>CAVZZM010000001.1:0-132770 GCA_963779675.1 uncultured Isosphaeraceae bacterium
GGACGGCGTCAGGAGGCGCCGCGTTACCGTCCGCATCGTTTTCGGCCAGACCCGGCAGGGGTGCCAAGGGGAACGGGTCGCTCGATGGGTCGAACGCGGCAGCGGCAGCGGCACCGGCAACGCCGCCAACGACCCCGGCGCCGGCCATCGGCAGTACGGGCCCGGCTCACCCGTCGTGTCGTTCTTGAGCACGGACCGGAGCAGGTCCAGGCCGGGGCCGTTCACCACGGCCCCCCCGGCGAACGAGGCCCCGATCAACCCGATGACCAGCAACGCCTTCCGCAACGTCCGGCCTCCCTGCCGCTCGGCGAGCCGTCGTTGTTCCCAGCTCGCGGTTCCTTCCCGACAGACAGATTGCCAACCCCGACGAACCTCGGTTCCCGGGGGATCGATCGCGAGGCATTGAACCCGACCCGACCCGTTTCGACAACCCCAGATCCAGGACACTTGCCATGCGAATCAGGTAGGCGACGGAACCCCCACCCCAGCACCCCCGAGAGGGTCAGCGGCTCATCGGCTTGCGGCCGTTATTCGTCATCGCTGGGGTCGGCTTCCTTGAGAACGTGTGTGAGATGCGTTCGACCCGGCGTCGGGTGAGTGGAGCGACCGTTGGGCCGATCTTCGTAGCAGACCGCCAATGACAAAACGGCGGGATGACAGAGACAGAAGTCTTTTGTCATCGTGGAATTCTGTCATCTGTCATCCCACCGTTTTCGGGCTGCCGGTCTAGTCCTAAAGAGGGATGAAACGGTGCGCTGAAACACACCCTTGTATGACAGGCAGAAAAGGGGAGGGGGGAGGACGAGGAGGCCCGAACACGCGCCCGCGCATAGGTCGCAGGCCACTGTAAGCCGATGACAAAGAGCTTACGGTAGGGAGGCAACCCACCGATTGCTGGTGAGTGCAGAACGCAAGAATCTTCTCACACACCTTCTGAGAACCCTGGCCCTTCCGCTATATGATATGCGGGTGGCCCTGGATCGGATCCTGGGCCGTGGCGCCCTGAAGAAGCAGGTCGGGTCGTTCCTGGAAGCAGGTCGGGTCGTTCCTGAAGTCTGTGTCTGGAGGGCTTGGATGAAGGTTGTGTCGCTGAGTGTCGGGCTCCCGCGAGAAGTGGAATGGGATGGCAATACGGTTCTCACCTCCATCTTCAAGGCACCGGTCGACCGCAGGCTGCGAGTGACGACGACGAATTTCGAGGGGGATGCGCAATCGGACCTGACGGTACACGGGGGCGTTGAGAAGGCCGTTTACGTCTACCCGTCGGAGCACTACGAGTTCTGGCGCCGTGAGCTTCCCGGGATGGAGCTTCCCTGGGCGGTCTTCGGTGAGAACCTGACCACCGAGGGCCTGCTCGAGGATGTTCGGATTGGCGACCGCTTCCAGATCGGATCGGCGGAGTTCGTCGTCACACAGCCGCGTCTGCCCTGCTACAAGCTCGGCATCCGGTTCGGGCGGATGGACATGGTCAAGCGGTTCCTCAAGAGCGGCCGGACCGGCTTCTACTTCGCCGTGACGAGAGAGGGAGAGGTCGGTCCGGGTGATGCCATCGAACGAATCGCGCGGGCAGAGGACGACCTGACCGTCACGGACATCGTCAACCTCTATACGGTGGACGCGAAGAACCAGGAACTGCTACGCCGCGCGACCAGGTCATCGATCCTCCCCGAAAGCTGGAGAGAGTTTTTCCGCAAGCGGCTACGCCAGGAGGAAGCGTGAGCCGCCCTCCCGGTCCACTCTCCAGATCGAGATCCTCCCCAATGTTCTCGTCATGCAAACGAAGCGTCCCCGGTCCCTCTCATTCCGTAGGGAGGCCCCATGCCCTGACGCTCCCGAATGTCAGGACGGACGGCAAACGCGAGCGTTGAACGGGATCGAGTCGCGGGATCGAACTGGTGGTGATCGGCGCGGGTCATGATCCGCGGAGGACCTTGGCCTCCTCCGCCGTGGCCTTGAGGTCGAAGTCGAAGGTCCCCCCCTCGGCGGGGACCTCCCGCTCGAAGGTCTCCTGGACCTTGGTCACGGCCGCCTGCGACGCGGCGCCGCCTCGCCCGGCCCCCTCGGCCGCGCTGGCCGCCGCGATCTCGGCCATCATCGGGTCCTCGCCGATCGGGTTGCCGGCATCGTCCACCATTTGCGGCATTCCCGCGCTCGATCCGCCGGGCGTGGACGTCTTGGTCACGAGGACGACATACTTGCCGGGGGCCAGCCCGAAGCGGCCCTTGTACTGCACCTTGTAGTTGCCCTCCGGGCCGGTGACGTCCATGCCGGTCGTACTGCCCGGGGCGTCGGCTGCGGGGGTGAACGAGATCTCGGCCCCTGGAAAGGGCTGACCGTTGAGCGTGACAATGCCGGTGACGGGGACCAGGTCGACACTGTCGCCCCCGCAGCCCACGACCCCGGGGAGAGTGACCGCCAGGGCGATCAGAAAAGCGGAAAAACGTCGCGCCGTCATGCGTTGAGACTCGATGTCCAGGATTTTGTTGGTCATCCACGCGATCAGCCCGGACGGAAGCATGTCCCGTCCGGGCCAATCGATCCATCCGTCAGTTTCAATCAACCACGTTGCTCAATACTGGTCGCTGCTGACGACTTCCTTGCCATCGCGGGTATTGATGGCCCACCAGGTCGCGGCGCTGATCGAGTCCTTGATGAACCGGACGCTGCCGTCGGCGAACAGCATGTTCAGCCCACCGGTGTGGTGGCTGCTCATCGTCCAGGCGTACCCCAGCTTGCGGGGGTTGTACGTGGGGGCCTGCGTCGCCGGGTGATAGTTCGCGTTCGGCAACCATTGCAAGTGGGCCGGGTAGGGCGCGGCGCTGTAGAAGGGCGGGCGCACCGTGCCGCAGGTGGAGGTATGGGTGCCGACGCCCCAGAACGGGCCATAGTTGGCGGAGACGTGCTCCTGCTGCGACTCACCAATCATGGTCGTGTTGCTGGTGCCGTCCTTGATGTCGCCGACCGAGGAGGACAGGTCCATGTAGAAGACGCCCTGATACTCGCGCGGCGACCGGTAGTTGATGGCCCCGGGGCTGTCGTAGTCGGTGTACCAGCCGGTGCAGAAGACGTAGTTGCACCGACGGGCCTCGAACATGCTGTACTGGGTCGGGGTGTCCGGCGAGTTCGTCCGGGTTTCCGGGGCCTCGTCGGAGGGGCAGGCGAAGACGGAGATCAGGGCGCTGGTGACCGTGGTGTTGACCCGGTAGTTACCGACCACGACGGTGTTGGTCGTGTAGGTCGAATTGCAGGAGGCGTGGCTGAAGTTGTAGGAGTTATACATGGGCTGCTGTTCGAGATGCGCCAGGATCATCACGTGCCCGGTCGTGTTGATGGCGAGCATGCCCGGGTTCACCCGGCCGCTACCGGACCAGATCTTCGGCGGTGGGAAGCCACCATTGCTACTGTGATAGTTATGCATCGCCAGGCCGATTTGCTTCATGTTGTTCGTACACTGAGCGCGGCGGGCGGCCTCGCGGGCCGATTGAACGGCCGGCAGCAGCAGGGCGATCAAGACGCCGATGATCGCGATGACGACGAGCAGCTCGATTAACGTAAATCCACGGACGGCGCCCGAGCGAACGCCCTTCACGGAACCTTGCATGGACGGAGACTCCTCGAAATTCCAGAGTTCAAGCGGATGAGGACGCTGAGGTGAGGCCATACAATCCACGCGGGATCGCGATGACCCTAACCATCAGCGATAAGTGCGCCGCGACCGTCCCAAAATTTCCGTCAGAATTATTATTTTGGTTCATGCCGGTTTGCAAGAGTGCTGGATCGGGCAGTTCGAGGGGCGTGTTTGTCATCCCCAAGCCTTTGTGAAGAAAACCCTTGCGGTGATTCATCGCGTTAATTGGCCTTACCTGAACCGTCAGCCGGGGCGTGAAACCGGACGGCAATCCCCGCGTCGGGGCCGCTGGGGGCCACTCTATATATAGGGGAGGGGGTCAAGGGCATGGCCTCCTACGGCGTATCGCGTCGAACCCGAGGACGCCGCCGCTTCGCACGCCCCACTCCCGGCGGCCGGTCGGATCTGGTACGCTGGAGATCATCATGGGCGCGCTCTGGACGGTCGTGACATTTCCGTTTCGCCTGATCGGCTGGGTGGTCGAGATGTTCGGCCGCGCCGTCGGCGTGGTGCTGGGCTTCCTGCTGATGGTGGCCGGGTTCGCCCTGTGCGCGGCGGCGCTGTTCGTGGTGGGCGTGCCGCTGTTCGTCGTCGGCCTGATCCTGGCGCTCAAGTCGTTGTGATCCGGGCACGGCGAACACGCGCCGCCACGTCCCGCCTCAACGCCTGTCCGATCCCCTGGCTACGGCCATGCATGCGATCTACCTCGATCACAACGCGACCACCGCGCTCGACCCCGAGGTTCTCGAGGCGATGCGGCCCCACTGGCTGCGCGGGGGGAACCCCGAGAGCCGACACGCCGCCGGACGCGCCGCCCGTCGGGCGCTCGACGGCGCCCGGGAGGCGGTCGCCCGCATCCTGAACGCCGATCCCCTCGAGATCGTCTTCACCTCCGGCGGGACCGAGGCGAACAATCTCGCCCTGTTCGGCCTGTTGGGGAATGGGGCCGGGACCGGAGACGGAGCCAGGGCAGGGGGGGCGCCGGGACACCTCGTCACCAGCGCGATCGAGCATCCGGCCGTCGCCGAGCCGGTCGACCGGCTGGAGGCCGACGGGTGGGCCGTCGATCGCTCGCCGATTGGCGCCGATGGCCTGGCGAGCCCGGAGGCGATGGCCGCCGCGATCCGCCCCAACACCCGACTGGCGACGTTGATGCTCGCCAATAACGAGACCGGCGCGATCCAGCCGGTCGGCGACCTGTCGGCGAGGGCGGCCGCGCGGGGCGTGCCGGTCCACACCGACGCGGTTCAGGCCGTCGGCCGCGTTCCGGTCGATTTCCACGCCCTGGGGGTCGCCACCCTGGCCGCCAGCGCCCACAAGTTCCACGGGCCCTCAGGCGTTGGCGTGCTGCTGGTGCGCAAGGGGGTGCGGCTGGGGCCTGGCTTGCTCGGTGGCGGGCAGCAGGGGGGGGTACGGCCGGGGACCGTGCCGGTGGCGTTGTGCGTCGGGCTGGCCGTCGCGCTGGAGGCGCTGGCAGGTCGAGGCCGAGGACCGTCGCGCCCGCTGGGAACAGCTCCGAGACCGGCTCGCGCGGGTTGATCGAGGCGCTGGGTCGAGAGTCGGTCCTCGTTCACGGCCCGATGGATCCATCCCGACGGCTGCCGCAGACGCTCCACGTGGGGTTTCCCGGCCTGGACGGTGACGCGCTGTTGATGCAGCTCGACCTGGCCGGCGTCCAGGCCTCGCTGGGCGCCGCCTGCGCCAGCGGGACGACCCGTCCCTCGACGACCTTGCTGGCGATGGGCGTCCGGCCGGACGTGCTCCGATCCTCGGTTCGCTTCAGCCTGGGGGCGACGACCACCGAGGCGGAGGTCGAGGAGGCGCTGGGCCGGATCGTGGCGGTCGTCGAGCGGGCCCGGGCAACGGCATGACCGAGGACCGATGACCGATGGCCGATGGCCGATGCGCTTGAGAGGCCATCCGGAATCGCCTGGTTCTCCCGGAAGATACGTTACTTAGGTGGCTGGGGCAAAGTCTTCGTGCCCCGGTATTGGCACTGGGGTGTCGGCCGGGGCACGAAGACTTTGCCCCGGCCACTCAGCCTACTTGTTTTCACATGAAATGCCGTTTCTGGATAACCTCTGAATCCTCTGTCAGAGCGTCTTGAGGTACTCGACCAGTTCCCAGGCGCTGGTCATCCGACAGATCGGCGCCGTACTGATGGCCGGCGTTGGAGTTGCCGGGGATCGGCGTGCCGTCGTCGTCGCGGGCGCGGAACTCGAAGAGGCCCTCGGCCTCGGCGTCGGTGCGAAAGCCGACGTGCTTGGGGTCGAATTGCCGGCTGCCGACGTGGAAGGTCGGATCGCGCTGCTCGGCGGGGAGCAGGAGCTGGTAGAGGTTCGGTACCGAGCCGTTGTGAAGATAGGGGGCGGTGGCCCAGATACCGTTGAGCGGACGCGCCTTGTAGGCCGCGCCGATCTGGGCGTTCTGGGCAATCGCGCGGGCGGGTTTCGCTCCGAACTCGACCTGGGACAGCGCGTCCTCGGGGGCCTGAAACGGGGAGCCGAGGATCGTGCCGATGACCACGTGGTCGAGCATCTGATCGCCCCGAGCCTCGGATTTGAGCCTTCCGGAGCGGGGGTCGAAGACTTTCACGAAGGCGCCCTCAAGCTTGCCGGTGGCCCCGTTGCGGCCCCAGAACCGCTCCGAGGTCTTCGGGTCGGTCCCGACGGCCTCCAGGATCGCCTCGATCTTCCGTCGGGGGTCGGTTCGCTTGATCGGCGCGTGGCAGTTCTGGCAGAGTTGTTTGTAGAGCGCCGCGCCGGCGTCCCGCTTTGTCTCGTCGATCGGCGGGAAGGCCTTTGGCCACTGTGGCGACCAGAGGGTTCGCAGCCAGTCCTCCATCTTGCGGAGGTTCCGGACCTGGACGGTCGAGCGATAGCCGGTCAGGCCGGGGTTCTCGGGGATCTCGAAGTCGGCGAAGACGCCGAGCACCTCGCCGACGTTTCGCCCCAATGACCCGACGTCGAGGGGGCCGCCGTTCTCGACGTTGGCGACCCACTGCACGCGGTCGTGCTGCGGCGTGTCCCAGAGGAACGGGTAGCTCACCGGGGCGTCCGCCCGTTCGGTATTGGCCGTGGGTGGCGTGTCGTCGCCGCGGAGAACGGCGCGGTGGAACACCTCGTTCAGGATGGCACCCAGGGCATCGATGCGGCCATGGCCGGCGGGGGCATCGTCGGGGAAGTTCCGCGCGTTGTAGCCCTGTCGCCGGGCGATGATGAGATCGATCTGCTTGCCGAGGACCTCGCGCTGTGCGGTCGTGTCGCGGTCGCGCAGAACCCGCGCGGCGAACCGCCGGAACTTCGCCTGGTCGGTTCGGGTGCGTTCCAGGGCCTCGGCGATCGACCGGAGGAACCCTGTCGCGTCGGCCAGGGCCGGCCCGCCGTCGATTCGGTAGCCGACGCCCTCGTAATCGACCTGGGTCGTGTGGCACGCCGCGCAGGTGAAGCCCATCCAGTCGCGATCGCGGCCCTTGTCCTTCACGAACCCGACCGGCAGACCGTCCGGGTTCATCGCGTCGGGACGCTGCGGCAGGTAGCGGAACCGCAGCATGTTCTGGTTGTCGCGGAACAGGGCCTCGGCGTCCGGTTGCTCCAGGGCGAGGAACCACTCGTAGGGGAGGATTTGCGTGCCCTGCGACGTGAAGTAGAACCGCTGGCTATCCTCGGGCGACCAGCCCTGATCGAGATAGGCGATCTCCCGCACCGTCTCGCCGAACGGGTCGTCCGCGATCGGCAGTCCGTTGCGATCCGGCCCGACGACTTCGACTTCGCCATCGGTGCCCGCGCCCGGCCCGGCGCATCCGACTCGATTACAGGCGGCGATCGGCAGCGTCACCAGACACAGGAGCACGATGCGCCAGCGGGCGTCAATCCGAGCGATCATCGGTATCTCCCCGGGTCGACAGAACTGCCGAAGTGCCGAGCATGAACGAGACTTGATCCCGCGCCCCAGTCCGATCGTTGCACCCTACCCCACGCGGACCACGACCGCAACCACGTGCCGTCCGTGCCCAGGGCCGTTTCGGATCGGCGGGGTTTCCCAATCGGCGTGTTGTACGATGAGGTGGCTTGAGGTCCAATAAGGTAGTGAGTTCCTCATTCCACAGCCCCGCTTCAGAGATGGTCAGGAACCTCTCATGTCCGGTATCGACGCACGGATCGAGACGTGTTCCGGAACGCCCGAGGCTCTACCGCGGACGGACGTGGGCCGTTGGGTGGCCTGGTCGTCTGACGGGATGCGCATTCTTGCCGTCGCCGACACCCTTGAGGAAGCGGAGCGTCTGGCCGCGGACGCCGGAGAGGCGCCGATCCTCGATCGTCCCCAGGGCCCACACCGGCCATGAGGTTCCCGTCCCGCCCGTTTGAAGTCCCACCGACGCCGGGCTCTCCTTCCGGCGTCATCCACCGACCGGTGATCCCGATTTGGGTGGGCGGGGCCGTCGGCCCGCGCAGGCCCTTTTTCGGCCTCCTCGACACCGGAGCCGACGACACCAAGTTCCCCCTCTCGGTGGCGACGCGCCTCGGAGTAGAAGTGGATCGGTAAACAACGGTTCCCGCCGCCTTTTCCGCTATTGCCGCCTTTTCCGCCTCCGAACTTCACCACGATATACGTCTCGAAGGAGCGGTGGACGAACAGCCGGTGGTCGCCGACGGTGATCCCCAGGGCGGTCAGGACGTACAGGCCCGCCAGGAGGCCGAGGTCCGCCCAGCGGAACCCCCAGCCCCAGACGAGGAAGGGGGCGGCGGCTACGCCCAGGAGGGGGGCGACGATGGCGACGAGGACCGCCATCCGCACGGTCGGCGAGATCCGCCCCGACGCCTCCCCCTCGGGGCGGCAACTCGGCGGCGGGGTCGGCGACGGGCAATACGGTGGGCTCCGGCGATTCGGTCGGATCGTTCATGGGTCTTCGGTAATGTGAAGCAGCCCCGAGGGAACAGTGGCGGATGAGGGCTCTGGCCGCTATAATTACGACCTGGAATCAGGGAGACGCAACGCATGGACCGGACTGACATTACGGACTGACGCCTTCGCCGCCTCGCCCGGAGACGACCACGACACGCCGTCGGCGATTCGGAGGGGGTTGTTCCCGGATGCGAGTTCGTTGGGAGGGACGACGATGGATGCCGACGGGCAAGCAGCCACCGCACCGGGCGGGGAAGCGTTGCACGAACGGCGAGAGTGGCTGCGTGTCACGCTCTCCAGCATCGGCGATGCGGTGATCACCACCGACGCCGACGGCGGCGTCACCTTCATGAACCCGGCGGCCCAGGCGTTGACCGGCTGGACGCTGGAAGAGGCACGGGGAGTCCCCCTGGAGGACGTCTTCAAGATCGTCAATGAGGAGAGCCGTCAGACGGTCGAGAACCCCACCGCCCGTGCCCTGCGGGAGGGCGTGGTCGTCGGCCTGACGAACCACAGCCTGCTGATCGCCAGGGACGGCACGGAACGCCCCATCGACGACAGTGCCGCCCCGATCCGCAACGAGCGAGAGGATGTCGCCGGGGTCGTCCTGGTCTTCCGGGACGTCACCGAACGCAGGCGGCACGAGCAGGCGGCGCACGAGGCCCTCCGCTACGCCGAGGAGATCGTGGCCACGCTCCGGGAGCCGTTCCTGGTCCTCGACAAGGGCCTGCGGGTCAAGACGGCCAACGCCGCCTTCTACCGGGCGTTCCACGTCTCGGGGGAGGGCACGGTCGGCCGGTTCCTCTACGAACTCGGCAACGGCCAGTGGGACATCCCCGCCCTGCGGACGCTGCTGGAGACGCAGCTCCCCGAGGAGATCGCCGTCCACGACTTCGAGGTCGAGCACGACTTCCCGGAGATCGGCCCCCGGAGCATGGTGCTCAACGCCCGCCGCTTCCCGCCGGAGGGCGAGCACCCGACGCTCATCCTCCTGGCCATCGAGGACCGGACCGAGCGCCTGCGGGCCGACGCCGCCCTGCGGGACTCCGAACTCCGGTTCCGGCGGCTGTTCCAGACGGCCAAGGACGGCATCCTGATCCTCGATGCCGCCACGGGCCGGATCATCGACGCCAACCCGTTCATGTGCGGCCTGCTGGGCTACGAGCCCGCCGACTTCCTGGGCAAGGAACTCTGGGAGATCGGCCTGTTCCGGGACAAATCCGAGAGCCAGGCCGCCTACCGGGAACTCTCGGCCAGCGGCTACATCCGCTACGAGCACCTGCCGCTGAGCACCAAGGGCGGGGATGAGGTCGAGGTCGAGTTCGTCAGCAACCTCTACATGATGGGCGACCGGCAGGTCGCCCAGTGCAACATCCGGGACATCACCGAGCGAAGCCGGATGGAGCGGCAGGTCAAGGCGCAGGCGGCGGCGCTGGCCGACCTCCACCGCCGCAAGGACGAGTTCCTGGCGATGCTCTCGCACGAGCTGCGCAACCCGCTGTCGCCGATCCTCAACGCCGTCCACCTGCTCCGACTCCAGGGCGACGGGAACCTGATCCAGCAGGAGGCCCGGAGCGTCATCGAGCGGCAGGTCGGGCAACTCTCCCACCTGGTCGGCGACCTGCTGGAGGTCGCCCGCTTCACCAGCGGCAAGGTCCGGCTGGACCCGGTGCGGATGGACCTCCGGGGCGTCGTGGAGCTGTCGGCAGAGTCGGTCCGCCCGCTGATCGAGCACCGCAGGCACGCCCTGACGGTGGAGCTGCCGGAGGAACCGATCTGGCTGGAGGCCGACCCGACGAGGCTGGAGCAGGTGGTGGTGAACCTGCTCAACAACGCCGCCAAGTACACCGACGAGGGGGGACGCATCTCGCTGAGCGCCCGGCAGGATGGAGGCGAGGCGGTCGTGAGCGTGCGGGACACGGGGGTGGGCATCGACCTGGAGAAGTTCCCCGACATCTTCGACCTGTTCACGCAGGCGGATCGGTCGCTCGACCGCTCGCAGGGCGGGCTAGGCATCGGGCTCGCCCTGGTGCAGCGACTCGTGGCGATGCACCGGGGGACGGTGAAGGTCCGCAGCGACGGCCCGGGGCGAGGAAGTGAATTCACCGTCCGGCTCCCGCTGCCGACATCCCCGGTGCCGGAGCCGCCCCCGCCGACCGTGGAATCGGATGGGCGAACCGCCCACGCCGGGCGAGTGCTGGTCGTCGATGACAACGTGGATTCGGCCGAGATCCTGGCGAAGCTACTCAGGATGTCCGGCCACGACGTGCGGACGGCGTACACGGGGCCGACCGCCCTGGACGTGGCGGCGGAATCCCTCCCGGACGCAGTGCTGCTGGACATCGGGCTGCCGGGGATCAACGGCTACGAGGTGGCCCGGCGGCTGCGTCGGCTCCCGCAACTTGCGGGCGTGAAGATCGTGGCGATGACCGGCTACGGGCAGGAGTCCGACATCCAGCTCGCCAGGGAAGCGGGCTTCGACACGCACCTCACCAAACCGGTCGATTTCGTGAAGGTCGAGGGGCTCCTGACCCGATTGCTCGCGCGGCCTTCCTCGGGGGGCTGACCATCGTCCGGGGGGCTGCCATGCCCGGAGCGTCCGACTTCCGACCGGCGAAGCCCTGGGGCTGGGTGATCCGGGTCGTGCAGACCTTCTTGAGGTTCGATCTGTTCTGGGGGAACCGGGTCCGCATCGGGCCGACGGACCTGGCCGTGCTGGGCGGACTACCGCCGGGGATGGGCCTGATCCTCGCCTCCAACCACGCCGACGAGAAGGACTTCGAGGTCGGCCTCGACCTCTCCCGCCGGTGCGGGCGGCGGCTCCTCTTCATGATGAACCGGGAGGCGTTCAGCGAGGGATTCGGGGTCGCCGGCTGGTGGCTCCAGCGCCTCGGGGCCTTCTCCGTGGAACGTGGGGGCGAGAACGAGGCGGCGAAGCGGTTCGCCATCGACCTCGTGAAGCGGGGGCGGGAGGTGCTGGTCATCTTCCCCGAGGGGGAGATCTTCTACCTGAACGATCGGGTGCAGCCGCTCAAGAGCGGGGCCGTGGAAATCGGGATGCAGGCCGTGGTCGAGTCGCAACCGACCCGGCCGGGATGGACGGCGTACCTGGTCCCGATGGCCATCAAGTACCGCTATCGTCGGCCGATCGGGGCCGTCCTGGAGCGCCGGATACGGCGGCTGGAACGCCACCTCCTCCTCCTCGGCGGCGGGCTCACGCCCCAGCAGAGGTTGGCCCGCATCCTGGCGAACGTGCTGAATCGCCAGGAGTTCGCCCATCACCTGACGCCCGACCCGGATCGACTCGACGAGTTGAGCGAGCGGGTGAAGTCCCTGCGGGGAGCGATCCTCTCCCAGGTCTCGGGGAGATATGCCGGGTCCGCCGCCAACGCCCCGGCGGAGCCGATGGATCGGGCGTGGCGGCTCAGCGCCCAATTGAGGGGCCTGTCGAGGCGGGCGGGTCGGCTCCTCGCCACGCTTCGGCGCAGATCCGCAACGACCTGGAGGAGTTGAAGCACGTCGTCCAGATGGGAGGCTGGCAGCCGCAGTACACGGACCTGGACCCGTCGCAGGAGCGGCTGGCCGAGACGGTCCTCAAGCTGGAGCGGGAGGTCTACGGCGGCGGGCGGCCCCGCCAACTCGCACGACGGGATGTCTTCGTTCGCATCGGCCGGCCGATCGACCTCGGGCAATTCCTCCCAGCCTATCGGGAGGATGCCCACGGGGTCCGCCATCGGGTCGCCGAGGAACTCCGTGACCGGATTCAGGAACTCCTCGACCTCGGCGAGGCGGCAACTCCTCCCGCAACGGAGGGCGAGCCGGCCCAGGCTCGTCCGAGAATCCATCCCTGAAGCCGAGTGGTTCCTCCCTCGTCGCCACCGGCGAGATGCCCGAGCTTGAGCCCCCGGATCGGCGGCCCGACCCCAAGGAGCGGAAAAGGGGCACGAGCGGAAAAGGTGGCGGAGCGGAAAAGGTGGCGGAGCGGAAAAGGTGGCGGGGACCGTTGTTCGCCCGGCCTCCTCGACATCGGAGCCGACGACACCAAGTTCCCCCTCTCGGTGGCGACGCGCCTCGGAGTGGAGGTGGATCGCACACGCCCGATCCTGTTCCGCGGCGTCGGTGGCGAGGCGGTCGGTTTCTTCGGCGAGGTTGCCCTGGAGCTTCGACAATCTCCGACAACATGGGTCTGGACGGCCCGGGTCGCTTTCCTCCCCGACCCGCCCGACGCGACCCGGGAAGAGCGAACCAACATCACGCTGGGCCATACAGGCTTCTTTCGATATTTCCATGTCACCTTCGATTACCAGCGCCAGCGCGTGCGCATAAGGCCCAATCGTCTGTTTGGCGGTCGGCAGGCATGACACCCATCCCCGGGCTGGGCTGAAATCTTGAGATAACGGGTCGCTTGTCCCGAACCCCGGGCGTGCCGATGGGCTCTAATCTCGTGCGGATCGCGACGAGCGACGGATCCGATGGCAGGGGTGGTGTAACGGCAGCACACGTCAACACGGTTGATCGCCACTTGCCCGCGAGGGCCGTAGGTTGACCGTTACCGCCTCATAAGCGCGTGGTCCGGGTTCGATTCCCGGCCCCTGTCCTCGGCGAGTCGCCGCGTTCGGGTGATCATCTGGAAATTGGTGAACGTCCCCGGATACGCTGGCTTGTTCGCCGAATCGACAGGTTTCGTGGTTTGTCTCGATTCGATGCCCCTGGCGGGGTAGCTCAACTGGGAGAGCACGACGGGTCGCCGGCCCCCTTGCCCGGAAACGGGCCGATCGGATGACCCTTATCATTACTACTGACGTGGTTGCGGGTTCGAGTCCCGCCCCCGCCACTCGGCGAGCCGGAGCTTCAGGGTTCTCTTTGATAAAGAACCCCCCTGATGCGCGAACTTGCTCGCCGTTTTGCCGTGATCTTGAGGAATGGCCCGTGACCGTCCCGGCGGCGTGCTGTTGCCGTCGGGGCGGGTTCCGATCTGCCCGAACTGGACCGGCCGACGGCCGGGACGATGCGGGTCGGTTCTCTGGCAACTGCAGGTTCGAATCCTGTCACGGGCCGATCGGTGGGCCGATTGGCGAGGGTTCTCACTGGATTGACGCGGTTGTCCACCGCGGCCGGTTCGAGCCCGGCATCCCCTCGTCGTTTCCTTGCCCGCCGAAAGGAGGATTGTGATGGCGAAGTCGTTTTTGAAGCACTTCAACACGAGGAAGACGCCGCAGCGGGAGCCGATCCCGGGCTCGTCGCAGGTGCCGAACTCGGCGGGCGGGCATGCCTTCGCCGTGGACGACTGGACGCGGCTGGACCGGTTCCTGATCCTCGGCTCGGAGGGCGGGTCGTACTACGCGAGCGAGCGGGCGCTGACGGTCGACAACGCCAAGGCGGTCGTCCGCTGCCTGGAGGCCGACGCCGATCGGACGATCCGGACGATCGTCCAGGTCAGCGACTCGGGCGCGCGCCGAAGAACGAGCCGGCCGTGCTGGCGCTGGCGATCGCCGCCGGCATGGGCCACACGGCCGCCGCGTCCGAGGCGCTGCCGACGGTCTGCCGCACCGGCACGCACCTGTTCGCCTTCGCCGAGGCCGTGCAGGGCCTGCGCGGCTGGGGCCGCGGGCTGCGCAAGGGGGTCGCCGCGTGGTACGAGGGGAAGGCCCCGGGGGCGCTGGCCTACCAGGTCGCCAAGTACCAGCGCCGCAACGGCTGGTCGCACCGCGACCTGCTCCGCCTGGCGCACCCGGCCACGGCCGACCCCTCCCGGCAGGCGGTCTACCGCTGGGTCGTCGGCGGGGCGGAGGCGCTCGGGCCGCGCGAGGTCAAGCGGGGCGAGGCGGTCGCGTCGTACCCCGACGTCACCACGAACCTGCCGCGCCTGCTGGCCGCGACCGACGAGGCGAAGACCGCCGACCGCGCCACGGTCATCCGGCTGATCCGCGAGGACGGCCTGCCCCGCGAGTGCGTGCCGACGGAGCACCTGAACGACCCGTCGGTCTGGGAGGCGCTGCTGGAGGGCATGCCGCTGATGGCGATGGTCCGCAACCTCGCCAAGATGACGTCGATCGGCCTGCTCAATCTCAGCTCGGACGCGACGAAGACGGTCCGCGCGCGGCTGGCGGATGCCGACTACCTCCGCAAGTCGCGCCTGCACCCGCTGGCGATCCTGCTGGCGGCCTCGACCTACACCCGTGGGCGGGGCCTGAAGGGGAACCTCCAGTGGGAGCCGGTCTCGACGATCAAGGACGCGCTCGATGACGCCTTCTACCGGGCGTTCGGCAACATCACCCCGGCGGGCAAGCGCACGCTGATCGGCCTGGACGTCTCCGGGTCGATGTCGTGCGGGCAGGTCGCCGGCACGCCGCTGACGCCCCGAGAGGCGGCCTCGGCGCTGGCGATGGTCACCGCGCGGACCGAGCCGGAGTATCAGGTCATGGCGTTTCAGGATCGTTTCGTCCCGCTGGACGTCTCGTCCCGCGATCGCCTGACCGACGTCGTCCAGAAGACCGCGAACCTCCCCTTCGGCGGGACCGACTGCGCCCTGCCGATGGTCCACGCCACGGAGAAGAAACTCCAGGTCGACACGTTCGTCGTGCTGACCGATAGCGAGACCTGGGCCGGGGCGATCCACCCCGTCCAGGCGCTGCGGGAATACCGCCAGAAGACCGGCCTGCCGGCGAAGCTGATCGTCGTCGGCCTGGTGGCCAACGTCTTCAGCATCGCCGACCCGGACGACGCCGGCATGCTCGACGTCGTCGGCTTCGACGCCAACGCCCCGGAGGTCATGAGCGGCTTCTCGCGCGGGGACTTCTGAAACGGCGATCCGGGGCCTCCCGATCTCCCGGAAGCAACGCCGGTCAAATGGCCGGGGCACGCCGCGCGTGTCCCCGGCCATCAATTCCAGTCGGTTCGACATGATAATGATCCGTCCCGGATCGCCGCTCAGGCTCGGAGAGCGGCGGTTCGGGACGTTTTTTTCGAGGAATTTCTGGAATCCTGATGACGACCCGTGCGCAGGGTCTATAATCGGGGCGACTTCCGCCTGCAAATCGGGGTGACACGTCGTCTTGCGGCACGATTAAACCTATCTGCCATTGATGCACTCATTGCGACGGCCGGGGTCGGGACCGTGCCCGGTTCGGTCCCGCGCGCATCGGCGCCGCCCGGTGTGGGCATCACACCGCGACGCCCGAAACACCACTTCCAGGAGACGTCCATCGTGAGTTCCACGAAATCCACCTTTCTGCTCTTCACCGTCCTCGGCGGCCTGATCGGGACGCTTGTGGCGGCCGGCGGCTCCCGGGATCGACCCCTGGTTGCCTCGGAGAACGAGGCCGCTCCCTCGGCATCGGCACAGGCGCCGTCGTGCGACCGTGACGGCTCGGCCGATCTGCCGTCCTGCTGCGACCAGGGCCTCACCGCCGGCCGTACGCAACTGGCCGGCGCGTTGGCGTCGGCGACGGCGATCCTGTCCACGCCGGCCAACGCCGCCCAGGACGAACCGGCCGGGTCGAAGACGGCCCAGAAGCCGAACATCGTGATCATCTGGGGCGACGACATCGGCCAGTCGAACGTCAGTGCCTACACGATGGGACTGATGGGCTACCGCACGCCGAACATCGACCGGATCGCCCGCGAGGGGATGATCTTCACCGACTACTACGGCGAGCAGAGCTGCACGGCGGGCCGGGCCTCGTTCATCACCGGGCAGCACGGGATGCGGACCGGGCTGACGAAGGTCGGCCTGCCGGGCGCAACCGTCGGCCTCCAGAAGGAGGACCCGACCATCGCCGACCTGCTCAAGGCCCACGGGCTACGCGACCGGGCAGATCGGCAAGAACCACCTCGGCGACCGCAACGAGTATCTCCCGACCGTCCACGGCTTCGACGAGTTCTACGGCAACCTCTACCACCTCAACGCGGAAGAGGAGCCGGAACTGCCGGACTATCCGAAGGACCCCGAGTTCCGCAAGCGGTACGGCCCGCGCGGGGTGCTGGACTCCAGGGCCACCGACGAGGATGACCCGACCGTCGACCCCCGCTTCGGCAGGGTCGGCAAGCAGACCATCGAGGACACCGGCCCGCTCAACAGGAAGCGGATGGAGACGATCGACGACGACATCGCCGCCCGCTCCGTGGACTTCATCGAGCGCAAGAGCAAGGACGACGCGCCGTTCTTCCTCTGGGTCAACTTCACCCACATGCACTTCCGGACCCACCCGAAGCCCGAGAGCGTCGGCCAGTCGGGCCGCTGGCAGAGCGAATACCACGACGTGATGATCGACCACGACAAGAACGTCGGCTCGGTGCTGGACGCGCTCGATCGGCTCGGGATCGCCGACAACACCTTCGTCATGTACAGCACCGACAACGGCCCGCACATGAACACCTGGCCCGACGGTGCCATGACCCCGTTCCGCAACGAGAAGAACTCGAACTGGGAGGGGGCCTACCGCGTGCCGGCGATGGTGCGATGGCCCGGCAAGATCAAGGCCGGCTCCGTCTCGAACCAGATCGTCTCGCACCTCGACTGGCTGCCCACGCTCCTGGCGATGGCCGGCGACCCCGACGTGACGCAGAAGCTCCTGGATGGCTACAAGGTCGGCGACATGACCTACAAGGTCCACCTCGACGGGTTCAACCTCGTCCCGCACCTCACGGGCCAGAGCGAGAAGGGCCCGCGGGAGTCGTTCCTCTATTGCAACGACGACCAGCAGCTCACGGCCCTGCGGTACGACAACTGGAAGTTCGTCTTCCTCGAGCAGCGGGTCCGGGGGACGCTCCGGATCTGGGCCGAGCCGTTCGTCCAGCCTGCGCGTCCCCAAGATCTTCAACCTGCGGACCGACCCCTACGAGCGTGCCGACGTCACCTCGAACACGTATTATGACTGGCTGCTCGACCACGTCTTCATGCTCGTCCCCGCCCAGGACTACGTGGGCACGTTCCTCCAGACGTTCCGGGACTATCCACCGCGGCAGAAGGCGTCGAGCTTCAACCTCGACGAGGTCATGCAGAAGCTCCAGAAAAGCGGTGGTAGTTGAAACCGAGCCCGTGCTCGCCCCCTCGCGCTGATGAACCGCCTCCGGCCTTCCCTCCATTGTGGGGGAGGGCCGGGGCGGTCGGACGGAGATCCGGATCGACGACTCGTGCGACGTTCCCCACCACACCCCTTCCCTTCCCACGATGGGGGGAGCGAGACGTGCGGCATAGGAAATCACATCCCATGAGACATGCCCTGCGCGCGATTGCCCTCCTGTGCGTGGCCGCCTCCCTCGCCTCCCCGGCGTTGGCCGAGGACCCTCTGCCCTCGTGGAACGACGGGGCGATCAAGTCGGCGCTGGTCGACTTCGTGGCCCGCGTGACGACCGAGGGCGGCCCCGACTTCGTGCCGGCGGCCGAGCGGATCGCCACCTTCGACAACGACGGGACCCTGTGGTGCGAGCAGCCGGTGTACGTCCAGGCCGTCTTCGCCCTGGACCGCGCCCGCGTCATGGCGGCCGACGACCCGGCGCTGGCGGCCCGCCCGGCCTTCCAGGCGATCCTGTCGAAGGACCGCGACGCCATGGCCCGGTTCGGCGAGGGCGAGATCGCCGAGCTGGTCGGGGTGACCCACGCGGGGATGACCCCGCACGCCTTCGTCGCCATCGTCCGCGACTGGCTCGACACCGCCGAGCAACCGCGGTTCCACCAGTTGTATACCCGTTGCGTCTACCAGCCCCAGATCGAGCTGCTGGCGTACCTGCGCGACCACGGGTTCAAGACGTTCATCGTCTCCGGCGGCGGCGTCGACTTCATGCGGGCCTACGCCGGGCCGACTTACGGCATCCCGCCCGAGCAGGTCGTCGGATCGAGCACGAAGACCCGGTTCGAGGTCGTCGACGGCCAGGCCCGGCTGATCAAGCTGCCCGAGATCAACAGCGTCGACGACAAGCAGGGCAAGCCGATCAACATCGAGCTGCACATCGGCCGACGCCCGACCCTCGCGTTCGGCAACTCCGACGGCGACCTGGAGATGCTCCAGTACACCGCCGCCGGCGACGGGGCGCGGCTGATGCTCCTGCTCCACCACGACGACGCCGAGCGCGAATACGCCTACGACCGCGACTCCCGCGTCGGCCGGCTCGACAGGGCCTGGGACGTGGCCGTCGAGCGCGGCTGGTCGGTCGTCAGCATGAAACACGACTTCCGCCAGGTCTTCGCGTTCCAGGAACCTTGAGAACCGGCACCGTCGCGCCGGCTTCCGTCTTCGACCCATGCCACGACACGGCGAAACCCCATGCGGTCACAACCCAGAGCTTGCGAGGAAACGAGCCCATGAAGCGATTCACACTCACGGCCCCGGCGGTGATCGTCATCGCCGGCCTGGCCGGATGGGTCGTGGCGACCGGGCAACCGGCCGGGGCCGTCGCGGGGGACGAGCCCGCGAACAGGGTTCCCGCCGACGGCACCCATCTGCCCGAACCCGACCCCGAGTTTCAGGGGAAGATCGGCGAGACCTACAAGGACTCGACCCCCGACTATCCCCAGCCCGTGAAGGCCCCGAAGGGCAGCCCGAACGTGCTGCTGATCCTGCTGGACGACGTCGGCTTCGGCATGTGCTCCACCTTCGGCGGGCCGGTGGCGACGCCGAACCTCCAGAAGCTCGCCGACAACGGGCTCTCCTACACCCGGTTCCACACCACGGCGCTGTGCAGCCCGACCCGCGCGGCCTGCTCACCGGGCGGAACCACCACACCGTCGGCACCGGCGTCATCATCGAGATGGGCACCGGCTACCCGGGCTACACCGGCATCATCCCGAGGAGCACCGCGCTGGTGTCGGAGATGCTTGAGCGACAACGGCTACGCCACCGCCATGTTCGGCAAGTGGCACAACACCCCGGAGCCGGAGATCAGCCCGGCCGGCCCGTTCGACCGCTGGCCGACCGGGCTCGGGTTCGACTATTTCTACGGCTTCAACCAGGGCGAGGCCAACCAGTTCTACCCGACGCTCTACCGCAACACCGACGCCCGTCGCCCCGCCGAAGACCCCGGAGGAAGGCTACCACTTCACCGACGACATGACCGACGAGGCCATCGCCTGGACCCGGAACGTCCGCGCGGCCGACCCCGACAAGCCCTGGTTCGCCTACTTCAGCACCGGCGGCCGTCCACGCCCCGCACCACGTCCCGGCCGACTGGCGGGGCAAGTACAAGGGCAAGTTCGACCACGGCTGGGACAAGCAGCGCGAGCTGACCCACGCGAAGCAACTGGAGATGGGCGTCATCCCCGAGGGCACGAAGCTCACGCCGCGGCCCGAGGAGCATCCCCGCCTGGGACGAGTCCGCCCGAGGACGCCAGGAAGGTCTACCTCCGGCTGATGGAGAACTACGCCGAGTACATGGCCCACACCGACCACCAGATCGGCCGGCTGATCGACAGCCTCGACGCCTCCGGCGAGCTCGACAACACGCTGGTCCTGTACATCGTCGGCGACAACGGCGCCAGCGCCGAGGGCGGGCTGGAAGGCACCTTCAGCGAACTCGCCAGCCTGCTCGGCGTCCAGCTCGGCCTGGAGAGCACGATCAAGCGGATCGACGAGATCGGCGGGCCGACCAGCGAGCCGCACGTCCCGGTCGGCTGGGCCTGGGCGATGGACGCCCCCTTCCAGTGGACCAAGCAGGTCGCCAGCCACTTCGGCGGCACCCGCAACCCGATGGTCGTCCACTGGCCGAAGGGCATCAAGGCGAAGGGCGAGCATCCGCACCCAGTTCCACCACGTCATCGACGTCGTGCCGACGATCCTGGAGGCGTGCGAGATCCCCGAGCCGACGGAGGTCAACGGCATCCCGCAGAAGCCGATCGAGGGCGTGAGCATGGTCTACACCTTCGACGACGCCGACGCCAAGGGCCGCCGCACGACCCAGTACTTCGAGATGCTCGGCAACCGTGGGATCTACCACGACGGCTGGCTCGCGTGCAGCCGGTTCGGCGTCCCCTGGCAGACCGCCGGCCGCGAGGGCGACATCCTCGATGCCCCCTGGGAGCTCTACAACATCGACGAGGACTTCAGCCAGGCCGACGATCTCGCCGCCGCCAACCCGGACAAGCTGAAGGAACTGCAGGCCCTGTTCCTCGAAGAAGCCGAGAAATACAACGTCTTGCCGCTCGATTCGCGGATGTCCGAGCGAATGGACCCGAAGCTCCGCGTGGCCGGCGAGCCGCCGACGAGCTGGACCTACTACGGCAACAACGTCTGGCTGCCCGAGCCGATCGGCCCGCAACTCTTCCCGCGTGGCCACACCATCACGGCCGAGTTGACCATCCCCGAAGGCGGCGCCGAGGGCGTGGTCACCTGCGCCGGGTCGTTCTCGGCCGGCTGGTCGCTCTACGTCAAGGACGGCAAGCCGACCTTCCGCTACACGTGCTTCGACATCGCCGACGTGAACGATCCCCGGCACCGTCGCCGCTCCCCGAGGGCAAGGTCACGCTCAGGACCGAGTTCACCCCGGACGGCTCGCCGGAAGGCGGCGGGACGTCACGCTCGTTCGTCAACGGCCAGCCGGCCGGCGAGGGCAAGCTCGAGCGGTCGCTCGTCCGCCACGGCCTGGAGCCGTTCGAGGTCGGCCGCGACTCGATCACCCCGATCGACCCGGCCTACAAGGACGAGGGCACGTTCCCGTTCACCGGCACCATCGAGAAGGTGACGTTCGAGCTGAAGTGACCCGTGACGCACGGGAGTGAGGCCGGGCGGGACCGCGCCGTCCGGCCGCTCGCATCGAAATCATCAGCGCAATCCACAAAGCCCCACGAGGACGCACCATGATCGGACAGTTCCTCAAGCGCAGCACCGCTCGGCCTCGCCGCCCTGCTGCCGGCCACGGCCGCCGCCCCGGCCCAGGAGGTCCTGCCCCGGCCCCCGGAACCGTTCCAGGGCAAGATCGGCCTGACCTACAAGGACTCGGAGGCCGTCAAGCCCGAACTGAAAATCCCGGCCAACTTCGGCCTGGAGGACCCGCCGAACATCCTGATCGTGCTGATCGACGACGCCGGCTACGGCCAGTTCGGCACCTTCGGCGGCGCGATCCCGACGCCGACGCATGGACCGCGTCGCGGACAACGGCCTGCGGTACACCCGGTTCCACACCACGGCCCTGTGCAGCCCGACCCGCGCGGCGCTGCTGACCGGCCGGAACCACCACTCGGTCGGCACCGGCGTGATCGGCGAGGCCGGCACCGGGTTCCCCGGCTACGACGGGATCATCCCGAACAGCGCGGCGACCTTCGCCGAGGTCCTCCGCGAGTACGGCTACATGAACGCCTGGTTCGGCAAGAACCACAACGTCCCCGACTGGGAGACCAGCCTCGTCGGCCCGTTCGACCGCTGGTCCGACGGCCTCGGCTTCGACTACTTCTACGGCTTCGTCGGCGGCGACACCGACCAGTACAGCCCCGCCCTGGTCGAGAACAAGAAGCGGATCGAGCCGCCGGAGACCAACGAGGACGGCTCGCCGTACCACTTCACCACCGACATCGCCGACCACGCCATCCGCACCATCCGCGCCGCCAAGGCCGTCGCCCCGCAGCGCCCGTTCTTCCTCTACTTCGCCACCGGCGCCACCCACGCCCCGCACCAGGTGCCCGAGGAGTGGATCGCGAAGTTCAAGGGCCAGTTCGACATGGGCTGGGACGAGTATCGCGAGCAGACCTTCGCCCGTCAGAAGGAGCTCGGCGTCGTCCCGCAGGACGCCAAGCTCACCCCCCGGCCCGACTCGCTCCCGGCCTGGGACTCGCTCCCCGAGGACGAGCGGAAGGTCTACGCCCGGATGATGGAGGTCTTCGCCGCCTTCACCGCCCACACCGACCACGAGGTCGGCCGCGTCATCGACGCCATCGAGCAGGCCGGCGAGCTGGACAACACCCTGATCCTCTACATGGCCGGCGACAACGGCTCCAGCGCCGAGGGCGGCCTCAACGGCCTGCTCAACGAGATGACCTTCTTCAACGGCATCCCCGAGCCGCTCGACACGAAGCTCGCGGCGCATCGACACCCTCGGCGGCCCGACAGCACTACAACCACTTCCCCGCCGCCTGGGCCTGGGCGATGGACACGCCGTTCCAGTGGACCAAGCAGGTCGCCAGCCACTTCGGCGGCACCCGCAACGGCCTGGCGATCTCCTGGCCGAAGGGGATCAAGGCCCGCGGCGAGATCCGCGACCAGTTCCACCACGTCATCGACATCGCCCCGACGATCCTCGAAGTCGTCGGCGTCGAGCTCCCCGCGCAGTTCAACGGCGTCGCGCAGAAGCCGATCGAGGGCGTCAGCATGGCCTACACCTTCGACGACGCCGACGCCCAGGACCGCCGCACCACCCAGTACTTCGAGATGCTCGGCAACCAGGGCATCTACCACGACGGCTGGATGGCCAGCGCCCTCCGAGGCGTCCCCTGGCTGAGCGAGCCCGAGCCCGGCGACCTGCTCAACATGCCCTGGGAGCTCTACCACGTCGACGAGGACTTCACCCAGGCCGAACGACCTCGCCGAGCAGGAACCCGAGAAGCTCCAGGAACTGGTCAAGCTCTTCTTCGCCGAGGCGGCCGAAGTACAACGTGCTGCCGCTCGACGACCGCAAGACCGAGCGGCTGAACGTGGAGAACCGCCCGAGCCTGACCGAGGGCCGCACCACGTTCACCTACCCGAACCTCCTCCGCCTGCCCGAGGGCGCCGCGCCCGACCTCAAGCACAGGAACCACACGATCACGGCGAAGGTCGTCATCCCCGAAGGCGGCGCCGAGGGGATGCTCCTCACCCAGGGCGGCCGCTTCGCCGGCTTCGGCCTG
Organism: uncultured Isosphaeraceae bacterium; assembly: GCA_963779675.1. Lineage (GTDB taxonomy): Bacteria > Planctomycetota > Planctomycetia > Isosphaerales > Isosphaeraceae > CAVZZM01. Next base: position 23,343 of record CAVZZM010000001.1, read on the forward strand.
TTCGTCAAGGACGGCAAGCTCGTCTACCACTACAACCTCGCCGGCGTCGAGCGCTATGCCGTCACCTCCGACGAGCCCGTCCCGACCGGCGAGGTCACGCTCAAGGCCGTCTACGAGACCGACGCCGACAAGCCCTTCGCCGGCGCCACCGTGACCCTCTTCGCCAACGACCGAAGATCGGCGAGGGCCGCGTCGAGAAGAGCATCCCGAACCGCGTCACCCTCGACGAGACCCTCGACATCGGCTTCGACACCGGCACGCCGGTCACCGACGAGCTACGACACTGCCCTTCCGGTTCACCGGCAGGCTCGACGCCGTGACGATCGAGCTGAACTGACCCGGCGGGCCGGCGTCGGTCGTGGCCCTCCGGTCCGGTTGAGAACGCCTCGCCGGCCGCATCCGCATGCTTTCACGCGGCGGGTTCGTGACGTACAATCCGGGCGGGACGGTTTCCGAGCCTCCCGCCCGGGCTCGCCCGACGTTAATGTTGGCCGCCCGGGGCCTCCCACGACCCCGGAGATCGCCGACGATGGCCGCAACCGGAACCGCGACGCCCGAAACTGGCCGGCATGAAGTACCTCGTCGAGGGGGTCCTCGACAGCCGAGGGCAAGGGCACGGTCGTGCGGATCGGCGACCAGAACGACTTCGGCAAGCACTATGCCCTGAAGATCCTCAGGCGCGAGGACCCGGCCGACGACGCCCGGATCGAGCTGGCCCGCGCCCACGTCGCGGCCTCCGCCAAGCTCGGGCACCCGGCCGCGTTGAAGTATCACGACTTCCGCCTCAAGAAGAAGTTCTCTCGTCGTCACCGAGCGGGCCGAGGTGCTGATGGAGTTCGTCGACGGCCAGTCGCTCGACGCGATGGGCACCCTGGAGGTCGGCCCCGGCGTGCTGATCTTCCACGAACTCGCCGCCGTGCTGGCCCACATGCACCGCCGCGGCGTGATCCACGGCGACCTGAAGCCCGGACACGTGCTGCTGTCGAAGACCGGCCAGGTCAAGACGCTCGGCTACGGCCGAACCTGGTCAAGGACCCCGCCGCCGACGGGCCGCGGCACGCCCGAGCACATGGCCCCCGAGCAGTTGAAGGCGGGCACGGTCGACGAGAGGACCGACCTCTACAACCTCGGCGCCACGATCTACCACATCATGACCGGTCGCCCGGCGAACACCGGCAGTCGCGCGATGGGCGAGGGGGGCAAGATCCCGCTGCCCACCGCGCTGAACTCCAAGATCCCGACGAAGCTCAACAACCTGATCGTCGCCTGCCTCCAGTCGAACCCCGACCAGCCGCCCCGAGTGCGCCTTCAACGTCGAGCAGGAGGTCAAGGCCCTGGCCGACGAGATGAGCCTCGACCCGTCCCTGCTACGGGGCCTCGCCCGGGGGCGGAAGGACTGAGCGGGCCTGCGAGAACGTCTTGTAGGGTGGGTGGAGTCTTCGGAACCCACCATGCCGGGGATCACGGAACCCACCATGTCGGGGATCAAGCCGGTGGGTTCCGCGGACTCCACCCACCCGACTCGATTTTGAGTCGAGGCCGGGGTCACTCCTCGGAACGGACAAAATTGCACGCTTAGGGTTGGGCTCGGCCGGAATCATAGAGACTCACTCTCCGATTTGACCTTGCCTCGAATTCTCTTGGCAAATCGGTCCATGTTGATGATCCGAAGTTTATGGAAGCCCCGGGCGATTACCTCGTGCTCGTCGCGGGCTTCAAGTTGAAAGGAGATCTCGCAACCGTCGGTCTGGACCACGCGGGCGACGCATCTGGCGGACTGACCGACTGGCGTCGCGGCCAGGTGACGGACCTCGACAAGGATGCCGACCGTGCTCTCCCCAGTGTCCAGCCAGGGCAGGACCGCCTCTCGCGCGGCATGCTCCAGGAACCAGATGAGCCAGGGGGTGCAGAGGACCGCCGGCATACCATCGTCGGCGAAATCGATCGCATGTTTCGGTTCGACGACGAACTGCCGCTCGCCGGTCGTACCGATCTTGGGACTACCCTTCATCTCCCTCCCCTCGGTACGGCGGGTTCCTTCGCGGCGCTCGGCGGTTGCTCCGCCGAGCAGAGCGCGCCGCACTCCTCTGTCGAGCGTGCGTCGGCCAGGCGGAAGGCCTCCCGCGCCGTGGCTGCCGCGACGCCGGCGTTGATCGCGGACACAACATCGGCCAGGGCGTTCAGCAGACCATCCTCCAGGCCGGCAGCCCGAGCCTTCTCGATCCGGCCGAGCGTGCAGACCTGACAGCCCCTCGTCATCGTCACGGCGAGCCCGATCAGGTGCTTCTCGCGGTCGGTCAACAGCGAGGTCTCGTGGGTTCGCGCCAGATACTCCAACACCGGTGTGCCATCGTATGCCATATTTCGGACCTCCGTCGAATGGGGAACTAGTGATCAAACCGGACGGAACTCACTCCCAGAGGCGGAGCATCGACGACAACGCGACTGCCAGGGAACACCGGAAACAGTTCCAGGGACGAACCGGTCAGGATCACCTGGCCCTTGCAAAGATGGAGCCCGAACCGCGCGAGCCGGCCGGCCAGCCAACGCAGCGATTCGATGGTGCGATCGCGTAACGCGGCGGCATCGGCATCGTTCCCGACGACGACGTCGTTGATACGGACGCTGAGGCTGCGCGCGGAGTTCGCCGCATCCGAACGACGTGTTTCCGGTTCAGCGAACACGAATCCCGCGTGAAGGCCGTTGCTCACGACCAACCACCGGCCGGGGGACCAGGCGCCGGGAAGGACATGGTGGTGCAACTCGATCACCGGAAAAACCTCGGCGATGGCCTCTCGATACTCAACCGCCGAACGGGGCTCACAGGGCAAGTTCTGGGAGAGCCGCACCGCGATCTCTCCTTCCACGGCCAGGTTGGCAAAGCGTGCCGTGGTGAGATGTGCGCCAGGAGGATGAAATTCCGTGTCGAAGAGCCTGCCGAAGATCGGCTCGTGAACCCCCAACTGCGTCTGGATGGCTCGGCTCGTGCAGCCGACCTTGTAGCCGATGACCTTTTCCCCGCGTTGTTCCCGCAGCCGTGTAATCTCCGCCTGGAGGGCGTAGGCCTGAGCGGTGGTGAGGTCGGGGGGGCCTGCAGAGAGCCGGCCCGGCGTCCTGGCGTCGTAATCCGCCAGGACTCTCCGGGCCAGTTCGGGAAGATCGACGATCATCGTTCCGCGTCCCTCGATTGCCGCCCCATGATGCTGGTCGATCGAGGGTCGGTTAGTCCACGAACATAAGCTCATTCGACATCAGCAGCACCTGGGCGTAGCGTTCCAGTGGAGACATCGGCTGCTCCGAAAGCGTCCCCTCGGTGTCCGTCGAAGCCGACGTGTCCTGGAGGAAATGCCGGCCCCACTGGTGCTCTTCCTCGGAAGGATCGCGTTGATAGACGCGTTGAAAGAGGATACGAACCCGCTCCGCCTCACCGTCGAGCCCCTGGACGGAGGGCGATCCCGTCATCCTGCACGCCTGTTCCATGATGAAGGGGCTGTTTAGGAAAAACAGCGACTGTTGCGGCACGGTGGTGGTGTCACGCCGCGCCGTGGTCAGATCCGGGTTGGCGAAATCGAAGGCTCGGTAGAGCCCCGGCAGGTCGTTGCGATCGATGGTTCCGTAAACCGTGCGGCGGCTGGCGAAGGAGCCTCCCCGCAGCGCGAGCAGGTCGACCGGCCGGCCGCCGGCGGCTCGGTCCAGGTTGCCCGCGACGAAGAGGAGCGTATCGCGCATCGCTTCGAAGTCGAGCCGACGACGGTTCATCTTTGAAAGCAGCCGGTTCTCCGGGTCCAGCGCCTCGTAGCGCAAGTCGTTGTCGCTCTGCTGTTGATAGACGCTCGACAGCATCAGCAGGCGGTGCAGGTTCTTGAGCGACCAGCCGTGCTCGATGAACTCGCAGGCAAGATAGTCCAGCAATTCGGGATGGCTCGGTGGATCGGACCGCAACCCGAAGTCATCAGGGGTCGCGACCAGGCCGGCACCGAAGTGATGGAGCCAGACGCGGTTCACCATGACGCGGGCGGTGAGGGGGTTCTCCCGGCTCGCGATGGCACGGCCCAGTTCCAGTCGGCCGCTGCCGTGGGTCAATGGTACTTGTGTGTCGCCCGAAAGAACCTTCAGGAACCGGCGGGGGGCCTCGTCACCCAATCGGTCCGGGTTTCCGCGGATGAACACTCGGCTGTTCGCCGGCCGCGGGCTGTCCACGAGCGCCATGGCTCGCGGGGGGCACCCGGATGGCTGGCCTCCAGGCGACTCACGTTGGCGCTGAGCGGCCCCAGTTGCATGAGAGCGGTCGTCGGGAACAACGGCCGCATCATCTCGGACGGCAGGTTGCCGGGGCTGTCCTTGCCGTGGAACACCTGGCGTAGCGCCTCGTGCTCGGCCTCGGGAAGCGCCTGCCCGGAGGCCGAGTTGGGGTCCCGACCGGCCTCGCCCTGCATCTCTTGCCATCGCCTGTCCGCGTCCTCGAACAGCGTGCCGTAGCGCTCCGCCACGTCCTTCAAGGAGGTGGGAGGCTCGCCGGCAAACGCCCGGGCGACCAGCGGGTTGATCGGATGGGGGAGCGTGTTGGTGGCGATGCGGGCCGACAGCGGCCCGGCCTCCTCGGCGAACTCGGAACTCGGCAGCGCCGCGAAGGCGAACCACGGGGCAAAGATCGGATCGGAATCCGGGTTCATCTTTTCCAACGCCTCCAGCCAGCGCGTGGCGCCGATCTGGAGGATCTTCCGGTCGCTCAACCCGAACTCTTCCGTGATGAGTTCGGCCAGTTTGGTCGGTTCCAGGCTCAGGAGCAAGCAATCCGCCGTCTGTCGGCGGTGCTGCTTGAGGACCTCCGCCTCCTGCTTCTGGATGAAATCATCCAGCTTCGCCTGGAGGGGCTGGCGTTTCCGGGAATAGTCCGCGAACTCATTCGGATCGGGGTCGATGCCCAGGAGGGGCATTTCGCCCGGCGAGACGGAACTGGCGAAGACGCCGTGCAAACTGTAGTAATCCCGGGTCGGGATCGGGTCGTACTTGTGATCGTGGCACCGCGCAGCTCACGGACAGTCCCATCGTCCCGCGTGTCACGACGTCGATCCGGTCGTCGATCGTGTCGTGCTGGTTCATGAACTTCCGGCCGCACGTCAGGAAGGCCAGGGCGGCGAGCGGCCGTTTGTCCTCGCCGAGGTCGAGCTGGTCCGCCGCCATCTGCTGGACCAGGAATTCGTCGTAAGGCAGGTCGTCGTTGAGAGCACGGATCACGTAGTCGCGGTAGGTGAAGGCATAGGGGCTGTCGGTTGTGGCGAAGCGGGCCACATCCAGCCAGTGACGGCCCCAGCGTTCGCCGTAGTGGGGCGAGGCGAGCAGTCGATCCACGACGGTTTCGAACGCGCCCGGGGACTCGTCCGCCACGAAGGCCGCCACCTCCTCGGGCGTCGGCGGCAATCCGATCAGGTCATACGTCGCCCGACGGATCAGCGTTCGCTTGTCTGCCGGGTCCGCCGGCTGCATCCCCACGGATTCGAGCCGGGCGAGGACGAACGCGTCGACCGGAGATCGGGCCCACGTCCGGTTCCGGACCGCGGGAACGGCGGGGCGCTTCACCGGCTGGAAGGCCCAGTGAGTGCGCGCGCTCGCGCGAACGCGGTCCTCCTGGACGTTCGCTTGCGGCAGGGGCGCTTCCATCCTCACCCACGCTTCGAGGTCGGCGACCTGCGCCTCGGTCAGCCGTTTGCCGTCGGGCGGCATCCGTAGCAGTTCATACTGATAGCGCACGGCCTCGATCAGGAGGCTCGCGTCGGGCTCGCCGGCGACGAAGAGTTCGCCGGAATCGCCGCCCTGGAGCAACCCCCCCGGGCTATCCAGCAGCAGGCCGCCCTTGCTCTTCTGACTTTCCCCGCTGTGGCATGAGTAACAATGGGCCGCGAGCAGCGGGCGAACCTGACGTTCGAAGTACTCGACGCCCTTGGTGTCGTCATCGTCATCCGGAGAGGCGTGGAGCGGAGGGGTCGAACCGCCGACCAGAATCAGCACCAACGCCAGTCCGCCCACTCCGCCCAGGGTCGATCGTCGCACGGCATCCCCCCTCGCCTGGAAACGTCCAGCCATTTTGTCTGCCGAGATGTCAGGCGATCAGCTCCTTCACCACTTCGCCGTACACGTCGGTGAGGCGAAAGTCCCGGCTGGCGTGCCGATAGGTGAGCCGGGTGTGATCGAACCCGAGCAGGTGCAGGATCGTGGCGTGGAGGTCGTGGACGTGGACCTTCTGGTCCACTGCGCAGAAGCCGAATTCGTCCGTGCTGCCATGGACGTAACCGCCCTTGACCCCGCCCCCTGCCAGCCACGTCGTGAAACCATGATGGTTGTGGTCGCGACCGTGGCCCTTCGTGTTGTTGGGGAGTCCCATCACCGTTTCGACGGTCGGAGTGCGGCCGAACTCCCCGCCCCAGATCACCAGGGTATCGTCGAGCATGCCCCGCTGTTTCAGGTCCTTCAGCAAGGCCCCGATGGCCTGGTCGCACTGCCTGGCCAGGCTTCGATGGCTGGCCTCCAGGTTCTGGTGGTGGTCCCAATCGCTGCCGACCCAGGCCTGCACGAAGCGGACTCCCCGCTCCACCAGTCGGCGTGCGATCAGGAGCTGCCGGGCCTCGGTGCCCGGCCCATACATTCGGCGGATCGACTCGGGTTCCCGACTGACGTCGAACGCCTCCGCCGCCTCCAGCTGCATGCGCGAGCCGAGCTCGAACGACTGGATGCGCGCCTCGATCTGTTCGTTCCGATCGCGCTGCTGGCGATGGCGTTCGTTGAGTTCCCGCAAGAGTTCCAGTTGCCGGCGCTGCTCCGCGCTGGTGATACGCGGGTTGATGGTATTCTCAAGGAGTCTTGTCGATCCGCGTATGCCTCGTGTCGATGTAGGTTCCCTGATAGGCACCCGGCAGGAATCCCGCCTGCCAGTTCTGGGGCCCGCCGTTGCCCGGGTAGCCGCCGGGACGCATCGCGACGAAGCCGGGGAGGTTCTGGTTCTCCGTGCCCAGGCCATAGGTCACCCAGGAACCCGAGACTGGGGCGGACCAACCGCGAGTCGCCGCAGTTCATCAGCAGGATCGACGGGATGTGGTTGGGCACATCGGCCTGCATGGAGCGAATCACCGCGATGTCGTCAATGCACTCCCCGACGTGGGAGAAAGATCTCGCTGACCTCGATCCCGCTCTGACCGTATCGCTGGAACGTGAAGGGCGACCTCATGACGGTCCCGGTCCGTCGTTCGGTGACCAGGTGCATGCTCTCCGGGAGTTCCTGGCCGTGGTACTTGTCGAGCGCCGGCTTCGGGTCGAACGTGTCGACGTGGGACGGCCCGCCACTGAGAAACAGGTGAATCACCCGCTTGGCCTTGGGGGCGAAGTGCGGCTGCCCCGGCACGTGGGGCCCGTCGAGGCTGCCCGTCTGGCGGGCCACGTCCCCGAACGCCTCGCCCCCGCCCACGAGGCTGGCGAGTGCCATCGCACCCATGCCCATGGCCCCTCGGGAGAGCAAGTCCCGGCGGGTCAGCGGGCGGTCGTCCCATCGGGGTTGGTCAGGGCGCATCGGTTTCTCCATCCGGGCCGGAAGCGAGGGGGGGCGGGGCGAGGAAAGCCGGGACGCGTGTCGAACGCGCCCCGGCGACGGCCTCGTCAGTCGTCGAGAGCGAAGGGCTTCCCGATCATCTCGTTCCACCGCGTCCGCTGCGCGTCCGTGAGTAGGGCCACGATCTTGTCCTCGTGGTCCTTGCGGATCTTCAACACCTTGGGGCGGATCTCCTCGGGATCGCCGCCCGACTGGGCCTCCTGGATGAGGGGTTCGATCCGCTTCTGCATGTCCTGGACGATCTGCATGAATTGCTTCCGTTGATCGTCCGTGATCTTCAGTGCCTTCGCGATCTCCGGCCCGCCATGGAACAGGGCCAACGCCCCCGCCTGCTGCAGCTCCAGTTGATGCAGTCGCTTGACCTGGTCTTCCTTGAGGGTGTCTTTCAGCATCGAGGCCAGCTCCTCCTGCGCCTCCTGCCGGAAAGCCTGGAGCTTCTTCTCGTGCTCCTCCCGATCCAGACCATGGATCGATTCGAAGAACTGCCCGAAGTCCTGAATATGCTCTCGGAGGTATTCCGCGACCGCTTCCTTCTGATCGTCGGTCAGCTTCAGTTCTTCCTGCACGTCCTCGCGGAGCACGACGAAGGGGCCGTGGAGGTTCCGCGCGATTTCCTTGCGTGTCTCCTCGGGGACGTCCTGGGCGGAAGCCCCGGCGGACGCGAGGCCGAGCAGCATCAAGAGGCTCACGCCCATTTTCAGTCTCTGCATGACTCTCTTTCCTTGTTGTGTTTGAGTCGACGACGTCGGGGACCGACCGTCTCTCCGGGGTCTCTTCTCGTCTGGGGGACAGCCCTCGCGGCCGGGGCTCCAGGACGACCAAACCCCTCAGGTCCGCCGGCTTGTCGGGCGGTTCCCCGCCGCAGTGCGCCCTAGGGGGAGCCGCCGCCCTGGCGTTCCACGTGCCGAGAAAGACGGTGCCCCGAAGCCATGCGAAGATGCCCCGACTCCCTCCACGGAAAACCAACCGCTTGGTTTGTTTCCCTTGCACGTTCTACCCGGCGGACGAGGCGAAGGTTTCACCCTCCCAGGGCGGTTTTCAAATGCTCTTTCAGAGCCGTGAACTGGTGAGCGAGTAGCTTCGCGTCGCGCCGGGTCCGCGACTGCATGATCGCCCCTTCGATGACGGTGACGACATAACGGGCCAGCTCGCGGGCGGACGGCTTGCCCCGGCACTCCCTCGCGGCGTTCCTCAGGTGCGGCAAGAACTCCTGCGCCATCTCATCAAAACATTCGGCGAGCCGGACGCGGAACGCCTCGTGGGTGTCGCTCAATTCGGTGCTCAGGTTGCCGATGATGCACCCCCCCTGGGCGGGTCGCCGCCTGAGCATTTCCGCGATTGCGTCCAGGCGGCGAAACACCGGCGCCAGTCGTCCGGCCTCCTTGCCGACCGGGAGTTCCGATTCGATCCGATCCAGTTGCTGACGGCGATTCTGCATGTGCCGGTCGAGAACCGCGAAGCCCAGGTCGTCCTTGCTCTGGAAGTGATGGAAGAACGCGCCGGTCGTCACTCCAGCTTCGCGCCGCACGTCGCCGAGCTTCGTATTATGGAACCCCTTGAGGGCGAACAGGTTTGCCGCCGCGCCGAGAATCTTCTCGCGCGTGGCCAGTGCGCGCGATTGTTGGACGGCCTTCATCGGCACCCCCGGGACAAAACAAAGTCGGCGGTCTGTTACCATATCCGCCGCCCCTGTCGGAGTCGAGCCCTCTTGCGACTGCTGTGGAACGAGCGAACCAGGCATGGCTGCCCCCCTTGGTGGCACTCCTCGGAACGAACAACACTGCACGCTAAGGGTTGGGCTCGTCCGGCCCATGGGTTAGGCGGAGTTGGCGCAGCGGGCGTCTCCTCGTTCCTGTTCCAGACTTCCAGACGTAATCCCTGGTCAGGTTGATGTGTTCCCAGCCCAGCGGCGAGAGGTGGGCGACCAGATCGTCGGGGAGCACCTCGCCACGCACCCGAATCGCTTGCCCCTGTCAGACGATCGTGATGATCTGTCTGACAATTCGATTTTTTAACGGGGGGCGGCACAGTGGAACGAATCAACGTGCGTGTGGACAGGAAGATCAAGCAGGAACTGGAGGCGGAGGCCAAAGAGAAAGGCGTCAGCCCTTCCGAGGTCGTGCGCACGATCCTGGCCGAGGACCTGAGAGAGCGACCGCGGCGGGAAAGCTGCCTCGACGTCGCACGCCGCATCGGCCTGGTCGGCGTCTACAAGGACACGCCACCCGACCTCAGCACCAACCCCGATCATTTCGAGGGGTTCGGCCGTGCCTGAGCGGCGGGCCCTCCTCGACACCGGCCCGCTGGTGGCCCTGCTCGCCGAGAAAGATGGTAATCATCGACTCTGCGTCGATACCTTCGATTCGCTCGCCCCACCGCTGCTGACCTGCTGGCCCGTGCTCACCGAAGCCGCCTGGCTGCTCAGGAAGCAGCCCCAACCTTTTGACGGCATCGCCGCTGCCCATGCCGCCGGGCTCTTCGAGATCCTGCCCCTGGAAGACGGCAGCCTGGCCGCCATAGCCGCCACCATGCGCCGCTACGAGGATTCCAACCTGCAACTGGCCGACGCCGCCCTCATCCATCTCGCCGAGCGGGAAAACATCCGCACGGTGTTCAGCCTCGACCGGCGGGACTTTTCCATCGTCCGCCGCAAGCGAAACCGCGCTCACGCTGATCCCGGAGGTGCAATGAGCGAAGCACCCTCGGATGCCAACATCCTGCCCCGGCCGGGAAGCGGACCGGTGGCCATCGCGACAGGCTTACGCCCGTGCCCTCGGTGTTTGCTTCATCCGGCACGATCAATGCGGCGGGCACATCAGCCAGTGAGCGCATCGACAATTATGCCTGTCCTCAGGTCGAAATCCGCTCGACGATGTTCCGCGTCGCCCACAGCCAGACCTTCTTGGGCCGCTCCCGCCACGATGTCTCGTCGATGTTCGTCGCCTTGGCGTGATGGACCGCGATCGCGAGTTGGTTGTAAGGGGCCTCGAGGGCGGCGGCCGACTGCCGTTCCAGCTTGGAGATCATCCCGGTGGAGATCGAGAGCGTGAACACGTCGGCGGCGACCTGGCGGATCTGCCGCTTGCTGAGGCGATCGGCCCCCGCGAACATCGCCAGCACGGCCCGGAGGTACGGGCCGGAACACCCAGCCGGAACACCCGTCGCCAAGGTCCCGTAGGTCGTCACGCGGCAGGCGGGACAGGTCAGGCGATGGAGCCGATGCTCGTCGACGATGGGCTCGATCCTGGGCAGTTCCGCGACTTGATGGATCCGGGGTTCGGGGTCGTCGCCGAGGAGTTCGTGGCCACAGCGGCGACACGTGTCCGGCTTGCATTGGAACGTCTCGCGGACCTTCTCGGGCGTTACCAAGAGGCGCTGAGCCTTGCGATGGCCGGGCTGGCCGCCGCGTTTCTTGCCGCTGGGAGCGGCGATGGCCGCCTGCGCGTCCGGCGGCACCTTGGCCCAGAGTTCATCGGGGATGGGCAGAGGATTGAGCATGATGCAGGTAATAGTACCGCTATCGGCAACGTTCAATGCCGGACTGTGAACGGCTACCGCTAAAAGTTTTGGTATCGTCTCGACAGCACGAATGGAATCGAGATCCATCCCGTCCCCTCGCGAGATCAGAACGCCCGCGCCTTCGGTGATCTCGAATCGACCCTCCCACTCATCCCCCGACAACGCCAGGCCCAGGAGGCCCGGCTCATGGCGACCGCCCATCAGACGCAACCCGCCCTGCTCACCGCCGAGGAGTTCGGCCGTCGGCCCGACCCGGGCCATCCGGAGGAACTCTCGCGGTTCTTCGCGTAGAGGGCGCGGCCGGGGCATCCGGTTTGCTCCCTCGACAGCCTGCGAGATCCCAACGGACGAACTCTCAGGAGGCCCGCCATGTCGAACCCGGCCGCCCCGAAGGTCCCGGAGCCGGACGAACGCCCGACGACGACGCCCCCGACGCCGCAACCCATCCCGGACGACATCCCGAACCCCTTCGGCCCCGACGCCCCGAACGAGCCGGCCCAGCACCCTCGCCCCGCCGAGCCGCCCAACGCCCCGCCTCCCGAGCCCGCCCCGGCCCCGCTCGAAGAGGGCGAGCAGATCGCCCCCGACGAGACCTGAGCCGACCGCGTGGCCAACCACCGAGTTCGACAAGGAGCCTCCGTATCGCTCGGCGCAGAACCGGGGCCTTGCGTCCCGATCTCGCACCGTGTATTACGAAATCCGAAAACTTCCTATCGAGGAGGATCGAGGTTCCGGGCCGGACAGGAAACGGGAGGTCGACGGGATGAGGCGTCGCGGGTTCACGCTGATCGAGTTGCTGGTGGTCATCGCCATCATCGGGGTGCTGATCGCCCTGCTGCTGCCGGCCGTGCAGAAGGCCCGCGAGGCGGCGTCGCGGATCAGTTGCACGAACAACCTGAAGCAGATCGGCATCGCGCTGCATAACTACCACGATGCCCACGGAATTCTGCCGATGGGGTACACGTTCACGCCCGGCTACACCCACGGGGGGTTCGGCTGGGGGGCGATGATCCTGCCGGGGATGGAGCAGCCAGCGCTGTTCCACGCGGCCAACTTCAGCCTGCCGCTCTGGAACGTCACCAACACGACGGTGGCCGAGACGGTCGTGTCGTCGTACCTCTGCCCGTCGGACGACACCTCGGCGGGCCACGTCCTGGAACGCGACAGTTACCTTTACGCGAACTCGAGCTACGTGGCGAGCTTCGGCCCCGGCAACATGGACGCCGACCCCGACGATCGTCGCGGCCTGTTCAGCCGAAACAGCCGCATCGGCTTCGCCGACGTGCGCGACGGCCTCTCGCAGACCCTCGCGGCCGGTGAGCGGCACAACGGCACGTTCGCCACGGTCATCGGCTCGCACGACCACCTCGACGCCGAGACCGTCTGGATCGGCGCCGTGAAGGAAGATCCCACCGACGACCACGCCCACACCACGCTGTTCCAGGCCAGCCATCCGCCCACCAGCCCCGAGATGAACGACCAGGATGCCGCCAGCCGCCACGACGGCGGCACCAACTTCGTCTTCGGCGACGGCTCGGTCCGGTTCCTCAAGGACAGCATCGCCCTGACCGTCTACCGCGCCCTTTCGAGCCGCTCCGGCGGCGAGACCGTCTCGGGCGACAGTTACTGAACGGCGCCCGGGATGTCGGGCGGGATCTTCGAATGATCCGGGCCCTGGCCGGAACCCACTTGCAAGACGGTCCCGCGTGAGTTAGCGTGAACGTCACTTATCTGTCGGGGGCTCTCCGAACATCACCGTCCTGGACGTCAAGGGATCTCGGTTCCGGGACCCTTGACGATCGATCGGGGTTTCATGAAGTCATCGGCGTGCGAGCGACCGGCGTTGCGGACCGCGGGGGCGTTGATCGCGCTCCTGGCGTTCGTGCTGGTTGCGCCCGCGTCGGTTCGGGCCGCCACGTGCAGCGACCGCCACGACCTCTTCGACTCGGGAGACATCCCGGCGTATGCCCCGGCCGGCCTCGAGTCGCTGGCGGCCGCGGGGGCCTTGCCCACGCCGGCCGGCGATCCCGCCCGCCCGGCCCCGACGCCTTGCGGAACCTGGCGGTGCCCGCTGGCGCCGACAGCGCCGGCCCCATCGATCCCGATCTCCGCACCGCGCCTCGATCCTTGTTGCGGCCCGCTCGACGCGCCGCCATTCGAAGACGGCGGGGCCGATCGGCTGGCCGTCGACGGCGCCTCGCCCCGGCCCATTCAGCGCCCCTCCTCTCCCTTCCATCCTCCGCGATGACGGCCTCCGCAACGGTCGGGTGACGTGCTCGTGATGGGCCCGGACCGCGTCCGCGCAGGGCGGACCGCCGTGCCGACCCCGTCGGTTCCCGTCGACCGCGCCGATCCTCGGCGCGCGGACCGGGACGATCCACGAGGACAAGTCTCTCCGACCGGGTGGAACCCGTCGCCCGGTCCCGGGCCGCGCCGTTGCATCGCGCCGGCGGCCCGGTGGCCGCATCCCCTCGCACGACCCGGACGCTGCCGCGAACGCGGAGGATCCTTTCATGTCCATGCGAAGCGAAGACTCCATCCCGACCGCCACGCGAGACGGCGGGCTGGCGCGGGCGGCCGCGGTGGCGATCGTCATCGCCACGTGCCTCGCCGCGCTCGCCGGCCCGCTCCTGGCGATCTGATTCCCACGCCATCCCGCGCCATCGGGCGGGGAGTTGGCGGCGGTGATCCGTCGGTCCCGACCCCCGGCCCCGGGGAGACGCTCCCGGTGCGCGCCGAGATAGTCGATCCAGGACGAGCGACATTCCAACATTTTTCATTTTGCTCGGGAGATCATCCATGACCAGTCGACGGCGACGAACCGGTTTCACGCTGATCGAGCTGCTGGTGGTCATCGCCATCATCGGCGTCCTGATCGCGCTGCTCTTGCCGGCCGTGCAAGCCGCCCGCGAGGCGGCGCGGCGGATGCAGTGCACGAACAACCTCAAGCAGATCGGCCTGGCCCTGCACAATTACCACGACGCCCTGGGGGCCTTCCCGCCGGGGCAACTCCCGGCCACCAGCTTCTCGGCGCTGAGCCGGATCTTGCCATTCCTGGAGCAAGGGGCGATCTTCAACGCCCTGAACGCCAATCTCGCCTACGACGACCCGGCCAACGACACCATCCGCACGACCCAGCTCAACGTCTTCCTCTGCCCGTCCGACGGCGGGAACACCCAGACGGACCGGGGCGCGGCGACGAACTACATGGCCAACAAGGGGACCGAGGTCATCTGGCAGGCCCCGACCGGCCCGAATGCCGGCTTCCGCGAGCAGACGGGCGTGTTCTTCTACAACCGTTCGGTCCAGATGAGCGACGTCCGCGACGGCCTGAGCAACACCGCGTTCGTCTCGGAGCGGGTCAAGGCCGACGGCAGCAACGCGATCGTCAGCCCCCTGGAAGACGTCTTCTTCGCCCGGACCGCGCCGACGACCCCGGACGAGGCGCTCCAGCAGTGCCTGGCCCTGGACATCACCAACCTGGCCAACCAGTTCCCGCTGTTCATGGGCGCCCCCTGGCTGCACGGCCAGCACACGTATCAGCACATCTCGCCGCCGAACGGCCGATCGTGCGGGTTCTTCACCGTGCTGCGGGCGACCATGCCGCCGAGCAGCCGCCACGCCGGCGGCGTCAACGTGCTGCTGGGCGACGGCTCGGTCCGGTTCGTCAAGGCGACCATCGACCTGAAGGCCTGGCGCGCCCTGGGCAGCCGGGACGGCGGCGAGATCGTCGGCGAGTACTGAGACACGGGAGATTTCTCATGTTCCCGAATCTCCCATGCCCGATGTTCCGATGGCCAACGACTCGGCCATTGCGCAATCATCGGTCCTCGCGCAGTCCTCGGCCATCGTCCATCAGTCCTCGGCCATCGTCCATCGGCCATCAGTCCTCGGCCATCGGCCATCGGCCATTCCTCCTGGTCCTGCTCGCGGCCCTGATCGCCCTGGCTGGCTGTGGAACAGGGCCTCGACGCGCCGGGGCGGTTGACCCGGTTCGGGCCCGCGAGGCCCTTCGCACGACCCTCGACCACTGGCGGCGCGGGGAGGCTCCGGCGACACTGACGGAGGCCTCCCCGGCGATCACCGCCCAGGACCTCGACTGGGAGGCCGGTTTCCGCCTGGTCAACTATGAAGTTCTCGACGATGGCCGGGACGACGACGCCAACCTCCGCATCCCCGTCGCGCTGAGCCTGCGCGACCCGCGGGGGCGCCCGGTCGAGAAGCACGTGACCTACGTTGTCGGCACCCATCCGAGCACCACCGTCTTTCGGGAGATGAATTGATGAATGTCTTGCAACGATTTCTGGCCCTGCCCGTGGTCGCCCTCGCGATGGCGGCAGCCCCCGCGACCGGGCTTGGCGACGACGCCGAACCGTCGGCCCCCGAGCCGGGATCGCTCCCGGCGCGGCTGTCGGAGCTGGGGCCGGAGGCCCGCGCCTGGCTCGACTCCGACGGCTCGGCCGCCTTCGGCCGCTGGCTCGAAGCGTCGCTCGGCGACCAGCCCGAGCCCCCCGAGTGGCTGGCCATGTTCGCCGACATCTTGCAGGGCAGCCGGCTCGGCCCCGACGAGGGCTGGTTCCCGCTCGCCCACGGCGCAGACCCGTTTCCCCTGGGACGCCACGCGGTCGCGCCTCGACGCCGACGGCGACGGCACCGTCTCCCGCGCCGAGTTCCCCGGCTCCGACCCGGATTTCAACCGGCTCGACCGCGACCGCGACGGCGCCCTGACCGCCGCCGACTTCGACTGGTCCGACCATGCCCTGGCCGCCACGCCCGGCATGATGCTGTATTACATGGCCGACCAGAACGGCGACGGCAAGGTGAGCCGCGACGAGTTCGCCGGCGTCTTCGACATGGTCGACCGCGACGGGCACGGCTTCCTCTCGCAGGACGACCTCCGCGCCCTGCTGCCGACGGCCCCCACCCGGCCCCGTCAGGCCGCCGCCGCCGCCTCCGCCGCCGACGGCGAGGCCCCGCCCCGACGCGACGGTCCGAGCAAGGCCACGCTCGTCCGCGGCCTGTTTCGCCAGGAGATCGGCGCGCTGAGCCCCGGCCCGAAGCTGAACGATCCCGCCCCGGATTTCACCTTGCGCACCGTCGAGGGGGATCGCGAGGTGACGCTCTCCGACCTCGTCGGCGAGAAGCCCGTCGTGCTCGTCTTCGGCAACTTCACCTGCGGCCCGTTCCGCAGCCAGGGGGGGAACGTCGAGAAGCTCTACGAGCGCTACAAGGACCGCGCCCACTTCCTGATGGTCTACGTCCGCGAGGCCCATCCCACCGACGGCTGGCACATGCCCGACCCGGCGTTCGACCCGCAGGTCACCCAGCCCCGGACCAATGACGAGCGTCGCGCCGTCGCGCAAACCTGCCAGCAAACGCTCGGCTTCGACATGCCGTTCCTCGTCGACACGATCGACGACGCCGTCGGCGGCACCTACAGCGGCATGCCCAGCCGCCTCTACCTCATCGACACCGACGGCAAGGTCGCGTACAAGAGCGGCCGCGGCCCGTTCGGTTTCAAGCCGGCCGAACTGGAGCAGTCGCTGATCCTGCTGCTGACCGATCCGGGGACCTCGCAGACCGAGGTTGCGGGCGGACGTTGAGGAGTTATTATTCTCGAGTCCCACCCCCCGGCGACAGCCCGGCCCCGGTCGAGTGCGACCGGGGCCGCCCCGCAACCGAGGATACGAAGGGATGGATTCCGTGTCGGACCGATACGTGGCGCTGATTCGCGGCATCAACGTGGGCCGCGCAGAAGCGGGTGGCGATGGCGGACCTCCGCGCGATGGTCGAGGAACTCGGATACGGTGGCGCGCGGACCCTGCTCAACAGCGGTAACGTCGTCTTCGACGCGGCGCCCGGCTCGACCCCGGGGGAGGCGGCGACCCGCATCGAGGAGGCGCTCGCCACGCGGCTCGGCGTCTCCGCCCGGGTCATCGTGCTGGACGCCCCGGAACTCGACGTCGCCGTGCGGGACAACCCCTTGCTCGACGTCGCCGACGACCCCTCGCGCCTGCTCGTCGCCGTCCTGAATGACCCGGCCGACCGGTCGCGACTCGTCCCCCTCCTGGATCAGGACTGGCGCCGGAGTCCCTGGCCCTGGGCGCCCGCGTGGCCTACCTCTGGTGCCCCGAGGGCATCCTCGCCAGCCGGCTCCCCCAGGCCGTCGGCCGCGCCCTCGGCGACACCGTGACGACCCGCAACTGGGCGACCGTCACCAAGCTCCACGCCCTGGCCCAGAAGGCGTAACCAGGGCCCTGTTGCCGGCTCAGGGTCATTCCCAGGGTCGGTTTCCGGGAGGGCGAGGCTCCCGCCGAGCCGTCGGGATGAGCGGCTCGGCGGGAGCCTCGCCCTCCCGGAAACGGTGTCGTATCGAACTGCTGAAGGATCCTGGCGGGTGGCCGCCCGGCGTTCCCCGTCGAGCGGGCGCCCGACCTTGCGGATTGCAACGATTGTTTCGTTCAAGTCGACCAGAATGGCAGCCGATACGATCGTCAGGATCGCCCGGGTCGACCGGATCGAAAGGGGTCGTCATGGCTGTGTGGATGCGTGCGCTGGGGGCGGGTTTCTTGCTGGCCGCCTGGGCCTCGATGGCGAGCACCAGGGTCTGGTCCTGCCCGGTGCCGGGCCGGTCAACCGGGCGATGGGCGGGGCATCGACGGCCTTGCCGATCGAGATCGGCGGCAGCTACTGGAACCCGGCGCTGATCGGCACGTTCGACCGCAACCAGGCGCTGCTCGGCTCCGAACTGATGATTCCCAGCACGCATATTCAGACCAGCCTGCCCGCCGGCGCGATCAACGGCACCTTCCCGCCCCAGAACCGCTACGGCCAGGTCCGCAGCGACAGCGGCGTGACCCCCAACCTGGCGACCGGGCTCTCGTTCAAGCTCAAGGATGACTCGCCGTACACCGTCGGCATGCTGATCGCCGGCTTCGTCGGCGGAAACGTCAATTACAACGGCAGTTACACCGCCCCGCTGCTGACCCCCCGCCAGCCGCCGGCGTACTTCGGCGTCGGGCCGATTTACTCCAACGCGTCGATGCTCGCCATCATGCCGATGGTCTCGCGGCAGTTCGGGGAGCGGCTCTTTGTCGGGGCCGGGCCGGTCGTCACGACGCTGACCCAGTCGCTCGACCCGGCCTTCTTCGCCCCCGGGCCGAAGGACGCGTTCGGCCTGACCACCTTCCCGGCGGCCACCCACGGGCGGACCTACTGGGGCGGCGGGTTCCAGTTCGGGTTGCTCTACGAGGTCGACGAGGCGTGGAACGTCGGCTTCTCGTACAAGAGCCCGGTCTGGCAGGAGCGCTGGAGCTACAACAGCTCGACCCCGGACCTCCAGCCCCGTCGGATCGCGCTCGACGCCCAGATCCCGGCCATCTACTCCTGGGGCGTCGCCTACAAGGGAATCGAGCGGTTGCTGGTGGACGTCGACTTCCGCTACTTCGACTACGCCAACGCCGACCTGTTCGGCACGAAGATCGCCGACGGCGGCCTGAACTGGCGGAGCGTCTTCGCCGTCGCGACCGGGGCGAAGTACCAGCTCAACGACCGCGTGGCCCTGCTCGCGGGCTACATCTACAACCAGAACCCGATCCGCGACCAGACCACCCTGTTCAACGTCCAGTTGCCTGCCATCGTCACGAATACCCTGTCGCTCGGCGTCACCATGGCGCTGACCGAGGACATCTCCATGACTGCCGGCTGGGTCCACGGCTTCCGCAACTCGGTCGAGGGTGGCGTCATCCAGATCCCCGGCGGCTCCACCCGGTTCGACACCCAGTACGACTCGATCCTCGCCGGCATCAACGTCCAGTTCGGCGGCGGCTGCCCGAAGTGTCGCCGCCACCACCGCGACCACAACCACGACGACGACGAGGACGAGCCGGTCATCGAGTGAGGACGAGCCCCCGGGGATCATGCCCAGTTCGGTTTTCGGGAGGGCGAGGCTCCGGCCGAGCTTCCGGGATGGGATGGGCGGCTCGGCGGGAGCCTCACCCTCCCGGCGCGAGTGCCGGGTTGAACCTGGGAATGACCCGGGGACGCCCCCCCACCCGATCCCTACCATCGGGATGATCGTCCTCATCGGGAACATCGTTCTCGGCGGAAACGGGTCGGGGGGCCGGGGAACCGGGCCTCCGGATGTCGGTTGATCCGGCCGACTGTCCCATAATTTTAACGTGTTCAAGCGAACACGTATGCAAAAAAATCGCGACGTAAGTCGTTTGGTTTCATTGGATTCAGGCCATTTCCGAACAAACCCAACGAGACGGCGGCCGCGCTTGACGGGCGCTTCGGGGCGGGGCCGGACGACGAAAAATGGAACAGCCCCATCGGGGAGGCCCCTGTCGCTTCGCCGGGACTTACGGATTACAATCCGTCGTCAGTCCGCACCCGCGAGCCGCAACCCCTCCGGGCCGCGACGAGCCACCCGTCGCCGCGCCGGGCGTTCCCGCCCGTCGCCAAGTCATGTCGGATCTGGCGTCAAGTCATGTCGGATCTGGCGTCCTATCCTCTCGTTGTGCGGAACCCTGACGAGGTGGGAATCGGCGATCACGGGCGAACTCCGGCTAGCCGTCGCGAACCCGGACCGAGGGAGAGACCAACGTGCAACGCATCGTCCTGAGCCTGTCGCTGCTTGGCCTGATGGCCCCGAGCCTGTGCGCCAGCAGGCGCCGACCGCAACCGCGAACCCGGCGCCGAACCCGCCCCAGGCCACGATACCGAACCCGAACGAGGCGGCTGTCCGGGCCCGTTCCGAGGCCATCGCCAACGCCTTCAACGCGGGCAAGGCCGACGCGATCGCCGCCGTGTTCCTGCCCGAGGGGGAACTGGTCGATGAGGACGGCAACGTCTACCGGGGCCGCGAGGAGGTCGCGTCGCTGTTCGGCCGGTTCTTCGAGACCTTCCCCGGCGCGACGAACGCCTGGACATCGAGCTGGTCCGCTTCGTCGGCCCCGACCTGGCCATCGAGGACGGCACCCGCACCGTCACGGCGAAGGACGGCGACGGCCGAGGCCCGCTCGCGCTACATCCTCGATCTGGAAGCAGAGCGGCGACACCTGGCAGGTCGCCTCCGCCCGCCAGTACGAGGAGGGGCTCGCCCCACTCCGCACGAGATGCTCCAGCCGCTGGCCTGGATGGTCGGCGAGTGGGTCGACGAGAGCCAGGAGGCGCGTGGTCGACATGTCGTGCCAGTGGTCCGAGGACGGGAACTATCTGCTCCGCAAGTTCGTCGTGACGATGGCCGGCGAGACCGTCCTCGACACCGAGCAACGGCTCGGCTGGGACCCGCTGTCGAAGAAGATCAAGTCGTGGTCGTTCGACTCCGACGGCGGCACCGGCGAAGGCTACTGGACCGAGATCGAGGGCCGCTGGATCGTCAAGACGACCGCCGTGCTGCCCGATGGCCAGACGGCGTCGGCCACGGTCGTTTATCAGCCGATCGACGACGACCAGTTCCTCATGCGCGGCCTCGACCGGATCGTCGGCGACGGCTACGCCCCCGACTTCGAGGCGACGATCGTCAAGAAGCCGCCCCAGCCGGCCGCGGCCCAGCCGGCCCGGTGACCCGCCCACTCCTCCGAGAACTCGCATGTCCAACGACGGAGACGACACCATGAACAGACAACGGAAGACCTGGCGCGGCGCGGCCTGCGGCCTCCTGGCCGTCCTGGCCT
The DNA here is from genome assembly GCA_963779675.1 of uncultured Isosphaeraceae bacterium. Taxonomy (GTDB): domain Bacteria; phylum Planctomycetota; class Planctomycetia; order Isosphaerales; family Isosphaeraceae; genus CAVZZM01. Next base: position 44,142 of record CAVZZM010000001.1, read on the forward strand.
GGCTGGCCTTCGCCGCCGACCCGGCCCACGCCCAGCGCGGACGGGGTGGCGGCGGTCGCATGGGAGGTGGGGGCCGGTCGATGGGAGGTGGGGGACGGTCGATGGGTGGCGGCGGGATGTCGCGTCCCAGCATGCCGCGACCCTCGATGGGTGGCGGCGGGATGTCCCGACCCTCGATGGGTGGCGGTGGCGGGATGTCCCGACCCTCGATGGGTCGGCGGCGGGATGTCCCGACCCTCGATGGGTGGCGGTGGGATGTCCCGACCCTCGATGGGTGGCGGTGGCGGCGGGATGTCGCGCCCGAGCACCGATGCCCTCGCTTTCGAACGCGGGCGGCGGGCTCGGCAACCGTCCGGCGGACGCCCGGCGGCGGACTCGGCGATCTCGGGAATCGTCCCGGTGACGGCCGGTGGCGGGCTCGGCGGGCTCGGCAATCGTCCCGGCGGCACGCCCGGTGGCGGGCTCGGCGACATCGGCAACCGGCCCGGCGGAACGCCCGGCGGCGGGCTCGGCAATATCGGCAACCGGCCCGGCGGAACGCCCGGCGGCGGGCTCGGCAATATCGGCAACCGGCCCGGCGGCGTTGAGGGGCCTGGTCTGGGCAGCCTTCTGCCGGGTGCCGGGAACCGTCCCGGGCAGGGTGGCGGCGGTCGCCCGACGACCTTGCCAGGCGACCGACCCGGGCTCGGAAATCTGCCGGGCGGGGGGATCGCGAACCGTCCCGATGGCGGCCTCCCGGCGGCGACCGACCGACGACCTTGCCGGGCGACCGACCCGGCGGCGGGCACTTTCCCGGCCTCGGTGGCGGCGACCGACCCGGCGGCGGCAATTCGATCATCGACAACCGGCCCGGCGGCGGAACCCGATCATCAACAACCGGCCCGGCGGCGGGAACACGGTCATCGGCAACCGGCCCGGCGGCGGGAACACGGTCATCGGCGGCGGCGTGAACATCGGCAGCGGGAACGTCAACAACCGGCCGATCATCGGTGGCGGGAACAACATCGCCAACCGGCCCGGCTGGGGCAACGGCGGCTACTCGGGCTGCAGGCAACGGCGGCTACTGGGGTGGAAACGGCAAGGCTGGGGCAACGCCTGGGCCAACGGTTTCGTCAACGGCTACCACCGCGGCTGGTACCACGGAGCATGGAGCGGCAACCGGGCGAACAACTGGTACGTGCCGCTGGTCTACGGCGCGACCGGATGGGGCCTGGGAGCCCTGAGCAACACCTGGGGGTACGGCTACAACTACGGCTACGCCAACCCCTACTATTCCGCCGCGGCGGTCGGGGCCACGCCGTACTACGACTACTCGCAGCCGATCGTCATCAACTCCTACGCCGACGCTCCGGTGGACCCCGATGCGGCGGCCGTCGATGCGACAGGCGGTCAACCGGCCCAGCCGCGCGATGACCGACGCCCAGCAGACCGGCTACGCCCTGTTCGACCAGGCCCGCGCAGTCGTTCCTGGCCGGCGACTACCAGACGGCCCTGACCCAGACCGAGCAGGCCATCCAGACGGTGCCGAACGACCCGGTCCTGCACGAGTTCGGCGCCCTCTGCCTGTTCGCCCTGGGCGACTACACGCGGGCCGCCAGCCGTGCTCAACGCCCTGCTGGCCGTCGCCCCCGGCATGGACTGGGCGACGATGTCGCAGCTCTACCCGAGCGTCGACGTCTACACGCAGCAGCTCCGGGCCCTGGAGGCCCACGTCAAGCAGAACCCGGCCGACGCCGCGGCCGCAGTTCGTCCTGGCCTACCACTACCTCGTCCAGGGCCACACCGACCCGGCGATCAACATGCTCAAGGCCGTCGTCGCCAACCAGCCGCAGGACCAGGTCGCCAAGCGGATGCTCGACGCCCTGACCGCCCCCCGGCCGACGCCGACCCGACCCGCGCCGACCGCCGCCGCCCAGCCCACGGACGCGGCCCAGCCCGCGCCGACGACGCCGCCCAGCCCCGGACGCGGCCCAGCCCGCGCCGACGACGCCGAGCCCGGCCCCACGACCGACCTCGTCGGCTCCTGGCACGCCGATCTCGACGGCAACGCCTTCACCTGACCATCGGCGAGGATGGCGCGTTCACCTGGAAGGCCGCCCCGCAAGGCAAGGAGCCGATGGCCGTCACCGGCCAGTACAGCGTGGCCGGCAACGCGTTGTCCCTGGAGAGCAGCGACAAGGACCAGGGCGCGATGGTCGGTCAGGTCACATCCGGCGGCGCCGACCAGTTCCAGTTCGCCCTGGCCGGTGGCCCGCCCGGCACCCCGTCCCTGACGTTCCACCGCATCTCGCAGCAATGAGCAATCGAGCAGTGACATCAGCAATGAGCAATGAATGAAGGCAGGAAGAGAAAAGGCCCGCTATTGGAACTCTTCTCTCATTGCTCATCGATCATTGCTCATTGCTCATTGCTGAAAAATCACCCCATCCCGCACATGCCGCCGCCGCATTGCGGGGCGCCGCAGCCACCGCCGAGAGCGGGGGCGGGGCCGCACATGGGCAGGTCGGACGTCCTGCCGGCTCCGTTCTGCGCGGCGGCCGGCACGCTCAGCAGCTTGGACAGGTCGATGCCGCCGCACCTCGGGCAATGGGGAACGTCCCCCCGGCCGCGGACGAGGGTCTCGAAGTTGTGGTCGCAAGGCTCACAGCGGTACTCGTAGATGGGCATGGCGGTATGGCTTTCTCCAGGGGACGAGACGAAGGTCAGATGGCCGATGGCCGATGGCTACTCGAAGAACGCGGCCACGGGGGCCTGGAAGCCGGGCAGGACGTCGCCGCCGTCGAGGGTGTCGCCGGGGCGGAGGCACTGGCTGGTGCCGTCACCCCGCTCAACCCGGACGGTGCGGGTCGCGGGGTCGACCACCCACAGCAGCGGCACGCCGGCCGCATGGAAGTCTTCCATCCGGGCGATCAGCTCGACCGCCAGGTCGTTCGGCGAGAGAACCTCGACGACCAGGTCGGGCGCGACCTTCGCGTGCCCCCTGGCCGGGCCGTCGGCCGGCATGCGGGCCTTGCGCGTGAACGAGACGTCGGGAATCCGCACCTTCTTCGGGTCGTCGAAGATCTGATAGCCGCACTGCGACCCGTGGACCCGGCCGAGATCGTTCTCCCGGACGAACGCTCCGACGATCATCAGGATCGTCGCCGCGATCAGGTCGGACTCTTCTCCCATGCCGCGCTCCACAAGCTGTCCCTCGACCAGTTCCGGCATCGGCCGGTCGGTGATCGTCAGCAGGTCTTCGGGCGTGTAGCCCGTGGTGACAGTCGCCATCGGTCGGGCCTCCGTCGGGGGTCGTCGTCCGGCCTCTGCCAGCATTATAACCCGGGCGGATTTCGCTACAATCGGACCATACGACACCACCAGGGGCATTCAAATGTTCGAGACGACACCGGAACCGGGAGGGCGAGGCTCCCGTCGAGCCGCCCATCCTGTGTCATCGGGAGGGCGAGGCTCCCGCCGAGCCGCCCATCCCGGAAGCTCGGCGGGAGCCTCGCCCTCCCGGACGACGGCTCGGCGGGAGCCTCGCCCTCCCGGATACTCGACCTTGGAATGACCCTGACGACACCGCGGCCAGGGGAGAGACAGCCATGACGATCCGACCGCTGACTCGCGAGGAGGTTCGCTCGATCGACCGTCGGGCGGCCGGGGAACTCGGACTGCCGACGCTGGTGCTGATGGAGAACGCCGGCCGGGGGGCCGCCGAGTTCCTGAGAGAGCAGGCCGGGGAGGGCTGTCGCGTCGTGATCGCCTGTGGCGGCGGGAACAACGGCGGTGACGGCGGCGTGGTCGCCCGGCACCTCGACGCCTGGGGGCATGCCGTCCAGGTCGTCTGGTTCGCCGACGCCGATCGGCTCTCGGGCGACGCGGCCACTCAGCACGAGGTCCTGGCGCGGGCCGGCATCGACCAGCAGGTCTGGCCGGGGCCGATCGAGCCGGAACGACTGGATGCCCTGTTCGGCGGGGCCGGCTGGATCGTCGATGGCCTGCTCGGTACCGGACTGGTCCGGCCGGTCAAGGGACCGCTCAAGGGAGTGATCGAGGCGATCAACCGATCCGGCCGGCCCGTGCTGGCACTCGACCTGCCCTCGGGGCTCGACGCCGATACCGGGCAGCCCCAGGGGGTCGCCGTCCGGGCCACGGCCACGGCGACGTTCGTCGCGCCGAAGGTCGGGTTCACCGAGGCGGGGGCCGCCGACCATACCGGCACGGTCCGCGTCGTCGAGATCGGCGTTCCGCGCCGGTTGCTCGAACCGTTCCGAGACGGAGCAGGATGAGGATCAGTTCGTGTCCCGGACCTCGGCGCAGGGAAGGGCGCCGTGCCGGTCGCCGTGGCGGTTGGCGAGGCGTGCGGAGGCATCGCGGTGTCCGGCGTCGGCCAGGACGTGCTCGGGTTCGTCGTCCTGGTCATTGCTGCTGCTGGCCACGACCTGCTCGTTGGCTTGCGGCCCCCGAGACGCCAGGGAGTCGGATGTCGTTTGCGTCGAGACAAGGGGCCACAGGGTCGCGGTCCCGACTGTGATCAGCAGCGTGGCGGCCAGGGCGAAGGTCGGGCTGGTCAGCAAACGTGCCCAGGGGAACGTGGCCGGCCGGCGCGACTCACGGATCTGACGGGCCAGGTCGGGCCAGAGTGACCGGAACGATTCCGGGACCACCGCCGGAACCTCGGCGGCCGTTCGTAGCGTGTCGACCGCGACGCGCAGGGACGCCAGGCGGCCTCGGCAGTCGGGGCAGCCGACCAGGTGCCGCTCCGCGCGTCGGCGCTCGGGGCCGACCAGGTCGTCGCCGGCCAGTAACGGCAACCGCGTTCGCACCCAATGGCATGGGCTAATCCACATGGCCGGTCTCCTCTACCCCCGGGCGTTCCGCCGCGTCCCGCCTCTCCCAGTATTGTCGGAACATCTCGCGGGCCCTGGCCAGTCGCCAACGAACCGTGGCCTCGCGCTTGCCGATGATCGCCGCGACCTCCGCCGAGGAGAACCCTTCCAGATCGCGCAGGACCATCACGGTGCGGTACGGGACCGGCAGTCGGTCGAGCACGAAGCGGACCTCCTGGGCCAGCTCCTCGCGGAGCCTCGGATCAGGGTCAGGCAGGTCGAAGCCGGCCCGGCCGTGGGCCGTTGGTTGGTCGATCGAGGTCGCGGGCGGGATCGCCGGCCGTCGTCGGAGTTCGTCGAGTGCCAGGTTGACCCCGATCCGGAACAGCCAGGGGCCGAATCGTCGTGCCGTGTCGAAGCGGTCCAGGTGGTTGTAAACCTTCCAGAAGGTTTCCTGGGCAAGGTCGCGGGCGAGTTCCTCGTCGTGGACCATGCGGGTCAGCACGGCCAGGAGCTTGCGCTCGTAACGGGTGACCAGGGCGGCGAAGGCGTCGTCGTCGCCACGGCGGACCCGCTCGACCAGCCGGGCGTCGCCGACCTCCGGCCGGACCTCGGCGACCTCGTCCGCGGACGGGGTTGTGTTCTGGGACGAGGCCGACTCGGCCTCGTGAACCGGTTCGGCCGGCTTGCGCATCGCCTCCTCCTCCCGCAACGTTCTATCATACGAGGAACGGGTGGCGCGGCGTTGGACAATTTTTCCGGCCCGACCCCTTGCGGATGCCATCGCGGCGTCCCGAACGCGGCTCACGGAACCCGGTCGACCGATGGCAGATCGTCCCGATGCCCACTGCGAGATCCTCCATTGCCCACCCGGCGAGCGGGGCGCGGCCCTCGGGGTGCTGTACCACCGCATGCCGTCGGCGTTGCGACCGTATCTGATCGCCCAGGCACGCGAGGAAGCGGATCGGGGGGAGCTGGACCTGTCGGGCTTGTGGATCGCCCGCCGTCGGGGCCGGGTCGTCGCGGCGCTGTTGACCCAGGAGCTTGCCGGGCGGGCCGCCGCCGTCTGGGCGCCGGAGGTCGTGCTGACCTGGCGGCGCTCGGTCCTGGCCGCCACGCTGGTGCGGACGGCCCTGGCCGACCTCCGCGATCGCGGCGTCCGGATCGCCCAGGCGCTGATCGACACGAACTCCCCGCGACGGGCCGGCACCGACCTGGAGCGCGGTGGCATGCCCCGCATCACCGAGCTGGTCTACATGGGACGCGACACGGTGCATCCCCTGACGGTCCCGTCGCTCGGCCCCACCCGTGGAGTGGCGGCCCTTCGCCCCGGAGATCGAAGCCGAGTTCCGTCAGGTGCTCGAAGCGACCTACAACGGGAGCCTCGACATGCCCGAGCTGGAGGGGGCCCGGACGCTCGACGACGTGCTGGCCAGCCATCGGGCCTTCGAACGGTTCGACCCGACACGCTGGTGGCTCGGCCGCGTGCCCGGCGAGCCGGAGGCCGCGGCGCTGGTCCTGTTGACGGCGCAGCCGGAGCGCGACCTCTGGGAGGTCGCCTATCTCGGTTTGACGCCGACGGCCCGAGGGCGTGGGCTGGGCCGCGCGGGGCTGTCCCATGCGTTGGAACGGGCGCGGCCCCATGTCCGTCGGCTCGAACTGGCCGTCGACACGCGCAACCATCCGGCGGGACGGCTCTACCGGGCCGCCGGGTTCGTCGCGTTCGACCGCCGCACCGTTCACCTGGCTCGGCTCGGGCCTTGACGGACGGCGGCAGGTCGACCCAGCCACCGCGCCGCGACCGTCAGATGGTGCTTCGGCGCCGGCTGTTGCTGGTGACCCGGCGGACGATGTCGCCCTCTTTCATGTAGATCACCGACTCGGCAATGTTCGTGGCGTGGTCGGCGATCCGCTCCAGGTTCCGGGCCGTGTTGATCAGGCGGAGGTACGAGCTGACACGTTCCGGATCGGACCGGATCGCCGTCTTGAGCTCCTTGATCAGCGCGGCCCGCATCCGGTCGATCGTGCGGTCCGCCACGATCACGCTACGGGCCATCGTGGTGTCGGCCTTGACCAGGGCGTCGAGGCTGTTGTGAACCTGACCCAGCGACTCCATCGCGAGGGCCTCGACCGAGGCGGGGATCGGCACCGGGTTCGGCTTGGCGGCCAGCTTGCGGGCCCGCTTGGAGATGTGGTCGGCCAGGTCGGCCATGCGCTCCAAATCGCGGTCGATCTTCAAGATCGCGGTGACCCGACGCAGGTCCGAGGCCACCGGCTGATGCAACGCCAGGATCTTCAGGCACTCGCTCTCGATCTGGATATCGAGCAGGTTGATTCCCGACTCACCGCTACGGACCTCCGAGGCCAGGTCCATGTTGCCGTCGCACAACGCTCGGATACTGGTGTTCAAGGTCGATTCGACCACGGCGGCCATACGGAGGATGTTTCCCCAGAGCCGTTCCATGTCTCTCAGAAACGGCCGACTCAGTGCGGCACGGTTGGAATCCCACGACGCCTCGTGACCAGATCCGATTTCCATGAAATAAACTCCCTCATCGCGGCTCCGCGCAATTGAGAGTGAGAGAACGGTCATTATTTCGCTTGGGGCGTCAATCCCCAATAGACCAGTTTATCGTGATCGAGCCATCTGGACAAGTGCTCCAATCGTGGAAGCATGGAGAGGTTGTGCGGAGTGTTTCGTGAAGGCGGGCCATCGGTCCGGAATCGGTCACGACGACGCCCTCCAGGGATGGTCCGGAGGGCGTCGCCGCGCGGTTGAGATGCCGGTCGCCGGCTTATCAGTAGTTGCGGCCGTGGAGCGGAGGGCCAATACCGTGCGTGGGCAGGTAGTAGGTGTCGGGCGGGATGCGGTCGGCCGGGCGGTAGTAGCCCAGGTCGTACTCGGGCTCCCAGGGCGGGTCGACCAGCAGGTTGTACGGCAGTAAGGCCACCTGGCCGGCGAACAGGCCCATCGAGTAGAACGGCTGGAGAATCTGGTTACGCTGTCGCGACTGCTTCGGGTCGTCGAGGGGATACGACGCGTACCGTCCCCAGTGCGGCCCGAGGGCCTGTTCGACGCTCTGGCCGTAGCGTTCCAGCACGGCATCCTGGAAGTAGAGCGGGCCATGGGCCGTCGCCGGGGCCGCCCAGACCTTGCGGGATGGTTCCCACTGACGCGGTTGGAGCGAGACGAACTCCTCGGGCACGGGGATCGCGCGGATCGGCCGGGCCTGGGTCGGGCTCGGCGGCCGGGGGAGTTCGATCCGCTCCTCCTGCATGCCGTACTGGGTCGTCGACGAGCCCCCGAACATGCCCTCGTCCCCCAGGCCGTATCCCGTGCCGACATCCGGCTGTTCGCCGAGCCCCGAGGACACCCCGCCGCCCGGACCGCGGACCTCCTCGCGCTGGCGGCGAGCGATCTCCTCGACCTCGCGCTCCACCTGATCAGGCAGATCCAGGCCGTTCGATGAGAGCCGGCCCACCACGTCCTCGACGCGACCGGCCACCCGATCCGGAGGCCCGTCGGCCGCGGCTCGACCCCCACCAGGCAGCGGTGGGAGCGTCATGCCGCCCGGCCCGTTATCGGTCGGCGATTCCTCGGGCTCAAACGCCAGGGGCTCGACAGGCCGGTCCTCCGAGTGATTCAGCGCCGCGGGCGGGATCGGCGGGGAGAACTCCCCGGACGACGGCTCGACATCGGGCATGTTCGCCTCGGGCAGCGTCCTCGAGGGGGGAGCCGGCGTCTCGAAGCCTTCCGGAGAGGGCTGGATCAGCTCCTCGGCCGGTGGGGGCAGGGGAGGCGCCGGCGGGGTCTCAGGGGCCGACTCCCGCGTCACCGAGGGCAAGGGCGGCACGCCCGCGTCCGGGAACTCGCCCTCGGCGGCTTCGAGCGACGGGTCAATCGCCGGGACGTCGTTCGTTCGTTCGGGCACTGGCAGTTCCAGGGCCGGGGGGGGCTCGAGAACCCCGGCTAGATGGGCGGGAATGGTCGGGACGATCGGCTTCAACGGCTCGACAGCTCCCTCGGGCGACATCCCGGACGGCACGCCAGGCCCCACCGGGGGCCCCGGCATCGGGGGCAGGGAGGCGTCGTCGAAGCTCTCCGGGAGTTCGACGTCGGACAGGTCGGGGACGACCATCGCGCCGGCGGCAGGGTCCTCATCGAGAGGAACCTCGACCGCGACCGGCCCACCCCCGGGCACGCTCTCGACGATCGGAACCTCGACCGGCGTCTCGGCCAGCTCGACCGTCTCGACCGGCGTCTCGGCCAGCTCGACCGTCTCGACCGGCGTCTCGGCCAGCTCGACCGGCGTCTCGGCCAGTTCGACCGGAGGGGCCGACTCGACGGGCGCGGGCCTCGTCAGTGGTTCGGAGATCGCCTCGGCCGGCGGTTCGGGCAGGTCGGGGATCGTCGCCGACGCCAGGGCATCGGCGCCGTCTCCAGGTCGTCGGGAGCGGCGGTGGGCTCGACGGCCGACAGGGGAGGCGGAGCGGGCCGTCCCGGCAAGTCGTCCCGGGGCGTCGGCAGGTCGGAGATCGTCATGGGCAACGATCCGGGGGCCTCGACCGTTGTCGTCTGCGTGCCCGTTGGCACCGCGGGCTCGGGCTGCTCGGTCGGACCCATCGTGGTTGGCCGGGCCGGCAGCGCGGGCAGGTTGAGCGGAGCGGCGGGGAAGCTCTCAACGGGGTGGAGGGCCGGACCGGTGGTGGCCTGGGTGACGGCGACCTCGGGATCTCGGGGCGCGTCCTCCGAGGCGTCGGCCAGTTGGAGCGGCTCATCGGGCAAGGCCAGGGTTTCCGGGGCTGGCGCGGAGACCGCGATGGCACCAGGACGTGTGGCCGAGGGGCGACGGACCAGGGCCTCGGTGTCGGTCACACCCAGGCCGGACTCGCGCATCGACTGTCGGGCGCGCTGGATGGCCGCCTGAAGGTCGTTACGCTCGGCGTCGTTCAGCTCGAACTGCCGCGACTGGGCCTCGTGGAGCAGTTCGAGGGCGCGCTGGTAGGCGCCGAGCTCGATGTAATCGAGCCCGTTGCGGAGCAGGTGCCGCGCGCTCCGGGCGGGGGACATCGGGGCGCCGGAGCCGTTGGCCCCGACGAGTTCGATCCGCCGCCGGTGAACGGCTGGGCCCGAAGGACCGGGACCGTCAGGGCGGCCGTCGCGACGACGGCCACACTCAGGGCCAGAATGGGGCGACGCACGCCAAGCCTCCTTGCTGCTGGTGCGAGCCGGGCAAGCCGGCCAAGTGTCCCGTAGTCGTTCCACCGGGGAACCGGACAATCACTCGCCCCACCTTCCCTGGTGAGGCCGGATTCCACGCTTACTGAACGAGGCCGCGGACCATCAGGGCCTCATAGATCGTGTCGAGGTGCATGAAGGTGAACGCCAGGCCCGCGCCTCCAAGAATCAGGGCGATTCGTCGCAGTCGCATGAGCCAACCTCCCAAATGAAATTGTTGAGGTCGCTGAGGCCTTGTCGAGTGGGCACCGCCCAACGTCTTCAAGTTCCTGCGCGGTGGACCACGCAAAAGTCCACAAAAGGCCGTCACACGACGGTGCGGCTCAGGTCACTGTCGCCGGAATAGCTGGAGTAGTTGGGGGCTTCCTGGGTGATGACGATGTCGTGCGGGTGGCTTTCCTGGACCGAGGCGCCGGTCACCTGGATGAACCGGGCCCTGGTCCGAAGCTCGTCGATGGTGCGGGTGCCGCAGTAGCCCATGCCGGCCCGCAGGCCGCCGACGAGCTGGAAGACGAAATCGGCCAGCGGCCCCTTGTACGGCACGCGGCCCTCGACCCCCTCGGGGACCAGCTTCTGGGAGGGCGACGGCGAACCGGCGTGTCCCTCGGCCGGGCCGCCCCGACGTCCTGGCGGTAGCGCTCGGCGGAACCCCGGGCCATCGCGGCGATCGAGCCCATGCCGCGGTACGCCTTGAAGCTCCGGCCCCGGTAGATGATCGTGTCGCCGGGGCTCTCGGCCAGCCCGGCGAACAGGCCGCCGATCATCACGCAGTGGGCCCCGGCGGCGATCGCCTTGGTGATGTCGCCGGAGTAGCGGATGCCGCCGTCGGCGATGATCGGCACCCCTCGCTCGGCCGCCGCGCGGCGCACTGGTAGATCGCCGTGATCTGGGGCACGCCGACGCCCGAGACGACCCGCGTCGTGCAGATCGAGCCCGGCCCGATGCCGACCTTCACGGCGTCGGCCCCGGCGTCGATCAGGGCGCGGCGCCCTCGGCGGTCGCCACGTTGCCGGCGATGACCTCGATGTCGAACTCCTCCTTGATCTTGCGGACGGTCTCGACCACGTTCTTGCTGTGGCCGTGGGCCGAGTCGACGATCAGCACGTCCACGTCCGCTTCCAGCAGCGACGCGATCCGCTCGTAGTCGTGGACGCCGACCGCCGCCCCGACCCGCAGCCGCCCGCGCGCATCCTTGCAGGCGTTCGGGTAGCGGTGCAGCTTGTCGATGTCCTTGATCGTGATCAGGCCCTTCAGGTTGATAGTCATCGTCAACCAGCAGAAGTTTCTCGACCTTATTTTTCGTCAAAATCCGATCGGCCTCCTCCAGGCTGGTGTTCGCGGGGGCGGTGACCAGGTTGTCCTTGGTCATGACCTCCTCGACCCGCAGGTCGTCGGACTCCAGGAACCGCAGGTCGCGGCGGGTCAGGATCCCCTTGAGCTTGCCGCCGACGGTGATCGGCACGCCCGAGATGTGGTGCCCTTCCATGATCTCGCGGGCCTGGCCGACGGTGGCGTCCGGCGGCAGGGTGATCGGGTCGACGATGATGCCGTTCTCGGACCGCTTGACCTTGTCGACCTCGCGGGTCTGGTCCTCGATCGACATGTTCTTGTGGATGACGCCCAGGCCGCCCTCCTGCGCCAGGGCGATGGCCAGCTCCGCCTCGGTGACGGTGTCCATCGGCGCCGAGAGGATCGGCAGGTTCAGCGTGATCTTGGGCGTCAGCCGGGTCGCGGACGTCGACCTGCCGGGGCAGCAGCTCGGAGTAGCCGGGCTCGAGCAGGACGTCGTCGAAAGTGATGCCCTGATAGGCGATACGGTCTTGCATCGGGGAAAAGCCTCCGAACCCGCGGGAGATGATTCCGGGGCGGGATGGGGTGGTGGGGTTCCGGGTGCCTTTCCCGTCACATTAGACACCAGCCCCCCATCCTCGACAACCCCAACTCGATCGCGCCCGCGATCGCCACCAGTCGTCGATCGGGGCGAATCGACGCGGTCCCGGCGGGGCCTTCGGGCCTGTCTCGGCTTCGTCCGAAGCGGTATTGGGTTCGTTCGGCGCCGCGAAATCTGTTCTCAACCCTATGTCCTGATAGCAGATCCGTCCGATGGGTTCGTTTCGCGAAAACACATTTCCCGGTCCCTACCGGCCTGATGGTCCCTGTGCCTGGTGCCCCGTCCGCGACCCGGTCGGGTTCGCCCGGCGCCGCGAGGCGGTCGGGTCGAGCAGCGAGATGCCAACGAGCGAAACACGGAGCGCAACGGCCCCCATCCAGTAGGATCGGGCCGCGAGCCGGCAACATTACGGGTTTCCCGGTCGTGCGGAGAAGTCGTCCCGCATCAGCGGAAATGACCACTCGCGAGCCGTCGTCCGGGAGGGCGAGGCTCCCGCCGAGCCGTCGGGATGGGCGGCTCGGCGGGAGCCTCGCCCCCCTCCCGGATCGGGCGCCGCTTGGTACCGTTGAATGACCCGAAGGCCGATGGCCCGGAGATTGCTCGGAGTCGTCGAGATTGCGACACCTGGAGGGGAATCGATGCGCAGCGAACGCGAGAAGATGCTGGCCGGCGAGTTTTACGACCCGCTCGACCCGGAACTCGTCCGCGCCCGGGACCGGGCCCGCGACCTCTGCCAGGCGCTCAACGCCACCCGAGAGGCCGAGCAGGAGGAGCGTCGCCGGATCGTGCGGGAGCTGTTCGGGACCGGGGGCGAGAGCGTCTGGATGCAGCCGCCGTTTTATTGCGACTACGGGGCGAACATCCACCTCGGCGAGCGGGTCTTCTTCAACTTCAACTGCGTGGTGCTCGACGTCTGCGAGGTTCGGATCGGCGACTACACCATGTTCGGCCCGTCGGTGCAGATCTACACCGCCACCCACCCGCTGAACGCCGAGTCTGCGCCGCACCCGGGAGTTCGCCAAGCCGATCACCATCGGCCCGGACGTCTGGGTCGGCGGCGCCGCGGTGATCTGCCCCGGCGTGACCATCGGCGCCCGCGCCGTCATCGGCGCCGGCAGCGTCGTCACCCGCGACGTCCCCGATTCCGTCTTCGCCGCCGGCAACCCCTGCCGCGTCATCCGGGAGCTGACGGAGTAGGCGGGGGCTCAATGCGAGTTCCTGTTCCGATCAGAGTAGGGACTGGCTCTGCTCGGGTGGCCGAAGCAAGGTCCTCGTGCCTCATAGGCCGGAACTTAAGGACGGCTCGTGTTCAGATGTTCTTAAAGTATCCGTAAAACAGGGGCTTTGGGTGGCCGGGGCAACGTCCTCTTGCCCCGGACCTCCTTGCAGCCGACGGACTCCCTGGGCAAGAGGACGTTGCCCCGGCCACCTGACGAAGGACGGAGATCCGTTCCCCGCGACGATATGAGTTGTTACTGACCCGGTGTCGGATCGCAAGTCACCGATCCGTATGATTCGATAACAATGGGGTTCAAATCAATGATTCTATTCCCGGGAGGAAACCAAAATATACACCTGCTGCGAGGCATTCAATGCGACGAAGCCGATAATAGTACGGGAGCGTGCTGATTGTGAGCACCGCCATCCGACAAGAACACACCTATACATCGGTTATCTTTCGGCAAAGTCACCGCAAAGCAAGTAGGCTAATTACCGCATCCGTAGAGCCATACTGAAAACACGCTGCCTGACCTAATCCTGGTTCCGATGTCAACCTCGTTACGAAGCCGATACCGCAGTGGTTCTGGTGACAAGCAGTGAGCTAGAATCGCCCAGATACCGTTGAATCTCTGGCAGGAGAGCCTATTAATCCGAATTCATCTGCATTCGTGTGCTGTTCCTCGAGGACTCAATGTGCGACGAGCATCGACGGCCACGAGTGAGCTCATAGCTGCCATTTGCAGAACGAGATTCTTACTTGGCTAGATTATTATGTCAAAGTGCTTCCATCAGTATCGGCGGAATCGTGAACATCGGTCCAGAGCATCTCGGTGCCGACGAATGATTCAGAAATGTTAATAGAAGTTCATATCTCTGGTCCGTTGTGCATTGGCTGGAAAGTTCCAGGTGACTGCTGTATACGCCATCTAACGAAGCGGGAAAGATGATCTTACTTGGGCACTGTCGGTTGAGCAGTTTCTCGAAGCATCAATGAATTGCTGATATCTGATTACTATTGCTCCCATTCGGTGAAGTTCGCGCATCTCAATCCCGAGATTGCCCAATTGGTCCGAATAGAAATCGCACGGAGAAGGACAGGCTCCAAGTTATTTGTAGGAGACTATGTTGATCATGTTATAATTTCAGAGCAGGATGTCGTTCCTGACCTTCGCAGAATTATCATCCTGTCAACACCTACTGTCTATTGTTTGGGAATAACTGGTACGAGCTAAACTTAGTGCCGCAGTTGTATGCCTGGAGGAAGAGATGCTCCCTCTACTTGTCACCAAGGCTAAGACTTCAGGAAAGAATACGGAACACTTCCCCGGAAGGGACATGCTCATTGGCAGTCGAATTGTGGATAATAAAATCGGCACTCTTTGAGTGCTTGGAGAACTGAATATATAGATTTCGAGGAATTCGAATCTCCGAGTCCGACCCCCATTCAGCACTTAGATCCGACACGATGCACGTACGCGAATCCTACCGCTGATTCTGAGAATCCTTACCTCTCGGCTGGGTGGCCGGGAAAACTTGTTATTCCGGCGGCGACGCCGCAAGAGGCGTAGGGAGAATGTCCCCGCGCCACTGACGGATCCGAGCGGCCGGGTGGCCGGGGCAAAGCCAAGGCGCCCCAGAGTGTTCGTTCTGGGGATAAGGTTGCCGCCTATTCTGCGGCCCATTCCGGGGGGATCGGGTCGGGGATGAGCCCGTGGTCGGCGGGGTCGCATTCCTCGAACCATGCCGCGCTCGACCAGCGCCAATCTCTCGTCCGCTCGACCAAGCCGCGTCGAACCGGGTTGAGGTGGATGTACTCGATCATGGCGTGCAGGGCCCGCGGCTCGACGATGTTGCGATCGTAGCCGCCGCCCGGCTGCCAGATGTGGCGTTCGAGGCGTGCTCCGCGACGCTGGGTGATCCGGGGCAACCCGTGGGGGGCGTGCCTGGCGAGGAAGCTCACCGCTCGTCGCCCGACGGGTTCCTTGATGGCCTTCAGGATCGACGCGACCTCGTAGGAGGGACGGCGAGGACGGACGATGAGATGGACATGCTCGGGCATGAAGACGTAGGCCCACAGGTCGAGGCCCAGTTCCGCCCGCGCCCGCTGGATCGCGTCGGCGAGCCAGCGGCACGTTCGCTCCGCCTGGAGAAACGTGAACCCCTGGTAACAACTGAAGGTCAACTCGTGGGCGTGCCCCGGCTCGTTGTAGGCCCGACGCTTGCGATGGTCGGAGGTCATGGTGGGAATCATGATGCCGATCCCGGACCACGTGCAAGGGTCGAGGCGGCGAAGACTTTGCCCCCTGCGTAGCAACTTCAGGAGCGACTCTCCTGTTAAGGATCGGCTCTCCGGGAACGTCGGGTATTTTGGGTGGCCGGGGCAAAGCGCAGCGTGCCCCGGAAGGAGGCATTGTCCCTGGGACCGGGGCACGAGGACTTTGCCCCGGCCACCCAGACGCTTGAAGGAGTGTCCCCATGGGTCCTCCTTCAAGCGAAGATTCGGGGAATTCGGCCCGTGCCGGGGTTGGGATCGGTTATTCGGCGGCCCGCTTCGCCTCCCAGGGGCGGCTCTGCGACTCGCCGTTGCGGTCGAACTTCATCTCGCCCTTGATCGTGTCGTCGGCCACCTTGCCCTGATAGGTCATCACGAACTGGTTGCCGTTGAACTCGCGGGTTATCTTGAAGGTGATCGTGTCGTCCATGACCTTGCCGGCCTCGATCTCGGTCTCGCTGCCCTGACGGCCGCTGATGGTGCCGGTGAGCTTCTCGCCGTCCTGCTTCAGCTTCAAGGTCTGTTCGATGGTGTTGTCGCCGCGCTCGACGGTCCACTTCCAGGTGCCGGTCGCGTCGGCCGCGAGGGCCGGTACGCTGAGGGCCAGCACCGCCACCAGCCCCAGGAACGTCACGCGCCACGAGGCGTTCGAACGTCGCGTCATCGTCGTCTCCCTTCGTCTTGATGTTGGTTCGAGTCGCGGGCCGGGCGGACGTGGGGAGAATCCCCCGGACCGACACATCCCGATCCGAGGGCCGGGCCCGCGATCTCCCCGCTCATGATCGCTCGCGCCGAACGCCGTTGCAATCCCGCGGTCGGGGATCACAGGCCCCCTTGTCGTTCCGGCCTCGCGTTCGAGGCCCGAGATCAGCGCGAGTGGACTGTCAGCAGGCTGATCTCGGGGGGGCAGAAGAGGCGGAGGCGGGGGGCCTGGCCGTGCTCGTGGCCGACGCCTCGGCTGACGTAGATCGCGTTGCCGGCGATCTGGTGCAGGCCGCCGGCGGCGACCGCTCGGGGGACGCGGCTCAGGGTCAACGGCGGGCCGAAGCCCGGCACCACCACCTGGCCGCCGTGGGTGTGACCGGCCACCACCAGGTCGATCCGGGAGTGCGGCGTCAGGCCGAGCGCCACGTCGGGGCGGTGGGCCAGCAGGATGCGGAGGTCGCTCTGTTCCGTCGCCGTCTCCAGGGCATGGACCGTGGCGCGGGCGTCGGCGGAGCGGTAGTCGAGCTCGACCCCGGCGAGGGTGATCCGGCGGTCGCCGATTGCGACGCGGGTGATCTCGTTGAACAGGGGACGGATCGCCGTCCCCTCGACCAGTCGGGCAATTCGACCGGCGGCGCGGTCCACGTCCCCCTGGACGAGGTAGACGCCGCCGGGGGCCGACAGCCGACCGAGCAGCCGCCGCAGCGCCGGTCGCTGGGCCTCGAACGCGGCGTTTGTCCCCTGGAACACATCGCCGGGGATCAGGATGATGTCGGGCCGCAGCGCCAGCAAGCGGTCCACGGCGGCCCGCTCGTGGTCGCCGACCCGGTCGGTCTGAAGGTCGGCGAGCACGGCGATGCGCACCTCGTCGGTGCCGACGCGGGCGGTCGGGGCGTCGACGGTCGCCGTCTCGACGCGGAGCCGGTACGGCCCCAGGTACGTGGCCTCGACCCCGACCGCCGCCAGCCCGAGCGCGGCGACCGCCAGCCCTTGCGCCGAGGGGGTCAGCAGCGGGCCGCGGCCGTTCCGTCGAAACCGCGAGCCGATCAGCAGCGCCAGCCCGAACGCCGGAACGACGACCACCAGATCAACATACGCCTGATGGATCATGCCGAATGGGCTCAGGCCCAGCGGGAACAGCGCGGCCGAGCGCACCAGGAAGACGCCGACGACGACCAAAGCCGCCCGGCCGATGCTCCTTGGCGAGATGGGCGCCCGACGGGCCGCCAGCACGGCGCCGGCGATGACGGCGTCCATCGCGGCGCAGGCCGCGAGGACGGCGTGGAAGGTCCAGTCCGACATGATCGCTCACACCCTCCCTGGTCTCGACGGGGTTCGCGAAATCATAGGGCGCGAGAGCTTTGCAATGGAAAGACCTCTGATCGAACGGTCGCGGGCAGTTCGAGGTCTCTGGTGCCGATCTCCCGTGCTCTGCTGGATTTGGGAGCGGCTTGACGTTGGGAACCCGGGGCTCGGCCCGCGCCTGGAGGGCCGGTGGCATTGGGCTTCTGAGATCCTGGCCGGGCGGCTATGATCTGGGCAACGCCGGGGAACCGGCCCGCAACGCCCCACCCCGTTATGGAAGGACTCCTTGACCACGGCCGCCGCGACCCCGACACCGCCGACGCCGACGCCCGCGTCCACCGCCGACGCCGACGCCCGGGGCATGCCGCCGGTGCTGGGCCGCTTGCTGCGCGGGTCGTTCTGGCTGGCCTTGCGGAGCCCGATCCAGGCGGTCATCGCCTTCTGGCAGGTCCCCCTGATCCTGCGCTATCTCGGCGAGGACGCCAACGGGGCCTACCAGTTCGCCTGGGGGTTCGGGTTCATCCAGTTCCTGCTCGAGTTCGGGATGAGCTCCGCGTTGCAGAGGACGATCTCCGAGCGCTGGACTTGCGGCGACCGCGACGGGGTCAACCGGGCGGTCGCCTGTGGCACGGCCTTCTACGCGGCGATGGCGGTGCTCCAGGCCGGGGTGCTGCTGGGGATCGCCTACATCGCCTTGCCGCACGCCGGCTATCAGGCCGGGACATACTCGTATGACCTGGTCTTCCGGCTGCTCTGGCTCCAGGCGATCACGGCCCCTTGCTACGGGATCTCCAGCGTGGTGGCGGCGGTGCTCCAGGCGGCACGGCGATACGACTTCATCCCCAGGATGGAGCTGGGGATCGTCGTGCTGCGGTTCCTGGTGCTGCTCGTCGGGATCGCCGCGCGGGCCGACTTTCTGGCGATCGTGGTCGTGCAGGTGACGCTTCAAATTGTCCTGCTGCTCGGCCCGGCGCTGTGGGTGATGGTCCGCGAGCTGGACTACGTGCCGCACATGCGAGGGGCGAGCCTCGGCGAGTTCCGCGAGCTGTTCGTGCTCAGCGGCTACGTCTTTCTGATCCAGCTCAGCGTGGTGCTGGCCGATCGGATCGACACGACGATCCTCGGGTTCGTGCTGCCGACGGGGGAGGCCGGGCCGGCGACGACCGTTTACAGCAACGTCAGCAAGCCGTTCGTGCAGATCCGCCACACCGGCTGGATGCTCTCGTACATGGTCATGCCGGCGGTGGCCAGCCTGGTCGCCGCGAAGGACGTGGCCAGCCTGGAGCGGCTGAAGTACGACGGCACGCGCTACCTGGTCGCCCTGCTCACGCCGGTCGGTTTGCTGGCCTGCATCGACGCCGCCCCCTTTTTGAGCCTCTGGGTCGGGCCGCGGTACGCGGACACCGCCGGGCTACTGCGGCTGTTCCTGGTGGCGGTGCTGCCGCTGGTGATCTCGGTGCTGGTGCAGGCGGCGATCGGCCTGGGACGGGTCAAGGTGATCGCCCTGGCGGCGCTGGGCGGGGCGATCGTGAACCTGCCGATCAGCTACGTTCTGACGCTCCGCATCGGCGTGGCGGGGGTGATCTGGGGCACCGTGCTGACGACGCTGGTCTCGAACCTGCTGATCCCGGGGGTTTACGCCTTCCGGGTGCTGGAGGTCCGCCCGTCGGCGTTCCTCCGACGGGCACTCGGGCCGCCCCTGGCCGGGGCCTCGGCGCTGGTCGTGGCGCTGGGCCTGTCGCGCCTGTTCGGGTTCGACCCGGCCCCCGACGGCCCACGCGCCGACGCCCTGGCCGCCGCGCTGTCCTTTTTGCCCGTGAAGCTCGCCCGCGCGTTGCCCTTCCTGGCCGACCTGGCCCTCGGCTGCCTCGCCTATGCCGCCGGATACCTCGCCGTCCCCACCGGCCGGGGCGACCTGGCCGCCCTGGCCGGCAAGCTGCGGCGCCGTAACCGGGCGGGATGACCGTCCGGTCACACCCGCCGCCGGAGCTTCAAGGCGCCTCGTCGCGGGCGGGCGTGGCCGCCGGGGGTTTGTAGCCCTCGGGGAAGTCGAGCACCTGCCCCTGGGCGACGAGCCGGGTGCGCAACGCGGGGTAATCGAGCGCCTGCACGTCCTGATCACTGGCGACCGCCAGGGCCGCCGCGACCCCCGCGCTGTGGCCGATCGTCATCCAGGCGGGTTCGACGCGAACCGAACTGTACGCCACGTGCGTCGCCGACAGGGCCACCGGCACGAGCAGGTTCGTGCATTCCGACTGCGCGGGGCGTGATCGCGCGGAGAGGCACCTGATAGGGGGGCCCGGCCGCTGGTTTCGGTCCAGCCGGAACGGGAAGATCGTGCCCTCGTTGATCACCTCGGACGTGCCGCGGGCCACGCGCTGGCAGTCGTGCGAGTCGATCGGGAAGGAGACCAGGGCGATCGCGTCCGGCTTCGTGCTGGTGCTCAGGATGTCGGCCTGCGTCATCACATGCGCCCTGCGCATCCGTCGGCCTTCCCGGACGTAGAGCTGCGGCGACCAGTGGTCGTACTCGGCGAACTCGTCCTTGCACAGGCCGTATCGCGCGACGTCCTCGCGGATGGCCTGGGGCACCGCCGGGTCATTGGTGAAGAAGTGGTAAAGCTCCAGGGTGTACTGCTTGTGTGCCTCCCAGATGGCTTCGCGGCCGGCCCTGTCCGACTCGCACCAGGCGTTGCCGCCCCCCACGAGGCCCATCGAGAACTGCTTGCCGATCCCGTTGTTCGCGTCCGCCTTGTCGCCCGGCAGGGGGTACAGGTCCCACGGGAGGTCCGGCTTCGCGACCGCGAAAGAGCGGCGGACGGCCTCGAACCGGGCCGGGTCGTAATCCGCCGGCGCCGGGAAGGGGACGCGGTTCTCGGGGTTGGCCGTCACGCAGAGCCGGAAGCTATAGACCATCACGTTACGGTCGCCGTCCTCGTCCGCGCCGGGGTCCAGGGTCGTGATGAGCGGCAGGGGCGTGCCCTGGTCATCGACGCCCGAGAAGGGCATCGGCGCCTTGGGATACTGCTTGCCTGCGAGCGATTCGTGATGGTCGTCGCGCCCTTCCCGGCCGATCGTCCAGGACACGCCGGCCTCGGCCATGAGGTCGCCCTCGTAGGTCGCGTCAACGAAGACGCGGGCCGCGAAGGTGTCCCCATCGACGGTGTGGATCCTCGTGATGCGTGCCCCCTCCCGATCCACCTTCTGGAGGACCTGTCCGGTGTGGACGAGCACGCCGGCCTCGCGGAGCATCTCCCCGACCACCCGGGCGGCGACGTGGGGCTCATAGGTCCACGGCACCTGGTTCTTCTCGGCGACGGAATAGGGCAGCGTCACCCCTCGTCGCGCGTAATCCCGTTCAATCCGCAGGTGAAACTCCTCGAACAGGCCCCCGAGCGCGGCCCGCCACATCTGGTTCGAGTCGCTGAAACAAAGCCCGCCGGTATTCACGCCCCCGACGTGCCCGGTGGGCTCGACCAGGCGCACCCTGGCCCCTTCGCGGGCCGCCCCGATGGCCGCGTTGACCCCCGCGGGCGTGGCGCCAAAGACCACGACATCGGCCTGCTGTTCCGCCGGTTCCGCCCGCGCGAACCCCGCCGAAACCGCGACGAGCCCGCCCAGCAGCACGGCCCACGCGAGCCCCGCTCGGCGCCGAACGCGCGGCCAGCTCTTCGTTGACAATGGGTCTGGTACAGTCATGTCCATCGAAGGCCCAAAAGGTCGTCGGCTCGATCGCGCCGAGCCGGATCTCTCCAG
This sequence comes from uncultured Isosphaeraceae bacterium, assembly GCA_963779675.1. Lineage (GTDB taxonomy): Bacteria > Planctomycetota > Planctomycetia > Isosphaerales > Isosphaeraceae > CAVZZM01. The sequence goes on from CAVZZM010000001.1 coordinate 65,344, forward strand.
GGACGCGCCCGCATTCTAAGGGGCGCGGGACCGGCCCGCCAGGCGTGACAGGCGTTCTGGCCGGTTCTCGACGGCTACCCGTCGGTGGGCCGTCGGCGTACAATCCAGGGTGAGCCCCCGGGCTCGGTCCCCCTGGCGTAACGCGATGCGACGCAACCCCCCGATCGACAATGGCCAACGGCTCGAACGGCGATATTCACACCCCGATCACCCCGCGTCGTGACGCCGGGCGCATCATCGTCACGACGAGCGGTTCGCCGCGCCGCTCGGCCCCCGGTTCGACGGCCGCTGGGTCGTGGTGGCCGCGGCGCTGTCGTTGGTGGTGGTCGGGGGGCTGATCTACGCCTCCTTCCTCGACTGGCGTGCCCGCCACCAGGAGCTGGTGGCCTACGGCCGCGAACAGGTCGCGCCGACGGTCGCGCCCTTGGTCGACATCAAACCGCCGGGCGTGCCCGCCGAGGACTGGCAACAGGCCGTGGCCGACACCCGCGCCCTGATCGAGGCCCTGACCGCCGCCGGGGTGCTCGACCGCCCCCGGATGGAGGCCCTCAAGGCCGAACTGGAGGCAAAAGTCGCCGCCGCCACCCCCGAGACGGCCGTCGCCACCCTGCGCGCCCTCTGGGACGACCTCGAACGTCGCGCCGGCCCGGTCCTCAACCGCGAGTTCCTCCGTCCCCCCCAGCCCCCCACCCGTCCGGCGATCCTCCAGGCCAAGCCCCCCGCGCCACGCTGAGACTCTCGCCCATCGTCCCCTCACCGATGGCTCTCAGAGGCGATCCGGGGACAGGTCTTGGATGTGAATTCGGGATCTCTGGGTGGCCGGGGCAAAGTGCAGCGTGCCCCGGTTGGGAAATGCGCCGCCTTCCGGGGCACGCTGCGCTTTGCCCCGGCCACCCCCGCCGTTTCATTTCACACCGAATTCGCTCCCAGATAGCCTCTCAGGAATCTGCCCACTGCCCACTGCCCACTGCCCACGAGTTCCCTGAGTTCTCGAACAATTTGGGACGCGCCCGGCCCCCGGCGACCAGTCCATAATGGGTGCCTTGACGTGAGTGGGCATCCCGAAGTTGGTCGAGTCGGTTCGCGGGGGCGGTTCCATGATGCGAGGGGCGGGACAGGCGGTGCTTCGCGAATTCGGCACGCTGTACCGGTTCGGGGCGCTCGGCGGCGCTGCCGGATGCGCAACTGCTGGCGCGGTTCCTGGCCCGGGACGGCGACGGGTCGGAGGCGGCCTTCGCGGCGCTGGTGCGGCGGCACGGGCCGATGGTCCTGGCCGCCTGCCGGCGGCTGCTGCCCGATCCCCACGATGCCGACGACGCCTTCCAGGCCGTCTTCCTCGTGCTGGTGCGGCGGGCCTCGGCGCTCCTGCGTCGGGAGAACCTGGCGGGGTGGCTGCACGAGGTCGCCGTCCGCACCGCCCGCGAGTCCCGCCGCCGCGAGGCCCGTCGGTTGGGCCGCGAGGCCCGCGCCGCCGAGGGACGGCCGATCGAGAGCGAACCGGGGGCCGCCGAGGCGTCGGCACGGGCCGACGAGCTGCGAGGGGTGATCGACGAGGAGCTGCACCGGCTGCCGGGCCGCTACCGGATGCCGGTGGTGCTGTGCGACCTGGAGGGCCGGTCTCGGGGCGAGGTCGCCGGGATGCTGGGCGTGGCCGAGGGGACGCTCTCCAGCCGTCTGGCCCGCGGCCGGGGCCTGCTCCGCGAGCGTCTGACGCGCCGGGGGCTGGCGCCGGAGTCGGTGGCCGGTGTTGCTGTTTCGATCGCCGGTTCGGTGGGCGGGGCCGGCCGGGCGTCGGCGGCGGTCCCGGTGGCGTTGGAGCGGTCGGCGGTCGCGTCGGCGATGGCCCGCGTGGCCTCGGGAGCTTCCGGGACGGTCCCGGCGGCGGTGGCGAGCCTGGCTCAGGGAGTGCTCCGAACGATGGTCCTCATCAAGATCAAGGCGGGACTGGCGGCGATCGCGACTGTTGGTGTTGTCGCGGGCCTGTCGTACGGCCTGGCGGGCGAACCGGAACGCACCAAACCCGACGAACCCGCTCCGTCGGCCGTCGAGACGCCGGAGAACGCCATTGTTCCGGCGAAACCGGACGACCAGGAGACGCCGGGCGATTCGGAAAAACCGACCGACTGGCCGGTGGCCCGGGGGATCGTGGTGGATGAGCAGGGTGATCCGGTGGCCGGGATTCATGTGGACGTGGCGGCCTCGCCGGTCGCGTGGGCATCCGGCGAGACGGGCGCCGACGGCCGTTTCGCCGTCCAGGTCCGCTGGCCGGGCTGGTTCGGCCGGACGCCGAACCTCTGGGATGCGGTCGTGGTGGCCTCGGCCGACGACGGCCGACGGCTCGGGTTCGGGGAGTATCCCGGCCGTTCGGAGTGCCCCGGGCGGGGATGTCGGTGTTCTCCGGGTCGTGCTCGAACCGAGCCGCGCGGTGGTCGTGCGGGTCGTCGACGGGTCGGGGGGGCCGGTGGCCGGGGCGACTGTTGATGTTCTGGGGCTTCACTCGTTGATCGCGGGCCAGACCGGGCCGGATGGGCGGGTCGTGCTGAACCTGCCGCCCGAGGCGCCGGTGCAGTGCCTCATCGCGTTCAAGTCAGGGAAGGGGTTCGACTACCACGACCACGAGCAGAACCGCCGTCCGCAGCCGGCCGCGGACCTGCCGGACGAGGTCACGCTGGTCCTCGACGGGGTCGCACGGTCCACGTCAAGGCGGTCGATTCCGCCGGAAAACCACTGGCGGGGGCGCTCGTGTATCCTTTTGTCTTCCGGTTGCCGGACAAGGGGCCGGACGGGGCCAACACGTCCGGGAGCCGGTTTGTCAACGAGAAGACCGGCCCGGACGGCATCGCGACGTTCGACTGGCTCCCCCCCGTCCTGGCTCAGACACTGACCTTCCAGGTTCTCGCCGAGGGCTACCACGCTCCTGACCGGACGAACCTGGAGCCGGAAGCACCGGAAACACCGACGCTCACCTCCGTGCAGTACCGCAAGGGGGTGATCCGCGGTCGCGTCACCCTGCCCGACGGCGGCCCGGCGGAGGGCCTTCCGATCGTGGCGCGGGGGGTAGGGGGTGGGTTCGACAACACCTCGGGGTTCGAGACCGTCACGGAAACCGATGGCACTTATGAGATTGCGGCCGACCCGACGCAAGTCTACATCATCGCCGTGGCCGACGATGAATGGGCCGCGCCGAGCCATGTTGGTGTTGTGGTTCAGGAAGGGTGGGAGGTCGGCGGCATTGACTTCCACCTCGGCCCCGGCGCGGTCATCCGGGGCCGCGTCACGCTCGGCCCCGAGAACAAGCCGGTCGAGGGCAAGGGGGCCGTGCTGTCCCAGAACGCCGGCACGATCCCGGAGCAACTGAAGCGGGGCGATGAGTCGTACACTCCCGACGTCCACTACGTCCGCTGGGCCTACACCGACGCCGACGGCCGTTACACGTTCCGCGTCGGCCCCGGCACCTACACGGTGAACATTCCGGGGGAGTCGAAGGCCCAGGAGGTCGAGGCGGTCGAGGGCGAAACCTACGAGATCAACATCCACCAGGACCGGCTCCTCCGGGGGCCGGTCTCCGGGCGGGTGGTGCGGGCGGACGATCCCTCGCAAGGGGTCGCCGGAGCGCGTGGTGCGCGGCACCTCCAATGGGCCGGGGCAATTTGGCGTGTTCACCGCCAGGGCCGACGCCGAGGGGCGGTTCTCGGTGGAGCGGCTTCTCGATCCGATGGAGGTCCAGGCCGTCACGCCCGACGACGCGCTGGGCGGGTTTGCCATGATGTCGGCCGACGACACGGAGGTCGTCATCCCCGTCGGCCCGACGGCCTCGGCGACGGGCATCGCGCTCGACGGCACGGGTGAGCCGCTACGAAACCGGGAGTATCAGCTCCGGATGCCGATCTACACCGGGGGCCGGTCCGTCGTGTCCACCCGTCACGAGATCCTCTCGACGGGCACAACCGACGCCGAGGGACGGTTCACGCTCCCGGGGCTGCTGGTCGGGCGTCCTTATCTGATCGCCCCCTCCATCGTCAAGAATTCCTACGTGATCCTCACCCGGATCACGCCGGTCGAGCCCGGCCCGATCGACCTGGGACGGCTCAAGCTCGGCGACTACCGGGAGCCCCGATCGGCCGAGGAGTGGGCCGAAGAGATGTCGTCGTTCACGAAGGAGGCCCCCGACGTGGGCGACCCGGCGCCGGCGCTGGCGGAGGCGACGACGCTTGAGGGCCAACCCGTCTCGCTGGAGGACTACCGGGGCAAGTACGTGCTGATCGACTTCTGGGCGACCTGGTGCGGCCCCTGCATCGCCGAGATTCCCGCACTTGCAAGAGGTGCACGACGCCCACGGCGACGACCCGCGGTTCGCCATGCTCAGCCTGAGCATCGACGAGGAGATCGCCGCCCCGAAGGCGTTCCAAAAGGACCGCAAGCTCCCCTGGCCCCAGGGGTTCGTCGGCAAGCCGAGGCCCGGTTCGGGTCCGAAGCCGTTCGGCGTCCGGGCGATCCCGGCCATCGTCCTGATCGGCCCCGACGGCACGATCGTCGCCCGTGGGATGCGCGGCGAGGAGATCAAGAAGGCCGTGGCGAAGGCCCTCGACACGCCCTGAACGGGGGACGGGCGGGCGGCCATGGTGTCGAAGGTTCCGCCAGGGCCACCCGTCGCCCGGTGAGCCACGACCGGATCACACAGGAACCGCGGGGCTGGACCCGCCGGGTGCCACGGATCACCTTCGACAATTGCTCTGTTTCGACAAATGCTCTGTTTCGACATCAAGGCAATGGTCGAAGGCGATCCGTGGCACCCAATGTCCCATGCCGGTGCCGCCCGCCCACTTGCTGCCGCAAGTCCGCACGCGGGTGCTGAACGACGACCTGCGGGCCGACTTCGATCGCTGGTATCCGGGCCTCAAGGCAGGCAACGAGTCATCCCGGGACGCTGCTGCCTAGCACCCGATTTGGTCCGGTCTCTCGGTCCATTCGTCCGGCGCGATGCCGTACTCGAAGGTTGCCTGACTCTTGGCCTCCTCCAACGTCTGATGCCAGGTATCGGCAAGGCACCCCCCCTCGGCGTCGAGCCGGAACAGATAGAAGCCGGCGTCCTCCTCGGATATCTCAACCCACACGGGGGCGGGAAGCTCGGTTATGGGGACCGGCTTGCCGTCGACGAGGGCACCGATGTAATGACGGGTTTTCCCGGTAATTTCGATCACTTTTGCACGCAGTCGCATGTTAGGCACTCTCTTTTGCTCAAGCTCACAAGAGTAAGTACAGATTTTTGATGGCCTCGAAGGCGCTGAAGGAGAAACTCACAGGCATTGGGTGCCACCGGCCCGCGGGCCCACCCGATCAGACGATCGTGGCCGGGGAGTTCACGCGCCGGCCCAGCGGTCGGCGACGGACAGCAGGCGGGCCAGGGGGAGCTCGAAGCCGGGCAGGAGGTCGGTTCGATAGGTGCCGGCTTCGGGGACCACGACCTCCGACGGTTCCGCCGGGGGGCGGCGGTAGACGGTCATGATCCGTCGGAAGCGGTCGATGACCCAGTATTCGGCCACACCGGCGGCCAGGTACTCCGCGCGCTTCTCGACGTAATCCCGGTGCCGGTCCCGCTTCCCCGCCGAGACGAACTCGACGGCGATGGTGGGGACGTCCACCTTCGGGTCGGGCCGACGGCCCAATCCGGCCCAGATCACCCGGTCGGCCCGTCGGCGGTTGTGGGTGCGGATGTAACGCTCGGCCATCGTGCCGTCGAGCGCCGACCCTTGGGGATGGTCGTCCCGGGTAACTCCGCAGCCAGTACCCGAGTTCCTCGTTGGGGTCGGCTTCCGCTTCCGAGGGGATCGGGGTCACGACGAGAACTCCCTCGATCAATTCGTAGTTGTACAGATCGTCATAGTCGTCGATGGCGTCGAATTCCTCGGTCGTCATCCGGGTGCCGGCGGATTCGAAGCCGATCCGTTGCGTCGAGATCGCGGTCGTCATGGAAATGTCTCGGAAGATCGGACGGCGGCGCCGCCCCCCCGTTGTGCGTGTTTGGTTCCGCGCCATTCATTCTACAGAGCCAGACGTCAGGCTGAAGCCTGACCTACGGAAGCAAGGATGGCCGAGAACGAAACGGCCCGGACGCCGCGGCCGATCGCATCTTGACCGAATCGGCCCGAACTTTACGCTATCGGCTCGGGCGCGCCGGAACTTCAGAAATATCCCCTCCGAACGATCACATCCTTCCAGGGCGCGCCCGATGTGTCCGAGGCCGACGGCCCGGTCGAATGCATGCCCCGTTGCGACAGGTCTCGCCCTGGTCCCGGACTCGACTCGTCGGGGGCCTGAAAGGAGCGACGTCTCATGAGTCATCCGGCCTGGCGGTTGCTGGCCCCGGTCCTGCTGGTGTTCTGGGCCCTGATGATGGCCGCGGCCCCGGCGCGGGGGCAGGCGCGGGAGTCGTTGACGGTCGACGAGGCCGGCATGGTGTTCCGGGAGGTCGCGACGATCCCGGAGGCGGGCATCCCGTATGCGTTGCTCCAGCAGGCCGAGGGGTTCGCGATCATCCCGAGGGTGATCAAGGCGGGGTTCATCGTCGGCGGGCGGTTCGGCCGGGGGGTGGTCGTGGTGCGGGGGCTCGACGGCAACTGGAGCAACCCCGTGTTCGTGACCCTGGCCGGCGGCGGCGTGGGGTTCCAGGCCGGGGCGCAGGCGACCGACCTGATCCTGGTCTTCACCAGCCGTCGCAGCATCGACGGGTTCCTCCAGGGTCGGGGCAAGTTCACCCTGGGGGCCGATGCCGCCGTCGCCGCCGGGCCGATCGGCCGGCAGCTCGAAGCGGGGACCGACGTGCGGCTGGAGTCCGAGATCCTGTCGTATTCGAGGAGCCGCGGGCTGTTCGCGGGCGTGTCGCTCGAAGGGGCCGCGCTGAGCGTCGACTGGCAGGCGAACGTCAACTATTACCGCCAGGTGCTGACGACCAGCGAGATCCTGTCCCGCCCCGACCTGCCGGCGCCGGCCTCGGCGTCGCGATTGCGTTCGGTCGTGACCCAGCTCAGCGCGCCGGTCGTCGTGGTGCCGACCCAACCCCAGCCCGGCACGATCGGACCGGGCCTCGAACCGATCCCCCCCGGCCAGTCGATCCCCCTGGAGCCCGCCACGTCCCCCCCGGCCGGCGGGGTGGTCCCGTCGCAACCGGCCCCGGCCGAGGGCGCGGCCATCCCCGGCGGGACGAGCCGGGGGCCGTCGTCCGCCCCCGCCGACGTCGACACGCTCCACCCGCGTGCTGGTCTCGACCCCGACCGGCCCGAGGCCGGCGCGGGTGGTGTCGGGTTCGCCGTCCCGGGTGGTGATGTCTCCCTCGACGGGAGCACCATCGGGCCGGGTCGTGTACTACTACGGGTTGCCGCCCGGATCGGTGATCGTCCAGCAAGCCCCCCGCCCGGCCGCGACCGCCGGTCAAGCCGCAGCCGCGACCAGCGGGTCGGCGTCATCCCCCGCCGTCGTGCTTCGATCGACCCCGACCGGCCCGTCGTCGGGGTCGTCGTCATCGTCCCCCGCGTCCAGCGCCCTCGGCTGGAAGCGCTCCGACGACGGGGCGACCACCCGTCGCCGGTGATGGGGGTTGCCGCCCGCTCTTCGTAGGTCAGGCTTTAGCCTGACGCGATCCATCTATGGTCATCAAAATGTCAGGCAAAAGCCTGACCTACGAAGACGGTTCGTGCCGGCGTTGAGGGCCTCGCGCCAGTAGTCCAGGGTGTCGGCGAGGGTTTGCTCGGTGGTGAACCGGGGTTCCCAGCCGGTGGCGGCGCGGAGCTTGCCGGCGTCGGCGAGGAGGCGGGGCTGGTCGACGGGGCGCATCCGGGACGGGTCGACGCGGACCTCCACCGGCGCGGGCCAGGCCGCGGAGGGTTTCGAGCATCGCCGAGAGCGAGACGTCGCGGCCGGTGCCGATGTTGTAGATCTCGCCGGGCGTGCCGCGCAGGACCAGCAGGCGGTAGGCGCGGACGATGTCGCGGACGTCGGTGAAGTCGCGCACCACGTCGAGGTTGCCGACCTCGATCCGCGCAGTGTCCCGGCCTCGACCTCGGCGACCTGGCGGGCGAAGCTGCTCAGGGCGTAGATGTCAGATTGCCGGGGGCCGGCGTGGTTGAAGGGGCGGGCCATCAACGTGGCGGTGCCGTGGGTCAGGTGGTGCTGGATGCCGAGGATGTCGGCGGCGGCCTTGCTGGCGGCATACGGGTTGTTCGGCGCAGGGGGCAACTCTCCGACACCGGCAGGTGCTCGGGGGCCGGGTTGCCGTAGCTGACCCCGGTGCCGACCAGCAGCACGCGCGGGGATAGCTCCGAGAGCCGAACGGCTTCGAGCAAGGTCAGTGTGCCGCCCAGGTTCAGCGCCCAGGTGCCCCGGGGGTCATCCAGGCTGGCCCTCGGGTTGGCCTGCGCGGCGAGATGATAGATCGCCTCGGGCTGTTTCTTCCGCAGCAACTCGGCCAGCTCGGCCGGTTCGATGCGGGCAAGGTCGCACGACTCGCAACGGACCTGCCGGCCCAGCGGGGCGTTGTTGGCCGCCGGCCAGTCGCCCGAATGGGACAGGCCCACGACGACATCGCCGGAGGCGATCAGGTGCTCCGCCATGTGACCACCCACGAACCCGGTGACGCCGGTGACCAACGCGCGCATGGTGTTCTCCCGAGCCGGCTGTTCGCCCACGCACCCCGGCGCCGCGGGCCTTGAGGAGTGGATTTACGGAGTCCAGCATGGCCGATTGTTGATGGCCGATGGCCAATTCCAGAATGGCCAATTCCAGAATGACAGATTCCAGATGACAGGTTTTGCCATCGGTCCTCGGTCCTCGGTTCTCGGTCCTCGGCCATCGGTCTAACGGTCATTATCGTGGCTGGGCTCCATTGACGCGGAACCGTCACCCTATCCGCGGTCGGGCGGTCGGGCAAGGCGAGCTTGGCCGGGGCGATGTGGGTATGGGTGGGGGGTTCGGGTGAAAGGAGAAAGGCAAAAAAGGTCGCGATGTCAAGAATTGTAAAATGAATGCACAACCCACGGGTTTGCTATCGCTATTCTCTTCAGGAGATGCGAAGATTGAGGGACACAACCTGTCGGACGGTCACCGTGTTGCCTGGTGCGACGCCGATGACGACGCATGTCATCCTCGCACGCTCGCACCTCTCCCCGGGCGACTGACCGACTCACATCCCCTGCCCGCGGGACGCGGGCCGACCACGGAGGCCTCAACGATCGAGGGCCCCGAGGCCGGTTGCCATCCGAACCCGTCGTGATTCAGGAACCTTGTGGAGAGGGGGGGGTGCCATGATCCCCATGACCTGCCCAGCCTGCGGCCGGCGCGGGAATGTCCCGCCCAACAAGATGAACGCGCGGCTCCATTGCAAGAAGTGTGACGCGGTCTTCCACATGGACATGACCGGCCAGGCCGTGCTGGGCGAGCCCGGCTCGGAGGCGGCGAAGGCGCACAGACCTGCCCGCGCACGCGAACCGATCACGTTCCGGATGGGCCCGTCGTCCTTGACGCGGGTGCCCTGGCCATTGAAGCTCGGCGTCGGGGTGGTGGTGCTGGCGGCGCTGGCCTGGTTCCTCATCCCGAGGATCGCCCCGTCCCTGCCGGAGGAACTGGTCCCGAGGGCCGAGTATATTGGCCAGGCGTTCGTCAACGGCGATGCCGACTCGATGCACAAGGTGGTGGACCCGGCCACCCGGGACGCCCTGGTTCGCTGGTTCGAGACGTCGCGGCCGGCGTTCGATCATGACGGGTCGACCACGGCGGGCGCGGTGCTCGTCTCCGGCATGGTCATCGAGGAGAGCGCCACGACGGCCCTGGTGGTGGTGTCGCTGATGCCGCCGACGCAGGACCGGAAGGGGCGGGCGCACGGACCACTTCACCGGCTACACCGAAATCGGCACGTTTCGCCTGTCCCTGTACTGGGTCCGGAAGAACGACCAGTGGCTGCTCGACGGCGCCCGGACCCTCGAAACGGCCGCGGGCCTGACCGCCGGCACCGCCGCGGTGACGACGAACTCCTGAGATTCCGTAAGGAATCAGCGGTGAGCAATTGCCCGATCAGGTTGTCTGAGCGAAGCTACTCGTAGAGGCTGGCCGCCAGCAGGACCTCGCCGAACAGCTTCCAGCTCGGGGTTTCCGGCACAGGTTCGCCGCGGTTCCGGTAGAAGCCCTCCAGGTCGTTTGTCCAGGCGGCGAGGGCCTCCAGATAGGTTTCCAGCGTGTTGTTTTCCCAGCCTCGGGGGTTCGTCGAGAGGTCGCGGAGCAATTCGCGAACGAACGCGACCAGGTCGTCTCGGGACCGGATCGCCTCGACCTGATCGACGAGGTTGGATCGAACGGTTGCCATCCTTTAACGCACGCGGATGAACGTGCCCTCGTTGTGAGTGGTGAATTTCCAGGTTTCCGCTTCGACCTCCTCGACGGTCGCCATCCGGTAGGGGACAGCTACGCCGGCGCGGCGGAAAGCCTCCAGACGGCGATTGTCCAGTGTGAGAAAGAGTGCCCTCGCGCTCGACGAGCCGGATCGGGGACAGGCGTTCCGGGTCCACCGTGCCATCCCGCAGCCGCTGCGCCAAGTCGTCGATCGTTGAACCATCGCGGAACGTCGCCCGGATACTGCTCTGGCTGAACCGGACGAACTCGGGATCGATCGTCGGCATGGACGAGGTACCCCCGGACCTGGCGGCTCGGCGTTACTCCTCGTCCGGCTCGCCGTCGGCGTCGCGGTCGTCGATGTGATCGGCGGCATCGGCGGCGCCGACTCCGTCATTGAGGAGGTGGGGCAGGGGGGCGCCGTCGTGGCCGTTCTCCTCGATGTCGACGTCGGCCGGTTCGCCCTCGGGAGGGGCCGGGACCACGGCCTCGTCGGGAACCTCGGCGGTCAGCTCCTCCTCGGGCAGCTTGGCGAGCGAGCCGACGGTGTCTCCCTCGTCGACGCGGATCAGACGGACGCCCTGGGTGTTGCGGCCGATCGTGCTGATGTCGCCGACGCGGGTGCGGATGATGATGCCGCCGATGGTCGTCAGCATCACCTCGTCGTCGTCCGAGACCTTGGCGATCGCCACCACCGGGCCGTTGCGGTCGGTCGTCTTGATGTCGATGAGGCCCTTGCCGCCGCGCGATTGCGAGCGGTACTCCGTCAGCGACGTGCGCTTGCCGTAGCCCTTGGCGCAGACGGTCAGGAGGCTGGCGGGGTCGTCCTGGCCGTTGGCGACGACCATGCCGACGACCTCGTCGTCGTCGCCCAGGTTGATCCCCTTGACGCCGTGCGCCGGGCGGCCCATGGCGCGGACGTCCGACTCGTCGAACCGGATCGCCATGCCGTCGCGGGTGGAGAGCACGGCCTGATCGCCGGCGTGGGTGCGGGCGACGCCGATGAGGTGGTCGCCCTCGTCGAGGCCGATGGCGATGATCCCGCGACCCAGCGGGCGGCTTGAAGGCGGTCAGGTCGGTCTTCTTCACGACGCCGCGGCGCGTGACCATCAACAGGTGCTCATCCTCGTGGAACTCGCGGACCGGGATCATGCCGGTGATCCGCTCCCCCTCGCCGAGCTGGAGCAGGTTGACGATCGCCCGACCGGCGGCGGTGCGCCCGGCGGTCGGGATGTCATAAACCTTCAGCCAGAAGACCTTGCCCTGGTCGGTGAAGAACAGGATGTAGTCGTGGGTCAGGGCGACGAACATGTGTTCGAGGAAGTCCCCTTCCTTGGTGTTGGTGGCCGAGATCCCCCGGCCGCCGCGGCCCTGGGCGCGGTAGGTGGAGGGGGGGAGCCGCTTGATGTAGCCGTCGTGGGTGACGGTCACGACCATGTACTCCTCGCGGATCAGCGCTTCCTTGTCGTAGCTGCCGAGTTCCTCGTCGGAGAGCATGCTGCGTCGGGCGTTGGCATACTTGCGCTTGAGTTCTTCCAGGTCGGCGCGGATCAGGGCGAGGATCTCGCGCTCGTCGGCCAGGATCGCCTCGTAGCGGGTCGATGGCCTCGCGGAGGCCGCGGTACTCCTCGGCGAGCTTGTCGGCCTCCAGGCCGGTGAGCTGCTGGAGCCGCATGGCGAGGATCGCGTCGGCCTGCTTCGGCGTGAGGTTGCCGGTGGCGCGGGCCTCGTCGTCGTTCAGGGCGCGGCGGAGGATCTGGTCGGAGACGGCGATCTCCATCAGCCGGGTCTTCGCCTCGGCCGGGTCTGGCGCGACGAGCGGATGACGCGGATCACCTCGTCGATGTAGTGCAGGGCGACGAGCAACCCCTCGACGATGTGCGCCCGGGCGCGGGCCTGGCGGAGCTGGAACTCGGTACGGCGCCGGATGACATTGACCCGGTGCTCGACGAACAGCCGCAGGATGTCCTTCAGCGGCAGCAGTTTGGGGCGGCCGTCGACCAGCGCCAGCATGATGATGCTGAACGAGTCTTGCAGGGGGGAGTACTGGTAGAGCTGGTTCAGGACGACGTTGGGGTCTTCGCCCTTCTTGACCTTCACCACGACCCGCACCGGCTGCTTGCGGTCGGACTCGTCGACCACGTCGACGATGCCGCTGATTCGCCCGTTGGTGACCAGCTCGCCGAGCTTCTTGAGCAGCCCCTCCTTGGTGAGCTGGTAGGGGATCTCGGTGAAGACGATGTGGGTGCGGCCGTCGCGCTGCTCCTCGAAGTCGTGCTTGGCGCGGACCATGATCCGGCCCCGGCCGGTCTCATACGCCTGCATGATCCCCAACGGCCGCAGATCGTCGCCCCGGTCGGGAAGTCCGGGCCGGGGATGTGCGTCATCAGCTCGTCGAGCTCGATCCGCGGGTTGTCGATCAGGGCGATGGCGCCGTCGCAGACCTCGCCCAGGTTGTGCGGTGGGATCGACGTGGCCATGCCGACGGCGATGCCGCCGGAGCCGTTGACCAGCAGGTTCGGGAACTTGCCGGGCAGGACGCGCGGTTCCTGGTACTTCTCGTCGTAGTTCGGCTGGAAGTCGACGGTGTCGAGCTTGATGTCCTCGAGCATCTCGGCGGCGACCGGGCTGAGCTTCGCCTCGGTGTACCGCATCGCCGCCGGGGGCAGGCCGTGGATCGACCCGAAGTTGCCCTGCGGGGTGATCAGCGGGTGCCGCATGTTCCACCACTGGGCCATGCGGGCCAGGGTCGGGTAGATCGAGTTGTCGCCGTGCGGGTGGTACCGCTTCATCGTCTCGCCGACGATGCCGGCGCACTTGCTGGTGCTGCCGCCGGGGGTCAGCCCCAGGTCGAGCATGGCCGTCAGGATGCGCCGCTGCGACGGCTTCAGGCCGTCGCGCACGTCGGGCAGCGCACGGCTGATGATGACGGACATGGCGTAGTTGAGGTAGCTCTCCTTGAGCTCGTCCTCGATGTTCAACGGCTGCGTCGGCAGGTGCTCCGGCGGCCGGCGGGACGGCGGTGCTCACGGTCTCGATCCCTCGTCGGACAGGTCCCCCGGCAGGTCACGGACCGACGCGCCGGGAACGGGAACTGGATAGTGTTCCATTGTACCGGAATTTCCCAGCTTCGACAACGCGAATCGGCCCCGCACACTGTACGTAAAGACAAGTCCACCAAAGGTTTCGACGCCCCGATTCTCTCCCAGCCGCCGGGCCGTCGACGGAACGGCCCTGGCTGTCCCTCACGCCTCCCGCTCGAAGGTGGACGGTCGCCGGGCGCGACACCGGGATGGGTGGCCGGGTCAAAGCGCCGCGTGCCCGGGTTGGGATCCTGGGGGACCGACCGGGGCACGAGGACTGGGCCCCGGCCACCCGGAGTACCCGAAACCACATCCCAGATCAGTTCCCGGATCGCCTCTGACCTCCGGTTTGAGCGACATGGTCCGGTCGGGTCCGGGAGGCTACAATCGGGGCCGAACCATGACGATCATCGCCATCTTCATCACGCTGATCTTCCTCTACAGCCTCGTCTCCGCGCGACTGGAGCGGACAGTGGCGACGGCGCCGATGGTCTTCACCGGCGCGGGGCTCCTGGCCTCGATGGTCCTCTCGGAGCTGCCGGACCGCGAGAGCGGCCTCGGGGTGTTCCTCCGCGTCGCCGAGGTCGGTCTGGTCCTGCTGCTTTTCACCGACGCCAGCCGGACCGACCTGCACGTCTTGCGGAGCATCGAGAACCTGCCGGCCCGCTTGCTGAGCGTGGGCATGCTGCTGACGATCCTGCTCGGCCTGATCGTCGCCAAGGTGGTGCTGCCCGAGCTGTCGCTGGCGGAGGCGGGCATCCTGGCGGCGATCCTCGCCCCGACCGACGCCGGCCTCGGCCAGATCATCGTCCGCAGCCCCCGGCTGCCGATGCGGATCCGCCAGGCCCTCAACGCGGAAGCCGGGCTCAACGACGGATTGTCGGTCCCCTTCCTGATGTTCTTCATCGCCCTGGCCGGGTCGAGCGGAGAGGGCGGCGGCGCCGGGTTGATGCGGTACATCGTCGAGCAGCTCGGCTACGGGATGGCCATCGGGATCGGACTCGGTCTCCTCGGGGGTCGGCTGCTGAGCGCCGCCCGGCGTGCGGGATGGATGGCGGCATCGCTCCAGCCCCTCGGCGTGGTGGCGTTGCCGCTCCTCGGCATCCTGGCCTGCGACGCCGCCGGCGCGAGCATGTTCATCGCCGCGTTCGTGGCCGGTCTGGCGGTCCAGGTCTGGTTCAAGGAAGCCGGCCGGCACAGCGTGGAATTCGCGGAGGACTGGGGCCAGCTGCTCAACCTCTCCGTGTTCTTCCTCTTCGGGATGCTGGTCGCTCGATCCTGGGAGGGGATCGACGGGCGGTTCCTGGTCTACGCGGTCCTCAGCCTCACCGTCGTGCGGATGCTGCCGGTGGCGATCGCGCTGATCGGCACGCACTTGCATCGGGCCACGGTGCTGTTCATGGGCTGGTTCGGACCGCGCGGGCTGGCGTCCATCGTCCTGGGGCTGGTCTACCTGGAGCAGGCGTCGCCCGACCCCCGCGACGACCCCATCCAGCTTGCCGTCATGGCGACAGTGCTGCTCAGCATCTTCGCCCACGGGCTGACGCACGGCCCGGCATCGAGCTCTACGCCCGTCGGACCGCGTCACTGCACCCAGGCTCTCCCGAGCATCACGACGAGGCGGCGGCCCCGGTCGCGTACGCGCGGAATCTGCGAGCGTCATGCCGCGGGGCGTGCCACGCGAGCCGGTCGGGCTCGAGGCGGGGGCCGGTCACTCCTCGGCCCACTTCTCCATGCGCTCGCGGAGCGTGCGTTCGGCCTCGGTTTCGGGGCGGGGGGGCGTCTTCGGGGACGAGCCGGCGCCTCGGGTGATGTCGCCGGCTGTGGGGGCGCCGGAGGCCGAGGAGGAGGCGGCGGATCGGCGCGGGGGGTTGTCGACGAGGTCGTAGTCGTCGCCGGTCTCGGCGACGAAGGGGAACTTGCACCTGGGGCAGGTCATCGTCGTGCCGAGCTGCGCCTCGTCGACCTGGAGCGGATGGCCGCACTCGGAGCAGAGGATGTCGATGGTGGCCATGATCGAGGTCTCGTGATGGGACGCGGTGGCGGACGAAATCGTCCCGCCGGGTTGAAGGATAATTCTTCGCCGATCCGAACACCAGCCCCCACCCGTCGCGGCGACGGTTCGGGTCGGCGATGGCGGAGGTCGCGGATCGGGCTGGCCCGGAATCGGGGGGTATGATTGGTCATACGGCGCGTTTGGTGGGCTCCCGGTCACCGCCGATCCTCCAGGTTCGAGGTCATTTCCGATGAAATCCGATGCGACCCGGCGTCACTTCCTGCAGGGCGGCTCGCTGGCGGCGGCGGGGGCCCTGGCGGTCGGACGCGCCGACGCCGCCGAGGAGCCGGCGGGCGACCCGCAGGCGTTCCCCCGCTTCCACTTCGGCCGCGGCGGCCCGGTCGGTAGCCCCTCGGATCGCGGCAAGCTGACCCGAGGGTTCCGCGGCGCCGGGCGAGCCGCCCATCCCGGTCGTCATGCCCGACCTGCCGTCGTTGCCCTGGAAGATGGTCGACGGCGTCAAGGAGTTCCACCTCGTCACCGAGATCGTCCGTCGCGAGCTGCTGCCCGGCATGGAGTTCTACTTCTGGGGCTTCAACGGCACGATGCCCGGCCCGCTGATCGAGGCGAACCAGGGGGACCGCGTCCGGATCGTCGTGCACAACCACCTGCCCGAGGCCACCACGGTCCACTGGCACGGCCTGGAACTGCCGGTGCGCTACGACGGCGTCGAGGGCCTGACGCAGGAGCCGATCCCCCCCGGCAAGAGCTTCGCCTACGAGTTCGACCTGCATCAGGACGGGAGCTACTTCTACCACTCCCACGGGGCGATGCAGGAGATCATGGGGATGTCCGGCATGTTCATCATCCATCCCAAGGAGGCGTACGAGCCGGCCGTCGACCACGACTTCGCCCTGATCTTCCAGGAGTTCGCGATCCTGCCGCAGGCGACGATCCCGAACTCGCTCTCCGATGGCCTTCAACTTCTTCACGATCAACGGCCGGTCGGGGCCTTACACGACGCCGATGGTCGTCCGACACGGCAGCCGCGTGCGGGTCCGGCTGATGAACCTCAGCGCCATGGACCACCACCCGATCCACTTCCACGGCCATACCTGGTGGAACACCGGCACCGAAGCGGGCCGCATCCCCGAGACGGCCTGGATCCCCGGCAACACGCAGCTCGTCGGCGTGGCCCAGGTGCGGGACATGGAGTTCATCGCCAACAACCAGGGCGACTGGATCTTCCACTGTCACATCCCGCACCACATGATGAACCACATGACCTCGATGACCGGACCGCTGGCCCTGCGGATGCGCGACCAGGGCATGGGCGGGATGAACATGGGCGGCGGGATGAACATGGACGGCGGCATGGGCAGGAACGCGACGGCCGGGCTCACGGCCGGGCTGGCCGGCAACACGGGGGTCGGCCATCACGTCGGCCTGGCGGCGCCGGGGCATCGGAGCGCGGGCAGCGTGCTCGGTTCGGGCATCCAGGCGGTCGCCCCCGGCCTGCCCGCCGGGCTGGCGATGTCCCCGGCGATCGGGCAGCCCAGAGGGCGGCCCGGCCCTCTCCGAGGCGTATGGTCAGAGCATCGGCCGCGACCTCGGGCCGCAGACCACCCCCGACCACACCGAACGCACCGGCCCCCCCATCGGTGGCGGTGGCGGTGGCGGTATGGGTGTCGACTACTACGACCCCCGATGGCGACAGCCCGGCTTCCCCCAGGACATGATGGGGATGAAGGCCATGAAGTACTCGGAGGACGACCTCCGGAAGATCAACAAGCCCGAGACGCGGGGGATGCGCCACGACTGGTTCATCGCCACGCAGGCGATGATGACCGTCCTGCGCGTCCTGCCCGACGACCTGTACGAGAAGGTCGTCAACGGCACCGGCGAGATCCCCGACGGGGCGAGCATCCCCGGCTCGGGCCGCGACGAGGGCCTCGGCGAGGACCAGGACAAGATCTTCTGAGAACGTGTGTGAGATGGTTCTTGTCGTTCTTGTAGGGTGGGTCAGCGCAGCGCAACCCACCAGATCAATTGGTGGGTTGCGCTGCGCTGACCCACCCTACGGGACTGGACCGACAACCTGAGAACGTGTGTGAAGCGTTCGACTCGACAAGAACCTTCTCACAGGCGTTCTCAGCGGGGCGTGGCGACGGCGTCGAGATGCCCCAGCTCGTGGGGCCCCGAGGGCACGTTCAGGCCGTCGACCTGGAGCAGGCCGCGGATCTCGATCTCGCGGCGCCGCAGCTCATAGAGGGCGTTGACGTAGTCGACGCTCAGCTCGACCCAGTTGCGCTGGGCCACCAGGACCTGCGGCCAGGCCGCCCGGCCGTCGCGGTAGCTATCCTCCAGCAGCTCATAGGCTTGCCGGGCCCTCGGGAGGATCTCGTCGCGATACTCGCCGACGGTCACCAGCGCGATGTTGTAGTGGGCGAAGGTGTCCCCGAGGCGGTTCTGAAGTTCGAGCGCGACCCGATCGATCTCGGAACGGGCGCGGGACAGGTCCGACTGGGCCTGGAAGAGCGTGCCCTGGTTCCGGTTCCAGATCGGAATCTCGCCGCCAACGAAGACGTTGCTCGCCGGGCCGTTTTCCGTGTAGCTGAAGCCGCTGTCGAGCTGGACGATGAGGTTCGGGATCGGCTCGACGCGCTCGCGCAGGACGGTCGTCTCGTCCCGCTTGGCCTGGGCCCGGGCGGCCTTCAGGTGGGGGTTCAGGTCCAGGAGCCGGGCCAGTTCGGCGTCGAAGTCCAGGGGCGGGCGCATCGGATTCGAGCGGGCCGTCGAGCGGGACCGGCAACCGCATCTCGCCGGCGCCGGCGGTGGTGATCAGGTTGTTCCAACTCCGCTGGTAGAGGTTCTGCGGCGTGGACCACGTCGATGCGCGCCTGGCGGACGGCGATCTGGGCGGCGAGCAGGTCCGGGGCGTTGGCCTGGCCGTCGTTGACCAGCTCCTCGGTGGTGCGCAGGCCGGCGTCGGCGATCTTGTAGAGGAGCCGCCGGTAATCGAGGATGCGCTGATGGGCCATGACCTCGAAGAACCGGATGCGGACCCCGTTGAGGACGCCCAGGTGCTGGGCGACGGCGTGCCAGTTGGCGGTCTCGGCCTCCCACTCGTACTTGTTGCGGCTGATCCGCCGCTTGTTGGCCATGGGGATTTCCTGGCGAACGCGGGCCCCCATGAACTCGCCGAGCGCCCCGAGGTATTCGGGGGCCGGCGCCGGTGCCGAGGATCTCGTTGACGTAGCCGACCGTCGGGTTGGGCCAGAGGCCGGCCTGCCAGGCCCGTCCCCGGGCGACGTTGACCCCGGCCCGGGCCATCACCAGCGTCGGGTTCCGCTGGATGGCGATCCGCTCGAAGTCGGCCAGCGTCATCGACGTCGGTGTCGTCTCGGGGGCCACCGGGGGCGTCGGCGACCCCGGCGGGCGAAGTCGAGACGCCGCGCCCGGGGGCGAGGGCGGCAGGGCCATCGTCGGGTCCTGATAGGGCGGGACGATCGGCGGCGACGGCGCCATGCTCGGCCCGAGTGGCGGTGTCGCCGGCCCGGCGGGCTCGCCCGGTATCGGCGGCCGACGTCCGTCCCGCATCGCGGGTTGGGGGGCCTGGGCCAGTTGTGCGGGGAACGTCGGCGGCAACGTCGGGAGCCCCGAGGCGGGTATCGGCGCCCGGCCGCTCGTCCGGGGTGATGTCGGACGGGCCTCATCCGCGGCGGGGGCCGTCGCGGGCAGGACGAGCGCCAGCCCGAGGCATGCCGGTATCCAGGGCATGAAACCCCTCGGGCCCATGCTGGGCATGGCAGAATCCCTCTGACGAATCCTTTGGGTTGAGCCCCGCGTTCGGTCCATGCCGGTTGTATCGTCCTCGCCGATCTCCGCGCTTTCGCCGAAATTGCCCGTCCCACCTGGTTTTCGGAAACGGAGGCCGTGGCCGTTCCGCGGGACCTCCGTCTCGACCGGACTCCTCGGGCTCGAACGCTCGACATGCGAGGCTCGTCATGCCGATGAACTTCCCTGTGGGTCGGCCGCCTCGGGTTCGGGGAGGGGTGCGCGGGCCGGTCGGGAACGCGATCCGGGTGCGGACAGGTCATGAGGGGGGACGCAAATGGGGCGTAGCATCGAGGGTATCGCGTCGGCGGCCCGGGCGCTGGGGCTGGCCGTGTTGCTGGGCGGTTCGGCGTGGGCCGGGAGCCTGCACGACGGCACCCGGGGGGCGGCCCTCTACCCCGGGAACGCCCCTCGGGTTGGGCCTTATGACGGGCCGGTCCCGGGCTGGCGGCCGGTGGGACGGGGCGACGCCGGGCCGGCGCATCCGACCTACCACCCGTGGGGCCATCGCTCCTTCGGGCCGTCGATACCGGGCCTGTGGCGGTATCCCTCGTTACACGGGTTCCTCCCGCCCACCCCGCACGACGACTGCCTGTACCAGACGGGCAGGTATCCCTGGCGGCGTGGCTGACCAGGTCCAACGCATCGCGGTTGCGCGTTCTCCCCAATTCGATCTGGGGGCGGTTCTCGTCGTGTGGCTGACCACGGCGTGGCCCATCCCTGGCGCGGTCGAGGGCTCCTTTGTGATAGGGTGGGACGTTGAGAGGGGCCAACGGCCCTTCGCGATCCTGTCGCCCGGGGCGAGCCCGGGCGGGCCCGGCACGGAGCTCACCGGCTTGCGCGACTCTGAGATCCACAAGATTGCGTTTGTTGGCGACTATCTGCCCCGAAAGTGCGGGATCGCCACCTTCACCCACGACATGTACGCTTCCGTGGCCGGCCTGTTTCCGCAGGCCGAATGCTCTGTCGTGCCGGTCAACGACCGTCTGGAGGGTTACGATTATCCGACCGAGGTCCGATTCGAGATCGCCGAGCATGACCTGGACAGCTACCTCAGGGCGGCCGACTTCCTGAACTTCGCGAACACCGACGTTGTTTGCCTCCAGCACGAGTACGGGATCTACGGCGGGCGGGCCGGGAGCCACATCCTCGGCCTGTTGCGTGACCTGAGGATGCCGGTCGTCACGACCCTGCATACCGTCCTCCGCGAGCCGGACGCCGACCAGCGTCGGGTCCTGGTCCAGCTTGCGGGGTTGTCCGCCCGGGTCGTCGTCATGACCGATCGGGCGCGGACGTTCCTCCGCGAGATCTACGGCGTGCCCGAGACCAAAATCGACCTCATCGCGCACGGCATCCCCGACACCCCCTTCGTCGCACCGGGCCCCTACAAGGAGCAATTCGGCGTCGAGGGCCGCCCGGTCGCCCTGACCTTCGGGCTGCTCTCGCCCAACAAGGGGATCGAGCACATGCTCCGGGCCATCCCGGAGGTCCTCGGCGAATTTCCCAACTTCGTTTATATCGTCCTCGGCGCGACTCACCCGGATCTCGTCCGCCAGCAGGGCGAGCGCTACCGGCTGGGCCTTGAACGCCTGGCCCGTGACCTCGGCATCGAGGAGCACGTCAGCTTCTACAACCGGTTCGTCGAGCTGGACGAGCTGACCGAGTTCATCCGGGCGGCCGATGTCTACGTCACCCCCTATCTGAACCCGGCCCAGATCACCTCGGGCACGCTGGCCTATTCCTTCGGCTGCGGCAAGGCGATCGTCTCGACGCCCTACTGGCACGCCGAGGAGCTGCTGGCCGAGGGCCGCGGGGTGCTGGTGCCGTTCGCCGATCCGCAGTCGCTGGCGCGGGAGATCCGCGGGCTGCTGCGCGACGAACCCCGACGGCTAGCGATGTGCGAACATGCGTATGCATTGGGACGCGAGATGGTCTGGGAGCGTTCCGCCCGCCATTACATGGCGTCGTTCCAGCGGGCACGTCTGGGTCGACAGGACCGGCTCTCCAGGCCGCTGGCGGTGCGCACGCTCGCGGAGCAGCAGGCCGACCTGCCCGCCTGGCGGCTCGATCACCTGGAGCGGATGACCGACTCGACGGGGATGTTCCAGCACGCCACCCACACCATTCCCAACTTCGAGGAAGGGTACTGCACCGACGACAATGCCCGGGCCCTGCTGCTGACGGCGCTGCTGGGGGAGTTGGGCCAGGACGGGCCGAGGGCCCGACGGATCGCGACGGCCACCGCGGCGTTCCTCCAGGCGGCGTTCGACCGCGACCGGAAGCGGTTCCGCAATTTCCTGGGCTTCGACCGCCGCTGGCTCGAGGACGTCGGGTCGGAGGATTGCCAGGGGCGGGCCCTCTGGGCGTTGGGTACGTACGTCAGCCGGTCCCGGTGGCCCGATCTCTCCTCCTGGGCAGCCGAGCACTTCGAGCTGGCCCTGGCCCCCGTCGCGGAGATGACCTCACCCCGAGCGTGGGCGTTTAGCCTGCTGGGCATCCAGGAATACCTCCGTCGGTTCGGCGGCGACCGGTTCACGGGGCAGATGCGCGACGCGTTGACGGCCCGGCTGATCGGCCTGTACGAGCTCACGGCCACGCCCGACTGGCGGTGGTTCGAGGAGATCCTCAGCTACGACAACGCGAGGCTGTCGCATGCCCTGATCGCCGCCGGTCGCGATGGCGGCGACGCGCGGGCCCTGGAGATCGGCCTGGACAGCCTGGGCTGGCTGGTCGGAGTCCAGCGTGCCCCCCGGGGCCACTTCCGGGCGATCGGCTGCCACGGCTTCTACCGCAAGGGACAGGAGCCGGCCCGCTTCGACCAGCAGCCGATCGAGGCCAACGCGACGGTGGCGGCCTGCCTGGAGGCGTATCGAGCGACCCTGGAGGTGCGCTGGCTGGACGAGGCCCGCTCCGCCTTCGAGTGGTTCCTCGGCCGCAATGACCTCGGCCAGGAACTGTACGACCCGAGTACCGGCGGGTGCTGCGACGGCCTCCAGGAGGACCGGATCAACCGCAATCAGGGCGCCGAGTCCACCCTCGCGTTCCTCCTCTCGCTCGCCGAGATGCATCTGCTAGAAAGCTCCCTGGCGGCGTTTCGCCAGGCGCGGTAGGGTTCGGCATTCCAGGGACGGATCGTTTGTCTTATCAGCGAGGCCGGTAGTCCACCTCATGGACGTCAAGCGCACCGGGATCGTCCTCAAGCCGACCAACTCCCGCGTCGTCATCCGGCCGTTCGAACCGACGAGCGAGCACCGCTTCGAGAAGATCATCGCGCGCGTCTCGTCCCTCCCGGAGCCGGAGGTCGATCGCCTGCTCGAGGACGTGATGCGGGAATTTCGCGAGCGGCACCCGCGGACTCGCGAGTTCTTCCTGAACCGCTTCGAGCAGGTCCGGCACCATCTCCTGACCGACCACCCGATCAGCGAGAGCCGACGCGTGCTGATCGGCTCGTACTTCACCCAGGAATACGCGCTGGAATCGGCGGCCCTGTTCAACCCCTCGATGGTCTGGCACCCCGATCAGTCGGGCCTGCCCGAGGGGTCGCGGCGGTTCATCCTGAGCCTGCGAGCCACCGGCGAGGGGCATATCTCCTCGATCACCTTCCGCTCCGGTGTGATCGACGCCGCGTGCCAGATCCGCATGCACGAGCCGACCCGCTACGTCGCGGCCCCGGACCTGGTGCCCAACGCCCTCTACGAAAAGCACCTCTTCTACCTCAAGTTGACCGAGCTGGATATCAACGGCACGCTGACCGACCAGGTGATGGCCGCCCTGGACGACCAGTTCACCCTCCAGGACCTGGAGCACACGATCCGGAACGTCCTGCGGCACAACCGGGCGCGCCAGCGCGAGTTCGAGCCGATCGCCCACACCATGATGATGCTCGCCAGGTCCAATTATGAGATCCGCTTCGGGACCGAGCTGGACGTCTCGGAACGGATCATCTTCCCCTCGTCGCCGACCGAGACCAACGGCATCGAGGACGCCCGGTTCGTCCAGTTCACGTTCGATGACGGCCGGGTCTGCTACTTCGCCACCTACACCGCGTACGACGGTCGGGTGGTCTTGCCCCAGATGCTCGAGACCGAGGACTTCCTCCACTTCAAGGTGGGGACGCTCAACGGGCCGGAGGTCCGGAACAAGGGGTTCGCCCTCTTCCCACGGCCGGTCCACGGGCAGTACGCGATGCTCTCGCGGCAGGACAACGAGAACATCTACCTGATGTACTCGGACATGCCCCACTTCTGGTACAGCAAGGAGCGGATCGCCAAGCCGACGTACCCCTGGGAATTCGTCCAGCTGGGCAACTGCGGCTCGCCGATCGAGACCGAGGCCGGGTGGCTGGTGTTGACCCACGGCGTCGGGCCGATGCGCAAGTACGCGATGGGAGCGTTCCTGCTCGACCTCGACAATCCCGCCCGTGTCATCGGGCGATTGGAGTCGCCCCTGCTCCAACCGGACGCCAACGAACGCGAGGGATACGTCCCCAACGTCGTCTACAGTTGCGGCGCCCTGATCCACGGTCGAGATCTGGTGATCCCCTACGCGATGTCGGATTACGCCAGCACCTTCGCCACCGTCCCGGTCGACGATGTGCTCGACGCCATGACGCGAACGTAGGGCGATCCGAGGCGATCCGGGAACGGGCCCTGGATGTGGGTTCGGGCCCGCTGGATGGTCGGGGCCATGTCTTCGCGCCCCGGTCGACACCCCAGGGTCCAGACCGGGACACGTTGTGCTTTGCCCTGGCCACCCATCCTACTTTATTTCAGATCGGTCGTTCCCGGATCGCCACTCAGTCCGGGCGACCATCGCGCCGAGCAAGTCCTCCCGCGTGAATTCGGCGACCGCGGCAACCGTATCGGCGGCGCCGTCGTCGAAGGGCCGATCATCGAGGGGATCAACCGACCGGGTCGGATGGGGGCCTCGATCCGTTCGAGAGGCGCGCCGATGTCGGGCTCGGGCGGGATGCCCCGCGTCGAAGAGGTCCGCCAGAGCGTCGTCACCGAAGAGGTCCGCCAGAGCGTCGTCCCCGGGCCATGGCCGGGTGCCCGCCCCCGGGTGTTCCCCAACAGCCTCATCCGATGTACTCTGGAGATCCGTACCTCGCGGCGCACGTCCGATTCGCGCACTCCCGGTCCCTCCGGAGAATGAGCCTTGCGGGAATCGGCGTCCGCCACGGCCGTCGCGACGCATCGTGCGGGAACGTCCGTTCCGGGGCGTGAGCCCGGTCGCATGTCCCACATCGCGTCAGAGACGGCGCGAGTCGGCGTTCGCGCGGATCATATACTAAGGTTGAAGGACGCGGGGTGCGCGTCCTCGCGGTTCGGCCGCCCGATCGCTCTCCGAGGAAAGGCGCCCATTCGCGATGACCAGGCGTTCCCCAACAGCGCGACTGACCCGAGGCTATCTCGTGGCCCTGGGCGTCGTCACGCTGCTCGCGGTGCTTTATTGTTCGTTGATCAATGTCCGCCTGGAACGTCGCGAGCAGGTCACCCGTATCATTAACATGGCCTCGCGGGAGCGCATGCTCAGCCAGACGCTCTGCAAGGAGGCGTGGGCCGCGGCGCGGGCGATCGAGGCCCCCGGGCGTCCCCTCGACCTCGAGGCGCTCGAACACACGGCGGCCGAATGGGAACGTAACCAGGTCGGCCTCCGCGACGGGGACCGCGCCCTGGGATTGCCCGGGAACAACTCGCCGGAGGTCACGCGGCTTTTCGGCCAGGTCGCGCCGAGCCATCGGGCCATGCTCGGGGCGGTGCGGCAATTGCTGGCCGCCGTCCGGCGAACGCCCCCGGATCGCGGCGCGGTCGAGCGTGGCCTGGCGACGCTCCAGAACCACGAAGGGACGTATCTCCGGCTCATGGAGGCCATCACCGATCGCTATGCGAGGGAGGCCAGCGCGGGGTTCCTCCGAATCGCGCGCCTCGAACGGGGGATCGCGGGCCTGATCCTGGTCGTCCTGATCCTGGAGGGCATCCTGATCTTCCGGTCGGCGGCCCGGGAGGCGCGGGAGGAGCTCGCGGCCGGGGAGCGCGCGGAGGCCGAGCGGAAACGCGTCGAGGAGGTCGACCGGCTCAACGAGGACGTTGCGGCTCGAGGTGGCCGAGCGGCAATCGGCCGAGGAGGCGCTGCGACGGGCCCACGGCGAGCTGGAGACGCGCGTCCGGCGGCGGACCGAGGAACTCTCCGCGACGGTCGCCTCGCTTCGCCAGAGCGAGGAGCGGTTTCGCGGGGCCTTCGACGCCGCGGCCGTCGGCATGGCCCTGTTGAGCCCGGACGGGCGCTACGTCCAGGTCAACCGGGCCCTTTGCGAGATCGTCGGCTACACCGAATCGGAGTTGCTGGAGATCGACTTCCAGAGGATCACCCACCCCGACGACCTGGAGGCCGACCTCGACCACGTCCGCCAGGTCCTGGACGGTGAGATCGCCTCCTATCAGATGGAGAAGCGCTACCTCCACAAGCAGGGCCAGGTCGTCTGGGTCGTGCTGAGCGTCTCCCTGGTCCGCGGGGACGACGGCCGCCCGCTGCACTTCGTGAGCATGGTTGAGGACGTGACGCCGCGCAAGCGGGCCGAGCAGGCCCTCCGCGAGGCGACGACCCTCCGTGACGTGGTTCTTGCCAGCGCCAACTTCTCGATCGTCGCGACCGACGAGCACGGGACGATCCTGATCTTCAACGACGCCGCCGAGCGCTGGCTCGGTTACCAGGCCGAGGAGATGGTGGGGCGTCGGACGCCGGAGGTGATCCACGACCGCGCGGAGGTGGCCCGGCGGGCCGAGGAGCTGTCGATCGAGCTGGGCCGGGAGATCGCGCCGGGCTTCGAGACGTTCGTCGCCCGGGCCCGCCTGGGGGAGTGCGACGAGCGGGACTGGACCTACGTCCGCAAGGACGGACGCCGGTTCCCCGTGCGGCTGTCGATCACCGCGCTGCGGGACGACCACGGCGCGATCACCGGCTTCCTCGGCATCGCCAGCGACCAGACCGAGCGGCAGCGGGCCGAGGAGGAGCGGGCCCGCCTGACGGCCATCCTGGAGACGACCACCGACCTGGTCAAGATGAGCGACACCCGGGGGAACGTCCTCTACCTGAACCGGGAGTTCCGGCGGCTCTTCGGCCTGGGGGACCGGCCGATCGAGAACCTGCGCATCCCCGACCTTCATCCTGGCTGGGCCACCCGGATCATCCTGGACGAGGGCATCCCGGCCGCCATCCGCGAGGGGACGTGGCGGGGGGAGACGGCCGTCCTCGCCCGGGGCCGGGAGGTCCCGGTCTCGCAGGTGATCCTCGCCCATCGCGACGCGGCCGGGACGTGCCGGTTCCTCTCGACGATCATGCGGGACATCTCCGAGCACCGTCGGCTGGCCGACTCGCTCCAGCACGCCAAGGAGGCCGCCGAGAAGGCCACGAGGGCCAAGAGCGAGTTCCTGGCCAACATGAGCCACGAGATCCGCACCCCCATGAACGGCATCCTCGGCATGACCGAGCTGGCCCTGGGGACGCCGCTCTCTTCCAAGCAGCGCGAGTACCTCGGCCTGGTCAAGTCGTCGGCCGACTCGCTGCTGGAGGTCATCAACGACATCCTCGACTTCTCCAAGATCGAGGCCGGCAAGCTCGACCTGGAGCGCGATGCCGTTCGGCCTGCGCGACGCGGTCGCCAACACCCTGCGCATGCTGGCGCTGCGGGCCCACGACAAGGGCCTGGAGCTGGCCTGCCGGATCGCCGCCGACGTCCCCGAGGCGCTCGATCGGCGACGCCGGCGCGGCTGCGGCAGGTGCTGGTCAACCTGGTGGGCAACGCCATCAAGTTCACGCCGACAGGGCGAGGTCGTCGTCACGATCGAGGTGGACGAACCGGGGCCGGAGACGGTCGTTCTGCGTTGCGCCGTGGCCGACACCGGCATCGGCATCCCCGCCGAGAAGCGGCAGGCGATCTTCGACCCCTTCGAGCAGGCCGACGGCTCGACGACGCGGAAGTACGGCGGCACGGGCCTGGGGCTGACGATCTCCGCCCGGCTGGTGGCCCTGATGGGGGGCCAGATCTGGGTCGAGGACAACCCCGGCGGCGGGAGCATCTTCCGGTTCACACGCCCGGCTCGCGCTGGACCACGACGGGCCGCGCGACATCCCCGTGTTCGATCCGGAACGGCTGTCCGGCCTGCGCGTCCTGATCGTCGACGACAACCGCACGAACCGGCTGATCCTGGAGGAACTGCTCGGCCACTGGGGGGCCGTCGCCGTCGCCGTCGACGGCGGGACGGCCGCCCTGGCGGCTCTGGACGAGGCCGAGAGGCGGGGCGAGCCGTTCGCGGTCGCCCTGCTGGACTGGATGATGCCGGGGATGGACGGCTTCGAGCTGGCCGGTCGGATTCGCGCCGCGCCGAGGTTCGCCGGGATCGCGATCCTGATGCTGTCCTCCTGGAGCGGGGCGGTCGATCCCGACCAGGCCGAGGCCCTGGAGATCGCCGCCTGCCTGACGAAGCCGGTGGGCCAGTCCGAGCTGCTGGAGGCCCTGACCGACCTGCTGGCGCGGTCCGTCCCGGACGATCGCAGGCCCCGCGACGGCCCGACGAGCGTCGAGGCGGCCCCGGCCGACGGCCCCGGGAACAGGCTCCGCGTGCTGCTCGCGGAGGACCACCCGATCAATCAGGTGGTCGCGATCCGGATGCTTGAGGAGCAGGGGCACGAGGTCACGGTTGTCGGCGACGGCCGGGCGGCGGTCGAGGCGCTCGCCACGACCCACTTCGACGTCGTTCTCATGGACGTGCAGATGCCCGTGATGGATGGGTTCGAGGCCGTCGCCGAGATCCGACGCCGGACGGGGCCGGCGTCGGGCCGGCACCCGTGATCGCGCTGACGGCCCACGCTCTCAAGGGGGACCGGCAACGCTGCCTGGACGCCGGGTTCGACGACTACCTGCCCAAGCCGATCCGGGCGACGGACCTGCGCGAGCTGCTGGCCCGGTTCGGCGCCGACGACCGAGGGCCGGCCCTCGGATGCCGAACCGCCGCACGCGGAGGCCGCCTTCGATCGCGCGGAGGCGCTCCAGAACCTCGGCGGCGACGAGCCGCTGCTCGACGAGGTGCTGGGCCTGTTCTTCGACGACTGGCCCCGCCTGGCATCGGAGGTCCGCACGGCCATCGCGCACGGGGATGCCGTCGCCCTGGGGCGTCTGGGGCACACCGTGGCCGGGTCGGCCGGCAATTTCTCCGCGACCGCCGTGGTCGCCGCCGCCCGTAAGCTGGAGTCGCTGGGACGGTCGGGAGAGCTGGCCGGGTCGGACGATCTCCGCGCGGAGCTGGAACGGGCGGTCGAGCGATTTCGAGAGGCGGCCGGGGTCGACGCCCCGATCGTTGGCCCACCGTGAGGAGGTCGTTACGAACGCCCGGCGCGCCGCCGTCGGGGTCGATCGCGGGGGAAGAGAGGAGCACGCCATGTCCAGCAGCATGACCAGCGACCGGACCTCGGACGAGACGGTCCGGAACACCAACGACAAAATCGTGCTGGTCGTCGACGACAATCCGGTCGATCGTCGCATCGCCGGCGCGATCATCGCGAAGGTCCCCGGCCTGAGCGTCGTCGCGGCGTCGGATGGTGAGGAGGCCCTGCGGCTGATCGAGCGCGACCGGCCCGCCGCCGTCCTGACCGACTTGCAGATGCCGGGCCTGGATGGGTTCGGCCTGGTCGAGGCCATCCGGAAGAACCATCCCGAGGTCCCGGTCATCCTCATGACGGCGCACGGCAGCGAGGAGGTCGCCATGCGGGCCCTGCGCGCCGGGGCGGCCAGCTACGTGCCGAAGCGGTCTCTGGCCGGCGACCTGGCCTCGACCCTCCAGCACGTCCTCACCTTCGCCGCCACCGGCCGGAAGCGGCAGCGACTGCTGGGGGCCATGAGGGCCCGGTCCTCAATCTTCGAACTGGAGAACGACGTCCAGTTGATCTCCCCGCTGGTCGAGCTGCTCCAGGAAGACCTGGCCGCCATGGGCCTCGACGACGGAACGGCGGGAACGCGCGTCGGCATGGCCCTGCACGAGGCGCTGACCAACGCGCTGTACCACGGGAACCTGGAGGTCTCCTCGGACCTGCGCCAGGAGGACGAGAGTCACTTCCACGACGAGGCCAAACGCCGCCTCGAGAGCGAGCCGTACCGATCGCGGTCGATCCACGTCGAGGCCCGGCTCGATCGCGAGGCGGCGACCTACGTCATCCGGGACGATGGCCCCGGCTTCGACGTGTCCATCCTGGACCGGCCGGTCGACCCCGAGAGCTTGATGCGACATCGGCGGCCGGGGCCTGCTGCTGATCCGGACCTTCATGGACGAGGTCGACCTACAACGACGCCGGGAACCAGGTCACGCTCGTCGCCCGTCGGCCGTCCCCCGACCAGCCCCCCGGCTGATGCCTGGTGCAGAGCCAATTGTCGATATTCGTTCCGTCCTGCTCCGTCGAAAACCTGCGCGTAACCGTCCGGGGTAGGGCGGGTGGGGTCTTCGGAACCCACCGTCCCGGGCCAGTCGCGGTGGGTTCCGAAGACCCCACCCACCCTACGAATCTGATTAAAATGAACTGCTCAGAAAATACGACAGCCGTCAAAGGCGCAACTCAAGTCAAGGCCAGTATTTTCATCGGTTCGGGTGCCGCCAGAATGGCGGCGTGACGGCTGACACCGGTTTTCTCCCGGCTCATGCATCCGAACCCCGTCGATGGTATCTCGCAATAATCTTCGATCCCACCCGGGAGGGGGACAAACTGGCGAAATTGGTTGCTCGCCATAATTCGGAACGTCAAGATTCAACAAGGCTGAGTGAGAACGATTGAACGATTCCGGTTTGCTGAGGGGCAATCTCATGCACATCCTCTGCGGGCAAAAGCCGTCCTGTTGGGCAGGCATACGCCGGCGGCGAGAGCGGCACGGCCGGCGCCGAGATGCGGGCCGACCGGCGGCCCTGGAGGCCCTAGAGGGCCGTGTAGTGCTGGCGACGATCGCGGTGGCCAGCCTGGCCGACGCCGGCCCAGGCACGCTGCGGGCGGCCATCGAGCGGGCCAATCTGCACCCTGCCCCGGATACGATCGTCTTCGACCCGTCGCTCACCGGGACGATCGTGCTGCAGAATGCCTTGCCAGAGCTGGCCTCCACCCTGCTCCTGACCGGCCCGGGGGATTCGTTGCTGACGGTGGCACGAAGCGACGATCCGGCGACACCCGCTTTCCGCATCCTCACCGTCCAGGCCGGCGCCAGAGTAAAGATCTCCGGCTTGACGCTGACCAATGGCTTGGCCAACGAACTTCAAGACAGACGGGGCGGTGGTATTCTTAACGCCGGCACGCTGATAGTCTCCAACTCCACCCTCGCCGACAACTCGGCGATCGGCCGCGTCGGCAGTTTCAGCACCGGCACGGCTGGCGCTGGCTCGGGCGGCGGCATCTATAACTCGGGCACGCTGACGGTCTCCAACTCCACCCTCGCCGACAACTCGGCGATCGGCGGCGTCGGTAGCCCAAGCAACGGTGGGAATGGCTCGGGCGGCGGCATCTATAACTCGGGCACGCTGACGGTCTCCAACTCCACCCTCGCCGACAACTCGGCGATCGGGGGTCTCGGTTTCGGCTTCGGTGGCACCGGCTCGGGCGGCGGCATCTATAACTCGGGCACGCTGACGGTCTCCAACTCCACCCTCGCCGACAACTCCGCCAGTGGCGGCCCCAGCTTCGGCTTCGGTGGCACCGGCTCGGGCGGCGGCATCTATAACTCGGGCACGCTGACGGTCACCAACTCCACCCTCGCCGACAACTCGGCCAGCGGCGGCCGGGGGTCCCAGGGCGACGGCTCAAACAGCGGGCCGGGTATCGGTGGCGGCATCGTGAACACCACCACCGGCACGCTGGGAATTCAAGCCAGCATTCTGGCAGTCGGCCAGGGTGGCACCCTCTTGAATACCGAGGGCTCCGTCACCTCGTTGGGTCACAACCTCTTCTCCGACGTGCCCAGCCTTCCCCTCAATCCGACCGACCTCACCAACACCGATCCGCTTCTTGCCCCGCTGGGTGATTATGGCGGCCCGACCCGCACACGAGCCCTGCTGCCCGGCAGCCCTGCCTTGGACACCGGCATCCTCGTCCCTGGCGTGATCACCGACCAGCGGGGCGTCCCCCGACCCCAAGGGGCCGCCCCGGACATTGGCGCCTTCGAGTTGGAGCGCCCTCCCAGGATAACGGGGCTGGAACGGTTCGGTGTCCACGCCCAGCCAACCAGGATCGTCCTGGCCTTCAGCCAGTCGCTGGATGCCGCACGGGCAGAAGACTCGACGAACTACCGGCTATCCTGGGCCGGTAGAGACCGGATGTTCGGCACCGGCGACGATCGGCCGATCTCCCTGGCCAGGGTGAACTACGACCCGGCGACTCGCACCGTGTCGCTGCGTCCGCGGTTGCCCTTGCCGTTAAGGTTGACGTACCAGTTGACGGTCGTCGGCACTCCGCCAAGCGGCCTGACCGGCAACGACGGGGACTACCTCGACGGGGCGGGGTCGGCCGTACCAGGGACCGACTACACGGCGACTTTCGGCCGTGAATCCCTGGTCAACCCTGGGCCATCACGTCAGCGGGAGGCGTGGTGGGAGAGGATGCTGGAGGCATTCCGCCGCCGGGACGTCCTGGAGCCACGAAGGGAAGGACCGGCCAGCCAACTTACGGTACCCACGCCGGCACCCTGGGCCGAACGGGGACGAACCTGAGCCGGACGTGGAGCGAGGGGAGCAACGGCTCTAACCGCAATGCCCCGTAGTTAATCGAGCTGCTCCAGGAAGACCTGGCCGGCATGGGCCTCGACGACGGAACGGCGGGAACGCGCGTCGGCATGGCCCTGCACGAGGCGCTGACCAACGCGCTGTACCACGGGAACCTGGAGGTCTCCTCGGACCTGCGCCAGGAGGACGAGAGTCACTTCCACGACGAGGCCAAACGCCGCCTCGAGAGCGAGCCGTACCGATCGCGGTCGATCCACGTCGAGGCCCGGCTCGATCGCGAGGCGGCGACCTACGTCATCCGGGACGATGGCCCCGGCTTCGACGTGTCCATCCTGGACCGGCCGGTCGACCCCGAGAGCTTGATGCGAATCGGCGGCCGGGGCCTGCTCTTGATCCGGACCTTCATGGACGAGGTGGCCTACAACGACGCCGGGAACCAGGTCACGCTCGTCGCCCGTCGCCCGTCCCCCGACCGTCCCCAGGCCGTTGTCTAGCTCCAAGGAACCCCGTCGGCGATCGCCGGGGCCACGTTCTCGTCAAGATGAAGGCGAATCGTCCCGGGCATTGGCCGTCCGTGCCTTGAAGGCCTCCTTGAGCCGAGAGGGTTGCGTCTCTCGCTGTTCCTCGTACCATGCCCGATCCGCCGTGATCTCGGCGTTCATCACTTCGCGGTGGTCATGGTAGTAGGCCAGGGCCGCGTGGACATCGGCCAGGGTCAGGTGCGGGAAGTCGGAGACGATTTTCGCCGGGGCCATCCCCTGGTGGACATGCCAGATCACAACGTCTTTGACCCTGACGCGGCTCCCGGCAATCCGGGGCTTGCCGCCGCAGGTCCCGGGCGTCGACACGATGTGCTCGCGGATGACGGGGAGGGTTCCCACCATCGAAGGGGCATCTCGGGTCTGGCTCACGGTCGGTTCCATGGAGACAATCGTACCACAATCGGGAATGTTCGGACACGTTCGGTGGGCTGGGGCCTAGGGCGGTGTAT
Source organism: uncultured Isosphaeraceae bacterium (assembly GCA_963779675.1). Classification (GTDB taxonomy): domain Bacteria; phylum Planctomycetota; class Planctomycetia; order Isosphaerales; family Isosphaeraceae; genus CAVZZM01. Next base: position 98,377 of record CAVZZM010000001.1, read on the forward strand.
CCCCCCTTGCATTGTACGTGTTTCGGGTGTTCCAGGGCCGTCTTTCTGGGTTTTCCGCGTGTCCGGCCTCTGTTTGATGGTGGGCTTACGAGTGTCAGATTTCCGCGATCTCCCTGGTTTCAGGCTGCGAGGCACGCGAATCGTGTTGGGTCATCGGCCCCCGAGGGGAAAGGAAGATGGAGATCCGGCAACGCAAAGGTGACGGTTGGTCGGCCCAGGGCCGGGCGGGAATCAGGAGCCTGGGGGTTCCGAGATCGGTCCGGCATGTTGTGTGCGTGGGTTATCCCGGTAGACTCGACTCTGGCCGGGTCGGGGGCATGACGGAACGGAGGCCCGAGGGTCGGGAGGGCATGCCGGGGGGGGGCCGATGAAAGGTTGGATGGCATGGTCGTTGGCACTGGTGGGGCTCGCGCTGTGCTGGGCCGTCGTGCTGTGGGCGATCCTGCCGGCGGCGCCCCGGGCGACGTTCCGGGTCGACCGGAGTGACGACGCCCACTGGGGAATGCAGGGCGGCCGGTTGCTGGCGACGGCGGCGGAGGCCTCGGGGCCGGGATATCGCGGGCCGATCGACCTGTGGGACGTCCAGGACGGCCGGCACGTCGGGACCATCGGCGAGCCGTCGTGGCACTGGGACGACCGGGACCTGACGTTTCCGCCCGACGGTCGCACGCTGGCGATCCGCCTTGAGGGCGACGAGGCGTTGCGGTTGTATCGCATCAAGGACGGCGCGCTCGTCGATCGCATCCCCTGGGGCGACACGCTGCCCGTGGTGGAGTCCACCGTCGTCGGGCCGAACGGCCGTTGGCTGGCCCTGACGTTCTCGGATCGCTGGTCGGAGGACGGGTTCTGCCTGTGGGACCTGGCGCGGGACGCCCCGGCGCGGATCTGGCACGGCAAGGCCCACGTCCCCCAGTTCTCCCCGGATGGCGGCACGCTGGCCGTGCCCGAGTGGGCCCAGAGCGAGTCCGTCACCCTCTGGGACACGGAGACGGCATCACCGAGGCACGTCCTGAAGGTCGGGCACGTGCTTCCCGACGGGGGCGAACTGATTAACGGCCAGTTCTCGCCCGACGGTCGGTATTACCACGCCACGGATCGGCAGCACGACTTCGACGCGAAGGTGGTCCGGTACATCGCCCGCGTCTGGGACGTGGCGACGGGCCGCGAGGTTGCCAGTCTGCCGGATGCCGAGCACGCCACCTTCTCCGGCGACGGCCGCGCGTTCGTGACGACGCTCGGCGAAGCCCGGCTCGGCAAGGCGATCCTGCGCGTCTACAGCGTGCCGTCGTTCCGCCCGCGCGCGGACATGACGATCGGGCCGGAGCGTCCGCCGGCGCAATCGGCGTATCTCATCACGGTACCGAGATCGCCGCGGATCGGGATCTACGAGACCCTGGAAAACCAGCCCGGCCCGATCCGTCAGTACATCGACAAGGTCCTCGGGACGCAGTTCGCCCGGAAGCGCCGGCGGTATGTCGTCCGGTTCCTCGACACCCGCACGCTGCGGTATGACCGCCCCCTGGTGCAGGAATCCGACCTGGTCGCCGGCCGGCAGGGGCCGTCTCGAATCGCGCCGGACGGCCGCACGATGTCGGTGTTGTTCGTCGACCGTCGCCGGCGTTATATCAACCTCTGGGACGTCCCGCCCCGCAAGCCGCCCGGCCGCATCCTGCTGGGCGCCGTCGCCCTGTCGGCCGTCACCGGGCTGTCCCTGCGCGTGCTGCGGCGCCCCGCGTCGCGGACCTTCGGGCGGGTTCGCCGACGCGGGCCGGTCGCCGACGGTGGTCAACATCCAGCCGACGCGGGGCCGGCCACCCCCTCATGGTCCATCGCCTATTCCCGTTTGATCGGAAGACAGGAGCCCGATTCTTCGTAGGCCCGGTTGCGCCACCCCTCAACGTCGAGTTCCGGGACGGCCGCCCATGTCGCGGCGTTGCCGATAATGGTCGCTATAACCTACAAAACCCACGACGATGCGGATAAAATAGTAAAAGCCTTTCTCGTTACGTCGGCACGAAACGGATGCGATCGCAATGATCAGCAGCACCCGCTATAACTACGTTCGATCCCGTCATTTGGAGGACACACTCCCGGGCAATCAACGTGTTGGGACATGGATGATCACCTACAACCGGACACAGTTTGGTTGGGGGCAAGTTCCCGAGCGGGAGTATCCAAATTTCGTCGACGTTGAGGAATACTTTGGACCCATCCCGGCGGAGATGGATGAGCGAGCAAAGCCTGGCCGCGTTCATCACTATCAACGCATCAGGAGTTCCCGAGACGCTCGGCGCATTGCCCGGAAGAACCCGGACATCCGCTCGTTCATCAAGCAAGGAAAAAAATGGCCCCCTCCCGGAGAGTGGCTCGAATTGAAGGTTGCCTTCGAGTTCACCCGACAGTTCGTCGAGTCTCCGAACGGTGAGGTCAAGTTCCCTCCTCCAGGGACTCCAATTTTGGGGACTCATAGCGTGCCGATCATCGGCATGAGCGAGTCACAGCGGTCCTTTATCTTCTCGAACTCTTGGGGGCCTGATTGGGGAGATCGGGGTTTTGGCTCCATGCCGTTCGGGTTCTTTGACGACTATTTAGTTGAATCGTGGGCCATTGACGAGAGAAGGCCTGTTTTCCCGAACGGCAATGATATTCTCTCGTTTCGGTGGAATGTGCCCGACCCTCTCGGTAGCCAGATTCACGGGATGGAACTCTACGACCCTCGCGAGGATGAGAGGATTGCGTGGAGTTTCGCAGTTCATCGGGATGGGTTCCTCGACATTGAAGAACTCTTCGTAAGGCCGCTCTATCGGTGTCGTGGCTTCGGCAGTCGGCTCGTCGCAATGATCCATGATCTCGCCCAAGAGCAGGGTCAGCCGATTCGGTCGTGGGTCCCCTTTGCGGATATTGGAGAGGAGAACCGACCGGCCCTCGTTGCGATCATGTCGAAACTCGGCCTCGGCATCCAGCGCAGTGGAGTACGGTGGTCGGCTTACAAAGCGACCCAGGATGAGCCGAAAGCACTACGGTTCCCCATTGTGAGGATTCCCGACCGTCCCGCCGCGATGCCGGACGAAGGCGAGGAACTATCCGACATCGAGACGTTACGCGGGTCAGTCGTGAAGTATGAGGATCCGTTCGGCTCCGCTGTCGCGGCGGATCAGTGGGAGGCGATGGATTGATTCTTCTGGATACGCACGTATGGGTATGGTGGATCAATGGAAGCGACCAAATTCCCACCTCTCACCTCCAGGGGATTCATCAATGCCGCGACGGAATCGGTATCAGTGCAATCTCTTGTTGGGAGATCGCCAAGAAAATTGAGACCGAATCGAGGAAACCCGAAGACAAGCGGACACTCATCCTGTCGCTGCCCGTGGATCAGTGGATCGCTGCCGCATTGAGACAACCCGGGGTTGTCCTGGTTCCACTATCGCCGGAGGTCTGTATTGAGTCGACCAGACTACCGGACATCGACAGTTCCCGGATCACCGAACCTGGAGACCAGATCATCGTGGCGACCTCCAGGGTCGAAAACATTGCGCTCATGACGTTTGATAATAAAATAGTAAATTACCAACATGTTCGCCTTTGGTCTCCGCCCTCCGGCTCTTGATCGGCAACCCGGCGGCCGAGACGTCTCCAAAATAAGCGCGATCTCGATGTGGCGGATCGGCTTCGACGTCTCCGACATGCAGACAATGCCAGTTAACGGTGATGGGCCGTGCCCATATTGGGAAGATTCATGGCGAGGAGGCCACGCCGCGTCGCCAGCGGGCCGCGAGGTCCTCGGCGACGGCGGCGAGGGCGGGGTCGGCGGCGAGGCGGGCGGTGGCCATCTTGCAGGCGTGTCGGACGGTGGCCGGGTCGCGGCGGCCGAAGTGGCGGCCGATCGCCGCGAAGCTCAGGCCGGTGTGGGTGCGGGCGAGGTGCATCGCCAGGTGTCGAGGGGCCACGACGCCGGGGCGGCGGTTCCCGGATCGCAGGTCGCGAGGGTGGACCTTGAACCGGGCGGCGACCGCCTTGAGGACCTCGTCGATCGGCACCGGGGCGGCGATGGCCCCCGGCTCGGCCAGGGCGTTGTCGACGAGCTGCTCGTCGATCGGTTTGCGGCCCAGGCGGGCGTCGAGGACGAGGCGGGCGAGCAGGCCGTCGAGAGTTCGGTAGCCCTCGGCGGCGTCGGCAAGGGCCTCGACCACGTCGGCCGGTAGCGTCACGCCGCGCCGTCGGGCGCGTTCCAGGACGTAGCGGCGCCGGGCGTCGGGACCGGGTGGCTCGATCCGGGCGGAGAGGCCGCCGGCCAGGCGGCTCGTCAGCCGCGGAGGCAGGCCCGACCATTGCCCAGGCGCCGACCGGGCCGAGACGGCGATCGCGGCCCCGTTGGCCTCCAGGTCGTCGAGCACGTGGGCTAGCTCGGCCAGGGCCAGGGGCGCCCGCTCCAGGGGGTGCAGGTCGTCGAGCACGAGCAGGTCGAGGTGGCGGAACCGCGCGCGAAGGTCGGCCCAGCCGTCTCGCCTCGAGGTCGCCTCGGCGCAGGCCGCGGCGAACGATTCGGCGTCGAGGTGGGCCAGGGCCGATTCGGGCCGACGCCGCAACCGCTCGGCGACCAGCCCGGCCAGGAGCCGTGACTTCCCCACTCCGGCCGGTCCGTGGACCACCAGCGGCGACAACCCGGCGTGCTCTCCCCGCGCCAGCGCGGCCGCCGCGGCGTGCGCCAGGGCGTTCTCCGGCCCGACGAGGAGGTCGTCCCAGGGATGATCGACCACCGGCACGACAGGGTCGCCCGGCCCATCAACCGGGGCCGTCGCCCTGGCGCTTCCCGTTACGTCCTCGGTTTCCGCGTGCGGCATGATCGACGCCCGGGCCATCGCTGTCGACGGCCGCCAGGGTGTCACGAACCAGTGCGAGCCGCCGTCTGATCCACTCCTTCCATCTAACATCGTCCCGTTCAGGCCGCGGGCTGAACCCTTTCTCGAGCCCCTCGTGGTCCCGCCGGAGGTCGTCCTGGAAATCGCTCGATCGCACGGCGACCGCAACGCCTGGCAGGACAGGCGTATCGCCGGAAACTCTTCGTAGGTCAGGCTTTAGTCTGAAGCAATACGAATACTTATCAATGCGTCAGGCTTTAGTCGAACTGTCGCCGATTCCGTGACGGCCTTGATTCGGCAGGACCGGGGCTGTCGGGACCGGCTCACCGCTTTCCCGCAGCGTTCCTTGCCCTGATTCTCCGGCGTTGCGCAACCGACCAAACTGGCCCACGGCCTAAATTTCATGCAATTCAACACGTTATGCAATTCAATGGATTTTAAGGATTTATTTTGTTTTTGATTGATTAGTTAAGTAAGTTATATTTTAATACAACGTAAATTTAGGCCGTTTCGGGGGCCTCCCCCCGGTTTTTTCTTGACAACGCGCCGCCGCGGGGATTTAATTCGCATATGCCATTTCAACCGATTTGTCGTCGGCCTCGACGACGAGCCAATTCTCTCCGGGATACTCACCGTGAAGCCACCCTCGTGGGCGGAATGGTCGGGGCTCGGAGGTCGGTCAATTTTTGCCTGATTCGGTCGAATGATGCGGGATCGCTGGAAGCACGGGGCCTCCCAATGGGACCAGGTAAGTCGGCTGGTCCATCCCAGTCCGTCCCGATCCTGCGATCGCACGAATTCGGTCGCGCCGTCGGTCTCGGCGAGAGAGTACGGAGTTCCGCATGGCCAATGACACATGGCCGTGATGCACCGGGAACAGCTTGCGGTCAGTTGCCGGCCGCCGGTCATCGGTCCTGTCCCATAAAGACAACTCCTGGTTCGACATAAGACTCTCCATGGAGAGTCGGGGGGCACGCGTGTTGCACGACATTCGGCAGACGAGCGGTATGCGGCGTCATCGGCTTCTTCGCTGGTGTTGCCTCGCGCTAGGGCTCATGCTGGTTTCGCGAGCGATCGCTGGGAGTGGCGTGGTCAACTCCAACGGCACGATCGACATCACGGTCAACTTCCGCTTTCCACCGACGCAGGGTGATCTGACGAACGTGCAGAATCAGGTGATCGCCGCGAGCCAGGTCCTCTGGGACGCTTCCGAGGGACAGCTCCGATTCGGGAGGGTCACGTTGAGCGCCGGCGTGGTCAACGAAGATCTCGCGGACATCTGGATTTTCTCCCAATCGGGCCGCGCCGGGACGTCCTTCCGGTGTGACGCCTCAAACCTTGGGGCTCGGGGCGTGCATGTGAGTCAATTCCTACCGAACTCCACCGGGCTTGTCCTGGCGCATGAGTTCGGACATCTGGCGCTTGGGCTCGGAGACGAATACAGCGAGCAGAGTCGCTTCGGCGCCTGCTGGGGATTTGGGCCCTGCATCGAAACCGCCGCGATCACTGAGCAGAACCAATGTCTCATGCAGCAATCCGGCGGGTTCTCACAGAGCGAGTTCTGCACGGCGGCCGGGCATGATCTGGTCGTCGGTGAGGGCATGCCCTGCACGGCGGGGGCGGCCCCTTGCACGACAAATTGCCAATTCTTCAACCCAACCACCGGAAGGTACGAAACCAGTCAGCAGTCCGCGGCCTGCGGGGGTGCGTGCTGGGCGCGCCTGGTCGCGAATTTCACCTTCCTGACCGCGCCCGCGGCCCTCCCGGCGGCGGCGTCACCCCCAGGGTTCGTCAATCCGACGTTCGTCAATAACATCCAGGCGACCGACACGGTCCTGCTCGTCCTGGACCGCTCGGGCAGCATGCAATGGAACACCGAACGAGACGGCGGCGAGATCTGCATGAACGGCATCGACGACGATGGCGATGGCAACGTCGACGAGACCGATGATTGCACGGGGACGCGGCTCTCCTTCGTTCAGGCCGCGGCGCGTGCGTGGCTCCAGCTCGCCAGCGGACAGGGGGTACGGGCGGGCATCATCAGCTTCAACCAGCTCCCGACCCTCGACGCCGCGTTTCAGGATGTCAATGCCGCCAACATGCCGAACCTTCAGGCCGCGGTGAATGGGATCGCCGCCGGGGGAAACACCGCCATCGGCCGCGCGCTGACGTCCACGACGCTGATCTTCGGCGGTGAGGCCGGGGCCCTCAACAAGACGGCCTTCCTCGTCTCCGACGGCGTGAATACCGAAGGGGAGACACCTCAGTCCGTGGTGCCAGCGCTTCGCGACCAGAACATTCGGGTCTTCACGATCTCGACCGGGGGCGCCTCGGACGACGCCACCCTCGGTGAAATCTCAGGCTCGACCTCGGGGGCCGTGGTCGACACACGCGATGCCAGCGCGATGGTTGCCGCGTTCGCAACGCAATGGGCCCGCTACCGAAATAGCGGGGTCCTGATCCCCCAACTCCCTTACCGCCTGAATCAACGGGCCCAATCCGGTTCGGACCAGAAGCGACGGGGCCCGGTTTCCTGGGCCACGGAAAAGCGGGACCTGCCGCCCCTTGAACGCGCGCCCCGCGACAACGCCTTCTTCATCCGCGCTGAGGAAGGGGCGAGGACGCTCACGATCATCCTCGCCGGTAATCTCGGCGACATGACCCGATTCGGCGTCGAGGCGAAGCTCATCGGCCCCGCGAGGCCCGGCCCGGCGAACCTCGATTCCACGGTCCCTGATCCCACTCTTCGGGTGGTTCGCGATGGTTTCTTCCTGCTCCTGGAAATCACCAAACCGAACCCCGGCGACTGGCAAGTCCTCGTGCGTGGTCGTCCTGGCGCCGCTCAATTCCAGTCAGGAAATATCACCGTCCTCACGGACAACCCACGCGTCGATCTCTTCACCAGCCTGGATCGTCATCGGGTCGTCGATCCCTCCAGGCCGGTCGAGCTTCGCATCACGCCGATTTACAGCACCACGCTCCGCGACGTGGACGTGCTCAAAGCCGTGGTTCAGCATCCCGACGGCAGCCTTCATCCAATCGATATTAGTTCAAATTTCGATTCTGGAGGGGGCGACGACTACTCCGGCCTCATCAAGCAGATGCCCTGGGTGGGGATGTACGAGGTTCGGGTGGTGATGCGAACAGGACCCAGGGCCACGAACGACCCGGGCGAATCGATCTTCAACACGGCCCCGCCCAACAAGGTCGAGGTCCCCCTCCTTGAACGGACCGCGGTGGAGTATTTCTACGTGACCAAGGGCCGCCGATTTTGTCGTTCCGGCAATGAGAAGGATTGTGACGGCGATGGCTGTCTCCAGGAAAGCCGCGAGAATGACGCGGACAAGGATGGAACGCCCGACGCCTATGACGGTGACTCCGACAACGACGACGTCCCCGACAACCTCGAGTGCCGCGACCGGATCCAGGACCCGGACAAGGACGGCATCCCCAACGCGCTCGACCCGGATTCGGATGGAGATGGAATCAACGACGGTCAGGACCCCACGCGGTTGGGCCAGGGGCCGAAACGAAGCGAAACGACTCCTCGGTAGGGTTCACCAGTTCGCAACCCCTCGTTCTCACGTTCGCTCCGCTCCGGAATGAATTCCCGAGCGGAGCGTAGCGTGGGAACAAGGCAACGGGTGGAGGTCACCGTGGGGCCTCCGGCCGCGTGACCGGTTGCCTACGTCGACAACGCGTGGTTGCCGAAGTTCACCTCGGACCGGATGACCCCCGCGGTGGTCAGGACGAAGTACGTGTTGCCGAGCGGTTGGGTTCCGGTCCAGCCGAGCTGATTGATCTCCCGGACGATGTAGAAGCCGGGCTGGACGTTGAACGCATAGGCGCCCGTCTCGTCGCTGACCGCCTTCAACTCGCCCGGGTCGAGCACGTAATTGAAGTTCTGGTCGAGGAAGACGGTCCAGCCGGCCAGGCCCGGCTCCCCCGCGTCGCGGACACCGTTGCGATTCAGGTCGCTGTACACGATCCCCGAGATCGTTCCGGTGGTCGGGATCTGGTGAGTTCCGAAATCGAGGCCCGCGCGAACCTCGTCCGCGGCGACCGTGATCTCCTGCCTGCCGCCGGTCGGGGCGGTGCCGACCCAGTTCGACGGGACGACCTGGCGCACCACGTAGGTGCCCGGCGCGACGATGAGGCTGTAGGCGCCGTTGGCGTCGGTGGTGGTGCTCGTCTCGCCCGGATCGAGCGTGCCGTCGTTGTCGGCGTCGATGTAGACGGTCCGTCCGGCCAGCCCGGGCTCGCCCGCGTCGCGGGACGCGCTGTTGTTCTGGTCGTCGTAGACCACGCCCGAGAGGGTCGACAGGGTGGAATGCACGCCGAAATCGAGGCCGGCGCGGTCCTCGTCGGCGACGACCGTGACGTCGTCGGCGCCGCCGGCCGGGGCGGTGCCGACCCAGTTCACCGGAAGCACCGCGCGGACGACGTTGGCCCCCGGCGCGACGGTGAGGCTGTAGGCGCCGTTGGCGTCGGTGGTGGTTCTGGTCTCACCGGCATCGAGCGTGCCGTCGTTGTCGGCGTCGTCATAAACGGTCCAGCCGGCCAGGCCCGGCTCGCCCGCGTCTCGGGTGCCGTCCCTGTCCAGGTCGTTGTAGAGGACGCCGGAGAGGGTCGGCAGCGTGGAACGGTTGCCGAAGTCGAGACCGGTCGGAGTGTCCCCGGCGGCCACCAGCACAGTGTGCGACCCGACGGCCGGCGCGGTCACCGCCCAGTTCGCCGGGACCACCTCGCGGATGACCCGGGCGCCCGGATCGACCTTGAGGGTGTAGGCGCCGTTGGCGTCGGTCAGGGCGCTCGCCTCGCCGGAATCGAGCGTGCCGTCGTTGTCGGCGTCGTCATAAACGGTCCAGCCGGCCAGGCCCGGCTCGCCCGCGTCTCGGGTGCCGTCCTCATCGCGATCGTTGTAGACCACGCCCGAGAGCGTCGCCTGCGTCGGGATCAGGCGATTGCCGAAATCGAGGCCATCGACGATGGCCCCGCCCACCACGCTCGTGATGTAGATGTTCGCCGGTGGGCTGGTCTGTCCCCAACCGGGCTGGGAAACTTCCCGGACCGCGTAGATGCCGTCGAGCACGTTGAAGGCATAGAAGCCCGAGGCGTCCGTCGTGGTGACGGGCTCGCCCGCGTCCGGCCGGCCGTTGAAGTTGCGATCGAGATAGACGCCCCAGCCGGCCAGGCCCGGCTCGCCCACGCCTCGCGAGCGGCTGCCGTCGAGGTCGTTGAAAATATGTCCGCGGACCTGTCCCAGCGTCTGCGCCGAGAAGAAGCCGAAATTGAGGTCCACCCGGGCCTCGTCGGCGGCGACGGTCACCGGATACGATCCGGCGGCCGGCGCGGATCTGGTCCAGCCGGCCCGGGCGAGGGCGGCCACCGTGTGGGGACCGGGCGCCACGAGGAACTGATAGCCCCCCTGGGCATCGGTCGTGGTGGTGGTCTCGCCGTTATCGAGCGTGCCGTTGCTGTTGGCGTCAAGGAAGACGGTCCAGCCGGCCAGGCCCGGCTCGCCGGTGTCGCGCGTGCCGTCCTTGTCGCGGTCGTCGAAGATCTGCCCCGCGAGGGTCGCCTGTCCCGCGGACGACGGCTGGACGTTGCCGAAGTCGAGGCCGGAGTTCGAACCGTCGTCGGTCACGTTTGCCGTGTGGAACCCGGTCAGAGGCGCGGTCAGGCTCCAGCCGGCCTCGAGGTTCTGTCGGACGACGTAGGCGCCGGGGTCGACATCGAAGCTGTAGGTGCCCGTCGCGTCGGTCAGGGCCGTCGGCTCGCCGTTATTCAGCAGCCCATTGAAGTTCTGGTCGAGGTAGACGGTCCGGCCGGCCAGGCCCGGCTCGCCCGAGTCGCGGATGCCGTCTCCGTCCAGGTCGTTGTAGACCACGCCCGAGATCGTCCCGTCCCCGGTCGGCGGCGGTGGCGGTGGCGGCGGTGGCGGTGGCGGCGGTGGCTCGAAGTACCCGAAATCGAGGCCGGTCCGGACCTCTTCCGCGACGACCGAGACGTCGTGGGCGCCGCCGGCCGGCGCGGTTCGGTTCCAGCCCGACTGGCCCACGGACCGGACCGTGTAGCCGCCGGGCTTGACGTCGAAGTTGTAGGCGCCGGTCGCATCGGTCGTGGTGGTGGTCTCACCGGCATCGAGCGTGCCGTCGTTGTCGGTATCGAGGAAGACGGTCCAGCCGGCCAGGCCCGGCTCGCCCGTGTCGCGGGAACCGTCGTTGTCCAGGTCGCTGTAGATCACGCCCGAGAGCGCCGCGGCGCTGGAGTGATTGCCGAAGTCGCGGCCGGTCGCCAGCGTGTCCGCCGTGACGACCTCGACGTAAAGCAGCGAGGTCGGCTGGGTCTGCGTCCAGGTCGAGGCGTCCGGGTTGATTTCGCGGACGGAATAGATCCCCGGCTCGGGCTTGAGGCGGTAGGCCCCCGTCGCATCCGTCACGGCGCTCAGCTCGCCGCTGTCGAGCACCTTGTTGAAGTTCTTGTCGAGGAAGACGGTCCAGCCGGCCAGGCCCGGCTCGCCGGTGTCTCGGCGCCGTCGCTGTCACGGTCGTTGTAGACCGTCCCGGAGATCGTCGGGCCCCCTCGTTCTTCTGGTTGCCGAAGTTGCGGTCGACGACCTGCTGGTCCGAGGCGACGAATTGTCGGTAGTCCCCATTGCTCTCGGGGGTCGTCTGAATCCAACCGGCCGGCTTCACCTGGCGAACCGAATAATAGCCCGGATCGACCGAGAAGCTGTAGCGGCCCTGCGCGTCGGTGAGTTGAGAAGGCTCGCCGGCATCGAGCGTGCCGTCGAAGTCCTTGTCGAGGTAGACGGTCCAACCGGACAGGCCGGCCTCAGACACATCTTGAGATTTATTCGCGTTGGCATCTTCATAAACAACCCCGGAAATCAACCCCTGGCTGAGCAGTGTGCGGGCCTCAAGGATGCACAGCCCCGCGAGATCAAGGGCCCCAGGGCGGGCCTTCCGGGTCATCCGGGAACCACGACGTTTCGGCGTCGCCACGGCGCGACGAACTCTGCGGGCCCATGAAGTCATGACTATGACCTCCTAAAGCGGTCTCAATGCCAGGCATTTCAGAGGTACATCGATCACCAGGACGTGCAAGATATGTTTTGGACGCCGCCGCTGCAAGAACCAATTGCGAACATTTTACGATTTCGGCGACGATGGGACGAACCGGAACGTGGACCAGCCGGGCGCACGACCCGGCCAACCGTCGCCGCCGCAGGCCCGAAACGACGAGGCAACGGGCCCCTTCCCGTCTCTCAATCACTCCCATTTCCGGGGCCGTGGGGCAGCCGTCCCCGGGCGGGCTCGCCGACGCCGGGGCCCCGGAGAACTCTCGCGATTCCCCGAAATTTCGGCCCGGATGCGTCCGGCCCGAGGCCAAATTGAAAGGTCGCGACGACGGCCCTCCCGCATCCGTCGTTTAAAAATGCGTAGGGACGTCGGGAGGCCGAAAACGGTGGCCGATTTCGGGCCCGTTACGCCAAGTCATTCGCGATGCCGTGTTGAATTTCGCCACAAAATGTTCGCGTTTGGGAATGTTCAAATGATCCGATCGACGGCCGTTCGAACCGCGAACCAGGCGGTAAACCGTGCGTGAGGCACGTTCGGAACGATCTCCGAGGCCGGCGGCCGGGGCTCGAATCGGGCCTGACCGGGGACGTCACTGCTCGCCATGTTAGACCTTGTAGGGGCCGCGAATGCCCGGTGTTTCCTGGGGATTTTGGGAAACACCGCGCTCCGCGACCAGGGATTTATTCTTGACACCAACCATGGGGACACACTAGATTCGTGGCCGGGTCACGAAGCGGAACGCATGTCATGATTTTGGGGATGTCAATCCTGCAACTGCTTGACACCGTATCTGGTTTTTGCAAGACTCGTGCGGTTGTGGGCGTAATCGTGCATCCCATGCGAACGATCAGGGGCGTATCATTGCTCATTGGGGTTGTCCCCTCGGTGTGAGGCGGGGGAGTGTGATGATGGGGTTGCTGTGCTCGATCTCGGCGCTGGACCGTGACCGCCACGCGACCCGAGCCCGGCACGCCGCTGGCTGCCGGGCCCTCAGGGACTTTGAGGTGCTGGCGTTCCCCGGAACGTCAGACCGTCTCGAACGCTCGTTGTATTGAGCACCGCGACGGCTTCAGGACCGTTCTCGCCGTGACGCGGAGACTCGCGGGTTCCAGGGTAAGGACACGTTTTCGGATCGTCTTTTTGATGTTCGTACCGGGACCGTCGCGCCGAGGTTCGCCCCGGGACGGTGGTCCGTCGCCGAATCAAACCGCCGACGCGAGCCGGGCCCAGGGGGCTCGCGGGTTCGGCCTTCTGGATGTTTGTTCGATTTTGTATGGTTTGGTGTTCGTTCGGGTATTTTCCTGTGCGGAGAGGTGACACGCCATGAGCCTGCACTTCAGTACGTTGCCCGGTCAAACCTCGACGGTCCCCGCCGCGCGGTCGAAGTCCGGCATCGGATCGGTGGCGACGAGTTGTGACGTTGCGTTTGTCGGCCTGATGAGTCGGTCGGCCTGGAAGGCCGTCTGGACGAACTGTTGCCGGACCATCCGGCGCTGGCAGGCGCCTCCGCACTGGTCGGACGCGGAATGGCGCGAGGAAGTCTACGCCGAGGCCTTCGCGGCGGCGATGGAAGCGATGTCCGTGTTCGACGCCTCCCGCAATGTCGAGCCGGCGCTGTTCTTCCGGGGCCGCATCCTGAGCCGCGCCATCGCGCGCTACCGCAAGGAGTGGGCCTACGCCCTGCGCCTCGGCGCAGCGCGGGGCTCGGCGAGACGGTTCGGCCCGGCGATGGCCCCGATGAGCTCGCCGCCAGCCGGGTCGACCTCTCGCGGGGCCTCTCCGCGCTGAAGCCCGCCGATCGCGAACTCGTCGAGAGCCTGTTCTGGCAGGGCGAGACCGAGGACCAGATCGCCACGCGGCTGGGCATCAGCCAGCAGGCCGTCAACAAGCGAAAAAAACTGGTCCTCAAAAAATTGCGCCACATGCTGCAACCGCCGATCCGTTGACCGAAGCGGGCCCAGACGATCCCTCGAACGAGCCTGAGAACGTGTGTGAGAAGGTCCTTGTAGTCAGCGCGGCGCATCCACCAGCGAATCGGTAGGTTGCTACGAAGCTTGGCGCTACGGTCGTTCCACCCACCCGACGCCGAGTCGAACGCACCTCACACACGTTCTGAAGTCAGCCCTCACCGGCGGAATCGATAACATGACTGCATGCATTCAATCTATCATATCAAGGCGGAAACCGACATGTCCGAAAGGAGGGGATGTCCGGGGCGTTGATCCGAAGCGGTCCCTCGCGCCGTGCGGTGCGATCGGCCCGAAACCGTCAAACAAGGAAGGAATGTGGGGTGGCGATGGGGATTTGCCTCGAATTGACGGCCTGAAATCGTTTTTTTATGCCGTTCACCTCGCTCGCCTTGCATTCGCGATACGAACGCCTGAGTACATTTCCGGAAGTTTTCGGTTGTGGAAATGGCCCCTCGCTGCAATCTAACCAGCAGTCGTCAACCAGTGTGACGAAGGGATCGTCCACTCACTCGCGCTCGAACGGATGGAATGGGAACCGTGAACATGTCGACGATCAGGACGACGAACCACGGTTCCGGCGCGGGGTGGCGTGGCACGCCCACAAGGATGACGTAACGTCCCAGGGCGGGAGAGACAGGGCCTCCGCGACTGTTGTGCAACGTCGCACAACGTGATGTCGGTCGCGGCGGAACCCGGTAGCAGGTGCGAGATCGAGTCGGAACTCACCTCGAGAGGAACACTTCCATGTTCAACGGTATTGGCAGCATGTTCGGCAAGGGTCGCAGTCGTCGTCCGTCCGCCGACAGCGCGAAGAAGCGGGCCCTCGTTCGGCAGCGGCGACCGCTCGCCGAGGTGCTCGAGGGGCGTACCCTGCTCAGCGGGATCACGTTCAATCAGGTCGGTGATACCCTGTCGATCACCGGCGACGAGAACGCCAATTTCATTGGTCTGTTCTCGTTCACGGTGCCGGGTGGCTCGCCGGGGCAGGTCACCGTCATCGCCGACGGCGGCATCCACGGGTTCGCCAATGTCAATAACGTCGTCATCGACGGTGCCGGCGGCGACGACAATATCCTGGTGAGCACGCTCCAGAAGGACATCCACACCACGCTGCTCGGTGGTGACGGCAACGACGTGATCAACGGCCTCGACCGGTTGAATTTCGGTGACTCGATCGACGGCGGCAACGGCGACGACACCCTCTACGGCAACTACGGCGAGGACACCATCAACGGTGGCGCCGGCAACGATCTGATCTACGGTGGCGACGGCCAGGTCGTCGCTGGCCCCAACAACACGACGCAGCTCGTCGGCGCCAACGACACGATCACCGGCGGCGACGGCAACGACCAGATCTACGGTGGTTCCGGTCCCGGCAGCGCCGCGAGCGGCAACGACAACATCAATGCCGGCGACGGCAACAACCTGATCGACGGCGGTCGGGGCGCCCTGATCAATGTCCAGACGGGCACCGGCGTGACCCTGGACCTGGCCGGCGCCAATGACACGATCGTCGCAGGCAACGGCCGCGACACCGTCGCGCTGTACGGCGGCTCGGACCGGGTGACGCTCAATGGCGGCAACGACAGCGTCACCGGTGGCGTCGAGGCCGACCCGACCCCCGGCACGACGACCGCCGATCAGGACAAGGTCATCGACGTCGGCGAGGGGAACAACTTCGTCAGCCTGACCGGCAACGGGGACGACACCCTGACCGCCGGTGCCGGCGACGACTCCCTCTACGCGGGCGACGGCAACAACAGCATCACGGCCGGCAACGGCGACAACGTGATCCGGGCCGGATCGGGCAATGATACCGTCAACTCCGGCAGCGACAACGACGACATCAATGTCGATGGCGGCCAGAACCAGGTCAACGACACCGGCGGAAACAACAGCGTCACGACCGGCGACCAGGACGACTCCATCACCACCGGCAACGGCGACGACACCATCAACGCCGGTAACGGCGACAACACCGTCGACGCCGGCGGCGGCGAGAACCGCGTCACCACCGGTGACGGCGACGACTCCATCACCACCGGCAGCGGCGACGACACCATCAACGCCGGTGACGGCGACAACACCGTCGACGCCGGCGGCGGCGAGAACCGCGTCACCACCGGTGACGGCGACGACTCCATCACCACCGGCGCCCAGAACGACACCATCAACTCCGGCGGCGGCGACGACACCATCATCGCCGGTGACGGCGACAACCTCGTCAATGCCGATGGCGGCGACGACGACATCACGACAGGGACTGGCAACGACACCATCAACGGCGGCGGCGGCGACGACACCATCACGGCCGGCAGCGGCGACAACAGCGTTGACGGCGGCGGCGGCGACGACGACATCACGACGCTCGACGGCGACGACACCATCAACGCGGGCGCCGGCAACGACACCGTCAACTCCGGAACCGGCCAGGACAGCATCACCGGCGACGGTGGCGATGACGACCTGCGGACCGACCCGAACAACACCTCGAACGTCTTCATCGACGGCGGATCGGGTGACGACACCGTGATCGGTGGCGCTGGTGCCGACTCGCTCAACGGTGGAGCCGGGACGGACGTGGTCGCCGGCCTCGACGGCAACGACCTGATCACCGGCGGCACGGCGCTCGACAAGGGCGACGACACCCTGCTCGGCGGTGCCGGCAACGACACCATCCTCGGCAGCGGCGGCAACGAGTACATCGACGTCGGCTCGGGCTTCGTCCCGTTGTCGCTCGCCGGGCTGGGCCTGCCGGTTTCCGCGGACTCCGGCGGCGAGTCCAACCTCGCTCTGGGTAGCAACGGCAACGACACCATGTTCGGCGGCCTGGGCAACGACACCCTGAGGGGCGAGAACGGCGACGACCAGATCTCCGGGTTCAACCTGGATTCCATGGCCCCCGGCCTGGTGCCCAACCAGTTCAACCCGCTGGACACGACCCTTCAGGCGCTCCAGAGTGCCCTCCCCGCCGGCAACGACCTGCTGGTCGGCGGCAACAACTCCGACACGCTGATCGGGTACGCTGGTGACGACACGCTTTACGGCGGCCTTGAGACCAGCTCGTCGATCTTCGACACCATGAGCGCCGGCGGCGGCAACAACTGGCTCCGTGGCGGCGTCTTCGCCAACCTGTACGTCGGCCTCGGGTTCGACACCGTCGCCCTGTCGGTGTTCGACTTCATCACCCAGGTCGGGCCCAACCCGTACGTCATGGTGCCCTGATCAGGTTGAGTCCTCCGGCGCCGCTCGCGGATCGCCGGAACTCGATCGACAACGTCCCTCTCCCCTCCCCGGGCCTCCCGCTCGGGGCGGGCGAGGGTGGCCAAAACGCAACACCCGGCAAGGCTGCTCCTTTACGGAGCAGCCTTGTCTTTTGTCGGGGACGTCGTCTCGATAGGCTATTTTCTCAATGGGACCATGAGCCCATAAGGGGTACGAAACCGAGCCCCTAGTCTCGTAGTCTCGTAGGGTGGGTGGAGTCCTCGGAACCCACCATCTGGCTGGCGTACCGGATTGGTGGGTTCCGAGGACTCCACCCACCCTATGAGTAGACCGACAGAGCGAAAACGGTAGGTCGCGCCGATGTCCAATGCCTGATGCCCAAAGAGCTTCGGTCGATTGACAACCCACCGTTTTCGGGCTGTTGGTCTACTACGAAGGCGTTGGGCCGAGCGGCGGGTTCCGAGGGCTCCACCCACCCTGCGAAGCCTTTGAGAATCGCTTTGAGGTCGCGCGAGTCGAGAAAAACGGGCCAGTCACCAGCGTCGAGAGGCATCAGGGAGTCGCGGCACGTCATGCATGTTCTGTTCGTTCATCAGAACTACCCCGCGCAGTTCGGGCACATCGCGAAGTATCTGGCGCGGGAGATGGGGTATCGTTGCACCTTCGTCTCGGAGAAGCCGGCCGGGGTCAGCCAGGGCGTCCGTCGCATCCAGTATCAGCCGAAGGGGGGGGCGACGAAGCACCAGTCGTACCTGACGCGCAACTTCGAGAACTCGGTGGCCCATGCCCATGGGGTTTACGAGGCCTGTCGCCAGAACCCCGACATCCGCCCCGACCTGATCGTCGGGCACAGCGGCTTCGGCTCGACCCTGTTTCTGCGCGAGTTGTATGATTGCCCGTTAATCAATTATTTCGAGTATTTCTATCGCCCCCACGACAACGACATGGAGTACCGTCCGGAGTTCCCACCCAGCGAGCCGGATTTCCTCCGCCTCTACATCAAGAACGGCATGATCCTGCTCGACCTGGAGAACTGCGACGTCGGTTACTGCCCCACGCGCTGGCAACGAGGCACCTTCCCCGAGACCTTCACCAACAAGCTCCGGGTCATCTTCGACGGGATCGAGACGGACGTCTGGCGCCCGAGAGAGAACGCCCCTCGGCAGTTCGGCGACCTGTCCATCGGCCCGGACACCCGCATCGTGACGTACGTCGCGCGCGGCATGGAAGCGATGCGCGGGTTCGACATCTTCATGAAGGCCGCCAAACGGATCTACCGGCAGGTTCCGAACGTCCTGTTCTTCGTGGTCGGTGTCGACCGGGTCGCCTACGGCGGCGACCTGAAGTACATCCAGGGGGGGAGCTTCCGCGACCACGTGCTCCGTCAGGACGACTACGACCTGTCGAAGTTTCACTTCACGGGCCTCATCCCGCCCGACCGGCTGGCCGGGCTGCTCGCGATCAGCGATCTGCACATTTACCTGACCGTCCCGTTCGTGCTGTCCTGGTCGCTGTTCAATTCACTGGCCTGCGGCTGCACCGTGGTGGCCTCGGACACCGGGCCGGTCAAGGACCTGATCGTCCACGAGCAAAATGGTCTGCTCGCCTCCTTCTACGACGTGGAGGGCCTGGCCGACCTGGGCGTGCGGGTGCTGCGCGACCCGCAAGGGCATCGCCACCTGGGCCGCGCGGGCGTGAAACTGGTCGAGGAGGAGTACGCCCTGTCGAAGACCCTGCCGCGGATGCTCGAACTGTACCAGGGCGTCATCGATAACCACCAGCGTGCTCATGCCGTCGGCCTGCCGGCGACGGCTCCCCGGCCCGCCTTGAGAGTCGTTTCCTGAGTGTCCGTTCTGGCCGAGGTCGCCAGATCACGACGCATCGCCTGTCCGTTCGAGGTTCTTCTGGAGTTGCTGCCTTGAACCCTTCCGAACCGGGGCAACCGGCCTCGCCGCTGACGCCCGAAGACGTGGTTTTCGACATCCTCGATCGTGGGTTCCAGGGGCGCTGCGAGCTCCAGATGCCCGCGATCCCCGCCATGCTCGACCATTACCTGGAACGGCTCGACCAGCTCTTCGCGGTCCTCGGCAGTCCGTTCCTGGGCGAGGAGCGCGATCGGTTTCGAGAGATGTTCCGCACGCGGGCCGAGGAGGGGTTCCGCGCCTCGCCGCGGACGATGGTCCTGCTGAGCCTTAAACCGGCCGCCCCCGGCCGTCGCGGGCTGGGTTGTCAGGTGGGCACGCAGGCGCCGACCGATGCCGAGTTCTTCAAGAACTGGCTCAATGCGCGGACCCCGCCCCTGTTCGCCGGCCATCCCGACGCGAAGATCCTGGAGATCGCGAAGGCGTTTTCCGACCCGGAATCGGCGCCCGTGCTTGACGTGCGGGCCGGCTCTGGCCGTAACGCGCTGCCGCTGGCCCGTCGCGGCCATCCGGTCCTCGCCATTGACCCGTTCCCCGAACACGTCGAGCAACTGCGGTTGGCCGCGGAGACGGAGGGCCTGCCGGTCCATTGCGAGTGTGGCGACCTGCTCGGCGGAACCCTTGAGACCAGCGAACGATTCCAGCTCATCGTCGTCGCCGACCATCTGGCAATGGGTGTCCGGGGCCCTTCGGGGCTCCGGCGGGCGCTGGAGGTTCTGTGCGAACGGCTGATGCCCGGTGGACTCGTGCTGTTCAACCTTTTTCTCGTGCGCGACGAACCGGGGCCGTCCCGGCTGTTGCGAGAGATGTCACAAATGTTGCTGTGTGGCGTGTTCACCAGGACGGAGCTGGCGGAGGTTCTCGACGGGCTCCCCCTGGAGCTCGTCTCGGACGAGTCGCAGCCGGAATACGAGAAGGCCCACCTTCCCGCGGAGGCCTGGCCGCCGACCGGATGGTTCGTCGACTGGGCGAACGGAAAGCATCTCTATCCCTTGATGGATGGTCAGACGCCGATCGAGCTGCGGTGGGTCCTGTGTCGGGGAACATGACCGATGACCGATGGCCGATTCCAGCATGGCAGAATTTCGCATGACAGATGTCTAATTTCTGATGACTGAGGATCGGGGGAGATCGTGCCGTGAGTGACCGGACGCCTGGGGTTTGCGTTGTTTGCGACGATAGCGTCACGGCGGGAGGGGGGCAGGGAGGGGGCCGCTCTCCGGATCGCCCCTTCACCTGCAAGGAGTTTCTCGACGCCTATCTTGCGCACGGCCGTAACGGAAGCCCTGGTCGCGATCCTGACCGGCACCTCGGACCAGAACGTGCTCCGCAAGGCGTTCGAGGGCCATCCGGCGATCCAGTCCGGGGCGAAGCACCTGGGGCCGATCGGCCGAACGAGGTCTTCGACGCCTTTTCCCGGAACCCGCCGGCGCCGGTGGTCCATCACACCGCGATGCCGGAGGCGCGTTACGCCTGGTTCCGACAGCATGTCGCGCCCGACGGGTTCGCGCTCTGCGGGGTGGCGCAGGCGGTCTCGTCGCTCGCCGGTATCGAGGCGCTGCACAGCCTGGTCACGGCCCCCTTCGAGCCGTTTGATGCGGTGGTTTGCCCCTCTCGGGCGATCGAGGAGATGGTCCGGACGACGGCGGGGGCCTATGCCGATGACCTCCGGGAGCGGTTCGGGGGCGACCCCAGCTTGCGGCTGCGTCTGGAGGTGATCCCCTGGGGCATTGATGTCGATCGCCAACGGCCGGCCACGACCGAGGAACGGTCCGGAGCGCGCCGGGCGCTGGGCCTCGGCGACGAGGAGATCGCGGTCCTGTCCGCCGGCCCGATCTCGTTCCACGCCAAGGGCCACCCGTTCCCGCTGTTCGAGGGGCTCCAGCGGGTGGCGCGCGGCAACGCTCGAAAGGTCCACCTGCTGCTCGCGGGTGCGCCGCGAGCCCGCAGATCGTCAAGGCGATGACCGACGGCGCGCGCATCTTCGCGCCCGGGGTCGAGGTCCGGGCCATCGACGCGAGCAAGGCCGAGTCGCGCGAGGTCGCCTGGCGCGGCGGACATCGTCACCGCCTTCTCCGACAGCATCCGCGAGACCGCCGACCTGGAGGTCGCCCGGGCCATGGCGCGGCTTGCCGATCGTCGCGACGAACTGGGGAGGCACCCGCGACCTGGTCGTCGATGGGGAGACGGGCCTTCTGGTCCCCACCCGGATCGTTCGGGCGCGGCCGCGAACTCGTCCGCTCGACTACTGATCGGCGAGATCAGCCACGACCTGTACTACGGCGAATGCAACCAGGCCGTCGTCGTGGACCTGGACGCGACGGCGGACGCGCTCCGTCGCCTGGTCGAGGACGCGGGCCTCCGCCGTCGCATGGGCGAGTCGGGCCGTCGGCGGGCCCTGGAGCACCTGTCCTGGCCCGTCATCATCCGAGCCTACGACCAGCTCTGGCTCGATCAGGACGCCGAACGCCAGTCGCACCGGACGCCTCAGGGGCCGCGTCCCGGACCGATCTCGGGATCGGCCTTCTACCCCGCCCCCGAAGTCGCCTTCGCGGGCCATGCGTCGGCGGTCCTGGACGGGTCGGATTGCCTGGTGGCCGACGAGAACGCTCTCGAACGGCTGCACTGGTTCCTCGACCTGCCCCTGATGAACTACGGCCTCGGGGCCCGGACAAACCGCCGGGAGATCATCCGTTCCATCGTGGATGAGGCGTCGGTCCCCCGGAAGATCGACCACCTCGACGCGATCTTCGCGCGGGCGGAGCTTCCTCCCTCGGTCGGCCGCTCGACCCTGGGCTGGATGATCAAGTACGGGCTCCTGAAGCCCATCGCAGCAATGAACAATGAACAATGAGTGGGCAGTGGAGCAGTGGGCAGTGGGCAGTGGGCAGTGGAGAGTGTGTAATGAGTGGTGAGTCGTGAGTGTTGGGGGCCCGATGCCGGACGTCTTTTCTTGGAGTCTGTCCTGGAAGTGGGAGGGCGAGGCGCCCGCCGAGCCGACGGCCCGCGCCAGGAGCGGCTCGGCGGGCGCCTCGCCCTCCCGGCAGCCCCCCTTTCGGGGCAGACCCTTACTGAATTCACTCATTGCTCATTGCTGCGAGGGGGCCGTGCCCCGTTTCGATTGATCGGATTGCTTCGGGGGACCACCCAGGTTCGGAGAGTCGCATGTTCGACCCCATGTCCGTGGACCATGCCGGCGCGAAAGAGCAAAAGACCATGAGCGTGCATATCAAAATCACGTGCCCATCGTGCCACAATGAGCTCAAGGTCCGGCCGGATTATCTGGGCCACAACGTGACCTGCAAGCGATGCCAGCACCGCTTCCGGGCCGAGATGAGGCTGGACGGGAACGAATGGGCACAGAAGGTCGCGGACGGCGAGGCTCACGAGGGGCCCCGTCCCATCGCGGACCTGGTCCACGACCTGGAACTCACCGGTAAAACGCTCGCGGCCCGTAACGCCGAATACGCTTCGCTCTTGAAGCGTTGGAAGCGTCGTAGCGTCAAATACAACGCCTTGAAGGCGAAGTGGAGAGAGAGCGACGTTCAGATCGAGGAGGCCAGGCGGCTTCAGGAGGAGGCGTTATCACGCGGCCGGGAACTGGAAGCGGCGCGGGACGACCTCTCGACGGAGCTGGAGGTCATCCGGTCGGACCTGTCCGAAGTCCTCCATCAGCTCGAAAACGCGGAGTCCGAATCGGCGGCCGAGCACGCCGAACTGGCGCGTTTGCGAGAGAGCCTCACCGCCACGCAATCGGACCTGGCGGAATCGCACGCGCGACTGTCGGAGGTGGAGGCGGAGTCCGCGACCCTTCAGTCGGAGCGGGCGGCCTCGAAGGAACGACTCGCGGAGCTGGAGTCCGAATCGGTGTCCCTGCGGGCCGAACTGGTGACATCACAACAGCGGCTCGCGGAGGTGGAGGCGGAATCGGCGACCCTCCAGTCGGAGCGGGCGGACGCGCAACAGCGACTCGCGGAGCTGGAGTCCGAATCGGCGTCCCTGCGGGCCGAACTGGTGACATCACGGGAGCGGCTCGAAGACGCCCAGTCGGAAACGGCGGCGACGCAAGGCGAGCTGGCCGAAACGCGGGACGTTCTCTCCACCACGCGAGCTGACCTGGACGAGACGCGGCAGCGGCTCGCGGATGCGGAGTCGGCGCTGGAAGCCACGCGCAATGAAATCGCGTCGATACAAGAGAGTTTCGATGTATCGGACGCCGAACTGGCGACCACCCGGTCGCGGATCGCGGATGCGGTATCCGCATCCACGTCCCTCCGAACCGACCTGGACGAGACTCGTCAGCGGCTCGCGGATGCGGAGTCGGAACTGGAGACCGTGCGTGGTGAACGAGCCTCTCTGCAAGGATCGCTCTCCGACGCGCACGCCGAGCTATCCGAGATGCGGGAGCAGTTCTCGGTTGCGGAGTCGAAATCCACAAGCATCGGGGCCGATCTGACGACGGCGCGGACGATGCTTGCCGACGAGACCGATCAGCATCAGGCCGCGCGGGCCGAGGTCGCGAGCCTTCGCGACGAGCTGGAATCGGCCCGGTCGCGCGAATCCACGCTTCGAGAGCGTTGCGAGCGTGGCGAGGCCCGAGGTCGGGAACTGGAGGGAGTGCAAGACGAGCTCTCGGCGCGGCTCCGCATCCTCGAAGCGGAACTCGTGGAGGCACGCGACGCTCGATTCGATCCGGCCGCCGAGGAGGATGGAGCACGCGACGGTTTGCTCAGTGCAGATCCGGGCATTCCTCGATTCGATGATCTCGAGCGTCTCTTCGGCGACGCGGTGGCTCGCCAGTCGGCGGCGTATGAGGAGCTTCGTCACACGTTCGAGGAGGCCCGCCGGCAGTGGGAATCCGAACGTCAGGCCATGCAGGAGCGTTGGGGGGAGGAACTCGCGGCCAGTACGCGAGCGGCCCAGGAGCAGCTTCGCCTGGAGAACGCCCGGGCGGAAGCCATGTGGGCGGAGCTGCGGGAGCGGAACCAGGAGCTCCTGTCGCGGGCCGGCGGAGAGCAACAGGAGGTCGGGCCCGTCGTCGAACGCCTGCACCGGGTCATCGACACCTTGCACCAGGAGCGTAACTCGATGGTCCGCCTGGTCGATTCGCTCACCCAGGAGCGCGACCGGCTTCCCCAGTACCGCCAGCAACTCGAGGCGTCCTTCCGGGAGGCCGAGCGCGGGCTCCAGGCGAAACTCGCGCAGGCGAGCCAGGTCCTCCAGCAAGCCACCCAGCAGAAAGAGCTCGCGGCACGCCGCGGCGACGAGCTCGCCGGACGGGCGAAGGAACTCCAGGCCCAGCTCGCCCGCGTGACCCGGGAACGTGACGAGTTGCTCGGGCGGCTGAATCAGGCATCACCAGCCCCGGACCGCAAGGAACCTGGCGGCGCCCCCGGAGCGTCCCAACGCGGACGAACCCCGCCGGACCGAGGCGGCCCGGCCCGCCCCGAACGGCCCGGCCCGCTCCGATCCGGCTGTGGAGAACCCGAATGGTGCGACACCCCCCGCCATCTCGACCGTCGATCCCCGCGAGCTCGCCATCGACGAACTGAGCACCGAATTCGGCCGCTACCGTCGCGGAGGCTCGAGGTAGGGCCAGGGGTCGAGGGGACCAGGGGATGAGGGGTGGCTCATCTCGAGACCCGGGTGATGGCTTCTTGCCCCATGCGCAGCAACTTAAGGAGCGAGTTTCCTGGAATGTCGGGACGTCTGGGTGGCCGGGGCAAAGCGCAGCGTGCCCCGGGCGGTGGCGCCGTCCCCAGCCCCAGGGCACGAAGACTTTCCCCCGGCCACCCAAACAATCTACCTTGCGGTCGTTCCTGGACATCTGATCCAGGATCAACCTTAACTTGCAGCCTATGGGGTGATGGGTTCTTGCCCCGGCCACACGCCGAGCCATCGAGGTGGATGGCTCGGCCGTGATCTTACCCTTCCGGGCCGTGGTTCCGCCGATCGGGTCCACGGCCCGGGCCGTTCGGCGTCGGTTCACGATAGGCCCGAGAGGAGCAGGCTGCGGTCCCAGAGTGCCCGACGGCTCACGATGGGCACGTTTACCGGCACGTCGAGGTTGGCCGTCCCGAAGGTCCGGGCGCTGCGATTTCCCCGCGAGTGGATGGTGAACCACTGGGCGGTCGTCGGCCGGTAGACGGCCAGGTCGGCCTTGCCGTCGCCGTCGTAGTCTCCGGGGACCGGCAGATCGACGCCCGCCATCCCGAGCTGGGTGGCGGAAACCCCTCCGCCCGAGTATTTGATGTACCAGGTGGCGGTCGTTGGCCGGAAGACGGCGAGGTCGGTCTTGCCGTCGCCGTCGTAGTCCTCGGGGATCGGCTGATCGACGCCCGCCATCCCGAGCTGCTTGGCCAGGGCCCTCCGCCCGAGTATTTGATGTACCAGGTGGCGGTCGTCGGCCGGAAGACGGCGAGGTCGGCCTTGCCGTCGCCGTCGTAATCGGCCGGAATCGGAACGTCCGGGGTCGCGACATAGAGGCGACCGGCACCGAAGTGGTACGTGGCGACCTCTCCGGTGGTCGACAGGAGGATGGTCCAGGAGGCGTCTCTTGGGTCGAAGACGGCCATGTCGGCCTTGCCGTCGCCGTCGTAGTCGGCCGGGACGGGCGTGCCGTTGGTAACGCCGAGCGGCTGGATGACCCCGCCGGACGAGCTGAGCAGGGCCGCGATGTGCCCGTACGTGGGGCTGTAGATGGCGATGTCGGTCGTGCCGTCGCCGTCGTAGTCGGCCGATGCCGGGACATCAATGCCGTTCCAGTCGAGTTGCTGGGAACGGGCCCGAGGGCCGACTGCTGGACGGAAAACACGGAGTTCGCGGGGCGGAACAGGGCCAGGTCCGTCTTGCCGTCGCCGTCGTAGTCACCACGCACCGAGGCGATGGTCACGCGGAGCATCGGCCCCGGCCCGCCGAGATTGCCGGCAACGTCGCGGGCGCGGGCCTGGAACAGGTGCGAACCGCTGAACATGCCGACCGGGGTCAGGATCGTGAAGGAACCGTCGTTGGCCGCGGTCGTCGTCGCGATCACCGAGTTCGCGTCATCGAGCAACTCGACGACCGCGCCCGGTTCGGTGTTCCCCGAGAGCCCCGGCCGGCGGACGTTCGTCAGGTTGTCCCCCACGCGCCCGGTGTCGTCGATGACGCGCAGGTTCAGGCTCGGCCCGATCGGACTGGTTCGATCGACGACCAATGCCTTCGACACACTGTTCGGCCCGACGACGCCGGTACGCGAGACCGTTCGAGCGGCGTACTCGTACCGCCCCTCGGCGGCCGTTGTGTCGTTGAGGGCCCCCGAGCCGTCACGCGATGCCACGACCGCAAACTCAACATCCGGCGCTCCGAACGGCTTGCGAAGCAGCTCGGTCGTCCCCCCCGTCGTCGTCATCAAGACCTCGAACGAGATCTCCGCCGCGTTCGTGATCCCATCGGAATGGCCGGGCCCGTCGTCGCTGATCTCCAGCAGACGAACCAGAGAGGGCGCGGACGGAACCATCGTGTCAACGACGACGACCGTGGCCGGCCCCAACGTGCTCGGATTGCCCGCCGCGTCGGTCTGCCGGAGGGCGTACTGGTAGGTGCCGTCGCCGTTGACCGCGGGGCCGGTGATCGCTCCGGGACCGACGCGGCTCGCGACCACCACACCATCGCGGAGCAACTCGACAGTGGCCTGAGACTCGACCCCCTCGACATCGAACATCGGCGCCAGGATGCGGGTGATGCGGTCGTCGGGCGGTCCGGAGTCGCTGGACTCTTGCAACCGAGGCGCCTGGGGCATCGTGGGCACGTTGGCGTCGAGGACGACCTCGGTGGCCGCGCCGATGGCGCTACGGTTCCCGGCCGCGTCGATCTGTCGGAGGGCGTACTGGTACGTGCCGTCGCCGTGGGCCTCGGGGGCCGTGATCGGCCCCGGGCCGACGCGGCTCGCGACGACCACACCATCGCGGAGCAATTCGACGGTCGCCTGGCTCTCGACCCCCGTCACATCGAAGGTGGGGTTGAGAATACTGGTGATGCGGTCGCCAACGGCCCCGGAGTCGCTCCCCGGTTGCAAGACCGGCGCGGGGGGCGTTGTGGGCACGGTGGCATCGACCACGACAATGGTCGCCGGCCCCGGCAGGCTCGGGTTGCCCGCAGTGTCGATCTGTCGGAGGGCGTACTGGTAGGTGCCATCGCTGCTGAGGCCAGGATCGGCGAGAGGACCTGGCCCGACGCGGTTGGCCACGACGACGCCATCGCGGAGCAACTCGACGGTCGCCTGGCTCTCGCCCCCGGAAACGTCGAAGACGGGCGCCAGGACGTTGGTGATCCGATCGCCGACGGTGCCGGAATCGCTGGCGGTTTGCAGGACGGGCGCGGGGGGCGTCGTGGGGCCAGTCGTATCAACGTGAACCACGGTTGCGATGCTGACGACGCTACGGTTCCCGGCCGCGTCGGTTTGCCGGAGCGTGTACTGGTAGGTGCCATCGCTACTGAGGCCAGGATCAGTGATCGCCCCCGGGCCGACGCGGCTGGCGACGACCACGCCATCACGGAGCAACTCGACGGTCGCCTGGCTCTCGACCCCGGCAACGTCGAAGACGGGGGCCAGGACGTTGGTGATCCGGTCGCCGACGGTGCCCGAGTCTCTCCCCGACAGCAAGACCGGCGCGGGGGGTGTGGTCGGCACGGTGGCATCGACCACGACAATGGTCGCCGACCCTATCGGGCTGCGGTTGCCGGCCGTGTCGGTCTGTCGGAGGGCGTACTGATAGGTGTCATCGCTGCTGAGGCCAGGATCGGCGAGTGGACCGGCGCCGATGCGGGTGGCGACCACCACGCCATCGCGAAGCAACTCGACAGTCGCCTGGCCCTCCACCCCCGTCACATCGAAGGTGGGGTTGACGACGCTGGTGATGCGATCGTCGGGTCGCCCGGAGTCACTGGCGGTTTGCAAACTCGGCGCCGGGGGCGACATGGGCACCGTGGCATCGACGGTAATCGCGGTGGCCGTGCTGTCGGCACTCGGGTTCCCGGCGACGTCGATCTGTCGGAGGGCGTACTGGTAGGTGCCGTCCCCACCGACGCCGGGGTCGGTGATCGCCCCCGGGCCGACGCGGCTGGCCACGACGACGCCATCACGGAGCAATTCGACGGTCGCCTGGCCCTCGACCCCGGCAACGTCAAAGACGGGGGCCAGGACGTTGGTGAGGTGGTCGCCGACGGTGCCGGAGTCGCTGGCCGCTTGCAGGACGGGCGCGGGGGGCGTCGTGGGGCCAGTCGTATCCACAATCAGCACGGTCGCGATGCTGACGTCGCTCCGGTTCCCGGCCGTATCAACTTGCCTGAGCGCGTACTGATAGGTACCGTCGCTGTTAACCGCGGGGGCCGTGATCGCCCCCGGGCCGACGCGGCTTGAGATCACCACGCCATCGCGGAGCAATTCGACGGTCGCCTGGTTCTCGACCCCATCGGCATCGAACGTCGGCGCCAGGACGTTGGTGATCCGGTCGCCGACGGCCCCGGAGTCACTGGCGGATTGCAGGACGGGGGCGGGGGGCGTTGTGGGGACGGTCGCATCGACCACGACGATGATCGCCGGCCCCATCGGGCCGCGGTTCCCGGCCGTGTCGGTCTGTCGGAGGGCGTACTGATAGGTGCCGTCGCCGTTGACTCCGGGGTCGCTGATGGAACCGGTGCCGAGGCGGGTGGCGACCACCACGCCATCGCGGAGCAGCTCGACGTTGGCCTGGGCCTCGACCCCCGTCACATCGAAGGTGGGGTTGACGACGCTGGTGATGCGGTCGCCAACGGCCCCGGAGTCGCTTCCCGGTTGCAGGGCGGGGGCGGGGGGCGTCATGGGCGCCGTGACATCGACCACGACGACCGTGGCCGGGCCGATCGGGCTGCGGTTGCCGGCCGCGTCGGTCTGTCGGAGCGTGTACGGATAGGCGCCGTCGCCGTTGACCGCGGGGGCCGTGATCGCCCCCGGGCCGACGCGAGTGGCGACGACCATACCGTCGCGAAGCAATTCGACGGTCGTCTGGTTCTCGACCCCGACCGCATCGAAGGTGGGCGCCAGGACGTTGGTGATCCGGTCGCCGACGGCCCCGGAGTCGCTCCCCGGTTGCAAGGCCGGCGCGGGGGGCGTCGTGGGGACGGTCGCATCGACCACGACAATGGTGGGCGGCCCGTCGGCGCTGGGGTTCCCGGCGACGTCGATCTGTCGAAGCATGTAGAAATAGGCCCCGTTGACGACCCCGGGATCGGTGATCGGCCCGTTGCCGAGGCGGTTGGCGACCACCACGCCGTTGCGGAGCAGTTCGACCGTGGCCTGGGCCTCGACGCCGTTGACGTCGAAGACGGGCGTCAAGGCGTTGGTGAGATGGTCGCCGACGGTGCCGGAGTCGCTCCCCGGCTGCAAGACCGGCGCGGGGGGCGTCGCGGGCGCGCTGGTGTCGATGGTGATCTCGGTGGCCGGTCCCATTACACCGCGGTTGCCCGCGGCGTCGCGAACCTGAACGCGCAGGCTGTGGGTGCCGTCGGCCAGCGCGGTCGTGGGGCGAATCGAGTAGATCCCGCTGGCGTCCGACACGGCGGTGCCAAGAACCTGGCCGGCGTCATCGAACAGGGACACCGTGCTTCCAGGTTCCGTGTAGCCGACCAGTCGGGGCGTGTTGTTGCGGGTCAGCGCGTCGCCGACCGTGCCGGTGTCGTCGAGCACGTGGAGGATCGGGGCCGCCGGGGCCGCCGGAGGGGTGATGTCGGTGCCGATCGGGAAGTTGAGGCCATTGAGCGGGGCGCTGGTGAAGGAGACCGTGTCAAAAGGGGCCTGGAAGGTGATCGTGTCGATCAGCGAGCTGCCGTTGACCGTGTCGCGGCCGTTGCCGACGAGCAGGAGGTTGAACCCGGGGCCGCCGTCGAGGTAGTCGGAACCGGGGCCGCCGTCCATGATGTCGTTGCCGGTCCCGCCGAGCAGCATGTCAACGCCGTCGCCGCCAACGAGCTGGTCGTTGCCGTCGCCGGCCTGCAAGGTATCGCGGTCGTCGCCGCCGAGGATCGTGTCGTTGCCCGAGCCACCGTCGAGCAGGTCGTTGCCGTCGCCGCCGTCAAGCAGGTCGTCGCCGGGGCCGGCCTGGACCTGATCGTTCCCCGGCCCGGCGATGATGCTGTCGTTTCCGCCGCCAGCCACCAGGGTATCGTCCCCGATGTCACCGTTGAGGGTGTCGGCGTCCGGTTCCAGCTCCGAACCGGCGATGAGCAGATCGTTCCCGGCGCCGCCGTTGAGCAAGTCGGCCCCGGCGCCGCCGTTGAGCGAGTCGTCCCCGCCGCCGCCGAACAGGGTGTCATCCCCCTGACCGCCGTCGATCAGGTCGGCATCGTCCGGGCCGTCGTCGACGAGCAGGTCGTTGCCGTCCTCGCCGTAGAGCGTGTCGGCGCCGGTCCCCCCGTTGACGATGTCGTCGCCGTTGCCCGCCAGGACGCAGTCGTTGCCCGCGCCGGCGGCGATCAGGTCGTCGCCCGCGCCGGCGTTAACGGTGTCGTCGCCGGCGCCGGCGTTGATGGTGTCGTTGCCGGCCCCCGTCGCGATCGAGTCGTTCCCGGCGCCGGTGACGACGCTGTCCGGGCCGTTGCCGGTGGTGATCTGGTTGTCGCCGTCGCCGGTGGTGATCTGGCTTCCGCCGTTGCCGGCCGAGATCCGGTTATTGCCGCCGTCGGTGGTGATCTGGTTGCGACCGTCGCCGGCGTTGATGGTGTCGTCGCCGTCGCCGGTGGTGATGGTGTCGTCGCCGCTGCCGGCGGTCAACGAGTTCCGGCCCTCGCCCGCGTCGATGCGGTTGTTGCCGTTGCCGGTGTTGATGGTGTCATCGCCTGTGCCGGTCGTGACGACGTCGTTGCCGGCCCCCGCGTTGATCTGGTTGTGACCGTCGCCGGCCTGGACCTGATTGTTGCCGTCCCCGGTGTTGATGGTGTCGTCGCCGGGGCCGGTGTTGATGATGTCGTCGCCGTCGCCGGCCACGATCGAGTTCCGGCCGGCCCCCGCGTCGATGGCGTTGGCCCCCGGGCCGGCGTTGATGGTGTCGTCGCCATTACCGGTATTGATGGCATCATCGCCCGATCCGGCCACGATCGAGTTCCGGCCGGCCCCCGCGTCGATCTGGTTGCGGCCGTCGCCGGCGTCGATGGTGTCGTCGCCAGGGCCGGTGTTGATGGTGTCGTCGCCGTCGCCGGCGTTGATCTGGTTGTGGCCGCCGGTGGCCTCGATGCGATCGTCGCCGTCGCCGGTGTCGATGGTGTCGTTGCCCGCCCCGACCGAGACGACGTCGTTGGCGCCGAGCAGGACGCCGTTGATCTCCACGCCCGCGCCGGCGTCGATCTGGTTGGAGCCGGCCAGGTCGATGATCGTGTCGTTGCCGCTGCCACCGAAGAGGGAATCGTTGCCGGGGCCGCCGATCAGGAGGTCGTCCCCCCCGACCAGCGCCGCGCCCACGATCCGGCCATCACCGCCGATCAAAACGTCATTGCCGTTGCCGCCGTCAAGGCTGTCATTGCCATCGCCACCGTCAAGGCTGTCGTCGCCGTCGCCACCGACGATCGAGTCGGTCCCGATACTGCCGATGATCGTGTCGTTGCCGGGGCCGCCGAGGAGGGTGGTCGTCCCCTGAAACCCGACGAGCTGCGAGAGGTCCACGTAGTCGTCGCCCCCACCGGCGTCGATCACGATGCGGGCGATCTGATCGCCCCGGGCCGGGATGGCGACGGAGCCCTCGCTCGTGACCAGCAGCGTCGCCGGGCCCGCCGAGAGGAACGCGATGGCGTCCTGCGCGTCACTGCCGGTGATGCTCAGGGTCGTGCCGTCGAACGAGATGCTGGAGAGGACCGTTCGATGTTCCAGGAAGTCGAGGCCCGGCGCGTAGGCCCGACGGGCCTTCCGATCGTTCAACATGCCGGCCTCGTAACGACGACGGGCCCGGGTTCGATCTCGACGCGTCGAATGTCCTGGCATCAATTCTTTCATCTCCGCGCGTGGAATCGCCATCAACTCAACGACCTCGGAAGCGAACGGATCGCCACCGAGATGGATGGGTTTTGTTGGGTTCGTTATGGTTCAAAACCCCGGACTGTCGCGTTCCCGCGCCGAACCCTCATGGTTCGCGGTTCACTCGGGTCAGGTCGCGGACACGAGGGTCATTCCAGGGTCAGCTTCCGAGCGGGCGAGGTCCCCGCCGAGCCGTCGGAACGGGCGGCTCAGCAGGCGCCTTGCCTTACCTTGCCCTCCCGGCAACGGTGTCGTCTCGAACCTGTTTGGAATGCCTCTGTCACCGCCACGGGGCGATTGCCCCGCTCCCGAGAACCGTCTGAGAACGTCTCCAGCCAGGAGTTCGGATCACAAAAAGACCGCCTTGGATCGTGCTTGCTCAGTCTATGTCACAATCAAACGGGGGTAGAAGAGCATTTCGCGTGAAAGCGACTCGGCGCGTAAATTTTTGCGACCTTTGTAGAAAATCGAAAGCAAATTGTTTATCTAAGGGAGCATCCAACCAGATTTTGTTGATAAATTTCAACTTCCGGTTTCGGGAGTTGTCCAATGGTTGATCGGCCCTTCGTGGCACAGAAAAAGGGGTCGGGAGCCGATATTGGCCATCAGAGCGGCTTCCGGCCTCATTCTCCCTCAATATCGGCTCCCGACCCCTTTTTCTCACGGCCCCCCCCGCGCCACGTCTTGAGGGATCGCCGCCCCGCCGGGTGGCAATGCGGGCCCGGTCCGCGAAATCATCCGGATGCGGACCCATTCCGCATATTTCCGATCAACCGCGTTGACATCTTGATCCCACTGGGCTAACATCACGGGACCTGCGGCCAATTGACCGCGGGACGAACCTGTGTACTAGGCGTACTCGGTACGCCTAATGGAAGTTAGGCGGCTCACGCGTTATGGCACTACTCGCCGAAAGTCTCGTCGAGGAGTGGCTCAACCGAAATGGCTACTTCACCATACGTGGCGTCAAGCACGGCCAAGGCGAGATGGACCTGCTCGCTGTGCGCCCCCAGACCGATGCCGTGGTCGGCTGGCACGTCGAGGTCACGGTGAGCTTTCGGCCCATCGGCTATATCGCACGCGAGCCGGCTGGAGATTCCGGGGGTAGGGGCAGCTACGTGCGAAAGCGTACACCCGAGCAGGTCCGGGATTACGCTCGCGCTTGGGTCGAAGCCAAGTTCCGCTCCCCCGACAAAGATAGGCTACGCTCGGAACTTTGGCCCGGTGTTGAGTGGTCATATCATCTTGTTCATGGCATCGTCCGCTACCCGATTGAATTGGAAGCGTTCACGAACGAGGGGGTTACTTGCCACCCGTTCCACCGATTGCTATCTGACTTGTCGCAACGTGGCGATCGCTCGTTCTCTGGTTCGGCGGGCGGCGATCTCGCGGAGATCATCAGCTACTACAAATCCTACGAAACCGGAGACGCCTAACCTCGCGCTGCAGCGGACCCGGCCCGCCGCGACGCTCGCTGGGAGTTCAGTAGGCTTCTCTCGGCGGGCCGGTCCGCTGAGCTTGGTTGACTATGAAGCCGGGGGACTGTCAAGCGGTCGGGGATCGGTTTCTTCGGCAGTGGCTCAACTCCTTCGCTCACGCGGTCGCATCGAGGAACGCCTTCGGATGCACTCGACTATCCGAGGTCACGACCCGACGGTCGGCCTCACTCATCCGATGCGGCCCGCCGCTCATTCGTTAGGTCGCCCTCCTCGACGCCGCTCAGGGCGACGTGCTCCGGGCAGACAAAGCTTCGAGCTGACGGGCACCGGTCCTCCGGCGGGTCTCGGGCGACGCGGGGGCGTCGCGAAGGGGTAGGGATGAATCGTTAATACGTGGACGCGTTCCATCGTTTATGGGCTCGATGGCGGGCAGCCGGCCAGTTGAAGGTCCCAGGGGCGGCCGTCGCGGAGCATCGCCCAGCAACGCACCAGCAGCTTGCGGGCCACCGCCACCAACGCCTGCTTGTCCCGGGTCTTCTGACCGCGACCGTTCGAGCCACCAGCTTCGCCGCCCAGGGGTTGTACCGCAGCATCAGCCAGGACGCCTCCACCAGCACCTTGCGCAGCCGGCCCGGGCCACGCCGCTGATCCGGCCCCGGCGGTCCATCGCCCCGGACTGGAACTGGCGCGGCACCAGCCCGGCGTAGGCCGAGACCTGGCCGGCCGTGGCGAAGCGGTGCGGGTCGTCGATCGCCGCGACGACCACCTCGGCGGTGCAACGGCCCACGCCGGGGATCGTCCGCAAGAGTTGCACACGTGAGTCGGCCTCGGCGCGTTCCTCCAGCTTGGCGTCGACGCAACGGATCTGCT
>CAVZZM010000002.1:0-202819 GCA_963779675.1 uncultured Isosphaeraceae bacterium
TTTCCCCGAACGCGAGGAGGTTGAATCATGCTTGGATCGATTCGGACGGGCGTGGCCGCAGGAATCGCGGTCCTGGTCGGGATCGCCGGACTCTCTTACGTGCTGGCCGCTTCGGCCGCTCCGCCCGGCGGTACGACGGCGGCGGTCGAGTTCACCCCCGACGGCAAGCTCAAGCGGCCCGACGGCTATCGCAAGTGGGTGTACGTCGGCGAGGTCGTGACCCCCAACGACATGAACGACGGCGAGGCCTCGTTCCCCGAGTTCCACTCCGTCTACATGGACCCGGAGAGCTTCGCCGAGTACGAGAAGACCGGCAAGTACCGGGACGGCACCGTCCTGGTCAAGGAACTCAGCAGCGTCGGCGCAAGAATGCGCCCAGCGGCAATGGCTACTTCCAGGGCGAGTTCACAGGCCTGGAGGCCACGATCAAGGACTCGAAGCGCTTCAAGGACGAGCCCGGCAACTGGGCCTACTTCAGCTTCGGCCACAAGTATCCGCTCAAGGCGGAGGTGTCCAAGAACACTGTCGCCGCGTGCAACCAGTGCCATGAGGCCAACGCTAAGAAGGATGATTGGGTCTTCAGCCAGTATTACCCCGTCCTGCGTGCGGCGGCCCCGCATTCGAAGTGAAGTTGGCAGGGCGTGTCCGGGTCGGTCCCATCCCGGACATGCCCCATCCCCCACCCCGAGGAGACTCTACCATGAATCCCAAGGACTTCCGCTGGCTGACCCTCGGTTGCCTGGCCGCGACGGCTCTCATCGCGACGACGATCGCGCTGGGTTCCTCGGGGCGGGACGACCCGCCCGCCCGAGCGACCGGCAACTTCTCGCCTTACGTCACCAAGGACGGCGGAATCTCGCGGCCGACCGATTACCGCGACACTTTCGAATACCTGGGCTCGTATGCGGTGGCCACGAAGCCGGACAAGCCGGTCGACGAGATGCACGTCGTCTATGCGCGGCCGGAGGACGTCCGGGCGTATCGCCGTGACGGCAAGTTCCCGGACGGCGCGACGTTGGTGAAGGAGGTCACCCAGGTCGGCTCGGAGAGGCTCACCACGGGGCAATCCCACTGGGCCACCGACATCAAGCTCTGGTTCGTGATGATCAAGGACGCGAAGGGACGATTCCCCGACAACGACCTGTGGGGCGACGGGTGGGGCTGGGCCCTCTTCTTGGCGAAAGAGCCCGCACGCAACGTGGCAACCGACTATTCGACCGACTGCAGGACGTGCCACGTCCCGGCCAAGAAGGACGACTGGGTGTACGTCCGCGGATACCCTGCGCTCGCGAAGGCCGCCCCGGCCAAATGAAGCGTGAAAGCAACACGACGGATAAGGAACTACTCATCCCGTGGTGTCAGCGGAGAGGACAGATTGCCTCATGGGTGACCGACTGAAATCGATCGGAATGCACACCGGCCGCTACGGCCTGGCGATCGTGCTGATCTGGGTCGGCGGGATGATGTTCACCGCCTACCAGGCCGAGGGCATCAAGCCGCTGGTGGCGAACAGCCCGCTGATGAGCCGGGTCTACCGTGTCATGAGCGTGGGCGGGTTCTCTTCGCTGCTCGGGGTGGTCGAGATCGCTATCGGGGTGCTCATCGCGCTCCGGCCGGTCTGGCCGATGGGCTCGGCCGTGGGCAGCGGGCTCGCGGCGGGGATGTTCCTGACGACGCTGAGCTTCCTGGTCACCACGCCCGGGTGGGAGCCGAGCCTGGGCGGCTTCCCGGCCCTGTCCGCCATGCCTGGGCAGTCCTTGCTCAAGGACGTCGTCCTGTTGGGAGTGGCGCTGTCGTCGGCCGGCGAGGCGTTGGAGGCAGTGCGCCGGCGTGGCGCCCTCGTGGCGGCCACCACTCAAGGTGCAGTTCACAACGACCAGGGATGAAGGCAAGTTGACTGGGTTTACGGGACGGGGTCGCCATGGCGAGGCAAAACTGGATCACACCCTTCGGCGAGATCGTCGCCGTCAGGGAGTGGGTGCTGTGCGTACCAGGCGGCTCGCCCCTATTCAATTCTCTCGCTTCGGAGAACGAGCTTCATGGATCGTCGCGAACTACTCGGAATGATCGGGGCCGCCGCCGGGCTCGGCGCCGTGGCTGGCTCGAATGCCCGTGCCCAGCACGAGGGGCATCACAGGGATGAGGTCCACGAGGACTGCCTGAAGGCGTGTGAGTCGTGCGAACGCACTTGCAACGAGACTTTCCACCATTGCTACACAAAGGTGGCCGAAGGGAAGAAGGAACACGCCAAGGCCCTGCACCTGGTCGCCGATTGCGCCAGGTTCTGCGACCTGTCGGCCGACCTGATCGCAAGCCAGAGCCCGCTCATGGTCCACGCCTGCCTTGCGTGCGCCGAGACGTGCAAGGCGTGCGCAACCGAGTGCGACAGGTTCGACTCAGCCGAGATGAAATCGTGCGTCAAGGCCTGTCGCGACTGCGAGACCACCTGCCGGGCGATGGTCAAGGCCATGGGGCATGACCACCACGGCTGATCGCTGAAAACGGGGAGGAGGAGGGGGCCGGGCCAGCCAGTCGGGTCGCTCGCTCCCTCGTCGACGGGTGAGATCGTCGCCGGTTCGGAACGGGGGACTGTCACCGACATCCGCGGCGTGCTCCATGACGTGGCAGGCCGCATCCGGCGGCGCTGGAAGCTCAAGCGGTGGCCCCTCGGTCGCCTCGAGTTCCACGGGCGGCGGCGGGTCGTCACGGCTCCCGAGCACTACAGGGAGCTTTTCTCGCTCGACAAGGTTTGATCCGGCTCACGGGCTGCACGGTTGGGGTTCGCTGCCGAATCCTGTGGCCAGAGCTTTCTTCCGGGAAGCGAGCCATCGAGCCGATTTGAAAATATCAATTCACGTTATGACGATACTGAGGTCCGCCGCGCGGTGCGCCCAGGTGGCTCCCCGTGCGCGTTGACGATGACGAGGAGTTACCCCCATGACGACGAGGATTATCCGCCTGACAGCGCTCCTGATCGCCCTGCTCACCCCACTGGCCCCAGCGCGCGCGGGCTGGCGTGGCGGGATCGGGGTGCTCGGCGACAGCTACTCGGACGAGTATCAGTTCTACCCCCCGCACCGGAGCACGGCCCGCAACTGGGTCGAGATCCTCGCCACGACTCGGGGGCTGAATTTCGGCCGCTTCAGCACTCGGAGTCGCGGCGAGCCCCGCAACCAGGGCTACGAATATAACTGGGCCCGGAGCGACGCGACGACCGACGACCTGATCGCCACCGGCCAGCATACGGGCTTGGCCGCGCAGGTCGCCCGCGGCGAGGTGAACCTCGTCGTCGTTTTCATCGGCGGCAACGACTTCATCAACGCGATGAAGACCCCCGACCCGGCGGCGGCATTCCAGCAAGTCGGCCCGCGTGCCGAGGCGAACCTCGAGCGTGCCGTCGCGACGATCCTCAAGGCCCACCCGGACGTCAAGGTGGTCATCATTACCGTGCCCGATATCCGCGACCTACCCGAGTTCCGCGTGCCGCTCCAGGCCGGCCGCTTGCCCCGCGCCTATGCCGATGCCGCCACCGCCACCATCCGGCGGTACAACGCCCGGATCAGGGCTCTCGCGGCGCGTGAACCGCGGGTCGCGGTCCTTGATTTCGATCACGTTACGCGGCTCTCAGAGCTGATCTATCCCGAATCGGTCCTGGTCGCAGGCCATCCGATCGTGCGGTCCGGCCCGAGCGACGACCCCCACCACCTCTTCCTGGGCGATGTCCGCCATCTCGGGACTGTGGGCCAGGGTCTGCTCGCCGCGCTGCTCGACGTGACGATCGACGCCAAGTTCGCCGCCGGCGTGCCGCCGCTGTCGGAGCGCGAAGTCTTCGAGTTCGCCGAGACCCACGACCGGGCCGCGACGAAGTTCGCCGTCGAGTCCGCAGCCGGCGGTTCGGATTCACCCGACCCGAGCGGGGTGGGACGAGGCGCGTTCCCGTCGATGCCGCGGCGGTCTGCTGTGGACCCCGGATCGTGAGCGCTGAAACGGTGGTTCTTGGAAGAAGGGCAGTTCGAGCCCAGGGAGTCTCCAGGCCATGCGCCCCGGAATCGACTCGGTAATGGTCACGGTGCTCGCCCTGATTTCGGCCCTCGGAGCGGGACCAGCCGGGGGTGAAGGACAGGCGGACCAGCCAGCCGGGCTCGCGCTGGCCCGACCCTACTCCCGGGGGAAGATCCCCGTAATCCTCATCCACGGACTCGGATCCAGCCCAAAGTCGTGGGCTCCGATGATCGAGGCGCTGGAGGCCGACCCATCACTGCGCGAGCGCTACCAGTTCTGGACGTTCGGTTATGCGACGTGCGCTCCGATCCTCTATTCGGCCCACCTGCTGAGGCAGGATTTGCGCGCGGCGCGGGGCCGGCTCGACCCCGATGGCACGGACCCCGCCTTTGACCACATGATCCTCATCGGCCACAGCATGGGAGGACTGCTGGCCAAGATGATGGCCCAGGACAGTCGGTCGCATCTCTGGGAGCTCCGCAGCCCCCAGCCGTTCGAACAGCTCGTCGGCCCGCCCGAGGACCGCGACCTGTTGCGTCAGGTGGTGTTCTTCAAGTCCCAGCCCGAGGTCCGGCGGCTGATCTTCATCGCGACACCACACCGGGGCAGTCGGCTCGATCGAGGGCTCATCCGCCGAGTTGGGGGGCGGCTCTGTCGGCTGCCGGACCCATTGAAGCAGGTTCACCAGAGGCTGCTGGCGAGCAACGGGCCCGACTTCTTCACGCCCATGCTCCGCAGGCGGCTGCCCACGAGCATCGATCAATTGGCCTGGGAGCATCCCGAACTCCAGGCGTTGGTCGCGTTGGGCATCGACCCGGGGGTGACGTACCACTCGATCATCGCCGACCTCCGCGATCCGCCCCTCGCAGGCGGGACCGACGGTGTCGTGCCCTACGCCAGCGCGACACCTCGATGGCGCGAGCTCTGAACTCCTTGTCCACGGCGGCCATCTCTGCCAGGCCGACCCCCTCGTCATCCGGGAGGTCGGGCGAATCCTCACGGAGCATCTTCGGCTCCCGGTCGCCGCGCGGCTGGGAGGACGGTCTTACTGGCCGCTGCGCAAAGGCGGTCAAGTTTTCTCGATCGCTAACCCGGCCTGGGCGAAGAAGGACTGAGCCAGGTGGGGTCTTCGTCGAAGCCGGGCGACGGCGAGGTGGAATTGCTCGTGCAACTCATCGAGGCCATGGCACACCCTTCCAGGCCCTGGCTGCCGTGCTCGATACTTCAGGCAGGCCCAATTCTCGCTGACCGCGGGCCGCCACGGACCCGACCTGTCACAAAACCGCCCCGCCCGTTCGTCCTTGATGTCGGAGGGCGAGCGGTGCCCGCTCACGACACCTCTGAAGGAGGGCAAGCCATGAACCGTGGGACGCTGATGGTGGCCGCAGGGATCGTCCTGGGGGCGGTCGGGATGACCGCGGCCCGGCACGACGAGAAGCACGAGCCCGTCAGGCCGCTTTCCGTGCGGGAGATCGCCGAGAAGCTGGACGGCAAGGAGACCAGCGCGACGGCCGTCGAGGTGACGTACGAGCCCGGCCAGGCGGGCGCCCCGCACCGCCATCCCGGGCCGGCGTTCGGGTACGTGCTGGAGGGCGAGTACGAGTGGGCGATCGACGACCAGCCGGCCAGGGTGCTCAAGGCGGGCGAGACGTTCTACGAGCCGGGCGGGTGCCTGCACCGGGTGTCCAGGAACCCGGGAAAGGTGAAGATGCGGATGCTGGCGTGGGTCCTGCACCCGCGGGACGCCAAGGACCTCGTCATCCCGGTGAAGAAGTGAGCCCGTCGCCTGGAGATGCAGCCATGAACGTGTTCGTCGCCGGGGCGAGCGGGGCGATCGGCCGCCCGCTCGTCGCCGAGCTGATCCGCCGGGGGCACGCGGTCACCGGCATGACCCGGTCGGACGCGGGGGCGACGGCCCTGGCCGAGCCTGGGGGCGGCCGTCGCCCGGGTCAGTGCGTTCGACGCCCCGGGGCTCGAGCGGGCCCTGCGGGAGTCGAAGGCCGAGGTCGTGATCGACGAGCTGACGGCGCTGCCGAGGAGCCCGGCCGACATGGCCGCGGCCGCCGAGGGCGACCGGCGGCTGCGGCTGGAGGGCGGCGGGAACCTGCTCGCCGCCGCCCGGCGGTGCGGGGCCCGGCGGTACGTCCAGCAATCCAGCGGGTTCTTCCTCCGGCCCGGCCCCGGGCTCGGGGACGAGTCCGAGGGGCTGGCGGTGGAGGCCAGCCCGCGGGTGGCGGCGAGCGCCCGCACCTACGCCGAGCTGGAGGCCCGGCTGACGGCCGCCGGGGACATCGAGGGCGTCGCCCTGCGATACGGGTTCTTCTACGGGCCGGGCACCTGGTACCACCCGGACGGGGCGTCCGCCGACCAGGTGCGGCGGGGCGAGGTCCCGGTCATCGGCGACGGCGGGGGCGTGTGGTCGTGGGTCCACATCGACGACGCGGCCCTCGCCACCGCCGACGCGCTCGACCGTCCCGCCCGGCGTGTACCACGTCGTGGACGACGACCCGTCCCCGGTGTCGGCCTGGCTGCCGGCGTTCGCGCGGGCGGTCGGGGCCCCGCCCCCGCCGCGGGTCACCGGCCGAGCAGGCCCTGGCGGCCGCGGGCGAGGACGCGGTCTACTACGGGACGAGGCTGCGGGGGGCGTCGAACGCGAGGGCGAAGCGGGTGTTCGGGTTCGCCCCCGTCGGCTGGAGTGGCTGACGGCCGTGAGGCTTGGGCGAAGCCACATCGGCGTTTCCGACGGCAACACGCCGAGTGTCACGACGGGTGGCATCCGGGCCGCCGAAAGAGCTCGGTGACCAGCGCCGTCCAGCCGGTCTGGTGACTGGCGCCGAGCCCGGCCCCGGTATCGCCGTGAAAGTATTCGTGGAAGGGGATATGGTTGTGCCAGATCGGGTCGGCCTGGAACAGTTTGCCAGCCCCGAGGACGGGGCGACGGCCGCCCCGTCCCTCGTCGCGGAGGAAGATTCGGACGAGGCGTCCCGCCAACTCGTCGGCGACCTCACCGAGGGTCGCCCGCCGGGCCGATCCGCGGGGCAAATCGGCCCGGAGCGAATCCCCGAAGTAGCGGTGGTACTCGCGCAGTGCGCTCGATCATCAGGAAGTTGGCCGGGAACCAGATCGGACCCCGCCAGTTCGAGTTGCCGCCATACATCGGCGTCGTCGACTCGGCCGGCTCGTAGGCCACGACGCGGCCGTGGCAGTGGTAGGGCTCGGCGGCCAAGCCTTTGGACATCGACCGCAGGCCGTAGTCGGAGAGGAATTGCGTCCGGGTCGAGCATCCGGGGCAGGACCCGCTCCAGCTTCGCCCGGTCGGCGACCGCCAGCAGCAGGCCGCCCGTCGACGCCCGGCCGGGTCAACAGGCAGACGTTGCCCGGTCAGCGTGGGGCGGTAGCGTAGGTACCACTCCACCCGGCGGCGGAAGTGCGGGAAGCGTTCCAGGGTGTCCCGCTCGATCGCCAGCACGGCGAACAGCGGCACCAGCCCGACGAGCGAGCGGATCCGCAGGTGCTCCGGCGCGCCGCCGGGCTCGCGGACCACGTCGTAGTAGAAGCCGTCGCCCTCGTGCCACATTCCGATCTCGCCGCAGATGCCGTTGATGGCGTGCGCGATGGCGACGAAGTGCTCGAAGAACTTGGTGGCGATCGCCTCGTAGGCCGGCCCGCGTGCGGGTCAGCTCCAGCGCGATGGCCAGCATGTCGAGGCAGAACAGGCCCATCCACGCCGTCCCGTCGGCCTGCTCCAGCCGCCTGCCCCCGGGCAGGTCGGGGCGGCTGCGGTCGAAGACGCCGATGTTGTCCAGGCCGAGGAAGCCGCCCTGGAAGGCGTTGCGGCCGTCGGGGTCCTTGCGGTTGACCCACCAGGTGAAGTTCAGCAGCAGCTTGTGGAAGACCTCCTCCAGGAAGTCGACGTCCGCGCGGCCCTCGACCTCGCGGGCGATCTCGTAGACGCGGCGGGCGGCGTGGGCATGGACCGGCGGGTTGACGTCGCCGAAGTCCCACTCGTAGGCCGCCAGCTGGCCGCCGGGGTGCATGTACCACTCGCGCAGGAGCAGCACGAGCTGCCGCTTGGCCCACTCGGGGTCGAGCCGCGCCAGCGGGATGCAGTGGAAGGCGGTGTCCCAGGCGGCGAACCAGGGGTACTCCCACTTGTCCGGCACGCTCAGCACGTCAAGGTTGTAGACGTGCCGCCAGCCCGCGTTCCGGCCCGACTTGCGCTCGGCCGGGGGCGGAGGGCCGGCGGGGTCGCCGTCGAGCCACAGCTCGACGCTGTAGTGGTAGAACTGCTTGGACCACAGCAGCCCGGCGTAGGCCTGGCGCTGCACGAGCCGCTCGTCGTCGGTCAGTCCCGGGGGCTGGACGGCCGCGTAATACGCGTCGGCCTCGGCGATCCGCCGATCGAAGACGTCGCGTCGAAGTCGCCGAAGGGGTCGATCGAGCGGGCTGGTCGGCGAACCGAGTGCGGACCGTGAGGGACTCGCCGGGGTCGAGCGTCCGCCGTGTAAGTGCGCCGCGGCCTTCGTTCCCGCTCTGCGCCGGGTTGACCTGGTCCCGTCGGCCACGGACCACGTACTCGTGGAAGGCGTCCTTGACGTACGGCGAGGCGTTGGGCACGCCGAACAGCCGCTCGGCGTTCGTGTCGTTCTCGGTGAACAGCAACTCGGGGCGGTACGGCTCGGCGTCGACGTACCACCAGCGCACGCCGAGGTGCCGGTGCTCGACCCGGACCCGTGCCCGGGCCGTCGGCCCGCAGCTCGGGGCGGCGCAGGTCGTGGCCCCAGCTCCAGGTGTTGCGGAACCAGGCGTGCGGCAGGACGTGCAGCTCGGCCGGCTCGGGGCCGCGGTTGATCGCCGTGATGCGGCAGAGGAGGTCCTCCGGGTCGGCCTTGGCGTACTCGACGAACACGTCGAAGTAGCGGCCCGCGCGCAGCGCGTCGCCGATGGCGTCGACCAGCTCGAACTCGGGCTCCGCCCGGCGAGCGGCGCCGGTTCTCCTCGACCAGGCGGGCGTAGGGGTACTCGACCTGCGGGTACCTGTACAGCATCCGCATGTAGGCGTGGCTGGGCACGCCGTCGAGGTAGAAGTAGTACTCCTTGACGTCCTCGCCGTGGTTGCCCTCTTCGTTCGCCAGGCCGAAGAGGCGTTCCTTGAGGATCGGGTCGCGGCCGTTCCAGAGGGCCAGCCCCAGGCAGAGGTTCTGGAAGCGGTTGCAGAAGCCGGCCAGGCCGTCCTCGTTCCAGCGATAGGCGCGGCTGCGGGCGTGGTCGTGCGGGAAGAAGGCCCAGGCGTCGCCGGAGGCGGAGTAGTCCTCGCGGACGGTGCCCCAGGCGCGTTCCGCGACGTAGGGCC
Organism: uncultured Isosphaeraceae bacterium; assembly: GCA_963779675.1. Classification (GTDB taxonomy): domain Bacteria; phylum Planctomycetota; class Planctomycetia; order Isosphaerales; family Isosphaeraceae; genus CAVZZM01. The sequence continues at coordinate 9,356 of CAVZZM010000002.1, forward strand.
CCCAGTGCTTCCAGTCGGCGCGGCGGGCGGCGCTGTCGGCCAACCGGCGGTGCTCGGCGGTCACGTCCACCGCTCCGGCCCGGTCCTCGACCGCGTCCTCCCGAGTCATCAATCACCCCCGGTCGGAGTCGCCGCTACCTCTTCCGTGACCGTCCCGTCAGATGAGCCTCATCAGGTTGTACCCCCACGCGTCGAACGCCGCCATGGACAACTTCGCCTGCACCCGGTGACGTCCGCCGCAGATTCAGGCCCGGCCCCGATGCTTGCCGCCCTCATCCGGGTGCGGCGCCACGCCGGCCGGCGCCGCGATTGCTCGTCGTCCTGGCGGCCCAATTCCGGCAGGTCGATCGCAATGAGTATCGTCGTCAGTTCCCACACGCCGGGGATGGCGGGCTCGTGGTCGATCCGATTGTCCGAACACGGGGACGCTTGAGCGGGTGGGTACCGAGCTGAAGCGCGGCCTCGAGGGCCAGGGCTTCTCAAGCGGACTCCCACCCGCGGTCCGATCGACCGGCGTCCCAGCCTATCGGACCCCTTGTACAAAGGTTGCGCACTTCGGTCCGAAACACCGAAGGGTCCTCGGTGACGGCCTCGAGGCTTCGTGTCCAAGGTCGTCGGGCCCGTGATCGGGAGTCGAGGTCGCCGCGGGACAGCCGATCGGCGGCTAGACACGGACCTCGGATTCGGCTTTCCAACTGCGGACGTGGATTCAGGTCGAGGGCCGCGTGCGCCGACGGAGTCGGATTCGACCGGGGGCTAACGAAAGCGAGCGGGTGGGGCGGCCCTCTCGGGCCGCCCCACCGTCGGTTCTTCGCCGGGTCGCGATGTCCGTCCTACGGTCGCCGTCCGCGGCCGCCCGGCCGGATCTCGCCGAGGTACACGCTGCCGCCGATCAGCACGGCCAGCGACGCCAGGAACACGGCCCACGACTGCGACGCCACCCCGAGGATCGCGGCGACGAGCAGGCCGCCGTTGACGTACGCGACGTTCAGTTTCTGACGGGCTCCCACGGTGTCTCGGCTCCAGCGTCCGTCGAAGGAGGAGGCGGGGTTGCCCGCGCCGAGGCGGGCCGGGGGACGTCTCGTCGACGACGACCCAGAGGACCGACCGCACGATCATCACGTGCGGCCACCGGTCGGTCGACAGGGTTGACCCGGTCGTCGGGGCTTCGGTCGGTGCGGCCGTCGTCGCCGTCGGCCGTGGCGTCGCGCCGGACAGCACGACGAGGGCGACGAGGCCGCCGGCCAGCAATGCGAGCACGGCGACGGCCTGGAGGTGGTGACTGATCATGGGCGATGGGGCCCTCCTGACGTTGTGAAGTCCGAACCGAGAGGCCGGGGTCGCGGTCAGACCGCGGCGTCGGCCCTGAGTTGATCAATGAGCTGCGAGGCCTCGGCCAGCGACAGGTCCTCGGGCCGCACGACGCCGAAGCCGTCGCGGAGGAGGCCGTCGAGGTCGGCGCCCGCGCGGCGGGCCAGGGCGACCAGCGCCCCGACCTGCCGCGGCGAGGCCGGCGTGCGCCGTCGGCTTCGCGGGGTGCTCTGCCGGGTCGAAAGCGACCCGTTGGAGGTCGTGCCGCCGGTGAGGTTGTGTTGCGCGGTGCAGAGCCGGTCGACGCGGCGGCCGGACTGGACCCCGCGACCGGCTCGGGAGCGGGGTCGTGGAGTCGAGCCAGCTCGTCGACGACGGCCTGCCGGGCCGCGACGTACGCGTGGCGGACCCTCGCGTGGAAGGCGTCGAGGTCGTCGAGCAGACCGGCGTCGAGCTCGACCTCGAGGTGGCAGCTGGCGCCGGCCGAGCCGTAATCGGGCCGGCCAACCTTGCGCGAGACGCCGACGTTGAGCTTCAGCGGCATGTCTGGTGGGCTCCGGGCGCGGGGTTGCGGTGTCGAGCGATGCGGCCGCTGGTGCAGTCGGGTGACGTCAGCCGGCGACATCGGCCAGCCCCAGCCGCTTCAGCGACTGGACCGTCTCGCGGACAAGGCGGTCGTGCTTGCGACGCCGGCGCAGGGCCGACAGCAGCCGGCCGGCACCGGCCCGGGCGTCGCCGAGGGCGGCGTGCAGGGCCTCGGCCTCGGCGATCAGCTCGGCGAGGCTCGGGGCCGCCGACTCCTCGGAGCGGTCCCTGGAGCTGGGGGGACGGTCCGGACCGGTGTCCTGGCCGTCGCGAGGGTTCGTGGGGCTCATGGTCCTCCTCGGAGCGTCGTGGGCGGTCGTGAGGGCGGTCGGGGTGTGGTCGACAACGTCCAGCATGATCCGGACGGCGGCGTCGCTCGGACACAGCACGGCGTGCCGGCCCAGCGGCTGCCAGCCGTAGGTTCGCGAGCCGTCGCGGCAGGCGACGGGCGCGTCGGGACCGGCCAGCGCGAGCTCGCGGAAGCCCAGTGCCAGCGCCCGCGCCAGCAACCGGCGGTCGGTGGCCAGCCGCACGGGATCGCCCTCGGCGTGCGAGCGAGCCAGGGACAGCTCGGTCGGCGGGATCTGGTCGGCGGCCCGGCGCGCACGACGATCTGCCGTTCGCTCGCGTCGAGCGTCACGGGGCTGTTGAAGTCGTCGGCCCCCGGCAGGCGCGGCAACGCGGCGGCGAGGGCCGCGGCCTCCCCGGGGTCGAGGTGCAGCCGCGTCGCGACCGCCGCCGCGCCGGGCAGCACGCCGTCGACGTCCGGGTAGCGACCCTCCCGGTCGATCGCCAGCCAGAGCCTCCACGTGCCGACCCGGAGCACAATATGATGATCCGTCCGGCCTATCGCGACCGGCCCGTCGCGGGGCAGCCCGCGGCGGGTCAGCAAGGTCGTGGGTCGGACGAGCACCGCGTCGCTCCAGGGCAGGGTCCAGCCGCCGTGGACGAGGATCTGGCGGCCGTCGGTCGCGACGACCTGGCCGGCCGCGCCGCCCCGCAGGAGCAGGCCGTCCAGAGCGTACCGCGTCGGTCTCTCGGCGGCGATCCGCGCGGCCTCGGTCAGGGCGTCGAGCAGGCCGACCGCGGCGTCGGCGAGCCGGTCGGGCGGGTCGGGGCACGGCCGCCAGGCGTGGGGTGCCGGGACGTCGTACGTCCGCTCCTGCGGGATGCCGCGGTCGTTCCAGCGGACGATCGTCCGGGTCTCCGACACGGCCTCGACGGTCACCGGGGACTCGTCGCGGCCCTCCAGCTCGGCCAGGGCGTCGAGCGGCACGGCGATCGTCTCGCCGGCGCCGCCGAGGTCCGCGGCGCATCCCTCGACGGCCAGGTCGTCGGCCGCCAGGTGGGCCCGCACGCCGCCGGCCGGGCCGAGGGCGTGGAGCACCACGGGCGGGGCCGGGCTCGCGCGAGTCAGGCCCAGGGCATGGCGGCGGAGCACGGCCCGCAGGCCACGCACCCGCCGCCGCGTCAACGCGATCATCGGCGGTCTCCTCGAATTGCGGCCGAGGGGAAATCCCCATCGCGACGACTCAGGCGACCGCCCACGCACTGGCCTCGGCCTCGGCGACCGCGTCGCCTTCGGCGGCGTAGACCTCGCGGGCGTCGTACTCGAAATCCAGGTCGCAACGGTCGCACTCGGCCAGCGCCGGCAGGCCGCCGGAGCGCGCCGGCGATCGGCGTCGGTCGCCGGCAGAACGGGCAGTCGAGGGCCAGGTGCAGCGCCTCGGGCTCGAGGTCCGCCGGTGGGCCGTCGGGCAGGACCTGGAAGCCATGGCGGCGGATCGTCGTCACGGACTCGCCGGTCGCGCGGGCGACGGCACGGTCGATCTGGTGCGGGGTCATGAGGGACACGCTCCGGGTGGCCGCGGGGGAGCGCGCACGGCGGCCGGGGCACCCGCCCCAGCACGACCCGTGGTGGCCCGCGGTGGGGCTGGGGTTCGGATGATCGGGGGAAGACCAATCGTCGGGACCGACTTCGAGAATCATTGATCCATCGGTGCGGATCCGCCGGGCGGCACGAGCCAGTGCACCTCGAGCCAGGCTCGCTCGGCGGCAAGCGTCTGGGAGCGGCGGTCGAACGGGCCGAGCACCGGGCCATCGACCGGCCGCAGGTCGGCGTGCCAGCGACCCTCGCTGTCGGGCTCCACGTGGCTGGCACGCGAGATCGACACGCGGCCCAGCGATCGCAGATCCACGGCCTCGTCGTAGACGGCGCAGCACGCGGCCGCCCGGGGCGACGACGAGGTCCATCAGGCGTCGCCTCCCGGGGTGGCGCCGCCGCGGCCGCGCGACGACCAGCCCGTCCAGCTCCGCCTGCACCGCGGCCAGCCGCGTCGCGACGTGCCGTCGCAGGCCGTCGTGGTCGCGCAGGTCCTGGGCGCCCACGCCGCGGACGACCTCCTGCGCCGCGCCACCAGCTCGTCGAGCTGGGCGCTGGAGCGGACGTTCAACGACGAGAACCGGCCGAAGAACGCGACCAGGTTGTCGACCGCCGAGTCGCGGAAGACCTTCGTCGCGCCGTCGGCGTCGGTGCCGGCGAGCCGCTCGCCGAGGTGGCCCACCAGGCGGCCGAACTCGGCGAGGAAGGCCTCCTCGGCCAGCCGCACCGCCTCCTCGAACCGTGCGGCGACCCGCTCCTGCTCTTGGCGGTACAGTTCGGGAGAGAGCCGCACGAGGTACTCCGGCGGCTCGACGTTGGGATAATCCCAGGCGACGCCGAAGAGGCCGGCCAGGGTCTCGGGGTAGTCGGCGGGGTTGTAGAGCGACCCCAGCCGGTCGGCGGCGGCGTGCCGCAGCTCGGCGTAGCGGCGGTCGAGCGTGGCCACCGCGTCGTCGAGCTCGGCGCGGTGGCTGGTCATGGCGTGGTCGAACGCCGCGACGTCGTCGAGCCGGATCAGCCGGGTGCCGGGCTCGGGGAACGGCAGGGTCAGGCCGCGCCAGCGGTCGGCGACGCGGGTGCGGACGGCGGTGACGGCGCGGTAGGCGGGGTGGGTCGTGTCGAGGATCCGCTTGCCGGCGGAGAGGAACGGCGCGTCGGCGTCGAAGGCGTCGGCGGCGCGGGCCTTCTGCTCGGGGGTGAGCGCCTTCTGGGTGCCGAGCCAGCGGAACTGGAGCCGGCAGGCGGCCATGGTGGCGCGGAGCCGTCGGGCCGGCGCGGCGACGTCGCCGGTGGTGCCGGCGGCCTCGGCGGCTGTGGTCGGTCGGGCCGCTTCGGTGTCGAGCAGGGTGGTCATGGTCGTGGGGTCTCCTCGCGCCGGGGACGACGGGCGTCTCCGGGTCGATGCGTGTTGGGTTCGGGATCGCGGGAGGTCGGTTCGACAACGCAGGCAGGCAGGGACGGCGACGGGGGGCCGGTCACGCCCCGTTCCGTGCGGGATCGTGGCCTTCCGGCTCGGCGGCCGGACTCGCGTGGATCGCGCGGATCGGCCCGGCTCAGTTGGTCGACGGATCTCTCGACACGCTCCGACCCGGCCGGGCCGACCCGCCGCCGCCCCGCGAGTAGATCCCCGGCCGGTCCGCCGCCAGGCAACGGCCCGACGCCCAGCACCGCAGCCGCTCCACCGACTCGCCGGCCGTCACCGCCACCGGCACCACGTGCTGCGCCGACTCCGCCAGTGGCACCTCCAGCAACGCCGCCAGCCGGCAGCACGACGCGATCTCCGCGCCCGTCCAGTCCCGGTCCTGGGGCCGACGCTGCGACGGATCGAGGCCGTACCGCGCGACGTACATGCTCCAGATCGCGTCCTTCTCGGCCTGGCCGGGCAGGTCCAGAAAGAAGATCCCGTCGAACCGCCCGGCGCGGCTCAGCTCCGGCGGCAGCCGGCTGACGTCGTTGGCCGTGCCGACCACGAAGGCGTCGGAGGTCCGGTCGTTCAGCCAGCTCAGCAGCGTGCCGAACATCCCGGCCGTCACGCCCGAGTCGGTCGGCCCGCTCGACGGGACGCCGGCCAGCGCCTTCTCGACCTCGTCGATCAGCACCACGCAGGGGGCCATCCGGTCGATCAGCGCCAGGGCCCGCCGCGTCCGCTCCTCCGTCTGGCCGACCAGCGAGCCCTTCAGCGCCCCGACGTCGAGGACCAGCGTCGGCCGGCCGGTCTCGCTGCCCAGCGCCTTGGCCGTCAGCGTCTTGCCGACGCCGGGCACGCCCAGCAGCAGGAGGCCGCGGGCCCGCGGCCGGCCCGGTCCGCCGCCCGGCCGCAGCGCCCGGCGTGCAGAAGGCCTTCAGCGCCTCCAGCCCGCCGAGGTCGGCGAACGGTCTCGCCGCCCCGGTGCAGGCTCGAGCAGGCCGGACTTGGTCAACGCCTGGCTCTTGAGCTCCCAGAGCGGCTCCGGGGCCAGCCGGCCGTGGCGGACCAGCGACAGCGCGAAGGCGCCCTCGGCCTCGAGCCGGGTCAGACCGGCGGCCGCCTCCAGCACCGCGTCGAGCTCATCGCCCTCGGGCAGCTCGCCCGGCTCGGTGGCGACCTGCGCGGGCGATCCGCTCGAGCGGCTCGCGGCCGGGCAGCTCGTGCTCCACGACGACGAACTGGCGTTCCAGCTCGGCGGCAGGAGCTGGACCACCGGCGCCAGGATGACGACGAAGGTGCGGTCCTGCTTGCCGGCGGCCAGGGCGGCGTCGAGGGCCTGGACGACCTCGGCGTTGGGCAGGAAGCGGTGATAGGTTGCGCAGGACCAGCAGCGCCGTGCCGCCGGGGGTGGCCAGGGCCTTCAGCGAGCGGACGGCGGCCAGCGGGTCGGCGGCGCCGGGGACGGCCTGCGAGTCGTCGGCCTGGCCGGCCGCGGCGAGGCCGCGTTCGAGGTCCCAGGTGGCCAGCGCCCAGCCCTCGCGCGGCAAAGTGCGGCGATCTCGGCGACGGCGTCGTCGTGCTCGTGGCTGACGACGTAGAGGCCGGGGAAGCAGGCGCGGACGTACTCCGCCAGGCGCTCGGCGAGCGTCATGGTGCCGTTCCTTCGTTGTTCGCATCAGGTTGTTGTGACGAGAGTCGGGATGCGAGGCATGGCCGGCCGGTCGAGAGGACTGCTCGAGCCGCCGCTCGGCGGCCGGCTCCGCCTGGAAGAACTCGGCGGTGAGCCGCTCGGCGGTCGTTTGGCCGAGGGCCTGCTCGAGTGCGCGGCTGGCGTCGCGGCAGGACGCGCCGGCGAAGCCCTTCGTCTCGACCCGGGTGCGGCCCTGCGGGTCGACGGTGATCTCGATGGTCGGCTTCACGCGGCACCTCCGACGTGGATGGTCAGGCGGATCGACCCGTCGGGCAAGGACTGCTCGGCGACGGCGTGGCCGCGGCGGCGGGCCTCCAGAGTCGCCTTCTCGACGGCGTAGCGCTGCAGGAAGGCGGTCGAGGTGGCGGCGGTCGCCCCAGGCGCCGCCGAAGTTGTCGAACTCGAGCCGGCCGCTGTCGGTGTGGGCGACGACCGGGTAGGTCCAGCCGGGCAGCCGGACGAGCAGCCCGGTGGCCTGGCCGCTGAAGAGCGGGGCGGTGCCGTGCCGGGCGCGGGCAGTCCGAGCCGGCGGCAGGCGGCGGCGACCGCGGCGGGGTCGCGGACCTCGGTGCTGATCGTCACGATGTGGCTCACGGGTAGTCTCCTCGGGGGAGAGTTGACGGGATCAGACCGCGTCGGCGATGGTCCGGGACGGACCCGGAGGCCGCCGTCGGCCGACGGTTAAACCGGCGTTCATCTCTAGTGACGCGATTTGGGGGGCGATTTGACGGCACGAGCGTGCGGAGAGCCCGGCAGGACCACAGGGGAGGCCTCGGCGTCGAGTCGGTCCGGAAACCCTCGGGACCAGATCGGCGCGGCGGTGCCGATCTGGTCCAGTCTCGGGCGTGTGGTCCGATCGGCCCAGGCCGGGCGGGAGGCCTCGAGCCGCGGCGATCATCCGCGTGCCGACAAGCATGAGGCGGTCGGGAGGAGACGTCGCCGAGGCGGGTGCCGTGTGGGCCGCGACGTGGAGAGTCTGCCGAGGAGCAGACTCCGCGCACGCCGAGCCCACGAGGGTCGGCCGGCAATCGCTCCGGGCCGACGGTCGCGAGACGGGGTGTCACCTCTTGCCGCCGCGACCCGGACACCGTCCGTCCGGGTGCCCCACGAATGAGTCAGACAGACACCCCTTCGATCGGGTGTCTGTCTGACTCATTCGGGGTCGATCGTCCGGGTGATCGAACCCGTTCTTCACGTTCCCCAGTCCACCGCTGGGGGACCCGACCGTCGCGAGCCACGACCGGCCGGGATACGGCCGCGCCGCGGGGACTGCTTCGCGGGCAGATCTGCCCGCTCGACGTCGACAGGAGAGCGGTGAGTCCTCCGCGGGGACGCCGAGTTCACCGCCGGGCGGTTGATTTGGTTCTCGCCGGGCCCCATCATCGACCGAGGATCGGCACGCGGGATCGGCACCGGCCCGCCGCGGCACGGGGCCTCGACACGCCGGCACGCGGCCTGACCACCGCGCCACGCGTCTCGTCGACCACAGCGAGGCGTGAGGTGCGCGGCCTCGAAGCCTGTCTCAACTCGCCCGGAACTTCGAATCATGGCCGGGATGGTCCCCGACTCCTGCCCGTCGAGGGCGACCGTCGGCGAGAAGCGGCTCTACGGCCTGCTCCGCGACGCCCTGCCGGACCACTTCACCGCCTGGTACGAGCCGGAGGTCGCCGGCCGACACCCCGATTTCACCCTGCTGGCCGATGACTTCGGCCTGCTCGTGCTCGAGGTCAAGGGCTGGTACGCCGGCCAGATCGCCCGGGCGAACGACGATGAGGTCGAGCTGCACCGGACCGAGGGCGGCACGACGAAGGTCGAGGTCCACGCCAACCCGAACCGCCAGGCCCGCGAGTACGTGCTCGCGCTGATGGACCGGCTGCGCGGCCCGAGTTCGCCATCCTGCACCACCCCGACGGCGGCCTCGGCCGCGCCTGCTTCCCCTACGGCTGCGGCGTCGTCTTCACGAACATCACCCGCGACCAGCTCGACGCCGCCGGCCTGGCACCGCTGTTCCCGCCCGAGCGGGCGATCTGCCGCGACGAGCTCGAGGCGCTCGCGGGGGCCGGCGACCGCGCGGTCATCGCCCGGCTGAGGGGGTTCTTCGCGGTCAACTTCCCGTTCGACCCGCTGACCGACGACCAGATCCGAACGATCAAGGGGGTGATGCGTCCCGAGATCGTCGTCCGACGGCGCCCCGCGACGCCCGGCTCGGTGCCCGCGGGGCAGCCCTTGCTGCCGGGCTCGGTGGCCCTCGAGGTGCTCGACGCGCAGCAGGAGCAGGCGGCCCGCTCGCCGAGTACCGGCCATCATGTGGTCTTCGGCATCGCCGGCTCGGGCAAGACGGTGATGCTGCTGGCCCGCGCCCGCATGCTCGCCGTCCGCGACCCGACCGCGAAGATCCTCCTCCTCTGCTTCAACAAGGCGCTGGCCGCGGCCCTCGACGCCCAGCTCGACGGCGACGACGCCCGGCGTCGCGTCGAGGTCCGCCACTTCGACTCCTGGGTGGTCGCGAGAACCCGGCTGCGGAAGCCGGCCGAGGAGACCTGGGAGGCCTTCCGCGGCCGGATGGTCGACGCGATCCTCCGCGCGCCGGAGCTCTGGCCGGACTCCGAGCGGTACGACGCGGTCCTGATCGACGAGGCGCACGACTTCGAGCCCGACTGGTTCCGCTGAGCCGTGGCCTTCCTCAGGGGCGGGGCCGGAGGCGAGCTGTTGATCGTGCTGGACGGGGCGCAGAGCCTGTACCGAGGCGACCGGTCGTTCACCTGGAAGGGGGTCGGCGTCCAGGCGCAGGGGCGGACACGCCGACTGGACCGGAACTACCGCAACACGAAGCCGATCCTCGAGTTCGCCTGGCAGGTGGCGCAGTCGCCGCTGGCCGACGAGGAGGAGACGGAAACACACGTGCGGGTCCTGCCCCGCAAGGCCTCCCGCCGGGGTCCGGTGCCCGGGTACCGCGGGTGCGCGACGGTCGCCGAGGAGTCGTCGTGGGTCGTCGGCCAGGTGGGCCGGTTCCGCGCACTGGGGATCGCCGACCGGGACATCGCCGTGCTCTACCCGCGCAACGAGCGGGGTCGCCCCGGGGACCCGGGTCGTGCCGACCGGCTGCACGAGGCTCTGCGGGCCGCCGGTGACGTGTGCTGGTTGGCGACCGAACAGGATGCGACGCGGCTGCGCCGGGCGCTGGCCGGGCCAGGGGTGCGGCTGTCGACGATCCACGCCGCCAAGGGGCTGGAGTTCCGTGCGGTGATCCTGGCCGGCCTGGACCTGTTGCCCTCGCCGTGGGACCGCGACGAGGTTCGAGACAGCCGGCTGTTCTACGTGGGCCTGACACGGGCCATGGACCACCTGGTCGTCACCTGGGCCGGGCGCAGCGCCTTCACGGAGCGAGTCGAGCGGTCGAATCGGGTGGTCGCACTGGACTGACTCCCGTTGGGCTGGCCGGACTGGACCGGAGATCCTGCGCGTGCCTGGCGCTCCGGCCACCGCCTGGTCCGGGTCGGTGACGATGCTCCCGCAGCTCGTCATGAGATCATCGGCCTTGATGATTGCATCACCACGCGCAGTGGTTTAGCCTGGACGTCGGTCGGGCGAGGGCGCCCGGATCGACCACGTGGCCTCAACCGCGCGACGGCGCGGGCGGCCGGATGGCCGGCCCCTCGGTCGTCGGGGCCGCAGCCGATATCGAACGCGTCGAGGTGCCGACGTCGGGATCGGCGTGGCCTTATTCTGTACATCCGTCACGTTGGACGGGATCTGACCAACCGCCACGGTACGATTCGGGCAGGCGGGTCGGGGTCCAGCGCGACGCCGGGATCCGCCGCGACCCCGGATGGCCGACCCGGCGTGGTGCGAGGCCGCGATCGGCCGGCGACGGAGGACGGAGATCGGCGATGAGCGACGGCTCCCCCCTGATCCGCCAGTGGTGCCTGCTGCGGATGCTCTCGGCCCGGCGCAACGGCCTGACTGTCTGCGAGATGGCCGACGAGTCGGGCGTGGACCGCAAGACGATCCGCCGCGACCTGGACGCCTTCCGCGAGGCGGGGCTGCCCCTGGAGGAACTCGTCGGCGAGCACGGCCGCAAGAGCTGGCGGATCACGGTGTCCTGGGGTCAGCCGCCCCTGGCCTTCGCCTTCGACGAGGCATTGGCGCTATACCTCGGCCGCCGCTTCCTCGAGCCACTGGCCGGGACGCTGTTCTGGGACGCCGCCCAGCGGGCCTACCGCAAGCTGCGTGCCTCGCTCGGCGCGCCGGCGCTGGAGTACCTCCGCCGGTTCTGCCCGGCGATCCACCTGACGACGCTGGGATGCGGCGACTACACATCTCACGCCGAGCGGATCGACGAACTCATGCTGGCCATCGAGGATGGGAAGGTCGCCCGGATCGCGTACCAGTCCGAACGCGCGACCGAGCCGGCCAGCCGGGAGGTCCACCCCTACGGCCTGGCGTACCACCGGGGCACGCTCTACCTGATCGCCTTCGCCCCCGAGCATCGGCAGGTCCGGCACTACAAGGTCGACCGGATCTCCTCGGTCGAGTCGGGCACCGGGGCGTTCGAGCGTCCCGAGGGTTTCGACCTGGCGGCCCACCTCGACGGCGCCTTCGGGGTGTACTGCGGCACGGGGGACGTCACCGTCCGGGTGCGGTTCCGGCCCGACGCGGCGCGGTACGTCCTGGAGTCGCGGTGGCATGCCGGGCAGCGGCTCACCCGGCTGGCCGACGGCGGCGTCGTGGCGGAGTTCCGGCTGTCGAGCACCGCGGAGATCAGGAGCTGGGTGCTGAGCTTCGGCGCCAAGGCGGTCGTCCTGGAGCCGGAGGGCCTTCGCCGGGAAATCGCCGAGGAGCTGAGGGCCATGGCGGCCGCCTACGGCCCGGACGTGAGCCATCCCGAAGGGAGTGAGCCCGAGCCGGAACCGCATCGCGACATGCCCCGTCGGAATTGACGACCGAGCGACCCAGAGGGGTCCGATCCCGAACCCCCGTCGACCACCCTGTTGGTGGCACCTCGAAGCCCCGGAGAGACGCCCATGCCGATCGTCGACCTGGCCTTCGCCCTGCGGGGCACGTCCATCCCGCTGGATTACGGCTACGCCCTGTTCGGCGCACTGTGCCGCGTGGTGCCCGACCTGCACGGGGACCGGCGGGTCGGCGTGCACCCGATCCGGGGCGTGCGGCACGAGCCGCGCCGGCTGCACCTGGTGCCGCGGTCGCGGCTGCGGCTGCGGCTGCCGTCGGAGGAGATCGGCCGGTTCCTGGAGGTCGCCGGCCGGGACCTCGACCTGGACGGCTCGCGGCTGTCCGTGGGCATCCCGCGGGTCGAGTCGCTGATGACGGCGCCCCGGCTGGTCGCGCGGCTGGTGACGATCGGCCGGCTGACCGAGCCGGAGGCGGTCGCGGCGAGCCTGCGGGCCCAGATGGCCGGGCTTGGCGTCGAGGGCGAGCTGTCCCTGCTCCCCTCGCCCGACCCGGACCGCCTCGGCGAGCCGTCGCGCCGCGTGCTGCGGATCAAGGACCGTCGCATCGTCGGCTACGCGGTCGCCGTCTCGGGCCTGTCCGCCGAGGGCTCGCTGACCCTCCAGGAGCACGGCCTCGGCAGCCGCCGCCGGATGGGCTGCGGCGTCTTCGTACCCTCGGGGAGCCAGTGAACCGGGCCAGGAAACGCAGCGTCGCCTCGTCGCCTGGCTCTGTTCGGGACCGCAGCGTAATCTTCTGGAGCGAAAGCCGTTGCGTCACGTCCCTGGGCCAGAATCGAACGTGCCCGCCGCCCCGAAATCGACCCGCCGCGACACCGTTGGGTTCGCTCGGCGCCGGCCGTTGGGTTCGCTCGGCGCCGGCCGTTGGGTTCGCTCGGCGCCGCGAGGCGGCCGGTTGTCCGGTGCCGGATGCCAGGCCGCGAGGGCAACCGACACAGCACCCCCTATCCGTAGGATCGTGGGTTATGCCGACCGACTTCCGGATTTCCCGACCCAACGATTGCGAAATCCTGGCGACGACCGGCGAGGTTGCCTGTCCGCGTTCGGGCCATCCGGCGTCGGTACGGGGACAAACGACCCAGACAATTCGGCTTCAAGCCTGGAGAACCGAATGATGTCCGACACGTTGCTCGCGAAGTCTGTTCGAAACGGAGAGACCGTTCCTGAGGAGGCGACCCTCACCGGTCATACCGCTTGTGTGCTGAGGGCGGTTGATGCCCTCTTCGGCCGCGACGGGTCGCCGTCGCGACTCGCCGTCTCCTGGCTCCGATTCTTCGGACTCCCGACGGCTGACTTTCCGAAGTTCCTCCGGCACCTGCGCGTGGCCGCGGCGGTGCATGACCTCGGGAAAGCGAACGATGGGTTTCAGGCCGCGGTAAGCGGAGACGGCGAGCAGGTCATCCGCCACGAGCACCTCAGCGGCCTGCTCTTGGCCGACCTCCTCGACGACGAAACCATTTCGGTCTGGTTTCGGGACGCGGGGTTGGACGAGGTCGTCGTGCTCTCGGCGGTGATCTCGCATCACGTCAAGGCCGGGACGAAAGGAGATCACGCTCTCGGAGCGTTGATCGGCAAGAGAGATTCCTTTGGGTTGTGTTGTGATCACGAGGACTTCACGGCGATCTGGCGAACGATCCAGGACGAGGTCGGGTCGCCTTGTCCGAAGCCGGTCACGTTCTCGCCCCGATGGAGGAAGGTAGACCTCACGCGAAAAGTCGAGGGATTGCGAGGGAGACTCGAACGTGCGAAGTCTCGGCTCCGGGACGACCAGGAACGGCGACGCTGGCTGGCGGCCGTCCGGGCGGGCCTGATCGTGGCCGACTCCGTCGGTTCGGCCGTGATCCGCATGGATCGCGGAGACGGCGAGGGTTCGGGAGCGACGATCGACCGCTGGGGCCGCGACTGCTTCTCGACGACCCTGGCGGCGGACGACGTCTGGCGGGAGGTCGTCAAGAAGCGAATCGCGGATCTCCGAAGCCGAAAACGTTGGGAGGGTTCGCAAGGGCACGGCTTCAGGGACGAGCGAGGCTTCAGCGAGTTCCAGGTCGCCGTGGCCGCGTGTGGACCGCGTGTACTGCTGACGGCCCCGTGCGGGTCGGGCAAGACACTGGCCGCCTGGAACTGGATCACGGCGCAACTGGGCGGCGCCCGGCCGATCGACCGATCTCCCGCGTGCTGTTCCTCTACCCGACGCGGGCGACGGCGACCGAGGGGTTCCGCGACTACGTCTCCTGGGCCCCCGAGGACGAGGCCGGTCTCCTGAGCGGGACGGCCGACTACGAACTCCAGGACATGTTTGCGACACCCTACGACACGGACGACTCTCGCAAGGGACGCGACTATCGCTCCGATCCCCGCCTCTTCGCCCTCGGACATTGGAAGAAGCGGATCTTCTCCGCCACGGCCGATCAGTTCTTCCCGTTCCTGCAGTACGGGTACGGGCCGCTCTGCATGCTGCCCCTCCTGGCCGAGGCGGTCGTGGTCGTGGACGAGGTCCACAGCTTCGACAGGTCGATGTTCTCGACCCTCAAGCGGTTCCTCGTGGATTTCCCCGACGTCCCGGTCCTCTGCATGACGGCCACGCTCCCCGTCAACCGGCGGCGCGAACTCGTCGAGAATTGTGACCTCACGCCCTACCCGAAGACGCCCCCAGCCGACCTCGTTGCCGACTCGGGCTACCCGCGCTATCGCGTCGAGTGGATCGATCGGGATCGCGTGCCGGAACTGGTCAGACGAGAACTGGACGATCGCAGGCGGGTGCTCTGGGTTTCCAACCGGGTGAGCGATTGCCGGGCGGCCTTCGCGTCGATCTGCGAGGACGGAGACATCGAGCCGGAGGAGAGATCAACCTTCTGTTATCACAGCCGATTCACGCTGAAACATCGCAAGGCGCGACATCAGGAGCTGATCCGGGCCTTCCAGGACGCCGCCCGTGACGGGGACGGGTCGCGGGGAATCCTGGGGGCGACGACCCAGGTCTGCGAGATGTCCCTCGACCTCGACGCGGAGGTCCTCGTGACGGAACTGGCGCCGATTGCCTCCCTCATCCAGCGGATGGGCCGGTGCAACCGCGACTCTGTGAAGATGAAGGGTCGCCCGATCGGCCGCGTCTACGTCATGCGCCCCGAGCCCGGCAAGGAGAAGCCCTACGAGAAGGACGAACTGGAGACAGCGCGTCGATTCGTGGACGCGATCGCCGGCCACGACGTCTCGCAGGATGGGCTGGAGGCCATCTACCAGGAGTTCGACCCGCGCGAAGCCGAGCCCGGGAAACTCTGCCCCTTCCTCGACAGCGGGCCCTACGCCGAGTCGGGCGTCGAGCGGTTCCGCGAGACCGACGAGTTCACCGTGCCCTGCATCCTGGACCATGATCGTTCGAAGGTCCTGGAGGCGCTCCACGCGACCCCGAAGCAACCCATCGACGGCTACATCGTTCCCGTGCCGCGACGCCTCGCGAACGAACCGCGGCCCGACGACCGCCGCTTCCCGCGCTGGCTCTCGGTGGCCTCGGGCACGCGCTACGACAAGCTGAGCGGGTTCGACGATCGGGAACGTACCTTTACCGGAGGCGGCGACGGATGAGCAAGAAGGCCCAGCCCGAACAGATTACGCTGACGTTCGACCTGCTCGACCTGCCCACTGCCCAGCACCGCGCCGGCCTGGCGGGGCTCGTCCTCCAGATCGACGCGATGGGGCCGGGTGGCTACAGCAAAGACTCGAAGCTCGTCCCCGAGATCGAGGATCTGACCGCCACCACGGCCCGGATCACGTTTACGCGCGACTCGATGCAAGGTGTATTCGACGACCTGTACTCGGCGAAGCTCGTCGAGGTCGTCGTCGCAAGCAAGTGGAGCAACGTCGACCCGAAACCGGGCGAGCACTTCATCGAGAGGCGCGACCCCAAAACAGGAGAATTGAAGCCGGCCCCGGGATTTGCCTACGACGTCGTGCAGCCGCAGGCACCGTGCCTGGACCGCCATCTCCAACCTTCGGCAAGGCCCTGGCTGAACCTCTGGCGGCAGATGGTCTGGGAGATCCTCCGAGGTGGCAACAACGTCCGGTCCCGCGCCCCGTTCAACGAGAGGGCGCAAGACCTTTCCTGCGGCGAAGGGAGTTCGGCCTGGTCGGACCTGTGCGAGTTCCAGGAGAAAATCACGAAGTCCCAGTTCAAGACCAAGCCGATCTCCGGCGCCCTGATGCTTGGCGCCCAGGCCGTCAACGCCGAGTCGGTCCCGTTCTCTGGACGGGTCGATCACAACCTTCTGCTGCACTTCTGGCAGGTGGTCGTCCTGACCTACGTGCCCCAGGCCGTGAGCAAGAAGGACGCGAAGGTCGAACGGGTGGGCTATGTCCTGACGATTCCCGACGTCGCCGATCTCCGTGAGTTCCGGGAGGCATTTCCGGAGATTCTCGGCAGCCTCGATGCCGAGCACCCCGATCGGACTCCCGACGCGGCCAGGATCGATCTGCCGGCCCAGGCGAACCTGGAAGTCCTCCGAAAGCTTCGAGGTCGGGAGTCGGAATCGACTGCCGAGAAGGCCGCACGTCGGAACCTCCGCCGTGCCGGGGCACGACCCGCCGACCTCGGCACTGTCCAGACCCTGGCGACGGATAAGGCCCTGAACGAAGGATGGACCGGCAGCGTCCGGGCGATCGAGTCGTACCATCTCCAGAAAGCCGGCAACATCATCAAGATGCTCAGCTTCGCCCGCGTCGCCGCCCGCCCGGGCCTCGTCGACGACTACGATCTCATCGCAAGAACGTTCCGCAACCCCTTGTTCCGCGCTGCGCGGATGCGCGCCCTCATCCGCGAGGAGCCCTGGTATGGATCGATGATCGAACTGTTCTCGGAATATCCCTGGCCTTTCTTCCTGGAAGGAGACGAGACCCCGAAATACATCCCACGGTTCGGTCGAGACGCGAGAGAGCTGTTTCGTGCTCACTACGAGGATATCCAAAGCATGAGCATCGACACGATGAACGACGACGAACTCCTGAAACAACTGGGGCTCGTCATCCAGCGGCTGGTCAACAAGTACGTCGAGGGGCGAGCCGAGGCCAAGACCGGCAAGAAGGTCAAGGACTTCCCGAAGAAGACCGTCGAGGGCAAGGAGCGTCGCCTCTACCCCAATGAGTTCCGCGAGGCGCAGCAGCGCGTCTGCTCTGATGCCTTCCTGGCGATGCGGCCGCGACACGATCAGGACTTCGTCGAGTACTTCGCCGGCTCGATCTGCTCCGTCGCACAGTACCTGCCACCCGCCGATTATCAGTTCCTCACCAGGATCCTCTTGACGAAGCCCGACCCCAACCCGGTGGTCCGCAAGGGCTTGACGTGGGAAGACGTCAAGGCCGTCGCCATGATCGCCGTCTCCGCCGCCTCGTTCAACGTCCGCCCACGCGAAGCCCAGACCGAAGGGAGCCACGCATGAACCTCTTCGCCACCGTCCTGACCTACCCGGCGCCCTCGGCCAACTATCGCGGCGAGAGCGAGGAGAACCGCTCGGTGATCCAGAAGATCACCTACGGCCGGTTCGAGTACCCCGTCATCTCCCCCGAGTCGATGCGGAACGCGCTGCGCGAGACCCTGGCCACCTATGGCTTGCCATGCAACCGATCCCGGCTCAACGACGAGGAGCAACTTGCCGTCCGGTTCGCCGACTATCCCGATCCCGACCAGTACGCCGACGACTTCTTCTTCGGCTACCTCGTCGCCGCGAGCGGCACGGACCGGAAGAAGATCGAGAAGGCGATCACGGAGGCGCGAGGATCGAAGAATGGGTTCCAGTTCAAGCGGGACTCCATCTTCCGCATGAACCTCGCCCGCGGCGTCGAGCCATACCGGAACAACGCGATCTTCACCCAGTCGCCCCTGACGACGGCCGACAGCCCCTGGCAGAACGCGAAGACATCGGCCCTGCTCCACCGCGAGACCGCCCTGACCGCTTTCCAGTACCCGTTCGCCCTGAACCTGGACGACTGCAAGGCCAAGCCCGACTGGACCAGGAAGCTCCTCCAGGCCATCGGCGAGCTGAACGAGGTCGCCGGCAACCATGCCCGGAGCTACTTCGAGATGGCCCCGGCCAGCATCGTCGTCCGGCTGACCGACCAGCTCGTCGCCGGTTACGACACCTACGGATTCGACTCCGGCCGGTGGATTATCCCGGAGGTCGTCGACGGCATCCTCGCGGGCGACTATCCGGGGGCCGAGTTCCACATCGGCGGCAAGATCGTCAAGGACATGGACGAGGGCAGGATCAAGGAATTGCGATCGAAGAGAGCGACGCTCGATCGCGATCCGCGCAAGCTCCTGGCCGACGTGGGTGAGAAGGCGTTCCCGTCGAAGGGGGGTTGA
The DNA here is from genome assembly GCA_963779675.1 of uncultured Isosphaeraceae bacterium. Classification (GTDB taxonomy): domain Bacteria; phylum Planctomycetota; class Planctomycetia; order Isosphaerales; family Isosphaeraceae; genus CAVZZM01. Next base: position 27,554 of record CAVZZM010000002.1, read on the forward strand.
GCATGCTCCGGCTCTACGTCCAGGCACCGTTCGCCGCGTTCCGCACCTTCACCGCCGGCTGGTATCGGCCGACGGCCGGGTTCCTCACCCCCTCGTCCGCGTACGGCCTGGCCCTGAACCTCGCCGGGCATCGAGACACGCCGCGACGACGGCCTCTCGCCGATGACGGTCACCCGGTTCGACCTGCCCCCGGCGCGGATCGCGCTGGGGGCCGCCCCGGGGGACCGGTGCCCGAGATCCCCACCCCGCGGTCCATACGATCTACCAGCAGCTCCACAACTACCCGGTCGGAGCCTCCGGCAAGGAGCGAAAGGAGGAGGCCAGGGGGAACAAGTACAACATCACGCCCGTCCGTCGCGAGTTCCTCTCCGATCTCCGGGCAGTCGTCGCACTCGACTTCTTCGAGCACCCTCAAGTCGAGGACCTGATCCGTCAGGCACTGGACCCCGTGGCCCCGAAGTACGAGCGGGCTTACGGCCTGCCGTTTCTTGGTGACAACGCGTTCCTCATCGACAAACTCCGAGGTCTGCGACGACCCGACACCCGCCCTCTGGTATCGACGCATCGGGCCGCGAGGACGAGGCCTCGCTCACGCCCCGAACGACACGGCTGACGATCTGGATCGACCGTCAGGACATGTCCCGGACCCGTTCCGCCCTCTATGCGCCGGACCAGAAAGCAACGTCGGAGATCCCGCCGACAGCCTGGACGACGATCGAGCCGCCGGCCTCGCCCACGCCGCCCGAGAAGCTATCCAAGCGGAAGGGGAAATCATGATCGCCTGCGACCCACGACCCGCCGCTGCGGGTCATCGTCTCTGCATGACCTCGGCTATTGCCATCGCCTGTTCTACCTGACCGAAGTCGAAGGGCTCCAGGCTCCCAACGCCGCCATCTACGCCGGTCGCGAGCTGCACGCCGCGCTGGAGGCCGACGAGGACGGCGAACGGACGCAGCTGGAGCTGGCCGACCCGGGATTGGGGCTGGTCGGCAAGGTGGATGCGCTGCGACGGCGGGACGGCTCGCTGGTCCCTTATGAGCACAAGCGCGGCCGGTGCCGGCGGGGCGACGACAAGGTGCCCGGCGGCCTGGCCGTCCGACCGGCTCCAGGTCGTCGCCTACGCTGTGCTGATCGAGTCGGCCACCGGGCAGGCGATCGCCGAGGGCCGGGTTCGCTATCATGCCGACAACGTCACCGTCCGCGTTCCCATCGACGAGCACGGCTCGCGCCGACCTGGCCGACGCCGTCGCCGAGGCCCGTCGCCTGCGCGAGTCGACCGAGCGGCCGCCGGTGGCCGAGAACGAGCGGCTCTGCGTGCGGTGCTCGCTGGCCCCGGTCTGCCTGCCCGAGGAGGCTCGCGCGGCCGACGACCCCGGTCGCGAGCCGGTCCGGCTCTTCCCGCCCGATCGCGACGGCACGGCCTGCACGTCGTCACTCCAGGCGCCCGGGTCGGGCGTAGCGGCGAGACGCTCGTGGTCACGCCTCCCGACGGCGAGCCGCCCTCGAAGCACCCGATCCGCGAGGTCGACGCGCTGCTGCTGCACGGTCACGCCCAGGCCACCACGCAGGCCCTGGCCCTCTGCGCCGACCGCGACGTGCCGGTCCACTGGCTGACGACCTCGGGGCACCACACCGCCAGCCTGACGGCCACCGCCGGCCAGGTCCAGCGCCGGCTGCGGCAGTACCGCGCCCTGGCCGACGAGGCCACCTGCCTGCGGCTGGCCAAGGCGCTGGCCCGCGCCAAGATCGAGGGGCAGCACCGCTACCTGCTCCGCGGCTCGCGCGGCGACGCCGAGGCCCGCGACGCCATGCTGCCCGAACTGGTCCCGATCCGATCGGCGCTGGCCTCGCTCGACAGCGCCGCCAACCGCGACTCCCTGCGGGGCTTCGAGGGCTCGGCCGCCGTCGGCCTACTTCCGCGGCCTCGCCCGGCTGCTGTCCCCTCGGTGCCCGAGCCGCTGCGCTACGCCACCCGCTCGCGACGCCCGCCCCTGGACCGCTTCAACGCCCTGCTGGGCTTCGGCTACGGACTGCTCCACACGGCCGTGATGCGGGCGATCCTGGCCGCGGGCCTGGAGCCGGCGCTGGGGTTCTTCCACACCCCGCGCAGCGCCGCCTACCCGCTGGTGCTCGACCTGATGGAACTGTTCCGCGTGCCGCTCTGGGACATGGTCCTGATCGGCTCGCTGAACCGCAACCAGTGGGAGGTCGACGCCGACTTCGTCGCCACGAAGGCCAAGGTCTGGCTCTCCGACGCCGGCCGCCGCAAGGCGATCGGCCTGTTCGAGGCCCGGCTCGACGAGACGTGGAAGCACCCGGTGCTCGGCTACTCGCTGTCGTACGCCCGGGCGCTGGAGCTGGAGGCCCGCCTGCTGGAGAAGGAGTGGAGCGGCGAGCCGGGCCTGTTCGCCCGCATGCGGCTGCGGTAAAGTCGAGGAGCCGAGGCGATGAACGACGCCCGCTGGTGGCTGGTCTGCTACGACGTCCACGACCCGGCCCGCTTGCGACGCTGCGCCGGGATCCTGGAGGGGCCGGGCAACGGATCCAGTATTCGGTCTTCCGCTGCTGGCTGACCAGGGCTCGGATGCACCGGCTGCGCTGGGAATTGACCGAGATCCTGGAGCCGGAGGACGAGGTACTGCTGATCCCGCTGTGCTCGCGGTGCGTGGCGGGGATGGAGACGACGTTCTCGGCCCGCAAACTGCCGGACTGGCCCGACGCGCCCGAGGGCGCACCGGGTCGTCTGACGGCCTTCGGGGGCCGATTCAAGCACCGGAGCCCGTGCGGTCGTCTCGTCGCCGGAGCCGGCGTTAAGTCCAGCCGGGTCAACGGACTCGGGCTCATTGGCAATGCGGAAGATGGGGATTGTCTCATTCGGCATTTCCTTGAGTTGACAGTTGTTGCGTCAACTGGGGCGGCTCGGTATGTAGCAACTCCCAGAAGTCGAACGTGGGCCAGTCCAGGCCCAGGGCCTGGTACGGGCAGGCGTCCTTCCGGGGACCGGAGCGGAACGCCCGGCAGTTCCAGTACAGCCGCTTCAGGTCCAGCATCGGCTGCGTCATCCGCCGGTGCCGCGCCTGCTGCATCCGCAACACGCTGTTCATGCACTCCACGGCGCTGCTGGCCCGGACCGTGTCGTTCAGGACCGCCGCCACCCGGTCGTAGGAGGCCCGGGCCTCCGCGTCCAACGCGCCGTCACGCCCGACCGCTCGAATCAACCCCGTGTCAGGGGCCGTGGGCTTCACCCGGCGGTGGCGTAGCCACCACCGCCAGGCCATCGCGGTGCGCCACTGGGACCGCGGCTCGGCCGACTCCAGCCGCCGGTGCATCCGGTCCAGGAACGCCAGGCTCCGCGGGTCGGCCAGGGCGTTGCGGACCTTCGCCCAGTCCGGGCCGCTCAGGTCGACCAACGCCGCGGCGATTGCGGCCTCGGCGTGGGAGCGGTCGTTGAGCCGGCCGTCGGGGCCGAACAGGTCCAGCGCCGCGTGGGCCCGCCTCCAGGCTGCTTCGAGCCGATCGGCCTGCGCGAACGCCGCGACCGCTTGGCGCCAGGCGGAGCGGGCGGCCCAGGCCACGCCCCGGGCGTCGAGGCCACGCCGTTTCGCGGAGGCCACCTGCGTGTCGGCGGCCTCCGCCGCTTCCCAGGCCGCCTCGGCCCGCCGCCAGGATCGGGCCAGGACCCGGTGGGCCTCCATCGCGGTGTGGAAGAGGTCCAAGCCGTGCTCCAGGTCCGGGGCCTCGGGGGCCTCGCGGCGGGCCGTAGCCGTGTCCGCGACCGCCCTGGCGATCCCCCGGGCGGCATCGGAGACGGCGAACTCCAGGCGGTCGAACGGCTCCAGTTGCTCGGCCCAGGTCGCGGCCGTACGGTCGGCGGCGTTCTTGCAGAAGACGGCCGTCATGCTCGCCGGCTCGATCCCGACCAGGGTCGGTCGCCCCCCAAAAAGATCTCGTCGAGGGCCAGCGTCCCGACGCGGGCCGCGCAGGCCGGGTCGAGGGCCTCCAGGACCCGCCCGGCCCGCTCCGCCTCCTGCTGGGCCCAGCGTCCCAGGGTCGAGTGGTCGGGGACGTCTTCGGCGGGCAAGAGGATACCGAGCAGGTCCTCGACCTGGCGGAGGCTGACGCCCATGGCGAAGGCGGCGGTGGCCAGCTTTCGCTGCTCGGCCTTGCCACAACGGACCAGGTCCTCAGCCCGTCGCTCCAGCCGGCCGATCTCCTCGCGGAGTCGTTGATTCTCGGCGTGGAGTCCGGCCACCGCCGCGTCGCCGGGACCGGAGTCGAGGCGGTGCTGGACCTTGCGGGCGTGCTCGTAGACGGTCTGCCGACTGCAGCCGGCCTGCTCGGCTTGCCGGGTCACGGCTCCGTACGATCCGGAAAAGGCAGCGGCGGCGTTGAGGATCCACGTGCGAACCGGTAGCTTGAACATGGGGGGCCCTGCGTGATGGTGACAAGCCTTGGTCGGTTGTCATTTCACCACGGAGGGGTCTCTCCCTCTACCGATCTGTCAACTCGCTCGCCGGCCATTCCTGCCGAAACAAGACAGTCCCGGAAGATGCTTGATTCGACCGAAGTGCCTGACCGTGTCGCAAGTTGCATCGCCCGCACCCTACCCGCTGGGACGTGGAGGCGGCGTCTCGTGCCCCATGGAGCCGAGGCGATTGAAAACCGTCGTCCGTTCCGCTGTAATCGCAGGGGTTTGGAGCGGGGCGGTGCCCCAGACGATGACGCCGAAAGGCGTTGAGCACAAGGCGATGCCGTTGGATTCGGGCGGAACTCGGGTGCCCCAGACGATGACGCCGAAAGGCGTTGAGCACTCGTCGAAGGCCGCTCGGCGGTCGTCGAGGGTCGGGGTGCCCCAGACGATGACGCCGAAAGGCGTTGAGCACTGCTTGAGGATCGGGTCGAGCCCGTACCGATCGCAGACGTGCCCCAGACGATGACGCCGAAAGGCGTTGAGCACGTGCCAGGAGCGGCGGATCATCCTGTCCCCGGCCGCGTGACCCAGACGATGATGCCGAAAGGCGTTGAGCACTAGCGTGAGTTCGTGTTGAACGTCGCGGCGATCGTGGTGACCCAGACGATGACGCCGAAAGGCGTTGAGCACCCGGCATCCCCGGCCGATGCGCGGCCGACCAGGGGTGCCCCAGACGATGATGCCGAAAGGCGTTGAGCACTTCGACGTCGCGATCGCACGGCCGTCGGTCGTCAAGTGACCCAGACGATGACGCCGAAAGGCGTTGAGCACGGCGTACCGGCTCCAGTTGAGCAGGTTCGCGGCCTGGGTGCCCCAGACGATGACGCCGAAAGGCGTTGAGCACGCGATGCATCCTCGTCCATGCCACCCGCCGGGTCACCAGTGCCCCAGACGATGACGCCGAAAGGCGTTGAGCACATCAGGAAGGCGGCGAGGATGCCAGCCAAGCACGGCGTGCCCCAGACGATGACGTCGAAAGGCGTTGAGCACACCGGCAGGTCGGCGGGATCGGCCAGCAGGTACCAGGCCGTGCCCCAGACGAAGACGCCGAAAGGCGTTGGTAAAGCTTCGCCCAACCCGTTGTGCAAACGGGTGCGCGCAACGGATTCTGGCACTTTCGTCTCCGGCTTGTCATCCTGGGGCCGTGATCCCATCGTGGAGGTGCCCTATGGATGAGTTGGCCGTTCGGGTCGAGACGCCGCTCCAACGCCTGCTCGTCGAGCAGGCCCTCGCATTCGCCAAGGAGCTGGAGCGGGCGGCTAGAGCGTGTTATGAACAACTGGCTTTGAGCAATGCAAGACCCGAGCTACGAGAAACTTGTGGCAATGATCTCCGAATTGTCTCGGCTGCCTCAAATCCAAAGTTCGCAAAGGCTTGAGGGGAGGTTCATAACACCCTCTAGGCCCGGGTCGGCAACATCCGGAACCCCCGGCTCGCAGCGTCTCCAGCTCGACCTCATCCAGGCGATGAACCGGGCAGCTGCGACGCGAGTCTGTTCACCCCGGCGTCGAGGGGGTCATCCAGTCCTACGAGCTGGCCTTCCGCCTGCAGAGCACGCTGCCCGACGTGATGGACCTCGCCGGCGAATCGGCGGCGATGCGCGGCCTCTACGGTCTCGACGACCCGGTTACCGCCGACTTCGGGAGCCAGTGCCTGCTGGCCCGCCGCCTCGTCGAGGCGGGGTCCGCTTCGTCGAGCTGACCCACGGCGACTGGGACCAGCACCGGGGCCTGAAGGCCGGCCACGAGGCCAACGCCTGGGCCGTCGATCGCCGCATCGCCGGCCTGCTGACCGACCTCCGCGCACGCGGGCTCCTGGATGACACCCTGGTCCTCTGGGGCGGCGAGTTCGGCCGCACCCCCCACGGCCAGAACGCCGACGGCCGCGACCACAACAACAAGGGCTACACCGTCTGGCTCGCCGGCGGCGGGGTGAAGCCGGGCATCACCTACGGCCGGACCGACGACTACGGCTACGAGGCGGTCGAGGACCCGATGCACGTGCACGACCTGCACGCGACGATCCTCCACCTGCTCGGGCTCGACCACGAGCGCCTGACCTACCGCTACGCCGGCCGCGACATGAGGCTGACCGACATCAAGGGGGTCGTCCACCGGGGCATCCTCGCCTGACCCCCGCCGCAACCGAGGCGATCCTACCTCGCGAATGCACCCTCAGGACCCGATGAGGCATGGTCTGTGTAGCCTCGGGTGACGGACTGCCGTTCGTTTGTTCTCGCTGGGGCCGAAACGTCGACATACCATGGATCTGGCTGCCAGGTGGCCCAATCCCAGCATCGCTCTTCACGCGGTACTACTCTGGTACTACGAAACATGCTGAGTACTACTCGAATCTGCGTCGAATCGCACTGGTTTGCATGGTCTTGATATTGGCCGCATAATCGCTAAACTGTGTCTGGCAATAGACCTTCGAGCTTCTCGGCAAGGGTCCACGGAACGCTTCGGGTCCGTGAGGTCGGAGGTTCAAATCCTCTCGCCCCGACTTAACCTGGATAAGGAGTTACGGCGAGAGTACGATACACCGGTTCGGGCTCCTGCAGAGATCCGCTGCAGAGTTACGGGGGTGTACCTTGCCGCGTCGCTATCCGCAGCCGTTCTGGCGGGAGTTCACCTCCTGCTGGTATGTCCAGGTCGGCAAGAAGCAGATCCGCCTCTCGCCCGACAGGGACGAGGCATTCCGCCTCTACCACGAATTGATGGGCCGCGGGCCGGAGGATTCCCCCTCCCCTCCCGCGGCTTCTTCTTTGGGCTCGCCGCTCGTCGTCGAGGTGCTCGACCAGTTCCTCGACTGGTGCGAGCGGACCAACGCCCGGCGCACCTACGAGTTCTACCGCGAGAACATCCGGCGGTTCGCGAAACGAATCCCGCGGGAGCTCACGGTCGCGGACTTGAAGCCCTTCCACGTCACGAACGCCCTCGCCGACTTCCCCCGGTGGGGCAACAACACGAAGCACGATTTCATCGGCTCGGTGAAGCGGGCGCTCAACTGGGCGGCCGACGAGGAGCTGATCGATCGGAACCCCCTGGCCCGGATCAAGAAGCCGGCAAGAGAAGCCCGCGAGATGGCGGTCTCGCCCGAGGAGTATGCGCGGGTCATCGAGACGGTCGAGGAGCCCAGGTTCCGGGACCTGATCGAGTTGGCCTGGGAGACCGGCGGGCGGGTGCAGGAGCTGAGGCTCCTCGAGGCGAGGTTCGTAGATCTCGCGACGGGCCGCATCGTGCTCCCGCCGAGCAAGGCCAAGGGCAAGAAGCACCACCGGGTCATCTACCTCACCGACCGCTCGCGCGAGGTCGTCTCGAGGCTCGTCCGCGACTGGCCGACCGGGGCGCTCCTGCGTAACTCGGAGGGGAACGCCTGAACGAAGGACGCGATCAACTGCGCCTTCTGCCGGCTGCAGCTCGCCCTCGGTCGGAGAGCCATGAAGAGCTCGGGATCGAGCCCGACGTCCCGGGGCGATTCAAGCCGGCCGGGGTCGCGCCCGAGCAGCTCGAGCGTGCGAGGGCGAAGCACGCCGCCGCGGTTAAGAAGGCGCGGAAGGAAGAGGAGTCGCTCGCCAGGGAGCACGGGACCAAGTACCACCTCGGCGCGTTCCGCAAAGGCTACGCGACCGAGGCGCTCAAGAACGGCGTCGACACGGTCACCGTGGCGCATCTCCTGGGGCACGCGGACGCCAGCATGGTGAGCCGCGTCTATGCGAAGGTGCAGTAGGACCCGAAGTTCATGGCGGAGGCGGCGAGGAGGGCGAAGGGGCCCCGCGTGGATCCTTCGACCAAAAAGACGGGTGCCGACGGAGCGAGCTAGTCCCCGGCTCGCTTCTTCCCCGGCGGGTGCGGGGCCTCCTCGGCGATTCCTTCGTCGCAGAGGCGGACGATTTCCGCGAGCGTAACGTCGATCGGGCAGCCCGTGTCGAGTACGTGGCTCGCGACCCGCCTGAGCCTCGGCTCGACCGTCCGTACCAGCCCCAGCACGCGTTCCCTCTCCTCGGGACGACTCCCGTAGGAACCAGATGGTCGTGCCGCGAGCCGTTCCACCAGGACGGCGTCGGGGGTCGCGAGGAGGAGGACGTGGTCGAAACGAGGGAGGAAGCGACGCATGTTCTCGGCGCAACCGCTCACGATCAGCACCCGGGCGTCCTCGTTGTCGAGGAGGCGTTGCACGCGGTCCTCTCGCCAGACCCAGTCGCGGCCGTGGCCCGCCGGGGATTCGGGTAAGGCCGGGTCCCCTTCGAAATTGACCGAAACCCACTCCGACCATTCGGGAGAGTCGAGGTCGACGGCCTTGTAACCTCGCCCGGCGAGCTGGCGGGTGAGCGTGGACTTGCCGACGCCGGACATGCCGGTGAGGAGGACGCGCTTCATGGGACGAGGCTAGCAACTTTCCTGACTCTACTTCTACTGTCTTGGCCGCTCGTGCGGACTGATCTTCAGTGGTGCCAATTGATTACGTGCCTTGTAGCGATAGAACCGCGCCGACTCGTTCCGCTCCAGCCGGCGGGTCCGCTCCCGCGCCACTCGGACCGGCGTGCCGCACCGGCTGGTCCGGTGCAGGATCAGCGCCAGACCCATCCGCACCTGCGGCACCGTCAGTGCCGGGACCGCCTTTTTTCCCCCGATCGGCCTCGACCACGAGGAACCAGGTCGCGATCAGTGATAACGCGATGTGGTGGTGCCACCCACGCCAGTTCCGCACCTGGTACGCCCCCAGCCCCGCCTCGCTCTTGGACCGCTGCAGGCACTCCTCGATCCGGTGCTCCGCCTTGGCCACCCGGGCGAACTCCGCCAGCGGTGTGTCGCGGGCGGCGTTGGAGAGGTGGTAATCATGCTTGAGCACGCTGCCGTCAGTGGACCGGACCACCACCAGCATCTCCTCGAAACCGACGACATGCCGCTCGACCCTCGACTCCACCGGCCGGGCGACGATCTCCACCTCCAGCGGGCCCTGGCGCCGTCGCGCACGGCGAGCTTCGTCCAGGCCGCCGCCGGCAACGCCTCACACCAGGCCCGCACGCCGCGGAAGGGGGCCTTGGGCCGACGGCCGTGACCGCCGTACTCCGGCGGTGGCTCCTCCAGGGCGCGGACGGTCGTGTTCGCGGGCACGGCCAGCAGGTAGCGTTCGCCGTCGTGGGCCAGCCGCCGACGGAACCAGGCCGGCCGGCCCATCTCGTCATCGCCGGCGACCCAGCCGTGCGGCAGCGTGCCGCCGCGCCGCCCGAGCATCTCCAGGGCCAGCTCGTGCCGCGTCCGATACTGGACGTCCCTGGGAACGCCGGCCTTGCGACGCCGCTTGCGGTCCCCGGCCCATCCCCGGGGCAGGTACAGCCGGAAGTCGACCAGGGCATGCTCGGTGTCGCTGACATAGCCGAGGAAGACGCCGACCTGGCAGTTGTCGACCTTGCCGAGCCGGCCGCACCACTGCCGCTGCACGCCGACGGAGGCCGTCCCCTTCTTGGCAAAGGCCGAGGGGTCGATCACGAGCACGGCGTCGGGCCGGCCGATGGCGCCGGCGACCTGGCGGGATAGTTCGCCGATCAGCGGGTCATGGTCCCAGTCGACTTCGCCGACGAACCGCTGGATGGTCTGACGGTCGAGGTCGTGGCGGTAGGCGATCGACTCGGCATTCTTGCGTTCGACGTCGGAGAGCAACCCGGCGAGATAGGTGCGGGTGTGGCTGCGGCTCTCGGGGCTGGGCAGCGAGGCGGCGAACGGCACGGCGAAGTCCTCCAGCCGGCCCATCACCCCGCGGAAGAGGGTGGGAGGGACCTGGCAGCCGGCGAGCAGCTGTTCCTTGTGGCGCTGGAAGCGGGGCTCCATCGGCGGTCTCCTTCGGTCAGACGTTGTCCTCCGGAAGGCATTGATACAAAGAACCTTGTGCCCGATCAAGCGACTCCAGACAGTAGAAGTAGAGTCAGCAACTTTAAATGCCGCTTGCTCTTCGCGATCGTCGACCGTGCTTCCGTGTTCGAGGGGGTGCACGAAGGTTGCCCGCCGAACGACGCGAACCGACTCACGGAGTTACGAGACGGACTTCCAGTTCGCAGCTCTCAAGGCGGAAACGCCCACGACGAGGTGTGTTGAGTTGACGTGGCGCAAACGCGCTGCAGGTTCGAATCTGACTGGCGGGATGCGAGCAGGTGGGTCCGCGTGTGGACACGTGGACCTTCTTCTAGATTGGCCGCGGTATTCGTACTACTGATCGCTGCGCAGAGAAGTTAACTTTTCCGGGCCGTAGAATGGGGCATGGTGACCTCACTCTCGGAATTCCGGGACTGGAAGGAATGGCGGCGGATGCGGGCGGTGAAGCTGAAGCGCGAGGGCTGGTCCCAGCGCAAGATCGCCGCGGCGCTCGGCGTCTCTGGCCCCGCTGTCAGCCACTGGCTCGCCGTCGCCAGTCGGGACGGCGTCGAGGCCCTTCGCTCCCACCCGGCCGCGGGCCCTGTCCCCCGCCTGACCGCCGAACAGAAGCGTCTCATCCCGGAGTTCCTCTGGCATGGTCCGGAGGCGTACGGCTTCCGCGGCCAGGTGTGGACCTGCGCCCGAGTCGCCCTCGTTCTCGAAGAGGAGTTCGGCGTCCGCTACCATAAGGCTCACGTCGGCCGATTGCTCAAGGAACTCGGCTGGACGCCTCAGATCCCGATCCGCCGGGCCATCCAACGCGATGAATCGGCCATCCAACGCTGGCGTGCCGAGGTCTGGCCCGACCTCTGCAAGCAGGCACAGCGCGAGCGCCGGGTGCTGGTTTTCGAGGACGAATCGGGGTTCTACCTGCTGCCGGGGTTGGTCAAGACCTACGCCCCGGAGGCATGCACGCCGGTCATTCGCGAGAAGCCGACGCGCGACCACCTCTCGGTCATGGGCGGGATGACCCCCGAGGGCAAGGTTTACACCCTCGCGCGGCAGAAGTCGCTCAACGGGCTGCACAGCATCGAGTTCCTGATCCACTTGCTGCGTGTGGCGGGGGAGCGGCTGCTGGTGATCTGGGATGGCTCGCCGATCCACCGCCGGGTGGAGGTCAAGGACTTCGTCGCGAGCACGCGCGGCAAGGTCTGGCTGGAGGCGCTGCCGGGCTATGCCCCCGATCTGAACCCGTGGGATGAAGGCGGTTGGAACCATCTCAAGCACGTCCAGTTGCGGAACGTGGTGAGCCGCGACCTCGAGGAGTTGCACGAGCAGTTTCATCTCGCGGTCAATCGCCTTCGACACAGGCCCCATGTGGTTCAATCCTTCTTCACCCAGGCTGGCTTGGCGCTCACCTGAGAGTTAACTTCTCTGCGCAGCGATCAGTAGTATTCAAGACTCGCCTCCATCAGGGCAGAAGCGCGGACCAAATCCCGTGAGCGAGGCCGGTGTCTTCAAAGTCTACGGGACGTCCGAACCTGACGACGGGGCGAACGACTACTCCGGGCCTTCGTTCGAGCAGCAGACGGCCAGGCGCGACTTACAACCCCATCTCATCGTGGCACGCTCCCATGCTGATGCCTTAAGGATCCTCGCAATGCGTGCTGCACAAGCCGAGGGTTCGCCGCTTGCAGGCGACTTGCTCGCCGATGGCCGCCCGGGTGGAGAGCCGCACCAACATGGTGGTAACGCTGCGTCGAATTAGTGCGCGCCTCGAAGCGACCCTCTGCCGTGCCATTCGTGCAGGATGTCTCGCATGAGCAGGGCGCAGTCGAACTCCACCGACCCGGAGGGGAACCTTGCCCGGTCGTCGAAGAAGCTGGATTCCACCCGCTCGACGGCCAGCGGTTCGACCCGCCAACCGGGACACCGCAGCTCCAGCCCGTCGAACTCGCCGGCCTTCGTCGTCGGCGAGTAGCCCACCGAGCCCCGCTCGAAGAACGCGGACGCATCGGACACCGAACCGAAGATCGATCCGCCCGGCAGTCCCGGCGCGACGCCCCCTTCGACCAACAGGTGCGTGAGCCCGTCGTCGCTGTCCAGGGCGATTCGGTAGCGGCCGTCTCCTTCCACGACCCGGAAGAGGGCATGGTGGTGCTCGCCGGGGAAGATTTTCCCGCCGACCGCCGCGGTGATCCGGGACGACGTATCTCGACGGGGGATAAAGATGCCCTCGCGTCGCTCGCCGCCTTCGTCCCACTCGACGGCGATCCGATGAGACGCGTTCTCCGAGCCTATCCCGAAGATCGACGGAAGGGATCGAGGCCGGATCCGCTTCAGGCGGATGAGACACACCCCCGCCATCCCCGCACCGTCGATGAGCTTCGGCCGGAAAGGCGCGGGCAAGAGTGTCGCCAAGACACCGGGGTCCACGCGGTAGTTGACCAGGATGCGCCGGTCGATGATGCCACAGATGATCGGGATTCTCATTGGGTGCCTCACTCCACTACCCCGCAGTCGAAACTCCTCGTACCAGTCTCTTCGCCTATGCTGCGCCGTCGGAGCGGAACCTCGGCACGATATCGTCTTTCGACTCCGACCCATATTTCTGGAGAATCGCCCGGAGGAACGCGTTCTTGAGCTCGAGCGGGTACGCCCGCGCCGTCGGCGTCCCCACCGGCCGCGCTTCGGGATCATGTGCGGGTCGAGCTCGTCCATCGCCTCGTGCACGAGGAGGACGAGCGCATGGAATAATTCATTCGCCTTCGTGTCCCGCTGCCCACTGCCGCTCCGGATCACCTCGAGCAATTCGTCCGACATGCGGAGCGTCTCAGGCGTCATGCTGATCTCACGCCTGGGCGCCTTGGGCTTGGGGAGCCGGTCCTCGTTCACGAACGTCTCGCGCATGGGAACCGCGGGCAGAGACGAGGGGATCACCCGCTCTTCGCGAAGCACGATGGGTGGTGCCTCGACGACCGGAGTCGGAGGAGCGACTTCAGGCGGCGGTGCGGAGATCGCCAATCGCTCGACGACCGGTTCTCGTACAACGGCCTGAGGAGGTGGCGTCGCCACGACCGGACGCTCGACTGGCGGTGTGACCGTCTCGGCTCGAGTCGGTTGGGGCGTCGTCGTCCCCTCCCCTACTTCCGTGACTTGGGCCTTGGGCTTTCGCTGCGGCATTGGGCTCGGCTCGTCCAGGTAGTCTCCGAGGTCGGCCACGGGCGTGACGTCTAAAGAATCCATGTAAGCCGTGGGGCCGCTTCGGGGGTAACCTTGAGGTGGTTGACAGGTCCCAATGCCACTCCGCAGCGGAGCCCCACGGCCATGAGCACCATCATCGGCATCGACCTCGGCAAGTTCAAGAGCGTCGCCTGTTCCTATGACACCGAGACCACGGAGGTTGCGTATTCGACCATCCCCACCGATCCCGACGCCTTGAGCAAGGCGCTCCAACGCACCCGACCCGACCTGGTCGTCTTCGAGGCCTGCACCGTCAGCGGATGGCTCGCCGACCTCTGCCGCGAACTGGGGCTGAAGTTCCTCGTCGCCAACACCATGACCGAGGCCTGGAGCTGGAGGAAAGTCAAGCGCAAGACCGACCGCGACGACGCCCGGAAACTGGCCCGCATGGCGGCGCTGGGCGAACTGCCGAGCGTCCACGTCCCCTCACCGGAGGCCCGCCAATATCGAGAAATCGTCTCGTATCGCGATAAGCTGATCGGTCGCCGGACCGCGATCCAGAACCGCATCCGCGCCCTGTGCCAGGGGCAGGGCCTGTTGCTGCCGCCGGGGCACCGGGCCTGGACCGAGGCCGGCCGCAAGGCGATCGCCGCCCGGGCCCGACCATTGGCCGACTGCGGGCCGCTCGAACTCTGGCGTGGCGAGCTGGGCCTGGAGTTGGCCGCCCTGGAGGCCCTGATCGAACAGATCCGTTGCGTCGACGCCAAGCTGGAGGAACGCGCCGCGGCCGACTCACGTGTGCAACTCTTGCGGACGATCCCCGGCGTGGGCCGTTGCACCGCCGAGGTGGTCGTCGCGGCGATCGACGACCCGCACCGCTTCGCCACGGCCGGCCAGGTCTCGGCCTACGCCGGGCTGGTGCCGCGCCAGTTCCAGTCCGGGGCGATGGACCGCCGGGGCCGGATCACGCGGCGTGGCCCGGGCCGGCTGCGCAAGGTGCTGGTGGAGGCGTCCTGGCTGATGCTGCGGTACAACCCCTGGGCGGCGAAGCTGGTGGCTCGCATCGGTCGCGGTCAGAAGACCCGGCGCAAGCAGGCGTTGGTGGCGGTGGCCCGCAAGCTGCTGGTGCGTTGCTGGGCGATGCTCCGCGACGGCCGCCCCTGGGACCTTCAACTGGCCGGCTGCCCGCCATCGAGCCCATAAACGATGGAACGCGTCCACGTATTAACGATTCATCCCACGACCCCTTCGCGACGCCCCCGCGTCGCCCGAGACCCGCCGGAGGACCGGTGCCCGTCAGCTCGAAGCTTTGTCTGCCCGGAGCACGTCGCCCTGAGCGGCGTGAGGAGGGCGACCTAACGAATGAGCGGCGGGCCGCATCGGATGAGTGAGGCCGACCGTCGGGTCGTGACCTCGGATAGTCGAGTGCATCCGAAGGCGTTCCTCGATGCGACCGCGTGAGCGAAGGAGTTGAGCCACTGCCGAAGAAACCGATCCCCGACCGCTTGACAGTCCCCCGGCTTCATAGTCGTGAAGCTGTCGGGGATGCCGGGCTTGAACTTAGCCATTGACCACCTCCGCCACGTCCTCGCCGATGACGGCCTCCACGGTCTTCACATCCGGGAGCGGATTGAGGGTCGCGCCGAAGGCGCCCTTCGCCCCGCGGTTCACCATCTCTTTGACGAGTGCCGTGTACTGGGCGGCCTGTTCCTTGCCTTCCGGGTGCTCGAAGATCGTGATGCGACTCATCGTGGCCTCGCGGTAGCGGACGCTCCGGCCGATCGTGGTGGCAAACACCAGCGCCGACGTGAAGCGTTGCTTGAGCAGGTCGTGGACCTGGCGGTCGAGGGACGTCGTCCGGTCGTAGTTGCCGAGGAGGACGCCGGCGAGGTTGAGCTTCGGGTTGTACTGCTTCCTCACCTTGTCGATGGTGCGGGTCAGGACCTCAAGGCCTTTCAGGTCGTAGCCGCTCGGGAACGCCGGGACGATGTACCAGTCGGCGGCGATGAGGAAGTCGAGATTCGGCGGCGTGTCGATGAGGACGACGTCGTAGTGGCCGCGCAAGCTATCGATCGACCGCTTGAGCCGCATAAGGTGCTCACGCCGCAGGTCCTCGCCGTCCAGGTCGCTCGAGTTCTCGTCGGTGAGGAGCGTGAGCACCTCGTTCTCGAGCCGCGCGGAGACCGACGACAGTGCCCGGTGTCCCGGGACGACCGAGATCAGCCCGTCGAAGCGGCCTTCGGGGCTGACGGCGATGCGCGAGCACGGAACCTTCGAGAGGTAGGCGTCGGCGAGCGTGTATTTGCCCTGCCGGAGCGTCTCGTCGGGGTCGACGCCCAAGTTGTCGGTCGAGTTGCATTGCGGGTCGGTGTCGATCACGCACGCCGAGTAGCCGAGCGAGGCAAACGCCGCGGCGGTGGAGATGGTGCTCGAGGTCTTGCCGCAACCTCCCTTCTGATTCGCGAAGACAATGACCTGGGTTTCCCGGAATCTCATAAGCAAAAACGTGTTCGTCAAAAAAATACCCGTTGAGTCCCGGAGTATTCCGGAACACCGGAACCCCGGACAAGACACAAAATGAAGCAACGCCCGCGAGACTTCCGGTACTCCGGAGGTCCGGGGCACTGGAGAGACGCCCCACGTCAGGTCGAACCGCGCGTGTGCTCCGGCGTTCCGGAACTCCGGCACACCCGATCCGTGCCTCGACGTTGCCTCGCCTGCGTGTTCAGCCCCGGAGTTCCGGAACACCGGGATACTGAAGCCCTAATCGAGCTCCTGCCGCGCCTCGAGTAGCCCGGAGCTCCGGGGCACTCCCCGCCCCCGCCGCTTGTTGGCTTGGGCACTGCCCCTGTCCTCCGGAATACCGGAAGAGTCCCCACCCCTCTCGCCTTCGAACACCCGAGTTACCGGGATTTCGGGCATACGCGGATCGGCCCTGGGCTCGCTCGGCCCGCCCGGACGACCTGAGCCCTACCCTTGCCCTGAAGACGGGCGCCACGGCTCGCCTGACGGCCTCTCGCGCGAAGTGACGGGGCCGATCCTTCCCTGTTTCGTGGTGTGGCGGACGACTTGACCCCGTCCGGACGCCCGAGTCCTCCGGAGGTCCGGAGCACAAGGCGCGCTTCTGGCCCAAATCGGCCGGCGTCTTCCGGTATTCCGGAGGAGTCGCAGCGGTTTCCCCCGGTACTCCGGGACACTCGGCGTCACCTCGCGTGCCGAGTACCCCGGAGGTCCGGGGGACTCCCAGGGAGTGCGCACCCGAGAGCTCCGGAACACCGGAAGACAAGCTGGCTCTCCCCCTCGACCGATACTCCGGGGCTCCGGAACTCCGGGGGAGACTGCTCCAATGATGAGCGGTCGATGAACGCGCTCGCTATTCCGGTACTCCGGAGCTCCGGAGGTGAAGGGGCAAGGGGCTTTCCGTCGTGCATCCCGGAGTCGCCGAGACAGCGACCGGCCGCAGCAGCGGGTACTCCGGCATTCCGGTACTCCGGAATACTCGGAGTCTTTAGCACGGCTACCGGGCTCAAGACTTTCATCCGGCTCTCGCCCGGTGCAGAGTTCGGGTCGCCTCCTCACGGTCTCGGGCTCGGGACTCGCGTTCCAGGTCCAACGCGAGACGACCGTGGATTGCCGCTTCGGTCCGCACCCGGTAGATCGTCGTCTGCATCTTGCGATACCGACGGTTCCCACCCTCCACCGCATTCGACGTCGAGCCCAGCAGCCGATCGTCCAGGAACACCAACGCCTTCTCCAGGTTCGGCGAGAACAACGCCTTCAACGCACGACCCACTCGGCGGAAGCGGCGGATTCGGCCTCGCAAACGCGCCAGCTTGGCCAGCGCCGTGTCGGTTCGACATCGCCGGTCGAACAGCCGGTACACCTCCTCCATCAGCGTCCGCAGGGCCCGCAGGTGGGGCAGGCCCCGGCTGATTCGCAACAAGGTCCGCCGCTGGGACGGCGTAAGCCGACGCCGCACGAACAGGTGACGGTGCTCGAACAGGTCGCCGATCTTCTGGTCAAGGCGTTTCTTCCGTCGGGCTTTCCGCCGAGCCTCCTTCGTGCCCGGGCGGCCACGCTTCAGCACGGGCTTCGTCGCGGCCAGTTCCTTGCGGACCGTGGCCACCGCGCCGAGGACCGCCCTGGTCAGCTCGCGCACGACGTGGAACGTGCAGATCTGGTGGGGCACGTCGCCGAAGACCGCGGCGATCGGGGCCGGATACAACGACGAGCCGTCGGTGGTGATCCCACGCAGGGCCAGGCCCCGCGTCTCCAACGCGGCCCGGAAGCGGCGGAAGAACGCGGCGATCTCGTCCTGCTTCGGGGCGTGGCGGAGGACCTGATAGGCGATCCGCTTGAAGGTGCGGTTATCGACGATCGACAGGATGCAGAACGGACCGTCGTACAGTTCGTCGGCCGCGATGTAGCCCGAGAAGTCGGCCAGGGCCCAGTCGAGATGCTCGGCGTCGATCCGCCGCGCCGCCTTTTTCCCCCCCGGCCTCGACCCAGTTCTGGACGGTGGCCCAGGGGACGAAGACGCGGTGATCCCGCCAGAGGCCCCAACTGGCGGCCTGATAGGGCAGGCCATCCTCGACGACCAGGCGGATCGCCAGGGCGACGACCCGCTCGGTGTAGTGGCCGCCCGGGGCGGCCAGGTCGGAACAGTTGGCGTTGAAGTACTTGCGACAGGCTGTGCAGTAGTGCTGCGAACAGGTCAGGACGACATCGCAAGGCCGCCCGGAGATGAGATCGCCGAGGTCGTGGAGGGTGCGTTGGAAGACGCGGTCGCGATAGGAGCCATGGCCACAATGTGGGCAGGGCCGGCGCCGGAAGTTGCGGCTGCGATTGCGGATCCTGGGCCTGGGCAGGTCCTCGATGCGGGTGATCCCTTCGGTGGGATCGGGCCGGTATTCTCCGGGGCCGGGCAAGGTGCGGTCCTCCTGTAAGCGGGTTCCTACAGGAGAATACGAAGACACAACCCGTTCAGTTCATTTCCAGGCCCGGTAGCCGTGCTAGAGACTCAAGAAAGTTGAAGGATTTTGCACGGGCAGTCTTTTGTCTGACGAGCCGCGGCCGGACGATTTCCCTGGATAAATCCGACGATCCGGGCGATAATACCTAGGTAGTCAGCAGCATCTACCTAGGATTCATTGCAATGAGCGGCGAGCCCCCAAAGATCGATTCCGCCCTGGATCTTCTCCGGGAGCGGGGGAGCCTGCGGCCTAGGGACCTCGCCGAGCACGGCATCCCGGCCGATTACCTGGACCGCCTCTACAGGATGGGGCTCGCCGACCGCGTCGCCCGCGGCCTCTACGCCTCGCCCGACGCCGATGTCGGTGAGCACCACAGCCTGGCCGCCGCCCAGCAGCTCGTCCCGAACGGCGTGGTCTGCTTGCTGTCGGCCCTCCGCTTCCACGGGATGACGACCCAGAGCCCGCGCGAGGTGTGGCTCGCCCTCCCGAACAAGGCGTGGACGCCGAAGGTGAAGTCACCCCGGCTCAGGATCGTCCGCTTCTCGGGTGCGGCCCTGACCGAGATGATCGAGGAGCACCGGATCGAGAAGGTGGCGGTGAGGGTGTACTCGCCGGCCAAGACCGTCGCCGACTGCTTCAAGTACCGGAACAAGATCGGGCTCGACGTGGCGCTCGAGGCCCTGCGCGACTGCTACAAGCAAAGGAAGTCCACGATGGACGGCCTGTGGAAGGCGGCCAAGGTCTGCCGGATGGAGAACGTCATGCGGCCGTATCTCGAGTCGCTCGCATGACGAAGAAGAACGTCTCGGCCTCCGTCAAAGCCCGCCTCCTGAACCTGAGCCGCGTCAGCGGCGAGGACTTCCAGCAGCTCCTCACACGCTACGCCGTCGAGCGGCTGCTCTTCAGGCTCTCGGCCTCGGGGCATCGATCGGACTTCGTGCTGAAAGGTGCGATGCTGTTTGCCCTCTGGACCGGCCAGCTCCACCGGCCGACGCGCGACCTGGACCTCCTCGGCTTCGGCGACCCGGGAGGCGAGCGTCTGCGGGAGATCTTCGGGCAGCTCTGCGTCGTGGCCGTCGCGGACGACGGCCTTCGGTTCGACGGGGGATCTGTATCGGTCGAGCCGATCCGCGAGGACCAGGAGTACGGCGGCCAGCGGGTGAGGCTGATCGCAACGCTCGGGCAGGCGAGGGCCGACGTCCAGGTCGACGTCGGCTTCGGCGACGCGATCACGCCGCCGGCCGTGGAGGTCGAGTTCCCGACGCTGCTCGGGATGGAAAGCCCCGAGCTCCGCGCGTATCCCAAGGAGACCGTCGTCGCCGAGAAGCTCGAGGCCCTCGTGAAGCTCGGGCTCGCGAACTCCCGCATGAAGGACTTCTACGACCTCCTCGTCATCGCCCGGACGTTCCCCTTCGACGGAGACGTCTTGCGGCATGCGATCGCGAATACCTTCGCACGCAGGGGGACCGAGCTGCCGACGGGAACGCCAGTGGGCCTGAGCGACACGTTCGCGACGGACGGCTCGAAACAGAAGCAGTGGGCGGCGTTCCTGAACCGGAGCGGGCTCACCGAGGCGGGCTCGCTCGAGGAGGTGGTGAGGAGGCTCGGCCGGTTTCTGCTGCCGGTCCTGGGGCGTGCGGCAAGCGGCGAGCCGTTTCCGCCCGCGTGGGAGCCGGGGTCGGGCTGGAGCGAGTAGCCGCCTAGGAAGGAATGTGAGGCCACGATGGACATAGGCTACTACTACTCGCAGGTACACGCCACGGCGTCGATCGTGGGCGGCGTCGCCTTCGCGCTCTCGGGATTCATGGCGGGAGCCCGGAAGCAGCTGGACGTGATGGGCGTCTTCATCCTGGCGTTCCTGTCCGCCAATGGCGGCGGGGTCGTGCGCGACCTGCTCGTCGGCAGGACGCCGGCGATCATGCAGAGCGCGAAGCCCTTCTGGCTGGCGGCCGGGACCGTGATCCTCGCCCTGGCGCTGCGGCTCCAACGAAAAGCCTCCGTGGAACGCAACCGGATCTTCATCGCGAGCGACGCGGTCGGGCTGGTGGCGTTCGGCATCACGGGCGCGTTGATCGGCATCGAGAAGGGGCTCCACATCTTCGGCGTCCTCACGCTGTCCATCCTGACGGCGACAGGCGGCGGCATCGTGCGCGACGTGCTCGTCAAAGAGGTGCCGCTCGTGCTCCGCGAGGACTTCTACGGGAGCGTCGCGTTCCTCCTCGGCGTGGGCGTCTGCGTGCTCCACTGGGCGAACGTGATGAATCCGGTCTCCCTCTCGCTGGCATTCGCCGCGGGGCTCGTCCTCCGTTTATTCGCGCACGAGCGCGGCTGGAAACTGCCGACGGTGAGATAGTCGGGGTCCGAATCCATCGGCACGCACCTGCTCGCCCCGTGATAGCAGACTTTGATTTGATCGCCCGAAGCTTGTAGACCTCCTCCTGCGTCTTCACCCTGGAGGTTGGACTCAAAGGAGGTTTTCGCCATGTCGGAGCGACTGGCCGAGATCGAGCGGCGGATGAAGGTGTGCCTTGTCGAAATCGAGGGGCTTCGTGCCCAGCGACTCGCGTTCTGCGGGGTGTCGTACCCGGACGTCGAGACCAAGACCAACCTCTACACGTCGCCGGAGGAGTGGGAGCGGCGATCCAAGATTGCCCTCGTCGAGGCCAAGATTGGGCGCTCGAGGCGGAGTACAGGGCGCTCGCGACGCAGAAGGTGGCGGCCACGCTCGACGGCCACATCGAACGCGAGACCGAGCGAGCGAAGCAGGAGCCGAGGCCGGTCCACGGTTACAGCATCGGATCCTCCGCGAACCGCCACGTCACCGAGACGCTTGACGACGCCGAGCAGGATGCCCGGCGGCAGCTCCGAGCGGTGCGGCTCCGCTACATGACAGGCTATGAGCGTGAGGCCCACGAGCGGCGGCAGCTCAAGCGGCAGCAGGAGAGGAGGCAGGACCACGGACCCACGATGGGCTACTGATCGCGGGTCGCCCGAAGTGTTCGCGTCTCCCCCTGCCCACGAAAGGGGATTCGGGGAAGACGCGACTTATGACCTCTACACGCGGTGCGCCAAGCCCGGCCGGGTCGGCGAAGCGACCCGCTCCTCGTCGCCGCGGAATGTGCCAGCCCGAACCTCACCTAGCCCAGACGAGCACCACCGAGAAACTCCCGACTGCTCCCGCCGATAGTCGTGTCCTCTGATCAGTTCCCCCTCGGCGGCAGTGCAGATTGACAAAAAGTCCATTACAAGCCTACTATACTAGGCTTAAACGCGAGAGATAAGATGGAGATCCCGCAAAACGAGCTCTTCGCCGTCCTTCAGGAGTTCAACCCCTGATGGTCGGGCCAGCCGCTCGGGGACCTCCCCGACTGGGAGCGGTCGGCCTCGCGACCGGTGTGGGAGTGGGTCCAGTCCAGGGAATCGGCCCGGTCGCTCCTCCTCACCGGCGCACGGCAGACCGGGAAGACGACCCTCTACCGGCAGGCCATCCGCCGGCTGGTCCGCGAAGGCTACCCGCGCCAGAACATCCTCTACGCCACGTTCGACCACCCGATCTTGAAGCTCGCCGGGCTCCAGAAGACGCTCGAGGCGTGGGACTCGCTCTTCCCGCCCGACCCGGACCGGCCCCGGCTCCTGTTCCTGGACGAGATCCAGTTCGTCCCCGACTGGCAGACCTGGCTCAAGCACCAGGTCGACTTCCGCCGCCAGAACCGCATCGCCGTCACGGGCTCGGCGAGCCCGCTCAAGAGTGCATCGACGGAGTCCGGGGTGGGGCGCTGGGAGACCATCCCGCTCGCCACGCTCTCCTTCGGCGAGTACCTTCGGCTCCGCCACGTCGAGGTCCCGAAGCTCCCCGAGGTGGGATCGCTCAGGACGCTCTTCGACTGGTCCCCCGCGGACTTCGCGCGCGTGACCCCGGCCGCCCGCGAGCTCACCGTCCACTTCCACGAGTACCTGCTCCGCGGCGGGTTTCCCGAGCCGGCGCTCGCCAACGACATCAGCCGGTGCCAGCGCCTCCTCCGCGAGGACATCGTCGACAAGGTCCTGAAACGCGACATGACGGCGCTCTACGGGGTCAGGAGGGTGCTCGAGGTCGAGAAGCTCTTCCTCTACCTGTGCTACCACGACGGGGGGATCCTCGATCTCGCCACCATCTCGCGTCAGCTCGACGGCGTGAACAAGCAGACGGTGTCGAATTTCCTCGACCTCTTCGAGTCGACGCACCTGGTCTACCGCTTGAAACCGTTCGGCTACGGCAAGGAGGTCTTGAGGGGGCGAGACAAGGTGTACCTCGCCGACGCAGCGCTCCCCGGGGCGGTGCTCCTCCTCGGCCGGCGCCTGCTCGAGCAGCCCGAACGCCTCGGGGCGGCCGTGGAAACCGCCGTGTTCAAGCACCTCTTCACGCGCTTCTAAACAGTAGTTTCCCTGAAATCCTGCCTCTTCTCCCGGATCGGGCGTAGCGTCTCCGTCCCTCCGGCACCATGAGGCGGCTCCCGAGACCCTACAAACTCGCCATCGCACGGCATGCGGCGGGCGGATTGATCACCGAACCCTGGTCCTACCCCTGCCTCATGCCGCTTCCTCCTCATCTCCCAGCCACGCCGACAGGTGACGCTGGATCTCCGGGCGGTGACGCCTCAGCAGTCGCTCCACGTCCAGCACGCTCGGGCGGTCCTTCTTCTTGTTCCAGGGGGGAGCCGTCCACCAATCCGTACTCCCCTCGGCATCCAGCTGGAATTGCAACAGCCGCAGCAGGCTCATTGCCATCCACTGCACCTGCGTCGTCCGCTCGATCGGGGCCTTGGTCCACGCCCGACATTCCTCCCAGCCCAATCGCTGCTTCAGGTCCCGGAACCCGTCCTCCTGGCGGAACCGGGCGGCGAACAGCTCCACCGCCTGCAACCCGGTCAGGCCCACCGCCGAGGTCACCACCGTGAATCGCTTCTTGTACCCCTCGACCTCGGCCACCACTGCCTTGACCGTCACGTCATGGCCGAGCACTCGCCAGAGGCACACCACCTCCTTCCAGCGGACCGTTCGCATCCGGCCATAGAGGAACGCCTCGCCCTTCTGCCAGGGCCCCGGCCACCGGCCACCCTGGCGGGGCGGCGACAGCTTCTTGCCCCACTTCGGCATCGGGCCCCGCTGCCCCTCCCTGCGTTGGGTCGGCGGCAGAGCGTACAGCCGGGCATCGTGCCGCAATCGGGTGAGGATCTCGACCCGGGGCGAGCCATCCTCGGGCATGACCAGGGGGCGGACCACAGTCTTCAGGGCGTATCCGCCGTCGAAGACGCCCAGATGGGGACCCTTGACGATCCCGGCCTGCTCCCGGAGTAGTCCCACGGCCAATTCGCACTTGGTCCGGAACGGCTCGGTGCTTCCCGGGGTCTTGGGACGCTCGGGCAGTTGCGACTTGCGGAAGTAGAGCCGACCCGAAACGGGCAGATACCAGGCGGGCTGGCCGTCGTTCTTGAGCAAGGCCCCGAGGGCGACCCAGTTGTGAGCCCGGACGGTGGTGGCCCGGTTGGGGCAGCGTGCGGTGTACTCGTGGAAGGTGCAGGTGCCCCAGACATGCTCGCCTGAGCGGTGGACCTTGGTGTCGTCGAGGGCCGAGACACGGTAACCATGCCAGAGTCGCCCGGGTTCCTTGTCGATGAGTTGAGTGAGGGTGCGGGTCAGTAATCCGGGCTTCCAGGCCCCGTACTCGGCGAAGGATTCCATCGCCTTCCAATCGGCGGTACGCTCGATGGCGACGACCGACTGGGTGATGGTGTGCTCCTCGACGTTGAGGACCAAGGCGGTGACCCATTCGACGAAGCGGCGATGACCGGGCCGGGTGAATGCGGAAACGAAGGGTAGGAGCAGTCGTTGCCAGAGCGACCAGATGAGGGTAGCTTGCCGCATGGGGCATCTCCTGATGCGGAGCCGGATGGGGAGTGAAGTACCCATCAGATTCCGCCAAGGAGATGCCCCGTTCAATAGGCGACGGAAGTTCAGGCAGGGCTCATCCGGGATTCCGGGCGGTTCTATCCGGATGATGACTCAGGGCGTATGATCCATCTTCGCCCACATCTTATCTTGGCTCATGGATGCAGCCATTCGCCAGGATCGCGAGGTCACGGACGGTGGTCAACATCCAGAAGCTCATCGATGACCTGAAGTGCTTCGAGACCGTCCGCGAGTTGCGGTGGCCTCAGGGCGTCACCTGTCCCCATTGTGACTCCTCGCGGATCACCAAACACGGTCACGACACGACCCAACCTGAGCGTCAACGCTACCACTGCCAAGCCTGTCAGAAACACTTCGACGACTTGACCGGGACCATCTTCGCCGGCCATCACCAGCCGTTGCGGGTCTGGATCCTCTGCCTCTATTTCATGGGACTGAATCTCTCCAATGAACAGATCGGTCATGAATTAGACCTCGACCCCGACGACGCCCAGGTGATGGCGACCCGACTCCGAGAAGGGATCGTCGAACGCAAGCCCGCGGAGGTCCTCAGCGGCGAGGTCGAATGCGACGAAGTCTATGTGGTGGCAGGACATAAGGGCCATCCCGAGGCGGTGAAAAAAAACTAGGGCGGCAAAGCCTGATTGATGAAGGAGTCCTCAAGCGATCGGAGGTAGGCCGCGGGGTCCTGGCGGAAGCGGCGGCCCAGCGTCCGAACCGCCTGCCGCCGCTCCAGGCGGCCACGGAGTTCTCGCCAACTCGATAGGTCCGATGGCACCAGTTCGGCCACCTCGATCGGCCTTAACCGCGTCGCGGAGGCCGCCACCAGCCGCACCGAGCCCCGCACCACCGTCCCCGGACAGGCCACCTTGCGGCCGCTGCACCGCCGCTCGTGGTAGCGATACGAGCCGAAGAACTGCTCCAGGTCGTTGTTCGTCCGCGGCAGGTCGGCCACGCCGTAGCACCAGAACAGCCCCGCCCAGTAGCTCCGCGTCACCTTCCGGAAATGGTCGAACGCCTCGGTCAGCGCGCCCAACTCCCCCCGATGCCGGGCCAACGCCGCGATCACCCCGCGGTAGCGTCGCCGCACCGTCGCGGCATCCAGGCCCTTCTTGTTGGCCAGGACCGCGGCCAGTCGCCGGACCCAGCCAAACGCCGTCCGGATCTCCGGCCACGACGCCTCGGTCGCCTCCAGGCCCCTGGCGAGCACCGCGCGGAGCCGCGTCAGCTCCTTCGGGAGCCCCTTTTTACGGCCACCCGGCCCAGGCTCCCGGCGACCTTCGCCAGCCGGTCGGCCAGCTTCAACCCCGACGCCTCCAGCGGCGGGCGGCCGTCGTCGGTCAGAGCCGAGCGGACCGCCGCGCAGTAGCCCCGGATCGTGTCGGCCTCGGGGTCGTCGCGGCCCTCGACTGTCCGCTCGATCGGCCGGATGCCGCGCACCTTCTTCTTGAGCTGGACCTTGGCGTGGCGGTCGGCCTCGTAGACCGGCGTGGCGGCTTCTCGAAGATAATGGAAGTGGCAGAGTTGATGAGACACACCCTTGAGGGCCTCGGCGACCGCCTTGCGGATCGACGTCTGGCCGTCGGAGACGACCCCGGCGATCGGCACCGGAAGGGCGCCCGCGACCTCGCGCAGGAGCTTCGCCAGGTCGGCCTGGCATGACGAGAGGAGGCTGCGGGCCAGAAGGACCTCGCCGCTGAGCACGTCGCGGATGACCCAGAGGACCTCGTGGCCGACGTCGGGCTGGAGGCCGTCGATGGCGAGGACCACCCGCCCGGCCTTCGCCGTGACGGCTTTCAGGCGATTGACGTCCGAGCACGACAAGGCGAGCAGCTCGTCGTACCGATCCAGGAGATTGCCGACGCTCCGCGGGCAGATCGGCACGCCGCGCCGGACCAACTCGGCATGGATCTCCGGGATGCTACGATGCTCGGCATGGCGGAGGACACCCACCAGGGCGACGACGTCGAGCCCGAACTCATGCTGCGGCAGGGCGTAGCGCCCCTCCTGCTCGGGTCGGAGGCAGACGCGATGGCGCGAGCACTCCGGGTTGCGGCAACTGCGGACCTGGAGTCGGAGCCGGACGAGGCCCTCCAGGGTGACGACGGTCCGCTGCGGCTTGTTGGCGGCCCAGAGCCGCCGGCCGCAGGCGGGACAATCCCGGGTGGTCGTGGCCAGATCCAGGGTCCGTTCGGGCGCGGGTCGGGCACTCCGTCGCGGCATGGGGGTAGCTCCTCGAAGCGGGGATCGCTCAAGGAGTAACGAATTCGCGGCCCTCAATCAACCGGGCTTTGCCGCCCTAGAAAAAAAGGGAGGCCCCCCCGCCGTCGGCGGTTGAAGGGAGAGCGAGGGCGCGGGACCTTGGCCAAGGAGAAGCCGCCCATCTTCGGGATGATTCAACGTGCCGGGACGGTGGTCATCCGGATGCTGGAGAATGTGAAACAGATCACGATCGGCCCGCTGATTCGCGCGACCATTGCTCCCGGGACCGTCGTGTATACCGATGAGTATGACATCTACGCCCGGCTGCCCAGGTGGGGCTACGGCCATCGGACGGTGTGTCATGCCGCTGGGGAGTTCGCCCGCGATGAGGATGGCGATGGTTTCTGCGAGGTGCATGTCAACACGATCGAGGAATTCTGGTCGCTGCTCCGGTCGTGGCTGCGCCCCCACCGGGGAGTCTCGCAGGAGAAGTTGCCGATCTATCTCGGCTTCTTCGAGTTCGTTCACAACGTCCGAAAGCGGGGCAAGGCTCTACTGGAGGCTCTGATCAGCCTCCTGGTCAAGTAGCCGCCCGGAATCCCGGATGAGCCATTCTGAAAGTTTGGCGATGCCCTCTTGATCTTTGGAGAACCACCTGGAATAATCTCCGTTCTGCCAGTGAAAACGCGAGGTTAAAGCCGGAACAGACGTTGATCGAAACGATCGGCGAAACCCGGCAAAAAACACTTGCAACCGCCCGAAAGGGTCGGTATCATTGGCCTCCCGCTCGGCAAACCCGAGCGATCTTCTTTGACAATTCGGTTGATCGTTGAATGAGCCCTTGAGGGAAGTGAGCGTGAGCCTGTCAAGATCGGCTTGGTCTTTCGGGATCAGGTCACCGAGACGGTTTCAGCAGCACATTGATTTAATTTGATGTGCATGACCTGCCAGATTTCCTCAACCTGTACGGGATGAGGACCGAGGTCGGTCCTTCGGGACGGACCTCGCCTTTTTTCGAAGGGTTTGATCCTGGCTCAGAATGAACGTTGGCGGCGTGGATTAGGCATGCAAGTCGGACGTCTCGCAAGAGACGTGGCGGAAGGGTGAGTAAGGCGACGGCAACCTACCCTGGGGATGGCCATAACCGCGGGAAACCGCGGCTAATAGCCAGCGACGCCGGAGCGAGGCCTCTCGCTCGGGCCAAAGGGTGCGATTCCGCCCTGGGACGGGCCGTCGTGGTATCAGCTAGTTGGTGGGGTCACGGCCCACCAAGGCGTTGACGCCTACCGGGCGTGCGAGCGTGGCCCGGCACACTGGGACTGAGACACTGCCCAGACACCTACGGGTGGCTGCAGTCGAGAATCTTCGGCAATGGGCGCAAGCCTGACCGAGCGACGCCGCGTGGAGGACGAAGGCCTTCGGGTTGTAAACTCCTGTCGAGGGGGAACAAGGGGCCGTGCAGAGCGGGCCGTGAGTGATCCCTGGAGGAAGCACGGGCTAAGTTCGTGCCAGCAGCCGCGGTAAGACGAACCGTGCGAACGTTATTCGGAATTACTGGGCTTAAAGCGCGCGTAGGCGGACCGTCGCGTCGGTTGCTGAAAGCCCCCGGCTCAACCGGGGAAGGGGCACCGAAACGGGCGGTCTGGAGTGGAGGAGGGGGACCCGGAACTCCCGGTGGAGCGGTGAAATGCGTTGAGATCGGGAGGAACGCCGACGGCGAAAGCAGGGTCCTGGACTTCGACTGACGCTGAGGCGCGAAAGCCAGGGGAGCGAACGGGATTAGATACCCCGGTAGTCCTGGCCGTAAACCATGGGCACTGGATCGTGTGCTCGCCGATGGGTGCGCGATCGTAGCGAAAGCGTCAAGTGCCCCGCCTGGGGAGTATGGTCGCAAGGCTGAAACTCAAAGGAATTGACGGGGGCTCACACAAGCGGTGGAGCATGTGGCTTAATTCGAGGCTACGCGAAGAACCTTATCCCGGGCTTGACATGCACGGATTAGCCGGCGGAAACGTCGGTGACGCCTTCGGGTGGAACGTGCACAGGTGCTGCATGGCTGTCGTCAGCTCGTGCCGCGAGGTGTTGGGTTAAGTCCCGTAACGAGCGAAACCCTTGCCCCTAGTTGCCAGCGTGTCATGACGGGCACTCTAGGGGGACCGCCGGCGTTAAGCCGGAGGAAGGCGGGGACGACGTCAAGTCATCATGGCCCTTATGCCCGGGGCTGCACACGTGCTACAATGGGCCGGACAGAGCGTTGCAAGACCGCAAGGTGGAGCCAATCGCAAAAACCGGTCCCCAGTTCGGATCGCGGGCTGCAACCCGCCCGCGTGAAGTTGGAATCGCTAGTAATCGCGGATCAGCACTGCCGCGGTGAATGGGTACCTGAGCCTTGTACACACCGCCCGTCAAGCCACCAAAGGGGGGGGCACCCGAAGTCGCTGTTGCCCGCGAGGGCAGGCGCCGAAGGTGAAACTCCTGATGGGGACTAAGTCGTAACAAGGTAACCGTAGGGGAACCTGCGGTTGGATCACCTCCTTTCAAGGATTTCCTTGAAGTGCCCGCGGCCTTTGGGCCGCGAGGTGACATCGGCCCGTCTCACCTTGCCAGTATCACGCTCGCTTCCCCCGTGGGTTCATCCAACGATCGACCGACCTTCGCTCCCTGGGCGCAGGCTGGGGCAGTCCGTAATGTCTGCCTCGGCCCCCGGCCAGTGGCCGAGAAGAGGACTAGCTTTCGTTCCGTGGGCGCTTCGCCTTCGAAATGGGTTTGAGTTCTCAGTTTGTTCTCTGTCAATTCGGCTGTCATACCACACGTAATAGTGTGATCGTGGCATTAGAAATCTTCACGAACGCCATTCTGATTGATTCAGAGTGATGCTTTGTTTTTGGGAGCCTCGAACGCGTCGATTATCGTCGTCGTCAGCGACGTCGGGTCGGCGTGGTCAAGCCCCTAAGGGCACGGGGGGGATGCCTCGGCGCCATCAGCATGTTGACCGGGCGTGGCAGGCTGCGAGAAGCGTGGGGGAGCGGCCAAACGCGCGTCGATCCCACGATGCCCGGCGAAGACCCGGGGAACTGAAACATCTCAGTACCCGGAGGAGAAGAAAGCAACCGCGACTCCCTCAGTAGCGGCGAGCGAACGGGGACCAGCCTAAACCGCCGGGGTCACCCGGCGGGGTCGTGGGGCCGGTCGCGCAGGACCTGGAGCGTCAGCCGAAGCCGTCTGGAATGCGGCACCAGAGCGGGTGAGAGTCCCGTAGGCGACGACGCGACGGGCCTGGGCCGGTACCCGAGTAGGGTCGGGCACGTGAAACCCGGCCTGAATCGGCGGGGACCATCCCGCAAGGCTAAGTACTCGATGGCGACCGATAGCGAAGCCAGTAGGGCGACCGAACGGTGGGAAGAACCCCGACAAGGGGAGGACACTGAACCTGAAACCCCGTGCCTACGAGCGGTGGGAGGGCCGAGGCCTTGGCCTCGTGCCTGACCGCGTGCCTTTTGCATAATGATCCGGCGAGTTATCGTGCCCGGCCCGGTTAACCCCTTCAGGGGGGGAGCCCCAGCGAAAGCGAGTCCGAACAGGGCGTCTTGTCGGGCGCGATAGACGCGAAACCAGGTGACCTACCCATGGGCAGGTTGAAGCGGCCGTAACAGGCCGTGGAGGACCGAACCCACCAGAGTTGAAAATCTGGGGGAGGACCCGTGGGGAGGAGTGAAAGTCTCATCAAACCTGGAGATAGCTCGTTCTCCCCGAAATGGCTTTAGGGCCAGCCTCGGATGTTCCCCCGCGGGGGTAGAGCGACGGAATTCGGTCGGGGCCTCCCAAGGGTACCCGCCGGAACCCAACTCCGAATACCGCGTGGGCCAGAGTCCGGGAGTCAGTGCCTGGGGGATAAGCTCCAGTGCGCAGAGGGAAACAGCCCAGACCGCCGACCAAGGCCCCCAAGTCGACGCTCAGTGGCAAAGGAAGTGGGATCGCCGAGACAGCCGGGATGTTGGCTTAGAAGCAGCCACCATTTCAAAAGTGCGTAACAGCTTACCGGTCGAGCCATCCCGCGCCGAAAATGACGGGGACTAAGCGTCGCGCCGCAGTCGCGGATTTGCTTGCTTTTGGCGAGCAACTGGTAGGGGAGCGTCGCGGACCGCCTCGAAGCGAGATCGGCAAGGTCTCGTGGAGCGTCCGCGAGTGCGTATGCCGGAACGAGTAACGATAAGACAGGTGGGAAGCCTGTCCGCCGCAAGCCCGAGGTTTCCTGGGGAAGGTCAATCCGCCCAGGGTCAGTCGGGACCTAAGGTGAGGCCGAAAGGCGTAGCCGATGGGCAGCGGGTTAATATTCCCGCACCCGATGGGGAGGTTGATGGCAGGCGACGCCGGGAGGAGTCGGAGCGGGGCGTTAGATGTCCCCGTCCCGCGAGGGCGACGGCACTTCGATCCGGAAGTCCGACGCAGCCCCGGCCACGAAAAACCCTGTCCGGACAATCCATCGGCCCGTACCGCAAACCGACACAGGTGGGCGAGGCGAGCATCCGCAGGCGTTCGGGAGAACCCTCGTGAAGGAACTCGGCAAAATGACCCCGTACCCTCGGTACAAGGGGTGCTCACGCAAGTGAGCCGCAGTGAATCGGCTCCGGCGACTGTTTACCAAAAACACAGGACTCTGCCAACTCGCAAGAGGACGTATAGAGTCTGACGCCTGCTCGGTGTCGGTAGGTTGAGGGAGGCGATTACCGCAAGGGAAGTTGCCGACCGAAGCCCCGATAAACGGCGGCCGTAACTATGACGGTCCTAAGGTAGCGAAATTCCTTGTCGGGTAAGTTCCGACCTGCATGAATGGCGTAACGACCGGAGCACTGTCTCCACGAGGGACCCGGTGAAACTGTAGCCGTGGTGAAGATGCCACGTACCCGCGGTCAGACGGAAAGACCCCGTGAACCTTTACTGCAGGTTGGCACTGGCCCGACGACACTTCTGTGTAGGATAGCTGGGAGGCTGCGATCCCCGGACGCCAGTCCGGGGGGAGCCAACGGTGAAATACCAGCCTGAATTGTCGTCGTGCCTCACCGATCCGAAGCCCGGGTCGGGACCGTGCTCATCGGGCAGTTTGACTGGGGCGGTCTCCTCCTAAAGCGTAACGGAGGAGCGCAACGGTGCCCTCGGCCCGGTCGGCAATCGGGCAACACGAGCGCAAACGTATAAGGGCGCCTGACAGCGAGACCCATCGGTCGAGCTGGGACGAAAGTCGGCGTTAGTGATCCGGCGGTGCCGGATGGAAGGGCCGTCGCTCAACGGATAAAAGGTACTCCGGGGATAACAGGCTGATCTCCCCCGAGCGTCCCTAGCGGCGGGGAGGTTTGGCACCTCGATGTCGGCTCATCGCATCCTGGGGCTGGAGAAGGTCCCAAGGGTTCGGCTGTTCGCCGATGAAAGCGGTACGCGAGCTGGGTTCAGACCGTCGTGAGACAGGTCGGTCCCTATCTGCCGCGGGCGGAGGAAGCTTGAGGAGGGTCTCCCCTAGTACGAGAGGATTGGGGAGGACCGACCTCTGGTGTACCGGCTGTCGCGCTAGCGGCATCGCCGGGTAGCCAGGTCGGGATCGGATAAGCGCTGAAAGCATCTAAGCGCGAAGCCCGCTCCGAGATCAGGCTTCCAGCAGCGACTCGCTGCGAAGGCTCCTGGAAGATCACCAGGTCGATAGGCCGGACGTGCACGGCGGGCAACCGTCGCAGCCGACCGGTCCTAACAGCCAAGCGGCTTGACCACCCCGACCCGACGCCGAGGACGATGTTCCTCGACGTCGTGATAGGTTCTTTAAAAACGGCTCACTCTGGATTCAGAGGGCTAAGTGAAGTTTTTTGTCCACGACTCACCCTCTTCGTGTGGTAGACAACCGAATTCCAGCCGCTGAGGTCGAACAGGCCTCTCGGTTGGTTTCCCGGCGACCATACCGGCGGGGCCACACCCGTTCCCATCTCGAACACGGCCGTTAAGCCCGTCGGGCCCATGATAGTGCCACAAGCGCGAAAGTCGGTCATCGCCGGGTCCAGTAACAACGCCTCCGCGTGCCTGATCGGCTCGCGGGGGCGTTTTTTTATTGATCTTTATTGTACTTCTGAACATGTTCCGTCAAGTGCTCGATTATCTAGAATCCGTTTCCAGTTGTGCCTTTGCCCCTGCCTGCGAGGGCCGTGTCCAGAACACGGCATCTCGCGGTAACCCGGAACTCTCGACGATGCGATCCCGGAGCCTTGATCGTGTTTTTTCCGAGTCGTTGTTGAAGCCGTAGAGTGCCGGTCCCCAGGAACTCTGGCCGACACCGTACAAACCCTCGCGTTGAAGGACCTTCGAGAGTTCCGCGACTTCCGGGCTCGCGTAGACTCCTCCCTGAGCCGGAGCAAATACCTCCCCGACGTGATACTGAAGTTCGGAGAGGGCCTGCCCAAAAATCGTGATGTCATCCTCAACGACTGCCGGCAACAGGCCGAGAAGCAATAGCCGGCACAGGCGATCCGTCACTGTTTCAGGAATCGGAGGTAAGTACTCGAACGCCTGTGACTCGGGGGCACCGTGAAGACCGGGTCTGCTTGGAGGAATGGCGATCAGGACGTACCAGTTCTCCGGCAGGCTGAGCCTCACAAGGCGAGGGGGAAGACGAGAGTCACCGCGGGTCGCGTGTCCGCCATCGACGATCAAGCCCCCTTCGTGAAACCCATGGGTCCCGATTCCCGAACGCTGCCCGCGCCCCGATAATTCAGCCAGGCTTGCGATATCAAGGTCCGGCTTCCCATCGAGTGTCGCAATGGCCAGTGCGAGAGCCAGGCTGAGCTGCGTTCCTGTCCCCAGCCCAACATGCTCTGGCGGCGCCTGCCGGACGACGATCCGCACTGGCCTCGACTCGAAACCTGTCTGATCGAGTTTCCGGATGACATCGCGTGCCACTCCAAGCGCTCGTTCGGAGAGTGGGCCTTGCGCCTGCCACCTTGTGGAACGCTCGACGATCAGGTCGATCCCTGGTTGCTCGATCATGAGACCGACCCCGCCAAATTGGCGAGGCATCTCAGGACCTCGTGCCAGCAGGCCGAAGTGAAGTCGACTCGGGGTCGTGATCTGCACGCGGGTCATGGAAAACACCGAGGATCTAGGCGGAAAGTCTCAACGCACAATTCTGATCGTCGAATCCCGCAGACGAGAACCGTTTGTTCCAACGGTTTAATCGAATATATTTTATATATATATTAATTATTTAAATCATTTTGTTGATCGCTCCAGCACACGGAATCACGGAACTTCGAAGTCCTCTCTGCCAATCGGGCTCGCTGCCCTGACGTGGTCTTGGAGCAGGTTGAACGCGGCATGTTCGGCAGGACCACCGGTTTTCTCGACAAGAATGGCGAGCTTGCGGAATTCTATCAGGATTTCCTCGAGTGGCAGGAATGCCGTTCGGGTTGCCAGGATGGCCGCCTCGACGACCGCATGCTTGGCTCGGTTCAGGCCGAAGAAATCGCGCAGTGACTCCGAAGCTACCGCGTCCACAGTGATTGTGGTGCGCTCGTCGGAGTCGTCGAGTTCGATCACCTGGAATTCACTGTAACGGCACGCATCGCGCAAGATGCAACCTTGGACCACCTTCGCAGGACGGGTGAGGACATCGTGCTGACTCAACGATCCGATTGCCGCACGGGCAAGCAACTCGACATCGTCGGTCACGTGGAGAATGCCTTCCCCGGTGGCCTTCAGGTTGCGATAGGTCGTCGATGTCTTGTAAGGATGCAGAGTAAAGCGGTTCAGCGAACCGTCGGGTGCGACACGTGGTCCCATTGGGGCCACGTTCAACCTGCCTGATTGATCGAGAGTGGTGACCAGACCTTCGAGGATCACGGGGTTGCCCTGGCACGGTCAAGGTTCGTTCAAGGAGTCATGTCTCAAATGTTCGAGGCGTCATCGTGTCGAGTCGCCTCGCGCCCGACAGACTTTCGGTCGCGTCGGCTGATTTCGGGCTCGGTCAGGAACCCCCATTCTAGTGCCTGGTCCTGGCGGTAGGCCTTGCTCAGTGTCAACGCGGTCCTGGCTTTCGTCAATTCATGACCCAGGTAGAAAGCGTGAGACGGGTCATGCACGCCCATCCGATCAAAGAGGGCGAAGGGGTCCGTATCGCTGAGAAAGTGCGTGTTGTTCAGGGCGTAGAGCGTGCCATCCTCCGCGAAGAGCCGCCAGTTCGGGTCTTTGATCCGACGCTGCAGTTCGGCCAGTTCCTCAGTGCCCATACGGGAAACTTTCGGGTCTCGGAGCGTGAGAAGACGAGGCTCGACATGCTTCGGCAAGGTCTTGTGAGTCACGGCGTGGTGGCAAAGTCGGCGACCCAGGTCGAGCTCGCGCACCGAGGAGAGGGCCCAGTTGATCACCGCGGTCGTCAGAACGCTACGCACACCGACCTCCTGGCAGAACCCGGCTAGCAAAACGTTGATACCGGCGGAGTCGACGTCGGTCAGTTCGGTGAGGTTGCCGACGCCCATCAGCAAGGCGGAATCCGGATAGCGCCGGCGTGTTTCGAGGAAACGGCCGAGCGACGCCGCGAAGCCGAAACCGATCGGTTCCACGATGGGATCGAGACGGTGTGGGACGCCTCGCGACGTAAGAAACTCGATGGTCACGTCCAGTCCATCGAGCGTGCCGGGCTGATCGGGAATCGCGACGACCTCAGCCCCCCAATCGAGGGCGGCCTCGCGGTTGGATCCGTTGACGCTCAGGACCAGTTCCGCTCCGGCAGCGACGGCTGCCTGGACCTCTGATGGGTCGAAGCTATCGATCGAGACACGATGCCCTTCGTCACAAAGCGCCCGGACGACGTTGCCGACTTCCAACCAGGGACCACTTGGGTCGCAACCCAAGTCGATGACGTCGGCACCCTGCTCACGAAAGTCGTTGGCTTGCTGAAGGATCACAGCTGGGGTGAGGCGAGGGGCGTGATTGATCTCGGCGAGGATCTCGATGTCGAACGCGCCGTAACCCGCCAGCCGGACGTCGGCGCGCCCAAAGTGGCGAGGCAGATCGTGGAGGTCTTCCGGCCCCAGCTCGACCGGTAGCCCTCCAGACTTCTCGATAACCTGGCTGAGATCACCCCGGCAATGGCCTGGTAGAATGACGCGATCAATGCCGTCCGGCACTTCCAGATGGCGGGCAATCCAGCGTGGCGGCATCAGCGCGGCGACCGAGATCGGCATCACGGCCACCTCCGGCACGAATGCCGCTTGAAGGGCAAGCTCGGCGAGCACGCGGCGCAACGCGGGTTCGGCCAGCCGACCGGTGACAAAGAGAATGCGCGGGATCTCAGCGTCGTCTCGACTCACCTCGGACCTCGTTCACTCGACGTCTCGACCCTCACGATCCGACTCGCCCCAAACTCGATCGAGAAGCTCACGTCGTTGCAGTTCCAGGTCACGCGCCGCCGGAGTGAAAGAAACCGGCCGTCCCACTGGCAGATGGAACTCGTGGATGAGACCTGGTTCACCCGATTCCTCGGCCCCCAGGCCTCGCATCCAATCGAGCACTGGACCATTATCGGGGCGGACAATCGCCCGGAGCGACGTCACGCCGACCTGTTTCGCCCGGATGAGCAAGATCGCCAGCAAGATCGTCCCGATTCCCCGCCGCTGGTGGGCGTCCAGGACGACCCAGGCCACCTCGGCGGTTGTTGGGTCGTTCGCATCGCGGATAAACCGGGCCAGTCCGAGACCGGGCTCGCTCGGGTCGGTCGGGTCAAGGGCTGCCCAGGCGACATGGTTGGCATGATCGATCTGCGTCAGGTAGGTGATGTCGTCTTCTCTCAGGCGGCTCATCCCTCGGAAGAAGCGCTGGAAGCGGGTTGTCTCGGAGAGCCGGGAGAACCCGATCCTCAGCCGCTCACGATCGTCCGGACCCACCGGGCGGAGCACGATCGGCGCTCCGTCGCGGAGCGTGTGGGTGATCTTCGTGACATCACGGATCACAGGTTCCATGAGTTCCGTTCAGAGGTTCTCGCGGGGCGGGGATCTCACGTCGTTGGATTCTCCCACCATTATACGGATTGCTCGATGAACCTGTCTGGTTTCTGGTCGCGAGCCGGCTGGCTTTCAACGCACGGCGCCGCCATTGACCCGGACGATCTGGCCGGTGAGAAACGCCGCGTCCGGGCTGATTAGCCAGCGTGCGACTCGGGCCACGTCCTCGGGCGTGCCCCAGCGATGGAGAGGCGTTTCATGCAGAACGCGTTGCTGCCAGGTATCCGAGGCGATTTCTCCCCACGCGGTGCGAATCCAGCCCGGTGCGACGGCATTGACGCGGACCTCGGGGGACAGGCTCAGGGCGAGGCTCCGGGTGAAGGCCATGACGGCCCCCTTGGTGGCAGCGAACAGCTCACCCGAGTCCCCCTCCATCCCCGTTTCGGCCTGGTCCCACCCCATCGTGACAATGGAGCCGGCCCCCTGATTTTTCATCCGGGTGCCGATCGAACGGCAGAGACGCATCGTGGCGACGACGTCTACGTCGATCAGCAGATCGAGCTTGTCATCAAAGCCCATCGCGGCGGCCGGGCCGGTCAAGGTGTCAGCGCCGGCGAAGTGGAGCCAGGCGTCAAGGCCACCCCAGAGTTCCCAGGCGTGAGCGACGAGTCGATCACCGGCCTCGCGATCGGCCAGGTCGGCCATCAGGACCGCGGATCGCCCCCCCGAGCGTCGCCGGCATTCCGCGGCGACCTCCTCGGCCGCCGGATGCTGGGATCGTCCGTGGACGATCACGTCGGCCCCGGCATCGGCCAGGGATAGGGCCGTGGCCCGGCCAATTCCCATCGTCGAACCCAGCACAATGGCCCGGTTACCACTCAGTTCGCTCGTCCGTGTCATGAGACACAAGGATCCAGGGAGGAAAGGACGCATGGCCACCGCTCTCGGGAAGCGGACGAACAGAGCCCGCACGACCCACTTATGACCGTACCGCAAGGCGGTGACGCCATGAGACAATTCGACCTAACACTACTCCGTTACATCGCGCAAGTCACTGAGATCGTTCAGCTTACGGCATGCCCCGGATGGCCAACTGGGGGACTGTCTCGTTTCGGCAGGAATGGCCGGCGAGCGAGTTGACAGATCGGTAGAGGGAGAGACCCCTCCGTGGTGAAATGACAACCGACCAAGGCTTGTCACCATCACGCAGGGCCCCCCCATGTTCAAGCTACCGGTTCGCACGTGGATCCTCAACGCCGCCGCTGCCTTTTCCGGATCGTACGGAGCCGTGACCCGGCAAGCCGAGCAGGCCGGCTGCAGTCGGCAGACCGTCTACGAGCACGCCCGCAAGGTCCAGCACCGCCTCGACTCCGGTCCCGGCGACGCGGCGGTGGCCGGACTCCACGCCGAGAATCAACGACTCCGCGAGGAGATCGGCCGGCTGGAGCGACGGGCTGAGGACCTGGTCCGTTGTGGCAAGGCCGAGCAGCGAAAGCTGGCCACCGCCGCCTTCGCCATGGGCGTCAGCCTCCGCCAGGTCGAGGACCTGCTCGGTATCCTCTTGCCCGCCGAAGACGTCCCCGACCACTCGACCCTGGGACGCTGGGTCCAGCAGGAGGCGGAGCGGGCCGGGCGGGTCCTGGAGGCCCTCGACCCGGCCTGCGCGGCCCGCGTCGGGACGCTGGCCCTCGACGAGATCTTTTTGGGGGGCGACCGACCCTGGTCGGGATCGAGCCGGCGAGCATGACGGCCGTCTTCTGCAAGAACGCCGCCGACCGTACGGCCGCGACCTGGGCCGAGCAACTGGAGCCGTTCGACCGCCTGGAGTTCGCCGTCTCCGATGCCGCCCGGGGGATCGCCAGGGCGGTCGCGGACACGGCTACGGCCCGCCGCGAGGCCCCCGAGGCCCCGGACCTGGAGCACGGCTTGGACCTCTTCCACACCGCGATGGAGGCCCACCGGGTCCTGGCCCGATCCTGGCGGCGGGCCGAGGCGGCCTGGGAAGCGGCGGAGGCCGCCGACACGCAGGTGGCCTCCGCGAAACGGCGTGGCCTCGACGCCCGGGGCGTGGCCTGGGCCGCCCGCTCCGCCTGGGCCCAAGCGGTCGCGGCGTTCGCGCAGGCCGATCGGCTCGAAGCAGCCTGGAGGCGGGCCCACGCGGCGCTGGACCTGTTCGGCCCCGACGGCCGGCTCAACGACCGCTCCCACGCCGAGGCCGCAATCGCCGCGGCGTTGGTCGACCTGAGCGGCCCGGACTGGGCGAAGGTCCGCAACGCCCTGGCCGACCCGCGGAGCCTGGCGTTCCTGGACCGGATGCACCGGCGGCTGGAGTCGGCCGAGCCGCGGTCCCAGTGGCGCACCGCGATGGCCTGGCGGTGGTGGCTACGCCACCGCCGGGTGAAGCCCACGGCCCCTGACACGGGGTTGATTCGAGCGGTCGGGCGTGACGGCGTGTTGGACGCGGAGGCCCGGGCCTCCTACGACCGGGTGGCGGCGGTCCTGAACGACACGGTCCGGGCCAGCAGCGCCGTGGAGTGCATGAACAGCGTGTTGCGGATGCAGCAGGCGCGGCACCGGCGGATGACGCAGCCGATGCTGGACCTGAAGCGGCTGTACTGGAACTGCCGGGCGTTCCGCTCCGGTCCCCGGAAGGACGCCTGCCCGTACCAGGCCCTGGGCCTGGACTGGCCCACGTTCGACTTCTGGGAGTTGCTACATACCGAGCCGCCCCAGTTGACGCAACAACTGTCAACTCAAGGAAATGCCGAATGAGACAATCCCGATCTTGCATTCAGGTGATTTGTCGCAAACCCGAGAGATATAGGGGCTTCTGTCATTCAATGTCACACAATCATGCAAATCGAGATCGCCATCGTAACGGAGTAGTATTAGAGCATTCGAGACGCTCGGCCAGGTCGCGGTTGGCTTGCTCAAGTTGATCGATACGGTCGTCCCAGTCGCCCATTTTGGTCGCGAGCAGGGCGCGGCCCCCAATGATGAATGGTGGTTATGGACCATCGGTAAGGCCGGACTGTATTTTTCTACTGCGACGAGTTCGTAGGGAGATCCGGGTTCTCCCGACGCTTACTCCCATTCGATCGTCCCCGGCGGCTTGCTGGTGATGTCATAGACGACCCGGTTTACTCCTTTGACGGCGTTGATGATCCGGATCGACGCGCGGGCCAGAATGTCATGGGGGATTCGCGACCAGTCGGCGGTCATGAAGTCATCCGTCTCGACGGCACGCAAGGCCACAACATTCTCGTAGGTGCGACTATCGCCCATGACGCCGACCGATTGGATCGGCAGCAACACGGCGAAGGCCTGGCCAATCCGTCGTTCCAGACCAGCGGCCCGGAGTTCGTCGAGAAAGATGATGTCGGCTTCGCGAAGGACATCGAGCCGCTCGCGGCTGACGGGCCCCAGGCATCTCACGGCAAGTCCCGGGCCGGGGAAGGGGTGCCGCCAGACCATCTCCTCGGGCAAACCCAGTTCCAGGCCGAGCCGGCGAACCTCGTCCTTGAACAGGTCGCGCAGGGGCTCGACAAGTTCGAAGCCCAGTTCGGTGGGCAGGCCACCGACGTTGTGGTGGTACTTGATCGTAGCGGCCGGGCCGTAGGGATCGCCACCGCTCTCGATGACGTCGGGGTAGAGCGTGCCCTGAGCCAGGAACCGGGCGCCGGGGATCGACTTCGCTTCCTGCTTGAACACGTCGATGAAGGTGTGGCCGATCCGGATCCGCTTCTCCTGTGGGTCGGCCACGCCGGTCAGGGCATCGAGAAAGCAGGCCGAGGCATCGACAACGCGCAGTTCCGCATTTGAGTGGCGCCCGAAGGTCTCGGCGACGGCGGCGCGCTCGCCGGCTCGTAACAGTCCGTTGTCGACGAAGATACAGACGACCCGGGGCCCAGCGCGCGGGCCAGCAGAGCGGCCGTCACGGACGAGTCGACTCCACCGGAAACCCCGCAGACGACACGGTCGGTCGGCCCAACGCGGCGTCGGATCCGCTCGATCTCCATTTCGAGGAACGCCTCCATCGTCCAGGCGCCGGACTGGCGCACACGCGGTCGAGGAAGTTGCCCAGCATCAGCGCACCGTATGAGGTATGCGAGACTTCCGGATGGAACTGAAGGCCGTAGACCGGGCGCGACTGGTGCTTGACCGCCGCGATCGGGCAGGTCGAGGTTTCGGCCAGAGGGATGAACTCGGGGCCAGCATTGTGAACCTGATCGCCGTGGCTCATCCAGACGGTCGTTGTCTCGGGCACGTCGTGCATCAGGTTGTCCTCGGCCGCGACAACCCGACACTCGGTCCGTCCGTATTCCCGCGCAGGAGCGGCATCGACGCGCCCCCCAGCACCTCGCAGACCAGTTGCATTCCGTAGCAGATCCCCAGGATCGGCACGTCGAGATCGAACAGCTTCGGGTCGCACCTCGGAGCGTTTGGCTCGTACACGCTGGACGGTCCCCCGGACAGAATCACTGCCAGCGGGTTCAGAGAACGGACGTCCTCGACCGTGACGTCGTGCCGCACGATCCGGGCGAAGGCGTGCCGTTCGCGAACCCGTCGCGCAATGAGCTGGACATACTGCGAGCCGAAGTCGAGAACGAGCACCGGACGGGCTTCGGGAGAGGTCTGGTCCATCGAATGAGCGCTTTCCGAGAAAGAGGCGAGGCGTCGTCAACCAGTCCGAATCATGGTATCAGGCCGTGCCCCGACATTGAATTACATCAGATCGCCCAATGGCCCGGTCTCCACCGGCCGGTTGACTTCCACGAAGTCCTCGGTCAGCATCGGCCCGAGACCAAATTTGTGTCCTGAATCGCCGCGACGTCCCAGGAGAGCGACCCATGTCCGCCCCCGATGCTGGCGAGAGCCCGACTCCCGATCAATCGACGACCGGGCAATATGAGTTTGGAGCGGATCAGAACGCCATCATGGGCGATCTCGGTTCGAAGATGCAGTTCGTCGGTATGTTCACGATCGTGATCGGCACACTGGGGCTGATCGGTGGCGTGTTGGCTCTGAACACCGATGCGACCCGAAGTCCCGGCATCTTCATCATGAGTCTGCTGTACATAGCCATAGGGGCCTGGACGCGATCCGCCGGAGCTGGGTTCCGCCAGATCGTCGCGACCCGAGGGGCGGACATCACACACCTCATGGACGCTCTGAGCAACGTCCGACGGGTCTACTCCCTTTTCTACTGGATCTGCATCATCGCGATCGCCTTGCTGGTCATCTCGATGCTCATCATGGTCTTCTGGAGCGCCGGCCCGGAACCAGTACGGGTGTGATCGAACGCCGGGTGGGACCAGTTTCAGCCCTGATCCTCGAGCCACGGCGAGACGGCGATCGTCCGACCGGTCTCAACCTCGTGGAAGGACACGGAGAGTTCGTCGAGATCAACCAGCGCGAAGCTCCGGGAGCTGCGCACCACGGGCACCGAAACCACCGAACCCGGGTTCACGACCAGGCCGCGCTCGCAACGATACCACATTGGTTTGTGGGTATGCCCCACGATTAGCAACTCCGCGTCCACCAGTTCGAGGAAGCTGCGAAGGACCGCGGGTGGGTGCGATCGGCGCGTGACATAGTCCATGTCGTTGCCGGGCGAGCCGTGGGCCACCAGCCCGACGCGCCCGGCCTCCTGAAAGACGAGATACGGCGGGAGGTCCCGAAGAGAAGTAAGCGTCCTCGGGCCGGCGCCCCACCGCCGAATTCGTCGCGCGCGCCGGCCGGCCGTTCCAGGGCCCAGCGATCGTGGTTTCCCCGCACGGAGTCAATCCGCCGCTCCGTCAGAAAGGCCACAACTCC
Organism: uncultured Isosphaeraceae bacterium; assembly: GCA_963779675.1. Taxonomy (GTDB): domain Bacteria; phylum Planctomycetota; class Planctomycetia; order Isosphaerales; family Isosphaeraceae; genus CAVZZM01. The sequence continues at coordinate 69,975 of CAVZZM010000002.1, forward strand.
GTCAGGGTCCGGGCCGTAGCCGACGAGGTCACCGGCACAGACGATCCGCTCGGCCCCGAGCATCGTCAGCCGCGCCCAGGCCAGTTCCAGGGAGATTGGGTCGCCATGCACATCGGAAATCACGCCTAATTTCACAGCACAACAACCCCGCCCTTCCTCGACTTTCTGAGTCCCGCATGACCAATGACATAGGACCGATGGCCGATTCGAGGCCCGCAGTTCTCCGTTTTCGGTCGTCGGGTATCGGTCATCGGGAATCAGTTCTGTCCCTTTGTCCGGGCTGGACGCAATTAATCCGGCCCCGCCGTCTCGTTGCAACACATCGCCGGCTTGACCACAATGCCGGCCGACCATCGGGGCCGTGTCCTTCAGCGCTCCGCGGGCAACGGCGGCGGGGCGGCCAGTTCGGCCGAACGTCGAGTGGCGGCCTCGACGGCATCCATCAGCGTCGCGCGGAGCGCCCCCCTTTCGAGGGCGTGCAGGCCGGCGATGGTCGTGCCGCCGGGACTGGTGACCTGGTCCTTCAGGACGCCGGGGTGCAGGCCAGTCTCCAGAACCATGCGTGCCGCCCCCAGCACCGTCTGCGCCGCCAGGGCCGTGGCCACGTCGCGGGGCAATCCGACACGTACGCCGCCATCGGAGAGCGCCTCGATCATCGCGTAGACGAATGCCGGTCCGCTGCCGCCCAGGCCTGTCACGGCATCAAGCAAATTCTCAGTTACCCGGAAGGCACGACCAACCGACTCCAGGCAGGCCCGGACCAGGGTCGCGTCCGACTCCGTGGTGTTCGGACCGAGACAGTAGCCCGCGGCCCCCGCGCCCACCAGGGCCGGTGTGTTCGGCATCACCCGCGCCAGTCGGCAACCTGTGCCGAGGCCCGTGGCGAGAGAATCGAGCGTGACCCCCGCGGCAATCGAGATGACCAGGTGCCCATCCGCCATGACCGGCTTCAACTCGGCCAGGACACCCTGCATGCTTTGTGGCTTCACGGCGAGAACGAGAACGTCACTCGCCTGAGCAACCTCGGCATTCGATGTAGAAACGGCCACACCGGCCGTCTCCGCCAGATTCACGCGAGCGGCCTCGAATGGGTCGCTGGCACGCACTTGTTCCGTCGTGGTCAATCCGGCGCGAAGCATCCCCAGCACCAGGGCCGTGGCCATCTTCCCTGAGCCGATAAAGCCCCAGCGCACGTCGTTGAGACTCGTTGGGCGATTCGACATGGTCATCGTCGGCCCGGGATCACGCCACGCATCGACTCCCCCTCTAACTCCAAGGGTTCCTGAAGCTCCAAGGGTTCCTGAAGCCCGGAACCCCCGTATCTTCCAAGGTTCTCCGAACCGGGATCTGGATGTCACCATACCAGGCGCACAACGAGACCACCAGATCTCCGTGGCAAGGCACTTCCTTTAGAAAATGTTCAGGAGCCGGGCAATGACCGTTTCCCGCGGGAATGCGGCTGTAATGGACAGTGGTCCCCGAGTGGAAAGCGCCAACCTTCGCCAAAGTCGGATTGCAACGACCCGTCGGACTGCGATATTCTAGGCCCTTTTCGAGATTCACCCCACCTGGATCGTTAGCCGGAGCCCCCCGCCGTGGCGGTACCTAAGAGGCGAACGTCGAAGTCGAAGAAGGGCATGCGGCGCAGTCACGATGCGCTGACACCCCCGACCCTGAACATCTGCCCGCAGTGCAAGCTGGCCGTACCGCCTCACAAGGTGTGCGATCTGGTCGAACAGTGCGGCAATGTCCAGCGCAGCAAGCCCCACAACCCCCTGGCCGCCGCCGAGAAATAAACGAGAGCACCGGACCCGCCGGGTTCCGAACGCCGAGCCACAACGATTTGACCCGTGGTCCGCGGCGCTCCCCGGAGTGATCGGCTCAGGAGGATATTCCCATGGGACGTCAGTGCGAAGTCAGTGGCAAGAAGACAACCTTCGGCAACCATGTCACGACCCGCGGCAAGGCCAAGTACCTCGGCGGCGTCGGTACGAAGGTAACCGGCATCAGCCGGCGTAAATTCAAGCCGAACTTGCAGAAGATTCACGTCTGGCTGCCCAACGGCACCACCCGACGTGTGCTGGTGGCGACCTCCGTCATCCGATCCGGCAAGCTGACGCTGGAAGTCGATGGGAAGATGCGAACCTTCCCCCTCATCAAGGCCTCCAAGGGCAGCGTCAAGGCCCGCGAGCAGATGAAGTCCCTGTACCCGATCTGACCCGATCCGATCGGGGTTTTCGGGGGATGAGGTGGGTCATGCCCGACCGATCGCGCCCGCTTTTCCTGGCTCAGCCAGGACGCGGCCCCGTTCCGGTCGGGCGGCTTCGCGCGCCTAAGGTCGTGTGCGTGGGGTGGGCTGCTTGCCTTGATGATTGGACGTTCGCCGCGCAGTGGCCCCGCGCCAACGACGACCACCGGGGACGGACGCCCCAGGACGGCATCCCTCCCTAGGCTTTTCTCTCTGACAGGGGAGCGACGCAAGCGGGATCGGAACCCTCAGTCTTCGAGACTGAAGCCGATCTTCAACGTGACCTGCCACTCGGAGACAGCGTCCTTGTTGATGGCACCGCGCAGCTCGGCGACCTCGAACCATCGCATGTTGCGAACCGTCTTGCTCGCACGGCCGATGGCGTTCTTGATGGCGTCCTCGACGCTGACCTCGGAGGTTCCGGTGATCTCGATCTTCTTGTAGACATGGTGGGTCATCGGAACGACTCCTTCGAAAGCGACACGGGTGATTGGGTTCGAACCCAGGAGGAAATTGGACAACGGCCGGTAGACGTGGGCCGGCCGTATCGAGCAGCAACCCGTCAACAACCGCCCCCTCCCACCGCAAGCATTGCGCCGGAGATGGTCAAGGGCGGTCGATTTCGTTCGACGGGAGATTAACCCTCCTCGGTCCCACGCAGATGGGCCAGGACGCTCAGATCTTCGAGGGTCGTGATATCGCCGGACGTTTTGACTCCCGCGGCAACGTCGCGTAGCAGCCGTCTCATGATTTTGCCGCTGCGGGTCTTGGGCAATGCCTCCGCGAACCGGATTTCCTCCGGGCGGGCCAGACTGCCGATCTCGCGGACGACATGCTCGCGCAGCTCTTTCTGCAACGCCTCGCTGGCTTCGTGGCCCGATTCGAGGGTCACGAAGGCAACGATCGCCTGACCCTTCAGTTCGTCAGGACGACCGACGACGGCGGCCTCGGCAACCTTCGGGTGACTGACCAGGGCGCTCTCAACCTCCATCGTGGAGAGCCGGTGTCCGGAAACGTTCACCACGTCGTCCACACGGCCCATGATCCAGAAGTTTCCCTCGCTGTCGCGCCGGGCGCCGTCACCCGTGAAGTAGCGGCCGGGAAGTTGGCTCCAGTACTGCTGCTTGAACCGTTCATCATCGCCATAGAGGGTACGCAGCATCGAGGGCCAGGGCTGGCTGATGATCAGGTAGCCACCCCTGCCGTCAGGCACCGGCTGCCCCGACTGGTCCACAACCTCCGCCACAACGCCCGGCAAGGGACGGGTCGCCGATCCCGGGCGCGTCGGCGTGGCGCCGGGCAGCGGAGCGATCATGATGGCCCCGGTCTCGGTCTGCCACCAGGTGTCGACCACCGGGCACCGCTCGCCGCCGATGACCCGGTGGTACCACATCCAGGCCTCGGGGTTGATGGGCTCGCCGACGGTGCCCAGCACGCGCAGGCTCGACAGGTCGTGCCGCTTCGGGAACTGCTCGCCCCACTTCATGAAGGTTCGGATGGCCGTCGGGGCGGTGTAAAGGACCGTGACCTTCAGTTCTTCGATGATCTTCCAGAAGCGGGCCTCGTCCGGATGGTTCGGCGCCCCCTCGTACATGACGACCGTGGCGCCGCAGGCCAGCGGGCCATAGACCACATACGAATGCCCGGTGACCCACCCCACGTCGGCGGTACACCAGTAGATGTCGTCGTCCTTCAGGTCGAAGACCCACTTCGCCGTCGCCGCGCAGCCGAGCAGGTAGCCGGCGCTGGTATGCAGGATGCCCTTGGGCTTCCCGGTCGAGCCGGAGGTGTAGAGGATGTACAGCGGGTGCTCGCTGTCGAACGGCTCGGCCGGGCAGTCGTCGGAGACCGCATCGATCAGGTCGTGCCACCAGTGGTCGCGGCCCTCCTGCATCGGGACGTCCTCGCCGGTCCGCTTCAGCACGACGACCGACTGGATGGTTGGACACAAGGCCGCGGCACCGTCGGCGTGGCCCTTCAAGGGAACGGTCTTGCCCCGTCGATGACCGCCGTCAGCGGTGACGATCACCTTGGCGTTGCAGTCCTGGATCCGCCCGGCCAGGGCCTCGGAGCTGAAGCCGCCGAAGACGACCGTGTGCGGGGCGCCGATCCGGCGCAGGCCAGCATCGCGATGGCCGCCTCGGGGACCATCGGCATGTAGATCGCCACCACGTCCCCCGGCTGAACGCCGAGGCCCTTCAGGACGTTGGCAAACCGCGCGACCTCGCGGCGCAACTCCTTGTAGGACAACGTGCGGCGGTCGCCCGGTTCCCCCTCCCAGATGATGGCCGGCTTCTCAGCGTTCGGCCCGTCAGCATGGCGGTCGATGCAGTTGTGCGCCACGTTCATCGTGCCGCCGACAAACCACTTCGCGAACGGCGGGTTCCAGTCCAGCACCTTGTTCCAGGGCGTGGCCCAGTCGAGCATCGACCCGGCCTGCTCAGCCCAGAACCCTTCGGGATCCTGCTGGGCTCGATCCCATAGCGCCTGGTACTCGTCGAGCCCCTTGATATGGGCCTTGCGGGCGAATTCGGCCGGGGGTGAGAAGACCCGCGATTCGTGCAGGACGCTATCGATCGAGCCGCCACCGGGTTCGGACGCCATATCGCGAGTCTCCGCGGAAGATGTCAAGGGAGAATGATTTCCGGAGCCAATGGAACCGGGACGGTACGGGAAGACGTGCCAGGACACGACGCCGCGCGTCGATCTGCCCGACCGGCCGGCGGTCGGCAAACCGGGATCATAAGGGCGCAACGGTCGCGTCAATCAACCAACCCGCGCGCGAGCCCCCGGTCAGGCCGGTCGTTCCGAAGGAAGTCATCCATTCACAAGCCCGAATTCGATCCCCGAAACCCTGCGAAAATCGGATTCGATGGTGTTGGTGTTCCCGTACAAAGCCTCCGGCGCAAACCCCTCTGTTACCATAGATTAAGGGAATCCATTCCAACTGTTGATGTTGTCTGAGGCAGGCGAGAGCACTGCCAGATTGAATCCACAAACCATTTTGAGTACGAGACTTGCGTCATGTCATCCAGCCCTCGCGAGGGTAAGTACTGGATCGCGAGTGGCCCGTGCTGGAATCCAACGGCTGGGGGCCATTCCATCTTGCCGGATCGCGGGGCCTTGAGGCAGGATGAACTGGGCGGGTTCGCCTCCGGTTCCACCGCAATGATCAGGGAGCATCGTGAACGAGTGGGCAGAACGCACACCGAATTCGAGTGGCCGGAGACGATCGAGCGGACACCGACCGCTGAGGCACAGATCACCAGGCTGGACCATCCCGGTCGTGCGTTCGGTTCGTCGACGACGGTGTTGGTGATGTGTCTCGCCTTCGGCCCGTCCGTCCTGGGCGTGCTGGCCGGCGGCGGCCTGATCGGGAGCGCGTATCTCCACCGTAACAGTTGGGAGATCGACCGTCAGGTTCTTTGGGCCGTGTCGGGGTTCGTGGGGCTCGTGGTTGGGGTCGGCCTCTCGGCCCTGTTCGGGGAGTGGCTGGCCTTCCTGGTCTTCGCGCACGTCGTCCGAGGTGACATCCGCGAGCGGTTCGACGCCGTCGTGGACCCCGATGACCCCGAGTCGGTTTATGTCGAGCGCATCCCCCGACGTCACTGGGGAACGCCCCTGGTTTATGACAACGACGAGTTTGGCGTGTTGCAGATCAATGTCGCCCGACGGCTGATCAAGTTCGAGGGAACCTACGAACGCTGGTTGGTTCCCGCCGCGGCCATCGCCGCCTGCCGGGTCGAGTCGTACCGGCTCCCCTCGGCCCGTCCTGGCCGTCCCGGCGCGGATCGACACGTCCTCGTCATTCAGGCCCGGCGCGCTGGTGTTCTCTGGGAAGCGCCTCTGTCCCGCATGCGCCTGCATCTCTCGGAGACCCACGATCCGCACAGCCGGTTCCAGGCCGCCCTGGACTTGCACGCACGGGTTGCGGCGATCCTCTGATCGGGAACATCGCAACCGGCCGAGCGTCCTGGTTCACGACGAGCAGAACCCCAGCCGCTGTGGTTCGATACGTCGTCGTGTCACGATTCTCAAAATGATCCAGAATCGCGAAGCCTTCCGGATTCAACGAACTCGAGTCCAGTTCGCCTGGGCCGGGTGTGTCTTGCGACCGATGTCGATGCGGAGGGAGATCCCGCCGAGCGTTGTCGCGATGTAGTCGAGCAAGCCATACGCCAGGATCAGGACCCCCAGCATCTCCAGGAGTTCCTCGACCATCGTGACGGCCCAGTAGACCCACCTCTCGACGTGAGGGGCGATGCCATGGGCAATGATCTCGAACCCCGATGGCCCCGGCGAGAAACGTGGCGACGGACGCGGCAAAGAGAATGCGCGTGTGCCTCGGGAGTTCCCGATAGAATCGGTAGAACCCGACGAGGATCAGCACGACGGGGACCAGGAATGCGTACACCCAGGTAAAGCCGCCGAGTTCCGCCGGGCGGCCCAGCAGGGTCAGGATCTTGTGGCCGAAGAGATTGCCGATTGTCTCGTGAATCTTTGCGACCTCGTCCACCGACATGAAACCGACCATGGTGGAGAGGAACCACCAGGCGCGGTGCCAGCCATTCCCCCTCCGCTGATGCTCGGCCGCGATCACGGCCAGTAGCAGGGCGCAGAACAGGAGAGTCAAGGATGACCACCAGGTCAGTACGTTGGCGTCGAGGCCAACATTGAAGATCGCCACGACCTGCGACACGCTCCCTCGGTCGATGACTTGCTCCAGGATCTGCGTGGCTCCGCAGACAACCATCAGAGTTCCCACTCCGATCCCGATCCATAACGTCACACGTCGTGGGTTGATCTGGAACTGAATCTGCGTATTACTCTGGTGCGGCGTACGATTTCGCGTGAAATTCACCGGAAAATCACCATATTTCCATCCAAACAGAACGGATGACCACTCGAACAGCTGGCATTTTTCGTACTGGTTGACCCGAAATATCCATGGCCGCAAGAATCTCGTCATGAACAATCGGTATCGCATGGTGCAGGTTTCGCGCCGACGCCTCAGGAAAATCCACGATTTGTTTGACAATTCCCGGCCTGCCCGAGACCTGAACGCAATCGGCCCTCCGCTGCCCATCAAGCGTGGGCAGCGGAGGGCCGGTGGGGTCGACGATGCAACGAACAGCGCGGTCTCAATTCAGGCCCGGGGCAGTTCCCAGGGCGCCCGGTAGGGGCGTCGGGTCATCTCAGCGGCCTGTGAGTCGCCGACGACCTTCTCGGCCTTCGGGTCCCACTGGATCTTGCGGCCGAGCCGGGCGGCGATGTTGCCGAGGTGGCAGACGGTCGCCGAGCGGTGGCCGATGGCCACGTCGCAGATGGGTTTCTCGCGGCTCTTGACGCAATCGAGCCAGTTCTGGTGGTGGTTGTCGCTCACGTACAGCTGGACGGCGTCCGGGCCGAGTTCGGCCTCGAGGATGTCGGCCGGGTCGGCCTCGATCTTGCCGCGGGTGACGACGATGGTGCCGTCGGTCGCCCACGAAGGTCGCGCCGCCCTCGTACTTGCCCGTGCCCTGCTCGACGAGAACCTCGACGCCGTCGTCGTAGGTGTAGGTGATCTTGCTGGTCATCGGCACCTCGTACCAGCCTTCGGGGTGGAAGGTGGCCGAGCCTTCGATGGCGACCGGGCCGGAGTCGTCGCGGCCGAGGCCCCACTGGGCGATGTCGAGGTGGTGGGCGCCGAAGTTGGTCATCTGGCCGCCCGAGTAGTCCCAGAAGAACCGGAACAGGTAATGGACGTGCTTCGGGTTGTACGGCTTCTCGGGGGCGGGGCCGAGCCAGAAGTCGTAGTCGAGCTCCGGCGGCGGGGTGGTGTCGGGGACCGCCGGGCCGTCGAAGTTCACCGCGGGCAGGCCGACGAGCACTTGCTTGACCTTGCCGATCTTGCCGTTGCGGACCAGCTCGCAGGCGCGGCGGAACCGGGCGTCGGAGCGCTGCTGGCTGCCGGTCTGGACGACCCGCTTGTTCTTCCGGGCCGCGGCGATCATCGCCGGCCCCTCCTCGATGAACAGGGTCAGCGGCTTCTCGCAATACACGTCCTTGCCGGCCTCGCAGGCGTCGATCGTCGGCCGGGCGTGCCAGTGGTCGGGCGTGGTGACGACGACGGCATCGATGCTCTTGTCGTCGAGCAGCTTGCGATAGTCGCCGAAGGTGGCGATCGACTTGCCCGTCTTCTCCTCGGCGAGCTTTTTCGCGGCGGCGAGCACCTCCTTGTCGACGTCGCAGACGGCGACAACCTCGGCGTCCTTCTTGCCGAGGAACGCCTTGAGGTTGTTCGTCCCCTGGTTGCGGACGCCGATGTGACCGAGCCGGATCCGCTCGGCGGCGCCAAAGGCCGACGACGGCACGATCGTCGGGAACGCCAGCGGCCGCCCCGGCCCCCGCGGCCGTCAGGCGGAGAAACTGCCGTCGACTCGGTCGCGGAATTCGTCGAGTTGCTCACTCATCACGGGCCCTCCCAGGGTTCGTGGAGGATCTGGAAAGGCAGGGCCAGCCACGGCCCCAGGATCTCCTGAGCCTATCGCGACGGAGGGCCGTTCCGCAACGGGCGGGTCGTTCCGCGATCCTCAACCCTCCACCTCAAGGAATTGGAGGCCGCCCCCGAGATCCTCGGAACAAGCCGTCACAAGGGAAGGAAGATCACCTGGTCGTACCAGTCCTCAGCATCGCTGGCGGACCAGATCAGGATGATGTCCTCCACAATCGTGCGGATCGGCTGGCCCTGGCTAACCAGGAAGAGGCCGGACATCGGCTGCCCGGATGCGATGAGAGCGTAGGCGTGGGCCGACATCGTATTGACGTCGTGCGATATAACGATCCTCCCCTGGGAGGCGGCAAACCGGAGAACTTCGGGGTCGGGTCGGCCATCCATCCCGACCTCGCGGGCACGATCGATTTCGATCCCGGGCTCGAGTCGCAACACAGCGTTGAGGATCTGTTCGTTGACGTCATGGTCGGCCAGAAACCTGGGACGGCTCATCGGGGCCTCGACGCCTGCTCTCGCTTGAGGGCTCGGATGCGTTCGAGGGTTGGGCTGGATGTCTCCTCACTCCTGGCCCGTAAGTCGTTCCAGATCGTCTCCTGACGCCGAAGATAGGACTCGATCTCCTTCCGGTGGGCCAGGCAGTAAGTGATGGCTCCGTAAACCTCTTCCAGGCTCAACGAAGGATACTGTTGACGGATGAATTCGGGCGAATCCCCTCGCTGAAACGAGGCGATCACCGAGTCGAGCATGACACGAGTCGCGCCGACCCGCAGCACGCCGTGTTCATCGGTCTGGACATACGTCTTCAGCGAGGTGTCCACTCCCATCACCTCCAGCCAGGGCGGGATGTGCCCTCGAATCGTCGACCGACCCCCTTCGGTCTGATTCTACCGCCCCCAGTCCGCCTTTCCAGTACGAGACCGGGCCACCCTCGTTCTGGAAGTCGCTGGAGCGGGCAGTGCCGGGTCGCTTCCGAGACGTTGGGGACGCGGGGGGTCGGAATGATTTGGTTCCGATGGACCTTGACGCCGTTTTGATAAACCGCAATCCTGGTCGTTGTGGATTTCCTACGGCCTTCACAGGCTGAAGTCCGCGACTTGGGGTTGTCGCGCGGCACGATGTTGGGTGTGTGGCCGACAGTCACGTGGGACACGGTCTTTCGAAAACCCGCCGTTCCGGAACAGCCGAGGGCGACTGTTCTCCATTCCCCCCGATGTGTGTCGAACGATCTCGGAGTCAATAACCTGGACCTCGCCGCGGCCTTGAAGGACGACGCCGCTGTTGCCTTGGGCCTGTCCCGTAGCTTCTGGTTCCCGCGGGACGCGGAACTCGATGTGGAGTTTAAAGTGACCGCCGAAGGGCGTTCTGGTCCGCATGCCTCGGCCATCCGGCGCGACCTCGATCAGTGCGCTGTTGCCGTTGACGCTTCGGTGGCGACCGTGCTCGGTCCTCGCTCTCTCATGCCCATCCAGCGGCATGCCAGAGGCCATGCGCATCCCGACCTGAGCGATGTGCGGGCCCGCACGGTTGCGAGGTCCCCAAGGAAATGGTTGAGGTCAACTACGGGGTTTGGAGTGGCCGGATACCCGGTCGAGCGACCGATACTCTCTGGCATTCGCCAGGCGCAACGCCCATCATCGGGGCCCGGAAACGCGGTACGGCCGGCGATACCTGATCCCATGTCCATCAATCCTTCTGAGAGAGCCCGACGTCCCCATGCGTCACGGCCCGTACCGAGAGAAGAATCGAACAAACTCCGGAGAATTTTTGTAACACCTCCGGTTCGACCTAAGTGGAGATGAGAGCGAGCGCCCCTTGTGTCAGGGGTGCGACAGACGCGAGCCGCAATCGGCCGTTCCAACCAAAAACCCATTGGCTTGGGGCGGCGCCGTGGATAGATATATCCGATCATCGCGGAGCCGGGGGACGTTGTTGTGACCCCGGCGGGACCCGAAGGAGCCTTGCCACGATGGTTCAATCGACCCGCCTCGAACGTGCCCGAGGGAGCCTGCTCGGCCTGGCCATCGGGGACGCCCTGGGCGCTCCGCTGGAGGGGCTGAGTCCTCAGAAGATTCAGACCCACTACGGACAGGTGCACGACTACGTCGACGGGTCCATCGCCTGGAAGAAGAAGCCGTACCGCTGGCGGATGCCGGGCCTGTATTCGGACGACACCCAGCAAGCTCTCGTGCTGGCCGACGTGCTCTTGCGCCGCGGCCGGATCGAGCCGGACTGCGTCGCGGCGCTGTACCTGGAACTGGCCACCCCACCCGGGACGTTCCTCGGCGCCCACCGGGGTGTCGGCCGCACGTTTCGGCAGGTGGTCGACGCTCTGAAACGCGGCGCGGCACCCGAGTGGCGCGGCACGGGACTCGGCCGGCATCGGCGCGGCGATGCGAATCGCGCCGATCGCCCTGTTCTACGACACGTCCGAAGCGGACGCGATGTTCGACGCGGTGATGGCGGCGAGCCTGATGACACACCGCGACTGTCGCAGCCTGGCTGGCGCCATGGCGGTTGTCCACGCGATCCGGCTCCTGGACGACGGCGCTCCGAAGACCGCGAGCTTCCTGTTCCGCCTCGCGGCGGCCGTCGCCCGTGCCGAGGACCGGATCGCCAGCAAGTTCGCGGACGAGGTGCAGTCGCTGCCGGAGCACGGTCACAGCCTCTCCCGGGCGATCGCCCACGTCGAGTCGGTGCTGGACGTTCCCCGAGAGCGGGCACTGGCCGCGCTGGTCGATGAGGCCAATCGCCACGGAGCCGAGCCGGCCTGTCAACTGGCCACGAAGGGCTTCCCGCCGGCCTGCATCCCCACCTGCCTGTACCTGCTGTTGACGACCGACAGCTTCGAGGAGGCGATCATCGAGGTCATCAACCTCGGCGGCGACGCCGACACCACCGGGGCAATCCTGGGAGCCATGGCCGGGGCCCACTACGGGCTCGACGCCATCCCGACCCGCTGGCTGACCGGCCTGCACAACCGCGCAGGCGTCGAGCTCCGCGCCATGGCCCTGACCCAAGGGTCCACCCAGGATCTCGACATCCCCGAACTCATCGAGACCGAACGTCGGCTCAGCGAACTCGAGGGCGCCTGCCGCGACCAGTTGCTGGTGCAGCGCCAGAGCGGTGGGGACCTCGGCGCGAACCGCAGGATCTGAGAACAATTCACCACGGAGACACGGAGGGCACGGAGAAGACGAGGAGAAGAAGGAAGCAAAAGGAGAAATTTGCTTCATGATTCCCGCTTCTTCTTTTCTCTTGTTCCCTCCTCCTCTTCTTCTCCGTGCCCTCCGTGTCTCCGTGGTGATTCCCCTGTTCGAGCGGGAGGGTGAGGCGATCGTGCCCGTTGGCGCTGGCGAGGCCTGGCCGAGACGTTGGGCCGACCCGGCTGGGGCCTTCCTGGCGTTCGGGCTGACACTGCTGGTGTTCTGGCCGGCGTTGGCGACCATCCGGGCGGCGCTCGGCGGCCCCGAGTTCGCGGCGGCCGGAGGCCTCATGGATCAGGTCTCCTGGGATGGAGGGCTCCGCCGACCTCTGGGGCTGGCCTTCCAGACCCTCCGGCTCGTGCTGGCGACCGAGTTCCTTGCCCTGCCAGCCGGGGTGTTGCTGGGGCTGCTTTTGTTCCGGACCGACCTGTGGGGCCGACAGGCGGTCCTCGCGTTGACGGTCCTGGTGCTATTCGTGCCGATGCCGCTGCACGCGACGGCCTGGCTCGGGGCGATCGGCAACGCGGGGCGATCGCAGCTCATCGGCTCGACGCCGATCCTGACGGGCTGGACCGGCGCCGCGTTCGTCCACGCGATGGCGGCGATCCCCTGGGTCGCCGTCCTGGCCGGGGTCGGCCTGCGTACCGTCGAGCCCGCGCTCGAAGAGTCGGCGTTGCTGGACCTGCCCGGCTGGCGGGTGGTCGGTCGTCTGACCCTTCGGAGGTCGCTCGGGGCCATCGCCGCGTCGGCCCTGGCCGTGGCCGTGTTGACCGCGGGGGACATGACGGTCACGGACCTGCTCCAGGTCCGCACGTATGCCGAGGAGGTCTACATCCAGTCGCAAACCGGGCCGAGGGCCGCGTCCGCAGCGGCAAGGTGGCCTTGCCGCCGTTGATCGTGCTCGGAACGTTGCTCGCCCTGGGCGCCCGGTCCGTGCTTCGAGCCGAACCGGCCCGGGTCCCCACCGCGGCCTCACGCTCAAAGCTCTGGCGGCTGGGGCGCGGACGCGATCCCGCTCGGTCTGGCCGTCCTGCTGACCTGGGGCGGCGCCCTGTTGGTTCCGTTGGTGGGGCTGATCTGGCGGGCCGGTCGCGTCTCGGGAAAGGCGGCATTGGGGCGACCGCCGCACTGGTCGGCCGAAGGTCTGGCCGGGACGCTTGCGCGCGCCTGGCCCGACGTGGTCGAACCCGCCACGCTGAGCTACGAGCCACTGCGAAGCCCGCTGCTGGCGACGACCCTCTGGGGCGCCTCGGCGCGACATCGGCCGTCACCCTGGCATGGACGCTCGCCTGGAAGTGTCGTCAACCCGGCGTCTGGCGGTGGATCGCGGCCGGTTGTGTCGCGTTGACCCTGGCCGCTCCGGGGCCGATCGCCGGATTGAGCCTGAAGTTCGCCTACCACGCGAACCTGCCCGCCGTCGCCGCCTCGCGTCTCGCGCGGCGTTTTCGCGGTCCGGACGTTCCTGCACGACACCCCGGCGGTCCTGGTCCTGGCATACGCTCAACGTACGTTTCCATACGCCCTGTTGATCCTCTGGCCGGCGATCCGTACGTTACCTCGGGAGTTCCTGGAATCGGCTCTTGTCGACGGATACGGCCCGATCGGCGTGACGCGGCGGATTGCGGTCCCCCTGACAGTCGGGCCGATCGCGACGGCCTGGGGCGTGGCGTTCGTCCTGGCATTCGGCGAATTGCCGGCGTCGCACCTCGTTCTTCCGCCCGGACACATGACCCTTTCGACGCGCGTCTGGATGTTGCTCCACACCGGGGTCGAGAGCCATCTGGCCGGCGTCGGCCTGATCCTGCTGGCCCTGTACGGGCTCGTGGGGCTGGGCACCTGGACGATCCTGGTTCTCCATCGCCGCGCCGGAAGTCGGATTAAACCTGGAAACGGCCCGGACTCGGCTTCAGAGGCCCGGACCATCGCGGAGGCCCTCTCCACAACCTCCGAGCCAATCGGCTAAGATCGGCGGTCCACGATCGAACATATCGGTGCGATTGACAATGCGCCGATCGCTTCCGACCCAGGACATCCGTTCCCGACAACGGGACGGTTCTCGTGACATGGGCACCCAAGGAGTCATCAATGCCGAAATCTGGTTGGTTGCGGATCGCGAACCTGGCGATCGTGCTGGGCCTTTGGACCGGATCGCCGTGGGCGTCGACACACGCCCAGGACGCCCCGAAGTCCGACACCGAGTCGAAGCCGTCCGACGAGGCGAAGACGACCGACAATGCGAAGACGACGGAGAGCGACGAGGCCAAAACGTCCAAGACGAACAAGGTCGTGGTGTTCCGGCTCTCGGGGCCGATCACCGAGACGCCCTCGGAGGACATCTCGCTGTTCAGCGGCACCACCGGCGTCTCGCTGAGGGACCTGGTGGCCGCGGATGGACAGGGCGGCGAAGGACGACGCGGTCAAGGCCGTCGTCCTGCTGCCCGAGGGGGCCACGATCGGCAAGGGGCAGATCGAGGAGCTGCGTCAGGCGATGGCCCGGCTGAAGAAGGCCGACAAGCCGGTCTACGTCCATGCCGACGAGCTCTCGATGGACTCATTACGTGCTCTTTCCGGGGCCACGCGGCTGAGCGTCGTGCCGACGGCCGACCTCTGGGTCACCGGCTTCTACGCCGAGGCGCCCTACCTCCGCGGGCTGCTCGACAAGCTCGACGTCCAGCCCGACTTCCTGACCTGCGGCGACTACAAGAGCGCCGGCCGAGATCTTCATGCGGACGGAGCCCAGCCCCGAGGCCGAGAAGATGCAGAACTGGCTGCTCGACAGCCTCTACCAGACGAGCCTGAAGCTGATCGCCGAGGGCCGGGAGGTCGAGGCCGACGAAGGTCAAGGAGTGGATCGACGGCGGCCCGTACACCGCCGAGGAGGCGAAGACGGCCGGCCTGATCGACGCCGTCGAACACCGGCAGGACCTCGAAGCCCTGCTCAAGAAGGAGTACGGCGACGATCGTCGTCTTCGACCGGAAGTACGGCAAGAAGGAGGAGCCGAAGCCCGACTTCTCCTCGCCGTTCGGCCTGTTCAGGTTCATGGGCGAGATGCATGGGGGGCGGGACCCAGGCCAAGACCGAGGACAAGAAGACGGTCGCGATCGTCTACGTCGAAGGCCCGATCGTACTGGCGGCGGACGACGGAATGTCGTTGCTCGGCGGCGGCACCTCGGCCGTGGCCGGACAGATCCGCCGCGCCCTCGACAAGGCCGCCGAGGACGACTCGATCAAGGCCGTCGTCCTGCGGGTCGACTCGCCGGGCGGGTCGGCCGTGGCCAGCGAGATCATCCTCGACGCCACGAAGCGGGTGAAGGCGAAGAAGCCGTTCGTCGTCTCGATGGGCAACGTCGCCGGCAGCGGCGGCTACTACGTCGCCATGGGCTCCGACACGATCTTCGCCGACCGCATGACCATCACCGCCTCGATCGGCGTCGTCGGCGGCAAGCTCGCCACCGAGGGCCTGTTCGACAAGGTCGGCGTCAACTTCAAGTCGTACCAGCGCGGCGAGAACGCCGGCCTGCTGGCCTCCGGCGACCCGTTCACCGAGCGGAACGCGCCGACGATGCAGGCCTGGATGAACGAGATCTACGAGGTCTTCAAGGGCCACGTCAAGGCCAATCGCGGCGAGAAGCTGGAGAAGCCGATCGACGAGCTGGCCGGCGGCCGCGTCTTCACCGGCGAGCAGGCGCTGGAACTGGGCCTGGTCGACGGGATCGGCACCCTGCACGACGCCATCAGCCCACGTCGCCGAAGCAGGCCGAGCTGGGCGACGACTACGACGTCCGCGTGATCCCCCGGCCGAAGTCGTTCTTCGAGCAGCTGCTCGAGGAGGACAGCGCCCTGACGACCGCAACGGCCTCGACGTCGCCGCCGAGGCGCGGCCGGCGCTGAGCGGCCCGCGTCCGCCGTTGCTGGAACTGGCCGCCCCGTTGCTCGAAGCGCTCGACGCTCGACCGCGCCGCCCTGGTCCGCTCGGCCCTGGGCCAGCTCGAACTGATGAACCGCGAGGGCGTCCTCCTGATGATGCCCGAGCTGCGGATCGGCGACTGAGGACCGTGACCGGTTCGGCTCACGCCGAGTGAGCCGGACCGGGCCTCCGCGGGATCCGGAGGGGATCTGTCACGTCGAGCCGGCTCACTGCGAGAACTGGGGTGGGTCGGTCTCGACGATGACCTGCTCGACCGAGCTCACCCGCGACGGTCTCGAGCCGACGGTCGCCACGCCGTCCCACTTCTCGCCCTCCCAGGCCGAGAACATGGCGGTCGTCCTCGCGGCTCGTTTGGGGGTCGGCTCGCCTGGTAGATCCGTACCACGGCGGCCTGCCAGCCCTCGTCGCGGCTCGGCCTGCCTGCGGTGAGGATGTGGCCGTCCATGCCTCGGATCGTGACATTGTACGGTCTCATGCGTCGATTCTCCTCCGCGGCGGATGTTCGAACCAGATCATCGCTCCCGCTGGCAGCCTGTTCATGGTGATCGACTCAGCAGCCTCGACGATCGTTGCGTTTGCGAATCCTGTGCCCGGCCAACCGCGTGGAGACGTCAGACGATGCTGGCCGTAGCGGTCCAGACGACGGGCCGAGAACCCGTTACAATGCGACTCGGATCGACTTCGAACTCGCCTGGCCGGACTCGGCCGCGAGATCCCACGCCCGGAACGCGATGTCGGTAGGCCCACGATGCGTCGCAGACCCCGCCCCCAACCCGCCCCCGAAACGCGCCTCCCGACGGACCGACCGTTGCCGACGCCACCTGTCTGGCGTGCGGCTGCCTGTGCGACGACATCGTGCTGACGGTCGAGGACGGCCGGGTCGATCGACGGCCGAGAACGCCTGCGAACTCGGCCGCGCGTGGTTGCTGGCCGACCACGGATCCCGGCGACTCGCCCCGAGGCGACCATCGAGGGCCGCCCGCGAACCGGGAGGAGGCGGTCAGCGCGGGCGGTGGAGATCCTCGGCGCGTCTCGATCCCCGCTGGTCACTGGGCCTGAGCGGCACGACCGTCGAGGCGCAGCGAGCGGCGGTCGCGCTGGCCGATCGTCTTGGCGCGGCGATCGACCCGGGCCAGCCGATCGCGTCCGCCCCGGCGATCGCGGCGATGCAGCGGGTCGGGCGGGTCGGGGCGACGCTCGGCGAGATCAAGAACCGGGCCGATGTTGTGGTCTTCTGGGGGGTCGATCCGGTCACCACCCACCCCCGGCACTTCGAGCGCTACTCGGTCGAGCCGGTCGGGCGGTTCGTCGCCGGAGGGCCGCGCGTGGACGTACCGTGCTCGTGGCCGACGCCACCCCGACGGCCACCCCGGCCGGGCCGACGATTTCCTCCGCGTTCCGGCCGATCGCTGGTTCGAGGTCTTCGCGGCCCTGCGGGCGCTGGTGCGGGGATCGAGGTCTCGATCGGGAGCAGATCGAGGCTCGGACAGGCGTGTCGAGTTCGAGCAGCTTCGGGCCTGGGCCGATCGGATGGTCGCGGGCTCGTTACGGGGCCTTCTTTTACGGGGCCGGACGACGCGGCGACCGTCGAGGCGGCCCTGCTACTGGTCCGCGACCTGAACGAGCGGACGCGGTTCGTGGCCCTGCCCCTCGGCGGTCCCGGCAACCCGGCCGGTGCCGAGGCGGTGCTGACCTGGCAGACCGGCTTCCCGCACGCCGTCGATCTCGCCGCGCGGTTATCCCCGGTTCCGGCCCGGGGAGTGCCTCGCCGAGACTCGGCTTGGCCCGCGGCGAGGTCCGACGCGGCGCTGATCGTCGGCCCGTTCGATCTGAGCAGTCTCTCGCCGAGCGCCCGCGACCACCTGACCCGCATCCCCACGGTCGTCATCGCCCCGGACGCCACCGCTCCCGACCGCTCCGCGACCGTCGCCCTGGCCTCGGCCACGCCTGGCATCCACGCCCCCGGCACCGTCGTCCGCGTCGACGGCGCCTGGCTGCCCCTGCGACCGCCCTGGCATCGCCCTGGCCGACCGACCGCGACTGGCTCGACGCCATCCAACGGCATCTCGACCCGAACGGAGCCGCCTGATGTCCACCCACGAGACCGGCGACGCCCGCCGCAGCTCTCCCTCGGCCCCGACGACGCCGGCCGCCTGCTCACCGCCGAGGAGTTCGCCGACGCCGATTATGCCGAGGCGTGGACCTACGAGCGTGCGAACGGGAGGCTGGTCGTCATGTCGCCGGAAGGCAACAGGCACATCCGGGCGTCGTCCCCCTGGCGAGACCGCCTCGTCGTCTACAAGCTGGCCCATCCCGAGATCGTCGAGGACGTCGTCAGCCAGCGCCTGGGTCCGGCCCGACGACGACCACGACCGCATCGGCGACATCGGCGTCTACCTCGTCCACGAGGGCCGCGAGCTCGACATCCCCGGCCAGCCGCCCGACCTGATGTTCGAGATCGTCAGCCCCGGCAAGCCGGAACCGCCGGCGCGACTACGTCGAGAAGCGGGCCGAGTACCATCGGCTCGGCATCCGCGAGTACGTCATCATCGACCGCTTCCAGAAGCGCGTCACCGTCCTGACCCACGCCCCCGGGGATTATCAGGAGCAGGTCCTCGACGATCGACGACACGTACCGGACGCCGCTGCTGCCGGGGTTCGAGGTCCGCCTGGCCGAGGTCCTGTGACGATGGCCACGCTGCGAATCACCGGCGGGACGGTGTACGACCCGGCCAACGGGATCGACGGCGAGGTCCGCGACGTCTGGATCGACCGACGGGCGGGTGATCGACCCGCCGACCGATCCCGGCGCGAAGGCCGACCGAACGATCGACGCCCGTGGGTACGTCGTGATGCCGGGCGGAGTGGACGTTCACTGCCACATCGCCGGGCCGAAGGTCAACGGTGCGCGCGCGATGCGGCCCGAGGACGGCCACGACGCCGAGCCCGAGGCCGTGCTGCGGCGCCGTGACGGCCTGCGTTCCGGCACGCTCGGCAGCGTCCCCAGCACATTCGCCACCGGCTACCGATACGCCGGGCTCGGCTACACGACGGCCGTCGACGCCTCGGTGCCCGCCTTCGGCGCCCGGCACGCCCACGCCGAGCTGGCCGACACGCCGGTCGTCGACGCCGCCTTCCTCGTCCTGCTGGGCGACGACCACTTCGTCCTCGACCGAGTCGCCGACGGCAACCACGCCCTGCTGCGCGACTACGTCGCCTGGACCCTCGCGGCCACGAAGGGCTACGGCGTCAAGGTCGTCAACCCTGGCGGCGTCGAGCGCTGGAAGCAGGGCGGGATGCGGATCTCTGACCTGGACGACGTGGTCGAGCCGTTCGGCGTCACACCCCGCGCGATCCTGACCGGTCTGGCGCGGGCCGCCGACGAACTGCGGTTGCCCCACCCGATCCACGTCCACGGTCTGAACCTCGGCCTGCCGGGCGCCGCCGGGACGATGCTCGAGACGATGGCGGCCCTCGACGGCCATCGCGCCCACCTGGCGCACGTCCAGTTCCACAGCTACGGCGGCGACCCCGACGACCACGCCAGCTTCCGCTCCGAGGTCGCCGCCCTGGCCGATCGGTTCAACGCCCAGAGCGGACCTGACCGCCGACGTCGGCCAGGTGATGTTCGGCGAGACGACCAGCATGACGGCCGACGGCGCCGTCGGCCACTACCTGCACCGCATCACGGGTCGCAAGTGGCTCAATCACGATGTCGAGCTGGAGACCGGCTGCGGCGTCGTGCCGATCACCTATAGCGACAGGAACTTCATCCACGCCCTCCAGTTCGCCATCGGCCTGGAGTGGTTCCTGCGGGTGGAGGACCCCTGGAAGATCGCGCTGAGCACTGACCACCCCAACGGCGGCTCGTTCCTGGCGTACCCGCAGATCGTCGCCCTGCTGATGGACCGCGGCCACCGGGCCGATGTGCTGGCCTCCCTGCCGCCTCGAGCGCGTGACCGTACCGGGCTGGGGGAGCTGTCGCGGGAGTACTCATTCAGCGAGATCGCCATCGTCACCCGCGCTGCGCCAGCCCGGATGCTCGGTCTGTCGACACAAGGGGCACCTCGGTCCCGGAGCGGACGGCGACGTGACGATCTATGCTCCCAATGACGATCGTCGACGCATGTTCGCCCTGCCGCGCTGGGTGGTCAAGGCCGGCGTCGTCGTTGTCGATGATGCCGAACTGAAGGTGGCCCCCGAGGGCCGGACGCTCCACACCTCGGCACACTTCGACCCCTCGGTCGAGTCGGCTGTCGCCTCCTGGCTCGAACGCGACGCGACGGTCCGTCCCGCGAACTGGAAGGTCTCCAGGGAAGGACGAGTGTGAGCATCTTGTCGTAAGTGGTGGACGATCATTCCCATCCGCCCTCTCCGAAACGTCATCCCCCATATCCAAGAGAACCTATACACAAGGACAGAGGACAGAAGATCGGGAACCGCGGAACCGCCAGCGTTGCCAACTGCGTCACTCCCATCGTTATCGCGATGAAAACCTTGACAACGAAACTCCAGCGCCGCATCGCCGAGGAGTGTCTGACGCCGTCGCTGCTGCGGGTGCGAGGCGATCTCGACCCATTACGCGACCACTGCGGCCGGCTCGATCTGCGAGCGTTCCAGGTTGCCTCGGAGCGGCGATTCCAGACGATTCTCGGCCAGTGTTCGGAGCGTTTACGAGAGACCTTGCCACCGTCGGTTCGGCAATGGGGACGGGCCCGCAAAGTACTCAACGCGTTCTTGCGCGATTGTCTTTACAACAAATACGTCTGCGATTTCCACGGCTTGCTACGGATCGAGAGCTTTCTCGAAGTCCCGCTCGACAAGATGGTTGTTGAGCAACTTCAGCGGCTGAGCGCCACCGAGCCCGGACGACCCGCCCTGCCCCGCTGGCGATCGCTGAAGACGCTTGGCGAAGCCGACCATATCGCGTTCCAGGCCGAGGCGTTGCGACAGGCGCAGCGGGCTGGCACGTTCCGGGTCCACCTCGACCTGCTCTGGTGGAGTCCGAAGCCTCGCGAGGAGGACGCGGCGTGAACATCGACACGGACGATCACGGTTCGATCGAAGCGGACGGCGCAACGATCCCCGGACCAGAACATCTCGATGGCGTGGCGATCAGCGACACCTTTGCCGAAGCCTTCCCGATGGTCGCGGCGCGGGCGGTCATCACGGCCGACACCGCCGCCTGGGCCGAGACGGCCGCACGCACCATGACCGGCTACGCCACCAGCGTCATCGCCTGCGACGCCGAGGCTGGGATCGAGCGGTTTCTCGATCCCGCCGAGACCCCCGACGGCCGCCCCGGCGCCAGCGTGCTTGTCTTCGGATTCGGTCGTACGGGGCTGGAGAAGGCACTATCCAGTCGCGTCGGCCAGTGCGTGATGACCTGCCCGACCACCGCCTGCTATAACGGTCTGCCCCCGGGCGATAAGTCCATCGGCGTCGGCTCCCGCCTCCGCTACTTCGGCGACGGCTGGCAGATCAGCAAACGGCTCGACGGCCGCCGTTACTGGCGCGTGCCGGTGATGGACGGCGAGTTCACCTGCGAGGAACTCTTCGGCACAACCAAGGGCGTCGCGGGGGGCAACCTCATCATTCTCGGTACCGATGGCCGATCGGCGCTCGGGGCCGCGGAAAATGCGGTCGCCGCGATCCGCCACCTGCCCGACGTGATCTTGCCCTTTCCCGGCGGCATCGTCCGCTCCGGCTCGAAGGTCGGCAGCAAGTACAAGGCACTGAGGGCCAGCACCAACACCGCCTTCTGTCCTACCCTGCGAGGCGCCGTCGAGTCGCTTTTGCCACCCGAGGCCCAGTGTGCCTACGAGATTGTCATCGACGGGTTGACCTTGGAGGCCGTCGAGCGGGCCACCGCGCATGCCGTCCGTGCCGCCTGCCGTCCTGGTATCGTCCGCATCTCCGCCGGGAACTACGGCGGCAAGCTGGGTCCATACCACATCCGGTTGCGCGACGTGCTGGCACGTTATTGATTGGTACAGCCCCTCAGCTCGACTTGTGCAGTTTTGAGCCCGCCTCGGGCGGTACGATGAGAGGTTGAACAGCCTTCTCAATCACACCGGCCGAGGGCGGACTCATGGCCATTCTACCCGAGACTCCCCGCGATTCCTGGGACGACTTCGCCCCGATCTTCACACGGCCCACCTTCCAGCGATTCCTGACGCTGCTGGGGGCGGCGATCCTTAGAGCGCGCGACGAAATGATCGTAGCAAAGTGGGAGCGTTGCTATCCTTGTAGTCGTGGTCAACAGTGCGAGGCAAGACGCAATGCCACAGGAGCAAGCTATGGGGAAATGGCGCGAGGCGTTCGAGGAGGGCAGGCCGTCCTTCTACGACCGGGACTATGGCCGCGAGTACCACTTCCGGCCGCCCGCGACGCCGGAGCAGATCGCCGAGGCCGAGCAGCACCTCGGACGGCCGCTCCCGGACGAGCTTCGTGACCTCCTCTCGGAGTTCAATGGCATGCGCTACACGACGCGATGGAGCGCGGCGGGCGACGAGGGCGACCCCGTCTTCCTCAGCACGGCGGAGATGCCCGACGTCCACCGCTTACTGAGCAACGTCGAGGACGAGCTGCCCGCCCCCGTCCGGAAGGGCAAGGTCATCTTCTTCTGGCAGAACAACGGCTACGCCGAACTCTATGGCATTTGCGTCGAACGCATGGGCCGATGGCCGGCGGGGACGGTCGTTTACCTGGACCACGAGAGCCTGGAATTGACGGCCCCGTACCCTGATTTGATGGCGTTCGTCCGGGGGCACGACAAGGAACAGGAGGCGTAGCACCACTCCTGGCGAGGCTCCGGCCGACACAGGTTCGCTACGATTATTTCGTGGCGCGCCCTTACCGTCGGTCGCCGCACGGTCGCCAACCTGCTGCGGACGGCCGGCTCGCTGGCCGCCGGGGCCCCTTCCAGTTATCGCCGCGTCTTCTCGAAGGCCCGGTGGTCGCCGCTCCGGCTGGCCGAGGTCCTGGCCCGACGCGTCGTCGCCCTGCTGCCGGCCGACGCCGAGGTCGTCCTGGTCGCCGACGACACGGTCTTCTCCCACCCGGGCAAGCACGTCTTCGGCAAGGCCCGGCATCGCGACCCGGTCCGATCCTCGCACGCCTTCACCGCCTGGCGGTACGGCCACAAGTGGGTCGTGCTCGCCGTCCTGGTCCGCTTCCCGTTCGCCGCGCGGCCCTGGGCCCTGCCGGTGCTCGTCGCCCTGTATCGCGACCCGGCCGACGACCGCCGCGAGAAGCGTCGCCACCGCACGCCGGCCCAGCAGGCGATCCGGCTGCTGCGCCTGATGCTCCGATGGTTCCCCGGCCGCCGGTTCGTCTTCGTCGGCGATTCGGCCTACGGGACGCACGAACTGGCCCGGTTCGCGGATCGCCACCGCGGGCGGCTGACGCCTGGTGAGCAAGATCCACCCCGAGGCCAACCTCTTCGAGCCGCCGCCCGCCCTACGGCGGCCTGGGGCGTCCGCGGGTCAAGGGGGCGAGGCTGCCGAAGCCTCGCGAGGCCGTCGAGGCGACGCCCCGACGGCGGCGGATGACGGTCGCCTGGTACGGCGGCGGGACGCGCCGCGTCGAGACGACCACCGGCACCGGCCACTGGTACAAGAAGGGCGAGGGCCTGGTCCCGGTCCGCTGGGCCTTCGTCCGCGACCGCGACGGCACGCACCGCGACGAGTACTTCTACGCGACCGACCCGACGTTCGACGTGCGGCGGATCATCGAGACCTACACCGGCCGCTGGAACATCGAGACCACCTTCCAGGAGGCGCGTTCCGAACTCCACATCCAGACGACGCGAGGGTGGAGCAAGCCGACGGTCCTGCGGGCCGTCCCGTGCCTGTTCGGGCTGTACTCGGTCGTGGCGATGCTCTACGCCGTCGCTGCCGCGAGGACGCCGAGTCGGCGGCGTCGCCTGGCCGGGCAAGTCGGTCGTCACGTTCTCCGACGCCCTGTCGGCCGTCCGCCGCTGGATCTGGGCCGAAGGGGTTTTCGCACACGCCCCCGACGGCCCGTCCATCCAGAAACTCCCGCCCCCCATCCGCGAAATCCTCTACGCCGCACTCGCACCAGCCGCGTAGAGGCCAGTGAAAACTGCACAAGTCGAGCTCAGGAGCTGGGTCCGAGCGGGTGGGCACGAGCCCTCAGCTTCGATTTCGGCCCGAAACTTGCGTTGCCGTTCTCTTGTGACGGGCATAACGCCCCGAAGGAGAGATGGATGCGTGCCTTGACTGTCATTCCGAAACAACCCGGATCGGCCCGGCTGGACGACGTCCCGGAACCACCGGCTGAGCACGGTCCGATACTGGTCCAGGCCATTGCCCTTGGGGTCTGTGGCACGGACGTTGAGATCGTCCGTGGCGATTACGGTTGGAGCCCACCGGGGAGAGAACGTCTGGTGCTCGGGCACGAATCGCTGGGGAGGGTGATGGAGGCCCCCGCGGGTTCCGGTCTGAAGGAAGGCGACCTGGTGGTCGGCATCGTGCGACGTCCCGACCCGGTGCCCTGCCCGAACTGCGCCGCGGGCGAGTGGGACATGTGCCGTAACGGCAAGTACACCGAGCGGGGCATCAAGCAGATCGACGGCTACGGATCGGAGCGTTGGCGGATCTATCCCGAGTTCGTCGTGAAGGTCGACCCGGCCCTCGGCGACCTCGGCGTGCTGCTGGAGCCGGCCAGCGTTCTGGCCAAGGCGTGGGAGCACATCGAGCGGATCGGCGAGCGGGCCGTCTGGAAACCGAGGCGGGTGCTCATCACCGGCGCCGGGCCGATTGGGCTGCTGGGGGCCTTGATGGGCGTTCAGCGCGGGCTGGAGGTCCACGTTCTCGACCGCGTCACGAGGGGCCGAAGCCGAAGATGGTCAAGGACCTCGGCGCCTCGTACCATACCAACTCGATTCGGGAGGCGTGTCCGAACGCGGACATCGTGATCGAGTGCACGGGCGTCGGCCAGCTCGTCTTCGACGCCATGAGCTGCATCGGCCCCGGCGGGATCGCCTGCTTGACGGGCGTCTCCTCCGGCGATCGGCGGCTCCAGGTCGATCTGTCCGCCCTGAACAACTCGATGGTGCTGGAGAACGACGTCGTCTTCGGTTCGGTCAACGCCAACCGCCGCCACTACGAGAAGGGGGCCGAGGCGCTGTCGAAGGCGGACGGGCCTGGCTCTCCCGGATGATCTCCCGCCGGGTACCGCTCGAGAACTGGGCCGACGCCCTGACCCGAGGCCCCGACGACGTCAAACCCGTCATCACCTTCGAGCCTTGACGGCGAACCATTCGCGACGCGATCCCCGACGATGCCGCCCGATTTTCTGGCCCTGGAGAGAATTCGATCGCATGTCCTCTCGAATCGAAGACTACGCACTCATCGGCGACTGCCAGACGGCGGCCCTGGTCGACCGCGACGGTTCGATCGACTGGCTCTGCTTCCCCCGGTTCGACTCCGGTGCATGCTTCGCCAAGCTTGCTCGGCGACCGTAAGAACGGCCGCTGGCAGATCGCGCCGACGACCGAGGTCCGCAGCGTCCACCGCCGCTACCAGGGCGACACGCTGATCCTGGAGACCGAGTTCCGCACCGCCACCGGCACGGTGGCGGTGATCGACTTCATGCCCCCGCGTGGCGAGGCGCCGGACCTTGTCCGCATCGTCGAGGGCCGTCGCGGCAAGGTGCTCGATGCACATGGACCTGGTCATCCGCTTCGACTACGGCTCGATCGTGCCCTGGGTCCAGCGATCTGACCATGGCTTCACGGCGATCGCCGGGCCGGACATGCTTCGACTCGATACGCCGGTCGAGTTGAAGCGGCGACGACATGAGCACGGTCGCCGAGTTCGAGGTCCCGAGGGCCAGCGAGTGCCGTTCGTCCTGACCTGGTATCCGTCGCACCATCCCGAGCCGCAGGAAGCTCAGCCGCGGACAGCGAGCTGGACTGCGACCGAATCCTGGTGGCTCGACTGGGCATCCCGCTGCACTTACGAGGGCCGCTGGCGCGATCCGTCGTGCGCTCGCTGATCACGCTCAAGGCGCTGACGTACGCCCCACCGGCGGGATCGTCGCGGCGCCGACGACCTCGCTGCCCGAACACCTCGGCGGCGTACGCAACTGGGATTATCGCTACTGCTGGATCCGCGACGCCACGTTCACCCTGCTGGCGCTTAATGGAAGCCGGATACCTCGACGAGGCCAGGGCCTGGCGCAGCGTGGCTGCTCCGCGCCGTGGCGGGCAACCCGTCGAAGCTTCAGATCATGTACGGACTCGGGGGGAGCGCGGCTCAGCGAGATGGAAGTGCCCGTGGCTGAGCGGCTACGAGAACTCAACGCCCGTGCGGATCGGCAACGCCGCCTGGAGTCAGCACCAGCTCGACGTCTACGGCGAGGCGATGGACGCCATGTTTCAGGCCCGCAAGGGGGGCATCGAGCCGAAGCAGGCCAACTGGCGGATCGAGCTGCGCCTTCCTCGACTTCCTCGAATCGGACTGGGCCAAGCCGGACCACGGCATCTGGGAGGTCCGCGGCCACGAAGCGGCACTTCACTCACTCGAAGATGATGGCCTGGGTCGCCTTCGATCGCGCGGTCAAGTCGGTCGAGACGTTCAAGCCTGGACGGCCCCGCCGAGCGCTGGGCCGCGGTTCGCGACCAGATCCACGCCGAGGTCTGCAAGAAGGGGTTCGATTCCGAAATCAACGCCTTCGTCCAGTTCTATGGGTCCAGGGAACTCGACGCCAGCCTGCTGATGATGACCGAGGTCGGCTTCCTACCGGCGTCGGACCCGCGCGTGCAGGGCACGATCGAGGCCATCGAGCGAACGCTCCTCGTTGACGACGCTTTTGTCCTGCGCTACCAGACCGAGGAACTGGTCGATGGCCTGCCGCCCGGCGAGGGGGCGTTCTTGCCCTGTTCGTACTGGCTGGCCGACAACCTCGCCATGATCGGCCGCCACGACGACGCCTGCCGCATATTTGATCGATTGCTCGAGATTGCCAATGATGTCGGCTTGCTGGCCGAGGAGTACGACCCCCGGCAGGGACGGCTCGTCGGGAACTTCCCTCAGGCCCTCTCGCACATTGGCCTGGTCAGCACCGCCTTCAACCTGACCCAGCGACGCGGTCCCGCCGAGCGCCGCAAGGAGGGCTGACCCCGGCGAGCTGTCAGGGGACTTGGCGAACCGCGGCCCGACTGCGAGAATGATTTCCGCGACCGTTCCGGACTGTGGCGTGCCTGCGAACCCTACCATCCTGGCTCATTGTCTACTGTCCCAGACCATGCCGCTGACCCTCACCTGGACTAGCGCAACGAACCTCCCCGTCGAGGGGGACTCCCTGAATGTCGAGACGTTGCGGAATCGTTCGCTCCACGAGATCGAGCGATTGCCGATCCACGTTGGTAACAGCACCGTCGAGATCGGCGAGTTGTTCCGTGTCTCGGGCGAACCGGGTGGCGATCATCTGGTCATCGAGGGGGACCTGACGCACGTTCGCGGGCTTGGTCGCGGAATGACTTCGGGCACGCTGACGGTCGCTGGCGATGCCGGCGACCACCTTGGCGCCGAGATGTCCGGTGGGTCGATCGAGGTCCTCGGCTCGGTCGGCGATTGGGCCGGCGCCGCCCTGCGGGGCGGGCAATTGGCAATCCGGGGTTCCGCCGGCAACCACCTCGGCGCGGCCTACCCAGGCGCCCGGATCGGCATGCGTGAGGGCGTCATCGTGGTCGAAGGCCCGGTCGGCGACGACGCGGGGCGTTCCATGAGACGCGGAACGATTGCCGTGTTTGGCTCAGCCGGCGACGGCCTGGGCCACGCGATGGTCGCCGGGTCGATCCTGGCGTTCGGCCCCGTCGGCCGTCGCCCCGGTGTCGGCATGAAGCGTGGCACGCTCGCCCTGTTCAGCGAGCTACGCCCCACACTGTTTCCCACCTTCCGTTTTGCCTGCCGCTATCGGCCCCCAGTCGTCTCCCTTTACCTCCACCACCTTCAGGCCCTGGGTTTCCCTGTCCCCAGGGCCACACTCGCCGGCGCCTTCGAACGTTACAACGGCGACCTCCTTGATGGGGGCAAGGGAGAGGTACTGATCTGGGATGGTGGATAGAACGGGGACTCACCACGGAGACACGGAGGGCACGGAGAAGACGAGGGGAAGTGAAAAAATAGAGATGATGAGTCAATAATCATTTTTTCAAATTCTCATTTTCAATTATTAGATCGTTTTCCCTTGTGTCCTCCGCGCCTTCCGCGGTGAATCTCGATCTTCTCCTCTTCACTTCTCCGTGCCCTCCGTGTCTCCGTGGTGAATCCCCCCCCCACCTTCGAGGAACTTGCGGCATGATCCTCAACGCCCGCGCACTGGTTCTGGTCGAATCCCTGGTCGCGAACCCAGAGGAACGCCGAGTCGTCGTCCACACGGTAGAAGGGGGAGGGAGGGTGATCGATTGCGGCATCGTCGCACAAGGGGGGTTGCGGACGGGGCTTGACCTGGCCCGCATCTGCCTGGCGGACCTGGCCGTCGTCTCGCTCGTGCCCGGAGTGGTCGGCGATCATCCTTGCCCGCATGTCCAGGTCGCCACCGACCATCCGGTTGCCGGCTGCCTGGCCAGCCAGTACGCCGGTTGGCAACTTGCCGAGGGCAAGTTCTTCGCGATGGGATCCGGCCCGATGCGAGCGGCCTACGGCCACGAAGCGATTTTCGACATCATCGATGGTCGCGAGCACGCGAGCGCCGTGGTCGGCGTACTGGAAGGACGCAAACTGCCGACGCCCGAGATTGTCGGCCGGGTGGCCGAGTCGTGCGGTGTCGATCGCGCGAACGTCACCCTGCTGATCGCCCCGACCGCCAGCCTCGCGGGGACGGTGCAGGTCGTCGCCCGGTCGGTCGAGACGGCGCTGCACAAGCTCGCCGAACTGAAGTTTGATCTGTCACGGATCGTCTCGGCCTTCGGCACCGCGCCGCTGTCCCCGGTTGCCGAGGACGACCTGGCCGCCATCGGCCGCACGAATGACGCGATCCTCTATGGGGCCCGGGTGGTGCTCTGGGTCACAGGCGACGATGACAGCCTGTCCCAGCTTGGCCCCGATGTCCCTGCCTCCAGTTCTCGAGACCATGGGGCTCCGTTCGCCGAGATCTTTGCCCGCTACAATCACGATTTTTACGCCGTCGATCCCCACCTGTTCAGTCCCGCCGAGATCGTCTTTCAGAACCTTGACACCGGCCGTGTGCATCCATTCGGCCGGATCGAGCCAGAGGTCCTGGCGCGGTCGTTTTACGTCTGAGGCCCTGAATTTCCATGCCGACGGCCCGCCGTCCTCGCCTCGTCACCCTCGTCTCTGGCTTCGGCTGGCACGTGCAGGACCTCCGCCGCGCCGCCGAACGAGTGAACGTCGACTTGACCCCCGTCCCGTTCCCGAAGGTCGTCGGCCGGGTCGGTGGCGGCCCGGCTCGGGTGGAGGCAGGGGGGATCGACCTGCTGGCTACCGACGGCGTCCTCGTCCGGATGATGCCGCCCGGCACACTGGAGCGGGTCGTCTTCCGGATGGATGCTCTGCACCGCGTCGAGGATGCCGGCGTCCCGGTGTGGAACCCGCCAAGGGCCGTCGAGGCCGCCGTTGACAAGTACCTGGCGCTGGCGAAGCTCGACGCCGCCGGATTGCCCGTTCCTCCGACCTGGGTCGGCGAATCCGCCGCCGAGGCGCTGGACGCATTCACTCAGCTTGGCGGCGACGTGATCATCAAGCCCCTGTTCGGTGCCGAGGGGCGGGGCCTGGTGCGCGTCTCGGAGTTCGAACTGGCTCGCCGCGCCGTCTTCGCTCTCGAGCGTCTGGGGGCCGTCCTGTATCTTCAGAGGGCCGTTCGCCACCCCGGTCACGACTGGCGGGCGTTCGTTCTGGAGGGGCGTGTACTGGGGGCAATTCGTCGCCATGCCGCACCTGGCGAGTGGCGCACGAACGTCTCCATCGGCGGTCGGGCCGAAGCCACACGACTCGACCCGGACCTCGAAGACCTCGCCCTGCGGGCCGCGCGTGCAGTTGGTGTTCGCATGGCCGGCATCGACCTGCTGCCCGACCCCGACGCCCCCGGTGGCGTCGCTGTCATCGAGGTCAATGCCGTCCCCGGCTGGAAGGCCCTCGCCGCGGCGACCGAGATCGATGTCGCCGCCGAAATCCTCAAGGAACTGAGCAAGTCGCGGCAATGAACAATGAGAGCCTATCTCCAGGAGAGCGTGCGCGGATCGCCTGCATCCTGGAGGTGACCGCCCGCAAGCCGGGCAACGTCCACCGATTCGTTGATTTCGAGGACTGCTCGTATCTCGACTTCGTCCTGAGCGCGATGGCGCTGGTCGAACCGCTCGATCTCGCCCGAGAGATCGGCGTTGGCGCCGCGGTCCGTGAGGCGATCGACGCCACTCGACGGGTGGTTGTCGCGAACACCAATCTCGGCATGGTCCTGCTGCTGGCCCCGCTCGCGGCCGTGCCCGATGGGGCCGATCTTCGTGACGGCCTGGCCGACGTACTGGCCGGGCTCACGATCGACGACGCCCGCCACACGTACCGGGCCATCCGGCTCGCCAGTCCTGGCGGGCTCGGACGGCCGACGGAACAGGACGTCGCGAACGATCCGACCGTCACCCTGCTCGACGCGATGCGGCTCGCCGCCGACCGCGATGCCATCGCCCGACAGTACGCCACGGGGTACGAGGACATCTTCGAGATCGCCCTACCTGACTTGCGGGATGCCCTCAACGCCGGTTTGCCGACGGAGATCGCCATCATCCGGGCGTATCTCACTCTCATGGCCTATCGCACCGATACGCTCATCGCCCGCAAACGCGGCGGTAAGATCGCCGAGGAGTCCGCCCTCCGCGCCTCGGCCCTTCTGGCCGACGGGTGGCCCCTTGCCTCGGGAAGCATCGGCGCGTTCCGCAACTTCGATGCCTGGCTTCGCGTCGACGGTCACGCACGCAACCCGGGGGCCACCGCCGACCTCATCGCGGCGACCTTGTACGTTGCCTTGAGCGACGGGACAATTGATGTTTCTCGTCACCTGGGAAAGTCCGCCTGGGACGGCGGTCCTCTCGGCTGATACCGGCCCGGCCCCTGTTCCCTGGGCGGGATCGCCGCTGAGAATTCAAGAATGATTCATACCATGGGGGATGGATTTCGGGCGCGGGGATCCGGTTGATCGCTTGAACCGAGGACGAGATTCGGATCGCACCTGTAGGAACCTGTTATCGGAACGCTCATGGAACTCAAGCGTTATACCGTCCGCGTCACGAAGGACCACCTCGTCTTCAGCGCGGGGCACTTCATTACCTTCAATGGCGACGTTTGCGAGCGCATTCACGGCCACAACTGGCGGGCCGCGATCGAGGTCGAGGGGCCACTGGACGAAAATCATTACGTCTTCGACTTCATCGCCCTGCTGGAGCTGACCCGCGGCCTCGTGGCTGAACTCGATCACCACATGCTCCTGCCCGACGGTTCCGGGCGCATTTCCATCACCGACGACGGCCCGAACCTCAAGGTTCTCCACGGCGACCGCTACTGGAGCTTCCCCCGCGACGAGTGCGTCATCCTGCCGATCCCGAACACCACCACCGAACTGATCGCCGCCTATCTCGGCCGTCGATTGCGCGAGGCGATTGCGGGCCGCGGCCTGCCGCTGCCGGAGGTGATGCGGGTCGAGGTCGAGGAGAACTTCGGCCAGTCGGCGACCGTCGAATGGCGACACGACGCCGAACGTATGGACGGAACTCAACCCTCACGGACGAGTTGACGGATCGCCACCAGCCGTTCTGGCAGTCGGGCCCGGCCGTCAGGACGTTCGGCCAGTTCATCAAGGGCAGGCCTCAAGCGCGAACATCATGGTCCGCGAGGGGGGGCAGGTGGTGCGGTCGTACATCAGGCCGAGGTAGAGGCCCGGGGCAACCTGCCGGATCTCGTCGCGGTAGTTGGCGTAGAGGTGGGAGGTCCGGGCGTAGTCGAGAATCAGCGCCGGGCGGCCGTCGAGCCAGCTCGGGGCCTGGTACAGTTCCCCCCGGATGATGCGTACTCCGAAGAAGCGGTTGACGGCCTGTGCCTCCGCCGGACGGAAAACCTTCCCCTGCCAGAAAGCCCGCGCACCCTTCGAGATTGGCCGCGACAGGGCCGAGCCGGGACGCAGGATCGGCGTGCCCCGGACCTTGCCCGATGGAACCGGCGCCGGGGGGCTTGCCATGTAGAGGGCCTCGAGCTGACCGGGGGACATCCGCAGCAGATCGTCCACGGTGGTCGCGCCGGCGTGAGCGGCATGAACGATCCCGGGCAGACTCAGCACCATCCGCAGGGCCAGGCACCAGCGAACCCGTCCCTGGCGAATCGGCCTCGGCGCGGTTGGGGCTACGAGTTGTCGTCTCATCGGAGCGCCTCCGTCGTGCGATCGAGCGATGTCGGGCTGGTCTTGTTCGGGACCGTATCGCATCAATCGGCAGGCAGTGCGCCGACTTGAGCGGAACCCGAATCAATCAGAGAACCCCCGTGGAGGCGGTCTCGATCAGGGCTCGAACGTGAGAGTCGATACGTCGGCATCACAGTCGAAGCCAAAGGTGCCGCCCCGACCTTCCAGGATCCAGAAGGAACCGTCGCTACGTCTGGAATGACCCGCCTGGTCACCGTCGCTCGGTGCGAAACACCACCCGTCAAATTGGCTTAATACGGACAATCTCGGTGCGCGTGGAAGGTGGACTCTTCGCCGTCCGGATCGAATCCCCAGGGTAGCGCCGAGCCAAAAGCCCGAAATCCGCGTGCACCACCGAGAAGATTGCACCCATGGATTGATGCCCAAACGCAATACTTCCTGGGAGGGTTCTGCAATCCGGTGTCGAATCAATGCAACAGGAGACTTGGCGCGAACTACGCGTGCCTGTAACATTTGGAACGAAACATGACTGTAGATTTGATTATCGCGACGGGGCGACGAATCTCGACTTGTCCATAAATCTCTCGTTTCTCGTTTTTTCGATTCGAGATGCACTCAATTGGCCCGAACATTCCATGTGTTCCAGCTCGTGTCCGGAGCTTGACAACTTCGTAAGCGATCGGGAATGAACTGGGATCCAGCCGGTTTCATGAGAAGTTACTCGAACACCGGCTCATTCCGATCGTGAGGCAACTTGCGACCAACCCAATCGCGTTCGCATGAATGCAATATGCAAGGTTCTGGTCCGCGGCACCATTTATGCAAAGTATTGTATTCGACGGTTGGCGGTCGGCGGTCCCTTAGTTTGCCCCCGACGGATTGAGAACGGCTTCCATGATCTGCCTGTGCTTGCCATGACTCTTCGGGACGCCCTCGTGTCCCCCCGCTTTTGAAGTCACTTACAAGAAATGGGGAAGTATCGACCCCAGGGATGTTCTGTCCCGCAACGCTCCGACTGATTTCCGACACTCGGACCAGGAGTCGCGGCTGATGAAATTGGGAATTTATCGCATGATGGCGTACACGCCTCCGCGCGATTTGACCCCCGACCCGGACCTGGAGCCCTTTCCCCTGTACAGCTTTCAGCCGATCGAGGCGGAGGACCCTCGATCACTCCTGGGGAGTGGACCGTTTCCCTGGCTCGTTGTTGAGGTTCCCGATGGAAGTCGTGTCCTGTGTGATGCGCTTTTCGTACCGGGGTCCTCGGAAGCCCTTCATCCTTTGCAGGTCGTGGAGCGTTTGCTCGGAAAAGTCGATGATCGAGTTCGACGCCAGACCGTGCCCTGGGCGGCCAATCCATTTCAATTCTGATGTATCCATGCCTTGCGGTGAAAATCGATCTCGTTCGATAGAGGGCATCCTCTTCGCAGGTTCTTGATCGCTCACTGCTTTTGAGGCCCGACCTCCTGGATCGTCCATCCCGGGATGACAGGATTTACGATAACATAAGTGGGGTGTTCCCAATCCCTTCTGTCATCCTGCAACTTTCAGCCATTTCATCTTCATATCGACGATTCGCTACGTCGTGATGGCGTTTTCGGCGCTCGGTCGCGCGAGTTGGGACTGTCAACTTCCATCCCAACCTTCCTGGGAAGCCATCCGTCCGCAATCTCCACTCACCACGAGAGGGCGGCTTCCGGTACGTGGGCCAGATCGGCGACGACCCAGTCGGCGGCGACAAGCTGCGCCGGGCTGAA
Organism: uncultured Isosphaeraceae bacterium; assembly: GCA_963779675.1. Classification (GTDB taxonomy): domain Bacteria; phylum Planctomycetota; class Planctomycetia; order Isosphaerales; family Isosphaeraceae; genus CAVZZM01. Next base: position 104,000 of record CAVZZM010000002.1, read on the forward strand.
GCAGGTAGTGAGAGCCAGGCAGTGGCAGCCGGCGGACTTCGCGGCGGTGACGCCCGCGACGGCGTCCTCGATGACCAGGCAGCGGGTCGGTTCCAGGTTCAGAAGACGCGCGGCCTCGAAGGAAGATGTCGGGAGCGGGTTTCTTGCGGGCGACCTGTGAGCCCGTCACAACCGCGTCGAAGCTCTCGGCCGGCAGGCCCAGTGCGTGGAGGTTCCCCTCCACCTTGATCGCGTGGGCGCTGGAGGCCACCGCGATGGCCAGACCACGGCCCGGCAGTTGGCGACGAATTCGCGAGCGCCACGAAGTGGCTGGAGCCGACCGGGGATGATCTCCAGGTAAATCTGGTACATTCGGGCAACATCGGCGACCGGATCAAACGGGATGCCCCGAGCCTCGGCCACCCCGCCCATGAACCGCTCCTCGCCCATGCCGACGAATGGGCGGAATTCCTCGCGATCCACGGTGTGTCCCTTCTCGGCGAACATCCGCATCGAGGCCTCGGCCGTGAACGGCTTCCGAGGCCACCAGCACGCCGTCCATGTCGAAGATCACGCCCCGCAAGCGTCGGCCGGTATCGACGCGTGGATCGGCGTTCCGGGTCGGTCGATCCGTTCACGGCCCCCCCTTACCGGCCCCCGCCTCGACTGGGGAGGGAAGGTATTTCGAGACAGCATCGTGCATCTCTCGGTCGATTCGCCGAGCCAGGTCGTGGTCGAGTAGCGAGCCGTGGTCCTTGCCAGGGACGACCTCGACCACCGCGTCGCTGCCCAGCCGCTCCAGAGATTCGGCGAGCAATCTCACAGCCCCGTCGAGATAGAACGTGTCGAGTGATCCCGTATAGACGTGCAACTTGCCGGCGAGCTTCGGGCCGAGTCGGTCCCAGTTGTGTTTCAGCGTCAGGCGGATGTCGTACGGCTTCCACGCCTCGGCGGTTTCGGGGTCGATCGCCCCGGTTTGTCGGTCCCAGAGGGGGCGGGGTTTCCCGTCCGGCCCCCGGGGGCTGAAGACAGCCTCGAACGAGTGGAGCTGGCCGCCGTCGCCGATGACGTCCTCCATCTTCGAGAAGCTATCGAACCACAAGAACGGTTCGGTGCCGCGACGAGCGAGCGGTCGGCGCCGGCCTTCGGCATCGCGGAAGAGGTTTGTGCCGCGCGTGTAGATGTCAACCTGCTGGAAGTCACGGAAATCGACCGGATCAGGCGCGGTGGACCAGACCCCTCCGAAGAACTCCGGGTACGTGACCTGGAGCCAGAGCGTGCTCCAGCCACCCGAAGAATGGCCGGTCAGCAGGCGAGCCCCGGGCTCGGGGATCGCCGGATAATGCGCCTCGATGTACGGGATCAGCTCCTCGAGGAGCGCCTGGCCGTGGGGACCGTTGTTCTCCGAGTCGGCAAAGACGTGGTGGCCAGTCCCGCAGTCAGGATCAAGCACGATGCGGAGGAAATCCTCGCCGATGGCGGAATAAGCTCGGCCACCACTGGCGATCATCGCCGCCATGAAGTGGTCGCCGCCGAAGCCGGGCACGTTGTAGAGGGTCGGGAACCGCGCGGGGCGTGCCCCTGCGTCCTCGTCGTCCGGGCTCGGTTCGGGCAGGATCACCGCGGCACGGTGGCGGATCGGCCGTCCGTGGAATTTCGAGAGCATCGGGCTAGGGATATCGACCAGCTTGACCCGATCCAGATCGGGGAATGGCCGATCGAGCACAACCTGGTCGATGACCAGGGGAATCGCCGTCTGGATCTCCGGGCCGATCTCGACCTCCGTGACCGGCCCATGCGCGTTGCCCGTCCCATCGCCGATGCGGTGTGTGTCGGGGTTGAGCCGGAGCACTGCCTGGGCCGCGTAGGTGCCTGGTTCAAGCTGATCCAGGGGCGCTGGGAACCCGACCGCCTCCGGACCGAGTCGTAACGACTCGCCTGGTTTCCAGCCGGTCACGTCCACGGCGAAGAACGGCTCCGGACTGATCCAGTCCGGCCCGGACCGGGGCTCTCGGGGCGATCCGACCGGGCCGAGCATGACGTACAGCCGCCCCGAGACCGGCTCCTCGGCGACGCCCGTCGTGTAGGTGACCGAGAAGGCCGGCGAGGCTTCTCCGGCGGCATGGGCTCGATCTACTACCGTTGCCGGGAGGATCGCTGTGATCGCAAGAACAACAAGGCTTCGGGCACGATGCGGCGAACGAATCATGAGCATTCATCCTGATCCGACGCGGACCATCCGGTGAACCGACAGGCGGAAGGCCCACATCCTAACCCGTTGTCTCGATCGTCGCGAGGGAGGACGAGAACCGTCCCACGCACCGGATGTCCGCGTCCTCTCGGCTCAGCCGAGTGGTCGAGGCACGGGAATCACGGAATACTCGGCCCGCAACTCGCTGATGCATAGCGGCGCGTAGGGGGTGAAGTGGAGAGCGGCCAGACGGCTCGACTGCAAGACGCACTCTTTCTCCAGGACGTAGTAGCGATTGTAGTGCTCGATCATCGTGTTGATCGGCTCCAGGTTCAGTGCATCCAGGAGTTTCTCCCAGCGCCGGTTGAACCGCTCGATGCTGGCGACGAGGTCGCGCGCGACGGCCCGTCGGCGTCTCGGTGGGGCGGCCGACATGCTCCAGGATGGGGGTTCTGGAACGCCGGCCAGCGGCCAAAGGTCGTCGATCGGTCTGTCGAAGTACGACCTCCACCCATCGGAACCATCGGCCGCCGCCGCCCACTGGCGGAGCCGGAGCCGAACCATCTCCAGCATTCGCTCGCGCTCGCGGCGCAGCCGGGCGTGAAGCCGTTCCAGGGTGAACTCCAGGTCCATTCCCCGACGCGCGAACGCTGGAGCGTCGAACATCCCGAGCAGGTCGCGCAGCTCGGTGTCGCCGATCTCCATCGAGATTTCCTCTTCGGCGTCGTCCATGTCACTCCTCGCCGGCTGTCGGGGACGGGCGTGGGGGCGGCTCAACGCTATCGGCGGCGGAGTGACGGCCGATGCTGCGGCGGTAGTGCCAGCGTTGACGATCGGTTCCAAGCCGTTCGGTGCGCTCGGACCAGGCCCGGGCCGCCGCTTGCAAACCAGCCTGGGCCGTCGTGCCGCCCGCGAGGACGGGTCCGAGGGCGTGATCACGCAGGTCGTCGAGGTAGCCTCGGGCCTCCGGGATGCGCAGTCCGGGAACGTCCCTCTCGGCCGTCAAAGTCGAGGCGACGGCACGGCTCCAGGCCCGGCCGTCCACCCCCCGCGCTCCGCGCGGGTCAGGCAAGCCGGCGCCGAGCTGGCCGGTGCGGGTCGGCAGCATCGGGGCATCGCGATCGGCCAGCAAACGGGCGGTGGTTTCCGGCCCGGAGAGATAGAGGAGGAAGTCGAGCGCCGCCGCGCTCGGCGCCCTCGGCACTGGCCGACAACCCCGCAAGCCAGCCTCCACCATTGGGCAGATAGGTCGGCCGGTTGGGATGATCGAGGTTCTGGTACGTCTTGCGGTCCGGATCATAGACCCGCATCGAACCCGGCAAGGGGGCGACACCGACTGTCGAGGGGCCCTCCGAGCCTGTCCACCGGGAGGCCATCTCGGCGCGATCGATCAGCAATGCGACCTTCCCCTCCCGAAATGCCGCTCGGGCCGCCTCGGCGTCGAACCCGGACATGCCCTCCGGGCCCGAGTCGGCGAGATCTTCGAGCGCGTTGAGCGCGTCAACGAACGGTGGAACGTCGATCTCCGGGGCCATCGTATCGTCGTTGAACAGGAAGGCGAAGTAGTCCGGGTGCAGCCCGATCGCCGCGGCTCGGGCCAGGTAAATCGCAATGCCGACGCCTTCGGGACCATCGCCGAGCGGCAGCGCAATGCCCGACTCTACCGCTCCGTCCCCGTCCCAATCGCGTCCCTGAAAGAACCGGGCCAGGGAGTCGAGGGCCTGATAGGTCGCGGGCGGTCCGAGCGTGACGCCTGATTCAGCCGCCGCGTCGCGATTTTCCTCACGTTCGAAGACATCCCGACGATAGACCAGAACCAGGGCCGAACCCCCCAGGGGCAAGGCCATCAGCTCATCGCCGTAACGGGCGACCGTCTCACGATACGACGGCAAGATGTCGTTGATGGCAAAGGGGTCCCCGGGCGGCGCAGTCGCCGGCCCTTCCTCGTCCAGGTACGCAGGTGGGGGAGGCGGCGCGACCACGTCCTCGGGGATCGGGGCCAGCATGCCGTGGTCGATGAGACCACCCAGCTCCTGACCTGGAAAGACCATCACGTCGAGGGAGGCGTTGGCGACGCTCTCGGGCGTGATCGGCTTCGAGAGGACTTCGATGTGGGCCTTGCGGTTCGCCTCCCACTCGCCGCGCTGGGCGTTGAGTGGGACCAGCAGCTTGATGGCCTCAACGGCGTCCGGGCTCGCGACAACACCGACCCGCAGCGTGATGCCCTCGAAGGTCATCTCCTTCGGAACGGCCTCTCGATCGGCCTTCCCGCCGCATCCGGCCAACGCCGCGATCCCGAGAGCCGCCAGGATTGGCATTGCGAGCTGACGGCGACTCCCGTCCCCTGGTGGTCGCATCCCTGTCCCACGAAACCACTTCGCCATAACACGTTCCAGGCAACTGAATTCCCCACGCACGAAGAGACCCTCACGCGCAACGCGACCGATCGTCCCCTGAATCATGGTACGCAAGGTCAAGCCAGCCGGTCAAATCAGCGAGTCGCAGCAATGAGCAATGAGTGATGAGGTCCAATCCCGGACATCTTCTCTCCCTGCCTGTCCTCATTCCTCATCGCTCATTGCTCATTGCTGCGACTCGCGGCAAGTTGGTTGAGGAGAAACCTCAGCGGGGTGGCCTGCCGAACTCATCGGTAGGCCACCCCGCGGGGTGCGAATCCTGGATGCTGTGCGATCAATCGCGGTAGGGCGGGGTTCGAGCAGATCCAAGGCGGTCGCGCGTGGAGAGTTCAGATGTCGATGCCGAGGCGATACTGGAGTTCCTCGAACTGGTCCCGGTAGACGTCGTCGGTCGAGTGCAGGTGTTCGGCCTCGGAGATGAACTTGAGGGTGTCGTCACGATGGAGGCCGTGCTCGAGAAGGACCTCCTCGAACGGCTCAAGATCGTGAGCATAGACGAACAGCAGCTTGTGCTCGTCGAACTGAACCTCCATCGGGCCGGCGGGGTTCAGCGCCGCCAGGCCGGTGCAGCCATCGTGCAGGAGCAGGTCTTCATAGTCGTACAGCGTACTTTTAAGAATGACGGTGTCCATGTGCTCGCGATACAGGTCGGAATGGACGCCCGGTTCGCTCTCGTGGCTGGACTCCATGACGACATCGATCTCATCGCCGAGCGGATCGAGCAGGTCCATGAACACGTCGAACAGGCGCTCGGAAGAGACACTGGCGGCGAGCACGGGCATGGTGTTGCCCGTCTCGGGATCGCGATAGACATCGCGACGGTACCCTTCCCGCGGGATGATATCGAGGCCGAATGATGGCCGCACAGCATCCGTCAGGGCGAATTCGCCATAACGGCCAATGCGGAGGTGGGCATCCAGTTCGTCCTGGGTGAGATCGTCGAAAGTGGTCCGGGTCATACGACTGGGGTTGGTGCGCAGCACCCGCTCAAGGAATCGTTGAAGGAAGCTCATAAGAAGGCCCTCCTACCGCGACAGGCGATCACGTTACTCGGGAGATCAGTCCTCGGATCGTGGTGTGCGCGTTCGGGAGGTTCGCACGACCCCCCGGACAGCCATCCCGGGCTTTCACCCACCACATCGCCCGCGGAGAGTCGTGACTCGCCCGGGCTTAGTCGCCTCTCCCTTGGCTTCGCTCGAACACCGTTCTCCTATATATACCACGTGGAGCGCCCGAAATCGGTTCGCGCCGGAAAAGAAGTTGAAGGGTCACGGGAGGACGGGCCGATGCGTCATCGAGGGTTGTGACCTGCCTGCCGCCGATTGATGAACGAGCGTGAGAGACCGGTCACAGCAACCCCGGTGCCAGATCCATTGAAGGTCCCATCCCGACACGACGCTCGGTCAGCAAGGCTTAGGACTTGAGTCTTTTCCGAACAATTTTTCGACGGCTGCTTGCGTCCGATCAAGTGTACAAACTTCCGCACCCATTTCGTCAAGACGTCCCTCGGCCGCGCGTTGCTTCCCGTTGTGAACCATACTATCCCGTTTCGGGAACGCGACGAACCACCTGCCTCGTCTCCAAAGGTCAGTCGTCGCAACCGGACACCCATCCTCGAGGCCGGACCGGCCCTCCCGATTATGCGGTGGTCGCCGGGTGATTCTTCACCGTTCGACGCCTTCGGCTCGATCGGTGCCGGTGCTTCCCCCGGCAACCGACTGCTCGGCCTTCAAGGCCCAGGACCGGGCCTCCAGGGCCGTACGTTGCATCTCGATCAGGAATACGGTCCCGAAGCCGCCCGTCCCCGCCACGAGTTCTTTCTGCCCCTCGGCGAGGGTGCGCATCCGAGTTGCATGAGCCTTCAGGAACCGAAGACCGTCTTCGGGGACCTGGTCCAGATCGCTCAGGGCACTCTGAGCAACTTCGGCCGCGTGGTGGATGTCCCTGCCAAACTGGAGCAGGTGGTCATTCCTGGTGGAGTCCGGAGCGGGCGGCGCGAGGAGGCTCCCGATCGCGTTCGAGTACTCGTGACGGGCCAGGGCAAACCGGGATCGTGCAAGGTCCGCGAGGCTCGCATCCTCGTTCGAGAGCAGCTCGGCAGCTTTCTGGGTGTCGGCGGCGATCTGCTCCGGGGTGAGTAACGCCTCGGTCGTTTGCAGCAACTCGGCCAGTGGATTGGCTCCGGGAGGCGGCTCGGGCGTCTGCTGCGCCCGCGACGGTGGGGTCGCCAGGGCGATCCCCAGGACCAGCAATCCCCAGATCCAGACCAGACGGTACGGGGTTTCGAGTGATCGTGGCATGGTCGCCCTCCCACAGTTGTGGGTTCTCGGGTGTTGGTGTTCTTCGGAGGAAGCTGAGCCCGTCGCCAGCCACCCCGCCCGATGCTATACTCGGGCGCTCAAAGGTCAACCCACCGCCGGATTTGCAGCCCCGGCGACGAGACGAGTGAGGAGGCCCCGGCCATGGCGATCGAGAGGGTGGACGCGTACCTGGCGGCCCGGCGTGACGACTTCGAAGAACAACTCAAGGCCCTGCTTCGTATCCCCAGCGTCAGCGCCCAGCCCGAGCACGACGCCGACACCCGACGCGCCGCCGAGTTCGTCCGTGATGACCTGGCGCGCATGGGCGTCAACGCCGAGCTGATCGAGTTTCCCCAGGGCCACCCCATCGTCTACGGCGAGCGGCTCGACGCTCCCGGTAAGCCAACCCTTCTGGTCTACGGACATTACGATGTTCAGCCCCCCGAGCCGCTCGAACCGTGGGACACCCCACCGTTCGAGCCGACCGAGAAGAACGGCAACCTGTACGCCCGAGGCGCCACCGACGACAAGGGCCAGATGTTCACCCACCTGAAGGCGGCCGAAGCCTGGCTTCAGAGCGTCGGCGCCCTGCCAATAAACGTCAAGTTCGTCATTGAAGGGGAGGAGGAGGTCGGCGGGGCGAACCTCGAAGCCTGGGTCGCCGCCAATCGCGAGCGGCTCGCCTGCGACTACGCCGTCATCTCCGACACCAGTCAGTTCGCCCCCGGCATGCCCGCCGTCACCTATGGCCTGAAAGGACTGGCGTATTTCGAGTTGCGCGTGCGGGCGCCAACCGCGATCTCCACTCCGGCACCTATGGTGGGGCGGTGCAGAACCCGATCAACGCCCTCTGCGAGATCCTCGCCACATTCAAGCGTCCGGACGGAACCATTGCCATTAACGGCTTTTACGACGACGTGAAGCCCCTGGATGACTGGGAACGGGCCGAGTTCGCCAGGATGCCCTTCTCCGAGGCTGAGTTCCAGGCCGACCTGGGTGTTGGTGATCTCTTTGGCGAGGCGGGTTACACCACCCTCGAACGTAAGTGGGCGCGGCCGACCTGCGACCTCAACGGCATCTGGGGCGGCTACTCGGGCGCCGGGCCGAAGACGGTGCTTCCCTGTAAGGCTGGAGTCAAGTTCAGTTTCCGCCTCGTCCCCGACCAGTCACCGGCGAAGGTCCACGAGCTGGTGAAGGCCCACATCGAGCGGGTCGGCCCGCCCGGCATCACCTGGGAACTGGTCGCCATGCAAGGGGCGCCGGCGGTGCTCGTCGAGGTCAAGGGATCGCCGGGCGTCGCGGCCGCGGTGAAGGCCATCGAGGCCGGTTTCGGCCGCGCGCCGGTATTCATCCGAGAGGGCGGCTCGATCCCGGTCGTCGGCCTGCTCAAGACCGAACTGGGCGTCGACACCCTGTTACTCGGCTGGGGCCAGAACGACGACAACCTCCACGGCCCCAACGAGAAGTTCAGCCTCGCCGACTTCCATCGAGGCATCAAGGCCGCGGCGCATTTGCTGGGTGAACTGGGCAGTGATTGACAACGGCCGGACGGCCTTGTGACCGCGACCCTCGTCGGATGGGCACGGCCCACCATCATCCCGTAATTGTTGAAATCCGATCGAACCCGTCGAGAGGTCATTCCAGGAGCGTGACGAATGCCAGTTGCCCTGCAAAGCCTGCTCGAACAAGCCCTCGCCCTGTCCCCCGCCGATCGGGCCCTGGTGGCGAATGAGCTGCTCGCGAGCCTTGTACCGACCGATCCGAAGATCGACGCGTTGAGGATCAAGGACGCTCACGACCGGCTGGCTGCCTACGAGGCCGGGGAGTTGGCGGCAATCCCGGTCGAGGACCTCTTCACGGAGACGGACGAGCCGTGACGATCAGGACGTTGACGGCGGCTCGAAGGGACCTGCGCGACGCCGCCAGGTTTTACGATACGCAAAGGCCCGGGCTCGGTGCTGAGTTCCGCGATGCGGTTCGTTCGGCCATCGAGCGGATCGCGGATTTCCCCGAATCGTGTCAGCCCCTGGACGATGATCTGCGGCAATGCCGAACCAGACGGTTTCCCTACGGCATCATCTACCGGGTCACGGCGGAAGAGATCCTGATCATCTCGATCACCCATCTCCATCGCGACCCGGGACACTGGCGGGACCGGCTTTGATCAGCCCATCGAGTCACGGGCCGCGTCCCCGGACCACCACCCATGACACGGTACATGATGACGACCGAATTTTGATTGAATGGGGCCTTTGACGGGTGGGCAACACCCTCCTCTCGCTCTCGGTGATGAGTGATGGGCGATCCCCACCCGTCAAAGGCCGTGGCGGTCCAACCCCGGAGGATCGAGAATGTCGGTTGCCGTGCAAAGTCTGCTCGAACAAGCCCTCGCCCTGTCCCCCGCCGATCGGGCCTTGGTGGCCGAGACGTTGCTTTCCAGCCTCGCCCCATCCGATCCTCGGGCTGATGAACTCTGGGCGAAAGAAGCCGAGGACCGGATCGCGGCCGTTCGGGTCGGGGAGTTGGAGACCATCCCGGCGGAAGCGGTCTTCGCGGAACTGAAGCGGGAGCGGAACACGTCGTGAACGTCCGCTTCACCCGGACGGCTCGCTCGGAGTTGAGGGCGACCATGCGGTACGATGACGACCAGCGGCCCGGCCTCGGTGCGGAATTCGCTACGGAGGTGGAGGCCACCATCGAGCGCATCAAGCAATTCCCCGAGGCGTGGCATCCCCTGAGCCAGAACTCTCGCAGGTGCCAGACCCAGCGGTTTCCCTATGGGGTCATTGACCAGGCGATCGCCGACCACATCCTGATCGTCGCGGTGACAGACCTCCGACGTAATTCCGAACACTGGAAAGGCCGGGTCTGAAAGATTTCGGCCTCGAACCGCTCACCATCATTTGAACAGCGACCAAGGCCCTCATATGCTCGATCTGAAATTCGTCCTGGCCCACGTTGAGGAAGTCCGACAGAACTGCGTCAACCGGAACGTCCCGGACGACGTGCTGGAGGACTTCGACAAGGTGATCGAACTGGAAGGCCAGCGCAAGACGCTGCTCCTGGAAGTTGAAGGCATCCGCCGCCGGCAGAACGAGGTGGCGGGATCGGTGAAGGGGGAGAAGGACGCCGAGCGTCGCAACGAACTGATCGCCGAGGGAAAGCGGCTCAAGGCCGAGGTTGGCGACAGCGAGGAGGCGCTTCGGCGGTTGGAGAATGAACTCCAGGCCCGGCTGGCGCGGGTCCCCAACATGACCCACCCGGAAGCCCCCGTTGGCAACACTGAGGACGACAACCGCGAGGTCCGCAAGGTCGGCACCCCTCGCGCCTTCGACTTCGAGCCGAAGGACCACGTCGAGATCGGCAAGGCGCTTGACCTTATCGACTTCGAGGCCGGCAGCAAGGTCAGCGGGCACGGGTTCTATTTCTTCAAGAACGACGGCGTGCTGCTCGACCTGGCATTGCAGCAGTTCGCCCTGCACGCGCTGATCAAGCACGGGTTCACACCGATCACCACGCCTGACCTCGCCCGCAACAGTATCCTGGAGGGCATCGGGTTCGCCCCTCGGGGGCCGGAGACGCAGGTTTACTCGATCGAGGAATCGGACCTGAGCCTGATCGGCACCGCCGAGATCACCCTGGGCGGCATGCTGGCTGACGAGGTGCTCGACGAGGAGAAACTACCGATCAAGTACGTCGGCCTCTCCCATTGTTTCCGCACCGAGGCCGGCGCCTCCGGCCGCGCGAGCAAGGGGCTGTACCGGGTCCACCAGTTCACCAAGGTTGAGATGTTCGCATTCGCCGTGCCCGAGACCTCCGGCGCGATCCACCAGGAGATGCTGGAGATCGAGGAGGAACTCTTCGCGGCGCTCGGTATTCCGTACCGGGTGCTCGACATCTGCTCGGCCGACCTCGGTGGCCCGGCCTATCGCAAGTTCGACCTCGAAGCCTGGATGCCCGGCCGCGGCGACGGCGGCGAGTATGGTGAGGTCACCAGCACCTCCGACTGCACCGACTATCAGGCCCGCCGACTCGGCATCCGCTTCAAGCCCGCCGGCCAGAAGGGCACCCGTTTCGTCCACACCCTCAACGGCACCGCCATCGCCATCAGCCGCGCCGTGATCGCCGTCCTGGAAAACTACCAGCGGGCTGATGGACTGGTCGACGTGCCGGAGGCTCTACGCCCCTACATGGGTAAGGACGTCATGGGTGGACCGCTATCGCCGACGGGTTGAGGGGAGGGTCGGGGCCAGGGCCATGGTGGACCGTCCGCCTAGTGGGGTCTGGCGGTACGGGCCCGGGTGTGCCACATTGGCGACGGTCTCCGTCTTTCATCACCTCGACGTGCTGATGATCTTGCCTGAGCTTTGCGAGGGCGGCCCTGCTCATGGAGACCGGGCGAGGCCAATGTGCTCTCGTGCGAACGAACCCGGGCATGCGCGTGTCCCGCCGGCCACTTCACGAGCCGCCGACACGCCTCGCCTTACTATTGTGGACCAGATCGGCCCCAGGGAAAGGAGATGACGATGAGCGTGAGGCATGCCGCAACGAGACGAGGATACCAGGTCTCCCGCCGGGCGTGGGGGGTGGTGGCCCTGGCCGTGGGGACGAGTTGCCTGAGCATTGGGGTCGAGGTTCAGGCGCAGGGCCCGAGCCGCAGCTCACGATTCAACACCCCATGAAGGCCGGGTTCAACCGCGTGAAGTACGCACCCGATGGCAAGACGCTGGCCGCCAGCACCTCAGCCGAGGTGACCCTGTGGGACGCCGAGTCGGGCCAGCAGTCCGCGACTTTGCAGGCCGAGCGCGTGGCCGACCTGGAGTTTTCCCCCGATGGCAAGACGCTGGCCTCCGGTGGGTTCAGTACTCCCCTGATGCTTTGGGACGTGCCCACGAAGTCCCTTCGATCGACCCTGCGCAGGAACGGGCAACATTCGCTGCCTGGACTACGGCGACGGCGGCAAGATCCTGGCGACCGGCCGGGCCGATGGCACCGTCCGGATCTGGGACATCGCCTCGGGAAAGCTGCGGCACACGTTCCAGGGTCACGACGGTACGGTTAACAGCGTAAGCCTCTCGCCCGACAGCAAGACCCTGGCGTCCGGCAGCCAGGATAAGACCGTGCGGCTCTGGGACACGAGCACAGGGCAACAGAAGGACCAGATCAAGTCCCACGAGGCATTCGTGACCGTCGTGGTCTTCTCCCCCAACGGCAAGGTTCTCGCTTCCGCCAACGACGGTGGCCAGCTCAAGCTCTGGGACGTCGCCAATCGCAAGGCGATGGCCACGCTGCGTAGCAGTCTACCCAGCGGCATCACCGACCTGGTCTTCTCCGCCGACGGTACACTTCTGGCCACCAGCCGTCGGGATGGGATCGTCACGATCCGGGATGGCGTCACGGGCACGATTCGGGCGCGATTCCGGGCCCACGTCGCGGACGTTACGATCGACTTCTCGCCCGATGGCAAGTCCCTGGCGACCACCAGCAGCGACGGCACCATCAAGCTCTGGGACGTCGCAACCATTCTGAGCGAGGCCGCCGTCGAGGCCCCAGCGCCGGAGTCGGAACCGAAACCGGCGGCCTCGGAGCGATAAACCGGATCGGACGCGGGATGTCCGCCTGACTGAGGATGACCGGGCCACGACCGTGTGGCTCGTCCATCCCCTTGAGCCGTGGCGGGGGCGCCATCCTGGAGTACTCCCCACGCCCTCAACGAGTTATCGGGAAGACCATTCGGATGGAGAGCAGGAGTGGTCCCTTATGAGCCACCTTGATGTCCGATTCCGGATCGGGACGCTGATGACTCTCATCGGCGTCGGTGGCGCCGTGATCGGGTCGATCGCCGTTTTGGGCCGCCCGGCCGGGACACACTTCGATGTCATGCCGGCCCTGGGGGTGCTGTTCGTGGCGATGGTGGTGGGCCCTCCCTCGTTCGTGGCGGCCAACCTCACTCTGCGGGACCACCGGCACCGGCTGGGAGGCGGACGGTTCCACCGACTGCGAATGCCCCTGGGCACCTCCGAAGAATCCGATGGGGCCACGGAGGACCCGTCGCAGCGACGACCCGTGAGTCGTGACGGCTCGGGATGGTGTTGCGCGGGCCTGCCAATCCTCGTGGTTGTCGGGTCCGTAGTCTTGGGGATCGGGATGGTGAGGAACGGTCAGGCCGGTGGGGCGATCTTCGTATTCGTGGCCCCGCTGTACTTGAAGTTCCTGACGATGCTCGGCAGCGATCTCCTGCGTGGCGGACGACGCCACGCCAACCTGGTCATCGGCACAACTCCCAGGCACCCCCCGAGGAGTGTTCCTCATGACGAATCGCGATCCCGCGGACCGTGAGGATGGCCCGGAACCCCAATTCACTCCCGCATCAACGACGCCACCGGTCCCGCCTCCGCGGCGGGTGCCGATGGCCGTTTCGTTGCACCTCCTGGCCAGCTTCACGACCCTCTTCGGGGCGGGCTTCTTCGCCCTCAGCAGCCTGATTGGCTCGATCCTACTCTTCTCGACGGACCCCGTTGGCAGCTACCGGCTCGCTCAGCGACGAGCGACCGCCCCAGCCTGGCTGGAGCAGGTCGAGAAAACCGCCGCCAGATCGAACGGCAAGCAGGTCTGGCGTCACGAGTATCGGTTCCGCCTTCCCGACGGGACCGCGATTCGTGGGACGAGCTACTCGACCGGCCGCGTCCCCTCCTACCCGATGCCCATCCCGGGCGGACCCCGCGCCCCGTCATCGTCGAGTACGTCCCCGGAAACCCCACGACGAATCGCCTGGTGGGCACGCGCACCGCCATGTTCGGGGTGTGGGCCATCGTGCTGTTGATCCTACTGCCGGCCCTGGGCCTGGCGATCCTTGTCGAGGGGCTACGGCAAGGCCGGCGGCGGATCCATCTGCTCGCCCACGGCGACCTCACAATGGGGACGATCGTGGCGTGCAAGGTTGCCCATCGCGAAGGCAATGGCGACGACGGCTTCGTCCCGTTCGACGAATTCCGCGCGGGCTGGACGACCAGAGCGAACCCCCGGGAGACTGGGGATCAGGCGGCCGATGTGTCGCCCACACTCCAGGGGGCGAGGGCATTTCGCATTTTCTCCACGGCCTTTGGCTGCCTTGGCGTGGGCCTGCTGGTCTTTGGCACGCTGTTCGGCCTGGTCGGGATGGGCATGATTCTGTTCGCCGACAACTTCACGTTCAATGGCCGGAAGCTCGGCCCGAACGATCGCCTGGGGCCGGCCATGGGGATCCTGGGGTTCACGATTCTCTACGATCTCGTGGTGCTGATCATCCTCCGCGGGAACCTCCCGAGACGGATGACCCAGGTCGCCTCGGGCACGCGGACGTTGGCCGATGCGTTCCCCGAGGTGGTGCTGGATTGCCTCATCGAGCTCACGTCGCCCGACGGGGCGCAGGTCAAGGCCCAGGAGGACGGCCTCCGGCTCGACCTCGCGCGGCCGGACGGGCCCTCGGTGCCGGTCTTCCAAGACCCGAACCGGTCGGGCCGGATCGTCGTGATCGGGCCCCGAACCGACCCGTTCGGATTGGCCCCGACGGCCACCTGGTTGCCATGTCCCCGGCCCGACAGCCGGCCTGGCAACTCTCTCTGGCGGCCCTCGGCGTCATCGGCGGCCCGCTATGCGGGTGGCTCCTGCATCGCTTCGTCTTCGCCGGCTAAGCAGAGCGAAGGAGGCACTCATGGCGATCCGCGGGGCACGCAGGGCCGCCTGTGGACGATAAGACGATCCGGCCCGCGACTTCCCGCGACAGGCCCGCCCCGGTCGCAAGCAATCGATGCCAGTCAGGAATCGAGCGAGTGTGAACACAAGCCCTGGCTGTGGGATCGTGGAATTCCCGGGCGACCACCATCAGCGACGGCACCATCAAGCTCTGGGACGTCGCGACCATCCTGAGCGAGGCCGCCGTCGAGGCCCCAGCGCCGGAGTCGGAACCGGAACCGACGGCCTCGGAGCGATAAAGCCGGATCGGACGCGGGTTCTCCGACTGACCGGGGGTGGCCGGGCCACGACCGCATGGCTTGTCCATCCCCTTGAGCCGTGGCGGGGACACCATGCCGGTGAACTCCTCGCTCTCGCCTCGTGGGCCTTGTCAACGTCTCGGAGGCAACGCGAGGGGCCATGGGAAAACAAGTGAACGGGGAACGAAAAAGGGGGGCACGTGCCCCCCTTATGTCTCGTGTGGTGTCGGTCAGTCTCGAGCGTTGTGGCATTGCAACCGGCGCACCAGGCCCGGTGGCCGTGGCGTGCCAGGCAACCACGGCGTTCAATCCACGACTGGCCAGGCCGGTCGGATCATGCCGAGCGTCGACGACGACGGCAGACCGCCAGGCTGGCCAGCGCGGCGAACCCACCCATCGCCAACGTCGAGGGCTCGGGAGTATCGGCGATACTAAGCGAGTCAACGAACACGATGTCGTCGGTCTCCAGGCTGTTGACACGTACGTTGAACTTGCTGAGCGAGGTCAGGCCCGAACTGGTCGCCCCCACTATGGAGGAGGCCAGAGCACCATTGACGTAGAGGTCAACCCGGTTGTATGTCGTCGACGTCCCGTTCTTGGAAAACAGGGCGGAAAGCGTGTAGGCCGTGTCGTTCAGGGCCTGGGTGCTGGAGTTGGAGTAGTTTGTCTGGCCCGGTTGGCCGACCCGGGTAAAGAAGCTCGACAAAGCTCCGTTGCCCTTGATCCCGAAGGAAAGGGTATCCACACTATTACCAGTTGATCCGTCACTGAGCTGGAATTGAATGAAGTCGCTTTCGGAGGCTGCCTCGAAGCTGCTCAGTTGAAGGTTGAATGTCACGAGAATCGGCTCGGAAGACGGGCCGAACGTCCGGGACATGATGCTGGGGTTATCGCTGATGTTGCTCGTGGGTTTGATCTGGATGAAGTTGTTGGAGCCGAACCCGCTGGGGGTGGACACCACAGTGACCTGATTCGCAGTGGACTGCTAGGCCCCCGTGAACCCGGTTCCGCCATTCTGGCCATTCAGATCACTGCCCACCGCGTACGAATCAAAGTTATCCGATGCGAGGAGGCCGGCGTCGGAACGCGTTGAGACGCAGGCGAGCACGCCGATCAAGACGAGAACCATCCTGTAGCTCATCGAACACCTCCTCTACAATTAAGCAAACTGTCATCTGGCGAGAAGTTTTCCTCGCCAAACGCACAATATAGTTCGCTGTCGTGTCCTTGACAAGCAGGAACTCGGAAACTCAAAAAATTGGCGCAAGGATGATGTTGATTCCTGGCAACCGGGGTGGTGAATGATACGCGGGAACGCTCTGAATTCTGGAGGGCCTAGACGAATCCGGGGCATTTCAAGGTCGATTCACGGGATGGCGAGGCACCCACTTAGCCGTCGGGATGAGCGGTTTGGCGGGAGCCTTGACCTCATCGCGAAGACGTCGGGGCTAGATCCTGGAGTCACTCTGCCAGCCAACGCCGCTGGTCTTGGAACGGTTGCAAGCAAATGTTAAACTATCCGCTCTGAAGCGAATCCGTCGTGGGTTGTCGCGGCGAAGGGCACACCGCGTGAGGCCGCTGGAGATCACACCATGAGACTGTCCGAACCGGATCGTTCGGCGGGCATGCGGATGACGCGTCGGGGTTTTGTCCAGATCGGATATTCCGGGCTACTCGGCCTGGGGTTGCCGAGCCTGCTGGCGGGGCGGGCGGCATCGGCCGGGCCGTCGATGGGGCGGGCGCGGTCGGTCATCGTGATTCTGCTCAGCGGGGGACTCGGGCAGCACGACTCCTTCGACATGAAGCCCGAGGCCCCAGACGGCATCCGGGGAGAATTCCTGCCGATCGACACGGCAGTGCCCGGCATCCAGATGTGCGAGCACCTGCCGGGGCTCGCGGCGCGGGCACGGCAACTGGCGATTGTCCGGTCGATGTCGCACCCGGAAGGGAACCACCTGGTCGCGGTCCACCGCGTGCTGACCGGCCATCCGTCCAGCCCTCGTGGGGCGAGCGACCTGGACCGCGTCGCCTCGCGCGACGACTTCCCCTGCTACTCTGCCGTGTTGGATTATCTTCGGAGTCGCGACGACGGGATCCCGAACGGGGTGGCCTTGCCGCTGCGGCTCGTGGAGGGGCCGCTCACCTGGCCGGGCCAGAACGCGGGCTTTCTCGGCCCCCGGCACGACCCCTGGCAACTCCAGCTCGACCCGAACAAGCCGGAGGCGGGAGACAACAGCCTGAGCTTGCCGGAAGGCCTGGATTCGTCCCGTATGCACCGCCGCCACCATCTGCTCAGCCAGGTCACCGACCCGACGCCCGGTGATGCGTTCGTGGGCCATCAGGCGACCGCCCTGGCCATGCTCAGCAGCGGGAAGCTCGCCAGGGCGATGGACACCACGCGGGAGGACCCCCGCCTGGTGGACCGCTACGGTACGCACCTGTTCGGACGATCGCTGTTGATCGCCAGACGTCTGGTCGAGGCGGGTGTGCCGGTCGTTCAGGCGAGCATGGGGATCGTGCAGACCTGGGACACGCATGTCGACAACTTCCCCAGGCTCCGGGATCGGTTGATGCCACCTCTGGACCAGGCGGTGTCGACCCTGCTCGACGACCTGTCGGCCCGGGGCCTGCTCGACGAGACACTGGTCGTGATGCTCGGCGAGTTCGGACGTACTCCCAAGATCAGCGAGTTGACGCCGGGGGCGGTCCCGGGCCGCGACCACTGGCCCGCCGTCTTCCCGGCGGTGTTCGCGGGCGGCGGCGTGGTCGGCGGCCAGGTCATCGGCAAGTCCGACCGGCTCGGCGCGTACGCGGTCTCCCAGACGTTCGGCCCACCCGACCTGGCGGCGACGGTCTACCATGCCCTGGGCGTCAATCCGGCGACCGAGCTCAAGGACCGCCTCGGCCGCCCCCTGCGGCTCTGCAACGGCGAGGTCATCACGCCGCTCTACACGACCGAGTCGGTCTGACGGGCGAAGTCGAACACGCGTCGGGTAGCCGAGCGACGGTAGAATAATCGAATCCGCCCGCTCACCTCGGGCAGCGAGGCACGACCCGTCAGGCGGCAGGAGATGGTCGTCCTCCCCGCCTCGTGGCCCGTACCGCCTCTCG
This sequence comes from uncultured Isosphaeraceae bacterium, assembly GCA_963779675.1. GTDB lineage: Bacteria > Planctomycetota > Planctomycetia > Isosphaerales > Isosphaeraceae > CAVZZM01. The sequence goes on from CAVZZM010000002.1 coordinate 121,971, forward strand.
ATCCCATTCATTCGAGAACGCGCGTCCGATCCCCGGGAGCGCTCCTCGCGTCCGAATCTCCGGGCGTGGTCGCCTCGTCCCGTTGTCCTGTTCCGTCGACCGGTTCCTGACTTCCGACGACCGACGACTTTCCCCAGGGGTCCCCACCGATGCGAAACCCGCTGCTGGTGCCCGACCTCCGGGAGCTGATCCGCGACGGCGAGCAGGACGCGCTGCGCGACTTCTTCGGCGACTACCACCCGGTCGGCATCGCCGAGATGATCGAGGATGTCGAGCCGGACGAGGCCGACGCGATCGTCGGGCTGCTGGAGCCCCGACAGCGGGCCGAGGTGATGAGCTACCTCGACGGCGACCATCAGGTTCGCATGGTCGAAACGATGCCTCCGGCCGAGGCGGCCGAGTTGCTGCGGTTAATGCCGCACGACGACCGGGCTGACCTGGTCAATCGGCTCGACGAGGAGAAGGCCGACGAGATCCTCCGCGGCATGGCCCACGCCGAACGCGAGGACATCCGCCGCCTGTCCAGTTACGATCCCGGTACCGCCGGCTCGGTCATGACGACCGACTACGCCGTGCTTCCCCCCACCTGACGGTGCGCGAGGCGATCGACCAGCTCCGCCGCGAGGCGCCCGACCGCGAGACGATCTACACCAGCTACGTCGTCGATCACCGCCGCAACCTGATGGGCTCGGTGACTCTGCTGCGGCTGATCCTGGCCCGGCCGTCGATGCGGGTCGAGGACGTGATGGACCGCGACCCGATCTCGGTCCGGGTGGACGAGGACCAGGAGCAGGTGGCCCACACGATCCAGCAGTATGACCTGATCGCCATCCCGGTGCTCGACGCCACCGGGATGCTCGTCGGCATCATCACCCACGACGACGCGATGGACATCCTCCGCGAGGAACAGACCGAGGACATGTTGCGGTTCGGCGGCGTGGCGGCGGCCGAGCCGGAGCACGGCGAGGCCTCGTACTGGCAGGGACACGTCACCTCGGCGGTGAAGCGCCGGATTGGCTGGCTACTCTTCCTGTTCGTTGGCGGCACGATCGCCGGGCTGGTCGGCGACAGCTTCGACTGGGTCAACAAGAAGTTCATCGAGATCAACTTCCTGGCGTTCGTCCCGCTCTTGATCGGCACGGGCGGCAATGCCGGCAGCCAGACCGTCGGCACGGTGATCCGCGGCCTGGCCCTCGGCGAGATCGAGAGCGGCGACGCGATGCGGGTCCTGCTTCGCGAGTGGCTGACCGGGCTGCTGCTGGGAACGTCGCTCGGCACGATCGGGTTCTTCTACACGTGGTTGATCCGCGGGCAGAGCCCGGCCTTCGCCGTCGCCATCGCGCTGACGCTCCTGGGGATCTGCATGTGGGCGAACGTCGTCGGGGCTCTGGTGCCGATCGCGGTGCGGCGGTTCGGGTTCGACCCGGCGGTCGTCTCCGCCCCCTTGATCAGCACGCTCGTCGATGCCACCGGCCTGGCGATCTTCTACGTGATCACGATCATCCTGCTGATCAAGTTGGCGTGACGACCGGCCACGGAACGCCGGTCCATCAAACCACCTGATCGACCGGAGAGCCTCCCCGATGCGACTCGTCGAGATGACCGCACCCGAGGTCCGCGCCCTGGACCGCGACCGGACGCTCGTCGTCGCGCCGATCGCGGCCGTCGAGCAGCACAGCCATCACCTACCGGTCGGTACCGACACCATCCTCGCCGGCGCCGTGGCCGACGGCCTGGACGCCGCCCTGCCCGACCGCGTGCTGCTGTTGCCCGTCCTTTGGCTGGGCGCCAGCGAACATCACTTACCGTTCGGCGGCACGCTGACGGCGACCCTGCCGACGTACGAGACCCTGCTCGTCGAACTGCTCACTCCCCTGCTCCGTGATGGCTTTCGCCGGGCGCTGATCCTGAATGGCCACGGCGGGAACATCGACTCGCTGCATGTCGCCCTGCGACGGCTGGACGTCGCGTTCCCCGGGCCGTCCTCACCGGCGCCGCCTACTGGGAGCTGGCCGAGCGCGAGATCGCCGCCCTGTGCGCCGGGCCGAGGAAATCGGTCGGGCACGCCTGCGAGGTCGAGACGGCGTTGATGCTCCACCTGCGGCCGGACCTGGTCAAGCGCGACCGGATCGCCGACGACCCGGACACCGTGCGACCGCCCGACGGCCTGTACTGGGCACGGGACTTCGCCCGACGCACCGACCATGGCGCCGTGGGCTACCCCGAGATCGCCAGCGCCGAAACCGGTCGCGCGCTGCTCGATGCGATCGTCGGCCGGGTCGCCGAGGTCGCCCGTCGCGTGCTGGAGCTGCCGGCGGGATAAACCGGAACGTGCCAGGCCCCGGGGAACCGACCCGACAGGCTGGCTCGACGAAAACCGTCCTGGTACGATCCGATTGTCCGGATCAGGCCATCCCCACGACGGCACCAGGCCCTCCGCGAACCTGGAGATCGGCCATATTCGAGGCCGCGTGCCCGCCGTAGGTTCCCGGATCGCGGCAGGGCGCGGCTGGCGCCCGGTCGCGGGCACCCGGGGCGAATCGATCCGGTTTCGTCCTGGCGGGACGACGTGCGTCGCCGCCGATCGCCGCCCGAGTCACGCTCACTCGGCCTCCACGAGGATCGGCCAACCGAAGGAGGAGATCGCCATGTCCCTCACCACCCGTCGGCGGTTCCTCGAGGAGTCGATGATCGCAACGGCGACCGCCGTCGCCGCGGCCTCCGTCCCACGGCTCGAGGCCCGGGAGGCGTCGCGGGCCTCGACCAACGACACGATACGGCACGCCGTCATCGGCTGCCGGATCCGCGGCCGCGTCCACGCCGCCGAGTTCGGCCGTCAGGCAGGCGTCGAGGTCGCCTACGTCTGCGACCCCGACCGCCGACTTGCCGAGGAACTGGCCGCCGCGGTCGAGTCGCAGCACGGACACCGCCCCAGGGTGGTCCAGGACCTGCGCCTGGTCTTCGACGACCCGGCCGTGGACACCGTCTCGATCGCGACGCCGAACCACTGGCACGCCCTGGCCGCGATCTGGGCCATGCAGGCCGGCAAGCACGTCTACGTCGAGAAGCCGGTCAGCCACAACGTGAGCGAGGGCCGTCGCATCGTGCAGGTCGCCGAGACGACCGGCCGGCTCTGCCAGGCAGGCACCCAGAACCGATCCCGAGGCGGCCTGGCCACGGCCGCCGCGTACATCCGGGACGGCAAGCTGGGCGAGGTGACCCTCGCCCGGAGCATCATCTACGGCCGGCGCGGCAGTATCGGGCCCCGCGGCACCTACGAAGTTCCCGAGCAGGTCGACTACAACCTCTACCTGGGCCGGCGCCCTCGAGCCGCTCGCACGCCCGAACCTCCATTACGATTGGCACTGGGACTGGGACACGGGCAACGGCGAGTTGGGGAACAATAACATCCACTATGTGGACATCTGTCGCTGGCTGATGGGGCTGAGCGGCCTGGGGGACTCGGTCCTCAGCGTCGGCGGGCGGCTCGGCTACGAGGACGCGGGCGAGACGCCCAACACGCAGATGGTCGTCCACACCTATGGCCCGGCCACGATCGTCCAGGAGGTCCGCGGGCTGAAGTCCGACCCATTCAGCGACAAGTTTCAGCGCCGGTCATGTGATTCATGGCACGGAGGGCTTCATCGCCGAGTCGTCGCTCTTCGACCCGGACGGGAACCTCGTCCGAACCTTCGAGGGCCAAAGCGAGAACCACTTCGCCAACTTCATCCGGGCGGTTCGGGAGGGCCGTCGCGACGTGCTGAACGCCGACATTCTGGAAGGCCATCAGTCGACCGCGCTCTGTCACGTCGGCAACATCTCCTACCGGCTCGGCCGCGCCGAAACGCCCCGGGTGATCGCCCAGGAGTTCGAGGACCACAAACTCCACGACGATGTCGCGCGGACATTCGATCGCATGGTGGACCATCTCCGAAACAACGGAGTCGACCTGGAGCAGACCCGGCTATCGGTCGGGCCGCTCCTGCGCATCGATTCCGGGCGGGAGGCGTTCTCGGGCTCCCAGGAAGCCAATGACCTGCTGACGCGTGACTACCGCCGACCGTTCGTGGTTCCGGCCGAGAGCGAGGTGTGACATGCCCCGACGACCATTCGGATGATACCCAGGGTGCTCGAGGCGCGGGGGCATAAGACCACGGCCTTGCCAGGAACGGTGCCGCGACGACAGCCACCTCCTCCCCTGCTAGGATTCACCGGGCCAACCAAGCACCGTGCCAGCGACCGCTCCCTGGGCGTCAGCGAGCCGCGCACTGCCTTCGCCGCGTTCGACGTGGCTGCTGTCGAGGACGTGCTGAAAGTCATGCAACCCTTGCCTCCAGAACTTTGGATGTCCCGGGAGAACCCCCTGGCGTTCGCGTCGGCACCCCGCATAATCGGGACATCCGGTCCCTGCCGCGCGTCGTCGGCAGCCACGCCACGCTCCCTCGAACTTCCTGGGATTCGACCGATGACGACCCGACGCACCTTGCTGCTGACAGTCGCGATTCTGGGGGCCATCGCGTGCGAGCGGCCGACCTCCGCCGCGGAGCGGCCCAACGTCGTGGTCATCCTGGCCGACGACCAGGGCTGGGGCGACCTGAGCGTGCACGGGAACACGAACCTCCGTACTCCAAATATCGACACGCTGGCCCGCGACGGGGCGTTGTTCGAGCGGTTCTTCGTCTGCCCGGTCTGCTCGCCGACCCGGGCCGAGTTCCTCACTGGCCGTTACCACCCCAGGGGTGGCGTCCACGACACGTCGTTGGGCGGCGAGCGGCTCGATCTCGACGAGAAGACCATCGCCCAGACCTTCCACGCCGCCGGATACGTCACCGGCGCCTTCGGCAAGTGGCACAACGGCACGCAATACCCCTACCACCCGAACGCCCGCGGCTTCGAGGAATACTACGGGTTCTGCTCCGGCCACTGGGGTAGCTACTTCAACCCGCCGCTGGAGCACAACGGCCAGCTCGTCCGGGGCGATGGCTACATCACCGACGACCTGACCAATCACGCCATCGCGTTCATCGAGCAGAACAAGGACCAACCTTTCTTCTGCTATCTTCCGTTCAACACCCCCCACTCGCCGATGCAAGTGCCGGATCGCTTCTATAAAAAGTTCGACGACGCCGACCTGGCGATGCGCAACCGGGACCCAAACCAGGAGGACATCGAGTTCACCCGCGCGGCCCTGGCGATGTGCGAGAACATCGACTGGAACGTGGGCCGCGTACTGGAAACACTCGAGAAACTCGACCTAGCCGACGAGACGATCGTCGTCTACTTCAGCGATAACGGCCCGAATAGCTGGCGCTGGAACGGCGGCATGCGCGGGAAGAAGGGCTCGACCGACGAGGGTGGCGTGCGTTCCCCCTTGCTGGTCCGCTGGCCGGGCAAGGTCCCGGCAGGCACGACGATCACGCCGATCGCCGCCGCGATCGACCTGCTGCCGACCCTGGCCGAGTTGACCGGGACCAAGGTCGTCAGCGAGAAGCCGCTCGACGGCCAGAGCCTCGCCCCACTTCTGCGCGGGGACCGCCCCGAGATGCCGGAACGGATGATCTTCTCGCACTGGAACGGTCGGGTCAGCGTCCGTACCCAGCAGTACCGGCTCGACCACGAGGGCCGCCTTTATGACCTCGACCGAGACCCTGGCCAGAACATCGACATCGCGAGCGAGCACCCCGAGATCACCCGGCGGCTCTCCCGGGCGGTCGAGGACTGGTCGGCGGAACTCCTGCCCGGCCTGAAGGATGACGACCGCCCATTCCCGGTCGGCTACCCTGAGTTCCCGATCACCTGGCTGCCGGCACGCGACGGCGTGCCGCACGGCAACGTCAAGCGTAGCGGCCGGGCGCCGAATTGCTCGTTCTTCACCAACTGGACCAGCAGTCCCGACGATCACATGACCTGGGACGTCGAGATCGCGACGACGGGTCGCTACAAGGTCGTGCTCTACTACACCTGCGCTTCGGACGACGTCGGCTCGACCGTCGAGCTGAGCTTCGGAGAGAGTCGTCTGCGAGGTGAAGTCACCGAGGCATTCGACCCGCCGTTGTGCGGCGCGGAGCACGATCGTGTGGACCGCGGCTCCGAATCCTACGTGAAAGACTTCCGACCACTGGACCTCGGGGAGATGCGTCTGGAACAGGGCCGGGGTCCGCTCACGCTGCGGGCCGTCGACGTGCCTGGCGACCACGTGATCGATCTCCGGGTCATTCAGCTCACCCTGATTGAACCGAACCCTTGACCCTCAACGAGGTCAAGCGGAAGCCTGACCTATGAATTCCTACGAAGGTTGTGGAACGGCATCGAGAGATCGAACGGACGAACAACACCAACACTCAATTCGTCGAGGAGTACCGCGTCGTGTCGCATCGAAGCATGCTGGCTGTTCTGGGTGTCGTCGCGCTGGGGCTCGCGGGGGCCGAGGGTTTGAGGGCGGATGAGGGCGAGGCGAAGTCGGGGCCGCTGAGGGCGGGGATCATCGGCCTGGACACCTCGCACGTTGTCGCCTTCACCCGGGCGCTGAACGGCCCTGATGCGAAGGGGGAACTGGCGAACGTGAAGGTCGTCGCCGCCTACCCGGGGGGGAGCCCAGACGTCGTGTCGAGCCGAGAACGGGTCGAGGGATTCACCAACACCTTGAGGGATGAACTCGGCGTCGAGATCGTCGATTCGATCGACGACCTGCTGGAAAAGGTGGACGTCGTGCTGCTGGAGAGCGTCGACGGCCGGCCGCACCTGGAGCAGGTGGTCCCGGTCCTCGAGGCGGGCAAGCCGGTGTTCATCGACAAGCCAGTGGCCGGTTCGCTGGCCGACGCGATCCAGATCTTCGAACTGGCCAAAGCGCGTGGGGTTCCGTGCTTCTCCAGCTCGTCGCTGCGTTACAGCCCGGCCCTCGCCGGCCTGAAGGACGACCCGGCGGTTGGCGAGGTCGTCGGCTGCGACGCCTACAGCCCTTGCTCGCTGGAAGAGCATCACCCCGACCTGTTCTGGTACGGCGTTCACGGGGTCGAGACGCTGTTCACGATCATGGGCACCGGCTGCAAGACGGTCGCGCGCGTCCAGACTGAGGGGACCGACTTCGTCACCGGCACCTGGGACGGCGGCCGCGTCGGCACGTTCCGGGGAATCCGGCAAGGCTCGACAGGTTATGGGGCCACCGTCTTCGGCACCAAGGGCATCGCCCACGGCGACCGCTACGGCGGTTATGAGCCGTTGCTGGTCGAGATCTGCAAGTTCTTCCGGACCGGCAAGGCCCCGGTGTCGGCCGAAGAGACGATCGAGATCTTCGCCTTCATGACCGCCGCCGACGCCAGCAAGCGTCAGGGGGGTGCCCCCGTCAGCCTGGAGAGCGTCCTCGCCGAGGCGCGCGCCCAGATCAAGGCCAGCGCCGGCAAGGCCGACCCCAAGGCGAGCCCTTGACGATTCCCCTCACCTGGGAGCATACGTTGACCGTTGGGGATGGCAAGGTCCCCAAAACCGCTGGGGGGAGGTTCACGCCCCCCAGTGAGGACGGTCGGCGAACCAGCCAAATTCCTTGGAGTGGCGTCGATAGAACAGGCCGAGCCGTCGAACGAGGACCATTGCCTCGTACCAGAACAGGGCCCAGAACAACAAGATCCCCAGCAGTGTCGCCGGAATGCCGATCCGCGGCAACTGAAACAGCAGATCGGCCAGGGCAAGCGTTGCCGCTCCCGCCAGCCCGAACAGCATGCCGATCGCGATTGTACCCCGGCCCGCCCGGAGCATCGCCCCGAACACAGTGATCGGATTGGCCGCGCGGAGGTCGGCGTGGAGCAGCACGGCGACCAGCGGCACCGGCCAGAATGCCGCGCCAAGGCCAAGCAACGCCGCCATCACCAGCTCGTCGATCGCCCGGGGCGGGCCACCGGTTGACGATGCGGAGTTGTAGGCTGCCGCCAGCCCAACACCGACGGCGATCCCGAAGCCGCACGCCCCCAACCAGCGGACGAGGCTACCCAGCACCTCGAACGGTTCCCAGGTTGGCGGCCGGGGGTGGCCGATTTCCCCCCGCGCCGAGGATTCGAGCACGTCGGCCAGAAACCGCCCGGCATACCCGAACGTCAGGCCCAGCAGACAGAGCATCGGAAAGACCAGGGTCAGGGCCCCCATGGTCATCACATCGTCGCCCGTGTTGAGGAATCCCCTCAGCCCGAACGAGAACACCGAGAGCACCGCGCAGAGCGGCGCCAGGAACGCCAGCAACAACAGTCCCGAAGTGTCCCAGACGGGGTAGAACAGACTGACCGCAAGGCGCGACTCCAAGCGGTCCGGGGCGGCGACCAGTCCACCAGGCGGCGACTCTTTCGATATGGAGCGCGCTCGCGTCGAAGTTCGTACCTCTCTCTCGCGGGGCGAGCCACGACCAATCGGGGCCCGCTCCGGGGTTGCGGCCACGTCGGGCATCAGGCCATAGGCGGAGGTCGAAGGCGCCGCTGAGGAATGAGGAGGCGATTTCGACGCGGCGCCCTCGACATCGAGTGGGCCATCGCGATCCGGCGACCGACCCGCCTCCGGCACGCGAGGCATGCGCCGCAGGCCGGACAACGGCCGGTACGGCCCGGTACCGCGCCCGGTGCGCGCACGCGGGCACCACACTCGCAGACCAGGACGATCGTCATCGCCGGGACGTTCCGTGAGTTCGCGGTCGGACGACTCGGATGATCTCGAGTTCACGTCGGGGAAAGACCACCCGAAACGAACCTCAGCCTTCCGAGGGCGGCGTCTTCTTCGAGCGGCTGGTCATCTGCTCAAGGAGCGAGCGGACCTCGCGGGCCTGCTCGGGGCCCAGCGCATGGGACTTCAGCAGGTGGAGCACCAGCAGGCCCGGCTCGCCCTGGTAGAGCTTGTCGACGAGGTTCTGCACCCGCTTTTGCCGGACGTCCTGGGCTTCGACCTTCGGCCGGTAGATGAATGCCAGCTCGCGGCGGTCGCTCTCGACCATCCCCTTGTTCTCAAGCCGGTCGAGCAAGGTCGCGACCGTCGCGTAGGACCACTGCCGGCCGGCGGCCCGCAGCGTCTCCAGGATCTCGCGCACCGTCCCCTGCCCGCGGTCCCACAAGACCTTCAGGACGTCGAGCTCCGAGTCGGGTATCGTCGGTGGTCTCTTGGCCATGACGCGTGTTCTCGAAACAATTAGGATTGAGGGGTGGCGTGTCTGCGGCGTGGTGGGGCAATATCGCTTTATCCTAAGACAACTGTCTCACGGCGTCAACGTCCATTCCGACAATTGTCTGGAGAGACTGGGTTCAGCGCGGAGTCGAGGCGTCATGACGGAAGGCGGGGATGTGGGGGGGCGGCTGTCGTGTCCGACATGCGGGGCCGAGCTGCCGCGGCCGGAGGCCGGTCTAGCGGAGGTGGCCGATCTGTCCTGTCCGGGCTGCGGCCGACAGGTCCGGGCACGTCGTCGGAGGTCCGGCTCGAACTCCGGAGAATCCCTCGCCACCTCCCCTGCCCCGGCCGAGCCACTGGCCGCCGTGCCGATGGCCGGGGGCATCGACCTGACGGCCCGGGCGCTGGCCTTGCGGACTCTGGAGGGGGCTTACCGGGCGGGGCTGACCGGAGGTACGCTCACGATGCTGGCCCTGGGAGGGTTCGTGCCCGTGGTCGGTGGCTGGCTTCGCGATGACGTGGAAGGCTGGGGCGACGTCGTGGCGACACTGGGCGGGGTGCGCGTCCGTACCTCGGTGACGGGCCCGGACGCCGACCTGGGCCCGGCGATCACGCGTACCGACGCTCCCCGGCTGTTCGCCGAGGTCGTCGCCGTGGCCCGGATGCTCGGCGCGAAGCCGCCGCGTCAGGTCCGGCTGACGTACCTGCCTTGCTGCCTGGCGATGGCCTGGGGACGCGATCAGGCGCTGGCGCTGGGGCTGCCACTGCTGGACGTGTTAAGCCTGGGGGAGCTGCGCGCCGTGCTGGCCCATGAGATGGCTCATCTGGCCCGGGGGGACGCGACCTCGTCGGCGTCCTCCACCCGGTTCGTGGAGGCGCTGGGACAGGCCCTGGACGGCCCGCTCCGATCCTCGCGGAGCCCACTTCGCATGTGGGCACGGTTGTGTCGCCGCCTCGGCGATGACCTGCTCCGCCCCGTCGCCCGCGGTCAGGAGGCCCGCGCCGACCGGGCGGCGGCGACGGTCGCCGGTGGGGACGTCGCCGCCTCCGCGCTGGTCAAGGTCGCCCTGGTTCAACCGCTCTTCCGTGAGGTCCTGGAACACTACGACTCGACCGACCCCGAGCTTCCCAATCTGTATGCCTTCTTCCGCGATTTCTGGGGGCAATTGCCCGCCGAGCTCCGAACCGCGATGCGACACCAACTTCTGACCGACCGTCAGGCCCCTTCGGACGGGCCGCACCCGGCGCTTCTCGATCGGCTGGCGCTGGTGCAATCCTACCCGGCCCGGCCATCCTTGACCGACGACGACGAACCCGCCGTGGGAATGCTCGGGGACCTCCCCGCATTCGAGCAGATGCTCCACAACCGCCTCTTCGCCGTTCCCACCGTCGAACCGAGCACCTTTCATCGCGCCGGTTCGTGACCATCGGTCACACCTGACGACCGGCCCCACTCCCGTCGCATCGCCACCGGCCACGTTGACGAAAATCACCGCCAATCGTCAAAAGAAAACAATTCGCACGGCATGGATGATGGGACATCCCCGTCAATGAGCCGTAAGGGAGTGCCAATGAAGGAACGATGGTCGTGGCCAACCGCCTGAATAGCGCGGGGGACTTACCGGGGGCCCAGACGTTCAAGACGGCGAACCCCCGCTCTGGTCCCGGGCGGCCGTCCTGGATTGACGAGAGATAACCCTCACCGGATTGGCCGTTTTGCCTGTGATGGGACAGCGGAATCCGGGTCGGGAACGATCAGACGTACTCCATGTCGACCTTCTTCATGACATGGTGAGAGACGGCCGCGGCAACCATTTGCTCAAGACTCAGCCCCCAGCGCTGGGCCTCGTCCTGGACAGTGGTACGGTGCGTCACGTAGCTCCGTTGCAGGATCTCGTGAACCAGTTCGGTCACCTCGTTGCGGAACTCCAGATCGAACGTTCCGGGGGCTTCCGCCGCGGCGAACCGCGCAGTTGACGACGAGATGCCCGCCCCTTCGATGCGCCCTAACTTCGCAACCATGCTCAAGTTACCTTGCATCATCATGACTGTCGGGATTCATCCGACCCGACTGGACAGACCACGATTGGCCTATCCTAGCAATTCGTCACGCGGACTCCAAATGAAAACCGCCGCCGTTTCTTCCCGAATGACATAGGCAACTGTTTGTGGACATGCGACCAGCCCCCCAAGGACGATACGACGGCACGAGCGACGGTGCGATGGAAAACATCGAACCCACAACGCGCCCCGTTCTCAAGTCTTGACGTACTCTTGCCGATGTCCCTTACCAAAGACACCAGGGAACGTCCGCGCACACTCCGCGCACAGAACGAGCCAGTTCAGGAAGGGCTCGAAATCGGGCCGATCATCGGCCTCGGGAGGGGCAACGCGATGTCGCACTGGAGGCGATGGGTGGCCAGGACGGCCGCGCGCGTCCTGGAAACCTGGCAGCGTTCCGGGGACCGAACGATTCCCCGGCGTCCTGCGCGAACCCGTCGGCAGTTGACCCTGGAGGGGCTTGAGCGGCGCGAGGTGCTCAGCCCGCTCGGGCCGCCACCGTTCGCCGCGATCCCCGGTCACGTCGACGTTCCGGGCCGTGCCGCCGAGGTGCGTTTCCGGCTCGAACCGGGGCGGCTTCGTTGCCGACCGGACCATGCCGATGCTGCTCTCGTTGAAGGCCGAGCCAACGGCCGGCTCGGCGGTCGCCCCGAAGATCACGCATGTCTCCTCGCTCCAGGGGCGCGACACCTACAACCTCAACTCGGCACGTGGGCCGCTGTTGACGAACGTCGCGGTGCCGAACGCGCGACCGACCACTTATGGCGTGGGGATTGTCGGCCGGGGCCGGACGACCGGCGACTTTGTCCTCGAGGTGTCCCTGCCCGGGGATGCCAACGGCGATGGTGTCGTCGACCGCACGGACATCGGCCGCGTGCGCGCCTCCTACGGCTCGGTCGCCGGTGGCCGCCGTTATGATCCGGGTGCTGATAGCAACGCGGACGGCTCCATAGGCGTCGTCGACTTCGGTCTGGCCCGCCGGAACCTCGGGGCCCGGGCCTCCGTGGTTGCCATCGACGTTCGCCCCTCGAGCATCGCCCCGTCGACGCTGACGCCCTTCCCCACCTCATGTCCCCGGCCTTGGAGACGACCACGGCAATGGTCGCGGTCGCCCTACTCCAGAACGTGCGACCGCTCTGAACCGAGCCCGTGCTCGCGGTTCGCGCCGTTAGCCATTCATGCCCGCCCCCCATGCGCCGATTTCGAATTCGGTGACATTTCGCGAACACATCGCGCTCGCAGTGATCTAGGGTTCTCTCGATCGAGAGGTGGCCGGCGAGGGCCGGCTCGAGGTCGCGGGGGATCATGGCTTGGTTTGGCGAATTGGCCAAACCAACGCCACTGCATGCAACATATTATTTGAGTCACATAAAACGGGACATCAATTCCAGGTTGGCATGCGGCAATTTCTCCCTGCATAATCCTCACTTGCACTTCCAGAAGATCACCGATGCTCTGACCGCGACGAAGGGCAGCACTCAATGCGGAAGCGTCTTCTCCCCGACGATGGGGGGCCGCGAACGGAACGTGGGCCCAGGTCTTCACGAAGGATTCGCCCCGCCTTGCAGGAGCTTGAAGCCCGAGCGCTTCTGGCCGTTACGTTGGAACCGACGAACCTGGAGCAGTACATGCTCCAGTTGATCAATCGTGCCCGGAGCGACCCCGCGGCGGAGGGCAGGCGGCTCATGCAGGTCGCCCGGACCGATCCGGCCGTCGCGGCCATGACTCAGGGCTGGAACCTGAACACCTTCATGACGGTGATCTCGTCCTACGGCGCCGAGCCTCCGCTGGCCTTTCAGACGGGTTTGATCGAGGCCGCGCGCGACCACAGCGCGACAATGCTCGCGACGAACGACCAGCGGCATTCTCCGGCGGGATATCTCACCGATCCGACCGTTGCGCAGTCCGATGCCGGTGGCGCGTACTATCCCGTCGGTCTGGGGACGTGGGCAACCGCCGAGAACATCTTCGCGTACTCGCGGAACGTCGTGACCACCGACCCGAAAGCCTACGTCGACTACTTCCATGCCGGTTTCTTGCTCGATTGGGGCAACCCGGACTTCGGGCACCTCAAGAACCTGCTGGCGCCCGGACCTGGCGGCGTCAACGCGGGGCAATGGCCGCTGAGTGAGATCGGCATCGGCTTGCTGACCGACACGAGCCCAACAGCCCCGCCGCCATCCGCCCCGACGCTCAAGGCCAACTTCGGGTTACAGGTTGGCCCGGCGATCGTCACCCAGGAGTTCGCCTGGCGCAACGGCCCGGCCGCCCTGACCGGCGTGGTCTACCGCGACAATGATGCCGACCACTTCTACTCCCCTGGCGAGGGCCTGGGAGGCGTGACGATCCTGGCCGTCGGCCGGGACGGTCAGGGGACGTTTCAGGCCCAGACCTGGGGGTCAGGCGGGTATACTCTGGAACTTCCCGCCGGTAGCTACGAAATCGACGCGACGGATGCGGGGCACACGTTCCTTGAATCCACCACGGTGACCATCGGTGTGGACAATGTCGGCTGGGACGTCGTCCCCATCCCGACGAGCCCTCGAAGCGATCAACCCGTTCCGGCCGACTATGACGGCGATGGCCGCGTCGACCTGGCCGTCTTCCGTCCGGCCAGCGGTCAGTGGAGCATCCAGCAGTCGACCGGCGGCCTCCGATTACTCCAGCTCGGCACGACGAATCGCGACCTGCCCATCCCCGCCGATTACGACGGCGACGGCCGCGTCGACCCGGCCGTCTTCCGCCCCGACACGGCCCAGTGGACCATCCAGCTTTCCACCGGGGGACTTCGGACGATTCAGTTCGGCATGGCCGGTCACGACCTGCCGATCCCCGCCGATTACGACGGCGACGGCCAGGTGGACCTCGCCCTGTTCCGGCCCTCCACCGCCCAGTGGATCATCCGGTACTCCGCCGGCGGGGCGCTGGTCCGCCAGTTCGGCATGGGCGGTCACGACCTGCCCATCCCCGCCGATTACGACGGCGACGGTCAGGTGGACCTCGCCCTGTTCCGGCCCTCCACCGCCCAGTGGATCATCCGGTACTCCGCCGGCGGGGCGCTGGTCCGCCAGTTCGGCATGGGCGGTCACGACCTGCCCATCCCCGCCGACTACGACGGCGACGGTCAGGTGGACCTCGCCCTGTTCCGGCCCTCCACCGCCCAGTGGATCATCCGGTACTCCGCCGGCGGGGCGCTGGTCCGGCAGTTCGGCATGGCCGGTCATGATTTGCCCATCCCCGCCGACTATGACGATGACGGCCAGGCGGACATGGGGATCGTCCGGCCGTCCACCGCCCAGTGGGCGTTGTGCTGTTCTCGGCAAGGATCGGCGGTTAACGTGTTCGGTCGTAGCGGCCTCGGTCGCTTGCCGGAAATTGGTCAGTCGCTCACAATCGATGGGTTCGCCCGGTTCGCCGCCATCGCGTCGATCACGAACCGTACTTCGATCCATACAACAACGGTCCAGGACGTCCCGCCAACGCCCTCGATCCACGCCAGTGTTCCCGGTGGGCAGCCCGCCGGTCTCGCCGCAACGTCATCAGGAATGCCGATCTTCCTGGCCCCGGTTCCCGAGGCACAACTTCCGAAGTCGAGGTTCTGGACACGACAACTCAGGAGATGACCGGCAGATAAAGCCCAGTCCCGCGAACAGGCCAGCCCCACCCGGTCGATTTGATCGTTCCCGACCTGCCCTCCATCAGGATCACCCGTCGCCCGTCCGTCCTTTCTGGACCTCCGTGCCTCCCCCGCCGGCATATCGTTGACGGAACGGAACAATTGCGGTTGACCATCGCGATCGTCCCGGATATGGTCCCGCCCGCGTGGCTGCGCGGTCTGCCCGGGTTCCATGGATGGGGCCGAAAGGCAGGCCAACCCGACGTCTCAATCGTCGCGGCTTCGAACAAGCGGAAAGGATTCCGCCATGAAGGCCAGACGTCCCGTGGTCGTCCTTGGGGTCATGATGACCCTGGTCGGCTGCACGTTGACCCAATCCGACGTGCGTAACGACGACCTGCTCCCTCCGCTGAGCCGCGGGCTCGGGCGGACCGGCCAGGTCATTGTTCCCAAACAAGTTGCGCTCAAGATGATGATCGCCGGCCGACCGGTCAACGAATCGGCCCTTGGCGAGGCCGTCTGGCGCGTGGCCGACTCCCAGGCGGTTGATGCCCAGGCGCGCCGGTCACTGGAGGCCAACGGCCTGCGTGTCGGCGTCATCACCGGCGAGCTACCGGCCGAGGTTCGCGACGTTCTGGAGGCCCCGCCGCCGAACCGGATCGACCCGGCCATCGTCATCATCCCCGACGGCGAGAGCACCCTGGTGGACCTCGGCGCCAGCCGCGACGTGCTGAACCTGTTGCTGAGCCGCGATGGGTCCGTCGCCGGCAAGCCGTACAAGACGGCTCGAGGACACGTTCGTGTGACGGCCGGTCGCGAGGGGGAAACCGGGGTGACGCTGCGGATCGTCCCGGAGATGCATCACGGCCCGATCCGCCAGAGCTGGGGTTCTGTCCCCGGCGGGGGCACCTACGCCCCCCAGCAACTCGTCCCCCGTACCGGTCAGGCCGAGGAAACCTTCCGGGAACTCGCCGCCGGCCTGACGCTCAAGCCGGGCCAGGTGGCGGTTGTCGGCGCCGAGTCCGACCGCCCCGGGAGCCTCGGCCACTTCCTCTTCACCGCGCCGGAAGCGAACAGCGATCGCCTCATCCAGAAAGTCCTGTTCATCTGGGCGATGCGTTCCGAGGGCGGGGACACCGCGTCGGGAACAGAGACCGTTCCCGTGGGCCTCCAGCCCTTCGACCCGGAGATCCCGCCGTCCGAACCTGAAAGTGACGAGGCTAGCGACCCGGCCCTCTGAGAACGTAGACGAGACGGCCGTTGGGGTTCCCTGCGCAGGGAACCCCAACGGCCGTCTCGCACACACTTTCATCCAGGACGGCTGACCGGACCTACTCAGGGGGCCGACCGGCCGTCTTGGGCACTCCGGTCATGCAAGACGGCCGGTCGGGCCTGCTCAGGGGGCCCGACCGGTCGTCTTGGACACCGACACACTATTTGAGGGTCAATCCAGGTAGCCCAGATCGGCCAGGCGTTGCTCGATGATCGCCTGGTCCTCGGCGCTGTAGTCGAACTCGACGGCCGGTTGGGGCTGTGTCACGGGCTGGGCGTGCGGCCCGTTGAGGGCGTTGCCGGGCGGGTCGAGACGGCGTTTCGAGGTCTCGGGCAGACAGGGCAACGGACGCCCCTCCATGTGAGACGGTATCGGCAGGCCGAGCAGGCTGAGAACCGTCGGGGCCACGTCCTGCAAGTTCGCCTTGAGAACCCTTCCCGGAGCGACGCCGGCAGCGCTCAGCGCGATGATCCCCTCCGGCCGGTGGGTGCCGGGCAGGTTCGGATCGCTCTCAACCCAGTTCTTCCCGGCCCCAATCTTGGTGCGGACCCAGTAGTTGGCGTCGGGCAGCGCCAGCAGATCGGGGTAGCCTTCGGCGGCCGGGTCGAGATCGTACGTCGAGGCGAGGCAAACCACTTCCGGGAACAGCGGGGAATGACTGACCGGGTGGCGCGCTGTGGCCAGGGCCGTCGCGGCGGCGTTGCGGGCCTCGTCGAGCTGCCTCGGAGTGTTGAGAATGGCCCGGTTCATATAAACCATCGCCGCGGTATCCTGATGGGGGGCGAAGGCCAGCGTCCGTCCCCAGTCGAACGGGAACTGGGCGGCGACCGAGAGCTCGAACGACGCCGACCGGGCCTCCGGGTCCTCGCGCTTGTCGCGCCAGAGCCGCAGGTGGTCGATCCCCTGGCGTGCCCGTCGAGCCACCTTGCCGACCGGGCCGGGCATCCGGGCCACCCCGGCGTCGATCAGGACCCGATTGGCGTGGATTCGCCCCAGGCAGGGACCGAATCCATGATCACTGCACACGATCACCGCCGCGCCCCGGCGGTCGGCCAGTTCGAGCAAGAGCCCGACGGCGTCGTCAAGGCCCTTGATCACCGAGTCCGCCGCGTCGTTCCACGCGCGATCCTCGATTCCGGTCTCGTCGACGTTTAGATATTTCCAGGCCCGGTGCTGGAACGGGTCGAGGTTCTGGAACTGAACCATCAGGGCCGACCAGTCGGGTCGCATGCGATCGGCCAGCAGCCCGCCCTCGGCCCGTCCTCGGAAGCTCTCGATCGTGAGGGCGGCGTTCTGTCGCAGCTCTTCGAGCGACACTGGGACACGCTTCCAGTGGTAGCGGAGGGTGTAGGCGGGCACCTCGGTCTTGAGCCGCGCGGCGAACTCCGGGCAACGGGAGGTGGCGGCCTCCAGATGGGGGGCGTCCATGCCAGAGACGACAATCCCCGACACGTCGGCCGGGGCCGGATAGGTGCCGGGCAGGTTCAGGCTGACGACCGAGCGGCCATGCTGGGCGAGGATTTGCCAGGTTGTCGGCACGCGAATCCGACCCGAATGGTTGATCTTCATCCGGCCGCTGGCGGCGTCGTGATAGCGATGGTCGAAGATGCCGTGTCGGATCGGGCTGCAACCGGTCTGCATGGTCGCCCAGGCCGCGGCCGTCATCGGCGGCACGCTCGACCTCAGCGTACCGTGCGCGGCGTTGGAGAGGAGAGCATCCAGGTTGGGCGTCAGGCCGCGCCGACGCAACGGGTCGAGCACCGTCCAGGTCGCGCCATCGAGACCGAGGATGACCAGGCGTTCGTTAACCGTGTTCATGAGCGTGGCCTCGCCTTCGCTATGCCTGCGTGTCCAGTTCGCGGGAATCTCGCCCAATAGTCGTTGTCGTCAGGACGCCTGTCCCCGCATTCCGGGTGTCCTGAGTCTGGGCTCGTAGCGGGATGTGTGGTACCGGGACCGTGATGCCAGACCATTCAGTCGTCTCGATCGTCCGCGGGTCGCGCTCCGCGGCTCGGGTCGCGATGCTCATCCCGACCGCCAGCAATCCGCCGAGCTTGAAGGCCAGCAGCAGATTGCCGTCGATGGGCAGCCACAGGGGTTGCCACCATAACACCAGCAGCGCCATGAGCATGTGGACCGCGACCGGGTCGCGCCGGTCCCAGACGGCCAGCGCGGCCATCGGGAGGAAGATCAGGTTGTAGTCGTTGGAAATCGGTGGGACGAACGTGCCGGCGGCCACCAGCCAGAGGAACAGCGGATAGATCACCCGGTCGCGGTTCGGCCCGCGCGCCACCCTCACACTGATCCAGGCCACCATCGGCAGGATCACCCCCAACGCGACCGCCGGGCCGGGAATCGTCGACAGACCTTCGAGGAACGTGCCGGGCCAGATCAAGGGCCAGCACGAGTTGAGTGAGTGATGGGTCGGGTAGACGTCCCACAACCCGGTCAGGCCGACGTCCTTCGAGACATCACCCGCCGTCCGCAGCGCCTTGAGGACGTTGCGACCGTCGAGCACGCCGATCGCCGCGCCCATGGCGACGTAACCCGCCAGGCCGCGCCACCTTCGCAACGCGATGAACCCGAACAGCAGCAGCCCCGGATAGAACTTCAACCAGGTCGCCAGGGCCAGCAGCGATCCGGCGGCCCATGCGGCGCCGCGGGCGTTCGAGTTCAGCAGCCACGCCCCAGCCAGGAGTAGCGGCAGGATCAATACATCGATCTGACCACGCTCCATCGTCAGCAACATTGGGGTGCTGAAGAGGACTCCGGCCAGAACGATTGTCCACGGCAACGGTCGCAGTTCCAGCAGGCGGCGGCTCCGCCAGGCCCCCCACGTTCCCACGACCGCCAGCACCGTGGCCGCACCGAGCCACACGGCGATGGCCGTCCCGAGCCCCATGAGATTGACCCAGAAGAACAGGCGGGGCACCATCGGCGGATAGAAGAAGATCTCGCAGATGCCGCATTCCGTACGGAGGGAGCCATCCGGCGTCGGCATCTCTTCCAGGAATTGCTCGGCAGCGCCGAGTTCTCGGCAGGGCGAACCGTGGGGTTGTTGGTACGGATTGCCGCCCCACGCCCAGACCCTTGCCACGTGGTCGATATGGACGCGGAAGTCACCGGCCAGCAACGGCAGGATCGGAACCCAGGTCAGCCGCCCACTGGCCATGCGGTCCTGGCGGAAGCTCTTGACCCACCACCCGCCCCAGAGCACCAGCAGCGCCAGGCCGATCACGCCGAGCACGCGTTGCCGCGAGTGGCCAGGCGGCCCCGGAAGCAGCTCGGCGGGGCCGTCGATCCTGGTCCCGGGCGGGTTGGTTTCGTTCTGGGAGGGTTGACGGGCGCGCATCTCAGTCTCCACGCGGACGGTGATCCAACGAGCCGGCCCGAGCACGCCGGCCCGCGAACTGTCGTCAACCTGCCAGCGAGAGATTGTTCTGGGCAGTCCCCCGATCGATCGTCAGATCGGCCCGGTAGTACTCGGCAAGGTGGCGCCGCTCACCCTTGGAACGGTAGAGCATCGCCAGCCGTTTCCGGAACTTCTCGGCGGTCGGCCGCGACCGCTCGGCGGTGGCGAGCCAGTCGTTGTAGCGGACCCGGAGCTGTTCGGCCCGCGCCTGAAAGTCCGCCGGCTCAGGGCCCTTCAACGCCAGCGACATCACCGTGTGGGGGAACGCCGCATGCCCTTGACCGCCGACGACCCGTCCACCGTAGGGCTGGAGCATCCGCCGCAGGCAGTTCGGCGTGAACCGCCAGTAGTCGTCCGGGTAGCCGTGGATGCGGAAGTTCAGCGGCGAGGTGAGGATGAACACCCCGCCCGGCTTCAGGACGCGGAAGACCTCGTCGAAGGCGCGGCGGACCTCGAAGACGTGCTCGAACGTCTCGATGCACAGGACGGTGCCGGCGCTCGAGTCGGGCAGGCTCAGCGCGGTGACGTCCTCGACCCGGTCGACCCCCTTGCCGGGCCGCATGTCGCAGCCGACGTAGGGCGTGCTGGGGAACAGCCCGCGCAGGTCGGCGATGTGTTCCTGGCCCTCGACCTGAAAGGCGCCGAACTCGTAGACCGGGCTGGGGCAGTCGAACGACTCGGCCACCAGCCGGCAGAACGCATGATTGTGCTCTCGCATCGCCGACGCTCCTCCTTGAGCCTGTTGTCGGTCGTGATCGGAACGGCCCAGGACCGCTCGCGGCCCGACGCCGAATCGGGCCGATGCTAGGCCAAAGCATCGCGGCGGTCAATCCGAACTGGCCGGGCGGCCGGTCGCGAGATCCCTCCCGGTCCTGTTGGAGGTTTCCCCTGCCTATCTCTGCCCCATGTAATGGAACAACGTGTCCTCCCACTCGGGCTGACTGATCAGGCTCAGGAGGACCCGGTTGATCGACTCACGCAGGGGGCTGCCTTCAGGAAGGCCGATCGCGTAGTTCTGGCGCTCGATCCGCTCGGGCAACACCTCGATGCCGTCGTACTCATTGGCGATCAAATAGCGGAGCATCGGTCCGTCGTATACGACGGCATCGACGTCATTCGCGGCCAGAAGGTCGAGGGCCGCGACCGGACCGGGCACGGACCGGCGCGAATGCGGTGGGCCTTGAGATACTCGGCGCTCGTCGATTCGTCGACGGTCGCCACGCGGGCCGACGGCAGGTCGTTCGGCCCCCGGACCGTCGAGGTGAGGTGCGACACGGTCAGCATCGTCGTGACCGTCGCGGTAAAGAACGACACCATCACCAGGCTGGAGAACATCCACAGGATCGCCAGCAATCGGCCCGGGAGCGTCACCGGCGCCTTGTCGCCGTAGCCCACGGTGGTCATCGTCACGGCCGACCACCACAGGCCCGACCAAACCCCCTTCGCGCCCCGGCCACCGAACTGGTCCGGATTGCGCCGACGTTCAAAGGCCCAGACGAGTAGACCGATCGCCAGGAGCAGGCCGAGCAGGCTGATCAGAATCTTGACGAAGTCCCTGGTGAACAGTCCGGACAGCACCCCGAGCCAACCCGATCGAGCCTTCGGCGCAACGGCGATACCGACCCCGGAGGTGAAGAACGGGTGGGTGAAGTCGATCTGTCGTTCGCGCTCGGGCGTCACAGTCAGTGCCGCCACCGCCGCATCGAGCGACCCGTCCTCCAGACCGTCGAGCAATCCTTCGAGGTCGGTCTCATGGAATTTGTATTTCAGACCGAGGTCTTCGGCCGTCGCCTTCCAGAGTTCGATGCTGACGCCGCCCCAGGAACCATCGGGGCGCTTCATGGCGAACGGTGCCACTTCCTTGGTCCCGACAACCAGCACGCGATCTGTGGCGTCGACCTCACGCTGGGCATCCTGGGCATGAATCGTGGGCGGTTCGATCGTGATGGACAGCGACAGGAACGCGATCGCGATGGTGAGAGTCCGCACGGGTCTCCTTCCCCCGATTAAAGGCCTTTCCTGCGCCGGGCGAGGCCGGCGGGGCGGGCTCTTGTTGTCTCAGGGGGATGGTAGGACGACCGTGCCGATCGGTCAACCCGGGCGGTTCTTCCCCTGCCGCACCGGCCCGGGTTCGTTCGCGGGTGGGTCGATCGGCACATCCTCGAAGATCGACCGGATGATGATCTCCAGGCCCGGTAGCACGTCGCCGCCGTCGAGCGTGTGGTTCTCACGGAGCAACCGGGACTCGTGGCGACCTGTATAGACACGAACCGTCCGCTTGACCGGATCCACAAGCCAGACCAACCGGACGCCGGTCGCGAAATAGTCGTCGAGCTTTTCGTCCATCTCCTTCTTCGTGTTCCCCTTGCTCAGCACCTCGACGGCCAGGTCGGGCACGAGTCGAGGGACCGGATCGCGACTGACCCGTCGATTCGGGAAACGGTCCCAGGAGATGAAGGAGACGTCGGGGATGCGGACGAGGTCCGGGGCGATTTCCATCATACCGCTCTCACCCGAGACGGCACCGAGCTTTCTCGGGATGATGAAGGCCCTGAGCATCTCGATGATGGCACAGGCAATGAGCGATTCGTAAAGTCCCACGGCCTTCTCCACGAGGATGCCATCGATCAGCTCGCAGGCTCGCTTCTCGCGGTCATGGATTTCGGCCACGTCCGCGACGGTGGCCGTCCCCGGGGGCGGGATTTGCCGGATGCGCCAGGCGGGGATGGGGCCGAAGCGCCGGTAGAGGTCAGCGACGGTCCATTCGGTCTCGGGACGGGTGGAGGTGGCCATGATCGCTCCAGTCGAGGCATCGCGCGAACAGTTCCCCCCAATGATAGCCTGACGTGGACTTCCAGGGGACCGCACCCTTGTCGGGCGGCTCGCTCGTTCCGGGACGTGCGCCATCGCGGCGGGAATTCGACGTAAGACGAGTGGGCGATCGGGTATCATGGGGCCTCGTGCAACACGATCATCCCGCGATCCCGGCGGCCGAAAGGTGCCCGTCAAGGGTGTCGCGAACCGTGCGTGAGGACGCCCTGGGCCGAGCCCTCGCGGGCAGTCCCGAGATGCAGTTACGAGTTGATGAGGAGGCCCGTCGTGTTCCATTGCCTCGCGCGTGCTGGTGTCGTGATCCTCGCGGTCGCCATCCCGTCAGTCGTCCGGGCGGCCGAGATCGCGGTTGATGCCGGGACGCGGTTCCAGACCATCGAGGGCTTCGGCACCTGCCTGATTAGCTGGGATGGCCGCATGGCGGCGTACTACAAAACCGAGGCGGCCCAGCAGGCATTCGCCGACGACCTGCGCCTCAACATCCTCCGCTGCAACCTCTGGGGTGACGGAACCATCGGCGAGAGGCCCGCTGACGAGATCAGCGCCCAGGGCCCCGCGTTCGCCGGCCGAGACCGCCGTACGCCGGTGTTCCTCTCCTTCGCCAAAGAGGTCAAGAAGCGCAATCCGCAGGCGAAAGTCATCGGCACCGTGTGGAGCCCGCCCGCCTGGATGAAGGAGAACAATGCGATAGTCGACGAGTTCAGCGCCGCCATCGACGGCGCGACCTACGACAGCCGACGCGGCGAGATTCGCAACCGCGTCAAGAAGGAATGTTACCCCCACTTCGCCCGCTGGCTCGTGGAGATGGTCAAGTACTACGACGCCCACGGTGTTCCGCTGTACGCCGTCAGCTGCGCCAACGAACCCCAGTTCACCCAGACCTTCGAGAGCTGCGTCTGGACCGCCGAGGACCTCGCCACGATCACCGGCATGGTCGCCACGCTCCTGGATGAGGAAGGGCTCACGCAGGTCAAGCTGTTCGCCCCCGAGACGATGACGTCCTTCAACTGGGTCGGCGGGCCGAACCGCAACTACATCCGGCGCCTCTGCGAGGTCCCGGCCGCATTCGAGAAGCTCATCTTCGCGACCCACGGCTACGCCGACGGCTTCACCGCCGACGTGAGCAAGAACTCGTCGGCCCAGTTCTGGGAGCTGATCCGGGACAAGGGCAAGCCCTACTGGATGACGGAGGGGGGCACCGGCGGCCACGACTGGCCCGCGCCGGTCGCGCCGAAGGGGTCGCAACGGCCATCCACAATGCATTCGTCGCCGGCCACGCCAGCGCCTTCGTCCCCTGGCAGTTCGCCGAGCAAGGCAAGTCGGAACACAACCTCATGCCCACCGAGGGGATGAGCCCGAAGACCTTCGCCGTGCGGCAGTTCTCGCGATACATCCCCGCCGGCAGCATCCGGGTGGCCGCGGAACCGGCGTATGACCCGGTCCTCGCCAGCGCTTATATCAACCCCGTGGCCACCGGTCTGACCGTCGTGCTGATCAATCCAGGTGCCGCTGAGGAGCCCGTCGCCCTCACCCTCAAGGGCCTCCAGGGTGTGACCTCGCTGGACCAGCACCGCACGTCGGCCTCCGAGAACGGCCGGGCCCTCGACGCCGTCCCCGTCGACGGTGGAAGAGCAACGCTGAGCCTGCCTTCCCGGAGCATCGTGACGCTGACGACAGTCCGCTGACGAGCGCCCCGACTCCCCCGAGAGTCGCCCACCCCATCGACCGGTCGGCCCCGGGGGGGATCCTCCCGATCCCCGGCCGTGGCAACCGGGCGAGGCATGACCCCGTCCTGGCGAACCTCAACCCGAACCCGGCCTCAAGAGGCGTCCGGGTCGATGCCAAGTTCCCGCAGCCGGGCCTCAAGCCGCTCAGCCTGTTGACGTTCCTGCTCGGCTCGCTGATGCTCCTGCTCGGCCCGCTGATGCTCCTGTTCGGCCCGCTGATGTTCCCGGGCGGCAAGCTCGTCGCCGGTGGGGAGCAGGTCGCCGCCGGGTTCCCACCAGCGGAGCCAGGGGGCGTGCTCGTTCAGGAAGTGTCCGTGCCAGACACCCAGCTCGACGCCGAGTGTCGGGATCGGGAATCGGCCCCGCTCGTCGGGCTCCCTGCGACGGAAGCCGTTCCCGTTCAGGGCGTGCATCTCCAGACTGCCGGACGCGACATCGAAGATGCCGTAATGCCCCGGCCGGATGACGTTCTCATACACCCAGAACTTGCCTTCGTAGGGGGTTTGATCGAGCTCTTCCGAGCCGTCACCCGAGACGAACTCCAGCAGAACGGCGGGCCGGACCGGCTCGTACCAGAGCAAGTAGGAGCGTCGATTCTGCCCCTCCAGGTCGGGGGGCACGCCCGGCACGTAGAACCATTCCGGGCAGATCGCCCCGCGCAGGCGAGGCTCGGTCAACCACCAGTAGATCCCGCAAACCTGGCCGATGGCGTACTGCCCATCCGGGTGAAGCCGCCGCATCACGGGCAGGATGCAGTCGGTCAGCAACACGCTCTGCGGGTGCTCGCGAAAGTTCTTCACGAACTCACCATTCGACTCGGGAAGCTCAAGGTGGTTCGGCAACACCTCAAGCTCATCCGGGGCCGCGGGGTTCCGACTGGTCACGGACATGATGGGCCTCCCGGAAAAATCGGCTCCCAGCTGACTCAGGTCCCGCGAGGAAGCCTCCGAGCCGCATGAATCACCGCAACGATATCAATCTGATCATCCATGATTCGATAGATGATTCGGTAAGGGCTCTCAAACAATTCCCTGAGCAATTCGTCCTCGCATTCGGGAACCATCGGCCCGAGCCTCGGCTGAGAGGATAGAGACTCACTCCGAGCGAAAATCCGCTCGACCATGCCGTGAGCGTACTGAGGGGAATGACGCGCGATGTAGGCTTCGACGGCACGAAGGTCGTCCAGCGCGGATACGGTCCAATGGACATTCATCTCGAACCCAGACCGAATCGTCGGCGGGCTTCGTCCAGAGGAACCGTCCGCCCCTCCCGCGAGTCCTTCAACCCCGCCTCGATCGCCTGGCGAACATAGATCTCATACTGGACATCCTCCCAGGTTGCATCGTTCGGCAGTTGTTCGACGAGGCGGCGCGCTTCGTCCTTAATGGTCGAGTTAGACATCGGCGGCTCCAGGTTCGACGCGATGCATGCCGGAATATCGAACAGAAATGTGCTCCGTCCAGGAGGACCGGGGCTCACGGACGAACCCCGGCCACTCCGTCGCAAGGTGCTCTAGGAACGATGGGTGGGATCGGTCATCACCGCGATGCCTACTGTCGCTACGCGACCCGGGCAACGAAGCGTTGTCCGAGTCACCCCTTGTCAGCTTCATGCTTCTCAAGATCGAAGACCAACTCACTCTCATCCCGGCGTCAGGAAGAAACCAATAGCCCCAACCGTGTGGCTGGGGCGTGGTGGCCTGAATCGTCGATGAGATCAGGCTTCCGTCACTTCGCCGTCCGCGTTCACCTCAAAGGTCTTGCCCTCGAGCGACTTGATCTTCTCGACAGTCGCCTTGGTGACTTTCACCTTCTGAGGTGCACCAGGCATCCCTCCACCCTCACTCTCGAATCCGGCGGTTCCCTGAAGTGCGTCAGTAACAGCGGCCTGAATTTGCGTCGACATTTGAATTCTCACTGAACCAGTGAACGGAATAAGCTTCCCCCAACACTTCTAATTCTCTGCAATCTACTTTCCTCAGTCAATCTTTTCACTGATTTTTTGTACACGGGGTGTTTTGATTCTGCAGGATACGTAGAATCCGCGATGCCCCATGGAGGTCGCGGGTTACCCGGACAGTCTGCTGTCCAGCTAGAGGACCCGCAAGAGACCCAAGGAACAACGACTACTTCCCCGCCAGTGCCAGTGCCGGAACATCAATGTGCTGGCCGGCTTTCCAGGTGCCCTCGGCGCGTTCGACGCGGTGGTAGAGGGTGTCGCGTTCGACGGGGATGCGGCCGGCTTCTCGAATGAGGCGCTCGATCTCGGCGACGGTGGTTTCCTGGGGGGAGTCGGAGCCGGCGTCGTGATAGATCTTCTCGTGGACGACGGTGCCGTCGATGTCGTCGGCGCCGAAGGCCAGCGCGACCTGGGCGGTCTTGATGCCGAGCATCACCCAGTAGGCCTTGATGTGCGGGAAGTTATCGAGCATCAGCCGGGCGATGGCCATCTGCTTCAGGTCCATCACGCCGGACGGCTTGGGGATCTCGTCCATCCGCGAGTTGTCGGGGTGGAAGGCCAGCGGGATGAACGTCTGGAAGCCGCCCGTCTCGTCCTGAAGCGTGCGGAGGCGGATCAGGTGGTCGATGCGGTGCAACGGCCGGTCGATGTGGCCATACAGCATCGTGGCGTTGGAGTGCAGGCCCAGTTTGTGGGCCGTTCGGTGGACCTCCAGCCAGACATCGGTGGACGCCTTGGCGCCGCAGATCTGGTCGCGGACCTCGGGATGGAAGATCTCCGCCCCGCCGCCGGGCAGGCTGCCGAGGCCGGCGTCGACGAGCCGCTTGAGGATGTCCTCGATCGTCGCGCCGCGCTCGATCTTGCGGAACCACTCGATCTCGACGGCCGTGTACGCCTTGACGTGGATCTCGGGCGCCGCCTCCTTCACCCAACGCACCACATCGACATACCACTGGAACGGCAGCTTGTGGTGCAGGCCGCCGACGATGTGCAGCTCGGTGGCGCCCCGGGCGTGGGCCTGGCCGGCCCGTTCCTTGACCTGGGCCTCGTCCATGACGTAGCCGCGCGGGTCGTTCAGGTCGGCCCGGAAGGCGCAGAAGTCGCACTTGTAGACGCAGACGTTCGTCGGGTTCAGGTGCGTGTTGATGTTGTAGTAGCCGAAGTTGCCGTTGTAGCGCTCGCGCACGAGGTTGGCCATCTCGCCGAGCGTGAACAGGTCGTGGGAAGCCTCCAGGGCCAGGCCGTCCTCGAACGACAGCCGCTGCCCGGCCTCGACCTTCTCCCGGATCGCCCTCAGGTCCGCGTGCGCCATGGTCGTGTTCCGCTCCTGCTCCCACGGTGCCCGAACGGTATGGTCCCCGGCTCATCGGTGGTCGGGGTTCTCGGGCAACTCGGTCTTTACAGTGATTTTAGTCTGGATTGAAAGGACCATCAACAGCGACCGCGACAAGGCAGCGGCAATCGGGTCGAACGATCCATGAAAAACGGCCGCCGGCGCAGAGGCGCCGGTGGCCGGTCGAGGATCGTGTCAGGGCCTGCGAACGTGCGTCTCAGTAGAACAGGCCGCCGTAGCCGACCGTGCCGATGCCGGTGGCACCGTACCCGCCAGGGTAACCGTAGGCATAGGAGCCGAAACCGTTGCCGAACCCATAGCCGAGCGTGCCGTAACCCAGGCTGGACCCGAAGTTATACCCGGGAGACCCGTAGTAGCCGTTGTACAGCGAGCCGCTGTAGCCATAACCCGAGGGGAACCCGAAGTTGAACCCGCTGCCGAGCCCGCCGAAGCCGTTGTTGCCGTTATACGAGGTCGGGTAGTAGCCGGAGTAATAGCCGCTGGCCGAGGTCGGGTTCTGACCATAAAATTCGCTGCCGAAGGTCCCGGGGCTCGGACTGAGCCGCGCCGTCGTGACCGTGCCCCCCATCAAGGCCCGGGGACGGGCGACGGCCCGCGCGATGTTGGAGTTTGGGAGCGAACCGTTGTTGCGACCGACAGGACCATTATTGCTGCCGAGCAGACCGTTGTTGCCGCCGAGCAGACCGTTGTTGTTTCCGTAGTCGTAGTCGCCGTTGTCGTGGAAGTACCCGTTGTCAACGTGATACTGGTATCCGGCGTTGCCGCTCTGGAAGAAGTTGTCGAGGGTGTCATAGAGCGCCTGGTCGTAGAGCCGGGTATACGACTGGATGCCCAGCAACGCGTCGCCGACGGCGTTCTCGGTGGCCAGCGAGAAGCTCTCGGGGTTGATGTTGTTCGCGACGCTGACACCCGGAAGGCTCGTCAAGGTTGCCCCAAGGCTCCCCGTGAACGGCCCATTGAGCCGTGCCGCGGCGTAACGCGCTAGGATGCCGCCGCCCGGCGTCTGATCGATCGCGTTGACGACATTGGTGGAGAGTTGATCGACCAGGTTCTGGGTGCCATTTCGGAACGTCGTCAGCGCGGCGACGTCGTCACCGGTCCCCAGGGTGTTGAGATAGGTCGTTCGCAAGTCGCGGAACTGGTCCATGAAGTCATTGAACGGCGGATTGATCTTCGCCTCGATCTGGTCGATTTGTGGGTTCCCCGGCGTCACGTTGCCGGTCGGGGTCGTGCCCCCTTCGAAGAACCGGAAGAAGCCGCTGAAGACGCCCGCGGCCACATAATTCAGCGTCTCGTCGTACATCCTCGTGAACGTCTGGACGGAGCCCACGGCGCTCTGCATGGACTGCTCGGACAACCAGGCGAAGCCCGGCTGGGTCAGGGTGGTCGAGTCAACCGCCGGGATTGAGGTGAGCGACGACTTCAGGCTCCCGTTCACGTCGCCAGCGATTCTTGTGTAGAGAAATGCGTTCAGCAGGTCCGCCCCACCCGGGACGTCGTTCACCACGTTGACGAGGTTCTGCCCCAACTGATCCGTCAGTTGTGTCGTGGCCGCCTGGTATTGCGAGTAGTCGAACGTCCCCGTGCCGTTGAGGAAGTCGAAGTAACGGGATCGGATGCCACGATAATCACCGGCGAACTGACCCAGCTGCGTGTCGAGTTGGGAGATGACTTGCTCGGCGATCGGCTGGGTGTCAATGTTCTGCCCACCGTGGCCGTTTTCGTCGCCAATCTGGGCCGGGACGGCTGTCCCGTAGTCGAGCAACCCGGTGCCGTTGAGCAGCGTCCTAGATTCAAGCATGTTGATACTTTCCGGCCTGAATCGGTTCGGTTTGCGGGTACGCATCGCGTCGGTTCTCCTCGGTCCTCGGTGAGAGTGCTTGTTCGTCGGAAAGGTGTTGGCGCACGCTCCCCACGGACGCCAAAACGGGGGTTTCCGTCTTGCGCCTGTGGACTCATGTCGGCAAGCCAGGGGGCCGGTGGGTCAGGTTGGTGCGCCCTCCGGGCTCGCGGAGGACGGCGACCACCCATCGCGTAGATGGCTGCCTCACGGTTCGGGCCGCGTTGCCGTCGCCCCGCGATATCTTCCTAACCCGCAAGGCCGATGCCCGCCCGCCAGCTTAACGGGCAAAATTCTGAAAGGTCGAGGCCCGACCGCAAGCTAAACGGACGAAATCCTGAATATCTCGCTATTCGCGGGCGTAAAGGTTTGATGATTCGCTGTCAAGAACGCGGGCCGACGATCGCAATGATCCGGGGCACTGTGCGCCGCCTTGCGCAGTCGACGGAATTTGCCTGCACGCGACGGTCCCGGACCGCCCTCTTCACGCCTCCTCCGGCTGACGGAACATGATGAACAGCAAACGTCGGCTATGGCTCCCGCCGGTGGGGAGGCCCGTGATGCCCGAGAGCCGCTCGAACAGCGTTAGGAGCGTCACCCGTTGCAAGGCCGACAGCAGAAAGATGTCGAAGTCGTACGTCCCATGGTAGTTGCCGAGAAAGTGCTCGTGGAAGCGGTCGGAGCTGAACACAACCAGGGCGCCACCATCCTCCGACGACCCTGCCAGCGCAGGAGTTGCCAGGCGGCCAGGTTCTCCGCCTCGGGCTTGCCGGTAGGGAGTTGCGGTTCCTCGTCGAAGTTCACGACGGCCGTCCGTCGCAGCAGGTCGGCACGGTGGTCGGCGTCGGCCAGACAGGTCTCGCGGCCCTGGCAACCGGTTCAAACCGCGCGATCGTCATGGCCGGTCAGACCAGCAAGTCCGCCACGACGACGACGAGCAACCCCAGGCTGATGCCGATGTTGACATGGAAGAAGGCCACGTTGACCCGGCCGAGGTCGTCGGGTCGCACCAGGGCGTGCTCGTAGATCAGCAAGCCGGCCACAACACCGACACCGATGAAGTACAGCGGCCCGAGCGGGTACGACCATCCCAGCGCCACGAGCATGGCGACCATCGCGGCATGACTCAGCGCGGCCAGTCGCAACGCGCCGGGAACACCGAACCGCGCCGGGATGCTGCGCAGGCCGGCGTCGCGATCGAATTCGGCGTCCTGGCAGGCGTAGATGATGTCGAAGCCCGTGACCCAGCAGAGCACCGCCAGGCCCAGCCAGATCGGCGGCATGTCAAGGTGTGCCCGGATGGCGATCCAGGCCGCCACCGGCGCCATCGCCAGCGATGCCCCCAGCCAGGCGTGGGCCAGGCTCGTGAACCGCTTCGCCAGCGAATAGCCTAGTAGCCAGAGCAGGACCGGGGTCGCCAGGATCACCGGCCACGGGTTGCGAGGCAAAAACAGCAGGGTCGAGGCCACGAATAATAAGGCGCTGACCACGGTAAAACCCACCACGGACATCACCGACAGCCGACCGGCCGGCAGGTGCCGCCCGGCGGTGCGGGGGTTCGCCGCATCGAGTCGCCGATCCACCAGACGATTGAACGCCATCGCTGCCGACCGGGCCGTCACCATGCAAAGCAGGATGCCCAGCCAATCCCCCCCCCTGAGCGTCCAGCCTGCCGGCCCATGCGCGGCCAGGGCGGCGCCGAGCAACGCGAACGGCAACGCGAACAGCGTGTGGCTGAACCGGATGAGACCGGCGAATTCCCCAACATTCCTGAGGATGCGGACGCTCGACATGGCAGTGTGCCCGATGTCTCCTGGTCCCTGGGGTCGCTCCACGGCATGATTCATCAACGAGTCCCTCGTCGCGAGTGCCTCCAGGATCGCGGAAGGGTCGAGCTGAGCATGTCTCGCCCCCCCACGATCAAGAAAAATTAAGCACAATGAGACCATGCTTTGTTTGACATTTTGGCGTCATGAATTGTACCATGACGGCGGGATCGGGGAGAGACCGGGTCAATTCGTTCGGTAACGATGCTGTTACTTGTGCCATGCAGGCCACCGATCCTCGCGATGAGAGGCCCCAGGGGTTTCGAAGGGAACCCCTGGGGCCTTTCCTCACCACATGAGTCAGGCGCAACGGTAAGCGGCCCGCCGGGTTGTTGAGACCCGCCGGGCCGCCTGGAGACATCACATCAGGATGGAGAGTCGCCAATTAGCCGGCTCAAGGCTCGTCCTTGTTCTTCTCGGAGTCGGATTCGGAGTCGTCCGACTTCTTCGGGCTCTCGTCCTTCTTCAGGGTCATGAACTGGCCGGGGAGCCGCTTGTTCACATCCTCGACGTAGACGGCGATCTCCTCGGACCCCGAGGCGAGGTTCTTGACGTCGGCGAGGCTCTTCACCGGCGCGATCGACTTGTCCTTGATGACCCGCGTGACCAGATCACCGACCTCCATGCCGGAGGCGGCGGCCGGTCCGTCGGGGTCGACCTTGGTCACGACCAGTCCCTGGGCGTCCTCGGACCACTCGTGCTTCTCGGCAAGTTCCGGGGTGATCGGAGAGACGGAGAAACCGAAGCCGGCAACCTCCTCAGCTTGCTCGGCCGGCTTCTCCCGGGTGCCGCCGAGCCGGGGCAGACGGTCATTCAGGCTGGAGGCCACCTTGTCGAACGGGGCCGGCGAGACGGTCGTCTCCTGCTCGTCGCCACCTCGGAGATAGGTCAGCTTGTAGTTTTGGTTCGCCTCGCTGGTGGTGACCAGGTACTGCAGGCCCTGACGGGTCAGCACGGGCTGGCTGTCGTAGCTGGTGATCACGTCGCCGACCTTCAGGCCGGCCTTCTCGGCCGGGGTGCCCTTGCCGACGTCGGTAACCAGCACGCCCTGCGTGTTCGGGGGCAGGCCGAGCTGGCGGGCCAGGGCCCGGTCCACCGGCTCGATGGTGATGCCCATCAGCAGTGGCGTGACCTCACCGTCCTTGATCAGCTTGTCAGCGATCCGCTTGGCCATGCTGATCGGGATGGCGAACCCGACGCCGGAGTTGGACCGCGAGGCCGTGGCGATCGCCGAGTTGATCCCGACGACCCGGCCCTGCATGTCGACCAAAGGCCCGCCGGAGTTACCCGGGTTGATGGCCGCGTCGGTCTGGATGAAGGCCTCGAACCGGTTGATCCCCACTTCCTGACGCTGGGTGGCCGAGATGATCCCGGCCGTGACCGTGTGGTCCAGGCCAAAGGGCGAGCCCAGGGCCAGCACCCACTCGCCGACCTTCAAGCCCTTGCTGTCGCCGACCTTGACGGCTCGGTAATCGGTTGTGTCCACCTTGATGACCGCCACGTCGGTCTCGGCGTTCGTGCCGACGACCTCGGCGTTGAGTTCGACGCCGTCATGGAACGTGACGACGATCTTCTCCGCGCCCTCAACGACGTGCGCGTTCGTCAAGATGTGGCCCTTGTCGTCGTAGAGGAAGCCCGAGCCGGTCCCCTCGGCGACGAACTGTTGCGGCTGGATCTCGAAGCCCTCCGGCAACTGGTCGCCGAAAAACTTCTTGAGCATCTCTTCGAGGTCCTTGGGGACCTGCGGCGTCTGGCCCGGTTCCCCCCCACCGTTGCCCCGTCGTCCGAGGCGCAGGCCGCCCTTGCTCTCGGTATTGATCTGCACGACCGACGGCGCGACGAACTCGGCCACGGCGTTGAAAGCTTCCGACAGGGCCTTGGCCGTTTGCTGGCCCTCGGCCGGGATGTCCTGCGCCGCCGGCAGCGGCCGGGTATACGATCGGGAGCCGACCAGGGTCGCGATCGACACGACCAGAGCCGCCCATGCGACTACGTTCCGTTTCATGCTGAGCTCACTCCTGTAGAATGCAATAGGAATGCCCGGAGACGGGACAGTCCGTCGACAATCGGAAGGAATTGCCGCGACGAGGGCACGCCGCGATCGCCGATTACGGATCTTTACGATGGTTCGAGAGAGATGGTTTGGTCGCGTGCCACGAATCTTTCTCGATCACGATCGCCTCACCCGCCGTCGTGGTGAACGGGCCAACAATTCGGGCCATACTCCGACCGGCCCTTCCAACACGGTATTCTAGTCGCGACGCGCGATTTCATCAGATTTGAACCGACATTTTTTTTGAGCGATCTCCTCCATGACCATGGCCGACGACGTGACTGACCCCAGGGACCAGGCGCCCGATGCCTTTCTCGCCTGGGCGCGTCGGAACGATCTCCACGACGAACACGCCCGGCGGGCACTGGCGGCCGTCATCGGTCACGGCGTTCACGACCCCGCCCTCTGGGGCCGCCGCTACCAGGTCCCCCGACGCATGACCGATCGCTGGAGGAACCTGCCTCGGCTGGTCCTCGACCGTTCGGTCGTGTCATCCGTTGATCGATTTCAGAAACTCTTGTTTCGAACCCAAGACGGTTTGAACGTCGAGACTGTGCTGATTCCCTTGCACAAGGCGGGCCGTGTGAGTGTCTGTCTCTCGTCCCAGGTCGGCTGTGCCATGGCCTGTGCGTTCTGCGCGACCGCCCGGATGTCAACCCGGCGAACTCTGGCGACCTGGGAAATTCTCGATCAGTTCCTCCAGGCCCGCGACATCGCCCGCTCACAGGGGCGAACTGTCACCGGCGCGGTTTTCATGGGAATGGGAGAACCGTTCTTGCCCGCGGTGAAGCCTCGCGTGCTGGACGCGGCCGCGCTGCTATCCTGCCCTTACGGCGCCGCCATCGCGGCCAAGGCGATCACCATCAGCACCGTCGGGATCGTTCCCTCAATCGACGAGTATACCGAGGAGGGGCATAAGTACCGGCTGTCCATCAGTTTGGGAGCGGCGACCGACGAGAAGCGTGCCCGGCTCGTTCCCGTGGCGGCCCGCTGGCCGTTGGCCGAATTGATCGCGTCGGCCCGTCGTTACGCACTCGCGCGGCGCGTTCGCGCAAATCTCTCCTATGTTTGTATTTCTGGCGAGAACGTCGGAGAGGAGGATGCCCGGGCGCTCGGTGACCTGATCGGGGACACCCCCGTCCGGCTGGACCTGATCGACGTGACCGACCCGACAGGACGGTTCCATCCCCCAACCCCCGACGAGCTGCGGTGCGTTCCGGGATGCCTTGACCCGCCACGTCGGTCAACCGGTCGCGCGACGCTATTCGGGCGGGGCCGACATTCAGGCGGCTTGCGGTACCCTTGCCGGAAATGGGTGATCGGCCCCCTGGATGGTCCCTTGGGATGCCGTTCGTGGCCCTGATGACAACACGCCGGTGTGTTCCCTCGCAAGGGGCACCGAAGTCTTGAAAGAACAGGATCTTGATCTCCGCACGGCAAGGACCGTACTTTAAGGAACCAAACGACTCTCGGCCGGTTGCCAGGCGCCAATCTCCGCCGCCCCTGTCGAACCGTCTCGGAATGATCCCGCCCTTCGTTCGGCCTGGCCCCAACATCAAATGAGACACCGCGTGTCGCGAACGCAGAACCGCTCCCGTCCTTCGCCGAGCGTTGAGTGCCTGGAGGCCCGGACGCTGTTGAGCGTCTCTCGCCTGGACCTCGGGGCCTTTGACCGCCTCCAGGTCGAGACGGAGCAATACAGTCCCTCGCGTATCCTGGTTCGCTACCGTCCCGAGGCGGAGGTGGCCCTCCAATCATCGGGAACCCTACCGGGCACCGCCCTGGACCTGGTGCCGGGCCTCCGCGAGGTGACGTTGGGTGACGGGGTGAACGTCGCCTCGGCCCTCGCAACGTACCAGACCGACCCGAATGTCCTCTATGCGCAACCTGATTATGTCGTCCGGCTCGACACGATCGTTGTCCCAAATGACCCGAATTACCTGGATGGAACCCTCTGGGGATTGAACAACACCGGCCAGAGCGGGGGTACGATTGACGCCGACATCGACGCGCCGGAAGCCTGGGACATGAACACCGGCACCGGCAATATGGTGGTCGCCGTGATCGACACGGGCGTCGACTACACGCACCCCGACCTGGCCGCCAACATCTGGACCAACTCGGGCGAGATCGCCGGCAACGGGCACGACGACGACGGCAACGGATACGTCGACGACATCCACGGTTACGATTTCTACAACAATGACGGCGACCCGATGGACGACCACGGTCACGGCACGCACGTGGCCGGCACGATCGGCGCCGTGGGAGATAACGGCCTCGGGGTCGTCGGGGTGGCCTGGCACGTCCAGATCATGGCCTTGAAGTTCCTGAACGCCAGCGGAAATGGGTATCTCAGTGACGCGATCGCGGCCCTGGGCTACGCCGTCCGGATGGGTGCGAAGGTTTCCAACAACAGTTATAGTGGCGAGGATCAGGCCCCGGCGATCGCCAATGCCATCGCGAGCGCCCGTGATGGCGGCCACATTTTCGTGGCGGCCGCCGGCAACACCGGGACGAACACCGACGTTCGCCCGGCGTACCCGTCGAGCTATACCTTCGATAATCTCGTCGCAGTCGCCGCAACCGACCGCAACGACCAGGTTGCGTCCTTTTCCAACTACGGCCTGAAAAGCGTCGATTTGGCCGCGCCGGGTGTTGACATCCTGAGCACCTCGAAAGGTGGCCAGTACGCGGTTCAGAGCGGCACGTCGATGGCCGCGCCTTACGTGACCGGCGCCATCGCCCTGGTCTGGGACCGCCACCCCGACTGGACTTACGACCAGGTCATCGCCCGCGTCCTGAGCACCGTCGATCCGGTGTCGAGCCTGGCCGGGAGGTCTGTTACGGGTGGACGGCTCAACGTCGGCCGGGCCATCGACACCTTCCCACCCACGGCCGACATTCTGGACGTGACGCCCAACCCCCGTACCGATTCCGTCGATTCCATCTCGATTGTCTTCAGCGAGCCGGTCAACGGCATCACGGTGGACGACCTGAACTTGTCGCGGGATGGCACGCCCCTGGATCTCTCGGGTGCGAACCTGTCCACGACCGACGGCGTCACCTGGCTGCTGAGCAACCTCGGCCCGTTGACCGCTCCGGCAGGTTCCTACACATTGACGCTGGTGGCCCTTCATTCGGAAATCAGCGACCAGGCCGGAAACCTCCTCGCGGAGAGCACCACAGAGAGTTGGTCGGTGACGTCGAGCCAGACATTGCGGATCGCGGCCCTCACCCCATCGTCGAGCGGCTTCCTCGTGGCCTTCACGAAGCCGATCGATCCGTCCACCCTGAATCTTTACTCAGCCGGCACGTTCGGTCCGGCCGACCTCGTGGTGACTCGAAACGGCATCCCGGTGCGGGGCACCCTGATCGTCGCGCCGGACAACCGCTCGTTAACGTTCCTCGCCAGCGGCGGGCCTCTCGCCACCGGCTCGTACAGCGTGACCCTCCGCGGCGCCGCCGACGGCTTCCGGGACAACGACGCCGATCCTCTCGACGGCGACGGCGACGGCACGCCGGGCGGCGACTACACGACCACCTTCGTCTCGGCCTCCAGTTCATCCCGCGTCCTGAGCCTGCCGGACTTCGCCCGCGGCGCCGGCCAGGACGTCAACATCCCGCACCCCACTACCGGCATCCCTCTGCGGCTCAACGACGGCGACGGCCTCACCTCCCTGACGGCCACCCTCGACTACGACCCGGCCCTGCTCACCATCAACGGCATCACGACCGATCTGCCAGGGGCCTCCGCGACCGTGGACACAAGCACGCCCGGACTCGCCCGGATCACCGTCACCACCCCGACCGCGTTGGCCGCTGGCCCCATCGAACTCGCCCGGCTCCTCGCGACGGTGCCCACCTCGGCCCCGTATGGGGCCAAGCAGGTCCTCGACCTCGGCGACGTCGTCGTCAACGGCGGGACCATCGCCGCGGTCGCCGACGACGCGGTTCAGGTGGCCGCGTTCGCCGGGGACGTCGACGGCAGCACGACCATCAACTCGGTCGATTCGCTGTTCATCCTGCAATACGTCACCAACGTCCGGGACGGCTTCACCGCGTACCCGACGGCCGACCCGGCGATCCTCGGCGACGTCGACGGCGGCGGGTCGATCAACTCGGTCGATTCGCTGTTCATCCTGCAATACGTCACCAACGTCGATCCCGGCCTGAGCCGCGTGCCGCCGCGACCGTCGGGCCTTGCCCCCTTGTCGGGCGGCCCCGACCCGAAGCTGTCGCTGCCGCGCGACCTGTCCGCCGCTCCTGGCGACACATTGTCGGTGCCGTTGACGCTGGAGCAGACCGACCCGACGACGATCGCGTTGACCAGTTTTGATCTGGTGATCGCCTTTGATCCGTCGGTCTTCACGGTGTCGGGGGCGCGTCTGGGCGGGTTGTCCGCGGGGTTCACGTTGTTGCCAGTGGTCATCGACGCAACGGCGGGAGTGGTTCGGATTCACGGCCTCCGGTCGACGCCCTTGTCGCTGGCCCCAGGGACGGTGGGGACACTGGCGGAGCTGGAACTGGTGGTGCGGCCTGACGCGATGCCCGGAATGACCTCGTTAAACCTCCTGGCGGCGACACCGACGCCGCGAGGCCCGGTGTTCACGGGGCTGAACGGGGGCGGCCTGACGCTGGTCCCGGCGCCGACGAACGCGGCCGACGACCCCGTCGACGGGGTTGTAACAATCACGACTGCGACCGTCAACGACGCCCATCGTGCGTTCGATTGCCGATCATTTACCTCACTTGGTTCGGGGCGACCGAACCGGCATCTCGGGCCCATGGGAAGATTCGATCGTCCGATGGCCGTCGTCGGAACCGATTCCGGCGGTGGAACACGTCAAGCTGTTCGCATGTTGCGCTCGGGAGCAGCACCTAACCGATCACGTTAGGGTTCGACCCGGTACGAAGTCCGGGAGTGCGCGGCCCTGGCCAAGTCGTTGGGATAGGCGATTCCTGATGGGCTCGTCCTCCCGGTTCGTGTGTCGCAACGAACCCTGGAATGGCCCCGAGTCGCGGCCCTGGCCGAAGCCAGATTGGGGTGCCGTGTTCGCCAGTCGTCCGTTGCCGGAGTTCCAGCCCGGAACCGAGCCTGGACCGGTCCTCGACATTTCCGGAACAACCCCTCCGGCCGAGGATCGACCGGGGGAAATGTGCTTGCCTTCATCCTGAAACGGACAAGCCGAGCGTCGCCATATCAGGTGTCGGCGACGCTCGGCCTGGATGGGCGATACAGGGCTCGAACCTGTGACCTCCAGCGTGTCATGCTGGCACTCTAGCCAACTGAGCTAATCGCCCCATGAGTTGAGGTTCTTAAAGATACTCACACGGAATGTGGAGGTCAAGAGCGATGGGAGCGGCAAGCGAGGCAGTCCGCGTCGAACTCGCTTCCTCTGCCGGGTCGAACCCGGAGAATGTCCCGGATCGTTCGGTATGTACCCTCCCATTTAGGACGACTGTAAGATAGGCTGGGGGATGCCGACGAGTTCCGTTTGGTCACGGAATTCGATCGAATCGCCAACGATTGAGGACTGATCCTGATGCCGCAACCGATTCGCTTCCGCTTCGTCGCGTCCCGCCGCCGATTTCTCGTCCGGGGCCTCGCCGCAGTGGGAACCGTCAGCCTGGTCGGACGGGGAGCCTTGGGCCGCGCCGCTCGGATCCAGGACCACGAGCCGGCACGTGATCGCGAGGCGCAGATCAATCAGGCCGTCACCTTCCTGCGGGGCCGGCAGGCCGAGGACGGCGCTGGTCGGCCGACCGCAACGAGCCGGGCATCACGGCCCTGGTGGTCGCGGCCCTGCTGCGATCGGGCCGGGTCACGCCCAACGAGCCGGTGATCACGAAGGCGCTGGAGTACCTCGAGCAGTTCGTCGGCCCCGAGGGGGGGCTCTCCGAGGCCCCCCACGCCAACTACACCACGGCCATCGCCCTGATGGCCTTCCAGGCCGCCCGGGCGAACGGCGACGGCCGCTACGATCGACCTGATCGTCGGCGGTCAGGGGTTCCTCAAGGACGAAGCAGTGGGACGAGGGCGAGGGCAAGGGCCCGGACGACCCCTTCTACGGCGGCGCCGGCTACGGCGGCGCGAACAGCCGGCCCGACCTGTCGAACACCGCCTTCATGGTCGAGGCCCTGCGCGAATCGGGCCTGCCGGCCGACGACCCGGCCCTGCAGAAGGCGCTGGTGTTCGTCTCGCGGTGCCAGAACCTCGACAGCGAGTTCAACGACCAGCCCTGGGCCAAGAAGGTCAACGACGGCGGGCTTCATCTACACCGCGGCCAACGGCGGCGCGAGCGTCGCCGGCGAGGCCGAGGGCGGCGGCCTGCGGTCGTACGCCGGCATGACCTACGCCGGGCTCAAGAGCATGATCTACGCCGGCCTGACCCCCGACGACCCCCGCGTCAAGGCGGCCTGCGACTACATCAAGAACCATTACACCCTGGACGAGAACCCCGGCCTCGGCCAGCAGGGGCTGTACTACTACTACCACACCTTCGCCAAGGCGATGGCCCTGCTCGGCCGGCCGACGCTCGACCGACGCCTCGGGCAAGTCAGCACGACTGGCGCGCCGACCTGATCGCCGCCCTGGCCAAGCGCAGGGCCCCGACGGCTCCTGGGTCAACTCGGCCGATCGCTTCATGGAAGGCGACCCGAACCTCGTCACCGCCTACAGCATCCTCGCCCTGGATTACACCCGAAGCTGACCACCCGAGCGGGTAGGGGATTTGCCGGTGGCGCGTGCGACGAGCGCGTTTCCGGGGACGCCTCCGGCAAGATACCGACCCGCCAGACACGTTCGGGAGTTTGCGTGATCGACCTGGAACTTCACCCTCATGTTGGCGTCCTGCCGCTCCGGTTCGGGATGTCGCGGGAGGAGGTTCGGATCGTCCTGGGCATGGGCCCCCACCCGCGCTACAGCCGTCCGGGACGCGACGAGTTCGCCATTCTCGGCGTGAACTACGATGGCGACGGCCGGGCGGCCGAATACTGCCTGCATCCGGACAAGGTCCGTCTGACCTTCGCCGGTGTCGAGTTGCTGGCGCGGGGACCATCGAGGACATGGTGACGGCCTTACTCCAGCAATACCCGGAGCCGTTAGAGACCCTGGGGTTCCTGGTCTTCCCACGCCTGGGCGTGAACCTGAGCGGCTTCCACGACGGCGACCCAGACCAGCGCGCGTTGAACGTCTACCGTCCCGGCTACTGGGACGAGCCCCTCTCCCGCGCCACGCGCTGGGCCGGGCTTCCTTCTCCTTCTCCCGACAGTGGCGACAATTCGCACCGTCAGGTCCGCCATCCGCCTGACGACGGGTCGAGAACCGTCAGGCGGATGCGTGACCTACCAGGGCTCGTACACTCCGCGGGAGCCGCTCCCAGGTTCGCTCGTTGTCAGGCCTCGCGGGGTTTGGGGTGTTCCCAGGGGTCGCGGTACGGGCGGGCGAGGGCCTGGTTGGCCTCGTCGTCGTCGCGGACGCGGCCGTTCTCGGCGTCCCACTCCAGGGTGCGGCCCAGGGTCAGGGCGTCGTTGGCGAGGATGCAGCTGGCGGTGGAGATGTGGCCCTGCTCGATGTCGGCGACGGGCTTCTCGCGGCTCTCGATCGCACTCCAGCAGGTTGTACATGTGGTGGCGGATCGCCGGGGCGACGTGCTTTTCCAGGTCCTTCTCGACGGCGTCCTCGGGGTACTCCTCCAGCTCGTAGACCACGTCGGCGTGGATCGGCTTGCCCTCGCCCAGGGGGGTGTAGTCGTAGCTCATCACGCTGGCCTGGAGCGTGCCCTTGTCGCCGTAGAAGGTGGCGGCCCACGGGTACTTGGGGTCGACCGGGTGGCCCCAGGTGCGGTGCTGCCAGGTGACGGTCAGGTCGCCGAAGTCGAAGGTGGCCGTCTGGGTGTCGGTGATGTTCGCCTTGCTGTCCTTGTCGACCAGGATGCCCCCCTCGGAGCTGATCCGCTCGGGCCAGCCCAGGTCGAGCATCCAGCGCACCATGTCGAGCATGTGGATGCACATGTCGCCGACGATGCCGTTGCCGTACTCCATGAACGAGCGCCAGCGCCGGGGGTGGACCAGCTCGTTGTAGGGCCGCATCGGGGCCGGGCCGGTGTA
The DNA here is from genome assembly GCA_963779675.1 of uncultured Isosphaeraceae bacterium. Classification (GTDB taxonomy): domain Bacteria; phylum Planctomycetota; class Planctomycetia; order Isosphaerales; family Isosphaeraceae; genus CAVZZM01. Next base: position 163,171 of record CAVZZM010000002.1, read on the forward strand.
CATCTCCCAGTCGAGGTTCGGCGGCGGGGCGATGTCGGGCGGGTTGCTGCTGGCGCGCATGTGGTAATAGCAGCAGATCTCGACGTGGGCGATCTTGCCGAGCAGGCCCTCCTTGATGACGCGGTCGCGGGCCTCGACCAGGTGCGGCGTGCTGCGGCGCTGGGTGCCGACCTGCACGACCCGGTTCAACCGCCGGGCGGTGTCGAGGATCGCCTGGCCCTCGACCACGTCGACGCTGATCGGCTTCTGGAGGTACAGGTCGGCGCCGGCCTCCATCGCGGCGATCGCCGCCAGGGCGTGCCAGTGGTCGGGCGTGGCGATCTGGACGATGTCGAGGTCGTTCTCCTTGAGCATCTCGCGGTAGTCGCCGTAGGTCTCGGGCCGCTTCTTCGACGTCTGCCGGGTGGCGGCGATGTCGGCGGCCTCGGTGAGCATCGTCGAGTCGACATCGCACAGCGACGACGATCTCGACGGGGGCGATCTGGACCAGCCGCCAGCAGGTCGCACTTGCCATACCAGCCGGTGCCGATCAGCCCGACACGCTTCGTGTCGCCGTCGAAGTAAAGTTTGTCCCTGGCCCGAGCCGAGCCAATGCCAATGCCGCCGAACGCCGACAGGCCGAGCCCGGCGGCACTGGTCTGGATAAACCGGCGACGATCCATGATGGGTCAACTCCCTGTTGAAGTTGGGAGGATGGCCGTTTCCTCGAGAAAGCCGTGGGGCACGACGAGGACCGCGACAATGCCACCTTCCAAGAGGTTTCGGCCAGGGGCGAATCAACGGCTGGTGTCGTGACGGAAAGGCTACGCTCTTAACTCGGGAAGATCCAGCCAGCAACGCTGTTCGCTGCTCTTGAGGCCAATTTCCGCCAGTTGCACTCCCTTGGCCCCTTCAAGCAGGGTCCAGCGGAAGGGCTCGTCAAGGACGACATGGCGGAGGAAAAGTTCCCACTGGACCTTGAATGCATTGTCGTAGGTTTCCTGGTCCGGCACCCTGGCCCAACCCTCGAAGAAGTCGATCGGTTGTTTGATGTCGGGGTTCCAGACCGGTCGGGGTGTATTCCCGGCATGTTGAATCCAGACATCGCGGAGCCCGACCACCGGCGATGCCCCTGGTGCCGTCAACCTGCATGGTGAGCAGGTCGTCGCGACGCACGCGGACATTCCAGGACGAGTTGAAGTGGGCAATGACGCCGTTTTCGAGTTCAAAGGTCGCATAGGCCGAATCATCGGCCGTGCAAGAATAGGGACGGCCCGTTTCATCCACTCGTTCGGGGATGTGAGTGGCGGCGAGGCAGGAAACCGACTTCACTTCACCAAAGAGATTATCAATGACATAACGCCAGTGGCAGAGCATGTCCACCACCATGCCGCCGCCATCCTCCTTGCGATAGTTCCAGCTCGGGCGCTGCGACGGAATGGTGTGGCCCTCAAAGACCCAGTAACCGAACTCACCCCGGACGCTCAGGATCTCGCCGAAGAAGCCGTTTTCCTTCAGTCGCAAAAATTTCACCAACCCGGGCAACCACAGTTTGTCCTGCACCACACCATTTTTGACGCCCGCATCGCGGCAAATCTGGTACAGCTTGTACGCATTCTTGGTCGTGATGGCGGTGGGCTTTTCGCAATAGACGTGCTTGCCGGCCTCGGCCGCCTGCTTGACCGCGTCAAATCGCCTCAACGTGCTTTGAGCATCGAAATAAATGGCATAACTTGGGTCATTCATCACACTCTTGAGGTCGGTTGTCCACTTGTCCGCCGAGGAGCGCTGACAGAGTTCTTTGAGCTTGATCTCATCGCGGCCGACCAGCACCGGGTCCGGCATGATGGTTTCGGTCGGGCTGACTTTCACTCCACCTTGCTTGATGATGGCATCAATGGAACGAAGCAAATGCTGATTGGTCCCCATGCGTCCGGTAACGCCATTCATGATGACGCCGATTCGATGTGTTTTCATGAGGACTTCTCCGTGCATTGCGGTTGGGCACCGGGAGGAAGCGGCGGAGTGGTTCCGACCCCAGCGGGAGGAAGAGTGCCGTCGAGCTCCTGCCGCCAGTGGGCCACGTCGCCGGCGGGCCCATAACAGTAGATCATACGAAGGGGTATCTCACCGATGTTGGTCAATTGATGGAAGACACCGGAGGGAATGAAGACCATTTGTCCGGTCGTGAGGGTTTGGCGTTCCTCGCCCAGACACATTTCCCCCGTGCCTTCGACGACGAGATAGACCTCCTCCTGTTCCTGATGATGCCAGGGGACCTGACCCCCGTTCGGGTCCAGAGTCACGTGGCCCATGGCGAAGTTTTTCGTCTGGATGGGGGCCACTCCCCCCGCAAGGTTTTGAGTTCTGCGCCGCGCGGGAAACGTCGTCCTTCGATTTGTGCAAGGTCCGAGATGATCATGAGGGAGTATTCCGTTTGAATGGGAAGGTGACAGGCCCCTGGCTCCCCACCTTCTTGTACCCCACCAGATAGAGGGGGTTCAACGGGTCGACGGCCCGTTCCCGGCAGGGCGAGCGAGTGGTTTCCCATCCATCCGGGGTCGCACCCGGGTTGCCCCCGATGCGCCGAGGGCAGGTCGGTTCGCCGCCGTCTCGCCAACCGATCGCCAGGCATCGGCAAGGAGATCGAGGGCCAACTCGTCACAAAGATCGGCCAGGTCATAGCGTGCGGCGGGATCGTCGTCGATTCGGGCGAGGTCGGCGTCGAGGCGGGGACCGAGCCGGGACGGATCGAGACGCTCGCGGAGCCGGGCGACGGTCTCGGCCTCGGCGCGAGCGTCATCGTCACGACCCAGGATGCGCAGGGCGCGGGCCAGTCGGTAGCGCGTCAGCCAGTCATGGGGCAACTCCTCCAGGACGCGCCGGAAGGCGGCCTCGGCCTCGTCGGGACAGGCGTCGTACTCGAGTGCCCAGCGACCCGATAGACGGAAATAACGGGCATCCTGCTTGGAGGCCGGCCAGGCATCGAGCCATTTCCGTCCTTGTTCGACCGCGCCGATCTCGGCCAGTTCCCGAATCAGGGCCTCGCGCAGCCCGGCGTGGTCCGGGTGGGTCGCCAGCAGGTTAGACAGGGTGGCGATGCGGGCGGCGCGGTCGGGGTCGCCGGGCCGGGGCCCGCGGCGATCCGTCGCAGCCAGGAGGCGCGGGCGTCGAGGTCGCCCGGGTCGGCCTTGACCCATCGTGTCAGCGTCTCGCGGGCCAGGTCATCGGGCACGTCGGCCAGGAGGGCGAGCGTCATGCTGCGCAGGACGGCGAGCCGGGCGCCGGGATCATCCAGGACCGCCAGCGCGTCGAACCCGAGCCGCCGGGCCTCGGCCGGCCGGTCCTCGACCCGCAGGACCTCCAGCCGCAGCAGCCAGGGCTCGGCGATCCCCGGCGTGCGCGCGGCCACCTCGTCCAGAACGGTCACGGCTCGCGCGGCAAACCCGGCGGCCAGCCAGGCCCGGGCCTCGGCAATCCGGCTGTCGGCGTCGGCATGAGGTCCGGCGTTGTAGGCGTTCCAGGCCCGCGCCGCGTCGTCGGCGTGGATCGCCGCCCCGGCCCGCGCCCGCAACCGTTCCCAGCGACCCAGCGACCGACTCCAGACCCCGAACGTCACCAGCAGCCCGGCGACCACGCCCCCCGCGGCAAGCCACCCCCAGCGCGCGACCCTCGGCCGCCCTGTCGGCACACCACGAGCCGTGGCGTCGGGTCGAGTGCGAGTCCTGGGAGATGGTCTGGTCGATCGTCGGGGCATGGGCTCGACGGGCTCCGGGCGAGATCACGTCACCCCAACGAGCGTACCACAACCCCGCCCAGCCTCGCCCTGTCTCTTGAAACCAGCCCCCAGCCTCAGTTCGATATGACCGGCCCAGCCAGAGCCCGCGTGCAAGTCCTGGAGCGGTTCACGCTCGCTGCACGTAGTTCGATGACAGTCAGCGAGCAAGTAGCGGAGGAGGTGGGATTCGAACCCACGGTAGGCTTGCACCTACACCGGTTTTCGAGACCGGCCCTTTCAACCACTCAGGCACCCCTCCGGGGGGTTTCGTACTTGTTAGCGTGACCTCGTAAAAGAAGGTCGGCGTTTTCGGAAAAAATCGGTCAGGACGGCACCACACTCCTCGGCGAGGACGCCACGAACGATGGTGGCTCGATGGTTGACGCGAGGATCGTCGGCCAGGCGATACAGGGTTCGGCACGCACCGGCCTTGGGATCGTCCGCGCCGTACACCAATCGAGGGAGCCGACTCTGAACAATGGCCCCCGCGCACATCGGGCAGGGTTCGAGGGTGACATAAAGGACGCAGTCATCAAGCCGCCAGGAACCCAGAACCCGACCGGCTTGCGTCAGGGCGAGCCGCTCCGCATGGGCCGTGGGGTCGTGAAGAGTCTCCCGAAGATTGTACGCCTGCGCGATCACACGACCTTTGCAGGTCACAACCGCTCCGACGGGAACTTCCCCGATCCTGGCCGCCTCATGGGCCAGCGCCAGCGCGAGACGCATGGGCCCTTCATCGCTGGAACATTCCATGACTGTGTCGGCATCCGGTCAGGCAGCCCCGTATCGAGCGGGTTTCATTTTAACGATCGTGAGCCTGAATGCAAGTGTGTGAGAGTCGAAGAGCAGGGCATTCGAGTCGGTCGGCCCTGATGTCATCGCTGGAATGCCCGATTTGCGACCGTTACGATAAAGGGAGTCTCGCGCAACGGGGCGGGGACCTCGTGCTAGAGTTCCCGGGGAGACCGTCTTGACGGGCATGCACTGGGGGTCATCGCGAGCCGACCCTGCCGTAGTGGGACCGAGGAACCTGATGACTTCCGAGGCGGACCGGAACCTCTTGCTGGGCATCCACGCGCTGCGCCGTAACTGGATTAGCCGGGACGACCTGATCGCGGCCCTCGACGTCTGGGAGGCGGAGCGGCTGAGACCGCTCGGTCAGATCCTCCTGGAGTGGGGTTTCCTGAGCGAACCTCAGCTCGTCGAGCTTCAGAACCAGCTTACCGAGAGCGACCTGTCCCCCGGGTCATTGACGCGGACGTTTCCGATATCGCCGGTGGGGAACAGCGACATCACCCGGACGGCAACCTTCGGACCGTCCCCGACCGACCGCGCCGATCCCTTCGATCGGACCCGGACGATGCTGGAGCGCCCTCCCACGCGGCCGACCGGCCACCGGGTTTCATCGGGCTGCGGGCCGGTTCCGAGTTGCGATTTCGGCCGGTCCGTCCCCACGCCGAAGGAGGGCTCGGCGTCGTCAGCGTCGCCTACGACAACGAGCTGAATCGCGAGGTTGCGCTCAAGGAGATCCAGCCCCGGCTCGCCCACGACACCAACAGCAAGCTCCGCTTCGTGCAGGAGGCGGAGATCACCGGCAATCTGGAGCACCCCGGTGTCGTGCCGGTCTACAGCCTCGGCGCCCATCCCGACGGCCGTCCGTTCTACGCCATGCGGTTCGTCCGGGGCGAGAGCCTCGCCGACGCGATCGAGCGGTTCCACGACCCGGCGAACTTCCAGGGTTCCGCCGAGAAGACGCTGGAATTACACCGCCTGCTCGGCCGTTTCGTCGATTCCTGTAACGCGCTGGCGTACGCGCATAGCCGGGGCGTGGTCCACCGCGACGTGAAGCCGTCGAACATCCTGCTCGGCCCGTTCAACGAGACGCTTGTCGTCGACTGGGGCCTGGCCAAGCCGGTCGGCGGCATTGACGTCGAGGCCGCCGACGGCGAGGGGGCGTTGGTGCCGAGCGGGTCGGGCAGCTCGGACCACACGCGCCCCGGCTCGGCGCTCGGCACGCCGCAGTACATGAGCCCCGAGCAGGCCCGGGGAGACCTGGAGCACATCGGCCCGCGCAGCGATGTTTATAGCCTCGGCGCGACGCTCTTCGCCATCCTCACCGGACGGGCCCCCTGCGAGGCCCCGGAGGCCGTGCAGGTTCTCGCCCAGGTTCAGCGCGGGACCTTCCCGAATCCTCGGTCACTCGACCGCTCCATTCCAGGCTCCCTGGAATCCATCTGCCTGAAGGCGCTGGCCCTCGAACCCGATGATCGGTACGACACGGCGATCGCCCTGGCCGAGGACGTCGATCGCTGGATCGCCGACGAGCCGGTCGTCGCCTACCGGGAACCCTGGACCGAGCGGTTCTCACGCTGGGCGCGTCGGCACCGCACCTATGCACTGTCCGGGGCCGCCGGACTGGCGATCATCGCGGCTGCCGCGATTACCGCGACGTTTCTGATCGAGGGCGCCCGGAGGAGCGAGCACGCCGAGCGGATACGAGCCGAGGAACTACGGGCCGATCTCGTCCTCGACCGCGCCAATGACCTGCTCAACGATGGACATGTCGGCCCGGCGTTGCTTCTGCTAGCCGCGGCGCTGGAGGAACTGTCCGACCTCCCCACGTCGATCCCCTTCGCGAGGGCGTACCGAACCGACCTGGCGAACTGGGCGGACACGCTCGCCCCGTTGCGATACAACCTCCCCCACCCGGACGTGGTCCGGGCCGTCGCGTTTCACCCCGACGGCACGTGGGCCTTGACCGGCGGTAGCAACCTCCGCGATGGCCTGCCCATCGGTGAGGCGAGGCTCTGGAACACCGCGACCGGCCGGATCGTCGGCGATCCCCTGCGCCTCCCGTCACCCCTGACGGCCGTCGCCTTCGACGCCGACGGCCGCGTCTTCGCCACCGCCGGGCTCGACGGGTTGGTTCGAACCTGGAACACCGGCACTCGCCGCCCGATTGGACGCCCCCTCGACGCCAGCGGCCCGGTCAACGCCCTGGCCTTCAGCCCCGACGGCACGCTCCTGGTCGCCGGCGCCCAACGAGGATCCCTGGGCATCTGGGACATCAGCGACCTCGCGAACCCGCACGCTTTGGTCTGGAATCGCGATGATGATGATGACGATGGCGATGACGACATCGACGATGACGACAAAACGACAGCCAACGGGCCGCCGATCCACTGCCTCGACTTCCACGACGATCGGCTGGCCGTCGGCAACGATGCGGGGGACGTCCGGTTCTGGGACTGGCGGCAGGGCAAGGGACTCGAGGACCTCACGCTGCATATCGGCAGTCCGGTCCTCGGGCTCGCCTACCGGCCCGATGGTGAGGCAATCGCCACCGGATCGGCCAACGGCGTTTTACTGCTCTGGGACATCAACCTCGGCAATCGACTGCTGCCACCGATCGATCAGGACGCCGCGATCTACGCCGTCGCCTTCAGCCCCGACGGCCAACTTCTCCTGACCGGCGGCGAGGACAACAACGCTCACCTCTGGGACCCCCAGACCGGCGAACGGATCGATCAGATCATGGAGCATCAGGGGTCGGTCGTCGCTGTCGATTTCGCCACGAAGGGCAACACAATCCTGACCGGTAGCATGGACAACACGGCCCGCCTCTGGGATGTCCCCGACCTCTCCGCCGAGCGGTCCTGGCAGATCGGCCCCGGGCCGATCCGAAGTGTCGCCTTCGGGCCAAAGGCCAAAAACGCGCTGGTCGCCGGCGGGGACGGGACCATCCGGCGTCTCGGCCCTGACGGTACGGCCTCTGGTAAACTGGAGGCCGGGCCGACCAACCGAGCCGCACTGTCCCCGGACGGCTCGCGAATCGTCACCGGTGGCCCCGATGGTGTCGCGCGGCTCTGGGAGGTCCGATCCGGACTCGAGATCGCGAGCACGCCGAAGGGGAACGGCCCGGTGTCGGCCGTCGCTTTCGCCCCCAACGGCAAACTCGTCCTGATCGGCGGCGAGGACGGCTCCGCTCAACTGTGGGACGCAAACCTCGCGAAACCGGTCGGTCGTCGCCTGGTGCACGGCTGGGGCATCACAGCGGTCGCCTTCCGGCCCGACGGCCAGAGCGTGCTGACGGCCGGCGGTAGTCTCGTCCGCTTCTGGAACGCCCACGACGGCGCCGACCTCGGCTCGCGCATCCAGCATCCCGGGGCCATATACGATGCTGTGTTCGTGCCCCCCGATGGCCACCTCATCTTGACCGGCGGCGAGAACAATGTCGCCCGGTTCTGGGACACCGTGACCGGCAGGCCCGTCGGCCTGCCAATGCTCCATCGCGGCTCGGTGCTCCAGGTCGATGTCAGCGGCGACGGCCAACTCGTCCTGACCGGCAGCGGCGATGAAACCGCCCGCCTCTGGGACGCCGGGACGGGCGCCGCGGTCAGCCCGCCGTTGGCCCATGCCGGACGGGTCACATCGGTCGCCATCGCCCCCGACGGCCGTTCCACATTGACCGGCGACGACGGCGGCGTCGTGCGGCTCCGCCCGGTCGCCCCGCCGATGGCCGGCACCCCCCAGCAGATCACCCTCTGGGTCGAGACCCGCGCCGGCATCCAGCTCGAAACCCGACCCGACCCCAGCGGAATCATCCACATCCTCACTCCGGACGAACTCGACGCCCGTAGGCAGTTGCTCAAGCGCCTTGGCGACCCGACGATCTCCCCACCCTCAAGGACGACTGTTCCTTCGAAATAAACGCGCGCATTTTGGTTCGAAACACGGCTGGATTTCGACGTCCACGTCCCTCGCGCAGGCTCATCCCGAAGTTCGACGCAGGGTTCTTCCCGGGAGCCCGAGCCGCCCAACCTGATGGCTCGGCATGCGCCTCGATTTTCCGAAGACCGATCTGGGAATGACCCTGGTCCCTCGAGGTCGATTCTGGACTTCACGTCAACTGCCTGTTACACCGTAACCAGGGGCCGTCTCCGCCCATTCCAAGAGGCACGGCACGCGTTGGACGGCCATCGCGCATCTCGGTTTTCAAAAATTCAGGATATTTTCATGGCGGATGTTCGCGACTTCGGCGCGGCCGGCGACGGCCGGACCGATGATACGGAGGCGATCCAGCACGCGGTTGATCAGCGGGGCGGGCATCTCATCCTGCCTCCCGGCACGTACCGGCTCACGAAGCCGATCGTCGTGCCGCTCGATCGCGACGGTCCGTTCGGCATGGACGGGTCGGGCGGCACGGCTCGCCTGGTCATGGCCGGCCCCGGGCCGGCGCTGCGGCTCGTCGGCACGCACGAGGGAACTGCTGCCCCCGATTCGGTCGAGCCGGTCGTCTGGGAATCCGAGCGGCGGCCGGGCATCTCGGACCTCGAGATCGTCGGCGACCACGAGGAGGCGGTCGGCATCGAGCTCGACGGCACGATGATGGCCACGATCGCCGGCGTGCTGATCCGTCGCTGTCTGTATGGCGTCCACCTCGTCCGCCGCAACCGGAACGTGCTGCTGGCCGACTCGCATATCTACGAGGGGCGTGGACCGGCCATCGGCGTCTACTTCGATGGCGTGGACCTGCATCAAACGATCATCGTCGGCTCGCACATCAGCTATCAGAAACACGCCGGCATCAAGGTCCGGGGCAGTGAAGTGCGGAACCTCCAGATCACCGGCTGCGACATCGAGTACAACTTCGATCCCGAGTCGCCGAATTCCGCCGACGTCTGGATCGACGCCCGAGAGGGGCGGGTCCGCGAGGGCACGATCGCCTCGAACACCATCCAGGCCAAGGAGAGCCCCGACGGCGCCAACGTGCGAATCGAAGGGCCCGACGATCCCACCTCCAAGGGGGCCGGGCTGTGGACGATCGTCGGCAACGTGTTGCAGAGCCAGGCCGTCAACCTAATGCTGCGGAATTGCCGGGGCGTCGCCGTGACGGGCAACTCGTTCGCCTCCGGTTTTCGGCGGTCGATCGAGATGGACCGCTGCCAGCACGTCGTCATCGGCGCGAACACCTTCGACCACAACCCCGACTACACCGGCGACCGGATCGACGGCGTCACCATCCGCCGCTCGGCCGGTGTTTGCCTCAGCGGGTTGATCCTGGAGGGCTCGAAGGCCGGCGACGCGAACGAAGGAGGCGCCCTCGAGATTTACGATTCGAGCGAGGTCAACGTCAACGGCTGCCAGGTCCTCGACCCGGTTCATCGCGGCATCGAGCTGCGAAATCTGCGGAATAGCCGGATCTCCGACTGCACGGTGATCGACCGCCGCGCCGAACCGTCGATGCAGGAAGGCATCCGCGTTCGCGAGTGTGGCCCTACCCTGATGATTTCCGACAACCTTGTCGGCAGCGGCCGTCGCGATGGGTTGAGGATCGACGCCTGCGAGCCCACGACCTCCAACAACAACAACGTCGCCATCGCGGAACGCCCCGGAAAATCGTAGCCGTTGCCCATGGTGTCGCGCCGAGCCCCCCAATTCCCGATCCCGTTTCCCCGATTCCAATTCGGAGATCGGGAACAGGGGGAATGCCCATAGCGTCACTAACCCTGGGAAAGCCTCAAGACAGATTGCAGATTGCATATAATGCTCATGGCAACAATTCGTTTGTCCTGGGGTCTGGGATCTGTCGTGCCGAGCACCAGTACGTCGGAACCATGGTCTTATCTGAATCTTCCCTTTCCTGAAGCCCTGACCGGGGCCAGGAGGCGCCCATGCCGATCGTCTTCGCCTGTCCGTGCGGCACGAACCTGAAGGCCAAACCAGAGGACTCGGGCAAACGGACCAGGTGTCCGAGGTGCGGGAAAGTGCTAACGATCCCCGACGGTTCTGACCCGGTGACAGCCGTCGCGTCGTCGAAGGCGACTTCGAGTGGTGATCCGAACGCCATCGCCGTCGACGACCTGGCCTGGCCGACCATCGACGACCACGCCCACAGCGAGCCCGCATCCTCCCATGATGTACCGGTTGCCGAACGACCCGAGACGACGAGCATCCAGGTCGACTCCGCCGTCGCCGACCGACCGCATCACGACCCGCTCGACGACGCCCGTCCCACCGACGGTACCCACCAGTACAAGGTGCTGACGCCCAAGGACTATGGCCTGACCGGCAAGTTCAACCCCAGTAAACTCGAAGAGGCCCTCAACACACTCGCCCACAAGGGATGGGGTGTCAGGACGGCGTCCGTCCTGCGCATCCACAGTCATTCCGGCGATCATGACGAACTCATCCTGATCCTGGAGCGTTGAGGACTGCGATGAGGCGCGGGCCGGATACGCCGTCCCGTCTCACTTCCGGGCGTTCAGATATCGGGCGAGTGTCTCGACGTTGCGGGCGAAGGTGCGGCTGTCGAGGATCGGCACGGCGGGGGCACCGGCCCTTGCGAGCGGAGGTTGCCCCGGTCGACCCAGCGGCCGTTCTCATCGAGCGACTCAATGGCCTCGCGGGCCCGGCCCTCCGGCACTCCGGATCCGATCGTTCGGGCCGACACGACGAGCGAGGTGTGCCGCGGCCCGTCCGCCTTCGCGCGGTCGTAGTCCCGTTCCAGGGAGTCGAGCCGCTCGCCGACCTTGAAGCCATAGTGCGTCGGCATGTCGGCGTCGCTCTCGGTCAACTGGTAATCCTTCGTGAAGTAGAGCGGGCGGTTGGTGCCCAGCTCGTAGAAGCGGGCGAGGCGGCCGTCGGGCAATCGCGAGGCGCGCAGGTAGGCGAGCGCTCGGGGGATCGGTTCGAGGAACCGTGCCTCGCCGGTCGCGTCGTACAGGTCGAGCAGGATCCGGATGGCCCCCTGCGACTCCCCCCCGTGACGGCCGGGGGCTCGAACTTGCGGGCCCAGGCCGGGTGCATCGCCACGTCGTACTGCTGGCCCAGGCCGGCTGCGGGTCGGGCATCTGGGCCAGGATCAGGAAGTCGCCGCCCCGTTCGGCCGCGGCGAGATATCGGGGATCCTCATAAATGTCGGCCGCTTCGATCATGGTGCGGATCATGTCGGCCAGGGTGTTGTCGTTGAGCGTGTAGAAGCCGCGGTAGTCCTCCTTCGGGAAGGTCCGCGACCACGACTCCGGGTAACTCGCCTTCCGGGCCGGGAAGGCGTCCGGGTCGGGAGGGGCATCGAACCGCTGGGGCCAGGCGCCGTTGGGATACTGCGCCGCGAGCAGGTGATCGAGCGCGTAGGTTGCCGCCTCGTGGATGGCCTCGTCCTGGAATTCAAGGGCCTCGTCGACACGCATCAGCAGCCGGAGCGCCGACTGGGTCGTGTCGTCGTCGAGGGTCGTCACGTTGCGCTGTCGGCGGCCTTCCGGCTCGACCCGGTAGGCCGCCCTGGCCCGTTCCTCGGGGTCGAAGTCGATCCGGTAATCCCAGCCACCGGAGCGGAGTTGCCCCCGCACCAGGCAGCGGGCGGCGTCTCGAGCGGCCTCGAGATACGCCTTCTCTCCGGTTGCCTGATAGGCCGTGAGGAACGCCATGCCCACCGTCGGCGTCCCCGGCGGCTGGATCCAGACGGTCTCCGGCCCCGTGACGACCTCCCCCTCCTGGGCCGACCCGTCCGCCGCATAGCGCCAGAGGTAGCCTCCCTCGGTGGCCACCTCGTCGCGGTAGAACGCGACCGCCTTCCGAAGCGCCTCGGCCGCCTGCGTCTTCAGCGAAGGCTCGTCCCCCCGAGCCGGAACGAGGCCCAGCCCGATCAGCCCGACTCCGGCCAGCAAAGCCGTTCTACGGTTCATCGTCGTGTCCTCCCAGGTGGTTGGTCGTCCCCAAGACGATACGCCGGTGCCCGGGGGTGATCAAGGACCCGAGCGCCCCGGCTGCCGACGCTGCGCCCGTCCGCTACAATGGCGTTATTCGAGGCTGTCCGGAATCGCCTGATTCTCCCGGAAGGTACGTCGTTTGGGTGGCCGGGGCAAAGTCTTCGTGCCCCGGTCGGCTCCCCAAAACCCAGACCGGGGCACGAAGACTTTGCCCCGGCCAACCGATTTACCCGAGCGCCCCGGCTGCCGACGCTGCGCCCGTCCGCTACAATGGCGTTATTCGAGGCTGTCCGGAATCGCCTGATTCTCCCGGAAGGTACGTCGTTTGGGTGGCCGGGGCAAAGTCTTCGTGCCCCGGTCGGCTCCCCAAAACCCAGACCGGGGCACGAAGACTTTGCCCCGGCCAACCGATTTACCCGTTTTCACATGAAAATGTCGTTTCCGGAGAGCGGCTTACCTCGACGAAACTCAACCGAACGGGAGGGGACCATGCGACGACCCCGGATGCCGCGCGTGACGGCCTTGGTCGGAATCGTGCTTTGGAGCATCACCGGCAATCCCGGCCAGGCCGACGACAAACCACGAGCGCCGAGCATCCTGATGATCATGCCGGACCAGTGGCGAGCCCAGGGGCTCGGGTGCATGGGGAACCCCGACGTGCGGACGCCGCACTTCGACCGGCTCGCCTCGCAGGGCATGCTGTTCCGCAACACGTTCGCGAACACGCCGGTCTGCTGCCCGGCGCGGGCCATCATCCTGACGGGCCAGTACGCCAGCCGTAACGGCATGATCGCCAACGACCTCCGCCTGCGCGAGTCGGCCGTCACCCTCCCGGAAGTCCTGGCCGGCGCGCGGGTACCGCACCGGCTTCATCGGCAAGTGGCACCTCGACGGCGGCCCTCGCGAGCCCGGGTTCGTCCCCCCCGGCCCGAGGCGCCAGGGCTTCGACTTCTGGGCGGCCCACGAATGCCGACACGCCCACTTCCGCCCGGTCTACTTCCGCGACGAGCCGACCCCGATCCACGACGACCGCTTCGAGCCGGAGGTCTGGACCGACGTGGCCATCGAGTTCCTCCGGGCCGCCGGGGACGACCCGTTCTTCCTCGAAGTCGCGATGGGCCCGCCGCACAATCCGTATGGCGCGCCCGATCGCTACATGAAGATGTACGACCCAGACTCGCTCACCATGCGGCCGAACTGGGCGCCGGGATCACCCGAGACGGGTCGCGCGGAACTTGCCGCCTACTACGCCGCGATCACCGCCATCGACGACCAGGTCGGCCGGCTGCTGGCCGCTCTCGACGAACTCGGCCGGGCGGACGACACCATCGTCCTGGTCACCTCCGACCACGGCGACATGCTCGGCTCGCAGGGGCGCGGCTCAAGCGCAAGCCCTGGGAGGAGTCGATCCGCGTCCCCGGCATCGTGCGCTGGCCGGGACGGATCGCGGCCGGACACGCGACCGACGCCCTGCTCTCCCACGTCGATCTCGCCCCGACCCTGCTCGCACTCGCTGGCGTCGAGGTCCCCGACACCATGCAGGGGTCCGACCTTTCCCCCGTTGCACTCGGCGCAACCGACACAGGCCCGGATTCCGTCTTCTTCCAGATCTTCGTCCCGTACCACGCCGGGCGACATCAGCCACCCCTGGCGAGGCGTCCGCACCGACCGCGTCATGTACGCCCGCACCGAGGACGCCCCCTGGGTCCTCTACGACCTGGAGCGTGACCCCTACGAGCAGCATAACCGGGCCGACGACCCGGCCTTCGCCGAGCAACGAGAACGCCTCGACGAACGTCTCGACGCCTGGATGCGGTCCACCGGCGACTCCTGGTCGCTCAACTCGATGGAGCCCGTCGAGGACAAGGGCCGCCTCTACCGGTTTGAAACTTTCTATACAATCGAACAGTATCAGAAGTGGGCGGACGAGCACCCGGACCAGGCTGTCAAAAAATGAGTTTTGGTTCTCAAAAATCGACGTAAGTCATTGAGAATCAGGGTGCTTCGGACCATTCCCGAACGAACCCAATGACGTTCTCGGCGCCGTCGAGGTTCCCGCCAATTGATCTGGTAGGGTGGGTCGCGCGGCGCAACCCACCAGTTCATCAGAAGGTGGGTCGCGCTGCGCCGACCCACCCGATCGGGAGCGCAACCCGTTGGAGAATTGGTGGGTTGGGCTGCGCTGACCCACCCTACCAGAACTCGGATTGGTGGGTTGCGCTCCGCCGACCCACCCGACCGGGAGCGCAACCCATTGGAGAATTGGTGGGTTGCTGCGCCGACCCACCCTACCAGAACTCGGATTGGTGGGTTGCGCTGCGCTGACCCACCCGACCGGGAGATTCGGCATGACCTACGAAAACTCGCAGGTGGGGCGGTCGAACCGGGGGGACGGTTCGGCGGGCGGGTCGGCCGGGGACGGCTCCGCCTCGGCCTCTTCGACCTCCTCGACCTCGGCCAGTCTCCGCCCGGCGCGGCTGGCGAGCCAGGCGGTCGGGGCCAGGACCAGGGCGAAGCCGATGCCGGCCAGCAGGGTGAACGACCGTCCCCAGATCAGCACGTCCAGGATCATGGCGAAGGCCACCTGGCTGAGCCCCACGAGCGACACCTGGGTCGGGGGACCGGAGGCGTAGGCCCGGGTCAGGCAGAACTGGCCGGCCGTCCCGCTGATCGCCACGCCCGCCAGGAACGCCCAGGATGCCGCGTCCGGCGGCAACAGGGCGGCGAACGACCCGCCCCGGACGACCAGCCAGCCGGCCGCCACGAGGCTCGCCACGCCCGCGAAGTGGGCCACGATGGCCCGGGCGTCGATGTCGCGGAGCCGGTGCAGCCCCAGCATCGCCACCGCCGTCGAGGCCGACCCGATCAGCGCCACCCCGGCGGCGAACCGCCCGACCCCCAGGTCGGGGCGTTCGATCAGCACGACCCCGACGATCCCGCAGGCGACGCCGAACAGGTCGAGCCACCCCGGGAACCGCCGCAGGGCGAGGCCCGAGAGCAGGATGATCCAGAGGGGGTACATGTTGGTCAGGGTCAGGACGTCGGCCACCGGCAGCTTGGTCATCGCGTAAAAGTTGCAGACCAGGCTGACGCTGCCGGCGAGGCTTCGCATCCAGAGCGTCGGCGGGTCGAGGAACGCCAGCCGAACCCCGCCGGCTCGCGCCATGGCGACCGCCGCCCCGAACATCACCACCGCCCGCACCAGGGCGATCACCAGCCAGTCGCAACGCGACCCGAGCGCGTGGGTCAGGGCCGCCATGGCGGCGAACAGCAAGGCCCCGCAGAGCATCCAGAGGGCCGGTCGGGACGAGGTGGCGGGCATGGTCGCCTTCAGGTGGGCCAGAGGTTCGCAGAGAGGCGGGGCACTCGCGATGCGGGTGCGACGGCGGGAAGTCCCATTATGATCGGGGGCCGAGGTGACGGATAGCCGAAATCCCCGGCGCAACGGTTCTCGGCCCCCGTCTCGGGGCGGTGTTGGGTGGTCCTTCCGAGTCGTAGAGGGCCGCCTGGGTCGGGAAGTTCGCGCAAAGGCTCGGGATTCGGCCTGTCAACGGCGCCGTCGACCTGGGATAATTCCGGGTGCGCGACGAGATGCCCGCGTCCCCTGCCCCGACCCGTGCGGGGCGGCCCGTCATGGTGCGAGTGGATCCCCTCCGGTCATGAGCGACTCTTCAACGAGCGGCCCCCGACTTCCCGGTCTCACTGGCGAGGCGTCCGTACCCTACGCGATCGAGGTGTCGGCGCGGGTCAAGGCCCTGCCGCCCTACCTGTTCGGCAAGATCAACCAGCTCAAGTACGACAAAAGGCGGGCCGGGATCGACGTGATCGACCTGGGGATGGGCAACCCGACCGACCCTCCTGAAGAGTGGATCGTCGACAAGCTCTGCGAGGCCGCCCGGGACTCCCGTAACCACCGCTACAGCGTCGCCGCCGGGGTGTACAACCTGCGTCTGGAGGTCGCCCGGCGATACCAGGCCCGCTGGGGCGTGGCGCTCGACCCGGAGAACGAGGTCGTCACGACGATCGGCTCGAAGGAGGGCTTCAGCCACATGTGCCTGGCCCTGCTGGGGCCGGGCGACACCGCGCTGGCCCCGGCGCCGACGTTCCCGATCCACGCCCACGCCGTCGGCCTGGCCAACGCGAACGTCATCGCCCTGGACGTCCGCGACCCGAACCTGTTCCTGGAGAACGTCGCCCGCACCTGCCAGAGCCTGTTCCCTCGGCCGAAGGTGCTGATCCTGAACTTCCCGCACAACCCGACGGCCACGGTCGTCGAGCCCGCCTTCTTCGACGAGGTCGTCGCCCTGGCGAAGCGGTACAACCTGTTCGTCATGCACGACTTCGCCTATGGCGACATCAGCTTCGACGGCTACCAGGCCCCGAGCTTCCTCGCCGCGAAGGGGGCCAAGGACGTCGGCTGCGAGTTCACGACGATGTCGAAGGGCTACAACATGGCCGGCTGGCGGGTCGGCTTCGCCGCCGGCCACCCCGAGGCCATCCGGGCGCTCAAGGCGATCAAGGGCTATTACGACTACGGCCTGTTCCAGGCGGTGCAGATCGCCGCGATCGTCGCCCTGCGGCACGGCGAGGAGGGCCGGCGGTCCCAGGTGGCCGAGTACCAGTCGCGCCGCGACGTGATGGTCGACGGCCTCCGCCGGCTGGGCTGGAGCCTGGAATCGCCGAAGGCCGGCATGTTCGTCTGGGCGGGCATCCCCGAGCCCTGGCGGTCGCAGCTCGGCTCGATCGACTTCGCGATGAAGCTGCTCGAGGAGGCCGAGGTCGCCGTCAGCCCCGGCCGAGGCTTCGGCGAGCAGGGCGAGGGCTTCCTGCGGCTCGCCCTGGTCGAGAACGAGCACCGACTCCGCCAGGCGATCCGCCAGATCGGCCGCTGCCTCAAGACCGAGAAGGCCGGGGCGTGAATTCCGATCCACTCCCAATCCGACAGGGTCGGCAGGGTTGCCGTCGGGACATCCCGGGACGAACCTACTGGGCGGCAAAGTTGGCGTACATGGCCAGGCCGACCTGCTGGCTCTTCTCGGGGTGGAACTGGCAGGCCATGAGGTTGTCGCGCCAGACCACCGCGGCGAACGGGTCCGGGTAGTCGGCCTCGGCGGCGACGTCGTCCGGGTCGGCGGGGACGGCGTGATAGGAGTGGACGAAGTAGACGTAAGGCTCCGGGCCGAGCCCCCGCAGGAGGGGCGCCTCGCGCCTGACCCTCAGCGCGTTCCAGCCCATGTGCGGGAACTTTCAGGCCGGGCTCGAGACGCGAACCGGACGACCCGGCCGCGCAGCAGGCCGAGCCCCTCGTGGAGGCCGTCCTCCTCGCTGACCTCGAACAGGAGTTGCAGGCCCAGGCAGACCCCCAGGCAGGGCGTGCCGGCCTTCACGGCATCGACGAACGCCTCCGCCAGCCCGGTCCGGCGCAGCTCGGCGATCGCGTCGGCGAACGCGCCGACGCCGGGCAGGATCACCTTGTCGGCTCGCCGGACCTTCTCCGGGTCGCAGGTGACCTCGGCCTCGGCGCCGACGGCCTCCAGGGCCTTCTGCACGCTGCGCAGGTTCCCCATCCCGTAGTCGATGATCGCGATCATGCCCGTCCCTCGCCGCCCGTATCGCCTCGTGTCGATCCATGATATCGACAGGGGAGCGACCCGCCAAGGTTCGCGGATGCGGGGAGGAACCGGCAGGTCCGCGTCAGCGCTGCGGGTCGGCTGGCGTCGCGGCGGTGTCGGCGATCGGGAGCCAGCGGACCGGCGGCTCGGTCCGGCTCTGGGGGCCGAGCCGGGTCTCGAGCGGGTCGGGAAGGTCGGCGCGTCGCGACGTGGGCTGTCGTCGAGATCGTCCGGTTCGCGGACGGGCCGGAGGCCGCCGCCGATCTGGGCGAACGGGGCCTTGCGGCCCGAGCGGTTCGGGTTGGAGGCCGGCTGGGTGCGCGCGGTCGGCTGGTCCGTGCTCCCAGTCGGCCGCGGCCGGCGCCGGCGGGCTGTCGTAGAGGCCGGATTGCGCGGCGAGCCCCTTGCGGTCGAGCAAGGCGCGGGCGTCGGCCAGACGGGTCTCAAGATCGTCGCTGAAGGCCCGCTCCTTGGCCAGCTCCTCGGCGATCCGCGCGAGTTCTCGGTCTCCAGCTCGGCCAGTTGCTTGCGGTACTGTTCCGTCTCGTGCTCGAGCCGGACGACCTCGGTCTTGAGCGTGCCGACCATCGTCGGGGCGGCGCGCCAGCGGGCCACCCTGCGCGCAGCCGGCCGACCAGACCGAGGCGGCCAGGAGCGGGAGCGACGATGCGGCGCGGGCCGGTGCGCATCGGGGGCCTCGCGAAAAGCAGGTGAGGAATCACGGCATCGACGCCCAAGTTTACCGTGTGGTCCAGGGCGCGTCCGGAGAATCCCTCGGGAGTCTTGGCCGCATAATCGGGACGGAGGCCGATCGTCGTCCCAATCGTCGCGACCACGATCCACCGGCTTCGCGCTCGATTTCGGCCTGCGGCGTTCAGCTTGTGCCGACGGAGCGTGAACAGGAGCGGTCATCGTCAGGCGCCGTCACGAGCGATCCGGCCGAGCGCGCCGAGCAGGATCGCCAGGCCGCTGCGGGTGTGGATCTCGCCCAGGCCGAACGGGAAGTAGACGACCACCGGCGTGTTGTTGATCACGATGAACCAGAGCATCAGGCCCAGGACCATCGCCGCCACGATCAGCCGCCGGTAGACCCAGACGTTGCGAATCAACGAGGGACGCCGCCGCTTGTAGGGGGATGCCATCGACCACCTCCCCTGTCCCGCGGAACGCGGGCCGTGAGGCCGAACGGATTCGGGCTCAGGCCGTTCGGATCAGACCTCGCCGCTGACCAGGAACCAGAAGACCTGCCCGAGCGTCCGGAAGAAGTTCTCCGCCCAGGCCGGCCAGAGCCAGGGCCAGGAGAGCACCAGGACCACCGCCGCCATGCTCAGGTACGGTCCGAAGGGCATTTCGCGATCGGCGCTCGAAGTTTCGGGCACCGTCGCAGCCGTTTCCCGACGATACTTCAGCAGTTTCCAGGCCGCGTGGGCCAGGCCGAAGAACGGCGACGAGGAAGAAGGTCAGCACCGCCGCCTGCCAGCCCAGGAAGGCGCCGATCATGGCCATGAGCGTCACGTCGCCGAAGCCCATCGCCTCGCGGCCGAAGACCCGCGAGAAGACCGACCCGGAACGACCAGGTCAGCCCGCCGCCGACCGCCCAGCCCAGCACGCCGACCCGGAGGCCCTCCCAGGACGTCTCGGCCGTGCGACGGCTCGGGCCGGATCGCCCGGCACCAGCGCCCCGACCAGCACGCCCGACGATCATGCCGGGCACCGTGATCGCGTCGGGGATGATCTGGAGGTCGTAGTCGATGAACGTCGCCACCAGCAGCAGGCACGATCAGCGCCAGGTGGTAGGCCATCCGGTAGTACGGCAGCGAGTCCGATAGCCGCCCAGCCGGGGGCGAAGACGACGTCGACGAGGTAGGCCGCCACGAACAGCAGGCCGACCAGGGCCTCGATCAGCGCATAGCGGGGGGCGATCGGCAGGCCGCAGTGCCGGCACTCGCCCCGCAGGGCGAGCCAGCTCAGGACCGGGATGTTGTCGCGGGCGGCGATCGGGTTGCAGGCAGTGCGGGCAGTGCGAGCCCGGCCAGATGACGCTCTTCTGCCAGGGGATGCGGTAGATGCAGACGTTCAGGAAGCTGCCGACGACCGCCCCGAGGACGAACAGCCACAGACCCGACCATCGCGTGAAACGCGGCGATCATGGCGTCGCCCCACCATGCGGACCGGCGGGCGGTGGGCGTCGCTCGACCCACGACGGCGTCCAGGCCTGAGGACCGCCTCGGCCACCTGCTCGGGCGTCCGGCCGTCGGTCTCGACGACCACGTCGGCCAGCCCGCGATACAGCGGCTCGCGGTCGGCCAGGACGTCGGCGATCTCGCCGAGGGTGCCGGCGGCGGTCAGTGCCGGCCGGTTGGCAGGCCGGGCCGCCTGGAGCCGTCGGGCGATCTCCTCGGGTCGGCCCGGAGCCAGACGACCGTCCCGAGGCCGTCGCAGGCGCGGCGGTTGGCCTCTCTCAGGACCGCCCCGCCGCCGGTGGCCAGGATCAGGCCCGGCCGGGCGGCGAGGTTCGGCAGGGTGGCTTGCCTCGTGGTCGCGGAAAGGCGGCCTCGCCACTCCGGGCGAAGATGTCGCGGATCGAGCGGCCGAGCGTGCCGCTCCAGTTCGTCGTCGGCATCGGCGAACGGGCGACCCAGACGCCGCGCCAGGAGCCGGCCGACGGTCGACTTGCCGGTGCCCCGGTAGCCGACCAGGGCCAGGCCCCGGGCGGTCGACTGGTCGAGCACGACGGTCCGGCGAAGTCGAATCGGACACGGTTCGAGACGTCCTTCAGGTCGGATCGGCGGACAACGACGCGAGGATCAGCTCTGCAGGGGGCTGAGCTTGCGGCGGACGACCTCGCGCATCAGGTCCATCGGCGGGTCCTCGCCGGTGTAGTGCTTGACCTGGAGCGCGGCCTGGCGGACGAACATCTCGACGCCGGAGACGGTCGTGCAGTCGTGCTCCCGGCCGAGCTTCAGGAACAGAGCGTGTTCTCGGGGTGGTAGATCGTGTCGAAGACGACCATTCCGGGCCGGAAGGCGGCGGCCGGCACCGGGCTGGCGTCGACCTCCGGGTGCATGCCGACCGGCGTGCAGTTGATGAGCACGTCGCACATCGTGCTTGCGCGCGCCGACCAGGTCGAGGAGCGGCAGCCGACCTCCTCGGCCAGCGCGTGGGCCTTCTCGTCGTTGCGGTTGATGATCGTCACCCCGGCCCCCGCGGGCCATGCCGAAGGCGATCGCCCGGGCCACGCCGCCGGCTCCGAGGATCAGGACCTGCTTGTCCAGCAAGCGGGCTGACGTCGCCGAGTCCAGCGAGCCGCCCAGGGCGTCCTCCAGCGAGTTGATCGCCGCCCGGTAGTCGGTGTTGTAGCCGATCCGCGTGCCGTTCGTCCTGGACGACCAGGGTGTTGCAGGCGCCGAGCATCTCGACCGAACGGTCCGCCCGGTCGAGCAACTGCACGACGCCTGCTTGTGCGGGATCGTCACGCTGATGCCGCGGATGTCGAGGAACCGAAGCGCTTCCAGGGACGGGTCCAGCGTGCCGGCCGGGATGTGCAGCGGGCACCATCACCGCGTTGAGGTCCAGCGCCTCGTAGGCGGCGTTGTGGACCGCCGGGCTGAGGCTGTGGCCGATCGGGTCGCCGATGACGGCGAAGACCTTCGTCTCGGCGCCGATCCGTTCGTAAGCGTAGTCGCGCCGCAGCTCCTGGAAGCGGAGCATGCCGGGGGCGAAGGTGCGGTCGGGGTTGAACCCGGCGAAGGTGAACGGGTGACCCGAACTTCGCCCCCAGGATGCGGGTGAAGACGCCCAGCGTGCCCATGGCGATGCCGATGGTCGGTCCCGTCGGCGTCCTTGACCATCTCGAGCATCCGGGCCGCGTCCTGGACCGAGTGGGCCACGGCGGCGATCTTGACGATGTCGGCGTCCTTGTCGCGCAGGGTGCGGGCCAGGTCCGGCAGGTCCTCGGGGATCTCCTTGAGGTCGTGGTGGCTGACGATCCGCTGGGTCTTGCCGAACCGGCGGATCGAATCGGCGACGTTCGCCTCCAGGTCGACGTAATCGACCCCGGCGACGATCGCCTCGCGCAGGAGCCGCTGCCGCTTCTCCTCGTCGCCCCGCCAGAGGCCGCCGTCGGCCGACTTGCGGATCGTGAAGACCAGGGGCGTGGGCCGCTCGGCCAGGATTCGCTTCAGGTCGGGCTCGCGTCGCAAGCAGTCGACCCGGAGCTCGACCAGCTCCGCCCCGGCGTCGGCCGCGGCCTTCCACTCCTCGTGGAGCGACTTGTGCCGTCCCCGTCCGATCGTCACGCAGATCATCGCCATGCTGCCCTCCCCGGAAGCACCCTCCGGGACCTCAACCACCGTTACGATCGCGTGGACATCGAGCCGTCTTGCCCCGCGCCCGGCCCAACCAACCAGATCCATAGCCTATCATACCGACGTGCGTCGACCGCCGGATACGCTCGAACCGTGGCGGTTTTCCTTCGATCCCGGGCCCGGCCGCGCGGGAGGGCTAGTCGCTCGAAGCCTGCTTTGCGTATGATGGAGTTTTGAGGGCGGACCCCGCCTCACCAACCGGTAGACCCACCCCGGACCGATGACCCCCGAGGCCCCCACCCCAGGCCATCCATGACGCGACGAACCCGAGGCCGTGAGATCGCCCTCCAGGTGCTCTATATCCTCGAGCAAAACCCGGAGGCGGAACCGGCCGAGATCCACCGATTCATCGAACGGCGGCTCCGGGAACCGAAGCTCGTCGCCTTCGCCCAGGCCCTGGTCGACGGCGTCCGCTCGAACCAGCCGCAGATCGACGAGCTGATCTCCGGCGTCGCCGAGAACTGGCGGCTCGACCGCATGGCGGCCATCGACCGGAACATCCTCCGGCTCGGCGCCTTCGAGATGCTCTACTGCCCCGACGTGCCCACCAAGGTGGCCATCAACGAGGCCCTCGAACTGGCCAAGCGGTACAGCACGGCCCAGTCCAGCCGGTTCGTCAACGGCATCCTCGACCGTCTCCAGAACGCCCGGCCCGTCTCGGACGCCCCCGACGAGGCCGAGTTGCCCGACCCCGATGCCGACGACCAACCCCCCGCGGACGCCTCCTGAACGGCGCACTTTCGCGGACCCGAACCTGGTGTGATCTCAGGACTTGAGCGCGGTTTTTTCCGCATTGGCTTCGTTCGGTAACGCCCTCGGGGCCTCCGTTGTTTTGAGCCGACAAACTCTCGATTTCGGATTCCCTTGCCCTTGGTTTTTTGCCTCCCAAACGTTCTCGTTTCAAGCTGTCCCCTCGTATCGAACGAGCATTCCCATGCTCCCAGGCACCAGATCTTTCGTATCGAGATCAACATGGTCGAGATTCGACGACCTCGATCGGTGGGGATGATCTTTTGACGGCCAGCCGGGGCGCCGACCTGCACGTGCATACGACGCACTCCGACGGCACCTGTGCCCCCGGCGAGGTGGTGCGGGCGGCGGCCGAGGTCGGGTTGTGCGCGCTGGCGATCACCGACCACGACACGATCTCGGCACTGGACGTTGCGCGGCCCGAGGCCGAGCGGCTCGGAATCGAGCTGGTCGGTGGGATCGAGCTGACCGCCGAGCTGGAGGGGCGTGAGGTTCACATCCTGGGCCACTTCGTGCGAGACGACGAGCCGACGTTGCGTGCCGTCACCGACCGGATGCGGCAGGCGCGGTCCGCCCGTCTTGAAGCGATGGCCGGGCAGCTTCGTGCCCTGGGGCTCCGGGTCGAGCTGGAGGCGATCCGGACGCTGTTCCCCCGCGCGACCCTCGGGCGCCGGCATCTGGCCGACTGGCTGGTTCGATCGCGGCAGGTCGGCGACCGCCGCGAGGCCTTCGCCCGCTTCCTCGGCGACGACGGCCCCGCGCAGGTCCCCAAGCCGCGGCTCGACTGGCGGGAGGCCATCGGCCTGATCCGCGGCGCGGGTGGGGTTGCGGCCCTGGCCCACCCCCCCTACGATTTACGATGGACGCGGCTGGAGGGGCTCGTCGAGGGCGGACTGACAGCCATCGAGGTTGCCGGGCCGGGCGTCACCAACCGGCTTGGCCGACGCTGGCGAGACTGGGCGACCCAGCTCGACCTGGTCCCGATCGCCGGCTCCGACTTCCACGCCCCCGACCGCCCCGGCCAGTGGGTCGGCGCCGTCACAACCCCCCCCGAGGTCCTGGAACGACTCCGAGACCGACGCCCACAGGCTGGATAGCCCGCCATATGTCATTTGCAGGCCAGACTTTAGCTTGACGGCTTGGTTGTCAGGATGTGAGGTTTGCCGAATCGGATCCCCATACGCAGCAACTTGAGGAGCGACTCCTCTGGAACGTCAGGGACCTCTGGGTGGCCGGGGCAAAGCGCAGCGTGCCCCGGGGCTGGGGACGTCGCCGTCCGGGGCACGAAGACTTTGCCCCGGCCACCCAGAGGATCTATTGTTCGGACGCTTTCAAAACGTTCGATCCGGAGTCAACCTGAAGTTGCTGCGTATGGGTTTGCCGACTCGGATCTCCGGCGCCCTCGCCGCAAGTCACCGAAGGGATTGGGGAAGCGGCGACGACAGGATCCGAAACAATTCCACAAACCGCATCACCCCGACCTGCCTAAAGGTGAAGACGTCAGGCGGAAGCCTGACCTGCGAAATCTTCCTCATCGTTCATCGGCCCTCGTTCATCGGTCCTTCCGAACTCGACTCTCGACATCAAACCTCCCGAACCCCACGGAACAGAACCCCGGCACCCTCATGGCATTCCGCGACATCCTCGGCAAGTTCAAGAAGGGCCTGGCCCGGACGGCCCGGCTGTTCGACGTTCGGTCCTGGTTCGGCCGGCAGGTGGACCAGGACTTCCTCGACGACCTCGAGGCGCGGCTGATCCAGGCCGACGTCGGGGTAAAGGCGACCCGCAAGGTCCTCGACCGGGTCAACGAGGTCTATCGCGGCAAGACGGCCGACGAGGAGCTGGTCGAGTTCGTCAAGCAGGAGCTGAAGGCCCTGCTCCACGACCCCCGACCCGGCACGCTGCAACTTCGTCTCGCCGGGACCGACGGTGCTGCTGATCGCCGGGGTCAACGGCTCGGGCAAGACGACCTCGATCGCCAAGCTCGCCCAGCGCCTGAAGGACGAAGGCCGGTCGATCCTGCTCGGTGCCTGCGACACCTTCCGCGCCGCGGCGGCGGACCAGCTCGCCATCTGGGCCGAACGGGCCGGCGCCGACATCGTCCGCGGCAACCCGAACGCCGACCCGGCCAGCGTCGCCCACGACGCGTGCGACAAGGCGCTGGCGAAGAACGTCGATGTCCTCATCATTGACACCGCCGGCCGCCTGCACACCCAGACCCACCTGATGCGCGAGCTGGAGAAGATCCGCAACATCATCGCCCGCAAGATCCCCGGCGCCCGCACGAGGTCCTGCTGGTGCTCGACGCCACCAACGGCCAGAACGCCATCCGCCAGGCCGAGGTCTTCACCCAGGCGATCGACTGCACCGGGATCATCCTGACGAAGCTCGACGGCACCGCCAAGGGCGGAGTCGTCATCGCCGTCCGCCAGGCGATGGACCTCCCGGTCAAGTTCGTCGGCGTCGGCGAGGCCATCGACGACCTCCAGCCCTTCGACGAGGAAGCGTTCGTCGAGTCGCTGTTCCAGTGAGCATTCGAACATAGGCAAGCCGCCCATGACTGCCGCATGGAAAGGGGACGTAACGAATATCGACAGTTGTCAGAGATCGGTTCGGCGGTTGACGTGATGCCGGGAGGTCAATAACTTCAAGTCATGGTGACACGGAAACGCAGTCCGGTTCGCTCTGACCCCGCCGTGATGGGGGGCACGCTCGTCTTCCGCGCGAGCCGTGTGCCTGCGCAGACCTTGCTCGACTACCTCGACGACGGGTACACGCTCGACGAGTTTCTGAACATGTTCCCCTCCGTCGACCGCGGAGACGCCGCGGAGTTCCTCCGTCTTGCGCGGGATGAAGCCGATGCGGATCGTCCTTGACGAGAACTTGCCTCGGCCTCTGGCGCGGATCTTCGGCCCCGGCCATCAGGTGGTTACAGTCCAGGAACTCGGCCTTGCGGGAGTGGCGAACGGCGCCCTGCTCGCCCAGTTGGAGGGCCACTACGAAGTCTTCCTCACTGCCGACAAGAACTTGCGGTATCAGCAAAACCTCGCGGGACGCACCTTGGCCATCGTCGAGTTGCCGACGAATCGGCTCCCGGCCCTCACGACCATGACGGCTGAGATCGTATTGGTGGTGACGTCAGCAACACCCGGTTCCTACACACAGGTTGCTTTGCCCACATCACCGTGAGCGGATGGCTCGCCGACTGACGACCAAACTCAGTGGGCGGCCGGGACCGCTGAGCTTGTTCATCCGGTTGCAGGTGTGGAGGGTGTATGAAGACGATCGTGGACACATTCGTACTGGTCGCGACGGACTGTCCGGTGGCGGCGGCCGTTGTGCCGGTGGCGAAGGGGGCGAACCTGACGGTGCCGGTCATCCAGTACGAGTTGCTGGCCGCCCGGCCGTACCGGCTCACGCACGAGGACCTGATCTTCGAGACACACGTCCGACGGCTCGGGCTGTCGAAGGTGGAGGCCAGGGAACGGGCCGACGAGATTCGGGCGGAGCTGTTCGGCAAGTCCCAGGCGTGCATGCGGGCCTCGGCCCTGCCGAAAACGTACGGGTGGGGCGTCCACTACGACGGTCGCGGGCGGCTGGCGCTGTACGCGGTGGAGTCGGAGGCGTATCGGCGGTTCGCGGCGGGAGCGGTCGAGGGCGTCAAGGTGGTCCCGGCGATGCGGAGCAAACGGGCCGGGTGAGCGTGGTCGCGCCGCCGAACCCGACGGGCGGATGGCACGGGTCGCCGGTTCTGGGTGCATCGGGTCGGCTGCGACCCGTGTTCCGGTTCTAACAGATAAAGCCCCTGGTAGAGGACAACCAGGGGCACCTGAATCACAGAAACCCGGTCTCATCAATGGTTGCAGCAGGCCCGCTGCGTGGGCCGCTGAACCTCGGCGTTAGGCTACAGAGGACAGAGGGATCGATGGGCATTCGACGTATCGTCCCGAACATCGTCAGCGCGCAGCCAGACCTGTGCCGGGACTTCTACACCGGCTTCCTCGGGTTGCGGGTGGGGATGGACCTGGGTTGGATCGTGACGTTTGTGTCGCCCGACAATCCGACCGCACAGATCAGCGTGGTCCGTGGCGAGAACCCGCCTGCCGCCGAGCCGTCCATCTCGCTCAGTGTGGAAGTCGAGGATGTGATTCGGGCGCACGAAGACGCGGTTGCCAGGGGGCATCCGATCGTGTACCCGTTGACCGATGAGCCGTGGGGCGTTCGCCGGTTCCATGTGGCCGACCCGAACGGGGTGATCATCAACGTGATGTCCCACCTGCCGCAACCGGCCGCTGACCAAAAACGGGCCTCTCCGTGAACTCTCCGACGCGCCTCGAGCGTGGTGAGGGCTCGGGGGTTGGCGGGAACTCGCGGATCAGCACACCGGTTGAACCCGATCCATCCGGCTGTGAGAATGGCCCTCTTCCGCGGATCGAGGCACGCCATGCCGGAAGGGCTTCCCATGAAGGGTTCGTGTTGTCTTGTCGCGTGTATTCTCGGTGTTCTGGCGACGGGGGCGGGCGCTGCCGATCCGCCGAACCGGCCGGCGACGGCCCGGCCCAACATCGTCGTGATCCTCGCCGACGATCTCGGTTACGGCGATGTGCAGTGCTATAATCCCTGCGCGGCAAGATTTCCACGCCGCACATCGACCGGCTGGCCTCGCAAGGGATGCAGTTCACCGACGCGCACTCCAGTTCGGGGGTCTGCTCGCCGTCGCGATACACGCTGCTGACGGGCCGCTACCACTGGCGGTCCCGGTTGCAGGCCGGCATCGTCGGTTATCTGGAGCGACCGCTCATCGCGCCCGATCGGTTGAACGTCGCCGGCCTGGTCGAGCCGCAGGGATACCACACCGCATGCTTCGGCAAGTGGCACCTTGGCTGGGACTGGAACGTCCCGGCCGAACAGCGCGCGCTGTTCGCCCCGGGTCGGGGCCAGTTTCCCGAGGTCACCGAGCGCCACCGTCACGCCTGGCGGGATTACTACTCCCGGCCGATCGGTGGCGGTCCCACGGCGCGGGGGTTTAATGAGTACTTCGGGACCGATGTTCCCAACTGGCCGCCGTACTGCTTCATCGAGGACGACCGCACGGTGGGCATCCCGTCCGAGTTTCTGGCCGAGGCACTTTTCCGCGACCACCTGGCCAGCCTGCCCGGGCCGGCCCTGGACGACTGGGCGCTCAACGAGGTGCTTCCGACTATCGTCGAGCGCGCCTGTGAGTCCATCGAACAACAGGCCCGGACGGGCCGGCCCTTCTTCCTCTATCTGCCGCTGACCTCGCCCCACACGCCCCTGGCCGTCAACGCGCCCTGGCGGGGCAAGAGTGGGCTGGATAGCGCGGTAGCCGATCTCGTGATGGAAACCGACGCCGAGGTCGGACGGGTGCTGGCGGCGATCGACGCGAGCGGCATGGCCGACAACACCCTGGTCGTCTTCACCAGCGACAACGGCTTCGCGCCCTATGTCGGTGCCGAGCACCTGGAAGCGCAAGGGCACTTCCCGAGTGGACCGCTGCGCGGCTACAAGGGGGATGCCTGGGAGGGTGGGCATCGCGTCCCGTTCCTGGTCCGCTGGCCCGGGGTCGTCGAGCCGGGGACGGTCTGCGCAGCTCGTGCATCAGGCGGACATCATGGCGACCGTGGCCGACATCCTCGACGCGGAGTTGCCCGCCAGCGCCGCGGAAGACAGCGTCAGCCTCTTGCCGCTGTGGAACGGGGGTCGCGATCCGGTCCGAGACCATGCGATCAGCCAGGGGGCGAAGGGCCTGTTCGCCCTGCGTCGAGGCCCCTGGAAGATGCTCTTCGGGCCCGGTGGCGGCGGCCCTGGAGCCGGCTTTCCACCAACGAGCCGGACGGCCACCCCGCCCAACTCTACAATCTCGACGACGACATCGGCGAGACAAGAAACCTTTACGCCGAGCACCCCGAAATCGTGCAAGAGATGACAGAGCTTCTCGAACGGCTCATCACCTCGGGCCGTAGCACACCGGGACCGGCCCAGAAGAACGACGTTCCGGTGAACTGGTAGCGGTCGCAAAGGCAACGGCGTCGAAGATCCCTCAAGACGAACGTTTCAAACCGTTCTCCACGGAACTGGTTCGCGGGGCGCCGCTCATTTGGAATCGACGATTCCCTAGCCTGGATTTCTCACCAGGGGAATGGAATCGGGCTGCCTTCTGTGTCATAGGTTGATCTACCACAACCACCTACGACACCCAGAGAAGGCAGCCCGATGACCACAGAGTGTAACTCATCGGACCTCGACTTTCCCATGGTCGGCCCCCGTCAAGTCCTCGCCGACTTCGACGGCGGCGACATCTCCTCCGACGGTGCGGCGCTGCTGCTCCGCGAGACCGAGCGACTCACCGGAATCATCCGTCAGTTCGCCGCCTGTTTCACCGACCACCGCAACCCGGACCTCATCGAGCACACCGCGGAGGAGTTGATCGCCCAGCGCGTCTACGCCCTGGCGTTGGGTTACGAGGACCTCAATGACCACGACGACCTCCGCCGAGACCCCTTGCTCGCCACCGTCGTCGGCACGCCCGACCCCAAGGGCAAGACCCGACAACGGGAGCGCGACCGTGGCAAGGCGCTGGCCGGCAAGAGCACGCTGAACCGCCTCGAACTGACCCCCGTCGGCGCCGACAAGGAGAGCCGCTACAAGAAGGTCGTCTGCCGCACCCACGACGTCGAACGCCTCTTCGTGTCGCTCTTGCTCCACGCCCACTTCCGCCCGCCCGAGCGGATCGTCCTGGACCTCGACGCCACCGACGACCCGATCCACGGCCACCAACTCGGCCGCTTCTTCCACGGCTACTACCAGAATTTCTGCTACCTCCCGCTGTACATCTTCTGCGGCGATCACCTGCTCTGCGCCCGGCTGCGGCCCTCCGACATGGACGCTTCGGCCGGGTCAGTGAAGCACCTCCAGAGGATCGTGGCCCAGATCCGCCAGTCGTGGCCCGACGTCAAGATCACGATCCGCGCCGACAGCGGGTTCTGCCGCGAGGCGATCATGGCCTGGTGTGAAGCCAACGGCGTGGACTACGTGCTCGGGCTGGCGCAGAACACGCGGCTCAAGGCGATGATCACCGCCGAGGCGGAGCAGGCTCGCCTGGAGTTCGAGCGGACCAAGGAGGCGTCCCGGGTGTTCGCCGAGCTCCGGTACCGGACGCTCGACAGCTGGAGCCGTGAGCCTCGGGTGGTGGCCAAGGCCGAGCACCTGGCCCGGGGCGTCAACCCGCGGTTCGTGGTCACGTCGCTGGCGCCGAGGGTCGCGCGGCGAAGCCCTTATATGAGGAGGACTACTGCGGCCGGGGCGAGATGGAGAACCGGATCAAGGAGCAGCAACTGCACCTGTTCGCCGACCGGACCAGCACGGCGACGATGCGGGGCAACCAGGTCCGGCTGTTCTTCTCGTCGATCGCCTACGTGCTCCTGGAGGCGCTGCGTCGGCTGGGGTTGGCGGGCACGGAGCTGGCCGAGGCGCAGTGCCAGACGATCCGGTTGAAGCTCCTGAAGATCGGGGCGCTGGTCCGGGTGACGGTACGGAAAATGTGGGTGAGGCTGTCGAGCAGTTGTCCCTACGCCGAGGCGTTCCGGCGAATGCATGCGAACCTGGCGCGATTGCGACCTCCGCTGAGATGCTGAACTGAAGAAAATTTCACAGCTGAGACTGTGAGGAGGCTTCGGTGACGAGGTCCGGCGATCGAGGTGCGTCCCGGCTTCGCCACGGGAGCCTCGATCGCAGGCGGGCCGGGGTGTCCGACCAGGTCCGGACGGGAGAGAGAAGGCACGAGATGGACAACGGAGCCCGGCCGGACGACCATCAGGGTGGCGAAGGGGCCGGATGACTCGGCGAAACGGCTCCGAGACAGGATGGTGAGAAATACAGGTTAGGGCGCGCCACGAAATAAGCGTAGCAAACCGTGTCCGTCCCGCTATCCTGTAGTTCATGGTTACTGACCCCGAGATCAAGACCCGCTTCGAGATGCTCGCTCCGTTTCTCAACGAGCGAACACGACGGCTCGCTGCCGCCGCAGAGGCCGCGTCCATTGGACGCGGCGGCGTCGCTCGTGTCGCCCGCGCCATCGGGGTTTCCAGGCGGGCGATCGCCTCGGGGCTGGCCGAGTTGAAGGCTCCCGAGGCCCCGGAGAGCGACCGTGTCCGCCGGGCCGGGGGCGGACGCAAACGGACAGTGGATACCGACGGCACCCTCCGTAGCGACCTGGAGCGGCTCATCGACCCGGTGACCCGAGGGGACCCGGAGTCGCCCTTGCGGTGGACTTGCAAGAGCATCCGCAACCTGGCCGACGAACTGAAGCGGATGGGGCATGCCACCAGCCACCGCATGATCGCCGAACTCCTCCGCGAGCTGGGTTACAGCCTCCAGGCCAACCGCAAGACGATCGAAGGCGGGAACCACCCGGACCGCAACGCCCAATTCGAGCACATCAACCGCAAGGTCTGTGCGGCGCTGAAGGCCGGCGAACCGGTCATCTCGGTGGACGCCAAGAAGAAGGAACTGGTCGGCGACTTCAAGAACGCGGGCCGGGAGTGGCGGCCCGAGGGCGACCCGGAACCGGTCCGAGTGTACGACTTCATCATCCCCGGGCTGGGCCGGGTGACACCCTACGGCGTCTATGACGTGGCCCGCAACGCGGGATGGGTCAATGTAGGGACGGATCACGACACTTCAACCTTCGCCGTGGAGAGCATCCGGCGGTGGTGGGACTCGATGGGGCGGGCGTACTACCCGGCGGCCAAGAGGTTGCTGATCACCGCCGACGGCGGCGGGAGCAACGGATCGCGCGTCCGGCTCTGGAAGCTGGAACTCCAGCGCCTCGCCAGCGAGACGGGTCTGCGGATCGCGGTGTGCCACTTCCCGCCCGGGACGAGCAAGTGGAACAAGATCGAGCACCGGCTCTTCTCATTCATCAGCCAGAACTGGCGCGGCCGGCCGCTGGTGAGCCACGAGGTAGTGGTCAACCTGATCGCGGCGACGACGACCGAGACGGGGCTTGAGGTGAAGTGCGCGCGGGATCGCAACTCCTATCCTTCGGGGGTGAAGGTGACGAAGGAGGAGATGAAGGGCATCAGGCTGAGGAAAGACAAATTCCACGGCGAGTGGAACTACACGATCCTCCCCGCCGCGTCGGGCCAAAGGGGGCGAGATGATGCAGAGGCGATTGACCGTCGACGAAGCGATCCCCCACGTCGGCGTCGGACCGGTGAAGCTGGGCATGACCCGCGAGGAAGTCCACCGCGTCATGCCAGGCCCGCGCGAGTCATTCCACAAGGACTCGAACGACGAGTACGAGACGGACGCCTTCCACGACAGCGGATTCCAGGTCTTCTACGGTGGTGAGGGGCCTGTCGTGGAGTATATCGAGCTGTCCAGGGAGGCCGGCTTTCGAGTGCTCTACCGGGGGGTCGATGTTTTCGCAACGCCCGCCGATCAGGTCCTGGCCCATGTGTCAGGTGACGCGGCGTTCGACCCCACGGACCCCGAGTTAGGCTACGCCTACATATTCCCCGATCTGGACCTCAGCCTGTGGCGCCCGGTCCTACCGGAAACGCCCGAGGACCCGGAGGGGCGTGAGTTTTCGACCATCGGTGTTGGTGTAGCCGGCTATTACGGCGACCGTCGCTGATACATAATCTGCTTCATGTGCGGTCACATTAAAAGCCTTGGTAACGAGGTTTGAAGCGAGACACTTATTTTGTGGCGCGGCCTTAGAGGAGAGCAGTGACCCGACCGTGACTTCTCCGTGACATCTCAGTGACATCTCAGTGACAGGGGGTGTCACCGGGGCGCCATATCTTTGAAGACCTTGCTCAGAGCGACCCGGAATGAGATCGGGATGCCAAGATTCACGAGCGACTTGTTGGTTCGGGATGCGTTCTGACGGATTGCCTCGTCCGAAGTCTCGGCATCCCCATGGACATGATGGGCGATGTCCGAGAAGGTGGCGGAGTCCCGATCTTGCATGAACTCCACGAGGGCCGCTTGGGTCGCTGCCCCGCGACGACGCAGCTCTTCCACGGGGTCTACCTCGGTAGGAGGTCGCGATTCCCGGTCCTCTTCTGTGACGACGGACTCGCAAGATTCCACCGGCCCTCGGTCCTGCTGCGCCCCGGTGTCCAACTCATTGTCCGAGGCGACCTGCGCGGCGTCGGGTGGCTCTTCGGCCCTGGCCTCGGCCGGGGGATGTAGCCCGGCGATCGGCCTCGTTTTCAACCTCTCGCCGTAGAGGGGGCTCCAATCGCGACTGAGGCCGATGTATTCCAAAGCCCCTTTCAACAGGTGGAAGGCGCTGTCCAGGGTCGATTTCCGCTCATCGTCGATCAATGGATAGCAGAGCCCGAATCTCGGGACTTTGTGCCATCGTTCCAACGCCGGTCGAAATCGAGCCTGCCCTTCCTCCGGTGTCATTGTCGGATGGAAGCCGAACTTCCGGCCTTCCTCGGCCCAATGGTCGATGTCCGGAGGGCATTCCAACCCCCGGCAACCGGCTTGCCACGAAAGGGCGGCCTCGTATAAGGGTCGCTCCACCTCATCGCGAAACCATGCCTTGCGGCTCTCGAGCTGTCCCCGGCGCTCGTCGGGCTCGGTCAGGATCTCCCAGCCCCATTCTCGAGTCACCTCATCGAATACTTCGACGATCACCCGAAGGCCTCGGCCGATCGGGTGGGGCCAGCCCTGGTTGGCGTCGATGAGAGGGCGGACAGGGCGGAGGGTGTCGGCAAGGTTGGCGAACGGGGGAAGGAATTCGTCTTCCTGATCGAAGGCCGCGCTGCAACGGAGCGAGTTCTTGAGCAAGAAGGCCCAGAGCGATTCGTAGACGTCGCGGACCTGTTCCTCGGACGGGATGCGGACAATGGGCATGGTCATTGGTCCCTGCTCTCATCGTCGGGCCGCCCGGCGCAGGGGCGGCGGAGCAGGGATCGCCACGACCCGCGCCGGGCGCTTGGCTGGCGGTTGGCCGACCGTCAGCCGTCCCGACATCGCAAGTATACCAAATGCCAGTGTCCGGGGTAGTTCTATGCGAGTCTCTGGCTATGATAAAAGTAAGATGTGGGAAAGGGTTCAGGCGATCCGGTTGACGGTCCCCGCCCGGTGGGCCGTCTCGACAGCCGGAACACTGGAGGCGTCCCCGATGCCGAGGCGAAAGCAGCGCAATCCAGGCGGGCGACCGCCGAAGTTCAACGTCAGCACGGCGCTGGCGATCGTGGCGGCCGTGGGGCAGGGCAAGCCTCGGGACGAGGCGGCCAAGGGGGCGGGGGTCGGGGCCTCGACCCTCTATCGGTGGGTCCAGAGGGGGAAGGCGGGCGATCCGGCCTTCGTCCCGCTCGTGGATGCGCTCCGCCAGGCCGATCAGGCGCGGCTTGATGGCTCGCTCGCCCGAGATTACGCCCGGCTCGTGCTGCGATCGGCGTTATGAGAATCCGCCGAACATTTCCGAACGATCTCGGGGCGATTGGCGGGGGCGGGTTTCGAGAATCGGATGCCTGCTAGCAACGGAATGGAACAGGGATAAGCCCTCCCGAAACCATATCGACCCGGCCGCCCGAAGTGAACGATTCCGACTCCCGAAACCCCCGGTCACAAACTGCTACATTTTGATACAAAATGGCCCGTCCCTCGAAGTACACTCCCGAGCTTGGCGATGCCATCGTGGCGTCGTGGCGGTGCGGGACTCGAGGGCGGAGATCGTCGGCCGATGCGGGATCGGCGCGCCCTCCAAGACCGGCTTCGTCGGAATCGGGCCGGTGAGCTTCCATTCGCCGATTGGGCGGTTCGTTTCGATGCGGCCTGGCGGAAGGCATGTCGGGCGCGGGTTGATGCCTCGTGGCAACCCTACGAGGCCAGGTCCAGGGAATCCTGGCGATGGTCCCGGGCATCGCGCGAGGCGTGGTGGCTGGAATGGCTCGGGCCGGAAGAGTTCTGGAGCCGTCGCCTGACGTGGTTGCTCCGCAAGGGGCATCATGTTGCGTTCGCCCGCGCCGTGGCCAAACTGAGGGCTGAAGGTTTCCCCATAACGCGACACCATAAAAAAGCGCCGGGGATGGCCAACCTTGGTCTCCGGTCTTGCCCCCAAGTCGCAACAACCCATCGGGGCCTCCTCAGGACGTGCCGGCGATGTTCGTCTGGTTCTGTCCACCCACGTTGACGACCTGGACTGCGGGCAACCCGACCCGGCGAACGGCCGCCAGCGTCCGCACCAGCGAGTTGTACCGTGTGGTTGCGTGGCGGAGCATCTTCATCCGGTGTTCGACCTGCCGGATCGACAGGCCGCTCATGTCGCCGTAGGCGACGACCTCCCGGTACCGCATCGCCAGCCAGGCAAGCGACGTGGTGACGGCAAGCGTCCATTCGACCGGATTCGGGTTCGGGCCGGCCAGTTCTCGGGCATACGCCCCGAGATCCCGGCGGATCTTGGTTTGGGTCTTCTCGCTCTCCTTGCCCGATCCGGTGGCGTTCTTGACCGCGACGTTGAGAATCCAGTCATCAAGACGAGAGTCGAACCACTCGGGCAGCGGTGGCGACGGGGGCGCGGTGGCCGTGGACTGTGTTGCGGTCGCTTCGGTCGCCACTACTTCGGACATCGCTGCTTCCTCCAAACCCCACGCTTGGGGCGGTGGTAGCCCAGTGTATCCAGATAGGACGACGCCCCCTGCTGGACACCGGCCACGAGGTCATCGAGCCCGCGATCCCGCCGGGCTTCCTCGTCCCGGTAATAACGCTCTTCTTCCCGAGCATCGATCCGCTCGGCCCGGTCTTCCGCGCCCATCTGGGCGAAAAGTTCGGCCCGTTCGCCGCGTCCCATGTACTCCGACACCACCTTCCCGCCAGCCCGGCGAGATCGGTAGTAATAGCGGTTCCCTCTGATGGTCTTGAAGCCCATCGCCCCCGACCCGTCCGAGTTAACCTACAGCCGAGAGGGTGCCCCACTTCATCCGCCCCATTGTTCAGTATATCACTGAACATGCACAGGGACCAGGACAAGCACCTGTGGATTGTAAAGTGAGTGGGGCGGGAAAACATCAGGACCTGAGCCGTCTCAGCCATTGGTGAACGGCGTGCCTGTCGAAGAGGCGACATCCGACCTTATCCGCGACTTCGCGGGCCTTCTTGGTGAACACAGAGGTGGTCACTACCCAACATTCATCGCAATCGTAATAGGCCCGGCCCGTATAGGCTTCCTGGACGGCCTTGTTCCCGACCGACGAAACGATGTAACCCTTGGCCTGAACGGCGATCTTCCGGCCTCGCGGCGCTATCAGGATCAGATCAACACCCTGATCACCCGACTGGCCGGTGAGCTGGACAGTGTAGCCTTGCCGGCGGAAGAGTCGCGCCAGGAACCACTCGAACTCATCGCCCGTCAGGTACAACCAAGATGGGTAGAACTCTGGGTCGAAGGGGGCGCTGTCCGTCGCCTGCGACCGCGGGGTGTATGAGGCGGCGCCGATCCGACTGGTCGTGCCGGGCGCGGTCTGTGTGGCATGGCCGAACGTTGCTGGTTCGTCGTCTAGTTCGAGCAACGCGTTTCTCAACTCGGGCGATTCCATGCCTCGTAAGCGATATACCAGCCACCTTGCCCGCTTCCACAAGGCAACTTCCGGCCCAAACGGGCCTCCGAGGGCGTTCTTCCACCTCGAACGCCCAGATCCACACTCCATAGATGATCCGCGCACAGGCCAGTACCAGGGCGACCACCCCGAGCCAATAGAACCGGTTGCCCCGGCCATCCGATCGGCTTGGGCTGGCTTCGGGCACCTTCTTCGGGCCGGGCCGGGCCGGGCCGGGCCAGGGGCTCCGGCTCTACCCGTCGAGCCTTTTCGGCCGGCGGGGCTGCAACCGTGGGTGACGGGCGGTTATTGGTGCTTGGGACTTGCGGCGACCGGTCACTTGGAGGCCACAACAAAACGGCGATGAGAATGAAACCCACCCCGAAAACGGCCACAGCGCAACCGCTCGGCTCTCCCCGCTTCCTCTTCTGTCCGAGCGAGGCAAGACCACCAAGGATGAGCAAGCCCCCGACGACCGCAGCAATCTTGGGGCTCCAGTAGGCGAGGATGGCCCCGATGATCAATGCCCCGAGGCAACCGTTCGCTTCGTCCGAAGATCTGCGCCGCCGCGGTGACATCAGCCCCGTCCCTCACCGCGCTTCCGGGAAGTAGGCGTCGAGATCGCAGAGTAAACCTGAGGGCCCGCCGCGGGAGGCCCGCCGCTCGATAATCTCGAGTCGAGCAAGCTGGTGCATTTCGTTGACCCATCCTGACGACTGCCCCGACAGCAATCAGCCCTCCCGTCTCCGTGGAACGCCGGGCCGGATCTCCACTCGGCTCGCTTCCTCGTGACAGGCGCGGCACCACAGGTGCCAGGGTTGCTCGAACTCGGCGATCGGGAGGGCATCGTTGGCGGTCCCCGTGATCGCCTCGTGGCTTCGCCGGCCCATCTTCGTGTTGTCTTTGTTCAGGCACGCCTGAACCCGGCTCTCCCCGTCGCGGACGTAGAGGCGAGTCCTCTCCAGTTGCTTCGGGGAGAACCGGCCATCATCGGTCCCCGTGTATTCCGGATCGTGAAGGCGACCCGGATCGTTGACGACCTCGATAGCTTGAGCTATCCAGAGTTCCGCCGCATCCTTCATGTTCCATCCTCACGGGTGGAAAGTGTGGAGTCGGCCACAAGCGTGTACCGATAGGGCGGCCATTGCGCGGTGAAACCCTGACCCCCGGACGGTTGAGGATGACCATCCCGCGGTTAAGGTACACCGTGGCCCGCCTTGCGCGTGTGCATGCTGCTTCCCGAAGGATAGGGAGCCAGCCCTCATGGCTCAAGTCGTCATCGAAAACCCAATCCTGAACTCGCCTTTCGTCGAGCCGACTCGGCACTTCCGCTTCGATGATGAGGGGATCACCAACGAAATCATCGAAGGCCGGCGGGTCAGCTCCTATTTTATCCCGATCCCCCAGCCGCGCAAGAAGGGCAAGCAACTCCAGCTTCGATACGGAATGGACGAAGGACCGCATCGAGGAAAACAAGGTCGTCAACCGCATCCGGCAGCGGGTCGGGATGTGGAGAGACGCCGGGTATCCCGATGTCACCCGGACCACCGCCCGGTTGCTCCAGTACTGGAACGAACCCGAACGCGAGAAGAAGCTCTTCTTCTGCCAGGTCGAGGCGGTCGAGACGGCCATCTACATCACCGAGGCGGCCCGGAAGCGCGGCGATGCCTGGATCGAGAACGAGATCCGGGAGGCCAACGACCTCTCCAATCCCGGCCTCTTCCGCCTCGCCCTGAAGATGGCGACGGGCAGCGGGAAAACGGTCGTCATGGGCATGCTCATCGCCTGGCACGCCCTGAACAAGCTGGCCGACTCGAAAGACCCCCGATTCTCCGACACCTTCCTGATCGTCACCCCCGGCATCACCATCCGGGACCGTCTCCGCGTCCTCTTGCCGAACGACCCCGACAACTACTACCGCCAGCACGACCTGCTCCCCTCCGAGATGATGGAGCAACTCGGCCGGGCGAAGATCCTGATCGTCAACCGCCACACCTTCAAGCTCCGCGAGCGGGGCGATGCGGCCCGCCTCACCAAGGCCATCCTGGCGAACGGCCAGCCGGGCGCCTTCACCGAGACGCCCGCGCAGATGGTCGACCGGGTCTGCCGGGAACTCGGCCCAAGAAGAACATCGTGGTCCTCAACGACGAGGCCCACCACTGCTACCGCCGCAAGCCCGACGGGGTTGACGAGAAGCTCAAGGGAGACGATCGGGTCGAGGCCGAGCAGCGCAACGAGGAAGCCCGGATGTGGATCTCGGGCCTCGAAGCCATCAAGGCGAAGCTCGGCATCCGGGTCATCTACGACCTCTCCGCCACCCCCTTCTTCTTCGAAGGGATCGGAGCTACCCCGAGAGGGACGCTGTTTCCGTGGGTCGTCTCCGACTTCTCGCTCATCGACGCCATCGAGTCGGGCGTCGTAAGGTGCCCCGCGTCCCGGTGTCCGACGACTCGATGCAGGGCGACGGCCCCACTTATCGCGGGCTCTGGCTCCGCATCCGGGAGGATCTCCCTCGCAAGGGCCGGAAGACCGAGGCCGTCGGTGGCGGGCCGCCCAAGCTCCCCGTCGAGCTACAGGGGGCCATCCACAGCCTCTATGGCAACTACGAGACGTCTACCGCCTCTGGGACCAGAGCGCAGAGGCGAAGGCCAAGGGGCTCACCCGCCCGTCTTCATCGTGGTCTGCAACAACACCAACGTCTCGAAGCTCGTCTTCGACTACATCGCCGGTTGGGAAAAGACGCTGGCCGATGATTCGACCGTCCCGGTCCCCGGCGAGCTATCGTTGTTCAGCGACGTCGAGGATGGCCGATGGAGCGCACCCGCCCAAGACGATCCTCGTGGACAGCGAACAACTCGAGTCGGGCGAATCG
>CAVZZM010000003.1:0-1687250 GCA_963779675.1 uncultured Isosphaeraceae bacterium
AACTGAACAAGCGAGCCACGTCGCGGAAGCCTCGAGGGCGCGACGCCATTGCAATTTGGGCCTCGAATCGCTCGAACAACGACTCGTCCTCAGTTGGCCGACTGTGGGCTATGTGTTGAGCGGCACGAAGGACACCTTGCTCAGCGGGACGGTCTTCGACGATCTCGATGCGAATGGGCGCTGACACCGGGAGAGAATGGCATCCAAGGTTGGACCGTCTACCTTGATCTTGACCACAGCGGCAGCCTGAACACGGACTCAGAGGGAGTCCTCGAACCTTCGGTGGTCACGGACAAGGACGGCTTTTTCCAGTTCGATCACCTGCAACCCGGCACTTATCGAGTCACGGAGGTGGTGCAGAGTCGTTGGACACCCGACGGTGCCTGAGTCCAAGGATGTGACGGTCCTCCTCAACAGGGAGAGCACGACCGACTTCTTCAACTTCGGTGGTGGGGACATCGTCGGGACGATCTGGAACGACGTGAACCAGGATGGGATCCGAGCCACCGACCCAGTCACGGGAGCGTTTACCGACCCGGGCCTGGAGGGGTGGACGGTCTTCGTCGACCTGAACACGAACGACGCCCTCGATCCTGGAGAGCCGACGACGCTCACGGACGCGAATGGACATGTATTCGTTCACGGGGCTGGCGGCCGGCGACTACAAGGTCGGAGAGGTTCTCCCCGACGGCTGGGAGGTCACATTGGCTTTGACCCCGTGATGGATGTCACGGTCTTCGCCGTGACTGAGTCCACTCAGGACTTCGGCAACTTCAGCATGGTGAGCGGCTCGATCTCGGGTGTGATCTGGAACGACCTGAACAACGACGGAGTCCGGGCGACCGATCCGACCACCGGGGCATTCCTGGAACCCGGCCTGGAGGGATGGACCGTCTTCGCCGACCTGGATGAGAACGGTTCGCTGGACCCTGGCGAGCCTTCGACCGTGACGAACGCCAACGGCGAGTACACGTTCCCTAGCCTCGCCGGGGACACGAGCTACGAGATCACCGAGGTGCTGCCCGCGAAATGGTATGCCTCGCCCGGGTTTGACATCGTCCAGACCGTGGACGTTTTCGCCGGCGAGAATTCGGTCGCGGGTGACTTCGCCAATTTCACGGTCCTGAACGGCTCGATCCGGGGAACGGTCTGGAGCGACCTGAATCGAAACGGGATTCGGGACAAGAACGTGGCGGGTGATTTCACCGACCCGGGCCTGGAAAACTGGACCGTCTTCGTCGACTTGAATCGCAACCGTGCTTCTGGACGCGGGCGAGCCATCCGCACTCACCGACGTCAACGGCGGTTACTTGTTTGGTGATCTCCAGGTGGGAGACTACGAGGTTCGCGAGATCGTCCCGACGGGCTGGGAGGTCACCAAGAACTTCAGCGATAACTGAACGGTCACGGTTCATTCCGGAATCGAGTCGCCCGGCGCCGACTTCGCGAACTTCAACCTCTCGACGATCATCCCAGGCTCGATCGCCGGGTTCGTCTGGAACGACCTGAACGGGAACGGGGTGCGCAGACGTCTCCGGGACGGGCTCGTTCACGGACCCAGGCTTGTCCGGCTGGACGGTTTTCCTCGATCTCAACGGGAACGGAGTCTTCGACGGGACCGACACGAAGACGACCTCCGCGAGCGACGGGTCGTACCTCCTGGCGAACGTGCTCGCCCGGAACCGTGAGCGTCGTGGAGGTCGCGATCGCCGGCTGGCGAGCCACGGCCCCCACGTCACGGCTCCACTCGATCTCGCTCACGAACGGTGAGAACGCGACCGGTCTGGACTTCGGAAATCAGGGGCCAACGGACTCGAGCATCGCGGGAATCGTCTTCGCCGACACGAATAAGGACGGGACGCAACAAGCCGGCGAGCTGGGCATGGCCGGCGTGACGGTCTATCTCGATCTCAACGACAACGGGTCACTGGACCCGGCGGAGCCGCGGTCTCTCTCCTCGGCCGACCAGTTCTACACCCCCGCCGTCGATGAAGCCGGGACGTACAGCTTCACCCACCTCAGCCCGGGCAACTACACCGTCCGTGTGCTCCTTCCGGCGATCCTGAGCGCGACTCCCACGACCGAGCTCGTTCACTCCTTCTCGCTTGGTGCCGGCGAAGCCCGCCTGAATGTGAACACGGCCGCGGTCTACCGCCCCACCGAGGTCCACGGCGTAGACTTCGAGGACCTCAACGGGGACCATGTGCAAGACCGGGCGAACCCGCCATCGTTGGCGCGACCGTCTTCGTCGACCTGAACCGCAACGATGTCCTGGATGCCGGCGAACCAACCGCCATCACGGAGGCCGACGGATCGTACTCGTTCTCGGGACTGGCGTCCGGCGGCTACGTGGTCCGAGAGGTCGTGCGACCCGGCTACGGTCGCACCTATCCCCAGACCACCGGCGGAGTCCTCTGGCCGCAGGGAACCAGCAACCCCGCCGTGGGGAACGTCACGCCCAGGAGCATCACCACTTCACTGGCCGCGGGAGCGACCTATCGCCAGACCGTGAGCATCACGCTTCCGAACACAGGATCGCTCACCAACCTGG
Source organism: uncultured Isosphaeraceae bacterium (assembly GCA_963779675.1). Classification (GTDB taxonomy): domain Bacteria; phylum Planctomycetota; class Planctomycetia; order Isosphaerales; family Isosphaeraceae; genus CAVZZM01. The sequence continues at coordinate 2,552 of CAVZZM010000003.1, forward strand.
TGGACGTCTTCTTGTTGTTCGACGACACGGGCAGCTTCACCAACAACAGCCCGATCGTTCGCGCCGCGTTCCCCGCGATCATCGCTCAGCTCCAGGCCTCCCTGCCGGGAATCGACCTTGGCTTCGGCGTCGGCCGCTTCGAGGAATACGCCAACTTCGCCTACGAGTACAGCACCGGCCGCCCGTTCGTCCTCAACCAGCCGATCGTGGCCGCCAGCACCGCCGGATACATGACCTCGATCCAGGCGGCCCTCAATCGCACGACCCCGGGCTACGGCGGCGACGAGCCCGAAACCGACATCGAGGCGCCTCTACCAGCTCGTGACCGGTCGGGGCTTCGACGGCAACAACAACGGATCGGTGCTGGACAGCGGCGCGGCGGGACTGGTCTCCACCCAGTTGAGTCCTGGAGCGAGCGGCGACGTGCCTTCGTTCGCCTCCTTCACGGCCGATGCCAGCGGCTCCGTGCTGCCGGCGGCCGGCACAGTCGGAGGCGCGGGGTTCCGTGCCGGGGCCTTGCCGATCATCCTCACCGCCACCGACATCGGGCTTCGCCTACCAGCCCAAGGGCGAAACGTCGATCGTCGGGGTCGGCGGAGTCACGTTGCCCGTCAGCGCCTTGACCCAGACCTCGCGTCCGACGACGCCCTTCAACTACGGGGCGGGCATCCAGGAGACCGATCACCGGGCTGAACGCCCTTGGAGCGCTGGTCATCGGCCTCGGGACCAATGTCCAGACGAACGTCGACCCGCGGCAAGGCCTCGAAGCCCTCTCCAAGCTGACGGGCGCGGTCAACCGTTCGACGACCTCCATCGCCAACGGAACTCCTAACCCGATCGCCCCGGGAGATCCGCTCTACTTCCAGATCTCCTCCGGGTTTGCCAGTAGTGTCGCGAACGGCGTGGCCAACGCCATCCAGAACGCCGTGACGAACGTCGCGGTCGATATCACCGTCCAGGCCTCCGACCCTCGCGTGAGGATCATCAATCACACCGGAGTTCGGGCCGGGATCGGATCAGGACAGACTGCGACCTTCGATATCGAGTTCGTCGGCGATGGCATCCCGAGCCGCTTCGACCTCCAGTTCGTTCGTGCCGGAACCAACGTCGTGCTCGGTTCGATCCCCGTCGTTCTGGGAACCCCGATTCCCGGCAATGGGTACGAGTTCGAGGATCTTGCCGAGGGAGAAATCACCAGCAACGTCGATTTCGGGAGTCGGCTGGCGACGAACTCAGCGCCCACGGCCCTGGCACTCTCGAACGCATCCGTGCCCGAGAACCTGCCTTCGGGGACCGTGGTCGGTACGTTGTCGGCGACCGACCCCGACGCGGGTGAGACGTTCACCTACAGCCTGGTCGGCGGAACCGGGTCCACGGACAACGCATCGTTCTCCGTCGTCGGCGACAAATTGTCACCGACCGCTTCCTTCAACTTCGAGGCGAAGTCGAGCTATAGCGTTCGTCTGCGGGTTACCGACCAGGGCGGCCTGACCTTCGATCAGCCGTTCACGATCACCGTGACGAACGTCGAAGAATCGCCGACGTCGTTGGCCCTCTCGAATACTTCCGTCTGGAGAATCAGCCGTCAGGGACCGTGGTCGGCACGTTGTCGGCGGCTGACCCCGACGCGGGTGCGATCTTCACTTACGGCCTCGTCACCGGCGACGGGTGCCACCGACAACGCGTCGTTCTCCGTCGTCGGCGATCAACTCCTCACGGCCGCTTCCTTCAACTTCGAAGCGAAGTCGAGCTATAGCGTTCGTCTGCGGGTTACCGACCAGGGCGGCCTGACCTTCGATCGGACGTTCACGATCACCGTCGTCAACGTCAACGAGATTACCGGCTTCAACGTTCAGGGACATGCGACCCAGCGGTCTTTCATCCGCTACATCGACCTGCTCTTCGAGGACAACAACGGCCTGGGGTCGCTCATCAAGGGGGACGCATCGGCCTGACCCGCTACGACCTGAACGGCGACTACGGCGTCGCCGTACCGCTGGCCCCGGGCGTGCTTTGGCCACCGGGAACACCGTCGGCCTCGACTTCGGGATCAACGGGATCGGCGGCAACAGGCTGACCAGCCAGGGAGATGGATACTACGTCCTGAATATCGACCAGGACGGCGACGGCATCCCCGACGCAACCCGCGCCTTCTATCGGCTCTTCGGCGACGTCAGCGGCGACCGGGTCGTGGATCAAGACTGATTCCAACTTGATCCTCGCCGCCTACGGCCAGATCGGGATCAATCTCAACGCTGACGTCACGGGGGACGGCATCGTCAACGCACAAGACCGAACGATCGCGATCCGACAGCGAGGACGGCGTCTCAAGGCTTCGCTCCGCCTCGATGGCTAATACATCACAAGTCGATTAAGTCTGATTAATTCCGTGAAGGAGTCGAACCATTTCCGGCTCGGCTCCTTCACACAGATCCACGACACGAATCCGGAGACGTTCCATGCACTCGCTTCGCTGCGGGCTGGCCCCACTCTGCTTTCGGATTCGCCCTACTCTTATCATCCACGGTCGCCCGTGGTGACTTGATCCTCTCCACAGAGCCCCTGATCCTCACGCCAAGCGGGCCTGGCAGCACCGGGCGGATCGCGGTCACCATCGCCAGCGACAACGGGACGGACGTGCTCGATTCGTTCGGGGTCGAGTTCCGATTGACATCCTCGAATGGTCGCTACATCTCGTTCGTGAACCCTCCGACCGACGCCCAACTCGGAGCCTCTCCTACATTTTTCATGGCGACAGCACGTCCGAGATCGACGGTCCCCCCTCCGGTTTCGTCTCGACCGTCGCAAATACGTACGACACGTACATTGGAGGCGACGGCACGTTATCGGGCCTGGGCGTGACCGTCCCGCTCGCGAATCCCCTTTCCCCCAAGTTGCTTCTTAACTTGGATGTCACGGCCTTGACGGGGTCGCCACCGCAGCCGGGCGATCTCTTCTACCTGACGCTGGTCAGTAGCTCGTTCACGTTCTTCGATGGACCGATCCCCGCTACAGGCGGCCTTCCGCCTTCGCTGGCCTTTCGTTTCAATGACGTTCCGATCCACATCGCATCCAACGCTGTGCCGGAGCCCGCGTCGATCGTCAGTGCTGGACTTGGTGCGATCATCTTTGCATCGGCGCCTTGCTTCATCGCCGGAAAGCGGCGAGTTCCCGGCCCCAGCAGATCGAGTGACGTCGACTCAAAAGCTCGCACAATACAAGGGAAAAACCAGGCTGAGTGCCCGAAGTCCCCGATTCGCCCTCGGCTCCCTCGAGGGCGATCTACTCTCCTCTCGAATTGAGATACGCACCATGACTCGCAGAACGAATCGCAATCGACTCCCGATGTTCGATCGGATGGAAGACCGCAAGCTCCTGAGTTTCACGACCAGCCTCACCGCTGGAGTGCTGACCATTCGCGGCAACGGCGGCAACGACAACGTGACGGTCGTCGAACGCAACGGCCAGGTCGAGCTCGACGGCCGGAGCCAACGGGGCGCGAAGACCGGCTTCGCGTCCGGGACCGTCGACCGGATCGTGTTCGATGGCGGCGCGGGCAACGACCGCTTCACGAACACCACGGGCGTCCCGGTCACCGCGTCCGGCGGACGCGGTAACGACGTGCTGATCGGCGGCGGCGGAGCCGACGATCTCAACGGGAATGAGGGCAACGACATCATCCACGGCGGGGCCGGCGACGACTTTGTGCGCGGTGGCTCGGGCAAGGATTCGCTCTCGGGCGACGACGGCAAGGACTCCCTCGCGGGCGAGTCGGGGGATGACAGGCTCCACGGCGACGCCGGTGATGATTCCTTGCTCGGAGGCTCCGGAAACGACTCTCTTTTCGGTGACGACGGCAACGATCACCTCGACGACCACCAAGGGCGCAATCGCTTGGACGGCGGCCTAGGCTCCGACGACGTGGCCGGTGGCCACGATCTTCACGGCAGTGACCCTGGCGACGTCAACCACGACGTCGGGGACGACCATGGCGGCAACCGATCCATGGCGGGAGTCATCGTCCCGTCGGAGTTCACACCGCTCGTGGACCCAAACTCCAAGAAGGATCGCAAGTCCCGGAGTTGAGAAGAGCCCCGACCCCTTGTCCGCATCAGCACACCGATGCCTGGTTCGTCGAGCGTGCGGGGTTGCGGCGTCACTATGGGCGGACGTCGGAGCTGATCCATAGATATTTCGAGAATATAGCCGGGGGCAAAACGGGGGCAGCACTGGCCACGCTAAGCCCCCATCGGTACGATGCAGGGGCGACACGGCTTTCGGCGGTTCTTTGAAACTTAAAAGCACTTACGGCGTATCTCCCCTGCAAGCACCACGCGCCTCCACGGCCGCCTCACTAGGTTCAGGTCCTAGTGGGCTAACCATGCCCGTGGAGGTTCAAGTCCTCTCTTCGGCACTATGGGGAAAGGGCTTACGTCGATAAGGCGTGAGCCCTTTTTTCATGCGCCCCCAGAAAATGGGGGCAAATTGGAAGTGGGACTGCGGCCGGATTGCGGTTGGGCTTGCCGGCGAAGCTGATGCGGGACTGAGTGGTTCGACGCCCACCTCGGTGGCGTCTCCTCGATCTGCCCGCCTCTCAGGATCTTCAAGCACCGGAAAAGTCGGGCTGACTACGTCTCCGTCATGATTGACGAGAGCAACCACCACTTCAACGCGACGATCGCGGGCAGCAAATGCGAGATGATCCCCGGTTGGCACGCCGCTGGCGGGGCGGACGTGAGGTCCTCGCCTCCCATCGGGTGCCGTTGGGCACCGCCTTTGCACGGTGTCTAGCTGACCGCCACGATCGAAACGACCCAATACAGATGGGAGGACGCCATGAGCACCGAGCATCCGAACAAGACTGGAGCGTCGCTGGCCGAGAGCACCGGCGCCGTCGGGTCGCCCGCAGATGTCCGCGAGCACATGGAGGTCTACGCCTCCTGCGGCACGAAGATCGGCAAGGTTGACCATGTCGAGGGCGACTCGATCAAGCTGACGAAGCACGACAGCCCGGACGGGCAGCACCACCGCATCCCGCTGTCATGGGTGGCGAAGGTCCACGACCACGTCCACCTGAACAAGGATCACAAGGAAGTTCAGGGCCAGTGGCAACCGGCCTGAGCGACAAATTGACACGAATAGTAGTGAATGAATGGGCCGGGGCCTCAGCCCCGGCCCGTTTTGTTGCGCGGGTCGAGGGAATTCCGCCTTCCGCTTGCGGGCGGCCTCGACGCAGGCTGAAACGGACGTCACTCTGGCGAGCATGGTCTGGATACTCCCCGGACGCGGAGGTACGCTGCTGGAAAGTGGCACGACACATCACGGATCGGCCCTCATCCGCTTCCCGGCGCGGCGGGGCCGTCCATCAGGGAGCGGTCACCTTTCCTATTCGCTGCCGCGCCCGATGCTCTCCGCTTCGAATCGAGGTTCTTATGGTTCGAGCACTCTACTTTGCGGTGGCCTTCCTGGGGCTCGCGTCGATCGCCTCGAGCCACAGTGCGGCGCAGGACGGTGGGGACGCGCCGGGGACGCCTCGGGATAAGGGCCCGGTCGTGTTCACGACGGCGCAAGATCGTCAGAACATGCTCGACCAGTTGGGCATCACGAGACTCCGCCCCGGCCGGGACAGCAATCCCGACTCGCCGAACCCAGCGAACTACGACGAGTCAAAAGCCAACCCCTACCCGAAGCTGCCGGAGCTCCTCCGCACGAAGGAGGGCCAGGAGGTTACAACCCCCGAACAATGGTGGGATGAGCGACGACCGGAAATCGTCGAGCTGCTGGAGCGAGAGGTCTATGGCCGGGCCCCGGAGAACGTCCCCAAGGTCCGGTGGGAGGTCCGCGAGACCCAGGAGATCGAGGCGGGCGGCAAGCCGGCCATCCGCAGGCACATTGTCGGCGTGGCGGACAACTCGGCCTGTCCGCAGATCGAAGTCAAGATTTCCATGTCCCTGACGTTGCCCAAGAAGGCCGACGGACCGGTGCCGGTGCTGATGAGCTTCGGGTGGACGCCGTTCGAGCCGTCGCCGTTCGGCCCCCGAGGCCCGGGCGGCGGCCCGCGGCCCCCGTCCAAGGAAGACACGCTCATCGAGGCCGGCTGGGGTTGCGTGACGCTGAATCCCGCGACCGTCCAGGACGACTCGGGCGGGTGGCAGCCGAGGCGATTCGGCCCCGGCGCCGATCCGGACGCGAAGCCGACGGGGGCCGGCCTGACGCGCGGGATCATCGGCCTCACTAACCACGGCCAGCCGCGCACGCCCGACCAGTGGGGGGCGCTGCGGGCGTGGGCCTGGGGGGCGTCTCGGGGACTCGACTACCTGGAGACGGTGCCTGAAGTCGACGCGAAGCGGGTCGGCATCGCCGGGGTCTCGCGCTACGGCAAGGCCGCCCTGGTGACGATGGCCTTCGACCAGCGATTCACCATGGGGCTGATCGCCTCGTCCGGCGCGGGCGGCACCAAGCTCTTCCGCCGCGATTTCGGCGAGAACCTCGAGAACCTCGCCACGACGGGCGGCTATCACTGGATGGCGGGGAATTACCTGAAATACTCGGCCGAGGAGTCGGCCTTCGGCCGCAAGACCGCCGACGACCTTCCGGTCGACTCGCACATGACGCTGGCCCTGTGCGCCCCGCGCCTGGTCTTCATCAGCCACGGCATCCCGGAACGGGGCGATGCCCATTGGCTCGACCACCGGGGCAGCTTCATGGCGGCGATCGCCGCCCAGCCGGTCTTCCGCCTGCTGGGTGCGCGCGACCTGGGCCGGAGCGATGACTACCTGGTCGAGCCGATGCCGGGCGTCAACGAGGGCCTGCTCGACGGCGCGCTCGCGTGGCGCCAGCACGACGGTGGCCATACCGACGGCCCCAACGTCGAACACTTCATCCGGTGGGCGGAGGCTCGGTGGCGGGATGATAAGCAGCGGGACGATCCCGCGAAGGCACAGCCCGATCGCCGGTCACTGAAGGAGGCCGCGGGCGACCGCTTCAAGATGGGGGTCGGGATCGGCTCGCGTGTCCTGGAGCAGCCGGAAGACGTGGCGTTGATCCGGCAACACTTCCAAATCCTCACGCCTGAGAACTGCATGAAGCCGCAGAGCATCCACCCGGCCGAGGATAGGTGGAACTTCGACGCCGCCGATCGCTTCGCCGAGTTCGCCCGCGGCAACAAGTTCGAGGTCGTGGGCCACTGCCTCGTATGGGCCAAGGACGACCGCACCGACGAGTGGATGAAGCGGGAAAACGGCGAGCCGGTGTCGCGCGAGACGCTGTTGCGCCGCATCGAGGCCCACGTGTCGACCGTCGTCGGACGCTACGCGGACGTCGCGACCATGTGGGACGTGGTGAACGAGGCCGTCGCGGACAGCGGCGACGACCTTCTGCGCGATTCGGTCTATTCGCGCGTCACCGGCATCGACTTCATCGTCACGGCCTTCAAGACCGCGCGGGCCAAGGACCCGGACGCCCTGCTCATCTACAACGACTACAACGATCACCATCCCGACAAGCGAAGGAAGGTGATCGAGTTGCTCAGCCAATTGAGGAAGAAGGGCGCTTCCGTGGACGCCTACGGGATGCAGGGCCACTTCGAGCTGGGCGAGGATTTGATCCCGCAGCTCCGGGAGACGTTCGACGCCCTGCGGACGCTGGGGATCAAGGTCGTCGTCTCCGAGCTGGATATCGACGTGGTCCCGCGGAGTCGCTGGTGGGCCGAGGACGGCAAGTACCGCGAAGAGCTCTCCAGGTACGACCCCTACAGCGATGGCCTGCCAGAGGCCATCGCGACGCAGCAGGCCGATCAGTACGCGGCGCTGTTTCGGCTGTTCGAGGAATACAGCGACATCATCGAGCGGGTCTCGTTCTGGAACCTGCACGACGGCGAGAGCTGGCTCAACGATTTCCCCTGGCATCGCGTCAATCACCCGTTGCTCTTCGATCGCCATCGCAGGCCGAAGCCCGCCTTCGACGCGGTGTACGCGACGCTTCGTGCCGCGGGAGCTGCCCATGCTCCCATCGAGCGCCGCGATCCGAACTCGTGAAGGGTCTCAAGATCGGCCCCGGCTGGGAAGAGGGGGTGCAGGTCGGCCCGATGTTCGAATCAGAAGGCCTCCGCTGGGCTTCGACCTCCGCCCGACAACAGGCTTAACCGACCAGGCCGGTGGTCGTCCTGGATGTGGAGACCGACCGGCCACGTCGGGGCGGGTGGGGACGTCACGACTCGCGCAGGCCGACCGAGACGTACTTGGTTTCGAGGTAGGCGTCGAGGCCCTCGATGCCCAGCTCGCGGCCCATGCCGGATTCCTTCATGCCGCCGAAGGGGCATTGCGGGGTGGCGGGGACGGGGTCGTTGATGCCGATGATGCCGGCCTCGAGGCCCTCGGCCATCCGCGTGGCGACGGTCAGGTCGTTGGTGAAGACGTACGCGGCCAGGCCGTAGGGGGTGTTGTTGGCGGCGGCGATCACGTCGTCGAGCTTGGAGAAGTCGAGCAGCGGCATGACCGGGGCGAACGGCTCCTCGGTCATGAGCTTCATCTGGCCGTCGACCTCGCGGAGGACGGTCGGCTCGAAGAAGTAGCCCTTGTCGAACCGGGACGACCGGCCGCCGCCGGTCAGGATCTTCGCGCCTCGGGAGCGGGCGTCGTCGATCAGCGCTGTGGCCTTGTCCAGCGCCTTCTGCTCGAACATCGGGCCGACCTGCACGCCGTCTTCCCAGCCGTTGCCGATCTTGAGGCCCTTCGCCAGCTCGACGGCGGCCTCGGTGAAGTCCTTGCTGAGCGACTCGTGGACGTAGAACCGCGACGGGGCGATGCAGACCTGGCCGTTGTTGCGGAACTTGCCGATGACGGCCAGCTTGGCGACCTGCTCGACGTCGGCGTCGGGGAAGACGATCAGCGGGGCGTGGCCGCCAAGTTCCAGGCTGAGCCGCTTGACCTGGTCGGCCGAGCGGCGGATCAGCTCCTTGCCGACCTCGGTCGAGCCGGTGAAGCTGATCTTGCGGACCTCGGGCCGCTCGAAGAAGGCGTCGGCGATCTCGCGGGGCTCGCCCATCACCAGGTTGGCCACGCCGGGGGGCACGCCGGCGTCGTCCAGGCACTCGAACATGCCGATCAGGGTCAGCGGGGTCTGCTCGGCCGGTCGGCTGACGACCGTGCAGCCGACGGCCAGCGCCGGGGCGATCTTGCGGCTGGGCAGCGATGCCGGGAAGTTCCAGGGGGTGATCGTGCCGACGACGCCGACCGGGTGCTTGATCGCGTAGTGCCGCCGGTTCATCGTCGTCGGCGGGATGATCCGGCCGTAGGCCCGCTTGCCCTCCTCGGCGAACCACTCGAAGGTGTCGGCGGTGTGCAGGACCTCGCCCTTGGCCTCGGGCAGCGGCTTGCCCTGCTCCAGGGTGAGCGTGCGGGCGATCGCGTCGGCCCGCTCGCGCATCAGCTCGGCGGTCTTCTTGAGGATCTTCGCGCGGTCGTAGGCCGACAGCGCCCGCCAGGCCGGCAGTGCGCGGGCCGCCGCGTCGATGGCCCGCTCGGCCTCGGCCCGGCCGCCGTAGGCGACCTCGGCGATCGTCGACTCGTCGGCCGGGTTGATCACCGCCAGCGTCTTCCCGTCGTCGGCGTCGCACCAGCGGCCATCGATGTACATCTGGGTCTGGGTGACGGTCTGTGTCGCGGTGGCCATGCTGTCATCCTCGCGGTCGTGCGCCTGTTGAAGACGGTGTAACGGGCCGGGGTCCATCCTTCGGGTGTTTGGTCCCCACCATAACCGCCCGGGCCGTCCCGGTTCAACCGACGAGCGTTGCCACGAACCGTCGTCCGGAACGCGACGTCAACCCCGTTCCGGATCAATTCCAGGGATCGGCGCGTCTCTCGACTTCCGGCGAAACCCGCGTCGGCGGCTCAAGGGGCGTCCTCGTTGCGACCGATACAAGCCGTGCCGAGCGATGGGTTCCCGGCCCGTTTGTGTCGTATGGTCCGATCCTTCGTTCCCGGACGTGATTTCATGAGTGCGAACTCCGGCCGTCGCGGCCGACGATTCTATCGGGTGTTCGGGCTGGCGATGCTGGGTGTGTTGTGGGTCGTCCACCCTCTCCGCGACGGCGCAGGCCAGCCCCTTGTGGGGCCTGGCGGGCACATGCCTTCGCGGCCCGCCAGCAGGCGTTGCGAGCGACCCATCCAGACAGGATGGCTCGACTTACGCCGACGGCCCGGGTGCAATCCCTGGCGTTCCCGAGCCGCGCTCCCGTGTTTGCGCAGGGCACGGGCGGCCCGAACGAAGCCTATTTTCGATGGGCGTTGCAAACTCACTCGACAAAGGTCGCTGTTCCATCGGCCTTGCGGCGGATGAACCTGCTGACGGCCAGCGGGACCATGGCCGACTGGGCCTATGTCGACTATCTCGGCTGGCGTCGCAGCCTGGCCCCGGCCCGGTTCGACTATTTCCATCCGGACTACGCCCAGATGTTCCAGATCGACCAGCAGGTCCGCCAGCAGACGTTTCCACCGATCACGCCACCGTGCGAGCCGCCCGTCCGACCCCGCACGCAGAACCCGGAGCCGCCGCAAGTTCCCGAGCCATCCTCGGCGCTGATCGCCCTGGCCCTGTTCGGCGCCGGCTGGTGCGCCCGTCGCCATCGAGCGCGGCGTCAGTCTCCCCGGGACGAGGGGGCGGCAATGGGCGGGAACAGGCCGTCGAGCGGAACGTGAAGTCCGGGCAGTACGGCGCCGCCGTCGAGTTCCGCCGTTGTGTCGAGAATGGAGACCGTTGTTGGTGACGTATAGACGTAGATAAGCCGCTCACTCGGAATGACCACCCAGACCAGCCGAACACCGACGTCGAAATATTCGCGGACCTTGCCCACGACCTCGTAGAAGGAGTCGGTTGGGCTGACGACCTCGACGGCCAGGTCCGGGATCACGTCCCAGGCCGGTGCCTCGGGGATGGGGACAGTCGAGCGGCCAGTGATCCGACCGAGACGAAAGCCAGATCGGGACGACGGCGGAGCATGGGCTCCCGTCGAGGACGAAGAGCGTTTCGGCGGCCACTTGCCCCAGGTTGCGTGCTTCGACATGGACCACGAGACGAGAGCTCAATTTTGTTCCGAACAAATTCGCGGGAACACCCATCGGCGGCAACTCCACTCGACGGCCATCGACGACCTCGTACAGCGGCTCGTCGCCCGAGGGTTCCGGCAGCGCTTCGGTCGGATTCAGGGTCTCGGCCTGGGACATGGTCGGGCCTCCTGATCGTTCGAGACTCGGTTCGCCACGTCTCTATGTTAACGCAATGGGGGGCATGGGGTCATGTCCCGGTCATTCTGGTAAAATGTCGGGGATGAACACCGCCCGCGACGGTCGTGTCCGACGGGGAGGCGGCGGGTTGAGACAAGGGACAGGGACAGGGACGGCCCCCAGGCCCGGACGAGAGATGGCGATGAGCGACGATCCGCGTCGGTATCTTCCTCACCACGGCGATCGACTATCCCAACAGCCGGCCGCACATCGGCACGGCCTTCGAGAAGATCGGCGCCGACGTCCAGGCGCGGTTCCGACGCATGGAAGGCGCGCGCCGTCCACTTCCTGATGGGCAACGACGAGAACACCATCAAGGTCTCCAAGCGGGCCGCCGAACTGGGCGTCGAGCCGAAGGCCTACGTCGACGACATGGCCCGGCAGTTCCAGGAGGTCTGGAAGGCGCTGGAGATCTCCAACGACGACTTCATCCAGACCAGCGAGGAGCGGCACCACGTCGGCTGCCGGACAGTTCATCCAGGCGGTTTACGACGCCGGCGACATCGACAAGGCGACGTACAAGGGCCTGTACTGCGAGGGCTGCGAGGAGTTCAAGACCGCCAAGGAGGCCGTCGCCCCCGACGGCCGCGAGTTCAAGACGATCGAGGAGGTCGAGGCCGGCGGCGGGCGCTGCCCGAACCACCCGAACACGCCGCTGCGGATCGTCGAGGAGGAGAACTACTTCTTCCGCCTCTCCGCGTTCCGCGACCGCCTGCTCGCCCACTACGAGGCCCACCCCGAGTTCATCCAGCCCGAGAGCCGCCGCAACGAGATCGTCAAGCCTGGTGAGTCCGGCCTCCAGGACGTCTCGATCAGCCGCAAGGGGTTCACCTGGGGAATCCCGGTCCCGTTCGACGAGGAGCAGACGATCTACGTCTGGTTCGACGCCCTGCTGAACTACATCACCGCCATCGGCTACGGCACCGACGACGAGCGATTCCGGGCCAACTGGCCGGCGGACGTCCACGTCATCGGCAAGGACATCACCCGGTTCCACTGCGCCTTGTGGCCGGCGATGCTGATGTCGGCCGGGTTGCCGCTGCCGAGACAGGTCTTCGCCCACGGGTTCGTCTACCGCAAGAACGAGTCGAGCGGCACGGTCGAGAAGATGAGCAAGTCGCTGGGCAACGTCGTCGAGCCGATGGAGATCATCCAGAAGTTCTCGGCCGAGGCGTTCCGCTACTACTTCATGAGCCAGTGCCCGTTCGGCGGCGACGGCGAGTTCTCGTTCGAGCGGTTCGCCGAGGTCTACAACGCCGACCTGGCCAACAACCTCGGCAACCTCTACAGCCGCACCCTGACCGATGTGCGTCAAGTACTTCGACGGCCGGCTCGAAGGCGCTCGGACGGTCGACGCGACCGCCTGGTGGCGGGCCGAGATCGACCTGCCGAAGCTGGTCGACGAGCTCCGCGGTCTGGTCGGGACGTTCCAGTACACGGCCGCCCTCCAGCGGATCTGGCTGGAGGTCCTCGACGCGGCGAACCGCTACATCGCGGCGACCCAGCCGTTCAAGCTGATCAAGACCGACCGCGAGGCCACGAAGGACGTGCTGGTCAACCTGGCCGAGGCCCTGCGGGTCGGTGGCCATCCTGATCAAGCCGTTCCTGCCGGCCACCGCCAGGGTGTTCTACCGTTCGTTCAACTTCGGCGAGGCGACCCCCTGGGACGCCGTCTCCTACGCCGACGCCGCCATGCCCGTCATCCTGCCGGAACTGCGGGTTACGGCCGACCTGGTGGAGGGGAAGCCCGCCCCGCTGTTCCCCAAGATCGAGGCGGTCGGGGCATAGTTTGGTACGCGGATTGCTACTGTGCTCCTTGACGCCTGACGTGACCTATGCTGAGTTCAGTTGCCCAGTCGGGCGCTTCGGGGCCAAGGTCATTTCAAGGCCCCACGAACGAGTGATCATCGAGGCCATCGGAAGGGCGATCGCGATGAATACCAGTAACGAACTCGAAGTGACCCTCTCCGCGGACCTGTACCGGCGTCTCCGTCAGGAGTCGCGTCGGCTGAGCGTGCCGCTACGGTATCTCGTGGCCTCCGTCGTGCTCGACACGATCGAGGACGTGGAGCCCCGGACCACACGCGACGACTGTTCCGAACCGGCCCTGGCCGTCTGATCTGAACCGGGCGGGCACCCGCGGTTTCGCGACGGCGACAGGCCCCTGACCGCCTCCGGGTGATGATTCCCGACAGGCGGAGGGGGCCGCTTTGTTGCGCCTCGGGGTCGTCGTGGTCGATCATTCGATCGTCGGTTCGACCGCGCCGCGTTGCTGGAGCCAGCGCCGACCAGCCAGCACAGGACCGCCCAGGCCAGGCCGACCGCCCAGCCGGCCAGCACGTCGGTCGGGTAATGCACGCCCAGGTAGACCCGGCTGATCCCGACCAGGCCGGTCAGGACGAGCGCCACGGCGAGGATGTAGAGCCGGACGGCGGGGCGCTCAACCACCCGGTCCAGCAGCGAGGCGAGCGTCAGGTAAACCACCGCCGAGTTGATCGAGTGCCCGCTCGGGAAGCTCGACGAGCTGACGTGCGAGAGGTGCGAGACCAGGTCGGGGCGGGGCCGCGCGAAGAACCCCTTCAGCACGTTGCTCAGAAGCATGCCCCCGAACGTCGCGACGAGCACCAGGCCCGCCGCCTGATACTTGCGGTGCAGCAACAGGAAGCCGACGACCGCCGCCTCCACCAGCGCGATGACCGCGAACCCGCCGAGCGCCGTCAGGTCGCGAAAGACCTCCTCGACCCACGGCGAGCCGATCGGGTCGGACGGATCGTCGGGGTTCCGCAACGCCAGGATGACGGCCTCGTCAACCCGTTTCGTGTCCCCCTCGGCCACCTCATCGGCCAGCGCGAGAAAGCCCCAGAGCGCGACCACCGCGACCAGCAGGGCCAGCATCACAATCAGGTCGAGGTCGCCCACCCACCTGATGACCGGGCGAAGCCGCTCGCGAAATCGAGAGATCATCTGTCGCTGTCCTCCTCACAGGGCCTCCATGATGGGCAACCGCCCCACCCGAGGTCAACGCGACCGCCCATCGGACCTACTCGAGAATTGCCCCCGCCCCTGTTGGTGGCTTCCGATCCGGGATATTGTGCGGCAAGATGGGAACCACGGGTGGCGCTGACGGCGCCCAGCGCCCGTTTCGTCACCCCGACCCCCCCGTGGCGTCGAAAACTTCCCCACGACCGGATTGATGTCCAGGCCGGACAGAAGGATCGGTTGAGGCATGCACCGCGAGTACGACCCCTCCCAGATGGGCCTCGGCCACGTGGTCGATCCGGGCGGGCACGATCATCACCACGATCACGACCATCCTCAACACGACCACGAGGCGGAGCGGCGACGGCTCGTGGGGACAACCGTGGTCGTCGGGGTGTTGCTGGCGGCGCATCTGGTGCTACCGTTCTGGGCACCGGCCTACGCGCGGCCGTTCGGGGTGCCGCTGGCCTTGCTGGCGGCGATCATCGGCGGGGCTCGCGTGGTGTACCTGGCCCTATCGGCCTTGCTGGAGGGTCGGATCGGGGCCGACATCGCCCTGGCCATCGCCACCGTCGCGGCGGCCGTGCTGGGCGAGTACTTCGTCGCCGCCGAGGTCGTCTTCATCGCCCTGGTCGGCGAATGCCTGGAGGCGTACACCTTCGGCCGGGCCCAGCGGGCCATCCAGAAGCTGCTCGATCTGCGGCCCCGCACCGCCCGGGTGCGTGCGCGATGGCGTGGAAGTCGAGGTGCCGGCCGACGTCCTGGGCGTCGGCGACCTGCTGATCGTCCGGCCCGGTGAGCGGATCGCGGCCGACGGCGAGGTCGTCGGCGGACGCTCGGCGGTCGACCAGTCCGCCCTGACCGGTGAGAGCCTGCCGGTGGACAAGGGACCGGGCGAGCCGGTCTACACGGGCACGATCAACGCTTTCGGTCGCCTGGAGGTCCGCGCCGAGAAGGTCGGCGCCGGGACGACGCTGGGGCAGGTCATCCGGCTTCTGGCCGAGGCCAGGCCGCAAGTCGCCCCTGGAACGCACCGCCGACCGCTACGCCCGGCTGTTCCTGCCGGCGGTGGCCATCGCGGCGGCGGCCGTGTTCGTGCTCACCAACGCCTCGGCCCTGTGGGGCCTGGCGCGTACCGGAACGCTCGGGGCGGCGCTCGACGTGATGCCGACCCTGGCGGTGCTCGTCGTGGCCTGCCCCTGCGCCTTGATCCTGGCCACGCCGGCCGCCGTCCTGGCAGCCACGGCACGGCTGGCGCGCCAGGGGGTCCTGGTCAAAGGGGGCGCGGCGATCGAGCGGCTCGCGGCCGTCAACTGCCTGGCCTTCGACAAGACCGGCACCCTGACCGAGGGCCGTCCCGAACTGGGCGACGCGGTCGCCCTGGGCGACTGGGATGCCGACGCCCTGCTGCGACTGGCCGCCGCCGCCGAGCAGTCGAGCGAACACCCGCTCGCCACCCTGATGGTCCGGGAGGCCCGGAGCCGGGAGATCGACCTGCCCCCCGCCGACGATTTCCGGGCCCATCCGGGCGCCGGTGTTTCGGCGCGGGTGGACGGCCGTGCCGTGCTGGTCGGGAACCCCCGGTTGTTCCGCGAACAGGGCGTGGACGTGCCCCCCGAGGTCGAACAGGCGCTGAAGGCCCTGGATGAAACGGGCCAGACGGCGCTGTTGGTGTCCGTCGACGGGCAGGTTGCCGGTGTGCTCGGCGCCCGCGACACCGTCCGACGCGAGGCCCACGACGTCCTCCACGACCTGAAGCACCTCGGCCTGAAGGACCAGACGATCCTCACCGGCGACCGTCCCGCGCCGGCGCTGGCCGTGGCGAAAACGGTTCATCTGAAACAGGTTGAGGCCGAACTGACGCCGGCCCAGAAGGCGGAGTGGGTCGCTCGCAAGCAGCGCGAGGGGAAGGTTGTCGCCATGATCGGCGACGGCATCAACGACGCCCCGGCGCTGGCGCTGGCGGACGTCGGGATCGCCCTGGGGGGCGTCGGCACCGACATCGCCGCCGAGGCCGGCTCGATCATCCTGATGGGCGACCCGCTCGCCCCGCTGCCGGGCGCGATCGAACTGTCCCGCCGCACGGTGCGGATCATCCGGCAAGGGATCATCCTGTTCGCCTTCGGGCTCAACGGCGTGGCCGTGCTGCTGGCCGGTTTGCGAGTGCTGGGGCCGGTGGGCGCGGCCATTCTGCACCAGGTCGGCTCGCTGCTGGTGATCCTGAACGCCATGCGGTTGCTGGGGACCGACGGATTCGCACAGTTCGGCGCGGTCCGCGCCGGACGCCGGTTCGTGGTGGCGTGCCGACGCTGCCGCCCGTCGGTCGTCGGAAACTGGCTTTCGGCCCATCGCCGCGCCGTGGTCGGCACCCTGGCGGGGCTCGGGTTGCTGGCGTACCTGGGGTCGGGAATCACCGTCATCCAGCCTGGCCAGCGGGGCGTGCTCCAGCGCTGGGGTCGCTACAGGTCGTTACTGGGCCCGGGGTTGCATGTTCGCATGCCGGCCCCGGCCGAGCGGGTGACGATCGTCGAGCCCGACCGTGTGCGAGTCGCCCGGGTCGGGCTGGCCACATCACCGACAGAGGAAACCGGGGCCGTGGCCTGGAACGCCTCGCACGGCGCCCGTCGGGACGACGCCGCGTTGTTCCTGACCGGCGACGAGGGCCTGGTCGAACTGGCCGGCGTGGTCGAGTACCGCTACGGCGAGCAGGCCGTCGTCGATCTGCTGTTCGGCGTCGAGGCGCTGGACCCGACCGGCCCGAGCGACCCGGCCGTGCAGGCGGCGGCCGAGGCCTCGTTCCGCGAGACCATCGGCCGCACGCCGCTGGAATCCATCCTGGTCGGAGGGCGGGAGACGTTCGAGGCCCAGGTCCGCGCCGACCTGTCACGACGGCTCGTCGCGGCCGGAATGCCGGTGACGGTCGATCGGGTTCGCGTCCTCGACGCCCATCCCCCGCGCGAGGTGGTGCCGGCCTACCGGGACGTCGCCGCGGCGCTCTCCGACGTGGAGCGCTACCGCAACGAGGCCGAAGGGTACGCCGCCGAACAGGAATGGGCCGCCAAAGCGGAGGCTCAGGCCCGCCGCGATGCCGCCGCGACCGAGTCGCACCGTCTGGAATCGCGCGCCGACCGGCGAGCACGACGCCTTCCTCGCCCGCGTCCAGGCCCATGCCCAATCCCCCGCGCTGACCGAGTTCCGCCTGCTCTGGACCGCCTTCGCCGACAACTTCGCCGGACGCCCGAAGCTCATCCTCGACCCCCGCGCCCGGGGCCGCCGCCAGGTCTGGCTCGCCGACCCCGAACAGTTCGGCCTCAACCGCGCGCTGCTGTCGACCCCCGCGTCGGATCGGGGGGATGATGGACTATCCGGATGATTGACGAACGACCGTTTCCAGGCCGTATGATTGTCGTGGACATCGAACGCGAGGACGGAGGAGGAAGACAATGGCCACGGCGAACGATCTGGAGCGGCGCGTCGCGGCACTCGAAGCGGAGGTGTCTCGATTGAAGTCGAGATTGGAGGAAGGGCTACCCTCTTCTTCCCGGAAACAGGGTTGGCAGGCGATCGTTGGGAAATTCGCCGACGATCCGACCTACGAAGAAGCCATGAGGCTCGGACGCGAGTACCGGGAATCCCAGCGGCCCGGTCGCAAACCCACGAAGGCGAAGTCCACCAAGCCGAAGTCCGCCAGGCCGAAATCCACGAAGGCGAAGTCCGACAAGCCCAAGGTCAAGAAGGGCTGAGATGTTCGTGCTGGACACCGATCACATCAGCATCCTGGAACGGAGCGAGAGCCAACCGGGCCAGCGATTGCAATCTCGGCTGGTCGTCTATCCGCCGGGAGAGGTCATGGCGACGGTCATCTCCTATGAGGAGCAAATTCGAGGTTGGATGGCCATGCTTGCACGTTCGCGTGCCATCCACCAGCAGATCGAGGTTTACCGAAGGCTCCATCGCCAGTTGGACCACTACCGTAACCTCCATCTCCTCGACTTCGATGAGACGGCCGCCGCGGAGTTCCAGGGGCTCCGGGAGGCTCGAATCCGCATCGGCACGATGGACCTCAAGATTGCCGCCATTGCCCTGGCCCACGATGCCACCCTGCTGTCTCGCAACCTCGTCGACTTCCACAAGGTGCCCGGGTTGCGGGTCGAGGACTGGACCGAATAATCCGAGACAACGCGAGTCTCTCCCATGCGCATCCTCGCTCACAACGATCACGGCCAGGAACCCGGTGGCGGCCCTGAGCACGACGACCACGATCATGATCATGATCATGAACACGATCACAGCCACCACCATCATCATCACCATGACCCGCCCCGGCGGCGCGGGTGGGGGTGGGTCTCGGTGTTCGGGCTCGGCCTGATCGTCCTGGCCATCCTCGCGGCGGTGCGGTCGGTGGTGATCGTCGATCAGGCCGAGGCGGTCTACGTCACCGAGTTCGGCAGGCCGGTCCGGCTGCTGACCGAGCCGGGGCTGCATTTCAAGTGGCCGTACCAGAGCCGTCGAGGGTTCGACAGGCGGCTCCAGGTCGACGCTCCGCCGCCTCGCGAGATGCTGACGAAGGACAAGAAGAACCTGCAAGTCGCCTGGTACGTCGGCTGGAAGATCGACGATGTGGACCGGTTCCTCCGCACCGTGCGGACGATGCCCGACGCCTCGGCGCGGCTGGAGGACATGGCCGCCTCGGTGATCGCCGCCGAGCTGGGCGGGCCACGACCTGACCGAGATCGTCCGGGTCGGCGACGACTCGGCGCTGCGGCCACATGATGGGCGAGGTCGCCGCCGATCTGCGCGAGCAGGCCGGCCGACGAGTACGGCCTGGAGGTCGTCGACCTGCGGCTCCGGCGGCTGAACTATCCCGAGGAGGTCCGCCCGGCGGTCTTCGAGCAGATCCGCTCCGAGCGCAAGCGGGTCGCCGCCGCCACGCGGGCCGAGGGGGAGAGCCAGGCCCGACAGATCCGCTCGGCCGCCGACCTGGAGCGATCGCGGACTCGTCGCCGAGGCCGAGGCCGACGCCGCGCGGACCGTCGGCGAGGGGGAGGCCGAGGCCACCCGCATCGCCAACGAGGCCCACGCCGCCGACCCCGACTTCTACGCGTTCCTCAAGACCCTGGAAACCTACCGCGCCGCGCTCGACAACCGGACGACCCTCGTCCTCTCGGCCGACAGCCCGTTCCTCGAAGCTGCTGACCCGCGGTGTCGGTCGAACTGCCGGCCGACGCACCCGACCGGCCGCGGCAGCCCCGGCATGGCCCGCCGCCCGACCGACGACGCGCGCGAACCCCCGCCAACGCCACGCCCGGTGGAGGACCGGCCATGAGGCGGTCGGCCGCTTGCGCTGGCGCTCGGGGCTGGCCGCCATCGTGTACGTGGCGACCGGCATCGCGGTGGTCGAGCAGGACGAGGTCGGCGTCGTCCGCCGCTTCGGTGCCGTGCGATGCCGAGCCGTGGGCGCCGGGCCTGCACTTCGGCCTGCCCTGGGGGCTGGACCGGCTCGACCGCGTGAAGGTCGGCCAGACCCGCACCCTGACCGTCGGCGCCGCCGGTTCGGCGGCCGCGCCGCTCTCCCGGGCGCCCGACCCCGGCGCCGACGAGGTGCTGACCGGCGACCTGAACCTCGTCACCGCGCAGGCGACCCTCCAGTACCGCGTGGCCGACCCGACGGCCTACCTGTTCGCCGCCGCCCGCGCCGACGCGGCGCTGGCCCGCGCCACCGAGGCCGCCCTGGCCCGCGCCGTGGCCGCCCGGGGCGTCGACGACGTGCTGACGACCGGCCGGGCCGAGGTCGCCGACCGGATGGCCGCGGCGATCCAGGAGCAGGCGGACCGGCTCGGCCTGGGCGTCTCCGTCCGCGCCGTGCGGCTGGGCCGGGTCGCCCCGCCAGGCCCCGGTCGCCGATGCCTTCGCCGACGCCGCCCGCGCCCGCAGCGACCGCCGGCAGCTCGTCACCGCCGCCGAGGAGTACCAGGACCGCGCCCGGGCCGACGCCTCCGGCCGTGCCCGCGAAATCGCCGACCAGGCCACCGCGACGCACGACCGCGCCATCGAGGTCGCCCGCGGCGAGGCCGACCGCTTCGCCAGCGTCCTCGCCGAGGCCCGCAAGGCCCCCGACGCCACCCGCCGCCGCCTCTACCTCGAAAGCCTCGCCATGCTCTGGCCCCGCTTCACCCGCAAGGTCGTCGTCGCGCCGGGCGAGGAGGTGGACCTGGGGTTGTTCACCGGGGAAGGCGCGGGCGGAAGCCAGTCATCGCCTTGATCCCTATGGATCGGAGTGCAAATGAGGTTGTTTCTGATATGAAACGCATTCTGGCCGGTCTATTGACGGCGGTGGTGATGGGGTTGCTCCTGTGGTCGGGGCTGCGGCGGTCGAACACGGAAATCGCCGGCACGGCCGATGGATCGAGCGCCGGAACGGGCGAGCGATGCATCGACGGTGGGCGATCCGTTCCAGGCCCCTGATCCGTATGCCGGAGCGGAGGCTCGAGTTCGCACGCTGCTGGACGACGCCTCCGACGGCGACATTGACGCCTATCTCGACGCCTTCTCGGGGCGGCTGCGTGCCCGGCTTGAACGCGAGATCGCCGAGACGGGTCCGCGCGGCCTTCGCCGAGGATCTGCGCAAGGCCGCCGCGACGCGCAAGGGCCGCGCCGTGTTCGCCCCGCAGGCCGACGGTCCCGACGCCGCGCGCGGGTCGTCGTCGAGACGGTCTACCCCGACCGCAACGAGCGGCAGACGTTCCGGGTCGAGCGTGCGTCGGCAGACGACACCTGGCGGGTCGCCGATGTGGAACTCGTCCGAACCCATCAACCGAAGGCGAAGTATGGCAGCCTGGCGACCTTCGGCGGTCCCGAAGGCGTGCCCGTCCCCACCGAGCCCGGCGCGTCCGCCGGTCCGGCCGCGGCAACCGCCCCGCCCGAGACTCCGTAACCCAGGGCGACGGCGGGCGACTGGCCGACGTTCGCGTCCTGGAATCGGGGACGGAAAGTTCTCCCCGGCGACCGCCTGAATGCTGGACTTGTCGCCGTCGAGCCGGTACGTTCCCACTATCCCCCTGAGTCCCACAGGGCCGATGGCAGGCAGATGACGGATTCGCAACGGGCGACCGGAATCCGTTATCCGTCACGTTCCATCGTCCTGGATGGGCTCAATCGAACAGCCCTCGTGCGATCCCCCCTTCGAACCCGGGAGAACCGCCCATGCGCAAGCCCCTCGCCATCGGCTTCGCCGTGATCGGGTTGCTTGGCCTCTCGTCCGTCTGGGCCTGGCCTCGTCCCCAGCGGGCGGAGCAGGACGCCGCGCAGGCCGGCCACCAAGACCGCCCAGCGCCGCTCGACACGAAGGAGACGACCGTCCGGGTCTTGCTGGGCGTCGGCGACGCGGAGCCGACCCCCTGGGACGGCAAGGTGTCGGTGGGCCAGGGCCAGGTCGCCGGGGTCGAGGGCTGGCGGTTCCGCGCCGGGGATGTCGTCAACGGCCCCGAGGAATGGAAGGCCGCCAGCCTGACGATCCGCACCGCCGCGCGGCGGGCGGCCCTGAAGAAGGCCGCGCAACGAGGAGAAGGGCGGGCCGAGCAACACGCGGCGCGGGCGATGACCCCGAACGGCGTGGTCGTCCGGCTGAACGCCCCCGACGGCGACGCCCTGACCCTGGACACGGCGCAGGGCAAGGCGACGATCCCCCTCGCCGATCTGGCATCCGGGAGCCCCAGGAGTGCCCTGGACGGCCGCGTCGAAGCCCGGCTCGTGCCGCCCTACGCACCGATCGCCACGAACGAGTTCCAGGAGGACTTCCCCGCCGCCGCTCCCGACGGCAAAGGCGGGGCCTGGGTGGCGTACGTCGAGCACCGGCCCCGCGGTACGGAGGTTTCCGAGGCGCTGACCGAGGTCCCCAAGAGCTTCAAGAAGCGGTTTGTTCCCGAGGGGGGAGGGGACCAGATCAAGCTCGTCCACTTCAAGATGGAGATGGGCCGGGGCCAGGTCGACCGCACCATCGACGTGACCGAGGCCGGCCTCGACGTCTGGCGCCCGGCGGTGGAGCGGGACGGCGAGGGCCGCGTGGTCGTCGTCTGGTCCGAGCAGGTGGAGGGCAACTGGGACATCTACGCGCGATACTACGACCCCGAAAACGGGACGTGGTCCGACCGGCTCCGCCTGACCGAACAGCCTGGCACCGATTGCCACGCCGTGCTGACGACCTACGGTGACAGCGTCTGGATGGCCTGGCAGAGCTGGGTCGAGGGCCAGGCCGATATCTACGCCTCCTCGGTCCGGACGCCCGGGGCCACCGCCAAGATCGTCCCGTACCGGATCTCGAACACCGACGAGGCGAACGAGTGGTCGCCGGCCATCGCGCCCGGCGACGGCGCGATCTTCGTCGCCTACGATACCTATGAGGCCGGCAATTATGATGTGAAACTCACGTCAATCGGCGTCGCGAACGCGCCGAACCTGTTCAAGACCGTGACCGTGGCCGGCTCGACGAAGTACGAGGCCCGGCCCAGCATCGCGGTCGATAACCGGAACCGGGTGTGGGTCGCCTACGAGGAGCGGACCGAGAACTGGGGCAAGGATTTCGGCAACATCCCCGAGGCCGGCACCGCGCTGTATCAGGGGAGCGCCGTTCGGGTGCGTTGCATCGATGGAGGGACACGTCTCGACGCGGGCGACCCGGTCGCTGCGGCGTGCCGCGCCAGAGGTTCCGAGGAGCTCCACCGGGATCGCCGACGCGCCGAACCTCGGCGAGCGGGTGATGAACTCCGCCCCCCGGATCGCGCTCGACCATACCGGGCGGCCCCGTTTGCTGTTCCGACACCGGCAGGAGGCCATCTGGGGAGGCAACACGGTGATGGTTGTCGGCGGCGTGTGGGTCGAGTACGCGACGACGCTCGTCGGCACGAACTGGACACCGCCCCGTCCGCTGCCCCGTAGCGACGGCCTGCTCGACAATCGCCCGGCGATGGTCGCCACGCCCGACGCCGGGGTGCTGGTCTTCTACAACGGCGACGGTCGCTTGCACCGGGAGCTCGAAGTTCACCACCCGACCTGCGACGGCGGTTTTACACCCACTCGGGCACCCCGCCCGGGGTGGTCAACAACGACCTGTTCGTCGCCGCCCTGGCCGATGCCGACGACTTCAACGGTCAGCCCGAGGCCGAGCCCGGCGCCCGGTCGAGATCGACACCGAGGGCCCCCGCCGACGCACCCGAACGAAGCCGAGGACGTCGCCCGCGTGCGGCGGCACCGGATCAATGCGGGAGGCAAGACCTACCAGCTTCTCAAGGGCGAGTTCCACCGCCATACCGAGATCAGCCAGGACGGCGGCAACGACGGGATGCTCGAGGACATGTGGCGGTACGCGCTCGACGCCGGCCGGCTCGACTGGATCGGCAACGGCGACCACGACAACGGCGGCGGCAAGGAGTACACCTGGTGGCTCGTCCAGAAGACCACCGACCTGTACCACAACCCGCCGGCGTTCGTCCCGATGTTCACCTATGAGCGCAGCGTCAGCTACCCCGGCGGCCACCGCAACGTGATGTTCCCCTATCGGGGCGTCCGGACCCTCCCCCGTCTCGTGGACGATCGCAACGTGATGACCGACGTGAACGGCCGCGACCTCGACGCCGCGATGCTCTACAAGTACCTCAACGAACTGGGCGGCATCTGCGCCGCGCACTCCAGCGGCACCGGCATGGGCACCGACTGGCGGCAGAACGACCCGAAGGCCGAGCCGTTCGTCGAGATCTATCAGGGTATTCGCAATTCTTACGAGCACTTCGGCGCCCCCAGGGTGGCGCATGACCCGGGCGATGCCGTCGGCGGCTGGCGGCCCCTCGGCATGGTCTGGAACGCGCTGGCGATGCAGTACAAGCTCGCGTTCCAGTCGTCCAGCGACCACGTCTCCACGCACATCAGCTTCGGCATGGCCATCGCCGAGGAACCGACGAGGCAGGCGATCTTCGACGCCTTCTACGAAGCGGCACTGTTACGCCGCGACCGACAACATCGTGCTCGACGTCCGCTGCGGCGACCACCTGATGGGGGACGAGTTCGACGCCGACGGCCCGGTGGCCCTCAAGGTCTTCGCCCACGGCACCGGCCCGATCGACCGGGTGGACATCATCAAGGATTTCCACTACGTCTATTCCGCCGAGCCGAAGTCCGAGCAGGTCGAGTTCACCTGGACCGACGAGGAGGACGTCAACCGCAACCCGAGCTGGTACTACGTCCGCATCCTCCAGGAGGATGGCCAGATCGCCTGGGGCAGCCCGATGTGGGTCCACGCCCGCCCCGACCGGGGCACCACCGGCGAGTGAGGGCGCCTCTCGACCAACCCCTTGACTCCTGATCCTCACCGAGGCTCGCAGGGCCGAGGTCAGATTCGCAGTTGCCGATCGCTTTTCTCGGTCATTGGTCATTGGCCCTCGGTCATTGGTCCTCGGTTCTGTTCTATTGTCCTGACCGGATTCAACGGGGAACGGGAGTCAGGGGACGGGGGATGAGCACGTCCCTCGGGAAGAGTCCCGGTTCCAGGACTGCGGGGCACATTCGTGGCGGCGGTTCCCGACGGGTTGAAGCGGGCGTTGTTGCCGTTCTGGAACGGCGGTCACCGGCTGGCGTGGCGGGTCGGCGAATACCTCGACGCTGTGCGTCGGCGCCGGTTCACGCGGTGTGATGTCTGCGGACGATTCGGGCCAATGCTCTACCGGCGCTGGGTCGTTCCACCAAAGTTGGAAGAACTCTGGGGCCTGTCGCCCCGCGTGGCCGACGCGCTGGCTCGCAAGGAGTCGAGCAACTGCTTCGCCTGCGGCGCGAAGCTGCGGGCCCGTCGCCTGGCGCGGGCCTTGCTCGATCGGTACCCGGTCGGCGACCCCCCCACGCCGGCCCGCTCGGTGCGCGCCTGGGTCCGGTCGCCCGAGGCGCCGCGCCCTGAGCATCGCCGAGATCAACCGGGTCGATGGCCTGCACGACGTCCTGGCCCGCCTGCCGGGCCTGAGCGTACTCCGAGTTTCTTGAGGACGCGGCGCCCGGAGCGACCGTCCACGGTGTCCGTTGCGAGAACCTGACCCAACTGACCTATCCCGATGAGTCCTTCGATCTCGTCCTGACGTCCGAGTCCCTGGAGCACGTCCCGGACCTCGAACGCCGCGCTCGCTGAGATCGGCCGCATCCTGGCGCCGGGAGGTCGGCACCTGTTCACGATCCCCCAGATGCCTGGCGTCCCCCGGACCTTCCCCCGCGCGTTGGTCCGTCCCGACGGTTCCATCGAGTACCGGGCCACGACCATCCGTCACCCCGGCGGCGACGTCGGATACCTCGTCTTCACCGAATTCGGCGCCGACGTCTCGGCGATCCTGGAGCACGCCGGCTTCGAGGTCGAGGTCGGCTTCGGCCCCACGACCGAGGACGATCTCGCCCAGGTCTACGACTGCCGAAAACCTCTCTCGCGAACGCGACTCGAGCCCTGAGAACGTGTGTGAGAAGGTTTTTGTAGGGTGGGTGGAGCGACAGCGGAACCCACCGATTCAGACATCTGAACGGTGGGTTCCGCTGTCGCTCCACCCACCCTACGCCGAATCAAACAGATCTCACACACGTTCTGAGTCGAACGCCGACGGCGTTTCGACCCGGGGCTCGCGGAGGCACCAACTCAGTTCGGGGCGTCAGGGCGTGGTGGTCGGCGGGGAGAGGGGCGGGAGTTCCTGGGGGGCCTGGATCGGCGTGTTGAGCGGGACCGGTGCCGGGATCGGGGCGGCGGGAGCATGAGCGGCGCCGCCGGTCTCCGTGCCGCCGAGGATTGCCCCGGCCGTGCCGAGTGCCCTTCCCGCGCGGCCGAGGATGTTGCCGACGCGGCCGGCGGCCCGGTCGGCGTGTTGACCGGCTTGCTGCTCGAAGGCACCCACGGTCGCATCGGCGGTGCCGGCAGCCTGCCGGGGCAGCCCGTTGACCGCCGCGCCGACGCGCGACTCGACCTCACCGACGATCGAGCCCGCCTGCTGCGGGAGCGTGTCGGCCCGCCGCTGGACATCTTGCATGACCGCGCCGGCCTGTTGCTTCAGTGTGTCGAACTGTTGCCGGACGGCCTGCGCGTCTCCCTGAATCCCGCGTAGCGTCGCGTCGGCCTGCCCGCGCAGGTCGTCGGCCTGTCCGCGCAGGTCGTCGGCCTGCTGCTGGACACCCGTGACGATGCCCTGCGCGTCCTGCTGGATCGCCTCGACTCGCTCCTGGCCGCGGGCCTGGATCTGCTCGGCGGTCGTGTTGATCGCGCCGACCTTCTCGGTGGCCTTCGCCTCGACGGCGTCAATGGACTTCTCGATCCGGCCCACCTTCTCGACGGCCTGGTCAGGATAAACCGACAGGCGCGACTCCAGTTTGTCGAGGTGCGTTTCGGCCTGCGTGGCCAGTTTGTCGATCGTCTCGCCGACCGCGCCGGTGGCCTCGTCGAGCCGCTCGCCGGCCTTCGTCGCGGCGTAGTCGGTCTCGGGCGAGTCGGCATCCCGGGTGAACTCGGGATCGTCGAAGTCGAAGGCGAGTCGCTGCGGTGTCTCGGCACGCGGACGGGCGGCGACGTCCTCATCCTGGCTTCCACAGCCGGCCAGCATCATCCCGGCCGCGACGGTCACGGCAAGGCCCACGTGTCCTCGCGTCTGCATCATGCCTGCTCCTGGTCCCGTCGAGTCGAGCCGAGGGGATCGTGCCGACGTGCGGCCGGCGGTGGGCGGTTGCCGCGACCCGCCGGCGCCTCGACTCGTCGATGGTGGGCGATCTCAGGGCCGGCTTCCGTCCCGGCCCTCGTGCGGCGGCACGTTACCCGCGACCGCCGGTTCGGGCAAGGGCGCCTTGACTGCCGTCCGACTCGATTCGATCAACGACGGCGGCTCGACGACGATCGGGAACCGGCGCGCCGCCTCGGCCGCCGCGGCAAGCTCGGCGCGGGGACCGGGGAGGAGGGCGGGGGGGATGTCATTCGCGTCCGGTTCGTCGGCCGGGTCGCCCGATCGGTAGTCACGCTCCACCCAGCGCCGGAACCGCTCCGGGGTGTGGGTCAGGGCCCGCGCCTGGAGCCAGGCCGCGTATTCGTCGAGGGGCTCGTGAAGCCGCTCGGGGCCGAACAACGGGACGTGGCCGTACCAGATCGAGAAGGCGTTCTGAGAGCGGCCGGGAGGTCGCCCGAGAACGGAAAGCGCGTAGACGGCCGAGACCAGCCCGGTCCGGTCGGCCCCCGACTTGCAGTGAACGAGCAGTGGGTACTCGCAACGCTCGAACAGGTCGAGCAGCACGAGCAGCTCGCGACGGGTCGGCCGCCGCCCGGCGCTGAGGGGCAGGTCGTAGAAATCGACATCGTGATCGCGGCAGTCGCGTACCTCGTCCGCATACCACCAGTCGCTCGGCGACCCGCCGCGCAGGTTCAGGACCGAGGCCAGGCCCCGCTCTCGGATGGTGGCATCAAGGTCGCCCTTCGGCTGGGCGCTGCGGTAGAGCCGCCCCGCATCGACGATCCCGAAGTTGTTGAAGAAGAAAAAGCGGTGGAACGTCCCGGCAAGTCCGGCCATCAGCGCCGCCGCGATCGCCAGTCGCACGATCCGCCATTTCCGCCGCCGTTGCCGACGGCTCGCCTCATCCCGGCGTGCACGGGCGACTCCTTCCGCTGAACCCCATCCCCGACCCCCGACACGAAGTCGTCAATCTAGCCGCTGGTCAACCCCGGTCAACCCCGGTTCGATCTTGAGGTCCCATGAAAAAATCGTAAATTCAGGACTTGTAGGTCAGGCTTCATCCTGACGGATTCACTGAGGCCGGGCCGACACGAGGGCCCGGGACGGGGCAAGTTCCCCGTCCCGGGCCACTCGGAAGTGACGAAGTTGCGGACGTTCGCAAGTGGGGCGGTCAAAACGCCGCCCCCACACGGGTTACTTCCTGAGGGCCAGCCGGTTCCAGAGTTGCAGGCCCGGACGCGGCTGCGTGGGGGTCGAGACCGGCGGGGTGGCGTACAACGGCAGCGCCGGGATGGCGATGCCCGGCGGCAGGCCGGTACCGCGGAAGTTCGCCATCGGCAGGCCGATGTTCGCCGTCAGTTGCTGTCCCGAGAGCGACGGCATCGCCAGCACCTCGAAGTTCGTCGACGAGCACGCCGGCTCGTCCGGCGAGGACGGGTCCAGGATCGCCCCGTAGTGGTGCAGGACGTTCTGACCGCCATCGAGCGCCCCCAGGTCGGAGAAGCCGCGCGGGCCGTTGCCCCGGTTGAAGTGGTTGAAGGCGATGTCGTTGCCGTCGCCCGCGAGCAGGTTCTCGCGGAAACGGTCGTCGCCGGCATCGATCACGTTCTGGCCGTTGCCGGCGTCAACCTGGTCGAAGCCGTCGCCACCCAGGACCACGTCGTCACCGTCGCTCGGGCCGGGCGGGACCGCCGTGTGGACTTCCCGGAAGATACCGTTGCCGCCGTGGACGCGGTCGTTCCCGGCGTTGCCGAGGACCGAGTCGTTGCCGAAGCCGCCGATGACGAGGTCGTCGCCGAGCTGGCCGAACAGGTAGTCGTTGCCGTCGGAGCCCAGCAGCGTGTCGTTGCCCTGGTTGCCGAAGCCGTAGTCGTTGCCGGCCCCGCCGTCGATCAGGTCGTTGCCGAGCCCGCCGAAGAGGGTGTCGTTGCCGTCGCCGCCATCGATCAGGTCGTCCTCGGAACCGCCCATGGCCAGGTCGGCCCCCTCGTTGCCGAGGAGGGTATCATCGCCCCCTTCGCCGCAGAGGGTGTCGTTGCCCGTGCCGCCCACGACCAGGTCGGTCCCGGCGCCACCGAACAGGGAATCGTTGCCGGCCTTGCCGAACAGGAGGTCGAACCCGGCCTGGCCGAGGAGGGTGTCGTTGCCGTCACCGCCATCGAGCGTGTCGTTGCCGACGTC
This sequence comes from uncultured Isosphaeraceae bacterium, assembly GCA_963779675.1. Classification (GTDB taxonomy): domain Bacteria; phylum Planctomycetota; class Planctomycetia; order Isosphaerales; family Isosphaeraceae; genus CAVZZM01. The sequence goes on from CAVZZM010000003.1 coordinate 31,716, forward strand.
CGCCGGGTTGAACGAATCGCCGAGGATCAGGTCGTTGCCGGTCCCGCCCAGGGCGCTGTCGTTGCCGGCCCCGCCCAGCATCCGGTCGTTGCCGGCCTCACCGTCGATCCGGTCGTTGCCGGCGCCCCCGTCGAGGGCGTCGTCGCCGGCCCCGCCCAGCAGCGTGTCGTTGCCGGCCTGGCCGTACATCGTGTCGTCGCCGACGTCGCCGAACAGCACGTCATTGCCGGCGCCGCCGTCGATCAGGTCGAGGCCGTCCCCGCCGTGAACCGTGTCGTTGCCGAGCCCGCCGAAGAGGGTGTCGTTGCCGATTCCCCCGTTCACCCGGTCCTCGCCGGCGTCGCCGAACAGGAGGTCGGTCCCGGCGTCGCCGTTCAGGGTGTCGTTGCCGTCGCCACCGAGGAGGATGTCGAACCCGTCGCCGCCGTTCAGCGAGTCGTCGCCGGCCTCGCCATAGAGCGTATCGTTGCCGTTGCCGCCGGCAACCGTGTCGTCGCCCGCGGACCCGAAGAGTTGGTCGTTGCCGTCGCCGCCGTCGATCGAGTCGTTCCCCGATCCACCGACGACATAGTCGTTGCCGGTGCCGCCGTTGAGGGCATCGTCCCCCTCGCCCCCGAGGACGGTGTCGTTGCCCGCGCCGCCGGAGAGCGAGTCATCCCCCGCGAGGCCGATGATGATGTTGTTGCCGGCGCCGCCGGTGATCGTGTCGTTATCGGCGTCGCCGATCAGGACGTTGTTCCCCTCGTCGCCGGTGATGACGTCGCGGCCGGTGCCGCCCCGGACCGTGTCATTACCGGCACCGGGGTTGATCGTGTCATCCCCCGCCTGGCCCAGAATCCGGTCGTCGCCGTCCTCGCCGTTGAGCGAGTCGTCCCCCTCACCGCCGAAGAGGGTGTCGTTATCGCCCCCGCCCCGGATCGTGTCGTTGCCGGCGTCGCCGAAGAGGATGTTGGCGCAATCCAGGCCGATCAGGGTGTCGTCGCCGTCGCCGCCGTGGAGCGTGCCGTCGGCGCGAGAGGAAGTCGTCGCCGCCATCGCCGAAGAGCATCAGGCCGATGGTGTCCTCGACGCCGTTGTCGGCGTCGATCCGGTCGTTGCCGGAGTTGCCGTTGACGACCAGGATGTCGTCGTCCGGCCCGGCGGGGCAGGTGGCGCAGGCGTTGGCGATGAAGGTGTGAGGCACGGAGCCGTTGACCTCGACGACGCCGGCAGCGACGGAGATGCCGATGTCGTCGCCGACGTTAGGTGCCGTTGAGTCACGGCTAGGTCGCGCACCGCGTCGACCCCAGGTCGAGGTCGAGGGTGCGAACATTGGTGTCGTCCAGCGGGTTGACGGTGACGAGGTCCGCGCCGGCCATCGCGTCGACGCCCAGAACCTCGACGGTCGTCATCAGCACGCTCAGTCCGGTCAGCGTGTTGGTGATCCGGACACCGCCGCGGTCGAGTGGGTCGGGGCCGACGGTGATGTTGTCGTCGGCGTTGGTCCCGTCGACATCAAGGATGTCCACCCCCTCGTTGCCCTCGACGAGCAGGTTGTCGTAGGGGGTCGTCGACCCGATGACGAACTGGTCGTCACCCCCGAGCCCATAGAGCAGCAGGTCGGCAACGCCCGGGGTCTCGATCGTGGTGTCGAAGCCCGGCGTGTCGAGCAGGACGTTGCCGGCGGTGGTCACCCGGAACAGGTCGTCCAGGCCCGAGCCCTCCAGGTTCAGGGTGTCGTCCTGAATGCCCGCGTCGTCGAGGAACGCCAGCGTGCCGGTGATCGGCGCCACACCCGCGTTCGCGACGGTCAGCGGCACCAGGCCGTTGACCAGGACCCGCGCCCTCGTTGACGACCGACGGTGGCGTCACCGGCCCCGGCGTGACCCGGATCTCGTCCGGCCCGGCCGGCGTGATCACCTCCACCCGATCCGGCGCCCCCTGGCCGTCGATGCGGACCAGTTCGGTCGTCGTGAAGTTCACGATCGGCGCACCGACCAGCAGCACGCTACCAGCGTCGGAAGACGTCGGCCGGAACTGGAAGACATCCGGGTCGGTCGTGCCGAGGATCACCACCTCGTCGCTCGCCGGGGGAAGACCGGGGTTCACGTTGATCGTGTCCAGGTCGTCCGGCATGGTCGCCGGCGCGATGACGAACTGGTCGTCCCCCGCGAGCCCCTCCAGGCTCAGGATGCTCATCGCCGAGAACTGGACCTGGATTAGATCGCTAACGGCCACGGCGCCAAACTGAGCCGTGAAGGTGTTGGGGCCGTCGGTCCCGACGACGAACAACTCGTCGGTCGGGTCGCCGGTCCCGATAATGTCGAGGGTCGAGATCCCGACGTACGAGATCTCCCGATCCGGTGTGAGGACTTGGCCCGTGCCCGACGTGGCCCCGGGAGTCACTAGGGTGAGGCCGGGTGAGGCATTCTCGATAATAAGCGTATCCCCTCCGAAGATGCCCAAGGCGTTCTCCGGCAACCCGCCGTCGACCTGGACCGGCAAGTTCGTGGCCCCCGCGTCGCCGATGATACGAATCGTGTCTTCGCCCGCCCCGGCGAGGATGTCGATCCGCTCGACGTCGATCGCCGTGCCCGTGGTCGCCACGCCGTCAACGGTGGCGGTCACGATGTCGCCAGTCTGGGACACAGTGATCGAATTTGCGAATTCGGTGCCCTCGACCCGGATCGCGTCGTCGCCAGCCCCGCCGTTGAGCGTGTTGGTGCCGCCGCCACCATTGAGGACATCGTTCCCCTCGCCGCCGTTGAGCGTGTCATTCCCTCCGCCGCCGTTGAGCGTGTCGTCCCCCTCGTCGCCGAAGATGCGGGCCTGTCGCGTAATCCTCTCGTCAACCCGCACGAGGTCGTTGCCCTCGGCCGCGTCGACCAAGATCATGCCGGTCGGCGCGAACGATCCTTCGAACGTACCGTTGACATAGACGTCGATGAATCCGGATGTCCCGTTCGGCAGCAGTACGATAATGTCATCAACTCCAGTACCGCCCACAGCCAGAGCAGTCTTCGTCGGATCGTCGGGGTCCGGGATCAGGCCAGCGGCGCTAACCGCGACATTCAAACTCGCCGAGGTCGTGCCGCCGTCGTCGTCATGCACCGTCGCGGTCACGGTGAAGTTGCCGGTCTGGCGATAGGTATGCATCACCGAATTCAGCACCGGCAGTGCGAACGGGGGCGTCGCGAACGCCGGCATGAACGCTGTAACGACTCCGTCACCGAAGTCCCACTGAATCTCATGATCATCGTCGAGGCCGGGATCCCCAAAACTAGCCGCGTATGTCGCCTCGAAACCGCGGACCCGCTTGGTCGGACCGACGAGGGGATCGAGGGTCGGGTCGACGTTGTTGACAGTGATCACAACATCGTCGGAGAGGAGGCTTGTGAGACCGGTGCTGTCCGTCACCTGAAGACGAAACCGAAAGGTCCCATTATCGCGTGGCGTAAAGGTGACAGTGGAATCGGTGGTCGGCAAGATCGTCACTGAATGAGGACCGCTGAACAATGTCCATTGGTATGTCAGCACGTCACCTGGGTTGGGATCGCTCGAACCGCTGCCGTCGAGCGTGACCAAGTCACCTTCGTCTACTGTTTGATCGAAACCGGCATTGGCGATCGGTGGTTGGGGAATGAGTCCATCAATGATGGTGTTGAGTTGGCTCTGGATGTACGAATCGTTCGGTACCTCTCCATGGAGGATCTTGGTTGTCGACGTATCCGGCAAACTCCCGAGGCTGGGTGGACGACCCAATCCCCCAACACCGTACGGTGGGACTCCGGGATCCGGTAGTGACCCGATGCTCGCCAGACCGAGGAGGTAATCGAGAGCCGTTGCGCCGCGTGAGCGCGTGTCCGAACCGTCGGCTGTGAGCCGATCATTCTGCTTCTGCTGGTCAGGGATGTTGAAGTCTTGAAGGACGCTTCTTTGAACGTTGCTCGTGTCGAGTTGACCGGAGCGGTTGTAATCGAATGGGAAGAAGTTGGTCTCTTGCCATCGGTTGAAGAAATACTTTACTTGCGCCGAAGGATCGGGCAGTTCTGCACGATAGCCAGGCAAGCGTCCGGATCCGTCCGTGAACGAGGCTCCCCCGAAGGCCGTTGCGACGGTCCCGAGGATTGGAGCGCTCACAATTGCATTGCCGGGACTCGCGAATCCGACCGGATCGAGCACGCCGAGCAGGTCGATCTGCGTTGATACCTGCTTTGAGACCTCAAGAACAGAGTTCCCGCCGAGGCTGTGGCCGATCACGATCACAAGATCGTCGTCGTCGTAGGAATTGATTATATTAGTCAAATTGTCAATGAACTGAGACGGGGTCTTCGGATCGGGCGGATCGATCGCAGAGACACCGAAGCCGAACTGACCTCCCGTCAGCAAGGCTTGGATGATCGCCGTCGTCGAGTCGAATGTCAGCCCAAAATCACCCGGATCGCCCGACTCCTGCCGAGGGTCCGGGCTATTCCAGTTCGTCTCGTAGATATCTAGGAAATTATCACCGTCCCGGTCCCAATCGACCGTGTTGAAAGTGTTGGCGAGGGATTCCAAGTGGCTCTTCACGTCCTGAGGAATCGCCTCCCGGTAAATCCGTTTACGAAGAATGCGACTCCGAATCCGGCCAGCAGTCTACGATCCTCGAGGCCGTCGAATGCTAACCTGTGCTTTTTCGAGCACCATCGTGATCCGCAGACGACGCTTCACGTCGAGCAAGTCGGTTCTTGGTGCTGCGAGCCATCTTCGATTCTCCTGGGTGCTTGGCGACATCAGTCACAGGCCGTGCCGAGCTACAGTTGAGTGAATTGCCATTGAAGAAATAATCTTAAATATTCACGTATTAACGTGTTAGTCAGTTTGATTCAACGGCCAGCCGGCGCCTTAATTGGGCGAGGGGCGCGGTCCTCCGGCGGACCTCCCGCGAATTGTTGAAGTGAGGTGGCCTCGGTATGCGTTCTGCCCGACGGCGGCGTCGGGGGTCAGAGCGCCTCCCGGGGCTGCTCGAGGGTGAAGACGTCGAGTCGGGTGCCGTTGGGCAGGGAGTCGCTGAAGACGTCCCGGACCGGGGCGCCGGCGTTCTCCGCGATCACGGTTGAGAGATCATCGCGCAGGGCGGCGTTGAGCTTGCGGCGGAGCTGGGACAGCAGCTCCAGGCCGTCCGGCGACTGCGCCAGATGCTGTTCGGCGGGGGACAGGGTGCCGTGCTGGCGGACGATCACCAGGTCGTCCACCAGGGTCACGCGCGTCTGTTCGGGGCCTCGGCCCAGGCGTTTCCGAAAGAAGTGGGTGATCGCGTTGGCGATGTCGAGCTCGCGTTGCCGAGTGCCTCGGGGCCTCGGCTCCGTGGAAGGGACAGGTCGGGCTAGCATCGCCATCATTCCCACCTTTCGAAATCGATACATTCTTCGTATTCGATCTTTTTATCCCAACCTGCGTTAGCATGCAGTGCATTCGACTTTGCCCGATCACCTATGCCGAGTCAAGGGTTTAGCCTCGTTACTTTGCTCTATTTGAGAAATTCCATGAATTTGCTTATGAGAACGCAAATGTTGCTTTATTACGCTAAGTCGATGCGGGTCGCCGGGCCATTGCCGGGCTTCCGGCAGGAGGCTGGATTGGATCGTTGAAATGATCGTGGCAAATTCCCCCGGGCCGTTTCGTTCTTCGGGCGTCACGCCTGATTGGGGCGGGCCACGTCCTTGTCAGGTCAGGCTGAAGCCTGACCTACAAGTCAACAGAAAGGATCGCCGAGAACGAAACGACTCAACAGAAAGGATCGCCGAGAACGAAACGGCGAGGCGGGTCTCCCCGCGCGATTGACTTGAACGGCATGCCGCCCCAGACTGGTGCCGGGCCGGGGGCCTGCCGTCCCCGCGTCGGGTTTCCACAGCGTGCGAGGCAATCATGAGGTCGACGAGAACGATGGCGGCGCGGGCCGCGCTGGGCGTGGCGGCGGTCGCTGGTCGGGATGGGGACGGGGAGTGTCCGCGCGGCCGACGAGCCGGCGACCTATCCCCTCTGGCCCGACGGGGCTCCGGGGGCGGTCGGCAAGGAGGAGGCGGACGTGCCGGAGATCACCGTCTATCTGCCCCCGAAGGAGACGGCCAGCGGCGCGGCCATCGTGATCTGTCCTGGCGGTGGATATGGCCATCTGGCGATGGATCACGAGGGGCACCAGGTCGCGCGCTGGCTGAACTCGATCGGCGTGGCCGGGGTGATCCTGAAGTACCGCATCGCCCCGCGCTACCAGCACCCGGCGCCGATCCAGGACGCCCAGCGGGCCATCCGCACCGTCCGGGCGAAGGCCGGTGAGTGGGGGATCGACCCGCACCGCGTCGGTATCCTCGGTTTCTCGGCCGGCGGCCACCTCGCCTCGACGGCGGGCACCCACTTCGACGACGGCGACTCCAGCGCAACCGACCCGATCGACCGCCAGGGCTGCCGCCCCGACGTGATGATCCTGGGCTACCCGGTCGTCGCGATGGCCACCGAGTACGCTCACGGCGGCTCGAAGCGGAACCTGCTCGGTGAGAACCCGCCGCAAGAACTGGTCGAGAGCCTCTCGAACGAGCGCCAGGTGACGGCCCAGACGCCACCGACGTTCATCGTCCAGACGAACGAGGACAAGGCGGTCCCGGCCGAGAACGCGATCTTGCTCGTCCTGGCGCTCCGCAAGGCGGGCGTGCCGGTTGAGTTCCACCTGTTCGAAAAAGGCCCGCATGGCCTCGGCCTGGGCGCCGGCCTGCCCGATCGCGGCATCGCCCCCGACAAGGCCTTCGGCGCCTGGCCCATCCTTTGCGAGACCTGGCTACGGGGCCGGGGGTTCCTGGAAACGCCCTCGCGCTGATCGAGCCAACGAGAGGACCATGTGCCATGCCCACCCCGCGAGATCGTCGAAGCGCGTTCGATCGGCGGGGTTCCGGTTCCTCCCCGACGCCCGGCCCATCACGGTTTGGCCGGCATCTCCCGGACCTCGTCGAGCACCTCCGAGTTGTACTCGCCCCGCTGGTCGGGGGGCGGCAGGTGCGCTTTCAGGTCAAACCGGGGGCGGGGCTGGGAGAGCAGGAACGCCGAGAGGTCGCGGGCCTCGTCGTCGGAGAGGAACGGGTCATCCAACGGCATGGACGCCTTCAGCCACGAGGTGAGGCCGTCGAGGGTCGCGAGCCCGGCCCCGGCGTTGTAGGACCGAGGGCCCCAGACCGGCGGGTTCCGCTTGTATCCCTGACCCTGTGCGCCGTGGCACGACGCACAGAAATCGGCGTACAGCGCACGACCTTCCTTCGGGTCGGCCTTCGACGGGTCAACCTTCGGCCTGGGGAGATGCCTCGGGCCGAGGGGCTTCTCGGGGTTCATCGCCATCGCCTGGCCCTGCGAGAGCCAGGTGATGTAGGCGGCGACCGCGACCGAGGCCTCGCTGCCGAGCGGAGGACGGGTGCCGTTGCAACTCCTCATGAAGCAGTTGCCGATGCGGTCCTCCAGGGTGATGACCCGTCCTTCACGGGGCGAGTAGGCGGGATAGGCCGTGGCGACCCCGACGAACGAGGCGGCGTCCGGATGGCGGCCCGCATCAAGATGGCACGAGGTGCAGTTCAGCGCATTGCCGCTGTAGGGCCTCGACGCGGGGTGATTCGGGGTGTCCTCGACGATGGCCTCGCCCTGACGGACGACCTCGCCAAGCGGCCCCTCCGGGTACGCCGGCGGGTCAACGCGTCGAACCGCGACCGCCTCATCCGGATCGCCCGCGATCCCGCGTGCGAACGAGCCCAGGACGCCAAGGGCAACCAGAACGAACGTGGTCGTGAGGCGGTGGGACTGGTTCCTCATCATGAGGCACCCTCTAGGATTTCCGAAATCAGGACGACAATTTCGTGAATCCTAGGGGGCAGGGCAAGGCCAGGGCCTCATGGGCCACTCATCCTCGATCAACGGTCCCCCGCGGCGATCGGCAGGCTACGGGCCGCGTGCCAGCCGCTGGAGGTGGCCGTCATCGTGTCATCGTCGGCCGAGGGCAGGGGGGTGATTGGCTCCAGTTCGACGACCGGGCCGCGGGGCGGGGGGCCGCTGACGGCGGGGTCCATCTGAATGTCGACGGGGACGGCCCGAGTGGCGCGACCCGAGGACGCCCCGCCGTCGTAATCGCGCCCGTAACGGGAGGCGAGCGAGTCCCCGTCGCCGCTGTCGTCGCGCTGGGCCCTCCTCGGCGACTGCCAGGCACCGGTCGAGACGGGGACGGGGCGCGGCCTCGCCTCGTTCGAGGCGATCGGCTCCAGGGCGCCGATGACCCGCTCCGGCGAGGGCAGGGGGATCATGCGGCCGGCGTCGCCACCGCCGCTGTCGCTCTGGGCTCGTAGCTTGACCGGCTCGTCCTCGTTGCGAGCGACGGCCACCGGGGTGGGTGTCGGGCGCCTTGGCGTGCCGCCGCCGCTCGCGCGGCGAGCAAGGCCTCGGGGGACGGAGCGGTCGGGTTGTAGCAGATCGCGAGGCTGTTCTTGTCGAGCATCCGGTAGATCGACGACGGGTGGGCGTACAGGCCGCGTCGGTCCTGCGGCGCGGCGAAGTCGCAGACGCCCGCCAGGTAGCCCTCGGTGGTGTAGAGGCCGCCGCCGGAACGGCCCTGTTTCGGGGCGTGGTTGCACTCGATCGCGACATAGTTCCGGCCGCCGACCATGCCGCCGAACTTCGGGTTGGTGATGTGGGTCGACCAGGCGGTCGCGTCGTTCCCCTCGGAGCAGCCGACGGTGATCATCGGCGTGTTCGGCCGGGGCACCCAGTTCGGCGGCACGACCGGCGAGGCCGCCAGCTTGCGGCCGGGGCGGATCCGGATCAGGCCGACGTCGGCGTCGAAGTCGTAGTCGATCGCCTGGCCCCGGACCGATTCGACCGGGTGGACCTGCGCGGGCCGCATGCCGTGGAGCGTGCCGTCGAACAGGTCGACCTGGATCTTCAGCGGGAACCGCGACGGGTGCGGCTGCTGCCGGACGCCGTCCATCTTGAAGATGTGGGCACAGGTCAGGATGATCGTCTCGTCCGGGGTGCTGCGGATGATCGTCCCCGAGCCGAAGCCCACCGATCCCGAGCTGAAAATCCGGATGCGGACGACGGTTTCCCAGGGCTTGGGGAGAGTTCGTCGGGGTGCCTCGGCGTCCTGCGCGTTGAGGTCGCCGTCGTCGCCGGCCGGGGCATCCGCCACCTCGACGACCGGCCGATCCGCCGCGACCTGATCGGCCAGCGCCTCCTGGGCGGCGTTGTACATCTTCGCGAGTTCGAGGGCGGGCCGGGCGCCGCTGATCCGGTCGAGTTCGCGGCCCTGGCGATCGACGACGACGAAGGTCGGCACGCTGTCGATCTGGTATCGGGCGGCCAGGTCGGGGTCCTGGTCGATGTCGACCGACTTGATCGGGTAGCCCTTGCGGCGGAGCGTTTCGACGGCCGGGCGCATCTCCCGGCAGGGGCCGCACCACTCGGCGTGGAAGTCGAGCAGGACGGGGACGTCGTCGTTCGCGGCCGTCGGGATGGCCAGCAGGGCCAGGAACAGAGTGGAGAGGTGGGTCATGCCGCTCGGACTCCTTTCCCCGGTTTATGACCGGCCCGCGCCGCCACGGCTCGGGCCGTCGAGGGCCGGCCGCGCGGAGCGCCCGCCATCACCGCCGATGACGTGGGGTGAGGCTGCCTCCGCGCCGGAGCCGTTGCGTTGCGAGACCGCGACCCGATCGTCGTGCGACCCGTCCGCGAACCCACGACATGAGGGTGCGGGGACGGACCGCGAGCGCCGGATCGTCTGGCGACGCCGAAAGAAAGGGGGATGTCGAGCGGGGTGAACGGTCGAGGTGAGGGGTTATCCCGTCCCTTCCTTGGGCGGGCCTCGCGTGGCAGGCCCCACGTCCTCCCCTCATGGGAGAACGTGTCCCGGCAGTCCCGTCGCACGACCGGACCACCGGTCCCACGGTGCGCAGCGACCCGTCCCTGAGTCGTCCAGGCCCGACCTTCCCGGTCGGACCGCGCCAGTTGACGGTTAACGTCGCCATCACCGCGGTGGGCCTCTTTTACTCGGAGTCGGCGTGGTGTACCAGATCAGTTATCGGCAGTTCCACACGCAGACTTTCGAGAATCGGTCCACCGCGGTCAGAATCTTCAAAAATCGAGGCGGGGCCGACCATTGGGGCCCGCCCCGCCTCGATTTGATCGTCAAAACCCGAAGCCCGAGGGCCGATTGGTCGGTCGTCCGGGCATCGTTTTCCTTACTGGTTCACGCGGCCCTGCATGCCTGAGAAGATCGGCACCAGGCCCTGCTCGATCACCGGGCCGACCGGGCTGGGCACGACCAACTCGAACTGGTAGCCCTTCGGGCTGGTCGACAGGCCGACGCCCATCAGGGCCGGCTCTTTCGGCATGTCACCGGGGACCGGGATCTGCTGGCCGAACATCGCCGAGAACTGCGAGGCCATCTGCCGCACCAGCCCCTGAGCGCTGATGAGCATCAGCGCCGTGACCTTCTCGGGCAGCATCCGGCGCACTTCCTGGAAGCCCTTGGTGGCGCCGATGCCCTGATCGCCGGCCATGTAGGTGTCGATCTGGGCCTTCGCCTCGTCCCAGCTCGGCGCGGCGACCGAGAGGACGGTCTTGCCGTCGGTGCCGGTCCAGGTGGTCATTGAGTCGCCGCCGAACATGCCTTTCATCATCTCGACGGCCGCGGGGTTGTTCGGCTGCGAGGCGGCGAAGGCGTCGAGGTTGAAGGTGACGGTCGATCGTGTGAAGGAAAAGCCCTTGTAGTTCTCGGCATCGGGCTGGACGTCGACCTTCTTCACGAACTCCTGGTCCCCCAGCTTGGCCGTGGACATCGCCTTCTGGGTGGCGATGGTCATCTCCATCAGCTTCTCGGGGTTCTCGACCGTCATGACGTTCAGCGTCCGCATGCCATTGGCGACGGTGCTGGCGCCGACGGTCTCGACCTGGCCGATTTCCTGCTGGATCGCCAGGGCCTTCTTCATCTCGGGAGACGGCTCGCCGCCGCCGTACAACATCGACATGCCCATCTGCTGGAAGCGGGTGAAGAGGCTGGGGTCGACGTTCATGTAGACGTAGTAGGCGGCGTCGGCGGGCATCTTGGCGAGGTTCTCGGCCGCCTTGTTCTCGGCCTTCGCCAGATCGGCGGCGGCCTTCGAGTCGGGCTTGAGGGTCAGTTCGCCGGTGACGTCCAGGGCGGCCTTGTCGAAGTCGAAGTTCAGGACGAGGCCGTCGGCAACCTTGATCGCGTCGAACATCCGGCCGTACATTTCGCCGACGGACTTCATCATGCCGGCGTTGCCCACCTGGTCGCCGGCCTGCTCCATGGTCGCGATGAGCTGCTTCCGGGCGGCGTCGATCTCCTCGCTGTATCGCGAGGCCAGCACCGCGACGTTGACATAGATCCCGAGTTCACCGCCTCCAAGCCGCTCGGTCATCTCCGCCGGCAGGGCGTCCGCCAGCGACTTGCCCGACGGCTTCGACGCGTCCCGGACCAGGTCCTGATCGACCCCGAAGACGACGTAACCGTCTCCCTGGGTCGAGTAGACCGTGTCGCCTTGCGGGCCGGGGAACGAGTCGAGGCCGTCGACCTTCTTCAGTGTGGGTTTTTGCCCGCCGTTGAGCGCCTTCAACACGGCGTCGTAGTCCTTCGCCTGCACCAGCACGGCGAACGGCGGCATGCTCCCGCCCTGCTCGGGGGCGACCGCCCTTGATGATCGCCACGAGGGGCACCTGGGTGGCCTGTGCGTTCAACTGGGTCTTCAACTGCTCGACCGCCTGGTTGATCGCCGGCTCGACCTGGTCGGCCAGTCTCGGGCTCATCGCGCGGATCATCGCGAGCAGGTCGTCGCGCACCGGCTCGACCCCGCGCATCCGTACCACGATCTCGGCATCCGCCGGGACCGACTTCAACAGCATGGCTTCGCCGTCGGCCGGCGTCTGGCCCAGCGTGGCCGCCAGCGTCAGGGTCATCAGACAGGTCAGCATAACGAGAACTCCCGGGTTCGGCTCGAGGACCGCCAGGCCCACCCGGTATCGGAGGACACCGTCATGGCTGGCAACAGCTCTCAAGTGTACCGTGGGGAGTTGTGGTCGCAAGGTTTATGCCGATTGCAAGGGCCAATCCGATGGGGCCGGATCCGCCGGATTGAGGGTTCGGCCGCGTGACGTGCCCATGCCCGTCGGTCGGTGGTGGTGCGGCGGTCGGAGAAACTCCATCGAAACTCGTGAGAGGAAACGGACAGCCGCCCCGGCGGTCGCTTCGACGCGGGCGGCTGTTTCAATTTCCTGGAAATGGGGAGTTATTTCGAGACTTGTCGGGCCGTCAATCGGGCCTTGCGACGCCTCTTGCGCCGATCACGCTCCCGACGGCGGCGGGCCTCGCGCTCTTCGAGGCGGGGCGGTCGCGGCTCGTTGCGGGGCCGGCTCGACCGCGGCCGGTTGGGGCGGGGGCCGGGCGCGGGCGGTTCCGGCAGGGTGCCGTCGCGTCCCCAACGGTCGCAACGCAGGCAGTACGCATCCGGGGTGAGCGGGGCCGAGCCGCAGGCCGGACAGGGCGAGGACCGGCCCTGTTCCGGTCCGGGCCACGGGGTCAGGCCGATTCCGACCAGCAGTGTCGGCACCGGTAGGCGGGGCCCGGCCGTTTCGCGTTCCGAGGCGACCTCCAGTTCGCTCAACTCGGCCGCGAGGTCGGGGGGCGGGTGCGGGTCCATGAGGAACTCGAAATCGGCGCATTTCTCGTTGCGGCAGACGTTCCGGCCCCGAGGCGGACGCGGCTCGGGGTCGCCGATCGCCATCCAGCACGGATCGTCGTCGCGGCCGTTCTCGACCAGGCGGGCCCCGAGCCGCTCGGCCGCCAGGGCCGAGAGAGTGACGACCAGGCCGTCGTCCCGCTCCCAGACCTCGATCCAGCCGGCGACGTGCAGTTCCGCCAGCTCATCACAGGTTCGCTCAAGATCCCAGCCCAGCGCAACGGCGATCTCGGCGGGCGAACGCCACGCCAGGGGACCACCCCGTACCGCGTCGAGGACCTCACGCCCTCGTGCAAAGGTGTCGAACATCGCGGCGAATTCCCGTACAGGTTGAAGTTGCGGCGCGACCGGGTTCCTTGAGAACCGATCAGACGACGTCCTCGCCCGGTTCCGTGACGTTGTCGTTGGCGGCGGTGTCCTGGCCCAGGGCGGGGCCGAATTCCTCCAGAAGCCGTCCCCGGCGCGCCAGCGCCAGGCCGATCGGCTCGTCGGGCGCGGCGACCGGCCGGGCGGCGATGCGGGCGTGACGCTCCAGCTCGGCCGGGCTGGGGGGCTCGAGGTCCGGTAGCCGCGCCTCGGATTCGGCCAGCGCGGCGACCCGCTCGACCTGCGCGTGAGCGGCGGCGGTGGCCTCTCGGTGGAGGTCCGCTTCCCGGGCGCGGAGGTGTTCCAGCGCCGAGTCGGGGAAAGCTTTCAACCCCTCGAGCACCTCCCGAACCCAGCGGGTCGAGAGGCCGTCCGGGGCCTCGCGGGCCAGGACGAACGCCGCGCAGCAGGCGGAGGCGTCGCGATCGCCGAGGGCCTGCCCGACGAACGCCTCCAGGTCGCTCGGATCGGCCTCCTGGAGCACCTCGACGTAACGGGCGACCAGCCGGGGGTTGACCCGGTCCGGACGGTCGCAGGCCGTGTCGATGCGTGCGTGGTCCTCGGGGTCCACCAGGCGGTTCCTCATTCCTTCAAGCTGCCGACGCGCCCACTCTCGGGCCGCGTCGTCGCCGGCCTGCTCGGCATGCGCGTGGAACTCCAGGAGGGAAGCCAGCGTCGGCGCGGGCTGGCCGCCGTGGATCGGTCGGACGTACGTCCGGCCCTCGAACTCGGCGGCGCGGTTGGTCAGTTGTTGCTCGACCAGGCTGAGCCGGAGCAGCCGGTTCGTCTCGCGCTGGAGGGCGTCGAGCGACGGGCCGCCTCGGGTCGACTTCCGGGCGTCCGCGGCCATCGTCAGCCGTTCCAGGAAGACCGGGGGCATCGGCTGGAACCGCTCGCCCTGGGCCAGGAGATCGCGGCGGAGGTCGCTCGCGGCCTCCGCCGCGCGTTGGCGGGCCACCTTCGGCGTCAGGTCACCGAACCGGACCTGCCTCTGGAGGTCCTGCCGGAGGGCGCGGAACCCGGCCAGGGCCGCCTCGGCATCGGCCTGGAAGGGAGTCGCGGTCGTTGTTGCGTCGTCGTGCGCCCGTCGCACGGCGTCGCGGAGTGGATTCAGGGCCATTTTGCGAACTCTCAGGTCGAAACTGGGGTCAAGGGCACGGGGGATCGTCGTGCCCGCGATTCCATTCCATTCACTCGAATCTCGGGAAGAGATGGGTCGCGACACGCGCATCGCCGAGCACCAGCTCGGCGGCCGCGATCGCTTCCAGACGGGTAGAGCCCAGCGCCTCGATGGTCTCGGGGTGCTCGGGGCCGGACAACCGCGCCAGCCAGCGCTCCGGCCCGAGCCGCTGCCAGCTCAACAGCCGGCGTTGCCGGCCGAACCGGTTGCGCAGCTGTCGAGCACGCCGCTCGTCACGCCGGTCGCCGAGGAGTTCAATGAGGGATGTCATGGTCAGCCGACTCGACAACGAACCGTGAGCGAATTTGTGTCCTTCCGAGGAGCACTATCGAGAGACGAGCCCGTAGATTTCACCTGAACCGTTTTCGTTCCCCGATCCGGCGTAGGAATCTGTTTCGGTAATGCGGGAAACGCAGGGTTTCGACGGGACCGCGATAGGCACTGGGTCCGGTCCTCTGCTACACTTGATGCGTGTTCCCGGCCGACTTGCCTCACCCCGTTACGAGCCCGGACCGACCCGGAAAACGATCTGATGGCCGAATTTCCCGACGAGAACTTCCCGCCTCCCGCGACCCCCCCCGACCCGTCCGGTCTTCCCAAACGCCTCCGGGGCACGCACCCCGCGCAGGACGACGAGGTGCCGCCGGCGGCCGTCGGCCGCACCGAGCCCGACCGTCAGTCTCGCGCCCTGGAACACGTTCGGGCCTGCGCGGATCGCCGAGGAGAACCGCGGGCGCGATATCGCCCTGCTCGACCTCAGCGCGGCCACCTCGCTGGTCGACTACTTCCTGATCATCACCGCCGCCTCGCGACGGCAGGCCAACGCGATCAGCAGCGACATCGACGCCGAGATGAAGCGGATCGGCGAGTTCAAGATCGGCATCGAGGCGTCGGAAGAAGGGCGCTGGACCCTCATCGACTACGGCGACTTCGTCGTCCACGTCTTCTCCGAGGAAGCCCGCGACTACTACGCCCTCGACGATGTCTGGGGGGATGCCCCCCGGCTCGAACTCCAGTAACCGAGGGCCGATGCCCGATGACCGATGACCGATCGCTGATGACCGATGACCGATGACCGATCGCTGATGACCGATGACCGATGACCGATCGCTGATGACCGATGCGCATCAGGGACCGACCTCGGAGAACCTACCCTCGGTGATTGGCCCTGGTCATCGGTCATCGGTCATGCTCCATTCCTGTCGATCCGTCCCGCCGAATGAAAAATTGAGCCATGAACATCCTCGCTTGTCTCCGCCGGCGCTTCGCCGACGCCGTCCCCGAGGGGGCTGATCCCGGCGACTTCGCCGCGGCGGTTCGGCCTGGCACCGACCCGAAGTTCGGCGACTACCAGGCCAACGGCTGCATGGCCGTCGCGAAGGCCCGCAAGGCGAACCCGCGCGAGCTGGCCGCCGAGGTCGCCGGCACGGTCGACCTCGCGCCGATGGCCGGCGCCCCCGAGGTCGCCGGGCCCGGGTTCCTCAACGTCCGGCTCGATGACGGCTGGGTCGCCGCGACGCTGCGCGACCTGCTGGGTGACGATCGCCTGGGCGTGGAACCGGCCGAATCGCCCGACACCATCGTCATCGACTTCTCGTCGCCGAACGTCGCCAAGCCGATGCACGTCGGCCACATCCGCTCGACGGTCATCGGCGAGAGCCTGTCCCGGGTTCTCGGAGCGCTCGGCCACAAGGTCATCCGCGACAACCACCTCGGCGACTGGGGCCTCCAGTTCGGCCAGATCCTCTGGGGCTGGAAGAACCACCTCGACCGGGACGCCTACGATCGCGACCCGGTCGGCGAGCTGGCCCGCCTGTACCGCCTGGCCGCCTCGACGATGAAGCCGGTGGATGACCTCGCCCCGAAGCTCCGCAAGGTCCAGGACCTCGAAGCAGCAGGGCAAGCCCGACGAGGCCGCCGCGCTGTTCGCGAAACTGTTCGGCGAGAACGGGTTGAGCCGCGATCAGGTGGAGCGGGCCATCGACGAGGGCCGCCGCGTCACCGACGCCGCCCGCGAGGAAACGGCCAAACTCCACGCCGGCGATGCCGGAGAACCGCCGCCTCTGGGAGCAGTTCATGCCCCACTGCCTCGCGGCGCTTCAGACGATTTATGACCGACTCGGCGTCACCTTCGACGTTCAGCTCGGCGAGAGCTTCTACGACCCGCTCCTGCCCGGCGTCGTCAACGACCTGGAGAACAATGGCCTCGCCCGAGAGAGCGAGGGGGCGACCGTCGTCTTCACCGAGGCGACGAAGGCCCCCATGATGGTCCGCAAGCGCGATGGTGCGTTCACTTACGCCACGAGCGATCTCGCCAAGGTCAAGTATTGCCATGAGGAGTTCGACGCCGATCGCTTGCTCTACGTCGTCGATAGCCGCCAGGCCGACCACTTCAAGCAGGTCTTCGACGTCGCCCGCCGCTGGGGGTTCGCCGACGTCGATTTCCAGCACGTCGGCTTCGGCACGATCCTCGACCCGACGACCCGCAAGCCGTACAAGACCCGCGAGGGGGACGTCACCGGGCTGGAGTCGCTGCTCGACGAGGCCGTCGCCAAGGCCCTCAAGGTCGTCCGCGAGAACAGCCCCGACCTCGCCGAGGACGAGCAGGCGCAAGGTGGCCGAGGTCGTCGGCCTCGGCGCGATCAAGTACGCCGACCTCTCCCAGAACCGCCTTAGCGACTACGCCTTCGACCTCGACAAGATGGTCGCGATGAACGGCAACACCGCGACGTATCTGCAATACGCCTATGCCCGCATCCAGTCGATCTTCCGCAAGTGCGAGACGACCCCGGCCGCCGTCCGTGCCGAGCGGCCCGAGATCGTCCTCGGCCAGCCCTCCGAACGGGCGCTCGCGGTGGCCTTGCTACGCCTGCCCGAAACCCTCGTTCAGACCGCCGACGACCTGAAGCCCAACCTCCTGACCGACTATCTGTTCGACCTGGCGAACCGGTTCAGCATGTTCTACGACCAGTGTCCGGTCAAAAACGCCGAGCCCCCCTCCCTGCGTGCCAGCCGCCTGGCTCTCTGCGACCTCACCGCCCGTACGCTGCAGTTTGGCCTGGACCTGCTTGGTATCGAGGTCGTCGAGCGCATGTGACCCCTTCCCTTCGAGAGTGAACGAACCGGCGTCCGCGAGCATGGCCGGTTGCCTGGTCCGTCCTCACGGTGTCCCGGTCATCATCTCGTTGATTCTTGTAACAGATCGCATGCGAAAACGTATGGTAGAAGATGGTGGGCCCTTCTGGGCCGCAAGGCCCGACGCCCGGAGTGCGACCGGGCGTCAAGGGCCCACCCGTGTCGCGGAACTCCGAGCGATTTCGACCAACCCGACGCAGGGGGAGGTCAAAAGCGGCAGGATCTGGCCTGATTTTTCTCGCCGCATCCAAGCTCGGACGCTAACATGACCCTCCTTGGCGGCGCCGTTGCCAGATAACGGGGCCGCTGGTGAATGCAGGCATGCAAACCAGTCGACAACGCCGCGGAGTGGACGGTCCCCGGGCCGTCCGGGGCTCGGAGTCGGGGATGTCCAGAGGCGCGATCGGGGCCAAAACTGGCCGAGATGCAGTATCGGGTGGTCCGTGCCCTCGGCGCCGGGGCGGGCAGCTCGATCCTGCTGGTCGCCGATTCCCTGACCGATCGCAAGTTTGCCCTGAAGGTGGTCAAGCGGCAGGACGCCGACGATGATATCTACGTCGCCCAGGCCACTCACGAGTTCGAGGTCGCCCAGCGACTGAACCACGACAATCTGCTGAAGGTCTACGACCTGCGGATCAAGAAGTCGTGGTTCAAGGTCTCCGGCGTCGAGCTGTTGATGGAATACGTCGACGGCAAGACGCTCGATGAGCTGGTTCTCCACGACCGCGGCCAGCTCGTGCTGATCTTCATCCACGTCGCCTCGGCGCTGAACCACATGCACCGGCGGGGCATTTATCACGGCGACCTGAAGCCGAGTAACCTGATGCTCTCGCGCGACGGCGATCGTCAAGGTGCTCGACTTCGGTACTGCCTGGATCAAGGGCCAGCCCAAGAACCGCGTGCAGGGGACGCCGCAGTACATGGCCCCGGAGCAGGCCACCGAGAAGAGCGTCAACGAGAAGACCGACCTCTACAACTTCGGCGCGACGATGTACCGCCTGCTGACCGGGAATTACGCCAACCTGGGCCTGCCCACGGAACTCAACGGCGTCCTCGGTCGCCGAGCACGCCCCGACCCGCCGAGCGAGGTCGACCCGAGACATCCCCGGGGGCCTCAGTGACCTCGTGATGGACTGCCTCGAAACTACCCCCGCCCGTCGCCCCGAGGGCATGCACGAGGTCAAACGCCGACTGGTGGAGGTCGCCAGGACCATGGGACTCCGCCCCGCCGACCTCCGCGGCTCCGATGAGGCCGACGACTGATCGAGGTTCCAGGGGTCGAGGGGTCGAGGACCAATGAAGGTGGCGATCCGCCTTTGGTCCCCGGCCCTCGGAATTCGAGACTCCTCGCCGATCTCCACCGAATCTCCTTGCAACTCTTGAGGTCGCAAGGCGTTTTCCTCGTTCCCACGGGGACC
Organism: uncultured Isosphaeraceae bacterium; assembly: GCA_963779675.1. GTDB lineage: Bacteria > Planctomycetota > Planctomycetia > Isosphaerales > Isosphaeraceae > CAVZZM01. The sequence goes on from CAVZZM010000003.1 coordinate 50,552, forward strand.
GTGGGAACGAGGGGTTACGGACGGGTGGAGTTCATCGAGGAGTCTCCGGAATTCGGCCTTGTTCGACTCAATCACTCCGATCCGCTCCGCGCCATCCGCCCGATCCGCGTTCCTCCGCGTTCCATTCGGTCATCGGCCCCTCGACCATCAGCTCCTCGACCCTCGGCCCTCGCTATCTCGACCCTCGCCCTCTCGGCCCTCGGTCATCGGTCATCGGTCATCCGGGATGGTGACTTCGCCCGATTGCGCCAGGTTGCCTTGCGGCCCTCTGCCGCCACCCGTAGGATAACGCGATGCGCTTCGGGACCGAGGTGCAACGACGCTGACTCCGTCCGGCAAGGAGCCCATGCACAGTACAACCCGGCCAACCCGCTGATCGTGCAGGGCGACCGCACGGTCCTGCTCGAAGTCGACAACCCGCTTTACGCCGAGGCCCGCGACGCGATCGCGCCGTTCGCCGAGCTGGAGAAGAGCCCGGAGCACATCCACACCTACCGGCTGACCCCGCTCTCGCTCTGGAACGCCGCGGCGGCCGGGATGTCGGCCGAGGCGATGGTCGACGCCCTGGCCACCTACAGCAAGTTCCCGATGCCGCCGAACCTGCCGGTCGACCTCCGCGAGCTGGTCTGGCGCTACGGCCGGGTGACGCTCAAGCGGGTCGACGGGACACTGCGGCTGGTCGCCTCCGACCGGGCCCTGCTGGAGGAGCTGGCCCGCCAGAAGGGGGTCCGCGACTACCTCGGCGCCCGGCTCGACGAGACGGCCTTCGCCGTCGAGGACCTTCACCGCGGCGTGCTCAAGCAGGGGCTGATCGCCGTCGGCTACCCGGCCGAGGACCTCGCCGGCTACACCGACGGGCGCGGACCTGGTCATCGACCTCCGCGAGGTCGCCCGCGACGGTGCCCCGTTCCGGGTCCGCGACTACCAGCGCCAGGCCGTCGACGCCTTCCACGCCGGCGGCGACGTCCGGGGCGGCTCCGGCGTCGTCGTGCTGCCCTGCGGCGCCGGCAAGACGATCGTCGGCATCGCCGCGATGGCCGCTCTGGGCAAGCACACGCTGGTCCTGACCACCAGCACCACCGCCGTCGAGCAGTGGCGTCGCGAGATCCTCGACAAGACCGACCTCCGCGACGACCAGGTCGCCACCTACACCGGCGAGGAGAAGGCGATCGCCCCGGTCACGGTCGCCACCTACCAGATCGTCACCTACCGGCCCAAGAAGGACGGCGACTTCCCCCACTTCAAGCTGTTCAACGAGCGCGACTGGGGCCTGATCGTCTACGACGAGGTCCACCTCCTGCCGGCGCCGGTCTTCCGCGTCACCGCCGACATCCAGGCCCGCCGCCGCCTCGGCCTGACCGCCACCCTGGTCCGCGAGGACGGCCGCGAGGAGGACGTCTTCAGCCTGATCGGCCCGAAGAAGTTCGACGTCCCCTGGCGGGTTCTGGAGCAGAAGGGCTGGATCGCCGAGGCCCTCTGCCACGAGGTCCGCCTCGCCCTGCCGTCGAGCCACCGCATGGAGTACGCCATCGCCGAGTGGCGCGACAAGTTCCGGCTGGCCAGCGAGAACCCGGTCAAGGAGGACCTCGTCGGCGTCCTGCTCGACCGCTTCGACCGCCCCGACGACCGCGTCCTGGTCATCGGCCAGTACCTCAAGCAGCTCCGCCGGATCGCCGAGCGGTTCGACCTGCCGCTGATCACCGGCCAGACCGGCAACCCCGAGCGCGAGGACCTTTACGGCCGGTTCCGCCGCGGCGAGATCCGCCGGCTCGTGCTCTCGAAGGTCGGCAACTTCGCCATCGACCTGCCCGACGCCAACGTGATGGTCCAGGTCTCCGGCACCTTCGGCAGCCGCCAGGAGGAAGCCCAGCGCCTCGGCCGCATCCTCCGCCCCAAGGACGGCGCCGAGCCCGCCCACTTCTACACCCTGGTCACCCGCGACACCCGCGAGATGGACTTCGCCCACCACCGCCAGCTCTTCCTGACCGAGCAGGGGTACAGCTACGAGATCCTCGACGAGTCGGAGCTGACCGACCAGATCGATCGGGCACGCGGACGGCCGCGTCTGCCGGGCGTGATGATCGCGATGGCCAAGTCGCAAGCACGACGCATCCCCGTCAAGCTGCACAAGCAGGTGGCCCTGATCCGCACGGCCGACCCGATCCTGGCCGAGGAGCTGCTGGCGCGGAAGACGCTGGCGCGGCTGGTCCTGGGCCGGCTCTCGCCGACCGTCCTGCTCGTCGACCCCGAGCACGAGGAGTCGATCCTCGACGAGCTTCGGCGCATGGGCCACACCCCCCGGGTCGTCCGCTGAGTTTCCGGCCCCAGGTGACCGAATGACGAATTTCAGGGAGGGCCGAGGGACGATGACCGAGGACCGAGGGACGATTTTCGGGGGGCGAGGGCCGATGACCGATAGCCGAGAACCGTGGGCCGACTTGACGCTTGGTGGACGACGATCTGATGGGTTTTCCGAGGCCCCAAAAAATGAATTTGGGCCATGAGAACTCCCGGTTTCGAGTTGATTAAAAACACGTAAGTCCTTGTTTTATAAGCCCGTTTCGACGATTCCCGAACGAAGCCAACGATGAGCATCGAGACGACTTCAGGTGAGCCCGGCCCCGTCGTCGTGCCGGCCGAGGGCCCTGCGGTCGCGTACCGGGCGGCGCTGGGGCGTTACGAACCGGCCGCCCTCCGGGTGGTCCTCCAGGAACTGGGTTTCGAGGAGGAGGTCGGCTCGGGACGGGCCACCGAGCTGGCCGCCACGATCATCAGCCGGCTCGACCGGAACCGAGTGATCGAGGAGCTGATCGAGGCCCAGTCGCATGAGGCCCGGCTGGTCCTCGGCCTGTTCGCCCTGACCGAGCAGGCATCGTGGCCGATGGCCGGGATGGCGCTCGCGTTGCGGTTGCTGGGGATCGAGCCGGGGGCGGCCCTGGCCGGGCTGCTGACCCGCGGCCTGGTCGCGATTCGATCCGACTCGTCGCGGCCCGCGACGGCCGACCTGGAGGCCCCGGCACGCCCCGAGTTGCATTCGGCCCGACTGTTCGCCCACCCGGAGGCGATGGCCTCGGCCCGTTCCCTGCGGCCATTGGCCGTCGCGGACAGCCCGGCCCCCGTCGAGCGAATCCGACAGGCCCGCGAGGCCGACGGCCTGGAGCCGATCCTCCGCACGGCCGCCCTCTGGCAGCGGGTCGACGAGGTTCCCTTGCGGCAGACGCAGCAGGGCTCCCTGTACAAGCGGGACCGCGACCGGCTCGAAACCGACACCGCCCTCGCCGGCCCGATTGCCGACATGCTGGAGCCGCTGCCCGACCTGATCGACCTCTGGCTCGCCCTGGCGCGGAGCGTCGGCCTGGTGTTCGACGAGCCGGGCACGGACCGGATCATCGCCGCCCCGGCCGCTTACTGGTCGGAGAACGCCATCCACCTGCCCCAGATGCTGGCCCTGCGCTGGCTGCCTGTTGCGGAGCTGGCACGAGCGCGAGGGCAGCGAGGCGCGCCGGCGATGCTCCCGTCGGCGCCGTTCGTCGCGGGTGGCCGTCCTGCTACGCCTGGCCGCCCTGGGTCCCGACCACTGGCTCGCCGTCGACGACCTGGCCGCCGACCTGGATCGTCGCGTCGACGGGTTGGAGCGGCCCACTGACGGTCGCGGAGCCACCGCCGCCTGAAGAGCCCCCGCAATGCCGCGCCACCCCGGCCTGTCGATCCCACGGAGCCGCCGCCGGAGCCTGCTCGCCCATCCTCGCGACGGGCGTCGCGCGCGGTCGCGGCGATGGCCGGATGTCGGAGACGACCGGGCCCGAGTGGCTGCGGGCGATGCTGCTCGGCCCCGCCTACCAGCTCGGCCTGGTCCGGGCGGCGGAGGAGGACCCGAGCGGCCGTCGGGTGGTCCAGCTCACCGACCTGGGCCGCTACGCCCTGGCCCTGGGGCCGCCGCCGGCCGCCGCGGCCCGGGTTCGACCATTTCCTGTTCGTCCAGCCGAACTTCGAGATCATCGCCTATCGCCAGGGCCTGACGCCGGCCCTGATCGGCCAGTTCAGCCGGTTCGCCCGCTGGTCGCAGCTCGGCGCGGCGGTGGAGCTGACGCTGACCCCGGAGGATGTCTACCGTGGCCTGGAGGGAGGCCTGACCCCGGAGGCGGTGCTCGACCGGCTCGGCCCGCCACAGCGAGCGGCCCCTGCCGGCCGGGCGTGGCCGAGACGCTACGGACCTGGGCGGTCCGTCGCGAGCGGGTCTCGTACCACGCCGCGGCCACCCTGATGGAGTTCGCCTCGTCCGAGGAGCTGGAGGCGGCCCTGACCGACTGGCCCGAGGGCACGACCGCCAGCCGTGTCGCCGAGCGGCTCCTGCTGATCGAGGGCGACGGCGAGATTCCCTTCCACCGCTTCCGCATGCTGGGGGCCCGCGACTATCGCCGCCCCCCGGAGGCCTGCGTCGAGGTCGAGCCGGACGGGATCACTCTGGCCCTCGACCCGAACCGCTCCGACCTGCTCGTCGACGCCGAACTGGCCCGGCTCGCCGACGAGCTTCCCCGCAACTCGGACCGAGGGGGGACCGGCCTGCTCCGCCGACGGTTCCGGATCACGTCCCGGACGCTGGAGCACGCCATCGCCGAGGGCCTCAGCCCGACCTTGCTGGCCCGCTGGTTCAAGAAGCGAACCGGCGAGGACACCCCCCCGGCGGTTCGCCTGCTGCTCCACCCGCTGGCCTCCCACGCCAGCCCGGCCCAGGCCCGTCGGGTGGTCGTCGTGACGGTCGAGGCCCCCGAATTGCTCGATGGCCTGGCCCAGCACCCGGACACCCGCCCGTATCTCGGCGACCGCCTCGGCCCGACCTCCGTGGTCGTCTCGGACGCCGCCCTCGACGGCCTCCGCCGCGTGATGGCCACCCTCGGCCTGTCCCTCGACGCCCCCGGGCCCGGTTCGAAACCATCCTGACCGTTTGCGGGCCGCGTTCGATCAGGTCCGAAGCAACGATGGCCGCTAGCCGCAGGCCGGCCGATGGCCAAGGGCCGAGGAGTCGAGGGGCGAGGGCCAATGACGTTGGCGATTCGTCCTTGGTCAGCGACCATCGGTCATCGGCCTTGTTTGACTCGATCACCTCGATCCGCTCCGCGCGGATCCGACCGATGCGCGTTCCATTCGTCCATCGGCCCTCGACACCTCGGCCTCTCGACCGATTCTTTCCTCAAGACTGCGCAGAATAGGATTTCCGTGCTAGCCTTCCGCTGTGGAAGGTTCTTCGGCCCTTGGCACGTCGGGACGGTTCGCGTGGGCGTCGGGCGGTCGTCTCGGAGGCGCCTTGTGAAGCGTAACGGTCGAGGGATAAGATGGAACCCAGCCGCGATCGTTGCCTAAGTCGACGCGCACCATCCGCGGCGGGTCGAAGGTTGCCCCTTCTCGGAATCGCTCCATGCTCCAGCCCAGGGACAGCCGGTTCTGGAGGGCCACTCTCCAGACCGGACTGATCGAGGAAGCGCGTCTACGGGCTTACTGGGAAGAGATCCCTCCCGAGAAGCGCACCGCGGACGGTATCGACCGTCGGCTGGCCCGTCGCGTGGTGGATGCGGGGCTGCTCACGCTCTGGCAGGCCCAGCAGCTTCTGGCGGGAGTGCGCCGCAGGGGCTCCGGTACAACAAGTACGTGATCGAGAACATCCTCGGCCAGGGGGGGATGGGCCGCGTCTATCTCGCCCACGACCACAAGCTCGACCGCCAGGTGGCCCTGAAGGTGCTGTCCCGGGAGCGGATGAACAACCCGAGGGCGCTGGCTCGATTCCGTCGCGAGGCGCGGGTCGGCGCCCAGCTCCAGCACGACAACCTGGTACGGATTTACGATGCCGGCGAGGAAGAGGGGCACCTGTTCCTCGTCATGGAGTTCATTGAGGGGAAGAATGTCGGCAAGCTGATCGCCGAGCGTGGGCCGTTGCAGGCCCCCGTGGCGGTGCGGGTCGCGCGACAGGTCGCGCTCGGTCTGGAGCACGCCCGGCTCAAGGGGCTGATCCACCGCGACGTTAACCCGATGAACATCCTGCTGGACCGCGACGGCACCGCCAAGCTGACCGACCTGGGGCTGGCCATCGCCCTGGAGGAGCACGGCGAGGCCGTGACCCGCGACGGCGCCACGGTGGGCACCTTCGACTATATCTCCCCCGAACAGGCCCGGCACTCCCGCTCGATCGACATCCGCAGCGACATCTACTCGCTGGGCTGTTCGCTTTACCAGATGCTCACCGGCCGTGTCCCGTTTCCGCAGCCCAGCCTGCCCGAGAAGCTGTATCTGCACCAGATGGTCGATCCCGAGCCTCTGGAATCGTTGATCGCCGAGGTTCCCGCGGGGCTCTCGGCGATCGTCCGCAAGATGATGGCAAAACTCCCCGAGGATCGCTACACGACCCCTCTGGAGGTCGCCCGCGCCCTGGAACCGTACCAGAGCGGGCCGCTCCCCCTGGAGGAGATCGAGTCGTCGCCGGAGGTGCCGATCCTGATCGAGCCGGGCGAGCCCTCCACGAGTGACCCCGATCACGCGGACGTCTCAACCGCAACGCACGTCGGAAGGGACCGAACCACTTCCTACGACGGGCAGGGACAGGAACCACCGTTCTCCGGTTCGGACACGACCCGGGAGCCCGCCGAGCCCGAACCGGTCGGCGCGATGGCCATCGCGAGAGCGGGCACGACCTCGGGCGGGGCCGGTTCGCCCGGGCCCGAGCTGTTCCCGATCATCGATACCGGTCCCGACCCGCTCCTTTCGGACAAGGGCACGGGCGCCCGCCGAGCCCGGCCCCAGCCGTTGGAGGATACGACGGACGGCGCGCGCCGATCGATCCCGAGCCTCGGGGTGATCGCCGGGGCCCTGGGGGTTTTGACCCTGCTCGGTGGGATCGTCTGGTTCCAGCGCCGCGGGAGCGAGCCGCCCGGCCCCGGGCCGGAGAACCCCCCCGGGGCGCCGGCCACCCCGAGCACGGACGCGGGGACAGGGGTGGTGAAGCCGCCCTCCCCGGGGCTCCACGACGTGGTGGTCCGCTGGCTCGACGACGGCACGGAGGAACAGGCCCGCGACCTTGGCGACGCGGTCAACCGGGCGGTCAACAAGAACGCCGCGGTCATCCTCCGCAATATCGAGCCCCTGGTTCTGGCCCCCGGTCTGTCCATCGCGGTGAATGGCTCGCTGCGAATCCAGGCCGGCGAGGGCATTCGCCCTGTTCTGGCGATCGCGCGAGGGCGGACCACGCCCCTGTTCCAGATCAACCCGAGCGGTCTGGCCAGTCTCAGCGGATTGACGTTCCGCATCGACACGGCCGACGACACCAAGGTCGCGAAGGGCCTGATCGCGGTCCACGGGGAACTCACCCTGGAACGTTGCCGCCTGACGATCGCCGGGACGAACCGCACTCCGGCCGCCGTGTGGACCGATGGGCCGTACTCGACAATCTCGTCCTGCCACTTCTCGCGGGTTCGACAATCCGGTGATTGTCGAAGCCGTCGCCGGGAGCCGGCACCGCATCGAGAACTGCCTGATCGTTCGCGACCGTCCCGCCGACATGCCACCCGAACAGGGCTGGGCGATCGAGGTCGCTCAGAGCCCGCTCGCTCGTGTAACGAAGCCCCGCGCGATCGGCGTCGACCGCTGCACTGTCGTCGGGCTCGGCCTGATGGCCCTGGACGGCTTCGACGCCGAGGAGGCCGTCCAGGTCGAGGTGGTCGACACCGCCGTTCAGGCTGGTGCCCTGCTGAGATGGTCCAGTTCAGCGCCCTTCCCGACCGGTCTTCACTGGCGGGGCCAGGACAATGCCTACGCCATCGCGACCCGAGGGCCCTGGGTCGTGCCGGGGGCGGAGACGCCGGCCGAGGCGGTGGCGGCCGCCCCCGTTGACCTCCCGTCCTGGATCAAGGCGGTTGACTCCGACGAGGTCGGCACCGGCGCCGAGGCCCTGCGGTTCGTCTCGCCCGGGTCGGTCTCGCCGGAAGTCCGCTCACCGTCCGACTATGTCCTCGTCGGTGACCGCGCTCGCCAGGTGGGAGTCGACCCCATGACGGTCGGTCCCTGACCGGATGCGAACAACGCGGGGCTCGACGCGAATCGTTCGCCCGGTCCCGATCCGCCCCGACCGCTTTACTCGTCGCCAGAGAGCAGGTGCCGGCTAGAGTGGTAGATCCGCTTGCGGCGAGTCTGCGAGACGGGCACGCTCTGATCGGTCTGGCTCCGAAGATCCGTCAGGTTGGCCTGGCAGAACGGGCAGCCCACAATGTCGATGTGGAACGTGATGTACTCGGCATACTCGGGGTCGAGCACGTCGAGCAGGTAGCTGCCGAGTTGCTGGCGATCGGGACAGGTGAGGCGGCTTCGCCGCCAGATCGCGCCCAGCGAGTGAAGGCCGGTCACGTCGCGGTCGGCCCGGACGTCCTCGAGCAGGGCACGCAACTCGGCCGACTCGCGCAGGGCCTTCTCGACCCGGGCCATCTCCGACGGGGCCAGGGCCTCGGACAGGTAATCCTGGAGCATGGCCGCGTCGATCGGGTGGGACGGTCGTGTGTCCACGGCATTGCCCCCGCGGGTCAGAAGGTTTCGAGGCTCAGGCCGCCCCGCCGGGCGAACTCCTTGAGCCGCGCGACGGTCTGGAACTTGTAGCTGGCGACCGCCTGCTCGGTCAGGCTGAGGTATTTCGCCACGTCCTTGTTCGGCCAGCCCTTGACGATCAGCAGCTCCAGGCAGCAAAGCCGGTTGTAGTCGCCCTTGGCAATCCAGTCGTCGATGAGTGTCCGCAGCGCCTCGGTCATCAGCCGCTCCTCGGCCAGGCGGCGCTCGTCGCTGCGGGCGATGCTGGAGGCGGCGCGTGCCTCGCCGGGGACCTCGTCGAGTGGGCGGCCGTGGTCGTCGGAGCCGAACTGGTCGATCGGTCGACGGCCCTGCTTGCGGAGGTGGTCGGTCAGCTTGTGGGCGGCGATCGAGAACAGGTAGGCTTCGAGGTCACGCCCTTCGTCGTAGTGGGGCAGGCTGGTCAGGAAGCCGACGAAGGTCTCCTGGACCGTGTCCTCGCTGGCGGCGCGGTCGTGGAGCCGGCTATCGACGAAGGCCAGCAGCCGGCCCTCGTACGCGCTCGATCAACTGCTGCCATGCCTGATCGTTTCCCTGGCGGACCTGGCGGATGAGCAGCCTGTCGGCATCGTTCGTCGGCATCGGTCCGTAGGGTTCCAGGGCAAGTGGTGTCGAATCCGGTCACATATCGTCCCGTTCAGTTTAACCCTTCCACTACCCCCCGGCCAATGCCTCCTCGTCGCGAGTCATCATCCCGGCGACGGCCAGGGCGCCCGGCTCCGCCTTGGCTGCCCCTCGTCCGGCCTCAGAACCAGTCGCGAGCCGAACCGACCGGCTCGGGCTTGCGGTCGGACGACCAGTGGGCCCGTCGGAACGACCAGAACGCCACGACGCCGACCGGCGGCAGCACGATTAGCAAGATCGCCCAGATCAACTTGTCGTTGCGACCGTTGAAGGCGTCGTCCGGCTGGCGCATCAGGAACGCGAACTCGGCGATCCACGCCACGGCGAACGCCACGACAAGGCCAATGAACAGGACCGCCGGGACCAGTTCGACCTCGAAAAGGCCGATAATCGATGCCGCCAGGATCGCCATCCCCAGAACGCCGAGCACTGGCCCCTCGGTGCTGCCCAGCCAGTTCGCGAGGCGATGCCGCAACGTGGCGGAGATGGCCAGGAGGATCAGGAACGCGGCGATCAGTACAAACGCGGTCATCGTCTCAGGCTCCTCGGGGCTCGATCCACCGTCGCGACGAGGTTGGGGGGCTCGCGGAAGGTCGAAATCGGGCTCGTTCGATCACGCCAACGTGAAGACGAGGGCGGCCCCCACCGCGGCGACGGCCGCCACGGCGGACACGCGAAGGGTGTTCGTGTAGTAGCCTCGGGTGGCCTCGTCCGCATGGATGTAGCCGGCCACGGCGGCCAGACAGGTCAGGACGAACGCCAGCACCCCCGCCAGCCGGGCGAGTCGATGGCCGGCAAGGTCGCGCTCGTAGGCCTCGAGCAACCGATCGCGGTTGGTGGTCGAGGTATCGAGCGTCAGGGGCTGGATGTAGATCGTCCCATAATCCTTCTCGACCACCTCGATCGGCCCCGCGTGGACCATCGCGCGGAGCAGTTCATCCTTCGGCGACCAGTGCGACGGCACGCCGGCCGGCGCGAGCCAGTCACGCACCACGGATCGGAGCGCCTGCCAGGCATCCTCGCGGGCCCGCTCCGGGGTGGCCGACGGGAGGTTGCGGACGATGCGGCCGGACGCTGTCGGGGAGGCGCCGTCGGACACCAGCCTCAACGCCTCGCCGTGGGCACGTCCGGCCCGCGGACCGATCGCCACCGGCGGCTTGCACGCACCCGACATCGAGCCGATCGCGTGGAACGCCGAGGGAATCAGGATCAGGGTCAGCAGGACCAGGCGCTTCATCTCTCCGAATCCTTGCGAGTTGCACCGGCCTGGCCACTTGAGGGCGGCCGGACGAGCCGGTTGTTCGAAGGTGTATTCGTTCCCGAGAACGCGGGATTGGGCCAGAACGCCCCGAAACTGAAGGGTTTTCGCCGGGCCACCCCGACCGGCTCAGTTCAGGCAGCCTTCGTCCGCCGGCCGCGACGGCCGCACGACGGTTGGCGAAGGCATGTTCCGCCGCCTCGCGGCTGCCAGGGACTCACGACCTGGACCAGCACGGCGATCAGCACGAACAGCATCAAGCCCCAGGGTTGCGGCGAGGGCCAGAACGTCCCGAGCAACGCCGCCAGCAGTCCGGTCTTGATCACCGGCACAAAACGGAACCGAGACCACCGGTCACGGCTCGTCATGGAACGCCAGGGCAGGATCGCGAACAGGATCGCCACATACGACGCGTAGCCGAGACCGCCGAGCATCGGGGAACCGCCGATCGTTTCGGTCCAGGAGACCAGCGCCGGGTTGAGGCCCTGCGCCTGCCACACCGGCGCCGGGGTCAGCCGGGACCAGGTCGCCAGCGCGACGCTGCCCGCCCCCAGGCCGAGGCCGACGAGCAGCATCATCAGCCGTTGGACCGGCCAGGAAACCGTTTGTCGCTCCCAGAGCTTCTGCGGCATCAGGACCGCCCAGCTTCCCAGCAAGACCATTGTGAACAGGAACGCGAGCTGGAGCGGATCTTGCGGCAGTCGGATTCCCAGCGGTTCGTACAACGCCAGGCAGATCGAGGACGCGACCGCCGCCAGGGCGCGGTCCAGAGCATCGACGCGGCCAGTTCCGCCACGCGGACCCGACCGCTCGGTAGCGGCGGTGGATCGGGAATGGTCCGGGCCGAGACGACCGGCTCGATTCGTTGGGGCGCCGGGGTGGGCCTTCGATTTGGCCCTGGCGTTGGCCTCGCGACGGCGGCGGCCGGTTGGGCCGCCTGCCCGCGGCCCCAGAGCCGTACGTGAATGCTCGTCTGTCGAACCTGGGCCTGATTGTGGCCGCGCTCACGGCGGGGGTGGGGCATCGTATCGGGGCCGATGTAGAAGACCGACTCCTCCGGGCCGATGATCAGTACGTCGTCCCTGGGCTCGACGCGGGTGGGGACCGTCGAAGGTTCCGGCAGCGAGCCGTCCTTGTCGATGATCCGGATGTCGGGCGCTGGCGGGGCGTCCTCCGTCGGCAGCAGGTCGATCGACCCGAGACGGCCGGTGGGCCGGGTCCTTCGCCAGTGCTCGTCGCACGATCGAGCGGAACGGTTCAGCCAGCGACGAGAGGTCGGGCTGGGCCGTCAGGTGCTTCATCAGCACCTCGGCGGTGGATTCCCCCTCGAACGGCACCCGGCCGGTGATCATCTCGTAGAGGATGACCCCCATCGCGTAGATGTCGATCGGCTTGTGGTACTTACCGGAGGAGATCTCCGGCGCCATGTAGTAGCAGGTGCCGACGTTCTCGGACATCCCGGCGTCGTGGCTATGGTCGAGCGACTTGGAGAGCCCGTAATCGCCGATCTTGACGACCCCGTTCTCGAGGAACAGGTTGGCCGGCTTCAGGTCTCGGTGGACGATGCCGTGGTCGTGCAGGTAGGCGACGCCTTCGACCAGCCCCTGAGCCAGCGTCGCACCTCGTGCGGCGGCAGGCCCTCGGGGTGCTCGGCCAGGATGCTGCGACAGGCTCTGGCCCGGCGACGTACTCCATGACGACGAAGGTGTCGCCCCTCGTCGTTGGTCCGGAGGTCGAAGATGGTGATCAGGTGCTGGCTCTTGAGGTTCATGCAGTGCGTGACGCCGCGCCGCTCGATCTCGATGTTACGGGTCAGCAGCTTCAGCGCGACTTCCTTGCCGGCGTCGGAGGTGGCGTAATACACCTCGCCGAAGCCGCCGCGGCCGATGGCTCGCTTGATCGTGTAGCCGTCCAGGGGACGGGAACCACTGGTGAAGGTGAATCGCTGCGGCCCCCGGGTCGCGGGCTTGGGCATGGGGTGGTTCTCCGCGGGGGCGGGCTCGGGCGCGTCGTAATCCCTCGCCGACGACGGCTTGTTCTGGGCAACGTAGGCGATCGTCTCGTCCAATAGCCCACCCGGCAGGTCTCGGCGTGTCGCGTTCATCGGGATCAGAACTCCGTCAGCGACTCACTTCGCGACCCCGACGGGGGTCATTGGGCGTTCGCGTGCCGCCAGGGAATATTGGCGGAAACCCCGCCGTCGGTCAGACCTGCGAGGAGCGGGTCGTCAGAGGTTCCAGGCTGAACGAGAACCCCTCGCTCAGCACGCTCGAGGAGAGGGTCAGCGGGGCACGCCGGGTGCAGGGGCGGCCATCCACCTCGAACTCACCCGAGGACTTGCACCACAGGGCGTTGCCTTGCCGGTACAGAACGACCGGTGCCTCCAGCGACGGCGCGAGGACGTGCGGCCTGGTTCGAGGGGCCGACGATACAGGTTTCTCCCATCAGGACCACGCCGTCGACGGCCAGGGGCAAACGGTGCCGGCTGACGATCTCGAGCCGCGCCGTCGAACTCATCGGGTTCGGCTGGCGGAATTCCAGTTCGACGCTGGAGCCGAGCCGGACCACGTCGCCGTGCCGCAACGGGGAGGCCTCCGAGACTTTCCGGCCGTTGACGAACGTGGCATGATGGGCCCGGATCACGTAGCCGTCGCCGCTGCGGACGATCGTGGCATGGCGTCGGGAGAGGTCGCCCAGCAGAGGGACGTCGGCGTGGCCGTCCGGCGCGGCGCGGCCGATCACCACCTCGTCGTCCAAACACATAAGATACCCGCCCACGGCATCAGCCCAAAGCAAAAACCGGCCCGACGGTCCCGGGTTCTCGGTTCGCTGCCGCGACGGCTCGCGACGAACGTCGGCGCCGACCTTGCACCGTGGCCTCCCGACAGCGGCCGTTGAGACAGGGGCGGAGGTAGCACCTCGGGGCTCCAGTTCGAACCGGGCCAGGACGATCGGGTCGGTTCGATTCGTGCCGGCGCGGCGGGGCAGGGTGTTCGCGGGGTTCAAGGCCCCGATCTCCTGCCAGGCTCGCGACCGGGCTTGCCGGGCCGCGGGGTGCTCGGGAACGACTTCAAGGACCTGCTCGGCGGCGGCCAGGGCCTCGCCCCAGGTCCCGGCGGCCAGGGCCTCGTAGAGGCGCTCGACGCGCGGGATCGAGGTCTGCTGCCGCGAGTCGAGATCGCGACGGGCCGCGGCCAGGGCCGCGCCGGCGGAGTCGCCGGCCAGCCGCTCGGCGCGGTCCAACTCGGTCCCGGCCAGGCCGAACTCACCTCGACGCATCTCGTCGAGGGCCTTTTGCCACGATTCGGCCACCTCGCGGGCCCGCCGCAGCCCGGGGCCGCTGATATGCTGGCGGGCCAGCCCGTCGATCCGCTCCAGCACCCGACCCGGGTCGCCGACGTCGAGCGTTTCACGGACCTCGCCCGTGACGCTGTCGGCCAGCTTCAAGCGAGCGGCCGCCAGGGTGTCCGGCGAGACGCCGTACCGCTCGGCCAGGGCCAGGTCGGCGATGGCGCCCTCGATGTCGTCGGCGTCCGCGCGACGGCCCGCCCGGCCGATCAGTTCCAGGGTCGAACGGGCCCGGAGCCCGATGGCCTGGCGGTGGTCGGCCACATCCGGCCGGCTGGCCAGGGCCAGCGCCTCATCGAGGCGACCCGCCCGTGCCGACTCCTCCGCCTGCCGTAAGACGATGCGCCATTGTCCCAGCATGGTTGACTCGCCGCCCGGTTGGACCATGGGGAATCCCGTGGTACGCCCACCGCGCCCGGTGGGCCAACTCTGAACTCTGCGTGCCTGACTGAACTGATCCGACTCGTTCGTGCTCGGTCCATTCCATTGACTTGACCCGGCCCGGGGCCTCGCGTGGATCGTCCCGGATGGGCTACAGGTAATTCGACCCCAACGCGCTATTCTTGAGCGGATTCTTTGGCTCTGTCCAGGTCCGATCAATCGCCCTGTCCGCCCGCCGGTCGATCCCGGCCTCCGCGCAGGGCGAAACCTCGCGCGGTCCGCTCCACGGAGCGGCAACCACGCGAGGTGAAGGTCGAGGCAACCGTCGGGGGAAGCGGTGCCCGGTTCAGAGGCTACGGTCGCCGTTCCTGGCCGGCTTCGGCGCCTCAAACTCGGCGTCGATCTCGTGGACAATGTCGCGACCCGGATCCAGGAGCATCGGCACGGAACCGCTGTAACGGCCCTCTTGCTCGGCGACGCGGGCCATCACCTCGACGCGCTTGGACAGCTCGCTGACCGTCTCCTTGGCCTTCGACAGGGCGCTGTTGTCGAAGTTATACTCGCTCGCGGCCTGGGATGCCTCGATCTGGCGGATGTGGGTCTCGATCGCCTCAATCTTGGTCATCAGGGTGGCCTTGGCCGATCGCAGCTCGTCGTTGTGCTTGCGGGCCGCGAGTAGGGCCTGCTTGCGCATCGGAGCGTCTCTTCCTTGTCGGCCACGATCGACTTGACGGTCTTGTAGTGGTCGAACCGCCGGGCCAGTTCGGCCTGGACCTCCTCGGCGGTATAGGAGACGCCGCCGGTCAGGTAGACGTCGCCGTCGTTCACGTGTTGACGGAGTGCCAGCAACGCCTTGCCTTCGCGATCCAGGTTCGCTCGGGTCACGGCGATCTCGTCCTGCAGGTGTTCGATCTCGACCTCGGCGCGGGCGATCGTCTCAATGTTCTCATGGATCGCCGGCTCCAGTTCCGCCACTTGCTGACGGGCCCGGTCGATCTCGAAGTTAATTGGCACCGAGTCCTTGGCATGCGTGCGGACTCGCGTGAAGGCCGTCTTGACGTAGCTCGGCGCCGCGGTGCCGAACAGCAGGGCCAGTGCCCCGGCCCCCAGCACGGCACCCACAACACCCTTCTTCACCATCTTGCACATCGTCGGTTGCTCCTCGATGATCGAACATTCAGTCGCGGCGGCGACCGGGGGCCGCTCGACCACGATCGGTGCCTCGCCCCTCAACGAGTTATTCGAGGTGTCGCGACGATTATTCGGGTCTCGCCCGGATTTTTCCCGATCGGCACCGGACGGGCGACACGTGCGAACTCGCCTCGTCATTCGTCCGGAACCCACGAGGAGCCAGGAACTTGCGAGGCCATCGAGACGACGTTCAGAAGAACAGCACGGTCACGACGACGAACAGGGGCAGCAGAATCAGGCTGCTGTAGACCATGTAGCCGAAGAAGCCGGGCATGCGCACCCCCCGCTGTTCGGCGATCGACTTGACCATGAAGTTCGGCCCATTGCCGATGTACGAGTTGGCCCCCATGAACACCGCGCCCAGCGAGATGGCGGCCAGGATATCGGTCGGCAAGGCCCCGGCCGTCAGCTTGACCAGATGGGCCGTCTCGGCGGCGGGCAGGGCCTTGCCGGTCTCGAGGAACACCAGGTAGGTCGGCGCGTTGTCGAGGAAGCTCGACAGCAGGCCGGTTGCCCAGAAGAACTGGGCCGGGTCGGTCAGTCCAAGCTCGGCGCCGCGGGCCTGGAGGATCTCGATCGGCACCTGCATCGTCAGGAAGATGCCGAGGAACAGGGCGGCGACCTCCAGGATCGCGTGGTAGTTGAACTCGACCTCGCGACGCAGTCCGCGCGGGGTGGTCGCCAGCGAGAGCCCGGCCATGCCGAGCATCACGGCCTCGCGAACGAAGTTGCGGACGATCATGGACGTGCCGGGAAAGGTCCGGCCCGGCACGATCAGTGCGACCGACAGCACGACCCCCACCAGCCACAGCAGGTTGATCCCTCCCCGGATCCGTAGCGGCCGGAACCCTCGGAGGTCTGCCGCGAGGTCCGCCGCCGACTCGTGACGATATGCCCGACGGTCCCAGACGTAATAGACCGCTAGCAGCGACACGACGCAGAACAGCCAGGGCGCGGCCAGGTTCAACGTCCAGAGGAACGGCACGCCCTGCAGATAGCCGAGAAATAGCGGCGGGTCGCCAATCGGCAGCAGGGTGCCGCCGATGTTCGAGACCAGGAAGATGAAGAAGATCACCGTGTGCTTGACGTGCCGGCGCTCGCTGTTGGTTTGCAAGAGCGGCCGGATCAGGACCATCGAGGCCCCCGTCGTCCCCACGAAGCTCGCCAGGCCCGCCCCGATCGCCAGGAACGCGGTGTTCACCGCCGGACGCGCCTGCAAGTCCCCTGTCAACTGGATCCCGCCGGAGACCACGTAGAGGCTGAACAGGAGGACGATGAACGGCACATAGTCGCGCAGCAGAGCGTGTTCCAGAACCGACTGGACGCTCGGCAGGCCCGGCGCGGCCCCGTGATGGCCGAAGTCCCGCGTGGCGTAGTGGAACAGGACCAGGCCGCCGAGCACCAGGCCAACGACCAGCTTGTTCGTGTTCTGCTCCCACCAGTGGCTGGTCTTGCCGATAAGCGGCAACAACGCGATGCAGAGCAGCAACGACGCGAACGGAAGCGCCCAGAAGAGCGGCGGGACGCCATGCATGAGTGCCTCGGGGGCCAGCGACAGCGGAGCCGCGTCATGTTCCGAGGCGGCCAGAGCGATACAGGCCGGGGTGGCCAGCAGGCCGAGGAGCACGGCCAGCAACAGTGCGGAGGGCCGCGCGGGGCGTCTTGACAGCATCGGGCTCGATCCGGCGTCGTCGGGGGAACGGGTGGGGGCCACGGGCGGACCTCCCGCCTCTCCAGGCAAGGAGCCGAACCAGTCTACCCGGTCGCCTCCCCGGACGATAGCCGCATCGTCGCGCCGGCCGCGGGGGGAGAAGCGCGAGAAGGGGAGCGACGGAGGGGTGGGAGGGGGAGGAGCGAACGAGAGGGGGGAGGAGCGCAGCAGGGCAGAGGAAGCAGGGGGGGGGGGAAGCGGGCGGGGCAGCAGCAAACGCGCGGGTGCAGGTGCGGGTGAAGAGGAGCACGGTGGCAGGGAGGTAGAGGAAGAACAGCAGGAGGGGTAACAGTGGTGCGGAGCACAGCGGGAGCGCGCGCACTGAGAAAGGGAGTGCTGGTGAGGAAGAGAGGTGGAGAGAGGAATGAGGGGAGGATGCTGCTAGTAGTGTAAGGTAGAAAAGGCTAGAGAGAGAGTGGGAAGATAGACAGCGCATCAAGAAGAAAGAGGTAGAGCAGGTAGTAGTATGGAACTAGAGTGAGAGGAGAGGTGAGGAAAGGAAGGGAGGTAGGGGTAGCTGAAGGTAGCACAGTGGAGTGGAGGTGCAGATAAAAAGGTGTGTGCAGAGACACAGAGGGAGATGAGGAGGTGGAGGGAGAGGGCTAGAAAGAAGTGGCGAGCGTGCAGAGCAGAGCTGGGAGTGAGGGCTGAGAAGAGTAGAGGCGAGGCGGTGTACAGCGCGTGGGCATGCTGGCGCAGAGACGGCAGGTGAAGTAGACGCGATAAGGTCACGTCGCGGCGCGGTGACGAGGCGACGCCGGGCCGGCGTGGTGGCGTCGCCGGCCGCCGCAGGGGCAGTCCCAGCGCGCCCTTCTCCCAGGTCGTGGGCCTGGGCGTTGAGCACGTCCTGGAGCGTTCGCGGACGAAGCGGCGGCGCGTTCCACGGCCCGTTCTCGACGGCGGCAGAACATGACAGTAGGGGCGGTGTCGGTAGTTGCTCAGCTAGGAAATCGCAAGGTGCTACAGTGAGGAGGTTCGATAGTATAGGTAAAGAAAGTGTAGCAGTAGTAGGGGGAATAAATGAGGTGGGTGAGAGATAAAAAGATTATAAAGATAGATAGAGGAGGAAAAAGGTTGTGAGGTCGCGAAGGCCGCTCTTCCACTGGCCCCATTGGCTTCGTTCGGAAATCGTCGTAATCCCTCATTGAAATAACGGCTTACGTCGAAAAAACGACTCGGGTTCGACGCCTTGCCCTCTCGCCGGATCGCCTCGCTGGGCTCGGTTGGCGCGGCCTGTTGGGTTCGTTTTTCCGCCCACTGTCCGGGGGTGCCCAATCGTTGCGACTGTCAAATCCAGTCCTGCCGGTTCGAGTTGCCAACGAGCCGGGAGGCGTCGCGGCGCGCAACGTCCCCCCATCCTTCACTATCGAGGCCGGACCCAACGGAGTTCTGTCGAATTCGGAAGGCTCATCGCGGATGGAGACCGGCTCGTTCGCACGTTCCGGTACGAACGCGCTCCTGTCACGAACCGATCGAGTCCCGGGTCTCCATCACGATACGCAGCTCGTTACGCTCGCCATGTTGCAGGACACGGAGCCCGGCGTCGACTCCCCTGGCTTGAAGGTTGATCGCGTTCGTGGTCATCGTGTAGGGCTCCACGGCGATCACGCCACCGGGGCCAGGCGGGGTGTAGGCGACGATCTCGCGGAACTCGGTCCCGAACACGATGCGGAACTCGGACCCGAGCGCCTTGTCGATCAGTCGGCAGACCCGGGGATCACCTTCCAGTCCCGTCAGCACGTCGTCGAGCTTCAGGCCGGCCATCGACTGGCCCTTGCGGAAGTCCAGCCGGTCATCGACCGGCCGACGCTCGCCGGTCGGGATGAAGTCCTCGAGAACCCAGGTCTCCGATGCGGGCAGGACCACCGTCGTCTGGTCGGGGTTGCCGTCCGGGCTGGAACGGGAGCCGGTAGTAGGGGTGAATCCCGAAGCCGTAGGGGAACGCCTCGTCGGTCGGGTTGGTGACAACCGCGTCGAGCGTGAGGCGGCGCCCGCGAGGGTGTAGGTGATTTCCAGAACCCCATCGGTCGGCCACGACGACAGCACCTCGGGGGTTTGCTGGGAGATCCGATATCGACCCGTGAGCCGTGCGCCGTTCTCGCCGGTCGTGTGCTCGACGACCTCCCAGGGGGCCTTGATGGCAAACCCGTGAATGGCGTTGGCCCCGTGATTGGCGGGGATTTGATAGTCCTTGCCCTGGAACGAGTAGCGGGCGTCCTTGATGCGGTTCGGGAAGGGGAACAGGACCGGCGTTCCGTTGCCTCCTGGAGAACGCGGGTTGTCGGCCCAGTCCTCGGCCGCCGCGACGAGGGGCCGAACATCACCGCCGGCGGGCAACCGCAGGTCGAACAGGTTGAACCCATACGAGGGCAGCACCGAGGCCGAGGCGCCGTTGTCGTCGTCGAATAGCTGGTAAACGGTCCCCCCGCCACGCTGTTCCGTCCCGATTCGGTAGGCCATGGCTCGCGTCGCTCCGTGGATGAAGAATGGATGGTTGGGCACGCCGCGTTCCGCGCCGCACGCCCGATCGGCTGGAATGCCCGCTCGTGAAGGGGGTCGAGGACCGAGGCCGATGGCAGATTCCAGATTCCAGATGACCAGATTCCAGATTCCAGATTCCAGCTGGTATTGGCCCTCGACCCCTCGGCCCCGTTCGGAGGTTCGGTCATCGGCCATCGGCGTTCGGCCATTGGCGCTGGACGTTCGGACGTTTGGCGTTCGGCCATCGGCCATCGGCGTTCGGCCATCGGCCATCGGCCATGTTGAGTTCCGAATTCACTCGTATTCAACACCCTCGGACGGGCGATTGCAAACCGGTGCCTGGCGCGTTAGTTGTGCAGGGCCCGGCAGCGCTCTCCCGAGCGTCATCGGTTGGCGGCGGCCGATTGCGGACTGGTCATGGTCTACGAACCAAAGGATGACAACACGGTGCCTACCCTCAGCTCCGACGTACTGACCGATTTCGCCACCCGTCTGTTTGAAGCGGTCCGGGTTCCCTCCGACGAGGCCGAGATCGTGGCGTCGAGCCTGGTCGGGGCCAACCTGAGAGGACACGACTCGCACGGCGTGATGCGCATTCCCCAGTACGTCGGGTTTGTCGAGAAGGGAGAATATCAGCCGGGGGCCGAACTGGTCATCGAGCAGGAGACGCCGGCCGTGGTCGTCGCCGACGGCGGCTGGGGGTTCGGACAGGTCCAGGCGCACCGGCTGCTGGATCGCGTTCTGCCCAAGGCGATGGCGCTGGGGATCGCGGCCGGGGTGGCGAAACGGTTCGGTCACACCGGCCGGCTGGGGGAGTATGCCGAGCGGGCCGCGGCCTCCGGCCTGGTCCTGATCGCGACCGTGAACAACGCCGGCGCCGGCCAGCGGGTGGCCCCGCCGGGCGGCATCGCGCCGAGGCTCGGCACGAACCCGCTCTGCGCGGGGGTGCCGACCAGCGAACGCGCCGATCGTGCTCGACTTCGGCACCAGCGTGGTCGCCGAGGGGAAAGTCCGGGTCTACCACATCAACAAGCAGCCGGTGCCGGAGGGTTGGTTGCTCGACAGCGCAGGGGCAGACCCACCACCGACCCGTCGGTGTTGTACCAGGAGCCGCTGGGGAGCATCCTGCCGATGGGTGGCGTCGCAGGCGTACAAGGGCTTCGGCATGGCCCTGGTGCTCGACATGCTCGCGGGCGGCCTGACCGCCGGCCGCGCCGCGTACGCCGGGGCGCCGCCGGCCAAGGGGAACAACCTCGTCTTCCTCGCCCTGGACCCCTCCTAGTTCTCGGGCCGCGACGCCTTGATCCGCGAGGCCACGCAACTGGCCGAATACGTCCGCCAGACCCCCCGGGCCGACGGGGTCGAGGAGATCCTGCTTCCCGGCGACCCCGAACGGAAGATGTTCGATCGTCGCAGTGCCGAGGGGATCCCGCTGAGCGACTCGCACTGGAAGGCGCTGCGTGGACCTGGCGACCAGGCTGGGGGTCGCGGTCCCGAACGTGGCGAGTTGAGACGGCCGATCGGTCCACGCCCGTCGGCGACCTCACGAGGCCGGCGTTGACAGGGGGGGATGATCCGGCTACAGTCCCCCCGCACGTCGAGGCCGACCGGCGTCACGATGGTCCTGCCGAGAACGCAACCTGAAATAACCCACCAGGAACCGGAGTGGTTTCGGCGGTCCCGGCGCGGGTTCGGGCGATCCCAGGGACGGGGCGCACACCGGCACGCGCACGGCTGACGGGCGAGGGTGCGTCATGGAGGATTTCCCCGCCGGTCCGGCATGCCCGGGGCCTCGGAGGCCGCCGCTGACGGTCGTGATCCCTGTCAAGAACGGGGGCCGCGCCTTCGAGCGGTGCCTCCGGGGGCTCCGAGATTCGGACCCCGACGGCATCACCTACGAGCTGGTCGTCGTCGACGACGGGTCCACCGACGGCTCCGGCGATCGAGCCCGCGAGTTCGGCGCTCGGGTGATTCGCCACGAGTCGCCTCGCGGCCCGGCGGCCGCGCGAAACACCGGCGCCAAGGCCGCCAGCGGGCCGATCGTCTTCTTCCTCGACGCCGACGTCGTGCTCCGGCCGGACACGATCCGCCGCGTCCTGCATCACTTCGCTCGGGACCCCGGCCTCGCCGCTCTCTTCGGGTCCTACGACGACCATCCCGAGGCGCCTGGCCTGGTCAGCCGCTACCGGAACCTGCTGCATCACTATGTCCATCAGCAGGGGGATTTCGACCAGGATGCGCGGCCCGCGCACACGTTCTGGACCGGCTGCGGGGCCATCCGCCGCGAGGCGTTCCTCGACGTCGGCGGCTTCGACCCGCTCCTCTACCGCCGCCCGGCCATCGAGGACATCGAACTCGGGTATCGTCTCACCCGCGCCGGGCATCGGATCATCCTCGCCAGGGACATCCAGGTCACGCACCTCAAGCGCTGGACGCTTCGCTCGATCGTGTTGACCGACGTTTTCCACCGGGGCGTCCCCTGGATGCTGTTGATGCTCCGGACGAAGACGGAAGAAACGGACCTGAACGTCAATCGCAGCCAGCGAACGTGCGTGCTGGCGACGGGCCTGGGGCTGCTTGGCTTGGCGGCGGGGCCGTTCCTGCCCTGGGCGTTTTCCCTGTTCGTGCTGAACCAGGCGATCCTGGCGGTCCTGAACCGGGAGTTCTATCGCTTCCTGGCTCGCAAGCACGGCCTGTTGTTCGCCCTGGCCTCGTTCCCGCTCCATTTCCTCTACTTCTGTTGCTGCGGACTGTCGGTGTTCCTGGCGCTGGTGCTGCAATTCTTCCCGCTGCGACGCCGGCAGGAACCCAGGCGCCCGCGGACGGCGCACCCCGGTCACTCTCGGGTGGCGGCCGGACCTCGATCGCGAACCACCCGGACTCGGAGGAACTCGCCATGGACGAAGCCGTGAAGGTCGCCGTGGTCCGGTCGGACAACCGCCGAGGCGCGGTCGCCGAGGCCCTGGCCCTGATCGCCGACGACGTGAAGGCCGCCGTGACCTCGCGCACCCTGATCAAACCCAACCTGGTCAGTCACCGTTACCCGCTCCCCTCGACGCACCCCGACACCCTCTCGGCGACCCTGGACGCCGTCCTGGCCGCCGGCGCCGAGGAGGTTCTCGTCGCCGAGGGGGCCTCCGACGCCTCGGCGGGCTTTGAACGATTCGGGTACATGCGAGACGCCCACGGCCGGCCGGTGCGGTTCTTCGACATCAACCGTCAAGAGACGGATTGGAGGCCAATCGAGCTGGTCGGCACGGACGGAACCACCCGCACGGCCCGCGTCTCAAGGACGGTCGCTCACGCGGGATGCCGCGTCTCGCTGGCGCTGGCGAAGACGCACGTCACGACGACGTTGACGTTGAGCCTGAAGAACATGCTATCGAGCCTTCACCCCGACGACCGGGTGATGATGCACGGCCATGCCCCCGGAGGCAACGGTTACGACGGCTGGAAGGGCCGGCTCGTTGAGTTCCTGAAGGGAGACAGCCTCTCGGTGCGCTGGCTGACGCGGCTTCAGGGCCGGGTGCGGAACCTGAAGAACCGGCTCGATGGACGGCTAGGGGCGGACGGGACGCCGCGCCTCACCCCGGCCGAGGAGGCGTTCCTGCGTTCCGTCGCGGCGATGCACCACAACCTCGTGACGCTCAACAGGGTCGTCGGCCCGAACCTCAGCGTCGTGGATGGGTTCGTTGGCATGCAAGGGGAGGGGCCGAAGCACGGCACGCCGGTCAAGCTGGGCGTCGTCATCGCGGGCACCGACCCGGTTGCCGTGGACGCCGTCTCGGCGGCCGTCATGGGGTTCGAGCCCCGTAACGTCGGGTTCCTGGAACTGGCGCACGAGGCCGGGCTGGGGGTGGCCGACCTGGATGCGATCGCGGTCCTCGGCGATCCCATCGCGAACGTGCGGCGTCGGTTCGTCCCCCATTCCAACGAGGCCCTGCGCCGTCACTGGAAGCGCTTCGCCATCCCCCAGGCGCCGAAGGCGGTGCGGCGACCACACGTGAGCGTCGGCACCAACGGCACCCTGGCGAAGCATTGAGCGAGTCGTCAACGCCCATCATCACCCCGGGAACCGATCCGAGGAGAAACTGCGCGTGGATGAGACGCAAGGACGCGAGCTAGGGTTTCTGATCGTCGGGGCCGGCTTCCTCGGCGCCCAGAGGGCCGCGGCGGCCACCGTCGCGCGCGGGGTGCGGCTCGTCGCCGTGACGGATTGCGACCTCGAGGCCGCGCGTCGCGTTGCGAAACTCCACGGGGCGACGCTGGCAACGGACCTCTCCGCGGGACTGGCAAACCAGGGTGTCGATGCCGTGGTCGTCGCCACGCCCCATGCCGACCACGCGAGCCAGGTGCGGCAGGCACTCGAGGCCGGCAAGCACGTCCTCTGCGAGAAGCCCTTGACGATCGACCCGATCGACGCGCGTGCTCTGGCCGCGATGGCTCAGGAGGCCCGGCAACGACTGGCCACCGGCTTCAACCACCGCTACTACCGGCCCGTTCGCGAGGCCCTGGAACTGGTGCGTCGGGGCTCCCTGGGTCGCATCGAGGAGGTCAACGCACGGATCGGCCATCGGGCCGATGCCGCCTTCCTCTCCTCCTGGCACACCGATCCCGACCGATCGGGCGGAGGGACGTTGCTGGACAACGGCCCGCATGCCTGCGACCTGATTCGCCAGTTGCTCGGCGAGGTCTCGGCGGTCGAGGCGACCGTCGACGATCACATCGGCCTCCCCGACGGTTGCGAGTCCGAGGCCCACGTCCGGTTGCAAGGTCGCGACGGCGGCAGCGCCACGCTCTGGTCAAGCTGGACGCTTGACGACGGCTACCTGACGATCGAGATCAAGGGCACGCGCGGTCAGCTTCGGGTCGAGACGGCCCCCTGGCGGCTGTCGGGAATCCTCGCGGACGGGACGCGGCTCGAACGGTCCTACCTCGGAGCACGAATCAAAGAACGGTTGCAACGGTCCTGGTTCCGTTGCGAGACGTCGCTGGTCCAGGAACTCGAAGTGTTCGCGGCGCCCCAGCGCGAGCCGTCGCAAGGCATCGCCCTGGCGACGGGCTGGGATGGCTGCCGGGCGACCGAGATCGTGCGGGCGGCCTACGAATCGGCCCGCAACGGCGGCATCGAGGTTCGTCTGGAGCCGTTGCCGGTGCGCTTGCCAGGCGCCCATCGGCAGGACCGGAAGGCGAACGTCGCATGAGATCTCGCCTGCCCATCCTGACGTATCACAGCTTCGACAATTCGGGGGGCGTGCTGGCGACCGAACCGGCTCGCTTTCAGGACGCGATGGCCATGCTGTGCGATGCCGGCTTCCGTTCGATCGACCTGTGCGAATGGATCGAGGCGGGTCGCCCGCCGGTCGAGCGATCGTTCGCGATCTGTATTGATGACGGGCTGTGTTCGATCCTGAACGTGTTGGACGTACTCGAACGGTTCGCGCTGCGATCGACGGTGTTCCTCGTGAGCGGGTGGATGGGCCGGGACAACGACTGGCCGGGACAACCGGGCTGGGTGCCTCGGATGCGCCTGCTGAACTGGTCGGACCTGGCCATGCTGAAAGACGCCGGTGTCCGCTTCGGCGCCCACACCCGTACGCACCCCGACCTGCGGCGGCTCGATTCGCGTCGGATCGAGGATGAAATTCGTGGTTCTCGCGACGAGATCGAAGCACGAACGGGCGCGGCGTGTCGGCTGCTGGCGTATCCGTATGGTGCCGTGAACGATCGCGTCCGGCGCGGGGCGGCTCGACACGTCACCGCCGCCTTCGGGACACGGTTGGGATATGCCTCTCGCGAGGATGATCCGCACGAGATCGCGCGGATCGATGCGTTCTACCTGCGAACCGACTCCGCGCTGCGGGCGCTGATCGAGGGACGATTGGGGCCGCGGTTGCGTGTGCGCCGGGCCGCCCGTTGCGTGCGAGGGATGATGACGACGGCCCTCGGAGGTTGAGCCTTGGAGAAGGACGTGAGTGGTGCGGGACTGGGTGTCGGGATCGCCGAGCCTCCGCGACGGCAACGACCGATCGCGGCCTGGGTCTGCCCGAGATGTCGCGGGCCGCTTCAGGAACGGTCCCGACGCTGGCGCTGCCTGGGCTGCGAGCGTGCGTATCCGATCGTTGCGGGGCTCCCGGACCTCCGCGTGCATCCCGACCGCTATCTGACCCTGGAGGCGGAGCGGTCGAAGGCGCGGCGGCTGGCGCGGCTCGAGCCTTCGACCGATGTGATGGGGCTCGCGACCGCGTACTACGCGATCACTGACGACGTCGATCGTTCGCGCCGCAACCGCTACCTGACGCACCTTTCGAGGGCCGAGGTGCGTGGTGAGGCACTGGCTCAACAGCTTCCCCCTCGCGGGCGCATCCTGGAGGTCGGGTGCGGCTCGGGCGGACTGCTCGCCGCCGCGGCGGGCCAGGGACGAGCCGTCGAAGGTGTGGACATCGCCCTGCGCTGGCTGGTCATCGGCCGGCGTCGTCTGACCGATCGGGGCCTGAACGTGCCGCTGGTCGGGGCCTGCGCCGAGTCGCTGCCGTATGCCGACGGGACCTTCGCGGCGCTGGTCGTCGACAGCGTCCTCGAACATCTCGACGATCCCCATCGTGCGCCTGAGGGAGTGGCTCCGCGTGGTCCGGCCCGGCGGCCGGCTGCTCGTCTGGTCGCCGAACCGGTTCAGTCTGGCGACCGATCCGCACGTGGGCCTTGTCGGTGTTGGATGGCTGCCGGCGGCCGTCGCCGCCTCGTACGTTCGCGTCCGTCGGGAGTGCGAATGGGTCGTGCGGCCTCGTTCCGCGGTGGAAGCGGCCCGGCTCGCCTCGGAGGCGGGATGGACGAACGTCCGCGCCTCCGCTCCCGAACTGCCGGTGTCCCTGGGGACGGGCAAGCTCCAGCGCCTCGCGCTCTCGGTTCACGGTCGATTGCGTCGCAAGCGATGGACCGCGAACCTGTTGCGGGCGTTCGGGCCGATCTGGCAGCTTGACGCCGTGAGGGGACCGGCATGAGCCCGGCCGTCGCCGCAAGGTCGGCGATCTCCGCGCGGGTTCGGCCCCGAACCGTGGCCCTGTCGAAGCCGCGGCCGGATGGGCTGGGGTGGCTCGCCGTCTCGGAAGCCGTTGCCGGTGTTCTCGGCTTCGCGGCGACCGTCCACGTCGCGCGTTGCCTCGGCCCGAGGGCTTTGGCATCTTCGAGTTCGCCGCGGCGGTTGCCGGCCTGATGTTGCTGTTCGTCCGAAGCGGGGTCGAGCAGGTTGCCCAGCGCGAGGCGGCTCGACGACCTCGGCTGATCGGGCGCTGGACGGAATTGCTCCTGGGCCTGAAGTGTGTCGGGGCGGGTGTTGGTGCTGTCGCGATCGTCGCCGGGTCGATCCTGGAGGGCGGTTCGCGCGGGATGACGCTGGCCGTTGCCGGACTGGTGCTCGTCCCGGCCGCGCTGAGCCCCGACATCGGGCCTCGGGCGCTGGGAAGGCTGCGCATCGTCGCGCTGGCCCAGATGTTCCGGGCCATTGCGCTGCTGTTCTGGGTGGTCGCGCTGGTCGAGGGGCGCGAGGACCTGGCGGTGGCCGCCCTGGCGGCAACGGTCGCCGATACAATCGCCCTGATCGTCCTGACCGGCTGGCAGGTGCGCCGGATTGGTCGGTTTCGCCCCCGCTGGCGACGTCGAGGGACGGCGATCCTGGCCCGTCGGGGGCTGGTTGTCAGCATGATCCGGTTTCTACGGGTCGGATTGTATGGCGCGGATTTGATCGTGATCGGGCTGATGGTCGATCCGGGGGCCGGGGCCTACGCGGCGGTCCGTCGGGTCGTGTTCGCGGTCGTGGCGATCGGGCTCGTGGTGCCGTCGGCCTTCGGCCCGATGATCGCGGGGCGCTGGGCGGCCGGTGTCGAACCGGCCCGGGAGTCGATCCGGCGGGCCTGCGACCTGATTCTGGGGCTGGCCCTGCCGGCGAGCCTCGGCCTGGCAATCACCGGCGATCGACTGATTCCCGTCGTGTTCGGGCACGACTATCAACCCAGTTCGCTCGGCATCAACTTGCTCGCGGCGCGGCTGCCGTTGCTGCTGGTCGCGAGCCTGGAGAACGTCGCCCTCGTGTCCTGTCGGCGGGACGGCCTGGCGTTGCGGATGGTCGGGCTGATGGCCCTGGGGGTGCTGGTTGTCCTGCCTCCGGTCGCCGGGCGGTTCGGCCTGAACGGCGTCGCGAGCGTGTTGCTGATGATCGAGGGCCTCGGCGTGGTGATCGGCTGGAGGTTCCTGAAGAACCTCGGCATCGCACCGACCTGCCTTCGAGACATTCTTCCCATTCTCGCCGGCTGTCTGGTCATGTTCGCCGTCTGCCGATTCGCGCGGTCGTGGCCGGTCGGCGTCGTGGTTCCCATCGGGGCATTGAGCTATGCCGCCGCCTTCGGGGCGTGGCATCACTTCGCTCACGGGGCATCACGCCTGCGCACTTCGGGAGGGATATCATGAACCCGACGAAGGGCCTGGAGATCGACGACCCCGCGTACTTCGAGCGATTGGCGGAGGTGGAGCACGCGCACTGGTGGTCGATCGGCATGTGGAACCTGGCGTCGTGCTGGCTCGATCGCGCGATCGGCGATCGTCGCGGACTCGTGGCGCTCGATGTCGGCTGCGGGGCTGGCGCGACGCTCGCCCGACTGGCGAACCATCCGGCGATTGCCGGTGTTGTCGGCCTCGACCCCAGTCCCGACGCCTTGAACCACGCGCGTCGCCACGGCGATCAAATCGCGCGGGCCTCGGCGATCCGACTTCCTTATCCAAGCCAGGCCTTCGACATCGTGACCTGCTTCGACGTGCTCCAGCACCTGGAAACCGGCGAGGACCGGCTGGCCCTGGCGGAGATCGCTCGCGTGCTGGCCCCCGACGGTGTGGCGTTGATCCGGTCGAATGGACGCGGGTGGTCGGACAAATCGGTTCGCGTGGGGACGTCGCGGCCGTACGCCCTCGGCGAGTTGAAGGAACGCATCCTCGGGGCGGGCCTGATCGTCGAGCGAGCGACCTATGCCAATTGTGTTCCGTCGCTGGCGCAGGAGTGTTTCGGCCGCCTGGGTCGATGGGCCCCGATCGGGTCGTCACAACCGGCCCATCCGTCGGCCGGAGGCCTGCGAATCCAGGTCCCCTCGCCTCGACGCAATCGGCTCATGGGCCGGATCGTCGGGATGGAGACGCGATTCGCGGGGCGGCTCGGAATTCCCTTGCCGTTCGGCCACAGCACGATGGTCCTGGCGCGTCGAGGTCGCCGCGAAACCTTGAAGCTCGGTGGGCATGCGACTCTCGATCGAGCAACCCGAAGGGCAGGGGGGACACGATGAGGATCGGGATCGACGGCGGTTGCCTGGCGAACCGTCGGGGATTCGGCCGGTTCGCGAGGGAGGTCCTCGGCGCCCTGGCCGGGGCGAACTCTCCTCATGAACTGGTGCTCCTGCTCGACCGGCCGTCGCTGGATCTCGTCGAGGTCCCCGGCAACGTGGACGTCATCCCGGTCGAGGTGCGCCAGGCGCCGAGCCAGGCGGCCTCGGCGGCGGGGCGGAGGCGGCTGGGCGACCTGCTCCAGATGGGTCGGGCGGCCTCGCGGGCGAAGCTCGACCTCCTGTACTTCCCGTCATCGTACAGCTTCTTCCCCGTGTGGAACGTGCCGAGGGTGGTCGTGACGATGCACGACACGCTCCCGCTGGCTCACCCGGAACTCGTGTTCCCGAACGTCCGGGGCCGGGTCGCCTGGACTGTCAAGGAGCACGCCGCGGCACGCTGGGCGGACCATGTCCTGACCGTCTCGGAGGCATCCCGGCGCGACCTGATCTCGTGGTTCCGCTTCGATCCCGCCCGGATCAGCGTCATGCCGGAAGGACCCGACAAGGTCTTCGGCCCCGTCCGGCCGGGGTCGAGTCCGATGGTGTCCTCCGACGCTGGGGGATCGAGCCGGGAGCTCGGTTTCTGCTTTACGTGGGTGGCCTGAGCCCTCACAAGAACCTGTTGAGGCTCATCGAGGCGCATGCCCAGGCTTCCCCGGAAGACGTTGCGCTGGTTCTCGTTGGGGACACCGGCGACGTCTTCCACACCCATGTGCCGGTGATCCGGGAGCAGATCGCCCGCCTCGGCCTCGGGGACCGCGTGCGACTGACGGGGTTCGTCCCCGACGAGGACCTGGCGTTCCTGTACAGCCGGTCGTATGCCCTCGTGCAACCCTCGTTGCTCGAAGGGTTTGGGCTTCCCCCCCTGGAGGCGATGGCCTGCGGCACGACGGTCCTGTATAGCCGGGCGGGATCGCTGCCCGAGGTGGTCGGTGACGCCGGGCTCGACTTCGACCCGACGGACGTTCAGGCGATTGCGAACACGCTCCGTCTGGCTCTCGAAAACCCGTCCCGGCGCGACGACCTGGCCCGACGGGCACGGGAACGATCGCAACGGTTCACCTGGGCCGCCGCCGCCGGCGCGATCCTCGACTGCTTCGACGCGCTGGGGCCTGTCGACGTGTCGAACCGGAGGAGATCGGCATGACCTTCTGCATGCTGACCACGTTCTTTGGCCCGCACAGCTTCGGAGGAGACGCGGCGTTCGTCGATCGGCTCTCCCGGGCGCTGGCGCGTCGCGGTCATGATGTTCACGTCATTTACTGTCGTGATGCGTTCGACATCTCCCGGGGAGATCAGGAACCGCGGCCTTATGACGTGCCTCCCGGAGTGACGATCCACGCGCTGACGCAGTCGATTCGGCCCGCTCTCGCCGCTGGCGACGCATCAGACCGGGCGGCCGATTTTGAAGGCGCTGCGCGATCCGGCGGATTGTGCGGGAAATCCGGCCTGACGTCGTTCACGCGCACAACCTCTCGCTGATCGGCGGTCCCGGATTGCTCAACATGCCGGTTCCCGGCGCCGTCAAGCTGATGACGACCCACGAGCACTGGCTCGTCTGTCCCTTGCACGTGCTCTGGAAGTTCGACCGCGAGGTCTGCGAGTCCAGCGACTGCGTTCGATGCTGCCTGAGGGCACGCAAGCCGCCTCAACCCTGGCGGATGACGGGCCTGCTCCCACGCGCCTTATCGACGCTGGACGCCCTGATCTGCCCGAGCCGTTCCACCCGTCGCGAGCATGCGAGGCGCGGGATCACCGTCCCGATGGTCCACCTGCCGTATTTCCTGCCGGGGGACTACACCGGCCGACCGCCGGCGCCGACGCCCCGATTTTCACGCCCCTACCTCGTCGCAGCCGGCCGCCTCGAAGCGATCAAGGGGTTCCAGGACGCCATCGACGCGATGCGGCAGCTCCCGGACCTCGACCTCCGAATCGCCGGGGCCGGGGCCTTCGAGTCCGACCTTCGTGCGCGGGTCCGGGGGCTGTCGAACGTCCACTTCGAGGGCCGCCTGGACGCCGATCGGCTCGCGGCGCTGCTGCGAGGGGCCCGCGCGGTGGTGGTGCCGTCGCTCGTCTACGAGACGTTCGGTTACGTCGTCCTGGAAGCGTTCGCCGAGGGGACGCCCGTCGTGGTACGCGACCTCGGGGCGCTCCCGGAACTGGTGGGGGACAGCGGCGGCGGCCTGGTCTTCCGGACGGTCCCGGAACTGGTCGCCCAGGTCCGACGACTCAACGACGACGACGGCCTGCGACGTATGCTCGGCGCCAACGCGCTACTCGCCCGACACACGCTCTGGTCGGAACGTGCTCATATGGAGCGATACTTCGGCCTGATCGAGTCGCTCCGGGAACGTCGGACGATCCCGAATCCGTCAGGACGTACAATTCGCGACGACATCGACGCGGTGGTGTCCGCCGAGGTTCCCCCGGCCTCGGGTCGGCATTCCGTGCGTCGGAGCGCCTGAACCGGGCCCTCATGAGGGTCGCGGGTTCGCCCGAGCTTCGACGGTTCGGCTCCCATTTGATATCTAACGGTCGTCCATGCCCTGAGATGTTCCCTCGTTCCCACGGTCCCCGTGGGAACGAGAAAAGGCCCCTCGATGGGGTGGCCGGGGCAAAGTCCTCGTGCCCCGGTTGGGGGACGTGCGGCCGACCGGGGCACGAGGACTTTGCCCCGGCCACCCAACCGACTTGTATTCAAGGCCCATTCTGCTCATAGTTCGAGGTCCATGGTCTCTGGACGATTTCCCACGGATTTTTTTGTGACGTGAGGCCCGGAACGAGTCGATCTATCGGCACGGGAACGCTCGGACTTGAGGCCCGGCGGATTTCGCGGATTGATTCGTCCCCCCACCGGTGCGTGTGCTAGATTCCCGCCGGGTGGAACGCTCGTCGACATGCTCTCGACGTGGTGGCGAAACCGAATGTGACCGATGTTCACGACGGTCGCCGGTTGCCCGGCGAATGGTGTTGGTGTGTGCGCCTTGGTCCTGAACGGGATGTCGTTCCGGCAACCTGGGGAGAGTTGACTGGCGGATTCCAGATGACAGATTCCAGATGACAGGCCCCGGAGAGTTGACTGGCGGATTTCAGATGACAGATTCCAGATGACAGGCCCCGGATGAACGTATTCGCGATCCGTCTCGATGGAACCTGCGTTGAGTGATTGAAAATCCGAGGAGGAGGGGAGCCGTCGCCCAGGGATGCCACGCGACCGAAAACGGAAGTCTGGCAACCATGAAGCGATCCCGGAAGCGAGCGCTGGCCCTGGCCCCGATCGTGCAGGTTCTCGAAGGGCGTCAACTGCTCAGCGGCGACGTCCTGACGGCGACCTGGATCGGCCAGGACGTGCATGACCTGGTCGGCCCGTCGCCCGCGACCGGTCCGAGCGGGGTGCAGGATATCCACATCGCCCTGGCTGGACTCGCCCGCCGATCGTACCGTCGTCTCTGCGGACATTCGCGCGGCGGGCGGAGGCGAGTGGCTCTACCAGGGCCCCTGGGGGCCCTGGGCCGCCGGCGTTCGTGCGATCGGGCTCGAGCGACCGGCGAGCTGTTCTTCGAGCCCTACCAGGTCGAGACCGGCCGCGACGTTCGCAGGTCGAGGTGCGTTATGACGACGGCACCACGGCGCCACGGCCAGTCTGGACGGGGGCGCGGCCGATCCCGCGCTGCGCATGCCGGAGGCCGCCGTGCAGGTGGCCTGGATCGGCCAGGACGGCCGCGACCGGGTCGGCCACGGCGCGGCGGTGGGTCCCGACGGCATCCAGGACGCCCACCTGGTGCTGACGAACCTGGCCCCGAACATCCCGATCGAAACGATCCTGATCGATGGGCCCGGCGCGGGTCACCTATCGCTACGGGCGAAGTCGGGAGGCGGTCTCGTTCGCGCGAACTGGACCGCGATCGCCGCCGATCCGTCGCGGGCCGACCTGTACCTGAACCCCGACCGGAACCTCGACGGGCTCGACCTGTCGGTGATCGTCGTCTACGCCAACGGCACGCAGGACCTGGCCGTCGTGACCGCCGGTCCGACCGACCCGAACCTCGAGGTCGCACCGCCGGACGCGCCGCCCGAGCGTCGCGACGGGCTGACCGCCCGCTGGCTCGGGCAGGACGGCCTCGACCTCGTCGGCCCCGGCGACGTCCACCTCGCGCTCGACGGCCTGCCGGCCGGGCGACGGGTGGTCGGGGCGGTCCTGACCGACGTGGCGGGAACGAGCTGGGTCGACCAGCTCGATCCCTCGACGACGCTCCACACCGACCCGGGCTCCGATGCCGCTCGGGTTTCGCCGGACGAGCGACAACGCCACCACCGCCGATCTGAGCTTCCCGCCCGTCCCCGACGAGTGCGGCGACGGTTGATGACGGTGCGGCTCGTGTTCGACGACGGCTCCATCGCGCTGGCGGAGGTCGCCGGCCAGGCGGCCGACCTCGGCCGTCGCGCGGCCGGGCCCGGCCGCGACACCAGCGTCGTCGCCCATCCCGGCGACGACCTGAACGACCTGGCCAACCGGTTCGGCACCGTGCACCTGTCCGCGGGCAATATCGGCTCGACCGGCCGCTGGTCTTGAACAACCCGGTGACGATCACGGCCGATCCGGGCGCGACGCTCCTGTTCGCCCAGCCGTCGAGCGCCGCGCCCTGGACGGCGGCCATCAAGATCCACGCCGCGCACACGCACGCTCGACGGCTTCGCCGTCCGCTTCGACGGCCCGGTGCGCTGGGACGGGTCGGTGTCGTATCGGCCCGGCCGTCATCGGCACGACCGACAACCTCGACGGTCGCGACCGCGGCGACGATCGTCGGCCTGAACCTGACGCAACCTCGACCTCGAAACGCCCCCGCGCCGTCGTCGGGTGCGCTGGGAGGAGGCCCCGCGCTTGATGCGCCTGGTGTCGGCGCAGAACGGGGCGGGTCGAGGGGAACACGCTCAAGGGCGGGACGATCGAGTTCGCCGGCGGGCCCTGGCGGATCGCCGGCAACGACTACCGCGGCACCGTGCCGGGCACGTTCACCTACGCGGTCTTCGCCGGCCACGACACGCACGACCTGGACCTGTCCGGCAACCACGCCGAGCCCCGCGGGGCATCGGGCAAGACCTGGCGGTTCCTGGTCCTGACCGGCAGCGGCTACGAGCGACCTCGTCGCCGACAACACGGTCGTCGGGCGTCGGCCCCCGCGCTGACGACACGATCCCGAACATGAACGCGGCCGAGATCATGCTGACCGAGTCGTACCGCCTCCGGTTCGAGGGGCACCCGCTGGCCGTCTCGGCCGACGGCCTGATCGTGCAGATCCCCGACCCGCAGGGCGAGCCGGGCCGCGCCGGGGACGTCGTGGCGATCCTCTCCGGGCCGGGCGGCCGGGCAGTGGCGGCGGGTCGTCCAGGCGATCGACGACCAACACGTACCTGCTCGACGCCCCCCTGCCCGCCGGCGACTACGCCATCTCGATCGCGCCCGGGTTCGTCGATGAGACGTTCCGCGGCAACACGCTCGACACCCGCGGCGGCCCCGGCGCGGCGAACCTGGTCCTGGCCGGCAACCACTTCGGGACCCGCGTGCGTCGACAACCACTTCCTCGGCGGCGGCTTCCGGCTGTGCTGGCCGCGCGCCGACGCGAGACGCCCGAGTCACTGGGGCTGGTCGCACGCGCCGATGCTCGGCGCTGACGATCGACGGCAATACGCTGGACGACATCGACGGGCGGCGCGTCGCTGGCCGTCGAGCACAGCCCGGCGATCCGGCCGAACCAGGGGCGGGTCTACTTCTCGGCGTCGCTGACCGACAACACCTTCTCGTGGAGCGACAGCTTCCTCGCCGACCGCACGCGCTGCCGACGGCGCTGACGATCGGCGATCTCGGCTCGGTCGATCCGGGCGAGCTGCGGCTTGACGACTCGCCGGGCAACCAGACCCTCACGCCGGGGGCCACGGTCCGGGTCAACGCCGGCCGGGTCGACGGCAGTGGTCGTCGATGCCGCGATTCGCCCTGCCGATGCCGCTGCCCGCGGCCCCGACCGGGCTGCGGCTGGTCTGGGACACGGGGGTCAGCGCCGAACGACGGCGTGACGAACGACGGCCGGATGCAGTTCGATCCGGTCGCCGGGGCCGTCGCGTACGAGTACCGGGTCGGGACGCAGGGCCGTTCCGGTCGCTCGGCGACCGGACGAGCTTCTTGCCGTCCGGACTGGTCCAGGGAACGAACACGGTGACGGTTCGGGCCGTCGATGCCGGCGGCCGAGCCCGGGCCGGAGATCGACCGTTCACGTTCGTCCTCGACACGCTCGCCGCCGACGACGAGCGCGCCGGTCGTTGCTCCGGCGAGCAGCGACACCGGACGGTCGAACAGCGACCGGATCACCGCGACGCGGCACCCGGTCTTCACGGCTCGGGCGACCCGACCGACCTGATCGTGCTGCAGTCGCGAACGGGGTCGTCGTCGCCAGCCGGATCGGTCCGGGCACGCTGATGGACCCGGGGCGGCCGCCGACGGTGCGATCACCTACAGCCTGACGCGGACCGATCGCGCCGGGAACGTCTCGATCAGCGGGCGCGACCGCGCGTGACGATCGACACGACGCCGCCGTCGCCGTGTCCGGCCTGGCACCGGCAGCGCGACGGCACGGTCACCTTCGCGCCGGCCGAACTCGGCGACGTGTACGAGTACCGCGTCGGCACACGGGGCGCTTACCAGTTGCTCGGGACCGCCACGGCGTTCACCCCGCGGGGCTGCCGTGGGGTCGCAACGAGGTCTCGGTCCGGGCCGTCGACGTGGCGGGCAACGTGGGCCCGGCAGGCCACGATCGTCATCACGATGGCCCCGCCCACGCCCGGGCGGGACCTGGATCGGCCAGGACGGCGCCGACCTCGTCGGCCGCGGCGGTGCGCTGGGGCCCGACGGATATCAGGACATCCACATTGCCCTGGTCGGCCTGCGAGCCGACCGGACGCTGGCGATCGGCGCGCGTCACCGGCTCGGCGGCGGCCAGTGGACGACGCTCGGGAACGGGCGCCTGGCGGGCCGCCCTGGTCCGTGCCCCGGCGCAACGACGCGCCGACCTCTACATTCAGCCCTACCAGATCGAGACCGGCCGCCCGTTCTGGGTCTGACGCTGACGAGTACGACGACGGGCTCGACGGACGGCTTCTGCGATCGTCGGAGCCGGCGAACGGCCGCGTCCGGACCTCAGCGTCGCTCGCCTCGGCCGTCGGCGCGCTCAGTTGTCACGTCCAGCCGGCCCGAGATTGCGGCGACGCACCGGACCGCCGGCCGTCGCCGACCGTTGCCGCGTACCGGCGTTCGGCTGGCCCTCTGGATCGCGCACGCGGCCTGGCTCCGGCTCGGCGACCGGTCCGACCGCGGCCGGATCCAGACGCCTGCTGGAGCCTCGCGGAACTCGAGCCGATCGACACCCGATGCTCGAGATGCGGACCGCGCGGGCGTCGCAGACCTCTGGCTGCTCCGGTGATCCGGCGTGATCAGCGCTCGTTGAGGATCTTCTGGGTGATCTCGCGTTCGCAGATCTTGCACCACTTCCAGCGCCCGTTGCCGACCATCTCGTCCAGGTGCTCCTTGGCGATGACGGATGGTGCGGAACCAGATCTTGGTCTCGCGTCCCGAGGCTCGCTCGAGCTTGGCGCAGCGGGCGAAGTGGAGAGGTTCGCCCCG
Organism: uncultured Isosphaeraceae bacterium; assembly: GCA_963779675.1. Taxonomy (GTDB): domain Bacteria; phylum Planctomycetota; class Planctomycetia; order Isosphaerales; family Isosphaeraceae; genus CAVZZM01. Next base: position 87,184 of record CAVZZM010000003.1, read on the forward strand.
GCTCCGGCCCCGCTTTGCCCCCGGTTCGGGGACCGTCCCGTGGAAGACGTAAGCCGATCGCCTCGAGCCGGGTCTCGGCGAGATCGTCAGCGGTTTCGAGCGTACGGATCGACGCGACTTGATCCTCGATGAGCATGGAGGCAGCCCCGAAATAGGACGCGGATTCTCGTCGCGTAAACCTTGACGGTTCAACGACTACTGGATCTCAGTCTAGCCGATTCCCGTGCTCAGTGCAAGGTCAAGTCGGTCGTGTCAAGGCGGTCGGCGCGGGTCGACTGGCGGCCCGATCGCGAGCGGGGCTCGTGTCGGGTTGGCCGTGGTGGCTGACGTCCCGAGGCGTTAGGCTCATGGTGACGGTCGGCAGCCGCGGTGCGAGCCCCGGACGCCGACGTGCCGTTCCATCACGCCGCCCCGAGGTGCCAGCCCGTTGTTCCGGGAGACCGTCGGCCATCTCCGCGACCTGCCCCGCTATCGTCAGATCCTGGCGACGCTGATCCGCTACGGCTATCGCGACGTGGTCGCGGCGCTGCACCTGGAAGGCCTGGTGCGGCCGTTCGAGCGGGTGGCGCGCGGCGAGGAGGTCCCGCCCCACGACCGCCCCGGCGGCTGCGGCTGGTCTGCGAGGACCTCGGCGTCGACGTTCATCAAGCTCGGGCAGCTCCTGAGCACCCGCACCGACCTGCTCCCCGAGGCGTACACGACCGAGCTGGCCGGCCTGCGCGACGAGGTGCGGCCGTTCCCTTACGAGGAGGCCGAGGCGATCCTCGCCGAGGAGTACGGCCGGCCGCCGGGCGAGGTCTTCGCGGCGATCGACCCGGTCGCCGGTCGCCTCGGCCTCGATCTCGCAGGTCCACCGCGCCGTGCTCGCCCGACGGCCGCGCCGTGGCGCTGAAGATCCGCCGCCCCGGCATCGAGAAGGTCGCGCAGGCCGACCTCGACATCCTCAAGAACCTCTCCCAGCTCGCCGAGCGCCGGCTGCCGTTCCTGGTGCCCTATCATCCGATGACGATCGTCCACGAGTTCGAACGCAGCCTCAAGCGCGAGCTGGACCTGAACATCGAGCGGCGGACGATGGAGCGCTGCCGCAGCCAGCTCGCGCGTGATGCCGTACGCCCACGTTCCGGAGGTCTTCCCGGAGTACTCGACCGGCCGCGTGCTCTGCATGGAGTTCATCGAGGGGGTCCGGGTGGACGACCTGGAGGGCCTGCGGCGGATGGGGGTCGATCCGGCGGACGTCGCCGCCCGCGGGGCGCGGATCCTGCTGACCCAGATCTTCCGCTTCGGCTTCTTCCACGCCGACCCGCACCCGGGCAACCTCCGCGTGCTGCCCGGCGGGGTGGTCGCCCCGCTCGACTACGGCATGTTCGGCCAGCTCGACGCCCGCATTCGCGAGCGGATCGCCGACCTGCTGGTCGGCCTGATGGCCCAGGACACCGAGGGCGTGCTCCGTGCGCTCGACGCGCTCGGCATCCGGGGCGAGCGGTGGACCACCGCGGCCCTGGCCCGCGACGTCGGCGAGCTGGTCGCCGCCTACTCCGATCTGACGCTCGACAACATCGACCTGGCGCTGCTCCTGCGCGAGCTGATCGCGCTGATCCGCGCCCACCGGCTCCGCATCCCGCCCGACCTGGTGCTCCTGATCCGCTCGCTGGTGACGATCGAGAGCGTCGGCCGGAACCTCGACCCCCACTTCGACATCGCCCGGCAGCTCCGCCCGTTCGTCCGGAACCTGACCGCCCGGCGGTTACAGCCCGACGCGGCTGCTGCACCAGGTCGGCCGGACGGCGGAGGACCTCCAGCGGATCGCGACCGTGCTGCCGGACCTGCTCGGCCAGTCGCTCGAATCGATCCAGCGCGGCGAGCTGAAGGTCCGGTTCGACGTCCAGCACCTCGACCAGCTCGTCGCGCAGCTCACCCGCGCCAGCCACACCCTGGCCGGGGGCATCATCATCGCCGGCCTGATCGTCGGCTCGTCGCTGATCGTCCGCGAGACCACCGGACCGATGGCCACGCTCGGCTTCGTCGGCTATGCCGTGGCGCTGGTTCTGGGCCTCTGGCTGCTCGGTGAACATCCTGCGGGGTGCGTGAGTGAGAGGGCAGGCGGTCGATCGAGGGGCGAGCCGGGCTCCACTCGCCCCTCGTCACATCGTGAGAACCGCGATGGTTTGGCCTCAGTCGACGTAGACGCGTGCCTGGTAGCCGGTGAGCATCGGCATCGACTCGATGGCCCGGCGGACCGCGCGCTTCTGCCAGAACCGGCTGGCCTGGGTGCGAATGTAGACTTCCTTATCCACGACACGGACGTCGACGCGAGCGGATCTGGTCGCCAGGCCCGACCGGATCTGGGCGCGAACCCGCCGTTCGAGCAGCAGGTCCGGGACTGATGTCGTCGTTCAGCGCCGGTGCATCAGGCGAGGCGGCAGTCCGGCGATCGACGGCTCCGGGGGCGGGACGCGGTCGGCATCTGCAGAACGACCGGCACCCGGCAGGGGAATGAAGCCGAAGAGGCGGCGGCGGGCGGCGCGGGGGGAGGCGGCGTCGGCCAGTCCGGCTCGGCCCGAGGGCTCGGCCCGCGTGCGCGGTCCCGGAGGAGCGGGTCGCCGGTGTCCCCGAGGCTGCCGGGCGCGCCCCCGTCGAGGGTTCGAGCTGAGGCTCGGCGGCCCCATGCCGGGGGGAGGGTCTCGGCGAGTACCTCGGGGACGGCAAGGGGCCATCGTCGGTCCCGAGCCGCCCAGGTCGGCCGGAGCGACCAGCGGCGGCGGGCCATCCAGCCCCGAGGCGTCGGTCGGAGAGACCAGCGGCGGTGGTCCGCCCAGCAGGCCGTCCGCCGTGCCGACGGCCCCGAGCTCTCCAGCCCAGGCGACGCCAGCGGGATGCCCGAGGGCGATCGAGCCCGGTCGAGTCGGTCGCGGGCGTCGAGATCGCGCCGGGAGGTCGAAGGTCCGGCAACCCGGGCACCGCGAGCACGGGACGGGGCTCGGGAAGGCTGGCGGACCAGATTCGATCGGGGGGGCCGGTCGCCTCTCCGGCAGGGCCGGGATCTCCAGCGTCGGCAGCTCGGCGGGAGGCGAGAGCGGAGGTGGCGCGTCCTCGCCCGCGAATGCCGTCGCGGCGAAGCTCAACGGGATCTCCGACAACCCGATCGTCGCACGCCTCATGGAGCCCACCTCGGCAAGCCGCGTCAGTCCCGATCCAGAGTCGTTTCGGCCATCGATGGACATCGGACACCCGAGGGCGACGATGCAGTCCCGCCCGTCGTCGAATCGGGTTATCCGTCTCGTTCCGCGTGTTGTGCCGCGGTTACGGGTCGGTTAGGTTGACCGTCCCGGGCGGCTCGAGGAACGGGGGGAGCAGACGATCCTGGGTCGCTTGACGAGGCACTCCCGGCGGCGAGGAGCAGGCGAGCCGTGCGGATCAACTGCGCGGGCCGCGATCATCACCGGAGCCTCCAGCGGCATCGGCGCCGAGCTGGCCCGGCAGCTCGCGGCCGAGGGGGTGGCCGTCGGCCTGACGGCACGGCGGGAGGATCGTCTCGACACGCCTGGCCGGCGAGATCCGGACCCGGGGCGGGACGGCGCCGTCGGCGCCGGCCGACGCGGCGGACCCGGTGGCGGTCCGGCGGGCGATCGACCGACTCGCGGCGCAACTCGGCCCGTTCGACCTGCTGATCGCCAACGCCGGGGTCGGCCGGCGGAACGCCGGGGGCCGAGTTCTCCGCCGAGGTCTTCGAGCGGATGGTGCGGACGAACCTGCTGGGGGCCGCCTACGCGATCGAGGCCGTATTGCCAGGGATGATCCAGCGGGGACGGGGCCACATCGTCGGGATCAGCAGCATGGCGAGCTACCGGGGCCTGCCCCGGGTCGGCGGCTACTGCGCGACCAAGGCCGGGCTCTCCACGCTGCTGGAAGGTCTGCGCGTCGATCTGCGGCCCCGGGGCATCGCCGTCACGACCGTCCATCCCGGCTACGTCCGCACGCCGATGACCGAGGGCGGCCGACACCGCCAGCCCTGGATGATCGAGCCCGATCGGGCCGCCCGGATCATCTCCGAGGGATCGCCACGCGGACGGCGGAGATCAACTTCCCCTGGCCGATGGCGGCGTTGATGGCGCTGGTCCGGCGGCTGCCGAACGCGGTCTACGATCGCCTGGCCCCCGCGATTCTCGACGACCGGAAGCGGGACCAGGACAGAACCTCGCGACGTGAGCCCGACGACGAGCAACATCCGCGCTCAATAGGGCCGCAACTCGGCGGGCGACCGACGACGATCTGCTTGATCTCGCCCGAGCAGCCGGCGGGGATGCCGATGACGGTCGCGGCGGTCGCCTTGACCAGCGGGTTGTGCTCCGCACTTGTTGTAGTAATAGCACGGGGTTTGGACAGCAACGGATGCCGATCGACGAACGTGACGAGCTGCGGTGGGGCGCCTCCGCGTAGGCCGGGGCACCCGCGTTATACGGATCGACCAGGGCGGCTCGGCCACGGCGACCGAGCGCGGTCCCCGCATGCCGTGGCACCCTGGGCGGTCAGGAGGACCAGGGCGGCGATCGCCAGGCGTGCGCCTGCCCCTCGTTGACGGTTTTGCGTCTCCATAGCAGATCCTCTCCGACGTCAGGCCGGTTCGGGGATCGAGTCGTTCCACGGTTTCCATCTCCAGCCTAACCCCGGCTCGGACCGGATGCTGGCAATTTGGTGGATTGAAGGGATTCGGGCCTGCGTGGCGAAGCGGTTCGCGAGAGATGGAGGGTTGCAGGGCTTGCGCGGAACATGGAGGCGCGGGGCTCGCGAAGAACCGGGAGACGACGAAACGGGTTGGGCGGCCGTTGACGAACCGTGGACGCACACGTCAGGCGGCGACGGAGTTGTCCCGCGCGGCCAGGGCGGCCAGCACGGCGTCGGCGGCCGCCTGGCCGGAGCGGATGCAGTCCGGGATGCCGACGCCGTCGAGGTAGTTCCCCGCCAGGATCAGGCCCTTGTGACGGGCGGCCTGCTGCCGCAACCCCGCGATGCGGTCCAGGTGGCCGAGCGTGTACTGGGGCATGGCCCGCGGGTGCCGGGCGACCTCCGCCAGCCGCGGTGTGCCCGTGGCGCCGAGGAGGTCCTCCAACTCGCGGCAGGCCAGCGCGATCAGCGCGTCGTCGTCCCGTTCGTACAGTTCGGGCTGGGTCGCCCCGCCGATGAAGACGCGCATCAGGACATGGCCGACCGGTGCCCGGCAACGGGAATTTCACGCTGCTGAACGAGACGGCCAGGATCAACCGCTTCTCGATCGCCGGCACGACGACTCCGAAGCCGTCGAGTGGGTGGGCGATCTGGTCGCGACGGTAGGCGAGCTGGACGATGGCCGACGAGGCGTAGGGGATCGACCTCAAGTTCAGCGCCAGCGTCGGGGTCGAGCGGATCGACCATGCGGGCCGCCGAATGGGCCTCGGTGGCCAGCACCACGGCGTCCGCCTCGCGGGGCGGGCCGTCGAGCAATTCGATCCGCCAGGGGCCGTTCGGCTCGGGGCGTATCAGGCGACGGACGGCGGCGCGGGCCTGGACGGTATCCGCGGGCAGCGCCGCCGCCAGGGCCTTCGGCAGCGTGCCCATGCCCTCGGCCAGGGTGACGAACATGCCGTAACGTGCCCCCGACTCGTGCCGCCTGGCGGCGCGGGCCGCCCGCGCCTGACGTTTCGCCCCCCGGATCAGGCTGCCATGACTGGGCCTCCATCGCCGGGAACTGGGGAAGCGTGGCCTGAATGCTCAGGTCGGCCGGGTCCGCCGTGTAGATCCCGCCGACCAGCGGCTGGACCAACCGCTCCAGCGCCTCGCGTCCCAGGCGGCGGCGGGCGAACGAGGCGAGGCTCTCGTCGGCGTCGTCATCTCGACGGGGCAGGACCAGGTCCATCAGCAGCCGCATCTTGCCCCGCCACGACAGGAGCGGGGTCGTCAGCATCGGCAGCAGCCGGTTCGGGGCCATCAGCACGAACCCCTCCGGGACCGGCAGCAGACGGCCCTCGCGAACCACGAACGATCGGCGATTCGCCGCGTCGGTGGCGACGAGCTGCCCCCCAGGCCCAGGGCGCGGCAGAGGTCCACGCCGTGGGGCTTGCTCGTGATGAACGAGTCGGCCCCGCCCTCCAGGGTGTAGCCGTCGTGGTGGTCGGTCCAGATGGCGCCGCCGAGCCGGTCCCGCGCCTCCAGCAACGTCAGCGTGATCGGCCGTCGCAGCAAGGCCGAGGCCGTGGACAGGCGGTACGCGGCGGTCAGGCCGGTCAGCCCGCCACCGATCACGACCACGTGCTGGCCGTTCGACGCTCCCTCGGACAAAGGATGGTTCCCCGCTCGATCTCGACCGACGATCGAGCCGTCGGCGTGGTGTGGCCGCAACATCGGTGGGCGCGATCGCCGCCGGATACCGGAGGGCAATCCATATTGGACACCGAAACGCGGTCGAGATCAATCGTCGGCACGGCCCTCCCGAAATCTTTCCCGGAACCAACCCGGAGGCATGACGCGATCGACCGGGCGGCGGGCCGCGCCCCGGAGACCGATCCCACGCGGACAACAGGCAGTCGGGTCGTGCCCGCGGCCCTGTCGCCAGGCCGGGGCAGTCAACAAGCCCGCGCCGGTGAGGGCCAGGCCGCGGCTCAGAGGCGATCCGGAATCGCCTGATTCTCCCGGAAGATACGTTGCTTGGGTGGCCTACTCGCTTTCACATAAAATGCCGTTTCCGGATCGCCTCTCAGAGGTCCTCGACGGCGCGGGACTCCCGGCCCGAGCGATTGTCCCTGGGGGTCGATTCGGACTTCGGCCCGGGACCGACCCCAACCGTGCCGCTCGCGACATCGGGCGCTGTCGGCCCCGACGAACCGCCGCATCCCACGAACAGCAAGGTGGCCAGTCCCAGTACCATGAGGCTCAGGCGAACGCGAAACATCATGATTTCCTCGACGGTCCACGAACGGGAATGAGCGGCGCCTCGGGAATGGGTATCAGCCGATCGGAAAACGGGCCCGGACCGGCAGTGGAGCGACAATCCCGACGATCAATACTGGTCCGCGCTGATCACCTCGCCGCCCTTGCGGGTGCCGAGGGCGAAGTAGACGCCCTGGCGCTGGATCGACTCCTTGATGAACCGCACGGAACCATCGCCGAACAGGAAGTTCACCCCGCCCGGGTGCAAGCTGCGGAAACCGAACTGGCCGAAGTTCGCGGAGGCCGACTGGTTCATCCACACGTCGGGATAATAGTTGGGAGGGCTCGAGGGGAGATCGGGGTCCATCATGTTGGCGTTCGGCGTCGGGACCGTGGTCGCCAGGGCCTGCGGACGACTCGTGGTGGAGGTGACACCGAACCAGGCATGGTACTGCCACCAGTTCATGCTCGTCGTCGGATCGTTCTGGAACCGGGAGAACTCGCCGACGAAGATCGTCGAGCTGAGCCCGTCGCGGAAGCTGCTTTCGCTGTACGCGACGCTCTTGCCGAACGCCCCGTCCGGCGGGATGTCGATCGTCCCGCCCTTGTTCGGGCAGCTATACCACCAGCGGATGATGTCCCAGGTGCCGATGCTACCGGCATAAGAGCACTGCGAGCGAACCGGGTTCCGGCTGGTGGAGGTTCCGATCCGGGTCGTCGCTCGGGCAGACATAAGCCGACTGGACGGCGTTGAGCGCCGTGAAGTTCACCTCGCCCGCATGCTGGAACGGTGCCATCGCGTAACCGGCGCCGTAATGGAAATTGATGGCGTTGTAGATTGTCGACTGCTCCATCTGGGGCAGGATCATCGTGAACAGGGTGTGCCCGCGCACGTCCTCGTAGGTTCCGGAGCCGCACGAGGTGTAGTTGTCGCGGTAGCCGATGGTGCCTGGAGGGAAGGTCCCCGTTGCGCTGAGGTAATTGTGCAAGGCCAGGCCGATTTGCTTCAAGTTATTCGTGCATTGCGCCCGGCGGGCGGCTTCCCGGGCGGCCTGAACGGCCGGGAGCAGCAAGGCGATGAGGACGCCAATGATCGCGATGACCACCAGCAACTCGATCAGCGTGAAGCCATGCCGAAATCGAGGGGACCTCAAGGCATTCATGCGGCTCTCCGTTCGAAGGGGGACGCGGGGAAGGTGTCTGGCAACGTCGCCAACAAGGTTCCCGTCCCGGTAACGGCCTGGGCCGGCGAAATGAGTGTTGTGCGTGGGACGTGGTGACGCCCTGATGACAACACGCTGGCATTATGGTCCACGCCACCATGCTTTTCCAGTAAAGTTCCCGGCATCCGGACAAATTTCCGCTTTGATTGGCGGTTTTGAGGTCGGGATGTTCCGGCCAGATCTTCTCGACAGGGCCAGGGCATCGTCGAATCGAGCGAATATTGTCACGCGATAGTGATCTTTACGGCGAATGTCGCGTCGTTTCATGAACAAAATCAACCAGAACCCGGACATGGTCCACTGAGGTTCCGGGCAGGACGCCGTGGCCGAGGTTGAAGATGTGGCCGGGCCGGCCGCCGGCCTCGTCGAGGACCCGGCGGGCCTGTCCGCTCGAGTTCCTCGACAGGGGCCAGGAGGACGGTCGGGTCGAGGTTCCCCTGGACGGCGACCGACGGGCCCGAGCCGGTCCCAGGTCTGGCCCAGCTCGACCCGCCAGTCCAGGCCGATGACCTGGCCCCCGGCGTCGCGCTGGAGTTCCAGCAAGCCGGCCGGTGCCGGTGCCGAAGTGGATCGTGGGAACGTCGCGGGCAGGGCGTCGAACAGCCGTCTCATGTGGGGCTGGACGAACCGTCGGTAGTCGTCGGGGCCGAGGGCGCCGACCCAGCGAGTCGAAGAGCTGCAAGACCTGTGCCCCGGCCTCGGCCTGGGCCTGGAGGTAGACGACCGTGGCGTCGACCAGCGTCGCCATGAAAACGTCCCAGGCGCCGGGATCGCGGTACATGAAGGTCTTGGCCGTCTCGTAGTGGCGGGAGCCGCCGCCCTCGATCGCGTAGCAGGCCAGGGTGAACGGGGCGCCGGCGAAGCCGATCAGCGGCAGGTCGGGCCGCAGGGCCGCCCGGATCTGCCGGACGGCCTCGAAGACGAAGCCCAGCGGCGCCGGGTCGGCCATCGGTCGGACCCGGTCCACGTCGGCCGCGATCGCGGACCGGGTTGTGGATGACCGGCCCTTCCCCCTTGGCGAACTCCAGGTCGAAGCCCAGCGGCTCCAGGATCAGCAGGATGTCGGCGAACAGGATCGCCGCGTCGACCCCCAGCCGCTCGGCGGCCGTGACGGTGACCTCGGCGGCCAGTTCGGGCCGCTTGCAGAGTTCAAGGAACGAGACCTTCGCGCGCAGCTCGCGATATTCGGCCATGTAGCGGCCGGCCTGCCGCATCAGCCAGATGGGCGTCACGTCGGTCGGCTCGCGTCGGCAGGCCCGCAGGAAGGGGCTCTGCTGGAGACGATCCTCCGGGCTCGTCGGCGGCGAGGCCGGCGTGACCGGCTCGACCCGAACCGGGCCGTCCGTGTCGCGACGGCACCTTTGCCAGCCTCGCGCCAGCGGGCCGCGACGGCCGCGACCAGATGGCCCATCTTCGGATGCTCCGGCTCGATGTCCACCGGCAGAGCCGTGCTCCATCAACGTCTCGGAGGTGGTCGGGCCGATGGAGCCGACGACGATCCGGCTGGTCAGGGCGTCCCGCACGTCCACTTCCAGGGCCTCGTCCGCGGCGACTCGCAGCAGGTGGACGACCTGCTGCGCCGAGGTGAACAGCGCCGCGCCGACCCGGCCGTCGGCGATCTCGGCGATCGCGCGCCGCAGGGGGCCGAGGTCTTCGGGCAACGCCCAGCGATAGACCGGCACCCGATCGACCTCCGCGCCCGGTCCCGCAGGCCCTCCTCCAGCTCCGGGTTCGGCTTGCCGTACTCCTGAACCGCGATCCTGAATTTCGCGAGGTCGAGGCGATCGTCGAGGGTCGCCAGGATTTCGTTCCAGGTGTTGGGTTCGGGGACCTGGACATCGACACGCGCCCCCAGTTCGCGCAGGGCCGCCATCGGCTTCGGCCCGCGCGCGACGATCATGGTCCGCTTCAGGGCCTCGACCCATTCGGCCCGGTCGTACCTTGTCTCGATGGCCCCGGCCAGGTAGCGGGTGCCGACGCCGGTCAGAAAGATGACCATGTCAAGGCCGCCGGCCATCAAGCGATCGGCGAAGGCCAGCGCGTCGGGGTTCTCGCTCAGAGGGACCTCGCGCAACGAGGGAGCGACCAGGGGGTCGCCGCCGTGCTTGCGGATCAGCTCGGCCATCGGGCCGGCCATGCGGCTTTCGAAGGCGGCCACGCGCAGGCCGGCGAACGCGGTCGGAGCGGTGCTCATCGCGACGGGGTGTCCTCGAACCAGGAGACGGATCGAATCAGAAGGCGCGGGCCGGTCGGTCCGCCACCCGCGGCCCGTTACGAGCCTGAGCCACTGGCTTATCGTAGCATCCTGACCGGAGAACGGGAAACCAGGGGTGAGCCCGACAGAGTCGTTCCCGTGTCGAGTTCCCGGGAGGGCGAGTTCCCGACGAGCCGCCCAATTCCCATCCCGACGGTTCGACCGGGGCCTCGCCCTCCCGGGAACGGTGTCGTCTCGAACCCGGGAAGGACGCTCCAGCCGGTAACGGAACGGGCCCAACCGTGTTGATTGCGCCGAGATGGGAACGTGCGGGGGTAGGCCCCACGAGAGAATCCTCCTAGAATGGATGCAGACAAATCCGCGCCCGGACCTCGGGCCGGTTTCCCTGACGCGATCCGTAACCGGACGACATATTCGATGACCGACGAACCTCGTCGGCCCGAGGCCGACACTTCGCAGGGCCCCTCAGGCGATCCGATTTCGGACGCGATGCGGCACCTCTACACGAGGGAGCCACTCGAGCCGATCCGGGGGCCCGATCGGCAGCCGACCGAGGACGAGGAACTGCTCGACCACCCTCGGGGCACCCGCAAACCGCGGCCCCGCGAACCGGAGCGCGGGGCCTTCATCCACACCGAGCCGTGGCGGGTCCTCCGGATCCAGGCGGAGTTCGTCTACGGGCTCAACGCCCTGGCGGAGGTCGGTTCGGCGGTCGCGGTGTTCGGCTCCGCGAGGACGAACCCGGATCATCCCTGGTACGCCGAGGCCCGGAAACTCGGACGACTGATGGCCGAGGCCGGCTTCGCCGTGATCACCGGCGGCGGCCCCGGGCTCATGGAGGCCGCCAACTGCGGTGCCCGAGAGGCCGGCGGCCTGTCGATCGGCTGCAACATCGAATTGCCGTTCGAGCAAGGCTCGAACCCGTTCACCGACATCAACATCCACTTCCGCTATTTCTTCGTCCGGAAGATGATGTTCGTGAAGTATTCCGAGGGCTTCGTCATCTTCCCGGGTGGCTTCGGCACCCTCGACGAGCTCTTCGAGGCCCTGACGCTCGTCCAGACCGGCAAGATCCACCAGTTTCCGATTGTCCTGTACGGCTCGGAATACTGGGGGGGCCTGATCGACTGGATCAAGAACACCCAGCTCGTCAACGGCACGATCTCGCCCGAGGACCTGAACCTGCTCGTCGTCACCGACTCGGTCGAAGATGCCCGCGACATGATCCTCCACTGTTACCGGAAAAACGGTTTTCACAACCGGCATGCCTCGATCGGCGCCCAGCTCGGTGCTGACCCGAGCCAGGACCCCGCGCAGGGGAACCCGACGCGCAAGGGCGACGCCCAGTGACCCGTGGCCCCGCCGGACCAGGCCCGCCACGGGACCGACGGAGCACGTTGAGCATCGCCAGGATGGCGTGATCCCGAACATCTTTCGAGAAGATCGGCCCTCCCATGCACGCCCCTGAATCCCCACCGCCACCGACTCGCCTTGAGACCGTCGACAGTGCGCTTCGCGACGGCAACCCGAACGACGCCGTCGACCGGCTGATCGAGGTCCTGGATCGCGAGGGCAGCCCTCGCGAGCTGCTCGACGCCTTGCTGCTGAAGGCGAGGGTCGAGCTGGGGTTGCCCTCGGTCCAGACCGGCTCGCTTGCCGAACTGCCCGAGCCCGCCCGGTCTCGTTACGAGGACCGCTACGTCGAGGCGATCCGGCGGGTCGGGTCGAAGCTGCTGGAAGCCGGCGACATCCCCGGGGCCTGGCCGTACTTCCGCGCCATCGCCGAGAAGGAGCCGGTCGCCGAGGCGCTGGAGTCGTTCACCCCCCCCGAGGAGAGCACGCAGGCCGACGCCGACCGCCTGAGCCAGGTCATCGAGATTGCCTTCAACCAGGGGGCCCACCCGACCCGGGGCTTCACGCTGATCCTGGAGAACTACGGCATCTGCTCGTCGATCACCGCGTTCGAGCATCTGCCGCCCGAGAACGCGGTGCGCGTGCCCTGCGTCGAACTCCTGATCCGCACCTTGCACGACCATCTCGGCCAGAGCCTCCGGGCCGAGATCGTCCGCCAGGGCGAGCCGGAGCCAGCCGAGAGCACGACGATTCCCGACCTGATGGCCGGCCGCGACTGGCTGTTCGCCGAGGACGCCTATCACATTGATGTCTCCCACCTGGGGGCGGTCGTCCGTTACGCCCCGCTGGCGAGCGACCCGGAGGCACTCCGCAAGGCGGTCGATCTGGCGGAGTACGGGCGTCACCTGTCGGAGCGTTATCGACAGGAAGGCGAGCCGCCGTTCGAGGACACCTACGGCGACCACGCCGTCTACCTCCGTGCCCTGCTGGGCGAGGACGCCGACGCGGCCGTCGCCCATTTCCGGACCAAGCTCCAGCCGCCCGATCCCGACGGCCCGGCGCCGAGACCCTGCCGGCACAGATCCTCGTCCGTCTGCTCGAACGTCTGGGACGGCTCGACGAGGCCATCGACATCTCGGCCGAGCATCTGGGCGGCCTCCCGGACGCGATGCTGTTCTGCACCCCTCTGGCCGGTCTCTGCCAACAGGCCGGACGGCTTGACCGCCTGGCCCGGATCGCTTGGGACCGGGACGATCCGGTCTCGTACCTCGCGGCGATCTTGCAGGAAACGCGCCCGGCGGCCTCCTGATCCGCCGTCGGCTGCCCCGAAAGTCCATTCGTGTCGGGTCGCCCGCCTGGCCGCGGGACCGACTGGCGAACCACCGGCTGATTGTCGCTGGAAAGCGCGCCTCGACCTGAGTCAACCTTACCTGACGAGCGGGACCATCATGCCCCCATCGAGCCGCATCGACGCGCGCGAGGTCGACCGGGTGGATGCCCTGATGACCACCCTGGACGACGCGCAGGCCGAGGCGTTCCTGAACCGCTGTGTTCCAGGCTCCACCTGGACGGCGTTCATCCGCACCGCCGAGGTCGCGGCGACGGTGATCCACCGGACGCCACTCGGCATGTTCGACGAACGGGTTTGCACCTGCGTCCGCCTCCGCCTGGAGTTGCCGGTGCCGGTCGAGCCGCGGTTGCGGTTCCGGATCGTGGCCGACGACGGCTCGGGCCTTGAAGCCGCCGGGATGGTCCGGCCCTGGGCCTCCTGATCCGGGCATGGGCGCCGCGGCCCACTCGTAGATCTGAACCGCTGGTCGTCGCGAGGGCGATCGGCGGTGTTGCTGAAACCCCGCGCTGGCATCTCGGCCCGATCCGGCGTATGTTCCAGACAACACGCGGGTTCGGGCCTGCCTCGGGACGGCCCACCGTCGCGCGGACTCAAGGGGCCTGTCCGCGCGTCATGGCGTTTTCTCCCGGTCTGGAAAGGAGATCCGATGCGACGTTCCCGCGTCGTTCTGGGTGTGCTCGGCACAGTGTTGGTGTTGTCTCAGGGGGCCACGGTTCGCGGTCAGGCCGTGGCGGAACCCGGCTTCCGTCCCCTCTTCAACGGCATGGACCTCTCGGGCTGGGCCCGATTCGGCGGCCAGCAGGAGGCGGATGCCTGGAGCGTCGAGGACGGCATGATCGTCAGCGAGGGGCATGGCGGCGGCTGGCTGGGGACCGAACGCGATTACGACAACTTCTTGCTACGTCTGGAATTTCGACTGTCGCCCGGGAGCAATTCGGGGGTTTATCTACGTGCGCCGGCGAATGACTCGCACATCTCCCGGACCGGGATGGAGATTCAGGTGCTCGACGAGGACGCCCCCCGGCACCAGAACATCCAGCCCTGGCAGAAGACCGGGTCGATTTACCACGTCGCCGCCGCCGAGACCGGCCACCTGAAGCCGCCGGGGGAATGGAACACCCTGGAGATTCAGGCCGACGGGCCCCACGTCGTCATCCGGCTCAACGGAACGACGGTCGTGGACGACCACATCGACCGCCATCCCGAACTCGATGTCGAGCACCCGGGCCTGAAGCGCACCAGTGGCCGGATCGGCCTCCAGAGCCACAACGACCGGGTCGAGTTCCGCAACCTCCGGATCAAGGAACTCGACCGCGCTCCATCGAGCAATTGATTGCATGGTTGTATTGTATGCCGGGTCTGTGGGACCGCCACCCTCGGCTGTCGAAGGGTCGAAGGTGGCTATCCTACAGGTCCCCCGTCGCGATTCCAGCAGGTACGTTCAATCCGCCATAATCGAGTGGGGCACCGTCGACGATCGGACTTTGACAACTATCGAATCGCGGCGCAAGGTTTGCGTGCCAGTCGGAGGGTTGTTCCCTCTACATTCCTTATTCACTGCGGAGAGCGGGCCTGGCGGTGTAAAGATCAGCCTTGCCCGTCACGTCGTAACGTGTGATTTCTCATGGGTATGCTGACGCTTAGCCAGGCCGTCGTTAGGAAGGGACGCGTGCCAGATTGCCGCATCCTGATCGTGGAGGACGACCCCGATAGCCGGTGGTTGTTGAGCACGATCTTGCGCCGTCTGGGACACGACTGCGCGACGGCGGCCAATGGTGCGGAAGCCCTCCAATGCGTGGCGACGTTTCAGCCCGACCTGATCCTGATGGATTTGATGATGCCGATTCTCGACGGGGTGGAGACGACGAGGCGGTTGAAGGCGGATTCGCAGACGAAGGACATCCCCATCTTCGTTTTGACGGGAAATGCCACACCCAGTGGAGAGGCCGAGGCGGAGGAGGCCGGCTGCGACGATTTTTTGACCAAGCCGGTCATCCTGTCCGAGCTTCTCAGCCGGATCGAGGACTACTTCTCGTCGTGAGCATCCGGGAGGCTGAGGCCAGGGCGGGTGAATCATGCCCACGGCGTGGCGGGGCCTGACAGGCGTTTCGAGGGCCTCGTTCGGTTGGGTTCGAAAGCACCATCGAACGAATGACTCCCGGGGTGAACCGCATCGGCTTGCCGGGCGCGGGCGGCTTCTCTTATAATCCCCGCTGGTCGCAGACCCCGAACCTCGCCCCTCTTCAGGTTCTTCGCCCGCCCATGACGGAACCCCGCCACGGTCACGAGCCCGCCACGAGGAACGTGGTGATCCTGGGCTCCACGGGTTCGATCGGCCGCAGTGCGCTGAGCGTCCTGGAGCATGACGGCGGCCGTCGTCTACGGGCCTACGGACTGGGCGCGCGCGGAAGCTGGCACGCCCTGGAAGAACAGGCACGCCAGTTTCGCCCCCGGTTCGTCACTCTGACCGATCACGATTCCGCCGATTGCGTCGATGGAAGTCTGCGAGGTCTCGGCGTCGAACTGCTCCGAGGGCCCGACGGGCTGATCCGGATGGCGCAGGACCCGGAGACCGACCGGGTGCTCTCGGCGATCGTCGGCGCCGCCGGTTTGCAGGGCACATGGGCCGCGCTGGAGGCGGGCAAGACCGTCGCCCTGGCGAACAAGGAGACCCTGGTCGTCGCCGGGCCGCTGATCACCGCGCTGGCCCGCCGCACCGGGGCCGACCTGCTGCCGGTGGACAGTGAGCACTCGGCGATCGCCCAGGCGATGCGGTCGGGAACGCGTCGCGAGGTCAAGCGGGTGATTCTGACGTCCTCCGGGGGGCCGTTCCGGGGCAAGTCGGCCCGAGAGCTGGCGGATGTCACGCCCGAGCAGGCGCTGCGGCACCCGACCTGGCGGATGGGGCCGAAGATCACCATCGACTCGGCCACCCTGATGAACAAAGCGCTCGAGGTGATCGAAGCAAGATGGTTGTTCGGGCTCGAGCCCGAGCAGATCGATGTCGTGATCCACCCCGAGAGCATCGTTCATTCGATGGTCGAATTCGTCGACGGCAGCGTGATCGCCCAGCTCTCGCCGCCCGACATGCGGCTGCCGATCCAGTACGCCCTGAACTATCCGGATCGCGTGGCCGGGCCGAGCCCGCCGCTGGACCTGACCGCCGCCATGACCCTGCGGTTCGAACCGCCGGATCGCGAGACGTTCCCGGCGCTGGACCTGGCCGTCGAGGTCATGAAGGCCGGCGGCACGGCCGGGGCCGCCCTGAACGCCGCCAACGAGGCGGCCGTGGCCCGCTTCCTCGACGGCGCGATCGGTTTCCTCGACATCGCCAGGGCCTGCCGCGCGATCCTCGATCATCACACCCACGATTCGAACCCGACCCTCGACGGCCTCTGGAAGGTCGACGCATGGGCCCGGCAGGAGGTCAGCCGTTGGACGCCATCCTAGAAAGCACCCTGGTCAACTATCTGGTCGTCGCCCTCGGCCTGGGGTTCGTCATCTTCATCCACGAGTTGGGCCACTTCCTGGTGGCGAAGTGGAACAAGGTGAAGGTCGAGGCGTTCGCGCTGGGCTTCGGTCCGCAACTGATTTCCTGGCGCAAGGGAATCGGCGTGCGGATTGGCTCGACCATGCCGGCCTACGCCGAGGCGCTGGCGGCCCGAGAGGCGGCGCCCGAGAACCCGGGCCCGCCGCTGGGCGAGACTGAGTACTCGATCCGCGCGATTCCGCTGGGTGGGTTCGTGAAGATGCTTGGCGAGGGGGAGGAGACCGATAGCGAGGCCGCGCGGACGACCGACCCGCGCGCTTACCCGAACAAGCCGGTCCCGGCCCGCATGGCGATCATCTCCGCCGGGGTCATCATGAACGTGATCCTCGGCATGATCTGCTTCGCGATCGCGTATGGCCGGGGCGGTCTGCCGGTCGTGCCGGCACGGATCGGGGCCGTGATGGCCGGGTACCCCGCCTACGATGCCGGCCTGCGCGCCGGTGATGAGATCGTCGCCGTCGACGGCCGGGAGGACGTCGACTTCTTCACGCTGAAGCAGATCACCGCCATGAGCGGGTCCGCCCAGGTGCTCCGCCTGTCGATCCAACGGCCCGGCCAGGAGAAGTCGATCCGCATCGACGTCCAGCCCAAGCGACAGGGCGGGGCCGAGATGAAGACGATGGGCATCCTGCCCTCGGACGACCTGGACCTGGCCCGTCCGCCGTTTGTCCCACCCGCCGGGCTGAGCGGTTCGGATGCGACGCTCAAGGGGCTCAAGCCGGGGGATCGGGTCGTCGCGGCCGGTCCCGAGGGGGCCGACCCGCAGCCCGTGGCCAGCCATCACGAGTTCCTGGAACTGCTGGCGAAACACCGTGATGTCCCCCTGAAGGTCGTGGTGGAGCGGGGTGAGTCTCCGGCGGAGCCCAACGTTCGGGCCGAGCCGCTGCCGCGCGTGACGGTCACGCTGCCGGTGGTTCCGTTCGTCGACCTGGGGTTCCGTCTGGAGATGGGGCCGGTGGTCGCGGTCCAGTCCGACTCGCCGGCCGAGGCGGCGGGGTTCCGGGTCGATGACCGCATCGTCGCCGTGGAGGGGATCGAGGACCTTGACCCGATGCGGCTGCCCGATTTCCTCTACGATCATGCCGGCAAGCCGTTGACCATCCGGGTCGCCCGCACCGAGGGAGGCAAGCCGGTCGAGGAGGTTTCGCTGACGGTCACGCCGCGGGCCGAGTCGTCCTGGATCGAGCCGCACATCGGCGACGAACCGCTCGACCTCGCGGCGCTGGGGTTGGCCTACAGGGTCGGCCCGAAGATCGTCGCGGTGCGGCCCGGCTCGCCGGCCGAACGTGCCAAACTGGAAGTGGGGGATGTTCTCAGCCGTATCGACCTGACCCTGCCGGCCCTGGGCTCCGAGGGCGTCGCGACGGTCTCTCGCGTTTTCGATTCCCAGGACGGCGAGCAGGGCTACGCCTGGCCGGCGGTCTTCGCCGAGCTTCAGCAACTACCCCGTCACGCGGTCAATGTCTGGATCGAGGGGGTCGACAAGTCGTATCCGGTCACGCCCGAAGCCGACCCGGCCTGGTTCAACACCCTGCGAGGGCTCCAGTTCCAGAAGCTCTACCGGCCGATGGAGCCGCTCGGCGTGGTCGCCGCCGTGCGCCGCGGTATCGAGGAAACCGGCCAGACGATCGTCAGCGTCTACCAGATGTTCCGCAGCCTGTTTCTCGGCCTGATCAGCCCGAAGGCCCTCGGCGGGCCGATCATGATCGCCAGCATGGCCTCGGAGACGGCCCGGCTCGGCATCGGTGCGTTCTTGCAGTTCCTGGGCCTGCTCAGCCTGAACCTGGCGGTGATCAATTTCCTGCCGATCCCGCCCCTGGACGGCGGCCAGATGGCCTTTCTGATCGCCGAGCTGTTCCGTGGCCGCCCGCTGCCCGAAAAAGCCCTCAACGCCGGCACGATCTTCGGCCTGATGCTCGTGCTGATGCTGATGGTCTTCGTCTTCTACCAGGATGTGATGCGCTTCTTCGTCGGGTGATCCCAAACGGTCAGACACGGGCAAGCACCGGATGACAGATGCCAGATGACAGATTCCAGGTTCCAGACGGCCGAGGACCAGGTTCCAGGCCGACGGCCGAGGACCAGGTTCCAGGTTCCAGACGGCCGAGGACCAGGTTCCAGTCGGCGGACGGCAATTGTGGTCGATCTGGATCTGTCAACTGCCGATCTGTCATCTGTCATCTGTCATCTGTCATCCCATTGCCTTCCTTGCAAATCGGCGAGACGGTGGTGGACAGCGCCACCCCCTCAGATCAGGTGCAAGGTTTCGAGCCGCTCCAGGAGAGAGGGCAAGTCGACCGGCTTGGTGATGACGTCCACGGCGCCGGCGGCGCGAGCCTGGCGCTCGGCGTAGACCGTGGCATCGGCGGTGATCGCGACGATCGGCAGGTCCATTGTTTCGGGGGCCGCGTGGATCCGGCGGATCAACTCGACCCCGTCCATCTCGGGCATCATCAGGTCGGTCAGCACCAGCTCGGGCTGAAACTCCGGGAGATAGTGGAGCGCCTCCTTGCCGTCGGTCGCCTCGCGGACCTCAAAGCCATACGTTCGTAGCAGCCGTCCAAACGCATAGCGGAGGAAGTCCATGTCCTCCACCAGCAGAACCCGCTTGTTGTAACACGGCTGATTTTCCACGAGTCGACCTCTCGCTCGCTCGGTTGCGCCGGCGAGTCACGTCTCCACTCAGATCCAACGACAACTTTCCATCTCTGGATGATTTCGTCTTGCAAGATCCGGGCCAGATCTCGGACCGTCGCGGAACGCCGTGGTTCTGGTTCTCGCATGTGGAGGCAACCGAGTCATTCCACGCGGCAAAGAACCGGACATTCGGTCGTCTCACTCCGATGATCGGCCCCATCGTGCCGATGGGAGTAACCGCCAGGGTCGTTGCGAACGGGCCCCGACCGCGGTTCGTCCGTCGCGCAATCCTTGTCCGCGACCGCAACCGGGCCCTAGGATGAAAGGGCCGGCGCATGAGGCTGAGTCGGCATCATGTTGCGACACCTCGAACTCACAGATCACTTGCCATGACCGGCCTGATTGAGACACCCTGTGCGCGTCGTCGTGGTCGTTGGGGCCTGTGGGCGGCTCGTACTCTCGGGTGGGCGGCCCTCAGCGTCGTGACGGGCCTGCTGGTGCGGGCCGAGGTGACTCGTCCCGATGGGATGGATGGGGTTGTGACCTATTCCGGGATCGTCTATCAGCGCCAGGATGGCCGTCGCCTGGAGCTGGACCTGCACCTGCCGGACGGGACGCCGCCGCAACCGAGTGGCTGGCCGGCGGTCGTCGCCATCCACGGCGGCGGCTGGCGAGGTGGGAGCCGGATCGACTTCGGTCGGATGGTCGCCCGCCTGGCGCGGCATGGCGTCGCGGTCGCCGCGATCGACTACACCCTGTCTCGACCGGGTGAACCGAGCTGGCCCCGGAACCTCGACGACGTGCGCGCGGCCGTGCGCTGGGTGCGTCGTCATGCGGGCGATTTCCACCTCGACGCCGGTCGAATCGCCGCGCTGGGGGCCTCGGCCGGCGGTCATCTGGCCGCCCTTGTGGGGACCGTTCCCGGCGATCCCGAGTCCCGAGTCCAGGCGGTCGTCGATCTGTATGGTCCGGCGGACCTGATGGCGCTTGGTGGTCCCTGCCGACTGCGCGGGGGGCCGGTCGACCTGTTGCTTGGGGGCCTCCCCGATGCGTGCCCCGATCGCGCCCGGGCCGCTTCCCCGGTCGCGCATGTCGCGGCCGACACGCCGCCGATGTTGCTGATTCACGGAGGTGACGACCAGCTCATCCCGGCCGATCAGTCGCGACGGCTGGCCGCGGCCCTCGACCGGCACGGGGTGAGGAACCGTTTGATCGTGCTGGAGGATGCCTCCCACGGGTTCGGCCTGGTGGTCGGAGATCGTGATTTGGTTCCAGAGATGCTTGCATTTCTCGACGGCGCGTGGAACGATAGTGACAGTACCTACCGAAACGCAAGGTTAGACGGTTTTTCGGGCTTGCGCTGACATTTCGACCTGTGGCTTGCCCCGCATCATTCGAGTTGCGTCGTTGTCTCGCCTCGTGATGTTGCCTCCGTGACCAGAGCGAACGGCGGTTCTCCGTTCACCTGACGGGTCGTTTCACCTGGGATCGGTGGTCTCCGCGCGGGCAGTCGAGGCGGTGGTTCGATCGGATCGACCACGAGAACGCACCTTCGAGGCCGTGTGGATTCAGCGGGATGCCCCGTCCTTGATCCCCTCACGTTCGCCGCTCGCCAGGAAGGGAGGTGACGCCGTGTCCTCGGAGATCAATGTGGCTGCGCTGGATTTGCAGGATCCGGAGCACTTCGTGGACCTCGGCGACTCTGTGGACCGTGTTCTGCGCACCGCCGACGATCGACCCCACACGAACACCCTTCCCGCCATGCCCGACCCGGCCGCCTCGCACGAGGACATCCGGATCGACCCCGATGGTCGTCGGGCCGATGTTGAGGAAAAGCATCGCCGGATCATCGAGTTCCTCGACCGCCACGGCTACGACGCGGTGGTCCTGGGACGGGCCGACTCGGTCGCCTGGTTCACCGCCGGCGGCGACCTGGCCCGTGAACTGGCCGGCGAGCGGGCCGCCGTCCTGCTGTACATCAACCGCCACAGCCGGGCCGTGCTGACGGACAACGTTCAGAGCGCCCGGGTCTTCGAGGAAGAGGTCGGCGGCCTGGGCTTCCAGCTCAAGGAGCGACCCTGGCACGAAGGCCCCGAACGGCTCGTCGAGGAACTGGGCCACAACAAGAAAGTCGCCGGCGACATCGAGCTTCCCGGCGTGCCCAACGAGCGCAGTCGGTTGCGCGACCTGCGGCTCTCGTTGACGCATCGTGAGCGGCAAGCCCTGCGCGTGCTGGGGCGGTCCGTGACGCTGGCCGTCGAGGCCACGTGCCGCAACTTCAAGCCCGGCGAGCACGAAGCGGACGTCGCCGGCCACCTGGCCCATCGTCTCATTCGCGAGGGGATCGTGCCGATGTCCCTCCGGGTGGCCAGCGCGGATCGCCTGGCTCGCTACCGCCAGCCGAACTTCAAGGCCGCCCCGATCCAGCGCCAGGCGACCATCGCCGTGATCGGTCAGCGGCACGGACTTTGCGCCGGCGTGACTCGCACGGTGTCGTTCGGCCCGGTCGATCCCGAATTCCAGAAGGCCCACAGTCTGGCCGCGATGGTGGACGCCACCTGCATCTACTTCTCCCGACCCCGGCAGACCATCCGCGAGGTCTTTCGCCGCGCCAAGCGGATCTACGAAAAATTCGGTTGCCCGGACGAGTGGACGCTCGACTACCAGGGCCACCTGACCGGCTACGCCCCCTCGGAGGGGCTGCTGACGCCCGACAGCGACGAGCTCCTGCAGTCCAGCACCGCCCTGCGCTGGAGCCCCAGCGTGGCCGCGGCGCGATCGCGAGGACACGGTCGTCATCGACGATCGCGGTTACGAGGTCGTTACGGATGCCCAGGACTGGCCCAAACTTGAGGTCACCGTCAAGGGCTATCCCATGACCCGTCCAGGGATTCTGGAACGATCGGCCCGCGCCTGACGCCTCTTTGAATCGGGGCCCGGACACACGCCGCCACCCCGTATCGCCCGCGGGTTCGTGGATCGGCCCATGGTCCGCCGGTGAACATCATCGGGCCGCACGTGTCTGCTTCCTGGAAGAGCGACATGCCTCGTTGCCATTGGCCCCGAGATTTTCGACCTGGCACCAGGCGAGGCCGGGTCCCCCTGAAGATCCCTATGGTCGATGGACGATGGCCGAGGGGTCAAGGATGGGTATCAGCGGCTGTGCTCATTCTGACATCGGTCATCTGACACCGGCCATCGGTCATCTGGAATCGGTCATCTTGAATCCGTCGTGTTCCCTGATCCTGGCCGGACTTAATAACCCCGGCTGTTTCCAGGGGATGCCTCGAATTTTTTCGGTGAACTTCCCGTGGGCTGTGAGCGAAGTACAATGAGATCATTCGCATCCTCACGGAAAGGGCGTCATTCTCATCATGAATCAACTCTCCTGGAAACTCGGTCGGGTGGCGGGCATTGATCTGTACCTGCATCCGACGTTCCTCTTGTTGCTGGTCTATCGTCGGCGCGACCCAGGGGGGCCTGCTGAGCGTGATGCTCGTCTCGGCCGTCTTCGGCTGCGTCTTGCTGCACGAACTCGGGCACGCCCTGACGGCCCGCGCCTGCGGCATCCGGACGGAGGACATCACGCTGTACCCGATTGGCGGCGTGGCCCGTCTGGAACGGATGCCGCGCAAGCCCGGCGCCGAACTGCTGATCACCCTGGCCGGGCCGGCGGTCAATGTCGCGATCGCGGGCGTGATCTTCGCGCTGCTGGCCGTCGCCACCGCCATTCACCCGCTCTGGTCGTTGGAGTCCATCGTCCCGAGCTTCCTGGCGACCTTGATGAACATCAACCTCTTGCTGGCCGCGTTCAACATGATCCCCGCCTTTCCGATGGACGGGGGCCGGGTCTTCCGGGCAAGCCTGAGCGGCTGGCTCGGTCGCCTGCGGGCGACAGAGATCGCCGCGGGCCTGGGCCGCTTCCTGGCCCTGGCCTTCGGGATCTATGGCCTGATGCACTTCAACCTGCTCCACATGGCCCTCGCGGGCTTTGTGTACCTCGCCGGTAGCGCGGAACTGGCCCGCGTCCGCCAGGAAGAGCACGCCGGGACGCGCGACCCCGACGACGGTTTCTGGGTTGCCCCGCCGGGCCAGCGCTGGGTCCGGGTGGGCCAGGGCGTCTGGCGGCTCGCGCCGGTCACCGTCACGGTGGACAGCCATCGGAGCGATCTGCGTTGGCGTTGACACCGATCGTCGAACTCGGCGTCGCCGATGCCTACGCGCTGCTGACCGAGCACTTCGGCCAGACCGACCTCCCCCCGCTCGACGCCATCGAGAACGAGGACTGGGGCCGCGACCTCTTGCTCTCCCGATTCCACGACTTCCCCGCCGCGGCCCTTGCCGCGGCGGGGTTGTGTCTTTTCGAGCGAGGTGCCGACGACGACGGTTTCGACGTTCCCTGATCAATTTCAGGGCCCGGTCGGAATTTCCCGTTCAGTCGCCTTTTTCCCACGCCTGGACCTGCTTCTCGGCCTCGTCGCGGGCGATCCCGTAACGTTCCTGGACCTTGCCGATCGAGCACGTCGCGCTTGCCCTCGATGACGTCCATGTCGTCGTCGGTCAGGTCGCCCCAGGACTGCTTGACCCTGCCCTTGAACTGCTTCCAGTTGCCCTCGACTTGATCCCAGTTCATCGGTTGCTCTCCCGTGGGTAGCTCGCCGCTCAGCGCTTGGCTCATACGGTCGGCGACCGACCGTGGTTCGGGGCCAACGTCGCGACGAGTTCGACGTCGATCCCGAAGCAGCGTTGGAGCAAAGCGGATACCGAGAACCGAGACGTGCCTTAAGATTGCTCGGGCCATCGCTCCGGCGTCATGGGGACGAGTGCAGCGCACGCCGGATGACGCCTGTGTCTTCATTCTCTCGCGGGCCGACCCACACGACGCTGTTCTGCTGACCTCCGACCTGATGAAGGTTGTCCGGGTCGGAGATCCAGCCGTGGCCTTCGATGACGAACTTGTACTCGTAGGTTCCCGCCGGCAAAACGATCCGGGTGGAGAACGACCCGTCGCGCGCGGGGCCTTGCAACGGCCGGGCCGACGGGTCCCAGTCGTTGAAGGACCCCACCAGGGCGACCCCGGGCACTCCCCGAGGCGGCCGGCAACGGAAGGTCACGTCATATCGGCCGTCGTTTCGGGGCTGGACCTCGGGACCAGAGAGCCGTTGGAAGATAACGGCCGGCATGTCGATCTCGATCGACTCGCCGTCGCGAACCAGGGTGACGCGCAGCCCGTCCTCGAACCGCAGTTGCGGCACGACCGCGACCGCATCCTCGACGCGCTCGATGGTCAGGCCGTTGACCGCGGCAAGCTGGTCGCCCGCCCGGATGCCGCAGACCGCCGCCGGGCTTCCGGGGGTGACGAACAGCACCCGCGGATGCCGGCCCTCCTGGGCCCGGACGTTCGGCACGGCGCCCAGAAGCGTCACCAGGCGGATGGCATGCTGGATGTCATAGGAGGGATCGAGCTTGCGGAAGGGCAGCGGGCCGTCATGCGTGAGGATCGCCTCCACCAGCGCCGCGCCGATGGCGGCGATCTCGGCCCCACCCTCGTGATCGATCAGGCCGACCTCGTCGGCCGGGCTGTGGTACTCGGGATACAACCCCGTGTTGAAGTGGACGCCGGGAACCTGATGGTCGAGGAAGGGGGCCTGGTCACTGCGTGCGACCCCGCCGAAGCGGGTCTCGATCGGGATCCCGGTCCGCTCCTGAAGCTCCTCCAGGACGTCGAGGAACAGCGGAGAGGTCGGCGCATCCCCCGCGTAGAGCTTGCCGCCACGGAGTCGGCCGACCATGTCGAAGTTGACGACCCCATCGGTACGCGCGAGTGCGACCGGTGGGTTCTCCGTGTAGAACCGGGAGCCGCCCAGCCCCGTCTCCTCGGCGTCGAAGGCGGCGAAGACCACGGAACGGTGGTTGTCGGGGAAAGGACCGGCCGCGCGGCGGGCCAGGTCCTCGGCAATAAGCAATAAGGCGGCGACGCCCGATGCGTTGTCGTCGGCCCCGTTACAGATCGTGTCCCCGTCGACGGCCTCGTCCTCGGGTCGGCTGCCGAGATGGTCATAATGAGCCGAGACGATCGTGACGCGGTCGGCGAGGTCGCCACGACCCGGTAACCGGGCGAGCACGTTCTTGCCACGCGTGCCGTCGTCGAGTGTGAAGTGCTGGAAAAACGAGCCAGCCGCCCCGACCG
Organism: uncultured Isosphaeraceae bacterium; assembly: GCA_963779675.1. Taxonomy (GTDB): domain Bacteria; phylum Planctomycetota; class Planctomycetia; order Isosphaerales; family Isosphaeraceae; genus CAVZZM01. Next base: position 112,603 of record CAVZZM010000003.1, read on the forward strand.
GCCGCAGCCCGAGCGCACGGAACTGCTCCGCGATGTAACGGGCGGCCTGGTCCGCGCCGGGAGTGCCGGTTGCCCGGCCTGCCAGCTCGTCGGCCGCCAGGTAGGTCACATGGCGCGGAAGCGATCCGCCGTGAAGGTGCCGGGGGCATCTTCGGCCCGAGCGCGGGGAGAGAGCAGGCCCAACAAGAGGGCCGCGGCAAGCAGCATCAATCGCATGGTGCGTGTACCTTGGGGGCAGCGTCATGATCGTCGTTGCATCGAGGCGCTGGGCGAGTTCGGCGGGCGACCAGGACCGTCGCGGGTCGGATCGTCAGGGGGCATCAGGGCCGGGGAGGACGGAGTTCAAACAACGATTGGGTCCGCACGATGGCCCGCTCATCGGGGAAGGTGTGGTATGTCTGCAGGGAGACGCCCCGGGCACGGGGCTCGACATTCACCCGGCTCAGGGGCGACGCGGCCATCCGGTTCGCCGGGTTGAAGCGGTGGAACAGGCCGGCTCGCGAGGCGTCGAGGACCAGCTCGTCGCTCAGGTGGTCGAAGACTTCGGGATCGAATCCGTTCGGCGGAGAAGCACGTCTGGTACTCGATGTGGTCCGCCGGTCGGAGGCTGGTCGAGCGTTCGCTACGAACTGGCGACTGGTACAACAGGCTCGTTTCGGGCAGGGGCGTCTCCGGCCCGACGAGAACCTCCGACAGGCGGACCGGTCCGCAACTCCAGAGGATGACGTGCCCCCCCTCGACGATCCGGATGTCCATCTCCCAGCCCCCGTGGGCATAGCGGCGATGGGCGCGGACCTTGAACCACTCCGGGTGCAGGGCACAACCGTGGACCTGGAATGCGAGGTTGGCGACTTGCGTCCGGCCCGAGCTGACACCCATGCCGAAGAACCTCCTTCGTCGGCGGTCGACGAGATCGACTCGCCGCGTCCGCCCATCATCCTCTCTATTATAAGGCCGCGGCGAAGGGCCGCAAACGAAGCGTGTGCGAGATCACCGGGACATCGAACGCATGTGACGATGAGGTGAGCGTTAAGAGCATTCGCGTTGGGGCCGGAACTCGGCCGGGGCATGCCCCGATCATTCGACCGTGACCACAACTCCGACCATGCGCGGCCGTGCCGGAAATGACGATGGGCGGCCCTTTTGGGGCCGCCCATCGTGTTGAGAAGACGTCGATGGACCGTGATGAGGCCCTCAGCGGCCACGACGCGAGGCGAACCGGGCCCAGGCCCCGAACCGTCGGGCTCGCAGCGCGGCCAGTCGCTCCGCGGGGGTCATCGGGGTTGTCGCCTGGTCCTGCGAGGCGCTGGAGTTGCTGACGATGGCCCCGGCCGTGACGTCCGTTCCCAGGGTGATCGGCCTGGCAGGGCTGATCGTGGTTTTCGAGGACGCCGAATCCGGCGTTGTGGTGGTCGGGGTGCTGGTGGTCGTCGGGGCCGCCGTCGAGGTGGCGGTCTGCTCCGTCAACGCCGGGCCGGCGGCCACCGATCGCGTGGCGAACGAGGAGACGCTCGTGCCACCCAGGAACTCGAAGGCACCGACGTCCGCGGGACCACGACCGGCGAAGCCTCGGCTGGCGATGTCGACCCGGGTTCGGAAGAGGAAGTCGCGGGTCGGTGCCAGGCTGGTCAGGGCGTTGTCGATGGCCGCCGAGTTCGAGGTCAGGTCGAAGCTGACGGCCGGGGTTCCGTTGGCACTGGTGGAGAAGAAGACGTTCTGGCCGCGGCCCTGGGGCGTCGGGCGCGGGTCGATCGGGTTGGCGAAGGCGGCATTGCCGGCGAAGTTGCCGCGCGGCGGGTCGGGGGTGGTCCCGAGCATGCTGGGGTTCAGGCCGATGATGGTGCCGAGCACGTCGTCCGCGTTGCTCCCCTGGCTGGCACCGTTGTTGGAGAACAGGTTCGCCCTGCATGCGGATGTCGCGCGGGGCGAAGACCGCCAGCCCCGAGCGGGTCGAGCCGCCGGTGGTGGCGAAGTTCTGGGCGAAGATGTTGTTCGCCACGTTGGCGATCACCGGCCCGCCCGGATTGCTTAGGCCCAGCAACCCGGTATCCGAGTTGAAGGCGATCGTGTTGTTGATGACCTGCACGGGCAGGTTGTTCTTGAACGACGTGACCCCCGAACCGGCGAAGGTGTCGCTGACCAGCAGGCCGTTGTTGTTGCCCACCAGGACGTTGTTCTCGATCCGCGGGGTGCGCCGGCGTTGGCCCCGCTCTCCGAGACGGAGATGCCGAAGCCGGCGTTCAGAACGTAGTTCCGGTCGATCAGGACGTCCGAGTTCGTCAGCGAGATGCCGATCGAGCTGGAGTCGATCGTCTGGCCGAACCCGACACTGCCCAGAAGCGGGATCAGGACGGTGAAGCCGGAGAACTCCGTCTGGAAGTTCGGCTGGCTCAGCAGGTCCGTGCCGGTCACCGCGACGTTCCGAGCCGCCCCGGCGGGAGGCGCGAGCACCACGTTCAACGGGTTCGTCGGGATCACGTTGGTGCCGGAGCTGCTCCGGGATGCCGAGACGAGCTTGACCAGCGACTTCAGGGTGATCGACTCGCGATACACGGCCTGGGCACTGTTGCCGAAGAGGCTGTTCCCTTCCAGCACGGCGACGGTGTCGCCGGGCTGGGCCAGGTCGAGGCCGCCGGGCACGTCGACGTCGTCGGCGGTGCCGAGCATCGCGTCCGGGCCGGGGTCGGTGAAGCCGTCGATGGTGGCGACCGGATCGTTGCGAGTTCCGGTCCCCGGGGCCATCGGGTCCTTCGGCACGCCGGCGTCCACGTAGATCGTCTTGGCGTTGGTGGGGTTGAAGACCACGAAGTCGAGGTTGTAGTCGCCACCCGGCGCGTTGTCGTTATCGCCGTCGAGGGCGTTCTGGGCGATGTCGCGTACCGGGTTGGCGCCGGTGCCCAGCAAGGTGACCCGGTACAGGTCGTTGGCCGAGGCCCCCACGATCGTGAAGGTGATCCGCTGGGCGCCGGTCGTGCTGCCGGGCACCTGCGAGATCGGGTTCAGCGGGAGCTGGACCTGGAGCTGCACGTCGTTGCCGTTGCCGAAGGTGTTGTCTCCACCGGCGCGGACGGCGACGATCGACGTCGAGTTCAGGGAGGCCGGGTCGAGGTTCTCGTTGGTTTCCAGCGTGACCGTAACCTGGTTACCGCTGACCGAGGCACTGCCCCCGGCGACCGGTGTTGAGCTGGTGATCTTCGGACCGGTGGTGTCGATCGCGAAGTTGACCCGGGCGCCCGCCGCGAGCGGGTTGGAAGCGTTGCCGCTCTGGTCGATGACCCAGATGTACGCCGAGTCGTAGCCAGTGTCGTCGTTGATGCCGGTGATCGGGTTCGGCCCAAGCAGGCCGTCCGGGCCGACATTGACCATGCTGTCGGGAAGCGTCGCCGGAAGGTTCGGCGATGAGGGCCGTGTCGGGCGCCCCGGCCGTCCCGTAGGTCACCTGGAACACCCCGTTGGCGCCGGAGACGGCCGTGCCGGCGACCTGGAAGCCTCCTCCGGGCAGCGGCAGGAGGAGATAGACCGTCTGCCCGGCGGTCGGGTTGGCCGGCGGGAAGGCGTCCTGAACGGTGCCGGTGAACGTCGGGGTGGCATCGTTGGTGATGTTGTCCCGACGGCCGGAATCGCTCGCGGGGTCGAGGGCCACCGTGTTCGGCACCACGCTCGGGGGCGAGGTGTCGATGGTGAAGAAGAGGTAGAAGTTGCCGCCCGTGACGTCGTTGCCGGAGGGCAGCGGGAGCTGCGTGCCCGTCGGCGAGTTGCCGGTGGTGTTCTCGCCGTCGAGGGCGTTGCCGCGGTCGTCGCGGATGACGTCGGAGCCGCTGCCGAAGATCGTCACGCGGAACAGGTCGTTCGTCAGCGGTGGGCTGATCCCGGACAGGTCGATGATGATCGACTGGTTGTTCGGGCCGGGCGAGACCTTGCCCGAGAGGTCGATCGTGCGATCGGCCGCGTTGTTGTTGTTGCCGAAGATCCCGTCGCCACCGGAGGCCTGGAGCACGATCGTCCGGTTGTTGATCGTGGCCGGGTCGATCCGCTTGTCCAGCTCGACCCGTAGCTTCAGCGGGCTGAGGTTCGAGCCGGCGACGCCGCCCTCCGCGTAGTAGTCGATCTCGCGCACCCCGGTGACCGGGTTGCGTCGGGTCGGTGATCATGGCGATGACGTTGGTGATCTTCGGCGGGACGATGATCCGCCGCTCGATGGCACCGATGTCGAAGAACGGGACGAGCACCGGCACCGACCGTCGCGGTCGTCGGGTCGTCGACCCGAAGGAAGCCGCGCTGGTCGCGACGCTCGCCGGGGTCCGGCGCGTACCAGAAGGTCGCCGCGTTGGTGGCCGGGCCGGCCTGCGCCCGGGCCGAGCCGGGAATGGCCGGCACCCACTGATCATCGAACGTCCGCGACGGCAGGCCGGGCAGGGTCACGATGTCGCCCGGTTGACCGACGGCGCTCGGGTAGCCGCCGGAGACGTTGGACCGCGGTGCCCGTGGCTGGCCGCCGAACGGAATGCTGGGGACGCGCACGCCGTCCGGGCCGACGATCGGCTGGAGCGAGTTGCCCATGTCGACCTCACCCAGCTCGGAGAGGCCGGCGTCGATCGCCACCGAGCCCGGCATCGGGGTGAAGTCGAGCGCCGCGGCGTTGCGGAACAGCGGGTTGCCGATGACCTCGTTGTTGTTGTCGATCCCGCTCGTCGAGTTGGCCCGATTGAACACGTTGTACTGGCCCTGGCTGCCATACGACTGCCCCTGGGCGTCGATGGCCAGGGTGCCGTAGGTGTCGAAGATGTTGTCCATCGATCAGGCTGTAGACGTGCGAGAACCGGTTCGGCGTGCCGTTGGCCGCCGGCGCCACCGTCCGGACCGCGACGTCCGAGGTGTTGTAGAACGTGTTGTTGAGCAACATCAGCTCGGCCGGGCGCTGTGCCGTGCCGGGGTCGTCGACCGTCTCGGAGTTGACCCGGACGCCGACCGGCATGTTGCTGATGGTGTTGTTGTAGAGGAAGCTGAGCGTCGGCATGCCCCGCAAGGCCGGTGTCGCGGATGCCCTCGACGAGCCGGCCCGTCGGGTTGGGGTGGGCCAGGACGCCGACGTCGCTGAAGTTGTCGAGCGTCGAGTTCGAGATGGTCATCGCCCGCGCCGTGTTGAACTGGGTGCCGGGGCTGACGCCGAGCGTGACGGTGCGGGGGTCCGCCGTGGCGTCGTCGTAGACGATGCCGCCGCCCTGCTGCTCGATGCGGGTGATGTAGCGGATGTCGGCGTTGTCGATCAGGTTGCCGTCGCGCGGGTCGTAGAGGTTGTAGTCGGACAGCGAGTTGCCGCCGAAGTAGATCAGGCCGCCGTCGCCCGGGGCCGCCGGCGGTGGTGTTGCCAGTGACGGCCTGGAACATGTCCACGCCGCGGACGGTCTTGCCGAGCGTGTCGTCCCGCATCGAGGTGATCTGCACCGGCACGCGGGCCTGGCCGGTCGACTCGTTGGAGCCGATGCCGATGATCCGGATCTGGCTGAACGCACCCGGATCGACGAACGGGTCGGGGGCCGGCGGGTCGATGCCGTCGTCGACGCCGACCAGGAAGCCGGCGCCGCCCTGAACGTCAGCTGGTCGAACCGTTCTGCCCGTCGCCGGCGCACCGCGACGTTATTGAGCAGCTTGACCAGCAAGCGTCTCGCCGGGCCGGGCGATCCGCGTGCCGTCGGCCAGCAGGGTGTCGGGCAGGCCGGACTCAAGCGTCAGGGTGACATACGGCTTCAACTCGGGCAGGAACTCGGTCAGATCGGGTCCGGTCGTCGGAAGCCGGATCGCCGTCCAGCCGGATGGTCGCCGCGCAGGATGTAGGGGACGTCCCAGTCGTCCCAGACCGAGTCGACCGTCAGGTTCGGCGTGTACCCGAAGACGTTCTGAAGCGGCGGCAGGACCTCCATGCCGTTTCGGGTGTTGTTGATGAAGACGTTGCCGCGGAAGAACGGGTTGCCGGAGCGGAGCGGCCGCATCGGGTCGCCGGCCAGCAGCCCGTTGGGCGTGATCGTGATCGGGGCCTGGTTGTTGTCGTAGAAGTCGTTGTTGGTGACCTTCGCGGTCGTGCCGAAGGCGTTGACCGGGGTCTTGTTGAAGCCGTCGTAGTTGGTGTACGATGCCGCCGGCGTCCTCGAACGCCAGCACGGCCCGCTGGTCGATCGTGCCGCTCGGGGTGTTGACCGAGCCGCCGCCGAAGCGGAACTCGGCCTCGTCGACCACGGCGACGGTGCCCGAGGTGACCTTCACGCCGCCCCAGCGGCCGATCAGCGGCACGTTCCCGGTGACCGGCTGCGAGAAGCCGGGCTGGCCGTCGGTGTCGATCGGCGGGCACGATCGTCGTGACGGCGCCGGTGTTCGGGTCGCTGTAGAAGGTCGTCGCCGTTGTCGTCGTAGAACGAGGTGAACACGACCTTGGCGTCGCCGACGGTGTTGGTGCCGGAAGTTGCGCGTCGGTCGGGCTGAAGTTCGGGTTGGCGTCGAACTGCTTGATGTAGGTGCGGTCGCCGATGTTGATGCTGGCGCCCTGGTTCACCACGTCGATGGCGGCGCCTCGGGGCAGCTTGAACATCATGCCGGGCTGGATGTAGAGCCGGTTGGTGACCGGAACGGTCTGGCCGTTCGAGAGTTCGGTCTCCTCCTCGCCGATGATCAGCCGGGTGGTCATCGTGTACGGCAGCGGGTCGTCGACGACGAAGTTGCGCGATCCGCCCTCGGCAAGGGGTTGTCGGGGTAGTCGATCGCGTCGGTCTGGCGAGCCTCGCCGCTGAGCTCGGCACGGATGTAAATGCCGTTGATCGAGTTGTTGATCACCTCGACGCGGCGGATCAGCGGGCCGCGGGTCAGGTCGTCCTCGCGGAGCGAGTTGAAGTCGGTGGTGATCGCGCCCACGGTGCCGGAGGCGGCCGCCGAGCCCGGGTTCGGGTCGTCGGGTTGGACGGACGCGGCTGTCGGAGATCAGGGTGTTGGTCACCGCCGGCCGGGCGTTGAACAGGGTCATCGGCCCGTCCTGCGAGGTCCCCTGGGTCTGCGGGACCGGGCCGCCGCCGTACCGGATTCGGGCGAAGTCGACGCTCGACAGGGCGTCGTCGTTGCCCGAATCGCGTCGCCGCCGCCGACCGTTCTTGAGCCGGCCGTCGACCGGGAACGGCACGCGGTTGTTGCGGCCCCGCTGGTCGTAGCTGCGGAAGATGATGCCGCCCCAGTCGCCGCCGGTCGGGGATGTCGCCGCCGCGTACCGGGCGCGCCGTCGCTTGTTGGTGTCGCCGCCGATCGAGTCGTCGGCCAGCGACGTGAAGTTGACGCGGTCCTCGTTGTTGAAACCGCCGCTGGGCCTGCAACGCGCTGCCCTGGTTCTGGACGTAGAGCGAGGCGTTGAAGAGCTTCAGCGTCGAGCCGGCGTCGAAGGCCAGCGTGGTGTTGGCCGGGACCGAGGTGCTGGCGTCTCGGGGCAAGCCCGGTGACCGGGTCGGCGCCGGCCGGCGCGGCCAGGACGAAGGTCTGTCTCGGTGGTCAGCCCGGTGATCGGGTCGCGCTGTCGGGCGCCCGGCAGGGCCACGACGACCGCCGGGCCGCGGGCCGAGGCGACCTGGGCGGCGTAGAGGGCCGAGCGGTCGAAATGGCCGTTCTGGTTGTGGTCGAACCGGGGGTCGAAGCCGGTGCCGAAGTTGACCACGCTGTTCAGGTCGCCGCCGTTGCAGGGCCGTGTTGGACGGGTCGGCCTCGGCGGCGAGGGTCGGGTACGGCTTGGCCCGGCTGCCGTCGGGGTCGTCGCTGGTCAGGTTCGGGGAATCGACATAATCGGGACGGGCATAGAAGACGTTGCCGTTCGGGACGACCATGTAGCCGGTCTCGAAGGCGCCGCCGGGCACGCCGTCGCCGCTGAGGCCGACCCGATAGGAGCCGTCGGGCTGGAGGGTCTCCCAGCTGCCGAACCCGGTCGAGTTGCCGAGGAACTCGCCGTCGACCTGGTTGCCGTAGATGTCGGTGATCCGCAGGTCGCGGCCGCCGACGGAGCGGAGGTCGCGGTTCGGCATGTACAGGCGGTAGATATCGGCCGGCAGGGTGGTCCCGGCGGGGATCTCGACCCGCAGGCGGTTCTTGTAGCCCGGGTCGTTCGGTCCCGGGCCGTCGGATTGGAGTTGACCAGGGTCACGGTCACGCCGGAGACCGCGGTGTAGCCCAGGCCCGAGGTGAACGTGCTATCGATGCCGAAGTCGCCGTCGGAGGCGCCTCCGGCGTTGTTGGCCGAGCGGATCAGCCGGACGAAGCCGTGTGTAGTTGACGTTCGTCGGCAGCGGGTTCGAGAAGTCGATCCAGAACTGCTGCGGCGGGGCGTCGGCGCGCGGCGTCGTTGCCCGGTTGCGGCAGCTCGAAGAACGACCGCGGGTCGTTGGTCGACGTAGGTGGTCGGGTCGATGTCGGAGACCGGCACACCATCCTGGACCGGGCTGGCGGCCTTGACACGACGTGATGAACGCGGCCGTCGGCTGGACGATGACCTTCAGCACGAAGTCCTGGGCGCCCGCCCGGGTCGGAGTCGCCGTCGATCGGGTTGCCGGCCGCGTCGGTGATCCCGCCGTAGCCCGGCTGTGGCCGTCGGGCGATCAGCGCGTAGTGGCCCTGCGGCAACCCCGTGGCGAAGGTCAGGTCGATCCGGCCCGTGTACGGGTCGCCCGGCACGACGCGGTTGGTCGTCGAGGTGAACTGGGCGCCGATGATGAAGCTGGAGAAGTCGGTGTCGGCATTCGCCGCCCGTGCCGCCCAGCTGGCCGTCGGCCCCGAGCATCACCAGCGAGTAGTTGCTGAGGTTCTCGGCCGAGGTCGGGTTCAACGCCGGCAGCGAGAGCTGGGTCGGCACCACCTTCGGGTCGAACAGGCTGTTCGGCAAGACCGGGTCGACCACGTCGATCGACAGGCGTCGTGAGCTGGTTCAACCGCGAGCCGTCGGCGACCGTCGTCGTCAGCTGCGGATAGTTGGTCGTCCCATCGGCCTGGATGCCGCCGGTGTCGATGCGGAAGGACTGGTCGATCTGGGTGGCGAGACCCGCCTGGGGCGGGGCCTCCGAGTCGCCGACCGCGACGATCCGCACCGTGTGGAAGCCGTCGGCCAGGTTCACGGGGGCGTCGAAGGCGAAGCGGCCCTGGGCGTCGGTGGTGACGATCAGGTCCGGGTTGCCCAGGTAGCCGCGGCCGCCCGGCCCGACCCGCAGGTCGAACGTCCCGTCGCGGCCGTTGAGCGTGTTGAACTGGACGGCGATGGTCACCCCGGCCGGGTTGCCGGGGAAGACGTTGCTGATCTGGCCGACGAAGCGCGGGCCTGGTGACGTTGGTGTTCTGGTCGCCCGCGATGCCCGAGTCGTACCGCAGGAACACGTTCGGGCCGGAGGTGTCCAGCAGCCGGATGTTCTGGGGAACGGGTCGTTGTCGGTGTTCTCCAGGCGACGTCGGCTTGCTGGTCGCCGGACGGGAAGACCGTCCGTCGGGTGAGCTGGTCGACGAGGGGGTCGAACTCGCCGTCGAGCCGGTTGCCCTGCAGGTCGGTGACGGTGTCGAGGACGACGAGCTTGTAGATATTGTTGATCGGGCACCTCGGAATCGGCCAGGCCGCTGAGGTCGATGACCGCCTTGCGGCCGATCGCGTCGTAGCGAACGGTCAGGCCCGGCAGGTTGTTCAACAGGATCGCGTCGCCTGGAGGTTGTTCGCACCGCAGGCCCCGGAGCATAGAGTCACGGTGGCCTTGTTGATCAGGGCCTCGTTCATCGGCTCGCTGAAGAGGATCTCGACCGCGTCGCGGTTGAACTGCGTGCCGATGACCCGCGGGTTCGCGCGTGACCGGGCCGGCCGTCTGGTCAAGGCCGACGGCGAGGACCTGCGGGGCCTGCACGCCGGTCGACGGCGACGAACTGCATGAACGGGTCGTTGTCGAAGTCCTCGGAGGGCTCGGGCTTGCCGTCGCCCGAGGGGAAGACGCTGTTGGTCCCCGTCGGCGGCGGGCCCGGAACTCGCCGTCGAGCCGGTTGCCGGCCAGGTCCGTCACCTGGTCGGAGACGACCAGCGCGTAGCCACGGTCGCCGTTGCTGGCGAACGGCTGGGTCGCCAGGCTCGACTGCGGCAGGTTCGACAGGTCGATGATCGCCCGGTTCGGGTCCGCCGGGTCGTAGCTTAGACGTCACCCGAGGGTCGTTGACCAGCGAATCGAAGCCGGCCGGAGACCGTCCGGTAGAGCTGGAAGTTCGACTTGTTGATCGACGAGCGGCCGCATCGCCTCGCTGAACTGGATCGTCACCGTGCGGCCGAGGAAGATCGTGTTGGTGATCCTCGGCGCCGTGACGTCCTGGAGGTTGAACGACGACGCTGAACGGCGCCAGCGGCTTGCCGCCGGTCGCGGCGGTCGAGGTGACCGACCCGGTCGCGAACGATGTACACGTAGGCCCCGTTGGCCTTCACGCCCGCGGGGTGCTGATGTCGAGCGGGAAGGCGAAGGTCGTGGCGTTGATCTGCATCGGGCGTGCCGACCGTCGACGCGTCACGCCCGTGCGGCACAGCGTGAACATCAGGTCGCTCGGCCTGGACCGTGGCGGGGTCCACCGCCCGCGAGAAGGTCACGACGATCGCGGCGGCGAGGTGGTGACCGTCGAGCCGTTGGCCGGCGTGGCCGTCACCACCCGGAGCTGGTCGACCGCGTTGATGGCACGCAGCCGCCTGCACCAGCCCGTAGCCGCCCTGCGGGTCCCACTGGCCCTTGGCCGTGCCGTTGAGCGGCACGTCGAGGTGATCATCGCGTTGCGGATGTCCGCCGGCGTGGCCGTCGGCACGAGCTGCTTCATCAGCGCGGCGACGGCCGCCAGGTTCGGCGCGGCCGACGAGGTGCCGAAGAAGTTCGGCAGCGTGTCGGGGTCGTAGTTCGTCGTCGTCGCCGGGCCGGTGCGCGCCGGCGGGGCGGTCGTGTCGATCTCGGTTGTGGGGATAGAAGAACGACGTGTTGTTGCCGTCCGGGGCCGAGAGCTGCGGCGTCTGCTGCGCCTGCTGCGACGTCGGCCGCACGTTGCCCGCGGAGTCGAAGACGCGCAGGCCGGGGCCGAACGAGCTGAACGCCTCGTTGCGATCGGGTTGGGCAGGTTGGCGAAGCCCGGCCCGACCCAGTACGGCACGGCGCCGACGTTGATCGACTTCTCGGCCGAGGCGGTGTGGCCGTAGACCGACGGGTACGACGTCCCGCCCGCCGTGCCGTACTGCTGCGAGATCGGCGACCGAGTCGCTGAACGGGTCGGAGAAGAAGATGTGGCCGACGTCCGGGCTGCCCGGGTTGATCCGGATGGCGACCTGGGTCGCCGTCGCCGGGATCGCCAGCGCCTCCAGCGGCACGCCCTGGGTGGCGATGTTGTTGGTCGTGGCCTGGGCGACGATCGCGTTGTTGGCGTCGAGCAGGAAGATGTCGAGGTCGGCGGTGATGCCGTCGATCGGGTTGTCCCACTGGAAGACCAGCGGGCCGCCGGCGAACCGCGGGGTGATCGGCAGCGTCAGCGACTGCCCCGGGCCGGGGTCGAAGTCCTGGAACCGGCCGGTGCCGACACCCGGTGACCGTGCCGTTGGCGCGCCCGGAAGGTCGACAGATAGCCGGAGTCCGACGAGTTGCCCGCCGCGGCGAAGTAGGTCGCGCCGAAGACGTTGACCGCGTCGCTGATCGCCTGGTCGATGGCGCCGTCCTGGAAGAACGGCTCGCAGCAGGTTGCCGACGTCGTCGACGATCACCTCGGCGCCGTTCTGGGCCAGGGCGCGGATGCCGTTGGCGAACAGGACCGGGCCGCCGAAGGCGGTGTGGAACGACAGGTCGAGCCCGGGGCGATGTCGTGGATCTGCTCCAGCATCGCGCGGCCTTCGTCGGTGGGCGCGACGCCGAGGTTGGGGTCCAGGTCCAGCAGCACCTGCACGCCGGCCGCGGGCAGGTCGCCGGTGGTGATCGACTCCGGCAGGCCGACGCCCGGCGACGTTCGGGTTGTCGTACAGGTTGACGCTGTCCGAGAGCACGCCGACCTGCACGCCGGTGCCGTCGAGGCCGAGACTGGGTCCGCACCTGGTCGGCAGCCGAGGACCTGGTCGGCCTCGTTCGGCGAGGAACCGACCCGCTTGAACGGCGTGTAGATCGGGTCGATCCCGCGCGTCTGGGGCAGGCCGACGGCGGTCGGCAGCGCGGGGATCGGCAGGATAGCCCTCGACGATCCCGGAGGTCGCGTCGGTGGCGACGACCTGCATGCCCAGGTTCTTCAGGGCCGTGCGTGTACGCCTGTGAAGTTGCCGGTGCCGCGGGCGTCGATGCCGACCATCCCGCCCTTGGTCATGATCAGCGGTTGCTGCTGCTGGGGCTAACGGGCCGACCTTCACGACCTTGCTCGAAACGAACTGGTTGGGGTTGCCGCCGCCTTGACGTACGCCTGGTATTCCAGGTACAGATCAATCAGATGCTCGCCCGTCGGCGCCATCGGGCCGTTCTTCACGTCCGCGATGTCGGGCTGCTCGGCTGCCAGGGCCCCGCGCGGAGAGCAGCGTTCGCTCCTCCATCGCCTCGATCCGCGGTGTGGCCTTGGTACGCCTCCCGGCCCTGCCGTCGCGAGTGACGATTCGACTTCCGATCCCGCCCGTTGCCATTGAAGCTGCCCATCGACAGGCTCCCCGGTTAGCCCCGCCGCCCCTACCCCACCCCGCGGCACACGGCCGGCCGGCATTGCCCGAGGTCGGGCAGGGGTGGACGCGAGGATCGTTCTCTCTGGTGATCCGCTCCGGCGATTCTTCCGAATCCCGATCCTCGGCCGCCCGGAGTCCCGCCCCGGACGGCTGACCCCGGTGCTCACGAGTCGGTCGCCGCGACCCGGGCCGATCTGACTAGCCCTGGCGTGTCTCGACTCGACGCCGAGAAGACGGTGGCGATGGCCCGTTGACATCGCCGGGCAAACGCTCCATCGTCCCGCTCAGCAGAGACACGAACAGATCGGCGCGAGCGCCAGGTTCCATGCACGCACTCAATCATCGTATTGACCATTCCCCGTGTCAAGTCCGTTCGCGGAGAATTCGAGGGAGATGCGGATTCGGAGGGGGTCGGACGGGCGAATTCCGTTCGCGCGGCGGGCGCAGTCCAGGAAACAGGGCCAGTTTGGAACCTGCGCCGGGGAAGTCAAATCGCGGTGCCGGCGGATTTGAAGGCCACCGGGGCCGACCGTGCCGGTCAGGGCCGCGGGCGCCGACGGCGCGGGTCGTTCAGAGGTCGGCCGCGTCGTCGGCCAGCGTCGACACCCAGCGTCGCGAAGCTGGGCGGTGAGGCCGGGAACGTCCCGGTAAACCAGGCCGGTCATGCCGGCGGCGCGGGCGCCGTCGATGTTCTCGGGCAGGTCGTCGATGAAGACGCAGTCGCCGGCCGGGACACCCGCGGCGTTGGCGCAGGCGTCGAAGAACTCGCGGTCGGGCTTCATGTGGCCGACCTCGTACGAGAGCACGACGGCATCGAAAGGCCGCAGCGCCTCGGCGAAGCGCGGGCGGAAGTCCTCGGCATGGAGGGCGTTGGTGTTCGATCCGAGGACCAGGGTGTAACCTCGGTCCTTCAGGTCGGCGACGAGGCGTACCACGGGCTCGTTGAGCCAGAAGATGTCGCGCCAGGCGGCGGCGAATTGCTCGTGGGAGCACCTCGCCAAGTCCGCCAGCGCGCAGACCTCGCGGCCGAAGTCCTCGCCGGACATGCGGCCGGTCTCGTGCTCGATCGACCAGCGCGTTCAGGCCGTTCTCCTGAAGCATGCGCAGCAAGCCCTCGGGGGACTGGCCGGCCCGCGTCGGCGAAGGGGCGCAGGCGCTCGCGTAGTCGAAAAATGCCAGGACGTTGCCGTAGTCGAAGATCAGGGCCGGGTGCGTCATCTGCGGGAGTGGTCTCGTGATCGTACTTGCGGGGTGGGAATCAAAAACCGAGTTCGGAACCAATCAGGGGCGTTCCACTTCGGCCCCGGCGTTCTCGCCCTCGTTCCTCTTCGGCCGACGGGCCTTCGAGGGGGGCCGGGGGGACCGTCGCCGAGAGCGTGCCGGCATCGTCGGCATTCCCCAGGGCTCTCCAGACCTTCGGGTCAACCGCCTTGGTGTAGGTGCTGACCGAGAGGTCCCCCTTCAGGACGTTGACCCCCTCGGCGTGCCGGCTGGAGGCCCCCATGCGGGCCGTGAGTCCATCGGCCGCGACGCACGAAGGGACCGCGTTCGGCGTCAGGGCGTGGTTGTACAAGGTCAGGACCCAGCTTGCCAGGGACCAGCTCGCGCCGGCGTCCCCCTTCCAGGCATCCCGGGGAGGATCGGAGCAGTCCGCCATCCCGACCGGACCAGGGACCATCGGCGTAGTTCAACGACCCGGGGACATCCTCCCCCGTGCCGACCAGGCGCTCGGAGAAGGCGGCGGTATAGGACAGCCCGTCGGCGGCGTCGATGTCGGCCATGGGGACCGGCGGCCGCCCCGGGGCGAACATGCCTCCCGAACCATCGGGACGCGCCGCCGGTCGCCGCCCGGTAATTCACCGGCGCGGGAAAGGGCGATCGGGATGCGGCGTTGCTGTCGGCCGGGCAGAGGAGGCCGGGGACGCGAACGGCCTCGAGAGGCCCTCCCGGCCGGTCCGCCGGTCGCTCCTCGGGATCCTGCAAGCCGGCGAAACTCGGAAGTTCGAGTGTCTGAAGCAACACCGCCTGCGGGCTCGACATCTCCGACGGCGCCACCGGCCCGAGGGCCGGGACGGCCGGCAGGTGGTTCTGAGCGGTGTTATACAGGGCCATCCCGACACCGATCTCGCTGAGGTTCCGACGGCAGACGGCCATCCGGGCGGAGTCTCGTCCTCGGGGCAGGGCCATGATCAGCATGAGGCCGATCACCACCACGATCGCCAGGACGACGATCACCTCGCCAATTCCCACTCCCCGGCGCGATTCCATGATGTCGCTCCCATGACGTTAGAACGATTGTTTGACAAAAATCCACCGTGTCCCACTCAATCCTGGCCATGTTCGACACTCGGCGCGAAAATCCCATGCCATCCGACTTCGGAACAATTCCCGGCCCGTGACCAGGGAGTGGCGATCGAGGACGAACCCGATTTCGTCAAGCTCGTAAGGGCTCATTCCCGACATCCCGGCAGGAGTCGAACCCGTCACGATCGAGGTTGCGAATCCGGGTCGCGGGCCTTCGGTTGCGGACCATCGGCGGCTCATCCCAGGAGCAGCGCCGCGGCAACTCCCAGGACGAACGTGACACCCAGCGCGCCGGCGACGGTGAAGAACGCAGCGACCGGAGATTGCTCCGCCAGTTGCGCCAACGGTCGAAACCAGAACGGGTAACTCGGACGGACAGTAACGACCTGTGGCGGTGGGGCGGGGAGGGGAGTTTCAGGAAGTTGGGTCGACAGCAGGGACGGCCGATTCGTCTCGACTGGAGAGGCGACATCCGGCGCGCGGCCATCGGGGTCGCGGGGGACGGCCTTCCGGGGCGCGGTTCTGGTTCGGGGACGGTCCAGATTGGCCAGGGCGTCGGCCGCGTCGGCGGCGGTCTGGAAGCGATCCGCCGGTTTGGTGGCCATCATGCGGTCGATCACCTTGACGACGGCCGGGGGCACATCGGGCCGCACCTCGATGAGCGGCACCGCTCGACCGCCGATCCGACGTCCCAGACGGTCCACCGGCGTTGCGCCGGGAAGGGAAGTTTGCCGGCGATGATGTGATACATCGCGCAGCCCAGGCTGTAGATGTCGCTACGGCCGTCGACCTCCTTGCCGCAGGCTTGCTCCGGCGACATGTAGTCGATCGTGCCGACGGCGATACCGTCGGCGGTCGCGAACGACGATTGCTCGTCGGCCTCCAGCAACACGGCGAGGCCCAGGTCCAGGACCTTGATGACATTGTTCTCGTTCAACAGCAGGTTCGACGGCTTGATGTCGCGATGGACGATCCCCTGACCGTGGGCGTGGTCCAGGCCCGAGGGCCGCCTGGGCGGCGTACTTCGCCACCGACAACGGCGGCAGCGGGCCCTCGGCGCGATACTTCTGGCCCAGGCTCAGGCCCGAGACGTACTCCATCACGATGTAGAGCACGTTGCCGATCTGGTCGGCGTCGAAGGCACGAACGACGTTCGGATGGTCCAGCCGGCCGACCATCCGCATCTCGCGCTGAAAGCGGGCCACGACGCGGGTGTTCGAGGTGATCTCCGGCGCGATGATCTTCAGGGCGACGAGGCGGTCCATCAGCTGGTGCTTGGCCTTGTAGACCCGCCCCATCGAGCCCGAGCCGATCCGCTCCAGGATGACGTACTTGCCGACGACCATGCCGTGCGGCTTGTTCTTCAGGATGCGGCGGGCCTGGTACTCGGTCAGGAGGCCCTCGCGGATCAGGCAGCCGGCCAGCTCGCGCGCATCGTAAGGGTAGCTGCCTTCGAGCACCCGCGTGCGGAGGCCCTCGAACTGGACATCGGTGAGGACACCGGACGCGCGGATGACCGGCAAAATGTCGGTAGGCACGTCCCCGGCGGACCTCGGCTTGTCGGATGTCGCCATGATGTCTATCCGAGAAATGCCTTCAACCGTCGAGACGGGGCCGGTCCACCGGACACGTCGCGGGCTGCCGGGCCCGAACACGGCAACCCCAAAGAGACGATAACATAAGGAGTTGGAAGCGCTCAATCTCGGAAGGGTGCCGAAAGCGCCTCGGGTTGTCGTCCGGCACTGGGCCCCACCGCGTTCTGGAAATCCCCGCGCCGGGACGCCAGAATGAGGCCCGACCCGCCGTGAGGCCCGGATCGGCGGTTGCATCAAGCCTGTGGATCAACGGCCTGGCGCGAGCCCGTCCTTTCCTGTATCGTAGTCCGTGGTTGCGTTTCGGTTTTCCCTGATGAGGGCGTGGCGGCACGCGAACCTCGATCATCCCGGCAAGGCGGATTGCGTCTCCCGCGCTCGCCAGCAGGCCATCGGCGACGACGGCCTGATCGAAGACAACGCCGCCGTCAAGCTTCTTCTGGGAAGACAGGATGCGGATCAGGTTCGCCAGGTCGTTGGCGTGTTCGAGCGATTGTTGCGCCTGGCTCGAGGATGGGCGAACCTCCTTCCATGACCGACAAGCCAGGCCCCGCGGATCATGCCGAGGACTTCGCCCGCCGCTACACGCGCGAACTCGACCAGTATTGCGCTCTCAGGATGGAGGAGCTAGGCATCCCGGAAGACACGCTAGGCGCGGAAGATCCCTATCACCGAACGCCGTGGCGGGCGTTCGTCGCGGAAGAACGCTCCGGGGGCCACATCACTACGGGCATAACCGTCAACAGCGGCGTGTTGAACCCGGAACTCCTCAAGGGCGGCAAGGGAGAACGCCTCTGGCCGAGGGCTCGACTGCGTGACCGCATCGACGCGATCATCGCCCACGAGTGGGAAGAACACCACCACGGCACGCATGAGGCAGCCTTGAAGGCGTCACCGAAGACCGAACTGCCGATCACGGACGGGGCGCGGCGGATTCCGCGGGCCCTGCGCGCTGATCCGGCCCAACAGATCACGCAGCCTCATCCCCATCTCCGTGATGCGGTAGAAGGCTTCCCGGCCACGGGTGAAGTCGTGCCCGGCCACCAGCAGCCCCTCGCGAGCCAGCTCGCGGCATGCCTCTTGATTGGCATCGGATACGGCGATGTCGCCCTGATATTCCCGAAGCAAAGCAAGGGCGGCTTCCGAGATCATGGCGATTCCCTCCCGCGGGCATCGTACCCGATCGGGGCCGGGAGGGGGAGGGGGGCTAGTCCATAGCGAACGATGCCGTACCTCCGGTATTCTGTGGGCCGGAGGGCATCGCGTTGACACGGGTGCCGTCCTGCCGATGCCTGCCGCTGCCCCGGATTTTGACGCGGTGTTTGACAGCCGCCGATTTTGACAGGATTCCCGCGATGACCGATCCGCAAGACGCTCTCCGCAACTTCAAGCGACACCATGACTTCTTCGTCGGCATCGACAGCGACGGCTGCGCCGTTCGACTCGATGGAGGTGAAGCACAAGGAGTGCTTCATCCCGAACTTCATCGGGCACTTCGAGCTGGCGGCCGTCTCGAAGTATGCCCGCGAGGCGGCCGAGTTCGTCAACCTCTACTCGAAGTGGCGGGGGGCCAACCGGTTCCCGGCCTACCTCGGGCCCTGGACCTGCTGGCCGAACGCCCGGAGGTCCGCCGTCGCGGGTTCCAGGTCGCCGAAGCTCGCCGGGCCTGCGGGCCTGGACCGACCGCGAGACCAAGATGGGCACCCGGACGCTCCGCCCCGAGGCGGAGCGGACTCAGGACCCGGACCTGCTCCACGCCCTGGCCTGGAGCCAGGCGGTCGACGACACCGTCGCCGAGATCGTCCGGGGCGTCCCGCCGTTCCCGCTGGTCGCCGAGACGCTCGGCCTCTCTGGACGGCAAGGCCGACGTGATGGTCGTCTCGGCGACCCCCGGCGAGGCCCTCCAGCGCGAGTGGGAGGAGCACGACCTGGCCGGCCACGTCGCCCTGATCGCCGGCCAGGAACTCGGCTCCAAGAAGGAGCATCTCGCCCTGGCCGCCCCGCCGGACCGTTACGACCGCGACAAGGTGCTGATGATCGGCGACGCCCCCGGCGACCGCCAGGCCGCCGAGGCCAACGGCGTCCTCTTCTTCCCGATCAACCCCGGCGACGAGGATGCTTCCTGGCAACGTCTCTACGAGGAGGGCCTTGCCCCGCTTCTTCGACGGGACGTACAAGGGTGATTACATGGATGAAGGATCGCCGAGTTTGAATCGTTGTTGCCGGACACTCCCCACTGGAAACATGGGTAATCTGGGTGGATAATCGTGGCGCTCGCATCCATCGAACGCCGGAGGTTGACCGCTCCGGCGTTTCGGGTCGTCTCCCACGCGATCGATGGACGGAAACCCACGACACGAGACAACGACCATGCCCCAGTTGACCTTTCGCGTTCCGTCGCCGACGATCGGCGTCCGCCGGTCGCCCGAGTCGCCCGATCCTGGAGCGGCTCGACGACCGCTGCCTGCTGAGCGTGACCCTGGGCTCTCTGGGCCAGACGGACTTCCAGACCCTGGCGCTGGATTACAGCGTCACCGCCGCCGCAGTCCTCGCCGATGGTCGGTCGAGGTCTACCGGTCGCCGGACGCGACCTTCGACCGGGCGTCGGACGTGCCGATCGGCTCCGTGAACCTGACCGGGGCGGACGTGTCCCCCGGCGCCATCAGGACGTTCCGCTGGTGCTCTCCGGCGAACGGGCGCCCGGCGTCACGGCGCTGGCGCCCGACCCGGCCAATCCCTACGTGCTTCGCCGTGGTGACCAACAGCGATGGCGACAGCACGGCCTCGTTCCAGAAGTACGTGCTTGGGCTGGTGTCGCACGGGTTCGTGCTGCCGACCGAGGCCGGCACGCTGCCGGCGCTGGGTCCGCCAGATGGCCAGCGCGCTGGAGACTGACGGGTACGACCACGCGATCGCCTTCGACTGGTCCGACACGGCCGGCATCCCGCTGCCGGGCCTGGCGGTGCAGGCGGGCAAGGACGCCGCGGCCAGCAGATCGAGCAGTTCCTGGCGACCCCCGGCAACGTGCCGGCCGGCGCCGTGGTCGACCTGCACCTGATCGGCCACAGCCGCGGCTCGGTCGTCATCACCCAGGCGATGCAAACGCTCGAGGACGACCTGGCGAAGATCCCCCAGGCGGCCGGCGGCTACTGGAAGCTGACGTACCTCGATCCCGCACCCCGCGCACGACACCAACGTCGTGCCGTTCACGATCGCCCCGGGCAAGATCGGCCAGGTCGCCCTGGCCGTCGGCAACCTCGTCCAGGACGGCGCGCAGGACCCGTATCCGCTGCCACGTGCCGGCGCAGGTCGCCGAGGCCCAGGTCTACTCCGAGCGCACCGCGAACAACCAGATCGTCGAGACGAACCCCGAGTGGCTCATCAATCCCCAGGGCGCGCAGCTCGCCGAACGGGTTCGTCGCCGTCGGGGAACCGAACACGACGTTCCACTTCCAGGACCTCTCCGCCCCCGGCATGACGCACTCGAAGTACGCACCTCTGGTACTCCGAGTTCGCCCTGCCCGCCGTGGCACGGCCAACCCGTTCGTGACCGGCCCGGTCGTCGCCCCGATCACGGCGACCGGGTATGCTTGAAGACCACCGCGGTGGGCCGCTCTTCACGAACTGCCTGGATCGCCACGATCGACGTCGACCGACCCGAGCCTCACCGCCAGCGACTTCACCGCCGTCGATCGACTGGGGCGATGGCGACACCTCCCCGGCGTCGTGCGTCGGCACGGCCGTGACCGGGTTCGCCGTTCTCGGCGAGCACGTTTACACGCAGGCCGGGACCTTCCGTACACGGTGACGATCGACGAGCACCGTCGAACCCGACGACGGCGTCGGCGAACGGGACGTTCGACGTGGCGCCGGCTGACGCCTCGTGGCCATGGCCACCGGGTGGCCCCCGGTGGTCGACTTGGCCCGCAGCGACAACGGGGCCGTGGTCGGCTCGTTCCAGCCGTTCGGGCCGGGCGCGCGTAGCGTCCGGTGCGGGTGGTCCGGGCGGACGTCAACCGCGACGGGGTGCCGGACATCATCGACCGCGACCGGCCCCGGCGACCCTGCCGCAGGTTCGGATCTTCGACGGTCGGACGGGCGCCCTGATCGCGACAGTTCGCGCCGTTCTTCCCCGGCTACCGGGGCGGTGTGAACATCGCGGCCGGTGATCTCGACGGCGACGGCACGGGCGGAGATCGTGGCCACCCCGGCGAGCGGCAGCGTCCGCTGGTGAAGGTCTTCGACGGCGCCACGGGCCGTCCGATCCGCCGGTTCCTGGCGTTCCCGCCTGGGTCGGGCGTGGCCACCAGGTCCGGGACGCGAACGGTGACGGCCTGTCCGACGTGGTGGCCCGGTCGTCGTCGGGCGTGACGAACACGCCTCGACGGCCAGAGCTTCGTGGCGGACCGCGCCGCCCGCACCCTGGCCCAGACCCGCCATTGCCGGCGCGGCGGTCGCCTCCGGTGACAGGTCCCGCTCGCCTGGCCTTCCCGTTGCTCGGCCTTTCCATCACCCCGCGACGAGCCGATGGGGCCGGGTGCATCCGTTGCCAGGACGTTCCTGGCCATCGCCCTGCGTTCTCGCGAGAAAGGGCGGGCCTGACCGGGCAGGCAGGCCGTTCACCGAAATGTCCCGACGATCGGAAGCCGCCCTCTCCGTCCCGGAACTTCGGGTACGGCGGGGGCGTCGGCACTCCCCGAACGCGGCGGTTTCCGGTTATCCTTTGGATGAGCGCGGCGCGGGGCCGCCGGCGCCATGCGCCGGTCTCGATTCGTCGTACCGGAATCATCCGACGGGACGCGAGTCCGCCTTCGTCGGGCCATCCCGGGTACGATCGTGTGTGGTCCCGCGACTTCCGGAGATCGACCGGGCCGTCGCGAGGGCACGGCCGACCGTCGCCATCGTCAGCCGATGGTCGTCCGTGCCCTCCTCCTCCGTTCACGAGCATTCGCCATGCCTGCCCGCAACGTCGTGGTCGCCCAGTCCGGGGGGCCAACCTGCGTCATCAACAACTCCCTGCGAGGGATCATCGACGGCTGCCGACGCGATCCGAAGACCTTCGGCACGGTCTACGCCGGCCGGTTCGGGATCGAAGGGGTGCTCAAGGAGGAGCTGATCGACCTTTCGGCCACGCCCGAAGAGGAGATCGCCCTGTTCCGCACCAGCCCGGCGGCCGGCTCGATCGGCACCTGCCGGTACAAGCTCAAGCCGGGGCAGGACGAGGACTTCGCGACGCGTCGTCGAGGTCTTGAAGGCCCACGACGTCGGCTATCTTCTTCTACATCGGCGGCAACGACTCGCAGGACACGGCCCACAAGGTCTCGGTGCTTGCCCACGAGCAGGGCCTCGACCTGGTCGCCACCGGCGTGCCCAAGACGATCGACAACGACGTCGGCGACAGCGAGTTCCAGCTTCTCGACCATTCGCCCGGCTATGGCTCGGTGGCCCGCTACATGGCGCAGTACGTCCGGCAGGCCAACGAGGAGAACCGCGGCAGTTGCCCGGCCGACCCCGTGCTGGTGATCCAGGCGATGGGCCGCAAGATCGGCTACATCCCCGCCGCCGCCCGCCTGGCCGACCCGCTCCGCGAGATGCCGCTTCAGATCTACATGGCCGAGTCGGGCCTGACCCTGGAGCAACTCGGCGAGAACGTCGTCAAGCAGCTCGAAACCGACGGCCGTTGCCTCGTGGTCGTCAGCGAGGGGTTCGACGTCGGCGAATTCGGGGTCGTTCGCGATAGCTTCGGCCACGTCTCGTTCGGCTCGAGCCAGACGACCGTCGCCCAGCAGATCGTCAACTACCTGAACGACCTGAAGCTTCCCGTGCCCGGCAAGGCCCGCGGACAGGTGCCGGGGACCGACTGGCGCAACGCGATCGCCTACGCCAGCGTCGTCGACCTGGACGAGGCCTACAACGTCGGCCGGCATGCCGTCGAGATCGCCCGCACCGCCGGCAACGGCTACATGGCCACGATCCTCCGCGACCAGGGGGCCGGCTCGTACACCGTCCGCTACGACAAGGTGCCCCTGGAACTGGTCGCCGCCAAGGACCGCAGCTTCCCCGACAGGTGGATCGCCCCGAGCCGCAGGGACGTCACCGACGACTTCCTCAACTACGCCCGCCCCCTGATCGGCGATGACTGGGTGAGCGTCCCGCTGGTCGATGGCCTGGCCCGGTTCGCCCGGATCAACACCGACGCCCTGGCCCGGAAGACGCTGCCGGAGTACACGCCCCAGACCTATCGCAAGTGAGTCGAGGGAATGCCGATGGCGACGACGAATGATCCCCAGGTTCGGAAGCCCTGGCTGACGCGAAAGCCGCCCTGGCCTCGCCAGGATGGTTTGTTCCGGTTCACGGTCAACCAGTTCTACCAGCTGGATGAGCTGGGCTTCTTCGACGACCGGCACGTCGAGCTGATCGAAGGGATCATCCACGAGATGACGGCGAACCCACCACACTGTGTCGCGATGGGCCTTGCCACGAACTTGTTCCACGGCATCTTCGGCGGCGAGTGCGCAGATTCGAGTCACCTCTTCCTTCGATGTGGGTCGTCGTTCCCTGCTTGAGCCCGACGTGGCCGTCGTCATCGGCTCGGCTCGCGACTATGCCGAGGCCCATCCGACCGGGGCCTTGCTGATCGTCGAGATCAGCGATGCCACGTTGCGCAAGGACCAGACCATCAAGACCCACCTTTACGCCCGGGCCGGAATCCAGGACTACTGGATCCTGAATCTGGTCGACAGGCAGTTGGAGATCTATCGTCGCCCCGTCCCCGATCCGGAAAAGCCGGGCCGGTTCCGTTACGCGGACGTCACCATCGTCCCGGCCGAGGGCCATGCCGCTCCACTGGCGAAGCCGGAGGCGCGAATCGCCGTCGCCGACCTCTTGCCCTGAACGCCCGTCGTGGGCGGCCCATGCCTGCCCATGAATATTCTCCGAGTAAAGTGTCGACGCGAGCGAGGCAAACCGATGGCGACAACCGGCGACCCGAAGGCGATGCATGCCTCGGCATCACGGCGATCGGGATACCGGCGCTGGCGATGGACCGTGGACCAGTACCAGGAACTGATCGAGCTCGGGTTCCTGGAAGGTCGTCGTGTCGAGCTTCTCGACGGAGAGATCCTGGAGATGGCGGCCCATAAACCGGCTCACGCCAACGCGATCGAGAAGCTCGACGATGCGCTGCGGGCCGCGTTCGGGCCGGAATACCGGGTACGCATGCAGTTGCCGCTCGATGTGGGCCGCCGTTCTCAGCCCGAACCGGATGGGGCCGTCCTGTTCCGTCGTGCCGAACCGGGTGGGGACCATCCTCGAGATCCGGTCCTGGTGGTCGAGGTCAGCGACACGAGCCTCCGTGAGGACCGGACCATCAAGGCCCACCTTTACGCCGGTGCCGGCATCGCCGACTACTGGATTGTGAACCTCGTGAATCGCCGGCTGGAAATCCACCGCAACCCCGGCCCCGACCCCGCGCACAAGGGCCGGTTCCGTTATGCGGACGTCACCATCGTCCCGGCCGACGGCCATGCCGCTCCGCTGGCGAAGCCCGAGGCGCGGATCGCCGTCGCCGACCTCCTGCCCTGAACCTCGTCGGGTGGGCACTGCCCCCCATGAACTGATCGAATGACGGTGGGCGGTGCTCACCCAACTCCAGTCGAAGAACCCCCGAGATCCTGACATGGCAGAACCCAACGCCGACATCGGCCTGATCGGCCTGGCCGTCATGGGCGAGAACCTCGTCCTGAACATGGAGAGCCGCGGCTACACCGTGGCGGTTTACAACCGGACCACCTCGAAGGTGGACGACTTCGTCAAGCGGCCGGGGCAAGGGCAAGAAGATCGTCGGCACCCACTCGCCGAAGGAGCTGGTCGCCGCGCTGAAGCGGCCTCGCAAGATCATGATCATGGTCAAGGCCGGCGCGGCCGTCGACGCGGTCATCGACGAGCTGGTGCCGCTGCTGGAGCCGGGCGACATCCTGATCGACGGCGGCAACACCCACTTCCCCGACACCACCCGACGCGCGCAGGCCCTGAAGGAAAAGGGCATCCTCTACGTCGGCACGGGGGTCTCGGGCGGCGAGGAGGGGGCGCTGAAGGGACCGTCGATCATGCCGGGGGGCGACCCCGAGGCGTGGCCGCGCGGTCAAGCCGATCTTCCAGGCGATCGCCGCGAAGGTCGAGGGCGGCGTGCCCTGCTGCGACTGGGTCGGGCCCGAGGGCGCCGGGCACTTCGTCAAGATGGTGCATAACGGCATCGAATACGGCGACATGCAGCTCATCGGCGAGGCCTACTGGCTGATGAGGACGCTGCTGGGCATGGACGCCGAAGGCGCTCGCATGACGTCTTCGCCAAGTGGAACACCGGCCCGCTCGACAGCTACCTGATCGAGATCACCCGCGACATCTTCGGGTACCAGGACGAGGAGACCGGCGAGCCCGATGGTCGACAAGATCCTCGACAAGGCCGGGCAGAAGGGCACCGGCAAGTGGACCGTCACCGCGGCGCTCGACCTGGGCGTGCCGCTGACCCTGATCGGCGAGGCCGTCTTCGCCCGCTGCCTGTCGGCGCAGAAGGACCAGCGGGTGGCGGCCTCGAAGGTCCTGACCGGCCCCGACGCCGTCCTACAAGGGCAACCCCCAGGCGTTCGTCGACGACATCGAGATGGCCCTCTACGCCAGCAAGATCATCAGCTACGCCCAGGGCTACGCCCTGATGGACGCCCAGGCCGCGGAGTCGGGCTGGGAGATCAACAAGGGGGGCGTCGCCCTGATGTGGCGGGGCGGCTGCATCATCCGCAGCGCCTTCCTCGGCAAGATCAAGGACGCCTACGACCGCGACCCGAACCTGACCAACCTGATGCTCGACCCCTACTTCACCGCCGAGCTGGACCGCGCCCAGGCCGGCTGGCGGCGGGTGGTCGCCGCCGCGGTCAGCCAGGGCATCCCCGTGCCGGCGATGTCGTCGGCCCTGGCCTACTACGACGGCTACCGCTCCGCCCGGCTGCCGGCCAACCTGCTCCAGGCCCAGCGCGACTACTTCGGCGCCCACACCTACGAGCGGACCGACAAGCCCCGCGGCGAGTACTTCCACACCAACTGGACCGGCCGCGGCGGCACCACCGCCAGCTCGACCTACAACGTCTGACAGGGTTTACGGGAGGGCCTTTGTCGCTGACGTAGTAGACCGGCAGCCCTATAATGGTGGGATGACGGATGACAAAAATCCATGATGACAAAGGACTGCTGTCATCTGTCATCCCACCATTTTGTCATTGGGGGTCTAGTCCCTACCCAGATCCGACAGACTGTCTTGACCACCTTCAAAACTGGTATGACTTGATCGACCGGCGCCTCGACAGGCCAAACGGGTTCGACCCGCGGTCCCGAGCCCGGCGACAACGCGGCCGGTTTGTGATCGACACGTCAATCCGCGTCAACGCCCAGCGCTTCAAGGATGGCGGACTGGGTCTTGTGGCGGTCGCACAGTGTACGAAACGCCTCGCGGTCGAGGGGTTCGTCGACGTAGAGTTCCACCGTGACCGGGTACGCAACGCGGCGCATCGTGCCGTCGAACTCCAGTTGATAGCTCTCGGGATCGGCATTCTGGCCCTCGCGGGTCACGTCCACATTCGGGGCCTCGGCGAAATCGATCACGAGCGGGCGGTCCGTCCAGCCGAGCACGGCCCAGACCTTCGTCTGCTGTCTCCGGGCGTCGTAGTAGACGGGGACCATCATCCGGGTGTCGCGAGCAAGGTCCGGGTCGGCCGAGACGGCGTCCGCCCAGGCCAGGAACGTCGCGGCATCCGCGTCCGGGTCGCGATCTCGCAGGGTGCTGGGATCACGAATGCCCAGCTCGCGGCCGACGACCTCCGAGGCCCCGTAGAACAAGGCGATCATCGTCTCCAGTTCCGTCGCCAGATCGGCGTCAACCGGCCCGGCCTCGGTCCCGCGGTGCAACTGGTCGAGGGCCCGCGCCGAAGGTTTCTTCCAGGAGAAGGCGCACGAACAGATACGAGACGGCTCGTCGATAGTAACTGGTCTTCAGTGGCTCGACCGTCAGTTCCGGTCGGATCGGGATGACGACGACCTCGGGTTCGGCCTCGCCGCCGGGAACACCGGGACCTCGAGTTGCTTGACGTGCGTCTCGCGGGTCAGGGCCATCGCTCCCTTGAACAGTTCGAGTAGCTGGTCGGTGTAGCTTTCGTCGAGGGCCAGGTGCTCCGACTCGATCGTGTCGGTCGGGTTGACCAGCGGCCCCAGCGACCAGGTCAGATAGTCATACCAGCCGGACGAGCCGGCCGAGGGCTCCAGGAACATCGACCGGGCTTGCAGGGCGGCGCACCAGTTCGGTGGCGAGGTCGAAGTCCTCGGGGACCGGTCGATCGCCAAAGAGCTTGTGAATCAGGTCGGACTCGTGCGATCGAGAGGCGGGGAAGAACACGGCCCCCTGGGCCGGGGCCCCGAAACTGCCCTGATCGATCGCCTCGAGCGCGGGACGCAGATCGGCGGCGTCGACGGGGTTTGTCAGGCCCTCGATCATGTTGAGGTATCGCACGTAGGTCGCGCGGGCGGATGGGTCCGCGTGCAGGGCTCGGGCGAGGGCATCAACCCCATCGTGACCGATCAACTCGGCCTGAAGCTGACGGTCTTGCCGGAAGATCGCCCGAAGGTCGTCCGACCAGTCATAAACGCCCAGCGGACGGGAGCGCGTGGCCTCGTCAAGGAACCGGCTGATCTCGGCCGCGACCCGATCGGCGTAGGCCCCCGGCACCTCGATCGGGACGTCGCCGAGACGACAGGCCGCCAGGATGACGTCCGGCACGTTCCCCTCAACCGGCTCGGGACCGAGCTGTTCGAGCAATCCCCGGCCCACCGTCGCGAGCATCTCCCGCTTGCTCCCGAGTTCACCGAGGCCCGATTGGGCCGCGAGTTCGACCGCCGCCACAAGCCCGTCATCGAACTGCTTCGCCTTCTGAAACAGCATCGAACCGGAAACGAAGGCGCTCGGGTCGTCGACCTCGAATGGGGATGGCCGAAGCACGGGCTCGGAGGTGATCTCGGCCCGGGGATCGCGGTCCTCGGCGATCGACAGGGCGAGAACCTGGCGGCGCAAATTGAGCGTGACGTGGAACCCCTCGTGATCCAGCTCGCGCGTTACCGGACGAAGAGGCATTCTCGAATCCCACCCATCGGGCGGATGATGGTGGTGGGCACTCTCCGGACGATAGTCATCGCGATAATCTCCGTGGACCACATCACGGGGACCATCTCCGTGGACCACGTCATCGGCAGGTTGCGAACCCGTGCAACCCGGGGCGATCATCGCGAACACCACGGCCAGGGTGAGGAGAGGAGGCACATTCGTGTTCATGATCGGTTCCGCTCAATGGGTCGCGGCAAAACATGCTCGCGCCGGGATCGTCCGCACGTTCCAATCCATGGGTGCGACACGCGGCACCGAGACACTGTGGGGATGTTCATGATAATAACCATTGTGGGAGAAATCGACCCGCCTCCGGTCCCGCGACAGACATCCCGGCCCGCCCCGGTCGATCGTCGAGGCGCGCCGAGAACCGGTCGGGAAGGTCGGCCCCGGGGGATGTTCAGGGCGCGTCGGCCAGGTCGCGAAAGTGGGACGATCGGTTGCGAAGGTTCTCGGGAAAGCGGCCCAGGTCGTCGCGGTCCTGCCAGCGGCGGAGTTGCTGGATTCGGGAAAGCACCGCGGCCCGGCGTTCGAGCGAATAGGGATGCGAACGACCGAACGCGAATACGGGAAAGGGGGTGTTCTGGGGTTGCTGGTCGCGAAGTCGATCGTGAAGCCGTTCGAAGAACTCGACGAGGGCCATCGGATCGTAACCGTCGAGATACAACCAGGTGGTCGCGACGCAGTCGGCCTCGTGCTCGTGCTCGGGACGGAACGGGTTCATCATCAGGCCAAAGAGGGTCATCCCCCGGGCGAAGAACTGGTCGAAGGATGGAGCGCCGGGAAACGCTCCGGGTGGCTGCTGGAAGGTCGACTCTGCGAGCTTGCCCCGTCGGGCGTACTCGTACAGGTGCCCCCGGTCCAGGTGAGCCAGTTCGTGGGCGACGACGGCCGCGACCGTCGCCTCGTCGGGTTCGTCGAGCAGCGCGGTGGTGAACACCAGATAGCCGCCCGGGAACGACTGGCCGTCGGGCACCGGGGCCGCGATCAACGTGATGTCGAGATGCGGATAGCGGTCACGGTGCGTCATCCGCCGGGCGAACCCCTCCACCAGCTCTCGCAAATACGCCTGCTTGGCGCGATCGTCGACGACGCGATATCCCTGGCGGGCCGCGCGGCGGAGGTACTCGGCCCGTGCCTGCTGTCCGGCCCGGCGCTCCTCCGCCGGGCTCAACCGAATCCCTTTCAAGGCCGGCCCTTCGAGCCCGGCGAGGTCGTCCAGGAACCCCTGGAAGCCGCGCATGGGATCGCGGGCGAACCGTTCTCCCATGCGTGCGAACATCTCGGGCATCGACCCGGGCGCGGGCTGGGCGGGCCGCGCGGGCCGCGGCGCCGAACAGGGGGGTGGCACGTCGGCCGCCGCCGGGGCAGGGGCCGCGGGACGAGGCCCCGCGTTCGGTCTGGCCTCAACGTCCGGCACCCCTTGCGATGGCCCTTGCGCCGAGGCCTTCACCATTCCGAACGCGACGATCAGGGCCGAACCGGTCAGTCGGAACGTGAACACCAGGAGAGCCCTCCAGGGTTGGGTCGAGACACGCCCGTCGGGATCCTCCGCGTTGTGGGAACGCGAATAAGGCGATTGGGATTGCCGCTTGCCAGGGATGCATAGAATGGAAGTTCAATCCCACCGACCGAGCGGGTTCGACAGCCCCGTGCGCGACCGACGCGATCCGACCAGTCAATCCGATCTCGAACCCAGGAAAAGACCTTGGGCATGACGAGGCCGCTTTGATCGACGGTCGGCGGTTTCCTGGGGTGCTCCGCAGGCGTCGGGAATCGCCTCCTTCAAGTCGTAAACATGGGCCGACACGGTGCCTCGATATCCATTATCCCGTCGGGACGCCCCTGGGCAACCGCGCTCGGTTGGTTCTTCCGGCCTGGCTCGACATTCCCGGCCCGCTCGGCTTCGATGAGGGCCGATTCGGATGCCCTGGCGCCAATTCCACGCCAGGTGGCCCCGCGGGCAGACGCAGGGAATGGTCACCCTGGGGTGACCGCGAGATCAACGATTCCGGGGACTTGCGCGAAACGACGCGGAACGGGTTGACGGAATTCCTCACGCGCAGACACTTGAGAGTAGAACAGGCGTGAACCTGACGAGCTTTCGGTCGAGCTTTCGACTTGAGAATAGAGAGGTTCCTCGGCGAACTCCACCCATTCGCAACCCCTCGTACCCACAATCCACGTGGAAACGATGGAAACGCTTTGTGGAATCAAGAGTTGCGTCGAAACATGGGGGGCGCCGAGGAACCCCGGAAGACCTCCGGTGCGTCCCTGACCTGAGCGACCCGGATCACAAGGTTTCTGGCCCAACCCCCGGCTTTGAGAAAGATGGTCATCTGATTCGCCGATTTCGACAAAACTCCTGGGGCCTCGTATTCGATAGGGAACGATACGGGAACCTGCGAGCCTTGCCATCGGCCGACGTGTCCACCATCAGGAATGTCGAGGGGTGACGTGACGATTGCGGCGGTTGCGCGTTCTCTGCGATTGCGGCCCCCGAGCCCCAGCAAGGGGAACGATCCGGGGGCCTGGCCAGAGCCGATATTGGGCCGTGGCTCACGATTTAATCACCTGCTTTGATAGAAACTTACGACGAATTACCGAACGAAGCCAATGAGGGTTTCGGGACGGTGCGAGACAGGGCGTTTCGAACCAATCGCTTGCCCCTGAGCACCAGGTTTCCCGGTGGTTCCTGAACCCAACGATCACTTACTTTCCCCGAGATGATTGCCGTAACGATGCACGACGAAGGCCCGGTCCAAACTGAAATCCGGGAATTGATCCCATGCTCCTCCTGCGGCGAGTTGAGCCTGGAGGGGCTGACGCCACCGGCCTGCCCGTACGGCGGCGCTCGGGTTGCTCGCTGATCGTGCCTGAGGGCGTTGACGACGAGGAGGAGTTTCTCGACCCGCTCGGCAAGACAGTCGCATACCGTAATGAGATGCCGGGTTGCGACGATGCCGACGGCTTCCCCGAGGTCGACGAACTGGTCGACAGCACCCTCGGCCAGTACCGGATCGGGCCCGATCATCGGTCGGGGGACGATGGGACGGGTCTACCGGGCGCAGCACGGCGGTCTCGGTCGCCACTGCGCCATCAAGGTGATGAACCCGGGTCTGGTCGCCCGCGAGCCGCAGATCGTCGAGCAGTTCCGGGCCGAGGCCCGCGCGGTGGCCGGCCTGGTCCACCCGAACATCGTCACGGTCCACAACCTGGGGACCGACCGGGGCTACCACTTCATCGAGATGGAGCTGGTCGAGCACCGGCGGCCCCTATGGCGGGAGGTCATCGCGACCGACGGCGACATATCGCCGCGAGTTCGTGCCGGGGGGCGTCAGCCTGACGGAGAAGATCGTCCGCGAGGGGCCGCTGGCCCCCGAGCAGGCAACCGCCGCGGTCCGCGAGGTGGCCCTGGCCCTGGACGCTGCCCACGACGGCGGGGTTGGTCCACCGCGACGTGAAGCCGGCCAACGTCCTGCTGGCGGCCGACGGCCGGTCCAAGCTGGCCGACTTCGGCCTGGTCCGCAAGGTCGCCGAGATCGAACGTCCCGGCGGTCGGGGCCGCCTGGCCGGCACGCCGACGTTCATGGCCCCCGAGCTGTTCCACCGGCGCCCCGGCCAGCCCGACGACCGACCTGTACGCGGTCGGCGTGATGTACTTCTACCTGCTGACCGCCCGGCTGCCGTTCACCTCCGACCGGCTCGGCAAGCTGATCCGCCACCACCAGCGCTCGCCGGTGCCCGACGTGCGCAGCTTCGACCCGGAGATCCCCGAGCGAGGTGGCCGCGATCCTGGCCCGGCTGCTCGACAAGGACCCCCGCCGCCGTTACGGCTCGGCCGGGGCTCTGGCGGCCGACCTGCGCGCGGTGCTCGGCTACCTGCGCAGCACCGAGGCGCTGGTCCACGAGGCCATCGAGGGCCTCGGCGGCCTGGTGCAGCACGGCAGCCGCGACCGGTTCCGGATCGTCTTCCCGGTGCCGGGCGACCGGGTTCAGGAGGTCTACATCGAGGTGATCGAGGGGCGTCACCGCGAGCGGCTGCTGTCGGTGTTCTCGGTCTGCGGTCCGGCCGATCCCGCGGCACTTCGAGTACGCCCTGAAGCTCAACGCCGAGCTGACCCACGGCAGCATCTCGATCCGCGAGGTCGACGCCCAGCCGATGTTCGTGATGACCCGCACCTTCCCGCGGGGCCACGTCAGCCCGACCGAGATCCGGGCCGCCGTGCAGGAGATCGCCCGCCGCAGCGATCGGATCGAGCACCAGCTCCAGGGGACGGACCTGTTCTGAGCCAGGCGGGCCGGACCTGGTTCGAGGCCCCGGCGCTGGCTATGCTATCCAGGGCCTGGTTCGGACGGATGAACAGGCCGCGTCCTGGATCCGACGACCTCGCGGAGCCTCGAGATGCCCGAATTCTCTGCCGTGCTGCCGGGCCTGGCGATCGCGCCCTGCTGATCGTGCTCGCGGTGGGTTTCGGGCTCCGCCAGTGGCTCGACCGCGGTCGTCGCGACCCCGACGCGATGCCGAGGATGCCCGCTACTACGCCCGGCAGGACGCGCGTCGACTGGCCGGATCGGCGCTGATGCTGCTGATCGCCGCGGGGATGGCCTGGGGGCTGTCGATCGACCCGAGGGCCAATCGGCGGCATGGGCGGACTCTGGGGGTTGATCTGGCTGGGGGTCAGCCGGCTGGTGCTCGTGTCTGCTGGCCCTGGCCCTGGTCGACTGGATGGCGATCCGCGGCTATCGCCGATGCGGCACCGCCGCGTTCTGGACGCCGAGCGCCGGGCGACGATCGAGGCCGAGCGGCGACGTCTCCGGGACGAGGCGGCTCCGCCACCCGGCCAACGGGGCGAACGGGCCACCTCGACGTGATCGTCCTTTCTCTTTGAACCGGCCCAGGAAATGAGCCCCTTGCGAGACAATGGCCCCATGCTGCCCGAAAATCGGGCGTTCCTGTCGTGTTCGGTGTCCCGCGAAGGCCGACTGTCCCAAAAATCGTCGCATTCGCGCAAGCCTGTGGTGTCGTGGTGATTTCGGCGAACATGCAGGCACTCGGGCTCGCATCACGGTGAGAATTTTGGTGGAATCTGGCACGGGTCATGAAGAAACTGAGTTGAAGTCGGGAACCGACTATCGAATAATCCGATAGACAATTAGACGCGCAAGGAGCTCGTGCGGGGTGGGATGGAACCGCCTTCACGACGGAGCGTGTCCCCTTCCATCATGCCGTCCCGGTGTGATCACACCCCGCCTTCCGTCCTCTCCACCCGTCCTCGTCGCGGGAGGCTGCCCACCATGCGAAGGTGCCGTATCCACGATTCTGGCCCTGGGTTGGTGTCTTAACCCTTGCCGCGGGGCCGTCGCGCGGCAGGCTGCCGAGCCCGGACCCGAGCGACATACTGGGCCGTCCAGGACGTTCGTCCCGGGAATGAAGGGCGTCGGCCGGACGGTGATGGTCGGGACGAAACTGGAGGAGTTCCAGGCCGAGGTGCTCGGCGTGATGCGCGACGTCAGCCCCGGCCGCGACATGATTCTGTGCCGGCTCAGCGGGTGCAACCTCGAGCATGCCGGGATCATCCAGGGGATGAGCGGCAGCCCGATCTACATCGATGGCAAGCTCCTGGGGGCCGTGGCGTTCGCCTGGGAGTTCGCCAAGGACCCGATCGCCGGCGTGACGCCCTTCTGCCAGATGGTCGAGTACGTGCGGTCGAACGACCGTCGTCTGGCCGCGGAGGCTCGCGACATCGGCTCTGACCGGCAGGGCGCACCAGGCCAGCCTGTTCTCTGGACCCGATCGCGCCTTGATCCGACCATGCCGGGCGCCGAGGCGTCCTTGCTGCCGATGCCGGTGGCCGGGGGCGGTCTGGCGGGGATGCGGCCGATCGCGTCACCGCTGGCGACCACCGGGTTCAGCCCCAGGGCGCTGGCGTTCCTCGACGAGCGGTTCGCCCCGCTGGGCATGGCCCCGATGGCCGGCGGCGGCGTCTTCGAGGAGATCCTCGAGCGCGAGGGAAACAAACCGCTCGAACCGGGCTCGCCGCTGAGCGTGGCGATGGTCACCGGCGACTTCGACATGTCGGCCATCGGTACGGTCACGCACGTCGAGGGGAACCGGGTCTATGGCTTCGGCCACCCCATGTTCGGCCTCGGGGCCTGCGAGTTCCCGATGATGACCGGGTACATCCACACGGTCTACCCGAGGGCCAGCGTCAGCATGAAGATGGGCTCGCCGCTGAAGACCGTCGGCGTGCTCGATACCGACGTCAGCACCGGCATCGCCGGCACGCTCGGCGCGAAACCGGACATGATGCCCATGCACGTCAAGGTGCGCACCGGCGCTACTCCGAACCGCGCGACCTATGACGTCGAGATCGTCCGCAATCCCAAACTCCTGCCGTCGCTGGTGCAGGCCGTGCTGGCGAACGCGGTGGATACCGAAGGGGACTTGCCCGACGGAGTTGACCGCCCGGTTCTCCGCCACGGCCCACCTGCAAGGGCCACGAGCCGATCACGGTGCGGGACACGGTCAGCGGCCCCCGGTTCACCGGCCCGCTCGGCCCAGCGGCCCTGTTCGGCCCGGTCTCCAACCTGGCGGGCATCCTGGCGAACAACGAGATCGAGCCGCTGCGCATCGAGTCGATCGACTGCGAGGTGGAGATCGAATCCGGCCGTTCCACGGCCGAGATCGAGTCGATCCGGCTGGCGTCGGATCGGGTCGAGCCGGGGGAAACGCTGGAGGTCGACGTCACCCTCAAGCCGTACAAGGGGGACCGCGAGGTTCTGACCGTCGAGGTTCCCCTTCCCGGCCGACCTGCCCGAAGGAACGTACGAGCTGGCCGTCTGTGATGCCGGCCAGACACTCCGCAAGCGCGTGTGCCGCCGGCACCCCATCTCGGGAAGCCGCGCGACATCGACTCCTTGCTGAGCTTCCTCAAGTTCCAGGCCGAGCTGACCCGTTCGACCCTGTTCGTCCACGTTCCCTTGCCCGAGCGTGGCGTGGCCGTTCAGGGCCAGGCCCTGCCGAACCTTCCCGGCAGCATGCAGGCCGTCTTCAGTGGCGGCCGGCATACCGCCGCCCGAGCCCCGATTCGTTCCGAACTTGATCCTGCCGACCGCGACATCCTGGGTCGTCGAGGGCTCCGAGTCGCTCAAGTTCGAGGTCATCGAGGACACCGGGTTGGCCCTGGGCGACAGTGGTTCTGATCCCGGATGTCCGGGAACTCTCGAAGCGGCGTGGAGAGCGCGTACACACGCCTTGTCCACGCCGCGACGTGCCTTTGCGGTTCTCAGACGATCTCGACCGGGACGGAAATGCGGGCCATCGCCAGACGACAGCCAACCGCCCGGGGGACGACCTCGCGGGAAACCCGGCCGGCCGCGATGCGACAGAACCGAGGGATTTGACGGATGAGGAGCTCGAGGTTCGCCTGCGCTGGCCCTGGTGCTGGTCCTGGCCGGTTGGGTGCGAGGCCGGCGAGGTGAAGACCTGGCGACAGGATGCGCCGGACGACTTCAAGAAGGGCCAGGCGGAGCGCGTGGTGATCTCCGACACCGGCCGCATCCGGCTGATGCAAGGGATCCGGCCGACCGGCGGTCTCGACGCCGACCACGTCTGGGATCTGGCCCGTGACGCGACCGGCGCGGTCTTCGCCGCCACGGGAGACACCGGCAAGGTTTACCGTCGCGACGGACAGGAGAGCTGGGACTGTCGGCCTTCGATGCCGACGACACCCAGGCCCTGTCGCTGGTCGCGACCCGCCGACGGCCGTGTGCTTCGTCGGCACCGGGCCCAGCGGCCAGGTGATCACGTCAACGGCCCGGATCACCCGGCCTCGCGGCCTGATGAGATCCGTGGAATACATCTGGGATCTCGCCACCGACACCGAAGGAAACCTCTACGCCGCGACCGGTCCCAACGGGGGGCTCTGGAAGCGGCCCGCCGAGGGTGGGGACTGGGTTCGGGTGCTCGACAGCCCCCACCCGCACCTGCTCTGCGTGGCGGTCGCGCCCGACGGCACCCTCTACGCCGGCAGCGACGGCGAGGGGCTGATCTACAAGGTCACCCCGGACGGCAAGGTGTCGGTCCTGTACGACGCCCCCCAGAGCGAGGTCCGCGCCCTGGTCATTGGCCTCGACGGCGAGCTCTACGCCGGCACGGCCCAGGCCGCCAGCGGCGGGGCGCGGCACGCCGCACGACGGCCCCGGGCACGGCCCTCGAGGAGCTCGCCCACGGCGCCCGGCCTCGTCCGGTGACGAGCGACGAGCGAGAAGGAAACCGCCATCAATGCCACGGTGCGCGATGAGGCCGTGGTCCTCACCTCGACCCAGGACTCGCCGACAACGGGGGGGACCGCCCGGCCGAAGCCGCCCGAGGCCGGAGAGAACGCCGTGTACCGGATCGGTGCCGACGGCGCCGCCCGCGAGATCTTCCGGGCCAAGGTACTGGTCTTCGCCCTGTCCTGGCAGGGGGACCGGCTGCTGGTCGGCACCGGACCGACAGGGCAGCTGTACGAGGTCCGGGAGGGTGGGCGCGAGTCCGCCCCGATCGCTCGGGTGGACAGCGACCAGATCCTGACGATGCTCGCCAATGATCGGATCCCGAAGGCGTCGTGCTGGTCGGCACGGGCGATCCCGGGGCCGTGCTCGCCCTGGAGCCGACCCATGCGCGCACCGGTACGTTGACCTCGGAGGTGCTCGACACCAAACTCGTCAGCCGCTTCGGCTCGCTCTCCTGGGATGCCGAGCCGCCCAGGGGAACGCACGTCTCGGTCCAGGTCCGCACCGGGAACGTCGGCGAACCGGACGACACCTGGTCAGTCTGGTCGGCACCGCAGTCCAACCCCGATACCGCGAAGGCCGACGTTCCCCCCGGCCGGTTCGCCCAGTATCGACTCACGCTCGAGACGGACGACCCGAAGTTTACGCCCGAAGTCCGCTCGGTCGTCCTGCGCTATCAGACCGTCAACCTCGCCCCGGAGCTGGAGGAGATCACGGTCCCCGACCTCGGTCAGGCCGACGGCGCGACCCGGCAGACCGAGTTGACCCTCAAATGGGACGCGTACGACCCCAACGGCGACGACCTGGCCTACACCCTGGCGGTTCGCAAGGACGGCTGGCCCGACTGGATCCGCCTGGGCGGCCCCGAGCCCCTGACCGATGACGAGTACAAGTGGGACACCACCGCGGTCCCGGCGGGGGCCTACCGCGTCCGCGTCACCGCCACCGACCGCCCCTCCAACCCGCCCCGACGAGGCCCTCGAACGCACTCTCGTCAGCGAGCCGTTCCTGGTCGACCACGAGGCCCCTCGGGTGACGGTTGACGTCGAAGGGAAGGGGGGCGACGGTCGTCCTCAAGGACAACCTGACCCGCCTGGTAGGGCCGCCTACGCCCTCGACGGCGGCGACTGGGTGCCGATCTTCCCCGATGACGGCCTCTTCGACCGTCCCGACGAGACGATCACCCTCGCCCTTCCCGACCTGAAACCCGGCACCCACATCCTGATGATCCGCGCCACCGACGCCGCCGGCAACACCGGCACCGGCGATGCCGTCTTCAAGGTGGAGTAAGGGCCAAACCTCCACTCGGCCCCTGGGGACGTAGGCCATTGATGACAGATGAATAATGAAAAAACAATATATTATATAGAAAATTAAATTAAAATACATTGATATATGGATAATATTAAATAAATATAATAATATATTAATTATATCTAAATACTTCAAGGTGAGATGGCCCGTAGCACGGGGCGGGATGACCCAGAACAGAATGAATCAGGAACATCCCAAGCCTGTCCTCGGTCCTCCTCTCCTCTGTCATCCTGTCATTTGTCATCTGTCATCCTGTGATGGGCACCCCAGCACGTTCAGGCCGTGGCTCCCTTCGACGGCTGCGACTTCGACCGATCCGACGGCGGCGAATTGCGAAAGATGTCGGCCAGGGCCGGGGCCAGCTCCGGGAAGCGGAAGGTGTATCCGAGGCGCCTCGGCTCGTGTTGGGAGCACCCGCTGGCCGGTGGTGACGACCCGGGCGACCTCGCCGAGCACGAGCCTCAGCACGAAGTCGGGCGGGCCGATCGGCAGGAAGACCCGCCAGGGGGCATAGGGTCGCCAGAGGGCTCGGGAGAGGGCGCGCGAGAACTCGGCGTTGCGGACAGGATGGGGCGCCGTCCCGTTGATCGGGCCGTTGGCCTCGGGGTGGTCGAGGGCGAGCAGGGCCATGCCGACAATGTCCTCGATATGGATCCAGCTCATCCACTGCCGGCCGGTCGCCGGCAGCGGCGAGCCCCCGCTACCCACGGGCACACCGGGACCGATCCTGAACAGTGGGGCCATGACGCCGAGGGCCCCTCACCTTGAGCCAGCACGACCCCGGTGCGCAGGATCGGCAGGCGGACGCCGAGGGCCTCGACCGGGCGAGCCGCCGCTTCCCAGTCGACACAGAGGCGCGCCATGAAATCGTCACCGGGAGGGCCGGATTCGGTCAACTCCTCGTCGCCGCGCGCGCCGTAATACCCGATGGCCGAGCCTTGCAACAGCACCTTCGGCCGCCGCGAGGCGCTGGTGATCGCCTCCACGACATGACGCGTCCCGAGAACGCGGCTGTCGCGGACCTGCCGCTTGATCTCCTTGTTCCATCGCGGGCCGAAGACGTTCTGCCCCGCCAGGTGGATCACGGCGTCGCAACCGTCGACGGCCTTCTGCCAGTCGCCCGGGACGGCGGGATCACCCGGAACGATCTCGGCCCCCTTCAGCTCAGGAAGTTTGCTCGCCTTGCTCGCGCTCCGCGTCAGCACGACGGGCGTGTCTTGCCTTGTGAGGAGACGAGCGGCAAGGTGCCGGCCGATCAGGCCGGTGCCTCCGGTGATGAACACGCGCAAGACGCACCTCCCCGCGTTATCGACCACTCCTCGTGAACCCGCCACGACGGTCTTTGGAGTTCATCATGAGGACAGCCCGACGCTATTCTCTTGTATCAGAGTGCCTGCGATCGTCAACCGCGTGGATCACCATGCCGGATCGGTCCATTCAGGACAGGACGTTCAGGCCGGGTCGACGTGGGGGGTGTTGCACACCTCTTCGTAGAGGGCGAGCATGCGGGGCAGGCAGACCTCCAGGTCGTAATTCTCGCGGACCATCTCGACACCGGCGGGGCCGAGGTGGCGGTAGTCCTCGGGACGGTCGAGCACGCGTTCCACGGCCTCGGCCATCCCCTCGACATCGAAGAAGTCGGCGAGCAGGCCGTTCTCGCCGGGGCGGATCATCTCGCGCACCGGAGCGGTGTCGGAGGCGAGAATCGTCGCGCCGCAGGCCAGGGCGTTCATCAGCGACCAGGACAGCACGAAGGGCACGGTCAGATAGATGTGCAAATCGGTCAGGTTGAAGAGCTGGGCGAGAACCGGCGGCGGGACCAGGCCGAGAAAGACGAAGCGGGACAGGTCGTAGTTGTCCTGAGAGACAACCCAATCCTTGAACGACTTCCCCCCGGTGACGTTCTGATCGCCCCCATAACACACGCGGTCCTGGCCGGCGATGAGGAAGATCACGTCATCGCGACGATCGCAGATCAACTTCGCGGCCTTCATGAAGATGTCGAACCCGCGCATCGACTCCATGCCCCGGGTGGCGTAGCTGACGATCTTCTTGCCGGGCGGTAGTTCAAACTGGCCGAGCCGACGGGGCAGGTCGGGCAGGGGCCGCCAGATGTTGGTGTCCACCCCGTCGAAGATCACGCGCACCTTGTCGTGGAACAATAACGGCAACCGATCGCGCTGCCAGCGCGTAGGGCTGTATCCGGCGTCGCAGTTCTCCAGGTCCAGCAACAGCATCGCGTTACGGGCACGGGAGCGGAGCCGGTTCAGCTCGGTGGACGGGAAATCCGGCCGGAAGTCCATGTCGGAGTTGCGGGGACGGTAGAAGTACTCGAAATAGTTGATGATGGGCGCGTTCGGGTACAGCTCGCGGAGGAACAGCGTGGAGCCGAAGCCGGAGTGGCCGACGATGAGGTCGGGCTGAATGTCGGGATGGGCCTTCATGGCTTCGTAGACGGCGTGGGTGTGCCAGATGGTGTTCTCGAAGGTTCGGCTACAGTAATGGTTCTGCGCGGTCGCTCCTCCCCTGGTCTGATACTGGATGCGACGGACGGTGCCGGTGTCGCCCGGGGGACGTTCCGAGACGAAGGTGCAGCGGTGTCCCTTGTGCCGCGCCAGGTAGTCGGCGATGTGACCGAACTGGGCCGGAAAGTTCTGGTGGACAAAGAGGATATGCATGTTCGGCCCTGCCCGTTGTTATGATTGCGCCCGGCTCGTCCCGTCGCTGGGAGTTGTCCCCGGCTGTCACGCTTCGGGGAGGCGGCCCCAGGAACGCCGTGGTCCCAGGGAGATCGTAGCCGTTGAAATCGTGTCTGTCAGCGTGCCCATGACCGGGAAACGGCCGAACAAATTCCGAATGCGCGAAGAAACGACCTGGTTGGCCGAACCACCTCGGGGATGGTATCTTTACGGGTGCTCGAATCGCCGGGTTGAGGGACCGTTCCGCGCCATCCCTCCGGACTGCCCGGAGTGTCCGGGACAACGGTCGCCTCGATCTCGACGCGGGCGGTCTCCGGCACGGCACCTGTGAGCCCTGGATACCGACATGAAACCGACCGTGCGGAACTTTTTCGAGACCCCGTTCATCAAGGCGTACCGGAGGCCGACACCCGCTGGTGCTGGTCAACGGCCTGGCCGAACAGTCGGAGAGCTGGTTCGCCAACCGCCTGAGCTGGACGCGCCACTATCGACGTAAAGGTTCCCGAGATCCTCGTCTACGACGGCGACGCCCTGCACCGCCACATCGACGCCGGCGGCGAGGTCACGGTCGACTACCTCACCGACCAGCTGGCCACCTACCTGGACGCGTTCGTCCAGCATCCGCCGTATCACCTGGTCGGGTCGAGCCTCGGCGGCCAGGTGCTGCTGACCTACGCGGCGCGGCACCCGGAGCAGGTCTCCAAGCTGGTGCTGCTCGCCCCTCGGGCCTGCACGGCGAGGAGAACCTGCCGATGATGGAGGGGGTCCGGCGCAGCCAGTACGACACGCTGGTCAAGTCGGTCTTCCACTCGTCCCGGTTCGCCACCGAGGGCCTGGTCGAGGCCATCGGCCACAAGTTCCAGGACCGCAAGTGGAAGAAGGGGGTCTTGCGGACCCTCCGCGGGACCGTCGGCCACTCGGTCGCCCCGCTGCTGGAGCAGATTCCCCACCCCTGCCTGGTGATCTGGGGGGCCGAGGACCGGGTGATCGCCGACATCCCCGGCTCGATCCGCGCGGCCGACCGGATGCTCAAGGCCCGCCAGGTGGTCATCCCCAAGTGCGGCCACGCCCCGCAGATCGAGAAGGCCCGGCTGGTCAACCGCCTGGTGCTGCGCTTCCTGCGCGACGGGCTCGGCAACGATCCCCCCGGCGCTCGAGCCCGATCCGGTTCCTGACCCGTGGGCCGGAAGGCCCCAGGCCCAGGAAAGCCGGCGCGACGCCTTCCGACCGTTGAGCCGGCGGCCCCGCCCCTGTGCTACTGGGGCGGGGCACGTTGACGGCTCGCGTTGATCTCACTCTCCCACGCGGTCAACACGTCGGGAACGACCTTGACGAGCCTCCATGAGCGACTTCACCCTGTTCCTCGGCAAGTTCTTCCGGCACGGCACCAAGATCGCCAGCCTGGCCCCGAGCAGCCCCTGGCTGTCGCGGACGACGGTCCGCAACGTCGACTGGGACCACGCCCGGGTCCTCGTCGAGCTCGGCGCCGGCACCGGGCCGATCACGAAGGTCCTGGCCGAGAAGGCCCAGCCCGACTGCAAGGTGATCGTCCTCGAACGCGACCACGACTTCGCCGAGATCCTCCGCGAGCGGTTCGGCGGCCTTGCCGAACTTCGACGTCATCGAGGGGGACTGCCGCGACCTCGCCGGCATGCTGGCCGACCGCGGCATCGCGCAGGCCGACCACGTGATCTCCGGCCTGCCCGTGCCCTCGTTCCCGAAGGACCTCCAGCGCGACCTGTTCCGGGTCGTCCGCCAGGTTCTCGCCCCCGAGGGCTCGTACAACCAGATCACCGAGATGCCCTGGGTCTACCAGGGGCTCTACAGGACGTTCTTCGACGAGGTCCGCTTCGCCTTCGAGCCCGGAACTTCCCCCCCGCCGGCGCGTACTTCTGCCGGGGCATCAAGCCGCTGGACTGAGATCGACCGCCAACTGCAAAGGACGCAGCTCGCGATGATCCCTGCGTCAAGCCTCCCGCTTTCCCACGTGACCGCCGCTCCGACCGATCCGGGCCGCGGTCAACGCCGCCTTCCACGGCTACGCCCGCGGTCGCACCCGGCGACTGGAATGGGCCGACCCGGTCCGGGTCCAGGCGCCGACCCTGCGGCGTCTGCTGCGCATCGCCCGGGGCACCCGGTTCGGCCGCGACCACGGCTTCGGCGCGATCCACTCGGTCGAGGACTTCCAGAAGGCCGTCCCCCTGCGGACCTACGAGGCCCTCTGGGACGACTACCTGCGGGACCAGTACCCGATCTTCGACAACCTGACCTGGCCCGGCCGCATGCCGTACCTCGCCCTGACCAGCGGCACGACCCAGGGGGCGACCAAGTACATCCCCGTCACCCGGGCGATGGTCGCGCTCGAACGTGCGGGCGTCGAAGACGATGATCGCCTACCACCTGGCCGCCCGGCCCGACTCGCGACTGTTCCACGGCAAGCTGTTCTTCCTGGGCGGCTCGACCGACCTGGAACGCCCCGGCGGCGGGGTGCGCCAGGGCGACCTCAGCGGCATCGCCGCTCTGGAAGTCGGCGACTGGCTCCGCCCCTACACCTTCCCCCCGCTCGACCTCGCCCTGGAGACCGACTGGGACCGCAAGCTCACGCTGCTCGCCGAGCGCAGCCTGCGCGAGCCGATCACGCTCGTCGGCGGCGTGCCGAGCTGGCTGCTGATGCTCTTCGAGCGCCTGAAGCAGCTCACCGGCAAGGCGACCCTCGCCGAGGTCTGGCCGGCGCTGGAGATGGTCGTCCACGGCGGCGTGAAGTTCGACCCCTACCGCGTCCGCCTTCGCCGACGTGCTCGGCAGCGACCGCATCCGGCTCCAGGAAGTCTACCCCTGCTCCGAGGGCTTCATCGCCTTCGGCGACCCGGCCACCGACCTCCTGCGGCTGGTCTTCGACCACGGCCTGTTCTACGAGTTCGTGCCGGTCGACGAGCTGGAGCTCGACCGAACCCGACCCGCCACTGGCTCGGCACGGCGCAGACCGGCGTGAACTACGCGATCGTCGTCTCGACCTGCGCGGGGATGTGGTCGCACATCATCGGCGACACCGTCCGGTTCGAGTCGCTCGACCCGCCCTTGCTCACCTTCACCGGCCGGACGAAGTACACCCTCTCGGCCTTCGGCGAGCACCTGATCAGCGAGGAGGTCGAGGACGCGATCGCCGCCGCCTCGACCGCCACCGGCGCCGCGGTCCGCGACTGGCACGTCGGCCCGGTCTTCCAGGGCGGCGCTCGGCTATCACCAGTACGTCGTCGAGTTCCTGACCCCGCCGTCGGACCTCGACCGCTTCCGCACCACCCTCGACGCCGACCTCTGCGGCCGCAACGCCGACTACAAGGCCCACCGCGCCGAGGGCGTCGGCCTGCCCCTGCCGGCGCTGCTCGATCGTCGAAACCCGGCGGCTTCGACGCCTGGATGCGCTCCCGCGGCAAGCTCGGCGGCCAGCACAAGGTCCCGCGCATGGACAACGCCGGCACCCTCACGGCGGACTTCGTCGGGTTCCTCCGCGCTGGCGGGCACGTCGAACGGGAGATGGCCGCAGGTGAAGTGGCCGCCCCGACCGTCTGAACAAACTTTGTCGCAGATCACCCGATCTTCAGCAACGCCCGAAAGCCGGCCTACTCAAAATGGTGGTCGCCGGTCAGGGCCTCGACCAATCCCCGCTCGGTCATGACGACAAACGAGATGCAGTCGGTCAGCGACCATGCCTTGTCTAGCCGGTGTGAGTAGAGATCCATGCCGCGGTCGAAGAGCTCGACGTCTGGCGGGATGATTTCGACCGCCGGCTCGTCGCGTAATGACTCGAACAGTTCCAGGAAGGCTGGGCGGTGGAACGGTTCACACAGGGCGTCCGCCAACTCCGTCACGACCCAGGCGGTGGTGATCAGACGGCCGGGCAGCCGCTCCGCGTAGTGCAGTGCCGATGCATGCGCTCGATCATCGGGATTCAGCAGAGCAAGGAAATAGAACGTGTCGGCGAAGCACGCCCTCATGGATCAGTACGGCTCCGTCTCGGTGTGCCATGTAGATAATAATCGTGGTTTTCCGCCAGATCGGGCGGAAGCCCCTTTGCCTTTCCGGCGACGTCGAGGAGGCGTTGGGAGAGCGATCTCAGGGCGCGTCCACATCCATCCGCTCCACGCGAACCTTCGTCCCTTCGGGCAAGGACGATCCCTCGAAGACCACGACCCCGTTGCGAACCTCGCCCAGGTACGTCTCGGCCATGTTATGCCTCCTTCCTCATCAAGATCTACTATCGTACCGGACGAGGTTTCAGAGGATAGAGGGGCATCGGCATCGGCATCGGATGAGCGTATCCGTCTTATAGTGGATTCTTCCGCAGTGGCCCGGCATACCAGGACTTCCTCAAGAGCCATCGACCGTACTCGTAATGAATCTTCGTAATCCCGACATTTTCCCGGTAGGCCAGATACTCCGAGAGAAGCGTCAATGCTCCCCT
Source organism: uncultured Isosphaeraceae bacterium (assembly GCA_963779675.1). Classification (GTDB taxonomy): domain Bacteria; phylum Planctomycetota; class Planctomycetia; order Isosphaerales; family Isosphaeraceae; genus CAVZZM01. The sequence continues at coordinate 157,154 of CAVZZM010000003.1, forward strand.
CATGCACATCTCGTCCTGTTTGGACGACAACGGAGGTGTGGCGTTTGGCACGATGATGAGCTTGACTAGCCCCGACCAGTGAAGGTTATTTCCGTCATTGGCGCGAGGGACCAGCCATTCTCGAAAGCCGGCCAGCGGGCCCCCATCGCGGGCGAGGTTGAAACCGTCGAGGAAGGAGCAAAGCATGCCGAATGACTTTTCTCCGGTATACATTCCTGGCCGCTTGTCCAGAACTTTGACAAGATCGGAGAGATTCATCGCATCGACTCAATAGTTCGAGACATCCACATTCCATAGTTCCGCCTCTCGGGCCAGATGCCCATCCCGAAAGGCGAGAGGGAATCTTATGGATGTCAGAAGCTGTCGCACTCCCGGTACGCGCGGATGACGGCCAGTTCGCCCTCCTTGCCGGGCCTGGAGTTGCCGTGCTCCATGCCGAGGATCTTGTCGGCGCTCTTGCCGTGGATGTGCTGGAAGATGTTCTTGTAGTTCATCTCGCCGGTGGTCGGCTCCTTGCGGCCGGGGTTGTCGCCGGTCTGGAAATAACCGATCTCGGCCCACGCCGTGTCGATGTTCGGGATGATGTTCCCCTCGCTGATCTGCTGGTGGTACATGTCGAAGAGGATCTTGCACGAGGGGCTGTCCACCGCTCGGCAGATCATGTACGCCTGGGGGATCTGCCAGAGGAACAGCTCGGGGTGGTTGGTGTAGTGGTTCAGCGACTCCAGGACCATCACCAGCCCGCTCGGCTCGCAGATGTCGCTGCAACGGCGTAGCAGTTCGATGACGTTGGCCGTCTGGTAGTCGAGCGGCAGCTTGTGGTCGTAGACGCCGGGGACGACGGTACACCACGTCGCGTTGACCCTTTTGGCGACCTCGACGGCGTCCTTCATGTCCTTGAGGATCTGATCGGCCAGGTCCTTGCGGCCGGAGGTCCAGGCCGGCTCACCGCCCAGCGAACCGGCGGCGACGAAGACGCCCATCTCGATGCCGAGGCGTTCCATCTCCTTCGCGATTTTCTCCTGCTCCTCGACCGGCCGGCCCTTCATGCCGTTGTCTTCAAGGGCACGGAAGCCGACGTCGTGGATGAACTTCAGCTCGTCGATCGGCCCGCCCGGCGCATGGTTCCGGAACATGCCAAAATGGGGGGCGTACTTGAGCTGGAACGGCTTGCCGAACAGGTCGCTCTGCTCCTGGGGGGCGGCCGCGTGGGCCGTGGTCGCGTTGATGGAAGCCAGGGCGGCACCGGCGGCCAGGCCGCCGGCCACGAAGTCACGTCGCGTCGTCGTCATCGGGCGTTCCTCGGTCGACTCGTCTCATCGATAGATAGAGATGCCACCGCACGGACCTACGCGCGGGGGTGGGATCGCAAGGATGTCCCCGCCCTGAGTTCTACACGAGCCGCGTCCTGACCGCCACCGAGTCCCCCCGCCACGCGAACCGTGGAACGGTTCTTGCACGGATCGAACGGCGAGACGACGGCATGGGCCAAGACGGTCAGCGCGAGAACGGGCGATCCGCCCGCCGTTTCGCGGCGTGTCGAGAACGAGTGAAAGGAGATGGCGATGCGACGGTTGCGATGGATGGCGCTGGTGGTGCTGGCGGTTTCGAGTTCGTCGGGTTGTCCGAACGACGTTTCCCCGCCCAAGGAAGATCCGGTGCCGACGGTCGCCACGGATCGGATCGATCCTGGCGCGACCGAGCAGGAGTATCCTTCCGAGATGGCCGGGGAGGCACCGCCCGGCCGCTGAAAGAGGTGGGACCTTCAGGGTTCATGTCCCTTGAACGCGAAGACGCACGGCCCGGTCGAAACCGGGGCCGTGCGCGTTCCTTCATCGCTCATTTCGTCGAACGAGACGGGGGCCGTGGCTACCTTGCCACGGAGGGACGCCACCGCGGCTCAGGCGGCGGCGCGCTTCCGGGTGACGAGTCGGCTGATCTCCTCGATGGTGTCGAGGTGATCGACGCCGGCCTCGTGGGCCTCGACGACCACGTGGAAGTGGTCTTCCAGGAAGGTCACCAGCTTCAGCGTGCTGATCGAGTCGAGGATGCCGCCGGTGATCAACGGTGTCTGGTCGGTCAGCTCGGACGGGTCTTCGCCGGGGAGAAACTCGTCGAGGATGTAGGCGTGAACGGCGGCCTTGATCTCGTCCATGAGGTCGGTTCTCCGGGGACTGGCGGGTGTGCGCGGCACACCGAACGGTTACAAGGGTTCGACACCGAAGGCGGTCGGAGCGAGCAGGATGTCGGTATCGGGATCGGGCTCGATGACGGGCCGGGCGCCATAGCGGATCGGCAAGGGGCCCTCGAACGCCTCGTGGAGGACACGGCCCTCCATGTGGTCGGGGACGGCCAGGCCGAGCATCGCGAGGGCCGTCGGGGCGACATCGTGGAGGTCCGCCGCCAGTTGGCCGCCGGGTTGAACGTCGGGGCCGTCGATGGCGAGGATGCCCTCGGCGTAGTGGGTGCCCGGCAAACCTGGCTCGGGGCGGATCAGTGACGTGTGGAACGGGTTCCACTTGGCCTGGGCCTGATAGCCGTCGGCGGACAGGGCCAAAACGTCGGGCAGGCCCTCGGCGGCCGGGTCGAGGTCGTAACGGTCGGCCACGTCGAAGGCGTCCGCGAACAGCGGCGCGCCGTTGTCCGGGTCGCGGGACGAGAGGCACAGTTCGATCAACTCGCGGCGGTGGCGATCCGCGGTCGATTCGTCCGGGACCGTCGACGGATTCAGGAAGATGCAACCACTGAGCTGGCCAAATGGGGCGAAGGCGATGGTGTGCTTCCAGTCGCAACCGAGTGAGCCCTCGACCGACCGGGGCAACCGCCGACCGGTGCCGCCCGGCTGTCGGCGCGCCCGCCAGCGCTGGAGGCGATCGGCCAGCCGGTGCGCCCGGTATCGGAACCGTGTCCCGTATGCCAGGCCACGCTGGAGCCCCGCCCGTCGCAGGAGGCCATTGACGTTCACCAACTGGCGACATGGCCCGAACCCATGATCGGACAGGGCGATGATCGCCGCGTCCCGGCTCGAGGCCAGGTCCATCAACCGTCCCGCCGCCTCGTCCAGCGCGCGCAGGCAGGAGACCGCCTCGTCGTTCCAGTCGGGTTGCCGGATGCCGGTGTCGTCCACATCCAGATAGGGCCAGACGCGGTGCTGGAGCCCGTCGAGGTTGTGGAAGTGGACCATCATGGCCGACCACTCGGGGCAGCGCGCGTCGGCACGAAGGGCCACGTCGACCTGGGCGCGAAAGACGGCGCGGTTGCGGGCCGAGGTCGAGCGTAGGTCGTCAAGCCGTCGGGGCCGGGACTTCCAGACGATCTTGTGCGTGTAGTCGGGGACGTGCGCGAACACCTCGCGGCCGAAGTCGGAGCACTGGGCGAAGGCCCACTCCCGCCCGGGGGCGTCGGAGCCGGCCACGACCAGCCCCCGCACGCGAGGCGGCGGGTAGGTCATCGGCAGCCCGAGGCTGATCACCGCCCGATCGTCGGCGTCGAAGATCTGCCAGAGGGTCGGCACGCGAACCCGCCCGGCATGGTTCGGGCGGATCGAGCGGTCGTTCGGGTCGAGGTGGTAGAACTCGTGAATCCCGTGAACCGGCGGTGTGCAGCCGGTCGAGAACGAGGTCCACGCGACCGGCGTGACCATCGGGTCGCTGGATCGGAGCGCCCATGCGCGGAACGCCGCCACAGGGCCGCGAGGTTCGGCATCCAGCCGCGGTCGAACGCCGGCGCCAGCACCCGCATCGTACCACCGTCGAGGCCGAGGAACAGGACTCGGGAAGCGGGAGCGGGCATCCTTGCGCACCTCGTACCTCGGGGGACTCGTCGATTGGCGGTTCGGAACACGCCGAGCCACGCGGGTCGTTTGCGAACGAACGCGGGGCCTTCTGGAACAATTGGCTCGCGTCACGGTCCCCGATCATTGCGGGCCCGGGGCTCATTCACCCTGTCGAACCGTACCGCCAAGGGCGTTCGGGGTCAATCCCGGCTTCTTCCCCAGTACACCCTTTGGTGGAACGGATTGAACCACTCGATCCACCCTGGAACCGAGGGGCTGACCGGATCGCGGAGGGACGTCCGGAACATTTCCATGAAGGCGAAGGCCCGGTTGTGCCGATTGCAGGGAAGGCGAGGCAGTTCGCCGATTCTCCGCACGGGAACAGTTGGGCAAATCCGCTCGTGCCGAGGACGCAGGCAGGCCCGGTTCGGGATCGTGCCGGAACAGGTTTTAGAGAACCTCGACTTCTCTGGAGGGACCCGATCGATGCCCGCACGAACGCTCCCGACCTCTGGACGGTCGCTCGTCGTGGCGCCGATCGCGCTGGCCATCCTGGCCGCGGGGCCGTTCGGCTGCGGCTTGCTCGACGAGCATCAGAACAATAAGATCCCTCAGTACGGCTACATCGATCCGAACCTGCCCCGCGAGTTGAAGAAGGTTTCGCTCCCCCAGCACGCGGTCGAGCCGACTGATTCGCTGCGCATTAACGTGGTCCCCACGTCGCTGGGCTTCCCCAACTCGGCGTATGTCGTCCGGGCGGACGGTTCCATCGACCTGGAGTTTTTCGACGACCTGTATGTCGCCGGGCTGACGCTCCAGGAGATCGAGCGGAAGTTGCTGCTCAGGCTGCTGCCGATCGCCGCACAGAAAAAGATCGAGGAGCCCGTCCAGGTCTCGGTGCAGCTCGATGGCACTGCCCGGACGAGGCGTTACTACGTCCTCGGGACCGTGAACAACCCCAGGTGGTATCCGCTCGCCGGGCATGAGACGGTGCTCGATGGGATCCTCGAAGCCGGGCTTCGGACGAACAGCCTGCCGGAGAAGGCGTACCTTGTTCGTCCTCACCCGACCGGCGGCCCGGACCAGATCTTCCGGATCGACTGGTTCGGCATCACCCAGCGGGGCGACACCCTGACCAACTATCAACTCCTGCCTGGCGACCGCATCTATGTCCCCGGCGGTCGGCCCCCCAGTTTGCTCTCCACTCTGTTCGGGGGAAGTTGACGCGGTCGTGAGAGGGATGGGCGGATCGGTCGAGTCTCTCCGTTCCATTGGGCTCGCCCGGGAAGGTGGCCACCGGCCCGGGTTCACGTCACGGTCCCTCGCCGCAGGCCCGACGGGCGTTACGCTCGAAGTAGTTGTCGAAGTAGAAGTGCCGACCCTGGTGACGGCGCGACCATTCCCAGGCGCTGCATGCGAGATAGGCGGGCAGGAAGGCAGGCCCCCAGCGCTCGACCTGGCGGACGTGGGCCTGTTCGTGCTCTCGACAGAAGTCCAGGCACCAGGGGTCGCGGCCGAGAATGACGTGGCCGAGCGTCATCGCCGACGCCCGCGCCAGTCGTCTCAGAAACCACTGAGAGAAGCCGCCGTGAAACTCCAGGGCCCCCTGCCGGACCTGCACCCGTCCTCCGCTGACCAGCGTCAGCACCCCGACTGTCAGGCCGACGCAGGTCGTCGGCGCGGCCCAGGCGTAGGCCGCGGTCCGGATCGCCCGCCGACCGATGCTCATCTTTAGAGACCTCCACGATCTCTTGTCTGTCGCTCGCAGTTCTCACGACCGTACAATCGCAAGCCGTCCACGCACCAACCGGGATGCACACCATCTGCTCAACGGGATGCTCACCATGCTTCAGGATCACCGGACGCGAACCGCCGGGCTGCTCGCCTGGATCGTCCTGCTGGCGCCGGCCGGCTCCTTCACGTTGGCAGCCGACGATCCGGCGGTCAAGGTCGGCGACGAGAGTTCGTCCCGGACGGCGTCCGATCCGAGAACCGTTGCTCGGTCAACCGGTTCGCGAGTACCAGTCTCGCCGCGACGAGCTGATGGACCGCGTGGCCGAGGCCGAACTGGAAGGCGGCACGGCCGATGGTGTTCGTGCGTTCTTCGGCGGCACACGACGCGACCGAGAGCCGATCGTCGTGTTGCGCGGGGCCGATGACCCAGACCTCGAAGGGACGTTCCGGCAGTCGAACGACTTCGCCTACCTGACGGGGGTCGAGGTCCCGTCCGCCTTCCTCGTGATCTACCCCGACCGCAAGACGTCGGTCCTCTACGTGCCGCCGGCCGACGGGCTCGGCGACCCGCTCGGGCCCGCTCGCACCGGCCCCGGCCCCGAAACCGCGAGGGCCCTGGGGTTCCCGAAGGTCAAATCCACGGAACGCTTGCTGGCGGACATGCTCGGCGCGATTGGCGACCCCCTGGTACGAACCCGGCGCGGTTCAGGGGCCACGCTCTACGTCCTCGATCCAGATTCGGAGGACACCGATGGTCCCGAGCGCCGGTTCCTCCGCCTGCTCAAGGATGCGGCCCCCAACACCCGGCTCAAGGACGTCGCCCCACTGATCCACGCGATGCGCAAGGTCAAAAGCGAGGCGGAGCAAGACATCCTGCGGACGGCCATCGACATCACCGGCGATGCCCAGAGGGCCGTCATGGAGACGATCCGGCCGGGCATTCGCGAGCATGTGCTCCAGGGTGAGATCCTCGGCGCGTTCGTCAAGGGCGGTTCGGAGCGACCGGGCTTCCCGTCCATCGTCGGTTCCGGCCCGAACGCCACGGTCCCGCATTATTTCGGGTTCCTCAGAACGCTTGAAGACGGCGACCTGGTCGTCGTCGACATCGGTGCCGAGTACCGCAACTACACGGCCGACATCACGCGGACCTACCCCGTCCGCGGAACCTTCAACCCCCGGCAACGAGAGCTGTACCAGCTCGTTCTCGATGCCCAGAAGGCCGTCGAGGACGAGATGAAGCCGGGCGTGACGAAGCTCGCCGACATGACCGGGTTCACCCGCGCGTTCTTCAACAAGAGCCCCCTGAAAGCCAGGGATGACGACGGTGAGAAGCAACCCCTGGGGCGATTCTTCATTCACGGGCTCGGCCACAACCTGGGCATGGACGTCCACGACGTCGGCGGTTACGGCGAGCCGGTCCAGGTCGGCGAGGTCTTCACCATCGAGCCGGGCCTCTACATCCCCAGCGAGGAGATCGGCATCCGCATCGAGGATGACTACCTGATGACCGAGGATGGGCCGTTGAAGCTCTCGAAGGACATCCCCAGCGACCCCGACGCCATCGAGCGGATCATCGCCGAATCTCGACAGCGTGCCCACGAGGAACCGCTCGCGGATCAGCCCGATGTCGCAGGGGCGCCGGCAAATCGCTGACAGGGCGGGGCCAACGCAGGCGCTGTCGGCAGGACAACCGATTCGATCCGTCAAGATCGCAACCGGCGACACGTCCGAACCGAACCCGGTTGTTCAGCTGGCCCGTTGCGGCGCGGGGACAGCCGGGTTATAGACAGAGACACAAAATCACGAGGTCGGACCGCACGACGGCCGCCAGGAGGGTCATCCCCGCGCCGGGGATGAGGTCGGGCCGTCTCGCGGCCAGGCCGTGACGCCGCTGTCGATGCGCGACGCGACCCGGCGGCACGACGTCTCTCACGCCAACGCCGCAACCCGGGCTTGCGGTTCCCCACACAGATCACCCGAGCGTCATGAGCACTCCAGAAACGCCCACGTCCGCCCCGCTACCAGGCTACATCGCCAACGCGGTGCCGAACCCGCCAACCAATCGTGCGGCCTGGTTCAAGAACACCGCGCCGACGTATGCCGGCATCTTCCTCTGGTTCGTCTACTGGCAGGACGCGGTGAAGACCGCCACGCCGGGTGGGGCACTGGCCGCCGGGGTCGGGGTCGCCCTGCTCGGCATCCTGATCGCGGCCCTGATCTGCCACTTTTTGTTCTACCTGGTCCCTGGCCTGTTCGGCGTAAAGACCGGGCTGCCGCTTTACATCGTCGGCACCTCGACGTTCGGCGCCACCGGCGGCTTCCTGATGCCGGGCTTCCTGATGGGGCTGCTCCAGTTCGGCTGGCTGGGAGTGAACACGTATTTCTCGTCGCTTATGGTGGCCCAGGTGGTCCCAGTACCGCCCGAGGTCATCATGGTCGTCTGGGGCATCGGTGCGGCACTGCTGGGGTTGATGGGCATCCAGTACGTGGCGAAGGTCTCGACCTACCTGCCGCTGATCCCGCTGGTCATTCTGATCGTCCTGCTGGTCAAGACGATCGGTGGCGTGGGCAGCTTCGACCCACAGATGCTCATCAACGAGAGCGGGACGATCGCCGCGTCGCCCGTGGTCGAGGAGATTGATGCGGTCGTTGTCGAAGACTCCGAGGGCAATCCAGTCGCGGCGATCGTCGCCGAAACCGACGAGGAAACGGTCGCTGGCGAGGGCGAGGAGGTCGCGGCGGCGGTGGCCGAGGCCGGTGAGGAGGAGCGTCCGGCCGCAGTATCCACGTCGGACGACGATGTGACCCCGGAAGAGAAACTCGCTGCGCCCGCCCCGATGAGCACCCTCGCCATCCTGGCGTTCCTGATCACCTATGTCGTCGGTTTCTTCGCAACCGCCGGCGCGGCGGGCGTGGACTTCGGCATGAATAATCGGGACACCAGGGACGTACAACTCGGCGGCCTGGTTGGTGTCGCACTCGTCGGCCTGTTCGCCGCGGGCGCCACGGTGCTGATCGTCGCGGGGGTGCACGGCACGCCGGAATGGCACGCCGCGGCAGTCGCTGCGGCGTCTCCCGAAGATCCTTCCAGCGTGCTAAACTCGGTGAACCTGATCCCGATCGTCATGGGCGAGAACGTCGGCAAGTGGCTCTCGCTTCTGCTGGCCCTCGCGGCATTCCCTCCCGCCTGTTTCTCGTCGTTCATCGCCGCCAACTGCTTCAAGACGACGTTGCCCAAGGTCAATCCGTTCATCTCGGTCGGCATTGGCGCCGCCATCAGCATCGCGCTGGCCCTGACCGGGCTCGCGGGGCAGGTCGTCCCGGTATTCCAGGTCATCGGCGCCTCGTTTGGGCCGATCTGCGGGGCGTTCGCGGTCGACTACATCCTTTCAGGTTACACCTGGTCCGGGCCGCGGGCGGGCTTCAACCCGGCAGGGTGGATCGCCTGGGCCCTTGGCTTCCTCGTCGGCATCTTGCCGCTCCTGGGCGTCGCGGTCCCGGCTGCGCCGCTCGCGGCCTTCATCGTCGGCGCCGTGGTCTACTTCCTCTGTGCCAAGGCCGGGCTGCTGTCTACCGTCATTCCGATGCCCACCCAGACCGTGCCGCCGGTCGAGCCGGAACCGGTCCAGTCGTGACCGGCACGGTATCAATCAACGCGGGCGCGTCGGGATGGTAAAATTCCTCCCGAACGCGCTCGCGTCGTTTCCTCGATTCATCCAACCCTGACCCGGACGTCTCCCCTCGGGCGACTCGAACCGATCATGGCCAACGATCCCGGTCCAACAGGGCCCGACATCCCAACGGCCTCCTCCGACGCGGCGACCGAGTTGACCACCTCGGACATGCCGTTGCGGTCCTGGCAGAACGGAATTGGACCGGCCTACATCGGGCTGTTCCTGTTGATCGTCTTCTTCGACCGTCTCGGCCCCTACACGCTGGCGGTCGGCGGGCTGGCGCCGTCGCTGGCCGGGGCCGCCGTGGGTGGGCTGCTGGCCTTCATCATGCTGTTCTACGCCCCGGCGATGTGGGGATTGCACACCCGAGGCGATCTGGTCACCGTCGCCGGGCGCACCTTTGGTGCCGAGGGTGCCCGGTGGATTCCTGGCGTCACGCTGGGACTGGTTCAGGTGCTCTGGTTCGCCGTGGCGATCTTCTACGCGGCCGACCTCAGCCTCAAGGCGATGGTGATGGGTCACCTCACCGGCCCGCAATCGCTCGATGGCCCGAGGCCGGAGCTGCCGCCATCCCTGGGCGGCCCGGTGTTCCTGTTCACGACCAGCACCTGGTTGCTCGCCGCCGCGTTGCTCGGGCCGGTGCTTGTGAAGATCGTGGCGGCGATCCTGAAGGTCTATGCGATCTTCCCGGCGCTGGTGTTCGCGGGCCTGATGCTCTGGGCGCTGGGGGGGCTCGGGTCGTATTCTCCCCCCGAGGGAACCCGGTCGGGCGCGCTTCCGGCGTTCTGGTCGATGGTCCAGCTTGTGTTCGGCTATGCCGCCACGGCAAGCCTGATGGGGGCCGACTGGGGCGCCTCGAGCCGGAACGCCGGCGACGTCCGCCTCGGGGGCCTGGTGAGCCTGGGGCTAGCCCCCTTGATCGTCGCGAGTGTGGCCCTGGTGACGATCGCCGGCGCCCAGGGTCGCTTCGCGGCCCGCACCCTGGAGATGCCTCCCACACAAACGGCCCCCGCGGACTTGTCCTCCCCGCCCATCGACAGCCCGGAAGGCTACGTTTATCATCAGGTTGTGCTGCAAGATGGGATCGGTGGGGCCCTGGGCTGTATCCTGACGATGGTCTTCGCCCTGGCACTGCTCGGCCCGGCCTGCTATGCGCCGACGGTCTTCAGTCAACGGTTCGCGGACGCGATCCCCTCGCTACCACGCTGGGGCTGGGCCCTGATCGGCGCCGTCGTGGCCTGGCCGCTGGCGGCGACCGGCCTGGCCGGCCGACTGGCCACCATCTTCGGCCTGCTGGGGGCCGTGATGGCCCCGCTCGCCGGCGCGATCGCCGCCGATTACGTCCGTGACCACGGCCGTTGGCGCGGCGCCGCGACGAGGAACCAACCCGGCCGGCGTGCTGGCCGGGCTGGCCGGCTTGACCGTCGGCTTGCTGCCCTACGTCGGGCCACTGCTGGGAACACCCGCCCTGGCTCGCGTCCAACCCGCGGCTGTTCTGGCCTTCGCCACCGGGTTCCTGGTCCGACTCGTGCTGGGCTGGATCAGGCTGGAATCGGCCGAGGTTGAGGCTGACGAACCCGTTTTGTAGGTCCGACTTCCGCCGGACTCGCCCATCCCTCCTGTCAGGCGAACGCCTGACCGACAAGCCCGTCGACGCCGGGAAGGGAACGGCGCGGGTCGCCGACCGGCATTGCCCGTCTGGGCCGAATGCCGATAATGAGAGGGCTAACTCCCCGTCCCCACGCGGCCTTGCCGGCCGGGGGACCCACCGGCCCGCGCGAACACCATGCCCACCACGTCCAGCGACCCGGCCGAGCGACCCAGTCCGCACCCGAGGGCCCGGCCGAATCGTGTCCGATCGCGAACCTTCGCCGCGCTGGCCGATAACCCGGAATACCGACGCTTCTACTTCGGTCAGGGGGTCAGCCTGATCGGCACGTGGGTCCAGAACGCCGCGGCGCTCTGGGTCGCCTACGAGATGACCGGGTCGGCCTGGTGGCTCGGCGTGATCGAGGCGTCCGCGATCTTGCCGGGGTTGTTCGTCGGGCTGTTCGCCGGTGCCCTTGCCGACCGCGTCGCGCCCCGGCGTTTCATCGTTATGACGCTCGTCGGCCAGATGCTCCTGGCGTTCCTCCTGGCGTTTCTCGTCTGGACCGGCCGGGTTCGGATCTGGCACATCGCGGCGATCCTGGCCCTGAACCGGGTCTGTGTCGCATTCGAGATGCCCACCCGACAGGTGTTGCTCTACGACCTGGTGGGCCGCGCGTCGCTGATGAACGCCATCGCGTTGAACTCCGGGATATTCAACGCCTCGCGCGTTGCCGGGCCGGCCCTGGCGGGTCAGTTGCTCGCCGGGTTCGGGGCGGCGGCCTGCTTCGCGCTGAACGGCGTGAGCTACCTGGCCGCGATCGGCGCCCTGTTGACGATCCGCCCCCGCGGTCGGCCGGTGGTCCCCGCTGGAGAGCGTCGGGGCCTCCGGTCGCTGCTCGGCGGGTTCGCGTTCCTGCGGCAAGACCGCCGGGTCGGCCTGCTGTTCGCGCAGATGGTCTGCTTCGGGATCATCGGCATGGGGTACCAGGCCCTCTTGCCGGCGTATGCCCGGGTTGTCGTGGGGACCGGGGCGGTCGGCTATAGCGTGCTGCTCTCCAGCTCCGGTTTAGGCGCGACCTTCGGCGCCCTGATCGTGGCATCGGTCGGCGGCCTGCGACGCAAGGAGCATCTCGTTCTCGGCGGCATGGCGACCTTCGGCCTGGCGATCGGCGCGGCCGGATTGGTCCCACCGATGATCGCCGCCCTGGGCGCCGTTTGGGCCGTGCTGCCAACGGCCGCCGCCTGTCTGTTCGTGATCGGTTTCGGCGGGATCCTGTTCTACTCCTCGACCCAGACGCTGATCCAGACCGCCGTGCCCGACCATCTCCGCGGCCGGATCATGGGCCTCTGGATGATCGCCTTCTCCGGGTCGGTCCCGGTCGGTTCTCTATGGGCCGGCTGGTCGGCCGGTCGGTTTGGCATCGCCCTGATCCTGCAACTCTCGGCCGTGCTCTGCATCGGCACGGCGCTGGCGGTGTTCCTGTCCGGGCTCCTGAACGAACCCGAACCGCCCACCACGCATGAGACCGGCGACAACGGCCAGGTCCGAGACCTTTCGGATTGACCGGGCCGCGCGGGCGTCTAGCCTTGAGGCCATCCCGTCCTGGAGACCCCCCGCATGCCCCGGCCATCGCCGTCTCGCGAGGCCACGCCCCGCCGCGTGTCGCACCGACGGTTCTCGATCGTCGACGGCATGTGGCTGATCGGCGCCGCGGCCGTCGGCATGGTCCTCAGCCGGGATTACCTCGCCTCTCTGGCTCGAATGATGGGCGGATCGCGGACGGAACAGGTTCTCGAAGCCGTGTACGGGGTGTCCAACATCACGGCGCTGGCCCTGATGCTGGTCCTGATTCCCTTGCGGCTGCGACGTCCCCGGCCGGGCCCGCGGTGGCTGGCTCGCCAGCCCGGTTTCGCGGCCTGTGTCGCCGCGACGGCGGCGCTGGGGATCGGCGGCCTGCACTCGCTGGTGCTCTGGGCGTTCCGACCGTGGGGCGGCGGAGGGCAGCCCTGGCCGTTCCAGCAACTCTGGGTCATCGGCTCGATGCACGTCCCCCACGCGGTGGCCGGGTGCTGGCTCATCCTGCTCCTGAGCGGTCGCTGGCGGGCCGAGCCAGGCTGGATCGACCGCCTGGGGCGGGCGTGCGGCTTCGTGTTCGTCGGCTGGCTGGCGTTCGGATCGCTGGTGCTTTTGATCGTGTTCTGGTGACCATCCGCAGAATGCTCTACGCAGGAAAGATCCGAAGCCCCCGTTGGAAGATACCCGAAAGAGTCGCCACCGATGAGACGACCACGCCCCTTCGCCGGGCCCGACGCCGCGATCCTGGTCCTGTTCGCCGTGCTGGGGATCGCGACGGCGGTCTGGTTCGACGTCAACTGGTGGCAGGCTAATTTCAGCGGATCGGCCGCGCCAGGGGCCGAGGCGCTCGCGGGAGATCCGTGGATTCAGCGGCTGTTGAGCCGGGTTTACAATGATCTCGGCGCGTTTCTGATCGTGGCGACCCTCGGAATCGCGGTCGCGACGCTACGGCGCCCGGCGTTGCTGCGGGGCCGCGACTGGCCGGGACCTGGCGTGGCCGCGGGGGTCGCCGTCAGCCTCTGTCTGGCCCTTCGATTGCTCCAGTTCGGCCTGATCGCCCAGTCGAACTACTCCGGAGCAGCGCAATTTCGCCACCAGTTCTGGACCAATTACTTGAATCAGGCCGAAGGAGCCGGCGGCGTCATCGGGGCCTGGGCGCTGCTCCTGCTCGCCCGGCGTTGGCGGCCCCGGCCCGACCCGGTCGATCGCCTCGGGCTCGTCTACGCCGGGGGCTTCCTTGCCCTCCTGGCGTACCAGACGTTCGCCCCGGTGTTCTGGGGTTGAATGCCCACGCCGACGTACCCGTTGGCTTCGGACGACCGCGGACGGATGGCGGCGTCGACGAAAGGCCCCAAAAAATCGGCGGAAGACGTCGGCCCGTAACCCGATCTTTTCGATACGGGGGCCATGCGCGACGGCCTCGCGCTCGATTGGCATCCGAAGCAGCGCGGGATCGAGGATTCGAGGGCCGTTTTCCCGAACGAAGCCAACGAGCGGCCGGCCCTCTGGCCCCAATGGCCAACCGGGAAACAACTTGAAGAAATCGTGAAGGGTGATCCTCGCGCCGAACGAACCCAATGGCGCCATGGAATTCGCTCGACGTGTATGGCAGTCGCGAGGGCAAGTCAGTCCGACGAGCCGCCCGGCTTCCGTGTGGACTACTGGACCGTCAATGACAGGATGACAGGATGCCCGATGACAGCCGAGGGATGTTCCGGACCCATTTTGTCATGGAACATCCTGTCATCCTGTCATCGACAATGCACTACTTCCCCGGGGCGGGCAGGACGTCCGCCCGCTCGGCCCAGGCGGTCCAGAGGGCGGACAGGTCGCGAACACGGTCGGGATGGTCGGAGGCCAGGTTGCGGGTCTCGGTCTGGTCGTGGGCGAGGTCGTACAGCTCCCAGGCGCCGCCGGCCGGGGCGACGAGCTTCCAGTCGCCGGCGCGGATGGCACGCTCGCCGAAGTGCTCGAAGTAGATGGCGTCGTGGCCGTCCCGACTGGCGGCCCTTGAGGATCGGGACGAGGCTCTTGCCTTCGAGGGGCGTGATCCGGTGGCCGTCGAACTCCTCGGGGTACGAGGCGCCGGCCAGGTCGAGGCAGGTGGCCATGACGTCGATGACGTGGCCGGGCTGGGTCGTGATGCCGACCGGGTTCGGCCTTCAGCCCCGCCGGCCAGTGGGCGATCAGCGGGGTGCGGATGCCCCCCTCGTACTGGGTGGCCTTGAAGAGCCGCAAGGGGGTGTTGGCGACGTTGGCCCAGTCGGGGCCGATGCCGGCATAGGTCGTCTCGGGGCCGGGCAGAGGGCGTCTCGGTTTGTCGCCGCCGTAGTAGGTGATCGGCTCGCCCTCGCGGGTCTCGCGAGACGCGGTCGAAGCCCGGAGAGCCGGGCTCCTCGCGGCTGGCGCCGTTGTCGGAGAGGACCAGGATCAGCGTGTTGTCGAGCTCCCCCATCTCCTTCAGCCTGGCGACGATCCGGCCGAGTGCCCTGGTCGACGCGGTCGATCATCGCGGCGTGGCAGGCCATCGCGCGGGCGTCCCAGGCCGCGTCCGGGTTCTCATCCCAGGAGCGGTCGGGATGGAACCGTTCGCTGAGCGGGGCCGTCTCGCGGTCGAGCAGGCCCATGTCGAGCTGACGCTGGTAGCGGGCCTCGCGGATCGCCTGCCAGCCGGCCGTGTAGGTGTCCTCGTAGCGGGCGATGTCCTCGGGCAGGGCGTGCAAGCGGCCAGTGCGGGGCGTAGTGGGCCAGGTAGAGGAAGAACGGCGCGTCACCACCGCCGTACGTCTCCAGATAATCGAGGGCGTGGTCGGTGTACGCGTCGGTGACGTAGTAAGTCGTCGGGGACCTCGCGGATCGGTTCGGTGTTGTGGACGAGGCTGAACGGGTCGAAGTAGTTGACGACGCCCCAGATGATCCCGTAATGCTCCTCGAAGCCGCGGCCGACGGGGTAGGAGGCCGGGTCGGCGAAGCGGTCGAGGATCGCCTGGTTGTTCAGGAACCGCAGGTGGCCTGGTCCGCTCTGCGTCAGCGACAGGTGCCACTTGCCGACCATCGCGGTGCGATAGCCGGCGGTGCGGAGGACCTCGGCGATGGTCACGGCATTGCGGGAGAGCTGGCCCCGGTAGCCGGGCAAGCCGGCGTCGAAGGTCATGCGGCCGACCCCCGCCTGGTGGGGGTAAAGGCCCGTCATCAGGGAGGCCCGGGTGGGACAGCACCGGCCGGTGTTGTAGAACGCCTGGAACCGCAGGCCGTCGGCCGCCAGGGCGTCGATGTTGGGCGTGTGGACCTCGCCGCCGTAGCAGCCGAGGTCGCTCCAGCCCATGTCGTCGACCAGGACCAGCAGGACGTTCGGCCGATCGTCCGCCGCCCGGAAGCGGGGCGATGGCCCCGAAGGCCAGGACCATCGCCACGGAGTGAACCCACGTCGAACGGGACCAAACTCACGTCACTCGCTCCCCTGTTCGTGGGACGTGTCGGCCACGAGGTCGCGAACCGTATCGACGATGTGCTCCTCGACCCGTTCGGACCAGGGCGCCGGCCGGCCGTAGTAGACCATCGCGCCGCCCCCCTCGTAACCGCCTTCCTTCAGCACGCGCAGCGAGGGGATGTAGGCCATCACGTCGTTGCAGTAGGCGGCAACCCAGGTGTGCGAGGTCCCGAGGTTCCGCTTGAGTCGCAGGGCGTAGTCGACCGTCACCTCGCCGCCGAGCAGGACCCAGAGGGGGCCGTCGCCAAGCCGCCAGACCTCGACGGGGTAGGGGTATGTGTCGGGGATCGACCCTTGTTCGTCGAGCGTCTTGAGCATCGTCTTCGCCCGGTTCCGCTCGGCGAGGTTGGTGGACTTCGCCGCCTCCTCCCATGGCGCGCGGTCGGGGATCGGCGCGAAGGCCAGGTCGATCTCCCTGTACGCCATCTCCAGGTCGCCCGAGATCGGCTGGAGCGGTCGGGACAGCATCCGCTCGACGGAGGCGGCGAGCTGATCGCCGTATTTCTCGGCCAGTTCGACGGAGCGGCGGGGCAGGGGGTTCTGGTCGGCTGCCGCAGCCGGCGAAGAACATCGCCTGGGCGCCGGGGTGGGCCTCCTCGATGGCGATCTGGGCGAACCCGGCGTAGTCGCCGGAGAATTCGTTGACCGTCGAGGGTCGTGCAGTGGCAGGCGTAGCCGAAGACGATCGCCTCCAGGTCGCCGTCGGCCCCCGAGACGGCCAGTACCGGCACGTCATGATCGACTGGGCCGCTCAGAGAGATCTCGGCGCGCAGCTCGTCGGCGCGGTTCTGGTCGTTGTTGCGGCGGTTGACGGCGAAGTCGCAACGGCCGGTGTCCCAGGCCAGCGAGGCCGGGCCGACTCGGTCGAACGCCTGGCCGACGACGCCGACGATCGCATCGGCGAGGAATCGCCGTACTCACGGACCCGCCGCTGCTGCTCGTCGTCGAGCGGGTACATGCCGACCAGGTTCTCACCGACGACCGGCCCCGAGTGCGTGTGCGAGCAGGCCAGGGCGATCTGCTCGCGACTGGAGGCCATGTTTTTGCCTGCAACTGGTCGCGGACCCGGTTCGACAGCGGGCGGCCGATGCCGCAGAGGTCGAGCGTCACCAGCACGGCGCGATCGCCGGATGGGTCTTCGATGACCAGCGCCTTGGCCCAGAGGTCGTGCATCGCACCCTGCGAGGGCTGTCTGACGCGCCGCGTAGCCGGCCATCCACATCGGCGTCTTCGGCGTGATCGCCACCTTCGCGGTCGCCGGCCTTCCAGCCCGCGTCGTCAGCGGCCTGAACAGAAGCCGGGGGGACAATCAGAACCGAGGCGGCGAACACAAGCAGGCAGACAAGGCGTCGCGGCATGAGAGGCATCCTCTTCAGCGATGGTGGGACAATCCGCGGCGGTCGAGACGCCGACGATGTTGGATCGCGTGCCAGTGTGCGCGAGGAGCCCGGCACTCGCAAGCGGTTCCGTCGACCGGACCGACCGTAACACTCACAACCCCCCACTGGCCAGGTTGCTGATGACCGACACGTAGGCCATGATCAGGCCCAGGGCGATGAAGAACACGAACCCGCCGAGAACGAGGATGATCAGCGGTTGGATCAGGCTGCCGAGGTTCTTGACCATGTAGTCGACGCGGTTCTCGTACTCGTCGGCCATCTTCTCCAGGCTCTCCGGGAGCTTGCCGGTGCTCTCGCCGGTCTCAATGTAGGAGATCACGTCGATGGGGAACTGGCGGGTGCGGGTCAGTGCGGCACTTAACTCGGTGCCCTCCAGTACTTCAGTTCGCACGTCTCGCAGCGCGCGGCGGTAGGGGACCATCCGAACGACGCCGGCCGTCAGGTCGAGCGCGCCGCCGTAGTCGACGCCCGCCGCGAGCAACGTCGAGAGGGTCCGGGAGAACCGGGCCATGTCGAGCATCCTCAGCAATTTCCCCAGCACCGGGATCGTCAGCCCGATCCGATCGAGGATCGGCTTGCCCGCGGGCGTCCGGTAAAACCACAGGAGCAGGAACACCGCCCCGACCGCCAGCAGCGGCACCGCCCACCAGCCGATCCAGCGCATGAACGTCGCTGACGGCGATCAGCGCGCGTGTCGGGCCGGGCAGGCTGGCGACGTTCCCATGCGCCATGTCCGCGATGATGTCCACGAACTTCGGCAGAACGAATACGGTCAGCAACCAGCCGACCCCGAGGGCCACGATGATTACGGCCGCCGGGTAGATCAGGGCGGAGCGAGCCTGGCGGATCAAACGCTGACGGGACTCGTAGTGCTTCGACAGGCTGCGCAGCGTCTCGGGGACGCCGCCCCGGGCCTCGGCGACCTTCATCATCGCCAGGAACTGGTCATCGAATGCCTGGGGCTCTCGGGCCATCGCCTCGGTCGAGTTCGTCGCCCCGACGCACCGCGAGCTGCATTCGGCCCAGGACTCGGCCCCAGCGCCGTGTTGGCGAACTGCTGCTGGAGGCTGTCGAGGGCCTTGACCACACTGACGCCCGCTTCGAGGTAGGCCGCCGCCTGCCGGCAGAACTGAGAAAGCTGTCCCGCCCCGATGGACCCGAACACGACCCGTTCAAACAGGTTCGGCCCACCCGGCACGGGATGGTCCTTCGCCGCGCGTCGATTCGATTTGGGGCCGACGGTTTCCGAATTGCCCGTCGTGCCGCCGCCGACCGGCACGCGCCGGCGTCGCCGGTGGATTCGCTGGCCGGAAGGTCGACGGTCCGGGGGCATCCCCGTCGAAGTACGAACCCAGCTCTGGTGGCGGGTTCGGGTTCGTCTGCTCCGGCGGACGTCGCTTCGGCCGTCGGGAACCTCCGGCGTCCTGACTCATGGCGACCACCTCGGCATTCGATCGTGCGGAATGGGTTCGCCCCAGATGTCGCCCCGGCGACCTGAGACACACGTCCGATTATCCCGGACCTCTCCCCATCATGCAACGACCGGAACACAAGACGACTGGGGGCGGCCCGCGACGTCGATCGACGCGTGGGTCGCCCCGGAACACGACAGCTCGATGCCGGTACGGCAACGATCAGGAGGACTTCAGTCGATCCGCGCGGCGCTGCCAGAGGTCGAGCAGGGCCTCGGTCGCGTCGGCGTTCGGGCCCACCGCGATGGGGATGGTCACGGTGCCGGTCGGCTCGAACGTCGAGCGAGTCGCCAGGAAGCGGTCGATCGTCGAGGGGTAGCCGGCCTCACCGGGTTGCGGCTCGTTGGAGGTGTTCTGCGAGAGGTCGGTGGCCTGTCGGCTCCACTGGCGTACCCAACTCGTCGGCGAACTGATCTGAGTGTACAGGCCCCTCGCGAACCAGCCGAAGAAGTCCCCGCCAGCCTGACCGTCGCCATCACCGTCCAGGGCGTTGCCGTCAATGTCCGTCACGCCCGTACTGGCGTCGGTGAGGATGCGAACCCGGGCCGGGTCGTTCCAGTGGAGCTGGTACGCCAGTTCGAGTGTGACGGTTCGCGTGGCGGTATCGTACGTCGCCGTTGTGACCGGATCGAGCCGATCGTCGCCGGTACCGAGTCGACCGTCCTTCCCTGGCGAAACCACCACATAATTGTTCGGGTCCTCCGCGGGCGGGGTCCAGGTCGTCGTCGAACGTCAGGACGACCTGGGTCGGGTCGTAGAACCGCCCGAATCGCTCCAGGCCCAGGACGGTCGGCGCTCCGGGCTTCGGCGTCGAGAGGTGTCTCGGTGCCCGGCTCGTCGGGGGTCGTCGTGGCGTCGTTGACCGTCGTGCTCGAGGAGGCCGAGATCGTGGCGGCCCCGTCCCGGTCCACCGTGACGGAACTGGCGATCGAGCCCGTCGCCGTGGGCTGGACGATCACCTGGATGGTCCGCGACGCTCCGGCGGGAATGGTCGCCCAGGTTGAACGTCCGGGTGCTTCCCGAGGTCGAGGTCTGCGCCCGGCGATGCCGTTACGAAGGTGACGCCCGTGGGCAAGGTCTGGGTCACGACCACGCCCGTCGCGTCGGTCGAGGCGGGGTTTGATACCACGATCTGGTAGAGGAGTTGACTGCCCACGGCGACCGGGTCGGGCGTGTCGGTCACGTGACGGTCAGCGGGCCGGATTGCGGCGCCACGGTCGTCGTCGCGAAGGCCGTCAACGGGGAGGTCACCCCCTGCCTGCTCACCTGCACGGTGTTGGTGAGCGATCCGGCCGTTGTGGGCCTGACCGCCATCTGGAGCGTCATCGTCGCACCCGGGGCGATCTGCCCCAGGTTGAACGTGCGGGTTCCCCCGCGGACGTGGACGGGTTGATCGACGAGGAGACGAGGCTCAGGCCGGCCGGAAGGGTGCTGGTGACGACAACGCCCGTCGCGGCCGTACTCCCGGTGTTCGTGACGTGGATCTCGTAGATCAGTGCCCCGCCCGCCGTGACCGGGTCCGGGGTGTCGCTCACCGTGACCGACAGATGCGAGGTCTGGGCTGGTGTCACCGCGGCCGTGCTGGCCGTGGTGGTGGATGAGCCGCCCGGGCCGCTGATGTCGACGCGGACCACAAAGGTTCCGCTATTCGAGAACTTGTGCGATCCTTGCACGTCAAACCCGCCGGAGGCATTCGACACGATGGTGCCGGTGGATTTGGCGGTGTTGTCGCCCCAGTCAATCGACGCGGTGTAGCTGGAGGCCGGGCTCGACGGATCGGCCGTGAAATGGGCGACGGTGATCGTGCCGGTGGACACGCCTTCCGTCGCGCCGATCGCCAGGCCCTGGGCGGTGAGGGTCGGGGTCACCGCGTTGACCGTCACCGCCTGGGTGTCCCAGCGGGTGTTGGTCGCGTCGCCGGTGGTCTGACGGACGCCCACCTTGAAGTTGATCGCCCCGACGAACCCGCTCATCGGCGTGACGGTGACGGTGCCGTTGTCGATTTCCACCGTCGCGTTGGGTAGGCTGAGCGCGGTCAGGGGGTTCGCGGCGCCGGTGTCGGCGGGATCAAAGAGCCGGAACTCGATCGGGTCGTTCTCCAGGTCGGTTCCGGTCAGCGTGAAGGAGGCGGGCACCCCGACGGCCGTCGTCTGGGTCGAGACCGGGCCGAGGATCGCCGGCTCGTTCTTGGTGTCCGCCGCGACCTCCACGCTGAACGACTCGATGTCGGTCTCCTTCTGGCTGTCGGTGGCCGAGACGGCAACCGTCACCGTGCCCGGCGTGGTGCCAGGGGCCGCCTGGAGCATGATGACCGTATCGGTTGTATTGGTCGTCAGGGAAACGTCGGACATGACGTCACCCGGAACGATCGTACTGGCGACGTCGAACCCCTCGACGAGCTGGCCGAAGATGGTGTGGTTGAAGTCGAGGTGGCGCGGATCGCCCAGCGAAACGAAGAACTGCGAACCGTTGGTGTCCTTGCCCGAGTTCGCCATCGCCAGCTGGCCGGCGCCGGTGAACAACGCCTTCGTGTTGAACTCGTCGTCGAACTGGAAGCCCGGCCCGCCGGTGCCGTCGCCGTTCGGGTCGCCGCCCTGGACGATCACGTCGTTCTGGCCGGTCAGGTCGACGACCCGGTGGAAGGTCAAGCCGTTGTAAAAGTCGCTGTTCACCAGGTCGGTGATCTGCTGGACGGTGTTCGGGGCCAGGTCGTCGAAGAGCTGGAAGAGCATCTCCCCCTTGCCCGCGACGTTGATCTTCAACCAGGGGTGGCCCGTGCGGATCGTTGCCTTGACGTCGGGGTTGTTCGTACTGACCGTGTAGGTCAGCGCGTCGCCGTCGGTGTCGGTCGCCACGACCGGTACGAACATCGTCTTGCCCACCGGCAAGACGCCCCCCGGCATGATCGTCGCGATGTCCGGGGCCGCCAGCAACTGGCGGCCCTCCAGGATCTCGACCCCGGGCCTTGGCATCAGGCTCTTCCGACGAGTCAACCGTCGCGGGCGGGATGGTCGCGTGGACATGGCAGATCGGTTCCGTATCGCGGGACCTTGCGTGGTGTCAATTCCGAGTGGGCGTTCAGGAGAGACCACAGACGCGTTGACCGCGTCCTTATCAGAGCAATCACCCAATCACACAATCGTACTGGATCCGTTCGTGGCGACAAGCTCGTTCTCACCCTGTGAGGAAAAGAAATTCCGGGAGTTTGGGACGGCGATGGAACACTTGAGGGGGCAGCCTCCCCAGGCAGGGTCCTCGCTCTGGATGTCGGGAAACGATCCTGGTAACCGACACAGTTAACGCAAGTCGCCCCAATCCCCCAGAGCGTTCTTTAGAACATAACCGAAACGGACCCATCGAACCGAGAAATTCTTGCGAAGAACCTGTTGTGCCCCGGAACCTGGGGGGCCGTTCCTCGACACGAGGCCGTTGCCCGCGTGTTCAACAACTGCTAAAATCCCTGAGGGTTCGCGACCGACGGGTCGAGCGCCGAACGGGGCGACACCGGACGGAGGGATCAGGCCATGCTGGAACTGACCGGGAAATCGACGACGTTCTGTGACGGGGTGAGCCGTCGGGCGTTCCTGCGTGCGGGGTTCCTCGGTGTGGCCGGGTTGAGCCTGGCCGACCTGTTGCGGTTGAAGGCTTGTGGGGCGCTGCGACCGGGTGGAGGCCGGGCCAAGGCGGTCATCCTGATCTGGATGCACGGCGGCCCCAGCCACTTCGAAACGTATGACCCGAAGCCCGAGGCGCCGGAAGAGTATCGGGGCCCTGGGCGCGGCCGGCACGAACGTTCCGGGCATCACCATCAGCGACCAGCTCCCGCTCCACGCCCAGATCATGGACAAGGTGGCCGTCCTGCGGGGGTTCAGCCACAATGACGGCGACCACTGGTCGGCGGCCAACTGGATGCTGACCGGCTACAAGGGACCCAACGGTGCCAACCGGCCGGCGAAGTTTCCCTCGATGGGGTCGATCGTCTCGAAGCTCAAGGGAGCGAACCGGACGGACATGCCGGCCTACGTCAACATGAACGACGGCGGTTTCGGCTACCATGGCGCGACGTATCTCGGCGTCGCCCACAACCCGCTCCAGACCGGCACGGACAGCTACGGCAACGAGGCACCGCCGTTGCCCTCGGCGAACACCGACAGCTTCACACTGGTCGACGGCGTCAGCCCGGACCGCTTCCGCGACCGCCGCTCCCTGCTCGACGCCTTCGATACCCTCCGCCACGACGTGGACCGCACGGGCACGCTCGACGGCATGGACGAGTTCGAGCAGCAGGCCTTCGACATCATCCTCTCCGGCCGCGCGCGTCGGGCCTTCGACCTCGACCGCGAGGACCCGCGCGTTCGTGACAAGTACGGACCGAGTTGGGGGGAACAGGCGCTGATGGCCCGCCGTTTGATCGAGGCCGGCTCGACATTCGTCACCGTCAACACCGGTTACTGGGACGACCACGGCCAGTTGACGAAGCGGCTCGAATCGAAGCTACCCCGACACGACCGGATGGTGTACGCCCTGATCGAGGACCTCGACGCCCGGGGGATGCTCGATGAGACGCTGGTGGTCGCCGCCGGCGAGTTCGGCCGCACTCCCAAGATGAACGGGGACGGCGGACGCGATCACTGGCCGAATGCCGGCAGCATCCTGGTCGCCGGCGGGGGCTTCAAGACGGGACAGGTCATCGGCGCCACCGACGGCCGCGGCGAGCGGGTCACGGATCGACCCTTCGGCCCGAACGACTTCAGCGCGATCTTCTACCACGCGCTCGGACTGGACATCAACACCATCACCATCGACAACCCCGCCGGCCGTCCCATCTACCTCCTGCCTGGTGGCGAGGTGCCGGCCGAATTGATCTGATTCTCCGGAATTTCCGCGTACGCCCAACCTCTCCGTTCGACGGCGGGGACACGGTCCCGTTGCCGTCGAGAGTTGCCGGCATTCGAACCCGATCGCACGTTCGTCACTGGCTTTCCCCTTGAGCCCCGGTCGGCAATCAGGGAACCTGGGTCCACGCGTGGCGAACGCCGCCGTGCCGCCCGTTGAGACGCGACGATCGGGGAGAGGTCCGCATGCCAGAGGAAGGGTTGACCCAGGCCGAACCGGCCTACGCCGACGAGCCGGAAGCCCGGCCCGGCGGTCTGCCGCTGTACGTCTGGGTGATCGGGGCGGTGGTGCTGGCCATCCCGACCGGGCTGGCGCTCGGGGTGGATGCCTCGTACGCCGATCGAATGCCGGGCTGGACCGTCAAGGTTCTCTCGGGGGTGGCGGTGGGGCTCGACCTGCTGCCGAAGCTGATCATCCGGGCGTTGGCGGCGTTGGCGGCGCCCCTGGTCGTGCTGGCGATCCTCAGCGCGATCGTCACCAACGACATCCACGGCCGACAGGGGCTGCGGATGATGCTCTACTACCTGTTCAACACCATCGTGGCGATGGTCATCGGCCTGACCATCGCCAACCTCATCGAGCCGGGGCAGGGGGCGAACCTGTCGGACGCCGCCTCCGCCGAGGGACCGCGGCGGCTCATCAACGTCCTGGCGCCGCTGCCGGAGGGAACGACCACGCCGCCGGCGCCGAAGTCGGTCGTGGACGTCCTCAGCGAACTGGTCCCGCGCAGCATCGGCGAGGCCTTCGTGAGCAATAACCTCGCGCAGCTGGTGCTCATCACGCTGGCCCTGGCCATCGGGCTGACGAAGATCCGCAACGAGCAGCGTGCCCGGGGCGAGACGTCGCACCAGGCGGTCATTGACCTCGTCTCGGTCGGCTTCGAGCTACTGATGCGGGTCTTGCTCTGGGTCGTCGCGGTGGTGCCGCTGGCCGTCTTCGGGGTGGTGGCCGTCAGCATCGCCCGACAGGGGTTCGAGCTGTTCCTGAACCTGGGCTGGTTCATCGTGGCCGTGCTGGCGGGCCTGGCCTGTCAGGTGGTGCTGTACCTGGCCGAGATCGGCGTCCTCGGCCGGCTCTCGCCGGTGCGGTTCCTGGTCTCGGCCCGGGACGTGGTGGCCATGACCTTCAGCACGTCGAGCACCGCGGCGACGATCCCGGTGACGCTGAATTCCCTGACGCGGAAGCTGGGCATCTCGCGGGCCTCCAGCCAGCTCGCGGCGTGCGTCGGTACGAACTTCAACAACGACGGCACGGCGCTCTACCAGGCGATGGCGGCCCTGTTCTTCGCGCAGGCCCTCGGGGCCGACTTGCCGCTGACCTCGCAGGTGGTCATCGTCTTGACGACGCTGGTGGCGAGCGTCGGGGCCGGTGGCATCCCCTCGGGCAGCTTCGTGACGATGCCCCTGATCTTCGCCGCCGTGAACCTGCCCCCCGACAAGCTGCCGATCCTGCTGACGATCGACTGGTTCCTGGACCGTTGCCGAACAACCTCGAACGTGCTCGGCGACATGACCGTCGCCGTGTTGCTCGATCGGACCGCCGACGGAGCCCGGTGCGACCGTTCCCGACGCCGAGCCCGAGGCCGCCTGAGGCCGGTTCGCCTCGACAGGATGCCCGCGGCGACGATCTCCGGTCCCTTTGCCGGATGGAGGGTGGGGCCGTGGAAACAGACACATTTCGACGATTCGCAATGCGCAGGGGAGGCCGCTGTCATGTCCGCTGGCCTGGTGATCCGGTACATGAAGGTGGCCGACTTTGAGGCCGTCTCGAAGCTACTGGTCGAACTCGGGAGGCCCGCCCCGACGGCGGAGAACCGGGCGGACTACCGAGCGACGTTCGCTCGGCACATCGCGTCCCCCGAGACGGCGAGCCTCATCGCCGAACGCGACGGGGTGGCGGTCGGGGTGCTGGTCCTCCAGTTCCGGGAGCGGCTGAACTGGCCCACGCCCGAAGCCTGGATTCCCGACCTGATCGTCACCGAACGCCAGCAGGGAACGGGAACGGCCTCGGCGTTGCTTCGACGCGCCGCTCAGCTCGCGCGCGAGCGCGGCTGCCATCGACTCTGCCTGGAATCGGGCTACCAGCGCACCGCGCCCATCGGTTCTACCTGCGAGAAGGCATGACCGACGCCGGGAAGTACTTTCTCGTCGACATTGAACCGTCGATCCCCGACGACGAGGACGCGAGCCCCGGCCAGGGCTGACCAGGGTCATTCCAGGATCGGGTTTCCGGGAGGGCAAGGCTCCGGCCGAGCCGTTGGGATGGATGACTCGGCGGGAGCCTCGCACTCCCGATGCGCGATTGCTACGAGAGGCGTCAGCATCTCGCGGTACAGCGCGATGTAGCGATCGACCACTACCGGCAGGGCAAACTCGGCCTCGATACGGCGGCGGGCCTCGGCGCCGAGGGAGATCGCGAGGTCGCGGTCCTCCAGGACATTCAGCAGGTCGACTGTCCAGGCGTCGTGAGCGCCGGGAGTGATGAGCAGACCGTTACGGCCATCGTCGATCAGGTCGGTGTTCCCGCCGATGGCCGAGGCCAGACAGGGCAAGCCGGTGGCCATCGCCTCCAGCAGTGAGTTGCTCATGCCCTCGGCCACGCTGGGCAGAACGAAGGCGTCGGCGGCCCGCAGATGCTCGGCGGGATCGTCCACGGCGCCGGTGAAGTGAACGCAGCCGAAGACCCCAACCTTCTTCCTGCGTGCTTCGAGCCGCACGCGATCCGGTCCGCCACCGACAAGCACGAGGTTCGCCCCGGTTCGATTGTTGATTTCGGGCCAGATCTCAAGCAGGAGGTCGAGGTTCTTCTGCGGGTGCAAACGCCCGGTGAAGACGACCCGAGGGCGCGGAGGAAGCGTGGCCTCAATGGCACTCGGGCCAGGGTGGAAGTGCTCGGCATCGACCCCGCTGGTCATCCGGACGATCCGTTCGGCCGGAACGCCGAGGGCTCGCCACTGGCGTTCGATGTCGGCCGAGATGGCGGCGAAGCGCCGGTTCCGCAGGGATAGCCGGCGGAGAACGGGAAACCCCTTGGTCCGCGCCATCTCCTCGGCCTCGCCGTAATACCCCGAGCTGGCCGGCTGGACCAGGATTGGGGCGTTCTTCAGAAAATCTCGTCCCAGGCCGGTGGCGATCGACTCCCACAACCCCTGGTGGGTGTGGATGAGGTCGTAGTGCGGACGCAACCGGCGTAGCGATTGAACGACCCCCGCGACAAAGCTCAGGCCGAAGAGTGGCCCGGTGCGGGACGTGCGGACCCAGCGATGAATCCGCACGCCGTCGATCGCATCATCTTCGGGAAGGCCGGGGATGTGCCGTGTCACCACCCGAACCTCATGGCCTCGACGAACCAGCTCCCGCCCCTGTGCCAGGGCCTGCCGCTCCGCCCCGCTGGCGTTCGGGTGGAAATGGCTTAGAACGTAGCAGATGCGCAATGAGCAATGCGCGATGAGCAATGAGCAATGAGGAGGATGAACTGATCGGCGGCCGTCTCCGCCAGGTCCATCCCCCTCCAGGCCCGAGCCGGACGGCTCATTGCTCATTGCGCATCGCTCATTGCTAACAATTTGCTAACGATTGATCGTCAGCAACGTCACTTCGCGGTTCTGATCGTCGGTGATCACACCGCCGGAGACGGTCAGGTAATGGTCGATGGTGGCCGACACGTCCTCGTCGCCCGGCTTGGAGACGCTGGCGATCCAGTCGCCCTCGGGCAGGACGATGGAGAAGTCGCCCGAGTCGTCGGTCGTGGTCGTGCGTGGAATGAACCGGCCGGAGCGGTCCGACAGGGTCACGACGACACGATTCTGAGGCTCGCCACTGACTGCGGAGACGACCTTGCCCTGGAGGGTGCTACGGGCCAGAGACACGCGGTTGAAGGTGGGCCGTAACGCCTCGCGGCGTTCGGGCCCTCCGGAGGCGGCCTCCGGCATGGTGGGCGACACCGGCAGCGGGGTCGTGGCCGAGGGCGGCGGCACCTCGTCGGCGGGGGGCGGCAGCGGCGGGTTGATCTCAAGGGTCTCCGGAGCTGGCTGAGAAGGGCCCCGATGCCGATGTCATCGGGCGATTGGAGACCACCGGACGAGCCTGCCCCAGACGTTGCGGGAGGGATCGGCTCCGACGGCGCCACGCTCCGCGCTGGGGGCGTGTCGGTTGATCGAGTCGTCGGCTGACTCGGCTGCGAACGGAGGTAGTCGGGGTCGAGGCTCGGCTCGTTCTCGCCACCGGCACCCGCACCGTCGGTCGCGCTCTCGGGGCTCGAAGCGCCCCCGGATGGGCTTGGTACGTTGCTGTATTCCGGTTCGCTCGACGAGTAGACCGGCTCACCCGACGAATACGCCGGCTCGCTGGAAATAATCGTCTCGCCCCCCGAGATCACGGGTGTCGCAACAGTCGTCCGACGCCCGGGACCGGACCACCGCCACGGAGTCGCCGCAACATTCGACTGATGCCGAGGTGCGGATCAACGGCAGGTCAAGCGTCGTGGTTGTCGGCAGATAATACGCGGTGTCAACCACCGCCGAGGTCGCATAGACGGGGCGGCGGCGGACGACGTAACGAGTCGGCGCATAGTACGATGTGGGTCGAATGTAGGCCGTCGAGCCGAGGACGTATCTCGACGGTACGTAGGTGCTCGTGGCGTAGACCGTCGGCGTGTAGTAACTGGTGAAACTCGACGGTACATAGTAGGCTGTCGGCTCGATCAGGACGGATGCCGAGGACGGCACGTAGACGGTCTCATACGCACGATTGTGGAAGAGACCATAGGCCGAGGCCCGGGACGAGCCGAGGGCGAACATGACGGCCGTTGCCAGCAGGACGGTCAGGGCACGAGGCACGCGCGAGATCATTTTGTCTTCTCCAGAGTGGCTCGACCGGGACCGCGAGGCCCCTCCTTGCGCAGACCACGGCCACGACAGTGTTCAGGATACCAGACCCGATCAATCCGACCAAGCCGCTCGATCATGACGAAACGCTGGGATTGTCGCGATCGGCCTTGATCTCACCGCCGCGCTCCCGGGCTTCTCCCAACAACCTGACAAATTGCGTGCCGTGACCGGATCTGAGACGATGGAACCCTAGGCCAGAACCGGGCGGCATCCCGTCCGCAACGCGATGGAGATCGACCGCGCACCGTATTCGAACTCACCCGACCGTTCCGAAACCGAGGCCCGTCATGCCGATCATCACCCGCGACACCACCGAGGTGCTCAACCGCGAATTCCTGGTCCTCCGCGGCAAGATCCTCGAAGTCGCCGCGGCGCTGGACCGTTTGGATCGAGCCCCGGAGCACCCGGGCCATCATCCCGACCCCCGACTCGGCCACATCCGCCAGGCCCTGGAGGCCCTGCAACGCCCCGAAGCCACCCGCGCCGAGACGGTTCAGCACCTGTTCTCCCGCGAGTACGATCCAGCGTGGCGAACGTCGTACGACCTTCCGGCACCTCGATTCTGACCCCGTCCGATTGCGTTGTCTTGAGGGAAATTTCTACAAAACGGGCCTCGAGGCCGTCCGGCCCCTGCAATCCATTCATTCGGTAAATTTCGCCCGGCCGAACCGTCCCCGAGCGGCGACGGCCCCGCGACAGCGCGAGGGAGGCGTCATTCATGCGCTACATCGACCCCCACATCCACATGGTCAGCCGGACGACCGACGACTACAAGCGGATGGCCTTGGCCGGCTGTGTGCTGGTCAGCGAGCCGGCGTTCTGGGCGGGGTTCGACCGCTCGGGGCCG
Organism: uncultured Isosphaeraceae bacterium; assembly: GCA_963779675.1. Classification (GTDB taxonomy): domain Bacteria; phylum Planctomycetota; class Planctomycetia; order Isosphaerales; family Isosphaeraceae; genus CAVZZM01. The sequence continues at coordinate 186,496 of CAVZZM010000003.1, forward strand.
GAAGGGTTTCAGGACTACTTCCGCCAGTTGACTCAGTATGAGCGCAAACGCTCGCTGGACCACGGCATCGAGCACCGGACCTGGTTGTGCATCAACGCCAAGGAGGCCGAGGACGTCGGCCTGGCACGGGAGGTCATCAAGCTGATTCCCGAGTTCCTCGACAATCCGGAAGTGCTCGGCATCGGCGAGATCGGCCTGAACAAGAACACCAGGAACGAGGCGACGGTGTTCCTCGAACACCTCGACCTGGCCGCGCGCACGAACGAGCTGGTGCTGGTTCACACACCGCACCTGGAAGACAAGTACATGGGCACCCGGATGATCCTCGACATGCTTCGGGGCGATAAACGAATCGCCCCGGAGCGGGTCTGCATCGACCATGTCGAGGAACACACGATCCACGAAGCTCTCGGGGCCGGGCACTGGGTCGGCATGACGCTGTATCCGATCACCAAGTGTACCCCCGCCCGCGCCGCCGACATGATCGAGATGTACGGCACCGAGCGCATCATGGTGAACTCGGCCGGTGACTGGGGCCACAGCGACCCGCTCGCGGTGCCGGAGTTCATCTTCGAAATGCGTCGCCGAGGCCACGGCGAGGCGACGATCCGTCGCGTGGTCTACGAGAACCCGCTGGCGTTCTTCTCGCAATGTTCCCGGTTTTCCTTCACCCCGAGGTCCGAGACGATGCACGCTGTGGGGGATTGAGTCGGTCGATCCGCCAGGCGGTCCCCATCCACACCATCCCGACTGCTGGGTATGTTCGGCGCTCAGGGTGGAGCGATCCCGAGAGCATGGGCGAGAAGCGCATTCAACTCTCGGGCAACCATTCCCTGCGAAGAGTCTCTGAGCAGGTCGGGTCGAGAGACGACGATCACACCGTTATAATCGTCGTTCGGTGGCGGGGAACCGAGCGATCCCTGGATGTGGGCCGGGGAGATCTCGGCACCCAGGGACAGGCCCGAGCCGGCGCCGATCACGGCGGGGACCTCGCGACGGTGTGCCCACCAGTCGGGTGCGAACCAGCGGTTCGGGCTGGCCACCAGGACCACGTCGCCGGCACGGGGATGGTCCAGCCCCAGCCGCGTCCGTCGCCCGCCGGTGGCAACGGTGGCGATCCCGTCGTCGTCGGCGCACCGAGAAGGCGGCGGCCACCGAGGCCGCCGCCTCGGGGTTGTTCAGGTAGACATGGCAGATCTGGTGATCGGCCAGTGCGAACGCCTCGCTGGCGGTGACATCGATGTCGGTCCCTCCCTCCGGCGCATCAGTGAGCCGGAGCAACCCCAGGCCGCGGAGCACGAGGTTCGGAAAAATGGGCTCGGTCACCGGCGTGGAGACGGACTCCGTGACCGCGAGGATCGTCGTGGCCGAGGGCAAACTCTCAAGAAAGGGCTTCAGCAAGCCTTCGAGTTCCAGAACCGAGTGGCAGGCTTCGGAGCCATCGGGGCCGTACCGTCGCGCGACCTGGCCAAGATACGGCAGACGGATCATCGACAGGTCCGGCGATTGGGCCGCGATCTGAGCCCCGGCCGACTTCAGGATCCAGGCGGTCGCCGCCAGCCGCAGGGGATCGCCCGAGCTACCGACTCGTGACGCCCGGTACGGACCGAACTGGGATGTCAGTTCGTCGGCCAGTGTCTCGGGCTGAGTCATCAGACTGCCGTCCGAGTCGACCCAGGCCGCGAAATCGAGTGTCGCGCCCCTCAAATTCGGTACGAACCAGGCGAGGCAACGAGCGTCCGGCCGCGCGTCGCGGAGGCGGTCCCAGAGCTTCGGCCCGGAGACGGCGGAGTCGGAGAACGGCCGCTTGACCACGCGACCACTCGGGCGGTCGACGTAGGCATCGCCGATCAGGCCGTGTTCGGCCGGGCCTTGCCCGTCACGATCGACGCGAACGCCGACGCCGCGAGGCAGGGGAACGGCGGCAGGAACTCGGCCACGCCTCCACGCGCCGCCAGACCTTCGAGTGAGGCCAGGGCACCTGGCGTGACATCACGCTGCCGTAACTGGGGGATCAATAACAGGACAACGCGATCGGCCATCGGGTCCGGACTCCCGAGCTCGGGTCAGCCAGTCCGTGCGAGACGGGGACATGGAACGGGTCGTGTGTGCCGTACCGCACGGGGCCGGATGGGAGGAACGGCCCGGAGCGATCACGCGGCAACTGGGGTATTCTACCCCGCGGCGAGCAGCGGCCCCAAGAACTTCGCCGCCCGATTCACGGCATCGACCGCCATGTGACTGTGACGGCTCAGTTCCACGTGCAGTCCGCCGCGGTAACCGATCTCCCTCAGCGCACGAGATGATGGGTGGAAAGTCCATCGTCCCCTCGCCGAACATCAGATGCTCGTGAACCCCGCGAACCATGTCCTCGATGTGGACGTTCGCAATCCGTGGCCCCCAGGCTCGTAGGTGATCGGCCACGGAGCCCTCCTCAGTGCAATGCACATGCCCGACGTCCACCGTCAGATTGAACAGGGGGTGCCGGATTCGCTCGTCAAGCCGCGCGAACCGCGCGAAGGTGTCGATGAACATCCCCGGTTCGGGCTCGAAGGCCAGGGGCACCCCCCAGGGCTCGGCATGGTCCAGGACGGGCTTGATGGCCCCGGCGAGTCGCTCCAGGGCCTGCTCCTCGCCGATGTTGTCGGGCAAGGCCCCCGACCAGAAGGAGAGCGCCTCGGCCTCCAGCGCGATGGCGATGTTCAGCGCACGGAGGAGGAAGTCAACGCGAACCTCCCGACGCGATGGGTCCGGGTCCATAAGGGTCGGGTCGTGCTTCTTGCGTGGGTTGAGCAGGTAACGCGATCCGGTCTCGATCACCCGCCCCAGGTTATGCTTGTCCAGAAGTTCACGAACGGATTGTAACTGTTGCCGGAGGTGGGCGGGATCGTCGAACGGATCGAGCGCCCCGGCGTCGAGCGTGATCGCGACGGACTGATATCCCTGGTCCGCCAGCAGGTTGATGGCGTCGGCGAGCCGGTGGTCGGACAGACCGTTGGTGACGTATCCAAGTCGCATGTTTGGCAACGCCTCACGTCGAGTACAACCACTTCCCCAGCAGATACGCCGGTATCCACAAGACAGCGACCGCCAGGGCGGCGAGCGGGCCCCGCACGGCCGCCACGACACCGACATTCAACCAGACCAGCGAGAAGACCCCCGTCTTGACCGCCCGCTGCAACCGGGCCGGGACCGGCTCGCGCAACGCCTCCAGAACGGCCCGGTTGACGACCGTGCCGACCATCAGCAACACCGTCAGCCCGGAACTGATGGCGAGAGGATCGTGAGTGGCCTCATCCGGCACGTTCGGGAACCTGGGGGCCATCCAGGCCGCGGCGAACAGGCCGAGCACGCCCAGGTTCTGCAAGATCCAACCGGCGAGGGGGCCGGCGGTCCGACCATTCTCGGTCTCCGATCGGCTGATCCAGGTCACGCCGACGACGAACAGGGCCATCGAGGCGGCGACCAACCACGCCCACGGACCACCGAGGTCCGTGGCCTGGCTCATGCCGAGCAGGACGTTCAGGCCCCGACAAGCACCCATCACCTGCGGGCCGAGGACCGTGCGTTTCAAACCGGCGTCGTAACCCACGACACAGGTGATCAGCACACTCGCGACGATCGCGCTGACGGTCGAGCCGCTCGCCGCCGCGAGACCGAACCCGACAACCAGCAGACCGGTGCCGAGCCAGGTCGCGAACCGCTCCGAAACGCGCCCGGAGGGCAGGGGGCGGTCGGGCCGCTCGACCCGGTCGATCTCGAGGTCGAACCGATCGTTGAGCACGATCCCGGCCGCATAGATCGCCATCGACGCCAGAACCAGCGGCAGCCAGCGTAACGGCATCGCGAACGTGCCCATCACCAGCAGCCAGCCGGCGAGGCTGTCGGCGGCCGCGGTGAAGACGTTCGGCAAGCGGACTAGTTGCAGGTAGGGCTTGATGGCCAACGGGGCTCTCCCGGTTCGCCGCGTCACGCCGAGACATCCGGCTCGACGAGCGGCCGTAATACCTCCAAAGCGCGGCGGGCCGCGGAGTCGGGATCGTCGACAGACGGGTACAATTCGACCGTCAGCCAGCCGTCGTAGCCGGTCGCCCGGATCGCACCCACCACCTCGGCGAAATCGATCGCGCCGGTGCCGGGCACCATGTGGTGGTGAACCCTCGTGGCGGCGATGTCTTCGAGATGGTAGTGCCGGATGTGGGGCGCGAGCTTGGCGATCTGGGCCGGGATTGGCTCCGACATGCAAAAGGCGTGGCCGACGTCGAAGTTCAGTCCCAGCGCGGGCGAGTCGACGCGATCGGCGATCTCCAGGTACTCATCGGTCGTCTCGATCAGCAGGCCCGGTTCGGGCTCGACCAGCAACAGCACGCCGCGCTTCGCCGCGTGCTCGGCCAGGGGCTTCAGCGCCTCGACGAACAGGTCGATGGCCCCGGCCCGCGACTGGCCCGGTGCCAGCGGTCCCCCCGGCTCGGTGGTGATATGAGGCGCACCGAGTTCCGCGCAGAGATCCAGGGCGCGCCGGGTGTGGTCGATTCGCACGCGGCGGTAGCCCTCATCCGGTTCGATGAACGACGGATACCAGTACGGCTGTCGGTGGTCGTTGATGGCGTTCATCATGAAGGCGTTGACGTTCGAGAACGCCAGACCGTTCCTCTCCATCGTCTCGCGGATGGCCTGCTTGGTCCCCTCCAGCAGCCCGGCGGGCCAGGCATGGGGCACGTCGGCCATCAGTTCGAGCCCCTCGTAACCGAAGGACTTGAGCCGCGCCGCGGCCTCCGCGAACGGAAAACGCATGTAGGCGTTGGTACTGAAAGCAAGTCGCATGGGAACCCTTCTCAGGCCAGGCCGCGGAACCGAACCTTTGTCCGATCGATGACCGTGAAGCCGCCGGGGAGGCGATGCGAATGGGCCGCGATGAGCTGGCGGACTCGTTCCAGCTTCTCGATACTGGTCGCGGGTTCCATTCGGACCAGGACAATCCCCGGCACGAACAGGCCCATACGAACGACGAGCTCGCCAAAGTCCTTGACTTCGGTGAGGAGGATTCGTTGCCCCTCCTCGGCCGCCTTGAGCACGGCCAGGTCGTCCGCGCCACGGATCAGGCCGGCCACATCGTGCCCATCATGCCTCAAGCCGGCCACGACTCGGGCATCAAAACACTCATCCGCAAGGAACATCATAACTGTTCGCCGCTGGAGAAGACGATCTCTTCCCGAGCGAGATAGTCCGCGGCGAAGGCGACGGCGGATCGTAAGTCCTCATGCGTGAGTCGAGGATGCTGGGCAAGAACCTCGGCCTCGACCACACCGGCACCGAGCTTCCTCAGAACCAGATCGACAGGGATTCGTGTCCCCTTGAAGACCGGTTTGCCGAACATGACCTTCGGGTTGATCTCGATACGGTCGTGAACCATCGGGCGAACCTCCCTGGGAACCGCCGCGGAGCGGTCACCGCCGGCAACGAGCCACGTATTCTTCCAGCATGACGAACTGCCGGGCGAAGTCGTGCTCGTCGATGCCCTCGGGGCTCTTGAAGAAGCAGGCGAGGTGGCGCATCAGGCCCTTGCCGCCGCGGCGCTTCTCGAACTCGGCCAGTCGGGCCAGGTCGATTGCCAGCGGGGCCGCAAGCAGGCTATCGCAACCTTGCCAGGTGAATTGAAGGGTCATCTTCGAGCCGAGAAAGCCCTGGAAGTGGATGTGGTCCCAGGCGGTCTTCCAGTCTCCCATGTCGGGAATGTACTCGATCGTCACCAGGGTGCTGGGCTTGTATCCGAGGATGCCGGTGACAACCCGGTCCTTGGTACCGACCTTCGAGGCCTTGTGAGTCGGGTCGTCGAGGATGATGCCGTCGCGGTTGCCGAAGATGTTGTGGCCGACCCAGCTCATGACTTCCAGGTTGCGGTCGCGGAACATCGGGGCCAGCACGGTCTTCATCAGCGTCTCGCCGGTCTTGCCGTCCTTGCCGGCGTGCAAGGCGCCATTGGATTCCGCGAGCTGGTGCAATGCCGGGATCGACGCGCCCAGGCTGGGCGTGAAGTTCAGATAGGTATGGCCGTCGCGCAAGGCCGCCAGCGCGTACAGGCTACTGGCCGGGAGCAGCTCGGGCCCACCGTCGTCCAGGGCGGCCTTCAGGGTGGTCCAGTCCTGGTGGGCCGGGCCGGGCTCGAAGGGGGGCTCGGTGCTGGCGACGTTCAGGACGATCAGGTGGTCGATCCGCTCGTCAGCGACGAACGCGGACAAATCGGCGGCGATCCGGTCGACGGCCTCGGCGGCGTGACGAGGTTCCTGATCGTCGCCCCATGAGCCGAGTTTCGAGATCGCCGGGCCGGCGCCCAGCCGGGTCCCCGGTCGAACACGCGCCGAGGCCGCCTTCAGGTCCTCCTGGCACGCGGCGATCAACGCGGCGTCGAAGACGCCGGAGTTGCGGCGAAACTCCTCGGCCGACGCCTCGAAGGAGCCCTCGCGGATGTCGTGGCCGCCGACGATGAACTCGCCCGGACCAGGCAAGGCGATCCCATCGAACAGGGGCAGCGCCGTGACCAGGCCGGTCGAGGGTTGGAGGTCGCGAGACAGGGCCGACAGGCCCAGCGCGATCGTCGTGCCGACCCCGCCGTAGGCGCCGACCAGCCAGAGACCAATACGGCGACGAGAATTAGGCGGCATGAGTGGTTCGCCTCGAAGTCATGTCCGTGGTGAGCGTTGTGGGTGGGAAGGTCGACCCGGATCGGCGTCCGAGGCGGGGCAATGGGTCGCGAAGAGGGCCAATGCCCGTGGCGCAACCAACGTAGGTAGGCCCTTACCTCCAGAGTTCATTATGGAGGAGGCTCGAACACCGTTCAAGCCGCGCGGCCCCCGGACCTCCGTTCCGCTCTCCTCCTGATGGTCAACGACTCGATCGAACGCACCAGGAAAACCCGGGAGGTGCCGGTCCCGTTCCCGACGCCCCGACGCCTTCGTCCCCGGGTTTCTCTTCGCTGGGAACGCGGGAAACCGGTATCATCGCCAGGAGGAGAAGTGCAGGTCGAGAGGGGGGCGGATCAGGAAATTGCGACATTGCCGGCGACGTCGCACCAATCGCCTTCGGACGGCCGCTCTGGCAGGAAGTCCAAACGTGGACTACGATCAGGGACCAGGGAACCCTCAGGACGTGGAACGCCGTCCGGGAGAGCGAGATCGGCGCGTGCGATAACCCTGCTTTCAACCTGAACGAACACGTTCGGGTCGTCCGGTCCGGTCGAATGCATGGCGCGTCGTTGCTTGAGCCTCGGGAGCGTAAGTCTGCCGTGAAGTGCTCGTACCGGTTCCTCTCCCCACCGTCGTCATGCGGCTACCTGCCGGATCAGGTCTGGCGCCTGGAGTACGTGCATGTCTCGGCCATGAACTCCGATGAGTACGCCGCGCGTCTTCTGCAAGGCTGGCGGCGATTCGGCCATACGCTCTTTCGACCTCGTTGTCCCACCTGCACCGCCTGCCGGTCACTGCGGATTGACGTGGCCCGGTTTCGCCCCGATCGCAGCCAGCAACGGGCACGACGGGCGAACGAGAAGGATGTCCGCTTGCGGATCGGATCGCCGGCAGTCCGTCAGGCGAATCTCGATCTATTTGCCCGGTTCCACGATCACCAGAGCATGACGCGAGGCTGGCCCTGGCGTGATGAGGGGGACGAATCGTTTCGCGAATCGTTCGTGGACAACCCGTTTTCCACTGAAGAGTGGCGCGATGAACTCGATGGCGAGTTCGTCGGGCTCGGTTACGTCGACGCCCTTTCGATCGGCCTGTCCGCGATCTACTTCGTTCATGACCCCGAGCACCGGCACCGTTCGCTGGGGACATGGAACGTCCTCCGCCTGATCGAGGAAGTGCACGCGCGAGAATTGCCTCATGTGTACCTTGGCTATCATGTGGCGGGATGCTCCTCCCTGGCATATAAAGCTCGCTTTCACCCCCATGAGGTCCTCGGCCTCGACGGTCGCTGGCGAGATGCCGGCGCCACCGGCCTCGTGTGAATCGAACAGGCGAGAAGTCCTCTCCAGCAAGGCCCCCTGGCCCTCTGCTCACCAGCGCCGCCGGGCCAGGGCCGCAGCGTTCGTCCTGACACATTCCGTACGGAAGTGCGTTATCGTTTCCTCAATGCAGAACATCGGCGAGACAGCACAATATCAATAATTCATATTAATAAATTAGAACGTCAAATTCTTTTTGATAATATATCATACTTGATTTGAAGCTTCTCGCACTGGATTCAACCTCGGCGCCAAGACCTTATGGGCGCGCCAATCCATCCAATAGATCTTGCCGGCAATGTTTTGATCCAAAATCTTCAGATTTTTGGAACAACTTCTTGAGAATCGTCCACAGGGCTGCTAGACTGCTGCAGTTCAAGCCACGTCTTCTCCGATCATACGATCAACAAAATCGGATCGTTACTTTCCGTCGCGGAAAGTCTGTCTTCAAAAATCCTTTCTTTGGGAAACAAATCCATGAGAAATTCGCGTCAAGTCTCTCAACGTGGTTTCACGCTGATCGAGCTGCTGGTGGTCATCGCGATCATCGGCGTGCTGATCGCCCTGCTGCTGCCGGCCGTGCAATCGGCCCGCGAGGCCGCCCGACGTGCCCAGTGTACGAACAACTTGAAGCAGATCGGCCTGGCGATGCACAACTACCACAGTAGCAATGGCGGCTTCCCGCCGCCGAAGATCTGGCCCGGAAGCGGCCGACTGAATCCGGGTGGTCTGGCCCTGAACACGACCGGCTTCGTGATGATCCTGGGGCATCTCGAACAGCAGGCCATGCACAACGCCTACAATTTCAGCCAGACCTCCTGCAATTCGGTCTACAAGAACAACACTCAGGTGATCGGCAACTACCAGGTCAACACCACAGTGACCAGCGCGCTGCTCTCCGTCTACAACTGCCCCTCCGACGAGCAGGCGACGACCAAGACGTATCAGCCGAACACCCTGACGCATTACAGCATGTACGAGGCTCGACGGTGCAACTATGTCTTCTGCACCGGCTGGTATACCGACTACGACAGTCCCGGCCAGCAGAACTACCGGTCACCGCGCCAGTATCAGGGCGTCTTCTACATGGACCTGTCCTCCTCGGTCGGCGACATCAAGGACGGCACGAGCAACACGACCATGGTTGGCGAGTCGCCCCAGGAGCACATTTCCTCCGTTTACGGCCCGTACTGGGGTGTCGGCACCCACACCTCCACCTGCGGCACGGTGCGCCCGCCCTTCTACCAGGCCAAGCCCTACCCGTCCCACGTGCAATGGATGCCGAACGCGAACTATCACCCGGCGACGCAGGCCCCCACGTACAATCCTCGCAAGCTGGGGTACGCCTGGACGATGGGCAGCCATCACTCCGGGGGGCTGAACATGCTGTTCGCCGACGGCAGCGTCCGGTTCATCAAGAACTCGATCAGCGCCGCGACCTGGTGGGCCATCAACACCCGCGATGGCAAGGAGGTCGTCAGCAGCGACCAGTATTGAGCAACGGGGTGGACCAAAACTGATGGATCGATTGGCCCGGACGAGACTGCAAGTCCCTCCGGGCCGATCACGTGGATGACCAACAAGTCCTGGATATCGAGTCTCAACGCATGACGGCGCGACGTTTTTCCGCTTTTATGATCGCCCTGGCGGTCGCTCTCCCCGGTGTCGTGGGCTGCGGGGGCGACAGTGTCGACCTGGTCCCCGTCACCGGCATTGTCACGCTCAACGGTCAGCCCTTTCCAGGGGCCGAGATCTCGTTCACCCCCGCAGCCGACGCCCCGGGCAGTACGACCGGCATGGACGTCACCGGCCCGGAGGGCAACTACAAGGTGCAGTACAAGGGCCGCTTCGGGCTGGCCCCCGGCAAGTATGTCGTCCTCGTGACCAAGACGTCCACGCCCGGCGGATCGAGCGCGGGAATGCCGCAGATGGTGGACGATGCCGGCAACCCGATCGGCGAGGACCCGATGATGGCCGAGATCGCGGCGGCCAGCGCGGCCGAGGGGGCCGGGCGAGGCGGCGCCGCGTCGCAAGCGGCCGTGACCAAGGTCCAGGAGACCTTCGAGCGAGAGGTCCCCGCCGAGGGGGGCACCTTCGACTTCGACGTCAAGGCCACAGCGGAGGAGGCCAAAATCCTTCGCGGATCCTGACCTTCACGGGCCAATCGGTCGGCCAGGCGTCGACTGAGTGGAGCGACAGCGGGGCCACCCGTCCGATACGAAGGACGGGTGGCCCCGCTGTCGCTCCACTCAATTTACCTGACAAGAACCGTCTCGCACACCTTCTGAGATTGAATGCCAGAGGAGACAGGCCAGCTCACGCCTCCGGCGCGGGGGGAGGTGAGGAGGAACCGGGCCGGCGACCCCGTGTTACCCAGTAGTGCTGGTGCCTGGCTCGCTTGATGAGCTTCGCGGCGTCGCCGGCTTCGTAGTCGGCCCAGAGCGCGTCGAGGTCGGCCTGTTCGGTTTCGAGCATGGGAGACGCCGGCATGGCGCGGAGCAAGGCGCCACTCGCCGCGAGGAGGGCACATGTCGAACCGAGATCGCCTGCGGTCATCGACGCGCTGGCTTTCCGCTTGAGACGGCCGGCGCTCAGCAGGGCGATGCGCTCACGAACCGCGGGGTCTTCGGACATCCCCTCCCAGTCGGCCGACGCGACCGACGGAACGATGAGCGTCTTCGCCGCCGCCTGACGATCCGTCACTCGGGGTTCAGACCAGGACAGGCGGGTGCGGAGGAGTTCCGTGACGCCCAGTAGCGGCGGCAGCGACAACCGAACGACAATTTCGACCGGCATGCCGACAATCAGGTTCGGCACCCGCCAGCAATGGGTGCCCGAGGCGTCACTCTCGCGATCCTCCGCCGGGGCCACCTGGAAATCATTGAGTAAATCGGCAATCTCGACACCGTTGCGCGGCTCCAGGCGCAGGACCACGTCACGGCCCGTCGTGGCCATCAGGCCTTGAAGTTCGGTCTGAAAGATGTCCGCGAGTTGCTGGGCCGACTCGACATAGTAGTAATTGCCGTCGCCAGCATCGGCCATCGCTTCGAGCAGGTTCTCGTTGTAGTCGTCACCGACGCCCAGCGTCGTTGTGCTGACGCCGTGGGCCTGTCGGGCACGGACCTCGCCGGCGATTGCGCCGGGGTCGCTCAGGCCGACGTTGGCCAGGCCATCGGAGAGCAGCAGCACCCGGTTGAGCCCCTCGGCAATCCGGTGGTGTTCGACCTGTTTGGCCCCCTCGGCCCAGCCGGCATGCAGGGCCGTGGCGCCGTCCGGTTCGATCTTCTGAATGCGTTCAATGATGCCCGTCTTGTCCTTCGCCGGGGTGTTCGGCACGATCGTCTCGACATGGTCGTCGAAGATCGTCACGCTGACCCGATCCGTCGGCAGGAGTTGCCGCACGGCGAAGACCGCGGACTCGCGGGCGTACTCCATCTTCCCCCGGCTGGCCATCGATCCGGAGTGGTCCAGCACCAGCGCCAGGTTGATCGGCGGGCGCACGAGGTGGACGTCCGGCCTCGGCGGGGTGATCCGTACCAGGACGTGAAGCTCGGTCGGTGCATCGCCGCGACCGGCGGCGCGTTCGGGGATCAGCTCGATTTGCGGGGGTTGCATGACGATCTCCCTGGACACGAACTGTCGGTCCGACCGGTTCTCCTTCCTGTGACAGCTCGCCACGGCAAGCTGTCCTCGACACACATCATACAACCCATCACGTGCCTCGACGAGGTCCCTCCAACCCGGCACGTTTCGAAAGAGTAACGGCCGGGTCGGCGCTCGGGCTTCGAAAGGGGGATCACTTCTCCTCGCCAGGGGCCTTCTCCGCGGTCGGCGATTCGGCCGGGGTCGCCGCTTCGGCGCCGGCTGCCTCGTCCTCGCCGGGAGTGTCCGCTCCCTCGGCCATGAGCGCGGTGATAATGGCCTCCAGTTCGGCCTTGGCGTGATAGCCGACGAGCTTCAGCCGGACCTTGCCCGTGGAGTCGAGGAACAGCGTGGTGGGGAACCCCACGAGGTTCGGGATTTTCTCGAGGATCGCCCCGTCGGTGAGGACGAGCGGATACGTGATCTCCATCGTTTCGAGGAAGACCTTGACCTTCTGACGCGCGTCCTTGACATCCTCGGTCTGCTCGTAGGTGAGGCCGACGATCTCGAGCCCATCGCCCTTGTACTTTTCATAGAGATCGACGAAGTGGGGGATCTCCTGACGGCAGGGGGGGCACCAGGTTCCCCAGATGTCAACGATGGTCACCTTTTTGCCCAGCAGGCTGGCCAGCGTGACCGACTCACCTTCGAGGTTCGGGAGTTCGAAGGCGAAGTCGAAGGGTTCGCCTTCGGCCAGCAAGGTCTGGGCTTGCTTCTTGGCGTTGGCCTCGGCTTTTTCCGCCAGCGTCGACTTCAGGGCCTTGAAGTCGTCGCGATCGGCCAATTTGTCGAGGTCCTCATCATCCTCGAAGGCCTCGGGCACATCGAGCCCGGCCTCGACGGCTTCCTTCAAGGTGGCCATCGCGGCATCGGGCTTGTCCTGGTGGGCCAGCGCGCGGGCTTGCTGGTACAGCGTCTGGATCAGGAAGCCACGTTCTTGCGGCCGGAGGTCCTTGTACTTCGCCGCCAGGGTGCGCATGGCCTCGGCCGACTTCTGGAAGAGGGGGAGGCTCGCGGCCCGATCCTTGGCGGCCAGGCCGTCGGCCTGGAACTGGAGGAGCGCCGCCTTCATCAGCAGGGCCTGACGATTTTCCGGCTCCTTCGTCAGTGCCTGCTCGACCAGGCCGAGCGCCTCGTCGAGCTTCTCCTGCTCGGCCAGGGTCGTCGCCCGGGCCAACAACTCATCGAGAGAGGCGTCGGTGGATGCGGGACCGCCCGTGGTGCTGGTTGACGCCTTTCCGCTTGCTTTGCCGGCTTGCGGTTCGTCCTCGGTCGGGTTCGCCGTGGTGGTCTGGTTGCAACCCGAGGCGGCCAGCAGCAGGGCCAGAACGGGGCTGAGTAACAGGCGAGAGGTCATCATGAAGTCGCTCCGAGGTTCATCAGCGGTCGGTCGACGGTCGGGGCCCGATCGATCCAGAACCCCCGCCGCCGGGTTCGCAACCCGCCCGGCTCGGGGGACAACCCTTCCACTTCACTCGCCCGTTCGTCGAAATGCAACCTCAATGCGCACACCAACTTCGCGATTACAGAGAAGATCGCCCGGGGCTCCCGCCCTTGGGGGACAACGAGCGAGGACGAACAGAGACGAGGGCGAACCGCCGGAACTGTCGAACGGATGAACGTCGGGACGTCGGGTGGTTGTAACTCGTCCCCGAAACCAGCACGTTTGGCGTTTTCGCCCGTTCGAGCGTTACGCCTCTCCGACAAACGGCTTGCGACGCAAGCAGATCGGATGAGCCAGGGAGGGGTCGGTGTCGGGGAAGTCGTCGCGGGTGTGGACGCCGCGCGACTCCTCGCGGTTCGTGGCGGCGGCGATGGTCAGCCGGGCGACGATCAACATGTTCTGGAGCGTCCACCCTTCCGGACCATCAAGAACCCGATCGAGCGCATAGCGACACCAGAAATCGACCTGCTCGGCGGCTTCGCGCAGGCCCGACGCATCGCGAGAGATGCCCACCTTGCGCCACATCAGCGAGCGAAGGGACTCGCGGATGTCGGGCAGGTCGAGGGCCTTTCGACCGTGGGTCGCCGCGGCGGCGGCGACGGGGGGAACCTCAAGGCGGTCCGGACCGCTGTCGTCCAGGGATCGAACGATGTCCTCGGCGGCGCGGGCGCCGTAGACTAGCCCTTCGAGAAGACTGTTGGAGGCCAGGCGGTTGGCGCCGTGGAGCCCGCTGCTGGAGACTTCTCCGGCCGCCCAGAGGCCCGGCAGCGAGGAGCGGCCCCAGGTGTCCACCGTCACGCCGCCCATGAAGTAGTGCGCGCCGGGCCGCACCGGGATGCGATCTCGGGTGATGTCCAGATCAAAGCTGCGGCAGAGCCGATCGATGCCGGGGAAGCGAGCGCGGACGTGTGTCGGGTCGAGGTGCGAGAGGTCCAGATAGACGCAGGGGTGCATGGTCCGGGTCATCTGCGCCGTGATCGCCTTGGCGACGTCGTCACGCGGGGCCAGCTCGGCGAGCGGATGTGCCTCGGGCATGAAACGGTGGCCGTTCTTGTCGCGGAGGTACGCCCCTTCACCGCGCATCGCCTCGGTCAGCAGGTGACGACTGGAGCCGGCGATGTACAGCACGGTGGGATGGAACTGCATGAACTCCATGTCGCGCAGCTCGGCGCCGGCGCGATAGGCCATGGCCTGACCGTCGGCGGTGGCGATGGGCGGATTGGTGGACTCTCGATAGAGCTGTCCGGCCCCGCCAGCCGCCAGCACCACGGCCCGCGCCCAGATCATCGAGTGGCCTCGGCGGCGATCCCAGACCATCGCGCCCCGGCAACGCCCCTGGTGGGTCAGCACATCCACCGTGAAGCTGTTCTGCCAGATCCGCAGGTTTTTCCGGGCACGCGCCTGCTCGATGACGGCCCGCATGACCTCTCGGCCGGTGGCGTCTCCCAGGGCGTGGACGATCCGGGCATGCGAGTGGCCCCCTTCGCGCCCCAGGGCCATCTGGCCACCGACCTGGTCGAAGTTCGTGCCCCAGGCAATCAGTTCATTGATCCGTTCCGGGGCCTCGCGGACGACCATCGCGACGACCTCGGGGTCGCACAGGCCCTTGCCGGCGGCCAGGGTGTCGGCGATGTGGTCGTCGAACCGATCCTCGGGGTCCATCACCCCGGCGATGCCACCCTGGGCATAGGCGCTGTTGCTCTCGCGGACCTCGTCCTTGGTCACGACCAGCACTCGGAGCGGCTCCGGGATGCCGAGGGCCGTCCGCAGCCCGGCCAGGCCGCCACCGATGATCAGAACGTCGGTGAAGTGGTGGGGCAGGTCGCGGGGGTCAAAGTCGACCAGATAGCGGCGCGGTAGGTCCAGCGGCGACAGCGGCGTGGCGCCCTCCTGTACGGGTTTCCGAGATGCCGTCGGCGGGTCGCTCATCAAACGGTGTTCCCCAGCTCGATCGGGGCAGGGTGGCCGGTTCCCGGAACACGCAACGCCACGCCGGGACCTTCAGCTTAACCTCTCGAACCCGGCCAGGCGACGGGCAAGGTCTTTTCGGGTTCGCTCAGAGCGGCGTCGATCGCAGCCAGTGGAATACCAACGGCCCGATGTGCGCGGAACGATCCTCGTGGAGCGAACCGCCACCCTCATCCATCGAGATGGCAAGGGTACGTCCGACATCGAGGCCCCAGCCCGAGTCAATGCGAACGTAGGCCCGCGACGAGTTGCCTGACGCTCCGAAGGCAAGCCATGCCGCCGCCCCGAGCACGAGAGTCAGCGTGGCGGCGGCGAGCCCCCCTCGCAGCCATCGGCGTCGTCGGGGGTTCGCGATCCTGCTCTCCGGGTTCGCCGCGTCGGGCATGGGCACCTCCATGTCACGCAAGTACGCGGAACACCGACACCTGCCCGGCGGGCTCGATCCCAACGGGCGAGGTGTCGGCGAATCAGCGACTGCCACCGGGAGCCGGGGCGGGGGCGACACCCTCGGAGAGGCTCTTGGTGTAGGCCCGGAACCGCGGGGCGTACTCCGACGGGACCACCGTGCGAACTCCCTGGGTGTTGCCGCCGGCCTCGTCCTGCGGGACGGCGTTCGGCCCGCGCTGACTTCGGCTGCTGACACTCGACTTCGGCAGCGGACCATCAAGGGTACGGTTCGGGTCGAACTGACGAGCCTCCTCCGGTTCCACTTCCAGGGTCCGGGCCTCGCCGGGTTCGAGATCGGGGGCCTTCTCGAACTTATCGACAAACTGATTCAACTCCTCGACCGACATGCCGGTTTCCTCGGCAAGCTCCTCGGCCCTGTTATCGTCGCGGAGGAGGTCCTTGAGCTTGTTCAGGACAAGGTCGGGCTTGTCGGTGTTCGTCGGCGCGACATCGTCGGTGTTTCCCGCGCGTGGGGTCCCGTTCGGGGGTGGTCGCCTCGGCCTCGGCCGGATCACCGGCGCCGGATTGGTCCATCACTCCCTCGCGTTGACCGCCGGTGCCAGTTGGGATCGAACCGTCCGACCCCTGCTGTCCCTTCTTGCCCTGCGGACCCTGCTGTTGGCCTTGCCCGGCTTGGCCTTGCTGTGCCTGACCCTGCTGACCCTGTCCTTGTTGCCCCTGCTGACCTTGCTGATCCTGTTGTCCTTCTTGCTTTGCCTGGTTCTGCTGACCTTGCTGACCTTGGCCCTGTCGGCCTTGTCCCTGCTGTCCCTGGCCTTGCTGTCCCTGTCCCTGTCCCTGTTGCCCCTGCCCCTGTTGGCCCTGTTGCCCCTGCCCCTGTTGGCCCTGCTGACCCTGTTGGCCCTGTTGGCCCTGCTGGCCCTGTTGGCCCTGCTGGCCTTGGCCTTGCTGACCTTGCTGACCCTGTCCTTGCTGACCCTGTTGTCCCTGTCCTTGCTGACCCTGTTCCTGCTGACCCTGCTGACCTTGGCCCTCTGGCCTTGCCCCTGTTGTCCCTGCTGACCTTGGCCGGGCTGCCCCTGTCCTTGTCGCCCCTGTCCCTGTTGTCCCTGTCCCTGCCCTTGCTGTCCTTGGCCTTGCTGTCCTTGCTGTCCCATCGCATCGGAATCCGGAGGGTTCTGGGCCTGGGATGTCTGCTCAGGACTTTGAGGCTGGGACACCTGGTCGGAATTGGGCTGTCCAGCCTCAGGACGTTGCGGCGGCGCCGGTTCGCCGGGCCGTGGTTGGCCCTGCGGCTGGCGATCCGGCCCCGGACGCTCCTCCGGTCGAGGCGGCTCTCCGGGCCGGGGCTGTTCCTTGACGTCCCGCTTCTTCGCCTCCTCCTGCTTCTTCGCCTCTTCCTGCTTCTTCGCTTCTTCCTGTTCCTTCGCCTTGACTCGCTCCTTCTCCTCGCCGGGTGAGGTATGGCGTGCGGCTTCGGCGTCCCCCGGTTTTGGTTCCGGCTGTCGCTGACCGTTCTTCATGGCCTCGGGGCGATCCGGTGCGTTGGCCGGCTTGTCCTCCGCGCGATCCCCGGCGCGGGGCGTTGGGCTGACCTTCGGGCCGATCGGCTGGGGCCTGATCGTCGCGGGGCTGACCGGCGGGATTGGCCGAGGGGTTCGGTGGCCGCTGCTCGGCCTGGTCTTGTGGGGCCTGGCCCTGGCGAGCCCGGTCCTCCTGCGGGCGATCGTCGCGTTCCGCTTCATCCTTGGGCTCCGCCCGAGGCTTGTCGGTCTCGGGTTGGCCGGGGTGGTCCGGACGAGGGCGCCCATCGGGCTGCTGGTCTCGCGGATCTCGCGGACCCTGCTGTCCGGCCTGATCCTTCGCATCGGGAGATCTTTGCGGGTTCTGGCCCGGTTGGGCCTGCGGGTTCTGACTATCCCGCCCCGGTTCCTGCATACCTTCGGCCTGCTGGGGCTGCTGGCCGTCAGGACCGGCCTGATCCTTCGGGCTTTGAGCCGGCTGGCCCGCTTGCGGGCCTGGCTGGCCTTGATCCCGTTGCCCCTCCCCTTGCTGCCCTTGTTGCCCTTGCTGAGCTTGATCCTTCTGCCCTTGTTGCCCCTGTTGCTGCTGTCCTTGCTGAGCTTGGTCCTTCTGCCCCTGTTGGACTTGCTGACCCTGTTGCTGTTGGACTTGCTGACCCTGTTGCTGCTGTCCTTGCTGTCCCTGGCCGGGCTGCCCCTGTTGACCCTGCTGACCTTGGCCGGGCTGCCCCTGTCCTTGGCCCTTCTGACCCTGGTCTTTCTGGCCCTGTTGCCCTTGCTGTCCTTGGTCTTTTTGCCCCTGTTGTCCCCGCTGACCTTGCCCCGGTTGGCCTTGTTGTCCCTGTTCTTTCTGTCCTTGCCCTTGCGGATCTTGGCTGGGCTGGGGCTGCCCCGACTGAGCGTGTTCCGGCTGATCGATCGGTCCCCGGCCTTGTCCCTGACCAGGCGGCCCTTGTGGGTTCTCGCGAGGCTGTTCGGCCTGTCCTTGCGAACCTTGACCGGCCTGGCCTTGCTCACCCATCGGGCCCGCCTGGTTGTCCGCGGCCTGGCTGTCTGAGGCTTGATCCTGCTGCCCCTGCCGAATCTGGGCAGCCTGATCACGCGGGTCCCGGCCTTGCGGAACTTCGCCCTGCGGGGCCTCACCGGTCGGGCACTGCCCGGTTTGACCTGGCTCGTCTTGCCCCGCTTGTCCCTGCGATCCCTGGCCTTGCTGTCCGCTCGAATCATTCCGGTCATCACCCTGCCGACCTTGCGGGCCTGCCTGGTTTTGCGGACCACCCTCGCCCTGTCGTCCAGTCTGGTTCCTCTGAGCGTCTTGATTGTTTTGAGCGGCTTCGCCTTGCTGGCCGCCCTGATCCTTCTGGCCCGCTTCGCCTTGCTGGCCGCCCTGATCCTTCTGGCCCGCCTCGCCTTGCTGGCCGCCCTGGCCTTGCTGCCCGGTCAGCTTCTGCTGCCCGGTCTGGTTCTGCTGGGCATTGTCTTGCGGGCCATCTTGGTTCGGCTGCCGCCCTGGTTCGCCTGACCGTCTTGCTTTTGCTGATCACCGCCTTGCTGACCCGCCTGGCCTTGCTGTCCCCTCGAATCATTCCGGTCATCACCCTGCGAGCCCGCCTGGTTTTGCTGTCCACCCTCACCCTGCGGGCCTGCCTGATTCTGCTGTCCCCCCTGATTCCGCTGTCCGCCCTGGTTTTGTTGTCCGCCCTGGTTCTGCTGGCCATCTTGCGTTTGCTGTCCGCCCTGGTTCTGCTGTCCGCCCTGGTTCTGCTGTCCGCCCTGCTCGGGCTGCTGCTGAGCATTGCCCTGCTGTCCGGCCTGATTCGGCGGATTTGCCTGATCCTTTTGACCCTGCGGAGCTTGCTGTCCACGGGCGCCAGATTGCTGACCGGGCTGGGATGGCGTGGGCTGGGGGGCATTCGTCTGCGGTGGCTGCTGCGGGTTCTGGTTGCCCTGGCCCTGACCACCCTGTTGTTGCCTCTGCTGGGCCGTGCGTTCGGGCGGTGGTTGCGGTTCGTTGGTCGGGTTCGGCTGGGGGGCGTTCCGCTCGGGCGGGGCGTTGCCGTCCTGCGGTTGCTGGGGCCGGTTCCCGAGCCGGTCGGCGGCCTGGTTCAGACGGCGCAGCTTCTCCAGGTCCTCCGGTGAGAGGTCGCGCGGGGGTTGCTGCCCCTGCCCGCCCTGTTGGGTCTGCTCGCCC
Source organism: uncultured Isosphaeraceae bacterium (assembly GCA_963779675.1). Lineage (GTDB taxonomy): Bacteria > Planctomycetota > Planctomycetia > Isosphaerales > Isosphaeraceae > CAVZZM01. Next base: position 205,674 of record CAVZZM010000003.1, read on the forward strand.
TGCGTGCCCTGACCACCCTGTCCCTGGCGCGCCTGACCGCCCTGCTGGCCTTCCTGGACCTGATCGCCCGCTTGACGTTGTCCGGCGTTCGGCGGGTTCGGATTGCCTTGCGACTGCTGGCCCGTCTCGCCTTCCTGCTGGTCCTGACCGCCTTCCGGCTGCGAATCGGTGGGCGGTTGCTCCTGAGGCGGCTGCTGTTGAGCGTCCGCGGGCGGCTGCTCCTGGGAAGGTGGCGGAGGCTGGTCCGCCTCGTTCTGCTGCTGTTGCTCCCGGGCCTGGCGATCTTCCTCGGAGAGCGGGTCGATGACCTCGATGATCTGGTGGCTGGTCTCGACGCGGTTGGACTGCGGCTCCTTGGTGTCGCGCACCGCGAGCCAGTACTCGAACGTCGAGCCCGGCTCGACGCTGCAGCTCGGCGAGGTCGAGGACCTCGGTCTGCTGGAACGGACCGCTCGGGGTGCTGCGCTTCTCCAGGAAGTTGACGGCGGGCCGAAGAATCTCGTTGCCCTGGCGGACGTGCAGCGTCACGTCCTTGAGCCCGAAGTCGTCGGACGCCTCGATCTCCAGCGGCACCCGGGCGTTCGCCGGCGCCTGGATCGTCGGCTCGGGTCGGACGAACCGCGCCAGCGGCGGGGCGTCCTTGTGGGCCACGATGTCGTAGACGACCGGGTCGGGGTTGACCTGGCCGCCGGTCGTCTCGAACTGGATCGTGTAGCGAGCCCGTCTCGGTCACCCGGAACTGGCCGATCGAGCCGGTTCGCGTCGTCCTCGGCCGGCGTCATCGGGAACGACGCCGCCGCCGCTCATGACGAGTCTGCCCGGTGGCGGCCGGCTGGTTGGTGCGGGCGCGGACCGTGACCAGCGTGCCCTCCAGCGCCTCGATGTTGCCCCCGTCCAGGCCGTGACCGGCGCGAACCCGGTGTAGGCGGGGAACGTCTTGTCGTGCGTGACCGCCGTGACCATCGGCGCCGGCGAGGACCGTGAGGCGGTAGGTGCGCGACCGCGCGTCGCCCGCCGGCGATGTAATAGTCCAGGCTCTGCTGGAGCCCCTTCAGCTCGATCGTCCAGGGATCATACGGCCGCTCGCCGGCCGTCATCGGTCGCTCGGCGAAGAACCGGCCGCCGTCGGTGCTGTAGTGCAAGGTCACGGCCTCGGGCCGGGTCCCCTGGACCTCGACCGAGAACGGGCACGTGCGTGCCGGCGACCACCCGGTTGCGCTCCGGGTCGTCGCCCGGCTTGATGTTGACCAGCCGCGTGTTGGTCGGCCGAACCACGTCGGCCAGCAAGGCGCGGCGGGTGGAGTCGAGAATGCTCTTCGGCGTGATCCAGGCATACAGGCAGAACAGCACGATCACCGCGCACAGGACGTAGACCATCCGCACCAGTCGGTTCTGATTGACCACCGTCTCGATCTCGACCCGCGAGAGGTCCTGGACCGCGCTTGGCCTCGACCGCCGCCAGCGCCGCCTTCGGCAGCTCGGCGCGATGCCGGCGCAGCTCCAGGTAGCTCAGCAGGCTGTTCTTGAAGTTCGGGGTCGGTCTGCTCGATCGTCCGGGCGGCGTACAGGGCGTTGACCTGTCGCACCGGATCGGCCGCGCGATCCGCATCACCGCGAAGGTCAGTCCCGCCCCAGGCCCAGCACCAGGATGAACTGGCGCAGCAGCAACGGCAGGCCGAACAGGTGGTCGAGAACCACCTCCACGAACAAGCGCCCCGAGGAACACCGCGCCACCAGGATCACCAGCGACGTCAGCACGTCGGTCATCTTGATCCGGGAACGGGCCTGGGCCAGCTGGTGGTCGATGTACTGCTCGTAGTCGAGCAGCTTGCCGTGCACGTGCGAGCCTGAAGCCATGGTGCGGGCTCCCTCGTCGTCGCTCTCGCGGTGGTCGTCCGTCGTCCATTCGAACGATTATAGCACCCCGAGGCCATCCGGGCGAAAGAAACTCCCGACAAATGTCGGAATTCGGGGTCGCAGAAGTTCGGACATGCGTTCATCGTAAGAGGAGCATGGTCTGGAAATCGAGCCCATCCATGCAGCGTGGGTCATCCGGTCCGTGACAGGGGCGGTCCCGGCGTCCGAAAACCCGGAGATGGAACCGAGGAACCTGCCTGTCCTTCGTTCCATCCGGGGAGTTGGTTCGATCGGGGATCTCGCGTCCCGGTGCCTCCGGCGGCATAATGTTGCGGAACAGACCACGAGGCCCTCCCATGACGAACCTGGCCGCCCCGCCCGAGAACGACGTGCTCTCCAAAACGCCCGAATCGAACCCCATGGGATCCGAGTCGCCTCCGCTGGGGATGGCGTTGGCGACGCTCCTATGCGCTGGTTTTGCCCTGGCCGGATGGCTGATCGGCGGTGGGCCGCTGTCCGTCGGCCTGTTCGTCCTGGCGTACATCGCCGGCGGGATCGCGGCGACTTTCGTGGCCATCGCGTCCCTGCTGCGGCTCCGGCTGAGCATCGACCTGCTGATGATCCTGGCGGCCATCGGCGCGGCCATCCTGGGAGACTGGGTCGAGGGGGCGATCCTGCTGTTCCTCTTCTCGCTGAGCAACACGCTGGAAGCCTACGCTCTGTACCGGACCACCCGGTCCATCGATGCGCTGATCCAGCTCCGCCCCCGAGAGGCGAGCCTGGTGCGCGACGGCGAGCGAGTCTCGGGTGCCGATCGAGGCCCTGCGGCTCGGCGACGTGGTGCGGGTCCGGCCCGGCGAGCGGTTCCCGGTCGACGGTGAGGTCGTCGAGGGGGAAACCTGGGCCGACGAGGCAACCCTGACCGGCGAGAGCACGCCGGTCCTCAAGGAGCCCGGCGCGACGATCTTCGCCGGCACGATCAACGGCCGGGGCAGCGTCCTGGTGACGATGACCCGGGCGGTGGCCGACACGACGCTCGAGCGGATCGTCCGGATGGTCCACGAGGCCCAGGCCGAGAAGGCCCCGACGCAGCGGTTCGTCGAGGGATGGCAGGGGCCCTACGTCGCCGGCGTCCTGCTCGCCTCGGCGTTCGTCTTCGCGGCGACTTACTTCCTGCGTGGGGAAGGTGCCGGCGATGCGTTCTACCACGCCATGGTCCTGCTTGTCGTGGCCTCGCCCTGCGCGGTGGTCATCGGCGGCCCGGCGGTCGTGCTCTCGGCGATCGCCCGCGCCGCCCGGCTGGGCGTGCTGATGAAGGGGGGCGCGCACCTGGAAACGCTCGGCCGGATCGATGTCGTCGCCTTCGACAAGACAGGCACGATCACCCCCGGCTCGCCGCAAGTCACCGACGTCTGGGCCCTGGACGGCTTGCCTCCGGAGATCCTGCTGAGCCTCGCGGCGGCCATCGAGCGGCGCAGCGAGCACCATCTGGCCGCGGCGATTCTCGACGAGGCCGCCCGCCGCGGTGTCGAGCCGCCGATCGACGACTCCATCGACGACTTTCACGCGCATGCCGGCAAGGGGGTGCACGGCCGGATCGGTGGCCGCTGGGTCGGCGTCGGCCGCGAGGGCCTCTTTCACGCCCATGACATGACAGTGCCGGCCGGGGTCATCGAGGCCTCGACGCGGCTCCGCGGCGAGGGCAAGACGGCGCTGATGGTCGTCATCGAGCCCGACGCCACCGGGGGCGTGATCGCCATGGCCGACCAGCCGCGTCCGGGGGCCTCTGAAGCGCCTGGCGACCCTGAAACGACTCGGCATCCGTCGGATCGTCATCCTGACGGGGGACAATGCCCGCGTGGCCCACGCTGTCGCCGATCAGGTCGGGGCCGACGACGTGTACGCCGACATGCTGCCCGATGAGAAGGTGGCCGTCATCCGACGACTCCGCCAGGGCGATCAGATCGTTGCGATGGTCGGCGACGGGATCAACGACGCCCCCGCGCTGGCCGCCGCCGACATCGGCATCGCCATGGGGGCCGCCGGTACCGACGTGGCCCTGGAAGTCGCCGACGTCGTTCTGATGCGTGACGACCTGTTCGCGCTGCCGACCGCCATCTGGATCGGCCGCTGCGCCCGGCGCCGGATCGCCCAGAACATGACGATTGCCTTCGGGATGATCGGCGTCCTGATCCTCTCATCCTTCTTCGGCCTGCCGCTGTGGCTCGGCGTCGTCGGCCACGAGGGGAGCACGCTGCTGGTCGTCCTCAATGGCCTCCGGATGTTCCTGGAAACGCCCCCGACCGGGGCGACCCCACCGGTCCGCGCCCCTCAGACGGTGTGAAGCGGATCGCAACAGGGCCCGCTCCCTGGTTTTATCCCGCTGGGCCGGCCCACCCGACTCAACGCGGTTCAAGGATCAATGTTTTGCCCTCCCACGGCCCCAGGGTGACTGTCAGGCGGCCCTGGTCGGAGATCGTGCCCTCGTCGTGCCCCGATACGGCTTCGGAAACCGTTCGGCCTTCGAGCTGCTTTGCCGGGAGACGGTCAATGGAGTGGAGATCGATGGGCTCCGTCACGGGTTCGCGACCGAAATTCAGCGCCGTGATCGCGTAACGGGGCGTGCCGGGCAGGGCCAGGACCAGCAGGCACAGCGCGTCGTGGTCGGGTTCGGGAACGGCGATCAACTCTCCCAGGTGGATCTGGTACTCCTTGCGCGCCGCAAGCATCCGCTTCAGGCCCGAGGCGAAGGATTCGGGATCGTCGAGTTGTTGCGGAACAGGACCGTAGAGGGCCCGGGCGCGGGGAAGGCCCCAGGTCGACTCCGTGGCGTCGGGGTTGTCGCCGAGCAGATCGACCCCGCCGCGGTTCACCCAGCGCCAGTCGCCATCGTCGGTCCGCCCGGCCACCTGCTCGGCGTGCAGGGGCAGGGCACCGACCAGGTCCCAGCTCGACAGGCTGAAGACCCCCGGCTGCATCGCGTTGGCATGCGCCAGGAGACGATGCCCCCTGATGATCTCGGCCACCTGATCGGGCGTGGCGTGGTACGGGTCGTCGATCTCCAGCGCCGAGGCGATGAACCCGGCGAAGGTCGTGGCGACCCCGTCCTCCTCCGGCCGGTAGAGCTTGTTGTACGGCATCGAGCCGGCCCGCCGCCGCATTTGATCCAGAACCTGCTCGCGGAGCTGTCGGCCAAAGACCTCCTTGCCGTCGACGTGGAACGGATCGTCGCCCCGGTAGTCCAGCTCGACGAGTTGATAGGTGATCTCGTCGTGGTTCTGGAGGTCGTGGACGAACTGGACCGGCTGCAACCCCGATTCCAGCAGGAAGCCGAACGCCTGCCGCAACAGGTAGGCGTCACCGACCAGCAGGGCGTGGAGAACCTGGGTGCGGGTCACGAAGTCGTAGGAGAGGTCGGGGCCGTGTTCGTTGTACGTCTTCAATTCGACGAGTGGGACGTTCAACTCCTGGAAGCTCCAACCACCCAGCTTGCGAGTCATCATGGCGAGCATCTCGGTCCCCTGGACGGCCAGCGGGTGCTGGTAGTGCCAGGCCAGAAGTTGTCCAGGCCGGGGTTCGATGCCGAGGAAGGGAACCGCGTCCAGCCGCACCACCTTCGCGCCGAGATCGCGGATCGTGCGGACCAGGTCGCCACTGATCGCCCTCTGGGCGGCCATCGACGGATCGAGCCAGTTCAAGGTCGGCTGGCCCGGCTTGAAGTAGTGCAGGTAGACCCAGCGGCGAACCTTGCCATCCGCACCGGGGATCGCGCCGGTGGCGTCCCAGCCCGAGAGGTTCCGCGCCTCGGGGGCGGCGTCGGCCACGTTGATGATGCCGGGAATGTAACCGTTCTCCATGAGCTTTGCCGCGGCGTCCTTCGACACCGGCGCCGCCAGCCATTCCCCCTCGACGTGAGGCAAGAGCCCCCAGTGCTCCGGACGAACCTCGACCATCGTGTACATGCCCGGATAGTTCTTGTAATTGCGCTCAGCGAGCCGGAAGTCGGCCCCGAGGCCGGTATGCAGCGGGACGAGATCGCCGGCGACCTGCCCGCCGTGCTCGGCGGCGATCTCGACCATGCGGCGGTATTCCTGCTCGGTGCCGAGTTCGGGGTCGATCTCCAGCGAGATCCGATCGAACCAGCCGTCGACGGTCGGCGTGTGGTCGTACCCGCGAATCCCCCCGGCACGCTTGACTGGTCCGGTATGCAGCAGGTCGATGCCGAGTTCCTGGAAGACCTCCCAGAGTTCCGGCTTCGCCCAGGCGGCGATGACGGATGTTCCGGTTGGAGCAATCACGGCGCCCGGATAGCCGAGAACCCAGACCGAAGCGTCCTCAACCACGGCACGCGGTTGTGGCTCCCCATAGCGTCTTTGCCAGGGCGCACCGATGCCGGAGACCGGGCGGGCCAGGATGCCCGCCTGATACAGCATCGACCGCTCCTCGAGCCAGTGAAGGTACTCGGGGTCGTTCCAACGGGTCGATTCGGTCGGTTCCGTCTCAACGGGACGGGTTTGCGTCGTGTCTTGTGCGACCACCCCGCCCACCATGGTGGCCAGGCAACCGCAAACGAACATGACAGCCCAGAGACGACGATTCAGCAAACGGTGTTTCCAAAGTTCGGTATGATTCATGCTGCAACTCCGAAAACGGTGGCGACGCCAACCCGGCAAGGGGCCCGGGCAGCGGAACGGATTCGAGTTTGTCTCCAGAACGATCACACCCGGCGAATCACGGGCCGAGAGCTGGGCCTGATTCGCGCACCCGGCACGGCGTCACCAACCGACAGACGCGTTGGGATATGAAGAAAATGGTCGCCGGCTCATCCTGACACGGCGAGGCCCACGGATCAACCGACCATGAACCGAGACGCCGTCCGGCTCGTTCTCAACGGCAAGTTCGCCGACGATCCCGCCATTCGACAGGCCATCGAGCAGATGCGAACCGAGGGCCACCGTCTTGAAGAACGGATCACCCGGGAGGCCGGCGAGGCCGCGCGGTTTGCCGCGGAGGCGGCCCGGGAAGGGATCGCGCGGGTTGTCGCCCTCGGCGGTGACGGAACGATCAACGAGGTGGTCAACGGCCTGTTCCAGGACAGCGAAACACCGGCAACCGCGCTGGGGATCTTGCCGATGGGCACGGCGAATGATTTTGCCCGCGGCTGCGGCATTCCGCCCGACGACCCGGGCGCCGCGATCCGGACCGCCCTGGAGGCACCTGCCTCGCCGATCGACGTCGGCCGGATCAACGACCGGATGTTCCTGAACGTCGTCAGCCTCGGCTTCGGGGCCGAGGTGACGGCCGACACCCCCGACCCCATGAAGCAGGCGCTCGGCGGAGCGGCGTATTCGATCCAGGCCCTGCTGTCGGTGGCGAACCTGGCACCGGCTCACCACTTCGACTCTTCACCGACGATGGCCCCGCTGAGGAGTTGCGCCCTGTACTTCGCCGCGATCGCCAACGGCTGTCAGGCCGGGGGCGGCTATCAGGTTGCCCCGAAGGCAGTCCTGGACGACGGCCACCTCGATCTGATGATCGTCCGCGAGACCCCCGTCGCCGAGTTTCCCGCCCTCATCGCCGAGTGGCGTGATCCCGACCACCCGAACAATACGCACATCTTCTATCGCAAGCTGGCCCGGTTCCGACTCGAATCCGCCGAGACGATCCACCTGACCATCGACGGCGACCCCGTCACCGGCCGCTCGTTTGAGGTCCGCGTCCTGCCCCGTAGCCTTCGTGTCGTCCTGCCCGGCCTGCGCGCCGATCAGCGCGCTGCGCGGCAAACCAGGTTCCTCGCGGACCGACTTGATTGACCGATGAGGACGGCGGCGCGGCTGCCCATTTGACTCACAAACGATCTTGACGTGCCCACTTCAGACGATACGATGGGCGTTTCGCCACGCTGAATCAGGAACCGCTGGCGCCCGCCGCGCCGGATTTCGTTTCGAACGTACGGACAGGCTCACACTCATGTTGTCGACGAAGTGTTTCCAGGCGAAGGCGGGTCAGCTCAACCGTCAGTGGTACGTCATCGACGCCAAAGATCAGGTGGTCGGGCGGCTGGCGGCCCAGATCGCACCGATCCTGATGGGCAAGCATCGGCCAACCTACACTCCGCATATTGACACCGGCGACTATGTCATCGTCGTCAACGTCGAGAAGGTCGTCTTCACCGGCGACAAGTGGAACCAGAAGGTCTATCAGCGGTACAGCGGTTATCCGGGCGGCCAGAAGGAGGAGCCGGCCTGGCGGCTCCACCAGCGCCATCCCGAGCGGATCCTCTACGAGGCCATCCGCCGGATGATGCCGAAGAACAAGATCGGCCGCCACATGCTGGACAAGCTGAAGCTGGTCGTGGGTCCGGACCACACCCACCAGTCCCAGCAGCCGATCCCGCTCGACGCCCTCAACGGCCGGCCCACCGCCTCCGGCATCCTCATCGCCCCGAAGCCCAGCCCGCCGAAGCCGAAGGCCCGGAAGTCACGCGAGGCCGAAGGTCGAGGAAACCACCGCGGCCCCGGACGCCGCTGTCGACCGAGACCCAGGCCGAGCCCGCATCGCCGGCCGAGACTCAGACCGCCATCGAAACCCAGGCCGAGGCCGTGGCCGAGACCGCGCCGGTTGTCGAATCGGCCCCGCCCCCGGCCGACACGGGCAGCCAGGGCGAGGAGAAGTCCCAGGGCGAGTGAGCCGGCCGGGCGATGGTGCCCCGGCGGGCGTGCCGCCTGTCTGGATTCAATGACGGACCATCCTCCCAATGGACCGGCCGCGACGTCGGTCAGTCCTGGGATTTCGCACCCGACCCCCCAGTGAGAGGATCGTAACCAGCGATGTCCACGGCCACGCAAGCGTCGCCTTACACCTGGGGAACTGGCCGCCGCAAGACGGCCGTCGCTCGCGTTCGCATCCGCGAGGGCACCGGCCAGTTCCAGGTCAACGGCAAGGCGGTCGACGAGTACTTCGAGACCGAAACCCAGCGCAACGATGTCCGCGCCCCTGCTCCGGGCCACCGACATGGCCGGCCGGGTGGACGTCTTCGTCAACATCCGACGGCAGCGGCAAGAGCGCCCAGTCCGGCGCCGTGGTTCTCGGCATCGGCCGCGCCTTGAAGGAGTTCCGACCCGACCAGGAGTCGGCCCTTCGCGACGGCGGCTTCCTCACCCGAGACGCCCGGATGGTCGAGCGCAAGAAGTACGGCCACAAGAAGGCCCGCCGCAGCTTCCAGTTCTCCAAGCGCTGAGACGCGACGGCGACCTTCCGACAACGATCGACACCGACCAACCGGGGCCATGCATGGCCCCGGTTGGTTCCCTGCGCGATGCGTCAAGCCAGCAGCCCGGCCAGTGCGTGCTCGATCTGGTGCCGCCCGGCAAGGCCGTCGAGCCATTCGGAGGGAATGCCCGACTCGCCCCAGCACGCCCCGGCGAGCTGGCCGCAGACGGCGCCGGTGGTGTCGGCATCGTCGCCGAGATTGACGGCGCGGAGCACGGCGCGACGGAAGTCGGGGGCGTCGTGAAACGCCCACAGGGCGGCCTCCAGGGAGCGTACCACGTATCCCGAGCCGACGATCTCCGGCGGTTGCGATCGGCGGAAGCGGCCTGACAGGACGTCCGCGACCTCCGGATGAAGCTCCTGGATTTCGCCGACCCGTCGCAGTGGCCTCCAGTCGGGATCGAGGACCTCCTCGCGTGGAATCCCGTGGGCCAATCCGCACAGGATGACGGTGAGGCAGGCGCAGGCGGATAGGCATTGCGGGCTGGCGTGGGTCGGCAGGCTGGACTCGATGGCGCGTTCGATCAGCGTGTCGAGCTGGTCCGGGAACTGACGGTGGAACCCGATTGGTACGGGTGCCAGCCGCATGATTGACCCGTTGCCACTGGCCCGCGACGAACGGTCGCCGGACTGTCGGGCGTTCCCGTTCTCCCGGTAGCGAGCGAGGGCTTGCGCGGTCGTATGGCCGATGTCGAAGCAACGGCCGTTGACCGAGTAGGCCCCGGTCTTCCACCAGTCGAGGTAGCGGCGGGCCTGGTCGTCGAGGTCCCAGCCGGCCTCGGCGATGCTGTCGGCCAGGGCCAGGGCCATGCTGGTGTCGTCGGTCCACTCACCCGGGCCCAGGCCGTGCGGCCCACCCGCGCGATAGCCCGTGACGGGAGGGAACGATCCGGGAGGTTGGAACTCCACGGCCGCCCCCAGGGCATCCCCGATGGCCAGACCCAGCAACGTGCCCCTCTGTCGGTCGTTGCCTGTTGGCTCCATCGCTCATCTCACTCCGAAAGGGCGTCGGGATCGGGGCCGGCCAGTTCGAGCAGTTCCGCCACGAGTTCGGGCCGTCCGGTCTGCTCGGCGTAATAGATGGCCGACTGACCGTAACCATCGTCGTGGCGCACGTCGCCCCCGGCGGCAGCGATCATCCGGGCGATTTCCCAGTGCCCCTCGCCGGCCGCGAGAGTGATCGCGGTGAAGGCGTCGTGGTCCTCGTGGTTGACGTTCGCGCCGTGATTCAGCACGAGCCGGGCGACCCCGTCATGACCTCGGAAGGCCGCCTCCATCAGCGGTGTCCAGGGGAACCGGCCATTGGTGATCGAATCGACGTCCGCGCCCTGCTCCAAAAGCGCCCGCACCGTGGCGACGTCGCCGCGTTCGGCCGCTGCGATCATCGCGTGTCTCATGAGATAGGCCCGCTTTCGCGCGCGTTCTCGATTCAGCCACAAGGCCGGCGGGACCGCCGCCACCGCGATAAGGATCATCAACGTCCCCAGACGGAACCTTGGCCGTCGCATGGCAACACCGCCTCGACCGGAAATGGCCAGTCCGACGCGCCCGCCCAGGCACGTCGGACAGCGGCCGGTTCTCGGATGATCACCTCAGTCGAGCGGCCGATCAAGGGGCAGGTCGGAGTCGATGGTCCAGTCGCGCACGGCTTGCTTGCGGGCCAGAGCATCACGGACCATGCCGCCGACGTGGCGACGTCGGCGGTCGCCATCGCGATGGCGGCCCGGCTGGGCGCCGGTTCCGATGCCGCCGAGACGTTGTTTGCGATCAAGGGCCGCCTGTTTACGCCGATGCTTGTTCGATGCCATCGCCGCCTCCCCGCTCGGTCCTGACGGGAACGGTTCGCGCCCTCATTTCCTGAAGATGACCGACACGAGCACCAGGCCGAAGGTTCGCCCTCCGTCCCTCGATGGTCGGTCAGGTCTGGAACAGCGCGCGGAATTGATCGAGGTTGGCGCGTCGACCGAGCAGAACGACGATATCGCCGGGGGCGAACGGCTCGTCACCGGTGGGGGGGAACTCGACGCGGCCATCGGCACGCTTGACAGCGATGACCATGGTTCCGGTCCGGCGGCCGATGTCGGCGTTGCGTAGCGTCAAACCGGACAGGGGACCGCCAACGACCACCGGGACTTCCTCCATCTCGATGGCCAGGCTCGAACGCGCGGTGACCAACTCGGTGAACTGAACGGCCATCGGGTTCGTCAACAACGAGATGATTCGCTTCGCGCCGATGGTGGCCGGTTGCACGATGTGATTGGCGCCGGCCTGTTTCAGCTTCTTCATCGTGCTGGGCATCTCGGCCCGCGCCACGATCAGCACCTTCGGCGCCATCTGCCGGGCCGTCAGGGTGATGAACAGATTGTCGGCATCGGAGGGCACGGTCGTCACCAACGCCCTCGCCCGCAGCAGTCCGGCCGCTTCCAGGACCTCTTCCTCGGTCGCGTCACCGATGATGTAAAGGATTCCCTGTCGCTCGAGTTCCGCGATGCGGCCAGGGTCGCGCTCGATGAGTACGAACGGCTGGCTGGTGGCGGTCATCTCGGTGCAGAGCAGGCTGCCCATGCGACCGTAGCCGGTGACGATCGTGTGACCGTTGAGTTCCTCGATCCGCCGTCGCACGCGTTGATGCCCCAGAAACTGCTGGAGGTCGACCTCGGTCAAAAACGCCAGGAAATTGCCCACGGTGTAGGCCACCGCCAGCGTCCCGAAGGCGATGATGCTCATGGTATGGAAACGTTCGGCGCCGGATTCCAGCGGCTGCACCTCCGTGAAGCCGACCGTGGAAACGGTGATCGCCACCATGTACAGGGAGTCGGACGGCGACCAGCCGAGCCAGACGTAGCCGAGCCAGCCATAGAGGATCACGACGAGCAGCCCGGCGAAGCCGGCGGTCATCCGGCGAACCACGCGCCGACGCCAGAAGGACAGCGCCTCGTCCTGGTAGCCCTCGAAGTCGAACGTCGGCATCGTCGCGTGGATCGGGTTCGTACAGGTCGCGTTGGGGAACGACCGATGCCACGACGGCGAATGGTCGCGGGCGGACCGCGCCGTTTCTCGCCCGGACGGATCGGCTCAGACTATCCGAAGGCCACCCCTCTCGACAATAGGGCGCCCCTCCCGAACAACCGTTGAAACCGGCGCAGATCCCTCGAAACGGGGCTTGAAAATCGGAGCTGTTCGCCCGATCATCAAAAGACATCGAGGTGGGTACGCCGAGAGCGGCGGCCTGGAGCGTGTGACGGAGGGCCGCCCGTGGGCGAGCTGCGCTGGAACGACCGGGTCTATGGCGACGTGAGGATCGACGACCCGGACGTGTTGGCCCTGATCTCCGGCCCGACCTTTTGCCGTCTCGAAGGCATCCGACAGGCGGGCCCTCCGCGCTGGCCCATCCCTTCAAGACGGTGACGCGACGCGAGCACAGCCTGGGGGTCTACCTCCTGCTGCAACGTCTCGGCGCCGACCGTCGAGAGCTGGTAGCCGGCCTGCTGCACGACATCTCGCACACGGCGTTCTCGCACGCCGTGGACTTTGTTTACAACTCGGAGGAGCAGGACCATCACGAGACGCTTAAGCCGCGCCTCCTGCACAACCCCGACCTGGAAGGCCCATTGCGCGTCTTGGGCTTCGCCCCCGAGGATTTCTACGACGACTCGATCTATCCCTTGCTCGAACGCCCGCTTCCCTGGCTCTGCGCCGACCGGCTCGACTACTTCCTCCGCGACAGCCTGGCCTGCGACGTCTCGACGAGTGAATCGGCCTCGAAGACGCTGGAACAGCTCACGGTCGTGGACCATACGATTGCCTTTACCGACATCGCCACGGCACGGGACGCCGTGCGACGGTTTGCCGAGATGAACCGCGACTGGTGGGCCAGCCCGACCGAGGCCTACATCTACAACGAGTTCGCCGACGCCCTGCGCGAGGGGTTCCGGCTTGGAGTGCTCGACGAGGCCGTTCTGCTGACCGACGACGCGACGGTCCTGGCTCGATTGCGGGCCGGCGCAGCCCGTTGATCGACGAGAAACTGGCGAATGCCGCGCACGTCCCGCCCGACCAGCTTGTCGGCTTCGTGCCGAAGGTCGTGCCGAAGGCTCGATGGCTTGATCCGCCCGTCGTCAAGGGCGGCTCCTGGCGCCGGCTCTCGGAACTCGCCTGACGACGAACCCCGAGACGCCGGACGCATGAACAGGTCAGGAACTCGGTTGAGTGACGAGGGATTCCCGACGCCGCGATGCCAGCATCGAATCGTCCACCCCGATGTGGAACTCGACGACAAGCGTCTGCTCCATGGCGTCGTCTCGCTTGATCAAACAGGTAATCGTGCGACCTTTGGACGAGAATACCGGCGTGATGAGAAAACACTTTTCGGCAACCACCCAGGGTGCCGCGCTGGTGGGTGTCCTCTCAGACTCATCGAACTCCATCGAAGCGACCATGAGTCGCGCCTGGGCCTCCGTTTCCGTAAGGGCCAGGTAGCCGAGCAGAGTCTCGCCGTTCGGCGTGATCGCGACGGTCGGGCAGATCTCGGAGGCCAACGTCTCACCAGGGTTACCTGGTCCGTTCCTTGTCACGCGCCCGCCCGCGATGATTCTCGATCGCGACGGGTCCAGCCGGAGCCACCAGACTTCCGAGTGGCGGAATCTTCTCGACGGCCCCTCCTCAAGCAACTCCCTTCGCCGGAGGCTCACGAGGATCGTGTCGCGGAATTGCGGCCCTGCTGGCCAGATCGGGTCAGCAAGGAACACGTCCTCTTCTGAGATCCCCTCGACCTCCCAGTGGAGGGCCACCGGCGCAGGCACGCGGCCCTCCGCCGCGATCGAGCCTCCCGAGGGCTGTTCGAAACTCATTCGGTAGAGACTTCCGTCTGTCGCCGAGAACAAGACCCTGGCCATCGTACCGGGGAACCAGCATGGAGGTCCGGAAAGCAGGACTTCGGTCTCGACCCGATCGAGTGGTTCGCCATCAGGAAACGTGTACCGAGCAATGCCGGTCCCGCGGCTCGCCAGGTCGCCCGTCTGACCCGTATGCTTCATCCAGTGGCCGACAACCTGGTGCCGGCCATCGAGCCCCTTCCAGGGCGATAGGCTCGCCCGATCCAGCGCATCCCCCCTGGGCAAATCAAGCCGGAGCAACGACGTCGAGCCCGCGGTGAGGAACCGTGGGGCCCGGTCCTGGATCCCACAAGCGATGTTATTGATGGCCACCGCCGACGTGCCCGTCAATGCCCGCCCTTCGACGGGTGGGAACATCCGGCCAACTCCCACCGCGACGATGCAAAGAACAACCATCGGCAAGGCAACCAGGCGGACCAGACTAATCATCATACGTTCCTTCGCCATCTCCAGGTGATCGTGAATCAGAACAACAAAGGCGGGGCAACGGAACAGAACGAATTCTTTAGGAATGAGTTCCGTGCCCGGTTCGCTGAGAACCGTGAAGAAACAATGTGGGGGATCATTCCGGGAGAGTGATGATCTGGGGGTTAGGTGGCCGCGTGGGCACCGTCCCCGGTTCCCCGAAAGGGGGTGAGGAAGGAGTGGAACGGGTGGCCGGGCTGCCGACTGTCATCGAGCGGGGCCCGGGTTCGGTAAGCGATCCTCCCCGGTTGCAAAGGGAGTACCGAACCCTCCGGACGAGGCGATCTTCTGCGAGCAAAACGACGGAAGCGACGACCACGGTTCCGGGTTGAGTGCCACTTCTCCAGGCAGAATCCATGGTTGGGAGATGGGGAATCATGGCAACACAACACACGGAGTGTCGAGCGAGACCGGAAGTGGGTTGGGTTCGACGCCTGGAGATTACGCAAGTTCGCCCGATCTTTGCGCGAAAGGCCCGCACGCTTGAATCGTGGAGAGTCGAGCCACTACAATAGTCCAAACATCCGCCGACGGCCGAAGCGGGGGTGGGACCGGCCGCCTCCCGGGGCGATCCGCCCTTCCTCCCGCTCCCCACGTCGGGGCCCGGTACCGTCGATCGAGATTCTCAAGCCTTTCGAGAGACGGACACCAACGCATGGCCAGCCCCGGCGATCGGATTACCCAGCTGCTGGACGAGTTCCGCCATTCGCGCGACGTGATGATCGAGGAGCTGAGCAAGGCCGTCATCGGCCAGCGCGAGGTCCTCGAGCTGATCTTCGCGGCGATCTTCACTCGGGGCCACGTGCTTCTGGTGGGCGTGCCGGGCCTGGCCAAGACGCTGATGGTCAGCTCGATGGCCCGTATCCTTGACGTCGGCTTCAAGCGGATCCAGTTCACGCCCGACCTGATGCCCTCGGACATCACCGGCACCAACGTGCTCGAGGAGCCGGAGACCGGCCGCCGCGACTTTCGGTTCGTTCCGGGGCCGATCTTCTCGAACATCATCCTGGCCGACGAGATCAACCGGACCCCGCCCAAGACCCAGGCCGCACTCCTGCAGGCCATGCAGGAACGCGAGGTCACCATCGGCCAGGAGACCCGCGGCCTTCCCGAGCCGTTCTTCGTCATCGCCACCCAGAACCCGATCGAGCAAGAAGGAACCTACCCGTTGCCCGAGGCCCAGCTCGACCGCTTCATGTTCGACATCCGGGTCGGCTACCCGAGCCTGGACGAGGAGGAGAAGATCCTGGGGGCGACGACCAAGGGCGAGACAACCGAGCTGAAGAAGGTCCTTTCCGGCCGGGCCATCCTGAACCTTCAAAAGCTGGTCACGTCGGTGCCGATCTCGGATTATGCCATCAAGTACGTCGCTCGACTGGTCCGAGCCACCCGGCCCGATGACCCTCACTCCCCTCAGTTCGTCAAGGACCTGATCGACTGGGGCGCCGGTCCTCGCGCCGGTCAGAACCTGATCCTCGGCGGCAAGGCGATGGCCGCCATGGACGGTCGGTTCAGCGTCAGTCTCGACGACATCCGCAAGGTCGCCGTCCCCGTCCTGCGACACCGCATCTCCACCAATTTTCAGGCCCAGGCCGAAGGCCAGAACACCGACAGTCTGATCCAGCGCCTCGTCTCCGAAATCCGCGAGCCCGACGTGCCCAAGTACGACCGCCGCGGCGCCTGAACCGCGCGACGCTCCACGGGTGCGAGCGACTGGGCGGGAGGCCCTCCTCATGGCGACCGATCATCGCGTATTGAGCCTCGGCCCCGACGACCAGGGCCGCGCCGTTTCCGCCGATGAGTTCGCCGAGGCCGACCTCATGGAACCGTGGACCTACGAACGCGAAAACGGGAGGTTGATCGTCTTGTCTCCCGAAGGGCAACGCCATCTCGACGACTCGAGGGTCTGGCGACAACGACTGAGCCGCTACTGGATCGAGCATCCCGAGATCGTCGAGGAGCTTGTCATCCAGGCGTGGGTACGGGTCGACGACGGCACCGACCGGATCGGCGACATCGGCGTCTACCTCGTGACCGAGCAACCAGCCACGCCGGTCCCCGACCGCGTCCCGGACCTCATGATCGAGGTCGTCAGCCCCGGGCGTGAGTCGCGTGAGCGGGATTATGTCCAGAAGCGACGCGAGTACTCTCGCCTGGGCATTCGCGAATGTGTTGTGAGCGATCGGCCACGCCGACGCATCACCGTCTACGGTCCGGGCCCACGAGGGCATCGCAAGCGCATTTTGAGGCCCGGCAGCATTTACACCAGCCCGTTGCTGCCCGGTCTGGCGATCCCGGTCGACGAGGTTCTTGGCGGCTGACGATCCGGGAGGGTTCTCCATCATGGCGACCGAACACCGCGTTTTGACGCTCGGCCCCGACGACCAGGGCAAGCTCGTCTCCTCGGACGAGTTCGCCGGGGCCGACGGAGTGGCTCCCTGGAAATATGAGCGTGAGGGTGGGAGGCTCCTCGTCATGTCGCCCGACAGCAAGGACCACGATGACTGTTCCGAACCCCTGCGCGACCACCTGGGCGCCTTCCGTCTGGCCAATCCACAGATCGTCGAGGATGTCGTCTCCGAGTCATGGATCCGGGTCGATGACGGCACCGACCGGATCGTCGACATCGCCGTCTATCTAATTCCCGATGGTGACGTGCCCGAGCGCCCCAATCGGCCCCCGAGATCGTCTTTGAGATTGTCAGTGCCGATCGAGAGTCGAGGCGGCGAGATTATGTGGCGAAGCGGCTCGAGTACCAACGGCTCGGCGTCCTCGAGTACGTCATCGTCGACCGCTTTCGGAAGAGAGTGACAATTTATACGCAACGCGGCCGGAGGGGGGGGAGAAAGCGAATTCTGAAGCCCACCGACGACTACACCAGCGATTTATTGCCTGGCCTGGCCATCCCGGTCGCGGAATTTCTCGGAGGTTGATCGTTACGGAGGCACGCATCATGGCGACCGATCACCGCGTTTTAAGGCTTGGCCCCGATGGCCAGGGCCGCGCCGTCTCCGCCGACGAGTTCGCCGATGCCGAATTCGTCGATCCCTGGGAATATGAGCGTGAGGGTGGGAGGCTCCTCGTCATGTCGCCCGAGGGTCAACAGCACATCGACGGGACAAGTCCCTGGTTGAAGCCACTTGTCGTCTACTGGATCCAGAACCCGGAGGTCGTCCATCAAGTCGTCCCGAACGCCTGGGTACGGGTCGACGACGGCACCGACCGGATCGGCGACATCGGCGTCTACCTCGTGACCGAGCAACCGGCCACGCCGGTCCCCGACCGCGTCCCGGACCTCATGATCGAGGTCGTCAGCCCCGGGCGTGAGTCGCGTGCCCGGGATTATGTCCAGAAGCGACGCGAGTACTCTCGTCTGGGCATTCGCGAATATGTTGTGAGCGATCGGCCACGCCGACGCATCACCGTCTACGGTCCGGGCCCACGAGGGCATCACAAGCGCATTTTGAGGCCCGGCAGCGTTTACACCAGCCCGTTGCTGCCCGGTCTGGCGATCCCGGTCGACGAGGTTCTTGGCGGCTGACGATCCGGGAGGGTTCTCCGTCATGGCGACCGATCACCGCGTTTTGAGACTTGGCTTCGACGACCAGGGCAAGTTCGTCTCCTCGGACGAGTTCGCGAGTGCGGATTTCAAGGAACCCTGGCGGTACGAACGGGTCGACGGGAGGCTGGTTGTCGTGGCACCTGCCGGCGAAGATCACATCGATATGTCCGAGCCCTGGCGTGACTGGCTCGTGGCTTACAAACTCCAGCATCCCGAAATTGTCCATCGGGTCGTTTCCGAGTCCTGGGTGCGGGTCGACGAGGGCACCGACCGGATCGGCGACATCGGCGTCTATCTCGTGACCGACGCCCCGACGACCCGCATTCCGGATCGTGTGCCCGACCTGATGTTCGAATTCGTCAGCCCCGGTCGCGAGTCTCACGAGCGGGATGACGTTCGGAAGCGGAAAGATTACTTCAAATTCGGCGTTCGCGAGTACGTGATCATCGATCGCGCCGCCGGGATCGTGACGGTCCACACCCGTGGGGCCCGAAGCTATCGGACGCACGTCCTCAAGTCGAACGACGAGTACACCAGCGACCTGCTGCCGGGCTTCGTCCTCCGGCTGTCGGACGTGCTTTGAGCGACCCGGCGGCGAACAATCGGCCTGGTTCGGACGATACAATAAGATCGGAGGTCCAACCGTGGCCGGAACGGCGGAAAAGTTTCTGAAGCCCGAGGTGATTCGCCAGGTCTCCCGGCTCGACCTGCGCGCGAAGTTCATTGTCGAGGGGTTCCTCGCCGGCCTGCACGCCAGTCCGTTTCACGGCTTCTCGGTCGAGTTCTCCGAGCACCGAAAGTACACGGCCGGCGACAACATCGCCGACATCGACTGGAACGTCTTCGCCAAGACCGACCGGTTCTACATCAAGAAGTTCCAGGCCGAGACGAACCTGACGGGCTATCTCGTCATGGACCTCTCCGGCTCGATGGGGTACACCTTCCGGCAGGAGCTAACGAAGTTCGAGTATGGCGTCAGCCTGGCCGCGGCGCTGGCGTACCTGATGGTTCACCAGCAGGACCCGGTCGGGCTCATCGCGTTCGATCAGAAGGTCATCAAGAGCCTGGCACCACGTAGCAAACGGTCGCAGCTCGGCAACATCCTGTCCCTGCTGGCGCAGCTCGAACCAACCGGCGAGACCGAGATCGCCAAGAGCCTGCATCAGGTCGCCGGCATGCTCCGGCACCGTAGCCTGGTGATGATCTTCAGCGACCTGCTCGCGGACCCCGACCCGGTCCTGAAGGCGCTCTACCGGCTCCGCCACGCCGGCCACGACATCATCGTCTTTCATATCCTCGACGAGGCCGAGGTTCTCTTTCCTTTCGAGGGCATGATTGAGCTTCGAGGACCCCGAATCCCGCGAGATCATGCGCAATATCGACGCCGAAGGCATCAAGGCCGACTATCTTGAAGCCCTCGGTGACTTCCGCGAGACCTATCGGAAGGAGTGTCTCGGCGCCGGCATCGATTACGTCGCCCTGCACACCGGCATGCCCTTCGACAAGGCGCTGATGGAGTACCTGCTGAGCCGACAGGCCAGGGGATGAGGACCACGGGGATTACCGAAAGGATGCGACGTTTCAGGCTCCCAACCCTGATGGGCTTCATCGCAAGCCTCGCGATAGCCTTCGCCGTCTGCATGCCGATGACTTCGGGGGAAGCTATCAGGATGGCAACGTCCCACCTCCAGGATCAATGCCCGGGGATCGACCTCGGGCAGTATGTGGCGACCCCCTGTCGGCAGCGGTGGCATTACAAAAGAAAGGAAAACGTCTCCTGGATCGTGGACTTCCGGAGGAGAAATGGCTCCGATGGGTTCCTTGTCATTATCGACTACCCCGAACAAAGGTTCCCCGGACCCGACGTGTACTTCGACGAGTATGATTCCAGCACGGCTCGGGGAGTGATCCCCGCGCTACTGCGGAGGTGACCAAAATCACCGGGCCAGGATACCCTCCTTCAACCGGGACTTCGTCCCGACGAGTGACATGGGATCGATCTTCATCAACGCGGGCCTGGCGGCGGGCGTGGCGCTGGCGGCGCTGCCGGTGATCCTGCACCTCTTCATGAAGCAGACGCCCAAGAAGATCGTCTTCCCGGCCCTGCGCTTGATCAAGGAACGGCAACGCCGGTCACGCAAAAAGCTGCGAATCAAGAACTGGCTTCTCCTGCTGGCCCGCATGGCCCTGCTGGCGCTGATGGCCCTGGCCCTGGCGCGACCGCGCGTCAACTCGACGACCACGCTGGGGGACCGCGAGGTCCCGACGGCGATGGTCCTGGTCTTCGACACCAGCCTGTCGATGTCCTACAAACAACAGGACAAAACGCGGCTCGACGAGGCCAAGCAGCGTGCCCGGGCCTTGCTGACCCGCAGCCATGAGGCCAGCCGCGTGTTCGTCATCGACTCGGCGGACCCGATCGCTCCGGCCCCCCTGAGCCCTGGGGCCGCGCGGACACGCATCGAGGCCCTGGCGGTCCTTCCGGTCAACCGCCCCCTGAATGAGGCCGTCTCACGAGCCTACGAGGCAATCCAGGACGCCGCGCAACCTCGTCGCGAGGTCTACGTCTTCACCGATCTGGCTCGTTCCTCCTGGGACACCGGAGCCGGCGTCATCGAAGGGGCCCTGACGGACGACGCCACGGACGAGCAGAACAGCAAGCCGGACGCCGCGGCCAGTACCGACGCCCAGAAGAAGAAGAAAGCCAGTTCCGACGATGGCGAGGCCCCCCGGGCCTCGACGTTCCTGGTGCGTCTGGGAGTGTCGGAGCCCCGGGACGCGGCGCTCGTCGAGGCCGGGCCGATCCTCGGCTTCACCGCGGAGGGGGAACCCGTGCCCATCCGGGCCGTTGTCCGATCGACCGGGCCCGCGACCACTCGAGTCGTCGAGTTCCTCATCGACGGCAAGAAACGCGGCCAGGAAACGGTCAAACTTCCCGCCGACGGCGAGACCACCGTCGAGTTCACCACGCCGAAGCTGGGACCCGGGTTGCATCGAGGCGAGGTTCATCTCGGGGGCGAGCCTGATTCCTTCGAAGCGAATGATCACCGCTACTTCACTCTCGACGTCCAGCCCCCACTGCGTGTTCTGGTCGTCTCCGACGTGCCGATCGACGCCGAGTTCCTCACCGAGGCCCTTGACCCGAGAGAACTCCGCGCGACCGGGCCGAGGCCGTATCCGGTGGACCGGGTCTCCACCAGCCAGTTCGAGGCCGGGAAAACCCGATCCTCTGAGCGACTACGCCGCAATATTCCTTTCGAACGTGGCGAAACTGCCCGAGGCGTCCTGGGGCCGGCTCAACACCTACGTCCGTCAGGGCGGGGGGCTCGTCGTCGGTCTGGGAAACCGGGTCGATCCGACCGCCTGGAACATCAGCCCGGCCGCTCGGCTCTTGCCCGGGACGCTCGCCGAGTTGAAGGACCCGGCCGCGCCCGACTATACCTTCGGCCGGGCCGATGTCGCCCACCCCCTGTTCGCTCACAACACCCGCGATCTGCTCGCCGAACTCTCCCGCGTTCCGGTGGATAGGTACCGTGAGGTTGCCCCGGCCGAGGGGTCGCGTACCTTGCTGTCGTACCAGGACGGCGCCCCGGCCCTGCTCGAGCGCGTGTTTCCGGGCGCGCGTGCCGGGAAGGTGATGCTCTGGACGACCGCCCTGTCGCGACGACCGGGAAACACCGAGGCCGAACGGCAGGCAAGCTGGACCGAGTTCCCGAACCCCCTGGCCGGCTGGTCCTTCTTCGCCCTGATGAACGACACCGTGCCGTACCTGGCCGGGATGACCGGCCGCCGGCTCACCTACGAGGCCGGTGAGGACGTGACCCTCCCCATCGACCCGAGCCGACGTTACACCGCCTACACCATCAAGGGCCCGGGCGCCGAGATGGCGGACCGCCTGGGAGAGCCGATCCAGGGCGCCGGGCTGCTGATCACCGCCCCGCCGCTTGTCGGCCAGTGGACGGTCACGGCCTCCGGTCCCGACAGCTCGCCCGAAACGCTCGGCTTCTCCGTGAACGTCCCCGAGCCCGAGACCCGGCTCGCAACTCTCGTCGAGAAGGAGCGGGACACCCTGTTCGGCGGCAAGGACAACTACGTCCTGACCGACAATACCGAGGACGGCCTGAAGCGCGTGCAGGAGAAGATCCGCATCGGCCGCGAGCTGTTCCCGTGGCTCATGGCCTTGATCCTGTTGCTGGTCACAGCGGAGAATATCCTGGCGAACACGTTCTACCGAGAACGTCCCACGACCCCTGCGGCCCCGGAGCCCTCCCGACGCGCCGCCACCGCCTGAGAGTACCGGGTGCCGGCGTGCTGAAGGGCCGTTGGCCGAGGAACACGAACCGATGGTTGATGACCGATGACCGATGACCGATGACCGATGACCGATGACCGAGGGACGATGACCGATGACCGAGGGACGACTTGGGGTCGGCGGCTGTCATTCTCCGCTCCATTTTGAACATTGGTCATCGGGCATTGGTCATCGTTGTGAAATTTGACCACGAATCGCGCCACTTCGTCCGGAAATCGGCGTCTCCATTGGGCTCACTCCGATCGGACGACCGCTCGCTTGAGCCATCTTTTTCCATCTTGAAGTAGGCCGTCATGAGCCCGACGATCAACCCGATCGCCCCCTGGCCGCTGATCGTTCTGGCCGGGCTGGCCATCCTGGGACTGACGATCTGGGCCTACCGTCGCCGGCTCCAGGGCACCTCCGGTCGCTGGCGCTGGGTGGCGCTGGGGCTGCGAATCGCGGCCGTGCTGCTGTGCGTTCTGGCGGCGCTGAAGCCATCCCTGCTGGTGAAGCAGAAGGTCAAGCAAGATGTCGCGATGGTGTTCCTGCTCGATGGGTCGTCGAGCATGGGGATCACCGACGAGGCCAATAGCCGCAGCCGTTACGAGGCCGCGCTCAAGACACTGGCCGAGGCTCAAAAAGTCGTCGGCAAGCTCGGCCCGAAGCTCGATGTCAAGACGTTTCGCTTCGACCAGGCCCTGCACAATTTCCAGCTTACCGAGACCGCCCCGCCGACCGGGCCCGCCACGGCCCTTGGGACTGCGCTCGACGAGTCGCTGAAGCGCACCGCCGGCACGCGCCTGCTGGCCACCGTACTACTCTCGGACGGCACCTCGAACGCCGGCACGCCGCCTCTGCTGGCCGCCCAGCGCCTCAAGTCACAGCAGGTGCCGATTGTCACCGTCGGGTTCGGTTCCGAGAACGTGGGGGACGCCTCACGCGACCTCGTCGCCCGCGACCTGATCGCCGGGCCGACCGTCTTTGTCAAGAACCAGCCGACCATCCGAGCGTCTGTCGGTGTCGCGCGGGTTCCCGAACCAGGACATCGAGGTTCAGCTCTTCGTGGAGGACGGAAAGCTCCCCGTCGCCACCAAGACCGTCAAGCCGAAAGATGCCAGTGAGGTCATCCCCATCACGGACCTGAAGTGGGTCCCCGAGCGCCCTGGCGAGACGAAGCTGACCTTGAAGGTCAAGCCGAAGGACGGCGAGCTTGTCCCGACGAACAACGAGATCAGCACCTACGTCAGTGTCCAGTCGGGCGGCCTGGCCGTGCTGTACCTCGCGGGGCCGGGCACCGTCTGGGAGCAGAAGTTCATCACCCGCTCGCTCGACGCCGCCCAGGAGATCCAGGTGACCTTACGCCTGCTGCGACGGCCCGTTTCCGAAGACCCCTCGGCCCTGCCCGACGAGGAGCTAACGCCCGGCAAATACGACGTCATCCTCCTGGGCGACATTCCCGCCGAGTTCCTGACGCCGCTTCAACAACAGTTGATTGTGCAGTGCGTCCGGCGCGGGGCGGGGCTGATGATGCTGGGGGGCCGCTCCAGCTTCGGGGCCGGCGGCTGGGCGCAGACGGAGGTCGCCGGCATCCTGCCGACGGAGATCCATCCGGGGGATGCCCAGCTCGAGCCCGAGGGGGGCGTGCAGGTCGTTCCCGATCTGACCGCCCTGGACAACTACGTGCTGCGCCTTGGCTCCAGTCCGGGGGAGACCGAACAGATCTGGGCCGACTTGCCGAAGCTCCCCGGCGTCAACGAACTGGGCCGGGCGCGAAGCTCCGCCGTCATCCTCGCCCGTGCCGGGGGCGCGAACGGGCCGCCGGTGATGGTCGCCCAGGAGGTCCCGCAAGGCCGCGTGCTGGCCTTCGCCGGCGAAACCTGGCCCTGGGCCCGCGCGATTCTCAATAGCGAGCAGAGCCTGGCCGCCCACCGCAAGTTCTGGCGCCAGGCCATTCTCTGGCTGGCACACAAGGAGGACGAGGGGTCCGACGAGGTTCGTCTCGCCCTGGAGCGCCGGCGTGTCAGCGTGGGCCAGCGGCTCGACATGACGGTCACGTCGCGCGACGCCGAGGGGGAGCCGATGACGGACCTCCAGTACGAGACCACGATCGAGTCTCTCGACGCGCCAGAAGACGAGCCGAAGTCCGAGACCATCGACCTGTTCAACCAGGGCACCGAGGCGCGCGGCAATTACTTCGCGACCGGCGAGCCGGGCGAGTATCGCGCCACGGTCATCGGCCGTCGCGATGGCAAGGAGGTCGGCCGCGACTCCGCCCGCTTCATCGTCTACCGCGATGACCGCGAGATGGAGAACCCCTCCGCCGACTTCGCCCTGCTTCGCCAGCTTGCCGAGATGACCGGAGGCAAGGCGCTGACCCCCGAGCGCCTCGGCGACTACCTCGGGTCGCTGAAATCCGAAGACATCACCGACACGGTCGTTCAGAGGGAGGTCCGCCTGTGGGACAACTGGCCGTTTCTGCTCCTTTTCGCCGCCCTGTTGACCGCTGAGTGGTTCCTGAGAAAGCGGCACGGCTGGGTCTGATCGGTTATCCAGTAAAGACGTTGCGGCGATCAGCCGCGACCTCGGCGGGTGGTCGTGAACCACGTCGCCGCATCTCCAACGGGACGCCCGTTCGTCGCCCGCGGACGACCAGCACCAGCCAGGCCCCGATCGCGGTTACGGAGATCATCCCACCGAGTGCCAGGCCAGGAGGGCGGTAACTCAGGACGACCTCGTGCTGTCCCGCCTCCCGAAGCGGCACCACCCGCCAGGCCCGATCTCCTCGCAGAATCGGCACGGGCCGGCCGTCGACGCGAGCCGTCCAACCGGGCATCCAGGTATCGGTGACCACGAGCAATCCCGGCGCCCGGGTCTGGACCTGGACAACGACGCGATCCGGGTTGGAGGCGTCGTACGAGGCGGGTCGGAAGGGTTGGCGGGGTCCATCAACGCCGTCGAGCGGATCGGCGGTCATCATCACGGCCTGCCTCGGCGAGACGAACGGCATCGCCGGCACCATGACCCCCTCCGGGCAGACCTCGGCACGGGGGACGACGTAGGCGCGGGGCAAATGGGCCGGGTTCCGATAGATCAGGTACGGTCTGCCTCGCCAGGTTCCCGAGGCGGTGACAGGCCAGGGAAGGGGGTCCGTTGGGGGACGGTCGGTGACGAGGTAGGCCACGCCCATCCGGTCGAGGACCGACCGGCGAATCAATTGGTTCCAGCGCGCCAACCCGGCGTTGCCGCTCTCCTTCGGCCAGGGCGGCTCGAACTGGGGATAAAGTGTCTCGTACAGGCGGGCGGCATGGGTGATCTGAAAGGAATCGTTAAGGTTTGTCTTTTCCAGTCCCCTCATGACTGCCGGGAGGTCTGGAAAGAACCCATCCTGAGCCCGGACGCGGAAGGAACCCTCGGGCCGCGCAAGCGTAATGGGCGTATGTCGAACGTACTGGACGGGCAATGCTTGCGGAAAGCCGTCGAGTTCATTTCCCGCGAACCGCTCAATCGGAGCAACCCGCACATTCGCAAAACCAAGAGCTCCCAGCTCGACCACGGCCAGCAATCCGAGCTCGACGGCAATCCGGGATCGCACCCAGGGCCGGCGTTGAATGACCCCCAGCGCAACACCAACACTTCCCAGAACCACCCAGAAGCTGGGTTCGGACGTGATCTGTCCGCACGCCAGAAGCACGCGGCCGACATCACTGGTCTCTTCCAACGAAGAAACACCGACACCGGTGGTCCGGCCGGCGAAGGCCCCCGAGGCGACTGCGAGCCCGATCAGAACGGCAATCCGACGGTAGCGGCGGAACAGGCCGTTCCAGTCGATCCGGGCCGAGCCGCGTCTGAGTGTCTCGACACCGTGGCCCGCGAGCACGGCCACCGCCAGGCTCGTCACGAAGAGCGACCGCGCCGGGACCCGGAACCGGTTCATTCCCGGCACGACCTCGTAGAGGATCGCAAAGAACCCCAGCCGCTTGCCGCCCGCGAAGACGAACGTCAACAGCGCCAGCGCGATCCAGGGCCGTACAGCGTCTCGCCAGGGCGCATGGGACGCGGCGATCACCGCCAGCACCAGCGCGACCCATCCGAAGGCCAGGACCGTCTCCCAGTAGTTGTCGTGACCGAGATAGTCCGCCGGGCCGCCCAGGGCCGTCGGACTGAGGAGTTGGAACAGGTTCAGCAATTCGACGTGGTAGCGGCCCGCCTGTCCCAGATCATACCGAAGCGCCGGCAGCGTCCACGGCTGGGCCATCCCCACCGGCACGACCTCGACGGCGGTCAGGCCCAGGGTCAGGCCGATCACGACACCCCAGGCGACGATCGGTTGATGCGACTTTGACAGGGGAGCGTGCCCGGTTACGGCGTCGTCCGATGCCGCGGGATGACGGGTTCCTCCACGCGCGCAACGGAATTGATGGATTACGGCAACGGCCACCCAGCCGCTCAGCACGATCACGAGGTAATACGCCTCCTGAGGGTGCCCCGTCAGCATGGCCAGGGCCAGGAGTGGCGGCAGCATCGAGCGCGGCCCGAATACCTCCAAGGCGCCGCCAACGGAGGAACCCGACAAACGCCCAGGGATACCAGCACGCTGCCCAGACATGAGGAACATGCCCTTCGCCGACCTGCGCCAGAAGATAGGGCGATGTCGCGAAGCACCCGCCCGCAACGAATGCGGCAAAGGGGCTGAGCCGGGTCTGTCGTCCCAGGAGATAGGCCCCGATCCCGGCGAAGATGAGGTGGGCAACCGTCATCCATCCCAGCGCCGCGGGCGAGCCAACCCACCACGACAGCCAGGCCGGCGGATACCAGAGCCCCGCCTGGGGGTTCCCGACCAGGGGCCGCCCACCGAACCCGGCGGGGTCCCACGCCGAGGGACGGCCGTTGCGAGCGACCTGGGCGGCGATCCGAACGTATTGGGGCAGGAAGATGCGCGTCAGATCGTTGCCGACAGTGCGGTCTCCGGCGTCGACGGCTTCATCGACGAAGGGTCGGTCGCCATCCACCAGGAGCGAGCCCGGCGCGACGACGAGACGACCGAAGACCGCCAGCACAAGGACCGTGATGGCGAGCAGAGGCACGCTCAAGGTGTCGGCATGTCGTCTCATGGTGCCCAGCCGGAGGGTCTGGAACAGTCGAACCCGACCCGTTTCTACACGACCTCACGGGCCCGTCTCGAACGCCGGCCGTGGGGCAGTAAGGACGGTCTCGCGGAGCGAACGCCCTGGATCAGGTCGAAGTAACGGTCGAGGTGGGCCGTCTCCGACCAATCGGTGGTACGGATGGCATAGCCGCGGTCGGCCAGATCGTCGCGAAGGTCGCGGTCGTGGACCATCCGTCGCAGGGCCAGCAGGAGTTCCCCGTCCGTTTCGTAGCCAAGCCCGCCACCGCTCTCGACGCCGACCTCGTACAAGGCCCCTCCGCCCTGATGAACGACCACGGGAGTCCGGACGGCGAAGGCCTCAAGAACGACGTAGCCGAAGGTTTCCGGGAAGAGTGAGGGCACCACGACCGCCCGGGCCCCATGAAACAATCGGGCCAGGTCCGCTCCACCGAGCAGACCCTCAAATTTCACGTTGGGGAGATCGCGGCGAGGTTGCGCAGATGGTTCTCGTAGGGGCCGGTCCCGGCGATGCGGAGGTCCACCTCGGGGAGCAATCGCATGATCGGGATGAGGCGCTGGAAGCCCTTCATACGAACCAGCCTCCCGGCGGCGGCAAGGTAAGGCCGCGCCGTCGGTTCCGGCTCCTCGTCCTCGATGCTGCCCGACCACTCGTCCGGCAAGAAGTAGGGCAGATGGACCATGGGTGCCCCGATGCCCCGTTTGCGGTGCTCCTCCAGGGCGTGGAGGCTCGGAAAGGCCAGAGCGTCGATTTGCTGGAGCCCCCGATCCAGGGCGTCGGTGTAGCGCCAGGCCTGGGGTGGACGGCGACCGGCCAGGCTACAGCGAACGCAGTCCGGCCCGTCGCACGCTTTGCGATCGTACTTCCACAGGAGGTGCATCGGACAGATCAACCAGTGCTCGTGCGCCGTCATCAGCCGCACGGCATGCCGGCCCATGTGGAGAACACCAGGACCACCCACCAGCGAGATGTTGTGGAAATGCACGACGTCGGTATCGACCGCGTCAATCACCGAGCGCAGCGCCTTCGCCTTGAAGTACGGACGGCCGGTCGCCTGGGTCGCCAGCGGAGAGAGGATGCCGGCGTGGCTCTCAAGCGTATGGATGTGCAAGCCGGGCGGCGGTGAGTAGGGCCGCAAGGGATGTCGGCCGCGCACGGCGTTGAAGGCGTCGGCACAGTGGAAGACGTGGACCTCGTGCCCCCGCCGCAGCAAGGCCCGGGTGAGACGATCCACATACGCGGCGTCGCCCCCGAAGCTGTGGGCGCCGAAGAACGTCGTGACCATGCAGAATTTCAAGGGCGACCTCCTGTCGCGACGACGCACTCCGTGGCGGACGGCCTCCAGGTCGCGGCCTGCAAGGTTGGCCTCGTCCTCAAGAATTACCAGGTTCGCCGGCAATAGGCCAGACGAGTCGGTCCAGATC
This sequence comes from uncultured Isosphaeraceae bacterium, assembly GCA_963779675.1. Classification (GTDB taxonomy): domain Bacteria; phylum Planctomycetota; class Planctomycetia; order Isosphaerales; family Isosphaeraceae; genus CAVZZM01. The sequence goes on from CAVZZM010000003.1 coordinate 234,569, forward strand.
TCAAGAACGGCACAGGATGGTGCGGAGGTCCGAGCGACGCAGGCCACCGAGAGCCCCCAGGGCCAGGAAGTACGTGATCGCTCCGCCGAGCACCGCGATCAGAACGTGGACACGGGCCAGCAACAGGCACGCGGGAACCATTGCGAGGGCGGCCCCGAGGGGACGACCAAGGTGGTGGTGCCAGGCCGGGCCGCGGCCCTCGCTGGATAGCCGCCAGTGGCCCGCCACGGTCAACGTCAGGCCGATCACGATCGATCCGGCCGACGCACCCGGCAATCCGAACCAGACGCGGAGCATTGCCACTAGGGGAACCGAGCATGCGGCGCCGACAAGGAGCATCCGGACACCGGCCGATTCGCGGTTCAGGGCGATCAAGGTCGTCTGATACAGGAACGCGAGCGTCAGGAGCGGTGCCCTCCAGATGCCGATGGCCAGCAGCGTCGCGGCGTCTTCATAAGACTCCCCAAACAGGGTATGAACGAGCGGCGCGGCCAGCACCGTCGTCCCGATGGCGATTGGCAGCAATCCCAGGACGAGAACTCGAACGAGTGCATCCAGGGCCCGACGACCCTCGGCCGGGGTGTCGCGCCACGACCGTGCCAGCGAGGGAAAGACCACTTGCTGGAAGATCAAACCGAAGGTGAGCACCGCCGTGACCATCCGGTGCGGGGCGCTGTAGAGGCCCACGTTCGACCAGCCACTCATCATGGCCACAATCAGCAAATCCACCGATCCCAGGATCGCCTGCGAGACCTGAATCACGTAGACCGGACGGCCCCGCCGCAGCATCACTCCCAAAGTCCGACTGCCGCGAAGAGTCGGGCGCGGCAGGCCGAAGCGACGTGCGTAGCAGACCCAGACCAGGGTGATCCCGAGCGCCTCGCCGGTCACCAGGCAGACCGGGACCCAAACCAATCGCTCCGGGCCGGAGACCAGTAACGCGACCCCGCACGCATAAAAAGACGTGCGAATGATCAGCGACACGGCGACCAGGCCCATTCGTTCCAGGCCACGGAACACGAAGTCGAGGCCCAGGGCGGTTGTCGCCAGCATCAGACCGTAGAGCCCGAGCACCAGGCGGTCCATCGGCCGGGAGAGCGTCAACCCGCCGGCGGCCATCAGGCCGATCAGGAGCGTCAGGGCCAGCAAACCCCGGATCGCCAGGACGTGGTTGACCAGAGGACGGACCAGTCGGGGATGGCGGGCGATCTCACGCGCCGCCAGCACGTCGAGTCCTTCGCGCACCAGCAGCACGAGCCAGAAGACCACGTTGAAGGCGAACTCGATCCGGCCGAAGCCGGTCGTTCCCAGGCGCTGGGCCAGGTAGAGCGTCACGGCGACCGAGGTGGCCCGGCACGCGACCTCCGCGACGCTCAACGCCACAAAGTTCGTCGCGATCCGCTTCGGGGCGATTTCCGCATTGGTACTGCGGCCCGAACGCAAGGCCCGTCCCGTTCCCACCGTTCGGGGCCGGATCACCGTTCTCGTCGGGCGAGGACGGCGGGCCAGCGTGGTCGAGCTGTTGGGCATGGCGCGGTCGCACTTCCCAGGAGGGGGTAGGGCGGCGGTCGTCCCGCGCCGTCAGTTCACCCACGCTGGCGACAAGGCCGCGGACGACCGTGACGGGGAGGAGGAAATCCCTGATCTCCCCGGACGTTGCGGCGACGCAGCGGACGCACTTCGATGTCGGCCCATCCTGAGTCGAACTGGATGCGGCGCCTCGGGCGCGACCGCATCGTAGTACGGCTCGGGAGGGCTGTCAATGCGAAGGATCGGCACGCAACACCCCCGCTCTTGAGTCGCCTTGAATGCTTACTTCGGCATCCGCAGCTCGTAGGTCACCTGAACGGACAGGCTCAGCTCCTGTTCCCCCGAGGCGACCGGCACCGACGACTCAGCGGCCATGGCGCGGTACATCATCATGGGTCGCGGGGGAGGGGGCGCGGCGCCCTGTTCGCTGATGCTGAGCGGCGGCCCGACGACCACCCCCGCCTCGCCGGCCAGTTGCTCCGCCTTTCGCTTCGCTTCGCTCATGGCGCTCTTGCGGCACTGGTCCAGGAGCTTCGCCGATTCCTCGATGCGGAATGAAATCCCGTTCATCCGGTTGGCGCCGGCCGAGACGACCACGTCGAGCAGTTCCCCCAGCTTCGAGAGCTCGCGCACGGTGATCCGCACCGTGTTGGTTACCTCGTAGGCGTAGATTTCCGGCTGAAAATTCTGGGGACGTTGGCCTTGCTGAACTTGCGGGGGCTGGGAGTACTGGGGGCTGATGTTGATGTTCGAGGTCTGCACGTCCTTGGGCGCCACGCCTCGCTCCTTGACGGTGTCCATCAACGCCCGCATCGCCTCGTTGTTGGCCGAGAGGGCCTCACGCGCCGTCGAGGCCTGCGTGACCACACCGACGTTGATGTCCGCCACGTCCGGCTCGGCCGAGACCTTGCCCGTCCCCGTAACCGAGATGGTTCGAGACTCCACCGCGAATGGGTTATCCATGCTCAAGCTGATGGAGCCGATCGTTCCGGCCGCCCCCCTGATTTGAATCATGTCCGAATCCTCTTGCGCCAGCACAAGGCTGCCGGCCACCAGAGCGGTCAGCCAGACCGCCAGTCCGAGCCGTCGAATCGTCATGGTCTTCTCCCTGGGAAAGCTCGCGTCCACGAGAACGGAGCGAAGTCGTCTTGTGCCTATCGAGAAGCCCTGGAGAGGTCCGTCAATCGGGCCGGAGATCCTGCTCTCAAACGCCGTTCCTCATCATGGAGAACGCTCCGCCGGGCCGATTCTTAGCCCTCGTTGCGACGCCTCACGCGGTCGAGCGCCACCGCGACGATGATGATCGCGCCGATGATGACGTCCTGACTGGCGTTCGAGATGCCGGCATGGACACAGCCATTGGCCAGGACCGACATGATTCCGCAGCCGATCAAGGTGCCCAGCACGGTCCCCTCGCCCCCGCTGAGGCTCCCCCCACCGATGACAACCGCGGCGATGACCTGTAACTCGAGGCCCTCCCCGGTCACCGGGTCGCCCTCCGCGTGTAGGTAGACGAATTGCATGACGCCGGCCAGGCCGGTCAGTAACCCGGCGAGCCCATAGACGGCCAGCTTCACCCGCGGGACGTTCACGCCGCAGAGACGGGCCGTCGCCTCGTTCGAGCCGATGGCATACGCATAACGGCCCAGAACGCTGTAGCGGAGCAGCAGCGCCGTCAGCACGCTGAGCCCGAGCAAGACCCAGACGCCCGGGGCCACGACGAGCCAGTCCGGTGACGGGTCGGTCGCCAGCAAACGATCGAGCCACCAGGGTTTCCAGTCGCGGGGAACGTAGACCTGCGTGCTGGAGGACAGCCACTTGGCCAACCCCCGGAATACCTTCAGCGTCCCCAGCGTGATGATGAAGGGGACGACCCCCAGGGCGACGATCAGCCCACCATTGAAGAGCCCGCACAGACCACCGAACGCCACGCCCAGTAGCATCGCGACCGGCATGCCCAGGCCGAGGTCCCGCATCGCGACGGCCACGATGACAGTGACCAGGGCCACGGCGGAGCCGACGGACAGGTCGATGCCTCCGGCGATCATGATGATCGTCATGCCCAGGGCCGCCGTCCCGACGACCACGGTCTGCACGGCGATCGTCCGCCAGTTGTACGCCGTCAGGAATGGCGAGTCGAGCATGCCCTCCGGCGTCGCAACCCATCCCGCGACGCGATGCAGCCACCAGGGGGAATCACCCTTGGGGAAGAGTTTCGGCTCGCCGGTCAGGCTGGCGAACAGCAGCGTGATCAAGAGCAGGCCCAGGAACGGGCCGAGGACCGTCCAGACATGCCCGAGCGTTCCGCGCAGGGCAGGCACCCTTCGAGGGCCAGCCGTCTCGATGCTCACTGCATGCCTCTCCTGATCGGTGGATTGACCACCGCGCCATGGCCGGCCCGATGCCCGCTCATTCTAGCCCCCCAGCGCCGGCCCACAACAGACTCCCTCCAACAAGGTCCGATCCACCGCCGACGGCGCGTCGAGTCGAGGATGGATTGGCCCCGCGGACAGCCTCGCACCCGTTTCACGGCCCCGTCGTCCGATCCGGCCGGAATCGGATCACGTAGAACAGCCCCACCACCACCATGAAGGCACCCCACCAGATGTCCGCATGGAGCGAGAAGAGGGCGACCTGCTCCTCCGGCGGAGGTGGGCTCAACAGGTTGTAGAGCCCGGACGCGGTGATCAGCACACCGTAAATCAGCACGATCACGCCGATAAAAAACCAGATCGGGATTTGATGCTCGTCGTGCAACGGACCCGCCTCACCAGAAGATGATGTTGATCGCCACGAGGATCACGAGGACGACCGCGGCCCAGAGTCTGGGGCTCTCGTACCAGGGAACCGGCCCCTCGTCAGGCCGTTCGGTGAGGCCCATCACCAGGTCTTTCAACTCGGCGTCTGGTTTGGGTCGCGTGAACAGACTGACCCCGACGGTGACGGTCACGCAGACCAACAAGGTCCAGAACCCGCTATAGAGGTTCACGGCCATCGGCCTGGCCTTCACCGATCGCGCGATGAACTTCGCATGGTCGGGGTTGAACTCGGCCGGGGCAAAATACCGCACCTCCTGGACCGACTTCGACATGGACGCCAGGCCCAAGCTCCACCGGCACCCCCTCAATGCCGAACTTGTCTGCCTGCCCTGAGCCGGCCAGGACGACCTCCGGGGCCAGCAATCGGACGGGAACCTCCTGGTCCTTGACTCGCACCGTCGCCGGCAGCATCCTCTCGCTCGCCGGTCGCCTCCCTGGTCGGATCGGGACGTTGGTCAGTTGCACGGAACCGCGGACGACAGTCACCCGGCGACTGCGCGTCCCCGAGTCGCCGCTTGTCCGCTCGAGCTCGGACGACCGCGCCCGGTTCGAGCCTGGCGCCAGGCTGCGGGCGGAAGCCGTCGGGGAAGGTATGGACAAAGACCCACATCCCGAACGAGACGAGCATCGCCGTCAGGAAGCCGACGAACCCGCCCGTCGGCGTCGTCCGCTTCCAGAGCATTCCCAGAATCACCACGCCGAACAGCGGCACGATGAAGAAGAAGATCAGCACCTGCAGGAATTCGAGGATGTTCGAGAAAGAGAACAATGCGTAGGCGGTGCCGATCGAGATCAGCATGCCGATCAGCGACGACCACCGCCCCATGTTCAGGTAGTGCTGGTCGGAGGCCCGGCGATTGATCAGCGGGCGGTAGACGTCGTAGGTCCAGACGGTGGCGAAGGCGCTGACGTTGCCGGCCATGCCCGACATGAAGCCGGCGATCATCGCCGTCACGCCCAGACCGAGCAGGCCCGGACCGAGGTACTTGCCCATGAGCAAGGGCAGGACGTCGTTATAGGTATGGTGCGTGATGTTGGCTCGCGGGTCGCTTTCCGGCACCAGGACCATCGGCGAGCCGTCCGGTTCGAGCAGCACGGCCAGGCCCAGCAGGCCGGGTATGGTCACGATCAACGGCACGCACATCTTCAGCATCGCGCCGATGATCGTGCCGTTCTGGGCCGAGCGAAGGTTCTTGGCCACGATCACCCGCTGCACCTGGAGGAAGTCGGTGCACCAGTAGCCGAAGCTCACCGCCAGCCCCAGGCCGAACACCATGCCGAACCAGTCGATGCCCATCGGATTGCGTGTCGAAGGAGCCCAGGTTTGCCCACAGGCTGGTGAAGTCGGCGTCCGGGACGCGTCGGGTGGATCACCGGCACGTTTTCCCGGATCTTGGCCATCATCCCCGTCCAGCCGCCCGCGTCGATCAGCCCCAGGATCGGGATCAAGCAGCGAGCCGAACCAGATCAGGAAGTACTGCAGGACCTCGTTGAACACGGCCGAGATCAATCCGCCGAGGGTCACGTAGACCGCGACCGTCAGCGACGCGACCCAGATGCTCACGTTCATGTTCCAGCCGAGCAGCAGGTTGAGGATCTTCGCCATCGCGAACATGCTCGCCCCGCTGACCAGGACCGTCATCATCGCGAACGAGATCCCGGCCAGGCTAGCGCTGCGCTCGTCGTAACGGAGCTTCAGGTAGCCCGGAACCGAGTGGGTCTTGCAGATGTAATAGAAGGGCATCATCACGATCGCCAGGAACAGGATCGCCGGGATCGCGCCGATCAGATAGGCATGTGCCCCGAGCATCCCGTACTGGTAGGCCATGGCCGACCACCCCATCGTCTCCAGCGAGCTGAGGTTGGCCGAGATGAAGCTCAGCCCGGCGATCCACGCCGTCATCTTCCGTCCGGCCAGGAAGAAGTCCTCGCCGGTGCTGACGTACTTCTTCAGGTAGAAGCCGATCGCCAGCACGACGGCGAAATAGATAATAATGATGACGAACATCCAGGAGTCCGATCGAGATGAGGGGGGCGGCACCACCTGAGGAGGTCGTTTTCCCGACCGCGAATAGCAGGCAATCCCCCATCGGATGGCTCTCCCTTGAGCATGGAGCAGGCGAAACGACCCCAGCGAAGTACGGCACCGCCCCGACCGAGTCAATGGGTCGGACAGGCGTGCTGCGGACCAGGAGGGCCTCATGCCCCGGTCGCCACGTTCATGATGCGTTCTTCGGTCCATTCGCTGACCGGACGTGCCGGGCTGAGCACGCCACGGCTCATCACCGCCAGGCGATCACAGATCCCCATCAGTTCGGGCAAGTACGAGCTGACCATCAACACCGCCTTGCCCTGGGCCGCCAGCTCACCGATCATGCGATAAATCTCGGCCTTGCTGCCAACGTCAATCCCGCGAGTCGGCTCGTCCAGCAGCAAGACATCGGCCCGCTGGTGCAAGAGTCGAGCGATCGCCACCTTCTGCTGGTTGCCCCCCGAAAGTGCGGCGATCGACTGACCCGGGCCCTGAGCCCGGACCCGCATCGACAACAGCCAGCTCGCCACGTCGGCCCGACGACGACGCAGATCGAGCCAGCCCCATCGGGCATGCCGTTCGAGCACCGACAGAGTCAGGTTGTCCTCGATCGAGCGTCCCAGTGCCAGGCCCTCTCCCTTGCGATCCTCACTCAGCAAGCCAATTCCCTGGGCAATCCGATGGCTTGGTCTCGCACGTCCACCCGGAACCCCAGCGACCCGCACGGTGCCCGTCCGCACCGCGTCCAGTCCGAAAATCACCCGCAGCAGTTCGGTACGCCCCGCGCCGATCAGACCGGCGATCCCCAGCACCTCGCCACGCCGCAAGGACAGATCAACCCCTCTCGGCAGCAACCGCCCCGATAGGCCGCTCAGTGTGAGGATCGGTTCCCCCGGCTGGTGAGGAACTCGGGGGAACATCTCGTTCAGGTCGCGCCCGACCATGTGCGTGATGATCTCGGGCAGCGTCACCTCGCTCATCAGACCGCCGGCAACCGAACGCCCGTCGCGTAGGACTGTGTAACGCTGAGCGACTCGCTGCACCTCCTCCAGGAAGTGGCTGATATAGACGATGCCTAGCCCGCGGTTGCGGAGGCGCTCGATCACCGCGAACAGGCGCTCGGCGTCCTGCTCGGTCAGCGAACTGGTTGGCTCGTCGAATACGATCACCCGAGCATCGGACACCAGCGCTCGGGCGATCTCGACGAGTTGCTGTGCCCCGACACTTAGCCGGCCCACGATCGTTTCGGGACGAATGTCGGAATGATCCAGAATTCCCAGAGCCTCCGACACGATCCGGCGATGCTCTCTCCATCGAATCAGCCCCATCACCTTGCGTTCGAGGCCGAGCATGACGTTGGCCTCGACGCTCAGATGCGGCGCGACGGCCAGTTCCTGGTAAATCATCGCCACGCCGTGGCGGAGTGCATCGCGCGGATTGCGGGGTGCATACGGTTCGCCGTCCAGGCTCATCGATCCCGAGTCGGGGAGGTAGGCACCGCTGAGGATCTTCATCAGCGTACTCTTGCCTGCCCCATTCTCGCCGATCAGCGCATGGACCTGACCCGCGGCCAGGTCGAACGAGACGTTCTCCAGCGCCCGGGTCGGACCGAACGTTTTCGAGATCGTACACATCGACAGCAATGGGCCGTTCATCGATCGAGCGTCTTCAGCATTCCTGCATCACGCAACGCCCGGAGCATTCCGGAGGTGCTGGATTCGTTCGGGGTGAAGATCCCGTCGACCCGGCCCCGAAACCGTACCACCAGGTTCTGCGACACCTTCTGGGCGCTGTCGGAGGTTGCCCCGGCGTACTGATCGTCGGAGAGATACGTAATTTTCGGGTGCTTGCGAATCGTGTCGGTGAATCCGGCCTCACGCTCCTCGGTCGCGGCGGAACCGACCGCGTATCTCAACAGGATGATCGACCCCTCACCATCAAGCAATTCGGCTAACCGCTCCGCAGCCAGCTCGCCACCGTGGTAATTGTCGGTCGCAATGTAACTAATTGGTTTGTCCGAGTTCAGGGCCGAGTCGACAATGACCACGGGAATCCCCATCCCGATCGCCTGCTCCACGGGCGGCACGAGCGCCTCGGCATCGACCGGCGCCAGGACGATCCCATCTACCTGGCTTGCGACCGCGGCCTCGACCAGCTTGATTTGTTCCAGGCGATCGGATTCGGTCGGCGGGCCGATCCAGATGATTTCGACGTTCCCCAGAGAACGCGCCGCTTCCGAGGCACCGGCGTGAACCGACTTCCAGTGTTCGTGAGTCGTCCCCTTAGGGATCACCATGATCCGCCATGCCTTACGCTTCGCCCCACTGAGACTGGCGTCGACGTTGTGCTCAACCTTCGGCGGGTGAAGAAGCTCCTGAATCTCGGGATTCTCCAGGTTGTCTGGAGTCACCAGCATCTCTCCCGTCGAGATTTTTGCCTCGATCGGACGATGCTCCAGTGAATCGACCAGAGTCTTGACCCCAAGCTCTCCCATACGAAATGGGTTCTGAACGACGACTCCGTGCAACACCCTCTCCGACAAGGCTTCGACCAATGGCGGGCTCGCGTCAAACCCAACAAACACGACCCCGGTTCCGCCCGCACGCACGGACTGGGCCTGAGTACCCTCGGGGCTGCCGACATCAGAGCGTCCGCAACCCCACGCGCTGAATATGAGTAGTAATATGGCGCAGCCAGCCCTTCGCCACGATCGGCTCGACATTGTCGTAGAATCCTCATCACCAGAGCGGCTGAATTTGGGGAGGGCTTCATCCTAAGAGCGTCTTCAGACAAACGTCAAGCCGCAGCCGACATAACCCAGTGGGACTGCCCCAGCGCCCGCGATTTCGAGAGGCTAAACGAGATTCTATAGATCCCTAACCTTAAAAAACAGCCAGGGTTAGACGAATTCAGAGACGATGTAGGAACGAAAAAACAGGCGAATTGATTGACTTCGCGACGTGTCGCTGTAGTATAGCTCTTGCCGACGCGAAACGGGTTTCGACAACCGCGAGATCACGACGCTTCGGTAGCGGAAGGTTGCAATGACCTTCCGCAAGCCTTTTCGGTTCAATTTGAACCGGACCCAGCCTGCGAGCGAGGGTCCACGACGGACGCCCGGGGGCGCCGCGAGGCGTGACCGGGTCGAGGTCGAGGGAACCGAGCGTAGGACCGAACCTCTTTGACAATTCGGCCGATTGCGTAATCGACTACGTGCTTGTGACTGTGGTCGCATCCGTTCCGGAACCTGGTTTCGGGGGCGTGGTGTGGCCCATGAGCTCGCCGAGCCGCCGCCCGACCGGACCTCCGGCGGGCGGCCCCGATCCGCAGCGTCGCACCGACGGACGTCGGGGCGTGATTAGGGTCGGGCGTCGGTTTCTGGGTGGCTTCGGCCTTCGGGAACAGGCGCGGCGGCCGGTCTCGACTGCCAGGTCGGGCCGGCGGCGACCAATGAGTTTTCTCCTCAACCTGTACGGGATGAGGACCGAGGTCGGTCCTTCGGGACGGACCTCGCCTTTTTTCGAAGGGTTTGATCCTGGCTCAGAATGAACGTTGGCGGCGTGGATTAGGCATGCAAGTCGGACGTCTCGCAAGAGACGTGGCGGAAGGGTGAGTAAGGCGACGGCAACCTACCCTGGGGATGGCCATAACCGCGGGAAACCGCGGCTAATAGCCAGCGACGCCGGAGCGAGGCCTCTCGCTCGGGCCAAAGGGTGCGATTCCGCCCTGGGACGGGCCGTCGTGGTATCAGCTAGTTGGTGGGGTCACGGCCCACCAAGGCGTTGACGCCTACCGGGCGTGCGAGCGTGGCCCGGCACACTGGGACTGAGACACTGCCCAGACACCTACGGGTGGCTGCAGTCGAGAATCTTCGGCAATGGGCGCAAGCCTGACCGAGCGACGCCGCGTGGAGGACGAAGGCCTTCGGGTTGTAAACTCCTGTCGAGGGGGAACAAGGGCCCGTGCAGAGCGGGCCGTGAGTGATCCCTGGAGGAAGCACGGGCTAAGTTCGTGCCAGCAGCCGCGGTAAGACGAACCGTGCGAACGTTATTCGGAATTACTGGGCTTAAAGCGCGCGTAGGCGGACCGTCGCGTCGGTTGCTGAAAGCCCCCGGCTCAACCGGGGAAGGGGCACCGAAACGGGCGGTCTGGAGTGGAGGAGGGGGACCCGGAACTCCCGGTGGAGCGGTGAAATGCGTTGAGATCGGGAGGAACGCCGACGGCGAAAGCAGGGTCCTGGACTTCGACTGACGCTGAGGCGCGAAAGCCAGGGGAGCGAACGGGATTAGATACCCCGGTAGTCCTGGCCGTAAACCATGGGCACTGGATCGTGTGCTCGCCGATGGGCGCGCGATCGTAGCGAAAGCGTCAAGTGCCCCGCCTGGGGAGTATGGTCGCAAGGCTGAAACTCAAAGGAATTGACGGGGGCTCACACAAGCGGTGGAGCATGTGGCTTAATTCGAGGCTACGCGAAGAACCTTATCCCGGGCTTGACATGCACGGATTAGCCGGCGGAAACGTCGGTGACGCCTTCGGGTGGAACGTGCACAGGTGCTGCATGGCTGTCGTCAGCTCGTGCCGCGAGGTGTTGGGTTAAGTCCCGTAACGAGCGAAACCCTTGCCCCTAGTTGCCAGCGTGTCATGACGGGCACTCTAGGGGGACCGCCGGCGTTAAGCCGGAGGAAGGCGGGGACGACGTCAAGTCATCATGGCCCTTATGCCCGGGGCTGCACACGTGCTACAATGGGCCGGACAGAGCGTTGCAAGACCGCAAGGTGGAGCCAATCGCAAAAACCGGTCCCCAGTTCGGATCGCGGGCTGCAACCCGCCCGCGTGAAGTTGGAATCGCTAGTAATCGCGGATCAGCACTGCCGCGGTGAATGGGTACCTGAGCCTTGTACACACCGCCCGTCAAGCCACCAAAGGGGGGGGCACCCGAAGTCGCTGTTGCCCGCGAGGGCAGGCGCCGAAGGTGAAACTCCTGATGGGGACTAAGTCGTAACAAGGTAACCGTAGGGGAACCTGCGGTTGGATCACCTCCTTTCTAGGGAAGCCTGGAAGCAGGGCGGCCGAGTTCGCTCGGTCGACCCGACATCGGCCCGCTCCGGCGCCGCGACGTGCGGTCGCGACGGGCGGGGCCGCCCGCCGGGGCCCGGTGGGGCGGCGGCTCGGCCAGTTCATGGGCCCGCAGCACACACGTGGTCATTCGGTCGGCCCTCGTCACCCGACGAGGCCCGGCCGCACGCAATCGGTCGACGTCACGGTGGGCCGGGCGCGGGTCGGGACAGCCGTCGGGCTGTCTCGACCCCCGGCCGGCGGCCGGCCTCGGGACGAGCCTCGGCACCGTCAGCGGCGGTGCCGGGCGCGTCGTGCCCGGGGGTGCTCTCTGACAATCCGGCGGCAGCAGCGAAGCAATGCCAAGGTAGTGGCACATCTGAACCATCCATCTTCACGAACGCAGGCCGACGCCCCTTGCCCGTTTGGGGCCGGGCGGCGGCCGGATGCGGAGTTGAGTTTTGTGGTGTTCACGGGTGGCTGTGGCCTCGGTCGATCTTGCGTCGGGGCGTGCGCGGTAACGTGTGCGTGGCGACGTCGGGTCGGCGTGGTCAAGCCCCTAAGGGCACGGGGGGGATGCCTCGGCGCCATCAGCATGTTGACCGGGCGTGGCAGGCTGCGAGAAGCGTGGGGGAGCGGCCAAACGCGCGTCGATCCCACGATGCCCGGCGCAGACCCGGGGAACTGAAACATCTCAGTACCCGGAGGAGAAGAAAGCAACCGCGACTCCCTCAGTAGCGGCGAGCGAACGGGGACCAGCCTAAACCGCCGGGGTCACCCGGCGGGGTCGTGGGGCCGGTCGCGCAGGACCTGGAGCGTCAGCCGAAGCCGTCTGGAATGCGGCACCAGAGCGGGTGAGAGTCCCGTAGGCGACGACGCGACGGGCCTGGGCCGGTACCCGAGTAGGGTCGGGCACGTGAAACCCGGCCTGAATCGGCGGGGACCATCCCGCAAGGCTAAGTACTCGATGGCGACCGATAGCGAAGCCAGTAGGGCGACCGAACGGTGGGAAGAACCCCGACAAGGGGAGGACACTGAACCTGAAACCCCGTGCCTACGAGCGGTGGGAGGGCCGAGGCCTTGGCCTCGTGCCTGACCGCGTGCCTTTTGCATAATGATCCGGCGAGTTATCGTGCCCGGCCCGGTTAACCCCTTCAGGGGGGGAGCCCCAGCGAAAGCGAGTCCGAACAGGGCGTCTTGTCGGGCGCGATAGACGCGAAACCAGGTGACCTACCCATGGGCAGGTTGAAGCGGCCGTAACAGGCCGTGGAGGACCGAACCCACCAGAGTTGAAAATCTGGGGGAGGACCCGTGGGGAGGAGTGAAAGTCTCATCAAACCTGGAGATAGCTCGTTCTCCCCGAAATGGCTTTAGGGCCAGCCTCGGATGTTCCCCCGCGGGGGTAGAGCGACGGAATTCGGTCGGGGCCTCCCAAGGGTACCCGCCGGAACCCAACTCCGAATACCGCGTGGGCCAGAGTCCGGGAGTCAGTGCCTGGGGGATAAGCTCCAGGCGACAGAGGGAAACAGCCCAGACCGCCGACCAAGGCCCCCAAGTCGACGCTCAGTGGCAAAGGAAGTGGGATCGCCGAGACAGCCGGGATGTTGGCTTAGAAGCAGCCACCATTTCAAAAGTGCGTAACAGCTTACCGGTCGAGCCATCCCGCGCCGAAAATGACGGGGACTAAGCGTCGCGCCGCAGTCGCGGATTTGCTTGCTTTTGGCGAGCAACTGGTAGGGGAGCGTCGCGGACCGCCTCGAAGCGAGATCGGCAAGGTCTCGTGGAGCGTCCGCGAGTGCGTATGCCGGAACGAGTAACGATAAGACAGGTGGGAAGCCTGTCCGCCGCAAGCCCGAGGTTTCCTGGGGAAGGTCAATCCGCCCAGGGTCAGTCGGGACCTAAGGTGAGGCCGAAAGGCGTAGCCGATGGGCAGCGGGTTAATATTCCCGCACCCGATGGGGAGGTTGATGGCAGGCGACGCCGGGAGGAGTCGGAGCGGGGCGTTAGATGTCCCCGTCCCGCGAGGGCGACGGCACTTCGATCCGGAAGTCCGACGCAGCCCCGGCCACGAAAAACCCTGTCCGGACAATCCATCGGCCCGTACCGCAAACCGACACAGGTGGGCGAGGCGAGCATCCGCAGGCGTTCGGGAGAACCCTCGTGAAGGAACTCGGCAAAATGACCCCGTACCCTCGGTACAAGGGGTGCTCACGCAAGTGAGCCGCAGTGAATCGGCTCCGGCGACTGTTTACCAAAAACACAGGACTCTGCCAACTCGCAAGAGGACGTATAGAGTCTGACGCCTGCTCGGTGTCGGTAGGTTGAGGGAGGCGATTACCGCAAGGGAAGTTGCCGACCGAAGCCCCGATAAACGGCGGCCGTAACTATGACGGTCCTAAGGTAGCGAAATTCCTTGTCGGGTAAGTTCCGACCTGCATGAATGGCGTAACGACCGGAGCACTGTCTCCACGAGGGACCCGGTGAAACTGTAGCCGTGGTGAAGATGCCACGTACCCGCGGTCAGACGGAAAGACCCCGTGAACCTTTACTGCAGGTTGGCACTGGCCCGACGACACTTCTGTGTAGGATAGCTGGGAGGCTGCGATCCCCGGACGCCAGTCCGGGGGGAGCCAACGGTGAAATACCAGCCTGAATTGTCGTCGTGCCTCACCGATCCGAAGCCCGGGTCGGGACCGTGCTCATCGGGCAGTTTGACTGGGGCGGTCTCCTCCTAAAGCGTAACGGAGGAGCGCAACGGTGCCCTCGGCCCGGTCGGCAATCGGGCAACACGAGCGCAAACGTACTAAGGGCGCCTGACAGCGAGACCCATCGGTCGAGCTGGGACGAAAGTCGGCGTTAGTGATCCGGCGGTGCCGGATGGAAGGGCCGTCGCTCAACGGATAAAAGGTACTCCGGGGATAACAGGCTGATCTCCCCCGAGCGTCCCTAGCGGCGGGGAGGTTTGGCACCTCGATGTCGGCTCATCGCATCCTGGGGCTGGAGAAGGTCCCAAGGGTTCGGCTGTTCGCCGATGAAAGCGGTACGCGAGCTGGGTTCAGACCGTCGTGAGACAGGTCGGTCCCTATCTGCCGCGGGCGGAGGAAGCTTGAGGAGGGTCTCCCCTAGTACGAGAGGATTGGGGAGGACCGACCTCTGGTGTACCGGCTGTCGCGCTAGCGGCATCGCCGGGTAGCCAGGTCGGGATCGGATAAGCGCTGAAAGCATCTAAGCGCGAAGCCCGCTCCGAGATCAGGCTTCCAGCAGCGACTCGCTGCGAAGGCTCCTGGAAGATCACCAGGTCGATAGGCCGGACGTGCACGGCGGGCAACCGTCGCAGCCGACCGGTCCTAACAGCCAAGCGGCTTGACCACCCCGACCCGACGCCGACGCTGTTGACGCGTCACGCCGTCGTGGTCCCGGGCCGGCCCACCACGTGATCCCACGATCCCCAGGGCCCCGCATCACTCGGTTCGTGACGGATGGATGGACGGGCCATCCCTCGGATCGTGTCCACTACCCGCAGGCCCCTTGCCTCGCTGCTGCCCCAGACAACCCACCCGGCCGGCCGGGCCGAACAGGCCCGCCGGTCGGCTTCCCGGCGACCATACCGGCGGGGCCACACCCGTTCCCATCTCGAACACGGCCGTTAAGCCCGTCGGGCCCATGATAGTGCCACAAGCGCGAAAGTCGGTCATCGCCGGGGCCATCACGAATCGAACAGCCCCGTGGCGGATTCAATCCGTCACGGGGCTGTTCGTGTTTCCGGTTCTCCACTTCTCGCGGACCCACGTTCGCCACACGGTTCGCTTCCTCTTGCATCTTCAGGCGGATGTCGACGCGAATTCGCACTCCGATTATGATCTTCCGCTGAGCAACCGATGCCCTTGTCTTCGCGGCACATTCTGGAGAACGTCTCATGATCCGGTCAGCGAATCGTACGATCGGCGCGGTGCTGGTTCTGGCCGTCATCGCTTGTCTTTCGAGCCATGTCGGTGCGGAGACAAGGACTGTTGCTCGCTGTGGCGACGGGTTCCTGGAAGAGATCGACGGATACCCCGTCTTGCACGTCAAGGGGTCACCTTACGAGATGGGTTACCAGCATGGTGCCCTGCTCAAAGCGGACATTCGAGCGCTGGTTCGCTACCTACTGGACGTGAAAGCCAAGGAGTTTGCCGATCAATTGCAGTTCAAGATCGTGGGGATCGGCATCAAGCCAGACCCGAAGGCCATCATCGCGATGATCGCGCGGACTCAGAAGCCGTACGTGCCGGAACGGTACTATGAAGAGATGCAAGGCGTGGCCGACGGTTCGGGCCTGCCGCTCGACGAGATCGTTGCCTGCAACTTCATTCCAGAACTCTTCCATTGTTCGGGCTTTGCGTTGAGCGGCTCGGCAACGAAGGACGGGACGCTCTACCACGGGCGAGTGCTTGACTACGGTTGCGACTGGCGGCTTGCAAGAGCATGCGGTGCTGATCGTTGCCGAGCCGGACGGTCGAATTCCGTTCCTCAACTTGACGTATGCCGGGTTCATCGGCAGCGTGTCTGGGATGAATCGCGAGCAGGTCTCGATCGGTGAGATGGGAGGGGCTGGGCTGGGCCACTGGGTCGGCACGCCGATGGCGTTCCTTGTCCGGATGGCTTTGGAAGAGGCCGATGCCCTGGAGGACGCCGTCGCCGTGTTTCGCGATCGGCCCCGGACCTGCGAATATTACTACGTGGTCGCCGACGGCGAGACCGGCCAGGCCGTCGGCATGGAGGCGTCCTGGAACGTTTTCGGAGTCATTCGCATGGGCGAGAGGCATCCGAAACTTCCCCATCCCGTGCCCGACGCGGTGCTACTTTCCGCGGGTGATCGTTACGAGGAGCTAGTCCGGCGCGTGCGAGACGGGCACGGGACGTTCGATGCCGAATCCGCGATCCACCTGATGGATCGGCCCGTCGCGATGAAGTCCAATCTCCACAACGTGCTCTTCGAGACCGCGACCGGTCGGCTCTGGGTGGCCAACGCGTCGATCGACGGTCAACCGGCGGCCACACAGCCGTACCACGCGTTCCAATTCCGTGATCTCCTGGAGAATGAGGCCGACTCCTCGGCGCCGACCTTCAACCTCCCGGATCGCGACCGGCCAACCAGGGCAATCCAGGTCGGGGGCGGGGTCCGCTGAATCACGACATTCGGGGTCGTCGGCTCACGGAAGAGCTCCGCTTCCTACGAGAACCTCGGCCCGATCCGGAAGCGACCCTTTTGCCCGGGTCGAAGGTCTGTCGGATTTGAGCGAACCCCGTGCTAGGGGTGTCCTGAGGAGCGACATCAAAACTCGGGATGGGTGACTCATGCGGCTGAATCTTGGCGAGAAGGAGCCCTGGACTCATGGGTGAAGGCAATGACCCGTATTTCGACGAGGGTTCGGGCCAGAAGCCGGACTTCCCTGGAGTCGAAGGCCCCCGCCGAGGGTGCCTCTTCTATGGCTGCATCGGAGTTCTGGTGGTCGGTGCTCTGGTGGGGGCATTGCTGGCGATCCTCTCCGTCGTTGCCTATCGGTTCAGCTCCCGAATGGTCGAGCGATACACAGCCACGGCACCCGATCCGGTTCCCGTCGTCAAGTTGCCGGAGCCACGAATCCAGTCGATCGAGGAGCGGGTGAATGCTTTTGAAGACGCCGCCGAAGCCGGTGACGCGGCGACCCTCAACCTGACGGCCGAGGAACTCAACGCGCTGATCGCTCGTGACCCGAACCTGCGAGGCCGCGTCGCCGTGGATATCGAGGGCGATCTGATGCAAGGCCAACTCAGCTTTCCGCTCGAAGAGCTGGGCCTGCCGAACATCATTCTCGGTGGACTGAAAGGCCGTTACCTCAACGGCATGGCCACGTTTACCCCCACGCTGAACCCGGATGGTACGATTGGCGTGCAGATCGACGACCTGACGGTCAAGGGCCAGCCCGTTCCCGACGAGTTCCTGAAGAAACTCAACGAACCCGGTTCCGCGATCCGGTTCGACCTCGACGAGACAGGCAATAAGTCGAGGGCCCTCAGGCGTCTCAAGGAGATCGAGGTCCGGGATGGGCGGCTGATCCTGAAGACCCGATCGGCCGATGACGATGCCGACGCCGCCTCCAGGGGCGAGGCCTCACGACCCGATGACCGCCCGGAACCGGCGACGGACTCGGGGCCGATCGAGGACACGACGGACGCCAACCTGCCCGCAAACGCTTCCGAGCCGATGGAACCAGCGACCCCTACAGACTCGCCCAGTCCCTGAATACGGGTTCGGGGCCGGGTCGACGGGAACCTCTTGCTCCTTGTCCGGCCCTGGTTCCAGGCGTACCATGTCGCCTCCGGCCGAGGCCCGAAATCGATCCGGTGCCCGGTTGTTTGACGTCAGGGTCACGCCGAAATTGAGGGGCGATGATGATGATGCGCGTTTTGAGGTCCGCCACGATGCTTTTGACCGTGCTGTCCCTGCATGCCGGGACAGTCGGCGCCGAGCCGACGACTATCGATCTGGGGACGAAGGAGGGCGTCGCGGCCGTCAAGGGCCAGTGGCGATTCCTGCCCGCGAAGGTCGTCGAGATCGAGTTCAAGGGACCCGACGGCACCAAGGTCGTGACGAACGACGTCGAGCCCCATGCCGAGAAGGCCGACTTCGACGACAGCGGCTGGGAGGTGATCGACCCGACCACCCTCGGCCAGAGGCGCGGGACTGGTAAGGTCTGCTTCGCCTGGTATCGGATCCACGTGACCCTGCCCGAAGGCGTTGAGGGCAAGACGGTTCGGTTTCAGACCCGGGTGGACGACTACGGCGAGGTCTGGGTCGACGGCAAGCTGCCCTACAAGGTCGGCCAGAACGGCGGGTCGATCGTCGCCGGGTTCAATGCCCTGAACATCGTCGAACTGCCCGACCCGAAACCGGGGAAGTCGTATCAGATTGCCGTTTTCGGGATCAATGGCCCGATCTCCATCTCCCCCACCAACTACATCTTTCTGCGCGACACGGCACTGACGATCGGCGACGAGTGACGCCTCATTGGCTTCGTTCGGAAACGATCCCGAACCCCTAATTTCATAAGGGATTGCGTCGCGCGAAACGGCCAAGCAAGGACGTCCGGAGCGATTTCGGCGCCGAATGGGCCTCATTGGGCCGGGTTGTTGGCGTAACCTTCAATTATTCAAAGGATTAGGTCGATCGTCTGGCTGTCGGTGTTGTTCGCGGACGGGACTGCTTGCTGAGCGGAACCTCAAGAACATCAGGGGGTTGTGTCTGAACGTCCGATAGGTCCCAAAACGATTCGCGAGCGGTCCAGGCTCAGCGGGTCGAGGACCAGACCTCGCGTAGCCAGGCATCGCGTCGGCGGGCGTGAGCGCGAAGCTCGTGGAGCGGGTAGAAGTGGTCGCGCCAGCGGATGCCGCGACGGAGGACGGCCAGGGCCGCCGAGCGGATCAGGGACCAGGAAAGGAGCAGGGCGCCGAGTGGCATTGCCAGGGCATAGTACCAGGCAATCCCGTTCTGTTTGCCGGTCAGACCGACGATGGCGGCCGTCGTCGCGAGCCCCAGCCCGCATACGGTTCGCGCCCACCAGGGACCGACGAACAACCCCACATGCGGGCCAGCGCCGATCCAGAGGAACCCCAGGACGATCGGCAACACACCCGCCAGGCGATAGCCGGTCACCGAGAAGAAATTCTTCTCCAGGCCGCGAATCATCCCGCCCAACCCGGTCTGCCAGCGCACCGTGACGGCCCCCTCGCCGAGCAAGACGCGGGGCCGTCCTCCCGCGGCCTTCAGCGCCTCCCCCAAGCGGATGTCGTCGTCCACCGACAGGGCCAGGTTCTGGAAGCCGCCGATGGCGCGGAACCGCTCGGCCCGCACCAGGTTGAACGCCCCGACCCCAAAAGACGTCCGGTACGCTGGGTTCTCGACCCGCCAGAACGGGAACCCGAATGTGAAGGCCGCCAGGAACATCGACAGGAACAGGCGCTCGCCGACCGTCTCGGTCGGCATCTCGGGAGGCACGACCACATGGTCGGCCTCCCCCGCCACGGCGTAGCCGACGGCTCGTCGCAAGGCCCCCGGCGCGAAGACGACATCAGCGTCGGTGAACAGCAGCCAGTCGGCAACCGACGTCTCGGCCGCCAGTTGCAGCGCATGGGTCTTCCCGAGCCATCCAGGCGGCAACTCCTTGACATGGACGACTTTCAGACGCGAGTCCTCCGCCGCGACGGCATCCAGGATCGCGCCGGTATCATCGCTTGAGCGGTCGTCGACGGCGATCAACCCCACGTTCGGATAATTCTGGGAAAGCATTGAGCGGACCGCCGGCTCGACGACGGAGGCCTCGTCGCGCGCCGCGAAGATCACGTCCAGCCGGGGCCAGCCGATTGACGGTTCGGCATCCGGCTGGGCCGCCAGCGTGCGGACCTGGTGACGGTGCCGGCCGGCGAGCACAAACACGGCGATCCAGGCCAGCGCGGACAGGGTGCAAAGGGCGGAGAGCCCGCCCGCGAGCAGTTCCGACGTCGTCATCAAGGCTCCTTCCGCCCTCGACCGTGCGGAGCGTCACGATCGGCTCCCGCTCTCCTTTGTGCGTCTCAACGAAGCAATTCATCGAAGGGGATGCGGGCGACCTCCCGGCCGTCGAGCACCAGGGGCAGGGTCTGGCCGGGGCGGTAGGTTTCGACCCGGGCATACGCGCCCCGGCCGTCGATGATCCGGGGCTCGCTGTGGGCCAGGATGCGCCGGCCGAGGACGTCGATGACCCAGTAGGCCGGGATCGCGGCCCGCGCGTACTGCTCCAGGGCGGTCGTCAGGTCGTCGCGGAGGCTGGTGACGGCGATCTCGATGAAGAGTCCAACATCGGCCGGTTCGGGGTAACGCTCAGGCGAGGCGAAATCCAGCGGGTTGCCGCCGCGGATCACCGCGAAGTCCGGCAGCGGGGCGTTGGTGGGATCCAGGGCGATGGTGCTCTCGGGCCAGAGGCTCCAGCCCTCCAGCAACTTTGGCACGAGGGACATGGTGATACTGGCCCCGACGTACCCATGCGCCTTGGTCTTGGCCATCTTCTCGTAAAGCCTTCCATTGAAGAGGAAGACCCGGCGGTCGCGCGGGATCAGGTCCAGTTCGACCATCCGGGAGAAGAGATCGACGGTCAGGTCGTAAGGGATGATGGCCGTTTGAGCCCGGGGCGGTTGGGTTTCGGTCGCGGTGGCCATGTCACTCCCCATCCTCTCCACAGGGCCAGGTTCAACGTTCCTGGTAGATGTTACCGGGCGGGGGGCAGGCGTCAAGCAAACGACCCCCGACACGAACGGTCACGCGGTCGGGGTCGTGACTTGTCTCGCTCAACAAAGCGGCTATGCTGGATGGATGCTGGTGTGACGCCGGGGCCCGGCGGGAGGTGCCGTGACGCCAGATGTCGAGATGAGCCTGTCCGCGGCGGCCGGATCGAGCCTGGCCGATGCTTTGGATCGACACGAACGGAGACGCGCGGCCGGAATGCCGACGCTCTCCGTTTTGGTCGGGCCGGTGGGCCTCTCCGTGGCGCCGGGCAACGGTGGGGGACGCGCGAGGCCGTCCGGTGGTGCTCGTCGAGGAGGCCGGCGGCGCGGCCCTCGTCGCGGCCTGGATCGGTCGGCTGGATCGCGAACGGGACCTGTTCTCGGATGCGGCGGCCTGGCTCGAACGCGGGCTCGATCAACCGTCGGGAGCGTTGGGCGCGCGACTCGGGCGGATGACGCAACACGAGCGTTGCCTCATGCTCGATACCGCCGCGCCCCTGGTTGCGGGGGGAGACACCACGACGGTCTGCCGTTGGCTGCTGGAGAACGCGGCGCCGGGCGGGCCGCGTCCCCGTCCTGGTCTGGCCGATCGACTGCGCGTTGCCCTGGCGAACGACGTGGCCCCGGCGAGCTGGGGACGGGTGGCCGCGGCGCTGGGGTCGCTCGTGCCGGCCGAGTTGACCCCCGTGCTGGTCGTCCAACGGGCGTCTCCGGCGCCGATGCCCGAGACAACTCGCTGGATCGAGGCGGCCGCGCGCTCTCTGGCGGACCTGGCGGCGGCCGGGCCTCGACTGACGATCCTGCTGGCGATCGGCGCGGCGGAACGCGACGCCTTCGAACGCGAGGCGCCCGAGAGCCGTGCCAAGGCCCTGGTCCGCGCCGGGGTGGTGGAGGCCGTCGGGCAGAGTGTTGGTGACGCGCGCCGGCGGCTGGGTGCCGGTGGGCTTGTCGATGCGATGCCGCGCCTGGAACGGTCGCTCCAACGGCTCTGCGACGACGGTGCGTCGGACGTTCTGATCGACGCCTTCGCGGAGGCCGCCCGGTCGGTCGAAGCCGTTAAGGTGGCGGCTGTCCCCAACGACCAGGCCCGTAGCGCGGCGGAGCGGTTCCTGTTCGAGCGGCTGGCCTCGCTGCCCGAGACGGCGGGGCTGTTCGCGCTGAACGCGAGCCCCGGAATCCGCTTCGGGCCGTCGGCGATGGAGGTCGACCTGCTGGCGGCCGGCCCGGGGGTCGCAATCGAGATCGACGGCTATCACCATTTCCAGGGCCCCGACGCCTACCGTCGCGACCGCCGCAAGGACTTTCAACTCCAGCGGCACGGTTTCCTGGTGCTACGGTTCCTGGCGGACGACGTGGTCGCGCGTTCTGGAGGAGATCCTGAACACCATCCTGACGGCGGTCGCCGACCGTCGCGACCGTCCCCGCAACGATCCGAGCATCAAGGGCTGACACTCATGGTCGCGCAGTCTGATCTTTCCGCGGTCGATCACCTGGTTCTGGCGCGTCTGCTGGTCGCCGGCGAGAAGGGGGCGACGACGAGCGATCTGAAGAAGGACCTCGGCCCGTTACTCGAACACCGCTGGCCGGGCTCCGAACTGGAGGGCCGGCTGGATCGTGCCCTGGAAAACCTGGAGGCCGTCGGCCTGAGCGATCTCGTTCCCCAGGCCCCGTCCAAAGGCAAGAAGGCCAGGCCGAAGCCTGCGCGATTCGCTCCGACCGACGCGGGCCGACGCCGGTCCCTCGCCTTCCTGGGGCTCGACGAGCTTCCAGAGAAAACGACGTGGGCCAAGGTCAAGTCCCCCTACCTGCTGGCCCGGTTGCTCGACGTGCCCCCGACGACCAAATCCGCCGGGTTCAAGAACGCACTCTTGAAAGATCAGTACAACCTGCCGATCAAAGCGACGTCCACGGCGAAGCAACTGGCCGACGCCCTGGCCTGGAAAAAGGTTGGGCTCGAATCCGACAAGCCCTTCAACGCCAAGAACGTACTCGCGGCCATGCACGGCCGCGAGATGGGCACGCCCCGCCCGGCCGATCCGAAGACGGTCGTCGATCGGATGCTCGCTGGCAAGCTCGAGGCGCGCAAGAGCGGGGCGGCGGAGTTGTTCGATGCGGCGTTGCGGCAGTGGGTGGACCGCGGGGAAGCCGGTTCGACCGAAACCACCAACGATCTGGCCGCCCCGCCGTCGGCCCCGGTGGCCCGAGGCCCGGCGGGGATGCCCGAACCGCCGGGGCCGCCCGCGCAGATCGCGCCCCGGCCATTCACCATCGACGCTCGGGAGGTTCCCGCGCAACTCAACCTCCCCACGTTCGCCCATCGCGTCCAGGCGGCGGCCCGGGAGACCACGACCGGCCGATTCGGCGACAACAAGGTGTTCATATCCCACGTCTGGCGGACTTTGCCGCAACGATCCCGACTTCGCGGGCATGGATGTGGCAGACTTCAAGCGGCGGCTCGCCGAGGCGAACAACGCCCGGCTGCTCGACCTGAGCCGGGCGGATCTGGTCCAGGCGATGAACCCGGAAGACGTGCGTGAGTCGGAAGTCTTTTATCTCGGGGCCACGTTTCATTTCGTCCGGATCTCATAGGGGAAAACTGTGATGTCTACGAGTTCGCCGCCCTCTCCAGAGACGACGACCGTTCCCCGCGATCCGGACACCGAGGCCCGCGTGGCGGCGTTCTGCTCGCGCAAGCACCCCGAAATCTTCCACGCGATCGCGTACCGCAACGACATCTGGAAGGCCGACCCGTTCGACGTGGAGACGATCCACGAAGAGGCCCGCGCGATGTTCCAGCGGCTCGTCGAGCGAGCGGCCAACCCCGAAGGTCCGTCGACCGGGCCGCATCCTCTTGCTCCAGGGCGAGGCCGGTAGCGGCAAGACCCACCTGATGCGGGCCTTCCGCAACTGGACGCACTCGGGCGGGAAGGGATACTGCGGCTACATGCAAATGACCTCGGCGACGAGCCACTACGGCCGCTACGTCCTGAACAACCTGATCGACTCGCTTGACCAGCCCTACGACCGGAACCGTGGTGAGACCTCCGGCCTGATGCGGCTCTCGACGGCAATCGCCGAGGGGGCTCGGGGCGTGCCCACCGATCGGCTCGACGCGATCCGCGGCGGCGAGCTGGAACCCCCATGTCTCGCCAAGGTCGTCGAGGCTCTGGCCGACCAGATCGTGATGGACCCGCGATTCGATGACATCGACATCGATCTGGTCCGCGCCCTGCTCTACCTCCAGGCCGATGACCCGCGGATCAAGAGCCGCGTCTTGAAGTACCTCCGCTGCGAGGACCTCTCGCAGCGCGATCGTCAGATGATCGGCGACCTGGTCCCCCGCACATACGACGACGCCCCCCAACGCGTCGTCCAGCGCTTCGGCGAGTTGATGGCCGCGCTGGAGTCGGTCCCGCTGGTCCTGTGCGTCGATCAACTCGAAGACATCTACGATCTTGACGAGGCCCCCGCCCGCTTCCGCCGGGCGATGGCGACGTTGTGCGACCTCGTCAGCCGGCTGCCGACGGCGATCGTCGTCATCTCGTGCCTGGAAACCTTCTACGACAAGCTCAAGGAACACCTCACCCGGCCGATGGTGGATCGCATCGAGACCGACCCGAAGCCGATCCTTCTGAAAGGGCTGCGCGAGGAGGAGGAAATTCGGGAAATCCTGTCCCGGAGGCTATCGTTCCTGTACGAAGAGCTGGGGGCCTCGTTTAATCAAGATGAGCCGACGTATCCGATCTCGCGGGAGTCCGTCCGGAAGCTTGCGGGCATGAGGACACGAGACGTCCTCGCCCGGTGCCAGGATTACCGTGAACGGTGCGTTGCGGCTGGCCGTCTCCTCAAGTTTGATGACACCGGTGGCGACGATGGCGTCAGGATCGACACGACTCACCTCGAACGCCTCTGGAACGACCATCGCTCCGCCGTTGCACCCGCCGTGCCCGACGCCGACGAGAACCTCGCCGAGGTACTCGCCTGGGCGATCGGCGCATGCTCGGACGAGATCGAGACCGGCCACCGCTTCGAGGCGGAAGCCGATGGGTGGTTCGTACCTGTCGAGTGTCACGACCCGGAGGATGCCGTCGATCACGTCCTGATCGGGGTCTGTAACAAGTCGGCGCGCGGGGGATCACTGGGCAGGCAGGTGTCGAAGGTCGTGGAACGGGCGAGCGGCGCCGGGAGGTCGATCACGCCGGCCCTGGTGCGATCGACATCGTATCCGAGCAACCCTCAGACGCAGATCGCCGGGCAGCTTGGCAAGTTTCTGATCGATGGCGGGCGGCGGACGGTGGTCGAGGACACCGAGTGGCGGATGATGCTCGCCATGCGGAGCTTCCGGCCGTCGCATGAGGGCGACCCGGCGTTCGGGACGTGGTTGAAGGAGTCGAGGCCGCTGAGCAACCTCAAGTCGCTCCAGACGATCTTGCGGTTCGACGACCTGAAATCCGCCGTGCCCGAGCGTGCGGTCGAGGAAGAGGCTCTCCACAAGCCAGAAGAGAACGAGGTTCCGAAATCCTCCGATGCGGTGGCCAATGGCTCGGCGGCGAATGCCCGGCGGGAACCCAAAGACGAGGAGGACGCCCTGGCCCCCGAGCGGATCGTGGTCGGGACGGAAAACGGGTTTCGAGGCGGGGCGGTCGAGCTGTCGGCCGACGAGTTGACCCGGCACGCGGCGTTCCTGGGGAGCCCGGGCAGCGGCAAGACGACCGTGGCGCTGAACATCGTCGAGCAACTGCTGCTGCGGGGCATCCCGGCCATCCTGGTCGATCGCAAGGGGGACCTCTGCGGATACGCTCGGGAGGATGCCTGGTCTCGGCCGATCGACGATCCGGTGCTCTCGTCGCGTCGGGACCGGCTCCGCGAGCGGGTTGAGGTGGCCGTCTACACGCCGGGGCGTCAGCAAGGACGGCCGCTGTCGATCGCTGTCGCCCCGGCCGGGCTCGGGCGGTTCGAGTCGATCGAACGGGGGCAGGTCGCGAAGTACGCCGCCTCGGCGCTTGCCGGCATGATGAGCTATCGCACCAGCGGCGCCGACCAGACCAAACAGGTAATTCTGAGCAAGGCGATCGAGACGTTGGCCCAACTCCGGCTGGACGAGCCGGTGACGCTCGACCGACTGGTCGATTACCTCGCCAGCCAGGATGACACGCTCGTCAACGCGATCGGCTATTTGGACACCAAGCACATCAACAAGCTGCTTCACGACATGGAAGTCCTCCGATTGAGCCGTGGGGCCTTGCTGTCCGCGACGGGCGAGCCACTGTCGATCGAGGCGTTGTTCGGTCTTGGCCCCCACGCCCGGCCGGGCAAGACGCGGTTGAGCGTCGTCAGCACCAGGTTCCTTGGGGCCGAGCCCGACGTGCAGTTCTGGGTCTCGCAACTGCTCGTCGAGCTCTCTCGATGGGCGAGCCGGTCGCCGTCGCCGGCGCTTCAGGCCGTGGTGCTGTTCGACGAGGCCGACCTGTACCTGCCCGCGCTGCGGAAGCCGCCGACGAAGGAGCCGATGGAGAACCTGCTCAAACGGGCGCGCTCCGCCGGGCTCGGGCTGCTGCTGGCCACGCAGAGCCCCGGCGATTTCGACTACAAGGGGCGCGACAACATCCGGGCGTGGTTCCTGGGCAAGATCACCCAGGACACGTCCATCGCCAAGATGAGGCCAATGCTCAACGAGTGCCGTTCGGACGTCGCCGACACCCTGCCAGGTCAGCAAACCGGCGAGTTCGTCCTCGCCCGCGACGGCGACGTTGCCCGCCTCCGCGCCGGGCGATCGGTCCTTGTCACCGAACAACTGGCCGAGGACGAGATCCTCGACGTGGCCCGATCCACCCTTCAGCAACTCACGGCAACTCACGGCAACTCACAGCAATGAGCAATGAGGGCGGAAGAGGACTCACGCAAAGCCGCAAAGCCGCAAAGCCGCAAAGCCGCAAAGCCGCAAAGTCAGCAATGAGCAATGAGCAAGGAGCAATGAGCAATGAGGGCAGACGATTGGATCGGGCAGCCCCCACGCCCCATCCCCCATGCGTTGGAAACCGGTTTTGCCTGAATCGGGGACGGGTCGGCGTGTGGCCGACCCGTCCGGGGGGCCTCCGGTTGCTCATCTCGGGAGATCAAAGCTCCTTGAGCTTGACGTTCCGCCAGCGGACGACCATCGGTTCCTCGCGGTCGCCGACGCCGTGGACCTGAAGGGCGATGAAGCCGGAGTGGGTCATCGAGTCGGTCAGGTCGGCGGCGGGGACGCCGTTGATCCAGGTCTGGATGTGGTCGCCCCGGCACTCGATCCGGAAGTGGTTCCAGTCGCCGGGCTTGAACGCCTTGCGGGCCGCCTCGTTGTCCTTGAGGTCATCGAGCCAGCCGCGGCGACCCTCGTCGTAGATGCCGCCTGACCAGGCGCGTTCCGACGGGTCGATCTCGACCTGGTAGCCGTGCACGCGGTCGGCGGCGACCTTGATCTCCTTGCCCTTCCACTCGTAGGTCTTCGGCTCGTCGTAGGCGTGGCTGCGGACCTGCACGCCGGAGTTCAGCCCCTCCTGCACCTTGAAATCGACCTCCAGGATGAAGTCGGAGTAATCCTTCTTCGTGCAGAGGAACGAGTTCGAGGTGTTCGGCACCGAGGAGCCGACAACCTCGCCGTCCTCGACACGGTAGTTGGCCTTGCCACCCCGCTGAACCCAGTTGGAAAGGTCGTTGTCGACCAGGTTCACCCACCCCTCCTCGGCGGGATCATCGGCCCGGAGTCCTGGCGTCGGTGCGATCAGGCCCAGGCAGGCCGCGGCCAGAGCGAGCCGGGCGATTGTCGAGTCAATTCGCAGTTGCGTCATCGAACGGTTCTCCTGGATGGCGAACGGTCGAAGTGACCGTCGACAGCCGATACTCTAATGCGACCCGGGCAGTCGGGAAAGTGGATGGCAAGTGGAGGGCGAGCCCCCGGGGGTTCGCGGTCGCGACGTTCGCAAGTCGTCTGGTGCCGTCGGGGCGTCGGGGTTACTCTGGAGAGGCGCCTCGAAAACCGTGCGCCTCGCTCCTGGTGGTTGTGTGACGAGATTCTGGAGGACGTTCGTGAGCCCGGGTCGCCGGTCACGGCAACAGCCGACCACACACATGAGATGGCTCGCCAGCTTCATGGCCTTCCTCGTTCTTGCGCAGCCGCTCACGCTGCTCGGAGGAAGCCGTGCCACGGCGCGCTCCATGGGCCAGCCGGTCGGGCGCCCGTCTCCGAGGAAGAGAACCCGTCCGAGGAGACGCGATGCAACACCGCGTCGGGATCGCTCCACTCCTCACCCTGGCGGTCGCAACGTCACAACCGCCCCCGGGCACGTCGAATCGCCCCGTTCCAGCAGCCCCGATCGCTGACGATCGCGACCCGGCTCGCTCTCGGTCGTGATCTCTGGGCCGGGGGCCGCGACGAAGCGATCCCCCAGTTCGTCGTTCTGCTCGCCTTCCATTACTGGGTTCGCTCCCAGACCTGGTGATCTCACCTCGCCGCGCCGAGCCGGGTCCGTCCCGATCATGGTGCCGGGTCGTCGGCTCCGCCGTTTCCGGCGTTTCCCACACATTCTGAAGGTGAGAAGAGAAGGCCCACGGCTGCCACGCCGTCGCCGTTCTGGCTGCGCCACGATGTTGGGGCTCGGGCACCGTGCGCCCGACCTCGACCGAGAGCGCAACGGGGCGGGCGTGCCGCCGTCGCACAAGGGAGATCGGATCGATGAGCGCGATGGGTTCGACAAACAACCTGGACGAAACGCCGGCTCGGTACACGCTCGACCCGCGTGCCCAGGTTCGGTTATCTGGCCCGCGAGTGGCGGCTGATGTTCCGGCCCGGAACGATCGTCGGTGACGGCCTGGCCGGGGTCGCGGTGGCGCTGGTGGCGTTGCCGCTGTCGCTGGCGATCGCCAACGCCTCGGGGGTCAAGCCGGAGGTCGGGCTGGTGACGGCCATCGTCGGCGGGATCGTCGTGGCGCTGTTCGGCGGCTGCCGGCTCCAGGTCTCCGGTCCGGCGGCGGCGATGACGTTCCTGGTCTACGAGGTCATCACCAAGTTCGGCATGAGCGGGCTGATCGCGGCGACCCTACTGGCCGGCCTGTTCCAGCTCGATCGCCGGCGTCTTCCGGCTGGGCCGGTTCATGCAGTTCATCCCCCGCCCGGTGGTCGCGGGGTTCCTCTCGGGCATCGGCCTGACGATCCTCTGCACGCAGCTCTCGGTGATCCTGGGCTACGACGTGTCCCACAACGAGGAGGGCGGCGCCATCGGGTTGCTGCTGGAGACCGTTCGGCAGGTTCGCCTGACCGACCCGCGTTCCCTGGCCGTCGGGCTGACGGCGATCGTCGTGATGCTCGGCCTGCCTCGGCTGACCCGCAAGCTGCCGACGCCCCTGATCGCGGTGGGGCTGGCCAGCCTGCTGCCGATGGTCTTCGGCTGGACGAGCGTCAGCCTGCTGGGCGAACTGCCGCGAGTCGTTCCCGGTGCCGGGGCTGCCGGCGATCCCCTGGTACGAGTGGAACGAGGTGGTCATGGCGGCCATGACCATCTTCCTGCTGGCGTCGATCGAGTCGCTGCTGTCGGCCTCGGTCGTCGACTCGATGGCGAAGCAGACGTCGCGTGGACAACGATCAGGAACTGGTCGGCCAGGGGCTGGGCAACGTCGCCTCGGCGCTGTTCGGGGGCATCCCGGTGACGGGGGTCATCGCCCGATCGGCGACGAACATCCAGGCCGGGGCGCCAAGCCGCCTCTCGGCGATCGTCCACGCGTTGATCCTGCTGGCCTCGATGCTCTTCCTGGGCGGCATCGTGGCCCGGATCCCGCTGGCGGCCCTGGCCGGGGTGCTCACCGCGGTGGCGTTGCGGATGATCGAGGTGCGGATGCTCCGCGTGCTCTGGCGGGTCAACCGGCCCGAGGCGGTCGTCTTCCTGGTGACGGCCGGGGCGATCGTGGTGACCGACCTGATCGACGGCGTCCAGATCGGCATGATCGTGACGGTGCTGTACTTCGTCTACGAGATGTCGAAGATGAACGTCCGGCCGGTCTCTCTCGCCCGCGGGCCGGCTGACCCGGACGAACGGGCCGCCGAGGTCCGAGACGTGCCCCAACGTGCTGATGATCGACGTCGAGGGGCCGCTGTTCTTCGCCTCGGGCTTCCACATGCGGAACCTGTTGAGCCGGCTCGGCGACTATCGCTGCGTGGTCCTCGACCTGGACGGGGTGCCGTTCCTCGACGTCACCGGGACCGAGATCCTCGACGAGGAGGTCGATGTGCTCCACCGTCGCGGCATCGAGGTCCTGATCGCCCGGCCAACCGAGGCCGTCCGCAACGGTTGGCAACACTGGTCGTCGAGGAATTCTCGTCGATCGCCAGCTGCCCGATCTTCGACACCCTCGACGCCGCCATGCGGCACGCCGAGATGGTGGCCACGGCGCAGGGGACCTGCCCACGCTGCGAGCCGGAGGGCCGTTGCCTGGTGCTCGGCAAGACGACCAGGATGTCCGCCGAGTCCGACATGCCGGCCCACGCGGTCGAGGCGACCTGAGGCGACGACCCGCCAACGACGGAACATCACGCCCCCGGCCGCAAGATCGGGCCGGGGGCGCCGTCGGCTCTCGAAATGGGTTCCCGCGTCCGTCTCCGCGATGCTTGGTCTTTGTGCCTCCGCTCTGGTAATCTGGGGCGCGTCGGGGTCGAGGGGCCGATCATGAGCGAAGGCGACCACGTCGTCCCGCCGCCAACGGAGCGCCAGACGGGTTTCATGAATACCGATCCATCCGTCACGGAGGAGGCGCTCCTCGAACGGGCCTTGCAGGCGGCCCGCGACACGCGAAGGCTCGCGGTCGGTCCCGGCATCCGCCACGATGTCGCCAGCGCGTTCACCGCGACCTTTGGCGACCCGCCCGCCGTGATCGTGGCGGATGAGCGAACCTACGCGGCGGCCGGGGCCGATGTGCGAGAAAGTTTCCGACGCGCAGGGCATGCCTGCGAAGAGACGTTCCTCTTCGGCCCGGATCTCTACGCCGAGCATTCCTTCGTCGAGAGGCTGCAAGAGGCCCTCGCGACGAGTCGGGCCATCCCGGTGGCCGTGGGGTCCGGGACGATCAACGACCTGACCAAGCTGGTCGCCCACCGGCTCGGCCGGCCCTACCTGGTGGTCGCGACCGCGGCCTCGATGGATGGCTACACCGCTTATGGCGCATCGATCACGTATCGCGGTTCCAAGCAGACGTTCGACTGCCCCGCGCCTCGGGCCGTGCTGGCCGATCTCGACGTGATCGCGCAGGCCCCTCGAGGGATGAACGCTGCGGGATACGCCGACCTGTTCGCCAAGGGGGTTGCCGGGGCCGACTGGATCCTGGCCGACGCCGCGGGGGTGGAGCCGATCGACCGCGCGGTCTGGTCCACCGTTCAGGACTTCCTCCCGTCCTGGGTCGATTCACCGGGCGGGGTGGCGCGGGCCGAGCCGGCTTGCCTTCGCCGGCTGGTCGTCGGCCTGATGATGAGCGGCTTCGCGATGCAGGCGGCGCGGACGAGCCGACCCGCCTCGGGGGCCGATCACCAGTTCAGTCACCTCTGGGACATGCAGCACCATGCCCACAACGGCGCCGCCCCCTCGCACGGCTTCAAGGTCGGAATCGGCACCCTGGCCTCGCTGGAACTCTACGAAGTCCTCCTGCGAAGGGACCTGGATCGGCTCGACATCGATGCCGCGCTCGCGCGATGGCCAGTTGTGGGAGCAGGTCGAGCAGCGGATTCGCATGCTCCTCGGGACCGGCGAACTCGCCGAGAAGGCGATCGAGGAGACGCGGGCCAAATCGCCGGCCCCCGACGAATTGCGGGCACAGCTCGAACGCCTTCGCGACGGCTGGCCCGCGATTCGAGAGCGATTGATTCGGCACCTGCAATCGTTCCGAGCGGCCCGGGCAATGCTCCGCGAGGCCGGCTGTCCATCCGAGCCGGAAGAGATCGGGATCTCCCGGGAGCGATTACGCCTGAGCTATGAACAGGCGTATTACATCAGAAGGCGCTACACGGTGCTCGATTTCGCCATGCGGCTCGGCGTCTTCGAGTCGGCGATGGACGAGTTGTTCGGGCCGGGAGGGGCCTGGGGCGGGGCAGGGGACCGTTCCTGAACGCCTCGGGGGACGTTCCGGGCGGGCATCAAGCGGTGAGCGTCGGCAGGATGGTCACGAATCGCGGCGTCCGGCAACGGGCAAACGGGGAAGAACCACGATGGTCACGACCGAGGACGCGGAACGGGCGCGGCCGTCATTTGTCGATCGAATCGGCATCCACGCGCCGTTGTTCTGGGGTTATGTCGGGCTGCTGCTGTTCATGATCGGCGATGGCGTGGAGTCGGGCTACCTCTCGCCGTACCTGTTGGGGCGCGGGTTCCCCCTGAATCGGGTGGCGATGGTCTTCACCGCCTACGGCCTGGCCGTGGCGGTCGCGGCCTGGCTCTCGGGGGCGCTCTCCGACCTCTGGGGCCCTATCGGATCATGTGGGCGGGGCTGGGCATCTGGGCCGTCTTTCAGGTGGGGTTTCTGCTGCTCGGCGTGGTCTCGGACAGCTATCCGATGATCCTCCTGTTCTATGCATTGCGCGGGTTCGGCTATCCCCTGTTCGCGTTCGGGTTCCTCGTCTGGATCACGGTGGTCACGCCTCCCAACCGGCTGGGGACGGCGGTCGGTTGGTTCTGGTTCGCCTTCACGGGCGGCTTGCCGACCCTGGGCTCGCTCCTCGCCAGCTACACCGTGCCCTGGGTCGGGCCGTATGCAACGCTCTGGCTGGCGCTCGGATTGGTGCTCATCGGTGGCCTGATCGCGCTGTTCGGTGTTCGCGAACCGACCGGGCGGCATCGGCTGGCGCCGGTGGGCGAGGCCCCCCTGATCACCCTCCTTTCGAGCGTGACGATCGCCTGGAAGCGGCCGAAGCTCGCGATCGGCTGCGTCGTTCGGGTGATCAACACGGCACCGCAGTTCGGCTTCCTGGTCTTCCTGCCGACCTTCTTCACCGAGACGGTGGGGTTCACCCTCCCCCAGTGGCTCCGGCTCCTGAGCATGATCTTCCTGAGCAACATCGTCTGGAACCTGCTGTTCGGCCTGATCGGCGACCGGCTCGGCTGGCGACGGACGGTTGCCCTCTGCGGGGGCCTGGGCTCGACCCTCAGCACGCTGTTGCTCTACTACACGCCGCAGGCCTTCGGGGCGAATTTCCCGCTCGCCGCCCTGGCCGGCATCCTGTACGGCGCCACGCTCGCGGGTTACGTGCCCCTCTCGGCCCTGATGCCGTCGCTCGCCCCGAAGCACAAGGGGGCGGCGATGTCGATCCTCAACCTCGGGGCGGGGGCCAGCGTCTGGGTCGGGCCGGCGATCGTCGGCCTCTTCTTGCCGCGACTCGGCGTGGCCGGGGTGATGTGGATCTTTGCCGTGCTCTACCTGATCAGCGCCATCCTCGCCCTGTTCCTGACCCTGCCTGACGAACTCCCCCCGCCGGGGCCGGCCTCATGACCGGGGGACAACCCAGGCCTCGGGCCGGACTGTTCCATATGGCCCCAAACCGATCAATCCGAAGCCGGAAGCGTGAGCGAATCGAACCAGAGCCGGAAGCGTCGGCGACGGTCCCCTCTTGTCGCATTGCCCGGAGAGTGCTTCCTGATTCAGGCAACGGAGGCGCGAATCATGCAGGTCCGCCGTGGGGCACGTCGACGAGCCGTGCTCGCCGCCGTGGGACTGGGGGCGCTGGGGCTGGGCGTGCTGGGTACTCGGTTGGATTGGTGGGCCCGCCGTCCGACCCCTTTGGGGCACCCGTTCACGTTCGCGGATGGGTTTGAAGGCGTCGCCACGACGGACGATCTGTTCGCCCCCGACGGGGGCCGGTGGCACGGCCTTCAATGCGAGACCGGGGACGGACTGGGGCCGAACCGCGTCGAACTGAGTTCGGAACGGGCCCACTCGGGGCGGCAGTCGCTCAAGTTCGTCGCCCAGCCGTATGACGGTCGGACGGCGTCCAAGGCGGACATCGTCCGCGGCGGACTGCACTTCGTGCAGGGGGATGACGTCTGGTTCACGGGCTGGTTCTACCTGGTCGGGACGGCCGACGTGTCGGGGGTGTTCCTCTGGGACCTGGAAGACGACCGCAAGTACCATGTGCCCGGCCGTCGGCTGTACGTTCAGGCCGGGGGCTCACTCGCCTCGGACCTGGGGAAGTGGCACACCGGGCCCACCTTCCGCCCGTCCCCGGACCGCGCCGTGCCGTTCCCCACGGACCAGTGGGTGCGGCTCAGGGTTCACCTGCGCCTGTCCGCGTGGGGTGACGGCCGGTTGTGCGTCTGGCAGGGCGACCGGAAGGTGCTCGACGGCCGAGGCCAGACGCTCCCCACGTCCAGGGCGATCTACAACCGGCTCCAGGTGGGCATCACGGCGAACGGGGGCCGGACAGCGCCCAGACGCTCTACATCGACGACGTGACGCTGTCGAACCGGCCGTCGGAGTGAGCCCGGCCCCCCGGCAATTGCATCCGAAGTCGCCACGGGTATCCTGGGACACCGGATGGCTCGATTCCATCCGATCCGACGACAATCAACCCGCGGAGGAACGCCGACATGATTCTGTTGATCGCCATGTCCGTCATGACTGGCCTGGGCAAGGCCGAGCTGGTCGAGTCGAAAAAGATCTGGGACGACGCGCCTCATAATGCGTTCACCGATCTGATTCGCCACGACGACCATTGGTATTGCACGTTTCGAGAGGGAACCAGCCATGCCTCACCCGACGGCGCGATTCGTGTTCTCAGGTCCGACGATGGCGAGGTGTGGGAGTCGGCGGCCCGAATCACCAGCGAGACCGCCGACCTCCGGGACCCGAAGCTCAGCATCACGCCCGATGGCCGTCTGATGATCAACGCGGCCGCGGCGCTTCACCAACCCGCCGAGGCCCGGCACCAGTCGATGGTGTGGTTCTCCCGGAACGGGTCGGAATGGGGCAAGGGCCTTCCCGTGGGCGATCCGGGTTTCTGGCTCTGGCGCGTCACCTGGCACGACGGTGCCGCCTACAGTGTCGGCTACCGGACGATCGAGCCGCGATTCACCCGGCTCTATCGGAGCGACGACGGAACACGCTTCGATGCGATTGTCCCTCGCCTGGGGGAAGAAAACTCGCCCAACGAGGCGACGATCCTGTTCTTGCCCGACGACGAGGGCCTTATCCTCCAGCGCCGCGAGAAGGGTTCCGGCACGGCCCTGCTCGGCCACTCCGAGCCTCCGTACACGGATTGGGCCTGGAGCGACCTCGGGAAACGGGCCGGAGGTCCGAACCTGATTCGACTACCCGATGGCGAAATCGTGGCCGTCGTGCGTCTCTATGACGGCGGAGCACGCACGGCCGTGTGCCGGTTGGGCGTCGAGTCCGGAACGCTGGAGGAATTGCTTACCCTGCCGTCCGGAGGAGATAACAGCTATGCCGGGATGGTCTGGCACGAGGGCCTTCTCTGGATCAGCTACTACTCATCCCACGAGGGAAAGACGAGCATCTATCTGGCCAAGGTCCGGTTCGTTCCGTGATCGCGAGGGCCAGCGTCATACGGGTGAGGCACGATCGGGTTCGATCGAGCCCATCGTGGTCATTGGCACATAACAGGTTCCAGATCGACCATCGGGAAGAGCAGGTCTGGGGCCCATTATGTGCCATTTGCCATGCGGCAGCTCGTCGCTTACAAGCCGTCGACGGCCAGCCGGAGGATTTGCCCATCTGTTCCGGCGGCCACGATCGCGGTCCCATCGGGCGGCGATGCGAGACAGAAGACCCATCCCTCGAATGCCGGGATGTCTTGAAGCGTCTCGACCGTGTCCGGATCGATGATCCGAACGTGCCCATCGCGGCAACCGACGGCGAGGACGTTGCGTGACGATGTCCCCATCCAGCCGGCGCAGAGGGGACGTTGATCGAGGCGCGCGAAGCGGACCATGCGGCCGATCGTCGGTTGCCAGAAGCGGGCCGTCCGATCGTCACCGACCGAGGCCACCATCGGCAACTCTCCCTCTTGCGATTCGGGCCGGACCACCAAGGCCAGGACGGGCCCCGTGTGGTTGGACAGGGTACGAGTGGTCTCCCCACTCTCCAGGTCCCAGAGTCGCAGGCTCTGGTCGACGCCCGCCGTCAACAGGTCATGTCCGAGGAATTCCACTGCCAGGACGCTTCCCGTGTGCCCTTCGAGCAACTGGACCGGCTCCGACTGCCCGACCCGGTGGACCAGCACCGTGCGGTCGCCGGAGGCCGTGGCGAAGGATGTGCTGTCCTGTTCCCAGGCTACCGCATAGATCACGTCGTTATGGGGGGCCTCGGCCTGAATCCGATCTCCCTTCGGCCAACGGTACAGTTCGTAGTCACCCGACACCGCGGGCGACCCGCCGGCAACCAGCAGAAGCTCACCGTCCGGGGAAAACTTCAAATCGTGGATGTTCTGGATCTGTGAGGGCAGGGATCGAATCGGGTCGAGTGCCGGCCAGGACCGGATCACCAGGCCACTCTGGGAACCGGTGACCAGCGTGCGACCGTCCGGGGCGAAGGACAACGCAGTGATCGGCGGCTCGGATGCCAGGACCGGCCCACAGTTCCCGATCACGGCGAGCGACACCGCGAGCCATACCGTCAGGAGCGGTCGAGGGCTCATCCCAGAAGTTCCCGGATCGGGGTGCCACCCTGGTTGACCCGAACCGGCCGGCCGTCCGACGTGTGGAGCTCACGGCTCGGATCGACGCCGAGCAGGGTGTAAACCGTGCAGGCGAGGTCGGAGGGGGTGACGGGGCGATCCGCCGGGCCCTCTCCGGTTCGATCGCTGGCCCCGATCACTTGCCCACCGACCACGCCGCCACCCGCGAGAACCACGCTGAAGACGCGCGGCCAGTGGTCCCGGCCACCAGCGGCGTTGATCTTCGGCGTCCGGCCAAACTCGCCCATGGCGATCACCAACGTCGATTCGAGCAGCCCCCGTTCGGAGAGGTCGTCGATCAGCGTCGAGAACGCCTGATCGAACGTGGGGACCAGACCGACACCGACGCGGGCACCCGCGTAGCCGTCCTTGAGACGAAGGGTAAGGTCCTGATGGGTGTCCCAACCGCGTTGCGTGACCGTGACGAAGGGGACGCCGCGCTCGACGAGCCGCCGGGCGAGCAGGCAACTCTGCCCCAGGGTACGACGGCCGTAGCGATCCCGCATCACGCCGGTTTCATCTTCCAGAGAAAATGCCCGCTTCGCCGCCGACGAGGTAGCCAGCCGATACGCCTGTTCGAATTCGGGGTTCGACTCGATCGAGGTCTCGGGTCGGACTTCCGCCGAGCGGCGGAACTGGTCGAGGGCCGTCAGGTAGGCTCGTCGACGTTCGAGCCTCGGACTGTCGAGTCCGGGATAGAATTCGAGGTCGCGGACCCGGAAGTCGGGACTGGCCGGGTCGCCCCCCACCGAGAAGGGACGGCACCTCGACGGCAGATAACCCGGGCCGGCGGCGGGATTGGCGTCGGGCACCGCCACGTAGGACGGGAGCGCGCCGGTGCGGTCCCGCACGTGGGCCATCACCGCGCCGACGCTCGGGTATGCGAGAGCCGGTGTCGGGGCGTATCCCGTCAGGAGGTACTGGCTGCCGAGGTTATGCTCCCCGAGCGGCGACGTGACCGACCGCACCACCGCGACACGACCGATCCGGCTCGCGATGCCGGGAAGGCACTCGCCAAACCGGACCCCCGGCAGTTTCGTGGCGATCGTGCCGAGGGGACCGCGTACCTCTTCGGACGCTTCCGGCTTGGGGTCGAAGGTCTCCAGGTGGCTCGGTCCCCCGTCGAGCCAGATCAGGATGCAGGCGCAGCGCGGAGTTCGGCCGACCAAACGTCGGGTCGGCACGCAGGCGGGACCACGTGCTTGCGGTCAAGCCGAGGGCACTCAGGCACCCCCAGCGAATCACGTCCCTGCGCAGGATGCCGTCGCAACGACGCAGTGGGTTGTCCGAAACGGTCATCGGCCTGTCCTCCGACCCATGAGGGATCAATGATTCGTGGTGAACTCGCGACAGTTCAGGAGACTCCAGATCGCATCTTGCAGGATGTCGGCCTGTTCGTCGGGGGAAGGGGCGTCCCGAAACTGACGAGCCCAGAACGAGCGCTCCGGGTCGGTCGACCGGCGGCCCAGGGCGCGCAGGTAATACTCTTCGAGGATGTCCTCGCTCGCGACCCCCTGTTCGAGCAGGATGGCGAGCCTCCCCGCCGGATCGGTGATCTTCCGATTGATGAATGGACCATTGAGACGGTGGAGGGTGGCCGTCAGGCTGAGTGGGCCGCCGGCCGTCGAGGGGCCGTCGCAACTCTCGTCCCGGGAACAACGTCCCAGGATGTCGAGCGCATCGGATTCGATCTGCGGGCCGAGCAACTCCACCGCTCGGGTTCCCTGGGGTTGATCGCCATAACGATCCGGTACGCCCGTCACGTCCGTCAGGGCATCCGCGAGGACTTCGGGGAGAAGCGTTCGCTCGATCATGTGCGAATAAAAGCGATCGTCGTCCTGGTTCTCGGGTGTGGGGACCGTGGTGCGGCCGTACGTCGCGCTGGTCGCGATGAGCCGGAGGGTGTGCCGGATGTCATGGCCGCTGGCGACGAAATCGGCCGCGAGCCAGTCGAGCAGTTCAGGGTGGGTCGGCGGGTTGGTCGACCGGAGGTCATCGACCGGTTCCACAAGCCCGCGTCCCATCATTTCGCCCCACAACCGGTTGACCAGGGCGCGGGCGAAGTACGGGTTGTCAGGTTCCGTGAGCCAGTCCGCCAGATCGAGTCGCCCGTCTTCGCCGGGCGCAACGTCCAGGGTACGCTCGCCCGGGATGCGGGGGACGGCCGGCATTCCAGTGCCCGGATGCGTGACCTCGCCGCTCGGGAGAATGCGCACCTCGCGGCCTCGTTCGACCCTGGCGAACAGGGCGGCGAGCCCGTGGTAGTCGTCCTGAGTCCAGCGATCCAGCGGATGATCGTGGCAGTTGGCACACTGGATCCGGGCGCCGAGGAACACCTGGCCGAAGTACTCCGCCTGCGAGCGAGGGTCGGACCCGATCGTGTAGAAATTCGCCGGCCCGTATTGATGGGTGTCCCCACTGGCGGAGAGAATCTCCCGGGCGATCTCGTCGAACCGCCGATTCTGCTCGATCTGGAGGTGAAGCCACTCCTGAAACGTCGCGGCGCCGTCGTGATCCTGTCCCCTGGCTCCGATGCGGAACAACTCCGAGAGCCGGAACGTCCAGTAGTCGACGAACCCCTCCGATTCGAGCATCTGGTCGACGAGCTGTTCCCGCTTGTTCCGGGCCGGGTTCGCGGTGAAGGACCGAACCTCCTCCGGCGTGGGAAGGCGCCCCGTCAGGTCGAGGCAGGCCCGTCGGAGGAACGTGGCGTCATCCGACCGGGAGGGAAACCGGAAGCCGCAGGTCCTCGAGCAACGCGAGGACCTTCGTGTCGATCTCGTTGACGCGCATCTCAGTGGAATGATCCACCGGATCACGGCCGATCGGCACGATGATTTCCAGGGGCATCACCCTGTCGAGGTATCGCGCGATGATGAGGTTCTGGCCGGCGCGGCCGAAGTGGGCCGACGCCTGGTCCCCCGCCCGTTGGATGTCGACGTATTCGGGATCGCGGGCCGTGAACACGGTCCAGCGTGTGACGTCCTCGACCGTTCCATCATCGAAGCGGGCGATCGTGCGCAAGGGGATTTCCTGGTCGAGCCGCGCGACGACACGCTGACCGGGATCGACCTCGAAGTCGACGAGACGACGGCGCTCGCCTCGTGGTGCCCCCGCACGCAGCCAGGTTCGCAGCCGTTCGGAGGCTTCCCCCGATGAGTTCAGCCGGATGCCCCCCTCGTGGGCGATTTTCCCGGTCGGTTTGGCGAGAATCAGGCTGGCCTCGGGTCGCGCGAGGTCCACGCGGCGCCCCTCGAACTCGTGGACGATGGTCTGATAATCCCGTTCGGGATCGCCGCCGAGCAGAGACAGGTGGAACCCTCCCCGACCGATCGCGGCACCGTGGCAGGCCCCCGCGTTGCACCCGCCTCTCGTGAAGATCGGCATGATCTCGGTGTCGAAGTCGACCTCCGTCGCCGTCGGTTCGAGGCCGATCAGCAACACGCAGGTGACGAACCCCCAGCCGGT
The DNA here is from genome assembly GCA_963779675.1 of uncultured Isosphaeraceae bacterium. Taxonomy (GTDB): domain Bacteria; phylum Planctomycetota; class Planctomycetia; order Isosphaerales; family Isosphaeraceae; genus CAVZZM01. The sequence continues at coordinate 274,452 of CAVZZM010000003.1, forward strand.
CATGGAGAGCCTCCCTCCTTGCGACGATCGTCCTCGGACGGGTTCGATGGTCCCGGTTCGGGCGATTCGGCGTAGGACTTCGCCCATTTCTGGAGAAATTCCCGGGCCCTCGGCGTCCCATAGTCGGCGAGCTTTCCGCTGGCGATGATCGTCCGGGCGGCGCGGCCGACCTGAGCGCGGGCGGCGGGGCGATCGTTCACGTAGTCCTGAACCGCCTCGGCCGCCGTTTCGACCTCCTTCGGGGTGGCGTCGCGACGGATGACGGGACGCAGCAAGCCACGGAGGGCCGGGGCCATCTCCGCGCGGGCGGCCGAACCGTCGCGAGCGGGCATGGCCGTCTGCACGCCAAGGTCGTCCAGACTGGGGGCCTCGCCACCGACCCGCGCCACGATCGCGTCGAGGATGCGCGGGGCGTCGGCCGGCAGACTTGGTTGAACGAGGGCGAAGTTCGCCGTGACGACGTTGTCCTCGGCGACCAGGACCGTCAGGGTGACGTTGCGGTTCAGGCCGTAGGCGCCCGGCCCCTCCCGCCCGTCGATGGAGATCCCCATCGGTGCCGCTTCGGGCATCGCGTGGCGAGCCCGCTTCAGGAACTGCTCGGTTGCCGTGGGATCGTCCGTCAGCCAGACGACCCCGGCCGCCAGGCCATCCTTCGATCGTGTCGAGGCGTAATCCATCAACAGCCGCGTCATGGCCACCGACGGCCGGTTCGCTTCATGGACGAAGATCAGGAGGATCGGCTTTCCTGCAGCCTCGGTCACGAAGTCGCGTTCCTGACCGGCGGCCTCGTCATAGACACCGCGGACCTGGAAGGGCGCGAGTTTCTCCCCGACTTGCGGCCCCGAGAAAACCGGCCCTCCGCTCGAATCGACGGGCTGATGAACAACCCCAGTACGATCAGGCCGGCGGTGTTGACGCGCACGTCGATGCCTCCTCGGTGCGGGGGTCTTCGGAAACCACGAACGATTGGTCCTCATCATACACGATACCCACAAACACACCCCATGTTTCAAGGAGGGGAACGGGACCGAGGTCGACGCGATGGTTCGCCAGGAAGGTCGAACTCGCTTGAAGCGTTGAGGAAGCCCTCGACGCGCGAGCGTTCGAAATCGAGAATCACCAGGAACGCGCCCGAGAACCCGACGAGGTCCGGCTCGCGATTCCGGTGAGTTGTTTGTCCCGACCCGGCGCCCTTGGCCGATTCCACGACAGGGAGGCGAAATGCCTGTGTCCGCGGAGACCGCACGACGATACGACGAGGTCCCTTACGAGAGCCATGCCTTTCACGAGACGCACCCGGACCATCTCGCGGTGATCGCCACGCTGCACGGTCTCGAACCGCCCCCGGTGGCGACCAGCCGCGTTCTGGAACTCGGCTGTGCCGGGGGCGGCAACCTGCTTCCGATGGCGCTGGAGATGCCCGAGGCGCGGTTCGTCGGCATCGATGTCTCGGCCCGGCAGATCGATGAGGCGAATGCCGGCCTTCAGGCCCTGGGGGTCGGCAACGTCGAGTTTCGAGCGTCCGACCTCGCCGAGATCGGCGAGGACGTCGGCACGTTCGATTATGTGATCGCCCACGGAGTGTATTCCTGGGTGTCCGAGCCGGTTCGAGAACGGCTGCTTGCCCTGATCCGCGCGACGCTCGCTCCGACCGGCGTGGCCTTCGTGAGCTACAACACCCGTCCGGGCTGGAACATCCTGGGAATCCTGCGCGAGTTGATGCTCTTCCATGCGGGGGAGATCGAGGACCTCAAGGGAGCGGTCCACTCGTCTCGCGAGCTACTCGACCGTGTCGTCGGCGCGATGCCCGAGCCGAACACGCCCTACTCCGTGGCGATTCGTCGCGAGGTGGAACAACTCCGGTCGAAGTCCGACCCCTACCTGTTGCACGAGTTCCTCGAACCGGAAAGCCACGCCGTCGGTGTCCACGAGTTTGTGGCCCACGCCGCCCGGCACGGCCTGGAGTATCTCTCCGACGCGCGCTTGCGGACCACGGTCGACAATCAGCCGCCGCAAGTGCCGCGCCCTGCTCGAATCCCTGTCCGACGATCCGATCCGTCGGGAACAGTACCTCGACTTCATCCGCAACCGGACGTTTCGCCGCACCCTGCTGGTCCGGTCGGATGCGGGGGCGCGGGCGGTGTTCGAACCGTCGCGGGTAGGGACGCTCCGAGCGCTCGCCGCGGCCTGGCCGTCCTCACCACTCTCGGATGACTTTTCGGGGACGGCGGAGGAATTTCGATCGCTGGACGGGCGGCAGCGGTTGACCACCGATGCCCCGCTGCTCAAGGCCGCGCTGACCACCTTGATCGCGTCGTATCCCGGCTCCGTCCCCGTGCCCGAGTTGCATCGGACGGTCCTCGACCGCCTCGATCATCCGCCGACCCAGGAGCCGACGGCGCCCCTGGATCGCAGCCCGGGCGCGTTCCACGAAGCGTTGTTGAGCTGCCATTCCATCGGGATGCTCGATCTCCGAACCGTCGATCCGCCATTCACCCGGATTCCGGGCACCCGACCGACGGCAAGCCCTCACGCGCGTCGTCAAGCGGACGACTCGAACCGGGTGACGAACCTTCACCATCGCATCGTCGAGTTGAGTGAGTTCGACCGGCTTGTCCTGCGACAACTCGATGGGACTCGAGAGCGTGCCCAGGTCATTGATGCCCTCGTCTCGGCCGCGCTCGCCGGGCGGTTTCCCCTCATCCGGGAGGGCCGGCCCCTCCACGACGCGATCGAGGTCCGGCAGATCATGGACCGTTCGCTTGACCCGGCCCTTGGCCGACTCGTCGCGAGCGTCCTGATGGTCGATTCTCCGGAGCTCTCGACGCTCGATGACGAGCATCTGGACTGAACCCCGCCTGTGGCCCTTGTCGGTCAGGCTTCCGTCTGACAATGGCCTCATTGGCCACCTCAAGGGATGACGAAACGCGGGACAGGTTGCCGAGGTTTGCGCAACCTGCCCCGCGTCATCAGTCATTCCCAGATCGGGTTCGGGAGGAGCCAGATCAAGGAATGATCTTGCCCGGATCCATCAGCTTACTTGACCTCGCGATCCTGATCGGTCTTGGCTTGCAGGACCTTTTCGCCGCAGGCCGACTTACCTTCGCAATTCGGGTGGCCGGTCGTCTTCACCTGATCGCACGCGCACTCCTCGCCGCAAGCCGACTTGGCGGAGGCCTGCGTCACCTTCGCCTTGTCGGCGCAGCAGGCGGACTTGGATGCGGAGGCCTGCGTCACCTTCGCCTTGTCGGCGCAGCAGGCGGACTTGGATGCGGAGGCCTGCGTCACCTTCGCCTTGTCGGCGCAGCAGGCGGACTTGGATGCGGAGGCCTGCGTCACCTTCGCCTTGTCGGCGCAGCAGGCGGACTTGGATGCGGAGGCCTGCGTCACCTTCGCCTTGTCGGCGCAGCAGGCGGACTTGGATGCGGAGGCCTGCGTCACCTTCGCCTTGTCGGCGCAGTCGCTGGAGGCCGCGTTGCACGCCGCATGGCTCTTGCTCGCGCAGCAGTCGGATGTGCCGGTCGCGCTGATCTTTGTCGCCTTGGCCTTGGCGGCGCAGCAGGCGTGGTCCGTCGCCTTCGCCTTCGTCGTTTCATCGGCGTGGGCCAGGCACGCATAGACGGCCACCAAGGCGAACGTCCCGAACATCGGGAGCCATTGCTTTTGAGCCATCGTCATCTTTCCTCGCTGAAGAGAGGGGCCCTGGAGTCGATCCGCCTCCAGGCGGTTCTGTCTTTTACGCATCTCGTCGGGAGAGCACAACCTGAGAACGTGTGTGAGAAGGTTCTTGTAGGGTGGGTCAGCGCAGTGCAACCCACCGTCATTCGTGTTGGATTGGTAGGTTGCCTGCGCTGACCCACCCTACGAAGATCGGCGCAACGGTCGCTCCACTCACCCGACGCCGTGTCGAACGCATCTCACACACCTTCTGAGAGGATCGGCGTCAGGCGCCTTCCTCAAGAAGGTTCCTTGACCGCCTCGCTCCGAGGCGATTCGGTCCTCCTGGAGAGAGCGATCGGTTCCCTCATGGCACTCTTCTGATTCGGCCGGCCAAGGCTGCGCATGACAAAATCGCCAGATCTCGCCGATTCGGGAAAATCCTCGTCATGAAAGCAGGCGGTCCGCCTTGACCAGGGGGCCGTCGCGACGACCTGCTCCATTGTTGTCGAGCGGATGCCGGTTCTCGGTTCCTGGCTCCTCCTCATGTTGCATTCACGCATTGATTCGGTCGTGACTGGTGACGCCAGTCGAATTTCTCAAGATTTTCTCTTGACCTGGCGATGCCGGGAAGCGTTTAGTATGATAATTCTGAATAACTCACCGCGCGTACTATCGAAAGAATCGCGGGAGAGCTCGCGGTGCTCCACGACACTGCGACGGGGGTCAATGCCGACGGCGGACGCCATCGTTTCCAACGGTGGGTTCGGTCTGGCGATCGTGCGATCGCCGGCAGGTTTTTCGAAGGTCGAAATCGAAGCGGTGTTCGCGAAGATCCGGGTTCGGGGCGTTATGCAGATCGAGGCGTTGAAGATCTTCTGTGACGTGGTCCGCACGGCGAGCTTCTCGCGCGGGGCCGCCGAGAACGGCGTCTCTCAATCGTCGGCCAGCCATGCGGTTCACGAACTGGAGAAGCGCCTCGGCGTCAAGCTGATCGACCGTTCCAAGCGTCCCCTGGTGCTGACCCCTCACGGGCGGGTCTATCTTCGAGGGCTGCCGCGATCTGGTCGGGCGTTACTTCGAGATGGAGAACCGGGTCAAGGTGCTGGGGAACGGCCAGAACGTCGTGGGCACCGTGCGGGTCGCGGCGATCTACTCGGTCGGCCTGCATCACATGGCCCGCTATGTCGAGCAGTTCCAGGCCGCGTACCCGGGCGCGGACGTCCGCATCGAATACCTTCACCCCACGCAGGTGCTGGCGACGATTCGCGAGGGGCGATGCCGAGCTGGGCCTGATCTCCTTCCCTCGGAAGTGGTCGGACCTGACAGTCATCCCCTGGCGTGACGAGACGATGGTTCTGGCTGTCCGACCGGACCACCCGCTGGCCGGATCGCGAGTCGGTCGCCGTTGCCGATCTCGACGGCATGAAGTTCGTCGCCTTCGACTCCGGGCTGTCGATCCGCCGGGCCGTCGACCGGTTCCTCCGCAAGCATCGGTGCCAGGTCGAGTCGGACCTTGAGTTCGACAACATCGAGAACATCAAGCGCGCCGTCGAGGAACTGCCGGGCGGGGCCGCGATTCTGCCCTCGCCGACGCTGGCCCGGGAGCGCGACAGCCGGGACGCTGGCGGCGTTGCCCTTTCAGGACGACAGCCTTGCACGGCCCCTGGCGATCATCCACCGTCGCAGCGGGGGAGAGCTGGGGCTCGACCGCCAGCCGTTTTCTCGGCTTGCTGACTGCGGAGCGGAACGAAACGCGGGAGCCGGATCCACCGGCCACATCGAACGGCTCGAAACGGAGGTCGGTCGGAAAGCCGACCTGATGGCCTCCCCCGCGGACGACACGGTCGCCCCATCTCTCGACCCGACCTGCCGCCGCGATCCCGACAACTGACGACCGATTCACGTACCGATGGAGGACCCCCTTCGTGCCAGACGGAACTGGCCGAGATGGAAAGGGAACGACCATGACGACCGGAATGCCGACGGCACAGGGACTCTACGATCCTCGAAACGAGCACGACGGCTGCGGCGTCGGCTTCCTGGTCGATCTGAAGGGGCGGAAATCCCACAAGATCGTCCGCGACGGCATGACGGCCCTGATCAACCTCGACCACCGGGGCGCCTGCGGCTGCGAGGTCAACACCGGCGACGGCGCGGGGATCCTGATCCAGATCCCGCACGACTTCCTCAAGGCCCGCTGCGACGGAGATCGGCATCGACTGCCCGAGCCGGGCCGCTACGGCGTCGGGGCGTTCTTCTGCTCGCCCAAGCCCGAGAGCTGCCGGGTCGGACAGCGAGATCTTCGAGCGGATCGTCGCCGAGGAAGGCCAGACGTTCCTCGGCTGGCGGAAGCTCGAAGACCGACAACAGCGACCTCGGCGAGACGGCCAGGGCGGTCGAGCCGGGCGTCTTCCACGCCTTCGTCGGCTCGTCCTGCGGCGACGACGCCGACCGCTTCGAGCGCAAGCTCTACGTCATCCGCAAGCGGTTCGAGACCGAGATCGAGAACTCGGGCCTCGACGACCACAAGTTCTTCTACTTCCCCAGCCTGTCGTGCCGCACGCTGGTCTACAAGGGCATGCTCACGCCCCAGCAACTCCCGTCCTACTACGCCGACGACCTCGGCGACGAGCGGCTGACCAGCGCCCTGGCGATGTTCCACTCCCGGTTCAGCACCAACACCTTCCCGAGCTGGGAGCTGGCCCACCCGTACCGGATGATCGCCCACAACGGCGAGATCAACACCCTGCGAGGCAACATCAACTGGATGCGGGCCCGCGAGGCCCTGTTCGCCTCGGACCTTTACGAGCCGGGCGACATCGAGAAGCTCAAGCCGATCATCCGCGAGGGGCTCTCCGACACCGCCTGCCTGGACAACGCCGTCGAGCTGCTGGTCAAGTCCGGCTTCGGCGTCGCCCGGGCGATGATGATGCTCGTTCCCGAGGCCTGGGAAAACCACGAGTCGATGCCCCGGGCCAAGAAGGACTTCTACCAGTACCACAGCGCGCTGATGGAGGCCTGGGACGGCCCGGCGTCGATCGCCGTGACCGACGGCATCGACCATCGGCGCGACGCTCGACCGCAACGGCCTGCGGCCCAGCCGCTACTGCGTCACGAAGGACGGCCTGGTCGTCATGGGCTCCGAGTCGGGCATGCTCGACATCCCGCCCGAGGACGTGGTCCTCCGCGGCCGGCTGGAGCCGGGCCGCATGTTCTTCGTCGACATGGCGCAGGGCCGCATCGTCGCCGACGACGAGCTGAAGCACAAGATCGCCACCGAGAAGCCCTACGGCGAGTGGCTCGCCGCAGCACATGACCCGGCCTGGCCGAGGTGCCCGACGGCGCCGGAGGTTCCCGGCCCCCGACCACGACACGCTGCTGCACCGGCAGATGGCCTACGGCTACACGCTGGAGGACATGAAGTACATCCTCGGCCCGATGGCCAACGAGGCCGCCGAGGCGATCGGCTCGATGGGCAACGACACGCCGCTGGCCGTGCTCTCCGACCGCGCCCAGCCGATCTTCAACTACTTCAAGCAGCTCTTCGCGCAGGTCACCAACCCGCCGCTCGACGCGATCCGCGAGGAGCTGGTCACCTCGGTCTTCACCGGCATCGGCGGCGAGGGAAACCTGCTCGACCCGCAGCCCGAAAACTGCCGGCAGATCGTCATCGACACGCCGGTCCTCGACAACGACGAGCTGGCCCGGCTCAAGCAGCTCGACGGCTGGCGCGGGTTCAAGTCGCACACCATCGCGATGCTCTTCCCGGCCGCCGAGGGGGCCGCGGGCATGGAGCGCCGCCTGGAGGAGATCTTCGCCGAGGCCGAGACGGCGATCCGCGGCGGCGCCAACCTGATCGTCCTGACGCCACCGGAACGTCGACCGAGGAGCTGCGCCCCGATCCCGTCGCTGCTGGCCTGCTCCGGCCTGCACCATCACATGGTGCGCACCGGGCTGCGGACCCGCGCCGGGCTGATCCTCGAGTGCGGCGATGCCCGCGAGGTCCACCACTTCTGCCTTCTGCTCGGCTACGGCGCCGGGGCGGTCAACCCCTATGTCGCCTTCGAGACGCTCGACGACATGATCGGCCTCGGGTTCGTCAAGGAGGGCCTCGACCACGCCGAGGCGGTCCGGCGCTACCGCAAGGCGATCAAGAAGGGCGTCATCAAGGTGATGTCCAAGATGGGCATCTCCACGATCCAGAGCTACCGGGGCGCCAGATCTTCGAGGCGATCGGCCTGAACTCGGCGTTCGTCGCCAAGTACTTCGACAAGACGGCCAGCCGGATCGAGGGCGTCGGCCTGGAGGAGATCTGTGCCGAGACGCTCCAGCACCACCACCGCGCCTACGCCGAGCGCGAGGCCGGGCCGGAACTGCTCGACTGGGGCGGCCAGTACCAGTGGCGCCGCGAGGGCGAGTACCACCTGTTCAACCCCGAGACCGTCTTCCGCCTCCAGCACGCCACCCGACAGGGCCGCTACGAGATCTTCAAGCAGTACACCCGGATGGTCGACGAGCAGAACGCGCGGCTCTGCACCCTTCGCGGCCTGTTCGACTTCAAGCGCGACGGCCGGACGCCCGTGCCGATCGAGGAGGTCGAGCCGGTCGAGTCGATCGTCAAGCGGTTCGCCACCGGCGCGATGAGCTACGGCTCGATCTCGGCCGAGGCCCACGAGACGCTGGCCATCGCCATGAACCGGCTCGGCGGCCGGTCGAACACCGGCGAGGGGGGCGAGGACCCCGAGCGGTTCACGCCCCTGCCCAACGGCGACAGCAAGCGGTCGTCGATCAAGCAGGTCGCCTCGGGCCGGTTCGGCGTGACCAGCGAGTATCTGGTCAACTCCGACGAGCTGCAGATCAAGATGGCCCAGGGGGCCAAGCCCGGCGAGGGTGGCCAGCTTCCCGGCCACAAGGTCTGGCCCTGGATCGCCAAGGTCCGGTTCTCGACCCCCGGCGTGGGCCTGATCAGCCCGCCGCCGCACCACGACATCTACTCGATCGAGGACCTGGCCCAGCTCATCCACGACCTGAAGAACGCCAACCCCCGGGCTCGGATCAGCGTCAAGCTGGTGGCCGAGGTCGGCGTCGGCACGGTCGCCGCGGGCGTGGCCAAGGCGCACTCCGACGTGGTCCTGATCTCGGGCCACGACGGCGGCACCGGGGCCAGCCCGCTGACCTCGCTCAAGCACGCCGGCATCCCCTGGGAGCTGGGCCTGGCCGAGACGCAGCAGACGCTCGTGCTGAACAAGCTCCGCGACCGGATCATCGTCCAGACCGACGGCCAGATGAAGACCGGCCGCGACGTGGTCATCGCCGCCCTGCTGGGTGCCGAGGAGTACGGCTTCGCCACCGCGCCGCTGGTCGTCATGGGCTGCATCATGATGCGGGTCTGCCACCTCGACACCTGCCCGGTCGGCATCGCCACGCAGAACCCCGAGCTCCGCGAGAAGTTCAACGGCCAGGCCGAGCACGTCGTCAACTTCTTCAAGTTCATCGCCGAGGAGGTCCGCGAGCTGATGGCTCGGCTCGGCTTCCGCACGATGGACGAGATGATCGGCCGCAGCGACCTGCTCGACACCCGCGCAGGCCATCGACTTCTACAAGGCCCGGGGGCTCGACTTCAGCAAGATCTTCTACCGACCCGAGGTCGGGCCCGACGTGGCCGTCCGCAAGGTCATCGAGCAGGACCACGGCATCGACCGCTCGCTCGACGTCACCGACGCTCGTCCCGGCCTGCGAGGCCGCCCTGGAGCGCGGCGAGCCGGTCGAGCTCGACCTGCCGGTCCGCAACGTCAACCGCACCGTCGGCACGATCCTCGGCAGCGAGGTTACCCGCCGCCACGGCGGCGCCGGGCTGCCCGAGGACACCATCAAGCTCAAGTTCACCGGCAGCGCCGGCCAGAGCTTCGGGGCCTTCGTCCCGCAGGGCATCACGCCTGACCCTCGAAGGCGACGCCAACGACTACATCGGCAAGGGCCTCTCCGGCGGCAAGATCGTCGTCTATCCCGGACCGCCGGGCGCCGTTCGTCGCCGAGGAGAACGTCCTGATCGGCAACGTCGCCCTCTACGGCGCCACCAGCGGCCGGGCCTTCTTCCGGGGCAAGGCCGGCGAGCGGTTCTGCGTCCGGAACTCGGGCGCGATGGCCGTCGTCGAGGGCACCGGCGATCACGCCCTGGAGTACATGACCGGCGGCGTCGCCCTGATCCTCGGCCCGACCGGCCGCAACATCGCCGCCGGCATGAGCGGCGGCATGGCCTTCCTGCTCGACGAGGACGGCGACGTCCGCGACCGGGTCAACCCGGAGATGGTCGAGGTCGAGAGCCTTCGAGGAGCCCGAGGACCTGGAACTGGTCCGCGACCTGCTGATCCAGCACGCCGCGTACACCGGCAGCGGGGTGGCCGGACGCATCCTGGGCGACTGGGAGGCGTCGCGATCGAAGTTCGTCAAGATCATGCCGACGGACTTCCGCCGCGTCATGGACCAGCGCAAGAAGGTCATGGCCGCCATCTTCGAGCAGGCCGACGACTGGTGCCGCGACGACGCCAACGGCGACCCGGTCGATTTCGACCGCTTCGCCGAGCCCCGCGAGCTGGACCTCGTCCGCGACCTGCTCGACCGTTACGCCCGGCCCAGGGACTTCGACCGCGTCGGCGGCGTTCTGGTCCCGCAGGCCGGCTACCGGCCCGACTGGGACTGGCAGTTCACCAATTTCGTCAAGGTCATCCCGAGCGACAGCCGGCGCGCCCTGCTTGAACGCAAGCGTGCCGCGGAGCCGCGATCGGGATGCCGACACCGACATGCCCCTGGAGGTGAGCCGTGGGTAAGCCGACCGGATTCCTCGAACTGCGACGCGCAGGGCGCGCGGCTACCGGCCGGTCGACGAACGCCTCCACGACTACCGGGAGGTGTTCACGTCCCTGCCGGTCGTCAAGCTCCGCGAGCAGGGCGCCCGCTGCATGGACTGCGGCATCCCGTTCTGCCACCAGGGCTGCCCGCTCGGGAACCTGATCCCCGACTGGAACGACCTGGTCTACCGCGACCACTGGCAGGCGGCCATCGACCGCCTGCACGCCACGAACAACTTCCCCGAGTTCACCGGCACGCTCTGCCCGGCCCCCTGCGAGGCCTCGTGCGTGCTGGGGATCAACGACGACCCGGTCACGATCAAGCAGATCGAGCTGGCGATCGTCGATCGCGCCTGGGCCGAGGGCTGGGTCGTGCCGCAGGTCCCCGCCGTCAAGACGGGCAAGCGGGTGGCGGTCATCGGCTCCGGCCCCGCCGGGCTGGCCGCCGCGCAGCAGCTCGCCCGCGTCGGTCACGATGTCGTCGTCTTCGAGCGGGCCGACCGCATCGGCGGCCTGCTCCGCTACGGCATCCCCGACTTCAAGATGGAGAAGTGGCGGATCGACCGCCGGATCGAGCAGATGGAGGCCGAGGGCGTCGTCTTCAAGCCAGGCGTCAACGTCGGCGTGCGACGTCACCGGCGAGCAATTGCTCGCCGAGTTCGACGCCGTCTGCCTCTGCGCCGGCGCGACCGCCGGCCCGCGACCTGCCCATCCCGGGCCGCGACCTCAAGGGCATCCACTTCGCGATGGACTTCCTGCCGCTCCAGAACCAGAAGAATGCCGGCGACACCCTGTCCAACGGCCATTTCCTCTCGGCCGAGGGCAAACGGGTCATCATCATCGGCGGCGGCGACACCGGCGCCGACTGTCTCGGCACGGTCGAACCGGCAGGGATGCCAGAGCGTCCACCAGTTCGAGATCGTCCCTCGGCCGCCCGACACGCGGCTGCCGAGCAACCCCTGGCCGCAGTGGTGGAACACCTTCAAGGTCTCCTCGGCCCACGAGGAGGGCGGCGTTCGCGAGTACTCGATCAGCACGATGAAGTTCCTGGGCGATGACAAGGGGTCACGTCCGCGGCCTGGAGACCGTCCACGTCGAGATGAAGCCGGTCGACGGCCGCCCCCAGTTCGTCCCGGTGCCCGGCACCGAGACGACCTACGATGCCGACCTCGTCCTGCTGGCGATGGGCTTCACCGGCCCGGAGACGGGCGGGCCTGCTCGATCAGCTCGGCGTCGAGCTCGACGGTCGCGGTAACATCACGACCGATGCCGACCGCCGCGCCACCGTCTCGAAGGTCTTCGCCGCCGGCGACGCCGCCCGCGGCCAGAGCCTGATCGTCTGGGCGATCGCCGAGGGCCGACACGTCGCCAGCACCATCGACGAGGCCCTGATGGGCTGCTCCGAGCTCCCCCGGCCGCTCAACCTCGGCAACGATCAGCGCCCGTTCTGCTGAGCCAGAGGTCGAAGCCGGTCCCGATCAAAGCGAACCCTCGTCACGGCAGCCGCCGGGGCGAGGGTTCTTCCGTCCCCCAGCCCAATCAGGGCGCGGTTCGCGCGGACCTCGTTGATGCGTCGACGCCCCGGATTGGCTTTGACGAGATTCGCCGACTCGACCATGATACGCTCGCCCGCGGCCCCGTTGCGCCGCCCCGCTCAACGGCGGCCCAACCCCGCGATCCCCACGGGTGTCAGGAGGACACTTGAACACCTTGCGCATGCCAAGATCGGTCCGCAACCGACTCATCCTGGTCATCGTTGCCCTTATGGCTGCCGGGGCGAGCGCGACGATCTTCGCCCAATCGCCGGCGGACGCTCCGGCGACCTCGATCGTCTCTGTATCTGACGACTCACAAGATCACTTTCCGACCTTCGAGCCGACGTATTCGAGAGGATATCAGGGAGTCAAGGAACTTTCGGAAGCGGAAAAGATCGCCTATATCAAACGGATCATCGAGCAGGACAGCAAGGCGCTCCGCGATCTGAAGACCCAGTTCAGCGACCCGGACGGCGAATACGGCAAGGCCGAGGCCGATTTCAAGAAGCAGGACACCCAGCTCGACGGCCTCAAGAAGCGCCATCTCGAACTGACCGATGCCGGTGACGCCGAGGCGGCCCGCGGCGTCGAGGACCAGATGGCGAGCCTGGAGAAGACCTGGTCGCTGGCGAAGGATCGGTTCGACCTGGCCATCGAGGAGCGAAAGACCCTCCAGAAGCAGATCACGGCCATCGAGAAGTCGCTCGCCGAGGCCGGCAAGGCCCTGACGCGTCTGGAAGGGCCACCCGAGCCCGTCGCGGAGGCTACGGCGAATTCCGTATCGACCCAGGCCGAGTCGGCGACACCGGAGCCTGAGTCGACCGGGTTGGCAACGGTGTCCCCCGCGCCCTCGACAACAGGCCCGGAAACGTCCACGACCCCAACGACGGCGGCCCAGCCGACGGCCGTCCCTCCGCTTCCGGGCCTTGCCGCGGTGGCCCGTGCGACAGCCTCAACGTCCGAGCATGGCCCAACGCCGTCGGGGCCCCAGCCGGGTGGGGCCAGAAAACCGCCCAGCAAGGAGCTGCTCAAGGCACAAGCGACCGCCCAGGCCAAGGCCGCCGCCGTTGAGGAGGCGCAGGGCAAGGTCCAGCGCATCGAGGAGTGGTTGACCGGGCTCGATCATCGCATCGAGCTGGAGCAGAAGCTCCTGAGCACGGCCCGCAAACAGGCGGACAACGCCAACGACACCCGACGGGCCCTGGAAGATCAGTTCCGGGAGAAGACCCTGGCTGGTGCCCCGCCGCAAGAACTCCATGACCTGATGACACAGATCGCCGAGGTCGAGAATCGGTTTCGCGAGGCGCGACTGGCGTCTCGGGCACAATCCGACCGGCTCTCGGAACTTCAGAACGAGCGGTCGCAGACCTCTCCGCCCAGTTGCGGGCGCGCGAGAACGCCAAGGAAGTCCAGAGTGAGTACGAGGTGGCTCAGGGACAGGTGGAGGAGTTGCAAAATCCCTTCAATCCCCGCAACATGCTCAAGTGGCTGCTCCACCACGGCCCGCGAATCCTGGCAATCCTCCTGTGCATGCTTGATGATTCGCACGGTCATGAGGGTATCCAGCCGTCGGGTCGTCCCGCTGATCGCCAGCCGAGGCGCACGCGGCTCACGCGAGGAGCGTGAGGACCGCGCCCGCACCCTGGTCGGCGTCTTCGAGAACTTCCTGTCGGTCGCCATCTTCATCGGTGGCAGCCTGATGCTCCTGGAGGAGTGCGGCATCCCGGTCATCCCGCTGCTGGGCGGTGCGGCCGTGATCGGCCTCGCGGTCGCCTTCGGCGCTCAGAACCTCGTCCGCGACTACTTCTACGGCTTCATGATCCTGCTGGAGAACCAGTACAAGATCAACGATGTCGTCCGACTCGGCGACGTCGCCGGCCAGGTCGAGCAGATCACCCTGCGGATGACGGTCCTGCGCGACCTGGAGGGCAGCGTCCACTTCGTGCCGAACGGCTCGATCAACCGGGTCACGAACATGACCCACGGCTGGTCGCGGGCCCTGTTCGAGATCAACGTGGCCTACAAGGAAGATGCCGATCGGGTGATGGAGCTCCTCCTGCAACTCGGCCGCGAACTCCGACACGATCCGGCCTATCGCCTCCTGATTCTGGAAGACCCGACGATGCTCGGCGTCGACGCCTTCGCCGAGTCGGGCATCGTCATCAAGTTCTACATCAAGACGCGCACCCTCAAGCAGTGGGAAGTGAAGCGCGAACTGCTGAGGCGGATCAAGCGGCGGTTCGACGAGCTGGGCATCGAGATCCCGGTTCCCCATCGGGTCGTCTACCACCGCGCGCCCGAGTCAGAGGACCAGGACCTCCGGGCCCTCGTCGACCGCCCGCACGTGTTCGGCGGTCCGCATCCTCAGGTCGGCGGTGTTCCGTCCCCGCGTTGAACCCGGTCGGGCATGGAAAGAAACCAGGGCCGGGACCACCTACGTGGTCCCGGCCCTGGTTGTTGTTGGCGTCGTCGTGGTTCGGTCCCGATCAACCGTAGTAGTCCGGCGCGTTTCCAGGCTTCCACTTGATGTTGCAGCCGATGCTCGGGCGCTGGTCCTCGGCGACCGGCGTGCCCGCGAGAACCGCGTCGAGCGCGGCACGAAGGTCATGGCCGGTGACCGGCTGATCGTTGCCCGGTCGGCTCGAGTCCAGTTGGCCCCGGTAGACGAGCTTGCGATCGGCGTCGAAGACGTAGAAATCGGGCGTACAGGCGGCCTTGTAGGCCTTCGCCGTCTCCTGGCTCTCATCGAAGAGATAGGGGAACACGTACCCGGCGTCCCGCTTCTCGCGGGCCATCATCTCGGGGCTGTCGTCCGGGTGGCTGACCGTGTCGTTGGCGGAGATCCCGACGATCGCCACCCCCTTGCCCTGGTAGTCCGTTGCGAGGTCCGCGAGCCCCTTGCGAACGTGCTTCACGTACGGGCAGTGGTTGCAAATGAACATGACGAGGTACGCCGGCGCCTTCGGGAAGTCGTCGAGCGAGACCGTCTTGCCGTCAGTATCCGGCAGTTGAAAGTCCGGGGCCCGGGTGCCGATCGGCAGCATCGTGGAAGGAGTCACCGCCATCCGTTGTTTCTCCTGATTGATTCGATCGAAAATTTCGCGTGGAATAGATGCGGAAATTCAATTAATTCTCGGTTCGGCCGTACTGGCGATCGAAGCTGGCCCGGTCGACCGGTTTGCCGTTGCGACGGTTGCTCCACTGGTCCGCACGCGTCGGGTCGTACTCCGGGTTGAGGGTCGGGAGCTTCGCCCCTACCGAGCGCCGCCATGCCGCCAGCGCGGTGTGCAATCGCAACGCGGTCTTGGGCTGAGAGCTCGCCAGGTTATTGTACTCGGAAAGGTCGTTTCCGAGGTCGTAAAGCTCGACACCACCGTCCTCGAACCGTTCGATGAGCTTGAAGCGGCCCATCCGGATGGCCCCGGCGGGCGTGCCGTGGTGATAGTGCGGATAGTGCCAGTAGATCGCCTCGCGGCCGAGGTCCCGGGCGTCGCCCTTCAAGACAGGGAGGAGGCTCAGCCCATCAAGGACATGATTGGCCGGTGAGTGAACCCCCGCGGCGTCGAGAAACGTCGGGTACAGGTCAACGCTCGTGACCGGCTCGGGGGATGAGGCCCCGTTGGGGACCACTCCGGGCCAGCGGACGAGCAAGGGGACGCGGATGCCGCCCTCGTACAGGTTGCCCTTCTCGCCCCGTAGCGGGGCGTTGCTCGTGGTGACCTCGCCGCCACCGAGGTAAGGGCGGCGGAGCCCGCCGTTGTCGGAGAAGAAGACGAGCAGGGTGTTCTCGGCGATCCCGAGTCGATCCAGCGCGTCGATCATCCGGCCGACGCTCGCATCCATGTCCTCGACCATCGCCGCGTAGGTCGGGTTGCTCGGATAGCCCGGATCGACAGGCTTGCGCTCGTATTTCGCCACGGTCGCCGGGCGGCCGTCGAGCGGGATGTGGACCGAGTGGAACGACACCTGGACGAACACGGGCTTCTCGCCGTGATTCTGTTCGAGGAACCGGATGGCGTCGTCGACAAGCACGTCGGGACGGACGTTGGGAACAGCGATCGCGTCGTCGGCCCGGTTGTCCGGCGGGTTCGGGAAATAGGCGCGTAACGTCGGCCTGCTCGTCAAAGCCCTGATCGGTGGGACCATGCGAGTTCATCGGCCCCAGGTGCCACTTGCCGTAGTGGGCGGTCGCATACCCACCGTCGCGCAGCGCCTCGGCGAGCGTCACGATTTCCAGGGGCAGGGCCGGCGCGTTCTTGGGCACGACCAGGCGGGCGAACCGCCGCCAGTGGCCGGGGATGAAGTCGGTCAGGCCGAACCGGGCCTGGTACTGCCCGGACAGGATGCTCGCCCGGGTGGGAGAGCAGACCGGGCAGGCGGCATAGGCATCCGTGAACCGCATCCCCTCGGCGGCGAGTTGATCCAGCCTGGGGGTCTCGTTGAACGCATTCCCGTAGCAGGCCAGGTCCGCCCAACCGAGATCATCGGCCAGCAACAAGACGATATGGGGTGGCCGCGAGTCGCGATTGTTCGTTTCGTCCTCGACGCGACCCGACGCGCCCGGAACACCCATCACGAGGCAGAGCGACAGAGGCAGTGCGAGTGCGGTCGTTATCATCGGGTCGTTCCTTCCAGGGGGCGTCGTCTCAGGCTCTGTCCGTGCATGTCGTGGAAGAGAAATTGAATTTTGATGTTGGCATGCATCTTCATCCGCGTCGGCGATCAGCAGCTTGTCCAAACATCAGGGGGCGATCCGGTCCCAGGGTCGAGCGTCGACGAACCGTGCCAGGTGCCCGACGTTCTCCGTGGCGACGATGACGACGTCGCCCGGCCCTGGAGCCAGGATCGCCTGGGCGGCCAGGATGCAATCCCCGTCGAGGGCATGCGGGTCGGTGGTCGGCAAACCGGCCCGGCGTGCCTTTGCCCAAAACTCGGCGGCCTGGAGCATGACGTCGGTGGTGATGGGGGCGTATTCGAGTGTGGCCTTGACCTGATCGAGTCGCCGTAGGCCCGTGGCGGCCCCAAGGCGGATCAACTCGCGGCGGACCTCGTAATCCGCGATCTCCGGAACGAAGAGACGAACCCCGGCAGCGGTGAGTTGGTAGGCCCACTGCCGGCACTGGTCACGCCGGAGTCGGTTACGGGTGTGGGAGAGGAGCCCCACGGGTCCGGTGTCGAGAAAGACCAGACGCATCATCGAAACCGCTTGCGGTCGGAGAGCCGATCCTCGTCGACGGCCCGCACAAGGGCCTCGAAGGTCTGCGTTTGTTCGTCCTCGTCGCCCATCTCGTCGATGGCCTCGAGCCCACGTGCGACCTCGTCGGCCCGAGCGCGGACCTCCTCCACCGTCATCGGGATGGCCCGCCCGCGGGCATCGACCGAGCGACGGGGTAGGATCGCGGGGTCATTCGTCGGCACGGTGGGCCTCCCGGTTCTGGAGTTTTCAACGTGACGGTTCCCGGGCCGACCAGGCCAGGCCCGGCCCGGGAACCGCCAATCGTTGCGAACATCAACAGGCGTGGGATCGCGCGGGCGGGGATCACACGAACTTGGTGATGCCCGGGACCGGGACCGGACGATCCGGCGCGCTGCCCCACGCGAAGGTGTCGGGGACGAGGTCGTCCTTGGAGTTGAGCATCTGTTCCCAGGTGATGACCTCTCCGGTGTAGGCCGCGTCGCGACCCATCAGGGCCAGTCGGGTGCTGTCGGCGGCTTCCTCGGCGTTGTTGATCAGCTTGCCCGCGCGGAGGGCGGCATACATCTGGTCGTGCTCGGTCTGGTACATGTTGTTGCCTTCGCCACGGTAGCGCCAGCGGTTCTCGCCGCTGATGCTGTTGCCGAAGACGTCGGCCGTGCCCTTGGCGCCGAGGATGTAATCCTTGACCTGGCTGGCGGTGTTGTGCCAGTGGCGGCAGTGATGGTAGCCGCGGACGTTCTCGGGGTACTCGTAAACGATCGAGAAGTTGTCCCAGATGTTGCCATACTTGGGGTCGGTCCGCACGGTGCGGCCGCCCTGTCCCCAGCAGCGGATTGGCGGCTTGCCCTGCATCGTCCAGTTCATGGTGTCGATGCCGTGCACCGCCTGCTCGACGATGTGGTCGCCGCTCAACCAGCAGTAGTAGTACCAGTTGCGCATCTGGTACTCCATGTCGCTCGAGCACTCGTCTCGGCTCTTGCGAGGGTCCCAGACGCCTTGCGAGTTGTAGGTCGTCTCGATGGCCACGACATCGCCGATCGCCCCGTCGAAGACCTGCTTCATCGTCGCCCGTCGCGGTTCGTGATACCGCCAGCAGAACCCGTTGACGACCGAGAGGCCCTTCTCCCTCGACAGCTTGGCCGCGTCGAGGAACTTCCGCAGCCCGGGGCCATCGACGGCCATCGGCTTCTCGATGAAGGCGTGAATGCCCTTGTCGACGGCGTAGGCGAAGTGGATCGGCCGGAACCCGGGCGGGCGTGGCGAGGATCACGACGTCCACCTGGTCGATCACGTTCTTGTAGGCGTCGAACCCCGAGTAGCGCTGATCGTCGGGGATCTCAAGCTGGTCCTTAATTTTCGACTTTTGCAACTGGGCGAGACTACTCGCGAGCCGATCGTCGAAGGCGTCCGCCATGGCGACGAGTCGATTGCCCGCGTCGGCCGTCAACGCCTGTTCCGCCGCTCCGGTGCCGCGGCCGCCACAGCCTACCAGGCCGACCCGGATCGTGTCGGAGCCCGCCGCATGGGCATTCGGGATGAGGTTCAATCCGGTGAGGGCCGACGCCGCGGCCATCGCGGCTGTGGACTCCTTCACGAACGTCCGGCGGTTCGGGGTCGCTTCGCGCATGGCGTGTTCCTGATTGAGAAGAAGAGAAGTCCCCGGCCAGGGCCGACCGGATCGGTTGCGGTTATAGAATGATTGTGCCAGTCAGGCCCGGCGGAGGCAACCTCCCGGGAACAGACCTTCGCGATCGAGGCGATGCCCACGGCAGATCGCCGGGCGTTCGGACACGGGGACGGATCGAGCCCAGGCCGGTGGCCTCGTGCTTCAATAATCCCGAAATGGTCCATGTGGCTCCGCCGCGTTCATCGCCTCTTTCCAGGCGGCGAACCGGCCCTTGACCTGTTCGAGAACCTCGGGCCGCTCGCTGGAGAGGTCGCGTTTCTCACCGATGTCCGTCGACAGGTCGAACAGGCCGTTGCCCCGTTCGGATTCGACCCACTTGTATTGGCCGACCCGCGCGGCACGGTCCGTCCGGCGTTCCCAGAACATCTCCTTGCGTTTGCGAGGGCTGGTCCCCCCGGAGGACCGGCGTCATGTCGAAGCCATCGAGGACCACGCCCTCGGGCGGCTGGGCGCCGGCGGCCGCGAGAATCGTCGGGAAGAACTCCAGCGTCGAGAGGAATTCGTCACTATGGGAACCGGGGGGCACGACACCGGGCCACTCCACGATCGCCGGCACGCGGATGCCGCCCTCGAACATCTGGGCCTTCCGACCTCGCAGAGGGCCATTGTCCGCCAGCCCCGGAGCCGCCGTTGTCCGAGCAGAACATCACGATTGTTCGATCGGATAGGCCGCCCGCTTCGATCGCGTCGAGGATCGCGCCGATCGCCTGGTCCATGTGGGTCACGCAGGCCATGTAGCGAACTCGTTTGTCGCGCGGATCGCGGCCGGGATAGTCGGTCGAGATCGTCTCCTCGGGAACCTGCATGACTCCCGGATCCTCGTTCGAGGGGGAATGCGGGGCGTTGAACGGCACATAGAGGAAGAACGGCTGATCGCGGTGATCGTCGATGAATCGGACCGCCTCGCGTGCGGAACAGGTCGGTGGCGTATCCCTCCACCTCGACCCGATCGTTGTCATGGAACATCGATTCGATGCCGTATCGCTGATGCGTAAAATAGTCGACTCCGGTGTTCGCGAACCCGAAGAATCGATCAAACCCACGCTGGAGCGGCAGGAAACGGCGTGCCCGGCCGCTGTCCCACTTGCCGAAAACCCCCGTGGCATATCCGGCCGGCTTCAACGCCTCCGCGATCGTCACTTCGCGGAGGTCGAGCCCCAGGGTCATCTCCGGCGAGAGGGCATAGGTGACCTCGTCGTACTGGTAGTCGTAATTCGACCATGTCGTTGCGGATCATGTCATACAGGCCATTCCGCTGGGGGTAGCGTCCGGTCAGGATGCTCGCCCGCGAAGGGGTGCAGGCCGGCCAGCTCACATAGAAGCTGGTCAGACTAACCCCCGACGACGCGAGCCGGTCGAGGTTCGGGGTCACGATCTCCTCGCCGCCGAAGCAGCCCAGGTCCTGATACCCCTGATCGTCCGAGACGATCAGCACGATGTTGGGTCGATCGGTCGCGGCACCTTCCGGCGCAGCTCCAGGAACGGCGGTCAAGCCGGCGAACGTGAACATCATCGCCAGCGCGAGGGCTCGCGAAGAACGGCCGACAAGTTGCGATCGCTTCCTGTTGAAAAGCTTCATGAGAAATTGCTCCTGTATCCTTGGTATCTGAAATTCAGGGATTTTGTTCGGTTGTTCGATGGGCTGGTAACGTCGCCCGGGGCGTGGGCTGGATCGGTCGAACGCGGGTGCCTCCCTCCAGTTCAGTCTCGGGGGCGGGGATGACCAGATCACCGGCACTCAGCCCACCGAGAACCTCCACACGATCGTCGTTCATCAGGCCAACCTCGATCACCTGGGTCTCGGCGGTTCCATCGCGGACAACGAATGTTCGCCAGTCGCCGGTCGGCCCTCGAAACAGGGCGGCGCGGGGGATCACCAGGGTGTCCTGGCTCGACGCGGTCGTGACGCGGACCTGCGTGCGATACCCGACCCCCAGCCGTCGTTGCGAGCGAAGCCGAGCGAGGTCCGACGTGTCGATCTCGACGACGACCACCACGCGCTGCTGTTCGACTCCGAGTGAGCTGACCTTCGTGAACCCGGCCGGCTCGACCCGTCGAACCCGGCCTCGCGCGGCGACCGGACCAACGGCAGCGCCGTAGACCTCGACCGTCTGCCCCGGTTCGATGCGAACCGCTTCCTGGGTCAAGACCTCCGCTTCCACCTCCAACTCGTCGAGGCGGCCGATTTCCAGCAATGTGGTTCCGGCGGCAAGGTGGCGCTCGTTACTGACCTCGCGGCTCAGCACGATGCCGTCGACCGGGCTGGTCATCGTACCCCGGCGCTGTCGGAGCTCCACCAGTTCCAGCCGGGCCGCGGCCTCGGCCTTCTCTTCTTCGAGCACCGGAACGCGCATTTCCTTGCGGGCGATGAACTGCTCGACATAGGCTGGCAGCAGCACGGTGGCGGCACGCATCGCCTCGACCGCGCGGGCGGTGAGGATGTCGGTCTGAAGGTCCACGTTGGCCTCGACCTCGTCGAGTTCGTAGCGATTCAGTTCCTCGACGGTCGCGGCGTTTCGTTCGCGGAGCCCTCGCAGACGAACCAACTCACGCATGGCGACCTCATGCCTGGCCTGGCTGGCCTTGACCTGTTCCCGGGCGGCGTCAACGCTACGGTCCATCGACTCGACGAACTGCTTCGACTGCGCCAGCATCGTCTGTTCGGGGGCGGTGTTGGCCGATTCCCGGATCGATGCCTCCAGGCGCGCGACGGCCGCCTGGGATTCCTCGATCTCGACTTGCAGGTCCTCCGGGACGATCCGGGCCACGACCTGGCCCGCCTTCACCTCGTCCCCTTCCTCGACGGTGATCGGCTGGATGCGGCCCTCGAAGGGCATGGTGATCAGGTACGTTTTCGGCAGCCGCGTTTGTCCTTCCTCATCAACGAACTCCTCGACCGAGCCGACCTGGACCGGCACCACCTCGACGGCCACGCCCCCGTCGAGCAGCGACGAGGCGAACCAGGCGAGACCCATGACGGCCAGCACGACGACGGCGATCGACACTCTCCGGAGGCGCATCGTCCAACTCTCCGATCACTCGCGCACGTTCATCTTTTCCAGCCAGTTCATTCGGGAGATGGAGCGTTGCACGAAGACATGCGAGGCCAGCGTGAAGAGCAAGCCCAGCACCAACGTCCAGGCCCAGGCGGCCGTCGGATCGACGAGCGGCAGCCGGAACAATTCCTTGTCCGCGACCCCGGTGAGGCTTCGGTAGAGCAGGTAGCCCCCGGGCAGGCCGATCAGCAAGCCGCCCAGGCTGACCATCACGCTTTCCCGGAGGAATAGCCCGCCCACCGTCGCCGGAGTATAGCCGAGAACGAGCAGCGTCGCGACCTCCCGCTCGCGTTCCGCCAGGCTCACCAGCGAGGAATTCAAGGCCGTCCCGAACAGGATCACCCCGGCGGAGAGCACCAGGAACCCGGTGAACCCGCTGCACGGCATCAACGAACGTCTTCTGGAGGTTCGCATACATGTCATCGCGATCACTCACGCCTTCCAGACGTGGCAACCGCTTCAGCTCCGCATAAAGTGCCGCTCGCGAATCGTCTTGAGGATCGACGGCGAGCTGAACACCGTTGACGGCGAACCCCTCATCGACCAGTCGGCTCAGGTAGCCGATCTCGGCGTAGACGACGAGCCCCAGGTAACTGTCGAGCAGGCCGGCGACGCGCGCCCGACGCGGCGCCCGTCGCCCGCTCGTCGGCTCGATCGTCAGTTCGTCACCCGGCCTGACGTGCAGGAACTCCGCCAGCTGGCGCTCGACCAGCAGGCCGGAATCGGGCAGCGGGACCGGCCGGCCCTCCAGGTCGCGCGGAACGGTCAACGTCGCGTCGGCGGCGATCCCCGTGATGCCGCCCCGTTTCTCGTGAGGTCCGTTCCGGAAGGTGCAGCCGACGTTCAGCAACGGCTCGGCCCGATCCACACCGGGCAACCGTCGGGCTTCGAGCAAGGCGTCACGACCGCGATCCTCGCGAAAGGTCAGGTCGATGTCACTCTTCAGGATCGTGCGGAACTGAAATTCCAGCATGTCGAAGGCCGCCTGGTTGAACAGGAACCCGGCGACGAGCAGGCTCGTGGCGGCCGACGTGGAGACGGCGCCCGATCAGGCTGCGACGTCGCGTCCGTACCACGTTACGCAGCACGAGCCGCCAGCTCATGCTCAATCGGCCCCACAGCCAGCCGACTCGTTCCAGCGCGATCGCTCCACCCTGCCTTGGTGGTTTCGGTCGCATCGCCTCGGCCGGCGCGAGCCGCTGCACGACCCGGGCCCCCGCAGAGACCCCGCGATCCCGCACGACAGGCTGATCGCCAGGCGCAAACACATAGATCCTCGGGTCGATCTGGTTCCGAAGGTCGGGGAACTCGAAGAACTGTTCGTAGAGCGTCGTCATCCCGCCGGCCAGGCGGTAGCCCAGGACGAGGCCCGCAAGCCCGCCGATCAGGCCGATCGCCAGGCCGAACTTCAAGACATGACGCTGGACCGCCCGATCCGAGTACCCCAACGCCTTGAGCGTCCCGATCTCGGTCCGCTGGTGCTCGACAAGACGGCTGACCAGGACCCCCAGAACCAGCGCCGCGACCACCAGGAAGATCGCCGGCATCACAACCGCGAACGTCCGCAGTTCATTCAACTCGTTGCTGAGGTAGTTGTGTCGAGATCTGGTCGCGACGCGGGGTCGTCGTCGCGACACCGAACGATTTCAGAAGGACGCTCGGCCCGGTCGAGAAGGGCATCGGGGCGTGACCGAGAATCCGGCGCCAGCAGGCCGAGAACCTGGTTGCAGGCCCCTTCGTAGTCGAAGGCGTCTTCCAGGAAATCGTCGCGAAGATAAAAGACGCCGAAGTGCTCCGGGTCGGGCACCATCGCGCCGGGGCCGAGCAGGTAGACGAACTCGCTGCTGATCGCCGTGCCCACGATGATCAATTCTTGCCGACGGTCGTTCAGCAGCAGGTGGATTCGATCGCCTGGCCGCAGGCGATGGGCACGGGCGAAGGCGTCGTTGACGATCACCTCCTCGTCGCGCCTGCCGGTGAAGTAACTGCCCCGTTTCAACACGATGTCATTGAGGATCGGCGCGGTTTTTCGGGTGGGGAGCGACAACACCAGCCCGGTCAGCGGCTCCGGCACGCTCTCAAGATCAACCGTCACGAAGAATCGCAGTCGCGGCCGGACCTCGATCACGCCGGGCAGTTCGCCGAGTTCAGCCGCATCGACCACCGGCGCCTTCTTCAACTCGACGGAGAAGTCGGCCATGCGGCACTGGGCGTAATAGCGGCCTTGCGCCTCGTTCAGGTTACGGTACGCGGACCGCAAGGCGACGAAGCAGCCGACGCCGATGGCAATGATGCTGGCAATCGCCAGCAGCTTGCCCCAGCCGGCCGTGAGGTCGCGCCTGAGTTTGCGGTCGAGCGTGCTCATGAGCGACTTACCAGGTGATCTCCTCAGGGCTCATCGGGGACGGATTGACGGTGATCTCCACGACCCTTCCGGAACGCATCCGGATCGTCCGGTCGGCCATCCGGCTGATGGCCTGGTTGTGGGTGATGAGGACGACCGTCTTGCCCAGCGACCGGTTTACCTCGTGGAGCAGCCGTAGTACGCGCTTGCCGGTCTCGTAGTCGAGCGCGCCGGTCGGTTCGTCGCACAGCAGGACCTCTGGGTCCTTCGCCAGGGCCCTCGCGATCGCGACCCGCTGTTGCTCGCCCCCCGAGAGCTGCGCGGGGAAGTGGTCGAGCCGCTCGTCCGAGCCCGACCAGGCCGAGAACCTCGTCGGCGTCTCGGGGGTGCGTCGACGAGTTCGGCGGCAACCCGCACGTTCTCGCTCGCCGTGAGGTTCGGGATCAGGTTGAAGAACTGGAAGACGAAGCCGAGCGATTGGCGGCGGAACTCCGTCAGCCCGCGGGGCCTCAGCCGCCCCAGGTCGCGGTCCCGATACCGGATCGACCCCACGCTCGGCTGGTCGAGCCCGCCGACGAGGTTCATCAGCGTCGTCTTGCCCGACCCGCTCGGCCCGAGGATCACCAGCAACTCACCCTGGCGGACCTCCAGGGTCACGCCACTGCAGGACCTCGACATCAACCTCCCCCATCGCGTAGGTCTTGCCGACGCCATCGAGGTCGAAAAGCACTGCCGTCTCTGGGTTGACCGTCGCCATTCGCACGCCTTCCGATCGTCCCTGAAAATCGTCCGCCGGGCCTCGCCATGGGTTTGGATCGACCTCGGGCGCGTGGATCGTCCGTGGGGCCGACCACTCGGCAAACACCAACGCGCCCGCCGCCTGGTCGGGGTCGGCTCGCGAACCGACAGCATAACAGAGCACGACACGCGAGGGGACGACTCACAGGTAGGGGGAAAAGAGCCGGGCGATGTTGTCTCGTAGCTGGACTGGAAGGCTTCGACCATTGAGATGATCGAGGGTGATTGGCCGGGAATGGTCGATCCGGGCCTTCACGTGCGCGGCCAGTTCCAGAGCGAGTTCCCGATCGTAGCATTCCAGGTTGAATTCGAAGTTCAATCGGAAGCTACGCGCGTCCCAGTTGGCCGAGCCGACGAGAACCCAGGTGTCGTCCACGATCATCAACTTCGTATGGTCGAACGGTCGGGGCGCGAGCCAGACCTGGCATCCCGACTCGAGCAATTCGGGCAGCAGGCTCATCGCGGCCCACTGGACCAGGGCCAGGTTGTTGTCGTCGGGCAGCACGATGTCCACGCGAACCCCACGCATCGCCGCGACCGACAGCGCCGATCGTAGCGTCTCGTCCGGGACGAAATACGGCGTGACGATCATGATCGAGGACCGCGCGGTCGCCAGCGCGCCCAGGATCGTCACCAGGATCTTGTCCGGGACCTCGTCGGGACCGGAGGGCACGCCCCGGGCGAAGGTCGTCCCCTGGGGGTCGATCTGGGGGCACCAGGCGTCCCCATCGAGAACCTCGCCCGTCTTGAAGGCCCAGTCCTCCGCGAACGTCCGGAGCAGGTGAGCCACCACCGGGCCGCGCACATGGAAGTGCGTGTCGATCTTGGGGTGTCTGGTGTTCAGCGAATGATCGTAATCCTTGTCAATGTTCATTCCTCCGGTAAATCCGTCGCGGCCGTCGACGACCAGGATCTTGCGGTGGGTCCGAAGGTTGAAGTAGGGGAACCAGCCCGGCTTGAGCGTGGGCAGGAATTTCGCCGACGGGATGCCGGCGTGCCGCAACGGTCCCATGACAGTCGGCAGGTCGTAGCGCGACCCCACATCATCGACCAGCACGCGTACCGCGACACCCCGTTCCACGGCATGCTTCAGGGCCTCGACGAATCGTCGGCCTGCCGGATCGTCATTGAAGATGTAGGTGCACAGGGCGATCGAACGGGTCGCCCGGTTGATCGCGTCGATCATCGCCGGATACGCCTCGTCGCCGTTACGGAGCGGCTCGACCGCGGTTCCCGGCCAGCAACGGCAGGTCGGTCAGTCGGCCCACCAGCTCGGCCAGGCGGACCAGGTGGATCGCGTCCGAGGGAAGGGCGTTGTACAGGTCGTCCAGGGTCAGAACGTTCGGCGAGGTCGTCAAGTGGTGCCGCTTCTCGCCGCGAAGCGAGCGGGCCTTGCGATGGATGCGGTTGATGCCGAGCAGGACGTACAGCAGCGTCCCCACGAACGGAGAGAGCCAGATCAGCCCGATCCAGCCGATGGCCGCCCGGGTCTCACGTTTCTTCAACAGAACATGCGCGGACGCGGCCAGGCTGATGGCGATGCTCAGCGCGGAGAGCACCGGGGCAACGAAAGGATCGTCGAGGATCGAGTCCATCACGCGGAGACCTCTTCCTGCCGAGAGCGAGCCCGCGGGCTCGTGCCAGAAGCCGGCCGCGTGCGACGGTCAACTCGTGCGACCGACTCTTCAGGGCCAGTGCCAGTGTTTGAAGCGCGCCGAACGGTGGACCGATCGGCCCGATCATTCCGAATTTGCGCACCAGGGGCATCCGCGGTCGTTCAACACGATCGTAGACGACCACGCGCCGACCGTCACGGGCGAGGGGGCATGTAAGGACCAGGCTGATGGTCCCCGCGCCGACGACGGTCGCGTCGAACCGGCCGCGGCTCAAGGGGCGTACTCGATCGTGAGTTTCGGCGTGACCTCGATCGAATTCGTCTCGGACGCATAAATCTGGAAACGAGTGGAGAGGCCATCGTCCACCGATCGGTCGGGAACGGGGACGATCGCGACCCCGTGGTTCGGAAGATCACCGGCAAGCCACCCCCGAACCGCATCGGTGACGTCGAAACGGTACTCGATCGGTGGATCGGCAACGTCGGCACCCTGATCGGGCCGGATGAAGGTCGGTGGCCTGGCGGCCCCGAGGTCCTTCGCGATGTCGAAGTGGCGCCGCCTTTCCATGACCTGTCCGGGGACGGCTTCGCCCAGCTTGCGGTCGATTCCTCCCAGGGGGACAACACCGGCGCCGCGATCACCTTGGTCGTCCCCTGGCTGCTCGGGTCCCAGACGCGCAGGTCAACGGTCGCCTTCGTAACTGTTGCGGTCGCTGGGAGTTGGAGCGAATTCAGGTCGAACCGCGTCAGGAACACGCCGATCACGTCGGCCTTCCGGATCGCGTTGCTTCGCGGTGTCGCCCCCTGAGGCGTGGTGGGATGGTCGGGATCGAGGAGGACGTCGTCGACCATCTCGGCCCCCTGAATGACCGCCCGGGCCGTCGTTTTGGATAATCCTTGAGCGGTTTCGCTGGGTTTCCCGTCCTCCGGGACAACACCAACAGAGACGTAGGATGGGCGTAACCGCGACGGATCGCGCGGCGGCGTCTTGGGCTCGACCAGTCGTCGACGGGCGGGAGGATGGGCCGCCGAGAGCGCCTGGCCCACTCCAACTCGAAGCGACCACAGGTCTTGGGGCCGGAGGGACCCGTAGTCGAGTACCCCCGCGTCCTCGCCCCCCGCGAACTCCGTCCCCCGGGACGTGGCCGCGAGTTTCAGCGCCTGGCGGACGGAATCACCGACAGCCCAGCGCGGCTCCTCGCGGACCTTGGAGAGAAGCGTCAGGTACTCGACGTCCTGCTGTCCCCGTCGGAAGGCCTTCAGGCGGATCGACGGTAGCGGCCCGGAAACCTGACGAAAGGGGGAGGGGTAAAACAGGGCCAGTCGGTCGGCCTCGTGCCACGAGTCGCCTCGCCCGACGGTCTGCCAGGGAACGACCCCGTCGGCGCCGAGCGACCATACGTCGAGACACCAGGCGGCCGGCTGGGTGTTCGGCTCGGTGATCCCGTTCGCGGAGCCATATTCGAGGACCAGGATTCCGTGTTCTCGTTTCTGGTCGAGCACGATGCGTCGGTAGTCGCGGAACGCCCGGCTCACGACGCAGTAGTCGAGCACTTCATCGAGGACGTCTCGCTGCCATTGCGGGCGGGAGATGTCGCAACGATAGACCATCCGGGCGTTGCCCCCCGCCTGCCGGATGCCTTCGTGGAAGGCGGCGCCAAAGAAGCGAAGCGCCAGGAAGTCCTGGAAGCTGGCCGGTTCGTCGAGCAGCCAGGGGGACGAACCGCGCGACCACCGCTGCTCCTTGAAGTTGTTTTTGTTGTTCAGGAAGCCCTGGAAGAGCGTCTCATGCCAGCCCCTGGCCTCGAAGTGCTCGGCCATCTGGCGCGAGACGTCCACGAATGCCTCGCGATAGGAAGCCGGGAAGGCACGGTCCGCCCAGTAGCTGCCGTTGTAGTTCCCCTCCATCGGTGTCGGCCAGTTCTCGTGGAGCGGGAGGTAAAAGCCCTCGATGGGCACGCCGCTACGGGGGAGGTCGGCAAACGCGGAGCCGTCGAGATAGGGGCCGAACCGCTTGTCCCAACGAGACCAGTCCAGCCGCTCGCCGTCCCACTCCGGGGCGCAGCCGTCCTCGACGATCCCCGACTGAGAGTAGGGAACATGGTTGAGGAAGGTTCGATGGGCATGGGCGAGTCGATAGTAGTCGCGTTCGTTGTCCGGGAGGCCGTAGCAGTTCATCTCCGGAAGGAAGCTGAGGGTGTCGGGAAGCGTGAAGTCCCAGACGTTCAACACGATCGGGATCAACAACTCCTGACTGCCGGCTCGAAGCCGCAATCGCCCCGTGTGATCTCCAGCTTGAGCCTGGTGGGGAACGTAGAATTCGACATGAAGGCTACGTGAACCGGCTGCGAGGTTCCGGCCGACTGTCGGAAAGTTCAGAGGCACGATGGGGTCGGGCATCGGCCCGCCTTCCGTCGGGACGGTTTCATAGCGGCTGATCGAGGTGGAGATTGACGCGCCGGCCGGCTCGGAGAACGACACGTCGGGAACGATCTGAAGGACGCCATTGCCCTTCAGAACGACCTGGAACGCGACAAACTCGTTGCGCGCCGCGTGAAGCCGAACCGTCCGTGTGGAGGCGTTCCACACGTGGTTCGATGCCAGGTAACTGTCGGGTTGGGGCGGCGTCATCACGCCGGTGGTCGGGTCGAGCTTGTCCAGTTCATCGACGATCGCGACCTCGACCCCATTGAGCTGAGGTAAAGGGGCATGCTGGCCCGACGGATGTCGGGCTCTCTCGGGAAGCATGAACGGCATTCGATCGGAGACGACAATCCGCGCCGTGGTCTCCGAGCCAACGTTGCCTGCCGCATCCGCGGCCCGCACCGCGATCTCGATCGGCTTGCCGGGGGCAAGCCCGAGGTCTCGAAGGTGCATCCGCACCGGCTGGCCGGGCTCGCCGGCAATGGGGATCAGGTAGCGCGGCAGATCCTTACCGTTGACACGGACGAAGAAACCCAGCGTTCCGGCGGGCCCGCGATCCTCGGGGGTCGTCCAGTCGATCCAGGCTTCACCCGCCGGCAGGTCGCTCGCGTCGCCCTTGAGGTCCGTTGGAGGCGCCGGCGGTTCGCGGTCCTTGGCGCCCACGTCAACGATCACATAGGGGGCCTCGCGTTCTCCCGCTTCTCGGCTGGCCACATAGCGATTCGGGAAATGCTTCGGCTCGAAGCGTTCACCGTCTCGAACCCATTCGGAACCCGTGTCGTCAAACACGACGAAGCCATCTCCCAGCCCGGCGACGCGGGCCGCGAGGACGGACGGCTCGATGGCGATGCGCTGCCAGCCATTGACGTCCGGGGGAAAGGCGTCCGCCGATCGCCAGTACGTGCCCCCGTGCGCCAGGATCACGCTGCAGAGGTCGCTTCCCGCGATCGTCCAGGGCGTCTCGGCGTTTCGTCGGTGGGCAAAGCTCGAGCTGCCCGGTTGCGCCTCGTAGCGGGCCGACGTTCCCTCGACCCAGTCCGCGCCGATGGTCCCCACGGTCACGCGACGCGGAGGGGGCGAGCCGAGATTGCGGACGTACAAGGTCGCGTTGTTGATCACACGTCCTCGAAGTGCTTCGGGATCGACATCGATCAGGGAAAACTCCTGATAGGACTTGAGCTTCAATCGCGCGGCCCCTCCGAGGTTTGCCTCCGCTTCCGCCGGCACGCTGGAAACCCAGGTGTCACGAGTGACCGGCAGCCGGACCGATTCCGCATGGGACGGCTGCTGGCAGATCACGAGAAGTCCGAACAGGCCCGCGTAGGCACTCATGGAGTACGTTCCGACTGGGAGGTGGAGAGGAATTCAAGGAACACTCGTGGCCCTCCAGGCTAACATCATCGAGGGCCCAACTCCAATCATCAGAATGATCGACGTCGTACCAGCGAACCAGTTCCCGCAGTGGCTCGCCTCCTTGATATGGGCTGGGGCCCAGCCGAGGTCGAAGGCAGGAAAACCGCCGACGTTCTCACCGGGGTCGCGACGACCAGTCGAGCGGGAATGGGAAGGGGCCCCGGGCAGAACCGAGGACTTACCGGAACCGGCCCATTGTGGTTTCCGTCGATGCCCGACAGAATCAAGCGACTTCCAGCCGGACTCGATTCTCAGGTTCATCCGAGTTTCATCAGCCTCGTGAGCGTCGAGTCATCTCGTTCGATCATCCGGGGGACGACATGGCTTCAACGGCAGAGAGTGCCACCGCGACACGATTGATCTCGCTGGACGCGTACCGTGGGTTCGTCATGTTGGCGATGGCCTCGGGTGGCCTCGGGTTGGCCGCCGTCGCCTCACATACGCCCACGACCATTTTCCTGGATCGCATCGCCCATCAACTCGATCACGTTCCGTGGCGGGGCTGCGTGTTCTGGGACCTGATCCAGCCATCGTTCATGTTCATCGTCGGCGTCGCGATGCCCTTCTCCTACATGGCTCGCCGAGAGCGGGGCCAGTCGGAACGGAGCTTGTTCGTCCACGCGCTCTGGCGATCCTTCGTGCTGGTGCTCCTCGGGATCTTCCTCTCGTCGGCCTGGTCGTCTCGAACGAATTTCACCTTCGTCAATGTCCTGACTCAAATTGGCCTGGGCTACTGGTTCGTCTATCTCATGCTGGGTCGAAGCATGACGACTCAGTTCCTCGTCGCGACGGCGATTCTCATGGGTTACTGGGCCCTGTTCGCCGCGTATCCCACCCCAACGGGGCGCATCGATCCGATGGAGATCGGGATGGGCGTGGACTGGGATCGGCTTTCGGGCTTCCCCGCCCACTGGGAGAAGAACACGAACATCGCCTCCGACTTCGATCGTTGGTTCCTGAACCTCTTTCCCCGTCCGAAACCGTTCGAATTCAACGAAGGCGGCTATGCGACGCTGAATTTTCTGCCCTCGATCAGCACCATGCTGTTCGGTGTCCTGGCCGGGCGCTGGCTCCGCTCGCCTCGTAACGACCGATCGAAGGTCGTCGGGCTGGTCCTGGCCGGAGCGATCTGTCTGGTCGTCTCCAGCGCACTCGATCCCGTCAGCTCGGGGGTCAAGAGTTTCCAGTCCGATGCGCTGGTCATCTGCCCCATTGTGAAGCGGATCTGGACGCCCTCCTGGGTACTCTACAGCACGGTCTGGACGACCTGGATGCTCGCTGCCTTTTACGGTGTGATCGATGTGGCGGGATACCGTCGTTGGGCCTTCCCGCTCGTCGTGGTGGGGATGAACTCGATCGCGATGTACGTGATGGCTCAGTTGATGAAAGGCTGGGTCGGCGAGCAACTCCAGGTCCACCTCGGCACCCTGTTCGACTGGCTCCACGACCAGTTTGGCGTGCCGTTCGAGGGCACCCTCTTCGCTGGCCCCTACGGACCGCTTCTGGAGTCCGTCTCGGTTCTCTTCGTCCTCTGGCTGATCTGTTACTGGCTCTACCGCCAGCGCGTCTTCTTCCGGATCTGATCCGGTCGCGTGGCCGAACGCGGGAGAGACGGTTGAAGGGCGTCAGCTCTCAGCCGCGACGAGGTCGTGCTGGGGAGGATCCAGGTTCCGGGACAGGGACCGCACCTGGGAGAGGTTGGCGAGGTAGACCAGGAGGCTGATCAACCCACCGCCGTACATCAATACGCGAAACCCCATCATCGCGACGGCCCCTCCCGGATGGCCGATGAGGCCAAACAACTGGTCGCTCACCTGCTCGCTGACGCCCAGGGCACCGAACGGGATCGGCACGGCGGTCGTGAACAACACGAGGGGCACCATCAAGAAATGCTGAGCCAGGGAAGGCACGCCCGTCGGGAAGATCGCCCGGCTGACGAGATAGAAGGCGAGGACAAAGAGCGTATGGATGCAGGACGCCATCGCCAGCATGCCGAGAACCACGCCGATCTTGCGGCGATAGGATGAGGCCATCGCCAGGAGTTCCGTGACGAAACCTTCGAGCCGGCCCCGGCCCGCGACGAGACGAGCAAGCGGCCGATAGAGAGTCGGCGTGAACAGGACGGCGAGGCCGATCACGCCCGTGACGCTCGCCGCCCAGACGACGGCGATCAACTTGCGAACTTCGGGGACCGCCGATCCCCATACGGTGATCCCCATGATCCCCGCCAGCAGAAAAAGCCCCAGCAGACCGACTGCCCGATCGATCACCATCGAGGAGACGGCTTGCGTCTTTTTCGATTGTTCCCGACAGAGATACCCCGCCTTGATCACGTCGCCCCCCACGGCGCCGGGGATGACAAGGTTGAACACGTTCCCGATGAAGCCCAGACGGACGGCGTCTCGCAGGCGGAACGGCAAGTTGAGGGCGCGCACCAGCACGAACCAGCGATAGAACGTCAGGACGAGCGCAGTCATGTAGGTGCTGAAGGCGGCGAGGAGCAAACCGCCGTGGATCGGGCGGTTCAGCACGTCGCGGAGTTGCTCCCGGTTCGTCCAGATGGCCATGCCGAGCAACGCGAACGCGACGGCCATCAGGACGAGGTTGATCGCCAGGGCGCGAAGGCGAGACCTTGGTCGGCTCATCGTCAGAGCGTCCCCTTGGTGGATGGGACCCCGATGACCCGAGGGTCGGGTTCGCACGCCATGCGGAGCGATCGAGCCAGGCTCTTGAAGATCGCCTCGCAGATGTGATGGGTGTTCCGGCCGTGGTGCAGAAGCACGTGGAGGTTCATCCGACCCTGAACGGAAACGGCATGCCAGAAGTCCGCGACCAGTTCCGTGTCGAAATCGCCGACCCGAGGTGTTGGCATCGGAGCGTGCCAGACCCAGAACGGACGGCCGCCAAGGTCCACCGCAGTGGTGACCAGGGCCTCGTCCATCGGCAGCACGCAGTGACCATAGCGCCGAATGCCCTTCTTGTCTCCCAGCGCCCGGTCGATCGCTTGACCCAGACAGAGACCGATGTCCTCGGTCGTGTGGTGGGCGTCGACTTGCAGGTCTCCCTTGCAGCGTAACGAGAGGTCGAACGCCCCGTGTTTCGCGAGCAGTTCGAGCATATGGTCGAGAAACCCGACACCGCTGGCAACCGAGGCGTGGCCTTGGCCGTCGAGGTTGAGCTTCAGCGTGATCTCGGTCTCGCGGGTCGTCCGCGCGATCTCGGCAGTTCGGTCAGGCACGGTTAGGCTCGGGAGTGGTGTCACCAGAATCAGGGCCCACGGCAACGTCAATCCACGATACCAAAGAGCCGTGGCACTGTCGTCTCCAGGTCAACCATACGTTCGCCATGTTGCGAGGGGACATCCGGATGTCCCGGTAGGCTGTCCTTCAAACACGACGACGCAAGAAGGCGAAGATGGCCACGAGGACGATGCCGCTGATCGCCGTGCCGACGATCCAGTCGGTGTCCGGGTCAGACCGCGCCGATTGGAGCAGGAAGGCCTCCGTCACTCCGGCCGTCGAGATCATGACCATCAACGGAAGCACCCGCAGGCGCAGGACGAGGTTGAACAGCAGGCCAAAGCCGACGTTGGTTACGAGCATGAGCCCCCCGGGTACCCATGGGGCCTCGACCGACCTGGAAACCTCGGCCACCATCGCCAGGTGGGAGGCGCTCACGGCGGTGATCGCGAGCAGGTAGGCCAGAGTTGAGTGGCGTGAGGCCTGAGAGGAAATCGGGGGATCGGCCTCCTGGATTTCCATGTCGTGTGGTTTCAATGGAGTTCGGGATGCTTGACCGGGCAGGCTCGGGGCCTGAAGGGTGCGACGTTCGCTCAATCATGTTCGCCGACGGGCTTCGGGTCAACGGTCGGTGAGGCCGTTCGATCGTTGAGCGTGCTGGACGGGTGGTTGGCTGCGGAAAAGCGACCGGTTCGAGATGAGGGTTCCGGGTGGCTTGCTCGGATCGCTTCCGCTCGATAGCCTTGAGGCCTGGAGGCTCGGTTCGGGACCCGTTCATCCGCGAAAAAAATGCCATGCGTGACCTGCTCCGAACGCTGCTTGATCGACTCGAGTCCGGCAGGGAATGTCTCCTTTGCCAGGTTGTCGAGACGAAGGGCTCGACTCCTCAAAAAGCCGGTGCCCTGATGCTCGTGAACCCCGATGGTGGTCAGGTCGGCACGCTCGGGGGCGGCTGCGTGGAAGCGGAAGTCAAGCAGAAGGCCATCCGTCGCCTGGGCCAAGTGGGCGTCGCGATGCACACGTTCATTCTCGACCACGATTATGCCTGGGCGGACGGTCTGATCTGTGGCGGTAAGATGGTGATCGCGACAGAGAACGTGCGGGGTGGTGACGCTCTCCTCTATTTTCGATCGCGCCTGAAATTGCTGGAACACGGTCGGGGTTACACCGAGGCCGTCGTCGTGGAACCGGAACGTTGTGGGGCCTCGGTCCTCGGTGCCGCTACCTCTTCGACGCGGCCGGCAACTTGATCCAGGGACGGCCCGTGTCCGAACCTCCCACAAACTTGCTCGAACGGATCGTGCCGCTGAGCGAACGACCGCGGCCGATCGCCCGGGGCGGTGTGGCGGTGATCCCGCAACTGCCGCGCGTCCGTCTGGTGATCGTCGGCGCGGGTCACATCGGGCAGGCCGTCGCCGACCTCGCCGCGAGGGCCGACTTCGATGTGTGGGTCGTCGACGATCGCCGTCAGTACGCCAATGCCGATCGGTTTCCGCTCGCTCAGGAGATCCGGGTCGGGCCGATCGAGGACGTCCTTGCCAACCTCGAGGTTGATACTCAGACCTACGCGCTGATCGTGACGCGAGGCCACGGCCACGACCAGGAAGCGCTTTATCATCTGGCGCCGACGCCCGCCCCCTACGTCGGCCTGATCGGCAGCCGCCGCAAGATCCGGATGATCTTTGAAGGCCTGCGCGATATGGGAATCACGGAGTCGGCACTCGATCGGGTCGCGGCCCCCGTGGGCCTCGACATCGGCTCCGAGTCGGTCGTTGAGATCGCCATCAGCATCGTGGCGGAGCTGGTCAGCCGGCGCAACCTCGGGCCGGAATCCGTGCGTTCCCGGGGCTGGTGTCCGACCTCTCCCGAGATCAATCCGGCCCTACGTTCGGGAACGTCGCCCCGTGGAGAGGTCGCCGCGAAATGAGTGCCTCGATCGTCGCCCTCGTGCCGGCGGCCGGTCGCAGTGAGCGGATGGGACGACCGAAGCTGATCCTCGAACTGGGCATCGAATCCGTCATCCAGCGGGTGGTTCGAGCGCTCGAGCGTAGCGGGGCCTCGTCAGTCATCGTGGTCGCCCCGCCGATCGAACAGCCAGGGGCCGTCGTGCTCGCCGATCAGGCGAGGGCCGAAGGCGCTCAGGTCGTTCACCTGCCCGCGCCCACCGAGGACATGAGGGCCACCATTCAGTTCGGCCTCGATGCTCTCGACGGCCGCCGCCCTGTCCCCGAGGGGCTCCTGCTGGCACCGGGAGATAGTCCAGGAATCACCGCCGAACTGGTCGCGAGCGTGTTGCGACGGTTCCTTCAGGCCAGTCAGGAGCGCATCGTCGTCCCCATGCACGACGGGAAACGCGGGCACCCGATCGCGCTCCCCTGGTCCCTGGCCCTGGCCATCCCGGACCTTCCCGCCGGGGTCGGCGTCAACGCGCTCGTCGAATCGCATCGCGATCGCCTCATCACGCTGCCGGTGAGCGAACCCGGCGCGATCCTGGACATGGACACTCCGGAGGATTATCGACGCTGGACCACCTGACGGGTCGCCTCACTCGGCGACAGCCCGCTCATACGGAGTCGCATGGATTCGGGTGCGTGTCGAGCCGGCGACGACGGCCTTTCCCAATTCTTTCGGATGGATGCCCCGCGTCCTCTTCCTGTCCAATCGGGCGGGCGTTAGACTGACGTTTGTCGACCACTCTGTCTCCCCATCCGCTCGGTCGATCGACTCTTTGCCGAATCGTCGCCCCATGCGTGAGGTCCATACCGTGAGAGTGTTCCTGGCTCGACCGGCATGGCTCCTTGCGGCCCTGGTCCTATTGGTTTGCGCGGGAACAGGGCAATCGCAGGATGGGCTGGGCCCGATTCCCTGCCGGAAATGTCGCCAGCCGCCGAGAAGTTCAAGGAGCTGACGAACCCGGAAGGGGCGCTCGCCAAGGAGCGTGAGAAACTGAAGAAACCGCCGTTCGAGTTCTTTCGGACGCAGATCGCGCCCTCGGAAATCATCCCGTACACCAAGCCCAACCACTGGAGCACGCTCAGCCTCGAGATGCGGGCCAATCACGCGGCTTACGACGGGTTCTTACGAACGGCCCCGGTGCGGTTGCTCGACATGTCGCACGACCTCCTGTACCGTCGCGATGCCCGGTTGCTCGAGGAGCAGGACGCCCGGATCAGCATGCAAATTCTGATCCCGCTCCTGCCGAAGGATAGCAACGAACTCGACCTCGAGTTGATCCGGCCGGAGTCGATCCGGGGTGATGGGATCACCCAGGCCATCATTCAGCGCATTTTGCCACACCAGATGCTGGTCCCCGTGCTCGGCCCCGAAGCCCCGAAATACGCACCCTGGTCCCGGTTCCAGGCGACGATCCCCACATCGGTCGATCCTGATCCGTCGTCCGCCGACCGTCTGCGCTACTATCGATTCGTCACGTCGCAAGATCCCGAGCGGTCGCCCCCGTTGTCGGCCCATCCCTTGACCTGGACCACGATCAGCCACGTCATCTGGGATGGCCTGAACACGAACGAGATCGACATCGGGCAGCAACAGGCCCTCGTGGACTGGCTCCACTGGGGCGGCCAGTTGATCATCGTCGGCGGGGCCGGTCCGTCGCTGGCCCCGCTTCAGGACAGCTTCCTCGATCCGTTGCTCCCAGCGACCCCGTCGGGAAAAAATGTCTCGCTCGATGGGAAGGCCTTCTCGGCCCTGTCGAGCGAGTACCTCGCGCCTTATCGGCCGATCGAGGGGGAGACCGGCACGATCCCGCGCTACGTGTCGGAGCCGGAGCCGATCCGAACGACTCGGGACCGATCCATCTTCCTGTCGGGGCTGACGCCCAAGCCCGGGGCGACCCCGATCCCACTGGGCGACCCGGACGACAACCTCCTGGGTGTCGAATGGCGGGTGGGGCGTGGGCGGGTCCTGATGCTGACGGTGAAGCTGACCGATCCGGCCCTGCTCGCATGGCCCGGGCTCGACTCGCTCGTGCGTAGGGTCGTCTTTCGACGACCGGAGGAAGCACGCGCGGGACGGGGTTTCGCGATCCTGCCCGCCACGCAACTGAGCTGGGTCCGGATCGTCGGACGTGACCTCGGCGCGGTGGCGAACCCCGGAGCACCCCTTGATGAGTCGTCCCTGATGGCCGGAGACAACCCTCCGCCGATGGTGCCCGTCGGTGCCTGGCTCGACTCGGCAACCCTGCCGGTGGATTCCCGTAACGCGCTGGAGAAGGCGTCGGGGATCACCATTCCCGGTTCCGACTTCGTCCTGAAAGTGATCCTGGCCTACATCGTGGCTTTGGTCCCCTTGAACTGGCTGCTTTGCCGGTTCGTTCTCCGTCGTCGCGAATGGGCCTGGGCGGTGACGCCGGTTCTGTCGCTCGGCTTCGCCATCGCGGTCGAGCGGGCCGCCGCGTATGACATGGGGTTCGACTCCGCATGCGACGAGATCGACCTGGTGGAAATCCAGGGACCGTACCCTCGGGCCCACGTGAGCCGTTTTGCCGCGCTCTATTCCACCGGGCGGCTCTCGTTCACCATCGCCTACCCCCAGGAACCGACGGCCCTGGCGCTGCCCATGAGCATGGGACCGGATCGTTACCAGCGTGGTGGGGACATCGCCCGTTCCGTCTGGGAATCAGCCCCGGTGCCCGCCCTGACCAGCTTTACCGTGCAACCCCGCAGCCTGGCCATGTTCCGCGCCGAGCAGATGGACGACATTCCCGGAGGGATCTCGATCACCGAGGAAGGCGTCAAGTCGGTGGTGAATCGGACCGGCCTGGAACTTCGAGACGCCGTCGTCGTGCATGTGGCCTCGGGAGACCGATACCGGCTGGGGAACCTGGGGCCGGGGCGGAATCGCCCCTCGGTGATCCCGAACCGCCCACAGACCTTGAGTTCTACAACGCATCGGGACGCGACAGTCTCGCATCGTCCCCGGGTTCGACCGCCGACGAGCCGTCACCACCGGACGAACATCCTCTCGACTGGATCGACATCGAGCCGTTCCTGGAGAAACTTCGCGACTATGATTTTCGACGTCCCGAGGATCGCAACGAATGGAGGCTTGTCGCCTGGTGTGAAGGTCCACATCCCGGTCAGGAACTTCGACCGGCGGTGGATCGGCATCGGGGGTTTCGCCTGGTCGTCGCCCACCTCAACTACGGCTCGCCGCCCGCTCCCGATGATCCGGAGCTTCTCGGCCACCCCTTCGGAGGAACCGCGATTCGTTCCATGGGAAGCTTCTTTGACGCTCGAGGCGCCCGCTCAAGAACCGCCGGCGCCGGTGGCCCCACCCCGGCCTTGAGGCAACGCACCCGTTCGAATCGCCGGGTTCACGGTGGAGTTCGATCCGGTCGAAACGGCCAACAACCGCTCAAGGCCCATTGAGCGACGACAACACCCCTTGACGGCAACGTCCTCGGAGTAGAACGGTCATGATTGAGGTGAGCCACTTCACCAAGCACTACGGCAGCTTCGTGGCCGTCGAAGACCTGTCGTTCACGATCGAGCGGGGGGAGATCTTCGGGTTCATCGGCCCCAACGGCGCGGGCAAGAGCACGACGATTCGGTTTCTCGCCACGCTGCTTCGACCGACCTCGGGTGAAGGGCGAATTTGCGGGCATTCCGTCGTGAATGACCCGATGGCCGTGCGACGGGTCATCGGGTT
Organism: uncultured Isosphaeraceae bacterium; assembly: GCA_963779675.1. Taxonomy (GTDB): domain Bacteria; phylum Planctomycetota; class Planctomycetia; order Isosphaerales; family Isosphaeraceae; genus CAVZZM01. The sequence continues at coordinate 313,935 of CAVZZM010000003.1, forward strand.
CATGCCCGACGACTTCGGCGTCTACGACGGGATGAAGGTTTGGGAGTTCCTCGATTTTTTCGCCGTCGCCTATCAAATCCCACGCTCTGCCCGCCGCCAGATCATCGGCCAGGTGCTCGAGTTGCTCGACCTGACTCACAAGCGGGATGATTATGTCAACGGCCTGTCCAAGGGGATGAAGCAACGGCTCTGCCTCGCGAAGACCCTCGTTCACGACCCACCCGTCCTGATCCTCGACGAACCCGCGTCGGGGCTCGACCCGCGGGCGCGTCTGGAAATGAAGGCCCTGCTGAACGAATTGAAGGGGATGGGCAAGACGATCCTGGTCTCCAGCCACATCCTCTCGGAGCTGGCGGATTTCTGCACGTCGATCGGGATCATCGAACGCGGCAAGCTGCTCTCGGCCGGGGGCATCCGGGAGATCCAGCGACAGGTACGCACCCACCGGGTGCTCAAGGTGCGCGTCCTGGACGAGTCGACCGATCGAGCCGCGTCGATCCTGCGAGACGACGGGGGCATCCGTACCGTGGAGACGTTCGACCATACGCTGACCGCGGAGTTCGAGGGCCAGGAGGGAGACCTCGCGCACCTCCTGGGCCGCCTGATCGCGAGTGGGGTTCAGGTCCATTCCTTCTCGGAGGAGGAGCTGAGCCTCGAAGAGGTCTTCATGATGATCACCAAGGGCATCGTCAACTGAGCAGGGCGACGGCGAACACATGATCCTCCGCGATAATCCCGTGCTGGCTCGCGAACTTCTGGTGAACCTGCGGTCCCCTCGATCGTTCGGTCTGCAGTTCACCTACGTGGTCTTCCTCGGTGTCGTGGTCTATTTCGCCTGGCCGACGACCACGGGCGGCATCGCCAAGGTCGGGCCGGAGGCGGCCCAGCGCCTGTTCGACCTGTTCTTCCTGGGCCAGTTCTTTCTCGTTGCCGCTGCTCGCGCCGACGTTCGCCTCGGGGAGCATCACCGGCGAGAAGGAGCGAAAGACCTACGAGATGCTCCTGGCCAGCCCCCTGGAGCCGATGACCATCCTGATCGGCAAGTTGTTGAGTTCGCTGACATACCTGGTCCTGCTGATCCTCTCCAGCCTGCCGCTGATGATCCTGTGCTTCTTGCTGGGCGGAATCCTGCTGTCGGAGATCGCCCGGGCCTACCTGATCCTCGTGCTGGCCGCCGGCACGTTCGGCCTGATCAGTCTGGCCTGCTCGAGCTTCTTCCAGCGAACCAGCTCGGCGCTGGTCGTCAGCTATCTGGTGATCCTCCCGCTGGCGATGGTTTGCGTGTTCCTCACGCGTGGTGACGAAACCCGGGCCGAGAGCATCTTGCTGCGGAACTTCGTGTCGATCGCCGTTTTGCCCCCCTGGGCGCTGGCGATCTGGGCGGTGGTCGGCATCGTCGTCCTGCGAAGGTTGTTGCGGCCCCCCGGACGTTGGCAGTGAGGGCAAGGACGTTGTCGATGAGGAAGAGGAGATGAAGTACGCCATCGGCGTCGTCATCGATCGCGACCTCTTCCCCGACAAGCTCTTCGCCCCGGCCAAACGGACGGACCTGATGCCCGACGGCACGAACCCGGTGCTCGAGAAGGAGCTCAGGAGCGAGATCTTCAGCCAGGGAACGCTGATGCTCCGCCTGGTCATTCAGGTGAGCATGCTCCTTTCCATCCCTCTGATGGCCTTTCTCCTCTTCTTCAAGCCCGAACTCGCCGCGTACTATGTCTCCTACGTCCTGCTGTTCAACGTGCTGGTGGGGCCGGTTTTCTCCTCGGGCAGCATCACTCAGGAACGCGAACGGAAGACGCTGGGGCTCCTGCTCACGACCTTGCTCACCCCCGGCCGGATCGTCTTCGCGAAACTGCTCGCGGCGCTTCGGGTCTCCACGGTCCTGACGTTCCTGCTCACCGAGCAACTCCTGCTCGCCTACGCCTTGATCCCCGAACTGCGGGATCGCCTCTGGACCCTGTTCGTCTATCTGGCGATCATCGCGGCAACGTGTCTCATCAGTTCGACCGTGGGGCTGATGTGCTCGGCGCTGACCCGTCGCACGTCGGTGTCGATCGTGGTGACGTATCTGCTGCTCTTGCTCCTGTTCGTGGCGCCGGTCGGCGTGAGCAACTTCTTGCAGGGCTTCACCCGGATCTCGGAAGACCAACTCGCCGCCGTGACGGTTTCCAGTCCGTTCGCGGCGGCGCTGAGCGTCGTGCGAGCGCGCTCCTCGGGCCTGTCGGGAATCACTCGAGAGACGGTCGCGGTCACGGTCCCGCTGCTGAAGCTGCCGGTCTGGGCCGTCTACCTGATGATCGCGCCGGTCCTCTGCTCGATCCTGTACGTCGTGACCTATCTGGCCTTCCGCTGGCGCTGGTGGAAAGCGGGAAACACGATTTGAACCGGATGCCCGACAGCGCCTCCGTCAGGGCGGTGGGATCGATTACTCGGTGGTTTCGATCCGGACACCGGCCTCCTTGAGGGCGTCGAGTTGCTTTGTCTTCGCGTCGTCGGAGAGCGGGTTGCTCGCGAGATAGATCCTCAGGAAAGGGGCGAGCCGCTTCTCTCCGGCGAGATCGGCCTCGACGAGTTCGACCAGCGGCGTCAGGTCCTCGATGGCGTTGTTCTCGATCATGAGCAAGCGCAGCTCCGTCTGCGACTTCAAGGCTTCGATGTCCTTGATCTTATTTTTGTTCAGGTCGAGCGTCGAGAGTTTGGTCACGGACGAGAGGGGGCCAATGTCCTCGATCTGGTTGCCGGCCAGATGGAGGGAGGACAGTCGGGTCAGCGTCGCGATCGGCGAGACGTCCTGAATCGTGTTTCCCTCCAGATAAAGTGCCGACAGTTTCTCCAGCTTGCTCAACGCATCGATCGAAGAGACCGAGTTGCCGGAGAGTTCCAGATACTGAAGCGAGGACAGGTCGGCCAGGGGCCCGACATCCTCGATCTTGTTGTCGGCAAGGTCGAGGGACTGAAGGTTCTGGAGCCCTTCGAGCGGCCCGATGGCGGTGATCTCGTTGTCCGACAATCGAATCAGCGCGAGATTCGGACAATGCTCAAGACCGGCCAGGTCCTTGATGCCCTGACCGGGGGCTTCCAGGACATAGAGGTCCCGGAGCGCCTCGTCATCGAGCGCCTTCTTGTCGTCGAGTCGCAAGGTGCTCCGGACCGCGGCTTCGAGGTTCGCGTCCTTGAAGGGCGACTCCGCGCGAACGCTCGAAACCAGGCCTTGTGATGCAAGGACCATGACCATCACGTGGAGAAACACGGCGCGGGTGCTCATTGTCATGAGGAAAGTCTCCTGTCAGTCGTCAGTCGTCAGTCATCAGTCGTCAGTCGCGGGTTCCTCGCCGCGTGGCAACGTCCCCCGATTGAGATACCACATCCGGTCGGGCCCCGGACCAGGGAGACACGACACGGGATCGTGGCGATCGGCCCCTCGTCGCGACGACCGCGAGCGAAGATGGCCACTCGATACGTCACATCAATCTCCGTCAACCCGGCGCTCTTCTCGGACTTGAAATCGTCGATGACGAAGACCAGCGGGGTCATGCTGGAGATGTTTGGCCCCCGCAGTTCCGAGAGCCGGCGCTTCCAGTAGGACTTGAACCCCTCGAACGAGCCGTATTCGCTCGACGTGCGACCAGCCTCGCTCAGCAGTAGCCACATGCGACGGTGGTGCGGAACGTGGTGCGCGAGGGCGCCGAGGTAGTCCTTGACGGCGTGCTCGGGCGTCATCCGTACGGGCCGTTCGAGGGTGATCAGGATCGGATAGCTGAGCAGCACCAGAACGCAACCGCCGACGAGCATGAGCGTCAGAGGCAGGAGGAGGTTTGCGACATCGAAGGTGGCATAGACCAGCCCGAGCACCACCAGCCCGACAACCACGATTCTCGACAGCGTCGGTCCCCACTCGGCCCAGCGCGACCAGACCTGTTCCACCCGGGCGGGCTGGGCCGAGTTGCGTGGGGCTTCGTGACGGCTTCGAGGCCCGAGGGTCGTTTCGGCTGTTTCGGAGGCGAAGGTCGGACAGGTACGTTGGGTTCCGGTTCCGGTCCCGCTTCGGGAACGTCGGCGAGGACCTCATATTCCTCGCCTACGACGGGGGCCTGGCCCTCCGCCGGCTCGGAAGCCTCGGGGCTGGATGGCGTCTTCGGGTTCCGCAGCCAGTCCGCGTCGGCGATCTCGGGGCCTTGTTCCGGGTCGTCGGGGTGCTCGTTGGGGTCGGCCATCACGTCACTCGCTCTCAACGGTCTCGCACGATCACCACCGCAGGTCGTCGCGACTGTAGTACATGACCCGACCATCATCGGAGCCGACGAGCAGGTCCAGGGTGTCATTGTCTCGCCAGTTCACACCGCAGGGGCTACACCCTTCGTAACCGACGATCAATGGTGAACCATCCGCCCGATGGATCGGCCTGGGGCTCAGGATCCCGTTCCCCAGGTTCACGAGCAGCAGGACGGTCGGGATTTCGTTCCCAAGAGGTAGTGGTTGGCCCGTCAGGGCGGGCACGACGTGGCGGGCCCACGCCCGAGGCCCACAAGAATGTCGGGCCGACCCGAGCCGGTCCAGGGCCCCGCCCACAAGGAACACCGTCCGGCCTGGCCGAACGCGCCATCGAGTCGAATCACCCGGCCGAGTCGATCCACCAGCGGTGTGGGGGCGGACAACTCCATGACGTCCTTGCGGGCGTAAATGCAGAGCAGCCCCTGGAGGTCCAGCGAGATGAGGTCCGGTAGACCGGTTCCGTTCCAGTCGCTGGCGGCCGGCCGCACCCGGGGCGGGGTGATCAACGGAGCACCCTCGCAGAGCAGCGGCTCGGGCTTGTCGAAGCGCGGTTGTGTGGCCCCGCCGTTGTTGCGTAGGAACAGGACGTCGCCACCGGCCCCGGCGACGAGGAGGTCCGGGCGCCCGTTGTTCTTCCAGTCGACGATCGTGGGACAGGCATGGCCGAGCCTCCGCGCGGCCGGCCCTTCAAGCATTCCGTCGGTGCCCGGATCAATCCGGTAGGGCTGGCCCTGCACGTCCAGCTCCACGGGAGCGCCGTAACGATGGTCGCCTGCCGTGCCATTGTCCTCGACCAGGATCAGGCGGCCCGCGGCGTCTCCCGCGATCAGGTCGACGTCACCGTCCGCATCGAGGTCGGCGGCGGTGAGTACGGAGTGCCCACCGACGGAAGGGCCCTTCCCTCGTGAAGGATCGGTTCGGGCGAGAGCGCCGAATCCCGGCCAGGACCGGAGTGGATCGCGAAGAGACGTCCATCGACTCGACCATAGAGGAGTTCGACCCGTTGGTCCGCGTCGAGGTCGGCCGCGACCAGCAACGTGCGGTCGTCGGGCAGGATCAACGGCTGGCCCGCGACTTTGATGGGTCGGGCCTCCATGAGAACCGGGGGGCGCTGACCGCCGAAGTTACGGTGAAGCCGCACGTGACCCGAGTCGTCGGTCATCAGGACTTCACAGGCGCGACCGCCTCCCCAGGCGACCGAAAGAGGGGCGGGATGGGGTCCCAGCTCGATTCGAGGGTCGTCGAGCGTGATCTCCTCGGGGGCCTCGAAGTGAGGAACCTCTGTCGTGCTGACGTTCCGCATCCAGAAGATCCGGCCTCGCGAAGGACGGCCGCGCCATTGACCGCTCCGATCGTAGCCGGGATGGCCGCCAAGCTGGTTGAAACCGATGAGTTGCTCGCGAGGTAGATCCTCCTCGTCGGGCCAGTAGCCGTCGAGGTCGTCGAAGCCGATGAGCAGGTCGGTCCGGCCGTCGCCGTCCCAGTCCTCGGCGGTCATCTGGGCGACCCGCCCGGCGCCGATGTCCAGGTTCTCGGGAACTCCGTAAGGCTCCCGGGCCTGAAAGCTCGGTGACGACTCGGTCCCCTCGTTGGGCAACAGGACCAGGCCCTCGACGCCGAGCCCGATCAGGTCGAACCGCGTCGGCTTCCCGTTCGGAATCGCGCAAAGGCAGCGAAGCCCCTCAAGCCCCGGAACCTCCGCTCCGCCATCGTAGAGCAAGGGAGGGCCTTCGGGGCGTTCGAGAGCTCGATAGAGACGGGCAAGACGCCCCTGGGGGCCACCTCCCGAGGTGACGAGCAGGTCGGCGCGGCCCTCACCGCTCCAGTCGAGCACGGTCGGTTCCGCATCCCAACCCAGGCGGATCGGGACCACCCCCACGGACTCATCGAACTGGAGTGGTCGACCCGACTCCGGCTCCGCACCCCTCTCCGTTACCAGGCCGGGTTCCGGTTGTTGATCGACCGTCGCCATCGCTGCAGACCCTCCGCGCGGGAGCCACTGGGGATCGAAGACCCAAGGTGAGTCCCGGATTATACCAAGCGAACGCCGAGGATGCGCCGGTGCGGCGACGTTGAAGGAAACGGGTGGCGGGGCCAGGTGGGGTGTTGATGATCTTTGAACCGCCCGGGGCCGGGCGGTGGGGACCCGGGCGCCCAGTCCCGGCCGCCGGGAAGAGTGCCGGAAATGGCCTGCGGGCAGAAATAACTCTTTTGAAAAAAAGACTTATGTCATGTTGGCCGTCGTCCTGGAACGGTTGGGTCCGCCCGTGGGGGGCCATCGAACCATGCGCTCGAGGCCGGTGTTGCTGTTGTTTACGCCGTCTCGATGTGCCCGAGAGAACATCCGCAAATACTTACCCAGAAAGGGGTTCCATCTCAAGCCCGCGGTCGGTGAGCCGGTAGGGGAGGATCTGATCGCCGCAGTAGCTCCCACGGTGCTTGGCCACGTACAGGGCGCGGCTCATCCGGTTCCCGTCCCGGACACGCCCCAGCAGGATGATGGTGTTGGCGTTCGAGAAGATGTCCCCCTCGTGGATCGGCTGGGCCATCAGGTCGTCGAGCAGGACGTGCGGGGTGGTGTACAGGTAGAGGCAGCCGAGGGCGTTGTGGTCGTAGCGGTGCTCGTGGACCTTCGGCTCGTTCGCTCGATACCGCTCTCGAAACAGTTCGCGAGCCGCCCAGTCATCCTCCTTGCGCAGGAGGTGATGGTAGAGGTACTCGAAGAACTCGAACTGGATCGAGTCGCTGAAACGCTCGGTGGGCTCGATCCCATCGACCACGACACGACGGGTGCCCCGGACGAAGTTCGCGTAGAAGTAGGCGGCCGAGTGGCGGAGCACCCGGGCCAGGTCGGTCTTCCAGGCGTGCCAGTCGTCCGGATCGAGGTCGCGCCGGGTCACGCGGCGGCCGGCCCTCGCGAAGGGGTGATAGTAATCGCCGAATTCGCGGCTGAAGTCCCAGACTTCATCGAGGTTCGGGTGCCCGTCCACCACGTGGTCACGCAATCGCCAGCCGAATTGCTGAAGTGCATAAGCCGCGTGGTTTTGCGCATCGCCCCGGCTGGTGAGGTCGCAGATGATGCCGGACCGACCCTCGGTGTTTCGACCTTCCTGGGCCCATTTCAAGCCCAGTTGGGTTTTCCCCGCTCCGGTGGCGCCCGCGAGGACTGTCAGCGTTCCCGAGAGCAGCCCACCGCCCAGAGCATGATCGAGTTCTTCAATTCCGAAAGCCTGTCGAGAGCGTGACATGCGCTGAATCCTGCTCGTCTCGCGCGAGACGCATGGTCTGGCGGTGGGTTGGGTCGGTTCGTCGTGCCCGCTCCGGCCTCCGGCAACGCAATCCGGGGGGCTCGCTCGGGAGGATTGTCGGAATAACCGGGGCCGACCGACGGACTGAACATTCTCGGTACGGACTTCCAGCCCGACAACCCCACTCAACGGGAAGTTCGGATCGAGTCGCGTTCCCGACAGGCCGTTCCACGCGAGGCGTTCTCGGGGAACTCCACCGCCTCACCGGCCCTCGTTCTCTCGAACCGCAAGGGAACGAGAGAACGTCCTGGGGGTTTCCGTGGTCACAAGAAAGCGCGGTGGAGATCCGCGAGGGGTGGCGAACCCACCGCGCGATTCATTCCAGGCCATCGGCGATTTCGACAATGTCGACGCAATCGGTCGATCAGGGGACCGGAGGGTAGTAGTAACGCACCAGCGTGCTGGATGGATAGCTGCTCATGGACGTCCACGACCAGCGGTCGCCGGGATGACCATACGGTTGGCCATAAAACGGGAAGATGTCCGAGGCGCCGTAACCCACGTAGGTCCGGGCATGCGTGCCGGGCGGCGCCGCGTAGTAACTGTAGGGGGCCACGGTGACGTTCGACGGCGTTGCGGCTGTGGGGGCCGCGTAGTGACTGCTGTAGGTCGTTGCCGTCTCGGGGGCGCTGATGACGGGGGCGAAGCCGGTTACACTCGGGTACGTGATCCCGTCGCCGGCGATGACTTGCACCTGAGAACCCGAGGTCGCCAGGAGCAGTGCGGCGAATGCGGCGGCGAAGGTCAGTCGGTACGTCATGGTGTCCTCTCGTTCCGGGTTGGATCGGTCTCGTCGCGCGAGAAACCCTTCAGGCCAGGAACACCGGCGATTCGGGACGAGGGCCCTGGTCAGGGCAGGCCGGGCCGTCCCGCGCCGGGGCGAACCCGCCCGCCGAACGGGGCGTGACGGTGTCATGGGCCTGTCAAGGAACCCGCCATCAATCAATCATGACTTGGTCGAGAGGGGCCTTGCAATGGGCCTCCAGGACTTTCCTGTTCGGGAACTCCGGCGCAATCCCCCCAGATGGACCATTGGGCGGCCGCCTGCGTCTCGGTGGCTTCAGGATGGGTCGGTGGTGCCGGTCCTACCGGCCTGCTCGTGGTGTCGGCGAAGTGTCTCGGGCGCGGGGGCATCGGGAGGCTGCGGGTTGAAGAGCAACGCGACACGCTCAGGGTCGGGGGGCGGGGAGAGCCAGCTGACGACGATGCCGACCAGAAGCGAGGAGGACAGGCCCCAGACCACCGGGTCGATGCCGAGCAGGTAATAGGGGCCGTAGGCGGGCGGCTTCGGCGGGGGGCCGATCCCCTGGTCGATGCCGCGGATGCCCAGGATGATCCCGGCGCCGTACAAGCCCACCATGACGGCCGATCCCGCGATCATCGCGGACAGTGCGCCGGAGGCCGTCGCACGTCGCCAGAAGCAGCCGAGCAGGGCCGGGACCAGGAATGCCGAGGCCATGCTGGCGCCGGTGAACACGATCAGAAGCTGGAGATATTCCGGTGGATTGGTGGCCGCGATCGCGGCCGCGAGCCCGACGCCCAGCGTGGCGATGTAGCTGGCCCACTCGATCTCGCGCTCGGAGGCGGCCGGTCGCAGGAACCGCTGGTAGATGTCGCGAACCAGGCCGGAGGCGACGATCAGCAGAAACGCGCTCACGGTGCTCATGACCGCGCCGTAGGGAGCGGCCAGGATCAGGCCCGCCGACGTAGGGGTTCGCCAGGTGGACGCACAGCCTCGGCATGATCTCGTCGGAGAGGCCGTTATCGGCCAGGCCGGGCAGGATCGCGCGCGCGGAGACGAAGATGAAGATGATGGGAACGTAGATCACGAAGTTGTAGATCGTCAGCCAGAGGATCGCGTACCGAAGGGTCCGCGAGTTCTTGAAGGCCATGAGGCGTACCATCGTCGAGGGCTGCCCCATCGCCGAGATCGCCCACATGAAGAAGAATGAGATGGCCAGGGTGAGCGGGTGAAAATTGCGACCGGCCCCCGGGCCGAACCCGAACCCCGGCCCGGCGCGTCGCATGCCCTCCAGGGTCGCTTCATGCAGACCACCGGAGGCATGCATCGCCAGCGGAAAGAGGATGAGAATCCCCACTCCCATGATGAGGCTCTGGAAGACGTCGGTCCAGACGGCCGCCAGGAAGCCGCCATAGGTGGTATACGCCACGACCGTGGCCGTGAAGACCAGGAGGCCGATCAGGTAACCAACGTCCCAGTTCCTCGCGGGCGTGGCGGGCGATTCGACCGACTGTGTGTCCGCGACCTCGGACGGATCGGCAGGAGGATCGGTGATCCGACGTGGCTCGCCGGCCGAATCGGGGGGATGGGCTTGATCCTCGGGCGCGTCGTTGCCGGCACGATGGTCGAACCGGGAGACGACGCTCGCGGGCAGGACCGTCTTGATGATCACCGCCCCGGCCTTGAACTGGGGGATCAGGTTGATTGTCAGGAAGAAGATGATCAGGAGGCTTGTCAGCAGCCCGAGCGGCGCGGCTGCCGTAGCGCTCGCGGAGCAGGTCGGGCAGGGTGATCGCCCCGGTTCGGCGCGCGAGCTGGCCGATGCGCTTGCCCATGACGCCGAGCACGGTCAGGGGGAAGACCATGTACGACGCGATCCAGAGCCCGACGACCCAGCCGAACGTGTAGACCAGCGAGGGGAACCCCATGAACGTCCCGCCGCTCATGACCGCCGCCGTCAGGGCGACGGCCAGCGGGCCGAGCGAACGGTTGCCGAGGAAGTATTTCTTGAGAAAACCCGGTCTTTCGGGACGACGCGTAACGGGCGACGAACCCGAGGGCCAGGGACGCCAGCGTGAAGATCACCAGGGCCAGCAGAGTTGCCGGGTGGGCCTGGATTGGTGCCGGGTCAGTCATCGGCACCTGCCTCCCTGATGTCGGCCTCCAGCTCCGCCGCGTGGTCCTTGCCGAGGTCGTCGTCGATCATGAAAAACCCGGCGAACCAGATCGTGAACACCACGCAGAGCGCTCCAGGGCGACGAACACGCCCCAGAAGAACCAGGAGGGCATGCCCAGGATCGGCTGGACGTCCGCGGCGCCGAGCGGACGGCCGTCGCGGATATAGCCGAAAAGATAACAATACGTGCAACAATAGACCGTCGAGGCGAGCCACACGGCCCCGATAATCAGGGCCTCTCGTCGGGAATGCACGACCACGAGATCGTCCTGGTTCGACAAATCCGAACCTCCAGGGCAGGGGAGACGTGACAGGCGTTAACAAGCTCGATTCGTGGGGGCCCGACGGAACGCTATTGAGTTCAGCTCTGACAAGGAAACTGGACCGATTGCCGAGGACCGAGGACCGATTCGCCGCCCGCGACTGTCAATTTCGGTCATCGGCAATTGCTCATCGGTCATTGGCCCTGTGTCACTGGCAATTGGCGGCGAAGGACGCGGTTGGTTCGATCTGGAGGTTGTCTCACGCCTCGTCCCGCCATGCAACCCACTACCTCGGAACGTTGACGATCCCGCTGGGTTTTCGACACGCCAACGAGCCTCGGGAGCAACGCGGGAGGCTCGTCAATGCTCCTTCTGGAGGTGGGTTGCGAAGAAGGACGCCGTGAGCCGGGCGACGTAACGGCGGTCCTCGACGCGACGCGAGGAGTGCCTCGACGCGGGCAGGGGAAGGATTTCGAACTTCCGATCCGCGTCGACCAGGGCGGAGGTCAGCCGCGCGGAGTGTCGGAAATGGACGTTCTCATCAAGCAGGCCGTGGATGATGAGCAAATCCCCCTTGAGGTCGGCCGCGTGGGTCAAGGTCGAGGAACCCTCGTAACCCTCGGGATTGTCCTGGGGAGTGCTCATGTAACGCTCGGTGTAGGCGGTGTCGTAGCCGTCCCAGTCGGTGACCGGGGCGACGGCGACCCCGGCGTCGAAGACGTCGGGGGCCAGTTGCAGGCAACGCAGGGTCATGTAGCCGCCGTAACTCCCCCCCGTGATGCCAACACGAGAGTCGTCGATTTCCGGGTGCTCCCCGGCGATGAACCTGACACCATCGACCTGGTCCCGGACCTCGACGGTCCCCATCTGGCGGTACAGGGCGGCCTCGAAGGAATGACCGCGACGGGCCGATCCCCGGTTGTCGCATTTCCAGACCGCGAACCCCTTCTCCGCGAGGAACTGGGCCATCAGGTCGGCTGTCATCCCCCAGGAGTTCGTCACCGTCTGCACGTGGGGACCGCCGTAAACCATGACGATGAGCGGGGCGCGGACCGTTCTCGGGTCGTTCTCCTCGGGGGGGGTAGTAGGCACCGTAAAGCGTCACGCCGTCGTGGTTCTCGAACGAGTGGGAAACCGGCGGGACCAGCGCGATCTGGTCGAGCCTCGGGTCCGCGCTCGCGTCGTCGAGGACGGCCAGGGCCTCGCCCTCGCGATCGCGTAAGGTGGTTCGCGGGGGTTGATCGACGTTCGAATAAATATCAACGAATTGCTCGCCATCGGGGCGGACCGTCGCGTCGTGTGTTCCGGGCTCGGCGCACGTCAGGCAATGCCTTCCCTCGCCGTCGAGCCCGACGCGCCAGAGGTGCGTTTCCAGGGGACGGCCACCCGACGCAGCGTACCAGACCTCGCGACGGGTTTTATCGAGCGCCGGACCTCGTCGACCGGATGGTCGCCGCTGGTCAGTGCCCTGACGAGCTGGCCGTCACGGTCGCGAAGCTCCAGTTGCCGGAACCCCAAGCGCTCCGAGGACCACACGAACTCACCCGTCTCCTCGACGACCCGCAGGTCATTGTGGAGGTTGATCCAGGTGTCGGACGTCTCCTCGACAAGCACCTGGCGACGGCCTGTTTCGACGTCCAGCCGGATCAACTGGAGGCGGCGCTGGTCGCGATCGAGAACCTGGATGAGAAGCTGCTTCGGGCCGTCCCACTCGACGCGGGCCAGGTAGGCGTCGTCTCCAGGGTCGGCGAAGTCAAGCCATCGTGTCTCGCCGCCAACGACCGGCACGACGCCGAGCCGCACCTTCGCGTTCTCCGCGCCGGCGAAGGGGTAGCGGTGGGTTTCGGTCGAGAACGTGTCGGCTTCCTGATGGGCGATCGTGTAGGGCGGGATGTGTCGCTCGTCGGTCTCCTGATAGGCGATTCTCGATCCGTCGGAAGACCACCAGTATCCGGTCGAGCGGTCAAGTTCTTCCTGGGCAATGAATTCGGCCAGGCCGTGCGTCAAACCGTCCTCGGCGCCGGTCGTGAGGCGAACCTCGTCGCGGGACGCGACGTCGATCACGTACAGTTCGCCGCCCCGGACAAAGGCGACCTTCGTCGCGTCGGCGTTCGGCTTCGGGTCGATCTCGGGCGCCGGGGACTCCGTGAGTCGTTCGAGAGGACCAGCCCCGCGCTGAAGATAGATGTCGCCGCCGAGCGGCAGGAGGACGGCGTCGGCTTTCCCGGCGCGAACGACCTGGGAGATTCCCGTCGCGCGGAGTCGCTGACGTTCTCGACGTAGCTCCTCCTCGCGTGAGACGTTCTCCTCGGTCGTACCTTCGCCGGGAGGACGGGCGACGACTCGGGGCGAGCCGCCGGGCCGTTCCGTCCGCCAAAGAACCCGGCCGAGGCTCGTCCGGTCCTCGGGTAACAGGTACGTGATGGCATCTCCACCGGGGGCAAACTCGACCGAGGTCGGGCTCACCGTGCCGGGATAGGGGAGCCGCGCGACCCACTCGGCATCGATGGGTTGGGTGGGTTTCTCGGGCAGGCCCTCCGCGTTCGCGATCCCGATCACCGAATAGCCTCCGATCAGGATTCGCGTCAAGGCCCGATCGATCAACCTGCGCATGCCCGGTCCTCCTCCGACACTTCTCGGGAACGGCGGCGACATGACGGGAACGTGGCGGGCCCTTATCAATCCTCTCCGACGAGTCAGACGGGCCCGGGCCTCGGCAGTTTGCGGACCGCCAGCGCGAGCATGATCCACCACCAGCCGTTGAAGATCATCTCGATCCCCACGAACAGGCCGATGACCCATAACCCGGAGAACGGCCACTGGGCCCAGATCAGCACGCCCAGCACGACGCTCATGATGCCGCTGAAGAGCGGCCAGGCCCAGCCCGGGAAGCGGTACGAGAGGGCGCCGACGATCCGGATGATCCCCCCGACGATCAGGAACGCGGCGATCAGCAGGGTGGCGGCGGCCGCGCTCGCGCCCGGGTTGGTCACGAACAGCAGCCCCAGGACCAGGTAGAAGACCCCCTCGAGTAGTTTCAGGAAGAACCCGCTCCAGTCGCGCGACCAGAAGGCGCCGATCGACTCGGCCAGTCCCCCGATCAGAAGGAGGACGCCGAAGAACATGACGGTCGTGATCGTCAGGATGGCGGGAACGCTGATTGCGATCACGCCCAGGACGACCAGGGCGATTCCGAGGGCCAGGAACCAGCCCCACTGACCTCGTAGCGATTCGAGGCCGTGCCGCAGTTCACGACGTAACGGGGTCTCGGGCAGCGTCGACATTGATGGTCTCACTTGTGAGTCAGTCCGGGGAGGCGCGGACGCAATCCGCGCGATGCGATGCAACGTGGTCAGGCAGGCGAATCGAGTTCACGAGGGCCTGGAGTTAGAGGCGATCCGGAATCGCCTGGCTCTCCCAGAATGTACGTCGATAGGGTGGCCGGGGCAAAGTCTTCGTGCCCCGGTTCGGGCCTTGGGGTGTCGACTGGGGCACGAAGACTTTGCCCCGGCCACCCAACCTGCTCGATTTCCCATGAAAAGTCGTTTCCGGATCGCCTCTTACTTGGGATCGGGCGATCTCTTGTAAACCCGGATGTAGTCGATTTCCAAGATTCCGGGAAACGTCGTGGTCTCGTCGGGATCGCCGGGCCAGTCGCCACCGACGGCGAGGTTCGCGATGACATACATCGGCTCGTGGGGAAGGCCCTCACTCGACCGGAAGCGCTCGACACCGTCGACGTACCAGACGATCGCCTCCGAGGTCCACTCGACGGCGAAGACGTGGAAATCCCTAGAGAAGTCAGGCCCCTGGAAGCGGCCCCCCTTCGACCGATGTTTGCCCTGCGCATTGCGCCAGTGGTTGGTCATGTAGACCTTCTCGGGCTCGTGCCCGAGGACCTCCAGCACGTCGATCTCCGGCGGCCATTGCTTCGCCGAGGGCAAGAGCCAGAACGCCGGCCAGATGCCCTGTCCTGCGGGGAAGCGGGCGCGGATCTCGAAATAGCCGTACTGCTGGGCAAACCGGTCGAACGAACAGACCATGCCCGACGTGTACGGCATGCCGCCCATTGGCCGCTTCTCGGCGATGAGCTTCAGCAACCCGTCCTCGACCTTGTAACCATCGGGAGCGTAGTACTGCTTTTCGTTGTTGCTATGGGTCCGGCCGTGCCAGTAACGGTCCAGCCACTTCGAGGTGTCGAGGGCATCGCCGTTGAACTCGTCGTGAAAGGTGAGCGCCCAGCCGGGCTTTTCCGCGGGCGTTCCCTTCGACTCAGGCTCCTCAACGGCGGTCGCGATGCCGGAGGCGGCCAGGATGACAACCGAGGTCAGGACCAGGCGGGGGACGGTCATGTTGGGAACTCCGAGGAGAGTTCGGGAAGGGAAGCGCGGACGACGAGCAAAACGACGAACACCGCGACGCACGGCCCCGAGGATACCCCGACGCCGGTTCGCGAACAATCGTCCGGATCGGACACGAGCCGCGTGAGGTTGCGTGTCGTCCATCACCCCCCTTCGACGATCGAGCGAGCGGTGGAATGGTGCGGTCGCGGAGACTTGCCTTACGATAGGGAATGCGAGTCGCAAGAATTCCCCCGCGTTCCTCCTGATGCTCAGGTCGCGCATCCCATGCCCAAGTCGAGCCGCCGTTCCATCGAGTGCGCCGCTCTGGCGGTGCAGGGCCACAAAGATCGTCAGGTTATGCCCTGGACCTGGTTCTTTGCAAAGCTGCGCGGTCGCCGCGGGTGTTCCGCCGACGAGGTCGGGGCCAGGTTCGTGAGGGTCGTGTTCAATCGGCGAGGAGTCGCGTGGGGCCGCGTTCTGGTTGCGCTCGGTTTGATGCTCGGGGGCGTGACGGTCCCGGTGACGGCCCAGGAGAATCCGGAGATCGAGCGGCCCGGTCCGCCGGAACTCGAAGACTACGAGACGGACAGCGATCAGGATGGAATGCCGGACGGCTGGTACAACGCTGCGCGATGCGCGACTTGCCGAGGGGGGCGTGGTCGGGCCCCATTGCCTGCGGTTCGAGAACGATCTTCCCGGGCGGCCGGCGCGGGCCAGCCGGGCGTTTGGCGTGGACGGTCGGAAGTACGATGCGCTGATCGTTCACCTCTGGGTTCGAGTCGCGGACGTCCTCGAAGGGGAGCGGATCGGTGAGGAGCCGGGGGTCACGTTGACCGCGTTCGATCCGAACCTGCGACCGATCTCGGGCTGGAACCTCGGTCCCTGGACCGAGACGACGGTGGGGACGGGATGGGTTCGGGTCGGCGGTCGAATGCCGATTCTCCCCGAAGTTCGAGACGTCATCCTCACGATCGGCCTCTACGGGGCGACTGGGGTACTCGAAATCGACGGGATGACGTTCCAGCTCGCTCCCCGAGGAGGAGAGCCAACGACCGAGCTAGTTCTCAACGGCGACTTTGAGCTGGGAGATCCGATTCCCGATCAGTGGGAGCTGATTGGGAACGCGCATCGTGTCTTCCCGGGGCACGAATCCGACTCGGCACTCGAACTGGATCGAGCCGGTTCCCAGGCTCAGGCGGGCGTCACGGTTCCCGTCAACCAGATCGATGCCCTGGAGTTTCGTCTGTACGCGAAAGCCGCCGGCCTTCGCGGGTCGGGGGGGGCAGCGGCGGAGGTGTATTATTTCGGGAGCAACGGAGAGCCGCTCCGCGGCGTCCAGGCGGGAGCGCGCCTGTTCCGCTGGACCGGCTCGTTCGACTGGCGGCCCTTTCGCACGGTCGTCTCCGTCCCGCCGGATGCGTTCTGGGCGGTCGTGCAGTTCGAGAAGACCTCGGCGGGCGGGACGATCGCGATCGACGATGTGTCGATCGCGTCGGCGCCGGGGGTGTCGTGGGTCCCGTATCACGTCACCGACGAGATCGACGACTGGGATTCTTATGAGCCGGCACCCACCATCCAGGCCGACTCGGCGCTCGACTTCTCGTTTCTGCTCGAACCGCCGGCGGGCGGCCAGGGCCGGGTCGTCGTGCGAGACAATCAACTGGAGTTCGAGAACGGGGGGTGCGCCCGGTTCCTCGGCGTGGCCCTGCTCCCTCCGCTGGCGTTTGGGGACTCCGACAAGGCGGACAGGCTGGCCGATCGGCTGGCGCGTTCCGGGGTCAACCTTGTGCGCCTCGGGGCCCTCGACGCGCCGATCGGTCCCGCGCTCGGGCTGTTCGACGACGCACGCGACGACACGAAGGCGCTCGACCCGGTCGCCCTGGGCCGTCTCGACCACCTGATCGCCGCGCTGAAAGCCCGGGGGATTTACGTCGCGATGGAGCTTCAGGCCCGCCGAAAGTTCCGCAAGGGAGATGGTCTCGCGGAACATCGTCGTCTCCCTCCCGGTGGTGGAGCGGCAGCCGCGTTCGATCCCGAGATCCGAACGCGTGCCCTGGAGGCGGCCGAGTTGTTCCTGGGGCACACGAACCCGGAGACCGGGCTGGCGTTGCGAGATGACCCGGTCCTGGCCTGGGTGACGCTGGCGGGAGAGTTGTCGCTGTTCAACCTCATCGACGATCCCGCCTCGTTGCCGCCGGAATCCGCCGGCAAGTTCCGCGATCGCCTGCGCGAATCCGGGCACGGCTCGGGTCGACGAGCCTGGGAGGCGATCGAATCGGCGCAATGGGAAGCGGAGGCGAAGGCCCTCCGCGAGAACGGGCTCAAGGCCCCGATCGCCGGTTCGTCGCACTGGCGGCGCGAGCCCGAGTTCGTCGCGGCGCAGGCGGGGCCGGCCCTGGACCTCATCGAGGACCGACTCTACTGGGCCCCGCCGCGCTGGGGGGATGCGGACCATCGCTCGATGCTCTGGGGCCCCGCCGAGGGAGTGTCGGCCCTGGCCGCGCAAAAACGCCGACGGGACCGCCCCTACGTCGTCGGCGAATTTGCCTCGCAGACCGCCGGCGCGGCCGTTCTGCCGTATGAGGCCGCCGACTTCTTGCACGCGGTGGCCCGGGCCTCGGCGTCGGGCTGGAGTGCCCTCGTCCGTCGTGGGGTCGCGACGTACCCGGAATCGTGGGGCCGCGCCGCATCGGGAACCGGCGGTGAGAACGACCTGACCGTCGTCCCGGAGGCCATCAACGGCTATCCTCCCGTCTTCGCCTTGCTGCCTCATGCCGCCTCCCTCTTCTTGCGAGGTGGAGACAAACCCCCACGGCTTCACGAGACGCCCGGCAGCCTGTCCGTGGAATCCAGGTTCACGCGCGTCTTCGCCGGCTGGAACGCGGGCCGATCGTTCGATTCGGGCCCGTTGCGCATCGAGTCCTTCAGCGAGTTCTCCGTCGTCGCCACTTCATCGGTGGGGGAACACCCCATCGAAGACGCCGATCGACTGCTCGTCACCCTCGTCGGCCGAGCGGAGCCGACCGGCTTCGCGTGGGTCGATCACTGGCGACGCGAGGTGGCCAGCCCCGGTCAGGCCCCGTTGCGGATGGAACCCGTTCGGGCGCGCCTGACCTGGGCCCGAACAGACCAGACGCCGGTTCATGCCTATGTGCTCGATAACTCCGGGGCCCGTCGCCGCGAAGTGCCCGTCGAGGTCGTTCCCAATGGGGTGCGAGTCGATCTCGATGGTGGGGCCGACGTCCACTGGGAGCTGGTCGCTGGCGCGGATTGAGCGGCCGAGACGGTTGTGAATCGCTCATGGAACGCGGAGCAACGCGGATCGGGGACATCAAGTCTCGCATGACCGACGATCGACGATCGACGATCGATGACCGACGACCGACGACCGACGACCGATGACCGATGACCGATGACCGATGACCGATTCCAGAACCCCACTGCCCACTCATTGCTCATTGCCCATTGCTGCGAAGCGGCTCATTGCTGCCACTGCCCACCCGTTGATTGTTGGATCGGGCGGCCTGGGGTGGCTATGATGAGGCGCCTTCGAGCGAAAACACCACGATCCAACGGGAGAATGAACCATGCCGGCTCGTCTGACCCTGATGACCACCACCCTGGCCGTCGCGTTCGTCGCGACCGCGACGGCGGGAGAGCCGTCATTCCAGAAGCACGACATCAACCCCGAGAGCATCTTCGAGGCGGCGGGGGCCTTTGATGTAGATGGTGACGACGACGTGGACATCGTCTCCGGCGGGTTCTGGTACGAGGCGCCGGACTGGACGAAGCACAAGGTCCGCGACGTGCAGAAGGTCGGCACGTACATGAACTGCTTCTCGACGATCCCGATGGACGTCGACGCCGACGGCGACATGGATTTCTTCTCGGTGTCGTACTTCGGCAAGAACGTCGGCTGGGTCGAGAACCCCGGCGACCCCTCGACGGAATGGACCTATCACGAGATCGACCTGCCGGGCCCGAGCGAGGCGGCGGTGGCCGTCGACCTGACGGGTGATGGTACGCCTGAGATCCTGCCCAACACCGTCAACACCGTCGTTTTCTACGCGCTGGAGCAGGCCGCCTCGGAGCCGAAGATCAAGAAGTACGACTTCGGTACCAGGGCCGCGGGGCACGGTGTCGGAACGGGCGACGTGAACGGCGACGGTCGCACCGACCTGCTGACGCTCAAGGGCTGGTTCGAGGCGCCTGCCGATCCCGCCAATGAGACCTGGGCCTGGCACCCGTCGTGGAACCTGGGTGCGACCGGCATCCAGATCCTTGCCCGGGACGTGGACGGCGACGGTGTTTCCGACATCGTCTACGGCATGGGGCACGCCCGGGGCCTGTACTGGCTCAAGGGAGAGAAAGGCGCCGACGGCACGCTGTCCTGGAGCGACAAGAAGCTGATCGACGATGAGGTCACCTCCGTCCACACCCTGCTCTGGGTGGACCTCGACGGCGACGGTCAGGATAACGAGATGCTCACCGGCAAGCGCGTGTACGCTCACGAGCGCGAGGAAGGGGACGTTGATGCCCCGATCATCGCATACTATCGCTTCGACAAGGACAAGGGCGACTGGAACCGGCACGTGATCTACAAGGGAGAGCCGGCCAAGAACCCGCCCAGCGAGATCAACCTGCGTGATGCTCAGAAGGACTTCGCCCGAGGCACCGCCGGCACCGGGCTGGAAGTCGCCGCCGTCGACATCGACAAGGACGGCGACATCGACCTCGTCTGCCCCGGCAAGAGTGGCCTGTACCTGTTCGAGAACCTTGGCGGCGAGGAGTGAGACCTACAGGCCCCATGGCGGTTTCCGCAAGGCTGTCGAGTCTTCGTAGGTCAGGCTGAAGCCTGACGCGCATCCCGAGAAGATGTCAGGCTGAAGCCTGACCTTCACCGATCGGATGCGACCTCGACACTCAAGCGGAAACTGCTCTAACACAATGGGGACTGGCTCCGAGTCCGCGAGGTGCCAGTCCCCATTGTGTTAGGACCGCTTACGGGATTCGAAGGGCCCGGCACGTCTCCTCGTAGCTGAGTTCCAGATCGAGCGGAACGGCGAGGTTCTCGGCCAGCCAGAGGGGCAGGGTGGGCAGCGGCCGGCCGAGCGCGAGGGGGTGCATCCAGGTCTCCAAAATCCAGGCGTCGGCGGTTCGCGCCGAGCGGCAGGAGGCGGCGTAGAGGGGGGGTGAACCGTCGGCCAGTACGGGGTCGGTCGTGCCGAGGAACGCCAGCAGTTCGCCGTACAGGTTCGTTGTGCGTGTCGAGACAAGGTCGACGATCGCGACGCAGACACGGTTCTGGAGCAAGCCGGCGCACTTGGCGACGAAGGCGCGTCGGTGTTCGGGACGGTCCTTGTTGGCCGGGCTGACGATCTCGACGGCCGCCACGAGCCGGCGACCCGACCGGGTGTCGTAGACGCGCACCTCGTACTCATCCCTATCGGGCGGGTCGGTCACGACGGTCAGCGTCGGCCGCGAGGGCGCCCAGGCCAGGGTGGCGACCCCACCCCCGCTGTCCGGCTTGCCGCCGACGTTGGGGGGGGCCGCGTCCTCCCGGTCGTAGGTCGCCACGTCGACCTCGATGGACGAGCCCAGGTGGACCTGGGGTTCCGCGACGAACTGTTGAGGCAGGTTCTGGTTGAGCCCCTGAACGATCATCATGGGCCAGCCGCCGTGGAGCCCATCCCACGATCGTCGGTCGGCGAGCGGCGGACGGAAGTGATCGCGCAATGGCATGACAGGGCCCTCGGGTGGGCGACACAACCTCGCATCCCACAACCAACACCCAGGATAGCTGAAGTTTACAGGGGCACCCAGCCCATCGCCCGGCACGCGAGCGTTTCCGACCAGGCCGCGCGAGGCTCGTCCTCGCTGGGCCGCTCGCGTCGCGAGGCCCATTTGGGTATCCTGGAAGGGAGTCATCCCGAACCGCGCCCACGACGATTTCGAGCGTTGCGTCGGGATTCGAATGCCGGACTTCCTCGACGGCCCGTGATCTGCTCAGAGGAAGGGCCGTCGCACACCTGGGCCACAGCCGGAGAGCATCGATATGTCCGTGACTTCCGCCTCACCGCTCACCGCGCTCCAGGCGCTCGGGCAGAGCGTCTGGATGGATTACATGAGCCGCCAGTTCGTCGAGAGCGGCGAACTGAAGGACCGCATCCTGGAAGACGACCTGCGCGGCTGCACGTCGAACCCGACGATCTTCGACAAGGCGATCCGCCAGAGCGCCGACTACGATACCGACGTCAAACGGCTGGTCACGGGTGGCCAGGATGCCGACTCGATCTACCAGGATCTGACGATTTACGACATCCGCGCCGCGCTCGACCTGTTCCGCGCGACGTATGACCGCACCGACGGCGGCGACGGCTTCGTCAGCCTGGAGGTCTCTCCGTACCTGGCCCGCAAGACGGCCGAGACGCAGTCCGAAGCCAAACAGTTGTGGGAACGGCTCGACCGGCCCAACGCCATGATCAAGATCCCGGGGACCCCGGAGGGCCTGAAGCCCATCGAGGAGTCGCTGTTTCAAGGGATCAACATCAACGTCACGCTGCTGTTCAGCGTCGAGGCGTACGAGCAGGTCGCGCATGCCTACGTCCGGGCGCTGAAACGCCGCGTCGAGGCCGGCTTGCCGATCGACCGGATCGCCTCGGTCGCCAGCTTCTTCGTCTCCCGGATCGATTCGGAGGTCGACACTCGCCTCAAGAAGCGGCTCGAGACCGAAACCGATCCGACGCTCCGGGCTGAGATCGAGGACCTCGAGGGCAAGGCGGCCATCGCCAACGCCAGGAACGCTTATGCTTCCTTTGAGCGGATCTTCGGCTCCGACGAGTTCGCCGCCCTGAAAGCCAAGGGCGCCCGACCCCAGCGCGTGCTGTGGGCCTCCGTCGGCACGAAGAACCCGAAGTATCCGGACACCCTCTACATCGACGAGCTGATCGGTCCCGATACCGTTAGCACGATGCCGCCTGAGACGTTCGACGCTTTCAAGGACCACGGGAAGGTCAACCTCACGCTGACCCAGGGTGCCGACGAGGCCCGCAAGGTGATGGATCGGCTCGCCGCGGTGGGCATCGACTTCAAGGACGTTACCGACGTCCTGCTCGACGAAGGCATCGACAAGTTCTCGCAGTCGTTCGACGAGTTGATGAACGGCATCAAGACGAAGCGGGACGCCCTCCTGGCCGAGGGACGCTGAGCCATGAGCGACTTCATGACCTCTTACCGGCTCGATGGCCTGGCCGCGGCCGCCGAGACGGCACTGGCGGACTTCGGCGCCAGCGATGCCCTGAACCGACTCTGGTCCCGAGACGCAACCCTCTGGAAGACGTCCGAGGACCACGTCAAGATCATCTCCAACTCCCTCGGATGGCTGGACGTGATCCAGCACGTACGCCCTCACATCGGGGAGTTGAAGGCACTGGCCGACAGCGTGCGGCAAGCCGGCTTCACGCATTGCGTGCTCCTGGGGATGGGCGGTTCGAGCCTCTGCACCGAGGTCGTGCGGTTGAGCGATCTGCCCAACCCGTCGTATCCGACGATGCTGGTCCTCGACAGCACCGTGCCGGCGACGATCGAACGGATTCAGAAGTCGATCGATCCTGCGAAGACGCTGTTCCTCGTCGCCAGCAAGAGCGGGGGGACGACCGAGACGGCGTCCTTTTACGCCTACTTCCTTGAGCTCGTCAAGGGGCTCAAGGGGGACAAGGCCGGCGAGAACTTCGTCGCGATCACGGACCACGGCACGAAGATGGAAGCCTCCGCCCGCGCGGATGGGTTCCGAGACGTTCGGATCAACCCGAGCGACATCGGGGGCCGTTATTCCGCCCTTTCCTACTTCGGCCTGCTGCCCGCCGCCCTGATGGGGGTGGACCTCAACGCCTACCTTGACCACGCCGAGGCCGCACAGGCCTCGTGCCGTCCCGATGCCGACCCCGCGTTCAACCCCGGTTTGCAACTCGGGGCGGCGCTTGGTGGCCTGGCGGGGCGAGGTCGCGACAAGGTGACACTCGTCACCCCGGAGCCACTGGGGGCTCTCGGATTGTGGATCGAGCAGTTGATCGCCGAGAGCACCGGCAAGGAGGACAAGGGCATCCTCCCGGTTGCCGGCGAACCGCTCGGAACGCCCGAGGTCTATGGGAACGACCGCGTATTCGTCCGCGTCCGAACCGCGGGCTCGAACGACCCGCGGGGTGACGCCCGCCTGGCCGCCCTGGCCGATGCGGGCCACCCTGTCCTGGAGCACATCTTGCCCGGCTCGATCAATCTCGGCGGCGAGTTCTTCCGCTGGGAGGTCGCGACGGCGCTCGCGGGCCGTTCGCTCGGCATCGATCCGTTCGACCAGCCGAACGTGCAGGAGAGCAAGGACTACACCAGGGACCTGCTCGTTGAGTTCGAACAGCATGGCGCGCTGACGGAACCGGAGGTCATCGCGGATTTCGGCGCCCTTGTCGTCTCGGCCGACGCCGCGAACAAGGAGGCGCTGAAGCCGGCGTTGGGGTCTCCCAATGGCCGGGACCGCGTCCTCGCGGTCATGAAGGCCCACCTGGGTCGAACCCGGGCGGGTGACTACGTGGCCTTCACGCAGTATTTCGACGAATCCGAGCCGCGTGATGAGGCGATCCTGGGAATGCGTGTCGCCGTTCGGGACGCGCGGAAGGTCGCCACGACGACCGGCTACGGCCCTCGTTTTTTGCACTCGACGGGCCAGTTGCACAAGGGCGGGTCGAACAACGGCGTCTTCGTGCAGCTCACGGCCGACGACGGGGCGGGCGTGCCGATCCCCGGTCAACCGTATGACTTCGCCACGCTGGTCAAGGCCCAGGCGCTCGGCGACTTCCAGGCACTCTCGGCCCATGGCCGGCGGGCCTTGCGAATCCACCTCGGCCCCGACGTCGAGCGCGGCCTGTCACTGCTACGCGAGATCGTGGCCGAAGCGCTCGCCTGATCGCCTCGACCCGGCGTGCCGGGCGGTCGAGAACCTCAATAGAACGGGCCCCGGACCTGTCTCCAGGTCCGGGCCGGTTCGACTTGCGCTGAAGGACGCGAGATCGTCGAGCTACCCGGCCAGGATTCGAACCTGGAAAAGCAGGACCAAAACCTGCTGTGATACCGTTTCACCACCGGGTAAGATCGTCCAGCTCGGTTTGTCGAACCGTCACCCACGAGTTTATCAGGTCGAGCCGCCGCCGTGAAGGTCGTCAGGACACGGTTCTAGCCGACGTAAGAAACCCCACCCGTACTGTTCTGCACCTTGTAGGCCAGGTGTTCGAGCTGAACGCTCAGATCAACCGCCATGACGCTGACGGTGGGCGGCACGGAGAGAGGCACAGGCGCGAAGTTCAGAATGCCGGTGATGCCGCAACCGACGACCTGATCCGCGACCTGTTGCGCCGATTCCGCTGGTACGCAGAGGATCGCCAGGGAAAGGGCGAGTTCCCTCGTACTCTCCGAGAGGCTGGAGAGGGGCTTGACAGTGCGACCGGCGATCAACTGGCCGACCTTTCGAGGGTCGTTGTCGAAGAGCGCGACAATGTGGAACCCTCGGCTTCGAAAGCCTCGATACTTGATGAGGGCCCGGCCGAGGTTGCCCAGGCCAATCATGGCCGTGGGCCAGACGCGGTCGATGCCGAGGATGCGACGGAGAGCGGCGATCAGTTCGTCGATTCGATATCCGATGCCGGGATAGCCGAACTGGCCGAAGAACGCCAGGTCCTTCCGAACCTTGGCGTCGCTGATTCCGAGCGCCCCGCCGAGCTGGCTGCTGGAGAGCGTGGAGAGGCCCTGACGCTGGGCCGATTCGAGCTGGCGAAGGTACAGGCTGATACGACTGACGACCGCCTTGGGGGCCGGCTTGTCTCCGGTGGGCTCGCGCCGGGGTTCCCGCACGGGATCGTTGCCTCAACGGACCACGTCGTGGGGCCTCACTCATCCATCGGTTTCACTGTAACGATTCCGGGCGGTGGGGGTCAAGCCGACTGCGCTGCTCCCATGTCGGGGAGGGAGTGCCCCGGATCACAACATCGCCATCGATGACCTGAACGTCCGGGTGGCTCAGGCGCAGGCGCCGGACATCCGGGCCACTCCGATACCACGGGCGGGGGTCCGGGCATGGTCCCCGCCTTCGAGGATCGGGGCCAGATAAACCTCGACCGCATCGACCGCGCCGGCGTCAAGGAACGCCCCGAGGACGTGTCCCCCGCCTTCCACCATGAGGTTCGTCATGCCTCGACGGCCGAGTGTCTCGAGCAAGGGGACGATCGGCACGCGATCGCGTCCCGAGAACACCAGGACCTCGCAGCCGAGCGATTCCAGCGCATGGCGTCGTGCCAGGGGGGCTCGTTCGGTGACCGCCATCAGGGTAGGGAACTCGAATGCGGTCCGGGCGAGCTGGCTCGTGGTCGGGAGCCGGGCGGCGCCATCCAGCACAATCCGGGACGGTGTCCGAGGCCCCGGCGGGCGCACGGTCAGGAGCGGGTCGTCGGCCAGTGCGGTTCCGATTCCGACGAGGATCGCGTCCATTCGCCCGCGTAACTCATGGACGAGCGCTCGAGAGCGCGGGCCGGAGATCCATCGGCTGTCGCCATCGGCCGTCGCGGTCTTCCCGTCGAGCGTCATCGCCCACTTGGCGGTGACGTAAGGCAGGCCGGTGTGCTGCAACTTCAGGTAAGGCGCAGTTGAGTCGCCGGGCGGCGGGTTCCTCGACGCCGACCTCGACCGTGATCCCGGCCTGGCGGAGCCTGGCGAAGCCGCCTCCGAGAACTCTCGGGAAGGGGTCCTGCATCGCGGCCACGACGCGCGTGATGCCGGCGTTGAGGACGGCCTCGGTGCAGGGGGGGGTCTTGCCCTGGTGGCAGCAGGGCTCCAGCGTCACATGGAGGGTCGCGCCGGGAGCGGAACCACCCAGGGAGTCGAGGGCCGCGACCTCGGCGTGCGGGCCTCCAAAGCGGTCGTGATGGCCGACCGCGAGCATCCGACCATCCCGCACGATCACGGCGCCCACGAGAGGGTTGGGTTCGACCCGGCCTCGCCCCCGCAATGCTTCGGCGAGTGCTCGTCGCATCCAGAAGCCATCGAGATCGTCGGCCACGTCCCACCTTGCCGTGATTTCAGAACGGCGTTGCGTTCGAGGGGGCCACGGGGGGTTGTTCCACGGGTTTCGGGGAGGGCACGCCGGTGTCTGTTGGAGCAACCGTCTCGGAACTCGCGGTGGGAACCTCGTCGGGCGCTGGAAAGACCAGCCGATACAGGAGATGCAGACGGAGCCGGGCCGCTTCGGGCGGGAGTGGGGCGAGCGAATCAAGTACCCAGAAGGGGACGCCGGCGATGAATCGGTCGAGGTTGGCCGGAGAGACGGGGGCCGGCTCGTAATCTTGCAAGAACCGAGCGTCGACCAGGCGTTTCGTCAATGCGTCCCTGGCCTGGGGCTTCATCGTCTCGAGAAGGAGGCCACGCCCCGGACGATCCCGAAGTCGTTCGTTGACCTCGCGTTGAAACTGGCGACGCAGGTTTGCCCGATCATCCGTTACGCCGTTCTGATGCCCATAGCGTTCCAGCAATTCCCCCTGGCGATCGGCGGGAAGATTGCGAACTTCCTGTTTCTGGTCCGTTGTCAGGGCGAACCAGCTCCGCAACTGGTAGACCTCGTCGAGCAGCGGGAGCGAATGAAGGCTGGAGTAGCGCCGAGAATGGCATCGATACGCATGTCCTGGTTGACGGGTTGGTTCTCGAGCAACTCACGAACGAGGGTGATGCGCTGATCGGGTGAGGTTGCATCCAGCTTCTGGCGCGATTCCGGGTCGAGACTGTGTCTCCAGAGGTCGTACCGTCGCAGAACCTCATAGTACCGTTCTTGAATCTGGGGCTCTGCCTCCGCGAGTTGCCGGTCCAGCTCATGGACCCGGGCTTTCTCGTCTCGGGGCAGGTTCTCGAACTTCTGGAGGTTCTGCGCGAGCTCTCGACGTCTCTGCGGCGACATCTCTCGAAGGCGCGCGAGGTTCTCGTCAACGGACCGAACGGCCGCCAGTCCGAGAACCAACAGAGCAATGGCGAGGGTGAGCCCCGTTTGCGATCGTGAGCGATTCGGAATCATGCGATGTGCGGGGGTTCGGGAGGTGTTCGAATCGCTTTACTCGCCGAGCCGGTTGAACTCCGCCGACTCGTCAAGCTGTTTCAGGAAGTTCAGCGAACCAACGGCCTGATACTCCTCAAAGTGCTCGGCGATGCTCAACTCGCGCGCGAGCTTCGCGGTCGGATCAGGCCACAACCAGCGGGTTGCCGTGTAACCCACCATGAACAAGACGGCGGCGGCCAGGGTGCATACCAGCCAGCGTGCTACGTGTGTTCCGATTCGCGTGGCGGCGCTGGCCAGACGGTCGTCGAGGCTCGCAATGCCGGTGGCGAGCGTCACCGTCTGCGTGGCGAACTCGGGTGATGTCCTGGGCATCGGTAGCAAGTCGAGCATGGCCCAGGTGCGTTCGAGAGCGTCGATCTCGCGACGACCGCTGATGCTATTCGTGAGTTTCGCGGCGATCTCCTTCGACTCCTCCTCCCTCAATTCCCCATCGAGGTAGGCGACCAGGTTCGATCGTTCGGCCGCGGAGAGTCGTTGCCTCTCGGTTTCCATCAAAACGACGCCTCCCGCGCCGGAAGGTCGCGGAATCGAGGAGATTGGTGCGCAAGCCAGTTGGGGCTCAAGTATAACAACCCCGGCGGAACCTGGTAGTTCCCGGGGTTGTCAACAGGTGTCACCAGAGCGGCGGTGGCCCCAATCCCCACCGATGTTCGATCAGGTCAGGAGGAACGGCAACACAGGCGGAATTAAAGCCGAGGACTCAAGAAGCGTTGGGATAACGCTCGACGCGATCGAACTCGGAGGGTCATCGGAACCCACCGATTCCAGCCCTGGGGTTCATCCCGGCCCCGGGCCCTTGCATCATGGCTCGTTGAGGTTGAGCCCTTGAGAAGGTCGGAACCTGACCCGCACCCGAAGCGGACCCGCGTCCCGATCGCATGCCCGGAAAATAGGTGTGGGTTCGATTGTAATAGCCGCCGGGGCCGGAGCCGTTGATGTTGGAGCCGTGGCTCGCAGTGCCTCCATAGTGAAGCCCCGCGGAACGGTTCCCGAACAACCCGTCGGCCCCGGGGTCGCCGAACGGTTGGATCGGGTCGTAAAGGCCCGCGCGCTCGGTCAAGGCGGAGTACTGTGCGCAGCCGCATAGGCATTGATGGTCGCTTCCGGCCTGGGCTGGACGGAGAGAGCGGCCTGGCGGGGCAGATAGAACCCATAGTAGAGATTGAACGGATCGTTGTTCAGAAAGTCGGTCCCGAGCTGGGCCTGAGCCGGCGAGGCGACCAGGGCGAGCCCAAGGACGAATCCGAGAGTGAGACCGGTTCGGCTCATGGTCCACTTGCTCCCTGCGGGGTTCGGCGGTTCCGATCGCCAGGGTTCGGCTCCGACAGGTCGGGATCGCGTGACAGTCAACCAGATAGTATAGTACGTCAGGTCGCACAAGCAAGTTCGTGGGGCATTCCGAAACGGCCGTTCTCGGAGTGCCCTGTTGGTCCGGGCCATGAGATTTCGCGAACGTTCGGGGCTGTCCGAAGTGAGAGACCTCGCCGATTTCCTCGGTTTTGATGCCGCCCTGATCGTCGTGGCCGCCCTGGCGGTCGTCATCGGGGCCGTGGTCATCCAGCGTTCCCGAAAGGACATGGTGGCCGAGCCGGAGGATGAAAAGGACCCGCTCGCGATCTATCGAGATGCGTTCGAACGGGGCCAGATGGACGAGGCCGAGTACCGGCACATCATCGACGCCATGGGTCAATCCCTCGATGAAGTCACCCGGAAGACGGTCCCGCGCACATCGAGCGAGACCGACCCGAGGCTGTCATCTTCCTCGGAACCGCAGCCCAATCCGGCAACCGCCGAGGATTTCGGCAACGGGCCGTCGGCGGGTTAGGGGCGGGCAACAGGTTCTCAACGAGCGTCGGACGATGGGTCAAGGTTGCTGTCGATGCGCCGTCCAGCCGTACTCCTGTGCCTGGTTGTTGGCATCGACGATGGTGACCTGGCCATTGATTGTATCGTTGTCGGCGATTTGGCCCTTGTAGCTGGCACGGACCTCGCCGCGAAGGACATTGAATGAGACGTCCTTGCCGTTGACCTCAAGGTCGTTGACCTTGACGGGTTCCTGATCGTCGATTCGCTCGCGCGCCGCATAGCGGCCCGGTTCCCCCTCGACGATCAACTCGTGGCGGTGGATGACGTTTTTGCCGTCTTCCCACTTCCAGGTCCATCGCCCCGCCAGGTTCGGGCCCGCGGCCTGAACCGGCAGACCCGAGAAAATGGTCAAGACGGGCAAAACGAGAACGATTGACCAGACAGGATGGATGCGCTTCATCGGACGTTCAAGCCACTGGGGCTGCGACCCCTCCACCGGGGAGTCATCGGGCTCCGTCAACCAGCAACGGAGCGGCCGGGAACCGACCGGTGGAGGTTGCAATTGACGTGCCCGGAACGAACCCGTTGGTCGGGATCGTCAAAATTCCCAGTTCTGCCGATCCGAATCGCGTACCGGGTTGATGCCGACGACGGTCTCCCGGATGAACGAGACAAACTCGCGAACTTCGGCGTGTTCGCCGTAGTCGGCCTCGATCCGGTCGAGCGCGACATTGCGGGGCCGACCCTCCTTGTACAGGATTCGGAAGGCGGAACGCAGCGCGTCGATGGTCTCCGCTCTGGCCCCGGAACGGCGCAGGCCGATGATGTTCAGGCCCGTCACGCAGTTGTAGCCTTGCTGGAGAATGAAGGGCGGGATGTCTTTTGTCGACGCTCCCATGCCGGCGAGCATGGCCAGTCGGCCGACCCGCACGCGCTGCTGCACGGCCGTATGCCCTGACAGGATACAGGCGTCGAACAGGATGGCGTGACCGGCGACCAGCGTGTTGTTGACCAGCGTGCAGTTGTTCCCGACCCGGGCGTCGTGGCCCACGTGGGAACCCACCATCAGGAGATTGTTGTCGCCGATGACGGTGATTCCGCCGCCTTCCACCGTACCTCGATGGATGGTGACGTATTCGCGGAAGGTGTTGTTCTCACCAATCTGGACGCTCGTGGGTTGGCCCTTGTACACGCGAGACTGGGGCTCCTTGCCGAGCACCGCGCCATGGCCCACGTAGTTGTTACAACCGAGGACCAGCGGTCCCGTGAGACAGGCATGCCCCTCGATGATGCAGCCCGCCCCGATCTGGACCGGTCCCTCGATGATCGCGTACGGTCCCACTTGAACGTCCGACGCGATTTCCACCTCGGGGCCGATGACAGCCGTCCGGTGGATCAAGTCCGACATCGCCAGCGTCATCGCGCGTCCTCCTCCTGCAACGGCGTTCCCGCGGGACATCCTGTCCCCGTCCTCGACGCTATCGGCGCGATCCGGTGACTTCCTTGAAGATTCCTCTTATGATTCCCCCGGAACCGGCCAGGTCCGCTCCGAACCATCCCCGGCGTGCCACCGGGCTATTCGCCAGTCGTTCCGCCGATCGCGATCGGCGTTTTTCGTTTGACGCTCTCGACTTCCGACCAGCAAATTTCCAGCGCCTGCCTCGCCAGCTCTCCCGAGAGCGGCGCGGGGGCGATTCCGGTACCCACCGCCTCGATCGCCAGGGTCAACTCCGCCGCGAACGCGTCGATCGGGTCGCTCGCCCCGACCTCGGGATGCTGGACGGTCCCATCCGGCAGGATCACCGAGAGTGGGGTCGCGACATGGCCTCGCCCCATCAGGTTGGCGAAGTCGTAGGAGAGCGTCGCCCCTTGCAGATACAGGTCGAAGCCGTGGGTGAACGATCGGCCTGCCTGGCTCAGCGCCCCGGAGACCGCCGTGACGACGACCGGGGGCTCGCGCTGTTCATAGAGGTACTGCGTGGCCAGGTGGACCACCGCCCCATCCTGGACAAGCCCCCGCGACTCCACGGCCGAGGGAATGCCGGCGAGCAGGCCGATGTAGTGAGTATCATGGATATGGAGGTCGATGGCCGGGCCGCCGCTGTGCTCGGCGTCCGCGATGCCCTCGGACCAGTCCGGTCGCGAGATCACCCGCTTGAGATGGGCCGCTTGCAGAGCGCCGTAACGCCCCGACCGCACGCACTCCAGAGCATACGCAATTCCGGGAAGAAGGGCAGGACGTGGGCGACCATCAGCAATCGGCCGCTCGCCGCGGCCGCCGCCATCATCCGGTCGGCGTCCTCGATGTCGAGGGCGATCGGCTTCTCCACGAGGACGTGCTTGCCTGCCTCCAGGGCACGGATGGCCATCGCGGCGTGGGCATCGTTCGGGACGCAGAGATCGACAAGCTGGACGTTCGGATCGGCCAGAAGCTGTTCAAAATCGCTGTAGGTTTCCACGCCCGTCAGGTCCATCTGGGACCCCCTGGGGCCGAAGTTCCCCTGAATGCTCGTCCAGTCTCCGGCTCGCTTTTTCTCATCGCGGCTACACAGGGCGACCACGCGCCCCCCGACCACCTTGCGGTAGGCAAGGTAGTGGATCATCCCCATGAAGCCAAGTCCGACCAGGCCGATGCCGACCATGAATGTTCCTTGCCGAGACGAGGCGGTGGCAGCGGGACGTGTGGTCCGCAGGGTCGGGGGGTAAGATAGCTCCACACCGAGACTCTGGCAAGGCATCGTTCGGCCCCGACGGCCGGGATTCAGCGCCTTGGAGCCCGGCCCCGAGACTGTTATCGTAAATCCGCAACGGGGACTGCGGCCGGTCGAACGGGGTCTCGGTTTGTTCGCGAGCCTTGTAGAGAGGGGTGTGGAATGCGCGTCGGGATCGTCGGACTGGGGTTCATGGGTCGAATGCACTACCGATGCTGGAATGCGGTCCCCGGAGCGACGATCGCGGCGGTCTGCGAGGCCAGCCCCGCGGTTCTGGCCGCGGCGAACTCCGCCACTCAGGGGAACATCGCCGGGGCGTCGGATCGGATCGACCTGGAGGGCGTCTCGATCTTCTCCGACTTCGACGAACTCCTGAAATCCGGGCAGGTGGACGCCGTGTCGATCACCCTGCCGACGTTTCTCCATGCCGACATGACCGTCCGGCGCTCGGGGTCGGGCCTGCACGTGCTCTGCGAGAAGCCGATGGCCCTGTCGCTGGCGGATTGCGACCGGATGATCGAGGCCGCGCGGTCCGCGGGGAAGGTTCTCCAGGTCGGCCACTGCATCCGGTTCTGGCCGGAGTATGCGGTGGCCCGCGAGATCGTGCTCGACCAGAGATACGGAAACCTGGTGGCGGCGTCGTTCCGACGCTATACCGCCCAGCCTTCCTGGAGCCCCGATAGCTGGTTCGCCGACGAGTCGCGCAGCGGCGGCCAGCCACTCGACCTCCACATTCATGACTCGGATTACATCCATCATCTCCTCGGCATGCCCGAGGCCGTTTCCAGCGTTGCCGACGCGACGCAGACCACCATCGCGACCCAGTATCATTACAAGGACGGCCCGGCGGTGGTCGCCGAGAGCAACTGGCGGATGGCGCAGAGCTTCGGGTTCGAGATGAGCTTCAACCTCGTGCTCGAACGGGCGAGCATCCAGTACGATCTCACCCGAACTCCCGCGTTTCGGGTCTGCCCGTTCGAGGGCGAGGCGTTCTCGCCCGAAGTCCCCGCCGGGGATGGATACTCCCGGGAGATCGAGCACTTCGCCCGCGCCGCGGCCGGCGAGCCGGTCGAGAAACTGGTAAGCCCGGAGGAATCGCGCGAGACGATCCGCCTGGTGCTCGCCGAGAAGCAATCGGCCCGGGAAGGCCGTCGCGTGGGGCTCCGCGACTGATCGGGATGGGTTGCCGGGTGGGACGGTCCTCCCCGACCATTCGGGTTGAGCGGTTTGCTGGCTTCGGCTATAGCGTGATCGTGACCGGAACACGTCCATCTCGGTCGTCCCGGAGGATCACGCCCATGGCCCTGTCCGTGATCAGACGGTCCCGAGGACTTCGCCGCCTGATCATCGCGGCGGGCCTCCTCTTTCCACCGACGGGATATGCGAGCATCGCCTTGCTCGCGGCCCACTTGCTGACCCAGCCCAGCAATCACCCGTCCCAGCTTGATCCGCGGCTGGTCTCTCCCGAGGTCCGCCGCTGGAACGTACGGACCGAGGACGGCCTGACCCTGCGCGGCTGGTACGTTCCGACCCAGGAGAAGCGGCACCTCATCATCTGCGTCCACGGCATGCAGATGAACTGGTCCGAGCTGTCCGGGATCGGTCATGATTTGCGGCGGATGGGTTACGATGTGCTCCTGTTCGACCTGCGGGGCCACGGCCGGAGCGACCCGTCACGCCTGACGATGGGCCGACTCGAACGCCGGGACCTGTGCGCGGCTCTACGCTGGGCGAAGGACCAGGGCTTCCCCCCCGAGCGGATCGGCTGGATCGGCTCGTCGATGGGCGCGTCGACGGTGCTCATGGAAGGGGCGACCAACCCCGAATTTCGCGCTGCCGTCCTGGACAGCCCGTTCGGGAACCTCCCCGAGTTGCTCAACACCCAACTGGCCGAGCACAGCGGGCTGCCGAGCCTGTTCAATCCCGGCATCCTGCTGGCCGCCCGGATCGCTTACGGTGTTCGCACCGACGATCTCGTGCCGATCCGTCTGGCCCACTTCTGGCGAGATCGGCCCTTGCTCCTGATCCACGGCGCCTCCGATTCGATGGTCCCGGCCCGTCACAGCCGCTCCATCGCTCGCGAGGCCGGACGGAGTTGCAAGACCTACATCGTTCCCGGTGTCAATCACGCCAACGCCTATCGGGATCATCCCGACTGGTATGTCACCACCGTTGACGAGTTCTTCCGGGAACACCTGGAACCCTGATCCCGCCCGACCGCGACGGCCTCGCCAGGGGGGACGGGGGCCATCGCCCCAAGATCCCCGCCCGACGACCGAACAACCTGGAGAGGCCGCCGTCAGGGCCTTGAGGATCGTGGTCGTTTCGAGATGACGTTGGGAGTTCGCGACCTTGTTGACCAAGACCTGTCCCTACTGCGCCGAGGAGATCAAGGCGGAAGCCATCCGTTGCCGCTACTGCCATTCCTGGCTCAGCGAACCTCCGAAGTGGGCAGACGGGGCGTCACCATCGAGCGGCTTCGGGCTCGGCGCGTTCAAGGGCGGCATCGAACAGATACGACGTCCCCTGTCCGGGCGGATGCTCTTCGGTGTCTGCGCGGCCTTCGCGCGGTACTTCCGGATCGATCCGACCCTGCTGAGGGTGATTTACGTCCTGGCCACCGTGTTCACCCTGGGGGTTCCCGGTGTGATCCTGTATCTCGCGCTGGCGCTGATCGTGCCGTCGGATGATGACCCCGGCTACGTCTGATTTCCGAACTCGGGGGTCGTTTCCGAGCCTCGTCCTCTCCGGGAAACCCGGGACGGATCGACGAGCGGATTTGTGAGAGGGTGAGGCGTCGGGAGGCAGCAGGCCCGATTGTTCCTTGCCGAGAAGATACCGACCGGTATGGCTTTCCGGCGTGGCGATGACGTCCGCCAGGCGGCCCATCGCGACGATGTGACCGCCCGCCGCGCCTCCTTCCGGCCCGAGATCGATGATCCAGTCGGCGCCTCGGAGCACGTCGAGGTTGTGCTCGATGACGACCAGCGTGTTCCCGGCGTCGGCCAGCCGATTCAGGACCCGCATCAGGTTGTCGACATCGGCGAAGTGCAAGCCCGTGGTCGGCTCGTCGAGGATGTAGAGCGTCCGACCGGTCGCGGCGCGTCCCAGTTCGGCGGCGAGCTTGATGCGCTGGGCCTCGCCGCCGGAGAGCGTCGTGCTCGACTGGCCGAGGGTGACGTAACCCAGGCCGGCGTCGTGCAGGGCGTCGAGGCCTCGTTGGATCCGCGGCACCGCATCGAAGAACGCCAGGGCCTCGTCAACCCGCATCTCCAGGACATCGCCGATCGAGGCCCCCTTGTAGCGGGCGTCGAGGGTCTGTCGGTTGAACCTCTTGCCGCCGCAGGCTTCGCAACGAACATGAAGATCGGGCAGGAACTGCATCGCGATGCGGCGCTGGCCCTGGCCTTGACAGACCTCGCACCGGCCGCCCTTCACATTGAAGCTGAACCGGCTGGCCTTGTACCCCCGGATTTTCGCCTCGCGAGTCCGGGTGAACAGTTTGCGGATCTCATCGAAGACGCCGGTGTAGGTCGCGGGCGTCGACCTCGGCGTCCGGCCGATCGGCGTTTGATCGACGAGGATCAACCTGTCAATCAACTCCAGGCCGTCGATCCTGTCGAACTGGCCCGGCTTCGGGCCGATCCGTTCCAGTTGTCGACGCAAGGCGCGGGCCAGGACATCGAGCACCAGGGAACTTTTTCCTGATCCGCTGACACCAGAGACACACGTCAACGTGCCAAGCGGGATGCGTACCGGCTCTCCCTTTAGATTGTGTTCCCGGGCCCCAGGATTGTGAGCCAGCCGTTCGACGTGAGCCGGGATGGTCGCCGGGTTGCCGCCGTTGCGGGCTCATCCTGACCGTCTCCGGGCGCGCTGGGATCTCAGGTAGCGGGCGGTGAGCGACTCGGGGCCATCGAGCTGATCGGGCGTGCCCTGCGCGACGACCCGGCCGCCATCCGGCCCCGCTCCGGGACCGAGATCGAGGACCCAGTCGGCGGCCCGGATGGTGGGTTCGTCGTGCTCGACCACGACCAGGCTATTGCCGGCGTCGCGCAAGGCGCGGAGGCTATCGAGCAGGCGGTCGGTATCGCGAGGGTGCAGGCCGGCGGTGGGTTCGTCGAGGATGAAGCCGACCCCGACCAGCCCCGACCCGATCTGCGACGCGAGGCGCACCCGCTGGAACTCGCCCCCGGAAAGCGTGTCGGTGGGACGGTCGAGGGTCAGGTATCCCAGGCCGACACGTTCGAGATACTCCAGGCGCAGGATGACCTCGCGAACGAGCGGCGGGCCAATCTGGTCCAGGGGCGGCTCGAAGGACATGGCCGTCAGCGCCGAGATCGCCTCCGACGAGGGGAGGGCGGTGATTTGCGGGATCGCCATCCCATCGACCGTGACGGCCCGAGCTTCCGGGCGAAGCCGGGCTCCCTGACAGGCGGGACAGGGAACCCGGCTGCGGAACGAGGCCAGCGCCTGGCGTCGGGGTTCTGATCGGGTTTGCTCGAAGATCGAGTCGAGCAGCTTCAGGAGCCCCGGAAACGTCGCCTCGCCGTGCAGGAACTTCTGGACGGCCGACCTGGACCATCGCGACCGGGGCGTCGTCGCGTCGGCCTTGTGGTTCCGGAGGTAGCCCTCGATCGCCACGGCGACCCCGCCGGCCTGCCTTGGCGGGAGGGATGTCCAGAAGGGAAGCGTCTCCGGGCGGACCACCTGTGACGGGTCGGGGAGGACCAGTTCGGGGTCGAAGACGGACAACTGGCCCAGGCCCTCGCACGACGGGCAGGCCCCATACGAGCTGTTGAAGCTGAACGACCGCGGCTCCATCTCCTCGAGCCCGATGCCACACTCGGGGCACGACAGGTTCACGCTGAGAACCCGATCGATCCAGGAACCGTCGTCGTTCTGAATCGAGAGCAACAGCGTCCCGTCGCCGAGCTTCAGTGCCCGGTCGACGCTCTCCGCCAGCCGGGGGCGGATGCCCTCGCGGACGACGAGGCGATCCACCACCGCCTCGATGGTGTGCTCCTTCGATTTCGCGAGCTTCGGCGCCTCCTGGATCTCGACATACTCACCATCGACACGCGCGCGGATCAGCCCGGCGCGGCGGATGGCGTCGAAGGCCGTGGCGTGTTGCCCCTTGCGGCCCCGAACGAGAGGGGCCATCACGATGACCTTCCGGCCGTCCTGCATCGCCAGCACGCTCGAGACGATCTGTTCCGGGGGTTGCCGGCGGATCTCCCGTTCGCATGACGGACAGTGCGGCACCCCCGCGCGGGCATACAGAAGTCGAAGATAATCGTAGGCTTCCGTGATCGTGGCGACGGTGCTGCGAGGACTGCTCGAACCGGCGTTCTGCTCGATCGCGACTGTCGGCGGCAGGCCGTCAATCGTGTCGATGTCCGGTCGTTCGAGCTGGTCGAGAAACTGCCGCGCGTAGACCGAGAGGCTCTCGATGTAACGCCTCTGCCCCTCGGCATGGAGCGTGTCGAACGCCAGCGAACTCTTTCCGGAGCCGCTCACGCCCGTCAGCACGACGAAGCGGTCGCGGGGGATGTCCACGTCGATATCACGCAGGTTATGCACGCGCGCGCCTCGCACCTGGATGTTATCAGTCAGAGCGACGGCGGGCGGTGGGTCGGCAGGGGATGGGTCGATTCTCCGCGATGGACCCGGATCGTCCGTCGGTCGGGCCCGTTGAGTCCGCTTCCGTGCCATGCGCGACACTCCCGCTCCAGGCTCAGTCGACGAGAGCGAACGCGGCCTTCATCGCCCGGGCGGTCGTCGCGACGGCCTGCTCGGCGGGCATCTCGCGAAGTTCCACCTTGAAGGGCTCAGCCCGTACCGGGCCGTCGTAACCGATCTCCACGAGACATTCCAGAAAGGTCTTCAGGTCAATGACCCCGGTGGCGAGAGGCAGGTCGCGCTTCAGATCCATCTGCTGTTCGAGCGTGAGGCCCGCCGGGGCATCGTTGAGGTCGCACGCGACGACATCGCGGTTGGAGAGGGTCAGCAGGTCGTCCCGGCCCTCGCCCGAGTTGTACCAGTGCCAGCTGTCAAGGGTGATTCCCACATTCTCGCGATCGATGGCCTCGATCAACTCGCGCGTCTCGATAAGTGTATGCACGAACGGGTAGCGGCCCGCGGTCCAGGAGGTCTTCGGCCCGACGTACTCCAGACCGAGCCGGAGGCCGTGGTCGCCGAGCACTTCGGCGATGCCGCGGAGTCGCCGGGCATGCTGGCGGAAGTTGCTGAGGTAGGTCAGCGAGGTATGGGTGGGACGGATCCACGTCCCGACGCGCGTGACGCCGGCACGCTCCAATGTCCGGGCGAACGTCCCGAGGTCCTTCATCCCCCCCTGGTACGCCTCGTCCGCGCCCCGGAAGTCGACCGGAAGGCCCGCGGCACCCCAGACGAGCCCCCTGGCTTTCAAGCGATCGAGAAATTCCTGGAGTTCGGCGTCGGAAAGCGTCCCGAGATAGCCGGCGTCCGGGGCCACCGACTCGAACCCATTGTCGGCGGCAAGCTGGACGACCTCGGGGAAAGGAACGCCGAGCCCGATCGCGCCGGGGGTCAGGTCCATCGTAAACTTGCGGCGAGGTTCCTCGGCGGCGTCTGCCAGGCTGTCTGGGCCGAGATACAGGACGACGCCAGGCTTGAGGCCGCCAGGGTTCGCAGGGCCTGACGGCGGGAGGGGAGGTGCGTCATGGGGGCTTGTCTCGTGTCGGGTTCGATGGATCGTCGCACGACGGCAGCCTGAGGCTGGCCCAGGCAACTCAGCGTACTGGTCCGCTCATTGCCACGTCGAGCCTGGTCAGTCACGGGTCTCGACGGGCACGAGCCGGATCTCGAGTTGACGCGGCTGGCAGAGACGGCGAATCGACGCGAGGGCAGGCCCTTCGATGGGGTCGGGATCGGGATCGAGCGAGCGGTCCGGATCGTTGATGCGTTCCCGCCAGCGTTGGTAGGTTTCCTTGACGATGCGTCTCGAGTCGGGAGCGAACGTCCTGAGCAAGCCGGGTCGTCGGGAAATCGGGGAGGGCCGTGAGGTCGAGGCCGCTCGCGAGTTCCTCCCGGGAGAACTCACCCGCGGGGACAACGTCCGGTATCGGGCGTCTTCCCCGCTCGGCGAACCCGAGACATCACGCAGCTCGCGTGCCTCGATCTGGTACCGGTCGGCCTGGAGGCCCTTCACCGTGAGTTGATGTCGATTCAACCGCTCCGGGACCCGCTCCAGGCGGATCAATTCGGGATCGCATTGCGGGTCGACAGGGTAGGGGAGCTTGGTCGTCCATCGGAACGAGACCACCCCCGCGTCGTTCGTCGTGATGTCGCGAACGGCGTTCGATGTGGACTGTTCGTTACGGGCGTCCACGAGTGCCTCGTCGACAAGACTCGGCGCCTTCCAGGTCAGCAGCAGCGTCTGCGCCATCAACCAGTGGCCGGTGGCGTCCGGGTGGACCGAATCCGGCGCGAGGTGGAAACTGACCCGGTCACGACGGCGACGGGCCAGGTGGCGGTTCGTCGCGGTATGGACGTCGGCGATGGGGATTCCCCTATCGCGAAGAGTCACCAGCCAGTCGGCGTAGCGCCCGAGGACGGAATCGTAGTTGATGTAGGGGAACTTGTAGCCGAAGTGGACCGCGTCGGGATCACTGGAACGACGACGATAGGGATCAAACGGGGGAGGCGTCAGCAGGACGATGCGCGCATCCGCGTCCCTGGTCCCGTCGATCAACCGACGAATGCCCTGCTGGTAGGGCGCGAACCGCTCCTCATCGAACGGGTGGTAGATCCCATCATTCATGCCGAAGCAGGCCACGACGACATCCGGCTTCCAGGCGACGACATCGCGGTCAAATCGATCAAGCGCGTTCTCCCGAGGAGGGTTGTGGTCCGGTTCGCTCAGCCCGGAAACCGTCTGGCTACTGATCCCGTGGTTGATGATCGTGAACTCATGGTCGGGGAACCTCGTGAGCAGGAAGAGCTCGATGTCGACGACGTACTGGCCCGCCTGGGTGATGCTGTCGCCGAAGAAGACGACCCGATCGCCCGGTTCCAGGCCGAGGGGTTCCTCGCCCTGAGATCGCTCGGGATGCGTCGCGAGGAGCACCAGAACAACCAGGCCCAACCATGACCTGTACCGACCAGAGTGCGTGGCATCAGACGACGGCTCCGGATCATTCCGCACTTCCAACTCCACACGATTGGACCATCGTAACCTGCTCGGGAACGAGCAGGGAACCAGCCAGCCGGCGTTGGAAGCCCGTTGCGGCCGGGACCACGGCGGGTATCCTGGGTCGATCGGGACCTTGAGTGACTGTGTCAGGCCCGAACTGTCCGGGAGGACCAATCCATGACGACGCGCCGGGGTTTCTTGCTGTCGGGCCTGCTCACGCTCGCGATCCCCACCCTCAACGCCGAGGCCGCGGAGCCGATCCGCGTCCTGATCGTCGATGGGCAGAACAACCACAACTGGCAGGTGATGACGCCGTTCCTGAAGAGCCTTCTTGAAGGCGCGGATCGGTTTGAGGTCGCGGTGGCCACGACGCCCGAGAAGGGGCCCCCAACTCGGCCTGGAGCGACTTCCACCCGGACTTCAAGGCGTTCGACGTCGTCCTGAGCAACTACAACGGCGAGCCGTGGCCGAAGGACGTCGAGTCGTCACTCGAAAACTACGTCGCCGAGGGCGGCGGACTGGTCATCGTCCATGCGGCGAACAACGCCTTTCCGGACTGGGACGAATGGAACAAGATGATCGGCCTCGGCTGGCGGCAGAACTCATTCGGTGATCGCGTCACGGTCGACGACCGGGGCGAGGTCGTCCGTACGCCGAAGGGGGAGGGACCAGGTTCCGGCCACGGGCCCCAGCACGAGTACACGATGGTCGTCCGCGATCCCGACCACCCGATCATGCAGGGGATGCCGAAGGAGTGGAAGCACACCAAGGATGAACTCTACCACGGTCAGCGCGGACCGGCCCAGGACATGCACATCCTCGCGACCGCGTACTCCTCGACCGAGAACCGGGGAACCGGCACAAACGAACCGCTCGTCTGGGAGATTCCGTACGGCAAGGGCCGCGTATTCACCTGC
Source organism: uncultured Isosphaeraceae bacterium (assembly GCA_963779675.1). Lineage (GTDB taxonomy): Bacteria > Planctomycetota > Planctomycetia > Isosphaerales > Isosphaeraceae > CAVZZM01. Next base: position 354,791 of record CAVZZM010000003.1, read on the forward strand.
CTGCTGGGCCACAACATGGCGGACGAGACGGTTGCGCTCCAGTGCGTCGGCTTCCAGACACTCATCCTGCGAGGCACCGAATGGGCGGCCACCGGAACGGTGACGATCCCCGTCCCGGCCAACTTCCCCAAGGCGGACGAGACGTCGCTCTCGCAGCCTTGAAGACAGGCCCGACGCGATCACCTCGTATCGGCCACTTCTTCCGGTTGAACGTGGGCCCGTCGCGTTGTGGAATTCGGAGGAACCAGGATGTCCGTTCGACCACCGAAGTCGGTCCGCGCAATGCGTCGCCGGGGCATCCAGCGCAATTCCGAGGTTGGATCGCATGGTCCATGCCTTGTGGATCGTTCTTGCCGGGTTCTTGATGGGGGCGGACAACGTGGATGTCGAGCCGCGTCCGGATGTCGAGGTTCGAGGGATCTACGGCGGCGTGCCGACCCAGATTTTCGACCGAGGCGAGACCCTGGCCGACTACGGCATCAACGCCGTCTGGATCGGCTCGACTCGTCTGAGTCGCGAAGACATCGCGACGTTGAGGGACCAGGGGGCGCGGGTCTTCGCCGAGTTCAACACGATGCACGAGGCGTCGTTCTTGCAAGGACATCCCGACGCCGCGCCGATCGGCCCCGACGGCGAGGTGAGCCCGCCCCCCGAAGGCTGGCAGGGGATCTGTCCAACCCACCCTGAGTATCGGCGAGAGCGGATGTCGGCGTTTCGCCGGGTGCTCGCTGAGTTCGCCATCGACGGCATCTGGCTCGATTACCATCATGCCCACTCGAGCTGGGAGCGGGCGGAGCCCATCTTGCCGGAGACCTGCTTCTGTGAGCGTTGCCTGGCCGGTTTCGAACGCGATACCGGAATCGCCCTGCCCGAGGCGAGCACGGCGGAACGCTCCCGATTGCTGCTCGGACGGTTGCGGTCAGAGTGGGTGAACTGGCGTTGCGGGGTGTTCACGGACTGGGTTCGCGAGTTCGACGCGATCCGGGATGACGTTCGCCCCGATGCCCTGCTCGGAACGTTCCACTGCCCCTGGTCGCTCGACGACCGCGACGGCGCACTGCGTGAGAAACTCGCCATCGACCTGAAGGCCCAATCCGCCTATATCGACGTCTTCAGCCCGATGCCGTACCATGCTCGCTTCGGCCATCCGGCCGACCCGGAATGGATCTCCCGGCAGACCCATTGGCTGGGCCGATATCTGGGCATTAGCGGGACCGCCGGTGAATCGAAGGCGATCTGGCCGATCGTGCAGCTCTCCGACTGGGGAGAGTCGGTCACCGCGGATCAGGTTGCGGAGGTCCTCGACCACGGCACGCGCTCGCCGTCGACCGGTGTGACGGTCTTCGCGTGGGGCTCGCTTCACGACCACTGGGACAAGGTTGAGGCGATGGGACGGTTCTACAGGCAAATCCGCCCATCGCCGTGACGGGACTCTGATGCATTATAGGGCACTCGCGACCGACTACGACGGAACGCTCGCCACCCACGGACGGGTCGACGAACCGACGATCCAGGCGCTGGAGCGCCTGCGCGAATCGGGCCGCACGCGAATCCTGGTCACGGGACGCGAACTCGACGAGTTGCAGGAGGTCTTCCCGAGGCTCGACCTGTTCGATCGGGTCGTCGCCGAGAACGGGGCCTTGCTGTATAATCCCGAGGCCCGCGTGGCACGTCCGCTCGCGGAGCGGCCACCTGACGAGTTCGTCGATCGGCTCCGGGCGCTCGGGGCCGAACGTGTCTCGGTCGGCCGGGTCATCGTCGCCACCTGGGAACCCGCCCAGACGATCGCCCTGGAGGTGATCCGGGAAATGGGGCTGGATCTCCAGATCATCTTCAACAAGGGCGCCGTGATGATCCTGCCTAACGGGATCAACAAGGCCGTCGGTCTGGCCGCGGCCCTGGAGGAACTGACGCTCTCGCCTCGCGACGTGGTGGCCGTCGGGGATGCCGAGAACGATCACGCCTTGTTCGACCTCTGCGGGTGCTCGGCCGCCGTCTCGAACGCACTCCCATCCCTCAAGGACCGGGCCGACATCGTGACCCGCCAGTCTCACGGGGCCGGAGTGGTCGAGGTGATCGATTGGATGATCGAGGAGGACCTGGAGAGCCTGAGCCCGAGGTGCCGGCACGGTTGACCCCGTTCCGTTCGGGTTGACCGTTGGGGGCGGATCGAGATACTGATTCGCCGGGTTCCGGTACCGTTCTCAAGGCGCCGCGGTCGAAGGAGTGACCGTCCGTTGAAACGCCCTCGTCATCCCGTCCTGGATTACCTGGTCTACCTCGCGGTCCGGCTTCTCGTCGGGGTGTGTCAGGCCCTCTCGGTCGAGCGTTCCTACGAAATTGCGGATCGCCTCGCCTACCTGCTCTATCGTGTCGACACGCGACACCGCCTTGTGGCGATGGAGAACTTGCGACACGCCTTCGGCGACCGTTTCACGGAGGCCGAGCGCGATCGCATCGTGCGGGGCGTTTACCGCCATTTTTGCCGCATGATCATGGAGATGCTGCACATCCCCCGCAAGCTGCACCTGACGACCTGGCGCGAGCGGATCACCCTGAACGGCCATGAGAAAGTCGTTGACCGCCTCCTCGAAGGGGGACCGGTCATCATGCTGAGCGGTCACTTCGGCAACTGGGAGATGGCGGGCTATCTCTTCGGCGTCTTCGGCTTCCCATCGCACTCCATCGCCCGGACACTCGACAACCCCTACCTCGATAGCTTCCTGCGCAGTTTCCGAGAGCGCACCGGCCAGAAATTGATCCCCAAGAAGGGCGGTTACGACGACATGCTCGCCGTGCTCCAGTCTGGCGGGGTGCTTTCGTTCCTGGCCGACCAGGACGCCGGGCCGCGTGGCCTCTTCGTTGACTTTTTCGGGCGGCCGGCCTCGACTCACAAGGCCATCGCCCTGCTGGCCATCGAGTACAACGCCCCCGTGATCGTCGGCTACGCGAGGCGAATCGGACCGGGCTTCCGGTATGAGGTCGGCTGTCCCGACCTCATCACGCCCGAGCAATGGTCGGTCGAGCCCGACCCGGTCCGTTACATCACCCAGCGCTACACGACGGCCCTCCAGCGCGCGATCGAACTGGCCCCGGAACAGTACCTCTGGCTTCACCGGCGCTGGAAGCACGAACCGAAATCGCGGACTCGACGCACGCCGACCATCCCCACCCCACACGTCGCTCCGACGAGCGAACCCGTCAACTGAGGTGAGGTGGGAGCCTTCCCAGCCAACCCGGGCCTGTGCCATGGGAACGTCGGGTAGGGTATGTACTGATGCGAACCCCACCCGATGCGGAAACGTCGTTTGCACGCTCAACGGGAACCGAACGCGCGGGCCTTGCCATCGGCGCCAATGCGGACCGAATAGCGCGTCCCGCCCGGTTCGACCGTCAAGGCGATGAACTCGCCGCCGGCTTCGTCCGTGTTGGCGATCAGTTCCGGGTCGGTGTTGTCCTCCGGCCCGGTCTGGGCGTTGCGATGAAGCTGGTAGGCGGCCTGGATCGAGGGGATCGTCCGCAGTCGCTTCACGGTGTCGGCAGTGCCCCCCTTGCGGGGGCCGTTGTTCATGATCGTCACCGTCGGCTGAACCGTCTGGATGAGCGTGGGATGGTTCGAGATGTCCAGACCGTGGTGGGTCACCTGATAGACGTCCACCGGACCGATCAGGTCGACCGGGCAGACCAGTTGCTTCTCGACGTTCCAGGTCAGGTCACCGGCGTCGAAGAACTGGAAGTCGCCGTATTCGAGCAGGAACGCCACGCTGCGTGCGTTGTCGGAACGATCCTCGGGGAGGTCCGGCGGGGCCTCGGCGCAGCGCGGATTTTCCTTGACCTCCTTGTTCCCAAGGCGTTGTTTGGCGTCGAGGACGTGCCCGCCGGCCGCGAGCACCGTCAACGAGGCGCTGTGGCCGAGGTTGAAACGCTGTCCCGGCTCCAGCACGTGGCGCTTTCCTTCGCACGCCTTCTTGTACGCGAGATACAGCGGGTCGTCGGGTTTCGGCCCGTCGGGAAAGTCGAGCCCCTCGACCTTGTCGTCGGGCAGACCGCGGTCCCAGAAGTTCCGGATCTCGACGAGCTTCGAGAGCCCCTCGACACCGCCGAAATGGTCGCGGTGCCAGTGGGTGATCACCAGATGGTCCAGGTGGTCGCATCCGGCCACGTCCTTCAGCACCTGCTCGATCCGTTTCGGGTCACGGTCCTCGAAGCCGGGCCAGCCGGTATCGACGAGGATGGTCTCCCGGGCCGGGGTCACGATCAACGTCGCGGCGCCCCCCATCACGTCGATGAAGTAGATCTGGAGCCCGCCACTCTCCTCGGCCTGCGCGGGGGCCGCCATCGTCGCGGACGTCCCCATCAACAGGATCGCGGATAGCCGCGGGAGCAGGCACGGCAAGATGGTTCGTCTCAGGGCCAGGAGCATGGGGAGAGGTCTCCTCAGTTGTCGTTGATCGGACATCCTCGTTCCGCGGACCTGCCACGACACGAGGCCGTTCAGGGCTCCGGTAGGTATTCCCTGGGGATCGGGCTATCCTCGCGCTCGGAGTCCCAGTAGATCGTCAGCACCCACCAGCGGTCGCCGTCGAAAAAGAGCTGAATGCTGTTGATCCCTCGCATGAAGGGGTCTTCGTCCTTGGCACGCCGCACCTCGTAGGTGCTCAACAGGTGAGCCATGTGTCCGAAGCGATCGGTTTCGCGAGCGATCTCACGCTCGTAGAACCCGTCTCCCTCGAAGGCGCCGACCGGCGATCTTGATGAACTCGTCGACACGGAAGGCCCGGACTTGTGGCCTTCCCGTCCTGATGGTCGACGACCGCGATCAGACGGGCCTCGGGGTCGAACAGGGAGCGCAGCCGGTCCCAGTCGCGCGGCTCGGCCTTTCGGGCCGGAGATCACGTCGTACAGCGCGTCGACGATCTCGTCGATCGACCCGACGTCCTTGGGGTTCGCGTCCGGGACCGCCGCCGGCGCCGGTTTGGGGTCGGCCTTTGGAGCGTCGTCCGGACCAATCCAGCGCGAGCGCCGGCGACCGCGGGACCGAAGAACGACAGCGCGAGAATGCGCGGAATCATGAACGGGCCCCTGGACCTTGGCCTCGACCGTGCCGGGCATGCGGGCGTGTCGGATGCGATTCCGAAGACCTCACGCCGACGATGCCGGATCCCCTCGGCAAGGGCGGATCATGTCCCCGATTGTCCCCGAAGCGTGGCGAAGTTCAAGGGACTCGATCAGGTCGGCGTTGCACCCCCCGGCGAGCCCGTCAGCGATCAGCGCGGCCCCTTGCGACGCGTGTTTCACCCAGGCACCTGGCAGAGAGGGCAGGGGAGTGGCGTCTCCAAGCCCGTCGAGGGCCCGTGACACGCTCTCGGCGATCTCGGGACGGTCCAGCCCGGAGCCCGAAAGATAGACCCGATCGAACCGGGTGACGGACCGGAGCCCCGCGACGTGCTTGCGTAGCGACTCCCGAAATGCGTCCAGCCCCTCCGGCCCCAGATCGGCCACGCCCCCGCGAAACAGGTCGCCCTTCGAGAGCGGCCCGACCGCATAGGCGACCTCGCCGTCCCAGGCGCCGCCACTTCGCAGGCCGATCGGCCCGCGCGTCCCGGCCGAGGCGTCCACGATCTTGCCCCCCTGGACGACCAGGATTGCGGTGAACGCCGTGCCGACCTCCACGACCGCGAACGTGGAGCGATGCGAGCGGTTCGCCTCGACCGGCGCTGTCCCCTCGTCAGTGCCAGGGCGGCGACGGCCACCTTGTCGGCGGTGCCCATGTCGATCGCGTTGAGCGGGCGATGCGCGGGGAATGGTCGGCAGATCGATCCCGCCGGGGAGGAAGACGACCGGAACCTCCGCGTTGAGCAACGACCGGATCTGGGAACGGAACCCGAGGACACCAACATCCTGACCACGTTCCGCGTCCCGGACGAAGGCCATCTGGTCGATATCGCGCTCCGTCAACCGATCTCCCGTGACCAGCGGCACGCCGTAACCGGAGGGACCGGCCACCAGGTCGAGCGGTTTCCACCCCTGGAGCGTCCGGACCAGCAACCCCGGATCAGCCCGCAGGGCCGACGGTTCGAGCCGAGCCTGGTCGGCGACGGCGCCATCGACCATCAGGAGAAGGTCGAGACTGCTCGTGCCCGGGTCGGTCCCGACGACGCGAATCATCCTGGCAGGCTCAGCTCAGATCGCGGCCGATTGCGAGACATTCCTCGGCGTCGAGGACCTTGTCGTTGGAGTCGAACAGGGCGCGGATCGCCGCCTTGTGGATCTTCATCTTCGTCCCGCCGACCCCCAGGGCGCCCAGGCGAGCAGGCCGTCGCGGTTCACGCCCTGGTCGGTCGCCTCGATCCCTTCGATGCCCAGCGGCGGGACCGCGTTCAGATCAATCCCGACCTTCAGGCCCGGCAGGCCCTGGCGGACAGTGAACGGCAAGAGGCACGCCCCGGCCGCGCCGGCAGTCACGACCACGTCCACCCCGTCAAGCGCGGCGGCCAGGGACTCCGAGTCGGCAGTGGAGAAGGGGGTCGCGTCCCGTCCCGTCGTCGTTTTGAGTGTCTCGACCGTCGCATGGGCGCGGTCGAGGCGTCGAGAACCGACGGACACCGTCACCGACGGATCGAGACCGAGCAGCAGCCGCGCCACCCGTCCCCCGACCGGCCCGGTGGCCCCAAGGACGGCGACGTGGGCCCCGCTGATCGCCCCCAACGTCTTCTCGGCCCCGTCGATCACCGCGAGCACCGCGGCGGCGGCCGTCGTGTTCGAGCCATTGGGGTCGAGCAGGACCGAGACTCGGAATGGCCCGAAGAACGTGGCCCGGATCGCCTCCAGTACCGCCGCGGCGACCGAGACGTCCGATCCGCCGACGAAAATCGCCGTCCGGTGCAGGTCGCTCGGGCCTCTCGTGAACAGGGCGCCATGCACCAGGTCGCGGACCTTCTCCGGTGTCACCTGCCCGTGCCGCAGAACGTGCTCGGCGTCGGAGTCGATCGCCACGATCGAATCGAAGACGCTGGGCTGCGGATCGGTATCAAGTTGCAGCAGGATGGAAGGCTTCATCTCATTTCCAAAGCAATGAGCAATGAGTGCTGAGCAATGAGTTCGGAGATAGGACGGTGCCCTGACCCGGCTCGTGGGGCTGTGGCTTACTACTGGCTATGGGACGCCCCCGCGTTTCCTCATTGCTCATTGCTTCGCTTAAGCGAATGGGTGCTTGGCGGAGTCTTTCCCGGCGAGCACCTCGTCGGGGGTCGGCTTGTTCTTCATGGCGTTGACGATCGACTGCTTGGTCGCCTCGTAGTTGTAGTCGAGGATCTTCTTGTTGTCGTCGGCCTCGGGGTGGATGAAGACGCCGCAGACGATGCAAATGTCCTCGGCCTGTTCCTTGGGGATGGTTCCGTCAGCGACGCAATCCGCGACGGCCTTCGCGACGGCGTACTGGGCCGGGCCGAACATCTGGACGGCTTGCTTCATCCCCTTGATCGTGACCTTGGTGATCAGGATCGTGGCCGGCTTGACCATCAGGTTGGGGGTCAGCACGGCGAGCAGGTTGGTGTGGCCGGCCGACTGGTTGGCCAGGGCGTTGGCAAACGCCAGGCCCACCGGCCCGTCCTTCCTCCCGATGAGCAGGTCGATGTGGGCGACCTCGTTCCCTTCGCCCACGAGGGCCTCGCCGATGGACATCGTCAGGTTGCTGGCCATGATTGTGCGCGTCTCCTGGGTTCGTCGCAGTAAGGCGAACGGCTCAATAGTCTGAGAAGAGCAGGATAATGCCTGTCGGCGGCCCCGGGTATCGGTGTTCGCTCGCCTGCTCGTTCGGCCTGGCATCATAGCAAGCCGGGACGGGGCCGCAAAGCCCCCGGCTCGACGAGTGGTCTGGTTCCATCGGTTGTTTTGAAAATGCGGAAAAGAATGGTTGTTGAGGGCGTCCCGAGTTGTTGCAATATGGCGGGAAGGTCCGAACCGCGGGCCTGTCCGGTTCGGCCCGGCAACCGCCAATCGCCATGCGGAACCCGACACGCTGTCCCGTGGTCTGGTCGAACCCCTCGGAACCCGGATACCGATTCCACTGGAGGAGAACGTCGATGAAGAAGTTGATCCCGATGCTTGCCGCCGCCGTGGTGTTCTCGGGCCTGAGCCTCCTCGTTCAGGGCGCGGAGGACGAGAAGGTCACCATCACCGGACACGCTGTCTGCGCGAAGTGCGCCCTGAAGGAAGCCGACAGCTGCCAGAACGTCGTCATCAGCGAGAAGAATGGGGAAACGACCAAGTACTACCTGGTCATGAACGACGTCTCAAAGAAGGTGCATCGCGCCCTCGGCATCTGCACGGCCCCGAAGGACGGCGGCCCGACCGTCAAGGTCGAGGGCACTGTCGAGGAGAAGGACGGCAAGAAGGTCCTCACGCCGACGAGCATCGAAAAGGCCGGGGAATAAGCGCTCGCCTGACGTGGACACATTAACCCCAACGGGCCCGTCGTCCGCCTCGCAGGACGGCGGGCCCGGTTCGTCGACCCCCGTGCTGATCGTCGGCGCCAGCGTGCGCGCGGCGGCCCACTCCGCCTTGCGCCGGGTTCACTCCGCTGGCCATCGATCTTTTTGGAGATCGGGACCTGCGTGCCGTCGGGCCGTTCCGCCGCATCGAGCCTGAACACTACCCTCGCGCTCTGCCGTCCCTGGCGGCCGGGTTCCCCGACGCCCCCTGGCTCTACACGGGGGCCATCGAGAACCACCCGGACGTGATCGACGAGCTGGCAAGGCAACGTCCCCTCTGGGGAAACCCGCCCGTCGTGGTGCGGGCCGTCCGCGACCCGTTCGGCCTGGCCGAGGTTCTGGCACGGGCCGGCCTCCCCACGCCTCGGGTCCGAGCCAACGTGCGCGGATTACCGCGAGACGGCAGCTGGCTGGTTAAGCCCCTCGCATCCGGTGGCGGTCGTCGGATCGAGCCCCTGACATCGTCCAACCCCCCCCTCCGCGAACCATGCCACTACCAGGAGCGTATTGACGGGGTTCCTTGTTCGGCCGTCTACCTCGCGGGCCCGTCCGGGGCCACGATGCTCGGGACCACTCGACAGCTTCTCGGCCGTCCCGGAGCGCCGTTCGCCTATCGGGGAAGCATCGGTCCCTGCCGGCTCGACCCGTTGACGTGGTGCGCAGGTTCAGAAGATCGGCCAGGTCCTAACGTCGCAATTCGGCCTGAAGGGCCTGTTCGGGGTCGACTTCGTGTGGATGCGCCGGTGTTGTCTGGCCGATCGAGGTGAACCCGCGTTACACCGCATCCATCGAGGTGCTCGAACGGGCCACGGGACGGGCGTTTCTGCGAGATCACCAACAGGCGTGTCTCCATGTCGGGGATGAAGAGCTACCGGGCACGGAAGTTCGTCGAGAAGGCTCGACATTTTCCTCGTTCCCACGCTCCGCGTGGGAATGCCGTCTTCGACGCTCTGCGTCGTCTGTCCCAGTCGTGCTTGATGAAGGCGAAGAGGACGCGGAGCGTCCCGGAATGCATTCCCACGCGGAGCGTGGGAACGAGGCAACAAGGGAACCCGGAGTTCGCCGAGATGTGTCGAAAGGTTGTGACGAGAAAGGCTTACGCACGAGGAGGGTGGCCGGCAAGGCGATCCTCTTTGCCGATCGAGAGTGCAACTGGCCCGCGCGAGAACGAGCGGAGATCGATCGCTCCCGCCTCGACTCCGCCCTGCTCGGCGACATCCCCGATCCGGGCACGGCATTCTCTCCGGGAGAGCCCATTGTGACCGTCTTCGCCCGAGGTCGCGATGACGACCACTGCCAGCGCCTTCTGTCCTGGTTGCTGGATCGCTGTCGACGCGGTCTGGAACCACGGGTGCAATAGCCTACCGGAACGAACGAATACCTGTGGGGTGCCGCGTGATGCACCGGCTCGATGGCCGATGGCCGATGGCCGATGGCCGAACGGAACACGGATCGGGCGGATACGCGGAAACGGATCGGGGTGGTCGAGACGAGCCAGGCCGAGGGCCGATGCGATTATGCGCCTGATAGATCGGGAATGTAGCGTCGGCGGCTCGCTGTCTGTCCCCTGGAACCTGTCAACGGTTATCAACCTTGTGAACAATCGGGATCGTTCCGGGCGCAACAGGATGCTCGGAAACCCGCGTGCGGGAGTCATCGCAATCCATGATGTTCGGAATTGATCCGCTCTACTATCTGCTGCTCGCTCCGGGCCTCTTGCTGGCGATGTGGCGCAGGCCCGCGTGCAGTCGGCGTTTCGAGCCGGTTCGGAGGTCCCCGCCTCGTCTGGCGCGACTGGCGCTCAGGCGGCTGCGGAGGTCATGCGCGCCGGGGATGTCGGGCACGTCTCGATCGAGCCCGTCTCGGGTCACTTGACGGACCATTACGACCCGTCCCACAAGGTGTTACGGCTCTCGGAGTCGGTGTACTCGGGGCGTTCCCTGGCCGCCCTGGGGGTGGCCGCGCACGAGGCGGGGCATGCGCTTCAGGACGCCCGTCACTACTCGCCCCTGGTCGTCCGCAACCTGCTGGTCCCCGTCGCCGGCTTCGGCTCGAGCGCGGCCTGGATCGTCTTCTTCGCCGGGATGGTCCTGCACTGGGGCCACCTGATGATCATCGGCATGGGGCTGTTTTCGGCCGTGGTCCTCTTCCAGCTCGTGAACCTGCCCGTGGAGTTCGACGCCAGCCGTCGCGCCCGCCGGGAGCTCCTCGCCTCCGGCCTGATCACGTCCCAGGAGGAGCCAACCGTCAAGAAGGTGCTCGACGCCGCCGCATTGACGTACGTCGCCGGCACTCTGACGAGCATCCTGACCTTGCTCTACTTTGTGATCCGTTCCGGAGTCCTCGGCGGCCATCGGGACGAGTGATCCCGACGCGCCGAGGACTCGATGATGTGGCCCGGCATTGCCGATCACAGGCTCTTGAGGTACGCGATCAGGTCGTCGAGTTCCTGGTCGGTCAGGCCCTCGGAGCCGAGGAGGATCTCCGGGCTGTGGTCGCCGGTCAGGGCGTCGCGCAACGTCGGGGCGCGGCCATCGTGGAGGTAGGGGTCCTTGTCGTACACGCCGATCAGTGAGGGAGGATTGTGGCCGTCGTAGACGTCCCCGCGTTCACCCAGGCTAACCTCGTGGATCGCGCCGTCGGTGAAGTACGGGCCGCTATGACAGGTCAGACAGCCGGCCTTCGACGACCGGAACACCTCTTCCCCTCGCTGCGCGGCTTCGGTCAGGCCGCCGTCCGCCGCGCGATACGGGTTCGGTGGGAATTCGAGGGTGGCGAAGTAGGCGACGATGGCCTCGACCTCCTCCTCGGTCGGCTGGGGTCCCTGCATGCTCTTGGTGAACGATTCGACCATGGAGTCGTCGAGATCATCCTGCCAGCCGTGCCAGGTCCAGGGGCCGGTGCGGTCCACCTGTCGTAACGTGGGGGCCTTCTTGCGGCTCCGCTTGTGCGCCGTGCTGAGGTCCTGCCAGCCGTCGTTCAGGGTGTCGTAATCGCCCCCATTGGTATGACCGTCACTGTGGCAGGTGTTGCAGCTATACCACTGGTTGAACGACTTGCGCGCCTCGTGGAACAGGGCCTCTCCGCGCCTGGCCAGCGAGAGTTCGTCCGGGCCGCCGAGGTCGATCGACTTCACCAACACCCCATTCTCGGCGTCGATCACCTGGACAGAATCGTCCAGGTAATTCGCGGCGTAGAGGGTCCGACCATCAGGGCGCGAAGGCCAGTTCGGTTGGCCGTCCCCCGAGCGGAACGCGGCGGAATCGCGACTCGTCCTCGACCAGGTCCGGGGCCATCAGGTCACGCGACCCGTTGCGCCGCCAGGGCAAACGCTTTCCATCGGTGCGGAAAAGCAGGACCTCATGGGTTCCACCGGAACTGATCGCGAGGATCGTGCCGGTTGGGTTGATGGCCAGGCCGTGAACATCGGCTGCGGCCAACCCGCGCGGGTCAAGCGATAGGGTCTCGAAGATCTCCTCGCCATCGAGATCGACCCGCACCAGGCGCTGACCAAGAACCCATCCCAGGTCGATGTTATTGCGGGTCGTCGCGAACCCTCGGTTCCGCATGTCGACCACGTAGCCTTTCCCGTCCGGCCCGATCGCAACCTGCCGCAGGTTCCTGGCTTCTGGCTCGTTTTCGAGGGTTCGCTCGACCGTCCAGTCCCGCGTGGAGATCACCGACAGATCGCCGGAACGCGCATTTCCGACCAGCAACCGGGAGCCATCGGCCGTGAGCGCCAGCCCGCGAGGCTCGCGACCGACCGGCAACCGGCCGTTGACCTCGCCCGACTCCATATCAAGCCGCGCGACCTCGTTGGAAACACCAACAGCCACGTAGGCCGTCTTGCCATCGGCGGACAGCACAACGCCCCGAGGTTCCGGGCCGACTTCCACACGACGGGCGACCTTCAATGAGTCGTCCTCGACCTCGAGAATCGCTACATCGCCACCGTACCAGTGCGTGACGATCCCCCGGCGGCCATCGGCCGAGAGGGCCACGCCGGCCGGTCGATCTCCGGTGGAGAGCTCGTCCAGGACCGTGCCCGCGTTCGGGTCCACAAGCGAGACGGTGCCCGCCGTCTGGTTTGCGGTCAGCAACCGCGAACCGTCAGTCGCGAGCGCCAGGGCGATCGGCGAACGATGGGGCTCGTCGCGGTCGTTGATCTCGTCTCGTGACGGTTCGCCCGAGGCGGCTCGGAACGTCAACACCGCGCCGAGTAGCAAGAGCGGAGAACACAAGGCCAGCCGAATGATCCGGGGATGCATCACCTGGGGTGCTCCGTCGGGGGGCGTTATCGCGTCGAGTCCACCATGCGAATCGTGTGCAAGGTTCCTCTCAGGATACCGAACGTCGACGAAATGTTGAACCCGCGACCTGTCACGGAGCGATCCGACCGATCCGACGCGCCGCCGGCCTCCGGATTGACGGTCTCCTCCCGGCTTGCTAAAACCCCTCGACTCGCGCGACCGCCGCGCGCGTACCGACCGAGCACAACGACAATCCGGGGGAACGCATGGAGGCTGACCGTTCGCCGGGGGCACTACCGGGGCCGCCGCCTGCCGATCCCGGCTGGCGAACGCTGGCCGCTGTCCTTCCGCTCTATGCGACCAGTGTTCTCCTGGCGACCTACCCGGCGGTTCTCCGCTGCCGGACGCGGCTCCCCGTCTTCAGCGTCTTCGACCCACTCCAGCACCTCTGGATCTTCCGCTGGTACAGGAGCTGTCTGATCGAGGGCCGGTCGCCGCTGTTCTGTCCCGACATCCAGTTGCCCGTGGGGGCGCCGCTCGGCCTGTTCACCCCGCTGCAACTTCAGTCGCTGGCGTATCTGGGGCTGTCCTGCCTCACCGGCAACGACATCCTGATCTACAACGTCATCCTGTTCGGGGAGTTCCTCTTCACGGGCATGGCGACGTTCGCGCTGGCCTGGTATCTGACCCGACACCGCTGGGGGGCGACCGTGGCCGGGCTCCTGGGCATGCTCGGTACAGGGATGCTCCTGAACGCGATGGGGGGTGGGACGGAACTGCTGGCCCTGGGAGGGTTCCCCCTCTTCCTGATCGGCTGGATGCGGTTCGTCGATCGTCCCACGCCGGGAAGGCTCGTCGCGGCGGTTGCCCTCTACGTTCTGCTGGCGGCCTGCGCCGTACTACGGGGTGATCGGGATCTTTCCCGCCGCGCTGTTTGTCGCCTGGCGAGCCTTCGGTGGGGGCGTTCGGGTACTGCCGTCCTGGTTGCGGTCGCGGATCGGCTGGTTCGCGGCGTTCGCCGGCCTGGCGATGCTCACCGTGCCGCTGCTGTTCCCGGCGCACGTCTGGGCGGTGCTGGACGGCGAGTCGCTCGCAAGGCCACGAGGGGAGTTTGAACGCTACGGGACGACGGTGTGGAACTACGTTGTTCCGAGCGCTTTCCACGGCGTCAACGCGTTCCTGCCGCCGTTCTGGACCACCCCCGGCGTGGCGGAGCGGCGCCGACCTACCTCGGGACGGTCACTTTGGCCTTGCTCGCCTACGGCGCGTTCGCCCGCGTCCGGTTCGCCGACTCCCGATATTTCTGGGCGACCCTGGGGTTGATGGTTCTTCTCTCACTGGGTGCCTATGCGACCGTGGGCGGGGCCCGGTTTCCGTTGCCCTCGCTGTGGCTCTGGGAGTCCTTCCCGCCGTACCGCGCCCTGCGCGTTCCGGCCCGATTCGGCTACTTCGGGTCCATTTGCGCGGCGGTCCTGGCGGCCGGGTCGATCAAGCACCTCTTCGAGCGGATTGCGCGACGGAGGCGCCGGATCGCGCTGGGGGTCGTGCTGGTCGCGCTGTCGATCGCCGATCTCGCGATGGTGCCCTTCCCCGCGCACTCACTCCCGGCGCGTCCCGACTGCTATGCCTTCCTCCAGCGACACGATCCGGGCGCAAGCCTCTGCGAGGTGCATCCCGCCGATCGTCCCATCGACTACCAGGCCATCCTCGCGTACTGGCAGCGGTTCCACGGCGCGCGTACGTCGGCGGGTTACTCCGGCTGCGAGAACCGTGATTTGCAGCTCGTCGCCACGTCGAGTTCCCCCTTCCAGTACGACCGTTTGGCGGACCCGTCCTACCTGTCTCGGCCGGACGATCTCACGATCGACCTGGTCTGGCACGCCCGCTTCGAGGACTACGCCTGGCTCTACCTGACCGCGCACGACTTCGATTACCTGGTCCTCCACAAGTGGACCTGGGACGGCTCGCCGCCGCCGACGCCCCTGGTACGGATGCGGGACCAGCTTGCCGTTGCCATCGTCTACGAGGACGCGACGACCGCGGTTGTCGATCGACGACGGCTCCCAAAGCCCTCGCAACCCGTCGTCCTTTGCACCGACGGCTGGCGCGAGCGGCTGGAACGTCAGGGGCGCCGCTCGGCCATCGTCTCGCGAGAGGCGGGCATCCTCGCGTACAACCCGACCCCGGATCGTCCCCTGCGACCTGGCGGTCGAGGCGTCGTCGTATCTCCGGCCTCGCACCGTGGGGCTCTGGAACGGTGAGGATGCCCTGGCGAGTTGGAGCGTATCACCGACGCGGGTCGGCCTCTTCGTCAGTCCCCCCTTCCGGCTGCCGGCAGGCGTGACCAGACTCAGTCTGCTGAGTGACGGTTCGGAGGCCCCCTTGGAGCCCAGATATGCGCCCGTCGAAGGAGACAACGCACCATTCAGCCTGTGGGTCTCGGCCCTGACCGTGGTGCCGGGTGAGTCGGTGGCCAGTCGGGAGGCCGACGACAACGGTGTCCCCTCGATGGTTCGCTGAGGGCCGACTGACGACGCGGGTCATTCCCAGTTTCGATGCGACATCCGAACCGGGAGGGCGAGGCTCCGGCCGAGCCGTCCATCCCGACGGCTCGGCCGGAGCCTCGCCCTCCCGGTGCCACGATCCGCCTTCTCGCGGTCGGTCGGGCCCGGACCGCTCAACGGGAGACCGTGGCCGTGCCCCGACCCCAGCGCACGATGTGAACCCCTCCCGAACGGTCGGCCACCGCGAGCGTCGCGCCGTCCGGCGTTCTCGTCGCGGCCAGGCCCGTGGGGATCACATTGCCGAACCCGAACGGCCCGGCCAGGGGCAATCGGCCCAGATTACGACCATTCGCATCCAGGACTTCGAGCCGGGATGTTCCGGCGGCCGTGCCGATCGTGAAGGATGCGGCCGTGCCATCGTGATCGGTCGACTCGTGAACCTGGACAACCTCGACGATTCCCGGCCCGAACGCCAGCCGACTCGGCAGGTCCGGCGCCGTCGTGTCCCCAGCGATACACGATGGTCGCGGCGGCTCAGAGGCTTCCGGGCGAGCAAGTGACGGCGTGACGGATCGTAGTTCTGAGGGTGCAATGCCGCGGGGTTCTCCTGCCATCCCATCCGGAACGGCCAACTCCCACACGGTTCCATTGTGAACATTGGTCGCGAGCAGGTGACCACAGCGACCGAAACCCAGCGGCCCTGGCTCCCCCGAATCTGGAAGCGGGGTGTGCGCGGTGAGGCGAGGCTGATCGAGGTTCGAGCAATCAATCCAGGCAATTTCGTTCGATCCTCTCAGCGAAACCCCGGCCAGGTCGACAGTTGTCGCCGCCGATCGTTCGACCGACTGCGACGCGAGGAACGCGATGCGTTCCGGATCGTCTCCGGGGTGATCGAAGCTCAACGATCCGCGAACCCTCGGAGAACCGGGCGTCGTCAGGTCGACGACGAGCAGGCTCGGGGCCGGGCGGTTCGACTCCCCCTCGGCGTTCCCCGAGAGGATGACGAACATCGTCCGGCCGTCGTCGGTTAGCACCATGTCGTCGGGGTCCCAGCCGAGACGGAACTTTGACCCCAAGGGCGAACCTTCGAAGTCAAACGCTTGCCACCAGGCCGGTTCGAGGTGTCGAGCATCACCGGTCGGTCGTTGCAGGACATAGAGGCGGTCGTGTGCGGCCTGGATCGCGACCGGCCTCCCCCCGGTGGCGATGTCGGCGACAAGATTTGGGACCTGCTCCGAACTCATGCGGTACAGCACAACCTGGTTATAGCGGGGGCACGTGACGGCCAGAAGCCTGCCATTGTCCGCAAAGCAGAGCCGCTCCGCGCGCTGATGGCCTGTGCGGATCGGCGGTTCGGCCCTCAACACATAGTCGCCACAAAACAGAACCGATGGCCGACTGGCCTGGATGACGACCGCCGCGACGGTACCCACAAGCGCGAGTCCCACGGTCGAGAGGCCGAGGATTCTCGGCAATCGTCTTCGGCGGGGCGAGATCACGATATCGAGCGTCTCTCTCGTCATCTGTCCGGTTCCCTCCAGACATCACAATTTAGGGACTCGGCTCGGGCTCTCCTGCCTCGGGCGTCGTGTCGTTGGTCGAGGATGGAACCTGCGAGGTCGCCCCCGCGACGGGCGCTCGCCTGTGGCCGATCGGCACCCTCGGCTCGGTGCCGGCCGCGATGCGGACGAAGTTCTTGCGGTGACGGACGATGAGCATCACCAGCAGCAAAGCGACCACCAGGCTCATCAGGGAAATTCGTCGCGAGACCAGGGGTCGGCGACTCTCGCGAAATGCGTGATGGCGAAGACGATCCCACCGAGCACCGAGGACAACGAGACGTATCGCGTCACCAGCACGAAGATCACGAACCCGGCTACGGTCGCGAGGCTGGCGACCGGGTCCAGAGCGCACAGGGCCCCCAGGCTCGTCGCCACACCCTTTCCACCCCGGAACCCCAGATAGACCGGGAAGTTGTGTCCGAGGATCGTCGCCAGAGCAATGAAGACCGGCAGTCCGGCGGAACGTCGAACCTGTCAGCCCACTCGACGAGAATGGGCAGGCCCCACGTGGGCAGGAACCCCTTCGCCACGTCCAGCGCGAAGCAGAGCAGGAAGTAGCGAAAGCCGAGCAGACGCCCCGCGTTCGTGGCGCCGACGTTCCCGGAGCCCACCGTCCGGATATCGATCCCCTTGCGCCAGCGGACGATCAGATAGGCGAACGGGATCGCACCGAAAAGGTACGCGGCGAACACGAGGAGGACCGAGGCGGCATGGGACATGATGCGCGACTCGTAAGGACCGTCTTCAGAAGTCGACTGAATAGCGGCTAGCCGATCTTCAGCCTCGGCCGCTCCGTATTGCCGAGGAACGCCGGGCGGCGGGCCTGGAAGATCTCGTTCGCGGCGGCGTAGTCGTCGTGCCGGCCGATGTCGAGCCACTCACAGTCCTGCCGGAAGCAATGGACCGGATGCCCCTGTCCCCGCATCGATTCCAGCAACTCGGGCATGGTCAACGCCTCGCCGGGGGTCAGGTAGTCCCATGCCGCCGGATCGAGGATATACAGGCCCATGCTCACCTGGAAGGAGAAACTCGGCTTCTCCCGGTAGCCGCTCAGGACGTGGGGATCGTCGCCGAACTCCAGGACGCCGAAGTCGATCTTCACTTCGCGAGCGAAGCTGGCGATGGTCGCGCGGGCCGCCTGGGCCGGTGAAAGGCGTACATCGCCGCGAAGTCCAGGGTCGTCAGGATGTCGCCGTTGAGCACGAGGACCGGCTCGCGCGGGCGGTTCACCAGCGCCAGGCCGCCCGCCGTGCCGAGCGGGGTGACCTCGCGGCGGTAGCCGATGCGGGTGCCGAACCGTCGGCCATCTCCGCAGAAGGCCTCGATCAGCTCGGTCAGGTAGCCGGTGATGATCGTGACGTCGCGGAAGCCGAACCGGGAGAGCTGCCGCAGGACAACCTCCAGGATCGGCATCGGGCTCGTCGTCGCCAAGCGGCATCAAAGGCTTGGGGAAGACGTGCGTGAACGGCCGGAGCCGGGTCCCTTTGCCGCCGGCCAGGACAATGGCCTGCATGACGTGCCCTCCTTGGCCACCCCTCGTTTGGTTTCCACCACGTCTTCGAAAACCGCGACCAGCCGCTCGACGTGCCGGTCGAATGATTGGGCACGCCCCAGGGCCGTCGCGTTCCCGGACATCACCCGACGCGCCTCATCGTCGGTCAGCCGATCCATCGCGTCGGCCAGAGCCTCGTGATCGTCGGCCGACGGGACGACGAATCCCTCTCGACCCTGGGTCATCAGTTCCCCGGCGCCGTTGTATGCCGTCGTGATCACCGGCAAGCCACACGCTAGCGCCTCGAAGACGACCAGCGAGCAGGGGTCGTAGTAGGTCGGCAGACAGAAGAAATCGGCCGCGTGGAACGCGGAACGGACGTCGGGAAGATACCCGATCAGGTGAACGGTCGCGTCCAGGCCCAACCGGCTCGACGAGCCGCCGCATCGGGCCGAGCCGCCCTCCGCCGCAGACGAGGAGATGAATGGGCCGGCCCGACGGTTCCCGCTCCATGCGCAGGCGAAGCGCCGCGAGGAGATCGGGCAATCCCTTCAAGCGGAAGTTGTGCCCGACGAACAGGCCGGTCAACGTCGCGTCAGAGAGGCCCTGAGTTTTGCGAAAATCGTTGCGGATCGCCACGGGGTCGTTCACCGAGATGCGGTCGGCATCGATCGCGTTCGGGATCACCCGCACACGCTCCTCCGGGACACTGTGGAACCGCTTCAGATGATCGCGGACCATGCCGCTGACCGCCACGACGATCCGCGGCTCCCGTTTCGGGGTCGTACTGCTTCTGTTCGATGGCTTGATACAGGCGGTGCTTCGGGTTGGTTCGCTTGGCGATCCGGTAGGCCCACCGTCTCCAACCCGCCGGGAACCGTCGCGCGTTGCAATCGAGGCTGCCGCCGTGGGTGCCCCCCTGGGGGATCAGGACGTCGGTGGCCCAGGTGTTGATGAACCCGACCGAGCAGTCGAAATCCGCCCTCGCAAGCGCGATCGCGGAGTTCTCCGCGAAGCTCCCGATCCGGGCCCGTCGTGTCGTGCCGGCGACCGGGACCCGGACGGTCGTGACCTCGCGCGGCAGGACGCCATCGGCCCATTCGCTGGCGAAGAGCACGACGTCATGACCCCGGGACACGAGCCGACGGCACAGGTCGGCGACGTACGTCTCGGCCCCGCCCTTGGTGGGATCGACTCGCTCGAAGTTGATCGCGATCCGCAAGCCCATGCCCTGGTCCTTTGCACCCTCGACCGTTTCGGGCCGATTTCAGTCCTGATTGTGCCGCCGATAGCGTTCGGCCTTGTGCTCGATCGCCCAGCGTTCGCCACGAGGACATCGAAGCCCCGTCCGTCGCCGGTAATGGGCCAGAACCGGAGCCGATCCCGGTCGTCAACACCCTCGACCCCGAACGTCGAGAACAGCAATTGGCCGAGGTCCTTCCATCTCCAGCGAGCCGGGACGAGCCGGTGCCGCCCGAGCCGGTGCAGGTCGATCAGGGTCAGCCGCCGACCGTTCGGAACGCGCGGATCGCCGTCGAGGAAGAAGTGGCAGAGGTAGAGGTCCTTGTGAAAGAGCCTCGCGTTGTGCAAGGTCGCCGTGATCGCGGCCATCTCGACGATCAACTCTCGCTTCAACCGGGCGAATCGTTCTGGAGGCAGGGCCCTGGAGAGCGTCGGGAGGACCTCGTTCAGGGCCTCGCAGCCGATGAGTTCGGCGACCATCAGGTAGCTTTGCAGGTCCCCCCAGGGGCCGATCCGTTCCCCGGCCGCGACGACATCCGGCACGGGAATGCCGAGCGCCCGCGCCTTGTGGAGATGGGCCCACTCGGCCGTTGCGGGCGTATGCCGGCCCTCGGGGTTCACCAGCGCCGCGAGCCGGGATGTCCAGGGCAGCCGGTAGTGACGCTTCAGGTAGACCGAGAGCGGTCCCCAGGGCGAGTCGATCCGTACTCGAGCCGTCGAGCGACCCTGCTTGGCGTGGTGGCGATCGGTCGCTTCGAGCGACATGACCCGCTGGTCCAGGTCCTCCGGCAAGGCCGCCCGGTACTCGTCCGACTGCCACACCCAGCGCACGCCCCGCGTCAAGCGATCGACCAGGGATCCGTATGTCATGGGACAATGCCCTCCCAGGACTCCGGATGCTCGAACCGGAAGACGAGGACCGCGGCGTCCGTCCCTCCCCTACGACCGGGAAACGACGCCACCCGCGTCGAGGAATACGCCAGCAAGGCGCGGAGGGTTTCCGCCCGACGGCTCTTGGCCTCGAGTTCGTCGGCGCCGACGACCACATAGGCAAGCCGCTGGTCGCTCAATGCCTGGCGGATGTGCCAGGTGTCGTACGAGGGCAATCCGGAGACAAACGCCGCCCAGCCACGGGTGTCGAGAAGTGCGGAGCCCGGCTCGGCGTTCGCGGCCAGCCAGGTCCCCGCCGCCCGATGTCCCCAGCGGCTCGCGTGCGACGGCTCGCCCTGAGCGACCCCGCCGGCGACGATCAGCAGAACGACCGCCCAGCGTGCCAGTCGAACCCGGCGCGGCCCCGCCCAGTCGAGGCGCGTGGCGATCGCGGAGGCGACGTGTCGACACCCGGCGGCCGTCCAGGGGAGGGTTGCCACCAGCAAGGTGAGACCGTGTCGCCCCGACAGGTAGCCGAGGTTCATGGCGTGACGGCTCAGGACTGTGACGAACACGATCGCGTAAGAGGCGAGGAGCCAACGACCGACTCGCGATCGAACCTCGACCCGCACGGCCCCGATCGCGCAAAGGGGAGCGAAGACCCAGGCAAGGCCCTCGGCCCAGACAGTCAAGGTCGTGATCGCGGCCTTTATCGGACCGAAACGGGTCGTCCGTCCGCTTTCTTCCTTGGGAGAGAAGTCGAACCGAGGGTCGTCGAGTCCGGCAGGAAGCCAGTGCTCGACCGGCCGGGCCTGATCGTGCGTGGACGTGATGGCCGCGGCCCGTCGCAGCGCGAGCTTCTCGGAGACCTCGCCCTTCGCAAGGGCATAGCCGCCTACCAGGGTCAGGAAGCTCACCCCCAGGGCCGGCAGGGCGGCCCCTTCCAGGTAGGGTGGGTCAGCGCAGCGCAACCCACCAGGTTAAAGATTGGTGAGTCGCGCCAACCCACTCCAGTCGGGTGGACACGACCCACCGTCCAGGGCATTGATATACTGGGCCGTCCCCAACCGAGAGTCGATCGCCGAACCGTCTCGTAGGCGTTCGCAACCACGGCGACGCCGACGACCACAACCGGCAGGACGGCCAGTTCCGGCCGGGCCCAGTAGCCGAGGCCCGAGGCCACGCCGCACGAGACGGCCGCGGCGGGCGTTCGCGTTCGAAGCATTCGTTCGCCGAACATCAATCCGGTGGTGAACAGCGCGAGGGCGAGCGAATCGCTCAGAGTGTCGTGGCCGATCTCGCAGGTTGCCGGCAGCACGGCGAACAGGAGGCAGGCAAGCAGCGCGGTGGGTTCGTCATACAGCCTGCGAGTCAGGACGAAAAGCGGCCCGAGCAGCAGGAGCGACGCGAGGGCCGAGACGAGCTGCGCCGACGCTTGCCAGGAACCCGGCCCAGGGCCGAGCACGAGGGCGATCGCCGGTTCGATCAGCGCGATGCAAATCGGGTAGAGCGGATGTTGATCGGAGCCGCGCACGACGTCGGCCCAGGGCCGTTGACCGAACTCGCGGGCAACCCGGATGAACTTGAGGCCGTCCTGCGCCGGCACGACCGTGCGCGCGATCCCCACCAGGTGGAGGACCATCGAGAGCAGCACGATCCACGGCAGGTATCGGCGGGCCATGAGGCTCCCTTCCTTGAGCGCCAGCACCGCGCAGCCGGATCCTCCGGCTCGGGACCGTATTGTAACGCGGCGCGGGGGGCGATCAATGGCAATCGCGATCGGCCGGGACCACGGATCACGCGACCTGTTTCGAGGCATCGGCGACCGAACTGGAGGATCGATCCCGTGCGTCGTCCCAGAGGTCGGCAAGGCTCTGTTCCCAGATGTACCGCGGTGTCCAGCCCGTATGTCGCGTGATCCTTCGGATGTCGGCACGCGAGTCCAGCGGTCCGCGACCTGATGATGGGACTTCCTCGATCTCGACGCGGCGACCGCTCAGGGCCACGAGTCGATCCAGGCCGTCCCGGACGCGGTGGGAGTGCCCGGTGGCCACGTTGTACAACAGGCCCGACCGACCTTTCCGGGCCAGGGCGATCAACGCCCGGGAGACGTCGCGGACATCGACGAAGTCGCGACGAGCTTCGAGGTCCCCGACACTGAGATGGACGGGATCAGAACTCGTTGCCGCGAGCATGCTGGCGAACCGGCCGAACGCCAGGGCAACGGGCATCCCCGGCCCGATCGGGTTGAATACACGAGCGACAATCACTTCCAGAGGTGGTCGCACCATCAATCCCGCGCAGGTCGCGAACCACTTGCTCCGCGCATAGGCGTCTCGCGGCCGACAAGGATGGTGCTCCCCGACCGGCAAAAACCTGGTATCCACCGGACCAAGTTCGGCCGCCGACCCCACCAGTACGACGCGAACCGGACGCCGGGTTGCCTTGAGGGCCCTGAGAAGGTGAATGGTGCCTCGGAGATTGATCCGCTCGAACCGATCATCATCCGCGGGCGGAACCTGGCCGGCGGCGTGGATGACCACGTCCGGCTCGACCTCGCTCACCACGCGAACCAACCCCGAGGGGTCCTCAAGGTCGCCCTTCACATAGGTTGTGTTCGCCTCGTCCCCCGACCGCCCCCGGGAAAGTGCGACGAGGCGCGACGCCGGAGAACCCCCCTCGGCGAGATCATTCAAAACGTGACGACCGATGAACCCGGACCCGCCGGTCACGAACCAGGTGCTCATCGTGTCCACTCCGCGCCGTCACGGCTGGTGGATCGGGAAGGCGACACGCCCCGGTGTTCGGGCGAGAGAATGTGCGGATTGGCGGACGATCGAGGGTGGCGTTCGGGGCCCGTCCCGAGCAACTGAGTCGCGGCGCGAAAGACGGATTCCGGGGTCAGCTCGCGCATGCAGCGGTGGTGTCCCTCGGGGCACACCGGTTTCTGGCACGGTCCGCACGGCACCGGCAGTTGCAGGTTCAGGCCGAGTGGGTGGTTCGTGCGGGTCCAGGCGATGAACGTGGGGCCGAACAGGGCCACGACCGGGACGTTGAACGCCGTCGCCAGGTGTCTTGGGCCGGAATCGGTCGTCACGAGCAGGGCGCTGCGCTCGATGCTCGCCTTGCTCAACCCGATGCTCGGTGAGTGGTCCGCCAGGCTGACCACTCCGGGATGATTTGCCTGTGACGCGATCTCACGGGCCGCGTCCCGTTCTCCAGGGCCGCACAGAACCAGCACGCGGCGCCCCGCCTCCACGGCCAGTCGACGCGCGAGCGTCGCGAAGTGTTCGACAGGCCAGGCCTTCGCCGGGCCGAACGCCGCCGCCGTTGTTGAGGCAGACCACTGATCCATCGTCCGGCAGGCCCAGCGCGTCCCAGGTTCGGTCCGTCAACCGGCGCTCGGCGTCCGTCGTGACGAGTTCCAGCCGGTTCGAGCCGACCGGAATGCCCAGATGTCGGACCAGGTCGAGGTAGTACCCGACGGCGGGAGTCGGCAGGAAGCGGCCCTCATCGTCCAGCGGGGCCGAAGCCGATCCGTCAAGAGGATGCCCCGGCCCCCCCGGTCATAACCCACGCGCCGGCGAATCCCGCCGAGCGTCGCGATCAGCGCGGTGCGGAACGAATTCGGTAGCAGCAGCGCGACCTCGTAACGGTTGCCGCGTAGCCGGCGGAGCAGGGGGGGGGTGCGGAGCGATCGGTCGTTCGACCGCGGGTCGAACGGGATGCGCTCGTTGATCCAGGGCAGCCCTTCCAGCACGGCCCCGCAGACCGGCCGCAGCACGGCGTCGATTGCCGCGTCGGGGTAAGCGGCCCGAAGCGCGCGAAAGACGGGCGTCGCCATGACGGTGTCGCCGATCGGGTTGGGGCAAAAGACGACGATCCGCATGGGGCCCATCCTTGAGCCGGTTCGAGAGAGGTAGCGAAACGGGCAGACGCGAGCGGATGATTCAGGTCGGGTTGCTCCGCGGGCGGGCCTTCTGAACGATCGCGTCCAGGGCCTCAACCAGAAGGTGTTGCCCCTCCAGGACGTCCAGGCCGATGCGAAGGGCGCGGAGCGGAACCTCGTCCAGCGTCGGCATGCGTAGCTTGACCAGGTCCTTCTGTGTGGTCAAGGCCAGCTCGGCGCGATGTTCCCGGGCCCACCGTCGCAACGTCGACACGTCGCCACGGTCGTAGGGATGGTGGTCCGGAAACGTGAGAAACGAGGTCACGTCCACGTCCAGGCGCGACAGCGTCCGTCGGAACCCTTCCGGATTTCCGAGCCCGCAAAAGGCCACGGCGCGAACGCCCGTCAGCACGTCCAAGGGGGAGGACACAACGTCGTGATCGACCAGATCGAGCGGGGCCTGTCGTGCCTCGACCCACCTTAACGGGCCGGCACGACGTTCGGCCAGTTGCCGGACCTCGTGCCGGAACCCGGGCTCGACGAGATCGGCCCTGGAGAGGACCACGATCTCGGCGCGTCGAAGTGAGCGGACGGGCTCGCGGAGCAATCCACGTGGGAACAGGCGACCGAGGCCGAAGGGGTCGAGAGCGTCAAGAAGGACAATGTCAAGGTCGCGGGCCAGACGGCGATGCTGGAAGCCATCGTCGAGCACCGCCACCTCGGACTCCAACTCCTCCGCGGCGACCCGGGCCAGGGCCACGCGGTCGCGGGCCTGGAGGTGGGGCACATCCGGCAGGTTGGCCTCGAGAACCCGGCCCTCGTCATTCAGTCCTTCGGTCCCGCCGTAGCCACGGCTCAGGATCGCGACCCTCAACCCGCGTTCACGGAGGCGGCGGGCGACCCATTCCACCATCGGGGTCTTGCCGGTCCCACCCAGCGTGATGTTGCCGACCGAGATCACCGGGAGGTCCGCTCGATGAATGGCCTTCCAGCCGCGATCGAAGGCGACGGCACGACCGGCGACAGCCACGCGGTAACCTCCCGAGGCGATCGCGAGCCCACCTCGCGACAATGTCGAGAGCACTCCGTTCGCCTCGCCGCGGATCAACCGTTGAAAGGCCGCCTCATCCATCCCTGTGCCTGCAACGGGCCGAATCGATTGAAGAAGGCGAACCGGCGGGCAAGCTCCGGTGGGTCCGGGAAAATGAGGAGATCCCGGAAGCCAGGTCGGGCGTTCGGTCAGGTCTTGAAACGCGATTTGTCGCGATCTTGTTGCGGACAGCCACCCCGGCAGGTTATCGTAAACAACTCGGCGGGAACAACCTAGCCTCCATTCCATTCCGCGTCAAGCCGCCTGGGATCGCACTCCATTCGACGGGACCACCACGATGCTGTGCCCTCCTCTGACTCATTCACCGATGGTCGCGAACTGGATTGAACGACACCGGCATCGGGGCAGCTTCGCGCTGCACATCGTCGGGATTCCGGTCGCGGTCGTTGGCCTCTTGATGTTGCCGATCTCGATCCCGACCCTGTCCGTCTGGGTTTTCCTGCTTTCCTTGAGCCTGTTCTTGCTGGGGTATGCCTTTCAGTTCCTGGGCCATGCCCTTGAGGGCTCCGAACCCGGCGAGATCATCGCTTTGAAGCGAAAGCTGAAGCCCCCTCCGAGCCCCCTGATCGCCGCATCCCAGTCCTCTCGATCGCTGGTCTGAGAACCGCGGCGCGTCGAGAGCTCTCGGTGTTTGGCTCCGCGATCACTCCCCCTTCGGCGGTCGGCCCTGGATTACGAAGCGGATCGGGAAGGAAGGCGGTCTTGTCGTCCCGTTGACGGTGCGACTTCACGGACCGTGCGGAATTGGCCTGGGACGATTCGCGGAAATCCGTAGAATCCCGATCATCCTTTCAAGACGCACGTCCGGCACAACCGATACAGTTTGACAGGTCGATCAGTCGGACGTCTCCGATGCGGCAGCCGGGCTGTCGTATCGGGAGGATCCGTACATGGGTTCGCGAGGCGGAGGCTCGGCGTCGACTGGCGACGTCGGCGGCCGACCTCCGCGGTGCCGAGGACCGCGTCACCCGGGCGCAGGACGCTGCCCGGGGCCTTATTCGAGGAGCGTCCCCCGACGCAGCAGGCCCGTGCGGGCTGGATGGCTTCGGGGTACACCGGCGTGACTCGTCACATGGCGCACTAAGTCAAGGACGGACTGGCCATGCGATTGACCCAACTTGGGAACCGGCTCATGCTTGCCGCGGCGCTGATGGGCTGTGTCGGCCCCGCGGCGGGCTGCCGCAGGACGCCCTACATCGACCAGGCCAAGGAGGTCCCGCAAGAGACCTTGAGCCTGGCCGCGGAGCGGGACGACCAGGTCCAGGCCGCCCAGTTCCTTGAGCACCAGATGGCCCTGCCCCTTCCCCGGGTCGCCGACCCGAGGACGACCAGCGACCCGGAGACCCAGGAGGTCTGGCGATTGCCGCTGGATGAGGCCATCCGGATCGGCCTGGAGAACTCCGAGGTCATCCGCGTCATCGCCCTCGGTGCCCAGGGGATTCCGGTCGGCGGCTTCGAGCCCGCCCCGCTCGCCAGCGGTGCCGGTGCGGCCCTCGGTTCGACGAACCTGGCGACGGTTTACGACAACGCGATCGCCGAGACCCAGATCCCCCTGGCGCTCTCGGCCTTCGACACGAACCTGGTCACGCAGCTGACCTGGGGACACAGCTCGCAACCGTTCAATAACGCGATTCAGGCCGGCTTCTTCAGCGGCAACCTGCTGGGCGGCCCCAAGTTCCCCGTCGTCTTCGACCAGGACACGGCCCAGTTCGCCGCCTCGATCCAGAAGCGGGCGGCGACCGGGGCGACCATGGGGATCACCCAGAACGTCAGCTATCTGTACTCGAACAGCCCGACGAACGTGTTCCCGTCGGCCTACACCTCGAACCTTCAACTTCAGTTCACCCAGCCGTTGCTCGGCTCGGCCCCGCTGGCGGGCAACCAGATCTCGCAGTTCGGCCCGGCGGGCCTGGAGGCCAACCGGGCCCCCATCGTCATCTCGCGACTGAACGCCGACGCCAGCGTCTGGCGGTTCAAGAACGAGGTGATGCAGATGGTCCGCTCGATCGAGCAGCAATACTGGACCCTCGCCCAACAGCAGGTGCGGCTCTGGTCCGCGGAGACCGCCTTCGAACTCTCCGAGAAGCTCCTCGAGGACGTGCTGGCCAATCAGGAGGTCGGCAGCCGCCGCGGTAGCCGTCGCGATCTCGCCGACGCCCAGGTGCAGGTCGAGAATGCCCGGCTCCAGCTCGTCACCGCCACCTCGGACGTCCTCACGACCGAGCGGCAGCTCCGCAACATCCTGGGCCTGCCCCCGGCCGACAACCGTCGCATCGTGCCGGTCACCGAGCCGACCGACGCCGCGTCTACAACCCGACTGGGAAGCCAGCCTCGCACAGATGGTCACCTTCCACCCGGACATCGTCGTCCGCCAGTTGCTGGTCCGCGTCGCCGAGCTTCAGTTGCTCATCGCCCGCAACACGCTGCTGCCGGTGCTCAACTTCAACGTCCTGTACCAGTTCAACGGCCTGGGCCATCACCTCGACGAGTCGCTGAAGGTCATGACCGGCAGCGGCATCTGACGCCATCGACCCGCATGCTCCAGCTCCAGCAGCGGGCGGCGGGCCTGAACGCGGTGCCGACGAACTACAACAACTTCCAGACCTGGCAGCTCGGGTTCACCTTCCAGATGCCGCTGGGCTTCCGCGGCCCGCTGGCGAACGTTCGGTCCTCGCAGTACTCCCTGCTTCAGCAGCGTGCCTTTCTCCAGCAAACGGTCCACGACCGGACTCACGCCCTGGCTCGTTTCTTCCTCGAAGTGGACGCCAACTTCAAGCAGTACCGGGCCGCCAGCCGTCTGAAGGACGCCGCGTTCGCCCGCCTCGATTACAACAAGGCCCGTTACGACGCCGGCGACCGCGACCCGTCCCGTAGCGAGGAGGCCGTCACGATTCAGGCCCTCATCGCGTCAATCAACCAGTGGACCGACGCGATCGCCCAGGAGGCCCTGTACAAGAGCACGTACAACACGTCGCTCGCCGTGCTCGAGGAAGCCAAGGGCACGCTGCTCTCCTACAACAACATCGCCCTGGCGGAAGGCCCCTGGCCGCGACAGGCGTACATTCAGGCTCAGGATCAGCAGGAGGCGCACCGTCAGCACCCGATCGGCGGGACCGGCCCCTACGCACCGATCCCGAGCAACGGCCCCGCGACCCCGGACCCCGTGACCCCGATGCCGCCGCCGAACCTCGGCCCGGCCCGGCCTCGACCGGCCATGCCCGCCCCGGCTGGCCCGCTGCCGCCGGCGCCTCACTCCGTCCCCCCGCAGGTTCCGGCCGGCGACCCGACGATCCTGGGTTCCCGATCCTCGAACGATCCCGCAGTGAGCCCCGCCTCCGTGATGAGGACGGGGCGGGACAACATCCCGGCCCCGGCCCTTCCCCAGTTGCCGACGGCCCGCCCGGAACCAACGACGACGGCGCTCGTGGTCCCGAACGACGGGGGGTTGGCGAGCCACGACGGCCCGACCGCGATCCACGGCGATCAGGCGATCGGGGAGGTTCCGGCGATCAATCTCCCGCCTCTTCCTAGAGATTGAACCGTCGAGCCTCGTCTCGGGAACCTCAGGGTCTCGAAAACCAGGGCCGGCCCTCCTCGGGGCCGGCCCTGGTAAGTTCCGAAGGGTGCTTCCGTCGGTGGCCGGTTCCGGGAAATCCCGGTCGCACTGACGGCCCGGATTACGATGAATAGACCAGGGGCCATTTCGACCCAACCCGACGATCGGCATTCGTTCTGTCGGTTCGCCGTATCCGAGTTTTAACCGCCATGGTTTTGTGGGCGTGCTGGAGGGGAACCTGATGGCGTTCGTCCTCATCATGGTCGCCTGCGTGACCTCCGGTTTACTACCGGGGGGCGGCCTCACCGCGTCGCCCGTCGTCACTCGTCCTCTCGACCGTGGCGGTCCTCACGCGACATGCCCCATCGGCCTGGCGGTCCCCCTCGGCATTCCCGACGATGGTCGCGGGTTGCGGAACAACGCGCGGGCCTCCCTGATGGAAGGCAACGAGGACGAGGCCGAGGAGCCTCGAACCGAGTCGATCGGCTTCCTGCCGAACGAGTTCGGCGCTCCCGCGCCCGAGACGCCGCCGTTTGGTCGAGGCGTCTACCCACCAGGGCGGCCAGCGTCCAGCGCTCACCAATCCTCCGCTGTTGATCCGGAGCGGTTCGTGCTCTCGACGGCTCGGGTGACGTCGCCCGGTCCAGAACGGATCGTGCGAGACGCTCTTGCCCTCGAACGACCCGCGCCCTCGCCGTGCGACTCTCCCTCGCGTGGATCGTCGGCCACGGGGACTTCACAACGAACCCGTCGCATCGAACCGGCAACGTTATGGCGCTCGCCGACTGTCCGGTCGTCGTGGCGACCACGTCGGTTCGACCGCTCCATGCCTTCGGATCACGTCGATCTTTCACTTCCTCGCGCCTCGTGCCGAGGAAAGATCGAATAGGAGGACGCCCATGTATCTGTATCGCCGCTTCGACGACGCGAACAGTCTCCAGCATGCCATTCAATGGCTTTCACGCCTCGGGATCGAGGCGCGGGCGCACCAGTCCGAGAATGACGAGCACCCGCAGCTCGTCGCCTCGACGAGCATCCTCATGATGACGCCTCTCAAGCAGTTCCTGGACACCCTGGAGGACGTGCGGCATCGGATGACGCCGGTCAGCCCGGATGCCGCTCTCACCACGGACCTGGCGCCCGTGGTCCCCGAGCTCACTCCCACGGCCACGCCGATCCACTGGTACGGCCGCGAAGAGAGCGGGCCGACGCCTATTCCACGTTCATCGCGGAATGGCTCGGGCCTTGATCCATCGAGTCCAGCCAGGGACATGGCCGGATGGCCGAGGACCGATGGCCGATGGCCGAGGACCGATTCCAGACGATAGAACGAGGGCCGAGGACCGATTCCAGATGATCGCAAGAGAGCAGTCGCGGGCTGCGAATCTGTTCTTGCACATCCGCCATCCGCCATTGGTCCTCGGCAATCGGTTCCCGGCCATCAACCATCGGTTTTCGGTCCTCGGCAATCGGTTCCCGGCCATCAACCATCGGTTTTCGGCCATCGGCCATCGGTCCTCGGCCATCGGGGTCGCGGGTCGCGATCAGTCGTCGTGGAACGCCGGTGGCGCCCCCCAGGGTTCGGGGCGATCACCGGCGAGTTCCTCGTCCTCATGGAGTGAATTCTGGGAACGCAGCAACCTCGTGAAGCAGTAAACGGTCATGGCGATGATGATGACCCATGCCGAGAGCATGAAGATCCAGGCCGAGGTAGACATCGGTCTCAGAGCCTCCCTTCCCGCTGCCGCTTGCGCCAGGCGAAGTTCACCAGCACGCCGAGCCCGATGAAGACGGCAACCATCACAATCCGATCGATGTTGCGAACGAACTTCAGCTGGTTGGTGAACTCACGTTGCTCTGGGGGTGCCTCCGTGGGCAATTCGAGGTCCTTGTGCAATAATTTGCCGATCATCCCCTCACCCGACCACTCCCAGGCCGGCATGCGGGAACCGGAGAACAGCCCCGTCAGGTAGGGTTCCCAGTTCTTGTCGACCTTCTGGGTGACGATCTTGCCGTCATCCGAGACCGTATTTACCTCGATGGTCCCCTTCGGCTGGAAGACGTAGGCGGCAAGGATGACCAGCAAGAAGGAGGGCGTGACGTACGTCATCAGGTAGTAGAACGCCCGAGGGACCCGCAGGTCGGCCCCCTTGTTCAGCTCGTTCCAGCCGTTCTTGATCCCGAAGACCCAGCCGAATAGGATGGTCTCGATCACGGCGAACACGACCAGCGCGAGGGTGCCGCCCCAGTAGTCGAACTCAGTGAAGAAGGCGTTGCCGTGAAAGATCGCCACAGGGATCGCCAAGCCCAGGATCATCACCCCCAGCCCGACGGCCGCCTCGCGACGGCTGAACCCGAACTCTTCCTGGAGAAACGACAAGAACGGCTGGCCCATGGCCAGGCTGCTGGTGATGGCGGCAAAAAACAGCAAACCGAACCACATGAAGCCGGCGGCCGGCGCGAACCAGCCCCAGTTGTTGAACAGGCTGGGGAAGACCAGGAACCCGAGCCCGAAACCGGAGCCGCCCGCGACACTGGCCTGGACCGCGCTCGAGGCCGAGGTAGGCCACGGCGACCGGCAGCAGGATCGTCCCACCGAGGACCACCTCGCAGAATTCGTTGGTCCAGGCAGTCGTGGCGCCGGTCAGGGCCACATCGTCCTTCTCGCGCAGGTACGAGGCATAGCAGTGGACCGAGCCCATGCCGATCGACAGCGTGAAGAAGATCTGTCCGGCGGCGGCTAGCCAGGTGGCCGGGTTGGCGATCGAATCGAAGCTTCGGCTCCCAGACGTAGTTCAGGCCCTGGAACGCGCTGGCGACCGCCTTCGGGTCGTTCGACGGGGCGACCATCAGCCCTCGTACCGCCAGAATCGCGGCAAAAAGGATCAACAGCGGCATGCCGACCTTGGCCACCAGCTCGATGCCCCGAGCCAGGCCGCGCGAGAGGATGTAGACGTTGATGAGGATGCAGACGGCGAATAGCAGCATGCCCCAGGGGCTGATGGCCAGGATCTGGTTCTCGCGCTGGCCGGTCAGGTTGTCGTAGAACAGCTTCACGCCGCCCTGGTCCATGCCGGCGAAGCCGTTGATCAGCGAGTTGCCGGCATACGCCAGGCACCACGACTCGATGTACAGGTAGAACGAGGCGATAATCAGGCATGACCAGAGCCCGAGCACGCCCAGGTACTTCCAGGCCCGGCCCCGCCCCATCGTGTGAAAGATGCCTGGCGTGCTGTGGTGGCCGAACTGGCCCCCGTGGCGGCCCATCGTCCACTCGATCCACATCAGCGGGATGCCCATCACCAGCAGCGAGACGAAGTAGGGGATCATGAACGCCCCGCCGCCGTTCTTCGCCGCCTGCGCCGGGAACCGCAGAAAGTTCCCCAACCCCACCGCATTGCCGGCCATCGCGAGCACCAGGCCGATCCGGGATGCCCAGCGTTCTTTGTGCTTCATGCCTGATTCCTGATCGACGGTCGTCATCGAGTCGCCGGTTGCGAGTGGCGTTGTCCGAACCTATTTACCACAGACAACCTTGCGGTGACTACCCGGCCGCGAGGTTCCCAGCCAGTCGAGATCATCCCCCTTCGGTTCCATCCCGCCGACGCAGTTCCCACGGCGAAACACGCGAACAGGCGGCCCGTTGATGGGCCGCCTGTTCGATCGCTGAACGGACGAGGAGGACGCGAGGGCGTCTCAGTGGATCGGCACCTCATACCGGATGAACCCGATCAGGTCTCCCTGCTCGACTCCGTGGCACTCGGCGCAACGCTTGTGGACGGCAGGGACGATGGTCGCGGCCAGCAGGCGACGATCGTCCCCCTCGCCGGTGACTTCATCGATGTAGGTCTCGCCATTCTGCATCGCCCTGGCGGCCTTCTTCTCGAAGTCGGTCTTCGGCGCGTTGTCCACCCCGAGCGGCAAGCCTGAGGCGTCGACCAGCTTCGCCGAGTGGTATTTTCCCGAATGCATCGCGTCGAAGACGTCCTTGGCGACCATGATCGCCGGCTGTCCCCGCTCGATAGCGCTCGGTGATCGAAACCACCGCGTTCTTGTACAGGCTGTCGAGCATCTGGACCTGTTCCCGGGCTCGCTCCACGGCCGGGTCGTCCTTCGGCTGGTCGGCGACGGCCGCGAGGCCACCGACAACCACGGCGAGCCCGACCGCCAGGGCCCCGATTCCACCGACCATGATTCCCTGTCGCGCTCTCGATTCCATCAGATATGCTCCGGAGAGAAGAGAACTGTTCGACTGCCGCCGTCTCGACTCGCACGACGAGCCGACGCGACAACCTCAAACCTGGAACTCCACCAGGTTTCCCCCGACCGGCAGGAGGTCCGCCAGGGTGACACCGTCGAGGTATTCCAACTGCCGGCGTTCCGCCTCCGCCAGAACCCGTCGCAACCGGCAACCCGGCTGGATCACGCAGACGCCGTCCGTGCTCAAACACTCCAGCACGTGCAAGTTCCCTTCAAACGCCAGGACCACCTCACCCAGCGAGATGGTCTCCGGGGAACGTGCCAGCTCGATCCCTCCGTGGGGACCACGCACGCAACGAACGTATCCCAGTCGCCCAAGCTGGTGGACAACCTTACCCAGGTGATGCGTCGAGATCCCGATAGAACTCCGCCACGTCCGCCACGGTGGACCGGCTCGACTGCGTTGCCAGGTAGAGTAGCGTTCGGAGTGCATAGTCCGTCTGCAACGCCAGTCGCATGGAACCCCCCAGAAACCCGATAAAGCTGTACCGAAAATACAGGAATGGAACGTGACATCAAGAACCTTCGCCAAACTCTTTTGGGACAGAGAGTTCCGAAGACCGCGAGGACGAAAGGCCCTCCCGGTGTGACATCAAAACGGTACGTTGTGACGGCCCGTTAGTTCTCAGGTCGCGTGCGGACCCGCGCCGGCGGCGATGGCCAGTTCGGGGACGCGGTCGGAGATCACCGAGGCCGGGTTCCAGGATGCCCTTGACCTTCGGCAGAATCAGCACGGCCTCGACGATCATCCACGCCTCCAGGCACGATCGTCGTCAGCCCGAACCCAGCAGCAGCCAGTTGCGATCCTCCAGCCAGCCCGTCTGCCTTGCCCGGGGCCTGAATGAAGACCTGATAGAGCATGGCCCACGCGGGCAGGATCAGCATGAAGACGAGGGGAGCGACCAGGAACCACGTCGGCAGCTGGCGCCGCCATAGATACACGTAGATCACCAGGAACGAGAGCCCGCCGAGAAGCTGGTTGGTCGCCCCGAAGAGCGGCCAGAGGATCATCCCGCCGGTGCCGGCGGTCTGTCCAGGTCCAGGCGCTGCCGGGGGCCGGGGAAGGCGGCAACGAGGCCGGCGACGAGGATGCGCGAACAGCGTCGCCCCATGCTTGTTGGCCAGCCAGGAGATCGGGTTGGCCGAGAGCGGGACCGGCTCTCGGCGGAACAGGGGGGCCTCGGCCGGTTCCCCCGCGGCATAGCGAGGAGCAACAGCGCGCCGCGGCCAGTTCCTGGATCACGTAGCGCTGGAGCCGACAGGCGGTGTCGAGCGTCGTCCCGGCGAACGAGGCGACCAGGACCCCCATCAGCGCGATGCCGACCCCCGCGGGGATCCCCATGGCGATGAGGAAGTTGGCGGACCCGTCGACGAACGCCGCGACCGTCTGGGCCAGGCCCCCCGCCACGCCCCAGGACCCATACCGGGCCGACCAGGCGTCGGCACCCAGCAAGTGCCGCCGCCGTCGGCGGCTCGGACCCCGAGCCCGAGCCCCGCCACGCAGGCGAGGATCACCAACACCGCCAGGAAGCCCTCGGTCAGCATCGACCCGTAGCCGACGAATCGGCGCATCGGGCTCCTTGTCGAGCTGCTTGCTCGACGTGCCGCTGGAGACGAGGCAGTGGAACCCGCTGATCGCCCCGCAGGCGATCGTGATGAACAGGAACGGGAAGATCACCGGCGCACCCGCCGGGTTGGGGTTGAACATCGGGCCGACGATCTCCAGAGGCGGCCGAGGCTGGCCCGCGACCAGCGGTGCGCCTCCCACGAACGCGGCCACCGCCAGGCCGACGATCGACCAGGCCCAGCGCGCTGATGAGCTGGAGCGAGTTGATGTAGTCACGCGGCTGGAGCAGCATCCACACCGGCAGGACCGACGCTACATACGAGTAGACCAGCAGCAAGGCGACCCAGGCGATCATCGGGCAGTCCGCCAGGTCGGCGTTGATCGCATGCAGACCCGACTCGACCACCGCGATCCCCGACGGCGAACGGCGCCGGCAACCAGGAAAGCTGGGCGACCGGCGTGTTCTCGTCGCCGAAGACCACCGTCAGATACATCAGGGCGAGGGCGATCAGCGACGGCACCGTCAGGCCCGCCCCCTTGCGATGGAGCCAGAAGCCGATCGCCACCGCGATCGGGATTTGCACAAGACAGGGAAAGATCGACGCCGGGAACTGCCGGAACACCGCGGCGATCACCAGCCCGAAGATCGCCAGCACGATCGTCAGGGCCATGAACAGCACCAGGAGGAACAGAACCCTCACGCGACGGTTCAGCAAGCGGCCGGCGATGTCGCCAACGGTCTGCCCGTTGTTACGCAGGGAGACGACCAGGGCGCCGAAGTCATGCACGGCGCCGATGAAGATTGATCCCAGCACCACCCAGAACAGGGCCGGCAGCCAGCCCCACATCACCGCGATGGCCGGCCCGACGATCGGGCCGGTCCCGGCGATCGAGGTGAAGTGGTGTCCGAAGACGACCGGTTTGGGGGTCGGGACATAGTCCACATCGTCTCGCAAACGGTGCGATGGGCAGACCGCGATCGGCGGAGAACCGGAAGATCTTGCTCCCCAGCCAGCGGCCATACGTGTGGTACGCCACGAGGAACGCGAGACCCGAACCGAGAGCGATCAGGAGGGCCTGCATGGTGCGGTTCCGACCGAAATGGGAAGAGAGGACGAGGTTGCGACGACCGTGGTCGAGTTTACAAGCTCGGTGCGATCCGAGGCAAGCCGCGCCTTCGCGAGTTGCCGAGTACCGCCCATTAGCCGGGCGACGATCCGCCGAACGAATCACGACGTGGATTGTCCGCTTTCGAGGCAATCATGACGAACATTCCGACACTCGCGACGAAGCGTGATTATTCTCAACAGATAATCGTAACGATCCGATGAGTTAACAGGATGCGGAACGGAGTTCTGCATCACACCCCCCAAAACGAATTCCTTACCTGACCAGGACGGGATTCGACCCCCAGTCGCGTTCCGGCTCCTCTCCCGCCGGACTCTCTTCTGTCCTCGTCCCGAAGGAGTGATCAAGGATGAGAGGGATTCCAGTTGCAGCCTGGCGGATGATCGCCGTCTCGTCTGCATTCGCGGGAATGATCGCCGCGCCCGACAGCGGCGCAGACGCCCGGGACGGGAACGTACCCATCATTGGGCTCGCCACCCGTCCACGCTGGGCCGCCCGCGACCCATGGCGCCTCGGGATACCAGAACGGCTTCGGCCCCGTCGCACCCGACAACTCGCTCCGCCGCACACAGGTCGATGCCCCGGCGGAGGCGGCCATGGAACGCATCCCGGCGACTCCGGGCGCCGCACTGCCTGGTCCTGGCTCGCTCGCTCCTTCTCCGCCCCCCTCCAGTGCAGAACTCGCCCTCCCGGCCGCGGAACGATCCTTTGGTGGCGGCGAGCCGACCTTCAGCGCTCTGAGCAACGAGATCGCCCAGATTGAAGAGGACGAAGAGGAGGAAGTCACTCCACTGATGAGGTATCTGGGTCTGGAAGAGTCGCCCTGGGCGATCTACGGCTGGATTCAGAACAGCTTCACCGCAAACCCCAGCTTTCCGGCGGACGGCCTGAACTTCGGGGTCAACCCGAACTTCAAGGCCAACCAGTGGATGGGGAACCAGTACTACATGGTCATCGAGAACCCGCTCGAACGCGAGGGGGAATTCAACGTCGGTGGCCGGCTCGACATCCTGTTCGGCAACGACTGGGAATTCAACCACATGCGGGGCGTCTTCGACGGCGCCTGGCCCTCGGGCTGGTTTCCCGGGCTCGACCTGGCCCAGTTCTACGGCGAGATGCACCTGCCGGTGCTGACCGAGGGCGGTCTCGACGTCAAGTTCGGACGTTGGTACACGCTGCACGGCTACGAGGTCGTGCCCGCCATCGGTCGACCGCTGCTCTCGGTGCCGTACATGTTCAACTACGGCCAGCCGTTCACCCACTGGGGCTTGATGACGACCTGGAACGTCAACGACAACCTGGTCATCTACAATGGCGCGCCGCAGGGCTGGGACCAGTTCCAGAATGCGAACGCGACCTGGGGCTACATGGGCGGCTTCAGTTGGACCGGCTTCGAGGACAAGCTCAACCTGACCTCCATCTACAGCCACAACAGCCACACGTACCCGAAGAACATCATTCAGCTCAACAACGCCGGGGTCCGTGAACCTGGCGACGAACTCGAACTTCACCAACAACTCCATCGACCTGTGGACGACCGTCCTCAGCTACCAGTGGACCGACAAGCTGACCCAGGTCATGGAAACAGACCAGGGCATCGAGAACGGCGTGCCGGTGATCGCCACCAACGGCCGGAAGACGCTCGACCAGTATCAACGGCAGTTGGTACAGCTTCGGCAACTGGTTCCTTTACGACATTTTCGGTACCGACAAGCTGACCGGCGTGTGGCGGAGCGAGGTCTTCTGGGACCCCCAGGGCATGACGTACCGGCGGAGGCGACCGCTATTACGAGCAGACCCTCGGCCTGATCTACAAGCCGTGCGAGTACCTCTGGATTCGCCCGGAAGCCCGGTACGACTGGGCCCAGTTCGGAACGCCCTACAATGCCGGCGTCTCGGGCAGCCAGTTCACCTACGGCTTCGACGTGATCTTGCTCTACTGACAGGCCCGAACGTCGCGCCACGATCCCCTCGACAGATCGACCTCACGACGAGATGGATATGGACCGAATGCCCTCGAGCAGGTGTTCGAGGGCAATCGGCCCGTTGCAAGGGAACAGGCAGCACTTCGGATAGGGGTCGGTGCCGTCCAGGATGATCTGGCGGTGGTTCGCCTGGCGATATCCTTCGTCACAAGGTTGATGGCCGGTGATGAAGAGGTCCGCATCGACGAGCGTCGCGAACCGATCGACCGTTTCGGGATGGGTGTCGCGCCCCCACGTCAGCGCATAGACGGAACCACCTCGCTTCAAGGCGTCTTCAGGCCAGGTTGACGCCTCCAGGACGCCGAGATCGAAGCCGTCAAGCATTGTTCCGTCCGGAATCGAATGACAGATCATGACCCGGTTGGCAGTTCGAATCGCGAGTGGCAGTCCCCGGAAGAGTTGCAGATAGGCGTCGTGGATCTCGGCAGCCCTGTCCCCATAGCTACCCTCGATGCCTTTTCGAAACAGGGCATTGAGCGCGAACCCCTTCTTGGCGATCGAACGACCGGTCATCTCGGACAGCTCGTGATTGCCCAGGATGAGATGGACCTGCTTCGGGAACTGGCACTTCAGCGCGCAGACGAGGTCGACCAGACGGTGCGACGGGTCGATCTCGCCCTCGTCGGGATCGACGCGCGTGTCGTGAACGAGCTCCTGCAAAACAAGGTGCCGGCCCGGGTTCTTCTCGAGCGCCGCCAACTTCAATACGGCTGCGAATGTGTGAAGATGACCGTGAAGGTCGCCGACGACCAGAACCTCCTCGGCGCTCTCGCCAAGACTCACAACCGAGCCGCGTCGCCCGGGCGTGTCGACGAACAGCTCGGTCGCTCGTCGTACCGTGACGAGAATCTTGTTCGGGTCGGGCATGATCGGGAATCAACCCCGTGAGTTGTCGGTCGAGGACCGAAAGAGACTCGATCCATCAGATCCATCAGAAACATGCCGATGGGCGTCAGGTCGCGCGACCGGGCCCGTTGGCGAACTAGGTGTTCAGTTCGAGGGCCTCTTCCCAGTGTTCATACAGAGTGGACAGACGGTCCTGGAGGTCGTCGAACCGTTCCTGCACGTCCCGGGCGGTGTCCGCGTCTCGATAGGTATCCGGGTTCCCCAGGGCAAGCTCAACCTCGGCCAGGTCGGCCTCGACCTCAGCGATCTCCCGCTCGATCGAATCAGGTTTTCGATAGGGATACTTTCGTTTCCGTTTCTCGGGCTTCGGCGAGACGACGCCTCCGGTCCCCCGGGGACCTGCTTTCGAGGAGGACGCGGTCGGTTTCGACCCACCGGGCGAAGACGCCTCCGACTCACTACGACAGAGACGCTGGTACGTCTCGTAGTCCCCCTCGATGACCCGGGCGCGCCCATCGGCAATGACGACGAGCCGGTCGGCAACCTGGTTCAGGAAGTAACGATCGTGGCTGACGACGAGAATCGTCCCCTCGAACTCCTTGATCGAACGCTCCAGGGCCTCACACGACCAGATGTCCAGATGGTTCGTCGGCTCGTCCATGATGAGCAGGTTGGCGCCCGTGGCGGCCAACCGCGCCAGGGCGGCCTTGCTTCGCTCGCCACCCGATAACTGGCCCACGGTCTGGAAGACGATGTCCCCCTTCAGGCCGAACCGCGCCAGGAGGTCGCGAACGTCTTGCTGCACCCAGTCGATTTCGTCTTCCGGCCAGACGGCGCGAAGGACGGTCGTGTCCGTTGGAAGCGATTCGAGGCCCTGATCGTAGTACCCGATGCTGACCTTGTGACCGAGTTTCACCTCGCCGGAGTCCGGCTTCTCACGCCCGATCAGGACCTTCAACAACGTGGTCTTTCCCGAGCCGTTCGGCCCCATGATGCCGACGCACTGCCCCCGCTCCACGCCCAAGTTTACGTCGCGGAACAGGGGTTTGTTGTAGGACTTTGCTGATCTTTCGGCCTCGATCGCGATATCGCCCGAACGATCGACCTCGTCGAACCCCATGACGGGGCCTTCGATGTCCACCATGGTCTCGACCTGTTCGGCATCCAGGCGGGCCAGCTTCTTCTCGCGGTCCTTGGCCTGCTTGGCCTTCTGGCCGACGCCCCACTTGCGGATGAAGTCCTGCAGGTCCGCCCGTTGTTCCGCCTGTCGTTCCGACTGCCGGCGGAGGACCTCCGCGCGTTCCTGCCGGAGCTTCCAGTACTGCGAGTAGTTGCCGGGATACGCGTCGATCGAGCCGAAGTGAAGCTCCCAGATCTTGGTGACGACGGCATCCAGGAAATAGCGATCGTGGCTGACGACGATCATGGCGACCGGCTGGCGACTCAGGTAGGACTCGAGCCATTCCGTGGTCTCGATGTCGAGGTGGTTCGACGGCTCATCGAGCAGCATCACGTCGGGGCTCTCAAGAAGGAGCTTGGCGAGCATCATTCGCGATTGCTGGCCGCCCGAGAAGGATCGCGCCGATTGGTGGAATTGATCGGTCGTGAAGCCGAGCCCGCCCAGGACCTCCTCGACGCGGTGGTCGATCGTGTAGGCGTCCTGATGTTCGAGTCGGTCCTGAACGTCCGCATAGCGTCGGCTGGCCGTCTCCCGTTCTCGATCGTCCTCGGCCTCCGCCATCTCAAGGGCGGCCTCCTCCAGTTCGTGCTGGAGCTCAACCAGCGGCGCCAGGCCGGACCGCGCGACGGTCATGAGGGTCTCCCGCTCCTCGAACTCCGGGTGCTGTCGCAAGAGGCTCACGCGGATTCCCGACCGGACGTGGAGCGAGCCGTAGTCCGGCCGGTCTTCACGGGAGAGGATGCGCATCAGGGTGGTCTTGCCGGCGCCGTTCGGGCCGACCAGTCCGACCCGTTCTCCGGCGCGAAGCTCGAACTTCAGGCCCTGGAAGATGGGCTCACCGGAATACTGGCGGCCCAGGTCACTTGCGGAGATCAATATCATCTGTGGTGCTTCGTGTATCGAGACGTGGGCATGTGAGCGATCTCGAGCGGAAAGGGCCTCGACAGGGTCAGACCTCGACCCATTCCAGTTGCGCCAGGCTGCGGCGCCCGAATTCCATGCACCAATGTGCATGAGGATGGTGGAAACAATCTTCGACCGGGACTTCTCGAAACAGGTCGGCCCCAACATCGTTTCGAAGAAAGAACGCATTGAAACCATAACGCTGGCAGCCGATCAGACGGTAGCCTTTTTCGTGCCCCAGCTTGACGAAGGCGGGAAGCGTCGCGCCCGCGTGCCCGCCACCGGCGGGCTGGAAATCCTCCCGGTAGGGGACCGTGACGGAGCGATGCGGCCCCATGGGACTGTTATATTCCAGGACAATGACCCGGGGGCTGATCACGTCAATGGCTTTCCAGACCCAGTAGTCGATACCATCCATGTCCAGGGAGAACAGGTCGATTTCACCTGTGTAATCGTGTTCCTTCAGAAGTGAGTTGATGTTTTCCACTGTGATCCAGGCTTCGACCAGTTTCGGTGGAAACGTGGCCGTGGTGGGACAACGGCGATAGAACTTCCGGCCGCGTTCGAGCGCCTTGCCGTCTCCATCGAGGAGCAGGCCAACCCAGCCATGATTGATGATGAGGTTCGCCGAATTGCACTGGATCCCGTCACTCGCGCACACTTCGACCGCTCGTCTTCCTCCGTGTCCCAGGAGCGAGAAGAGGTAGAGGAGGATCCCGTCCTCGCCGTTCTGCGAATAGCTACGGAACTCAACGTCCCCCAACTCCGGCAATGGGCCTCCGGTCGCGAGGAGTTCTCGATATTTCAGGGACAACAAAACCTGAGTACATTGATCATTCGCGAAAACGCGATCGAGTGTTCGGCTCCGATCGATGGTCTGATCGTTCCAGGAATTCAGGAGCCGCCGAGCTCCTGATTTGACTCGTTGAATCATAGGGGTGCTCGTGGCCGTTATCCGCTGAGATCGCCATCGCCCAAGGTCCGTTTTGTTCTCAGCATGTGGTGATAATGCTGTGCGAAGCGGTGGGACTCGTCACGCACGTATTGCAGTAGGCGCAGGGCGAAGGACCGGCGGGACAGGACGATCGGATCGGAACGGCCCGGCAGGAAGATTTCCTCGTCCTGCTTCGCGAGCGAAATCAGGGTGGGAGGTTCGACGCCCAGGGCCGTGAAGGCGTCGAGGGCCGCATGGAGCTGGCCCTTGCCACCGTCGATCAGGAAGATGTCCGGAAACGGCTCGTCACGCTCCCGTAGCCCCTGGATGCGACGGCTGACGACCTCGCGAATTGACGCATAATCATCAACGCCGGTTACGCTCTTGATCTTGTAGCGGCGATATCCGGGTTTGAAGGGCAGGCCGTCGATGAACGTGACCAGCGAACCCACCGTCTCGGAACCAGCGAGATGGGCGATATCGACGCCGTGAATGGTCCGGGGCAGCGTCTCGAGTTTCAGCACCTTCTGCAGGCCGCGCACGCCTCGCTTCGGGTCCTGATAGAAGACCTCGGGTTGCGCGTGGCGGGCGAGATCGCCCCGTAGGTTCAGGGTCCGGAGCGACTTGATCTCGTCTCGCAGGCGGGCCGCCTTCTCGAATTGCAGCGACTTCGACGCTTCCCGCATCTCCTCGTCCATCTCGGCCAGGACGGCGTCTTTCTTGCCGTCGAGGAACAGCCGCAAGCGTCGGATGTCTTTCCGGTACGAGTCGATGTCGATGCGAAGGTTGCAAGGCGCCGAGCATTGGTCGATCGAGGCCAGGAGGCAGGGGCGGAACCAGCGCCATCGAGGGTCGTTCTCCTCGATGTCGAGCGAGCAGGTGCGAAACTTGAAGATCTTTTGAAGAACCTGGATCGCGCCGCGAAGGCTCTTCGCGCGAGGGAAGGGGCCATACAGTTTGACCCCTCGGTCGGCGGGCTCGCGGGTGAAGTTGACCCGGGGAAAGTCCTCGTTCGTGGTGATCTGCAGGTAGGGAAAGGACTTGTCGTCCTTGAGGTCGGCGTTGTGGCGGGGCTGGATGTCCTTGACGAGCCGGGCTTCGGTCAGCAACGCATCCACTTCGCTATCGGTTTCGAGGTAATCGATGTCCGCGACCTCGCCGATCCAATCCTTGATGCGTGGGTCGCCCTCGGCGGCCTTCTGGAAGTACGATCCCGCCCGCGCGCGTAGGTTCTTCGCCTTTCCGACGTAGATGACCCGTCCCTGAGCATCCTTCATCAGGTAGACGCCGGGCGCGTTCGGGAACGTGCGTGTTTTCTGAGCCGGCCCCGCGACCGTCGGGGAACGCGCAGGTTCGTCAGTCATGGAATCCTCGAGATGCCCGATCCCCGCGTGCATTGCCCGGAGGACCTTCGGCCTCACGGAAACTGTTTGCGAGCCAGCCAGAGCCCCAGTGCGACTTCGAGACCACCCAGCAATCGCGTCAGTTCCGGGTTGCGGGTGAAGAAGTCGATCGCCTCCCTGTAGGTCCTGGGTCCACCCCGCCACAGGGCGGGGTGGCGTCGCGGATAGAGCAGGGCGAGGACGCCATCGCCGATCATCAGCAGCCCGAGAAACTCCATCGCTCGTTGCTGGAACATGGGATGCGCTCGCTCCTTATGAGGTTTCAAGCTGGCTAGGACGCCGCCTCCACCAAAACCGCTCGCACATATTTCTCGATGTCGGAGCGGATGAGTTCGAGCTGGTTGCGGGTTTGCTCCTTGATGTTCGCGAGCGTGCTCCGATCGCTCACTCCGGCCGTGTCGGTGTGCGCGAACAGGTAGAACTTGATTTTGGGCTCCGTGCCGGAAGGTCGAACAGCAAACCGCGTGCCCGAGTTCGAAAGGTGGAAGAGCAGGAGGTTTCCGGTGATCGGTACATCCAGGAGCCGGGTGGGCCCTCCGCTGGCGATACTGCGGACCTCGTGAGTCTTGTAGTCGTGCACGTCGACAACATCGAGCCCACCGATGTGCATGGGAGGCGTTTCCCGGAAGGCCTCCATCACGACCCGGACCTTCTCCTTGCCGTCGGGGCCTTCCCCGACCGGCAGGTTGATGAGCCCCTCACCGTAGTGGCCGACATCAATGTAAAGATCATCAAGATACTCGAGGATCGTCTGTCGGCGATCCTTGACCGTCGCGGCCAGCTCGGCGAAGAGAAGCGCCCCGATCGCGGCGTCCTTGTCGCGGGCGTAGTCGCCCTTCAGATAGCCGTGCGATTCCTCGAAGCCGAAGAGAAAGCCGGCGTGTCCGGCGTCGTCAATGCGTTCGGCGATCCATTTGAACCCGACGAGCAGGTCGTCTTCGATCCGCACGCCTTCGCGTTCCGTCAGGGCGCGAGCCATCCGCGACGACACGAGGGTCGTCACGACGTAATGGTCGTTCCTGAGCTTGCCCATTGCCTCGGTCTGTTTGATCACAAATGCGGTGAGCAAGGCGCCGATCTGATTGCCGGTGAGCGTCGTCCACTCTCCCCTCGGGTCTCCCGTGACCGGCACGGCGACGCCGATGCGGTCGGCATCGGGATCGCTCGCGATGACGAGATCGGCCCCCTTCGCTCGTGCTTCCTCGATGGCCGCCTCGAGGGTCGCCGGGTTTTCGGGGTTCGAGACGTGATCGGGCACGTTGGGGAAATCGCCGTCGGGCGTCCGTTGCGAGGCCAGTACCGTGACGCGCTCGAAGCCGGCCCTCCGCAACGCGGCGGCGACCGACGACTCACCCACGCCGTGCAACGGCGTGTAGATGATCGTCAAATCTCGAGCCCGGGTGACTTCCTCGGCGACGACTGAGTTGAGATAGTGCTCGTCGACCTCGGTCCCCAGGATCACGATCGAGCCGTCCGACCGGGCCTGTTCAAAGTCGATTTCCGGGATCTCACGATCCGAGGCTTTTCTGACGCACGCGATGATCCCTTCGTCGTCGGGAGGGATCACCTG
This sequence comes from uncultured Isosphaeraceae bacterium, assembly GCA_963779675.1. GTDB lineage: Bacteria > Planctomycetota > Planctomycetia > Isosphaerales > Isosphaeraceae > CAVZZM01. The sequence continues at coordinate 399,535 of CAVZZM010000003.1, forward strand.
TCCGCCCTGAGCGTTGTAACACTTGAACCCGTTGTCGGAAGGTGCGTTGTGGGACGCGGTGATCATGATGCCGGCATCACACTTCAAGTAGCGGACGGCCGTGGAGAGCAGGGGGGTCGAGCGAGGCTCCGGGAACAGGTAGACCTTGAAACCCGCCGCCGCGATCACACGAGCGCACAGGTGAGCGAAGTCCCGGGAATTGTGTCGCGTGTCGAAGGCGATCGCGCAGGAACGGTCCCCGTTCGCCCCCTTCGATTCGATGACGTAATCCACGAGCCCCCGGGCGCTCTCCGCCATGGTCCGGTCGTTCAGAACGTTGGTTCCGACCGGGTACATCCGACCCCGTCGACCTCCCGTGCCGAACTCCAGGACTTCGTAGAAGGCGTTGTCGAGCGTCTCCCAGCGGGCCGCGACAATGTCCTCGACAAGACGGTCACGATACTGAGCGAAGGGCTCCTCGGTAAGCCAGCGCCCGATGTTGGTCGCGGCCGTCTTCGAGAGGGCCCCGGAGGATTCGGCCCCCTTCACCAGGGCCATCACGTCTGCTTCGCTGTGTCCCATTCTCTTCCATTCCTCAATGAGCCCAGACAGGACATTGAACAGGACAGGTTTTCGAGGGCAGTCGAGGGCGTCGCATTCGACCTCGGAAATCCGTCATTGGCCATGTGGGACTCAGTAAGCGACGCCGATGCAAATGCCGGGTTGCCCCCCAGGCTATCCCCAGGTTCCGTCGGCATCAAGACCTCCGATCCCACCTCCGCCACGGCATCGACAGGGTCGCTCGACATTTGCCGTGGTGAGTCCGACTCGTGTTTTATTGGGAACGAGGCGAACTCTTTCGGCTGTCACGGAGGGCCTGCGAAATCTTGAGAATAAACGAAATTAAGAACCCGAAAGGGGGGCGTGGGTTGTAATTACCTGACCATTGTAATTTCGCCTTCGGCCGCCATTCGAGCCTAGCCGATACGGTCCACGCAGCCCGAACAGTCCTCGTGTCGCGCCTGGGGCCTCTGCGTTGACGAAAACCCTATCAAATCAAGTACTTGGGAAACGTCAAGTGGAAATTCGATCGGAATCCGCATTGACTGGCACGATGCTTGCCTTGAACTGAAGCCAACGAGCCGACGCTGAATCACGCAACTCCTGAATTCGCTTCAAGTTTAGTCGGCGAATGTCCGAGCCCTTGCGACGCCTCTGGGCTCCGCTCAACCCAATGTCCCCCAAGCCGCCCGGCTCTCACGAGCGACTTGCCGATAGACACGGAGGTTCTCATGGCGCGTGCGACCCTGCGACGACGGTCACCGAGCATCAACATCGAGCGACTGGAATCGCGGATGGTCCTATCGAGCGGAGGACCGACGCAAGAAGCCACCCTGATGATCGATATCCTGAGCCAGGTGCGGATGGATCCCCAGGCGGGAGCGGCCTGGGTCGAACAACACGCCGACGCCCTGGTCGAGGCGAACCTCGATTATTATGACATTGACCTCAACCAGGTGAAGAACGAGATCGCGTCCGCCCAGCCACGACAGCCTCTGGCCTATAACAACGCGCTGACAGAAGCGGCCCAGGGTCATAGCGAGGACATGGCCCGGAACAATTTCCAGTCCCACGAGAGCTCCGACGGCACGACCCTCGGAGGGCGACTCGACCGCGTCGGCTATCGGAATCGACCTCGATCCGCCGAGAACGCGTTCGCCTATGCCGAGTCCATCGACCGCTCGATGGAAGGGTACGTGAATAACGCGATGGAAGCGTTCCTCGTGGACTGGGGCGTGGGCGACAAGGGCCACCGACGGAACATCCAGGCCCCCGACGACATCAACAACGACCAGCATAGCGACGAGGTCGGCATCGGCTTCAGCCCCGTGAAGGGGCCGATCACCAGCCGAACCGTGATTGTTCAGGACTTCGGAACTCGGGCCAATGCCAAGGGCCAGCTGGTCGGCGTCGTCTTCGAGGACACGGACGGAAACGGCCGGCTCTCTTACAAGGAGGGGCGGGGCGACGTGACGGTGAGCGTTCGCAACCAGAACTCCGGCGAGACTCAGACGGTCAAGTCCTGGGACGCGGGGATGTACCAGCTCCCGCTCGATCCCGGCCAGTATGATGTTTCGGTGGTCCGGGATGGCAAGGTTCTCGACGTGCGATCGCTGGACATGGGCAAGTCGAACCAGAAGATGGATTTCAACCTCAGCACCCTCCAGGCGCGTGACGATGTCGCGACGTTCGCGAGCACTCAGGCCCTCGATGCGCCGTAAGCAGCAGGACAATGCTCGTAAGTTGCAAGAGCAACAGCAAAAAGACGCTCAGAAGCGACAGGATGAGGCCCGCAAGCAGCAGCAGCAGCAACTAGACGCCCAGCGCAAGCAACAGGAAGACGCGGCCCGCAAGCAGCAGGCCCAACAGCAGCAGGCCCAACAGCAGCAGGCCCAGCAGCAGGCCCAACAGCAGCAGGCCCAACAGCAGCAGGCCCAACAGCAACAACAAGCGCAGCCGATCAGCAAGCAACAGCAGCAGCAGACGACGAAGCCGGCGAACTCGAAGGAAGACCAGATGCTGGTCGATGCGATCGCCGCCGGATTGCTCGACGACTTCAGCCGTCGTGAACATCAACTCGTCCTCGAGCTGGAAGGCGAAGTGATCCTCGTCGCCGAATGACCATCCTGTTTGGTGGTGTTGGCCCCGCCCGCGTGAATTGAATTCACGCGGGCGGGGTCGTTTCGATGGTCGTTCGATCGTCGACGCCTTCTGATCGAACCGACACGGCGAGATCGAATTGGTCAGTCGGGAACCGGCTGTGGAATCGTTCCGGCTTCGCGTGAGATCGGTGCTACTGATCGCTGTGCGAAGATGGTTACCCCGACGAACAGGACGGTTTCGTGAGGGCAGGGGAGGTACCCAGCCTGTGATGGTCGCACGAGGCCCCGTCCCGAGTTTCACGGCGGGAGCCTCACATGGAGATCGAGATCCGCCCGGCATGCCTCATCCGGTACGCTCCCCGGATCGTCTTCGAGGCGGACAATCCGCGCGATGACCTCGGCCCTACCTCTCCGCGGTGACCATCGCGTCGAGCAGGTCCCGCTCCCGGAACTCGGTGACCGCCGTAACCGCGTCGGCGGCCCCATAGTAGACGAGCAGCGTTTCGCTATCCCGGACCACTCCGGTCGGAAAGACAACGTTCGGCACGAAGCCATCCACTTCGAAGTCGGCCTCGGGAACGAGGAAAGGCTCGTCCAGGCGACGGAGAACCCGCTCCGGAACGTCCGGGTCAAGTATGATTGCCCCGGCAAAGTAGGCCCCGACCTCGCCCGCCCGGACCGGCCGACGGTTTCCGTGATACAGCTCCAGCCAGCCGTCCTCGACGCGTACGGGAGGTGCCCCGGCTCCCACGCGGCCGGATTGCCACTCGCCACCTGGAACGCTCAGTGGGACATGCGCGCCCCAGTGGATCAGGTCCTCAGAACGAGCGACCCAGATCTCGGGCCGGGCGAACGGGGTCGAGCACATCGGGCGGTGGAGCGCGGTGAACTTCCCACCGATCCGCTCGGGGAACAGGACCACGTCCTTGTTCTCCGGGCAGAGGATGACCCCGAGCCGCTCGAACGAGCGGAAGTCGTCGGTGCGTGCCAGTGCTGTCGCCGGGCCATGCCGCGAGACGACGACGTAGGTCACCCAGAACCGGCCGTCGATCGCGGTGATCCTCGGGTCCTCGACACCGAACTCCTCGACCTCGGACTGCGGTCGGAGGGTGACCCCGGTGATTTCCCGCACAGCCCGGCCGTCCCCGCATCGCACCACGCGGAGGTGCGAGATGAATGTCAGCCGGACCAGCCCGTCCGCCTTGCGCCGAACAACCCGTGGATCAATCGGCTCGAGTTCCGCATCCGGTACCCAGTCGACAGTGAGGCCCCTCTGCGGGTCCCATCGCGGTAGGCCCCGGAACCCCGGCCGCCGCTCACGGGGCCGCTCGGCGATCCGTACCAAGAGCACGACCTCCTTCCCAGCCCAGACCGCCCCGGGGTTGAACGCACCGACGACCTCGAAATCGTCGCGCGATGAGGGGAGGTCCTCGGGTCGGAGCAACAGCCGCGTGTCGAGGCGTTTCAAGGCCACCGGTCGCCCCCCGTCCCATGGGCCAAGGCGTCGGCCTCACAGGCCATCGCCAGGGAATCACGCCCATTTTGCTCGGTGACGACCCGTTGGTGGTCACGGTCCCGGATCCAGGCGACCTGGTCGTCCATCAGCGACCGGAGCAGCCGGCCATAGAGCGGCGACTTCTCCTGGCCGTCCCCGGTCGACATCTCGATGACCTGGTAAACATCAATGTCCCTACCCCTACCCCGGCAGGCGCGATCGCGGCCGCCGTAAGAGGCGGTGACGTCGAGCCGAGCCTCGGGGAACAGGTCGCATAGCTCGCGGGTCTGCCGCTCATCCACCGCCGCTCGGATCCGGGCATGGGTCGGCACCCAGTCGAACAGGGCGATCTCCCCCCGCTCGAACACCAGTCGGAGTTCCTGCCGATCCATCCGTGCCGCCTGGTGGAAGCCGTGATAGAAGTCCACCAGGGCCTCGCCGCCGTAGCGGACCGTGCAATGCACATGCTCCTCAATGGCCGTCCCCGGTCGGACACCGACCTGGGCCGCCTCGACCCGGCCTTGCCCAAGCCAGCCGGCGAACAGGTCGAAGAAGTGGACCCCGTGTTCCACGAAGATGCCGCCGCTCCGGGCCGGTCCCAGAACCAGTGGTCAGACGGCAGGTTCTCGTCCGAGGCGTAATTCTCGAACGAGCCGTGAAGCACTTCTCCCAGCGTTCGAGCCTCGACGAGCCGGCGAACGGCATCGTACAGCGGGTTGTACCGCTGCATCAGGTTGGCGACCAGTAGCCGGTCCCGCTGCCGAGCGACTGCGACCAGTTGTTCGGCCTGCGGAACGGTCAGGGCCAGCGGCTTCTCGACGATCACATGCTTGCCGGCCTCAAGCGCCGCCAGCGCCTGGGCGTGGTGGAGGAAGGGAGGGGTGGCGATGTAGACCACGTCGAGGTCGTCGCGACCAAGGAACGCAACCAGATCGTCTTCATTGTCGACGCCGAACCGGGCGGCCGCTGCCAGCGATGCCGGCCGGTGAGTCGCGGCCATGCCGACGAGCCCGACCCCGCGCACCTGCGTGAAGTGCTGGAGCGCGAACAGGCCGAAACCGCCGCATCCGACGACCCCGAGTCCAATAAGGCTCTCGTTCATGGGCGCTGGCCTAGGGGTTGAGAGAATGACTCGCGATGCTCCTCCTCGATGCCGACTCGCACCGAGACGTCACGGGGCTCTGCCATTATACCCAGGAGAGAGCCCCGGCCCGGATCTCGAGATCAGGTGGGCGAGAGCGCGCACCTGGAAAGACGAGGACTGCCGTCCCATTCGAACGCAGATTCGCAGCGTCTGATAATGGACGTTATGTTTCCGTTCGGGTCCTTCGGGTCCTTCGGGCTTCACGTCGAAACTCCACCTCGAACCTTGGCGAAATGCACTGAAGGCTCAGCGGCTCAAGGACTTGTAGCGAATGCGATGCGGCTGGTCGGCGTCGGTGCCGAGCCGCTCATGACGCTGTTCCTCGTACGTCTGATAATTCCCGTCGCACCAGACAACCTGGCTGTCTCCCTCGAACGCCAGGATGTGGGTGGCGATTCGATCCAGGAACCAGCGGTCGTGGCTGATCACGACGGCGCAGCCGCCGAAGTCCACGAGTGCATCTTCCAGCGCCCGGAGCATGTCGACGTCGAGGTCGTTCGTCGGTTCGTCGAGCAACAGCACGTTGCCTCCGCTCTTGAGCAATTTGGCCAGATGCACCCGATTGCGTTCGCCACCCGAGAGCTTGCCGACCTTCTTCTCCTGGTCCGGGCCCTTGAAGTTGAACCAGGAAACGTACGCGCGGGACGCGACCTTGCGCTTACCGAGATGGACCTGATCAATCCCTCCCGTGATCTCCTGAAAGACCGTGTTGTCGGGATCGAGCGACTCGCGACTTTGATCGACGTAGGAATGGACGACGGTATCGCCGACTCGCAAGGTGCCCCCGTCGGGCGTTTCTTCCCCGATGATCATGCGGAACAACGTCGTCTTCCCCGCGCCATTGGGGCCGATGATCCCGACGATCCCGCCCGGTGGCAGCCGGAAGCTCAGGTCCTCAAACAGAACACGATCGCCGTAAGCCTTTTTCAAGGACTCGGCTTCGACGACCAGGGTGCCCAGATGCGGCCCCGACGGGATCTTGAGCATGATGGATTCGTCGCGCTGCTCGTACTCCTGAGCGGCCAGTTGCTCGTAGCGTTGAAGGCGTGCCCGGTTCTTGCTGACCCGGGCGCGTGGCGACATCCGAACCCACTCCAGCTCGCGTTGCAATGTCTTTCGACGCGCACTCTCCTGCTTCTCTTCCCGTTCGAGACGCTGCTGCTTCTGGTCGAGCCAGGAGGAGTAGTTGCCCTCCCAGGGAATTCCCTGACCACGGTCCAGTTCCAGGATCCAGCGTGCGACGTTGTCGAGGAAATAGCGGTCGTGCGTGACGATCACGACGGTCCCCGCGTACTCCTGGAGGTGCCGTTCCAGCCAGGCGATCGACTCGGCATCCAGGTGGTTCGTCGGCTCGTCGAGCAGGAGGACGTCTGGTTTCTGGAGCAGCAACTTGCAGAGCGCGACCCGTCGCATCTCGCCGCCCGACAGGGTGGCCACGGTGGCGTCCCCCGGCGGGAGCTGCATGGCGTCCATGGCGATCTCGAGCTGTCGCTCGAGTTCCCAGCCGTTGGCCGTATCAATCGTGTCCTGGACGTTGGCTTGCTCCTCAAGGAGCGCGTCCATCTCGTCGGCGTCGGGACCTTCGGCGAGCCTCTGATTGATCTCGTCGAATCGCCGTAGCGCCGTGCGGACTTCCAGAACGGCCTCCTCGACGTTCCCGAGCACGTCCTTCTCGGGGTTCAACGTCGGCTCCTGGGGCAAGTAGCCGATCTTGACGCCGGAGGCCGGCCGTGCCGTGCCGACGAAATCGCGGTCCTCCCCCGCCATGATTCGCAACAGCGAGCTCTTTCCCGAACCGTTCGCGCCGATCACGCCGATCTTGGCGCCCGGGTAGAATGAGAGCCAGATGTTCCGCAGGACCTCTTTCTTCCCATGCGCTTTCGACAGGTTCTCGATCGTGAAAATGTATTGCGGTGGCATGAAGTCGCTCTTGGATCTGGTGGAATTCGCCCGCGATTGGCCCTCGATGGGCCACATCCGCGAGAACCTTCGCTTCGTGTCAGCCTGGAGGCTTCATCCTAAACGGCAACGCTCACGAAGGACCAGACCAGCCCGGGCCTGGTTCGGGCGAGGACGTGAGATGACCCCCCTGCCCCGCTGATGAGACGGCAAGGCGTCCTTTGAAAGGAGGAGGTCGGGTGGATGGAGACTTCGGAACCCACCGTCTTCGAGCGAGGGATTGGGTTCCGAAGGTCCCACCCACCACGATGGAGGACAGGCCGAACGCCTCGACCACCTGCTCAGGGTTCCGGAGGGCCGACGAAGACCTTGTCGTTCAGGGGAAGTTCGACCGTTTTGCCCGTTCGGGCCGAGAGATAGATCGCGCGGATGATCTCGACGGACTTCCGCCCGTCTCGACCGTCGACCATCGGGGCGCGTCCCTCGTCGATGGCGGCCAGGAAGTCGCTGATCTGCTCGCGGTGGCCGACATAGCTGATGTCGCGAGGGTCCGCCGCGCCCCCCGAAACAGCCCCTTTTACCGAGGCCATCTCCTTGTCGCCGGGCTGTTCGTCGCGGAATGACCAGAGGACGATGTCGTCCTGCTCGACCCGAGCGGAACCGCCATCGCCGTGGATCTCGGTTCGTTTCAGAAGACCGGGGAAGGCGCTGGTGGCCGCCTCGATCACGCCCAGCGCGCCGTTGCGGAACTTGAGGATCGCGACCGCGGTGTCCTCGACCTCGATCCGCTCGTGGGCCAGTGTCGCGGTGTGGGCGGTGATCGACTCCACCTCTCCCATGAACCAGTACAGGAGGTCGACATTGTGGATCGACTGGTTCATCAGCGCTCCGCCGCCGTCGAGCTTCCAGGTGCCCCGCCACCCGCCGGAATCGTAATACTCCTGCGAACGCCACCACTTGACGTAGGTGTCGCCCAGGGTAAGGGTCCCGAATCGGCCCGCGTCGATCGCGGCCTTGAGTGCCCGGTTGGCCGGGCTGAATCGCGAGGGGAAAATCGCGCAGAGGCGGACACCATTCTTCTCGCAGGCGTCGAGGATCGCGTCGCAGCGCGGCAGCGTGATTTCCAACGGCTTCTCGACGATCACATGCTTGCCCGCGTTGGCAACCTGGACCGCCGGTTCCATGTGGGCGCCGCTGGGGGTGCAGATGCTGACGACGTCGAGGCCCGGGTGGGCGAGCATCGCGTCGAGATCGTCATAGGCCCGGCAACCGCCCCCGGCCAGTTCGGCGATCCGGGCGGCCCGCTCCGGCACCATGTCGTAGACGGCCACGACATCGGCCCCCTCAATGTCCTGGATCGCTCTCGTGTGAAACTCGGCGATCATGCCGCAACCAATCAGACCGATTCCATGCTTGCCCATGTGTCCACCCAATCAAGAAAAAGGAACATGCTCGTCATTGAGGATCAAGGCGATCGAGATAGGATGCTCAACTGTCACGCCAGTCGGGCGCGGGCGATCTTCCGTTTGCCGACTCGAACGATCAGCCCATCGTAGACCGTGATCGCGGCTTTCGGATCGCTCAGGGGGGCACGCTCCACACCGATGGTGACCCCCCCCTGCTCGATCAAGCGGCGCGCCTCGCCATTGCTGCCGGCCAGGCCCAGGGTCTTGATCAGCAAGGGGGCGAACATCTGGCCTTCCGCATCGAGCTGGTCCCGGGAGATCGACACCTCCGGGATCTCGACCGGGTCCTCCCCCTTGCTCCGTCTGCGAAACGCCTCGGCGGCTCGCTCCGCGGCATCCTCACTGGCGTACTGAGCCACGATCGCCCGACCGAGAACCTCCTTGGCATCCCGAGGGTTGACCTCGGGGCTGAGGAGCCGATCGACCTCCGTCATGGGGATGTCGCTCAGCAGGGTGAAATACTGCCGCATCGGTTCATCGGGAATGCTCATCACCTTCCCGAACTGCTCCTCGGGCGGCTCCGCCACGCCGATGTAGTTCCCGAGGCTCTTGCCCATGCGACGGGTGCCGTCGGTACCGACCAGAATGGGCATCGTCAGCGCGACCTGTGGTTCCTGGCCCTGCTCGTGTTGCAGGTCGCGGGCCACGAGGAAGCTGAACTTCTGCTCGGTCCCGCCGAGTTCGACATCGGCCCGGACCTCGACCGAGTCCCAGCCCTGCATGAGTGGATAAAGGCACTCGTGCAAGTAAACCGGCTTCTCGTCCCGGATTCGTTTCGCGAAGTCCTCGCGCGGAGATCTGGCCCAGGGTCATCCGTCGGCAGAGGTCGAGCACTTTGAGGAACGACCACGTCGAAAACCAGTCGCCGTTCCGATAAACCTCCGCGCGGTCCAGGTCGATGATCTTGCCCACCTGGGTCAGATAGTCGCTGGCATTGGCCTCGACCTGTTGCTCGGTCAGCAAGGCGCGCGTCTCGTCTCGTCCCGAAGGATCGCCCACGAGTGCGGTGTAGTTACCGATGATGATGATCGCGGTGTGGCCGAGGTCCTGAAACTGACGCAACTTGCGGAGCGGGACGGTATGGCCCAGATGGACGTCGATCCCGGTCGGGTCGATCCCATACTTGACGCGCAGGGGCTGTCCTGTCGCGACGGAGCGCTCCAGCTTGCGGCGGAACTCCGCCTCCGGGACGATCTCCTCGACACCTCGACCGAGGAGTTCCCATTGTTCGGCAACACTCCGCATGGTTTCGATAGGTCCCTGGCAACTTTCGGGGCGTGACCTCGCTGTCGAGCCGACAGACTCGCGAGTGCCGATTCTAGGGGACGCCCCGGCCTCCGGCAAGGTGGCCGGGATTCAATCGTCAAAACGCGGTACACTGGTTATCCGCGGAAATCGCCCCCGAACTCGACCACGCCGACCCGGTCCTGGAGACCGCCCCGAATGCCCCGCCCCGTCCCTCCGTTGAGCCCCCTGCTCGTGCTGGTGACCCTGGCGATCTACGCGATCGGGGCCGCCATGTTGACATCCTGGTTCTGGGCGGTCGGACGGCTCGCGCGGGCAGGCGCTGCTGCCGCGACCGCAACCGCGCACGGTGCCCTGGGGGGCCGGTTCCATCCTGGCGCTGCTGGTCGCCTGGTTTGTGACGCAATTCCTCGTCCTGGGTGTCCACTACGAACTGACCGGCCGTTCCGGGACGGCCGAGGCCGCCGCGGCCCTGGTGGAGCAGGCTGCCGGTGACGAGGACGCCGACGCGCATCCCGACGCCGATGGAAAGGAGGAGGCCGAGGCCCCGCCTCCCTGGACCCATCTCGATCAGCTCACGATCACCGCCCTGGTCTTCGTTCTGCTCCTGCCCCAATTTCCGATGATCCTGATGCTCACGTCGGGGGCAACGCCCCGAGACATGGGCCTCACGACACCGAACCTGCCGATTAACCTGGTGCGCGGTTTTGTGGCGTGTCTGCTGCTGGCGCCCATTTGCTATGCGCTAAACCTGTTGATGTCCCAGGTCTGGGCGCCTCAGGAGCACGTCCTGATCACCACGGTTCGCGAGGAGTTCACAGGCGGGGTGGCCCTGCTCGCGATCTTCTCGGCCGTGCTCCTCGCGCCCGCCTTCGAGGAGCTGGCGTTTCGAGGGGTGCTCCTCCCCTGGTTCGAGGCGTTCTTCGCGAGAGTGAGGAGACCGTCGGGACAGTCTCAAGCAAATATTGAACCCGAAACCGCTGTCGTCCCGGACACCGAACTTTCGAGTGATTACGGGGCAATCCCCTGTCCGGTCGGACCGCTCGACTCCACCGATGACTTCGAGGAATTGCCCCGCCTTACCGGGGAACCGCCGACGTTCTCGGGCGAGGCGTCGGCCACCCCGGTCGGGTTCCGTGACGGGCCTTCCTGGGAGAATCGGTCGCGAACCCTGGCGAACGTCGTCACGTCCCTGATCTTCGCATCCTTGCATCTGGCCCAGTGGCCGGCGCCGATCCCCCTGTTCGTCCTTTCGATGGGGCTCGGCGTGCTGATCCAGCGAACCGGGAGCCTCTGGCCGTCGATCGTTCTCCATGCGACGTTCAACGCGTTGAGCACCGCGGCCCTGTTCGCGGCACTCTCCCTCGGCGGGGACCACCCGGCCGAGAAGGCCGTTCCGGCGCCGGCCGCGGGCCCGGCACGATCCCGGCGGCCTCGACGACGATGGATCGCACGATTTCACATCCTTTTCAGGGAATGCCCCTTGGCTGTCCCGAAGGGACGTGATATGCTCTCCTTCCCTCCTCCGTGATTGAGGGCTGTCCTTCCTCGAACGACGGCCCGATTTCGGTCGTGGTCGGCGCCTTGGGCCATTCGAATCGGAATGTCGATTCATGCCTGACGGTCTTCCAGCCGATCAGAGGGGGACATGACGGTCGGCGAGCGAAGGTCGAAGTCACGGGCCGTCCCGTGGTTCCGAACCCGCGGATGTCTTCCCTCGTGGTGGCGACCCACCACGGATCATGAGGCCCGAGCGCGACGAGGCCACGGGTCGGGTGATACCAGGGGTTCCCGAGGCGCCAGGAATGGATTGGGCCGGCCCGCGATAGTCGCGGGGACGGCCATGAACTCTGGAGTGATCGAAAGCGATGAGCGTGGCCAATTCCAAGAAGAGTGCCCCTCTGAATAGCTCGGGAACCGCCTGGGCCGGAGCCATGGCGCGGATGCGACGCTCGGGTGGGACCTCCCGGGCCGGTCGACGCGCGGCTCTCCTGGGGATGCTGACCGCATCCTACGCGAACACCGCCCGCGACGGGCGGCGAACGACCGACACCCGTTCGGGTGCCGGCGGCAGTTCGGACCGCGCCTGAGCCCGACGTGTTGCGGTAACGTAACAGCCTTGAAGCCAATCCGGAACGCCGCCGTCTCCTCCCCATCGAGGTTCCACGGCGGCGTCTTCGCGCGCGCCGCAAGGATTCGATCTCCGCCCGTCGGTTTCTCGGAAGGTTCGCGCCGTGGGCCACGATGCTATCGATGGGGAATGAGTGCGCCCAGGCATGGGTTCCCTGCCCCCCGGACCTGAGGAACGGCGGCGTCGGCGCGGGGAACCCGCGGTCCCGTCGCGGGCTCGGGCATATTACCGAACGAAGCCATTCGGACGGAACTCACGAATTGTCAATGGTTTGCAAGCAGATTTCGGGGCTAAGGCGCGGTGTCGGAGTCGGTTGTCGTCCTCTCAAGGGCAGGTTGCCAGGGACCAGGTAAAACTGAGGAACGGCCCGGCGGTCCGGGCCCGTTGGACTGGAAATCGGCTCCGGGTAGACTATCCCCCTGCCCTCTCCTTCGGATCGACACCCCGGGAGTTTCGCGTGATGGGACGATACTTCAGACAACGATGGGCCTCGATCCTGCTGACCGGGTGTCTGGCGGCACTCGCCTCGAACGTCACCGCGATCGGCGAGGAGCCCATCGTCATCGACGCGGACTGGGTGCTTCGCGGCGGGCTCGTCATCGACGGAACCGGAGGCCCTGCCCGGCAGGCGGACGTGGCGATCCGCGGGGACCGCATCGTCGCCGTCGGAACGATCGAGCCGGGTGCCTCCGCGCGGGTTCTCGACGTGACGAAGCTTGTCGTGGCCCCGGGGTTCATCGACCTCCACACCCACTCCGACCGCACGATCCTCTCGAAGCCGACCCGTTCCAACCGGAACTACCTTGCGCAAGGCGTGACCACCATCGTGACCGGCAACTGCGGCAGCGGGCCGATCGACGTCGGCTCGTATCTGCGACAGGTCGATGACCAGGGCGCGGGGACCAACGTCATCCACCTGGTCCCGCACGGTTCCGTCCGCCGCTCGGTCCTGGGCAACGCCGATGTCCAGGCCGACGAGAAACAGCTTGCGAGGATGAAGGAGATCGTCGAGCGAGGCATGTCGGAGGGGGCCTGGGGGATGTCGACCGGGCTGATCTACCTGCCCGGCCGTTATGCCGACACGCAGGAGTTGATCGAACTCGCGAAGGTCGTCGCTGGCCACGGGGGGATTTATGCGAGCCACATCCGCAACGAGGGGGCCGGTTTGCTCGACGCGATCGACGAGGCGATCCAGATCGGCGCGGGTCCGGAGCGCCGGTCCATGTCTCTCATCTCAAGGCCAGCGGCCGGGCGAACTGGGGCCGTGTCGAGGACGCCTGCGCAAAGATCGCCGAGGCCCGCGCGGCCGGCTTGACGGTCACGGCCGACCAGTACCCTTATGTCGCCTCCAGCACATCGCTGGGCGCGATGGTCGTCCCTCACTGGGCACGTCAGGGGGGCGCGAGGAATTCGCCCGGATCGCCGATGATCCGGAACGCGGCCCAAAGCTCCGCGAGGAGATCGCAGCAGGGCCTCAATCGCGCGACGACGGCGGCTCCTCGGTGCGGCTGGCTCGCTATTCACCGACGCCCGGAATGGGTTGGCCGGGACCTGATCGCGATCGCCTCGGCCGAAGGCTCGATCCGTCTCGAGATCGTCGATGAGGTCATGCGGCACGGGGATGCCCAGGCCATCAGCTTCGGCATGAGCGAGGACGACGTTCGTCTGGTCATGCAACAGCCTTTCGTGGCCACGGCGTCCGACGGCTCCGCGCACCCTCCTGGTGGTGACGATCGACCCCATCCTCGTTCCTACGGCACGTTCCCCCGCAAGCTGCGATACGCCACGGACGAGAAGGTGCTGACCCTGGAGCAGGCTGTCCACACGTCGAGCGGCTTGCCCGCCTCGATTCTGGGTCTTCCGGATCGAGGGGTGATCCGTCCGGGCGCGTTCGCGGATCTCGTCGTCTTCGACCCGAAGACCATTCGCGACACGGCGACGTTCGATGATCCCACCCGCTATGCCGAAGGGGTCGTCCACCTGTTCGTCAACGGGGTCGCGACGATCCGCAACGGGGAATATCGGGACGTGCTCGCCGGACGGGCACTTCGACTCAACGAGGACGGCCCCGCGGACCTGATCCTCAAGGTCGGGCGGATCTGGACGGGCGACCCGGCGAACCCTGGGCCGAGGCCCTGGCCTGCCGGAACGGCAACGATCGTGGCCGTGGGCGCGACGGACGATGCGATGCGGTTTCGAGGCCCGAGGACGCGCGTGCTCGACCGTCCCGAAGGGTTTGCCCTGCCCGGCTTGATCGATGCCCACGGCCACATGTCCATGCTCGGCTCGACGGTCGACTGGATCGACCTCCGGGGCGCATCCAGTCCCGAAGCGGTTGCCCAACAGGTGTCGGCACGGCTGAAGGACGTCCCTGGAGACGGCTGGGTTCTGGGTCGTAACTGGGACCAGAGCCTCTGGCCGGGGCAGGAGTTCGCGACCGCCGCAGCGCTCGACGCGGTCGCCCCCGACCGGCCCGTCTGGCTCCTGCGCGTCGACGGCCACGCCGGCTGGGCGAATGCCGAAGCCATGCGGCGGGCGGGGGTGACGGCGGGTCCAGGGCGCCCGAAGGTGGGCAGGTCCTCCGCGACGAGGACGACCGCCCGACCGGCGTGTTCATCGACGCGGCGATGGAGCTGGTCGACGCACGCGATCCCCGCGGCCGTCCCGGGAGGAGATCGCCGTCACCGTCTGCTCGCGGCCCAGGACAGGTGCGCTCGCCGCCGGTCTGACCGGCGTCCACGACGCCGGCCTCTCGACCCGGGAGATCGACGTCTACCGCGAACTCGACCGACTGGGCCTGTTGAAGCTCCGGGTTTACGGTATGGCCTCACCTCCGGACGGCGGTGCGGTCGGTTCGTCCAGACACCGCCGACCGGCGACCGATCGAGGGCCGGCGGTTCACGCATGCGGGCGATCAAGCTGTTCATCGACGGCGCGATGGGCTCGCGAGGGGCCCTGCTGTTCGAGCCCTACGCCGACGACCCGGGCAACACGGGGCTGCAGCTCATCGCCGGAGTCGGACTTGCGAGAACGACGACCGAGGCGCTCTAGCACGGCTGGCAGGTCTGCACCCACGCCATCGGCGACGGGGCAACGCCCTGGTGCTCGACGCCTACGAGGCCGCTCTGAAGGCGGTCCCCGAGGCGACCGACCCCGGCTACGGATCGAGCACGCCCAGGTCGTGCGGCGACGAGGACGTCGGCCGGTTCGCAGAGCTCGGGATCATCGCCTCGATGCAGCCGTCGCACGCCAGCACCGACATGCGTTGGGCCGACGCCCGGCTCGGGACGGGTTCGGAACGCGTGGCCAGGGGGCCTACGCCTGGAGCTGGTTTCGCGACGCCGGCGTGCGGCTCGCCTTCGGCAGCGACTTCCCGGTCGAGGTCGTCAACCCGTTCTGGGGCCTGTACGCCGCCCTGACCCGCCAGGACGAGAGCGGAAAACCCGACGGAGGCTGGCATCCCGAGCAGCGGCTGTCACTCGACGAGGCCCTTCGGCGTTCACCGCCGGCTCGGCCTATGCGGGCTTCGCCGAGGATCGGTCGGGGCCCTCAAGAACGGGATGGGCGCGGACGTCACGGTCGTCGACCGCGACCTGTTTCAAACGTCCCCCGCACGCCTGCTCCAGACAGGTGACCGCCACGATCATCAACGGCGAGGTGGTCTACGAATGCACATTAGACCATGAATGACGGGAGGTCGATCGCGATAGGATCGACCTCTTCGTGTGGATTTCACGCATGCGTTTCAGGGTCGTGTCGTCGAATAAGGGCTAATTCCCGGCTTCGGGAGTGACCTTGGAGATGTTCGGCGTGACGTCGGCGTCGACCTGTCCGGTCGCCCAGCGAGGCCGCCGATGACGAGGCCCTGGAATCTGGGGTTCTCCCAGACGTCCTCGCGGTGGCCCATCGACGTGTAGAAGACGCGGCCCTCGTCTTCCTTGCGGGCCCAGGTCTCGGGATAGTTCGGGCTTGGTAGAGGTCGCCCTCCATGCCTTCGGTCACCTGGACCATGATGACGTGCAGGTCGTCGCTCAGGTTCTTCTGGGTGTACCATTCGTCCAGGAGTCGGAACTCGGACTGGAACGACTCAGCGCCGGGGAAGCTCTCGTCGACGACGTCGATCCTGGCTTCCTGCTGGGCGCCGTGCCCGGCGAACTCTCCGCCGATCATCTGGATGTAGGGATCGACCTGATCGCCGCTGCTGTGGAAGGTGTCGGTCGCGCAGTGCATGCCGACGAAGCCCTTGCCGCCGCGAATGGCGTCGAGGAACGCCTTCTTGCCGTCCTCGGACATGGGGGGCTGTTTATCGGTCCCCGGCTGGGTCAGGTCGCCCGTGGTGTAGAAGACGAAGGCGTCCCACTGACCGATCTTGTCCGGGTCGAACATCCGGCCGTCCTTCGAGGCCACGACCTCGAAGCCGTGCAGTTTGCCGATCTCGGTCAGGATCCGCTCGGAGTGGGCGAGTTCCTCGCCCTGCCGAGTCACGACGGAGTGCTGGAACCCGGAACTCTTGGTGAAGTAGAGCACGCGCTTGGTCGGGGCTTGTGAGGCGAGGGCGCCGCGGAGGGTCGCCGGAACGAGCAGTCCCGCCCCGGCGGTCCGGAGCATCTGTCGACGATTGAAAGTCATGGAGCGATTCTCCCTCGGACGTGTGATCCAGGTCACCGAGTCCGACCCACGTCGCCGCCCTTTCTGGCAACGTCCAGTTCCGGCGGCGACGCGAGCCGATGCCGGCATCGTATCCGGCCCGCCGGGCCCTCGCATCCCGTTAGCGTCAAAAACCTTGATCCCGAAACCGCGAGGCTCGGCCAGGATGGGTCGATCCGCCGATTTCCGAGAGGCTTTTTTCTTGCGTCCACCCCGCCGGGCCGTTACCCTGCCGTGTACTCAGGACGCCTTTTGTGCCGGTCGGACGGTTGGGTCCGAACTTCCCGGCATGCCTGGCGGTTCGCAGGCTGGAACCTGCGAAGAGAGGACCTCCTAGCGACCGACCCCACGGGTCGGGGAGATATGGATGTCGCAGCTATCCACCCCGTCACAAGACACCGAGCGCGCCCACCTCGACCGGCTCTGCACTTCGATCCGCGGCAAGCTCCAGTTCATGGACTACCTCGTCCGTGCGGCTGTGGCGGACGTTGATCGGTTCGAGGAGGAATCCGACACCGGAACCCGGATTTTCCTCCGACAGCTCATCGAGATGCATACATCGAACCTCTCGCTCGAGTGCGAGAACATGCGTTTGATGGGCGAACTCTGCAACGCACTCGAGTCATTCACCGCGCCGGACACGATCCCGGCCGCCGCCTTCCGCAACGGAGACGCCGCATGAGCCACGAGGGTCGCTCTTATGGCGGCGCCACGCTCCTGGGAAGTGCGAATGCTCCGAACCTGGAGCCCGCGCCGCCAGGCTCTCCACCTCGAGCCGGCTCCCCGGAACTGGCACGCTCACTCGCGGAAGTGAAGGGCCAGGCCCAGTTTTTGCTCTACCTGGCCGATCAACTCGAAGATGCCCTGCAGCAGCTTTCCGGGGAGACGGATGCCGGCCACGGGGCCTTCCTGTGCAAGATCCTCGGAATGTACTCGGCTCAGCTCGAGAGCAGGCATCAGGGCCTTGGCGACAGGATCGCCGAGACCTGCCAGGAGATCTACGTCACTGTTCGCGAGTTCGACCCTGCCTGAACAGGGGGAGATCTCGCCACCTGAGGTCGACTTCCTCCGCGAGGGGCTCAACCCCTCGCGGAGTGAACGTCCCTACCGTGGCAACGATCGCGTGATCGACACGTCTTCCAACGGTGCGGTCCGTTCCTCGTTCCCGTCGAGTGACGGGAACCCGAAGGCTGCGCTTGTCCGGTGGCGCGGAGCACGCCCAGGAAAAAGATGATCCAAAGGGCCTTGATCGCCTCGGCCTTGTTGATCTTCGAAACTCCGCTACGCCGATTCTCGAACAGAATGGGCGTTTCACCGAACCGACAACCGACCTGCCGGCACCAGAACAGGATCTCCTCCATGAAGGAGTAGCCCCGCGAGCGAACACGACCCGGGTCGATCTCGGCCAGCTTCGAGACCCGGTAGCAACGGTATGAGCCGCTGTTGTCCCGCGTGTGAAGCCCCAGAAACAGGCGGGCATACACGTTGATGCCCGTGCTCATGAACTTCCGCTTGAAATTGAATTCCCCTTCGACACCACCACCCGGCACATATCGAGAGCCGATCATCACGTCATGGTGATCCATCCCGGCAATCAGCGCGGGCAGGAACCGAGGCGGGTGGCTGAAATCGGCGTCCATGTTAATGTAATAGTCGAACTTGTGATCGATTGCGTATCGCATGGCGGCGAGGATCGCCGTGCCCAGGCCTTGCTTGCCTGCGCGATGGATCACCTCGACGCCTGCGCAGGTCGACTTGAGTTCGTCGGCGATCTGACCGGTTCCATCCGGCGAGTTGTCGTCAATGATCAGGATCGATGCCCGGGGGGCATGCTCCCGGATCTCCTGGACGAGATCTCGAAGGTTTCCGGCCTCGTTGTACGTTGCGAGCGAGACAACCATTCGTGGTTGCGCACTCGGCTCGTGATCGGATTTCGGCACGGTGAGCGAACCCTCACAACGAGACGGGGACGTCCTTTCTCCGTCGATTCGGCGTCGGAAGAATCCGCGCCATCCTCAATGTATCCCGGATCCGGCAAAGCGCCAAGCGAACCCGCCTGAGACAAATCACTCAGGAACACCAGCGCAACATCGCGCGTGTGCGACGAGGTTCCATTCGGCCGGGACGATCGCTGTCGAGCGTGGTGAGGAGGGAGTCGAGCAGGTGCCGCTTTTCGGGCGCCCGGCCCTCGAACCGTTAGCCGGTTCTCGGGACAGGGTCAACCGCCGTCGCGGCCCCTCTTCGGGAAAAAAGGGGGATCTGGGAGCACCAGAACGGAACGCAACGGCACCTGCTCGTACTCGAAACGGCGGCGACCCCCGGCCCCAAGCTGGTAACCGCGAGCCACTGACGAAACTCATCGGCTTATCCGCTTTGGGTTCATCAATCGAATCCGTCGAATTCAGGCGATCTCGCAAACTGTGTCGTCTCGTGTGAGGCTCAGGTATCGGATCCACTTCATCGAGTGGATCACGAGGAGCGGCCCTCACGCGACCCCGAGAAGGGCCGGCGTATGCTCAGGCTGACGTACTCGTCGAGTTTCGAGACGACAGGCCAGGCCAGGGTGAGGGGCTCACTGGAGCCACATCTGGGGTGCGGACGTCCCAAATGGACGTTGAGACCGGTCGGGCCGTCCGGATCGTTCTCGATCCGGACGGCCCGACCGGTCTCCTGAGCTACTTTATAGCCGGAACCCCGAAATGGTTGCCTTTCTCAGCGAGCGAGCGAGCGACGCCGAGTCGGCCCCATGAACAGGAAGATGACGTGCCATTTGTCGCAACCGCGAGCCGGCTGATAACGCCGCATCAAGCGATTCAGCTCTCCGGATCACGACCCTCCCGAATGCGCGAGAAGAGCTGGCTATACGGCGCGAATTGTTGTTGCCCCTCCGTTCGGACGGTGACTCGCTCAGGCTTGCTTCCTGGCCAGACAAGGCTCGCCGTACTGGCGACTTCCGTCTCAACCGGCATGGCTTCATTGGGCTCCAGCGCCGTCGTCGCTGCGCTGGCGAGCTGGGGGGCCGGCCGAGATTTCCACGTCTTCGGATTCCACCCTGGTTTCGGGACCATTCCTCCCAGGCCTGCAACGCGGCGTAATGGTCGGCAAGACGTTCGGTCGCGGAGCAACACTCCACGTCGGGACGTCTCTCGATCGCGGCCTCCTCGGAGATCACGTCGTCGTGGGCAGGCTCATCCGTAGGCTCGTCATCGTCATCAGGCTCATCCTCGTCCCCCTGCCAGCCGACCTCGATGATCCCCTCCCCGACGTCGTCGGGCAGCCCCCCTGACGTGAGTGGGTTTCTCAGTTGAAATGGAACGAAGGGGGTGGCGTCCACTGTTCCCGGCTCGAGAAGGTCCATCGCGGTCGGTTCCGAGGACGTTGAACCCGAGGTTGTGTCGGGGGATGAACTCTCGGCTGGGTCGGGATCGAGCTTGGCCTCCACCCTCGGCTCAGGTTGAGGAGCGACCCACGTGCTCGTTGAGAGCCGTCGGCTCGCTGGAGGGGAGAGTGGGCCCGGGGTCGGGTCGCTGTGGAGTGCGGCCAGAACCAGCAATCGCCCTGGATTGCCCGAAGCGTCTCGATGACAACGTTCCAGGGACAACGAGTCGATCGCCCTCCCCGGAGTGACCCGATCGACCAGAACCCCCGCCTCGTCCGCGTCAATCGGGGAGAGCTGGACACGAGCGGCGATCCGCGCTGAGAGCCCGGAGAGTGGTCGGGTGGAGAGCCGACGTCTCAGGAGGGTCTGACCGACGATCACGATCGCGGCGAACCCATCGGCTCGCCCCAATCGATTGGAAAGAACACGCACTTCCTCGAGAACCTCGACGGTTGCCAGATGGGCCTCATCAAGGATCAAGCCCCAGTGTCGGCCATCTGCGGATTCGTCCGCCAGGGCGTCGCCGAGAGTCAGTCGATCAGCGCTTGTCGCCTCCAGCCCCAGACGGTGCCCGATCGTCCGGATCAGCGACTCCGGACCAATGGACGGGGCCAGATCGACCGAGATCCACCGTCTGGTCCGAGTCGACACCGCGGCAACCCGGCCGGCAAGCCAGCTCTTTCCGATCCCCGCGTCTCCGGTGATCAGGATGGGACCATCGACAAGCCCATCCAGACAACGCGTGAGCGCAGCCCCACGGCTCGGGAGAATGAAGTCGTCACCGCGACCCGTTGCGAGCACGTCGTCGCTCGATCGCGAGGTCCTGAACCGATCCATGCGCCGTCTCCTCCTCATTCAGCCAGCGAACGCCGAGGCGTGCTCGATCCAACCGCGCGGTCCTCGGTCATTGTCCGCGGCGCGCGTTGCTCGATACTCACCGAGTATCGGTGCGATCCTCCACCGGGCTTGAGGCCACCGACGAGATGTCTCACTGGAAGACAGGAGGCGGCACGCACTTTGCCTGGGTCATCAGAACGGCGACGCCTTCGTATCCGTGCCCGGATTCGGGTTCGTGCCGAAAGGCTGGCTGTAGCGACCGCCTTGGCCTGGCCGATGTTAGCGGTGCAGGCGATCGTAAGGCCATTGACTCTCATCCCGATTTGAAGAATTTTCGCGATCCGGCGGCCCTCGCTTGTAAAACCTGCAGAACGAGCAGGTCAAGAAGTGGTTGGCCGCAGGTGAACGTCGTAATCGAACTCTCGGCCGATCCCGGTTGAGCCCGTCCCCCCTCGGGGCGGGCGAGAGGGTCGGGGCGGAGCCCTGGCCAGGTGAGGACTGGAGGAGATCTCAATGCGGGCTCATCGATTCGCACTGGCGGCAGCGGGAATGCTGGGGCTGGTCGCTCCAGCGATCGCGAACGCTCAGGCTGATCCGTCCGTTCTGCTCGATAATTTCCGTCCCATGCAGAAGGACATGGCGGTCGACTACGACACGCCAGCCGACAAGGCGGCCATCGAGGCCTGCAAGGTCGAGACGATCAGCACAAAGGACTCTCCGTTCGCGTACGTCCTTCGAGACGGCCAGGGGCGCATCCTGCGGATGTTCGCGGACACCAACGGCAAGAAGGACGCCGAGGGCAAGACCCGCCTCGACCGCTGGAGCTATTACAAGGACGGCTTCGAAGTCTATCGCGAACTCGACCACAACGAGGACGGCATCCTCGACGAGTGCCGTTGGCTGAACACCGGCGGGACCCGGATCGCGGAGATCAAGGACAACCGCATTGCCCGCTGGACGCGCATCTCAGCGGAGGAGGCCAGCAAGGTTCTCGTGCATGGTCTCGTGACCGGGAACGCCCAGCTCATCGAGACCGTGATGGCGACGCCGGAAGAACTCACCACAATCGGGCTCCCGAAGCCGGTGGTCGAGTCGGCCAGGTCCTCCGCGACCGGACGCAAGGACTCGATCGAGGCCATGCGGAAGAAACTGATCGGATGGGATGGGGCCACCGTCTGGTCCCGGTTCGACGGGATGCTGCCCCACGTCATCCCGGCGGATGCCGGACTCAACAAGGACCTGGTCCTCTACGAGAACGCGTTCATCTTCGCGTCCCAGGCCGGGGGCCAGGGGGACCCGATGGAGATGGCGTATCTCCAGGCGAGTGATCTGGTTCGCGTCGAGGACATCTGGAAGTTCGCCAGCCTTCCCGAGCCGATCAACCCGAAGCAACCGTCGGCCATCGTTGCCGAGGCGGGCCTGCGATCCGCGATCTATCGTGAGGACGCGGGAGGCGAGATGGCCACTGCCAACGACTCGCCCGAACTGGCGGCCGCCAAGGAGAAGCTGGCCGAGCACGACAACAAGGTGCCAGGCCCCGACGGCAGCAAACAGGTCGTCGCCGAGTTTCATGTCGCCAGGGTCAATCTGCTCCGAGATGCGATCAGCGCCGCGGCCACGCCGGAGGAGAAGCTGAATTTCACCCGACAGGCGGTGGACAGCCTCGCCGCCGCCTATCAGACAGGCATGTATCCGGCCGCGGCCAAGGTTCTCGACCAGTACGCCACGTCGTCGGGCGCCATCTCCTCCTACGCCGCCTATCGCAAGGTCCTGGCGGATTTCGCCCTGGCGGCGGACCAGCCCGGGGCCGACTACCTCAAGGTTCAGAAGGAGTTCGTGGACAAGCTCGAATCGTTCCTCTCCAAGTACTCGAAGGCCGAGGAATCCGCGGACGTTCTCTTCCAGCTCGCCAGCATCAACGAGTTCAATGCCGAGGAGGAGAAGGCGCGGACCTACTACGAACGGTTGGCCAGCGACTACCCCGACACCGCGCCCGGCAAGAAAGCCTCGGGCGCGTTGAGACGGCTCGACCTCGTCGGCAAGACGATCGAAATGGCGGGCACGGGCGTCTCAGGGAACTCGGTCAACGCGGACGAGGCTCGTGGCAAGACCCTCCTCGTCGCCTTCTGGACCACGACGGCCGACCCGGTTCGTAACGACCTTCCCGAACTCGTCAAGGTTTACAACGAGTTCAAGCCCAAGGGCTTCGAGATCATTGGCGTGAACCTCGACAACGACAAATCGACCCTGGATGCGTTCCTCAAGGACAACCCCCTGCCCTGGGCACAGATTTACGAGCCGGGCGGGATGGACAGCCGCCTCGCCGACGAGTTCGGCGTCATCTCGCTGCCGACGATGTTCCTGGTCGACAAGGACGGGAAAGTCCTGAACCGCAACCTTCGCAGCGCGGACGAGGTCAAGCGATACCTTGACCGGATGCTCTCGACCGACGCGGCCGCCAGCCTGTCGACCCCTGGCTCGACTCGCTGACAACTTCAGTCCTGAACGAGACTGGCCCAACCCGAGTTTCGAGGCCTTCCACCGGTCACACGGTGGGAGGCCTCGTCGCGTTGAAGGTTTCTGCACTTCCATGATGAGATGGGGCGCACCATCGCGATCCCTCGACCGTGGGAACATCACCGTCATTGTCCGCGGCGTGGCACGCTCATTGCCACCATCTGCCGAGAGGGTGTATCTTAGCCATTCCTGCTCGCTGTCACCCGATCTCGACCCGACCACCCGAGGCGATTGCACTGATGGAAGCTCTGGCCTGCCTGAATGGCGAGATCCTGCCTGTCCACGAGGCTCGGGTGCCGATATGGGATCGAGGGTTCCTCTTCGGTGACGCGGTCTACGAGGTCTACCGGCTCTATCAAGGACGCTCCTGGCTCGAAGAGGCCCACACCGCGCGGCTTCGTCGCAGCCTCGACGAGCTGCAGTTCCCCCGGGTCGACATGGATCGCCTTGCGGACCGAATCCGCCGGACGATCGACGCCAGCGGGGTCCGGGAAGGAACCGTTTACGTCCAGTTGACTCGCGGAGTTGCCCCTCGTCACCACGCCTTCCCGGACCCGGAGGTTCCTCCCACCGAGGTGATCGTCGTCCGGGAGTACGACGACACGGCCACCGCCCAGCGGCGTCTCGAAGGTGTCGGCGTGATCAGCCAGGCCGATCAGCGTTGGGGCCGCTGTGATATCAAGTCGGTGAACTTGCTCGCGAACGTTCTCGCGAGCGAAGCCGCCCGCAAGTCGGGCTGTCTCGAAGCCGTGCTGGTGGATGAGAACGGAGTGGTCACGGAGGCAACCCACTCCTCCGTGCTCTGGGCCCGAAACGGCCATCTGGGCGGGACACCCGAAGGTAACATCATCTTGCCGGGCACGACGCGAGGGCGGGTCTTGCAGCTTGCCCGCGATGCCGCGATCCCATTCGATTCCAGTCGGGTCACGCTCGACGAGCTTCGGGCGATGGACGAGGTCATGCTGGTGGGAACGACGATCGAGGTCCTGCCGGTGGTTCGCATCGATGACCAGCAGGTTGCCGATGGCCGTCCCGGGCCCATCAGTCGCGGTCTCCAGCAGGCGTTTCGCCAGTCCATCAACGACTGGCTTGCATCCGGTTGATGGCGCAACACGAGAACGATTCACGAATGCACTCGACAGACGCTCCAGAACCTGGAGAAACCGACGACCCGTTCGAGGCGCACTTTCGTCGTGAGCCCATGCCGAAGGCGGGCGTGTGTGTGATTGTCCTCGACGCGGGGCACCCCGAGGAGTCGGCGATCGTCGTCGAGAGCTTGCGAACACTCGTTTCCCGACGGGGCCGCGAGGTCGAGTGCCACATCGTCACGCTCGATCCCTCCCAGGGCGTGGGACGTGCCATCGAGCACGGATACCAGGCGTCGAACCAACCGCTGGTGCTCGTGACCTCGGCACTCGAAGCGTGGACCGAGGCCCACGTCGCCCCGTTGTTCGAGGCCATCGACCATTGCGATCACGTCATCGGCCGACGCCCCAAAGGGCCGGTTCAACGGCTGTCGGTTCGCCTGCGTGGCCTGTTGTGGCGAGGATTGTTCGCGGTCCCGGTTCGCGACGTTCACAGTCCTTGCCGACTTCATCGCCGCGCCGCGCTGGACGCGATCCCGCTGCAATCCCTCACGGATTTCAGCGACGTGGAGTTGCTGGCCAAGGCGACCTTTCTGGGTCATCTGATCGATGAGGTCGAGGTCCCGGCGTTGGAGGCGGGGGGCCTTCCCACTCGGCATTGGCGTCGAGACCTCGGCGCCGTGTTCGGCGCCCGACGTTCGTTCGGCCCTCAATCCCAGCGGAAGATCCGGAGCGCGACGACGAACGTGACGACCGCCCAGGCGGCCAGGATCAACAGCGAGACGGTGACGTCGGCGAGGCCGGCCCCTTCGAGAATCACGGCCCGAAGAGCATTGAGCAATTGGGTCAAGGGTAAGGCTTCGATCAGGGGATGAATCGCCTCGGGGAAGCGTTCGTACGAGAAGAAGACCCCCGACAGCAGCCACATCGGCAGCATGACCAGGTTCATCAGTCCGCTGATCGTCTCGGTGGTTGTCGCCCGGCTGGCGACCAGCATTCCCACCCCGGCGAACGCTAACGCACCGACGATCTCGATGAGCGCCACCAGGAACAGGCTGCCCCGGATCGGCATCCCGAACAGAAAGACGCCCAGCACCAGAAGCACCGCGACGTCCGGGATGAGGAACGTCAACCGGGCGCCCATCAGCGCGAACAGGAAGTTCCGTCGGGGCATCGGGGTCGCCATGAATCGTTTCAGCAGCTTGGCGATCCGGAAGTTCACCAGCAGGAAGCCAATGCCCCACAACCCTCCTCCCATGGTGTTCAAACCGATGAGGCCCGGGATGAGGAAGTCGATATAACGCGATCCTGGCTCCTCGACCAGTTCGTCGGTCGTCGCGACCACATCGACTCGGCCGAGCGCCCGCTGGATCGCGTCATCGACCGCGACCCGAGCCGCGAGCGCCTCGGGCTTCGTGGGATCATAACGGTAGGTCACGCCAACGTCCGACGGCACGATCACCAGCGGGGCCTTCCCGACCCGCAACTGGCGGAAAGCCTCGGCTTCGGGCAGCGTGACGACCTCCAGCACGGGCCGGTGCGCGTGTTCGTCGCGTCGGAATTGCTGGCGAGCGCGGAGATGAGGGGTGCCGCCGAGGCGTTGTCAACAATCGTCACCGCGATCGTTTCGACGGGTCGACTCCGAAAGGCGAGCCCCAGGCCGATCGCCAGTACAGTCGGGAACCCGTAAACCCAGAAGAGCCGCGCGGGCTGTCGAAAGAATTCGCGGATGCGGGTTGCATAGAGTTCGACAAGGGAATTGTACGATGTCATTCAGGCCATTCCCGGGACAGATTGGTTCGGCCAGCCGAACTCGATCGGCATTCGTCTTTATGCAGGGTCAAATCCAGCGGCGATGCCCGTCATGAGGAGCGAGCTTGACGACGACCTCGACGGCCCGTCACGGCGCGTCCCGATGGGGCCTCCGCGTCGTTGTCTCGCAGGTGACGCCCCGTCAACGAGACGAACACGTCCTCAAGGCTGACCTGGCGGGTGGTCAAACGCGCGAGTGTAAAGTTCTGGTCCTCGAGCCGATCGAGCAAGGCGGGGATCGCCGAGTGGGGCTCGCCGACGGTCAGGGCATAGCCGTCCCCCTCCTCGCGCGACGACAGAACCGTCGGCAGGTCGGCAAACGCCACGGCTTCCGGCAACGCAACCGGCCCCGCTGACAGCGCGAACTCGACCACATGCTCTCCGCCGAGCCGCGAGATCAGTTCGGCTGGGGTCCCCAGCGCAATGAGTCGACCGTGGTCGACGATCCCGACGCGGTCGCAGAGTCGCTCGGCTTCATCCATGTAGTGCGTGGTCAGGACGATCGTTCGCCCACGCCCCTGAAGTTCCCGGATGACGTCCCACAATTGACGACGAGATTGGGGGTCCAGGCCGGTCGTGGGCTCGTCCAGAAAGATCAGTTCCGGGTCGCCGACAAGGGCCACGGCAACCGCCAGCCGCCGTTGCTGGCCGCCCGAGAGCGTCTCGACATAGGCATTGGCTTTGGAATCGAGCGCCACCCTCGCCAACGCCTCCTCGGGCGTGATGCCGCTGCGATAAAAGCTCCGAAAGAGGCGGGCCGTCTCGCGGACGGTAGACTTCTCCGGAAAGCGAGTCTCCTGGAGCGTGACCCCGATTCGCTCTCGAAGCCGGGACTCGTCGGTGCCCCAGCGGCAGCCCAGAACCTGGACGTCGCCGGCCGTGGCTCGGGTGAGCCCTTCGAGGATCTCGACCGTGGTCGTCTTGCCCGCGCCGTTCGGCCCGAGCAGACCGAAGCACTCGCCGACCGGGATCGTTAGATCGAGACCGTCGACCGCGGTCACCGGACCATCGCGACCTGGATACTGCTTGCGCAGGTCCTTCACGACAATAGCCATCTCACCCATGAGAACTTTCGCTTCCGAGAGAGTTCGGGGCCTTCGTTCCAGGAGGTCGTATTCTAGCTTTCGCCGCCGGGATCGCCCAGTGTCGAGGTATGAGTGTTGAACGATACGGATCAGCGAGATCCCCGGATCGCCGGACCCGACATTGCGGATTGTTCGGAATGCGCCTGATAAAGCGACTCCTCGGAATATCCCGAAAGCGACGATCTTGAGGGTAACGCAAGCGGTCCCTGTGGCCGATAGATGATCACAAGGATAACGACGCAGTCGCGTCGGTCCGGTGGCGGTGGCATTTCGGGTTGACCAGCCCGGCGCGGTGGGGTAAGACTCCGCCACGTCACGCCCCCTTTCTCGAACGCATCTCCGTATCATCACCTCGACAGTTCGCGAAAGCACAGGAGCGGCTGGACAATCTCGCCGTCACCCTGCACCATGAAGGTGGCGGCATTGCAGCGCCACCGGACTCAGGTCTGTCGCTCCGGTGACCAGGATGAAAACCACCGCCGCCAGGGAAGTCGGCGGGCGGCACCGGCAGTGGCGAAAGGAGGTCGCGTTGGGAAGCCTCAGAACGATCACGATCCTCTTGACCCTCGGCGCGTGGGGCGCGGCCACGGATGGTGCACCCCCCGACGGCGTGGCGCCTCCAACGGCACCGACCGCGCGCCCGGACCCACCCGCTCCGCCTGCCGAATACGTCAAGGCGGGGACGTGGCTGTTCGAGCAGGGTGACTATGCCAGGCGGCGCCAGTATTTCCAGGCAGCGACACGACTACCGCGACCTGTTGACTTCCGAAGAGCAAGCGACGCTCGATGATTTCCGGGCGCGAATTCCGGTGCCAACCCAGCCCGGAAGTGCCGACGGCAGCCTGATCGCTCCTGGCCCGGAGATGGCCCTGGGTAACCCCCCAGCCCCGGCCGAGGGCCAGGATTCGGCGCACTTCACGGCGGCCAACCTGGTCACGCAGGCTCGCCAGGCCATGGCCACGGGTGATGCCGACGAGGCCCGCCGACTGGCCGAGCAGGCCCGATCCATGGGTGCCGGGTTCGGGGACGACGAGGACAGCCCCGAGGCGCGTCCTGGCCGATCTCAGCGGCTCAGGCCATGCCGGGGCGTGGTCAGGCCGTTGTCGGCGACAAACCCGCGGCCCGCTGGAAGCTGCGGCAAGCTCGCGAAGCGATCGCCACGGGTCGCTACGACGATGCCGAGCAACTCGTCGCCGAGGTTCGAGCGATGAACATCCGGTGGGGGCTTTTCGACGACACGCCCGACCGGGTCGCCAAGTCGATTGAGAAGGTGCGGCCGGTGGACAAAATGGCCACAACGGCCGCTCGGGGAGACAAGCATCAGGCGAAGGACCGACTGGCGGAGGCCCGGAACCTGCTGGGCAGCGGCCAGATCGACAAGGCCGAAGCGATCGCCCTCGAGGTCGAATTCGTGGGGGCACCACTTCAGCTTCTTCGAGGACAACCCCGACAAGATCGTCGCCGCCGTTCACGCGGTTCGCCGTCGTGACGAGGTGCGTCAGGCGGGCTCGTTCGCCGGCACGGCGCATGACCTCTACAACATCGCGATCCAGGAAGCCCGCGCCGCGCTCGTCGACGGGCAGATCGATCTGGCGGAACAGAAAGCCCTCGCCGCCCAGCGAATGAACGTCGTCCCCGCGTTGACCTCCGATCGTGCCGAGTCGGTGCTGCACGACATCGCCATGATCCGCGAACGGCAGCAGCAGCCCGGCGAGCCGGGGAATCGCGCCAGCTCGGCCGCCGAACGCGAGGCGAACGATCTGCTCGCCTCCGGTCAGCGTGACGCCGCGGCCACCAGGTTCCTCGAATCCGAGAGGCTTCGTGCTCAGGAACAGGGCTACGCTGTCGCCAACCAACTTCAGGACCCGGCGGTCCAGCCCGCGCAGGCCGAGGTCCCGGCACAGTCTCTGACATTGACGCCGATCGGCAATGAGCCGGACGTCGTGGGAGGCCCGTCGTTGGCCCCACCGGTCGCACCGCGACCGGCACCTGAGGCCCCTGCCTTGGCCGCCGAGATGACGGGCCCGGACGCAACGCCGATCGGCAACGATCCCCTCGTGAACGACGGCCTGGCCATGCCGAGCCCCGAGGTGGAGACCACGACCCTAACCGACGCCGGCTCGGTTCCCGCGCTGGAGCTGAACCCGACGCCGACTCCCGACACCCCGGCCAATCAGGGTGAGGCGATGCTCGCTCAGGCCACGGCCCTGATGAGCCAGGGCAATTTCGCGGAGGCTCGTCAACTCGCCGAGCAGGCGCGGGACGGTGGCCTCGGCGTGGAAACCCAGGCGGAGGACCTCCTCGCTCAGATCGCCCTGTCGGCCCAGGGGGGCTCCCTGAAGCTCTACGAGGCGGCCCTCGACGCCCTTCGACGGGGCGATGTCGATCGCTGTCGGGCCTTGCTGAGCGAGATTGCCGCTCAGGAGAACCAGGACGAGGTGATGATGCAGAAGGTCCAGGACCTTCTGGCCCGCATGCCGGCCGACGCTGCCGGGTCGGGCAACGCATCACCGCCATCGACGACGCCGAGGCGATCCAGGCCCAGAAGCTCAATATCGAGGTCGGGTCGAAGGTCGCGGAGTCGCGACGACTGCTGGAGACGGACCCCGACCAGGCCATCACGCTCCTCGACCAGACGCTCGCGTCCATCACGGCCGCCGGGGTCAACGAAGCGGCCTCCAAGACGATGACCCGTCGTGTCGAGGTCGCGATCGAACTGGCCAAGAAGGAGAAGGTCGTCTTCGACGAGAAGATGAAGGACAAGTCCTATCGCGAGGAGATCGAACAGAAGCGGCTGCGGATCCTCGAGGCCGACAAGGCCAAGAAGGCTCAGGTCGGCGAGCTGATGACAAAGTCGAAGGACGCCGAGGCCAACGGCAACTACACCGAGGCCGAGCAGTTCGCCAAGATGGCCGCCGAGATCGATCCGAACAACATCGCGGCCACCGCCCAGGCGACCAAGATCCGCTGGATGCGCCGCTACGAGCGCGACAAGGACATCCGCGATCAGCTCGACGAGACGGCGGTCACGGCGATGCAGGAGGTCAGCGCGGCCGGGATCGTCCCGGAAGGCGTGCAGACGCGGGGGATCGCCTATCCGACGACGTTCGCCGACCTGACCCGAAGCCGTCGCGACCTGGCGGAGCGGCTCGCGATCCACAAGGACCCGAAGACCCTCGAGGTCGAGGCCAAGCTGAACGAGTACATCACCCTGGAGATCACCGACGAGCAGCCGCTCGGTTCGGTGATGGACTACCTCGCCAGCTACACCGGGCTGAACATCGTCGTTGACCCGCGGGCCCTGGCCGAGGAGGGTTTGACGCCAAACTCCCCGGTGAAGCTGAAGGTCAAGGACATCACGCTGAAGACGGCCCTGAAGCTCATGCTCTCGCCACTGAACCTGACCTACAAGACCGAGCCGGGCGTGCTGCTGATCACCAGTCCGCAGGCCGACCGCAGCCAGACCTACGCCCAGGCCTACCCGGTCGGCGACCTGGTGATCTCTCCGCACGGACGTGGTCAGCAGAGCCAACCGCAGGCGGGACCGGCGGGCAGCGGCATCACCCCGGCCAACCCCAGCCTGGGCTCCGGAGACCCGAACGTCAATCTCACCGGCATGGGTGGCACCGCCAATGGGGAAGGCTTCGCGGTGGGTTCAAACGCCGCGTCGCCGAACTTCGTCAATGCTCCGCAGGTGACCTACGGCACGCGAAACCTCAGTCGCGAGGATTTCGAGCCCCTGATCCAGCTGATCCGGACCTCGGTTGCCCCGGGAACCTGGCAGAGTGGACCGGACCAGGGCTATAACCCGGGCGGTTATGGGTACGGCGGCGGGCGACGGTGGTCTCGGGCTCGAGGACGAGCAGCCTATCGGTTCGATCACGCCGTTCTTCCTGAACATCAGCCTGATCATTCGCCACACGTCCGAGGTTCACGACGAGATCGTCGACCTGCTTCGGCAGCTTCGCCGTCTGCAGGACCTCCAGATCTCCGTCGAGGTGCGGTTCATCACGGTCAGCGACAGCTTCTTCGAGCAGATCGGCGTCGACTTCGACTTCGGCATCCAGTCCGACATCGTCGGCCCGAAGAGCTCGTTCGCGATCCCGAACCCGGCGGCAGTCCCCGATGATCCCACCCCGCGGCGGTGGCGGCACGGGCGGACGGACCGGCACGGCGGCGGTGGCTCCCGTACCTGCATCAACCCGGCCCGCGACCACGCCTACGGCGGCGAGCAGCCGCTGGTCGTGGGGACAGGCGGCCCCACGAACTCGATCTCGAGCCCGAACTTCACCCAGAACCTGATGATCCCGTTCCTCCAGAGCAGTGCCCAGAGCGATCACGCCCTTCAACGCCCTGTCGTCGAACGTCGGTGCGACGCTCGGCCTGGCGTTCCTCAGCGACCTGGAGGTCTACCTGTTCCTGACCGCCGTCCAGGGCGACGTCCGGTCGAACCTGGTCCAGGCCCCGAAGGTCACGACCTTCAACGGTGCCCCGGCGTCGCGTGTTCAACTTCACGCAGCGGAACTTCGTCGCAGTCGGTGACCCCGGTGGTCGGTGCCGGTGCGGTGGCCTTCCAGCCCCAGGTCTCCGGCTTCCCGGACGGCGTGCAGCTCTTCGTCACGCCGGTCGTCTCGGCCGACCGCCGTTACGTGCGGCTGACGCTGTCGCCGGTCTTCCAGACCCTGGTCCAGTTCGACACCTTCACGACCTCCGCGGCGGTCGGCGGTGGCGGCCTGGGCGGTCAGGCGACCGGCATCCAGACCCAGATTCAGCTGCCGGTGTTCTCGCTGACCCAGGTCTCGACGACCGTGACCGTCCCCGACGGCGGCACGGTGCTGATGGGCGGCGTGAAGCGGCTCCGCGAGGAGCGTCGGGAGTTCGGCGTGCCGATCCTGGCGAAGACCCCGCTGATCAACCGCCTGTTCCGCAACATCGGCATCGGCCGGACGACCGACAGCCTGATGCTGATGGTCACGCCCCGCATCATCATCCTCGAGGAGGAGGAAGAGCGGCTCGGCATCCCGGCCGTGCAGAACGTGGCCTTCTGAGCACGCGGGCCGGACTCGCGAGCGGCGGCGCCGGCCGGCGACCGCCGATCCCGCGGCCCCGGGCCGACCAGCGCGGGTCGTCCGGGGCCGACCACGACGTTCCCGCAACTTCCCAACCGCCCACGCGACCGGCCGCCGGAGGCATACCATGCCCCCGGCGGTCTTTTCGTGCGCCTCGGCTTGATCCGTTAGTGTGACGGGGTTGACGGCTGCCCGGGTGGGTGGCTTCAGTGGGCGATGCCATCCGAAATCCCTCGACCCGTCTCAATACAGTAGACGCTCCAAATCGAGAGTCGCCCCAACAGTCGGAGGCCTCAGATGTCGTCCCATTCGTCGCTGCCGCGATCCTGTTGCTTCCCGTCCTTCAGGAACCACCGTCCAAACCCGGGGCAGACCACCGCTCCCGTCCCGGCGACGGACGAGTTCCAGCCGGACCCGGCCTGGAAGAAACTCGGTAAAGATCTCTGGTTCGACCCGGCGGCAAGACGGCTGATCCTGCGGACGCGGGTCTGCCTGCGCGACGGCTACCTGGAGCACCTGCTCTGCGCGAAGAACACGAAGGAGCACGAGTCGATCCTGGTCACCGAGGCCCCGCCCCGACTGATCCACGCCGCGACTGCTGCTGACCGGCGCCGAGGTCGGCCACGCCGGTCCAGTTCGTGCCGGACTTCAGCCCCCCCGCGGGTACGCCGATCGCCATCGAGGCCGTCTGGATCGACCCCGAGGGGCAGCCGAAGCGCACTGATGCCCGGCGGTGGGTCAAGCGCGACGATTCCGACAAGACGCTCGCCGCCACTGGGTGTTCGCCGGCAGCAGTCTCTTTCCGCATCCCGAGACCGGCAAGATGCTCTATGCCGCCGACTCGGGGGACCTCATCACCGTCTCGAACTTCATGAGCGCGATCCTGGACGTCCCGTTCGCCAGCTCCGCCGACGACTCCGCCCGCTCCTTCATGGCCTTCACCGATCGGATTCCGCCCATCGGAACGCCGGTGACCCTCGTCCTCTCCAGGGCCAAGCCGATCCGAAACAACCGAAAGCGAAGGAAGAAAACCCCGCCCCTCTGCCCGATCCCGCCGTATTGTCGTGCTCCGATCCTCTCAAGGAATTCCGGCTGATCAGCGGTCCATTCCAGAAACCCTTTCTTGCGTGACAGATCGGGAGCCTGGACCGGGCCGCTGGCCATGCGGGGCTCGATCATCCGGCACGGCCGTCGATCAGGCCAATGGCCGTGCTCGCCTCAACACGCTCCTCGGTTCAGCCTGATTTTTCTCGCTCGTGGTCCGCGACGCCTCAATGTTGACTTTGATCGGCACGATATGTACCATTGCGGCGTTCCCCCGAAGCGACTTCGCAAGCGCGGATCGGTGAGAGGAGACGGTCACATGACAACGGCCCCGACGACTCGGTCGACCTGGCCGAGGCGAATCGACGTCTTGAAAGCGGCACCGCCGAGGAGATCCTGCGGTGGGCGGTCGAGACGTTTGCCACTCGGCTGACGATGGCGACGGCGTTTGGCCCGGAAGGGTGCGTGATTCTCCACCTGCTCTCCCAGATCGAGCCGCGGGTGCGGGTCTTCAATCTCGACACGGGCTATCAGTTCCCCGAGACGCTCCAGCTTCGCGACCGCATCGCCGAGCGTTACGGGATCGAGGTCGAGATGGTCCGGGCCGAGACGACGATCGCCGAGTACGAGGCGGCGAATGGCGGTCCGGTGTACACGCACGACCCGGATCGTTGCTGCCATGATCGCAAGCTGGTACCGCTGCGACGCGCGGTCGAGGGCTATGACGCCTGGATCAGCTCGATCCGCGCCGAGCAGTCCGCCCACCGGGCTCGGGCGGACGTCGTGGGCTGGGACAAGAAGTTCAACCTGGTGAAGGTCAACCCGCTGCTCCGATGGACCCGCCGCGACGTCTGGGCGTTCATCGTGGCCCACGATGTCCCCTACAACCCGTTGCACGATCGCGGGTATCCCTCGATCGGTTGCTGGCCCTGCACCCGGGCCGTCGCGCCCGGCGAGACCGACGAACGCGCCGGGCGCTGGGCCGGCCAGGCGAAGACCGAATGCGGGTCTGCACTCCCTGGACAGCAGCCAATTGTGATCGTGCCAGGCGGTTCACTCCGGGGTCCGACCCACGGCAGGCGTCGGCCTGCCTCTGAACCCTGGAGGGAACCTGGCACGACCTGCCGACCCATGAAGATCTCCGCGAAAGCTGAGTACGCCTGCCTTGCCGCCCTTGCCCTGGCCCGGGTCCGCCCGGACGATCCCCCCTTGCGGATCCGGGAGATCGCCGAGTCGGAAGGAATTCCCGAGCGTTACCTGGTGCAGATCCTCCTCCAATGAAGGGTCCGGCCTGGTGGTGAGCACACGGGGCGCGCCGGGGGCTACCGCCTGGCCCGGGCGGCGGAGCGATCACGCTGGCCGAGGTCCTGGCTGCCATCGATGGTCCCTCCGAGCCGCCCCAGCTGTCGGGAGGCCCACGGCCCCGCCGCCCACGCCTTGATGGACGTCTGGAAAGAGGTCCACCAGGCCGAACGGCGCGTGCTGGAACGGACGACGCTCGCGGGCCTGATCGCCCGCTCGGCCCCGCGAGAATGGGTGATCTGACTCCCGGCCGTGATCGCCTGCGGTCCTCTGGCCGACCGGACCGACTCACCGACGGGCGAAGGCGATCTTGACGGTTTTCGATGCGACCAGCCAGCATGAGCCTCGTGCCCATCGATTTCCGCATAAACCCTTGGAACTGAAAAGGAGAACGACGATTTCTACCGCGACGTCCTCGGGGCCGGAAAGGTTGAACTCGCCCTACGGTGGCGAGCTGGTGAACCTGTTGGTCGATGACGCCCGCGCCGCCGAGATGAAGGCGACCGCCAAGGACTTCGCCAGCCTGACGCTCGACGAGCGCGGCCTGTGCGACCTCGAACTGCTGGCCGTCGGCGGCTTCTCGCCCCTGCGGAGCTTCCTGGGCAAGGCCGACTACGAGCGCGTCGTCGCCGAGGGCCGGCTGGGCGACGGCACGCTCTGGCCCCTGCCCGTCACCCTGCCGGTGACGCCCGGCGACGGGATCGCCGAGGGCAAGACCCTCGCCCTGCGCGACGTCTACGGCAACTCGCTCGCGTTCCTCCACATCGAGGAAATCTACCAGTTCGACAAGGAAGCCGAGGCCCGCGGCGCCTACGGGACGACCGACCGCAAGCACCCGGCCGTCGCCTATCTCGATCGCATCCCGGACCACTACGCCTCCGGTCGGCTCGAGGTCATCCGGGTCCCGCCGCACTACGACTTCGTCGACCTGCAGCAGCACGCCGGAAGAGCTGCGCGAGCCACTTCGAACTCGCTCGGCTGGTCCAAGATCGTCGCCTTCCAGACCCGCAACCCCCTGCACCGCGCCCACGAGGAGCTGACCAAGCGGGCCGCCGAGCAGATCGGCGGCGGGCTGCTGATCCACCCGGTCGTCGGCGTCACCAAGCCCGGCGACGTCGACCACTACACCCGCGTCCGCTGCTACCGGGCCCTGGTCGACAACTACTACGAGCCCGGCTCGGTCGTCCTGAGCCTGCTGCCCCTGGCCATGCGCATGGCCGGTCCACGCGAGGTCCTGCTGCACGCGATCATCCGCCGCAACTACGGCTGCACGCACTTCATCGTCGGCCGCGACCACGCCGGGCCCGGCAACGACAGCGCCGGGCAAGCCGTTCTACGGCCCTTACGACGCCCAGGAGTCGATGCAGAAGCACGCCGGACGAGATCGGCATGGCAGATGGTCGACTTCAAGATGATGGTCTACCTGCCCGACGAGGACCGCTACTCCCCCGTCGACGAGGTGCCGAAGGACGTCAAGACGGCCAACATCTCCGGGACCGAGGTCCGCGACAAGTACCTCGCCAAGGGCCTTCAGCTCCCCGAGTGGTTCAGCCGCCCGGCCGTCGCCGAGATCCTCAACGAGACCAACCCGCCGAAGTTCCGCCAGGGCCTGACGATCTGGTTCACCGGCCTGTCCGGCTCGGGCAAGAGCACCGTCGCCCACGCCCTGATCGAGCGGCTGGCCGAGTACGGCCGCAACGGCTCGCTGCTCGACGGCGACGAGATCCGCACCCACCTCTCGAAGGGCCTCGGCTTCAGCAAGGAAGACCGCGACACCAACATCCGCCGCGTCGGCTACGTCGCCGGCATGGTCGCCCAGCACGGCGGCACGACGCTCTGCTCGGTCATCAGCCCGTACCGCTCCGTCCGCGACGAGGCCCGGAAGATGTCCAAGGGGAACTTCGTCGAGGTCTTCTGCGACACCCCGCTCGACGTCTGCGAGAAGCGCGACGTCAAGGGCATGTACGCCAAGGCCCGCGCCGCGGTCGCCCAGGGCAAGCCGATGGGCTTCACCGGCGTCGACGACCCGTACGAGGCCCCGGAGAACCCCGAGGTCACCCTCGACACCAGCAAGCAGTCGCGTCCAGGAGTGCGTCGACTCGATCATCGAGAAGCTCTGACGCTCGGCTACATCCTGCCGCACGGCCACATCGCCGAATGATCGCCAAGGGCGGATCGTCGTTCCACTCGACATGTCTGACCTGAGACAACAGAATGCCCGGGCCCGGGAGGCACACGTGCTTCCCTCCCGGGCTTCGGTCCGTATGGACGGGAAGGCATCCGCCTTGTTCGTCACGGCCACCCTACGAGAGCGCTGGATCGAGCTCGCTGCACCCTCTCGGAGCGTCGGGGCCGTGGCTGACGGCTGTCAACGAGCCGAAAAGGTTGCCCGGATCGTTTCCGTGTTGACGGGACGGATCAGTCCCTTTTCCGTGATGATGCCGGCGATCAGCGGGCGGGCGTCACGTCGAAGGCGGGTTGTAACCGCCGATGCCTTCCGGAGCGGTCTGTCGGCCGAAGCCGTGGGTGATCTCCCGGGGTCGCGCTGCTCGATGGGGATCGCGTCTCCGTCGGCAAGCGCCAGGTCGAACGTGCTCGACGGCGCGGCGACGTAAAACGGGATGCCGTGGGCCTTGGCCAGCAGGGCGACGCCGTAGGTGCCGATCTTGTTGGCGGTGTCGCCGTTGGCGGCGATCCGGTCGGCCCCGACGACGACGAGGTCGACCTTGCCCTCCTTCATGACCTGGGCGGCCATGTTGTCGCAGATGAGCGTGGCCGGGATGCCGCGCCTGGCGAGTTCCCAGGCGGTCAGCCGGGCCCCCTGGAGCAAGGGGCGCGTCTCGTCGGCGAACACGCGCACGTCCTTGCCCTGCTCCTGGGCGGCGAACACGACGGCCAGGGCCGTGCCGTAGTCGGCGGTGGCCAGGCCGCCGGCGTTGCAGTGGGTCAGGATCCCCTGCCCCGAGCGCGATCAGATCGGCCCCGAAGCGACCGATGGCCCGGCACATCGCCCGGTCCTCCGTCCGCGATGGCGTGGGCCTCCGCCAGCAAGCGCTTCAGGAGCGCCGAGACCATCCGAGGTCGGCACTCCGCCGGCGAGTCCGCTCCATGCGATCGAGGGCCCAGAACAGGTTGACGGCCGTGGGCCGGCTGGTGCGCCAGGTAGTCCGCCGGCGTCCCGCAAGGCCCGGCGGACCGCTCGACGTCGGTGTTGCCGGCCGAGCGTGCGCCGAGCACGGCCCCGTAGGCGGCCGCGATGCCGATCGCCGGCGCACCGCGCACCCGGAGCGAACGGATCGCCTCCCAGACCGGCGGCACGTCGCGACACTCGATCCGGAGGAACTCGGTCGGCAGGAGGGTCTGGTCGATCAGATGGATGACGCCGTGGGCGGCATCACCCGACCAGCCGACGGTCTGCGAGATCTCGTCAACGGCCGCCTCGACTGAGCCCGAACGATCTGGGGCAAGCGGGTTGTGAGTCCTCGCCGCTCACAGCTCATCCTCCTCATCCTCCTCCTCGGTCTCCTCGGGGTCGACCCACTGGTAGAACTCGGCGTAGATGTCCCAGATGGAGCGGATCGCCTTGCGCAGTTCGTCGGGCTTCAGCGGCGGATGCTCGCGGGCGAAGCCGGCCACCTGGGTGGCGATCTTGAGAACTCCAGGTTCTGGCCGCGCATCTCCAGGAAGATCTGGGTGCGCGAGTCGAGCTGGAGGGCGTCGGCGAGTTCCGCCGGATCGATCTCCTCGTGCTCGTGTTCGTGCTCGTGCTCGTGCGTTGTGTTCGTCGATCATCGGGGCGAGGCTCCGCAGGTTGTCCGGATGATGCGGTCTTCAGACGAGGGACGGTCGTGAGTTCCGTCCCTGTGACTCACGGTCGAAAGGGATGGTAGGGCAGACCGAAGGTCTCGGCGACGGCCAGGTTCGTGACGTGGCCCTCGTGGATGTTCACCCCCGAGGCGACGCCGGGGCTGATTGCAGCCGCGGACTGCCAGCCCAGCCTGGCGAACCGGAGGACGTAGGGCAAGCGTCACGTTGCACAGGGCGTAGGTGCTGGTGCGGCCGACGGCCCCCGGCATGTTCGTGACGCAGTAGTGGATGACGTCGTCGACGATGTAGGTCGGTGCCTGGTGGGTCGTCGGCCGGCTGGTCGCGACGCAACCCCCCTGGTCGATGGCGACATCGACGATCACCGAACCGGGCTTCATGCGCTTGAGGTCCGTCTCGACGCACCAGTCGGGGTGCCCGGGCACCGGGGATCAACACGGCGCCGATCACCAGGTCGGCGCGCTCGATCGCGTGCAGGATCGTGTGGCGGTCGGAATAGATCGTCGTGACGTTCGGCGGCATGATGTCGTCGAGGTAGCGGAGCCGGTCGAGATTGATGTCGAGGATGTAGACGTTGGCCCCGAACCCCGCGGCGACCTTGGCCGCGTTCGAGCCGACGACGCCGCCGCCCAGCACGGCGATCTCGGCGGGGGCGCACTCCCGGCACGCCGGCCAGGAGGATTCCCCGGCCCTCCTGGGGGCGTTCGAGAAACTTGGCCCCTTGCTGGATGCTCATCCGACCGGCGACTTCGCTCATGGGCGTGAGCAAGGGGAGCCGCCCCGCGTCGTCCTCGAGAGTTTCGTACGCGATCGCCGTGATGCCGCTCTCGACGACCGCGCGCGTCAGGCGTTCGTCGGCGGCGAAATGGAAGTAGGTGAAGAGGAACTGCCCGGGCCGCAAGCTGCGGCCATTCCTCGGGCTGAGGCTCCTTGACCTTCACGACCAACTCGGCCTGCGACCAGATCGCCGGGGCGTCGGCGACGATCGTGGCGCCGACCTCGCGTATTGCTCGTCGCTCAGGCCGCTGCCGGCCCCGGCCCCCGTCTCGACGAGAACCTGGTGACCGTCGGCGATCAGTTCCTCGACCCCCACCGGGAGCATCGCCACCCGGTACTCGTCCGCCTTGATCTCCCTGGGCACTCCGACGATCATCGAGGA
Source organism: uncultured Isosphaeraceae bacterium (assembly GCA_963779675.1). Lineage (GTDB taxonomy): Bacteria > Planctomycetota > Planctomycetia > Isosphaerales > Isosphaeraceae > CAVZZM01. The sequence goes on from CAVZZM010000003.1 coordinate 439,318, forward strand.
TCGTCTCCTCCGGCCCGGCGGCGGACATCCCGAAGCACCGGCCATTCGAGCAGACTGGAGTGCGGAATTCAAGGTGCCGCATGCACCCCGGAGAGGGAGTCGGCTCAGGGCCGACCCTCCACGCCGGGGTCGGCCCGATAACCGAGGTGAGAGATCCATGATCCCAACAGGAGGAACCAAGCCCAACGACATCGAGATCAAGGGTGGTCGAATCGTCGCGCCGGATCGCCCTGCGCGGTTACGTCTCGGGGGTCGCGTCGCTCCTTGACAAGGCCACCGGCGCCCGCGATCTGGGGTTCGGGCTGGACATCGTCGATTTCCTGCTGGAACCCGCCCCCGATCCGGAGCAACATCCCCGAGGGACAGTATCCCGTTCGGGCCGAACAACGCCGTTCCACGGCAACATCCCGAAGCGTTACGTCGAGGGCCCCCAGATCTGCACCCAGGCGAAATCCTTGCCGGTCCAAGTCATCAACGGCGAAGGGTTCACCGCCGTACGCCAGCATTACCGATGGAACAAGGCGTATCCCCTCACGACCAGGCCGGCTCGGTCTGGGAGCAAACACTGATCTTTCCCGAAGGCGAGCGCTGGTTCCTGGCGTCCGACCGGGTCACGACCGTCAACGCATCTCCGGCCCTGGCTCTCCGGATCGACATGCCCGGCCACATCAAGCACGTCCAGGGGGCCGGCTTCGATCACGTCTACCTGAGCTATAACGATCCCGAGTTCCTACCCTCGACGGAATTCCTCCACAACTTCCCGCCGGATGCCCGGTATCGCTACAAACGACCTGGACCACGGGGACGGAGACCGGATCGATTCATCCGCGCCTACCAGGTGACGCTCTCGAACGGCCGCGAGGGGCCCTGGCTGGCCGGGATGACGCTGAACCCCGACGACGTCAGCGAGGCGTGGTGCCACCAGCGGGGGTACGTCTGCCTGATCGAAGAGATCGGCGGCCGTCCGATTCGTCCCGGCGACACCTTCGGCGCCTGCTACGTTGTGGGTTGGTTCGACGACATCGACCAGATGGAGGCCATCTACGATCGCTATCGGGGCGCCAGCGGCCTCGCCCTGGTCGGCTCGGACGGGTTCCGAACGCTACGAGCCGGAGACCTCAGCGCCGTCGACGACGGGGCGTTGCCGACACAAGATCCACGAGACCCGGAATGACAGGGGCCGCGCCTTGCGCCGCCCCCTTCGGAACCAATCCATCCCCGTCGTTCGAGGTCAAACCTTGGCCGCGCCGGCGGCGGGTTTCTGGCGAGTCGCCCTCCAGTCCTCGAACAGCGACTTTACCTCGTCGAGGGTGACTCCGCCGTGATCCTCGCCGGCGTTCCAGCGATCGACGATCTGCTTGTGGCGATCGCGGAGGGGGCCTTTCGGCAGGAACCGACCCTTGAACTTCTTCATGTACTTCAGGCGTGGATCGGCGGGCTTCCGCTCGGGCTCGGGCGCCTTCGCCTCGGCGACCGGGGCCTCGGTTGCCGCCTTCTCCTTCTTCTTGGGCTTGTCACTGGTCGGCTTCTTGGCCTTGTCGGCGGTCGGCTTCTTGGCCTTGTCGCCGCTGGGCTTCTTGGCTTTCTGATCAGCCATCGGACCTTCCTCGTGGGGCGAGCACATGACGTCATGCGTGAGCACCGGCCGAACGAAGCCCGAGGGCATCGAGGCCGGTGCGAAGATGACTTATGGTACTGAGTCGAGGCCCAGGCGCCAACGTGGCCGCGTACGGAATGCGAGGTTTGGGCCTTCCCTGCCGGGCTTCGACGTCTCGCCGCCTGACGTTCAGCTCGTCGGCGGCACCTCGCGGCGCGCGACGCGAGGACGCCAGGACATCGGTCGCGGCAAGCCACTGTTGAGTTCGCGAGTGCTCGTGTCCACGCGATGGGGGCCAACGGGACCGTCGGCACGACCCTCCCACTGGTGGCCCTCAAGGCTCCTCAAGACCTGATCGGCCAGTCGCATGGCGCGCAGCGCGTCGGTTCCCGTCACCCTGGGGCGAACCCCGTCGCGCACGGCCCGCACGAAGTCTTCCAGTTCGAGGGCCAGGGGCTCGCGAGGTGCGGGCGCCGGAACCTGGTTGACCCTTAGGATCGTGCCGAAGATGTGGTTCTTGACCTCCGTGGGCTTGGTGAGATCGAGACCGTCCAGGTTGAGCTCTCCTCGGAGGAGCCGTTCCGACGGGCGGACCACGGTCGCCTCGCGACTGGCGAAGTCGAGCGTGGCGTAGCCCTCGGCACCCCACAGACGCATCTTGCGAACCGCCTGATAACTCGCGCGGCTGGCCGTCACGTTCGCGACGCAACCATCCTCGAACTCGATTCGCGCGTTGGCGACGTCCTCGTTACCGCCAAAGACACTGACGCCGACCGCCGAGACCGAGCGGACGGGCGCCGGGACCAGGTGGAGCAACAGGTCGAGGTCATGAATCATCAGGTCGTGGATGACCCCGATGTCGGTCGAACGAAAGGTATACGTCCCCGATCGCTCCGCGTTGATGTACTTCGGGCGCAGTGGAAACGATTTCAGCACGTCCAGCGCGGGGTTGAACCGCTCGATATGGCCGACCTGGAGGATCGCGTTTCGGGCCCTCGCCAGGTTCACCAACGATTCGGCTTCGGCGGCCGAGGTCGCGAGGGGCTTCTCGACGAGGGTCGGAATGCCCCGCGACAGGAACTCGCTGGCCACTTCATGATGCTTGAACGTCGGCACCGCCACCGAGACGGCATCGACGATCTCCAGCAGGCTGCGATAATCGGCGAACGCCGGCACTCCCAGGGGCTCGGCGACCGCCCTGGCCTGCTCGATCCGCGAATCGACGACGCCGACGAGTTCGACCCCGTCGATGCCCGCGAGGACCCGAGCGTGGTGCCGACCGAGATGACCGACACCCACCACACCGACGCGCAAGCGGCTCATGAAGACTCCCTTCCGTGACTTCCCGGAAGAACGCGGCGGCCGTCCCCACACGATTCGAGGGCGCGGCCATGACGTCCGGCACGCTGGGCGTGCAGGAACTCGATCAACTCGTCGACTTCCGGCGTCCGATGGTCGTGAGACGCGAGAACCTCGGCCGCCGCATCGATGTCCATCCGTGCCCGGTATAGAAGCCGGTACGCCTCACGCAGGGCCTTCGCTGCCGACTTGCTTACGCCTCGGCGCTTCAGGCCTGCAAGGTGGACCCCCCGAACCGCGCGCGGGCTCGCCATCCACGAGGAAAAAGGGGGGAACGTCGTGTTGAACCTTCGTCCGAGGGCCCAGGCAACTGCTTGAGCCCAGAGTGACCCGGCGCTGGACCATCGCTCCCACGGAGATCATCACGAAGGGCCCGACCCGGACCTCCTCGGCGATCACCGTATTGTTCCCCACGATGATCCGATCGTCGAGAGTCGTGCCCGGCCCGATCTGAACGCCCGGCATCAGGACGTTCCGACATCCCAGGCGAGTCCAGCCCTCTCCGGGACCATGAGCCGCCGCGATCGAGACGTGCTCACAAATCAGGTTCTCGTCGCCCACTTCGAGACGGCCATGTTCACCCGGAACCGGCTGCCCGGCCGGGTCGGTGCCAAGGACCACGAACGGATGGATCACGTTACGGGCGCCGAGGATCGTCTGCCCGTTGATGGCGACATGCGAGATCAGACGTGTTCCCGCGCCGATCTGGACCGACGGGCCAATCACGCAATAGGGGCCGACGACGACGTCATCGCCAAGTCGAGCCCGGGTATCGACACTGGACGTATCGGCGATCTGGAACGCCATGGTCGGTCTCCACGATCGAGAACGAGACGGCCCTTAGAAAAACGGACCGTCCGGGGGCCCCGCGACCTTGTGTGGTTCGGTCACGCGGCCTGTTCGGCATCCACGACGACGAAGCGGAACCGCGCCTCGGCCGCGAGTTGACCCTCGACCCGAGCGCTGCCGCGATACTCCAGCGCGCGGGCTCGGGAACGAGAGTGCTCCACCTCGATGCGGAGCTGGTCCCCCGGCACGACCGATCGTCGAAGCTTCACGTCGTCGATGGAGGCGATCAGGACGGATCGTTGCAACCTGTCCCTCCGCGTGCCCATGAGCACTCCGGCGGCCTGGGCAATCGACTCCAAGATCAGGACTCCGGGCATGATGGGACGGTCCGGCCAGTGGCCCTGGAAGAACGGTTCGTTGGACGTCACGTTCTTGATCGCCACGACGCGTTGATCGGGCACCAGCTCGATGACCCGGTCGATGAGCAAGAAGGGGAAGCGATGCGGCAGGATTTTCAAAATGTCGGTGATATCGAGCACGGCGGGATCGACAGGTGCTCGCGTGAGCAATGGACGGTCACAATCCTCGGCGGCTCGGAGCAACGCCCGGACGAGTTCCGCGTTGAGCTGGTGGCCCGAACGGTGAGCGACCACATGACCGACAAGGTCTTTCCCGAGGAGGGCCAGGTCGCCGACCATGTCGAGCAACTTGTGGCGAACACACTCGTCGGCCCAGCGCAGGGCGTTGTTGATCGGGCCATCGGCACCGAAGATCAACAGATCGGCCTCGGTCGTGCGCCGGCCGATGCCCGCCTGTCGTAGAGCGTCGGCCTCGGCGGCGAGGAGGAAGGTCCGGCTGGCGGCCAGTTCCGACCGGAAGCTCAACGGGGTGACGTCGACAAAGCGGCTCTGGGCCGGGATCGGCGTATCCGCCCCGTAATCCAGGTTGTAGGAGAGGACCAGGCGATCGCTTCCGCCGGGATGGGCCGTGAGCGTCGAGCAACCCTCCCGAACGGTGATCGCCCGATCGATCGTGAGGACCTCACGAGCGCGATCCTGCTCCACCGCGCCGGCGTCGATCAGGGCCTCGACGAAGGCCCGGCTCGAACCGTCACAGCCGGGGGTTTCCGGGCCATCGATCTCGACATCGCAGTTGTCGATATGCAGGCCGGCCAGCGCGGCCAGCACGTGTTCGACCATTTCGACGATCGCCTCGCCATGGCGCAGGGTGGTCCGCCGCTGCCTCGGCTGAACGTGCCGGACATGAGCGGGGACAAATGGCGAGCCCGGTAAGTCGGAGCGGACGAAGCGGACGCCGGCGCCGGCGTCGGCCGGTCGGAACCGCAACGTCACGTCGAGCCCCGACAGGAAGCTGATGCCCCGGACCATTGTCTCGCGAGCGAGCGTGCGCTCGGGGCGCTTTGCCGTGAGCATGCCCTCTCCATCATCCTGATGGGATGGGGAGCACGGATCGAACCGCCCTCCCCGGGAACGTCCTTGCGGTGATACGATTATCGGCCGCCAGCGGGGGCCGCCGTCGGTCGCGCGGCGGGCTGGGCCTGGGTCGCCGAGGCGGGCTGGGTGGCGGCATCGGCGGGCGCTCCGCCCGTCGCCTCGTACTTCTTGTTCAGAACCTGGACGACCACGGGGCTGATATCGAGCGAGGGGTCGGAGTAGATCACCGACCGCGCCATGGCGGCCATCACCGAGTTCGGCTCGTCACCCGAGACCGGCTCGTTGGAGATCTTGACGATGTAGTGCATGCCGTTGGCCTTGGCGACCGCGGCCGAGACGTCCTGGATCTCGCGATAGATCTGGGCGAGGGCCTGCGCCTCTCGACGCGCGAACTCGGCCTGTGCCTTCTCGCGCTCGGTTTCCAGCTTGATCTTCAGCTCAGTGAGCTGAGATTCCTTGCCGGTGAAATCGTTGGAGTTCGGCGCAAGGCCTTCCATCTCCTTGGCGATCTGCTGCATCTGGTTGCCGATCTTGGCCAGTTCGCCCTGGCGGGAGGTCGCATCGGCCTTGAGCTGATTGCTCGTGAACTCGACCTTCTTGTATTCCTTGAAGACTTTTTCCATGTCGATGGCGCCGATCCGCACGGAGGGCAAGCTGGCCGATCGGCTCGCTCCCGCGTTCGGGGCGGGCGTGCCGCTATTCTGGCCGAGGGCGGGAAGCGCCCAGGCCGACGCCCCGATCAGAACGAGTCTCAGCACCCACATCGGTCGCGATGACTTCGGCATCCGTTCCGTCTCCGTGTCGTCGGCCGTGGATCGGCCTGTGTTTCGTGTCAAGACTCGCAACACGTGAAGGCCCGTGTTCGAGCCCACCTCACCGATCCGTCGGCGAGGCGAACGCCATGTCCGGGGAGCGACACGGCTCGGTGCGGTGGTCGGAACCCAGGCCCGCTCGGGAGCACATTCTGCGCCGCAACGGCCGGGAAGGTCAAGGCGAACCGCCCCACCAGGGATCGCGCAACCCTGGTGGGGCGGTTTGTCATTCGCGCAGGTCAAACGATGCACGGAAACCGAGGTGTCACCCCTGATGGCTCAGGGTGAAGTTGTGGAAGTTGATCCTCTTCGGGATGTTGCCGGTCGCGGAGAACAGGTCCGTGAGCATCTCGCCGAAGTGCTCCTTGCGGACGCTGTAGAAGTTGTGCTTGCCTTCGCGACGCGACTCGATCAGCCCCGAAACGCGCAGCAGCGCCAGATGATGGCTGACGGCGGGTTGGGATTGACCCAGCCGATTGCAAAGGTCGGTGACGTGGAGTTCACCCGCCTGAGCGAGGTAAAGCAGGATGCGGAGCCGGGTCTCGTCGCTCATGAGCTTGAAGACCTGAGCGAGGTCGCGAACCGACTGGTCGGAAACCGGTGGCATGCTGGTCAGCGTGCCGCCGGTCGTGCCGTTCGAGGCCTTGGTGGTTGTCTTGCGTGGCATGTTGATTTCCTACCCCATTGAAGAACGAACGTCAGATCGGGCAAGGGCCCGATCACAAGGTGGTGATGATTGGGCCATTCGCGCGGAATTGGCCCAACGTAAAGGGTCGATGTCCGTGGTCGGACAACGGCGGATGATCGTGAGGGCTGGGGGCTTGCCGATCGCCTTGGGACGTTCCGAGACCGAGAAGCAAAGATCCCGCCCACTCATCGGACATTAATCAATCCAGCAAAACAGATGCCAGAAACAAGCATAGGTAACAAAAACCCATGACGCCGTGGTGTTCGAACATCAAGTCGAATGAGCGGCCATGCTGCGCCCGATTCGATTTCAGGTCGTGGTGTCTGCTCGCAATCCAAATCGCTCCAGCGCGGTTCGCAGGGAGGCCCGCGCCGAATCGTCCAGGGGACACAGAGGCAGACGCAGTTCGCCGTTGCCACGCCCCAGCAATGCCAGGGCCTCCTTGACGGGAATCGGGTTCGTCGCCAGCCCGAGCAGGTCCCGGCAGAGAGGGAAGAGGCGATGATGTAGCCGACGCGCCCCGGCGAGGTCGCCCTCTTCGAACGCCCGGACCAGGGCCATGACGTCCCTGGGGACCAGGTTCGCCACGACGGAAACGACCCCCTCCGCACCGACGGCCATCATGGGGAGCGTCAGGCTGTCGTCGCCCGAGACGACGGTCAGTTCGGTTCGGGACACGAGATCGCTGACCTGATCCAGCGATCCACTGGCTTCCTTGATGGCCACGATCGGCCCGAGCCTCGCCAGGCGCTCGACCGTCGCCGGTTCCATGTTGCGGCCTGTGCGACTGGGGATGTTGTAGAGCATCTGAGGGAGGTCAACCGATTCCGCGACCCGGGCGAAGTGCGGCGTAGAGACCCTCCTGAGTGGGTCGGTTGTAATACGGCGCGACGAGCAAGGCCCCATCCGCCCCCGCACGCGCCGCGAACCGTGTCAACCGAACCGCTTCCGCCGTCGCGTTCGATCCCGTGCCGGCCAGCACCCGGGCTCGACCGGCCGCGCGGTCGACGACTGTCGCGATCACACGTTCATGTTCCTCGTGACTGAGCGTCGGAGATTCCCCGGTCGTGCCGACGGGGCTGATCGTCGGGGTGCCCTGCTCGACGTGCCAGTCAACCAGGCGGCCGAGCGCCTCGTAATCGACGGCCCCGTCCTGAAATGGTGTCACCAGAGCGACCGTACAGCCCGCAAAGATCCGACCCTTCGACGGCATCGCTGTCTCCCTGCCCACCACGGGTCGCGGTCGGGCGTCTCTCTCGAATTCCTAAGTATACTAACTATATGCCCGTCGCGACGACATGGGAAGGCCATATCCAGCGACACTTCAAGCGATTTTTTGAAGCAAGGCATCACGGATATGATGTTTCATCTCCAGGACGGCCCGTTCGAGGCCGACGAACACGGCACGCGAGACAATGCTGTGGCCGATGTTCAACTCGGCCATGTGAGCCAGACGAGCCACCGCGGCGGTGTTTTCGTAGTTCAGGCCGTGGCCGGCGTGTAGTGCCAGTCCTAACGAAACCGAATCGCGCCCCTGCTCGGGTGAGGGCGTCAAGTTCCCGGGCCCGGTCGACAACAGTGATCGCGTCGGCATAACGTCCCGTGTGGAGTTCGACGGCATGTGCCCTGAGTGACTTCGCGGCGTCGACTTGCGGGTCGTCCGGGTCAATGAACAGACTGACCTCGATCCCCGCGTCGTGAAGGCGACCAATCGCCTCGGCGACGCGGTCGCGATGCGAGAGAACGTCGAGGCCCCCCTCGGTCGTGACCTCTTCGCGTCGTTCCGGCACCAGAGTGACCTGATCGGGCCCGACATCCAGCGCGATCGCGAATGATAGCCGGATCGATCGAGGATTCAAGGTTCAACCGTGTGGTGACCGTTTCTCGGAGCAGCCGAAGATCGCGGTCCTGAATGTGCCGACGATCCTCGCGCAGATGGATCGTGATCCCATCCGCACCTCCGAGTTCGGCAAGCACCGCCGCCCGTACGGGATCGGGTTCACGCCCTCCCCGCGCCTGTCGCAGGGTCGCGACATGATCAATGTTCACGCCCAATCGTGGCATCAATTCACTCGCCCTATTCAACCGTGTCACTCAAATGCGCGTAGGGAAATTGGAATTTCCTAAATCATACCATCCGGATATCACTTTGATCAATCGAGTGATTCACCGAGACGCCATGTTCGGATTACGTCGCGGCTTCCCGGCGACTAAGAATGCATTTGACGAATCCGTTCTTGGATGCTCGCGGTCCACTTATGCCCCGATTAACTTCAGCGGTGGTCTTGGACAGAACGAACGTCCGCTCATCTCCGACGGCGAAGGCGATCCGGCCCTTTACGATTCGGACCGGCGCCGTCGACGGCGACGATCCGCCCCAGGCCATACTGGGGATGCAGGACCGAGGACACCGGGGCGAAACTCCGTCAGAGTCTGCGCCAGCCGATCGGCGACGCCAACGCCGGCCAGTTCCGCCGCGGTCGTCAGCCGGAACCCTCCCGAGACACTCGGACGTTCGGCGCCCGGCGCCTCGATCGAGGACGACGAGCGGGGGTCGGGTCGTAACCTGAACGATCGTGCTCCTGGACCGCCTCCTCGGGAAGTTCACTGAGGAAGCACGAGGGAATCGTGGCCGTTCGCTGACCGCGGAACTCGCGAAGCCGGCAGTGGCTCAGGTACAGTTCTCGACGTGCGCGGGTGATGCCGACGAAGAGCAGGCGACGCTCCTCTTCCAGTTCCGCGTCGCTCTCGCCCGATCGGGCGTGAGGCAGGAGACCTTGCTCGAGCCCGACGATGAAAACGACTGGGAACTCCAGGCCCTTGGCGGCGTGCAGGGTCATCAGCGCCACGGAGCCGGTGTCGTCCTCCCAGCGGTCGACGGCCGAGGCCAGGCTGATCTGTTCGAGGAACTCCAGGACCGTGCCGCCGGGTTGCTCGACGTCGAACTGCCGCGCCGCCGAGACCAGTTCATCGACGTTCGCCAGCCGGTCCTCGCCGCCGCCCCGGGAGTCGCCCGCGAGCAGGTCGTGATATCCCGACAGGTTCAAAAGGCGGCGGATCACCTCCTCGGCGGGGTCGTCCTTCAAGCGCGGCCAGTTCGTCCATGAGCATCACGAAGTCGCGCAGGGAACGGGCCGCCCGGTCCTTGATGCCGGAGATCGACCCCGCCTGTCGGGCCGCCGCCAGCAGCGGCAGGCCAGCTCGCGGGCCGCGCTGACAGCCGGTCGAGCGTCGTCTTGCCGATGCCGCGCGGGGGGGTGTTCACGACCCGCAGGAAGGCCAGGTCGTCCTTCGGGTTCATCAGCAGGTTCAGATACGAGACGACGTCCTTGATCTCCTGACGTTCGTAGAACGAGACGCCACCGATGACCTGATACGGGACCTTCGGCCGCCCGAAATGCCTGCTCGAGCGGGCGGGTCAGGGCCGTGACCCGGCAGAAGATGGCCACGTCGCGGAAGCCGTGGCCCCCATCCCGCACCAGTTCGAGGATCTTGCCGGCGACCCCGGCCGCCTCGTCGGCCTCGGTCGCGTAGACGGTCAGAGCGACCGGCGTCCCGTCGGGGTTCTCGGTCGTCAGCGACCTTCGCCTTGCGCCGCCGATTGAACCGGATCAGATGATCGGCGACGCGCAGGATGTTCTTGGTGCTTCGATAGTTGCGTTCGAGCTTGACAACCCGGCAGCCGGCATAGTCGTGCTCGAACTCCAGGATGTTGCTCAGGTTCGCGCCCCGCCAGCCGTAGATCGACTGGTCGGGGTCTCCGGTGACGCAGAGGTTCGGGAGGTCGACGGAGAGGGCTTGCAGGATGGCGTACTGCGCGAGGTTGGTGTCCTGGTACTCGTCGACCAGCACGAAACGGAACCGGGCATCCAGGGTCGCCCGCGAACCTTCGGGTGCTCCTTGAGGATCGTCACCAGGTGCAGCAGCAGGTCGTCGAAGTCGACGGCCGAGGCCTCCCGGAGCAATTCCTGATAACGGGGATACACGCGACCGACAACCGCCGCCGACATGGTCGGCATCGCCGCGGTTCGCGTAGGCTTTCGGCCCGACCATGTCGTTCTTGGCCCGGCTGATCGCCGCCTCGACCCGCTCTGGGGTTACCCCGATCCCTTCCAGGTCCAGCCGTTCCATCGCGGACTTGATCGCCCGCAACCGATCCCCCTGATCGTAGATGGTGAACGAACGGTCCAGGCCCGACCAGGGGGCGCATACTGCCGAAGCAGCCGGGCGCACAGGCCATGGAACGTCCCGACCCAGACCCTCGACCGCGGCGCCAGGGCCTCCACCCGTTCTCGCATCTCGCCGGCCGCCTTGTTGGTGAACGTCAGGGCCAGGATCGACTCGCCAGCGATCCCCTGCTCCAGCAAGTAGGCGATTCGCCGGGTGATCACCCGCGTCTTGCCGGAACCCGCCCCGGCCAGGACCAGCAAGGGGCCCTCCACGTGGGTCACGGCCTGCTGTTGTGAGGGGGTGAGGTCGGAGAGTGTCACCATCGTGATTCCGTCCCTGGTGGCGGGCCGATCGGGTGGACGAGTCCTTCTGTCGGAGTAGTCGTATGCCAGTATAGCAGATCCAGGATCCTTGAGCGATCGACCGAGGTTCGCCGTCGAAACGACCTCGTTCGACGACAAATCTCCGCCGAGAGCGTCCTCAACGGACACATCGCCTGGTTCGTCGCCCCTCTTGGCCGTACACTGTGCGTGATGGTCTTCCTTGATCGAAATCCGCACCATGGGAGGCCGGGTTGAGCGTTGCGACTGTGGGGGCGAGGCCCCGCTCTGGAAATCAGGGAGACCGGTCCACCATGCAGATCCTCGGGATCGGAACCGATATCGTTGAATGTCCACGGATTGGCAAGATGATCGCGCAGCACGGTGAGTTGTTTCTGCGCCGAGTCTATACGGAACGAGAAATCCGCTACTGTCAAGCGCGACGCCGGGCGCTGGAACACTTCGCGGGCCGCTGGGCCGCCAAGGAGGCGATCCTCAAGGCCATCGGCACGGGGTGGACGAAGGGGATTTGCTGGACGGACCTGGAAGTTCGCAACGAGCCGGGGGGGCAGCCCAAGGTCCTGGTTCGGGGCGGGGCGAAGGACGCCGCGTGTGCCCGCGGTATTCATGATATCATGATTTCGATCTCCCACTGCCGGACCTATGCGACCGCCTACGCCCTGGCGCTTGGACGTGAGGCTCGAACCGAGGGCACCCACAACCCCGACACCTCAACGGGGCCGTAACGCGCCACAATGTCAATCTGGTCCCCGATCCCTTGACAAGGAGAGCCGAGGTGTGAGCCACGCCTTCCAGATCAATCCCCGAGAAGTTCTCGGCGTTTCGGAGAACGCCTCACTCGCCGACCTTCACAACGCCTATCGGACGAAATCCAAGACGTATCATCCGGACGTCGGCGGCGAGGAATGGGCCTTTCGCGTTCTGACCAGGGCGTATGAGATCCTCAGCACCGCTCGTGTCATGGGCAGGGCGGACGAGGAGATGCGCCGCGAGGACAGCGCTCGGGAGCACCAGAACGCGACCGCCGACAGGCCCTCGCGACCCTCGGCCGAGGCTGGCCCCAACCCGTTCGCGAGAGTTCGGCCCGACCGGACGCCCTCGCGAGACGGCACGTCGCGTCAAGGGGTTCGCGACCCGGTCGCCGAACCCGGGCGCCTGGTCGGCCTGGAGATGCTCTTGCTGCGGTTCGAGCTGGAGGGACCGCTGGGATTGCTCGCCGGGGCACCCGAGGACCGCAATCTGAGCTGTTCGCTCCACATCGCCTGGCCAGTCGATGAGAGCACCAAGCCGCGCATCGACCCGGACCGCGTCGCGGCCAGCCACAACGTCCTGATGCGAGCGTTTGAAGCGGCCCGATCGCGCGTCCCACCGATCTCCGCCGAGGGCCGCGTCGAGGGAGAACGGTTCGTCGGCTTGCTCAGCTACAACTCCGCCCTGCAGGCCGACGAGGCGTTCAAGGTCTTCCGGAAATCCTTGCTGGAAAAAGGGTACGGCGTTTCGCAGACGATCCGCGATCTGACGATCCCGCGCGCGTGGCGAACCTGACCGCGAACCGCCGACACATCCGATCCCACGCGGGCTCGCGGGGCGACACCAACGGAGCGCGCGCCGAGGCTCAGGCGCGTTCCGTGGTGGCTTCCTCGATCGCCCGCGACAACTCGTCGTCCGTCGGGTTGATCAGGATCTCATTGTCCACCCGGATGGTGGGCATGACCCGCTTCCCCGAGTTCAGGCCGGCGATGTAATCGTTGTACTCGGGGAGCGCATCGACATCCTTGAACTCATACTGAACCCCCTTCGAGTCCAGCAGCGTCGTCGATCGGGTCGTATCCGGACACGATCGGGAACCGTAGACGGCCACGTTGGGTTGCTTCACGACAGCGTCACCTTGTCGGTTGAGGACGAACGGGTACTCGCGATCGGGAGGAGAACGCTTCAGTTCTCCCCCTCGAACGCATCTCGACCCTCACATGCAACACGTGTACCGAAACGCCCATCAGTTCGCGCTTGAACCCGCGTTCTCGTTCTCTCCCGTCGCGGCATGGATCTTCTGTAATGTTCCCTCACTGGGTTCGCGAGTCCCCCGGCACTTCGGGTATCCCTTGCAGCCCAGGAAATAGCCGCGGCGACTCTTGCGCACCAGCATCTCGCCGCCGCACTGATCGCACGTCTCCTCGACCGGAATGGTCTTGAGATCGACGCCACCTTCGGTTGTCGGCGGGGTCATGGCCTTCGAGAACTCGGCGACCTGCTCCTTCAGTTCTTCAGGAATCGGCGCCGTGCTACGGCACTTGGGATAGGCCAGGCAGCCGAGGAAGGCCCCCCGACGCCCTTGCTTGATGCCCATCGGGCCGCCGCACTTCTCGCACTTGACGTTGATCTCGGGCGTCTTGATCGGGTTCCCCGTACTCGTCGGCCGGAAGGGTGCTACGACACTTGGGATAGCCAGTGCAGCCCAGGAACGGCCCTCGGGGGCCTCGACGTAGGGCCATGGGTTTCCCGCATTTCGGGCATTTGTGTTCCGTCTCGATCACGGCCGGGACCGGGTTGCCCTGCTCGTCGAGGTTGAAGATCTCCTTGCATTCCGGGTAGCCCGAGCAGGCGAGGTAGGGCCCGCGTTTGTTCTCTCGACGCAGGAGCGTTCGGCTGCACTTCGGGCACTTGTGCTCCGTCTCGACGGCCTCCGACTTCGCCTCGCCGCCGATCGGCCGGGTGGCCTTGCATTCCGGGTACCGGGAGCACCCCAGGAACTGGCCCGTCCGGCCGAACTTGATGACCATCGGGGCGCCGCAGTCCTGGCATTTCTCGTCGGTCGGGATCTGGACGCGCTCCATCCGCTGCTCGGCGACCTGGAGCGACTCCTGGAACGGGTGGTAGAACTCGTCGAGCACCCGCACCATGTCCTCCTTGCCGGTGACGATATCGTCGAGTTCATCCTCCATGCTGCGCGGTGAACTTCAGGTCCATGATCTTGGGGAAATGCTCGACGAGCAGGTCGGTGACGACCATGCCGAGGGCCGTCGCGTGGAACCGGCGCTCCTTCTGTTCGACGTAATTGCGGTCCTGGATCGTCTGGATGATCGGCGCGTAGGTGCTGGGGCGGCCGATGTTCTCCTTCTCCAGGGCCTTGATCAGGGTGGCCTCGCTATAGCGCGGGGGCGGCTGGGTGAAGTGCTGCGTGGGGGCCAGGGTGTGAAGGTCGAGCGCCTGGTCCTCTTGCATGGCGGGCAGAAGCTGGTCCTCCTGCTTTCCCGCCGGGGGCAGCACGCGACGGTAACCGTCAAACCGCAGGATTTTCCCCTGGCACTTGAACAACCCCTCGCCGCCCCGGACCTCGACGTTGGTGATCTCGAAGAGCGCCGGCGTCATCTGGCTGGCGACGAAGCGTCGGTAGATCAGGTTGTAGAGCCGGAATTGATCGTGGGTGAGGCGCTCGCGAATCGAGTCGGGATGGTGCGTCAGCTCGGTCGGCCGGATCGCCTCGTGGGCCTCCTGCGCCATCTTGCCGGCAGCGTAGAGGTTCGGCGTGTCGGGGAGGTACTTCTCGCCGTAGCGGTCGGTGATTAGCTCGCGGACGCCATTGAGAGCGTCCTGCGAGACGCGCAGGCTGTCCGTTCTCATATAAGAGATGAGACCGACCGGCCCGGAGCCGTCAACATCGATGCCCTCGTAAAGTTCCTGGGCGATCTTCATCGTCTTCTTGCCGGAGAACCGAAGTCGGATCGCCGCTTGCTGCTGGAGCGTGCTGGTCTTGAACGGGGCGTCGGGCTTGTCGCGACGCTTGGTGTTCTCCAGCTTCGAGACGGAGTAGTCCGCCTTCTCCAGCGCGTCGGTGATGGCACGTGGCGTCCACCTCCGCCTTGGCGGCGAACTTGGCCCCCCGCCACTCGGCCAGTTCGGCGGTGAAGCGGTCGGATTCCTCGGTCGCGCCGGCGGGGCTCAGCGTGGCGGTGATCTTCCAGTATTCCTCGGTGACGAAGGCCTTGATCTCCTTCTCCCGCTCGGCGATCAGCCGCACGGCCACCGACTGGACCCGTCCCGCGCTCAGGCCTCGGGCCACTTTCTTCCAGAGGAGCGGACTGACCTGATAGCCGACGAAGCGGTCGAGGAAGCGCCGGGCCTGCTGTGCGTTGACCTTGTTGTGGTCGATCGGCCCGACCTGAAGGAAGGCGTCACGTACCGCCCGCTCGGTGATCTCATAGAACAGGACGCGGCTGACCTGGTCGTCCTGGAGCCCCAGCGCGTGCTGGAGGTGCCAGGCGATCGCCTCTCCCTCGCGGTCGGGGTCGGTCGCCAGGTAGACGATCGTTGCCTTGGCGGCTTCCTTCTTCAGCTCATCGACGGTCTTTTTCTTCCGGTCCGATACGACATAAGTCGGTTTGTAACCATCATTTACGTCGATTCCGAGGTTCCGGCCTCGTTCCGGCAGGTCGCGAACGTGCCCCATGCTGGCTTTCACGGTGTAGCCGGGGCCCAGGAACTTGCCGATGGACTTGGCCTTCTTGGGGCTCTCGACAATCACCAGCGCATGTCCGCTCGACCCGTTCTTGGCGGTCGAACGGGTGGTGGTTTTCCGGGTCGACGACCGGGCCGGCTTGTCCGCCTTGGCCGCTGGAGTCGATTTGGGCGTCGATTTGGGGGTCGATTTCGGTTTTGCGGTCTTTCGAGCCACGTCTGACCAATCCTATCGGGAATCGGCTGCCGGGTTCGCGCTCGGCGCGGCCCCGGAAGCCGTTCGGTTCGTAATCCTGTTAGACTTTGCCATTGCGACCGATCCTGGTACACTCCGGTTTGAGCCGGCGTTCCACGGTCGTGTCTTCCAATAAGCTAGCGTATGCCGGGCTGTCAAGGGGGGGAGCCCCCGTCGGTGCCGATTGAGAGGCCCCAACCCCGGGCTCGACAGTCGGTGATTCCGGACGGGTTCGCGGCGGACCGTGCCCCCGCTTGCGAGGACAACACCAACACCTTTGATTCCCTTGCTGAGTCGAGGACAGACTCCATGCCGTTCGCGGTATTCCGTCGATACCAGAAGACCATGATGGCCGGCCTGGCCCTCTTCGCCATGGTCGCGTTCACCCTGGATTTCTCGCTGCTGCGCTTCGGCCGGGGCCCCGGTGATCAGTACCTCCGGGACATCGAGGACAACCGGCTCGAACTCTATGGCAAACCGCTCCACCAGAACGACATTCAGAGCATGATCGTGCAGCGGAGCCACGCCAACCGCTTCATGAGCCTGCTCGGTGCTCAGACCCAGTTCTTCTTCGGGGGGCTGGACACCGCCTCCATCATCGATGCCCTGATCCTTCAGCACGAGGCCGATCGACTTGGCATTCCGGCCGACAAGGACATCGCGATCCGCTGGTTGAGGAGCGTTGACAGCGGGCTGAGCACGACCCGATTCGACGAAATCTACCAGCGCAACTTCTCCAGCGAGATCACCGACCTTCAACTGCTGGAAGAACTCGCCAACCAGATGAGACTGGCCCAGGTCCGGAACCTACCTGGCTTGCCGACCGTCACCCCCCTTGATGTCTATCAGACGTACCGGGACCAGAACGAAACCATCTCGGCGAAGCTCGTCCCGTTCCGCGTCGAGGATTACCTTGGCGAGGTCCCCCAGCCCAGCGCGGCCGAGGTCGAGGCGTACTTCCAGAAGTACAAGGGGCAACTCCCCGATCCCACCCGCGAGACTCCCGGTTTCATGGTCCCCCAGCGCGTCATGGTGGAGTACGTGTCCGCCGACATCGACGACCTCGCCGAGGGCCTCGAGTCCAGGCTCGGTGACGAGGACCTCCGCCCTTACTACGAGCGTAACCGGGACCGGTTCTTCATCACCCCCGCCGAACTCCCCGAGGACCTGTTCGCGGGTGAGCCGGAACGAACCCCCTCGCTTCGAGATCCCTTCCAGGAGGTCCGCGATCAGGTGCTCGACGCCCTCGCTCGGGAACGCGCCGAAGACATCATCGCGGAGAAGTTCGATGCGGTCGAGGCAGCCATTGGTCCTCTTGCCGATGAGTACTACGAGGCCAAGGACGTCGCCGAGCAGGACGGCAAGCCGGTGGTGCCTCCCAACGCGGGAGACGTGATGGAAACCGCGGCGCGGGAGGAAGGGCTGACGTTCGAGCGAACGCCCCTGATGGACCGCGAACTCACCCAGGCCCTTGGTCCGGATCAGGCGACGAGCACCGACTTGGGTTGGCGGGACATACTCTCGGCGACGATCGGGGGTGGTCCGTTCGATCCCGGCACGACCTTCTCGGAGGAGTTCTTCGGCACCAACCGCGGCCTCTTCGAGACAGTCCAGATGGCGTCGGGCGACGGTCAAGAGTTTCTGGCCTGGAAGATCAAGGATGAGCCGGCCCGCGTCCCCGATCTCGACGAGGTACGCGATCAGGTGGTTCTCGCCTGGCGAATGGAACAGGCCCGCGACAAGGCGACAGCGGCGGCCCGCGCGTTCGCTCAGAAAGTTCGCGATGCTCAGGGAAATGTCGACCAGGTCGCCGAGACGGCGAACAAATCGGTGATCGTCACCGCGCCGGTTTCCCGGATGGCCCCCGGGCTGCCCAATCCCATGAGCATGACCATGCTGGATCGATCTCGCCCCAATCCGATCCGGGAAGTCCCCGATGCCGGTGACGCGCTTCGCGACGCCTATTTCCGCCTCGGTCCCGATACCGGCCTGATGGTCGAGCCGAATGCTTCCAAGACGACCTACTACGTCCTGGCGTTCAACGAGGCCAAACCGGTCGACTTCGCCGGCCTGTATCACCCCTTCGAGGGAAACCGGATGAGCCTCCAGAACGAGGTGCTGGCCGATGCCTACGCGCGTCGCAGCGCGGACTGGATGGAGGTCTTACGGCAGCGGGCCGGGTTCGACCCGGAGCGTTTGCCCAGCGAGGGACGCGCCGCGACTGGTCGTAGCGGCTGAACCACGAAGGATCGTGGATCGGCAAGGACCAACCGGTGGAATGACAGATGACGGCAGTCCCTTCGCCAACAGGAAATTCTGTCCTCTGTTGTTCCCTCGGTTTCGAGTGGTCGCTCACGTCGGTTGGGTGGAGCCATCGAAATTCACCAGACTGATGGCCCGTTCTCGACGCCGACCCAATTGATCAGGTTGGGAGGGCGTGGCCAGGGACGTGCGGGAACGTGAGGATCAGGGCATCGCGGTGGCAGACGGGCACGGGGTTTGCTTCTGAGATCTGCACCAAGAGACGCGTACAGGGAGCGGCAGACGCCGTGTCGAACCCAGCCTCGGATGTCCCCCGGATCGACCTCGACGCCCTGCGTCGCGCGGTCAAGATCTACCTGGCGCTGGCCTATAACGGCTCAGAGCCCCCGGTCGTGGTGCATCGCCGGATCGACTGGCCCGAAGGCATCGATGCGGCGACTCTGTTCGCCGCCCCCCCTTTGAACTGGCGAACCGTCCCGAACCTGGCGTTCCTCCCATTCATGCGCTTCGGCTCGGGAATTCCCGATACCCGCACATGAAGCTTCAAATTCAGCCGTGGCCGAACGATTGCGGGTATCTCCTTTCGGTCAACACCCACGATCAGGTGCTCTCGCTCAATCCCAGCTCTCGCGATGCGCAAGAGTTCCGGGACCTCCAGGCGGAGAACCAGCGACTCAAGGAAGCGATCGAGAAGCGTTGGGACGAGGAAGGGCTCCCCACGTTCCTGCGTTATCTGCGCAACTACATCGACGACCACCCGACCGGGCGGGACGAACAGAGCACCGATTCCTCATGAACCCGTCAGCACGACCAATCGTCTGGTAGGCCGATCGAGCCAATCCATCGGCATAACAGATGACAGAAGTCCTGGACGACAAACGACATCTGTCATCCTGTCAAGTGTCCTTGGCGGTCGACTCGCGGATGCAGGGGGATCTTCAACCCGCGGCCTAGGCGGTCTTGAGGATTGACCGTCGTCTGGGGATCGTAAATGTGAACGTCGATCCGGACTGCGGCGAACTGACGACCTCGATCTGACCGCCATGCATCTCGACAAATCGCTTGACCAGATGCAAACCGAGGCCGATGCCGCGCTTGCAGTACTGGAAGTCGCCTGACGAGTGGTGGAGCGTATCGTAACTCGTGAAGAATGGCTCGAAGAGATGCCGGCGATCCGCAGCACTGATGCCGACGCCGCGATCGATGACGCGAAATCGAACCTGATCGACTCCGGCCGGCTCAACCTCGACCACGATCGTGGCCCCATCGGGCGTGAACTTGATGGCGTTGGCCAGAAGGTTCGTGAGTACGTCACCGATCTTGGCGGCATCGATCTCGGCCGAGCCCAGTCCCGGATCGATGCGGAACTCGACCCGCTGATTTCGCGCTGTGGTGAAGGGCTGCAGATCGCCCACCACGGATCGCACCAGGGGGCCGATCTCGGTGGGCCGCAGGTCCAGGGTGTGATCGAGTTGCTCCGCCCGGACGAGCTTCAGCATCCGCTCGACGGTCGCGGCCAGTCGTTGTCCGGCCCGACCGATGCGCTCGACCCACGAGCGTTCCGCGTCCGTCGCGTCGGGTCCCTGGTTCATCTTCCAGAGCTCGGTCAGGCCCAGCACGACGGCGACCGGCGTATTGAGTTCGTGGCTGGCGACCTCGATGAATGCCGACTTGACCCGGTTGGCTTCCTCCAGGCGGGCGTTGGCTTCCCGAAGCTGTCCTACCAGGCGGCGGCGGCCCACGATCAGGTCATGAACCTCGAAGGCCTGACGGATGACCATCGCAAGTTCCTGGTAATCCCAGGGTTTCGTGATGTATCGAAAGACGTTGCCCTCGTTGATCGCATCGATGACGGCCCGGATGTCGGCATACCCGGTGAAGAGCAGTCGCGTGGCGTCCGGTCGGATTCGCTGCGCGGCCCGAAGGAACTCGACCCCGGAACGGTCCGGCATGCGCTGGTCGGACATGACCACGCCGGGGGCGTTGCTCTCGAGGAAGTCCAGGGCGGCCGACGGTCTCGTGAAGGTCTCGACCCGGTACTCCATGCGAAACTGGTCGTGGAGCGAGCGCAGCACGTCGAGTTCGTCATCGACGACCACGAGGAGCGGACGCTGGGAGGGGTCGCTCATGGGTCTGGCGCCCCCCGAGGCGACGGCTCGGCACCATCCTCTCGGGGGTCCGGTGAGAACCGCTTGATGAGCGTCACCTCGTTGCCGATTCTCGTTGTGACGCAGTCTCATCGACCATCCCTCGTGAGATCAGCAGACCGAAACCGCCCTCGCGCAGACCGAGTTTCTCACGCACGTCCATGTGAGCGATCGGGTCGTCGGGCTGCGCCGCGTGGGCCAGCTCCTTCGGGTCGTAGCCGGGCCCCTGGTCTTTGACCACGATCTCGACCCGATCGTCGAAGACTCGGTAGGTGATCTGCACCAGCTCATCGACGCGGTAGCGATTGCCCCACTCGATGGCGTTGGTCCCCATCTCCATGATGGCCTGACGCAGCTGGGCGATCTGTTCGGTGGTCAGCGGCGTCTCGCGGCAGAGGCCGAGGAGGAACTCGTTGACGTCCTGGAGCAAGCGTGGCTCGCTGTTGAGCTCGACGTGGATTTCCCCTTGCAGACGGCTCGCTTCGAGACGGTCTCGCCATGCTTCGGCGGCGTCGATCGCCTCGAAGAGGTCCATCGGCCCCGTAGGGTTTCGTGACGTACGCGTTGGCGCCGACCCGGAAGCCCGGTCTGGCGGTTCCGGTCGTCGCCAAGCGCCGTCACCATGACGATCGGGGTGGTCCGGGTGCTCGGTTCGCGGCGCAGGCGGAGGCAGACGTCGAAGCCGTAGACGTCGGGCAGCATCAGGTCGAGCAGGATCAGGTCCGGGCTGGAGTCGGCGGGCCATGGCGAGGCCATCCTCGCCGCGTCGCGGCCACGATCGGCTCGTAGTGGCGCATCCGGACGAGCTGCGCGGCGAGCGTTGGCCTGGTCCGGGTTGTCTTCGACGATCAGTGCCCTGTGCATCACCCGCCTCCCGCCGAATTGGGGCCGACCATGCCGCGACGCGCGAACCGGCGTTCGCGGGACCCGTTATGCGTGCAACTCGACGATGTCGCCGTCGTGTAGGACATGATCGCGCCTCACCGTCTGGCCGTCGTGGACACCGACGCCCCAGAGCTTCGCAAATTTCAGCGACTCGGCTAGGTCGCCGGTGGATCGCAGCGGCCAGGTCCTCGACCGTGCCCCCGGAAGGGATCGTGAAGGGCGTCGAACGATCAAGCGCCTGTCCCGGCACTTTGGTATAAATGCGGATGACCTCAAGCAAATCGTACACGTACTTCGCCAGACTTTCCAGGTCTTCGCCGGTCTCCACCGAGGTTGCCATGATGGGGTAACGCGGCCCGAACCATTCTCGAACGACCTCGAGCCGATCCTCGGCGCCCGGGGCGTCGCTCTTGTTCGCGATCAGCGCCGTCTTGACATGCTGGGTCGCCTCATCCTCGACATCGTGCGGCAGTTCACCACCAGTTCCGTATGCGACTCCGAGAGCTCGAGCAGGCTGGCCTCGACCTCGTCGGGAGAATCGTCCGCTGCCAGGTCCAGGACCAGCAGGGCCGCGTCGGCCGATCGAATGATGCCGGGAACCCACGGTTCGAGAAAATCGCGAGTGATCGGCGGCAAATCGACGAGCTGGAACCCGGTGTCCTCCCAGGACACCATTCCCGGCTGCGGCAGCGCGTGTGGTGAACGGGTACGCCGCAACCTCGGGCCGCGCGTTGGTCAGGGACGCGAGCAGGGCGCTCTTGCCGACGTTGGGAGGGCCGACCAGCACCACCTGCCCGCGCCCTCTCTCGGGACGCGATGGCTGAGCGCCGGACTTCTTGCCGGTCGATGTGCCGACCTCGATCTCGGCCCGGGCCCGGCTGATCTTTTGCTTCAGCTCGGCCTGGAGCTTCTCCGTCCCCTTGTGCTTGGGAAGGAGACGGAACATTTCGCGCAGTTTCTCCAGTCGTTCGGACGGTCGATCCGCCTGGCGGTATTCGGACTCCGCCTTGTGGTACTGCGGCGGGAGGTTGGCGGGCATCGGAGGACGACTCCCGGCGACCCGATGTTCCCAACGGTCACCGTCGCGCACACTATCGGCTCTTTCACGCCGAATCAAGGGGGGCGCAGGGCGTTCCAGGAGGAAATCCTCGGCCCCGGCAGCCCCGAGGCCGGGGTTCCCCATACCATCATCGGTCGTCCCGGCCTCCGCGATCAGTCGTCGGCCGAAGTCGAACTGGCGCCGTCCTCAGGAACGGGCGGTTCGAACTTCTGGAGGACCTTGCCCTGATCGTCCCAGACAAAGAGCACTCCGTCCGCCCCACCAGCCGCGATGACCTTGCCATCCCGGGACGTTCCCACACTGAAGACGAAGTCGCCCGGACCGTTGAAGGTGCGGCCGATGCGGCCGTCGTCCGGGTTCCAGGTGCGCACGCTGTGGTCGCCCGAGGCGCCCGACGACGGTCGTTCTGTCCCGGTATCCAGCGTAGCGCCGTGATCTGCTTGTCGGCGGGCCGCGTGGTACGGACCTGCTCTCCCTTGGCGACGTCCCAGATCTTCAGGACGTTGTCCGCCCCACCGCTGACCAGTTGCGAGCCATCCGACTTCCAGTCCACCGCCATCACATGGTGGGTATGGCCCTCGAACGACCCCACGACCTCGCCGCCGGGAAGGCTGAGGACCTTGACGAACTTGTCGGCGGAGCCCGTCGCGAGCTTCGACCCGTCCGGGCTGAAACGGACGCTGAACACGGTGTCGGAGTGCAACTCGGGCAGGTCGAGGACGGTCTCGCCCGTGGAGAGGTCCCAGACCTTGACTTCGCCGCTCCTCGACGGGTCGCCTCCCCCGGTGGCGAGGAGTTTCCCGTCCGGGCTGAAGTCGAGCGTCAGCACGCGAAACACGTGGGGCGTCAATTCGCGGACCAGGACCCAGCCGTTGGTGCCCGATTCGTCCTCCGGGCACCTCGTCTCCCTTCGTCTCGCCCTCGGTCGCCGACTCGTCCTCCGGGGCCTGCCACAGCTTGACCACCTGGAACCCGCCTGAGGCAAGCCGGCGGCCGTCCGGGCTGAAGCGGAGCGACTGGATGATGTCCTTGTGCCCGTTGAGCCGGGCGATCTCCTTGCCCGTGGCGACCTCATAAATCGAGATCACGTTCGCCCGTCCCGCGGCGACCAGGCGGCCGTCCTCGGTCACGTCCACGGCCACGATCGGTTGCACGGACGCCGGTAGCGAACCCAGGACCGGGGCCTTGTTCTTGCTCTCATCGGCCTCCATCTCGGCCAGCATGGCCTCGGTGTCATCCTTGGCCCCCGCATCGATCCAGGTCTTGAGCAGGCCCAGTTCCTCGGGGGTCATCGGCGTCGCGTTCGGCTCGTCCTTGGGCGGCATCACCGGCGCCTTGCGGTGGGCCGCCAGCAGGAACAAAAGGCTCTCGTCGGCCTTTCCCGGCACGATCGCCGGGCCGGACTTGCCCCCCGTCATCAACCCGCCGAACTCCTCCAGGTTCAACTCGTTCTCGGCGAGGGCGCTCGAATGGCAGCCGATACACTTGTCGAAGAGGATCTCGGAAACCTCGAGCAGATAGCTCACGGGCTTCTCGCGCTCTACCTTGGCGACCTCAAGGGGCGTCGGTTTCGCGTCGGGCTTGTCCTGGCCGGCGTGCGCGATCGGCACCGCCAGGAGCAACGGCAACAGTGAAGAGGCCAGGACCGATCGGAACGACATCGAGGGTGGTCCTCTGTTCGGGTGCTATTCGTGAACGGTCAACGCGACCGGGTTTGATGGCACGGTCAGGTTGATCGTGGTGGCTTTCTTGTCGTCGGGCGTCTTCTTGAACGAGTAGGAAGCCGTGCCACGCAGGATGAAGGTATAAGGCCCCGGTGAAACTTTCTCCGGCACGCTCATTTTGAGGGTCGTGCTGGTTTTGCCTTTTTCGACGGTTGCCTTCGCCGCCGGGACGTTCGGGGGAAGGTCGGTCGCCGTGATCTGAATCGGTTCGTCCCATCCGTCGATGCGATCGATCTCGACGGTCAGTTCGAAATCGGCCTTCCGTCCCGCGACCACGGAACCGGGGGACACCGACAACCGCAACGGGGCCGGCTCGGCGATCACCGCCACGGGCAATCCGCGGGTCACACGGGTCAGGTGGAACGGGTTGTTGGGATTGTTCGGAGACGGCCAGACCTCCGTCACCGGGAGGGCCTCGTGTCCCGTCTCGACGATCACGGAACTACGGCCCGGCTCGTACCGCAAGACCTCCTTCCGGTCGGGCGACAACGCGTGGCCCTCGAAGGCGATCTCGGCGACGACTGGGGCCGCGTCCTTCGAGGCGCCGACGACGATCGGCGCCTGGAACTGGTCGGCCCCGAGGACCACCGGTTCGATGGTCAATCCGTCCGGAACGCCGATCGGTTCAACGCGAATCGGCGCCTCGAACCCATCAAGTCGCGTCAACACCGCCAGGGCCAGGGCTCCCTCCGGCGCGTACCGTAAGTCCAAGCGGTTGCGGGTCTGTGCTGATGGGGACGACGAAGAGCCGGAAATCGGGTTGTTGTTTACGTATGTTCAGGTGATACGCCAGCCGGACGTCCCCGCGCCGGCTGCCGTACAGATCGCTGAGCACCACTTGAAACGTCCCGTCCGCGGGCGCTTGCCAGCGGGTGGCCGTGTCGACCGTCGAGGTGGAAATCGGGAAGTTCCGAGGGGCTGGCAGGTCGTCCGCAGCCTCCAGGTCCTTCAGGGCCCCGTCGTCGCCGACCTGTTGAATAATAAGGTTCGGGTCCGCGGGCGAACCGATCCGCTCGGCCTGGACCTCGAACCAGTAGGTTTCCCCCTTCTTCGCCTCGAACTGGTAGCGGTCGAGATCACCGGCGTCCCGAAACACACCCGAGACGTCACAGGGCAAGACAAGCGCCCGGGCGTGCTCGGGGTCGTCGTTCGGCTCCTGCTCGGCGACGACCGGGCCATCCGCGAGGGCGAGAAAGATCGGGTTGGACGTGCCGGTTTCCCCCTGATAACGGTACTCGAACCCGTCACGACCCGCGCCGACGGCCTCCAGATAGTTCGAACCGACGAGGGTGGATCGAGCCGTTCCCGTCCGTTCCGGGACGTGAAACGCGACCTCTTTCCGTTCGAGGACATGCCCGTTGACGGTCGTCGACGGCTCGACCGTCCCGCCAATGTTCCGCCCGTACAGCGTCAGGGTCACGTCCTGTCCCGGAGTGACCACCCTCGGATCGACCGCGTCCAGGTACGGCCCATCCCGGATGGCGAGCCGGTAAACGTGGTCGGTCGAGCCCGAATAGACCACGTCCTGGACCTGGATCCGGTAACGCCCGTCCGACGGCGGTGTCAGGTCAACGAACGGGTCGAGGTCCCGTTCATCCTGGCTGTCGGCGATTTCCCGGCCCGAGGGGTCGAACACGCGTAGCCAGCCGTCCAGGCGGCTCTCGATCCGGTACGCCTCCAGGTCGATCAACAACCGCTGACCGGCCTTCCCCTCGAAGGCGAAGACATCGATGTCCGTCGCCTTCTCGGTGCGGCCGTAGACCACCTGGTTCGGGGCGATCACGGTGGCCTGGTCGGGCGTGTCGTTCGGTTCGACCTCGACCTGAACCGGGAGTTCCCCGACGACGAACGTCCTCGGGTTGCTGATCCCGTACGTCCCGATCACCCTCACGTCGTGCTGGCCGATCGGCGTCTCCGGGGCGATCGCGACCTGGAAGCGGTTGGCGTCGACATGCCGCGCCGTGATCCCGGAATGGCTGAACCAGAGCCGATCCGCGCCCTCAAGGTCCGCGCCGTTGAGCTGGACCTCGATGGTCTCGCCGACCCGGCCTCCCGTCGGAAAGAGGCTATCCAGGCGTGCCTGGGGAAGCTGCGCCCAACCGTAATCGGGTAAGAGACCGAGGCACGCGACGAGAACCGCCGCCATCGTGTACGGAGCACCGATCCCGGTCAATCGTCGGCTCGGAATCATCATCAGTCGCTCCGGCGCGGGGACACATGCCGACGGGCGGAAACGCCGACTCGATGTCCGGGTGCATTCAAGGCGGTCGCGCGACTCGCCGTCGGGTTTTGGGCGTCTCGAACTCTATCCGGGATAGCATGATCGGGCATCGAGACGCAAGATCCAACAGTTCTCCAACGCAGGGCGAGCCCGGCCGTTCCGTCCCGCGCTGTCGGACGGAGAGACAGCTCGGGTCGAGACGGCGGGAAGAACTCCGGGTGAAGTTCGGCATCGGATTGCCTACAATATCACGACAAGGTCCCGCCCCGGATGCCGCAGGGAGTGAGCCGCGATGTCGGATGCGTTCTCGACCGTCGATGAAGCGATTCAGGCCCTCAACGCGGGAGGCGTGGTCATCGTCGTCGACCACGAGGATCGCGAGAACGAGGGGGATTTCGTCGCGGCGGCCGAGAAGGTCACCCCGGAGATGGTGGCCTTCATGCTCGAGCACGGTCGGGGCTGGATCTGCATGCCGATCCTGCCCGAGGTCGCCGACCGGCTCGCCCTGCCAATGATGGTCGATGCGAACACCGCCCCCCAGCAGACGCAGTTCACGGTGGCCGTCGACCACAAGTCGTGCCGCACGGGGATCACCGCCGAGGAACGCGCGCGGACGATCCAGGCGATCCTCGACCCGGAAACCCGGCCGACGGACCTGGTCCGGCCGGGCCACCTCCTGCCGATCGTGGCGAAGGAAGGCGGGGTCCTGCGACGCGCCGGTCATACCGAGGCCGCCGTCGACCTGGCGACGCTGGCCGGGCTCCAGCCGGCCGGCGTCATCTGCGAGATCCTCGAAGGGACCGGACGGGCCAGCCGCGCGAATTACACGCCATCGCCGCCGAGTTCGACCTGCCGATCGTCTCCATCGAATGCCTGATCAAGTACCGCCGGCGCCGCGAGAAGCTCGTCGAACGGATCGCGGAGGCGGAACTCCCGACGAAGCATGGCCAGGGCCTTGTGATCGGCTATGGAGTCAAGCACGAACCGGGCAACAACCCGATCGCCTTCGTCATGGGCGACCTCCAGTCGGTGGAGGCCCCCCTGGTCCGCCTTCACTCCTCGTGCTTCACCGGCGACCTCCTGAACTCGCTCCGTTGCGACTGCGGCGACCAGCTTCATATGGCCCTCGACATGATCGGTTCCGAGGGGGTCGGGGCGCTGATCTACCTCTATCAGGAAGGTCGAGGGATCGGCCTCATCGAGAAGATCCGGGCGTACAACCTCCAGGACCGGGGCCTGGACACCGTCGAGGCCAACGCCGCGCTCGGCTACCGGGCCGACCTGCGCGACTACGGCATCGGCCTCCAGATCCTCAAGGACCTGGGCCTCACGAAAGTTCGCCTGTTGACGAACAACCCCAAGAAGACCGACGCCTTCGTCTACGACGGCTACGACCTGAAGGTCGTCCAGCAGTTGCCGATCATCGCGCCGGACGCCGACGAGCGGCGGCGTTACCTCGAAACCAAGCGCGACAAGCTGGGCCACAAGCTCCCCGACGCCCCCCCCCGGCCGGCCGATCAGGAGGTGGACGGCTCGGGCGACCTGGAAGGGGCCCCGGTGCCGTCGCACAATATGTAACCTCGGATGGTGGGCGGGCCCCGGCGCCGGCGACTCATCATTCGCAAAGGGCGAGACGTGGCGACCTCGAGAATTTCCCCCAAGATCGTGAAGGCCGGAATTGCTCTGGTGCTGATCGCCGACGTCTTCGCGCTGGGCGCCTGGTCGGTACGACCGGCCGCGGAGCCCTACTACCCGTCCCACGTACCGAGGCCCGAAGACACCCCCATCGCGCGGTTCCGGTACGTCTGGGAACAGGGCGGCCTCGACACCAACGGCCCGCTGACCATCCTCTGGCCGTCCGAACTGCTCAAGCTCGCGGTGATGCTGGCCCTGCTCGTCATCCTTTCGGTCGTCCTCCTGTGGCCGACCGCGCGCGACGGGCCCGGGACTGGATGACGAAACCGTTCGGATCGCACATGAGTGTCTGCACCGCGATGCTGGCCCTGGCCCTGCTCGCCGTGCTCCTCGGCCTCGGCCGGGAGATCGACCGCCTGGGGCGTCGTCGCGATGAGTTTCTCAACCGGATGCGCCTCCATGCGTCCCGAGAATCGAGTGACATGCGCAACTATCAGGCGGGCGTCGAGCACCTGGCCGAAAACGAGCTCATGGAGCCCGGCCCGAAACTCAGCAGGCAAGAGATCGAGGACTTGCGTCGGCGTCGCCGTGGGTTGATGCACCGGGTCGCAGTCGACGCCGAGTACAACGGCCGCATGAAGCGGAAGTACGAAGAGGCCGCCGCCCACCCCTGGCAGCCCGTCGTGCCCGACCCACCGCCTCCGCCCGACCTCTGAACCGCGGATCGTCATCGAACCGGGTCCCTCGATCGAGGAACGTCCCAATCCTCCCGGACTCGTTCCCGTTCCACGATCGGTCGCGGGTCACGAATCGGGAATTGCGTCGTTGAGTTTCGGGAGGGATCATCAAAATGACCCCGTGCGCCGTCCTCCGACTGGTGCGAGTCACGGAGAGAGTGCGGCATGGCCGATGGCCAATGGCCGATGGCCAAGCTCATCGGCCCTCGACCCTCGGCCCTCGGCCCTCGACCCTCGGCCCTCGGCCCTCGGCCCTCGGCCCCTCGACCCCTCGACCCCTTCCACGAGGAACCATGCGCTCCTTTCGCACAAGCCTTCTGACGGTCCTCGCCACGGTCCTGCTGGCAACCGCGAGTTCCGCCCTGGCGTACCAGGTCCTCCAGCCGGCGAACCCGGCCCCCACCACGCGCCGGCCACAGCTCTGGGCGGTGCTGGTGGCGATCGACCATTATGAGGCCGGCGACGATGTGATCCCGCCCTGTCCGGGAGCGATCCGCGACCTGTCGGCCGTCCGGACGTGGCTCCAGCGGCAAGGGGGATGGCCGGGGGACCACATCCTGCTCATGGACCGCGACTCCCAGCGCACTCACGGGGGGCCGCTCCAGGCGATCGCCAACCTCTACCCGAGCCGCGCGAACCTCTCCTGGGCGCTGCGGAGCTGGCTGCCGGCCCACGCCCGGCCGGGAGACATCGTTCTCGTCTACTTCGCCGGGCAGGCCGTCGGGTTGCCCGCCCCCGAAATCGCCCCGCCCGGCACTCCGGAGCGAACCTACCTGCTGCCGATCGACGCCGACCTCAACAACATCGACGCCACCGGCTGGTCGATCCCGGCGGACCTGGACGGCCTGGCCGCCGCCGGGCAGAACCCGGTGTTCGTCTGGCTCGACACGTCGCTGTCGGGACGAGGGCAGCCCGTCTTCGACGACCTGGAACCTCCCGACGCCGGGCGCTGGCTCGCCACCGTGGCCCGCTGGCCGAGCGTCTCGGCCTGGCTGTCGGCCGTTGGCCGGCCCTCCGCCGAGGGCGGAAGGGAAGGCCGTCAGCCCGTTCGTCGCGGCCCTGATCGACGGCCTCGGTACCGGCGCGACCCATCGCAACCTGCTGGCCTGTCTTTCCCGGATGCACGACGACCCGGCCCTGGCCGCGCAGGGCTTCCGCACCTCCGGCGGCGTGCCGGCCGAGGCGACCCTCTGGGCGGCCGACCTGGCGCCTCGCCCTGCTCTTGCCGCCCGAACTCGTGTCTGCGCCAGGGCCACTCCGACCGCGTGCTCGACCTGGCCCTGACGCCCGACGGCGCGACGATCGCCTCGGCCGGGGCCGACTCGACGGTGAAGCTCTGGCGGGCCGCCGACCGGGCCTTGCTCCGCACCCTGCCGAACCACTTCGTCGGCGTCACGCAGGTGGCCATCAGTCCCGACGGCACCCGGCTGGCCAGCGGCGACGGCGCCGGGCGGGTCTGGGTCTACGCCCTGCCCGAGTTCCGCGTCCTGACCACCCGGAGCCTCCAGCCCCACGGCGGCCCGGTCACGGCCCTGGAGTTTCTCGACGATGGCGACACCCTCGCCACGCTCGACGCCCGCGGCAAGCGCCGCTCTGGGACGTCTCCGGCCGCGCGACCGAGCCGTCTCCGTTTCCCGAACCGGCCACCGCCCTGGCCGCCGGCGGGGGCCGGCTGGCCCTGGCCTGTCTCGATGCCCAGGCCGGCGGCTCCCGGATCAGGACCTACGACAACGCGGGTGACGAGATCACCGACATGCCGGGGCCCGGTGGAATCGTCACGGCCGGCACGATCGCGCTGGACGGAAATCGACTGGCCATCGGCGATCGTGACGGCGGGTTCGTCCTCCTCGAATTCCACGACAACCAGACGCGAACCCTCCGCGACGAGCGGTTCGACGGCCCGGTGAAGGTGGTCCGGTTGACTCCCTCGGCGGCCGTCGTGGGCGCCGGGGAGCGGGTTCACATCGTGCCAATCGACAAGGAACGGGCCACGACCGCACTCGATGTCGGTGGAACAATCGCCGTCGTCGCGACGACCGCCGACGCCCGAATTATCGCCACCGCGACGGATCGGGGGGCGATCCGGGCGTGGAACCTCGACAACCCGGACAACCGGTCCTCGATCGATCTCAATGCCGTGGAAACGGACGACGGGGCCGCCGATCCGACCGTCGCCACGTCGCTGGCGTTCGCCCCTGGAGGCGCGACATTGGTGGTCGGCTGCCAGGGCGGGGCCATCCGGTCGTGGTCGCTTCCCGACGGCAGGGCCCGTCCCGGAGGTCCCGTCGCACCGGGGGCAGGTCGAGGCCCTGGCCGTCTCGCCCGATGCGCGTTACCTGCTCCAGATCACCCATGACCGCGATGCCCATGTGTGGGACCTCGACGCCGGGCGTTCCCTGTTGCCGATCCCGGGCCGATGGACCAGCGGCGCGTTCCTCCCCGACGGCGACACCCTGGCGCTGACCGACGAGAACGGCGACGTCGCCCTCGTCGATCGCCGCTCCGGGCTCCGCGAAGACTTCGCGTTCGAGAGGCCGCTCGTGCCCGGCCGCAACGTGCCGAGCCAGGCCGCCTTCGATCGCGTCGCCGTCTCGCCCGACGGTCGTCGGATCGCCGCCGGCTCGACCGCGACGGACCTTGTGTGTCTCTGGGAGCGGGCCACCGGCACGCTCTTGCGTGCCATCCGGTCGCATCCCGAGGGCGTCTCGACAGTGGCCTTCGCCCCCGACGGCGCGACGCTGCTGACGGCCGGTCCCGACGGCAAGGCGAACCTCTGGGCCGTCGCGGGCGACCCCGACGCCCCTCCCCTGCGGACCTTCGATGCGGGCGATGACGCCAGCCCCGTGACCGCCGCCGCCTTCGACCCGGCCGATCCCCGACGGGTCGTGCTCGGGGACCAGGAGGGGCGCGTCAACCGCTGGGGCGTGGACAACACCGGCAAGCCGGTCATGACGCCGCTGGTCCGGCTGTCCGGGACCGTCCGGGCCCTGGCCTTCACGACCGACGGCGCCTGGCTGACCGCGGCCGGTGAGGACAAGGCGGTTCGGCTCGTCGCCCTGGATGGTCCCCAGCCGCGCGTGCTGCGGCTCGACCCGATCCACGACGAGCGCGTCAACGCCCTGGTCGCCTGGCCCGACTGCGCCGGTGGTGGCCAGCGGCAGCGCCGACACGACCATCAAGCTGTGGCGACTCGACGACCAGGCCCTGCTCGGCACGCTGGCCGCGACGACCGGGACGGGCGACTGGGTCGCCTTCACCCCCGAGGGCCGCTTCGACAGCGCCCCGGCGCCGAGCGGCAGCTGGCGTTCGTCCACGGGGCCGGTCGGGTCGAACCGCTGGAGCAGTTCTACGATCGACTGCGAACCTTCCGCCTGTCCGCGCTGCTCGCCGCGGTGCCGATTCCCCCGCCGGTCCTGGCGCTACGCGGGGGAACCCCCGCCGAGCCTGGCGCTCGACCCGCCTCCGTCGCGGTCGGACACGCGGATCGTGCCCACTGAACCTGACGCTCAGCGAGCCCGACCTGACGAACGTCCGGCTTTACCTCAACGGCGTGCCGGTCCGCGAGGGAGAGGATTTCGAGCGTCCCGACGCCGACGACCCGCGCCGCGTCGTCGTCGAGGCCCCTCTGCGGCGAGGGTCAGAACGAGCTGTATGTGATGGCGGGCCGTGCGGAGCCGGGCGCGCCCGATCCGGTCGGTCGAACGCGGTGACGATCCGCTACGACGGTCCCGATCGCCCCGGCCGCCTGCACGTCCTGGCCCTCGGGCGTGGACCACTATCCGAACCGGCCGCTGAAGTTCTCCGCCGACGATGCCGAGAGCGCTGGCGGCGTATCCTGGAAGGGCACGCGGTCGAGGGCCAGCTCGCCGGCGCCTGCGTCCAGGTCCTCAAGAACGAGGACGTGAACGCCGGACTCGGTGCGCCGTGCCCTGTCGGCGATCCGCGCCGAGGCCCGACCCGGAGGATACCGTGGTGGTGTTCGTCGCCGGCCACACCGACGTTCGCCCCGACCGGGGCGGTCGCGAACGGTTCTGCCTCTTTGCCGAATTTCCCGTTTCCGCCGATTGATCCGAATGTCCCTGGCGGGCGATGGCATCCGGGTCGCCGATGCGGGGCGCGGTCGGCACGCGGGAATGGTGCCGTCGTCGAGGCCGTGGCCGACCCGACCGGCACCGTGCTTCCCTATGCCGAGATCGAGCGACTGCTGATCCGCATGGACGCCCTCCAGCGGGTCGTGATCCTCGATGCCTGTCAGGCGGAGGCGGCCCTCGACGACCCGACGGCCCGACGCCTCCGCGAGAACGCCGCCGAGAAGGTGGACGACGATGCCCATCGCGCCCGGACGACCTACCTGCTCGCCTCGCGGCGAGACGTTCCGGCCCTGGAGGTCGAGCAGCTCGGCCACGGTCTGTTGACGTACGTCCTCCTGCGCGGCATGGGAGCGACCGGGCTGGTCGAACGCCCCGACGTACCGCTCGCCGGCGCGGACGCCAACGGCGACACCGTCATCACCACGGCCGAGCTGCGTACCTACGTCGGCCGCACGCTACCTCCTCTGGCGACGCAGTTTGCGCCGGTCGCGATGCGCGGCACGGACGAGCGACGGATCGTCCTGTCGAGCCCGGAGAACACCGACACCCCGCGCCCTTGAGCGTCGCAGGCGGTCAGTGAGGCGGCCATCCCCCTCGTCCGCCTCTCGGAACCCCGGGGCCGGCCCCTTGAGTGATGCCGCGACGCCGCACGCGCCCCGTCTCGCCCCCGCATGGATGGCGGGTCGCGGGTCGCGGGATCGAGCGGCTACACTTGAGAGGCGATCCGGAATCGCCTGTTTCTCTCGGAAGATGCGTTGATTGGGTGGCCGGGGCAAAGCGTGGCGTGCCCCGGACGGGGCCTCGGGTGTCGACCGGGGCACGAAGGCTTTGCCCCGGCCACCCAACCTGCTTGATTTCACAGGAATTGTCGTTTCCGGATAGCCACTGAGAGGAAACGATCCCCCCGCCCAACCCCGCCCACCTTCGAGGCAAGATCGTGCGACGATGTTGCTCCTTCCTGATGGTCGTGTCGTTGCTCGCCGGGTGCCAGGAGTCGGAACGGATGGACGACGCGAGACTTCCGACGGCATCGACGGCCCGAGCAATCCGCCGACCGCTCGCGACGCGCGTTCCCGAAGAACTCGACGAGTCGGCGGTCGAGGCCATCGCCGAGATCGAGAGCCTGGGGGGGACCGTGCTGTTCCCCCCGGATTCAGGGAAAGGCGCGGCGGGTCCCATGGTCGAGGTGAACCTGTTCGAGGCCCCGATCGTCGACGCCGACCTGGCGATCCTGGACGACTTGCCGGGGATCGTTCACCTCAGTCTCACCGGCACGGCGATCACCGACAACGGCCTGGCCTACCTGGAGCGGCTGGACAGCCTGCGATCGCTGGGCCTGGAAGGCACACACATCACCGACAGCGGTCTCGTTCACCTGGAAGCCCTTCCCCGGCTCCGGACGCTGCTGCTCTACGGCACGGCGATCACCGACGACGGGCTGAGCCACCTGGCACGAATCCGGTCGCTCGGGGAACTGGTCCTGCCCGCGGCGGTCACCGATTCCGGTCTGAACCACCTCCGCAACCTGCCCGAACTGCGACGGCTGAACCTGGCCACGACGCATGTCCGCGACGCGGGACTGGCCCGGCTGGCCACGATGGCTTCGCTACGCGACGTCGTCCTCCCGGCCGCGATCACCGATGCGGGCGTGAAGTGCCTCACCGCGCTCGGCTCGCTCCGAAGTCTCGGACTGTACGGCACGGCGATCACCGACGAGGCCCTCGACGACGTGTCGAGGCTGGAAGCCCTCCGACAACTTGACCTGGGCACGACCGCCGTCACCGACGCCGGCCTCGCGTCCCTCAAGGGCATGCCGAACCTCCGCGAGGTCCGACTCGACGGCACGGCCGTCACCGAGAAAGGCGTCCGACAACTCGCCGATTCGATCGCCGGCTTGAGGATTTCTCTGGGTTCCTCCCTGAGCAACAATTGAGGGCCTCGTGGAAGGGGTCGAGGGGTCGAGGGGTCGAGGGGTCCAGGAAGAAGGGGTCGAGGGGTCCAGGGCCGAGAGAGTGTACGAGACGCGATCAACCCGTGGTAGGGTGGGTGGAGTCTTCGGAACCCACAGCGACGTCCTCACAAGATGGTGGGTTCCTACGTCGCCTGTCATCTGGAACCTGTCATCTGGAACCTGTCATCTGGAATCTGTCATCTGGAACCTGTCATCGCTCAAGGTTTCTTCGGCTCGAAGAGGCGGCTGCGGGGGGAGATCGTCTCTGGGAGGTAGCAGGCGGCTTGCTGGCGCAGCGAGGTCAGTTCCTTGACCTGGCGGATGACCTCGTTGCGGAAGTCGTCGAGGGTGAAGCCGCGGGCCGGGTCGGTCCAGGGGCGGGACTGGCCGCGGGCCGTCGGGGCGGTCAGCAGGCCCTGCGTGAAGGCGCCGTGGGCTTCGGACGAGGTAGCGCTCGCTGGGGCCGTCGTTGGAGGCGACGAACGGGATCACGTCGCGGCGGTACAGGCTGCGGACCCAGTCGTCGAGGGCGCGGCGACGAGCCCTCGGGCGTCCCCTCGTGGGCGGCGTCGAGCAGGAGGATCACCCGGCAGCCGGTCGCGGCGACCTCGGCCAGCAGTTCCGTCAGCGCCGCGGCCGGAATGGCATGGGCCGGCGGGGCGTCGCCGTGCGGCCCGGCGTCGGTGCCGACGAAGTAACCGGTCGCCCTCGCGGGTGACGAAGTGGGTCTCCAGCAGGACGAGCAGGCTGTCACCAGGACCGAGCCCGTCCTCCTTGACCTTCTCGAACGCGGCGTCGATGGCCGCGCCGGTCGTGTCCTGGCTCGCGACGGGCGGATAGGCGACAACCTGGCCGGCGTCTCCCGTAAAGACCTCGCCGGCCAGCGTGCCGTAGCCATCGGCGAGATCCGTCGCGTCGGCGTCGGCGAAGGGGATCGGCGGGACGGCCGCCGTCGGGAACGGACCGCGGCACGCCGATCGCCAGGACGGCGAACCGGGGCGCGATTCTCGGGCCGGCGCAGTCCCCTCGACGTCGAACCCGAGCCACGCGCGTCCGGCCCTCGGCGTTGACCGCCACGACGCTGACCCGGTGCGTGCCGGACTCAACCGGCACGTCGATCGGCAGCGTTGACCTCGGGGACCGAGGCGGGTTGAAGAGTTGCGGCGCGCCGACCGTCTGCCCGTCAACCTGGACGCGGACCTCGCGGATCGGGCTGCGGCCGTCGTCGGCGGTCACCGTCGGCGTGATCCGGATCGCCGGCGCCGCGACCACCAGCGGTTCGTCCGGCACCAGCCCGGCCGGGCCGGCGATCTCCACGACCGGCGGCGCTCCCTGGGCCACCAGGGCCTCGGGATCGCGGGCCGCCGGCGGCACGGCCGCGAGCGCCTGGGCCAGGTCGGCCGTCTGGATCAGGGTCGTCAGCACCTCCGGGCGCCGCAGCTCCGCCTCGAAGCGGTCGGCCGGGAAGATGTCGGTCGGCTGGTCGGCCCCGGGGCCGTTGCGGTGCCACTTCAGGTAGCGACGGTCGCCGATGGCCGAGGTGTCATAATAGCCTTCGGGCATCCAGAACACCCACTCGCGATCCAGGCCGACGAACAGCGACAACACGGGCTTGTCGCGCTTGGTGGTCATGACGCCGGCCACCTCGCTCCCGCGGCGGACGATCGCCTGGATGGTCGTCTTGGGTGGCGCGTCGTCGGCTTGCTCGGAGCCAATCGGCGTAATCGGCCGTCCAGGTCCGCTTCAGCACGCCGCCGAACAGGAGGACATCGCCGAGCCTTGAGCTGCATCCGGTCGCGGTCGGCGAACCCGAGCGGCTCCACGCCCGCGACTGTCCACGTTCCCGGCGGCTGCTCTCGGAACTGCAGGCCCAGGACGGCGGCCTGGTCGCAGCCGGCGAGCGTCCAGAGCCGCACGGTCTGGTCGGCCGACCCGGTGGCCAGCCAGCGGCCGTCGGGCGACGGGGCCAGGCCGTAGACCGGTCCCTCGTGACCGTCGAAGTAGCGCAAGGATCTGGCCGTTCTGGAGGTCGAAGATCGGCACCCCCATCTCGCAGGCCACCGCCAGCACCGGGCGGTCGTGCCACGGCCCCGGCGGCACGATGCTGAAATCCCACCAGCGACGGTCGCGCAGGTCGTCCAGGTCGATCCGCCGCTCGCCGCCCTGGGGATCAGTCACAACCAGCGCCAGCGGGTCGACGGCGCGGACCTGCCAGCCATTCCAGGTTGTCAGGGCGCGATTCAGGTCGGCGACCGGGACGGTGCGGTAGTCGCGCTCGGTCAGGTGGAACGCCTCGTAATCCGCCGGGGGACCGTCGGGCCGGTCGTGCCGCTCCCGGGAGAACGCGACCGTCTGGCTGTCCCGCGTCCAGCCGACCTCCCAGAGGCTCCGGCCGTCGCCACGCAGGACGACAGCGGGCTGGTCCGGCCTCGTCAGGTCGATCGAGCCGCAACGCCTGGTCGTCGCCGCCGCCGAAGGCGAGCAGTCGGCCGTCGGGCTGAGAACGCGATGGCCTGGACGAGATTGTCGGTCGTGCCAAGTTCGCGGATCACCCGTCCGTCCGGCATCGACCGCAGTTCGACGTCACACTCCGTCCGGGGACGGTCCCCGAGGCCGTCGAGCCGATGGGCGATGATGCAGGTCGCCAGTTTCGAGCCGTCGGGGCTCAGGGCCAACGCCTCGACGGCGCCCTGCTCCTTCAGGTTGACCGGCAGAGGCTCGACTCGGCTCAGGTCGGTCGGCGTCGTAGCGCAGCAACTGGCCGTTCTCGCGGCCGACGACGATCCAGCGGCCCGCCTTCGGGTCGACCGCTACCGTCAGGATCATGTCGCCACGGCGGTCCTCGACCCCCTCGGCACGCACCGGCAGGGCCGGTGGTTGGGTTTCGCCGGCCCGTCGCGGGGTTCCAGACGCGGAGGATGCCGTCGGTCCCCCCGGTGGCCAGAAAGGAGCCGTCGGGGGCGAACGCCAGGGCGTTGACCGGCGAGAGGGCGCCGTCGGGAGCGCTCCGGTTCTCGAGGATCCGCGCAATCGACCGCGTGGCGACGTCCCAGAGGATCACCCGGCCGTCGTTGCTGCCCGAGGCGAGCAGGCGGCCGTCGGGTGAGAAGGCCAGCGAGGTCACGGTGTCGGTATGGAGCTCCGGGGCCTCCTTGTCGATCTCGGCATGCGGGGATCAGTTCGAGGATCTCGCCCGTCTCGCGCTCGGGGCCGCCCGGGAAGCGGTACAGCGTCAGGAACCCGACGGGCTGCCGGACGTTGATCCCCGCGACCGCCAGCAGGCGTTGCCCCGGCGCGTCCGGCGAGTTCGACCGGCGAGAGGGCCATCGCATGGATGTAACCGGCATAACCCCGCCAGATCGGCGGCCGGAACGTCCGGGAGGGCCAGGCGCGGAGGCCGTCCGGGCCCTGATCGAGTGCCCAGACCCGGACGACCTTGTCGAAGCCCGCCGAGAGCAGGCGGTCGCCATCCGGGGCGAACAGCAGGCGTCGTGGTTGGGCCGAATGCCCGCCGGTGTCCAGAACCACCTGGGGACGCCGGAACAGGGCCTCCTGTTGCGCCTTGAGCTGCGCGGCGACGTCCTGAGCCCCGGCGAGGTTTGGCCCCCCGAGCCCGAGGCAACCCGCGACGATCGCCAGGGAAACGCCCATCCTGCCGGAATCGAGACGGCCGGCATGCCTGGTCGCGGGCATGCGATCGGATCCGCTGGCGAATGGTCACGGCACGATCTCCTTGAACTCGGCGCCCATCCATGTTGCCACGATCTGTCGGGCCCCCGCGAGCCCGGGCGGTTTGACTGGGCAAAGTTTACGGGCCAATCCCGCGATGCGAATGGCCCGGCTTCTGATTATTCTCCGTAACGCCCGGAAAATGACAAATAACGCGAGCGAAATGGGCGATACACCCATACAAGTGAATGCCTTGTAGTCGGGCCCTCGGGCCCGCTCTCGGATACGAGTGATCGGCCCGCGCGACCGGCGACCCCCACGGCCCGCGGTTCGGGCGCCGATCGGACCAGCCGTTCCTGGCGGAGCCGGGAATCGGGGAGATGCAATGATGGATCGACGAATCGCCCGGAGGCTCGGGCCGGCGGCGGTCGTGGCCGGCATCGGTCTCGTCTTGCCATGCCTGTCTGACGCTCAGCAACCACCCGGTTATGGAACGCCCCAGAGCGGGGGCAGCCACAGGCTCCCGGTCTGGTCCGGCGCCGCGTACCCGGGGGCCCCGGACAGGCCCCCACGATGCCTGGGGCCCTGCCGTTCGACGTGGGCCCACCCGGCCCGTCGGGCCAGTTTCCCGGTGCGCCGCTCCCTCCGCTACCAACCGATACGGGCGCCCCCCGCTTTCGGGACAGGCCCCGGGAGAGATGGCCCCGTTGCCTCCGACTGACACCGGGGCCCCACCATCCACTCCGTCAGCCCCCGGCGAGCCGACGACGCCGACACCAGCGCCGACCCCAACCGAGGCGGCCCCCAACGCACCCGAGGCCGGGCCCCCGCACCCGAGGCCGGGACCCCCAATCTCCCGGCCCCCAGTCCGTTCGGGACCGGGGCGGGAGCGGGGGCGGGGGCCACGCCGGGGCTCGATGCCGCCGCGGCGGCCCCGTTCTCCGGGCTCGGCGGCGCCGGCAGCGCGGCGGGAGGCGGGTCGCTGGTCATGCTTGGTGACGCCCCCACCCGGTCCATCCGGTTTGACCCCTTCAGTGTTCGCACCCGGCAGTCCACGTTCCCGCCCATCCCGCCCGACGTACCGCCCCCGGGGCAACCGCCCGTACCGGGCCAGCCGCGGTTCGGGCCGACCTTGCCCGAGCGGTTATCGGTCCAAGCCGGTGTACAGCGGGGTCCGAGGCATCAAGATCTGCGAGAACCAGAGCCCCTTTCCCCAAGACCGTATCTTCTTCTCCTTCAACTACTTCAACAACGTGAACGGCGACGTGAACAGCCGGCTGGGTAGCCCGATCACCAATATTAACGTGTACCGCTACATTCTCGGGTTCGAGAAGACCTTTCTCGACAAGCGGGCCTCGATCGGCATGCGCGTGCCGCTTGATAACCTCACGTCCAACGCGGTCATCCCCGGCCTGTTCACGAACTCGACGGCCATGGGCGACCTGAACATCTTCATGAAGTACGCACTGTACTGGAACCAGCAGACGGGGGACATCTTCACCGGCGGCCTGCTGCTGGGCATCCCGACCGGCCCCGACCAGTTCGCCGGGTTCGCCAACATCCAGGGGCTCAATAACTTCCGGCTTCAGCCGTTCGTCGGCTACTTCTACAACCTCTTCGGGAACTTCTACTTCCAGGGGTTCTCATCGATCTCCGTGCCGACGAACCCGAACGACGTGACCCTCTGGTACAACGACAACGGCCTGGGCTACTTCCTGTACCGAACGACCGACTATAACCGCCTCATCACCCTGGTCGCGCCGACCTTCGAGGTCCACGTCAACACCCCGTTGAACCACAGCGACCCGTTCAACGTGTTCGACCGCGCCGCCACGGCCAATTACGTCAACTTCACCTACGGCGTGAACATCGGCATCAAGAAAAATGGATTGCTCTCGCTCGGCTACATCAGCCCGGTCACCAGCCCGCAGCCGTTCACCGGCGAGTTCGCGGCCTTGATGAACTTCCGGTTCTGACCGCCCGCGAACCGCCCCGCGACGACGACCGATCTCGACGACCGCCCCGACCCGCCGCCCCCGGCGCGGGTCGGGGCGGTCACGTTTCGCAGGGACCGGCATCACCGACAAGTGCTCGTGAACGACGAGCGTCGGCGAGCCGCCCGAGACAAAGGGCACCGACTTACAAGATCGGAAATTGCAGGATGCCTGGTGCGTTTCCTGTGTTTTGAGGCGGCGTCGCGACGCGGCGGATCAGGAGATCCCTACCTCTTACGCAAATGCGATTTCCCCGAGGCGTTGGTGAAGCCGACCGGGAACACCACGGACGGCGGCATCGCGACTCAAGGAAGCGGGTAGGATTTCTCCTCCATGAGTGGCGAATCAAACCGGTCGTTGATGAGCCTCTTGATGGCCGCCCGACGATCATTATTGCGGTAGACCGAACGCGAAAGGGCGACGAAGCGAGGCCCGAAGTCCCCGGCGACCTCGCAGGCGCGAAGCTCCTCCTCAGCCTCCCAGATCGCCTCGTTTACGGTGACCAGCTCGGCGGCACTCGCGGCGAGCCAGGGCGGCGATTCGAGCGCCGTGCGCCGATCGTTGATAGCTGCGCCCGCTCCAGGCGGACATGCCGAAGCTTCTCGGGGTCACCGATCCTCCGGCTCTTGATCTCCAGGATGGTGAGCCGGTCGATCAATTCGCCGGGTGCGATCTCGTGGACGATCCGGCGACGCTCGCCCGTTCGGGACACCCGGACTTCCAGCAGTTCGGCCATGCGGCGGAAGGGCTCGTCCCAGTCTCCCCGGCGAGACTGCCGGAAGAGTTTCATGGTGGGATACCACGGCGAGTCCTCGCGATCGAGCAACCAGCGCCAGTCCGGAATGAACGGCAGCGGCAGCCAGACGGGGACGCCGAGGGCGCCGGCCAGGTGGGCCAGCGCGGAGTCGCACGCCACGACGAGGTCGAGATTGAGCATTACCGCCGCGGTGTCGACGAAGGCGGCGGTCCGATCCAGTTCCCCGGCACGGTCGAGGATGTCGAGAGGGCCGATGTCGTCGCTGAGCGACTCGACGCCAGCGGCCGGCTTCTGAAGGCTGATCAACCGGACCTCCGGTTGGCGGGCAAGACTTGCGAAGTGCCTCAGGGGGATCGCTCGCCGCCGGTTGTACGGATTCGACGGATTGCCCGACCAGGCGATCCCGATTCGCAGCCCCCGGATCGTCTCGAGTTCCCGCCGCCAACGTTCCACCCGTTCCGGGTCGGGGAACAGGTAGGGGATCGTAGCGGGAATCGTCTCCACGGTGGTCCCCAGGATCCCGGGCAGGCTCATCATCGAGGCATGCACGTCGAACGGTGGGGCGGGCTCGTCCAGGGCCACCAGCCGGTCCACGCCGGGCCCCCACGACAGGATCGGCCACAGGTGCCGGGGGGCGGCCAGGAGGACCCGGCCCCCCATGCGCCTGACCAGGGCGACGTAACGGACGAACTGAAGAACGTCACCGGCACCTTGCTCGGCGTAAAGCAGGATCGTCCGGCCGTCCAGTGAGGACCCATCCCAGACCGGTCGGGAGAACCGGGGAGGATGAAAGCCCGCACGCCGCCAACGCCACTCATAAGCGGGCCACCCGGCGCCATAGCAGCCTCGTAGGAGCAAGATCAGCGCACGATTGTGGTGGGCATCGGCGTAGTCGGGCCGCAGTCGCAAGGCCGCGATGTAGCAGGCTTCGGCCTCCGCAAGTCGACCCTGTTCGACCAGGGTCGCGCCGAGGTTGTTGTGGACCTCGGCGTGGTCGGGTTGCAGCGTCAAGGCCACGCGATAGCAGGCCTCGGCCTCTTCCAATCTCCCGAGGTCGTTCAGGACGATGCCGAGATTGTTGTGCAGGTCGGACAGGTGAGGCGACCCCGAGAGGGCCGCGCGGTAGCAACGCTCGGCCTCGGTCAGCCGACCTCGTTGCCGAAGGGTGTTGCCCAGGTTGAAATGGGCGTCGGCGTAGTCGGGCCGCAGCCGCAACGCCTCCTGGTAGCAGCCCTCCGCCTCCTCCCAACGGTTCTGGTCGGCCAGGGTGGCGCCGAGGTTGTTGTGGGACTCGGCATGGTCGGGCCGCAGCCGCAGGGCGTCTCGGTAACAGGCCTCCGCCTCCTCCAACCGCCCCTGACGGTATCGCAGGTTGCCGAGCTGGAGAGACGCCTCGGCATCGTCCGGCCAGACCTTCAAGAGCTGGCGGTAACAGGCTTCGGCCTCCTCCAACCGGCCGACCGCCCGCCTGAGGTTCCCCAGCAACCGCAGGGCGTCCCCGTGGGCCGGATCGGAGTTGAGCACCTCCAGGAAGGCTCGCTCAGCGCCGGCCAGGTCCCCACGTTGCAGGCAGCTCTCCCCCGCGTTCATCCGATCGGAAATCCCCGCCATGCTCCGCTTGCTCCTGAAACCGCTGAGAAACCGGAGGGGTTCCCACCCCAGCCCGCGCCGGCTGATCGCTCGCGAACACCCTCCAGAGCCCTGCCTGGGATCCCGCCAAGATTGATTCACGCATCCAAGCATAGCAAAGAAGAAAAACAAGGGGGTTTGGGAAGATTCTGGCGGTGACGCAATTTCGTTGTAAAGTACATAAAAAATGGCGCTCGATCCCACCGAAGGATGGTGACGCCTTTGATCTTCCACTTCAATCCGGATTATCCGCACGAGCGGCCCAAACGGGAGCACCAGTCATGAAGAAGGGGCGATATCCACTCGGTGCCGCACGCAAATCTGGCCGTTCTCGCTCGTTCCGGCCGGGACCGGATCAACTTGAGGGCCGCGTGCTGCTGGCGACCATCACCGTCAACACCACGTCGGACGTCACCAACCCCCTCGACTCGCTGATCACGCTCCGCGAGGCGATCGCGATGGCCGACGCGGCGCCCGGCGACGACACGATCGACTTCAATCTCCCGGCGAACGAGGCGGTGGGCGGGGTCTGGACCATTTCCCTGTTCAGTCAACTCACGGTCAACGGCGACGGCCTGACCATCGACGGCCCGGGTGATGTGGCCCTCCCGGCCGCACCCGGCAATCCGACCCCGGTCGTGGCGCTGACCCCGAATTTTTCCTATACGATGGGGGCCGGCCTGGTCTTGCGGGCCAACCGGGTCACGGTCCAGGACCTCGCGATCAACGGCTTCAACGGCAACGGGATCACCGTGCAGGGCAACGACGACACGATCCAGCGCAATTTCATCGGCACCGACCCCACCGGCACGACGCCGGTGTCCAATGACACCGGCATCGAGATCTTGCCACCCACCAACACCCTGGGAATGGCCCAGGCCATCTCGGGGAACCGCATCACCGACAACCTCATCTCCGGGAACTCCTTCTATGGTGTCCGGCTCTCCGGTTCCTCCGCGACGGACAATCTGATCGCGGGTAACCTGATCGGCACCGACGCGGCCGGCACAGCACCGCTGAGCAACGACTTCGGCGGCGTGGCCGTCTTCCGCTCCACGGGCAACACGATCGGCGGGACGACCGCGCGGCCCGCAACGTCATCTCGGGCAACAACGACGACGGCGTCCTGATCTTCGCCGCGTCGGGGAACCGGGTGCAGGGCAACTACATCGGCACCGACATCAACGGCACCGCCGAGCCTGGGCAACGCCTTCGCGGGCGTGGAGATCAGCGAGGGCTCCAGCGGCAACACGATCGGCGGAGAGACGACCGGAGCGGGGAACCTGATCTCGGGCAACACCAGCGCCGGCATTCGGTTCACCGCCGATACCGGGACCAACACGAACAACCTGATCCAGGGCAACCACATCGGCACCGACGCCACGGGGACAATGGCCATCGGCAACGCCCAAGGCGTGTCCCTCTCCCGCGCCTCAAATAACACGATCGGCGGGACGACGACCGGTGCCCGAAACATCATCTCGGGCAACACCAGCGACGGCGTCTCGATCGGTCTGGCGCGCGACGTCCAACCAGGTCCTGGGCAACTACATCGGCACCGACATCAACGGCACCGCCGACCTGGGCAATACCTTCTCGGGCGTCTCTATCAATGACGCCATCGGCAACACGATCGGCGGGACGACGACCGG
This sequence comes from uncultured Isosphaeraceae bacterium, assembly GCA_963779675.1. Lineage (GTDB taxonomy): Bacteria > Planctomycetota > Planctomycetia > Isosphaerales > Isosphaeraceae > CAVZZM01. The sequence goes on from CAVZZM010000003.1 coordinate 483,632, forward strand.
TGCCCGCAACGTCATCTCGGGCAACGACTTCGCGGGCATCGACATAGTCGGCGCGGGGGCCTCCGGGAACGTGGTTCTGGGCAACTACATTGGCACCGACAGTAATGGCACCGCCGATCTGGGCAACTCCTTCGACGGGGTGAACCTCAGCTTCGTAGCGGGGTCCGGCACCGCCACTCCCACGCCCTCCGGCAACATCATCGGCGGGGCCACGATCCAGGCCCGCAACATCATCTCGGGCAACGATCGATTCGGCATCGTGATCAGCGCCCCGGGCGGGGGCGGTTCGAACAACCTGATCCAGGGCAACTACATCGGCACCGATGTCAACGGCACCAGCGATCTGGGCAACGGCGACGACGGCGTGGTCATCTCCAGCTCCGGGTCCACGATCTCGGGCACCGCGTCGGGCAACCAGGTCCTGGACAACGTCATCTCGGGCAACGAGGACGACGGCATCCAGATCGAGTTCGACCAGGCGACGAACAACCTCGTCGCGGGCAACTTCATCGGCACGGACATCACCGGCACCGTGGCGCTTGGCAACGTCAACAGCGGCGTGAGGATCGTCGCGGCCCCCGGGAACATGATCGGCGGCACGGTGGCAGGTGCCGGCAATGTGATCGCGATGAACGGCGGACCCGGGGTCGCCGTCCAAAACTCCCTCGCCACGGGCAACTCGATCCTCGGCAACTCGATCTACTCCAACACCGGCCTGGGGATCGACCTCGGCGACGACGGCCCGACCCTTAACGATACCGGGCCCGGCGACCTCGACGCCGGCCCCAACAACTTCCAGAACTTCCCCGTCCTGACCTCGGCCGTCTCCTCCGGCGGGACGACGACCATCCAGGGAACACTCAACAGCACGCCCTCGACCTCGTTCCGCGTCGAACTGTTCAATGACGCGGGCGATCCCTCCGGGTACGGCGAGGGACGCGTGTTCCTCGGCTTCACGACGGTGACGACCGACGCCAACGGCGACGCCAGCTTCACGGCGACGGTGCCGACCCCGCCGACCCCCCTGCTCGTCTACACGGCGACGGCCACGGTCATGCCGTCGCCGGGGCTCTACACCGATACTTCGGAGTTCTCGGCGACCATTACCCTGGACGCCGACCTCGCGGTCAGCCTGGTGGATCCCCCCGACCCGGTGGGCGTGGGGCAGGATCTGACCTACACGGTCACCGTGACCAACAACGGCCCCCACGACGCGCTGGGTGTGGTCCTCGCCGACATGCTGCCAACGGGCGTGACCTTCGTCTCGGCCGTGCCGAGCCAGGGGACCGCCACGCAGTCGGGGGGCGTCGTGACAGCCAGCCTCGGCTCACTGACCCCCGGCGCTTTTGCGACGGTCACGATTATTGTGCAGCCGACAATCACGGGGACGATCACCAACACGGTGAACGTGACCAGCACCTCGAATGACCCCGACCCAACCAACAACACGGCTTCCGAATCAACCCTCGTGGAACTGCCGGGAACCCTGGAATTCTCCCTCGCCAACTTCACCGTTGCCGAGAACATCCCGGGCGGTGTCGCCCTGATCACCGTCACGCGCACGGGAGGCGCCGGCGGCACGGTAATGGTTGCCGTCACATCCGCCGACGGGACGGCCACCGCCGGAATCGACTATCTCCCGCTCTCCCCCAACCCGATGATTCTGACCTTCGGGCCGGGCGTGACGACCCAGACCTTCCCGATCCAGATCCTCGATGACGGCATCGATGAAAACGACGAGACGGTTCTCTTGTCGCTCAGCAGCCCGACAGAAGGCGCTTTCCTGGGCACACAGTCGACGGCGGTCCTGACGATCGTCGACGACGACACGACGACCGCGACGATCGACGACGTGACGGTCATCGAGGGGGACACCGGGACGACACCGGCGGTCTTCACCGTCACCCTGTCCACGCCCAGCGACCGGATCATCACCATCGACTACGCCACGGCCGACGGCACCGCCATCGCGGGGGTCGACTATCAGGCGACATCGGGTACCCTGACCTTCGACCCCGGCCAGACGACCCAGACCATTACCGTGTTGGTCTTCGGCGACGTGGTCGATGAACTCGACGAGACGTTCTTCGTCAACCTGTCGAACGCGACGCAGGGTGGGCAGCCGGCGCCCGGCCTCATCACCCGTCCCACGGGGATCGGCACGATCGTCGACGACGACACGACGACCGCGACGATCGACGACGTGACGGTCCTTGAGGGGGACAGCGGGACGATCCCGGCGGTCTTCACCGTCACCCTGTCCACGCCCAGCGACCGGATCATCACCATCGACTACGCCACGGCCGACGGCACCGCCATCGCGGGGCTGGACTATCAGGCGATATCGGGCACCCTGACCTTCGACCCCGGCCAGACGACCCAGACCATCACCGTGTTGGTCTTCGGCGACGTGGTCGATGAACTCGACGAGACGTTCTTCGTCAACCTGTCGAACGCGACGCAGGGTGGGCAGCCGGCGCCCGGCCTCATCACCCGTCCCACGGGGATCGGCACGATCGTCGACGACGACACGACGACCGCGACGATCGACGACGTGACGGTCCTTGAGGGGGACAGCGGGACGATCCCGGCGGTCTTCACCGTCACCCTGTCCACGCCCAGCGACCGGATCATCACCATCGACTACGCCACGGCCGACGGCACCGCCATCGCGGGGCTCGACTACCAGGCGACATCGGGCACCCTGACCTTCGACCCCGGCCAGACGATCCAGACCATCACCGTCTTGGTCTTCGGCGACGTGGTCGATGAACTCGACGAGACGTTCTTCGTCAACCTGTCGAACGCGACGCAGGGTGGGCAGCCGGCGCCCGGCCTCATCACCCGTCCCACGGGGATCGGCACGATCGTCGACGACGACACGACGACCGCGACGATCGACGACGTGACGGTCCTTGAGGGGGACAGCGGGACGATCCCGGCGGTCTTCACCGTCACCCTGTCCACGCCCAGCGACCGGATCATCACCATCGACTACGCCACGGCCGACGGCACCGCCATCGCGGGGGTCGACTATCAGGCGACATCGGGCACCCTGACCTTCGACCCCGGCCAGACGACCCAGACCATCACCGTCTTGGTCTTCGGCGACGTGGTCGATGAACTCGACGAGACGTTCTTCGTCAACCTGTCGAACGCGACGCAGGGTGGGCAGCCGGCGCCCGGCCTCATCACCCGTCCCACGGGGATCGGCACGATCGTCGACGACGACACGACGACCGCGACGATCGACGACGTGACGGTCCTTGAGGGGGACAGCGGGACGATCCCGGCGGTCTTCACCGTCACCCTGTCCACGCCCAGCGACCGGATCATCACCATCGACTACGCCACGGCCGACGGCACCGCCATCGCGGGGGTCGACTACCAGGCGACATCGGGCACCCTGACCTTCGACCCCGGCCAGACGATCACAGACCATCACCGTCCTGGTCTACGGCGACTTCCGGAGGGAGCAAGCCGAGACCTTCTTTGTCAATCTTTCGGACGCGACCCAGGGTGGGGAGCCGGCGCCCGGCCTCATCACCCGTCCCACGGGGGTCGGCACGATCGTCGATAATGATGATTCCCTCGTGGTGACCAACACGAATGATAGCGGTCAAGGGTCGCTCCGAAAGGCCATTCTCGTCGCCAACGCCACCCCGGGGCGCGACCAGATCACCTTCGCGATCCCCGGGACGGGGCCGCATGTCATCGCCCCGCTCTCGGCGCTGCCCGACGATCACCGATTCGGTTGACATCGACGCCAAGACGCAACCCGGCTACGGGCCGAACCCGGCGGTCGTGCTCTCCGGCCTGGGGCGCCGGCTACCGGCGGGCACCAACGGGCTGACCCTCAACGCGCGGTGGTCAGAGATCTCCGGCCTGGCGATCAACAGCTTCCCGGCGGCCGGCATTCGGATCCAGGGCGTCGATTCCGTCATCGTCGATTCGTGCTTCATCGGCACCGACGCCAGCGGCACCGTCGGGTTTGGCAACGGCGCCTCCGGCATCTTGCTGGTCAATGTGACGCACAGTTTCATCGGTGGCTTCTCGGCGGACGAACGCAACGTGATCGCCGACAACCACGGGTTCGGCGGCGTGGCGATCGTCAACATCGGCACCCCGCCGGTCCAGACTGTCGGCTTCCTACGAGGGATCGCGAGCCCCAGCGCCTTGGAAGGAAACCGGGTCCAGAACAACCTGATCGGCACCGACGTGACCGGAAGCCGAGCCCTCGGCAACGACTACGGCCTGTTCCTGCTGGGGACCGCGAACAACACCATCGGCGGCACGGTCTGGCGCCCGCAACGTGATCTCCGGCAACAACGGGACCGGGGCCTACCTGACCGGCGGTTCCTCGGGGAACCTTTTCGACGGCAATGTCATTGGCACGAACCCGACCGGCACGATCCGGTTGGGCAACACCGGCGCGGGGATTGTGCTCGAGAACTCGCCCGGCAACACGATCGGAGCGGCCGGTGTCCTTGGATCGAACGTCATCTCGGGCAACGCGACCAACGGCATCTCGCTGTTGGGGGCGGCTTCCACGGGCAACTGGATCCAGTCGAACGTGATCGGGCTCGATATGTCCGGCATGCGGTCGATCGGCAACGGCTACGACGGCATCTTCCTCGACGACGCGCCGGGGAACATGATCGGCGGCCCGGCGCGGGAGCGGGAACGTCATCGCGGGCAACGGCTCGACCAACATCCAGCTTTTCGGCTCGGGCGCGACCCAGAACCGCGTTCAGGGCAACAAGATCGGCACCGACGCCACCGGCACTCGGGCGATCGCCGCGGCCGGCCGTGGCGGTCGCACGCCGGTGGGCGTGTTTCTCAACGGGGCGCTGTCCAACACGATCGGCGGCACCGCGGCCGGCGCGGGCAACATCATCTCGGGGCACCAGGTTGGTGTCGAGCTGTACGCGGCGCTCGTCAGAACGTGGTTCAGGGGAACACCATCGGCCTGGGCGCGACCGGCGAACTGGTCCCCAACGAAATCGGCGTCTTCGTCTGGGACGCGCCGAATAACCTGATCGGCGGTCCGACCGACACCGCCGTCAACGTGATCTCCGGAAACGCGGTCTTCGGTGTCCGTCTGCTGGGCAACAGCGCCGCGGGCACCATGATCGAGAACAACCGGATCGGCACCGACCGATCGGGCACGACGCGACGCCCCAACGGCTACGACGGGGTGTTCATCCAGGCACCCGGCATCCAGGTCGTCGACAATGTGATCTCCGCCAACGGCTCGTCGGGCCTTCAACTCAATGGCCCGCTGGCAACCGGCAACGTGGTGAGGAACAACCGGATCGGCACCGACGCGGCCGGCCTCGCCCCACTCGGCAACGTCCAGGTCGGGGTGTTCGTGAACGAGGCGCCCGGCAATCAATTGGTCAACAACCTGATCTCCGCCAACGGCTCGTCGGGTGTCCAGATCTTCGGCCCGAACGCCGCCGGCAACACGCTGGCGACGAACCAGATCGGCACCAACGTCAGCGGCCAGATCGTGCCCGGTCTGGGCAACCCGGTCGGCTTGTTTGTGAACACCAGGGCCGCGAACAACTACATCAACAACACGATCCGGGGCAATACGACCCTGAATGTCTTCGTCGCGACGATCACGGTCCCGCCGCGGATCACAGTCCAGCCCACGGGAACAACGGGAACCACGAACGTCGTGGCGGTTCCTCAAGGACCGCTCGGTCGGGTACGACGGGCCTCGCCATCCCGACGTTGAAACAGGCGTAAGGTCGTTCCTGAAGCCGTTCGGCCCGGAACGTATCCGGGCCGACGGCCCTTCGCGCGCATTAGAGGTAACGCGCCTCGACGCCGGTGGACAACCCGGCGATAATGGGGCCGATTGGACCTCACGACCCGTTTCCACGCGAAGGAAGCACGCATGTTTCGACGAGTTCTGGAACGTCGGGATGGACGTCTGGCGACACGAACAACGGCCGGGGCCTTGCTGGGCTTGCTCGCGTTCTGCGGGTGTTCGAGCGAGCAGACCGACCCCCTGGAGGTGCCGGTCTCGGAACAGATCAAGTCATCCCCCGACACGACCTTGCCGGAGTCGGAAACTGCAGCCTCCGCGCGCCATCGAGACACATTGAGCGACCCTTCGAATCGATGACCCGGACCGCCCGGTTCGTACCCCCGTGGAGGCATGTCGTGAGCGACGTTGAGGCCGATCCAGCGGCTGTCGAGGATCGCCCAAGGATCGCCCTTACGATGGGGGACGTGGCCGGGATCGGTCCCGAGGTGATCGCTCGTGCCTGGGGAGAGTCGCCCCTGCGAGGACTGGCCCGACCGCTGGTGATCGGCGACCCGGCCACGTCTGCGACGTGCCCTGACGCTCGTGGGAACCGCGGCGGAGCGTGCGGCCGATCTCCCGGCCCGAGGAGGCGGAGCCGACATCCGATTCGATCCCCTGCCTCTCGGTTCCGGCGCAGGACGTCTTCGGCGTCGTTCCCGGTCGTGTGGACGCCCGCGCCGGCCGGGCCGCCCACGACTACCTCGATTACCGCCATCGACCTGGCCCTGGCCGGTCGGATCGACGCGATCGTGACCTTGCCGCTGAACAAGGAGTCGCTGCAACGCCGCGGGCATCGACCACCCCGGTCACACCGAGATCCTCGCGGCCCGCTGTCGCTCGCCCCGGCACGCGATGATGCTCTACCTGCCTCGCGGCGAACCATCCGTGGACCGGAGACCGGGTGTCGTTGGCTCGGCCGGCCTGGGCGTCGTTCATGCCACGCTGCACGTCGCCCTGCGACGGTGTTCGATCTACTGACGATCGACTCGGTCGGCGACGCCATCGCCCTGGCCGACGGGGCGCTTGCGGCCTCTGACGGCCGGTCGTCGTCCGCGCGTGGGGGTGGCGGGGCTGAACCCGCATGCCGGCGAGGGGGGCCTGTTCGGCGACGAGGAGGTGCGGATCATTGCCCCGGCGGTCGAGCGGCGCGAGCCGCCGGGATCGACGTCGATCGGGCCGATCGCCGCCGACACTCTGTTCCATCGCGCGGTCGGCGGTGAGTTCGACGCCGTGGTCGCGATGTACCACGACCAGGGGCACGTCGCCCTCAAGACGATCGGCTTCGACCGCGCCGTGAACGTGACGCTCGGCCTGCCGATCGTGCGGACGAGCGTTGCCCACGGCACCGCGTTCGACATCGCCTGGCAAGGCCACGCCTTGGCCTCCACCTCCAGCCTGATCGCCGCGACGCGGGTCGCCGCCCGTCTCGTCCTCGGCCGTCGGGCGTCGGGAACCTTCCAGGGCGTTCTGTCGCGTCTTGATCTCACTCGGCGAGTTCGACACGCGATCTCCGCGCCTGGTCGAGCAAGCAGGCGGCGATGCCACCCTGACGAAGTCTCGAGAGCCAAACGCCAATCGGCGCTCGTGGCTCATCGTCGGACGATCCGGACCGTCGACCAGTCGGTAATGATCGTCCCGGGCCAGACCGATCGGGCATCAGGATCGGCCCAGGCGTGGCCGGGGTCGGCGGTCAGAACAACGCGCAGGCGATGCGTGCCGGGTTGGCCGATCCGGCCAGGTTCGATCCCCTGAATCGGCCCCAGGGCAAACCGACGGGTCATGTCGATCCCTCCGGTGCCCTGGCCACTCAGAACCACCGCGCCGGCCGGGAACGTGCCCTCGATCCCCTCGATCTCGACGGCCGCCTCGTGGGCCAGGTCGCAGGGTAGCGGTGTGGAGACCACGACCTCCGGCGGGTCTCGCAGCGCGAACTGGTCGTCGAGCACCAGGAAAATCGGCGATCCGTTGCCGGCCGGGTCATGGTCACGCCCTTCACTCGACAACGGCCCGAGCCGCACCGCCGCGGCGATCGCTTGACCACGGCGATCGTCGGGCAGGGTCAGGAGGGCATCGACGGCGAGGATCGGGTCGAACTCGAACGTGAACGGGATGTGGGGGAGATTCAGCTCCCACGAGGAGGTCAGGCCGGTCGTGCGGACCTTCGCCTCGAGCGTCAGGCGGTGAGGGCCATTGCCGTCGAAATCGGTTGGCTCAACCTCGAACGCGACCCGGCATGGGCCCGGTTGCCAGGCGCTGAGGGTTTCGAGGCTCGCCCGCTCGGCCCCGGCGATGCGGTACGACCAGAGGAGCTTGCCGGGCGCGACGCCCTCGCCGTCGTCACTCAGGAACGGCACGCCGAACTCGACAACAATCGGGATCGGCCGGGACATCCCACGCGGGTAGCGGCGACGGGCCTTCCAGGTGACCACGTACCCCCTTGAGACGATCGCCTTCTCCTCCTCGGCGATGAGCTGGTCCCGCGCCCAGAGCACGGCCAGCGCATGCCCGGCGGCCTCGCGTTGTCGGGCGTCGTCCGCCGTGCCGAGGATGCGGAACAGCTCCATGATCCCCTCGCGACCGTGATCGGCCGCCGCCGCGATCTCCTCGGGCGACACGTCCGGTGCCGACAGCCGATCCACCGCCCGCCGCGCCCGGACATATTGTACCCACTTCCTCCCGCCGCCGATCACAGCCACCGACCCGAGCACAGCCAGCACCGCCGTGCGTGGGTCGCGCAACCATGCCCAGCGGGATGGCGGTGGTCGTTCCGGGTCGGCGGCATGCGCTCTCGTCGCGAGAGATGACATGGCCACCAGCATCACGAACCATCGAATCGAACAGGACATCCAGCCACCTCACCCCGTAGGCCTTTGACTTGGATCGCGGTAACGTGCCCGGAACCCCTGGCGGTTCCCAGCCCTCCTACAGGCGTCGACTGGCGTCGTGGGGCCATTCTAACGGAACCCGGGATCGCACGACGTCGAGCCCTGTCGTGAGACGCGACCGACTTGCAACACGTCCTCGATTTCCTTGCGTGTCGGAAACCCAAAGTTCTCCCTGTCGATCACCAGGGCGGCGGCGGCCGAGGCGAGCACGGCGGCATTGCGGGCCAGGTCGGTCGGCAAGGGCTCGGATGGCCGCCAGCCGCCATCAAGCAGCGTTGTGACGAGCGTCGCGGCGAACGATTCGCCGGCGCGGTTGGTGTCGATCGGGGGCGAGTCGCGGGGGAAGGCGGGGATGTCCAGTTCGGTTCGGCCCTCGGGGGAGCGGAAGCTGAGACGGCAACCGCGAGGGCCGTCGGTGATCGCCAGCAGGGGGACCCGATCCGCGAGGTGGTCCCGGTGGGGGAGCGCATGCCATTCGCGACGGTTGCAGCTCAGGATGTCGATGGAACGAGCCAGTGTCCAGAGCGGGCGATCACGGTCGGTCATGTTGCGCATCGCCGGGGCCAGCATTCGCACGGCCCCCGGATGTCGCCCGAATGCCTCCCCGGCCAGAACGTTCGGCAGCCCGGTGACAACGGCGAGGTCAGCCGGCTTCGCGTCGATCCCATCGTTCAGCGAGCGGATGGCCGCATGGCAACCGCGGAACCCGATCGCCAGCTTGTCGCCGTGTGCCCCGCTGGTGACGAGCAGCGTCCAGTCGGACGGCTGGTCGGGCACGCGGATCGGGTGGTGCGCGATGGCCTCGCGCTCAAGAAGGCCGGCGATGACGGCGGTCGTCGGATCGTCGCCCGATCCCAGGGCGCTGACCAGTTCGCCTCCCAGGGCCTTCGCCAGACCGGCCCCCATGCCGCCGAGGTCGTCGAGCCAGGCTACCCCGCGAACCTCTCGGAGCCAGAGGGCCTGGTCCTCCGCCAGACGGTCGTCCATCCAGACCGACCCCCAGGGACCGGGCCACCCCGCCGGCAGTACGACCTGGACGATCCCTCCATTTCGATCAACCAAATGCAAGGGAGCGGTCTCGGGGCCCTCACGGGCTTCGAGCCGGTTGATGCTGCGGTCGACGGTCAGGCCGAAGGCGGGGTCGAGGAGCGGGCGGTCGATCCTCAGCACGCGGTCCAGATAGGCGGGCCCGTAGACGATCGTCCGTCGCGTTGGGGTCAACGATCCATCTCCGCAAGTCGAGTCCAATCCCAGCGCCGGTGAGCGGCATTCCGCTCATGAACATCCTGCCCGACAAGGCATGATCCGGCGCGATCTCTGAAGGAGCAAACGGGCCCCGAGCCCGGGAACCTTTCCAGGTTTCGATCCGGCACCGGGAGGGCGAGGCCCCGGCCGAGCCGCCCATCCCAGCGGCTCGGCCGGGGCCTCGCCCTTCCGGAAGCTCGATCCGGTAATCGGCCCGGGCCGAGCCCATTTCGCCGTGGCCGTGTCGTGAAGTATAGTAAGACCCCCATCTCGTCGCGAGATGGCAGTGAAGGAGGGAGGGCGCGTCGTGAACCCGGAGATGGCCGTCGAGTCGCTGGACCACCCGGTGGACAACGCGCCGGTGCGCTCGCTGCTCACACAAGGGCCTGACCGTCGAGGGCTACTCGCGGGCGGCCGTGCAGACCTACTGGCGGATCCCGGAGCTGAAGCTCGGCTTCGACCTGGGCGTGCAGCCCTGGTCGTTCATGGCGACGCCGACCTGGTTCGTCTCGCACACCCACCTCGACCACATCGCGGCGCTGCCGGTCTACGTCGCGCGGCGGCGGATGATGAAGATGGAGCCGCCGACGATCTACCTGCCGGCCGAGGCCGTCGAGGACGTCGAGCGCTTCTCCGCGCCGTCCAGCGGCTCGACCGCGGCCGGATGCCGGCGAACCTGGTCGGCGTCGAGCCGGGCCAGGAGATCGAGCTCTCGCGCGAGCTGGTCGTCTCGGCGTTCGCCGACCCGGCACACGATCCCGTCGCTCGGCTTCCTCGTCTGGGAGCGTCGCAAGAAGCTCAAGCCCGAGTACCAGGACCTGACCGGCGAGCAGATCCGCGACCTGCGGCTCTCGGGCGTCGAGGTCTCGGCCGAGATCCGCGATGCCGAAGGTCGCCTACCTGGGCGACACCGCCCCGCCGGGCCTCGACGCCTTCCCGGACATCTACCGGGCCGAGATCCTGATCCTGGAGATGACCTTCGTCGCCCCCCAGGAGCGGCCCGAGCGCATCCACAAGTACGGCCACACGCACCTCGACGACATCATCGCCCGCGCCGAGCGGTTCGAGAACGAGCTGATCATCGCCTCGCACTTCAGCACCCGCCTGCCGCCGAACGTCATCCAGCAGATCGTCGCCAGGCGGCTGCCGGAGTCGCTGCGGGGGCGGCTGAAGGTGTGGCTCTGAAGGAGGCGTCGCCGGCAAGTGCGAAGGGAGAGTCAATCGGCGAGGCCACGCCGCTTGGCGCGTGGCCTCCGGCCTGCGAATCCTGGAGTCGAGATCAGGCCGCCTGCTTCCGACGCTGACGGCGAGGGCACCCAGGCCGACGAGGGCGGCCAGGGTGCCGGAGAGGATGGTGGCGGGCTCGGGGACCGCGGCTGGCGTCCTGTCGAAGCGTGCCCGAGACGGTGCCGGTCAAGGGATTACCCAGGGGTAACACCGCCGATGTAGGTTCCGGTCAGGATAACCGGAGCTGCCGCCATAGGACAGGTCCGCGAAGGCCGGATTGCCCGGTCCCTGGGTCTGGGTCAGCACGCCGTTCAGAGCGTCGCGGTGTTCCCGGCCCCGAAGGTCGCCGTGAGCGTGAACGTACCGGCCGAGACGAGGATATCGGGCGGGCCCGTGTAGCGCGTCGTATGCGTCATCGTTGTTGCCGTTGTAGAAGAGAGGTAGGTGCCGGTGTAATCGACGATGTTCGCGTTCACTGCGGCCACGATACCATCTAGGAAGGTGCGGTACTAGATTCAGGTCGCCCGCCGTGATTTGCGGGGAGGAGGTATCCTGGGCATGTAGCTGTTGAAGCTTCCGGGGATCGTCGAGTAGAACTTGTCCCCGACTGGGCCCCGGGGCCGGGTTATCCATGTTCTTGATCTGATCGGGTCGAACTCGCGATGAATCCCGCATGGAGAGCCGACGCCGCGATCGACGCCAACACCGCAAGTACCAAGCACCGATTCATGATTGTCTCCTCAGAGGACGTCTTCGTGACTCTCGGACCTACCGAGAACCTCATCCGCACGACATCGGGACGGGTGCGACCGCATATGCTCGAATCGCATCTCATCTATCGCCATGACGAGCTTGTGATGCATAATCACCGAAACCCAATTGTCAACTCAAACTCTTCTATAACGCCCCCCGTTTTTTTCAATCCCAATTAGACCTTCACGATCAACTTTGTTCCGTCTCACCGGCCGGCGTCGAGGCCCGATGGCATGCGAGGGCGGGGCTAGACGGCGACCCACACCTCGCCCGTCCCGCACCTCGCACGGGAAGACGTGCAGGCTGTTTCCCCTCACGTTCGTGCAGCGGCCCGTCGACAGCTTGAACCGCCAGTAGTGGAGCGGGCAGACGGCCTCGCCGTCCTCGACCCAGCCGCGGGACATCGGGCCATTGGCGTGCGGGCATCGGCCGAGCAGGGCATGGTACGTCCCTCCGTCGTTGAAGACGGCGATTCGCAGGCCGTCGACCTCCACCGACTTCGCCCCCCCCTCGGGCACCTCCTCCGCCCGGCAGACCGCCACGTACTCCGCCACCTGGAACGCTCCAGCATGAAATACGAAATTCTTCGGACTTGCGAGAGCATGGTCGCCCCGGTTACATTCTAAGGACGATGAGTGGTGACGCCGAGGTCACTCTTCGCGATCGAGGAAGCGACCGTGAATATTGATGAGATCCGTAAGTTGATGCACGCCCAACCGTTCCAACCCTTCCTGGTGCGTACCAGTGACGGCCGCGAACTCCTGGTCAAGCACCCCGATTTCATCGCTTTTGGGCCAAGCTCTTTTCAGTAAGCATTTATGACGAAAGCGGGCTGAACGTCATTAGCGTCATCCAGATCGCCAGTATCCACGTCCCGGATACCAGCCACCGGGAGTGATGAAACTGTCGGGGGCCGGGCGGAACCAGGCAAAGTCCGAGGCGGCGAGAGCAACCTGCATCCGTGGGATGATACGAACCCATGTGGACGCGGCGGCGGTTTCTGGCGGGGGCGATCGGCGGCCTGTCGGCCTGTGTCGGGCTCTCAGGGTGCGGGCTCGCCGGAGCCGTCGGTGCCGGAGCTGGTCTGGGGGATCTACGGCACGCGCGACGGCTGGCTGATGAAGCCGCGGGTGGCCGCCTTCGACGCCGAGGACCAGCTCTACATCGCCGACCTGACCGACCGCATCCAGGTCTTCGACCGCGACGGCACGTTCCTCCGCGCCTGGCGGATGCCGGCCCTGAACGTGGACGGCCCGAGCGGCATCACCATCGACCGGCACGAGCGGCGTCCTGGTCGCCGACACCCACTTCTACCGGGTGCTGGTCTACGACCGCTACGGCAACCTCCTGGCCCAGATCGGCGACGGCGTGCAGGGCAGCACGCCCGGTCGGTTCGGCTACCCCTGCGACGCGTGATCGACTAGTCGGGACAACCTCTACGTGGCCGAGTACGGCGAGAACGACCGCATCCAGGTCTTCGACCCCGACGGCACCTGGCTCCGCCAGTGGGGCGGGCACGGCTACGAACCCGGCGAGTTTCTCCGGCCCCGGGCCATGGCGATCGACGCGGACGACCGGCTGTTCGTCGCCGACAGCTGCAACCACCGGATCCAGGTCTTCGACACCAGGGGAAGCTTGCTGCACCTCTGGGGCGAGCGCGGGACCGGAGCCGGGGCAGATGTCGTACCCGTACGACATCGAGTTCGGCCCCGACGGCCACCTGTACGTCTGCGAGTACGGCAACTCGCGGGTGCAGAAGTTCGACGTCGAGGGCCGGTCGCTGGGCCTCTGGGGCGAACCGGGGCGGCTGCCCGGGCAGCTCTACAACCCCTGGGCGCTGGCGGTCGACAGCACCGGGGCGGTGTCGGTGATCGACTCGAACAACCACCGGGTCCAGCGGTTCCGGCATGTGAGCGGCATGGCACGGGGGCTGTGGCCGTGGCGCTCGGTCTCTCGGGCAATCTAGACGATCGGTTTCGAGCACGCTTGTCCGTCGCAACGCCGGAGCGACCGCCGATGCTCGGGATACTTCGGCAGTCTGTCGATCACCGTCGGCAATCCCTGGTGGCTGCTGGCGCTGCCGCTGGTGCTGCCGCCGCTGGTCGTGGTTCAGCATGCGTAGCCTGGCCGGCCTGGGCGGCTTCCGGCGGCGCTGGCGATCGCGCCTGCGGACGGCGGTGATCGTGCTGGTCGTGCTGGCACTGGCGGAGTTGCAGACGGTCCGCACCAGCGACGACCTGACGACGATCTTCCTGCTCGACCGCTCGCAGAGCATCCCCCAGCAGTGGCAGGGCCGGATGCTCCAGTACATCAACGCGGCCAACCGGACGCAGAAGCGGCCCGACGACCTCTCCGGCGTCGTCGTCTTCGGCGCCGACGCGCGGGTCGAGAGCCCGCCGACGCGCAACCCCGGGCCGATGGCGACCATCGAGAACCCGGTCAACGGCGAGAACACCGACCTGGCCGCCGCGATCAAGCTCGCCCTGGCCAGCTTCCCCGAGGACACCGCCCGCCGCCTGGTGATCCTCTCCGACGGCAACGAGAACCGCGGCGAGGCGATCGAGCAGGCCATCGCCGCCAAGGGGCTCGACGTCCAGATCGACGTCCTGCCGATCGAGTACCGCTACGACCAGGAGGTGCTCGTCGAGAAGGTCTCCGTGCCGCCGGACGTGAAGCAGGGCGAGACGGTCAACATCAACGTCGTCATCCGCGCCAGCGAGCCGACCGTCCGGCGGCTTGCAGATCTTCCAGCAAACCGACGCCGGCCAGGTGCCGATCGGCGACGCCGAGCCCCAGCGCGTCGAGCTGCGGCGGGGCGTCAACGTCCTGACGCTCAAGAAGACGATCGAGCAGGCGAACTTCTACACGTTCTCCGCCGAGTTCATCCCCGACGCCGACAGCGGCGACCAGCGGTCCACCAACAACATGGCCTACGGCTTCACCCACGCCCGCGGCAAGGCGAACGTCCTGCTGATCGAGGGCACCGCCGGCGAGCACGTCGAGCTGGTCCGGGCATCTGCGCGAGCGCGAGATCGAGGTGACGGTCCTGACCGCCCCGCGGATCGACGAGAACGGCATCGTCCCCGGCGACCCGCTGCCGACCGACATGGCCGGGCTTGCAGACCGTACGACGCCGTGATCCTGGGCAACGTGCCGAAGGACGGCATCGACGAGCCGCTGCAGGAGCAGATCGAGCGCTACGTCCACGACTTCGGCGCCGGGCCTGGTCATGATCGGCGGGCCGAACAGCTTCGGCGCCGGCGGCTGGATGAACACGCCGATCGAGAAGGCCCTGCCGGTCGACATGCAGATCAAGGCCACCCGCGTCATGGGCAAGAGCGCGCTGGCGATGATCATGCACGCCAGCGAGATCCCCGAGGGCAACTTCTGGCAGAAGAAGGTCGCCCAGGAGGCGCTCAAGACCCTCTCCAGCTACGACTACGCCGGGCTGCTGCACTGGCAGGGGCAGGAGGCGTGGCTGTTCCCGGTCCGGCCGATCGGCCAGAACAAGGGGACGATGCTCCGGATGATCGACCGGATGACGCCCGGCGACATGCCCGACTTCGACCCGTCATTGCAAATGGCCATCACCGGCCTGCGCAAGGCCGCCGACGCGATGACCCGGCACATCATCGTCATCAGCGACGGCGACCCGACCCCGCCGACCAACGCGATCATCCGCCAGCTTGTCGCCGCACAAGATCACCGTCACCGCCGTGCTGGTGGCCGCCCACGGCGGGCGACACCGGCGGACATGTTCACGATGCAGAACCTGGCGAACAAGACCAAGGGCCGGTTCTACAACGTCACCAACCCGCGGCCCTGCCGCGGATCTACCAGAAGGAAGCCCGGCTGATCTCGCGCCCGCTGATCTACGAGCGGGCCGAGCCCTGGTCGCCGCGGATGGTCACCTACAGCGAGCCGATCCTGGGCCTGCCCAGCGACCTGCCGGGCATCACCGGGCTGGTGCAGGCGACCGTCAAGGAGAACGAGCTGGTCGAGGTGCCGATCGTCTCCGCCCTGCCCGCAGGGCACCGGCCAGATCACCCCGCTGCTGGCCCACTGGACCTACGGCCTGGGCCGCGTCGTGGCCTTCACCTCCGACGCCGGCCGCCGCTGGACGAGCCAGTGGGTCGACTGGGACAGCTACGCCGCGTTCTGGTCGCAGGTCGTCCGCTGGTCGCTGCGCCCGGTCGACAACGGCAACCTGACGCTCTCGCTCCGCCGCGAGGACGGGCAGATCAAGATCGTCGTCGACGCCCTCGACAAGGAGAACCAGTTCCTGAACTTCCTGCGGTTCCGCGGCTTCGTGAACCGTCCCGACGCCTCACGCGGGCCCGGAGAACCCGTCGGGCCGGCGAACCGAATCGGTCGAGCTGGCCCAGACCGCCCCCGGCCGCTACGAGGGCACGATCGACCAGGCCGACGAGAAGGGGAACTACTTCGTCACCCTGGCCTACAACACGCCCGGACGGAGGCACCGGGCATCATCGAGTCGGGCGTGTCGGTTCCCTACTCCGACGAGTACCGCGAGCTGCGCGTCAACCCGGCGGCGCTGCAGACGATCGCCGACCTGACCGGCGGCAGGGTGATCGAGGCCCGCGAGTCCGGACGACGGCCGGTTCGACCTCGACGCCGACGCTGGCCGCAGGCCGACCTCTTCCGACGCGACCCGAACATCGCCCCGCCGCGATCGTTCACCGACCTCTGGCCCGACCTGCTCTGGCTGGCCGCCGTGCTGTTCCTTGCCGACGTCGCCATCCGCCGGGTCGCCCCCGACGTGGACCGCATCCGGGCGAACGTCAGCCCGGACCTGGGAGCGGCTCCGGGGCCGCGAGGTCGCCGCGCCGGTCGAGTACATCGAGAAGCTCAAGGGCCGCAAGGCCGAGGTCGCCGAGCAGATCGACCGCACCCGCCAGGCCACCCGGTTCGAGGCCCCCCGGGAGCCGTCGGTCACCGACCGGCCCCGGTCGACGAGCCGCTCTTGACCGGCGAACCGCCCGACCGAACCGCGACGACCTTCCGAACCCAAGGCTCCGCGACCGGGCATGACCCCCGAGTCGAAGCCGGCCCAGCCCGAGAGCTACACCGACCGGCTGCTCAGGGCCAAGAAGAAGGTCTGGGAGGAGCGGGAGAAGAAGGACAAGCCGGAAGAGAAGGACTCTTGAGGCCCATGATCATTACGGGAGGATGCGCGATGAAAGCTCCTGCATGCGACATCTGCGGACAGCCCGCCACGATCCACGACACGTCCGTCTCCGACGGGGTTGCAGTGGCACGCCACTTCTGCTCCGAGCATGGGTTGAGCACCTGGCGCGAGGCGGTCGGCCATTGCGACCCTCGCCTCCCGGCCGCCCTCAGCCTTTTCGACGACCTTCACCGCATGGCGGTGGAACTCCGCCGCGCCGAGGGCCGATGATCGTCCGATCGCCTCGACGACCGACTTATGGGTGGGCATCGCCCTCCGTCCCTTGCCCGACGACGCAGGGTCGTCCCCACCCGACGACCAGGAGCTTCTGATGAGTACCGCCGACACCGCCACGATGGAAGCCCGCGCCGACGAGTTCCGCTCGGCCTACGAACCGCGTCAAGGGCCGAGATCAGCAAGGTCATCGTCGGCCACGACGAGATCGTCCACGGCGTGCTGACCTGCCTGTTCGTCGGCGGCCATGCCCTGCTGGAGGGCGTCCCGGGGCTGGGCAAGACGCTGCTCGTGCGAACCCTGGCCGATGCCGTCGCGCTCGACTTCAACCGCATCCAGTTCACCCCCGACCTGATGCCGGCCGACATCATCGGCACGAACGTCGTGATGGAGACGCCCGACGGCAAGCGCATGTTCGAGTTCCAGCGCGGGCCGCTGTTCTCGCAGATCGTCCTGGCCGACGAGATCAACCGGGCCACCCCCAAGACCCAGTCGGCCCTGCTGGAGGCCATGCAGGAGCACTCCGTCACCGTCGGCGGCGTGATGCACCGGCTGAAGGAGCCGTTCTTCGTCCTGGCCACCCAGAACCCGATCGAGCAGGAGGGGACCTATCCGCTGCCCGAGGCCCAGCTCGACCGCTTCCTGTTCAAGCTGGTCGTCGGCTACTCGACCCGCGACGAGCTGAACGCGATCCTCGACCGCACCACCCGAGGCGAGCGTCCCGCAGGCCGAGAAGGTCATCGACGGCGACACCCTGATCCGGCCTCCAGGCCCTGGTCCGCGAGGTCATCATCGCCCCGCACGTGCAGGACTACGCCATGCGGCTCTCGCTGGCGACCCACCCGGACGGCCCGTTCGCCCCGGACGTGACCAACCAGTACGTCCGCTGGGGCTCCAGCCCGCGCGGGGTGCAGACGCTCGTGCTGGCCGCGAAGGTCCGCGCCCTGCTCGACAGCCGGTTCAACGTCGGCTTCGAGGACCTCCGCCGCGTCTACCTGCCCGCGCTGCGGCACCGCATCCTGCTGAACTTCGAGGCCCAGGCCGAGGGCGATCGACCCCGACGACGTCCTCTTGAAGGTGCTCGACGCCGTCCCCGAGAAGGCCGAGGAGGCGGCCGTCGCCCGCGCCGAGCTGAGGCCGCAACCGGCGTAACGGGGTGAAATGCCGATCCAGGCTGGCCGTACAATGAAGGTCTGTCCCGCAATCCGAAGCGAACACCGACACCTACGAGATCTCATCCGTGACGACACTGCCCAACACCCCCCGTTCTCCTCCGTCGCCGATCCGCGGCACTCCGTCCCGCGGAGACGATCAGTCCGTCACGAAGTCCGACCTGCTCTGGCTGGCCGGGCTCTTCGCGTTGATGTTCGGCCTGGCGGCCTCGGCCTGGGCGATCGCGCCGGTGCTGGGCATCGGGGCGATCATCGGCGGCCTGTTCGTCGCCCTGGAGAGCTGGTTCTCGGGCCTGACGTTCCTCCGACGGCACCCCTCGGCCCGCCCGATGGGACGCGGCCTGATCTTCCTGGCCGCCCTGGTCCCCTGGCTGATCGGCCTGGGCTTCACCGCCGCGCTGATGTGGGGCCTGTTCCTGATCTCCGACATGATGGTCGGCTGACGCACCCCCCTGACGGGACACCATTGCGATGCCCGCTGCCACATCCCCCCCCCTGCTCGACCCCGAGTTCCTCCACAAGCTGGAGCAGCTCGAGCTGGTCAGCCGTAAGATCTTCGTCGGCCGGATGAAGGGGGAGCGGCGCAGCAAGCGGCGGGGGTCGTCGGTCGAGTTCGCCGACCACCGCAATTACTCCGTCGGCGACGACCTGCGGCACATCGACTGGAACGTCTACGGCCGCCTCGACAAGCTGTTCCTCAAGCTGTTCCTCGAGGAGGAAGACCTCCACGTCTACACGCTGCTGGACACCAGCACGTCGATGGACTACGGCGACCCGACCAAGCTGCACTACGGCAAGCAGGTCGCCGCGGCGCTGGCGTTCATCGGCCTGGTCAACCACGACCGCGTGATCCTCGACGCCTTCGGCTCGGCACTCTCGCCCGGCCTGTCCAGCGTGCGGGGCCGGTCGCAGATGTACCGCGTGGTGCAGTACCTCGAAGGCCTGAAGGCCGACGGCTCCAGCGACCTGACGGCCGCCTGCAAGCAGTTCGCCGATCAAGCACTCCGGCAAGGGGGTCGTCGTCGTCATCTCCGACTTCCTCGACAAGCGCGGCTACGCCGACGCCCTGCGCTACCTGCTGGCCCGAAACATGGACATCTATGTCATCCACGTCCTGAGCCGCGAGGAGGTCGAGCCCGAGCTGGTCGGCGACCTGCGACTGGTCGACTCCGAGGACGACGACTTCGCCGAGATCACCGTCAGCGCCCCGCTCCTGAAGCGCTACAAGGACAACCTCAACGCCTTCGTCGGCGGCCTGAAGGAGTGGTGCGTCCGTCGCGGGATCACGTACATCTTCACCACCAACCACAACCCGTTCGACAAGCTCATCCTCAACTACCTGCGCAGCGCGGGCTGGTCAAGTGACGGCGACGGGCGGCGAGATAAGCCACGGCGACCATGACCGAGATCCACAGTCCCGCGATCTTCTGGACGGCCGCGGCCCTCGTCGTCGGCTATTTGCTCTACATGATGATCCGCAGGCGCAAGGGCGAACGGCCCGGCCAGGCCGATCGCGAGCCGGAACTCTGACGAGGGATCGGAAGGGCCACGCCGATGCAATTCCAGACTCCGCTCGGTCCCGCGGCCTGGGCCGTCCTGGCCGGCATCCCGGTCGGCATCATCGCCCTGTACTTCCTCAAGCTGCGCCGCAAGCCGGTGATGGTCGCCAGCACGATGCTCTGGCGGCGGAGCCTGGAAGACCTGCACGTCAACAGCCTGTTCCAGCGGCTCCGGCGCAACCTGCTGCTGTTCCTGCAACTGCTGGCCGTCGGCCTGGCGATGCTGGCGCTGGCCGGGCCGCGGGTCAAGGGGACGACCAGCCAGGGTCAGCGGTACATCCTGGCCATCGACAACTCGGCCAGCATGAGCGCCACCGACGTCGCGCCGAGCCGTCTGGCGACGGGCCCTGTACGCAGGCCGAGGAGGTCATCGACGGGATGGAGGCGGACGACCTGGCGATGATCATCGCCTTCTCGGACCGGGCCGAGGTCGTCTCCAGCTACACCGGCAACCGCTCGCTCCTGCGGCAGCGGCTCCGGTCGATCCGGCCCTCGCAGGGGACGACCTCGCTCCGCGAGGCCCTGGAGGTCGCCGCCGGGCTGGCCAACCCGTCGAAGGACTACGCGGCCCTGATGGAGGGGATCGTCGCGGTCAAGGAGATGGTCCCGCCGAAGCTGCTGATCTACACCGACGGCGGTTTCGCGGACGTCGAGGGCTTCAGCATCGGCAAGCTGGAGCCGGAGGTCGTCGTCATCGGCCCGCCGCCCCCGCCGGTCGTCGAGATCCCACCGGCACGCCGGCAGCCGCGATCCCTCCGGACGAACCCCTCGGACAACGTCGCCATCCTGGCCCTCCAGTGCTCGCGGAACGAGGAGTTCCCCGACCAGGTCCAGGTCTTCGGCCGGGTCCACAACTACCGGGCCGAGCCGGTCGAGACGACCGCCAGGCTGTATCGGATCGAGGCCGGGTGAGGATGCCGGCGAGCCCACGGCTGATCGACGCCGTGGCCCTGGAGCTTGATCCCGCAGAGCGAGCAGTCGTTCAAGTTCGACCTGCCCGACACCGGCGAGGCCACCCTGGAGGTCCGGCTCGACGTCGACGACGCCCTGCCGCTCGACAATCGGGCCTACACCGTCTTCGGCGCCCCGCGCAAGGCCCGCATCTTGCTGGTCACGCCGGGCGACCGCTACCTGCTCGACACCCTGCGCACCCCCGCGACCGCCGAGCTGGCCGACGTCGAGCTCGGCCACCCCCGAGGACGCCGAGGCGGACGACCTCCAGCGCGACCTGCGCGCCGGGCGCTACGACCTGGTCATCTACGACCGCGACCGCTCCCGAGACGCCCCCCGAGGCGAACACGCTCTACTTCGGCGCCCTGCCCCCCGGCCCGACCGTACGACGAGCGCCCGCGAGGTCGAGTGGCCGGTCGTCCTCGACTGGGACGTCGCCCATCCCTCTGATGAAGTACATCCGCGACCTCGGCCTCGTGCGGATCTCCAAGGCGAAGACGTCGAACTGCCCCCCAGCGGCACGGCGCTGATGGAGGCGCAGGGCGGCCCGATCGCGTTCACGATCCCGCGCGGCGGGTTCGTCGATGCCGTGGTCACCTTCGCCCTGCTCGACGGCAAGACCTTCAACACCGACTGGATGGTCCACCGCAGCTTCCCGATCTTCCTCTTCAACGCCATCCAGTACCTCGGCAACGCCCGCGACGCGGGGGCCGACGAGATCCACCTCCCCGACCGACCGGTCGTCCTGCGGGCCGACCCGCTGACCGAGCAGGTTGTCGTCGTCCCGCCCGAGGGCCAGGCGAAGACCCTGGAGCGAACCCCGCAGGGCACGTTCGTCTACAACGACGCCGCACACCACCGGGCTCTACCGCGCCCGCTGGGACGAGTCCGGCTCCCGTCCGTTCGCGGTCAACCTCTTCGACCCCCGCGAGAGCGACCTGGCGACCCGCGGCATGGTCCCCGAGGGCGTCCGCGGGCGACGCGCCGACTCGTACACAGATCAAGATCGGCTACACCGCCGTCCAGGGCACCCGCCGCACCGTCTCGGCCATCCAGGACTGGTGGAAGCCGCTCGCCGTCGGTGTGCTCGGCATCCTCCTGGTCGAGTGGTTCATCTACAACCGCCGGGTCTACATCTAGTGACAGGGAGGTCTACAACCGTCGGGTCAACATCTAGTGACAGGGACGTTACCTATCCCAAGTTCGTTGTCCCCGATGCCCTGAAACTGCCCCGGATCATTCGGGAGGATGGCCCGGCTTCGTGAGGGATCGGTTCTGATCGGGTTGGGACGTCTCGGTGGCAATCAGGGCGTTGACGAGTCCATCCCAGGTGTAGGGATCGGCCTCGGCCGCGATCGACCAGCCGAGGCGTTGGGCGGTCGCCGACGTGACGGGGCTGAGGCTTGCCACTCGCACGGCGCCGCCGATCCTTGATCGTGCTGGCTCGGGCAACAGGGCGTGAAGGCGCTCGGTGATCGCGGAGCTGGTCAGGGTGATCCAGTCAATCGAATCGTCCTGAATCCGTTCGACCACGTCGTCGGGCACGGTCGTGGCGTCAACGTTGCGGTAAACCGCCACCTGTTCGACATGGGCGATCGCGGCCAGTTCGTTCCGGAGCAGATCGCGACCGCGGTCGGCGCGAGCCAGCAGCACCCGACGACCGGCGACCCGTTCCTCGAGGGCGCTGACGAGCCCCTCCGATCGGTGATCCGCCGGGACGAGGTCCGCCTTCAGCCGGTAACGGCCCAACGCTTCGGCAGTCGCCGGCCCGATGGCCGCCAGAGACAACCCGCCGAGCGACCGGAGGTCGAGCCCGAGCACGTCGAGGCGATCCAGGAAGTGCTGGACGCCGTTCGAGGACGTGAACACGAGCCAGTCGAAACTCGACAGTCCGCGGATGGCCTCATCGAGCGGCCTGGGGTCGTCGATCGGTCGGATCTCGACCATGGGGGCGGCCAGGACCTCGGCGCCCAGCGCTTCCAGCACGGCGGCCGACCGCTCGATCTCTCCCGAGCGGTCGGGTGATGACGATCCGGCGGCCAAAGAGGGGGAGGTGTTCGTACCAGCAAAGCTCGGGTCGATGAGCCACCACGCGGCCGATGACCACGAGCGCCGGTGGGCCGATGCCGGCCTCGGCAACCCGTTCCGCGAGATCCGCCAGCGTCCCGATGACCGTGCGCTGCCGGGGGAGCGTGCCCCACTGGACCAGGGCGGCCGGGGTTTCCGGGTTCTTTCCGCACTGGACGAGGGCGTCGGCGATCTGCCGGAGTCGCGTCGAACCCATGTAGAGGACCAGCGTCCCGTGAAATCGGGCCAGGCCCGGCCAGTCGATCTTCGAGGCGGGATCGGCCGGATCGTCGTGGCCAGTCACCAGCGCGGCGGCCGAGGACTCGGCCCGGTGGGTGATCGGCAGGCCGGCGTAGGCTGTCACACCGATGGCCGCCGTCACTCCCGGCACGATCCGCGCCGGGATGCCGTGGGCGTGCAAATGCTCGGCCTCCTCGGCCCCGCTGCCGAAGACGAACGGGTCGCCCCCCTTCAGCCGCACGACCCGTTTGCCGGCGCGTGCGTGCTCGACGAGCAGGTCGTTGATCCGTTCCTGGGGGATGGCGGCGTTCCCCTTGCGCTTGCCCGCGAAGACCCGCAGGCGCCGGGAGGGGCGAGGCCGAGCAGTCGCGGGTGGACCAGATAGTCGTAAACGACCACATCGGCCCTCGACAGGGCCTCCGCCCCGGCCCTGGTGATCAAGCCGGGGTCGCCCGGCCCGGCGCCGACGAGCGTGACGATTCCGACCGTACTCATCGGGCACCTCGAACCTTCATCCCAGCGGCCGGCCCTCGTGACCGATTGACCGGCCGGGCCGTAACGGTCACGAGAGCCGGCCCCGAAATCGCCGGCTACTTCACCAGCGTCGCCGAGCTTTCCTTCTTCTTGTTCAGGTCGATCAGGATCAGGCCCAGCTCGTAGAGCAGGACCATCGGCACCGCGAGCAACGCAAGGCTGAACGGGTCTTGCGTCGGGGTGATGATCGCGGCGGCGACGACCATGACAAGAATGGCCATCCGGCGCTTCGCCCGGAAGTCCTCTCCGGTCAAGATGCCGATCCGCTCCAGCATGAGCATGACCAGAGGCGTCTGGAAGCAGATGCCGAAGATCAGCGGCAGGATCGTGGCGAACCGGATCCACTCGGTGATCCGCAGGTTGGGCTCGATGTTCAGCCAGGCGTTGAACTGGAGCAGGAAGTCGAGCGTGACCGGCAGAACGGCGAAGAAGCAGAGGAAGACGCCGCCGAGGAACAGGACCAGGACGAACGGGAGGTAGCGGTAGAAGTAGCTCCGCTCGTGACGGTAGAGGCCGGCCGCCACGAACGCCCAGATCTGGTAGAAGACCCAGGGGCTCGTGAGGACCAGGCCCGTCACGATGCACACCATGAAGTAATTCACCAACGGCTCGACCGGCCCGAGCGAGATCAAGGGGTTCTGCCGCTCGATCACCTCGTTCGTCAGCACGATCTGCTCGGATCGCTTGTAGCTGACGTTGACCGGCATGGTCTTCCCCTTGAACGTCTCCGCGTCGGGGAGTTTTGCGTCGGGGAGAATCTCCTTGAGCCCCTGGGCGATGTCTTCGAGGCTGAGGTACGCCACGACCGGCGGAGTGACTTCCTTCTTCGCCTCGGCGGCCTTGGCGCGTTCGGCGGTTCGTTTGGCATGGAACTCGTTGAGGGCCACCCGTGCCGGCTCCTGCATGTAGCGGAGCACCCGGGCCCCAGGCTCAGCGGCGGGATGAACGTGATCAGGACGCCGACGGCCAGGCCCAGCAGGGCCAGGATCAGCCGGGTGCGGAGTTCCTCGATGTGGTCGCCAAAGCTCATGGCGGGCATCGACTGCTCTTCGTTGAAGAGGTCGTCGTCGGTTGGGCGTGGCATGGGATCGCTCCACCCGCTGACAGGAGCCAAGCGGTGCGTCTTCATTCGGGAGGGTCGGAAGGGAGGAGACGCGGGGCGCTGCGGCCAGTCCCGAGGCCGTGGCCCGTGAGCGGCGCCGCCCGTGGCCTCGCGGGGACGGCCGTTGCGGGCGGGAGCGTTCCTGCGGTGTCAGTTTACCACAGGCCGTGCCAGAGGCCACGCCAGGGGCCGCTCCGCACGCCGACCGCGCCACCTCGTCCTGGACAACGCCCCGCCCTGAGGGGTACAACTCCGGGACACCGCAGTCG
This sequence comes from uncultured Isosphaeraceae bacterium, assembly GCA_963779675.1. Lineage (GTDB taxonomy): Bacteria > Planctomycetota > Planctomycetia > Isosphaerales > Isosphaeraceae > CAVZZM01. Next base: position 508,876 of record CAVZZM010000003.1, read on the forward strand.
ACGGACCGGGTCTCCCGACAACGCAGGCTTCGGGAGGGCCGCGTCACGGAGACGCCGGGATGGATCGACCGTCGACGAGGACGGACACGCATCCGCGTCGAACGACCGGGCCTCGAGTCGCGTGCCCCAGGGCCCCGCTGTACCCCTGCGGTTCGAGCCGATCCTCAAGAGCCTGATCTGGGGCGGCCGGCGGCTCGGCTCGGTCCTGAACAAGCCGATCGGCGACGGCGCGACCTACGCCGAGAGCTGGGAAGCTGGCCGACCACCGCCACGACGTCAGCCGGGTGGCCGATGGTCCCCTCGCCGGGCACCACCCTCCGCGAACTGATCGCGACCCGGCCCGGCGACTGCTCGGCCCGGCTCGGGCCGACCCGGCCGCAGTTCCCGCTACTGGTGAAGTTCCTCGACGCCCATCAGGTGCTCTCGGTCCAGGTCCACCCCGACGACACGCTCGGCCGCCAGCTTGTCGACGACAACGGCAAGACCGAGGCGTGGGTCATCATCCACGCCGAGCCGGGGAGCCTCCTGTATGCCGGGCTGCAAGGCCGGGCGTGACCCGGGAGGAGTTCGCCGCGGCGATCGAGGCCGGCACGGTCGAGCCCCTGCTGCACCGCGTCGAGCCGAAGGCCGGGCGATTGCATTTTGATCCCGGCGGGCACCGTCCACGCGATCGGCGCCGGGATCGTCCTGGCCGAGATCCAGCAGATGTCCGACGCCACGTTCCGGGTGTTACGACTGGGGCCGCATCGGGTGCCGACGGCACGCCCCGGCCGCTCCACGTCGACGCAGGCGCTGCGAGGCGACCGACTTCGACGCCGGCCCGGTCGATCCGGTGAGTCCCGGAGGTCGAGTCGATCCCCGGCGGGCGTCCGCGAGCGCCTGGTGCGTTGCCCCTACTTCGCCCTCGATCGCCTCCGGCTGACCGAGCCCGGCCACGGTCGGTCACCCGATCGGTTCACGATCCTGCTCGGGCTCGGCGGCCATGCCGACGTTCGCCATGAGGGCGTCGATCACGCGCTGGGGTTCGGGAGACACTCTCTTGCTGCCGGCTTCAGTCGGCCCCTGCCAGATCATTCCTCGCAACGAGGCGACCATCCTGACGTGCGTGGAGCCTTGATTCGCTGACAGGTGGGCAACCTGGAGTCGGTCTTCGTAGGACAGGCTCCGACCTGACACAGGGTTGCAATCTTGTCAGGCTGAGGCCTGTCGCTCCGAAGCCTGCCCGACTGCCTACTTCCCCAAGAAGAGGTCCGTGTCATGGATGACGGCGCGATCGAGCCCAGAGACGTATCCCTGCGACGGATCTTTCCCTGGTTGCGACTGCTGCGGGGGATCGGGCTGGCCCTGGATGCACGCAAGCTGCTCCTGGCGCTGCTGGGGATGGTCCTGATGTGGGCCGGATGGACGGCACTCGACGCGGCGTTTCCCGGATCGCGGGACGTGACTCCGTTGACCCGAGGGCAGTTCCAGAAACTCGGAGCGGTGCGCGCTGTCGGCGGAACCGCTGATGGCATCGGCCTTTCTCGTGACGGACCCGATCCGGTGGCTGGCCCAGCCGTTCATGGCGATGTTCGGGCTCGGCGGCGGTCCCCAGCGGTACGTCCATGCGCTGGCGGCCACGCTCTGGGGGGTGCTGGTCTGGGGGATGATCGGTGCGTCGATCGCCCGGATCGCTCTCGTTCAGGTGGCCACGGGCGACCGGATCGGGTCTGTTGACGGCCCTGAAGTTCGGGCTGCGAAAGGTCGGCCCGCTGCTGGGGGCGCCGCTCGGGCCGCTTGTCGGCGTGGCGTTCTTCGCGGCCCTCTGCGGCGTGTTGGGTCTGCTCTACCGCATTCCCGGACAGGCCGGGGCGACCATCGCCGGTGTCCTGGCGTTCCTGCCGCTGCTGGCCGCGCTGGTGATGACGTTGATCCTGATCGGCCTGGTGGCCGGCTGGCCGCTGATGGTCGCGACGTCGCCGCCGAGGGCGAGGACACCTTCGACGCGCTGAGCCGGTCGTACAGCTACGTCTATCCAGCGACCGCTCCTGTATGCGTTCTACGTCGCCATCGCCTGGGTGGTCGGCGCCGTGGGCTTCTTGCTGGTGGTGTTGCTGGCGCTTCGGATCGTGCTCCCCCTGGCCGCCTGGGGCCTGGCCTTCGGGGCCCCGGATCGGTTGATCGCCGGGTACTTCGGGCCGATCGCCGGCTGACCCCGAGACGCTCGCGGCGGCCATTCACGCCGGCTGGATCTCGTTCGTGACGCTGCTAACCTACGGGTTTGTCTACAGCTACTTCTGGTCGGCAGCCGCCCAGATCTATTTACTGCTGCGGCACGACGTGGACGGCGCGCCCTTCAACGACATCGCCCTGCGGGAGCACGACGACGACAGTCGCCCCGCCATCGCCTGTCCCGGAACCGGCCGCGACGGCGGCGCCTCCGCCCGCAGTGGGGAGCTGACCCCTGCCTGGCGAAACGGGCGAGCCGCCCAACGTGTGATGTCGGCAGCGTCGACTCAAGCCACGGCCCAGGGGCCCGCTGACGAATCGGCCCTCGAACGTCGAGGCGACGACCGGGAGGTCGGAGTCGAGGAGCAGTCGATACGGGTCGGCCTCGTCGCGATCCGGCAGGGCGACGACGGCCAGGTCGGCCGACTTGCCGGGTCGGAGGCTGCCGGTGACGTTGTCCGCCCGCAGCGCCCAGGCGCCGAAAAGCGTGGCCATCGTCAGCAGCAGGGCCCCGTTGAGGCTCGGGTCGGCCCGGTGCAGGAACCGCATCTCGTCGAGGATGCTGAGGCTCGGCGTGGAGGCCAGGCTGTCCGTGCCCAGGCAGACGACGATCCCCCGTTCGAGCATCGCGCGGAACGGGTGCGGGGCGTGACCGAACCGGGCATGCGTCCGGGGGCAGTACGCGATGGCGACTCGCTGGCCGTCCGGGGCGGCCTCGGGACGAAGCTGCCAGAAGTCGTCGGGGTCGAGGTAGGTTCCGTGGGCGATCAGCCAGTCGGCCTCGCGGAGCTCGCCGCGCCGGACGTAATCGGCCGGGCTCGGCCCGATCGGCTCCCAGTCGTCGTCCCAGGCGCCGATGCTCCTCGAGAAACGTCCTCAGCCGGCCGTTGCCTCGTTCCAGCAGTTCCAACTCCTCGGGCATCTCGGCCAGGTGGGTCGAGAGGGGCATGCGGCTGGAGGCGGCACGATGGTAGAGCCAGCCGGCGGTGCTGTACGGCGCGTGCGGGCTCAGGCCCGGGCCGGGCGCAGGCCTTGACCTGGTCGGTCGCCTTGACCGTCGCGATCCATTCCCAGGCATGTCGGTTCGTCTCCAGGCCGCGCGACCGTTTCAGGCCGAGTAGCTCGGTGAAGACGACCCCGCGCACCGGCGCGCAGGCGACGGCCTCCCAGCTCAGGCCGGCGGTCGTCGTGTCGGCCAGCAAGGTCGTCCCGGACTCCAGGCTGGACCGAAGAGTTTGGAAGGTTGTGGTCTTCGAGGAATCGACCGGGTTGTCGCGCCGATGGTCGATCACTCGGGAGAGCCACTCGATCTCGTCAACGACCCGCTCGTGCTCGTCTGCTGGCCCATCGCCGCGCAACGCGGCGAGCTCCAGGTGGGTGTGGGCGTTGGTGAACCCCGGCGTGATGGCGACGTTTCCGAGGTCGAGGTCGGCCGTCCGGCCGTCTCGCGGACCCAACGACACGATATGGCCGTCGCGGATCTCCAGCAGCCCGTTGGGGATCGGCGCTTCCCTCCACGGGGAACACGTAACGGGCGGTCAGGGTAAACAGCGGCTGCGTCATGTGTTGCTGTTGTCTGGGAGGCCCAGAAGGTGGCTCGACCCATCACCCGGTCCCCGTGCAGGGCGCGCCGAGCCGCGTTGTCCTCAGACGGTGTCCGGGTCGAGAGGTGTCGGTGATTTCGAGTCGTCGACGAAAGTCGTTGTTGCGGAACGATCTCGAAACAGGATCGCGAGGATTGCCAACGACAACAGACCGCCCAGGGCGACCCAGTACCAATGATATAGCCCTTGCGTCGTGTCGCGGAAGACCCAAGGGGCGATCCCCAGGCCCAGTTCCCCCGCCGCCACGGCGCCGATGACCAGCGCCAGGCTGTTATTGATCGCGTGAAAAATGAGCCCCGGCAGCAGGCTGGCGCTGCGGACTGCAAGCAACCCCAGTACCAGCCCGAGCAGCGTGGCGTTGAACAATTGCTGGAAGAGGCTCAGCAGGACGTGCAGGAAGCCGAACAGGAACGCCGACAGGACAATCGCGGCACCGGGACGGTAATTTCGTCGCAATCCCTGCAAGATGAACCCCCGGAACGCCACTTCCTCGCAGACCGCCGGGACGATCGCCAGGATCGACCAGCGCCGGCAGGAGCCCGAGATCCTGGAGCGAGCCCATGAGCTGTTCCATGCCCTGCTTGATGACCTCGGACATCGGGAAGAGGTAATCGACCAGCCGGCGCAGTTCCGCGACCATCGGGTTCAGCGTCAGGGCCAGCCCAACGCCGATCGCCAGATATCGACTGCTCGGCCAGCGCAGCAGCAGGGTGGTTCTCGGGCTGGAGGTCAGCAGGAAGGACAGGACCAGGGGTGGGAGCAGGATGAACGTCGCCTGGCCGACCACCAGGCCAACCCAGGAGGCCCCCAGTAAGCCGGTTGTGGATGCGTAGTAGGCCAGGGTCAGAATCAGGACGAAGCAGAGAAGGGCCTGGCCGCCAGTGGGCGTCGGCTGGCGGTCGCGGATCACGTGACGAAGCCAGCCGGCAAGATCGAACCGCTCGGCCTCGCGGAACAGCACCGACTCGCTGCGGAACTGGTCAACCGCCCAGCGCAGGGCGAGTGCTCCGTAGACGAGCAGTGGCAGCAGCACCACCAGGAAATAACGGCGGGCCTCAAGGTAATCGCCCATCATGAGCGTCCGCAGCAGCAGGGAGGCGCCGGTGACGGGGACCAGGCTGGTAAACAGGTTCAGCTCGATGCCGGGGACCAGCGTGGCGAAGACGAGTGGGAGCGTCACAAGGTAAAGGGGCGTCAGGTAATACTGCCCCTCCTTCATGCTGCGGGCCATCGTCGCCAGGGCCACGCAAAGGGCGCTGAAGAACACCGACAACGGCACCAGCAGCACGATCATCCAGAACGCCGACTCCAGCGACGGGGCCTGAACCGCCGCGATCGGGCCGACCCCCGCGGAGCCGCCGGCGGAACCGTGGCCCACCCCGAGCTGTCGGGAAATGCCCAGCGCCGTGATCGCGAGGCTGGCCAGGTTCAGGGCCGCCGACGCCATGCTCGCCAGGAGGACCGTCAGAAACTTGCCGATGACGATCTCGGGACGGCTGGCCGGGCTGATGAGCAGGGTTTCCATGGTCCCCCGCTCCTTCTCGCCGGCGCACATGTCGATGGCCGGGTAGAACGCCCCGGTCAGCGACATGATGACCAGCAGGAAGGGGAAGAACCGTGCCCAGACGTTCGCGGCGGCCCCGGCCTGGCGACCGCGGGCCACGTCGACGGCCCGCGCCTGCACGGGCTCCAGATAGCTCAACGGTTTCTCGTCGCGCTCAACCCGACCCGAGACGATCCGTTCTTTCCAGCTCTTGAGGATCGCCCCCACGGCGCGGGCCGTGTCGAGGCTCTGCTCGTCCCCGCTGGAGAACTCGTAAGGAACCTCCTCGGTCTCCAGTTCGAGGTCGGATCCGGCGGCGGATGTCGGTCGGGATCATTACGACCACATCGGCCAGGCCCTGAGTCAACGCCTTCTGTCGCCGTTCAGGTTCGTCCCAGCCCGATCCCCCGTCGACGGCGACCACCTCGTAACGATCCGCTTCTTGAGGGACATCAAACAGCGCCGGGTTGAACCCGTTCCGGGCCTCGTTCAGCAACGCGGGCGTTTCCGGCAGGAACTCGGCCCCGACGACAACGACCTTCCGCGCCCGCTGATCGAGTGACTCGGCGAGCTTCGCCCCCCCGAGAACCAGCATCGGATAGAGCAGGATCGGCAGGACGAAGATCATGAACAACGTCCGACGATCGCGCAACTGGTCGCGCAGCTCGCGGCGAAAGATCAACGACACGACCGGCCAGCGCATCGAAAACATGACGGGTTACGGATTCCGATTGAAAGGAGATCGTGAGAGACAGACGACCTATGGCCGAAGACCGAGGACCGAGGACAAAGCGACAACAACGGGGCGAATCAAAGATCAACCGGCGACGTTCCGACCTTCTCGGCCTCCGCGCGATCGACGAGGTGGAAGAATAGCTCCTCCAGGTCCGGTTGATCGTACTGTTCCAGCAGACCGCGCGGGGTGCCCTCGGCCTGGACGCGGCCCTTGTGGATGATTGCCACGCGGTCGCACAGCTTTTCAACCTCGTGCATGGCGTGGGTCGAGAAGACGACCGTCTTGCCGGAATCCCGCAGTTCGGCGATTTTGAGCTGCACGGCGCGGGCCACCAGCACGTCGAGGCCGGAGGTGGGCTCGTCGAAGATCAGCACGGGGGGATCGTGGACGATGGTCCGGGCGATCGACACCTTTTGCTTCATGCCCGTGGACATCTTCGAGCCGAGCACGTCGCGGAAATCGTTCATCTGAAGCCAGTCGAAGATGGTTTCCATCCGCTCCCGAAGCGGTTCGGGCGGCATGCCGTACAGGCCGCCGAAGTATTCCACGAGTTCCCAGGCGGTCATGCGGTCGTAGATGCCGGTGCCGGCCGACATGAACCCGATGCGGGCGCGGACCTTCTCCGGCTCGTTGACGATGTCGTGGCCGGCGACGGTGGCCCGTCCGCCCGTGGGCCGCAAGACGGTCGAGAGCATGCGCAGGGTCGTCGTCTTCCCGGCCCCGTTGGGCCCGAGCAGGCCGAGACACTCGCCCGGCCGGCACGCGAAGCTCACGCCATCGACCGCGGGCACCCAGCCCCGTCGGTAGTCCAGAAAGGCCTTGGAGAGGTTCTCGACGTGAATCACGCGATGACACGATGTGTATAAGTTGGGAGAGGCTGCCCGGTTCCGTTTCACGGTGCCGGCCGGGCTGCCCGGTGGCCGACGGCCCCATTCTACTCGAACGGTTGAAACGTGCCAGGATGGCACCGGGTTCGAGAACCCGTAGAGGCGAAATTCTCGACTCAAACGACGGTCCGTGATGCCCGTTCACGACGCCCGATCGCGGCAAACCCGATCCTCGAAACTCGACGGGCGAGTTGATCCGAATGATCCGGCCGTTCAAGATGCAAGGGCGGAGGGTCGTTCGACCGATTGGAGTCGGCCGGGTCATCTTCGGAAGTTCGAAACCAAGGTGCGGAGACGCGATGATGAACGGTCGAAGGGAACGTGCGGAACGTTGTGGCCTGGCTGGCAGTGATTCTGGCGACGGCCTGGGGCGCTCGATATGGGCTGGGAGGATCGGACGAGGCCCCCACGCCAACCGCGTCCCGGGTCGTGACCTGGGAAGAGGCCAAATCAAACACGTCGGGATGGGGTGAGATGCGCACCTACTTCCGCGGCGAGACCTTCGGGACCGTCGAACAACTTCACGGCGGTGGCCGTCGTCAAGCCGGGCGAGTCGGTTCATCCCGCCCATCGCCACGCCGAGGAGGAGTACCTGGTCATCACGGAAGGCTCGGGCCGCTGGTACCTCGACGGCAAGGAGTTCCCCGCGCGAAAAGGGGACGTGCTGTATGCCGCCCCCTGGGTCATGCACGGACTGGTCAACACTGGCGACGTACCGCTCACCTTCTTCGTAACGAAGTGGAGGAGCAAAGGCGTCCAGCCCCCCGAGGCGCCGCCGGGACCACACGGCCGGTAGAGGCCCTCGGAGACCGAGTCTCAAGGTCACGAGCGCCGGGGGCCCGCGTCCGGTTCGGCGTCGAGAGACTCACGGACGACGTTGCGCGGATGGGGTACGTAGTTGTCCTCGCGGATCGTCCGATTGAAGGGTCGCTCGTCGTGCCCGGCGACGATGACGCGACACACCTGCCACGAGTATCCCGCCGACACTGAGCAACCAGGCGCCACCCGGCTCGGGGACAACCCAGGCGAGGCCGTCGACGAGATCGTAGCCGACCGGGCCGATCTCGAATATTGCTCCGGTCGTCGGGTCGATGCGAACGAGGGTCGTGGGGCCGCCGAAGTGAGTTGGGACGATCGTGCCGTAGAGAGTTCCGTCCGGCGCGAACGTCATGCCCAGGATGTACGGGCCCAGCGGGCTGAGATACTGGCCGGATGGATCCGGCACAAGTTGGATTGATGAAGGAGGCAGGTCGGCAATCTTGGTCGACGCTCCGGTCGTCGGATCGATGAGGATCAGGGCCGGCGTGGTGAGGAAGTCCGGGAAGGTTGTGCCCTCCTGACGCAAGACGCCGATGCTCGCCCCGATCAGACCATACTGCGACGAGTAGGCAAGTGCCTCAACATTGCGGAATTCCGGTCCGAACCCGCCGATCGGCGTCACCGTCATCGCGATCGGATCGATGCGAACGAGGGTATCAGCGCAGTCGACACAGTCCGAAGAGATCGTGCTGGCCGAACCGTAGAGGGCCTCTCCAATCCGGGCCATCCCCTCAATGAACAGAAAGTCCGGAGCGCTGAAGAGCGTCTCGGCACTCATGTTGACCGGATTCACGCGGAGGAGGTCGTTGTGACCGGAAGTGGAATTGTTGAGGTCGTCGCCGACCACGATGTAGTCGTTGCCGCCAAGGGGTTCGATCGCCTCGAGGCCCTGATATTGGTACGGGAGGTCGTAAACCAGGGTGCCTTGCCCCGTCTGAGGGTCGATCCGGACGACCTGTCCAAGCCCGTCGACGACCCCGTAGAGATAGCCAGCCCGACAGGGCAAAGCGGCGATCAGCGGCAACACGATGACGAGTACCCGAACCGTTACGGAACGCTGTGGTGACGTCCGCCTCATGGCGTCCCTCCCGGTGTGGATAGGTACAACTCGACCATCAGGTTCGGTAATCGTGTCACGCCACTTCGCGTCGTTGATCATTTCGACGCGAACGCATTCGAAACAAATTATAACAGGCGGCTCGGCAGTGCGAAAGTGAGTTGTGCCATTTCGCCTGGTCAATCAGACCGCTATCAGGTGAGAGGCTTCCGTATCCGGTTCGGCGTCGATGTACTCGTAATAGACGTTCCGCTGGCGGGGGACGTAGCCGGCCTCGCGGATCGTCCGCTTGATCTCGTTGACAGTGAGGTGGAAGACGGTGCCCGCCTGGGAGACGACGTTTTCCTCAATCATCAGGCTGCCCATGTCGTTGGCGCCGAAGTAGAGCGCCAGGCCGCCGATCTTCGGTCCCTGAGTGACCCAGGACGACTGGATGTTGGGGATGTTGTCGAGGTAGAGCCGGGTGATCGCCTGGACGCGGAGGTACTCGAAGGCGCCCGAGGCGGGCACGTCGGCCATGTCGGTGTTGTCCGGCTGGAACGTCCACGAGATGAAGGCGGTGAGCCCACCGGTGTCGTCCTGAAGCCGGCGGATGCGTTCGAGGTGCTCGACCCGCTCCTCAAGCGTCTCGACGTGACCGAACATCATGGTGGCGGTGGACTTGCCGCCGAGTTCGTGCCAGGCGCGATGGACGTTGAGCCAGTCGTCGGTCAGGGCCTTGCCCCGGGTGATGAGCTTCCGGACGCGATCGACCAGGATCTCGCCGCCGCCTCCCGGAATGCTTCCCAGCCCGGCGTTCTGGAGCCGCGTGAGAACCTCTTTCAGGGGCATCCGGAACTTCTTGTGGAAGAAGTGGATCTCGGGAGGACTGAACGCGTGAATGTTCACTTCTGGGAAGTGGGACTTGATGTCCCGCAGCATCTCCTCGTACCACTCCAGAGGTAGCTCCGGATGCAGGCCGCCCTGCATCAGGATCTGATCACCGCCCAGCTCGACGGTCTCGCGGACCTTCTGAAGCAGCACGTCGCGCTCAAGGACGTACGCCTCGGTGTCGCCGACCTTGCGGTAAAACGCGCAGAAGTCGCAGACCGCGGCGCAGACGTTCGAGTAGTTGATGTTGCGGTCGATGTTGAACGTGCGGTAGGGCTCGGGGTGCAGGCGCCGGCAGACGGCATCGGCGGCGCGGCCGAGAGAGAGCAGGTCCCCCTCGCGCAACAGGGTCACGCCCTCGTCGAATGAGATCCGGCCACCGTCAACGGCGCGTTGCAAGATCGAGGCGACGGTCGTCGTGGAAGACAAGGTCCGCTCCTTCCGGCGCCAGCCCCGACGCGGCGGCCATGCGGGCGAAGCGCCTCAGGCCGGCGATCTCGGGCTCGCCGAGGTCATACGATAACACGTTCGTCAAGTAGTCGATGCAGGTGTCGCGGTCGAGGCCGAGCTCGCGGGCCATGCAGGTCGGCGAGATCGGCCGCATGCGCCAGTCCGTCGGCGCGGCAACGCGTCAGGGCGGCGGGCAAGTCTCGCAGAGTCGGCCCCATCCCGAGCGACCCAGAGCGCGAACACGAAGGGGAGCCCGGTCAACGCCTTCCAGGCCTCGGCCAGGTCCACAACGGCGTGAAACGAGGTTTCCGGCACCTTCATGGCCCGGTCGCCGATGACCAGCACGGCGTCGGCCGTGCTTTCCAGGGCCGAAACCCCCATCGGCAGGCTTTCGATCCGCGACGGCCGGGTTCCGTGCGCCGCTTCGAGCCAGATCCGGGCCAGTGCCTGGCTGGTCCGGGAGCCCTCGTCGAGCGCGAGCCGCTCGATCCGTCGGAAGGGAACCCGGCTGAACAGCTTCACACTGCGAACCGGCCCTCGGGCCGCAATCGCGAACCCGGGCAGGATCTTGTAGCCTCGCCCGGAGGCCGTGCCGCGAAGATACTCCACCGACGGGATCAGCGCCACGTCCAGCTTGCCCTCCCCGAGTCGGTCCGCCAGGCGACTGGGAAGGTCCAGTTCGAGACGTACTCCGGGAAAATGGTCCTCGATCCGGTAGTACAGCGGCTTCGCGTTGAGGTAGCGGACCGCGCCGACGCGGAGGGCCGGAAAACTCTCGGCGGAGGACATGTCTACCTCTCAGAACGCCAGGTCAATGCGATTGCGAATTGTTCTGTCAGTTCCTTCAGAAAGAATTATACGCACCGTAGGGATGGTCGCAAGGTCGGCCTATTACCGAAAGGCACGCGATCGCGCTCAGAGTTCCATCCGCTCGAACGCCTTGATGCCGATTCGCAGGGGCAGGATCGTGGCGACGACGCCGAGAACCAGGCTCGCCAGCATGGCAACGATGAGCCAGAGCCGGAAGTTCCCGATCCGGTCCCCGTGGAACCAACTGGAATCGGGGGAGTAGCTGGCGAAGTAGACGTGGCAGGGCAAGGCGAGGGTCGTCACGATCAAAATGATGAAGATCAGGCTGACCAGCAGGTTGAGCGTGCCCCCGAAACCGGCGGCGATCTTCGACGGGTCGTCTTCCTTCAGATTGGGCATCCGGGCTCCGAGGCCGACGCTGATGCTGGAGAGGCCGAGACAGAGGATCGCGACCATCAGAACGTGGATCGCGGTCATCAACGGGCCGATCTGGAGCATCGTGTCGCTCAGCAGGATCAAAATCTCCGAGGCGACCAGCGAGATCCCCGAGGAGAACGCGAACTTTCCCCAGAGGATCTGGGCCCGGCTGACCGGCAGCAACCCGAGCACCCAGAAGTTCCTGCCTTCCAGCGAAAGCAGCGGGAAGATGAAGCGGCTGGTGAACGTGGACAGGATCAGCGCCGTGACCGAGAGGTTCAGGAACCCGAGCATGTTCCGGAAGTAGGCGTTCTGGACATGGTATCCCAGGCGCCGGATGTTGATGAAATAGAACGCGAGCAAGCCGAAGAAGATCAGGAACTGCGACCACTGGGCCGGGTCGCGGCGAAATGAGCGCAGGTCCTTCAGGATCATCAACCGCACCGGGTGTGACAGAAAGAACAACGCTCGGTGAAATAGGGCGTCGAGGCGATACCAGGCGTAATGACGGCGAGACGCCCGCCCCCCCTGGACCTTGCTGTACCCTGGCCGGTAGAGATCTCGGGCGACGACGGAGGCGACCAGATACGCCATCCCGCCGTTCGCCGCCGTGACGCCGAGGTAGAAGAGGGCCTCGCGCCAGTCGCCGCGGGCCGCGTCGATGAGCCCCTTCGACATCCAGCGACTGGGCAGCAAGGCATGCTGGCTGAACGCGATCTGCCCGAGGAGCGAATCGAGCCAGTCCTGCGAGAGGACGGCGCCCGGCGTCGCGATCAGACGACGCGCCAGGAGGGCCACGGCGGCCACGAGGAGCACACCACTGGCAATCAGCACGGTCTTCAAACGTCGCGGGAGCACATTCGCGATCAGGATCGCGCCGATGGCACCTAGGCTCCCCGGGATCAGGATGAACGCAAACAGGAACGCGAGGAACAGGGCGTAAAATGGCCAGGGGGCCGGCACGGTGATGCCATACGCGACCATCATGGGGCTGCCCAGCAGGAGGAACCCCCAGCTAGAGAAGGCCATCGCCTCGACGAACTTGTAGGCGAAGATCCGGTCGGTGGCGACGGGGGTCGTCAGCAGGAAGGTTGATTCTCGCGAGGAGAACAGGCTCGGTGTGCAGGATGATCCCCGTCGAGAAGACGAGCATGATCAGCAGCGAGAGAAAGAACATCCCGAAGATGTACTCGACGATCTCGTTCGAGAGCTTCACGTACGAGTCGATGAACTGGAACCCCTCGAAGAAGAGGCCGAAGAGGCCCGTCCAGAACAGGGCGCTGCAGACGACGATCATCAACAGTCGTAGTCGCGAGCCCTCGCGAACGCTGCGCAGGTTGTTGACCAGCAGCCGGCGTCGGAGCCGACGAAACGCGGTCGCCGACTGGCTCGGGGTCGTCAAGGTCATGCGGCATCATCCTCGCGACCCGGCCGGGAACCACCGGGGCCAGCCGTCACGATCGGCTCTAGATCGCCGTTGGACCGTAAAGGGCCCGGACGATCACCGCCGGTCAGCTTCAGGAACAAGCTCTCGAGCGGGCCTTCCATCTGGGCGCCGTCGCGAAGTTCGGCGAGCGAGCCGCGGGCCAGCATGCGGCCGCGGTCGATGATGCCGATGGTGTCGGCGAGTTCCTCGGCGATCGAAAGCAGGTGCGTCGACATCAGCACCGCGACCCCCGAGCGGGCTTGGTCGAGGAACAGGTCCTTGACGATCCGCGCGCTGCGGGGGTCGAGCCCGATCAGCGGTTCGTCGACGATCAGGACCTTCGGGCTATGGACCAGGGCCGACGCGAACACGACGCGCTGCTTCATGCCGTGCGAGTAGTTTTCGGCCAGCTCGTCGATGTAATCGGTCATCTCGAAGGTCTCGATCAGCTCGTCAATGTGCCGGTTGGCGACAGCGGTCTCGATCCCGTACATCTCGACGACGAAGCGGAGGAACTCGCGGCCGGTGAGCTTCTCGTAGAGGTAGGGTTGATCGGGAACATAGGCGACAAGCTGACGGGCGTGCTGACTGGTGGCCGGGATGTCCGCCGACCCGGACCAGGCCGGAGGTCGGGTTGAGCAGGCCGCAGACCATCTTGATCGTCGTCGTTTTGCCGGCGCCGTTGGGGCCAAGGAAGGCGAACAGTTCGCCAGCGCGGACGACCAGGTCGAGATGGTCCACACGCGCGCTTTGAGCCGTAGAGTTTCGTGACGCCACGGAGCTCGATCATCGTTCGCTGTCCTTTTTGATCGTGGCCCCGGGGCCGATGTAGCGTTCGGGGAGGCGGTCCAGGACGATCCGGACAAACGGCAAGGGCGCCTCTTGCCGGAGGACCAGGCCGTCGGAGGCGCGTACCCAGGTCCGAGCAGTCATCGGACCAAAGCGGCTGACGACCTCGAAGGTCGTCACCGGGCTGCTGTCCCAGGTGATCAGGCTCTTCCGCTCGACGACGACCTCGACAGGACGGACCTGGCCGGTCAAAGCCAGGGGGTTCACGACCCGGCTTGACCAGCGTTGACCCACTTGCAGGTTCGGGAGGTGATCCATCGGTGCCAGTACGCTCTGGACCATCTCACGGGGTTCATAAGGGAAGGAACGCTTCCAGTTCAACAGGGGACTGGGGCCGCGCGAGGTGACATCGAGCTGGTTCCTGCGCACCACGCCGGTCAGGACGAGAACCTCCTCATCCAGGCCCTCGAACGAGACCCCCGCGCGAAAGCCCTCCAGGTTGCCCCGGTTGTCGATGTCGAAGGCGGCGTTGATCTCGACCCGCTCTCCCTGCGGGGTTTCGAAGGGCGTGCCTTTCAACAACTCACGAGAGTCGAACCAGGCTGAGCTGTGCAGTCGCGTCCAGTCGTCTTTCGCGCGACGCATGTAGGTTTCCGCCTGGCCGACCGAACGGAGGTTCAACGCGTCCGGGTCGTCGGCGACAAGAATTGCCCACCGTGTTGGCGTCAACTCGTCGTTCGCACGAGCGACGACCCGAAGGTCGGGAGGCGGCCCGATGAGTAAGCCGGGGAGAACATCTCGCTGGAGGAGGGCCATCGTGGCATAGGCCCAGACCGCCAGGATCGCGACGCATACGAAGCGATTCGGCATCGTCGAAACACTCCTGATGGTCTGCTACCCACTTACTATACGAAGCTGTCGTCACGACCGGCAAGGGGAGCAGTCCTGTTGAGAGGAAGGGCCGGGTTGTGGTCCTATGTTTCTCAGGATGAGGGTTCTTGAAGTCGGCCTGGCCCGCTCGAGGTTCCGTTCCCGCGGAATGCTCATTCGCCTGGATGACGCGATGTCGTGGCCGGGAAAGCTCTGTTTTGATTTGAAAACTGTACGGTTAGCTCGTTTCGATTCCTCCTCAGAGGTCGTTCCCGTTCTGTCGGGTCTCGCCTTGACGGTTTGGAGGGCGGGCCATACGCTTCCGCGTGGATCGAAAAGCTCCTCTTCACTTCGCCGCTCGAACGCGATAACGGTTCCATTCGTCCTCGATCTGACGGAAACCTGGCCATGTCGGCCCAGAACCCCTCGGCTTCGCGGAGCAGGAGTCAGGATGCGCAAATCGAAGCGTCGCTGGATCATGGCGGGGGCCGTCCTCCTGTTGCTTCTGGGAGTGGTGCCCGGCTTTCTCTGGATCTCGTTGACCCACCAGCCGGATTTTTATCGCGCACTGTCCAGGCTCTCGGCCGAGCGTCGTAAGGAAGGGGCGCGTAAGTTCGTGGCCCAGAGCCTCCAGCTTCGCAACGACATCATCAACGAGAACCACTGGGAGGCCCTCTTCTCCGATCAGGAGGTCAACGCCTGGCTGGCTGAGGACCTGGTGGTCCACTTCGCCGACCAGTTGCCCCCCGGGGTGAGCGAGCCTCGGGTGGTGTTCGAGCCCGATCGAGCCATCCTGGCGTTCCGGCTTGAAGACGGCCCGATCCGATCGGTGATCTGGGTCGTGGCGCGGGTGCGGGTTACGGAGCCGAACGTGCTGGCGCTGACGATCGAGAAGATTCGCGCCGGGGTGATGCCGGTGCCGGCCGACCAGGTCCTCGAACGCATCGCGCAGCACGCCCGGTCGCGGGGGCTCGACGTCGAATGGGACAAGGAGAGTGAGTTGCCGGTCGCCCTGATCCGCTACACCCCGCACCTGAGCCGTCGGGACATCGTGCTGGAGCACTTCCAGATCTTCGAGGGGCACGTCCGACTGACCGGGCGATCCGAGAATCGTGCCGCCAACGCCCACCTCACCCTGCCCAGCGCCGCGCTGCTTCAGGCGACGTTCCCACGTAGCCGCAAGGTCCATCGTTCCGGCGATTCCGGTTCACGTCCCGTCTCGTTCCTGCGCAGTTCCACCACGCCGGCCAGTTGAAGGCCCTCCAAGAGCACAACCACGCGCGTTGGCTCCCAGACGACGCGCTCATACGTCCCTCGGTCGAACTGACGGACAGACCCTCGATTGCCGGATACGGGGCCTTCGTAGTCCAGGTACGCGATGCGGTGATCGGCCAGCGACCGCGCCGGCACATCGATCCCGGCCCGTATCGGAACCTCCACGGCCCAGGTGCGAAGTGTCGTCTCGATTTCGAGCATGAAATCCCAGTGCACCCCGTTCCAGCGATGCTCCAGAACAACGTACCTTGGCATGCCGTCTGCCTTTCCGTCACCAGGGGTGATGCTGGACGAAATCACCTGGGCGGTGTTAGACTGGGGCTCAAGCGTAATTCGCTCATATGGGCGATTCGAGTCGAAAAACCATCTCAACAAAGCCATTACACGAAGGCCCGGGAGGCTGGCATGGCGCAGCACAGGATCGATCTCATCGAGAAGCTGAACGAGATCCTCCGCTGGGAGTACGCGGGGTTGATCCAGTATACCCAGTTCAGCTACGTCGTTCGGGGGCAGTTGCGGGAGGTCTACCACGAGTTCTTTCGCGAGAATGGTGAGGAGGCCCTGTCGCACGCGCACAAGGTCGGCGACAAGATCGTGGCCCTCGGAGGCGTGACCACCGTCGAGGCGCGCCGAGGTCAAGCAGTCGCTCGACCTCACGCAGATGCTCGAGTACTCGCTCGAGATCGAGCGTCGGCACGTCCAGCTCTATACCGAAGCCCTCGACATGCTTGAGCCCCATGACGTGGCCCTCCGCAACATGATGGAGGAGATCTGCATGGAGGAGCAGGACGGGGTTGATCACATCGAGAAGATCCTCGAAAAGCGCGAACTGATCACCGCGGATGCCGCGCCCGGCAAGGCGAGCCGCGCCGGCTGAGTCGCACGCGAAGCTCTCGACGGCAAACACCAGACGAGGCCCGATGCGGAGGATGATGCCCTCCGAATCGGGCTTGAATGTTGGTGGAGCGAATCGTCGTGAACCAGGGATGATGGGTCGTCGGGATCGACGCGGTCCGACCTAACGAAAGCGTTCGGGCGGAACGGGTCGTTGAAGGCGACGGATGCCTCAGGGAGTGAACGGAATCCTGGCATGATTGATCGACTTCGGAGCCGCCCGACGGTCCCGGGCCGAACCCGCCATGCGCTCGGGGCGAACGTCGAGGGATCGCGACCAGCCGGGTTCGCGCTGGGTCGCTGGCTTACGGCGCTGATCCTCGGGGCGACGGCCCTCCATCTCGTCACGGCCTCCCAGCTTGGCCTGGGGAATGATGAGGCGTACCACGCGCTCTATGCCTCGAATCCGAACCTCAGCTATTTCGACCATCCGCCGATGCTGGCGGTCGTCGAGCGGTTCGGTTTGACGCTGGCCGGCGATCCGTACTCGGTTCTCGGATTGAGGCTCGGCTTTATCCTGATGTTCGCCGGTTCGACCTGGCTGGTCGCGCGGATCACGGCCCGGTCGTATGGCGATCGGCCGGCCCTGCTCGCGGCGCTCGCGCTGAACGTGTCCGGGTACTACGGGCTGGCCGCGTCGACCTTCGCGCTGCCTGACGGCCCGCTCCTGTTCTTCTGGCTCCTGACGCTCGAACGACTCGGCCCGGCCCTGGACCGTCCGAGGTCGATCGGGCGCTGGGTCGGGGTGGGGCTGGCGTGTGGGGGGCGCTGCTCAGCAAGTATCACGGCGTCTTCCTCCCGGCGGGCACGCTGCTGTTCTTGCTCTTACACAGGCCGATGCGACCTGTCCTGCGCATGCCGGGGCCTTACCTGGCGGCGCTAATTGCCCTGTTGATGTTCGCGCCGGTGCTCGCCTGGAACGCGGAACACGGCTGGGCCTCGTTCCTGTTTCAGGGGGGGCGGGCGCTCGGGCTGCCGATCCCGAGACCGGACCGGCTGCTGGCGCGCTCGCCGCGCAGGCGATGTACCTCTTCCCCTGGATCTGGCTACCACTGGTGCTGATCCTGGTGCGCGAATGGCGGCGTTGGGCTCGGATCGAGTCGGCGGAAGTACGCCTCTGGCTCTGTGTGGCGGCCGTCCCGCTGGCCGTGTTTACCCTGGTCGCCTGTTTCCGCTCCGTGCTGCCCCACTGGGGCCTCATCGGGCTGGTCTCGATGCTGCCGATCCTCGGGTGTGATGCCGACGCCTTGCTGGTTCAGGACCGCCGATGGCGCCGTCGCTGGGCGGCCGCCGTCGGCTTTTGCCTGTTGTTCGCGATCCTGACGGTCGTGGAGAGCCGTACCGGCTGGCTCCAGGGGGGCGGGGCGTCACCAGTCAAACTGCTCGGCGCGGGGATGGACCCGACCGAGGAGTTCCACGGGTGGGACCAGATCGCCTCGCAGGTCCAGCGACTCGATGCGATGGAGACGCCCGGGACCTTCCTGTTCACGAGCAGTTGGTATCACAGCGGGCACATCGACCACGCCCTGCGCGGCCGGGCGCCCGTGTTGTGTTACAACTCGGACGATGCGCGGGGGTTCGCGTACTGGAGCCGCCCCGAGGACTGGGTCGGTCGCGACGCCATCCTGATCTCGATCGGCGACAAGCCGCGCGAGCCGGGCTTCTTCCAGCCCTGGTTTCAGCGGATCGAGCCGTTGACCGTCTTCGAGGTCGAACGAGGGGGCATCCCCATTCGCAAGGTCCGGCTGTTCCACTGCGTGAACCAGATCACGCCCTTCCCGTTCGACCCGCGCGATCTCGGAGACGACCGGCAGGCACGCGATCGGGCGATCCAGGCGCGTCGGGAATTCTTACGCAACGCCGAGGCGCCTCCGAGCGTCCGGCGCGACGGAATGCCACGGCGCGCCGAAGATTGACCCGCCCGACCCCACCCGCTCCACAACCTCGATCGCGCCCGGCTCAGGGCACGCGCATGCCCCTCGAAACGCCGTTGGAAACCCGCGCGGGTTCACTCCCGAACCCGTCATTGGCTTCGTTCGGAAATATGCCGCAAGTTCCCACTGGATTATCCGGTTACGTCAGGGAAACGACGTGGGTTCGGCGCCTTGACGGGGCATCGGATCGCCTTGCTGGGTTCGTTCAGCGCGGCCCGTTGGGTTCGTTTTATGCCCGGCTTCGCGCGGGGCGTTCGATCGGCGCAACCGTGCAAATCCCTATTGGCGATACGTGTTGCCAACGATCCCGTCGGGGACGCGCCGCGCATGTTCCCGTATCGATAACAATCGGGCACGCGCCCCCCGGTTGTTTCGTCGCGATCAAAAGAATCGACCGGCTTCTCGCGAGCGGCCCGCGCCGATCGCCAACCGGACGCGCGAGGACGCGGCTCGGTCAGACGATGGGCACCAAAGAACCTCCAGGGACCCGGCCGCCGTCAGTCGCTTCCGGTCATCCGGCTCGGCGAGCGCGGGAGCTCTCCGGGGCCGGGAAAGGGCAGGGTCGCGGCGGGCGGCTCGTCGGCGAGGCACGCGTCGACGTCCGGCAACGCTCTGCCGATCAGGGCCTGAAGTTGTCGGAACTGGCGAGAATCCAGCTCGAGGCCGCGCTGGTCGTACCAGCCAATTCCCTCTGCGAAGTGCTGCTGGCGGAGGTCGAAGCTCAAACGGCCGTCCCGATGTTGCAACAGGGTGAGTTGCAGTCGCTCGTTCGGAGCGGAGCCGTCCAGCGTGGCAAGGATCGTCCGACCGTTCATCCAGCCTCCCGAGGACTCGGAGGGGTCGATCGTGAAGGTATTGAGATTCAATCTCAACTCTGAGGCCAAGTTTACCAGACCATCCCAGCGATTCCTAGCCCTTTCGATCGAAAATTTCCGAGACCCCGCGCCGATCTCCACCACGTCTCGCCGCAACACTTGAGGTCGCAAGGCATTTCCCTCGTTCCCACGGTTCCCGTGGGAATGCCGTCTGCGACGCTCCGCGTCGTCCGGACCGGGCGAGCCGTATCCACGGCCGAAGAGGACGCAGAGCGTCCCGGAATGCATAACCACGCGGAGCATGGGAACAAGGGGTTGCGGACGGATGGAGTTCACCGAGAAGTCTCAAATTTCCGGTCGCGTTCCCAATGCGGGCGGGCTGTCGGGCGCGGGCGTTTCCCGGTCGGTACGCGATGGGGTAAACTCGTCGTCGAGACGATGATCGAGCGGGGCCCCGGCCAGGGGGGGCCGGGCTCGATCGGCCCACGGAAAGGAACGGTTGCGGTGACTCCAAGAGAGGTACTGGCGTCCATCCGTCAGCGCGAGGTGACGACGGTCGACCTCCGGTTCATGGATTTTCCCGGCGTATGGCAGCATTTCGCCATCCCGGCGGACCTGTTGACCGAGGAGACCTTCGAGGAGGGCCTGGCCTTCGACGGCTCGAGCGTCGTCGGCTGGCGGGCGATCAACGAGGCCGACTTGCTGGTCGTGCCCCAGCCCGAGACGGCGCTGATCGATCCGTTCATGTCGCGACCGACCTTGATGATGATTTGCAACATCCAGGACCCGATCACCCAGGAGGACTACACGCGCGACCCTCGTAACATCGCCCGCAAGGCGGTCAGCCACATGAAATCGACGGGGATCGTCGACGCCTGTCTGCTGGGGCCGGAACTGGAGTTCTTCGTCTTCGACGACGTTCGCTTCGACCAGCGGGCCCACGAGGCGTTCTACCACGTCGACTCGGTCGAGGGGGCCTGGAACCGGGGCACCAACGAGCGGCCGAACCTTGGTTACAAGCCGGGAACGGGCCTGGGCTACTTCCCCTGCCCGCCGACGGACAGCCTGGCGGACCTCCGAACCGAGATGGCGCAGATCATGGCCGAGTGCGGCATCCGCACGACGGCCCACCATCACGAGGTCGCCACCGGCGGCCAGTGCGAGATTGACCTGGAGAACCAGGGGCCGGTCAAGGCGGCCGATCAGGTCATGCTGGCCCGTTACATCATCCGCAACGTGGCTCGACGCGCCGGGAAGGCGGCGACCTTCATGCCCAAGCCGCTCTTCGGCGACAACGGTTCGGGCATGCACACACACCTGTCGTTGTGGAAAGACGACGTGCCCCTGTTCGCCGGTCACGGTTACGCCGGGCTCAGCGAGCTGGGGCTCCACGCCATCGGCGGCATCCTGAAGCACGGCCCCGCCCTGTGCGCGTTCGCCAACCCGACGACCAACAGCTACAAGCGGCTCATCACGGGGTTCGAGGCCCCGACCAGGCTCTCTTACAGCCGCCGGAACCGGACTCGCCGCGATCCGCATCCCGGTTTACACGCCCGGCCCGCGCAGCGGTCGCATCGAGTTTCGCCTGCCCGACTCCGCCGCCAATCCCTATCTGCTGTTCTCGGCGATGGTCATGGCGGCCCTCGACGGGATCCAGTCGAAGGTTCATCCGGGCGACCCACTCGACAAGGACATGTATGATCTTGAGCCGGAGGAACTCGACGAGGCGCCCGGCCCCCCGACAACCCTGGCCGAAGCGCTCCAGGCCCTGAGCGACGATCACGAGTTCCTGCTGCGAGGCGATGTCTTCACCCCGGACGTCATCGACACCTGGATCTGGTACAAGCGGACGTATGAGGTCGATGCTGTCCGCATCCGGCCCCACCCTTACGAGTTTTCGCTGTACTTCGATGTCTGAGCGATCTCTGAGAGTCTGTCCCGAACGGGGGGCTTCCGGGAGGGCGAGGCTCCGGCCGAAGTGCTCTGGCGGGGAACGCGGCTCGGCCGGAGCCTCGCCCTCCCACTTCTGGGACAGGCTCTGAGCTCGACATTTGCCCTTTTTCGGAGTCCACCGTTGCAACGCCCTATCAATTAAGGGTTTGCGACCGTCGAGCTCTTGACCGACTTTTGTCGGTCGGCGTTCGCTGGACCGACGGAAGTCCACACGTTTCCTATGCGGGAGAGCCCGGATCGGTCGGGATGGGTCGCGACGGATCGCCCGGGGCGGACGCGTTGGCGACGGGATCCTCCTCGGGCTGGAGCGCCATGAGCATCAGCATGACGGCACCGAGGACGAGCATGTTGTCCGCGAAGTTGAAGATGGCGAAGCTGAAGTTGATCGAATCGACGTGGAAGTGGACGAAATCCCGGACCTTGCCGTAGAACAGGCGGTCGTGACAGTTGCCGATCGCCCCGGCCATGACCAGGCCGAGCGCAATCACCAGGCGACGATCGAGGTCGGCCCGGCGCACGTACAGCCAGGAGCAGATGCCCAGGGCCGCGAGCATCGACAGAAACGCGAAGATCAGGCTGCCGTGCTTCAGGTCGCCACCCCAGCCGAACAGGGCGCCGGGGTTGTAGCTGGTCCGCAGTTCGAGGATGTCCGGGATGACCGTCCGGGGCGGCGAGCCTGGTGGGCCGACTCGGGAGAAGATCACCGACTTGGTCGTCAGGTCGAACGCGGCCCCGCCGAGGGCGACGGCACCGAACAGGACCAGGCGGGCCAGGGGGCGGCCTGCTCCCTCCCTCATTCCCCGTTCTCCAACCGCCGCGCGCACTCGATGCAATGGGGCGTGTAAGGGAGTGCCTGGAGCCGTTGCCTGGCAATCGGCTGCTGGCATTCCTGACACATGCCATAGGTTCCCCGTCGGATGCGATCGAGCCCGGACCGAATTTGTTCCAGGGTCTCCTGTTCGTTCTCGATCAGGCCGAGCGTGAAGTCCTGGTCGAAATTCTCGGTCCCCAGGTCGGCCAGGTGAAGCGGCACGTTGGACAGGTTCCCCGAAGCGTCGCGAGCGCTTCCGTGCAGGGCCTCGCGGGTCATCTGCTCGACGTCGCCCTGAAGTCGGTCGCGCAGGAATTCCAGCAAGCGCCGGAACTGATCGACTTCCTGTGTTTTCAGAGGACTAGCGGCCATGTTGGCGTGATCCCGAAAGAGTGGCCCGACGTGGGAGGGGAGGCGTGGTAGGGTCGTGGTGGTCCGCTGTCAACGCGGCTGGCGACTCATCAGGGACGATCCCGGCCCCACCGTCCTCATCCGTTTCTCAATTATTCCAGCGTACACCCTTCCGAGGCCGGGAAACCACCCCGCGCCACGAAATTTCAGGCCCTTCCCGCTCCGCTTGACCTTGCGGGATGATCGGGTAGGGTTGACCTTGGAGAACTACGGGCGGGCCCCGGCGGCGCATGCGGTCCGCATGCGGCACGGTTCGTTCCCGTCCCATGTGGAGCGGCATCATGGAACCGAAGACGATCTTCATCACCGGCGGCTCGGGGCTGGTCGGCAGCCACGCGGTCGAGGAGGCCCTGGCCCGGGGGCACCGGGTCCGGACCCTCGTTCGCCCGACCAGCGACACGCGCTGGCTCGAAGCCCGGGGGGTCGAGCGGGTGTCGGTGATCTGGAAGATACCGATTCCTTGCGGCGCGGGATTGCCGGGGCCGACTGGGTGTTCAACTGCGCGGCCAAGGTGGGCGACTGGGGCACCCTTGAGGAGTTCCGGGCCCTGAACGTCGATGCCCTCCGCCTGCTGCTCGATGTGGCCATCGAGGCGCCGGCGTCCAGCGGTTCGTCCACGTCAGCTCGCTGGGCGTTTACGAGGGGCGCGACCACCACGGCACCGACGAGACGACCCCGCCGGCGATCCGGTCCCTCGACGCCTACACGCGGTCCAAGAACGAGGCCGAGACGCTGGTCCTGGCCTATGTCGGGCCGGATCGGGTCGCCGACGAATCTCCTCGATCAACTCCCTTATGTCCGTGAGGTCCTGAGCCGCTCCATCGACGAGCCGTCGGGACCTTCCGGCGGTGATTCTGAGGCCGGGCTTCATCTATGGCGAGCGCGATCGAACCGTCCTGCCCAAGCTGCTCGACGCGCTGCGCAAGGGACGGTTCGTCTACTTCGGCTCGGGAGAGCAGGCCCTCAACTGCATTTACGTCAAGAACCTCGTCCACGCGATGTTCCTGGCCGCCGAGGTCCCCGACGCCGTCGGGGAGGTGTTCAACCTGACCGACGGCGAGATGGTGACGAAGCGCCGGTTCGTCGGCCGGGTGGCCGAACTGGCGGACCTGGAGCCGCCGCGGAGGACGATCCCGAGGGGCGTCGCGAAGGTCCTGGCGAACGTCGTGCAGTGGATCGCCCAGGCCCGGGGGGCCACTCGGGCGCCCCTGATCAACAAGGCGCGATACAAGTTCATCGGCCTGCACCTGGACTACTCGATCGACAAGGCCCGCCGCGTCCTGGGGTACCAGCCGCCGTATTCGACGGAGGACGGACTGGTCCGGTCGATCGATGATCTCGCACGCCCGGCCGACGAGGCGAACGCGCCCGCGGGGGCGGCGTCGGTCTGACTTGCCCGACCGCGACGGTTCCGATTCAATGAGGGGGACCCGAGCGCTCGCGCTGGCGAAATGGCTTCGGCACGCGAGTCGCTCGAGAGTCGCACCGGACGCCACCGCGGGCAACGTGCCATACGGACGGGCATCCCCAGCGATACACCCGAAGCAGCGAGCATTCATCATGGCTTCCCTGAAAGGCAAACGCATCGCCGTCCTGGTCGAGAAGATGTACGAGGACCTGGAACTCTGGTACCCCGTGCTGCGACTCCGCGAAGCGGGCTGCGACGTGAAGATCGTCGGGCCGAAGGCCGGCGAGAGCTACCCCTCGAAGCACGGTTATCCGGCGAAGTCGGACACCGCCGCCGCCGAGGTCCGGGCGGCGGACGTCGACGCCGTGATCGTCCCGGGTGGATACGCCCCCGACCACATGCGACGCCACAAGCCGATGATCGAGCTGGTCGCCGACGCGGCAAGATCCGGCAAGGTGGTCGCCGCCATCTGCCACGGTGGCTGGATGCTCTGCTCGGCCCGCTGTCTGGAGGGCAAGAAGGTGACGAGCTTCTTCGCCATCCGCGACGACATGGAGAACGCCGGCGCGACCTGGCAGGACGCCGAGTGCGTCCGCGACGGTAACCTCGTCACGAGCCGGACCCCCGACGACCTGCCGGCCTTCATGAAGGGCATCTTCGAGGCCCTCGGCGTCTCGTCGTGACGACCGATTTTAATGGATCTGTCCGAGTCAACCCGGGGCCGACGACGGTGAGCAAGGCAACAGTCGAGTCGTCGTCGGGACTTCGAGAGACCGGGCTCGGCCTGAGACGGATCGCGATCCCCGCCGCCCTGGCGGGGTACCGCGTTCGTTCGTTTCTGGAGCGGACGGAATTCGGGCCGGTCTACCAGGCGCGATCGCTCCTCGATGGGAAGGAAAAAACCCTGCGGGCCTGCGCCCGACTGGCTTAAGCGGCCGTCCCATGCCTTGCGGATCGCCCGCGAATCGCTCGCGGCGAGCCATGTGCGGCACCCGAACCTTACCTCGTTGGAGGATCTTCACGAGGCCGGCGGCACGATCGTGTTTGTCGGCGAGTTGGTGCCGGGCCGCAAGCTGACCGAGGCGGCCGCGGCGCGGAAGCGGCTCGAACCCCGAGCCGCCGTCGTGGCGGTTCTCCAGGCGGCACGCGGGCTGAAGTACGCACACGACCGCGGCTTTCGGCATCGCCACATCGGCGCCGATGCGCTGATCCTTGATCGGGAGGGTGTCGTAACGCTGCAAGGTCTCGGCCTCTGGGCCGATCCGGATCGGGTTGAGGAACTGGACCGTCTCGAAGCGGAATTCCACACGCCGAAGGCGAAAGCCGAGGTTCGTGGAACTGGATCGGCGACCGGGTCCGAGCCGTTGATTTCCGCTGTCCCGGATCCAGGCGAAGAGGCTCGCCTTGCCGACATCGCCGATCTCGGTCGCACCCTGAGTGCGCTGATTGGCGGCTCGCGTTCGGCGGGCCGCGACGAGACGCAACCTCGGGAGAGCCTGGGCGCGATCATCGGCCGCATGACCGGTGAGGGGCCAGGAGCAAGGTTCCGGAACCTGGGAGAGGTCATCCCCGTCCTCGAAAGCTTCCTCGGGATCGACGGGTCACGGCCACTTGTGCTTCCGTTGGAGCAGAGCGAGGTCATCGAGCGATCCGTCGCGCTGTTTCGCAACCCGCCGTCGGGCCAGCGTCGCCGGCAGGTGTTGCTCGGGACCGGAGCGGTCTTGCTCGCTCTTACGTTCGTGAGCCTGATTGCGGGTGGGCTGATCCTGGCCCTGGGGTTTCTCGGTTTTGGGGCCGTGTTGGCAGTTGTCTACCTGCTTTGGGCCCATTCGAGACGTCGAACGCCCATGTTCGATGCCTTTCGGGCGCTGGCCGTCTCCAGCCTGCTGGCCGACCCGCTGAGCTGGCTGGTGGGCGTGGTCCTCGCCGTCGTGGCGCTCTGGGCACTGGGTTTGATCGGCGTGGCGGTCACCTTTGTGGTGGCGGCCGGCCTGCTGGTGTTTGTCTTTCGTCGGTGGGTGGATCGCCGGTTCGATGAGGAACGTCAGGGGGCCCTGGAACTGGTCCACGCGCTTCTGAAAGACCTTCGTCTTGAAGGCCACGGGGAGGATGTGCTGCGAAGGTTTGTGTGGGTTCACGGAGGCATCCACAGCGAAGCGTTCTACGAGGGCCTGTTCGGAACGGACGCACTCCAGGATGCCCAGACACGTTGGGGCCAGGAGGCGCGATCCAGGCGTTGGTTGAACCACTTCGCCTGGCGCGCAACGATCATCGCGTGGCTCGACGGCTTGCGTGAAACACGTCGGGAGCGACGGTTGCGACATCTATTTCGCGGCCTCGTCGAACGCGGCGAGTGTGCCAAGGGGGTGAACCAGATGACGGCGCGCCGCCGTTCCTGGCGCGCGGCCGAGGCGATCCTCACCACGGATGCCGAGTTGCGGGCGATGCCGCGAACGACCACGCCTCCGCCCGATCTGGTTCGCCTGTTCCGGGAAGCGGCCCTTCACCCCGATATGGTCCTGGTGGATCGCGAGGTTGGCCTGATCCCGGATCGCGAGCGGAGCCGGGCACTGGCGGTCCTCGACGTGTTGCTCGGTCCCCGGCTGCGTTTGCTTGCCGGGGGCGTGCTAACGGCCGGTTGTCTGCTTTGGATGCATCAGAACGGCTTGATCCCCGGCCGGGAGGTTCGCGACCTGGCCGAGCAGGCCCTGACCATTCGCGACCTCGACCAGGCACGCGAACTCGGCGCGGCGGCCGGCAAGCTCCCGGTTCGGGTTCTCGACGCGACGAGGCCCCTGGATCTTCCCCCGCTTCCCCGTCGCCTGACGGTTCCATTGAGTGGTTTCGGTGCCGGGGTCGGAGGGCTGATCCTGCTGGTGTCGTCGGCGTTTCGAGGCTGGCGATTGAGCCTGTTCGTCGTCCCGGCGGCCGCGATTGCGATCGTCGGGCCAAAGGTGGGCGTGCCGGGGCTCGGGGGGCTGGGGCCGGAGGCGATCAGCACAATTCTCGCTGGGGCCCTGGCCGGAATGGGGTTCCTCTTCGGCCGGACGCGGTGACGCGAAGCATCACGAATGGGTTTTCACCCGGGCCTGCTCGGATCCGATCGGCGGATCGGGGTCAGCCGGTTGTCATGGGTGCTTCCCTGGCCCGGGCCAGCGCGGTGCGGACCATCAGATACTCGCCGATGTTCTCGAGGGTGAGCAGGCCAATCGACTCGCCGTTCTCGACGACCTGGAGGCAGGGCTCGCCCGCCTCGCGGAGCTGGGCGACGGCCGGCACGAGCGGGTCGCCGGCCTGGACCTGCTTCAACTCGACCAGGGGGGCGTTCGCCACGAGGCCCTCTCGCCCCTCTCGTGAAAGTCCGTCGAGGAACGCCGACCGGGTCAAGACCCCCTGAGGACGGGAATCCATCAGAACCGGGAAATCCTGCTGCGTGCCGGCCAGCAGGAGTTCGGCGGCGTGCCCAAGGGTATCGTCGGGCGAAAGCGTGTAGAAGTCTGTGAGCATCGCCGCGCGAACCGGTACGTTCTTGAGCACCATCCGTTCCTCGACCTGCCGGGCCTCCGCCTCCGCGCCGATCCAGACGAACAGGGCGATCAACAGCAGGAACGGGTTGCCCATCAGGCCCAGGAAACCGAACAGGATCGCCATGAACTGGCCGACCGACGCCGCCGCCCGGGTCGCCCGGGCATAGGGCATCACCATCGCCAGCAAGGCCCGCAGAATGCGGCCACCGTCCATCGGGAAGGCGGGGAGCAGGTTGAAGAGGAGCAGGAACAGGTTGATGAACATCAAGCGGGTCAGGAATCGGCGCCTCGATCATGAAGCGTTCCGGATGGATGTCGGTCGGAACGCGGACCCCCGCCAGAAACAGACCGAACGCGATCACGAGGTTGACCGCCGGCCCCGCGATGGCGACGACCAGCTCCTCGGCCGGATGCTCCGGGATGCGCTGAAGACGGGCCACCCCACCGATCGGAAGCAGGGTGATGTCGGCGGTCGGCACCCCATAACGGCGGGCGGCCAGGGCATGGCCCAGTTCGTGAAGCACCACGCAGCCGAAGATCGCCAGCACGAAACCGACGCCCTCGATCGTCGAGGCCACATCGTCGCCTCGCGAGGCGTGGCCCCAGATCAGCCAGGCGATGAGGATCAGGAACGTCCAGTGAATGAAGATCGGGATGCCGAACAGGCGGCCGATCTTGAAGGACCACGACATGAAAGGGTCTCAACGAGGCGTGGTCCTTCGGAGGAAGGACGACGTGATTCCCGGGAATAAAGCCTTGATCGACGTTTCGCCCGGCCGGGTGCCTGACGCCACAACACTCCGATGATTATGGCCGCGCGTAAGGTCTCAGGACAATGCCTCGGGAGGCCCCCGCGACGTCCGGCGGGGGATTGAGCGAGCACTGCCTTCGGGTCGATCGGGCCGGAGGGTGCCGCCCGGATCGAGTGGGAAACCGAGGATCGCTCGATCAGATGAACTCGTTGATCAGGTTCTCCAGCATCTCCTGCCGGCCGCTGGTGAGGTCCTTGACCTCCCCGAGCTTCAGTGCGTGCGCCTCCAGGTCGGCGAGGTTGGACTTGCCGGATTCGATCTTGCGGCCGAGGTCGCCGTCCCAGCTCGCGTAGCGCTGCTTGACGAAGTCGGCGAGGCGGCCGTCCTCGCGGATGGCGTGGGCGATCTTCAGGCCGCGGGCGAAGGCGTCCATGCCGCCGATGTGGGCGTGGAACAGGTCGATCGGCTCGAAGCTCTCGCGGCGGACCTTGGCGTCGAAGTTGACGCCGCCGGTGGTGAAGCCGCCCATGTCGAGGATCGCCGAGCATGCACTGGGCCGTCAGGTAGATGTTCGTCGGGAACTGGTCGGTGTCCCAGCCCAGCAGGACGTCGCCGGTGTTGGCGTCGATCGAGCCGAGCGCCCCGGCGGCGGCGGCCACGCGCATCTCGTGGAGCATCTCGTGACCGGCGAGCGTCGCGTGGTTGGTTTCGAGGTTCAGCTTGAAGTGGTCGAGCAGGTCGTACTCGCGGAGGAAGTTCAGGCAGGCCGCGGCGTCGGAGTCGTACTGGTGCTTGGTCGGCTCCTTGGGCTTCGGCTCGATGTAGAACGGGCCGTCGAAGCCGATCTGCTTCTTGTAGTCGACGGCCATGTGCATGAAGCGGCCGAGGTGGTCCATCTCGCGCTTGAGGTCGGTGTTCAGGAGGGTCTGATACCCCTCGCGCCCCCCCCAGAAGGTGTATCCGGCCCCGCCGAGTCGAGTGTGTGACCTCCAGCGCCTTCTTGACCTGCGCGGCGGCGAAGGCGAACGAGTCGAGGTTCGGGCTGGTGGCGGCGCCGTGCATGTAGCGGCGGTTGCTGAACAGGTTCGCCGTGCCCCAGAGCAGCTTGATGCCGGTGCGCTCCTGCTCCTCCTTCAGGACCTTGGCGACGGCGTCGAGGTTGGCGTTCGACTCCTTGAGGGTCGCGCCCTCGGGCGCGACGTCGCGGTCGTGGAAGGCGTAGAACGGGGCGCCGAGCTTCTCCATGAACTCGAAGGCGACGCGGACCCGGTTCTGGGCGTTCTCGACCGAGTTGGTCCCGTCGTCCCAGGGGCGCACGGCGGTGCCGGGGCCGAAGGGGTCGGCGCAGCGGGTTGACGAACGTGTGCCAGTAGACGACGGAGAACCGCAGGTGCTCCTTCATCGTCCTGCCGCCGACGACCTCGTCGGCGTTGTAGTGCTTGAACTCGAGCGGGTTTCGCGACTTCGGGCCGCCGTACTGGATCGTCGTGATCTCGGGGAACGCTTCGGCCATGGCAGGCTCTCGCACGCTTTCAGGAGTGGGGAGGAGGGATCAGGAGGTCAGTCTAAGGCGCCGCCACCCGCGGACAAGCCCCGAGCCGGGTCGGCCATTGCCGCGGCGGCCGCCGGGCCGGTTCAATGGCCAGCGACCGTCCCGTATTGTCCCTGGTTCGACTCACCCCGGGAGTTGACCAATGCAGGACCCTTGTGCCGTCGTCCTACCCACCGTGGCTGCTGTCCTGGCCCTGCTCAGCCTCGGGATGCTCCTCCGGGTCGTCCGGCGACGACGGGTTCGTCGCGTCGGCCCTGGCTCACGAAGATCCTCGGCCCGCGACAGACCGCTGGCCGAGGTGCGCGCGTTCGTCGAGAACCGCCTCCCGACGATGCCCGAGCTGACCACGGCCGACGCCTGGCGAAGCGAGGCGGATCGGCTGCGCGAGCCGACGTCCTGGAGAAGGTCATCTTCCGCGGCGAGGCGGCATCGCTGGCACGACGCCGAGACGCAGGTCGAGTGGCTCGACACGATCGAGGGCGGACCGGGCTACCGGATCAAGAAACTCCGTTACGAGGCCCTGCCCGGGCTCTGGGTCCCCGCCCTGCTCTACGAGCCGACCGAGCTGGACGGCAAGGTGCCGGTCGTGCTCAACGTCAACGGCCACGACGCCGAGCGGCAAGGCGGCCGACTACAAGCAGGTCCGCTGCATCAACCAGGCGAAGCGGGGGATGCTCGCCCTGAACGTCGAGTGGTTCGGCATGGGCCAGCTCCGCACGCCGGGGAACCAGCACGGCCTGATCAACGCCATCGACCTCTGCGGCACGAGCGGGATCGCCACCCACTACCTCGTACCTGAAGCGGGGCCTCGACGTGCTGCTGGCGCTACCCGAACGCCGACCCGGAGCGGGTGGGCGTGACGGGACTCTCCGGCGGCGGCTGGCAGACGATCTTCATCAGCCCGCTCGATACCGCGGGTGACGCTGACCGAACCCGGTGGCCGGCTACTCCAGCTTCTTCACGACGGCCCGACCACGCCTCCGACCTGGGCGACTCGGAGCAGACGCCCTGCGACCTGGCCACCGTGCTCGACTACACCCACCTGACCGCGATGATGGCCCCGCGCCCGACCCTGCTGACCTTCAACCTCAAGGACAATTGCTGCTTCGCGGCGCCCCACGCCCTGCCGCCGCTGGCCGGGGCCGCCGCGCCGGTCTTCTCGCTGTTCGACAAGGAGGCCAACCTCCGGTTCCACGTCAACGCCGAGCCCGGCGACCACAACTACGGGCTCGACAACCGCCAGGCCCTCTACCGGATGCTCGCCGACCACTGGTCCACCCCGGACCACCCCTGCCCGCCGGAGGAGATCCCGTGCGACGACGAGGTCAAGACGGCCGAAGAGCTGACGGTCCCGCTGCCCGACGACAACCTCGACCTGAATGCACTGGCGATCACGCTGTGCCGACGACCTCCCCGCGACGCCGAGATCCCCGACGATCCCGAGAACTCGCGTTCTGAGGACAGGCCGATCGGCCGGCGTCTGAAGCTGGGTTCGATCGATCCGGCCGTTTTCGAGCAGAGTCCCGGCCACGGAGCTTGACGGCGAGAGCGAGGGATGGGCCCGGTCGACCTACTGGAAGGTCAAGGTCTCGAACACCTGGACCGTGCCGGCTGTCGAGCTGGTGCGTGGCGAGCCGAAGGAGTCGGTGATCCTGATCGGCGACGAGGGCCGAGCGAAGACGGCCGAGGTCGCGAACCAGCTTCTGGCGGAAGGGAACCGCGTCGTCGCGATCGATCCGTTCTACTTCGGGGAGGCGCCAGGTCGCCGAGCGCGACTATCTCTGGGCGCTGATGGTGGGGACCGTCGGCGAGCGGCCGCTGGGCGTCCAGGCCGGGCAGGTCATGGCGGTCGCGCGCTGGCTTCGCGAGCGTGAGGAGGTGCCGGTGAATGTCGTCGCGGTCGGGCCGAGGACGAGCACGATCGCCCTGGTCGCCGCCGCCCTGGAGCCGGAGGCGATCAGCGGCCTTCACCCTCCACGAACCGCTCGGCAGCCTCAAGAAGCTGATCGAGAACGACGACGTGTCTACAACGCGAGCCCGGAATTGTTCTGCTTACGGGTTGCTCAACGAGTTTGACATCCGCCAGATCGCCGCCCTGGTCGGCGCCCCGACCCGTGGTGTTGGTGAATCCCGAGCGAGCGTGCCCGAGCGGCGTTCGAGGGGTTGGCCGAGACGGAGGAACCCTCCGAAGCGGCCGTTGGCCAATAGGCGTAGCGTGACGCGGGCCTGCGGACAGGGATTCCCTAACTGTTTGAAAAGAGCGAGGTTCCGGGCGAGCCGCCATTTTGGCGAATCGGCCGGGGCCACGCCCTCCCCGAAGCCGTTCCGATCGACGACCGCAACGCAATCGTCCTGTCAGGCGTCGTCGGCAACCCGTTCGAGGGGCAAGCTCAGACAGTGAGGGCCGCCATGCCAGCGAACGATGGCATCGGCGGGGAAGGTGGTCACGGCGATGCCGCGAGCGCGGAGCGTTTCCTCGGTCTTCGGGGTCGCGGCGGCGGCGATCACGCGATGAGGTGCGATCGCCAGGACGTTGGCCGCCTGGAACCGCAGTTCGCGGTGGACGTGCTCGACCACATGCTTCGCGGTCTCGGTGTTCGGGGCAGGCCCTCCGACGTGGTGGATCTCGAAGCCGCGTTCGCGCAGGAAGTCGACGAGTTTCAAACCGTTGAACTGGGGGTCGGGCTCGCCACTGCCCGCCTTGTACACGCGCACCAGGCCGATCCGCGCCAGGGCCCGGATCATATGTTCGAGGTAGTGCTGGGAACCCGTGGGACGTCGCCCCATCCCTTTCAGGACATCGATCAGGGGGTTTCGTCCCGAGTGGGCCGATTCGAGGAAATAGGGCGCCGCCAGCGCGACCTTCGGCGCGACCAGGTTGAACACCGTGTCGAGGTGGAGGAACTGCACGCGCAATCCGGTCCACGTATCGTCGATCCGCGCGACCGCGACGGGACAGACGCTCACCTCGTAGCTCGACGGCGACCACGTCCATGTTGAGTTTTCGCGCGAGACGGGGGGACGCCGCCTCTTCCGTCAGATTATTCACGCCCAGCAACAAGGTTTGCTCGTCGGCGACGATGACGTCGCCACCCTGGAGGTAGACGCCCTCGGCCTCGGAGTCGAAGGCCACGGGGTAAGGTCGCAGCGCGGTGCTCCAGGTGAAGAGGAACGACGCGAGCGTCACCTCGAACTCGCGCGTCTTGATTTAAGAAATGCGAGAGGATCAGGCCGGACGGTGTCATCACGGCAAGGTCGCGCGATGAAAAACAAAAACCGGAGGGGCATTGTCAGTGATCGCAACGCGCCGTCGGCACCGTCTACGGCGTACGTGAATCGGTCGTCGGCACCCACCAGGGCGGCGGCGGAAACCCGTGGTTCATGCTTTGCGAGGTCTGGAGCGACCCGCGTCAACCAGGGGAGGAACTGGCCCGCCTCGCGCGCGCGGGCAATGGCGTCGTCGAGAACCTCAGTGAACTCGAGAACCTCGACCCCTTCCCGCGTCAGCATCTCGACGAACTGTCGGTGTTGCTCGTCGGCCGCCTCTTCGAGGAGATCGGTGCTGAGCATCGGGTCGTCGCTGTCGCCAAGCGCGAGGACCTTTCGCGTCTCCGGCCCGGGGCATGCACCAGAACCCGAGACAGACGATCCGCGTCGCAAAGGACATTCCGAGGGACGGACGTCGCGGCGTTGAGGCCCCGGGTCAGTGGCCCGCCGATTCCACACGCCGCCACGGATGCGGCCAGGAAACCACGCCGATTCATGGAGAGACGCTCGAAAGGTTCCAGAAGAATTGGAGAAATCGTCACCATCGGTTTACGTAGTATAGTCAGGACGTTCCGTGAACAAGGTGGGCTCCGCGCCGAAATATTCCCGCACGTTGAGGATACCATTCGATCCTGGAGAGGACGTGCTTGACGACGGACCCAGGAACGGTACGATTGAGAGTTGAGCCTCTCGACAAACCGCTTGCCGTGTCGAATCGGGTATCGGAACCTTGCGAACGACACTCGTCGTGATCCTGGTGCAGTTCCTCGCCACGTGCCCCTTGTGGTGCGCGACGTTCGAGACTGCCGGGTTTGCGTCCTGTTGTCACGGTTCTCAACACCCCCTGGGCGACCCGGATCAGGACTCGACCGCCCCCGCCCCCGTGAACGACGATTGCTGCATCTGCAACGGGGGCATCCCGATCGGGGACATCGATTCGATCACGGGCAACTCCCCCCCGGATTTCTCCCCCTCGCGCTCGATCCCATCTTCCTCCTCTCCTGGTCCACCCTGCTCGATCCGGGTTCACCGGACCTCCTGGGTTTGCCTTCCAAGGCCCCACCACGGGACCAGTGCGCGCCTCGCCTGGCCGCCCTCCAGACCTTCCGTTGCTGACAAGCGATCCTCCCGCGAGCGGCACGCCGCGCCCGACGTGTCGGTGAACGCGATCACGCCGCTTTCACCGAACGTCGCGACCCTCCGTGTTCGCGTATTCCTGCGCCCTGTCGACCTATCACCGAATGGATGTGTCGCGCTTGATCGCTTCTAAAGTCATTGACAACCAAGGTGTTGGCGAGTTCGAGCCGTCCGACCGACCGGTCGCATGGGCCGGTGTTCCGGGACGTTCGAGCGAGAGGAGACCAACGATGAAGCGGACGATCTTCCGCATTCTACTCGGGGCTGCGGCCCTGACTGTCGTGGGGATTGGGCTAGTCTGGGCTCGCCCCGACCTGATGGCGGCGCTCAACCAGTGGAAGTTGCCGGGACGCGAAGGGACCGCCGCCGAGGCTCGCTCCACTGGCGAGGCCGACCCGGCCGAGGAACCAGAGACCCGTTGGATCGACGACGGCTGGTGCGCCACGCACAACGCCCCGGAAGCACTCTGCCCGCGATGCCCGTCGATCGAGGAGGGCAACGCCCCGAGGGCCTGCATCCAGAAGATGCCGTTGATTCGCCTCTCGGCCCCGAGCATTGCCCGGCGGATCGGCCTGGAGACGGCCAGCGTCGAGGCCCGGAACCATGCCGGACACGATCATCGGCAACGCCGAGGTCACGTACAACGAACATACGTACGCCGAGGTCCGTCCTCGAGTCCGGGGCCTGGTCGAACAGGGTCGAGGTCGACCACGGCGACTTCGTGCGAAGCGGCGAGGTTCTGGTCGCGATCGACTCCGCCGAGGTCGGTACCGACAAGGCGAACTACCTGGCGGCGTTGCCGATGGTGGAACTGGCGCAGGCGACCCTGGACCGCACCCGGTCGCTGACCCGCTCGAACGCCTTGCCGTTGAAGGACGAGCTCGTCGCCCAGACCGACCTGAACCGCGCCCGGGCCGATCTGCTCAACGCCTCGCAGCGCCTCCGCAACCTGGGGTTCGTCGATTCGGACCTCGTCGAGATCGCCGGAGACCAGGACACGTCAAGTATGCTGGAGATCGTCTCGCCGATCGAGGGGACGATCGTCGAGCGGCACGCGGTCCCGGGTGAGGCTGTCGAGCCGACCGACCCCTGATCACGGTCGTCGGACGTGCGGCGGATGTGGTGCTGGATCGACATCTACGAGAACGAGATCGAGCGCGTCAAGCCGAGACAGCCGGTGACGTTCCGGATCGCCGGGGTGGACGACCAGGAATTCCACGGCAACGATCGAGTACATCGACACCGCCGTCAACCCGGCGACCCGAACAATCCGGGTCCGGGCCGTCATCGAGAACCCCGACGGACGGCTCCGGGCGAACCAGTTCGGTCAGGCCGAGATCCTTGTCGGCGAGCCGCACCGCGCCCTGTTCGTTCCCTCGGAGCGCCATCCAGATCGTTTACGGGACCCGCACTCGTCTTCCTGGCGGAGCCTGACGGCTCGTACCGCCCCCAACGCGTCCAGCTTGAACAAGACGAGAACCTTCGGGGCGAGGAGGAGGTGAGCTGGGGCCTCGACGAAGGTCAGGAGGTCGTCACGACCGGATCGTTCCTGCTGAAGTCCGAATTGCTCAAGGATCAGCTTGTCGGTGAGTGAGTCCGAACCCGCTCGTCGGGGAGGCTCGTCAGCCCGCCGGAGCCGCACCTCCCCTCCGAGCCCGACTGAACCCGGCGGGAATCCCATGCTCAACGCACTCATCACCGACGAGCCTCCGCAATCGCTTCGTGGTCCTCTTGCTGGCCGGTTTGCTGGTCGCCGTCGGTGTTCGTTCCGGCGGTGGAGCTTCCGCTGGACGCCTTCCCCGACACCACGCCGAATCAGGTGCAGGTCAACACGGTCGCGCCGGAACTCTCGCCGGAGGAGATCGAGCGGCAGGTGACATATCCCGTCGAGCTGGCACTCGGCGGCTTGAAGGGGCTGGAGGAGGTTCGCTCGGTCAGCAAGTTCGGCCTGTCGCAGGTCGTGGCGATCTTCCAGGACGACATCGACATCTACTTCGCCCGGCAGCAGATCAACGAACGACTCGGCGAACTCAAGCTCTCGCCGGGCATCGAGCGGCCTCAGATGGGGCCGGTGGCCACGGGCCTCGGCGAGGTCTACCACTACTTCCTGACCAGCGAGACGCGCGACCTGACCGAGCTGCGGACGCTCCAGGACTGGGTGGTCCGTCCTCGTTTGATCCGCGTTCCGGGCGTGGCCGAGGTCAACACCCTGGGCGGGTTCGCCAAGCAGTACGAGGTGCGGGTCGACCCGACGAAACTGGCCAAGTACGGCCTGACGCTCGACGACGTGATCCGCGCCTTGCAGGACAACAACGAGAACGTCGGCGGCGGCCCGGTCGAGCATTCCGGCGAGGTGAGCCTGGTTCAGGGAATCGGGCTGGTGCACTCGATCGACGAGATCGGCAACATCGTGATCGCCTCCGTCGAGGGCGTGCCGATCCGGGTTCGCGATGTCGCCGATGTGCAACTTGGCCACGCGATCCGCCGCGGCGGCACCACCGCCAAGGGCAAGGGTGAGGTCGTCCTCGGCCTGGCGTTCATGCGGATGGGCGAGAACTCTCGCGACGTGACGATGGCGCCTCGAGAGCCGCGATGGAGGACGTCAAGAGGCTGCTGCCGCCGGACGTCGATGTGAAGGTCGTCTACCGCCGGACCGATCTGGTCAACCACGTCCTCCACACGGTCGAGAAGAACCTGTTCGAAGGGGCCGTTCTGGTCATCGCCGTCCTGTTCGCGTTTCTGGGGAACCTGCGGGCCGGGCTGATCGTCGCGTCGGTGATCCCGCTCTCGATGCTCTTCGCCGTGACGATGATGCAAAAGGTCGGCATCGCCGGCAGCCTGATGAGCCTCGGCGCCATCGACTTCGGTCTGGTCGTCGATAGCTCGGTCGTCATGGTCGAGAACTGCGTGCGGCGGACCGCGCACGACCAGTCGACAAGAAGCAGGCGGGCGATCATCCGGGACGCGGCCATCGAGGTCCGCAAGCCGACGATGTTCGGCGAGCTGATCATCATGATCGTCTATCTGCCGATCCTGACGTTACAAGGCGTCGAGGGGAAGATGTTCCGGCCGATGGCGCTGACGGTCATCTTCGCCCTGGCCGGTTCGATGATCCTGTCGCTGACGCTAATGCCCGTCCTGGCATCGCTCGGGCTGCCCCGAAAGATGGCCGAGAAGGACACGATCCTCGACCGCATCGCCCACTTCCTCCTTCGCCCGTTTCTCGGCCTGTCCCTGAAGTTCCCCGTGCTGACCTTGACGAGCCTGATGGCCCTGACCGTCGGGATGCTCGCCCTGGCCACCACGTTCGGCTCGGAGTTCATCCCCGGCTCAGCGAGGGAACGCTCGTCTTCAACACGGTACGGCTCGCCAGCGTGGGGCTCGACGAATCGCAGCGTTACGGGACGAAGATCGAACAGATCCTCAAGGAAGAGTTCCCGGACGAGATCGAGGCGGTCTGGACCCGCACCGGCACCGCCGAGGTCGCCACCGACCCGATGGGCCTGGAACTCAGCGACGTGTTCGTCGCGCTGAAGCCCCGAGACGAATGGACACGCGCCACGACCCAGGAGGAACTGGTCAACGAGATGGCGGATGAGGTTTCGAAACTGCCGGGGATGGCAGCCGTCTTCAGCCAGCCCATCGAGCAGCGCATCAACGAGATGATCGCCGGCATCCGGGCCGACCTGGGGATCAAGATTTTCGGGGAAGACCTGGACGAGTTGACCCGTCTCGCGGGCGAGGTCGAGCGCGTGGTCAATCAGGTTCCGGGATCGGCCGACGTGGCCGCCGAGCAGATCACCGGCCTGCCGGTCCTGCGGGTCGAGCCGGATCGTCAGGCTCTGTCCCGCTACGGCGTGCCGGTTCGCCAGGTGCTCGACGCAGTCGCCGCCGTCGGCGGGATCCAGGTTGGCGAGATTCGTGAGGGAGAACGACGCTTCCCACTGATGGTCCGCCTTCCCGAGCTCTATCGAAACAACCCGCAAGACCTGAATCGGATCATGATCCCGACGGCCTCCGGTCAGCGGCTGCCGTTGACCCGGCTGGCGAAGCTGGTCGAGACACCCGGTCCCTCGACCATCCAGCGCGAGTGGGGCAAGCGCCGGATCATCGTCCAGTCGAATGTTCGCGGTCGCGATGTTGGCTCGTTCGTCAAGGATGCCCAGGCTCGGATCGCTCGGGAGATCGTCTTGCCAACTGGCTACTCGATCGAGTGGGGTGGTCAGTTCGAGAACATGATCCGCGCCAAACGCCGGTTGATGCTCGTCGTTCCGGTCGCCCTGGCCATGATCATCAGCCTCCTGTATCTGACCTTCAACTCGTTGAGAGACGCCGCGCTGATCTTCTGCGGCGTGCTGTTCGCCTCTAACGGCGGCATCTTCGGGATGTGGCTGCGTAGCATGCCGTTCACGATCTCGGCGGGCGTCGGGTTCGTGGCCCTGGCGGGGGCCTCGATGCTGATGGGTCTGGTGCTCGTCAGCGCGATCCGGGACCGCATCGCGCACGGAATGTCCAAGCGCGACGCGATCGATCAGGCGGCGAAGATCCGGCTCCGGCCCGTGCTGATGACCGGCACCGTGGCCGCCCTCGGGTTCATCCCGATGGCCCTCTCGGAAGGCATCGGTGCGGAGGTCCAGCGGCCTCTGGCGACGGTCGTCGTCTTCGGCATGTTCTCGGCCACGCTGCTGACCATGATCGCGCTGCCGTCGCTCTACATGCTGTTCGGCCGCGAGACACTTTCCCTTGAGGGGGAGGCGATCGACGACCTGGAGACAAAGGGGCCAGTCACGCCGACAATGGTGGACGTGGGGGCTCGCTGAGTCGCAGGTCCGGGGAGGCTGCCCGGTATTTCTCGGGAGGGCGAGTCTCCGGCCGAGCCGTCGGGATGGGCGGCTCGTCCGGAGCCTCACACTCCCGAGAAGCCCCTAAATCACACCTATGGCTCGTTGAGCTACGCGATCAGGCGGTCCACCACTTTTCCCGCGACATCGGTGAGTCGGAAGTCTCGGCCCTGGAAGCGGTAGGTCAGCTTTGTGTGGTCGAAGCCGAAGAGCTTGAGCATGGTGGCGTGGTAGTCGTTGACGTGGACGGGGTCCTCGACGACGTTCCAGCCGATCTCGTCGGTCTTGCCGATCACCTGACCACCCTTGATGCCGCCGCCGGCCATCCAGAGGCTGAATGCGAAGGGGTGGTGGTCGCGGCCGGTGACGTCCTTGAAGCCGGGTCGGTTCTCGCCCAGCGGTGTGCGGCCGAACTCGGAGGCCCAGATGACCAGCGTGCTGTCGAGCAGCCCGCGTCTTTTGAGGTCCTTCAGCAGCGCGGCCACCGGCTGATCGGCCATGCCGCAGTTGAAGGCGAGTTCCGTGTCGAGCTTGCTGTGGTGGTCCCAGGAGGCATGGAACAGGTTCACGAACCGCACGCCCCGTTCGACCAGCCGACGGGCCAGCAGGCAGTTCGACGCGAACTGGTGATAGACGTCCGGGCCGCCTCCCCGTCCGGCGCTACCTTCGGGGTTCTCACGGCCGATGCCGTAGAGGTCGAGCGTCTCTTGCGACTCGCCGGACAGGTCGATCAGTTCCGGCGCCGAGGACTGCATCCGGTAGGCCAGTTCGTACGCGGCGACCCGGCTATCGATCTCCGGGTCGAGAACGTGCCGCCGGCGATGCTGGTTGAGCGCGGCGATGGCCTCGATCGAGTCGCGCTGTAGCTCCGTCGAGAGACCTTGCGGGTTGCCCAGGTGGAGCACCGGGTCGCCCTGGTTACGGAACAGCACCCCCTGATAATGGGTCGGCAGAAACCCGCTCGACCAGTTCGAGGCCCCGCCGCTGGTCCCCCGTCCGCAGTTCAGGACGACGTAACCCGGCAGGTTTCGCGACTCGCTCCCCATCCCGTAGGTCAGCCAGGCCCCCATGCTGGGACGGCCGAAGAAGGTCGAGCCGCAATTCATCAAAAGCTGGCCGGGGTGGTGGTTGAACGCTTCGGTGTGCATCGACCGGATCAGCGCGATGTCGTCGGCGCATTCGCCGAGGTGAGGCAGGAAGTCGGACAGTTCCATGCCGCACTGTCCGCGCGGGGTGAAGGTCCGCGGGCACCCCATCAGCCGGGCGGATTCCTTCTGGATGAAGGCGAACCGCACCTTGTCGGTCATCGAGTCGGGCAGGGCTTGTCCGTCCAGATCGTTGAGCTTCGGCTTGGGGTCGAACAGGTCGATCTGGCTCGGTCCCCCTTCCAGGTAGATGCAGATGCAGGCTTTCGCCGTACCAGGGAAGTGCGGAGTTCTCGGGGACAGCGGATCGGAACGCTCCGACACTTCGCTCGCCAGCAGACCATCGTCACGCAGCATCGACGCCAGCGCGAGCAGGCCGATCCCGCTGGCCGTCGAGGTCATGAAATGACGTCGGGAACGCCGCAGCGCGTCGTCGAAGGGATGCATCGATCGTTCCCCATCGTCCGAGGTTCAGGTGTCGGTGTCTCGGCCAGGTTGCCCGGCTCATTCCCTTGTCAGGAACTCATCGAGATTGAGGATCGTCCGGGCCACGACCATCCACGACGCAGCCTCCGCGACACGGAGCTGATCGGCGACCGCGCCGCCGATCAACCGCGACGCCGCGTCCGGGTCGGCCCGGTATTGTTCGAGGGCCTTCGCCTGGAGCGAGACGAGGAGGTCGAGTTCGGTGTCGTCGGGCGGCCGACCGAGGCAAAGGGCGAAGGCGTGTCGGATAC
Source organism: uncultured Isosphaeraceae bacterium (assembly GCA_963779675.1). Lineage (GTDB taxonomy): Bacteria > Planctomycetota > Planctomycetia > Isosphaerales > Isosphaeraceae > CAVZZM01. The sequence continues at coordinate 549,821 of CAVZZM010000003.1, forward strand.
GCTCCTCCTCCGTGACCGGCTCGACATCGTCGGCAATCCGACGGCCGAGCGCGCTGGCACATTCGACGAAAACCTCGTCATTGAGCAAGGTCAGCGCCTGGAGCGGGGAGTTGCGAGCGCTCTCGTTTCACGGCGCAGACGTTGGCATCGGGGGCGTCGAAGGTCAGGAGCATGGGGTACGGACTGGTGCGCTGGAACCAGATGTAGAGACCACGACGGTAGCGGTCGGCCCCCTGGCTCTCGACCCACTTCGCACTGCTGGCATACGTCAGCTCGGAGATCCCCGGCGGCTGGGGCGGGTGGACGCTTGGCCCCCCGACTGCGCTCGAAAGTAACCCGCTGGCCGTGAGGAAGAGGTCGCGCACGGTTTCGGCATCGGGACGGAACCGATTCTGCCGGGCGAGCAGGGTATTCGTCGGGTCGCGTTCCTGGAGGTCCGGCCGGACAGCGGACGACTGTCGATACGTCGCGGACGTGACGATCTCCCGGATCAGACGTTTGCGGCTCCAGCCCAGCCGGATGTATTCCGTGGCCAGCCAGTCAAGGAGTTCGGGATGCGAGGGCGTCTCGCCTCGCGTGCCGAAATCGTCGACGGAAGCGACCAGGGCACGGCCGAACAGGTGGCCCCAGGTCCGGTTCACCGCTACACGGGCCGTGAGCGGGTTCTCGGGGGCGACCAGCCAGCGAGCCAGGTCGAGCCGAGTTGGGCTCGAATCGTCGTCCGTCCGGAGGGGAGGCAAGAAGGCGGGGGTCCCCGCCTCAACCGTTTCCCCGGGACGCAGAAAATCTCCGCGAATGAGCATATGTGTCGAGCGTGGGGCACCAGTCGGCTCCGCCAGGGTGCGAACGTGCGAGGTCGGCGATTTGGGCTTCTTCTTCGCGTGCTGTTCGACGGCCCGAGCGAGCTTGCGATACTTCGGGTCGGCCGGCTCGTCCTCATCCTCGGCAGGCACGGGGTGGTCGCGGCGATAGGCTTCCAGGGCGGCGTCCAGCGTCCGCTTCTTTGCCTCCCAGGCGGATCGGGCTTCCTCATACGCGCTCTGTTCGCCTGGAAGCGGAGAGGCGAGGTCCACCTCCTCGCTGGTATTGAAGAACGCGAAGAGTTCGTAGTACTCGCGCTGGAGGATGGGGTCGTATTTGTGGGTGTGGCACTGGGCGCAGCCGACCGTGAGACCGAGCCAGACGGTTCCCGTCGTGTTGACCCGGTCGACGACCGCGGCCACGCGGAATTCTTCCGGATCAGCCCCCCTTCCTTGTTGGTCAGGGTGTTGCGGTGGAAGCCGGTGGCCGTCTTCTGGGTAAGCGCGGCGTCGGGGAGCAGGTCGCCGGCAAGCTGCTCGATGGTGAACTGGTCAAACGGCATGTCCTCGTTGATGGCCCGGATCACCCAGTCGCGGTATCGGTACGCATCGGGGCGGGCCGTGTCCTTCTCGTAGCCGTCGCTGTCGGCATAGCGGGCCAGGTCCAGCCAGTGCCGTCCCCAGCGTTCGCCGAAGTGGGGCGAGTCGAGCAGGCGGTTGACCAGCCGGTCGTAGGCTTCGGGATCATCGTCTTCGACAAAGGCCGCGACGTCTTCGGGACTCGGAAGGAGGCCGAGTAGATCGAGGCTGAGTCGTCGGATCAGCGTGCGGCGGTCGGCCTCGGGGGCCGGTTCGATCCCTTCCCGTTCGAGACGGGCCCGCACGAATGCATCGATCGAGTTCCGGGGCCAGTTCCTGTCGCGGACCTGGGGCGGGGCCGAACGCCCGGGCGTCTGGAAGGCCCAGTGATCCGAGCGGACGCCGGCATCGTCGTCCGCATCGTCGGGCCATAACGCCCCCTGATCGATCCAGGCACGAAGTACGCCGACCTGTTCGGGAGCCAGCCGTTGCCCCTTGGGGGGCATGGCGACGGTCGGGTCGGGTTCGGTGACGCGAAAGATCAACTCGCTCAGTTCGCTTTCGCCGGGCTCGAAGATCGGCCCGGAGTCGCCACCGGCCAGGGCGTCGGCCCTTCGATCGAGCCGCAACCCTCCCTTGCGCTGTTCGGGGCCGTGGCAGGTGAGGCACTTCTCCGCCAGGATGGGCTGGACATCCGTGGCGAAGTCAACTGTGCGCGCACGACCGGCGGCGGCGGGCCGTTCTCGTCCCCGGCGACGAGCACATCCCCTTCCAGGGTTCCGACGAGGCAGGCGAGCAAGATCAGGCCGGGCGAGCGGAGCCGATTCGTCATGGCGCAGTCTCCACGGCGGGAAAAAACTCGCGTGGCGCGGCGGGTGAGGCGGGCTGTCGAGGTTGGCCTCCGGGCAGGGTTCAACATGCGTTAGTGTCAACCACGACGCGCGGGTTTGTCAAACGAGTTTTTGACAACAGTGGACCTCAACGGGGGATGAGGCGAGGTGCCGGGCGTGCGAAAGCAACCCGGCCACCGTTCAGAACGCCTCGCGGTGCTGCTCGGCGGTTCCGGAGAGGAACTCGACCAGATCGCGTAACTCGCGCGGAGTGAGTTGCTGGATGAGGTCCTCGGGCATCGCCGAGGCGCCTCGGGCTCGTTCCTCGATGTCGCCTTCCGGGATGAGCTTCAATTCTCCCTCAGGAGTCATCAACCGGAGCGATCCCTCCTGCTCTCCCCGGGCGATCCCCGAGACGACCTGGCCGTCGGTCAGGGCGAGCACCAGGGTCTCGAAGCCCTCGGCGATCTCGGCATTGGGCTGGACGATCGAGCGGAGCACGTACTCGCGATCTTTCTTCTCGCCGATGCCGGTGAGGTCCGGGCCGACCTCGCCTCCCTTCCCGTCGATCTTGTGACAGCGGAGGCACGAGACCTCGGCCTTCTCCCGGAAGATGGACATTCCACGTCCGGCATCTCCACCCTCGAGTGCGACCCGGTACGGAGCGAGTGGGTCATCACCGGGGCGAGACGCCTTGTACTGCTCAAGTCTTGCGCGGACCGATTCATCGGACCGCTGTCCGGCGGCTTCGATCAGATCGAGTTGCAATGCCGGAGGCACCGCCCCGGCATTCAGGCGGTCGAGCCAGTCGGCGAGGATCGGATCGGCCTCCTCCGCCTTCATGTCACCTAACGTGGCCAGAGCGTGCTGGCGAGCCTTCAGGTCGTCGGAGCCCAGCACCTGCTTGAGCCCCGGAACGGCCTCCTCGGGCCGCAGGCGGGCGAGGATGCGCAGGGCTTCCGAACGGATGGGACCCGCGGAGTCGTCCAGCGACTTCCGGGACGCGCCGAGCAGGCTTTCCGCATTCAGGGCCTCCAGTCCTCGCAGCGCCTCGACGCGCGTCTCGGGTCGGACCTCGGTATTCTCCAGCAGGGCCAGGAGAGCCGGGGTTGCCTCGCGGACACCGAGCGCCGAGGCGGCCCGGCTCGCGGCCCGTCGAACGTCCTCGGGGGCATCGCCCAGCAGATCGGGCAGGACCGAGCTCAGCGCGGCAACCGCCGGGCCGACTGGGCGTTCCGGAATTGGACGCCAGACGCCGATGATGCGGTCCAGATCCTCGGGATTGCCCCACTCGGCCAGGGCTTCGAGCGCCATCACGCGGACTGAACCGGGAAGCGAGCCGGTCGCGGCGATCCCCGCCAGGGCCCGCGCCTGGTCCGTCCCGCCGAGGCGAAGGTTTGCATTGACCACGCGTCGCAGGAGAGCTTCCGGCATCTCCTGTTCAACTTTTAGCGATGCGAGGCGAGCGAACGCCGGTTCGATCGGAACGTCGTTGATCGCCCGCGCGGCTTCGAGGACCAACTCAGGGACCTTGTCGTCGAGGAAGAGCGCAACCTCGGGAGCACCCAGGCGTCGCAGTGCGAGCAGGATGCCAAGTCGAATGGACGGAGACTCGTCGGCCGCCGAGGCCACCAGCAGGCTCTTCTCCCCGATGCCGACGAGGGCCATGACCCCGGCGTGACGGAGGTAGGTGTCGCGGTCCGCATTCTCGCGCAGCATCTCGAGGACCGGTCGGACAGCGGTGGTCTGGCCCGGTTGACCCAGGGCCAGCGCGGCGGCGAACCGAACCCTGGAGCTAGCGTCCTTCAGCAAGTCGATCAGTTGCTTCGAACGCTCGGCGACGAGGTCTTGACGGCCCGTCTCGGCCCAGGCCCCGTTGCTCAGTCCCCGGGCCGCCTGGGAGCGAACGTCCGGAGCCTGATCCTGGAGAAGTTGGACCAGTTCGGTGACCGCGATATCCTGACCGTCGCGTGCGAGCTGGCCGAGGCCCCAGATTGCGTGGCGTCTCGCCAGCGGCGAGGCGTTTGCATCCCGGGCCGTGTTCTGAAGGACGAGGCATTCTGCCGGGGGCGTCTCCGACGTGCCGGCCGTCTGGCGATTCACTCGCTTGACCAGTTCGAACTGAGCTTCCTGACGGACGCGCATGTCCGCGTGGCCGAGGAGCGTTGCCAGTTCATCGCCCGTCCGGTCGCCCATGCCTTCCGCCAGCAGGGTCTGCACGTCCCGGGCGGCGGTCTCATCGACCCGTTCGGGATCGAAGACGCGGTAAATGCGTCCCTTGCCGGTCAGGCCCCAACCCTCGACCCAGTCGGAGACGTACAGGGCGCCGTCGGTGCCGAAATCGACGTCGGTGGCTTCGAGGCCCCAGAAAAACTGTTCCTCGCCGTCGAATGAGTAGGATGCGCCTTTCTGTGTAACGGTGAAGGTACGAACCCCGCTCTGGCCAGGGCTGCCGCGGAAATCGGCCAGAAAGAAGTGGTTCTCATACTCGGGAGAGAGCAGGCTCACTCCCGGGTGGTAGGTCAGGCCGGACGGTCCATCGCTCAGGTTGGCGAGGGGCGGCAGCAAGTAAGCGGCGGTGTTGTCGGGGGCCGGGTGCCAGAGCTGCTCGGCGTTCCAGGGGCCACGGCTGACGGGTTCCTTGAGGAACTGGTAGCCAATCCGCCAGCCGCTGTCGCCCCCCTCGACCACGTGAACCAGCCGGGCGCGGTCGCCGCTGTCCGAGTTGTTGTCGACGGTGAACAGGTCGCCGTGTTCGTTGAAGGCGAGTTCCTGGGGGTTTCGCAAACCGGTGGCGACGACCTCCAGGGGCCAGCCGTCCTCGGGATCACAGCGGAGGATGGAGCCGGTATCGGGGATGAACAGGGCCGGGTTTCCATCGCGGTCCTTCACGTTCAGGCCTCGGTCGCCGATCGAGAAGTACAGCCAACCATCGGGACCAATAATGGCGCCGTGGAGGTCGTGGCCGAGGAAGCCGACGTGGGCCCCGTAACCGGTGCTGAGGAACGTTCGCTCGTCGGCCGTTCCATCGTCGTCGGCGTCTCGGAGCTTCCACAGGTTCGGGATGTCGGTGAACCAGACGGTATCCCCGCGGGCGACCAGGCCGGCGCCAATGCCGGTCTCCTGTCCTTTGAACCCGTCGGCGAAGACGGTGGACACGTCGGCCACGTGGTCGCCATTACGGTCTTCGATGCGGCGGATGCGGTCGTGCTCGGTGCCCCAGCGGGCAAACTCCTCGGGGCTGAGCCGTTCGCGGTACATCGCGACGCGGTCCGCCGGGGTTCGGGACGAAAGGTCACGTTCGAGCCAGTCCATGTGCTGACGGATGTCGGTGACACCGGCGTGCAGGCGGAACGTCTCCGCCACGTAGAACCGGTTCTGGCCGTCGATGGCGAACGCGACCGGGTTCGCCAGCAACGGCTCGGCGGCGAACGTCTCCACCTTCAGACCGTCGGGAAGGCGGAAGCCGGCGATGGCGCTTTGGGCCTCGTCGGAGGCTGGCTCGACCTTCGGAACATACGGGCCGTCGTCGGCCCTCGCGGTGGCGAGCGTCAGCCACAGCGCGGTGACGCGCAGGAGGTCGCGAAATCGGGGCGTCGGCATGTTGGGAGAAACTCGCTGGGTGCGGGCTGGTTGCAGGATTTCGAGCGGACTCATTCCGCGGCTGGATGGGCCCGTTCGGAAAATGATCCCTGCATGATAGCTCATGACGAACTCTGTTCCCAGGCCGGTCCTTGCGCCTGCATCGGTTCCCAACTCTGCCGGATAGCGAGGGCCACGTTCAGGAGTTAGGATCGGCGGGTCGTGGGATGTCGTGCGATCGGCTCGCCAGCCAGGCTCGGAGAGACTCATGCCAGCGCCTCAATGCCGGACCTTATTGCTCATCACGTTCTTCTTCTTCGGGTGGCTGTCAATTCCCGCGCTGTCGACGGCCCAGGAACCCACGACGGCCCGGACGTTACCGACTGACGACGGGTATCGCGGCATCTGGTACATGAACCAGCCGACCGACGATGCCTACCGCTACAAGTACAGCGGCGGGTTCGCCACCTACCCGCAGCAGCATGTCCCATCGCGATTTATTCCCGGCAGGCGCGACAAGACCTTCTTCGTCTACGGTGGCACCCCGAAGAACGAGAACCGGCTGCTGCACATGGTCTCGTACTACGACCACAAGACCGGCACCGTGCCGCGCCCGCGGATCCTGCTCGACAAGCAGACCGACCGACGCCCACGACAACCCGACGCTGTTGCTGGATGGCTCCGGCTACCTCTGGATCTTCTCCAACGCGCACGGCACGTCGCGACCGGCGTACATCCACCGCAGCGCCGGCGCCGTACTCGATCGACGCCTTCGAACGGGTCGAGACGACGAACTTCTCCTATTCGCAGCCCTGGTATCTGCCCGACCACGGGTTTCTGTTCCTGCACACCCGTTACGAGCAGGGGCAACCGCCGGCTGTTCTGGATGACCAGCGCGGACGGCGTCCACTGGCGGGAACCGCGGATGCTCTCCTACATCCAGAAGGGCCATTACCAGATGAGCTGGCGGGATGGGGACCGACTCGCCACCGCGTTCAACGTCCACCCGGAACCGGTCGGGCTGAATGCGCGCACGAACCTGTACTACCTGGAAACCCCCGACGGCGGCCGGACCTGGCGGACCGTTGAGGGCAAGGTCATCGAGCCGCCACTGACCGAGATCGACAACCCGGCCCTCGTCCACGACTACCAGGTCCGAGGGGCTCCTCGTTTACCTCAAGGACCTTCAATTCGACGCCGAGGGCCGGCCCGTCCTCCTCTACCTGACCAGCGCCGGGTTTGAATCCGGGGCCGGAGAACGGGCCGCGAACCTGGCACACGGCACGCTGGACGGGGTCGGAGTGGGTGATCCGGGACGTCACGACGTCCGACCACAACTACGACTTCGGCTCCCTCTACATCGAACCCGATGGTACCTGGCGGCTGATCGCCCCGACCGACCCGGGCCCGCAGCCCGTTCACGACCGGCGGCGAAGTCGTGTTGTGGACCAGCCAGGATCAGGGCGGGTCGTGGACACGAGTCAAGGCGCTGACACCGAGCAGCGATCGAAACCACACGTACGTGCGACGGCCGGTCGATGCCCATCCCGACTTCTACGCCCTCTGGGCCGACGGCGACACGCTCGAGCCTTCGCCTCGTCTCTTTACTTCACCGATCGCGAGGGCTCGCGAGTCTTGCCGGCTGCCCGAGACGATGGACGGGCGACAGCGCGAAACCCGAGGTTGTCCTGGACACCCGAGCCAGGACCGATCCCGCCATGAAGTCGTTCACCGAATACCTGACGATGAACGTGCCCGCGCGGATGGACTTCGTCAACATCAGCCCGCACGTCGAGGAAGCCGTCCGTAAAAGCGGCGATCAGCGAAGGTTTGTGCCTGATCAACGCCATGCACATCACGGCCAGCGTCTTCATCAACGATGACGAGCCGGGCTTGCACGAGGATTACAAGACATGGCTGGAGGAACTGGCCCCGTTCGACCCGTCGCCCCAGCGCTACAAGCACAACCGAACCGGAGAAGACAACGCGGACGCCCACCACAAGCGGCAAATCATGGGGCGAGAGGTCGTGGTGGCCGTGACCGACGGGAAGCTCGACTTCGGCCCCTGGGAACAGATCTTTTACGGTGAGTTCGACGGGCGACGGCCGAAGCGCATCCTCATCAAGATCATCGGCGAGTGATCGCCGCGCGGCGGTTCAATACGTCGGGATCGCCGATCGCGGCTCGGGGACGGCCCCCTTGTCGCCGGTCTCCTTGATCCATTGATCCAGGTCCGCGCGGAACTCGCGCGAGGATCTCGTCGTGTTCGGGACTCTCGGCCAGGTCGCGCAGTTCGTGCGGATCATCCTGGATGTCGTAGAGTTCCTCCTCGGGGCGGAACGGTCCCATGAACCGGGCCTGTTCGGGCGTCAGCTTGTGTTCGCCGTAGAGCTGTCGCATCACGTCGAGGGCCGGGTACTGTTGCTCCTTGTAGGCGTTGGGCTGGGTCCAGCGACGATCGGGCATGAAGTTGCGGATGTACTTGTACGCGGTCGGTCCGGATACAGCGGATACGGTCGACGGTCTCGTCGCAACGGTCCCGGGCGGCGTAGACCCGGTCACGAGGCATGTCGGCGTTCGGCCCGAGGAAGACGCGGCCCTGCATCCACTCCGGCGGCGCGATCCCGGCCAGGGCGAGCGAGGTCGCGGAGATGTCGATGCCACTGATCAGGTCCTCGCGAACCGTTCCGGGTTCGATGTGCCCCGGCCAGCGGACGATCAACGGAACGCGGATGCCGGCGTCGTAGAGGAACTGCTTGCCCCGGATGTGGCACTGGCCATTGTCCCCGAGGAAGATCACGACCGTGTTGCTCGGCTGAGCCCTTCCGAGTCGAGTCGGTCGAGAACCTTGCCGACCTTCACGTCGAGCAGCTGATCGCGTCGAGGTAGTTGGCCCAGTCGTCGCGGATGACCGGGTGGTCGGCATACTCGGGCGGCAAATCGACCTTCGACGGGTCGGCAGAGAACGTCGAGCGTTCGTCGGGCGTTGGGCCAGGAACCGCCGCGGTGCGGCTCGTTGAAGTTGATCTGGGCGTAAAACGGCTGGCCTGGCGTGCGCTGGTCCCAGTCGTGCCGTCGAAGACGGGATGATCGGTGTTGAAGTTGAAGTCGGTCTTGCCGCCGACGCGGAGGCCCTTCGCGGGCGTCTTGACGTTGGCCGTGAAGTAGCCGGCCTCGCGAAACAGGTCGGTAATCGGCCGCACGGGTCGGGGAGAGTGTAGCCGTCGTCGCGATGGCTACGGTGGTTGTGGGCGCCGATGGTCGTCTGGTACATGCCGGTGATCGGCGCCGACCGCGATGCCGAGCAGACCGGCGCGGTCGTGAAGGCGTTGGTGAATCGCGACTCCCTCCCGGGCGAGCCGGTCGAGGTTCGGCGTCCGGACCTCGGGCGTGCCGTAGCAGCCCGAGGTCCGGCCCCATGTCCTCGCCGAGGACCCAGAGGATGTTCGGTCGATTCGACGTTCCGATGGGGCGGCCGTGTCCTGGGCGGTCGCCACGGGGCAACAACGTCCCGGCGACCAGCGAGGGGGACAAGACGAGCTGTCGATAAGCGTCTCATGATGCGTACGTTCCCGGTCCGCGACGGTTTGAGTTGAAGGACGGTCACTCGCGCCGCGGCCTTTCCGGAGCCCGAGGCGCATCCGGCACGTTCGTCTTCGGGAGGTATTTCGACAGCTCCCGCTTCGCGCGAGACACATTCGGGGTTCGTCGGAGCCGGCGAGGTTGGCCCACTCCAGCGGGTCGGCGTCGTGGTCGTAGAGTTCCTCGGAGCCGTCGGCGTAGCGGATGTACCGCCAGCGCTCGGAGCGAACCGCGTGGTTGTTGCGGCCGTGGGTGGTGACGGCGGGGCGGTCCCAGGCGGCGTCGGGGTCGCGGAGCAGCGGCACGAATGCTGTCGCCCTCCAGGTCCGGCCTCGTCGGGGAGCCCGCACAGCTCGATCAGGGTCGGGTAGATGTCGAGCAGCGAGACGGTCGCGCCCGCTGCGCGGACCCGGCCGCGGTGACGCCGGGGGCGACGACGACGAACGGGACGCGGGTGGCTTCCTCCCAGAGCGCGAACTTGCGCCAGTGCTGCTTCTCGCCGAGGTGCCAGCCGTGGTCGCCCCACATGACGATGATGGTGTTGTCGGCGTACGGGCTGGCGTCGAGGGCGTCGAGCAGCTTGCCGACCATGGCGTCGGTGAAGGCGATGCTGGCCAGGTAGCCCTGAACCGCCTGGTGCCACTGGTCGTGTTCGAGGACCTTGCGATGGTCGCCCTCGGGCCGGGCGATCTTCACCCCGGCCGGCGGGAATGTCGTCGAGGTCGTCGTCCTTGACCTCGGGCAGCTGGATCTCGTCGAGCGGGAACTGGTCGAAATATTTCTGGGGGACGTACCAGGGCAGGTGCGGGCGGATCAGTGCCGACGGCCAGGAAGAAGGGGCGGTCGTGCGACCTGTCCGAGGAACTCCTCCGCCCAGCGGACGACCTGGAAGTCGCCCATCTCCTCGTCGCCGGCCTGGACCGGCCCCCAGTCGAAATGCGACGTGCTTCGGGATGCCGTTGACCGGTCGGTCCGGCGGGCAAGGGGAAGCTCGGGCGTCCGGAAATACTCCTGCCAGGAGGGCGGATCGTTGTAGCTGTTGTGGAAGATCTTGCCCCCGCCCACGACCTGGTAACCCCCGGCCATGAAGTGCTGAGGAAGGGTCACGGCGTCGGGCATCACCGGCCGCCAGGGCTGGTCGTTGTGGTAGACGCCCGAGGTCGAGGGCCGGCATGCCGCAGAGCAGGCTCGCCCGCGACGGGTTGCACGACGGTGCCGAGCAGTACGCCCGCTCGAAGATGACCCCGCGGCTCGCGAGGCGGTCCAGGTTTGGCGTCCTGACCTGCGGGTGGCCGCCCAGGAAGCCCGTCCAGTCGTTCAGGTCGTCGATCGCCAGGAACAGGACGTTCGGCCGTGACGGTTCGGGTTCGCCGGCCTCGCCGTCGGCGGCCGGCGCATCGTCGGCCGGCACGGCGGCCGGGGCCGAGGAGCAGAGCCAGCAGAGCAGCGACGGACCAGGCCGAGGCCGATCGGCGGAACGGTCGCGGTGACGTCTCGAGAGCTGCCGGAGCATGACGGGCTGGACCATCATGGAAGGACCCTGTCGAGGCGATGCGCGGTAGATGAGCGGCCGTGCCTGGTGGCCGCGTGGACGGGCCACGATACCACCGTCGCGGACCGCACGGGAAATGGTTGAGTCAGAAGACTTCCGGCCCGTGGACGGGCTCCGGCAGCGATTCTGAATCGACGAGCGTGAGACGTTTATGAAGACCTGGTTGTCCCATATGTGGGAAGAGCTGCGAACCAACTTCTGGTTCTTGCCGACGCTCATGATCGCGCTGGCGGTCGTGCTGTCGTTCGCGACGATCCAGCATCGATCACGCGCTGACCAGCTCCGAAACCGAACTGGTACGCCGCAGCTCGGCTGGGTCATCCCGCGAGGGCCGGAGGGGTCGCGAGCCGTGCTCTCGACGGTCGCCGGCTCGATGATGACGATCACCAGCATCACCTTCTCGCTGACGATCGTCTCCCTCCAGCTCGCGTCCTCTCAGTTCGGCCCGCGACTGCTGCGCAACTTCATGCGGGACCGGGCCAACCAGTTCGTCCTGGGGACGTTCATCTCGACGTTCACCTACTGCCTGCTGGTCCTGAGGACGGTCAACGGCACCGATGAGGAGATGTTCGTGCCGCACCTGTCGGTGACCGATCGGCGTGGCCCTGGCCCTGGCGAGCCTCGGCGTGCTGATCTACTTCATCCACCACGTCGCGACCGCGATCCAGGCCGACGCGGTCATCGAGGCCGTCAGCCGCGACCTGATGGAGTCCATCGACCGGCTCTACCCCGGAGGGCCTCGGCCAGGCCGTCCCGATCGAGAACCCGGAGGCCAGGTCCCGGACGACTTCGACACGCAGGCCCGGCCCGTCGCGTCCCCGCGAGCGATTATATCCAGGCGATCGACAACGACGGTCTGATGGGCCTCGCCGTCGAACACGACCTGATCCTGAAGCTGCGACACCGGCCCGGTCAGTTCGTCGTGGTGGGGGACCCGATCGTGCTGGCGTGGCCCGGCGACCGGGTCGACGACGAGCTGGCCGACAACATCGCCGGTTGCTTCATCTTCGGCGCCCAGCGGACGCGCGTGCAGGATGTCGAGTACGCCCTCGACCAGCTTGTCGAGATCGCGCTGCGGGCCCTCTCGCCCGGGAATCAACGACCCGTTCACGGCGATGACCTGCATCGATCGGATCGGCGCGGCCCTGGCCAGTCTGGACGACCGGGACGTCCCCTCGCCTACCGGGCGGACGAGGACGGCCACCTGCGGGTGATCTCCGATCGGGAGACTTTCGACGGGATCACCGATGCCGCCTATCCATCAGATCCGCCAGGCGTCGCGCGCGAACGCCGCCGTCACCCTGCGGTTGCTGGAGACGATCGCCGTCGTGGCCCGGGTGGCCGAGAACCCGTACTTGCAGGCCGCCCTCCTCCGACATGCCCGACTCATTCACCACGGTAGCCAGGAGGCGATCCCCGCGTCCTATGATCGGGCGGAAGTTGACGATCGCTACCGCGCGGTCTTGCGTGCCCTCGATGCCGAGTCGGCAGTGGAAACCGATGGGTCGCTTTCCTGAATCTCGCGGCCAGGGACGCATGAACGCGAACCAGGCAAGCCTCGAACCGACCGGTTGAATTCGCTGCAATGTGTTTATTGAAAGGAACTTACGAAAATTTCTCGATTCGGTGGCGGATGATTTAGCCGTTCAGACGAAGAGCCCGCATGCATCCGTTGACCAGACCGATCGGTTTTCGCCGAACAATCTCTGACCATAAGTCGAAATAAAGAACAACGTTACAAGCCCGGAACCTAGAGGGGTGATTCGGTGCGAGCTTGCCTCCCGGGTTTGAACTTGCTATAGATAATGTTGGGTGATTTCCCGAGTTGATCGTGGCTGATCCCGTGCGGAAATTGCGGTACCCTCCAGAACACGCTTTGTCCCGGCCTGCCTCCTGACCGTACGAGAACCGTCGGTCCCTCCCTTGCTTGCCGTCGACTCCCGCCGGTCAAGCATCCCGCGCGTAGAGCCTTGATTTTTTGAACCGCTCTCTTCACGACCAATCCCAGGCGCCGAGCCGCCTGGAAAACAGTGGTCGAGCCGCTTCGGCATGGGTATTGTAAGATTGTTGGAGAACGGATGGAGACTTCTGTCCGTCGTGGAAACGGGGGTCTGACTCATGGCCGTTCGTCCGATCACGCTGGTTTTCCTGGGGGCGATTCACGGTTTCGCCGGCCTGTTGGTCGTTCAGGCCCGTGCCGACAACGTCGCGGATGAATCGCTGGCACGACTGGAATCCCAGTACGAGTCGCAGGTGGCGCCGTTGCTGTCGAAGTATTGCGCGTCGTGCCACGGACCGAAGCGTCATCAGGGCGAGCTAAACCTGATGTCGTATGCGGACGCGGCGTCGGTCGCACGTGACGTGAAGACCTGGGAGAAGATCGCCGAATACATCGACCTCGCCGAGATGCCCCCGTTCGACAAGCCCCAGCCGACTGTCGAGGAGATCGAGACGATCACCGGCTGGGTCGCAGGCGTACCTGAGCTCGGCGGCGTGTCGCGGGCCGGTCGATCCGGGACGGGTGACGCTGCGTCGCCTGAACCGGGCGGAGTACAACAACACGATCCGCGACCTCGTCGATGTCGATTTCCGGCCGGCGGACGACTTCCCGACCGACGACGTCGGCTACGGCTTCGACAACATCGGCGACGTGCTGACCCTCTCGCCGATCTTGCTGGAGAAATATCTGGCCGCCGCGGAAGAGATCGCCGACCGCGCGATCGTCGTCCGCGACATGCGCGGCCCGGTCAAGTCCTGGAGCCCCGAGAATTTCGGGGCGATGGCGGGCGAGACGGAGACGCTCCGCAACCTGTTTACCAACGGTGAGGCCGGGGTTCGCCACGAGTTCCCCAGTGATGGCGACGTACATCCTGCGAGCCCGCGCCTATGCCCAGCAGGCGGGGGACGAACCGGCGAAGATGGCCTTCCGGCTCGATGGAACGACCGTCGAGGAAGTCGAGGTCAAGGCCATCGAGGGAGAGACCGGCGTCTACGAGGTGCGTGTCCCGGTGAAGAAGGGCACGCGCAAGATCGCCCTCGCGTTCACCAACGATTTCTACGACGAGAAGAACAAGGATCGCGACCACCGCGATCGCAACTTGCTGATCGAGGCCATCGAGGTTCAAGGGCCGGTCGGCCAGGCCGTCGCTCGCGCTGAGACGAAGGAGTGGAACCCGGCTCGGATCGACAGCAAGGCCGCCCGACCGTACAACACGACCGCGAGCCTGATTCACTCGAACGGCGAGCTTCCCGTCACCCATCGACTTTCCGGTCGAGGGGGAGTATGTCTTGCGGGTCAAGGCGTTCGGCCAGCGCGCCGGCGACGACCTGCCAAGGATGGAGTTCCGGCTCGACGACAAGGAGGTCGCCGCCTTCGACGTGGAGGCCGGACGACGAGCGACGAGGCCCAGCGATTACGAAGCCCGCGTGTCGGTGAGCCGGGCGAGCACCGGTTCGCCGTGGCATTCACAAACGATCATGCCGAGTACCGGCGAGGACAAGCGCGGACGAGAGGTCATTCGGCGAGATCGCAACCTTGTCGTCATGGCAATGGCCGTCGCGGGCCCCGTGATCGGCGGGCGCCGATGCGCTCCCGGAATCGCACCGTCGCATCCTCGTCCGGGAACCCGGACGATCCGAAGAGACCGGAAGCAGGTCGAGGCATGCGCCCGTGACGTCATGGAACGATTCGCCAGCCAGGCCTATCGCCGGCCCGGTCACCGCCCGAGGAGTGGATCGGCTGGTCGAGTTCGTCGAGATGGGGATGGAGGACGACGGAGGTTTCGCCCAGGGGGTTCAGCCTCGCCGTGACGGCGGTTCTGGTCTCGCCGAATTTCCTGTTCCGTGTCGAGCTGGACCCCGACGCCGGCCAAGTCCGACGCGGAGGTCCGGCCCCTGAACGACTTCGAGCTGGCCAGCCGACTCTCCTACTTCCTCTGGTCGAGCATGCCCGACGACGAGCTGTTCCAGAGGGCACGCGACGGGTACGCTCCACGAGGACGACAGTCCTGGAGGCCCAGGTTCGGCGGATGCTTGAAGGACCCCAAGGTCGATGCCGGGACTGGTCGAGAATTTCGCCGTCCAGTGGCTCCAGCTCCGGAGGCCTCGAATGCCTTCATCCGCCGACAAGGAGCCTGTTCCCCGACTTCGACGAGCGGCTCCGTGACGACATGCTCACCGAAACGGTCCTGTACTTCCAGCGAGGTCGTGAAGTCCGACCGGAGCCTCCTGGAGTTCCTCGACTCCGACTGGACGTACCTCAACGGACGACTGGCGAAGCATTACGGGATCACGGCGTCGCAGGGCGAGGAGTTCCGCAAGGTCGCCCTGTCGGCGGATAGCCGACGGGGCGGGCTGCTGACCCAGGCGAGCGTCCTGACCGATCACCTCGAACCCGACCCGCACCTCGCCGGTGAAGCGGGGCAAGTGGGTGCTGGAGGCGATCCTGGGCACACCGCCACCACCGCCGCCGCCGGACGTGCCCGAGCTGAGCGAGGAGGCAGGAGGCGATTCTCTCCGGCTCGCTCCGAGAGCGTCTGGAGAGGCATCGGGCCGACCCGTCCTGCGCCGTCTGCCACGACAAGCTGGACCCGCTCGGCTTCGTCCTGGAAAATTTCGACGCGGTCGGCGCCTGGCGAGAGAAGGACGGCAAGTTCGACGATCGACCCCTCCGGATCGTTGCCGACCGGCGAGGAGTTCGAGGGACCGGCCGACCTCAAGACCGTCCTCAAAGAGCGTCGCGACACGTTCACGAGAGCGCTCGTCGAGAAGATGCTGACTTATTCGATCGGTCGGGGGCTCGAGCCGACGGATCAGTGTGTGGTGGATCAGATTGCTCAGTTCGTCGCCGAACATGACTATCGGTTCTCCAGCCTCGTGGTGGGGATCGTTCGAGAGCCCCACCTTCCGCATGACCAAGATCGCGCAAGGGAGCGAGCCATGATTCAGCGGATCTCAAGGCGTACGGTACTTCGTGGCCTGGGGACGGCCCTGACGCTGCCCTGGCTGGAGTCGCTGGCCCCGGTCGTCCGCGCCGCCGGAGGTGGCGCGGTCGGCCGCCGCTCCGAATGGCCTTCTTCTACGTCCCGAACGGCGTCCACATGCCCGACTGGACGCCCGTCGAAGCTCGGGGCGGACTTCGATCTGCCAAAGATCCTGGACCCGCTCAAGCCGTTCCGGGACGAGTTGATGGTCCTGAGCGGCCTGGCCCAGCGGAACGGCTTCTCGTCTGGGTGACGGTCCTGGCGACCACGCGCGGGCGCTCGCCACGTTCCTGACCGGGGTGCATCCGAACAAGACGGACGGCGCCGACATCCGCGTGGGCGTGTCGGTCGACCAGGCCGCCGCACAGAAGCTCGGCAAGGCCACCCGGTTCCCGTCGCTGGAACTCGGCATCGAAGGGGGGCCGGCAGGCCGGAAATTGCGACTCGGGTTACAGTTGCGCGTACTCGTCGAACATCTCGTGGCGATCGCCGACGACGCCGGTCCCGAAGGAGATCAACCCGAAGCTTGTCTTCGATCGTCTCTTCGGAGCGGGGGACCGACCGAGACCGCCGAGACTGCGGGCCCGTCGGCAGGTCTTCCGCGAAAGCATCCTCGACTTCGTCCAGGAGGATGCCCGTACGCTCCACGCCGAAGCTGGGCGTCTCCGATCGTCACAAGCTGGATGAGTACCTGTCAGCTCGGTCCGCGAGCTGGAAACCCGGGTCGCCCATCACGAGGAGGGGACACTCGAAGTCCCCGAGGGCTTCGAGGTTCCCGACGGCATCCCTCGCGAACTGCCGGAGCACTATCCGGCTGATGAACGACTTGCTCGTCCTGGCGTTCCAGGGGGACCTGACCCGGATCGCCACCTTCATGTACGCCAACGAGGGGAGCAACCGGAATTACGACTTCATCGGTGTCTCCGACGGCCACCACCAGCTCTCGCACCATGGCGGCGACCCGGAGAAGCATCGAGAAGATCCGCAAGATCAACACGTTCCACATCGAGCAACTCGCGTACTTCATCGGCAAGCTGAAGGCGACGAAGGAGGCCGACGGCAGCACGATGCTCGACAACGCGATGATCGTTTACGGCAGCGGCATCGGCGACGGCAACCGTCACAACCACAACGACCTGCCAGTGCTCCTGCTCGGCAAGGGTGGCGGGACGCTCAAGAGCGGGCGGCACATCGAGTATCGAAGGACACGCCGCTGAACAACCTGTTCCTCTCGCTGCTGGAACGTATCGGTGCGTCGACCGACTCGCTGGGAGACAGCACGGGCACCCTGGACCGGCTGGATACCTGAGACGCTCCGGCCTCTGGTCAGTCCAATCGTGGAAAACTCACAAGACGCCCGGTCACGCGGAATGCCCGTGTGGCCGGGCCGTTTTGTTCTGTCCTGGACCGAACCTTCTTGTCTCCGAGGTGAACCCCCCGGAAATCTGTCGCTGGGGTCGTTTGACGCCCTGCCGGTTCGTGGCCTAGGGTTCGCCTGACGGTCTCGCGCACGTGCCACTCGTCGGGTGTGGCACCGCGGGCTGATCGTGGGGCCAATTCCCGGGATGGACCATGGATGAGCAGGGGAACACGCACATCTGCCAGTCGCCACCGGCCTCCGTGCTCGCTGTGGAGGACGAACTCGCGGCGCCGACGTACCTGATCGTCCTGCGTGGTGGGATTCCAGGTTCGATGCTTCCGGTCGACATGGGTGAGAACTGGCTGGGCCGGGCTGTCGACAACGCGATTCAACTCGCGGACGCCACCGTGTCCCGGCATCATGCCTTGCTGGAGATCGGCCCCGACGGCCGGGTCCGGTTGACGGACCACCACAGTTCGAATGGCACCTATGTCAACAACCGTCGACTACGGCCGAACGTGCCGGTGGAACTCAACGATGGGGACCGTTTCGCATCGGCTCGCTGGTCGTCCTGAAGTTCTCTCGTCCCGACCCATGTGAAGAAAACTACCAGCGCGAGTTGTTCGAGCGATCGGTTCGGGACCATCTGACCGGGCTTTATAATCGCGCCTACTTTCTCGAACGAGTGCCGTTGCTCGCGCAACATGCGTCGTCGGAAGGCCTGGGGATGGCGGTCCTGATGCTGGACGTGGACCATTTCAAGCGAGTCAACGACGAGCATGGGCATGATGCCGGCGACCTGGTTCTGCGTGAAGTCGCCGCCGTCCTACGCCAGGTCACACGCTCGGAAGACCTCGTGGCCCGTTATGGGGGGGAAGAGTTCGTTGTGGCGCTGCCCTGCCCTTCGATTGGACGGGCCGTCGAGAGGGCGGAGCACATTCGACGCCGTCTGGCTACCCGTCGCTTTCGTGTCGGGGATGGAACCTTGCAGGTCACGACCAGCATTGGCGTGGCCTTTGCCGCGTCGAGTCGGCACAAATCGCCCGCGGCCCTGATCTCTCGGGCGGACCTCCACCTCTACCAGGCTAAGGAGTCGGGCCGAAACTGCGTGGTCTGCATGTCCGGTTCGCCGACCCTGGCTGCGGATGAGCAACTCACGACCGACGGTGAGGGGCCGCCCACGGAGGAAGAGGAAGCGATCAAGCCGGTTCGCTCCAATGGATCGGATCAGTCGCGGAGGCCTCAGGTCTCAAAGAGCACTTCGCGGGACAGCCAACAGGACGAAATTTGCCCGGCAAACCCTGGTTGACCCGGTTGTTCGAAGATCGAGCAAGAATGTCGTCGCGGCACGGCTCGAGTCGAGATATCATCGTCGAGACGGATTCGGGACCTCGGCGCGGGCGACCCGACCGAAACGAACGTGGATACCTTGAGCGACCGGAGATGACGACGTGAGCGCAAGCCTCAGCCCGACCGCGCAGTTGCCCCCACTTTCACTGGGGGTTTGTAGCTGGAGCCTGCAGGTCACGAACATTGCCGAGCTGAGGCGATTTATGGACGACCTCGGAACCCAGATCGTGCAGATCGCCTGCGGCGATCCTCACCATGCGAGCTGGGAGGAAGGTGAGTCCATGCCGCAGGCAGCCCTTTCTTCCGGGCTGACGCTGACTGGCGCCATGCTGGGATTTCCCGGCGAGGACTACACAACTCCCCAGACAATCAAGGAAACTGGCGGGTTCGGACCTCCGGAACTCCGCGCCGCAGCGCCTGGATCGCCTGCGGTGGGCGCTGGACCGCACGCTCTCACTTGGCCTGCGCGACCTGATGCTTCATGCGGGGTTCTTGCCGGGCCCCGGTGATTCCGACCGACAGCCATTCCTGAAGACACTGGAGCAGGCCGCCCAGTTCGCCGCCGATCTGGGTGTGACGCTGGCCTTTGAGACGGGGCAAGAGTCGGCTGAGTTGCTGCGCTGTACCCTTGACGAACTGCGATCACCGAACCTCAAGGTCAACTTCGACCCGGCGAACATGCTGCTCTACAACATGGGTGATCCGCTGCGGGCGGTTGAAATCCTCGGGCCGGACATCCGTAGCGTTCACCTCAAGGATGCCCGTCGGCCTCGGACCCAGGGTGCATGGGGAGACGAGGTGCCGCTCGGCCAGGGTGAGGTGGACATCCCCCGGTTTCTTCAAGGCGCTCAAGCAGGTCGGTTACGAAGGGCCCTTGCTCGTCGAGCGTGAGGTGGGGGACCAGATCGCCCGGGTTCGGGACATCGCCGGTGGTCTGGCCTATGCGCGTGAGTGTCTCGCCAGCCTCTGACACAGTCCCCGTCCCACAGGCCGTAGCAACGGGAACTCTCGATATCGCGACGGTTCCTGGCGGCCCAGCCGCTCCGGTTGACGGACGAGGCCCCGCCCTCATCCTTCCCAGGCGTCCTCGGCCGCGTGCGGCGAGTCGGGGTGCATGTCCCTGCCACAGCACTGAAGAACCTGATCAGGAGGATGGAGCGAGCACGGCCTGATGATGGTGATCTCCGCGCCACAACTGTGGCAACGTAGCACCTGACCGGCAGGATACGACGCGACCGTGCCGTGGGTCTCTTCGCTGATTGGCATCGGAGTTTTCCCCTCTGGTTTGCATAGGTCGCGGTGTCGGTTCGATTTCCAATCAAATGCAATCATCTCAGGCGGCCCCTCCGGCGTCAACGATGGAGCGAGGTCGGACACTTGTTCCGGCGAACTCGAACCGAGAACGGCCTGCTGTTTGCTGAGAATACCCAAAGGCCGCGGAGATAACGCGCGCTGCGACCATCGGAACCGGGCAGCGGGGACCACTCCGCATGGCCCCTGGTCACGAGGAGACAGGGACACCAAGAGGAGACAGCGATGAAGAAACACGTGCCAACGGCAATCGTGGCGGCCCTGGTCGCGCTGCTTACATGCTCGCTCCCGAACCTAAGCCGGGCCCAGCAGGCCCCCGACCGATCGGGCCCGGCGGAGCGAATCGGCCAGCGGGTTGACAAAGCATTGCGGGAGATCCAGCGCGACTTTCAGGACCTCTCCGAGGACGTGCAGCATCGGTTCGCCAGTGCTCGGGCGGAAGTCGATTCCATGAGCGTCGCGGCCCGTGTCTACGGGCGGCTTCACTGGGACAAGGCCCTTGTCGACGCGAAGATCGCCGTGGACGTCCAGGACGACAAGACAACCGTCTTGACCGGCAACGTCCCCACCGCGGCCGCAAAAGTTCGCGCCGAAGAAATCACACGTGGGACTGTCGGCGTTGACAAGGTTGAAAACCGACTCGACATCACGCCTGCTCAAGACGATGCCAGTGCTCCTTGAGGCGTCAGGGGAATTTCGCTCGGTGATCGGGGCTTGCTGTCCATAAGGTGTACGGAAAACGACCAAAGGCCGACATGCCGGACGCCAGTGGGGCGTCCGGCATGTCGGCCCTTGTGGAAGAGGTTCGGAAAGCGATCCGCACTCAGCGTGATGAGACTCGACAAATTGGATCAGCGTACGATCGCATAAACTACCTTGGCAAGTTCACGACCCGCGTCGGTCAGATAGTAATAGTTATGCTTGCCGGCGCGTCGAGGTTCGATAAGGCGACCGTGACGCAAGAGAGCAAGATGGTGGCTGACAGCCGGCTGGGACTGGGTGCCGAGGTCCGTGCAGAGTTCCGAAACGTTCCGTTCCTTCTCGGTTAGGAGCATGAGAACTTGAAGCCGAGTTGGATCGGAAACCTGCTTGAGCAGGTCGGCCGCCTGGCGAACTTTCGCCGACGGGCGGCTCGGCGCTTCGACTTTCGCGGATTTCGATTTGACCTTGGTCGTCGCCATCGGAAACCACCTCACATCTCGAGGGCAGGAAGGAAACGTGTCGATACGCATCTGCGAACAGATGACAGAGTCAGGCTCTCATAGGATGATATAGGTTTTTTAGTCCGATGTCAACAAAGAATAGGATTGCTAGGTATCCGTGTCCGTTCCAGTTCATGGGGAGTGGGCCCCTCGCCCCGATCATCAGAGGCCCTAGATGAAGGTGAACGTCAACAAGCCGATTTGCAGGAACTCAAGCTCATTTTGATAGGGGCCTCTGGCGAAGGGCTCGCGCGAAACCAGGAAACCTCACGAATTGAGGGTATTTCGTGTTTTAAACTATAAAAAATTATAGATTAATTTATAATTATGCTCGATGGTTTGCGCTACGACGTGTTGTCCGTGGAGTTGGATGGTTTCGGCAATTAGGGCGGTCGGGGAATCGGGGTGGTATGGTCCGGGGAGATTCGCCCTTTCCCGATCAGATCAGGTATGGTATAGTCCGCGTTTCACGCGTGCCAACATCCGAATCGTTTTCGACCCGCCGTACCCTCCCTCGCCTCACCCGGCGTCCAGTTCGGATTGCGCTGCCAGGACTCGCACCTGAAATGATCATTGTACTGAAGCCTCATTCGACGCCGGAGCAGATCCAGCACGTCGTCGAACGGATTGAAGACCTCGGCCTGACGCCCCACCTCAGCCAGGGAGTGTCGAGGACGATCATCGGGGTCATCGGGGATGAAGAGAAGCTCCGAGTTGAGCCGTTGCAGGCAATTGAAGGGGTCGAGGGGGTCGTCCCGATCCTCAAGCCGTTCAAACTGGCAAGTCGGGAATTCCACCCCGAGCCTTCGGTGGTCACGGTGCGAGGCGTTCGCATTGGTGGCAACTCGCTCGCGATGATCGCCGGTCCCTGCGCGATCGAGGGCGAGAAAGAGATGTTCGAGGTGGCCGAGCAGGTTCGCGAGGCTGGGGCGAACATTCTCCGCGGCGGCGCCTTCAAGCCTCGCACCAGCCCGTACAGCTTTCAGGGGCTCGGCGAGGATGGGTTGAAGATCCTCCAGGCGACCGGCGAGCGGTTCGGCATGCCAACCGTGACCGAGGTGATGGACCCCCGGCAGGTCGAACTGGTCGAGCGTTACGCGGACATCTTCCAGATCGGCGCCCGGAACATGCAGAACTTCGACCTGCTCAAGGAAGTGGGTCGGACCCGTAAGCCCGTCCTCTTGAAGCGGGGCATGGCCGCCACGGTCAAGGACCTCCTAATGTCCGCGGAATACGTCCTGAGCCAGGGGAACCTGCAGGTCATTCTCTGCGAGCGCGGGGTGCGGTCGTTCGAGGATTCGACTCGGAACATGCTCGACCTTTCGGCGGTGCCCAACGTCAAGGGGCAGTCACACCTGCCGATCATCGTGGACCCGAGCCATGCCACCGGCCGCCCCGACCTGATTCCCGCGATGGCACGGGCCGCCGTGGCCGCTGGCTGCGACGGGGTTCACATTGAGGTGCATCCCTGTCCTGAGAAGGCGCTCTCCGACGGCCCGCAGGCCATGCTGCCCGGTCCCTACGCAACGCTGATGGACGAACTGCGGCAGCTTGCGGAACTCCTGGGCAAGTCGATCGATTCGTGTGAGGGGGTTCCGGTCTGATGCGAACGCTGTTCATCGCGGGCAACTGGAAGATGAACCCGGCCTCCAGCGCCGACGCCGCGGAACTGGCCGGGGCGGTCAAGGTCGGTGTGGGCCAGGAATCCCGGGTGCATGTCGCGGTTTGCCCGCCGTCGGCCTTCCTGCACCAGGTCGATGCCGTGTTGAACAACTCGACGGTCACTCTGGGCGCCCAGAACATGCACTGGGAGCCCAAGGGGGCCTATACCGGCGAGCTGTCCGGGGCCATGCTGCTCGATGCCGGCTGCACCCACGTGATTCTCGGTCACAGCGAGCGACGTCACGGGTTCGGTGAGACCGACGCGGTCGTCAACCGCAAGCTGAAGGCGGCTCCGACGGTCGGGTTGATCCCGATCGTCTGCATCGGCGAGACGCTCGAGGAGCGAGAGGCCGGGAAGACCCTGGAGGTTCTCGCCACCCAACTGAACGGGTCGCTGGCCGAATTGACCCCGGAGCAGATCGGTCGCCTTGTCCTGGCGTACGAGCCTGTCTGGGCCATCGGCACGGGCAAGGTGGCCACGCCCGAGCAGGCGCAGGAGGCCCATGCGTTCGTCCGGAAACACCTGGCCGGAATGGTGGGTGAAGCGACCGCGGCTCGGGTTGTCGTCCAGTACGGAGGGAGCGTCAAGCCGGACAACGCCAGGTCCTGCTGGCTTGCCCCGATATCGACGGTGCTCTGGTGGGTGGGGCGAGCCTGGTGGCGGACGATTTCCTCGGGCATCATCCGGGCCGGACTTGATGTCACCGCCGCGGGCAAGGCCTGAGCCGGTCGCAGGCGTGCCGACCGGCTCGCCTGGTTGGCTCCGAGGTGGGCATCCGATCGCCGATACCAACGGGACGGAATCGGGATCTCCGGTACCAACGCGTGATACTGCGAGGGCTCAGGACGTGGGATTCATTGGCGGTTTACTGAACTTACTGATCGTGATCTGTTCGGTGTTTCTGATCATGCCTGGTGCTGATCCAGCGCGGGCGTGGCGGCGGGCTCGCCGGGGCGTTCGGCGGCATGGGGGGATCGAGCGCCTTCGGGACGAAGGCCGGTGACGTCTTCACGCAAGGTCACCGTCGTGACGGCATCCATCTGGTTTCTCCTGGCGATGGCCCTGGTCATCATCAACAACCAGGGCCGGTCCTCCGCCTTCGTGGCCGATGACTCCGGTACGTCCTCTCGCGAGGTGACTCCGACCGACGCCGGTTCCCCGCCGCCGGCTGGGGCCAAGTCGGAGACCTCGGGCGACTCCAAACCGGCGACCGCGCCGGCCGGGAAGGCGGCTTCCGAAAACACGACCCCGGCCCCCACAACGTCCCCGAAGCGAACATCCGATCTGCCCGAGGTCTTCGAGCCTGAGCCCGAAGCCGGCGACCGGCACGCCGACTCGGGCCGACCGATTCGAAGGACGCATCCCAATCGGCTGGCAAGTCACCCTGACGGCGGACTTGGTCAGCGAACGGTCGCCAACCGGCGGCGGTTCGTCTCGTTCCTCGCCATTTGACCCGAGTGCAACGCTCCCAACCGGCTCATTCCGGCTCGATCGATGTGCTTGCTGACTTCGACCATCAACGCCGCGAGGTCGTCTCCGTGCTGCGTAGCATGACAGGTTTCGGCGAAGCCCGCTACCAGGACGACGTCATGTCGGTGGTGGTCGAGGTTCGCTCGGTCAACAACCGTCACTTCAAGCTCTCGACCAGGATGAGTGAGCCGTACTCGGTCCTGGAGCCGGAACTGGAACGGCTCGTTCGCCAGAACGTCCACCGCGGGACTATCCAGCTTTCTCTGCGGGTCGATCGCCCCCGACGTCCCGAGGACTACCGCCTTAACACGGTGGCCCTGAGTAGCTATCGGGATCAGTTGAAAGCGTTGACCGGCCGGGACGAACCGGACCTGGCGGCCCTGCTGGGCTTGCCGGGGGTTGTGGAGGACCGGAAGCCCGTCGCCGACGATCCGCGCGAGGACTGGCCGAAGCTGGCCCGGGTGGTCTCCGAAGCCCTGAACCGGTTTGAGCAGACTCGCCGCGAGGAAGGGCGTGTCATGGGTGAGGAACTCGAAGGGCTCGGGAGAACCGTGGCCGAGATCTTGATCCGCATCGAAGCCCGGCGACCAGGCGTTGTGGCTGGCTATCAGGACCGTTTGACGGAACGAATTCAGGCCCTCATCGAGAAGCAGGGCGTGGCCGTCGAGCCGAAAGACCTGATCCGGGAAGTCGCGATCTTCGCCGAGCGGTCCGACATCGCCGAGGAGATTACGAGGCTTCGGGCCCACATCGATCAGTACCTCGCCATCATCGAGGAGCCCAACTCGTCCGGGCGCAAGCTGGAGTTCGTCGTGCAGGAGATGGGTCGCGAGGCGAACACCATCGGTTCGAAGGCCAACGACCCGGAGATCAGCCGGGACGTGGTCGAGATCAAGGGGCCCTCGAGAAAGTTCGCGAACTGATCCTGAACGTGGAGTGAGGGTCATCGAGGGAACGGTTCAGTTGGACAACTGGGCGAACCTGCCCGGCCGATTGTTCGTCATCTCGGGCCCATCGGGCTCGGGAAAGAGCACCCTTGCGCGGCGGGTGGTCCAGTACCCGGAGACGCGCGCCTATCTTTCGATCTCGGCCACCACGCGTTCCTGCCGACGGGGGGAGCAGGATGGCGTCGACTACCATTTCCTGACCCGCGAGGAGTTCGACGCCGATCGCCGCGCCGACCGATTTCTCGAGTGGGCAGAGGTCCATGGCAACTTCTACGGCACCCCGGCAGGGCCGGTCGAGCAACATCTACAGCGCGGTGAGAACGTCCTGCTGGAAATCGACGTTCAGGGCGCCCGGCAGGTTCGCGATCGGGCACCGTCGGCCGTGCTGATCTTCGTGACGACCCCGAGCTTCGAGGTTCTCGAAGCTCGGCTGCGATCCCGTGCCAGCGAGGACGAGGCGACGATCCAGCGCCGCCTGACCAACGCGCGTCACGAACTGGAACAGGCACCCAATTACGCGTACACCCTCATCAACGACAACCTCGACCGAGCCGTCGAGGAGCTGGTCGCCATCCTGACCGAACGGCCCCGGGGAGGCCCTGACCGCGATGCTAGATGAACTCAAAGAAGAAGAGATCGTGAACAAGGTCGGCGGGCGCTTCAAGCTCTCGACGCTCATCCAGAAGCGTTTGATCGCGTTGAATCAGGGCGCTCGACCACTTGTGGACATGCGTACCCATGACAAGATGGCGATCGTGATCGCCGAGATCATGAACGACAAGATCTTCCTCGACATGTCGGGCAAGGTCCGGACGCGCGAGGCCACCGAGGACATGGAACTCGGACTGGATTCCGGGACCGTCGATCTTACCCAGCCGTCAGAATAAGTCGCGGCGCGTGCCTTCGAGGGTCGGAACGGTCCGGGAGGGCTCAACGCTTCCGGCGATCCTGGCCGATCAGAGATAGGTGGTCCGGGGTGGGGAGCGGGATCGCGCCGTGAGCGCGTCGATCTTGCGGGCAATGTTCGCCCCGGGGCCGTCCATCGCTTGCGCCCGCCATCGAGGTGGGCGCCCCCGCTATCTCCTGCGGCGTGCCGCGATCGGTGTCCTGTCTTCTGGGACAGACTCAGGTCGATGCTCGCCGTGCGCGCCTTCGGGAGGACTCATGCTCGACCGCAGTCGCCTGACCCGGCTCGGCCAGGGCATGGCCCTCCTGTTTGTCTGGCTGTTCCTGGTGCTGAGCCTGGTTGGTTACGACCCGGCCGATCCCTCGGGTTCGGCGAATTGGGCGATGGAACCAGCGGGGACGGCGAACCCGTGCGGCCCGGTCGGAGCGCGCCTGGCTCACGGCCTGATGATCACAATCGGCTGGGCGGCATGGCCGCTCTTCCATGCGTTGTTCGTGCTTGTGTTCCACGTCTTCCGGCGTCGGGGCATTGCCGAACCGTTGTTACGTGGTCTGGGGTTGACGCTGGTTCTCGGCGCGATCGCGGGATTGCTGGGCACTCTGGATCTCTGGCGAGGGGAACCGCTGCACGATCGGGTACCGACGGTTGGTAGTGGGGGATACGTCGGTGCCCTCGCGGCCACGTATCTCTCCCATACTGTCGGCATGGTCGGTTTGTTGCTGTTACTCGCTGCTGTCGGTGCCCTGGGCGGCATGCTCAGCTACGACGTTTTCGTGATCTGGCCGTTGCGAGAGCTGACCCGGATGGTTCGGAGCACTCGTCGACCGCAGGCTTTTGCTCCGACCGATCCGGCAAGGTCTCCCCAGGGCACGCCCTACGGTATGCTTCAAGGCCCGGCGCCGACTCCTCGTGCCGCTCTGGATCGGCCAGTCGAGGTGCCCGGTTGGCGAGGTGCGGCGCACCCGCGCCACCGGCCGTCATTCCCCACAATAACTCGGCCCTTGCCGCCGGCACCGTTCACCAGACCGCAAGGCGATGGGACTTATGAACCCCCACCGATGGAATTCCTGGAGCCTCCGGCGAAGCTGCCGGTTCAGGAGCAGGAGTCGCTAGTTCAGCAGCGGGCGATGATCCTGGAAAAAACCCTTCGAGAGCACGGTTGCGTAGTTCGGGTGGTCCAGATCGACACCGGGCCGGTCATCACGATGTTCGAGATCGAGTTGGAGGCCGGTCTGCGCGTCTCGCGGGTGATCGGACTGGCGAATGACCTGGCGATCGCCCTGGCGGTTCCGAGTATCCGTATCGTCTCGCCCATTCCGGGCAAGACGACCGTCGGGATCGAGGTCCCCAATGAGCGACGATCGATCGTCCGGCTCGGCGAAGTCATGACCGGCGCCGGTTCGGACGTGGCGCGGCAACGCATCCCGCTGTTTCTCGGCAAGGACGTGAAGGGACAGCCGCTGGCCTTCGACCTCTCGGAGATGCCGCACCTGCTCATCGCCGGTCGTACCGGAACGGGGAAGTCGGTCTGTCTCAACGCGATGATTCTGTCGATCCTGATGAACAAGCGGCCGGACGAGGTGAAGCTCATCCTCGTCGATCCCAAGATGGTCGAACTTTCACAATTTCGACGGGTCCCGCACCTGATGCACCCGGTCGTCACCGACATGAAGAAGGCGGAGTCGCTGCTGGCCTGGGCGTGCGACAAGATGGACGAGCGCTATGGCTACCTCGCTCGGGCCGGGGTGCGGAACATCCAGACCTACAATGCGTTGGGGCCGCACGAGATCCTCAACCGGCTCGCACCGGAGAGCGAGGAGGAAGCCCAGCGCATCCCGACCTACATGCCCTTCATCGTGATCGTCGTGGACGAGCTTGCCGACCTGATGATGACGGCGGGCAAGGAAGTCGAGTCGCACATCGTCCGCCTGGCCCAGAAGGCACGCGCGGTCGGCATGCACCTGATCCTGGCGACCCAGAAGCCGACGGTGGACGTGATCACGGGCCTCATCAAGGGAAACCTCCCGGCGCGGATCGCCTTCCAGGTCTCCAGTCGGAGCGACTCGCGAGTCGTCCTTGATGAGATGGGCGCCGACCGCTTGCTGGGCAACGGCGACATGCTGTTCCTGAAGCCCGGAACGTCCCACCTCGTCCGGGCCCAGGGGACGTATGTCTCGGATACCGAGGTCAACCGGATCTGCGGCTATCTCGAACAGTATCCGGTCGAGTTCAGCAAGGAACTGATGCAGGTTCAGGTCGGTGGTCGAGGCGGCAACGACAAGGCGAGCCTCAAGGAGCGTGACGATCTGTACGAGTCGGCGATCGAGGTCATCATCCGCGAGCAACGCGGTTCCTGCTCTCTCCTGCAACGTGCCCTGGGCATCGGCTACGGCCGCGCCGCGCGTCTGATCGACTTCATGGCCGAGGATGGCATCGTCGGCGAGTACAAGAGCGGCTCGGCCCGCGAGGTTCTCTACTCCTGGGAGGAGTGGGAGACGCTCAAGGGTGGAGACGAGGCCGCCGGCACGGCCGCCTAATCCGATCCCCCCAGACACTGGTCGATCTCCGCTGTCGCTCACGGCCTGGAGCGGCCCGGGAGAGCGATGCCGATCGGGTTTCGCCACACGAGACAGACCGGTTGCGCCGCTTGCTGGTAGCCGGGCATCGTCTCGGACGTCGAATAGATCGTCCTCGCGTCGGATTCGCCGACGAACTCGTAGAGCGGCGTGACCGTCGCCGGTCGTGGTTTGACGTCCATCGGCAGGCCATAGAACCGCAAAGGTTCCTCCGGCCCCGAGATTGGTCGACGACGAGCCGACGTTCGCCGTCCCGACTGGTTTGCTCGAAGACCGGGACCGTGCCCTCGCCGGGACGTTCGAGCGCGAAGAACTCGATGTGCCGGCTCGGCGCCTTCACATCGTCGGGCGAACCGAAGCCGTCGATGGCGACGGGAAGGTTGAGGCGAGGGTCGGAGAGGTCGAGCTTGTACATGATCTGGTTGTAGTCGTAACGGGGGGTCTGGACCGGGTTCCCGGAGAAGGTATGGGTGTACGTGCCCTCGAAATAGATCACCCGCCCGCCGTCCTGGTCGAAGAAGGGATGATGTCTCGGATTGTAAAAGCTGTACTGGTTGTGTGTGACGACCTTGCGGGCATAAACCCATGGGCCGGTCGGAGCGTCGGCCTCGGCGTACCAGATCTCGCCGAGCAGGGACGGGTCTCCGAAGACCTCACAGGCGATCATGACCCAGCGGTTCCGGTAAGCGTTCCACGCGACGGTGCCCGCGTGGCCCAGTACGGGCTTGCCCGTGTCGACGTCGCGTAGGGCCAGGATCGCCTCGTCGGGCTGGAGGGCGCCCGCATCCACGAGCGTCTTCTGGTCGCCGGGCGTCAAGGGGAGCGTGCCGGGCTTCCAGTCGTAAACGACCCGTCCGTCCTCGTCACGCTCGACCGCCTCCGGGTCGAATGCGAGAATACCGGTCTTGTAAGGGGTGAACGCTTCGTAGCGGGAGGGATCGACGTAGGCGTCCGGCTCGGCCCGGACCCGGGTGACGGGGTACGGGGTGGTGAAGTGGACGTAGGCAGTCCCGTCGTTGTCCTTGTGGCTCAAGGCGTGGCCGCTGGGGTAGATGGGTTGTCCCTCGGGAACGACCTTGACCTGATCGAAGCGGTCCTCCGCGTCGTTCCAGACGACGAACCCGTGCTGATAGGCCTCAAGCATGTTCCGGATCTTCGCGTATCCGGCATAGATCCGCTCGTGGCCGTCCGCGTCCGTCAGGAGGGCCGGGCCGCCGAGCCAGGTCGGGCCCTGACCGGGCATCTCCGCCAACTTCCGGGAGAACCCGTTCTCGTCGACGAAGTAGTCGAGGTTCACGCCGACGTTCGGGTCGAGCCCGCCATCGGCCGGCAGTCGGGACGTGGCCCCGGACATATGGAACTGGCCAAGCGGATACGCGGGCCTGCTGGTGTCTCCCCAGAACCAGAGGATGCGACCACCGTGGACGAGCGTCATGACGCTGTCCTGGCCGACGACCAGGCCGTTGAGTAGCGGCTCTCGAATCGGCGACTCGCGGCCCAGCATGACGGTGTCGCGATAAATCCCCGCGCCGGTGACGCGGTACAACCGCTCGGCGATGTTGACCCGGTGGACCTCCAGCTTCGCCATGTCTCCCGGCTCAACTTGCAGGGCCTTTCCCCGATATCCGAAGCCGTCCTTCGGGTACTCGTAGCCGTGGCTCCGGACGTGGAAGTAGACGCTATGGCCCATCAGTTCGGGATCAACGATCGCGACGAGCCCCTGGCTGTCGGTGATGAATTTGATGTTGTTGACCGTCTCGAGCTCGACAAGTGGCACGCCGCGCCCGGTCTCGGCATCCACGACCTCGATCCCGAAGGGTTCAGCGACATCGGCGCGAGAACCTGTCGGGGCGCACAACAGGTAGAGGGCCAGGATCGTCGGCAACCCGGTCTTCATAAGGTTTCGGTCCTCTTGAGGGATGTTGAGGGGGCCTGCCACCAGCGCCGGCCATCGTAATGCAACTCATGAACGCCAACGAAGTCGATCGGGACGGAGTCGAAGTCGGCCGGCGATCGACCCTCGACCAGCGAGGTGATGAGGACGCGAATGACGACCCCGTGAGCCACGACCACGAGTGTCGCTCCAGGAGAACGATTCACCAGCGCGGTGAGAACGGGAACGACACGGTCCCGGATCGCCATGTACGATTCGCCACCTTCGTGTGTGTGCTCGAGATCGCCGGCTTCCCAGCGGGTTCGCGCCTGGTCGTAGATCGGGTGGGCCTCGGCTCGGAGAGCGCCGCTGAGTGGTCCCATGATCCGTTCATGAAGCGTGGGCACGATGTTCGGCTCCAGATCGCACGCCTGGCCGATTGGGGTCGCCGTTTCGATCGCGCGCCGCATGCCGGAGCAATACAGGGCGTCGGGCTGGCGTTCGGCCAGGAGTCGTGCGACGGCCTCGGCCTGGCTCCGTCCCCGCTTACCGAGGCCGACGTCCGACTCCGCCCCGTGGAAACGATCGGGGGCCGCGGTTTCGGCATGCCGCAGGAGCAAGATTCGGGTCGTGCGAGGTTTGTTGTTGTCGTGCGGGAGTTCCATTCCGCGTTCGAGCGACATCGGCGGTGCCTAGGAGTTTTCGGAATGGTTGCGATACGTCCGCGCCGAGCTGCTTGAAACCACCGATTTCTCGACGATCTCTGTCGGACTGGAGGCGCATGCGTCGATCTTGAGGCGATTGCGCGCTGGGATCAACCACCCGGACCGATTATAATTCGGAATGACGCGTCGGTCGGGGGCGGTCCCGACCGATCACCTCGGCGACGGCGCGGAGGACGGTCACCCCCGGGCCAGCATCTTGCCCGATTGCAACGAGGTTCGCATCATGGCTGTTGGGTCCAAGAAGTACCGCACGATCCTCCTCTTCGGCATGCCAGGGAGCGGAAAGGGGACGCAGGGCTCGATCCTCGGCCAGTTGCCTGCTCTGGTCCACATCTCCTGTGGCGAGATTTTCCGGAAATTGCCGAAGTATGGCGAACTGGGGCGGGAAATCGTCCGCTATACGTCCGAGGGCAAACTGGTCCCCGACGAACTGACGGCCCGGATCTGGCAACGATACATCCGAACGCTCGAGATGCAGGAGCTGCTCCTGTCAGAACTCCACATCCTGGTGCTTGATGGCATGCCTCGTAATTACACTCAGGCCGGCATGGTGGACTCCATGCTCGACGTGATTCAGATCTTCCACCTCAGGATCAACGATCTGACCCAGGCCAAGGAACGTCTTCGCGCCCGGGCGTTGCGGGAAAACCGCCTCGATGATATTAACGAGGATGTGATCAACCGTCGGATCAAGCTCTACCACGAAGAGACCGAGGAGACCTTGAAATTTTATGACCCTGCGCTGATCTACGAGGTCGATGCCGCTCAGAAGCCCATCTTCGTGTTGAGGGACATTGTCGATCGCCTCGCTCTGCTTTCTCAGCAGTTGCCCGATACTCCGCAAGAACTCCCCAGCGAACTGGTTCCCTCGGGACTGTGAGCCGGGCCGAGGAGTTGTCGGCCGTCGGGGCCGGCCCCGACGCCGCCACGCCCGACGTGGCGGTTTGCCGCTCTGGGTCGTCTTATGCCAGGATTACGAATCGTCCGTGAGGAGCGCACATTCACGTATGTCGGTCTTGAACTCCTCCGACGAGACGCCCGACTTGGTGTCGCCGGGTGCTTCGGCCTCACCCCGCTTCCGGCCCTACGTACCTGATCAGGCCCTGATGCCCGAGCTGACGCTCTCTGCGGTGCTGCTCGGTGTCGTGCTCGGGATCGTCTTCGGCGCCTCATCGCTGTATCTGTTCCTCAAGGTCGGCATGACCGTGTCGGCGTCGATCCCGATCGCGGTCCTCGCCATCACGATCTTCCGGGCCTTCTCCCGGGCCTTCGGCACGCGGCGGGCGACGATCCTTGAGAACAACATCGTTCAGACGACCGGCTCCGCCGGGGAGTCGATCGCGTTCGGTGTCGGGGCGACGATGCCGGCGCTGATGATCCTGGGCTACGACATGGACCCGTTCCGGGTCATGATGGTCTCGGTGCTGGGCGGCATCCTGGGAATCTTGATGATGGTCCCGTTGCGGCGGGCGTTCATCGTCAAGCAGCATGGCCAGCTCCCCTACCCTGAGGGGACCGCGTGCGCCAAGATCCTGATGGCCGGCGAACAGGGCGGGACGAACGCGAAAACAGTCTTTGCCGGTTTCGGGGTCGCGTTTTTGTATCAGACCTTGATGGAAGCTCTGCACCTGTGGGGGAAGGAGCCGTCGACGCTCATCACCGGGGTCAAGGGATACAGCAACGCGGTGATCAGCGGCGAGGCCTCGCCAACACTGCTGGGGGTCGGGTACATCATCGGAACCCGGACGGCCTGCATCATGGTTGGTGGGGGCATCCTCTCGGCACTCGTGCTGACGCCGGCGATCTCGTTCTTCGGTCAGGGCATGACCGAACCGCTCGCGCCCGGCCTGATCCCGATCAGCCAGATGGGGCCGGGCGATATCTTCCGCAGCTATGTCCGTTACATCGGTGCCGGGGCCGTGGCAGCCGGCGGGATCATCAGCATGTGCCGTTCCCTGCCGTTGATCGTCTCCTCGATCGCCGGCGGGCTTCGGGACCTGCGTTCCGGCGTGTCGGGGGACGCGTCGATCCGTACCCAGCGTGATCTGCCGCTCTCGGTCGTCGTGGTCGGCTCGCTCGGCGCTGGTGGCCGTGATCGCCGGCTCGGCGTTGATCCCGACGACACTCGCCGGGCGGCTGGCCGGCGCGGGAATGATCGTCCTGTTCGGCTTCCTGTTCGTGACCGTCAGCTCGCGACTGACGGGCGAGATCGGCTCGTCATCGAACCCGATCTCGGGAATGACGATCGCGACCTTGCTGATGACCTGTTTGATCTTCTACCTGATCGGCTGGGTCGGCCCCGAGTATCGGCTCACGGCGCTCTCGATCGCGGCGATCGTGTGCATCGCGTCGTCCAATGGCGGGACGACCTCACAGGACCTGAAGACCGGCTATCTGGTGGGGGCCACTCCGAAGTCCCAGCAATATGCCATCCTGGCCGGTGCGATCACGTCCGCCGTGTTCATCGGGTTCACATTGCTCTTGCTCAACCGCGTGTATACGGATGTGACCACCGACCCGCAGTATCTCCCGACGGTGACGGCGCCGGTGGCCGACTTGACCGAGACTCAGGAGGGTTCGGAGGGGCAGACCTTCAAGGTGTGGCGGGTTTCCAAGGCCGCTCCAGGCGTCCAGCCAGGCAAGTACCTGGTCGACCCGGAGACGGGTCGGGCCTTCGCCCGCGTCGATCCCGGGATCGGCGGCGTGGTGTCGCGGCGGGCCGACGGGACCGAGGCGACCAAGTTTAACCCCCCCCAGCCGGCCCTCTTCGCGGTGATCATCGACGGGATCATGCTCGGGCAACTCCCCTGGGTGCTCGTGATCCTGGGGGCGATGCTCGCGGTGGTGATCTGGCTCGCGGGGGTCTCGCCGCTGGCGTTCGCGGTGGGTGTCTATCTGCCCCTGTCGACGACGGTGCCGATCTTCGTCGGCGGGCTGGTCCGGGGCGCCGTGGACTCGGGCCGCAAGGTGAGTCCGGAAGAGTCGGACTCCAGCCCCGCCGTGCTGATGTCCAGCGGCCTGATCGCCGGGGGCTCCATGGCCGGCATTCTGATTGCAATGCTGGCGATCCTGCCGCTCGCGACGCGCTATTATTCGACCGACAACCTGCCGGGTCATCCTGCGGACGTGACCGCGCTTCAAGAGACCCAGGTCGGCCCCGACGACCAGGAACTTCGGGTCTGGCAGATCGACCTGGCCGAGGCGAGAGACAGCGAGCCCGGAACCTATCTGGTGGATGACCAGGGAAAAGCGGTGTATCGAGTCGAGGTGTCCAGCGCCCTCGATCTTTCAAAGCGTCTGGGGTTTCCCCGCGACTGGGAATCGACGCTCTGGCCCTCGCTGCTTGCCTTCTCGGTACTTGTGATCTCGCTACTCTGGGTGGGCTTGCGCTCGGCGCCGGTGACGACGTCCCGGATCGGAGATGGGGACCTCTCCCGACGTGGCGAGATCTCCGCGGGAGACACGGAGTCGAAGTCGGCGGACTGATCCAGGTGACTCTGACGAATTCAGGTCAAAATGTCTGCTACGCACCAACAGGGCCCAGCACCAGGTTCCCGGTCCATAATGCCCGCACCGGAGTTGTGGTTGAGGTATTCCATGATCCACCAACGTGCCCTTATGGTTCTCGTCATGCTCAGCTTCAGCACCGCGATCGGACAGGCCCGCGCCGATGAAGGCATGTGGGCCTTCAGCAAGCTTCCCCTCGAGCAGCTTCGGCGGGCCTACGGGTTCGAGCCGCCTCCAGGCTGGGTCGAACACCTCCGGACGTCAGCCGTCCGCTTCAACAACGGCGGCTCCGGTTCGTTCGTCTCGGCGAACGGGCTGATCATGACCAATCATCACGTCGCCGCCGATACGCTCTCGAAGGTCAGCACGGCGGACAAGGATTACTACAAGGACGGCTTCCTCGCCCGGAGCACGGACCAGGAGATCCCCGCACCCGACCTTGAATTGAACGTGCTGGTGGACAGCAAGGACGTGACTGACAAGGTCAACGCCGCGGTCAATGCAAGGCATGGCCGACGCCGAAGCGGCCACGGCACGACGGTCCGCGATGGCTTCGATCGAGAAGGAGGCATCCGAAGCCAACGGACTCCGCAATGATGTGATCACCCTCTACCAGGGCGGCCAGTATCATCTCTACACCTACAAGAAGTACACCGACGTCCGGCTCGTCTTCGCCCCGGAGTTCGCCGCCGCGTTCTTCGGCGGCGACGACGACAACTTCGAGTATCCCCGATACTGCCTCGACGTCGCCTTCTTCCGGGCCTACGAGGACGGCAAACCGGCGCAGGTCGAGCATCATCTGGGGTGGAGCCCCGATGGCTCGAAGGATGGTGATCTCGTGTTCGTCGCCGGCAACCCGGGACGGACAAGCCGGCTGAATACCGTCGCGAGCCTGGAGTACTACCGAGACGTCGCATTCCCCTGGCTGCTCGACTTCCTCAAGGACAAGGAAGCGTTCCTGGTCGAGTACGGGAACCGCGGTGACGAACAGTATCGCCAGGCCAAGGAATACCTCTTCGGCATCCAGAACAGTCGAAAAGCTCGAACCGGAGGGCTCGGCGGCCTTCGCGACGACGATTTCATGGGCCGCAAGCGCGAGGCGGAGCAGGCAATCCGCAAGCGAATCGCCACTGATCCGGAGAAACAGAAGGCCTACGGCGAGGCCTGGGGTCGCATTGCCAAGGCGCAAGCCGTCTCGACCGAGGTCCTCAAGCCGTACAACTTCCTGGAACGCGGGCTTGCGTTTGATTCGGAACTGTTCGGGATCGCCCGAACCCTCGTCCGACTCGCCGAGGAGACGCGGAAACCCAACGACAAGCGATTGCGAGAGTACCGCGACTCAAACCTCGAATCGCTCAAGCTTGGCCTGTTCTCGGAGGCCCCGATCTACGACGAGTTCGAAAAGGCCAAGCTCGCGCACTCCCTCGACTACTGGAAGCAGGCGATGCCGGACGATCCGACCGTCGAGACGGTGTTGCATGGTCGTGCCCCCGAGGATGTCGCCCAGGAGCTTGTGGACGGATCGAAACTCGCGGACGTGGCTGTCCGCAAACAACTCGCCGAGGGGGGCGCGGAGGCGATCGCCGCGTCCGATGATCCCATGATCAAGCTGGCCCTCGCGGTGGACGCCGATGCCCGTGCCCTGCGGAAGACGCGCGAGGACAAGGTCGAGGGGGTGGAGGAACCGGCCTACGCCCAGATCGCGCGGGCTCAGTTCGAGGAGAAGGGGGATTCGGTGTATCCCGACGCCACCTTCACGCTACGACTGGCGTATGGAACCGTGAAGGGCTACGACATCGATGGTCGAACATATCCCCCGTTTACTCGTTACGCCGGGGCGTTCGAGCACGAGGCGGAACACGGCGCCCAGGACCCGTTCAAGTTGCCGGCAAGCTGGCATGAGGCCAAAAAGGCTGGTCGGTTGAACATCGAAACGCCGCTGAACTTCGTCTCCACGGCGGACATCATCGGCGGGAACTCGGGAAGTCCGGTCGTCGATCGCGAGAACCGGGTGGTCGGCCTCATCTTCGACGGTAACATCCAGTCGCTCGTGCTCGATTTCGGCTACGACGACAAGGTCGCCCGCGCCATATCGGTCGATTCCCGGGGGATCGCGGAGGCCCTCCGTTCGATCTACGGCGCCGATTCCCTGGTCCGTGAATTGATGGGCCAATGACCGACAACGCTCGCGTCAGGCCGAAAGAGCGAAGGCATGGCGGCGGCCCCAGGCCGCGGCGAGTCGCGTCCACTTGCGCTCGGCCAGGACGTCCCAGGCGAACGTTTCCCGGAGCCTGGGTCGATCGGCGGACGTCGCGGCCACGGCGGCGTCCCCTCGGTCGATCACCGATCCGATGAGGGCGCTCGTGCTCGTTAGATCATCCGATGGGCAGAACTGGGCGCCTGCGAAGGCGGCGAACAGGCTCCAGGTCTCCGCCTGCTCGCTCAGGAAGACCGGAGTTCCGGACGCCAGCGCTTCGAGGATCGGGATGCCGAACGCTTCGAAGTCCGAGAGCAGGATCAACCCCAGGCTCTCGGCATACGTCTGGCGGAGTTCCGCATCGGAGACATAGCCACGCAAGGAAACCGCGTGTTTCAGTTCGGAGGGGACACGTTGCTCTGCCGCCTCGCTCGTATTGCCGATCACGACGAGCCGCAACGAGGGACGTTCGCGCAGAAGTGTCTCGAAGACGCCAATCACGCGGTCGAACCGCTTGCGGGGCTCGACCAGATCGCCGACAAACACGAGTTGCTCGCGACGAGGTATGGGGCCGGGGCGGTGCAATTGAAAGTCGCATCCCAAAGGCAGGTGGACGCAATTCGGTCGCTCGGGAACCAGGCGTTGCAGGTTCTCTCGCTCCGCCGGTGAGTCGCAGAGCACGAGATCCGCTCGACGAAGCATGCGCCGGTGAACATCAGTCGTACGACGTTCCTGCTCCGCGGACATCGGGACCGTCCAGGTGGGCTGGTCGTGCGGTGTGTAGGTCAGCACGACATCGGAACCGTGCCGCAGGACGGCGTCGTTGGTCGCGGCGTTCGCGAAGCAGACGCACTCGACGGCATCCCAGCGATCGTGTTCGAGGAGATTCGGCAGGTCGGCATTGCCGGCATCGAGCGCATCATGGTCTCGCCTATGCCGACCGACATGCACGGGAATGTCATGCTCGCGCCCGAAGTCTCGCACGAGGTTGGTGTTTCTCAGGGTTGCATCGTCGATGGCGAATTCAAACGCGATGAGGTCCGTCAGTCGTTTCGCCAGTTCAAAGACGTTGCGTCCGATGCCCGAATACATCTGGTTCGACGAGGAGAGAACGATCAGGACGCGCATCCTGGGCATTCCTGAACGATTGACGGGTGGCCGCCATGGTTCGACCATCTCCACGCTCCGACGAGTTGATCAGTAATCCAATGTAGATTACAGAGGATTCGGATGGGGGCCGGACAACCTCCGGCTAGGCGGCGGCGTTCTGGTTCGAGTCCAAGCAAGCGTTCCGGCTCTCGAGTTGAGCCGTCAGCGACTCGACCCGGTCTTCCAGGACCGCCAATCGGCGGACCAGGGCGACATGGTCCCAACCCAGGGCCATCGCCGTGTCGGATGCCTCCGACAGGGCGACCTGGTGCTGAGCAATTCGGTCCAGATTGGCGCGAAGTTGATGGTTGGCGGCCTCGGCGGTGTCGAGCCGAACGCAGAGGTACTGCAGGATGTCGGTCAGACGATGGAAGAACGGCCGCATGAGCCTGCGGAGCAGACGGCGCGTCAAGGCGAGGGTCGCGTTCTTGATCCCCCGTGCGCCATTAGTGCCGGCGTTGTCGAAGGCGAGGTCGGGCATCGTCATGATCGGGCTCCGCCCCTGGTCGATTAAAATTCTTTCCCGAGTCGATCCTTCGGCGACTCAGGCCACGAGCGGTTCTTGAAGGAGAACGCGCGTCAATCGTTCTGCGAGCATCGCAAGCTGATAGGCGTCCTCGGCGGTCCCCGCACCGTCTCGAGACCGTCGAGATGCACGGACGAGTACGGATTCGATCCGGGGTAGGATGGCGTCGAGATGGAGGTCTCGGCGGGCGATGGATGCGGCTCGACGACCCAGGCCCGGCAGGTCGACCTGTCCACTCAGGATCGATGCGAACACGCTCGCGAACGCTCCCGGGTTCCGAGGCGACTTGAGGCAGTGAACTCCATGCACGAGCCATTCGGCGATGCCGCAACGATGCGAAACGATCGGCACGCAACCGCGAGAGGCCGCTTCAAGGGCCGCGAACCCGAATGGCTCGCGGGAGCGCGTCGGGAACGCGAACACGTCATAGTTCGCATACAGGTCGGAAAGCTCGGCCTGCGAGCGACGCCCCATCAACCGAACGTATTGCGTAAGATCCAGCCGATGGATGAGGTCCGGAATCGAGGAATCCGTGACGTTGCCGTACAGATCAACGAGGAAGCGATCGTGACCGTTTGCGCGAAGGATCGCCGCGGCCTCGACCAGAAGGTCGATCCCCTTGTCGACGCGCTGTTCGATCTGCCCGGCTGCCGAGACGATCCGCAGGATGCCATCCGACATGTGGGCGGTGCGGGGCGGGCCGACGGGGTCGGCGATCCAGTTCGGGACGACCTCGATATCGTCCCCGAGCGGTATGCCCCCCGACTCGATCTCGTCGACAAGTTGCTGGCTACAGGCCAGGAAGGTTCCCCTGAGTTGCTGGCCGAATTCGCGGGCAAATGCGGGGACCAACTGGCCCGCGGATTTGCAAAGCAGCAGTGGCACGTCGTCCATGAGATGCCAGGCCCAGGGCACTCGCAGGTGGTGCAAGGTGGCCATGAGACCAAGCCCACCCAGGCCGACGAGCATCCAGGGATAGACAACGTCCGGCTGGAAGTCCTCAAGTTCGCTCAGCAACGCATGAACATTGGAGGCGTCGACACGATGAGACTGCGCCTGGTTGAGATGCGCGACCACGGGAACGCTCTTGCGGAACAGGTAATCACTCCAAACGTCCGTCAATCGTAGCGTGCGCCGCACATGGCGCTGGGTCGGCCCGGGGGTTCGCGAGGCGGACGTGAGCACCCGCACGTCGTGACCGCGTGTCCGGAGGCCGTCAACGACCTGCCGGCAACCGAGCTCATACCCACCGATCACGTCCGGGGGGTAGAGGTTCGTGACGACGAGAACTCTCACGCGGCCACCCCCCTGCCCTCGGCGTGTGCGATCACTTCGTCATAGACGTCTCGCAACGCGGAACCAGCGACCCGGAGGTCGAACCGCTCGATCACGACCTGCCTGGCCCGCTGGCCAATCGTCTCGCAGAGCGCGGGGTCGCGCGCGAGTCGCAACAAGCGATCGGCAAGGATCGCGGGATTGTCGTAGACAAACCCGGTCACCGCGTCGTCGATGAATTCCGGCATGGCGCCGACCCGGTTGGCGATTGCCGGGGTGCCGCACGCCATGGATTCCAGCAGGGTGAACCCCATCAATTCCGGGACTTGATAGACGTTCCCGTAGCAGTCGCGGTACACGGAGGGCAGCACAGTGGCCCAGGCCCGGTTGTAGAGGCCCTGGATCCTCGCATCGCTCGCATCGGTAACGAACTCGACCTGTTTTCCCTCGGCGATCGTGCGGAGTCGGTCGAAGTATGCGGGCTGATACGGTTGGCCGCAGACGGTCAGTGGTAATTCCGAGGGAAGCGCTTCGATGAGAGCATCAACTCCTTTGTGGGGAAGGAGCCGACCGACGTAGAGCACTCGATCGCGTGGAGGACGATCGGTGGGGGGTTGAAACGCGTCTGCGTCGACCCCACCTTTGATGACGGTGATCGGAGTCTTTGTGCGGTAGAAGGAGGCGCCGAAATCCGAATACGCCACGACGCGATCGGCCAGGTCGAGGATCGCCTGTTCTTGTCCCAGCGTGCTCGTACATCCCCCGTGATCGGTGATGCACACCGGCTTTCGCAGTTGTTTGGCGACGAGCAGGCCCATCTCGCTGCAACGCGTGTACGCTTGGTGAATGTGGACGAGGTCCACGTCGCGCAGGGCCTCGGGCAAATCCCACGAAACGACATCGAGTGGGTTCGCCGGTCGTCCTGCGATCGGCAGCACGCGAAGAGTGATCCCATCATCAAGCACCTGCTGATGGGGACGTTTTCCGAAAGAGATCAACTCGACCTGGTACGTTCCCGGAGCATCGGCGACCACACCTCGGGCCAGGTTGAGTGGGTATCGCTCACCACCGCCCAGGCAGGAGTCCGGGTCGAAGTATAGGGGAGTCAGATAAGCGACCTTCCGGGCTCTCATTCCACCGCTCCCGCGCATTCAATGACTCGGTGCGACAGCATTTTCCGCCATGCTCACACAGGCGAGCGGCCTTCCCGCGATTGACGCTCACATGAGGACGATGGGCCGGCGTGACGCCGGGCCGGTGGCCTCATGGGTTCCGAGCTGTCGATTCGTCGGGATTTCTCGCCGACGAGCCCCCGGCCCGATCGAGACGGGTTATCGCATCGGGGGAAGGATCGGTCAAGGGCGACCGCGTATGCGGTATAACGTGGTGACTGTGCCCGGGGAGGGAACGGTCACGTTAACCGGCAGATAGCCCGTTGGTCGTCGGCTGCACGTCGCCGTCTTCGAAGGTACCGATCCGGCGGAACTTTTCGTAGCGACGATCGAGCAACTCTTCCGATGTGAAGTCAGCCAGTTCACGGAGCGATCGCACGAGGAACGTCTTGAGGTTCATCGCGGCTTCACGGTGGTCGCGATGAGCACCGCCCAGCGGTTCGGAGACGATCTCGTCGATGATTTCCATCCGGTGCAGGTCGCGGCTTGTCAGTCGTAAGGCCGCCGCGGCTCGAGGCGCGTGCTCGGCCCCTTTCCACAAGATCGTGGCGCAACCTTCGGGGCTGATGACCGAGTAATAGGCGTGTTCGAGCATCGCGACCTTGTCGCCGATCCCGATTCCCAGCGCCCCTCCCGAACCGCCTTCGCCGATGACCACACAGACAATCGGTGTTCGGATGCGGCTCATCGCGCGCAGGTTCTCGGCGATGATCGCGGCCTGGCCGCGCTCTTCCGCCTTGATGCCGGGATAGGCCCCGGGCGTGTCGATCAGGCAGATGATGGGCAGCGAAAACTTTTCCGCGAACCGCATCTTGAGCAGGGCCTTCCGATATCCCTCCGGATGGGCGCAACCGAAGTGACAGGCCATCCGGTCGTCGAGGTTCTTCCCCTTTTGGTGTCCAATGACCATCACCTTACGCTCACCCAGGTGAGCCAACCCGGTGACAACCGCCCTGTCGTCGCCGATCGCCCGGTCGCCGTGGAGTTCGACGAACCGGTCAAACACCAGTTCAAGATAGTCTCGCGTCTGAGGTCGCGTTTCGAGCCGAGAGACCTGGACGGTCTGCCAGGGTTCGAGGTTCGCGTAGATCGTTCGCTTCAGGGCGATCACCTCACGCCGGACACGGCGGATCTGTTCCGCCATCTCGGGGCCAGCGGCGGCATCGCGACCTTCGCGAGACCGGGCATGCTGGGCCTCGAGCTCGGCGAGGCGAGCCTCCATATCGTAAATCGGGGCCTCGAATGGGAGGCGTCGTTCACCCGCGGTTGACATGTCACGCTCGTCCTTGGCCTGTCGGCCGTGCCCGGAGAGCTGGCCCGCGGGCCGGGGTTCCTCTACATCTTTGGCTGGAGATCCGGATCGTCCTGGTAAATGCGCATCCGATTGAACCGGCTGATCACCTCTTGCATGTTTTTCGGTCGCTCGTCCGGCTTCTTCCGGATCATCTGCATGATGAGGTCCGCGTACTCCGGCGTGATCTGCTTGTTGTGGAATGTGATCGGGGCAGGTTGCTCGCGAACGTGCTTGTTCAGGAGTTCTCCCGGCGAGTTGGCCCGGAACGGAGGACGTCCGCAAGCCAGTTCATAGCAGGTGATCCCGAGGCTGTAAATATCGGCGGTGACGGCGGGGGGTTGCCGCAGGATCTGATCGGGTGACATGTAACTATGGGTTCCTTCGCAGGGGGGCTTGCCCGCGAAGAGCTTTCCCAGGCCCGTCGGGATCTTCTTGGCCAGGGCATAGTCGATCAGACGGACCTCCGCCGTCTTGTTGACGATGATGTTCTCCGGCTTGATGTCGCGGTGGACCCAGCCATGGTCGTGCAGGTAAGCGAGCGCCGAGAACGTTTGCTCGAGAATTCGGTGCAGGCGAGGCCGCAGCCAGTCGGGCCTTTTGACCAGGATCAGGCGAAGGTGGTCCGAAGGGAACAGGTCCATCACGAAATAGGGTGCGGACTTGTCCTTGACGAATTCCTGGACGCGGATCAGGTTCGGGTGCCGAAGCTCCTGGCCGAGTGTCGCTTCGAAGTAGAACGCCCGGCGCTCGGCCGAGTCGGCTGCCTTGGAAGGAAGCAATTCCTTCAGGGCAAACCGTTTGCCGGTCCCTTCCTGAGCGACCTCCATGATCGTCGAATTTTGCCCCGGCAAGAGCTGGCGGACGATCCGGTAGTTGCCGATCCGCATGTCGCCGGAGAGGTTGGCGTCGGTCGCCACCAGCACGCTCCCGTTTCAAGAACAACGTTGCGCCACGCACCTGGCGTCACGATGCCAACACCCTGAAGTCCAGGGTACTCGAAAAGTCGTCCCGTACGCAACTTCGAGGCCGCATGGATGTCGAGCGGCTTCAACAGTTTCTGACACCACGGGCGGTGGCGATAACGCGCAGGATTGCAGTCTCAACGTCGCCTTATTGTTTCTCGACGGTCACAAAGAAGGCGCCGCAGAGGTCCTTGCCGTTGCCATCAGTGAACCAGGCTTTTAGCGTCGTCCGGCCGGCCGGCAGGTTGGCGGAGAGGGTCGCCCCGGTCGATTCGGGGTCGGCGGGGGCCGAAACGGTCTCGCCCGCGATCTTGATTGTAGCACTGGCGATCGTCGGGAACCCGACAGTCTTGATGGTCGGCCTGCTCGCGGGAGACTCCGGCGACGGTTCGTACTTCGTTTCGAGCGCGCGCGCCGGTGCGCTCGGGCCATCGTCGCAGGGTGAAGGCATATTCGCCGGGCTCCTCGACCTGGATGTTCCAGTGCCCGCCGGTCGGCCCACCCACCGCCTCACGAACATGTCCCGAATTGTCCGCGTAGATGTTTTCCCAATCTCCACTGGTCAGTTCCACCATCGGCTGGGGATCAGCCCCGATGCTGATCGGAACAAAATCGTTCAAGAGCGGTTCTAGCCCCTTCCACCAGGCGCTCGTAATGGTCCCGCATCGCCGCCAGCACGTCGGGATGTTCAGCCGCGATGTCGTTTTCCTGAGCCCGGTCGGCCTCAATGTCGTAGAGTTCCTGTCCCTTGACCAGCCGCCAGCGGCCCCAGATGACGCAGGAGTCGAACTTCTCTGGAACCTGACCGTACTGAACCACGAACTTGCGGTCGTTCAGTTCGGGTTGTTCCCCGCGCAGCAGTCTGGCAAGACTGACGCCGCGGTACAGGTCGTCGGCCGGGTCGCTCGGAGGAGGAGTGAGGCCGCAGAGGTCGCAGAGGGTCGGCAACAGGTCGGTGTTCTGGGTCGGGACGGCGATCTCCCGGGGCTCGCCGAGATCACCGTTCGGCCAACGGATCCAGCAAGGGACGCGATGCCCTCCGTCATAGTAGTCCGTCTTGTGCCCTCGTAGACCGGCATTGAAG
Organism: uncultured Isosphaeraceae bacterium; assembly: GCA_963779675.1. Lineage (GTDB taxonomy): Bacteria > Planctomycetota > Planctomycetia > Isosphaerales > Isosphaeraceae > CAVZZM01. Next base: position 594,279 of record CAVZZM010000003.1, read on the forward strand.
AGTTTCACCCCCGCCGTGCCGCCATTGTCGGTCATGAAGATGACGATGGTGTCCTCTTCGAGCCCCTCGTCGGACAGAAACCTCAACAGGTCGCCGAACCGCCTGTCCACGTGGGCAATCATGCCGAAGAAACCCGCCGGCCCCCGGCCCTCATACGGCTTGATGTACTTCTCCAGATCGATATGGGGAGCGTGCGCGGCATTCGTCGGCAGATAGCAAAAGAACGGTTCGTTTCGTTGTTTGCAGTCCTTGATCCAGGCCGTGGCCGAGTCGAACCAGAAGTCCGTGCAGTGCCCCGGATACCGATTCTGGGCCCCGTTGTGGAAGTACCGGCCGTCGATCAGCGGCCAGTCGAATTCCGGGGTGGACATCAGTTGACCCCAGCCGAGATGATACATGCTCTCCTGAAAGCCCTTGTCGATCGGTCGGTGGGGGTAGAAGTCCCCCAGGTGCCACTTGCCGAACAGCCCGGTCTTGTAGCCCGCCGCGGCGAAGTGGTCCGCCAGGGTGGCGAGGCCGGGCCGGAGGAAGGTTCGGCCCGCCGTGACCGACGAGGCGCCGTTGCGGAGGGCCGCCAGCCCGGTGAGCAACTGGCCGCGGGTGGGGCTGCACATCGGGGCGACGTGGAAGTCGGTCAGTCGAACCGACTCCCGGGCGAAGGCGTCGAGATTCGGCGTCTGGAGCACCGGGTTTCCCGTGATTGAGAAGTCGCCCAGGCCCTGGTCGTCGGTCATCACGATCAGGACGTTCGGCCGATCCGCGGCCGTCGCGACGCTGGCGAACGACGCGGCCCCCGCGACGACAATCAACGGAAGGAACCAGCGCATGAGATGATCCCCGGGATGTTCGTGGTTGGTTCAGTCCGACTCGCCCCAGATCTCCGGGACGACGAAATCCTTGGGCTTGGGCTTCGCCCTGGGCGGAACCGCCTGGCGGGCGAACGCGGCCAGGGCCTCTCGGAGCTCCTGCCGCTTTTGGGGTTCGCGGTCGGCAAGGTTCATCCGCTCGAACGGGTCGTCACGGAGGTTGAACAACTCGACCGATTCCTCATCGTCCGTCTTGACCTCACGAGCGTCGGGGTCATCGTTGCCCGATTTGACCACCAGTTTCCAGTCGCCGACCCGGACGGCCCCGGATTTGGGAGTGGTGTTCATGAGGATCGCTTCGTGCGGCGAGGGCTCGCCCCGGGTCAACGTCGGCCAGATGTCGAGCCCATCAATGGGCAATTCCTGTTCGGTCGATGCTCCGCAGAGTTCCAGCAAGGTTGGATACCAGTCAACCAGATGCATGCGGCGCGTTGATGGTCGCTCCGGCCGGGATGTGACCATCCCAGGTGGCCGACGCGGCGACGCGGACGCCCCCCTCGTACAGCGTTCCCTTGCCCCCTCGGTAGTCTCCATTGTCGGTGATACGTCCCGGGGCCGGACCGCCGTTGTCGCTGCAGAAGAAAAACAGCGTGTTCGATCGCACACCGGCCTGCTCCACCGAGTCGACGATCTGCCCGACGGCCTCATCCATTGCCGTCACCATCCCCGCGTATGTCTGCCGTTTCCCGGTCAGGTTGGGATAGGCCCGAGCGTATTTCTCGGGAACCTGATACGGAGCATGGACCGCGTTGAACGGGACATACAGGAAGAAGGGCCGTTTGCCTGCCGTCTCGGTGACGAACCGCACGGCGTCCCGAGCGATCAGGTGCGTCGAGTACCCCTCGTCCCGACAGACCTGATCGTCACGATGCCAGTCCAACCCGCCGTCGCGACGGTGCGTGAAGTAATCAAGGCGCACGAGATAATGCCCATACTGGTGGTCGAACCCACGACGGGTCGGCAGGTATTCCGGTTCGAACTGCCCGAGGTGCCACTTGCCGACGATCGCGGTCGCATAACCGGCCTCTTTCAAGGCTTGGGGCAGGATGCGTTCCTCAAGGGGTAGACCATACCGTGCCCAGGGCTTCACGACGCTGACCTGGAGACCGTAACGCATTGGGTAGCGTCCGGTTAAGAGAGCCGCGCACGTGGGGCTGCACAACGGCTGCGCGTAAAAGGCGTCGAGCCGCGCCGGCGGCAGCCAAACGGTCGAGGTTGGGGGTTTTGATCCGGGGGGCACCCGTGAAACCACAATCCTCGCGGCCGAGATCGTCGGCCAGGAGGATGACGATATTTGGCCTGCTCTCGTCTGCTCGGATGGCCGTGGGCACAAGGAGCATCGAGACGATCGCCAATTGCGCAAGGATTTTTTTGGCCATTCTCTTCTCCGGTTGCGTTCGTCCCCGGCCCGTCGGGACACCATCCCCGGCTCGATTGTCGCCGTCTCGTTGTTCGCGTCCGTGGACATGACAGTGCGGGTGATTCGAGAGGGTGAGCCCAGCGGGCATGTCCGTTCGGAGAAACGCCGCTGGCACAGGCCCGAACGCACTTCCTCCTCTATTGAACCGTCCCGTTCGATCGTGATGAGGCGAGGAAACAATTCTGGCCTCGTCGCAGTCCTCTTTGATTCATGAAAACCAAGAGAGGCAGACAGGGCGCGGAAAACGCTCGCGAGGTCGCACCGTTCAGATTCGAGTCCCGTCCGGGATCACCGTGAATTTGGGGACGACGACGATTTTGTCCCGGATGCAGCAGAAATCCGTCTCCTCGGATTCCTCGACGTTGTCCGCGTTGACGATCCGAACGTCGCGGCCGATCCGGCAGTTCTTGTCGACAATGGTGTTCTCGATGTGGGAATTCGCGCCGATGCCGATCCACGGGCACGTTCGGCCCGGTGGGACCATCCGCGAGTGACTCCTGCACCATCTCGTAGCTGTCGATGCCCATGAGATATGAGTTGCGGATGGTGACGTTCTCACCGATCTGGGCACGAACGCCAATCACCGAATTCTCGATGACCGAGCCGCGGCCGATGAAACAACCGTCCGAGACCAGGCTATTGGAGATCGTGGCGTCGGAGATTCGCGAGCACGGCAGATACCTTGGCCTGGTGAAGATGTAGCGGTCGCCGCCGACGAAATCGAACGGCGGGTCATCGAGGGTCAGGTCGATGTTCGCCTTGTGGAATGCGCCGACGGTGCCGATGTCTTCCCAGTAGCCGTCGAACAGGTGGGTCTGGACCCGGTGCTGGGAGAGTGCCAGCGGGAAGAGTTCCTTGCCGAAATCGGTGGCGGTGGTGGCCTTGAGCAGGTCGACGAGAACCTTGCGGTCGAACAGATAGATGCCCATGCTCGCCAGGTACGCCCGGCCCCGGCTCTTGATCCCGTGGCGATCCATCCATTCCGGCTCGGTACGAGCCTCGGCCAGGGCCGGCGGCGTCTTGGGCTTCTCGATGAACGAGTTGACCCGGCCCGTTCCATCGATCTTCATGATTCCGCAGGACTTGGCTTCCTCCTCGTCGACGGGCAGGGCGGCGATGGTCACGGCGGCCTGGTTCTCGCGGTGGGTGCGGATCATGTCCCGGAAGTCCATCCGGTAGAGCTGGTCCCCCGAGAGGATCAGGATCAGGTCATTCGCCGGGTCGTCGAAGTACTGGATGTTTCGACGAACCGCGTCGGCGGTCCCTTGATACCAGGATTCGTGCTCCATCGTCTGCTGGGCCGCGAGAAGCTCGACGAACCCGCCGGCGAAGGGGTCGAACTTGTAGGTGTTGGAGACGTGCCGGTGCAGGCTGACCGAGTTGAACTGGGTCAGCACGTAGATCTTGGTGAGTTCGGAGTGGATGCAGTTGGAGATCGGAATGTCAATCAGGCGGTATTTGCCTGCGATCGGCACGGCCGGCTTGCTGCGCATCTTGGTCAGCGGGTAGAGCCTGGTGCCCCGCCCGCCCCCGAGGATCAGGCTCATCACGCTGCTTGGCATCGATCTTCCCTCGGCTCGGCTGATCTTCCCGATGGCGGTCGGAACCGCACGAACGGCCCGCGCGACGATCGGGTCGGGGACGTCTGCGAATCGGCGCTCGATTGTACCACATTGCGGAATCAGGATCGGTCATATGACGCTGGTTACGCGACCGACTGGCAAGGAATGGCCTCCCGGCCGGACGGCGGAACGGCCGTCCGGCCGGGAGGTTCGCCATGAGGTTTGTGACTTGATACCGAATGGTTCGCTTACCAGCCAATCGTCATGTTCGACTCGATGACCTTACGTGCTCCGTCCAGATCGCAGCCGGTGTGTTGCATGTAGAGCCGCATCGCGTGCAGCTTGTCGCCTCGAGACTGGGCCAGACATTCGCGGGCCTTGGTGCATGGGTCGATGGCAGCCCTGGATCCCGAGCAACTTCTTCGAGATCACCCAGGCGTCGCGCGGGCGATGTGTGACCCGCAGAACGTCCTCTCCCGGATAGTTCGATTCGGCGAAGGCACGGGCGGCCGCATCATCATCGACACAGGCGATCATGATGTGTGCGGTCGTTTCCACCTCGAACAGTGGCATGAATCTCCCCCTTCGAATTGAGATGGACCAGTGGGGTCGGGGTGAACCAGAGGCAGAACGCTCCTTCGATCGGATCGTACCGCCCCGCTGACACGCGGTCAAACCCCTGGCGGGTACGGTCCAGGTCATTCAAAAGTTCGATTCGACACCGTTTCCGGGAGAGAAAGGCGACTGTCGAGTGTCCATCCCGATGGCTCCCCCTCCCGGAACCTCGACTTTAACCTTTGCAATGATCCCACGAGCACGGACAGGCCGCTCCCTTTCATCGCCATGGAACGCGGATGGGTAGGGGGCGGGTTCAGAGATGCGTCGCCAGAAATTGACTCAATCCGAGGATGCAGGAAGGCCGAACGAATCATTTGATGGACTCCAGGGATTTCGCGGCATCGGGTTTTGACGAGGAACGAAGCGGTTCCGATCCGGGCGTTGCATGATGGGACGACGTCCCCGGGGCCTTCTCCCCTGGATTGGTTCTGGGCAAGAAGTCGAAAGCTCGATCCCGAAGAGGGGAATTCCTGAGAGTCAAGGGCACATGCCTCAACGAACGTCGCAGCATTGCTCGGCCCGACGACGCCGACCGGTCTGGGAACCTCTCGAAAACCGGCTCCTGCTCTCGATCGATCTGATGGAGGCACCCGGTGCTTCCGTTTCTGTGCGCGACGCGGTGACGGGCTCGGTCTGGGACAACGGCCCGAATTATCCCGTCCCCGCCGATTACGATGGAGATGGCCAGGCCGATCCGGCGGTGTTTGAATCGGCCAGCCGGGAATGGCTCATCGATCGAAGCGGTCCGGGTGAGGACGGAGGCTACCGCTACATCGTGCCGCAACCTGCCGTACCGGTGCCGGCCGACTACGACGGCGACGGAAAGGCCGATCTGGCCGCCTTTGTGCCGAGCGAGTCGAAGTGGCTCGCGCACCTCTCGGGAGGTGGGGAACTCAACGTGCTCTTTGGCGCCCCGGACCTGATCGACATTCCCGTGCCGGCCGACTACGACGGCGACGGCAAGGCCGACCAGGCCGTGTTCCGGCCGAGTGAGTCGCGATGGCTGGCGCACCTCTCGGGCGGCGGAGTGTTGAACGTCTCCTTCGGCGCACCGAACCTGATCGACGTTCCCGTGCCGGCCGACTACGATGGCGACGGGAAGGCTGATCTGGCGGTGTTCCGCGTGAAGGACGCGCGCTGGCTCGTGAAGCTCTCCGGAGGCGGGGTGATCGACCGGTATTTCGGGGCGCCCGATCTGGCGGACCTCCCGGTCCCGGCCGACTTCGATGGCGATGGGAAAGCCGACCTGGCCGTGTATCGAAAGTCCAACGAGAACTGGTACATCTCGGGGACGTCGGCCGGACCGCACGCCGTGTTTTTCGATCGCGCGACCATCCCCGCCCGGCGGCTCGACCCCCGTAGTCAAGCACTTCACGACCAGTATGTCGCCCGCGCAGCGCAGGGCCACGACGACGTGGTCTTCCTCGGAGATTCCATCACGGAATTCTGGGGGGACGAGGACCGTGTCGGCACGGGCCAGGCCGTCTGGGACACCTCGATGACGTCCCTTCACGCGGCGAACCAGGGGATCGCGTCCGACTCGACGAGGTCGCTGTTGTGGCGGGTTCGCAACGGTGAACTCGACGGTCATCCCAGGGTCGTGGTCTTGCTGATCGGCATCAACGATCTGCTGTTCCTGGATCGCGCCCCGGCCGAGGTCGCACGGAGCATTTCCACGATCCTCGATGAGATCCACACGCGGTCGCCGAGGACGCAGGTTCTGTTGCTCGGGGTCTTCCCCGCCGCGTGGAATGGCAACGACCCGATCCGGGCGAGGATCAAGGAGCTGAACGCGTGTCTTTCGCAGCTTGCTGACGGCCGGTTCGTGACGTATCTCGACTTCGGGAGTCATTTCCTGCTCGCAGACGGTTCGCTCCCGAGTTCACTGATGCCTGGCGGGCTTCATCCGTCCGAGGCTGGCTATCGAATCTGGGCCGACGCCGTGATCGATCCCATCAAGAGGCTACGAGCGAAGTGGCGAGGAGACCCGCGAACCGATCTCGACGGCGATGGTAAGGCCGACCTGGCGGTCTTTCGTCCTGGGACGAGTCGTTGGCTCGGCCAACGGAGTGGTGGCGGTGTTCTGAACCGGTCCCTCGGAAACCCGAACCTGACCGACATTCCGATCCCCGGAGACTATGACGGTGACGGGACCACCGACCTGGCACTGTTCCACGTCAGCGACGCCCTGTGGATCTCGGTGCTCTCGGGGGGAGGTCTGCTCTGGAGCGCATTCGGCACGCCGGGATTGGTTGATGTTCCGGTGCCGGGCGATTACGACGGTGACGGCGTGACCGATCTGGCGGTGTTCCGGCCGAGCGAGTCGCGCTGGCTCGCGGTGCTCTCCGATGGCGGTGTTCTGAACACCGTCTTTGGAGCGCCCGACCTGGTCGACATCCCGGTGCCGGCCGATTACGACGGCGACGGCGTGACCGATCTGGCGGTGTTCCGACCGCGCGAGTCGCGCTGGCTCGCGGTGCTCTCCGGTGGCGGTGTGTTGAACGCTCTCTTCGGCGCTCCCGACCTGGCCGACATCCCGGTGCCGGCCGACTACGACGGCGACGGCAAGGCGGACCTGTCGGTGTTCCGACCATCGGAGTCGCGCTGGTTGTCCCGGTTCTCGGGAGGTGGGGCGCTGAACACCCTCTTCGGTGGTCCGAACCTGATGGATCTTCCCCTGGCCGCCCCCAACGGCGCGATCGCGGCGATCTTGACTCGGATCGGCTCCAGTCTCGGCCTCGACGTTACTCCCGGTGAGCTGGCGATGATCGTGGGGCCGGGCGGGCTGAGCAGCCTGTCGGGCTCCCGGAGTGTTCCGGTCCCGGAACCGGTTTCCGATCGAGTCGAGGTGGGAACAGGCCGTGGGGAATACGATCCACGTCCCGCCCCGACCGCAGTCGACCGCAACGCACCGCGAGGACAGGGGACGACCTCGACGACGTTGGGGAAGATCGCGTCGCGCGGGACTGTCGGTGTTACCCGGGCCCGTGCCGCACTGGCGAGCCTCGTCGCATCCCGCTTGAGGCAGAGAGAATGGATCGTGCGTCAGGGTGCGGCAACACGGCGATGACCCGAGCCATCTCGTTCTCCCGGCCGACCGTTCACGATGCGAAAGTACACTGTTGGCAAGAGGATTCGTGGGCGTTGTCGGGGGTCGAGAAGCTGGAGGATTCGTTTGACGCTGCCCGAGCGGCGGGATTACGATGATCGTCTCGCCTGACGGTCTCTGACCTCCGAGTGGCGACCCCGGATCACTCGCCCCAACCCCTGAGCGAGGCCACCGCATGTTCCGCATCGACGCGAACCGACCCGTTCGCTTCTGCGACGGTATGAGTCGTCGCGACTTTCTGCATGCCGGCACCCTGTCCATGCTCGGATTGGGGCTTCCAGGGATTCAGGCGTTGAAGGCGAAGGGCCTCGCCTCCTCCGATCGCGACATCAACTGTATCCTGCTGTTCCTGGTCGGTGGCCCATCGCACGTCGATACCTGGGACATGAAGCCCGAGGCCCCTTCCGAGGTTCGCGGCCCTTACCGGCCGATCGAGACGGCGGTCCCGGGCGTCCAGATCAGCGAGCTGTTTCCGAGGATGGCGGGACAGATGGACCACGTCTCTCTGGTCCGTACGGTCTACCACCAGGCGACCGCCGTTCACGACACCGGCCACCAGATGATGCAGACCGGCCGCCTGTTCACGGGCGGGCTAGAGCATCCCCAATACGGCTGTGTCCTGTCGTACCTGAAAGGACCGAAGGGGGACGCCCCGCCGCACGTGCTGGTGCCCCGGCCGATCGGGCCGACCGGAGGCAACATGCCACACGGTCAGGCGGCCGGCTATCTGGGCAAGACGTTCGACCCGTTTGTCCTGAACGCCGACCCCAACGCCGACGATTTCCAGGTTCCCGACCTCCTGCCCCCGGATTACATCACGTCGGTGCGCGAGTCGCGCAGGCGTAAGCTGCGCGACATGATCGACGGGTCGGTCCAGGCGTTCGAGTCCTCTCCCGACGCCCGTTTGCTCGACGACAACTTCGAGTCGGCCTACCGGCTCATGTCGAGCACAACGACTCGCGAGGCGTTCGACCTGTCCCTGGAACCGGACGCCGTTCGGGATCGCTACGGTCGGACGCGATTCGGCCAGAGCTGTCTGCTGGCCCGTCGCCTGATCGAGCGTGGCGTCCGGTTCGTGACCGTCAATCAGTTCGAGACGGTCTTCAACGAGTTGACCTGGGACAGCCACGGCTCGGCCCCCTTCACGTCGATCGCCGATTACCCGACGGTGATCGCGCCAAACTTCGACAACGCTTACGCTTCTCTCATCGAGGACCTTGCGCGAACGGGCCTGCTGGAAACGACCGTCGTGCTGGCCTTCGGCGAGTTTGGACGGACGCCGAAGATCAACCCGGCGGGAGGCCGTGACCACCACCCCGGCTGCTGGACGTCCCTCTTCGCCGGGGGGCCGATTCAGGGGGGCCGCGTGGTCGGCGCCTCGGACGAGATCGGTCATGCCCCCAAGGATCGGCCCGTCTCCACGGGAGAGATCGCGGCCACGGTCTACCACGCGCTCGGGATCAACCCGGAACTCGAGCTTCCGGGACCCCAGAGCCGCCCGATTCCGCTGGTCGATCGGGGCATCGATCCGATCCACGAGTTGTTCTAGGCCCTCTCAGCCTTTTAATTTCCGTCCTCCCACGCGACGAGTCGCCTGTTCAAGCAGGACTCAGCCATGCGCGAGGTCTCCTCTCCATGAATCCGCGACCGTGTCTGAAGATCGCCGCGCTGCTGTTGACCGTCGTGCCGTGGTTGGGCTGGTGCCGTTCGGCTCGGGCGGAGGATGCCCGGCTCGTGCTGCTCCCCGATGCCGTGGTTTTGCGCGGGACGTCGGCCACCCAGCGAGTCCTTGTGGAGTTGAGTCGGGATCAGATGCTCGTCGGCGACGAGTCGCCTCGCGCCTCGTTCGCGGTCAGTGACGAACAGGTGGCCGTCGTGTCCGACGACGGCGTCGTGACGCCGGTTGGCAACGGCTCGGCCACGCTGTCGGCGACCGTCGGTGATCAATCCGCCACCGCGACGATCACCGTCGAGGGGATTGATGCCCCCTCTCCCTGGAGCTTCCGCAATCACGTCCTGCCGGTTCTCACGAAGGCCGGTTGCAACTCGGGTGCGTGTCACGGGGCCGCGGCCGGTAAAGGTGGGCTGAAGCTCACGTTGCGTGGATATGCTCCGGAAATCGATCATGACGTCCTGACCCGTCAGAACGTGGGGCGACGAATCGCGAAGACCGTCCCCGCCGAGAGCTTGTTCCTGCTGAAACCGACCGCGGCGATCGAGCATGGTGGCGGAATGGTCGTGGACGTCGAATCCCGCGAGTACCGGATTCTCTCCGAATGGATCGGGGCCGGGGCACCCGGACCGGCCGACGACGACCCCAGGCTCGTTCAGGTGAGCGCCTTGCCGAAGGCGGTGACTCTCGGGCCAGGCCAGACGCAATCGGTGCTCGTGCAGGCGATTTACGACGATGGTCGGGTCGAGGACGTCACCCGCTGGTCTCGTTTCGAAACGACCGACGAGGGGGTCGTTCGTGTCGACGATCAGTGTCATCTGACCGTCCGAGGGCACGGCGAAGCGGCGGTCACGGTGGGGTTCGGGGGGCGTGTTCAGGTCGTCACCGTGACGTCACCCTACGACGCACCCGATCCGGAGCGTTTCGCGAACGCGTCCCGTCACAATCCGATCGACGAGCACAACCTGGCCAAGCTGAGGTCGCTCGGCATCCCGCCCTCCCCACCGGCGGATGACGCGACCTTCCTGCGACGCGCGTACCTCAACGCGACCGGAACGTTGCCGCCGATCGAGGTGGCTCGGTCCTTCCTTGATGATGATGACCCGGACCGGCGTTCCCGGCTCGTCGATCGCCTGCTGGGGTCGACCGAGTTCGTGGACTACTGGTCGTACCGGTGGTCCGACATGCTCCTGGTGTCCTCCCGGGAGCTGCCGGCGCCGGCGATGTGGTCCTTCTATCGGTTCGTCCGCGAGAGCGTCGCGGACAACCTGCCCTGGGACGAATTCGCCCGCCGGATCATCACGGCCCGGGGGAGCACCTTGACCGAGGGCGCAACGAATTACTTCGTGCTCCACCGAGACACGATCGAGCTGACCGAGAATGCCACGGTCGCCTTCCTGGGCCTGGCGATGACCTGCGCCGTTGCCACAACCACCCGCTCGAAAAGTGGACCCAGGACCAGTACTACGGCCTGGCGAACCTGTTCTCGCGCGTCAAGTTGAAGGATGGGGAAACCGCCGGTGACGTGATCGTGACGGCGGCCGACGAGGGGGACATCCTCCACCCGCGTCGGGGGATCGCCATGCCTCCCCAGCCCCTCGATGGCGAGGCGCTGCCGCTGGAGGCTCGGGGCGATCGCCGCGAGGCGTTCGCCGACTGGCTCGCCGACCCGGAGAACCCGTACTTCGACCGCGCGATCGTCAACCGGGTCTGGGCGAACTTCTTCGGTCGCGGCCTGGTCGACCCGCCGGACGATCTCCGGGCCACCAACCCGGCGAGCGATGCCGCCCTGCTCGACTGGCTCGTTCAGGACTTCCGTTCTCAAGGGCGGGACGTCAAACAACTGATTTGCACCATCATGACCTCGGCGGTCTATGAACGGTCGAGCGCGCCGGTGACCGGGAACGAGCAGGATGTCAAGTTCCTCAGCCATTACAACGTCCGCCGTCTGCCCGCGGAAGTGTTGCTGGATGCGATGTCGAGGGTGACGGGGGAGCCGTCTCGGTTCGCGGGCTACCCTGAGGGGTGGCGCAGCCTTCAACTCCCGGACGCCGCCGTCGCGAACGAGTTTCTCGACGCCTTTGGCCGGGCCCTCGCGAGAACACCTGTTCGTGCGAACGTTCGGACGAACCGTCGATGACCCAGGCGCTCCACATGGCCAACGGCGACACGCTCAACGACAAGTTGAGAGCGGAACACGGCGCGGTCGCATCGTTGTTGTCCTCAAAGGCATCCAACGCGGAGGTTCTGGACACCCTCTTCCTCGCGGCCCTGAGTCGACGGCCGACCGATTCCGAACGGACTCGCATGACGGACGTTCTGGTCGAGGCGGCCCGCGGGTGTGACGGGGACGAACGCGAGACCGCCCGTCGCCAGGCGATCGAGGACCTCTACTGGGCGGTGTTGACGAGCCCGGAGTTCCTCTTCAATCACTGATGGCCCCCCAGCTTGAGGGTCGCTCAGCCCTGAAAGAACCGGGGGCTTGTCGCTTCGGGATCAATGCATGGGATCGCGGCCACGGTGAGGATCTTGACGGCGTTGCCGATTCGAACAACGATTGATGCTCCGCGACGACACGACGCGCCGGGCGAGGCGGTCTGGAGTTTTGCCGGCCGGTTTCCTCCCCGCAACGTGCCGTTCCCGCGATAACCCAACCGGCCCCGAGGCGTTCATGGTCCGCTTCCTCTTGCCGTTGTTGCTCCTGTCGCTCGCGGTCCCCACCGTCGCGGACGAACAGCAGACCAGCTTCCGGGACGAGATCGCGCCGATCCTGGTACGAAACTGCCTGGGCTGCCACAACGACAAGAAAGCCGAGGGCGGGCTCAACATGAGCACCTTCGCCCTCCTGCTGAAGGGCGGAGACGTCCTTCCCGGTGAGAGCATCGTCCCCGGTGAACCGGATTCCAGCTACCTGATCGAGCTGGTCCGCCCCGACGGCGTGCCCCGGATGCCATACAAGCTCGACCCACTGCCCGCGGACGCGATCGCGACCCTGGAACGCTGGGTGCGCGAGGGCGCCACATTCGATGGCCCATCCCGGACGGAGACGGCCCTGGCCTCCCTCGTCGACCCACTGGCCGACCTTCCCGACGTCGCGTTGACGGTCCCCACGTCCGAGCCTGTCACTGCGGCGGCGTTCACACCCGACGGGCTCACGCTTGCCGCCGCCCGGGGAGGCGACGTTCTGCTGTTCGATGTCGCGACGCGCGACCGTGTCGACCGCCTTCGCGGCCATCCGGGGCGGATCACCTCGCTGCGGATCACGCCGGACGGCCGCCGATTGATCGCCGCGGGGGGACGCCCCGGCCTGTCCGGCGTGTTGACGATCTGGAACCTGCGGGACAGGCGGTTGATTCAGGAGCTACGCGGGCACGACGACGACATTCTCGCGACGGCCCTCTCGCCGGATGGATCGACCCTCGCCACCGCCAGCTATGACCGACAGGTCAAGCTCTGGGACGTCGCGTCCGGTCGCGAGCTTCGCACGCTTCGAGAGCACACCGACGCGGTTCATGGCGTGGCCTTCTCGCCAGACGGAACCAGGCTGGCGACCGCCTCCGGCGATCGAACGGTCAAGGTCTGGGACGTTGCCAGCGGGGCCCGTCGCGCGACGCTCTCGGACGCGACGGCCGAACAGTACGCCGTCGCCTTTTCCCCCGACGGCAAGACCGTCCTCGGTGCCGGTGTGGACCGGACGATCCGTGTCTGGGCGATCGAGGGGGAAGACGCTCGACTGGAACGTCAGGTCATCGCTCACGATGGCGCGATCCTGAAGCTCGTGGTCGGGCCGGACGGATCGACGCTCGTCTCGTGCGGGGAAGATCGGGCGATCAAGTTCTGGGGCCTGCCCTCACTCAACCCACGATTTGCGATTCCACCCCGGCCGGACTGGCCACTCGCCCTCGCCCTCAGCCCGGACGGCATGCGGCTGGCCGTCGGCCTTTATGATGGTGCGCTGACGCTGTTCGACTCGAAGGATGGAACCGAAGTCGCATCTCTGTTGGAGGCACCCAAGAGTTCCCACTCCATAACGACTGCGACCGGGGAAGGAACCAGCGGCCCAACGCCCGAAGTCGCGAAGCCCGAACTGGTGCGGGACGCCACCCTCAATCCTCCCAGTCCGCGAGGGACGGTGCGGGGCGGAACGGTGCGCGTGACCCTCTCGGGGATCGGCCTGGAACATGCCCGGGAGATTGTCGTCCCGGGTTCTCCGGGGATCACGACCCGGATTCTCCCGGTCGAGACGCCAACACCAAAGCAATTGGTCGTCGAGTGGTCGATCGCGCCCGACGCCCGGCCGGGCGTCCATCGCTTCGCCGTCCGCACACCTCTCGGCACGACGCCGTATCAGAACTTCGTGATCTCCGCCGACCCGGAGACGAAACTGGAGGAAGGCGAGGGCTCGACGGGGCCTCTTCTTGATTCCCTGCCTGCGACGTTGCTGGGGGCCATCGACACTCCCGGCGACATCGACGAGGCTCGGTTCGACGCGAAGGCCGGCGACGTCCTGACGGTAGACGTTCTGGCCCAAGGAATCGGCTCCAGGCTTGACCCTGTGATCACGGTTTGTGGACCGACGGGCGAGTGGGTGGCCGAGGCACGCGGCAGTGGGCAACGCCCCGACCCCAGGCTGATTGTCCGGGCCCAGGAGGATGGCCAGTACAGCCTTCGCGTTGAGGATGCCCAGTTCGGGGGCTCGGCCAACCACCTCTACCGGCTCACGATCGGCTCTCGGGGCCGCGCCCGTAACGTGTTCCCGCTGGGCGTCCAGATTGGAACGACCGCGGAATTGACGGTCGAAGGCACGAACCTTGCAACGAACCGCGGTCGCGTCGTCTCGTCGCCGCGTGACGAGGCGGGCCGTCTCGTCACGGTGGAACTCGAAGGTTCGGAGGCGATGCGAGGGCCCGAGAACCTCAAGGTCGTTCTCGCGGACGGCCCGCAAACGGTCGAATCGTCGGACAACGACGAGCTTTCAATAGCGAACCCGGTCCCACTTCCTGGAGGCGTTTCGGGACACATCGAACGGCCCGGCGATGTGGACCTGTATCGTTTCGAGGCGAAGGCGGATCGACCGGTGGTCGTGGAGGTCTTCGGCCGTCGACTGGGCACGGAGATTGATCCCTTGATCGAGGTCGTTGACGCGCAGGGCCAGTCCCTTCCTCGTGCGGTCTTGCGCCCGGTCGCGGAGACACACGTGGCGTTTCGCGACCACGGCTCGAACCAGCGCAACATCCGGCTGACGGTCTGGAACGATCTGGAGGTGGGGGACTTCGTCCTGGTCGGCCGCGAACTCATGCGGCTCACCGAGTTGCCCCGCAACCCGGACGATGATGCGATCTTCTGGGGCCTCGGCCTCCACCGCACCGACATGGGCGAACGTGTCGCGTTCCTGGAGACGACTCCGGAACAGCACTTCCAGGGACAATCGATTTACAAGGTCGAGGTCCACCCGCCCGGGACCACGTTCCCTCCCGGCGGCGTGCCGCCGGTGACGCTTCCTTATCGCAACGACGACGGCGGGCCCGGTTTCGAGGGGGATGCCCACGTGACCTTCGATCCGCCCGCCGACGGAACCTACTTCGTTCGTGTCGAGGATGCCCGCGGGTTTGGTGGCGAGGACTACGGGTATCACCTGGTCGTCCGACGGCCTCACCCGGACTTCGAACTGTCCCTGAGCACAGAGAACCCAAACGTCCCGCGCGGGGGGCACGCGTCGTCACGGCCAGCATCCGTCGCATCGACGGGTTCGATGGGCCGGTCGAGGTGAATCTGGAGGACTTGCCGACCGGAGTCACGGCCACGTCCACGACCATCGAAGCCGGCCATTACGCCGCCGACCTGATCCTGATGGCCGACGCCGACGCGCCCGCCTTCTCACCGCCGACCTGGATGGCCAACGGTCGCGCGGTGATCGATCGCGGCTCGTCCCCGGTCGAGGAGGTCCAGCACACGATCGATCCTGGCGGGCCGGACGCCGGCTGGATCACGGTCACGCCGGAACCGAACCTGAAGGTGGTTCCCGGATCATCGCGGGTCGTGATCCGCCCGGGCCGTCGCGTGACGCTGAAGCTGGCCGTCGATCGCCGTCCGCCGTTTGAGGGGCGTGTCCCGATCGACGTGCGTAATCTTCCGCTTGGCGTTCGGGTGCTCAACGTCGGCCTGAACGGGGTGCTCGTCACGGAGACGCAGACCGAGCGCGAGGTGTTCCTGTACGCCGAGCCCTGGGCCGAACCGATGGAACGCACGTTCTTCGCGGTTGGCCGATGCGAACCGGCCGGGACGCGGGATAGCTCGGCCCCGATCCAGCTCGTCGTTGAGCCGACCGACGGGGCCCCGGTCGCGGCGGCCGTCGCACCTTGAACGGACCAGGAGCGTCATGGCCGAACCGCGATCATCGGGCCGCAGTCGATACGTCACCTACGGCGTCCAGTTTCGGTCCCGGCGCGAGGCGCTGCTGGAGTCGTTGCGCTACTGGAACCGTAGCGGTGCCGGGCTTGTCGGTGGTGTGATCCTGGTGGCCTGGATCGTCGGTTCGGTCGGTCTCTACCTGGCCGAGCACCGTGACAATCCCGATTTTGACGGTGTCTTCGAGACGCTCTGGAGCGTCTGGATCTTGCTCTTCAGCGGCATGGAGATCAACCTGGCGACGGGCGTCGGCAAGATTTTCGCCATGATCGTCGTCATGTCGGGGATCGGGTTTGTCGGCCTGTTCACCGGGACCGTGGCGTCGATCCTGGTCGAACATCAACTGCGGAGGCGGGAAGTGACGCAATTCGAGATGGAGGACCACCTGGTCCTCTGCAACTGGGCCCTGCGCGGCCTGAGTTGGATTCGCGAGGTCCACGGGCGGACGATCAAGGAGAAGCGCCCGGTCGTCATCATCCATGACAATCCCGACGAGATCGCGCTGCCGGACACCCAGGAAGACCCCGCCTTTCACGATGTCTACATTGTCCGGGGCGACCCGACGAACGAGATCATCCTGCGACGGGCGCGGGTCAGCCAGGCACACTCGGTGGTGGTCCTGTCGGATGACCGCCAGGGCGAGCACGCCGACGGCAAGACCATCCTGACCTGCATCGCGATCCGCAATGTCTGTCCGCGGGACTCAGGCACGAACATCGCCGTCGAGTGCAATAACCCGAATTTTCGACACCATCTCATGAAGTCGGGGGCCGACGAGATCATCTCCTCGGACGAGTTGGGGCTCCGCTTGCTGGCGCGAGCGGCTCTGTATCACGGCATGACGAAAGTCTACCAGGAGATGCTGACCGTCGGCCGCGACGCCAACGAACTCTACGTCATGGACCTGCCCGACGAACTGGTTGGACGCGACTTCGTGGAAGTCTCCAGCATGTTCCTGCGGCACCGAGACGATCGGCGCTCCGCGCTGCTGATGGGAATCCAGCGGGGCGAAACCATGATCCTGAACCCCATCGGCAATGAGGCCGGCGCCTTGAAGAAGGGGGACGAGTTGATCTTGCTGAGCCGGGTCTACCTCGGTCAGGGCCAGGCGTTGCCCACGGTCCCGCCGCTCACACCCTCGACCGAGAAGGGCTGACGAACCGTCCGGTCGTGGGCACCCAGCGAGCGGAAAACTGGTCGATTCCCTCGCCGTCGGGATGCCATGCCGACCGATCACGAGGGAATCGCATCGCGACCGATTGCTCAGGGCTCGAGCTGGGACAGCTCGTCGCGGATCGCCTCCATCAGCGGCTTCAGGGTCGCCTCGGTGAAGTCAAAGTGGATTCCGGCCCCGTCGAACAATTCCGGGAGTGGTTTCGACCCGCCCAGGGCCAGTCCCCGACGATACGCAGCGATCGCCCCGCCGCGGTTTTCAAGCGACTTCCGCCAGACCTGCAAGGCCCCGAGCTGCGCGATGCCGTACTCGATGTAGTAGAACGGGTACAGGAAGATGTGCAGCTGGCGGTGCCAGGAGCTGGCCCGCGCTTCCTCGTAGCCCGACCAGTCCACGGACCCCTCGAAGCGGTCGAGCAGATCGTTCCAGGCGCCCCGGCGCTCCTCGCGGGTGTGGCCCGGATGGTCGTAGATCCAGTGCTGGAAGGCGTCGACCGTGGCGATCCAGGGTAGGATCAGGACGATCCCTTCGAGCAGTTGCCGGTACGAGCGGTCGGCGTCGGCCGGGCCGTAGAAGACCGTCGTGTCGCGCGCCCCGAGGAGCTCCATGGCCATCGAGGCGACCTCGCAGAACTCGATCGGGGGCTCGCGGTAGGCGGCCAGCGGCTCGGCGCGGCTGGCGAGGGTGTGGAACGCGTGGCCCCCTTCGTGGAGCAGGGTCCGGAGGTCGCCGTCGACGCCCACGGCGTTCATGAAGATGAACGGCAAGCCGATCGTCTTCCAGGGTCGTCTGATACCCGCCCGGGGCCTTGCCCTTGCGGTTGGCCAGGTCGAGCAGGTCGTGCTCGTGGAGGTAGGCGAACTGGGCGCCGAGCTCCGGGTCGACCCGGTCGAAGATCGCACGCGTCCCGAGGCGAGCTGGTTGGCGTCCGTGAACGGCCGCAGCGGTGGCCGTCCCAGCGGGTCGACGGCCAGGTCCCAGGGGCGGAGGCGCCTCCAGGCCCATGTCTCGCGTCCGCTGCTCCTGAATCTCCCGGGCCAGCGGGACGACGACGCGTTCGATGGCGTCGCGGAACCGAGCCACGTTCTCCGGGCCGTAGTCGAACCGTTCGCGGTTGCGGTAGGCGTAGGTCGGTGTAGCCGTCGAAACCGGCCTCACGCGCGATCTGCGAGCGCAGCGTCGCACATCCGGTCGAACAGGGCGTCGAGGGCGTCCCGGTCGGCTCAGCCGACGGTTCGCAGACCAGTTCCCAGGCCTGCTGGCGGATGTTCCGGTCGGTCTCCTCCAGGAACGGGGACATCTGGGCGAGGGTCCGCTCGCGGCCCTGAAACTCGACGGTCATCGCGCCGATGATCTTCTGATAACTTCTGCCCCAGCTCGGCCAGCTCGGTCTCTCGGGGGATGTTCGCCTCGCGGAAGAGGTCGCGACGGTTCTTCTGGGCCCGGTCGAAGACGTCGTAACGAGCCGCGGGCAGGGCCTCGCGGTAGGGCGAATCGAGGTAGCGCGATCGTAGCGCGTTCTGCAACGGCTTCAGGCGGGGCTCGATCTCGCGGACGAACTCCAGGTAGGCCGCCTCTCGCTCGGGGTCGTCGGTCTGGCAGGTCATCGCGATGTAGCGCCGGACGCCTTCCTGCGCAGACGGCCGAGTCGAGCTCGCCGACGTCCAGGAGCCACGCCTCAAGACTTTCGGCGGAGTCGATGGGCCGATCGAGCAGCGTGCGGTACCAGGGTTCGATCTGCTCCCAGGTCTTCAACTCCAGCTCGGCCGGGAGCCAGCGATGGGGGAAGGTCTCGTGGCTCGTACGTCGTCGCGCTCATCGGCAAGCATTCCTTCGGAACCCGGGTCGTGATTTCTCCCCAAATTACCGGAGGCGTGGCCTCCCCTGCCAGGCCGGATCAACCCGTCAACGGGCGGCTCACTCATGGGATCGCCAGTTGGGCCAGTCGCACGCCGACCGTGAGGACGGCGTTCATGGTGATCGAGGCGACGGTCAGGACGGTGGCGGTGGCGAGGACCGCCTCGGCGTACGCGGTGATGCGGCGGGCCTCGCCGATGGCGCCGACGGTCTGGAACAGGGTCATGATCGCGGTCGTGGCCAGCACGATCTCGATCAGCCCGGTGGTGAACACGACGATCGCCACCCGGCCCATCGGCGATCGGGCGACCGCGAAGAGCGTGGCGAGTCAGCCACACGAAGAGGAGCCAGTGCCAGAGTCGCACGCCGCCCTCCTGTTCCCAGGCGTCAACTCGACGAGGTTCTCGCCCGTCCCAGGGAAAATTGAAGCAAAAACCGCCGCGGTTCGCTAGTTTGGGCCGGGGACCGTCAGACCATTCCGACGAGACGATTCCATCGACATCGTCACAACGACCCGAGGAGCAAGAGACATTATGGCCAGCGGAGACGCTCCGACCAAGTATCGATTCTCGTTCGGCCCCTGGAACATTCACCCCGGGGCCGACCCGTTCGGCCCGCCGGCGAGGAACGAGGTCGAGTTCGGGCGGAAGTTGAAGGCGTACAAGGAACTCGGCTTCGACGTCGTCCAGTTCCACGACGATGACATCGTGCCCGCCGACCTCGACTGGGAGGCGACCAAAAAGGGTGTGGCCGGGCTCAAGAAGATCCTCGACGGCGAGGGGCTCGAGGCCGAGTTCGTCGCTCCTCGGCTCTGGGAAGACCCGCGGACGATCGACGGCGGCTACACCGCGAACAGCGAAGCCGACCGCCGATACGCCCTGGACCGCACCCGCCGCGCCGTGGACATCGCCCGCGAGATCGGCACGCAGAACATCGTCCTCTGGCTGGCCCGCGAGGGGACCTACATCCGCGAGGCCAAGGACGCCGTCACGGCCGTCGGTCGTATCCTCGACGCCTGGAACCTGATCCTGGAGCACGACCCCGAGGCCCGCATCCTTGGCGAGGCCAAGCCGAACGAGCCGATGGACCAGGCGTACCTGCCGACGGTCGGCCACATGGTCGGCCTCTGCTACCGGACTGTCGACCCGTCCCGCTCGGGGGTGCTGATCGAGAGTGCCCACTCGATCCTGGCCGGCCTCGACCCGGCCGACGACATGGCCTATGCCCTCTGGCACGGCAAGCTCTGGAGCGTCCACCTCAACGACCAGAACGGCCTGAAGTACGACCAGGACAAGGTGTTCGGCTCCGCCGACCTGCGCCGAGCGTTCGACCAGGTCTGGGTGCTGGAAAAGAACGGCTACGGCCGGGATGGCGAGTGCGTCGGCCTGGACGTCAAGGCGATGCGGACCACAACGCTCGAAGAGTCGATGTTCCACCTCGCCCACTCCCGCACGATGTTCCTCCGCCTGCTCGACATCGTCCGGGGCGTCGACATGGCCCGGGTCGAGGAATTCCGTCGCAACCGGCAGTACGAGCAACTCGAGATGCTCGTCCTGAACGCCTTGACGGGGCGTTCCTGACGACCGATCACTCTCGCGTTGACCCGGATCGCCCGGCGTCCTACAGTGCGACGCCCCGCGATCCGGGCCAGGCGATCGCGTTGCGCGATCCCCGCGACGCGCTGGCGTCGCGGGTGCCGCCGGGGCGTTATGTTCGGTCGGCCCGCGTCGCGGTTCCCTGGCTGGGGACGAGGATCGAGAGCGGGGCGTGATGGGCAGGGAGGCCGCGCGTCATGGAAGAGACCTCGGGTGGGCGGCTGCGACGACGGTTGCTGATAGTCGCGGTCCTGCTGCTGCTCGTCGGCAAGAGCTATCCTCTGCTTCGGGGCCGGGTGCCCATCCTCGGCGACCTGGGTGGGTATCATGTCCCGCTCCGTCACTTCTACGCCCGCTGCCTGGAGGCCGTAGATCGGTTCGACTGGTCCCCGAACCTGTTCGGCGGTTTCTACTTGCAAGGCGAAGGCCAGCTCGGGATGTACCATCCCCTGCACTGGCTGCTCTACGGGAACCTGTCACTCGCGACCGCGTTGAACCTGGAACTGCTCGCCAACGACGTGCTGGCCTGGCCGGCATGGTGGTCTTCCTGCGTCGTCGCGGACTGGCGCGTGACGCGGCCCTGTTCGGCGGGATGACCTTCGCGTTCGGCGGGTTCAACGTCGTCCATTTCCTCCATCCGAACATCGTCGCTCCGGTGGCTCACATCCCCTGGTTGCTGGCGGCCATTGACGGCGTGGTCCGGGAGGGCAACGCGAGGCGACGGGCATTCTGGGGCCTGGGGCTCGGGTTGTTGACCTCCTCGCAACTCCTCCACGCTCATCCCCAGTTCCTGTGGTATTCGGGGATGGCGGAGGTTGGTTACCTGGGGTTCCTGCTGGTGACGGAACCCATCGCGAGGCGTCGACTACCGGTTCTGGCCCTTGCTGTCGGGTTCGGCGTCCTTGGGGGCGCGGTGCAACTCCTACCCACCTGGGACGTGGCCGGGGGTTCGTATCGAGCGGACCCAACCCCCGAGTTCCTGGCCTTCGGGTCGCTGCCGGTCGCGAACGTCATCGTTCAGCCGCTGGCCCCGTACCTCTACGAGTCGCGAGTGGTCGCGCCAGGGACCGAACTCGCGGGGATCTCGACGCCACCCGCCGACTCGCCCCTCGACTGGCAATCGCAGGAGTTCGGCCTCTACGCCGGGGCGTCGATGGCCGCGCTGCTGGTGTGGCTGGTCTTGCGGAGCCGCGCACTCGAAACGCAACAACGGCCGCTGGCCTGGTGGTGTCTGGCGATGAGTGCCGGCGCCCTCATGCTGGCCATCGGGGACGCCCTGCCCTTCTACCCCTGGTTGGTGAAGCTGCCGACGTTCGGCCTGTTCCGCGTCCCGGCGCGGGCGGTCTGCATTCTGAACGTCTGCGTGGCGGTTCTCGTGGCGCTGGCCTATGCGGACCTGACGTCCCATGCCGATCGGCGGGCGGGGCTATCGAGGTCGTTCTTGCGGGGCCTGCTTGTCGTGCCGATGGCCGCGGCCCTGGTGGTGATCGTCGCCGGGCTCGGCTCGTGGGTGGCTCCGGAGCGGTTCCTCCGGGACGTGATGGCCACCGACGTTCGCATGGTCGCCGGGGCGGCCCTGGTGTCGTCCGCGACGCTGCTGGTCATCCTCGCGGCGCGGGGATCTCGAACCGCGGCGGCGGCGCTGGGCCTCTTCGCCGCGGCCGACCTGGCGTTCTACACGCTCTCGTACACCAATCAGCTCAGGACGGTGCCAGTCGAGGCGTTCGTGAACGCGGTGCGGTCCCGGGCACCCCTGGCGCCAGAAGGAACCTTGCTCCAGAGCCATGATGACACACTCGTGGCGGCCGGATTCAAGGTCCTTGGAGGGTATGCGTCCCTGGCCCCCCGTGGTGCCTTGAACTATGAAACCCCGGCCGCCCTGCGCGTGGCCGGTGCCCGTTGGGTTTCAGAGCCCCCGCTCCATCGAACGTGGCGGCCCCTTCCGGCCCCGCTCCCTCGTGCGCGGATGGTCAGCCGGGCGGTCGTCAGTCTCGACCCGGGGCGGGAGATCGCACAAACCGACGTGGCCACGACCGCCCTGGTCTCCGAGCCGGTCCCGCCCCTGGAAGGTCCATCGGGCATCGCCGAACTGGTCAAGGACCGTCCCGGCGACATCGCCTTGAGAACCGTGACACCGGAGCGACAGCTTCTGGTGCTGGCCGAGCGTTATCATCCGGGCTGGGAGGCGCGGATTGATGGTCGAGAGGTCCCGATCGTGCGCACCTACGGCGACTTCCTCGGCTGCGTTGTGGCCCCGGGAAACCACCGCGTTCGGTTCCGCTTCCGACCGGCCAGCCTTCAAATCGGCAAGGATCTGAGCGTGGCCGGCTTCGTCCTGATGCTTTGCATGTATGGAGTCGCGATCGGCATGGACCGGAGGTCGCGACGACGGCTCAACGGTCGCGTGGGCGATCGCGAGGAACGAGCGACCAGGCGATGGCCTCGCGCTCGGAGAGCCCGGGAGGAACCTGAGCCTGTCCCTTACGGGTCGCCGTGAGCCGTTGGAAGAGGGCGTGCCGGTAGGCCGCCAGACGCTGGGCGTGCTCGGGAACGCCGCTGAGGTCGATCAGTTCATCGGGGTCGTTCTCGAGGTCGTGGAACCGCTCGTAGGGACCGGGCGCCGGAGCACCGCTGGCGTAGCCGTCGCGGCGCGCCTTCCTCCCGTTGCCGACGATCAGCTTGTAACGATCGGAGCGGATCATCGCCTCCTCGTTCTCGCTGTACTCGCTGAAGGCAAAGGTCCGCCCCGTGGCCCCCGGCTCATCTTCGAGGAGGGGCACAAGGCTGCGACCGTGGAGGTCGGGCGGGTTGTCGAGGCCGCACAGCGCGGTGAGGGTCGGGAAGAGGTCGACCATCTCGACGAGTTCCGTTCGCCGGGTGCCTGCCGAAGTCTGGCCCGGCCAACCGGACGATCAGCGGAACGCGAACGGCGGGCTCGTCCATTTCGTGCTTCTCAAACCGCCCGCGCTGGCCGAGGAAGTAGCCGTTGTCTCCCCAGTAGACGACGATCGTGTCGTCGGCCAGCCCGGTTGCGTCCAGGGCATCAAGGACGCGGCCGACCTGTTCGTCGAGGTAGGACAGGGCGTTGAAATAGGCGGCCTGGATGCCGCGGGACTGCGCCGGGGTGAGTCTCGGAAGACCCGCGGCTGTTCGCCGTCGATCCGCGTCGGTCATCGGCGGCGCCGTGAACTGCTCGGCCTGGAACCGGCGCGGTCCATCACGCCGGGGATAGTCGAACGGCGCGTGCGGCTGGGGGAAGCCGACGACGAGCAGGAACGGCCGGTCCGCGTTCTGCCGGATGAACTCACAGGCCCGTTCGGTCAGGAAGGTTGCCTCGGTGGCGGGGCCCGGGAGGCCGCAATCGCGGTTGGCGGCGTTGAGCCAGACGGGTGCCGGGTCCTGGAACGGCCGCCAGGGGCGCCGGTGGTCGCCGCCCTCCGGCGGGTGGGCTCGCAGCCAGCGGCGGTAGTCGGCGGTATCGACCCGGACATTGAAACCGTGGGATAAGTCGCTGTTGAAATGCATCTTCCCAACAGCGCCGGTGTTGTATCCGAACTCGCCGAACCAGTCGGCCAGGGTGATGGTCGCCTCGGGGAGAGGGGTCAGGAGCCGCGTCACGCCGACGGCATGGGGGTAACGGCCGGTCAGGAACGACTGACGGCTGGCCGTGCAGATGGGGGCCTGACAGAAAGCCCGATCGAACCGAACCCCTTGTCGCGCAAGCGCATCGAGCCGGGGCGTGGCCTGTCGGGGGTCGCCGTCGATGCCGAGCAGGCCGGCGGCATGGTCGTCACCGATCAGGATGAGGATGTTGGGTGCCGACTCGGGATCGGGCGGCAGGTCCGCCTGACTCTGCCGATAGACCTCGGCCGGACGCAGGAAGATCAGGCACAGCAACAGGTAAGGCCAGATCGGCAGTTGCCTCATCGGTGGGGCTCACATGGAGGGCGGCCGTCTGAATCAATCTGTTGGTGTTGTCGGAGACCGCTCTCCGAGGAGAGAAGAGCGGGCGCAATCACTCATACAGCAAGTACATGGAGCGGATTTCCCGGAACCTGTCAAGCTCGTCCTGCCAGGTGGCCCGGATCGCCTCGATGTCCTGGCCGTCGATCAGCGCCTCATACGCGGCGTGATCGGCGAGCATGCGGAGGAAGCCCTTTGGTTGCCACTGTTCGGGATAGAGCTTGTGGAGCGTAACCGCCAGTCCGAGGCCAAGTTCCAGCGGATCGAGCTGGTTTCGGTCGGTGATGGCGATGGTAGACGCCCCCGCAATCCTCGCCCTTGTACTGGCGCTCTGTTGGTGAAAAGCGGATCGGCGTGAACCGGACGCCCGGCAGCCCCCTCGCGTTGAGGGCGTTCGAGAACGCCACCGGGTCGATCCAGGGGGCGCCGACGCGCTCGAAGGGGGTGTCGGTGCCGCGGCCGGTGGCGAGGTTCGTCGATTCCAGCAGGCCGACGCCCGGGTACAGCAGGGCTTCGGTCAGGCTCCGCATGTTGGGGGACGGGTTGACCCAGAGCAGGCCGGTCTGGTCGTACAGGTCGCCCCGTCGCCAGCCCTCGCAGGGGATGACCGTCAGGTCGGCGTCGATCTTTCTCTCGGCGTTGAAAAGGGTTGCGAGTTCGCCAACGGTCATCCCGTGCCGCACGGGCAGGGCGTGGTGGGCGATGAAGGACTCGAACTCGTCGTCCCGGACCGGGCCGGAAACCGCGACGCCGCCGATCGGGTTCGGGCGGTCGAGGACGACGATCGGGATGCCCTGCTCGCTTGGCGGCCTCCATCGCCAGGCCGAGCGTGCTGATGTAGGTGTAGAACCGGGCGCCGATGTCCTGGATGTCGAAGACCAGCACCTCGACGCCGTCGAGCATCTCGGGCGTCGGCTTGCGGTTCGCCGCCGTAGAGGCTGAAGATCGGCAGGCCGGTGGCCTCGTCGACGGAGTCGCCGACCTTCGCGTCGACCAGGCCGCGGATGCCGTGCTCGGGGCTGAACAGCGCGACCAGCTCGACCTCGGGGGCCTCGTGCAGCACGTCGATGGTGGAGCGGCCGTCGCGCGCCCGGCCGGTGTGGTTCGTAACCAGTCCGACACGCTTCCCCTTGAGCGGTTCGAACTTGCGCTTGACCAGCACGTCGATACCGCAGTCGACCTGATGGACGGGATCGTCGGCCGCGACCGGGGTGTCGGTGATGGCCGCGGCGACGATCGTGGCGAGCTCGCGTCGCAGGGCGATCGGCGACGGCTGGTCCCCCTTCGGGTGCAGCCGGCTGGTGAGCAGGATGACGAAGGTGTCGGTCTCGGGATCGACCCAGAGGCTGGTGCCGGTGAAGCCGGTGTGGCCGAAGCTGCGGGGGCCGAACCGGTGGCCGCGCGGGGAGCTGTAGCCGGTGGCGACGTCCCAGCCGAGCCCGCGCCGCTCGCCCTTCCGGCGTGTCGCCGGGGTCGATCATCGCCCGCACCGTGGCCGGGTTCAGGATGCGCGCGTTCGTTCTCGACCCACCCCCTCGTTGAGGAGCATCTGGGCATAGAGCGCCACGTCGTCGGCGGTGCTGAACAGCCCGGCGTGGCCGGCGACCCCGCCCAGGCGCCGGGACCTCGGGTCGTGGACGACGCCCCTTAGCATCCTCCCTTCGGATCGTTCCGTCGGCGCGATGCGGTCGAGCGAGTCGTCGGCCTCGTCGGTATCGTCATCGAGCGGGCGAAACCGGGTGTCGTCCATCCCCAGGGGTTCGAAAACGTGTGTCTCGGCGTACTCGTCGAGGGAATGGCCGGAGACTCGCTCGACGAGCCGGCCGAGGATCAGGAAGCCGACATCGGAGTAGCGGAACTTCGCGCCGGGAGGACCGACCAGGTCGAGGTTCGCCAGGTTTTCCCAGGCGGCGTCGGGGCCGTCGGCATAGTCGCCGATCGAGTTGTCGGGGATCAGCCCGGCGCGGTGTCGGAGGAGCTGCTCGACGGTGATCGCCCCCTTGCCGTGGTTGTCGAACTCCGGCAGGTGTTTGGAGATCGGGTCGTCGAGCGCGATCTTGCCCTCCTCGACCAGTTTCATGACCGAGGTGGCCGTGGCGAGCGGCTTGGTCAGCGAGGCCATGTCGAAGATCGTGTCGCGGGTCATCGGCTCGCCGTCGGGCTCGACGGCCCGTTGCCCGAACGGCGTCGCATAGGCGATCCGGCCGTGACGGCCGACGAGCACGACCGCGCCGGGGATCTGGCCCGCCTCGATCGCGCGGGACACCACCGGGTCGATCTCGGCCAGTCGGGAGGCATCGAGCCCGACGACCCCGGGGGCCACGTCTGGAAGGGCATCGGCGAGCCCGCAAGTCGTGATGAAGCAAAGGAATACGGTCGCCAGCGCGGCCAGGCGGGTCATGTGTCGGTGTCCTCGGAGGACGGAATGGAATCGGTGGGGGCCGGCCGAACCAGGCTCGCTAGCAGACCGACAGCGAAGACCGTCGACGAGCCGACCAGGGCGTACCAGGGCCAGGCCAGGGCGTCCGCGAACGGGTAGACGGAGGACCGGTACGGCTCGGGTAGCTTCGGCGCCAGGGCGACGTACGAGACGACCGCCAGCCCGACGACCAGGCCGGTCAGGGCCGCCGCCTGGCCGACGCGGCGGGTCAGGACGCCCAGCAGGAACAGGCCGAGGATGATCCCGGTGACGAACGAGGCGATCGCCAGGGCGTTGTTGACGACGTTGTCCTGGAGCCGGATCGCCGCGAAGGCCACCCCCATCTGCGCCAGTCCCCAGACGCCCGTCAGCACCTTCGAGAGCCGCAGGAGCGTCCGCTCGTCGGCGTTCGGCATCAACGGGCGGCAGAGGTCGTTGACGGTCGCGGAGGCCGAGGCGTTCAGCGAGCCGGAGAGCGTGCTCATCGCCGCCGAGAAGATCGCCGCGATGACCAGCCCGAGCAGGCCGACCGGCAGGTAGTTGACGATGAAGTAGACGAACTCCTCGTCCGACTTCAGCCCCCGGCCGCCCGGCAGGACGGCGGGATGCGCCTGGTAGAAGGCCCACAGGCCGACGCCGATCAGCAGGAACAGCGCGAACTGGGCCAGCACGACCACGCCGCTGGCGATCAGGGCCCCGGCCGCCTGACGCTGCGACCGGGCCGACAGGTAGCGCTGGACCATCAACTGGTCGGCGCCGTGCGTCGCCGTGTTCAGGACCATGCCGCCGAGCACGCCCGGCCCAGAAGGTGTACGGTCTTCGTGAGGTCGAGCGCGAAGTCGAACAGCCGGAACTTGCCGGCGGCGCTCCCCTGCTCCGCGATCGCCTCCCAGCCGCCGGGCATCTTGCTGACGAGGATCGCCAGCGCAGCACAGCGCCCCGACCATGTAGACGAAGAACTGGATGACGTCGGTCCAGATGACCGCCTTCATCCCGCCGAGGTAGGTGTAAACGATCGTCGCCAGCCCGACGGCGACGATCGCCGCCGGCAGCACCCAGGCCACGTCCTGCGCGCTCGACCTGGCCGGATGCGGCCAGATAAAGCTGCTGGAGCACCTTCGCGGCCAGGAACAGCCGCAGCCCGTCGCCGAGCGTCCGGGTGATCAGGAACAGCACCGAGGCCGTCGTCTGGGTCGCCCCGCCGAACCGACGGTTCAGCACCTGGTAGGCGGTGAAGATCTCCCGCTTGAAGTACGACGGCAGCAGCACGAACGCGACGATCACCCGCCCCAGCAGGTAACCGAACGCAAGCTGGAGATAGGTGAAGTCGCCCTTGTAGGCGACGCCGGGAACGCTCAGGAACGTCGCCGTGCTCGTCTCGGTCGCCACGATCGAGATCATCACCGCCCAGGCCGGGATCCCCCGGTCGCCCAGGAAGTACCCCTCCAGCCCCGTCGTCTTCCGCCCCAGCCGCACCCCCAGCAGCGTGCAACCCAGGATGTAGGCGACGATCACGCCAAGGTCGATGGGGCTCATGAGCATTCCGGGTGTCGAAGTCCGCGCAAGGGCCCCCATCATCGGGGCCTCATAGCGTAACGGCTTCGCCCCCGGCTTGACCAGAACCCACTTACCAGGCGAGTCGGAACTACCTTGCCATTCGACCGTTGTGTATCATTACCTCATGGCGGCTGACTTGCGCGATGTCGATCCGGCCGAATTGCGGCTGCCCCCGTCGCGTCTGTCGGGGGCCGATCCTTACAAACTTCAGCGCCAGGTCGCACGCTTCGGCAACTCCACCGACGGCATGCCCCCGGTATGGGTCTACGAGGGATCGGATGGCGTGCTCGAGATCATCAACGGGGCCACACGCCGACCCGGATCGCCAAGCTTGCCCCCGGCACAAAGATCCGGGTCGAGGTGATCGGATCGCTTCGCCAACCTCGCGCTCAGAACCCCAGGGTCGGAGACAGGTTATGATCGACCTCGATCGACAATCCGACGTTCTGCATCGGTTAGACGAAATCCGCCGTCTCTGCCCCGAGATGCGGCTCGGCCAGATCCTGGCGACCGTCGGGATGCTGGGCGAAGACTCCACCGGTCGATCGTTCTGGGACATCGAGGACGACGAGTTGCTGTCAGCCGTCGAGCGGTTCGCCCGCGATCTGACACGCCGGACGGGCACCCGTTGAGGACCTCGATCGGCCCTAGGCCAAGACAACCGGGCCCGGACAGCTCCAGGTGCCAAGCCGATCGCTGACAATTGTCGATGTTCGTTCCGTCCCCTTTCCCGTTCCGCGCCGGACGGGCGCCGTTTGAGGATCTCGATCGGCCCGGGACCAAAATAACCGGGCCCGGACAGCTCCAGGCGCCAAGCTAGCCTCTGGCAATTGTCGATATTTGATATGTCCCCTTTTTCTGGTCTTAAGATTCCGGTCGCGCCAACGAACGACCTCTCACGGAGCCGTCCGACGCGGGTCGTTGCCCCATTCTGATGCCGATGGGCATCGCCATGTACCGCTTCGGGTAGGCTTCTCGGAAGGAGGTGGCCCTTGAAAGCCATTTTGTCCTCCCGCCCAAACACCCCATGAACACTGGGGATCACCACAGGCCGGGCTGTTGGGATACCAACACGGCGATCACCCGCCGGAAGGCTTCAAAGATGTGGGCTCAGGCCAAGGCATGGTCGGAGGGGCTGGAGGTGGGTCTGGCTCCTCCACTTCCACTCAACGCACAGGACGCCTAACCTCTCATTGCAGCGGATCGGCTTCGCCGGCCGCTGAATTCCAACGTTAGGCGGCGGGGGCTTGTCGGTGCTTAGGTGGCTCTTCGGTTGGCTACAGCAAGAAGTCAAGCCCCAGGACGCTGCCGTGACTGCGGAGATGCTTGACTCAGACGTCGATGCTCCCGAACCTGAGCGACCTGTGCCTGAGCGAAGAGCCTATCGACCCAGAGGAGGTCATCAGGGCATTCGATGCACATCCAACCTGGAAACCGGCACGGGTCGATTGGTACGAAATTGCCAATAACAACATCGTGCGGATTCATCCAATCACAGCACTGTTCTGCCATTACATGAACAAACTGATGCCCGAAGGGACGCAAGAGTTTGATGACTGGGTTCGACAACGACGGAGCATACTGGGACGGGCTGACCGACGGCATCCATGATACTGGACCGATAGGAGATATCGATATCGGTCCCTTCGGGGTCAGCGAGACATGGGCAAGAGGCTATAGGACCGGCCGTGAGATTGCTTACCGGCTGGGGATGCATATCAAGGAGCATCCGCCGAAGTGAGGCGGGAGGTGGCCGGGGCAAAGAGTAGCGAGAGGAAAAAGGGGACGAGAGGGAAAAAGGAGAGGAAAAAGGGAAGAGGAAAAAAGGGGACGGAACGAATATCGACAATTGTCAGAGGTCTGTTCGGGTTAATAGACGGTTCTCGACACCTTTCTCGCACCCGATTTGCCGAACGGACCCAACTCGACGCCCGGGAGGCCGGCCCCGGCCTCGCCGCTGCAGGGGTTACGGCAATTCCCTTTCCGATCCTCGACTCCGGAGGAGAGGGACCCGCGTCTTTTGTCTTTCGAGGTAAGGGTCAGGTTCCAGCGAGGGAGCGGGCAGTCCTCGCAGGATCTCCTCAAAGCGCCGTGCGCGGCCTGAACCTCGGGATCCGGGGAGTCGGTGACGTCCTTGTAACCGTCGCCTGTGCGGCTGTCGCCACAGTCAAAGAACCGCCCATCCCCCTCCAGCAGCCAACGCCTGTCCCGCAGGATGCGCATGTCGTGGAGATAGCTGAAGATCCAGTCGCGATGCACGCCCGGCTCGCCGGACAGGGTCGGGACGAGGCTACGCCCGTCGATGCGGAGGTTCTCGGGCCGAGAGGCACCAGACAACTCGATCAACGTCGGGAATACGTCGCTCAGGTCCGTCAACGCCTCGCTGACCACGCCGGGCTTCACCCGCCCCGGACCGCTGACGATGAACGGGACGCGTGCGCCCTTACTCCGTGGCGGTGGCCTTGCCGGCGTTCAAGGTGCCGTTGTCGCCGGCGAAAATGACGACCGTATTTTGGCGCACACCCGACTCGTCGAGTTCCGTGAGCAACTGCCCGACCAGATGATCCATGTACTCCACCAACGACCGCAGGTTCCCAGCCTTCTTCTCTCCTGGATGCTGGAGGTCGGGGACGGGGTCATGGGGGTCATGAACCAGGATCATGGGATAAAAAAGCAGGAATGGCCGGTCGCGGTGGCGGCGGATGAAGGCGCGACAGAACTCGTTGATCCGATCCGGGCCGTAATCGTCGGGCGTGGTCGGAACGTATTTGCCGTCGTGAATCAGGCAGGGATGCCAGTAGCGTGCCGTGACGGCAGCCTTCTCGTTCTCCCAGGCGCCGGTGTGCGTGACGCCGGGGGGAAGCTTGTCGCCGTGAATCGCCCAGATCATGGACTCGTCGAAGCCGGCGCGGGGAATCTGCAGGTGCTCGTTCCCCCATTCCAGCCAACGGCCGGCCAGTCCGGTGACGTAGCCCCGCTGCTTCAGGATGTGGGCGAAGGTGGTTTCGGCCGTTCCCAGGTCG
Organism: uncultured Isosphaeraceae bacterium; assembly: GCA_963779675.1. Lineage (GTDB taxonomy): Bacteria > Planctomycetota > Planctomycetia > Isosphaerales > Isosphaeraceae > CAVZZM01. Next base: position 625,522 of record CAVZZM010000003.1, read on the forward strand.
TAGCCGGGATTCTCGCGCGTGGGCGACCCGGGTCGGCCAGTGAAGTTATACCAACCGGTACGGAAGCCGTAGCGGCCCGTCATGAGCAAGACGCGCGACGGCGAACAAATCGGCGTGGCGTAACAGGTCTGGAACCGCATGCCTTCCCGGGCCAACTGATCAACGTTCGGGGTGCGATGCGACGGATGCCCATAGCACCCCAGTTCTCCCGCGCCCAGGTCATCCACAAAGATCACGACCAGGTTGGGAGGAGCGGCCCCATGGCAGATACCAGTCGGGAGGAAGGGAGCCAGAAGGCCCGTCAGGAACGCAATGGTTCGAAACACCAGTACCAATCTCCGGTGCGGGTTCCGCCATGGTTCTGCGCCAACAACTCGATTCTGGCCCGGCCGCGGCCTGTTCCGCGCTATTGTCGCAGTCCACGCCACCAGGTCAAGAAACGGTTCCCGACAGTTTTCCCGCACCGATCGGGCTCGCCCGGCCTCCGGTTCCGGCTCCGCCACGCGGGTCGTGAGGGCTCAGTCCGCGGAGGAAGCGGCATTCTCGGATGAAGCCCGAACCGGTTCGGGTGGTTCGCTTACCTCCCAACTGATTCAGCTTCACCACGATTGGACGAGAGCGGCCCCCGTCCGTATACACGCCAGCCAGGTAATAACGACCGATATCGTCGCGCGTGATTGAGCCGTATAACGCGACGTTCCTGAGAATCTCGCCGGCGACGATCACGGGAGGCAGGGGCCGCGCCTCGGACGACCTTGTCTTGAGGTCGAAGCTGTTCCATTCCAGGAGCGTTTGACCGGCGACGGTCCGACTCGTGGCACCCTCCACGCGGTCGCCTCCGTTCTCCGCGAACAGGGAAGGCGCGTAGCATTCTCCGGCCGGGTTGAGGAAGCCGAGGGGCTCGACCGACGACGGCCCATCGCGCCGTGGCTCGATCCGGTATAGATAGCCCTGGTCGGTGGCAAAGACCATCGAATGGTCCTCGAGATAGGCGATGCCGGTGATGCCGTGGGAGTCATCGTCGAGGGTCTGGGTATAGTGGTCGATCGGTGTTTCCGCGACTTCGTGGAGCGTCTCGTCGAATTCGACCAGGGTGGTTTCCAGGCTCTCGGTCGCATTGCCGATCGTTCTGAGCCGGCTGACGTACGCATGGCCCCGCTCATCCGACAGGAAGTTCCGGGAGATGTGCCCCCCCGCGGCACCGACGTGGGTGGACCGGACCTGACCGTTCTCCGTGTCGTACTGGTACAGGACGTGGTCGAAGTACCCGAGCGCGTAGATGTACCGGCCGACCCCGGAAACCGCGATCAGGGCCTCCGGCACCGCGAGCAGGTGTTCCCATCCCCCGCCCTCGTAACGAATTCGCCAGAGGTGCGAGCCCCAGGTCGGCAAACGGCTTCCGTCGGTCGCCTCGCCCTGTTCATCCATCGAGGCGAAGTACAGGTATCCGTCTCGGTCCCGGGATGATCTTCGAGTGAATCTTCATCTGGCCTTCGCCCGGACGGAGAAGGCCGGCCCGTTCGAGTTCCGTCACCGCGTCTCCACGGTCGACGACACGATCCGACTCCGGGATGTACTCCAGCAAATGGCACGAGGGGATCGGGACCCCGGACGCCGAGACGCCGATCCAGATATGCCCATTCGGATCGCGTCCGGTCGCGCCCCAGACCGCGTAGGCCCCCGGGAAGTCGGGGAGTTCCAGCCTCCGCAGCAGCAATGGGGCCAAGGGATCGGGGTGGGACACGTTGAAGACGCTGCCGGTTAACGTCTCGAAGGACTCGTCGGCGCGATGCGGCGCTCGGTGTTCCCGAGACGTCCCCGATCGATCTCGTGCCCGGGCTCGAAATCGGGGCCGCGAATGGCCACCTCGCGAACCCGACGACTGCCAGAATCAGGACGAGGAACACCATCGAGTCGAGAACGACTCGTCCCCGTGCGCTTCTCAGCGAGGCCTCCATCCGGCAGGCCAGCCGAAACCAGCCGGGTTCCGACCAGCACTGATTCTGGCGACATCGCGACACATGTTCCAGACAGAGTCGCTTGAAAACTCCATGCAAGATCGACGCGAGGAACATCAGACCATGCTCCGTGAGGATCTCGAACCTTCGAGTCTCGGGCCGCGGCCACTGGATCACACTGAATCGGAAACGCAGAGATAACGAATATCGACTTTAATCATAGGATGGTCCGGCGGTCCAGGTCGCGAGCAAGGAGTTCTGAACCATGGAGCGGCTGGCTTGCCGATTCCCGCTGCGTCGCGGGGGCCGTGTTGTGCGTCGCCTTGACCAGGGGTTCGTGATGGTCGTAGAAGGGCGGCAGGTCGTCGTCGACCTGTTCTGGTCGCAGATCGGGGTACGGTCGGAGGAACTCCTCGGTGAACCACCCATGATCGGGCAACGCAAGGGCGCTGACGCTCTCCGAACAGTTTATCCTCCGACCGTCGGTTCCACCAGCATGGAGAAGACGCACGATGGCCGAACCGCGAGGGCAAGGGCCCTGGCGGTCCGGCCGTCGGGGTTTCTGGCCGTGGCTGCACTCTGGCCGGGGGTCGGTCCTCAGCGCTGGAGGACGCCGCGACCGATGATCGCCGGGTCTCGGGAGATCCGTTCCGCGAAATCGTTCAGGTTGCGCATCAGGGGACGGGCCGCGTTGAGCAGTTCTCGAATCGAGACCGAGGCCTGTGACAGGTTTTCGTACAGTTCGGCGTTGGTGACCAGCTTCTGGAGCGAGCCGTTGGTGTTGAGGCCGCGACCGGATCGATCGGCGAGCTGGGCGGTCAGCAGGCCGATCTCGAAGGTGATCCGGTTGAGTCGCATGAAGGTCTGGCCGAAGTTGGTCGTCGGCGCGGTGCCGGCGACCGCGCCGAGGTCGGCGACCAGGGGCGCCAGGTCCTTCGGCGAGCGTGTCGAGGCGATCGGTTGCCGAGGCGAGGTTGGCCGCCGAAGCTCGGATCGACTGCCGGGTCGGTTCGTCGAGCGTGGAGTTGATCGAGTTGGCGGCATTTCGCAGGCTGGCGATCGTCGGGCCGATCTCGGGCTCGTTCTGGGCGATCACGCGGTCGACGCTATCGGCTAATGTGCTGATCTTTCCGCCCGCGTGCGCCAGGCCGCGATCAGTTCGGGGACCTCGTCGATCTTCTCGGCCACGGCGGTGATGGCCGTCGCGGCGCTGTCGATCGATTCGAGCGTGCTCCCAGCTTGTTCAAACGCGGTCGTCGCGGCGGCCAGGGCATTGGCGGGGTCGGGGGCCACCACCCCCTCGACGATCCGGGCCGGCTTCATCGCCGCGGCGAGACTGGGGCTGAGGGCCATCTCACCTCCCGAGGAGCCGGGCAGCATGTCGATCGAGACGTCGCCGATCAGTGCCCGGGAGAGCCTCGGGACGGAACCGACGGCGAGCGGGTACTTCTTCTCCAGCGACAGGGTGACAAGCACGCCGTCGAAGGAACCGGGACGACGGTCGAACCGGATGTCCGCGACCTCGCCGATCCGGATGCCGCTTTTTCGTACCGGGACACCGACCGCGATTCCCGGCGCCTGATCGTAGCTGACGGTCAGGAAGGCGTGATCTCGGAAGAGCGTGGGCGACTCGCCGAACCAGACGACCAGCATCGTCAGGACCAGGCCCGCGACGATGACGAACATGCCGATCCGGAACTGCATCACGCGCTCGTTCATGGGCGCCCTCTTCCGATAACGGGAACCGAGGAGTCGGGGGATTGGCGAACGTCGGTGTCAGGATCGGGTTGAGGCCCTGAAACCGGCCCTCGACACGTGGGATTGTTGGTTCGGAAACGGCGTTCGGCAACTCCGACGTCGGTCCAGGACGCGATCGGGGGAATCACTGAGCCTCTCGCAACTCGGCCATCTCCCGGAGACGCTCGCCGGCCTCTCCGTTGACGAACTGGTGAACGCGTGGGTCGGCGCACGATTCGAGGCCCTCGGGCGGGCCGTCGTAGATGACCTGCGGCTCGCCCGGCCCCAGCCGAGCCAGCGGATAGAGCATCACCACCCGATCGGCCACCTTCTGTGACCGTCTTCATGTCGTGGGTCACGACGATGCCGGTGGTGCGCTGGGTCTGCTGGGTCTGAAGGATCAGCTCGTTGATCACGTCGCTCATGATGGGGTCCAGCCCGGTGGTCGGCTCGTCGTAGAGCATGACTTCCGGGTCGAGCGCCAGGGCACGGGCCAGGCCCACCCGCTTGCGCTGGCCGCCGGAAAGCTCGGCCGGCTTCTTGTGTTCGATCCCGGGCGGCAGGCCGACTTCCTGCAATCGTTCGGCGACGATCCGATCGATCGTCGCGCTGTCGTACAGATTGTGCTCGCGGAGGCCGAAGGCGACGTTGTCGTGGATGCTGAGGCTGTCGAACAGGGCGGCCATCTGGAACAGGAAGCCGAACCGGAGCCGGGTGCGGGTCAACTCCGCCTCGCCGAGCGTGGCGAGGTCACGGCCATCGAACCGGATCGTCCCGACGGTCGGCCTCAGCAGGCCGATCATCAGTTTGAGCATGACGGTCTTGCCGCAGCCGCTCTCGCCGATGATGCAGAGCGTCTCGCCCCGCGCGACGTTCAGGTCGATGTGACGCAGGACGTGCTGCTGCCGGAACGTCATCGTGGCCCCGGCGACCTCGATGACCGGGTCGGCGTTACCGGGCCGGTCCTGGGCGAAGCTCGCGACGGTCATAACAGGTTCGCCGATTCCGGCCAGAGAATGGTATACGCCTTGTTCCAGACGATCCCGATGCAGAAGTCGACGAACAGGATCGCGATGAACGAGTAGACGAACGCTTCGGTGGCGGCCCGCCCCACCCCCTCGGCCCCGGCCTTCGAGTTGAAGCCCCGGTGGCAACTGATCAGCGCGATCGACGCGCCAAAGAAGTAGCTCTTGAACACTCCGGCCATCAGGTCCAGGGCGCCGACGTACTCGCGCGAGTGATACCAGTAGTGGTACGAATCGACCCCGAGGATCTGAGTCGTGACGACTGCCCCGCCGATGACCCCCATGAAGTCCGCCATGAGCGTCAACAGTGGAATCAGCAACACGCAGGCCAGAAATCGAGGGACCGCGAGCTGATGGATCGGGTTCGTCCCCAGCGCCGAGAGGGCGTCGATCTGCTCGGTCACGCGCATCGTGCCCAGTTCGGCCGCCATGGACGAGCCGACGCGGCCCGCGAGCATCGTGGCGGCCAGTACCGGACCCAGCTCCTTGACCAGCGAAATGTTGATGACGGACCCCAGGCGGGTCGCCAGGCCCATCATGGCGAACTGGCTGTGGGCCTGGACGGCCAGCACCATGCCGATGAACATGCCGGTGATGGCGACCACCGGTACGCTCGAAACGCCGATGGCATAGAAACTTGGCACCAGGACTGACCATCGCGTCCGGCGTCGGAACAGCCAGCTCAGCGTCAGGAACGAGAAGTGGGCGAGGTCCCCGACGTCGGCAACCGCGTCGTACACCTGCTCTCCGAGCCGATGAACGGGCGTGGATTGCGGTTGCGGCGTGGGTGGGGCCGCGATCGGCGGCGACGGCGGGGCAACGGACATGGATCAGGCGCTCCTCTTCTCCTCCCGAACTCGGAACCGATCATCCGATCAGGAAAGGGGAAACGCCGAACCCGTTGACCTGACCCCTTCCTTGGGCACTTGTCGGTATTCTCGGTCTTTCCCGGAAAAAGGCAACCCCGACTCTCCACGCAGGGTCATTCAAAAGCCCGATACGACACCGTGACCGGGAGGGCGAGGCTCCCGCCGAGCCGCCGGGATGGGCGGCTCGGCGGGAGCCTCGCCCTCCCGAAGCCCGACCTGGGAATGACCCTGGGCTCTTGCGCAGACCAACCTGTTCGCCGCATTTCTCCCGGATGGAAGGCGATCTCCGGGCGCAAATGGACACCCGGGGCGATCGAGATCGCCCCGGGTGGGAGAGAGAAGCGTCGATCCACCACGCGAGCAGTCAACCGTCATGCACGTGAGCCGGTCTCAGGCTCGCGACGCCAGGTTCAGGTCCTTGGTTGACTCGTCCGGGACGTCGTCCTTTTTGACGTCGAACCAGGCCGGGTCGAAGTCGATGCGTCGGTTCTGTCGCATCGCGAGGTTGCTGGTCAGGGCGATGACCGCATCGGCGAGGGCGACCTCGCCGTAGCAATGCGGGATTAACCGCTTCCGCTCCTCGGCGTCCTTGCTCTCAAGGACCGAGTAGAAGTCGTCCTGACGGCCGTTGCGGATGCAATAGACGAAGTGCTCCAGCTCTTCTCGGTACCCGCGAGACGGTGCCTCGCCGGTCGTGCCGGGGACCTCGACGCCCGCGCTGGTCGGCGCCGGCGAGACTCGGGCTGGTCGCGATCGTCGGCTTGTCCCCCGTCTTCTCCATGCTGATGGCGGTGGAGCGCTGGTCGCCCCCCTTCCAGGTGTTGCGGTCGATTTCCTTGTAAAGCAGCAACTCCTTCTCGCCGGCGACGATCATCGTCCCCTGGGTGCCCATGACCATCTCGCCGTAGTCCAGCGGGTTGCCCGGGAAGCTGTTGGTGTTGATCGACGTGTAGGAGACGACGACCTTGTCCTTCGGGTTATCGACGGCCGGGAACTCGAACATGGTGAAGACGTGGTCGTCGACCTCGCGGCCGTCCTTGTAGAAGAACGTGCCACCGAAACCGGTCACGGCCAGCGGATGGACCTTGCCCAGGAAGATCGAGCAGGCGTCGAGCTGGTGGCTGCCCAGTTCGGCCATCAGGCCGGCGCCGGTGCGGTCGTAGAGCCGCCAGCGGACCAACTCGTCGAGGCTGTTGTAGCCGAACTTCTTGTAGTCAACGTTCAGGTCGTCTTGGCGGGATGTCCGGCTTCCAGCCGTCGAAGTAGACGATGTTGCCCGCCTCGTCGCGGACGTAGACCGGCTCTCCCTTCTCGTCGTAACGGAGGAAGCCGTTGTCGTCCTTGGCGATCCGTGGGCAGGCGTTGTTGCGGTGCCACTGGGCGCTGAATGTGCCGGATGACGCCCAGGTGGCCGTTCTGGACCAGGTAGTTGGCGTTATTGTACAGCGCCGAGTAATGCCGCTGGTGGCCGACGGCCAGCAAGCGATTGGTGTCGCGGGCCGTTCGGCACATCGCCTTGCACTCGCCGACGGAGTGGGCCATCAGCTTCTCGCTGAAGACGTGCTTGCCGGCCTGCATCGCCTTGATGGCCACCGGCGCGTGCTGCCACAAGCGGCAGCGCGATGACGACCATCTCGACGTCCTTGTCGTCCAGCATGGCGTCGAGGTCGTCGTACTGCCGCATCCGCTCGGCGTCCTTCTCCGAATAGTCGGCGTGCCGCTTGAACTCCTCGCGGGCCCGTTTCTGGTTCGACGGCCGGGCATCGCAGAATCCAATGTAATCGACATACGCACGATTGCTCTGGGCGATCATGGCCCCGCAACCCTCGTTGCCGGTGCCGATGATCGCCGCGCGAACCGGCGTGTCGACGCCTTCGTAACCGTAGTAGAAGGCACCGGCGACGGGCGCAACCGCGGCGGCCTTCAGGAAGTCGCGACGGGTCACGCCCAGGGCCGTGTTCGCGTTGTGGCGGCCCAGGGCGCGTTCCTCGGGAGTCAGTGTCGTCATCGGGGATCTCTCCTGCTCTCTGCCACGACACCGGACCGCCGGGCAGCGGCGTCGGGAGTCGTGAAGTATGATGGCCTTACGTCCCGGGATGCCCGAGGGTTCACGCGACCTCGAGCGCTTCGTGCTCCGTCCGCGCCGTGCGCCTCGCGGCGCGTCGGCGGCCGATCCAACCGAACAACAGGGCGTCCAGCCCGATCCAGAGCCCACTGGGTGTGCTCGCCAGCACCAGGCAGGCCAGCATCTCGATCAGGGTCTTGTCCACAAATCGATAGTGCCCCTCGGTCACGGGATTATCGGGCAACCAGGGCCAGGGCGGGTTGCTGAAGTAGACCAGTGCCAGGAAGCCGGCGCACCACAGGGCCGCCAGCGGGGTCAACAACCCTAGCATCAGGCAGGCACCGGCGATGAGCAAGCCCCAGACGGTCACGGCGCTGAGCCATTGCATCGGGGTCCAGGGGGCTTCGTACTCGCCGACCGAGGCGAGCTTGTCCTCGCCGGCAATCTCGTCCCACGCCCCGTACAGCGCGCCGGTCCAGGCCTCGATTGGCTGAACGAGTTCCTTACGCTGCTCGTCCAACGATCTGCGGTCCTTGAACACCAGCTCTTGCTGATAGGCCAGCGCCTCGGGGTCGTTTTCGAGGTCGGCGACCCGATTGAGATCGTCCAGGTACTTGTCGACCTTGTTCTTGTTTTCGGTCAGTCGAAACCACCCGTCAGCCTGGAGGATCGCGTCGTCGAGCGCCTCCTCGGCCTTCGCACGCTGATCGGCCGTGAAGTCGTAGTGGCGGGCGTAATGATCCAGGTCGTCCCGCCAGCGGTCGCGGATGCCGGACGGCAGGCCCGACTCGTCTCGAGACAGAACCTCGCGCGCGTCGGCATCCGGCAACAGGGACCGGAAGTACGGGGCAAAGGGGCCAGTCGCGTTGCGGAAGTAGCCTTCGGCGGAGAACGGCGGGGTTCCTTCGGGGGGGTTCGAGCTTGTACAACCCCTCGTAGGTGAAGTGCCAGCCGATCGCGATCCGGAGCAGCACCAGGAACAGTGCGCCGAAGAACCCCGGGTAGTAACGTCTGAGGGCGGCCAGGGGAGGGCTCCTTTCCGTTAGGCCGGGAATTCTGGGGGGAGCCCAGTTCCCGGATCGCCGATCGGCGATTGGCCGGTCGTTAGGGTCAGGTCAGCGGGTCACGACCAACGCGCCGTGACCCGCGTCGGGTCGGTCGCGAAGTCGGCGTCGGTGAGCCCCAGAACGCGCAACTCGGGAGAGTCGTCCTCCGGGCCACCCAGGACGAACACCGCGCCGATCTCGGGATGCCGTTGAATATACGAGGCCGCGCCGTCGGGCCCCAGCAGATAGAAGGCGGTTGAGAGCGCATCGGCCTCGGCGGCCGTCGGCGCCAGCACCGTCACCGACGCCGGGCCATTCACGGCCGGCTCGCCGGTACGAGGGTCAAGGATGTGACCGAACACGCGGCCATTCGACTCGAACTTCTGGAACGCCGTCCCGGAGGTCCCGAGCCCCCGGTTGCGGAGCCGCAGGACGCCGAGCGGGACCGTCGCGTCAAACGGACTGTTGAGTGCCACGTCCCAGCGACCGCCGAAGCGGTCCGGGGGGGAACCGAGGGCATACAGGCTCGACTGCCCGCCGTGGATCAGCCCCGGCGTCGGCCACCAGTGGTCCCGCAGCACCGCCGCGGCCCGGTCGATCGCATGCCCCTTGCCGATGCTGCCCAGGTTGATGAGGATCCCCGGCCGGTCGAAGGTGATCGTCCGGTTCTCGGCGTCGAGGGTCAGGTGATGCGCGCCGGTCCGGGCGCGGGCGTCGGCCAGGGTTTTCGCGTCCGGCACCTTTTTGGCCCCTTGAAGAACCCCCAGGCCACCGACAGCGCCCCGGCCGTCAGGTCGTAAGCCCCTCCGGTTTCGCGACCGAGCGCGACGCCCCGTTCGATCAGGTCGAACAGTCCCCTCTCGACGACAACCGGCCCGAGATGCGCCGAGGCATTCAGCCGGCTTAGCTCGGAGTCGTCGCGATAAACGGTCATCTGCCCTTCGAGGGCCTCGATCACGTCGAGCGCTCTCGTGAGCACCGCCACCGCCTCCGGCGTCCGGGCCGGAACGCGGACCTCGAAGAACGAGCCCATCGCGGCACGGGCCCCCTTGAGCAGGTCCCCGGCCCCGGGACGGCCGACCTCCGACTCTTCAATCGGATTACGAGCCGTCCCCGACTTCCGGCGCGGAGCCCCCGGAACATGTCGCGACGGTTGACGCTCGATCGAGACCGTTTCACGGGACGCCTCGCCAGGTCGAAGGGCCGAGGTCCCATCCCGAGTCGCACAACACACGCACGAATCCGGAACGACCCGCCCCGAGGAGACCGCGGGCGGGGGCGGTCGACTAGCGGAGGGAACGAACTCATTGAGTATACCCGATGGCGCTTGCGACGAAAGGGGCCAGTTTCGGACCATCGGAATCGAACATCGGGCGTTCCCTTCCCGTCGCGGCGTCGCGCCCCAGAATCGCCACGGTGACCTCGACAGCCGTGCTGGTGAATCCGACGGTGGGGAGATAAACTCAACTGTCGAGAGCGCGAAGGCCCTTGCGTTTTCGATCGCCGTGAACAACCCAAACGGCAACGATGTTCCCGAGCCGTAATCGAACCCATGAGCACGATCATCACGTACCCTCACCTGTGCATCGACTCGGACGGTACGGCGTGGGTCGATCGGACCCGATACAAAGTGATCCACCTGGCCGGCGAGCATTTTCATTACGGCTGGTCCGCCGAGGAGATCCTCCGACAGCACCCCGACCTGCGCCCGGAACAGGTCTATGCCGCCCTGACGTACTTCTACGACCATCACGAACCGCTGGTCAAGGCGATGCACGATACGGCAATGAGGGCGCAGCGAGAATCGGCGAGACAGCCGCTCTCTCGCTCCGAACTCCTCGCCCGCCGCTCATCCCGGGGCACCTGAGCATGCCCCTGGCCCTGTACATGGACGTCCATGTGCCCATGTCCGTGACCGAAGCCCTCCGACGTCAGGGATTGGACATCCTCACGGCCCAGGAGGATGGGACCGCCACGGAGGGGGATGACAGCCTCCTTGCCAGGGCCAGCCAAACTCGGGCGTGTCCTGTTCTCACAAGATCAAGACTTCCTGCGGATCGCGGCGGAGTGGCAAACGCAGGGTCGTACCTTCGCCGGTGTTCTTTTCGCGGCTCAGCAAGGAGTCAGCCTGGGTGGGCTGGCCCGCGACCTGGAATTGATTCTGACCTGTTGCGAGTTCGACGAGCTGTGTAATCGAGTCACCTATCTGCCACTTCGATCGTGATCGGTGCCATCTCACTGGGCGGAAGGATGGAACGGGTAGGCAGCCTGTTCTGGATGGCACGGGTCGTCGGCGACCCGTGCCGCCTGGCGACCCATCGAACGGCCTGGAAACGCGAATGGCCGAACCGTGAGGGCAAGTCCCTCCCGGTCCGGCCGTCATGGTTGAACGAATCGACTCGGGGCCGTTCGATCCGTTATCGTCCCCGCCCGAAGAGGCCGCGGCCGAGCTGGATCAGGACCGGGGTGCGGCGATCCGTGGACGTTCGACGCACCGGTGAGGGATCTTCGTCCGCCAACCGCTCGTCCTGATCCTCGTCCTCACGGGAGGCGCCCGGCAGGAACGGGGAGGGGCTGGGCGGCAGTGCCGGCGGCAGGATCTCGACGGGAGGGACCACCTCGACCGGCGGCACATAGGTCCCCCCGCCGTAGGGTTCGATCACGGTTCCGGGGGCCGCGCCGTAGCCATTGGGAGCGAGCGGGACACCTTCCGGGTAGATCGTCGCGGACGTGCCGGAGGGGACTGGATCGCCATAAATCGGTGGCAGCGGTGTCACATAAGACGTGGGGGCCATCTGAGGAACCGAGACCGACGCGGTGATCGGCCCGCAGACCGAACAGGGCGCGTCGCAGTGGTCGTCAAGGTTCCTCAGCGCCCGACGCGCCCACTTCCGGGTGGCGTGATCGGGGTCGCAGTTCTCGGCCCGCACCAGGGCCGCGTGGACATCGGGCTGGCAGGGCGCGAGCTTGGCGAGCGACTCGGCGGCCTCCTCACGAACCTCCTCGTGACAGTCATTTACCATGGTGGACGCCAGGGCCGCGCCGATCTCGGGATGGCACTTCCAATCGAATTTGCGAAGGTCGTGGGCGGCGTCGTCCCGTTCGCGCCAGTTCGGGTGGGTCCGCATGGTGCAGATCAACATCTGGACCTGAGCCGAACTTGCCCCGCAGGTATCGCAGCAAGGCCCCGGCGGCTCGCGGTGATGGTCGAACAGGTGCAGCCCGGACGGGGCGAGCAGCAGGATCGCGGACAACAGGCCAGTCATGATGCACATCCTCGCGGCACGCACTTCGTGTTGAGTGCGTCGTGTCTTATCCTCGAAACCCACTCCAGTATAAACCCCTACGCAGAAGGAGCAAATTTCCACCTAGTTTTTCTAAAGTTCCCATATTGAATTGCCGGGGATGGTCAATGACGGTCCCGATCTGAACTCAAGGGGTCATCTCGCTTTCCGCAACAGGTTGTACCGCTGGAACTTCCGAATGACCGGCATGTCATTTGCGGATGATTTGGGATGAAATCCGCATGGGTCCGTGATCGTTCGAACCTGGCTGCGGGGTCACGCGTTGGCGATCTCCAGCGGCCCTTGCGATCTGGGGGCCTTTGCAGGATCATGAAGTGACCATTCGGACGTGATCCGGGAAGCACGGAGCAGGCGAGGGAGGCCAGCTTGGAGCGGACCTCAGAAACGGCCACCACGGCGCTGGTCGTCCTGGCGGTCTTGGGCGTGATGGCCGCCTTGCACCTGATGCAGGTGATCCTGGTCCCGGTGGCCCTTGCACTCATGCTGGCCACCTTGCTCTCGCCGTTCACCAGCTTTCTGAGGCGCGTGTTGCCTCTCTCGGCGACCGGTGCGGCCGTTGTCCTGTTTCTCTTGTTGACCGTGGTGGGGCTCTTCTGGCTCGATCCTCGCCGCCGACGGCATCCAGAGCGCTGCGCGGACCTTGCCCACGGACCTGGAGCGGTTCGCGGGGACGATCAGTGATCGTCTCTCGGAGCTTCAGAGCGAGCGGCCGTACCTCCGGGAGGTTCTTCCCGATCCGGGGATCATCGACGTCCAGGGCTTTCGCACCAGTGCCCAGGTCGTGACGGTGCTCCACGATCGGCTGGCGGACCTTGGCGACTGGGTCGCCGAGGGGTTGATGATCCTCGTTCTCGTCCTGTTCCTGCTGGCCGAGAGCGAGATGCTCACGCCGAAGGTGATCCGCTTCTTCGCCCCGACGCCCGGCGACGCGCGGGCGGCCGAGCGGACGTTCAAGGCGGTCATCCAGAAGATCCGCGCCTATCTGATCGCCCGTACCCTCTGAACATCGGCCTGGGGCTCGCCGTCACGCTCTCGCTCGAACTGCTGGGGGTCGGCTACGCCATTGCCCTCGGGGCGATCACGGCCATCGCCAGCTTCATCCCGTACATCGGTCAGGTCATCAGCGGCGTCATGGTGGTCCTGGTCAGCCTGGCGCGAGCGGGTCGGTCGGGGACGCTCTGATCGTGACGGCGGTTTACGTCGTTGCTGGTCGGGCTGGAAGGGTATCTGGTGATGCCCTACGTGATGGGGCGGTCGCTCGACCTGAACGGGACGACCGTGCTGATCGCCTGTCTGTTCTGGGGGTTTCTCTGGGGGCTGGTCGGCCTGGTGCTGGCGATTCCGATCACGGTCAGCATGAAGCTGGTGTTCCAGCACGTCCCGAAGTTGCACCGCTGGGCCGAGCTGATGAGCCGCGACTGGCAAACGCCACCGCCGTCACGGCCTCCGAAAACCGTCTGGCGGCTCCGCTGTCGGAGGTCAAGCCGACGGCGTCCGTGGGTCGGCCGGAGGACCCCAGGCCCGGCCGGGCGCCGACACCGGCATCCTCCCAGCGATAGCTGGACGTCGAGAGTGGACAGCCGAGGCCGGCTGTCCCACATTCCTTCTCATGCGAGGTCCGTTGCTCCCTGATCCCGCTGCTCTTGAAGACATCGGCGAGGATGCTGGTCGAGGCTGCGGGTGGGTCGGTAGCCGATGAGGCGGCGGATCTTGGAGAGGTCGGGCACGCGGCGCAGCATGTCCTCGAAGCCGGCGGTGTAGGCTTCGCTGTAGGGGACGAGGCGGATCGGGCTGCGGCCGCCGGTGCAGGTCGCGGACGCGCTCGGCCAGGGCGAGGATCGATGATCTCCTCGTCGTTGCCGATGTTGAAGACCTGCCCGCGGGCCTCCGGGTGCCCGAGCAGCCCGGTCAGAGCGCCTCGACGACATCGGCGACATGGGCGAAGCAGCGGGTCTGCGATGCCGTCGCCGTAGACGGTGATCGGCTCGCCGGCCAGGCCCTGCGCGACGAAGCGGGGGATGACCATGCCGTAGCGGCCGGTCTGGCGCGGGCCGACGGTGTTGAACAGCCGGGCCACCACGACCGGCAACCGGGCCTCGTGCCAGTGCGCCAGGGCCAGGAACTCGTCGAGGGCCTTGGCGCAGGCATACGCCCAGCGTCGGGTGGTGGTCGGCCCCATCACGCAGTCGTCCCCCTCGGCGAACGGGACCTTCGCCCCCTTGCCGTAAACCTCGCTGGTCGAGGTCAGCAGGACCGGCCGGCGATAGCGGGCGCAGGCGCGGAGGACCACGTCGGTGCCGTTGACGATCGTCTCGATCGTCCGCACCGGCTCCTCCACCACGAGCCGGACCCCCACGGCGCTGGCCAGGTGGAAGACGGCCTGGCACTCGGTCACGCAGCGGTTGACCTCGTCGGCGTCGGTGACGCTGGCCACCCGCAGCACGAAGCCGGGATGGTCTTCCAGATGGGCGACGTTGTCGTACCGGCCCGTGCTCAGGTCGTCGAGCGCGAGGACCTCGTGCCCTTCGGCCAGCAGTCGCTCGGCCAGATGGCTGCCGATGAACCCGGCGCCGCCGGTGACGAGATATCGCATGAGAGTTCCACGGGTTCAGGGGGCAAAGCGAGTATGGCCAGGGAGAGTGCCGGCACCGGAGAACGCTCGAGTCGGCCTATCGAGGACGATACGGCCCTGGTCATCGTCTCGATCACGCCGACTCGTCGAGCGAGACGTTCCAGTAGGCCTCGCTGAGGAACCGCGACCAGCTCTCGATGCGGACGTCGGCCTCGGCATAGAGGGGCTTCCAGGCGGGCCGGACGGGGCGGTCGGCGGAGCTTCATGCCGGCCTGGTCGGGGGTGCGGTTGGCCTTGCGGGCGTTGCAGGGGACGCAGGCCAGGACGCAGTTCTCCCAGGTCGACCCGCCCCCCTGCGAGCGCGGGACGACGTGGTCGATCGTCAACTCGTCGGTGCCGGGCTGGGTGCCGCAGTACTGGCAGGTCCAGTGGTCGCGCTTGAACAGGTTGCGGCGGCTGAAGGTCACGGCGACCGTACCGGGCCGGTCGTGGTGGGTCAGGGTCAGGACTTCCGGGACGCGCAACCGGAACGTCACGGCCTGGAGGAACGGCTCGCCGTCGCGAGGGACGAGCCGGGCCCAGTCGGCCCAGGTGTAGAGCCGGTAATTCTCGGGATCGACGACGAAGGCCGACGCGTTCCAGAGCAGCGTCAGCGAGCGTCGGACCGGCGAGACGCTGACCGGCTGCCAGTTCCGGTTCAGGACCAGCGTCGGTCGTTCCAGCACGTCGAGGCTCATCCGCGGCTCCTGCCGGGCGATCCGGGCGGCGGGAGTGTCGATCCCTTTCCGGGGACGTATTACAACATAGCGGGCGCGGTTGGTGCCAACCCCTCGGCGGGGGGCCGTGTTCTCAGGGACCGAGGGGAATGGCACAACCCGTTGCAACCGACACGACGAACCTGTGATGGGTTCTCGCCGGGTCGGCTTCTGGCCGTTCGATGAGCAACGTGCCATTCCGCTGCTCCGTCGTCGAAACCGAAACGCTTCAAGAGGAACGTCATGGACGTGGATGAAACGCCGAAGTCATCGCCATCGGGACCGAGCTGGTCAGCGGCCAGCGGCTCGACACGAACAGCCAGTGGCTCAGCCGACGGCTCGGCGAGGTGGGCATCCCCGTCCGGTTCCACACGACCCTCGGCGACGACCTCGAGCGACCTGGTCGGGGCGTTTCGGGTCGCGATCGGGCGGGCGCGGCCTCGTGGTCGTCGGCGGCGGGCTCGGGCCGACCCAGGACGACCTGACCCGCGAGGCCCTGGCGACCGTCGCCGGGGTGCCGCTCGTCGAGGACCCCGGGTCGCTCGCGGCGATCGAGGCGATGTTCGCCCGTCGCAACCGGGCGATGCCGGATCGCAACCGGGTCCAGGCGTTGACGCCGGAGGGCGCGGAAGGCCCTGCCAACCGCGTCGGCACCGCGCCGGGGATCTGGATGAACATCGAGCGCGGCGACCGTCGCCTGCCTGCCCGGCGTGCCCTCCGAGATGAAGGTGATGTACGACGAGCAGGTCGTCCCCCGGCTCCGAGACAACGGGCTGACCCACGGCCGGGTGATCGTCCACCGGATCGTCAACCTGTTCGGTCGGGGCGAGTCGGACATCGAGGCCGACGCGCTGGACCTGACGGCCCGCGGCCGCCGTCCCGAGGTCGGCATCTACGCCCACGACGCGACGATCAGCTTCCGCGTCACCTGCGACGGGCGCCGACGAGGCCGAGGCCCTCCGCGAGATGGAGCCGACCCTGGCGCTGATCCGCGAGCGGTTCGGCGACCTGATCGTCGGCGAGGGCGAAGGGCGAGGACGTCGCCGAGGCGGTCGTCCGCGAGCTGGCCCGCACCGGGCAGACCCTCGCGACGGCCGAGTCCTGCACCGGCGGCCTGATCGCCCGTCGGCTCACGGCGATCGCCGGCGTCAGCGCACACTATCCTGGCGGGGTCGTCGCGTATGCGAACGAGGTCAAGGTGCAGCTGCTGGGCGTCCCAGCAGAGCCTTCTGGAATCGCATGGGGCGGTCAGCCCCGAGGTGGCCGAGGCGATGGCGGCGGGGGTTCGCGAGCGGCTTCGTGCCGACATCGGCCTGAGCGTCACCGGCATCGCCGGTCCGACCGGCGGCACGGCCGAGAAGCCGGTCGGGCTCGTCTACCTCGGCCTCGCCACGCGCCGAGGCGGTTCGCTCGCGCCGCCTCGAACTCGGTCCCGAGCAACCCCGCGCCGTGATCCAGAGCCGGTCGGCCAAGCACGCGCTGAACTGGGTCCGGCTGACCCTGCTCGGGGATTGACCGATGTCGACACGTCCGCCATTCCACGCAGCGGATGTGGCCCCGTTGACGGCGGCGTACCGGGCACGCTCATTTCACGGGCGTGGTGGACTTGCGGGAAACGGTCGGGGGCGTTTCCCCGGGTTTCCGGACGAGGTGGTCGTCCTGGATCGTCCAGCCGGCCCACAGGGCGGCCGCATCGGGATGATTGGCGCGGAGCCAGCGCGTGATGCGGTCGAGGATGGCGGCCCGTCTCGGCTCGGCTGATCGCGTGCATCGAGGAGCGACCGGGCCAGCTCACCGGCGGGCCCGGAGTTCGACACGGCCGTCCGTCAGCGCGCGTTCGGGCCACCGCCTCGGCACCGCCCGCCCGCTCTCGCCATGACGAGGAGTGTACGCGATCCAGAGGCGCAGGAAAGGATCGTCGGTTTCGCGATCCAGTTCGAGCAGAATGTCGGGAGGAAGGGGCACCCCGTCGTCCGCCGCGTAGGCCATGGGCCGGGCGACCAGCAGGCGGAGCCAGTCGGGCCAGCCCTGGCTCCGGGCCGCGGCCAGGGCGTAGCCGCGCGGGGTCGGCGGCGACGGCCTCGGTGGTCAGCGACTCGGCCATCAGGTAGCGCGCCAGCGGCGGGAAGCTCCTTGCGCAGGGCGATGTCCCAGTACTGCCGCTGGGTGACGTCCGGGTTCCGGCTGAGCCGATAGGCCGCCTCGACCCGCTCGGCCTCGGTACGCTCCGGATCGTGCAGGACGTAGACGTTCCGCCAGACCGCGCGGAGCGACCACACGCCGAGCCCGAACCAGGCGAGCAGGCCGACCACGACGATCAGTCCGGCGACACCGAGGTAATACAGGCCGCCGTACTTCTCGGCGGTCGTCTTCGGGCGTGGCGGGGCGGTGGGCCGGTCGGGCAGGATCGGCAGGTCGGAGGGCATCGGCGGGTCTCCGGCGGGGGCGGGCTCGGTTCCGTTCGGCTCCATTCTATCAGAGACGAGGCCGGGCTCGCCTCGGCCGGTCGGAACTGGTAGGCTGGCACGCATGAAGCTCAAGTGTATGCCCGAAGACTTCCGCGTCGAGGAACTGCCCGACGTGACGCCGGGCGAGCGCGGGCCGTACACGTTCTACCGCCTGACGAAGCGGAGCCTGGGGACGCTCGAGGCGATCGAGGCGATCTGCCGGCGCTGGAACCTGGCGGGGTCGCAGGTCCGTTACGGCGGGTTGAAGGACCGCCACGCGCTGACGATCCAGTACCTGACGATCCTCCGAGCGGCCCGACGCGCGGGCTGACCCAGACGAACCTGGAGCTGGAGCCGATCGGCCAGCTCCCCCATCCGTACGGGCCGAAGGACTTCCGGGGCAACCGGTTCGCGGTCGTGGTTCGCGACCTGAACCCGGGGAAGCCGAACAGGCGCCGCGCGGCGGTCGAGGCGATCCGGTCCGCGACGGCGTGCCGAACTACTTCGACGACCAGCGGTTCGGCTCGGTCGGGTTCGGCGGCGGGTTCATCGCCGAGGCCTGGCTCCGGGGCGACCACGAGCGGGCCCTCTATCTGGCCCTGGCCGAGCCGAACCCGATGGATCGGCCCGACACGAGGGTCGAGAAGGAGATCCTCCGCGAGTGCTGGGGACGCTGGGCCGAGGCCAAGGCACGGCTCGACCGCTCGCACGCCCGCAGCCTGGTGACCTACCTGGTCGATCATCCGGAGGACTTCCGGGGCGCCTTCGCCCGCGTGCCGTCGAGAACTGCGGATCGCTCTACTTCTCCGCGTTCCAGAGCCACCTCTGGAACCTCCTGCTGGGCCGGCGGATCGAGCAGGTGACCCGCCCCGAGCAGCGAACGCCGATCGACTTCAAGGTCGCCACCCTGCCGATCCACCACGATCTCGAGCCGGTCGCAGGTCGAGTCGCTCCGGGCCTGGGACATCCCCCTGCCCGCCTCGCGGACGCCCCTGCCGGAGGGCCCGGCGCGCGACCTGGCCCTCGGCATCCTGGCCGAGCGTGGGCTCGCCTGGGAGGACCTCCGCGTGCGGCACCTGAAGGACGTGTTCTTCTCGAAGGGCCACACGCCCCGCCCTGTTCTTCCCGACCGAGAATGTCCCATGACCAGGGGCGAGGACGAACTCTATCCCGGTCGGCTCGCGATGAACTGGCATTCGCCCTGCCCCGGGGGGCGTATGCCACGCTCGTCGTGAAGCGGCTGACCGAGATCGGCGAGACGCCTGGACGTGACGGAATCCCCTCGGCCCCGTGAGCCAACCCGAGCGATGCTCGACATCCTTCACGAGGACAACCACTGCCTGGTCGTGAACAAGCCGGCCGGGCTTGCCCGTCCAGGGGGACGCCTCGGGCGACCCGAGCCTGGTCGACCTGGCGCGCGACGACCTGAAGGTGCGTTACCAGAAGCCGGGGAACGTCTACGTCGGGCTGGTCCATCGGCTCGACCGGCCGGTCTCGGGCGTCGTGCTGCTGGCGAAGACGAGCAAGGCCGCCGCGCGGCTGTCCGAGCAGTTCCGGAGCGGGACGGTCGAGAAGGTCTACTGGGCGATCGGTGGAGGGCCGTTGCGGGGAGGAGGAGGGCGAGTGGACCGACCAGCTCCGGAAGGATCGCCGACCGCAACGTCGTCCAGGTGGTCGAAGAGGGCATCGGGGGGGGCAAAGGGGCGCGAACTCGCGTTCCGCGTGCTGGAGCGCGAGGCGGGCGGACGTTCCTGGAGCTCCGGCCGCTCACGGGTCGTAGTCATCAGATCCGCGTCCAGCTCGCGTCGCGAGGGCTGCCGATCGTCGGGGACCGGAAGTATGGTTCGCCAGGTCGACGGTCCCGGCCGCTGACGGCGGCTTCCGGATCGCTCTGCACGCGCGGAGCTTGGGGTTCACGCATCCGACTTCGCGGGAAGCGATAACAATCGTCGCGCCGGTGCCGGCAGACTGGCCAGACGCTTCATGCCGCGGACGCTGAGCGGCACTGCGGCCGACGAAGGCCAGCGGCACGCTCAACGCCGTGAGGAGCATCGCCGCGAAGGGCCTCCAGCTCGTCGGCTCGAGCGTCGGGGACGATCCGGGCTCACGTTGCCGGCAAGGGGTGCGATCGACAGGGACGGTCGCCTCGGGGCGGCACCGCGGGTGCGTTCTCAACGGCATCCGTCGGGGCCGTCGGTTCGGAGACGACGGGGACGGTCGGCTCGGTCGCGTCGGCCGGTGTCGAAACCACGGCGCGCGGACCGGGCCGCGTTGCGGTTCTGAAGGTACACGTTGGCGGCGAGCCAGTACTCGGCGACCTTCGGGCCCGAGTTCCTCGACCTCGCGCAGGGCCGTTTGCTCGTCGATGTTGCCCTGGACGACCAGCTTCAGGTACCAGAGCACTGCCGCGCGAGCGCCGTCGTCGTCGAAGAAGTAGAGCGGCCGGCTGCCGGCCAGGGCGATCTCCTCCTCGAACCGCCGGAGCAGATCATCGTCGATCGTCTCGGGCGTGACGGGCAAGGGCGACATAGCGCAGGCCGACATGCAGGGCGGCGGCGTCGTCGCCGGGGTGGACCTCGCTCCGCTCGCGGAGGTCGAGAGCGGTCTTGTAGCCCTTCTCGGCGAGGAACGACCAGCCGGTCGGGCTGGGGAGGCTACCGCCGGCGAGCTGGGGTTCGACGACCTTGAACCGGGCGATGCCCGGCGCGAGGCTGACGGGCCCGGCGTCGACCGGTCGAGGCGGAAGCTCGCCGGGCACGCGATCCGTCGCGACAGGCCAGGGACTCCTCCTGATCGGTCGTCGCGTCGACGATCGGCGCTCCGCCGCCGGGGCGACGGGTGGGGTCGCCTCCTCGACGGGCTGAGCGATCGCCGAGAGCGGCGGCAGGTCGAGCAGCGGTTCGGTCGGGTCGTCCTGAGACGACCCCGTTCCGAGTGGCTGAGGACGTCAAGGAGCGCTCCGGCGGGACGTGGTCGTCCCGCCGGGCGGCTTGAGGGTCTCGTAAACCGTCTTCTTGTTGGGCGAGGACCGGCTGGAGGTTGGCCCAGGAGGGATGACCTCAAGGGCCTCGCCTTCCAGCGGAGCGGGATCAAGCTGGATCGGCCCGGCCGGCGCGGGAATCACCTCCACCGGGGCGCGCCGAGGATCGGGGGCGACTCGACGGGGACGCTCAGATAAGGTTCGCCACAGGCGTCGCTGACGACCACGCTGTTGCGATGGAACAGGCCGCCGTTGAGCAGGCGACAATTCTGAAAGAGCCCGGTTCCGCAAGGGTTGCGGAGCGAGCTGCATCCCGAAAGGAGCATGGTCGATGCGGCCAGCGTCAGCAACGCGAGGGACCGAACGGCTCGGGGCAGCCGGTTCGGGGGGGCACCGCGGCCAAAGCCGCCGATGAAAGGCTTACTGGTGGTAGACATGGCAAAATTCTCCGGTTTACCGACACCCACTCCGGCCTCCAACCCTCCCGTCATGCCACGGGGCCGGGACGATGCCTGGCGGACGCGACGGTTGACACCTCGAACGAAAACGCGATGCCCGGAAGTCGCGGCCGAGAGACCGAGAACAACCGAGGAACCAAAGCACGTTCTTGAGGGCAACCGCTTCGGAACCGGTACAGCCCGGCGGACCGCTCCGCCACGCCGTGCCGGAGCAGAGTTCCGAGGCTCAGGGAAGCGCGAAGGTGTCGTCTCAAAAGATGGCATCACAACCCCATCATGCCGGCGGCAAGGCTCTCGTCTCGCGACCGATGGGACGTTTCGGCTGCCCCGGGCACCGAACAACCCGCCTGATCGGACGAGCGTCGCGACCCGGAAGCACCCCTTGACGGCATCGGCAGGCTCGCCGTCGTGAAAACTTAACCGACATTCCGCGGGTTGCCAAAAAACCATCGTGCTTTCTAGAATCTTTTCACGTCGAACCGTTCGATTCGGGCCAAAGGCCCTGGCGCAGCTTGCCCCGCCGGAACTTTCCTCACGATGACCGCCATGTCGCCCACTCCCCGCTCCGCGCATCTCCGGCGATGGGGGTGGGCCCGGTCCTGATGGTCCTGGCGGTCGTCGTCTTCGGATACCGGCTCGCCGACGAGCCGGAATTCCCCGACGAATGGGCGTATGTCTCCCAGAGCTATTTCCTGGATCTGCTCGCCCAGCCCGACAATCTTCTCTGGTTGGACTACCCGGCCTACGACCTCCCCCCCCTACCGAAGTACGTGATCGGGGCGGCACTCAAGGTCCGCGGATATCAGGTACCTCCGCCGAACGCGGCGCGACGCTGGTACGAGCCGGGCAACGTCAAGGACCGTTGCGGCACCCACGCCATGCTCGTGACGGCGCGCTGGCCGTCCGTGTTCTTCGGGGCCCTGGGGTGCGTCTGCGTGTACGCGCTGGGGACGATGGCGGTGGACCGTCGTGTCGGCTTCCTGGCCGCCTTGCTGCTGATGATCGACCCGCTGTACCGGATGCAGGCTCGTCGGGCGATGTCGGACATTCAGGAGGAGGCCCTGTTACTGGCCGCCGCGGCGCTGGGGCTCTGGGCCTGGCGGTGGCTACTCTCGGGACGGTTGCGCCCTTGGGTCGGGCCCTGGCGTACGCGGGGGCCGGCGTGCTGGGCGGGCTGGCGGTGCTCGCGAAGCTCAACGGCGGCCTGGCGCTGATGATCCTCGGGGCGTGGGCCGTTCTTGCCTCGGTCCTGCCCGGGGTCGACTGGCGCAAGAAAAGGACCATCGTGCCGGCGACCCTGGCGGCCGGGGTGGTCTCCTACGCCGTGTTCGTTCCCCTGTACCCGTTCCTCTGGTCGAACCCCGAGCCGCCGGTGCCCGCTTCGGTTCGGGGGCTCGCCGACGAGGGGGTTCTCGGGCGGACCCGACAGCTCATCGAGCATCGCGACATCGTCTCCCGGCTCGCCCGCCAAACCTTTCCCCACAACGCCCTCGATTCGATCGCGGACAGGATTCAGGTCGTGGTCGTCCAGGGCTTCGGACGGTTCGGGCCGCTGGGGCGTCAACGAGCGGTCGAGGACATCTATGACCCGGCACGAACCGTCGCCGGGTTCGACTCGACGATCCGCTACGACTGGTATCAGGACCGGGGGGCCTTGCTCTGGTTTCCTCTGGTGCTGGCGGGGGTCGTCTGGAAGTCCGTGAAGGGGCGCCGCCAGCTCCAGAATGGCGATCCGCCGACGGCCTGGGCGCTGCTGACCCAGGCGGTCCTGACCTTCACCACGGTGACGCTCTACATCCCGATGGCCTGGGATCGCTACTTCCTGCCGCTCCAGGCGCCGGCCTGCGTGCTCGGGGCAAGCGTTCTGGTGCTGGTCTTCGACACGATGGCGGGTCAGTTCCGTGGGCCCTGGCCCCGGGGGTCCTGAACCGATGCGCGACCCTCGTCGTGGTGTCGTCCTGATCGTCGTGCTCACCTCGCTCGTCTCGAATGCGTACTTCTGGCATGCGCGGGACTGGAACAGCGCCAGTCGCTTGATGCTGACCTATGCGATGGTCGACCGGGGCACGGTCGCGATCAACGGGCTGGAGGACCAGACGAGGGACCGGGCCCGGATCGGCTCGACCTACTACTCCGACAAGCTCCCGGGGTTCTCGCTGCTGGCGGTGCCGGCGTATGTCGTCGAGAAGATGCTGTTCGGCCTGCCCGACCACCCGTTGAACCAGCCCGGCTTCACGCACTGGCCGGCCGATTACGGGATCACGCTCGGGACGTCCGGCCTGGCGACGGCCCTCACCGCCGGCCTGCTCGTGCTGCTGTCGTTCGATCTCGGTTGCGGCCCTCGACGCGCGGCGCTGGTCGGGCTGGCATACGCCCTGGGGACTCCGGCGTACGTTTACGCGACGCTCTCGTATGGGCATCAGGTCACTGCGTACGCCCTGCTCGGAGCGTATGGCCTGGTTCGCGGGGCAGAGAGTCGGAAATGGGCGTCGTCCTGGACCGCTCTGGCCGGGCTACTGGCGGCGCTGGCGGCGGTGGTCGAGATTCAGGTCGGGCCGGTCTCGGCGGTCGTCGGGCTGTATCTGATCGCCCTGGTTGCCGGCAAGCGGCTCTCGAGGCGTTGTCTCGGGACGTTTGCTCTGGGTGCCCTGGTGCCGACGCTCGTGTTGCTGATCTACAACCAGCTTGCCTTCGGTGGACCGCTCGACATGGGCTACTTTCACGAGGACATTGCCCAGTTTCGCGGGGTCCACAGCGCCGAGAACCCGCTGGGCCTGCGGCGGCCCGACTGGTCCCGGGCCGGGCCGCTGCTCTGGGGCGGCTACCGCGGGTTGCTGTTTTATGCCCCGATCCTGTTACTGGCCCCGGCCGGATGGGTCGTGCTGGCGGTCCGTCGACGCTGGGGAACGCTGGGCGGTCAGCCTCGCCGCGTGCGTCTCGGTGTTCCTGGTCAACCTGAGCTATCCCGAGTGGACGGGCGGCTGGTCGACCGGCCCGCGACTGCTGCTGCCACTGCTGCCGTTCGCGATGCTGCCGGTCGCCGCGCTGCTGGGGACCGGCTGGCGGGGCGTGACGGTCGTGGCGGTCTTGCTGGCGATTGCCGGCGGGGTGCTGATGCTGCTGTTCCAGGGGGCCGGGGGACGGGTTCCCCAGGACGTGGCCGATCCGCTACGTGACTTCGTTCTGCCGATCTGGCGAGGAGACCACGACGACGCGATCGCGGTGGGGCCGTTCTCAAGAACGGCGGTGTCGGTGTTCTTCCCGCGGTTCGTCGCCCGGATAACGCCGCAATTCGCGTGGGTGCAAATGGTTCCACTCGTCGCGTTCCAGGTGTTGATGTTTCTGGGCGTGACGTACTGGTTCCAGGAGTCGCGCAGGCGAACAACCGCTGAGCACCCTGATACGGAACCGACGGTCACGCCGCCGACGGGCTGAGGTGGCGTTGCTGGCCGTGGCCGTCCAGGACCTCGCGAACGGCCGACCAGACTCGTGCGGTCGTCAGTTCCGTCATGCACTCCAGTCGATCGCACGTCTTGACGCAACTCC
The DNA here is from genome assembly GCA_963779675.1 of uncultured Isosphaeraceae bacterium. GTDB lineage: Bacteria > Planctomycetota > Planctomycetia > Isosphaerales > Isosphaeraceae > CAVZZM01. The sequence continues at coordinate 650,285 of CAVZZM010000003.1, forward strand.
CGGCGCACCAGACATTTGTTTTGACCGCGACGGCCCGAGGCCCGTAGGGGCCGGTCCATTCCGGTCGCGTACAGGTGTAGACACCGACAACCCGGCAACCCGCCGCCGCGGCGAGGTGGAGCGGGCCGGTATCGTTGGAGAGGAACAGGTCGGACGCCTCCGCAATGGCCGCGAGCTGCGGGAGGCTCGTCCGTCCGCAGAGGTCGAGGACCGGAACCGGGCCGAGCGCGGACCGCAACTGGTCCACGAGGGGACGGTCCTCGGGGGAGCCAACCGCGATCAAACCGGCGCCGCGGGCCTCGACAGCCTGGCGGGCGACCGCCGCAAAGTGCTGGGGTGGCCAGCGTTTCGTCAACCAGCGGGCCCCGACGTTCAGCACGATGCGAGGTCTTGCGACCCCATCGAGAGTGGCGCGGCCCAGTGTCGGTGTTCTTCGGTCAGCGCGACCTGGAACCTCGGCATGGCGACGTCGGCGCCGAACGCGGCGGCCACGGCCAGCAGCCGATCGACGGCGTGCGGTCGGTCGGGAGAGGTGGCGATGCGGTCGGTGTAGAACCGAGGCGCTCCCTCGCGGGCGCTCGCCAGGCCGACCCGAACCGGGGCGCCGGTCGCGGCGGTCATCAGGCCCGAGCGGAGTAGACCTTGCAGGTCGATGGTCAGGTCGAACCGTTCGGCGCGAAGCTCGGTCAGGAATCGACCGATCTCTCTGAGTCCCTTCGGGTTGATCCGCGCGGCCGCTCGGTCGAACGGGATCACCTGGTCGAGATACGGATGACCTTCGACCAGACCGCGGAGGCCCCGGTTGACGACCCAGGCGATATGAGACGATGGCCAGCGGTCGCGCAGCGCCGACAGCACGGGCAGGGCGTGGACCACGTCGCCGAGCGAACTGGGCTTGATGAGACAGATCCGTTCGGGCCGCAGCGTCCGCAAGTCGTTGTCGGATCGAGCCATGGACGGGAACTCCCTTTCCCGGTGAATGGGCGCGCATTCTAGGCGGATCGAGCCAACCAGGCAACGCCACCCGCTTCGGAAGCCCTCGACAACCGTGGAGCGAATTGACCACAATTTTGTCGGGTGGATGAAGTTGGTCCCGCCCCGTTGTGAAGGAGGCACGCGCGTGGTGATGGGATGGAACACGGTCGTGCTGTTGCTGGGTCTCGCGGCGTCCGGCTCCGGAGACCGGGACGGTGAACTTCCAGCCCGGACCGGAGGAAGCGAGTGTCCCGTCACGGTTCCGGTTGCCGGCGGGCTCGTTCTCGTACGAGCTGGAGCCGCTTCTGGAAGCGCCTCGCCACACCGTCTCGGCGTTGCGGTTCCCGTCGCCCGTGGAATCACCGGATCCGGTCAACAACACCGTGCATGCCGAGTACTTCCGGCCCCGGGGTGGACCGGACGGCCGGCACCCGGGCGGTCGTCGTGCTTCATATCCTGGGGGCCGACTTCGCGTTGTCGCGCTACCTCGCGGCCCGACTGGCGGATCGAGGCGTCGCCGCATTGTTCGTCAAGTTGCCTTATTACGGCGAACGCCAGCCCCCGGGGACGAAGTTCCTCTCCGCCGATATTGAGCGATCGATGGGGGCCATGCGGCAGGGAACCTGCGACGTGCGGCGGGCGGCCTCGTGGCTGGCCAGCCGTGAGGAGAACGATCCCGATCAGATCGGCGTCACGGGCATCAGCCTGGGCGGGATCGTCTCGGCGCTGGCCGCCGAGGTCGATCCCCGGATCGACCGGGCGGCGCTGATGCTGGCCGGTGGGGGCCTTGCCGACATCCTCTGGAACATGCCCGAGGCGGACGCGCGGACGTACCGACGCGCCTGGGTGGAGGCCGGGCACGACTTCGACGACCTGGAGGCCCTGACCGCCCCGGTCGACCCGCTCACCTACGCGGATCGCCTGGTCGGCAAGCGCCTTCTGATGATCGCCGGCACCGTCGACGAGGTCATCCCACCCCGAGCGGCACGCAAGCTCTGGGACGCCGCGGGCCGCCCGCCGATCCACTGGTTCGAGTGCGGTCATTATTCGTCCGCCGGATATCTCCTGCCGGCGATCCGCGAAACCGTCGAGTTCTTCGCCGGGGCCGGGGGCGAGGAGATCGAGGGGAATCGCCAGGCTCGGGATGAGGATTGACACGAACTCGCTCAGCGCGATGAGACAACCTCCGGCCGGCTGTCGACGAATGCCGCCAGGTGCTCGCCGGTCAGCGTCGACCTCGCCGCGATCAGGTCGGCCGGGGTGCCCTCGAACACGATCCGTCCGCCGTCGTGGCCCGCGCCCGGCCCGAGGTCGATGATCCAGTCGGCGTGCGCCATCACCGACTGGTGGTGCTCGATCACGATGACCGACTTCCCGGCATCGACCAGCCGGTCGAGCAGCCCGAGCAACTGCTCGAGGTCGGCCAGGTGCAGCCCGGTGGTCGGCTCGTCGAGCACGTAGATGCCGCCGTCGGTACCCATGTGCGTCGCGAGCTTGAGCCGCTGCCGCTCGCCCCCCGAGAGCGTGGGGAGCGGTTGGCCGAGCCGCAGGTAGCCGAGCCCCACGTCGGCCATGCGCTTCAGGATCGCGTGCGCGGCCGGCGTTCGCGCCTCGCCGGCGTCGAAGACGCCGACCGCGTCGGCGACCGACAGGTCGAGCACCTCGGCGATGTTGAGCCCGCCGAGCCGATAGTCCAGGACGGACGCCTGGAACCGCCGGCCCTCGCAGTCCTCGCAGACCGTGGCGACGCCGGCCATCATCGCGAGGTCGGTGTAGATCACCCCGGCACCGTTACAGGTCGGACAGGCCCCCTCGGAGTTGGCGCTGAACAGGGCGGGCTTCACGCCGTTGGCCCTCGCGAACGCCTTGCGGATCGGCTCCAGCAGGCCGGTGTATGTCGCCGGGTTGCTCCGACGCGAGCCGCGGATCGGGGCCTGGTCGACCGACACCACCCCATCCCGGCGACACACCGAGCCGTGGATCAGCGAGCTTTTGCCCGACCCGGCCACGCCGGTCACCACCACCAGAACGCCGAGCGGGATGTCGACGTCGACATCTTGCAGGTTGTGCGTGCGTGCGCCGCGCACCGCCATCACACCCGACGGCGTCCGCACCGACGGCTTCAGGGAGGCGCGGTCATTCAGGTGACGCCCGGTGAGCGTGCCGCTGGCCCGCAGTCCGTCGACGGTGCCCTCGAAGACCACCTCGCCGCCGGCGGTGCCGGCGCCGGGACCGAGGTCGACGACGTGATCGGCGATCGCGATCACCTCCGGCTTGTGCTCGATCACGAGGACCGTGTTGCCCTTGTCGCGCAGCCGCAGCAGCAGGTCGTTCATCCGCTGGATGTCGTGCGGGTGCAGCCCGATCGTCGGCTCGTCGAAGACGTAGGTCACGTCGGTAAGCGACGACCCAAGGTGGCGGATCATCTTGATGCGCTGCGCCTCACCGCCCGACAGCGTGCCGGACGGCCGGTCGAGGCTGAGGTAGCCCAGCCCGATCTCCACGAACGAGTCGAGCGTCTCGCGCAGCGTCGTGAGCAGCGGCGCGACAGACGGCTCGTCCAGGCCGCGTACCCACTCGGCCAGGTCGTTGATCTGCATCGCGCAGAGCGTCGGCGATGTTGATCCCCTTGATCTTGGAGGACCGGGCCGCCTCGTTGAGCCGGGTGCCGCCGCAATCGGGACAGGCGGTGAAGGTGACCGCGCGCTCCACGAACGCGCGGATGTGCGGCTGCATCGCGTCGACGTCCTTGGACAGGATACGACTTCTGGATCTGCGGGATCAGACCTGCGTACGTCAGGTTGATCCCGTCGACCTTGATCTTGGTCGGCTCCTTGTGGAGCAGGTCGTGCAGCTCCTTCTTCGTGAACTTGCGGATCGGCTTGTCCGGGTCGAAGTACCCGCAGCCCGCGGTAGATGCGGCCGTACCAGCCGTCCATGCTGTAGCCGGGGATCGTCGAGCGCGCCCTCGTTGAGCGACTTGCTGTCGTCGTACAGCGCAGGCAGGTCGATGTCGCTGACCGATCCCATGCCCTCGCATCGCGCACACATGCCGCCGGTGACCTGGTAGATGCGCGCCTCGGTCTTCTTGCCGGCCCCCTTCTCGATCGTGATCTTCCCGGCCGCGCGGACCGACGGGACGTTGAAGGAGTAGGCGTTGGACGAGCCGACGTGCGGCCTGCCGAGGCGGCTGAACAGCACCCGTAGGATCGCGTTGGCGTCGGTCGCCGTGCCGACCGTCGATCGAGAGTTGGCCCCCATCCGCTCCTGGTCGACGATGATCGCGGTTGTTAGCCCTTCCAGGACATCGACCTCGGGCCGGGCCAGCGACGGCATGAACCCCTGCACGAACGCGCTGTACGTCTCGTTGATCAGCCGCTGCGACTCCGCCGCGATCGTGCCGAACACCAGCGACGACTTGCCCGATCCCGAGACGCCGGTGAATACCGTCAGCCGACGCTTGGGGACCTCAATGCTGACGTCCTTCAGATTGTTCTCCCGGGCGCCCTGGACCCGGATCAGGTCGTGGCGGTCCGCGGGGCACTGTCGAGTGTAGGCCATCCTTGCGATCCTGTCAGCTTGCATGAAATCAGTCCGTGGGTCGCCCGCCGCGTCGCGTGGTGGTCGACGGCAGCGCGAACAAATACAAACCGGTGAACAGAAGCAAGACGAGCGGGAACAGCGCCCGGAGGCCCACCCGGACGGCAGGCTCCTCCTGTCTCAAGGCGACGATGTTGACGGAGACGGCCACCGTATATGCAATGGCTAGCCAGCGGTGGCACTGCCGAATCCATTCGTTCCAGGTCTTATGGGGCCTCTACTGAAGACGAGGCCGAAGCGGATCGGTCCCACGGATGAGTCGTGCGTGACCGCCTTCGGCCCCGAGCTTCGACCGGCTCAAGGGACCCTCGCAAGCAGGTCGACGAGCTTCCCGCCCATCATCTTCCAGCCGTAGCGCGCGCCGCCGAAGTTCTGCGTCTGGTCCGGCTTGAAGCCTGATTGCACGAGGGACAGGCGCGTGCCCGATGCCGTGGGCGTGAGCGTGAAGGTCACGACGGTTTCCAGAACCATGTCGCCGACGACCCACGTATAGCAGAGCTTCCGATGCGCTTCGACCTCGAGGAACTGGCAGTTCACGATGCCGTCCCATCCGGGGTAGGGCTGGGTCTTGAACGTGAACGCGGCCCCCGGCTCGAGCTTGAGTTCGACGACGGGCAGGAGCCACTCGGTGAGCAGCTCGGGGTCGGTCAGGGCGCGCCATACCTTTTCCGGCGAATGTTGCAAATCGAACTCGAACGAGAGGGATTCGGTCTGCGATGGGGCGGTCTTGTCGACGGGGTTCATTCGTCCATTTTCTCCAGCAGGTGTTCGAGGCGATCGAGGCGATCGGTCCAGAAGTCGGCGTGATGTTTGATCCAATCGATCAAGGGGGCCAATCCGTCCGGGTCGGCCCTGTAGAAGGTCTGGCGTCCCTCCGGACGGTCGCGAACCAGCTCGGCCTGCTTCAGGACCCCCAGGTGCTTTGAGACCGCCGGCTGCGACACCCCCGCGCGATCCGTCAGCGCGCGCACGGTCTGCTCGCCATCGCGGACCAGGTGCTCGTAGATCGCGCGACGGGTCGGATCGGCGAGGGCCTTGAAAAGATGTGTCGGGGGCCGCTTGCATGGCAGAACAATAACCATCGGGTTATTGATTGTCAAGCGGCCTGCGGGTGTGCGTTTGGAGGATCACCGCGGTCGAAGGCTCGATGGGGACTCGCCGGCCCCGGAACTATTGCGTCAATCGGGCATGAACTTTGCACGACGACCTCCGCGAGCGGAGCGTGACGGTCGGCATGGCCGACTTTCCATGATCTCAGGTGGAGTTGCAGACGATGGAACCGAACGAACGAGCCACCCAGCAACCAACTCTACCGGCGTTCCCGTCGGACAGCGGCTGGCCTGCGATGATGCCATTCGGAGATCGAGATCACCAGCGAGTGTCCCTGCACGCCGCCCGACCAGGTTTTCCGATGCTGCGGCAAGGACATGAGGCCGACCACCGGATCGCCAGCCGGGTCGGACGTGCGGTCGCGCTGAGGGTCGTGCTCGGACACGACGCTCACGAGAATGGGCGTTCCCACAGGAGGTTCCCATGGCCGACGACCTGCCGTTCGATCGACCGTCACCGTGGGCGGTCGGCCAGCGTCTGCAATGTCCAAAGTGCGGCTCGGAGGTCCAGATCATCAAACCCTGCACCTGCGATCCACCCGATCAAATCCTCCGCTGCTGCGGCGAGACGATGATTCCGGCCGAAGGCACCGCGCCCAGGATGGAGAGCGAATAAGCTGGTCGGTTGACCACCGGACCGCACACGCCAACCGGGATCGCCGGAGGCCCCAGCCGTCGCGATTCGCCGGGGCTCGCATGGCGGCGTTCGCCGGTTGGTGTTACATTCCGATGCACCAGGACCAGGGATCGGCCCATCGCGATCCAGAGGGAATCGCGTTTCGGCGGATCGCCTTGCCGACAGGGAGGTCAACCCAATGGATTTCGCGTTCAACGAAACGCAGCGGGAATGGCACGAGGCGGCGATTCGGTTCGCACGCGAGGAACTCAACGACCCGGACATCGTCCAGCGCGACCAGCGGGGCGAGTTCTGCGCGAAGGCTACCGGCGCTGTGCCCGTTTCGGTGCCCCCGGCCTTCCCGTCCCTCGGGACTACGGGGGTCAGGGACAGGACGCCGTGACGACCCTCGCGGCGATGGAAGGGTTGGGCTACGGCGGCAATGACAATGGTCTGCTGTTCGCCCTGAATGCCTCGCTCTGGACCATCACGATGCCGATCCTCGAGTTCGGCACCGAGGCGCAGAAGCGGCATTGGCTCCCGAAACTTTGCGACGGAACCCTGTTCGCCGCCAACGGCGCCAGCGAGCCCGAGGCCGGTTCCGACATCTTCCGGATGCAGACCCGCGCCCAGCGCAAGGGGGACGGCTGGGTTCTCAACGGCCGCAAGGTCTGGATCACCGGCGCGCCGGTCGCGGACCTGTTCCTCTGCTTCGCCACGACCGACCCGGCCCGGGGGGTCATGGGGATCACCACGTTCCTCATCCCGAACGACACCAAAGGCTTGCGTGTCGTCCGCACGATCGACAAGATGGGCACGCGCACCGCGCCGTTCGGCGAGATCGTCTTCGAGGATTGTGCGCTGCCGGCCGAGTCCCTGCTGGGTCGCGAAGGGCGCGGCTCGCGGATCTTCAACGCCGCGCTGGAATGGGAGCGGGGCGCCGATCCTCGCCTTCGCCCTGGGCGTGATGCGCAGGCAGATCGAACGTTGCGTGGAGCACGCCCGCAAACGCACCCAGTTTGGCCAGCCGATCGGCAAGTTCCAGGCGGTCTCGCACCGCATCGCCGAGATGTCGCTACGGCTCGAAACCAGTCGGCTGATGGCCTACCGCTTCGCCTGGTCGAAGGACACGAACAGCGGCGACCGCGCCGCCGCGGCGGCCCATGGCCAAGCTGCATGTCTCCGAATGCTTCCTCCAGAACAGCCTGGATACCGCTCGCATCTTCGGCGCGAAGGGTTACACCGTCGAGGATCAGGTCGAACGCGACCTGCGCGACAGCATCGGTGGCGTGATCTTCTCCGGCACCAACGACATCCAGCGGAACATCATCGCCCAGCACCTCCGGATCTGACCGGCGTCACGCGACGTTCCGGGCATGGACCCGGGATGTCGTTCCCACAACGAACGGATGTCCCAGGCCAGTCACAGTAAGAGTGCCTCGGTCGCGCCTGGGAACAGGATTTCGCGAATACGAGCGCCCTGACGCTTCCATGCGCTCATGCTCCGCATGCTCGCGAGTCGGATTATACCGTCGCGATCGCGATCCCGGGCAGGAGCGGATCGTGACGAGCCGTGATTTTCGAAATAATCCATGCATCCACTTTTTGACAGGGGGCCGTTTGGTGGTAAATTGGATTCTAATCTCGCCAGGTTTCCAACAGTCCGATCGTACCGCGCCCTCCAGCGGGACGGTGCGAACCTCCCCGCTTGCCCGGAGTGGATGGCCATGACAGGGATTGGGTCTCGCAGACGTCGCGAAGAGAAGCGGATCTCGACCCGGGCCAGCCGTTTCCGGGTCGAGGGCCTGGAGGACCGCCTGCTCCTGGCGGTCGTCATGAACACCGATGATTCGGGCGTGGGCTCGTTGCGACAGGCGATCATCGACACCAACAGCGACCCGAACGACAACATCATCACGTTCAGTCTCGGCAGTGGTGTTCAGACGATCGAGGTCGGGTCGACGCACCGGCATGCCCTTGCCGGAGATCACCGAGGCGCTGACCATCGATGGCCCGACACCTCCGAGCGGGCAGGGGCCGCAGGTGGAGTTGCTCGCCTCGTCGATGCTCACGGGGACCGAGAACGGCCTGGTCTTCACGGCCGGCAATTCCACCGTGAACGACCTGGCCGTCAACGGCTTCGGCGGATACGGGATCGTCCTCCAGGGGAACAGCGGCAATACCGTCCAGGGCACGTATGTCGGAATCAAGCCCGACGGCCTGACCATCGCGGCGAACGGCCTGGGTGGGATCTTCTCTCAGAATTCGTCGAACAACCTCATCGGCGGGTCCACGACCGCGGCGCGTAACGTCATCTCGGGGAACTCCGGCAGCGGGATCGTGCTGCAGGGCAACGGCGGGAACCAGGTTCTCGGCAACATCATCGGCGTTCGTCCGGACGGCCTGACGGCCGCGGCCAACGGCGGCGACGGCATCTTCATCGACAATTCGCCGAACAACACGGTCGGCGCGACGGCGACCGGGGCCCGCAACATCATCGGTGGGAACACCGGCAACGGTGTCCACATCGCCGGGCCGAACGCGCTCGAGAACCTGATCCAGAATTCGTTCATCGGGACCAACGCCGGGGCGACCACCAATCTGGCCAACGGCGGCTCGGGGGTCCGGATCAACGGCGCCTCGCGGAACACCGTCGGCGGGACGGCCACCAGCATGGGCGACACCATCGCCTTCAATGGGATGGACGGCGTCACGGTCGTCTCGGGCGACGGGAACTCGATCCTCCACAACTCGATGTTCCTGAACAGCGGCCTCGGCATCAATCTGGAGCCCGGACAGAGCGGCCAGACGGGCGCGAACGACGACATCCCGGCCCCGGTGCTGACGACAACCACCACCTCGAACAGCAACACCCGCGTTCAGGGGACGATCACCGGCGCCAAGCCGAGCACGACCTACACCATCGAGTTCTTCTCGAACACCGAGGTCGGGCCGCCCCCGAACACGGCCGAGGGCCGGACGTTCCTGACCTCGCGCACGATCACGACGGACAGCAGCGGCAACGGGACGATCAACGAGACGATCACCGGGGTCGCCCTGAATCGGTTCCTCACCGTCACCGCGACCGACCCGGACGGGAACACGTCGGAGTTCTCCAACCCGAGCGAGAACTTGCCGCCGACGGCGGACCTGATCGATGACCGGATCGTTCAGCCCCAGCCCCGTCGCGGTCAACGGCTATCTGACCTACACCTACACCATCACCAACCCGGGGCCGGACGACGCGACCGCGACGTTCACGACCACGCTGCCATCGACTCTGAGCTTCGTCCAGGTCGTGTCCACCAGCGGCGTGGTTTCGAGGAACAACAGCACCATCACCGTGACGTTCAGCCCGCTCGCCGCGAACGCGCAGGCGACCATCACCATTCTGACCGTGCCGACATCGGCGGGGACCATCACCACCAGCGCCACGGTCACGGCCCCCGAGGACCCGAACTCGGGCAACAACACGGTGAACCTTTCCGCGACGGCTCAGCAGGGGATCGACCTGACCGTCACCGGTCAGGGGATTCCCGACCCCTCGCACGTTGGCGAGGAACTTGCCTACCGCTTCGTCATCACGAACGCCGGGCAGGTCACGGCGACGGGGACGAAGGCCTTCGAAACGTTGCCCTCGAACCTGGAGCTTGTCTCCGTCACGACCAGCCAGGGCGTGGTCACGTCGGATGCGACGACGGGGCAGATCAATGTCGCCCTCGGTGATCTGGCGGTCAACGCCAGCGCCGTGGTGACTGTCGTGGTGAAGCCGAAGGCGGAAGGGGCGGCCTGGAACGCCCTGGCGGCCTCCGCGAACGAGCCGGAGATCAACACCGCGAACAACGCCGCATTTGTCGGTGTCAACGTTCTTCCCGCCGTGCCGCCGACCCCGCCTGACACGTTGGCGCCGACGGTGACCCGGCTGACCCGATTCGGCGTCGGCCGGCAACCGACGAGCATCCTGGTCGGTTTCAGCGAACAGATGGACCCGACTTCGGCCCAGAACCTCGCCAACTACACGCTCGTCACCGCCGGTCGGGACCACCGTTTCGGCACCGCCGACGACGTGCGGGTCCCGCTGCGTGCCGCCGCCTACGACAGCACGAACCAGTGGGCAGTGGTCACGACCTTCCATCCCGTGGCCCTGGCGATGCCGGTTCAGATCACGGTCAATGGATCGACCCCCACGGGCGTCCGCGGCCTGGACGGACTGCTCCTGGATGGGGCCAACACGGGCCAGGCCGGCAGCAATTTCGTTCGCGCGTTCCGGGGCTTCGGTCCCGGAACGCTGACGGCGGCGACGGCCAGCACCACCGCCCGAGCCGCCCGGTTCGGGTGCCGTCGGTTCGGCTGATCGTCGCGGTCCCTCCCGATCGTGACAACGAACGTGACCGGCCCACGCTTCCTGGCGTCGGCCGGTGTCGTTCGGCACAGGGCCTGGAAACCGAGGGGGGATCAGGGAAGGGGTCGACTCTCGTAGTACTGGCTCAGGGCACGAACGCGCTTGACCTGATATCCGGTAATCAAGCCGGAAACGGCCAGCGCCAGGGCGAAGACGACGTGCCGGTATGGTGATTCCAGAGTGGACTGGAGCAGCCCGACTTCCAGAACGAGTACGCAGTACCCGACCACCGCCATGCCCGTCGTGACCCACACGAGATACTCGCGAAACCACAGCCCCGACGCGGCCACGAGCAGGAAATAGCCCGCGACGAGCGAGGTGGTCAACCCCTCGTTGATGACCACAAGGAGCGTGTACATGATCACGTCCGCCGCGGCCCAGATGTAACGAACAGGGCCGGGGCGGTGGTCGCGATCGAGAAAAAGCTGGCAGACGACCGAGATCAAGGCCCACGCGATGACGACCGCGATCGCCCGGCGATGCGACCAGGGTTCGAGAGGGGTGATCAGATAGTGGTTGGTTTGAATGATCGCCCCACAAACGCCCATCGTACCCAGCCGAGTGGCCAGCGCCGGCCGACGTCGCGCCCAGCGTCGGAGCCGGTCCCAGTGGCTAACATGCTGGGAATCGAGCTGCTCGCCGCGCAGGAAGTGATCGAGGTCGGCCACGAGCGCGGAGGCCGTCGAGTAGCGATCGGCCGGGTCACGTTCCAGGCACTTCAAGCAAATCGACTCGAGCGGCTTGGGGATACCGGGACGGAGCCGGCCGGGCCGGGGGGGCTCTCCTTCGAGAACCTGGACGAGCGTGTCCAGGGGCGTTTCTCCCAGGAACGGCGGCCTGCCCGTCAATAGCTCGTAAAGGATCGCGCCCAGGCTGTAGACGTCGCTCAAGGGAGTGACGGCGCCGTTCTTGCCCGAGGCTTGTTCGGGCGCCATGTAGCCGGGCGTCCCGACGATCGCGCCGGTGCGGGTCATCCGTCCGTCCGTGCCGAGCATCTTGGCCAGGCCGAAGTCGGTGACGTAGGGCCGTCCCAACTTGTCCAGCAGGATGTTCGAGGGCTTCAGGTCTCGATGGATGATCCCATGCGCATGAAGTTCCGCCACGGCGCGGGCCATGACCAGGACCAGGCGGGCGGCGGTCTCCAGGTCGACCGGGCCCTCCCGAACCGCCTGTGCCAGGCTCGGGCCGTCGACGTAATCCATCGCGAAGTAATGCTGACCGCTGATCTGGCCGACATCGTGGATCCCCACGATGCTGGGGGATTGGATCCTGGCGGCGGCTCGGGCCTCGGCGTAGAACCGCTCGATCTGATCGCTCGATGCCAGATGGCTCGACAGGATCATCTTGATGGCGACGGTGCGATCGAGTTCCTTGTGCCGCGCCTTGTAGACGACGCCCATTCCCCCCCGGCCGATCTCGCTGAGGAGTTCATACTTGCCGAAATCGGCGCGTCGAGTCGAATGGTTCTGGGGGACAGTGCCTTCCTCCGTCAAGGGCGGGGAACAGAATGCCAGGAGATCGTGGGCTGGGCCGTCACCGAGGCCGGAACCATCCCGGCCGGCCCGACCTCGTCGATCTCCATTTGAAGGTCCGAGTCCGTGCAGTTCGGCTGCCCGGCCCGCCGCCGCAATTCCGCCTCGGCCATGCTCACGGTATCGGGAGGCGATCCGGGCCGGCCCCCTGCCCTCCTTCCGCCGAAGGGACCGCGTTGTGGGCATCGTGCGACATGGACTGCCCTCAATCACGCATCAAAACATGAGATTTGAGCCGATGTGGTGATCAAACGACATTGTGCAACAAGGGCGCCGAGTTCCGCCAGTGAGTACCCGACGTGAATCGAACCTGTCCCTGGAGCAACGGGCGGGGAAGGGGTTGCGTTGCGATACGTCCAGCGGACGATCGCTGGGAATCAGAGCCCGAGCATGCGCTCGAGTTCCACCTCGTCGATCACAGGGATGTTCAGCTGAACCGCCTTGTCCCGCTTACTCCCCGGGTCGGACCCGCAGAGGACGTAGGTGGTGTTCTTCGAAACGGAACCGGTCACCTTGCCGCCGTGTCGCTTGATGAGGTCTTCGGCGTCGCCGCGCGATCGCTTGGGCAATGTGCCGGTCAGGACGAAGGTCTGGCCCAGCAACGGCAAGGCGCCTCCCCGGACTGTCGGCGCGGAGACCGCCGCCGGGTTGACGCCCGCGGCCAGCAGGTCGTCGATCAAATCGCGGTTCGTGGGGCCTTGAAGGAAGTCGTGAACGCTAAGGGCCACGACCGGCCCCAGGCCGGGGATGGCTTCGAGGTCTTCCAGGCTCGCGGACCGTAATGCGTCCAGGGTCCCGAACCGTTCGGCCAGGATCTCGGCGCTCGGGTCCCGACGTGGCGGATCGTCAGGCCCGTGAGGAAACGGTCGAGTGGTCGGCCCTTGCTCGCCTCAAGGGACTCGACCAGGTTCTCGGCCGACTTCTTGCCCATGCGCTCCAGCCCGGCGAGCGTGTCGGCATCGAGCCGATAGAGGTCGCCCAGGGAATGGACAAGCCCCTGGTTCACGAGCTGTTCAATCAGCTTGCTTCCCAGGCCGTCGATGTCCATCGCGTCGCGGTGCGCGAACCAGCGCAACCATTCCTTGAGCTGGTCGGGGCACTTCGACGGCGGGTTCGTGCAGCGGTAGTCAACCTCTCCCGGCTCACGAGCGACCGGGGCCTGACAACCTGGGCAGTGTTCGGGGAAGTCGTAAGGTTGTTCGGTCCCGTCTCGGGCATCGGTTTCCACCCGGACGACCTGGGGTATGATCTCGCCGGCCTTTTCGATGACGACCGTGTCGCCGATCCGAACGCCCTTGCGCTCGAGCTCGTCGGCGTTGTGCAGGCTGGCACGTTTCACAGTCGTTCCCGCCAGCAGGACGGGGGTCAGTTCCGCGACGGGGGTCAACTTGCCAGTCTTGCCCACCTGCACAGTGATCGTGACGATCTTCGTGACCGCCTGCTCAGCCGAGTATTTGAACGCGATGACCCATCGCGGGCTCTTCGAGCGTGCCCCGAGCCGCTGCGCTGGCCGAGGTCGTCCACCTTGATGACCAGACCGTCGGTCTGGTAGTCCAGCGTGTTACGGCGGTCTTCCCAGAGCCTCGCGTGGTCGATGACCTCGTCAATCGTGTCGAAGGTCGCGTTGTGCGGGCTGACCGGGACTCCCCACGATCGGATCGACTCGAGAACCTCCCAGTACGAATGCGCCTCGAGCCCCTGGGTTTCCCCCAGACCATGGGAGACAAAGAGCAAGCGCCGTTGGCGCAGAGTCCGGGAATCGAGCAGCTTCAGCGAACCGGCCGTGGCGTTGCGCGGGTTGGCGAAGGGGGGATCACCGCTCTCGGCGCGCTGGGCATTGAGCCGGGCGAGCTCGCTGTTGGGCATGTAGACCTCGCCCCGGACCTCGACCAGTGGAGGATGGCCGTCGCCGAGACGTAGCGGGACGTTGCGAACGGTGCGGAGGTTGGCCGTGATGTCGTCGCCCCGGGCGCCGTCACCTCGGGTCGAGCCGAGCACGAGGCGGCCGTGTTCGTAACGGAGCGAGACGGCGACGCCATCGACCTTGAGTTCGACGACGTAACGAACCGGCTCGCCGGCCGTCAGGCCCTTGTGAACGCGCGCGTCCCAGTCGCGGACCTCGCCGAATTGATAGGTGTTGTCGATCGAGAGCATCGGGACGGCATGTTGTACCGTCGCGAAGCCTTCGAGTGGTTCGCCTCCGACGCGCCCGTGGGGCTGTTCGGCGTGGCGAGTTCGGGATGCTCGGCCTCGATCTGCTCAAGTCGTTTGAGCAGACGATCGAACTCGAGGTCACTGATTTCAGGGGCGGCCTCGACGTAATACAGACGGTTGTGCCGCTCGATCTCCGACCGAAGCGCCTCGACCTCACGGACGACATCCTGGGCCCCATCCGCCTCACTCCGTGGCAAGGGGCCGGACGGGTTGCCACGTCCGGCGCTTCCCTGATCTCGACGTCTCGACATCAGCGACCGCGGTCGGGCGACCGCTCACGCCCCGCCGAAGACCCACTCACTCCCGGCCAGCTCGTACTCGGCGATCTCCCCGGGCGTGAACCAAAGGGCGATTTCGCGCTGCGCTGACTCCGGGCTATCGCTGCCGTGAACCAGGTTGTTCTGCTTGCTGATCGAGAAGTCGCCCCGGATCGTGCCCGGCGCCGCCTCGACACCGCTGGTCTTGCCCAGCATGCTCCGCACGACGGCGATCGCCTCGTTCCCCTCGAGGACGCCGACGACCACCGCGCCGGTCGTGATGAACTCGATCAGGCCCTCGAAGAACGGCCTGCCCTTGTGTTCGCCGTAATGCTGTTCCGCGAGGCCACGATCGACCTGGAGGAGCTTCAACGCGGCGAGGCGCAGTCCCTTGGCCTCGAACCGCCGGAGAACCTCACCGACAAGGCGGCGCTGGACGCAGTCAGGCTTGAAGATAATCAGAGTGCGCTGCATGGGGCTCACGTCGTTTCGGTTCAGGTTGCGCGAAGGTCGAGAAGGTCCGCTCGCCGACTCAAGACGAACGGGAGGAACAGTTTAGTCCCTCGAGACGTGCGGATCAACCTCATCCGCCCTGGCTTCGACGGTTGCTCGGTCGCCTTAATGATCCGGGGGTTCCGAGGCCGTCGGCCTGGTAGGGACGAGGTTCCACGACAACTCTTCGTAGGAATTCGGTTCGAGTCGCCAGATCCGGACGTCCGGGGGTTCCTCAAGAAGCGAGACGATGATCCGGGGCAGGTCGCCGTAATGGTTCTCGCGAAGGTCCGTCTCGCTGGGGATCGCCTCCCAGCGTGGGTGAGAGTGGTAGATCGCCAGGAACTCCCCACCTCGCGATCGTAGCCAGCGGACGGCCTCGATGATGTCGCGAGGGTCGGCATCATAACGGGTCTCGCTGGCCATGACGTTCCGTAACGGGTGGATCGACGAGGCGCGAGGCGCGACACCTCCCAGGATTCCGCAGCACTCCAGGGGTGCCTCACGGCGACAGTGCTCGACCATCGCCCTGTGAAGGTCTTCCGGGATCTGCAAGGGCGTGGGTTGGGCCATGAGCCGGTTTGCTCGATCGTGGATGGGGCCGGCGGGTCTGCCACGGCGTCCGAACCGGCCTCGTCTCGATGGAGACGAGACTGATGCGGAAGGTTGGAAGAGGCAACAGGGGCTGATGGTGTGAGGGCCTCCGTCTCACTCCGGGAACAAAGGCGTCGAGAGGTAGCGTTCGCCGAGGTCGGGCAGGACGACCACGACCCGCTTGCCCGCGTTCTCCGGGCGGCGCGCGACCTCCAGGGCGCCGACGACGGCGGCCCCGCACGAGATCCCGCAGAGCATGCCTTCGAGCTTCGCGAGCTTTCGGGCCGTCTCGAAGGAATCCTCGTCATTGACCAGGATGACCTCGTCGATGATGTCGACGTTGAGCACCTCGGGGATGAAGCCGGCCCCGAGGCCCTGGATCTTGTGCGGGCCGGGCTTGTTCGGCTGACCGTTCCTTTTCTGGGTAATCACCGGCGAGTTCACCGGCTCGATCGCCACGACCTTCAAGTCGGGCAGGCGTGACTTGAGCACCTCGCCGCAGCCGGTGATCGTGCCGCCGGTCCCGACGCCGCAGACCAGGAAGTCGAGCTTGCCGCCCGTATCGCTCCAGATCTCCTCCGCGGTGGTCGCGCGGTGGATTTCGGGGTTCGCGGGATTGCGGAACTGCTGAGGCATGAAGGCGTTCGGATGGCCGCGGACGATCTCCTCGGCCTTGCGCACAGCTCCTGGCATGCCTTCCGAGGCGGGGGTCAGAACGATCTCCGCGCCAAACGCTTTGATGAGTCGTCGACGTTCGACACTCATGCTCTCGGGCATGGTGACCGTGAGCTTGTAGCCCTTGGCCGCGCAGGTGAAGGCCAACCCGATGCCCGTGTTGCCGCTGGTCGGTTCGACGATCATCGTGCCGGGCTGGATCTTTCCCTCACGTTCGGCGGCCTCGATCATGGAGACGCCGATGCGGTCCTTGACCGACCAGAGGGGATTGAAGTTCTCGAGCTTGGCGAGAACCTCGGCAACACAGCCGTCGGTCAGGCGCTGCAATCGGATCAGCGGAGTGTTGCCGACGCACTGGGTGATGTTGTCGTAAATCCGCCCACGCCCACGCTCCTGAGCCACGGTCGTTTCGGCCGTTGCCATCGGGCCGTCCCTCCCTCATTGAGGACAGTGCGCCAATCAAATATCGAGGGCCGTGCCCTGGTTTCCCGGGGCACGGCCCTCCCCTGAGCCACAGATTACCGGATCGGCAAAATGGGCACAATCGGGTTCGGTTGTCCCTGGCTCATCAGGGATAGTAGATCACCGAACTGGGGACGACGTAGCGGGTCGGCTGGAGCGCCGGGACCGTGACGCTGGGCACGGAATAAACCCGTCGCGTGGGCACCACGTACGTCTCGGTCGGGACGGTGTAGACCCGTCGCGTCGGAACGACGTAGGTTTCGGCCGGAACGGTGTAGACCCGCCGGGTGGGGACGACCACCGTCTCGGCCGGGGCGACGTACGAGGTGGAGACGACCAGCGGGTCCGAGACGACGTAGGTGGTGGAACTCGGAACCACGATGATCTCGCGATTCTTGCGGAAGAGCCCGGCCTCGGCGGTGGATACCGCCAGGCAAGACGCCCCGACAGCCACGAGAACGGCGACTTTCCAGGCGGACAGGACACGAATCATCGGTGCGATCTCCTTGAGAGGCCAGGTCGGCCCGGGTCCACGAGGTCCTTCCGCGGCTCCGCGGGGGACAGGAGGCCCGGCCCGGGGCGACCCCCTCATTGTAACCAGAACCTAGGCCACACGCGCGTCGCCGGGCTCCGGGATCGGTGATGAACCCCACGGTTCCCTTGCCCCGGGCCGAAGCACCGCCTTAGAATCAGGTTTTCCCGACGTGCATCGGACGCTGGAGTTCCCGAGATGTCACAAGGCAGCCCGACCTCGACCGAGGGGCCATCCACCACCCACCCCATGCAGCACGGGCACCGGCCCGCGGCCTCGGCCCAGGTCCCCGCCACGCTGGTCCCGGAATCGGGTTGGCATTTCCTGCACCTGTTCTACCGCGTGGACCGGGGCGCCCTGTCGAGGTTCGACGAGAGCACGAGGGCACGCGGACGCCAGGAACTCAGCCGCGATCCTGGACCGCCAGGCCCCGGGGGCGATCGAGCAGATGCAGGCGTTCGTCGTGCCGGGCCACAAGGCCGACTTCGGCGTGATGCTGGCGGGGCCGGACCTCCGGGCGATCCGCTCGTTGCAAACGGAGATTCAGGCCTCGGCCATCGGGCCGGCGCTGGTGCCCGTCTACTCCTTCTACTCGATCACCGAGATCTCGGAGTACGTCCCGAACCCGGACCAGTATGCCGAGATCCTACGCGACCGTCAGGGCATGGACCCGGAAAGCAGCGCCTACCGGACGAAGGTGGCCCAGTATGCCAATCGGCTCGACGGGATGAACCGGCAGCGGCTGACGCCGGACTTCCCCGAGTGGCCCTGTTGCTGCTTCTACCCGATGAGCAAGATGCGGCAGGAGGGACAGAACTGGTATCTCCTGCCCTTCGAAACGCGCTCGGAATTGATGGCCCAGCATGGCCGCAGCGGTATGCTGTTCGCAGGACGCGTCTCCCAGGTCATCACCGCGTCGACGGGCCTGGACGACTGGGAGTGGGGCGTGACCCTCTGGGCCAAGAACCCCCAGTACCTCAAGGACATCGTCTACGCGATGAGGTTCGACGAAAGCTCCGCGCGCTACGCCTTGTTCGGTGACTTTTACTTTGGATATCTCTTGCCCCCGGGCGAACTACTCAATGAGTTGCGGCTCTGAGAGATCCGACTCGTTCGGTCGGCTCCGAGCCGTCGTCGACAACGGGAGTCCTCCAATGTGGACGTGCCCTCGATGCCGTGAGGAGGTTTCCGGGGACTTCGAGGTCTGCTGGAACTGCGGGACGACGCGCGATGGGGTGGAAGACCCACTCTTTCAGACAGCCGACGAGGCGCCGATCATTCCCAACTCGCCCCACTCGATTCGCAGCGAGCCGGGGCTGGCCGGGTTCTCAAGGACCGGCCTTGCGATGGACAGGGATGACGACTTCGGCGGGATCGCGCCCGTGGACCTCGTGGATTGCTACTGGGCTCGCGACGAGTTCGAAGCTCGCCATCTCGCCGAGGGCCTCATCCGACAGGGCATCCCTGCCGTGGCGGACAGCGACATCATGCGAATGGGCCTGGGGGTCGCCGCTCTGGGAGCACCGTATTTCAGCCCCCGTGTCCGTGTCCGGGTCGAGGACTTCACGAAGGCCCGGCACTGGCTGGCTCATTATGAGTCCAGGCGTACGGAGCGGACCAGACAGCCGATCGAGGACGACCTCGACAGCGAGAGTGAATACGAAGAGGACTGAGGTGACCGCCCGCCGCGAGATTGGAGAGGCGCTTGTCTCCTCGGCGTGGCGGTTTGTTGAAAGAGACACGACAACGCCCAGGAATCGACCCGATGTGGACTTGCCCGAAGTGTGGCTCGAAGGTGGACCCGACGTTTGACGTCTGCTGGAACTGCGGGACCTCGCCCGAGGGAGTCGAGGACCCGAACTTCGTGACGGCCGACGATGCGCCGCCGATCGAGGACCGTCGTTACGACCCGATCTCGGAGCCCGACCCCACAATCGGCCCCGAGCTGCCTCCGCCGCTGGAGGGTTCGCGGGCGGGCGACCTGATCGAGGCGTACCAGGCCCTCAGCCTGATGGAGGCCAAGTTCCTGGCCGACCAGTTGACCGAGATCGGCATTCCGGCGCTCTCCGACACCCAGGATCTGCAGGACTTCATGGGCGTCTGGGAGGGAAACCCGCGCGTCTGGGTTCGTCGCGAGGACCACGACCGGGCCCGGGAGTGGCTGCAAGAGTACGAGCGGCGGCGCCAGGCCGAACATGGCCAGGGTGGCTCTCGTTGACGCGGCGATGATCGTGCTGGACGACGTGAGCCATCACTACGGGGTTCGTCCTGTACTGCGCGGGGTGAACCTCCGGGTCGAGTGCGGCGAACTGGTCGTCGTGCTCGGCCCGAACGGGATGGGCAAGAGCACGCTGCTCGGTGTCATGGGCGGGGCGATGGCGCCTCGCCGCGGGACCGTCGAGATCGATGGCCTGAGACGTCGCGGCTCGGTCGAGGAGGAACTGGAGATCCGCCGACGGGCCGTCTACCTGCCCGACAAGCCCTGGCTCCCGGCGAATCGCACCGGTCGCGAGTTCCTGCTCGGCGTCGGTCGGCTATACGACATCGACGACGACCGGCTGATGGAGCATGTCGATCGCCTGCTCGGCCTGTTTGAGCTGACCGAGAAGGCGGACTCGCCCATTCGGGGTTACTCGGCCGGGCAGCAGAAAAAGGTCGCCGTCGCCTCGGCCCTGGTGACCGAGGCGCCGGTGTTGCTGCTCGACGAGCCGTTCTCCGGCGGCCTGGACCCCTCGGGGCTGCTGGCCCTGAAGAAGGTCCTGCGACGGCTCGTCACCCGGCACAGGGCGACGATCGTGCTGACCAGCCCGGTGCCGGAGTTGATCGAGGAGATCGCCGATCGAGTCGCCATTTTGAAGGACGGCCAGATCCTGGCGTTCGACACGATCGAGGGCCTGCGACGCCAGACCGGCACGCGCGGCACGCTGGGAGAGGTTCTCGAGGGGCTCGTCTACCCCGAGACGATGCGGAACCTGGAACGGTATTTCGAGGATTTCCCGACATCATGACCCTCCGACGGTTCCGCGTTCTGCTACCGCCGACCGGCATACTGCTGGGGTTCTTCCTGACGTACCTGCTGGCGTTGTTGCCGACGTTGCTGCTGGCGCAACTGAACAATCTCGCGCGGATCGATCAACCCCGCCCGGACCTGGCCGTTCTGGTGGTTGGCGTCATGGCCTTCGGGACGTATCGGGCCCTGGCGTTTCATCCGGTGGTGCGAACCGGGTATCGGCGCTGGCTGAGCCTTGGTCCCTGGCAGCGCTCGAAGCCGCTGCCGGCCGGGCCGGTGGGGCTGGTCTGGGAGGATGGGGCGCTTGTCCTGGCGTCGACCCCGCTTGCCCGGGCCCTCGGGGGCCTCGACCCGCTCGCGTTGCCGATCCTCTTCCTGTCGGCGTACCTGCTCGCCCTGGCCCCCTTGTTGAACCGTGTCACGAGAGGCTGGCCCTTCGGGTACGCGATCGCGTTCGGTCTGGGCCTCGTCGTCCGGATGGCGCACTGGCCTCCCGCCGCCCTGGCGGTCGCGTCGGCGACCTACCTCGTCGCCTGGCTGGGCCTCCAGCGCTCGCTGGAGCGGTTTCGCGGCTGGGACACCGACCGCCTCGATGCGACCGCCGATCGCCTGAGTGCCACGAACAGCGAATCGAAGGCCCTGGGCTGGCCCTACGACGTGCTTTCCCCGAGGTTCCCCGGCGAACCGAACGTGCGGACTTCCGACGCCGTGCTGTCGAGCTTGCTGGCGGGGTGGGTTCTGTACGCCCTGACGAGCGTCTTGCCGGCTGGGCTTCCCGTGCGAACCGACCTGCCGATCATGGTCCTCTGGACGGTGATCGTCGTGCTGGCCTTCGCGCGGATCTCGATCTACGTCGGTGAGTACCGGCCGCCCTTGACCCTGGTCGGGAGGATCGCGACGCTACGGCCGATCCTCCCCGGCTACGACAGGGTGTTTCTCGCACCCCTGGCAACACTACTTGTCGGCCTGCTCGTGCCCGGGGAGTTGCGATTCTGGGCCGTGCCACGCGACTTTATCCCGCCGATCACCCTGACCCTGGCCATGCTGGTCGGCCTCTTGACCGGGCCGCGACTGCGAGAGTGGCGGTTGACGGGGACGCACCGAATCGTGCCCAGGAACCTGGCAGCAGGCGGGAAGGACGGCCCGTTCGTGAACGTGGGCTAGCGAGTCCTCAAGGACAGGATGACAGGATGGCCGATGACGAGATGCCCAACGACAGGACGACGGGATGCTCGATGACAGGATGGCAGGATGCCCGATGGCGGCCGTGGGATGTTCCTGGTCCATTCTGTCATGGTTGATGCTGTCATTCTGTGATGGACGACCCATTACTCCGCGAAGTCTTCGAGGCGTGGCAGGTTTCGGGACGTGTCGGCGCGGGTTCGGGAGGACGGGGCGCGGCGGCGTCGGGCTGTCGCGCGACCTGCGGGATCAACTCGTCGATCGCGACGTCCCACTTCATCATGCCGATCGAGACGACCGCCTTGTTCTTTCGCGTGTCCAGTTTGACGACCCGTCCCGGTCGGTCGTAGCCCAGGCGGGGGACGACCACGCGGTCGCCGGGCTGGAGCCGGGCGCGGGCCTCGTTGAGCTGGGCGGCGTCCTCTTCCTGGGCCTGGAGGTCCTTGAGCCGCTCGGCGAGGGCCGCGCGGGTGCGTTCGGCCTCGGCCCGGGCGGCCAGGGCCTCCTGACGGGCCTCCTCGGCCTCCTTGCGGAGCTTGTGGACGATCTCCCACTCCGGCAGTTCGCGGCCCCGCGACTGCTGAAGATAGCCGGCCGCGCGGTCGATCAGGTGCGTCGGCAATTCGAGCCGTCGGGCGATCTGCAAGGCGTTCGACTGGCCGATGTCGCCGATCCGGAGATGGTATAGCGGCCGTAGCGTCTCGTGGTCGAACTCGACGGCGGCGTTCTCGGCCCGCGCGTTGGTGAAGGCGTAGGTCTTCAGGTCGCCGATGTGGGTGGTGACGATGGCCAGGCAACCGATCGAGTCGAGCTCATCAAGGATGGCCCGCCCCAGCGCGGCCCCCTCGGCCGGGTCGGTGCCGGCACCCAGCTCGTCGAGCACGACCAGGGAACGCTCGGTGGCCGTCGCCACGATCTCGGAGATGCGCCGGATGTGCGAGGAGAAGGTCGAGAGCGACTGCTCCAGGCTCTGCTCGTCGCCGATGTCCGCGAGCACCTGATCGAACACGGGGAGCTGCGACCCCTGGTGCGCCGGGATGTGGAGGCCGGACTGGGCCATCACCGCCAGCAGGGCCGTGGTCTTGAGCGCCACCGTCTTTCCGCCGGTATTGGGGCCGGTGATGATCAGCATCTTCGCCGCGAAGCCGAGATGCACATCGATCGGCACGACCTGTTCGGGGGCCTTCGCGATCGCGGGAGGGCCCGTCGATCGCGTCCCCGGCTCGACCGCGTCCGCCGGTTCGTTCGGCGGATGGCGGGCCTCCGGCGGTCGGGGATTGTCGGGCTCGGCCGTGGGACGCGGCGCGTTCCGCTGCCGGATCAACGCTTCGAGCAGGGGGTGCCGGGCGCCTCGGAGGGCCAGCGTGCCGTCGGTGTTCAGGTCCGGCGGCGACATCCGGTAGTCGAGGCTGTAACGGGCGCGGGCGTGGATCAGGTCGAGCCGGCCGAGCGTCTCCAGGGTCACGAGCAGCGCGTCGGCGACCTGCCCGACCTGGGCGCTGAGCCAGCGGAGAATCCGGCGAACCTCCTTGTGCTCCTTGGCCCGAAGGTAGGAGAGCTGCGCCGAGTGTTCGGAGATCGCCTGGGGCTCGATGAATACGGTCTCGTTGCTGGCGCTGGTGCGGTGGACCGAACCCTGGATCTCGCCGCGATGGTCCTTGGCGATGGGCAGGACGTAGTGGGTGCCCGACCATCGTGAAGTTCGGATAGCGGAGGATGCGCCGGATCTCGCTGGAACGTACCATCCGTCGCAGCGTTTCCTGGATGCGCTCCTCGACCCGGCCGATTTCCTCGCGGAGGTTCGAGAGCCGTCGGCTGGCGGTGTCGAGCACGCCGCCCGCGCTCGTCGAGGCAGGAGGCGATCGTGTTGGCGATCCCGCCGAACTCGCCGACTCCCTCACGCAGGGCGCCCAGGCGGGGGAACTGGTCGCCGATGCGGCTGAGCCAGCGGTCGAGGTTGCCGACCGCCCGCAGGACCTCCGCCGTCTCGGCCAGTTCCTCGGCATCGAGCGTGGCGCCGGTCTGCGGCGCGACGGACCTGGGCGCGAACGTCGTGCAGACCCCCGAACGGCGGCGTGACGCCGGCCGAGAGGGCCTCCGACATCTCGGTCGTCAGGGCCTGGCGATGGCCGATCTCGGCCCGTTCACAACTCGGTTCGAGGGCCCTGGCCTGCTCCTTCCCGAGCGAACAGGCGGCATGTCCCGCGACCAGCTCCCGGACCTTGTCCCACTCCAGAAGGTCGAGCGTATGTGTGTCCATGACCCCTCGCCGCCCCGCGGCTTGCGTTCAACCCCCCGCGGGGCCACCCTCGTCTCATCGTGGGGCATAGACACACCCCCGGCCCTTCACGTTCGGCGTGAGTCGCCATTCTCGCACGAGACATGCCGCGCCCGCCACGCGAGTCGGGGAGGGTTCCAGGTCATTCCAACGTTCGCCGCGACATCGGAACCGGGAGAACGAGGCTCCCGCCGAGCCGCCCATCCCGATGGCTCGGCGGGAGCCTCGCCCTTTCGGAAGACGGCTCGGCGGGGCGCTCCGCCTGGCGAAGCGGCCGGGCCTGACCCTGGAATGACACGTGGTCGCGGAAGACGCGCCGAAGCGCTATCGGCGGGCCTCGGGAAGAACCGGCAGGGAGGCCGGGGCCGGGTGAGGCCGCCATCTGAGTGCCTTCCCGCGTGGGTGTGGTCGGCGCGGGGGTGGCCGCGGCGACCCGCTCTCGGGCAAGGTCGCGCCAGGGATCGGGGCCGACCCCGAGGTTCTCGCCGGTGATCGAGCGTAACGACCGCAGCGAGGCCAGCCGGACGGCCGGATCCTCGTCTTCCATGCCTTCGACCAGCATCAGCAGGGCGCGCGGGTCCGGGTCGGTCATGAAGCCGAGGCTCTCGATCGCGGCGAGTCGGCAGTCACCGACGGAATCGGCCGTCATCACGCGCGTGAGCAAGATCGCGTCTTCCGGCTGAGCGACATGACCCAGCGCCCGCACGGCCTCGGCCCGGACGATCCACTCCTGGTCCTCGACGGCGGCAATCAGGGCCTCGCGAGCCTCGGGCCGACCGATCTCCCCGAGCGTGCGGCAGATGATGGCGCGCGACGCCACCGGCTCGTCACCATTCCGCAGGCGCTCGATGAGCAACCGGCTCGCCTCGATCTTCTGCGTGTTGTCGTCGTAGCAGTTCGGGTCGGCCAGCTTGGAATAGGCGAGGTGGCGACGGTTCGGATCGTCGTCCTCACGGGCAACCCGCAGGAAGCTCCTGGCGGTGGTGCCGATGTAGTTGGCGCAACCCGCAAAACACGCCAGGATGACCAGCGTCGCCGGGGCCCACTGTCGTCTCGTCGTGGCAGAGCCGTCCATGTCTCGTGCGCCCTCGCTCTACGCGGAACCGTTGCGGATTACGGCGTGTGGATGGGTCACGGGAGATGGCCGCGATCGCGCCGCCTCTCCGGTATCATGCCCGGAGAGCCAGATGGGATGCGGTATCTTAGGGGCTCGCCCGAGAACTGCAAGGCCAACCGGGTTCCGCGAGGAATGGCCGCGAAGAAGGACCAGACGCGATGATCGAGAACGTGAACCGACGGGATTTCCTGTCCGCCGGCGCCCTGTTCGCCGGGTTGGGAACGGCGGCGATCGGCGCGATGCCGCCCCGGCCACCTGGCCCGCGACGCCCGATCGCCGTCGCCAGTGCGAACGGATTGAAGGCCGTGGCGAAAGCTGTCGAGCTGATGCGAGGGGGGGCGGACCCTCTCGACGCCGCCATCGCGGGGGTCGCCATCGTCGAGGCGGACCCCAACGACCACTCCGTCGGTTACGGTGGCATTCCGAATGAGGAAGGCGTCGTCGAACTCGACGCCGCCGTCATGCACGGGCCGAGCCACGACGGCGGCGCGGTCGCGGCGTTGCGGAACATCATGCATCCGGCGGCCGTCGCGCGGCTGGTGATGAAACGAACCGACCACTGCTTGCTCGTCGGTGAGGGGCGCTGAAGTTCGCGCGAACGCACGGCATCCCGGAGATCGACCTGCTGACCGACGAGGCCCGCAAGATCTGGCTCTACTGGCTGGAGACCCGCTCCCGGAACGATGACCGTTTCCCGCCCCCCGCCGACGAACTCGACCCGGCGGTTCGCGACTTCTTCGGGGCGAAGTACGTTCGCGAGCACGGCACCATTCATCTGTCCGCGATCGATACGCACGGCGACCTTGGTTGCGTGACGACGACCTCGGGCCTGTATTACAAGGTCCCAGGACGGGTTGGCGACTCACCAATCCTGGGGGCCGGGCTCTTTCTCGACAACGCGTTCGGCTCGGCGGGGTCGACCGGACGGGGTGAGGCCAACTTGCTGAACCTGTCGAGTCACCTGATCGTCGAGGAACTGCGACGTGGAGGCGCGCCGAAGGACGCGGTGATCGCCGCGTGCCGTCGCATCGTCGAGACCAACCACGACCCGCGGTTGCGAGATGATCGCGGACGCCCCAACTTCGACGTCAAGTTCTACTGTCTGGCGAAGGATGGCCGGTTCGCCGGCGCCAGCCTGTGGGCCGGGGCGAAGCTGGCCGCGCACGATGGGGACGAGGCAACCCTTGTCGAGTGCGCATCGCTGTACGACGATCGCCTCGAATCGTGATCGTACTCGAACCCGTCGCGGGACCACGCGACGAGGTCATGCAAATCAGAGGAACCAGGGTCGGTCAGGACGTGTTCCCGCCGACCCTGGCGGTCGCGTGTTCAATCGGCGTCGCGACGGTGAAAGGAGAATCAGGCCGAGGTGGCGAGGTGCTTCTCGCCGACCTTGGTGATCGCGAACGGGGTCTTGCCGCTCGCCTTGTCCTTCGCCAGCTTCTTGAGGACCTTCTTCCCCTGCAACGCCTCGAGCGAGCGAATCTCGCCACTGGAACCGCCCATGTAACCGGTTTCGCCGGTTGCCTGGACCTTCCGGAGCAGTTCGAGCTGCTTGTCGGTCAGGCGAATGGCGGCCTTCTTCGCGGCGGCCGGCTTCTTGGCGTCGGCGGCTTTGGGCGCCGCCTTCGTCTTGGTCGCCGTGCTCGCCTCGGTGGTCGTCTTGGGGGCGGTCTTCCGTACGGCCGCCTTCGTCGCGGATGTCGTCGAACGCTTCTTCACAGCCATCGGTCACACGTCCTCTACCACGGGGGAGTTCGCTCCAGTCGACGTCGGCCGTCGACCTTGACGAGATTTCTTAGCGAAATATATCACGCTCGGGAAGTCGAAGATGACGCCCGATCGACCGTAAAGATGCGAAAAACTGCCGTTGGTCGGCGTTTTTCCGCAACATTTTATAAACATGATATTATTAAGTATTTCTTGAGACAAAAACTTAATAGAATCTGGATTAAAAAATAAAATTGAAAATAAATGCAAAAAGCCCCTGAAATTTCAGGCGTTTTTGCGGGCATCGCTCGCGCATTGTCGGCATGGCACAAGGTTCAGCATGCGAGGGTTCGACGCGTGTATGGGGTGCCGTCGCGGCGCGGAAAAAAAAATCGCCGCCCGCGAGATTTTTTCGATTCTTCATGCTCACTACGGGCGCGAACGGGACACGACCAACGCTCGTCGTCAGGGTTTGGAGGGGCGCCCCGACCATCCCTCCCGACGCTCGGGCGTGCGCCGCAGTGTCCCGGAGACGAGCTTTGCGCCGGGGCCCACGCGGCCGGAACGGGTGCCCCGGGGGGACGATTCAAGGGGCGCGCGACGCCGTTGATTGGTGCTTGCGACGAGGCGTCGGTTGTGCTCCACTTCGAGTCTCGCCGGCCTGCGCGGACGGTTCGATCGTGCGACCTCCGAAGCGAACCGAGCCGGGCGGATTTCGACACCTGAGTTCGTGCGAGGTGGAACGTGATGAGAGTGCTGACCGGCTGCGTCTTGCTCTGGCTCGCCGGGACGAATGCCCAGGCGGCGGGGCCCGTACGGGTGTGCCTGGTCTCGGGCTCCGAGGAGTACGACTCGGATGAGTCGCTGGCGACCTTCAAAACCTACCTGGAGTCGCACGGCCAGTTGACGTGCTCGCTGATCAAGGCCAGTGCGGTTGATGATCTTCCCGGGCTCGAGGCGCTCGACGACTGCGACGTCGCCCTGTTCTTCACGCGACGGTTGACTATCGAGGGGGAACAGCTCGAGGCGGTCAAGCGTTACGCTCTCTCGGGGCGGCCGATCGTCGGGGTTCGCACGGCTAGTCACGGCTTCCAGAACTGGCTGGACTTCGACAAGGTCGTCTACGGAGGTAACTATCACGGCCACTACAAGCACGACGTGGAGACGGTCGCGCGGCCGGCGGCAGGGCGGGCGGATCATCCGATCCTGAAGGGGGTCGGGCCGATCACCTCGTTGGGCGGCCTGTACCGGGTCACGCCGCTGGCCGACGACACGAGCGTCCTGCTCCTGGGCACGGCCCCCGAAGGCACCGAACCGGTGGCCTGGACGCGCACCCACAATGGCGGACGGGTCGTGTATACCTCGCTCGGGACACAGGACGACTTCCGCAATCCCGACTTCCTTCAGCTTCTCACCAATGCCCTCTTCTGGGCGGCCGGGCGAGAGAGCGCGATCCTGAACTCTGCCCAGGAGGCCCAACGATGAACCTTCCCACATTCCGACGACTCCTCGCCGCCGGACTTCTCGCGGTCGCCGGTTCCGGGCCTCTCATTGCGGATGAGGCGCCGGGGCCGTTTCGGGCCGGGGCCGCGACCAGCAACATCTCTCCCTGGATGGGGCTGTCCCTCAACGGTGGCATGCGGGACCGACTCACGACGCACGTTCACGACGAGCTGCACGCCCGAGCCCTCGTCCTCGACGACGGCCGGACGAAGCTGGCGTTGATCGTCTGCGATAGTTGCATGATTCCCCGCGACGTGGTGCAGACGGCCAAGGTGCGGATCGAGGAGCTGACGGGCATTCCGCCCGACCACGTCCTGGTCTCCGCGACCCACGCCCACTCCTGCCCGACGTCCTCGGGGGTCTTCCAGAGCGACCCGGACGAGGACTACCCCCGGTTCCTCGCGGCCCGGATCGCCGACGCGGCGGCTCGCGCGGTCAACAACCTCGCCCCGGCAAGGATCGGCTGGGGGGTGGGCGAGAACGATCGTGCAGGTCTTCAACCGCCGCTGGTACATGAAGGAGGGCACGGTCCCGCCCGGCCCCTTCGAGCCGTCGACCGACACGGTGAAGATGAACCCGCCGGCCGGTAGCGACGACCTCATCAAGCCGGCCGGGCCGATCGATCCGCGGGTGCCGGTCGTCGCGGTGCAAACGACCGACGGGCGGCCGATCGCCCTGCTGGCGAACTACTCGCTCCACTACGTCGGCGGGACGGGTGGCGGTCATGCTTCGGCCGACTACTACGGGATGTTCGCCGACCGTGTCCAGGAATTGCTCGACGCCGACCGACAGAGCCCGCCCTTCGTCGCGATCATGTCCAACGGCACCAGTGGCGACATCAACAACGTCAACTTCCGGGAACCGCGTGCGGCTCAGGAACCCTATGCCCAGATGCGCATCGTGGCCGACGAACTTGCCCGGGAGGCTGTGAAGGTGGCCGGCTCGATCAAGTATCGCGACCATGTCACGCTCGATGCCGCACCGGCGAGCTGCAGCTCGGTGTGCGAAAGCCCGACGAGGCCGACCTGACGCGGGCTCGACAAAATCCTCGACGAGGCGGGCAGGGATGGGCTCTCCACGCTGCCCGAGATCTACGCGAGAGAGAGCATCCTGCTGGACGACTACCCCGATGACGGTCCCGGTCACGATCCAGGCGATGCGGATCGGCGAGCTCGCCATCACGGCGATCCCCTGCGAGGTCTTCGTCGAGATCGGCCTGGAGATCAAACGCGAGAGCCCGTTCCCGACCACCTTCACCATCGAGCTGGCCAACGGCTACAACGGCTATCTCCCGACCGAGAAACAGCATGGTCTGGGAGGCTACGAGACCTGGCGGGCGCGCTCCAGCTACCTTGAGGTGACGGCCGCCCGGAAGATCACCGACGAGGCCCTGCGGCTCCTGAACGAGCTGCGCAAGGCCGACACCCCGAACCCCGCCACAGCGACGGAGGAGACCAAGTGAACTGGGGAACTGGCAGCATGAGCCGTAGCTCGATCCTTCGACGAGCCGTCCTGGCCTCGATCGTCGCGTTCCTGGCGTTGTCGATCGCCGGCCAACGAGCGGTCGGCGTCCCGCCGATCGCCGACGACGAACGCCCGCCGAACGTGGTCATCATTTTCACGGATGATCTGGGCTACGCCGACGTTGGTCCCTTCGGCGCCGAGGGATATAAAACGCCGAACCTCGATCGGATGGCGAGGGAGGGGGTTCGGTTCACCGATTTTTACGTGTCTCAGGCGGTATGCTCTGCATCCCGGGCCGCGCTGTTGACGGGGTGTTACTCGAACCGGGTCGGCATCCTCGGGGCGCTCGGGCCAGGCTCGAAGATCGGGATCAACGCCGACGAGGTGCTGATTCCCGAACTGCTCAAACCGCGTGGCTACGCCACGGCGATCTTCGGCAAGTGGCATCTTGGTGATCGGCCGGAGTTCCTGCCCACAAGACATGGCTTCGACGAGTATTTCGGGCTGCCCTACTCGAACGACATGTGGCCCAATCACCCGACCAACAAGTCGTTCCCCGACCTGCCGCTGATCGAGGGGACCGAGACCACCGAGTTGAACCCCGACCAGCACAACCTGACCACCTGGTACGCCGAGCACGCGGTCCGTTTCATCGAGCGCAACCGGGACACGGCCATTCTTCCTCTACCTCGCGCACAGCATGCCGCACGTACCGTTGTTCGTCTCCGACAAGTACGCCGGGAAGACCGACGCGCGGGCTCTTCGGCGACGTCATCTCGGAGATCGACTGGTCGGTTGGCCAGGTCCTCGACGCTCTCGAAGCGCACCGGGAACGACGAGCGCACGCTGGTGATCTTCACGTCGGACAACGGCCCCTGGCTGTCCTACGGCGATCACGCCGGCTCGGCCGGGGTCTTTCGAGAAGGCAAGGGGACCAGCTTCGAGGGGGGCGTGCGTGAACCCTTCATCGCGCGCTGGCCGGGCAAAATTCCCGAGGGCACGGTGTGCCGGGAGCCGGCGATGACCATCGACCTGCTCCCGACGATCGCGGGGCTTGCCGGGGCGACGGTCCCTCAAGAGCGCATCATCGATGGCCTGGACATCTGGCCGCTGCTCTCGGGCGTGGAGGGCGCGGAGTCGCCTCACGTCGCCCTGTACTTCTATTATGGGCGCGAGTTGCAAGGGGTACGCGGCGGGAAGTGGAAACTACATCTTCCCCACTCCTACCGTTCTCTGAAGGGAGAACCAGGCTCCGGCGGGCTGCCCGGTCCCTACGAGCAGAAGAAGATCAGCCTGGCCCTGTTCGATCTCGACGCCGATCCCGGCGAGACCACGGACGTCGCCGAAGCGTATCCGGGGGTCGTCGAGAAGCTCAAGGCGCTCGCCGAGGTCGCCCGCCACGACCTGGGTGACTCGGCGTCCAATCAGCCCGGCGAGAACGTCCGCGGAACCCAGGAACTGTAAGCGACTGAATCGGTCGTGGAACGATCTGGTCACGCATCGGAACTCCGGGCACACGCCGTGGCCGACCGAGATCGGTCGAAGGTCGTTCCCGAGGGCGCCCGACCGGTGTTGGTGGTTCGTCGAAACTTCGTCCTGGAGATATCCGCCGGGGCCGTTCATAATCGCAGGGAGTGGGGCCCATCCCGCGATCGAATGGTTCTGTCCATCGAGAAGGAGGCAGCATGTCGCGACCGAATCGCCGAACATTCCTCAAAGGGTCCGCCGCCGTCGCGGCGACCTTCGCCATCGCGGGCACGAAGGCATCCGGCCGGATCCTCGGTGCCAACGACACGATCCGGATCGGCGTCGCCGGCCTGAACGGTCGCGGCGGTGAGCACGTCAACCAGTTCTCGAGGATGGACGGGGTCCAGATCACGTATCTCATCGATCCCGACAAGCGCACCTGGGACAAGCGGGTCAAGACCGTCAAGGAGCGCGGCGGCAATTCGCCGAAGACCGTGCAGGATGCCCGCAAGGCCCTCGACGACAAGGAGCTCGACGCGATCTCGATCGCCACGCCCAACCACTGGCACTCGCTGCTAGCGATCTGGGGCTGCCAGGCCGGCAAGGACGTTTACGTCGAGAAGCCATGCAGCCACGAGCTTCATGAGGGACGGGTCGCGGTCGAGGCCGCCCGGAAGAACAACCGGATCGTCCAGCATGGCACCCAGAGCCGGAGCAGCACCGACTGGGCTCAACTGGCCGAGATCGCCGCGTCCGGTCGTTACGGCAAGCTGCTCGTTTCCCGGGCCCTGTGCTACAAGTCGCGCAAGAGCATCGGCGTCAAGCCGAACGCCCAGCCGCCCGAAGCACTGGATTACAGCCTCTGGCTCGGGCCGGCCCTCACACATCCCTTCAACGAGAACTATGTCCACTACAACTGGCACTGGTTCTGGCCGTTCGGCAACGGGGACATCGGCAACCAGGGCGTTCACCAGATGGACATCGCGCGCTGGATGATCCCGGGTGACGCCGCGCTGCCGAAGACGGTTTACAGCCTGGGCGGTCGGTTCGGGTATGAGGACCAGGGCGAGACGCCGAATACCCAGGTCGCGGTCATGGACTACGGCAACGGCGGGCCGAGCCTGATCTTCGAGGTTCGCGGCCTCGACACCGACGGATACCTGGGTGAGAAGGTCGGCAACATCCTTCACTTCGAGGAGGGAGTCGTCGCCGGCGGCAAGTTCACGCCGAAGGGAAGCGACAAGGCGGAGAAGCTCCCGAAGGTCGACGCCACGCGCGGGCCGGGCGGCGAGAACCACTTCGCCAACTTCATCGCGGCCGTCCGTAGCCGTCAAGTCGCCGACCTGAACGCCGACATCGAGGAAGGCCACCGCTCCAGCGCGCTGTGCCACCTGGCGAACATCTCGTATCGCCTGGGCCAGCCGGTGCCCTTCAGCGCCAAGACCGAGGCCGTTGGCGACAACCAGAATGCTCTCGAGACGTTCGAGCGGATGGAGTCCCACCTGAAGGACAACGGCGTCTCGCTTGACGGCCTGGAGTTCCAACTCGGTCGCACGCTCACGGTTGACCCGAAGTCCGAGTCGTTCGTCAACGATCCCGAAGCCGACCGATTGCTGACCCGGACGTACCGGCCGCCGTTCATCGTTCCGGATCACGCGTGAGTTCGATTGAGGACCTCAGGGCCGATGGCCGATCGGCCGATGGCCTGGCTGGGGACCGCATGGTCGCGGATCGATGGCCGATGTCTATTGGCCATCGGTTCTTGGTCATCGGTCCTCGACCCTCGGCCCCGCGGGGGGTCAGGAGTCGAAACTGAAGTCGTTCGAGCCCCCTTCCTCCGCAACTCGGCGGAGCGGAGGGGGAACTCATTCCGCGGCCCACGCCGGACGTCAAAGTGATGCGTCCACCGGGGGTGGTTCCGGGATGAGTTCGAGGTCCGGGCCGACGGATCGGGCGGGGCTGTCTCGGGTCGAGCTGGACGTCGCTGGGGGCGATCGTCCATTCGGGGCGATCGTCCTCCCAGGGCGTGACGAAGTCCAGGTCGCCGTGGAACGGCGTATCTTCGAGAGGTCCGACGGCGACTTCCCAGTCGGGACGGTCGAACAGCAACGGAACGCTCGCCGGGCTGGCTCGTCTGGTCGCGACGGTAGATGTCGATCTGATGGTAGGCGACCGAGTGGCCCTCCCAGCGGATCCGGTCCCGAGAGCTGTCGAGAGCATCCTGACCATCAACGCGGAGCAGGGGATCGCCCTCCAGGTTCGTCGCCAGGATCGAGTCGCGTACCAGGGCTTCGGCAAGGGGCAACTCGGGCTCTCCCGGGCACGGTGTCGAGCTGGATCAGCCCACCGGCGGTTCGGGTGACGCAACGGTCCATGTCGAGCTTGATCGGTTCGACGGCTCGACCGCGCGGCAGGCCGTGACCGTGGATCAAGGCCCCGCCGGAACCGATGATCGAGTTTTCGATGCGGAGCGGGTCGAGCCGTCGACCGGCGCCGACGTCGACGATGTCCTCATTGCCTCTCAGCACACAGTCCTTGATTCGAATCGAGGTGATCGCGAGCGGATCGGCGAACGTGCCGGCCGGTTCGGCATCGCTCGACTCGACGGCGATCAGCGCGGAACGCTCCGCGCCGGGTTCGACGGTCACGGTGCAGCGGACGAGGTTCAGCTCCGCTCCCGAGCCCAGAGCGAACGCCGCCCAGCGTCCCCCCATCGGTGCCTCGGGGCTTTGCAGGATGATGTCCACGTCCTGAAGTTCGAGCTTGCCCGACCTCGAGAGTCGGAGCAACGCCCGCCAGCCGGTTGCCTCGTTTCCATCGGGGCGGAAGCTGATCCGGGGACGAACCCGGCTCGACGCCGAGGCCCGCAATCGCCAGCGGCCCGTGCTCGATAGGGCCTGCGAGGGTAATTCGAAGATGGCCCCATCCTCCAGCACGATCGCCTCGTCCGGAGGCTCGGGTCGGCTGAGCACCTCGATCAGATCTCGAGAGGTTCGCAACGCGGCGGGCGATCCCGGGACCGCTCTCTGGCCCCTGTGATCGAGCAGTTCGTCGGGCGACATGTTCCCGATCGGCTCGTCGTCGGAACCGGAAAGCGCAAGCGAGGGGGAGGTTCGGGACATCGTGTCGCCGGCGAGGCCCGAGTTCGTCGGCTTCCCGTTCGCGGTCCCCGATGGCGTGCGCTCCATCGGCGACATCATGGGAGTGCGTTCCTCGGCCGGGTTGCGAACCATGGGCGCGGCGACGCCGTCGCTGGCGTCCTCCATGTCGGGCATCGGCATCGGCATCGGCATCGGCGTGCGTTCGACGGGAGGTGAGACCGGGCTCGGCGTGGCCGTGACGATGGGATCGGTGGGCCGGCGTTCCTCGATCGTGGTGGGGGCCAGCACGGTGACCGGCTCGACGGACGGACCGATCGGGTCGAACGGTCCATAACGCGCGCCGGTGTCGACGGTCGGGCAACTCGACCGGATCGGGACGAAAGGCCAGCGACGGTGCCGCGCGTCGAGCGACTTCGAGAGGGTCGGGGGCCAGCCAGACCGCCGAGGTGCTCGTCCGCCGAGTCGATCTCGCGGGTGCGGGACGCATCGTCCCTCCCACTCGCCGAATCGGGTGATGGACTCCCAGGCCGCGAGCGTGCGAGGAAGCAGGAGGTACGTGCCGATCCGGGCGTAGAGGTTGCCGCGCCCGAGCCAGTCGAGACGATCCGGGTCGTCGGTCGCGATCAGGGTCGCCTCGACGTTTCGAGGCGGTGCGATGATCGAGTCGTCGAGCCGGATCGTCGCCGCGGTCCGATCGAGTCGGAAGATCGGCCCGTTGCCTGCCAGGACACTGATGTGGTCGAGGATCAGGTTCGCCCGAGGCGGCGTCGTCGCCTCCGCGTTGTCGAACCAGAACGTGGGGCCGGCGCGGACGGGCCGAAGGTGCAGTCGACCACCCGGATGTCGGCCATGCCGCTGGAGTGGAGGGCAACCTGACCGCCGTCGAAGTGGCACTCCCGGATCAGGACAGGGGACGGCCGGCCGTCGCCGGACCGCGCCTCGCGAATGGCGGACGACGAGCGCGGCGTCCTGGGCCGATCCCGTGGTCTTTCCTGTCGAGCGGAACAGGCAGCCGTCGAGGGTGATGTCGGCGTTCTCCGAGCGGATCGCGGCGACCGGTCGGTCCCGCGAGAGACGGGTCGAGCTGGAACTCGATCCCTTCGAGTGATCACACGACAGCCGGAAACGTGGAGCAGCGCCACCGGACTCGTTGCCAGCGTCCCCCGGCACGGCCCTGCGGGAACGATGACGGGTGGACATCCGGAGCGGCCCGGAGAGTCAGATCACGTCGGATGGTGGCCCCGCCGGTTGCCGAGGTCAGGGGCAAGCTCGGAACGGCCCCTCGTTGGCGAGGATGAGTGTCGAGCCCCAGGGCGCCCGCGGGGAGCAGTTCTTCGAGTTCGTCGACGGAATCGACCTGGTACTCCCCGGCGAGGATCACGCCTGGAATCCGTGGCGGACGCAATGGGCTCGTCATTCGCGCGCAAGCCGCCTGCTCCGTCCGAGGATGCGGGAGTCGCGGTGTTTTGAGGGGGAACGTTCGGCGTTGAGGTCTGGGCCGGCGCCGGCTTGGGACGTGGCATCGCGAGTGGGGCCGTGCTTCCCGGGTCCTGTTCCCCCCACCAGACGAGGAGAGTCACCACGACCGCGAGGGCCACCGAAGGCAGGCCCCAGATCAGGTGGCGTTCCCAGGAACCCGGCGGCGGGGTTGACGACATCCAGACCAGCCCCTCGGGGCTGACCGAACGGAGGCCAAGGGAGCCGGCGAGCGTCAGCAGGTCGCGGACCAGTTGTTCGGGCGTCTGGTAGCGGCGGTCGCGGTCCTTGGCCATCAACTTCAGGATGATCGCCGCCAGGTCGGGCGGGACCGACGGGTTGAGCGTTCGGACGTCGGGCGCGGGCTCCTCCTGGTGCTGGAGGAGCTTCTGCAGGACCGTGCCTTCCGGGAAGGGAGGACGGCCGGTCAGCATGTGGAACATCGTGCAGCCGAGCGAGTACAGGTCGCTCCGGACGTCCACGTCTCTGGGGTCGCGGGCTTGCTCGGGGCTGATGTAGTCGAAGGTGCCCAGCGTCATGCCGCTCTGTGTCAGGCCGTCGTCGGAGGTCGCCCCCGCTCGAAGCGGCGTGCCAGGCCCATGTCGACCAGCTTGGCACGCCCCTGGGGCGTGACGATGATGTTCGACGGCTTGATGTCGCGATGCACGACGCCACGCTCCGCCGCATGCACCAGGGCCCCGGCGATCTGGAGCGTGTAGTTGATCGTCTCGCCGACGGGCATCGGCCCCAGCTCCGCGACCTTGTCGCGGATCGTCGTGCCCTCGATGTACTCGAAGGCGATGTAGTGGTAGGACCGGTCGTGGCCGATCATGAACACGCGGGCAATGTTCTCGTGGTCCAGCCGGGCGGCGGCTCGGGCCTCCTGGTAAAATCGCTGAACTGCCTCCGAGTCGTTCGAATGCTCGGGCGGGTAGCAGTTTCAGGGCGACGTGACGGTCAAGGCGCAGGTCCATCGCGCGAAAGACGGCACCCATGCCACCGACGCCGATGCCCTCTTCCAGCTCGAAGGAGTCAATCCGGTCGCCCGGGACCGGGGACGGTGGGATCGGCAGACGCCGACGCGTCATGCTCGATCCCCCGGAACCGGCGGAGCCGGACCCAGAGCCGGAGCGGACCGTCGGCGAGTCCTGGCCGGACGCCGAGCGCGGACCAGGACCGCGGGATCCGACGGCCAGGAACCCGCGCCCTCGGTCATGGATGCACCACGTTCGGGGTCGGGACTCTGCGGCATGAGCCGTCTCTCTGAACCAGGGTGGGGGCAGACGACGCCCCAATTTCGCAATCCATTGCCGTGCAACAGGACGAGGGTGACGCGCTGGGAAAGGTGCATGCAATCGCATCGAGCCCCCTGAACTATAGAAATCGACCCTTCGACTGTCAATCTCCATGTTGGGCCGGGTCGATCTCGGGTTCGACCCGGTAGCGTGACCAAAGGAACGCCCCGGCCTGTCCCCCCTCACGACCCTGCAACTGGAATGCCCCGGCCTGTCCGCCCGCACGATCTTGCAACGGATGACGGTCGTGCCCAGGATGGATGGCAAGGACGCGCCTCGGACGAATCACCGTTTCCGGGAGGCATGACAACGTGGGGGAGACGTTGAAGGCGGTGGTGCTGCTCAGCGGTGGGCTGGATTCGACCACGGTACTCGCGGAGGCCAGGGCCGCGGGTTTCGAGCCTTATGCCTTGACGGTCCTCTACGGGCAGCGGCACGCCATCGAGCGCGACGCCGCTCGTCGCGTCGCGCAGGCGGTGGGCGTGGCGCGACACGTCGAGCAGTCGATCGACCTCCGGGCCTTCGGAGGCAGCGCCTTGACGGCCGAGATCGATGTCCCGAAGGACCGCGCGTCGCGACGCGATCGCGCTGGACATCCCGATCACGTATGTCCCGGCTCGCAACACCGTCTTCCTGTCGCTGGCCCTGGCCTGGGCGGAAGCGATCGGGGCGTTCGATCTCTTTATCGGAGTCAACTGCCTGGATTATTCCGGGTATCCCGATTGCCGCCCCGAGTTTCTGAGGGCGTTCGAGACAATGGCGAACCTGGCGACCAGGGCTGGCGTGGAAGGAGAGGGACGATACACCATCCACGCGCCGCTGCTTCTCATGACCAAGCCGCAGATCATCCAGCGGGGTCGAGAACTGGGGGTCGACTACCGCCTGACCCATAGTTGCTACGACCCGACGCCCGAGGGCGTTGCCTGCGGGCGCTGCGATTCGTGCCGGCTGCGCCTCGACGCCTTCTCCGAGCTTGGCCTGAAAGACCCGATCCCCTATGCCAAGGGATCGTGATCGCATGGGGACCGCGAGTTGCGGCCCCACGCGGTTCAATCACCAGTAGATCCACTCGTAGGGAGGCTCGGCGAGACGGATCTCCTGCTCGTTGATGTTGAACTCATCCCCGAGCCGGTTGAAGTCGAGGCGGAGCGTCTTGTAGTGCGTCTGCGGCTCCGCGGAGCCTGGCGGTGTCACGAGCTGATAACCGTCGGAGAGGCCGCGGATGTAGATGCTGAACTGGTCGGCGGCCGGATCGACTCCCTCCCAGACGGCGACGCCATAAACCGCGTCGTCGATGCCTTCCTTCTTTCCGTTCGGGGGCACCATCCCCACGATGTCCACGGCGCCAAGGAGCGGCTTGGTGGGGTCTTCGCGGTTCTCAACGACCTTGACTGCCTGGGGAATCACGGAGTCCTGATACGTCTTTCCGGTGTCGGTGACGAGTGTGAACTGAGGGACGAACATGCGGGGTTCGTCCGTGTTGTTCACGAGCTGGTAGTACAGGTAATGGACGATGCGGCGTCCCTTCCCCGGGATCTCGACGGTCTGGAGACGCACTGGCTTGAACGCGAAGTCGAGAACCCAGATTCCTTGCTTGTCGCGAGGCAGCACCGAGGCATCGACCAGGGTCGCGTTGACCCCGAGGACGCCCCGTCGCACCGGGGTCGTCGGCAAGGCCGGCCCGAGCGGGACATCCGGGATCGGCGGCGGGCCGGGAAGGGCCTCGGGACCGGAACCGGGCGCACTCGAGCCGGGATCAGTGGTGGGGGCGCCTTGAGTCGGGGCCGCCGGGTCGTCCTGAGCTTGGCTAATGGCCGGGAGCCATCCCACGCTCACGCAGGTTGCGACGAGACGCACGATCCAGGATGGTCGGTCGAACACGGCCGAACTCCCTCGAAGCTGAAGGTTGTTGAGAGGGATGCCGAGCGAGGGTGATATCGCGAGGGGGTCAAAGCGGTATCACCCAATTAGACGCGCAACCTCAAGATGCGTCAAGTCGAGCCCTATCGATCTTGATCGATGACGGCGGAAGCCTGGTCCGGGCCGCGACCGCGCGACCGGGCTTGTTGCTCTTGAAGTGACCGGTGATGAGTCCCGTCAGCCCTTCGGCGGATCAATCCGGTAGACCTTGCCGTCGAGCTCAACGGTGACCGGCTCGTTGAACGTCAGGTACAGGTTCTGGTCGGGGTCCTGGTCCCGGGCGAGTTTGAAGTAGGCATCGCTGTATTGCTCGATCGGGATGGCCGTCTTCTCCTCCTCCGGCGTCACGGCCGCGTCGACCCAACGGTTTTCGCGGTAATAGAACGTCTTGCTGCCGACGTTGCGGACGGTCGACACCGGAACGTCTCGGCCGGCGAGGTCCTTCGCGACGACGCCTTGCACTCCCTTCAGGGCGAGGCCGCCCGAAGCCACCTCCCATGCCACCGAACCCACCCCGGATTTCGCGACCCGCCATCCGGTTTGATGACGCCGGGGCGCCGGCAGGCGTGGCGGCGGGCCTCGCGGCGACCTGAGCTTCCGACGTCCGGGAATCGTGGACGCCAGCCGACTGCGCGGGTTCCGCCGCCGCCGGGGCGGAGAGGGCAAAGCCGGAGGCGGCCCGGTCGGCGAACAGGTACTCCTGCTTGTTCATCCGCTGGCCGATCCCCAGGGCGCCCGTCTCCTCGCTCAGCACTTCGAGCTCCACGCCGGCCCGTCGCCGGTTCAGGGCCGTGGCGTTCAGGTCGGTCGTCTCGTCGGCGAGGAAGGAGGTGTAGGGCGTCAGGATGCCGTGCTTCTTGCTCAGCTCGACCAGCTCCTCGGTCAGTTCCTCGTTCTCGCCGTGCAGGTCGATCTGGTCGAGGATGTCGCCGACCCGGCGGATCGCCCAGAGACGCTCGACGAAGTCGTATCGATGTCCCGCGCCGGCATCGGCCAGCTCGGCGCGATGCTGAAGGTCTGCCGGTCGTCGCCGACCTTGCCGGTGATCCGCACCTTCGTCATCCCCCGAATCGTCGTAGCGACCGACCCAGACGAGCTGGCCGCCCTCGAACAGGTCGGGCAGGTCGCGCGGATAGGTGCGGTTGACGTCGGTGCCGGCAACTCGACTCGATCAGGCCGGTCAGCACGGGCGCGGTCAGCTTGGAGAAGAAGCGGGCGACGTGGGTCTCGAGGTCCTCGTCGGGCCGCACGTACTCGCTGGTGCCCCCGTGGTCCCGGCTGAGGCGGTCGAGCAGCCGGGCGTTGACGTCGTAGCCGACGCCGAAGCTGAACAGCCGGGCGTCGTGGTCGTTCGCGTCGCGGGCGTGCTCGGCGATGGCCGCCTCGTTGCGCTCGCCGACCGTCGGCAGCCCGTCGGTCAGGAAACAGCACGTAGCTCGGCCGGGATTCGTCGTGGATCATGCCGAGGGCCTCCTCAAGCGCCTCGTCGATGTTGGTGCTCCCGCCGGCGCGGATGTTCTCGACGTAACGGGTGGCGTCCCGCGGCTTTCGGAGTCGTAGCGCTGCAGCTCGGGCTTGAAGGCCTCGACCCGGTCGTCGTAGACGATGATGTTGAACAGGTCGTCCGTCGCGCAGGTTGTTCGAGGACGAACTTGAGCGACTCGCGCGCCTGCTCGATCTTCTTGCCCGACATCGACCCGGAGCGGTCGAGGACGAAGAGGACCGTCTTGGCTGTCGGCGTGTCCGTCTTCGCGGGCCTCGACCTTCGGGCTGGCCAGGAGCATGAAGTAGCCGTCCTCGCCGGATGCTGGGTCGGTAGCTCAGCACGGTGGCGCCGACGTCCCCCTCCTTGAGCGTGTAGAGCAGCCGGAAGTCGGCCGTGGGCACGACGTCGTGCTGACGCATCTCGACCGTGCGCCTCGTGGTCGCCGTGAGCGGTCGATGTCGACCTCGTGGCCGGGGCTGTAGAGCGACTTGATCGGCGTCTTGCTCTCGATCCGCAGGGCCAGCTCCAGCCGTTCGATCGGCTTGCTGGTGAACTTCTGGGTGGCGAACGGGAAGGCGAACTCGACCACGTCGCCCTCGCGCCGCAGGAGCTGCGTGTAGCGCAGCGTGACCTTTCGCTCGGCGCCGGGAGGGATCGGGAAGACGCTGCGTCCGATAGAGCCCGCGGCCCATGTACTCGAGAAGGGCCGGGTCGCGCTTGCGCCGGACGATCTCCTCGTAAATCTTCCGGGCCTCCTCCTTGCTCAGCAGCTTGCCGGGCAGCTCCTTGCCGTCGGCCAGGAGCGTCAGGCTCTCGATCGCGCCGTCCTCGGGGAGCGGAAAGAGGAATTCGGCCTCGAGTTGCTGCGAGCCGGGGTTGTGGAACGTCTGCGAGACCTGGACCTCGGCAACCTGGTCCCGCACCCGGCCGTCGACCGTCACCTCCTTGATCTCGTACGACCGCGCGATGGGCCGGTCCGTTCGTCGGTCGATGAGGATCACCTGACCGAGGACGCGGGTCGCGGGCACGGCCGCGGCGAACATGAGCAGCGTCGTGGCGATGCGCGAGTGGATTGCGCATGGCGGTTCCTCCCTTCCGGTTCCGCGGAGCAAACGAAGTGAAGCCAATCTCGGCGACGTGACGCCTTCCCGGAGTTAGACGTCTGGCGATGGCCCGCTCTTAGAAGCAGTTTCCGCTTGACCGCCGAGTGTTCGTCCGATCTTATTGGTAGGTCAGACTTTAGCCTGACTGTTCTCTGTCAGGCGAACGCCTGGCCTCCTTGGGTCTGGACGGCCTGTTAGAATGATCGAGTATCGACCCCGTCGCCGATGTTCCGCGGGTCGAGACGGACGA
Organism: uncultured Isosphaeraceae bacterium; assembly: GCA_963779675.1. Lineage (GTDB taxonomy): Bacteria > Planctomycetota > Planctomycetia > Isosphaerales > Isosphaeraceae > CAVZZM01. Next base: position 692,107 of record CAVZZM010000003.1, read on the forward strand.
GAGATCACCAACAGTTCCGCAAGAGGAGGGCCGGCCGTGAGCGACGCCCTGAAGCGGGTCTACGGGATCGACCTGGGGACGACCTACTCGGCGATCGCCTACGTCGACGAGCATGGCAAGCCGGTGATCGTCCCGAACCAGGAGAGCGAGCGGATCACGCCGAGCGTCGTGCTGTTCGACGGCGAGAACGTCATCGTCGGGGACACGGCCAAGGAGTCGGCGAAGGTCGAGCCGGACCGGGTCGTCTCCCGGATCAAGCAGCACATGGGCGACCCGCACTTCGTCTTCGAGCACGACGGCCAGTCGTACAGCCCGGAGGAGATCAGCTCGTTCATTCTCCGCAAGGTCGTCGGTGACGCCGAGATCGCGCTCGGGCTGGGCGAGGACGAGCCGATCACCGACGTCGTCATCACCTGCCCGGCCTACTTCGGGGTCGACGAGCGCGAGGCGACGGCCAACGCGGGTCGGCTCGCCGGGTCTGAACGTCCGGGCGGTTCTGAACGAGCCGACGGCCGCGGCGATCGCCTACGGCCTGGAGGGAGCCGAGGACCAGACCGTGCTGGTCTACGACCTCGGCGGCGGCACGTTCGACGTGACGATGATCGAGATCAAGGACCGGCTGATCCGGGTCATCTGCACCGGCGGCGACCACCGGCTCGGCGGCGTGCTCTGGGACGAGGCGATCGTCGTCCACCTGGCCGACGAGTTCAAGACCCAGACGGGTGTCGACGCCGACCCGATGGACGACCCCGAGGTCCTCAACGACCTGTTCCTCCAGGCCGAGCGGGGCAAGAAGACGCTCACGCTCCGCGAGAAGGCCCCCTTCCGCATCACCCATGCCGGCCAGCAGGTCCGCGTCGAGCTGGAGCGACCGCACTTCGAGGAGCTGACCCGACACCTGCTCGACCGGACGATCGAGCTGACCCGCGAGATGCTGGCCGACGCCGGGGCCAAGGGGCACTCCGAGTTCGACAAGATCATCCTCGTCGGCGGCGCCACCCGGATGCCGCAGGTCCGGGAGCGACTGCTGGCCGAGTTCGGCAGGGAGCCGGAGCTGTACGACCCGGACGAGGCCGTCGCCAAGGGCGCCGCGCTCTACGGGCTCAAGGAGGCGACTCGAGCAGCAGGTCGCCGAGCAGCTCCCGGGGCCGGCGGTCGGGAGCCGGGAACGTTCGACCCCTCCGACGGTCAGCGAGGCCGAGATGCAGGCGGCCCTCGACCAGATCGAGCAACAGACCGGCTTCACCCTGACCGGCCCGGTGCGCGAGCTGGTCAGCACCCGGATCGTCAACGTCCTGAGCAAGAGCCTGGGGGTCGTCGCCCGCGACGAGCAGGGCAACGACGTGGTCGTCTACCTGCTTCCCCGCAACGGCGAGGTGCCGATGGAGAGCACCCAGGACTTCGGGACCGACCAGAACGACCAGGCGGGGGTCGACATCCGTGTCATGGCCGGCGAGCGCGACAGCCCGGACCCTCTGGACTGCGTCGAGGTGGGCGTGGCCGCCCTCGATCTGCCCCCCGGCCTGCCCGCGCGTAGCCCGATCCGGGTGAACTTCGCCATCGACCGCGACGGCCGGCTGCACGTCTCGGCGCTCGACCTGGCCGGCGGCGGCACGATCAATGTCGCCTTCGAAACCGAGGCGGTGATGAGCGCCGAGGACGTTGCCGAACGGTCGAACACGCTGCGGTCGCTGAACGTGTCGTGAGTTGCGACAGGTTCGTGAGGAGTCGTCACGGTCGCGCGCTTCGCCGAGGTTCCCCAAGTTTCGAGGAATGGACTCATGCGGCTGGTTCTCGAGATTCTCGGCCTGATCTTCCTCGTGATCGTGCTGACGATCGTCACCGTTTTCCTGTTGGTTCGCTGGAAGATCAGGCGCCTGATGCGTCAGGTCGGCAAATCCTTCGAGGGCATGTTCGGGGCCTTCAACCAGCCGGCAACCATCCACCTCGAACCCTCCTCCTCGGTCGAATGGGAAAATCCGGAGGCGGTCGAGGACCTAGCCAGGCCGCTCAAGAACCTCGGCTATCACGATGCCGGACGTTTCGAGGTCGAGGAGGTTCCGGGGCTGTGCCTGTGGGCGTTCGTGAACCCGTCCGAGGCGGCCTACGCGGTCGTCTATGAGCACCCGGCGGCCGGGGCCTGGCTGGATTTCGTGACCCGTTACCAGGATGGGACCGGTATCACCTACGCGAACACCGAGCATGGGTCGGAACTCGACCACATGCCTGGTCGCGAGAAGGTGTACCTTCCTGACCTGGACACGGAGCCGCTTCACGCCCGGTTCCTCGACGGTCGGCCCGACCGCCCTCGCAAGTGCGTCTCGGCGACGGATTTCGTCGCCGTCTTCGAGCAGGCGTATGCCGAGGAAATGGCCTGGCGCAATGCTCGAGGCGGCCCGACCGATCGCGAGATCCTGGCCATCGCCACAAGGTCGGGGCGGGAGATGTCGGACGCGGACCTCGACGAACTTCGGATCAACATGGCAAGGCAGGCGATGGAGGGACTGGACGAATCTCTCCGCGACCGTTTCCTCGACAAAACGACGATGCGGGCCGGCGAGTGGGAACGGATTCGTGACGCCATCCTGTTTGTCCACGATGGGCTTACCCCGGACATGGTCGCCGAACGGGTTGAGGAGTGGTACGACGATGAGGAGGTGGAGTCGCTCTGGGACGACGCTCGCCGAGACTACCCCGGCCCGGCTCCTGTTCGAGGCGTTCAACGCCGCACTGCCGGCCGACCGGCGATTCGTGAAGATCGGCGACGTCGACCGTCCAGTGTCGGCGGACGTCTACCGGGCCCCGGACCTCTGAGCCGCGGGGAATGAGGCGGTCGTCGCGGGTCGAAGTGGAGGGCCGACACGATGAGCATCCTCGTCGGGATCGACCTGGGCACGACCAACTCGGTCGTCGCATGTCGTAACGTCTACGGTCGGCCGGAGATCGTTCCCAACCGCGACGGGGCGCCGTTGACGCCTTCGGTCCTCTACTTCGGCACTGACCCGCCGGCCGTCGGGCACGAGGCGCGAGAGTATGCTCGTCTCGGCGACGAGCTGGTCGCCAGCTTCTTCAAGCCCCACATGGGGAACCCGCTCTACCGGCTTCACTTCGGCGGCCGGGACTACGACGCCACGGACCTCTCCGCCCTCGTCCTGCGCAGGCTCAAGGAAGACGCGGAGTCGGCCCTTGATCAGCCGGTCGAGCACGCCGTCATCACGGTGCCGGCCTACTTCGCCGACGCCCAGCGTAAGGCGACCCTCGCGGCGGGAGAGGCCGCCGGCCTCCATGTGCTGCGAATCCTCAACGAGCCGACGGCCGCGGCGCTGGCCTATGGGCTCCAGGTCGAGCGCGGCGATGAGACGGTCCTGATCTATGACCTCGGCGGCGGAACGTTCGACGTGACGATCGCACGGGTCCTTCCCGAAACCGTCTCCGTACTCGCGACGGCCGGCGATCACGACCTCGGCGGCAAGAACTGGGACGATCGGATCGCGACCTACCTCGCGGAGCGGTTCGCCGCCGACACCGGCCTCGACCCGCTTGACGACCCGGTTGCCCTCAACGAGGTCTTGACCCTGGCCGAGCGGGCGAAGTGGCAGCTCTCCGACCGAGCCGCCACCCGGATCACCTTGCAGCTCGGCTCGAAGCGACAGTCCTACGAGCTGAGCCGGGACGAGTTTGAAGGGCTGACCTTCCCGCTGATGGACCGCACCCGACGGCTCACGGAGGAGGCCCTGGGAGAGTCCGGGCTGAGCTGGCGCGAGATGACGGCCGTCCTCCTCGTCGGCGGTGCGACGCGCATGCCGATGGTACGACGCTATGTCACCGAGATGTCGGGGCAGCCTCCCCGGCCCGGGGTCAATGTCGATGAGGTCGTCGCCCTGGGCGCCGCGATCCAGGCGGCTCAGGAAGGCGACCCCGGCGACTCGTTGAAACGAATTCCCGGCCGTCAGCCTGGCGTTTCCTTCAGCCGATTCACCCTGGTGGGCCCGAGGCGGGTTCATGACGTAATGTCGCACAGTCTCGGTGTCGTCGCGGTCAGCGAGGACGGCGGCTCGTACATCAACGACACGATCATCCGCCGCAACCTGCCGATCCCGGTCGAGAACGCCAGGAGTTACCTGCTGGCCACCCACGGCGGTCGGAACGACCGCCTGGAGGTCTATCTGACCCAGGGCGAGGCCCGTTCTCCGCTGGATTGCTCGATTCTCGGAAGGTACGTCTTCAAGGGCATCCAGGCGACGGATGTCGAGGTGGTCGTGGACGTCAAGCTCTCCTACGACGCCAACGGGGTGGTGCAGGTCCGCGCCGTGCAGCGGGACACGCTCAAGGAACTCGCGATGACCGTCGAACCGGTCCCCGACGATCTCAACTGGCTGGGCCAATCGCCGGAGGCCGCCGTCGCGCGGCCCGCCGACCCGGTTCGCGTCTTCCTGCTCATCGACGTCTCGGCCAGCATGTCGGGCGAGCCACTCATCCACGCCCGGATGGCGGCCCGCGAGTTCCTCGACCAGTGCGACTTCAACAGCACCGAGGTCGGGTTGATCGCGTTCTCGGATCGGGCAATCCTCCACACCGAGGCGACGGACGACCCAGGCAAGGTGCTCTCGGGGATCGCCCGACTGGAGCCCGGTGGGACCACCAACCTGACGGATGCCCTGGTCCTGGCTTGCGATCACCTGCGTTCCGAGGATCGAACTCGCTATATCGTGATCCTGACCGACGGGTATCCCGACGCGCCCCGGAGCGCGGCCGAACGCGCGGAGATTGCGCGCCAGGGGATCGAGATCGTGGCCATCGGCACTGGCAACGCGGATCGCGACTACCTGAAGCGGCTGGCGAGCACGGAGGCCGGCTCCCTCTTCGCGAAGCAGGGAGAGCTTGTCGAAACCTTCGGTCATATCGCCCGCGTGATCGCCCGGGGAGGCCGCTCCCTGAGAACCCCGTGATGAGGACATTCACCGGGACGGTTCCCATTCCGGCGTCCCGGGCCGTTCTTGAGCAGGTTGAGTCCCGAGAGACGAGCGGAGGTAACAGCGTGCGGCTTCCCGAAATCCGTTACCCTCTGTTCTGGATCCTCGGTGGGTGTTTCCTGCTGGTTGTCGGCTCGGTGGCCTGGCCGCTGTCCGAGCCATTGCGAGGCCGGGTTTCGAATGCATGGCGACGCGCGATCGACGGTCCTCCGGTGCCCTCCTCCACCGAGCCGCGGGTCGTTGGTGGAGCGATAACACGCCGCGTTCTGATTCTGAACGAGAAGACGCCGGTCACGGACAGGCCCGGCGGTCAGGTTGTCCAGGAGATCAGCCGTCGCAACTTCGCCGACGTCTACGACGTCTGGCCGTTGGACGACGAGGCCGATCCGACGTCTTACCGTATCGGCAACCGCCGGCCGTTCGGCTGGGTGGAGGCTCGGGCGGTGCTCCCCTGGAACACCCGTCTCATTGTGCGTGCTGCCGGCGCAACTCTGGAGCTGGCGGAGACGCCTTCGGGGACGCCGACCTCGGTGGAGGTCGAACCTGGTTCGACCTACCCGGTGCTGGCCTGGGATGACAGCGCCGTCATGGTCGCGGTCTGGGCCCCCGGCGCGCCCTGGCAGGCCGTGGCACGACTGGGATGGCTTCGACTGGCCGACCAGCCGGAGGTGACGCCCGGCGTCCTGCTGAGCCGCTACGAGTTGTTCTCGCTCTGGCGCGGGTTCGCGGACGCCACGACCTCCGAGCACCGGGACGACCTTCGGCTGCGGGCGATCCTGGGACGGCTGACGGATCGAGAAATGATCCCGGCTCAAGTCCGAGACGCGACCCGCGACCTATTGCCGGAGTGGTCGCGCTCCGCGGGTCCAACGCCCGCCGACGACGCCTCTGTGCAACTCTCCCGACTGTACGAGTCGTGGGAACCGGATGCCTCCTGGTCGGGGTTGGGTTTCCGGTCCATTCCTCTCGACGCCCTGCCGTAGCCCTCGGCACGCGGTCTCTCGAAGACCCTCCGTCTCGTCGTGACGACCCTGCCTACCTTGGTAGGTCAGGCTGATCGAGTTGCCAATTGTTCGCGGCTGCCTGAGAAGCAGACGCAGGCTGAAGCCAGCCCTACGAGGACAGGCAACTTTGGGTTCGTAGGGAAGCGTCAGGCTGCAGCTTCCTCTCTACAGGAATCGGTCGCAAACCTTGGAGCGGCCTATGAACGATTGGAATGAAAACGGAGTGAGTTGCAGAAGACCTCAGTTATGGATCACGATCGATTGTGCATGAGGACGACGGCGTTCGCGTGCTCAGGATCGTCAAGATCGTCAGGATCGGCCTCGGTTCTCGTGAATGATTTGAGAATCAACTATAGGAGACTCGGGTCGTCGTGCGATGACCAATTGTGATGGATCGCAAACGATACGACTTCAGGAGGTGGCACCGAGCAGAGGTTATTTGCATGAATCGCCTCCACGTCTGGGCCCTAGCCCTTACTATGGGCACGGTGGGAGCTGGGATGGCGGCCGCGGCTGCCCCGGCGACGCCTAGCTATATCAACGTCGAAGATGCAATCAAGGCGATCCGATCGTCCTGGGAGAACCCCCAGGGGGATGATGTCCGTCGATCGGAAGGCTGGAGTTCCTTCCTCGGCGAGGTGGAGCAAGGCCTCCAGAATTACGTAGCGGCCAGGGACCGATCCGGCCAGCAAATCGCGCTCGATCGCCTGTCGCGACTGGCCGAATCCTTGAACACTTCAGGATGGCCTCCGGCACAGGATCTGCGCAACGCACTGATGGAGTGGCTCCAGCCCCGGCAGAACCTCGCCGCGTCGGCGGCGCAGCTGGACGCGGCAATTCGCGCTCTCCCCCCGGCGGCCGATCCCGGCGCCCAGGAGAATCGGGATCGCTGGGTTCGCCTTGTCGATGACCGGCTCGCGAAGGCGCTGAGTGCGTATGAGGGGGCACAGACCGTCTTCGACCGGGTCGAGGCCCAGGAAAACCTCCGCAGCGAACTCGACCTTCTCAGCCAGTTGTATCAGACGGCCCCGTGGTCACCGGCGCTCGGCCTTTACCAGTCGCTCGCGGGATTGTTCGACCAGCCGAACGTCGATGTCACGGCCGACGTCAACTCGGTCTCTCCGTTCCTCAACCAGACTGTCGTGGAACCGGACGTCATTTATCGCTCCGGACAGGTGTCGTATGTGACCCCCGGCCAGAAGACCGGCTTCGGCCTGCTCCCGAGCAACCAGGGGATCTATTTCTACAATAGCCAGTTGGCGCAGGCGGTCACGCCGATCCGGGGCTTTCACGAACAGGTAGCGCAGGACGACCGCGGAAAGCAGGCGGCCCAGCTCTACTACTTTTTCGCCACCGCCTACAACTACAGCGAACAGACGGCCTTCACGCTGATCAACCCGAACGGGATCTTTATCCAGCCCACCAACACAAGCAACATCGACGCCCAGATCACCGCGAGCAAGCAGCCCGGCCACGGCCCGCACGTCAAGCGATCGGTCGCGGCCCTGATCGGGTTGGACGAGGCGGCGATCATCCAGCAGGTCTACGAGGGGGCCATCGGGCAGATTCGCCAGCAGATCACCGAAGGTACGAGGCTTGAGGCTCAGGAGAAGGCCGCGAAGAAGCAAGCCGAGCTGAACGCCCAGGCATCGCGTTTTCTGGTCGGCAACAACACCATCGCGATCCCACCGGTGGGATTGACCGAGGCGGCCCTCAGTTCGCAGCCGACCCACGTGGCGGTCGGAGGGACGCTCAAGTATCTCAACGCGGCGAGCCAGGGCGGTGCCGACTTTCCCCAGCCTGCGCTCTTCCAGACGCCCGCGCCCGGCATCTCGGCCGATGTCCATCTGCCCTCGGCACTCTCGAACATGGCCCGAGGATACTGGGATAGCCCCCAGGTCCAGCAGGTTCAGAACCTGATGATCGAGCTGCGCCCCACGGACGACCCGAATGCTCCGATCTCGGACAAGGTCCAGACGACCTTCAACGCGGACTTCCCGACGTTCGTGGAGGCCGTGCAACGAGTTCAGGCGGCCAAGGACCCCAAGTTGCTCGCGGCGCGGGTCCGTCGCGTGGAACGAGCCCCCCAGTTCACAACCGACCGGGACGGTAACCTGGTGGTCGTGATTCGCGACATGGTGCTGGAAGTCCCTGCTCCACCGGAGGCGGCGCGCGGTGGGCTTGCCGGCCCGCCCGCCCTGATCTACCGACTCGAGATCCCGGAAGCCCTTGTGACGTTGTCGATCCAGGTCGCGACCACTCCGGGGTCGCCCCCCAGGGTCACGGGCAAGGTGGTCTCCTTCGACCCCGGGCCGAACGCGCAGCGTTTTCGCAGTGACCGCAGACAACGAAGCGGGGCAGCAACTCAATACCCTGACCGGCTCGCTGGTGCTCGGTGTGTTGCGCAACCGCGTCGCGAACCAGCCGATTGACACCGAGCTGACGAACCTGGACCTCAAGGGGTTCGCAATTCAGTCCGTCTCGCCGATCCACCCGACCGGATGGCTCCGCGCCGTGTTGACGCGAACCCAGTGAGGCGGTACGAGTTCCTCCGAAGCATTCCGGGCCGCGGCATCCTTCCGGTTGCCGCGGCCCTTCCGCGTGGGTGGGGGACCGGGTCGGAACCTTCCAGCGGATCGGCGAACCTTTGCTGGAGGTGCCCGGCGGACAACTTCACTGCTTCTCAGCTTGTGGGCGGAAACGGTTCCGCGATGCCAGGGACCGTCGCAACGGCCAGGTCTTGCGTAACTCACGGATCGAGAAGGCCGAACGGTTCGCCCGCTTCCCACCGTTCATTTCGCATCGAACGGTTCGCTCTGCACGACGAGCAGCACGAGGTCCTGGAAACCGTATCCCCGGGCTTTGGTTTCCTTGATGATGCGGTCCACATGCGGGCGGTCGGCGGCCGTCAGGGCGCGGCCCAGGGCGTACGAGAGCATCTTCTCGGTCAGGCAGCGGGCGAACTGGTCCTCGCTCTGAGCCAGGAGCGTCTTGAATCCCGTGATGTCCTTGAACTTCTGGCCGTCCGAGAGAACCCCCGCGGAATCAATCCACGGACCGGCCCTGTCGCCACGCGCGCCGTATCGGTCGCGCCACTGACCGATCGCGTCGAAGTTCTCCAGCGCGAAGCCGGGTGGGTCGATCATGCGGTGGCAGTCGTTGCAACTTTCCAGGTTCCGGTGCTTGTCGAACTGTTCCCGGATCGTCGTGGCCCCTCGGATGTCCGGATCGAGCGGTTCGATGTCCGACGGCGGCGGGGGCGTCGGCGTGCCGAGGACGTTCGTGAGCAGCCAGACGCCTCGGATCACCGGAGAGGTGTCGATGCCGTTGGCGGTCACGGTCAGGATACTCGCCTGGCCCAGCAGGCCGCCTCGGTGACCGCTGAGAGCGACCTTCTCGAAGCCGTGGCCTTTCGGTGGCGTCAGGCCATACAGACGCGCCAGCGGCCTGTCGACGAATGTGAAATCACAATCGAGGAAGTTCGCAAGGCTCAGGTTGTTCTCGAGCAGATATCGAGTGAAAAGACGAGTCTCCTCGAGCATCGAGGTCTCGAGGTCGTACCGGTAGTAATCCTTGAACTTGGCGCGGTCCGGCGGCATTGAGCCCAGGTCGCGCAACGTCAGCCAGCTTTCGAGAAGGCCATCGACGAAGGCGTCGGAACGGGGGTCCTTGAGCATCCTCCGGACCTGCTCCGACAGGACTTCCGGCTTGTGCAGCTTACCGGCCTCCGCAAGCTCCAGAAGCGTCTGGTCCGGCATCGAGGACCAGAGAAAATACGACAGACGAGACGCGAGCGCATACGGCGACAGGCTCTCATCGCCGGGTTCCTCCAGATACAGGAAACCGGGCGAGCACAGCACCGCGCCGAGGCTCTCCCGGTAGGCTTCCAGAGGTGCCTGGCCGGCGTCTCGACGCACCGCGACCAGATGCATCAGGCGGTCGATTTCCTCCGTCCTGGCCGGACGCCGGTAGGCCCTCGACGCGAACTCGGCCAGGTGCCTCCGCATCGCCTCGTCCGAAAGCTCCCCGGTCGCCTGCGCGGCTTCCCAGTCGTCCCCCAGCACCGCCTTCTGTCCCTCGGTCGGCCACGTCTCATAAAATGGCCCTTTGATTTCCACCTCGTGGATGTGAATCTGCGGAAGCTTGCCGTACTTGATGACGTTGAACCGATTCGCAACGATCATGCCTCCCCCGCTTCCCCGGGTCCCCTTGGGGAATTGCTTGGGGTACATCCGCACCATCCGGTTCCACATGTTCCGGACGTCCATGAGGCCGTTCAGGAAGGTGAACCGAGGCGAGAAACCGGCATCAATCCAGACGCGCACCGTGTACCATTGGGCCTCGTCCGTCAGGTCGAACTCAGCCAGCAGAGGCTCGATCGGCTGCGGCTTGTACATAGGCCCGAGGCGGCGTTCCCCGGCACGATCCCGAGCCTCAACGGCTCGTCGCGGTCGGTCCCCACGAATTCGGGATCATAAGGATGCAGGCGGTTGACGGCCTCGGCCTTGAACCGGACCTCGTAGAAGCCGTCGTAAGGGACCCCTTCCTTCAGGGCCATGATCGGTCCATAAGCCCCCTCAGGCTTGTCTGCGCCGGTCACGTCGTAGAGCGTGATCCATTTCAGCCCATTCACCCTTCGGTGGACATTGTCCATCTCCGGCTGCTGGCGGAAGCCGTCGCGGAACGTCCAGGTCTGCACCTCCGGCTTCGTCGCGGGCGTGAACACCTTGCCCGTCACTCGCTCGGCGGCGGCGAGGTACCGCTGCAAAAGGGGCCCTGACGTCACCAGGGCTTCGCCGATCGTGTCCAGGTGCTCGGCCATCTGGTCGCGAGGGAATCCGACGGTCGGATCAAACAGAGACATGTTCATGTGGAACAGATCGCGAACCGTGTTGCGGTACTCGCGCGCATTCAGGCGACGCAGGACCGTCTCGCGGCCTGGACCCGTCCGGCGCTGTGGTACTGCCCGATCCGGTCCGTCAGCCAGGCGATGACCTGCTGCCGCTCGGCCGCCGGTGGCTGATGCGCCGATTTCGGAGGCATCATCTCGAAGTCGAGCTGGTCCAGCATGTCTTGCAGGACGTCCAGGGCCTCATCGTCGGCGATCTCGCCGTCGAGCCGGTCGAACCGGTGCTCTCCCTTCTGCTTCGTCGGCCCGTGGCATTCCAGGCAGTACGTGCCGAGGAACGGCTGCACCTGGTCGCCGAACGTACCAGCGGCTTCCCGCGAAAGTGCCGACGGTCCGTCTTCGTCGGCAGCCCGGGTCGAGAAGCCGCCACTCACGGCCGCGGCGAGGAACACGCAAGCCAGCCATCGGAACCTGAAGATACCCATTGTCACGCAAGCTCCAATCCGTTCAAGGTTCCGGTGCCCGTGCTGAACTGGTCGGTCTCCACGCCGAACCGCTGGAGCATCGACACAAAAAGGTTGCCCAGAGGCACGCGCTTCCGGGCCTCCTCGGGATAGACCCTGACCCCTCCGTGCCGGAAGCCGGCCCCCGCCAGGATGACCGGCAGGTCGGTGTTGGTGTGCGCGTTCGCATTGCCCATGCCGCTGCCCATCAGCGCCATCGTGTTGTCGAGCAGCGTCCCATCGCTCTCCGGCTCGCGGACCGACCGAAGTATCTCCAAAAAGCGGGCGAACTGCTGCATCTGGTAGAGTTCGATCTGGCCGAGCTGGTCGAGTTTCTCCTTGAGATGTCCGTGATGCGACAGCGTGTGATAGCCGTTGCGGACCCCCAGGTCCGACGCCATGAAACTGCCACCGATCTCTAGAGTCGCCACCCGCGTCGAATCGGTCTGAAGTGCCAGCGCAATCAGGTCATAAATCGCCGGCAGGTCGCGCGTCAGCCCCTGGTTTTCCGGCTCCTTGAAATCAACCTTCGGCTTCGGAACGTGCTGCCACCGCTCGTCCAGCGCCAGCTTCTCCTCCACGTCGCGAACCGAGTTGAGGTATTCATCCAGCTTGCGGCTGTCCGGCTTGCTCAACCGGCGGTCCAGCGCCTTGGCATCACCCAGGACGGCATCGAGGATCGAGCCCTGGAGCCTGAGCCGGTCGGCCACCTTCGCCTTCGCCTCGCCGCCCTCATCCACAAAGAGCATCCGAAAGAGCTCTCGGGGACCGGGAATCGGCGGAATCCGCGTGCCCGTGCGCGTCCAGCTCATCTGGCATCCGCCGTGAAGACCATTCTCGGAACCGACCGCCAGCGACGAGAACCGCGTCCGCGGCCCGACAAATTCCGCGGCCCTCTGGTCGAGGCTGATGCCCCCGTCCGGCATCTCCTTCGCGTCCACCGACTTGACGCCGGTCAGGAACGTGTGGACCGCGAAATGCCCGCCCTTCTGCCCATGGTCCAGGTGCGAGAAGACCGTGAAATCCTTGCGGAACGGCTCCAGCGGCTTGAGAAGTGTCGTCGGCTCGTAATCCGCCCCAGCCTTCTCTGGCCAGAACGCGCCCGGATACATGCCGAACTCATTGCCGACGCACACCAACCGCCGGGGCGGCGACTTGGCCGCGCCCGCCGCCCGGGCACCCGGCAGAGACTCCAGGACCGGCACCGCGATGCAAACCCCCGCGGCCTTGAGGAAAGTACGCCGATCGGTTCGGATCAGGGCCATGGGTTTGGTCTCGCAGGCGGTGGGAAGAGGGACGAGTGAAGGACGGCACCGATTGAGCACGAGCCTCAGCCACTCGCGACAAGACGCTCGCAAGACGTGGCAATCGCAAAATTATTGTTGTTAGGAGTTACGCAGTCATGTCAGGTTGTACAGTGGGTTGGCGATGTACGCCCGCACCGCGCCGCGGATGATCCGGGCCTTCGCCTCGTACCAGCTGACCCCGGTGGTGTAGAAATGGTGCTCCAGCCGCAGGAACGCCCGGATCGCCAGCCCGATGTGGTTGCGTTGCGCCCGCGCCGACCGGACCTGGCCCGCTCCACGCCGCAGCACTGCTTCAGGCCCCGGTGATACTTCTCGATCGCCCAGCATCGCTCGGCGTGGGCCAGCCGGGTCAATTCGTCCATCGCCAGGTCGTTGGTCGCCCAGTATTCAACGTCCCCGTCTCGGGAGACCACCTTGAAGACGCGGATCGACCCGAACCCCTCCAGATGGACGACCGTCCCGCCGGGGGCGATCGCGACTTCGGCGACGGCCCGGTAGCCCTGGCGGTCGAGGTCCACCTTGCGGTTGACCTTCAACTGGGTCAGGAACGTCCAGCCGCAGGCCCGGACCGCCTTGAGGTTCTCCAGGCCGGAGTACCAGCTGTCGAAGGCGACACACCGCGGCTCGAAGCCGCGGGCCTTGGCCTCGTGGAGCATCGCCAGGAAGTGGTCGTTCTTGGTCAGGCCGTCGTTGGCCTTGTCGTAGATCCGGTAGTCGCAGGGGACGACCGTGTCGCCGTCGGTCCAGACCAGGGTGATCAGGTTGATGCCCCGGACGACCCGCTTGTGCTTGCCCGACCAGTGGCGGCTGACCAGGTCGATCTTCTTGGCGTAGTGCTTGTCCAGGGTCGAGTCGTCGAGGACCAGCAGGCCGCCCTCCGTGTCGGACCAGGGGCTGGGCCTCGTCCCAGAGCGTGGCCGGGGTCGGGCTCCAGCCGATGGAGCAGCCGGGTGAAGGCGTCGTGGGCCGGGGCGTCGGGCGACTCGGGTTGCACCGCGGCGGCCTCCGTGCAGCAGAACGCCTTGGGGGAGGCGATGAGGAAGTCGATGTAGTCGGTGTCGCGGCACTTGGGCTTTGGGGCGTACATGCGTTCCATCATGGGCGTCCGAGCCAATCCGGCGCAACATGGACGCCCGATCACTACTGCGTAACTCCTAGTTGTCAACGATTTCCGCGATTGTACACTCTCTCCACATAAATCGCCAACACGTCGACTAGCCCGGGTCACCCTCTCGTTCGAGCCTGAAAGGAAAATGCGGTGCCCCCCGGTCTTACGTGCGGGACAATCGGGCATGCCATCCCACCGATCGTCGCACTTTCGGAGAAGGCCACCGTGGTGTCCTTCCAGTAGCGGCCATGAGGATGACTCAGGGTTGCGGGTTCTTGCGACGGCGGATCGCCTCGGCTACGATCGTCCTGATGGGAAAGATGGTCGAAAATGCGGTGAGGATCATGCAAATCATCCCGGCCATCGATCTGCGGGGCGGCCATTGCGTGCGGCTCCGCCAGGGCGACTACGACCGAGAAACCGTCTTCGGTGACGACCCCACCGCGATGGCGGCGCGTTGGGAAGCCGAAGGCGCCGGGCGGATCCATCTGGTCGATCTCGACGGCGCCAAGCTGGGTCGTCCGGTCAACGTGGGTGCCGTCAAGGCGATCCTCGAACAGGTACGCGTCCCTTGCCAGTTGGGCGGGGGCGTTCGCGACGAGGCCACCATCACCGCCTGGCTCGACGCCGGTCTTGAACGGGTGATCGTCGGAACTCAGGCCCTGCGCGACCCGGACTGGTTCCGTCGCATGGCCCGTCAGCATGCGGGCCGACTGGTCCTCGGGCTCGACGCCCGCGACGGGCGTGTCGCGACGGACGGTTGGCTCGACGTCTCGACCGTCTCGGCCCTCGAACTGGCCGAGCAGTTCGAGGACCTGCCGCTGGCCGCGATCGTTTACACCGACATCGCTCGCGACGGGATGCTCGAAGGCCCGAACCTGGAGACGACCGGGGCGCTGGCCGAGCGTCTGCGCATCCCGGTGATCGCGTCAGGAGGTGTCGGGCGACTGGAGGACCTGGCCGACCTGGCGAAGCTGCCCGTTCGGGGGTGCATCGTCGGTCGGGCCTTGTATGACGGCCGCTTCCGGCTGGCCGAGGCGCGGGCGTGCGCCGGCGAGATCTAGACGGCAGAGCGTGAAGAGGAGCTCAGGATGCGGAGTCGCGAACGGCCGACGACGAGGGCCTCGCGTTGATCCGCTCGTCCGTGCCTGCGCGGTCCGTCTGCCAGGCACGAACCCCGTCGCGGCACTTCTCAATTCCCAGAGAAACCCTGGAGTGCAACATGACGACGACCTATCACGTCGCGGACATCCGGAACCTGGCCCTCGCTGGACATGGGGCGTCGGGCAAGACCAGTCTTGCCGACGCCCTGCTCTTCACCGCGGGGGCCACGCCGAAGCGGGGCTCGGTCGATGAGGGGACCAGCGTGCTCGACACGGACGACGAGGAGAAACGTCGTCATTTCACGATCGAGAGCCACCTCGGGCACCTGGAATGGCAAGGTCGGCAGGTGCATCTGATCGACACGCCCGGCTATCCCGACTTCATCGGCAGCGCCTGAGCGCGCTGGCGGCCGTCGAGAACGTCTTGCTCGCTGTCTCCGGCCCGGCAGGCATCGAGGTCAACACCCGCAGGCTTTATCAGGAGGCGAAACGGCTCGGCCTCGGCCGGTTCCTGGTCATCACCAAGATGGATGCCGACAACGTCGACTACCGGGCCGACCTCGAGGCCATCCGAGAATCCTTCGGAACGGAGTGCGTCCCGTTCAACGTGCCAATCGGCCAGGGCCCGGATTTCGAGGGCGTCGTTGACGTCATCCAGCGGCACGATCAGGACCCTCCCAACTGTCCCTTGCCGCCGTCCGAAGCGTACCGCATGGTCGTCGAACAGATCGTCGAGTCCGACGAGGCACTGATGACGCGCTACCTCGAAGGGGAAGAAATCTCCCCCGAGGAGCTGGAGACGGCGGCCCACCACGCGATCGCCAGGGGAGAGTTGGCCCCGGTCCTCTGCGTCTGCACCAAGAAGGAGGTCGGGCTCAACGATCTGCTCGACCTGATCACTCACTGCGGCCTCAGCCCGTCGGACATCCATCGATTCGGCTCTCGGGGCGAGAATGGCGATGGCGATGGCGACGCCCCGGAAGAAGAGATCGTCCCCGAGGAGGACGGCACCCTGGTTGCCCAGGTCTTCAAGTCCACCAATGATCAGTTCATGGGCAAGCTGAGCTACCTGCGCATCCTCTCCGGGAGGATCGCCCCGGACACCACACTCATCAACCTCCGCAGCGGCAAGACGGGGAAGGCTGGCCATATCTATCTCCCCCAGGGGAAACACCAGGATGAGGTGACGGAGGCGATTGCCGGCGACATCATCGCCATCGCCAAGTTCGACGATCTCCACGTTTCCGACACTGTCTCCAACGTCGGCGGCAACACCACGTCGGCGGTGCTTCAGGTTCGGCCGATCCGGTTCCCGACGCCCATGGTCCCCCGCGCCGTCGAGCCGAAGGCCCGTGAGGACGAGACGAAAATCTCGGTCGGCCTGGCCAAGATCGCCGACGAGGACCCGACCTTCACCTACCGACGCGATCCCCAGACGCACGAACTGGTCATCTCCGGGATGAGCGAGCTGCACCTGGACATCGTTCAGCAGCGGCTCAAGAACCGTTACAAGCTCGACGTCAACACGCACGTCCCGCATGTGCCCTATCTGGAATCCATCACGGAACCCGCCGAGTCGAACCATCGGCACAAGAAGCAGTCCGGCGGTCGCGGCCAGTTCGCCGAGGTGCATCTACGTATCCGCCCGCGCGAGCGGGGGGCCGGGTTCAACTTCGTCAACGCGGTCAAGGGGGGGACGATCCCGAACCAGTACATTCCGGCGGTGGAGAAGGGGGTCCGGGAACAGATGGACAAGGGTGTGATCTCGGGCAACCAGGTGGTCGACGTCGAGGTCGAGGTCTTCTTTGGCAAGGACCATCCGGTTGACAGCTCGGAGGCCGCGTTCAAGATCGCCAGCGCGGTGGCGTTCCGCAAGGCGTTCGGGGAGGCACGCCCCACTCTGCTGGAGCCGGTCGTCCGCATGGAAGTGACCGCTCCCGCGCGAGAAGTTTGGCGATATTTCCGCCGATCTCTCTACCCGTCGCGGCCACATCACTGGAATGGAGTCGCTCATCGGCGGCATCCAGTCGATCAAGGCCGACATCCCGCTGGCCGAGGTGCTGACTTACGCCAGCCAGCTCAAGAGCATGACCGGTGGCCAGGGGGCCTTCACCATGGAATTCAAGGACTACGAGGCGGTCCCCGGAAACGTCCAGAAGGACATCGTCGAGAAATATGCCAAGGCCCGGGCGGGCATCGAGGAAGAGTGATCGCGGGATCGTACGGAACGTCATGAGGCTGAGGGTCGATCCGGAATGGCCACGGGTCGGGAAATGGGACTGGTTCCGGACATCCTCGGCTGGTGCCGGTTCCCATTTCCAGGCCCACCCTCGCCTTTTCGGATCGCCTCGGACATGGTCTGAAAAGCAAGCCGCCCGGCGTGGAGGATGATCCTCGCCGGGCGGCGTGCGTGTCACGATCGAAGCAACGGTGCCACGGTTCGGATCAGGGGAAACCACCCATGCCGAAGCCGAAGCCGAACCCACGCATCGGTCGCCCGTAATTGTCGATGTGCGTCTGGATCGCGCTGTAGCGAGCGGTCCCGGCGTTGTACGACGCGATCTGCTCCGCGCGGTCGGGAACTCCGCCGAGGCCGATCTTCGCGGTGATGTGCTGGCTGCCGGCCTGCTGAGGGTTCTGAAACTGGTTTCCCGGCGGATAATACTCGGCATAGCGGCCGACGTTGCCCGGGTTCCGGTAGCCGGAATTGCCGGCGTTCTGGTTGGGCATGAAGTCCTCATGCCAGGCACGATGACGAAGGATGCTGGCCTCCGCCGGATCATAGGTCACAGCCCCCAACGAGGCGGGCGATTGCGTCGGTGTCTGGGGTGGGTTCGGGGTTGCCGGTGACTGGGCAATTACCAGACCGGGCGACAGGAGACCAGTCACCAGCAGCGCGAGGCCGAGGAATCGGCAGCGAGGCGACATGATGCGGGAACCTCCTCCGTTGCAGAGAGATGCGAAACGAGATGCACTTCACTCTAGCTTAGCTTCCAGCGCCCTCGAATATCCAAAGCAATTTGGATGCCTGCGGGCCATCCCAGGCCACCTGCACGGATCAACGAGGTTGCGTCAAGCCTGTCGGCATTGTGGAAATCCGGGGTCCCTCGCACCTCGACCTTTCACGGATCAACGAAGGTGCGTCGAGCCGTCCAGAGGCTCAAGCATGGCTCAATCCGGGTCGTAGGACAGGTTCGGCGAGAGCCACTTCTCGGCCTCCTGAGCGCGGCATGCCCTTGCGACGGGCGTAGCCTTCAACCTGGTCGCGGGTGATCATGTCGACCGCGAAATAGCGCGCCTCCGGGTGGGCGAAGTAGAGGCCGCTGACCGACGCGCCCGGCCACATGGCGCAGGTCTCGGTCAGCCGGATGCCCGTCTCGGCCTCCACGTTCGACAGGTTCCAGAGCGTTCGCTTCTCGGTGTGGTCCGGACACGCGGGATAGCCGGCCGCCGGTCGAATACCCCGATATTTCTCGTCGATCATCTCGTCGTTCGAGAGCTGCTCGTCCCGGCCGTAGCCCCATTCACGACGCACGCGATGGTGAAGACATTCGGCGAACGCCTCGGCGAGTCGGTCGGCGAGGGCCTTGACCATGATGGCGTTGTAGTCGTCGTGGTCCGCCTCGAACCGCGCGACGATCGGCTCGATGCCGTGGCCGGCCGTGACGGCGAACGCCCCCACGTAGTCCAGCCGGCCGGAATCGAGGGGCGCGACATAGTCGGCCAGCGAGCGGAAGTTCTTCTGGCCCTGGCGCTCCCACTGCTGCCGCAAGAAATGCAAGCGAGTTCGCTCGGCGGAGCGTGACTCGTCGGTGTAGAGGATGACGTCGTCCCCCACGGAGTTGGCCGGGAAGATGCCGTACGATCCCCCGGCGCAGCAGTTCCTGCTTCGCGATGAGTTCCGCCAGCAGGGCCTGAGCCTTCTCGAACAGGTCGCGGGCCTCCGAGCCATAGGTCGGGTCGTCGAGGATCTTGGGGTACTTCCCCTTCAACTCCCAGGTCGAGAAGAACGGCGACCAGTCGAGGTAGGGGACCAGTTCCGTCAGAGGCATGTCCGCCAGGACACGGGTGCCGAGGAACTCGGGCCGGGGAATGTCCACCGAGGCCCAGTCGGTCGGAAACCGCTTCTTGAGCGCATCGGCGTAGGGGGCGAGCTTGCGTTGCTGGCGACGGCCGTAGGCCTCGCGGTCCTTCTCCTGGTTCACACGGTTCTCGGCGTCGAATGCGCCCGCTCCTCGGGACGGCTGAGTCGTTCGACCACGCCGACCGAGCGGGAGGCGTCCTTGACGTGGACGACCGGGTTCTTATACGCCGGCGCGATCTTGATCGCGGTGTGCTTCGCGCTGGTGGTCGCGCCACCGATCAAAAGCGGTAGGGTGAAGCCCTCACGTTGCATCTCCCTGGCGACATGGACCATCTCGTCGAGCGACGGCGTGATCAACCCGGACAGCCCGATCATGTCGACACCAAGCTCTCTGGCCTGCTCGAGGATTCGCTCGCTGGGGACCATGACGCCGAGGTCGATGACCTCCCAGTCATTGCAGCCGAGGACCACGCCGACGATGTTCTTGCCGATGTCGTGGACGTCCCCCTTGACCGTGGCCATCAGGATCTTGCCGCGGGCCTTGCTGCCGGCGGCCTCCTTCTCGGCCTCCAGATACGGGGTCAGGTACGCCACGGACTTCTTCATCACTCGCGCGGACTTGACCACCTGGGGCAGGAACATCTTGCCGGAGCCGAACAGGTCGCCGACAACGTTCATGCCGTCCATCAACGGCCCCTCGATCACCTTCAACGGCGAGTCGTATTTCTGTCGGGCCTCCTCCGTGTCCACGTCGATGTAGTCGACGATCCCCTTGATGAGGGCGTGTTCAAGGCGCTTCTCGACCGTGTTCTCACGCCAGGAGAGGTCCGGAGTCGTGTCCTTCTTCCCCTTCTGCTTGACCGACTCGGCAAACTCGGTGAGGCGGTCGGCGGCGTCGGGCCGGCGGTTGAGCAAGACATCCTCGACCTTTTCGAGCAGGTCCTTGGAGATCTCCTCGTAAACCTCGAGCTGGCCCGGGTTGACGATGCCCATGTCCAGGCCGGCGGCAATGGCGTGGTACAGGAACGCGGCATTCATCGCTTCGCGAACGGTGTCGTTGCCGCGATACGAGAACGACACGTTGCTGACCCCGCCGGAAGTCTTGACCAGCGGCAAGCGCGACTTCAGTTCGCGGACAGCCTCGATGAACTCGACGGCATAGTTGTTGTGCTCCTCGATGCCCGTGCCGACGGTCAGGATGTTGGTGTCGAAGATGACGTCCTCGGGCGGGAACCCGACCTTCTCGGTCAGGAGCCGGTAGGCCCGCTCGCAGATGGCGACCTTGTGGTCCTTGTCGACCGCCTGACCATCCTCATCGAACGCCATGACGACGACCGCCGCGCCGTAACGTCGCACGGTGCGCGCTTGCTCCAGGAACTTCGCCTCGCCTTCCTTCATGCTGATCGAGTTGACGATCGCCTTGCCCTGCACGCACTTCAGCCCGGCCTCGATGACGCGGAAGTCGGAGCTATCGATCATGACCGGGACGCGAGCGATGTCCGGCTCGGCCGAGAGCAGGTTGAGGAACCGAGCCATCACCTTCGGGCCATCGATAAGCCCCTCGTCCATGTTAATATCGAGGACGTTGGCGCCCCCCTCGACCTGATCGCGGGCCACGGCCAGGGCCGCGTCGTAGTTCTCCTCGCGGATCAGTCGGGCGAACTTGCGTGAGCCGGTGATGTTCGTCCGCTCGCCGATCATGATGAAGTTCGATTCGGGGCGGATCGTCAGCGGCTCCAGGCCGCTGAGGCTGGTCCAGTGCCGAGACTCATTCCGGCCCCTCGGCTTGACCCCTTCCACGGCCAGGGCGATCTGGCGAATGTACTCGGGAGTCGTCCCGCAGCAACCGCCGATGATGTTCAGCCAGCCGTTGCGGCGAACTCGCCGATGATCTCGGCCATGTGCTCGGGGGGGTCATCGAAGTTACCAAAACCGTCGGGCATGCCGGCATTCGGATGGCAGCTCACAAAGCAGGGCGCCACCTGGGAGAGCGTCTCGAGGTGAGGCCGGATCTCGGCGGCACCGAGTGCGCAGTTGATGCCGATCGAGAGCAGGTCCATGTGCGAGACGGAGTGCCAGAACGCCTCGATCGTCTGACCCGAGAGGGTGCGCCCGCTACGGTCGGTGATCGTGCCCGAGACCATTACGGGGAGCCGGGTGCCGGTCCGTTCGAAGTACTGATCGATCGCGTACAGGCAGGCCTTCATGTTGAGCGTGTCGAAGCTGGTCTCGGGGAAGAGGACGTCCACCCCGCCTGTGACCAGGCCATCAATCGCCTCGGTGTATGCGGCCACGAGATCGTCGAACGACACGCCGCGGTAGCCTGGATCATTGACGCGCGGCGAAATCGACGCCGTCTTGTCAGTCGGTCCGAGCGAGCCGGCCACGAAGCGCGGTCGGTTCGGGTCGCGTTCGGTGAACTCGTCAGCCACGCGACGCGCCAGTTCGGCGGCGGCACGATTCAGCTCGACACAGTGATCCTGAAGTCCGTAGTTCTCCATCGTCAGCCGGTTGGCGACGAAGGTATTCGTCTCGATGAGGTCGGCGCCGGCTTCGAGGTAGGCCCGGTGGATGTCGGCGATGAGGTCGGGACGCGTCAATACGAGAAGATCGTTACACCCTTTCAGGGGTTTCGCATGGTCGCGGAACCGCTCTCCACGGAAGTCGTCTTCGGTCAGGTCCCGAGCCTGGATCATGGTCCCCATGGCGCCGTCGAGCACCATGATCCGCTCGGTCAAAATCCCTTCCAGGTGAGCCCGGGTGTCTACGGCTTCAGCCTTAAGCATCGCGACGTTTATTCCTCTGTGATCGAACCCAGGAAAAGGGGAAGGAATGTGGTCGATCCCCGGTCCATTTGCATCCCGAGAAACCTCGGGGCCATGCCACGGAAAAGACTCCTACATACGGCAAACCCGGCAGTGAGACGATTATCGACCTTCCCCTGGAAAAGTGTCAAGCGGCGTTGGCATGGATGCATGCGATTGCATATGCCGTTGGTTCGCCCGCGGTTGCTCAAGCCGGGAGAGGGATCTTCGGGAGGAACGCGGTTGCGTCACGCAGGGTCACTTACCCCGGTCCTCGTTCGGTGTCACCCTCGGCAGACGCGAAGGAACATCGGAATTGTTCCCGATCGTGTTGTTCTGAGGCAGCGGAGTCCCCTGAATCAGGGACATCGAGGTTGTCGAGACCTACAGTGCTTGAAAGGAAGGATGCACGACCGCAGTCAAGAGGATCGTCACGATGTACCGCCTTCTCCCTCCGAATGGGTTGCCCATGATGCCGCTCGCGGACCTTGCCATCCCTCCCAGCCTTGGTTTAGGGCACGGGCCGGCGGCTTGCGTCGACCTCGAGCCTCAACGATTGACCAGGACGAGACGGGGTCCCCGACGTCGGCCTGTGTGGCTTCGCAAGTCCCACGACGACCTTGTGCGACAGTTGAAGCTGGCTGAGCAGGTCCAGCGAAGCCTGCTTCCTCGGTCGCTGCCAGAGTTGCCCGGGGTGACGTTCGCCGCGGCGATCCGACCGACCCAGCATATGAGCGGCGACTTTTACAACGTGTTTCGACTCGACGAGAATCGGGTTGGCTTCTATCTCGGCGACGTGATGGGGCACGGGCCGGCGGCCGCGCTGCTCAGCGTCTACACCATGCTGCGAATCGAGCCGAAATGGATCGAGGGCAAGCGGTACGAGGTTCTCGAACCCGGCGCCGTGCTGGCCCAACTGAATGAGCAGGTCATGGCGGCCGACTTCCCGGGCACGCCGTTCCTGACGATCGCCTACGGCATCTTCGACCTGACCCGCCGCACCCTGACCTACAGCGTCGGCGGGCATCCGCACCCCCTGATTCTCCGTTCGGGTGAGCCTTGCCGGCGGCTGGAGCCGACGGCCCCTCTGGTGGGAGTCATCGAAGCCGCCTTCACTCAGCGTACCATCCGGCTCGAACCGGGCGACCGACTGGTCCTCTACAGCGACGGCGCCCAGGACGCGACCTGGGGCGGCCAGGCACATGGGATCGACGGACTCGCCGAACTCCTGGAGGTTCGCGATGAGCGACCGCTCCAGGATGTCCTGGACGCGACCGTCCAGTCGGCGAGTTTCGAAAACCAGCCAGCGGACGACATCGCGTTGCTCGCCCTCGACGTGGAGGCGTGAATAGATGCCAGCGTATCGTCTAATCTTCGCAAACCCGGCGTCCGCCTGACAGGGGGCCGAGCGATCGTCAGGCGGAATAACGCCCGCAAGGCGTCAGGCGGAAGCCTGCCCCACGCGGATTCACATGGAGGCTCGATCCCGGGCCAGCGCGTTCCCCTGGATGTCGGCGAGACGATCGAGCCCGATCGTCGCCAGGTCGAGCAGCGCGTCGAGTTGAGTGCGCGTGAAGATGCCCCCCTCACCCGTGCCCTGGATCTCGACGAACCCGTCGCGACCGAGTCGAACGACATTCAGGTCGACCTCGGCGTTGGAGTCTTCCGGGTAGTCCAGGTCGAGCAGAGGGGTGCCGGCGACGACCCCGACGCTCACCGCGGTGACGCGGTCCCGCGTGAAGCGCCGGGCGAGGTCGGCCCCGAACCGGGCCGTCAGGGCCTCGACAACCGCCACGAACCCCCCGGTAATGGCGGCCGTCCGCGTCCCGCCGTCCGCTTCCAGGACATCGGCATCAACGTAAATCGTCCGGGGGCCGAGCAACTCCAGATCGAAGGCGGCGCGAAGGCTGCGACCGATCAGGCGCTGAATCTCCGTGCCCCGGCCGTCCGTCCCGCGCGGCTTCCGGTTCGGCGTGCTGCCGGGAAGCATCGCGTACTCGGCGGTCAGCCATCCCGAGCCCTTGCCTTCAAGAAACGGGGGGACGCGCTCGGTGATGCTGGCCGAGATGGCCAGCACCGTCCCTCCAGCCCGGTAGAGCACGCTGCCGTGGCTGTTGCGCAGGAACCCTTTCTGGATCGAGATCGGCCGCAGGTCCGCCGCTGCTCGGCCGTCATGGCGTGGCATTAATCCGCATCTCCCCTGGCAGCCGTCCCGGGCCGCGGGTTCGTTGTTCGATCATCCTTGGGCCTGCATTCTGGACCAGCCGAGGGCGGCTGTCCCACATTCCCCCTGGCGTGGAACAATTCAGGGGTTCTTCAACTGGATCGTGACCAGGACAGAAGCGTCCTCGATGGCCCGGAGTGCATGAGGCTCGCGGGCCGCGAGATAGAGCATCTGTCCGGCCTGGAGCGTCCTCGACTGGTCGTGGGCCTGGAACTCGACAGTTCCCTCCAGGCACTGCACGGTGATCTCTCCGGGGGCCCGGTGCACGGGGATCTCCTTGCCCTCGGGGAGCACCATGCGGAGGACCTCGAGCCGCTCGGTCTTGACCAGCACGGTCGTGATTGCGCGTCGCAGGCCCTCTCCCAGGGGTCGGATGTCGATGACCTCCCCGGAGGCAGCATGTGGAATGGCCATGATAATAGAATTCCCCCTGTCTACGATCCCGAGGTTTGGCTTACACCGCCTGATGGGCCCTGGCCCTCGGCTCAAACCAATGGATTCGGCTTGTCGGTGCAGTTGGGAGGGTGAAACCCGCGGAACCCATCGTTGGGATCGATGACATTGTGAGTTCTACGGACTCCATTGTCCCTACGAGAACCTTCTCAACTCAACGCATCTCTTCAGGTTGTCGACTGGGACTTCGGGCGATTCTCGCGGCCATTGGTGCCCGCTCGCTCCTTCCCGTTCTGGAGCAACCAGACGAGCAGTTCTTTCTGAAAGTGGAGCCGGTTGGCGGCCTGCGGGATCACGAGACTGCGCGTTCCGTCCAGGACAGCGGCCGCGACCTCCTCGCCCCGGTGGGCGGGGAGGCAGTGCAGGAAGATCGCCTCGCGGTCGGCGTGCTCCATCAGTCGCTCATTGACCTGATACGGGTCGAACGCCGCGCGACGGACCGCCGCCTCGGCCTCCTGTCCCATGCTCGCCCAGACGTCAGTATAAACAACCTCCGCGCCCTCGACCTGCGCAGGGCGTCGGGCTCAACCTTGAGCGTTATCGTCGGGAAGGATGAGGCGAACCGGACGCTGAAGTCGTCGGGGAAGGCGTAACCCTTCGGGCAGGACAGGGTAAAGTCGAGCCCGAGCAGGGCGGAGGCGACGGCCAGGGAACGCGCGACATTATTGCCGTCACCGACAAAGACGAGCTTCACTCCCTCCAGACGCCCGAGCGACTCCTGGATGGTCATCATATCGGCCATCGCCTGACACGGATGGGCAGCATCGCAGAGCGCGTTGATGACCGGGATGGTCGCGTGCTTCGCCAGTTCGCGAATCGTGCCGTGCGCGAAGGTCCGTACGGCCAGGACGTCGACGTACTGGCTGATGACCCGCGCGAAGTCGGCGACCGTCTCGCGGACGCCCAGGCCCACGTCCTTGTTGCTCAGGAAGATCGCGCTGCCGCCGAGCTGGGCGATCGCGGCCTCAAAGCTGACACGCGTCCGAAGTGAAGGTTTCTCGAACAGCAGGCCGAGCGTCCGCCCGGAAAAGCTCTGCGATTCGCGACCACGGTCGGCCCTCTGCTTGCGCACCAGCGCTTGATCGATCAGGTCGTGCGCCTCCGAGCCCGAGAGGCTGAACAGGTCGAGGAAATGGCGAATCATCGCGGGCCTCCCCGGTCGCGTCCCGTCGTATGGATCAATGGTTGGAAGCGTTCTGGTTCCGTAGCACGTCGGCCAGGATTGCGCAGCCTTCGTCCACCTCCTCGTTAGTGAGGCTCAACGCCGGCAGGAGCCGAACGACCGTGCCATGCGTGGCATTGACCAGCAGTCGGCGATCCATGCAGGCGGAAACCACCGGTGTCGCGTCGATCGACAGCTCCAGGCCGATCATGGCGCCGACGATGCGGATGTCGCGGACCAGGCCGGGCAACTCGTCGCGGAGCCTCTCGAAGTGGTGCCGGAACCGCTCGCCGATGGCCTTGCCTCGCTCCAGCAGCCCGTCGGCCTCGATCGTCTCGATCGCCGCCAGACCGGCACGGCAGGCGATCGGATTGCCGCCGAAGGTGCTGGCGTGCATCCCCGGCTTGAGCGCGGCCGCGACTTCCGGATTGGCGAGCATCACCCCGGCCGCGACGCCCCCCGCCAGCGCCTTGGCACAGGTCAGTACGTCCGGCTCGATGTCGACGTGCTGGTACGCGAACCAGTGGCCGGTCCGTCCCAGGCCCGTCTGCACCTCATCGAGCATCAGCAATGCCCCGCGCTCGTCGCAGAGTCGGCGCAGTTCGGTCAGGTAATTCGGCGAGGGGACGTTGACGCCCCCCTCACCCTGGATCGGCTCGACCAGGACCGCCGCCGTCTGGTCGTCGAGCTTCGCGGCGACGGCGTCGAGATCGTCGTAGGGGACGTAGTCGAAACCGGGGACCATTGGCTCGAAGCCCGCATGATACTTCGGCTGGGCAGTCGCCGACAGGCGCGGCGTAGGTTCGACCGTGAAAGCCCTGCTCCATCGTCAGGACCTTGTACCGTCCCGACGCATGACCGTAGACGCGGGCCAGCTTGATCGCCGCCTCGTTCGCCTCGGCGCCGCTGTTGCAGAAGAAGGCCTGTCCGCCGAACGACCGCTCCGACAACGCCCTGGCGAATTGCCCCTGGGCCTCCATGTACCACGTGTTCGGCACATGAATGAGCCGCCCGACCTGATCGCGTACCGCCTCGACGATCCGGGGCGGGCAATGACCCAGAAGGTTGCATCCCCATCCCGGGAAGAAGTCGAGGTAATGGTTCCCCTCGGCATCCCAGATGGAGGACCCCTCGCCACGCACCAGGCAAACCGGATAGCGACGATAGTTGCCGATCACGTACTGATCGAACAGGGCGATGGTCTCGGCAGAACCAGTGTGGGTCGCGTTGTCGGGCAAGAGACGGGCTCCAGGTTGAGTTGGCAAGAACACTGGTGTCGTGGTCTTGATTGTCCGGCTGAGGGCGGTCGCCTGATCTACGACGACGGAATGGACCTACCGCGGACCATGGTCGAACCGATCGAGTGGGGCCGGTCGCCGCGCAGAGGCTCACGAGAGATCTCGGTGCCAATGCCACTGTCAGTGAAGATCTCGAGCAAGAGCGAGTGTTTCAAACGGCCGTCGATGATGTGGATCTTCCGGACGCCCGCATCAAGACAGGCGAGGCAGGCTTCGATCTTGGGAATCATGCCGCCGGCGACGACACCCTCGGCGATCAAACGGCGACAATCCTCGGGATTGAGCCCCCGTACGAGAGAATCGGGGTCGGCCGGGTCGCGCAGGATGCCGGGCTGATCGGTGAGGAAAACCAGCTTCTCGGCTTGTAACGCCTGAGCGACGGCGGCGGCGGCGGTGTCGGCGTTCACGTTCAGCAGGCCGCCCTCGCCGTCCTGGGCCAGCGACGGGATGACCGGGACCACGCCCGCGAGGCAGAAGTTCTCGATCTGGATCGCGTCGACCGCGGAGACGGAGCCGACCCGTCCCAGGTCGATCTCGCCGCCGTCCGGATCGTGGAGTTTCATTCGGTCGCCGAAGAGGGTGGAGGTCGACTTGTGGTGCAGGCCGGCCGCTCGACCGCCGAACTTGCCGATGTGCCGGACAATGTCGCCGTTGACGTCCTTGGCCAGCACCTTGGCCACGATTTCGAGCGTGGCGTCGTCGGTATAACGGCGCCCCTGGACGAACCGGGGCTCGAGTCCCGACCGGGTCATCGCGGCGCTGATCGCCTTCCCGCCGCCGTGGACGATCACCGGCCGCATGCCGACGGTCTGCATGAACACCACATCGACCAGCAGCGCCTGGAGCGAGCCGGGAGACTCCATCACGGAGCCACCCAGCTTGATGACCGTGAACCGACCGTGGAACTTGCGCATGTACCCGAGTGCTTCGATCAGGACGTCGGCCTTCCGGATCGCCTCGGCGTGTTCATCGGACTCGTACACAACCATTCCTCGACCATCATCGGCACCGGGAAAAATCCCATTGTCGATGTCCGCGTCGGCCCTGTAAAGTACAAAGCTCGCTAGGAGAAACCAGGTTGGGTCAGTTCGAGCCGCGGAACCCATTTCGCCAGACGGCGCGGCCATGGCCCTGACCACCGAGCCGGGGCCTGGGATCGCAAAACCCACGGGCAGGGAACCCGACTCGCCTTGATCTTGCCATTCTCAAGCCGGTTCGACCTTCCTTCTGAGGCGGCCGTTCAGGCAGCATGGATCGACCGGCGGACTGCTCGCGACGGGCCGTCCGGATCGCGGCGAACCAGCTTGCGTCATCGTATCCCGGGAGTGGAGCCTGGACGCTCGACGGGTCGTCCCTCGAGAAGATTCAATGTTGCGCTCGCCGTTGCGTGCTGAGCGAGGTGGTGCCGAACGTGGAACCGGCCGGGCCTGAGACACCGCCGCCCCTCGACATTGAGTCGGGGCCTCACTCGCCCCCCCTGCCCTCGCCCTTGCGCGACCCGGAATTCGCCTCGACAACAGCGACGTCCATCGAGACCGGCGACCTGATACCGTCTGGTATTGCGCCGGAGTACTACATCCGATTGATCGCCAACCCGTTTCTCGGCTTTGCCGGCCTCGTCGGCTGGTTGATGGGGCTGATCTGGGTGTTTGGACAGCTCCGCCAGAACCTGGAAATGATTGGTCCGATGTCGCCGATCATCTTCGCGGTATTGCTGGCGTGCCTCGCCTTGCTCCCGGGCCTATTTCAATACCAGTGTCTCGACTGCGGTCGAAGCGGGCGCATGTCTGAGTGGCGGCGGCATGCCTGCCCGTCATCGGCCTTGCGGCGACTGACCGGCCGCCCCAGACGCCTCCGCGGACCTCCCCCGCCGATTCAGGTCGTCCTCTGGCTCTGGTTCCTGCTCATGGCCGGGCTCATCCTGCCGCGTTTTGGTGTCGAGTGGCGTTTCCTATTGCGATGATGGGGACGGTGGTCCGGGAAGCCGAGCACGTGGCCGTCCCGGGTCGCTCGACCGCCCGACCCGGGAACTCGACGGACACGCTCACTGCTGAGAGACGGCTTTCAGGTAGACGACCCCCAGCGGTGGGAGCGTCAGGTTGAGGTGGAACGGCCGGCCGGCGTGGGGCTCGGGTTGGGCCCAGACGCCCCCCGCGTTCCCGGCGTTCGAGCCTCCGTACGATTCTGCGTCGGTGTTCAGGATCTCGCGGTAAAAGCCCCCAGTCGGAACCCCAACCCGGTAGTTGTGCCGGACGATCGGGGTGAAGTTGCAGACGCAGACGATGTCGTTGCCCGGGTTCGTTCGCACTGCCGGAGATACGCCAGGACGCTGTTCTCCCAGTCGTGCAGCTCCAGCCACTCGAACCCGGTCCACTCGAAGTCGACCTCGTGAAGGGCCGGCTCGCGCTTGTAGAGGCCGTTAAGGTCGGCGACGAGCCGCTGGAGGCCGCGGTGCGAGTCCCACTGGAGCAGGTGCCAGTCGACGCTCTCGTCGTGCCGCCACTCGCGCCACTGGCCGATCTCGCCCCCCTGGAACAGCAGCTTCTTGCCGGGGTGGCTCCACATGTAGCCGTAGAGCAGGCGGAGGTTGGCGAACTTCTGCCAGAGGTCGCCGGGCATCTTGTCGAGCAGCGATCCCTTGCCGTGCACGACCTCGTCGTGCGAAAGCGGCAGCATGAAGTTCTCGTTGAAGGCGTAGATCAGGCTGAAGGTCAACGCGCCATGGTGGTACTTGCGGTGGATCGGGTCGTTCTGCATGTACTCCAGGGTGTCGTTCATCCAGCCCATGTTCCACTTCAGGCTGAAGCCGAGCCCGCCGGTGTAGGTGGGCCGCGAGACGCCCGGCCAGCTCGTCGACTCCTCGGCGGTCGTCAGCACGCCGGGGTGGTGCAGGTGGCAGAGCTCGTTGAGCTTCTTCAGGAAGTCGATCGCCTCAAGGTTCTCGTTCCCGCCGAAGCGGTTCGGGACCCACTCGCCCGGGCTCGCGCAGAGTAGTCCAGGTAGAGCATCGAGGCGACCGCGTCGACCCGCAGGCCATCGATGTGGTACCGCTCCAGCCAGAACAGGGCGTTGCCCAGCAGGAAGTTGCGGACCTCCGGCGCGGCCGTAGTTGAAGATCTTCGTGCCCCAGTCGCGGTGCTCGCCGAGCCGGGGGTCCTCGTGCTCGTAGAGGTGGGTGCCGTCGAAGTAGCCCAGGCCGTGGACGTCGCGCGGGAAGTGGGCCGGGACCCAGTCGAGGATCACGCCGTAGCCGTGCTGGTGGAGCGTGTCGACGAAGTACATGAAGTCGTCGGGCGTGCCGAACCGCGAGGTCGGGGCGAAGTAGCCGACGGTCTGGTAGCCCCAGCTGCCGTCGAAGGGGTGCTCGCTGATCGGCAATGAGCTCGACGTGAGTGAACCCCATGCCGTCGAGATACTCGACGAGCTGGTCGGCCAGTTCGCGGTAGGTAGCCAGCGGTTGCCGTCGGTCGGGGTCGCGCCGCCAGGAACCGAGATGGATCTCGTAGACCGAGATCGGCTTGTTGAGCGCGTGGGCCTCGGCCCGGTCGTGACATCCAGTCGCGGTCGTTCCATTGGTACCGCTTGATGTCCCAGACGATCGAGGCTGTTCGGGGTCGCTGCTCGGCGAGAAAAGCCATAGGGGTCGGCCTTCTCGACGAGATAGTCGTGGTAGCGGCTCTTGATCTCGAACTTGTAGACCTCGTCCCTCGCTGAGGTCAGGGATGAAGATTTCCCAGATCCCGGTCGGCCCCAGGTTGCGCATCGGGTGGCGGCGGCCGTCCCAGTGGTTGAAGTTGCCGACGACGCTGACCCGCTGGGCATTCGGCGCCCAGACGGCGAAGTGCACCCCGCGGATGCCGTCGACGGTGCGAAGGTGGCCACCGAGCCGCTCGTAATTCTTGTAGTGGGTGCCTTCGCCGAGCAGGTGCAGGTCGAAGTCGGTCAGCACGGGGCCGAACTGGTAGGCGTCGACAAACTCCCACTGATGTCCCGAGTGGTTCTCGACGGCCAGGCGGTACGGAACGGCCGTCCGAGCGGTCCGGGAAGACGCGATTCGAAGAACCCGTCGGGTGGAGCGGTCCATCTCGACCGGCGTTCCCGGGCTCGCCGGCCGACAGGTCGACAACCCAGGCCCGGCGCCCTTCGGGCAGGAAGGCCCGGATGATCCGGCCGGTCGAGCCGTCGAGCTGAGGCCTCATGCTGGCCGAGCACCGAGAAGGGGTCCCAGTGGGCCGCATGGACAAGGAGGTTGACGTCCGAGGGGCTCGTCAGTGACGCAGTCGTGGTCTTCATCGTTGCATGTCTCTTACAAATTCAAATTCGGCCGCGAAGTTCGCGCGGATGTCGTCCAGACGGGCAAGTCCGTGACAGCCTATAGCGTCCACTGGTTTCGTGCAACCAGATCAGATCACGCGGGCGGCGGACCGCCGGAAGTGGCGGAAACGAGGACACGACGGTTCGGGGTCGGCCAGCGAAGGGCTGATTATCAGGTCTTCGCGCGAGCGGTCGGCATTTCAAGCCCTCAACGGCGCAGGGCTTCGAGAGCCGTCCCGCGCCACAGCCCTCATCGGGAGGGCGAGGCACCCGTTGTTTTCCGCGCGTTACGTCGCATGAACATGCAAGATCGGCGCCATTGCGGACGGATTTCTAGGAAGGTTCGAGTCGGGTCACGGCCTGATCGGCAAGACGACCTCGGCGACCATCGGTCGGTGGTCCGAGCCGACGTCCGGCCCGACCCAGCAGTGTGTGACGGTGAAGTGCGGCGAAACGAGAACGTGGTCGATCCCGACCCAGGGCAGCCAGGCGGGGCGGGTATAGCCATAACCCCAGCCGGCCCGGTTGAAGGCCAGCTGAAAGTCGGATCGCAACAGCCCAATCAACGGGCTATCGCCGGGGGTGTTCAGGTCGCCACCCACAAGCGTCGGCAGGTCTCGGGTCTTCGCCAGTACCTGGGCCAACTCGCCGAGTTGCCGCCAGCGCCAGTCACTGTAACGAGAGGCCCGATCCCCCTCGCCGTTCAGCGCGAACCTCACAGCGGTGCGGGGCGTCGGCATGTGGGCCGAGGCCACCACCACGTCCTGACCATCGGGCAAACGGACGATCACGCGACGGTGTCGCACGACCCAGAAATCATACTCTGGCCAGTAGTCGTCCGAGGAATCTTCCATCATCGCCACGATCGGGAAGCGGCTGAACAGGGTATGGTCGGCGTTGTGTTCCCAGCCCCAGAGAAACACCGGGTCCAACGGAATGCCGGCGCCCGCCTCCTGGAAGCAAACGATGTCGATTCGCTCTCGCTCGACGAGTGTGCTGAGCCGTTCCGGATCGGTGTGGAACTTGTGACGGTTCAGCGTCATGATCCGCAACGTTGTCCCGGACGGGCGGCCGTCAAGGAGCCGGGTGAACGGAACGTGCAACCCCATCAGGGGACCGACGACGACCAGCGCCGTGGCCCCCTGAATCGCCCAGTTCCGGCCCCGAACCCCGCGTGCCCCCAGGGTCGCCAGGGCCAGCACGGGCAAGGGGACGAGCCACAACCAGCGTGGTGCGAACAGGACGACGGTCGCCGGCCACCAGCGGTCGCCCAGCGTCCAGAGGAACACCAGCACCGACAGCACCAGCACCGCGTAGAACAGCGAGACGACGCTCAGCCCCATCGCGACGAGCGACCGCGGTCGTTCCCAGGCCGAGGCGGTTAAGGTCGTTTCTGAAAACGTCGCGACCCGCGCCGAATCCGGCTGCGCTGGTCTCGGGCGTCCACAACCGATGCACAGGGTCAGGTACGCGACCCGGGGGTTTGGCGTGCCACAATTCGTGCAACGCCAGAAGGGCTCCCCCTCGGCCGGGGTCCGCGATCGGGGCATGGGCGTCTCCCTGAAGGGCTTGGGCTGTCCCAGGATACCACAACTCGTCTCGCGCTAACCCGCCGCTTCGATCGGACATGGGCACGAGCGCGTCCGATTCGCTTCGAGTTGGTTGGGCGTCCTTGCCACGAGTCTTCGAGTACAAGGGGTCGAGGAATGCCAGGCGGGCGTATGACTTACAACGATTCGCCAGTTGGGGGATCGGGCCAGGTGAGGTCGACAGTCGTGTCGCCGCCTTCGGACAGGTCGTGATCGCGGGTGGCAGCTTCGAGGGCGACGGCGACCGTCAGGGCCAGCGCTCGCAGGATCTCCTCGTCCTCGGCCGTGAAGGCGCCGCTACGCTTATTCAGGACCTGGAGGACACCCAGGACGACCCCCTGCCGGTTTGATACGGGCAAGGTGAGCAGGTTGCGAGTGCGGTACCCGGTCCGCCGGTCGATCTCCGGATTGAACCGGGCGTCGGCGTAAGCGTCGGGGATGAGGATTGATTGGCCGGTGGCCGCGACGGTCCCGGCGACGCCGACGTCCAGGGGCAGGCGGATCTCGCGCACGTCGTCGCCGAGGGCGACACGAGACCAGATCTCGCCGCGCTGGCGATCGACCAAATAAATGGTAGCGCGCTCGGCGTCGGCCAGTCGGGCGGAGGTCTCGCCGATCAGTCGGAGCAGATCGTTAGGCCCCTCAACGTCCATCAGCCGTCGGGTCATCTCAAGGAGATGATGGAGTCGCTCAACGTGCCGCTCGGAGGCGGCGTGCTCGCGGGCGAGCAGGTCGAGCACCGCGCGGAGCCGGGAGCCGTACCACCAGCCAACCGCGAGCAGGACCGAGGACGGTCGCCACCGCGACGGCCACCGCATCCTGCCTCCAGGCGCCGATGCTCAGGCCCAGGATCATCGCACCGCCAAAGGCCGCGATGGCCGCGGTGGTGGCCGGACGCCGGCGAACCGCACGGACCGTGCGCTCAAACCGGCCGGGGCGTCGGGCCTGGATCGGCTGGCCGGCCAGAAAGGCGTGGAGATCCTCAGCCAGTTCCTCGGCGGTTGAGTAGCGGGCGTCGGGGTCCTTGCGCAAGCATTTCAGGCAGATCGTTTCCAGATCGCGGGGCAAACGGGGCCGGAGACGACGCGGCGGTTCGGGCTCAACCGATCGGACCTGATCCAGCGTCTCCAGGAGCGTCTCTCCTCGATAGGGTGGTCGGCCCGTAAGCGATTCGTAGAGGATCGCCCCGAGGGCGTGGATGTCGCAGGCCGGGCCAATCCCTTTCGGGTGGCCGCCGGCCTGCTCGGGCGCCATGTAGCTGGGCGTGCCCATCAAGATGCCGCTATGGGTCCGGCCGGCCGCCGACCCGACCACCAGCTTGGCCAGGCCGAAGTCGGCGATCTTGGGCAAGCCCTCGGCCGTCAGCAGGATGTTGGCCGGCTTGAGGTCGCGGTGGACGACACCACGGTGGTGGGCGGCCTGAATGCCCCGGGCCAGCTCCTCGACCAGCTCGGCGGCCCGTCGGAAGGGCAGCGGCTGGCCGCCGATTCGTTGCGACAGGCTCCCGCCGGAGACGAACTCAAGGGCCTGATAGGGGCGTCCTTCGTGCTCGCCAACCTCGTGAATCTGGACAATGCCGGGGTGCTGGAGCCGGGCAACCGCCTCGGCCTCGGTGGCGAACCGGGTGCGGGCGTCTGGGCCGGCATGCGCCCCGGCCAGGATCATCTTGAGCGCCACGGTGCGGTTGAGGCCCACCTGGATCGCCTTGTAGACGACCCCCATGCCGCCCCGTCCCAACTCGTTCAGGATCTTGTAACCGGGCGGGGCCGTAACCCGCGGTTCGTCCGCGGCATGCCCAGCATGGGAAACAAGCGGGGTGGCGAACACGGCCTGGACGATCTCGGCGTGCTCGGGGAACCGGGCCTGGTACAGGGCGGGGTCGGTCGAGTCGCCCTTGCCCTTTTTGAGCTCCCGCTCCAGGGCGACGAGCTCAAACAGCAGGGAAGGTCGATCCGCGGTCGGGACGGATTCCAGATATGGTTCGATTTGCGGCTGACGACCCTCGCGCCAGGCGATCTCGAAG
The DNA here is from genome assembly GCA_963779675.1 of uncultured Isosphaeraceae bacterium. GTDB lineage: Bacteria > Planctomycetota > Planctomycetia > Isosphaerales > Isosphaeraceae > CAVZZM01. The sequence continues at coordinate 726,905 of CAVZZM010000003.1, forward strand.
GCGTCACACGTCTGGACCAGGCGGCCATATCGTTCCAGGTGCGACGTCCGCGTCGACTTCGCTGACCGGTCCTCGCCCCGAAGGTTGACCGACCGCTCGTGCCGGCCTTCCGGGAGCGGATCGCGTCCCTCCGACCCGCTCGCGCCACGATTCGACGGGCCCATGCCCTGCCTCCTCGCCGGCATCCCACTGATTTGCCTTGGGCGTGACCTGACGATCATCCACGATCCTGCGCTCGCCATACCGGACGTGAGCGGCACGCCTCAGACACCGAAACTCAACCGGCGGCTCGGGCGCTTTGCGATCGTATCATCGTCTTCCTTAATGTGCCACCGGCTGGCCGATGGACGATGCGCGAGCGGAGCGAGCCGATGGACGATGCGCATGGGCTGATCCGCGATACAGAGGCGTCAAGCCGGCGCGAGCGGACGCTGGATTTCCGCAATCCGGGTTTCCTCACAAGGACGAGGCCGATCGTTCCTTGGAATGGGAGTCTGGGCGAGATATGATGGGTGCTCCGGGTGCTCATGTGGCAGTGCGACGCCATTGGCTTTTTGGGCTGGGTTTGCCGGTCGCAGGTTCTCTCTGCGAGGTTGTCGGTCGTCCGCCCACGAGACGGGCATTGTTCCCGGGGTTCCTCCGAGGTGGGCCCGAGCCAACGCCATGAAGATCACGAGCCGGATCGGCTTCAAGTCGATCGTGATGGCCGTGCTGGCGGCGCTGACGGCGTCGTGCCGGTGATCGCGATCGCCTACGACACCGCCGGCAACGTCATCTACGACGCCGAGCTGATCGATCTGGGTAACGACACGACGGTGGCTGGTCGCGAACCTGATCATCCCGATCCGGGAGATGCGCGAGGACATGCTCCGCCTGGCCGGCGAACCCGGCGGTGCGAGACGCGGCCCGGATACACCCCACTGACGGACGGCTCGGTGACGAGGCGAGGATGGCGCTCGAGCATGCCTTGAAGGAGGCATACTATAACGGAGACCGCACGACGCAGGTCCCGAACCCGTATTACATCGAGGTCGCCTACCTGGATGTCGGACAGCGGCCGCGAACTCGCCACGGTCGTGGCGTTCGCGAGCGATTCGCTCCGGCGAGGAGGAGTCCGCGGACGCGGGCCTCACACCGCATCCGAAACCAATCGGAGACCTGGTAGACCTCGACGGCCGTGAGGTGGACACCGTCGCGTGCCGCCGTGTGATCCGGACGGCCCACGCCGCAGAAAATCGCTATCGTATGATCGAATTCGACGAGGTGCCCGGAGACCCAGAGGCGCGGCATCCGATCCTGGAGGCGATCCTGCCGGTCTTCGCCACCGACGATCCAGGCGGTGAGGACGACGCCGAGGGCTGGTCCTCATCCGGATGGACCTGGAACCGTTGCTCGCCGCGTTCGAGCAGTCGCCGCGGAGCCAGTACTTCCTGACCAACCGGGCGGATCGGTTCTTGCTTCATCCGAAATCTCGTGGAGCGACCCCGGCAAGGCCCCCACACCGGTCGACGGAACCCGCACTTCAGACGGACTCCGGCGAGCCGTTCTACGCTGCCCCGCGCGGAAATATCACGGCAGCGATCGACCGGGCCGAAGCCGAACAGAAGATGGAGAGCGAGGGCAAGCGGTTGCAAGGCGAGAATCCGCTGCCGCCCGAGTATCACTTCTTCTTCGTCGAGGCCGAGAAGGAGACCCTCCAGGGCTCCGAGCCAAACCCCGAACAGATGCGAGTGATCGACGACCAGGTCCGCCGGTTCCTGGACGTGAACCCCGGGGTATGGATGGACCCCCCCTCGACGATCAAGCTGATCCGCATCGGTGGCCGATCGCGGGCACCGTCGAGAAGGCGATGCGCGAAGTCGGCGCGATCGTCGAGGAGGTGCTGGGACGGCCGGTCTCGTGGCGGCCCAACGGGTTCTGGCTGCCGTTCTACTTCGACCCGGTCGTCCATTGCGACGGCAAGTTCGGCGTTCACTTCGTGAAACTCCACCTGGACCCGGATGATGACGATCAGTTTCTCGGCCTGGCCGCGGCGGTCTCCCAGAAAGAGATCCAGTCGAATGTTCGCGGGTCACTGGTGAACGACGGGCCGATGGGGACGCTGGGGGCGTGCGTTCTGGCGTTCCTGCTCGCGGGAGGGCTGTCGTGGTGGTTCGTCTCACGCCCTCTGAACTCGATCATCCGTGCGATACAACGGATGGCTGACGGCGATTACCAGGTGTCCCTGCCGGTCAAGAGCAAGGGGGAGATCGGCGACCTGGCCCGCTCGTTCGAGTCCATGGCCCGGCAGGTGCGGGAGCGTTCCGAGGCGCTGCGCGACAACGAACGCCGACTCCGAACAATCCTCGCGACCCTGGCCGAGGGGATCATCATCACCGACAAGGACGGGACCATCCAGTCGTCGAACGTCGCGGCCGAACGGATCTTCGGCTACGAGCGGGACGAGCTGCGCGGCCGCTCGATCGCCAAGCTGAACATCGACATTCCAGCCGAAGACGAGCCCGAGGAGGACGAGGAGTCCGCGTCGGGCTCGCGGTTCGACCCCCGACGCCGGGTGATCATGGGCCACGAGGCGCTGGGGACGCGCAAGGACGGCTCCACGTTTCGACATGGAGATTCTCGTTGAGCCGCTTCGAGTTCAGCGGCGCAGCGGATGTTGACCGCGTCGGTTCGCGACATCACGTTCCGCAAGCAAACCGAGGCCGAGGTCCAGCAACTCAACCGAGACCTGGAGCGTCGGGTCCAGGAACGGACCGCCGAACTGCAGCAGGCCTACGAGCGAGCTCGAAAAGGCGCTTGACCGGGCCGAGGGGGCCAACCGCTCCAAATCCACGTTCCTGGCCCACATGAGCCACGAATTGCGGCAGCCGCTTCACAAGATCAAGGGCTTCAGCCAACTCATCGAGGACACGGCCCGGGACGTTGGCCAGGAAGACCTGTTCCTGCCCGACCTCAAAAAGGTTCGCGACGCCTGCGACAAGCAACTGGCGCTGATCGAGCCGATTCTGGACCTGGCCAAGATCGAGGCCGGTAAGATGCCGGTGGTTCTCGAGGACTTCTCCGTCAAGGAGGTCGTTCAGCGAGACCGCTGGTGGTATGGAGGTCGAGGTGTGCCGGCGATCGAACACCTTCGAGGTCCATTGCGACCCGTCGGTCGGCATCATGCACGCCGATCGCCTGAAGATCGGTCAGGTTCTGCTGAACCTCCTGGGCAACGCGTGCAAGTTCACCGAACGGGGGACGATCCGGCTGTCAGCTACCCGGGAGCCGTCATCGCGGGGGGATTGGATTGTCTTCAGGGTCCAGGACACCGGCATCGGCATGACACCCGATCAGGTCCGCAAGGTCTTCGACCCGTTCGAGCAGGCGACCGCATCGACCCGTCGCCTCTTCGGTGGCACGGGCCTGGGCCTGGCCATCAGCCGTGGCCTGAGCCGGATGATGGGTGGCGACATCCAGCTCGCAAGCGAACCGGACAAGGGCTCGACCTTTACGGTTCGCATCCCGGCGGTTGTCCAGGGTCGCGGCGACGAGGTCTGCGCCCACGCACCTGACGAACTCGGCCTTGCTGGGGACCGTCGCGGCAGCGGCGCGGAAAGCCGCTCAGGCCGGCGATCGAACCAAGGGCACCGTCCTGGTCATCGACGATGACCCCACCATCTGCGAGCTGATGCGTCGCTTCCTGAGCAAGGAAGGCATGGAGGTCCACACCGCCCTGAGCGCCGAGGAAGGCATTCAGAAAGCCAAACGCCTGCGTCCCACGGCGATCACCCTCGACGTGATGATGCCCGGGCGCGACGGCTGGTCCACCCTGACCGAGCTGAAATCAGCGTCGGAAACCAGCGACATCCCGGTGATCATGGTCACGATGCTCGACGATCGCAGCCGAGGCTTCGCCCTGGGGGCGACCGACTTCGTCACCAAGCCGGTTGAGTGGGGGAAGCTGGTTTCGATCATCAGCCGGTATGCGGGCCGGCCGCCGGGCCATCCGATCCTGGTCGTCGAGGACGACGACGAGACACGCGAGATGGTCTGCCGGCTGCTGGCCCGCCAGAACCTGCCGGTAGTCGAGGCGGCCAACGGCCGGGAGGCACTGGACCGCATGGCCGAGCAGGTCCCCGCGCTGATCCTGCTCGACCTGATCATGCCGGAACTCGACGGGTTCGGGTTTGTCGAGGAGCTTCGCCGTCATGCCGAATGGCTCTCGATCCCGATCGTGGTCCTGACGGCGGCCGACATTGGCGAGGAGGAACGCCGACGGCTCAACGGCCAGGTCATGCAGATCATCCGTAAGGTCGGCCAGGGGACCGACGAACTGCTGGAGGACATCCGCAGCTGGCTGGAACTGTTCGTCACTCCCCCGGCAACGAATGTGTGACCACCACGTCACGTCCCGCTCCCGGACCAGGTCGCGACCTCGAAGTAGGAGTTCGTCTCATGCCGAAGGTTCTCATCGTCGACGACGACCCGGACAACATCGAACTGATGGCCCGGTTCCTGAAGAAGCGCGGGTTCGAGATCGTCGAGGCCGGCAACGGACCGCAGGCGATCGAACTGGCACGGGCCGAGCAGCCCGACCTGGTTCTCATGGACATGGTCATGCCGGAGATGGACGGAACCGAGGCAACCCGCCAGCTCAAGAGCGACCCTCGGACGGCCGCCATTCCCGTCCTCGCTCTGACCGGAGATGTCGTGCCCGAGCAGAAGCGTCTGGCCCTGGAAGCCGGTTGCGTTGATATCGTGCCCAAGGCCAACTACGACCAGAATTACGTCCATCAGCGAATCGTTGAGCTGCTCGGTGGGGGACCGTCGCCATGACGTCCGGTGAGACGCGAACGGGCCGGAAGATCGGGTTCTGGATCGAGTGGTATCGGAGACCGGCGTCGCCGCCCGAGTGATCCGTGCGGCCGTCCGCCAGGAACTACTCGGTCCGTTCGACTCCCTGCTGGGCTACGCCACGATCTTGTTCGAAGAGGCCCGCGACCGCGGCCTCGGTGATTTCCTCCACGATCTCGAGAAGATCCAGACGAATGCCGAGCAAAATCGTCGTAGCCTCGACGAACTGCTCAGACGGGCCGCGGATGCTGGCGATCCCGAGGAGACCGAGCGAACAATTCTGCGACATGAGCTCAAGAACTATCTGCACCGGATCATCGGCTTCTGCGAACTGGTCCGGGAGGATGCCGAGAGCACGTTTTTCGACTGGCTGATCCGGGACGTGGACCGAATCCGGGAGACCTCCCGCACCTGCCTGGAACGGATCGAGCGGCTCCTCGCCCCGCCAACAACCGACGTGGCCCTCCAGACGAGCCACACGTCCGAGTTGCCGGAGATGGTCAAGGAGGTCCTCCACGATCTGAACCGGGGCCTCCCCCGGGATGACGCAGAGGCGGGCATCGTGCTCATCGTGGACGACAATCGCGACAACCGCGAGCTCCTCGCCCGCCACCTGGAATACTTCGGCCATACCCCCGTCCTCGCCGACGGAGCCCACGAGGCCCTGGGCATCCTCGCCGATCGAGTGATTGACCTGATCTTGCTCGACATCATCATGCCAGAGCTCAACGGCTTTCAGTTCCTCTCTCTGCTCAAGGGAGACGTCTGCCTGCGGCACATCCCCATCATCCTGATCTCCGGCCTCGACGAGGTTCAGGGCATCACGAGGGGGATCGACCTGGGGGCCGAGGATTATCTGATCAAGCCGTTCAACGCGGTGATGCTTCGCGCTCGCGTCGGCGCCGGCCTGGAGAAGAAGCGTTTGCGCGACCGCGAACACCAGCACATGCTCGAGATCGAGCGGGAGCGCCGGCGTTACGACCTGCTCCTGCACAGCATCCTGCCGCGCAAGGTGATCGCCGAACTGAATGTCGGCCACGAGCTCAAGCCGTTTCGCAAGGACGACGTCGCGGTCCTCTTCGCCGACCTGGTCGGGTTCACCAGCTACTGCGGGCGGCACACCCCGGAGGAAGTGGTCTCCGACCTCCAGGGGCTGATCGACACCTGGGATGGCATCGCCGCCGACCATGGCGTGGAGAAGATCAAGACCCTCGGTGACGGGTTCATGGCGGCCTGCGGCCTGCTCGAGTCGGCCGACGACCCCGTCGGGAACTGCATCGGCTGCGGCCGGGCCATGATCGCCTCGGCGCGGGAGCTGAACCCCGAGTGGAACGTACGCGTCGGCATCCACGTCGGCCCGGTCGTCGCCGGCCTGCTGGGCCGACGTCAGTTCCTGTTCGACATCTGGGGCGATACGGTCAACACGGCCTCTCGCGTCGAGAGCCAGGGGCTCGCCGGCCTGGTCAATCTCAGCGCCGAGGCGTACCGGCGGGTCACGGGCCGTTTCCCGGCCGCGACCCGCCGGGATGTGGACGTCCGGGGCAAGTGCGTCATGACCCTCTATGCCGTCGCCGATGACCGACCGGGCTCGACCACCTGACCGGGTCAATGCACGAGGCATGCCGATCATCGAGTGAGTCGCAGAGCGCGGACAATGCATGATTGGTGTGGTAAAATCTCCTGGAGATTCCTAAACGTCGGGTAAGGTTTTGCTGGAGAGATCGGGGAGAGTTGTCGACAACGTCGGATTGACCGTGTCGACCCGGGTTCGAGGTGCCTCCCGGCAAGGGAGGTTTCCTGGGGAACCCGTCGAGCCAGGGCATCCCACGGGTTCCAAGGATCGCATCATGTTGCGCCTGCATCATCGGACGACGAACCACGGGACGGGCTCCGACTCGACAGGTGAGAGACCTGGGGGCGGGGCGTGCGTGCGTTCCGTGGTCCTCTCCGCAATCGACTGGCCTTGTGGTGTGGTTGCCGCCCTGCTCGTCCTTTCGGGGATGGGCGGTTGCTCGTGGCCCGGCTCCGCGACCGAGATGCCGGTCCAGGCCGGTACGCGCCCCTCGGCGAAGGCGGACCACATCGTCGCCCTGGGCCGCATCGAGCCCAGTGGCGGTGTCTGCTCGATCACCGGCACGCCGGGGGCCCGGATCGGTCGATTCGCGGAGGGGGTCGAGGTCGGGCAGGGAGTGGCTGCGGACCAGCCGCTGTTCTGGCTCGCCGACTACGAGCCGCTCGACGCGACCTGCCGGGCGATCGCCGCTCAGATCGACGAGGCCAACGCCCTGCTCGCCGTCGAGGCGGCGAGCACGGAACTGAGCCGGCAGGAGCTCGAGGCCGAGGCGACGAAGATCCAGCAACTCGACCCACTTGATGTCGACGCCCAGCACGGGCAGGTTGCCGCCCTGGAACGGAAGCTCGAAGTGGCCGAGAGCGAACTCGAGAAGCTCAGAAGACTCGTGAAGGGCGGTTCTTCCTCCGTCTCCGAGCAGCAGGTGGACGCCCAGTCGCTCCTGGTCGAGGGAACCCGGACTGAACTCGACGTCGCGAAGATCCAGCTGGAGAAGCTAAAGCGGGGTCGGACGCTCTCCGAGCAGAGCCTGGCCCTGAAGGAACGCCAGCTCGAGGTCGCGTCGGAGAAGGGCCGGCTGTCCGCCCAGCTGGAGACCCTGAAGGTGAACCACGAGGCGGCCGTGCTCCAGCGAGACCAGGCGGTCATCAAGGCGCCGTGCCCGGGTCGCATCCTGGACGTCCTGACTCGGCCCGGCGAGACGATCGGCAATCAGCCGGTCCTCCAGCTGGGCAACGTCGAGCAAATGGTTGTCGTCGCCGAGGTCTCCGAGACGTATCTCGGCGAGCTGGAGCAGGCCGACGAGGCGACGATCACCACGACGGCCGTGAAGGGCCTGGTGCTCCACGGGCGGATCGCGCCGGGTGGCATTGGCTGGATGATCGGCAAGAACCGGATCTTCAGCCTCAACCCGACCGTCGATGCCGACCAGCGCGTCGTCGAGGTGCGGATCGCGCTGGACGAGGAGTCGAGCCGGAAAGTGCGGAAGTACACGAACCTCCAGGTCGATGTCGAGATCCCCCTGGCCCGGAGTGATCCCCGCGCGATGGCGGGACGAGGTCGGATACCACCTGGGGGGACCATGAAAACGCCTCTGGCCTGGTACAACTTGCTCCAGGAGAGGCTGCGGACGCTCGTCGCGACCGGTGGCGTGACCTTTGCGCTGGTGCTGGTCTTCATGCAGCTCGGGTTCCTGCAATCGGTGTGGAATACCGCGACTCTGGTCCTGTCGCAGATGGACTTCGACATCGCCATCGTGGCACCGTCGTACCAGCATCTCGGGGCAGCCGGGGACGTTCCCCAGGCTCCGCCTTTCCGAGGTGGAGGCCGTGCCGGGAGTCGACCGGGCCATCCCGCTCTACGTCGGGTTCCAGTCGTGGAGGAGCGAGCTTGGCAAGTACGAGCCGACGCATTCGGTGAGCTGGTTCAGTCGGTTGCTCGATGCGCTCAACCCGGATGCCGTGCAACTGACGCACTGGGGCAAGAGCCGTCCGATCCTCGTGCTGGGTTTCCCGGCGAGCACTCCCCCGATCCGGCTCCATGACGAAGGGGGACGCCCGATGCCGAGGTTCCGCCTCGAGGGGCTCACCGAGGCCAAGCTGGCCGGATTGCGGCGGCCGGATTCGATGCTCATCGACAACCAGTCGGTCGAGGCGTTCGATCCGCGAACGATCGACTCGACCCCCGAGGTCGGCGGCCGTCGGATGCGTATCGTCGGGGATTACGCGCTCGGAACCGGTTTCGGCGCCGACGGCGCCGTGCTCGTCAGCGACCAGACATTCCACAACCTGATGGGCGGCTATCCGCTGGGGATGGTCAGTCATCGGCCTGGTGAAGCTCGACCCGTCCGCGCGGGGCCGGGCCGAGGAGGTGGCCACGCGGATCCGCGCGGCCCTGGTCCAGAAGGCCCCCGACGGACTCGGACTGCTCGCGAAGCAGGATGTTCAGGTTCTCACCTACGAGAACCTCATGAAGAAGGAGATGCGTTACTGGCTGTTCGGCAAGTCGATCGGGCTAATCTTCCTGTTCGGCGTCGTGGTCGCGCTGATCGTCGGCCTGGTCGTGGTCTACCAGGTCCTTTCCAGCGATATCACCGATCACTTCCGGGAATACGCGACCCTGAAAGCGATGGGCTACTCGAACCGTTACCTGGCGTCGGTCGTGCTCCAGCAGGCGCTGATCCTGGCGGTTTTCGGGTATGTCCCGGCGTTGCTGATCGCCTGGCTGGGGTACAGATTGATTTACCTGGGGACGAAGCTGCCGGTCGTGATGCTCCCGTGGTTGGCCGGCCTGGTGTTCGTCGGATCGGCCTTGATGTGCGTCGGGGCCGCGCTGCTGTCGGTCCGCAAGGTCACGAAGTCCGACCCGGCCAGCCTGTTCTGATCGAGACCCATGGCCAAGGATCGATCACCGATGGCCGAGGAAACATTCCAGGTTCCATCTCAACATTAGCAACAGACCATCGGTCCTCGGTCCTCGGTCCTCGGTCATGTGGCACCCAGGACGGCCGGACGTTGTGAGGATGTTTCGCCATGCTGCCATCTCGCAGGGTTCCCCTGGCCTGGTTGAACCTGACGCACAACAAGCTGAAGTTGCTCGGCTCTTTAGCGGGCATCACGTTCGCGGTCGTGCTGATGTTCATGGAGCAGGGGTTCCAGAATTCGCTGCTGGACGGCATGCTCGGCCTGTTCAAGACGTTCGACGCCGACCTCGTGCTGATCAGCCGCTCCAGCTACTCGATGGGTTTCGAGGACCCATTCACGAGGCGGCACCTGTTCGAGGCCCGGCGATTCGCGGAGGTTCAGACTCGTCAGCCCGGTCTATATCGAGTCGGCCTTCTCGACGTGGCGTGTCCCGGGTGACGGGCCGGACGCCGGCCTCCCGCGCTCGATCCGGGCGATCGGCTTCGAGCTTGACGACGCCATCTTCCGCGACCCGACGATCGCGTCGCAAGTTGCGCGGCTCCAGGAGCCGGAGTCGGCCCTTTTCGATACCGGGGGCAAGACGAGCCTCTATGGCGATCCCGAGATCGACACCACCACCGAGCTGGCCGGGCGACCCATCCGCGTCGTCGGCACGTTCCAGCTCGGGGCCGACCTGCTGAACAACGGCAATCTGCTGATGAGCACGCGCAACTTCTTCCACTATTTTCCGAGCGAGGTCGACCGTGTGGACCTCGGGCTGATCCGGCTCCGTGACCGCGACGACCCGGCGGTGGCACTTCGGGTCAGGGCCGACCTCGCGGCAGTCCTGCCCGACTCGATCGACGTGTACACGATCGACCAGTTCGAGGCGATGGAGGAAGCGTTCTGGTTCGGGAGCACCCCGGTGGGTTTCATCTTCCAGATCGGCATGGTGATGGGTTTTCTCGTCGGCGCGATCATCTGTTATCAGATCCTCTTTAGCGACGTGACGGCCTATGTCCGCGAATACGCGACGTTGATGGCGATGGGGTACCGGCGGACCTATCTGGTTTGGGTCGTCCTGCAAGAGGCGCTGTACCTGGCGCTGTTCGGGTTCGCGTGCGGGGCCGTGGTCTCGATGGGCCTGTACGGGGTCGCCCAGTGGGGCACGAGGATGCCGTTCCTCTTCTTCAAGCCGGGAAGCATCCTCTGGGTTCTGGGCCTGACGACCCTGATGTGCGTCCTCTCGGCCTGTTTCGCGGTGCGCAAGCTCTGGAACGCCGAGCCGGCGGACCTGTTCTGAACGTCCTGGCGGCCTGGTCCGACCCGATCCGACCTCGATCTGGGAGCAAGATTCGTGGACAACGGTCGTGAGTACGCCTTGCAGGTCAACGACCTGAACCACTATTACGGCGAGGGCGATCTGCGCACCCTGATCCTCGACGGGATCAACCTGGCGATCCGCCCGGGTGAACTGGTGATCCTCCGCGGTCCGTCCGGCTGCGGCAAGACGACCCTGCTGACGCTCATCGGCGGCCTGCGCAAGGTCCAGGAGGGTAGCCTGAGCGTCCTGGGCCGGGAGATGGCCGGCATGAGCGACGCCGAACTGGTCGTCGCCCGCCGCGACATCGGTTTCATCTTCCAGGCGCACAACCTGTTCGAGTCGCTCTCGGCGCTCCAGAACGTCATGATGGCCCTGGAACTGAACTCCACCAACCGGACCGAGAACCGCCGTCGTGCCGAGCAATCGTTGCAGGACGTGCCGCATTCGTCACCCGGAAGACCGCGACCTGGACCGCACGCACAGCCGTCCTCGGGGTCTCTCCGGCGGCCAGCGGCAGCGGGTGGCGATCGCGCGTGCACTGGTCAACCGGCCCCGCCTGATCCTGGCCGACGAGCCCACCGCGGCCCTCGACAAGGGCTCGACCGACATCGTCATGGACCTGCTTGTCGCGCACAAGAATCAGGGGGGCACGATCCTCGTCGTGACCCACGACGAGAAGATCCTGGGCCGCGCCGACCGCATCATCAGCATGGCGGACAAGCAGATCAAGTCGAACGTCACCAACGAGACGTTCCGGATCTGCATGTTCCTGCGGAACTGCCCGGTCTTCGACACGCTCCACCCCGAGGAACTCGCGAACGTGGCGGTGAAGCTGGTACCCGAGCACTATCCGGCCGGCGCGACGGTCATCAGGCAAGACGACGAAGGGGACAAGTTCTACGTCATCAGCCAGGGCAAGGCCGACGTGTTGAAGGACGAAGGCACGGGCCTGGTGCGAGTTGCCGTCCTGGCCCGAGGCGAATCGTTCGGCGAGGTCGCCCTGCTCGAGGACCAGCCGCGCAACGCCACCGTCCGGGCGATCGACGACCTGGAAGTCTACACCCTGGACAAGCGGTCGTTCCGCGAGGCGATCGCCTCGACCTCGTCGTTCGAGCAGCAACTGCGGGCGGCCTTCTCGCAGCGGCAGTGAGCCTGTTCACGCGGAGACATGCTTCCGGGAGGGCGAGGCTCCGGCCGAGCCGTCGGGATGGGCGGCTCGGCCGGAGCCTCGCCCCTCCCGGGAAGAAAAAGACACCGGCAGTGAGTGATCGCGGGGGTCGCTCAGTACAGCAGGGTGAACTGGGCCTCTTGTAGGCGGGTGACCGCGACTCGCCACTCGAAGGACTTCTTCCAGAGGTTCGACTGGGATTCGAGCATCCGGAGTTCGGCCTGGAGCAGCGCGCCGTAGTCGGCGATCCCCTCGCGCTGCTCGGCCTGCAGGTTCGCGAGTTCGGCCTGGAGGTCGTGAACCTCGTCGCGAGCGATCTCGACCTGCTCCAGGCAGGCCTGAACCTCCAGGGCCGCGAGCCGGATCTCCTTGGCAATCTGCCGCTCGCGCTCCAGGCGGTAGCGGTCCCAGAGCTGCCTCGTTCTCGCGTTGTCCTCGTTCTCCTGCTCCACCCGGAGTGACGATGCCCTTAGCAGCAACAATAACGGGTGAGTGGGAAGTTCCCCCTGGCATTCCAGTCCCAGCAGGGGTTCGAACGACGAGAGAACGGATCTCAGGGCTTGCAAGGTGTCCGGGCCCTGGCGATGGTCGAGGCGTCGTAGCAGGATCACCTCGGGTCGTCGGCTCATGCCGATCGCGACGGCCTGTTCCGGGTCGATGGGTCGACCGTCGATGGCCAGGTCCATCACCGGCCAGATCCGCCATCGTTCCTCGGCCGGCCCGAGGTTCAGCAGGTGACGCAGTTCGGAGGAGAGCTGCTCGACGACCTGATTGAACTCGGCCTGACCCATGATCTGGTCCTGCTGCTGGCGACGCAACTCCTCGAACGCGTCCGGGACCGTCAGCTCCTCTTCCTGGAGCCGGCGGCGCTCGTCCAGCGCCCGGCCGACCGTGGCCTGGCTGGCTCGCAGGACATCGCGTTGGGCCAGAACCTGCGCCAGTCGAAAGTAGAGTTCCAGCGCATCGGCGGCCGAATGGTTCCGCGCTTCAAGGGCCGAGACGCGCAGGATCTCTCCCCGAAGATCGGGAGGGGAGGGTTCGTCGGTGTCGTGATGCAAAAGATGGTGTTGTCGTTGAGGGTTGGGCTGCGGGCAACACTCACTCGCTTTGGCGTCGAGCAGGTTGCCCAGCGTCGAGCCACGGGCGGCGAGGTCCCGGCACTCGAACTCTTTCAGGCCGCGATACCGCACTCCGTCTGATGGTCCGGGCGTGGTTCCGGTCGGAGGAAGGTGGTTCAGGTCCAGGGAGATCGGATAGGGCGCGATCTCGGGCAGCATGGTCACCGTTGTGGAACCCCGACCCTGGAACCCCCGGTCGGGCTCTACATCGTGCTTGACGATCGAGCAGCCGGTGGCCCCCATCAGGATCGCGATGGCGGCGAGCGAAGCCCGTTGCATGCGGTCCATCCAGTGCCTCCATGCACCCTCTGTCGGGACTTCGGCTCGATCCATCCCACAAATGTATCGCCCGTTTGGAGCGATCGCTCCAATCGAATTGGATGCACCGGTCGGGGGGTCGGTTGGAAGGCACCCCTGCCGGGGCGGCGTTTCTCGGCAGCGTTCGGTGTTTGGAAGGGATCACGCCAGGATTTCACGAACGACCCGTCCTGGCTGGCCGTCGAGAAGCGAGCCGTCGCCGTTGGGGCGGCGGAACACCAGGGTCTCGGGGTCGAGGCCGAACAGGTGGATGAGGGTGGCGTGATAGTCGGAGTGGTTCACGACGTCCTCGACGGCCTCGTGGCCGAATTCGTCGGTGGCGCCGTGGACGTGGCCCGCCTTGAGGCCGCCGCCGGCCAGCCACATGCTGAATCCGTATGTGTTGTGGTCGCGGCCGATGCTCTTCTCGTTCTGGATCACCGGCAGGCGGCCCATCTCGCCGCCCCAGTGGACAATGGTCGAATCCAGTAATCCGCGCTCCTTCAGGTCGCGTACCAGGGCGGCCGAGGGCCGGTCCACCTTGCGGCACATGTTGGGAAGCGCCTTCACGATGTTACCGTGATGGTCCCAGTTCTGGTTGCCGGTGCAGACCTGGACGAACCGAACCCCGCGTTCGACCAGGCGACGGGCGATCAGACAGCGGGTGCCGTACTCCTGCGTCTCGGGCTCGTCGAGCCCGTACAACCGCCGGGTGGCGGCCGATTCCTTCGAGAGGTCCAGAGCCTCCCGGGCGGCCGTTTGCATCCGGGCGGCTAGCTCGAAGCTGGCGATCCGGGCACCCAGGTCGTCCTCGCCGGGATGGGAGGCCTGGTGGTCGTGATTGATCTGATCGAGAAACTCCAGGTAACGCTCCTGGGGCCGGCCTTGCAGGTGCGAGGGCGGGTCGAGGTCCAGGATGCGTGGCTCGCGCGGTCGGACGACGGTCCCTTGATAAAGGGACGGCAGCCAGCCGTTCGACCAGTTGTCCACACCCAGCACGGGGAGGCCGCCCGGGTCGGTCAAGACGCAGTAGGCCGGGAGGTTCTGGCTCTCGGTGCCCAAACCGTAGGTCAGCCACGAGCCGAGCACCGGCCGACCGGCGGCGATCCGTCCCGTGTTGAGCGCGTTGATCGACTGGCCGTGATTGTTCACGCCGGTATGCATCGAGCGGATCAGAGTGATGTCGTCGGCGATCTCGCCCAGGTGGGGCACCAGCTCGCTCAGTTCCATGCCGCACTGGCCGTAACGCTGGAACTTCCAGGGTGGGGCGAACAGCTTGGCGCTGGCCTGGCCGGCATTGTCGTACTTGATCTTGCCGGAGTAGTTCTCCATGTGCCGTTTGGCCAGCTCGGGCTTGGGGTCGAAGAGGTCGAGGTGGCTCGGCCCGCCCTGCATCCAGAGCGAGATCATCGCCGAGGCCCGCGACGGCTTCGGGGGTCGCTTGGGGAGGAGGTCGTAGACCGGCGTCTCGAAGTTCGGCTTGCGGGGCGAGCCCTGCGCCTGGGCGTCCTCCTGGTGCAGCAGCCAGGCCAGCGCGAGCGAGCCGATGGCCATGCCCTGCGAGGCCAGGAAGTGGCGGCGCGATGAGATCGAGCGGGGATCGAAGGGCATCGGCCTGTCTCCCGGTTCAGTCGACGTACAGGAATGCGTTCGAACTCAGTAGCGCATGGCAGACGCTGGCCAGCGCGGACGTCGGCCGCGAGGGTCGGGGCCTTCGCCTTCTTATCGTCCGACGTCTTCTTATCGTCCGATTCAGCCGCGTCGAAGTCCGCGCGCTGGGCGTCGAGGAATGCGATGGCCGCCTCGACCTGCGTTGCGGTCGGCTCTTGCCCCAGCGCCAGCGCCCAGGCCCGTCGCACGCGGACGGCCGATTCCGCCCCCGCGTCGGCCGCGACCCGCCGCGCGAACGCCTCGGATTGCTCGATGAGGAAGTCGTTGTTCATGAGCATCAGCGCCTGCGGGGCCGTGGTGGAGGGCTTCCGCAACTCGCAGTTGGGGGTCATCAATGGGGCATCGAAGGTCTCCAGGACCCCCAACGGCAAGGATCGTCGCACCTGGATGTACAGGCTCCGACGGAACTCGTCGGGCCCCAGAGAGACCTGCTTGCCCGTCGGCCGACCGGCCGAGTCGCGGTTGTCGACGCCGACGATGATCTGCCCGACCTCGTCGGGAGTCACCGGCACCGGCGGGCCGAACATCTCGTCGCTGAGCTGGCCGCTGACCGCCAGCATGGCGTCGCGAACCGCCTCGGTTTCCAGCCGTCGCACCGACATGCGGCCCAGCAGGCGGTTCTCGGGGTCGATCTCGGCGGTCCTGCCCTCGCGTCGCGACGACTGCCGATACGCCGTCGAGGTCATGAGGAGGCGGTGCAGTTCCTTCAGCGACCAACCGCGCGCCATGAACTCGTCGGCCAGCCAGTCGAGCAGTTCGGGGTGGGTCGGCCGCTCGCCAAGCCTACCGAAGTCGCCGGGCGTGGCGACGATCCCCCGACCGAAATGGTGAAGCCAGAACCGGTTGACGAGCACGCGCGGCAGCAGTGGGTGATTCCCGCCGGTCAGGTGTCGGACGTAGGCCAGGCGTCGGCCGGTGGTTGGGAGTTGCGGGTCGTCGTTGGGGATCTCCGGCGTTCCGGCCGTCGCCCCCAGCACGGTCAGCTCGCCGGGCTCGATCCGCTCTGCGGGCTGGGTATGGTCGCCACGGCGGAAGAGGTGCGTTTCGGGAACCCGACCGGGAACCTCGGTCATGGCCCGCACGTAGTCCTCGGGGGGTCGCTTCGAGTTCGCCTCGCGGATCTTCTCGTCGTATTTGCCGGTGATTTCGCGATGCGCCTTGCCGTCGTAGAGCGAGACGTTGCCGGTGGTGACCAGGACGCGTGGGTAATCCTTCAGCAGCACGTTCTGCTCCGGAGACCGCTTTGCCTTGGGGATGTCGCGGGCTGCCCGGAGGGCGTCGCGCAGGTTCTCGGGGGCCGCGCCCAGCTCTTTCTCCAGAACGCGCTGAACCAGCGCCTCGAGCTCGTCCTGGCGCGCCGCGGTGATCGTCTTGACCTCGGCGTCGACCTCGGCCGCCCGCTTGTGGTCGGTCTCCGTCCAGAGCGAGATCCGTCGCTGGGTGGGAGTGCGCCATTGTTGCGGGTCGTAGGCCGGTTCGAAGATGGCCCGGAAGGCGTGATAGTCCTGGTGCGAGATCGGGTCGTACCGATGCGTGTGGCACTGGGCGCAGCCGACGGTCAGGCCGAGCAATGACGTGGAGACGACCTTCATCGACTCGGCCACCACGTCGTTGCTGGCCAGCGCCGCGTCGTCGACCTGCCGCGAGGCGGTGCCGTCGGGCGCTAGGTGAAGGAAGCCGGTGGCGACCAGCTTGTCGATCTCGGCGGGCTCCAGGTCGTTGTAGGGTGGCTCGACCATCTCGTCACCGGCAAGTTGCTCACGGATCAACTCGTCCCAGGGCCGATCCGTGTTCAGGGACCGGATCAGATAGTCGCGATACTTGTAGGCATAGGCCCTCAACGGATCCTCGGCGGTGTAGCCCTCGCTGTCGGCATAACCAGCCACGTCGAGCCAGTGCCGCGCCCAGCGTTCGCCATACCGGGGGGAGGCAAGCAGCCGATCAATCAGCCGCTCGTAGGCGTCGGGGCGATCGTCGCCGACGAACGCCGCGATCTCCTCGGGGGTCGGCGGCAGGCCGTGCAGGTCGAAGGTCGCCCGCCGGATCAGGGTTCGCCGGTCGGTCTCGGGGGCGAAGCTCAGGCCCTCTTGCTCCAGCCGGGCCAGCAGGAACGCATCGATCGGGTTTCGTACCTGGCCCGCGTCGCGAACCTCCGGCACCTCCGTCCGTTCGATCGGCTGGAATGACCAGAACGCGCGGTCCTCCTCGGTGAGATACATGCCCGTTGGCACCGATTCCGGCTCGGGCCGCAGGGTCTTTGCCCCCTGGTCGATCCACGCGGCGAGGATTTGCTTTTCCCCAGCCGAGAGCTTCGTGTCGATCGGCGGCATCATGTCGTCGTCGACCATGAACCAGAGCAAGCTCTCCTCGCTCGCGCCGGGCGCGATGGCCTCACCGGAGATCCCGCCCCCGACCATCGTGCGGACCAGCCGCAGGTCGAGCCCTGCCTTCGGCGTCGCGTTCTCACCGTGGCAATGAAAGCAATGCGTCTTGAGGATCGGCCGGACATCCTTCTCGAACGTCAGTCGATGGCCGGAATCAGCGGCATTCGCCTGGCCGGCTCCCCAGGGAGTCCCCAGCATGGCGAAGAGCGCAAGGTAACGGCGAAGGCGATGGTGATCGAGCATGCGTGGGCTCCGGGTCAGTCCGGCAGCGTCAGGGAGGACGACAGGAGGGAGACGGCGAAGGTCCAGGGGACGCCGTGAATGCCCGTTGGCGAGCATTGTTTCAGGTTATCCAACGAATGCTTAACAAGCAACCGCGATGGGGCCGGTTTCACGATTGTGGAAGACTGGACACGCTCGGGAGTCGGTTGTCGGGCTCGGTCCCCATCCACTATGTTGGAACCGTGGTGCGAAAGACCGGCACGGTCGAAACACGGGTGCTCGTTGTGAGGGATGCGCGACATGGCGGAATCATCGTGGTGGAGGTTCACGTTCCCCATCATCGGGACGATTGGCCTCGTCGGGGTGGCGGCGGGCGCGGACTTCCCGGAACCCTACAACAGCGAGCCGGATACCTCGGCCGCGCCGATGGCCCGCCGAGGACGCCGCCCGGATGGAGTTGCCCGACGGGTTCCAGGCCACGGTGTTCGCCGCCGAGCCGGATGTGCAGAACCCCATCGCGATGACCTGGGACGGCCGCGGGCGACTGTGGGTCGCCGAGAACTACACCTACGCCGAGCGGACGCAGCGGTTCGACCTCTCGCTGCGGGACCGCGTGCTGATCTTCGACGACAACGACGGCGACGGGCGGCACGACGTCCGCACCGTCTTCACCGACGACGTCCAGATGCTCACCGGTCTGGAGGTCGGCCACGGCGGCGCCTGGCTGATGTGCCCGCCCCAACTCCTGTTCGTGCCGGATCGGGATGGCGACGACGTGCCGGACGGGCCGGCCGAGGTCGTGCTCGACGGCTTCACCGTCGCCACCGAGAACTACCACAACTTCGCCAACGGCCTGAAGTGGGGGCCGGACGGCTGGCTCTACGGGCGTTGCGGCGGCTCATGCCCCGGATTGCTCGGCGTGCCGGGCACGCCCGAGGCCGAGCGGAAGACGCTCGCCGGCGGCCTGTGGCGGTACCATCCGACGCGCAAAGTCGTCGAGGTGCTCGACAGCCGGCACGACGAACCCCTGGGGGCACGACTGGGACGCTCACGGCGAGGGGTTCTTCGTCAACACCGTCAACGGCCACCTCTGGCACCTGATCACCGGCTCGCACCTCGACCGCCTGCACACGCTCGACCCGAACCCGCACGTCTACGACCTGCTCGACCAGCACGCCGACCACTGGCACTTCGACACCGGCAAGAGCTGGACGGACTCGCGCGACGGCGCGGCCAACGCCCTGGGCGGCGGCCACGCCCACTCCGGGGCGATGGTCTACCTCGGCGACAACTGGCCCGAGTCGTACCGCGGCCGGCTCTTCACGCTGAACTTCCACGGCCGACGCGCCAACCAGGAGATCCTGGAGCGGTCCGGGCAGCGGCTACGTCGGCCATCACGGCAAGGACTTCTTCCTCAGCCCGGACCCCTTCTTCCGCGGGATCGACCTCGGCTACGGCCCCGACGGCGGCGTCTTCGTGCTCGACTGGAGCGACACCGGCGAGTGCCACGAGAGCACCGGCGTCCACCGCACCAGCGGCCGCGTCTTCAAGATCACCCACGGCCAGCCGATCGAGGCCGGCGTTCGGCGACCTGCGGGCGAAGTCCGACGCCGAACTGGTGGACCTGCACGCGAGACCAACGAGTGGTTCGTCCGCCAGGCCCGGCTCATCCTGGCCGAGCGGGCCGATGCGGGCGAGCCGCTCGACGAGGCGAAGGACGGCGCTGCGGGCGATGGTCGCAGCAGGATCGGCGATCCCCTCCTCGCCCTGCGGGCGATGCTGACGCTCCATGCGATCGGTGCCGCCGACGGCGAACTCCTCCGCGAGCAACTCCACCACCCCGACGAGCACGTCCGGACCTGGGCGATCCGCCTACTGACCGACGCCTGGCCGCTCGACGACATCACGGGCACCGCGCCCGATCGATCGGAGCAGGTGACTCGCGAGGCGGCCGAACTTGGTCCCGAGTTCGAGCGAATCGCGCGATCGGATCCATCGGGCCTGGTCCGACTGGCGCTGGCCTCGACCCTGCAGCGGATGCCGTTGGCGCGGCGGGCGGGGCTCGCCGCGGCGCTGGTGGCTCGCAATCGAGGATGCGGCCGACCACAACCTGCCGCTGATGGTCTGGTACGGCCTGATCCCGTTGGCCGAAGCCGACCCCTCGGCCCTGGTGGCCGTCGCCCGCGCGTGCCAGTGGCCCCAGACCCGGCAGCTCGTGGCCCGTAGGCTGGCGGAGGACCTCGAATCGAACCCGGGGCCGATCGACGCCCTGCTCGGCTTATGCCGCCGACAGCGACTCCGCCGCGTTCCAGCGCGACATTCTCGACGGTCTCGCCGATGCCTTGCGGGGCTGGCTCAAGGCAACGCCCCCCGCCTCCTGGGGTAAGATCCAGGAGGCATTGAGCGATGCCGACGACGACGCGATTCGCAACCGGGTGCGGGAACTCAGCGTCGTTTTCGGCGACGGGCCGGCGCATTGAGGAGGTGCGGCGGATCGCGCTGGATCGGGCCGCCCCGATGGACATCCGGACGTCGGCCCTCCGGTCCCTGATCGACCGCCGCCCGGACGACCTGCGGGCGATCTGCGAGTCGCTGCTGGAAGAGAACCACATCAACGTCGTCGCCGCCCGGGGTCTGGCCCTGTTCGACGACCCGGCGATCGGCAAGGCGCTGGTGAAGAACTACCGGCGATTCCGTGCCCCCGACCGGCCGCAGGCCATCTCGGTGCTCGTCTCCCGGCCGTCGTTCGCGGGGCCGCTGCTCGATGCGGTGGCCGACGGTCAGGTTCCCCGCGAAGACCTGTCCGCGTTCCACGTCCGCCAGATCCATAGCTTCGGCGACGAGGCGCTGTCGAAGCGGGTGACCGAGGTCTGGGGGGCGCTGCGCGAGTCTCCCGAGGAGAAGCGGAGCCTGATGGCGTCGCTGCGTTCGCCGACTGACCCCGGAGGTGCTCGCGGAGGCCGACCTGGGTCGGGGACGGCTCGTCTTCGACCAGTTGTGCCGCGAACTGCCACCGGCTCTACGGCGAGGGGGAGACGGTCGGCCCCGGACCTCACCGGCTCCGGCCGGCATGACCTCGACTATCTGCTGGAGAACGTCGTCGACCCGAGCGCCGTGGTCAACGCGGATTACCGGATGACGGTGCTGCTGCTGACCGATGGACGGGTGCTCAACGGCCTGGTCACCGAGCAGACCGAGCGGACGGTCACGCTCCAGGCACTGACGGAAAAGCTCACGGTCGATCGTCGCGAGATCGAGGAGAGCCAGGTCACGGACCTGTCCCCCATGCCCGAGGGCCAGCTCGAAACGCTCTCGGAGGACCAGGTCCGCGACCTGATCGCTTACCTCAAGCACCCCGGCCAGGTGGCGCGCCCCGAACCGGCCGACTGACTGACTGACGCCGCGTTCGGGAACCGACACTTTCCGCGAGGGACGAACTCGACCGGGCGTCTCGGGGATCGTGATGCCAGGGAGCCACGCCGCCGCACTCGATGCGACGACATCAATAGGATCGAAGCTTCGGGGCGTCGGTCTTCCGTTTCGTTCGCGCGGGACGATGATTGCAACCTCGACGGTTGCACGGCCAGGGAGGGTTCCATGCGGGAGGTCGCGATGAAGATCGTATCCATCGACGTCTGCCCGCTGACCGGCGCGACCGTCGACGGCGGCTGGCCGCAGGGGCACGAGCCGCAGGAGAACCTGCATACGCTGCTGGTCGTCCGCACCGACGCGGACCTGGTCGGCTACGGAAGCTGCTTCACCTCGGGGCGGCTGGTGGCCGGGGCGGTCGAGCTGCTCTGGCCGCTGCTGCAAGGGGCAGTCGGCCGTCGAGCCGGAGCGGGTCTCCGAGACGCTCCGGCAGTCGACCTTCTGGCAGGGCCGCGGGCGGGGCGGTCGAGCACGCGATCAGCGGCATCGACATCGCGCTCTGGGACCTGATGGGCAAGGCGTGCGGCCAGCCGGTCTCTCGGCTGCTGGGCGGCGATTACCGGCGGTCGATCAAGCCGTATGGCTCGATCCTCTTCGACGAGCCGGAACCCCTGAGCAGGACCCTGGAAAGCGTCGTCGGCGCGGGTTCCGGGCGATCAAGCTCGGCTGGCGGCCGTTCGGCCGCCGCGATCCGGCGTTCGACGAGCTGCTGGTCCGCACCGCGCGGCGGACCGTCGGGCGACGGCGTCGAGCTGATGGTGGATGCCGGCGGCAGCGAGCAGTTCTGGCCGCACGGCACGAACTGGGCCGCGCAACACCGCGGCGATGCTCGCCGACCACGGCATCGTCTGGTTCGAGGAGCCGCTGCCGCCCGACGACCTGGAGGGTTACATCGAGCTGACGCGCGTCTCGCCGGTGCCGATCGCCGGCGGCGAGGTCCTGACGCGCCGGCAGGCGTTCCGCCCCTGGATCGAGCGCCGGGCGGTGGACATCCTCCAGCCCGACTGCACCAAGAACGGCGGCCTGAGCGAGTCGCGGCGGATCGCCTGGCTGGCCGCCGACCACAACGTCCAGGTCGTGCCCCACGGCTGGAACACGGCGGTCGGCCTGGCCGCCGATCTGCAGTTCTCGGCCGCCATCCCGGTCGCCCGCTACGTCGAGTACCTGACCCCCTGCGCCTACATCGACGAGCTCACCACCGAGCCCTTCCGCCTCGATGCCGAGGGCCACCTGACCATCCCCACGGCCCCCGGCCTGGGCATCGAGCATCGACCCCGCCAGGCTGCGCCGCTTCTGCCCGGAGCCGGTCGTCTTCCGGTGATCCTGAATCGGCCGGAGGATCGAACGTCGCGCGATCTCGAAGGACCGGTGTTCGTGGCCGACACGTGGCATGTCGCGGGTGGAGGTCCGCGCGAAGCCCCTGGTTTTTCTGCTCGCATCTTCATGTCAGATCACGAGATCGGGCCGATGGGTTCGTTTCGCAACATTTGTGCGGGGCCGCTCCCTCACCGCCGTTGCCCCCGCGCAACCGCTATCCGTCACGTTCGCGTTGTCAAGGAGCCCGACGCCGGGGCACACCGGCCCCGTATCCATAGGATCGCATCGAGCGGTCCCCGACTTTCGGAGAATCGGCCGACGGCCTATCGTTGCTCCACATCAGACCGTCGAAACCATCACGATCCATCCAGGCCGCCGTTTCCCTCCCAGGCGGATGACCAGACCATCCGCCGTGCCGGCCATTTGCCATCGTCGTGATTTCCGCCGTTCCATTGTTTCGCGAAGACTTTCTCCTTGACGCGGCCAGTTCGACCCCGGATAACGCTATTTATTGATATCACCTCCTGGCGGCGCCGGCCTGTTCCGATGAATCGTCCGTGCCAAACGTCAAGGCCCGGACAAGCGGTGTTTTGCGCATGAGCCCCCCCTGACAAAGTCGCGCTCAGGCGAAAAATCGGCCTGCCCCTGTTCGCTCTCGCGGCCGTTGCCCTGATCGCCTTTTTTGTGATCTTCCGTGTCGGCGGTCATGCCGAGGGCGCCCTGGTCCCGCGTGAGAGCCTGGTGGTCTGGAAGAGGGAGTTCACCGGGAAACCGAGCGATCCCAAACGGACGGACGTCCGGTTCGACCTGGACAACGTGGGGGTGCCAGGCCGCGCGGCGCCTCAAGGTTGCGATGGGAGGACCCCCCTCGGACTGGGGCGGCCCGGACCGGATCACGATTCAGCGATCGGGATCGTCGGAAGAGATCGTCGTTCCGGTGAGCCTCTCGGCGGAGTGACCCGGGCCCGAACTCTCCGGGAAGGAGATTGCGATGCGAGGCGCACGACCAAGGCGCGGCTTCACGCTCATCGAGCTTCTGGTGGTCATCGGGATCATCGGCCTGATTACGAGCCTGCTGCTGCCCGCCGTGCAGGCGGCCCGCGAGGCGGCGCGTCGGGCGCAGTGCATGAACAACCTCAAGCAGCTTGGGCTCGCCCTGCACAGCTACGAGGGGGCCTGGGGGGTCTTTCCACCGTCACACATGGGATATTTTCTCCCGCAGGTTCCCCACCCCCCGGGCGGATCGTATGGCGTGAGCCTCTCCGCGCATACGGCGCTGCTCGCCCAGCTCGAACAAGGTGTTCTTCACAACACGATCAACTTCAGTGTGCCGACCGGCGCCCTGTGGGGCCTCAAGCCCGGCCACCCGAACCGCACGACCGCGCTTCAGCAGGTCGACGTGTTCCTCTGCCCCTCGGACCCCCTGGCGACCACGTTGCCGTTTGGCCCGACAAATTACCGGACCAACAACGGCCTCTGCTATTACTGCGCATCGGGGACGGATAACGGGGCCTTCAACCGTGCCGGGACACCGCTGTCCAGCTTCCGCGACGGTCTTTCCAACACTCTGGCGTTCTCGGAAAAGCTCGTCGGTAGCGCGGTGAAGGGCCGCTTCGTACCACACCGCGACTGGGTCCTCGACTTACCGTCCCCGAGCACGATGACCGTGGACGACCGGGTGGCCCAATGCGCGCGGATGACGGAGGCCGATGTGAAACGAGGGGGCAGGATCGATGCCGGCCACTCCTGGATGCTGGGCCGCGGTTTCTACACCAAGTTCTACGTCTCGACCCCCCCGAACTCCTCAACCCCCGACTGCAACGACGTCTTCGCCGCCCGGAGCTTTCACCCCGGCGGCGTCAACGCCGTCCTCGCCGACGGATCAGTACGGTTCTTCGGCAACGGTATTGGCGTCGGGGCCTGGAGGGCGCTGGGGACTCGTGCCGGAAGCGAGGCGCTCTCCGAGGCGTATTGAACCGCACCCGTTGCTGGACCTGCCCAACGGACCAGACCTGGGATTGAACCATGCCGGATGACCAGATCCTCCAGATCATCGAGAAGCTCTTGCCCGAGGCCAACCCGGAATCGATCTCCCTGCGGGTCAAGATCGATCAATCCGCCGTACGTTCCATGGGAAGTGAAAGCGGCCCGGGCACGATCGAGCAGACCTACATTCAGACGGCCGACGGCCAGCGCGTTTTCGAAGAATGGATCGCCACGCACCACAAGGCGTCGTACTGCGACGGCGAGAAGTGCGCCGACGTGGAGTTCTCCCGGGAGGAGCCCGACCGCCCGGTCACCATCAGCATTGATCATGACTTCTCATTCGATGGAACCTTTGGGTTTCGGACCGCACCGGAGCCCTTCCGCTTTTACCACGTCGGCCTGAAACCGCTGCCCGAGGCCCTGCCGGCGGCGGAGCGGCTCGCCGACACGGAGGTAATCGGCCGGTCCTGCCACGTCTTCCACTTCCCGGACGTGGGGCTGCCGGGCCAGGAGCAGTCGCTCGTCTATGCCCTGGACCGGGAGACGGCGGTCCCCCTGCGGGTCGTCGCTTACGCCAACCCCGGCCGCATTCGCGACGAGCTTCCGAGCTGGACCTGGGAGGCCAAAACCCTGGATCGGGTGGGCGATCACCACTACCCGCTCTCGTCCCTGTATTCCATTGTACCGTCATCCGGGACCGGGGTGATGGAGAGGCCGCCGAGCTCAACATGACGCGGGACATCAAGGTTGAGCAGATCGCCTACGATGCCGCGTATCCCGCCTCCACGTTCTGGCCGACGTTCGCGCCGGGCGTCCAGGTGCTCGACACGATCGAGCGGAAGCACTACACGGTCCCCACGGACGAGGCGACGGCCACGACGGGCGTCACCGACACCGCGCGGCAACTCGCCCAGCAGGGCACGCCGATCCGCGTCGATGAGCCCGGCAGCGGCCTCTGGCTGGGAGGCGCGGGGCCCTGGTCAGCCTCGCGGTGCTGGCCGCCGCCTTCCTGCTCGCCCGACGCGCCCGATAGGCTCGTCCCCGCGGCCAACGGGAGCCGGTTCGCTGGTTTCCGGCGCCGTTGCCGGCCGCAATCCGCCTCAGATCCGCTGATCAATCAACACCGGCATGCGGGTCGCGCCGGTCATGATCCGATAGTAATGACTCGACGGTTCGCAGATCATGTAGCAGACCGCGCATCCCCGCTCGTCGGGCACGAGCAGGCCCCGGATGCCGACCTCGATGAAGTACCACACGCCCCGGCGTTCCAGGCCGTAGGACGCGGGAATGTCCACCGGGATCGCCCCGCTTCCATTCCAACGGCCCTCGCCGATCGACTTCTGCCACGTCCAGCCGGTGCGCGGCAGGTGACGGCTCTGGCCACGTCCGTTGCCCCATCGCACGATCTGCAACCGCCCGTCCCGCCAGATCGGCAGGCGGGGCTTCCGGTCGCGGAACAGGAAGCGATACTCCGGCTGTCCGCCGCGCGTGTGGAGGCGGCTCGACAACCCGTAATGCCCGATCAATTCCGTGGGCAGCTCGCTCCCTGCGACGGCAATCCCGAGGCACACGCCGGATCTTCTCGCTCCCCACCTTGACTGTTCGTGCGTCCATAGTATGTTTTCGTTCATGGGGCGACAAGGTCCGGTCGGACATATCGACGCCGATGCCTTCTACGTCGCGGCGGAGCGGGCCCGCTACGCGCACCTGGCCGGGATGCCGGTCGGGGTGCTGGGGAACCAGGGGGCGTGCGTCATCGCGAAATCGTACGAGATGAAGGCATTCGGCGTTGGCACCGGAATGCCGATCTGGGAGGCGCAAAAACTTTGTCCGGAGGGGGTCTACGTCAAGCGCGATTTCCGCTGGTACGAGGTGCTGTCGCGGATGATGCTGGAGGTCATGCGCGACGTGTCCCCCAGGGTCGAGTATTACAGCATCGATGAGTTCTTCTTCGATGCCGGATCTCCGCCCGGCGGAGACTTCCAGTCCCTTGCCGTTTCGGTTCGTGACCGGATCATGGAGCGCGTGCGGGTGCCGGTGACGGTGGGGATCGCCCGCACCCGCACGCTCGCCAAGTTGATCAGCGACACCGCCAAGCCGTTCGGGGCACGCGCCATTCTCGATCCGTCGGCGGAGGAAGCGCTTCTGGCCGAGCGTCCGGTCACGGACGTGACGGGGATTGCCGGACGACGGGAGCGTCGGTTGTTGCCCTGGGGAATCCGCACCTGCCTGGACCTGGCGAGGGCCGACCGCAGGCTGATCCGGGGCCTGTTGACCGCCGGCGGCGAGGCGTTGTGGTGGGAATTGAACGGCGATCCCGTCCTGCCGATCCGACCGCATCGCATGCCGCACAAGATCCTGTCGCGGGGCGGGAGCTTCGGCGAACCGACCGATAGCCCGTCGGTGCTCTGGGCGTGGCTGGTACGCAACCTGGAGCGATTGGTGGAGGAGCTGGTGTACCACCGGGTCTTGACGGGCCGCGTGGCGGTGTGGGTCGGCTACCGTGATGGGCGGGCCGGGGAGGGCCGCGCAACGCTCGTGGTGCCGAGCGACCGCTTCGACATGCTCCTGGACACATACCGGCCCTGCTTGCGGAAGGCGTGGGTGCCGCACGGGCTGGCGGGGAGGATGCACCTGTTTGCCGAGGACCTGCGCCCCCATGCGCCGCGACAACTCGGACTGTTCGACAAGATGGAAGTGGGAGATGCGACGACGGGGCTGAAACAGGCCGTCAACGATTCGCACGGCCGGTTCACGCTGCGCAGCGCCGCGACCTTGCCCCTGGGCTCGATCTACGCCGACCGCGCGAACGGTTACGATATCTGCGATGTGCGCGGCAAGACGTGCTTCTGAACGCCCGCGTGTGGTCTCAAGGGCTCGCAACCGGGGCTATCCGCGAGGTCAGGCGTCAGGTGTTCCCGTGGCCCGAGATTGTTCTGGCCGCGGGCGGCGATGCCGCTTCCGCGAGGGCGGCCCGTGCTTCGGAGACGCGTTCCCTCCACGCCTCTTCGGACCAGGGCCATGTCGAGGGCTCGACGGGCGGGGGGCCAAGGGACGCCTTCTCCTGGTCGATCAGGTCGGGGATGGCGGCGGCGATGAGGACTGCGAGGTCGGCGGGGATCGCTCGGTGTTGAAGCTGCAGCCGCTTGGCCGGGCCGGGCCCGCCCTGGTAGTGGGCCTCGTCATAAATCCAGTGACGGAGGAACAACTCCTCATCACGGGACAATCTCATCAGGGGCAGCTTCTTCGGCATAGGTGTAACCACTCAGGGGCAGTTGGGTGCCAGGCTGCGTGAAACGATGCCGGAAGGGCCCAGTTTGCGAGCGAGACATCGGCCGGCTCTCCATCCGCCTGTCGCTTGATCTCCAGTTCCGCCCGCCCATAGCGGAAGACAGGCCATCCCGACCCGAGGGCCCGGGGTCTGCCCGGCATCATCAAAGCCGACGAGATGGTTGCAATACGGACACGCGAGGGCGGCCCCGGCCTGAGCCTGGACAGCAATCGGTATGCTGGGGCCGACCGCTTCGATGCGGGTACACATTCGAGAAGGGCATCCGCGATGTATCCCCGGCAGTACAGGCAAAAGATGCTCCAGCACGGCATGACATGGATCCGTCCCCGAGAGACCACCCCTGTCCGTTGTTTCTCGTTGCTCGTTTCCGATCCGTTCGCACTCGATTCTACCGCGTAGCGCCTCGACTCGGAGAAGGGCCAGTCATGGCGTGAGCAATTGACGACCTCAGCCATCCGCTCCCTTGACGGGAAAAGCCATGCGCGAGGTTCGGCGGATGGCCTGCTCAAGACCGGGCCATGTCCATGCGTCGTTCTCCCCATTCCGAGGGCCTGGAGGGGCGGCTTTTCCCGAGCACCTCAACCGCCAGGGGGACGGTACTGAGGGCGCCGATCAGGACGAGAGTCCAGCCGACGGCCCGACGCGGGCCGACCGGGAGGCGATCCGCCAGGAGGAGGCCGAGCCCGGCGCCGAGGGCCGCGCGCGTGCCGGCGATCAGGGCCAGTTCCGGCAGGGTGATGTGAGCCTCTCTCATGGTCGAGGTCTCCTCAAAGGGCCAAGGGCCGAGGGTCGATAAGGTTGGGGCCGCCCGACTTCTGATTATACGGCGTAACGACCGCATGACACGCGGCGAAATCCCCGGTACGCTCAGGGGCGACGTGTCATCGGGGCGATGCCCCGGGGCCGCCCCCTGGCGTGGCGAGTTCTCCGGGAATGACGAGGAGCCGAGTTCATGTCTCTCGCAACGCGGCACGATGGGCCGAACATCTCTCGACGCGCGGCGCTCGGCGGGCTGACCGCGGTGGTGGGGGCGGCGAGCTTGCCGGGAAATGTCCTCGGCGCTGAGGCCCGATTCCGGCTGGCCCGTTTCTCGGCCGACGTGACCATTCCCCTCGGCCACCCCTGCATGGCGGGGGGGATCGAGCCGGCCCGGGAGGTGCTCGACCCGCTGCTGGCCCGGGGGATCGTGCTCCTGGGAAGGGATCGGCCGATCGTCATCGCGGCGCTGGACTGGTGCGAGGTCCGAAACGCGGCCTACGATCGCTGGCGTTCGGCCCTCGCCGACGCGGTCGGGACGACCCGAGAGCGGGTCGTGCTCAGCAGTGTCCACCAGCACGACGCCCCGGTGGCGGACCTCGACGCCGAGCGGCTCCTGCGCGCCTCGGGCGCGGTCGGAAGCGTCTGCGACCCCGAGTTCCACGAGCGTGCGGTGCGCAAGGTCGCCGAGGCTGTCCGGGCGAGCCTCGACGACGCCCGGGAGATCACCCACATCGGCACGGGATCGGCCGAGGTCGAGCAGGTCGCATCTAACCGTCGTTATCTCAAGCCGGACGGAACGCCCGCCTTCGACCGCACGAGCGCCACGCGCGACCCCTATGCCCGTGCCCAGCCCGAGGGGACCGTCGACTCCCGGCTCCGCACGCTCAGCTTCTGGAACGGCGATCGGCCGGTCGCGGCCCTGAGCGCCTACGCCACGCACCCGATGAGCTACTACGGTCACGGCCAGGTCTCGAGCGATTTCGTCGGCATGGCCCGGCAACGACGCCAGGACGAGATGCCGAAGACTTTCCAGATCTACCTCTCCGGGTGCAGCGGGAACGTCACCGCCGGCAAGTACAACGACGGTTCGGTCGAGAACCGTGCGATCCTGGCCGATCGGATCGCCGGGGCGATGGCCGAGGCGTGGCGCAACACGCGACGACAGCCGTTGACGTCGATCGGCTTCCGCTCGGTCCCGCTCCGGCTGGAGCCGAGGAGCGACGCGGGCTTCACCGTCGAGGACCTGACGCAACGGCTTGAGACCGACCCGAAGCCGTTCGGCCGTTGCCTGGCCGCGATGGGGTTGAGCTGGCGCGAGCGGGTCGAAGCCGGACAACCCATCGACGTGCCGGTCGTCGACTTCGGCCCGGCCGTCTACGTCCTTCTGCCCGGCGAGGCGTACGTCGAGTATCAACTCCACGCCCAGGAACTGCGCCCCGACACATTCGTCATGGTCGCCGGTTACGGCGAGTGCGCCCCGGGTTACATCCCCACCGAGCGCACGGTCGCCGAGGGGGACACGAACCTACGCGACTGGTGCTGGGTGGCCCCGGGCGCCGAATCGAGGATGAAGTCCGCGCTCGAAGCCGCGCTGCGGCCCGGAGCATCCCGCTGATCGCGAGGTGGCCGGGCCAACTTGGCTCAGGCCAGGATCGGCTCCACGATGCGGCCGTGGACGTCGGTCAGGCGGAAGTCGCGGCCGGAGTAGCGATAGGTGAGCCGCTCGTGGTCGAGGCCGAGCAGGTGCAGGATGGTGGCGTGGAGGTCGTGCATGTGGACCTTGTCCAGCACGGCCTGGTGGCCGAACTCGTCGGTGGCGCCGAAGGCGAAGCCCGGCTTGACCCCGGCGCCGGCCAGCCAGGCGGTGAAGCCGCCGGGGTTGTGGTCGCGGCCGGTCCCCTTCTTCTGGGCGTAGGGGGTGCGGCCGAACTCGCTGCCCCACCAGACGAGCGTGTCGTCGAGCAGACCACGGCGCTTCAGGTCGGCGAGCAGGCCGGCGACCGGCTTGTCGACCCGTCGGGCGTGGTCGGCGTGCTTCGGCATGTTCGAGTGCTGGTCCCAGGCCGGGTTCGCCGTGCTGTCGCCATACGTGACCTGGATGAACCGGACGCCCGACTCGCACAGCCGACGGGCCAGCAGGCACTGGCGGCCAAAGTTGTCGGTCGGCTCCTCGCCGATACCGTACTGGGCGAGCGTCTCCTTCGTCTCACCGGCGGTGTCGAGCACGTCCGGGGCGTGCATCTGCATCCGCCAGGCCAGCTCATAGGACGAGATGACGGCGTCGAGTTCCGGGTCGGCCGAGGCGGACGTCGCCTGCTCGGCGTTCAGGCGGCGGAGCAGGTCGAGCTGCCGGCGGCGATCGGCCATCGAGAGGGAAGGGTTCGCCAGGTTGCGGATGGTGGCCTCCGAGGCCGGAGCCCCGGCCTTGCCCAGCGCCGTGCCCTGATACACGGCGGGCAGGAAGGCGGGGCCGTAATTCCGCGCCCCACCGTTGCCGGCCGAGGGGCCGATCGAGACGAACCCGGGCAGGTTCTCGTTCTCGGTGCCGAGACCGTACAGGACCCACGACCCCATCGAGGGCCGGATGTTGGCCGTCGCCCCGCAGTGTAGAAAGAGGGTCGCCGGGCCGTGGGCCACGCCTTCCGTGTGGAGGCCGTGGAGGAAGCAGAGGTCATCGACGTGCCGGTTCGTCTCCGGGAACAGGTCGGAGGCCCAGCGGCCACTCTCGCCGTGCCGGGCGAACTTCCAGAGCGGCTTCATCAGCCGTTGCTCGGAGCCCGTCATGCCGGTGTTGGCAGTTACCCGAGCGTCGTCAAACGGCATGTCCTTGCCGTCGTCTCGAAACAGGCGCGGCTTGTAATCGTAGGAATCGACCTGGCTGACCCCGCCCTGCATGAACAGGAAGATGACCCGCTTGGCCTTCGGGGTGAAGTGAGGCGGACGCGGGGCGAGCGGGTTGGCGACCGACGCCGCCGCGGCCTGCTCGGCGGAGAGGCCCGCCAGTGCGAGGTAGCCGAACCCGCACCCGGCGGTCTTCAGGAGGTCTCGACGGCTGAGCGGGTGCGACACGTTCTCCTCCTCCAACGGTGTTCGGGCGGGTGATCGGCCGATCGGTCGGTCAGTTCACGTAGCGGAAGTCGATCGAGGCAAACAGCGACTGGACGAACAGGGCCCACGCTCGCTCGCGATCGTCGAGATCGGACCTGACGACGAACCCCAGCGCGATCCGTCGTTCCTCGACGGTCGGCGACCGCCCCAGGGTGAGCTGGAAGGCCCGTTCGACGCGGGCCTGGTCGTCCGAGGGTTCCTCGTCCAGGAGGCGTCGCGCCGCATGCTGGGCATGTTCGAGGACGAACGGGTGGTTCATCAGGAACAGCGCCTGGGTTGCGACGGTGCTCGCGTCGCGACGGCCGACGACCATGCTTGGGTCGGCGAAGTCAAACGCCGTCGAACAGCTCGGGCAAGGCGTTGCGAAACACCGGCGCGTAGACGCTGCGGCGTGTCTCGGCGTGCTCGAACCCGTAGTCGGCGTTGAGGTCTGGTGGGAACGTCCGCCCACCCATTTCATCCCGTAACTGGCCGCTGACGGCGAGGATCGCGTCGCGGATGCATTCCGCGTCGAGCCGCCGCCGGTTCATCCGCCAGTGGAGGCGGTTCTCCGGATCGACCGCGCCGACCGGGGATCGTCGGCCGTCGAGAGCCGGTAGGTGCGAGACAGGACAATCTCCCGCACCAGCGACTTGATCGACCAGCCATCGGCCATGAACCGCACGGCGAGGGCATCGAGCAATTCGGGATGCGATGGGACTTCGCCGGTCGTGCCGAAGTTGTCGGTGGTGCGGACGATGCCGGCGCCGAAGAGCCAGTGCCAGGTGCGGTTGACGATGACCCGGGCGGTCAGCGGGTTCTCCGGCGAGGCGAGCCAGGCGGCCAGCTCGCGGCGTCCGCTCTCGTCGCCGGGAATGGGCGGCGCCTCGCCGTCGGTGGCGATCTGGAGGAAGCCGCGGGGCACGTCCTCACCGAGGTTGTGGACGCTTCCGCGGACGTGCACCCTGCGCGTCGCCGATCTCGTCCTCCTCAACGACCGTCATGACCATGTCGCTGGCCTGGGGCGTCGGCCTTGAGCCGTTTCAAGCTCGGCCTCGAGGGCTTTCAACGCCTTCCGTGCCGCGGCGATCCACCGTCGATTCCCGGCGGCGAGGCGGTCGAGTTGGTCGGCCGGGATGAACAGCACGGCGTCGGCGGTGACGTGGCCGGTCGTCCCCTCGTTGGAGATCTGCACGTAGCCCTGGTCGTTGGCCTCGAAACGGAACTGGCCGAGCGAGACGTAACGACCGTCGATCGGCGGGGCCGGGCGCATGTCGACCTGATGAGTCGACTCGCCCTCGGCGCTGAGGATCGTCACCGGCACGGCCGCCGACCGGCTGGCACCGTGCGAGTAGGCAAGCCGGACCTCGTAACGACCCGCCCGGGGGATTCGGGCTGGAAGGTGAGGCTCTTCTTCCCCTTGCCGCTGTCGTCGTCGTGGAGGTAACCGGCGCCGATGTAGGTTCCGGAGTGCTGCGACTCCGTCCAGTCGCCGACCTTGCCGGCCTGGGTGTCATCGACGACGATGCCCGGGAGCGTCGGCGATGGCGAGCACGCCCGCGCGTCGGATCGAGGTCGCCGGCCCGGCCGGGCCTCCTTGATGCGGGCCTCCAGGGCGGCGACGGCGGCCTCGTACCGTTCGACGGCCGACTCCCGCTCGGGGGACATCGGCAGCGGTTGCTCGATCCATGCGGAGACGTTCGCGTGGTTCATCGCCTTCGTGTTGCGCAGGATGCCGGCCAGGGCGTAGTAGTCGCGGGTCGGGATCGGGTCGAACTTGTGGTCGTGGCAGCGGGCGCAGCCGATCGTCTGGGCCAGGAACGCCTTGCC
Organism: uncultured Isosphaeraceae bacterium; assembly: GCA_963779675.1. Taxonomy (GTDB): domain Bacteria; phylum Planctomycetota; class Planctomycetia; order Isosphaerales; family Isosphaeraceae; genus CAVZZM01. The sequence goes on from CAVZZM010000003.1 coordinate 760,098, forward strand.
GATCGTGTCGACCTGCTCGTCGACCACGTCCATGCGGAGCTGTTCCTTGTCCTGTTCTTCCAGGTTGGTGTTGCCCAGGACGAGGAACGTCGTGGCGATCAGCTGCCGCCGGCGGTCGTCGAGGTCGTCGGCGGGCAGCAGGTCGCCGGCGATCTGCTCGCGGACGAACGGTCGTAGGGCATGTCGCCGTTGAAGGCGTCGATGACGTAATCGCGATACCGCCAGGCTTCCTTGAAGACGAGGCCGCGGAGCGTGAGCGACTCGGCGAAGCGGGCGACGTCGAGCCAGTGCCGCCCCCAGCGCTCGCCGAAGTGGGGCGAGGCCAGCAGGCGGTCGACCAGCGTCTCGTAGGCCGTCGGCGACTCGTCGGCCACGAAGGCGTGCGACCTCCTCGGGCGTCGGCGGCAGGCCGATCAGGTCGAAGGAGAGGCGGCGGATCAGCGTGGCCCGGTCGGCGTCGGCGACCGGGCCGGAGCCCCTCGGCCTCGAGCCGAGCGAGCACGAACCGGTCGATGTCGTTCGCTGGCCAGGAGGCGTCCTCGACCTCCGGGGCGCGGGTCGCCTCGGGCGGCTGGTAGGCCCAGTGGGCGCGGCCCGCCTCGAGGTCGATGCCGGCCGGCGGGCGGCGACGTGACGACGCCGTCGCGAGGGTCGGGAGCGCCCATCGCGACCCAGGCCTCGAAGTCGGCGATGACCGTCGTCGGGCAACTTGCCCTCGGGCGGCATCTGGAGGAAGTCGTACCGGACGGCGTCGACGATCAGGCTCTCGTCGACCTTGCCCGGCACGACCGCCGGCCCGCTGTCGCCGCCGCGGAGCAAGCCCTCGCGGCTGTCGAGCCGCAGACCGCCCTTGAGCTTGCCCCCCGGCTCGCCCCGGCCGAATGGCACCCGTAGCATGACTCGACCAGCACCGGGCGGATCTTCGTCTCGAAGAACTCCCAGTCCGTTCGCGTCCGAAGCCTCAGCTCGTACCCCAAAAAACACGAACAGCCCGAGCAACACCGCGATCCAGGCGAGACGTCTCGTCATTCGCTTGCCCTTGGGTCAGGAATCGTCTTCGAAACAGAGTCCGAAGGCAGGCCCCGCGAGAGATATTCATCTTAAGTTGAACTCCGGTCGCCTGTCCAGGAATTCCCCGAGGTCCCGCGATCCAGGTCCGTTCTCCAGAACGATTGACTCGGTCTTGGCCGTTTTGCTAGTGTATGGAGACATTGCACTCTTGCTCGCCGTGGAGAGGTGGCTGAGTGGTCGAAAGCGACGGTTTGCTAAACCGTTAGGTCGGGAAACCGGCCTCGGGGGTTCGAATCCCCCCCTCTCCGTTTCTGCACTGCCAGAAGCCGACAGCGACACGCCCAAACCCGTCATCCGAAGGGTTTCGGGCGTGCCGGCGTTCTGGGCCGACGACGTCTCGGTTGTCTCCGATGCTTGCCAGCGACTGTCAAATCCTGCCCGCGGCGTCTCCTCCATAGGGCAAATATAGGGCAAGCTGATCGTTGATGGGTTGGCTTCTCGGTACCGGCGTCGAGGACCTCCTCCGCCGAAGACTGCTTGCCCGGCAGAGTAGAGCAGGGCATCGACCATGCCGCGGATGTCCATATCGTGACGCGGGCGTAGTGCTTCAGGGACGTCGCCGGGGAGGCATGCCGCATCAACGCCGGAACGAATTCCACGGTCGCCCCAGCCTCGATGGCGTCGCGAGCCAGGACGCCCCGTAGCGAGTGGAAGTCGGCCTTGACGGACCTGCTCATCCTCGTAGGGGATCGGCGGACGGCCGCGGCCAGATCCCGACGCATCGTCCGGGCGGTCTCGCGATGCATTTCCCAACGCCGCTTTTGTAGCGGTAGTACCACTTCTTTCCACGCTTCCAGATCCGGGGGGTGCCCCACTCAATTTTGGCAGGCCCTGCCGGAATCGCGAGGAAGGAACGTGTGGGACAGCCGCCCTCGGCTATCGCTTCGATGCATCGCCAGCTGAGGGCGGCTGTCCCACAGCCCCCCTGTCCCACAGTCCCACCCCGCGTCATGATTCCAAAATCGAGTGGGGCACCCACCAAGACCTCGGTATCGAGCAGGCCGAGACGCTAGGAGGCCGTCGGCAAATGGTCGGGATCGGGGACCATCGACGCCGACGGCGGGATCGCCTTCGAGGGCATTCCGCCGGGGCGTTATGTCCTGCGAGGCCAGCCGAACCCCACCACCGAGGACCGGGTGACCGAGCCGGTCGCGATCGACCTGGAGGGGGGCCGGACGGCCGAGGTCCGGCTGCACGCCAGGTGACCCCCGGAGGTCGTGACGGCCTCAGGGCCGATCGGTCATGATGTGCCGGGTTTCGCGCAGGGCCGCGACGCCATAAGCGGTCAGCGGACCGTCGAGGGCCGGTCCCTCACCCCGGCGCCGATCCGCGCGCCGGCGAGTCGGGCCGGAGCCGGTAGTCGCCCGCCAGGACGTCGGCGAACCGGGGGTCGCCCACCCGCGACGTGTCGGCGATCCCCGTTCCGGCCGCGAAGGCCTCCGGCGTGTCGAAGGTCTCCGACCGGGGACGCCAGGGGACGCCGTAGAGGTAGTTCGGCCGGCCCGGCAGGGCGAACAACAGGTTGTCCTCCAACCGGATGTCCAGCGTTCGGGGGTCCTCCGACGGCGGTTCGTCGGCGTCGCCACCGCCGGGATGGGGGCCGAAGAACGTCGTGTCCATCCAGAACGCGACGTTGTCCTGCTGCGAGTACGCGACGACGTTCGACCGGAGGACGTGGTCGCGGTTCCGGATGGCGACCTCCGCCGCGCCTTGCTCCTGGTCGATGCGGGGCGTGGTGCGATGCTGCTTGCGCAGGGCGATCCCGTCGCGGTTGCCGACGAGCGTGTTGTGCTCGACGACGCACCCCTCGCTCGACGACAGCGTGATCCCGCCCAGGCCCCAGGCGCCGCCTACCGACTCGCCCCGCAGGCCATTGCCGACGATGAGGTTGTCGTGGGCGTGCAGGCCGTAGCTGATCTCGTAGAAGATCCCCGCCTCGTCGTTGCCGACGATCGTGCAGCCCTGGACCTCGGCCTCTTCATTACCGATGTCGTACCAGATGCCGCTGCCGTGGTTGTCGACGACCCGGCAGCCGTCGAAGGCGAACCCCCGCGACAGGGCCACCTTCAGCCCGCCGGCCTCCCAGCCGGTCGAGTAGCCCTTGGTATTGTTCCGCTCGATGAGGCATTGTTCGATGCGGGTGTCGTGGCAGTAGGAGGCGCCGAACCCAAGCTGGCCGTTGTCGCGGAAGGTGCAGCGGCGGACGATGTGCCCTAAGCCCGAGAACGAGTGCCGGGCCGTTGGCCCGCTCGAAGGTGCAGTCCTCGACCACCCAGCCGAGGGGGCCGCTGGCGCGGTCGGGGCCTTGCAGGGCGAAGGCGCCGCGCTGGGCGTGGTTGGCGGCGTGGCGGAAGGTGACCCCGGCAGATGGACGTGCCCGGCGTCCGGCCCGGCGGAGAGCCAGCGGCTGCGTACGCTCGCCTCCATCTCGACATCCTGCGGGTCGTCGCCGCCCGGCAGCCAGACGTACAGCTTCTTGTCCTGCGTGTCGGCGAGGAACGTGCCGGTGCGCCAGATGCTCGCGGCGCAGGACCTGGCGCAGCAGTCGACCGTCGTGGAGGACCTGCTCGGCGCGGCCAATCAGCGCATTCGCCCGATCGTCGGGGTGGGACAGGACCGGCGTGCCGTCGGGGCGTCGCGCGATGGGGAAGGCGTGCGGCCAGTCCCGGACGTAAATCGGGCCTCACCATCGAGTCGCGTCCAGCCACCGTCGAGTCGGTCAGCCCCCGAGACGACGACATGTGCCCCGGGCCGGGCGGACAGGGTGATCGGCCGGTCCGCCGTGCCGCCGCGCCCAACTCGATCTCCTCGCGGTAGGTCCCCGGCCCGATCAGGAGGGTGTCGCCGGGCTGGAGTTGGTCGACGGCGTGCTGGAGGGTTCGCCAGGGCGCCTCGGCGGAGCCGTCGGCGTGGTCGTCGCCGGGGATCGCGACGTGGTAGGTCGCCGCCGGCACGCGATCCGGGGCGAGCAGGACCGCCGAGGCGACGATCAGGCAACAAGCGAGCGCTCTCATCGGATCGTTCGTCCCGGGAGTCGTCTGGGGGCACTACGGGGAACCAGCCGGATCACCCCCGCCGATGTGAAACAGGACCGGACCTCTGGCCCATGACAAACACAGTGAATTCTGACGAGATCGGTCCTCATCGCCTCGGCCTCCCGGGGTTCGGACGGGAGGCACAAGACCAGGACCGGCGTGAGGAGTCGCCTGTTCGATCACGCCTCCGGTCAGCGGGACGATCGCCAGATGGCCGTGGGCTGACGGCACGATCCGGCGGCATTCGCACCGGCCAGGTCCCGCGGGTCGGTCGCCATGATACCCGCATTGGATCCGAGCCGGGCCGGCGTGTCCAGGACCGGGTCGAACTGACGGGGGCCGTCAGCAACCGCAAAGGGCGGATCATCACCGGGACCTCTGCGCGCATGGCGTGCGATGGAACTTCTCGCATGGGCACGACCACGCCACTTTCGAACTTAACCATCCGGAACCTGCCCGGGTGAGACTTGATCCCGCACGTCGCTCCGCCACGCCGCGACCCCAAGGGCTTGTCCCAACGCCAGCCAGGCGTGAGAATGCCGGTGAGATGGCCACGAGGCCCGCATTTCCGCCGGATGACAGGTTTGGTGCGACCGACACACGGGAGGCCCTGCGATGTCCCGAATCCGCTGGATCGTGGTGTTGATCGTCCCGTGCTTGATCGGTGCCCCCGCTCGCGGCGAGGGCCCGCCGGGCCTCGACGAGATCCGCGCGGGCCTGGACCGTGCCCTGGTGCAGGTCCAGGGAGCGGCGGCCCGCTACCCGAGCCACCGCGACTGCTTCTCCTGCCATCACCAGACCCTTCCGGTCGTCGCCCTGGTGGCCGCCCGGCGGGCCGGTGTCGCGATCGACGACGGCCTGCTCGATGCGACTGTCGCGTTCTCGGCCGACTCCTTCCGCGCGAAGCTCGACGACCTGCGACGCGGGACCGGCATCGGCGGCCGGGCGATGACCGTCGGCTACGGCCTCTGGACCTTCTGGGAGCCCGACCGGGTGGCCGACGAGTTGACCGACGCGATGGTCACCTTCCTGCTCAAGACCCAGGAGCCCGACGGACGCTGGAAGGCGAACTCGCGTCGGCCGCCGCTGGAGGACTCGGAGGTCACCAGCACCGTGCTGGCGTCCCTGGGCCTGGACCACTACGCCAGGGACGAACGACGGCCCGAGGCCGACCGGGCGATCGACGCGGCCCGACGCTGGATCTGATAACGCCGAGTTGGCCACCCAGGAGGACCGCAACGCCAGGCTCTGGGGCCTTTGGTACCTCGACCCGGACGATTGCCGCTGGATGGCCTCGGTGCAGGAGATCCTCATGACCCAGCGGCCGGACGGCGGCTGGTCGCAGAAGGAGGGCATGCCGAGCGACGCCTACGCCACCGGCCAGACCCTGGCATTGCTCCACCGTACTGGCCTGCCGTCGGACGACTGGCGGTTCGCGCGAGGGATCCGGTACCTGATCGACACCCAGCAGTCCGACGGGTCGTGGCGTGTGGAGACGCGCTCGCATCCCGTCCAGGTGTTCTTCGACAATGGCGACCCGCACGGCCGATCGCAATTCATCTCCACGACGGCCACCTGCTGGGCCGCCGTCGCGCTGGCCGGGGCGCTGGAAGGGCCGTGAGATCCGGGGCCGTCCCTGGCCCCACGTCATCCGGCTACGCGATCAACTCCAGTCGTCTCTGGCCCGAAGCCCTCCCGGGGTTGTCCCCACGTCGTGCGAGCCGAGGCGCCGATTGATGGCCGGCAGACGGCGATTCCTCGCCCTGGGGACGCTCGGCCCCTGGGACGATGTAGGTGATGGGGGGCGTTACCGGCGGAGCGACTGGGCCAGACTCGGGGCGCCGTCCGAGTTCGGTCGAAGGTCAGGAGATCTCGATGTCGGAGCCGCCTACCGAGTCCCACGGGCCCGAGTCGGTTCGTCTCGTCGTCTCGCGCCGGGTGGTTTCCGAGTGGGAGTACCGGACCGCGTCCATCGAGTCCTTCCAGGTGCGGATCCCTCGGAGCCTCCACGAGTGGCTCCGTCACCGGGCCGAGCGGATGAGCCGATCGCAGGAGGATCTGGTCGTTGAGGTCCTCGAAACGTCGGCCCGCCATCTCAACTCCCCGGCCGTCGGCAATTCATCATGCAGGGACGAGTTCCCAGGATACGGGCTACGCGGGCACGGCCATCGTGCTCTCCCTGTGATAACGACCCCAGGTACGGTCGCGCATGAGCCGAAATCGACGCCGATCGGTAACGCGCTTGTCCTCGGTCGCACGGTCGAGGGAGTGGAGGTTGCGTGGCGATGCGGCTGCCAGCGACGGCCTCCGCGCCCTGCCCTATCGAATTGGGAGCGGCTCCCGAACGCGGGTTCGTTTTGATTTGCCGATCCGGCCGGTCGATCGGGTTCGCCAGCCGGGGGCCTCTGGCGCCCGGCGGGTGCGAGCCTGGCTCCCAGCGTGGACTCGTCGTACGCGGTGCCATCCCGGAACAGCCCGAACCGCGTCAGCCTCCACCGGGACCAGCATCCTCGTCGTGGGGACTGGCGTACTTGGGAATGTAGCTGGCGCGGACCATTACGAGGATCCCGGCCCGCATCGCCTTGGAAAGGGTTGGCGATGAATCAAGCACGAGAGCCGGATCGGGATCAGAGGCGATCAGAAGCGAGTCGTGGGGCAAATATGGGGCAACGCGCGATTGCTCAGGGGCGAAGTTCTTCTGTCCAGATGGTTTGAGTGGTCGAAACCGACCGTTTCCTAAACCATCAAGTGGGGAAACCTGCCTCGGGGGTTCGAATGCCCCCCTCTCTGCTTCAGCACCCCGTTTGATACCGACAGTGCACGCCCAAACCCTTTATCGGATAGGGCTTCGGGCTTGTTGGTATCTCAGAGCGTGAGTCGAGGTGGCGGTTGTGGATCCTGGCGAGCTGCCAGTCGGCCGTCCGCTGTGAGTCGATGGTTCAGGTTACGGAAAATCCCACCATGTCCACGGCGGCCGAATGGCATGCCTGATCGCGTTCATCGAAACGATTTGTGTTCCAGAGCGGGCGAGGGGATTCGAACCCCTGACGTCCAGCTTGGGAAGCTGGCATTCTACCACTGAATTACGCCCGCGAAGAAAACCGGGTCCCGATCGATTCCTTGAAAGGCATATTTCCTTTAGAACGTCGCCTTACGGGTGAGTTCAGCAGAATTCTTTCCAGGGACGGAAGAAACGGGGCAATCATCTCCGGTCAACTGAACGGATTCTATAGCGCATGGCTCAGTCTGTGAAGTGTGCGCCGAATTTTGGACACGAGAACTTTGGTTCTCTCAGCCGATCCGGCCGGTGATGTACGCCTCGGTTCGGGGGTCCTTGGGGTTCGTGAACAGTTCGTGGGTCGGGCTGAACTCGGCGAGGACGCCGGTGCGGTGACCTTCCTCGGCCGTCTCGTCGAGCATCAGGCAAGCCGTCCAGTCGCTGACGCGCCGGGCCTGTTGCATGTTGTGGGTGACGACCACGATGGTGTACTCGTTCTTGAGCTCATCCATCAGGTCTTCGACCTTCGCCGTGGAGATCGGGTCGAGGGCCGAGCAGGGCTCGTCCATCAGGATGACCTCAGGTTCCACGGCGAGTGTCCGGGCGATGCAGAGCCGCTGCTGCTGGCCACCGGAAAGTGCCAAACCGGAGGCGTGCAGCTTTGTCTTGACCTCGTCCCAGAGGGCCGCGCGGCGCAAGCAGCGTTCGACGAGTTCGTCCAGGTCGCCTCGGTAGCCGTTGATGCGGGCCCCCCAGGCTACGTTCTTGTAGGTGCTCTTGGGAAACGGGTTGGGTCGCTGGAAGACCATGCCGACACGGCGTCGGAGCCGGACGACATCCAGGTCGTTTCGCGTGAGGTCTTCGCCGTCGAACCGGACTTCACCCTCCATGCGAGCGCCGGCGATCAGGTCGTTCATCCGGTTGAAGCAGCGCAGGAGCGTGCTTTTGCCGCAGCCGGAAGGACCGATCAGGGCCGTGATCTGGTTGCGAGGAACCTTCAAGCTGATGTCGCGTAGCGCCAGCGAGGTTCCGTACCAGACCGAGAGGCCGAGGGTCTCGAGGACAATCGAGTCGTTGGCCGGCTCCGAACCTTGCGGCGTCTCGGGCGGTTCCGAGGTGCCTTCCGGCATCGGGCGTTCGGTTGGCGGTTGGGTCGTGGGCTGGTTCATGGGGGAAAGGCTCGATATTCCGCTCGGCTCGACTATTGGAATGCCCGGAGGCTCGTGGTTGGTTCGATCCGTCAAGCGCGGAGACGTCGGCTGGAACGGTTGCGAATGAAGATGGCCGTTGCGTTCATCGTTAGCAGCAACAGTAGCAAGAGCATGATTCCACCGGCGACGACCTGCTCGTAACCGGTGCCCAGCGGCTCCTTGGCGTAGTTGTAGATCTCGACCGGCAGGGCCACGAAGTCATCCGACGGCGAATTGGGCGGGACCAGCAGCGAACTGGCCCGGATCACCAGGAGCACGGGCGCCGTCTCGCCGACGGCCCTCGACAACGCCAGAATCACCCCGGTGAGGATGCCCGGCAAGGCGGATGGCACAACATGGTCGCGAATGACCTGCCAGCGGTTCGCTCCCAGCGCCAGCGCCGCTCTTCGCAACGAGATCGGCACGGTGCGCAGGGCCTCCTGGGTGGCGATGACGATGACCGGCAGAGACAACACGCCCAGAGTCAACGCGCCGGCCCAGAGCGTGTAGCCCATCGCCAGCGGGTCGTAGCCGAACGCCCGCACGAAAAGCGTCAGCCCCAGAATGCCGTAGACGATCGAGGGCACCCCCGCCAGGTTTGCGATGTTAATCTGGATGATGCTCTTGAACCGCCCTGGCGGAGCGTATTCCTCCATGTAGATCCCGGCGCCGACACCGACCGGGATCGCGAACAGGGCCGTCAGCCCCAGAAGCCAGAGACTGCTGATCACGCCTGTCTTGAACCCGGACTCGGCCGCGTCGAGGCCCTGGGTCGTCTGCGTCAGGTGCCAGAGAAACGCGATCAGGTCGTGGGAATTGTTCCAGAGGTCGAACCACGGGCGACCGGGCTTCTGACCGAGTGCCGTGGTGATGATCGAACCGAGCAGCACCGAGAGCACGACCACCCCGGTGAGGGTGGCCAGAAAGCAGGCCAGGGCGAACAGAGGCCCTGTCACAACGCGACGCCAGCGGTGGTTCCGGAAGTCGCTGTCCGTTTGGATGGGAGGGGTCATTCGTAGACCTCCCGGAAGTGACGGAGGACGAACACCGAGACAATGTTCAGCCCCAGGGTCATCAGGAACAGGGCCAGGCCGACCGCGAAGAGCGAGAGCGACTCGGCCGACCCCGGCACCGCCTCGCCCGAGATCACGGCCACGATATAAGCCGTCATCGTCTCGACGGACGTCAGCGGGTTGAGGGTCAGCGTGGGGTTGCGCCCGGCGGCGAGAACGACGGCCATCGTCTCACCGACTGCCCGACTGATTGCCAGGATGAACGAGGCGATCACCCCCGAGAGCGCCGCGGGCAGGACGACCCGCGTCGAAACCTCGAACTTCGTCGCCCCGAGACCGTAGGCGGCCTCGCGCAAGCCCCTCGGGACGGCCGAGAGAACATCTTCCGAGAGTGACGAGACCATCGGGACGATCATCACGCCGACCACGATGCTGGCGCTGAGGGCGTTGAACGTCTGGACCTCCAGGCCCAGCGGCGCCAGCAACGCCTTCAGGAGCGGCGTTATCAGGAGCAGGGCGAGATAGCCGTAAACGATCGATGGCACCCCGGCCAAAAGCTCCAGGGCCGGCTTCAGGACGCCGCGCAGGCCCGACGGGGCGTACTCGCTGAGGAAGATCGCGCTGAGCAGGCCGATCGGCAGCGCGATCAGCGATGACCCGACGGCCACGACGAACGTCCCCCAGATCAGCGGCAGGATGCCGAAGTGGGGCGGGTCGACGTCGGTGCCGAAAAGGAACGCGAACAGGCCGATGCCCGCCTTCTCGAAGAAGCGGATCGTCTCGGCCCCCAGCACCGCGATGATCCCCGCCGTGGTCAAGACGGTCACCAGGCGCAGAGGAGCAGGAGGGCCCCGACGGCGCCGGCTTCGATTCTCCGTCGTCGGGAGTGGTCGACCCAAAGGTTGAGGTCCGCCGTGGCGGACTTCCCGGTCGCTGAGGGGTTCACGCGAGAGCGTTCCTCGAAGTCCAGCGGGGCGTAGATGATGCCCGTCGCATGACGCTGCTCGTGATCGCTACGGTCCGCCTCCGTCATCATCGATCCCCGCGTCGCGTCGATCAGTCCGCCGTTTCGGCCGGGGCATCATCCTCGGTCGCGGCCACCCTGTCCGTGGAGGCTTTGCCCTCGCCCTTCAACTTCGCCAGGTTCTCGGTCTGGGCCTCGGGCATTGGGGGCACGTAGTCGGCCTGCGCCGCCAGCGTGTCGATGTTTGTGATGTAGTATTCGAGGAAGTCGCGGACGTCCGGCCGCTTCATCGCGGAGTTTTTGACGTAGAGGTACAGTGGTCGCGACAATGGCTCGTAACGTCCCGCCAGGATCGTCTCGTGGGTGGGTGCGATCGGCTCGGCGTCGGGCCCATTCTGGACCGCGACTTCCTTCAGTCGCTTGCGGTTCGCCGCGTAGTAGGCGAAGCCGAAGTAGCCGATGGCCCCCTTGTCGCCCGCAACGCCGGTGACGAGCACGTTGTCGTCGGAGCTGGCCTGAACGTCGTTACGCTGGGCACCGTCCGTTCCGGTGATGGCTTCCGTGAAGAAGTCGAACGTTCCCGAGTCATTGTCGGGTGTATAGAAGACGATCTTGAGGTCGGGGTAGCTCGGGTCGACCTGCTTCCAGTTCTGGATCGTGCTGTCGGGCTTGAACATCTCCTTGAGCTGCGCGACGGTCAACGACTTGCAGAACGTGTTCTCCGGGTTGACGACGACGGTGATGCCGTCGTAACCGACCACGAACCGGGCCCACTCCAGGCCCTTCTCCCTCGCCTGCGCCTCTTCCTCGGGCTTGGCCGGGCGCGAGGCGTCCACGATGTCAATCTCGCCCTGGAGATACTTCCCGAAGCCGCCGCCTGTGCCGGAATTGCTGACGAGCACCTGAACGTCGCCTCCCCCCTCTCTCGCGTAGCCGATCTGCGCGGCCTTGCTGATGCGAAAGACGGTGCTGGAGCCATCGATGACCACGGTCCCCTTGGGACCACCACTTCCGGGGCCGCCGCAGCCGACGACCAGCGCCGCCGCGAGGGTCGCGGCGAACGAGCCGATCACGAACGTCGAACGCATGTCCATTCCACCCTTCCAGGTCAGGGGTGTTCACAGGGAGAACGAGGCTCCGGCTCGATCTCCTCCAGGAATCCGGCGAGCAGCGCGTTGAACTGGTCCGGTTGCTCCTCGTGAGGCAGGTGACCGGACTCTTCCAGGATGACCCGGCGTGCCCCGGCAATCCGTCGAACGAACTCCTCCGCGAACGCGACCGGGATGATCCGGTCGTGCCGGCCCCAGACGATCAGGGTCGGGACTCGCAGTCCACCCAGCCGGGGAAGCAGGCGGGCCGCCGCCGCCAGCGCCTCGGCTGGAGGGTCGAACATGGCGGACAGGGCCTCCATCGCGCCGTCGATCGTCGAGGGGAGGAAATACGCCTCGACCATCTCGGGGGTGACGAGCGACGGATCGTGAAAACTCGCCCGGAGCCCCCGCTCGAGGGTTCGTCGCGTGATGGTGGCCCGCAACAACATGGGGCTGGGACGGAACCGCATCCCGACCGGTCGGGGAGACGCCGGAGCGCCTTCGAAACCGCCCCCGTGACCGGCTTCGATCGGCTTGCCGTCGTGGTCGGCATCGGTCAGGTCGAGTTCCGGCGGCTGGAAGTCCGGCATCGCCGCATCGACCAGGACCAACCCGCCAACCCGTTCCGGGTGCTGCAGGGCCACGATGAGCGACACCGCCCCGCCCATCGAGTTTCCGACGAGCACCGGTCGCTCGAGCCGTAACGCATCAAGGAAGCCGAGAAGGTGCGCGGCGTAGGCCATCGCGTGGTACTGATCATCGCGCGGTCGCTCGGTCAGCCCGAAGCCTTTCAGGTCCACAGCGTAAAGCCGAAATTGATCTCCAAGAGCGTCGAGGGTCTGTCGCCAGGTGTAGGTATTTGAACCGAAACCGTGAACCAGCACGACGACCGGGCCCCGGTCGCCCCGGGCGACGAAATGAGTTGAGATCCCATCGACCTCAACAAACTCGTCCGCGGGGGCGAACTCTTCACAACGGAGGGTCGGCGAGACCGGCGCGTTGCTCGACGCCGTCTGACCAGACGCGGGCAAGCCGCCGACGGCCGCAAGGGGGAGGGCCGACATCACAACCAGGGTTCGGAGGTCGCGGAGAGTGGTTCGCATGGCTGGGCGGAACGTCACCATAGTGCGTAACATGGTTGGTCTCCAAGTCTAGCAAGATTGCGCGGAGATTGTTATGAGGGCCCCGAGACGGGTTTCGGGTTTTTTTGAGGCAGGGTGTGGGGTGTGCCCGCGATCAAGCTTATTGGTGTCGGCACCAGTTCTCTGGCAGGATGGCCGGTCGATCAGAAGTCTTGAGATTTTGGCAGAAATAAATCTTCCTGAACAGAAGCCCTTTCGATTCGTAGAGTTGAACTACGTGACAGATCGTTGGGGGAATCCTTGGGGGCCCGCTTGGCATCAGGTCTGCGTTATAGTCGGGGGAGCCCACACCTCGGATGCGTCTACGTCGGTCGCTGACCCGCCTTTAGACCGTCCCACTTATGAGGGCCTCACCATGGCGACAATCCACCGATTCGGGACCGCGCTACTGCTGATTGGCGGCCTCGCGCTGGCGTCGCTGATGGCGTACATCCTACTGATTGACATCGGGGCCGGGGCCGTCCCTGGCCAGCCCCTCTCGACGGACGTGGCGGACGTCGCGATCGTTTTCCCCGAACAGAGCTACTCGGCCTGGGAGGACTTTCGGCGCGGCGTGCTGGCTTGCCGCGATCTGGATCTCGTCAGCAACGTGGTGGACCAGCGAACGGCCCTTTCCGTCACGACTCGGGGGGGCCGAAGGCTCAGCTTTCACTGGCAACCGGCCTCGGGCTTTTTGCAGACCCGGCAAGAGGCCCTGGATCTCCTGGCGCGCCGCGTTCCCCCGGTGGCCGTCGTGGGCTCCGAGAACACCGCCCTGACCACCGCGCTGGCCGAGTCGTTGAGCTCGGCCGTGGGGCCGAACTCCGACGAGCCCGGTCCGGTCCTGCTTGTCCCCTGGGCGACGGCAATCGATGCCGAGCCAGACCCCCCTGGTTCGAAGCTGGTCCCCTTGCTCGGCATCTACCCGGGACGAACGTTTCGGTTCTGCCCCGATAACCAGCGGGCCGCCGAGCTGATCGTACGGTACGCGCTTGATCAGACCGCCGGAGCGTCGCCCGCGCGGGCGATTGTCGTGTCGGACCCGGCCGACCCGTTTTCGAGAGACCTGGCGCGGGCGTTTCGAGAAGGGTTGCGAACGGCGCTCCCGGGCTCTCCGGTCGTCGACCGTGACGCCACACCGATCCCGCCCCGGCCATCGGCCGCCCCGGACCCGTCGGAGAGCCAGTGGGCTGAGGCCATCTGGTCGGAGGCGCGCAAGGCAGCTGCCGAGGGCCCGTTCTGGCTGGTGCTGACACTTCAAAGTGAGCCGACCCGTCGGCTCCTGAACGCCCTGTGCGCCCAGGCCCCGCGCGACGCCGACGCGATTCCCCTGTGCGTCCTTTCGGGAGACGGGGTGGGGGTCGGCTCGCTTGCCCGACTGGCCGGGGCCCTGCCGTTTCCGGTCTGGGTGGCCTCGGCGGGGTTCGCCGCCGCGCGTGATCGAGGCATCCCCGAGGGGGCTCAGGTGATGGCCGAGATCGTCCTGGCCCTGGCCCGCGCTCTCGACCAGTCGGGAGAACCCGGCGACCTGGCTGGTGCCCTGCGACGCCTCCAGGTTCCCGCGCAAGCCTTAGGACGATCGATCGCGTTCAAGCCGACCGGCGAGCGTCGTGGGGACGACCTCGGCCAGGTGCTGGCGATCGAACCGGGGTCGTTGCGGGTGGTCGCCCGGTCGCGACGCTCCGACGGCGGCTGGACCGACCCCGTGGCCGTCGCTCCGGAGCAGCCTTGAGATGCTCCGACGCCCACGACGCATGCCCCGGCCGATCGAGGGGTTGCTCGCGACCCTGGGCACGCCGGGCCTGATGATCGCAGCCCTGTCACTGCTCTCGTTGGCCTTCGGCCTGATCGTCCTGGCGCGCGAGTCGGACCGGCCCGAACGTAGTCTGCGACATGCGGTCCAGCCGATCCTCGCGGGCTGGGTTCGGACCGTTCCGGTCCGTTACGTTGGCTGGACCCTCGTCGACATCGCCGACCAGTGGCGTCGGGCGCCGGCAGACGCCCGGACCGAGCGGCGGGCCGAGCTGCGCATCGCCCTTGACGAGCTGGGCAACCAGCTTGCCCAGTCCAGCGACCGCAAGTCTCCATTGATCGAGGTCGTCGCCATGGAACTGCGGGCTGGCGACGACGCGCATGTGGCCCGCTGGGCCCAGCGCGACCCTCAGTTGCCCGGCCCGTCGAGCGAGGTGGAGGCCGTCTCGATCCTGCCTCCGGACGGCTCGCTGCCGGCGGTGACCCTCGGCCTTCGCTACCGGGTCGCCCCCGATCTGGAACGAGCCGCCGAGGGGCTCAGTGGCGCCTACTTCCGGCTCGTACTCTCGGTGCTCGGGCTCTCGCTGTTCCCGCTGCTTTGCCTGTTCTACATGGTGCTCCAGGCCGGGGCCCTTCGCGATCGCGCCGCCCGTGAGGCCGCTCAGGAGGCCACGCTCGACCTGGCCAACCGAACCTGCCACGAGCTGGGCAATGTCGCCTTCGTGCTCCAGAACGAGCGTCGCAACCTGGCCGATCACCTCGACCTTATCGAGCGGTTCGTGGCCGAGCACCCGGACGCCCTCGACTCGGCCGCCCGGCGCCGGGCTGGCGCCCGACCAGATCGAACGGTTTCGACGGTCGCTGGCGCGCGAGCTGGGGCGTCGGGGCATCGACCCGGAGATTGAACTGCGCGACGATATCGCCCTCGCCCGCCAGCTCTGCCGGCAGGTGGCCATCTGTTCGGACTACATCGCCCTGACCGTCCGCGAGCTGGACGGCTACCTACGTCAGTCCGCCCGACCCGTCCAGTCGGCCCCGACCGACGTGCGGGCCTGTCTGAACGATGCCCTGACCATCCTTGGCCCCCGGCTGGAGTCGGCCGGCGTGACGATTGAAGGGCCTGGGCCGGGTGTCGCGGCCGTCGAGGGTGTTGATGTTATTCCAGGCCTTTCTCCCACGCCCAACGCGTCCGCGCCGGACCTTTTTCCCCATGAGGCGAATGTTGCTGTTGTTGGCGAGGGCCCTTGGGAGAGCGGCAACCTCTTGTCCGGAAATCAGTTGCGTCAAGGCGAACCAACCGGACCGGTCGCGGGTGCCTCGCGTCTATTCGCGATGGCCGACCGTCGGCTCCTGGTCCATGCCCTGGTCAACCTTCTCAAGAATGCCGTCGAGGCCGCGACCACGACCGGGCGGCCGCCTCGAATTCGCCTCGACATCCGGCCCGAGAACCAGGTGTTGGTGATCTCCGTGGCCGACAACGGGCCGGGGATTTCGACGGCGTCTGTTCGCCATTTGTTCGAGGTCGGCTACTCGACCAAGGGGGCCGGGCGGGGGCGGGGCCTGCCGATCGTCCGGGAGTCGATCGAATCCCAGGGGGGGCGGATCGAGGTTGAGAGCCGGCCGGACGCGGGGGCCGTCTTTTCGATCGTGCTCCCTCGGGCCGAGGTTCACAACCAACGTCCCGACTGACCCCGAGCGTTCCAGATCGGGGGGGACCACTCATCACAAAGCCGGAACGGGCGAGGTCGTGGTCGAGTCGAGGCGATCGGCGGGTTCGGTAACGGTGCTTGACCGCTCCTCAGCCTGATAGCGAGCGCGGGACCGTTCCGCCTGGATCCCGAAGACGACCCCGACGATGATTAACAGGCCGGCGAGACACCGACCGACGCTCTCGGACGAGTTCGGCAGCGCCACCCTCGGCCGCCAGCGCCTCGTCGCGTGCGAGAACCGCCCGCGACGCGGACCGGCCATCGTGGCGACCGGTTCGTCGTCCCCCTCGACCAGGGCGGCCGGGAGACCGGGAATCCCCTCCAGGCCCTTCAACGCGACGCGCCTTGCCCCCGCGCGCCCGAGGCCGGAACCCGGCTCCGGGACGACACCACGGTCGGGTTCACCGCGCCAACCCGGCTAGACGATGCGATCGCGTCACACGTCCGGCATCGCGACCGGTTTGTTGAGGCCGGACCCACCAATCGATCCTCACGGCCACAATCCGGGCAAACGACGACCGGCATGACCAACCCCCTTTCCTAATGGTCTTGATTGCTTGCTTGCATGCAATCAATCCAGATCCTACGTCGATCCGGTCCAGTGGTCAAGGTGTCATGGGGAACATACCCGATATCTCGACGCAAGGCGAGTCGCTCCCTGAGTTCTGGGAGATCGATACTCTCTACGATCGAGCCCTGGGGTTCTTAGACCGAACTGTTTCGGACAAAGTTCGCATTTTCTCCGGAACGGCTTGTGAACCCGGATTGACGGGGAGAGACGCTCGGGGCCAAGTGGCGGGGGCCGGTGGAGAGAGCTATGATCGGCCACCGTTGGCACAGGCACCAGTACGGGTCACGGGATACCGTCGAGGTCGACCATGTCGGGTGAAGCAATCGATGCGATGGTGGTGGGCGCGGGACCGACGGGGCTGGTCATGGCCGCCGAACTCGCCCGTCGCGGCGTGCGTTGCCGGATCATCGACAAGGCCGAGGGGCCCTCACGGCACTCGAAGGCCCTGGGCATCCAGGCCCGGACCCTTGAGGTGCTCGACCTGATGGGCGGCCTGGCGGATCAGGTCGAGGCGAATGGCCTGGCGATGAAGGCGTTGAACCTGTACACCGCCGGTCGCCACGCCGTGCGTTTGCCGCTCGGCGGGCTCGGCTGTCCGTTCCCCTGGCCTTTGATCCACCCGCAAAGTGATACCGACCGCGTGCTGATCGAGCATCTGAGGAACCTCGGCGTCGCGGTCGAATGGGGCGTGGAACTGACCGACTTCTCGCAGGACCAGGCCGGCGTCTCGACCTCCCTCGTCCACCCTGACGGTGGACAGGAAACGGCACGGGCCGGCTGGTTGCTCGGCTGCGACGGCGCCCACAGCACGGTGCGGCGCGGCCTGGGCCTGCCGTTCGAGGGCACTCCGTATGACGAGGAGTTCCTGCTCGGGGACGTTCGCGTGTGCTGGGGGATGCCGAGGGGAGAAGCCTGTGTGTTTCTTTCGCGCGGCGACCTCCTGGCCGCGTTGCCGATGCCGGGACTCGACCGTTATCGGCTCATCACGCTGAGGGACGGACCCGGCCCCGAGAACGAGGCCGAGCGGGCGCCCACGCTGGAGGAGTTCCGCGAATCGCTCAGCCGGGTGGCGCGGGTCGAGGCCGAGATCGACGAGTGTGTCTGGCTGTCGGCGTTTCGCATCCACCGCCGGATGGTCCCCCGGATGCGGGTCGATCGCGCCCTGCTCGCCGGGGACGCCGCGCACATCCACAGCCCGGTTGGCGGCCAGGGGATGAACACCGGCATTCAGGACGCCTTCAATCTTGCCTGGAAGCTCGCGCTGGTGATCGCCGGAGCCTCGAGCCCGGACCTGCTGGAGAGCTACCATGCCGAACGGCATCCGGTGGCCCGGGCCGTCTTGAAGAACACCGACCGGGCCACCCGAGGCATCCTCTCCGGACGCAACTCATTGGCAATGTGGATGATCCGGCTGGCGGGGCCCCGATTTCTGGGCCTGCCCGCGGTTCGTCACCAGGTTCTGCGCACGCTTCTCCGAACTGGGGGTGAGCTACCGGGGCAGCCCGATCGTTGGCCCGACACCCGGCGGCTGGCTCGGCACGCTGGGGCTTTGGAGTCAGAACGGCCCGATGCCCGGCGACCGCGTGCCTGATGCCCAGCTGGCCGCCGCCGGGACCGGAGAGGCCGTGCGGCTGTTCGAGTTGCTGCGCGACCCCCGGCATGCGCTCATCCTGCTGGAAGGTCTCGCACCGACCGTGGAGGGGGACGCCGCCCTGGAGGAGATGGCCCACGAGTTCGGCGATCGTCTGGCCGACCGGATCGCGGTGCGAACCGTCGCGATCGATCCCCAGCGCACCGGCGGCCCCTTGCTCGGCGATCCCTCCGGTTCCCTCCATCGCCGCTTCGGCGCGACGGCCCCGACCACCCTGCTCGTCCGCCCGGACGGCTACCTGGCGTTCCGAGGGCCGATCGATGCGGCGGGTCGCACCGCGTTGAACGACTATCTCCGCCGGATCTTCAATCTGACGCGCGACGATCCGGCGATCGTGTCTTGAGGACGCCCCCCTTCATCGGGTTGTTCCGGGTCGAACCCAATTACTGCTCATGCACGTCCGCGCGGCCGTCGGCCATGCTGCCTGGGAGGGTGCTCAGATCGATCCGGTCGTTGTTGTCGAGGAGGTCGATGAGCTGTTGCCGGGACAGCTCGCCACCGGGGCGCTCGCATTCGAGCTGTCCGACCTCGCCTCCCGGCTGGTGCTCCTGACGCACCGAGACGACGCGTAGGCCGTGGCCGGAGAGGATGCCGGCGAGGGCCTCCCCTTCGTCCGCGGGTCGGAACGAGACCTCCCAGCCGATCCCGAGCTGCAAGACGTTGTCGATCTGGATCGGCATGGCAAATCCTCCGGTAAAGTCGTCGGGGTCGTCAACTGACGAGGAGAGGCCGCCCACAGCTCACACGCCTTGAAAAACCCGTGCCGAGAGCCAGGGGCTCGGGTCGCTCAACGGGACTCGCGATCGTTGATCCACTGCCGCAGGGTGTTGGCCGGGATGCCCAGGACCTTCTCGGCCGGGCTGGGGCCGCCGAGCCAGTACACGGCGAAGCAGCGCCAGAGGGCCTCCCAGGCCGGCAAGGGGATGTCGGGGGAGGTGGGGGTCGCGGTGCGTGCCCGCTCGATGGCGTCCCAGACCGGGGGAAGCGTGCTGTCGAACAGGGTCGCGACGGATTGCTGGGCGTCCTCGTCGGAGACGCCCGTCTCCTTCGCCACCACCTTGGCCGCAAGCGCCCGCAATCGCTTCTGCCAGTCGTTCAGGGCCGGCGTCGGCACGGGCGGGGCGGTCGAGGGAGGGGTGGCCGTGGTCGCGCCGTCGAGGTCGTGGCGTCCGGCGCCGGCTCGGTCGGGTTCAGGAACGGTTCGAGGTGCGCCCACTCCAGGACGTCGGTTTCCCGGTAGTGACGGAAGACGGCCCGCTCGATAAGGTTACGCAACTCTCGGCTGTTGCTTTCGGCGAACGGCTGGACCTTGAGGCGTTCCAGGGCGTCGTCGGAGAGCTCCAGGTCCGCCCCGACCTCGGCGGCGACGGCGCGGGTCAACCAGAGGGCCTGGGCCTCGATGTCGTCGGGACGCATGCGTAGCGGTGGCACCTCGATCGGCAGGCGCTCGACGCGGGCCAGGAACGCCAGGGGCAGCTCACCGGAACGGCGACGCTCGGCCCAGGGGCCGCTCTCAACGGTCAGCACCACGGCGCACTCGGCCTGCCGTCGGGTCTCCTCCTCACCGAGCCGGCTGTACTCGCCGTCTTCGAGGAACGAGTGGAGGATGGCCGAGCACGACGGGGGCAGCCGGTGGAAGTCGTCGAGTAGAAGCATCCCCTTGCCCGCGGCGGAGACGAGCCCCGGGCGGTCCTCCCTCGCGTCGGTGAACGCGCCCCGCTTGTGGCCGAACAGGATGCTGCGCAGGAGCGTCTCGTTGGTCAGCTCGTTGCATGAGGCGATCGCCATCGGAAACTTGCGGCGGTCGGAGGCCGCGTGGAACAGGTTCGCCAGCCCGCGCTTGCCGGTGCCACTCTCGCCGTCGAGCAGGACGCACGAGAGCGGCCGTCGCATCCGACCCGGTGCCGTCGCCGCGCCGGTCGGCGCGGTCAGCAACCGCGCCAGGCCGAAGACCTGCGCGAGCGTCGTGCCGAAGGCCTCGGACTGATAGATGAGCCCCTGGTCGCCGATCGAGCTGACGAAGGCGGCCACGGCCCGATCGGTCAGGTAACGTTCGAGGGCCCTGACCACCACGTCGGCCAGCGCCGGCTCGCCGGAGGCTTCTCCCCCCTTGCGAACGAACCGCTCGGCGGGGAACCCTTCGGGCTTCGGGTACGCCGAGTAGAGCAGGCCCTGGGCCTCCGGATGGACCCGCTCGACCTCGTCGACAAAGAACTGTCCGGCGCGCTGGCCGCCCGCGTCGTCGGAGAAGCGCAGGTCGGAGACGACGACGGCGAAAAGCTGGTCGTTCAGCAGCCGACGGGCCAGGTCGAACTTCCCGGCCCGCTCGCGCACGAGATGCAGGTGAACCCGGTGGGGCGTGCGGTATCGGTACGAGCCCAGACGATCGCTGTCGTACCCGTGCGCGGTGACCTTCACCTGGACCGGGCCAGGTTCGCCGGCCGTTGCCGCGCCTCGACGGAGCGCCTCCGACACCGGCCGGCTCGCGCCAATCCCGCGGGCGAGCTGATGAACGAAGCTGGGGACGAGCGAGTCCAGGACGCGGGGATCGTCGTCCAGGACCATCAGATGGGGAACCCAGGGCATCGCGCGGACCTCGCTCGGATCGTCCAGGACGTTTCGGCGCCTCGCCTCGCGCCTCGAACATCATACCCGAGCCGTCCGGGTCGGTGACAGACGGCCCTCGCGACCGACCGGGTCATTCCCCGAAAATGAATCCGGGAATGGCACTGACCCTCAACCGATCTCCTTGAGAAACGCCAGGATGGCGTCGTTGACCGTCGACGGGTTCTCGACCGGCGCGAGGTGGCCGGCGTCGGGGACCACGACGAGCCGAGCACCCGGGATCGCCGTGGCCATCGAGCGGGCCTCCTCGGGCGGGGTCAGGGCGTCATCGGTCCCCACGACGACGAGTGTCGGCACGGCGATCCCGGGCAGGTCGTCGGTGCGGTCTGGCCGTTCGGCGAGGCCGCGCAGGGTCGCCGCGACGGAGTGGGCCGGCGTCCGCGACATCTGTTTCTCCATCCGGTGGATCAGGTTCGGTTGGCGTTCGCGCGTCTTCGGGGAGAACAGCTTCGGCAGCATCCCCTGGATCGCCGGGAACGGGCTGCGGGCCTCCTCGACCTTCTGGACCAGGTCCAGTCGGTTCTGTCGCGCCTCGGGGAAGTCGGCCCCGGCCCGGGTGTCCAGCAGCATCAACCCTCGCAGGCGGGTCGGGTAGCGGACCGCGATCGACAGCGCGACATAACCGCCCATCGACAGCCCACCCAGGACCACCGGCCCCTCGATCCCGATCGACTCGATCGTCTCGACCACGTCGTCGGCCATCGCATCGACCGAATAGACGGGTTCGTCGGGCGCGATCGAACCGCCGTGGCCTCTCAGGTCCGGCGCGATCATCCGGTAAACCCCTCCAACCGTGTTCTTCTGGTGGTTCCACATCGTGTTGTTGAACGGGAAACCGTGCAGCAGCACCACCACGGGCCCGGTCCGACATCGTCGTAATGGAGCAGCATGGGAAGTCCTCGGTTCAGGGGTGGGTTTTCAGGCGGTCACGGTCGCGTTCCATCGGGATTCATGCTACGAATCCCTTCGGCTTAAGGTCAACCGACGCGACAGCCGCGCGCGAGGCTTGAAATCCACCCGTCGAGGTTCCCATCCTTGCGACACGGCACCCTGTTGCGGCAAGGTAGAGCAGGGAAATTCGCCGGGAATGTTCACCACTCGCCAGGAATGAGGACCCGCTGATGTCTCGACGCATGCTTGCGATCGCACTGGTCGCGATCCTTCCCGCAAACGTCCGGGCCGATGAGTTCGACCGCCTCGAAGGCCGGGCGCTGGCCGACTTGCCCGACAGCCCGGAGGCCCGGTCTCGCAAGTCGCTGTCCTACGAGGACCTCGGCACCCTGCCGCCCGTACTGGAGGGCATCCGGACGGGGCTGGTCATCGCCGAGACGGACCAGGGCAACCCGTCCAAGCTGCTCGTCGCCGGCTCCCTGCGCAAGCCGCCGACCGGCCAGGGCGATCCGATCCCGGTGCTGCTGATCGAGCGTTACGCGACCTTCGAGGCCGGCCCGGCGACCTCGATCCTGTCGCGGGGGCGGCAGATCGTGCTCTTTGACGGCTTCCAGTTCGACCTCGACACCGGCCAGGTCGTCCCGGAGGGCCACGGGGGAGACATCCGTTTCACCACCGAGGGCGGCGCGGGGCCGAGACTTGAGCCGGTGGGCGAGGTGACGCTCTACACGCTGTCGGCGTCGCCGCTTGATGGTGCCTCTCCGCCCGGCCGGCCCTCGGCGGGCAGCAAGGTGGTCTCCAACGACTTCAACGGCCGGTATCGCCTGGTCGGGGATGGCCGGTGGTCGGGGGTGCTCGACCTTGAGGTGAACGACGAGGGGGTCGTCAACGGCCGGTTTCGTTCCGACCAGACGGGCACCAGTTACCGGGTCGCCGGCCAGGTGCAGCCCGACGCCCCGAACCACGTCGCCTTCGCGATCGAGTTCCCCCGCAGCCGTCAGGAGTACGACGCCCGCCTCTGGACCGAAGGCAAGGGCGCCCTCGCCGGCACGGTCAACCTGCTGGAGCGGACCTTCGGCTTCTTCGCCGTCCGCGAGGGTTCGGAGTTCGCGCCGCCCGATGCCGATCTGGGTTCTCTAACCGCTCCGAGCGACCGCGACGAAACGGAGGCAAAGGCCGGCCCGACCCTCACCATCACCCTGCGAGGCGAGGCCAAATACGCCCTGGAGGGCAAGGCGATCAACTTCGAGGAGCTGAGCAAGGCCCTCAAGCAGGCCGTCGCCGACCACCCCGGAACCTCGGTCCTCATCGAGGCCCGGCCGTCGGTTCGCTTCTCGGACGTGGACAAGGTCATGGATGGCGTCCGGGAGGCGGGGATCGAGAACGTGCGGTTCAGGGCCCGTTGAGCGAGCCCCGACTCGTCGGAACCCGATCACCGGGGCATTCCTGGCACCCGGAACGTCCCTTGAGTCATGGGTGGAGAGCGCGGGCGAAACCCCCCTTCCCAGACCGTCATTGGCTTCGTTCGGAAATCCGTCGTAAATCGTTATGGAAAGAGCCGATTGCGTCGAACAAACCGCCGCGCTCGGCGTCGTGACCGGACGCCGGATCGTTCGTGGAGTTTGTTCGGCGGGACGTGTTGGGTTCGTTTTACGCCGCTCTCGCGGACGGCCCAGCCGGCACGACCGTCAAATCTGTCACTTGTGGTCCGTGTTGCCAATGAGCCGGGCGGTATCGCGGTGCACCGCCCCGCATCGTTCACTATCGAGACCGAGCCCCCGAGTGTTCTGTCGAATTGCGGAAAGCCCCTCACTGCTGGAGATCAGGCGCAGCGAGACGGGATCGGCGTGGTCCTCCATTTCCTTGAGCACGGCCCCTTGTCGGGAGCGGTTTGTCGCCGCCGCGAACGGAGCCAGGCCATGGGGCTGGTCGGGTCAGGGCGGGCGGGCTGGGCGTCGGAGGAGGCGGGTTTGCGTGGCGTCTCGCTCGACGGGGCCGGGTGATCGTCGATCTTCGTTTTCAGGTTCGTGAGCATGCCGAATCGCCGTTCCGCCTGCTCGAGCCGGACCTCGACCTGACGGGCCTCGGCCTCGGCGAGCTCGATTCGCGCGTCCGCGATCGCAACCTCGGCCTTTGCCGCCTCGACGTCCGATTCGACACCCACTCCGCGATTCGCCATTTCCTGAAGCTTCGCGAGGCGGGACATGGCAAGAATCTTTTGCCCCTGCGTGACCTTCGTCTCGGCCCGTTCCGCGTCACGCAGGGCCTTGAGCCAGTCGACCTCGTCCCGGGTGGCGTCGACCTGGTCCTCGATCTGGGCTTCGAGGATCGAGACCATCCCGGTTGCGTCGAGCGCCTCGGTGGGCGGCGCCGTGGCGTTTTCCACCATGGCATGCACGAGTTTCGCTCGATCCTTCGCCAGTTTCAGCCTCACCTCCAGCTCGCGTGGCGAGCGTGCCGGGGCGGCCCCCGGCATGCCCCGGCCCTGTCCAGCCGTCGCGAGGTCGGGAACCTGTCGATCGAGGAGATCGGCGAAAGGCCCCTCGGGTGGGACCGCCACCTCGGAGATGGGACGTGAGGGCTCGGGCCGCCCCGGCCTCGTCCCATCGGACGACCGCTGCGCGAAGACGGCCTCCGTCCCGGGACCGTTCGCGATCTCGCCGTCGGCTTGCCAGGCCAGGGCACCGGCGCCGCCGGTCAGGACCCCCAGCGCCGCGATCCCCGTTCCGATCAACTTGAGTTTCGTGATCCACATCGCCGTCAACACTCCTTCCGCCAGCGTGGCGACTGCCGCCGAGACCGACCCGGCGGCGGTCGCCACTCCTCCTGCCCTGTTGGTGAACGCCCACGCGGCCCTCACTGTCGTTATTTGCAAGGCACGGGAAACCGCCGCCGAGACGGTCCCGTCGCCCCAACCGATTCCAAATGCGCCCGCCAGCGGGGCGAGGCCGCGACGTTCGAGACGGCCTCGCAGGCGGTCCCGGCCCCGCGCCAGGCGGCTCCGGACCGTCCCGACCGGACAGTTCAGCCGCGCGGCGGTCTGCTCGTGAGTCAATCCGTCGAGATAGCACAGCGCGAGAGGTGCCCGATAACGCTCGGGAAGCCGGGCAAGCTCCTCGCGAATGGCCTGACGAAGCTCACTCCGCTCACACGACTCGACCGCCGGGGGCGCGACCGGGTCGAGATCCGGGGCCAACACGACCGTCGGCGTATGCTTGTCGGTCTCCGAACGGACGCGGAGCGCCGCCCGACGGGCGACCCCGGCGAGCCAGCGGCCCAGCGAGTCGTGAACCCAGATGGTGCCGGCCTTGCGAACCAGCACTAGAAACGTGGCCTGAAACGCATCCTCGGCGGCCTGGTGGTCCCGTAGCACGTCGCGGCAAATGCCCAGCACCATCGGTCCGTGCCGGATCACCAGCGCCTCGAAGGTCGCCTCGGCGGCGGCCTGGTTGTCCCGTTGCGTTGCAAACCGCTCCAGCAACTGGGCATCCGTCATCCCGGCGACTGAACCCACCCCGAAGAGGGTTTGGATGTGGCGCAAGACCTCCGCCGTGTCCCCGTTCGCCATCGAGTTCCCTCACCTTCGACCGTCGTCCCGCTTACCCTGTTATGCTCGCGACCACACCGAGCAATCCACCTTTTTCCTGGAGAACTTCTGAGCGCCGAGGGCCGAGGGACAATGGCCGAGGGACAATGGTCGAGGGTCAATGGCCGATGAACGCTGGTCGAGGGCCAATGGAGGCTGCGAGCGATGGGATCGCATTTGATCGTCACAAGCCCTTGCGGCTCAATGAGGTGGCCGGGATAATACGTTCCGACGCGACCGAAACCGAAGCGGGCCTCCTGTCTGTACAACAATGCTCGGCTCACGGAGGGGTGGCCGGGGCAAAGTCTTCGTGCCCCGGGCGCCGCAACTCAAGAAGTGACTCTCCGGGAATGTCGGGGTGGCCGGGGCAAAGTCTTCGTGCCCCGGGCGGTGGTGCCGTCCTCAGCCCCGGGGCACGAAGACTTTGCCCCGGCCACCCAACCAAACTACCGTGCGGTCCGTGAACATGGATCGAGATGCTGGATTATTCCGCCGAGAACCGCCCCCCGATCTCGACTCGTGAGGGCCTACTGGAACTGGTCGACCACCTTCGCGTGGCGGGGCGGTTCGGCTTCGATACGGAGTTCGTCTCGGAGGGGACTTTCGAGCCGGTCCTTTGTCTGATCCAGGTCGCCACGACGGAACGGCTCACGACCATCGACCCGCTGGCGATCCCCGACATCTCCCCATTCTGGGACGTCGTGACCGACCCGTCGATCGAGGTCGTCATGCACGCCGCGGGCGAAGACCTGCGGATCTGTCACCTTCAGAACGGCCGGCTGCCCGAGCGGGTCGTCGATGTGCAGCTCTCCGCGGCGCTGGTGGGATACGGGTATCCGATCTCGCTGGGGAACCTCGTGCGGCAGGAATTGGGGATCACGCTGGCCGGCGGTGAGACCCGGACCGACTGGCGACGGCGCCCCTGAGTTCCAGTCAGCTTCGCTACGCGCTCGACGACGTGCGGCACTTGCTGGAGATGGCCGACCGGATCACCGCCCGGCTGGCTGAGTGGAACCGGCTCGACTGGGCCGATGCCGAGTACCGCGGACGGGTTGCGATCGTCGAGGCCCGCGCCGAGGAAGACCGCTGGCGGCGCCTGCCCGGTCTTCACCAGCTCAGTCGACGCGGTCTGGAGTCGGCCCGCCGCCTGTACGAGTGGCGGCAAAAGATCGCCCGGACGCAGGACCGCCCGATCCGACAGGTGATGCGGGACGACCTCCTGGTCGCCATCGCCAAGCGCGAGCCGGCCAGCAAGCGCGACCTGGAGGCCCTGCGCGACTTCCAGCGCGGTCATCTGCTCGCCCGCTCCCGAGAGGTGCTCGACATCATCGCCGAGGCCCAGCTCGTGCCCGAGGACGCCCTGCCCCGTCACAACGAGCGCTTCGAGGAGGGGCCGGGGCTGTCGATGGTCATCAACCTTCTGAATGCCACGCTCAACCAGGTCTGCACCGAGCGGCATGTGTCGGCCTCCCTGGTCGGCTCCTCGGCCGACCTGAAGGAGCTTGTCCGCTGGCACGCCGCCGGCATGCCCGAGTCGAACCGGCCCCAACTCACGCAGGGCTGGCGGGGCGAGGTCTGCGGTCAGGTCCTCGCCGATGTCCTTTCCGGGCGCCGCGCCCTGCGGATCGTCGACCCGACGGCCGACGTTCCCGTGGCGCTTGATCCGATTGTCCCTGATGCTGAGACGGAACCGCCGCGATGAATCGAATTGTCAGTTGCTTCTCGAATTGCTACGGGGCCGCCGGGGTCAGGACCGCCGTGGAGCGGATCCGCGCGACCGGAATCCAGCACCTGGAACTGGCGCTGCGCGGCCACAATCTGGGTGGCCTGGTGATCCCCGAAGACGCCGTCGTTACCGAGAAGGCCGACGACGCCACCGCCCGGGCGTTCGTCGACCTGATGGCGAAACACGGCGTCAAGGCTAGCGGCTGCAACGTCGGCGGCGGCGACATCCGGACCGACGAGGGGGTCGAGCTGACCGAGCGCCGCATCCGGTTCGCGAAACGCTGGTTCGACGTGCCGCTGGTCGTCTCCGGGGCGGGACAGCCCGAGGACGATGCCCAGCGCCGGACGGTCGTGGCGAACCTCCGTCGCATCGGCGACACCGCCGGGTCGGTCGGCGTCGTCGTCGCCCTGGAAACTCACAAGGGGCCGACCCAGAACGCCGAGGCCATGCTCCGGCTGATGGACGAGGTCAACCACCCGCACGTCCGCCTGAACTTCGACACCGGCAACATCGCCTTCTACAACGAAGGGGTGGACCCGGTGGACGAGCTGAGGAAGGTTGCCCCGCTCGTGAGCAACGTCCACCTCAAGGACAACCGGGGCGGCTACCAGGACTGGTACTTCCCCGCCGTCGGCGACGGCGGCGCGGTCGACTTCCGCCGCATCCGGGAGGTCCTCGACCCCATCGGCTTCGCCGGCCCGTACACGATCGAGATCGAGGGCATCCAGGGGGAGGACGAGCCGGGCCTCGAAGGCCGCCAGGAGCGCATCCGCCGCAGCGTCGAGCACCTGCGCGCCTGCGGCTACTTCGACGGAGACGCGGACCGGCCGGCATCCTGACAATACCGGTTCAAAGGCTCGCACGGCGGCCCTAATGCAACAGGCGGTGCAGGAGTCTGGTGCCGATTGATCTCGAGGCAGGTCGCCAGCAATCGAATCGTCCGAGACCGATCGGATCGCGCGGACCGCCTCACAACGTTATCACGGGCACCCCGCATAACGGAACGTTCGGGTCAGAGGTTGAGCAGCATCCTCAAGCGATCTTCCACCTCGGCCATCACGACGGGGCCGACCGTCCCCCGACGCCGGCTCAACCGATCGACGGCGATTGAGCGGATCGCCTCACACTTGGCAAAGCTGCGAGCCGAGAGCCCCCCCTCCGGGGGATCAATCGGAACCTGGGATCGGACCCCCTTGTCCCTGGTGGATAGCGGGATGACGATCACCAGCCCGGCCGGCCCCTGGTTGAACGGATCGACCGAGACAACCAGCACGGGGCGCCGGCCCCCCTGTTCATGCCCCCGAACCGGCTCCAGGTCCGCATCCCAGATGTCCCCCCGAACGACCTGCCTCAAGGGTGCGTTCGCCACGGATTTTTGACCTCAATCAAGGCCGTCGGCCAGGGTGGCGTCCCACTCCGCCCGTTCGGCTTGCTCGTCCGCCCACACGACCGGGTCGTTCCTCAAGGCGGCGAAGTCGGCATTGAGGCCCTCGAGGAAGAGGTGCCTGCGGTATGCCTCGATCGCCCTGTCCAGCAGTTCGGTCATCGGCTCGTCAGCCTGCTCCGACAGTCGGCGGAGGGTCGCATGGGCAGACTTGCTGATTCGAATAGTTATCGACATGTGTTCGCTTTATTCAAGGGTTCTCCGGAACGAATCGGCCCTCGAAGCCTGAGCGCGAGATCCTGTCGCCGCATCCGGGCGCACCACAGCTGGAGCATACAATTTTGTAGGCAAAACCGCAAGCCGAATCGTCGCTGGGTGAATTCCCGACTGACGAGCCCTGTTGCGTCGTTCTGGCCATCCGCGCTCCTGCGGCGATTTCGGTGGAGACGCGAACCGAAGGGCGCCCGTCTGACGACGATCGGGTGTCGCGTGATCTCCTTCCCCTGGGCCCTCTCGCAACCAGAGCGTCGATGCCGTACCCTGGTTCCGATCGATGCTGGGACCAAATCCGCCCGGGCATCTCGATTGCCCTGATTTCATCGAATCGACACCGACCGGAAAGGCAGAACCCCATGAGTCGACATCGTCGCTGGATGTCCGCGGCCACCCTGCTGGCCCTCGTGTGTCTTGTGCCCGGCCCGACCATTCGGGCTCAGAACTCAGGCTTGAAGTTCGAGGATCTGTTGAAGAGGGTTCCGCAGGGCGCCAACCTAATCTTGCTGGTGGATGTCGATGGCCTGTTAAACAGCCCGCTCGGGCAACGTGAGGACTGGCGATCGAAGGCCGCCAGCCGTACGTCCCAGAGCCTCTGGCTCAGTCCCGACGACACGAAGGCGGTCGTGTCGGCGAACTTCGATCTCTTCACCTTTCAGGAGAACTGGAAGGTTGGCCTGGTCGAGGTTCGCGAGGCCCTGCCCGACCTGGAAACGCTCGCCGCCCGGGAAGGTGGCTTCGTCGAGAGCGTTCAGAACACCAAGGCCACCTGGACGCCGAGGGGGTTCTATCTGTTCAGCCTGCCCCCGAACACGGTCGGTTTCGCGGCCCCGGCCGAACGACAGAAGCTGGGGAACTGGCTGCGGCAAGTGGTCATCCAGCCCCGGAAGGCCCCGCCGGCGTTCGCCGATCAGGCGGTCTACCGCGCCGAGAAAGGTTCTCAGATCGTCGTCGCCATCGACCTTAACGGTGCCGTCGCTCCTCAGCTGGCCGAGCCCTGGCTGAACACGATCAAGGGGGTCGCGAGCGCCAAGCTCGACCCGAAGCTCCTCGCCGCGCGGCTGGCGAGCGCGAAGTCGGCCTTTCTCCAGATCGACGTGACCCAGAACATCACCGGGACGCTCCGGGTCGATTTCGACCTTCCGGTCGACTACGCCACGATTGTGATGAAGGACATCCTCCTGACCTTGCTCGACAACTACGGGACCAGCCTCCCGGAACTCGACACCTGGACGCCCCAGGTGGACGGCAAGACGGTCGAGCTTTCGGGGCGGCTCTCGGCGGAGTCGGTCGCGAAGATCCTCAGCCTGGGCCGTCCTCCCGAGCTGACCCCTCGATATGAATCCCTGGGCAACACGCCCCCGCCGCGGGCCGACCAGCCCACGCCCGCCGCGCCCGCACCGCCGGAGAAGGCGGACATCGTCAAGGCGTCGCAGCAATACTTCCGCTCGGTGACGGACCTGCTCGATGGTCTGAAGAGTCAGAAGTTCACGAACTATTCGAGCGCGAAGACCTGGTACGATCGCTACGCCAAGCAGATGGAGGAATTGCCGATCCTGGGTGTCGACAAGGACCTGCTCGACTGGGGTAGCAAGGTCGCCCGGACGCTCCGCGAGATGTCGATGGGAATCACCGGCAGCGTCGCGGGGCGGAAGTACGAGCTGGCCGGGCAGCCCAACGGATACGGCGGCTATGCCTATGGCGGTTACGGTTACTACTCCGCCAACAGCACATCATACGATCAGGCGGTGTTGAAGCGACAGGGAGACGCGGCGCTCGGCGTCAGCCTCACGCAACGCTGGCAGGTTCTCGACACAACGATCGCCGACATGCGACGCGCCATGACCGAGAAGTACCAGGTCGATTTCTGAAACGGGATCGACGGCCTGAACGATCGAACGGGAGGACCCTGGCCGATGGAACTCCTCGCCTTGATGGCGATCCCGCGTGAGGACCTCGGCCGGGGATCGCCGGTGACGGTTCGCATCCGGGGAGACGCGGAGGACCTCGCACTGGACATGGCCACCACGATGGCCGACCTGATCCGTGCCAACAACCGCGACGGCCGGCCGACCTGCCTCATCGTGCCGGTCGGCCCGGTCGGTCAGTACGCCCACCTGGCCCGGATCATCGCCGACGAGCGGCTGGATTGCTCGCGGGTGACGTTCGTCAACATGGACGAGTTTCTCGGCCCGGACGGCCGCCTTATCGATCCCGCCCACCCGCTCAGCTTCCGGGGGTTCATGAACCGGGCCTTCTACGATCGCCTGCCCGCG
Organism: uncultured Isosphaeraceae bacterium; assembly: GCA_963779675.1. Taxonomy (GTDB): domain Bacteria; phylum Planctomycetota; class Planctomycetia; order Isosphaerales; family Isosphaeraceae; genus CAVZZM01. The sequence continues at coordinate 791,025 of CAVZZM010000003.1, forward strand.
ACGGCGAATTTCCCGGTCGAGAACCGCATCTTTCCGGCCCCGGACCGGCCGGAACGGCTGGCCGGTCAGCTCGCCGAACGTGGGGGCGTCGACGTGTGCTTCGGGGGGATCGGCCTCAATGGGCACCTCGCGTTCAACGAACCCGAGGATGTCGATGTCGAGGAGTTCGCGACCCGGACGACCCGGGTGCTCGCCATCGCGCCGGAGTCGCGGGCGCACATGGCGGTGAACCTGTCCTGTGCCCTCGACCTGATCCCCCGGCAGGCCGTGACGGTGGGGATGCGGGAGATCCTGGCATCGCGGCGGCTCCACATGTACGCGAACCGTCCCTGGCAGCGTGGGGTCGTCCGCCAGGCGCTCCACGGGCCGGTCACGGCGCGTTGCCCCGCATCGTTCCTACAACGCCATCCCGATGCCACGTTGACGGTGGCGGATCACGTCGCCGAGCCGGCCGAGGTGGCGCTGCGATGAACCATCGGCGGTCCCTCCCCCAGCGCGTCCTGGCCATAGGCGCCCACCCGGACGACATCGAACTGCTCTGTGCCGGGACCCTGGCCCGCTTTCTCCAGGAGGAGTGTGTGGTTCACCTGGCGATCGTCTGCCGGGGTGATCGGGGTGGCGCCGGTGATCCGGAGGCCCTCGCGGCGACCCGGGCCGAGGAGTCCCGTCAGGCCGCTGACCTGCTCGGCGCGGGGATCACGATGCTTGGCTGTGGCGATTCCGAGGTTCGTGACACTCCCGAGCTGCGGTGTCGATTCCTCGACATGTTCCGGGACGTGCGACCCGAGCTGGTCCTGACCCATGGTCCCGACGACTACCATGCCGACCATCGGGCCGTCGGCGAACTCGCGACCCAGGCGGCCTGGCTGTCGGCGTCCCCCGGCCAGCGCACGGACCGCCCGCCGCTCGACCGGCCCCCGGCGGTCCTGTTCATGGACAATGTCGCGGGCCTGAACTTCGATCCGACCCACTTCGTGGACGTCACCGACACCATGCCGACCAAACGCCGGATGCTCTCCTGCCACGCCAGTCAGCTCGCACGGGCGGACGGCGGGATCTCGGCCCTGGCCGAGATGGCCGAGGCCCTGGCCCGCCTCCGCGGCTTCCAGTGTGGGACGACCTATGCCGAGGGCTTTCGCCCCGCCCGTTGGGGCCTTCGGCGACCCGATCCCTTGCTGCCCTGATCTATTGAGTCCAGCCCGGACAATGGAATTGGACTAATGACCGAGGGCCGATGACCGAAGGCCGATGGACTGAAGACCGAGGGCTGATGACCGAGGGCCGATCACCGATTCCAGAACTCCACTGCCCACTGGTTCCAGATGACAGGAAACGGATTCCAGAACTCCACTGCCCACTGCCCACTGGTTCCAGATGACAGGAAACGGATCGTCGACGGCTGCGAATGATCATCGGACATTGGTCCTTGGCCGTGCGGGCTTCTCAATCAAGACGACGAGGCGACGACTCATGACGGGCGAGCAACCGACGGCCGAGACGGCGTTGTCACCCATCCGGCGCATCTCTGGATACCACTGGCTCGTGTTCGTCATCGCGTCGGCCGGCTGGGTCTTCGACGTCTACGAGGGCCAGCTCTTCTCGATCTTCAAGACACCGGCTCTGGCCGAGGTGCTCGGATACTCGGCCGCCGAGATCACCCCCGATTCAGCCGTTTCCCGGGCAATCGAGTGGCACGGCAACGTGGCGTTGGCCCTTTTCCTGGTGGGTGGGGCGATTGGCGGCCTGGGCTTCGGCATGCTCGGCGACCGGATCGGTCGGGTCCGTACGATGGCCCTGACGATCCTGACGTATTCCGCGTTCTCGGCCCTGACCGCCTTCGCGCAAACAGCCTGGCAGATCGACGCCCTGCGGTTCCTGGTCGCGCTCGGGACCGGTGGCGAATGGGCGGTGGCCGCGGCCCTGATCGCCGAGACGTTTCCAGGACGGTCCCGAGCGCTGGCGGGCGCGGCGTTTCATGCCACCAGTGTGGCCGGCGGCGCCCTGGCGGCCGTCACCGGGATGATCCTGACTCAACCCGGAGACTGGCGCACCGGCTTCCTGATCGGACTGGTGCCGGCGCTTCTGACTCTCCTGATCCGGATGAGCCTAAGAGAGCCCGAGGGATGGGTGGAGGCCCGGCGCCGGCCGGGAACAGGCTGTCGCGTTGGGTTCCGGGGGTCGATTCGGCAGCCTCGGTGAGTTGCTCGGCGATCGTCGCTGGCGAGGGCGGGCCTGGCTCGGCATGAGCCTGGCGGCCGTGGGGCTGGCGACCTACTGGGGCACATACGTCTGGGGGCCAGAACTCGTCCGCGAGGTCAGCACGGACGTCCCGCCGGATGTTCGCGCCGAGCGGGCGAGTTTCGCGTTCCTGCTGATGAACTTCGGTTGCCTGCCGGGCTTGCTCGCGTTCGCTCCGCTGGCGAACCGGTTCGGCCGTCGGGCCACGTTCGCGGCGTATCAGATCGCGGCGATGGTGCTCGCCCCGGCGACCTTTCTCCTTGTCGAAACCTACGGCCAGGCCCTCGTGATGCTGCCGGTGATGGCCACCGTCGTGGTCGGACTTCACGCCGGCTACGCGATCTACTTCCCCGAGCTGTTCCCCACCCGCCTGCGCAACCGGGACGAGCTTCTGCTTCAACGTAGGCCGGCTCCTGGGCGCGGTGATGCTGCTGGTGCGCGGAGACCTCGGCGCGCGGTTCGGCCTCCGTGATTCGGTCGTCGCGACCTCCAGCCTCTTCCTGGTCGGGCTCGTGGTGATCGCCCTGGCGCCCGAGACGCGCGGGGAGGCGCTGCCCGAGTAACGAACCGCCGGGGCGATCCGGGCCGCGGCGTGATCTCTTCGACCCTTAAGGACCGTTCTCCTGCGTTACGGGACGGGTTCAAAAGGCGTGCCCACCCGCGATCGCCGCGCCACTGCGAAGCTCGGCGATCGGCCTTTCGTCGTCTCCATGCGGGGGGGCCGGTCGGCCAAACCGCAGGTAGAGGGCCGGGACCACGAACATGTTCAGCGCCGTCGAGGTCGTCAGGCCGCAGAGGATCACCAGCGCCATCGGGGCCTGGATCTCGCTGCCCGGCTTGTCCCCGCCCAACGCCAGCGGGATCAGCGCCAGTCCGGCGGTCAAGGCCGTCATCAGGATCGGGGCCAGCCGCTCCATCGCCCCGAGGTAGACCGCCTCGGGCAGACTGGCAACACCCTCGTATTGCTGGAGGTGGCGGATGTGCGAAACCATCATGATGCCGTTGCGCGTTGCGAGGCCGAACAGGGTGATGAACCCGATCAGCGAAGCGACCGACAGCACGCACCCCGAGAGATAGACGCCTACCACGCCGCCGATGAGCGCCAGCGGGAGGTTGACCATCACCAGCAGAGCGTCCCGCGCCGAGCCGAAGGCCACGTTCAGCAGGAAGCCGATACCGATGATGACCGCAATGCCCAGCAAGGTCAGAAGCCGCGTGGTCTCCTGGGCACTCTCGAACTGCCCACCGTACTCGACGTAGTACCCCTGGTACTGGCCCCGGCCGATCGGCACGCGGGACGCGACCCGGTCGCGGATATCCTCGACCACGCCGATCACGTCGCGACCGGCCACGTTGCACATCACCACGATCTTGCGCTGGACGTTCTCGCGGCTGATCTGGTTCGGGCCGGTGCTCCGAACGATGCTCGCCAGCGCCTTGAGCGGAACCTTCGCCCCGCCGGGCGTGTCCACCGGCAGGTTCGCGATCGCCTCCCGATCGATCGCCTTAGGTTCGCCGACCCGGACGACGAGGTCGAAGGCGTAGCGACCTTCGAGGACCTGCGAGACGACCTGCCCCCGGAACGCGGTATCGACCGCCCCGGCGACGTCCGTCACCGTCAGGCCGTGCCGCGCGATCGTTGGCCGGTCGAAGCGGACCTTCACGATGGGGATGTCCATTTGCTGCTCGACGGCCAGGTCCACCACGCCGGTGACCTCCGCCATCTCCCGCCGGACGTCCTCGGCCAGGGTCCGCAGCTTGTACAGGTCCTCGCCGAAGATCTTCACGGCGACGTTGGCGCGGGTGCCCGAGAGCATGTGGTCGATTCGGTGTGAGATCGGCTGGCCGATAACGATGCTCATCCCCGGCACCGTCGTGAAGTCGCGACGCAACTCGGCCAGGAACGCCTTCTTGGTGCGGCCCTCGGGGAGTTCGAACGACACGTCCAACTCGGCGGCCTCGACCCCCTGCGCATGCTCGCTCAATTCGGCCCGGCCGGTCCGGCGTGCGACCCCGGTCACCTCCGGGTGCGCGAGCAGGACGCGCTCGACGACCCGCCCGAGCTTGTCCGATTCCGGGAGCGAGGTGCCCGGCAGCGTCACCGCGCTGATCGTCAGCGCCCCCTCGTTGAACTCCGGAAGGAATGCTCGGCCCAGAAAGGGGATGGCCGCCACGGCGACGACGAGCAGGACCAGGGCGGGAGCCAGCACGGCCCAGGGGTGCCGCAACGTCGGACCCAGGACCCGGGCATACAACCATTTCAGTCCCCGAACGACGAGCGGCTCGCGGCCCAGGAGCACGGCACGGCTCTTCGGCAGCAGAAGGTAGCAAAGTGCCGGAGTGAGCGTGAGGCTGACTATCAGCGAGGCGAACAGCGCCACGACGTAGGCGACGCCCAGGGGCCGCAGCATCCGCCCCTCGACCCCGCCCAGGAAGAAGATCGGCAGGAACACCAGCAGGATGATCAGCGTGGCGAAGACGACCGACGAGCGGACCTCGACGCTCGCGTGGTAGATGACCGCGAGCGGGTGGCGCCGCTGACCATCGGGGAGTCGAGAGTTCTCGCGTAACCGGCGGACGACGTTCTCGACATCGATGATCGCGTCGTCCACCAGGTCGCCGATGGCGATCGCCATGCCGCCGAGCGTCATCGTATTGATCGTCGCCCCGAACGCCTTGAGCACCAGCACCGCCGTCACCAGGGACAGCGGGATGGCCAGCAGCGTGATGAAGCTCGCCCGCAGGTTTGCCAGGAACAGCAGCACGATGATCACCACCAGGATGCCGCCATCGCGCAGCGCCTCCTCGACGTTGCGCACGGCGACGGAGATGAAGTCGGCCTGGCGGAAGATGTCGCGGTCAATCTCCATGCCCTCGGGGAGCGTGGCCTCGATCTCGTCGAGCGTGGCGTCGAGCGCCTCGGTCAGGGCGAGCGTGTTGGTCTCCGGCTGCTTCTGCACGCCGAGGATCACCGCCGGTCGGGCGTCCGCCGAGCCCTCGCCCCGCTTGATCGCCTCGCCGATCTGGACGACCCCAAGCTGCCCGACGCGGATCGGGACGCCGTCGCGCACCGCCACCACCGTGTCGCCGATGTCCGCCGGGCCCCGGACGCGGCCGATCCCCTGGATGAGCTGCTCCTGCCCCCTCTCGATGAGGAAGCCCGCCGAGACGTTCTGATTCGTCTCGCGCAGCCGGTCGGCGACCTCGGCCACCCCGATCCCGTACGCCTTGAGCTTCTCCGGCGAGAGCACCACCTGGTACTGCTTCACGCCGCCGCCGATGGGGACCACTTGCGAGACGCCGGGCACCGATAGTAGTCGACGGCGGATGCGCGTGTCGGCCACCGTGCGCAGCTCGATCCCGCTGTGCCGGTCCGAGGTCAGCGACAGGAACAGAACCTCGCCCATGATCGACGAGATCGGCGCCAGGATCGGCCGCTCGACCTCCGGTGGCAGGCTGCCCGAGACCAGGCTCAGCTTCTCGCTGACGATCTGCCGAGCGATGTAGATGTCCTTGCCCCACTCGAACTCGACCCAGACAACCGAGATGCCCACGGCCGTGGCCGAGCGCACGCGGCGCACCCCCGAGGCCCCGTTGACGGCCGCCTCAATCGGGAAGGTGAGGAGCGTCTCCACCTCCTCGGGGGCCATCCCGTGGGCCTCGGTGATGACTGTCACCGTCGGCGCCGTCAGGTCGGGGAAGACGTCCACCGGCATGGTCACTACGGTATGGCCGCCGACCACGAGGAGAATCGCGCCCAGGAACAGGACGACGGCACGATTGGTCAGCGACCCGCGAATGATCGCGTTGAGCATGGGGGTTCCTTCCGGGTCAATGGGTGTGGCCGTGTTCGGGAATGACCGCCGAGACCGAGGCCAGGCGGATGGCATAGGCCCCCTCCGTGACCACGCGTTCGCCCTCCTCGAGCCCCTGCGTCACCTCGACAAAGCCCGCGTCGCGAAGACCAAGGACCAGGTCGCGCCGCTGGAAGCTTTCGCCGTCGAGCATCACGTAGGCGATAGGCAGTCCGTCCTCATCGACGATGGCCGACTCGGGGATGGCGATCGCCCGCTCGGCCCGTGCGGTCTCGATGGCCACCTCGGCGAACAGGCCAATTCGCAGCGCGTGATCGGAGTTGGCGATCTGGTAGCGGACGGGCACGGTGCGCGAGTCGGGGTCCACGACCGAGCCGATGTCGATCAGCGAGCCACCCTCGGACCCGAGGATCGAGACGCGTCGCCCCGGCCTGGCGGCGAGCGTGAAGTCGGCGGACGGGGCCGCGACGACCCGCTCCAGGTCGAACTCCGAGACCCGCGCCTCGATCCAGACCCGGTCCAGGTTGATGATCGTGAACAGGGACTCGGTCACGCCCACGTACTCGCCCCGGGTCGCGTGGGCCTCTGTGACGGTCCCCGCGTGCGGCGAGCGCAGCACGGTCTGCATCGCCGGGGATGACCACCCGTCCTGCGTTCCGGCCTCGGCCGGGACATCGGCGGCCGGGGGCAGCATCGCATTCAGCTTCGCCCTGGCCTCCTCGTAGGGGCGACGAAGCTGGAGCTTCCCCTCGTGGACAGACTCGGCGAGATGCAACTCGTGCTCGGCGAGGTCGAGCTCCTTCTTTGGGACGGCATCCCGCGCCGCGAGCGCCGCCAGGCGAGCGTGAACGACCCGGGCGTGATCCAGCTCCAGCTTCGCCTTCTGGATCTCGACCTCGACATCCATCTGCCGGACGGTCAGCTCCGTCTCCAGCGTCTGGACCTGTGCCCGGTTGGCCATGAGCGCCACCCCCGGCGGCCCGGCCAGTGGCGGCTCGATGACGGCGACCACCTGGCCGGCCTGGACCTGCCGCCCGACCCGGGGGAACGATCCGCCCGGCGGGGGCAGGACCCGCCCGGCGATCGGTGGCGTGACCACCGCCTCGGCCCCGGCCGCCGGACGAACCTCGCCGGGCACCACCAGGCGCTCCACCAGGCGACGCTCGGCGACCGGCTCCGTGACGAGCCCGATCTTCCACTGCTGCTCCTTCAGGAACGGGATCGCCCCCTCCGGTTCGTCGTCGTCGGCCGCCTCCGCCGCCCTCGTCGCCGTATCTTCATCAGGGTAAACGGTCACGGGGACGCGGATCGTGTCCTCGGCCTGATCGCTCTCAAGGACCAGCGTCATCACGTTATCACCCGCCTCGGGGAAGGCGACCGTCGGGCCGTAGATGCCGGGGCTCCGCGGCGCCTCCTGCTCGACGGTCACCGACTCGCCGGTCGGCCCCGTCGCGACGATCGTCAGCGTGCCGGCGCGGATCGGCATGCCGTCCTCCAGCACGGTCAGGTGGACGTTGAACTTCGCCCCCCGGCCCCGCATCAGGTAGGGATGCTCCATGAACAGTTCAAGGTGATCGCTGAAGTCGGTCACGGCGACCGTCGCCGGCTCGTCTTCGGCCGGGGCCTCGGTCTGACCACCCCCAATTCCCGGGAGCGAGAGCGGGCCGCAACCGGCCCCGAGGAGCGGGATCGCGAACAGCATGGAGAGCCACCCGGCGAGCCGGAGTGGGCGTGGGCGGGTTCGAAAGACGCGACTCATGAGGATCTCCAGGCAAGAGGCCACCGAACGGGGAGTTGACCACCCGTCCCCACCGACCGCAAGCCGCGGCGTCGGCGGGCGATCCGGGTCGCGACCCCGTTCCATGACGGATGGTGCGGCGCCGGCCGAGCGGCGCGGGCGTGGTTCGAGACATAGAGAATGATGAATGTCGGCGCGGACCCGGACCAGGGGCGGCCCGAGTCTTCAACGCTTCCGCGGGGGAGGGGTACGACCTAGCAGCGGAGCATCACCGATCGCGTCCGTGGCGCACACGGTAAAGTCGCCCCATGTTGGGAAGTGAGAACCGCGTGGAGGGCGTGCGCGGTGGGCCCGAGATGCGCGCGGAGAGGGAACGCAAAGTCCCGGACGTGGGACCCGAGGGGCGACCTCGACCCGAAGTGGGATCCATCGACACAGGTCGAGAGCGTCAGGCAAGCCTCCGAGAGTGGGAGGAGGCCGGATCGGCTAGCCTCCTGTCCCAGGGGGTTCGGGAGGCTGAACGGGATACCGAGCCAGACGCCGTGGAGGTGGAATGCGGAGTCGGCGACGGAGACGACGTCATCGTCATCGTGGACCGCCGGCAAACCCAAGAGCGCATGACCGGGGTCGAGTTGACGGTGATGCGTGTGGCGCAAGGAGCCGGCGAGATGCGTGTGATGCGTGTCGTGCGAGGAACTGGGCCGCGTGTGGGCATGGCCGAACGTGGGCGACGAACCGATGTTGCCGACCAGGACGAGGGTCGCCAACACAAGCCGGATCGGTTTCATCAGCCTCTCGCACCGCATGAATCATCCGCGCATGGAAAACGACTCGGCCGATACGGAATAATTCATTGTTGCACCTTCACGCGCGAGATCAAGAGTGCGGCCCGGCCTCAACCAGGGTCATTCAAAAGTTCGACGCACGATTCTTCCCGGGAGGGCGAGGCTCCGGCCGAGCCACCCATCCCATCCCGGAGGCTCGGCCGGAGCCTCGCCCTCCCGAAAACCGATCTAGGAATGACCCCGCGGCCTCAACGGGGAGATGGAGGTTCCTTCGATGACGCGGGTTCCGGCCATCAGGCGTCGGCATCGTCGGGCTGGTACGCCTTCCACAAGGCCCGGTAGTATTTCAGGACGCGCTCCGGGTCGGGGCTCTCGCCGATCTCGGCGAGGGTGAACCCCTGGTAGCCACTGGCGGTCAGCAGCGCGAACAACTCGCGCCAGGGGTAGTTCTCGAGGTAGAGATCGCGCATGTGGACCAGGGCGATCTTGTCGGCAACGAGCCGGAAGTTCTCGCGGATCGAGCCGTCGGGACCGACGTCCGAGTCGTTCGAGTTCCAGCAGACGTAAACGTTCGGGTGGTCGGCGTATTTCATAATCCTGGCCATGTTCGGCAGCAGCATCGTCGTGCCGCCATGGACCTCGACGCGAATTTGAACGCCGAACCCTTCGGCATGGGCGCCGACCTCGTGCAGGGCCTTGCCAATCTGGCGGAGGGTGGTGTCCAGGTCGGCCCCTTTAGGGATGCCGTTCGGTCGGACCTTCACGCCGGGGGCGCCGACATCGTGCGCCAGTTCGATGTACGCCTTGGTCCCTTCAATGTTCCGACGAACCTCGGCCGGATCGGTGGATTGGTATTCAAACGCGCTGCCGAGGCCGACAAGTTCGACCGGCGAATCGGCGAACCGCGCCTTGACCTCCCGCCGCCGCGCCTCGTCCAGCCCGACCTCGACGCCGTGGGCGTGTGTCGTGCGGAGCTCGACGCCCCCATATTCCAGGGTTTCGAGCGTCTTCAAGATGGCCGAGAGGTCCCAGTCCTTGGCGATGTTGTAGGTGACGGTACCGAGCTGGAGCATCGGGGAACCTTTCTCGTGTTCGGAGTCGGCCAGCATCGTCTTGATTGAGGACCTCGCATGGCCAAGGACCGATGTCTGATGACCGATTCGCAGCCGTCGTTGGCCACGGCCAGACCTCGCTCTCCGAGCGTACTTTCCCCGATCGGAGGGCCGCGTTCAAGTCGCTGGAATGGAAAACGCGCAACGAGAAGCGGCTCGCGCCGACAGTTGTCGGCACGAGCCGCCTGGGCGAAGGGCCCCATTCTCCAGGCAAGGTGCCCGCCCCAATCCATTTCTGGAGACGAACACCAGGGTTCGCGGGCACCTTATTCAAACCGTGTCAATGATGTCAAGCCTTTTTCTTGCGTGGGGCGAATCGGGTTCCTCAACGTGTTGCGCCCGACCTCAATCGGTGCGGCCCAGGACCGACGGACGCTCAGCAAGGAGGCCCTCAAACCGAGGGCTCGCTCCGAGGCTCAGTCAATAAACTGGAACTCCTTCGCGTTCACCAGTGCCCAGATGATGTCTTCAAAGGCCGATTTGCGATCGTCCTGGTTCGATTCGAGGTGCTGGACGGCGGTGGCCAGCTCGCCGCTTGACGGGCCCCTGCCGAACGCGGCCCAGAAAAGGTTTTCAACCTTCTTGGCGTCCGCGGGGCCGTCCGTCTTCGCAAGCTCCGCGGCACGACCGGAACCGCTCGCGAGCTTGCCCTGGACATCGGCGGAGTTCAGCAGCATCAGGCTCTGCCCGAGGCTGGCGTCGGTGACACGCTCGCATTCGCAGGCGGTGTCGCGTGCCGGGCGGCCGAAGGTCTCGAGGAATGTTGAACGGACGCTCTCATCGGGTAGTTCGATTGCGCGGGTTCCCCTAGGCAGGCCGCCGAAGTCAGTCGGCGTCCCCGACACGAACGAGATCGCGTCAAGGAGCACCTCGGCCTGCATCCGCTTCGGGAAGTAGCGCGCGAAACTCTGTGTGTCCTGGGCATTGTAGGGATTGGGTACGCTCGACAGGCTGTAGAGCCGACTCGTGCAGATCATCCGGACGAGGTGCTTCAGATCGTACCCCGAATTCACGAATTCCTGGGCCAGAGCGTCAAGTAACTCCGGGTTCGAGGGTGGGTTCGTCAGCCGCATGTCATCCAGCGGCTCGACGATCCCCCGACCGAAGAAGTGGGCCCAGTAGCGGTTCACCAGCGCCCGGGCGAAGTACGGGTTCTCGGGATCGGCCATCCAGTCGACCAGCTTCTGACGCGGGTCCTCGGTGCGGGAGACGGGGATGACCTCCGTGCCCAGGCCCTTCGGCTCCATCACCTCGTTGGTCTTGGGGTGTCGGACCGTGCCGTTGCGTGCTGTGAAGATGGCCTCGTCCTGGGTGCGGCCGACGCGACTGCGCCGTCGGGGCCGGCTTGCGGCCGATCCGGGCGAAGAACGCGGCAAAGCCATAGTAGTCGTGCTCTGACCAGCGCTCGAACGGGTGGTGGTGGCACTTGGCGCACTGGAGCCGCATGCCGAGGAACACCTGCGCGGTGTCGTCGACAAAGGCGTCGGGGCTTCGCAACGTGCGATACCACAGGACCGGTGGGGCCGTCTCCGGCGTGCCGCTGGCGGCGAGAACGTCCCGGGCGAACTCGTCGTACGGCACGTTCCGATCGAGGCTGGAGCGAATCCAGTCGTAGAACCGGTACGTTCCCGCCTGAAGCTCGTTGCGACCCTCACGCTTGTTACGCAAGATGTCCGCCCACTTGGTCGCGAAATACGAAGCGTACTCCGGCCGGGCAATCAAACGGTCAATGAGACGGGTACGCTTTTCAGGGTCGTCGTCCGCGACGAACGCCCGCACCTCGGCCTCGGATGGTAAGGTGCCCGTGATGTCGAGCGAGGCGCGTCGGAGGAACTCGGCGTCAGTACAGACCTCGGAGGGGGCCAGGCCGAGCCGTCTCCACTGTTTCGCCGCGAGCTCGTCGAGGACGTTCGCCGGCGTGAACTCCGGCGCGTCGGTGATCTCCATCCCGAGAGGGACGGTAGCCCGAAACACAGTCACCTGGCCCTGGTAGCGCGCCATGATGGCCGCCTGGCCCGCCAGCGCGCCGGTCGCCACCCGGCCACCGGGCTCGACATCGGCCACTTCGGGCTCGTTCGACTCGTATTGCGCCCAGCGCGTGACGTCCTCCGTCGAGCCGTCGCTGTAGACGGCCGTCACCAGCACCTGCTGGCCTTCCCCTCGATCGAGCACGCGGCCGTCGGGATAGACCTCGATCCGGGCCAGGCTCGGGTCGTCGGGGCGACCTATCGGCATGCCGCTGGCGACCCAGCGTCGGAGGACGTGGTACTCGTGGGAACCCGGGTCGATCTTCTTTCCACCGCCGTGCGGCACCCGGGCGGTCGCCTTCATCAACAGCAGGCTGTGGTCGGGTGCGGCGGGGAACAGCCGACGGCCCCGACCTTCCAGCACCAGCGTCTCGTAGTCAAGCTCCGGCTCGAAGCCGAGCAAGCTAAGCCGGAACCCGTTCTGACCACTGGCCTTGCCGTGACAACCGCCGGAGTTGCAACCGAGCTTCGTGAAGATCGGCACGACCTGATTGGTGAAGTTGATCGGCGGGCCGGGGGCGAAGGAACGAACTGTGACGGGAACGTCTACCGATTGCGCGCCCTGCCGAACACGGACGGTCGTCATCCCATTCCCGCGGGCTGAGATCGTTCCCGAGGCGTCTACGACGGCGATGCCGGGCCTCACGCTCGCGAACTCAACCCCGTCGGTGACGTCCTGCCCGTCGGTTGTCTCGACCACAAGTTGCTGAACCGACTCGGGGCCGATCAGTACGGCCTTGGCCGGAGTGACGCGCAAGGCGCTGGTCGTTTTCGGCACCCCGGCGTGGGCGGATGGATGGACCAGCACGCTGGAGTTTGCGGTCAGGACGACGGCCGCTAGCCCCATCGCCAGCCTTGCCGTTCTGGTCCATCGGGTCGCCGGCGCGGATCGAACGCGTCGCATGGGTTCGCCTCCCGAGCACTGACACTCCCGGCTGAGCCCCGATCCGGGCGACATTGCCCCGGCCAGACCGTGAACGAGACCCCATCCTGGATTCAAAAGCCTACAAGGTGGACAGTACAACAATTCGCGGACGGAACTCAAGCATTATGTTAAATAATATTTGGAGGAACGTCGCGCGGATCGATGGATGCCGAACCTACGGGGAACCGGCCCTGTCCATTCCTGTCAGACCGACCGCGCATGCCCCCCCGGTTGGCGAGAAGGTCTGGACGGACGGCCTTCCGCCGTTTACCCTGTTCCTTGACGGTCGGCCGAAACGTGGTCGACCGCACGGCCGGGTAGCTCAGTTGGTAGAGCAACGGACTTCAAACGAAATAGGAGCCTCGCGCGGGAAGAACCCGAACCGCGACGAGTGCATGCCGCAGTTTGCTGGGACACCCTGAGAGCCCCCGACACCACAACGTGGCCGGTAACGGCGAGCGTGACGGTTCGAAAAGGCGGGGGATTGGGCAATCAGCAGGCAAGGCTCCGGCGGATCGCCGGAACCAGCCCCAGAGACTCGACGCGGCACGCCTGCGATGGCGATGGGAGAGTCCAGACCAGCAACCATTCGGATCAATCGCAACGAGCGAGCGTCACCCAACCAGACGCCCTGATCCGATAGGGTCGGTGAAAGCCGATGCGGTAGGTTAATCCGTTGGTCGTGGGTTCGAGCCCCACCCCGGTCACTTCCGCCAGAGGCCGTCAAGGACCGGCCAAGAGCGTCAAAAGCCTTTGTTTGAAGGGGTTTTCCATTCCATCGACGATTCCCCTTGCGTTTGGGCCATCACGTCAGCATCCGTCAGAATCCGACCCGATCCGTCCCCTGCGTGGGGCAAATAGTGGGGCAAAGTCTTTTCCGATGCGTTGAACGTCCGTTCCCGTCGCGGCCAGGGGCTCGGGTCTGAGGGGCTCGGGGCGGAGCGTCGGGAGAGCGGACGCGGCGTTTTCCAGGTCAGAGACTCGGGGCCGGGTGTAGCGGTCGGTCATCTCCAGTTTGCTATGCCGCATCAGGCGTTGGACGACGCGGGGCGAGACTCCAGCTTGGTCGGCCAGGGTCGCGAGCATGCAGCGCAGGCTATGGAAATCGAAAGGCTGTCCCGAGGCGTTCCTGTAGGGGATGCCGGCGGCGGCCAGATCGCTCCGGAGCATGCGAGCACCGTCGTTGGGCGGTAGCGGGAACACGGGGGCCTCGTGGGGCGTCCCGGCCACGAATTCGGCCAGGTCGGCGGCCAGGTCGCTCGGGATCGGGAGCGTGGCCGTCTCCCCGTTCTTGGCGAACCCGGCCAGAATCGTTACCGAGGGGTTCGGGCCGAAGTCGAATGAGCGGGGGGTCACGCTCTTGAGTTCGTTGAACCGAAGCCCCGAGGCAACCGCCAGACGGTAGGCGAGCGAACGGGCCGGGCCGGTCATCTTCCGGAATGGGGGGCCGTCGTGGGCGGTCGCGACCAACCGGCGCAGATCGTCCAGGCTCAACGTCCGCCTATCGTGCCGGCTGTCCTCTCGGGCGTTGAATGACGCCAGCCCCGCAAGGGGATCATCCCGCAGCCGACCATCCTTTCGAGCCCAGAGGATGAACGTCCGCAAGGCGGCGCGGTGGTGGTTGAGCGTCTGCAACCCCCGTCCCGAGTCGCGGAGCGTTGCCAGGGCCTCTTGGACTCGGGAGACGGAGAGATGGGCCAGGCGCCCGGATGCCAGGGCTCGGGAGAGGGCGTCGGCCGCCCTGTCGCGGTCAATCTGCCGGGCCGAGCGGGGGAAGTCGATTTCCGCCAGCTTGGCCCCGCATGCCAGGGCGGCTAGCCGTCGGGCTCGGCCCGAATAGAGCCGGGCATGGGTCGGCGTGTCCCCCTTGCCGGTCAGGTATGCCTCAAAGTCACGGAGATGGTCCCAGAGGCTTGCGGCGGCATGCCGGGCGTAAGCCACGTCCTTTGCGTCCACGAACCCCGAGCGGACCCTGGACGCCTCCACTTCGGCGTGAGCGGCCATCTGCTCCGTGGCGCGACGGTCGGAACATCCCTTCGTCTCCCGACGAACCCCGTCCGCGTCCACGACCCTGTAGTACCACGTCTTCCCGCGTTTTCGTAAACTGGCCATCGGGTTCGCTCTCCTGCGTTCTCAGGTTTGCGGATCGGAGGGCCGGGCGTGGCGAGCGCCCGGCCCTCCATGAATGAGTCTATTGATCGCCAGTCGGTTGTGCCACGGCCACGGCGGGGCCTCGGGCGTCGATGCCGGGCGTCGGGTCATCGAGGGACGGCCCCCAGCGCCACGAGGCCAGGTCATCCCAGGTGAACAGCGGCGGGGCCTCGTTACCGGACAGGATCGCGCCCCACCAACGGGCCAGGTCCAGGGCCGTCCCGGTCGTCCCCGGTAGGTCGGTCCCCGCTTCGGTCCAATCCTTGAACGGCTCGGGCGGTCGGATGCGACGGGCGCGAGCGTAGCCCCCCCACGAGGCGGCGGCCCGGTCCCCGGCGCCGTCCGCGTCGGTGGCGATGTACCAGGCAGGCGCGGCCGATAGGGCGGTCAGGATGTCCGGGGCCGGTCGTCCCGAGGCACTTCCGAGCGTCACCACGGCGGCCAGCTCCCCGAGGGCCTGGCCGAGCAACAGGGCGTCGAATTCCCCTTCGGTGAGGATCGCCGGACGGCCGGGCCGGATCGTCTCAGGGCTCGGAAAGAGCGTCGGCGGCCGATCGGGGTTGCGGAAGGTTTCGACATACTTCGGCCGGCGCCCCTCGGGTTGCCGGACCTTCACGAGGGCCAGACGGTCCCCGCTGTGCCACGGGATGATGAGGCCGGACGCAGTGTAGGGGCGGCCGTCCCGCGTCCGGGCCTCGATTCGCGGCGCCCACCCGAGCATCGCGGCCCGGATCGTCGCGTCGGCCAGTCCCCGGCCGCGCAGGTAGGCCAGGGCTTCGGCCCCCTCGGGCACCCACAGCCGGGCGGCGGCGGCACCCACGAGGGCCAGGGCGTCGGCCTCGGGCATCCCCTCGGAGCGGCGTTCCGGTTTGACCTCGGGCGTCGGGCGGGTCTTGGGAGACTGGAGGGATCGACTCCCCGAGGGGGCGTGGCCACCCGTCAGGAATCGAACCGCCTCGGGGAAGGTCATCCCTCCGAGTTTCATGGCAAGTGCGGGGGCGTCCCCATGCTCCCCGCACCCGAAACACTTCCAACGCTGGCGGCCTTCCCGGTCGTGGATCGTGAAACTCGGGTTTGCGTCCTCGTGGAACGGGCAGCGCCACCACAACCCGCGTCCTCCCCGGCGGCCGGGGGCGCCGAGCAAGCGGGTTGCCACACCGGCCAGGTCGATCCGGTCGCGTTCGGCCTGCCAGTCGATGCGGTCGCGGGCGATCAATCCGCCCCGCCGGGGCCTCATGATTCACCTCCGACTCGATACTCGGAATTCTCAGAATACTCAAAACCCCCCTCGTGGGCGGGGTTTTGAGCATTGCGAGTATTTTGAGTATCGAACAACGCGGGATTCACGTCGTACATCGGAGACGCCGGGCGGCCGGGTTTGGGAGCGTCGATCGGGGCCTCGTGGGGCCTGATGGCGTGGCAACTCTGGAGATGGTCGAGGGCGTCGGCCAGGTCGGCATCGCCGATCCGGCGGCGGGCTTGCTTGAGGTCGCGCTCGGTGAACGTCAGGCGGTCGCCGGCGCGGAGCCACGTGACGATGGCCTGGGCAACCTGCCCCCCGCCAAGGTTTCGGCCCCGGCCGATGGCCGCATGCACCCGGCGGGCGTGGCTTCCGAAGTAACCGACCAATCGCCAGGCGTTCTTTACGATCCGGGGGCCGACATACGGCACGGCGAGCGGATCGGCGGTCGGGTCGGCGGCATGGTCCATGCACGCCAGGATCAGCGCCAGCCGTCCGGCGTACTCTTTCAGCTTCCCCCATGCTCCGCGTAGCTCGGGCGGGAAGTCGGCCGCGTTCATCTCGGCCGCGTGCGGCGTCGTACCGGGATCGCCAGGTTGCCCGGCCGTCGTCCGTGAAATGGGCAACGTGCGGGCAGTCGCGGCCGTCCTCCGTGCGGGACATCGGCCGGAGCCACAGCCGGACCACGAGCGCGGCCCATTCGTCGGCCGTCTCTTGAGGAACGCCTTGCTCCGTCCAGGGCGCGATGGGGCGGGGCTCGGGATAGGCGAAAAGGAACCTGTCCAGGAACCCGTCGGCGCGGCCTCGGGGGTCGGCCAGGTCCGGGAGCGTGTCGGGGGTCAATCCTCCCAGGATCGTCAGGCAGGGATGGGCCACACGGATCGGGACGCGGCCCGGGTTCAGCACCCGGTCCTTTTTGATCGCCTGGCCGGCCCATATCTTGAGCACGCTTGCCGGTCGTTGCCCTTGCCTCCCTTGTACTGGTTACACCCGGCCACGAGGGCGGTCAATTCGTCGTTGATGAGGATGAGGCCGCGCGGGTTGTCGGCCAGGATCGGGATGGCCGCTTCAATGGTCGTGTCGTCCAGATCGATGCGGCGGGGCGGCGGTTGGGCCGGCGGCTTGGTGTTTTTATCGAGGGCGTCCGCCTCCTCTTTCCACCGGGCGAGCGCCTGGCCGTGTTCGTCCTCCAAGGCCCGGTCGATCCGCCGCACGGCGTCAGTCACGATCGCCAACGATGGCGATTTTCCGTCGCTTGGCGGGCCGATCCCACCAATGTACAGACTGGACGATGCGAAATAGTTTGATTTCATGAGCAGGCTCACGGATCGGCCAATCACCCCGGCGGCCACGGCCAGGGCGTCCACAGCCGCGAAGTCGGCGGCGCAGCCGATCGCGTCGGCGGACTCACGGGCCAATCGAGCCACCGGATCGGGCAGGACATCGACCGGGAAGGGCTCGGCCGGGGGCACCTCAACCAGGCGCAGTGGCGGCCAGTCAGCTTCCGCGCCGGTTGTCTCGTGGTCCGGGGCGTCCCCGAGGGGATCGATCCGGGCCACGGCCTCGATGAGTTCGGCCCGGTCGGCGCGGCCGGTCAGGTAGGAACGCCATGCGGCCGGACGGTCCTCCGAGGGAAGTCCCGCCAGGTGCTCGGCCAGCGGCCGGAGGGCCTCGGAGACGCCGGCCAGTTCACCGTTGAGGACGTGGCCGCAGAGCAGTCGAGCGAGCATATAGAGATCGAATGGGGTATTCACGCGCCACCCCCTTCGACCCACGCGCGGATCGTCTCCGGCATCCAGATCGGCATTTTGCCGATGTGTGCATCTGGCCTCGGGAACCGGCCGGCGGCTCGGAGCCGTTCCAGGCTTCGTCGGGACACCCCGAGGGCCTTGGCGACGGCATCGAGCCGCCAGGTGATGACGGGCGGGGCCACGGCCCCCACGGTTGGCGTGGCGGCCTCGGGGCGGGGGTCAGTCGCCATGCGTCACCCCCTGGCCACCGGCCTTATGGCAGGGCGTTTGGGGGCGTCCCGCAAGCGATTCCAGAAACCGACGGTCTTCTTCGGTCTGGACAGCCAGCCGCAACAGGGACCGCAGCCGGCGGGACTCCCGGACAGCGCGGGCAAGCTCCGCCCGGACCACGGGCGGGGGCGGGATCAGCGCCCTCGAATTCTCGACCATCCGCATGAGCATGTCTCCCGGTGGCGCCATTCTGCCACCGGGGGAATCATGCGGGGCGGCCGTTGCATCCGCGTTGCGTCCGCGCTGCATCTCCGTTGCATTTGCGTTGCACGGTGTCCGATGCGAGCGATTCCTTGTGAACGCTCCCCCCGGCGCAACGGAAGCGCAACGGGGCGGCCAGGGCCTCTAGCTCCGTGTTCGTCCGTTTGACGTTCGACCGGATGGTCGCGTCCGTGACCCGAGCCCCATGAACCTTGTGGGCCACGTCTTCGAAAGGGGCCGAGCCCCGATCCGCCATGTAGCGAACAAGCGCAGCCGAAATCACCTTGTTCTGGCGGGTCAACAGGTTCGCCAGTTCAGCGGCGTCGGGGCCTCCCCCTGCCTCAAGGGCTTGGCGTTTCGCCGAAAGTTCGTGTTTTCCATTTGAGGGCGCCGTGCGGGTCGGGGCCTCGGAGTCGTTCAGTTCGATCCTTCGCCCGAGAGTGATGGCCAACACGCTCTCGGCCAGATGCTCCGTGTCTTCGGGATGGCTGACCGGGTAATAAGTCCCGTCGCGTCCGCACAGGGCATCATGCAACTGGCGGAGCAATCGCCGGTCGGCGGCCTTGAGGTAAGCCCATCCAGGCCCGAGATTGGCATGGCCGGGGTTGGGGCCTCGAATGGCGAGCACCACATTCCAGGCCGGTCCCCGAACCCGCGCGTAGTTTCCCGGCTCGGTTCGCATGGCGACGAGAAGCTCGCGCGCCACGGACTGAAGCTCGGCCAGATCGTAAGACATGATCCCCCCTACAAAATATCGAGGCGGGTGGGCGGAGCGCGGCGCGGTAGGGGTCGCGTCACGCTCCGCCCGACCCGGCCGGGTCATGACTCCCGGCCTCGGGGGCAGTGTACCAAATTCCAGGCGGTCAGGTCATCAGCGACCCCATTTATCATAAGCGAAACCTCATGCGAAGGTTTCGGGACGATTAAATCCCATGCCGTTGCTGTTCCCATATCAGCTTTCCTGGGTTCCGCCTCGGGAAGAACCTATGGCCGCATGCACCGTCGCCACGATGCCGGCCCGGATCGCCTCGGGCAGCGCTGCCCACGAGTCCACCACGGCGGCCAGGTCGGGGTCAACCTGACACGTGTCGTGGGGCAAATGAGGGGCAAGGCCAGGGTTCACGAGACGCAAGGGCTTGCCGGATTGGACCTTGCGGGAACCGCCCAACGGTAGGTTAATCCGTTGGTCGTGGGTTCGAGCCCCACCCCGGTCACTTCCGACAGTTCCCGCCACCACCCGCCCTGATGCGTCCAGGTCCCCGGAATTCCGGGGGTTCGGGCCCATCAGCGGCGGGCCTGCTTTTGGAGTCATCACGTCCGCAGCCGTCACGATCCGCCCGTTCCGTCCCCTCCGTTGGACGAATCGTAACTTTGACCAGGTTGTCGGTCCGTATGGGGCCGAGTAGCATCGAATTGGGAACGCATCCGTCAAGCCTTCTCAACGGCCGTGAGTCCCCGAGGCGCCGGGGGCGGTCATCATCAACTTCACGCCCGATGCCGACCGGCCGCCCCGAGCGTCGCCTCCGGCGCAACTCGGCCGGGCACCTTCCGACCTCGGCCGACGCGGACTGACAGCATGAACCCGATCGACTTCGCCCTGAGGCGGCCGCTGACCGTGATGGTCCTGGTCGTCGCCGTCGCCCTGGGGAGCGTCCTGGCCGTCACGCGGATGGCCATCGACATCTTCCCGAACCTGAACCTGCCGGTCGTCTACGTCTGCCAGCCCTACGGCGGCATGGACCCGGCGCAGATGGAGGGGCTGCTCACCAACTATTACGAATATCACTTCCTCTACATCTCCGGCATCCACCACGTCGAGTCCAGGAACGTGCAGGGGATGGCCGTGATGAAGCTCTTCTTCCACCCGGCACGAACATGGCCCAGGCCATGGCCGAGACGATCGGCTACGTCACGCGGTCGCGGGCGTTCATGCCGCCGGGGACCGTCTCGCCGTTCATCACCCGGTTCGACGCCGGCAGCGTTCCGGTCGGCTACCTCGTGCTGTCCAGCGAGACGAAGACCATCGGCGAGATCCAGGACCAGGCGCTGTTCAAGGTCCGGCCGATGTTCGCCAGCCTGCCCGGCGTCTCGGCCCCGCCGCCGTTCGGCGGCAGCCAGCGCACGGTCGTCGTCCGGCTCGACCCGGACCGGCTCCGCTCCTACCGGATGTCGCCCGACGAGGTGATCTCGGCGCTGACGACCGGCAACGTCATCAGCCCCTCGGGCACCGTCCGCATCGACGACGAGATGCCGATCGTCCCGGTCAACGCGCTGGTCAAGGACGTCGACGAACTGCTCGACATCCCGATCCGACCCGGAGAGAACCCGACGGTCTACCTGCGCGACGTGGCCACGGTGCAGGACGCCAGCGACATCCCGGTCGGCTACGCCCTGGTCAACGGCCGGCGCGCGGTCTACATCCTCGTGACCAAGCGGGCCGAGGCCTCGACACTCTCGGTCGTCGACAACGTCAAGGCGGCCCTGCCCGACATGAAGGCCGTCCTGCCCGAGGACATCAACGTCAGCTTCGAGTTCGACCAGTCGCCCACCGTCACCCGCACCGATCCGCAGCCTCGTGCTCGAAGGCGCGATGGGGGCGGGCCTGATCGGCCTGATGGTGCTGGTGTTCCTCCGCGACTGGCGGAGCGTCGTCATCGTCGTGCTGAACATCCCGTTCGCCCTCTGCGGGGCGCTGGTCGCGCTCTGGCTGACCGGCCAGACGCTCAACATCATGACCCTCGGCGGCCTGGCTCTGGCCGTCGGCATCCTGGTGGACGAGTCGACCGTCGAGATCGAGAACATCCACGCGAAGCTCGACCGGACCGACTCGGTGGCCCTGGCCGTGCGGCAGGGGAACATGGACACCGCCGTGCCGCGGCTGCTGGCGATGCTCTGCGTCCTGGCGGTGTTCATCCCGTCGTTCTTCATGCAGGGGTCGGCCCGGGCGCTGTTCGTGCCGCTGTCGCTGGCCGTCGGCTTCGCGATGATCAGCTCCTACCTGCTCTCGAGCACCTTCGTCCCGGTGCTCTCCACCTGGCTGCTCAAGACGCACCGCCACGAGGGCAACGGCCGCCCGCGACGGACGCTCTTCGACCGGTTCCGCGACGGCTTCGCCCGCGTCTCCGGCGGCATCCTCCGCGGCCGCTGGCTGGTCGTGCCGGCCTACCTCGCCGCCGCGGCCCTGATGATCTACGGCGTCGGCCGCGGGCTCGGCCTGGAGATCTTCCCGCAGGTCGACGCCGGCCGGTTCCAGCTCCGCCTGAAGGCCCCGGCCGGCACCCGGATCGAGAAGACCGAGGTGATCGTCAAGGACGTCCTGGCGGCGATCCGCGACGAGGTCGGCGAGGACGCTGTCGAGATCTCCGTCGGCTACGTCGGCCTGATCCCGTCGAGCTACCCGATCAACGCCATCTACCAGTGGACCGGCGGCCCCGAGGAGGCCTTCCTCCGCGTGGCCCTGAAGGAGGAGGCCGACGTCGACATCGAGGCCCTCAAGCGACGGCTCCGCGACCGGCTCGGCGGCCGCGATGCCCGACGTCGAAGTTCTCGTTCGAGCCGGCCGACATCGTCAGCGACGTGATGAGCTTCGGCTCGCCGACGCCCGTCGAGGTCGCCGTCAGCGGCCCGAACTTCGACGACAGCAAGGCCTACGCCGAGAAGGTCCGCGCCGAGCTGGAGACGATCCCGACGCCTGCGCGACGTCCGCTACGGCCAGGCGCTCGACTACCCGACCGTGAGCGTCGACGATCGACCGCGAGAAGGCCGGCATCAGCGGCGTCACCGCCGAGGAGATCGCCCGCTCGCTCGTCACCGCCACCTCGTCGAGCCGCTTCGTCGTGCCCAACTACTGGCCCGACCCCAAGACCGGCATCGGCTATCAGGTGCAGGTCGAGATCCCCTACCAGATCATGGACTCGGTCGAGGACATCGAGACCATCCCGATCCAGCGATCCGGCGGGCCGTCGCTGCTGCTGCGCGACGTGGCCGACGTGGTGCCCTCGACGATGCCGGGCGAGTACGACCGCTACAACATGAAGCGGACCTTGACGCTGACGGCGAACATCGTCGGCGAGGACCTCGGCCGCGCCGCCGGCCGCGTCGCCGACGCGCTGGAGCGGGCCGGCGAGCCGCCCAAGGGGGTCATGGTCGACGTCCGCGGCCAGATCGCGCCGTTGTGGGAGATCCTCGAGCGGCCTGAGCGTCGGCCTGGCGATGTCGGTGGTGGTCATCCTGCTGCTGCTGACGGCCAACTTCCAGTCGATCCGCCTGGCGCTGGTCGCGGTCGCCGCCACCCCGGCGGTCCTCGCCGGCGTGGTCCTCGCCCTGTGGCTGACCGGGACGACGGTCAACCTCCAGTCGTTCATGGGGGCGATCATGGCCATCGGCGTGGCGGTGGCCAACGCCATCCTGCTGGTCACCTTCGCCGAGCGCAGCCGGCTGGCCGGGGCCTCGGCCCGCGACGCGGCCGTCCGGGGCGTCCGGGACCGGCTGCGGCCGATCCTGATGACCAGCCTGGCGATGATCGCCGGCATGGTCCCGATGGCCCTGGGCTTGGGCGAGGGGGGCGAGCAGACCGCGCCGCTGGGCCGGGCGGTCATCGGCGGCCTCGCGGCCTCGACCTTCGCCACCCTGCTGGTCCTGCCCTCGGTCTTCGCCATCGTCATGGGCGGGGTCGACCGGCGCTCCGCCTCGCTCCACCCGTTCGACCCGGACAGCTCCCGCTACGTCGGCGAGCATCGGCAAGCCGTGCTGGACGTCGGCGAGGCGGAACCCAGAATGAGCCCGCGACGGCCCGACGAGATCATCGGCGGCGCGGTCGGCCCCGACGACAGCAACGATGAATGAGCCCCCGCGCCAGGTTCCCTGATTCGATCGAGACACCGGAACCCCGGAGCACCGACCATGCAGCGATATCCCAGGCCCCGGTTGACCCTCTGCGTGGCGATCGGCCTGGCCGCGCCCTGCTCTCCGGGTGCGGGGCGGGTCCGGCGACCACCCCGGCCCGGGCCGAGGCGGCGCGGCACCCCGGCCGCCACTCGCGTCACCACGGTGACTCCCGAGCGGGCTTGACATCCGCCGGATCACCCGAGAGCCCGGGCAGATCGAGGCGTTCGAGACGACCGCCATCCACGCCAAGGTCGCCGGCTACGTCCGGTAGCCTGGCCGTCGACATCGGCGACCGGATCACCGAGGGCCAGGTGCTCGCCGAGCTCTCCGTCCCGAGCTCGAGGCCGAACTCGCGCAGAAGCGGGCCCTGATCGAGCAGGCCGAGGCCGACCGCGCACAGGCCGAGGCCGCCGTCGAGGTCGCCGAGGCCGCCGTCGCCAGCGCCGAGGCACGGGTGGTCGAGGCCAAGGCCGCGATCCGCCGCACCGAGGCCGACGTGGCACGCTGGCAGGCGGAGTACGACCGCATCGACCAGCTCGTCCGCGAGCGGGCGGTCACCGACACGCTGCTGCGACGAGACCCGCAGCAAGCTCGAATCGGCCAGGGCCGGCCGCGACGAGGTCACGGCCCAGGTCCGCTCCGCCGAGGCGGCCCTGGCCCAGGCGACGGCCGAGCTGGACAAGGCCCGCGCCGACGTCGTGGCCGCCGAGGCGCGCGTCGACGTCGCCGAGGCCGAGGCCCGTCGGGCCGAGGCCATGGTCGGCTACGCGAAGATCGTCGCCCCGTACGACGGCGTCGTGATCCGTCGCCACGTCGACACCGGCCACCTCACCGTCCCGGGCGGCTCCGGCGACCCGCTCTTCGTCGTCGCCCGCACCGACGCGGGTCCGCATCGCCGTGGGCGTGCCCGAGGTCGATGCCCCGCTGGTCGACCCCGGCGACCGCGCCGAGGTCCGCCTCCAGGCCCTCGACGGCCGGACCTTCGAGGGGAAGGTCACGCGCATCTCCTGGGCACTCGACCCGACGACCCGCACCCTCCGCGCCGAGATCGACCTGGAGAACCCCGACGGCGCGCTCCGGCCGGGCCTCTACGCCTACGCGACGATCATCGCCGAGGAACGCGCCGGACGCCCTCACCGTGCCGTCGTCCGCCGTCGTCCGCGAGGACGGCCGGGCCTATTGCGTCGTCGTCGCCGACGGCCGGGCCGGCGGCGGGAGGTCAAGCTGGGCCTGAGCGACGGCCAGCGGGTCGAGGTCCTCTCCGGCCTCGACGGCGACGAGGCGATCGTCTCGACCAACGCCGAGGCTCTGTCCGACGGCCAGCCAGTCGAGATCGCGGACAACGGGCGGGAACTCGTGACCCGGTCCGCCCGTGACCGCACTTTCGGTATCGGACGGATCCGCCTTGCCGGTCGAGAGAATCCGGCGAATCGGCCGATAAGATCAGATAGTCGAGATCATCGGACGGGGGTCGCCTCAGTCCGCCGCGGGAGCGGAACTCGCGTGACCAGGGAGGGTCGCCGGCATGAGACGAAGGATTCGAGTCAACCTGCTGGCGTCGTATCTGGGCACGGTGACTGTCGTCCTTGGCCTGGGAGTCGGCGCGACGGCCCAGCAACGCGCCATGCCACCGATCGAACCATCCCCGCGTATTGTCGGGGTTCCAGTGGTCGCCCAGCGCGTTGGCGATGGTCCCGGCGATGAGGGACCCCCGGGCCGCTCCCGACGGCGATCGTGCCGCCCTCGGAAACGTCGGCGGACGACGCGACGGCCATGAGCTTGCCCTCCCCCGCCGTCGGGCCCTCGGGACGCCCCTGGTGCCCGGCCAGGCGATCTACCCGATCGACCTGGCCGGCGCCTTGCGGCTGGCCGGGGCCCGCGACCTGGACATCGCCATCGCCCGGGCCCGCGTGGCTCAGGCGATCGCCGACCTGAGCCACGCCCGGGCCATCTGGCTGCCGAGCCTCTTCCTCGGCCCGAACTGGATCCGCCACGACGGCACCGCGCAGATCGTCCAGGGGCCAGTTCAACAGATCAGCAAGAGTTCGCTGTTCCTCGGGGCCACCGGCGCCCTTGGGCCAGGGCGTCACCGGCCCGATCCCGGCGGGCGGCCCGGCACCGGTGTCGAGCACCACGGCCGTCATCCGGATCTCCGACGCCATCTTCGCCCCCCTGGCCGCCCGCCAGGTCGTCCGGGCCAACCAGGCCGGCGTCGCCGCCGCCACCAACGACGCCCTGCTCGGCCTGGCCGAGGCCTACCTCGACCTGCAACTCGCCGCCGGCCGGCTCCAGATCGCCCGCGAGGCCGCCGCGAACGCCGAGGACCTGGCCGCGCTGACCGCCTCCTACGCCCGCACCGGCGCCGGCCTGGAGGCGGACCACCGCCGCGCCCTGACCGAGCTCGAGCACCGCCGCGAGGAACTCGAGCAGGCCGTCGGCGACCTGGAGGTCGCCTCCGCCGAGGTGGTCCGCCGCACCCGGCTCGACCCCCGCATCGTCGTCGCCCCGATCGAGCCGCCCGAGACGGTGCTCCGCCTGGTCGCCGACAACTGCCCCGTCGACTCGCTGATCGTGGCCGGCCTGCAGAATCGCCCCGAGCTGGCCCAGCACCAGGCGCTGGTCGAGGCGACGCTCGTCCGCCTCAAGCAGGCCCGGCTCCGGCCGCTCATCCCGAGCGTGGCGCTGCGCTACTCGGCCGGCGGCTTCGGCGGCGGGCCGAACGGCTTCTTCGGCAACTTCGACGGCCGTCAGGACGCCGACGTCAATCTCTTCTGGACGCTCGAGAACCTCGGCCTCGGCGATCGTGCCCGGATTCGGCGCAGCGATGCGGAGAGGCAGGAGGCCACGCTCCGGCTCGTCCAGACGCAGGACCGGGTGGCGGCCGAGGTCGTCCGGGCCGACAAGACCCGCCTGGCCGCCATTCGCCGGATAGATCGGGCCGCTCGCCAGCTCCCCGAGGCCCTGCGTTCCCTCGAGCTGAACTTCACCAACATCCGCCGCGGGGCCGGGCTGCCCGGCGCCGCACGGCCGATCGAGGTTCTCCAGCCGATCCAGGCCCTCGCCCAGGCCCGGACGGACTACCTCGACGCCGTCCTCGCCTACAATCGAGCCCAGTTCCGGCTCTACCACGCCATCGGACGGCCTCCGCTCCTTTCCCCGGCCCCCACGCAATACGCCCCTCCCCCGTCGACCCCGTACTCCCCGCCCGTGCCCGGCCGTTGACATTCCGCGCGGTAGGCACCGGGCGCGAACGTCTTGAGGGACATGGCGTAGGAGGCCGCGCGCCGGTTCCTCGGAATCACCGAAGGACGTCGGGCATTTGATCGGTGGAACGAGAACGCCGCGGGCGTGGCGACTTGACAGCCGTCCGGGATCACTCGATGATTGCCGCCGGACGACCGTGACCAGGCGCCTTTCCACAGGAAAAGCCGCGTCCCCCTCGCCGATCCGATTGCCTCCTTGACTCGGGCCAACACGCGATGTTCACCAGCGAACCGCCCCTGACGCAGCGTATCGAGCGGTTGATCGGCCAGACGCCGATCGTGGACCCCCACACGCATCTTCATTGCGATCGTCCCGCGGCGCCCGACCTGGCGGCCTTGATGGGCTATCACTGGTTGCAGACCGAGCTACGCGCCGTCGGCATGCCCGTCGCCGATCTCGACGGGTCGCTTCCTCCCGAGGAACGGGTCCGACGCTCCATCCCGTACCTGGCACGGATGCGCAACACCGCGATGTCCTGGTGCTTCCACCGAATCCTGCGCGATCTGTATGACTTCACCGATCCTGAGATCACCCTGGAGAACTACCAGGGACTGATGGATCGTGTCGAGGCGACGGGCGCGACCCCTCGTGGCCCCGTTCGGTACTCAGGGACCGCTGCAACATCCGCACGGTCGTCACCAGCCTCGGCAATCGGGGAAACCAGTCGACGGAGTTGACCGACGAGGTTTACTTCATGCTCGACGCCCACTATCTGTTCTGCCCGGGGGTTGCGACCGACCTGACGCCATTCTTCAACGACCGCCATGAGAAGTCGGAGTACATCGCCGCCCTCGCCACCCTCTTCAACGGCGAGACGCCTTCAGGCCCGAAGGAACTGGAACGGTCGCTGTTCGACTGGCTCGACCGGACGGTGACCGGCCCGGTGCGCTTCACGAACACGTTTCTGCCGATCGAGGCCCGGTTCCGGCCGCCCGATGTCGCCCTGGTCGAGCGTGCCCTGGGGCAAGCCGTGCATCGCCGAGGGGTGTTCGAAGTGGACCTGGACGCCCTCATCCAGTTCGTCAGCTGGAAGGTCCTGCAATGGCACCACGAGAACCGAAAAGCGTTCCAGATCGCCGTCGGGGCGGAGTACTTCATCTGCGACGGCAAGAGCATCCCCCGGTATCAGGAGACCTGGACCTCGGAGATGGCGCGGGCGTTTCATCATTTCCACAACGTCCGTTTCGATCTGATGACGGCTCACGAAGTCTTCCTCCAGGATGTCGCGGTCCTGGCGCGCCAGTTTCCGAACGTCTTCACCTCCGGATACTGGTGGCATGGTTTCTTCCCCGGCCTCATCGACAAGGCGATCGGCTTGCGGATGCAGATCGCGCCGATGTCGAAATTCAGCGGCTTTCTGTGCGACGCCTATTATGTGGAGTGGTCCTACGGCAAGCTCCAGGTCGTCAAGAAAGCCATGTCCACCGCGCTGGCCCGCCTGGTCGAGGCGGGCTTTCTCGACGAGGAGGCTCTCCCGACACTCTTGTACCAGGTACTTCACGACACCCCGCGGACTCTCTACGACTTGACCCCGCGATGACCAGGTGCCCCGGCCGAATGGGTCCCGAGGAGTGGGACCGGCCCGAATGCAGGACAGGCCCTCATTTTGATCGGTTGGCACGCTCGCCCGCGAGAATTTGAGCGAACTCGTCTTGCCGCGGTGGTGTCGATCTGGTGAAATATTGCCCTGCTCAACAAACCCCAGGCTTTACGCACGCATCGCCTCCCTAGCTCAATTGGCAGAGCAGCTGACTCTTAATCAGCGGGTTGAAGGTTCGAGTCCTTCGGGAGGCATTCGAGATCGACCTAACCCCTTCGCCGTAACCACTTACGGCGAAGGGGTTTTTCGTCGGTTTCAACGTGATTCTCGTGATCACCTGTCCAGCGCACAGGAGAGCATGGGTGGGAAGTAGAAAGAACCCTGAATTCAGGAAACTTGCAGCGCGGCGGGCGCTTATGCGTCGCATCAGTCCTCCCCCAGTCGCCTTGCGCATCTCGTCATCATCAATGGTCGTGTATGTGTCCATCGTCAGCGTGATCGTCGAATGCCGCGCGAGCTTCTGTACGGCCTTGATGTTCGCCCCGCTCCGCACGAGGTTCGTGATGAAGGATCCTCGGAGTGCGTGGAAATCGGCCACCTTGCCCCCGACCTCGTAGGGGATGCCAGCACGAATCAGGTCCGCCCTCAACATCTCGGCCGTCTTCTCGGGCACGGCCAGGACCGGCTGGCCGGGTGGTTTGCCGTCAAGCCAAGGCCGCAACGTCTCGGCTAGAGCCCGCGTGATCGGCTGCGTGAGCGGCCGGTCGGCGGCTTGTCCGTGGGCCGGCCACGTGTCGGCGGGATGATCGTCCGCACGCCGTGCGAACGCACCGCCGCATGGAGCCACTCGGCATCGAAGTCCGCGTCGGCCAACAGCACCTCGATCCGGGCACGCCGCGCCGCCTGACTCCACGCTCGGCTGAACTGGACCAGATCGGTGGCTGGGCCGCGACCGGGGACCGCCGCGAGGATCATGTGGCTGGAGCAGTCGACCACGAAGACAACTTTCGGGAAATGAGCGTAAGTCCTGCATCCATCGGATTTTCCGTCCGACTGACGCTTCGTGAAATAGCGGCTGACGTGGTGCGACTCCAACCCCGTGCCGTCGATGGCCGCGAGGCGCGTCCGCCGCGTCCGCACCCGGTCCTTCCGCGCTCGTTCGAGCACCGCGTCGAACATCCGACGGCCGGGGACCGCCGCCAGGAGGCGTTGGGCGGCCTTCTGGAAGGTGGTGTAATGGGGGACGGTCTCCAGGCCGATCAGCGCCCGGAGGTCGGGCGTGGTCGGCGAGATGCACGGCGAGCCCGCGGTAGTCGAGACGCGAGAACTCCTTGAGCACCAGGCAGGCCAGGAGCTGGGGCTGGGTGAACTTCTTGGGGCTGAACTTGTGCCGATATGCCGGGAGTGCCTGGCAGGCCGCCTCGTACGCGACCAGAAGCACCTGACGCGGGGATTTGCTGGTCTTCATATCTCATGATACGAATGTCCATCGGCGAATGTTCGCAGGTTTTCTACCGAGCAGGTTCGAATCCTTAAATTGGACATTGAAATCCAATTTAACTGCGGTACATTGGATTGGCGAGATGACCTCCCGCGTGCTCGCGATCATGATTTTTCATGTAATCATGAAAATATTCATATCCGACTGTCTCGGGAATCGGGCTGAGCATTGTCGCGGCGCTTCCGGGGTGACATTGCGGGAAGGGTGGACTCAACGCGCGCTTTCGGTCTCCGACGTTTTGTAGACCGGCGTGGCTCCAGTGGGTCATGAATCGAGGAGGGATCTCGAGATGGACGCACACAATGCGCCTGCCCTCAATCGGGTCGCCGGAGAGAACCGGCCGACGGGGGCACGCCGTGGCCCGTCCCGGTGCGGGGCATCTCGTTGTGCCGCGATCTCGGCACTCGGCGTCGCCTTGGCTCTCGCCTCGGGATGCGGACAGTCAGGAACCCTGGCGGCCCCACCGTCGGGCTCGGCCGCCGAGGGGATCACCGCAACCGAGGCGGGAACCTCAGGGGAGGTCATCCCTCCCGAGCAAGCCCGGACCGTCACGGCGACGATGAGCGGGAAACAGCTCTACGAAATCCACTGTGCAGCCTGCCACGGTGTGCAGGGTGATGGCAACGGGCCGGCGGCAACGTACCTCTATCCCAGGCCGAGGAACTTCAAGGAGGGGCAGTTCCGGCTCGTCACGACGACCAATCAGGTCCCCTCCGACGCGGACCTGATGCGCGTCATCGAGCGCGGGATGCCTGGGTCGGCGATGTTCCCCTATGGGCACCTCCCCGAGGCCGAGCGCGAAGCGTTGGTGGCTCATGTGCGGGCCCTGTACCGCCAGGGCCTGGAGGAACGAATGCGCCGCGAGGCCGAGGAGTTCGATGAGGAGATCGACCCCGTCGAACTGGCGGAGTTCCTCGACTCTCGGACGGCGCCCGGCCCACTGCTCGACGTACCGCCCGACCTGCCCAAACCGGAGGCCGAGTCCGTGGCCAGGGGCCAGGTGCTGTTCGCCAGGAATTGCACCGCCTGCCACGGCGAGACCGGCCGGGGTGACGGCGTGCAGGTGCAGCAAGATTCCGCCGGCATGCCGATCCGCCCACGAGACCTTACCCGCGGGATCTTCAAGGGGGGCCGCGAGCGTGATCAACTCTACGCGCGGATCATGCTGGGCTCGCCCGGCACGCCGATGCCGGCCTCGACGCTCCTCACGCCGGTCGAGGTGGGCGACCTGATCAACTTCATCCTGTCGCTGTCCGACGCCTCAGCTCCCTCCGTGGCCGAGCATCGTCGCGTGCGGCTGCTTGCCCATCGGTCCTCCGGGCCCTTGCCTGAGGAGCCTCACGCGTTGGATTGGGCGCCCATCCCATCGACACCCATCGTCGTCAGCCCTCTCTGGTGGCGCGACTACGACGGCCCCGACCTCCGTGCCCAGGCCATTCACGACGGTCGGGAGCTGGCGATCCGCCTGTCCTGGCGTGACGCGTCCCGCGAGGGCTCCGCGATCCGGCCGCAGGACTTCCCCGACATGGCCGCCGTTCAGCTTTTCAAGGGGCAGCCCGAGCCCTTCCTCGGCATGGGGGCCACCGGCGCCCCGGTTGACGTGTGGCTCTGGAACGCCGCGGCCCAGGCCGACCGGGAGCGTTTGGCCGACGTGGACACGACCTATCCCAACATGATTGTCGACTTGTACCCGTTCGAGGAGCCGGTCGACGGGCCGACGACCGAGGCGGACTCAGCACATCCAACCACGAGCCAGCCGCGCGAATTCCTCTCGGCCTGGGCGGCGGGCAATCCTCGTTCGGGCCCGACGCGTCCGCTGGTGGGAAACCACCTCGAAGCGATCGGCTTCGGGTCCCTGACGATGCGTCCGACCGTCTCGCAGGTGGTTCTAGCCGAGGGCCGTTGGGAGGAGGGTCGCTGGACGATTGTCCTACGACGGCCCTTGCAAATCACGCCCGACGCCGGGTTCCCTCTGGCTGAGGGCGACCGCCTCTCGATCGCCTTCGCCCTGTGGGACGGCGCGGCCCGCGACCGCGGCGGCCAGAAGCTGATCTCGATCTGGCACGACCTGGAACTGGAGGGTGGCGGCGCGGCACGAACGGCCCCAACCCCTGGAGCGCGACGATGAACCGACGCGATTTCCTCACGACAGCCCTGGCCTCCGGGACCTCCGGCTTGCTAGGGCCACGGCTCTGGGCGTTCGACGCGGTGAGCGTTGAGAACCCGCTGGGCGTCTATCCCCTGCGCGACTGGGAACAGGTCTATCGCGACCAGTACCGCTACGACTCCAGCTTCACCTGGGTCTGCGCCCCCAACGACACCCACATGTGCCGGCTCCGCGCCTTCGTGCGCAACGGGGTCATCCTCCGTAGTGAGCAGAACTACGACCACGATCGCTGCGGCGACCTCTACGGCAATACGGCCACCAAGGCGTGGAACCCTCGCGGCTGCCCCAAGGGCTACACGATGCATCGACGGGTTTACGGCCCGTACCGCCTGCGAGGCCCTGTCGTGCGTAAGGGCTGGAAGGATTGGGCCGACGCCGGGTTCCCCTCGCTCTCCGACCGGCCCGACTTGCGGTCGAAGTACCGCTTCGACGACCGGGGCAACGATACGTTCGCCCGTGTGACCTGGGACGAGGCGTATCGCTACATTGCCTCGGGGCTCGCGGCGATCGCGCGGACCTACAGCGGCGACGAGGGCCGGGCGCGGCTGGAGAAGGACGGCTATGATCCCGTGATGATCGATCAAGTCCAGGGCGCCGGCACCCGGACGATCAAGGTGGGCTCGAACCTGCCGATCCACGGTGTCATCGGCAAGTTCGGCATCTACCGCTTCGCCAACATGCTGGGGCTGCTCGACCACCACATCCGGGGCGTACCGCCCGAGCAGGCTCGCGGTGGCCGGGACTGGAACGAGTACACCTGGCGCGGCGACCAGGCGCCCGGGCACCCGTTCGTCCATGGATTGCAGGCCTCGGACATGGACATGAACGACCTGAGGTTCTCGAAGCTGGTCATCCAGGTCGGCAAGAACCTCATCGAGAACAAGATGCCCGAGTCGCACTGGCTCAACGAGGTGATGGAGCGCGGCGGTAAGCTCGTCGACATCGCCCCC
The DNA here is from genome assembly GCA_963779675.1 of uncultured Isosphaeraceae bacterium. GTDB lineage: Bacteria > Planctomycetota > Planctomycetia > Isosphaerales > Isosphaeraceae > CAVZZM01. The sequence goes on from CAVZZM010000003.1 coordinate 823,587, forward strand.
GAGTACAACGGCCCGGGGGCCAAGTCGGACTACTGGATCGGCGTTCGGCCGGGGCTATCCGACACCACCGTGTTCCTGGGCATCACCAAGGTCCTGATGGACGAGGGCTGGTACGACGCGGACTTCGTCCGCCGCTTCACGGACTTCCCCCTATTGGTCCGTACCGACACTCTCCGTCGGCTTCGCCCCGAGGAGGTGATCGAGGGGTACACGCCGAAGGACATCACCGGCGGCCCTTCTTACTCCATCCAGGGGCTCACCGACGAGCAGCGTGCCCGGATCGGCGACTTCTGCGTCTGGGACCCCGCGGCGGGCGCGGTGGCGGCGATCTCGCGTGACGAGGTCGGCGCCGAGATGGCGATCGAGCCGGCGCTTCAGGGCGTCTTCACCGTGACCCTGCTCGATGGTTCGACGGTCGAGGTCATGCCGGTCTTCGAGATGTACACGCGGCATCTCAACGACTATGACCTCAAGACGGTCGAGGAGATCTCCGGTGCCCCGGCCGACCTGGTGCGCCGTTTGGCCGGGGACATCTGGGAAACGACCAGGGCGGGCCACCCCGTGGCCATCCACCTCGGCGAGGGGATCAACCACTACTTCCACGCCACGCTGCATAACCGCGCGACCTACCTGCCGATGCTCCTGACGGGCAACATCGGCAAGCACGGCGCGGGCGTCTATACCTGGGCCGGCAACTACAAGGGGGCCTTGCTGCAAGCCTCCCCGTGGAGCGGGCCCGGCGTCGGCTCCTTCGTCGCCGAGGACCCGTTCCACCCTGTCCTCGACGAGGAGGCGCGGATCACCCACGAGCACCTGCGCCACACCAATGACGGCGAGGACCCCTCCTACTGGGCCTGCGGCGAAAAGGTGCTGGCCATCGACACGCCCGAGGGGCGCAAGGTCTTCACCGGACAGACCCACCTGCCCACGCCGACGAAGGCCCTCTGGTACAACAACGCGAATTTCATCAATCAGGCGAAATGGGTCTATCACCTCATCGTCAACGTCCTGCCCCGGATGGACCTGATCGTTGATCAGCAGATCGAGTGGACCGGATCGGCCGAGTACGCCGACGTGGTCCTGCCGGTCAACTCCTGGGTCGAGTTCCAGGACATCGAGATGGGGGCCTCGTGCTCCAACCCGTTCCTTCAGGCCTGGACCGGCGGGATTGCCCCGGTGCATGACTCACGCGACGATGGCGAGGTCTTCGCCGGTGTCGCCCGTGTCCTCGCCGAGCAAACCGGCGACCCGCGGTTCGCCGACTACTTCAAGTTCATCACCGAGAAAAAGGCGAAGGTCTACCTCCAGCGCGTGCTGGACAATTGCACGACCACCCGAGGCGCCGACGGCCCCTACGAGATCGATCGGCTGATGGCCGGCGACTATGGCGGCGAGCCCGGTGCGGCGCTGATGCTCTTCCGCACCTATCCTCGCGTGCCGTTCTGGGAACAGGTTCACGACTCGATCCCCTTCTCCACCGACTCTGGCCGGCTGGCCGGCTACTGCGACCTGCCCGAAGCGATCGAGCACGGCGAAAACCTGGTCGTGCACCGCGAGGCGGTGGAGGCCACGCCGTACCTACCTAACGTCATCGTCTCGACCAGTCCGTTCATCCGGCCGAAGGATAACGGCATCCCGCTCGACACGACCGACCCCGACCTGCGCCAGGTGCGCAACGTGAAGATGTCCTGGAACGAGGTCAAGGCGACGGTCAATCCGCTCTGGGAGCAGGGGTTCCGGTTCTTCTGCTGCACGCCCAAGAGCCGGCACTCGACGCACTCGTCGTGGTCGACCGTCGACTGGCACTGGATCTGGAGCGACAACTTCGGCGACCCCTATCGGGCCGACAAGCGGGCCCCGGGCGTCGCCGACCGTCAGATCCAGCTCAATCCTGATGCGGCCGCCGCGATCGGCCTGCACGAGGGCGACTATGTCTACGTCGACGCCAACCCCCTCGACCGACCCTACGTGGGCTGGGCCGACGACGAGGGCAGCTTTCGCCACAAGGCGTTCCGTTGCCTGGTACGGGTGAAGCTCAACCCGGGCCTGCCGTACAACTTCACCATCATGAAGCACACCGGCCAGATCGCCACCGAGCGCAGCGTCCGGGCGCACGAGACGCGCCCGACGGCCGCGCCCTGACCGCCGACACCGGTTACCAGGCCAGCTACCGATACGGCTCGCACCAGAGCATCACCCGGGGCTGGATGCCGCCGATGCACCAGACCGACACCCTTTTCCACAAGAAAACCAACTCGATGTCCTTCGGCTTCGGCTTCGATGTGGACAACCACGCCATCAACTCCGTCCCGAAGGAGACGCTCATCAAGATCACCAAGGCCGAGGACGGCGGTATCGGCGGTCAGGGCGTCTGGGAAGGGGCCACTCGCGGTTACGGCCCCAGCGAGGAGACGCCGCGGAACGCCCGGTATCTGTCCGGCGATTACGTCAAGATCACCGGCAAGCTCGCTTGAGCGTGGAGGATGACCGATGGACAACGACACACCGCGATACGGCCCGAAGGTCCACCCCGCGACCCGCGCGGTCGAGCAGGACGATCCGATGGCCCTCCACGCGACGCCGGTCGCGGGCGACCCACGGACGATGATCGAGGCCCTGATCGAGGAATATGCGGACATGGGCTGGGGCGTCGAGCCGATCCTGCAGCTCTTCCGCGACCCGTCCTATCCGATGCTCCACGGCTTCTGGCAATCGTGCGGCGAGGCCGAGATCCGGGGCGCATCGAGGCCGCTTGCCGCCGCCGCGGCGTTTACCGGTTCCGGGCCACCGTGTGGGAGGCGCCGGAGGAACCCGAGCCGCAACTTGTCCAGATCGGCCCGTCGCGGCCGGAAGGTGGTCACCATGCCGACCGTCGCTAACTGGCAACTCGGCCGCGAGATGGCGTATCCCTACGAGGAGCGTCACCCGCGACGGCAGTTCGCCTTCGTCTTTAACATCAACCGCTGCATCGGCTGCCAGACCTGCACCATGGCGTGCAAGAGCACCTGGACCTTCTCGAAAGGCCAGGAGGCGATGTGGTGGAACAACGTCGAGACGAAGCCCTATGGCGGCTACCCGCAGCACTGGGACGCGAAGCTCCTGGCCATGCTCGAGGAGGCCGATCCCGGCGGCCAGACCTGGGACGCCTCGGCGCCCGATGACGACCGACCCTACGGCACCTTCGACGGCAAGACGATCTTCGAAGCCGCCCAGACGCATGTGGGGCCCGACGGGCCTCAGGCCGGGCTGGGCTACCTGCCCACCGACGCGGAGTGGCGGCACCCGAACATCCACGAGGACACCGCTACCGGCGGGAAATGGGCCGACGGCCAGTTCAGCAACACGGCGCAACTGCCGGAGCATCGGGTCTGGTTCTTCCACCTGGCGCGGCTTTGCAACCACTGCACCTACCCGGGCTGCCTGGCCTCCTGCCCCCGGCAAGCGATCTACAAGCGGCCTGAGGACGGCATCGTCCTGATTGACCAGGCCCGCTGCCGAGGCTATCGCAAGTGCGTCGAGGGTTGCCCCTACAAGAAAGTGATGTATCGCGGGACGACCCGTACCAGCGAGAAGTGTGTCGGCTGTTATCCGCGAATCGAGGGTGCCGACGAGACGGTCAGCCCCGACGGCGCCCCTGTCGAAGCACGCTGCATGGCGGCCTGTGTCGGCAAGATCCGCCTTCAGGGCCTGGTCGCGATCGCCGAGGACGGGAGATGGGCACACGACCCGACCAACCCCCTCTACTTCTTGATCCGAGAGCGCAAGATCGCCCTGCCGCTCTACCCGCAGTTCGGCACCGAGCCCAACGGGTTCTACATCCCGCCCCGCTGGGTGCCCCGAGGCTACCTGACGCAGATGTTCGGCCCCGGCGTCGATGCCGCCCTAGAGCAGTACGCCTGCCCGGATCGCGAGCTGCTGGCCGTCCTTCAATTGTTCCGGGCGCAGCGGCAGGTCCTCTACCGCTTCGAGATCAAGCCGGGACCGAAGGTCGCCGAGGTCCCCGTTGTCCTGCCGTCCGGGGAGGAGAAGGTCCAGCACATCTATAACGATACGGTCCTTGGATTCAACAAATTCGACAAGGAAGTCGTGCGGATCACCATCGAGGAGCCGACGTTCGAGCGCCCGGCCGAGCACCACGTCAACTCCATCTGACACGGCCCGGCCGCGGGGGCGCGGGCGACGACCGAGGAAACCTGCCATGTTCGCGGAAACCCAACTGCCCGAGGCCGCCGCGGCGGACCTGGCGCGTGAGGTGCTCTATCGCTTTCTGGCCGCCGTCGTGGGCGGCCCCTACGCCGACGGCTGGGATCGGGTGCAAGACAACCAGTCCCGGGCCCTGGTCCTCGACGCTGCGGACCTGCTCCGAGACACGACCGGGACGGAGGGGCCCCTCGGTGGCTCGGGGACGTCTTCCGCCGAGGATCTGGGCTTCGCCCGCCTGGACGTGGAACTGAACGCCACGCCCGACGAACTCCGGGTCGAGTACGATCGCCTCTTCGGATTGGTCGTCCCCAAGGAATGCCCGCCGTATGAGACCGAGTACTATCCGACCGTTGAGACGTTCGCGTGCTCGCAGTTGATGGCCGATGTGGCCGGCTTCTACCGGGCGTTCGGGATCACGACGTCGCAACGATCACCGGAGCGGCCCGATTTCCTGGGGCTCCAGTTGGAATTCATGGCCTTCGTGCTCATGAAGAAGCGGTATGCTTCGGCCGCCCTCGGTACCGATCCCAGCGCGGCCGAATGGGTGGAGACCTGCGATCGAGCGCAACGCACCTTCTTCCACGACCACCTTGCCTGGTGGGTGCCGTCGTTCGCCGCGGGCCTCCGCCGCAAGACCAGGCGCGGCTGCTACCTCGCCGTCGCCGACGTACTGACCGCGTGGGTCCCCGCCGAGTGTCGTCGCCTGGAGATTCCCGTGGTCCTTCGGCCGGCCCGACCGGAACTGATCGAGCGAGCCGAGGAGCAATCGGGATGTGCCACGTGTTCGTTGAGTCCTTAACGGTCGATTGTCAGATCCGGTGATCATGCTCGTCTCGACCCTACGCGACGGTCGTGGAGGCTGTGCGCGACACCAGGCACCCCTTACGACTGCTCTCCGCCAGGCTCGTTGCAACAGACACCGCACGTCACTCGTGGCGAACTATAATCTGGTGGGCCTCATTGCGGCGAACCAATCCTCAGAGCTTGGGGTGGGAATCCCTCCTTCCGGATGATCAAATGACGCAATCGTGCAAACCGAGGCTCGATCGTTTTCCGCCGGCACGGACGGGCCTCGTGCGTGAATCACCGTCGCATCGAGAGGGGAGACCATGCTCCGCAAGCAGATCATCGGGACGTCCCCGGAGGCGGCTCCACGCCCGTCCGGGGAAATCGACATCGCCGGCGTGGCGACGGTGATGGTGACCTCCGAGGACCCCGGGCACCCGATCGACCACGCCTTCGACGCACATCGTGGGCCGGGAGGAACCCGCTGGATCGCTGGGGGGGCCGGCGAGCAGACCATCATCCTGGCCTTCGACGCCCCGCAGGCGATCCACCGGGCCATCCTGGAGGTCGAGGAGACGGAGGTCTCCCGCACTCAGGAACTCCAGCTTGCCGTCTCGACCGACGGCGGCCAGACCTATCGGGAACTGCTCCGTCAGGAGTACAACTTCAGCCCGTCCGGCTCGACCTTCGAGCGGGAGGACTGGAGTCTCCAGGCCGAGGGCGTGACCCACCTGCGGCTGACGATCCGGCCGGACAAGGGCGGAACGCCCTGCCGGGCCACGGTCACGTCGCTGACGCTGCGCTGAAGAGGCCCCCGCTCGCGCAACGGGTCGATGATCCGCGTGGTCGTCCTCGCCTTCACCTACCTCAGAGCCTTCGAGCCGGCCCTCAGAGGTCGGTTCTTCCCCGTGGTCTGGGGCAAAATCTGCGTTTCCCTCGGCCACAACGACGCTGGCAGGTCCACCATTAAGAAGATCCTCATCCTCCTGCTGCGAGTCGACCACGGCACCGTCTCGGTTTTGGGCTGATGAGCCGATCGGACCCCGGGGTGCCTGATCCCTCAACGATCTGGTTGGACAGCCCCCTCCCATGCCTTTCGGGCCGCTTTCTGGAGTGGGTGGGAGCCATCCGGCAGGCGGTCGGCGGCGACCTGCCAGAAGAAGACGCCCCGGAACCCGTGCTTCATCGCCCATTCGGTCTTGATGGCGACCGACTCGGCGTCGTCGTAGCCGATGACCATCGAGTGGTCGGGGGCGACCAGCCAGGGGTTCTTCGTTTCGTCGTCCCAGAGGCGAGTCCAGCCCTGCTCGTTACGGAGCCGGTGGAGGTTCGCATAGTTGCCCTGCGGGATGCGAACCTTCGGGGCGTTCTTCGTGGACGCATACGGCTCGGCGACGGCGAACCCCCTGCCGTAGAGCGGGATGCCCACTGCCAGGCGGTTCGGCCGGCATTCCCCGCTCCTCGACGAGATACCGCATGGTCGCCTCGGTGGAGCGTTCGGCCTCCCCGGGCTGCCTCGAAGAGGCGAACAGCGGTGAGTGGTGGCCGGCGTAGTCGGTCCAGTCGCCGGCATAGTCATAGGTCATCACGTTGATCCAGTCCATCGTCTCCAGCAGGAAGTCCGTGCGGAGCCACCGCAACGTGCCGGGGTTGGACGAGGCGGCCATCGTCAGCTCCATCGTGCCGACCCTTCCGTTCGCCGATCGCGTCGAGTCCGTCCGGAATCGCCGGACGAGCCGCTCGAAGCCGTCGACCTCCAGCCTGGTGTCCGGGTACTCCCAGTCGAGGTCGATGCCGTCGTAGTCGCTCTCGTCCACGAGTTTCAGGACGGCCTCGACGTAGCGGTCCTCGGCCTCTGGGTCGGAAACGATCGCGGCGAACTGCTCGTCCCATCCCCAGCCGCCCAGCGGACAGGAGCATCCGCGACGCCCGCCTCGTGGGCATGGCGGGCGAATTCGCGGTCGGGCACCCCCCGGCCAGGTCGGATGTGGCCGTGCTCGTCGGCCGTGACGAAGGCGTGGCAGAGGTGCGTGTAGAGACCGAGATCGAGGTCCGTCGGTCCGACCGTAGAGGTAGCCCACGAACACCTTCGGCTCGGCCTCCTCCCCCTGCGCGGCGGACGAGCCCGCGGGGGCGGCGAGGCCCAGCAACAGGACGACGGCAATGGTCCGCGATCGGGGCGTTCGGTCGATGTCGAGCATGGTTGGGCCTCGGGGGTCCGGGACTCGAACGAAGGCAGGATGCAGCCGACCGACGCTCCAGCACGCCGGGATGCCGTCAGCGTATCGGGCCGGACGACCGCCGACAACGACCTCAGCAGATCCACGGTCGTGCGTGCTGGAACGCCTTGCCGCTCCCGCGGGAAGGGGGCGAGGCGTTAATGATCGCAGTTGTGGGGGAGTCTGGGGAGATCGGTGAGGGATGTCCCCGCAGCGAGTTGCGCTGCCACGGAGCACGGCCCCCTGGACCATCGCTGGAGAGACGAATTCCCCAGGCTTGCAGCCACTTCCTTACGAGCCTACCATCATGTTCCTGGACGCCGATGGCCCGCAGGTCCCTCGCGATGGGCCTCGATCCTCAAGGCGAAGACGCAACGATCGCGGGGGGACGCCTGCGACCCAGGCCGATGAAGACCGAGTTGCCATGACCTCTTTCCACCGCACCCGTCGCTCGTTTCTGAAGACCTCCGTCGCCCTGGCCGGGACGACCCCGCTCCTCGCCGGCCCTTCCCAGGCCCGCGCGGAGGCCGACAAACCCCTCATCGCCTATGTCGGCACCTTCACTTCTCCGCTCCGGGACGTGCTGCCGACGCAGGTGGACCTGCCGCCCGGCAACGGCCGGGGCATCCACCTCTTCCGGGTCGATCGCTCCACCGGCGCGATGACGCCCGCCGGCATCGTCGAGATGGGGACCAGCCCCGATCACCTGGTCCTGAACGCCGACGGCACCCGGCTGTACTCCGCCAACGAGACCGACCGGGTGGGCGACGACAACGAGGGCACCGATCAGCGCCTTCGCCATCGACCGGGCCGACGGCCACCTGACCCTGCTCAACACCGTCCGCTCCGGCGGCACCGGCCCAACGTACATGAGCCTCCATCCTTCGGGGCGGTTCCTGCTGGTGGCCAACTACTTCGGCGGCTCGGTGGCGGTGTTGCCGATCCGGCCCGACGGCCGCCTGGGCGAGCCCACGGACATCCAGGTGGACGACGGCGAGGTCGGCCCGACCCGGGCGACCCACGCCCCTCCGGGCAGCTTCGCCATCAGCGGGCACGACCGAACCCACGCCCACATGATCCGGGCCGACCCCGCCGGACGGTTCGTCCTGCATGTTGACCTCGGCCTGGACCGGATTTTCGTCTGGAAGTTCGACGAGCAACGGGGCGTCCTGACGCCGAACGACCCGCCCTCGATCGCGCTGCCGCCCGGGGACGGGCCTCGGCACTTCGATTTCCATCCCAACGGGCGCTGGCTCTACTCGATCCAGGAGGAGGGCTCGACGATCGTCCTGTTCGACTACGACGCCGAGGCGGGGCGGCTGTCCCCGAGGCAGACGATCTCCACCCTTCCGCCGGGGTTCGCCGGCAGCAACTTCTGCTCCGAGATCCTGGTCTCGTCCGACGGCCGATTCGTCTATGCGGGCAATCGGCTGCACGACAGCATCGGCATCTTCGCCGTCGGCCCGGACGGCGAACTGTCCTACATCGGGGAGGAATGGACTCGGGGAGACTATCCCCGCAGCTTCGAGTTCGACCCCACGGGCCGGTTCCTCTACTGCTGCAATCAACGAGCCGACAACATCGCCGTCTTCCGGGTGGATCAGACGAAGGGCGGCCTCGAATTCACGGGGGATTACGCTCCCGTCGGCAATCCATCAAGCATCGTCTTCCTCGATCTTGCCGAGGGGGGTTGAAGTCCTTGGGTCGGGAATCGCTGTAAGAAATTAGACATCGTGGCGGATGGCACTGGCCCGTCCGGGCCAGGGACCCGGATACCTGCGGATGATCGGTGCCGGAGTTGAGAGGGCATGAGTGCCGTACCGGAACAACGGCACTCCTCCTGATCCGGCTCGCCGGACTGGCCTGGTCGCCGGGGGACCTTCGAGATTTGATCCCCAATCGCTCACGTCTTCCAGGCGTAATCCGCCTGCCTACGAAAACCCCGAAGCCGGATCATCCCGGACTCGGTGGCCTCCACGAGGGCATAGCCGCTGTTCTCGGCCCCCGTGCCCTCGATCATGGCGACCAGCGTGACGTAGGGAATGCCGCTGATCTCGTTGTAGTCGTTCTTGTGGCTGTGTCCCTGGAAGACTGCCCGCACCTTGCCCGAGTCTTCGAGAACCTTTCGGATCTCGGGGGAGTTTCCGATCCCGTAGGGGCGGCCCACGTCGAGGCGCTGGTGGGCGAAGACGATCACTGGCCCCCATGTCGAGGCGAGGTCGGCCCGCAGCCACTCGACCTGATCGGCGGGGATGTTCGAGTCTTTCCAATCGGAGTTCCTTCGCCCGTAGGGCTCGCCGTCGGCGCGGAAGCAGGAGTCGAGCACGACGAAGTGCCAGCCCCCGGCGTCGATCGAGAAGAACGACCGTTCCTGGCCCACCCGCCCCAAAAACTCCCCCTTGGTCAGCAGTTCGACGCAGTGGTTGCCCAGAACGTAATAGCGGCGGTCGGAGATCGCCGAGAACTCCCGGTCGATGCGGTCCAGATAGCCGAGTTCAACCTCCACCGAATCGGCGGAATCGATCAGGTCGCCAAGCTCGACCAGGAAGTCGGGGCGTTCCATGCGGAACCGGTCGGCCGCCTCGGCCAGCTTCGACGGGGTTTCCCGGTAGTATCTGGAGCCAACGGGCGACTTGTCCGCGTAGTGCAGGTCGGTGATCAGGCCGAACCGGACGGCGGTCCGCTCCTCCTCGGCGGCGTCTGCCGCCGGTCGGCTCATGGCCGCCGCCCCCAGGAACAGGACGCCCTCTGAGAGGAATGCCCGTCGGCCCAACCGCCTGTACTGTCCTGTTCGTTCCATGTCTGCCCCTTAGCGTGATTCTGATTTGATCCGTCTCAGGCCGTTCGCTCCATCGACCTTGTACGGGTGAACGACCCCCGAGTGCCCGGATTGATCCCGGGCCCCTCGGCCACCAGCAGTTTCCCGCCCCCGATGCCCACGATCCCAAGCGAGGCGTCGAGGTCCCAACGCCCGATGAGCTGGAAGTTCTCGTCGGCCTTCAACAAGACCTGGGGCGCCGTAGCAGCCGAACCACCAGGCCCCATCGGCGAACGCCGCCGTCTGGATGCCCATGAGCGTGTAACCGCTCGGCAGGACGTGGCGGCGGTGGAAGGCGAACGACTCGTCATACTCGTACAGGTAGTTCTCGTTCGTTCCCGGCGGCAACCCGCCGACGACCAGGAAAGTACCGTCATGGTAGGCGACCCCACCGGCGCCGTGGACGACCTCGGGAATCCGGTGGCGGGCCAGCTCTTCCAGGGTGTCGGCGTCATACACGTAAACCCAGGAGTCAGCCGAGCCGGGCGGCTCGTTGAAGGCCCCGAGGTTGACGGCGACGTAGAGCCGGCCGTCGACGAGGCAGAGGTCGCCGTGGTGGCTGGCGACCGCCACACTACGGAGCACCTTGCCGTCGGGGTCGGTCTTGACCAGTTCGACGGTGAAGGACCAGTAGAGGTTGCCCTGGTCATCAGCGCTGATGCCCTGGAGATGCCTGGGATAGTGCCCCTCGCACCGAACCGAGGAGCCGAACTCGCTCGGGGAGGGGCTGTCGCCGTCCTCGGAGGTCGGGACCAGGCACAGAAAGAGGACAGAGAGGGTCGAGAGAATTGGCTCCAGGATCATGGGATCGGCCTTTCCCCAACAGGGCCCCGGTCGCCGGTCGGGTCGGCGCGGTGGTTGTCACAGCCTCCGATTTTGCCCGCGGCTGTACCGCTCGTCCAGGGGTCACGAGATCGAGTCAAGGGAGTTGCCTTCTGCCAACGGCACGATCGACTTGAGTCCACGCAGGGGGTTCTGGAGAGTCCCAACGCTCCGACCCTGGCCCTCGCCGAGACCATGGGAGCGCGGGACTGTCTCTCCAGGGCGAACTTGCTTTCCCAACGAATCGGCTCGGCCGTCCGATCGCGAGGCCGAGTGCCGGTCGCGGATCGTCGTACTGGGATTGCCGTCGTCGTCTGATCCGCTCGATCAATCCTCCAGGGCCTTGCGCCGGCGCTGGTTGTCGGTGTAGGATGCTGTTTTGGCCCGCCCGGCATGTCTGTGGATGTCGGTCAATTTTTGCTGGTTCGATCGCAAGAGGCACCCGTCATGGCGATCACCGACGTACCACTCGACCGGCGTCGCTTTTTGGGCGCGGGGATCGGCCTCGTCTCCCTCGTGGCAGCCAGTGGCTCTGTCAAACCACCGATTGACGAGAGGGACGGTGACGGCCGGGATGGTGCTGGCCTGATCGCCGGCATCGAGCGGGAGGTCATCTTCCCCGGCCGACGGGGCGGGACGACGTGGTTTCACCCCCGGCCCTGCATGGTCCCCGACGCCGACGGGCCCGTGGCCCTGATGACCCTCCAGTCCATCGGCGGCTCGGACGTGTTCGGCCCGGTCCACTGGACGACCTCCCGGGACGGGGGCCGCACCTGGAGCGAGCCGGAGCCGATCCCCGGCCTGGGGCGCCAGGACCTGGGCGATGGATGGGAGGTCGGCACCTGCGATGTGGTGCCCGAGTACCACCCACGACGGGCACCGTGCTGGCCGTCGGACACAACGTCTACTACAAGGGGGGCGTGCTGGCCCGGCCCCAGCGGCGGCGATGGCCCGTTTACGTGGTCCGGTCGCCGGACGGGCGCTGGTCGGGGCCCCAACGGCTGGAGTGGGATGACCCCCGAGCCTCGGCGATCTACACCTGCGGCTGCTCGCAGCGGGTGGTCCTGGACGATGGTGATGTGCTCGTCCCGCTGTCCTTCGGTCCCGAGGGCCGTCCCGACCGCTCGGTGACGTCCGTTCGCTGCTCGTTCGACGGCCAGGATCTCCGAATCCGGGAGGTCGGTTCCGAACTGGTCCACGCAAGCGGGCGAGGGTTGCTGGAGCCGTCTCTGTCTCGCCTGGATGGTCGCGTCTTCATGACGATCCGGGCCGAGGATGGGCACGGTTATGTCTCGACCTCGGAAGAAGGGCTGCACTGGGAACCGCACCGGCCCTGGTGCTGGGACGACGGCGAGCCGCTGGCGATGTCCACCACCCAGCAGCACTGGCTGCCGCACTCGGAAGGGCTTTTCCTGGTCTACACCCGCAAGGCCGAGGAGAATGTCAACGTCATGCGCTGGCGGCGCCGCTGTACGTCGCCGAGGTGGACCGGGAGACCATGCGGTTAGTCCGATCTTCGGAGCGAGTGGTCCTGCCGCTGATCGGCGACGGGATCGCCGACCCGTCCCACGTCGCCCGCATGGGCAATTTTCACACGGTCGCCGCCGCGCCGGGAGAGTCCTGGGTGACGGTGGGCGAGACGTTGCCTGAAGACGGCTGGCGAGGTGACACGCTCCTGGGCCGAGTTCGCTGGGGCCGCCCGAATCACCTGGCGACGGCCTGAATGCACCATCGCGGTGCCCCGCCATGACCTCCGGCTGGTGTGGATTTCTCCTGCAACCAGGTAGCGTTTCCGGAAATCGGCCCCTCAGTAGAACCCGTAGGCCGGCCCTCCTGAACGTGTCACCACCGGCGGTCGTGATCGTTTTGATCACAACGGCCCCCTGGGGGTGCGGGGCCCTGACGGCTTGGTATAATAGGTTCAGACCACGTCCCGCGGCGAAACCTTCTCGCCTTCGGAGCCTCAACGATGCGACTCGACATCGACGACGCCCTGCGCGGCTGGCCTCAGGAGCCAGGCCCCGGTGAACTGCAAGCGCGGGAAGTCCGGGCTCGAGATGGACGGATGGTCATTCAGGTCCGTGTCGAGCTGGGCATCCTTCAACTGGAAGTCGAGGGGAGGCCGGACGGGGTTCGCCCGCACGGCTATCCGACCTATCTCGACTACGTGCGCCATCGCGCGGCGCACCGGACCCTGTTTCCCGAAGGCAAGGCCCCGCCCTGGAAGATGGGCGCCGAGCACTGTGGGGAGACCGATCGCGAGTTTGTCCAGTTCTATCACCGACGGGTGGCCTGGCTCGCGTTACAGCGTTACGACAAGGCCCTGCGCGATGCCGACCATACGCTCGCGCTGATGGACTTTGTCCTGAGACACGGGATGAACGAGGAGTACGTCGATTCTCATGAGCGGCTTCGAGGACTGGTCCTGTTTCATCGGGCCCAGGCCGCCGCGGCCCTCTCCCTGGAGCGCCGACAGCCCGACGCCGCCATCGATGCCCTTCACGAGGGGGCCCGCCGGCTGCTCGACCACAAGGAACAGTGGGAAGAACTCCACGACGAGGACGAGGTCCCGGATGGTCCCCTGCTCGAACAACTCCACATGCTCGAACAGGAGATTCGCAAGAACTTCGCCGTCTCGAAGACCCTCCGCGAACAACTCGACGAGGCGGTCGAGAGCGAGGACTACGAGCGGGCCGCCCGGCTGCGCGACGAGATTCGCGAACGCAGCGGGCTCCACTGATCCGACCACTGGTAAGCACTCTCTCTGCCGGTGATGTCCGCGTGGGCCGTCCGAGCCCCGGGAGGGTTCCCGTGAGCCTGGTGGTCCGGCGACCGGGAGCAAGCACCACGATCCAGGACCGTGGCCGGACACGGTTTCGGGCCTTCGGGGTTCCTGTCGGTGGGGCCTTCGATGCGCCGTCTTTCGGCCTGGCCAATGCTCTGGTCGGGAACGGCCCCGACGAGAACCGCGCCGTCCTGGAGATGACCCTTCTCGGCGGGGCCTACGAGGCGACGGCGCCGCTGGCCATCGCCCTGGCCGGGGCGCCGGCGAACGCGCACATCAAGACGGCCGGAGGATCGTCCCGAAGGGTCTCGGTCCCCGGGAGCGAAACCCTCGAACCGGGAGACCGTCTCCACGTCGGCGGCATGGAATCGGGGATGCGCACCTATCTGGCCGTGGCGGGAGGATGGCAAACCCCCCTCACCCTGGAGAGCCGTTCCCGGGAGCCCCCCTTGCGGGAGGGAGAATGCCTGGCCGCCCGGGCGTCTCGCATCCCGCGACGGCGGCCCGTTACGGTCCCGTTCTGTCGAGGGCCTCAAGAGACGATCCGGCTCAGGGTTCTCGACGGCCCGGACGCGGTCCCCGCGGAACTTGAGACGGTGCGCTGGGAATCGCTCGCATTCCGGGTCGGTTTGAAGTGCGATCGTCTGGGAATTCGCCTGGAGGGCCCGGACATCCCGGTTCGGCCGCGCCCGAACGCCTCTCGGCCCCGGTGGCCCCCGGGTCCGTCCAGATCGCGGGCGGTCAACCGATCCTGCTCGGCGTCGCCTGCGGCACGATGGGAGGATATCCCCACGTCGCGCACATCATCGCGGCGGACCTCCCCCGGCTCGCTCAGGCTCGACCGGGGCAGGTCATCCGGTTCCAGCGGATCGAGGTTCGCGAGGCAAGACGAATTGATCGTTCGACGCGAACCTCGTTACACGCCCGGCTGACGCCGATCGCCTGCCTGGCGCGGGACGGCCTGATGTTCCTCCCGGACAACTGAACTTGCCCGATCCGCGGTTTTGCGGTATTTCCTCCGCTCGAACCTTTCTTCACGATCCGGGCCTTTCCTCGCCCGGGTCGCCTCATGTCGTAGCGAAGAGGATCGGCGATGCCGCGGCGACGCCTTACCGGCCGGTCCGCTCTCCGGATCGCAAGCGGGTTACTTATCGTGGGCTTGATCGGGACGACGGGATGCCGATGGGTTCCGGTTCGTCGCATCAACTCAACGTTCGATCCACGCGAACTGGGGCCTGTGCGCACTCCGGAATCGACAAGCGATGCCGAGGGGCTCGGGATTGAGAACGTGGCGACCCCACTTTCCCTGCCACCATTGCCGGATCAATTCCAGGCCGAGGGACCGGCCCTGGCTTCGTCCAGCGCTCCTCTCCCCGACACCCCCTTGCTCGATGACGCCTTGAAACGGGCGCAGGTCGTCCAGGACGCCACCATCGAAACACCGACGACCGCCTTTCCCGTGAGAACGGCCGTGACGACCGACGACACGACGCGAACGGATGTTTCGGAACGCGACCTTGCGCCGGTCCTGGCGAGTCCGCCTCCGTCGGCGCCGATCGTCGTGCCACCGATCGAAATCCCCATTGATGACAGATCGCCCGCGTACCGCGACGGGAACGCCACGAGTGACGAGCCTCTGACACAGGCACCCGTATCAAGCTCAACGACAACGACAACGACAACGGCAACGGGGCCGGGGCCGAGGGCTCGGACCTCGACGATCTTCCGCGCTTGGTGCCCATTCCGGGTGAGACCGACGCCGCGCTGGTCGAGAGCACGCCGGGGCCGTCGCCGGACCTACCAGTCCGCGTGATCCCACCGCCCCGAATCGAGGAACCGAGCCGCCGGCAACACGACACGATCGAATCCCTTCGCGCGGTCGCGAACCAGCAGGCTCGGGACGACGGTACGATGAGGATCGAGTGGCAAGATCGTGCCGAGACCCTGGATCAGCTCGCGTCGGAAGGCCCAACGGGCCACGGCAACGAAGGCAAATCGCTGGAGGCGGTCATGGCCGTGCTCGCCGAGCCCAGAGAGTCAACCGCATCCGGGCAAGAGGCTTCGGGGCCTCTCGAAAGCGCGGACGAGCCCGAGACGCCCCAACCACTTGCTATCGCCGACCTTCGGTTTTGCCGTCGCGTTGAGGGGTTCGGTCACTATGAGGATGTGAAGACGACGACCTTCTCTCCCGGCGAGATCGTGACCCTCTATTGCGAGATGGAGGGCGTCACGTATCAGCCCGAGGAGGAGGATTTCGTCTCGAAACTCGCCTCCAGCGCCGCGATTCTCCCCAGGGAGGGCGAAACGCCGGTCTGGGAGCGGACGCTCGGGATCGCCCAGGAGACATGCCGGCGCCCGCGACGAGACTACTTTGTCAATTACCAGTTCGCGTTGCCGATGTCCGGACGCCTCGATCCCGGTAATTACCGACTCCGGCTGTCGCAGACGGACTCTCTCACGGGCAAGACCGTCTCCGCCGTCGTTCCGTTCTCGATCTCGTCGCCGTGATGCCTTTCTCCCCGATGTCGCATCGGGGCGTCATCGAGCACGTCCTATGCTTGCACTCTCGTGCGTGATCCCTGAAAATTGAGCCATCCACTCTTGCTGGACCGCGACCGGGAGGGGCTCGCAACATGAATGACGCAAATCGAGGTGCCGCAAGAACACGGGAGGTCCTGTGTCATCGGGAGGGCGAGGCCACTGCCGCGCACATCTTCGGCGATGATTCCGAAAGAACTCGTTCCCACGCTCCGCGTGGGAATGCCGTCTGGGCCGCTCCGCGGCCTCTTCCGCGGGGACGCCCCGGACGACGCGGAGCGTCGCGGAATGCATTCCCACGCAGAGCGTGGGAACGAGTTAACGCATTTTTGAGGAAAGACTTGCGTTGGCCATCGAGATGTACACAGCAGTGGGGCAAGGCTCCCGCCGAGCTTCCTATCTCGACGGCTCGGCGGGAGCCTCGCCCTCCCGGGAACGGCGGGGTCGCACACCAGCTCTTGTGTTCCCGCGGTGCTGGTCGAGCCCTCTCCTTGATCAGTCTATGTCTGTTCGGGTTCGTTCTGACGGGATCACCGGTTCGTTACCGAATCGCCGAGGCTGTCCAGTTACGAGGGGTCGACCCGAACGCCGGGCCCTTCGTGGGGAATCGGAACTCGAAGGTCTTTCACCTCGCGACGTGCTCAGCCCTGAAGCGAACTTCGCCCACTTCGAAGATCGAGGTCCCGAACACCCAGGTCGCTTCTGCGAACGGCTTCCGGCCCTGCGGGATCTGTCGTCCCCTCGGCGCCGTCAAGGACATGGCCTTGCAGACGACCACGGCCTTCCTCTCCACGCCTGCCGCGCAGGCCACGGAAGACGATGAGGACGCCTCAACGCGGTTCTCCCGCGACATCGCTCCCGTTCTGGTCGGCAACTGCATCGACTGCCACAACCCGAAAGACAAGGCCCGTCGGAATAACCTCGATCTGACGACGTTCCAGTCCCTGCTCAAGGGCGGGGATAGTGGCCCGGCTGTCGTCTCGGGCAATCCGGGTGAAAGCCCTCTTGTGCTAAGAATCAAGGGCGAGGGGATCCCCAAGATGCCCCCGGGCAATCGCGAACTCGCCCCCGAGACGATCACCCTGATCGAGCAGTGGGTCGCCTCCGGCGCCCGGCTGGATGCCGGTGTCGATCCGGCCGCGGCCCTCTCAAAATATGCGCCCGACGTCGAGGAGATGCGACAGGAGGAACTCGCCCGCCTCAGTCCCGAAGAACTCGACCAACGTGTTGAGGAGGCCGGTCTAGGCCGCTGGAAGAAAGCCACGTCCACGGCCCCCACCGTCACGTCCTCAGGCCGGTTCATGCTCTTTGGCGAGCTTCCCGAGAAACGGGCCGAGGTGTTGCTGAAGGTCATGAACGCCCAGTATGCCTCGTTACGAAGCCTGCTTGGTCCCGAGGCCGTCGAGCCCTCAACCGAGAAGATCAAGATCGGCCTCTATGTCTTCAACGACCCGGTTGCCTACGCGGAGTTCGTTCGATCGGTCGAGAACCGCGAGGTGGACACCACCGACACGACGCACGGACAGCTCGACGTTCCGATGCCCTATCTCGCGTCCATCGACCCGCTTCTGGGGCGTGAGGAGCCGAGTTCCAAACGTGATGGGGACGCAACCGTCCCGGAACGATCCCTCGCGGGCTTGCTTTCGGAGCACCTGGGGAGGGAGATGATCAAAAAGGGTGGAAATCCGCCTCGCTGGTTGAATCTCGGTGATCGGCGTATACTTCGCACAACGGGCCGATCCGAACAGCCCATTCTACAACCAGCTGCGACGCACGGTCCTCGATCAGGCCCGTCGGGGCGGGCTGGCGGGTGTCCAGACACTCCTCGGCGGCGAGGGGGAGGAGCGGGAGGTCGAGGCGATTGGGTTCAGTCTGCTCGAATGGCTGGGCACGGCATACCGGCCCTCGTTCACGCCCTTCGTTCGAGCCATGGCCAAGGATGGGACCAAATTCGATGATGTGATCAAACAGGGCTACGGCGTGGGACGTGAGCAATTCCTCAACGCCTGGGGATCATGGGCGCTTGCCCGCTATGGTAGGAGGCGATGACATGACCGACCCGGCCCCGTCCCACCCAAATTCCGATTCTTCATCCGAACCCGAATCGGCCTATTTCATCAAGGCCGGCACCGGCCGCCACCATGCGCTGTTCCCTGGGGTCGAGATTTTGACGACGGCCGGTCAACAGATCATGCTGTCCGTCGTCCATTTCCAGGCTCGCTCGGTTGTCCCCGAACACAGCCACCCCCACGAGCAGATGGGCGTGATGATCTCGGGCCATCTCGAATTCAAGGTGGGAGGAGTGACCCGGCGGCTCGGCCCCGGCGACATCTGGCGCATTCCGGGGGGTGTCCCCCATGAAGTTGTCGCTCTTGAGGAACCCGCCGTCGCGCTCGATGTCTTTCATCCGATTCGGGAGGATTATCTCTAGCGACCACGCCCCCGGACGGTCATGAAGCACGATCCTTGCACGGGCCCGCCGTCATCGACGATCGCCCCGTCTGTCGTTGAGATACAACATGTCCGCCCATGTGTTTGATGTCTCGGAGAAACACACGGCAATCGACCTAGCCGGTTGATCCTGTCCGGGGCTATAATCCCGACAGTGGCCACCCCCGGACCAGTCGTCCACTCCGCATTCATGTCTCTTCAACCGGGGGCGTCAGGGATAGGCAGGCCCCTGGATCGAACGACTGACCACTGGCCCTGGGCATCAGACACCCGGATCGTTGCGTGTTCCCGGCGCTCTGGCTCACGGTCCGCTCGAAGACGAGGAGAACGCGATGCGTCTCTGCCTGGTTGAGGATCTTGCCGTCGCCGGACTGGAACCACTCGACGCTGACCCGACCGGCCTATGAGCTGCGTCTGGGGGCCACGACGCTCGGACACAAGATCGCCCGGGCCTTCGGGATCGGGCCCGGCCCGGCCCGCCGCGGCGCGGTGGTCCGACCCCATCTGGCCGCCCTGCAACGCCAGCGCGACCCGCACACGACGGTCAACGATGCCGACTGGCTGGCACGCGATGGCGTGCTGGTGGCCCTCGCCCGCTGGGTCCCCCCGGCCGACTTCGTGCCGCCGACGCTCGGCGCCCCGTGGGTCGGCACCTGCGACGGCCAGCCGGCCTGCGCCGTGGTCGGCCCGGACGCCACCACCGGCCTGAGCGCCCTGTCCGTCGAGGGCTGGTTCGACGACCTCGCCGCGCGGCCCGAGGTGGACGTGGTCGAACTTGGCGGCGAGTGGATCGCGCGTCCCTGGGACATCGTCGCCAAAAACGATGCTCACCTGCACCGCGACTTCGCCGCCGAGGGCCGGCCCGGGGTCTCGAACCGCCACCTCACGAGCCTGGCCCTGGTCGGCCCGGCCGACCGGCTGGCGATCCACGAGACCGCCCGCATCGATCCCTACACCGTCTTCGACACCACCAGCGGGCCGATCACCCTGGAGCCCGGCGTCTGGGTCCAGCCGTTCACCCGCATCGAGGGCCCCTGCCACATCGGCCGAGACACCCAACTCTTCCGCGCCAACCTCCGCGGCGCCGTGACGATCGGCCCGAACTGCCGGATCGGTGGCGAGGTCGAGGCCTCGGTCATCCACGGCTACTCGAACAAGTACCACGAGGGGTTCCTCGGCCACGCCTACGTCGGCGAGTGGGTCAACCTGGGGGCGATCACCTCCAACAGCGACCTGCGCAACGACTACGGCGAGGTCCACGTGCCGCTGCAGGGCGACCCGATCGCCACCGGTCAGAAGAAGGTCGGTTGCTTCATCGGCGACCACACCCGCACCGGCCTGGGTAGCATGCTGAACACCGGCACGGCCATCGGCGTGATGTGCAACGTCCTGCCGGCCGGTCCGCTGCTGCCGAAGCACGTGCCGAGCTTCACGGCGGTCCTCTGGGGCGGGGTCGCCCAGGGCTTCTCGCTCGACCAGATGTTCGCCACCGCGAGGATCGTCATGGGCCGTCGCGGTCAGGAGTTCACGGCGGTCGAGGAGCAATTTTACCTGAACCTTTACGAGCAAACCCGCCTGGAACGCGAGCGCGCCTTCCAGAAGCACCACGACCGTCGCGGCGACGCCTGGCCGGTCAGGTCCGCCGGGATGTGATCGCAACACGCATTCCAGGCCCGCGCCCTCAAGCCGCCCGGGACCGTCCACGACGGTCCCGGGCGGCTTGATTTCCGCCGACTCCCAACACGCGAACCGAACCCAGGGCTTGCCGGGTTGTCTAGGATGGTGACGTCGGGTGAGGACGGTCCCGGCGACGACCCGCGAGTCTCGCGACGATCATCGGGCGGGGCCCCGACGTCGCGGCTGGGTGCGATGACCGCCCGCCACACCTCATAACTACTGGAATGGGAACAAGAAAGGCAGTCGGTCAACCATGTCAGGGGACGATTCGGGCGGTGGAACGGACGAGCCGCGACGGGATTACGGAGCGTATGTCTTCCTGGCGCTGATGGTTCTGATCGGGTCGAGCACCGCGACGGCGGCGAAGTTCGCCGTCCGCGAGTTGCCGCCGAGCCTGCTGCCGATGTTCCGCTTCGGCGTCGCGGGGCTGTGCCTGCTGCCGATCGCGCTGCGCGGCGGCGCCCTGAAGGACCTGCTCCGCGAGAACCCCGTGCGGCTGCTCATCGCGGCGGCGCTCTGCGTCCCGATCAACCAGGCGTTCTTCCTCTACGGCACCCGCCTGGCGCCGACGACGCACGTCGGGCTGATGTACGGAATGTGCCCGCTGGTCGTTCTGGGATTGGCGACCTTGCTCGGCCAGGAACGCCTTAACCCGAACCGGGCACTCGGCATCGCGACGACCGTCGCCGGCGCCGTCGTGATCGCGCTGGGTAGCTTGCTGCGATCCGACAGCGGGCCGCGCGGTCCTGTGGGGCGACCTGCTCCTGCTCGGTGCCGTCGTCTCGTGGGGGGGGTACCTGACGGTCAACAAGCCCCTGGTCGGCCGGCACGGGTCGCTGCCGGTGCTGGCCGGAACGTTCCTGGTGGGCTGTCTGCTCGACCTGCCGATCGCCCTGGCCACGGCGCCGAAGGACGCGACGGCCCTGTTCGCGGCCTCGACGTCCGCCTGGCTCGGGATCGCCCACCTGGCGCTGGTCGTCACGGTCTTCGGCCTGGCCTGCCAGAACCAGGCCCTGCGGCGGTTCGACGCCAGCCAGGTGGCCACCGTCGGCAACGGGGCCCCGCTGCTGACGATCCTCTGGGGCGTCTGGCTGCTCGGCGAGCAGGTCACGCCAGCCCTGTTCCTCGGCGGCGCCCTGGTGCTCGGCGGCATTTTCTGGACAACTCACCCACCTCGGCCCGCGCCGCCCGTCTCCGCGCCGCTCGTCGCCAAACTGAACTGGAGTGCGGGCCCGGGGAACCCCGCGTCGAGGCGGCCTGACCCCGGACCGCTCTCCCGACGGCCCCGCCGATTCCGGACCACTTGCCCAGGTCGTTGTGGCTCAGGTATGCTCTCTGGGCCGCGGCGCCCGGGCGTGGAGCGGCTCACCAATGCGTTGCGATCCACCCGTCCTGGAACCGCGTTGAGGAACCCGGATGGCGCGTCCTGGCCCGCTGGCCGTCTACGTGACCAGTCACGGCTTCGGCCACCTGAACCGCACGGTCGCGGTGCTCAACCAGGTGCCGGCCGATGTCCCGCTGGTGATCCGCTGCCACCCCGACCTGTTCGGTCACTGGAACGAGCGGTTGCGACGGCCCGCGGACTTCGAGCCCCACGTCTCCGACGCCGGTGCGGTCAATCCACCCGGAGACAGCGCCGAGACCGACGGTCGGGCCACGCTGGAACGGGCCGTGACGGTTCATGTCGACGCGATGGCGCGGGTTGACGAGGAAGCCGAGCGGCTCTCGTCCCGAGGGACGGCGGCGATCCTCTGCGATGCGCCTTACATGCCCCTGGTGGCCGCCCGGAGGGCCGGTGTCGCCGGGTTCCTGCTGGCCAACTTCACCTGGGCTGATATCTACGCGCCTCACGCCCGTCGGCTCGGAGGCGACTACCCGACCCTGGTTCGCGAGGTCCGCGCGGCCTACCGACACGCCAACGCGCTGTTCCGCCTGAAACCGGGCCTCCGCCTGGAGGGCCTCGCTCCGGCCATCGATGTCGGCATGGTGGTCACACCCGGGCGGGACCGCGTTGCCGAGCTGCGCGGGTGGCTTGGTCTGTCGGATCGCGAGCGGCTGGTCTATTGCTACCTGGGCCGTTATGGACAGGACAGCATCGACTGGGGCCGCATGGCCCGGCTGGACCGCGAGGGCATCCACTTCGTCGGGTTCCATCCGGCCCCGCCGGACGCCGCGACGCCGCCGAACCTGCACGTCGTCCCCGCCGCATGCTGGACCGGCGCCGATCTGGCCGCCTCAACCGACGTGGTCGTGGCCAAGGCTGGTTATGGCACGGTCTGCGAGGCGATGGTCGCCGGCACCCCGATGATCTACCCGCCCCGAACCGGGTTCGCCGAGCACAAGACGCTGGTCGCGGCGATGACCGCCTGGGGAGGCGGCCTCCAGGCCCCTCGCCGGGCCTTCGACACGATGCGGATCGCCCCTCTGCTCTCCCACGCCTTCACTCTGCGGCCCGGTCCGCCCCCCTTCCCTTGCAATGGCGCCGACCGCGTCGCTGACCATCTGACACGCATTTGTCGGGGCCTGGCTGTGGCGTGAGCCTGCGTCCCGTCCCGTCCCGTCCCGTCCCGGCACGAGGGCGATCCTTGAGTCTGGCGCGGAGTTTGCGTCCGATGACTTCGATCTCGAACGCCGAGCGGGCGGTGCCTCCGCCGTTCTCTCGGAGATTCTCGACCTGGACAGGGAGACGCCAACGATGATGCACCAGCCCCCCAATCGCCGCGAGTTCCTCCAGACGGGCGCCGCCGGGCTGGCCGCCGCCGGGCTGGCCGCCGGGGCCGCCTCGCCGAACCAGGACGACCGCGCGACCAACGAGCAGGGCATCCCCCTGCGACGCCTGGGCCGACACGACGAGCGGGTCACGATGATCGCCCTGGGCGGCCACCACGTCGGCCGCAACGCGGATGAGGCCAGGGACGTCAAGCTCATCCAGCAGGCGATCCACGAAGGGATCACCTTCCTCGATAACGCCTGGGACTATCACGACGGCGGCTCCGAGGAGCGCATGGGCAAGGCCCTGGCGCAAGGCAAGCTCCGCGACCGGGTCTTCCTCATGACCAAGGTCTGCGGACGGGACGCCAAGACCGCCCAGCAGCAGCTTGACGACAGCCTCCGCCGCCTGCGGACCGACCATCTCGACCTCTGGCAATTCCACGAGATCAACTACGGCAACGACCCCGACTGGATCTTCGAGCCCGGCGGCGCCATCGAGGTCGGCATCCGGGCCAGGGAGCAGGGCAAGGTCCGCTACCTGGGCTTCACGGGCCACAAGGACCCGTTGATGCACCTGAAGATGCTCGACCACCCGTATGAGTGGGACACCGTTCAGATGCCGCTGAACGTCATGGACGCCAACTACCGCAGCTTCCAGAACCTGGTGGTGCCGAAGCTGCTGGCCCGCGGCATCGCGCCGATCGGCATGAAGAGCCTGGGCGGCGGCGGCGAGATCCTCAAGGGGACCGGCATCCCTGTCGCGGACGCCCTCCGCTACACCCTTTCGCTGCCGATCACCACGCTCGTCTCCGGCATGGAATCCCCGGAGGTTCTCGAGCAGAACCTCAAAATCGTTCGCGACTTTACCCCGATGAGCGAGGAAGAACGTCGGGCGCTGGCGAACGATCACGTCCGTGTCGCCAGTGACGGCCGCTTCGAGCTGTTCAAGACGTCCAAGGTCTACGACGGCCCGTATCACCAGGAACAACACGGCTTCCCGCTCGATCGTACCGGCTGACGAACTGCCCCGCGCGAGCGATCGGCCCCGGAAGGGCCGGCCGCTCGCGTTCTTTTTTCGAGGAGGGATTATTCGCTTGTAACGATTTCGCCGAACAGTAACAATGACGCTTGTGAATCTCGCTTCATCCGGTTGCCCAAATCCTGGAGTGAGTTGCTCTTGAGATTGGCTCGCACGCTGGCACTCGTCCTGTGCTGGATTGCTGTGGCTCTGGTTCTCCGGACCACGGCGGGCGAACCCACACCCGCGAACAGCACGGTTTCTGGCATTGCCGACGAATTCTGGCAACCGTCGTTTCCCTCCTCCCCTTCGCACTCCTCTCCTGCCCACCGACATCTCCCGGCATTTGAGGAGTCTGAAGAGCGTGACTCCAAGACGCTCGAAGATGAGCCCACTTTGTTGCTTGCCCCGTCCGTCGTCGGCGACACACCGGGGCCGTGTGTCCGGCTTGGGCTCTGTTCCGATCTGAGCCGGTCGGCGATCTCCGGTCGCCGCCTCATGCTGCCCATCCTCCGCTGCTGATCCGCCGCCCTGTGCGCGCTCGTGGTCCGATGCTCCTCTGGCCCCGTTCCATCCGGGGCGGGCCCTTGAGGGTCATCGGTGGCGATGCGCGGTCTTCGCGCGGGACCGGCAGCACATGCTCTGACGGAACCTCGCGAACCGACGCTCTCGCTCGCCGCCGTGTCACGGTTTCCGCCGATCGGCGCCACGGGAACGCTCCCGCCTCCTCCGAGAGGACGGCACGAGCCGCCTGACGGCCTCGTGTCACTCTTTCCCCCCTTGTCCTTGCGAGGTCGACCCGATGTTTCGATTCTGGGCATCTCCCCCGAGCCCGCGAGTGGCGCTGGCCGGTTGGCTCGGTCTGATGATTACCGCGGTTGGGAGCACACCGTCCTACGTCCCGGCGGCGGAAGTGACTGGCACGGTCAAGTCGATCGAGCCGCGGCGGGGCGTCGTGGTGGTCACGGACCAGAGTTCCCATGAGGACATCACCGTCCGTGTGGCCGGGGGCACGCCGATCGAGCGCGATGGCAAGCGGTTGTCGCTCGGCTCAATCGAGAAGGGCATGAAAGTCACTGTCGACGACGCGATGACCGCGTCACGGCTCACGGTCGACAATTCGGAGGCCGTTCATAAGTCGATCCCGGAGGAGTTCCTCTACAACGTCCGGCACAACCTGTTCAAGCCGCTCCTGCTGTTCTTTTATATGGGGTTCCTCGTCCCGATCCTGCGTGTGAAATTCGAGTTCCCCTACGTGTTCTACCAGGCGCTGACGATCTTTCTGCTAATCGCCATCGGCTGGCACGGCGGGGAAGAACTGGCCAGGCTCGACGCGCAGTCGTTTGCCCATGCCGCCGGATTCATGGGTGTCGGCTTCATCACGAATACGGTCATCGCGTTTTTGGCCTACGGGTTGCTCAACCTCATGGCCCCGAAGATGCGTCGGGTCGACCGGGCAACCGTGGCCGGTTACTACGGCTCGGACTCGGCCGGGACGTTCGTCACTTGCCTGGGCGTGCTGGCCACGATCCACATGTCGTTCGACGCCTACATGCCGGTGATGCTGGCCGTCATGGAGGCCCCGGGTTGTCTCGTGGCGCTGTTCCTGATCTCCCGGATGCGCCATCATGGCATGGACCCGGCCGGCACCATGCCGGACGAGCCAGGGTACGACCCGAACGCCAAACCGGCGCTCTCCTCGGGCCTGGGCCCCAACGGCCACGGCGGCCACGGGCACTCCGATCTCGACGAGACGGATGTCGAGGACCTGGGTCCGGAGGACCTGCCCGATCCCGAGGTGATTGAAGCCATCGAAGAGGAACGCGAACTCTCCCTGGAGAAGCGGTCGCACCCGACGAAATTTGGCCGGGCGCCGCTGGGTAACCTGAGCCCGCAGATGCTCCACGAGGTTTTCCTGAACCCCGGCATGTACCTGCTCTTCGGCGGGATCATCGTCGGCTTCATCAGCGGCCTGCAAGGACCGGAAGTCACCCGCGCCGACGATAGCTTTTTTGTCACCCTGTTTCAGGGCGTGCTTTGCCTGTTCCTGCTTGAGATGGGCATGACCGCCTCGCGCAAGCTGCGCGACCTGCACTCCGCCGGGCTGGGCTTCATCCTGTTTGGACTGCTGGCGCCGAACCTGTTCGCCACGATCGGCATCGTCGTGGCCCACGCCTTCAGCATGTTCATGGGGACGGTCTTCGAGCCGGGCTCGTACGTGCTGTTCGCGGTCCTCTGTGGCGCGGCGTCGTACATCGCGGTGCCGGCCGTGCAGCGGTTGGCAATTCCGGAGGCCAGTCCGACGCTGCCTCTGGCCGCCTCGCTCGGCCTGACCTTCTCGTACAACGTCACCATCGGCATCCCGGTTTACATCCAGATCGCCAAGCTGGTCACCGATACGTTCCCGATCCATTGATCGCGGCCCGGGGCCGCCTCCCGGCCGGGAGGCGACCCCAGGGCCCTGACGACACCACTGCTCGCGAGGTGGGGAGGCCCCACCTCTTTCCCAGGGCCCGTCCTTACCGGAGGCCACGCGAAGGTTTGATCCGTCTGAGGCCGTTCCGGGGCGTCCGGGAGCGGGGGGCGGGAATCGTTCGAGGACCTCGGAAACCGGGGGGGTTCTCGCAGCGTCCCGTCCCTCGCTCCCGGGGGCCCCGGATCGGCTTTCGGTCTTCCGAACGGCGGCAACCATCGGTGTTTTGATCGGAAGGATCGTACCGGACACCCGGAGGGGCGGCTTGACCCAGCGAGAGTCGGAGGCGACGATCCGACGAGACGACCACCACTCGCGACCCCGACCATTTGCTTCGCCAGGTTTGCGTCCCCGTAAAAATTTCGAGTACCCCATGGTGAGAGTCGAGGCGACGCAACACAAACACCGAATCAGGCTATTCGTACGCGACATCTGTCCCGCCCGGCGCCCTCAGCCCCCTGGGAGGCTCCGGGCGTTCTGTTCTCCCTGACGATCCTCAAGATCGGCGTTGCGGCGCAAGCCCGAAGGTCGTCGCAATCGCGCCAATTCCTCAAGTTGGTCGTTGTTCACGCCGATCGTGGGGATGAGGCCAGAGACCGTTCCCCGCGGACGGTCGAAGGGAGAAAAGATCAAGCCCAGGGAGGGGCGGAAGAGATGACCTTGCCAGGGCGATCGTCCGTCGGCATGCCTATTCTGTGGGGATGCCTGCTGACCCTCGCGACACTCACGGTGACGGCCCGGGCACAGCAGACATCCCCACCAATCCCCTTCGTCCCTGGCCCGAACCCGAGCCTTTCGCCGGAACCCGTGCCGACGGACCTGGAAGGTCGTGTCCGCCAGCTCGAAGCGATGCTGAACGCCTCCCTCAACTGCGCGCTCCGAGCGTGAGGCGGCCCTGGAGTCGCGTGTCCGGCAGCTTGAATCGCAGCTCAACAGCGGTTCGGTTTCGGGCAGGGCCGCGCCTGGCCCCGGGGGGGACGACGTCGATGTTGGCGGCTCCGCCGGCCGCGCCGGCCCGACGGCCCCGGGCATTCTCCGTGGCGGGATGGGCGGATCCGCTCCCTCAGGAGCGACCGGGCCCACGGACGGTGGAGATGTGATCGACGTCGGTGGCTCCGCCGGTCGCGAAGGTCCGGACGCACCCGCGCTGTCCCCCCGTTTTCAAATGCCCGCACCGCTTGTGGACCAGGACGCCAAGACCCGCTTTGGCCCTGGTTTCGAGATCCTGAGCGAGAACGAGGAGTTCCAGTTCCAGTTCCATGACCTGACCCAGGTTGATTACCGAGGCCACTGGGGCACCCCGCGCGGCAACCTCGACGAGATCTACGAGTCGACCTTCGGCATCCCTCGCCAGTGGTTCATCTTCAGCGGCCGAATCGGTAAGCCCTTCGAATACTATGTCGCGCCGGCCTTCGGCTTCGACAACATCAACCTGCTCGATGCCTACCTGAACATCAACTTCGACCCCCGGCTCCAGATCAAGATTGGTCGTTACAAGACGCCGTTCACCTACGAGTTCTACGCTCTGCCGATCAACGGCCTGATCAATCCCGAGCGTTCGCTGTTCTTCAACAACTTCGGCCTCAACCGTGATGTCGGCATCATGGCCTGGGGCAAGCTGTTCGACGATCGGGTGAATTACGCCGCCGGCATCTTCAACGGTAACCGCAACTTCTTCGTCGATCGCAACAGCACGAAGGACTTCGCCGGGTTCGTGAACGTCCGTCCGTTCGGAACCTGGGAAGACTCTCCCCTGGAGCACGTGAACATCGGCGGCTCGGTGCTCTTCGGCAACGAGTTCAACCGTCCCCTGCCGAACACGTTGCGCACCAACGTCGCCACCACCGGCAGTGGCTTCTACGGCGTGCCCTTCATGCGGTTCAACGACGGCGTCATCGAGGTCGGTGACCGGGCGCTCTGGGCCCTGCACGCGGCCTGGTACGTCGGCAGCCTGTCGCTGATCGGCGAATGGGGCACTGGGTTCCAGGACTACACCTTCTTCAACAGCTCCGCGCCTCGGACAAGGGTCAGTACCAACGGATGGTTCGCCCAGGCCGGTTACTTTCTGACCGGGGAGCAGGTCGAGGCCCGCGGCTCGGTGCAGCCGTATCGCGATTTCGATCTCCGCAAGGGCAAGTTCGGTCTGGGGGCCATCGAACTGGCCTCGCGGTATAGCTACCTCAACATCGATCGCGACGTCTTCACCGCCGGTCTGGTTGACCCGAACCTCTGGACCAATTCGGCCTATCTCGTCGACGTCGGCGTCAACTGGTACTGGACCCAGTACATCAAGGTCTACCTCGGCTGGCAGCACGCGGCCTTCGGCAACCCGGTGCTCATCACCCCGAACCAGCCGTTCCAGCTCACCAACGACATGCTCTGGGCCCGTTTCCAGATCTACTTCTGATCGCGGTTCGGGCGGTCGTGCTGGCGCGTCGAACCGTGGGGCCACCGCTCCCACCCTTCTCCCGGGACTTGCGATGCCCCAACTACACGATACCATCATTGCAATCGTCGCCGCCCTCGCGATCCTCGCCATCGTGACGGGAGTGGCCGTTGCTCAGGAACCGGGAGGCGCGCGTGTCTGGTCCGGCCCTGGTTCGATCCGAGGGCGAGACAACAGCAACACCGACAAACGGCGCGTCCGATGGGCTGCTCGATCACCTGCTCACCCCCTTCGAGCACGAGGAAGATCCCGACGGCCCGATCAACACCGACAGGCCGACCTTCACGCCGTCGAATGCCGTTGTCCCCTACGGCCGATTTCAGATCGAGAGCGGCTACACCTACACGCGCGACACCTCCAGCGGCACGACCACGAACCTCCACGACTTCCCCGAACTGGCGATCCGCTATGGGTTTAGCCGGTACGCCGAGCTGCGATTGTTCTGGCAGGGCGGGACCTACTCGCGCACCCTGGCCCCCGGCCAACCTGTCCAGCGGCAGGACGGCGTCTCGAACTTGCTGGCCGGCTTCAAATGGCGGCTGACCTCGGAACAACGCGGATGGGTCCCGCTGGCATCGTTGATCACAGCCGTGAGCACGCCGACCGGCGATCCGTCCCAGTTTTCCAGTAAGGTCGAGCCGAGCATCTCCCTGCTGTACGGCTGGTCGTTGACGGATCGCCTGAGCCTCTCCGGAAGTACCGGCTACGACGGCATGAACCGCAACGGCGACAGTTTCCAGCAGTTCTCCCAGTCGCTGGTCGCCTTCTACAACATCCAGGAGTCGTGGGTCGGGTTCTACGAGTGGTACGTGTTGCCGAAGACAAATTCATCCGACAATCGCCCCGAACACTACATGGACGGCGGTCTCCTCTACCGGCCCACCCCGAACACCCAGTTCGACATCCGTGCTGGCTTCGGCCTGGGTGACCACCCGAACGACCTGTTCACCGGCGCCGGCTTCTCGATCCGGTTCTGAGCGGTCCGATGCCGGCGACTTCCTTGCGTCCATCCCAACGGGTAAATTGGGGTGTGAAGCCCTGGAAACCTGCCTTGGGCACCGCCTGTCGATTGGCTCGCCCCCCCTTCGAGAATGCCCCCTCCTGCCATGAAGATCGTCATCCACCCCGCTGTCGAGCCCGATCGACTCAACGCGTTACAAGCCGCCGCCCCGGACGCGGAGTTCACCAACACGCCCGATGAGCAGGCCGCCCTGGAGGTCATGGCCAGTGCGGATGCCGTTCTCGGCAAGCTCACTCCCTTGATGCTCGCCCGCGCGGACCGGCTCCGATGGGTCCAGTCCTTCACCGTCAGCCTGGAGCACTACGTCTTCCCCGAGCTGGTTGCCCACCCTTGCACCCTGACCAACATGCGGGGCCTGTTCGGCGACGTGATTGCCGATCAGGTCATGGGTTACGTCCTGTGCTTCGCCCGCAACCTGCATACCTACGTCCGTCAGCAGATCGCTCATCACTATGAACCTTGCGGCGGCGAATCCGCCCGCGTCAACAACGCCGCCGGCCCGGGGACCATCAACGCGATGGACCGGGCGACGATCTATCTTGCCCGAAGCGACGATGGGACTGGTCGGCCTGGGGGCCATCGGGGCCGAGATCGCGCGTCGGGCGAAGGCGTTCGGCCTGACCATCCGGGCCGTCGATCGGTTCCCCGAACGTGTCCTGGCACCGGAGGGGGTCGAGGCCGTCTGGGGCACCGATCGATTGCCGGAACTGCTGGCCTGGAGCGACTTTGTCGTGATCGCCGCCCCGCACACGCCGGAGACCGAACGGCTCTTCGACGCGACGATGCTTGCCCACATGAAACCGGGCGGCTACCTGATCAACATCGGTCGCGGGGCGATCGTCGTACTCGACGATCTGGTCGCCGCCCTGCGGGCCGGAACCATCGCCGGGGCGGCCCTGGACGTCTACGAAATCGAGCCGTTACCGCGCCGATCACCCCCTCTGGGATTTCAGCAACACCATCCTCACCCCCCACACCGCCGGCTACTCGCCGGTCATCGCCCATCGCCACCTGGAGACACTCGTCGAGAACGTCCGCCGGTTCGCCGCGGGTGAACCGTTGCTCAACGTGGTCGACAAGTCGCTCTGGTTCTGACCGATGACGTGGCGGGCCAACCGTTCCAAGCATTCCCTGTCCGAACATGGTCGAACGTGCCGTCCGGAACATCGCTAACACCCAAATCCCGGCCAACGGGGCCTCGACGGGCATCTTGACCGGACGACGGCCCCATCATCCCGCAGCGTCAACCGGAAAATTCTCGATGGCACAATTTGCCGATTCCAACGGATCTCGTAAACTGAGTGATATGGGCAGCTTGCCCGCGAGCGATCCAGTGGACCCGCGTGGCAGACCGTGTGAACCTCGATTCCTCAATTCCAGAGCGGCCCCATGACGACGGCCAGTGACCTGTCGTGGGACGAGGCGCATCATGCGCTGGTCCCCCTGATGCGTGCCGATAACCGGACGAACCTCGGCGTACATCGTGGGCGAGTACCTGGCGCTGGCCGCCACACTGGGCGGTTGCTCCTGGATGTATTTCGGCTGGATCGACGGTCGGATGGCGACGGTGGCCTTCGTGCCGCTGGCGATGCTCGGAGTGTTCCTGGTCGCCACGGTACAGCACCGTCTCTCCGGTCTGGGGCACGAGGCCAGCCACTACACGCTGTTCAGGAACAAGCTGGCCAACGAACTGGTGTCCGACTTCTTGCTGATGTTCCCGCTGATGGCGATGACCCAGCAGTTCCGGGCGACCCACCTGGGCCATCACCGGTTCGTCAACGATCCGGAGAAGGACCCCGACGCCGTGCGGCTGAACCAGCCCTGGCCGGTGAGCTGGCCGATGTCAAAGGTAGGGTTCGTCCTGCGCTACGTCGCGGGGGCACTCTGGCCGCCGCTCTTGCTGGGCTATCTCTGGGGGCAGGCCAGGAACGCCAACGTCAGCGGCGGGACGCAGCTGCGGAACGTCTATCGGTTCCGGCTGGGTCGGGTGATGCGGGGTGCGTACTGGCTCTCGGTCTTGACGGTCATTCACGCCCTGCACGCCTGGCCGATCTTCGGGCTATTCTGGGTGCTGCCCTTGTTGACCTTCTATCCCTTCCTGATGCAGCTCCGCGAGATCGCCCATCACTCCAACGCCCCGGACGACGGCGACCTGACGAACTCGCGGATCTTCCGGGTCAACCCGCTGCTTTCGGCCAGCGTCTTCCCGTATGGCCAGGCCTTCCATGTGACGCACCACCTCTTCGCGATGTTGCCTCACTACCGCATGGCCGAGGCCCACGCGATCTTGATGCGATATGCCCCGTATCGCGATCAGGTGGTCGTCTGCCGGGGGTTCTTCCTCCCCCGATTGGGCTCGCACGGCCCGACGGTGCTCGACGAGATCTCCCGAAGGCGACCCGTCCCCCACGAGGCTCCGGCCCAACGGGCAAGCGAGGTCGGCCTGGCCTCCTGAGGGACGCTTCGCAACGGCTTCGTGTCCGTTGACTACTGGCCTTCGGGTTTGGCCATATAGATGGTCGTGTTACTGTTCGAGCCGCCATTGGGGAGCGGCTGCGTACTGGTGTTGGTGCCGTGCCAGAGCCCGTCCTGGCCCAGCCAGCGTTGCCCCTGAACCCACTGGGTGCCGTTCCAGTATTGATAAATCTGGATCGACGAACCGGCCGATGGGGCACGTCCTGGACTCAACGCACTGTTGAGCACCTGCGTCCGGTTCGAGTTGGTCACCCAGCCTCGATACGGGTCCCAGTAAGTATAGCCGGACATCCCTCCGGCCACGGGACGATTGGGGTTGTATCCGTATCGGGGCCACGGTGAGGGCCAGGAAGACGGGTTCCCGGTGACAAACCCGCCCGGCCACGCCGGATGGAACGCGCCGACCGACGGCGGGATCGCGTCCGGGGGTGGAGTGATCATCATCTGCGTCTCCGCTCGCCTCGCGCCGATCAGGCAAAAACCCGACAGGGCAAGCATTGAGAACAGCAGGGGTTTCTTCATCGCGGCATCCTCCTCTCGCGGCCGGTGGACTGTGTCCCTCTCTGATTATAGGTGCCCCATGCGCTCGGGTTCGTGACGGTCCCGACGATCGACCTCGGGTTTACCGTGAGCGCCGTAGCCAATCCTCGGCGATCTCTCTGAGGTCCGGCTCGGGGCCCGACGGTGTGGCGAAGTAATGCGACTCGAGGCGGCCGATGGTCGCCATCAGGTCGGCATGTTGCGGGGCCGGGAAGCCGTTGTGCTGTTCGAGGTTGCGGAGGAGCCCCAGTACGGTGAATGGCGTGATGGCCTCGGGCAGGCGGAACTGTTCGACGGCGATCGTCTCGCGTCTCGGCCAGGCGAGCCAGGTGACGACGGCGGCGATCGTCACCGCCAGGGCGATGCCGAGGCCCCACCAGATCCCGGCGCGGCTCGTCTGGCCGTATTGCTTCTCCAGGTCGATGACAGGCCCGACTTCGGCCAGGTCAGCGTCATCGTAGCGCTGATACGACAGGTCGACCGTTTCGATCTGGGGCGAGGCGAAATGAAACGTCGATGGCCGCTCGGGCAGCCCGTCCTCCGCCTGCAGGGTGACGAGCCACGTCCGTTCGGAGAGAACTTCCGTATCGTCGCTCTCCTTGTCGAATTCCGAGACGGCCAGGCCCTGGTCCTCGGACTTGATCACCTCGAAGCCCTCGCTTTCGACGTTGAGGATCTCGTCCAGTTCCGGCACCAGGCCGTGGGCGACCGCCTTCACTTCGAGGATGAGCTTGCCCTCGTCGGCCTGCCGCTCGTCGAGCGTCTGGGTGATCTGGAGGTCGTCGAAGGGCCGGGCCGGGACCGACACCGGCACGGCGTCGATCGGGATGGCGGGCGACTCGACCGGCAGGAGCACGTAGCCGGAGGTATCGAGGAAGTCCAGGTCGAGCCGCAGCGGCGGGATCGTATCGACCTTCGGGCTGCGGGCTGTCAGCAGCAGGTGGGCGTATGGGGTGATCCGCCAGCCATACTCCGCGTCGGCCTTGCTGCGGACGTCCTCGTTCTCGAACGTGACCGAGAGGACCTCGAAATGTTCCTGGAGCGCCTCGCGTGCCGCCTCCTCGAATTTGTCGCGGTAGTTTTCCAGCGGCCGGCCGTAGTTGTAGTAGTAATCGTTGCCGTTGTTCTGATTCTGGAGGTAACGACCGAACCCACCCGATTCGCGCTCGATCTCGCGGGTGTGGCGGAGGTTGACACGGAGCCCGAAGGGTTGGTCGTGCCCGACGACGTCCGGGCCGTCGATCTCGGCGTCAAGCTGGATCTCGGTGACGAGGTCCTTGTAGTAGTCGAAGACCTTGCGGGCTTCGTGCGCCTGTTCGTGGTCACCGACGATCTCGAAACCGCCTCGGAGGTAGGCGAACTTGGCCGCGGGGTTCAGCCCGCTCATGCGCGTGAACAGGCCGTTGGCGAACCGGTCCATGTGCCGCTCGCTCGCTCCGCCGGGCAGTTCTTCGATCGCAAGTCGGATGGCCGGCGGCTCGCCGGCGACGGGGATCTTCTCCTCGTCGATCATGCCGAGGTCGCAGGCGCCGAGGCTGGCGTAGAACCACTGCTCGAAGGCCTGCGTCGTCTCGTCCTCGTCCGCCAGATCGGGGACGGCCGCCGCGTACAACGCCGCGGCGCGGCGGAACTCGTCGAGCGCCTCGCGACGCCTCGGGGCGAAGTCGGACGACGGGTCCAGCTCGCGGCGATAGTTGTTCTCGTCATGCCCGATGGCCGCGCGGGCCTGGACCAGTGCCCAGTGGTCCGGGTGGCGTTCGAGGGCCTGCTCGATCACGGCCCCGGCCAGCTCGTAGCCGCGGAGGACCTCCGCCTGGATGTCCTTCTCCTTGCGGTTGGTCTGGTTCTGCTGCTGCACGTCTGGCTGTCGCCAGAGCCCGGCCAGGTTCTCGCGCATCTGCTGGATCAGGGCGGCGAGCGTCTCGGGCCCCAGGACGTCGATCGAGCCAAAAACGTCCTCGATCGCCTCGAGCCGATAGACCTCCGCGGAGCTGTGACTGGCGGTGAACGCCCGCGTGAGCAAGGTTTCGTCCACATCGCCGATCGGGAGGGCCTTGATCCGACGGACCCAACCGGCAAGCTCCGACAGGTTCCGTTCCTGCTTGGAACGGGTCAGCGGGATGCTCTCGGCCTTCCGTTCGAACCCGTAGATATACATGTACGGGCTGGTATAGCTGCGCGGCGTTGGGGTCGTGGTTGCGGGTCCAGACGCGCAGGAACTCCTCGACAAGGTCCTCGGCCTGCTCGGGATGGGTGGGGGCCAGTCGCTCGATGTGGGGGAACGCCTCGTCCTCCTCGCCGACCTTCAGGTGGAGCCGGGCGAAGGTTTCGGCAAGGTCGGGACGGAGCGCGTCGTCGAGCCGCGCGATCCACTCCGGGCCGGGGCGAACCTCAAGGATTTCCCCACCGGGATCGGCCTCGGCATGTTGCGCTGGTTCATCATCACTTGCTGCGGCATCGGCTCGTCGGGGTTGACGTAGAAGAGGTTGCCGAACGAGTCGCGCTGCATGATCGGCCCGCGGCTGGTCGAGGTGTCGTGCATCCTTGAGAACTCCGCTTCGCCCCTCCAGGCCGAGGCGAGCAGTTCCAGGCTGCGGCGCCACGACTCGGCGTGTTCCGGGGCGGCCTTCAGCAGGGCCTCGACGGCGGTCTGCTGCAACTCCAGCGACTTGCGTCGGAATTCCGGGTTCATCGGCTGGGATTGCAGGCCCTGGGCCGTGGCGGCGCCGATGGCGGCGAGGATCTCCATGCCCCGTTCGGGCCGCTCGGTGAAGCTCTCCTCGAGCCAGGTTTGTCCCAGGTCCTCGCGGACCTTGGGCGCCAGCTCGACGGCCCGCTTGAGCGCTTCCTCCTTCTCGCCCTTCGCGACCTCGCCAACGGCGAGCACCGCCTGGGTTACGGCCCAGGCCCGCTCCAGGTGCTCGTCCTTCGGCTCGCGGGCATGGAGGGCCAGGTAGTGTCTCGAAAGCAGGTTGAGGGCCTCGCGGTCGTTGGCCGTCTCAGCCTCCTCGACCGTTGGCAGGAACGATCCCGCCTCGACGGCCTGGCCAGCGGCCATCAGAAGTTGGGCCGCCTGCCTCCGGGTCACGGCGGCCTGGTCCTCGGGTTGCTCGGCCTCGTGCTTCAGACGCGCGACGATGTCGCCGACGGAATTGCCCTGATCGATGGCCGCGCAGGAGGATCCGGCCGAGGCCGGCGATCAGGTCATCGTCCAGAACGTCCGGCGCGATCTCGCGCCAGGGCGAGCATGTCGACGCCGTTGAACGTGTTCTTCTCCTGGAACTGCGGGTTCGTCGGGCCGGAAACGACCACGGCCGTCATCCCCGACGGCCCCGGAATGGGCTGAGGAGAACCTGGCCCCGGCGCGTTCGGGAGTGTCTGGATGAGCCTCTTGTAAAGGGCCGTCGCTTCATCGTCGGGCAATGACTCGATGAAGTCACCAACCTTGTCCCAGCGACCGAGCGTGACGTCCCTCTGAAACGCCTTGAGCTGCGTGTCGAACTCCGCCAGCGCGGCGGCGACCTCATCGGTCGGCTTGTCGGGTTCGGCCTTCGCTTCGTCCCCGGCCGGTGCCGCGGAACCCTTGCTCGTCTCTTTGGCTTCCTCGTCGGTGTCGGGTTCGCCCTCGGGAGTGGCCCATGCCGACAGGATCGCCGACGGGCGGCGGTCGAAGGTCAACTGCTGGATCTTCTTCTGCCGCTCGGCCTTCTTCCTGGCCTCGGGGTCCTCCGCCTCGGTGTTGGAAGCCCCGTCATCCGAGGAGGCCCCCGCGAAGACGTTCGCGGGAAGTTCGCCGTCGTTCGTCTTGCCCATGTCGGGCAGGACGACCTGCTCCTTCGTGATGAGGACCGTGCCGGTCCCCTGACGCGAGACCGTGACCGGAATGGTCGTGGTTTGCTGGCTGTACGCGGAGCCCGCGATCAGTCCCAGTGTGGCGAAGAGGGCGATGGCCTTCGACAGTCGTTGCGAGTCCATGTCGATGCTTCCGTCTCGGTCGAGGAGTGAGGCGGGGAAACGGATCACGATCCCGGCGCGAGGCGAGGTTCATCTCAAGAGGTGGTCGGCGACCCACGGATCGGCCACTCCCCGCCGACCTGTTCGAGCTGCGGCTGCGATCGAATCGCGACTCGTCACGACCTCTTCCCCCAGAGGAAGAGGTTTGCGAACGAGAATGGCGAAGCCACGGCAGACCGATCAGGAGCCGGAGCCGTCGGGTGGCGGGCCGGAGCTGGCGCCGCGGGCATCCTTGGGCTTGTTCTTGCCCCCGGGCTTGCGTCCGGGCTTCTTGCCCTTGCACTGGCCGCTCTTGCAACCCTGGCACTGCCTGGGGATAGCCAGTCCCTGGAGTTCGCCGGGCTCCATGCGAGCGAGCCGGATCGCGCTCTCCAGGTCCTCGCGGTGCCGCTCCGCGGCCGGAGCGTCGCCGCGAACCTCGGCCTGCTCGGCCAGCAGGCGGTAGGTCTGCCGGGCGCCCTCGATCTCAGGTTCCCACTCCTCTCGGCCCATGCCCTCAAGCCGCATCAGCCAGGTCATGTAGTACTGCGCCCCGGCCAGGCCCTCGCGGGCGTCGGCGACGAGGCCCGGGTCGGCCGGTTTCTCCCCAGTGAGCTCGTCGATGAGGGCCGTCAACTCGGCATGGGCCTCGGGCAGCTGGCGGTCGAGCATCTGCGACTTGGCCCGTTCCAGGCGGACGCGCCGGATCTCCTCGACCCGATCCTTCGGCAGGAGGTTCAGGGCCAGTCCGTACGCCTCGACGGCCTCGGCATGCGCACCTGGGCGGCGAGTTGATCGGCCTCGGACAGCGTCCGGGCCGCGTCGTCCAGCCGAAGTCGATCCTGACCTGGCCCGTAGTGGTAGGCCCCGAAGACGACCGGAACCATCAACCATCCCAGCAGAAAGAGCGTCCGCATGCGTGTGTCTCCCGAATGGGTGTCGACTGACGATGTGGACCGACAGAACTGTCGAAGACATCGACTTTAACGAATTCGGACCTCTGACGGTAGTCTGATCGACTGCGAGCGGACAATTCGTTGTGGACCCGGTGCCGCCGTCGGTCTCGCCCGGACGAGTCGGACGTGTTCGTCGGGCACGCCGGGACGCCAGCGGGTGCCGAATCGGTGCAGCAGCCAGGGCAGGAAGGCGAGGACGCCGGCACCCAGCCCGCAGACGATCAGGGCATACTCGCGACGGGTGAGCCGTTCCCAGGGGCTCTGGCGGGGGATCATGGTCAGCTCGGCCAGCAGGTCCGAGCTGAGGTGCTTGGTGTTGCCATCGTGATAGACGCCTCCCAGACGGGCGGCGATCTGGCGGAGCGTCGAGGCGTCCTGGCGCGACTGGCGGCCGTCGATGAACGAGCCCGTTCGCGGGTCGCCCACGCCCACGATCAGGACGTCGGCGATCGATGCCGGTAGCGTGGGCATGCCGGTCGACGGGCACGGTGTCGCCATCGGTCAGCATCATCAGCAACGTGCTACGAGGGTTCCACGGATGGGCGATCGTGGCCGCCTACGCCCAGCCCGGAGAACAGGTCCGTCTTGCCGGAGGGGAAGGCGTGGTGCATCGGCAGGTCGTTGAGGATGTTGCGCACGACTTCCATGTCCTTCGTGTCCACGACCACCGGCTTCGAACCGTTGTAGCACGCCACGACGCTGATGAGGTACTGCTCGATCGAGCGTGCGCTGGAAGAACGACTCGAGGATGTCCGACGTTCGCCGCATGCGGGCCTGGTCCCCATCTGGGCCGGCGTCCTCCAGGCGCATACTGGGCGAGACGTCGAGGACGAGCAAGAGGTGTCGGCGCTCGGAATCGGAAAGCTCCTCGGCCCGATGCGTCTTCGCCGGCAGGATCATCAGCGTGACCAGGCCCCAGGTCAGCGCGGCGAAGGACGCCACGCGCAGCGCCGGCGCCAGCCGGGCCCAGGGGGCCGGTCGAAGGCCCGGCCCGAAGGCCAGCCGGGCGAGGCGACGGCCGCGTCGAGCATGAAGAACCTCGGCGATCGAGACAAGGATCGCCGCGCCCGCGGCCGACAGCGTGGCGATCGTCACCATGGCGTGTACCTCACCCCGAAGAGGGCCATTCCCGCCAGGCCCAGCAGGGAAAGGCCCGCGACGCAGTACGGCGGAAAGTCGTCCTTCATCTCGGCGACGGTTTTTTGCAACTCAGCCTGCCGCATCTGGTCGATGCGGCGGAAGACGGCCTTGAGCCCTTCCGGGTCGCCCGGGTTGAAGACCTCGCCGCCGG
Organism: uncultured Isosphaeraceae bacterium; assembly: GCA_963779675.1. Lineage (GTDB taxonomy): Bacteria > Planctomycetota > Planctomycetia > Isosphaerales > Isosphaeraceae > CAVZZM01. The sequence continues at coordinate 862,811 of CAVZZM010000003.1, forward strand.
TGCGGCCGGTGATCGTGACGATCGGGGTCGGGCACCGCGCTGTCGGAGATGTGGATCGCGTAGACGGTGATGTTGTCCTCTCGCAGCTCGGCGGCGATCTGCTCGTCGGTGCCGCCGGTCAGGTCGAAGCTCATCCCGTCGGAGACCAGCACGATCATCCGGTCCCCCTCCTCGCGGTCGGCCAGGATCTTGCGGCAGGCCAGGAGGGCCTTGCCGATCTCCGTGCCGCCGAACCAGGGCGGGGCAACCTCCGGCCTCATGAACGGCGGGGCACACTTCACGGCCGAGACATCGCTGGTGAGCGGCACCCAGTGCAGCACGTTGTTGCCGAAGAAGGTCAGGCCGAAGGCGTCCCCCTCGCGGTAGTCGAGGAACTCGTTGATGGCCTCCATCGAGCCGTCGTAACGGCTCCCGGAGCCGAACGGGGCCGTCATGCTGCCGGAGATGTCGACGCAGAACTCGATGTTCGTCAGACGCCCGCTTCGTCCGCGGTTCCCCATGCCGTTGCGGACCGGCCAGGATCACGATGACGACGGCCAGGATCAGCGCGGGGAGCGAATCGGCCAGACCGAGCAGGAACGCCCAGCCCCGTCCCACGCGGCTGGCTCCCGTAGTCGAACGGCAGGGCCACGCGCCGGCCTTCCCGGCGCCAGACCCAGACCAGCAGCGCCACGGGGATGACCAGCAGGGCGAGCACGGCCGGGTGGGCGAAGCTCAGGCTTGGCATCGGCAGCGGGAACGGACCGGTCATCATGCGGGTTGATCCTCTCGTTCGGAGAGCACGTCGTCGTGGCCCCGGCTGACTGCCGTCCCTCTCGTTCGCGGGCAGATCGCGGTAGGGCTCCAGGAGCGCGGCGATGTCCACCGGCTCGCGAGACCCTTCCGGGCTGTGGAGCCACCCTTCGAGCCGACGCAAGTGAGGCCCCGCCTCCTCGTGTCGCCGCATGGCAACGATCGCGGTGGCCGGCGGAGCACCCTCCAGGTGGAGCCGACGACGCCAGTAGCCCAGGATCAGGTCGCTCCAGTTCCGCGTGCTGGCCCGAGGTCAGGGTGCCGGCAACCGCCCCCTCGACCAGCGGCCGGAGGCGTTCGGCGAGCGTCTTCGGCCGGGCGACAGAGGTTCCGGCCTCGATCCGACGGCGCCGGCCGACGTTCACGAGCACCACCAGCACGGCAACCCACGCCACGGTCCCCAGGACGATGAGCAGCCGATAACCCCCGGGTCGGGGCGTCCCCTTCAGCTCCAGCGCGTTCGGCTCGATCTGGCCCGGTGGCAGAACCGGCCGAACCGTCACCGTGATGGGAGGGAGGTCGGCTTGGAGGAGTCGGTCCTTGCGGCGCAGGTAATCGCGCAGGTCATGATCGCCTGGTTCCAGTCCGTAGTACACGAGGTCGTAACGAAACGCCGACGGCCCGTGCGGATAGACGTCGACGATCCGCAGCACGACGGGCGTCTCACGGTCGCGGATCGGCACCGCCTCCAGCTCCGAACCCGGCAAGACCAGTTGGTCGATCCGAGCGGGCATGCCGACAGTCGGCCGACGCGAGTCGATCGCGTCTTCGGCCCGTAGCCAACCGCTCAGGGTCGCGACCAGCAGCAAGAGGCCGACCGGGCCGGTGCGCCCAGATTCCGTAATGCTCCCTTGATCCATCAGCGTGCCCCCCGACCGAGGAGGTTGCGGGACTTGAAGAACTGTCGGAGGCGGGAGACGAATGGCCGGTCGGTGTCGATCCCCAGGTGGTCGATCCCGGCGCGTTTCATCACGCCTTCGAGGTTCTCCTGATCGAGCCAGGTGGCCCGGCGATGGGCGACGAACGGGCGGCCCGTCTCCGGCCTCACGGCGCCGGACGAACCCCACGCGAGGTAGCCGCTCCTCGGCCGGGTCGCGGAGCTGGAGCACCGCGCAGATCGTGCCGCTGCGCCAGCCGCTTCAGCGCCGGCAGGGCCTTCGGGTCGTGCAGGTCGCTCAGCACGATGACCAGCGCCCGCTGGGCGAGGCTGGGCGTCAATTCGGCGATGCGGGACGAGAGCATCGTCGGCTCGTCGAGGCGGTACGTCCGCAGCTTGTGCAGCCACTGGAGCACCTGGTCTTTCGACAGTGTCGGCCGGATGTGCAGGCCGCGGCTGCCAACCCCCAGGACGCCCACCGGGCTGATCCGATCGAGGCTCGCCAGGGCGATCCCGCCCGCCAGGAAGAGGGCCGTCGCGTACTTGCTTCGATGGTGCGAGGTGATCGTCATCGACGCCGAGGTGTCCACCAGCAGAGTAGACCGGCATCCGCTTCGGGGCCTCGTACTCCTTGACGTGTAGCTTGCGGGTGCGGGCCGTGACCCGCCAGTCGATCGACTTGATCGGGTCGCCGTACTGGTACAGCCGCGACTGCACGTATTCGATCCCCGAGCCCAGGAACGGGGAGCGGTCGGTGCCGTAGCTTAGTCCGTCCGCTAGACGCTTCACGGCCAGGTAGAACTGCCGCGAGTCGAGAATCTCGGTACTCTCGATCCGTGCTTCCACGACGCGTCTCCACGCTCATTCCCGTGCCGGTTGGGCCCGCCCCGAGTGCATCCGGAGCACTGGCCTCACACCGGCCCGCTCTCCTCTTCCCGAGTTCCTTCCCGGTCAGATCGAGGCCCGTACATGTCCATTGCGAGCCGCTACGCCGTACGAACTGAGGATCTCGCCGAGGATGCCGGGCCGGTTTGTCCATCGGCCAGGGCCTCATACGTCAGTCGCATGCGGTGCAGCATGACGTCCTCGGCCAGGGCGAACAGGTCCTCGGGGATCACGTAGTGCCGGCCGTGGATCAGGGCACGGGCCCGAGCGGCTTTCACCAGCGCGATGCCAGCGCGGGGGCTGCACCCCAGGTCGATGCTCGGATGAGACCGCGTCCGCGCGACGACCTCGACGACGTGGTCGATGAAGGTTTCACTGACGTGGACGTGGTGGACGGACTCCATCGCCCGGACGAGTTGTTCGAACCGAGCCGACCGGGCCGTCCTCCAGAACGTCGAACTCGGTGCGAGCAACGGCCCCGCGGTCCTCGCGGCGGACGCCGAGGGCCATGTTGCGCCTGAGGACTTCCTTCTCCTCCTCGGGGGTCGGGTAGTCGAGCCGATGGCAGAGCATGAATCGGTCGAGCTGCGCCTCGGGCAGCTCAAACGTGCCGCTCTGCTCGATCGGGTTCTGGGTGGCGATGACCAGGAAGGGGGCCGGCAGCTTGAACGTCTCGTTGCCGATCGTGACCCGCCGCTCCTGCATGGCTTCGAGCAGGGCGCTCTGGACCTTCGGAGCGGCCCGGTTGATCTCGTCGGCCAGTAGCAGGTTGGTGAAGATCGGCCCCTTGTGGATGCGGAACTCATTGGTGCGCTGGTCAAGGATCTCCGAGCCGATGATGTCCGACGGCAGCAGGTCGACAGTGAACTGGATCCGGCTGAAGTGGAGGTCGATGGTCTTCGACAAGGCGGAGACCAGGAGCGTCTTGGCCAGTCCGGGCACCCCCTGCAACAACAGATGGCCGCCGGTGAACAGGGCGATCAGAAGCCTCTCGACCACGTTGTCCTGGCCGACGACGACGGTCCCCAACCGTTCGCGGACGAGCTGAATGAACGTGACGGTCTCATCGGAGTCGTTTTTACCAATGGGAATGGCCTGGCTCTTCTTGTTACTCATGACGTGAGTTGCTCGTTCCGGATCAGGTCATGGCCCCGATAGCATTCGCCCGGTTGTGCCGGAGCAGCCAAGGGGAGAGCGGAAACGCGATGCGCGTCCAACCCCGAGTAACTTCAACCGTATAACGACATGAGGACCGAAATGCTAGGGACCAGCCAGGTTCTTCATAAGTGAACCGATCCGACAATAGCATCTGGAGGTAAAGGTTCGGGACAGGTTCTCAGGATGAATCACTCGGCGGGCACCCCGCCTTCCCGGAGCCCCGATCGATGAGATCGCCCGATCACCCTGCTGGCAGCCGCGGAAGCGACCGGCTAGGATCAGACCTGTACCTGTCGGGACCGGTCGGGTCGGGCTTCCTGCCATGCTGGCGGTCGAACCCACATAATCCTACTGATTTCTCTCATGATGGGGTGCGAACGTGCTGGTTTTTCATCTGAGGTCTCTCGTCGTCTTCGGGATCACGTCGGTTCTCACTGTCGGGAGCGTGTCCGCCGATGAACTGCGGGGGCTCGAACCAAAGCCTGGCCAGCCGGGCGATACGGTTCAGTGGTACGATGCCCGGGACCTGGGTATTGAGGGACAGGGATGGACGGACACAAAGGCCCCGTTCGACCGCTTGCCGGCAAAGGCCGAGGGGGTTGTTCGCGACCCGGTCTGGAGCCTGTCGAGGAACTCGGCCGGGCTCTGCGTGCGCTTTGTCACCGAGGCGACCGAGATCCAGGCTCGCTGGACCCTCACGTCCAGCCGGCTGGCCATGTCTCACATGGCCGCCACCGGTGTCAGCGGCCTGGATCTGTATGTCCGTGACAACGACGGTCACTGGCGCTGGCTGGGCACTGGGAGGCCAGAGGCGTCTCCAACGAACACGGCGACGCTCGTTAGCGGAATACCGCCAGATCGTCGCGAGTATCTACTTTACCTGCCGCTCTACAACGGTGTGACCGCCGTTGAGATCGGTGTTCCGGCGGGCCAGAGGATCGAACGGGCCGAGCCACGCGACCCGACGCGTCGAAAGCCGATCGTCTTCTATGGCACGTCGATCACCCAGGGCGGCTGTGCCTCGAGGACCGGCATGGTCCACACATCGATCCTCGGCCGACGATTTGACCGTCCGGTCATCAACCTGGGCTTCTCCGGCAACGGAACGATGGACCCTGAGATCGCCGACCTGCTGACGGAACTGGACGCGGCGGTCTACGTTATCGACTGCTTGCCGAACATGAACGCCGACCAGGTCGCGTCTCGTACCGAGCCCCTGGTGAGGACCTTGCGCAAGGCCCGGCCCGACGTGCCTATTGTCCTGGCCGAGGACCGGACATACCCCAATGCTTTTCTCGTCAAGCGAAACCGACTGAGCAACGAGACGTGCCGGACCGCCTTGCGGGCAGCCTACGAGCGCCTGAAGGCGGATGGGGTCACGAGGCTCGTCTACCTTCCCGGCGATACGCAACTAGGCGCCGACGGCGAGGACACGGTCGATGGCTCGCACCCAACCGACCTCGGCTTCATGCGGATGGCCGATGCGTTCGAGACGGTTCTGGCCCCTCTGCTGAATCAGACGAACGTCGAGCCGGCCCCCTGATCCCCTGTCGAGTCAATTGGAGTGGTGAAGAACCACCGAGATGGGACTTCGCGAACGTCCCGCCTCCGGCGTTGCGGCGCGGGGGCGGGTCGGGCATGCTGAGACGATGCCGTCGCTCGCTCGAACGGCTCATCGCGCCCCAGGAGTCTCGCCACGATGTTGTCGCGCCACGCCATCCTCGCAATCGTTCTGATCGCCCCGTCCTGCTTGCTGAGTCCGCCGGTTCGTGCCCAGGACAGGCCGGGGCCGTCGACGCCATATGTTTCGGCGTCCGAGAAGATCGTCGCCCAGATCAAGGAGGAGGGGAAAGAGCGTTCCCGGGTGATGGAGACGCTCCGCCATCTGACCGACGTAATCGGCCCGAGGCTCACTGGATCGCCACAGATGACGCGGGCCAACGAGTGGACTCGCGACCAGATGAGCGAATGGGGCCTCGACGGTCATCTCGAAGCCTGGGGGCCGTTCGGCCGGGGTTGGAGCCTGTCGCGGTTCACGATCCAGGCGGTCGAGCCGCAATGCATACCCCTGATCGCATACCCGAAGGCGTGGTCGCCGGGCCTCGACGGCACACTGTCGGCGAAGGTCGTTTACTACAACCCAAAGAACCCGGAGGACTTGAAACGGTTCGAGGACACACTCGAAGGGGCGATCGTCCTGACCGCCGAACCACGCGCGACGTCGGCCCTGTTCGAGCCCTCAGCCCGACGGCTAACCGAGGCCGACCTGCTCGGCCTGGCCGACGCCGACGCGCCCGAGGACCGGCCCAGGAGACCCCGTTCCGGGGGGAAGGGCCCATCGGACGCCGAGCGCCATTCGCGAAACGGAAGCAAGATGTGCTGCGGAAATCCGGCGCGGCGTTGCTGATCGATCCGAGCTTCCGTGGTGACGGCGGCACGCTGTTTGTCCAGTCGGCCTCGGTGAGCCAGGCGGCCTCGACCGACGACAAGGACGCCCTCGGCAAACGGCCCTGGGACCAGGATGCCCCGGACATCATCCCGCAGGTCGTCATGGCCATCGAGCACTATAACCGGCTCGTGCGGATGGTCGAGGCCGGTGAGACGCCGACGCTGGAGGTCGAGTTGGAGGTCGCGTTCCACGACGACGACCCGATGGCCTACAACACCATCGCCGAGATCCCCGGCACCGACACGGAATTGAAAGACGAGGTGGTGATGCTCGGCGGCCACCTCGATTCGTGGCACTCCGGCACCGGCGCGACCGACAACGCGTCCGGTTGCGCCGTGGCGATGGAGGCCGTGCGGATCTTGAAGGCCCTCGATCTGAAGCCGCGCCGGACGATCCGTGTCGCCCTCTGGAGCGGCGAGGAACAGGGCTTGCTCGGCTCGCGAGCCTACGTCATGGAGCACTTCGTCAAGAGCCTGAACCTCGGCGAGGACGACGGCAAGAGTGACGAGAATCAGGATGATGAGGACAAGGCCGAACCGCGAATGCTGCCGACGTCGGCCCTGTCAGCCGGCTCGTCGCGACCGGCGCCGGAACTGACGACCGAGGCCGAGCGGTTCAACGTGTACTTCAACCTCGATAACGGCACGGGGAAGATCCGGGGCCTGTACATGGAGGGGAACGAGGCGGTGCGACCGATCTTCCGTCGCTGGTTCGCACCGTTCCGCGACCTTGCGGCCGGCACGCTGACGATCTCGCGTACCGGCGGCACCGACCACATGTCGTTCAACGCAATCGGCCTTCCCGGCTTCCAGTTCATCCAGGACCCGGTCGAGTACAACACCCGCACCCACCACTCGAACATGGACGTCTACGACCGCCTCCAGGCCGACGACATGACGCAGGCGTCGATCCTGATGGCGACCCTCGTCTACAACGCCGCCATGTCCGACGCGAAGCTCCCCCGCAAGGAATCGCCCCGACCGGCCTCAACCGAGTCGGCTGGGGCGAAGGAGAAGACCGCGGAGGAGTAAGCGGGATCAGGCTCGGGTCTGATTGACCGATGGCCGATGGCTGGGCGATATGCCGAGCATTTGTCAGCCCTACCGGGTTTCCGGGTTGTCGGGGCCCGTGTCGTCCTCGAATTCGTCCTCGACGGCACGGTCCTGTTCGTGTTCGACCCAGGCGTTGAGGGCTTCGGGGTCGATCTGGTCAGTGACAGTCGGTCGGGGCAAGAGCGAACCGGAGCGTGCCCCCGAGAACGAGCGGACCACGGTCACGGCAAGGCGGAGCACGATCAGCAGGCCAAGGGTGGCGCCCAGGATCATCGGCCAGGAGAACGCGCCGCCCAGGCGCACGGCGGCAACCGGCGCGGCGGACATCGTACCGGCGGAATATTTGCCGACGATCAAGGGCGCCGCGCGGTACTTGCCGTCGCCGGCCAGGTAGGCCATCAGCTTGAGGAAGTAGCCGTCGAAGACGACGTACTGTTCGATCTCGTCGCCGATGGGCAGGCCGGGCGGGATCTGTCGAAGGCGAGAATATACGGGTTGTTCTGGCTGTCCGGGGTGAAGACGTACGCCTCGTAGTAGCGCCCGTCGGGGAAGACGACGAGACCCCTCGACGTCCTGTGCCAGCACGCGGCGGGCGAAACCCTCGATGTGCAGCGGCAGGCCGCGGTAGCGGTCGGGAGTCGTCGAAGAACTGGCTGTAGACGATCTCGCGGCGGGCGCGCGATCGAAGCGCCGGCGTACGGGAATCGCCGCGGACGCGGTCCATCAGCAGCTTGTAGGCGGCGGTATCGCGGGCGTTCATGGGCATCCGGTCCTGGAGGCCCTGGAGCTCCTCGGCCGGGTCGGGCGGAGGGAGGGGACGAAGCGTCGGCGGCCGTCTGGGCGGCGGCCCTGGGGGGCGCGGCCGAGCGGGCGTCGGCTCGCGAGGACCATTGCCAGCAGCACGACGACCAGGCAAGCCCATCGTGATCAGGCGACTGAGTTCCGAACCCCGGAGGAAGCCGGGACGCGGCTGTCGATCGCCAGCTCACAGTGCCGGCCTCCCGGTAATCGTTCGCCTCGCCGAAGCTGATCTTGGTGATCCCCAGGCTCATGTAGATGTCGACGACCCGGATCAACTCCGCGTAGTGCAGCTCGGGGTCGGAGAGGATCAGCGCCTGGTCGAACGGCAACTCTCGTTCGCGAGGATCGTCTTGAGCGTCGCCGCGCAGCTCGTCCATGCGTGCGCACTTCCAGGTCGCCGACGGTGGCTCGACCGAGCGTGCCGGCCGGGGTCGCGAAGAGCTCGGTCGTCAGCGTGCGCAGCGAGACGGGCACGTCCGGGTCGGGCGGCTCGTCGCTCTCGGAGGGGGCTTGCTCCATCTCGACCTGCGGCTCGCTGGGCAGCAGGTTCATGGCGAACTGCCCCTCCAGCGGCATCGGGTTGTAGGTCATGATGAAGAAGGCGAGGATCTGGAAGGCCATGTCGAGCATCGAGCGTGAACTGGACCTCGACATCGGTGACTCGTTGCCGTTTGAACATGGGGTCGGCTCGACTCGTCTGGGGTTGACTCGCCAGGTCCGTCTGGCCGGCCGGTCGGACCGGGCTCAGTTGTCGTCGCCCATCTCGGCCTTCAGGGCGAACTTGCAGGAACCCGTTGTTCTGACAGGCAGTGATCAGGCGGTAGAGCTGGCCGTAGGGGGTGTCGCTGGTCGGCCCGGATGACCAGCGTCGTCGGCAGCGGCTCGCCCGGGCTTGACGTTCTTGCCGGCGACCTTCAGGTTCAGGCGGATCAGCCGGGCCTGGAGTCGCGATCTCCTGGATCGCCCGCTCGGTGTCGAGATTCCTGGTCGTTGAACAGCAGCTTGCCGTCCCGGTCGATGTTCAGGACGAGCCGGTCCAGGTCCGCCCGGCGTGCCCTCGACGGGCCGCGCCGAGCCGGCGACCGGCAGCCGCACGCGCTCGTCGAAGGCGTCCTGGCTGAAGTTCATGACCATGATGAAGAAGGTCATGAGCTGGAAGACGACGTCGAGCATCGGGGTCAGGTTGGGTCGGCCTTCGTTTCGCCGAACATCGACTGGGCCACGGCGGCGACCTCCTCGGCTCGGAGCGGGGCGGAAAACGGGCGGCTGGTCCGACGGGCCTCACTCAGGCGGTCGGCTTCGGGGCGCCCGGCCCGGGGGCCGCGCCGGTGTTGGGCTGGCGGGCCGCGTTGTAGAAGGCGGCGATCGAGCGGTCGGCCACGCGGGTCGCCTCCATCGCGATGGTCGCGATCCGGTTGCGGAAGAACGAGAAGAAGAAATCGCCGGGATGGCGACCACCAGCCCCTCAAGGGTGGTCACCAGCGCCGTGCCGATGTTGTCCGCCAGCCGGGCCGGCTGAACCTGCTGCTGCGAGCTGCTGGCGATCGCCTGGAACGCCAGGATCATGCCCCAGACCGTGCCGAGCAGGCCGAGCATTGGGCCAAGCGTGCCGATGACCGCGATGATGCTGATCCGTTGCTCCATGCCGACGACGATCTCCTCGGTCATGACGTTCATCGCCTCCTTGGCCTCGGCCCGACCGCTGGGCAGGTTGGCCACGCCGGTGCGGACCAGCTTGGCGAGGAACGACGGATCATCGCGGCAGGCGTCATACGCATCCTGGAACTTGCGATCGCGGATCGCGGCCTCCAGCTTGTCGATCAGAGGCGGAGGGACCGCTTCCCCCATCCGGAACTCCATGCTGAGACGGATCACCAACGCGATGAAGTAGACCGACACCAGGAAGATCACGACACCGATCAGTCCGGAGGCCCGGACGAGCCACATCAGCATCGACTCGTTCCGAGGCGCCTCCGGCGTCGTCGTGCCAGGAGAGGCCGGCGGCGACGGAGCGGGCGTCGCCTCGGCGGCTGGTTCCTCGGGGGCGGCCGCCGCCTTGTCCTTGGCCTCGTCGTCCTGCGCGGCGGCCCTCGGCATCGGCAGGGTGGTGAGCAGGGCCAACCAGGCCATGCCTAGCACGGCACACAGTCGAATCCTCTTGTCGTACGCCAGGTTTGGCATCGTCGGCATCGGCAGGCTCCGGAGTGCGGGTCGGCACGAGCGACCAGCCCACGCGAAGTCCAACCCGCGGTGGCGTCGCGTGGTCGATCACCTCGGCGTCGTCGGGATCGCGAACGCGGTCGGACCGTTGCGAATGGGAATGCGCGGTCAGAATAGGCCCGGGCCCGCTCGACCCTGCGACAAGGACAGGTTACGCCTCGGCTTACTCACTAATTTCTACCATCTGATGCATGATGTCAACGACCGCGCTGGGGATTCTCGCTCGAGATGGCCCCGAATGTTGCCAAGAATCGCCTATCGTGTCTCAACGGCGCGGCGGCACGCCGCCGTCGACCGGCGGCGCCGGGAGATAACGCTGGATCAGCAGCGATTCCATCCGTGCCGGGATCATCAGGTCGGGGCGGGCCGAGTTATGCAAGGCCAGAGTGCGGATCAGGCCAGGGACGGTCGCGCTGGCCTCTGGAGCAAAGGCCATTGGCGCGAAGCTGCGGCCGTGGACCAGGACCGTGTCAGGCTGATACGAACCCCCCAGTGCGCCGTCGAGCCGGATGGTACCATCCGGCCCGAAGGCGAACGCGAGCCCCAGCGCCTGGAACTCTTGCAACGGCGGCGATGGGTCGGGCGCATCGGCCACGCGAAACCCGAGCTGGCCTTGCAAGGCCGCCAGCAGCGCCGTGCCGATGGTGCCCCGCGTCGTCGACAGGATCGTCCCCCGGGCCTCGACCCAACCCGGCCCGCGACCCGGCTGGTCGGCCCATCGGGCCGATTCGACCTCGATCCGGGCCATCCCACCCAGACGGTGCCCCGGCGCGATTCGCCCGGCCACCGTGGCCAGGTCGACCTGGTCGACGTTGCCCCGGAACTCGGCCTCCCAATCGGCTGTCCCCGCCTGGTGCAGCACCAGTGTGCCGTCGACCCGCGCGTGCGGACCGAGCCAGTCCTCGGCGTCGAAGAACGGCGCCAGGACCCGGGCCGGCAGGGGGTCGCCATCGGTCGACCGGACCATCAGCGTCGTATGCAACGTATCGGATCGCCGCGCCCGTTTCAGGGTCAGCTCGCAACGGGGCGCGGGGCCGTCCTCCACGACGACCCGGTAACTGGCCGTCAGTCGCGAGGAGTCGTCGTCGGTCCGGTACGTCCAGGCGACGTCCTTCAACTTGTAGCCGGGGATCGCCGGGCCGAGGTCGAGCCGACAGGTCGGCGCCAGCAAGCTGACCTCGTCCCACTCCGGGCCTGCCCCGAGCTTCTGGAGCGTCCGCGCGAGCTGATCGAGCAGGTGTTCTGGTCCCTGTGCATCGCGTATCGACAGGCCGTCGGCCTCGAGAGTCAGCCGACGACCATCCCGCCGGAGCCGAATCGCCTCCGCACGCGCCAGCTCCGCGTGGTTCTTCGAAGTCTTCCGGCCCGCATCGTCCGGCTTCAGCGCGACCCCTCGAAACGCGACGACCCCCGGACTCGGATACCGCACCCCGGTCAGCGACACCCGCAAACCGAGCGTGACGCCGGCCTCGTGCTCGACCTCGCGGACGTGCGACGGCTGGTTGACCCGCCAGGCCATCACGGCGACATACAACGTCGGCGCGACCAGGAACACCGCGACGGCCATCGTCGCCAGAACCTGCCGATGGGGTCGGGACAGGGTCAGCATCCTTGCCTCCCTGGGGACAGAGCGGGTTGGGACTTGAGCGGGCGGGGTCAGCCACTCTTCAGCAACGAATTCCGCGGGACGCTGGGCCGTCGGACCAGACGGATCGTCCGTTCCCGGGCGGGCCCGGCCCGCACAGGGTCAAGTTACTCCAGACGCCCCGCCAAGTCGATCGGAGTTTGCAGCTCCGCGAGGTGCCCCCGCGTCTTCGAAACGTGGTGCGGAGCCTCGTCCGACGATTTCAGGGCCGACCCTGTCTCATTCGGCTACCTTTGAGGAATCTTCCGGAATGACGAACTCATATTCGCTCGGATCAATCTTCCCGATCGCTGCGACCTTTCGGCACCAATCCTGTAATTGAGCCGCGCTGGCGTGCGTGTTGACGTGGACGCCCCCAATTTGGGCCTTTGACCTACGGAACCGGTCTTCGTTTAGCGAGATCACAGCATGCAAAGTCTGCTCTCTAGCGATCCGCGTCAATAGCCCGGGACAGGCCTCGTCACACTGCTTCAATAACTTGATAAACGCGTCCTTCCAATTGACGACGGATTGCTCGACGTTGCGAAACCGGACCTTCGAGGGCGGAGGCTGGCTTGATCGCTTCTCGGGAAGTACTGAGGCTGGCGACCGACCGACATCCTTCCAGATCAATAGAGCCCGCTGTGCGAGCGAACGACCCCGTTCGCGAATCGCGTCTGACGACCATCGCTCAACCTCAACAAAGTGCTGATTCAATACGTAGTGACTCTTGACGAGTTCTCCTCGCTTGACGTTGTACGGCTTGTTGGACATCTCGGCGTTATAACCCGTCAGCGTTAGGTTCCCAAGTGTATGCAGCAGGCGTGACGATTGCTCTATTGCCTCGTCGCCGAATTCCTGCTCCCACTCTGGAGTCAGAGTCTGAGGCAGAACGTGCTCGATCTGCGCCCCCGCGATTTGGGCTGGCTCTTTGTGGTTGAATGAGCGCTCAAGCCGTTCCAGGATGAGCCGGAGACGCATGTTCTTCTCGGCCGTAGAGTAGAGGGGCTCCGTCGCAAGAGCCATAGCAAACGCTTCATCATCAGGGCAGCGTCTTCCGCCTAGCTGTTCACGTAGGCCATCGACGAATGCCGAACTCGCACCCCCCGCTGCATCGAACACAGGGGGTAGCATCCGCCGCAATTGATTGGTAGGTAGATTGCAGACCGAGCGTCGGATCAAGAATGCCTCGAGAATGTCGAGCGAATCAAGCAACTGCTCGCGATTGAGCGAGCCGACGTCGCATGCGTCGAAAATCCTTAACAGGAATGGGTAGGCAACCGTGACCTTCAATCGGCGGATGCGATCGAGTCTCTGGGCCAGTTCCTCATCGGGTTCAGACTTTGGCTCGATAAATCTCGCGTAGAACATGCCATGATGGTGGAGATCATGCAAGAACGCTTCGGCTTGCTCAGGGGTCGAGTTGACGAGACGATCCTTGAGCTCAAAATAGACATCCGCCTCCTTGAGGATCTTTCCCTCCTTCATGAGGTAGTGACGTACAAACTCCGTAAGGTCGCTGCCGAGCTCCTGCTGGATCGGTAGCCAGTACGCCTTGAATAACCGCTCCTGGTCACTGACATGCACCCGCATCAATAGAAAGTTTCGGATCAAGTCGGCGGGAGTGAGCTTTTCCCCCTTGGCGTTGAGGCTCTCAAAGATGAGATGCGGATTATCCTGTTCATCGCAAGTGATGCTGACGAGCGAAAGTCGGTCCACGATCGCTAAATGGACAGATTCAAGCTGGTTGCGATCCAACTTATCGAGTCGCGAACTAAAAAACTGATAACACGTGCATAATCGACTTTGAGGGATATCCTGTTGTCTGATTATGGCGCCGAACGCGGCACGATCATCTTGCGTGGGGAGAACCTTCAATCGTTCGTCGCCTTCTTCATATTCGTTTGTCAAGTATTGCCCTTCGATCCGATTGCGCAACTTCGTGTCCCCCGATCGACCTGCCAAATCGCGCAGGGCGGCAAGGAACACCTGAATGGTCGTGATTCGCTGCTGTCCGTCGATCAAGAGGTACTTGCCAACACCATGGGGCACCGATTTCGCCGGGGTGGTGACGATCGATCCGAAGAAATGCGGACGTCCATTATCGTGTCGAGACTGTTCCAGAACGTCATTCCATAATGTTTTCCACTGTTTCTCAGACCAACTGTAAGGGCGCTGAAACAGCGGAACGACATACTGCTTCGTGCCCTCGATCAGTTGCCGTAGCTTTGTCTCTGAAGCTTGCATTAAACCGATACTCTGAAATATAAATATATTCAAGTTAAATTATCAATAAGATAATTATTACGAATCGATGTTTTGCCTCCAGGTCTCCAGGTGGCCCCGGTTCAGGTCGTGCATGGCCGACATGGCGGCGCGGATGGCGTCCAGGCTGGTGCCGACGTACTTCTCGACGACGGCGGCGGCGATCTCGAAGGCCACCACGTTCTCGACGATCACGCTGGCGGCCGGCACGGCGCAGACGTCGGAACGTTCGTAGGTGGCGGGCTGGGGTTGCTTGGTCTCCATGTTGATTGACGGACCTCGGGCGGCGAGGGTGCTGATCGGCTTCTTCGAGGCGCGGACGACGATCGGCTCGCCGTTGGAGGTGCCCCCCTCGATGCCGCCGGCGTTGTTGGTGGGGCGTCGGAAGCCGAAGCGGCGGTCGTCGGCCGGGTGCTCGGGCTCGTAGCGGATCGGGTCCATCACCTTCGAACCCGGTCGTCGCGCGGCCTCGACCCCCAGGCCGATCTCGACGGCCTTGATCGCCTGGATGCTCATGACGGCCAGCGCAAGCCGGGCGTCGAGCTTGCGGTCCCACTGGGCGTGGCTGCCCAGGCCGACCGGGCAGCCGGTGACGATCGCCTCGACGATCCCGCCCAGGGTGTCGCCCGCCTCCCGAGCCGCATCGATGGCCGCCACGATCGCCGCGTCGGCCGTCGGATTCAGCGTGTAGACCGGGCTGGCGTCGCGGACGGCGAGGTCGAAGCCCGTCGGCGCCGCGTCGATGCCGCCCAGTTCGCGGACGTAGCCGAAGACCTCGATCCCCACCTCTCGGAGCAAGACCTTGGCCAGCCCCCCGACGGCCACGCGCAGCGCCGTCTCCCGGCGCTGGCCCGTTCGAGTACCTGTCGGATGCCGGTCTGGTAGTTGATCGACCCGGCCAGGTCGATATGCCCGCCGCGCGGGGAGGCCGGTTCCTTGAGCCGTTCCAGCTTGGCGTCGTTGTTGACCAGACGCAGGGTGATCGGGGCGCCGGTGGTGACGCCGTGGTACGTGCCGGAGTCGACGATCACCCGATCTGTCTCGAGGGTCTGTCGCTTACCCCGGCCATAACCCCCCTGGCGGCGTTTCAGTTCGACGTTGATCAGCTCGGTGTCGAGGGTGACGCCCGAGGGAAAGCCTTCGACGATCGCGGTGAGGGCCGGCCCGTGGGATTCGCCGGCGGTCAGGTAGCGGAGCATGTCATTTCCAGGGGAAGGGCGCGCCGGTGAGGGTTTCGTAGGCGTCGATATACTTCTGCGCGGGTCCGATCGACGACGTCGTCGGGCAAGGCCGGCGGCGGGCTGGCCTTGTCCCAGCCGGAGGCGTCGAGCCAGTCGCGGACGAACTGCTTGTCGAACGACGGTTGCGGGCCGCCCGGACTGGTAGGCGTCGGCCGGCCAGTAGCGCGAGCTGTCGGGGGTGAGCACCTCGTCGACCAGCATCAACTCCCCCGTCTGGCGGTCGTGACCCCATTCGAACTTGGTGTCGGCGAGGATCAGGCCCCGCTCCCGGGCATACTCCGCCCCGGCCTCGTAGATCTGGATGCTGAGACTCTCCAGCTCCGACGCCAGCTCGCGGCCGACGGCCTGCTCGACCGCCGAGAACGGTACGTTCTCGTCGTGGCCCGACTCGGCCTTGGTTGCCGGGGTGAAGATCGGCGTGATCCGGTCGCTCTCGATCAGCCCGACGGGCATGGCGTGGCCGCACACGACCCCGCTCGCCACGTACTCTTTCCAGGCGCTGCCCGAGAGGTAGCCGCGGACCACGCACTCGAACGGCACGACCTCTGCCTTGCGGACAACCATGCAGCGGCCGTCGAGTTCGCTCCGAAGGTCGTCGTCAAGTTCGAGCCCGGCGGCATCGATGTCGGTCGAGATCAGGTGGTTGGGCACGTCGATCCGGCCGAACCAGAACGCCGACAGTCCGGTCAGAACGCGGCCCTTGTCGGGGATCGCGGTCGGCAGACACCCAGTCGAACGCGCTGATGCGGTCGGTGGCGACGATCAGCAGGCGGTTGCCGAGGTCGTACACGTCGCGCACCTTGCCGCGAGCGGCACCGGCAATCCCGGGAGCGAGGACTCCGTCAATGGCACGATCCGAGCATCCTCCACGTCAGGCGATCGACGCCCGCATCTCGACTTGCGGACGCGGGTTCACTCGACTAAAGTAGCATTCTTTCGCCGACCACGGAATCACAGCTTTCTCAGAAGCCGCCGCGCCTGCCGATCGCGGCGAGGGGTGAGGGACCATGTCGATCGACCGCAGCTTGAAGAAGGCCAGCGCCCTGACCCGCGCCCGCAACGTCCTGAAGCGGGCCGAGCGCCTCGCGCTGCTTCAGGAAGACGAGAAGTGGACGCCCGAGAAGGGGGTCTACAACGTCCCCAAGACCAAGAGCCGCACGCTCGCCGTCGGCCAGTCCGGGCCGAAACGGCCAGGCGCCGAGAATTAACCCTGGCACCACAACGGATCGGCCCCAACCTCCAAACCCTATCTCCTCCGCTTCCAGGAGACCTCACCGTTTCCCCAACGAGGGGCATCGGCCAGGAAAGGGAGTCGGATCGTTGGCGTCGCGACGCCGACAGTCTGGTACGTCCTCGACCCTCGGGCGGCGTGCTGATCCAAGCGTGTACGCTTAACACCAGAACGGCCTCGACCGCCCCGCGCGTCGGGGCCGTGTTGTGTCGCGGTCTGACCGGGAGTGACGCACGGGTGTCGATCACGCTCGCCTTGTTCTGCGCGGCCATCGTCGGGGCGAGCTTGCTCGGTGGGTTTCTCCCGTTGATCTCCGTGCTGACGCACACGAGGCTCCAGCTCTATCTGAGTTTCGCCGCCGGCACCATGCTCGGCGCCGCGTTCTTCCACATGCTGCCGGAAGCCGTCGCGGGGGTCCCGGCGGGCGCCCTCCAATGGACAGCGGCTGGGCTGCTTTCTCTATTTTTCCTCGAACGATTCTTTGCGTTTCATCATCACGAAGCCCCTGCAGACCCCGACGATCCCTGTTCGGAAGGCCCTCACCAGCATCGCCACGGTCATGGCCACGGTCATGCCGCTGGCCTGATCGTCGCCGATGCCCCGAGCGGCCCTGGCTCGCGTTCGAAAGGGACGACCCTGGTGTGGGGAGTCGCCGCGTTCGGGCTGGCCGTCCACACCTTGATCGGCGGCATCGCGCTGGCAGCGCCTGCATCGACCGCAGCCGGACGGGGATCGGTCACGCCGGCTGGGGGGTCTTCATCGCAACAGTCGTCCACAAGCCGGCCGATTCCCTGACGATCGTCAGCCTGATGCTGCGGGCGGGGGTCCCCCGGCTCGCCGCCCACCTGGTCAACCTCGGCTTCGCGCTGATCATTCCGGCAGGGGTCGGTCTGTTTTTCGCCGGCCTGAACCTGGCCGGCCCCGTCGGCTCGGAGTCCTTCACGGCCGCCGCCCTGGCGTTCTCGGCAGGCACGTTCCTGTGCATCGCCTTGAGCGACCTGCTCCCCGAGCTGCAATTCCATGAGCACGACCGCGTCAAGCTCTCGATCGCGCTGCTGGCCGGCGTCGGCCTGATGCTGGCCGCCACGCTCTGGGAATAAGTTCCGAAGACGACTGGGAAGCGGGATGGCCGCGCGCCTCGTGACCCCGGCGTCGCCCATTCGAGTTGGCCCACCCTTTCGACGTCCCGGGAAATCCCCCATGAGGAACGATTCCTCGACCTCGGGGTTGACAGGCAAGCTGTGACTTGCCTATCGTGGCCGCATGAGCGACGTTTTCGAGGCACTCGCTGCGCCGGCCCGGAGGGTGATCCTCGACGAGTTGCGCGAGAAAGACGGTCAGACGCTCTTCGAGCTTTGCAGCCGGCTGACGATGAATCATGGGCTCGGGATGTCGCGGCAAGCGATCTCCCAGCACCTCGACGTTCTGGAGACGGCCGGCCTGCTGACGACCGAACGTCGGGGCCGGTGCAAGTATCACTACCTTAACACAAGTCCCTTGAGAGCCATCGTCGAACGGTGGCCCATTCCGGACCGATGAGAGGAGTCGAGCGATGAGGATCAGCGTCGCGAGCGTGTTCGTGGACGACCAAGACAAGGCGTTGACCTTCTACACCGAGGTTCTCGGGTTTGTGAAGAAGGTCGAGATCCCCATGGGAGAGGCCCGCTGGCTGACAGTCGTCTCGCCGGTGGACCCCGAGGGGACTCAGTTGGTGCTCGAGCCCGACGGCCATCCCGCGGTCGGCCCGTTCAAGCGGGCCCTGGTGAAAGACGGCATCCCGTTCACATCGTTCGCTGTCAACGATGTCCGCCAGGAATTCGGGCGGCTGAGCGCGGCGGGAGTCCGCTTCACGCAGGAGCCGGCCGAGATGGGGCCGGTCACGACCGCTGTCTTCGACGACACTTGCGGCAACCTGATCCAGATCGCCAGCCAGGCGTGAGGTGTCCCGACGCGGGGCGGCAGGCCGTCCCGCGCATTCCACTTACCTGTGCGCCAACCGAAATGGGCGTCAGTTCATCTCCGGTTCCAGAGGCCCGGCGAGTTCCTTCAGATAGAATATCCGGCCGGGCAGTGTCGGCATGAACGAGCTGGGGACCCACGGGTCGGGGCCATAGCGGAGGGTCATCCACAGGCTGGCGCCCTGCCACTGCATGCCGCGGCCGAGGATGCCGTCGCAGCCGCCGATGATCCGGTCGGCCTGGAGGAACAGGCCAGGGCCGACCGTGTTGGCGAAGGCGGGAACAAGGGTGGTGCGGCTCTTGAAGCTTGTCAGGGCGTTCTGCTCAATGGTCAGCGGGTGTAACCGGGCGCCAAGTCGGTGGGTCTGCGCCTTCCAGTCGTCGACGCTGGCGAACTCCTCGGCGAAGTGGGGTTCCCAGAACGCAATGTGGCAGACCCGGCCAATCCCGAAGATGACGATGAGGTCGGCCCCCTGGGACTTCAGCTCGGCGATCCGCTCCGCGTAGTGGGGTAGACTGTCGGGCGTGGCATACCAGCGCTGGTCGACCGGCACGGTGCGGCCGGCGAGCGGGCCGTAGAAGGCCGCTTCCATCGCGTTCTGAAACGCACCGGGTTCGCTGGAGGGGAGGGTGTTGCCGTTGGCGTCGGACCACTCGTCCATGTTGAAGCCGTGGACGTGGTCGCAGGCGACGCCCCACTCTCGGAGGAAGTAGACGGCCCAGCGGTACATTCCCATCGGACCGACGGGCAGGATCAACGCCAACGGACGCCCGGCCTGCCGACCTCGCTGGATGGCCTGGGCGATCTCGTGACCGAGCATCACGTCGAAGTCTTCCAGGCGATGGCAAGCCACCGGCTCGAAACCGGCGTTCCACCAGGGTTGCCGCTCGTCGATCGCGCCCGGCGGGTGTGCGCAGCAGGCGTCGATCCTGGCGAGGTCCCAGCCCCGGGGCAGGAAGCCTTCCATCATCGAGCCGGCGAGGGTCGTCAGCAGGTTCATGGCGAGTTGCGCTCTCCAGTCTGCCGGATCCTCGGCGGTCGTGGATTTCCCGTGCCGTGCTCGAGAGGTTCCGGCCATCACTTTGAAAACACGGTAATGCTCTACACTGTCAATCGCAACCCGTAAGACGTGTTTCCTGCCCAACCCCAATCGGTCACCGCGTCGATCGCTCCCGGACCGAACCCGTTGACCGACGTTGCGAAAGCGCGTCCCGCCTTCCTCGCGACTGCCGCTCGCCCCACCGTTCGCGATCGCGGGAAACCAGGATCCATCGCACGATCCCGCACGCACCGGCAGGAGGAGGCTCCCTCCGGGATGTCGAGTGGCTGGGCCCATCATGCCTTGCCCCGCACATCGCGAAGGATCGAGCCGCGACAGTGGCATCCCTGGCCTAGTCTTTTGTTGGGATCGAGAAACATGAGCGATTCTCCAGGTTGCCTAAGATCAACGATGAGTGGCTGCTTGGTCACAATGGGGCTAGGTTCCCAATAGACTCTTGAGAGACGACCTGGTTTCGTCGCATGAGACCTGGGCGACGTGGCCCATCGGGATCGCACGACGTCAAGGAGCAGTGGGTACACCGCATGACTGCTATCCTCACGAACCCGATGGCCACTCGAAGCGCGCTGATCGTGGACAGCTCGGCCTCCTGCCGATGGACTCTCCGGGCTCAGCTCACGTCCGAGGGGCTCGACGTGATCGAGGCTAGCAGCAGTGGTGAGTGTCTTGAACAGGCGCGAGTATGCCGGCCAGACCTGATATTGCTTGACCAGTTCCTGCCCGATCTTGACGGGTTCGAGACAATCCGGCGGCTCAAGGGAGACCCGCTCACCCGAACGATCTCGGTTGTGCTGCTCTCTGCCGGCGGCACGACGCATGACCGGGCGCGCGGTCTCGATCTGGGGGCCGTTGACTTCATCTCCAAGAACACCGACCCAATTGAGCTTCGGGCCCGCGTCCGGGCGGCGATCCGGACCAGATATCTCCAGGATCTTTTGGAGCAACGTGCCCAACTCGATGGGTTGACTGGCCTGGGGAACCGGCATGCGCCTGCAGGAGCGTCTCGAAACCACCTGGCAGATGTGTCGGCGACGGGGAAACCCGATGGCGGTAATTCTCGCGGATCTCGATCACTTCAAGCGGATCAACGACGAGTACGGACACGGCACCGGCGACGAGATCCTCCGCCGTACCGCCGCGATCCTGCGCTCCTCCGTTCGGGGTTGTGACTTCGTCGCCCGCTACGGCGGCGAGGAGTTCGTCGTCGTCGCCCCTGACTGTGACCTGGAGGGTGGGATCGCGATGGCGGAGCGGTTCCGTCGTGAGTTGTCCGGCCCTGGCGGGGCCGCGGACCTCCTGATCGACCACCGAGTCACGACGAGTGTCGGGATCGCCGACTCGCAACACCCCGGCTGCTCGACCCCCGGCAGCTTAATAGGTCACGCGGACCGTGCCCTCTACCGAGCGAAGTCCTTTGGTCGCGACACCGTGTGGTTCTGGGACGGCGATCAGGGCCGTCCCGCTTCCTCGGAGGAACCCTTTCTAAGCCAATTTGCCGTCGCCCAGATCGCCCAAGGTTGACGGAAAGCAATCTGCAATGAGCAAAGGGCGAAGCAGTCGGCGGTCAAAGTTCAGATGGTGGCGAGCAGACGATAGACCGACATCTGCCCACTGCCCACTCGTTGCTCATTGCTCATTGGCCTGTTATTGGATGGTGATGAAGTGCGTCACTTCCATGTTATTGCCGTTCGCCAACTTGATCGGGTTCCCCCAGACCAGCGGTCGCGCCGTGACATTGTAGGTGGCTTCAGTCGTGTTCGTCGGGATCGTCACGCTCGCTTCATATTCCTCAATGCCGACCGTGGTTGCCGGCGGGTTCGGTTGAACAATGTTCTTGATGGTCGCAGACGCCGTCCTTGCGATGCCTCCTGTGGAGCCCTCTCTGAGGAGGATGAGACAGCCCGTCGGCCTCAACTGGAAGACCCGGGGGGATTGGGATTGGTGGTGGTGTTGAGCCAGGTGATCGCCCCCGTGACGGGCACGTTCGCTCCTGGTATGAAAGGATCGCCATCGAGTGGCGACCCCATGCTGACGGAATAGGCATGGGCCATCGCAGGGCTGAACACAATGGAGAAGGCGAGGAGGATGCGGCCGGTGGCATGACGAGTTTTCATCAGATCGTCTCTCTTAGTTCTACTGTCTGGAGTCGCTTGATCGGGCACAAGGTTCTTTGTATCAATGCCTTCCGGAGGACAACGTCTGACCGAAGGAGACCGCCGATGGAGCCCCGCTTCCAGCGCCACAAGGAACAGCTGCTCGCCGGCTGCCAGGTCCCTCCCACCCTCTTCCGCGGGGTGATGGGCCGGCTGGAGGACTTCGCCGTGCCGTTCGCCGCCTCGCTGCCCAGCCCCGAGAGCCGCAGCCACACCCGCACCTATCTCGCCGGGTTGCTCTCCGACGTCGAACGCAAGAATGCCGAGTCGATCGCCTACCGCCACGACCTCGACCGTCAGACCATCCAGCGGTTCGTCGGCGAAGTCGACTGGGACCATGACCCGCTGATCGGCGAACTATCCCGCCAGGTCGCCGGCGCCATCGGCCGGCCCGACGCCGTGCTCGTGATCGACCCCTCGGCCTTCGCCAAGAAGGGGACGGCCTCCGTCGGCGTGCAGCGGCAGTGGTGCGGCCGGCTCGGCAAGGTCGACAACTGCCAGGTCGGCGTCTTCCTCGGCTATGTCAGCGACACCGAGCATGCCCTGGTCGACTTCCGGCTGTACCTGCCCCGGGGATGGGCCGGGGACCGCAAGCGGCGTCGCAAGGCCGGCGTTCCCAGGGACGTCCAGTATCGGACGCGGCACGAGCTGGCCCTGGAGATGCTCGGGCGGCGCGGCGGCACGCTGCCGCACGGCTGGGTCGCCGGCGATGACGAGATGGGCCGGCCGGCCTGGTTCCGTCGGCGGCTGGCCCACGACGGCGAACGCTACCTGCTGGCCGTGCCCGCGAACACGACCGTCCGCGACCTGGAGGAGCCACCGCCGGAGTACGGCGGTCACGGCCGTCGGCCCAAGGCCCCCTTCCGCGGCGTGCGGGCCTGGTGTGAGGCGTTGCCGGCGGCGGCCTGGACGAAGCTCGCCGTGCGCGACGGCGCCAAGGGCCCGCTGGAGGTGGAGATCGTCGCCCGGCCGGTGGAGTCGAGGGTCGAGCGGCATGTCGTCGGTTTCGAGGAGATGCTGGTGGTGGTCCGGTCCACTGACGGCAGCGTGCTCAAGCATGATTACCACCTCTCCAACGCCGCCCGCGACACACCGCTGGCGGAGTTCGCCCGGGTGGCCAAGGCGGAGCACCGGATCGAGGAGTGCCTGCAGCGGTCCAAGAGCGAGGCGGGGCTGGGGGCGTACCAGGTGCGGAACTGGCGTGGGTGGCACCACCACATCGCGTTATCACTGATCGCGACCTGGTTCCTCGTGGTCGAGGCCGATCGGGGGAAAAAAGGCGGTCCCGGCACTGACGGTGCCGCAGGTGCGGATGGGTCTGGCGCTGATCCTGCACCGGACCAGCCGGTGCGGCACGCCGGTCCGAGTGGCGCGGGAGCGGACCCGCCGGCTGGAGCGGAACGAGTCGGCGCGGTTCTATCGCTACAAGGCACGTAATCAATTGGCACCACTGAAGATCAGTCCGCACGAGCGGCCAAGACAGTAGAAGTAGAGTCAGAAAATTCTCTGCTTGCGCCGGCTGACGACTTGCTGGCTGATCTTCGGCGCCCGAGCGGCGTCGGTCTCCGACCACCCCCCCAGAACTGACGTTCGATCAGCCAGCGGTCCACTTCCGGCCGTTGAGCCAGCGCGACTTGCACGACCTCATAGGCATGGGCCTGCGCGGGTGAACCAGGGGCTTGAGCCTTGCCCCCGTCGTCGGGCAGCGGCGCCGACCCGCAATGCCTGGCATACGACTGCTCTTGTCGATGACGAGTCCAGAGGGCCGCCTGAACCCGTTGCCGCATGAAGGCGTCCCAGAGAACCCCTCGCTTCGGGTCGTAGTCGTGGGACGCCTGGCACGCGGCGATGGACCCCTCGGCTTGCATCGACTCCATCCAGTCGGCGATCGCCCACCGTTTCGGGATGCCCCATCGGCGCAACCAACGCTGCGCAGTCGGCCCAGATCCGGTCCCAATCGGCGATGTCCGGAGACCGGAACGTTCTCATTTCGTCAGGGTCCTCCGGGCCGTTCGATTCGTGGGGAGCAATTTCACTGGACAGCTCGCAAGGTTCGGTTGAGCTGGCGGTTATTTGGTTGGGGGGGGGGATGCGCATATGTTCCTCCGGCCGGGTTTGAAAGCTGGCGGTAGACAAGATGGGCATTCAAGAGGACGATTCGATCGAAAAGGGAGGGCCTGATGGTGGCAAGGTCAGAGGGCCAATGCGCAAATACGCCTATTTTCAATCAAGCGGCCAATCGCCCTCATGACGCATTGCTGATGGCGATGACCACCTTGCCTTGCAGGGTGCCGGCGCCGCCGATTGTGTTCTCTTCCAGGAACGCCTGGGCCTCGGTGGCCTGGTCAAGCGGGAAGACGCGGCCGATGATCGCCTTGAGTTGGCCGTTCTCAACCCAGCGGTTGATGTCCTCAGCGGCAGCGGCGCTGTTCATCCGGGGTGGCGTTGAACATCGCGAAGCCCAGCAACGAGCAGTCGCGGGGGTAGAACGATCCCAGCGGCAGGGTCGGCTTGGCGTCGCGGCCAGCCATCAGGATCATCCGTCCGCGCTTGCGGAGAAGGGGAACCGCCGTTTCGAGGTCCGGAGTGCGCTGGGTCTCGTACCAGACGTCAATGCCGTCAGCGGCGAACTCGTGGAGCTTCGCCGGGATGTCGTCGGTCTTGTAGTTCAGGGCGAGGTCGGCGCCGAGGTCGCGGCACATCTGGACCTTCTCGGGAGACCGCCGCAGGTGGCGACCTTCGCGCCGACCGCCTTCGCCATCTGGACAACGATCGACCCAACTCCGCCGCTGCCGCCGGGGACGTACACCATCTCCTCTTCCTTGAGCTGGCCGCAACGGAACAGCCCGAGGTGGGCGGTGATTCCCACCAGCGCCAGCGCGGCGGCATCCTGGTCGGAGGTTCCCTTCGGAGTCGGGTAGAGCCACTCCTCGCCGACGGCGACGAGTTCGCTGACCGTTCCTTGTCGACCCATCAGCCCCTGGTTCGAGCCCCAGACGCGGTCGCCGACCTGGAGACGCGTGACCTTCGCGCCGACGGCCTCGACCGTCCCCGCCAGGTCGCAGCCGATGACGTATGGGAACGACATCGGCATCGGGATTGCCCCGGACCTCAGGTAAAGGTCGACCGGGTTCAGCGCCGCGGCCTTGACCCGGACGAGCACCTCGCCCGGCCCCGGTTCGGGGTTTGGCAGGTCGCCAACCTTGATCGCCTCAACCGGGCCATTCGCTTCGATGTACGCGGTGCGCATCGTGCAGTCCCCGAATAATCACGTAGGAGCCATGCCTGGCAAGCAGCACCCACAGTCAGGTGGAGCCACTCTTCCGGATCGCTAGCGTACCCCGTTCGAGGGGCCTGCTCAATCAATCATGGGTCGAGTTCAATCCACCGACACTCGGATCTCGTCCCCCTCGACTCGCACCGGATATGTCGGGACCTGGTTCTTCGACTTGTGGCTGTCCAGCCAGCGACCGTCTTCCAGGCTGAACCGCCAGCCGTGCCAGGTACAGGTAACGCACTTGTCGAACAGGATGCCGTCCGACAGCGGCGCACCCTGGTGCGGGCACGAATCCTCAAGGGCGTAATAATGCCCACCTTCAAGGAACACGGCGATCATCCGGCCGTCGACCTCGAACGCGCCGGCCCTGACCTTCGGGGATCTCCCCGACCTTCGCGACAGTATGAAACGTCTCGCCGGACACTGCGATCCTCCGGGATGACTGTAAGCTCGTGGTTGCCCGAGTCGCGAGTTCGCCTTGCGGCCGCTCGCGGATGATGTCCATCATAGTCACCCCCGGCGCAGTGGAGAAACCCCGCCTCCCGGCATTACCGCCGGCACCTTGCCCGTTTCGCTCCCGGTGCCACCATGTTCGATCGACCCCACATCGGCGTTTTCTGCGGATCGTCGGCCGGCGCCCGACCGGTCTATGCGGAGAACGCCCGCCGTGTCGGCCGGGCGCTGGCGTCGCATGGCATCGGCCTGGTCTACGGCGGTGGTCGCGTCGGGTTGATGGGCGCGGTGGCTGACGCGACCCTCGAGGCCGGCGGTCGCGTCGTCGGCGTGATCCCCGAGCCGCTGGCTCGGAAGGAGATCGCCCACGAGGACGTCACCGAGTTGATCGTCGTGCCCGGCATGCACGAGCGCAAGGGCTGATGGCGGACCGCTCGTCGGCGTTCCTGATGTTGCCGGGCGGGATCGGCACGTTCGAGGAATTCTTCGAGATCTGGACGTGGGCCGCCCTCGGCCTGCACAACAAGCCGATCGGCGTGCTCAACGTCGAGGGCTACTTCGATCCCCTCCAGGAGATGCTGGCCCACGCCGTCACCGAGCGGTTCGTCCGCCCCAATCACCTGGGACGATTGCTCATCAGCGACAACCCGGAATCTCTGGTCGCCCGTCTCCCCTCCTACCGCCCGCCCCCACCGGGGCCGCTCTGGATCGACCTGAACCAGACGTGACGCTTCGAAGCCGATCGTCAATTCCAGGTTCCAAATGACCGGGGGCCGATCGTCGAGGCCCGATCCGGGGACATTGTCGGGCCGGGCCTCGGGGCCAAGGATCGTGTGCGAGGTTGTCGACGATCGTGGAGGCGACCGTTGAGGATGCGTAAGAGAAGACGCCGTTACGGACCTTGAGCCACCGAAATCGCCAAATCGTCGATTGTCTGTCATTTTCCGTGGAAACGGCACGAGGGGCCTGATAGGCTCGCCAGATGGACGCCCGCGACTCTCGCCTCACGCGGGGTTGATCGCCCCCACGCCGCCCTTGCTGGCGGGGGACCCCAAGGACGCACCTTCGACCGAGGCCTGCCCGACTCGCCGGAGCCCGCCGATGGATCGTCAGTACAGCCGCCCCGCCATGCGGCCCCTGGCCTGGTTTCGACCGAACCCTCCCGCGATCCTGACGACCCTGGCCGCGGTGCTCTGGCTGCTTCCCGCCGCGCCGGCCTTGCCCGACGCCCCCCACCCCGGAGCCCCAGGGATGCTTGAACCCCACACCGCCGGCCTCCTGGTCGACTACTACGCCGCCTTCCTCAAAGACCAGGACCTTGATCGGTTCCGCCAGCGCGTCACGGCCCGCTATACGGAAGCCACCCTGGGGCGCTTGCTCGAATCGGGCACGCCGCCGTCACGTCGGGCCGCGGTGCTGGCGCTCGGGTTGATCGGAACGATGGAGTCGAACGCCGCCCTGGCCGAGGCCCTCGCCGACGACGATGCGATCGTCCGGAACCTCTCCGAGAACGCCCTCTGGGCGGTCTGGTTCCGCGCGGACACGCCCGAGAACAACGCGGCCCTGGAAAAGGTTCGTGAATTGATCGGCCGCGATCGCATCGAGGACGCGCGTGCCCTGGCGACCCGTTTGATCGAACGGGCGCCTGACTTCGCCGAGGTTTACAACCAGCGAGCGATCGCCGAGTATGCGCGGGGAAATTACGTCGAGAGCGCCGCCGACTGCCGACGGGTACTGGAACGTAACCCGTATCACATCGGCGCCCTGTCGGGGCTCGCTCAGTGCTACCTTCATCTCGACCGTCGCCAGGACGCCCTCGTCATCTTCCGCCGCGCCCTCGAACTTCAACCCCATAGCGCCGGTCTGCGAGAGACCATCATGGCCCTGGAAGCCTTCGGGGAATGACCGATCGGGTCACGCTGCCGATCGACGGGGCACTTCCCGAGATCGTGAATCATGCCCGCTTCCGGCGGTCGGTGGTCGTCGTCGCTCCGCCCGGTGCCGGCAAGACGACCCGTGTCCCGGTGGCGCTATTGCAGGCCGGTCTGGTCGACGCCGCGCATCCCACAATCGTTTTGTTACAGCCCCGACGAGTCGCCGCTCGGGCCGCCGCGGCCCGGATCGCCGAGGAGAACGCCTGGCGCGTGGGTCGGGAGGTCGGCTACCAGATCCGCTTCGAGCGCGGATCGGCCCGAGACGCGGCTTCGCGTCCTGACCGAAGGGACCCTGACGCGCAGCTCCTCGCCGATCCCTTCCTCGAAGGCGTCGGGGCCATCATTCTCGATGAGTTCCACGAACGTAGCCTCCATACCGACCTGGCCATCGCCCTGCTCCGCGAGGTCCGTGAGTCGGTTCGCGACGACCTCGTCCTGGTCGTGATGTCAGCTACCCTGGACGCCGAACCGATCGCGCGGTTCCTGAGGAATGCCCCGATCGTGCGAGTCCAGGGCCGCACTTATCCGGTCGCGGTTACACACCATCCGACCGAGGCGAAGATGCCCTTGCACGAACGTGTCGCGGTGGGCGTGCAGTCAATCCTCGATGACCCCGACGATCAACTCGACAGTGGCCACATCCTCGTGTTCCTGCCCGGCATGGAGGAGATCCGTCGTGCGTCGCAACGGGTCGAACCGATCGCGGCCCGGGCTGGACTGGAGGTTCTTCCGCTCCACGGTTCGCTGCCGGCCGGGGACCAGGACCGCGCGATCCGTCCCTCCGCGCGGCGAAAGCTGATCCTCGCGACGAACGTTGCCGAGACCTCGCTGACGATCGAGGGAGTTCGCACGGTGATAGACACGGGCTACGCGCGTGTCGCCAGTTCTGACCCTGAGCGTAGTCTGGATCGGCTCGAACTACGGCGGATTAGCCGGGCATCGGCCGCCCAGCGGGCCGGTCGCGCGGGCCGCACCGCTCCCGGGCGTTGCCTGCGGCTGTGGTCAACTCGAGACGAGCGGGGCATGCCAGCGTTCGACCCTCCGGAGATCCTTCGCGTTGACCTGAGTACGGCGATCCTCGCATTGCACGCCTGGGGACAGACCGACCCGGCCCGCTTCGGCTGGTTCGAGCCGCCCCCGGCCGAGACCATCGCCGGGGCGGAACGGCTCCTGCGAGGGCTCGATGCGCTCGGCGCCGACGGCCGGATCACGACGCTGGGTCAACGCCTGCTCGACCTGCCGCTCCATCCCCGTCTGGGGAGGCTGCTGATCGCGTCGGCTGACATGGGGCGGCTGTTCGAGGGGGCGACTTTGGCGGCGCTGCTCTCGGAGAAGGATCTCGGCGCACGATCTGGTCCCGGCGGGCCGCCGGCACCCACGCGCCTGCACAGCCGATCCGACCTGCTCGTGCGGATGGACCAGCTCCGCGATGCCGAGCGCCATCAGTTCCGCGCGACGGTTCGGTCCCTCGGCATCGACCCTGGCGCCGCCCGTCGCGTGGCGCAGGCCCGGGACGACCTGATCCGCACCGCCCGTCGCGAACACGGCCAGACCACTGTTGACCTCTCGCCTGGCACCGAATCGACCCACGATCCCGACGACGAGCTCCTGCGGTCGCTCTTGCTCGCCTACCCGGACCGTGTGGCGCGACGTCGGGAGCCAGGGGGAGCGACCGGGGTGATGGTCGGTGGTCGGGGTGTTCGGCTCGATTCGGAATCCACGGTTCGCGACGCCGAGTTATTCCTCGTTCTCGACGCTCGTGACGACCGCCGGGGCCGGACAGGCGAGGTGCGCGTGCGGGCCGCCAGCGCGATCGAACGCGAGTGGCTCGATGAACTGTTCCCCGAGTTCATCCGCGTCGAGCGAGTGGTCGCCTACGACGAGGCCACGGGCCGGGTGGTGGGTGTGTCGAGGACACTCTACCTCGATCTGACGATCCGGGAGGATCGCCACGGCGCGATCGAGCCGACCGAGGCCGCCGTGGCGCTGGCCTCGTGGCTGACGCCGCGGGCCGCCGAGTTCGTCCGGCAGGACGAACGCAATGCCGCCTGGCTGGACCGAGTCGCCTGTCTCCGCGACTGGATGCCCGAGCTGGAACTGCCGGCCCTCGACGACGACGCGCTGGCGGACACACTGGAAACGGCCTGCGCGGGTTGTCGCAGCCTGGATGACGTCCGTCAAGTGCCACTGGTTCCGCTACTGGCCGCACGGCTCGGCCCACGTCGGGCGCGGGCCGTCGACGAACACGCTCCCGAACACCTTGTGGTGCCCAGCGGCAGCCGGTTCCGACTGTCTTACGAACCGGGACGGCCGCCGGTGCTGGCGGTTCGGCTTCAGGAACTGTTCGGCTGGACCGAGACGCCGAGAGTCGCGGGCGGGCGGGTTCCGGTGCTGCTCCACCTGCTCGCCCCGAACTTCCGCCCGGTGCAGATTACCGACGATCTCCGCAGCTTCTGGTCAAACACGTATGCCCAGGTTCGCAAGGATCTCCGCGCCCGCTACCCAAAGCACGCCTGGCCCGAAGACCCCTGGACCGCGCGGGCTGAAGCCAGGGGCCGCCCCAGGAGGGACTGAGTCGAGTCGAATCTAATGAATCAAGATCACGACTTAGTTCGATACCAGACCATGATCCCGGTCAGGAGGGCGCGGCTCCGGCCAAGCCATCGCATGACGACTCGACCGGAGCCTTGCTCCTCCCATTCACCGATCTGTGAATAATCCCGGCAACGTACCGGTTTGCGGCCAGAGCGCCTGAGATTGGGTTCAGCCGAGGGCGTGGCGATGTGAGGTGTCGTCGCTAAGGCCGCGCCTCATGCCGTGTAGCTCGCCCACCACATAAAACTCGGCGGCATGCACGTCCGTGCCGGATGGTTCGGAGTCGCGGACGTCCGAAGCTGTGAGCTCGGCGGTCCGCCCATCAGCCAATTCGAGCCGGTAGTGCATTCCGGCCTCGATGTGCTGATCGTGACGCAGTTCGAAGTAGCCGAACCACTGCTTACGACCGTTGGGTTTGGTGTGGTGGCCAAGGTGGCCGTTGAGGTCTTCCAATAGAAGCTGGTCGCCGTCAAAGAGTCGAGCCCCTTGGAAATGCTCCATTCGCTCCATGTGATCCCTCCCCCCGGCCGACCGCGGCCGGCCGGGTCGGAATGCCTGGAAAATGGGAACCGGGAACGGGCAAGGACTCTCCAAGGTTACCTGTCAACACGTGTTACGGCAACGGAAATTGCCTCGATATTCTTGTGCCGCATGCCACCATTATGCCCGTCGATTTCAGGGCACCATCTCACAACGACCACAGCCCGACCGTGATCAGAGTGCGCAGGTACGCCCCAATCCACAGCCTCCCAAGGAACGGGGGATACGGGCGTTGTGTCCCAGACATTCCGTGGGACCCGTTCGCCGAGTCGGCGGGGTTCCACCGCGTGATCGAGGAGTTGTCGACGAAGCCGAGGCTCGGGCTGAGCCGTCTGGAGGGTTGATTCGGCCCGAGCCACGCTCTCCGCGGAGGCGGTCGAACGCGGTCGATCAGTCCTGATAGGACTGGGGCTCGAACTGCTCGGTCGGGACGGGGGCCGAACTGGGGGGCTCGAACTTTGGGACGCTGGCGGAGGGAGCGTCGCTGGTGGCGTACGACTCGACCCGGTTCGACGACGACGAGGGCTCGCGCATGCTGCGATCGAAGTCGTCCTCGATCCCTCGGATGCCCTTCTTGAACTCGACGATCCCCTTGCCCAGCGAGCGACCCACCTCGGGCAGTCGCTTGCCGAACAA
The DNA here is from genome assembly GCA_963779675.1 of uncultured Isosphaeraceae bacterium. Classification (GTDB taxonomy): domain Bacteria; phylum Planctomycetota; class Planctomycetia; order Isosphaerales; family Isosphaeraceae; genus CAVZZM01. The sequence goes on from CAVZZM010000003.1 coordinate 894,013, forward strand.
CAGGACCGCAACGAGCATCACGACCATCATTTCCATGGGGCCGAGGCTCGGGAACATGAATGCGCTCCTCAAGGATGCCGCGGGCTCGAAGAGGCCCGGTAGGTCATGGGTTCGTGGGGTTGAAGGAATCGTGTCGATGTGGACATCGGTCCACAAATCGAGATCGTCGCCGGACGGTGGGTTCACTCAGCCTTGGTTGTGGTCGATTCGACCTTCTTCTCGCTCGCCGCGGCCGCGGCCTGGTCGATCTCGTCCTCGATCCCCGAGACGCCCTTCTTGAACTCGGTGACGCTCTTACCGAGGGAGCGCATCACGCTGGGAAGGCGGTTGCCGAAGATCAGCAGGGCCACGAAGGCGATGGCGATCAGTTCAGGACCGCCCAGCGAGGGGAAGAACGCGAGAGGCAACATGAGTTGAGTCCTCGAAGTTAGGACGTCCGGCCGTCGAGCCAGCGAGCACGCCAGGGGGAACCGGAGCCGCCCGTCAGTCGCGGACGACGCCACGGTGGATGCGCAACACGATCGGAATGGATTGGGAGATTGATGATGCGGAGGGGCCGACAAATCGGCACCAACCAGACCTTGCGTCTCGGCAGGGACGACGCGGGAGGGTGCGGACATTCTTATCGTATCGCGGTCGGATCGGGTGTCAAACGAATTTTCGGGGATGCTGGGACCGAAGGGAGCGAATCGAGCCCCATTCCCATTCGTTGACGTCTTCTCAGTCGAGGTAATCGCCGACCCGCGCAGCTTACGATGTTCGCCCGAGTGACGAACACTGGCAAGCCCAGCGGGAACCGCTTTCAGGTCAGATCCGGCCGAACTGGCGTTCGAGTTCGGTCTTGGAGAAGGTCAGAGCGGTGGGACGGCCGTGGGGGCAGTGGTGTGTGTTGGCCACCAGGTGTCGGCGTTCCAGCAGCGCCTCCACCTCCTCGGTGGAGAGCCGCTGGCCCGCCTTGACGGCCGCCTTGCAAGCCACCATGTTCAAAACGTCCTCAAGGACCGCGTCGGCGGTCGGCGGTACAGGACCGCCACGGAAGTGGTCGGCGAGGTCACGGAGCAACCGTGTGGGCTCGACCTGTGAGAGCATCGCCGGGGTGCTGGTGACGAGAACCGTGTCGCCGCCAAACTCCTCGATCCCCAGGCCGAGCCGGGCGAGCACGTCCCGGCGCTGAAGGACCTCAGCGGCGTCGGGTGGGCTAAGTTCGACTGGCTCGGGCACCAGCAGACGCTGGGCCTCGACGCCGCCTTCCTCCACTCGCAACTTCAATTCTTCGTACAGGATACGCTCGTGCAAAGCGTGCTGATCGATCACGACCATACCGTCCTCGGTCTCAGCGATCAGATAGCTGTCGTGAACCTGGAGGGCCTTCAGCGCCGGGCCGGGCGAGATGGCGTCGCCGTGACCGGTCGTCCTGTGAGGACGAGGTGGTACGGACGAATCGGCCGACGGCTGAGTCGGGGCCGGGGAGTCCGCGACTCGGTTTTCCTTGGTTGCTTCACCGGCATCGTCGAACTCGTCGAACCGACGGGCCGACGAGCCCGTGTCCGCCGGTGGGAGCCGGCGGACCCAGTCCGGTTCGACCGGCATGCCGAAGCCCTCGGGCATCGTCGCGAGGGGACGCAACGGTGTCGCAGGTTGCTCGGTGACCGTCGAGGGCTGAAACCAGGCGGCCACCTCCTGCCGAGTTGGCGCGACCGGGGCCAGTTCGAAGGATGTCGGAGGGCGGCCCGAGGGGGAGTCGGTGCTCTCATGGGACGGGGCGGAGCCGGTTCTTGAGGGTGTCGGTGATGGTTCGGTTTCCTGGTGGACAGGGGCCTGGAGTCGGGAATGCAGATCGCTGGTTAGGAAGGTCTGGCGGATCGTCGAGAGGAGCTGGCTATAGACCCGGTGGCCATCGCGGAACCGGACCTCGACCTTTGTCGGGTGGACGTTTACGTCCACCTCTTCGGGGGGTAAGTCCAGGAACAGGAACGCCAGCGGGTAGCGGCCGACCATCAGCAGGCCGCGGTATGCCTCGGAGAGCGCATGGCCCAATGAGCGGTCCCTGACGTAGCGACCGCCGACGAACAGGTATTGTCCCTTGTTACTGGAACGGCTCTGCGACGGGTGGGCCACGTAGCCGCGAATGTGAATCGTCTCGATGCGGCTCTCAACCCAGAGGAGCCGCTCGGCCAGTTCCTGGCCGAAGAACACGGCGACGCGATCTCGGAGGCCAGATGCGGGCGGCAGGTCGTGAACGATCTTGCCGGCCGTGCGGTAGGTGAAATGCACGTCGGGGTTGGCCAGGGCGATCCGGACGAACATCTCGGCGACATGGCCGGCCTCCGTGGAGTCGGACTTCAGGAATGTCCGTCGCACGGGCGTGTTGTAGAACAGGTTGCGAACCTCGATGACCGTCCCGGCCGGGTTCGCGCAGGGTTTGACCGGCGACGCGACGCCCCCCTCGATGCTCAACTCGCTGCCGGCGGTCGCCTCGGCAGTTCGAGTCTGGCAACGGACGCGCGAGACCTCGGCGATGGCCGCCAGGGCCTCGCCACGAAAGCCGAGCGTCCGAACCCGGAACAGATCATCCGCATTTTTCAGCTTGCTGGTCGCGTGGGGACGGAAGGCGAGGATCAAGTCATCGGGTTCCATGCCGCTGCCGTCGTCGGCCACACGAACGAGGTCCTTTCCTCCCCGCTCGACTGACAGTTCAACCCGCGTCGCCCCGGAGTCGACGGCGTTCTCCAGCAACTCCTTCACCACGCTGGCCGGACGCTCCACGACCTCGCCCGCGGCGATCTGGTTGATGACCGACGGCGGTAGTTCGAGAATCTTGCCCATGACGTCGCTTCCTCCCTCGACGCCATTATACCATTTGATCTTCTGTACAGTAAAAGGAGGCTTCGCCGGGTGGTTCGGGAGAAACGAGGATTCACCGCGGAGGGCGCGGAGGAATTTCGAAGAGGATTCGAAAGTCAGAAATCGAGCAATCGATTCGCGATTCTCCTTCGGCCCCACGTCTCAACTCATTCTTCCTCTCCGCGTTCTCGGCGCGCTCCGCGTTAGGTTCCGATTTGATCAGATGCCCGGCGTCCCCTGCTCGCGATACTTCTCGAGTTTGCGGTAAAGGGTGCGTTCGCCGATGTCGAGCAGGCGGGAGGCTTCCTCGCGGTTGCCACTAGTCATTTTTAGGGTTTCGAGAATGTAGTACTTCTCGATATCGTCGAGCTTTTGACCGATCAGGCTGCTGGCACCGGCGTTTCCGTCGGGGGAGGAAGATCCGAAGCCCTGAAGGTCCTCGGTCAGATCGTCGACGTCGAGCACGCTGTCGGAGTTGATGACAACCATGCTCTCAATGGTGTTGCGCAGCTCGCGGACGTTTCCCGGCCAGTCGTGGGCCATCAGGATTTTGCGGGCCGCCGAGGTCATGCCGGCAACCGGCTTCTCGTGAGAGACGGCGAACTGCTTGAGGAAGTGGTCGATCAGGAGCGGGATGTCCTCGCGCCGGCCTCGCAGGGCGGGCAACTTGATCTGAACGACCTTGAGCCGGTGGTACAGGTCGGCGCGAAATTGCCCCCTGGCGATCGCGTCGGAGAGGTCGCGGTTGGTCGCCGAGATTAGACGGACGTTCACCTTGATCGGCTCGTTGGTGCCGACCCGGGTGATCTCGCCGGTCTCCAGCACCCGCAGGAGCTTGATCTGGATCGGCATCGGGATGTCGCCGATCTCGTCGAGGAACAGTGTGCCACCGTTGGCGTACTGGAGACGGCCGACGCGCTCCCGGTCGGCGCCGGTGAAGGCCCCTTTAACGTGACCGAATAGCTCCGATTCGAGCACGTTCTCGCTGAGTTCGGCGCAGTTCAACGGGACGAACGGTTTGTTGCGACGGGGGCCGTTGACGTGCAGCGCCTTGGCGACCAGTTCCTTGCCGGTGCCGCTCTCGCCGGTGATCAGCACCGAGGCGCTGGTCGGAGCGATCTGTCGCAACTTGGCGATGACGGCGTGCATCGCCGGGGCGTTGCCGATGACCCCCTCGAAGCCGAACCGTTCGTCGAGCTGACGCTGGAGCTCGGCGTTGGAGCGGGCCAGCCGCTGCGGCTCGGTTCGCTTCTCGACGACGGCCCGCAACTCGTCGATATCGAGCGGCTTGGTCAGATAGGTGGCGGCACCCGCCTGCATGGCGCGCACGGCGGTTTGCACCGAGAAGTCCTGACCGGTCAGGATCACGACCTCGGCCTGGGGGAGTTCCTGTTTGGCCTTGGCCAGGACTTCGAGCCCGCCGACGCCCTCCATGACGAGGTCGGTCAGGACGATGTCGATGTCCTGCTCTTCGATCAGACGAAGGGCCTCGCGCCCGCCGGTGGCGACAACGCAGTCATAGCCGACCCGCTCCAGGCTCTCGGCCACGGCCTCGGCGTGGGGCTCGTCATCATCAACGACCAGAACGCGAATTTGCGGTTCCATGCCTGCCTGTATTATTTCGGAGCGTCGGGACGATTTCGGGGAGCGAGTTACTCGTTATCGCGCTGGTCCTTGGGCTCATCCTCTCCCTTGCGAACTGCCCGGGAGTAGACGGCGTAGATGATGCCGGTGAGGACAGACATCCCGACCGCCAGGCCCACGAACAGCAGGATCAGAAAGGTCCGAACTTGTTGTGGGTCATACGCTTCGGGCATTGTTCGAGTCCGTGGGATCGAGCGGCAATGTGATGGTGAACTTCGACCCCTTACCCGGCTCGCTCTCGACACTGATCGTGCCGCCGTGAACCTCGACGACTCGGCGAGCCGTGGGCAGGCCGAGCCCGGTGCCGCCGGGGCGGGTGGAGAAGAACGCCTCGAAGATTCGCGGCTGGGCCTCGGCCGCGATGCCGCAGCCAGTGTCGGTGATCTCGACAACCACCCGATGTCCCTCGCGGCGGGTCGTCAGGATCAGGTCGCCGCCATCAGGCATGGCGTTCTGAGCGTTGCGAATCAGGTTGAACAGGGCTTGCTGGCGGAACATCTCGGCGTCTAGGGGGACCGGCGGCAACTCCGGGTCGAAGCTGACGCGGAGAACCACCCCCTGACTGGCGGCCAGAGGCTCGAAGAAGTCGCGCAACTCGTCGACCAAGGCGTTCAGGTCGGTCGGCCGGCGCTGAAGGTCGCGAACGCGGATGAAGCGGAGAAAATCCTCGAGCAGCGCCTCGAGCCGCCGAGTCTCGCCGCGAACACGCTCGATCTTCTTCAAAGCACGGCGGTCGCGGTTCGTCTCGGGGCTTTTGAAGTCCTCAACGAGTAGATCAAGGTTTAACCGCATGGTGGACAGTGGGTTACGGATCTCGTGAGCCAGTCCGCCGGCGAGTTCGGCCAGTTCGGCGTCGGGTTGACAAACCGGGTGGTCCGCCTGCGATCGCGGGGCCGTGGCGGATGTCGGTAGGATGTCCGGGTCCGAGACGGCCGTGGAGCCATCGGCCATGGTCATCGATCCTTGGGGCCGGGGCCTGGGAATACGACGAAGGGCGACCCGAACCGGTGAGACGGTCGGATCGCCCGACGGTTCGGGCCGGGCGACGTGGGCCACCCGGCATCGATCATCGGAAGAACGGCGGGCTCGCGTCAACTGCGATCGGGACGGCGGGGAGGACGGCTGCCGCGGTCGCCGCCTCGAGGGGGACCGCCGCGGTCGCCGCCACCAGCGGAGGCTGGCGGGGAATTCTCGGCGATCGGGTCGGGCAGATCGCGCTCGGCAAAGGCCGCCTTTCGCGACAGTTTCACACGATCCTGATCGTCGACGAGGATCACCTTGACGAGCATCAGGTCCCCAACTCGACAGACGTCTCCGACGCTACTGACGTAGCCTTCGGAGAGTTCGCTGATGTGGACCATGCCGTCCTTACCCGGGATGATCTCGACGAAGGCGCCAAAGTCCTTGATCGCCGAGACGCGACCCTCGTAGATCTTGCCGACCTGGACCCCTTCGGTCATTGCCTGGATGCGGTCGCGGACCTCCTCAGCCCCGACAGCTACGGGGCCGGAAATGGTCACGACGCCCGTGTCGTCGACGTCGATCTTGGTTCCAGTCTCTTCCTGAAGCCGGCGGATCGTCTTGCCACCGGGGCCGATCAAAAGACCGATTTTCTCCGGATGGATCTGGATCTGGATCAGTCGAGGGGCCTGCGTCGAGATCTCCTCACGAGGCCGCTTGATCGTACGTAGCATGGTTCGCAGGATCTCGAGCCGGGCCTCGTGAGCCTGATCGAGCGTCGCGCGAACAATCTTTTCGGAGATGCCCAAGTTCTTCAGGTCGAGTTGGATGCCAGTGACGCCGCGTTGGGTGCCGGCGACCTTGAAGTCCATGTCGCCGAAGTGATCCTCGTCGCCGATGATGTCAGTCAGGAGAATGTAACGGTCGGACTTCGGGTCCTCGACGAGGCCGATCGAGATCCCGCCAACCGGGTCGGTGATCGGCACGCCGGCGTCCATCAAGCTCAAAGTTGCCCCGCAGACCGAGGCCATCGAACTGGAGCCGTTGGACTCGAGGATGTCCGAAACGACCCGGATCGTGTACGGGAACTCGCTCGGCGGCGGGAGGATCGGGGCTACCGAACGCTCGGCCAGCATGCCGTGGCCGATCTCACGGCGCCCCGGGCCGCGAATCGGCCGGACCTCGCCGACGGAGAAGCTCGGCATGTTGTAGTCGAGCGAGAAGATCTTGCTGAACTCGCCCATGATCCCCTCGACCCGCTGGGCGTCGGCGCCGGTGCCGAGCACCGTGGTGACGAGGGCCTGGGTTTCGCCCCGCTGGAAGATGGCCGAGCCGTGCGTGGAGGGCAGCACACTGACCTCGCAGCTCAACTTGCGGATGTCCTTCGGACCGCGGCCGTCAGGTCGGTAACCATCGAGAATCATCTCGCGGACGACCCGCTCTTGCAGAGCGTAGAAGGCCGACTTGACGGCCGTCGCGGTTGGGGGCCCCTCGGCGGCCTGTCCCTCGGCAGGAACCATCTCCGCGAGGACGCGCTCCTGGATCTCCTTGACCTTCGCATTCCGCTCGGCCTTAATGACCGTCCGCTTGGCGTCGCGGAGGTCGTTGGCGTAACGGTCGTAGAGAACCTGAATCAGCGGGCTGGGCTCGTTGTCGGGGAGTTCGAGGGGCGGCAGGCCGGTGGCGGCCCGCAGCTCGTGTTGCAGCGAGATCAGTTCCTGGTTGAGTCGATGGGCGTGCATGATGGCGTCGCCCATCTCAGGTTCGGCCAGTTCCTGGCCGAACCCCTCGATCATGACGATCGCTTTCTCGGTGCTGGCGACGATCAGGTCGAGGTCGCTACGAGAAAGTTCCTCGACGGTCGGGAAGACGACCAGTTCGCCGTCGATGCGGGCGAGGCGTACCGCGCCGATCGGGCCGAGAAAGGGGACGCCCTCACACATCGTCAGCGATCCCGAGGCGCCGTTGATCGACAGGATGTCGGGATCGTTCTGGCGATCAGCGGAGATCGGCGAGGCCTGAATCTGGACCTCATTCCGATACTGCGAAGGAAAGAGCGGGCGAATCGGTCGGTCGATCAGCCGTGAGGTCAGGATTTCCTTCGTCGAGGGCCGACCTTCCCGCTTGATGAACCCGCCCGGGAACTTGCCGGCGGCGTAGGTCTTCTCGCGATATTCGACCTGGAGGGGGAAAAAGTCGAGCCCCTCCCGGCCGGGGGCGGCCACCGTGGCCACCAGCGACATCGTGTCGCCCAGGCGGACAACCACCGCCCCGCTCGCCTGCTTGGCGAACCGGCCGGTTTCCATCGAGATGGTCTTGCCGCCGATCGTACGCTCGACGACGGCGAATTTCCTGGTCACAGTCGAAGTGTTGGACATTCCCACCTACCTTGGGCGGCGGCGGGCAGCGAGACACGACCTGGAGGCCGCGACTCCACGAGGATACGGCCTGTCGGATGAGTGTCTTACGCGACACCAAAGGACAAAGAACCTACAGTGGGCCAACGACAACAACGCCGGGCCGGGACCGGGCCGTTCCGCCTTGTGGCGGAGTGAGACCTCAGACCCGACCGGCGGTTGTCTTCCGCAAGGGTTACTTGCGGATGCCCAGTCGGCCGATCACATCGAGATAGCGCTTGCGGTCGTTTTGCCTGAGATACTTCAGGAGGCCCGATCGCTTCGAAACCATCATCAGCAGCCCGCGGCGGCTGGCGTGGTCCTTCTTGTGCGTCTTGAAGTGCTCGGTCAGTTCCGTGATCCGGGCCGTCAGCAGGGCGATTTGGACCTCGGGCGAACCCGTGTCGTTGTCGCCACGGCCGAACGAGTCCATGATCTCCTGCTTCTTTTCTTTGGTGATCGCCATTGCGTGCCCCGAGCCACCGGCCCTCGCATCAATCTGTTTCGATCATTATTTTCCTGGTTAGGAGATGAAAGTCTAGGAAATCCTCGCCCCGATTGCAATGCCCATTCCTCGAACACGAGATGGGTCGGGTGGACATCATTGGGGCGTCTGCGATCGAGGCCGCATCGCCTCGACCCCGGCCCCCCAGGTAAACCGGTGAACGCTGCCACGCCAACGGTGGTCGATGGTCAATCCGCCCGTCCCGAGATCGACGGCCGAGGCGGCCACTGTCGCGGCGAGGATCATCACGTACCAGGCGGGCCAGAACCGCGGCCAGCCGGCATCACCACCGAGTGGCCCGGGCCAGGCTCGCGTTCCGCGAGAGGTCAGGCAGAGTAGTACGCCCAGCAGGGCGGGCAACGTCACCAGCAGCCCCGTGGTGAAGCCGGCCGGGCGGTAGGTCAAGACGATCTCGTGAGGGCCCTTGGGCACGAACACGGCCCGGAACGCGAGATACGCCGGTCGGATCGGGGCAGGCCGGCCGTCGACAGTTGCCGTCCAGCCGGGGTCGAAGGTGTCGGCCAGGACGAGATAGGCGGGGGAGTCGGGCTTGACCTTCAACTCGATCCGCTCCGGTCGCTCTCGGACTATCGTCACGGGCCCGGATGGGGTGGCGTCCGGCGGCAAGGGATGATCGGGGTCCTCGACAATAAGTCGGTCCGTCGCTTCCGTTCCGAGATCCAGCAACGCGGCCCGCGCGGATTCGAGGTCCTTGACGTAGACTGGACGGCCGACCAGTCGAGCACGGGGGAGGGCCTCCGGGTTCGGGTAGATCAGCGCCGAGCCCAGTGCGACCGGACTGGCGAGGCCGGTCGCGGCCCCCTGACGGCCGACCAGGACGTGCGTGACGCTCTCCAGGTCGAACCGCACCCCGGCGCGGTTCGCCGCCTCATCGTAGTCGCCGAGGCGTCGGGAGATGATCGGTGTCAGTCCCCCCGAGGACTTCAGGCCCCATACCGGGGCCAGACTCCAGGCCAGCGTGTCGCGGGCCTGGAAGAAGTCGACTGGTTCAGAAGCGTACCCTGGCTCGCCCGCCGAACGATCTCCCATGCCGAAAACGCGAATCGTGTCTGGGTTCTCCGCCAGCCAGCGGGCAGTCGGCGGTGGATTGGTCCAGTAGCTTGGGTCGACGGTCGGAGCGTCGAACCAGTGGGCGCCGAGCAACTCGGCAAGCACCAGGAGCGGCAGTGCCCAGGCCAGGGCCGACCGGCGCCGGCGGTCGTTGCCGCGGGCCAATCTCGCGGCAACGATCCAGCCGCAGAGTGCCAGCGACGCGGTGCGAATTGAGGCGATCACCAACTCTCGACCCAGCCAGCGGAAGCGGTTCTGGTGGTAGGGCCACGTCCAGCGGTGGGCCTCGGTCCAGGCGGGCGTGTAGATGGTGACGAGAAACGGGATCGAGACCACGACCAGCAGCGCGATCAGCACGAACGCCCAGCGCAGCCGAACCGGGCCCGGTCGCGCCAGCCGATCGACCCCCACCCCCGCCAGTGCGGCGACGGCCAGGGTCAGCCAGAGGTGGTAGCGAACCGGGATTCGACCGCTTCCGAGCACCGGGACCCGGTACAGAACGTCCCAGACGATACTGAACCGGCCGAGCATCAGCACCACGCCGGCCCCGGCCAGGAGCACCCAGAAGCCGACCCAGCGGTCTCGGTACGACGCCGGCGCCGACGACGGCCAGGGCGATCCCAGCACGCCCAGGAACGTGTTCATCTCGTGGTACGGGTAGAAGCCGTCCATCCAGTCGGTGTCCCGGGCACGCGTGCCATAGGCTTCCCGGACCAGCAGGGTCGGCAGCAGCTCCGGGTGCCAGGACCCGAAGGTCGCATCGTCGTAGGACAGCCCGCCGGCCCTCGGCGAGCGGTCGATCAGCTCCTTCGACGGCACCCACTGCACGGCCGAGAGCGCGACGCCGAGCACCACGATCCCCGCCGCCGGCGCAAGCGTCCGGAGCCGGTCGGCCGACACCCTGCGCGACGGCCGCCCGGTACAGGGCGTACAGGCCGAGGGCCATGATCGTCATCAGGGCATCTTGCAGGTGCCCGGCGAAGACCTGCGCCGCCAGGGCCAGCGCCCCGAGCCCGACGGCCCGCCGCCCGCCGCCGTTCCAGGACCACTCCAGGCACCAGAACAGCAGCGGCACCGAGACCAGGGCGTTGATCATGCTGGTGTGGATCAGGTGGGCCCAGGTGTAGCCGCCGAAGCCCAGCAGGGACGCGGCGGTCAGGGCGCCCGGCCGGGCCGAGGTGCCGCCGCATCCAGCCGTATCCCGCGAGGCCGGTCAACCAGACCGACAGCACCGTATCGAGGTTGAAGGCCTTCCAGGTCGGCAGGACCAGATAGAGCAGTTTCGACGGGTGCAGGTAGCCCGCCTGGCTCTCGCTGAACAGGGGCAGGCCGTTGTACAGGCCCGGCATCCACCTCGAGAATCGCCCTGCCCGAAACTCGCGGGCGAGGAAATCGCGATATGGGAAGTTGATCTCGGTGATGTCGAAATAGAACAGGGCGCCCTGGAATCGAACGGCGTCCCGGAAGATCAACGCAACGGCCGTGGTCCAGATCAGCAAGGCGAGCGCATCGGCCGATCGCCAGGGGCCGGGGTCGGCCTTCCACGGGATCGCCCCCCCTGCTCTTCGGGCTCACTCCTCGTCGACACGACACTCACCTCATGCAACGGGCCGCCTTCTCCTGGTAATTTCGCAGGGTGGTGACCGCACACCTCGACGATCCAGAGGGAGAAGATGGTGGCGGTGTCTGCCCGACGACGACCGGCTTCCCGTCCCGCCTCATCGCTCATTGCTGAGGTCATGGCCAGTCGTAGAAAGTCGCGTGGCGGAACGCGGCCCAGCTCGCGGGCCCCCTGCTCGCCCGCGGTTCGCTCGTAGAATGGTCCGAGGCCGTTGGGTCGGGCAAGTAGCACCCGGGGGCGACGGCCGGGAAGGTCGCGAGACCACGCCGGGAAGCGGTCCGGGTAGTTCGGGAATGGCACGCCGTGGACTCGCCCGTCGGTCAGGAACGAGAGCCGGTAGACGTCCCAGTAGTCGCCGAAGATCGCGTCGACCTCCGGATGCGCGACAAGCCACGTCAAGGACCGGATCGGAACGCTCGACCCGCACCGGGCGCATCCCCTCGACCCAGCCGAACCGCGCGTACCACTGCCGGGTGTCAAGTGTCGTGAAGACCGCCAGGCCACGCCGCGCAGGCGACCGCCGCGTCAGACCCCTCCCGACCCGCGCCGGGCAGAGCCCACGCAACAGCACGCCGAACCCCAGCGACCAGGGAACCAGGAGCAAGCCGAGGTACCGGTAGTTGTCCGAGTTGATAGATGTTCCGGTTCGCCAGGAACCCCGCGACGACCAGCGCCGAAGCGAACAGCATCCCCCAGCGAACCGCCGCGCCGGCCGGGTCGCGGCAGCGCAGGGCTGTCCCAGATCAGCGCGGCCATCGAGGCGGCGAAAAGCAGCGAGGGTGAGCCCAGGTGGTCACGACGGCCACGAGGCCCGCCTCATCGGTCCTCGTCGCGGGTGGCGTCCGGCCCTCCAGCGCGGCAGGGTGCGGCTCGGCCTCGTAGCCGGGCAGGCGGTGCCCGGCGATCAGTCGCGGCAGGCAATCCTGGACGAGTAGCTCGGCGTGGGACCTGGCAAGCTGCTCGACCGCGTTCCAGTCGATGTGAGGGACTTCCTCGATGGGACCGGCGGCCGGCTGGAAGATCGTCGCGAACTGGTCGTTATAGGCGTCGTACGGGTCAACCCGGTTCCCGACGACCCTCGGAGCGTATCCGACGGCGAACGCCAGTCGCGAATGCCAGCGCCGACCAACCCCACCAGCGGTCCGACTCCGGCGTGAACAGCCAGACCATCGTCCCGGCCACGACGACCGCCAGCGTCGAGAACGCGAGCATCTGGTCGAGGTAGACGCCGAACCCACACCACAGGCCAAGCCAGGCCGCCCGTCCCGCGCCGCCTCTTCGGACGGTCCCCCACAGGAAGGCGAAGGCCGCGGCATGCCAGGCGACGGACAGCAGGTGTCCGCCGGTGATCCGGCCCGACAGCCAGACCGTCCCGGTCGACGCGAACGTCAGCGGCACCAGGCCCCAGGCCGCGACCGACGGCCCGAACGCCCGCCAGGCCAGCACGAACGCGGCGATGACGACCAGGACGTACGCCACGACCCCGCCGCTGACCAGCGTCCGCGGGTTCGCCCCCCAGACCAATGCCTGGGGGTACGAGAGCACGACGGGGCCGGTCCCCATGTAAGGCGTGCCGGGGTAGTGCCAGCGCCAGTGGCCATTGACCGCGTCGACCAGCGTGAGACCGTCGACCGCCAGGTCACTATCGAGGTGGTGCGCCGCGTTGAGGACCAGAGGAACCCGGATCAGGACGATGACGACCAGGGCGGCGGCCAGCGGTAGCCAGGGCCAGACCGGGCGCGCCGTCGGGGGGCGTGAGGGAACGTCGGTGGGGGCCGTTGGGCTCATGAGTGTTCGGGTGGGCCGGGCCGGAGTCGACTGGAGGACGAGCCGAACCGCGGTCCTCTCGACAGATAGCCTCGGGTTGAGTCAGTTGTTCCGGGGTCGCATGTCGCCTCGGGTCGGGTCGGTCACGACGATTCCCAGGCGCAGCGAATCGAGGATCTCGTCCCATGCCGGCACGCAGCGGTCCGCGTCGGCGGCCCAGTAGTCGAAGGTGAGCAGTGGCTGAATGGTCCCGGCACGTGCCAGGCAGGTTCTCGAGAACGCCTCGCGCTTCTCGTTCGGATCGAGGAAGCGGACCTCGGCCCAGGCCAGATCAAGGTTGGGCCGGCGAACCTCGACGACCTCACCACGGTCGAGCACGTCGCGGGTGTCCTTCTTGACCAGTTCCCCGACGAGCAGCGCCAGCGACAACCCGCTCCAGTCGACTTCCGGGGGCAGGTGGAAGACCGAGAGCTGGAGGGTACAGTCGTCGTCGGGCGGCTGACGGTCGTGGAACTTGATCGAGTCCTCGCCCGGGATGACGACCCAGCTTTCCGGGTACTCGAACTTCACCGCGCCCCGATCGGCGACGAAGATGTTGAACCCTGGCCGGGCCTTCCAGTTGTGGTCGTCGTTCAGTTTGAGCCGGTGACTCTCCCAGTGCGCCATGCGATCCGAGCCCTCGGTAGGTAGTTCGTCAGGCAAAGAAGTCGGCGACCCGGCACGCGAACCCGGGTAGCTCCGGCAGGTTCTCGATGCACGTCGTGTTCACCGAGAAGGACCGGGAAGGGGTCTTCGGGCCGGTAGATGGCCACGGTCTTGCGCTCCGGGTGGACGACCCAGACCATCGCGATGCCCGCGTTGAGGTACTCATTGACCTTGTCCCGCATCTCCCCGGGGCGGTTGCTCGGGGAGTAGACCTCGACGACGAGATCGGGAGGCGACGGGGGGAAGGCCGCGACCGACCTCCGACACGAGGCCAGCGGGCGTTGCTGTAATAGCAGACGTCGGCACCGCGGACAGTATCCGGACCTCGTTCGGTGATGACAGCCGTAGTCGTTCGTCAGCGCGTACCCGTGGCCCGTCAGACGACCGTACGTATCGAAGGAGCAGAATCAGACGTTCCCGCAGACGATTCCATGCTCCGGCATCGGAGGCGGCACGTCGATGATCTCCCCCCGGACCAGCTCGTGCAGTCCCTTCGCCGAGATCGAGCTTCATGAACTCCTCGGCCGTCAGCAGTTTCGGCTTCGCCTCGGTCGCCATGAATTCACCTCTCGTGGCGCGGGGCCGGGGTGCGATCGCTCCACGAGTCGCTCCACCGATCACACCGCCCCGGCCATCGTTTCGAGCTGGACGACCGAGCGGTCCTGCTCCTTGGCCAGGTAGGGGCGGCCCTTCTTGATGTGGATGTGGTCCCAGGGGAGAACCTCGTCGACGGGTCGGGTGCGGTGGACGTAGAAGTCGATGTCGATGCCAAGGTCCTCGAAGGCCTGCCGCCAGATCTCGGGCTTGTGGTGCTCGGTCCAGGCGTCGAGCCGGGCCCCGCGCCGCCAGGCTTCTTCCAGGGCGGGGGCCAACCGGCGGTCGCCGCGGGTGAGGACGCCTTCGAGCAGGCTCGTCTCGATGTCGTGGCACTTCACCTTCACCGAGCGGAGCGTCACCTTCGACCGCAGGTACTTGTGCGCCCAGCGGAAATAGTCGCGGGCTGCATGCCGTTCCACTGGTACGGGGTGGCCGGCTTGGGGACGAAGTTCGAGACGCTGGCGGTGACGTCGGCGAACCGGCCGGTCTCCTCCTTGCCGATGCGGGCGATCGTCTCGGCCATCTCGACGATGCCGTCGAGGTCCACCGGGCGCTCGCCGGGCAGGCCGCACATGAAGTACAGCTTGACCCGCCGCCAGCCGCGGCGGAACGCCTCGCGGCAGCCGTCGTAGAGGTCCTGGTTGTTGATCGGCTTGCGGATCTGCTCGCGCATGTCGTCGCGGGCGACCTCCGGGGCGAGGGTCAGCCCGCCTCGGCGGCCCTCCTGCAACAGCGCCGGGATCTTCTTGAGCATCTCGGTGATCCGCAGGCTCGGCAGCGAGATGCTTCACCCCGAGCGGCGTGAAGACCTCGCTCATGCGGGTCACCAGTTCCTCGAAGTGGGGGTAGTCGCTCGACGAGAGCGAGAGCAGGCTGATCTCGTCGTAGCCGGTGTTGTGGTACGTCTCCAGGGCGGCCTGGACGATCGTCTCGACCTTGCGATAGCGCAGCGGGCGCTTGATCGTCGTGCTCTGGCAGAAGCGGCACTGCCAGGGGCAGCCTCGCATGATCTCGATGGCGATCCGCTCCTGCGCCACCTGGACCATCGGCACGATCGGCTTCGTGGGCAGGGTGGCGGTGTCGAGGTCGGTCGAGATGCAGCCCCGAATGCTCTCCGGCACGTCGTCGCGGGTGCGGACGGTCTCGACCTGGATACCGTCCTCGTTGTAGATCGGCTGGTAGAAACGGGGGACGTAGGCCCAGTTGACGCCGCCGGCGATCCGCGCCAGCTTCTCCTCGCGAGAGAGGCCGGAGCCCTCCATTCGATTTCCACAACTCGCAAACGTGGGGCAGGCTCGGCTCGCCGTCGCCAAGGACGAACAGGTCGATGAACGGCGCGATCAGCTCGGGGTTCTGAGCGCCGGGGCCGCCGGCGATGACCAGCGTGTCGTCCGGCCCGCGGTCCTCGGCGTGGAGCGGGATGCCGCCCATGTCGAGCATCGTCAGCACGTTCGTATAGCAGATCTCGTACTGGAGGGTGAAGCCCAGCACGTCGAACCGGTTCAGCGGCGTGAACGTTTCGAGGCTGTACAGTGGCAGGCCGTGATCGCGGAGGGCGGCCTCGAAGTCGGGCAGCGGGGTGAAGGCCCGCTCGCAGGCCCAACCCTGTTCGTTCATCAGGCTGTACAGGACTTGAAGGCCGTGGTGACTCATGCCCATCGCATAGGTGTCGGGGAAGGCGAGGCAGACCGTCCCCCGGCACTGGCGGTGGTCCTTGCGGACGCTGTGCATCTCGCCGCCGACGTACTGGGCGGGCGTCTGCACATTCGGTAAGATCCGCGTCGTCACGAATTCCTTCAAGTCGGTGTCGAGCATCGAGCGGGACCTCCTCGGTCATCTGAACCCGGGCGCGGATTGACCGATTCTATCCAGGTTCCGCGTCGGTGGCTAGGCCCAAGACCGCTCGTCGAACCATATCGAAATTGGCGTAACCATATGAAATCAAAGCAATTCAGGCATTTTATCGAGTTCGCCGGGACACCCCTCGGCGACCCAGAGGGTCGGGCGGCCGATGCCGCGCAGGTCGATGACCGGGATGGTCTCCGCCGCGATCGCGTAGTCCGTGGCGTCCCGCGAGCTCGACTCGATCAGGGAGTCGAAGACTGTCATGGTCACGGGACGACTCGCGGCCGGGTTCAGGGGAAGGTCAGGGAGCGCACACGCATCTTGGTCTCGGAGACGACGACGAAGTTGCCGGGCAGGTTCGATTCGACTACGGTCCAGACCGCCTGGCGTCGCGTCAGCCGGGCCGAGACGGGGAGGTTCTCCATCCGTATCAGGATCACCCCGTGGCTATTCCGGCGGTCGCGGTAGACCAGGTCCCCGAAGTCCTTGTCCTCGGTGAGCACGATATGCCCCTGCGTCTCCGATTCGGTCAGTAGATCGGAGTCGGAGACTCCAGGACAAGATTTCGCCGCATAGAGGACATTGTGGCCTTCCCCGCGCAGCCAGAGGACGATCGCGCGGGGCAGGTTCTCATCAGCGAGGATGCGCACAGGTTCCCGGCCTCACGAGCCTACTGGTAGAGAACCTGTTCCATCGCCACGACGTCGGCGGCGTACTGGAGGGCCGCTCGGATGTGCTCGGGCTTGAGGTTCGGGTAGTTGTCGAACAGTTCCTCCAGGCTCATCCCGGTGCCGAGTTCACGGAGGACGTGTTCGATCGTGAGCCGGGTCCCCCTGAACACGGGCTTGCCGAGCATGACGTCCGGACGCTCCTCGATGTAGTTTTGCCACTTCAACACCATGAGTCGGGCTCCGGGGCGAGGCTCGCAGACCTCGATTTCGCGGCGCGGGGCGTCGGTCTCGGCGCGCCAGGTAGGCAAGGTGTCGAACTCGGTATTGGGCCGGGTCATCGCGCTCTCATCCCTTACCGAACGACCATCCCACCGGGCAACGGTTCAGAGGTTCGGCCCGGCGGATGATGGGGTAGCGGGCTGTGGTGGCGGGACGTTCGTCGGCGTCTCGCCGCGGAAGGCCTGTTCCTTGAGGCCGATGTTCACCGACCAGCCGATCTTTTCGGGAAAAGGAAAGGGGATCGGCTGGGAGAAGAAGACGGCGGGCCGACCGCCCCGAGCCACGCGCTCGCCCTCGTTGATGAACTCCGCCGCCAAGGAAGCCCGAGACGAAGAACGGGCCGCGTACCGGATCACTCCGCTTATGGTACACGATCACGTAGAGTCGGCCCCGGTATGGGTCGAACTGGGCTTGGACTGCGGCGTACTCTGGCACGTCAAGCTGGTGGAACTCGATGCGGCGGGTGATCGACAGCCGTCGCCCGTCGGGGCCACCCTCGCGAACCTCGACGGTCAGGATGCGCGGCTCCCCCAGTGGCACCTCGTTCGGGCCGGGTTCGCGGAGGTTAGCAATCGGCTCCGGGGTGGTGGCCTCAGCGGCTCCGGGCGTTGCTGGCAGGAGCGGGCCGAGGTCCACGGCCTTCACCTCGCCCCCTTGCGTGTCGTCCGAGGCGTGTGGGGGATCTGCAACCGGCTCGCCACGGCCGGCTGCCCGTCGAGCTTCTGGGACACCCAGACATCCTTGACCTTGTCGGTCGTGTTCGTCAGGACGAGCTCATAATTGAGATGGGCGTTATAGTGGAGGTAGCCTCGGGAGGGGTGGTCCACGAACTGGTCACCGAAGTCGCGATCATCGCGATCCTTGATGACAACCTGGACCTCCTCCCGGGCCGTCTCGAGCATGACGGCCAACGGCTGAGGCCGCGAGACGACCTTTCCCCGGTAGAACAGGCCCGGGTTGAGCACGCACTGGATCGGCTCCGTCGCGTACGTGGTCCGCTCCAGCACGTAGGCACGCTCCCCGGAGCCCACCGACTCCCCGACCGGCACGAGCCCCGACGGGGTGCTCTCGTGCGAATCGGTCGACAGATCGGCCGACAGGATCGACAGCGGGATGTCACGTTCCGCGACCAGGGCAACCAGGGCCAGGCCCTCCGGCACCGGCCCCGTGGCCGCTGTGCGGGCCGTCAGCCGTTGTTCGCTCTCGACCATCCGCAGCGACCCCGACGGTTCGGTCGCCAGCGTCAGCCGCGACCGGCCGACTTCCCGGGCGTGGGCCAGATCGGCATTCAGGCCGGGCGCCGTGAACCAGTCGCCAGCCTCGTCGAAGACGAGCAGGGCGTGCTCCGGGGCATAGTCCTCGACCAGCCGACGGCCAAGCCGCCGGAGCGTCCCGTGACGGAGGAACCGGGCGAGCTGATAGTCGGGGGCCGCGTCCTCGGCCAGGGGCACGATGTGCGGTCGTGGCAAGGCCCGCGCGGCACGATCGGCCGCGTGCAGGGTCGCCGCGATCTGGGCGTCACTCCGGTTCGACTCGGGCCCTCCAGAAACCGTCCGGACGCGGGTGGCCAGGTCGGCGCGGATGCTGCGGAGTCTTCGGTTGAAGCGGTCCATCGCCTCGAATGCAACGTCCGGGTGCGTGGTGGCCCCGCGAGCCGATTCCAGGTCGGATCGCAGGCCCTCCAGATCGGACGGTTTCGCGCCACCGAGGCTCAGCAACGTCGTCTCGATCCGCGCCAGGCCAACGGCATGCGACCAGAAACGCGGGTCCACCTCGGATGGCTCGGTTGCGACCGTCGCGTCCGGCTCCGGAGCAGCGACCGGCTCGCCGGTCAGCGGATCGGCCTGGGTCGCGGCGTGAAGTTTCGCCAGCAGCGCGGCGCGGTCGTCGGCCGGGATAAGCGGGACACGCAGGAGGTCGTCGATCTCGGCGACGCGGCTCGTTCCCCGAGACGATCCGTCCAGGTCGCAGAGCTGGAGGAACTCGCGGACCAGGGCGTTGTAAGGGTTCTCGACGGAACGGACCTTGCCCGCCAGCTCGGTTCGCTCCCGGTTGAGAACCTCGATCGTCGGCTCGGTCGGGGCGTCGGTTCCGCTCGTGGGAGGAATCTCCAAACCTTGCTCGACGGTCGTGTTGAGGGCTTCAAGTCCGTCGAGCAGGCCGAGAAACTGGGGATCAAGACCGCCCCGAACACGGCGTGCGTACCAGGTGCCGAGGTACGGTAGCTCGATCATGGCACGCGCGATCAGGTCGCGGGCCTGGGCTTCGGTTTCGACGTACTCCCTGGCGGCGAGGTAGAGCGACGACGACTCTTCCAGTTGGCGTGCGGCCTCCTCGGTCGCCGGTCCTTCCGGGGCGAAGAGGCGGTCCTGAGCCTCCCGGCGTCGGGCGTCGGCCTGTTCCAGCACCGGGGCGATGCGGACGATCACCCGCTCATCGGCGGCGGCGACCTGCTCGGCCAGCAGGCGCACCTCCTGGGCCCGCCGTAGGACCTGAGCCCGCCGGCCTTCAATCGACAGTCCGAGGCGCTGGTCCAGATACGTCCCGACCCAGACAGGGAGCTGCGCCTCGACGTAACGCGGGATCGAACGGCCGCCGACGACCTCGACGAGCCCCTTGATCGGATCGACCAGACCATTCGACCGGGTGGGGGCCTTGGCGTCGGGCTTCGCCTCGGCTTTCGGTGTGTCGTTCGGGGAGGCACCGGCCGCATCACCGGCCGGCGCCGCGTTGAGCATGCCGGCGCCGGTATCCTCGGGCAGCTTGTTCGCTTCCTGGATGGCCGCCTCGACCTGCGCCTGGCCAGTCTCGCGGTCGATGGCACGCTGGATCGCGGCCGAGGCCGAGGCCAGATCGTCGCGGGCCTCCCTCGAAAGGGTAGCCGGGTGCGCCTCTCCGAGGGCGAGCGACCAGGCCCGCTTCAAGGGAAGTCCGGGGGCACGCTGTTCAATTCGACTGGCAAGCTGAGTCGTCGTGGCGAGCGCCGCGCGTGCCTCTTCGGGACGGGTCGCCCGGATCAGCCGCTCGGCCTGGAGCAGGCCGTCGAGATACTGGCTCCAGAGCAGCGGCGGCGTACCGGTAGGGTCCCATCACGGCGAGTCGGTCACGGGCCTGCCAGCCCTTGAGCAGTTCGGCGCGGGCCGACTCAAGGGCCTTGACCTCGTCCTCGGTCAGTTCGGCCAGCCTCGGCTCACCGAAGAGGCGGAGGTCGAAGTCGATCGAGGTGTCCCCCAGCAGGACAGGCGTCTGCACGGCCTGGCGGTGCGAATCGGCCCAGCGGGCGACCTGCGTTCGGACGTATCGGGTCAACCCGTGGACCGTGACCCGACCCGACCGATCCCAGGGCGCGGCGGCCCCGCTGAGGCCCCTGGCGACATAGTACGCGAACACGGAGCGGCGATCAGGCTCGCTGGCATGGCCCTCCTGCCCCGGGGCGCACGCGCTGAGCACGGCCAGGTTCGGGATCGCGTGCGACGTCAACAGCGCATCGAACCGTTCGAGGAATGCGTTCCCGAAGACGCCGAGGTGACGGTCGGTCGTCACCTGGCCGGCGTCGAGGATCAACAACTTGGGTCGGGCGCGGTCGGCATTGAGGGCATCCAGAACCGACTCGGCGGAGGTCAGGGCATCCTCACCCGCCCGGGCAGTGACGAACGCCGTCTCGTCGGCGGGCAGGAAGTAGGGCCGACCGTCGTAAGCGATCCCGGGGGCCGACAGGTAGACGACCAGCGGCCCCCCCTCTCCACGACGGACGATGTCGCGGATCGCTCTCGTGATGTCCTTCAACGGCGCGCCCGGTGTGGCGCCGATCTCCAGCGACCGGCCGAACCCGCCGGCATCCTCGCGTTGGTAAGGCAGCACCGGCCCGGCCAGGCCCGACGGCCCGAACCAGCCGGCCGCCACCGCACCAGGCTTACGAAACAGCACCCAGGTCAACAGCCACACGGCCAGGACGATCGAGACGACCGAGGTCGTCCCCAGCAAGATCATCCGCGCCTTTTCCGGCTTGGTCAGAGGAGGACGCCGGGTCGAAACCGACGTTGCAGCGGTCGGGTCCGCGAGCTCGGTCGACATGGTTCGATTCCTGAAAGGCTCAGCGGTCGTCGTCGACTGCGTTCGATTATAGGGCCTCGCCGGCACCCTGGTCGAGTTGGCACACCGTATGAGCACGGGCATTCCCACGAACCGGGCCCGTCGGTTCGACGGCTCCGGGCGCATGATGACCGTCAACTGGGGATACGCCTTGCAACCGAGACGGTGACAACGACCCCCGATTCACACTCGTGCGCGCGGCGTGCACTTCATCAAGACGGGCCGCTCGGCTATGCTGGCTTGCCGTCGTGACGTTCAATTCCAAGGGAGGTCGCCGGTCGCGTCGGGATCGCGCCGGGATGCGTCGAGCGGGAGTCAACATGGCGATCCGTCCGGTACACTGGTCCGAGGGCATGTTCCTGCGGCCCCACCACTTCCAGGCGGCCGAGCGCCATGTCGGCGAGTCGCTCCGGCTGTCGGAGGACTGGTACCATCCCTTCAACTGGGGCTACCGGCGGATCGAGCTGGACCGCGACGCCGTCGCCAACTACGCCATGACTCTCAACGGCTGCGAGGCCAGGCTCAAGGACGGCACCAAGATCGTCGTCCCGGACGACGTGACCGTGGATCCGGTCGAGCTGCACGAGGCGCTCTCGAAAGAGTCGTCGCTGATGGTCTACCTGGCGGTGCCGAGCGTCCAGGCCGGCCGGGCGAACGCCGCGGAGCACCCCACCGCCGACGGCCCCCGCTACTGGATCGAGACGATCGAGCGCGAGGACGAGAACACCGGCACCGACGACCAGCCGATTCAGGTCCGCCGAACCCGGGCCCGCCTGTTGCTTTCCGGCCAGGACCATACCGGGTACGAGACCCTGCCACTCTGCCGCATCGAACGGTCGGCGCAGACCGAGAGCCCGCCGCAGGTGGACCCCTCCTATGTGCCGCCGCTGCTGGCCCTCGACGCCTGGCCGATGCTGTGGCGCGCCGTGCAATCGTTGCATCACCAGATCGGTGCCAGGATCGAACAGTACTCGGCCCAGGTGGTCGATCGTGGCATCTCGTTCGAGAGCCAGGTGCCGGGAGACGCCGAACGGCTCTTGAAGCTCTCCGTGCTCAACTCCGCGTTCTCGTACTTCGAGTCGTTCGCGTTCGTCCGCGGCCTCCATCCGCTGATGACCTACCGGGAACTCTGCCGGCTGGTCGGCCAGCTCGCGATCTTCTCGAAGGACCGCCGCCCGCCCGGCCTGCTGGGGTACGACCACGAGGACATCGCCGGCTGCTTCTACAAGGCGATCAAGCACATCCAGCTCGGTCTCGACATCCTCGCCCCCTCGGCGTTCGAGAAGCGTTACTTCGAGAAGGCCGGCGAGCGGCTCCAGGTGGCGCTCGAGCCCGGCTGGCTCAACACGACGAAGGGCCTGTTCCTCGGCGTCGAGACCGAACTGTCCGACCAGGAATGCCAGCAGCTTCTCGGCTCGATGGACATGAAGATGGGCAGCGGAGTCGCAGGTCGAGCACATCTTCCGACGCGCCCTGGGCGGCCTGACACTGACACCGGTCGCGCGGCCCCCCCGGGCGTTGCCCGCCAGCACGGGGATCGTCTACTACCAGGTCGACCGCGACCCGGTCTTCTGGAAAGATGTGGCCGAGTCGTACACCCTGGCCCTGCGGATGAACCTGAACAAGGCGGTCTTCGAGGGGGACCGCATCCTGACGGTCAACCCGCCGGGCCGCACCAAGCCGACAAACCTCCAGTTCGCCCTGTTCGTGATCTGAACACCGTCACGAATCGCCCCGCAACCACGTCTTCGTGAGGTGGATGCCCTTCAGGTCGCGAAGAGAGGCGGTTCGGAGGCCCAGGCCGGCACCAGCCGAGCGAGCACCATGACCGAGCCGTTCGCCGAGATCGTCGGGCCGACCCTCCGTTACGTGGTCGAGCTCCAGCAGGGGTTTGAGCGCGGCGAGCACCCACCGCTGGACGCCGTTCGTGCACAGTTGTTGAACCTGCTGGCCGACGCCGAGCAGAAGGCGTCGCGATCCAGCGGTCTGGCCCACGACTTCGCCCTGGCCCGGCACGCCCTGGTGTACTGGGCCGACGAGGCGTTGATCGACTCCCGCTGGCAGCATGCCGCAGGCCTGGAAGGAGCACATCCTCGAGATGCACTTCTACGGCGACCGCAACCGGGCCCGCCGGTTTTACGAGAAGGCCCGCGAGGCCGAGGCCCTGGCCGGGACCGACCCGCTGGAGGTGTTCTTCCTCGCCGTGGCCCTGGGCTTCCGCGGCGACTACGCTCTCGACGAGCCGGGGCTCCATCGCTGGGCGGAACGGGCGTATGCCCGAATCGCCGCCGGCAGCCAGCAACCCGAGCGGTTCCTGCCCGACGAGGGACGCGGCGATATCGCCCCCCTGGAGCCCCTGCCGGGCAAGACGCGGTTGCTGATCGTCAGCGTGCTGGTCTCGGCGACGGCGATTGTAACGCTGGCGTGCTTCCTGCTCTCGGTCCACCTGACCCTCTGATCGACTCGACCAGTCGTGCGGGTGGGAGCGTCGAGGAGCCCACCGTGACATCCTTCGTGGGACTGGCGGCGCTCCACCCACCTGTTGTGAAGATGTGCGTTTTCTCGTGACCAGTCTCCTCTCCCGGATCGGTATCGGAGCCGGCGTCATCCTGGCGGCGACGGCGATCGGGTTCGGCATCTACTGGCTCTGGCGCAAGGCGCCTCGGGTCTTGCTGGCGATCGTCCTGCTGCTGATCGTGGCCGGGCTCGTCTGGCTGTTCGAGTTCTTCCTTCCCGGTCGCTACCCGACCATCGACCCGGCCCTGCCGATCTTCCGACCGCGAGTCTGGACCTGGATGCTGGCGTTCACCCTGCTGGCACTTGGCACGGCGATCGCCCTGGTTCGCGCCTGGTGGAGGTGGCGACGGTACCGGCCGGCCGACGTGTCCTCCGGTGTCTTCCCGGACATCGACGCCGCGTGGGAGTCGATCGTGCTCGCCTTCGACCAGGCGCGGATTGATCCCACCGCGCAACGGTTCATCCTGATCCTGGCGCCGGACGAGGCGGAAGCTGCGTCCCTGGTACGCTCGGCGGGGCTCCAGCTCTACGCCGAGTCGCCGCCGTCGGGTGGCCCGATTCATGCGTATGCGACCGCCGAGGCCGTGCTGCTGAGCGTTGCCGGGGCGTCGAACTTCGGTCATCAGAGCGGCGGTGGTTCGGAACGCCTGACTCACCTGTGCCGATTACTCCGCGATCTCAACCCCGAATGCCCCGTGGCGCGGGGCGTGATCGTTCTGTTTCCGACTTCATGGGCCGATCATGCCGAGGCGCCGTCTCGGGCGGCGGCCGTCCGGGAAGACTTGCGCACGATCGGGAACGAGTTGAAGGTCCGCCCGCCGGTCTTCGCCCTGCTTGGACGCATGGAGGAAATCGACGGGTTGCCCGAGTTCCTCGCCCGCATGCCGGAAGCGACCCGTGGGGCGCGTTGCGGGTTCGCAATTCCGGGCAGCGTCACCTACAGCAGCGAGATGATCGGCCGCGGCCTGATCTGGCTCTCCGGCTGGTTCGACACCTGGTGCCTGAACCTGATCGCCGCCGATCTCCTCGACACCCGGAGCAACGGGCGGCTCTTCCTCCTGACCGATGCCGTCCGGCGTCGCCGTCGCCGCTGGCGGAACATCATGGAAGCCGCCTTCTCCACCCATCGCGAGGCGCAAACCGTCCCCCTGCGAGGCTGTTACGGCGTGGCGTACGGCGACCGACCCGATCGACAGGCCTTCGCCTCCGGATTGATCCGGGGCGCCCGCAGCCGGATCGTCGCCGACTCCATCACGACGGACTGGGCCGAGGAGGCGTTCGACGACGACCAGACATACCGCCGCGCGGCGCTGGCGGTCGGCGTGGTGGGCGGCCTGCTGTCGTTACTGGCGTGGGCCTACATCCTCGGCAACCATAACCCGTTCTGGTGGCTGGCGTTTCTGGCCGTGCTCGTCGCCTGGATCGTCGTGATTGTCAGAATGACGCTGCGCTAAGTTCGAGAGCCCAGCACGTCCTCATTCAGCGCCCCTCGACTCGTGGGGGACGCATCAACTCGGAACACTGCTGTCCACGACCCGCAGGAACACGCGACCGACCAGCAAGATGTCGCCTGGGTTCAGGTGGGCCGAGCCTCGGACCTGGAGGAAGGTGCCGTTCCGGCTATTCAGGTCGTCGAGGAAGAAGCGGCCCTGGGTCACGTCGTGACGGACCTGAGCATGCTGTCCGCTGATCCATTCGGCCTTCGGTAGCGCGATGTCGGCCTGGCGGCCGTCTCGACCGATCTTCGTGACTTCCTTGGTGATCGGGAACCGGAGACCCGGTGTGTTGTCGGGTCGGATGAGGTCCAGATACGCGTGCGGTTCGAGGTCGAAACTCAGGAACTCCTCACCGTCCTCCGAACGGATCGACTGCGCCGGCTGAAACGACTCAGCCCGGTGAAACTCAAGAACCTGGCTACCGACGCGGAAGCGGGTGCCATCCTCCAGTTCGACCGGGCCGGGGATCTTCAAATAGGTGCCGTTCAGGGAGCCGAGGTCTTCGACCTTGAGTCTCGGGCCGTCGTAGCTTAGACGCAGGTGGCGCACCGCCATGCTGCTCAGAAACGGGAAATTGGAGCTGTTCTGACTGCGGCCGACGTTCCGGCCGTTGGCCGAGATCTCGAACCAGGTGCGCCACTGGCCGGTCCCATCGAGCAATTGAAGTTTGTAGTCAGCCGTCGGGAACCGTAGCTTGGCAACGTCGATGCCGGGCATGTACGCCGTCTTGCCCTCGTCCTCCTGGGCCGCGCCGAAATCGGGGCCGAAGCCCGGCCGTTCCATTTGTGGGGGAGATGCCCCGCCGGAATCGTGGCCGAACCCCATTCCCACCGGAGCGTGGGATGGATACGGGACGGAACTGGGCGGCAATGGTGGTGGTCCCCCGTAGGACGGAGGGGGGCCGGATCCCGGCGGCTGCGGCCCGTAGGCCGGGTACTGGCCTGTCGACGACGGCGGCCCATGTGCTGGAAAACTCTGGCCCGCTTGCTGCGACGGCGGCGTGCCAGCCGGTCCACTGCTGGGGGCCTGGCCACCCAGTTTCTTGATCAACCATCCTCGCAAGCCCGCGCCCTCGTTGCTGCCCGGGTCTGTCTCGGTTGGCGCGGGAGGATAGGCGGGAGGCGTGTAGCCAGGGAAATACGACGGCGGGGGCCCGACCGCCTGGGGGGGAACTTGTGGAGAGACCGGCGGTCGTTGGACCGATTGTGGCGGCGGGGCCTGGGGTGCCGGGTTGGATGTCCGAGGACGGGCCGGGACCTCAACGCTCGCGGACCGAGACCGGGGACGGGGCGGTTTCGGGGGTGGCTGAGGTTCGCTCGATCCTTCCGGCGGCGCGGGCTTCTTCACCTTGGGTCGAGGCGGCAGATCGGCATCCGGCGCGGGACCCGGTCCGTCCTCCCGTTGAGAGGAGGACGGGGCCGCGGGCGTCGACGCGGGCCGCGCGTGGCCCTTCGGCAAAAGAATTGTCCCTGGGCTTTCCAGCAGTTCGGCGCCACAGGACGGGCAGCGTGATTGACTCTCGCCGACCGGTTCGTTGCAGAGTGGGCACGCTTGCGACATCATCTACCTCCGGGGCTATTCCCCGACATCCTGGCCCCGACCGACCCGGTGCCCATGCGCGCTCGGTCGCCGAGAAGGCGGCGTCCGCTCGGAAAACCCCGATCCCCGGCCGCTGACATGATCCGTTCCACCACTTCAGGATACGAGACTCCCCCCACCGACTCCAAGGCCCAGTTATTCGGTTCCCGAACATCTACGGTCGACCGGCCCCGCGTGACGAGACACCTCGCCAAACTCCACCACGTCCCTGGTCCCGCTCGTCGACAATCTCAGGGCTTCCGGCATCTCCGACAACAGGAAGGAACGCCGCTCGTTTGAGATCAATCGGCGACCTCGCTAGCTCCAGAGGTCGTCTCCGTTGGGCCGGGCGTTTCCGAGCCGACTTCGAGGACGACCCGGAATCCAACATCGGACGGGGCCTCGTCGGTGGGAAGGTTTTCGACGTGGGTGGTGGCAAACTGGTAAACGTCGCTGTGCCAGGAACCGCCACGGACGACAAAATAGGGCGGGGAACCGGCCGAGGTCGAGAGACCTGGCGACGACGTGGAGGTCCACTCACGCACATTGCCGGTCAGGTCGCGGACGCCCTGTTCGGTACGGTCGGCGGGGTAATACCCAACGGGGCTCGTCGGGGCGTCGGGGCGATCGCGCGAGTCGATGTTAGCGCGGTCGGTATTCAATTCCAGGGTTGGAACACGTCCCCAGACGAACGGGATCGGCTCACCACCGGAACGGGCGAAAAATTCCCACTCGGGAGAGGTCGGCAACCGGCCGCCCGCCCAGGCGGCGAACGACTCGGCCAGGCCGTGCGTGACACCGACGGCGGGGTGGCGGTCGGCCTCGTCGGCGGACAGTCCGTAGCCGCCCGCGTTGACGGGTGTCACCAACGCGTCAAACGCCTTGCGCCAAGCGGTCGGTTCCGCGGCCTGGATGTCGGCTAGAAAGCGCCGAAACTCGGCGTTCGTGACCTCGTCCGCCTGGACGTAAAGGGTGGGGATGACGACTTCGCGAGCGGGGGGCGGGTTCGTGTCCCCCGGCGCCCCGAAGCCCCCCATCGTGAACAGTCCCCCTTCGACACGACGAAACTCAACACCATCGCTCGTGCGTACCAGCGCGATCGGTGGTTGGTCGGCACCGCCGCTCGGTAGCTCGGGACGCAGTTTGACGGACTTTGCATCATCATCACGCGCATAAATGAACGAAGACACGCCTCCCACGCTTTCGACAGTTTCGACGATGAAGCCCAGGGGCGTGGCGGCGGCGATGCCTGGCGGGATCGCCGGGACGTTCGTCCCTCCGGTTCCGGTGATCTCGATGTCATCCGCCTCCCCGTGTTCGACGAGGATCGAGTTCGTGCCGCCTGTCCCGAAGACACCGGCCCACGCTGCGAGCCAGAGGCCGAGGGCCAGGGCCAGGACGATCACGAGCCCAACCGCCGCCGAGAGCCAGGCGAGCGGCAATGCGGGTGGTCGGGGGGGGTGGTTCGATCCCGGTTGCCGGCGTGCCGGTGACGGTCAGTTCGCCTGACGGCTTCGGAAGGGCGGCCACGAAGGCTTCGTAGAGGTCGTGAGCGGTCTGGGGCCGTGCCTCGGGCTTCTTGGACAGGCAGCGCAGGACGACCTGTTCGATCGCCAGGGGCACGCCGGCCTCCGGATTGGCCTCGTGCAACGGCGGCGGTGGGGCGAACAAGGTATGGGCGATCTTCTGGGCAGTCGAGCCTCGGAAGGGGAGTTCGCCGGTCAGCATCTCGTAGAGGATCACGCCGACGGCGTAGAGGTCGGTTCGTCCGTCGGCGCGGCCGTCGGGGAGGGGTTGGGGGCTGCGGCCCTCGGCCTGCTCGGGACTCATGTAGGGAGGGGTGCCCATCACGGCGTTGGTCAGCGTGTGGGCGTCCCCGGCGACCTCGCCGGTGCCGAGGATCTTGGCGATACCGAAGTCGAGAACCTTCAGAAACTCGCGTCCCTCCGCGCGTCCGTCGACGAGCATCAGGTTCGACGGTTTCAGATCGCGGTGGACGATCCCGCTATCGTGGGCCAGTTGGAGCACGTCGCAGAGTTGGTGGAGGATGCGGTCGATCCAGTCGAGCGGCATCGGCTGCCCGCGCTTGAGGACCTTGTCGAGGCTCTTGCCGCGGACGTACTCCATCTCGATGAACGCGACGTCGTCGGTAAGCAAGGCGTCGTGAACGGTGACGGCGTTCGGGTGGTTGAACCGGGCCATGGCCCGGGCCTCCCGTGCGAACCGGCCCCGGGCGTCGGAGTTGAAGGCGATGTTGGCGACAATCGTCTTGAGTGCCCGGTCGGCGTCAAGGGTCAGGTGCCGGACCAGCCAGACTCGGCCCATTCCACCGCGGCCGATCTCTCCGTTCACGAC
This sequence comes from uncultured Isosphaeraceae bacterium, assembly GCA_963779675.1. Lineage (GTDB taxonomy): Bacteria > Planctomycetota > Planctomycetia > Isosphaerales > Isosphaeraceae > CAVZZM01. The sequence continues at coordinate 922,956 of CAVZZM010000003.1, forward strand.
GTAACGCCCGAAAACGATCTGACCGGGTTCCAGCCGGCCATCCGGGCCGATCGTGCCCCAACTCCCGTGGCTGCCGGGCGGGGGGGTACGGATCGGGGTCTGCGGCGGTGGGGGCTGGTGCGGGTGGGGAGTTAATGGGACCGTGGGACCAGGATCGTGATCGCCGGCCGGCGGCACTGGCCTCTCGGCGCCGGTTGGCGGCGGCGGGACTGACTCCGCCGGGTGTCCCGAATGGTCGAAAGGCAAGGTGCGTTCGGGGTCGTTGGGGGGCGGCGAAACGCCGGGGCCTGTCGGCAGCGGCCGAGTGCGTTCGGGATCGACGTCGGTGTTCGGGTTGCCGGTGACTTCGCCAGAGAACAGGGCGGCGGTCAGACCGGGCCTTCGGTCGGTGGTGGGCCCTGGTCGTCGTCCGGGAACGGCTCTCAGTGCCGGGCTCGGTCGGCGGTTCGGCGGCGGTCGGTTCGATCGGTGGCGGCAGATTGCCGTCGGGAGCCGGGGGCAACGGCCCGGCGCATCATCTGGCCGGGTCGGGGCGTTCGAGAAGAGGAACTCCGTCCGCTCCGGTTCGTCCTCGGGTTGCCTCGGGTCTTCCGGACGACTTGCCATGTTGCGAAGGTCTCGCCGGGACGGGACGACGGTTGCACCTGACGGAACGGCGATAGGATCGACCAAGGGTCATCGCGAGATTCTCGACCCGTCCGCCGACGACCGTATCGTAACATGAGAACCACGGAGGTCGGAACCTCGGCGCAACCTCGTGTCCCCATCCTTCGAAACCGGGCCGACCCCAGATCGTGAATTGTCTTCCCATGGATCAGGGGATGGCGGTGGGGAATGAGAGAGCCGCGCGAAACCCGACCAATGGATCGCGGCGGTTGGGTTCACATGGAACGCGGAAGAACGGATACTCGCCTGTCCAAATCCAGGATGATCCCGCGTAGTGAGGGGTGACGCGACGTCGCACGGTGGCTCAGTCGGGCCCGGAGGCTTGATTGGCCGCCTGGTGCGTGAGACGATCGGCACGCATCCGTCAGATGACGCCGCGTGGAGATGAGTCGGGTATCCGGGAGTCCTCGATGTCGACCTATATTCAATCCGACCGTTCGCTGGCGGTTTCGACCCCGCTGGGGCCGGACATCCTGTTGCTTACCTCGTTCTCGGGCCGCGAGGCGATCTCGGAGCTGTTCCACTTCCATCTCGAATTGATCGCCGAGAACGGAACCCAGGTGCCTTTCGACGCGCTGCTCGGCCAGTTCGTCTCGTTCCGCTTGACACTGCCGGGGGACGATGCGAACCAACGATATTTTCACGGCATTTGCAGCCGGGTCTCCCAGGGCGTGCGTGACGAGATATTCACGTCCTACCGGATCGAGGTGGTCCCCACCTTCTGGTTTCTCACCAGGCGCACGCAAAGCCGTACATTTCAGCACATCAGCATCCCGGACATTTTGAAGCAGGTGCTCGCGGGGCTGGACACCGATTTCCAGGTCCAGGGGACGTTCCATCCGCGAGACTACGTGGCGCAGTACAACGAGACGGACTTCGACTTCGCCAGTCGGCTCATGCAGGAAGAAGGGATCTTCTACTTCTTCCGGCACACGGACAAGAATCACACGATGGTCCTGGCCAACACGCCTTCGGCCCACCCGGAGGTCACCGGCGCGCCGTCGACGGTCATCTACGAGGAAGTCGTCGGCGAGTACCGCCCGGAAGGCCGGGTGACGCGTTGGGAGAAGAACCAGGAACTGCGGTCGGGCAAGTACACGTTGTGGGACCACTGTTTCGAGCTGCCCCATCAGCATCTCGACGCCGAGAAGACGATCCAGGATTCGGTGGCGACCGGCACGGTCGAGCATTCACTCAAGATCGGCCAGAACGACAAGCTCGAGATCTACGAGTACCCTGGCGGCTACGCCCAGCGGTTCGACGGCATTGACAAGGGGGGCGGCGAGCAACCCGCGGACATCCAGAAGATCTTCGAGGACAACGCCCGCACTGTCGGGATCCGGATGGGCCAGGAAGCGGTCGACTGCTTGACGATCCGCGGCGAGAGCGACGCCGGCCATTTCACTCCCGGCCACACGTTCACTCTCGATCGCCATTACGACGCCGACGGCCAGTACGTTCTGACGAGCGTCGAGCACGCCGCCGAACTCCGGGGGGATTACCGATCCGGCGGCGCGGCCGAATTGAAGTACGTCAACCGGTTCACCTGCATCCCGATCGGCATGCCCTTCCGCCCGTTACGCACGACGCCCCGGCCGGTGATGACCGGCCCGCAGACGGCCGTCGTGGTCGGCCCGCCCGGCGAGGAGATCTTCACCGATAAGTACGGCCGCGTGAAGGTCCAGTTCCACTGGGACCGTCAGGGGCAATACAACACCGACAGTTCGTGCTGGGTCCGGGTGGGTACCCCCTGGGCCGGCAAGAACTGGGGGATGATCCACATCCCCCGGATCGGCCAGGAGGTCGTTGTCGCCTTCGAACACGGCGATCCCGACCGCCCGATCATCGTCGGTAGCGTCTACAACGCCGACATGATGCCCCCGTATCCCCTCCCCGCCGGGAAGGTCATCAGCGGCATCAAGTCGAACAGCACGAAGGGGGGTGGAGGTTATAACGAGCTCGTCTTCGATGATACCAAGGGGAAGGAACTCATTCGCGTCCACGCCCAGTACGACATGGATACGACCGTCGAGCACGACGACCGGCAGACCGTCCACCACAACCGGACGATCTCGGTCGACGGGACCCACTCCGAAACAATCCAGGGCGATACGACGATCACCGTCGCCAAGGGGAAGTTGACCCATAAGGTGGCCGACAACATCGCGGATTACTACGTCAAAAAGGCGCTGACGGAGACGTACGACGACACGCAGACCACGATCGTCAAGAAGAACATCGACATCACGTCGTCCACGGGGGAAATCACGATCACGGCGGCCAAGAAGATCACCCTGCATTGCGGGTCGAGCACGATCACGCTCGACAAGGAGGGCAACATCACGCTCGACGGGGTCAACGTGAAGCACATCGGCTCGACGCTGGTGAAAAGCTCGGCGCCGGCGGTCGAGGCGGTCGGCTCGACCACGGCCAAGATGGGCGTCGGCTCGCAAACGATCACGTGCAGCACGGCCAAGATCGACACAACCGGGTCCGCCATCACGACGGCGGCGGTCGGCATTCACGAGCTCAGCGGGGCGCTCATCAAGATCAACTGAGGGCCGTGCGGAGTCCGCCATGCGCAAACTCTTCGATTCCCTGACCGACCGGCTCCGCGCCTTCATCGAGCAGCGCGACGACCTGACCCTCGTCGTGTGCTGCCCGGAGACCGAGGCGGCTTATGTGCTCAAATCGCTCGAAGCGATCGAGCAGGCCGACGGTTGCGACATCCACTGGATGTTCGCCGAGCCGTTCGCCGACCCGAAGTCGTACGTCGCCGCGATCGTCACGTCGTTCGAGGCCGTGCACACAGTGGTCTGCCAGCAGTTGATCAAGCAGGGCGATGGCCCCTGGCCACCCCTGTCCGAAGTGATCCGGAGCGAATCGACGCCGCCCGTCATGCGATTGCGAGCGCTGATGATCTACGCTCGTTCCCTGCTGCCAGGCCTGGAGGGGCACCTCCTGGTCTGGGGCCTCTTCCCGAGCACGATCGGCGACGTGTCCGCCTACGGGCACTTCCTGGAGGAACTGGTCCGACATGAGCTTCCGGCCCCCTGGTGCCGCAACATGCGCATCCTGGTCCGCGACGATCCCGCCAACCCGGCACTGAAGACCATGTTGTCGCGATCGCCTCGGGTAGCGTGGTACGAGCCTGATCTCAGCCAGGCCGCCATGGCGGCCAGCCTGGAGGACGAGACCAATGATGAATCCTTACCGCTGACGTCCCGGATGCAGTCGCTGACGGTCCTCGCTGGCCTCGACTTCGCACACCGTCGCTACACCGACGCCCTCGCAAAATACCGCCTTGCGTACCGGTTCTACTCCGGGACCGGCGATAACGTCATGGCGGCGCTGGCACTCAACGGGATCGGCGAGGTCCACCAGCGGACCGGCGAACCGGCCCAGGCGCGACGGTATTTTGAGTCGGCCCTGACGCCCGCGATCGAGGCGAAGTCCAACGCAATGCTACTGAACATCACGTTGAACCTGGCGAACCAGCACCTCGCCAGCGAGGAGTGGTCCAAGGCCGCGGAGTACTACGACGGTGCCGAGAAACTGGCCACCGCGCAACTGATCCCTCAAGTGAAGATCCAGGCGCTGGAGAACCGCGGTTGCTGTCTGGCCCATCTCGGAAACCCCACCGGCGCGGAGACGTGCTGGGTCGAGGCCGCCACGCTGGCGAGAGGCATCGAGGAGAAGGAACTCCTGCGATCGGTGCTCCAACGTCTGAAGGGACACTACAAGTCGGCGTCCGGGAGCGAGCGGCTCCGCGAGGTCGAGACGGAGCTGTCGAGCCTCGGCGCGAGCCCGATCGGCGATGGTGCGGCACACCAGCATGGGCCGGGATGCGGTCACGCGCCGGCGGTCCGGAAGGGAGGAAGGTGAGTCATGGGCGTCATGATGGATGCGCTGTCCCAGACGGTCAATAGAACGCTGAGCCCCCTCCAGTCCCACCGCGCCGAGATGACGCGTGAGGCGGCCGTCGGCGACCCTCCGCCGCCCCCGCCCCCAGACAACCCGGCACGAACGGTCCAGCAGATCGGCGGGGCCGCCATGGGGATCATCAACATGCCGGTCGAGCTGATGAACACCGGTTTCGCGGTGGCCACGGCCTCGATCGCCGCCGCGTTGCCGGAGTTCCCCGCGGCGACCCTGACCTCGATGTACGTGGGGCCGCCTCACGGCCACCTCCACCCGCCGAGCTTCACCCCACCGGCCACCCCGGCCCCGATTCCGTTACCAAGCTTCGGGCCGATCCTGATCGGAACCTGCATGCAAGTACTCATCAACGGGATGCCGGCGGCGCGCGCCGGTGATATCGGAATGGCGGTGACGTGCGGTGGGATCTTCCCGGCGTTCGAGGTCTTCACCGGGTCCTCCAAGGTCTTCATCGGCGGGATGCGCGGCCCGGGTGACGGACATCTGCCGCGCCTGCCAGCCGGCCCTGGCCGGGGCGGTGCGCGGGGCCGCGCTGGCGATGCAGGCGGCCGGGTTCGCGATCTCGGCGGCCGGCATGGCGGCCGACATGGCCGACGCCGATGCCGCCGAAGCGTCGTCCGACGCCGCAACCGACGCCTCCGTGGCCGCCGACGCCGCCGCGATGTCGGCCGCGCTGAGCATGTCGGCCGCCATGACGGCGGCCCAGATGGCGGCGGACATCGCCGCGATGGCCATGATGGCGCTGATCGGCAAGGACATCGCCGTGCCGCCGATCCCGGGCGCGATCGTCCAGGGGGCCGGCACCGTGAATATCGGCGGCTTCCCGATGGTCAACTTCCCGAACGTCGCCCTGAAACTGCTGGGCAAGCTCAAGGGGCTCCGGGGCCGTCGCAAGAAGCCACCGGGGCACGAGAGCGAGGCCGGAGCCCCCAACTGCCGGATCGGCTGAACGAGAGGAGCGGTCCCGTGACGTCCTGTGGCGTTGGACATCCCGAACCCTTCCGCCTCGTCGGCGACCCCGTGGACGTGCTCACGGGGGCCGTCACCGAGGTCACCCTCGACCTGCGCGTCGTAGGCCCTTTGCCGTTGCTCTGGGCCCGGCACTACGACAGCACCCAGAGCGGTCGACGGTTCGCGCTCGGCTGGGGCCACACCCACAGCTTCGACCGGACCTTGCGGTACGACCTCGACGGCCTAAGGTATCTGGACCCGCTGGGACGTCCGGTGGATTTCCCGATCCTCTCGATCGGCCAGTCGGCGGCCCGCGACGGGTCGACGCTCCGCCGCGTCGACCAGGACGGATACCTGTTGACGACGGCCGGCGAGCCGACGATGGAATTCGTGTTCGACCCCGAGGCGGCCGAATCCCCCTTGCGCCGGCTGAGTCGGGGCCGATCCGCGATCGGCTTGCACTATGATCGCGGCGGGCGACTTCGGGGCCTGACCGACTCTCGGGGACGACTCGTCCGGGTTGAAGGGCAGGACGATGGGGCGATCAAGGGCCTGTCGCTGGTACGCAGCGACGGCACCATCCGGAGGCGTCTGCTCACCTACGAGTATGACCGTGCCGGCAATCTCGTGCGGGGAGTGGACGCTTATGGCAACTCGTTCGCATTCGAGTACGATGCCGCCAACCGGATGACCCTCAAGCGAGATCGTCGCGGCCATGCCTTCCTGTTCCAGTACGACATCGAGAGCCGTTGCGTCCACTCGGCCGGCGAGGATGGGCTTCATGCGGTGACGTTGCGGTACGTTGTCCCCGGGGTCGCGACCGAGGTCATCCGTGCCGATGGAGGCACCTGGACCTACCTGGGCGACCCACGGGGATTGCTCGAACGTATCATCGACCCCTACGGCGGCGCTCACCAGTTCGTCCGCGATGAGGACGGCCGGATCGTCGAGGAGATCGACCCGCGGGGTGACACAACCCGACGGCTCTACGACGGCACGGGCGCGCTGGGGGGCGTGGTCTCTCCGCTCGGGATCATGTCGTCTGACATGGGTGAGCCCCCGGCCACCCCGCCATTCCCTCCACCGCATCGTGTGGCGAGCTGCCCCGCGGAGTGGGAGTATGGTGACTTGATCGATCGCCGTCAGATCGAGCGTTCCGCCCGGCAGTCGCGGCCTGCCGCGGAATCGGTCCAGGCTACGGTTGACCCCGAGTCGGGCGCGGGGCCTGATGCCCGTTGGATACACGACCACGTTGCAGGCAGGGCCTACGATGAATTTGGGGCCTGGTCCGCGAATGGGGGCCTCATGGCGGAGTGCGAAACTGGGCCTACGATGCCAACGGCAACATCCGGAGCTACACCGACCGAGACGGAACGAGGGTTCGATTCGACTACACCTCCTGGAACGTGCCGGCTCGCAAGGTCGATTCCCTTGGTGGGGAAACCCGTTACCGGTTCACTCTCAGCGAAAAACTCGCCGCAGTCGTCGATCCGGGCGGAACGGTCAGCGAGTACGGGTACGACCTGAAGGATCGGCTCGTCGAGGTTCGCCGACATGGGGTCGTCAAGGAGCGCTATCGCTACGACTCCGGCGACCACCTCATTGAGAAACTCGATGCCGCGGGCCATGCACTCCTGTCCCTGGAGATCGGCAACGGGGGCGTGATCTCCTCGAGGCGCCTGGCCACAGGTGGCGTTCAACGCTTTACCTACGACGATCGGGGGCGCTACCTCCGCGCGGCTAACGACGAGCTGGAAGTGCTCTTCGGCTACGACAGGGAGGGACACTGCGTCCGCGACGTGCGGAACGGTCGGGGTGTGGAACACCAGTTCGATTGGCTTGGGCTAGTTCGGACGACGCTCTTCGGCCGCTTTGAGATACGCTATGAGCGGCGGGATGACGGCACTCTGACGATTGAGGACCCCGCCGGCGGGGTGCATTCGATCTGCATCCAGGGGGGTGGTTGGGTGCGGCGCGTGCTCTCCAACGGGACGACCGAGCGGGCCCGCTACGATGCCCAGGGTCGTTGTTTGGAAAAGGTCGTCGACGGGGGTCCGCTCAGCCGGGACCCCCGTCGCCTTGAATTCGAACATTCCGCCGAGGGAGACCTGCTGGCTGTCCGCGACGCTTCGGGTGACTTGGCTCGCTATGAGTACGATGCGGCCCACCGGCTTGTGCGCGAGGTGGACCCGGGCGGGCGCGCAGGAGTATCGCTACGATGCCGCCGGAAACTTACTCCAGCAGCCCGGCCTCTCCGGGGTTGTCCTTCGTGAGGGCAACCGACTCACCGAGGCCAACGGGGATTACTTCGAGTGCAATGCACGCGATGCCATCGGCCTGCGTCGGGGACGCGGGGGCGAGACTCGCTACGTTTACGACTCCCGCGACATGCTCATCCGGGTCGAAACCGACGCCGGCGACATCTGGCAGGCTCAGTACGATCCGCTCGGCAGGCTCACAAGCAAGTCACATGGCGGTCGGCGAATTGATTACTACTGGGATACCGACCGTCTTGCCGCGGAGGTGCATGGCGACGGGCGAGTGCGAATCTACGTCTACGCCGACCCCTTCGCCCTGGTGCCTCTGTCGTTTCTCGATTACGAAGGCCTCGACGCCGAGCCGGCATCCGGAAGGCGCTATGGAGTTTTCGGTGACCAGATCGGCGCCCCCGTGCGGATCGAGGACGAGTCGGGCGCGGTCGTCTGGGCTGCCCGCATCGAACCCTACGGCAGGGCCCACGTCGCACCCGAGGCGTCGATTCAATATGACCTCCGGTTCCCGGGGCATTTCCACGACCCTGGGACTGGCCTCCACTATAACCGCTTCCGTTCCTACAGCCCGGAACTCGGCCGCTACCTGCAGCCGGACCCGATCGGCATCGCCGGAGGGCTCAATCTCTATGCGTATCCCACAAGCCCGTTGACCAAGGTGGATGTGCGTGGCCTGTCATGCACGGAGCATGGCGACACGCCCGATGCCGATTGCCTGGACTGCCAGAACGCCGAGAAGGCGAGGTTGGCCGCCGAAGCGGCGCGGCGAGCAGCCGAGAAGGCGGAACGAAAAGCTAACGCGTATCATGGACCGAAACCCCCTTACGAGAACCCCGGCCACCACGACCCATCTTCACCGAATTTCCGGGGTGGCGGGTCGATGACTTCCGTGATACCCCCCAACCATGAGCAGCTCTTCAGCCGCGCGATTCCGGAACCTGATGGGAGGACCTGGTGGGCAAAGGATGAAAGCGGGAATTATCATCGGTTCCAAGGATCGACTGGCGGGCCAGTCCACTGGAACGGCCGGTCGGACTCCCCACGCGGGGCGGCCCCGCCAACCTATATCCGGAGACGCTTCGGGGACAGGTGATCGTCATGTTATTCGGTGCCAAGAATCGATTCGCGGTCGAGTGCTCCATCGACCCGAAACCCTCCGTGGCCGATCCGGAGCACACATTCGGGAACATTGTACTCTGGGCCGGCGGTCACCGGATCGGCGATCCCGAGGCGACCGTCATCCTGAACCTCGCGGCGGACTTCTTTGGTAACACCCTCCGATATCGCGGCGCCCGTCGCGATGAGGCACTCGCCGACAGGGCCGGCCCCGAAATGTTGAAATTTCTGGAAGCGGCCCTGTTCGGTGAAGGGGGGGAATCCGTCGAAGACTGTCTCGAACTGGAATCGCGATTTCGGAAGTACGTGATCTGTCCGGGCGGATCCGAGTCCTTCGATGGAGAATTCGCGGCCCTGGTCGAACACCCGTCGGATGATGAGTTGCTCTGGAAGGACTTCGCCAGCAAGACAATCCATAGCCTGACGCTGGAGGCCGGGGAATACGACCGGATCATGCGATCGTTCCTCGACTGGTTCCAAGCAGAGAGCGACGGGAATGCGGCCAATCCGTAGGCCCCGTCCAGTCTTGTGCGGAGTCGAGGTCTGTGGGGAACGTCGCAATCCGCTCAGGCCACGGACGCGAACACGGCGTCCTGGGCATCGCGGTCCAGGGAACGGCTGGTTAGCCAGGCCGTGCGGCCGAGTTGAGGACCCGCGCCGGAGTTCGAGATCAGACGGCACGAGGGGACGTCCTCGGCCCTGAGGACGAGCTGGACGTCGAAGTCGAACTCGGCATCGACGTACAGGCGGGCGAGTTCACAGAGCTGGCGGAAGGCGTCGGTTCCGGGGAGAAATCCGCGGAACTGGGGCAGGGTTAGCGGGCCGAGTCGGAGTCGGAACTTGCTTTGTTCGTCCCAGACCCGTGCGCCGACGACCAGGCTGGTGCCGAGGGCGTTGTGGCCAAGGCCGGTCGAGGAGAGGGTCGAGCGGTCCGGCGGTTCGAGGCGGAGCCAGCGGCCGATGAACGGCTCAACGGCCACCGACCGACCAAAATAATCGGTCAGGATTGCTTCAAGTACGACCGCCGGACGCCGCCGCTGGGCGAGCAATCCCGAGGCCGGTAGCAGCGCGGCGTCCGGGAAGGCATGGCGGCCATGAAGCGGCCCGAGCCCCAGGCCCATCAGGGCGAACAGGTGATCGGCGAAGCGGTCGTCGGCTTCTCCTCGCTCTCGGGCGATCGCCGGGCGATACTTCTCCCAGGCCCGGTAGAAGAACGAGGCCATCCGGTGATTGAACTGGTCGAGGAACGCCGCCAGCGTGTGGTCCCCGGCCCGGAGACGCTGCATGACCAGCTCGGTGTAGACCGTCGGCAACGCTCCCGAAGGCCCGTACAGGCCGAGGAAGGCGATCGCCATCACCGGGGGCTCGTCCGGGTTCTCGGGCCGCTGCAAGGCGTTGATCGCGCTCGGCGGAAACGTCAGCGAAGGCACGGACCGGAAGCGGACGCGCTCACGACGCGGCATGCCCTCGCCGCCGACCAGGGCGCGGTCGGGCTCGAGCCGGGCCAGCAGCCGAACTGCCTGGAAGAAGTCGAAGCGATAGGGCTCGTCGAACAGAACGTCGGCGACGGCCGGGTCAGTGGGTCGAGACGACTTATTTCCCATCACAACGGGTTCCTATGACCGAGGGCCGAGGATCGAGGGCGGAATGGAACCCGGTGGAACGCGGATCAGGCGGATGCGCGCGGAGCGGATCGGTAAGGTCGAGCCTTGCATGACCGAATTCCGAAGGCCGAACTGCACTGCGAACTGCGAACAGCGAACAGCCTACTGATTCCAGATTACGGGTTCGCAGCCAGTAGCTGTCATCGGTCATTGGACATCGGTCATCGGTCATTCCCCTGGCGGTTCTCGATAGGTAAGAGACGACTGGCGATGAACCGCGATTACAAGAGCGTTCGATCCCCTGAACGCGGTGGCCAGCGTTTCAGGACATCCTCACGCTGCTTGGTGCGAGCGACCAGGCGGGTGAACGAGTTGATCGAGGTGTAGAGTGCCAGGAAACGTTCCAGCACGCTCGCCAGCAAGAAGGCGCCGCTGCCGACATAGTTCGACTCGTCGAACTCGACGCCCACCTCGATCCCCAGGCAGACCGTGTTGCCGACGCGGGCCCGGTGCGGCCTGCGACCCGTCGGCAGGAGACCCGAGTGATTCCTCGCACCTGTTGCCGGGAGACGGCGCTCTCGGCGAAGTCGTAGATGCGGAGGATTGCGCGTAGGGCGTCCAGGCCCTCCTCGCCGTCCGTCAGCGACAGGTGGTTGAGTGCCAGGTGAGAGATCAGTCGCCACTGGGCGCCCCGACCCAGGGGAGGTCGCAGAGGCGCGGGTCGGTTTGCGGAGACAACGTGCCCGGCTGACCGGGGCCTGGGCTTCCAGTTCGAAGTCGCCCTGGTCGCCGCCGAACGGCAGCCGGGCGGGCAGGTCGCGGTTCGTGCAGGTCGTGTGAACAGTCACGGTCCGCGTCCCGGGGACGCGGGGGTTAACGAAGGGTCGACGAAGGTCAGATAGACGTCCGTGCCCGGATCATCCTTGCGGGGCGAAGGTCGCCGCGACGCGAACCAGTATGCCTGGTCGGGTCGTTCCAGATCATTGTGGCGCAGGGAGTAGAACGACTCATACGTCGATCGGCTCTTCAAGGAATGACCCGGTGCTGGTGACGCGGTCGATCGAGTAGACCTCGGTGGCCATCGGGCGGTGGACGTCGGGCGTCACGCGGTACTCGGCCTGCGTCTGGTCAAGCACGATCGGCTCGGCGACCAGGGGGAACAGGTTGACAATCGGCGTGCAGTGGAGCCGGAAGTTCTCCGGAGCGACCTGAAGTTCGGCCCTCGGGGCGTGGTCGAGGAAGATGAGCAGCTCGATCTCCTCGCCGAACGCGCGGGACCGCAAGGACCCAAGGCCGCGTCAGGTCGAAGAAAAGGAACTTCTGGGGAAACGCGAAGTACTCCTGGATCAGCCGGTAGCCAGGGAATGACCGGCTGGGGTAGGGAATCAACCCCTCATGACGCTCCAGGCCGACGGGCACCAGAGCATCGCCTGGCAGCCGGATCGTCTCCACGCGATCCCCCTGCGCCGCCCTCGTTGGCGACCCTGCCCCGCACCCAGACCGCACATGTGTTGTTGAACAGCAACTCGTAGAGGGCGAACGGGGTCGGCCCCTCGCCGTCGAGGTGGAACCGCAGGCGGTCGAGCTTCAGCGTGCTGAACCGGGCCGGCGGTTGGCATCGCAGGGTGATCTGGAGCAGGCCGACCGCCCCGGCCGGCTTGCCGGACAGGACGACGCGGTCGGGGTCGAGTTGCGTCGCGGCAACCTCGATCGGCCAGAGCGCCACCGGATAGGCCGTGCGGAACGAACAGGGGAACCTGCCACCGGCCGCGAGTTCAGCCGCGTTCCCGCCTCGATCGATGCCCGTTGGCCTGCGACGATGGCCGGAACTCGACGATCGACATCGACGGCAACGGCCGCAGGAAATGGGGGTAGAGCACGCCCAGCAGCGCGTCGGTGATCTCGGGCAACTCGTCGTCGAGCTTCTTGCGGACACGTGCCGCCGAGCAAGGCGACCCCTCCAGAAGGCGCTCGACGTGCGGGTCCTCGCACTTGTCGGCATCGAGCAACAAGCCGGCCGGCGACCTTCGGGTACTTGCCGGCGAACTCGGCGCCCAGTTCGCGGAGGTAGGCCAGCTCGGCGTTGTAGTAGTTCAGCAGATCGTCCATGAATCGTTCCGTCGGAGGTCCTGGGGAGTGTCGGGGCGACCTGGCCTCAACCTTCGCCGCCCTCGACCTCGATGGCCTTGCGTGTGGAGGCTGATCGCGGAGTCGAAGCTGACGACCTCGGGCTCGGGGTCGACGTCGATCAGGCCGTCGATGCGGAAGTGGAGCGAACGCTCGTCGCGGCGGCCTTCTTCCAGGGTCACGCTGACCTTCAATAGCCGGGGCTCGAACCGGGCGACCGCGTCCTGGAGCATGCGTCGCAGACGCTCCCGGTCGTGGGGGTTGGCCAGGCTCAGCGCGCTGATGTCGGGCATGCCGTAGCCGAGCATCGAGTCGGCCAGCGGGCCGGGTCGGCCGAGGGCCGCTAGCGGGGCTGCTTGGTGTTGAGCAGCCACTCCAGGTCGCGTCGCAGACGCGGACTTGATGTCGGAGACGCGCCGCGCGGCACGCTCGGGCGGTTCGGTGCGGACGCGAGGTCCATGTCGATCAGGCGGTCGAGGAGCGAGGGCTGGAGCTTCTCGTCGGGGCCGGGCGCGGGCATCGAAGGGCTCTCCTCGAGAACTGAACTCACCACGGAGTGTTGCCATGATGAAGCAGTCCGGACCGGGTTGCAACGCCGCGCACGAACCAGGACCGGGGGCCGACATGGCCCCCGGTCCGGCTTCGGGCTGAGTCTCGGACGACGTCCGTGCTCAGACCTTCTTGTTGAGCTTGAGGTCGTAGCCGGCCTTGACGGCGCCGCCGAGGGTGCCGTCGGACTTCTGCTCCTTGTGCTCGAACTCGATCTTGGAGAAGTTCAGGCTGATCTGGTCGACCGGCACGACGTCGCCGCCGGCACTACCGCCGGTCTGGAAGCTGGAGACGATCAGGTCGCTCATGGTGACCTTGAGGTACTCCTGCTGCTCCTTGCCGGCCTTCCGGCAGGTGAGTTCGGCCTTCTTGAGGTGCTCGCCGGTGGCACAGGCGAGCATCAGCTTGGGGCTGGCCTTGTTGACCTTCATGACGAAGTGGAAGTCCTGCATGCTGACCTTGCCGGCCCCCATGCCGCCGCGTGCGGCGGCGTCGCCGGAGTTGGTCGCGCCCCAGGAGAAGCTCTCGACGTCGATCTCGTTCTTGTGCTTCGAGTCGGTCGACTCCGCCCTCGATCCCCTCGATCTTCAGAAAATAGTCAACGGCTGCCATTGCATTGTCTCCTTGTTCGCCTTCCCGGAACCCTTGAAACCTGGACGTTCACTCACAACACCCTGAACTGCCTCATAACAGCCCGGCTCAGACCTTCTTGTTGAGCTTGAGGTCGTAGCCGGCCTTGACGGCGCCGCCGAGGGTGCCGTCGGACTTCTGCTCCTTGTGCTCGAACTCGATCTTGGAGAAGTTCAGGCTGATCTGGTCGACCGGGACCACGTCGCCGGCACTGCCGCCGGTCTGGTAGCTGGAGACGATGAGGTCGGAGAACTTGATCTAGAGGTACTCCTGCTGTTCCTTGCCGGCCTTGCGGCAGGTCAGGGTGGCCTCCTTGATGTGCTCGCCGGTGGCACAGGCGAGCATCAGCTTGGGGCTGGCCTTGTTCACCTTCATGACGAAGTGGAAGTCCTGCATGCTGACCTTGCCGGCCCCCATGCCGCCGCGTGCGGCGGCGTCGCCGGAGTTGGTCGCGCCCCAGGAGAAGCTCTCGACGTCGATCTCGTTCTTGTGCTTCGAGTCGGTGCGACTCGCCCTCGATCCCCTCGATCTTCAGAAAATAGTCAACGGCTGCCATGGCCTCAACCCTTTTCGCTGCAAGTGCTTGATTCGTTTCAGGGGGTCCCTTGTTCCCCTTCACCAACATCTACGTCCCGGGACGTCACAGGTGACGTGACACAGAAAATAATCTTTGTGCATGTGTGCTATCGGTCTGGTGGACGCGGAACGACCGTCGGGAGGGTTTAGGCCCTGCGCCGACGGCCGTCGGTTTGTCGAGGCCACACGGGTCACACCCGCGCGGCCTGGTCCGGCTCACTTCGCCGGCGGGGGCAGCTCGGCGACCAGGCGGAGCGAGACGGTCAGCTCGTCGAGCTGGAAGTGGGGTCGCAGGAAGGCGATCGGCCTTGTAGCAGCCGGGACGCGCCGGGTCCTCCGACGACGTCGATCCGCGCGTCTCGGAGCGGGTACTGGGCCTTGGTTTCTGGCGAGGCCGTGTCGTCCGGGGTGACGTAGTTGGTGATCCACGTGTTGAGGAACCGTTCCACGTCGGTCCGGCTGGCGAAGCTGCCGATCTTGTCGCGCATGATCGCCTTCAGGTAGTGGGCCACCCGAGAGACGGCGAAGATGTACGGCAACTGAGTGGACAGCCGCGCGTTGGCGTTGGCGGAGTCGGTGTTGTAGAGCTTCGCCTGCTGGCACGACTGAGCGCCGAAGAAGGCGGCGTAGTCGGTGTTCTTGCAGTGGACCAGCGGCATGAAGCCGAGGTCGGAGAGCTCCTTCTCGCGACGGTCGGTGATGGCGATCTCGGTCGGGCACTTCAGGGCCACGTCCCCCTGGTCGGTCTTGAACGTGTGGGACGGTAACCCGGCGACCAGCCCGCCCCCCTCGACTCCTCGGATCGCGGCGCACCAGTGGTGCTTGGCGAACGAGTCGGTCAGCCGCGCCGCGAAGGCGTAGGCCGCGTTGCCCCAGAGGTACTTGGAGTGGTCGGTGCCGTCGACTTGCTCCTCGAAAGTTGAAAGCCTCGACGGGGTTCGTCTCGCGGCCGTAGGGCAGCCGCATCAGGATGTGCGGCAGGCAGAGACCGACGTAACGAGAGTCCTCCGAATCGCGGAACGACCGCCACTTCACGTACTCGGCGGACTCGAAGATCTTGGTCAGGTCGCGGGGGTTGGACAGCTCGGTGTAGTCGTCCATGTTGAACAGTTCGGGGGCCGCTCCGGAGATGAACGGGGCGTGCGCCGCGGCCGCGACGTTGGAGATCTTTTCGAGCAGGGCGACGTCCTGGGGCGAGCGGCTGAAGTGGTAGTCGCCGACCAGGGCACCGAAAGGGGCGCCGCCGAAGGTGCCGAACTCCTCCTCGTAGACCTTCTTGAACAGGGCGCTCTGATCGAACTCCGGGGCCCGCTCCATGTCCTTGAGCAGGTCCTTCTTCGAGACGTTCATGACCCGGAGCTTGAGGTCCTTGCCCGTCTCGCTGTTCATGACCAGGTAGTTGCAGTCCGCGCCACGATGCTTCGAGTTGCTGGAACTCCGGGGTGTGCATGATGGCGTTGAGCTGCTTCGAGAGCAGCTGGTCGATCTGGCCGATGCGGGCGTTGATCATCGCCTGGGTGTCGGTCGAAACGGTCATCTCGCCGGCCATGACCTCGGCGACGAACTCGCCGATGAGGTCGCGGGCCAGGGCACGCTGCTCGTCGTCTCGGGCCATGCGGCCCTGGGCGATGATCTGGTCGAGCAGACTGCCCTCCTGGGCCGGCGCCTCGGTGGTCTGGGCCTCGGCCGTCTGGGGCTGGGTCGATTCGGCGGCGTCGCTCATGGGTTCAAGCCTCCTGGCCGCGGCCGGTCTCGCCGCTGAGCTTCTTGAGGGCGTCGGTGTTGTTGACCACGTCCTGGAGCAGGGTTTCGAGCTTGTCGTTGCCGTCCATCTTGTTCAGCAGGTTGGCGAGCTTGCCGCGTGCTGCCATCAGCTTGCGGAGCGGCTCGACCTGGCCGGCGACGTTCTCGGGCGCGAAGTCGTCCATGCTGGAGAACTTCAGCTCGACGTTCATCTTCGTGCCGTCGTCCTGGAGCCGGTTGTCGACCTGGAAGGCCAGCCGGGGCTTGATGCCGGCGAGGACCTTGTCGAAGTTGTCGCGGTCGATCTCGACGAACTTCCGGTCCTTCAGCCGGGGCAGCGCCTCCTCGGGCTTGCCGGAGAGGTCGGCCAGCACGCCGACGACGAACGGCAGCTCCTTCATCTCGATGGCCCCGCCGATCTCCACGTCGTAGGTGAGGTGGACGCGGGGGCGCCGGATGCGGTCCAGCTTGTGTTGCGTGCTTTCCGAGGGCGGCATCGCGATCTCCTCCCGAATGGGGGTTCGACGGGCCAGGGCGGCTCATCATACCGCCCTGGTCAGGACAATTCGAGACGTGAACGGGCGACGTGCGCCCTGGTATCAAGGGTCGACGGCGCCGACCCGACTGTCAAACAATTTGTCGCGATGCCGGGATTCCGCCCGCCTCGCCGTGGATCCGGTGGGAAATGATGCCCCACTCGGTAACGATAGTGCCCAATGGATTACCCGTTGTCATAGCTCAGCGCCTGGTTGATGTCGAGTCGGCAGAGCCGGCTGTAGACCTCCTGGAGCCGCTCGGCACGGTCGCCGTCATCCTCGGTCCCCAGGTCGCGGAGGCAACGGTAGAGCGCCCCCAGACCCGGGCGCAGAGCGACTCGTCCTCCCAGTGTTCGAGTCGGAACTCGTCAACCTGCCTGGCCAGCTCTTCGAGCAATGACAGCGCGACCCGCTGATTACCGACGGTCAGGCACAGCTCGGCCATCTGGAGCTTGCGGCGGAACCGTTCGCGACCGCTGGTGGCGCGGGCCGTCGCGGCGCGGAGGCGGCGGAACCCGTCGGCGGGGTTCCCGTTCTTGACGTCCTCCAGGGCCAGCTCCCAGGGGTCGGGATCGGCCTTTCCATTCGTGACCCCTGCACCATGGGCGGGCTCGTGGACCGGCTCTGGGGGCGGTACGTCAGGGCTCCGGCTTGCAGGCGGTCGCGTCGGCGGGAGAACCTCGGCCTCGATCCAGTGCGCGGGTCTCGGCATTGGCGGTCGGGGTGTCGTCGGCCAGTTCGGCGTCGGGCAGGTCGGAGAAGTCCGTCAGGACGGCACGGAGCAGGGCCGTGCCGAAGCGGATCGCCGCCGAACGATCGGCGGTCGTCGCGTTCGCCATCGCCGCCAGGGCATAACGATGGGCGTCGAGCCAGGCGCGCCCTTCCGGGCGACCAAGGGCCTGCTCGGCCTCTTCCAGCAAGGTGTCCCAGTCTCCCTCGGCCGCCAGCCGCTTAAGCGTCTGGCGGGTCTCGCTGGCCGGGCTCGACCAGGCGGGAGGGCTCGCGCGATTGTCCCCCAGACCATACAGCTCCGACAGCCGGAGGCCCGGACGACGGCGAACGGGCACCGGGCTAGCCGGTTCGTTCTGTCGCAGATAGGCGGCGGCGTCGAGGATCCGGTTGATGGCGTCTCCGGGATCGGCGATCGGTCCACCTGTTGACCGTCGCCCGGTTTCGACTTCTCGAGCGTTGCAGGTGTCTCGACGATCGGTTCCGGCTCGGATTCGCTCCAACCGGCGTGTGCTTCGACCGCGTCATCCGGGCCAGTCGTCGCCTTCAGTTTGCAACCTCCGGCTCGTCGTCGGGTTCCTCGGCACGCTTGACGGTAAGGACCGGTACGAGCACCTTGCGCACGTCCTCGAACGCCTTGCGGACGTTGGAGAGACTGGGGGCGTCCTGCCGAACCGGGCGGTCGAGCGCCGGCGTTGAAGGCACGGTAGGCGTTCCAGGCCTCGTCGAGGTCGCCGTTCAAGGTTTCGTAGAACGCCCTCGGCGTCTGCTTGACGGCCTCGTCGAACTGCTCGCCGGTGATCTTGCCCTCGTCGATCTGCGTCCTGCATCTTCTCGGCGTTGCGCTTGCCGAGGTTGTCGAGCGCCGCGCGACTCCTGCCATCGCAGGAACGAGTACTTCTGATCGCGTGCCCCGGCCGTCAGCGGCATTTCACGAAGGACCAGGGGCAGGGTTTTCTCCTGGTTCAGAAATTCGATGGGGGCGGCGCGAGTATTCCAGGTCCCCGTCGTCGATCTCCGGGAACAGGGTGTCCCAGAAACGGTCGAGCAACTCACGGAGCAAGGTCAGACCATCACGCAGGCCGGCCAGGCCGTGTAAATGGGTCAGAGCCTCGGTGAGCCAGGCGGCGATCTGGAGATCTTTTGACTTCGATCGTCAAGCACGTTGAGCCCAGTTCGATGACCTGGTCCCAGGAGGCCGCCTTCACCTCGCGCGCCCAGTCGCCCTGGTTGGTGTCGTCCTCGCTCCGACGCGCTTCGCGGAGGATGTCGTAATCAGGTTCATAGACGAGGCTTCGACCTGAGGGATTTGACCCCCCGATCGGGACCAACAGGGGTTCGAGTTCGATCACGGTGCCCGGTCGCCATCACTCACGCCTCAACCGTTCGGAACATCATCTCGCTTCATAGAGGCAGTCGTTTACGACGACATCGCGGCGTCGGCCCCGCCGCTCTCTGGGACCTCGAAGCGAACATTTCGCAGGTCGGTGACTGTCCGGTCCTCGTCGCCGAGCAAGAGCATCTTTCGGCCCCGGCCCCGGACGACCACTCCATCCGCATCCTCGACCCAATCGGTACGGCGGCCGAGCTTCACGGCGTCATCCTCGCTGTCGGCCGTGCCGGGGTAGAGGGACGGCAGGAACACCTCGCCGAGCTGACCGTCAAACGACGCCAGCCGGGCCGGTGCCCAGAGCAAATCACGGAGCGATCCGGGCTCGCGAACCTCGAGGTACTGGATCTGGCTCCAGGGGACCCAGAAGTATCCCGTCGGCGTGAAGACCTCGAGCACCGAGGCAAGCAGGTCGTCGGCATCACGAATATCATCGAACTGAAGTCCGTCCGCCTCACCCGCAACCCGCTCGTGATGCTCCTCGGCGCGACTCAACGCGTCGGTGGCCTCATCAAGTCGATCCTGGAGCAACGCGGACAGGGCGTCGAGCCGGGCCGTGACCTCCGGAGTCGGGGCCAGCATGAAGCGTGGCCGATGCCCATGCACAAAGACCCGGGCACGCTGCCGCTCGGCCTCGATGAGATCCCGGTAGACCTGAACACCCGCCTGGAGCTTCGGGTCGCTCTCGGGGCCCCCCAGGGCGTCGAGCTGTCGAGCGGCGCGGTCCCACTGGCCGGCGTAGCAGAGCAATTCGAACAGTGTGGTGCGGGGCTTTGGGTCAGTCGGCTTCGCGCGGACCTCGGCCGTCACGGCGTCGATGGCCTGGGCGAGGTGACCGGCATCAAGCAATTCCTTCGCCGTCATGAGGGTTCGGCCTCTTGCAAAATGACTTGTCGTGACGGAGACGGAGGGCGTTCCCATGGCAAACGGGCCATCCCTCGTTTTCGTGACACGCCCCTTCGCGTGCCCGGCCCATTCGCCGCCCAGTCGGTCAGCGTCCTCGACACGGCTTCCATTGTCCATCATCCTCGATGCGTGACGGTTCCGGTAGGGCCTACGTCCAACAGATTCGGAAATGCGTGCGTCATATAACGGTTTTCGGGCCTCTCCACCGGGACAGGGGACCGGCAGGCCGTTCTGGAGACGTTCACCTTGACGGAACCGTTCTCACTCCGGCCGCTCGACGCGCCCAATGGGGCGGGGTACAACCGGCGAGATGGACATGCCCTTGCCAGGACCCCGTTGAGAACACGACGATGAAACCGAGCCGACGATCGCTACTACGTGCCACGCTGGCGACCGCGACCCTGGGGACAGGTCGCCGGGCGGTTTCGGACGAGTCGAAGACCGCCCTGCGCGAGCGACTGGATCGCGCGGCGAAGGCCCCCGTGCTCCAGGTCGAGAACCTGACACAAGCCGTCGAGATCGCCTCGATGGAGTTGCTCCGGAATGGCCGGGAATTTCTGGTGCGGGTTCGCGCGAAAGGGGGGACGAGGGGATCGCGGTGTCGAACTCGATGCACCTGATCCACCTCTACCCAATCTTCCTGAACCGGGTGGCCCCCTTCTTCGTGGGCAAGGATGCTCGACAACTCGAGCCCTTGTTGTGGGAGTTGTATCGCCACGACAGCAACTACAAGTATCAGGGGCTGGCGTTCTGGGTCTGCGTCGCGGCGGCTGAATTCGCGGTGCTCGACCTGCTGGGGAAACGGGCCAACCGATCGATCGGCGACCTGCTCGGTGGGGTCCGGAACCAGGACATCGCGGTGTATCGTGCCAGCGGCCATCGCGGGAACGCACCGGAGGAGGAAGTCGAGTATCTCAAAACGCTCGTCGCCGAGACGGGTGCCCGGGCGGTCAAGTTCCGCCTCGGGGGACGGATGCGCGACGACAATGCCGATTCGCGACCCGGCCGGGACCAGAGCATCATCCCGCTCGTCCGGCAGACCTTCGGCCCGGAGATGACGCTTTACGCCGACTCCAATAGTTCCTATGACGTGCCCAAAGCGATCGAGATCGGGCGACTGATGGAGGAACATGACTACGGGTTCTTCGAGGAGCCCTGTCGCTTCGATCATCTGGAAGAGACAAAACAGGTCGCGGATGCCTTGCGAATCCCCATCGCTGGTGGCGAGCAGGAATCCAGCGACGATCGATTTCGATGGATGATCGAGAACCGCGCCGTGGATGTCGTCCAGCCCGACCTCCACTACTACGGCGGCTTCATCCGCTCGATGCGTGTCGCCCGGATGGCCGACGCCGCCGGACTGACGTGCACCCCGCACATGTCGGGGTCCGGGCTCGGGTTCCTTGATGCCGCCCACTTCGCCTCGTGCATCCCGAACCCGGCGCCGTTTCACGAGTACAAGGGGGATACCGACATCCCGTTGCACAGCGAGACGTCGTCGCTACGTTGCGAGAACGGCATGATCCGGGTTCCCTCCGGCCCCGGTTTCGGGGTCGAGATCGCGCCCGAGTTCCTCCGGGACGCCAGGCCGGTGAAGGCCCTTTGAAGCGTCTCGCCCGATCGCCCCGGCTTGCTCCTGGAAGGGATTCCGTCTAGGATACGAGGGATTGGACGGGCCGTGAAACAGGCGGTTCCTGCGGGCGGCAACGATACTGGACAGGGTGATTGACCATGCGCGTGATCCGTTCTCGAAGGCCGCGTTCGGCCCGTTCTTCGCGGGGTCTCGTCGCGGCCCTGCTTGCTGTCGTCCTCACCGGCGTTTCGACCGCGAACGCCGCGGAGGGACAGCCTGCGAAGAAGGACACGCCCGCGCC
Source organism: uncultured Isosphaeraceae bacterium (assembly GCA_963779675.1). Taxonomy (GTDB): domain Bacteria; phylum Planctomycetota; class Planctomycetia; order Isosphaerales; family Isosphaeraceae; genus CAVZZM01. The sequence continues at coordinate 944,562 of CAVZZM010000003.1, forward strand.
AATTCAACGACTCATCGAGCCCTTCGTCTCGTTCTCCACCTCCGTGGAACCCGCCCGGGCGCGACCGGGCGAGACCGTCACGTACAAGGTGACGACGACGCTCCAGAACCCCTGGCACATCTACGGTTACGCCAAGGAACAGCCGCAGCCCCCCGCCCCTCGTAACACCCAGTTCGACCTGTTCGAGACGGGTGGCCTGGAACCGGTAGGCGACTGGAAGTCCACCCCCGAAGCCGAGCGAAAGCCCGAACCCGCCTTTGACAACCGGGTGTTCGGGATCCACGAGGGAAAGGTCGTCTGGAGTCAGTCCCTCAAGGTGCCCGCGGACGCGACGCCCGGCCAGCGTTCCATTATCTCTCAGGTCTACTTTCAGATCTGCGACCCCACCAGTTGCAAGCCTCCGACATACAAGTCCCTGGAACCTGCGGAGTTGACGATCCTTCCCGGTGGAGGTTCCGGGCAGGGTGCGGCGGCCGGGGCGGGAACCGAGGGAGCGTCGAGGACGTCCACCGACGCCTCGGACGCCGGGACCGCGGCCCCAGGTCCGGCAACGGAACCACAGCCGGAATCGGTCGCCACGGTTCCCAGCCCGGCAAATGACGAGGGAGAGGCGGCCTCCGGTGAAGCGCGGGAGTCGAGCCGGGGAGACACCGCCGCTGTCGTGGCGTCGACCGGGGACCGGCAGAAAAGCGAGGTGGAGCGGAAAATCGGGGAGGGCCTGATTCCCTTCCTGCTGTTCTCGCGCTCGGAGGGATCGCCGCCCTCATCATGCCGTGCGTCTGGCCGATGGTCCCCGTGACGGTCAATTTCTTCGTCAAGCAGGGCCAGGCGAACGGCGGCGGCAAGACGACGGCCCTGGCGGTGACGTACTGCCTGTCGATCATCGGGATCTTCACGCTGGTCGGCATTCTGTTCTCGGTCTTCATGGAGGCCTCGTCGATCGCGCGGCTGGCGAACAACCCGTGGCTGAACCTGTTCGTGGCGGGCATCTTCATCGTGTTCGGGCTCAGCCTCCTCGGCCTGTTCGAGGTGCGGTTGCCGAGCTTCGTCCTGAACGCGTCCGCGCGCGGCGAGAGCCGCGGCGGCCTGGTCGGTGTGATCTTCATGGCCCTGACCTTGACGATCACCTCGTTCACCTGCACGTTCCCGGTCGTCGGCGGGTTGCTCGTGCTCGCGGCGCGGGGTAGCTATCTCTATCCGATCCTCGGCCTGCTGACCTTCTCGACCGTCCTTGCCCTGCCCTTCTTCGCGATGGCCCTGGCCCCGGGCATGCTCCAGCGCGTGCCCCGCAGCGGCGACTGGATGAACACGGTCAAGGTCGTGGGTGGCCTGGTCGAGATCGGCGCCGCCTTGAAGTTCCTGAACACCGCGGAGATCGGTCTCGGCGCCACCTCCGACTCGGCCTGGTTCGACGTCCAGGTCGTCCTGGCGGCATGGGTCGTCCTGGCGGCGGTCTGTGGGCTGTACCTGCTGGGGTTGTTCCGCACCAATCACGACCACGACGCCATCCGGGTCGGCCCGATCCGCATGCTGATCGGCTCGTTCTTTCTCTTCTTCGCCCTGTACTTCTCCCCCGCCCTTTTCGGCTACCCGCCGCAGAGCAAGGTCTTCGACCTACTCGTCGGGTTGATGCCCCCCGACGTGGGGGAACTCAGCCGGCCGACCGTGATCGCTCAGGGAGGCGACGGCGAGGGGGGCGAGGTCAAGGCCTCATCCCCCGACCCAGAAGTCGCGCAGCGTGAGGAGAAGAAGTTTCACGGCGTCCAGTGGGGAATGAGCTACGAGCAAGCCCTGGACCAGGCGAAGGAGACCGGAAAGCCCGTCCTCATCGACTTCACGGGCGTTAACTGCGCGAACTGTCGCAAGATGGAACGCGCCGTGATGCCCAAACCCGATGTCCGGGGCCTACTCGGCGAGTTCGTGACGGTCGCCCTCTACACCGACTTCGTCGACATCGGCTCGATCACTCCCGACCTGCGTGAGAAGCTCGCGCTGGACAATCGCTTGCTCCAGGTCGATCTCGTCAGCGACATCACGACGCCTCTGTACGTCGTTCTTACCCCCGAAGGCAAGGTGCTGGGGGCCAAGGGGGGGTACATCCCGGTCGATCAGTACAAGCAGTTCCTGTCGACCGCGCTCGACGAATTCGCGTCCAAGGTCGCCACCGAGGAGGACACGGCCCCGACGGAAACGCTCGTCCGATCCAAGGGATCGATCCGGTAAGGACCCGCCTATGCTCGGTTCTCGACCCGCGGTTCCGGTTCGATCCGATGGTCGTCCTCAAGGGCGAGCCACTTGCCAAGCCACAACGACCAGGCGAGACAGGGGATGAGGCCGAGGGTGGTCAACGCCGTCCCGAGGTCGTATCCCCCTCTCAGCAGCCGCATCGTCGTCGCGCACAGGAACACACCACCCAGAGCCGCAAACCCGGCAAGCATCGTCGCGCCGGCACGTCGATCGGACCGGACGAACGACCCGAGCAACAGGATGGGAGCAAGTACCAGGTCGGCCACCAGAAACTCGTGAACGAACCGGCCCCGCAACGCGTTCCCGATCTGCCAGGCCAGGACGAGGCCCCCCACGACGGCCGCCGAGATCCGCGCACCTCGCAGGCTCATCTCAACCCCGCCTGGTCTTGTAACCGATCGCGGTCAGTTCGGCCTCCGCTCGGGCGAGATGGTCCCCCTGGATCTCAATGTGTGCCTTGCGCGACGGCCCTTCGGAGTGCGAGCCTGATTCCTTGACGGTCCCTCCCGACCCGCAAGCGGCTTTCAAACGGGCCGCGAGTGCCGGGAGATCGTTCCCTTCGGGATCGAGGTTCGCCACGACGGTCACGACCTTGCCCTTCGGTCGCTTCTCGATTCGCAGCCGCGCAGTCTGTTTCTCGGGAGGAATTCGTACGGGTTCTCGATCGGCGGGCGGACAGGTGCATTCCGGTTCCAACCGGCCGCAGCGTTCGCACGTCGGCGGACGGTCCCAGGGGGTTCCCGCAAAAAGACGTCCCATCAGGCTGCGGTCTCCAGTTCAGGGCACGTCGAACAGATAGACCTTGTTGTCCGAGGCGCCGACGGCCAGCCGACGACCGTCCGGGCACCAGGAAACCGAATAGCACGGCATGTTGGAACCGACCTGCTGCTGGGCGATCTGCTTGCCGGTGCCCACCTCCCAGAAGAACAGGTTGCCGCCGTAATCGATCGACGCCAGCCGCGTGCCGTCCGGGCTGAAGGTGACGGAGTAGACGTCATTGGGGTGCCCGGAGAGCGTGCGGACCTCCTTGCCGTCGGCGACGTTCCAGAGGCGGACCGTCTTGTCGACCGAGCCGGAGGCCAGTAAGGAAGCCTCCCCCGGCTGGAAGGCGACACAGTAGACCGCCGCCCCGTGACCTTCCGACTTGCGGACCTCGGTCCCGTCCGGCTTCCAGTACTTGATGAGCTTGTCGTCGCCGCCAGTGGCGATCAGGTCGCCCTTCGGACTGTAGGCGACGCTGTAGACGACGTTCGCATGGGCATTCTCAACGGCCTTTTCCTGGGCACCCTTGGCAACGTCCCAGATCCGCAGGCTCTTGTCCGCGGCGCCGGTGATCGCCTTCAAACTGTCGGGGGACCAGGCGACGCTGTAAACCTGCCCGGTGTGCCCCTTGAACTCCTTGACGGCCCCTGGGGGTGTCAGGCCCCAGAGCGTGATGGCCTTGTCCTCCGTGCCGGTCACGACCTGCTGGCCACCGGGCAGGACGGCAACGGCCTCGACGGCCCCGCCAAGGCCCCCGATTTCCTGACGGACGGCGGTCGCCGGTTCCGGCTTGGTCAGGTCCAGGACGCGGACCGTCCCGCCGGTAAGTCCGGCCACCACGAATGAGTTGTCTGGTCCGGCGGCCAGGCTGCGGACCGATCCAGGTTGATCGCCGAACGCGGCGATCTGCTTCCGGTTGCTCGCGTTCCAGACGCGAACCGACCTGTCCGCCGAGCCGGTCAGGATCTTCTGGCCGTCCGGTGTGACCGCCACGGCGTTGACGGTGTCTCCGTGGCCCGCGAGGGTACCGATCTCCTTGCCGGTGTTCACCTCGAAGACCTTCGCCGACTTGTCGGCCGAGCCGGAGATGAGCTGGGAACCGTCCGGCGAGACCGCGACGCTGAATACCGGCCCCTGATGGCCGGCGAAGGCGCGGACGGCGGCCGGCGTCCAGACCCTTACCGTCCCGTTCTCCGCGCCGGCGACGATCGTCTTGTTGTCCGGGAGCAGGAACGCGGCGACCGCCGGGGCCTCCGGGGTGCTGAGGGATTGTAGCTCGTGACCGTCCTCGGCGTTCCAGAAACGAACGGTTTTGTCCGCCGAACTGGACGTGATATGGGCGTTATCGTTTGTAATGGATACGCTATTAACCGGTGCCTGGTGCCCGTTCAGGGTGTTGATGTTCTTGCCGTCGGCGATCGTCCAGAGGCGAACGGTCTTGTCGGCGGAGCCGGTGACGAGCCGGGCTCCGTCGCGGCTGACATCGAGCGCGAGAACGTCATCACCATGACCGTGGAAGGCGCGGACCTCCTTCCCGCCGGTTACGTCCCAGAGGCGCGCGGACCTGTCGGCCGACGCCGAGACAAGCTGGTTGCCATCGTTGGGCAGGAACTCCAGCGCGTGAACCCGGCCGCCATGGCCCTTGAGTTCCGCGAGGAGACTGGCATCACCAACACTGTACACACGGATGGCGTTGTCCTCTCCCGAGACCGCGACCTGGGCACCATCGTCGCGGAACGTGAGAGCGGTCGTGGGAGTGGGCAGGTTCTCGACCTTCGCCACCTCATTGCCATCACCGACACCATGAATCCGGATGGATTTGTCGGCGAGCGCGAGTGCGATCTGCTGGCCGTCTCCCCGGAACGCCAGAGCGACGATCGGTTGTCCCGCGTCGATCGAGCCGGTCTCGGCACCGTCACCGATGTTGTAGAACCGCAACAGGTTATCGCCGCCGGTCACGGCGAGCCGCGTGCCGTCCGGACTGAGGACGTAGGATTTCCCCTTCGCCTCAAACACACGCGGTTCCACGATCGGCAATTGCCAGAGACGGGCCATGCCATCGGAGCCCGCCGACACAAGTTGCTGACTGTTCGGGAGATACGCGAGGCCGAGAACCGTGTCGGTCGGGGTGTTGATGACGCCCTGAAGTTGACCGTCGTCGGCGTTCCAGAGCCGGATCGTGCGTGCCTTATCGCCCGAGGCGAGCTGCTGGCCGTCGGGCCTCCAGGCCAGTGAGGCGACCTCGCCGGTGTGGCCGGAGAGATCGCGAACGGCGTTGCCACTGGTCAGGTCCCAGACCTTGACGACCTGTCCCGACCCGGCCGCGGCCTGGCTGCCGTCGGGGCGCAACGCCAGCGCGCGGATGGCGCCGGGGTTCTCGGCAAGCGTCTTCTCCGGCCCGCCGCCAGGTAGCGCCCAGATCCGCGCGGTCTTGTCCAGGCTGCCGGAAAGGATGCTCCGGCCGTCCGGGCTCGGGGCGACGCAAAGCACGAGGCCCCCGTGCCCCTCGTAAACCTTGATCTCCTTGCGAGTTTCGGCATTCCAAACGCGAACCGTATTATCGAACCCGCCGGTGACCAGCGACTTGCCGTCGGGCGTCCAGGCCACTGCGTAGACCGGCTGGGTGTGGCCGTCGAGAGTGCCCACTTGCCGAGCTTGCTGAGCCAGGGCGAGACAGGTCATCGTCAGAGCCATCCCGGTCGAAACGAGCCACCGTGTAAACCGGACCGGACGGGAAACCATTCGCCACCTCCTATCGATGAAGTCGTGCTCAGAGGGGTTGCGGTGCCGCCAACCGGAACCCTGGAGGACGTGATTGCCGATTCAAGACGCCCTACCCGGAACGAGGGACGACAAACACACCGTCAAATGACCCGACCTGGGGCAGCATAAAGCGCCTCCGTCGAGAAACGCAACCCTCGGCTAATTCGATTGCGTGCATCCAAGCTCACGTGTAAACTGGGCCTGGGGGCTGGGCGACCCACACAACCTGAGGGAAGGTGTGGGAGAACCGCCCTCGGCTGTTGCGTAACGCCTGCACGCCTGTTGGCCTTGAAGTATCCTTCTCACAGAACCCGTTCTCCCTTGGGATGCGATTGGTTCGGTACATCGAGGAGCCGCGTTGTGAGTGTTGCATCAGCTGGCCGGATCGATTGGGCGGGGCGTCGTGGAGGGCGCCGAGCTGACGGACGGCGGAGTGGTGCCCTGCGACCTTCCGTGCTTGAGTTGGAAAGTCGTGTCGTTCTGAGCGTTGCGATCGACGTCCGTTACGATTACGACGTCTCCGGCTTCTTTAACGCCCCGGAACGTCGCGCGGCGATGCAGCGGGCGGCGGACTATCTTGGTGGGGCACTCGAGGATTCCCTGCTGCCCATCCAGCCGTCCGCGAGCAACAGCTGGGCGGCCCAGTTCAACAACCCCTCCACGGGGGCCATCCAGTCGATCCCGAACCTGGTGGTGCCGGCGGATACACTGATTGTTTACGTTGGTGGCAGGGACCTGCCGGGCGCCGAGAAGGCCAACGGGGGGCCGGGTGGGTTCGACGCCGCGGGCATCCCCGCCTGGCTCAACCTCGTCACGGCGCGGGGCCAGGTCGGGGGCCTGAGCGCGACACCGACCGATTTCGGGCCCTGGGGCGGTTCGATCAGCTTCGACAACACCGACACCGACTGGCACTTCGGGGAAAGCACCGACGATCTCCAGCCGTCTCAGACCGATTTCTTCTCGGCGGCCATTCACGAGCTCGCCCATGTGATCGGGTTTGGCATCCGGTTGTCCGCCCCCACGGTGACATCCTGGTCGCGCTTGATTGTGGGGGGCCAGTTCGTCGGACCTCAGTCGAAGTTGGCCCACAATGGCCAGCCGGTGCCGCTTGATCCAGGCGGGAGCCACTGGGCCGACGGGACGCTGTCTCAGGGCCATGAGGCCGCGATGGACCCGACGTTGCTCCAGGGCACGCGGAAACTCTTCACTCCGCTGGACTACGCCGGCCTTGAGGACGTCGGCTGGCAGGTTGGCCTCTCGGGGAACATCCAGTTCGCCAGCCCGAGCGATATTGTCGGTGAGGACGACGGCGTCGCGATGATCATGGTCGCGCGGCCGACCGGGGGGAACAGCGCAACGGTCCGGCTCACGACCTCGGGCGGGACGGCCACTCCCGGATTGGATTACGTGCCGCTCGACACGGTCGTGTCCTTCGCTCCCGGTGAACTTTCGAAGACCGTCCCGATCACCATTCTCGATGACTCGCTCGTCGAGAGGATCGAAACCATCGGCCTGACCCTCAGCGACTTCAACCAGGCGACACCAGGCACCCCGATCACCTCGTTACTGTCCATCCTCGACCGTGAGCGCGGGGGGACGAACGATTACGACGCCAACGGCGTCACCGACTTCGCCCTCTTCCGTCAGGCCACAGCGGAATACATCATCCGGACGATGAACGCCGACGGGTCGTTCATCCTGGCGGCGCAGGGGGGCGTGCGCATCCAGCAGTTCGGCACCCCCGGCCAGCTCCAGGACATCCCCATCCCCGGAGACTACGATGGCAACGGCGTCACCGATTACGCCGTGTTCCGGGTCGCCGACCGCGCAGTACATCATCCGGCTGATGAACGCGGACGGTTCGTTCATCCCGGCGGCGCAGGGGGGCGTGCGGATCGTCCAGTTCGGCACCCCGGGCAACCTCGCCGACATCCCCATCCCCGGCGATTACGACGGCAACGGTGTCACCGACTACGCCCTCTTCCGGGTCGCCACCGCGCAGTACATCATCCGGCTGATGAACGCCGACGGTTCGTTCATCCCGGCGGCGCAGGGGGGCGTGCGGATCGTCCAGTTCGGCACGCCGGGGAACCTCGCCGACATCCCCATCCCTGGCGATTACGACGGCAATGGTGTCACCGACTACGCCCTCTTCCGGGTCGCCACCGCGCAGTACATCATCCGGCTGATGAACGCGGACGGCTCGTTCATCCCGGCGTCGCAGGGGGGCGTGCGGATCGTTCAGTTCGGCACGCCGGGCAACCTGGCTGACATTCCCATCCCCGGCGATTACGACGGCAACGGCGTCACCGACTACGCCGTGTTTCGAAAGGCGACGGCGCAGTACGTCATTCGGCTAATGAACGCGGACGGGTCGTTCATTCCGGCGTCTCAGGGGGGCGTGCGGATCGTCCAGTTCGGCACGCCGGGCAATCTCGCCGATGTTCCGCTCCAGGCCCCGATCCCGGCCCTGGTGCGTCTCGGCGTGCTCGGGGCGTGGACCAGCGGCGGCCACCCGGTACGCATCCGAGGGCAGCGGAACGAGCCGGGCGACGGGGGTCGCGTCTCTGGTTTCGGTGCCGGTGTCGATCCCCGGCGCGGCGGAGCCGGTGAGAGTTCCCCGATCCACCTGGATCCTTCCGACGTCGACCGTTCCGGTCCTGGCGATCACTCTGATCGCGCGCACATCGTCGTGTGAGCGGGAGCCCAATCCCCTCGCGAAAAAGATAATTCGAAATCAAGCCGCCGTTCCCGTCAGGCAAGAGAGAGCCTCGCGAGGCGGTCGCGACAAACCACTCCCTCGACCCCCGGTCGTAACCATGCTTATTGAATGATGTTCGGTCGCCACAAGGATTTGCGGGGCGTTGCCCTTTTTGTTTTGCTTTTCCGGTTCATCGGTGCCACGATGAACCTGGTAGTTCGCCGTCTCACGTCACAACCTGACCATGACCTCGAACGATTCTTCTCGGTTCGGGGACGCCCATTCGGGCGGGGAGGCACCTCATGCTCGTACGCGATGTCCTGAAGGCAAAGGGCCGTGACGTCATTCAGATTGACCCCGAAGCGACCGTCCGGGATGCGCTCGCACTGTTCGTCGAGCACAACATCGGCTCGCTCCCGGTGGTCGATTCGGAAGGGCGGATCGTCGGCATCTTCTCGGAGCGCGACGTTCTGTTCGGGCTCCACGAGGACTGCGAATCGTTCCACCGACAGCACATCAGCCAGCGGATGACACGCGACCCGATCACCTGCGGCACTCAGGATTCCGTTCACGACGTGATGGGCAAGATCAGCCGGCACCGGGTCGGCCAGTTGCCCGTCCTCGACAAGGGGTTGCTGGTGGGGGTCGTCTCGGTCGGCGACCTGATCAAGGCCATGTACGAGAGCGTCGAGACCGAGAACAATCACCTCAAATCGTATGTCTACGGCCAGACCTGAAGCCTGGTCGGCGTTCCGCGTCTCAAGAGGCCGTTGAGATCGAATGGGCACCCCCGGTCCCGAGCTGAGAGCCGGGACCGGGGAGGATTCGGGTGCGTGTCGTCTCGTGATCCGAAGGATCGAAACGGGTCACTGGGACCACTCGGTCGGCGACCGATCCCAGCGGTGGGAGCGCAGTGACTCCAGGAGAGAGGCGTCGAGGAACCGGCCGTCGCTGACGTCCAGGTTCGCCAGCACGTGTGCGGGCTTTCTCATGCCCGGGATGATCGTGGAGACGGTCGGCTCTGCGAGGATCCAGCGCAGGGCCATTTCTGGCATGGTCATCCCCTGGGGGACGAGCGGCTTGAGGGCATCGGCTCGATCGACGCTCGCGTTGAGGTTCTCGGGGACGAAATACGTGTTACGCCAGTCCCCTTCTGGCCACGTCGCATCCCTGGTGAGTTTGCCCGTCAGGGTGCCCTCGTCGAAGGGAACCCGCGCGATGACCGCGATGTCGCGTTCCCGGCAGAGCGGCAAGAGTTCGTCCTGGGGGGCTTGATCGAAAATATTGTAGATCACCTGGACGGCATCAACGAGGCCGGTCCGCAATGTCTCCAGAGCGTTCCAGGGTTCCCAGCGGTTGACACTGACCCCGATGGCCCGGATGTACCCCTGTTCTTTGAGGTCCGACATCGCACGCTGCCAGCGCTCGTCGCGCGCCCAGGCATCTTCCCAGACGTGAAACTGCAAGAGGTCAATGTGCGGCAAACCGAGGTTTTCGAGGCTCTTTTCCGCGTACTCCTGGATGTGTTCGGGAGGAAAGCAGTCGTCGAGCGTGAATTCGCGGCGTGAGGGCCAGGTGAAATTTCTGGGAGGGACCTTCGTGGCGATGAAGAGCGTCCTGTCCGGGTGGCGACGGACAAGTTCCCCGAGCAGTCGCTCGCTGTGTCCCGAGCCGTAGCCCCAGGCGGTATCGAAGAAGTTGCATCCCTGTTCGACCGCGAGATCGAGCGAACCCTCGGATTCAGCATCATCGGAGCCCGTCCATCCCGCCATGCCCCACATGCCATAGCCGATCTCGCTGACCTGCCATCCGGTCCGGCCGAACGTGCGGTATTGCATCGTCTCGCTCGCTTGAGGGGTCGCTCGTCTCGGGTGGATTTCGTTTAGCCAGTAGACACGAAACCGCCTGTATTGTCACCACGCCGGAGCGGCTGATGAGCGTACCGCATGAGCGATCGTGAACGCGTCATTTCGATGCGGAGGGCCATGCCGCAACGGATGGTTCGATCTGCTTCCAGACCTCGGGGGCCTTGGCGGAGAGGTACGTCCGCGCGTACAAGGCCATGACGACGAGGGCCCACGCCAGGACGAGGAGGCATCGGCCGTCTACCGGCAGGAATCGGTTTCTCGGGCTCGGGGCGAAAGCGAGGGCCCGGACCCGAAGATCGTTCCTCAGAGCGGGGCATGCGGAGACTCCGCGTTATGCATGCGTGACCACCAGCGCCGGAACGACCGATAGACGCGGTCAGGATCGAGGCCGGTCATGCACGGGTGGTTCGCCAGAGGACAGACCTTCTGATGGCAAGGCCGGCAGGGGACCGTCGCGCGGAGCACCAGCGCCCGGCGCGACCAGGGTCGCCACTGGCAATGCCGGTTGGTTCCGCTGAACAGGATGACGGACGGGACCCGGCGCAGGCCGCCAGGTGGGCCGGGCCGGAATCGGCACCGACGAAGAAGTCGACCCGCTCGAGCAGCGCCACCGTCTCGGAGACGGCGAGTCGGCCCGTCCAGTCGCACAGGTTTTCGTGTCGTTGCAGGGCGTTCGAGGCATGCAGGTCGTCCGCTCCCCCGATGACCACGATACGCCAGCCGTCGTCGAGGAAGCGGCCGATCAAGGTGTTCCAGTGGGCGATCGGCCACCGCTTCGCGGCGGTGCCCGCCCCAAGGTGGACAGCCATCAGCGGTGCTCCCGAACCGAACCGCCCCGCATGGAGCCGATCCGCCTCGGTCGCGTCGTCGGAAGTGATCGGATCGCGGCTATCCCGTGTCGTCGTCGCGGCACCAGAGAGGCTGACGAGCACTCGAGGGCTCGACGCGCGTAAACGTGTCTCGTTCCCGTTCCACGCCCTTCGCAGAAGGTGGTTGATGCGTGCCCGGTCACGGTCGGCTGGATGGACCTCGACCATCACGGGGCCATCCGTGGGTAGGCCGAGACGATCGAGCAGCGAGAGCCGCGAATCGACTTCGTGACGGTCGGGGACCCAGCTCCGCGACGTCAGTCAGGAGAAACGCCCCGCCGCCCATCGCCCAGCCGAGCCGTCGGGGGATGCCCGCCAGGGCGAGCATCACGGACCGTGAGCACGTCCCCGCGAACGTCGATGCCGAGATCATAGCGGCCGCGTCGCAGCCGGAAGCCGAGCCCCAGACTGCGGACAATAACGCCCAGCCGCCCGGGCTGCGTTCAAACCAGTTCTTGTCGGCGACCAGGATACTGTCGACGGACGGGATGGCCTCGAAGACGGCCCGGTTGCTCGGCGAGGCGAGCACGTCGATGCGCGCGTCCGGGTAGGCCGAACGCAACCGAGGCAGCAGCGGGCTCGACAGCACGGCATCGCCGAGGTGGTCGATCTGAACCAGCAGGATGCGCCGGGGCGGATCGACTGCGAGGGGCTGCGTGGAACAGCCGCCAGACCACCATGAGCAGGACCTGCCGACGGCGTCCAGCAGGCGCACGAGGATCCGCCACCGCAGCTTGCTGTAGCGGTATCGACGAACCGGCACGGGGCGGATCTCACGGGGCGACCTGATCATAGACCAATGCGGTCCTGCGAGCCACTTCGGACCAGGGTAATGTGATGCGATCTGGGAGGCCAGTTCCGGGTCGGGACCACGCTCCCAGGCCACGGCCACCGCGCCGCACGATTTGCCGCGGACGATCGGGCCGCGCATACTGGACGCGGTCGCCGAAGTACTCACCGGGTCGAGCCGTGGGGCGTGATCACGACGGCGCAGCCGGCGAGCCCGGCCTCAAGGGCCGCCAGGCCGGGCGTCTCGAACCGGCTTGGCAACCCGAAGACACGGGCCGCCGCGTAGGCGGAGCCGAGCAAAGGGTCGGTGTGGTCCACCCCTCCAGCCAGCGGACGAGGCCACGGCCCTCGCGTGCGGCACGATTCCCCGTAAGGGTCGTGTCCGGGGACCATCGTCGCCGACCACGACAAGCGGCCGACCGAGGGCCTTCACGGCGCGGATCAAACCCAGGAGATTCTTCCGAGGCTCCACTCGACCGACGTAGAGAACAAAGTCGTCGTGCCCGTACCGTGACCGGAATAGGTCGGGCGTGGCGGATGGCGAATCTCGGATCAACACCGTTCGGCACGACGTCGGATCGCGGCCGCGGTCGGCACCGTAGAGGCGTACGAGCTGACGAGCCTCGGCGTCCGAGTTCGGCAAGCACGCGTCGGCGAGAGAGAGCAACTCATGACGCCAACCGAACGGTAACGGCGAAACGAGCGGGCTGACGAACGAGGCCAGGTCGCGGTCCGCCACGGCCCACCCCTCCGGGAGACACGCAGCGATCCGACGTTCCAGCCAGCAGATCGGCGACAGGACGATCGGGATATTGCTCGATCGGGCGATCCGCGCGAGCGGCAGGCCCTCGTGAGACATGCCGAAGAGGTGGAGCAGACGGGCATCCGCCGAGGGCGATCGGTCCAGGGCAGAAGGCCGAACCCGAGCCCGAGGTCACCCAGATGGCAGGCCGTCTGTAGGAGCTGGTTCTCGCCACCTCCCGGCGCCTGAAATGCCGAGGACGGGGCGTGGACCAGGATTGCCCCTCGGGGCATCGGCCCCAGGCTTCCGCAAGCCAGTCGGCGATCACCGTTGGTGTCGCGACAGTCTCTCGTGGCGTTGCGCCGCGCCCGACGGAGTCGTGAGCCGGCGTGTCGAGTGTTGGCGACTGTTCGCTGCTAGGAGTCTCAGTCGGTCGGTCGGCAACGCGCGCCGCGTCGATCCGTTCCCAGGAAACGTGTGGTCGCGGGGGAGGTCTCCGAGACTCAACCGGATTGATCGGATGAGGCCCCCGGCGATCATCGACCGCGGAGTCCTCGGCGTCTCGGTGCCGGTCGGACGGGTTCCTTCCACTGAGGATTCGCAATTCCCTGTTCATCGGCGCCCCCTGCCCGATTGCCAGCGGCGAAGGCGTTTCTTCCAGCGGCCTCGGAAGGACCCCTCGTGAAGTTCTTCGATCGGCGTCACCGTTTCCCAGTCCAGGCGCCGACCGCAGGGCGGATTTCAGGCTCCAGGGTTGCGGGGCGAGTGTAGGGGCCGGCAGGTCCGCGCGAATCCGGCGCCGCTCGTACGCGAGCCCCGCCATCGGACGGTCTCCCGGGCCGACCGAATGGGGATGGTGGCGACATGCTCACCGCGCTGAACCTCGATGCAAAGCGGGTAGGCGGTGTCCCAGTCCTCGAACTGGACCTCGAACAGGCCGGGCCCGTCGAGTGAGGACCGACCAGCGTCGGTCGCTCCGCCAGCGCCACCAGCGGGCGAATTCAGTCAAGGTGACGCGCCACATGAACGACTCGCCTGCGACGCCGAGGCGACCGCGGAGAGAACCTCGGGAAAGCGGGCGAGCCGTCGTTCGGGGTGCCCGTAGACGAACGCCGGCTCACCCGCGAGCCGTTTCGATTGCACGACGGAAACGAGATAGTCGGCGATCGGCCAGGGATGGTCGAGGCCCGCTTCCAGGAACAGCCCCTCGCAGACCGGATGGATCGGCACCTGCAGCACGCGCGAGAACCGATTTCCGCGCCAGGGGAAGAACGGCAGGTCATCGTGACCAACCTGGAAGTCCGAGGAGTAGGGGTAGCCGAGGTCTTCCAGCACGCGGTCCAGGCCCGGGTTCCAGCGACCACCCGGTGCCGCGAACCCGATTGTCGGGAAACCGGATTCGTTGAGGAGGCGTTGAGCACGCTCCAGGTTCCGCCGGTTCTCCGCGATGGTCCGGTAGATGACATGGAAGTGGGCGTGCGACTGTGTGTCGTATTTCCGAAGGTCGGCGAGCACCTCGGGGAATCGTCCGTAGGCGTGGGTGTTGACGAAGTGGGTGGTGCAATCGGCCAGGGGACGCCGCATCCGTGCGAACCGCGCATAATCGTCCGGATAGGGCTCGTCGAGGTCCACCCGGAAGTTGAATGCCGAACGATACGGGAAGGGATACACCCCGAGCCGCGCCCAAAGACCGCCCGAACGGGTTACCAACGCCCTCAGTCGCCCCAGCAGCCGAATCCGCAGTGCTGCCCTCGAGATCCGGCCAACCCGCTCCTTGAGCTGGAGCCCGGCGATGTTCCATGACAACGGCGCGGCGGACGTGTCGAGCAAAAGCGCGAAGGGGTCTTCGGGTTCCCCTTCCCGCAACAGATTGATGTCGATGGCGACATGGCGTGGCGACAGCACCGACTTGACCCGCGCGCGGGGAAGCTGACGCCCATCGTAGAGGACGAATCGACCTCCGCCGAACGCGAGGGGATGGGGCGACCGGATTTTCGAGAAGGGAACCCCCTCCTGAGCCAGGATCATCTCCAGGCCCGGAGGTGTGTCCCAGAGCAGTAATGGCAGCGAGGGAAGCGCCAGGTTATCCATCACGAGCCTCCGGCTTATGGGCCTTCCAGAGTGCGAGAAGTCGCACCCGGGGAACGTGACGGAAGATGGCCGACTCGGCTTCGACAGGCTGGATCAGGAACTCCACCGAGACGTTCTCGAACCGCCGGCCGATCCGGCGGCTCAGTCGACCGGGCCAGAACCAGCGCTCCACGACCGGCGAACCGGGCGGATACATCCAGCGCCCCGGCGCTGGTCGATCGACTTCAGGAGCAGGCTGGGTAGCCAGGGGCGTCGGGCATCAAGAGCACCCGCATTTTTGTCGATGATCGCCAGAGTGCCTCCCGGACGAAGGACCCGGCGCAGCTCGATCAGGACCGGATCGGGCGATTCGAGATGCTCGAACACCTCCACGGCGATCGCGGCATCGAAGAGATTGTCCGGGAACGGCGTGCGACGTCCGGAACCACGCGCCCTCGGGAAACCGGTCGCGCACGCAATCATGTCGTGAGAGGGATCGAGCCCCACGACCTCGGCGCCCAGGTCGCGAAGGCGACTGGCGAACCGTCCCTTGCCGCAACCGAGGTCGAGGATGCGACGGCCGGCGACCGGCCCCAGGGCGTCGAGGAGGCCACGCAGGCGGACGTCATCGGCGCGGACTTGGTCCTTGAACCGCTGATGAAGCGAATCGAACCGGGCGCGGACGTACGCCTCGTGTAACGAGGCCGAGCAAGTCCTCATGCCGCCCCCCCGCCGCGTCGGGCCAGTTCGCGTTGTTTCCAGGAACGAACACCGACGGACATCCCGGAGAGCGTGCAGAACATGAACCCTTCCAGCCCGTCGCGGAAGCCCTGCTTGCCGAGGTAGAGTTTCAGGAAGGTCCAGAGCGGCCGAAGGGTCAGGTCGACCATGCGGGGAGGTCGGCCCTCCCGGTGCAATCGCGACGCTTCGAGCGCGGTGTAGCACTCAACTTTTCGCAGGAAGGTCCGCATGTCGGCGAGAGTGCGGTGTGACAGCGGGTTCCGAAGCTGACCGACCGGGCCGAGGATCTCGACCGTCTCGTGAACATCGCCCACCCATCGTCCGCGATCGCGTCGAAACAGCCGTAGGGGGCGATCGTTCTGCGTCCCGGAGTAGGAGAACCGTCGACCGAGGATCTCGCTGCGAATCGGGACGCGGTAGCCAACGCACCGATGCGGTGCATGCGCGATGTGGTGGCGGACCTCGGCGGCCTGCTCGGGAGACGACCGCTCATCGGCATCGACGGAGAACACCCAGTCACCACGGATCGTCTCAAGCCCCGCGTTACGCTGCTGGGCGAAGTCGTCGAACGGACGGACGACGACCCGGTCGGCGATTCGATGCGCAACAGTCTCTGTCTCGTCGCTGCTGGCGGGGTCCACGACGATCACGACCTCGTCGACCCAGCGCAGGGATGCGACGCAGTTCGGGAGATTGCTCGCCTCGTCACGCGCGAGGATCAACGCCGAGATCGTCGTGTCAGCCACAGGCCCCCGCCTTTCTCTTGCGGATCGCCCCCGCCAGCGCCCGAGTCGGGAAATATGCGGCGTAAACGATGAGTTCGAGTTCGAGGCACCCTCAGCGCCGCCAGCACGATCCAGAGATGCAGCCGGATGTCGGCGTGGCCAATCCAGTGGGCCAACGTCCGGACCGTTTCGACGGGAGCACACGCGTGGAAGGAAGATCGTGTCCGGAAATCGGTGGAGTCGTGCCCCTTTGCGGGCCACGTCTCGTTGCCGACGAAGAAGACGTATTTCCCCATCCCGTACAGCATGCCGAGCAGGAGCCAGGCGGGTTGATCCGTCCTCACGAACACGCTCCAGGCGACCGCCGCGTGGAGGAGCATGTCGCCGCACTCGTCCAGGTTCGCGTCGAGCCAGCGGCCGAAGTCGGAGGACGTCCCCTGGAGCCGGGCGAGATGGCCGTCGGCGGTGTCCAGGACCAACGCCAGCGCCAGGCAAAACGCCGTCGCGAGGTGAACGACGAGGTCGACGTCGGGACGTAACGCGATGAGGCCGGCGGCCAGCAGGACCAGGGCGCCGGATGCCAGGGTGACGCCGTTCGGACGAACAGCGGTAGGTTGGAGTCGCCGAGCCAGCCAGCGCCGGGGCCAGGGCCCAGTAGCGACCGAGCGGTTGATAGGTGTCACGCCGGAGACATTCCTCGTCGGCGATGGCCAGGCGTTCCGGGGCATCGATCCGCCAGCGGACGGCCTGCTCCGGATCTCCCCCCCGGCGCAGGAGTCGTCGGAGTCGCGACGGATCGTAGAGGCGGTCGGTACGCAAGGTCGAGACACCCGGGCGGCGGTGGGTCGATCGAAACGTCGCACGCCGGTTGACCGTTGGCGTTCGCGTTGGCCAGGGCCTCGATCCGAGCACGGTCCTCAAGGCTCGCGTGGATCGTCACCCTGTCGGGCGACAATTCGCGCGCCAGTCGACCAGGTGGACCAGCACGGGACGACCCCGCACGATGGCCTCCGCGAGCGGTCCCTCCGCTCCTCGGGGTCGTGCGTCGATGGCCAGATTGTGCCGCCCCTTGCGGTTCATGGAGGCGCCTCCTTGCGCCGCAACTGCCCGAGGTGCGTTCCCGTCGAAACGGGAACACGGACCCGCGAATTCAGAACTGGAACTGATGGAAGAACGCTTCTTGTCGACGAGCCCAGTCCTGTCGCGTTGCGTTGCCTCGCTGCCGGGCCTTCAGCGCCATCACCCAGACGAACAACAGCGTCACCCGTCGACAGGAGAAAGCCGAGCCGTCCCGATCCGAACGAATACAGGAGTCGAACCGCCAGCCAGACGAGGTGCGCCGCCAGCCTCGTGCCTCGGAGGTTCTTCCAGGCGAAGAGCAAGGTATTGCGGGTGGCGAGCCGGTCGCAACCCCGACGGCCGAACGCCGGCTCGAAGGAGCCCATGCCCTGGTGGAACGCGAGCGACTCCGGGACGTAGTATCCCCGCCAGCCGGCCATCCAGGCGCGGAAGCCGAGGTCCAGGTCCTCGATGCGTCCCGGGAAGTAGAGAGGATCGTAACCGCCCAGGGCGAGAAACCGCTCTCGATGGACAGCGAGGACCGGGCCGGCGGACGCCGTCAGGTCCGCCGTGTCGATCGTCGCCTCGTGCCCCGGAACGCGGCACAGGCCCTGGACGAGGCCATAACGGCTTCGGACGCGAGTACGCATGCCCTCATATTGCGTGCCGTCGAAATTCCAGCACTTCGGCGCGGCGAAGATCGCATCGTCGTTCCGGTCGAGGGCCGCGATCAGGGGCCTCACGGCATCCTCGTCGAGCTTGACGTCATTGTTCAGCAAGAGGACCGCCGGCTCATCCAGGCGAGCAAGTACATGGTTGAACGAGGCCAGGCCGCGATTCGGCTCCCGCATGATCCCGACATCCGGCCATTCGCGCTCCAGATACGCAATCGAGCTGTCAGTCGAACCATTGTCGACCACGGTCACGGGGCAGCGGACGGCCGACAGCCCGGCGGCCCGGACGACCGAAGGAAGGCACTCCTTCAACAGCTCGAGACCGTTGTAGTTGAGGACCAGGATGTGGGTTCGGTCGATCCCCATGGGTTCCATCCCTCGGGCACCAGTGATCCGACGCGTACCATAAAGGGGCCAGACATTTCGGTCAAGGTCGCCCGGGCCTACAGGGCCACACCTCGACTCCGTTCAATAGCCTGGCATTGCCCCGGGCACCAGGATTCCGAAGGTGCCCGGGGCCGTTGCGTCGCGTTGACGGAACCCTCACGGGCCTCAGCCCTTCGACGGCTCGTACGATGCGCCTCGGAGCGATTCAAGCAGGGCCCTGGTGGCCTTGATGCCGTCGGCCTCGGAGAGCCGGCTGCCCTCGTACTCGATGCCGACGTGGCCGTGATATCCGGCGTCGGTAACGATCTTGAGGATGCGGGGGTAATCCAGGACGGTTTCACGACCCTTGTCGTCGAAATCGTAGCTCTTGGCGGAGACGCCCTTGGCGAAGGGCATCATGCGGGCGATGGCGTCGTAGATGTCGATGGAATACGTGTGCTCCTCGCGCGGCCCTTCGGTCGGGAAGTTGCCGAAGTCGGGCAAGGTGCCGAAGTTCTCCATGCCGACGGCCTTGATCAGGGCCAGCAGGGCGTCGGGGTCGCTCGACGGTCCGCCGTGGTTCTCGCAGATGATGGCGATGTCCTTCGACTTCCCATACTCGGCCAGGGCCGAACATCCCTCGGCCGCCGCTTCGGTGTTGGTCGCGCTGTAGTTTCCGCCGGTGTTGACGCGGATGGCGTGGCAGCCGAGCATCGCCGCGGCATCGACCCACTTCTTGTGGTTCTCGACTGCCAGATTGCGCTTGGCCATGTCGGCGTCGCTGAGCTCCCCTTCGCGGTCGATCATGATCAGGACGTTGGTGACGCCGTTGTCCTCGGCGTTCTGCTTGAGTTGCTTCAGATACGCCTCGTCGCGGGCCTTGTCCATGAAGAACTGGTTGACGTACTCGACCGCCTCGATCCCGAATTCCTTCGCGGGCGTCCGCCGGGAAGCCGAGGTTGGCCTTGGCCGGGTCACCGCTCTCGAAGTAACCGCTTGTGGAGCGACCACTCGGCCAGCGAGATCTTGAAGTCGCCGATCTTGCCCGGTCCGGGCTGCCGGTGACGTCGGCAAGGGCCGCCCAGGATGGGCGAACGCCGAGGCTCAGGGCGGCGCCGGCCGCGAGTGTCCCCTTCAGAAAGGATCGACGATCGATGTGATGGCGGCTCATCTCGATGATCTCCAGGCTCGGGCTTGAACGTGAGAGCGAGCGGTCGTGAGCTCGCGGTTGGGAGACGAGACGCAGTTTAGGGGGCCGGACGGAGGCCGGTCAATCATCCCGGGGCAGGACGACCACCTCGCCACCGTGGATCGTAACCATTTCCCTTCGCGGAGCCTTGGGGGTGATCTCACACGAAGGCCACCTGCCGCTTGCTGAGTTCGGACTTCAGGGCCGTGGCGGCCTCGCCGAACCGTTCGGGGCCGGTGAAGCCATAACTCTTTTCGGCGACGACCAGATGCGGTTCGAGGACGGCGAAGCCGTCGTAGCCCTCGGCGGCCAGTTCGGCGAGCAGGCGGCCGATCTGCCCTTCGCCGCGGTCGGCGGGGACGTTTTTCTGAGTCTTGGTGTCGTAATCCTTGACGTGGAAGTGGATGACGCGGTCCTTGAGCAGATCCCACGCCTCGTTGATCGGCTGATCGACCTCCAGGTAGTTCGCCGGGTCGAAGGCGTGGCCGAGGCCGCGGGAGTTGACGGTGTTCATGATGTCGAGCACCCGCGCGGCGGTGTCGCCATAAATGCCCTTCTCGTTTTCGAGCACGAGCCGGATGTTCCGGGCGGCCGCCCGCTCGGCCTTGGCCGCCATCCGCTTCATGACCTCGTCGCGGAACTGGCCCGGATCGGCCCCCTTCGGGATGTAATAGCTGAAGATGCGAATGTTCGGGGTGCCGTAGAAGTCGGCCAGGTCCATCGCCTTCTCGAACCGTTCGAGGTGCGGCTCGAAAGGGTCGTTGATCTGGATCTTGCCAATCGGGGAACCGATCGCGCTCAGGGAGACGCCGCGGTCGCGTAGCAGGGCGCGGAACTCCTCGTGCTGAGGTTCGGAGAGGTCGAGGACGTTCGTCCCGTGGATCGAGCGAAACTCGATGTGGTGGACTCCGTTGCGCTCCAGAACATCGATCTGCTCGACGGGATCGGCCGAGATCTCGTCGGCGAAGGCACTGATGCGAATCATGGCGGCGCTCGCGGGGCGGGAGTAGGTAGGGACCAGGCTCCGAATCACAGACGTTGCGCCCTATCCTACCAGGCGAACCCGGGACCGCCAGCCGACGGTGGTGGATCGCGGCCCGGAGTGGTATGCTCAAAACCTTGTGAGGCTCCGATCTCCAGGCGGTCCGCAATCATCGCCTGGTCCGCCACCTCAACAAGGGCCTTCGCCATGTCGATCGGTCAGATTCTGTGGCCCTTCCTGATCTACTGGGTCGTCCTGTTCGTCATCTGTTACATCGTCGTGGAGTTCGCCCAGAACTACCTCTACGACGAGGCAACGCCGAACTTCGGACTGAAGGTCGCCGGGGGGGCGGTCGTACTGGCGGCCATGCTGACGTGGACCCGATCCTCGTTCGACACCATGCTGACGTCCGACATTCCGCACACCGTGCTCCAGGCGATCGTCTGGTTCGCGGTCTTCACGCTCATCTTCCGGTTCCATCCGCAGCATGCCGTGATGATCGGCGTGGTGACGATGCTGCTCGTCGCGGGCCTGGCGTCGCTGGCGGTGGATAGCCTCACGAACCCCGCCCGCGAGACACTCCCCAAGTTTCGACAGCCCAGCAAGCCGGTACGGAGCCCCGCGGGGCCGCCCATCACCCCCGCGCCGAAGGCGGCACCGGATGCCGGCGGATAGCGAAAACCCGCTCGGAAGGCGAATCGGGAACGGCTCGTCAAGGTGCCGGTGATCGTTCCACGGTGCGCGGGAAGGCGTGGGTGATAATGTGGCGCAGCAGGCGCGAGGACGTTCGCTCCCAGCTGCATTCGCGAGCGAGCGCCAGGCGGAGGTGAGCCCTCCCATCATCCGACCCCTTCTCGACGATCGTCTGGATCGCGGTGAGGAAGTCGTCTGACGTCTCGGCGACCTCGAAGAGGTGGGAATACAGGCGGCATTCCGGCAGCGCCGTCGAGACCACGGGCCGGCTGACCGCCATGTAGTCCATGATCTTGGTGGGACACGAGGCCCGGTTGAACGGGTGATCGACCTGGTACGGGATCAGACACACATCGAATGCGGCATTGTAGTTCGCGATCTCCGCCTGGTTCCTCCAGCCGAGACGATGCACGTTCGGCCGTGCGACCGCCCGGGAATAGTCCTCGTACCAGGAGCGGGGACCGTGCCGGCCCGGTCGGGGCTCCGACCCGATCAAGATGACGGAACCCTCACGAAACCGATCCGCCACGCGACCGATCAGGTTCCAGTCGATCCGGTCTTCCAACGACCCCACAAAGCCCAGCAGCGGTCGGGGCAAGCTTGCGAGATCGGGCGGAGGCGGGGCCGGTTGCGACCGAGGCGCGCAGGCCAGCGACGCGGTGGGTGCCCCGTGGGGCAGGTGGATCACGCGATGGGCGGCGTGCGGCAACTCGTCGCGAAACTCCTCGGCCCGGGCCCGGCGCAGAACACCGACAGGTTCGACTCGTTCACCGCGCGACGCTCCAGGGAGCGCACCGTGGCCTGACGTCGAGACGACCAGTAGAGCGTGTAATCGTCCATGTTGTAGTAGATCAGAGCATCGGGCCGCACTTGATCGCGCAGATACAGATAGTACGGGTAGGACATCGCCATCGCGAGGGGCCGCCGGCCGCCGTTGCGGTCCCGCCAGCGCCGGATGGCACCGGCGATCGGGCGCATGCCGATCCGCGGGCATGTCTTCATCCAACCTGGAGGCAGGACGAGCGTTTGCTCCCACAAACAGTCGCCGCGGCGTTGCAAAGGCTTGCGCCAGTCACTCAGCGGACGGCCCTGGCTGAGGGCCGTTCGCCAGTCGCACGCCTTGATCAGCAGAACCCGGATTCCGTGATCGGCCAGTGGGGCGAAAAGTCGTTCGGTCCATTGCCAGGAGGCATCCGCGACCACGAGGTCGAAGCCGGCCTCGATCCGTGGTGGCGTGAGCCGGCACGGTGAACTGTAATTCGCGAGGGCACCATGGGCCCCCGAGCCATGCGGCCCGTCACGCAGCGAACCCCCGTGGAGCACGCTCAGCGTATCGGGGCGATGCTCGGCAATCCTTGCCATGTTCCGGCCCCTCGATTCCCCTGCGATCAGGACAAAGATGACCAGCAGGATGCAAGCGCGAGGAATCTCGATGCGAGAGAAAGGCGGGAACCTCGATTCCGTGGAGCCCACGGACGATCCCCACTCCTCTTCGGGTTGATTACGATACCGGGTCTCATTCGGTTGTCAATCGCAACCGTCTCGTACTTCAGGGTCTCAGGGTCATTCCAGAGTCGGGCTTCGGGAAAACGAGGCTCCGGCCGAGCCGCCCATCCCGACGGCTTGGCCGGAGCCTCGTCTTCCCGGTAACGGAGGTCTGAATGACCCTGCGCTAAGGAACCGCCGACCCTTGACCGGGGAGCGCGTGGGACGCTACGATCGCGCACCAGCCGACCAAATGACCGGACTGCGATCGGGACGAAAGGAGTCGCCCCGTGGCCTCGATTCGCTCCAGAGCCTTGCTCGGGGCCTTCCTGCTGCTGATCGTCGGCCATCGGGCCTGGCGAATCGACCAGCCGATTGTCGAGAACTACGTCGGCCGACAGGTGCCGACGGCGATGGTCGCCCGCAACCTGGAACGCGGCTCCGGGTTCCTTGCCCCTCAGCTCGACACCGGCCCGTTTCCGAATCTCTTTCTCGTCGAGCCACCGCTTTACGAGACGGCGGTTGTCGCCCTGCGGCGAACGACGGGCATGGCGCTGGGACCGACCGGTCGGGCGGTCTCCGCGATCGGGATCGCGCTGGCGGCCTGGGGGCTCTTCGGCCTTGCCTGGCGTCGGAATGGGGAATCGGTTGCGTGGTTGTCCATCGTTGTCTTCGCCCTTCTACCGGTCACGATCCGCTACGGGCGTGCGTTTCAACCCGACGCCTTGATGCTCGGTGCAATGGTCGCCGGCCTGCGTTGCTGGGACGAAGCGGAGTCGGCGGCGGGAACCCGTTCGTTGAGGTGGCGAGTCGCCGGTGTCGTGTTCCTGTCGATGGGCCTGGCGCTGAAGATCGTGTCGGCGTACGTGTTGGTGCCGTTGGTCCTGGTGGTGCTCCGAACGCGGCCCTGGTGGAAGGTGGGCCTTGTCGCCTCGACGCTGGTCCCCGTTCTCCTGTGGTACGCGCATGCCGCCTCCCTTATGAACACCGACGCCGGGTCGCTGGCCTCGGCGGACAATGGTCGGATCTGGCTGCAAACGCTGGTCCCGACCGCGCTGCTTGACATCTCGACCTGGAGGGTCGTGGGATGGTCGCTGTGCATTCGCGTGTTTACCCCGCTTGGGCTCGCGCTGGGGATCGCCGGACTGCTCCCAGGCGGGCGGCCCGATGGGGGGCCCGTGCATCTCTGGCTCATCTGGTCGGCGTCGGCGCTGGGGATGCTCCTGATGCTCGCCGGCAAGCTGCACCATGAATACTACTGGCTTGCCCTGTCACCGGTGATCGCTGTCGGCGTGGCGAAGGCCCTTCTCAGGATCGGCCGACAGGGCCAATTCGGGCCGTTGTGCGCCGCCGCGACGGGAACGGCCTTCGCGTTCCTGAGCGTGACGATCACCGCCTCGACCTGGGAGACACCCGCGGAGTGGGCCGCTCTGCCGGCCGCCGCGGCGGCGGTCCGGGTTCATGTCGCACCCGGGGGCCTGATCGTCGCGCCCGAGGCGTTGATCTACGAGTCCGACCGGAAAGGATGCCGGCTCGAATTCGGCGAGCGCGCCGCGAGCCGGGCCGCGGGGGAGTGGAGAGGACTGCGTTGGAGTTGGAATTCCGCGACCGGGGCCTTACCTTCCAGTCAACTCGTCGAGTTCTACCGCCGCGCGGGGGCTCGTTACCTGGCCGACCTGGGAGACGCCGCCGGGGGTGACGAGCGACTGGCTTTGCACGCCTCGATACGTCGGCGTTATGCTGTGTTGGTCGACCGTCCCGAGGTCTTCGTGGCCGACCTCTTCGAACCGGCCGCCGTCGAGAGCGATCCCTGATGCCCCCCGCTGATGCCCCTCACGTCGTGACGATTCCCGACTTCGCGCGCTGGAAGGCGGAGGGCCGGAAGATCACCGTCCTGACCGCCTACGATCACGGCATGGCCCGCCTGCTCGACGAGGCGGGTATCAATGCCATGCTCGTCGGCGACTCGCTCGGGACCGTCGTCCAGGGGCACGAGACCACGCTGCCGGTGACGTTCGACCAGATGCTCTACCACGCCGAGATGGTGGTGCGGGGCACGAGGCGGGCGCTGGTGATCGCCGACTTGCCGTTTCTGAGCTTCCAGCCGTCGGTCGAGCGGGCGATCCTCGCCGGCGGGAGGATGTTGAAGGAAACGGGCTGCGCCGCGATCAAGCTGGAGGGTGGGCGTCGCATGGCGGCGACGATCCGCGCCCTGGTCGATGTGGACATCCCGGTCATGGGTCATGTCGGCCTGACACCGCAGTCGGTTCGCCGATTCGGCGGGTTCAAGGTGCAACGCGACGCGGAGGCGATCCTCGACGACGCCCGGGCCGTGGCCGAGGCCGGCGCCTTCGCGATCGTCCTGGAGTGCGTCCCCGGCCCGATCGCGGCCCGGGTCACGGAGGAGTTGACAATCCCGACCATCGGCATCGGCGCGGGGCCGCACTGCGACGGGCAGGTGCTCGTCCTCCATGACATGCTCGGTCTGTTCCAGGGGTTCCAGCCCAGGTTCGTCCGCCGCTACGCGGAACTCGGCAACGTGACCCGCGAGGCGGTCGCTCGTTATACCGAGGATGTCCGCTCGGGGGCGTTCCCGGGTCCGGAAGAGACGTTCCGGGAGTAGGCCGGTACAAACTTCGGCGATGACGACCGAGCGTGCCGGGAGAGCGAGGCTCCTGCCGAGCCGCCCATCCCGACGGCTCGGCAGGAGCCTCGCCCTCCCGGTAAGAACGAGGAATTCGGCTAGAACTGTGCCCTCTCGGTAGACGGCTCAGTGCGAGCCGAGCTTTCTCGGTCACTCACTCTTCGGAACGCGTTTCATCCCAGCGTGGCGCATGTGGCCGGATGCCGAGACTTCCCTTCGTCCGGGCGAGAACTCGTACTCCCCCACGCTCATCCTGAAACGAGCGGATTTTCATGATCTCGGGCGCGTGCTCCGGCCAGTGGTCGAACTCGGCCTCATGGAGCAGGACGTATTGAGGGGTTCGCAGGTTCTTGTATTTGAGGCCGACCTCGCTGGTGAGCTGGCGAACCGGCCGCTCGGTATGGAACATCAGGTGGTGTGGCCAGGTCGTGACAATGTAGATCGGTCGGTTCGGCAAGACCCACTGGCCGATGGCACGGCCCCAGGCCCCCTGCCCGACCCGGTAGTTCCATTCGGGAACGAACACGCCCCAGTGGGCCACCTTGATGCAAACCGCGACCGCCACGACCGCCCCGAGAACCGCGCGGGCGTTCCCTCTCCAGGCGCTGGTCAGGGCGACGACCGCCAGGACGTAGCCGGAGATCACCAGAACCAGACAGACCGCGCGATAGTACGACACCGCCGCCACGAAATATCCGCCGAGCCCGATCGCGAGGAGCCCCCAGGCCAGGACGGTCGTCAGGGCGAGGATCAGGAACGCGCGGCGGGCGGATCGATCGAGACCACCGGCACAGACTCGATCGATCACCGCGGCGGCGACGACCGCCAGGGCCGGCAGGGCGATCGTCCGCGAGACCACCGCCAGGCCCGGAATCAACGTGCCGGCGAGCAGGGCGACGCCGGCCACCTGCAACCAGCCCAGCACGAGCGGACGAGCGGCCCCCGGCCATCCCGCGCGTGCCGAGGGAAAGGCTGCCAGGACCACAAAAGGTGTCCAGGGCAAGCTGAGCAGGAGCACGGAGGGCACCAGTCCCCAGGCGGTCGGCTGGGTCAATGGCAACGCCAGTGCCGCGCCCCAGGCTTCCACAGACGCCGACGTGATGGCCCAGACCGACCACGCCACGAAGGCGGCCAGTGGAGGGAACAGCAGTCGGTGGGAGAGGGACTTCCCGGGACGCCCGAGGATCAGGATGGGGAGGCCGATCATCAGAAACGCCGGCCAGCCGCCGGAGAGAACCGCCAGAGACGCCCAGAAACCGGCCAACCAGTCCGAACCTCGGTTGATGATCCGGTCCAGGGCGAGCACGATCGTGAGGCCGGTGACCAGATCGAGCCCGACACCGGCCGTGCGTTGCATCAACCCGACCGACCCGAACAGGCACAACGCGGTGAGCAAACCTGCCCGGCGGCCCAGCGCACGACCCATGCGCAACGTCAGGGCCAGGCCCATAAGCAGGCCGGCGATCGCGACCGGCCAGCGGATCGACGCCGTGGTCGGGGTTCCGCCCTCACCCCAGGCCCAGACCTGGGACGCGAGCACCCGAACCGGCCAGAGCGATGGGTCCCAGCCGCCGTAGACCTGGCCGAACGGGCCGAGGCCCTCACCGGCCGCAAGGCCCAGGCGCACATCGTCGGGACCGGGATCGAGGTTCCCGCCACCGATGAGAACGAACCCCCCGGCGAGGACCGCCCACAGCAAAACCGCGATTCCAGGGTGGATCGTGGCCGCCGTTCCGTTGGGGTCGAGCCGGACCCGTCGAAAGAGCGCGGACTCAGGCGTCGTGGGGGTGACGTTCGAGGACGGCTCGCTCCCCGGTCCCTCCGTCGGGGTGGACAGGCCCGTGTTCGAGATTCTGATCGAGCCGGATGGCGGGGTGGTAGCGCTCATCGAACGGTTTCTCCTTGACCATCTCATAGACGTAGCCGGGCAGCCAGCCGTCGCGATACGCCTGTCGCTTCATCTCGGCGGCCACGTCCTCGATCGTCCAACCGTCGCGTTCGAGACGGTACAGTCCCACGGACGCGCCCGTCCGGCAGGTCCCCCGCGCACAATGCACGAGGACGGGAGCGCAGGTCGGGGTCGTCGATCGCCTTCAAGACTTCTCGGAACTGGACTTCACGCCCCGCGCCGTCGCCGGACATCGGCAGGTTCATGAAGTCGACGCCCAGCGACTCGGCGACCGCGCGCTCGTTCTCGACGCC
The DNA here is from genome assembly GCA_963779675.1 of uncultured Isosphaeraceae bacterium. GTDB lineage: Bacteria > Planctomycetota > Planctomycetia > Isosphaerales > Isosphaeraceae > CAVZZM01. The sequence goes on from CAVZZM010000003.1 coordinate 972,133, forward strand.
CTCGCCGGCCACCTGGAAGCTAACGACCGTCCGGATGCCGTACGTTTTGACGGCCGCTTCGAGCTGGTCGGGGTCGAGCTGGCCGCTGCGGTAGAGAAAGCCCGGCTTGACCACGTCGAAGTGGTCCCAGACCAGGCGGTTGTTCTGGCTGAGGTATCCGAGCCAGAGTGCCGCCACCACGGCGACGATGGTGGACGAGGCGAGAACGATGCGCATGATCGGTTCCAGCAAGTGGACCGTTAAGTCGTCACGATCAGGACCGCGGTCGTGGTCGGTTCGACGGCAACCCCGCACGAGCGGGCGGATCGTAGAGAAGGTCGTCTCGCCGGTCAAGCCGATTCCACGCGAAGGCACCCCGCCACGCTGAGAGCCGCCAAGCCCCTACAATCCGTACAATCTCGGTTCGAAATAATGAACTTACGTGCGAGCCCGGGAGTCACTACGATCCTTCCCAAGCCTCATGGTCGAAGTTGATCCACTCTGACCGACCTCCGGTTCACGGTCTTCCCGGTTCGGGCCCGAACTCGTCGCGCTTCGTCTCATCTCCTCGCCCACGATCCGGCTCGCGATCGAGCCGGCCTGAGAGACAACAACATATGCGTACCCCCCCCACCCCCCCCCCGCAAGCGGCGCACGTTACGTCCCGTGAATGAGGCCCTGGAGGCCCGCAACACGGTTTCCAGCCTGAGTGGCCTGTCCGTCCTCTCGGGGGCGGCGGGCACGGGCGCGATCGCGGCCCAACGGCGGCTCGGGGAGGGAGGGGATCGCCAACCGGAGCGGCGCGCGGCCGACACCGCCTCGCAAGCGCTCTCGGCCCCGGTCACGGCGCGCATCGCAACCTCCGGGGCGGGGATTTCGGGGAACCCCCGGGCCGCCCTTCGGCAACGACCGGCTGGAACGCCGGTCGGGGCCGGGATGCGGCCCCGGTCGTTCGGGCGCGACGGTCGATCCGACGGCCACGGCCGCGATCGACACGGCGCGGCTCGTCGGGGCACCCGCGGGGCGGATCGTCCGGGGCCTCGACGCCGGGGGCCGGGGCGATGCGTCGGCAACTGCGTCGCCCCAGTCCGTCCCCCACCACGGCGGCGCGCGAGCACGAGCGGCGCCGCGTCCCACGCCGCGCCGACCCAACCGCCTGGAATTCGCCCGCTGAGCCTCGCCCCACCGTCGACCGCCTCAAACGGCGACGATGTGACGTTCCACCCGTCCCTGGGCCAGCTCGATCCCACCGGCTCCCCCCTCTCGGGCGGCTCCGGCGGTGGTGGCGACTCCGGCGGCTCGGGCGGTTCCGGCGGCTCGGGAGGTGGTGGCGAGGGGCCACCCCCGGAGGTCACGTTCAGCGGGGGCGGCGTCATCCAGAACCCCGGCTGGCAATCCGTCGTCGGCGCGAACGTCGCGATCCTCGTCGACGCCCCATTCGGAGAGATGCTCCAGTCCGTGGAATACCAGATCGACGGCGGCATCCAGAGCCAGAGCTATTCCGTGCCGCACGGCGAAACTGTCCGGCTGCCCGGCAGCGTCACCCAGAACGCGTTCGGCTCGACGACGAACTACTTCGGCTTCTACTGGGACGAACAGGCCCGGTCCCACACCGTGACCGACAAGGCTACCTACCTCGACGGAGACATCGGCACCAAGCAGGTGACGGTCGATATCTCCAAGCCGACGGTCGGCTCGTTCGGCCTCGACTACAAGTCATTAGAGAAGGGATAGCACACCCATGAGTATGTTAATACATACAATGGCATCCATCTAGGGGCTGGCGCGAATGATCCCGGAATGAAATTTTCGGCCGTTGTCAGCACCGCTAACATCCCTCTACTGAACAGTCAGTTCAATTTCATTCAATTGATTAATTCCAGCCGAACAGTCACCGTCCTGAACGATGCCGGGTGCCCTTACTCCAAGCAAACTAGCGGCTTTGTTCTCGATCCCGCTCCTGATTTGAATCTTTACGTTCAACAACCCGGGAATGTTTTCATTGTCGGCTATGGCGGCGCATCCGTGTCCGCTGGCTCTCAAAACGCCCAGGTTCCTCCAGCCAACTACACATACGGCACCGCTCCGGCCGGAATTATCCCGGACTCACCGTACCTGAGCTGGCTGCCGCTGCAGGCACCGTGGAACACTATCAAGATGACTGATGCGTTTCAGACTTACCTTGTGTTCCGCCCGGATAATGGTATCTGGGTCGCGTTGAGCAGGATTGACTTCAGCCTGAATGGGCCCGTGGGCATGAACGCTCAAGGTAGTTATGACTATCTCCCGGCGTTACCTGGCAATCCAGCGAATCCGACCCCCAACGCGCCAGGTACGAAGAGTGGAGTGTCGGATGTGAAATTCATCGAATGGACGGACAGCTACCACCCGGATCGGCCGATCCAGGGTTTGCAGCCCCCGGATCTGGGGACTTGGTGGATGAACCAGAACAGGCAACCTCAGCTTCCCCCAGGAAGTCCTTGATCGTCGGCGAGTGGTTCGGACGAGACCACATGACTGCGGACTTCACATCTACTCTCTGCAGGAACCAAGGCGATGATTGGAAAGTTCCGCCCCCGCGGCCGTCCTTCGCGGGCCGTCCTTGCCCTTGGTCTGGCCATCGGGGTTTTGCCCGTTCAGGGAATCGGAGGCGAGGACCAATTCGCCGGTCCCGAGCGGATCGGGGCGGTCTCGGACCTCGGGAGAATTACGCAGGACGTGACGGTGGATGTCTCGGTCAGCAAGGTCGAATTCGTTCCCCTGGAGCCGATCGCGCTGGACGTTCGAGCGCGGAACTTGACCGATCACGTCATCTTCGGACCGGTCGCCGGCTTTTCACCCCTCGGCGATTACCGGACGTTCCGCATCAAGGTGTTTGACCGGGATGGCCGCCTGCTTCCCAAGACCCGCTACCAGGAAATCGACGTGACGACTCGCGGATTTCCACTCGGGGCGTCGCTCGGTGGGGCTCTGCACCTCTTGCCGGGGCATGACGTCCGTAGGCAATTATGCGCGAACCTCGTCTACGACATGACCAGCCCCGGCGAGTACACTATCCTCGTGGAGTTCCCGACGAACTCCACCGTCACGATCGACGGTAAAGCGGTCCCGGTTGTCGCGCGATCCAAGTCGCTCGACGTTCTAGTCGTCGCGGAACCGCCCCGGCTTCCGACCGTCGACAAGTCCGACGCGCCCTGAGGACAGAAAACGGGGACGTAGCGCGTTTTTGGCTGGTTTGCCATCTCCAACTTAACCCGAGAAGGCCCTGAAACGCGCTATGCCCCCCGTTTTCCCTCTTGAGAATCGTCATCCCGACCTTCCCCAATGAGTCCTGACAGTCAATCTCGGGTCAAGTTGGCCTGGGTTCTTCAGCGTTCACGAGGTCGACGATGTTCTGGGAAATGGATCGTCGCAGTCAAATTTTCATCGCCGGCGTGTTCCTAATCGTTGTCGCCCTGCCGGGCAGGGTTGCGATGTCGGGAGCGGATCCCCAGGAAGACGGTGTGCCCCTCCACAACCCGAACGATGCGGGTGAGGGCGTGCGGTTCACCCGCGACATCACCGTCACGGCCACCCTGGAGAAGACGGAGTTTCGGCAGCTCGAACCCATCGTCGTCAAGGTCGAAGCCACGAACGTCTCCGATGGCCACCGGTGGCTCCCCACGTTTATGAATGTCTATCTCGATTTCAAGGTCCGGGTCTTCGATGACACCACTGGGAAGGTCATGCCGAGGACGCGATTTTATCGTTGGGAAGGCACTTGCCCGGCTATGTGGGCGCTTCGGCCGGGAGCACCGGCCGTGCCTTCGCATCGGGCGAGACTGTCCGTGTGGAACTCGTCCCGAACCTTGTCTATGATATGACCCGACCGGGAGAGTACACGATCGTCGTGGACGTCCCGACTTCAAGCCTCCAGGGGCCGGACGAACGGGGGCCAATCTTCGCGCGTTCCAACATCCTGGAGGTCAAGGTCATCGCGGAAGCTCCCCGGGTCCATGAGGGAAGAATCGCCGTGTTGCCTCCCCAGTTTAATTACCACGGTGGAACCGATCCCCGATCGACATCTCCGCCGAGGTGAGAGGTGGGCGACACCGTCCTCGACTCGACCCATTGCGCACTGTCACGATCGAGCTCGTCCGGCACCTTCTTCCAATCGAACGGCTTCACGATCACCATCCATATGGATCTCGTCATCCAGCTCGAGGGTCGGACATCAAGGGGCTTCGAGCATCCGCCGCGGCCTTTCCTGCAACCGGGCGTTCTACCTCGACGACTCCAACGGCGAGGCCGTGGCGATCCGGGCGTTGTTGCAGTGCCTGGTCCGGCGCAGGTTCGCGGTGGAGGCGCTTTGCGGGACGGTCGTCGATGCCGGGGAAGGATGCGACCCGGCCGACCTGCTGATCGGGGCGGGGCTGGAGTTCGAGGCCGTCGGTGGCGGCTCGTGGTTGGCCGGGGTCAACGGCGTCTGGGCGGACGACCCGCCGGCCCTGGTCGCGCGGGCCGTCGGCGTGCCGTTGACGATCCACCGACGGCCGACCCGGCGGTCGTGGACGACCGACCCGAAGGAGGCGCGCGAGTTCCTCCAACTAGTCGACGCGACGCTCGACCGCTTCCGACCCGACGTTCTGTTGACCTGCGGCGGTGATCCCGTCACCCAGGAGGTTCTGGCCCGTGCCCGAGGGCGTGGCGTGGCGACGGTCTTCGCCCTCCATAACTTCTCCTACAACGACCGCTCCCCGTTCAATGATGTCGACGCCGTGATCGTCCCCTCCCGGCTCGCCGCCGACCACTACCACGCGGCCCTGGAGCTGGACTGCGTGGTGCTGCCCAACCTCGTCGATGTCGAGCGTGTCCGGGTCGAGCAGGCCGAGCCGCGATACGTCACGTTCGTCACCCCGTCGCCCGAGAAGGGGGTTGATCCGTTCGTCCGGATCGCCGACGAGCTGGGCCGACGTCGGCCGGACATCCCGCTCCTGGTCGTCGAGAGCCGGGGGACCGAGGGAACGCTGGTCGCCCGAGGGCTCGACCTGCGGACCCGGGGCAACGTCTTCCTAATGGCCCGGACGGCCGACCCGCGCGCGTTCTGGGGAGTGACGAGGCTCTGCCTTTTGCCGTCGCTGTGGTGGGAGAACCAGCCGCTGACGGCCATCGAGGCGATGACCAACGGCATCCCGGTCATCGGCTCGATCGGGGCGGCATCCCCGAGACGCTGGGAGGCGCCGGGATCGGCCTGCCATTGCCCGAGCGGTTGACGCCCGCCACCCGATTGCTGCCGACGGCCGAGGAGGTGGCCCCCTGGGTCGAGGCGATCATCCGGTTGTGGGACGACGACGCGCTGTACGAGGCGCAACGCCGACGGGCGCTGGCCGAGGCCGAACGTTGGGCCCCGAACCGGCTGGAGCCAGGCCACGCGCGGTTCTTCAAGACGGTCCAGCCAGATCGGGCACGCGCCGCTCCGCATGGCGAGAGGGCGGTGGGCCGTGTCCAGCCGACGACCGGGCGGCACTCGGGCCGCTGAGGCTGAGCGGCTGAGCGTTCACGCCGCATTTCCACTTCGCGCCGGGAGATGATCCGATTAGACTCCCGGCGAATGTCGGCCCGAGAGCCGTCGCTCCCCTCGGCCGGACATCACGCGGGTGCCGGAAAACGGCGTACGCGATGATGGCGAGGGGCCCCGGCGACGTGGCCGAGTCCAAGCGCCGACCCCAATCGGGAGGGAACCCACGATGCGACGGATCGCCGTGCTGAATCAGAAGGGGGGCGTCGGGAAGACGACCACGACCGTCAACCTCGCGGCTGCTCTGGCGAACGAGGGGCACAGGACGCTCGTCCTGGACCTTGACCCCCAGGCCCACGCGACCCTCCACCTCGGCCTCTTGCCGGGTCGGTCGGGGCCGTCTCTCTACGAGGTTCTGACGCAAGGCAAGCCGCTGGCGGAGGTCCGCCGGCAGGTCGGGCCGAACCTCCACATCTGCGGGAGCCATATCGACCTGGCTGCCGCCGAGGTCGAGCTGATCGGCACGGTCGGCCGCGAGATGATCCTCCGCGATCAACTGGCCGCCGATCCCGCCGAATTCGATTATGTCCTAATGGATTGTCCGCCGTCGCTCGGCATCCTTACCCTGAACGCCCTGTGCGCCGCGCGTGAGGTGATGATCCCGCTCCAGGCCCACTTCCTGGCCCTTCACGGGCTCTCGAAACTGCTGGAGACGATCCACCTTGTCTCGAAGCGCGTCAATCGCGACCTCAAGGTCGGCGGCGTCGTGTTGTGCCTGTACGACTCCGGGACGCGGCTTGGCGGCGAAGTCATCGAGGACCTGGAACAGTACTTCGACGGCCATCGGCACGTTCAGGCCCCCTGGGCGGATGCCCGGGTCTTCCGGACCCGCATCCGGCGCAACATTCGCCTGGCGGAGTGCCCGAGCTTCGGTCAATCAATCTTCCAGTACGCTCCGACGAGCCGGGGTGCCGAAGATTACGCATCGCTCTCGGCGGAGATCCGCGGTCTCGACCCGTCCCCCGTCTGGCGTAACGGCGACGGACGACGGACGGCCGATGAGGCGTCACCGGCACTCGATAACGAAGCAACCCCCCTGCTCCGCCCCTGACCCGACATCCTTTCAGGTCCGGACCCAACGAGACGTTGAAGCCAGGGAGCGTCATGCTCTGGGTGGGAATCGACGAGGCCGGCTACGGCCCGAACCTGGGCCCGCTGGTCATGACGGCGATCGTCGCCGAAACCACCGAGGCCAGTCGCCCCGACCTTTGGGGCCACCGCGCCGGCAGGATCGCGCGCGCTGCCGGTGTGCTGGATGCCCTGTGGATCGATGATTCAAAGCGCTTGTATCGGGGCGGGGTCGGTCTCGACCGGCTGGAAGCGGCCACGCTCGCCACGTTGGATGCGATCGGTTGGCCCGAACGACCGCCGATCTCGCTGGGCTCGCTGAGCGACGCCCTTTGCAAGTGCACTCTCGACGACCTGGAACTGACCGACTGGCTGGATGGCCTCGAGCCGGGCCCACTCCCGTCTCTCCCGTGGGCCGATCGCGTCCTGTCCTGGACGACTGGCAGGCCGCTCCACGACGACCGCTGGAAGATCGTTGCCGCGCGGGCCGTCATGATCGGTCCGGAAGCCTTCAACACGATCCTGGCCACAACCGGCAACAAGACCGTGGTCCACCAGTGCGCCTTTCGCAGGCTCCTCGAATGGTTGTGGACGCTGTCGGACGGCGGAATGCCGGTCCATGTCCGGTCGGACAAGCACGGCGGCCGGACGTACTACGCCGAGTTCTTGAGGCAATCTCTCCCGCTGGCCGACGTCTGGATCGGCCGGGAAGCGGCCGCGTCGAGCCACTATCGACTGACCGGGGCGGGCCGACATCTCGACGTCGAGTTCCTGCCCAGGGCCGATCGGGACGATGGCCTGGTGGCGCTGGCCTCGATCGTGAGCAAGTACCTTCGCGAGCGCTGGATGGGCGTGTTCAACGCCTTCTGGGCGCGGCGGCTGGACGGCCTGACGCCGACGGCGGGCTATCCGGTGGACGCCCTGCGTTTCCGCGCGGCGATCGAGCCGCTGAGCCGGGAACTCGGATTGGTCCCGAACCGTTGGTGGCGCCTCAAGTAGCGGGCGGAAAACGGCACGGATCGCCCGGGAACCCGACTGGTCGATCCCGACAGGTACCGACCCGAACCGGGCTCTCCTGGTGTCCGTTCGATCGACGACCGATATCGTCAAAGTTGATTGGTGATTCAACGCTCGCGGTCAGGTTCTCGACACCGACTGCGGTGGCAGAAGTCGCCGAACGACTCCCCATCCAGGCGATCCGCCTGGAACCGCTCGAACACCGGCATGAGTTCCTCGATGATCTGGTCGAACGGGACGTAATCCTTGTACATGACATTGAGGCGATCCCCCTCGGTGCGCCCGGCGAGGAAGATGGTGTACGTCCCGGCCTCGTTGCCGCCATCCGCGGACTTCACTGCGGAGCGGCCGACCAGGCCGATATCGGCGTTGTAGGGACGGGCGCAGCCGTTCGGGCAACCTGTCATGCGTACGGTGAACCGCTCGTCCTGCAGGCCGACCTGAGCCAACGCCACTTCAAGGCGGTCCAGGAACGCGGGGAACGTGCGTTCGGCCTCGGTCACGGCCAGGCCGCAGGTCGGCAGCGCCGGGCAGGCCATCGACCACCGCCGCACCGTCGAGATCTGCTCGACGGTCGCGATCCCGTGCTCCTCCAGGATGCGCTCGATGTCGCGCTTCCAGGACGGGTCGAGGTCGATCAGCATGATGGACTGCTGGCAGGTCAGCCGGGCCGGGGTGCCGTAGGTCTGGAAGAGAACCCGCAGGCCGGTCATCAGCCGAAGGTTGCCCTCGTCCTTGATCCGGCCGTTCTCGACCGGGATGCCCAGGAACACCTTGCCGTTGCCCTGCTCATGCCATCCCAGGTGGTCATCCACGTCCCGGATCGGGATCGGCTTCGGGTCGGCCAGCGTCTGGCCCAGGTACTCCTCCACCTTCGCCTTGAAGGCCGGGATGCCCCAGTCGTGGATCAGGTACTTCAACCGGGCCCGCTTGCGATCCGATCGGTTGCCGTGGTCGCGGTGAACCTTCAGGACCGCCTCGCCTAGCCGCAGGTAGTCGGCGCGATCCACGTAGCAGAGCGGCTTGGCCAGCGCGGGGAAGGTCTTCGCCGCGCTGGGCGTATTGCCCATGCTTCCCCCGACCACAACATTGTATCCGACCAGCTGGCCGTTCTCGACAATCCCCAGGTAGCCCAGCTCGTTGACATGGACATCCGTGCAGTTATCGTCCGGCAAGGCGAACGCGGTCTTGAACTTGCGGTTCATGTACGCCTTGCCGTAGAGCGGCTCGACCGGATCGTCGCCCGGGGTGGGCACCAGGGCGGGGCCGGGCGTCGGCAAGTGCGGGTTGTCGACCTTCTCGCCGTCGAGCCACAGGTCATAGTAGCTCGTCGTTCGGGGCGCGAAATGGGCGACCAGCGCGGCGCAATCGGCCTGCATCTGGTCGCGGATTCCGTCGTGGATCGGCGCCGGGCAGCACAGGACGTTGCGCTCGACGTCCCCGCAGGTGGCGAAGGTGGAGAGCAGCACCCGGTTGATCGTGCTGATCGTCTTCTTGAGGTCGTGTTTGAGGACACCGTGAAGCTGAAACTCCTGCCGGGTCGTGATCCGAAGGGTCCCGTTGCCGACCGTGCGGGCCAGCTCGTCCTCGGCCAGGTACTGCTCGGCGGTCAACTTGCCACCGGGCACGCGGGTGCGCACCATGAACTGGAAGTCCTTGCCCTGGCCCTCGCGTTTGCGCTGGGTCCGCACGTCCCGGTTGTCCTGCTGGTACGAACCGTGGAACTTGAGGATGCTCGCGGCGTCCTCGGAGATGTTCGGCGCATCGCTGGCAACTTCCTCGGCGAGCGTCCCACGCAGGTACTCGCTGGCGATCTTCAACCCCTCGGTCTTGCTCGGTTTGGCCGGCCCCTTCGAAACCATGAGCTGGTCCTCCTGAAAAACCCGCGCTGCGCCGACCACCCGAGACGAGGGGCGACGGAATATTCGGTTACTACGTGAAGATAGTCGAGATTCCATTCTAGCGCGTCATGGTGCTGAGATCAATTCCACTTGGTTCAAGGAGTCGCCCGGGTCATTCCCAGGTCGAGGATACGGAAGGGAGAGGCCCCACCGAGTCGCCTTCCGGGTAGGCACTGTTCTTGCCGAGCCGTCGGGACGGCAAGGCTCGGCGGGAGTCTCGCCCTCCCGGTTTCCTGTCATATCGGACGTTTGAATGACCTGGAACGAGTGCTGCAAATGGTTGCCTGGTCCCGTTTGGGGGGATCGAGCGGGCCCGCCCTGGGCCGCCGTTCTGAGAATGCGTTACAATGGGGCACGATTGCACCAGGCACACCAACCGCCGGGAACCCATGATGAGCGACTATCGCCTGGAGGGACCGAAGCCCGCGCGGATGTACGAAGTTATCCTGCCGAAGAAGCTCGGATATTTTGGCAAGGTTCAGGAAGTGTTGGAAGACCTCTTCAACGAGGACGCGATCCGCGAGGTTCCACTGGTGCGGCAATCAATTGCCGATCGTCGAGATCGTGTGGCCGGTTTCGACGAGGACGCCTGGGTCCGGACGCTCTGCCAGGCGTCTCGCGGGTATTCGATCTACGAGATGGACGGCCGCTATCTCGGTCGTGATGGCCCGGTCGACGAGCGCGTCCTGGTGATCCGCTTCATCTTCCACAACCCGAGTGATCCCCTCCCCGCCGACGTGGAAACCGACTTCCTGGATGTCTCCCTCGAAGTCGTCAACCACCTGGTGGCCTACCGTTTCGCCGAGGAACTCGGTGTCGAGGAAGAAATCTGGTTCCTGGAGTACACCAACCCCCAACTGGCGATCTGGAAAAAGGCGTGAGCCCTCGCCCGTCGAGAGACGAGCGACCGACTGTCATGATGGAATGTTCTTCTCCACGGTGATCACGCTCATGAGTCACGAATCCCTGATTGAACGCTACACGCGCGGAACGGCCTTGCTGGCGTATGCCGCGGCGGGACTGACCACCGAGCAGGAACGTGCCCGGCCGGGGCCGGGGGCCTGGAGCATCGCTGAATTGGTCACGCACCTCGTCGATAGCGACCTGGTCGGTTCGGACCGGATGAAGCGAGTCATCGCCGAGGATTCACCGACGTTGCTCGCCTTCGACGAGAGCGCCTGGGTCCACCGGCTCGGCGCCCAGGAGAGGCCCGTCGAGGAGGGGGTCAACCTGTTCGCCGCGAACCGTCACTGGATGACGCGCATCTTCAAGCGTCTGGGGCCCGGCGATTTCGCCCGTTCCGGCACGCACAGCGAGGTGGGACGCCAGACCCTCGCTGAGCTGATCGCGACCTTCACGAACCATCTCGACCACCACCTGACGTTCCTCTATGCCAAACGGGGCAACCTGGGCGTGTCGATCTATCCGAGATATACGCGCGAGGACGATACCTGAGCGCGGGTCGGCGGATGTACGAAACGGTCGGTATGGCCCGCGTCGCCCAGGATGGTGGGTTCCGCGAACTCCACCCTACCAGACCGGCAACCCAAAAGGAGTATAGGATGTGGGATGACGGATGACGGATGACGGATGACAGAATTCCATGATGACAAAGAGCTTCTGATATCTGTCATCCCACCATTCTGTCATTGGTTGACTACTACAAAGTCCCCTGAAGAGCCATACGGTCCTCACGTCCGGATGCGGTCCCAGCGGGCGATGGCCAGGGTGCCGAAGACGATCAGGGGGATCCAGGCGGATTGCTCGGGGGTGATGCCGAAGGCCTTGTTCGTGCCGAGGTAGTGGAACAGGAACAGGCCGCCGTAGAACATGGCCGAGACGCCCAGCGACATCCCCAGGTTGATGAACATCCCGCGCGATCCGCCCCCCATGACGATCGGCAGGGTTAGCATCAGGAGTGCCAGGGCCAGCAGCGGTCGCAAGATCCTCGTATGCAGGAACACACTGATCTCGGTGCGTTCGGTATCGCCGATCGGTTCGGAGAGCGTGCGCATCAGGTTGCGGGTATCGGCGTAGTTGTACCACTGGAGACTGCGGGTCGCGACCTCGAAGCTGACGTTCGAGTGCAGGAAGTACACATCTCCTGGCAGCTTCTCCGGAGGGTTGCGAGATGGCGGAAAATCGGGCAGGTCGGCCGGGTCCACCTTGATCAGCAACGTGCCATCGGGTTCAGCACCTGGGGGGGAGATTCGCGCGCCGCGGAGCAGCCAGCCGCCGCGCAGCGGACTGCGAACGGCCTGCGGTGGGATGTAACGCGCCTCTTTCGCTTCGAGGTTCATCAGCATGTCGAACCGCGAGTCGGGTAGCGTGGCGTCGAACGGTTCGATGGTCTGCATGGTCCGGTAGCCGTGGACACCATGGATCATGATCTCGTTGATGTCGGGCCGACTGTAGACCTTCAACTCGCGCTTGCCGTCGTCGTCAGGGGGAAGCTGCAACTCGCCGGCGACTCGCGGAATGACGTACTCCTGGTTGAACACGGCCAGTCCGCTGACCAGCACCGCCGAGACCAGCACGGGACGGATCACCCGATGGGCACTGATACCCGCGGCCAGCATGGCGAGCAGCTCGTTATCGCGCTGCATCCAGGTCACGGTGAAGATGGCGGCCATCATGCCGATGACGCCGCAGAGCCGGTCGTAGAACAGGCTCAACCGCACGAGGTAGTACCGGCCCATGTGGGCCAGCAACGGCAGGGTGTCCCCCGTGACCTCGGCGAACTCGTCGAGGTTCGAGAACGCGTCCACGACGACATACAGCCCGACCAGGGCCACGAAGCAGATCACGTAAGCCTTCAAATAGGCCCAGTACCGCTGGCGATCGAGGATCCGCATCGGCCCCCTCCATTTCCTCAGCAACTTCAGCAATGAGCAATAAGCAATAAGCAATGAGTGATGGCCGATGGCCGATGGCCGAGAACCGATGGCCGATGGATTGAGGGTGATGAGTGAAGGCAAGAGGTGAGGGCATTCGGTAAGGAACCTCTTCACTCATTGCTCATTGCTCATCGCTGGGCTTAATGTTTCAACACCGGCGGCAGCGCGAACGCGGCGGCCAGGATGCCCAGCACCGCGTTGCCCATCCAGACGACCTCCGGCCAGACCAGCCCCTCCTTGCCCATGTTGATGCCGGCCAGGACAAGCGGGTAGTAGAGCAGGATGATGGGCACGAAGCAGGTGATGAACGCGCTGAGGAAGTCGCGACGCGCGAAGAGCATTCCCACCGGCGCCCCCAGCAGCACGAACACGAACGGGCCGAAGGCCAGCGCCCGACGGACCTGGGCCTCGGTGAGCAGTTCGTTGGCCTGGCGCTGCCAGCGGACGTCGTCGCGAATGGCATTGCGGATGTTCGGCCAGTCCACCCGCCCGAGCCGGCCGGAGGCGATCCACAATGCCGCGGCGACCGCCTGCCGCTTGCGCTCGGTGTTGATCAGGTGACGGACCTTGGCGTACTCGCGGCGGACCTCGCCGCTGGTCATCTCCTGCACCCGCTTGTCCGGGCTCATCGGGCCGTTCTCCGGTAGCGGGTAGTCGAAGGTTTGCGGTCCAGGGATCGCGAAGGCTCGTCCATCGCTTCCCTGCACCACGGCCTTCTTGAGCGTGATCCGGATCGAGCTGATGTTCTCGTCGAACCGGACGACCGCCTCCTCGGCCTGGATGGTGTAGTCGTAGTTATAGGGGTTCACGACGCCCTTGGCCCGGTGCTTGAACGTCGCGCCGATCAGCACGCGGTCCTCAACGTCCTTGACACCGATGAAGAACGGCCAGCGCGGGTTGTTGAACTCGCGCTCGCGCTTCAGCAGCAGGTAGAACGTCTCCTCGGCGTCCTTGAAGATCGCCATCTTGAAGTCATGATTCGAGCGAGGGATGACCTCGCCGCTCATCAGCACCAGAGCAACGCTCAGAACGCCCCCCAGCAGGAGCGACGGCATGATCAAGATCCAGGCGCTGCAACCGGCCGCCTTGACGGCCACCACCTCGTTATCGCCGGCCATCCGGCCGTACACCACCGATACCGAGAACAACAGCGCCACCGGGATCGTGTACGGTAGCGTTCCCGGGATGATGTAGGGAACCAGCCGGATGATCGCCTGCGGCGCCAGGCCCTGTCGGGTCGCCTCGGCCATCACCATGAACAGGACGATGACCGCGGTCAGGGTCAGCAACGCCAGCAAGAAGCTGCGCACGACCTGACCGATCACGTAGCGGTGCAGGATTCCCAGGACCACCCCGCCTCCTCGGCATCCTTGCCTTGCCCACGGTGGGCCGGGTTCGCGTCGTCCGTCCATCACGCGGGAGCCACGCACCCTGCGCTCGACACTCGATTCCGTTCAGTTCGGTCCAGCTCACCCGAGCGAGCCGGACCGATCTCAATTGCCAGCTTTCGGATGACCAGAGATCACCCTGCAACCGTCCTTGGTCCTTGTCCCTGGTTCTCGGTCCTTGGGCCTCGGCCCTCGGGTTACGATACCGGGTCGAGACAGTCTGCCATAGCGATTGACAAGCGACGGATTCCTTCCTCGATCCCGTCCTCACTCACGACGCCGTAGGTCAAGCGGGCGTGGTTCCTCGGCGGGGCCATCGGTTCGTCGGGATACGCCAGCACCCCCGGCACGAACAGAACGCCCTGGTCGATGCAACGACGGAAAACCGGCCCGTCACGTCCCGTGTCCACGCCCTCCGGCAGCGACAACCAGACATAAAGCCCGCCCTTTGGGTGGGTCCACGACACGAGATTGTCCATGTCGCCGAAGTAGGCCCCGAGCGCTTCGAGCATCGCGTCGCGCTTGCGACGATAGGTCGCCCGCAGCGTCTCGACCTGCCGGTCGTAGGCCCCGTCGTCCAGGGCCCGGTCAAGCACCTGCTGATTCAAGTGGGCCGAGCCGAAGTCATGAACCCCCTTGAGGTTCAGAACAGGACCCAGAAGCGAACCAGGCAGGATGCCATAGCCCGTTTTGAGGCCAGGGCTGAATGTCTTGCTGAAGGTGCGGGCGTGAATGACGGTGTCGCCGGCGCGGTCGTGGGCCCAGACGCTGGGCGGTTCCGGCCCCTCGAAGGTCAGCCCGCGATACGCGGCGTCTTCCAGAATGAAGATCCGGTGCCGTTTCGACCATCGTTCCGCGATCTCGACGAGTGGCCCACGACGGTCGGCGGCCAGACTGAGGCCGGTCGGGTTCGAGTGCTCGGCGATGGTGTAGATGAGCTTGACCCGGTCCAGCTCACCGTGGGCATCCAGGCCAGCCAGGGTCGATTCGAGCGCATCGAGAACCATCCCGCCGCCGTCGGTCTCGATGCCGACGGCGCGCACCCCGAACCTCCGGAGCAGGCCCATGTAGACGAAGTAGGTCGGCGACTCCACCAGCACGATATCGCCGGGGTCCAGCAGCGCTTCACCGACAAGGTAGAGCAACTGCTGAGATCCGGACGTAACCACCAGCCGGTTCCGGACTTCGGCCGCTCTGTCCTCGGCGACCTCCCCCTGCTCGACCAGCCGGTCGACGAGCCGATCGCGGAGCTTCAGATCGCCTTTTGTAGTTCCGTACTGAAGCGCCCGACGTCCCTCGATCTCGTCGCCGAGGATCGTCGCCACGGCCTTCCCAGTCGCCTCGACCGGCAGCGTGGCGTGATCGACGAACCCGGCGGCCAGCGAGATGACGTCCGGGGCCGCGAGGGCGCGGGCCATCAGGTCGCTGATCGGGGAATCGGCCGTTCGTCGTGCCGCCGTGCTCAACCGGGTCGAGGGTTTCATCAGGAGTCTTGGGTTGAAGGGGTGACGGGTGGTCGCGGACACTCTAGCGACCTCCCCAAACCTGTCAAGGCCGGGGAGTTCGGCGCGGATCGGACAGGATCGGCCGCTCCGTGACGATCTTCGGAACCGACGATCCACCTCGACCCTGGTTCATTGTACGGCGCTCGAACAATCTGGTCGACGACCTCAACGCGGTAAGGTGTCCGAATTGCCGACCGGGCTCGACGCACTCTCACGACGCGCGATGTCGGTCTCAGGTTCACCAACACCGTCTTCGTCGTCGTAAGGCGTGGGGCTATCCGCCGCGTTACGGATCAGAAGGTGGGCCGTCGGGTCGGCAAGGTAGCGCTCCGGGGCTCGCATCGGCAGCGCGTGGTTGAACAGCAACGTCACCGACGCCTTGGGACGGTAGCCCCGGTGCTGCTCGATCTCACGAAGCACATCGGCCAGCGCCCGGCCTTCGTAGAGAAAGCGGTAAATCCCAAGCCAAGCGGGGGTTCGGTCCATGCAACCGTGACAATGGACCAGGATCGGCCAGGCGTCCGGGTCACGCGCCGCGGCCAGGGTACGGTCGAGGAAGGCGTCCGATTCGTCCGGGTCTTCCGGACTGAGCAAGTACGTGATCCCGTGCTCGCGGGCAAACCGTAACTCCGCCGGGAACAAGGGGCTGCGCGCGTCGGTGTGCTCCGGGAAGAGGTTGATGATCGTCTTGAACCCATGCCGCTGATGGGCGACCTCCAGTCCCTCGGGGGTGGGCATCGCGCAGATGAAGACCTTGCCCGGCACGACCTCCTTCAATCGGGAGATCGGCCGGTGGAACCAGACCACCTCCAGCCCGACACAGTGTCACCGCCAACGTCGCCACCGCGACCCCGGCCAGCCAGACCCGCCGCCCAGCCCGCCGCTCCGGCAAGCGCGGTGCCGTTCGCACCAGCGCGAAAACGAACGCAAACAAGCCCCAGGCGAACATCCAGCGCGGCCAGTAGCCGGCCGGTTCGAGCGTGGGCGGATCGACTTGCCGCAGTGCGATCAGTACCCCGGACAACATCAACAACCCGTTGACGCCCCGTTCCCGGCCTGTCCGCCAGAGTTCGGCCCGCCGCCGCCAGACAAAGAACATCGACACCGCGACCACCCCCGAGGAGCCCCATCGCGGCCACGGCGAGCCCGGCCCGAAGGGTCGTTGGGGCCGCGGGGTCGAACAGGGCCCGCCAACCCATCCCATGCCAGCCGTCGAAGGTCGGTCCGGGGGTCATCGCATGCCAGGTCGCCGCCAGCGAGACGGCGGTCGCCGCCGGCCAGAGCGCGGCCGGCCGGCGTCGAATGCGGGTCAGCACCCACCCCCCGAGGGACAGCCCGACCGCCGCGGCGCTCAGGTACAACGCGATGCGGTCGATCGTGTCGCCCGGCTCGGCCAGGCGGTAGGCGGCGGGGGGGAACCGGCTGAACGTCTGGCGCTCCACCCGAGGGTATTCCGGGTCCGTGTCGCTCTCGAAATCGACCACATGCCATACCGCCGGGACGACCGCCAGGGCCAGGAGCAGCCAGGGCCAGGATCGTGCGGCTCGCCGCAATATCATTCGGTTCCAGACCAACTCATCCTCCCATCGAGGAGTTTACAAAGAGATTCCGCAAGCATCCGAGCCACGGTCGCGGCGTCCGGCCTCGACGACCGGGAACCTGGCGGACGAACCCTACCGCGTCGAAGCCTCGGGCGCACCCTCACGGGCTATCCGCCTGGGTCGGTCACCTTCCTGGGGAACGAACTCGTAGATGTCGTACCGTTCCTCGTACTCGAGCCCGCCGACGATGGAGAGCGGGACCGGCTCGAACGTCGTCACGTCCCGGAGCCGGTAGCGTTCCTGCATGTTTTCCAGCCAGGCGTCGAAGTCGGGATGGTCGCGGTCCACGTTGTAGAGCACACATCGCAGCGGGTGGTCGGCCGAGACGCGGTCCAGCGTCGCCCCGCGCCCGCGGTGATGGCGGGGCGAATAGATCATCTGGTTGCACAGGTAGACGGCCGATCGGCCGGTTTCCCAGTGAAAGTCGTCGATGGTGGTCGCCGAGGTCACGCTTGACGCAGGCGAGTTCGGCGTCGCGGGCCTGGTCGACCCAGAACCGCCGGGCGAACTGGCGCGACTGCTCGTCCTCGGCGAACTTGTACGGTCGCGCGAGGTCGGCCGCGATGCTGATCACTCCGATGCCGGCGAGGGTCGCCCCGGTGAACCGGAGGGCCCTCCGCCTGCGTTCGGGCCGGGGGATCATCCCGACCAGCCGGGCCGCGCCCAGCCCCGCCAGCAGACAGATCGACGGGGCGACATGCTGCATCACCCGGGAACTGCCGCCGTAGGGATAACGACCCATCGCGGCCCCCAGCAAGGCGAGGGGGAATGGCGAGAGTAGCAAGACAAGAAGCGTCCGTCGCCCGCGCTTCCACAAGGCCAGGGCGCCGATCACGACGAGGGCTGTCGTGAGCGCACTCCCACCATGGGCCTCCCCGGCGGGATAGGCGAACATCCGGCTCGTGTGCGTCTCCAGGAACCAGAGTACCAGGGCGAGCGGGCGAGCTATCGACGGAGGGAACGCCTCGGCCCAGTAGTTGTGCATGCCCGGGCCGGCCGAGGCGGTCTGGCCGCGGATCACCAGCGCGTACAACGTCAGGAAGCTGGCCGCCAGGCTCAGGTTGAGTGCGAGGTAGGCCAGCCGGTTCCGACGTCGGTCCGATCGCCAGACCGGCATGAGCAGGGCCAGGCTGAGCCCTCCGGCCACGTAGACCGCCGGGTACGAAAACCCCAGCGCCAGCGGCATCGACGCCGCCAGCGCCCAGAGCCAGCGAGTCGCGCCGCGGTCACGCCACCACTCGACGGCCAGCGCGATGAGCACCAGCGTCACGAGCAGGTCGGTGGCGTACGGCTTGACCTCCGTCGCGTACCGGATCAGGTAGAACGATCCGGAGAAGATGCCCACGGCGATCAGTCGCGGCACGCCGGCCAGTGTCCGACGCGCCACGTGAGCGAACACCACCACGCTCGCCATCCCGCAGAACACGGGGAACAGCCGCAGCGTCCACTCGGCGAACCCCA
The DNA here is from genome assembly GCA_963779675.1 of uncultured Isosphaeraceae bacterium. Lineage (GTDB taxonomy): Bacteria > Planctomycetota > Planctomycetia > Isosphaerales > Isosphaeraceae > CAVZZM01. Next base: position 990,507 of record CAVZZM010000003.1, read on the forward strand.
GCAGTTGCACGACCGCCAGCTCGACCCAGAGGAAGAACAGCGGCGCAACCTGGTAGTATTCGAGCGGTCGGAGCTGGTCGAGGAAGCCCCGGTCGATCAGGCTGGCCCCGAGGTAGCCCTCATCACCCCAGAGGGGCTGATTGCTCGCGTACCGAAGCAAACGGAGCACGACCCCCAGGACGACGAACGCCCAGGTTGCCCGCGAGAGGGCCCGTTCGGAAGGACCATCCCCCTCATCCCAGGGCGGGACATTCAGCGGGGAACCATCGCAATTCCTGAGAGTCGCTTGGGGTTCGGGGACCATCCGTGATCCACCTCGGGGCGTTGAATAGTATCGGCCGCACCTTAAACCGGATCGACCGACGCGGCAACGCCACTTCGGGCCAGTGCGGATGTTCGCAACGTCATGTCAGGGACGCTCGGCCTCGTTCGCGAGTTGATCAATGTCGACGACGACGACCTTCCCGGGTTCCGCAAGCCACTGCCGCGCACCGACCCGGCTGCGGCCCTCGGTACGCAACCGGTTGGCCGAGGCATGGAACGGGATGCCGTTGACGAGGAAGTGACAGGCCGTCTCGTCACGATGCAGCTTTACGATTTCTTCCGTTTTGGCCATCGGCGCCCAGAGGTACGACCGAGGGATGATCTGCGTATTATAAACGATGTCGTAAAGGTAGCCCCCATTACCGGCGGCGATTGGCAGGGGGGCCTCGCGATCAGGAAGCGCGATCGTGAAGGGCCCTGTATGGCTTTCGATCCGGTACGTGACTGGGCCAATCCTCAGTTCCAGAAGGTGGTTCTGTTCACCCACGAATGCGAAGTAGAAGATGCTCGTCAGTCCGAGAACCGCGATCATCCCCAGCACCGACGCCCCGCCGATGTAGGCCCACTTTCGGTGCCGCTCGCGGGCATCGAGGGTCGCGAGGACATCGGCAATCCGGTTACGAAAGGGGGGCTCTTCGATCATCCGTGCGCTCCCGAATCCGTCCGTGCCGCGGCTCGGGCTGGAGGACAGGGCGACCCTCAGGAAGGATCGCCCGGAGTGGGCACGATCGGTTGCCGTTCGCTGTGGGTTTCCCTTCTGTATTATTGGTCAGGCCCATTCCGGTTGACAGGCGCCGTCCGAGTTCGGGGCCTTCCAAGTCCAGGACTCATTGAAGTACCCGGAATCCACAACCTCCCCGCGTGGAGTGGTCGAGGCGGAACGCGGCGTAGTCGCCCAGGTGGGGATACAGCAGGGCGTTGGTGCCCTCGAATTCCGAAGCGCCGAACGTATAACCACTGTTCAGCACGACATAATGGTGGGTCGCCTCGGGGTTGATCGCGATCAGGGCCGGCGCGTGATCGGCGGAACCGTAGTTTTGGCCGGCAAGCTGGAACTCTTGCCTAGACCAGCGCAGCGGCAGGCGATCCAGAAGCGCGGCGATCAAGGCATTCGAACCAGGATCGCCGAAGAGGACCAGATGGTATCGCTGGATGTCTTCGGGGGTGACGTCCACGTCGTTCTTGATCTGAAGTCGCCCGCGCTGATACTTGTCCCACTCCGTGGCGAACCGTTCCAGACGGGCATCGGCCCACTCCTGAAGTCGGCCGTTCCAGGCATGGCCAGTGCCCCGGACGCACAGGAACGGGCCGGTGAAGGCATCGTCGATCGGCCCTTGCAAACCGGGTGCTTTCTCGCCGAGGTCGTTCTCCTGGAGCCCGCGCGAAAGATCGTACTCGAGCAGGTTCCAGCCCTGTTCGCCCTGGCGGAAGTAGACCTTCGGCAGCAGGCCGTCCACCGCGGTTCGTAGCGGGAAGACCTGATCATCCAGGCGGACCGTCTCGCCGGCGCTGCGGTCGATGCCGAGCACGGCGATGTTCGGGTCGGCCTCGACGCGGACCTCCTGCGTCGCCGGGTCGATCGTCGCCGAGATCGTCGAACGCCGATAGTGCTCATTCAAACGCTCGACCGACAGCCAGGGGGCCTGGTTGTACTTGAGCGTGTAAGTGACGAATCGGAGGGCCCGGGCATCGCGGGGCCGCCCCGCCTCGGCGTGCTCGTCGCGGAAGGCTTCGAGAATCGTCGCGCTGGCGGGGTCGATCTTGTGGCCCATGTCCTTGCCGATGACGTGAAGGAAGTCGAGCCCGTCCCCCTCTGAGCGGGTCACCAACCCCTCGGTCTTCATCGGGAACCCAAGGTCCTTGAGCGCCTCGAGGATGTTGGTCGAGGCCGCGAGTTGCTTGTCGAGCTCGCCCCCATAACCGGCCATCGGCACCATCGTGGCGTTCAGGGCGTAGTCAACGGCGTCGTAAATGTGCAGGCCCTTCTCCTGGTAGTCGGGGAAGTCATCGCGCCGGGTGTAGTTCTTGGTGTCCGTGAACCCCGCGCCGGCCTCGACAGCGCACCACTCGGCTGGGTGATGGAGGCCCAGGTGCCACGCCCCGGCGCCTCCCATCGAGAACCCGCGCAGGAGAATTCGCCGCTCGTCCACCGGGAAGGCCCGCTTGACCGCGGCGATGGCCTCGAAGACGTCCGTCTCGCCGGCCCATCGGTAGGCATTATTGCCTCGGCCGAGGACGTGAAGCACCAGGCCCCTGGCCTCGTCGTCGGCCGGCTTGCCCTCGTGGTCGGCGATGAACCGGACCTCGTTCAGCGTCGCGTTGCGGCCGTGGAGAATGACGTCGAGCCTCATCCGCTCCGAGCGGTTCTCGGGCAACTCGGGCACGATCACCGCGTAGGGCTGGACCGATCCATCCACCGCCGAGACGTACCCCAGCACGTGCGAGCCCGTCTCGGCACGCCAGGGATGCTTGCGATCCAGAAGCTGTCGGGCACGCTCCAGGCCCGTGTCGAGGGCCTTGATCGTCATGCCGACAAAGTCCGGCCGGTAGAACTCGCCATGTCGCACGATCCACTCGGCCGCCTTGTGGAACACCGCGACGTCCGCGAACTCATCGCCCGGATGGCCCGGATCGAGCGGTTCCCGCGACCGGATCTGTTCCAGCAGCCCGCCCAGCTCCTCGGTCTTCGCGCGGATCGTATCGAGCTCCGCGTCCGTTGGCTGATGAGTGTCGGGCGTCTTGAAGGTCGGTGGTTGTGCCGAGATCGCCGGGACGGCCGGGAGGCAGGCGAGACCGACCAGCAGGGCCAGCCTCGGGAGTTGACGGGTTCGCATGGGAAACTCTCTGGAACGGGGGAGGACATCGGGCCTGCAACAATCATTCTAAGCACCTCGATCCGGGCGAACCACCACGCACTTACCCCCACCAGGACGGTCGTACCAGGCAACGGCGATCCGCGATAGAATCCCGGTAAAGGTAGATGTCGAGATGGCCTCGAACGCACTCTGGAGGCGACCCATGATCCGATCGCATGTCATGTCTGTTCCGCGGATCGTCCTGGCGCTGGCGGGGATCTCGGCCCTCTCCTGCGCCCCGGCTCGTGGGGACGACAGTTCGCCTGTGTACCAGCGGCGTCTGTTCTACGTTCAGATGAACCTCCAGGTCGCCGAGAACGCCGATCGGCTCGTTGATCTCATCGGCCGCGCGGAGGAGGCCGGCTACAACGGCTTCGTGCTGGCCGATTACAAGCTGAACGTCCTCGACCGCGTTCCGGAGCATTACTTCACCAACGTGGCCCGCGTGAAGGCTGCGGCCAGGGCAGCGGGCATCGAGATCATTCCCGCTGTCTTCCCGATCGGCTACAGCGCGGGGTTGCTGGCCCACGACCCGAACCTGGCCGAGGGCCTGCCCGTGGTCGCGGCCCCGTTTGTCGTGCAAGGACACGAGGCGGTGCTTGATCCACAGTCCGCTCCGCAACTCGAGAACGGCGACTTCGAGAACGCCGATGGCGATCGCTTTGCCGGCTTTCGATACCAGGATGACGTCGGAGTCGCCACCCATGCGGATCGCGCGGTCCGTCACGGCGGAACGACCTCCCTGCGGATCCAGGGCCTGAGCCTCGGGGGAAACCGTCGTGTCATCCAGCCCGTCGCGGTGCGGCCGTTCGCCTGCTATCGCCTCTCCGCCTGGGTCAAGACACAGAACGTGGCCGACCCCGGCTCGTTCCGTCTGCTGGCCATCGGCGCGGGCAAGGATGCTCGGCCGCTGACGTTCCTCGAAGGCGGGGTCAAGCCGACGCAGGACTGGGCCCGGCTCGACGTCGTCTTCAACAGCCTCGACAACGACGCGGTGAACCTCTACGCGGGGACCTGGGGAGATCGGTCCCGGCGACGATCTGGCTCGACGACCTGGCAATCGAGGAACTCTCGCTGGTCAACGTCCTGCGCCGCGACGGCTGTCCGCTGGTCGTCGCGGCGCAGGACGGTTCGACAATCTACGAGGAGGGACGCGACTTCGAGCCGGTGGTCGACCCGAAGCTGGGTCAGGTGCCCTACGCCGGCGAGTACGATTTCGACCATGACGGCCCTCCGTTGCGGTTGACCGCGAACTCACGCATCAAGGACGGAGAACGTCTCCAGGTAAGCTGGTTTCACCCGGTGCTGATCCACGGATCGCAGGTCTGCTCCTGCCTGAGCGACCCGAAGATCGACAAGGTCCTCCGCGAGCAGGCGTCGCGTGTCCACGATCTGCTTGAGCCAGGGGCCTACTTCATGAGCCACGACGAGCTGCGTGTCGCGAACTGGTGCCAGTCCTGCCAGAAGACCGGCCTGACGCCCGGCGAGCTACTCGCCGACAACGCCCGACGCTGCCTGGCGATCCTCGAAGAGATCGACCCCGGCGCGGAGGTTCTCGTCTGGTCCGACATGTTCGACCCCCACCACAACGCGGTGGACGATTATTACCTCGTCAACGGCACGCTTGCCGGTTCCTGGGAGGGCCTGCCCCCGAAGGTCATCATCGCCAACTGGAACAGCGGCCACATGCGGGAAAGCCTCGATTTTTTCAGCTGATCGCGGCCACCGCCAGCTCATCGCCGGTTACTACGATGCCGGAACCTCAACAACTTCACGCGCTGGGATGAAGCGGCCCGAGGGACCCAGGGAGTCATGGGTTTCATGTACACGACCTGGCGCCGGGACTTCGAGCAACTTGAATCGTACGGTCGCGCGATGTTCCCGCGACGGTGACGAACGTGGGATCGACAACCCTCTCATGGTCGCCCGTACAACGCCCCTGGATCATGGGCCGCTGGGGCCACGAGCCGTTCGTGAGTGGGATTGACGCGACAGCCGATCTCGCCCTATGGTGGTTTTCGTTCGCCTGACCGCACTCCCTCGACGAACCAAACCAGAGCATGGAGGCTCTGCGACGATGCAACGGCCGCGCCGAGAGACGCTGGCGTTCGCCCTGGTTCTGGCCGTGCTGGTCGGGGCCTTTCTGGGTGAGTCGCTCGTCGGCGGCAAGATCCTGAGCCCATCCGATGTCGTCTACGTGCAGCGGAGCTTCCGCGCATTCCACGGCCCGAATTACGAACCCGCCAACCGGCTATTGATCGACCCGGTGCTCCAGTTTCAGCCCTGGCTCGAATTCAACCGTTCCATGATCCAGCAGGGGCGTTTGCCACTCTGGAATGGACTGGCCGGTTGTGGCGCTCCGCACCTCGCCAACGGCCAGAGCGCGGTCTTCGACCCATTCCACCTGATCGCTTACCTGGGAACGCTCCCCGATGCCCACGCTTGGATGGCCGCCGCCCGGTTATGGGTCGCTGGCTTCGGCATGTTCCTGCTGGGCCGGCGCTGGGGGCTCGGAACATGGGGACGCTGGTTCGCGGGCCTGTCGTTCCCGCTCTGTGGGTTCCTGGTCGTCTGGTTGCTCTTTCCGGTGACGAGCACCGCGGTCTGGTTCCCCTGGCTCTTCCTGGCGACCGATGCCGTGCTCGACCGTCCGACCGCACCGACGCGTGGGTGCCCTGGCAATGGTCGTGGGCGCTGCCCTGCTCGCCGGTCACGTTCAAACCGCTGCGCACATGCTGCTTGCCGCGGGTCTTTATGCCGTTTATCGCACGAGACAAAGTGGCGCATTCGTCTCCGCCTCAAAGGACTGGGGCGGGGCGAGTGGGCCGCGATTCAATCCCCCATCGCTTGGGGGTTCGTCATTCACGTCGCAACGATGTGATGATGTTGAGGGAACGCCGCGTTCAGGACCATTGCCCGCGAGGCCCGATGGACCTTCGGGGCCAGGGAACCCTCGGCGCCGCCGCCTGGCAGTTCTGGCTGGGAGGGGTCATGCTGGGAGTGGGCCTGGCGGCCATCCAGGTTCTGCCGCTGGGCGTTTACCTGTCGCGCAGCCCGGTCTGGACGGACCGGGCCGCGAGCACGCCCTCGGTGTTCGACGTCTCTCGGGCCCGGCTTCTCGATTCCGCATGCACCGCCCTGCCCTACCTGTATGGCAGCCAGCGACGCGGGCAGCCGAACCTGGCCCGGGCACTCGGGGTACACAACCTGAACGAGTCGGCCGGGGGATTCGCGGGACTGGCCACGTTGCTCTGGTTGGCCCCGGCGGCGTGGGCAGCGCGACGCCGGGCATCGCGGGTGCCGTTCCTGTTGGCCCTGGCAACGGTCGGGTTCCTGGGGCTCGTTCGAGTTGCCACCCGTGGCGAACGTGCTGCGGGCAGTTCCAGTGCTCGAGGTGATCGACCACCGCCGGTTAACGCTCTGGGTGGCCTTCGCGCTCGTCTTGCTCGGCGGGATCGGCCTCGACGGCCTCCACGCGAACGGGCGAGGCTGGGTCTGGTGGGCCGGCCTCTGGTGTGTCGGAGCGGCCGGCCTGATCGCCCTGGCCGTCGCGATCCCGATGTCGCTGGCGCCGACGTTGCGAGCGAAGGCCCTGGCTCATTACACCCACGCCGCGAACGACACGTCGGGAGTGGAGCGGGCCGTTTACCGCGACCGTGCCGAGCGACAGGTCGAATCCACCCTCCGCTTCGTTCCCCGTTACGCGGTGTTCGGCGCCGCTCAATTGCTCGCGCTGGCGGGCCTTGCTCTGGCCTTGCGACGCCGTCGTCTCGCCCCGTCGCAGGTGCGGGCCACTCTGCTTGCGCTGACGCTCGCGGACCTGTTCGCTTTTGGCTGGGGCCTGAACCCAGCGATCGCCCGCGACGACGACCGCCCCGAACCGCCGATCATTACGTACCTTCAGCGAGAGGCCCCGCCGCCATCGCGCGTGCTGGCGATCGGTGGCGAGTTGCCTCCGAACACCCTGATGCGCTATGGACTGGCGGACGTGCGGAATTACGATTCGATCGAACTGGCAAGCAACCTTCGCCACTTCGCTCCGATCTATGTCGGTGCCGGATCGGCAGGCGCATCACGAACAAGTCGGCGCGAGATCACCTGGGAAAGCGTGGCCCACGGGCTCGACCGGCTCCGCGCCGCGGGCGTGACGGCGGTCGTCGGGCCGACGCCTCCTCCCGTCGGGCTTTTCTCCCGGGTGGATCGCGTCGGGGCCGTCTGGGTCGGTCGGATCGCCGCGACGGGGCGATCGTCGTCGGCACACATCGTTTCGCATGACAATGGGTTGATTCGGGTCCGACCTGAACCGGGACACAACGGACCGTTGCGCGTCGCCGAAACGTATGACCCGGGCTGGCGGGCCGAAAGCGACGGGCGCGCGCTCCCGATACGAAGTCGCCCCGATGGTTTTCTCGATATCGAAACCGAAGCAAATTCGAAAACGATCACGCTACGATACGATCCGCTCGAAGTCCGGGTCGGCGCGATTGTCTCGCTGTTGGCCCTCCTGTCGCTCATGAGCGTGTTCGTGGGGGTTCCGGGGGTGCGGAACCCCCGAAAAAACGCCATCGGGTCTTGGAAGCCCGCCGCGCCCCGCGTTACAATCGGTTCCATGACCTCTGACCGGTCCTCGTCACCGGCCTCCTGGCATGAAGGATGAGACGCTGATGGTCCACTTCACGTGTGATCTGTGCGGCAAGGATTTGACTGCCTCCGGGGATGTCCGGTATGTGGTCAAGATTGCGGCGTATGCCGGCTCTGATCCCACTGAGATCACCAACGAGGACCTCGATGACGATCACATGGAGGCGATCGCCAACGCCCTCCAGCGCGACGAGGGCCTGACCCCCGAAGAACTCGACGCCCAGGAATACAAGGGATTTCGCTTCGACCTCTGCCCGTCCTGTCACGGCCGCTTCATCAAGGACCCTCTTAGCCGCGACGTGCTCCGCTCCCTGAACTTCAGCGAGAATTGAGCCGATTTCGCGTTCGTTGTTCTCCCACCCCTCGTCCGTCTCCGTCCCGCTCCATCACCCACCCAGACGCAGTCAATCAACACAAAGTGATCCACCTCGCGCCCATCGCCGATGGGACCGCGAAAGTGGATCACCGCACTCGCATGCTTTCACGCCTGGAGGCATGCGGTCGTTCGTGATGTGGTGTCCCGCGACGCGGCGGTTCGATGGATGGGCTTGCGAACTGGGCCGAACCAGGAAGGCCGCCAACCTCACTTCATGACGAGGAACAGGACGTTGGTGACGACGGACAGGCCCAGCAAGATCGCCAGGCTAGCGATGATGTTGGTGCGGCTGTTGACGTAAGCGGCCATCTCCTCTTTCTCGGACTCGGAGGCGACGCTGGCCTCGCCGTAGTCCTCGTGGGACTCGCCTTCGGCCAGGTCGGCCAGAGCATCGGCCTTCTGCGAGGCGATCATCGGCGCGCTGCCGTCCTGCAGGCACTTCAGGTCGAGGATCAGGTCGTCCGGGTTACGGTACCGCTCCTCGCGGTTCTTGGCCATCATCGTCTCGACGACGATGCCGAGGCCGCTGGAGAGGCTCGTATTAAGGTGGTCCGGCGGAGTCAGGACCGTGTTCTTGTCGACGTGCTTCTTCATGACCTCGGTGGGCGTATCGCCCGTATAGGGCACCCGTCCGGTGACCATGTGGTAGAGGGTCGCGCCGAGGCTGTAGATGTCGCTGCGAATGTCGACGTCGACCTGTCCGCGGACCTGCTCCGGGCTGATGTAGTACGGGGTGCCGATCGCCATGCCCGCTTCGGCCATGGCCCACTTCTCGTCGGAGGTCAGCCGCGCCAGGCCGAGGTCGGCCAGCTTGACGTCCCCCTCCTTGGTAAGGATGACGTTCTCGGGTTTGATGTCGCGGTGGATCAAGCCCCGGGAATGGGCGTGTTTGAGCGCCTCGGCCACGGCGAGGATGATCTTCAGCGCCGTCGGCTCGTCGAAGACGCGCCCCTTCTCCAGGTAGTCCTTGATCGTGTCCCCCTCGACGTACTCCATCACGAAGTAGTAGTGGCCGTTGACCTCACCGGCATCGATCGCGTTGACGACGTTGTTGTGCGAGAGGCGCGCGGCGATCTTGGCCTCGCGATCGAACCGCTTGATGAATTCCTTGTTCTGCGCGAGTTGTTCGAGGAGGACTTTCACGGCGACAATGCGATCGACGCTGGTCTGCTTGGCCTTGTAGACAATCCCCATCGAGCCCTTGCCGAGCCGTTCGAGAACCTGATAACCCGGGATCTCCAGCTTGCCCTGGGGGACGATCGCCACCTCCTGGAATAGCCGGCGCGCCTGGCTCTCGGTCAGGGCCTTGGCCGCGATCATCACCTGAAGCAGGTTCGGCGAGGAGCCGCCGGCCTGCTGCTTCTCCCTGGCGATCCGCGCCCGTTCGCGCTTGCAGAACTCGAGTTCCTTGGCCGTCGCCAGCCCTCGGCGGATGATCGAATGTTCCAGCGCGGACTCATCCAGGGCCCCGAGGTTGCTATTTGAGGACGCTTTTCGCGCGGCGCTGCTGGACAGGGGCTTGGGTTTCGCCGTGGAATTGCTCGATCCACTCCCCCCCGGCCGGCCACCTCCGGTCGGTTTCGACGGAGACGAACCGGCGGATGCCGAGGCGCCCGAACCGGTAGACTTGTTCACACCCACGCTGTCTGCGCGAGGCGGTTGGGCCGTGTCCGATGGTCCAGGAGAGGATTGCGTCGCCTCGTCCTGAGGAGATTCTGGTCGGACCGACGGATCATTCGCCGAAGAATGACTTCCAGGGGCGGCGGCCATAGGCCCTCTCCGGGTCGTGGACGCAAAGCAGGCCCATAATGGCCAGCCCGGCGACAAGGTCGATTTATGAGTGTCAAGTTCGCGCCAGTCAGGGGAGAGCCGGCGAGCCTGCAAGGAGATATGGGGGCGCGGCACTGGCCCTTAAGGTAGTATGAAGGGAAGAGATTGAATGTCAACGAATTTTCCCACGACCATCCCCCCCGTTGTGGTCCGAGGGAATCATCCGGCGAGGCAGTCTCCCATCCCATACGCCCTGGCCCTGTACCGGAAGTAATCGGCCCGACGTTTGCATATCACGCGGGGCCCGTCCGCTTGTGTCGCACGTGTCCAGGGGTTAGAATGATCCCAACTTCCGTTCATAACGGGTTGGATGACTGGATAGGTTCGAGCAAGCCCTATCTGGGCGACTTGGAATGTCGGTGGAGGAGCAGACCTTGCAGACGATTGGCGTGATCGCCGGCGACGGCGTGGGACCAGAAGTGATCGAGCAGGCTCTCGGCGTTCTGAACGACGTCCGGGGGCCGCACGGCCTGAGTTTCGAGACGGTCCCGTTCGACCTCGGGGGCGAGCGTTACCTTCGCACCGGCGAAGTGCTTCCCGATTCGGTGGTCGAGGAACTTCGTCGTTGCGACGCGATGTTGCTCGGCGCCGTCGGCCACCCGAAGGTCCCTCCCGGCGTTCTCGAGAAAGGGCTTGCTGCTGCGCCTCCGGTTCGAATTCCACCAGTACATCAACCTCCGTCCCGTAAAGCTCTACCCGGGCGTCGAACGCCGATCCGGGGAAAAGGCCCCGAGCACATCGACCTGGTCGTGGTCCGCGAGAACAACGAGGACCTCTACGTCGGCGCCGGTGGGTTCACCCGCAAGGGGACGCCGGAGGAGGTCGCCATCCAGACCTCGATCAACACCCGCGTCGGGGTCGAACGCTGCCTGCGGTACGCCTTCGATCTGGCGCGGCATCGCGGTCAGCGCCGGCCCTTCGCCGGGCTCTCGGACGCCGACCGAGCAGCGGGCCGGATCGGTCAGGTGACGCTGGTGGCCAAGACTAACGTGCTGACCTACGCCCACGACCTGTGGATGCGGGCGTTCACCGAGGTTTCCCGTGACTATCCCGACGTGAAGACGGACTACAACCACGTCGACGCCTGCTGCATGCGGCATGGTCCTGAACCCCGAGCGGTACGACGTGATCGCCACCACCAACATGTTCGGCGACATCATCACCGACCTGGGCGCGGTGCTTGCAGGGCGGCATGGGGCTGGCGGCCTCGGGCAACCTGAACCCGCCCGGACGGCCCCGAGCATGTTCGAGCCGGTCCACGGCTCGGCACCGGACATCGCCGGCAAGGGGATCGCCAACCCCCTGGCGGCCATCCTGTCGGTCGCCATGATGCTCGATCACCTGAAGGCGACCGGAGCGGCCGACGCGATCCGAACCGCCGTCGCTCGAGTTCTGGCGGCGGGCCGCCCCCGGACGCCGGACCTTGGCGGCGACGCGACGACCACCAACGTGGGCCGCGCCGTGCGCGACGCCCTGGGGACCTGACGAGCATTCACGCGGAAAACGCAGAGGAGGTGGCCCGAAGACGACGTGCGATCGAACCTGCCACAACGATCCCTGGTCTTCCTCGTCACGTGGTCGAGAGGCCCGGCACGTTTCTCGGCCCTTGTTCGCATCTCCTTCTGCCTCGCCGGTTCTGCGTTCTCCGCGGTGAATTCATCCGTCATCCCCGGGAGAGTGCCCTCCATGAGCCTAGGCGCCAGCTCGTCACTCGACGCCAGCGTCCTGGTCCTCAACAAGCTGTACATGGCCGTGCATGTCATCAGCGTGCGCCGCGCCTTCTGCCTGCTGTTCAAGGACCTGGCCGAAGTCGTCACGATCGACGACGGCTTCTACCAGTCGTACGACTTCCAGAGCTGGCGCGAGGTCTCGGAGGCCCGCGCCCGGTTCCGGGGCCCGGACGACGACTTCATCCGCACGGTCCACTTCGAGATCGAGGTGCCGCGGATCATCCGGCTTCTGGGTTACGACCGCCTGCCCCGCCAGCGCGTCAAGTTCAACCGCCGCAACATCTTCGCTCGCGACGGCAACCGCTGCCAGTACTGCGGCAAGCGGTTCGCCACCAGCGACCTGAGTCTCGACCACGTCGTCCCACGGATCCAGGGTGGGCCGGCAAGCTGGGAAAACATCGTCTGCGCCTGTCTGAAGTGCAACGTCCGCAAGGGGGGCCGCACTCCGCGCGAGGCCGGCATGAGCCTCATCCGCGAGCCGGTCGAACCGAAAACCAGCCCCTCGTTGCGACTCAAGCTCTCGCACCGTAAGTACAAGAGCTGGAAGACGTTCCTCGACAACGCCTACTGGTCGGTTGAGTTGAGCTGATCTCACAATCCACGTCGATCTCAACCATCGAGTTTCAAGTGGACCGGCCGAGGCCGGCGGACCTCCGCCTCCGGCCCCGGCCAGTTCGGCCTGGAATCGGTCGAGACGAATCTCTCTCCCCGATCCCCGAACCGTGTGCTATGTTCCTGCGCGAACGGAAGGCGGTACTGGGCACGTCGCACTCCGTAAGGATTCGGCGAAATTGCTCCACGATGATTGCATTGAGCGCCGCCTTCGTGTAACGTGACCATCATGGCCCATGCCCGGAGCCGGGGCATCACATCGTATCAGAGGGACAGTCCCATGCGGATCAACTCGGCGTCTCGGACCGGCTTCACGCTGATCGAATTGCTAGTCGTCATCGCGATCATCGGCGTTCTGGTCGCCCTGCTCCTGCCGGCTGTCCAGGCGGCCCGGGAATCTGCCCGACGTACCCAGTGTATCAATAACCTCAAACAGCTCGGGTTGGCGGCGACGGAGTATCACGACTCCCGCGGCTACCTACCTTCGGGCTGGTACTGCGACGAGACCAACGCGAACTGCGTGCCGTACCTGGCCACGTACAACATGTGGAACGGAATGACGGGCCTGCTCCTGTTCATGGAACAGGGGAACCTCTACAACTCGATCAATTTCACGTATTATCCCCTGGCCCTCGACACCAAAGGGAACCTGCGTCCCTACCCGGCCAACATCACGTCACTGCGACGGTCGCTCGAGTTCCTGGTCTGCCCGTCGAACCGTCAGGCAACCGCCACCAAGGACGACGCCTCGAACCCGACGACATTCTACGCGGAGCCGAAGACCGATAATGTCGGCCCCTGCGACTACCGCTGGAACATGGCAGCCGGACGCAACAACAACTGCACCACGACCTCCGGCGCCGGATATGACGATTGTGCCTACTATGACAACGGCGTGGCGTATCAGAATTCGACGGTCGGCATCTCGGACATCTCCGATGGTACGTCGAACACGGTGATGGTCGGCGAGGTGCTCGCCGGCACCTGGCCCGACGCACGCAGTTGCTGCGTCCGTACGACGATGGACCGCACCATCAACCGGCCCCTTGCCGCGAATGGCAAGAACTACTGGAACTACTGGGCCAGCAAGCACAACGGCGTGGTCAATATGGCCTTCGCCGACGGCAGCGTCCGTTCGGTCCTGGACAAGATCAAGCGGAACGTCCTGGTCAACATCATGACCCGAAGTGGGGGCGAGGCCGTCTCCGCAGACGACTTCCGCTGACCTGAGTTCGCCGGCCAGCGGCACGTTTCGAGAGTCGGCGGACCAACCCCAGCACTTTGGGGTCCCGCCCCGCCGCCCCTGTCCGTTCGATCCTGGTACCGGAGAGCCGGGTTGGTGGGTGGTGCGGCATCCGGTCTTTTGGCCCCGGTGCGCGAGACGACCCCGACCAGCCCGAGGGCCCGCCGGGGTCGGTCGGGTACCGAGTTCCGCTCAGATCACTTCACGGCCTTGGTGCAGTTCTCGCCTTCGAGCGGGTCTTTCTTCTCGGTGATGACGGGGCACTTGGGCGATTCTTCCTTGTTCAGCTCGATGAACTCGTTCCACTCCTCGGGAAGGTTGTCCTCGTGGAAGATCGCCTCGACCGGGCACTCGGGCACGCATGCCTCGCAGTCGATGCACTCATCCGGGTGGATGAAGAGCATCTGAGCCCCTTCGTAGAAGCAGTCGACGGGGCAAACCACGACGCAATCCGTGTACTTGCAGTCGAAGCAAGGCTCGGCGACGATGTGAGCCATATCCAAACGCTCCTGCTGGAACCGATTCAGTCGATTGGGAGGGGCCGCGGCTCGGCCCGGGACACTGGCGGTCCGAAGCCGCCATCATAAGTTGGCTTCGGGTCGGAAATCAAGCGGAGCACGATCGGGAACTGGCTGGTTCCCGATCGTGCGTAGCGGTCGGTGGGAATGGTCCGTTCCGAGAACCCAGAACGCCTGACACTCGACGCCGGGATCGGTTCACCGGAGCCCATCACTTTGGAAAATCCGCGACGTTCGAATCAAATCACCGAGGGCCCATCACCGGCGTTTGGCATCCTGGATGACGACCGGCTCGACGGGCACATCGTCGTGCTGTCCCTTTGACGCGGTCCTCACCTGGGAGATCGCGTCGACCACGTCCATGCCGTCGATGACCTTGCCGAAGACGGCGTAGCCGGCCGATCCGGGGCGTGGGTCGAGACTGCGGGCGTTGTCTTCCGGTTGATGAAGAACTGGGCGGTGGCCGAGTTCGGATCGTTGGTGCGGGCCATGGCGATCGTCCCGACGGCGTTGCTTAGTCCGTTGTTCGCCTCGTTCTTGATCGGGGCGCCGGTCGGCTTTTCCTTCATGTCCTGGGTGAAGCCGCCGCCCTGGATCATGAAGCCGGGGATGACCCGGTGGAAGATCGTGCCGTCGAACTGGTTCTTATCGACGTAGTTGAGGAAGTTCTGAACGGTGATCGGGGGCCTTCTCGGGATACAGTTCGATGGAGATGTTGCCCTTGTTTGTCTCCAGGACCACGACGGGGTTCTCTCCCTTGGTCTCCTGGGCGGAGGCCGATCCGGTGACGGCAAGCAGTCCAATCAAGGCCAGGCAAGTCAGGCACGCGTAAAGCATCGGTCGTCCCTGTATCATGGCTGTGGAAGGTCTCGGGGGCCGGGATGGGTTCGTCGAGCCACCTCGATCAGGGCAAGCCCGTCGAGGGACCACGCCGGGGCATTCCGGGATCGGCCCGCGTCGGGACCGACCGGTCTGGTTCATGCCGACTTTACCCGATGGCCCCAACCGTTGTCGAGCGTCGTTGGCCCGTCAACCGGGTCATTCCAGGTTCAGGCTTCTCCCCTCCCGTCGTCCGCCATCGGCCGAACCATGGCGTGGCCACTCACGCACTTTCTGGGCGACCGGTACGTTGTCGAAGTTACAAGGAATTGATTGGAGATTTTTCGATGGAGGGCCCTGAAGCACCCGGTCGATAGAGGCTGTGGTCGTTTCGAAGTCATTTCTCTCACGAACATGAGGTTTCTGGGGTTCTTGATCCTCCGCCAACGGCTTGGCCCCGGGCGCGTCCGATCGCGTGCGGTGACTCCAGGATGGAGCGGTATCGTGCCCTGACGATGCCAATTGGATCCACCCTCTCCAGCCGCCGAACGTCGGAGGTTTTCCTCATGACTCTTCGCCCCAACCGCTCGGTTCGGGTCGTCTTTCCCCGGCGCCCACATCTGCCCGTTCAAATCCTGACGATTCTCCTCGTTCTGGCCTCCACGGGGCGAGCCGAGGACAGCAACACCACCATTCCCTGGCGAACAAGC
The DNA here is from genome assembly GCA_963779675.1 of uncultured Isosphaeraceae bacterium. Lineage (GTDB taxonomy): Bacteria > Planctomycetota > Planctomycetia > Isosphaerales > Isosphaeraceae > CAVZZM01. The sequence continues at coordinate 1,006,165 of CAVZZM010000003.1, forward strand.
TACGAGAACGCCGAGTCGGAAGCCCGCGCCACCGGCCGCCCTCTCTGGGTGCAGTTCACCGGTTCCTGGTGCGTCTTCTGCCAGCGCATGGAGCGAGAAGTCTTCGCTCTCCCCGAAGTCGTGTCACTCGGTCGCAAGGCGTTCCTTCCGGTGAAGGTCAACGCGGACGATCGCATGGATTTGCTGTCGCGTTACGGCGTCACGGGCTTACCGGCCACGATCCTCGTCGAGCCCGGCGGCAAGGTTCTCGCTCGCCACGAGGGCTTCGCGGAACCTCAAGCCTTCCTCGTCCTGCTCAATCGCCACCACCCGGCGTCACAAACGGATTCACCGAATTCTGAGATCGCGCTCGCGGGGTACGATCCCGTCCGACTGGTCGAGGGAAACGCTCTGGAAGCGGGACACCCCACACTCTCGACAAGGCACGATGGTCTGGTCTTCCGTTTCGCCCACGAGGACGATCGCGACGTCTTTCTCGAAGACCCCGATCGCTACCTGCCGGTCGGCCACGGTCTCTGTCCGGTCAATACGCTGGACCGAGGCCGAAAGGTCGCGGGAAACCCGCGATTCGGCGTGTACTATGAGGGTCGGCTCTACCTCTGCGCGGACGAGTCGGCTCGCCGCCGATTCGCGAAGAACCCGGTGCGTTACGCGGACTTCGATCTGGCGAACGACGGACACTGCCCGCATTGCCACCTGGCGGTCGGGCAACGGGTCCCGGGCAAGCGGCAATTCTCGACCGTTTACCGAGGACGCCGTTATCTGTTCCCCAACGCGGCTCATCTCCAGGCGTTCCGTAACTCGCCCGAGATCTATGTCCGTTGAGCAGAGGCCGCTGCTGATCCGAGTCCCGCATGGCCGAGGGTTGATGGCCGATATCCGAGGGGCGAATGGCCGAATGGCCGATTCCCACCTCCTCGGCCCGGCCCTCGGCCCTCGGCCTGTTGGGTTCCTGTCGCCCATGATGCCGGTTCCTCGAAAGAACTCCGTGAAGGGAATGATTCCCCCGGATCGCGTCAGGAGGATCCGATCATGGCCCGCCATTTCAGGGTTCGCGCGTCGCATACATCAAACCAGCATTCACACCGCGACGTCGTCGGCTGTCGAGATCGATCCTCCATCTCGACTTGAACCAGACGCTCCAGAATCGTATTCTCCACCCGTGCGGGTCTCTCGACCCGTGCCTTGAGCACGACAGCAAGGGATTGCGACCTCGATGAGGAATGGGGCGAACGGCGTCGCCTGCTCATCCCCTCCCTCCAGCCCGTTGCGCGTCAGCCGCGCGCGGTCGCGGTCCCCTGATTCGACTCTGGGGAACCGTTCCGCAATTGCACCGAAGGGATTGTGATCCAACACGGACCGAGGCGGCCCGCGCTGAGGCGACCATGAAGGTTGCCCCGCGGGAATCGTACCGTCGCGGCCGTGGCCCGGCCCCGAGCCCGAGGAGATGAGCCCGATGACCGTGCGCTGGAGACCCTTGATCGTCCTCTCCGGTCTGTTTCTCGTCCTTGCCATCGCTGGCTTGCTGACAGTCACGTTGGATCTGGTCCCGGCCCAGGCCGAGGACATCCTGCCGTCGGCCCGGCAAGAGTGGAAGGCCGGGCGGTTCTCCAATGCCCAGATCCACTTCCAGCGTGCCCTCCAGATCGATCCGAAAAATGCGGAGATTCACAACGAACTGGCTCGCATGTACGCCGAGTGGGCCGAGCAGGAGAGCGATCCCGGCGCGGCGGCGAGGCTCGGCGCCGAGCGCTCGAGCGCCCTGGCCAGTGCCGCCCGGTACGGTAAGGACCCCGCTCCGAGGCGGGAGTTGCTCGCCGATGCCCTCGCTCATGAAAACCCCGTACAGGCGGAACTCTGGGCCAAAAAGCTGCTCGACCTCGACTCGAACGATCCTGACGCGCACTATGCCCTGGCCGTGAGTGCGTTGTCGACCCAGCCTCCCGACCTCGAGAAGGCGACCCAGCACCTGAAGGTCATCGAAGCGCACCAACCTGATCGCACGCGTACCGAATGGGCACGAGCGCGACTGGCTCAGGAAGCCGACGATGCCGCCACCTTCGAGGCGATCTTGCGCCGGGTTCGCGATCAGAAACCTCCCGCAGGGGCCGACGTTACCGACCGCATGGCGCGGCTCCAACTCGTTCTGATGGACGCGCTGGCGGCCAGCGATCCCAACGCCCTCGTGGAACGATCGCGAGCCGTCGTGGCCGAAGCCAGTGCGCAGCTCGACGATCCGACAACGGGGCCTTCCCGGTCCGCGTCGATCGCTCGCTCCCTCGAATCTCTTCAGAGGCACCTGGCGACCATCACCGCCGCGCAACCGTCGGACGAGACATCGCTTGGACGTGTCGGCGACGAACTCGAAACCGTCGCGGAAGCCGGCTTCCGCAAGGCCCTCGAAGCGACCGGATCGGCCGATCTGACCGTTGCTCAGGAGTACGCGGAGCATCTGCTCTTTCGCGATGATCGCACGCGTTGCTTGACGCTGGTCGAATCGACGTTGAAACAGAAAACGGCGAACCTGCCCCGCTGGGCCGACACCACCACCCGGCTTCGGGAGGTCGCGATCAAGGCCGCGCTGATGGATGTCGATGACCCCGAGCGCACCACCAAGGCCGAGCCCCACATCAAGGCATTGATCGGGTCGTCCGACAAGACGCACCGCGCCGTAGGCCATCTCTTTCAGGGAGTCATCGATCTGGAACGATCGGGGTTGTCCGAGGCGGCCAGATCGGCGGACGTCGAGGTTTCCCGTGATGGTCCCGATGCCGCGACCCGAGCCAAGCTGCGAGGTTCGGCCCTGGAACACCTGAAGATCGCCGCCACGGACCTGCCTCAGGTCGCCACGGCACAGGCACTCTATGGAGTCGCGCTGACGTTGACCGGCGAGTCCTCCCTGGGCCGACAGTACCTGTCCGCCGCGCAGCAATTGCCCCAGCTCGAACCGCGCTATCAGGTCTGGTCGGCCTGGGCGATGATCCAGGCCGGCTACCCGGAGCAGGCCGAGCCGATCGTCGCTGAATTGAAGACCGCGGCCGCGGCGGGGGCCTTGCCGGCCGACCTTGCCCCGACGCTGCACCTGCTGACCGCCGAGATCCACCAGGCCCGGCGCACCCCGGCCGACCTGGAGAAGGCCCGCGACGCCTACGAAGCCGCCCTCGCGGCCGGACAACCCGACACGCCGGCCCTCCAGCTCCGCCTGGCGCAGATCGACGTCATGCGGGGCAAGCCGCAGGAGGGGCTCGACCGCATCAAGAAACTCCGCGGTCAGAAGGCCGGCGGGCCCTCGGCCGAGCATCTCGCCGTACTGATCCTGAGCGATGCCGGTCAGACCGAGCAGGCGCGTAAGCACCTCGACGCCGCGCGGGCCGCATATCCCGACAGCGGAGAGCTTGCGGGGCTCGACGCGGCCCTGTGGCTTGACCAGGACCAGCCCGAGAAGGCCGATCGAGTCCTGGCCGACTACCTCCAGAAGCACCCGGACGACTCGGCGGTCGTCTCGATGCGTGCCCGCCTGCTCGCCGAGACGCTCGATCGGCCCGACGAGGCCCGAGCCCTGCTGTCCGGGGTCGCCGAGCACGCCGACACCTCCACCCCGATGGTGCAACTGGCCCTGCTCGACCTGGCCCGAGGCGACTACCCCGCCGTCGCGGCCACCATCGCCACGATCCGCGATCGCTGGAAGGAAGCCGCCGCCGCCGACCTCCTCGACGCGCAGCTCGCGCTGGCCCAGAATGAGGCCGAGTCCGCCGGCGAATACCTCGATGCGGCCCTGGCGAAGGACCCGAGCAACAAGCTCGCCCTGTTCTGGAAGGCCCAGCTCGACGACCGCGTGGGCAACTCGGACAAGGCGGCACAAATTTACGAGTCGATCGTGAAGGCCAATCCGGTCAAGGAGATCGATGATGGCCTGTCTCTGTCGACGGCCGCCCAGTGGGCACTGGCCAACCATGCGCTCGAGAACCGTCAGGTCGACGCGGCGATTACCCGGCTCGAAGACCTGCTACGCGGTGGCATCTCCGGCGAACTGACCCGCCCGGTACGCTGGCAGCTTGCCGCCGCGCGGGCCGCCAAGGGAGAGTGGACGGTCGCGAAATCCGAGATCGAAACCCTGCTGGCCGACCCGAAAACGACGGCTCGAGGACCGCATCCGCGCCGCGAACCTGTTCCGCCTGTACGGCGACACCCAGCGTGCCGCCGTCCTGCTGGACGAGGTGCTGAAGGCCGAACCAGCCAATTCGGCCGCCGTCGCCATCCGGGCCTATCTCGATTCCGAGAAGGCAGCCCGGCCAGGCGGTCGCAACGATCCGCGAGGCGATCAACGCCGGTGAGCAGCCGGCCTCGATCTACCTGATGCTGGCGGCGCTGGAGAACATGACGCCCCCCGTCGAGCAGGGGCTCGACCGCGCCCGGACCGTTGTCGAGGAGGGGCTCAAGGTCCACCCCGACTCGCTCGAACTGGTCCAGGCCCTGTACCGCGTGCTCGCCCTGGCAGGCGACAAGGACGCCGCCCTGCACGCCGTCGAGGCGAAAGCCAAGGACGACCCGAATGGCACGGTTCGCAGGCTCCTGGTCGACATCCACCGCGACGAGAAACGTTACGAGGCCGCCCAGCAGATCGTCCGCGAACTCCTGGACGAACAGCCCAAAGATCAAATGCTGGCCGGCGTTCTGGTCGATCTGACCGCCGCTCGTGCCACCGAGGCCGCCCAGAAGGGAGACACCGAGGCTGAGCGGGCCCTCAACGATGAGGCGGGCGGCCTGATCCAGAAATTCCGCGACCAGTTCCCGGAGGACATCCGCTTCCCCCGCGCCGAGTGCGAGCTTGCCGCTCGTACCGGCGAGCTCGACCGTGCCCTGGCAGTTTCCCGGGAGATCGACGAGATGGACGCCAGTTCGCCAATCGGACCAACCCTGCGGGCCCAGATCGCCTCGGTCCGGGGCTGGTCCGAGGGGGTGGCGAAGGAGTACGCGGAGGCGGTCAAACGGGCCCCGAAGCGTGACGACCTGCGGCTCTCACTGGCCGAGGCCGAGCTTGCCCTCGGCCACGGCGACGAGGCCCTTCAGCAAGCCAACATCCTGATCGAGCACAACGCGGCCAGCGCCTCGGCCCTGGTACTCAAGGCCCGCGCCCTGTCGCAGACGAGGGGACCAGCCGGCCAGATCAAGGCGGGTCGTGACGAGGCCGTTCATCTGCTCACGAATGCCCTCCAGAATCAGCCGACCTTTGCCGCCGCCTATCACCTGATCGCTGAGATCGAGATGATGAATGGCAACCGCGCCGCGGCGCTTGACTCGCTCCGCCGTGGTTTGAAGGCGGTGCCGAACGATTCGGCCGGCCTGGCCCAGCTCGTGCAGATCCTGGCTCAGCCCGGGCCTGACGGCAACCCGCCGACTCCCGACGACCTATCGGAGGCGACGGCCTGGGCCGATCGGCTTGCCGAACCCGACGTCTCCGGCGAGCTGGCGCTTTCAGTCTCGATCGGGTTCCACCGCGCCGGTCAGATCGACCAGGCGCTACCCTGGGCCGAAAAGGCTGTCGAGCGACAAGGTTCGTGGGTCGCCCACCTGAACTACGCCGACCTGCTCCTAGGCCGCGGCCGAGTCCCTCGTCGATTCGGCGCCGAACTCTCATCTGTTCGAACAGGCCGCCGCCGAGTACGACGCGGTCCTGGCGCAGAACGCCAACTCGGTCGAGGCGATCAACAACAAAGCATGGATCCTGCACCAGTACCTCGACCGCAATGCCGAGGCCCTGGCGGTCGCCGAGGGCCTGGTCAAGCGGGTGGACCCCTCCGTGCTCCCGCCCGACTTCTTCGACACCCTGGGCTCGATCCAGGAGGCGATGAACCGCACCCAGGCCGCCGAGGGGTCCTACGCCGAGGGGCTCCGCCGCGCGTCCGAACACCCGATCCTCAACTATCACATGGGCCGCCTGCTTTCGGCCGACCAAAACCGCTCTTCGGGGGCCGTGCCTTATCTTAAGAAGGCCCGCGCCGCGCGTGAAGTTCTCCCCCCCAGATGGCCGACGAGGTCGAATCGCTCCTCCGAGGCTCGGCCAACTGAGCACGGCCGGACGAACGTCCCGCGACGATGCAACAGGAACGCGGCCCCCGACGATCTGCGATCGTCGGGGGCCGCGTGCCGTTCCACCCCACCATTGTCGTCGACCATCCTTATCGACGTCGTCCGCGCGCTCCTCGAAGGACCACGGGAGGGCCGAGCAGTTCGTTGAGGACCAGCGCCTCACGGATGCGTTCGGGAGTCCGCAGCGCATTCCGGAGCCCCTCCGTTCTGGTGACCGTGGTGGCTGGAGGGATCATCGGCTGAGCAGCGGGAGACAGGATCCCCATCGTCCGGGTCTCGAAGCTCAGGTCGACGGGCTGGAGGGAGGTCGTCAGACTACCGAGCGTCGTCAGGTTTTTCGTGGGGCCCGCGGGTGGCTCCGGTCGAGTCGGCGCCGGATCACGTCCCGTACGTCGGGTCGCCGCCGAACGGCTCCGCGAGGAGCCCCGGGTCGCCGGACGATGAGGGGGCGTTCGCGGGGCGCGAGTTTCCGTACCGAGGATGACGATCTCGTCGTTACGGCGCCGGTGCTCCTCCTGAACTGGAGTTGAGAGGCCGGGCTCCTCCAACTCGGGCCAGCGTGTGCTTGGGTCGCGATCACCGGGCATCGGCCGGCGCGGCAGGCCACCGGGCCCGCCACCCTCGCGCGGCATGGGGCGGGGACGTTGTCGTGCGGGTTGCCCTTCGCGGTTGAACAACTGGCTCAGCGCCCAGACGATCAGGAAGATCGCCGGGATGATCAGTTTCAGAAGTTCATCGAATTTATTCATCGGTGTTGACCTGGTAGGCCCGAGACGCGAAATCGATCCTCGCGGGATCGTCCCGACGATCGAGAACGACCTCACATATCGGCCGGGCCTCATGCCGAGACGCCCGACCGACCCCACGCCGGCTCATGAGGATTGGTTGTCGTGCCGAGACGCGTTGATCGGGCCGCCGGTGCCGGTGCCGGCGATGGCGGATCGCATCTCGGTGTCCGCCTGGACGTTCCGCAGGTTGTAGTAGTCGTTGATCCCGAGGTTGCCCTTGCGGAAGGCTTCGGCGATGGCCTGGGGCACCTCCGCCTCGGCGGCGACGACCTTGGCGCGGTTCTCCTGGACGGTCGCGAGGTTCTCCTGCTCGGTGGCGACGGCCGCGGCCCGTCGTTCCTCGGCCTTGGCCCGCGCGACACGCATGTCGGCCTCGGCCTGGCTGGCCTGGAGGTTGGCGCCGATGTTGTCGCCAACGTCGATGTCGGCGATGTCGATCGACAGGATCTCGAAGGCGGTGCCGGCGTCCAGGCCCTTCCCCAGCACGCGTTTGGAGATCATGTCGGGGTTCTCCAGCACCTGCTTGTGGTTGTCGGCCGAGCCGATGGTGGTGACGATCCCCTCGCCGACCCGGGCGATGATCGTCTCCTCGGTGGCCCCGCCCACGAGCCGCTCGATGTTCGTCCGCACGGTGACGCGGGCCTTGGCCTTGAGCTGGATGCCGTCCTTCGCCACGGCGTCGACGGTCTGGCGGCCCTTCGTCGGGTCCGGGCAGTCGATGACCTTCGGGTTGACGCTGGTCTGGATCGCCTCCAGCACGTTACGGCCCGCCAGGTCGATCGCGGAGGCCCGCTTCCACGACAGGGGGATATCGGCCCGGTTCGCGGCGATCAGCGCCCGGACGACATTCGGCACGTTGCCGCCGGCCAGGTAGTGTGCTTCCAGGTTTCGGGTGGTCACGCCGTCCTTCTCGCTCAGCCCCGCCTGCACGGCCATGATCTTCGACCGCACGATGATGTTCGGGTTGACCTTGCGGAAGGTCATGCCGATCAGCTCGGGCAGGCCGACGTTGGCGTGCGTCGTCTTCGCCTGGATCCAGAGGTTGAAATATTTGGCGAACAGGATAAAGGTCACGAGGGTGACGAGGAGCAGGACGCCCAGGGGGATGATCCACCACTGGTCCGTGATCGCCGCGAGAGGCTGCGTCGTCATGGGTGTCCTTTCGAGGGGCCAGGGCCACCCGCACTGGGGGGCCGAGCCGGCGGCATTGTCCGCCGGGGGTCGGCAAGGTTTCGGGTTTGAGCAGGTCGGGTGATCAGATCGAGGTCAGGTCGCGTCGGCCGAGGCCGTGAATTCGTCGAGGGTCTGGGTCGGGACGATCCGGACGACGAGCTGGCCGCTGCGGACTTGCACCGCACGGACCAGGTGCCGGCCGGGATCAGGCCCTCCTCGGACAGGCTGTCGATGCCGTCGGCCCTCGAAATCGACCGAGCCCCGAGGGCCGCAGCGGGGTCAGGGTTCGCCCGAACTGGCCAATCAGGTGATCCAGTCGGGGGCCGGTCGGCTCCGGGGCGACGTCTTCGGGCTCCGGGGGCTTCAGGAAGATCCACTTGCCCATCGGGGTCCGCGGCCAGAGGTGCACTGCCAGCGCCAGCGCTGCCGGCAGCAGGACCGACCAGGGCCAGCAGGAAAACGCCACCGACCGACGCGGAGATCGCGAACGCCTGCCAGAGACTGATGCCCAGCAGGCCGATCGCCAGGAAGCCGATCAGCCCGCCCGACGGGACGAATACCTCCACGATCAGCAGGATCAGCCCGACAGGCCATGCACGCAATCGGCCAGAAGAGGTCCGTGGTCATCAGCCTCCGCTCGCTCGAGCTCTACGCTCTGCCCGTCGAGCGGATTGAAGAACCCGCCATCGTACTTCGTGCAGTGTACGACGGGCAGTCCCCGAATCACCAGCAGTCTCACTCGGCCGGGCCGCGGGAGAAGTTACAGACTTTATTGTAGTCGATCACGTGACCGGCGTAACCGGGACGTCGCCCCGTGCCCAGGACAATTCAGGGTTCGGCCTCGAGCCCCCATCCGGCGAGGCGAGGACAAACCCTGGAAATCCACCCAAAATGGCCCCGAGGGTGCTTCAGACGCGCTTGACGATCACCCGGGCGCCCTGGACCTCGATCACCTCGACCGGCTGGTCCGTCTCGATGTAAAACCCGTCGGCGGTCACGTCCACCAGCATCTCGCCGAAGCGGGCCTTGCCCGACGGCTTCAGGACCGTCGTGGTCCGGCCCACCTCGCCGAGCAGGAATGAGAGTGGCGGTCGACTCGGAATCGAAGACCGGCTTGGCCGTCGAGTCGAACTCGTCGGGCTCCAAGCGGCTCCGGCTTCAGCACCAGGCGGTTGAACAGCGGCATCGACGGGAAGTACCGTCCGAAGATGATCGCCCCGGCCAGCACCGCCGAAAAGCACCGTCGTGACCTGCACCAGCGTCCAGCCGAGCTGCCGGTACTCGTACTCCTGGGTCGGCCAGATGAAGGTGTGGCTGGCCATGACCACGCTGGTTAGCACCAGCAGCACGCCGCTCATGCCGAAGACGCCGAACCCCGGAAAGACGAACAGCTCCAGCGCCAGGCAGATCAGCCCCACCAAGAACAGCAGGATCTCGAGCTGGTCGGCCGTGCCGCCGAGGTAGCTGCTCCAGAAGTACAGCAGGAACGCGAGCCCCGCGGTGATCGCCGGCAGGCCGATCCCGGGGAGCTTCAGCTCCAGCACGAGCATGAAGAACCCGACGAACAGGAGCAAGCCTTTCATCCAGCGTTCGTTCAGGGTATCGACCAGCGAGTCGACCCAGGTGCGGCGGGCCTGCTCGATGGCGCCGGCGGGCAGGTCCAGAACCGTTTGCAGCTCGTCCATGTCCCGGACGACCCGAGCTGGCCAGACTGGTACTTCAAGGCGTCCTGGCCATTGAGGGTCAAGCACGGTTCCCTCGGCCGACTTGATCGTCTCCTGGATCCGATAGCGTTCGGGATCGGCCTGGACCTGCTCGTCGAGCACGTAGTCACCACACCGTTCCGGTTGTCGCGAGCCAGGTGGACGACGGCCGTCGGGATCGACCATGGCCCGGGCAATGGCCGTCGGGTGCCCCTGGCCCCTGGCCAGACCCTCGGCGCGGTCGGCCAAAAGGTCGACGAGCCGGTCGTCCAGGACTTCCACCTCTCCCGATCCGGTGATCTGGTGGCGGACGTCCCCCATCCGGGCGTCCTGCTGAAAGATGATCTCGTCGCAGGCCAGCGGGATCAGAGCCGAAACCCCCATCGCGCGGTCGTCGATGTAGGCGACCGTCTTGATCTCTTCGAGCGCGGCGATCGCGTCGGCGATCTTGTTCGCCTCCTCGTACAGTCCGCCCTCGCTGTTGATTTCGAACAGGATAACGTTCGCCTTCTCGGCCTTCGCCCGGGCGATCTGCCGAAGCAGATAGGACTCGTTGAGCGGGTTGATCGGGCCGCTGATCGGCATGAGGATCGCGCGCGCCGTCGCCTGCAAGGTTGGGTCGAGGGAGGTGGACGGCAGGTTATAGATCTCGGCGATCTCCGCCTTGTCATCGGTCAACCGCTTCGCGATCGTCCGCCGGGCATGCTCCGCGGTCAGGACGCCCCGGCGTCCTCCCCAGGCGGCCTTCTCCTCGAGCACCTGATGATCGGTCTTGAACGTGTCGAGATGCTCCCGCAGCACGAAGTGCGTGCCGCCGTCGGCGGTGCGGACCTCACGCAGGTCCAGTGAGGGGTCGAGCATGCCGATCAGCAGGTCGGGGTCGCGTGACTTGAGCTGGGCCAGCGACTCGACGATCGCCCGCTCCCGGCGACCGGCCGTTTCCCCCTTCGGGATGATCGGCCCAAGTTCGGCATCGGTCCCGAGGACGATTTCGTCGCAGGCCAGGACCGGCAGCACGGCGTATCCCGAGAGTGGCTCGGGGACATAAGCGACCGTCTTGCCGGAGCCGAGCAGGTCCTCGGCGATGTAATCGGCCAGGTCGGAGGCGACACCAAAACGCCCTTGGTCCGGTCCCTGCTTGCCGGGCCGGAACTCAAAAACCAGGACGGGCCGTTGGCCGGCCGCCGCCGCCCGGTTCAGGTAGGCGCGAACCGCCGTCTGAAGGGCCTGGATGTCGTTTCCCTCGATCGGCTCCACGATCGGGGCGAAGAACTGTCCCCTCGCGGACTTCGCATCGCCGTTTTTCCTGGAGGTCGCGGGCACGGTCTCCTGGGCGAGTAGCGTGGGAGTTGCCGCCAGCACAACGAGCAGGCACAGGGCCGAGCGAATCAGGTGGGCAGGGCTCGCGGGTCGGGCGCGTGCCATCAGGGTGGGACTCCCTCCAGGACGAGCCTATCCTCAACGCCCGTTAACCGGCGCGTCCGCGTTCCGAGCCGGTGCGCACCGATCCGACGGCGAATGGCCCTTAGAACCGCGAGGTTCGAGAGCACGCTGGGGGCCGACTCGGCTCGGAGAGGATCCGCCCCCTTCCAGGCTGATTATAGGCGGCGTGAAAATCGAGGTCAAACCTCGCCGCAAGCCCTTAACTCGCTTGAAGATCGCGAGGATGCCCCCGGATCGGCGCGAGGTGGGCCGGTGTCCGGGGGCATGTCCAGTCTCATCAGACTCTCGACCAGTCTGATCAGCGTCGGGGGGCGACGGTACGCTGGGCCGGCTGGGGTTGAGCTTGAGCGCTCGCCGGCTGGCTGGCGACCCCTGGCTGGATCTGCTCACCGTCCGGACCGTAGTAGACCACGTCCCACTTCGCCTTCTGGACAACCTGCTTGGCCTGGGCCTCACCGTCGAACCAACTCTCAGCCAGGGGCTGGTTGAGCTTGACCTCGGCGATGTCGTAGGTCTTGGTGTCCTTGCCGTTGCTCGGATCGAACAGGATGATGCGATCGGGAAGGAAGGTCTTCTTGTTCAAGGAGATCAAGGCCCGGCCGAAAGGCGCCCCGATCGGCGTCGGCACGGGGATCGACGATGATGTAGTAGTACTGCTCGTCTTCCTTGTAGAAGGTCATCGCGTACCGCTGTCGGGCCTTCTCGACGTTCATGTCGAACAGAAACGGCAACGGCCCCTCGTCGAGCGCTCGTTGCTGGGGGTTGTCGGCCATCTGGTAAATGTGGACCTGCTTCTTGGGCGAGTCGAACTGGTAGACGTTCTCGGGCGTGACGATGATCCGCTCGTGCGGCTGGGGCTTCCCGTTGGCGTCGAACTTGTTGAAGTTGAGGTAGGCCCGGTTCGGGCTCTTCAGCACGGCGACGCCGTCGAAAACGCTCCGGTCCTTCCACGCCTGGATCATGTCGGTCCGGGTGAACTTGGCATAAAGCGTCTGATTGCCCTTGGTGTGGTCCGCCCACTCGGCCAGGATCGCGTCCATCCGGCGCAGGTCGGGCGCCGCGGGTTGCGGGATCTTGGCTTCGGAACCCCTCGGCGCAGGCGGTGCGGCCTGCGTCGCGGAACCATACGCCGACCCGGGCTGACCACGATCCGGGCCCCGCTCGGCGCGGGCGTTGCGGCCTGAGTCGCGTCGCCTCCCGGCGGGATCACCGTAGCGCCCGGGCGTCGGGCAGCCGGGGCGGTCGTGGCCGGTGTCGAGGGCCTTGTGGCGGGCGTCGAGGGCCTTGGGGTCGGCTGCTGTTGCCCGCGGGCGACGCCGAGCCCCGACACGCAGGCCACGGCGGCCAGGGGAACCACAATGAGCAAGGTCCGTCGCATAAGGTGTTCCTCCATGATCCGCGATCACGGCGGGACGTCCCAATCCCGCCCGTACCAGGCGCGAACCTTACCACAGACCGCCGAACCCGACCACCCCAGCCAATCTCCCGGCAGGGTCATTTCCGAGCTCGACTCAGCGACCGTATCGGGCGGCCGAGGAGCCGGTCAAGCCACCCATCCGGACGGCTCGGCCGGTGCCCCGCCTTCCCCGAAATCGTCCTGGTAATGCCCCTGGAAGGTGTTCGGCTCGGCTTGACGGTCGAAGATCGAAGGCCGAAAATGCCCAGCATGTCTGTTCTCGACTGGCCGACATGACGGGCCCGTCCGACCGGGCCAATGCCTGAACGACACGTCCCGCAACCCGGGAGGGGCTGCGTGCCATGGCATCACTGGATCGCCCGAAGCTTCGTCCACTTCATCATGTTCGTGTCCCGAGAGATGGGCGCGACCATGTCGCCTTTCAAGATCCCTTCGGCGTGGCCGACGCCTCGGTTTCCGTCTCGATGGAGCTTTATCACCATGTCGTGCGCCGTTTCGACGGCGCGACGACCGTCCTCGACATTCAGGCGGGCGTGTTGCGGTCGACCGGCCAGCTGATCCCGGCCGAGGTTCTCGACGGCCTGCTGGCTCAGCTTGACCGGGCCATGATCCTGGACGGTCCCACGTTCGAGGCGTTCCGGGAGGCATACCGCCAGGAGCAGGTTCGGCCCGCGGCGTTCGCCGGCTCGGCCTACGTGAGTAACGAGCGTGGCCTGAGGGCCCAGCTCGGCCGGTTCTTCGCCGACAATCAGGGGGCCGGGGCGCCGAGCGGGTCCGTCCTCCCGTTGCGGTCCTCCGAAACCCGGTTCCGGGGCATCCTGAGTCCTCACATCGACTTCCACCGAGGGGGCCCGACCTATACCTGGGCCTACCGCGAGCTGGTCGAACGATCCGACGCCGAGGTGTTCGTCATCCTGGGGGTCGCCCATCAGCCCTGTTCGCAACGCTTCGCCCTGACCCGCAAGGACTTCGAGACGCCCCTGGGCCTGGCTCGCACCGATCGCGCCTTCGTCGACAAGGTCGCCGCCCTGGCCGGGGAACATCTGTTCGAGGATGAACTGGCCCACCGCACCGAGCACTCGATCGAGTTCCAGGTGGTGTTCCTCCAGTACTTACTAGGCGAGCGCCGGGATGTCACGATCGTGCCGATCCTGGTCGGCTCGTTCCACGACCTGATGCGGCAAGGGGTCGACCCGATCGACGAGCCCGAGGTTCGCCGGTTGGTCGACGCCTTGCAGGCCGCCGAGTCGGCCTCGGCACGACGAGTCGCGTACATCGGCGGGATCGACCTGGGCCACGTCGGCCCCGAGTTCGGCGATCCCGACCTGCTCGACGACGCGACGCTCGACGGCCTCCGCGCGTTCGACAACGGGATGCTCCACCACGCCGTTGCCGGCGATCCGGCCTCGTGGTTCGCCACGGCCGGCGAGGTCGGCAACCGCTGGCGCGTCTGCGGCCTGGCGGCGACCTACACGATGCTCCACGCGATGGGCCCGGCCCGGGGCAAGCTCCTGCACTACGACCAGGCGGTCAACCGCGAGCGCACCTGCTGCGTCAGCTTCGCCAGCGTCGCCTTTCACGCCACCGACGCGATCGAGAACACGCCCGATGTCGACCTTTCCGTCTCCGCCTGAGCCCGGAAACGATCGCTGCGAGGGCCTGGACCAGGACCCAGCCTGCGAGCCATCCTGTCTCGACTTCCCCGCCGAGCTCGCCGCCTTCGAGCGCAACGCGGAGCTCGGCCGCTGGGATGGACCCCGCTACCGCATGTCCTATCACGTCCTGGGTGACGGTCCCCCGCTGGTCATGGTTCAGGGCCTTGCCTCGACCTACCGAGGTTATGCCCCGGTCCTGAACCGGCTTGCCGGACGGTTCCGCACGGTCATCTGCGACTATCCCGGCGAGAAGGTCGATGACGGCGCGATCCTCTCGCAGATCCATCACGAGCATCTGGTCGACGACCTCTTCGGCCTGGTCGATCACCTCGGGATTGATCGCGCCTACCTGTTCGGCGCCTCGTTCGGCTCGACGATCCTGCTCTCCGCCCTGCTCCGAGAGCCCGAACGCTGGTTCCCCCGCGCGGTCATCCAGGGCGGGTTCGCTCGCCGTCCGCTCACGTTCTCGGAGCGCGTCGCCCTGCGCTTCGGTCGCGTGTTGCCCGGAACCATGGCGGGCCTCCCGTTCCGGAAGCCCGTGCTGGCCTGGAACAACAAGTATTGCTTCCCCGATGACGTGGTTGACAGCCGCTGGCCAATCTTCGCCGAGGAGAACGGCCTGACCCGCATCGCCGGCATGGCCCACCGGCTCGACATGCTCGCCACGCTGGACCTGCGGCCGATCCTGCCGGAGATCACCGCCGATCTCTTGCTGATCCAGGGCGACCAGGACCGGATCGTCCCCCGCCGTCATCACGACGTCCTGCACGCCGGGATGCCCCACGCCACAAGCATGGTCCTCCCCCACACGGGCCACCAGCCCCATTACACACACCCGGAAACCCTGACCGACGCGATCAGCGCCTTCCTCGATCCATCGGGAAACCGCCACGATTGAGTGATCGGCTTGATCGAGCCAAGTTGTCCCGATGAGGCCCTACGGCTCTCGACGGGTAGTCTTGGTGTCGGGGTCGCGTTACGATGCTGCCGGGGCACTTTGTCCTGGCGCCCGTGGAAGATCGAGAAGAGGAACACCGCAGTGGGTGAGCCGCAGTCGAAGATCGTGATCGTGGGCATCGGCGACGACGGGCTGGCCGGGCTGACCGAGCGGCCCGGCGGATCGTCGCGGAGGCGGACCTGATCCTCGGGGCGCCGGCGACCCTGCGGCTGCTCGGTGAGGACGTGCCGGGCCGTCGGGTGCCGCTGGACGCCGACATGCCCGCGGCCGTGCGACAGGTCCGCGAGGCGCTCAATGCGCCCGCACGGCCGGTGCTGGTCAGCGGCGGCGATCCGCTCTTCTACGGCATCAGCCCGATACCTGGCCGATCGGCTCGGCAAGGAACGGTTCGAGGTCGTCCCGCACGTCAGCAGCATGCAACTGGCCTTCGCCCGGGTGAAGGAGAGCTGGGAGGACGCCTATCTGACCAACCTCGCCGGCCGGCCGATCGAGGCGGTCGTCGACCGCATCCGCACGGCCGAGAAGGTCGGGCTGTTCTCCAGCGACGAGCACCCGCCTCGGCCATCGCCCGCGAGCTGCTCGATCGCGGCATCGACTACTTCCGGGCCTACGTCTGCGAGAACCTCGGCTCGCCCGACGAGCGGGTCACCCAGGTCGAGACCTCCGCGACCTGGTCGGCATGGAGTTCGACCCGCTCAACGTGATGATCCTGGTCCGCAACCCGAACCGGCCCGACCGCGCCGGCCGCTCCAGCCCCTACCGGCGGTTCGGCAACCCCGACGACGCCTTCGCCCAGAGCCAGCCGAAGCGGGGGCTGATCACGCAGGCCGAGGTCCGGTCGATCGCCCTGGCGCAGCTCGACGTGCGGCCGACGAGCATCGTCTGGGACATCGGCGCCGGCTCGGGCTCGGTGGCGATCGAGGCGGCCAGCTGGCCGACCAGGGGATGGTCTACGCCGTCGAGCCCGAGCCGGGCGACCTGGCGCTGATCCAGGCCAACGCCGAGGCGTTCGGCGTGCCGAACGTCCGCGCGATCGCCGGGCGGGCCCCCGAGGTCCTGGCCGGCCTGCCCGACCCCGACGCCGTGTTCGTCGGCGGCACCGGCCGGCACGTCGCCGAGGTGCTCACCGCCTGCTACCAGCGGCTGGCCCCCGGCGGCCGGCTGGCGGTGAACGTCGCCACGATCGACGGCCTGGCCACCGCCCACGCCACCCTGAAAGGCTCTGGCCGGCGAGGTCGAGGTCTGGAACATCGCCATCGCCCGCGGCATCGAGCAGCTCGACCGCGTCCGCTTCCAGGCCGTCAACCCGACCTTCCTGCTGGCCGTCACGCGGCATGCCGAGGGGGGAGATTGAGCAATTGAAAACAATCCCCCTGTCGCCGGGCTGCTATGATTGACGTTAAGGTTCATGAATGGCCGATTAACCATCAAGCACGCAATCGGCAGCGAGAGCCGAACGGATGGTAGGCGACGACGCGAGACGCAACTTTCTGTTCGGTCTGGTCGGGGTCAGGAACCACCTGATCCAGACGGGCGAATTGACCTGCGCCTTCGGGCCTGGCTGGATCGCGGGAAGGATGGGCCCATCGGGCCGATCCTGGTCGAACAGGGGGTGATCGATGACGACGAGCTTCGGGTTCTCGATCGCCTGGTCGAGCGCCTGATTGCCCGATGCAGATGGTGCCCTCTCGACGTGCCTGGCCGAGCTGGGCCCCCCTTCCCCGGGCCTTGCGGCATGGCTCATGGCCCAGCCGGACATCGACCTGAAGCTCGTCCTCGAGCACGACCCGGCGTCGACGTTGTGTGCCAATCCGGTGCCTGTGGGCAGTTCGATCGAAGGGAGCGGGGCATCGCGGCCCGTCTCGAACAGCACCGTGGTCTGGGGCCCACCTCGATCGAGAGCGGGGCGACCTCGACCTGGCCTGGGACGAGCCGGAAACACCCTATGGTCACTACACCATCCTGAAGTCCATCGCCAAGGGCGGTCTGGGCGAGGTCTTCGTCGCCAGGGACGAGGGCCTCAACCGCGAGGTCGCCCTGAAGGTCATCCAGTCCCGCTTGATGAAGCACGCCGCTGTGCCGCGCCCGCTTCCTGATCGAGGCGGAGATCACCGGCATCCTGGAGCATCCCGGCATCGTTCCGGTCTACGCGCTCGGCCGATGCGAGGACGGGCGGCCGTTCTACAGCATGCGGCTGATCCGCGGTCAGGGCTTCCAGGAGGCGATCCGAGCGGTTCCACGAGGAGCCCGATCCGGAGGCTGCGTTCGCGCACGCTCCTGAAGTTGCTCCGGCACTTCATCGACGTCTGCAACGTGGTGGCCTACGCCCACAGCCGGGGCGTCATTCACCGCGACATCAAGCCGGCGAACGTCATGCTGGGCCGCTACGGCGAGACCCTGCTCGTCGACTGGGGACTGGCCAAGAGCGGTCGATCCCCCGGACCCGGTCGGGCGATGCGCGAGCATGGAGCGAGGCGGCCATCGAACTGATCGCCGGCTCCGGGGTCACGCCGACGGCCGTCGGCGCGACCGTCGGCACGCCGCGGTTCATGAGCCCCGAGCAGGCCCTCGGGGACACTCCCCGGATCGGCCCGCGCTGCGACGTCTACAGCCTGGGGGCGACGCTCTACTGCCTGCTCGCCGGTCACGGAACCGCTCGAGGACGTGCAAGGACCTCCAGAAGGTGCTTCGAGCGTGTCGTCCGGGGGGCGATCCCACCGCCTCGCACGTTCCGGCGCGATGCCTCCACAACCCTCGAAACGATCTGCCTGAAGGCCATGGCCGTGCGTCCCGAGGATCGCTACGCCTCGGCCGAGGCCCTGGCCGATGACATCGAGCAGTGGCTCGCCGACCTGCCCACCTCCGTCCCGGAACGGCTCGGTCGGCGGCTCGAGCCGATGGGAACGACGCCATCGGCTCCTGATCCGGATCGGCGGGGCGGCGCTGCTCGTTGCTGACTGTTCTGGCCGTCCTCGCCGCGGCTCTGTACCTCAACGGCACCGCGAGGATGAGGCCGGGACATCGCGAGCGCCGTTGACGCGACTCCGGGATTTGCCCGTCGGGGCGAGCGCCCGCTATACTTCGTCACGGAATGCTGCGCGTGATCGAACTTCCTGCAGAGGCACGAGATCGTCGCGCCGGTGAGCGGGGAGTCGCCGGCATGGCCGAGGCCGAGTGAGATCGAGCTGGACCTCATCGCCGTCGGCGCCCATCCCGATGATGTGGAGATCGCCTGCGGCGGAACCCTGGCCCGGCTGGCCGGCGAAGGGCTACAGGGTCGGCATCGTCGACCTGACCGACGGCGAGCCGACCCCGGCCTCGCCCGGTCCCGACGTCCGCCTGGACGAGGCCCGCACGCGCCGCGGAGATCCTCGGCGTGCCGGTCCGGATCGAACCTGAACCTGCCCAACCGCCGGCTGTTCGACTCGTTCGAGGCGCGCGTGGCCCTGGCGACGGTCTTTCGCCGGCATCGGCCCAAGGTCGTCATCGGCTTCGGCGGCAAGACGGTCCTGGCCTCGCCCGACCACTACCAGGCGATGCTGATCACCGACGCGGCCGTCTTCTACAGCCGCCTGACCAAGTGGGACGAACACTTCGACGGCCTGCCCGTCCACACGATCACCAACCAGCTCAGTTTTCCGATCGCCTTGCATGGGTTAAACTTACCGGAGGCGTCCGGATACATCGTGGCCGACATCGGCTCGACCCTGGCCTCCAAGCTGGAGGCGATCCGGGCCTACCAGACCCAGTTTCCTCCCCAGAAGGAGCGGATCTTCGCCGCGATCGAGTCGATGAATCGGTATCACGGCCTGACGGCGGGCTACGAGGCCGGTGAGCTGTTCCTGACCTACCGGACCGTCGGGGTGGACGACCTGATGCACTGGGGCCGAGCCCGAGGCACGCCCGGACGCCTGAGTCAGCGGCCGGCGCCGATGCACTGGCGACGCTCCGCCCGGGCCTGATGCGGCCATCACGACGGGATACCGATGACCGATGGACGCGGACAGCCGTGGGATGTCCCGGCGTACCCGGTCGACTGTCTTCCGGATTGACGTCCGAGCGGTCCTCGACGCAGAGGCCCGATGCTGCGGCCGGCCGGGAAACGGCCGGTTCGAGTGCTCAGAGATAGGCGGTCCCGGTGTCCTGGTACGACTGGCTGCGGAACCTGTGGGGCTCGCGAGAGCCGATCGAGCCGGGGCGGCCCGTCGGGGAGCCGACGGAGGATCATCCCGCGCGTCCCCGCTCTGTCGCTGGCCGCCGGCGCGTACGAGCTGCACGTCGGGGTCGTCTCCGAGACCGGCACCGTCCGCGAGCACAACGAGGACAACTTCTTCGTCCCCGGACAGCGTCGGCCTCGCCGCCGTCGACAGGCGCTGAACTCGGTCGCCCGGCGACCTCGCCGGGAGCACCTCGCCGGGGCCGACCGGGCTGTTCATCGTCGCCGACGGCATGGGGGGCCAGAACGCCGGCGAGAAGGCCAGCGAGATGGCCGTCTCGATCGTCCCGGCGCTCCTGTCCGCCGCCTCGGCACCGACGACGACGAGAAGGCCATCAAGCGGGCCATCCGCGAGGCCGTCGCCGAGGCCAACCAGGAGATCCTGGCCCAGTCGCACCTGATCGCCGAGTTCTCCAACATGGGCACGACGATCGTCCTGGCCCTGTTCCGGGGCGATCGGGTCTACATCACCGGCATCGGCGACTCGCGCGCCTACCGCCTGCGCGACGGCCGGCTCGAGCGGCTGACCGAGGACCACTCCCTGGCCGACGCGCTGGTGAAGGCCGGCACGATCCGGCCCGAGGAGGTCGAGAACCACAAGTTCCGCAACGTCCTGTACCTCTACCTCGGCTGCAAGGACGCCCGCGACGGCCCCGAGGAGATCCGCACCCTGGACGTCCGACGCGGCGACGTGTTCCTCCTGGCCACCGACGGCCTGACCAGCGTCGTCCGCGACGAGGTCCTCGCCGAGGTGCTCCGTCACGTCGCCCGACCCCCAGCGCGCCGCCCGTGCCCTGGTCAATCGTGCCCTGGAGAACCGGTCTCGGGACAACATCACCTGTGTCGTCATTCAAGTTCAGTAGTCGGGTGCGGACCCTCGGGCACGGCGACCTTCCGGAAGGACGGCCGGGACCGCGGCCTCTGCCCCCTTCGGACCTCGGGCCGGCCCCGGACATCGACTGCGGACGACTGACCACCGACTCGACTCTCCCGGATGACGCGATGCCCCGGCGGCTGGACGACTTCCTGACGGACATCGCCCGGAGCGGGCTGGTGCCCGCGACCGTGGTCGAAACGCGCCCGCGCCGGGCTCTCGGCGGACGACCAGGCCGCCCCGGATGCGTCGACCCGGCTGGCCCGCCGCCTGATCGCCAGCGGCGCGCTTGACCCCCTACCAGGCCCGAAAGCTGCTGGCCGGGGTGACCCGCGGGTTCTTCCTGGGCGGCTACCGCGATTCTCCGCCGCCTGGGCGAGGGCGGCATGGGCAAGGTCTACCTGGCCGTCCATGAGACGGACGGCCGCAAGGTGGCCATCAAGGTGCTGCCGCCGAAGAAGGCGCATGGAGTCCGAGCAGGCCCTGCTCCGGTTCCGCCGCGAGATGGACCTCTCGCGGCGGGTCGACGCACCCGAACATCGCCCGCACGATCGAGGTCGGCCACGCAGAGCGGCGTCTACTTCATGGTCATGGAGTACATCCCGGGCGACAGCCTCTACCACATCGTCAAGATCGGGCGGCCCGCTCCGGGTGCCCGACGCGGCTCGCTACTTCCTCAAGGTGCTCGACGGCCTGGCCGCCGCCCACGCGGCCGGCCTGGTCCACCGCGACATCAAGCCGTCGAACCTCATGATCACCCCCGACGGCGACGCCAAGGTCCTCGACCTCGGCCTGGCCCGCGCCATGGGCGAGGAAAGCCCGCTGACCCGACCCAACGTCGTCATCGGCACGCTCGACTACGCCAGCCCCGAGCAGCTCTCCGACGCCGCCCGGGCCGACGTGCGCAGCGACCTGTACTCCATCGGCTGCACGCTCTACTTCACCCTCCCCGGCCACCCTCCCTTCGAGGGGGGCGACGTCGTCAACAAGATCTACAAGCAGCGCATGGAGGACCCCGAGCCGCTCGAACGGGTCGCCCGGGGCGTGCCGGCCGCCTTCGCGGCGATCGTCCGCAAGCTGATGGCCAAGGAGCCGGCCGAGCGTTACCAGACCGCCGCGCGAACTCCGCGACGACCTGGTCCGCTGGACCGACCCGGACCGCGTCAAGGCGATCCTGGGGGCCGAGGCCGAGTCGGCCCGGGCATTCCGGCCCCCGCCTCCGGAACTCGACGACGACGACCTCCGCCTCCTCGACGACGAGTCGGTCTCCTCGCTCAGCGCGATCTCCCTTCGCGACCTGGGGGACGCCGAACCCGGCTTCGCCCCGATGCACAAGCCCCCTCCCCCACCCCGGCCGGCCCTGTTCTTTCCCGAAGGCAAGCCCGCCCACGACTTCGAGCCCATGCCCCCACCGAGGGTCGTTGCCGAGGACGACAACACCTGGCTCATCCGCTTCATCATCGTCGTCTGTGTGCTGGGTGCCCTGGCCATCGTCGCGATCAGCGTGCTTTGATGAGCAATGAGCAATGAGTGGGGCTCTGGAATCGGTCATTGGTCGTCTGTCGCCATCGGCCATCGGCCATCGAGGGAAGGGTGGGCCGATTCGCCCACCGTTGCGACGCAAGTGCATTGCGTCACGCACTTGATAACCTCGACATGACGCCCATCTTCGAAGTGCGGTCCCTGACGGGATGGGGCCAGCGATCCCGACTGACTTTCTGGCGGATGACACAACCCTGGCGAAAACGCCGGTGACATAACAAGCTTTCCTGGCTAAACTAGTCGATCTGGCCGAGTTCGGAAGAGTGGATTTGATCACTTGTGTTTTGTGGTCCGAAATTCGCACGCTTCGTTCGGCGTTTGCAGATTCTTTTCCCAACGGGATCGAATGCGATGGAACTTCACGCCCTCAATCCACCATTCCGGACCGAATCCCGGCCCCTGTTCAAGGACGCCCCGACGGACGTCGTCGAAATCGCGCTATTGCTGCCTTCGAACCGGGCCGAGGCCCTGATCGATCTGGCCCGCCGCCGTCGCCAGAGTGTCGGACAGATCTTGCGTCAGTTAATCGACGTCGCCCTTGATGCGGATGAACCCTACTGAGGGACGCGGTCCTCAGACGCCATGCCTTCCCCTCGATCGCGGGTCCCCTTCGGCCCGCCACCTCTCTCGACGCTCTGCCCATCTCGTATTCTTCCGTACACGGTTCCCGTTGCGGAACAGGGCACATCCTGACATAATGGCGTGCCGAGCCTCCTCAGGACGCTTGCGAGCCTTGCAGGTCAGACGGATGAGGCATGCGGATGGGTTCCCGCTCGCGAGATCGGGATTTCCGCTTCCCGTGTGATGCCCAAGCAACGCATTATCGCCGCTTCCCCAAAGGTTTTAGTGACTTGCGACGATGGGCCAGGGGGCCTTGGTCGACAACCCTCATCACACCTACGGATTGATGAGGTTGTCGAGGATGGGTCCCGAGCCGAGTTGGGGACTGGCGGTTTATGACGTGAGGGAGCGATCCAACTCATGGGGCGACGCTCTCGGGACGGCCTGGACGCTTTGCTGCCGCCGGTGGCGTCGTGGTTCCGTGAGACGTTCGGCACCCCGACCCCTCCCCAGCGCCTGGGGTGGCCAGCGATCTCCTCGGGCCGTAACACGCTGATCTTCGCCCCAACTGGCTCGGGCAAGACCCTCGCGGCGTTCCTGGCCTGTCTCGACCATCTCTGGCGAACGCCACGCGCCACGCCCGGGGTCCGGGTCCTCTACGTCTCGCCACTCAAGGCGCTGAATCAGGACGTCGCCCGCAACCTGCAACTCCCTCTCGAGGGGATCGTCGCCACCGCAGCCGTCATGGCGCAACCTCTGACTCCGCTTGGCGTTGCGGTGCGAACCGGCGACACAACGCCCGCCGAGCGGCAGCGACTCGTCCGTCGACCGCCCGACATCCTGATCACGACGCCCGAATCGCTGCACCTGATGCTCACGAGCCGTGCTCGTGAGACGCTTCGTCATGTCTCCCATGTCCTCGTCGACGAAATCCACGCCCTCGCATCGAACAAACGCGGGGTCTTCCTCAGCCTCTTGTTAGAGCGTCTTGAATCCCTGAACGAGAACCCCAACACCTTCGTTCGCGTCGGCCTCTCGGCAACCCAGCGCCCGCTAGACGAGGTGGCCCGTTATCTCGGTGGACTGCGCAAGTCTCACGATGGCAAGACGTTCGAACAACGACCGGTGACGATCATCGACGCCGGACAGCGCAAGGTGCTGGATCTCCAGGTCTCGTTTCCGGGTCGAGCGGAGATCACGCCTCTGGCCGGTTCGGTCTGGCCGGCCATCGAGCGTAAGCTGGTGGACCTCATCTCGTCGCACCGTTCTTCGATCGTCTTCACCAACAACCGCCGTGTTGCCGAGCGATTGACCGCCCGGCTCAACGAGAATGCCTCAGTCGGAGGCGAGGATGCCCGGTTTGTCGACAGCGAGGCAGAGCGTGCTCGTGCTCATCATGGCAGTCTCAGCCCGGAGCGCCGTCGCTCGGTCGAAGAGGCCCTCAAGGCCGGGGAACTCCGCGCGGTCGTGGCAACGGCTTCCCTGGAACTGGGAATCGACATGGGCGCCGTCGACCTGGTTTGCCAGGTGGAGTCGCCCGGCTCGGTGGCGCGGGGGCTTCAGCGGGTCGGCCGCGCCGGCCACCTCGTCGGCCGCACGAGCAAGGGACGGCTGCTCGCCAAGACGGCCGGCGACCTGCTCGAATCGGCGGCGCTGGCGAAGGCGATGACCGAGGCGCGGGTCGAGGCCCTGCGCGTCCCGACGAACTGCCTCGACGTGCTGGCCCAGCAAATCGTCGCCTGCGTGGCGATGGACCGATGGGACGTTCCCGATCTCCTCGACCTGGTACGCGGGGCGTATCCCTATCGCAACCTCAGCCCGTCGGCCTTCGAGTCGGTGCTGGAACTCGTCTCGGGCCGGTTCCACGACGCCACGTTTCGCGACCTGCGGCCGCTCGTGAGCTGGGACCGGATCCACAACCGTCTGCATCCCCTGCCGGGCACCGCGCATCGGGCGGTGGTCGGTGGCGGAACGATTCCCGATAGCGGGCAGTATCCGCTCTATCTCGGGGACAACGGCCCGAAGCTCGGCGAACTTGATGAGGAGTTCGTCCTCGAACGCCGGGTCGGCGAGACGTTCACCTTCGGCACCTCGACCTGGCGGATCGAGGCCATCGAGCCGCAACGGGTGGTGGTCTCCCCGGCGGCGGGCCGCGCCGGCCTGATGCCCTTCTGGCGGGGCGAGTCCGCCCACCGCACCGCCGACCTCGGCGAGGCCGTCGGCGCCCTGACCCGGGAACTGGCCCACCGACTCGACGCGGACAACACCGACACCCTCAACTGGCTGCGTTCTGAGTACCACCTCGACGAACCCTCGGCCCGCATGCTGAAAGACCACGTGGCCCGCCAGGTTCGCGCGGCCGGGGCCGCGCCCGATGACCTCACTGTGATCGTGGAGACCTATCGAGACGAGGCCGGCGAGACGGGCCTGGCCGTGCTGACCCCGTTCGGAGGCCGGTTTCATCACGCGCTGAAGCTGGTTCTGCAAGAGAGCTTGCGCCATCGACTGGGCATCAACGTGGCGACCTTGCACGGCGACGACGGCGTGCTGATCCGCCTTCCAGGGACCGACGACCCGCCCACCGACCTGTTCCGTGGGCTGACCGCGGACACCGCCGAGCGTTCCATCCGCGAGACGCTAGGCGAGAGCGCCCTGTTCGGCCTGCGCTTCCGCCAGAACGCCGGCCGCGCGCTGCTGTTGCCGAGGCCCGACCCGTCGAAACGGACCCCCTTGTGGCTTCAGAGGTTGCGTGCGAAAGACCTGCTCCAGGCCGTGCGGCAGGTGGCCGACTTCCCGATCGTTGTCGAGACCTACCGCGAGTGCCTCGAGGACGATCTCGACCTGCCCCGGCTCCGATCGTTCCTCGACGGGGTCGCGGATGGTTCGATCCGGGTCGTCGAGCATCGCGGCCAGGCCCCGTCCCCGTTCGCCTCTGGTCTGATCTTCGCGTTCACCCGCGCGTTCCTCTACGAGTGGGACGAGCCCCGACGACCCGACCGCCCAGACCGTCCCCCGGAAGTCACTGACGGCATGCTCGACCCATTGCTCGACCCTGGGTCTTACGCCCGTTGGCTCGATCCGGACGCCGTGGGACGGGTCGAGGGCCGTCTTCGGGGCGTCGGCCGCCCGCCGCGCACCGTCGACGAGATGGCGGAGTGGCTCCGACACCTCGGGGATCTCGCCCCGAGCGAACTGGGCGGACCGATGTCGGGGTTCCTCCACGAGTTGCGGGAGCAAGGCCGCGCCTCGACGATTGACCTCCCCGGTACTGACGAGCCGGGCCGCTGGGTCGTTGCCGAGGAGCTTCCCATGTACGCCGCCGCCTTCGGGATCGCGCTCGCGCCGGTCGCGGACCAGCCGGGATCTGGAGAACCTCCCCTGGCCTCGATCCTCCGACGCTACCTGCGCACCCGGGCGTTGGTGACCGTGGCGGATCTGGTGAAGCGGTATCCGGTCGATCCCGCCGTCGCGGCCGAGTTGCTCGACAACTGGTCGTCGGAGGGGAACCTCGTCCGCCTTGACCCCGACCCGGAGAACACCGGCAGCGCGCCACGATGGGCCGATCGTCGGAACCTGGACGAGGTCCGACGGCTCTCGATCGCCCTGCGGCGACGCGAAAGCATCGCCGTAACTCCCGAACTCTTCGCCGATTTCGTCGCTCGGCGTCAGCACGTTCACCCCGAGACACGTCTGGAAGGACCGGCCGCCGTTGGCCTGGTCCTCGAACAGCTCCAGGGAATCGCCGCGACGGCCAGCCAGTGGGAGTCGGAGATCCTGCCGCTACGGGTTCGTGATTTCCGCCCCGGATGGCTTGACGACGCCCTGGCTCTAGGCGGATATCTCTGGCGGGCCGAGGGTTTGGGCGAATCGGGGAAACCACCGAAGGTGGCGATCGTCTCCCGAGATTTCACCGGCAACTGGCCCGCCCCCCCCTCGGACGCCCCCCCGCCCTCGTTATTTGAGGCCCGACTGCTTGCCCATCTCAACGAGCGAGGCGCACATTTCACCGACGCGCTCGCCAGCGATCTGGCAGCCCCCCCATCGCGCATTCGCGAGGCCCTGGACGGCCTGCTTCGTCGGGGACTGGTCACGAATGACCGATTCGACCCGCTGCGGCCCGCCGGTCGAGTGGTCGCCGAGGCCCTCACCGGGGCAAACAACACCGGGAGCGCTCAGCCCGCCCGAGGCCGCTCGGGGCGCCCACGGCTCGGGGCATCCCGGCGGAGGTCGACGACCATTCTCGAGGGGCGTTGGACCGCCGTGGCCAGCGCCGCCGACGACCTGCCGGCGGAAGACCATTTGCTGGTCTGGGCCGAGGCGCTGCTGGATCGGTATGGAATCCTCTGCCGAGAAACCGTCGCGATGGGTTCCTGGTCCCCTTCCTGGCGAGACCTTTTCCCCGTTCTTGACCGTGCCGAGTTACGGGGCGAGCTGCGACGGGGATACCTTGTCGAGGGGCTCTCGGGCATCCAGTACGCACTGCCCGACGCGGCCGAGGAACTGGCCCGACTCGCCGGATCAGCGGGGCCCTCGCCGGCGCCGCCGGTCTTGCTACCAAGCCTTGACCCGGCCAACCTCTACGGCTCCGGGGCGCCTCTGGACGTCGCGTTGCTGGAAGGCGGCACGGCTCGATTGACCCGCTCGCCGAGCAACTTCGTCGTCTTGATCGCCGGTCGTCCCGTGTTGATCATCGAGGGCCACGGCCGGCGGCTGACCGGGTTGAACTCGGCGTCGGCGGACGATCTCCGCGCGGCCCTGGGCTTACTGCCGGGCCTTGCCGGGCCGTCGCGCCGGGTGCTGAAAGTGGAGTCGTACAATCTGGCCCCGACGCTGTCGAGCCCCGCGGCGCCCTGGTTGGCGGACCACGGCTTCGTGCGTGACCCGCCCGGCATGGCCTACTATGCGGGTTGGTCCTGATACCGCGTACCGCCCGTACGCCAGGTTCCGCTCAGGTCGGCCTCCGATCCCGCCGGCCAAGATGTTACAATCCTTGAGGGTCCACCTATTCGATCCTGCGATGGCGACGACCCGGACGGGCCCGCCACCGATCCTCCCGATCTGTCGGCCGTCTCGGGGCCGAGTGGCCTGGAGCCGACTCGCACCGGAGGTCCCTCCATGCTCGACCCGCACCAGGCCGATTCCGCCGGCGCGATGGGACCACCGTTTGACTGCGTGGTTCTCAGCGACTTGCACCTCGGCAGCGAGGTCTGCCAGGCGAAGCTCCTCGAGGAATTCCTGGAGTGGGCGGTCCTGAACACCCGCGAGCTGGTGATCAACGGCGACGTCTTCGACGACCTGAATTTCAAACGGTTGACCAAATACCACTTCGCCTGCTTGAAGTTGATTCGACGCAACTCCGATCGCGACGACCTGAAAATCGTCTGGATCCGCGGGAACCACGACGGCCCGGCCGAGATCGTCAGCCATATCGTCGGGGTCGACATCCTCGACGAGTACATTTTCGATAATGGCGAACTGCGACTGTTGATCCTTCACGGCGACCAGTTCGACCATATCGTCACACGCTACAAGCGAATCACCGCGCTGGCCTGCCAGACGTTTTATTTCATTCAGAAATGCGCCCCGCACAACGCCGCGAGATGGATCCGTCGCGTATCGAAGAGGTTCCAGCGCAACAGTCGGCTCGTCCAGAAGTCGGCCATCGAGTTCGCCCGGGCCGTGCGTCATTGCGACCACGTGACCTGCGGCCATACCCACCGGCCGCTCGTGGCCGAGGAGGACGGCGTCCGTTATTTCAACACCGGGACCTGGACCGAGCGTCCCCCCTGCCCTTACGTGACGGTCAAGGGGGCCGAGGTGCGACTCGAACTATGGCCCCGTCCGGTGCATTCAGACCCCGAGCCGGAGGGCATGCAAGACCGCATTGCCGAACCGACGGGTGAAACCCTACGATAAGGGACCATGCCGGCTCGAACGCGGTCGCGCACGAGATCGTACCCTGCCCCGGAGTCACCCAGGATGACCGCCCAACCGACCAAGACCCGCACCGAAGGCGATTCGATGGGCACCCTGGAGGTCCCATCCGATGCGTACTACGGGGCCCAGACTCGACTGCGCGGCGTTGAACTTCGCCATCAGCCCGTTGCGGCTGCCCCGGCCGATGATCCGCGCGATGGGCCTGGTGAAGAAGTCCGCCGCCCACGTCAACCTCGACCTCGGCCTGCTCGACGCGACACGTGCCCAGGCGATCATCGACGCCGCCCAGGCCGTCGCGGACGGGTCGCACGATGACCAGTTCGTGGTCGATATCTTTCAGACCGGCAGCGGCACCTCCTCGAACATGAATACCAACGAGGTCATCGCCGGCCTCGCCAACGAGGCATTGACCGGCACCCGGGGCGGTCGCGAACCGGTCCACCCGAACGACCACGTCAACCTCGGCCAGTCTTCCAACGACGTGTTCCCCACGGCCATCCACGTCGCCGCCCTGGACGCCGTCTCGAACACCCTGGTCCCGGCACTGAAATCGTTGCACGCGAAGCTCGACGCGAAGGCCCGGCAGTTCGACGATGTCGTCAAGATCGGCCGGACCCACCTGCAGGATGCCGTGCCGATCCGTCTGGGTCAGGAGTTCGCCGGCTATGCCGCCCAGGTCGAGCATGGCCTCCTGCGGCTTGAGCTCGCCTCGGCCGCCCTGGCCGAGCTGGCCATCGGCGGCACGGCCGTCGGCACGGGGATCAACACCCACGCCGAGTTCCCCCAGCGCATGGCCGAGCGGCTCAGCCATGAGACCGGCCTGGCCTTCAAACATGCCGACGGCGGCCACTCCTTCGAGGCGATGGCCGGGCGCGACGCCTGCGTCGAGACCTCGGGAATGCTCAAGACGATCGCCATCAGCCTGGGCAACATCGCCAACAACCTCCGCTGGCTGGCCTCCGGCCCGCGTTGCGGCATCGGCGAGATCCACATTCCGGAACTGCAACCCGGCAGCTCGATCATGCCCGGCAAGGTCAACCCGGTGATCCCGGAGGCCGTGATGATGGTCGCCGCCCAGGTCGTCGGCAACGACGCCACGATCGCCTGGGCCAACGGCACCCTCTCGAACTTCGAGTTGAACGTCGGCATGCCGGTCATCATCTATAATTTGCTCCAGTCGATCGAGCTCCTGGCCGGCGCCGCCGGGCACCTGGCCGACAAGTGCATCGACGCGACGGAGTTCTTCCAGAACAACGGCATCACCCCCCCGGGTGTTGCCGAAATCGAGGCTTCGCCCAACGCTGCCGAGTCGATCGAGCGCAGCCTGGCGATGTGTACGGCGCTCGCCCCGGAGATCGGTTACGATGCCGCCGCGGCCATCGCCAAGACCGCCTACAAGACCGGCAAGAACGTCCGCCAGGTGGCCCTGGAACTGGCCGGCAAGTCAGCGGCCGAGGCGGCCCGGGTCCTCAACATGGGCCAGCCATTGCGACACGACGTTCCGTCGGCGGGCGAGATCGAACGCATCCTCGAACCACGTAGCCAGACCGAACGCGGCACGGGCGCCGGCCGGGCGGCCGGCGGCTGAGCCCGTCGGGTCGCGCACGGACACTCCGATGTCGGACGGAAACCGGAGCGGAGAGTGGGATGACGCGGTTTGAACATAACGACTTCGAGTTCGATGCGATCCCGACGGACGACCCGGCGGAAGGCCCGGTGATCGCGGATGGGTTGACCACGGGAGAGCCTGTTCCCGCGATCGCTACCGACCCCGACGCCCCCGAAGCGGTCGTGATCGTTCAGTATCGCACCCGATCGTTCTCCGGGGTGCTCGTTCCTCCGGCCCTGATCCTGGCAATTGCGGCGTTGCTCGCCATCTATCACCCCGAGCTCTCCAGGTGGTTTCAGCCACCCCCAACGACTCGCCCGTCGGCCCGAGCGGCTTCCGAAGCGACTCCGAAGTCCTCCCCGATCGTTCTCGAGGTCAAGGCCCTTCCAGTCGATCCCGTGCCCGCGGCCGAGACGGTCGCCGAGTTTGTGGCTCCCTTTCTCGACTTTGGGGACTCGACGGATCTCGAGCCGCCTGGTCCGGCCGATGAGCTTGTCGAGGCTCCGGGGCCTGGCGACGACGCCCCCAGCTCGCCCTTCCCGGCCGCCGAAGACGGCCTTGCATCCGACTCACCGTTTCTCGCCGCGGCGAACGTGCCGGCGAATCCGGGCTTTGCCGCGATCGTCGAACCCGAGATGGATCCCGAGGCCGAGACGCAACGTGCCCTCGATGCGATCCGCCGCGAGTCCGAGCGCATCAAGGCCGAACGCGCGGCGGCTGAGCACTTACGTGCCCGCCAGGCCGAGGTGGAACGCGAACGCGATCGGGTCGCGCGGGACGCTCAGGCACGTCAGGCCGAAGCCGCGCGGGTCCTTGCCGAGAAGGACCGCGACGCGTTCCGCCAGGAACTGCTCGAGGCGCTGCGGCGTTATGGCGATCTTGCCGGTCCGGAAATCCTTCGGATCTCCGAGAGGTATCACGTCGAGCCTGGGATCGGGGTGGAGATGGCGATTGCTCGGGACCTGAAGGGGCAGGCCGATCGGCTCAGCCGATTGCAGCGCGTCCGCGTGCTGAGGTCTCATGGGTTGCCGGACCCGCTGATTCTCGGCGACCTGATCCACGAGGAACAGCTCAAGGAGACCCGCCGAGCCCCGTTCTCATGGTCGGGGCCGTCGAAATACCGCCGACTACGACGCGGTGATCCGCGCCACCCGTCAATTTCTCGCCCTTTCCCCGATGGTTGTGCCGACTACGGACGCCCGCGCGTCCCTGACCCCTGGTCCCGAGAATGGTTTCGGACGACAATAGCAACGGTACGGGACGTACCCAACCACCTCCCAGAACACCGCCACCCCGTGATCAAGAGGCTTTGACCTCCATGTCCCATTGTCTCCACGTACCGCTCTACCTGGCTTCTCTGCTGTTCGCATTATCCTCGGCGGTCGTCGCCGGCGCGCCCGAACCCGATCCCAAACCCGAGATCGAGGCCGGGAAGTCGTTGCTGACCGAAGGGGACGCCCTCGCCGACGAGGGCAAGACCACCGAGGCCGTCCTCCGCTACAAGGAGGCGTTCGAGCGACTCCTGCCGGTCATGCGGAAACTGCCGTTCCACAACAAGGTCGAACGCGACGTGACGGCTCGCGAGGACCTGAAGGATTTCCTCGTCGAGGAGATCGATCGCGACATGCCGGCCGAGGAACTGCGAACCGCCGAACTGGGCATGAAGGCGCTCGGGTTCATCCCGGAAGAGATGGACTTCAAGGAGGTCATGGTCGGGGTCTACTCCGAGGAAATCGCCGCGTTCTACGATACTCGCACCAAGAAGATGCATCTGATCGACGAACCGGAGGCGAAGAAGAACAAGGCGCCGACGTTTCTGGAACGCCTGCTAGGCAAGACCGGCGGCTTCGACAAGGACGAGAACCGCTCCGTCCTCGCTCATGAGTTGACTCACGCCCTGGCCGACCAGCATTTCGACCTTCAGACCTTGCAGGAGGCCATCCAGAACGACGACGATCGCAGCCTCGCGCTGACGGCCCTGATCGAGGGGGAGGCGATGCTCACCATGATCGGCGCCCAGATGGACGACTGGACCGGCGAGGCCGTCGCCGTGCTGCCCTACGAGGACCTCGACCGCGTTTTCCGCTTCCTCGGCCCTTTGCTTCCCGCCTTTGGCGGCGCAAGCCTCAAGGACGCGCCGCCGATCATCCGCGAGTCTCTGATGTTCCCGTACCTTCGCGGCATGGTCTTCGTCGCCTCCGTGACCAACGCCGACGGCTGGGAGGGAATCAACGCGGCTTACTCCCAGCCGCCGCTCTCGACCGAGCAGATCCTCCATCCCGAGAAGTACAAGAAGGCGCCAGACGCCCCCAAGGCGATCGATCTCGGTGAACTCGACCCCGGCGAAGGATGGAACGAGGTCGGCCGCAACGTCGTCGGCGAGCTTCAGCTTTCGATCTTGCTCGGCAAACACGACGGCCGTCGCGCGGCGGCCGGCTGGGACGGCGACCGCTTCGCCGTGTTCGAAGGTCCAGAGGACCACCTCGGACTCGTCTGGCGGACAACCTGGGACACCGAGCAGGATGCACGCGAGTTCGCCGAATCCTACGCCCGGTTCCAGACCAGCAAGCTCGACGATGACGCCGAGGAACCCGACGAGGTTCCCGACCGGCTACGGCGCTCGCACGACGGTGCTCAGTACCTTGTGGCTCGTCGAGGGGCCGACGTCGTGGTGGTCGAGGGCTTCCCCCGCGAGGCCACGAGGTCGCTTCAACGAGCGGCCTTTCGCGCCCCGGCGGAGGAAATGACGAACGAGCCGCCTGTCGACGCCAACGAGCCGGCCACCCTGGAGGTCGAGGCAAACTGAGCCAGCCCCTCCCAGCCATCGATCACGACCTCTCGCCTCAGCCGTTCTCGGCGAGGCGACGAGGGGGTTGGCGGTCGATCCCGTTCAACTCGGCCGACCGGAACCGGCCGTAGTTTGGCTCCAGATCGACCGCATTGTCGGGAGCTTCACTGAGCGCACGCTTGACCTGCCGGCGGAGCCGCTGGTTGCCCGCGCGCTTGATCCGCCGCTTGTGTTCGCGCAGCTCAGCGCTTCTCGCGATGGTCCATGATGACCGCCCTTTCGTCGTTCAACGGGACACGGGTTGGACCCCTTCCGGTCCCGCGAGGTTCAGTACAGACTTCGTTCCTCCAGCGCAGCAAACGAGAGGGACGGCGTCAACCGGCCGGCACGAATGTGACGCCGGCCCCCCGAGGTTTCCACGACCCGCAGCCCCTCAAGCAAACAGGGCCAACAGCTCGGTGCTCTGCGTCTCACGAGCCCAGGTCTGCAGGTCGTTGGGTTCGGTGATCCCACGATCTCGGTATGCCCGGGCCGCCTGCCACATGGCGATGGCGCCGGCGGTCGGGTCGGTCGGGTGGTCGAGGATGCTCGAACCGGCCAGCGGCGCGAGGGCGAAGCCCATCGTGGGGTGCCGGAACGCATCGAGGTTGCCACCCAGGTTCGTTGCCCCGAGGCCGCCTGCGGTGACCGGGACGGTGTCCGTGATCGCCACGTCGCCGGCGTCGGTGGTGGCGATCGGCTCGCGGAAGGCATCCGCCAGCATGCCGAGCATCGACGGGTCGAGGCTGTTCACGTGACAGTCGCGCTGGCCCATCACGCCGATCTGGAAATAATCCGCCCCGCAGAGTCGCGTCAGCTTGGCGATGACCTTCCCGTCGATCCGCCTCGGGCCGGTCGTCAGCGCCGCCAGTCCGCCGCAGTGGGCGTACAGGGGCACGTCGAGGTCCTCGTCCTCGGCAAGAACCTGCAAGGCCCCGACGTTGTTCGCCATGATGACGTTGAACATGATGCCCGTGGCGCCCCAGTCGACGGCCCGACGCGCCGTGTCGAGCAGCCTGTCGGTCCGCACGGGCAGGTGGGGACAGTAGATCATCCGCCGCCCCGTTTCCTCGTGCGCCCTTCGTAGTGCCTCGGCAACGGCCTTGACCTTCGGTTCGAGCGGGCAGTAGGACGGGTTCATCATCTTCTCGTCGTCCTTCATCAGGACGCACCCGCCGAGCGCCGCCCGATAGGCTTTCTCGGCGACCTCCTCGACCGACAACCCGCAGCACGGCTTCATGATCGTGCCGATCAGCGGCTCGCCGTCGGCCAGGCCGACGAACTCGCGCGACCGTCGGATTCCCCACTTCGGGCCGGGAAAACGGTCGAGCAGGGCCTTCGGCAGCTTGAAGTCGAGGAACGCGACCTCGTTGTAATACACGAACTCCAGGATCGGCCCACCGACCGAGAGCATCTGGACCTCGTAGTACGGGTCGCCTTCGGGATCGAGGTTTTCCAGGGGGGCCCGGATCGTGACGATGCCGTCGCCGCGATCGTAACGCTCGATCCGCACCGCTTCGGCCCGCGCCTCGTGGAAGAGGTTCGGTGGGGGTCCCGCGGCCGATCCAGCGGCCGGTCGTCTCCTCCTCGGCGATCTTCCGCGTCACCTGGACCAGGTCGCCGTCCGTCTTGACGTAATAGGTGAACTCGATCGCCTCGGCGGGATCAAGCCGACCGGGCAACTCGACGATCTCGACAGGCTGGCGACCACGAACCTCGGCGCAACGTAGACCTCGGGCATGGCGGGGATCATCCTCGACGGGACGCGACGATTCAATGTCAGTGCAGACGCCCCAGTGTATCGAGGTGAGCGGTCAGTCGCGACGGTCCTTGTCGCGACCAAGTCCCGTAATCAAGCATCAAAACAGGATGACCGATGACCAAGGGCCGATGCAGATCCAGAAGACCGATGACAGCCAATGGAACGTTCCCGATTCATTTTGACATGGATCATCCTGCCATCGGTCATCGGTCATCGATCATCGGTCGTCGGTCGTCGGCCATGACGTCGGCCACCCTGTCCTCGATGATCCGTATGGAGCGCGGCGAAGGTGTCGTCGAGCCAGGCGATCAGGTCGCGGGCATACCGGGACGGGTCCGGCTCGAACTCGAGGGTATGGTGGCCCTCGGGATAGTCGAGGATTTGCTTCCGGTCGCTGGCGATCCGATCGAAGTACGCCCGGGTCTTCTCGTTGTCGACGATGCGGTCATGACCGGCCAGCATCATCAGGACCGGCTGCCGGACCCGACTCGGGATCAGGGCGACTCGCCAGTCGATCAACGTGCTCGCGACCAGGAGGCTGGCGGTCGCCTGGCGAAGACTCAAGGCATCCTCGGCGATGAACCGTTGCCCTTCGGGATAGGACGTGAAGAGGGCCGGGTCGGCGAGCGGGATCGGGAACCGCTTGCGATGGTGGAACAGGTAGGCCGCGAAGATCCGCAGCTTCTCGACGAACGAGACGCCGACCCGGGGCTGAAGGCCCGGACAGACCAGGGCCAGGGCGTCGACCAGTTCCGGGTGTTTCCCGGCGGTCAACACGGCGAGCTTTCCGCCCCAACTGATGCCGACCAATGCGAGTGGGGAGACGCGGCTCGGGGGCTCTCACGTCGCGGATCAGATCGGCGATGTCCCGGAGCAAACGGCGATCGGACGACGCATGACCACGCTCCCGCTCGTTGGCCCCGGAACCACGACGGTCGGGAAAATAGACTTCGTAACCGGCCCCCGCAAGGGCACGGCTTAGATTCTGATACCAGCCCCCGTGGCTCTGAACGCCGTGCAGGATCACCACCTGTCCCCGGGTCGGAACGTCCTCCGGGACCTTCCAAACGGTCAGGTGGAGCGGGTAGCCATCCGAGGCTGATTGGCGGGTGTAGAGTGGTTCCATCGTCGTGGACATCGTGTCGTCGCCTGGTCGTCCTGTCCGTGAGGTTCCTTGACGCCGTATCAACCCCGCGGCCATTCGATCAATCCCATCGAACCGCCTGGCGGGTGACGGTCATCCGCTTCAGAGCGGCCGGGTCCACGGTGACACCCAGACCCGGCCCGCTTAGCGGTCGGCGCGGCCACCGTAGCCGAAGGTGATGTCCTCGACGATCAGGTTACCAGCCAAGACATGCCGGTCGTATGACCCCTCGAGATAACGAAGGCCCCGCAGGTTCGACGCCAGGTGACGACCGGCCGCCGAGAGCAACCCGGTTTCACCGGGATGACATCCAAGCTGCACGCCGAGCCCCGCGGTTCGGGCGAGTTTGACGATCCGTAGTGTCGGCAAGATCCCGCCGCACTTCGAGAGCCGAACGTTGAACAGGTCGGCGGTCTGGCGCTCGATGGCGTCCAGGGCATCAGTCGCGCTACAGAGCGATTCGTCGTGCATCACCGGGACGCCGAGAACCGGCCTGAGCCCGGCCAATGCGGCGACCTCTTCGTGCGGCACGGGCTGTTCCAGGGCCGTCGGCCTGTAGGGCAAGAGCGGCCGGACCTTCTCGAGAAGCTCGCCAGGCTGCCAGGCTTCGTTTGCGTCGAGCCGGATGTCCATCGTGCGGCCCAGAATCCGGCGCAACACGCGGAGGCGCGCGGCGTCATCCTGACCGGCCACGCCGACCTTCACCTTCACCTGCTGAAACCCATACAGTCGCATCTTCCAGGCCGAGATGCGTTCCTTGCGGGGCGATTCCGCCGTGATGGCCCCGCTGTACCGGACGGGTTGCGGCGACCCCGTCTTCAGGTCGGCGGGGGCCTTAAGGTTTTCCAGACCAAGCGAGACGGCCTCCCCGAGAGAGGCCCCGAACTGGCGACCGTAGGCGTCGAGGATCGCTAACTCCAGGGCGCAGTGCGCGGCATTTCCAGCCATCCGCCTCGGGTCGGCCTCGATCGTCGGCAGGGTCAGGGACAACAGGTTCCGGACCAGCGCCGCGTAGTCGCTCGGATTGTCGAGATAAGGCCGGGGGTCGAACGCCGAGAGCGTCTCGAAACACGTCTCGATGGTCTCGCCCGTCACATACGACCGGGGCACGCCCTCGCCATATCCCTGCGTGCCGTCGTCGAGGGTCACACGCACCACCAGATTGTCGCTCTCGGTACGCGCGTGCGAGGCGTGTCGGATCGCCTTGCGCAGCGGCACCGCGACGTGGAACAACTCGACCGATCGCAACGACATGGTGGAGACAACGCCTCGGGACACGGGAACGCACGCGACGGCCCGCACTATACAGCCGCCGCGGGCAGCCGG
Organism: uncultured Isosphaeraceae bacterium; assembly: GCA_963779675.1. Classification (GTDB taxonomy): domain Bacteria; phylum Planctomycetota; class Planctomycetia; order Isosphaerales; family Isosphaeraceae; genus CAVZZM01. The sequence continues at coordinate 1,043,190 of CAVZZM010000003.1, forward strand.
GAACACGGATCCCGCCGTGATATGGGCGTCCTGAGTCGAATCACTGGTCGCGACGGTCGATCCGCAACCGGGCCGCTCAGGGAATGACGATGATCTCCACGTCGTCGATCCGTCCGCCATTCCCAGGGGCCTGTCGAACATCGGGGCGAATGCCGGGTGGAGAGGGAGGGCGCGGACGGGCCAGCGGCGGCGTGGTGATCTCAAAGGCATTGGTCGTCGGCATGCCGAATGGGTTTGACCCGTTTAGGAGTTGAGCATCAGTGGCGAGTTCGGGCTGGGCCGCGTCTTCCAGGGCCGAGAGCCAGAGCATCATGGGATCGCTCGTTGGCGTCAGGACTGCCCCCGCGCCAGTTTCCTCGACCTGTCCCAGGGCCCGGGGGGACGATTGCCGGAGGTAGGCGATGAGCCGTCGAGCCCGCTCAGTTTCGCCGAGACCCAGATCGACCTGGGCCCTCAGGCAGAGCAGCCGAAACCGCGACTCGGGGGACGCTGCCTGGTCCTCCAGTCGGGCCAGGTCGTCCGCGGCAGCCCGGTAGTTCGCGCCGGTCTCGTCGCCTTCGAGATAGTCGAACACGAATCGGGCCTCGTCCACTCCCGCCTCGAATTCCGAGGCATCGGGTGTGCCCCCAGCCGGGTGATCGCAGAGTGGTCGGGCGATCCGGGCCAGATGTCGGAGACGGCCGACGCCAATCTCCTGAGGGCCGAGTTCGAACGGGGCCGGTAGCGGGGTGGGCCGCTCAGAGACGCCAATGTTGGACATCTGATTCTTCTCCCGCATGACGTCCCTGGTGACATCCATCAACAGGGCGAGCCACTCTCCCCGCGCCGAGGCGTCGGGGACCACGGGCGTCAGCTCCTGCGATTGGGGGTCGCAGATGGCGACCGGTCCCTCCGGCCCCGCGGACCACGCCCGGAGCGCGAGTTGCCCGGTCTCGGGCGACAGCGACAGACACTCCAGGCTCATGCTTTCGTCGATCGGATTGAACCGCGACTGGACCGCCTCGCGAATGAGATGGGCCCAGATGATCTGCGCGGCCTGGCCCTCGGTGTTGATCGCCAGAAACAGGTTTCCCCCGTCCGCGTCGAGCCCGAACGACGCGGTGATCAATCCCCCTGGCCCGGCCACCGGTTCGACAACGAACCCCGGCAGGCGTTGGGCCTCGCCCGTCTCGGCATCGACCCGAAGGATATGGGCGAGGTCGGTCACCTGCTGGCCGTCGGGACCGACCCCGATCTGATCTCTCCGCATGATGAGTAGTGAGCGGCCATCGCGCGACCAGGTGGGACCCGGCAGCCCCCTCGCGTCCGGCAACGTCAGAAGCTGCGCTGGGATTACCGAAGTTCAGGTCCAGGACGCAGACCTCGGCGGTCTCCGGACCGGTGTCGCGCAGGAACGCGACGCGTTGACCGTCGGCCGACCAGGCGGGGGCTCGTGCCCCCTCGACACGTTTCAGGACCGGGCCGTTTGGAAGTCGTAGAAATGCGAGGCCCGGGGCATCGAACTGGGGAATCGCCAGGAAACGACCGTCAGGGCTCCAGGCCAGGGCCGCACCCGAGAGCCGCTGTCGCGCCTCGTCGGTTTGATCAGCTGTGAGCGGCTGATGATGGAGAACGCGGCGCTGCCCCGGAGCATCCTGGATCACGACTTCGAGTGCCGGTGGTTTGTCCCCACCCTCGTCGAAACCGAGACGCACATAGGCGATCGCTGAACCGTCGGGGGCCCAGGCCGCCGACGACAGCGCGCCCGCGGACTCTTCCAGCAGCAGGTGGTCCCCCGTACCGGGACGACTCGCCCACAATCGGTACGTTCGCGCGTCCTCCGGCGCGGAGGCTTTCGGCTCGCCGTTGGTCTTCGGTTCGAGCAGCCAGCCAGGCTCTAGCGCCTTCTCGGGAGCGCGGGTGGCCAGCACGTAAGCGACCCAGGTTCCATCGGGCGACCAGGAGAGCGGGGCCGTCGGGGCCGGCATCTCGCCCATCAGGGCCGACCCAAGCACTCCGACCCAGATGGCGGCGACTGGCATGGGTGGTGGTCCTCGATCGAGCCGTCCCGGTTGTCCTGTTCAGCTGTTTCCCGCCGAATCGTGAACGGCCCCGCCGGGCCAGCGGGTCGCTCCTCCAGCGGTATCGTCAGGATTCAGTATAGGGAACTGGCCCGCCTTCCGCCTACCACCCCCTGGAGTCGAAATGGCCACGAGCGAGACTCGGGATTACACGGGATTTGCGGGAGAATGCGTGCAAACTGGTGTCGGAGGGCGTTGGAATTTGGCAATGATCAAGCTAGACTCGGTTTGTCGGGTTCTATGGCCGTATTCTGATTTCCGGATCGACAGACCTCCGCCTGACTCTTGCGTCCCCGCGCCGGACGGCCTAAGATAAATTCTCACTTGGTGGTCGGGACGCCTCGGCCGTCACTTTTTGCACTGCCGGGAAACCGGGTCACCCGCTACCTGGAATCGTCCATGCGATTTGTCCTGATCGACCGGATCCTCGACCTGGTGCCTGGTCAGAGCTTGGTCGCGGTGAAGAATTTGAGCCTCTCGGAAGAGTATCTGGCGGACCATTTCCCCGGCTTCCCCGTCATGCCAGGCGTCCTGATGCTCGAGGCGTTGACCCAGGCCGGCGCGTGGTTGATCCGTGAAACCGAGGATTTCGCCCACAGCGTCATCGTCCTCAAGCAGGCCAGGACGATCAAGTACGGCAGCTTTGTCGAACCTGGCCGCCAGCTCCAGCTCCGTGTCGAGATTCTCGAGCACGGCGAGCGGGAAACGATTTTCAAGGGCAAAGGGATCATTGACGAGCAGGTGATGGTCCAGGGGCGTTTCACGCTGACCCGCTACAACCTTCGCGATCGCAACCCCGAACTGCACACCACCGACGCGACAATCGTGGAGAGCCTCCGCGATCTGTACGCGACCCTCCGCAAAGGCTCCGTTGGAGCACGTGCCATGCTCCGCGGCACCTCCCCCCTATTTAGTACGCGACCCGCAGCCCTGGCCCCGGGCCACGAGAGCTGAGGCGCGGTCCCTCCTTGCTCGATTTTCGAGGCGGATTCTTTAGTCGCCGCGTTCTCCGACCGATGATGTTGCAAGGTTTCACGAAAATCATCAAGATAGGCGACGTAGATCGCTGGCATAGTGCCCGGCAGGGCCTGTGCGGCGAATCCCGGCGCCTTTTCGGGGAGCGACTCCGGCCCGGCGGGCCGTCTCGCGCCGGGTTGAGGATGATCTGTTCACCAGACAGTGTCCCCTCGCGGGACGGGCCCATCAGGTATACGAGGACGTCATGCCGACCCACGACGAGATCTACGAGAAGGTTCGTTCCACCCTGGTCGATGCGCTGGGTGTCGATGAAGAGGACGTCAACCGCGAGGCCAGCCTGCGAAATGACCTGGGGGCCGAGTCGATCGACCTGCTGGACATCGTCTTCCGGCTCGAGCGCAACTTCGGCATCAAGATCCCCCGCGGTGAGCTGTTCCCCGAGAACGTCTCGGACCCCGATTTGACGGAGAACGGCCGTCTGACCGAGAAGGGGATCGTGGAACTGCGACAGCGCATGCCGTACGCGGACCTGAGCGACTTCGAGCAGGACCCCGATGTCGAGAAGATCCTGGACCTCTACACCGTCGACACGCTGGTCAAGTATGTCGAGGACAAACTCTCCGCCACGGCCTAATCCGTCGTGTTCCCGGTTCTCTCAACAGGGATCAGACGGAGAGACCCGATGTCGGCTTCGTGCCGGCGCCGCTCCGAGTAATGAGATGATCTGGTGGCGACCTCTCCGGCATTGTTTCGGGCTGATCGGCAGGGGCCGTAGTTCCGGCCTGGCGCCTGCCCTCGTCTGATCGACGGTTCCCCTGTCCTGGCCCGGCGGATGCTTTCATGAGATGGATCTGGATCGACAAGTTCCTGGAGTTCCGCAGCGGCAAGTTCGCGCGTGCCGTCAAGAACTTGACCCTCGCCGAGGAACATCTACACGACCACCTGCCGGGTTACCCGGTGATGCCCGCATCGCTGATTATCGAGGGCCTTGCCCAGACGGGCGGTATCCTGGTCGGCGAAGCGGGCGAGTTCGAACAGAAGGTCGTCCTTGCCAAGATCCCGCGGGCGGAGTTCTTCGGGGTCGCCTGCGCCGGAGATCAGTTGATCTACGAGGTGACCCTGACCGACCTACGTGCCGAGGGCGCTGTCGTGGACGCCAAGGCGTTCCTTGAAGGCGAGTTACTGGCCGACGTTGAGATCGTCTTCGCTCATCTGGACAACTCCCGGTCGAACCAGATTTTCGGCCCGAAGAACTTCGTCTTCACCCGGCAGATGCTCGGTATCCTTGACATGGCCAAGGCCCAGGAACGCGGTCGGCTGGCGGCGGAGGCATCCGCCAAGGACGCCGAGGACGCCTCGGCTCATGTTGGCAACGGGCAGCCGCGCCAGGATGTTCCAGCCGACGCTGAGAACCCGGCCGACCCGCCGATCCCTTGACGAGACCAGAATCGATTCCTGATGGATCTCAGGTGGACGGACCCCTTCCGGTTCGGATCGTTCCCGAACGAAGATTGAACCCCGATGCACTCCACTTGCGTCGGCGTCGCGAGCTCCCTTATGCGTGATTCCGAGCGGCGCGTTGTCATCACTGGACTTGGCCTGATCAGCCCCCTGGGCATCGGCCTCGACCCGTTCTGGGCTGCGCTGGCCGATCGTCGCGGGGCCATCGCCCCGATCGAGGCCTTCCCGGTCGAGGGCTTGCCCAACCACCTGTGCGCTGAGGTCAAGGACTTCAACCCCAGAGCACTGGCCATGCCCGGCCACAAGAAGGCCCTGGGCAAGAACCTCAAGTACATGGCCCGCGATATCCAGCTTGCGGTCGCCGCGGCGGAACTGGCGCTGGTGGACTCCGGGCTGTCGGAGGGCGGGGTCGATCCGACCCGCATTGGCCTGGACCTCGGTGCCGGGTTGATCTCCTCGGACCTCGATGAACTGGCGCCGGCCATCACCCTTGCCTACTCCGGGACCGAGACGTTCGATTACGAGGTCTACGGACGGGATGGCCTCAACGAGATCGACCCGCTCTGGCTGCTCAAGTATCTGCCCAACATGCTGGCGTGCCACATCTCGATCCTGAACGACTGCCAGGGGCCGAGCAACACCATCACGGAAGCCGAGGCGGCGTCGAACCTGGCGGTCGGCGAGGCGTATCGGATCATTGCCCGCGACCGCGCCGACGTGATGATCTCCGGGGCCGCGGATTCGAAAATCCATCCCTTGAGCTTCATCCGCATGACCTTGCTGGACCAGATGACCCGCTGGTCGGGTGATCCCTCGCAGGCGTGCCGCCCGTTCGATCGCCAGCGCGACGGCTATGTTCCGGGGGAAGGGGCCGGCATCATCGTGCTGGAAGACCTGGAGCACGCGAAACAACGCGGGGCGAAGATCTACGGCGAGATCCTCGGCGCCGGCTCGGGTTGCGACGCGCATCCGGGTGGCGGAATCGATGCGACGGGCCGGGGCACCGAGATCGCCATCCGGGCCGCCCTCCGGGACGCCGGCCTCAATCCCGATGAGATCGGCCACGTCAATGCGCACGGCAACGCGACTCGCGCGGCCGACCATGCGGAAGCTCGCGCGATCAATCGCGTCTTTGGCAGCCGTTCCATTCCGGTGACCGCCCTGCGAGGGTACATGGGTAACCTCGGATCAGGAAGCGGCGCCGTCGAACTGGCCGCCAGTCTCCTCGGGGTCAGCAAGGGGATGATCCCCTCGATCCTGAACTGCGACGACCCCGATCCTGAGTGTGATCTCGATCTGGTCGTCGCCACGTCCCGACCCACCGACAACCCGACCTTTGTCACCACCAACTTCACGCGACACGGTCAGGCTGCCGCCCTGGTCGTGCGGGGCCTGCCCGCCGGCACCACGCTCTGAGAGGCGATCCGGAATGCGGAATGATGGGACAGGAAGCCGGAGGGGTGGCCGGGGCAAAGCCCATCATGCCCTGGTTTGAGTTTCGGGTTGCCGACCGGGACGTGAGCACCGCGATCCGGAGAGTCGAACTCAACATCAAGCCAGACTCTGGGGCCCATCGCAACTCCGCCGCGTCGCGATTCGGAATATCTTACCGCGACGACACAAACCATCGAATATGCTATATTGTTCCAGGCTGCCTAGTCGTCGTTCTCGGATGGTTCGTTTCGTCAACCCGCTCGTCGTTGGGCATCCACGGAGGTTCGGGTCCCTCGGATCCCTGGTCGGAGTGATCCGCGTCAGCAGAAGGACGTTCGCATGAGTCGCCGAGTCGTGGTGACAGGCATGGGCATGGTGACCCCGGTGGGTCGTGACCTGGAAGGAACCTGGGAGGCCCTGCGCGCCGGTCGCAGCGGTGTCGGCAAGATCACGCTGTTCGATGCCCGCACCTTTCCGACCCAGATCGCCGCCGAGGTGTCCGACTTCCAACTCGGTGATTACATCGCCGATGCCGACCGCTGGAAAGAACACAACCGCAATAGTCGTTTTGCCCTGGCGGCGGCCCGGATGGCGATGGACGACTCCGGTGTCCTGGAGACCCCGGGGCTGGACCGATCGCGTTTCGGCACGTATCTCGGCTCCGGCGAGGGTCAGCAGGATTTCCCCCGGTTCGTCAAGCTGGTCAACCAGACGGCCACCAACGGCAAGGTCGATACCGCGGAGTTCACGCGATGCGGGCCGAGCAACTCCATGTGATTCACGAGTCTGAGCAGGAGCCGGGCACGCCGACCGGCCACCTGGCCAGCGTCTACGGCCTCGAAGGGCCGAACCTGAATTGCCTGACCGCCTGCGCGGCCAGCTCGCAGGCCATCGGCGAGGCCGTCGAACTGGTCCGTCGCGGCGATGCCGACGTCATGCTCTCCGGCGGCACGCACAGCATGGTCCACCCCTTCGGTGTCACCGGCTTCAACCGGCTCACCGCCCTCTCGACTCGCAACGATGAACCCGAGCGCGCCAGCCGGCCCTTCGACCGCGACCGCGACGGCTTCATCCTCGGCGAGGGGGCCGGCATGCTCCTTCTCGAAGAGCTCGAACACGCGAAACGGCGCGGGGCCCGGATCTACGGCGAGATCGCCGGTTACGGGTCCACTGCCGATGCCTTCCGGCTCACCGACACCCACGAGGAGGGCCGGGGGGCCATCGCCTGTATCCGTCAGGCCCTACGCGATGCCCGCCTCAATCCCGAGGACATCGACTATATCAACGCCCATGGCACGAGCACGCAGGTCAACGACTCGATCGAGACCCTGGCCATCAAGCGGTCGCTCGGCGACACGGCCTACAAGATCCCTGTCTCCAGCACCAAGAGCATGATGGGCCACCTGATCGCCGCGGCCGGGGTCGTGGAAGCCATCATCTGCTTGCTGGCGATCCGCGACGGCGTGATGCCGCCAACGGTCAACCTCGATAGCCCGGACTCCGACTGCGACCTCGACTACATCCCGTACACGGCCCGCGAGAAGGCGGTGGACGTCGCTCTGTCGAACAGCTTTGGCTTCGGTGGGCAGAACATCACACTGATCCTGCGTCGATTCGCCGGTTGAGCGGCGCGTTCGCGGATCGCGCCGATCTTGACTTTTGCCTAGCTTTCGAAATCCGAGAAATCGCCTTCGTTCGCATGAAATTTGCACGTCTCCCTGGCCCGCGTCTCTCGCTTCCGGTCCGCCACCTTGAGCCGCACCGTCTTTACGACGAAACCGGAGTCCCGCCCGTGCCCAGTTTCGCGCTCGTCGCCGTCCTCCTGCCTCTGATCACGGTCCTCATCGTGATCGCGGCGTTCCTCATCTACGTCTGGGTTCGCTATTGCCCGTTTGTCGTCCGGATCTTCGAGGAGACGCCGGTCTTCTCGCCGCTGCGCATCGCCCGAACGGGGCAGCGAGGACAGTGCGGTTCCGAACCACGACGGCATCGAGCTGGCCGGCACCTATCTGCGAGCGCGGACCGAGGCGCGGGCGGGCGTCATCGTCTTCTGCACCGAGTATCCTGGGGGATCGCTGGAGCGTCCGGCCGTATGCCGACGGGCTCCGCGAGGCCGGCTTCGACCTCTTCTCGTTCGACTTCCGGAACCACGGCACGAGCGGCACCGATCCCAACTACAAGCCCCTCCAGTGGGTCTCCGACCTGGAGGTCCGTCGATCTCCAGGCGGCCCTGGAGTACCTACGCTCGCGGCCGGATCGCGATCCGGCCGGGGTCGGAGTGTTCGGGCTCAGTCGGGGCGGCGGGGCAGCGCTCTGCGTCGCGGCTGACGACCCGACCATCTGGGGGGTCGTCACCGACGGCGCCTTCCCGACCCGTGGGACGATGATGGCCTACATCCTGCGCTGGGCGGTGATCTACATCGGCCTGAAATCGTTCTGGGCGCGGATGCCCGCACTGCATCTACTCGCCTTCGTCGGCTGGACTGGCCGGATCACCTCGCAGCATCGCTCCGGTCGTCGCTATCCCAACATCGAACGGGCCGCTCGCCGACTGGCCCCACGCCCCTGGTTGATGATCCACGGCGAGAAGGACGCCTACATCGGCCCGGACATCGCCCGGGCCCTGTTCGACCATGCCGGACGAGCCGAAGGAGGCCTGGATCGTCCCCGGGGCGAAGCACAACCGCTGCCGGGAGGCCGATCCCGAAGGCTATCGCCGCCGCCTCGTCGAGTTCTTCCGTCGCAACGCCCCGCGCCGCCTGGCGCTGGTCCGTGGGACGGCCGACGGCCCCCCCGTCGCCGGAGGCCGCCCGGGCCGTCGCGCCCGGTTCCGGCCAATTCGCGCCCGGAAGGGCTCATCGTGCCCGAGCCCGCCGTTTCGCCTTGACGCATCTCGCACCAGGGCTTACGTTCCCAAAGCCAGCCCTCCGCCGCTTCCTTCAGGGTCCTGTTTTTGATCGGGCGATCGGGAGGGCGAGGCCCCCGCCGAGCTGTCATTGCACTCCGACGGCTCTGCGGGGGCCTCGCATCCCCCAGAACGCGAATCGGAACGACCCTGCCGCCTCATTTCCCGGAGGACGGTCCCGATGCTTTCGCTGATTCGCGAAGTACGCAGGAAGACCTCTCGTTCATCGTTCGCGCGGGCGGGCACTCGCGTTCCTCGACCAGACCCGCCAGGCCGATTTGGTCCAACGCGATCGGTTGCTCGAACTGGTCACGCCGCAACACCGACAGCCAGTTCGGCCGCGATCACCACTTCGGCGAGATCCGCTCGACTGCCGACTTCCGTCGCCGGGTGCCCGTTCGTGGCTACGACGGACACGAGCCCTACATCGACCGTGTCCGCCAGGGGGACGTCTCTGCCCTGTTCGGCCCCGGCACCGAGGTTCTGATGTTCGCCATGACATCGGGAACCACGGCGCGACCCAAGACGATCCCCGTCACGACCGAATCGCTGCGAAACTACCGCGACGCCTGGACCATCTGGGGCATCCTGGCCTTCGACGCCCATCCGACGATCCTCGAGAAAGGGCTCCGGCCGATCCTCCAGATCGCCAGCAACTGGCGTGAGACGACGACCCCGGCCGGCATCCCCTGCGGCGCCATCACCGGCCTGACGGCCAGGATGCAGAACCCCCTGGTCCGGCAGACCTACTGCATGCCGCCGGCCGCCGTGGGGATCAAGGACATCGAAGCCAAGTACTACACGGCGCTTCGCGCTCTCGGTCTACCGCGACCTCGGCACGATCATCGCGGCCAACCCGGCCACCCTGCTGGCCATCGCCCGGCTCGGCGACCGCGAGAAGGAGACGCTGATTCGCGACCTGCGTGACGGCACGGTGAGCCCTCGCTGGGAGATCCCGGACAGATGTTCGCCGGGCGATCCGCCTCCGTACCCGCTGGAAGCGGCGCGCCGCGGCCCGACGGCTCGAGGAGATCGTCGAACGCACCGGCCGGCTGCTGCCGCGAGACTACTGGCCGAACCTGGCCTTTCTCGCCAACTGGACCGGCGGGGTCATGGGGGCGTACCTCCGTCAGTACGATGAATATTTCGGCGACAGGCCGATCCGCGACCCGGGCCTGATCGCCTCGGAGGGACGGTTCACCATCCCGATCGAGGACAACACTCCGGCCGGCATCCTCGACATCACCCGCCACTACTTCGAGTTCATCCCCGAGGACCAGGAAGATCGCGAAGAGCCCGAGACCGTCGAGGCGCACGAGTTGGTCGAGGGCCGCAATTACTTCATCCTGCCCACGACCGCCGGCGGCCTCTACCGCTACCAGATCCACGACCTGGTTCGCTGTGTCGGTTTCCATGGCAAGGCGCCGGTGATCGAGTTCCTGAACAAGGGGGCCCACTTCTCCAGCATGACTGGCGAGAAGGTTTCCGAGTTTCAGGTCGTCGCCGCGGTCCGCGAGGCACAGGGCCGCCTTGGCATTCCGCTGAAGTCGTTCTTGTTGCTACCGAACTGGGGCCAGCCGCCGCATTACGTGCTGCTTGTGGAAGAGGACGACCTGCCGACAGGCGAGGAGGTTGAGGGCCGCCTGGCCGCGGAGGTCGAGGCGCGTCTGGCCCGGCTGAACGTCGAGTATGAGAACAAGCGAGCAGACCCATCGTCTCGGCCCGATCGTCATCCAGCCGCATCCCGCCCGGCTCATGGGCTGATTTCCAGCGAAGGAGATTGGCGAAGAGCGGCGGGACCGTCGAACAATATAAACAGCCTTGCCTGATGGCCGACCTGGAGGCGCTGAGCACGTTTCGCCCGGCCGTTGGCGTGCCGGATCGCGACGTGTCCCGTTCCCTCTCGATCTAGACGGAACAATCGGGTGGGGTTGTGCCCTCGGGGCCATTTTGGTAAGGGTCCGAATCGCCGCCGGTCGTCCCGGCGCGAAACCAGGCTGCGCGACTCGCGGAGCGATTCGCGTCCTGGAGTGATCCTGCCGATCCGCTGGCATCCCCGGGGCATCAGCGCGAGCGGTGAACGAACAAGATCAAGGAATTCCGCCGCAAGACCGACGCAGGGCCAGCCGACGGCCCCGATCCCGCAGACTGTGGATCGCTCCCGAGGACATCCGGGAGCTTCGTCAACACTTCGGGACGTTCCCGTCCCGAACCCGCGGCAGACTCGATCCGGGGAGACACCCCGTCATGAGTGTGGCGATGGAACCCACATTTCTCGTCGTTCGGTGCGTGTTCTGGCGTTTCCGCATGGCGATCCTCGCCTCGATGCTGATCGCCTCGGGTTCCGGTTGCGCGCGTCTGGAACGCTTCCAGCGGTCCGACGCCCCGACCCCGCCCCCCTTGATCGGCGCCCGGACCGAACCGAGCGACGAGGCCCCGGCCCTGGCCTCGCATGATCTCGGCCGTCCCGACGAGGACGACTCCTATGCTCAATGGCTGACGGAGCGTACCCCGACCCTCCATCCCGAAGGCGGGCCGAAGCCGCCTGGAGACTCGATCGTCCGCTCAACCGCTCCTCCCAGCGGGCCAGGCGATTCGCGAACGCCGGTGCGCGTGGCCCTCGAGCCCCCCGTGCAGGTTCCTCCCATCCATGTCGAGATCGATCCCATCGACCCGAAGCCCATCGTCCGACCGATTGATCCTCTGGTGGTGAACCTTCCCACTGTCGGGGAGGCCCCGCGGGTTCGTCGAGAGGGACCGAGGAACTGGCCCAGGTCCGCCGCGTCATCGAGGACTCAAGCCGGCGGATTCAGTCGCTCAATAACTATCAGGTCATGATGAGCCGCCAGGAGCGTGTCGGGGGCGAACTCCAACCGGCCGAGGACGTGCGGCTGAGCATCCGTCGCGATCCCCAGGCGGTTCGGCTCGAATGGCTGGACGGCCCCAGCATGGGCCGCGAGGTCATCTACAACGCCGGCGGCCTGATGCAGGTGAACATGCCTGGCTCGCTCGTGCCCCGCATCTCGCTGCCGCCCGATAGCCCGCTGGCGTTGAAGAACAGCCGGCACCCGATTTCCGAGGCGGGCTTCGCGACCATCGTCGAGCAGGTCGCCGCGAACCTGCGTGCCGTGGAGTCGGGACAGGTGTCCGCCGATCGGTTCTCCTATGGCGGTCTCGAGCCCCCCGAACCCGGAGCCCCGCTCTGTCACAAGATCCTTCGCGTCACCCCCTCGGGAGAGACCTGGACCGTCTGCATCGACGATCAGACGAAGCTGCCTTACATGGTCCTCGCGGTCGCGCCGAACGGCGAACTTCTGGAGCGTTACCTCTTCCGCGACCCCCACCTTAACGTGATCGAGCTGGCGTCCGCGGACGCCTTCGACCCGGACAACCGCTGGGGCAAGCCGAGCGGCCTGTTCGGCCGCCTGGCCCGCGGTAACGACGACGGTTCCTCGACCGCCAAGTCACCACCCCGATGACTGCCCCCGATGCCTGCCAAAGTGGCGTCCTGACGTTCCGAGAAATCACCAACACCCGGGCCTTGTAAAGCTATAGTCTGGATGTAAACCCTTCGAGCCAGAAGAGTAGTTGCGATCGAGCCGAACATCCGTTACGATCGACATCATTGATGGTCCGGGACTTGCCTGTGATGATGCGGGTTTCCATCCCCCGGTCACGTCGCAATGGCGTGTGAGGTCGGAGTTATGACCGCCCTGCGCCCCTACAACCTTCTGATCACCGACGATGATCCCCTGGCTCGCGAGACCTTGCGCGACATCATCGCGCCGGCCGGGTTCCAGACCATCCTCGCCGGCAGCGGTGAAGAGGCGATCGATATCGTCCAGCAGAGCGAGATTCACCTCGCGCTGATGGACATGCATATGCCCCGCCTCTCCGGTCTCGAGACCATGGAGATTGTCCGCCAGATCAAGGGTTTGCTCCCGACGATTCTGATCTCGGCCGACCAGGATGACACGCTCCTGCGCAAGGCGCTCTCGGCGCACGTTTATTGCGTTCTCTCAAAACCCGTCAGCCGCCATGCCGTGATCTACGTGGTCAACCGGGCTCTCGAGAAGTTCTATTGCTGAACGGCCTTCGTCCGACCGGGCACCCGTTCTCGGGCGCCGGGTTACTCTCAATGGCGCTCACACCTGGAACCGGTCGTGTTCCCTCCTCCCACTTGCCGCCTTCCTCGCCTGCACCGGTGCGCTCCAGGCCCATGACATTCCGAACGCGCAGGTGGACCGATCGATCCAGGTGATTATGAGCCTGGGGCGGCTGGAGATCGATTACGAGGTCAGTCTCGCGGAACTGACGCTCGCGCAAGACCTTCGGTCGCTGATTGGCATCATCCCGCCCGAGGTGTCGACCCGCGAAGACCTTTACAACCGATACGGTCGCGAGACCGGCCCCCTCAATGCCCGTGGCTTTCTGGTCACGGTCGATGGCGAGCCGATGACACTGCGATACAAGTCCTTCGACCTGATCGTCGAAGATCACCCGAGATTCACCTTCCACCTGACTGCTCCCTTGCCGGAACGGGGGAGACTGGCGATCCTCGACACCAACTACGTAGCCGCCGAAGGGACCAGCCGACTCGCCCTTCGGGTCGCAAAGGGTATAAATGTCAAGGGTTATGACGGGCCGGACAATGTCGGAGGACGTGCCGATTCGACCCGTCTGGATGCTCAGCGACGATGAGGAACGGCGGACCAAGCAGGTTGAAGTGACCTTTGCCGCCTCTCCCGATCGGTCCGAGAGCCCGGCTCTCGCCGAGCGCGAATCGCAGCGGCTACCCCCTTCCGAAACACCAACAGCCGTCCGACCTTTCTCGCCGAGCCGTCCCGATCCCCTCTCGACCGTCCCGACCTCCACAAAAGGCACCTCGGACGCGCTGAGATCACCGACAGCCACCGGGCTCTCGCGGTTGCTCGACCGGGCGACGGAGGCATCGCTGCTGGGGCTCTGCTTGATCGCCTTCGGCCTGGGTGCAGCCCACGCGATCCAGCCCGGACACGGCAAGGCCCTGGTCGCGGCGGCCAGCCTTGGAGAGCACGGCAACCTCTCGCGTGGTGCCCTGCTGGCCATGGTCACCACCATTGCCCACATGAGCGGGGTCGTCGCGGTGGCCGCGGCCCTCTGGGTTTCGCGAACGACCCACTACGGTTCGATCAACGCGACGCTGGCCGGCCTGGCCGGGTTCCTCATCGCGGCGATCGGCCTCTGGCGACGTCGGCCGACATCTCGGCGGCTACGGCGAGCACGGATCGTCGGTTGCATCATCCAGGAGGATGGTGGACGTTCCGGAGGTCGCGCCATTGCGCGGCCGGGTTCGTCACGCCTCGGCCGCGGACACGACCATGGGGCTCCGAGGGCTGGTCGGGCTCGGTCTGGCCGGAGGGCTCGTGCCGTGCTGGGATGCGGTGGTGCTCATCATCCTCGCCGATGCCCTCGGGCGACTCGCCCTGGGGATGGCGTTGCTCGCCGCCTTCAGCGCCGGCATGGCGACGGTTCTGGTCGTCGTCGGCGTGGTCATGGCGCGTGTCGGTGGACTGGTCGCACACCGGGATGTTGAGGGCCGCTGGGAGCGCCGGCTCGGGCTTCTCAGCGGACTGGTCCTCACCGGCATCGGCCTGGTGATGCTCGCCGCCGCCTGATGGCGACCGGATGGTCTGCTGTCAGAGGACCGAGAAGAGGACGATCTGCGCCACCCGAAGAACCCGCGACCGTTCGGCCGGGGCCATCGACCCGCGCTCGATGATCTCGTCGAGAAGCTGGAGGGTCGAGGTCATCAGGTTGGTCTGAAAACCAGGGATTTTCAGTTTCTCCTTGTTGTCGAGCAAGATCCCCAGCACGCTGCGGATGGCGATGGCTTCGGTCAGATCGTGATCGGGAACCTCGCGCCAGCGAGGTGGTTCATCGGCATCGGCAGCGCGGGTGACGACGCCCTGGATGACCCGACTAACCGCTTCGAGCTTGGCGTAATCGAGGCTCTCCGGGGTGTCCTGGGGCGTGTGGTAGCGGGGGCTCTCGCCGGTGCTGAAGAACAGGTAGGGAACCTCTCGCATGCGAAACGGGCCGTAATCGCTGCGATCGATGACAAGCAGGTCGGTCCCCACCGAGGCAAGCTCGATCTGGCTGGCCCTCGGCCGCGGCGACCAGCCAGGGGCGAACCTCCGGCGATCTCTCGGCCCCGATGACGAACACCTCGTCGGTGCAAACGCCGCCAAGCGCCCCGGCGATCAGGTCGGCGGTCAGGAACAGCCGGATCGACTCGAGCGGCACGGGCGGCTCGGCGACAAAGTGCCGGGAGCCCCACAGGCCGTACTCTTCCAGGTCGAACGCGACGAACAGCACGCTGCGGCGGGGCCTCTCCGGAGCTTCGGCGAGGCAGCGAGCGACCTCCAGCAGCATGGCCACGTCCGGAGGCGTTATCGTCCGCCCCGGGGTAGAGCACGCCGTCGCGGACGCCCAGGTGATCGTAGTGAGCCGAGAGCAGGACGTACTCGTCGCGGAGCGTCCGGGTCCGACCCGCGCAGGACCGCCCCGACGTTGCGCCCGATGATGGTCTCGGGCTCGGTTCCCGGCACGTCCTGGGTGAATCGGCCGTCGAACAGGGGTCGACAGGCCGAGGGCCCGGAGGTGCTCGACTACATAGGCCTCGGCCTTGCGTGCTCCTTCGCCCCGTCGACCGCCAAACTCCGGCGAGGCGAGGGCCTCCACGTGCGCCTTCGAGCGCCTCAAGTTGAGGGAGAGCGGGCGCCTCGACAGCGGCATCGTCCGCCGCCCGCGCGGCGGACATTGACATCCCAAGCGTGATCGCCAGCGCCGCACCGCTCCATCGGCCCCGAATCCTCCTCATCGTCGTGTCCTCCTGGCGGATCGCGCTGGTTTCCCTGACACGAAGAACCGCGACTCAAATCGAAATTATTTCGTCGCGGTCCCGGCATGCCGTGTTTCCATGTGGCAAGCTAGCCTCCGTACCGCAGCCTCGTCACTGACTGCACGGAGGTGGATCGTGACGCGTCGAAATTGGTTGAAAGCGGCTGTTCTCACGCTTGGCCTGTTCGCCTTCGCGGGTAGCGGCTCGGCCCAGGCTCAGGATTGGACGGACTACCTGCACTGGCCGTACACCCCGCCCCAGAACCCCACGTCCGGGTTCCAGTACAACTCGCTGCACGACGGATGGTACGTCTACTCGCCGCGAGAAGCGAATTGTCCCGCAAATTCAGGGGCCATACTACCGCAACTTTTACGGGGGCAAGCGGATCCTCGGCTTCCGCAACCCGCACGACTGCTTCCACGACTGGAACAAGACGAAGTTCTACTACGGCAACCACTTCATCCTCGACGTCTTCTGACCGTCGAGCGCCTGAAGGTTCCCGAGCCCCGGGGAGTGGCGGCCGTCGTCCTGAAGGACGCCGTCGCCTGACTCCACCGGGGCATTGTTGATCCCTGGGAACGTCGGATGGTCAAGGGTGTGAGCCGTGATCGTGTCCCGCGACTGCCGCCGGCTTCGTGGTTGTGGCCGCGGCTCGTTCGGTGGCCTTCGTGGTGGTCCGGTTCCTCCTGAGAGGACGAACGCCATGAGGTCGAGGATCTCTTCCTCGGACAGCGTGTTGAACAGGCCCTCGGGCATGATCGACACCTGCGAGACGACCCGCTCCTCGACCTCGTCGCCGCGGCACCTCATGCTCCTTCGCGTTCTCGCCATCGAGCGGGTTGGCGCGGAGGGTAATCGTCGAATCAGTCTCCTTGACGATCACGCCCGAGACGACCTCGCCACTGGTCAGGGCCAGGACGTTCGTTCGGTACTCGATCGTCGATCTGTCTTCGACGGCTCGATCATGGATGTCAAGACGTCGATCGGCTTCAACTCCCCGAGCGTTGATCTTGCGACGAACCTCGGACAGGTCGGGACCGACCCCACCGCCCGGCTCGCCATCGACCTTGTGGCACTGGACGCACGCAAGCTCCCTGAAGAATTGACCGCCGCGCTGGGTGTCGCGGGTCGAGCGGCCCAGGCCCTTGAGCGAGCCCTCCAGGTCGGCGACCGTCCAGGCCCGGACGAACGGCCGCACGGGAACGTCCGACGCGGCTCGCCGTTGGGGTCGAGGCGGCCAGGAGAACCTCGGGCGGGACGTCGTCCAGGCTGCTGACGACGTGCATCACACCGTTCATCCGCTGCCAGTGGCCCGGGAAGGTGCAGACGTAGGGATAATCTCCCGGGTTCTCCGGCGCGGTGAAGCGCAGGCGGTCGATCTGGCCCGGTTGCAGCAATCGAGTGGCGTGAAGCACCTCCGGCAGATCGGGGATGAAGTTCCGTGCGAAAGCGTTCGGGTCGGCGGCCATCTTCTCGGCCTCGATCCCGACCTTCGCCAGGCTGCCGGGACGGATCACGAGCAGGTTGTGGGGCATGATGTCGACGTTTTCGAACACAAGCTCGACGGCCTTGCCCGCCTCCACGAAGATCTGCGTCTTGTCGTAAAGAATCAGGTGCGGGACCGGGCGGACGACGAATGACCGGCACGCCCAGCTCGCGGAGGGCGCGACGCGCCCGTGAACCTTCCTCGGCGGACATCAGCGCCGTCAACTGGTTCCCCAGCTCAAACGCGGCCAGGGCGGCGGGTGTGGTTCGCTGCTCGGGCGGGAGCTTGCTCAGGTCATTGAGGATCGCCTCGAACAGTGGCTTGACCTCCGAACGGGGCCAGGATTCCCGGGGGACCCGGCTCAGCCCAGAGATGGCCGCGGTTCGCTGCGTTCCGCTTCGGACCATCCCGACCAGGGTACGGAAGGTGCCCTCGGGGTCGGTGCCCGTGCTGACGATCGCCGCGATGGCCGCCCGGTGGATCGACCCGGCGGGATCTCCCTTCATCTCGAAACGGGCCAGCGGTTCGGGGGCCGGGATGCGATCCTTGAGGAAAACCACCTTGCGATCGCGATCCAGCACCGAGATCGCCGCGCCCTTGAGCCGTTCGCCCAGTTTGCTGTCGGTCCGGTTCCAGACGACGACGGACTCGATCGGCCATTCGCCACCGAGGTCCAGCTCCCACCAGGGGTTTCGCTCGTTCTCCTGGGTGTGGGTCTGACCGCCATCCCCCCAGGCGCCGCTGGTGTTGCCGTCGATGGCCCGGGCCGGCTCGCCACCGTTGGAGACGCTCGATTGTGTGGCCGTGCCGCCGGGGGCGATGTTGACCCCGTCGCTGAAGACCTGAACCTCGGCGAGCGTCAATGTTCCTCGTCGCGGAAGCTCGATCCGGACGTAACGACCGACGGTCGACTGCGCGCTCCTCGACCTCCTTCGCCAGTTCGGCCGGGAGCCCGGTCAGCAGGGGCGCGACGCGCTCGTGGGCCTTCGCCCGAAGGGCCGCGTCGGGAATCAACGGGACGGCTTCCAGCACGTCGCGAAGGGTTTCGAGTGAGCCTGCCGCGCGAGCCCAGGTCGGGTCGAGCGCCTTGTCGGCGGTCATCAGCGCGACGTAGGCGAGTTGCCGGGTGAAGGGCAGTCGTGCCGACCTGGCCAGGCCGTCCAGCCGGTCGCGCACGGCACCCAGATCATGATGCGCCGACCGCCGTGTGATCCTCGCCGCTCGCGTGATGGCCCTCGAACAGCAGGTGCGAGAGTTCCGGGAGCACCTGTCGACCTCGCTCGGCATCCCCCTGGTCGAGCCGCTCGATCGCCGCGATCAGCTCGGTTTGCGGAGAGGTCTCGTTGAGCTTCGCCAGACCTTCCAGGGCCTCCTGACGATACTGGGGCGGGACCTGCGGCCTGGAGAGCATCGCCTGATAGACCAGGGCCGTTCTCGGCAACTTGACCAGTTCGGCCGTGGTGACGCTCCCGAGCAGGTAATCGATGCCCGCCGGATTGTCGGCCGCGAGCGGGGTGCCCTCGGCGATGGCCTTCTTCCAGAACGGTTCGAGCTGTCGCATCGTCTCCTTGAGCACGTAGTCGAGGTACTCATCAGTCGGGTGCTTCAGAGACAGCAGGGCCACCTCGGCGGCGCGGGGCTCGTCGAAGAAGCTGCACGCCCGGACGGCCTCCAGCCGCGATGAGCGGATCTTCATCCTCGGCCTGGACGGCCAGCAGCGCCAGCGGGTCGGAAACCCGGTCACGCCAGTAGCAAAGCACCCGGGTCGCCGCCGCGCGTGCGTCGTGGTCGGGAGATCGGAGCATCTGCCGGAGCAATGCCTCGTCCACGACGTTGTGGTACTGATGCAGCCAGAGGGCCTCCATCAAATGGTGCTGAACGGCGGGGTCGGTCGGGTCCAGCCCGGCGGCCCACTCCTTGGCGGCGGCGATCACCTCATCGGTGTCGCGACCGCTCAACTCGATCTTCGCCCGGTAACGGACGCGGTCCTGAGTTGACGTGAGCCGTTCGAGCAGCACCGGGATCGGCTGGCCGGCGATCGGCGCCGGCTCCACAAGGTCGCGGCCCTCGTAAGTGATGCGGTAGACGCGGCCGTGGACGTTGTCTCGGCTCGGGTCGCGCAGGTTGTGCTGCATGTGGCCGATCACCGGGTTCTGCCAGTCGACGAAATACAGGGCACCGTCGGGGCCGATCTCGAGATCGACCGGCCGGAAGTTCGGGTCGCTGGAGAAGATGATCGGCTCCAGCTCGGTGGCCGAGAAGCTCGCCCCCTTGTGTTCCGGCTTGTAGCGGAGCACGCCGGCAAAGCCGATGACGTTGCCGACCAGCAGGTTCCCCTGGTACTCCTCGGGAAAGTGGGGGCTGGAGAGGATCTCGGTGGCCGGGCAAGGCCGCGTGCGCTGCTGGTAAACCTGCGGCGGCTTGGGGTGCTTGGCCGGGAAGTCGAGATGGCCCGAAAACAGGGCCCCGTGGTAAGTCTGGGCGCCGGTGCCGTCGGTGACGAAGTCCTGGCCCCAGCGGGTGAAGACGTGACCGTGGGGGTTGGCGAAGTCGAACAGGACATAGCGCTGGAGCTTCCAGGTCCGGGGCTCGAACCGCCAGACGCCGGCGTTGAGATTCCGCTCGGGACCATACGGCGTCTCGACCTGCGTGCGGTGGAACACCCCCTCCTGGAAGTAGAGCGCACCGCCAGGATCGAGCACGAAGCTGTTGGACGTGTGGTGGGTGTCGGCCGTGTCGAGCCCGCCGAGGATGCGCGTGCGGACGTCGGCCACGTCGTCGCCGTCGGTGTCCTCGAGATAGAGCATGTACGGGGCCATCGCGACGATCACGCCCTTGCCGTAGAACTCGAACCCGGTGGGGTTATGCAGCCCGCTCGGCGAAGGTCTTGCAGCGGTCGGCCTTCCCGTCGCCGTCGTCGTCTTCGAGGATCAGGAGCTTGTCGTTCATCTCCGACTTGGGCTTCCAGTGCGGGTAGCCGGGCCAGGCGGCGACCCAGAGACGGCCTTTCGGGTCGAAGGCCATCTGCACCGGATTGATCAGTTCGGGGAACATCGACTCGTCGGCGACGAGCTCGACCTTCAACCCCTTGCCGGGGCTCATCTTGGTGAGGGCTTCCTCGCCGCCCAGGAAGATGTGCGCGCCGTTCGGGCCCTCGCCGGGCTTGTTCGTCTTGACCTCGAGGAACGGCGGGGTGTTGGTGTCGTCGATCGCGTAGTCCTTGCCCTGCGCGATGGCCCAGGTCCGCGCGTCTCGGTTCGCGGTCATCGCGTCGAGGACCTCCAGCTCGCGCTGGACGACCTCGCGGTTGGTCTGACCGTCGACGAACTTCAGGTCGGCGCGACCGCCGTAGGTCGAGTAGCCATCCGTTGTGCGGTAACGGTGGAACCAGTGGAAGTTCTTGTCGAGGACGGCCTGACGGAGCGGTTCGAGCGTCTTCCAGTCGACCGGCGTCTCGCGGGGGGCGAATGTGCGCTCGTCGATGACGGTGGCCAGCGCCGGTTGCCCGCTTCGTTCAGATGAACGCCGTTGATTGTTAACGGTTCGTCATGGGTTTGATAGAGGACCGAGCTGGGGGCGAACAGATCGACGAACGGGACCCCGTTCGCCTCGGCGACCTCGGCCATCGCCTTCGTGTACAACGCGACGCGACGGTTGATCTCGCGACCGTCGGGAAGGTCGGGGTTGTCGAGGTCCTCGGCCGCGATCGGTGAATACAGCACCAGCTTCGGGGCCGTCCGTCCGTTGTATTTCTCGCCGAGTGTATGCTTGATGAACGCATCGAGGTCGGCCTTGAACTGGGCCAGGCCCGGCTCTCCCGCGAACGATTCGTTGAAGCCGAAGAATGCGAGGACCACGTCCGTTTCATGAGTGCGCAGGTGGTCGTCGGGACTGCCGAAGCCGTCGGATCGCTGGCGGATCGTGAGTTCGTCGCCGGAGAAGGCGAGGTTGCGGATGACCAGCTCGTGCCTCGGGAATCGGTCCTGAAGCAAGGTTTCCAGGTAGCCGTCATGCTGCATCCGCTCGGGAAGGGAATTGCCGATGATGCAGAGATGATCTCCCGGCGCCAGTTCCAGAGGCGCCGCCGTTACCGGCAACCCGGTTGCCGCGGCGATCAGGGCGGTCAGCGCGATCAGAATTCGCGTCATGGTTGGTGGTCTCCCTGGTATCGATTCTGAGCGCACTCGGGGTGTGCGTTCCAGAATCGTTGAACACGTCGAGAAGAAGAACCGGGCACTGTCTCGGGACTGAGGCGTGTAACCACGGCCTGCCGGCAGGACGGATGGTTCAAAAAGCATACACAATCTTATTCGTTCAACGATGGTCCAACCGGCCCGAAGTTCTCGAAATCGCGGGCAAACCGATAGAGAACCTCGGCGGCGGCACGGGCCTCCCGCAAGTCGATCCACTCGTTCCGGGTGTGGGCCTGGGCGATGTCGCCGGGGCCGAACACCACACAGGGAAGACCGGCGCCGCTGAGCGGACCGGCGTCCGTGCCATAGGGCACGCCGACAACCCGCGGCTGTCCGGCCCGTCGTCGCGTGGATCGTGCCGAGGAGGCCGTCGATCCAGGGCACCGGAACGCGCGGAGCGAGGGCCGGCATGTTGACCCAGGGGGGCATCCGCTCGACCCCTTCCATCACCTGGTCCCCAAGCCGTTCCCGGAGGAACGCCTCGACTCGCGCACGGGCATTCCTCGGGAACCTCTCCGGGGATGACACGGCGGTCAATCTCGATCGTGCAGAGGTCGGGAACGACGTTCACACTGAGCCCGCCCTCGATCCGGCCGACGGAGAGACTCGCCGGGCCGAGCACCGGATCGGCCGTCCCCCTGGCCAGAGCGGACGCATGCTCGGACAGGCGCCCCGACCACCCGCGCCATGCGATAGATCGCATTGTCGCCCTGAGCGGGAGTCGAACTGTGGCAGGCGCGGCCCCTCGTCTGGACCTTCCAGCGCACGGCCCCCTTGTGGGACGTGACCACGTCGAGCCGGGTCGGCTCGGCGACGATGCCGAGGTCGGCACGGAGGCCCCCGGAGGTCAGCAAGTCGGCCAGGTGCGACGAGCCCGATGTGGGTGAACTCCTCATCCACCGTACAGGCCATGAGGACCGTCGCGGAACCGGCCGGGCGCTCCGCCACCAGCCGGGAGAAGGCATGCAGCATCGACGCCAGTCCCCCCTTGACGTCACACGAGCCCCGGCCGTACAGCCGATCCCCATCGATGCGGGGATCGAATGGAGGGATCGTCATGCCGTCGGTCGGGACGGTGTCCTGATGGGCGTCCCAGAGGAGGGTTCGCCGTGGCCCGTCGCCCGTCGGGTCGTACCGGGCGACGATGTTGTCCCGTCCGGGCGCGATGGGCTGCCGCTCGAAGTCCACGCGCAACCGTCGAAAATGTGCTTCCAGGAAGTCGGTGACGCCGCCTTCCAGGGGGCCCGTCCCGCTCAGGGGCCGTCCCATCGGGTTCACGCTCGGGATCGCGACGAGTTGCGTCAACAGCTCGGTGACTTCGTCCAACGGCTCGACTCCCGGCACGGTCGGATCATTCCCTATCGCGATCTTAACCGAGCCGCGCCGCCGAGTCACCCCGGCGTCTCAGGGCCAGCCCTCCCGATTCCGGTGTCGTCTCGAACCCGGATCAGACCGTCGAGTGGGCCGAACCCGTGCGTTGGGGCTCGTCGGCAACCAGGGGGATCGACCCTGTCCGCATGGCGAACCGCCGGCTGGCGGATCAGGTAGGCCCACAGGGCCAGGCCACCCAGCAGCACAAGGATGCTGATGTTCTGGGAGATCGTCATGCCGGCGAAGAAGACGCCCTCGTCGTTGCGCAGCCACTCGATGACGAATCGATGGATCGGGTAGGCGACCATCAGCAGGGCGAAAACCTCTCCGTCCCGCCGCCGCAGGGGATAATACGCCAGCAACAGCAACATGATGATCGTGCAGCCGATCGTCGAGTAAATCTGCGTGGGGTGGACCAGCAGCGACCACGGCGTTGCGTCTGGGATGGTCCCCTCGCGAACCGCCGAGACGAATCGGGCAGCCTGCGGCAACTGGCCCTGACGGACCTGGTCCCACCACGGCGGGGAGGCTGGCGGGAACGAGACCGCCCAGGGCAGCTCGCAACGGTCGCCATAACAACAACCGTTCAGAAAGCACCCCAGCCGGCCAATCGCGATCCCGAGCGCGATGGCCGGGGCGATCACGTCCATCGTCGGCCTCAAGGGGAACCGCCGCAGGCCCCAGTACGCGAAGAACGCGACGGTCGCCCCCATGATGCTGCCGTAGAGGACGATCCCGCCTTCCCAGATCCGGAAGATGTCCCAGACGCTGGTGATCCGGTCCCCCCAGTACTGCGCGACGTACAGCAACCGGGCGCCGAGCATCCCCCCGAGAAAGACCCACAAGGCCAGGTCCAGGATGATCTCGGGGTCAACCCGGTTCCGACGCGCCAGCCAGGCGGCCAGGTTCATCGCCGCGAGGAAGGCGAAGAACAGCATCAGGCCGTAGCCGAACACCTTCACATGCACGACCGGGATCTCGAAGAGCACCTGGTGCATCCGTCGTGAGTCTCCTCAACAGGACAGAACGGCGTGGGTCCGGCCGGATCGGCCGCGTCGTGTCCCATCACTCCGATTCGATCGGCCGTTCCAGGGCGGGGGGCATCGGGTCGTAATCCAGCCGTTCGACGATCCGATTGCGGCGGTCGAGGGCGACTACTCGCGGGCGGTGCCCCGCGCACTCCGAGAGTTCCAGCAGGGCGAACGCCATGACGATAAGACGGTCTCCCACGGCGCCGAGCCGGGCCATCGCCCCGTTCATCTCGATCTGCCCCATGCCCCGGACGCCGGGGATCACGTAGGTCTCGCCCCGGCTTCCGTTGGACGTGTTGCCGATCAGGATGACCTCGTAGGGCAACAACCCGACGGCGTCCATCAGGTCGGGGTCGACCGTGAGGCTGCCGTGGTAGTTCACATCGCAACGGGTGATCGTGGCCAGGTGGAGCTTGCTTTTGAGAACCTTGACGTGCATCCGAACGGCTTCCGGCTGAGCAGGGTGCTGGGTGTCGAGACCTCGCAACCCCCGATGGTCGGTCCTTCGCAACGGCACAACATACGAGCGGCTAACAATTGGAAAGTTTGGCCTGGAAGGATTTCGATCCGCTCGACGGTGACGCCCCTGAACGCAAATGGTCCGTCGAACGCCACGCGATGGCAGGTCACGATTCGGGACCGGGAAGGACAGTGTTGTCGATCAGCCGGGCCTTGCCGACCCGAGCGGCCAGCAGGGCGACGGCCCGACGTCCGGGGTGGATCTCGTCGAGCCGTTCCAGTGTCTCCGCGTCGGCGACCTCCGCATAGTCGAGCTGGACCAACGCGCTGGATTCTATCGTGGTTCGCAGGATCTGTCGAACCCGGTCGGCCGATCGTTCACCCCGCCGGACCGCTTCGACCGCCCGGTTCAGGGCCCTCGACAACACCAGCGCGGCCTGCCGTTGCTCGGCGTCGAGGTAGCGGTTCCGGCTGCTCAGGGCGAGGCCGTCATGGTCGCGAACCGTCGGCACCGGGCGGATCGCGACCGGCAGGTTCAGGTCGGCGACCATCCGCTGGATCACCCGCAGTTGCTGATAGTCCTTCTGGCCGAAGTGGGCCAGGTCAGGCTGGACGATCTGGAAGAGCTTCATCACGACGGTCGCGACGCCCCGGAAGTGGCCCGGCCGTCGGGGCCCCTCCAGCGTGTCGGTGATGCCGGGGACCTCGACGAAGGTGGCGATCGGCCCGGTCGGATACATCTCCTCGACCGTCGGCGCGAAGATCCAGGACGCCCCGGCCTCCCGGCAGAGCCGGCGATCGGCGTCGAGGTCCCGGGGATACGCCTGGTAATCCTCGGTCGGACCGAACTGCGTCGGGTTGACGAATACCGACACCACGACCTCGTCCGCCTCGCGACAACAGGCACGGATCAACTCCGCATGGCCCTCGTGAAGGGAGCCCATCGTCGGCACCAGGCCGATCGTTCTCCCTGCCATGCGTGCCCGGCGGACCTCGTCGCGGGTTTGCGCGATCGTCGTTCGCAGCGCGGGCGGGCCGTCCGGCCCGAGAGAGTCGGCCACGAAAGCGCCTCCCCTTCCTCAAAACCTGCCAGTCCGACTTGATCAGGAGGTGGAACGATGGGGGCAATCGGGGTTATTCAGACACGAATCCGGGATCAGCAGGTCGGTCAGGACTTCTCCCCCGAGCAAGGTTTTCTCAACGATCCGGGGCACGTCGTCAACCGTCACGCGCCCGTACCAGATGCCTTGCGGGTAGATCACCACCGTCGGCCCGTGCTCGCATTGCTCCAGGCAACCGGCGTGGTTGGCCCGAACACTGAGGCCAAACCCGGCCGCCTTGAGGGCCTTCTTGAACGCGCTCCGAAGTGCGCCTGAGCCATCCGGATCGCAACAGCCGCGTCGGTGGCCTGGGGATCGGATGTTGCCACAAATGAAAAGGTGGTGCGTGAACGCGGGCATGGGCCCATCCTGATCTCTTTGGCAAAACGACCGGTGAAACCGAGATTCCTCGCGACCGGGAGGCCGAGCCTCTCTATAATTTCGGTTATGCTTCATGGTGGAGACCTCGTCAC
Organism: uncultured Isosphaeraceae bacterium; assembly: GCA_963779675.1. Classification (GTDB taxonomy): domain Bacteria; phylum Planctomycetota; class Planctomycetia; order Isosphaerales; family Isosphaeraceae; genus CAVZZM01. The sequence continues at coordinate 1,069,024 of CAVZZM010000003.1, forward strand.
GCCCGGTCAAGGGTTCTTGGCCATGCGGGGGTTGTCGCGTCGCGGCGACTCCGCCCTGGTCGGCACGAGCAGGCTTCCCTGGCATGCCCCGCGGTCGCGGAGGATTGCAGTGTTGAGCTCGGGCCCCTCGCCACAACTGAGTCGGAACGCACCGGACGCCGCCCCGGCGACGTCCGGCCCCGGCGCGGGATCGTCGCCGATCGAGGTGCGGGACCGCATGCTGGTCCGAATGCTCGACCTGGCCGCTCAGCCGTTCATCGTCGTGAACCTGGACGGCCACTTCACGCACTCCAACAAGGCATTCCAGATGCTCGTCGGCTACTCGGCGGACGAGCTTCGCGCGATGACCTTCAACGATCTCACCCCGGATCGGTATCGAGGGCTCAGCGAACCTCACCTGAATCGGCTCCGGGAAACCGGCATCACCCAGCGTTACGAGAAGGTTTACCGCGATCGTGACGGGCGAGAGATCCCGGTCGAGCTGATCACCGACCTCATCCGCGACGAGCAGGGCCATCCCGTCGGCTACTTCGCCTTCATCACCGACATCGGCGAACGGAAGCGGGACGAGGACATCCTCCGCGCCAGCGAGGAACGGTTCCGCAGTCTGTACGACGAGGCGCCGGTCGGCTATCACACCATCGACGCCCAGGGGCGGATCGTCGACATCAACCGCACCGAGTGCGAGATGCTCGGATACAGCGCGGGACGAGATGATCGGCCGGCCGATCTTCGAGTTCGTCGACGAGTCGATGCGCAATAACGGCCCGCATGCGGTCGATGAGCGCGGTTCACGGTGAACGGCCGGTCATGTCGGTGGAGCGGCCCTACCGCACCAGGGACGGCCGGACCGTCTACTTCGCCATCGAGAACCGCCTGGTACGTGACACCGAGGGTCAGGTCGTCGGCATCCGGAGCACGGTCCAGGACATCACCTGGCGTAAGCAGGCCGAGGCCGCCCTGGTGGCCTCCGAGCGGCGGGCTCGCGCCCTGTTCGAGGGGATCGAGGACGCCGTCTTCGTCCACGACCTGGACGGCCATCTCCTCGACGCGAACCCCGCGGCCTGCCGACGGCTCGGAGTACAGCGCGAGGAACTGCTGAACCTGACGACTCGCGACATCGACGACCCTTCGTTCGCCTCCGGCTTCGAGGATCGGCTCGCCCACCAGCTCCGCGAGGGGCACCTGCGAATCGAGGGCCGGCACCGGACCAAGGACGGGCGGAGTCATTCCGGTCGACATCAATACCTCGACGGTACAACTCGAGGACCAGACCGTCATCCTCGTCCGTCATCCGCGACATCACCGAACGCAAGGCCCTGGAGGAGACGCGTCGGCAGTTCGCCGAGGCGCAGCTTCGCAACGCCTGGGAGATCGAGGCCAAGAACCGCGCCCTGGTCGAGTCCGAAGCGCGGTACCGACAGCTGACGGAAGGGTCGCTCGACGCCATCGTCGTGACCGACCGCGACGGGCGGATCGCCTGTTCAACCCGCCGCGGAACGGACCTTCGATTGCTTCGCCGACGGAAGTCGATCGACATCCCCTCGGGCACCTCTTCGCCGTCGAGGATCGCGACGCGGCTCACCGAGGGCTTGCAGGACTATGTCGAAGCGTTCGAACGCCGAGCGACCGGACCACCCCGGATGGCGCACTCGACGCACCAGGCGAACCTGGTCGGCCGCACGGTTGAGCTTCCGGGGCCGACCGCAAGTCGGGCGAGGAGTTCCCCCTGGAGCTGGCTCGCTCGGCGCCACCGAAGTCGCCGGCGAACTGCAATTCATCGGCGCGATCCGCGACCAGACCGAGCGCCACCGCATGCGCGCCATGCTGGTCCAGTCGGAACGGCTGGCCTCGATCGGCCTGCTCAGTGCCGGGGTGGCCCACGAGATCAACAACCCGCTGGCCTTCATCGCCAACAACCTGGCGGTCCTGGAGCGCGACCTCGCCGGCGTGCTCGACCTGGTCGCGGCCTACGAGACCGACCGCGAGCTGCTGATCGCCGAGCAAGCGCCCGAGATCTGCAGCGGATCGAGGCCATCGAGGACGATCTCGACTGGGCGTACGTCCGCGAGAACCTCGGCCGGATGATCCACCGCACCCGCGACGGGGTCCAGCGGGTCGCCAACATCGTCCAGAACCTTCGCGGGCTCGCTCGTACGGCCCCCCCAAGCTCGAACCGGCCCTCCTGCCCGACCTGGTCTCGCCCGCGCTGGAGATGGTCCGTGGCCGGCTGCGGCGCCGTCACATCGAGGTCAAGACTCGAACTCCAGACCGCCGAGAAGATCCTCTGCGTCCCGACCCAGATCGGCCAGGTGATGCTGAACCTGCTGGTCAACGCCATCCAGGCGATCGAGGCCACCGATCGCGCGGAGGGCAATGAAATCCGGATCGCCACCTATTCTCGGGCCGGGCTATCAGGTCGTCGAGGTCGGGGACAACGGCTGCGGCATCCCGGCCGAGCGATGTCCCACCTGTTCGACCCGTTCTTCACCACGAAGGCGGTCGGTGAGGGACCGGGCTCGGGTCTGTCGATCTCGCACGGGATCGTCACCGGCCACGGGGGCCGCATCGAGGTCGAAAGCGTTCCAGGCCAGGGCTCGACATTTCGCATCGAACTTGCCCGATCCCCCCGTGCATGTCGGAGCCGTCTCATCGATCACTGGATTCGCCCGCGACGCCGAGCCCGGCCCCTTGACGGGACCAGGCCTCTGCCGACATCCTGCCGTCGACCGTATCGGTCCGCGGCGTTGGTCGCGGCAAGGTACTAAACGGACAGTGTGGCATTCGCTGGTGTGGGACGGATGACCTGGCGTTTCTGTCTCTCCCGGATCTCAGCGCGAAGGATTCCGACGATGGCCTCGACCCTCGAAACACTGCCTGCTGGTCATCGACGATGAGCCGGATGTCTGCGATTCGGTCCACGATCTGCTCCGCCGCGAGTTCCGCGTGCTGAAGGCCAACAGCGCCCAGGACGGGCTCCGGCTGATGCAGGACGAGGAGGTCCACATCATCATGACCGACCAGCGGATGCCGACGATCACCGGCGTCGAGCTGCTGGCCAACGTCAAGTCGAAGAAGCCCCAGGCGGTTCGCATGCTTTTCACCGGCTACGCCGACCTGGAATCGATCGTCGCGGCCATCAACCAGGGCCACATCTACCAGTTCCTGAAGAAGCCCTGGCGGCCCGAAGAGCTGCAGGAGGCCGTCCGGCAGGCCGCCGCCGAGTACGACCGCCTGGTCCACGATGTCGAGACGGCCGACGAAGCTCCGTGACGAGGTCGGCGAACTCAAGCGGCGCGTCGCCGCGCTCGGAGAACCAGGTGCGACACCTCGGCGGAGTCCTGCCGTCGGGCCGCGATCCAACTGGTCGCTGACTCACCGTTCGCACGCTCTCGGGCACGCGCTTGACGATCGATCTTCAGCCGGGGACGACGGAGGACTTCACGAGCCATGGAACAGCGCCGGCATACGCTCCTGATCGTCGACGACGAGCCGGACGTGCTCGATAGCCTGCGGCACCTGTTCCACCGCCAGTTCCGCGTCCTCACCGCCACGGACCCGGCCGAAGGCCTGGCGATGCTCGGGCGCGAGCCGGTCCAGGTCATCCTGTCCGACCAGCGCATGCCGGGCATGACCGGCGACGAGTTCCTGTCCCGAGCCCGCCACGTCGCTCCCGAGGCCGTCCGGCTGATCTTCACCGGCTATGCCGACATCCAGGCGGTCATCGACGCGATCAACCGCGGCGGGATCTTCCGCTACATCCTCAAGCCCTGGGACGCGGCGGAGCTGGAGGCCACCATCCGCCAGGCCGCCGACCAGTACGACCTGCTGGCCGAACGCCGACGACTGGTCTCCGAACTCCAGCAGGCCAACGCCCGGCTTACCGAGGCCAACCGCGAGCTGGCCGAGGCCGACCAGCTCAAGACCGCCTTCCTGGAAGTCGCCAGCCACGAGTTGAACACCCCGATCACCATCGTCCAGGGCCTCAGCGAACTGCTCCAGATGACCAATCCGGAGCGGCGCCGAGCCCGAACGGACTCGATCCTGCGGCAGATCACCGAGGGGACACAGCAGCTCGGGCGGCTCGTCGCCAACATGCTGAAGCTCGTCAACATCGGCGAGTTCCGCAACCGACTCCGGCCTTCGTCCATCGACCTCGCCTCCCTCCTCCGAGACACGGCGGCCCGGGTCGCCCCGTTCGTCCAGGCCCGGCAGCTCGACTTCGACTCGACAGATCGCCGAGGACCTCGGCACCTTCGATGCTCGACGCCGACAAGATCCGTGACGTCCTCCTGAACCTGCTGACCAACGCCATCAAGTTCACTCCCGACGGTGGGCAGATCCGCCTCGCGGCGCATCTCTGATGGACAACGACAGGTCGAGATCCGGGTCGCCGACAGCGGCATCGGCCTCGACGAGCGCGCTCTGAGCCGCCTCTTCTCCCCGTTCTTCACCGAATTCGACCCGAGGCACCATTCCTCGGGCGACTTCGGCTTCGGCAAGCGCGGGCTGGGTCTCGGGCTTATACCTCGTCCGAACCTTCATCGAGAGTGCACGGCGGCGAGGTTTCGGCCCGAAGCGCCGGGAGAAGGCACCGAGGTCACGATCCTCCTGCCAAGGCACCCTCGCCCAATGCCAACCTCGCGTGTACAATTCGAGACAGCCGAACCGACGACCTCCTCCGAGGGTGAAAGTGCGAATCACGGGCACTCGAACCACGGATCGAACCCAGCACGAACCGAGGACCGAGGACCGAGGACCGATGCTCAGGTTCCATAGGACCGAGGGGCTTTCCCGATAAACCACCTGAATGTGGAACAAACTGGAATGGGTGGCTGGGGCAAGGCGCGGCGTGCCCCGATTCGGGATCTGGGGGGCCGTCCGGGGGCACGCCGTGCTATGTCCCGACCACCCGGTTATCCTGAACCCAGGTCCGTGACCAGCACCGGGACCACTTTGAGACGGGACTGTCGCTGGCTGCGAATCGGTCATCAGACCTCGGTCATCGGTTCCACTGGACTCAGGAAACCAAGGACGGCCTCCGAACCTTGCTTCTGAAGGACACTTTATGCCCACGGCCCTGATCGTCGAGGACGAGCCGGAGGCCAACCAGCTTCTGGCCATGCTCGTGCGGATCAAGGGCTATCACCCCGAGTCCGCGTTGACCGGCAATGACGCGCTGGCGATCCTGCGAACGCAACGCCCCGACGTCGTGTTCCTCGATCTCATGCTCCCCGACACCGATGGTTTCGAGATCTGCCGGAAGATCAAGGCCGACCCGCGGACGAGCCTGGTCCCGGTGATCGTGGTCACCGCCTGGCTGCCCGAGGACAGCCGTATCCAGAGTTACCAGCTTGGTGCGCACGGTTTCGTGCCGAAGCCGTACACCCCCGACCAGATTTTCCAGGCCCTGGCCTCGGCCGATACCTGGAACCATGAGTTGGCGGGGCATGGGGGTTCGGGCGAGATCCCAATTAATGCGGGGGAGGAAGACTTCGCCCGGGGCATTTCTCGGTTACGCGGCTTGCTGCTGGCTCGCACCCCGTTGAGCGACGAATCGACCGATCATATCATCTGCGCGCTTCGTGCCATTCGTGACGATACCCGCGACTTTGCCCGCCACCACCGCGTCGAACAGGTCGCGTCGGCCTCGTACACGCTACAGGATGACCGGCTGACCCTCTCGATCCGCGACATGGCCGGCTGGTTCTCGAAGGACACGTCGACCCCGGTCTCGGCCCGGCTCGAACCGAAGCTCAACCAGGCGTTCGACGAATCCGACACGCTGGATTGCGGTCGTGAAGCCATCCTGACCAAGCATTTCGCTTCGCGGGCCTCCGACCCGGGCTCATTGTGACCGCGCTCGACCATGTCGAGGTTCTCGTTCCCGGTCGTGTGTTTTCCTTCCCATCGGGAGCCCGTCGTTGAGCGCCTTGACCGCGGAACCCCGCGATGCCGCCGACGAGGCCCTTGTCCTGGCCGCCCGGGCATTGGGCTTCGCCGACGACCCGGACTTCTGGAGTCGGTTCGCCCCGGAGTGGCGAGCACGCCTGGGGTTTTCGACTCAGGAGGAGGCCTCGGTTGCCATAGAGTCCGGCCCGGACGATGGCCCAGGTCCGATGGCCGATGACCGGACCAGGACAGCCACCGACCGCGAATCGGCCCTCGGCCCTCAGTCCTCGGTCATCGGCCTCGCGGGGCCCGGTCAGACGGACGTGATTGAACGCGCCGCCATCGAAGCTCAATCGACCTTGCGCGCGCAACACGCCGCTCAGGTTCAGTGCGACCCGAAAGTGGTCCATCCTTCCTGGTTCGTCCGCGCCCTCCAGGACGAATCTCCCGCGGTCACGCGGTCGGTGGCGTCCCTGGCGCCGGCGTCACTCCGCGCGGAGTTGCTAGCGGGCCTGAAGCTCCTTGACGCGGACCTTCGGACCGATCGCGACCCTCATCCCGAGGTGCTGAACTGGGTCTGGTCTCTCTGGACCGAGCGCATCGTTGGCGGGGGACCGGTCGGGCCGGCGGATGCGCCCATTGTCGCCGTCCTGGCGACCATGCCCTCGCGTACACTGGCACGGCTCTTGACGTTCGTCGGCCTGTCGAAAGAGGTGTGCGGTTCCGTTGTGCGAGAATCGCATGACACGGACAGTCCCCCACGGACGGCCGAAAGGCTCCGGGACCTCCGTAATCGCATCGGCCCGGTCGACTCATTCCTGACGCAACGCGCCGACGCGGACGTTTCGACACACGGAGGCGCGTCGGTCCAGGCCGTGGCCCGGCTGGGGCTGGTCACGCTGGGCAGGTTGCTCTCGACGGTCGATCCGCACCGGGCGCGCTGGGCGATCCAGCACGTCCCCTACCACATCGCCCGGGGCCTTCGACCTCACATGACCCTCGACGAACCGGGACGGCACCGGACCGAACTCCTCGACTGGGAGGCCCGCATCCTCCAGGCCGCCCGGGATCGTCTGGCCCTGGAGTCCGACGACGGAGGTCACGACGACGCATGAGCACCGACTCGGCGGCCATTCTCGACCCTCTCAGCCTGGTGGACGCCGGGCCGCTCGGCCCCCTGCCCCGCCTCTCGGGCCGGGCCGTCCGACTCCGGGACGCCCTGGAGCATTCTCGGCTCGGCGCACGGTTGGAGGCGTCGCTACGTTGGCTGAGTGAGCCCCTGGGTGACTCGATCGAAGTCGGTTCCATGGAGGTCCACGATGGTCCGTCCGGTCTGCAACGCGCCGGTGTCGTGGCCCGACTCAGTTCGGCACGCCATTCGACCCGCCTGGCCTGCGGCCTGGAGGCCCCGCTCGCCCACGCGCTGGTGGACCGTCTGCTCGGGTTCGAGCGATTCTCCGGGGAGGAGCAGTTGCAGGTGACGCCCGTGGAGTGGGGCATCCTGGGTTGTCTCCTGGCACGGGCCCTGGGCGACTTCACCAGCACCCCGGCAGCGCCGGACGTCGTGGTCGACCGGATTGGTGCGGGCCCGTTCTCGACCGAGGGATTCGGCGCGATGGTCACGCTCCGCTGGCCTGTCCGGATTGGCACGGTCCGCGGTTCAGCGCGTCTGTGGGTTCCGGAGGGGGTTCTCCGAGCGTGGGCCGACGCGATCGACACCGTTGAGCCCGTTGCCGACCTTCAATCGTTACATCCGGCCTGTCCGTCCCTCGTCGGTGTGTGGCGAGCCGAGGCAGGGCACGTGAGCCTGTCTCGTGGGATCGGCCGGCTGAGGGTCGGTAGCGTCCAGCCGATCGACGGCGCTCCACTGCGAGGGACCGTCGCGAGCCCGACCGGGATCGTCACGCTGAGCCTGCGAGACCGCGAGGGTCGCTGTCATCTGGCCACCGAGTGCGTGCCGCTTTCCGCCGGTGGACGCCTGGTTGTCCTCGGTCCACTCCGCCGCGACGTTCTTCCCAGGGAGGCCATTGCCGTGACCACGCCAAGTTCGCCCGACTCGAACCCGGCCCGCGACCGCGGGTCGTCGTCGGCCCCCGATGCCCGAAGCGGAGCGATCGAGACGATCCCCCCCACCGAGGTGCCGGTCACCTTGACCGTCGAACTCGGTCGCATCAGCCTGCCGGTCCAGCGCGTCGCCGAACTGAAGCCCGGTGACGTCCTCGAACTGGCCCGACACGCCCGGGAACCGGTCGAGCTCACCTCCGGCGGCAAGCTCGTCGCGCGCGGCGAACTGGTGCAAATCGATACCGAGCTTGGCGTTCGGGTGACGAACGTGTTCCTCTGACGAAACGCCGGCACTCGATATTCGGGACGCGCCCCGAACGGTCAGATGGGATACACCACCTGGATGGCCGCTTGCAAAATCAGCGTTTGCAGCCCGAGCAACACGACCGTCAGGATGAAGATTTTCCTTGTGATCCGCAATCGCGCCATGCCGACGGCCGCGGCGATTAGCAAGGGCGGCATGATCGGCAGCCAGAGCCGCCCAACCTCGCTGAGATTGCGACCACCGAGGGTCAAGGCGGCCATCGTGGCAACTGTCGCCCACGATACGGCCGGCGCCCGGCGACCGGTCGCGAGCCCGACAAGCGCCCAGACGAACACCGGCAGTCCCACCCCGACAGCAAGCTCGACCGGGTTCATGAGCACCCAGGACCGGTAGGTGCGCGGGTACTCGTCGTAAAACCGGGCGTGGTTGGCCTGGTTCCACCACCAGATCACGAAAGGATTTGCGCCCGAGAGCGCCCAGAGACCCAGCGTCACCGCCAGAAAACCCGCCCCCACGGCCAACAGCAACACCAGCCGCCGACGCCAGGAAAGGCTGGATTGCGGCGGGGAAGGCCCCGATCCGGCCACGAACAACACCAGCGCCACGATCAGCCCGACGGCCAGGAATGCGAGCGTCAATTGCATCCCCACGCCCAGGACGACCCCCACCGCGAACGCGGTCCATTCTCCCGCTCGCCCTCGCCAACGCAACGACCAGGCCGCCAGCGCCAGGGCGGCCGTCGAGAGCAAGGGAAAGGCGGTGTCGGCGGTCGGCTGGAACAGGATCGCGGATGGCACCAGGGGCCACAGGCACGCGGCGACCCAGGCGCCGGGGCGTCGAGGCACGTCCTCGCAAGCGCGTAGAGCGGCACGACCGTCAGGCCGCACGCCAGCATCGTCAAGGTGGCGAGGAGCACGATCGCGGCCCGGTCGGCGAGGGGTTGTGGTCCGGTGATCTCGCGAAACCCCGACGTGATCGAGCCGGGCGTGTAGGCATCGATCCCACTCGCGAGCGACGGATGCGACTCCATCAGCCGCTGAGCCCCGAAGGCCACGAGGATCAAGCCGGGCGGATGAGTTCCGATGTGCAACGAATCCTGACTACGAACCCAGGCCGGATAGCCAGCCCAGAAGTCCCAGGGATCGATTACCTCCCGGCGCGCGACCGTGTGATAACCGCTGGAGCCCGGCATCGCCAGCGTCACCCACTTCGTCAGGCCGAGCCCCGTCGCCGCGCCGGAAGTCACCGCGAGTTGCACACACACCGCCGCCGGGACCAGGCCCAGGCCCAGGCCCATTCGGTGATCCGACGAGGGGAGGCCCTTCCCAGCCGTACCTGACCCAGCGCGGCAAGGCCGCCATAAGCGACAATCGCCAGGGCCGCCAGGAGCAGTCCCAGCGGCTCCGGAGCGAACCGGGCGCGCAACCACTCCCACTCGCCGGGGACACCGAGCGGGAACCATCGTCTCACGATCCCGGCGCCGAGCACCCCCACCAGTACGACCTGTACGGCCAGGATCGTCCAGGACGCCACGCGATGCCAGGAGATGTCCATGACGGTCGTCATCCCGGATCGGCCTGCGCCAGCCCATCGACTCGAACGCGATCCCGCCGTTGAACCGCAACGGGCTCAAGCGGCGTACCAGCCCCATCCCGCCCGGTGCGGATCGTCTGATGATCGACCGACGTTGGTGGACTGTCAAGCCTCCCGGCTGGTCGACCGACGTCGACTCTCGTGACACGCCCCGGCCCTTCCGCATAGGCGTCACGGCCGGACGGATCGTTACCCGTCGGACATCGTTTCGAGGGGGAGGGTGCTTGTCCCGCGCACGGTGGGCCGGTATACCAGCGAACAAGCTTGTGACCGCCGCCCTCGAGATCGGCCGGCGTCCCGACGATTCAACCCGCAGCCCCGCGTTCGATAGGCCGTCGGGCAACGCATCGCCCGTCGGCTGCGCGACCCGAGGAACCGTCCATGCAACACGACGACCAGGCCCCCTCCTCGACACCGCCACCGACGCCCGACGGACGCGCCCAGCCGTGGTACAAGGGTTTGACCCGTACATGTGGTTCGTCTTCATCGTCGCCTCGCTCTGCTGGCTATTCGACACGATGGACCAGCAGCTTTTCAATCTCGCCCGCAAGCCGGCCATGACCGAGCTGCTCCGCGACTCCTCGATCGATCGAAGCCCTGCAGGCTGACATCAAGGAGCAGGTTACCGGGGGCACGCTCTCCAGCGACGAGAGCGAGGCGGCCTACGACAAGGCGTTTGACACGAAGATCAACGAGTACGGAACCTACGCCACCTCGATCTTCATCATCGGCTGGGCCCTGGGCGGGATCTTCTTCGGCATCCTGGGCGACAAGATCGGCCGGGCCAGGACCCTGCTGTTTACGGTGCTGATGTACTCCGGCTGCACCGGCCTCAGCGCCGCCTCGCAAGGGTTCTGGGACTTCTCGCTGTTCCGGCTTCTGACGGGCCTGGGCGTCGGCGGGGTGTTCTCGGCGGCGGTCTCGCTGGTGGCCGAGGTGATGCCGGAACGCTCCCGCCCCTTCGCCCTGGGGATGCTCCAGGCACTCTCGGCCGTCGGCAACATGATGGCCGCGGCCATCGGCATCGGCCTGGGCCTGATGCAGCTCCAGGGGACCGTCGACAGCGTCTGGCGGATCTATTTCCTGATCGGCCTGGCCCCGGCCCTGCTGGCCATCCCGATCATGCTCCGGCTCAAGGAGCCGGAGAAGTGGCAGGCCGCCGCCCAGGAGGAGGAACAGGAGGAGGCGACGGCCGGCGTCGCGAAGCACAAGCTGGGTTCGATGAAGGAACTGTTCGGCGACCCGGTCCTGCGCCGTAACACGATCTTCGGGATGCTGCTGGCCTTCTCGGGCGTGGTCGGGCTCTGGGGCATCGGCTTCTTCAGCTTCGACCTGATCCGCTCGGTCTTCACCAAGCACTTCGAGGCCGAGGGGCTCTCGGCCCAGGAGATCGCCGGCAAGCTGACGATCTGGACCGGGATCGCCTCGCTGCTCCAGAACGGCGGGGCGTTCCTCGGGATCTACGCGTTCACCTGGATCACGCAGCACATCGGCCGCAAGCCGGCGTTCGCCATCTCGTTCCTGGCCGCCATGATCTCGACGGCCGTGACCTTCTGGACGCTCAACGAGTTGTGGCAGATCTTCGTCCTGATCCCGATCATGGGGTTCTGCCAGCTCTCCCTGTTCGGCGGCTACGCGATCTACTTCCCGGAACTGTTCCCGACCCGGCTGCGCTCCACCGGCACCTCGTTCTGCTACAACGTCGGCCGGCTGGTCTCGGCCCTGGGGCCGTTCGCCCTCGGTCTGCTCACCGGCGTGGTCTTCGCCGGCTACCCGGAGCCGATGCGGTACGCGGGCGTGACCATGTGCTCCGTCTTCCTGATCGGCCTCGTTCGCCCTGCTCTTCCTGCCCGAGACCAAGGGCAGAGCCCCTGCCGGAGTGATCGACGAGGCTCGCATCGTCGCCCGGCGTGTGGAGCCGGGCGACGACGATTCCGCTGTTGCCGACAGGAGTTTGTGGGTTGTGACCATGACTTCCGATTTGTCGGCCTGGTTATTCCTCGGCTCCCACCGCCGATTCGGGCACGAAGCCCTGCCGGAGGATCTCGCGAAGCTCCTCCTTGTCGAGCCTGGCCGTCTCTCCCTCTTGCACAACGCTCCAGAGCATCTCGACCCAGGCATCCACCAGCGCCCGGCGTTCCTTCGGGGTCAACGCCGGCTCCTTCAGCGATTCCGTGAGCGACTTCAGGGCATAGCTGAAGTTCCAGCTCATTTGAAGCACTGAATGCACCGGGGCGATAAGACGGTCGAGGGCGACCGTGGCCTCGACGGTGTCGTCCCGGCCGACGATCAGCCGGTCCCCCGGGAAGATTTGCAGGTTGGCCGTCGGGTCCCCTTCCTCCTGGATCGCCTTCAAGTTGATGGGATATACCCGAGCCGGCACGTCGCCCCGCGCGGGCCGGACGAGGCGAATGTCGTTCGGATCGGCGGTCGCCAGGAGCCCGCCCGCATAGTTCAACACATCGAGCACGGTCTCGTTGCCCGTAAACGGGAGACGGCCGGGCGCCGCCACATCACCCTGGACATAATAGACCGTGTGGTTATAGGCGCTGACCGCAACGAAAACCCGATCCGAGTCCTTCGGTGCACGAACTTCCAGCTCGCCGGTCGATGGGTCTTTCACCATGAGGAGCCCGAGAACTTCATCGGACAGCCACTGGCGGAGATGGATGACCACCTTCGCCTTGACCTGCTCCAGTGTCAAACCCCGCACATGGATTTTCCCGTAAAAGTCCAGATCAATCGTCCCGTCCGGGCAGACAAGTCGTTGCCCAGTGATCGGCCGTCCCGGAGCGGCTTCGAGAACCTCGACAATGAGTAAGTCCGGCGGCTCGACCAGGATTGGGTAGTCGATCAGCGCCCCCTCATGGGGTGGTGGTTCATGAGGGATCTCGAAGGGAGGCGGGGGTTGCATTTCCTCTTCCGTGGAATACTTCGCCTCGATTTTCGGGCGGTACGCCTCCAGGCGCTTTTGTTCTTCCTCGAACCATTGCAGGGCGTCTCCCTCGTCAACTACGCTGCGCTGGATCTCTTGCAACTTCCCAATCAATCGCATCAGGCGATCCGAGCGATCCGACAACGCGCCGATCTCGCCATCCAGTGTCTCGACGGCAAACGGGTTCTCGGGGCCATCACCGGGTTCGACAGAGGGTCCCGGCGATGAGTCGAACCCCTGGGGCAAGGGCCGATCGGCACCCGGGACCGGGACGGGTCGATCCTGTCCGTTCACGGCGACGTGCCCGACGGATGTCGCCAGGAACGCCAGGGTCCCGAGCAGCCCGGCCAACCGACAACCACCACGCGAAGTCCGAAACATCGCGAGAGCCCTCAATTGAGTCGTTGGCGTCGCGCTCGCAACGGATCAGATCACGTGCTTCGCCGATTCGCGGTCGAGATACAGTACGGCGCCGGGGTGCTGTCGCAGGGCCGAGGCGGGGCAGACCTCTCGGATGGGACCGTGGAGCGTGGCGTGGACGGCATCGGCCTTGCGCGGACCGGGGACGATCACTGCCATCACCGGCGCCCGCAAGAGGGCCGGGATGGTCAGGGTGAAGGCATGCGTCGGCACGTCGTCCAGGCTCTCGAAGCAACCGTCGTGGACCTGCTGGGTGCGGCATGCCTCGTCGAGACGGACGACCTTCACGAGCACCGGGTCGAGGAAATCCGCCACCGGGGGATCGTTGAACGCCAGGTGACCGTTCTCGCCGATCCCGGCGCAAACGATGTCGGTCGGCTGGGACAGCAGCAAGTCCTCGTAGACGAGGCACGTCTGGAGCGGTCGCTCGGCCTGTTCGCCCGGAATCAAGCGCAACCGTTCCTCGGGCAGTCCGGCCAGCCGGAAGATGTGTTCCGAGAGGTAGCGTCGGAAGGAGGCGGGATGGTCGGCGGTGAGCCCCAGGTACTCGTCCATGTGAAAGCCCACGATCCGGGACCAGTCGATCCCGTTGTGGGCGAGCAGGCCGGCCAGGAACTCGTCCTGGCTGGGGGCCGCGGCAAAGATGATGTTGACCCGTTCCGCCTCCTTCCGACGCGCGTCGATGGCCCCGGCCACGTCGGCCGCCGCCGCCCGGCCGAGCTGGGAGCGATCCTCGTAGACCTTGACGCGAAGCAGGTCAACCGTGAACTCGGCGATCGTCGCGGGCGGACTCATGGCAGGCTCATCCCTTGATGGACACTCGTTGCAATGGCGCCCGGGAGCCCTCAAGTCGTCATGCGAGCGCGGACGGCGACCGTGACGCGATCCCGGACCTCGTGAGGCTCAAGCCTAGTGGCCGAGGCCAGGCCGAGCAAGCCCTGGGCCCGATTTCGGCCCTACCGCCCTCCATTGCTTCGTCCAGGATGACCGTCATTCGAGGAAGGGGGCCTCGGCGGGATGGTCCATGTCGAAGAGGAACGTGCTGTCTCCGACACGCGCCACGAGCCGTCGCGTTCTGAGCCAGCTCACGTCGTTCCCGGAGTACAGCCCCATCAGGTGGCTGACGCTCACCGCGACGTAGCGCGTGTGAACCGGGACGTATCCGCCGTCTGAATCGTACAACCGCCGGTTCGGTGGAGTCACGACGGGCACCTGCAGCGCCTTGCCGGGAAGGACGATCGCAAGCACGTTCGGTTGGTCCAGGCGGCGTTCCGAACTCAGGTCGGTGGTGATCTCGTCGATCCCGAGTTTCCTCACCGTGTCCGCCAGGGCGTCGAAGTCCTGGCCCCAGTCGAGGTTCGAGTCCGCCAGGTAGAGCCACCCGTGTTGCGGTCCACCGCCGATCTCATTGAAGTACGACAGGCAACGCGAACCGCACCCCAACGATGCCAGGGCAAACCAGGCGGCGGCCACCAGCGTGATCGGCCCCCAAACGCGGTCGCGGAGCATTCCCGGGGCGAAGAGACGGGCCACGAAGGTCGCGGCCAGCGGATAGGTCAACAAGGCATAGCGCAGGCCGATGTCGACCTTGTTCCGGACCAGCAACACCCACAGGAGGCCCAGGAACCCCAGGGCGACGACGTCCCAGGCACTTCGAGGCCGCACCCGCGCGGCCGCCAGGACAAGCAACGCCAGCAGGCCAATCGGGGTCTTGAGCAGGAACGCCAGCGGAAAGTAGGACCACCACCCCGTCGTTCCGAACGTGCCGAGGAAGTAGGCTTCGTGACCCGCGTTCTGGTGTCGAACCTGCTTCAAGAAACTCAGCAGAGAGGTCGGGACACGCACCCAGCCAGGATCGACCGTCCCGACCCGCCGGGAAAAGTGATGCCACGAAACGCGTTGTGACATCTCGGCGACCGTCACGCCGCCGAAACCATCTCCCGCCCACAAGACCAGAAAGGCCAGTGTGGCCAACCCCACCCCGGCCCAGATCGATCGGCAGAGGCCCTCGGCGAGATCGCCGAGCCCACGAGGATGAATCCGACGGACATGGACCAGGAAATGAACCACGACCGCCACCGCGATCAGCACGATTCCGGTGTGCCGCATCGACCAGGCGAGCCCGATGGCCAACGAGAGCACCAGCCAGCGCCTCAAGGTCGGACGCTCGGTATAGTGGGCCAGAACGATCAGGGCGATGAAGGCCGTGGTAGTGAACGGCAGATCGCTACCGGCGATCGACGAGTGGGCGATCACCTCCGGCGTGAGCGAGACCAGCGCGGCGGCAACAAACCCAAGCAACGAGGTTCCGGCCCGCGACACCACCCAGTAAACCGCGACGATCAAGCCCATCCCCCAGCCGATCGCCACCAGCCTCGCGGGGACGAGCACACCGTTAGACCCCGAGAGCACCAGCCTGCGCAACTCGGTGTTGAGCGATTGCTCGTCAACACCCGACGGGAGGCCGTCGGCGGATCGCAGGACCAGGTAAGGTGCCAGCCCGCTCAGGACGTGTGGCAGTCGGGGCGTGCCGAGTTCCCACATGCCGAGATCATCGCCGGTCATCCAGAAGTGGAGGCCGTGCGTGAGGTAGACCACCTCGTCCGATGTGATCGAGTCGTTCCAGGCGATCGCGGTACAGCGTCCCGCGAACGCCCCCAGGAGCATCAGCAGGCCCGCGAGCCCAATGAGTCGCGACCAGTGTCCTCGACGCTCGTTGACAGGCCATGAGGTTGGCCCCGATGCGGCATCAGGGCGGTCAAGATGGCGTCGCGGATGCGGAACGGGCCTTGAGAGCGCTGTCGACGGGGTAGGGAGTCTCATGCTCGGCGGGCCCTCCATGACCGAGCGGCAACTCGGCGAGCACCGCTGGTTCTCCGGAGACCAGCAGACCTCGCCAGGTCGTGGAGATCATAGCGTTGGCTTCGCGATGGGTGCAAGGCGGCGTGTTCGATCGCTCAGGAGAGTTTCTCGCCTCGCAGCCAGCGCTCGATCAGGGGGAACATCTGCTGGCGTGAGGTCAGGCCGACCAGGGCGTCGTCGTGGCCGCTGTCGGCGGCGAAGCCCTGGGCCGGCCGCAGACAAGCATCGTCTTGTCCTGGCGAGCCGACGTGGTCGTAGAGGTACTTCTGCACGGGAGGCGGGGCGAAGCGGTCAAGAGAGCCGCAGGAGATCAGGATCGGCACCTGGACGTTGCCGAGGGCTCGGGCGTAGTTGAACCGCCTGGCGTCGTCGTACAAGCTCGCCCTTGGTCGAGAGACGAGGTACTGCTTCATCAGGCCGATCGCCGGGATGTCGGTCCGCTCCATCGACAGCTCTTCGTACACCTGCGAGCTGACGTGCCGGACGTTGAAGAAGAGGTTGTTGACGCTCGTGCTGAGTCTTGCGCGACGAGTCCTCGGGCGGTCAACTGGCCGACGAGCTGGCTCTGCCGGGCGCGGAGCATCTCCTCAAGGAACGGCAGGACGAGCTGGCGCGTCCTGCATGGTCACCTGGCTGCCGACCGTCACCAGCCGGCCGATCCCCGGGTTGCGGTACTTCGCGAGGTGGCACAGAGCGATGATCCCGCCCATCGAGTGCCCGACCCAGGCCACCTCGGGCGCCTGGGTGTGCCGCTTCACGAGCCACGACCAGCGAATGCAGGTCGTAGTTGACGTGGTCGTCGAGGGTCCAGTTCGGCGTACTTCGGGTCGACCGTGGCGAAGCCCGTCGGCGCGAGCTTGCCCTTTGTGGCCCGGCGGATCGCGCCGCCGATCAGGGCGTCCGGGCGCAGGTCGAGGCGGAACACCCACTTCTGGCTCTGTCCGCACCCGCGCAGGTCGACCGCCCAGACGTCGTGGCCGGCCTGGGCGAGGTACTGTGCCAGGCTGACCGTCGGGTCGATGTCCCAGAAGCGGCGCTGTAGGTCAGCCCGTGGCAGAGGATCACCGGCAAGACGCCGGGCGGGCGCGCACCGGTGGGCCGGTATCGGTGGGCCACGAGCGTCCAGCCGTCCGCCGTCTTGACCGTGTACGTCTCGCCGCGCCGACTGAGGCGTGAGCAACCGCTCCACACCCTCGGGCGAGAATGTGTTCGCAATCGAGTTGCGGGCGACGTTCTCGAGCATCCGGCCGAAGTCCTGGCCCCGCGCGGCTCGCGGTAGACCAGCGGCGAGGCCGCACCCCAATGCTCGGACAAGTTTGCGCCTGGTCATCCAGTGGCTCTCCATGCCCCGCCGGGAGACGGCCGCGACCACCCCCGTTGTCGATAACTCGTCGGCCTGCTCTCTACCAAACTTCCGCGATCGGCACAGGGCAACCGAATCGGTCCGCATCTCGTTCCGGAGGCCATCCCACCGCGTAACGCCGGAGACTTGCTCCGAACCGGTCGCGATGCGAAACTCAGTCGACCACCAGACTTCGGTCCATCGACCACAACGCGAGCGCGCCCGGCGAACGTCCCTCAGGGGGTGGTCGAGTCCCCTCATCCTCTCATCCGGAGTGGTTCCCAACATGCCCACGCCGCGCTCGTTTCTTCAGGGCCTTGTCGGGGTGTTCGGATACCCGGTCGCGGAGAACCCCACCCAGGCGATGATGGAGCCGGCCTTCGCGGCGATGGGGCTCGACTGGCGGTATCTGACGGTCGAGGTCCCTCCGGAAAACCTCGGGGATGCCGTCAAGGGAGCGTGTGCCATGGGATGGAAAGGGTTCAACTGCACGATCCCGCACAAGTTGGCCGTTCTCGACCACCTGGACTCGCTCAGTTCGGCGGCCGAGGTGATCGGCGCGGTGAACTGCGTCCTCATCCGAGACGGGATTCTCATGGGGGACAACACCGATGGCAAGGGGTTCCTCCAATCGGTCGAGACGCTCCGCCCGGTCGCCGGTCTCCGCGCGGTCGTTCTGGGGGCCGGGGGGGCCGCGCGAGCCATTGCCGTCGAGCTGGCGCTGGCCGGGGCCTCGCACCTGACAATCGTCAACCGAACTCCAAACCGAGCCCGGGCGCTGCGCGGACACACTCCGAGATCGAACCGGTGTTCCCGCTGAAACCGTACACTGGCAAGGCGATTACGTCATTCCCGAAGACACCCGTCTGGTGGTCAACGCAACCTCAATCGGGCTCTTTCCCGAGGTCGACGCGCGAGTGCCAATCGACTGCGCAAGCCTGAGATCGGACATGATCGTCTGCGACGTGATCCCGAACCCCCCCCGAACCTGGCTGATTCGCGAGGCGGAGAAACGGGGCTGTCCCACGCTCGACGGGCTCGGAATGCTCGTGAATCAAGGCGTCATTGGGGCTCGGCTCTGGTCCGGTCGAGAGCCCGACCCCACAGTCATGCGCACGGCCCTTGAGAGGGTCTTCAACTCGTGTTGAATGGCGAGCTTAACTCGACGCCCCGCTCCCGATGGATATCGGACTTCCCCTTTTTTCAAGGCGAACCGGGAAGCGGCGGTGGAGTTGACAGTTTGCTCCGATGGTATCACCCGTGCCATTTCCGAAAAATCGGACTATAAACTATTTCCTGGAAATGACTTGGGACAAATGTTTCCTGTTTTTTTCAGTCGCGGCTCGAATTGTGCGTGTGACTTTAATGACGAGGGCCAAACGGAATGGCTCCTCGGCATCATGACGATGGCTGCGAGGTCAACAGAGAGGACACTCCCATGCTGGTGCTTAGCAGGAAGCTCGGTGAGAAGATCGTCATCAACGGCAACATCGTGGTGACCGTGGTGAAGATCGACCGCAATCAGGTTCGCATCGGGATCGAGGCGCCCAAGGACGTGCCGGTCTACCGCCAGGAAATTGCTCCGGCGCACCTGACGTCCATCGAGGAGCCGGCACTGGCTCGCTGACGCCGTTCGTTCAAACAGGATCATTTGACGAACGTCGCCGTACCTCGCTCACTCTCCATTTGTCCTGGGCCAGACGCGCCGAAGCGATTCGGCCGCGGCCCGGACAACATCTCTCGCCCCGAATCCTTCCATTGATCGACAGCTCGCCAGCGTCTCCACGATGACCGGGCCGTCGTAACCCTCCTGTTTCAGTCGCTGTAGCAATCCCGACACATTCACCAGACCGCTCTCTCCGGGCAGGCCACGATCGTCGTCCCGAATCCGATCTCGCGGGCCTGATGTTCCCCGAGGCAGGTCAGCAATGTGTGCCCACACGATCCGATCCGCCCCGAGCGCGAACGCAATCGACGGATCTTCCCCCGCCGCATGAAGATGGAAGGCGTCGAGCACGATACCGACATTCTCGTGAGCGTCCAGGATCGGCCCCAGGACGGGAACGAGGTCCGCGAGTCGGGTCACGAACGGCCAACCCCGGCCGGTTCGGAATGACGCGACGCCAATCACTTCCAGGCCCAGGCGCGTCCCACGATCGTCCAAGACCCGGGCGATCTCACCGAGCCGATCCTGATGGAACGCAACGGATCGTGCCACGGCCTCCGCTGGGTCGGCTTCGCGTTTATCGAATTCGGTGGTTTCGGGCAGAACCCACGTTCCGGTTCGGGACAATCCCAGGGCCATGGCGGCGTCGGCTAGCCTGGGCAACTGGCACAGGTCCTCACGGTAGATGGCCTCATCGCCACGCCAACGGACTGGCAGAGGCCATGCGCCGGCCTTTAGCCCGAGGTCGTTCATCCTCTCCCGCAGGCGGGTCAGGTCGGATTCCGCACCGACGAGGTCACGAACCATGAGATCGACGCCATCGAATCCGTTCTCCGCGGCGACCTCGATCGCCTCATCGGCGGACATCTCCAACCCAAGGGCTCGGGCGTTGAAACTCGAGTACATCGGAGGACCTCCGGGTTCTTTGCGTACGGCCGTCGTCAATGAAGCGCCATCTAGTCTCAAGGAATCGCATATTGATAGATGCCGAACCGGTCATCCCGTGCCAATCTCGATTGCTCGCACCAATGGGCCTCTTGGCGCGACCTTTGAGAAACCCGAGAATCAAGGGGCCGCTTGACTGGGAAACTCCCGTCTCAGCCACTCGGCAACCCTCCCTCGATAACGCTACCCTGGGGACATCGATGCTTTCTACCTGGATCGAGGCTCCGGTACGCGGACGGCTCGGGGGACCGGTTCGTGCTGGCATGTGGTCGTCGGTGGTCGTCGGCACCAATCCGGTCGAGACGGATCAACTCGTCTGGCTCGAGTTGTATGCGGATGACGAGGACCTTGGCCCGTTGCCGGCGTACTGGGTCGAAAACCGCGGCTTCAACAGCCTCTGGCACGTTCCCATCCCGCCCCGAGGTGTGAACGTTCGCCTGAAATATCGCTCCGCCGCTCGTCGGGGTGGTTCCGAACCCGTTTACAGCCCATTCCAGGAGGCCGTCATCCGGGCCAATGTGCCCTCGAAGTCCGACCCGCCCATGGGGGCGATCTTCGGGCCAGAGGGGCTTGTCGGCAATCGGATGATGACCGTGCGGGTCGATGATCGCGGTTGCACCCACGACATCTACTACCCAACGGTCGGTCTTCACTCCGACGTCCGCCCTGCCGAGGGGGACCAGTTTCAGAGTCGCGCCCACTTCCGCGCGATTGTCGGCGGGTTGGCCTCTGGCGGCGGGCTCGACTGGTTCTCGGATCGGTCGGCCTGGGAGTCCACCCAGCGTTATCAGGGCGCTACAAACCTCTTGCTCACCGAACTGAAGTGGCGACACGGACCAATTCGTGTCCTGATCTCGGATTTCGTCGTCATGGGCGAGAGCTTGCCACGCAACGCAGGCGGCGCATTGGCACCGGGCCAGTACATCAAGCGGTTCCGGCTGATCAACGAGGGAGACGAGCCACGAGGGACGACATTCGGCATCTACGTGGAGGCCGAGGTCAACGGTGGTGTCGGTGAGCCGGCACTACTCTGGCAAGACGGCGACCAGACGCTCCTGGCAACCAACCGGGGTCATGCCCATGCGAACCGTAAACTGGCCCGCGACGCCACCGTCGAATTCGCCATCACTCTCGACAACCGGGGGCCTGTGAGCTGTGAAGCCGGAGGTTTGAGCGAAGCCCTGCTTCTGCGACCCGCCACGCTTCCCGCACGAGAATCAGTCACAATTGACCTGCTCGTCAGCGGCGCCTTCACAGGCTGGAGGGGCGACACAGGGACATACGAGCACTGGATCAACCCGTCGATGGCCTGGTTCCGAAACGCCGACCTCGATCAGATCGAGCAGAACACCGCGCGTGTCTGGGACGACTTCGTTGAAGCCCTGCCGACGGTGAGGTTCCCCCGACCGGCCTATGGCGCTGTACTACGGCGTTCCGCCCTCGCCGCGGCATTGCACTGCGACGCCGAATGGGGCGCGGTCGCGGCCGGTTTCGACCGGGGCATCGAAGCCTACTGCTGGCCCCGTGACGCCGTCTTTGTCAGCGATGCCCTGGGTCGCGCCGGGCACGACGAGATCGCGCGCGGGGTGTACTCATGGCTGGGTCGGCTCCATGGGCATGAGCGCCCGTATCTCTACTGGTTCCAGAAGTACACGATCGACGGTTGGCCGGAGTGGGAAACCCCGGCGGTCGACCAGACAGCCGTCATCCCCTGGGGGCTCGAGCGCTATTACCGACGAACCGGCGACCTCGAGTTCGTCGCGGAATGTTGGCCCATGATCGAGCGGGCGGCCACGGTCTGCGAAGGCCACTCGGGCCACATGGGCCTTCGCATGCTCGAGGACCTGAACCTCATCTACTCGGCCGGCATCTGGGATTCCCGCTACGGAGCATTTTTCTACTCGAACGCAAGCGTCGTCGCAGGCTTGCGGGCGGCGGCCCGTCTAGGGGAAGCCCTGGGGCACGACGGTCGGGCCCAGGGATGGCGGCCCTGGCCGACCGGATCTGGCATGCCGGGATGCTCGGCGAGGGGAACCAGGGGCCCGGCATGGTGGACGCCGATTCGGGCCGCTTCCTCGAATCACGCCGCCAATCCCTGCTCGACGGCCTCTGGACGAGCCTTCCGGAGTGCCAGTACGAACGGTCAGCCGGAGTGGACATCAACCTGCTGGGTGTGACGATTCCGTTCAACCTGCTGCCGGCGGACGACCCGCGAGTCCGGGCGTCCGCCGAGGCGATCCTGAAGCAGAACGTCACCGGGGATGTCGCCTTCGCCTTGACGCGATGGAGCCCTGACCCGTGCGATCCGAACACGCAACTCGCCCCGGGCGAATTGCATCGGAACGAGCCGTCGAGCCTGGCCACGCTCTGGATGGCTCGTTACCTGATCGCCCTGGGTCGTGAGGTGGGTGATCCAGCCGCCTGCACTCGCGCACTGACGCTCCTCGACAACATCCGCACCCGTCTCGGGCCCCTCGGTCAAATGATCCGCGTCGAGGACCGGCCGTCCGACGACCCCACCCACCGCCACGCATTGATGCCGGGGGCATGGGGACTCCATGCGATGCTGATCAACACGCTCCTGGACTTCTCGGGGTTCGAGTACGACGCTCCCGGTCGGGTACTCTCCCTACAACCGGTGCTGCCACCGGAGTGGCCACGGATCGGCCTCGAACGCAAACTACCCTGCGGGACAATCGGCTTCTCTCTGGAACGACCCTCGGGAGGAAGCGGTTACCGGCTCACGATGCACGGCCGGATCAACCATCCCGTCAAGGTCAAGATCTCCTTGAGTTGTCCAGGCCTGGAGGTCGTGAAATCCTGGCTGGCGCGGCCGTCGTGTCCTGGTCCTTGCGTCGATCCCACGCGAGGACGTCTCTGCTGGACGTGTGATCTGCCCGAAGGTTACATTCAGGCGGCATGGTCCTGGGCCGGTTCTTCTCATTGATCCGAACCGGCACGTGAGGACAAGCGCGACGAGGGCTCGGCAATGCGAGCCAAACAAAATGCAGGATGGGCCACCCGGTCAGTTCAACCGGGTGGCCCATGGCTCATTCAGCCGATTTGCGATGTTCGTCCGATCAGACAGGTGGAGCGGTGCCACGGCCCGCGATCAGTGAAATGACGAACAGGACGGCGAAGACGGCCAGGAAGGCCCAGGCGATCCACGCCAGGTCCCCGGCGAATCCGCCGAGACCCAGGACCGCCGCGATTAGAGCCAGAACGAAAAAGGTGATTGCCCAGCGGACCATTGTACTTACCTCTTGAGGTTCAGGGTTCTAGGAGGATGGTGGGTTTTGCGTCGGCATCCCTCTCGGCGACCGATGCGTCGGGAACCACCATCGTTATCGGGATCGGAACGCGAGACCGACGACGACTCCGACAACCAGCCCGACGCCGAACGCCGTGGCGATCGACTGGCTCGGACGTTGTCGAACAAGATCCTCAGCCATCCCGTACCGCTCTCGGGCGACATCGTAGGCCTGTCCGTAACCCTCGCGGAGACGGTCGCCCGCCGCATCCGCGTACGCTCCGGCCTGCCGTGTAAAGTGACGCGCAGTCTCGCCCAGTTGACCGACGCCGGAACTCGCTCGCGACGCGAGATCATCGAGATAACGTTCGATGGCCTCGCGAGACTCCCCAGTTCGTTGCTGGATTCGACCGATCAGCTGATCGACGTTCCCTTCCTGGATCGTCAGGTCGTCATCGGTGAGCTTGCCCCAATGTTCCTTGAGCTGTCCGCGGATCTGGTTCCACTGGCCCTGCAGTTCCTGAGCATTGATCATCGTATGGACCTCCCGGCCTTGATTCTTGATTCAAGTCTCCGTGGTGAGACTGGCCACAGTGATCAGGTCACTGCAAGCGGGGTGCCAATGACTCAAGAACCGTCCGACCGACAGTCGGAATAATCACTTAAGAATGTCCGACCCCCGATCGCACCCCGTTCCCATCCCGCAGGCTGAACCCATTTGCAGGCCGATTGCGCAAAAAAAACACCCTCCAGAATGACCTGGAGGGTGTCGTTGAGCTTCGAGGACTGTGTGCGGCAGTTTGGTTGCTCAGGGCGTCTCGGCGGTGGCATCAGCCGCCGGCTCGGTCATGTCAGCCGCCGGCTCAGTGGCGTCGTCAGCCGGCGCGGCGGCGTCGGCCGCCCCATCCGTGTTGATGATCGTATCGGGCGTGTTGGTGTCCGGCGGCGGGGCAGTCTCTTCGCCGCCGCAGCCGGCGAAACCGATGGCGGCGATGCCCAGGACCAGGGAGGCCACCCAGTTGCGATTTTTCATGGTGCGTGTCCGCTTCCAAGCGTATTGCGGTTGCCTCGCATACCGACCCCACATCGAGGTCGGAGGCGACGTCCTAATTTTATAACCGGGTCCGCAAAGCATTGCCAGATCGGACGTGAGGGCATCCAAGGTTTCGGGAACCGCGGACGGCTCATCTGGGAAAACGAGTGCTCATCACGATTTGTCAGGGACCGGCATGACCCTTGCATTGACGGTATCTCGGGTATGTCGGGATTCCTTCAAGAACGTGTTTGCCCGACTGGCACCGTGACACATAGGAGAAAACCATGGCATCCGAGCGTAACCAGGGCGCAAAGGCGAACGAACGGAGGAGCCAATCCGGATGAAGGGCTTCGCGAGCGCGTCCATGATGTAGCGGAACGGGTTCAGGACCAAGCCCGGCTCACCGGTGACCGGCTCCATCAGGGCTACGATTCGGCTCGCGAATACGCGAACCGGGGCTACCACCAGGCCGAAGGGATGGTTTCCGAGCACCCGACGACCTCGGTGCTGATCGGCTTTGGCGTCGGCTTCGGCCTCGGCCTGATGCTGACGGCATTGCTTACCGAGCGTGAGGAAGCGTCCTGGTACGATCGATACGTTCCGGATCGGCTCCGCGATCTTGGCGACCGCGTGCGCGACATTGACCTGCCTGACGCGATCAGCAGACGGTTTCATCGGTAAATCCGACGTTCGGGTCAGACGAGAGATCCGACGTCCTCCGAGTACTCGACCGAGCGGACCGCCCCGCATTCCGCGGGGCGGTTCGCGTTCGAGGCGATCTGCCGATAAGATCGAGTCCGTTGAAGAACAGACAGCCTGATCGGAGCACGCCGATCGGCTCGACGAGTTATGGGACGTACGCGACATGCTCCGCAACTGGCGGGTCTGGGTGCTCTCGATACTGTTGATCGGCCCGATCGTCGCGTACGTCGGCATGGGCGCCTTGTGGCTGGCACAGCACGACGGACCATTCGGGTTTCGCGGCGAACTGCTTGCCTACGCGACCACGGCCTGGGTGCTCTCGGGAGTGGTCTTCTCCGTCCTGGCGAGCCGCTGGACAAAGGCGAAGCAGAGCCTGTTGCCTCCGCTCGACTGGGACCAACCCAAGACCTTTAACGAGCGTGATCGCACCGCCTGGAACCTCGTTCAGGAGGCCGCGGGAAAAGGCGATGCGCTGCCGATGGATGCATTGAGCAAGTTCGACACCTATATCGATACGGGTCGTTCCCTGGCCCGACGACTCGCCCGCCACTACCAGCCTCACTCCAACGACCCGGTCGAGCACGTTCCGGTTGTCGAAATGCTCACGGCCCTGCAACTCGCGGCCGAAGACCTGTGCGCGCTCTGCCGGGAGGTTCCCGGCGGAGACATGGTCACTCCAGCCCACTGGAAAAGGGCCATTCAGGCCGCTGGCTATCTTCAGCGCGCCAATGAAATCTACACGTTTCTGCTGCCGCTGTTCCAACCGGCCGCCGGCGTGATGCGTCTGGGCACTCAAAAACTCATGGTGCAACCGGCCTGGAAGGACATGCAGCAGAACCTGATGCGCTGGTTCTTCCGGGCGTACATCAACCGTTTCGGGACCCACCTGATCGAGCTCTACAGTGGCCGGCTCGCCATCGGCGCGGATCGTTATCGACGACTGTCCCGACGTGGGAGCATCGCGGCAATGAGCGAGGACCACACCGGTCCGGTGATCATCGGGATCGCGGGCGCCCTTGGGGCTGGCAAGTCCACCCTTCTCAACGACCTCGACGGCGCTCGCGAACGGAATCTTGGCCGAGTGAGAGCGAGGCTGAAGTCCGCTGGGCTCGACACCGCCCTGGCCGAGCAACTTCGATCAGCTCGACTCGTCGAGATCAACGGTTATTCGATACATCCCAACAAGGAGAAGGCCCGCGACCGCGCCACGAGACGTCATGCCCTTCGCGAAACTGAGCAGGTCGATCTGCTGGTGATGGTCGTCGATGCGAGCCGCGAGGACATCACGCCTGAGGTCCGATTTCTCGAACAGCTTGAGGAATGGTTCGCCTCGCATCCAGGTCGCGATCCCATCCCGGTCCTCACCGTCGTGACAAGCATCGATCGTCCCGAGTTCCCCGGCGGCTGGTCGCCTCCCTACAACTGGGAGTCGGGGGAGCGCCCCCGCGAGCGCTGGCTACGGACGAAGCTCCAGTTGCTGAGGTCCGGCCTGTCGCCGATGGTCGCGGACGTGATCCCCGTGGCGCTTCGTTCCGATGGATCTTACGGTGTGGAGGAGCACCTGCTTCCGGAACTCGCGGCGTTGCTCCACCGCGCGGAGCGTGCGTCGATGCTTCGTCACCTCGATCGCTTCGCCAACCGTTCGAAAGTCGGGCGCCTGATGAGCCAGGTCGGTCGGCAGGGCAAACGACTCTGGGGAAATGTCCGCGCGGGTCGTGAGACCCCAACCGGTGCGCGGTAGGGTCGGGAACCGCGTCTCAACGTGTCGCGTTCGGAGGTGCCGACCGGGCACGAGCCCGCTCTGAGCCGTCCGCGTGTAAGCCTGGGCCCCGTCGCGTCCACCTTGATGATACACCTCGAAGTACTTGATCACCTCGCGGGGATGCTGGTCGCATACGACACGTTGGCACGAGCCTTGCACCCGCTTGAATTCCATGCGGAGAATGGTCGACCTGGTCGAAGACAGGCCCAGGGCCGGATCGGGACAGCGCCAAATGTGTGTCGCGTTCGCTCTCGGGTGCGCGGCTTGCGAGGCGATATCCCGACCCAAGGTCCGTCGCCCATGCTCGCCTGACCGAGAGTCCCGAAGACATGATGGGGGTGCCGCTCGTGGCCGTTGCGACCAATGAGATTGATGAGATCCGCAAGCGGATGGCCGAGATCCGCATGGAGCTCCACGAGGACGTACAGGGAGTCGTCGCGGGGGCCGAGGCGGCCTTTGACTGGCAATACTATGTCCGTCTCTACCCCTGGGCCGCGCTTGCGGGCTCCGTTGTGGTGGGCTACCTGATCGTGCCCAGGAAGCGACACGACCGCGAGCCGGCTTCCGCGGTGCCGCACACACCGAGGAGTCACAAGGCGGCCGCCAAACACGAGGTCCAGGAAGAGAAGCAGGAGACCCGTCGAAAGTCGGGCCTGGTGGGCCTGGCGATGGGTTTCCTGGGGCCGATCGTGATGCGCGCGGCGCAGAATTACGCCTCGGGTTACGTCGAGAACTGGATTCAGGAACAGACCTTCGGAAGGCCCGTCGCCGGGGCGGCCCCATCCCCGTCGGATGGACCGAGCCCCCCTCCCTACGGCTCCGGCTCTCCGGGCCCGTTCCCTGGCGGATAAGAACTTCACCTCATTTCATTGTCGAATGTCCCGTTATGGGACACGGGGAGACATTTACGATGATCGATCGGATACCGGGCTTCGATGGTGGTTCCACTGCCCAGCAGGCTGAGCAATTGAAGGAACGTGCAGCCGAAATGTCAGCCGACGCCCAGGAGCGACTCTCATCGTTGGCGAACACCGTTCGCGACTATACGCATCATCAACCCGCGCGGCCCTCGGAATCGCGCTCGGCATGGGAGTTCTGATCGGATGGCTGATCAAGCGACGTTAAACAACGGCCCGAACGCACGGATTCATGCCCCCTTCACCGAAGGCGTGATGGGAAATCTCGCCGAGTTCGGTCGCGATACCCTGGAACTGGGCGAGCTCCAGACCAAACTGATCTCGCACGATCTGAACGATTGCGTGCGGCGATCCACGGTCTTCATCGTGCTGGCGGCCATCGGGGCCTTGATTCTGATCGGCCTGGTTCCGGTAGCGCTGGCCGGAGTCGGACTGCTGATCGCCCAGACCCTTCAGTGGTCGCTCTGGGCGTCTCTATTGATCACCGCAGGCTCGGCCCTGGTTGTCTCGGGAATCCTGGCCTTGATCGCCCTTCGGGGGATCCAGCATAGCCTGGAAAGTTTCGAACGATCCCGCGAGGAACTCACCCGCAACCTGGCGTGGCTCAAGACGGTCCTCTCCAGCACGAGCGGACGCCCCACGCCCCCCAAGCAGAAACAACCAAGCGGTTGGCGGTTCCCATCCTGATCCGGATGCAAGGCCCACAACGCACCAGCGACCGGGCTCGACGATCCTCTCACTTGAAGGAGCTGGATCGCCGAGCCCGGTCGCTGCGTGCGTTGTGTCCGCGGGATCATGGGACCGAGCGAACTCTACGATTCGCTGGGTGCCGTCACGATGTCGGTGACGACTCCGCCGATTTCACGATCGGTCAGGAACGGGGCCACGTCCGACCAGGCGATGATGCCGACCACGCCGCTCGTCGGCGTCCACGACGAGGACGCGGCGCACGCCATTGACAATCGCTGCCCCCTTGATGGCCTCAAGGGTCGCGTCGGGCGAGACCGAGACGACTTCGCGGGTCATGATCTCGGAGACCGGCTTCGAGACGAGGTCGGGATGGTCGGCCAGTGCGAGGGCCACATCGCGATCCGTCAACACGGCGACGGGCTTGCCATCTTCCAGGATGGGGACCGCGCCACAATCCAGCTCCCGGAAGATCATCACGGCTTCGAGCACCGTGCTGAAGGTCGAACAGGTCCGTGGATCGGGGGTCATCACATCCGCCGCGGTCTTCGTGCGGTCTGCTTTGTTCTCGGCCATGGGGACAGGTCTCCTCGGAAAACCGCCTGTCACGCCAGTTCGAGGGCAAATGGCCCGCGAGCCGCGTTCGGTTCTCGATTCCTGGAACGTCGGAGCAAGTCGTGGGCCGACATGGTTCCGAATCGCGAGCGTCTCGGGCACCATCCTGCAAGTTCGACATCGGAAACGGGTGGCACGGCATGGGCCAGGTCATTTCGGCAACGCCATCGGGTCGTTTCTGGGATCGGCCCGGTGAGCGTCCTGTCAGGACTTGAATGAGATCTTGTCGATGTCGTACTGACTGATCTTCCCGGAGATGCTTCGCCGCGACAGCCCGCAAAGTTCAGCCGTCTTGCCCACGTTCCCCCGGTTTTTCTCCAGGGCCTTGCGGATGTATTCGCGTTCGATTTTTTCCGTCGCCTGCTTGACGTAGTACGGTAGCGGGTGCTTCAGGTCGATCTCGATCTGAGGGCTTCTCCGGCCGCGGCGCCCCCACGACCTTCGGTGGCAGGTTGTCGATGCCGATCGTGTCATCGACCGTCGTCACGGCGGCGCGTTCGATGGCATTTTCCAGCTCGCGGATGTTTCCGGGCCAGTTGTAGGCGAGCATCCGGTCCATCGCGTCCGGCGAGACCTTCTTCGGCTGCTCGTTCGGGCGGGTGTACTTGACCAGGAAGTGCTGGATCAGTAATGGGATGTCCTCGGGACGCTCCCGGAGCGGCGGAAGCTCGATCTTGATGACGTTCAGCCGGTAAAACAGGTCTTCCCGGAACTTGGAATCGGCAACTTCTTTCTCAAGGCTTTTGTTCGTCGCCGCGACGACCCGGAGGTCGACCTCGATCGACTCGTGCCCGCCGACTCGCTCGAACTTCTTCTCTTGAAGAACCCGGAGTAGCTTCGCTTGCATCGCCGCCGAGATATCACCGATCTCATCGAGAAAGATCGTTCCCTTGTCCGCCAGTTCGAACCGTCCCTTGCGACGTGCCTCGGCGGACGTGAATGCCCCCTTCTCATGGCCGAAGAGCTCGCTTTCCAGGAGCGTCTCCGGCAGGGCCGCGCAGTTCACGGCGACGAGGGGCCCTCGGGCTTCGCTGGAGAAGTGAACCGCCTTGGCGATCAGCTCCTTGCCGGTCCCGGTTTCTCCCTCGATCAGGACCGTGCTTCTGGTCCCGGAGATGTGACGAACCAGCTCGAAAAGCTGGTGCATCCTGGGGTTCTTGCTGATGATATTGTGAAAGCTGTAGTTCTCCTTAAGCTGCTGGCGCAGGCTCAGGACCTCGTCCTGAAGCGCCCGCTTCTTCAAGGCGCGATCCATGACGAGCTTGAGATAGGTCGGGTCGATCGGCTTCGTCAGGAAATCGTACGCCCCCAGCCGCATGGCCTCGACGACCCGCTCGATCGACCCAAACCCCGTGGTCACGATGGTGGTAACCAGCAGCCGCCGTTCGTTGATCTCGCGGATCAACTCCATGCCCCCCATGCCGGGCATGCGCAGGTCCGTGATCAGGATGCTGTACTCATCGTTGAGGAGTGAGCTAAGCGCTTCCTGTCCGCTGGAAACGACTTCGACACTCAGCTCGTCGGATTCAAGCAGCCTGCGAAGCTGACCGCTGCTATAGGAATCATCATCGACGATCAGGAGTTTTTTGCGCATTTTTGCTTGTTTGATCTCGTGAGACGCAATCCGGGTCAAGCGCAGCCACGATATCGCGCGGTTCGCTACCCGGCCATGGGAAATCATGATTCCAGGGCGAACACGACTTCTTATTATGAAGGGGCATCGCCGCCATCCGCAAGTCGGAAATGACAGGTTTCCGCCCGACTTGTCGTCCCTCCGCGGTATCGTCTTTGCCGCTCTTGTCCTGATCAAGGACAGGGTGACAGTTCCGTGTTCGTGGAAGCTCGCCCTGTCATGGTCCCGACCCTCTCGACTTCTCGTTTGATATGAAGACTGCGTGCGATACCGGAAACCGGCAACTTTATCCACTCGGGAAGAGTTCGCCCCTGGGGCCACTCGAAAGGAATGTCTGGCCATGATGGACAATGAGCATCAGTTCCTGGCCCTCGTCACGCACGACCTACGCAACGCCCTAAACGCGATCAACATGTCGATGCACATGATGCAAGCCACGCTTCCCGAGGGGAACGACGAATTCCGGTCGGATTTCGACATGCTCAAGGAAGAGCGTCGGCAACCTGCGACGGATGCTGACGCTCCTGGCCGAATACGCGCAGCTTCTGGACACCAAGACCGGAATCACCGCCACGCCCGTTCGCCCCCGGGAGGTGCTCGCGGCCGTGGGCGCCGATCTGGAGGGCGTGGTCGGAGGCCAACGGCCGATCCGCGTCCAGATCGACGAGACCTGCCCCGATGTGGTGTCCCTTGACACGTCTCTTGCCTACACCGCGTTGAAGTTCGCCATCCTCAATGCTCTGAGCTGCAGCGAGCAGGGCCCCGTCGAGATCAGCGCCCGCGGAGAGATGGCTCGCTGGATCATCGCGATCCGAGATCAATGCGACCTCATCCCGGAGGGTCCCGAGGGCATTCTGGCCTCGGGTCAAATGCAGCGGCTCGTGAGTAACCGTCGCGAACGCCGGGGGCTCGACCTGGCGATCGCCATCGAGATCACCGAATTGTTCGGCGGATCAATTCGTCTCCAGCGATTGCCATCAGGAGGTCACGAGATCCAGCTCGACTGGCCGACCCGGCTCCCCGAGCCTTGATCAATGGAAGCATTCCCACAGAATGGCGCACCAGATGCATGGCAAGTGTTTGAGAGCACCGGAATGGGGCCTTGGCGAATTTCCACGCGAGGCCCCTCACAGGAACCTGGACCTGACATGGCCGACACCATTGACCGCGAATGGATCACTGCGGAATTCTTGAAAGCCATCGCTGACGAGGAGCATTTCGCCTCCGAAGCGAAGGCCCGGATCGAATCTCCTCCGGACGAATCCCTGGGCACCCTCTATGGCGAGATCGCTGAGGCCGATGCGCGGCATCGCACCATCCTCGAAACGATCGCCACCCGCTATGGACATACCCCTTCCCGTAGCGTCTCCGGTGGCATTGGCGAAGCCCTGGGCCGGATCCGTGAACGTGTCAGCGAGATCGGGACGTCCCCGAGTGAGCGTGTCGAGCAGGACCTCGAAGCCAAATCTCGTGCCACCTACCGCTATCAGGTCTGGATCGCCGTCTTCGAGACGATCGGCGACGCTGAGAGCGCCCGTGAACTCGCGGCCATCCTCACCGAGGAGAACTCGCACATCAAGGCGCTTTTGCAAGGCCTAACCCGGTTGGTCCAGAACCGCGTTCAGCCGGAACACGCCTCGTCGACGTCCGATCCGTCCGCGACGTCCTCCCCATCCTCCTGAACAGTCGCCGCATTCGCGGACCATCTCAACGGCTGAGAACCTCCAACTCGTTCCGCCGATCATTCGACCGTGACGCTTTTCGCCAGGTTGCGCGGCTTATCGATGTCGCACTCCTTCAGCCGCGCGACGTGATAGGCGAGCAACTGGAGCGGCACGACCGCGACCAGGGGTTGCACCACCTCCGGGACGTCCGGGATCGGCAAAAAGCAGTCGGCCAGGGAGGCCAGGGCCTCGTCCCCCTCGGTCCCAACGGCGATCACCGGCCCCCGCCGCGCCCGCACTTCCTCCACGTTGCCGAGCGTTTTCGCGTGCAGCGGACCATGCGGGGCGACGAAAACCGTCGGCGTTTGCGGGTCGATCAGGGCAATCGGCCCGTGCTTCATCTCGGCCGTCGGGTAGCCCTCGGCGTGGATGTAGCTGATCTCCTTGAGCTTCAGGGCGCCTTCCAGGGCCACCGGATAGTGCAGATCGCGTCCCAGGAACAGCACACTACGCGCCTCGGCCACCAGCCTGGCGGCCTCGGCGATGGCCGGCTCTTGCCTGAGCACGTTCGAGATGGCTTCGGGGACGCCCTCGATCGCGTCCAGGATCTGGAGACCGCCCGGAAACGAGAGGTGTCTCAGCCGCCCGAGGTGAAGCGCCAGCAGGGTCAATACCATGACCTGCGCCGTGAAGCACTTCGTGCTCGCGACGCCTATCTCCGGGCCGGCATGGAGATAGATGCCCCCGTCGGCCTCGCGGGCGATCGTACTGCCGACCACGTTGCAGATCGCCTGGGTCGGGAACCCGCGCCGCTTCGCCTCACGGAGCGCACCGAGGGTATCGGCGGTCTCCCCGGACTGGCTCAGGACAAACACCAGCGTTTGGTCGTCGAGCGGGGCATTGCGATAGCGAAACTCGCTGGCGTACTCGACCTCCACCGGCAGGTGGGCGAGCCGCTCGATCAGGTACTCCCCCACCAGCGCGGCATGCCAGCTCGTGCCGCATGCGGCCAGGACGACCCGCCGTACGTGTCGGAGTTGCCGGGCCGAGAGGTTCAGCCCCCCGAATTGCGCCGTGGCCTCGGCCCGCCGGAGACGCCCCCGGCAGGCATCGCGCACCGTGGTCGGCTGCTCGTGGATCTCCTTCTGCATGTAGTGCTCATAAGATCCGAGTTCGGCGGCGTCGGGCGCCCAGTCGAGGCGGTCAATCCTGGGGGTGATCGGCCCGCGCTCGCGGTGGCGGATCTCGAAATCGGTCGCGGAGAGCCGCACGACCTCGCCGTCCTGGAGGTACGCCACCCGCAAGGTGTCGGGCGCGATCGCCGAGGCATCACTCGCCAGCAGGTGCTCGTCCTCGCCGACCCCCACCACCAGCGGGCTCCCCAAGCGCGCGCCGACGACTTGACCGGGCGCCTTCGGACTGACGACCGCGAGCCCATACGTTCCCTCCAGCCTGGGCAGCACCCGGAGCACGGCCCCGAGCAGGTCGTCGTCGACCTCCAGTTCCAGGGCCAGTAAGTGCGCGATGACCTCGGTGTCGGTCTGGCTCCGGAAGTTGATCCCGCGTGCCTCCAGCGCGCGTCGCAGGGCGGTATGGTTCTCGATCACGCCGTTATGCACCACCGCGACACGCCCGTCGCCGCCGAGGTGCGGATGCGCGTTGTCGTCAGTCGCACTCCCGTGGGTCGCCCAGCGGGTGTGGCTGATTCCGAACGTCCCGACCACCGGCTCGCCCTGGACCTGCTCCTCCAGCACCCGCACCCGACCAGCCCGTTTCCGCAGCGCAATGCGCCCGTCCGAAATCGTCGCGAGCCCCGCGCTATCGTAACCGCGATACTCCAGCCGCCTCAAACCCGCCAGCAGGATCGGGGCCGCCTCGTGCGAACCGGTGTAACCGACGATGCCGCACATGGGGACCTCCTGGAATTGGGATCGGGATTCACCACGGAGACACGGAGGACACGGAGAAGAGAAAGAGGAGAAGAGAAAGAGGAGAAGAGAAAAAGGAGAAAATGGTGAGGCAGGGATTTAAAGTGGAAGATCCCGGGCGAAAAAGTAAGATGGGGAAGTTAAACTGGGATAAAAATCACCATCGGGTTATCCGAGAATCATACGCTTGATCCCGTCACGTAAGACAAGGACGTTGAAATTGATCAGCAATCCAAGCGAGATTGAGCTGAGTTTCATGTAGGTCAGAAGCTGGGCCTCGAAGATCGGGTGCATCAAATCGACGGATTTGAGTTCCACAACGAGCTTGCCTGGCAGAACGATGTCCATACGCAACTCGGAATCAATTTCAATGCCCTTGTAGACAATCGGCAGTGATACCTGTCTGGCGAACTCGATTCCCTTCTGTCTCAACTCGTGACACAGGCACTTCTCATACACAGACTCCAGCAAACCTGGCCCCAGCACTCGGTGAACCTCAATCGCCGCCCCGATCACTGGCCAGGTAATCGCTTCCCCCACCAGCATTGTCGCCTCCTCATATCCACTCGCTCTGCTTAACTTTTCCTCCTGCTTATACTCTCCTCTTTCTCTTCTCCTCTTTCTCTTCTCCGTGTCCTCCGTGTCTCCGTGGTGAATCCCCTCCCCCATTTAATCTAGCTTCAGTGAGAACGGCGTGAAGTCCGTCTGATAATCGTAATGGTCCTCATGCTCGGCCCGCTTGAGAAACCCCACGATCCCATACGTCAACGGCGTGGCGACCACTTCCCACATCACTTTGAGCGTGTAGTTGGCCGCCATGACCTGAACGACGCGCTCCGGCGACCAGATCCCCAAAAACGCGATCGGGTAGAAAATCAGGGAGTCGGCCGCCTCGCCGGTGATTGTCGAGCCGATGGTGCGGGCCCAGAGGAACCGGCCACGAGTCAGGATCTTCATCTTGGCCAGAGTGTACGAGTTCACGAACTCGCCACAGAAATAGCCAAGCATCGACGCCGCGACGATCCGCCACGAACTGCCGAAGACGACCTCCCACGTTTCCTGATGGGCCCAGCCGGGCGCCGGGGGCAAGGCGATGACGATCGAGGTCATCAGCGAGGCGAACGCCAGCGACGCGAACCCGGCCCAGACGACCTTGCGCGATCGTGCGTAGCCGTAGACCTCCGTCAAGATGTCGCCGAACAGGTAGCTGATCGGGAAGAACAGCACCCCGGCGCCGAAGACGAACCCGCCGATGCCGATCTGCTTCCGGGCCGAGATAAAATTGCTGCAGATCATCACCGTCACGAAGGCGGCCATGATCAGGTCGTAATAGCGAAACGTCCGACCCCGACCCTCGACGGAGGTGGTCCCAGGGCGGATGTCTCCCGCCGGGCCCGCCGGGGAATTCGTCGTCCGAGAGGGGACCTCGATCGAGGCGTCGCGTCCGTCGGAGGAAACCTCAGGCGTCATCAGCCCTCCCGATCCGTAGATATTCTGAATAGCCGGGGCGGAAAGGGACGCCTGGTGTCAACGCCGTGCGCGCATTGAGAATCGCATCAGCGTTCGCCTCGCGGCCGTCGCGATAGGAACAACCCGACGAGCACCAGCGCGAACCCGAGAAAAAAGCCGCCATAGAGCAACGTCGCGATCGGGAGGCCCGCGATCTCGCGGCGCCCCAGCGAGGTCCCCATCAACAGGAACATGCAGACAACCTGAATCAACGGGCCCGCCAGTCGCAAGATCAGGCCGATCTCCATGTTCATCACGACGCTCAGTGCTTCTCGGTTTCGAACGACGAATCGCCTGTCCCGAGGAGGGCCCAGCATCTTCCTCGGAGTTGCGGCGAACTTCACGGTACGTAAGGGCCAGGGCCGGTCGACACGAGTCCTCGCGCGACGGGCCAATGAACGTCCTGATCCTACCGGGACGACCGCGACGTGGCCAGTCCAGGCGACGGTTGACGGCCCTGCTCGGCGCACGATACGGTAAACAACAACCCGTCCCGTCTCTCACCTCCTGTTCCTTTCGTGAGGTGCTTCATGATGATACGAAGGATCGCGACCACCGCGCTTGCCTCGGTGTTCGTACCGGTCTGCGCGGCCTGGTCCCAGAGTCCTGGGGGCGTATCGGAGCCAACACCCACCTCGTCGGCCCGGGTCGAAACCGCGTCACTCGAGATCTTGTCGCCGGACCGTTTTCTCCGTTCGATCGAGCTTGAGCCCGCTCGTCGTGTGGCCCTGATGGCGACCGACGACGGCATCGTGCAAACTCTCTCGGCCAACGTCGGCGATACCGTCCGCGATAGCCAGGAGATCGTCCAGCTCGACCGCTCCGAGGCGTTGGCCCGACTCAAGATTGCCGAGGCCGAGGTCAAGGAGATCGAGTCGCCCGAGCAAGGAGCGGCCTCGGCCGTGGTCCGAGCCCGGCTGGAAGCCGCCCAGGCCCGGGCCGACCCTGGCTCAGATCGCAGTGGACAGGTGCACGCTCCGCGCCCCGTTCGCCGGACTGGTGCTGGCCCTCCCGGTGAGCAACGGACAGTACGTGGCCAAGGGGAACGACGGTCGCCGAGCTGGCCGATGTCACGCGCCTGCGCGTGTTGATGCCCGTCGACCGACGGGCCGTACAAACTGGCTCGACGCTCCAGTTCCGCGTCGAGGGCACGCCCGTCGAGGGCACCATCACCGCGCTGATTCCCCTGCCGGAGAAATTCGACGCCCTCCGCGATCTGGCAACCCCCTGGGCGGCGGCCTGGATCGAGGTTCCCCATGCGGCCGGCCAGTCGCTCCAGCCCGGCCAGCGCGTCGAGAATGAGTTCCTGCCATCGGCGCCGATCGTGACCGTGACGGATCGCGCCCTCCAGGGCGGATCGGCCCGTCCGGTCGTCCAGGTGATCCGCAACGAGCACGTCGCCAGCGTCCCGGTCCGGGTGCTGGGCGCGTTGGGGACGGGTCGAACCCAGGTATCGGGTGAGTTCCGGCCGGGAGACGTCGCGGTCGTTGAATCGTCGGTCCCGCTGGCCGTAGGGGCGTTCATCCGCTTCGGAACCACCCCCGGCGCGGCGATCGAGACGAGCCCGCCGGACCCCGATGCGGTCGGGAACGTCGCCAACATCGCCACTCCGACGACGACGACCCCGGCCCGCGCCTCGTCGGTCGCCCCGATCGGTGCTCCGAACACGCGCCCTGCCAACCAGGACCAGGACGACGACCCCTGCGCCCGCGCGAGCGGCCACCCCGCCCGCCGCGCGACCGGCCCGCGCCCCCGCCAATCCCGCGGCCCTCCCGGCCGGAGCGGTGCCCTTCTGACAGGGGGAGGTCCTCGTTCCCACGCTGTCGTTGGCATGCCTCTCAGAACGTGTGTGAGATGCGTTCGACTCGGCGTCGGATGATTGGAGCGACCGTTGCGCCGATCTTCGTAGGGTGGGTCAGCGAGCGCAACCCACTGATTCGCTGGTGGGTTGCTCGCTGACCCACCCTACAAGAACCTTCTCACACACCTTATCAGGAACTGGGATCGTGGGAAATGTCAGGGCGGCAGGCGCACGACGGCGTGCGCCTGCCACCCTGGCTCACTACCGAGCGGCCGAGACGCTCGTTGGCCTCGGCCGGAGCGAACTCGAGCGGGATGTCGGCGACGAGGGTCGTGACGATCGACCGAACCGGCGGGCACGCGGAGGACGAGGTCGGACGTGCCCTTCGGCAGCGCGACCGACGTCGGTGCGCGGCCTGGTCGTCGGCGCCGCGTCGAGCACCAGTTCGCGACCGCCGAGCCAGACGCGAACATCCTCGGCTCGGTATCGAGGACCAGCCGGGCCGGCCTGATCGACCGGGGCGGTGACGGGCGTGTAGAGGTAAACGGCGCCTGATCCGGTTCCCCGCTCGGCGGCGAACGGAGCGAGGTCGATTCGGCCCTCGGCGTCGGCGGTCAGCCGCCGCCAGCTGAGGGTCTGCCCGTCGGGGCCTTTCGGGCCGACCTGCGGGTTGATCGGCTTCGACAGGTCCAGAGGGCGGACTCGTCCCCGTCCTCGGCCACCGGCCCGACGCGCCTGGGCGAGCCCGACGATGCTCACCGGCTTGCGCAGAGTGGTCAGGAAGGCGAGCAGGTCGACGAGGTCCTGCTCGCCCATCGTCTCGGCCAGCCCCTCGGGCATGAGCGAGACGTCGCTCCACTGGCGCTCGTCGACCTCGCTCGGGTCGATCGCGATCCGCTGGCCGTCGCTGGTCTTGAGCACGAGCCGGGCCGGCGAGTCCTCGACCGGCAGGCCGGTCAGGACGCGGCCGTCGGTGGTGGCGACGTTCAGGCTCCTGTAGTTGTAGCCGATCGCCGCCGACGGGCTGAGGATCGACCGCAGCAGTTCCTCCTTGCCGTACTTGACGCCGATCGTCGAGAGGTCCGGGCCGATCCAGTTGCCCCGACCCTGGACGCGGTGGCACGACCCGCAGCTCAGCGTGGCGTCGCCGCGGCCAGGTCGCCACGCCGGCGTGCGGAAGAAGACCTCGCGGCCCCTGGCCGGGTCTCCCTCGCGGCTCGAGCAGCTCGGAGATCGGGGGCAGACGGCTTGCCGGCGGCGGTCTTCGGCAGCGGCAGGAGGCGCTCGGCCTCGTTGCGGATGCGGCGGTCGGGGCTGGAGTTCAGGGCCAGCGTCGCGTCGGTCTTCAGTTCCTCGGGCAGCTCGTCCGTTCGAGGCCAGGCTCGAGGAGCCTTTGCGCGCCGTCGCTCGTCACGGCCAGGGACCGCAGCGCCTCGCGTCGGAGGCCGAGCGGGGCGTCGGCGGACCGCAGCAGATCGACGAGCCGCCCGGTGGCGTCGCCGAGCCGGGGCAGGGTGCGCACGGCGGCCTCGGCGAGCGGGTCGGCGCCGCGAGTTTCGGTCGGCCGCCGGCGATCAGCCGATCGAGCGTCTGCCTGCGCCTGCGGCGGCTTGAGCTGGCCGAGCGCCTCGACGGCCGCGGCCCGGACCTCGACCGCGGCGCTCATCGTCCTCGAGCGCCGTCGACGATCGCCCCGGCGTACGGCGCGTCGCCCGTCGAGGCGGCGGTGGCGATGGCCTGCCGCCTGCGTAGTCGGGGTCCTTCAGCGCCTCCTCGATCGCGGCGACGACCTCCGGCCGACCGGCCGCGGCTCTCCAGTCGCCCTCGAGCTTCCGGCCGAGGGTGGCGAGGACCTGCCGACGGCGGATCGGGTCGTCCGTGGCGCTGGACGAGTCGCCGCCAGCGCGACCGCCCCGGCCGGGTCGTCGATCTGCATCAGCACGTCGTCGGCCGCCTGCTGCAGGTCGGGCGTCGCCAGGTGGGGCAAGATCGTCGCCAGCAGCGGCAGGACCTCGGGCCGGTGGACCATCCACATCAAACCGAGCGTCCTCGTCAGCGCGTTGGCCGGCGGCAGCTCCTCGCCGGTCGCCAGGAACGCCTCGTTGCGATCGACCGGGAAGTACGGCGGCAGCGCGACGTTCGTCGAGTGCCCCAGCTCGTCGAGGTTCAGGTCGCCATACAGCGAGCCGTCGAACAGGCTCGACAGGTACTCCGGCTCCCGGTCGCGCAGCGCCAGGCCGAGCGCTTCGAGATACCAGCGGTCCTGGCCGTCCCACGAGGCGGCCAGTTTGCGGAGGGCCTCGCCGACCTTGTCGGTCGGGACGTTCCGCAGTGCCAGGATCAGCTCGCGGCGGACGCCCGCGTCGGGGTCGTCGGCCATCGGCAGCGAGAGCGTCGAGGTTGGCCAGTGCCGGGGGCGGCTGCTTCGCCTCGGGGTTCGCGTAGGTGACCTCGCCGACCTCGCGCACGTCGCGGCCGAGCATGCGGACGATCTGCTCGCGGAGGCGGGGATCGCCCCGGGCGACCTGCTGGACGTCCGAGATCGGATCGCCGGCGAGCGTACTTCGCGATTTCGTCTCCCTCGATCGCGTGCAAGGCCCAGAGCGCCGCGGGCCTGCTGGACCGGCTCGCCCTTCAGGTAGACCTCGCCGAGCGCATCGCGGACCTCCTTGCCGCCCCGCTCGACCAGGCTCGCGGTACGCCACGTCCCGCGCCGCGATGTTCGGCGACTTCAGCGCCTCGATCAGTCCCTCGACCGTCCCGAAATCATACTTCGGTGGCTTCGCCGCCTTCGCCCTTCGGCGCGACCCGGTAGATCCGCCCGGTCGTCTGGTCGCGGAAGGCGTGGCCGCCGACGGCCGCCGTCGTACCAGTCGGCGACGAAGACCGACCCATCGGGCGCCGCGCAGGCGTCGATCGGTCGGAACCAGGGGTCGTCGCTGCGGACGAGCAACCCTGTCCCCCACCGTGCGGAACGAGGCCCCCGTGCGGGTCAGCGGGAAGTGGTTGATCTGCCGGGTGCCGGCGTCGGCTTCCAGGACCGCGCCCTGGATACTCCTCGGGCAGCAGGTCGCCCTCGTAGACCATGATCCCGCTCGGGCTGCCGTTGCCGGTGCCGACGAGCTTCGGCACGTTGCCGGGCACCTCCTCGCCCCAGTGCCGGGGGCTGCCGGGGGTGCTGGTAGCCGTACGTGCCGCCGTCCATGACCCAGATGACCCGGCAGCCGCGGTTGCCGTCGTCGTCGTTGTCGCTGGTGAAGATGTTGCCGAACGAGTTCAGGCTGGTCTCGTAGTTGTTCCGCTGCCGGTCGGCCAGGATCTCGAACTGGGTGCCGTCGCGGTTGGCCCGCAAGGTCGTGGCGAGCTGGTTGTTGGCGACGATCCGGCCCGAGTTGTCCTGTGACCTCGAACTGGTAGCCGGGCTTCGTCCTGCGAGGGTTGTCGCCCTGGGTGAAGTAGAGCTTGCCGTCGGGGCCGAACACCATGCCGTGCACGCCGTGGTCGTGGTCCACGCCGCCGAAGCCGGTGAGCAGCGGGATAGCGCTTGTCGGCCCTGTCGTCGCCGTCGGTGTCCTCGAGCACGAGCAGGTCGGGGCTGTTGCCGACGTAGACCTTGCAGCCGGTGTAGTTGCCGTCGCGGTCGTAGTGCTCCTCGACGGCGATGCCCATCGGCACGGGGAAGATCTTGTCGGCGAAGACCGTCACCTTGTCGGCCTTGCCGTCGCCGTCGGTGTCCTCGAGGATCTTGATCCGGTCGGCGTCGTCGATGTAGGGCTGGTCCGGTGCAGGGTGTAGCGGTAGTTGAGGCCCTCGGTGACCCAGACCCGTCCCCGCGAGTCGATGTCGATGTTCGTCGGGTTGACGACCATCGGCTCGGCGGCCCACAGGGTCGCCTCCAGCCCCTCGGCCGGCTTGATATCGTGCCGCCGACTCCTCCGGGCCGACCTGCGCGCACACACGTGCCGAGCCGATCAGGCCGACGATCACGGCACCGATCCCCAGCACGACAACGGTTCCGAACGCTTGACTCTGTCGACGCGGCATGGGCGACTCCTGGCCAGTCGAGACCCGGCGGGACGATCTGGGACGATTCATGGAACCAAACCACCAACAGCCCGGATGACGACAGCGGACGTATCGTCAGGGCGCCGGAGGTCGATACCTCGCAAGGACGGCATACATCCTATACGCAGACATCGTCCCGGCGAACCCATTGTGCCGCCCCGACCACGCAGCGTCCAGAACCGCTCGAAACCGGTTGCCGACTGCCGCGTCGTTCCATTGGGCGCGCGAAACGAGGTCGGGGGCAAGCCCCCGACCTCTCCTGATGGAATCGTTGTCGATCATTTCATGGCCGCGACGCCGTTTCGCAGGGGTCAAGCTCAGGAAAGCTCGTCCCCAACTCGTTCGCGACGGCGACGACTTGCGACGTTGCCTCAGCAGGACGCATCCCCCCGCACCAAGCGCGAGCAGGACAAGCGAAGAGGGTTCGGGAACCGCTGGAGGCTGGGTGCCGCCTCCACCACCGGGTGGCTCGCCACCACCGGGCGTCCCGCCACCACCGGGCGTCCCGCCGCCGCCGGGCGTCCCCCCGCCGCCGGGCGTCCCCCCGCCGCCGGGTGTCCCGCCACCGCCGGGCGTCCCGCCGCCGCCTGGAGGAATCACCCCTCCCGGCTCGGATGGCGTGCACGGAGGCAGGCTGCGAACACGGTCATCCTCGATCAACAGTGTGCTAAGGACCGGGTGGTAGTAGTCGAACCGGTCGGGGTAGAGACTACGACGCCACTTCAGGTAATTGAAGTAAGGCGAGTTCGGCAGCAGGCCGTTGACAGGTCGGCAGTTGGTGCCGCCGGCGGCACGGATCGCGGCATCTTGCGCGAGCACCGGGCCCAGGCTGGGATGGTAGAAATCGAACCGGTTCGGGTTCAAGGCGCGTTGAGCCAGCAAGCCCTCGATGCTCACGCCATTCGGCGGGTATAAAAGGCCCTGCCTCGTTTGAAGCATCCCGGTCGAGGCTACACCGGCCCGGCCGGCGTAGGGCGCGAGTTGGCCCAGCGATGTCTTCCAGGATTGGTTGGCCTGCCGCACCGCCTGCAGCTTTGCCTGCCGGGCGGCTACAAGCTGGGCACGGGTCGCCACCGCCGGCTTGACGTAGCCGGCCTGAGACCATCCCGGCCATAGCATCATCGCGATCAGGCCAGGGATCAGGATTCGCATCATCGTAGTCTCCGCTGTGCCTTCTTGACGCGGCGGACGAGAATCAAACATAAGTGAGCTCATTCAGGATCTTAGGAGACGAAGACCGCACTCAACGCGGTCCATACCTCCCCGGTCACTTGTCGCTCGACCCAAGAGATGGGCCACGTACAAAGAACCCTGTCGCCATTCCCGGCCGTTGGGAAACTCTATAACCTTCATTGGATTTTCCGTCAATTGGCACTCGAAGGAAATGGTTGCAGCCATCAAACGACGAAATTTTATGCGAACAGCGTTGATTGGATTCATCATACTATGCTAGCAAGTTTCATGCCGATTTCGGAGGCGATTTCTCCGGTCGTCCGTTTTAGAATGAATGCGAGGCGCCGACGGGTGCGCCTCAGGCCCCTCGTTCTCTTGCCTGGAAGCCGGTCACGATGATGAAGACCTCTCCACTCAAACTGCTTGCCACGCATGGACTCACCGCGGCAATGGCCGTCGCCTTTGCCGGCTGGTGGTTCGGGGCGGGAGGTCAGGCGTCCGTCCCCGAGTCGGACACCGAGGCCTCGCCAGCAACGACGCGCCCTGCCGTTCGGGGAGAGACGGAGCGACCGGCCGAGACCGTGGAGCTTCCTCCGGCCCTTCCCGACGATGAGCCCGGCAGGGATGTCGCGGCCCCCCCGATTGTGCCCGAGCAGGTTCTCAAGGACGCGAGCGCCGAGGAACAGGTCAACATCCGTGTCTATGCCAATGTGAACCGTAGCGTGGTGAACATTACGACCGAGATCGGTGGCTTCGGCCTGTTCGGTGACGAGCCGTCAAGCACCGGGTCCGGGTCGGGGTTCGTGCTCGATCGCGAGGGGCTGATTCTCACGAACTTCCAC
Source organism: uncultured Isosphaeraceae bacterium (assembly GCA_963779675.1). Lineage (GTDB taxonomy): Bacteria > Planctomycetota > Planctomycetia > Isosphaerales > Isosphaeraceae > CAVZZM01. The sequence goes on from CAVZZM010000003.1 coordinate 1,112,592, forward strand.
GTCATCGAGGGGGCCCGGACCGTCCAGGTCACCCTGTTCGACGGCGCCAGCCACGAGGCCGAGCCGGTCGGGCTCGACCCGTCGACCGACGTCGCCCTGATGCGCATCCAGGTCCCCCCGACCGGCTCTACCCGGTCACGCTGGGTGACTCGTCTCCCCTGGTCGTCGGCCAGCGCGTGCTGGCCGTCGGCAACCCCTTCGGCCTGGAGCGCACCCTGACGACCGGGATCATCAGCGCCCTGGATCGCACCATGCGGGCCAAGAACGGCCGGTTGATCAAGGGGATCATCCAGACCGACGCGGCGATCAACCCGGGCAACTCCGGTGGCCCGCTGCTCAATAGCCGGGGCGAGGTCATTGGCATGACGACCGCCATCATCAGCCAGGTGGGCCAGTCGGCCGGAATTGGCTTCGCCGTCCCGATCAACGCCATCAAGCGCAACCTCGACGAGCTGGTCGCGCGCGGTCGGGTCGTGCGAGCGGACCTCGGCGTCCGCAAGGTGCTGATGACCGACAAGGGACTGCTCGTCGTCTCAATCGAGGAGAACAGCGCCGCCGACCGAGCCGGGATCCGCCCCATTCAGATGCGGATCGTCCGCGCCGGTCCCTACCAGTTCCCGAAGGCGGACCCCGACTCCGCCGACATCATCGTGTCGGTGGACGGCACGCCGATCCACTCCATCGACGAATTGCTCGAAGCCGTCGAAACCCACAAACCGGGCGAGAACGCCACCGTGACGGTGCTCCGAGGCGGCGACCCGGTGGACCTGGATGTCACGCTCGACGAATCACCATGAGCCCAAGTTGAGAACCTGCGTCAATCCCAGAGTTCCACCTCGCCATCCCGGAACCCGATCTGAGGAGGACCGGAAGCGATTCCCAAAGTGGGAACGTGTCAAAAATCCATTTATCATGCGGATCATCACTTGAGCGAGATCAGATAACGCACCGCATCGCGGACTTCATCGGGGGCCAGATGAAGGTTCTTCATGGCCGTGTGGGGGTCGAGCCGGTACGGGTTGTGGATGATGGCGTACAGGAAGTCGGGCTGACGGCGTGATCCGACGTGGGTGAGATCGGGACCGAAGGGGTTCCCCTCTTCGCCGATCCGGTGGCAGATGACGCAGCGATAAGTCTTGTGGACCAGCTCCTTACCTCGATCAACGGCGGCCGATTCGACTGGTGTGGAGAGGTCGGGCTGGTGGGGGATCAAGTCGTTGTCTTGCCTGGCCATCAGGAAGGCCGTCAGTTGGTCCACCTCGGGGCCCGTCAGGTCGAAGTCGGGCATCCGCCGCTCGGGGCGTTGCCCTTGCCGGTCCAGGTTCGTTTCCCAGCGAATTCGCGTGGGGGTTTTCAGATAGATGCTCAACCAGGATCGCCGCGCCCGGCTCCCTTCCCAGGCCAGCGTCGGGACACCGTCGCGCGGTGGGCCCGTCACGGGATGGCAGGAGGCGCACTTGAGCTGCTCGAACAGCCGCTCACCGGCGGCGGCCAGTTCCTTCTGGTTACGGGGGGGGCGTCCGGTCGGACTGGCCACCGACGCGGCCTGGTCCTTGCCTACCGCATTCCGCTGGGCATGGGCCTGCTCCTCGATGCGGACCGCGTGGGCCCCGGCCAGGGTCAGAGCAACGACGGTGATGGCGGACAGTGCGCCGATCGTCATCGCGACCGGTCGGCGGCGCGGCGACCGCTCCGGGTTGCGATCCAGGAACGGGACCGCGACGAGAAGGACCAGGGCGAGGGTGGGGACCACCGTGGTCGCCAGCACCTGGCCGAACCCGCGCGGGAAGATGCGGAGCAATTGCTGGAGCCCAAGGAAGTACCAGTCAGGCCGTGGGACGTAGCTCGAATTGGTGGGGTCCGCCTTGGCCTCCAGAGGTGGTCCGAAGGCCCCTCGGCTCTGCAGGATGGCCAGCACGAGCAACAGCAAAAACGCCAACAAGATGGCGGTGTTGTCGTGCGCCGCCTGATACGGGAAGAACGGCCGGGCCGTGGGGACGTTCCCCTCCTCGCCGACCCGGGCCCAGGGCGGGGTGACGCCGAACGTCCGGACTTGCCAGAGATGCCAGGCGACCCCCAGGACCAGCAGGGCGGGCAACAGCAGGACGTGGATCGCGTAGAACCGCGGCAAGGTCAGCGGGCCCAGTTGGGGACCGCCGCGCAGCCAGGTCAGAACGTAAGGACCGAGGCCCGGCGCCGAGCCGGCGATGCGCGTGCCCACCTCGGTGCCGAAATAGGCCTTCAGGTCCCAGGGCAGCAGGTAACCGGTGAAGCCGAAGCCGAGCACGGCCAGCAGGAGCAGGCAACCCGAGACCCACGTCAGTTGCCTCGGCCGCTTGTACGCACCCCAGAGAAACACCTGCGTGATGTGGATCGCCAGGGTGACGATCAGCAGGTTCGCGCTCCAGCGGTGCATCCCCCGGATCAGTCCGCCAAAGACGGCACGCTCCTGGATGTAGCGGACGCTCTCGTAGGCGCTGTCGGTCGAGGGCGCGTAATACAGCGCCAGCAGGAACCCCGTCAGCCCCTGCATGACCAGAAGGAAGAGCAGGACACTTCCGAAGACCTGCGGCCAGCCGACGCGCTCCGGCTGCGGCTCGTCGAGGAAGCTCCGCACGCCGGAGCGGAGCCGACGCAGGGCGAGGCCCGGCGTTGACTCGGTGGTGGGCAAGGACATGGCCCGCGTCCTCCCTATGTCGCGTTATCGGCCTGAATCATCAGGACACCGTTCTCGACGCGGGCCGGGAGTCGGTCCAGCGGCCGGGGCGGAGGCCCGGCCACGTTTCGACCGTCCGCCGTGTATACGCCCCCGTGGCACGGGCAGAGAAACCGCCGCTTATCGCCGTTCCACTCCACATTGCAACCCATGTGCGTGCAGACCGGCGACAGGACCAAGGGCGTCGCGTCCTCCGACGGGACGACGTAGGCGAACCCACTCACCGACTCGGCCGTGTAGCCCGCCTCGCTCGTGTATCGGAAGTCGACACGTTGGGGCCCCGAACCGAGATAGTCCGCGACCGGTCCGACCGAGACCCACGCGACGGCTCCTGCCTTGCGCAGCAACGGGGTCAAGAGATAGCCGACGACGGGGACGGCGAGCGTCACGGCGATCAGCCCGTTGAGGCCCGCGATCAGGGCGTTCAGGGCGCGACGACGAGTGATCACGGCGCACAAACCTCCGTGACGGTGGGATCGTTGCGGGGCTCGCTCCGGATGCACTCCTCGTTAGTCCGGCGCGCAACAGTCATCGGGCGAGCGGACACGCGGTCAGTCCTGCCCGGCCTGTTCGAGCTTTTCCGCCTTCATGCCGTAGACCTTCTTCAGCTGGTCCTTCGGGAGGATCTTGACCTCCTCCGCCTTGACGCCGGGGAGCATGCCCTGCCCCGACTGCCAGCCGCCCCAGCACTCCGGGCAGACGGGGCCGCCCTTGGCCAGGTTCCCGGCACACGGACACCCATCCGCCGCGAGCACGCAGAACGCGCAGCCGGGGTTGATGCAGCAATCGGCGACCCCGTCCTCCATCAGCGACATCATCTGGTCCAGCAGGGCCTTCCGGGTCGCGACGCCCTTCGCCAATGACTCCGAGCTGGCCTTGGCCTGTTGCTTGGGTGCCGCCGACTCGTCGGCGCCTTGCTTGCCCTGAGCCAGCAAGGCCGTGACCAGCGCGGTCTGGCGACCGATGTCCGAACAACACGCGCCCTCGGTCCCCCCGCTGCAACAACTCCCGGAGCCCTCCGGAATGGTCTTTTCTTCGGGGCTGTCTGAACCCAGGGCCGTGAAGGCCACGAGTGACGTCCCAATCGCGGCGATCGCCAGTCCCTTGCGCCGTGAACCCATGACGAACACTCCTGTCCTGGCTGTGGACGATCGAACCTGAACCGTTGTCCGACCGGGTCGAGCGGAAACCGCCGTCGTCCCCGGTTCGTTCACCGTACGCTCGATGGACCGCTCGAACAAGGGACCCCCCTCCCGGTCCAGGGTCATTCAAATGTCCGATAAGACACCGTTGCCGGGAGGGCGAGGCCACTGCCGCGCACATCTTCGGCGATGGTTCCGAAAGAACTCGTTCCCATGCTCCGCGTGGGAATGCCGTCCGGGCCGCTCCGCGGCCTCTTCCGCAGGGACGACCCGGACGACGCGGAGCGTCGCGTTATGCATTCCCACGCGGAGCGTGGGAACGAGTTAACACATTCTTGAGGAAAGACTCGCGTTCTCCATCGAGATGTGCGCAGCAGTGGCCTCGCCCTCCCGAAAAAGGCGTTCCGTGGCCAGTTCGGCGAGCAGCCCTTCGAAAGGTTGCGCGGCTCAACGCGGTCGGGAACGATGCCGGGACGGGAAACGCTGTCCGTTCTCACGCCGCCCAGGGTGTCGATCTTCTCCATGATCGGCTCGACCAGCATCGTCGGGACAAAGCACGACAGGGAGTCGCGGCCTCCGAACCGCGCGACCTGCTTGATCAGCGAGCTGGAGACGTGCGAGTACTCGCCGTCGGCCATCAGAAAGACCGTCTCGATCTCGGGGTCAAGCCGCTGATTGGTCAGCGTCATGCTGAACTCGTACTCCATGTCGGAGAGCGTGCGAACGCCTCGGAGGATCACCCGCGCACCGATCGACCGGACGAAATGGACCGCCAGCCCGTCGAACGGCTCGACCGACACGTTCGGGAACGGCTCGACGATGCGACGGGCCAGCCGCACGCGCTCGTCGATCGAGAAGAGGGCCTGCTTGTTCGGGTTCTCGCCGATGCCGACGACCAGCTCGTCGAAGATCATGCGGCCCCGCTCGATCACGTTCAGGTGGCCCAGGGTCAGAGGGTCGAATGTCCCGGTGAACACGGCCTTGCGCCAGGCATTGGTGGTGGTTGGCATGCTGTGGTCAACACCCGCTCAGGGCCTCGGCGAGCCGCTGGAGATCATCGTCGCCGTTGTAGACGTGGGGACTGATCCGTACCCGTCCGCGACGGCTCGACAGGGCGATGCCCCGGTTTCGAGCCTCCCGCGCGAAGGCGTCCGGGTCAATCCCCGGTCGTTCCAGGGCGACGATCCCCGAGAGGTCCTCCGGGCGTTGCGAACCGCACACGCTCCAGCCGGCCTGCCGGGCGATCTCCCGGACCTGCTCGGCCCGTTCCAGAATGCGTTCCGACACCACGTCCGGCCCGATCTCGTGGAACAACCGCACACTGGCCGCGAATGCCTGGAGCCCCGGCATGTTGAAGGTGCCCCCCTCCCAGCGCCGGGCGTTGGGCTTGAGGTCGAAGTGGATGCCCGGCACGTTGTACGAGGTGGTCACGCTGTGCCAGCCGACCAGGATCGGCCGCAGTCGCTCGATCCAGTCGCGACGGACGTAGAACACACCGGCCCCTTCCGGCCCGAGCAGCCACTTGTGACCGTCGGCGGCGAGGAAGTCGATCGGCGTGCGACTCACGTCGATCGTCAGCGGCCCGAGCCCCTGAATGGCGTCCACGAACAGGGCCGCGCCGCGGGCATGGGCCAGCTCGGCGAGCTGATCGAGATCATTGCGGAACCCGCTGGCCCATTCGACGTGGCTGATGGTGAGCAATCGAGTGCGGTCGTCCATCGCCGCGTCGAGGTCCTCGGGCCAGACCCGGCCCTCCCGGCTCGGCACGGTGCGCAGCTCGACCCCGCGATCCTTCAGGTTCAGCCACGGATACAGGTTCGACGGATACTCCTCCTCGGCCGTGACGACGTTGTCCCCTCGCGCCAGGGGAAGCCCTCGGCGACCAGGCCGATGCCGTGGGTCGTGCTGTTGACGAAGGCGATCTCGTCGGTTGTCGGCGTGGATCAGCCCGGCCAGGTCGCGCCGAAGTCCTTCCAGCTTCGACTCCCAGCGCGGCCAGTGGACGACCCCGTTGGCCTCCTGCTCCGCGATCCACGCCCGCATCGCGTCGCCGGAACGTCTCGGCAACGGCGCGACCGCGGCATGGTCGAAGTACGCCCAGTTCTCGGTCACGGGGAACTCGGCCCGTCGCAGGGCATCCCAGTCCACGATGGCTCTCTCCGTCCGACCTGTTCCGGCAAGTCTCTTTTACGAGGCGCCGAGTCTAACGAATCCACCCCCGAGGGGCCATCCGGGGAAGAGGAAACAGGACTCACGCAAAGACGCCAAGCCGCGAAGGAAGACAGAGCGGCAAGTCTTCACGAGTTTTCCACTGCCCTTGGAATAATCGAACTCTGCGTCTTTGCGCGAGTCTTCTTCAATCCAACCGCAACGCGAGCATGGCCTCCCGAAGCCCCGCGACATCCTCCCGCGCATGCGCCGCGGTCAGGCTGATCCGCAGTCGCGACGTCCCATTCGGCACGGTCGGCGGCCGGATCGCCGGGACGAGGAACCCGCGTTCGCGAAGCGCCTCCGAAAGTCGAACCGCTCGTTCCGGCCCTCCCAGCAACACCGGCACGATCGGCCCGACGGAATCACCGACATCGAACCCAAGAGCGGCCAATCCGCGCCGCAGGTCACGACTCAGGGAAAGGAGATGCGATCGACGCTCCGGTTCCGCCCGGACAATCCGCAGCGCCTCGCGCGCCGCCGCCGCCGCCGCTGGGGGCAGGGCCGTCGAGTAGATCAGGGTCGGCGCCCGGTTGATCAGGTGATCGATCAGTCGTCGCGAACCGGCCACGAACCCGCCGATCGACCCCAGCGCCTTCGACAGCGTTCCGACCTTGATCGGAACCTGTTCCGCCACCTCGCACGCCTCGGCTGCCCCCCGACCGGTCGGGCCGAAGACGCCCGTGCCGTGTGCCTCGTCCACGAGCAGCATCGCCCCGTGTCGATCGGCCAGGTCGGCGAGAACGGCCAGAGGGGCGAGGTCGCCATCCATGCTGAAGACCCCGTCGGTGGCGATCAGCGTGCGACGGTATCGCCCCCGGTCGCGATCGAGGATCGCGGCGAGCCGATCGGCATCGTTATGCGGATAGACCCGAAGCGACGCCTCGGCCATCCGCGTCCCCTCGATCAGACAGGCGTGGTTGAGGCGGTCGTGGTAGACGGCATCGCCCGGTCCCACCAGGGCCGCGATCGCCCCGAGGTTCGCCGCGAAGCCGCTGGGGAACAGAACGGCCGCCTCGGTCCCCTCGAACTCCGCAAGTTCTTCGGCAAGCGCCTCATGCGGCTCGCGCCAGCCGCAGACCAGGGCCGACGCACCCGCTCCCCATCCGTACCGTCCCGCCGCGTCGACCGCCGCCGCGACCACGCGCGGGTCGGCCGCCAGCCCGAGGTAGTCGTTCGAGGCGAAATTCACCAGCGCGCGACCATCCCACCGCAAACGACCCGGCACCGCCTCGCCCAGCGCGACAAGACGACGCCCCAACCCATCCCGCTCCCGCGCGGCGGCCTCGTCGTCGATCCAGTCGAGCGGATCGCCCTTGGAGAACATTAATCCGTGGCTCATGGAGTCCGGTTATACCGTTCTTTCGGGTGAACCGGCATTTTGAAACACAAGGAGGGAAGGGGAAACAACACCCGTGATCCATCAATCTCGTCAGGCTGAGCCACCGCTAACGGATGCGACCAGGAAACGTGAAGGTTCCGGCCTGCGCAGGACGGCCACGGCGAGGTGCCCACCGAACCCCAATGAGAGCTTCAAGGCCACGCGGATCGACCGCGCGCGACCGACCCGGGGGGTGGCGTCGAGATCGCAGGCGGGGTCGGGATCGTCCAGATTGAGCGTGGGGGGGACGAACCCGTCGCGGATCGCCAGGCAGGTGAGCGCCAGCTCGACCGCGCCGGCGGCCCCGAGCAGGTGGCCGATCTGTGCCTTGTTCGCCGTGCAGGAGACAACATCGGCGCGCGGCCCCAGGGCCGCTCGGATCGCCCGGCATTCGAGCGGATCGTTCGACCGGGTCGCGGTGCCGTGGAGGTTGACGTGGTCCACCTCGGACGGGCCCATCCCCGGACAACATCAACGCGCGGCCGATCAAGCCGGCCAGATTGGCCGGATCAGGGTTCAGGTCGGTCAGATGGTACGCATCGGACCCGAGCGCGCCGCCGACGACCTCCGCATAAGGCCGGGTGCCCCGAGCCTCGGCATGGTCCGCTCGCTCCAGGACCAGCACCGCCGCCCCCTCGCCGACGAGGAACCCGGAACGGCCCCGATCGAGTGGTCGGACGGCGGCCGAGGGGTCGTCACCAGGCTCGAACCTCGCCAGCGCCTTCATGCGCCGAAAGGCTGCCAGCAAAACGGGTTCCAGCGAGGCATCCGACGCCCCGGCCAGGACCACGTCGCAGGTGCCACGGCGGATCAGCTCGGCCCCCTGGAGCACCGCGACGAGCCCGGTGGCGCACGCCGCGACCGGCGCCAGGCACGGCCCCCGCGCCCCGACCACCGGGCCACCGCAGTCGCCCCGACGTTCGGCCAGCACATTCCCAGCCAGCGCCGTTGAAGATCGGCGGGGTCGTTGTCCGGGACCAGCTCGTGAACCCGTCCCAGGCTCCGGACGCCCCCCTTGCTCAGGCCGATCAGGCAACCGCGACGCTCGGGATGCTCCGCTTCGGCGGGGAGGCGTGAATCCGCAATCGCTTGCCGGGTCGCGACTTCGAGCAAGCCCAGGACCGGCTCCTCGGTCGTCCCCGAACAACACCGGCGGCGGGAAACCCCACGTGGGGAGCGGCCGTGGTCCTGATCCCCATCCAGCACCCGCGCCCCGGAGACGCCCTGCCGCAGCGTGGACCAGGTCGCCTCTCGTTCCGCCCCCAGGCTCGTCACCAGGCCGATGCCCGTCACCACGACCCGCGGTCCCGCCCGAGCGTCCAGGGCGCCTTCCCCTCCCACCCCTTCGACATGAACAAAATCGTCCGTATTTCAACAAATATTGGATTGGAAAACAGCAACAGTTCGGCTGGCCGGCCTCGATTCGACGCGAACCCCGCGGAAATCAAGCAATTCCGCAAGCCGTCCCGCCCCTGGCCCGAAATCAGAGATGGAGACCTAATTCGTTATATGGCAAAGAGTTAGAGACTCGCCCCGACATCCACAACACCAACACTCGCATTGCCGGCCGGGCGTGCCCGAAGCCCGAGCGTTTCGAACAGGCGGCGGTCCTGGTCCGTCTCCGGGTTGGCGGTCGTCAGCAGCTTCTCCCCGGCGAAGATCGAGTTGGCCCCGGCGAGGAAACAGAGGGCCTGGTCCTGCTCGGTCATGTGAAGCCGACCGGCGGAGAGGCGGACCATCGCCCTCGGGAACAGGATGCGGGCCGTGGCGATCATGCGGAGCATCTCCCAGACCTCCACCTTCGACCGACCTTCCATCGGCGTCCCCTCGACCGCGACCAGGGCGTTGACCGGCACCGACTCGGGAGGTTCCGGAAGGCACGCGAGCGTGTGCAGCATGCCGATGCGGTCGTCGTCGGTTTCCCCCATGCCGATGATCCCGCCGCTGCACACGTTGATTCCCGACTGCCGAACCCGCTCGATCGTCGCCAGCCGGTCCGTGTACATGCGGGTCGAGATGACATTGCCGTAATATTCGGGAGAGGTGTCGAGATTGTGATTGTAGGCGTCCAGTCCCGCCTGCTTGAGACGGTCGGCCTGGCTCTCCGTCAGCATGCCGAGGGTGCAACAGACTTCCAGCCCGCCGAGGGCCTTGATCCCGCGCACCATTCCCAGGACGCGGTCGAACTGGGGGCCGTCCTTGATCTCTCGCCAGGCGGCCCCCATGCAGAACCGCGTGGCCCCCGACTCCTTCGCCTGGACCGCGGCGGCCATCACATCGTCGCGATCCAGCAGGGCGTGCGTCTCGACCTCGGTATGGTAGCGGGCCGCCTGCGGGCAATAGCCGCAATCCTCGGGACAGCCGCCCGTCTTGATCGACAGGAGCACGCAGACCTGGACCTCGGACGGGTCGTGGTGCCGACGGTGGACCTCGCCTGCCCGGGCGACCAGTTCGAGCAAGGGGGCGTGGTAGATCTCGGCAATCTGGTCGCGGCTGGGGGCGTCCGTGGGACAAGTCGAGGAGGTGGCCGTCATGGCGGTTACGCTCGCGTCTGGGAAGGTCTCGAGTTCCGAACGGGTTGCTAGCCGCCGGGTGGCACGAACCCCGAACCCGGGACGGTCAGGGCAAGGGCACGCGACGGGGAGCGACGATGGGCTCGCGACCAGAACCGGAGAGTTCGGCGGGGCCGTTCCCGACTGGATCGGTTCGATCCGATCCGTCAACGCCGGGAGGACTTGCAGAGGATGAGGATGGCCAAAGAGCCCAGCGCCGCCGTGCCCAGGTAGCCATACAGGGGATTGCCTTCCGATTCGGTCGCGGCCCCCTCGTCAACCGGCCCGAGTTCCTGGGCGCGTGCCACGGTGTTCGTCGAGCGCGACCCCCAGGACGAGCGGGGCGATCCGGCGGAACAGGCGGTTCATCGCTTGATCTCCTTGAGGTTCAGCGGTCGAGGTCGCGTCGGCGACGGCCACGGTCATCGGCAGCCATTCGGCGAGTGGTCGGACGCGGCGCCGGAACGCGGCTCGGGCCATCGCGACCGCCTTCCAGGCCGGGCCCCGAGACCGGAGGTGGGCGACGTAGTCGTCGAGTTCCACGGCCCAGAACCGATACAGCCGGTTGCGAAACGGATACGACCCGTCGCCGGGGGGCAGCGGGAACGGCGGCGGCGGCTCGGCGTAGACAAACGACAGGATCGCCCGGAAGCCTGGCCCGAACATCGACTGCCAGCGTGCCAGGCCGTCGAGATCGTCGGTCGTCACCCAGTTCTCCCAGGGGCGTCGGCCCCTCGCGTTCTTCCCTTGCTTCCCCTTGACCTCGACCACGAGGTTCAGGCCCCACTGAGGATACAATAAAAAGTCCGGGTTCTTCACCCCTTCGTCGCCGAAACGCGCCCGCTTGGCCTCATCGACGGCCACGCAGGGGATCTTCAGGGCCCGGACGTAGGACTCGAACGCCGACTCGTAATGGTTCCTGCGATTGGCCATCGCCGCGCCTAACCTCGCCGCCGGGCGTCCTCATTTGGGGCCGGCCCGATCTGGACCAGCGCGGGAGCGGGCTGCGCCGGCCGTCGCCGGCGGGGCGGCAGCACGGCCTCGGCATACTCCCAGATCTGCTCGGGCGTCTCGAAGACCTTCTCGAATGACCAGTCGTCGTCGAACTCGCAATCCTCGGCCGAATACTCCCGGCAGATCTTCGGCCGGTCGTGGTAGATGCCACAACGATTGTCCGGGGCCAGGTACGTGCAGCGTGTCATGACCAGGAGGTACCACGTCCCCTCCTCGACATAGATCATCGTCTGGCCGTGTGCCAGGTACCAGCGAATCTCGTCGAAGTCGTCCCAGGTGGTCGGGGCCCTGGGGATCGGCAGCGCGAAGTAGCGGCAGCACTTGCCCGTGCAGTGGTCACACAGAGACTCCCCCGGCGCCAGGTCCTGGCGTCGAAAGCGCGGTTGGCGGGCGATCTTCGCTCGGGCGGCCGACATGGGAGCTGCGTCCACGGAGAATGACCGAAGGGCCCGATTCGTCGAGCCCGTGCCGATGATACCGGATCGCCCCCGCCCGATGCCAGTCAACCCGGAGACGACTCAACGCCCTGAGAACATCGGGAGGCTCCACCACCGCTCCGTTGCTACCCACCGGGTCAATCGCGGGCCTTCGTCCGGTTCTTGTACCGGGCGCTGACGCGGACGAGGAACCGCTGTTCCTCGGCCGTCAGCGATGCCCGACCTTGCTGGTGGATCTTGGCGAGGATCTCGTCCATGCGTTGTTCCTCGGCGGCCTGTCGGGCCTCCTGCCGCTGCCGACGCTGTTCGGAGCGCCGTCGTCGCCAACGCCGGAGGACCCCCTCGCGTCTCGGGCGGACCGTCGCCGGCCCGGCTTCGAGGCTGGTGTAGCCCTGCGAGAAGTCGTAGCCGAAGATGCCGTCGTCGAGGAGGCCCCCGTCATCGAGGATGCGCGCCTCCAGTCGGGCGTACATGTAGATCAGCAGGGCCAGCGCCGAGCAGGGCCATGCCGCCATACGAACCCATCAGGATCCGGATGACGCCGACCAGCACGAGGATGATCGCGCTGACGCGGGCCGTCCAGGGACCGACCAGCCCATCGCGCCCCGTGGTCGGGTTCCACGGGTGGTCAAGCATCGCTCGCAACGCCCGGCCGTTGTCCAGCGGCAACGCCGGGATCAGGTTCGCCAGGAACAGCACCCAGTTGATGTAGCCGAACCAGCCGAACAGCCAGACTGCGGAGAACGGCTCGGCGAACGTCTTGCCGTCGGCGAGCAGCGGCGCCCCGCCCCCTTCCGCATTACCGAATGGGTTCAGGACCATCCGGGCGTCGGCGACCAGGGCCAGGCCGATCGCCACGCTCAACGCCAGGGCCGCGTTCAGGCAGCGGCCCGGACAGGGCCACCACGGCCGTATCGGCGGAGCGGCTCACATACGGAGTCGTCCCGACCGGACTGATCAGGTTGCCCAGAGGCCAGAGGTTGACGTCGTCCGGTTCCACGTCGCGCCACGAGGCCGCCGCGCGGTGGCCGAGTTCGTGGAGAACCAGCGCCAGCAGCAGCAGTGAAGCCAGGCGGCCGTCGCCCCGACCGGATGCCCGTCGGCCAGCGCCGCCTCCAGCAGAGACAGAGCGACGAAGGCGATCAGGAAGAAGTGGAGTCGGACCTGTACGCCGGCCCACCGTCCCAGGTGGATTGACCAGGTGAGAGGATCACTCATCATCGCGCCACCCGATGGGGAACATTGCGAAACGGGTCGGTACTGGCGGCGGCATCATCCCGACCTGCTCAGTGTAGCACTGAGGTCTACCCCCCGCAATCAGAACGCCAGGCTTCGACACATCGCCACAACGTCGAGCTACTGGCACAATGCGTACCAGGCGCCGCGATGGTCTTCCCGAGCCAACGTCACTACTGCCCTCATCTCAGGCGACCAGATTCCGCGCCACCGGGTGATCTGTTACGATCTCGCATGGAAAATCAGACGTCGAAACCGATCGGTGGAGGACCGAATCATCGTGGGTTCATCGCGGGGTGATGACATAAGCGGTGACACCGAGACGGTGCGGGTCGAGCTGGGGCGCGCGTTCCTACTCGATCCGGGTCGTCAGCGACCGCCCCACGGACTTCGGACCATTCGTCCGAGAGGCCCTCGATGCCACCTGGGGCGGGCGGGCGTGCCGGCGCGCCTTGATCGTGACCGACACCAACGTCGCCTCGATGATCGCGCCGTACGCCGAATCGCTTCGCGCTCGTGGGGATCGAGCCGACCGAGGCCGTCGTCACGCCCGGCGAGGCGAGCAAGAACCTCGACCAGGCGCGTCGGCTGCTCGAGCGGCTTGCCGAGGACCGGGCCGACCGGCACGCGGCGGTCGTGGCGATCGGCGGGGGCGTCGTCGGCGACCTCGCCGGGTTCGTCGCCGCGACCTACGCCGCGGGGAATCTCCGCTGCTGATGGTGCCCGACGAGCCTGCTGGCCCAGGTGGACAGCTCGGTCGGCGGCAAGGTGGGGGTCAACCTGCCGCCGCGCCAAGAACATCGTCGGGGCCTTCCACCAGCCCGTCGGCGTCTGGATCGACACGGCGACCCTCGCGACCCTGCCCGACCGCGAGCTGCGCTGCGGGCTGGCCGAGGTGGTCAAGTACGGCGTGATCCTCGACGCGGACTTCTTCGACTACCTCGAAGACCATGCCGAGGCGATCCTGGCCTAGGACCCGGCGCCGATCCGTCAGATCGTCGCCCGGAGCTGCCGCCTGAAGGCCGATGTCGTGTCTCATGACGAGCGTGAGGAGACCGGCCTGCGGGCGGTGCTGAATTTCGGCCACACGATCGGCCACGCCATCGAGGCCGTCGCAGGTTACGGCGGCGCATTCCAGCACGGCGAGGCGGTCGCCGTCGGCATGATCGCCGAGGGCCGGCTCGCCGAACGGCTGGGCTGGATCAGGCCCGAGGTCACCGACCGGGTCGAGTCGCTCCTGCGTCGCCTCGGCTTGCCGACCGACGCCCCGGGCCTCGACCCGGAGGCATTGCTCGAAGCCATGACCCGCGACAAGAAGAACCGCGGCGGCAAGGTCCGCTATCGTCCTCCCCCGACGGTTCGGCCAGGTCGAGTTGACCGACGCGCCGACTGTCGAGGACGTGCCGCGGTCCTGCATTCGATCCTGAACTGATCCACCTTTCTCGGTCACCGCCAACCTCTTCCCCCCCGACCCCGATGGACGAGGCCTGAGGACCCGACGCGATGGCTGAGGATGCCGCTCTGCTCGACCTGCTCTGCCTGACGCTAGTGCCCGGTGTCGGCCCGTTGACCTGTCGCGCCTTGCTGGAACGGTTCGGCTCGGCGGGGAAGGTGCTCGACGCCAGCCTGTCCAGCCTTCGCGACGTGCCGGGGGTCGGGCCGAAGCTGGCCAGCAAGCTCGTCCGGGCTCGCCGTGATCTCGACGCCGGTGAGGAACTGGCCCTCTGCCGAGCCAGCGGGGTGGGTTTGCTGACCCCTGGCGACAGACGATTATCCCGAGTCGTTCGCACGAGATTCCCGATCCACCCCCCCTGCTCTACACGCGGGGCCGGGTCCTCCCGGCCGACGCGCTGGCCATCGCCATCGTCGGGTCGAGACGATGCACGCCGTACGGCTTGCGGATCGCGGAACGGCTCGGGCAATCGCTGGCCCGGGTCGGTTTGACCGTCGTCTCTGGCCTGGCGCGGGGATCGACGCCGCGGCGCACCGCGGGGCGATCCGGGCCGGCGGCCGGACCATCGCCGTGCTCGCCAACGGGCTGGCCGACGATCTATCCGCCGGAGCACGTGGAGTTCGCCCGCGAGATCGAGGGGGCCGGGGCCATCCTCAGCGAGATGCCGCTGCGCCAGCCGCCCCTCCCACAGTTGTTCCCGCAGCGGAACCGGATCATCTCCGGGCTCTGCCTGGGGGTCGTCGTGGTCGAGGCCACGCCGCGCAGCGGCTCGCTCTCGACGGCCCGCCACGCGATGGAGCAGAACCGGGAGGTCTTCGCCGTCCCCGGTCCGGTCGACAGCCTGGCCAGCCGGGGCTGCCACCAACTTCTCCGCGACGGCGCGAGGCTCGTCGAGTCGGTCGACGACATCCTCGAAGAACTCGGGCCGCTGGTCCGCGAGGTTCGACCTACGGACGATGCGGTCCCCGTCCGCCGTCCCGCCGAGCTGGCCCTCACCGACCACGAACGGTCGTTGCTCGGCCAGCTGGGGAACCAGCCGGTCGGCGTCGACGAGCTGGTCGCGCAGACGCGGTTGACCTCCCAGCAGGTCCTCTCGACGATGCTCGTCCTTGAGATGCGCCGGCTCGTCCGCCGCGTGCCCGGCAACCAGTTCGTGCGGTACTGAACCACGGGAGACCGTCGATCGTGTCACGGTGCGTCCTGCGTCACCGGCGACCCGTTCACGTTCATTTTAAGCCGGTCGAGGCGATCTGATAGCCACGCGACGACCTCCCTCAGGACGTCCTCACGGCCGATCTCGTTGAGCGGCTCGTGAAGCATGCCCGGGATACGACCTCAAGGTCTTGTCGGGAGAACCCAACCGTTCGAAGAAGGCGCGGTTGGCCGCGGACATCGACAATCGGGTCCGATTCGCCCAAGAGCAGCAGTGTGGGCGTGCGGATTTCGGCGGCCCGACTCGAAACCTCGAGCCCACCCGCGATCATCCCGAAGAACAGTGGGGCGCTGACGCCGCACGTGGCGCAGCCGGTCGGCCTTCCGAAGCGTCCAGGATTCCACATCTCGGGTCAACTTCGCATCGTCGAGGCCGGAGCCCAGCGTGACCCAAGGGGCCAGTCGGTTCAGACATCCGGCCGACCTGAAGCTTCCAGGCGGGGACCTCGGTGGCCAATGCGAGCGATGGGTTGGAGAGGATGAGCCCGTCGATGTTCAGGCCCTCGGACAGGCACGCATGTAAGGCCACCTGCCCACCGTTGGAGTGGCCCAGGACAATCCGGGGCCGCCCCGGTCGCTCTCGCCTGGCCCAGTCCAGGGCCGCCTGAAGGTCGAGCAGGAGATCGTCGTAGCGACGGACCACGCCCCGACGTCCGGGGCTGAGGCCGTGGCCCCGGTAATCGTGCGCCAGCACGTCGACAAGTCCCGGAACGGCGGTCATCGCCGACGCGCACAGGTCGTAGCAACCGGCATGCTCGCCCAGTCCGTGCGAGATGATGAGGATCCCGCGTGGGCGCTGGCCCCGCCACAGGTGGGCGTGCAGCCTGGTCCCATCGGCCGTCGTGATCGTCGGGGTCACGGTCGGTGTCGCTGTCGCCACGGGTCGTGCTCGGGGAGGAAATGATCTGGGAATAACGAACTCCCGGCTCAGCTCGCGGCCGGGGCCGCCACGGGCCGTGTCCAGGCCCACGTCCAGTGACGATCGGAGGTCATTGTCACGCCCTGGGGCGGAACCCCAAGGGCCGACACGATCTCCCGAACCTCCTTCACGGTCAGGGCGGCGTGGAGCGATGCGGAGAACAAGGCCCGGGCCGACGGCGATTCGGCCCCGGCATACGTGGCAACCAGACGATCCAGCTCCTCGAGCGTCGCGGGGCGGGCCAGGTCGCGGACAAAGAGCGATCCTCCCGGCGCGACGAGGCGATGCATCTCCGAGAGCACCAGCCGAGGGGCCCGGATGTGGTGAACGATCGAGTTCGAGATCACCGCCTCGAAAACTCCGGGGTTGTCGGTCATCGCCTTCGCGTCGATATTTTTCAGCGTGATTCGTTCGCTCAAGCCCTCATTCTCGACGTTGTGACGACCCAACGCGAGCATGGACTCCGCCAGGTCGATTGCCACGACCCGCGCCTCGGGGTCGACCCGACAGAGCTCGATCGGAATTCGAGCGGTGCCGGTCCCCACATCCAGGACGTCACCACCCCGGCAGGGGCCGTGGTGATTCAGGAAGTCGGCGACGAAACGGGCGTTGACCTCGGAATGGTCCATCGCGTCATAGTCGCGAGCCTCCTCCAGGGTAGACATCGCTTCGGGCTCGAGAACACGCAACAGCATGGTCAAACCTCGCGGATCGGGAAACGGCCCCAGTATGACTCAGGAAGCGGCCCGATCGGAAGCCCAGCCCCTCTCGACTTTCTCGCGGATCGCTCGACCGCTCGCGCACGGCGAGGATCCTCTCAAGAAGGGACACGTGAAACATTCGTCCTGCCTGATCGCCAGATCATGCCAACTTGGTGGCCCCTGGCGTGGTCATCACAAGCTATTTTTGTCCTGTCGCCGATCCAGCCCGTGGACCGTGAATCTGGCAGTACGGCCCCATACGTTTTCCGAACCGCATGTTGAAATCCGGAAACGAATCGATCCCGGCAACCGAGCGCCATGCTTGGAATGGCACGACGCTCGCTGGTAAAATTGAGAGTGCTCTTATTCCCGTCGTTCCCGACCAGGTCTCATCCCGACCTCGATCGGAGGTGCTCATCATGAACGCTCCCGCCCGTCCGCTCGGCGTCCTGAAGCCCCTCGGTGGAGGGGACCCCATACCACTGGTCAAGGACGAGGTTCTACTCGGCCGGCGCCCCACGTGTGATGTCCGGCTCGATTTCGAGAACGTTTCCGGCAAGCACTGCCAGTTGCGGTACGTCAACGGGGTCTGGCACGTCCGCGACCTCGGCAGCACGAATGGAACGACGCTTAACGGCCACAAGGTCGAGAACGACCACAGCGTGATGCCCGACGATGAGTTAACCATCGCCTCGCACGCTTACGCGATTGATTACGACCCGGCCGTCGCCCCCGGGACGCTCATCAACGCGAACCAGTTTCTCGACGAGGACCATGTCGAGACGCACCGGCCCCGCTCGCTGCTCGAACTGGCTGGCCTGGAAGCAAGTGACCACGAGCCCCACGCACGGCGCCGGCCGAAACCTGCCTTGAGCCCGAGCGAGAGAGCCCGCCGAGAACAATCTCGAGAGCCGGAGCCCATTGAGGACGAACTCAGCCCCAACCTCTCCTCCGACGCCCTCGGCGCGCAACGACGACGATTTCTTCGAGATGATCAAAGCCGACGTCGACCAGGAGGAAGACAACCGCAAGGGCAAGCTGCGGTAAGGAGCTCAACGCTCCTTAGGGTGGGCCGTGAAGTCGGCCCACTCGATACGAACGGGTCGCGTTCCGTTCCGGCCAATTCATCCCGCGTTAAGCTCGCCAATTGCGAGACCGAACCGAAAACCGTCTCGCATGGCGACCAGGCCCAGCGAGCTGTTCGGAACCTCGTCACTTCAGTAGCGTTGCCAGGGCCTTCTGAAGGGCCTGGCCTTTCGGGTCCAGCCGGACGATGGTCCCATCGGGGCCGATCAGGAACGACGCCGGGAATACTGGTGATGCCGAACGCGGCGACGGGGTCTCCGCCGCTGGTCGGCGTTATGGACCTGCCGCCAGGGGATCGCCTCGGTTTGGACGAAGTCGACAAGCGGTTGGGCCGACTCATCCAGGCTGATGCCGACAATCTCGAAGCCCCGGTCGTGGTACGTCTCGTAGGCGGACTTCAGGTTCGGCAACTCAGTGAGGCAAGGGGCGCACCAGGTCGCCCAGAAGTCAACCAGAACGACTTTCCCGCGTAGCTCCGAGAGCTGGAGGGTCTGCCCTCCGAGGTCGCGGACGACCAGTTCCGGGCGCGGGCTTGCCGACCCTCCCGAGTCGAGTCAACTCATCGTCGATCCGCTGACTCAGCGTCGGGCTGGCGTCAAATTGGTCGGCCAGCATCTCATAGATCCGCCGCGCCGACCTCAACCTTGCCGGCGGTGATCGCCTTTTGAGCGAGCGAATCCGCGAAGTTCGCGGCGAACTCCTCCTGATCGGGTTCGCCGAGGCCGGCCATCAGCTTCCCGTAATCCGCAAGCGCTTCCTCAAACTTCCCGGCATCCGCTCGGGCCATCGTGCTCACGATCCGGGCCAGCGGCGCGACGGCCCCGTCCGGCCGATCCGCGAGATACGTCCGGGCGACCGATTCGGCGTCCTGGAACCAGTCGTTTTCGATGGCCTTCTCGAACAGCAGCATGTAGGCCTGCTCGACATCCTCGGCCTCGGGCTTTGCGACGATGTACGCCTTCATATCGGCGATGAGCGCCCGGTCGTGGGCCGTCAGAATCGCGACGACGCTCGACGGGGCATCAGGCCCCGATCCTTCCTGGGCCACGGTTCGGCCCACCAGCAGCAGCATGACGACAGCCAACGGCATCACACGTCGCGGATTCATGGTCGAGCTCCAGGTTATTCCCAAAGGGCCAGCGGCCATCCGAAGCGGAAGTCGTCGAAACTGGACCTCCTACGAGGGGCGAAATCGGCTGACCCGCGGCTCAAACGGAGTGCTTGCTCCGCATCAGATGGTCGAACGGCCGCAACGATGTCTTGCGAGTCGCGACAGAGAACGTGGGAACAGTTGCGGACGACGACGTGTCCTCGGAGTCGGATGTCGTGCCGACCAGCTCATGGATCAGCCAACTCCATCGCGCACAGCAATCGTCGCGTTCGTACTCCGCGAGGAATGCCTCGCGCCCCCGATCGCCCATCGCCTCGCCGGAGGCCGGGTCGACGATCAGCCGTTCCAGGGCGTCGACGAGGCTCCGGGAGTCCCCTAGCCGAACGGTCAAACCACAGTCGTTGCGACGGATGGCGTCCGCCGTCTCGCAGTGCTCCGGGCCGACGAACACGACCGGTCGGGCCGACGCCATCGCCCCATACAGTTTACTCGGGACGACCAGGCCGGTCATCTCCGCCCGCATCGAGATCAGGTGGACATCCGCGAGCGAGAGCGACGTGTGCAGGTCCTCCCGCGGGAAGTAGTCCAGAAGGACGATGTTGTCGAGTTTCTCCCGGGCCTTCGCATTCCGCACCTCGGAGAGCCTCGGCCCGCCTCCGACGTAGAGGAAGACGACGTCCGTACGATGTCGCAGCCGACGGGCGGCTTCGAGGAACTCCTCGAAGCGATGGGCGAGCCCGAGATTGCCGGAGTACATTGCGACGAACTTGCCTTCCAGACCGAGCCGGGCGCGGAGGGCGTTGCCCAGGCGACCAACGGGGTAGATCTCGTCGCGGCGGCTCCAAACGGGAATGGTCACCATTCGGCTCGGCCGTACGCCCTTCGCCGCGATCCGGTCGGCCATGTACGATCCGAGGACCACGACCTTGTCCGCCCGGCGATAGACGGCGTCGCTCAGCCTCGCGAGAGTACGGACGACCGGGTTCGACCGGGACATCCGTCCGAGTGCCAGGCTGGCATCGGGGTGGAGGTCCATGCTCCAGTACAGGTGATGCGAACCATGCAGCCGTCGCAAAATCGAGCCGACCAGTCCAATCAACGGCGGGGTCGTCAGTGTGGTGACAACGTCGAACCGAGGCAGGAGCATGGCCTTCAAGGCCGCCTTGGCGTAGAAACTGAGGTAGTCCGTCATGCGGGCCAGCGTGCTGCGTCGGCCGAAGGCTGTCGCCCCGACCCGATGGATGTGGACCCCATTGTGGACTTCACACGACGGCAACTGTGGGTGCTCCGGCCCGTAGGAGCCCCGGCTGCACAGGACATGCACTTCATGGCCTCGCCCCGCCAGCGATTCCGCCAGGTCCGACAGGTGCTGGGCCGTCGAGGCGTGATCCGGCCAGTAGTACTGGTTGATGAAGAGCAGGCGAGCAGGCGTCTCGTCTTGTCCGAGGCGGACCGGCCTCAGATTGGGGGGGGCGATCGGTTCGTCGTGGCCCTGTTCGACCCTCCACCGGCGCATCCTGCTTCCCCAGAACCGCGTCCATGCGTTCATCGTCGACTCCTGGGGCACGAAACGTGTCGTTCGGCGTCCGCCCGTCCGTGAGCGTCCGGGAAAGCCTCGGGTTCATCCAGTCGCCGAGACTCCCCAAAACCTGGCCGCAAGCCGTCGCGGCCTCACCACTTCGTGTCGGCTTCGGGCTTGTTCGCCTTGTACCAGCTGATCGTCTTCTCGAGACCGGCTCGCAGGTCGGTCGGCGGGACCCAACCGTCCAGGGCCTGCCGCATGCGTGTGACGTCGAGCACCTTCCTGGCCGCGCCGTCGGGCTTATCGGCGTTCCAGGCGATCCGGCCCCGGTAGCCGGTCACCTCGTTGATGGTCTCGACGAGTTCGCGGATCGACGTGCCGAGGCCGGTGCCAATGTTCAGCGGCAGGGACACGTCGTTGTAGCGTTCCGCCGCCAGGATGATCGCGTCGGCGCAGTCCTCGACGTAGATGAACTCGCGGATCGGTTTGCCGGTGCCCCAGACTTCGATCTCCGGAGCGCCGGCCAGGTCGGCCTCGACCCACTTGCGCACCAGGGCCGCCACAACGTGCGACCGATCGGGGTTGTACGAATCGCCCGGACCGTACAGGTTCGTGAGGATCAGATGGATCGAATCCAGGCCGTATTGCTTCTTGTACGCGACGCCCTGAACGGCCAGCATCTTCTTCGTCAGGCCGTAGTTGACGACGCTGGCGTGGCAGGGCCCGACCAGAGGTCGTCCTCTTTCAGTTCCCCTTCCAGGTAGCCGGGGTAACTGCACGCCGTCCCGATGTTGACGACCTTGCCGACGCGCACCAGCCGCGCGGCCTCCATGACGTTCGCGCCCATCACCAGGTTGGTATGGTAGAGCCGGCCAGGCTCGTTGACGTTGATGCCGATCCCACCGTAGTAGGCCGCGGAGTGGATCAGCACGTCGCAGGGGTGTTCCAGCAGGCAGGTCAAGCAGGCGTCAAGCGAGGCCAGGTTGTACTCACGCTGGCGGGGCACGAAGACGCGGGCCCCGAAGCTCTCGAGTCGCCGGACCAGGTGCTGCCCAAGAAAGCCGGCGCCGCCCGTGACCGTGACCCGCTTGTCCGACCAGAAGCTCTTCATGGTGCACTCCGGAATGCGGATTTCGGAATGCGGAACGCGGAATTACCGACCGAGACGTCATGCCGGTCAGACGTTGCGGACATGGTTTCCGCATTCCGGGGCCGCATTCCGCGTTCGTCAGACGTTGGCGAACGGGTTCTGGAATTCGATCATGCGGGCCGCCTTGACCAGCTCAGCGATGCCGCGGTCAAGGTCGATCGTCGTCTCGAAGCCCTTCTTGCGAATCTTCTCGTAGGAGACCTCGTAGTTTCGCTGGTCGGCGTCGGCACCGATCTCGGCGAAGTGGAGGTAGTAGTCGACGTGTTCCATGACCTTGCGGGCGACGTCCTCCTTGGTGAAGTTCATCGACTCGTGGCCGACGTTGTAGACGTCGTCCTTGACCTCGTCCCAGCGCTCCAGGGCGAAGATGAACGAGCGGGCCATGTCGCGGACGTGGACGAAGGTCCGCTTGAAGCCGCCCTCGTAGACGATCAGGTTGCGGTTCTTGACGGCCTGGTAGGTGAAGTCGTTCGGCATCAGGTCCAGACGCATCCTCGGGCTGACGCCGAAGGCCGTGGCGTAGCGGTAGGCGATGCCGTTGCCGGCATCCAGGACCATCTGTTCGGCGGTCGCCTTGGTCTCGCCGTACAGGGTGATCGGCGCCCTCGGGGTGTTCTCGTTGCAGACGTAGTCGGGAACCTGGCCGTAAATGCTGCCCGTGGACGCATAAAGGAACTTCTGATCGGGACGGCGCTTCTCCAGCAGAACGCGCGTGCCCTCGACGTTCGTCGCCTGGGCAACCTGGGGTTCCTTCTTGCACGCGGGATAGCCGACGATCGCCGCCAGGTGGATGATCGCATCGACGCCGTCGAGCGCCTTCTCGACCCCCTCCGGGTCGCAGATGTCCCCCTTGGTCAGCTCGAAGAACCGGTTGGAGCAGCAAGCGAGCAGGCCGTGGCCGCCGAACTTCAGCGCGTCGTAGACCCGGACGCGATGACCCTGTTCGAGGAGCATGGGGACCAGGGACGATCCGACGTACCCCGCGCCGCCGGTGACGAGAATTCGCATGATTGAGGCCCATCCGTGGTGACTCGTGACGCGCCTGGCGGCGTCGCGACGATCATGGAAGCGAGAGGGTCGCGCGGTGGGAGAGACATCGCAGCCAGGCCCCCATCCCTGCGGCCCAGACTCAAGTCGCGTCACGGTCTCCCGATGTCCGTCATCCTGGGCGGCGGGGTTTCTCGACAGGCCGCCACTCCAGGTTCGGGAGCCGCTGGGGCGTTACTATCGGGAAGATTGCCCGGGCTGTCAACCGGACTTCGCGATCCGAATCAACCCCGCCCGCTCCGTATGGTCAAGCCAGGAAGTGGTTGAGTATGATTGACACCTCCACCGGAGAGCACCGGACCAACCCCACACTTCGACACCAGGAATCGTCACGGATGAGGTCGAAGCTGCTCGATTCTTCATAAAGGCTTGCTCCTGCTGGCCATCCCGCTCCTGTTTCAGGTAATCTTCGTGGGCCTGATCCTCTGGGTACGCGCTCAGAACCACCGTTCCAGCGACCGGTTCAACCGGACGATGAACGTGGTACGACACGCGGACGCGCCACTGGCCTCGCTGATCGAGGCTCAGAGCGGGCTCCGCGCGTTCGTCTTGACACACGATCCCGCCTTCGCGAAGCAGGCCGAGCACGCCCTCGCCATCGTCCAGCGGGAGTTCGACGTTCTCGACGAGATCGTCGATGATCCCGGACAGCAGGCCGAGCTCGTATCGCTGCGGGCGGAGGTCGTGGAATTCAACGACTGGCTTCAGCGAACGCTCGAGCTTGCCCGGTCGGGACGCTGGTCGGACGCCGGGGCCGCGGTAGGCGACGGCGAAGGTGTCCGCCGTCTCGCCGATCTCGGCGAGCACATCCATGACTTCCTCGATCGGGAGGACCAGTTCCTCGAGGCCCACCTGGCCAGGGTCGCGCGAACCTGGCGACGGCTCGACGAACTGCTGGTTCTGGGTTTGCTGTTGCTCGTCAGCAGTTCGGCCTTCCTGGCCACTATCTTCGGGCGGGGGATCGCGGCCCGGATCAACGCGCTGACCGAGAACATTCACCGCCTCACCGGGGGGCGCGAACTCGGCCCGGAGATCGGCGGGCACGACGAACTCAACGACCTCGACCACGCCTTCCGGGACATGGCCGCGACCCTCGACGAGGCGGCCGTCAAGGAGCGGGCCTACCGGATTTTGCTCGAACGACGCGCTGAGGAACTGGACAATCTGAACCACGAACTCGAGCAGAAAAGTCGGGAGAACGAACTGTTCGTCTACAGCGTCTCGCACGACCTGCGGTCCCCTCTGGTGAACCTCCAGGGGTTCAGCCGTGAGCTTGAGGACGTGAGCCACAATCTTCGCGACCTCCTCGAGGACGAGAGCATTCCGGAATCGATTCAGAAGCGGAGCCGGACGCTCGTCGATCAGGACATGCGCGAATCGCTCCACTTCATCCAGCAGGCCGTCAGCCGGATGAGCGCGATCATCGATGCCCTGCTCCGTTTGTCCCGCGCGGGACGGGTCGAATACCGGATGCAGGAAGTCGACGTGCGCGAGGTCGTTGCCCGGATCGCCGATGCCCTCAAGGGCAGCCTCAACGAGCGAAAGGGCCAGATTGAGATCGCCCCCCTTCCCTCCGCCTGGGGAGACCCCACCGCCTTTGAGCAGGTCTTCGCGAACCTCATGACCAACGCGGTCCATTACCTTGATCCCGACCGACCCGGTCGGATCGAGGTCGGGTCGCTGGGCCGTCAGGAAGGGAAGAACCTCTACTTCGTTCGCGACAACGGCCTGGGGATCCCCGAAGCCTATCATGAGAAAATCTTCGCGGCCTTCCAGCGAATCCACAAGGACGTGGCCCGGGGGGAAGGCATCGGCCTGACGCTCGTCAAGCGCGTCATCGATCGCCTCCACGGACGACTCTGGGTCGAGTCCCGCGAGGGAGAAGGCAGCACTTTCTTCGTCGCCCTCCCGGCGGAACCCCCGAATGAGCCAGCCCTGGAACCGGACCTCGAGGCCCTGGAAGGCCTCGGATCGGACTTCGACCTCGCCACCGACGCCACCGCTCAAGAGGCCGCCACATGATGACCAACCCCATGACCCTCATCCTGGCCGAGGACGACGACGGCCACGCCAGTCTGATCCGCCGCAACCTCCAGCGTGCCGGCTTCGTCAACGATCTGGTCCATCTCCGGGACGGCCAGGAAGCCCTCGACTACGTTCGCGGCGAGGGCGAACATGCCGGCCGGGTGTTGACCGACATGGTCCTTCTCCTGCTTGATATCAACATGCCCAGGGTTGATGGAGTTGAGGTGCTTCGTCAGTTGAAGGCCGACCCGGCGACCTCGAAGATCCCGGTCATCATGCTCACCACGACCGACGACCCCCGAGAGGTCCAGCGCTGCTATCAGCTCGGCTGCAACGTCTACGTCACCAAGCCGGTCGAGTACGATGGGTTCATCGAAGCGGTCAAGCGGCTCGGCCTGTTCCTCCAGGTCGTCAAGCTACCGACGAAGCCGGACCCCGGAGGGGGGGAGGCGGCCGTTGAGTGAATCGCGACGCGAGACCATCCTGATCGTCGAGGATGATCCGGGCGTCGCTCGCCTGGAAGAACGGCGGTTGAGCCGCGCCGGCTACCACGTCGTCACCGCCCACTCCACGAGCGAGGCGATGGCCGCCGTCCGTCGCGACGGAATCGACCTGATCATCCTCGACCAGAAACTCCCGGGCGGCACCGAGGGGCTCGACTTCTATGCGGAGCTGAAGCAGATCGGCATCAACGTACCGGCGATCCTGGTCACGGGCTTGAACGACGAGCCGACCTTGCTGCGCGCCATCCGATCCGGCCTGCGCGACTTCGTCCCCAAGACGACCGCGTTCCTGGACGATCTCTCGCCAATTGTCGACCGCGTGATGAGGCAGGTGCGGGTCGAGCAACGGCTCGCCGAGTCCGAGTCGAGGCTCGCCGCGATCGTCCGCTCGGCCATCGACGCCGTTGTGACGATCGACGCCAGCGGCCGGATCAGCCTGTTCAACCCGGCGGCCGAGCGTGTCTTCGGCATTCACTCCGAGCACGCCCTCGGCCAGCCCATCGACCGCTACGTGATCGACTACGACCCGTCGCGGCATACCGGCTCTGGAGAACGGTTTGAATGCCTGGGGCGCCGCGACGACGGCTCGGCGTTCCCCCTGGAAGCCTCCAGCACCCAGACGGAGGCCGGCGGCCTGATCTTGCAAACTCTCTTTCTGCGCGATCTGACCGAAGCGAAACGCGCCGAGGCCGAGCGGGCGGAACTGATCCGCAGCCAGGCGGCGCGGGCTGAGGCCGAGGCGGCCAATCTGGCGAAGGACCATTTTCTGGCCATGCTCAGCCACGAGCTTCGGACCCCCCTGAGCCCGGTCCTGCTGGCCGTCGACGTCGCGCTGGAAGACCCCGCCACCGAACCGGAGACACGTTCCATCCTCTCCATGATCCAGCGTAACGTCCGCCTTCAGGCCCGGTTGATCGACGATCTTCTGGATGTCACCCGGATCGCCCGGGGCAAGCTCGCCTTGCGTCGTGAGCGAATCGACGTGCATTCCCTGATCGATCAGACGCTCGAGATCTGTCGTTCCGAGATCGAAAACGGGTCGCTCGAACTCGACCTCGACCTGCACGCCCGGGACACGACCGTTGAGGGGGATTCCACCCGGCTGCAGCAAATCCTCTGGAACCTGCTCAAGAACGCGGTCAAGTTCACCGGCGCCGGCGGGCGGATCACGATCCGCACCCAGAACGTTCCGGCCGGGCCGAGGAGGGCCACGGCGGGATCGCGATTACCGTCGTCGATTCCGGCATCGGCATCGATCCGGCCGTCTTGCCGAAGGTCTTCGAACCGTTCGAGCAGGGCAGTTCCTCGACAACCCGACGCTACGGCGGCCTGGGCCTCGGCCTGTCGATCAGCCGTTCCGTCGCCGAGGCCCACGGCGGAAGGCTCACCGCGTCGAGCCCGGGACGAGGCGCGGGGGCCACCTTCACCCTGACGCTGCGCAACGCGGCTCAGGCCGCCGACGCGGTGCCGTCCCCGGTCGCCCCGACGGTCGAGGCCCCCACGATCCGTCACATCTTGCTTGTCGAGGACGACCCCGACAGCCGCAAGGTCGTCACTCGCATGCTCCAGCGTCGCGGCTACTCCGTGCGGGGCGCGGAAACCCTTGAGGAGGCCATCATCGCCGTTCGCGAGCAGCCCTATGACCTCGTGATCAGCGACATCCGACTGCCCGACGGGAGTGGTCTGGACCTCATGAGCCGACTTCGCGAGGTCCGCCCCACGCGGGGGATCGTCCTCAGCGGCGTCGGCCGGGAGGACGACATCCGACAGAGCCTGGAATCCGGCTTCCTCGACCACCTCATCAAGCCGGTCGATGTCCACGTGCTGGAGGACAGCATCCGGCGCGTCGCCTCGATGAGCCATTGATCGCCGCCCGGTCCTTCCCCACGCCCCCACCTTCCAAATCGTCGCGCCCGGAGACAATCCCGACCGATTTCGTGTGTCCTCCCGACAGTTCTCGTCCACGAAGCGGACTGTCGCCTGGCCATCGAAGACATCGTCCCGACCTTGCCCCCATCCCCCAGCGTGCGCTTTCCTTGCCTCAGCCTGCTGGGTAAGTGCCGCTCCAGATAGGGATTGCGTCGCCACGTCGTTGGCTTCGTTCGCGCCTCTCGCCACGACAAGCCGGGTGCTCGGAGCAACGTCCTCGCGCCCCGGTGTCGAGCCGCTCGAACAATTCCGGGAGGGCGAGGCTCCCGCCGAGCGTCCCATCACCTGGCCCGGGCCACCCCGCCGCCCCGTCGCGTGCGCTTCCCAGGACTCGGTTTGCCCGACAAGTGCTTCAGGAGACGCGAGTTGCATCATCGCATCATTGGCTTCGTTCGCGCCTGTCACGTCCGCGAGCGGGGTGCCCGGGGCAAAGTCTTCGTGCCCCGGTCGGGCGTCCCGATGATGGGTGCCTCGTCCCGTCGCGTGCGCCGCCGTGACCGTGGTGTCCCCGGTAAGTTCTGGCTCCATCGCAAGTTGTGACGAATTGCCGTTGGCTTCGTTCGCGCACAACAAGGGCCCGCGGCGCGTCGGGCATCCTGAAGCCGTCGCAGGTCGCGTAGCGCCCGGTGGAACCGTCGCGACCAGATCGGTTCGTGGCGGGCGACCAGGACGGCGACCTCCGTCGGCAACCAGGCGCGACGCGGGGCCTCGGCCCGGTCCTGGAGGAACACCGGCCAGAGCCGCGCGCGTCGGCGTTCCAGTTTCGCCACGGATCGGGCCACGAACCGGCCGACCTGACGCCACAACGCCTCGATCGCAAGGGCTTGCTCGCTCAATAGATCAGTCGATTGAGCGCCCCGTTTTGGGACGGCGATCACGCCACCAAAGCCGGGCCGTTGGGCCGGCAGCAGGGTCAGCGTGACGGTGAGCCGATCGGGATAGCGGGCCTCGGGATCGCGCCCAGCAACTGGAGCACCGCGACGGCCTCCTCCCGATCCCAGACGCCATTGTTGTCCAACCGCTGCAAATGTTTGCGTAGCCGATCGGCCACCCAGCCGCAGCCGATCGGGGACGACCGCAGCACGCGCGCAGCTTGGGCCGGTTCGTCATTGAGTTGACCGATCGCCGACTCCAGCGCCTCGCGATGGTCCCGATCGAACCGCGTGACGGCCGTCGCCCGCCATTCCTGGAACGCCTGCTCGTCGATTCGCCGGATGCGATCGAGCACGATCGAGGCGAACACCGCCTCGGCGACGATCGCGTACTCGGCCTCCCCGACCGCTCGGAGACTGGCACTCCAGCTCCGCAACCGCCGCGAGAGCCGCGCCCGCTCCGCCCCGTCGAGCAGCACCCGACCGGCATCCAACCCATGCCTCGTCGCGTTCCGCCGCGACCGGGCCTTCCCCCGCGCCGACTTCGGCCCGGTGCTCTGGCATGCATTCTCCCGATTCGCCTCGACCCGCGCCGCGCTGGTCATCCCCCCGCCCCCCCCTGGCCCGCCCGTCGATCCGCTGATGCCCCAATGTCAGTATCGAGGTGGTGGGCATCGCGATTCACGAAACCCGCGTGGGCGGAACCCGAACCGCATGCGTCCCGGAAATGATGTGTGAAATCATCACGCGGATCGGTTCGTCTGAACTCGACCGCGATCATACCTCGCAAAAAGTCAGATCATCCCGCCGAACCCCTTGCATCATAAGAGCGGAATCAAGATACTTTTTGGGTGTGCGGAAATACACTGGTGGGAGCAGAGGACCGGAAGGGGGAACGAGGCAAGGAGCCGATCGGACGCTTGAACAGCGAGGATCGACTGCAATCCGTTTTCCCTGACCCGGCACCCGGCCTTTCTCCCAGGCTCGCGCAACTCCACGTTCGTCACCGTGTCCGACACCGGCAGCCGAGCCCATGAAGCTGGGCAATTCGCCCACGAATCGGCAGGTCATCGGGTTCGGGTTCAGAACATACGGGCGGGTGGCGAACTACATCCTTGTCGACATGGGTGATCAGGCCCGTGGTCTCCAGACATGCCCACAACGACGTGGACAATTCATTCATCGACGAAGGGACTGGATCCATGCGCGGGGCCTTCGCCGACGGCGCACTGCTTCGATCCGACCGGATCCGGTGCGGGTTGACCCAGGAGGAACTCGCCGACCTTGCGGGGCTGGACGTCAAGACCGTCCGCAAGGCCGAGCGGGGAGGGCGGCTGGACCTGAGCACGCTGGGCCGGCTGGCCGACGTGTTGGAGACGGAAACGGGCCGCCTGGTCCGGTGGGGCCTCCAGGTCGCGGACCTTCGGGCCCGTCGTCACAATGAGTTGCGCCGTTGGTTCGAGGCGTGGGACGCCCACGATCGGGACGGAGTGCTCGCAATCTACCACGAGAAGGCGACGCTACGGCTGCCGGGGGGACCGACCATCCCAATCCACGGCATCTTCCACGGCAAGGCTGAGATCGGCCGCGCCCATGAGATGGCCTGGAGCACCTGCCGGACCGTCCCGGCTCGCCTGGAAGAGCTGGCGGTTTACCTCTCCGACGATGTGGCCGTCGTGGAGGGTTACAAGGGTATCTACCTGCCGAACCAGCAGATCGCCTCGCTCTGGTGCGTCCAGATCTTCACCTTCGACGGGGACTGGGTGATCGACCATCGCGCCGAATACGACACGCTGGAGTTCGCGCGGGTCCTGGAGTTCCCGGCATTGGGTGAGAATCGCGGAAGTTCCCGGTAACGTCCCTGTCGCGATCCTCGGGGAACTCCTATGCTCACCCCTCCGTCGTGAGGGCCTCGCGGACGTCACAGCCGGGCCGTGGGGCTTCGGGGTCGGGCCGGTTCGCTCTCCGCCGTCACCCGACGAAGGCGCTCCGATTTCGACGGCCGACCCTTTGATCGTTCAACGAGAGCGCCGCCGAGACGAAACCCGGTCGATCCGACCGGGCGGCGAGGATCGCGCGAGATCGGCGGGGGGGTCGGTCGCATTCAGGTGATGCTCGGCGGGCCGGTCCGCCGAGCCCGGGCGTTCGAGGACACGCTCGACGCTCAGTCCCCATAACCCCCTCGTTCGAGGAGGCACCATCGATGCATCGGAACCTCTTGCTGGCGCTCTGCGGGTTCGTTATCCCACTCGCGAGCGTCACGTCCCCGGCGTACGCCGAAATTCTCCCACCCGACGGCATCTACGCCGGCCGCACCTATAACGAATGGCAGGTGCTCTGGCAGCAGACGGCGTTCGCCACCCCGATCGTTAATGGAGATCACCCCTTCATTTCCGGTGGGAGCCTCGGCGAACAGGACGGCGTGATCCTGCTCACGGGGGTCGTTGGAGTGGCGAACCTCAGCCTGACGATTTCGGACAACACGGCGATCTTCTTCCCGATCCTCAACATCGAGTCCTCAATCTACGAATCCCCCCCGTTCCACGGGGACGACGAGGCCTCGCTTGCCGCCAACTCAAACGGGCTGCTGGATCAGGCGACGAACCTGTTCGCCGAGATCGACGGCGTGGCGGTGAATCTCACCCCCTATCGCTTTCTTTCACCGCTGTTCACCTGGGGCCGGTGCCCGCGGACAATATTGCCGGTGCCCCGGTGGGGACGACCTCGCAGGCGGTCGATGCCGGATACTACTTGCTGCTGAAACCGTTCGGCGTGGGGACCCACACGATCCACTTCGGGGGGACCATTACCTCGCTAAGCGCCTCGATCGACACCACCTATAACATCAACGCCGTTCCCGAGCCCGCGAGCCTCACGATGCTCGCCATCGGGACCCTCGGCTCGCTGACCTGCGGCTGGCGGCGCCTGCCGAGCCCTCCACGCGATCAATGGGTAGCACGGCAGTCATCGCGGGGCCTGACCTCGCCTGGTGTCGCCGGAATAGGACGTAGCGTTCGTCCCCGGTTCGGACCCTGCGCGGCGGGACTGGGGACTTTCAGCGGGCTTGCGCACGGTCGGTGGACGGCAGCACGGTCCAGCTGACGACGCAATGGCCATGAGCGGCGGCGGGTGGCATGGGTAGGTCGCCGTTTCTGGGTGCGACTGGTCGCACTCGATCAGCGATCTGATGTTCAAATGGAGCACTGGTCGGGTACGACCGACGCACCCGGCGTTGCCCAGCACCACCACCTGCGGGACCTTCGACCAGGGCAAGGCTTCGAAGACCCCCAGCAGATCGTGAGCGTCCCGGGCCCGCTCCGATGTGAAGTCGCCCCCGCTTGATCTCCTCCTTTTAACGCAGCACCTGGGCGACGACGATGCGGGACATAACTCCCTTGATACCAAAGACTTATCGGCGAACGAGGCGATTGCCGGGGACAGTCCGAATCAAAATAATGCGCCCGGAGGATGAATACCCTTGACTGGCGCGACGGCATGTTTACTGTCAACTCTAGCCGATGGTTCCGCTTCAACTGGGAGCCAGACATGCGCAACTCGTCAAGGCACGCCGTTCACTTCGAGGCCGCTCTGACAAGCGCAATCGTTCTCATCAACAGAATTCATATTAATAGTCTTTTCGACGCGTTGAATGAGATCATTGAAAAACCCCTGATCAACGAATAGTTTTACGGAAATTAGGAAATCATTTATAAAAGGTATTTTCATCAAGATCGCACCTCGTTAAGCAGCCCGCATGCACTCAAGCGGTCATCCAGGTCGATGAGAGCCGTCTTCCAGGGCGACAGGCTCTTTTTTCGCCAGGCTCAATCAGACATAATGGCAAATGGAAGCGAACACCCAATGAACGCCTCGCAGGGCCTCGACGGTGAGATGACCCGAGCCGTGGAGCAAAATGCGGTGGCGAACCTCCACGATGGCCCTTACGAGGTTGCCCGGTTATTCAGACCACACACCGCGTTGTTGACGAGAGCATGGGTCGCGTTCCCCCCATCGCTCTGAACTGGAGAATTCAAATGAGCGGCCCGATCGTTCGGAAGTACGGCTTCCCGAATCACGATAAAATTTTCGGTCACAAGGAGCTCCAGCACGGCGTCGATGACGGGGAATTGTCATCTAGCGATCGCCTGGGTGCCTCGGAACTGACTCCCGACCTGCCGGATCAGTCCGGTCCGGTCGACCCGAACGCACCGGAGAGCGCGGGCAAGATGGCCCCGACCACCGAATTCGGTCAGGCCGGCCTGACCTGATCCGACCGTGGCCCTCGATCTCCTTGGATTCGGAACGTCTGTCTCAGCCGCTCAGGTCGCTGAGGTCGAGCCGGCCCTGTTCCCGCAACGCGACGAATCGCTGGTAGGTCTCCCGGATGCCATCTTCCAGCGACGTGAGGGGGAGAGGGCCGAGCCTTTCCTGAAGGCGCGAGTCATCCAGATTGGCCGCGATGGGGAGTTGACGGTCTCCGTGGCTGACGAGGTTCGCGGTCCCCGGCGCGACGTCTCGCAACGTGGAGACGAAGGTCTCGATGGGGACGACCGCGCCCCGGATGTTGAAGACCTCCGCGCCTTCGAATGGGGCGGTCAATGCCCGGACGAAGGTGGCGGCCACATCGTCCACGTACTGAAGGTCCTGCAACCCTCCGTAGCTGATGGCGAAGGGTTGCTCCGCGGCGGCGGCCTTGATGGCCTTTGTCGGTTCGCTGGTCACGCCGAAATCTCGACCGACTCCATAGACGGTCCAGGGGCGAAGGCCGATGCTCGTGACCCCCCGGTCCAGCCAGTACACCCGAGCATTCAACTCGTTGCAGACCTTGAAGGCCCCGTAATGGGTCAGGGGGGCAAGCCGCACTTCATCCCCGATCCGGTCATTGGATCCGGCACTCGGCGGCCCGTGAACGGCGGCTGAGCTTGCGTAAACGACCCGTTCGACCTGCCCCTGCAACGTGGCGGCAACCTCGAACACGGAAAGAGTTCCGAGGACGTTGACCAGGGCTCCCCGCATGGGGTCGGCACGACAGATCGGCACCTGCAAGCCCGCAAGATGAAGGATGTGAGTCGCCTGCACCGATTCCAAGGCCGAGCGGGTTCCGTCGAGGTTCGTCACGTCTCCTGGCAGGAAATGGACGCGTTCTCGTTCTGCCTCGTCCAGCAGCAAATCGAGGCGATGCGTGTCTTGCTTGAGGTCGTAGATCCAGACCTCGCGACCCTCTTCCACAAGCCGCTTGGCGATCCAGGAACCGATGCAGCCATAACCCCCCGTCATCAGCACGCGCACGTGAAGTTCTCCGCTTTCGCCCATCCGTAGTCGACACGACTCGTCCTGTCGCGTGACGATCCGTGTTCGCATGGTTCCGGGTGAGAATAGCCCTGTGTGATGTGCCTTGCAACCGGCCGGAGAACTTTGCCGACGGCTTGACGACCGGACGAGGTTATGCGCCAATCTCAGAATCGTGCTACCAAACACGAGCTGGGTTCGCCCGGAGTGAGGCTCGCCGATGCACATCCCCGAGGCCGTGCTGTCCCCACAGGTTGCCGCGGCGACGTCCGTCGTCGCTCTGGGTGGTTTCGCTTACTGTCTTCGTAAGTTGGAGCGGGGGCTGGGCGAGCGCGACAGTCTTGATGGGGATCATGTCGGCGTTCGTGTTCGCGGCGCAGATGGTCAATTTCCCGGTGGGGCCCGGGGTCTCTGGCCACCTGCTTGGTGGGGTGCTGGCCGCGGTCATGCTCGGGCCCTGGGCGGGGGCCGGTGTGCTCGGGGCCGTTCTGATCGTGCAGTGCCTCCTGTTCGCGGATGGCGGATTGACCGCGCTCGGGGCGAACTTCCTCAACATGGGGCTCATCGGCGCCGTGGGGGGCTATGCGATTTACGCCCCGATTGCCCGAGCGATCTCCGGCCCCCGCGGGGTCGTGCTGGGGTCGATGATCGCGGCGTGGTTTTCGGTGATTCTCTCCGCCGCGGCCTTCTCGGTGGAACTGGCCGCCTCCGGGCGCGGTGATGCGTTTCTTTCCATCCTGACCTGGATGGTCCTGATTCATGCGGTGATCGGTGTCGGTGAAGCGATCATCACGGGCCTGGTCGTTCGCTTCGTCCTGCTCACCCGGCCGGACCTGGTGTACCACAACGACGAGACGGTGGCTTCCTCCGCATGGCGTCGGGGACAGGTCGTCCTGGCGGGCCTGGGCGTGGCCCTGGCGGTCGCGGTTTTCCTCGCTCCGCTTGCCTATGACCGGCCGGATGGGCTCGAGTATGTCGGCGAGAAACTGGGGTTCGTCGGGGCGACGCCGACGGCCCTGGTTGAGGCCCCGATCCCGGACTACCAACTGCCGAGCCTCGCCCGCTACGCCGGGGTGGCGACCGCGGCGGCCGGAGTGATCGGGACCCTGGTGGTCTTTGGCATCGGCCTGGGGTTGGCCCGCGCCTTCGGCCGTTCGCCCACACCGCGGGAGCCCCTTACCGTTGAGGAGATGATCCACCATCCCGGAGTCGAGACCGATGCAGCTTGAGGCGTCGGCCAGTTCCGGTCTGCTCGGTCGAGTCGATCCTCGATGGACCTTGCTCGCGACGTTGGCGTTCGTGATCGCGGTCGTCGCGACGCCCCTGGGCCACTGGCGAATCGCGTGCGTTGAGGGCCTGTTGCTCGCGTTCGTCGTGGGACTGGCGGGGATCGATCCTCGCCTTCTCCTGCGGCGCTGGTTGGCCCTGCTCATGCTCGTGAGTTTTCTCGCGG
Organism: uncultured Isosphaeraceae bacterium; assembly: GCA_963779675.1. Taxonomy (GTDB): domain Bacteria; phylum Planctomycetota; class Planctomycetia; order Isosphaerales; family Isosphaeraceae; genus CAVZZM01. The sequence goes on from CAVZZM010000003.1 coordinate 1,147,550, forward strand.
TTCTCGTCGCCCGGGGACATCCGCTTCGAGACGATCTCGGTATCGCGGTCGTCGCGTCGGCGATCGTGGTCAAGAACGGCCTGGCCGTGCTGGCGTTGCTGACGCTTGCCGCGGTGACACCGTTTCCCCGAGTTCTCGCCGCGTCGAGGCGGCTCGGGGTGCCCGAGGTACTGGTCGCCATCCTCCACTTCATGTATCGTTACGCGCACGTTCTGGGGGAAGAACTCGACCGGATGGTGAAGGCACGGCGGTCGCGGACGTTTCGCCGGTCGGGTCGCCTGGAATGGGAACTGTACTCGGGGATGATCGGCATGTTGTTCCTCCGGTCGATGGAGCGTGGCGAGCGGGTTCACGACGCGATGCTCGCCCGCGGCTGGGATGGGACCATCCGAACCCTCGATGACGAGGACGGTCGATGACGGGGGTTTCCGGGTCGTCCGTCGATGTCCCGGCGGTGAAGGTTCACAACCTCGCGTACCGCTATCCGGACGGCCGGATGGCCTTGCGCGGCATCACGTTCGAGATAAGCCGAGGCGAGCTGGTCGCCCTGGTCGGCCCCAACGGCGCCGGCAAGAGCACGCTCCTCTGGCACCTCAATGGCTTGCTTCCAGGGAAGGGTCGCTCGCGAACCGTCCACAGCCACGGTGCCGTGGACCTGGGTTCGGTTTCGACCGCGCCGGCTGTCTGGATTGATGGGGTCGAGGTCAATGAGCGAAACGGTCCGGAGGTGCGGCGTCGAGTCGGCTTGCTCTTTCAGGATCCTGACGACCAGCTTTTCAGCACGAGTGTGCTCGCGGATGTGGCATTCGGGCCGCTGAACCTCGGACGTACCCGGGCCGATGCCCGACAGGTCGCGATGGAGTGCCTGGCACGCGTGAACCTGGCCGATGCCGCGGACCGAATTCCGCACCACCTGAGTTTCGGCGAGCGCAAGCGCGTTTGTCTGGCCGGTGTCCTGGCGTGTGATCCGTCGATCCTGGTCCTGGATGAACCGACGGCCAACCTGGACCCGCGCGGCCGCCGACGGTTTCTGGAACTGATCGCCGAGTTGGGGTCCACGACCCTGATCGCCACCCACGACCTCGAAATGGTGATCGAACTCTGCGACCGTGTGATCTTGATCGATGCCGGCCTCGTCGTCGCCGATGGCCCGACGACCGACGTTCTCGGCGACCCGGAACTCATGGAGCGGCACGGTCTCGAAGTGCCGTTGAGCCTTCGTCTGGGCCGCTTCGCGTGACCACGTCCTCAATTCTTCGGTGCGCGGATTGCTTGAAACGCTCGCTCCCGGAAACCGACGGTTTGCGGCGCAAGGTGTTCCCTTGGGGAATCCCGTTTTCTCGGCCGAGTCTCAAGCAGGTGGGTTGGGCATGGAGATCCACAAGACCTTGGTCAATGGCCCGGTGTTCCTGGACCTCCAGGCGAAGGACATCCGGACGGCCATCGAGAAGACGGTCGACCGATTGATCGACGGCGGACATCTCTCCGGCGCGCTTCGTGATCGCGTGCTACGGGCGTTGCTGACCCGGGAAATCGAAGCCTCGACTGCCATCGGTGCGTCGGTGGCGGTCCCGCATGCTCACCTTGATATTTTGCCGAAGCCGGTCGTGGCGTTCGTCCGTCTCGCCAGCCCGATCGACCTGAAGGCGGCCGACGGCACGCCGACGCGCTTCCTGTTCGTCCTGCTCGGCCCGACGGGCATGGCCGAGGACCATTTGCGGACGTTGATGAAGATTGCGCGGTTGATGCAGGACGACGAGTTCCGGCATGCGGCCCGGCGGCGCCCGCAATCGTGAGGAACTGGTTGCCGCCTACGATGAGCATCGGCGCCGAGCTGCGCGACAGATCAAGATCCCCGCGGGCTCCGCGCCCCCGGAAATCGCGCCGACGGGGGTTCCTTTCGGTGGAATTCTTCGAGATGCTCGGAAACGGTTCCCATTCTATCGGGCCGACTTCCGCGACGGCCTGCACATCAAGGTCGTGGCCTCGATCTTCTTCATGTACTTCGCCTGTCTGGCGCCGGCGGTTGCGTTCGGCGGTTTGATGTCCGTGATGACGAAAGGTCAGATCGGCATCGTCGAGATGATCGTCGCGACCTCGGTCTGCGGGATCATCTACAGCCTGGTCTCCGCCCAGCCGCTCACGATCCTTGCCGGGACGGGCCCGCTGTTGATCTTCACGGGCATTCTCTACGAACTCTGCGGCTCCCTGGAACTGCCGTTTCTGCCCGCGTATGCCTGGGTGGGGCTCTGGACCGGCTTGTTCCTGTTCGTGGCGGCCGTCTTCGATGCCGCCGCGCTGATTCGCTTCATCACCCGGTTCACCGACGAAATCTTCGCGGCGCTGATCGCCTTGATCTTCATCGCCGAAGCGGTCAAGGACCTCGTCAAGGTCTTCACGGACCAGGCGGTCAGCAACGATACGGCCCTGTTGTCGCTGCTGCTGGCCCTGGGGACGTACTTTGTCGCCATGAGCCTGGCCCGGTTTCGTCGCAGTCTCTATCTACGCCATCAATTCCGCGAGTTCCTGGCCGATTTTGGTCCGACCATCGCGATCGGGACGATGACGGTCGTCGCCGTCCTGCTCTCTCAGGTTGAGTTGCGACGGCTTCCGCTGCCGGAATCGATCGAGATCCATCGCGTTCAGGCCCGGATCGTCGACCTGTTCGCCCTGCCCACCTGGGCCATCGCGGCGGCGTCGGTGCCCGCCCTGCTGGGAACGGTCCTGATCTTTCTGAATCAGAACGTCACGACGCGGCTCGTCGACTCGCCGGACAATCATTTGCAACGACCGACAGGCTACCACCTCAACCTGGCGGTCGTGGGCCTGCTGGTCGCGGCGTGTTCTCCCTTCGGGTTCCCCTGGCTCATGGCGTCGGTGATCCCCTCGCTGAATCACATGAGAAGTCTGGCGAACGTCGATGAGATCGTCACCGCGAACGGAGAAACGCGGGAGAAGGTCGTCAGCGTTCGGGAGAACCGGGTCTCTCCCCTGTTGATCCACGTGTTGATCGGGCTGTCGCTCCTGCTGCTGCCGGTCTTGCGGACGATCCCGATGGCCGTCCTCTTCGGGCTCTTTCTCTACATGGGTGTCGCGTCCCTGGCGGCGAACCAGTTCTTCGAGCGGCTCAAGCTCTGGCTGATGGACCCGGCCCTTTACCCGCCGACGCACTATATCCGCAAGCTGCCGATCTGGAGCGTCCATTCCTACACGATGATTCAAGCCCTGTGTCTGGCGATCCTCTGGGTGGTGAAGGCCAGCCCGGCCGGCATCCTGTTCCCGTTGCTCATCGGGCTCCTGGTGCCGCTCCGCTTGATCGTCCTGCCACGGATCTTCGACCGGAAGGCGCTGTCCCTCCTCGACGCTGCGGGAGTGGAACGGACTCACGAGGACGTTCCGGCCGTTCTCGAAGAACCTACCAGGGCGCCCATCTCTGAAGCGGCCAGGGGTGCGGGCGGCAATGCGATCAAGCCGGAGTCAAGCACGGATCAAGAACCGAGAATCATCACGAGCGATTCGGGGCTCCGTCCGGGTCGAGACCCACGATAAATTCCGCCGCCGTCCCCACCCGACGAAAGGGTCACTGATCCGGGCGAACTCGAACGGTCACGGGAGTGGATCCGGTTCATCCGGGTTCGTTGGAAGGGACTCGGGAGTGACAATCGCCACGGACGCGACCATACTAGGAGGCGTCTCGGAACGCCTCGGCGCCATCCTGAGGAAACTGGTATCGGCCGGGTAGCCGGGGCCAGGCGCGGTGCGCCCCGGTCGGGAACCTGGAGCGTTCCACCGAGGCAGACGCCGCGTTGCGTCTGGCCACACCACGGCCCGAAAACCACGCCCGAGACGGGCTCACAAATCGCCTCGGAGAACCTTTCCGAGAGCCTTGCGCGGGGACACGGGAAGGAATGCGGGTCGTCTTCATCAATCCCATGAGTCAACTTGGTGGCGCGGAATTCATCCTTCTCGACCTCATGGCGTCGCTCCCGGCGGCGCTGCCCGGCCTTGAACAACATCTGATCCTCGCGGCCTCGGACGGACCTCTGGCCGAGCGGGCCGAGGCATGCGGTGTCACGGTTCATCGATTGCCGCTGCCGGAGGTCATCGCGAGCCTGGGGGACTCCGCCTTGCGGGATCGGGGCAAGGTGCGTGCCGCGGTTGATCTCTCCAGGCACGCCCTACCGACGATGTTCGAAGTCCGCCGATACACGACCGCGCTGCGTTCCAGGCTCCTGGACCTGCAACCCGACCTGATCCACTCGAACGGTATCAAGGCCCACATCCTGCTCGCCCGGGCCGCCCCGCGCGGGGTGCCGGTCGTCTGGCACGTGCATGACTTCTATGGGCCTCGAATCCTGATGTCGAAGGTGCTCCGACGGATCTCGGGAAAAGCCGCCCATGCGATCGCCATCTCGGAGGCCGTCAGCCGCGATGCCGAGACCGTCTTGCCGGGCGTGCCGGTGACGGTCGTGTACAACGCGATCGACACGGAGTTCTTCTCGCCGGGTCCCGGGGATGGCCCCTGGCTCGACCGGCTCGCGGGCGTGCCGGAGGCTCCCGACGGAACGGTGCGCGTCGGCCTGGTCGCGACCTACGCGCGCTGGAAGGGCCAGGACCTGTTTCTTCGCGCTTTGTCGTGTCTTCCTCGCGACCTGAAGATGCGCGCCTACATTGTCGGTGGGCCGATTTACAAGACCCGGGGTTCCCAGTTTCAACGTGACGAGCTGCAGGCAATGGCGCGTGATCTGGGGGTCGAGGACCGGGTTGCCTTCGTCCCGTTGCAGTCGAACACCGCCGACGTCTACCGATCGCTGGACGTTGTCGTCCACGCGAGTACTCAGCCCGAACCGTTCGGCCGGACGATCGCGGAAGCGATGGCCTGCGGACGGGCGACGATCGTGTCGAGGGCCGGTGGCGCCGTCGAACTCTTCAACGAGGACGTGGACGCCATCGGGGTCCCGCCGGTCGACCCGAACGAACTGGCCCATGCCATCGTTGGCCTCGTCGGCGATCCGGAGCGTCGGCAACGTCTCGGAACGATGGGCCGACAGACGGCGATCGCACGCTATGCCCGGGATCGCATGGGAAGGGAGGTGGCCGAGATCTACCGAAGCGTTCTCCGGGGCCGAGAACCTCGTTGAGCCGGGGCGTCCCAGGCGACGCTCAACGGGGTGACTCTCGCGGAATGGTCAAGGTCCGCGTCCACTGGTTGACCCCGAGCCCGCGGGCGCGGAGACCAGTATGGAGGTTCTTGAACGCCTGGTGAGCCACCGGCCCGGAGGGATACTCGAAGCCAGGCCTCGAAGCGGCCGGATTCGATGTGAGAGCGGGCCGAGAGCGTCTGGGGGCGACAGCGGACCTCGTCGAACCCGGCATTGAGGGCCAGGAGGATGCGATCGGCGAATGGCAGGGACCTCGGGTCGTCGGGCAACGCGGGATCGGGCCAGAACATGGTGAGTGACCCACCAAGCTGGCGGTCGCGGGAACGGCCATCCAGCAGCGCGAACACGTCACCCGCTTCGTATTTCTTCCAGACGATCTCGACCTGCACCAGGCGGGACCGTTCGACGCCGCGATCGACGGCGCCCGGTCGGATGGGGCTCCAGGTCGCGCCGGGGGGCGGGGCCATTCGGGTCGAATCGCCCCGGTGGAGATCATCGGCGAGCCCTCTGACGACGCTTTCGACCGGGCGAGAGGTTCCTCCTCTATGGGAGCGTTCGCGCTGAGGGCCTGGTAGGCCCGCACGACGATCCGAAAGGCCCACTCGTCGCCGCCCGTGTCGGGATGGTGTTTCAGCGACTTGCGTCGGAAGGCGTCGCGGGCCTGCTCGGCCGTCGCGCCTCGGGGAATGCCCAGAACGATGTAGGGATCGAGGTCGAAGCCGTCAAGCATGGGGGATCCGCCAGCCCACTGGGCCCGTGGAACGTCCCTTATCCAACCTGTCGCGCTGCCGATGGGCGTTACTCGTCTTCCTCGGGCCGCCCGTTGGAAAGCCGGTTTCGCAGGTAGGCGGCGCGGGCCATGTTGCGCTCGTCCACGTCCGAGGAGACTTTCTGGATCTTTTGCAGGTGTGCCGGCTGGGTGTGGATAAACAGCTCGTTGACGTGAGCGATCTCCAGATCATCGATCAGGCCGAGATTGATCCCCATGCGGACGCTGGAGAGCAGGTGCATGGTTTCCTCGCTGGAGATCGTATGGGCCGTCTTCAGCACGCCATACGCCCGGCTCACCTGGTCGTGCAGGTGCTGCCGACGTTCGCTCAGGAGGGCCTGTCGCGCGGTTCGTTCGTAGGAGATGATCTGCGGGACCACGTCCGAGAGGTTGCGGATCAGCTCGGTTTCGCTCTTTCCGAGCGTCTGCTGGTTCGAGATCTGGTAGAAATCCCCGAACGCCTGGGTGCCTTCTCCGTAGAGGCCCCGCACGGCCAGGTTGATCTTGTGCAAGGCGCGGAAGACCTTGTCGATCTGCTTGGTCTGGACCAACGCCGGAAGATGCAGCATCACGCCCACGCGGATGCCGGTGCCGACGTTGGTCGGGCAGGCGGTCAGGTATCCGAGCTGCGGGCTGAAGGCATAGGTCAAGCGTTCCTCGAGACGGTCGTCGAGGCGATTGATCCGGTCCCAGACGTCCGGCAGCGAGAGACCGGAATGCATGACCTGGATCCGCAAATGGTCTTCCTCGTTGACCATGATCGAGACGTTCTCCTCGGGGCCGATGGCGACACCCCGAGGGCCCTTCGACGCAGCCAGTTCCCGGGAGATGAGCTGACGCTCGACGAGGAACTGGCGATCGAGCGGGTTCAGCGCGTTGACGTCGTGGTATTCCAGGGTCTCATCGGCCTCGGTCAGGGCGTTGCGAATGTGGGCCTCGATCTCGGCCTTCTCGCCCCGGCTGGCCCGGTTGATGAACGGGAAATCGGCCAGGTTGCGTGCCAGCCTGATCCGGGAGCTCAGCACGATATCGCAGTCCGGCCCGGTTCCACGGAGCCATTCGCCGGAGGTGCGGGTCAGGTCATCGAGATTCATGCGTCCGGGTCCTCCTGGCGAAGCTCGTCGCGGAGCCGCGCGGCCGATTCGTAATCCTCGCGGCGGATCGCCTCGCGAAGTCGGGCTCGAGTTCGCAAGCGTGGCGAAGCGGCGATCCGCCGTCGACGCGGCGCCTTGCCGACATGACGGGTCGCGCCGTGGGCCCGTCGAAGCAGCGGAAGCAGGCCGGGCCCGAAGACTTCGTAATCACTCGGGCACCCCAATCGGCCGTTGATGCGGAACTCCATGAACTTGGTGCCGCAGTCGGGGCACGCCAGTCGGGCGAGGTCTCCGACCAGCTCGCCGACATGGGCCGTGATCAGGCTCTGGAGCACGGAGTCAAGGTCCAGGGCGGGAGGCGGCTCGTTCAGAGACATGCCGGACTTCTTGCGCAGGGCCCGCAGAGATGCATCTCGCGCACACGGCCATCGACCGTCTCGGTCAGGTGAACAGTCGCCTCGTCCCCGCAGCGCTGGCACGTCATCGGTAGATCGGCAAGGGTAGCGGCCTTCGATCGGGGCCCGGCCGAGCTGGCGACCACATCGAGCAGGTCGGCAAGGGCCACAGGCGAGTCTAGACGGTTGCCCGCGGCGGGGTGCCTCGGGATCGGGATGCTGCGGTTCACTCTTGCTCGAGGCCCCGGATCTGGTCGCGGATCCGGGCGGCCGTCTCGTAGTCCTCGGCGGCGACGGCTCGCTTCAGGTCGTTACGCAGCTGAATCAGAGTTGTCTGACGCTGGCTGCCGCGGGGCGCTCGACGCGGAACCTTCCCCGAATGACGCGTCTCGTCGTGGATGTTCTCCAGCAGGGGCAACAACTCGTCGCGGAACACTTCGTAGTCGTGGGGACAACCCAGGCGGCCGGAGTTCCGGAACTCCAGGAAGGTGATCTGGCAGAACGGACAGGATTTCTTGTCCACGAGTGTCGGTTCGCGTCCTGAAGTCGACGACCCCTTGATCAGACCCTCGGCCAGTTTGCCCATCGCGATCGACTCGGCCGACTCGCGCGAGGGGTCGAGATGTTCCCGGGCATGCTCGTCACAAAAGTGGAACTCGCGCGGCTTACCACGCTCGATATCGGTGATGTGGTAGGTGGCCGGCTTCGAACACTTCTGGCATTTCATGGCAATCCAACCCACCGCTCGCCCTGGCGACGGGAACCAAGCATGTCGTGTGGAGAGTCCGAATAGGCCCAGGATGGTCCGGGGGAATCACTTCAGGATCGAGGGACTCGCCCGGGTGCATTCGCGAATTCCATTGTAATGGCCACCCGAATCGGTGTCAAGGAATGGTGAACGCCTGGGAATACCGTGGAACGTCGTTCGGTTCGGCGGAGTCCGCCTGCGTGCGCCGGGCGAGAGGGCGTGGCCGGATCGTCGAAGGCGCATCGGCCGACCGCCTTGTCGGTCGTCCCGCGCGTTGATAACATGTTCCGGCCCGGCTGACGGTCGAAACGCTCGCCACCGGGAAGCCGGGGTTTGGGCCCGTTGGGGATCGTTGAGGCCGCGAACCCATCGACTCCCTGAGCTGTCGGAACGATGCGAGTCGGGTCGAGGACCGCGGCGTGGCGGCCCGTTTCGGTCTCAAGTTGATCGGGCGGTTCGGCTTCCGTTGGGTGGGGCTCGGCCTCGTCCGGCAATCCGTGTCCGGCCGTGTTCGAACCCTCCGAGCCGAGAACTCGCCATGGGCCTCCATCATCCTCCCTTCGAGGAGTTCCGCAAGCTGGCCGGCGAGGCGACCTGCGTCCCGGTCTACCGGCAGCTCAACGCCGAGGGGCTGACGCCGATCTCGGCGTATCGCCGCATCGAGCGGCCCGGCCCGTCGTTCCTGCTGGAGAGCGTCCAGGGGGGCGAGAAGATCGCCCGCTACAGCTTCCTCGGGACCGAGCCGTTCCTCCGCTTCGAGGCCCGACGGCAACCAGGTCGACTCTGACCTGGACCTACGCCCCTGGGGCCGGGACGACCTTCACGAGCGACGACCCGTTCCGCGAGCTGCAGAAGCTCCTGGACCGCTACCGGGCGGTTCAGGTGCCGGGCCTGCCCCGGTTCCTGGGAGGCGCGGTCGGGTTCGCCTCCTACGACGCCGTCCGCTACGTCGAGGACCTGCCCGACGCACCGCCCGACGACCGCGGGCTGCCCGACATGCTGTTCGCCCTCTACGACCGGATGGTGATCTTCGACCTGATCCGCAAGACCGTCCTGGTCGTCGCCCATGCCCATTGCCGGCCGGACATCGACCCCGGCGACGCCTACTCGCGGGCCGCCGAACGGGTCAACGACCTGGTCGATCGGCTCACCCGGCCGCACGAGGACTTCAGCCTGATCGACATCGACACGTCGGGGCCGGTGACCTTGCGGCCCGAGTCGAACTTCACCCGGAAGGCGTACGAGGGCGTCGTCCGAAAGTGCCAGGAGTACATCAAGGCGGGCGACATCTTCCAGGTCGTGCCGAGCCAGCGGTTCCAGGTGCAAGACCACGGCCAAGCCGTTCGACATCTATCGCGCCCTGCGGATCGTGAACCCCAGCCCGTTCATGTTCTACCTGCCGTTCGGGGACTTCCACCTGATCGGCGCCTCGCCGGAGATCCTGGTGCGCGTCGAGGACGGCATGGTCACGATCCGCCCGATCGCCGGGACCCGCCGCCGGGGCCTGAACGACGACGAGGACGAGAAACTGGCCGCCGAACTGCTGGCCGACGAGAAGGAACGGGCCGAGCACATCATGCTGGTGGACCTCGGCCGCAACGACGTGGGGCGGGTCGCCGAGCGCGACACCGTGCGGCTGACCGAGCTGATGAAGGTCGAGCGCTACTCCCACGTCATGCACATCACCTCGAACGTCGTCGGCCGACTGCGCCGAGGGCATGACCGCCTTCGACGCCCTGCGGGCTGGCCTGCCCGCGGGCACCGTCTCCGGCGCCCCGAAGATCCGGGCGATGCAGATCATCGACGAGGTGGAGCCGACCCGCCGCGGGCCTTACGGCGGGGCCGTCGGCTACATCGACTTCACCGGGAACATGGACACCTGCATCGCCCTGCGCACCGTCGTCCTCCAGGGCGACATCGCCTACGTCCAGGCCGGCGGCGGCGTCGTCTACGACAGCGTCCCCGCCGACGAGTACGAGGAGACCATCAACAAGGCCAGGGCCATGCTCAAGGCCATCGAGGTCGCCGAAACCCAGATCACCGGCCGCGTCGGGTTCGTTCGGTAACGGCCCTGCCTTGAGGTTGACGCTCGACTCCCTCCACATTCGAGAAAATTTGCCCCCACCATTGCACGTTCCGCCTCGGGTTTCTGAGTTACTGGGCAGAGGGTTACGGATCGCGAAAACAAAACGGGCCAAAGTGGCCCGGAGCGATCGACCCGGAATGACCTGGTTGACTCAAAAAACACGAGGTGCATCATGCGGAACGCGATGATCACGCTGGGAGTTGCGGCGGTTCTGGGTGTGGCGGGCCTGGTGGCGACCCCGACGTCGTCGAAGGCGGATGACACAGCCGCCTACGTGGCGACCAACGGCTACTATTCACCGAAGTTGAAGGCCCAGTTCGTTGTCCAGCCGACCTATCTGCCGGCCTACGGCGGAACGTACACAGTGGCCCGGCTCGTCTCGTACCCGGACTACGGCTCGCCGCTGAGCCAGCTCGGGTTGACGATCGGGGACGTCATCACCCGGCTCGACGGCATCCCGGTGACGTCGAACTACGAGCTGGACAATCACTATAGCTGGACCGTCGTCCGCTACATCAAGCAAGGTTCCGGCTCGGCCCACGACGGGCAGATCAACATCGAGACGTGCAACAACGGTGGGGGAGGCGGCGGCGGCCTGGTCCCCTGATTGAGATGGCTTCGTACTCTCAAGAACGCAACGCTCCGCCCCGGTCGACCCCAAGGTCGCCCGGGGCGTTTCCATGCGCGTCCAGGAGGTTGCCTCCGATTTCTTCGTAGGTCAGGCTTCAGCCTGACATCTTCACTTCCATCTGCCAAACGCCTGTCAGGCGGAAGCCTGACCTGCAAAGCCTTTGATGTCTCGCACGACACGCGGAACCCAATAGAATGGCACGCAAACCATGCGTTCCAATCTTCACGAGAATTCTGTAACCGAACGGCCCCCTGTCGGCAGTATGAGGGCGAGGACCGTGTGACGGGAGGGGAGGAGAGGGCGCGACGATGGCGAGAGCGGGCATCGGGACCGCGCTGAGCCAGATCAACCGGCTGTTCGGGGACGGGACCGTCTCGGGACTGACCGAGAGGCAGTTGCTGGCCCGGTTCGTCGCCAGCCGGGACGACGCGGCCTTCGAGGCGCTCGTGGTCCGGCACGGCCCGATGGTGCGGGGCGTCTGCCGTCGCCTGCTGGACGACGCCGCACGACGTGGACGACGCCTTCCAGGCGACGTTCCTCGTCCTGGTGCGGCGGGCGGCCTCGATCCGCGATGGCGACCGGCTCGGCCCCTGGCTTTACGGGGTCGCCCACCGGGTCGCCCGCCGTATCCGGTCGAAACGCCGGCGCCGGCAACAGCGGGAGAAGGGGGGCGAGGCGATGGCCGCCCACGAGCCCAGCCACGAACCGACGCCCGACGATCTCGGCCCCGCGCTGCATGAGGAGCTGATCCGCCTGCCGGCGAAATACCGGTCGCCGATCGTGCTCTGCGACCTCGGCGGCTACACCCACGAGGAGGCCGCCCGACGGCTGGGCTGGCCGGTCGGGACGGTCAAGGGACGGCAGAGCCGCGCCCGCGACCTGCTCCGCGACCGCCTGGCCCGCCGCGGCCTGGCCCCCACCGCGGGGGCCGTCGCCGCGACCCTGGCGGCCGACGCCTCGGCGGCGGTGCCCCCCGTCTTGCTCCTGTCCACGGTCCGCGCCGCGACAAGCCTCGCGGCGGGAGGGGCGACCGTCGCCGCCGGGTTGGCCTCGGCGTCGGCGGTCGCCACGGCGAAGGAGGTTTCCCGAGCCATGTTCCTGATCCCAGCGAAGTTGATCGCCACCGTGGTCACGGCCCTGGGGCTGCTCGCCACCGGCGTCGGGACGAATGCGATCCAGGACGATGCGAAGCCGGACGATCGGCCCCGGGCCAGGCCCGCGCCGGCCAGAACATCCGAGGCCGCGACGAAGCCCGACGCGAAACCGACGAACACCGAGATCGCCAGCGCCCGCGCCGAGATGGCTCGCGGCCCGCGTCGAAATCGCCAGACGGACATTCGAAGATATTTTGTCCCATATCTCGATCTCGTCTCAGAGACATCCAAGGAGTCCGAGACGCCTCGCTCGATCTGGTCGAGGCTCAACTCGACTCATCCGCAGTCGGGAAGGTCGAGGCTTACCAGGGCCATCTGGAACGCATGGAGCGGCTCCGTCGCAAGCTCATCGAGCATTACACGGTGATCGATGCTAATGGCGAATCGTCCCGACTTCGGAGAAGTCATTCGCGGCTTCGGCTAACCCCGCCATCCTCGACTACTACGTCGCCGAGGCGAAGCTCTGGGTCGCCGAGGCGGAGGCCGGAAAGGAGTTCAGCCAGCCGCCGGGGACGACGACCATTTCCGAATCGGGTGAAGTCGTCGTCAAGGAGGCTGAGGGAAAAGGAGGGCTCGCCCCCGGTGGAACCCAGGCCCCGCCAGACGTCGCCGATGCGACTCGCGCGGACATCGACGAGGTGACTCAGGAAATCCTCGATGCGCTGGAAAAACCACTCGCGATGCCGTTCCCTAACGAGACGCCCCTGGAGGACGTCTTGAAGTACATCCATGTGTCGACCTCGAGCCCGCAGCTGCCTGGAGGCATCCCCGATCTACATCGATCCGCAGAGCCTGAAGGGCAGCAGGGAGCCCATGTTGCGGAAACCGAGGTCACCATGACATCGCCCGTGACCATGGATCTGAGCGGCGTGTTGCTCAAGACGAGCTTGCGACTGCTGCTCCAGCAACTTGGCCTGAACTACATCGTCAAGGAGCGCGTCCTCATCATCGGGAGCCCCCAATCGACCACCTTCGCCGAGGAGGCCGGCATGAGGATGCCAGGTGGCACGGGGGCCGTACCGGGATATGGGGTCGTCCCACCGGGCGGGTTCCCCGAGAGCCTATATGGGCGGCATGGGCGGCATGGGCGGAGGGTTCCGCTGATTAAGATGTGTGAGACGGTTCTTGTCGGGTGGGCCGTCGCAGCGCAACCCACCAGCGAATCGGTGGGTTGCGCTGCGCTGACCCACCCTACGAAGCTCGGCGCAGACCTACCAGCGAGTCGGTGAGTTGCACTGCGCTGACCCACCCGACGAAGATCGGCGCAACGGTCGCTCCACTCATCCAACGCCGAGTCGAACGCATCTCACACGTTCTGAGACTTCGGCCTGATTCGCCAGCTTGCCCGACAGCGGGCCGTCTTTCGTCTTGTAGGTCAGGCTTCCGCCTGACGGGGATTCTATCCTCCATGCACTCCGTCAGGCGGAAGCCTGACCTACAAGACCGGAGATCGATCAGGGCGTCGTCGGGAACACGTTGCCGGGGTTCAGGGCGGTGACTTGCGGGTATCGGCGGAAATCGGCGTCGTTGAAGGTCAGGATGTGGGAGATGCCGTGAACGATCATCACGGCGGCGAGCCGGGCGTCGAAGACCTGACGACCCTGCACGGCGTGGGCGACGACCAGCCGACGCCATTCGTGATGAATCTGAGGGCCGTCCGGGACGAGCGGGAAGAGCCGTTCCACGCGCTGGGCCATGCTGTCGGCGATCGCCGGGGTCATGCCCAGGCCGTTGGCAGAAGCGGGGCGCGTAGCGACGCTCCAGAGTTCGACCAGGTTCTGGGGCGTGATGACGAGGACATCGCCACCGGCTCGCAAGGCGTCGATCGCCGCGACGGCCAGAGGGTTCTCGGGTGCCGCGGGCTGAACCCAGCGCAGTAGGACGTTGGTATCGACGAGATAAGTGGTCACAGCCCCCGGTCCTCGTAGATGTTCTCGCGCCGCAGGGCCTCCAGGGGAATGGGAGGAGCGTCGTTGTCGCGGAACTCTTCGAGAAAGTCATGAAACTCCCGAAGCCACTCCTCGTCGGTCGCCGTCTCGTAAAACGGCCGCTCCGGCGCTGGTGGCGAGCCGGGCACCCGGAGCGAGCACTCCAGCAGGAACCGGGCGAAATCGGCGACGTCGCGACCGCGCCGGGCGGCCTCGTCACGGAGGCGGGCCTCCAGTTCCGGGGGCAGGTCGAGTGAAAGGGCCATCAGTCCTCCTCCCGCATCGAGAGAAATCGTGCCAGGGACAAGACACCCAGGACGACCCGCACGTTCGTTTCGGTTCGACGAGACGACATGCCGGAGGCTCGCTATTCCGCCGGTCCTCAACGCCTACGGCGATCCGTCTTGCGGACGAGCATCGAGGGGCCGGCGTTCGGCTCGGGGCGGTCGATGGGCTCGATCTCGATGGTCTCGGCCAGGCGGCGGACCTCCTCGGCGTCGAGGGCGCCGGCGTCCCAGACCGCGGCGTTGACCGCGGCGCAGGCGAGGGCGTGGCGGATCATCGCCTTCGGTTCGAGGCCCAGGAGCCAGGCGTCGGCCAGGCCGGCCAGGGCGCAGTCGCCGGAGCCGATCGGGTTAACGACCTCGACATCGGCCGGGGTCGCCCGATACGACTGGCCCCGGGCCTGGATGAGCACCGAATCCGGGCCGTCGGTGACCATGCCCAGGCCCACGCCGTGGCGGGACCAGTCGTCGAGCATGGCGAGGATGTGGTCGTCCCTCACGTCCCTGGGCGACTTCTTCAGGTGGAGGCACGCCTCGCGACGGTTGAGCTGCATGACGTCCGGCCAGAAGCCCCAGATGGCGTCGAGCGCCGGGCCGTAGGTGTCGAGGAACACCGGGATGCGGCGGCCCTTCGCCAGCGAGATCAGGTCGGAGTACAGGCCGTCAGTCGTATTCGACGGGCTGGAGCCGGACAGGGTGATCAGCTCGACCTCTTCCGACGTCAATGCCCCCTCGACCCGATGGTAGAGCGCCGCGGACTCCTCGTCGGTGATCACCGGATCCGGGTCGAAGAAGGCGGTCTGGTCGTCGGTGCCTTCCGTGCGGACCGTGGTGATGATGCGGGTGGAGGCCCGCGTCGGCGTCACCAGGGGCTCCAGGCCGTCATCCTCCCTCAACAGCGACTCGCAGCGCGGCCCGAGGGGGCCGCCCAGGAACATCACCGGGCGCGGCGTGCGGCCGAGCCGCTTCAACGCCCGCGCCACGTTGTTCCCCTTGCCGCCGACGACCTCGCGCACGGAGGTGCCCCGGACGTTGTCGCCGGGGCGCCGGGGGGGACGGATAACGTCTTGTCCAGACAGGGATTCAGCGTGACACAAAGAATCATGGCCGGGGGGGTTACAGAAGGCTCTCATACGCGACCGAACCGCCGATGACCGGTCGTCTTGACCTTCCATTGTCCGAGTATTGAGCGCGAGAGCAATCCTGTATTCAGTCCAGCCTGGCAAACGACGTCGTTTCGGCTCCCTATCCAGCGTGCGGAAGAGACTTTATGGAATCGGAATGCAGCCTTTCGTCGGGACTGTCTCACAGGCGGGTTGAGAGTCGGTGGACACTGCGGACAGTTGGCTGACCCGTGTCGCGGGGACGTTCGGTAGCAAACTGATAGGTTGTCTTGAGTTAGGGGTCACCCACTGCGGTTCTGTCAACCAGTGAAATTGTCCGCGACTGTCCGCCGCTCGTGAGATAGTCCCCTTCGTCATCCTCACTTCTCCGAGCCCGAGCCGACGAGCTCGTGTGACTTCTCGAAGAGTCGGGACAGTCGCCGACGTTCCGGATCGTTGCGGGGGAGGGTGGGAAGGCGTGACGTCTTGCCGATCCCGGGGCCCGGCCGCGTCCGGTCACGACGACGGTCATCCACTGGCCCGCCGGGTCGACCGGGACGTCTTCCAGCGATCTCTCCGTCGATTTCGCGATCGGCATCGGCGCCATGGCATCGGCCCACGAGGCCCCCAGCAGGGCGACAGGGACCATCGCGGCGAGCAGCGCGGCGTCCGCCCAGGCGATGGTCGAGGGGCTCGCACCGGCCCCGAGCGTCGAGGCGCCCAGTAGCACCGCGATGCCGCCGACGATCACGCCTCGCGTCGAGAACCGCCCGAGCAGCATGAACACGACCGACGGGACGCCAATCGCCGCCAGCAATACGAGCGAGACATTCCAGCCGGCGAGGAGCCCCAGCCAGGTCGCCACCCCGGCGAGACCGGCGATGATCCAGGTCCGTCCCTCCGAGTTGTTCGCTGCGAGGCGATTCTCCATGATCGCGGCTCCGATTGCTGTCCGTCGTCGTGGTGCGGTCTCGTGTTGAGGTCGTCGAGGACTCGGCTGGCGGCCGATATCGACAGGCCGCGAGAACCCTAGTTCGCGTCGCGCGGGGTGTCAAAACGCCCTGGCCCGGTCGCGTTGCCGGGACGCATCATGGGCCGGCCCGTTGCCGCTGTTTCGGGGGTGGGATATCGTGGAGCCTTCCCGCGCAAGTCCACGGCCCGACACGACCTGTTCCGAGGAGTTCCCGCCGCATGAATGGCCGAGCGATTCGCCCGCTGCCCTACGCCCTCGCGTTCTTCAGCAGCCTGTGCATCATGGTCCTGGAACTGGTGGCCAGCCGTCTGGTCGCGCAACACGTCGGCGGCTCGCTCATCGTCTGGACGAGCGTCATCGGTGTGATCCTCGGAGGGATCTGTCTCGGCAACGTTCTCGGCGGGCGGCTGGCGGACCGCATCGACCCCTTCCGGGCGATCGGGCCGCTCTATGGGCTCGGCGCGGCCCTGGTGCTGGGTTGCCTGTGGGTCAACGCCATCGTCGGCAGGACGCCGGGGCTCGGCGCGATGCCCTGGAACCTGCGGACCGCGTTCGTCGTCACCATCGACTTCCTCGTGCCGGCGACGGTGCTCGGCATGATCGGCCCGGTCGTCGCCAAATGGGCCGTCGAGATCTCCAAACGCCCCGGCTCGGCGCTCGGAGACGTCTACATGATGGGGGCGGTCGGCTCGATCGTCGGTACGCTCATCGCGGGTTTTTACCTGTTCTACCTCGCCTCGACCTCGACGATCGTCACCCTGGTCGGCGCGGCCTATGCGTTGCTCGCCGCCGCGTTCCTGGGCGGCTGGACGGCGGGGCTCCTCTGCGTGCTGGCGGCGTTGTTCCTTGCCGTTGGCCCGGCGCTGCAAGGGGCCACGGGGCAGGTGATCCCGACGTTGCAGGTCGGTTCGACGGCGATCAACGTGGTGACGCTGATCGGACACGTCCTCGCGCTGGTGGTGGCGGTCCACTCGGTGCGTCGTCTGCGCGCGGAATTCTCGAAGCCGCCGGCGGTCGACGAGGCCGGGGCCGCGGTCCCGTTCGCCGGCCCGCGCGACACGATGGTGATCGCCGAGCCTGGCGGACCTGGCGTTGCTCTCCTTCCTGGCGAGCCTGGCGTTCATGGCGCTGGAGATGGTCGCCGGGCGGATGGTCACGCGCTATCTCGGGTCGAGCATTTACGGCTGGACGAGCGTGATCGCCGTCCTGCTGGGCGGGCTGAGCGTGGGGAACTACCTCGGGGGAAAGTTCGCCGACCGGATCCTCAGCGAGCGACACGCGAGCTGGCTGTTCCTGGCCGCCTCGATCCTGACGGCCTTCGTCCTCGTGGCCGACAAGCCACCGGACTGGCTGTTCCAGCACACGGTGGCCTACCTCTTCCCCGCGGAGGATCGCCCGCTGGAGTCGGATTCGTTTCTACGAATGGCCTCGGTGTGGTACGGCCATCCGTGGTGGTTTCGGGTGCTGGTCTTCACGGCGCTGACGTTCCTCGTGCCGTCGGTCGCGATGGGGACGGTCAGCCCCGTCGTGGCGAAGCTGGCGGTGGACCGGCTTCGCGGCACCAATCGGACCGGCTCGGCGATCGGCCAGGTCTACGCCTGGGGGATGGTCGGCAGCATCCTGGGCACATTCCTGTCCGGGTTCCTGCTGATCAGCGTGCTCGGCACCAAGGGGATGCTGCTGGCCCTGGCAACCTTGCTGGCCCTGGCGGCGACCTACCTGGGGAGCGTCTTTCATGCCCTCTGGGCCGGCATCCCGCTCGGCCTCTGCGTGATCGCGTTTTTGCCGGTGCCCTGGCTCGAAAAGCAGGGGATCGCCTGGGGCATCCGCGAGCGATCGGGAGACCCCGAAACGGACGTGGCCTACATCGATGAAAGCAATTATTACTACATCAAGGTTGAAAACGAGGAATATGGTGACACGCTGCGTCGGACGCTCGTGCTCGATAATCTGATCCACGGCTATTTCATCCTGGGACGTCCCGAACAGCTCGACTACGACTACGAGCATATCTACGCACTCGTCACCCAGGGGGTCATGGATCGCAAGAAACCACCGAGCGACCCGACCGAATCGCCCCTGGACGTTCTGTTTCTCGGCGGTGGCTCCTACACGTTCCCCCGCTACCTGCGTCACTCCTACCCCGGCACGAGCTCGGACATCGCCGAGATCGACCCCGCCGTGACGCGGGCCAACCACATCGCCCTCGGCCTGGAGGATGCCCTGCCCAGTGGAACCAGCGACGTCGATGCCGACAGGCCCGGTCGGATCCACACCGTCTGGGGCGACGCCCGGCAGTTCGTCGAGCGGCGCTACCAGGGCAAGAAGAAGTACGACATCGTCTTCGGCGACGCCTTCAACGACTTCTCCGTCCCCTGGCACCTGACGACTCGCGAGTTCAATGAGATGATCGCCGGAATGCTCAAGGACGACGGCATCTACATGATCAACATCATCGACATCTACCAGTCGGACGAGACGGCACGCGAGGAATCCTCGAGATAAGGTGGAGGGCGTTCCTGAGAACGCCGACGAGGCGGTCGCCGCGGCACGCAACAAGGGCGGGTTCCTGGGCGCCTGGGTCGAGACGGCCCGGGAGACGTTCCCGCATCTCTACGTCTTCGGGACCACGGAACCACCCGGCAATGGCCTGCGCGAGACGTTCGTCGTCGTGGCCTCGAAGGCGGACCTCGGCCGCTGGATCGACGACCTGGAACTCAGCGACCTGGGCGGACCGTACGCGGAATCCGAGACGTTCTTCAAGCCCTACGGCCCCAGGGACATGGAGGCCCTGAAGGTCCGCTCGCAGGGCATCATCCTCACCGACGACTACGCTCCCGTCGAGAACTTGCTGGCCCCCGTCGCCGCCACTCGTGGCGAGCGCGAATGACGAGACGAGGCATGACGATGACACCCGACGATCTGGCGATCCCTCCGGAAGACGAGCCGCCTCGCCGTGGCGGCGACCGAGCGGTCTGGTACGTCGTGGCCGGCCTGGTTGTCCTCTGGATCGGCTACCTGGTGTTCTTCGGGCCGACGCGCCCCGAGCCGCAATCGCCGATCCTGAGAGACCCGCTTCTGGGCCAGGCCAGTTTCCGCTGGAGCCTCGACGACCTCGACGGGAACAAGGTGCAATTATCGGACTTCCGGGGCCGGACGATCTTCCTGAACATCTGGGCAACCTGGTGCGGCCCTTGCCTGCTGGAGATGCCCTCGATCGAGGCCCTGGCCAAGAACCCTCGGTTGAAGGACGTGGTCTTCCTGGGCGTCTCGGCCGAGGACGTGGACACGCTCAAGGAGTTTTTCGTCGGCCGGGAGACAAAACTCACGATCCTCAGTTCGCTCGACACGCCGCCGGCCATGTACATCACCCAGGGCATCCCGGCCACCTTCATCATCGCGCCGGAGGGCCGGATCGCCGCTGCTTATGTCGGCGCGGCCGACTGGGACGAGCCGGAAGTCGTCGAGTTCCTGGCGGACCTCGCCGCGCGGGCGACGTCCCCGCCCATCAAGGTGGAGCCCACGACGAGCGGCGGGTCGTGACCAACGCGATCGGTCGAGCCCTGGTCGGGCCCGGTGGATGGGCCACCGGCAGTTCCAACGTGTTCACCACGCGCCTCGCAAGGCGACCCGAACGGAGGACCACGTCGATGTTTCTGGGCGGTGTCGTTCAGATGACCTCGACCGCCGATGTCGCGGGCAACTGGCTACAGGCACGCGCGCTGATCGAGCGGGCCGCCGGATACGGAGCGGCGTTCGTCGCGACCCCCGAGAACACGAACTTTCTCGGGCCCTCCGAGGAGAAGGTGCGGCGGGCCGAACCGCTCGACGGGCCGACCTGCCGACAATTCTCCGACCTGGCGCGTCGGCTCGGCATCCACCTGCTGCTCGGCTCGTTCAACGAGGCCGGTGACGAACCGGGCCGTTGTCGCAACACGAGCGTCCTGTTTGGTCCCGACGGCTCGACCCTGGCGGTCTACCGCAAGATGCACCTCTTCGATGTCGACGTCAGCGACACCGTGCGTTATCGAGAGTCCGACGCCGTCCAGTCCGGTAACGAGATCGTGGTGGCGAGGACGGCGCTCGGGCCCGTCGGCCTGTCCATCTGTTATGACCTCCGGTTTGGCGAGTTGTACCGCGCGCTGGTCCGTGCCGGCGCTGAGGTCCTGTGTGTCCCCTCGGCGTTCACGATGACGACCGGCCGGGCCCACTGGAGCGAGCTGGTACGCGCCCGGGCCATCGAGACCCAGTCCTACGTGCTGGCCCCGGCCCAGTACGGCCGGCACGATGATCCGGGCCTGCGCGAGAGCTATGGCCATGCGATGATCGTGGATCCCTGGGGACAGGTCGTGGCCGCCGCGCCGGACGGCCCCGGTCTGGCCCTGGCCGAGATCGACCTGGAACGCGTTGGCTCGATCCGACGCGCGATCCCCGTCCGCGCGCACGCCCGTCTCTGAAGGAGTGGGCGCGACAGGGACAAGTCGGCACAGAATAGATCAGCGCGGCGCAAGCGATCAGATCAATCTGGTTTGTGCCGCCCCACCCAGCGGGGCTGACACGCGTAGGAACCCGGGTTTTCCGCGCTCGGCCCCCGGTCCGTTTCAAGATGCGGAACCTTCCCAACCGATCCAATCAGGGGAATCGGGCGCATCGTGTCGCCGATTTCCCATGCTCGCTGGGCGTATTGGGTGGGGACCGCAGGCAATGGATCATCGGTTCCCGAGACGCCGGCAGGTTCGCGGAATCGGGGGCCTGCTCCTGTTTGTCTGGGGTGGGATGCTGGCGAGCGTCGATGCCAGTCAGTTCGAGACCGGCGTCGCGACCAAGTACGGGACGGCATTGCCGGCGCTGGCCATCCCGGTCTCGCAAGGTCATGCCAGGTTCGTCGTTCCCGTCGCGAAGCGAACCGGGAACGTGCTCGTTGTCGTCTCGTCGTTGTCTCGCGAAGGCGGCCCGTTCCCGTTGCGGATGAGGGCCACCCGCTCGGAACAACCAGGATCACCGGCGGGGACCGTGGTCGAGCCGCTGGGGCATGTCGAATTGCCCCGCGTGGGACGGCGATCCCCTCCGGCCGCGCCGCCGGTCCCGCAACCGGCCCCGGCACTCCGGCGGAGCTTTCAGATGCTGGTGCGGGCGGGCGATCCGACGCGTCCCGAGAACTATTTGGCGGTCGATGGACGGCTCTTCGGGTTCGGCCCGCGAATCCAGGTCTATGTCGATGCGCGGGACCTGGATCGTGTTCCGGACAAGGTTGTTCAGGACATCATCACGACCTTTGAAGTTCATGTGCAACCAACTGCCGCGCGACTCTGGGGTGCGGCGAACGACATTGACGGCGATGGTCGGCTCACCGTCCTGTTGACCTCCTGGCTCGATCACGTCGGGGGCCATGAGAACGTCGTCGATGGCCTGTTCCGGGGCGCGGACTACGTCGAATCGCTGGGGGAACCTTTCAGCAACCGCTGCGACATGATCTATCTCAATCCGCGAGCCGAACCCGGTGCTTACCTGCGCACCGTGCTCGCCCACGAATATGCTCATGCCGTCACATTCTCCCGTAAGTGCCTCGATCAGCGGCGTGGCGGGGCCCTCCCGCCCGAGGAAGAGGCGTGGCTCGATGAGTCGATCGCTCATCTCGTCGAGGACCTGCACGGGTTTTCCCGATCGAACCTCGACCATCGCGTCGGCGCGTTTCTCGCATCCCCGGAACGCTACCAATTGATCGTGACGGACTACTACACCGCCAATCTATTCCGTAGTCATGGCCACCGTGGCAGCGCGTATCTCTTCCTCCGCTGGTGCGCGGACCACTTCGGAAGCGGACTACTGGAACGCCTAATTGGCTCAGAGCAACGAGGCATCGCCAGCCTGGAAACGGCGACCGGCCACTCCTTCCCGGACCTCTACCGGCGCTGGTCGATCGACCTGTACCGCGACGGCCTGCGCCCGGGGGCCGTCCCCGACCAGGGCCGGCTCCTCGCCGGTCCCCGCCCGTCGCGCCTCGTGCCGGACGGATCGGAACAGTGTTCGAGCGCCCCAGGCACGACCAGCCGTTACCTGCTCGTGGACGGGAACGGCTGCCGTTCTTTACACATAGAGATCGACGGTCCCCCCGACGCCGCGTTACAGGTCACGGCGATTCCCCTCCCCGCCGACCTTCCCGCACTCGACCTCTCGGCGCGGTTCTCCAGGGATGGGCACAATCCCCAACGAATCATCGCGACAGCCCGCGCAATCGGCGCGGAGGTTCATCTCAAGGGCATGACCTGGGGGCCATTGGTCCCCGCTTCGGGCCGTCGCGATCTCGAATCGCAAGACGGTCAGATCGCCCGGAGCGGCCTCGTCACGTCGTTCGGCTCAATGGTGTTGCGTCCCGGCGAGACGCGAAACTCGGCCGCCATCGACCTCGGGATGATCCCGGACCACCATCGCGCCGCGATGGTGGTCCGCCTGATCGGCTCCGACGCCCAGGGCCGCCGCGTCGTCGGTTGGACCGTGCTCCCGGCGACCGACCGGACGCAAACCCCCTGAGAGTTGCCAACATTGCCCGGTGCTCGATTTTGGGCCTAAACGAAAACGCCTGACCGTCACGGACTTTGGGGGGAAGGCGAGCGGTAGCCGCCAAAAGAGGCGGAGCTGAGCAGGTTCTGGAGCCAGTCGTCGTGGTAGCGATGGCGGTTGAGGCGTTCGGCGGGGCAACGCCATCCCTGAATGGTCCGCGCGACCGCCGGGTGCCAGGGGGCGAGGTTCGCGAGCAAGGCCCAGGCTCGGCAGTGGAGCCGGCAGGCGGCGGGTGAGCCGTACGGGTGCTGGCCGCGTGATACGACTCCCAGACCCGCTTCGAGAGTTCGTGGAACGACTCGCTCAGCTTGCCCCGACTGCGGACATTCAGCCAGCCGTGCAGGAAGCAGCGGAGCAGGACGACCAGAGGGAACAGCGTAAGCCACGCCTGATGCGTCGAGGCCCAGCCGTCGACGCTCACCGTCTGCGGTGCGTACTCCGGCTTGACGTCGCGGGCCTCGGCTTTGAAGACGCCGTAGGCGGCAGTCAAGCCTCGGCGTCCCCGGCCGCCGCGGCCGGCTCGGCGCCCAGGATGCAGCCATCGCCGACGGTCGTGGCGACGTCGAGCTTCTCGCCGTCGATCGTCTGGTGGTGCTCGTCTGCCAGGAGATGGATCGGGATCTCGACCCGCCGCACGGTCCCCCCGCGACGCTGTAGCGCCCTAGGCCGCACGTCAGCCGATACCAGTACATCGGGTCGCGACCGAAGACGCGTGCCAGGGCCCAGAACGGGACGCCGAAGGTCCGCGGGAACAGCGGGCCCTCGACGTCCGCGACGCGGGCCGTCATGGAGGGCATGAGGAACGAGGGCCGGACGCTGGAAGCGGTGCCGTCCCGCAAGCGGATGCGCCGGATCGGCAGCCCCCGCTTGGCCGACGTCCGGTCGTCCTTCATCTCGTGCCCCCGGGCAAAGCCCGGCGGGAACAGCTCGGGGGTCGCTCGGAAGCCCTCGTCGAGCAGTCGCCGGAACGCGGCCGGATCGTCGACGGCCTGCGCGTAGGAACCTTCCGAGATGGGCAAGCAGATGTTACGGTGCCCTCGTGAGGACTACGCCACGGTCCCGTCGGTCATGATCCACCTCCTTCCGTGCATCGTGGATCAAGGCCGTTTTGTCAGATCACGTCAGCAGGCGGGCGGGTCCCCCAAAATCCGTGACGGTCAGATTTTTTGTTAGCATGGCGCAGTTCCGTTGACACAAGTGCCTGCGACCGGACGAGACCTCTTTGGCCCTCGACTTATCATTATCGATCGGGTCGGGAAGCCGTGTCTCCGAACGATCGGCCCCCTCTCGACGATCCATCCTCCAGGACATGCAGGTCTCGCGGCCAACAGGTCGATGGTATCGGGGAGAGGCCCTTTCCTTGATGTTCCCCATGGCAATCCGGGAGGTTAAGCCCCTTCGACCCTGTGACGGAACTCAAAACGGCTCGCCCCCGGCACTGGAGGGCGCACCGATTTCGATCGGGGCTGGCGTCGGGGTCGCTCAGGCTTGAGCGGACGCTTTCTGTCCTTTTTCGAAGGCCGAGTCGAAGAGGGCGGTGGGGGCCTGGTAGCTCATGGTCTTCTTGACGAACGGGCACGCCTCGGAGGCTCCGGCCTCGCGGTCCATGCCGGGGTCCTCCCACTCGATCGAGAGCGGCCCATCGTAGCCGATCTGGTTGAGGGCCCGGGTGATCGCGTCGAAATCCA
This sequence comes from uncultured Isosphaeraceae bacterium, assembly GCA_963779675.1. Lineage (GTDB taxonomy): Bacteria > Planctomycetota > Planctomycetia > Isosphaerales > Isosphaeraceae > CAVZZM01. The sequence goes on from CAVZZM010000003.1 coordinate 1,172,126, forward strand.
CCTCGCCTCGGCCGGGGGAACGGAAGTCCCAGCCGCGCCGAGGATCGCCGAAGCTCAGGTGAGAGCCGAGGATCCCCGTGCGACCGTTGAGGGTACGGGCCGCATCCTTGACGTGGACATGATAAATCCGGTCCGGGAAGGCCCGGATGAATTCGACCGGATCGACCATCTGCCAGATCAGGTGACTCGGGTCGTAGTTGAAACCGAATTCCGGCCGACGGCCGATGGCGTCAAGCACCGTCTCGGCCGAGTAGATGTCGAAGGCGATCTCGGTCGGATGCACTTCGAGACCGAACCGGATGCCTTCCTTGCCAAAGACGTCAAGGATCGGGTTGAAACGGTTCGCGAAGTCCTTGAACCCCGCCTCGATCATGGCGTCCGAGGTGGGTGGGAAGGTGTACAGCATGTGCCAGATCGAACTGCCGGTGAACCCGTTGACAACCGTCACGCCGAGCTTCGCCGCGGCGCGGGCCGTGTCCATCAACTCCTGGGAGGCGCGACGACGAACCCCCTCCGCGTCGCCGTCCCCCCAGACATGCGGGGGCAATATCGCCTTGTGCCGCCCATCAATCGGATCACAGATGGCCTGCCCGACCAGGTGGTTCGAGATCGCCCAGCACTTCAAGCCATACCTGGCCAGGAGATCGTGACGGCCCTTGCAGTACGAGGCATCCTCAAGCGCCTGGCGGACGTTGAAGTGATCTCCCCAGCACGCCAGTTCGATTCCATCAAACCCCCATTCCTGGGCCTTCTTCGCCAGTTCCTCCAGGGGCATGTCCGCCCACTGGCCAGTGAACAAAGTGACAGGACGCGCCATGTTGCGTTCTCCCGATGGGCTTCAGATTGACGAGTGGAAGGGGGATTGAATCGCAAACATAGGGCGTCCCCGGCGCGGTGTCAACGCCCCGGTCCCCCGCGACGGACCAGAGCCTGTAGGGCGACGCGCACGCGGCCAGGGACCGTGCCGTGATGCGTTGGCGACGGTGGGTCGCTTCGCACGTTCAACGCGCGTTCCGTTGCGATTCGATGAGACTCGCGCTCATTGTAAAGCAGTTCGTGGACGTGTTCGAGCTGAGTCTTCAGGCCCGCTTGAGCCAATCGAGTCCGTTCATGGGCCTCGCACTCGGCGTAAAGCAGGCAATGCGCCTGTTCGAGTTGCCCGGTGATCCGCTCCAGGGAATCGCGGGCCATCGCGTGTCGATCCCGTTCGTCCCCGAGGTGGCGACGCAGGAGTTGCGTCTGGAGCGCGAGCCAGTTCGCGTCGGCCTGCAGGGGCGTGAGCGATTCGTCCGGATCGCAGTCGTATCCGAGGACGTCCAAGACGGAGCGCTGCGCCTCCTCGATGGTCCGAACCTCGTCGACCGTGAGCAACTGGCGCCAAATCCCGGGTTGGCCGAGCCCGAAGTGATAGGTCCAGACATCCGGGTTGGCCCGCCGCGCGTCGATCTGGAGGTCGTCGATCACGTCGGCGATCGGGCGGCGGATGTCGGGGCTGATCGTCGCGGCCAGGTCGGTGAGGGTCGCGATCGGGCACCGGACGAGGTCCTCGTAGCGCACGCGCGACACGTCGGGGCTCGTCCACCAGTCCGGGCTGAAGTTCAAAATGCCGCGATGGTCGTCGGCCCGGCAGGCGAAATCGAGAAAATCCTCAGAGCGAGGTGTTGCCCCCAGCAACGTCCGTTCGTTCCCGGAACCGTCCCGCCATCGTGGCGGGGTTCCGTTGTACTGGGAATAGTTCAGCGCGGAGATCAGGACGTCCAGAGGATGCCGGGCTGGGACCACGACCCGAATGCGATGGTCCCTCAGCCGTTCGAGGAACGCATCCTCACGCCTGCTGTGAACCTGGAGGACGAACCTGGGGGGGAGGTTGTCCCAGTCCACGTCCTCGTGGCATCGAACCGCGATTTCCTCCGCCACGTAAAGGGAGCCGAGGAGGCCGCGAACCCAGGTGTTTCCGGAACGGGGCGATCCCACGACGGCGAGCCGAACCTCCGACTCGTGGCGCCGATCGCGCGACGGTCGCGGCGATTTCGTCGAGGCCGCCACGAGCCGTAGCCAGTTCGCATCGGCCTCGGTCGGTGTCAGTGCAGGGTCCGGGTCGCATTCGTAACCCAGCGTTCCGAAAACCTCGGCATGATAGTCGGCAATCTCCCGGGCCTCGGTCGCGAGGAACAGGGAACGCCAGAGGCCGGGACGACCTTGCCAGAAGTGGTGTTTCCAGCCCGGGTACGTGGTCCGTAAGCTTTGCAACGAGTTGAGGGCGACCGCCTCGGGGATCGACCGACGGACTGGATCGCCGATCGTGGCCACAATCCGGCTCAGTTCGGCGGTCGGGTCGGCCACAAGGTCCTCGTAACGAACGCGGAGGACGTCCGTTCGATCCCACCAGGCGGGACTGTACGATAGAAGGTCCCGCCCACCACGTCCCCGGGCATACTCAACCAGGAAGGCCGGGTCTCGGGGCGCGACACCGACGATCGGACAATCGACGCAATCGGCCCCCTTGTCGCAGGCGGAGGGGTCGTGGGCGCGCAGAAAGTGGAGCGTCGAGAGCAGGACGTCGAGCGGGTGCCGGGCCAGCACATGCACCCGGAATTCGTGGCGCTGGAGACTTTCGAGAAACGGCCCGGTCGGATACCAGTGGATCTGGAGGACGCAACGCTCCGGCAGCGCGTTCCAGGGAACGTCGTCGGGACCGCCAGGCGCCAAGTTCCTCAAGTTCGTAGGTCGTCGCCAGCAGTCGGCGCAGCCAGGTGTTTCCCGAGCGAGGCGTGCTGATGATGGCCAGTCGAAGCATTCCCGTCCTCCATGATCGGGAGACGCCCGCGAGTCCGTATCCGCTGCGACGGCCCAAGCCCCGAGGGCGCGGGCACACGCTCACCTCGCGGGCCGCCGGCGGATAGTATCGAATGGTGGGCCCCGGGTAAATCCGTGTTCCGGGCGCGACACACTCCGGCCCCTCGCACGCTCGACCGATGAAGGAGACCGCTCGATGCCCCCCCAGGCCCTCCTCTTTGACTTCGACGGTGTGATCGCCGACACCGAGAACATCCATATCGCCGCCTGGGAGCGAACCTTTGGCCTGATGGGCTGGGACGTACCGATCGAGCTCTGTCGCGATCGGCCGAGGAGGACGACCGGGCATTTCTCGCGGAAATCTTCGCCGATCGGGGAGTCAGGGACGGCGACGTCGACGGCTGGGTCCGTCGCAAGCAGGAGTTGACGATCCGCATGCTCAACGACATGCCTCGACTCTATCCGGGGGTCACCGAACTGATCACCGAACTCAGGGATCGTTTCCGCCTGGCGATCGTCTCGACATCGTGGCGCGAAAACATCGTGACCGTCCTGACGGCCTCCGGGTTGAGCGATGCGTTCGAGTGGATCGTCGCCAAGGAGGACGTGTCCGCCGTCAAGCCCGATCCGACGTGCTATCGACTGGCCCTGAAGCACCTGGCGATCCCGGCAAGTGCGGCGATCGCCCTCGAAGACTCTCCCGTTGGCGTGGCGGCCGCGCAGGCGGCCTCGATCCGGGTCGTCGCCGTTGGCCATCGGCGCGCCGAGGGAACCTGGACCGGCGGAGCGCCTTATGTCGCGACGCTGGACGCTCGAAGCCTGGTGTACAAGGCCCTGGGGATCCGCGCCCGACGACGCTGACGGGTTGAGCGGATGCTTCCCGAAGGGCCTCGGGAACCGCTAGCGACCTTCGCCACGTGGCAACCTGCACAATCTTCCTGAACCCGACAGGCGTTCCGGTCGATACCTTCGAAGAGGTCCCGAGGTCGAGTGATCGAGCGACCGGGGCCCTGTTTGGTGGTCCGTCGGCAACGACGCAACGGCCGGTTCGTCGCGTAACGGGGAGAATTGGTCATGCCTTATGTGAGCTATGCCCAGCACGGCGAGGACGTTCTGCTGAACCAGCTCTTTCCCGACGAGCCGTCTGGTTTCTACGTCGACATCGGCGCGAACGATCCCGTTCAGTTCTCGGTGACGAAGCACTTTTACGATCGCGGCTGGAGCGGCATCAATGTCGAGCCGGTGCCGCACCTGCACTCCCGGTTGCGGGAGGCCCGGCCCAGGGACCTGAACCTCAACATCGGCGTCTCGAACCGCGAGGAAACGCTGACGTTCTTCGAATCAAACCCCCTCGCCGGATGGTCCACGTTTTCGCGCCCGCTGGCCGAGGCATATCGTCGCCGCGGTCTGGAACTGGTGGAGTGGACCATCCCGGTGATGACCGTTGCGGGCCTCTTCACTCGCCACGTGGATCGGCCCGTGGACTTTCTCAAGATCAATGTCGAGGGGCACGAACGGGAGGTGGTCGAGGGCATCGACTGGGAGCGTTGCCGCCCGCGCGTCCTGCTCATGGAGAACGCCTGGTCGCACGACTGGGCCCATCTCATCCCGGAGTCGCGTTACATCGAGGTCCACTGCGATCCGTACAATCGGTACTACATTGCGCGCGAAGAGGCGGACTTGCTGGCACGCCACGACGCGGGGGTCAGGGCCGAGTTCGTGCGATACAACCAGACCGGGCGGCTGGAAAGCATGCTGGCGAACCTGGCGACACGCGACGACCTGGGACCGTTGGCGCGGGGCGTTCGACGGGCCCTGTCCCATTCCCTACGACTGGTGACGGATCGACAGCGACGGTCCCGCCGCAGCGCGTGAGAATCGACCGAGTCGAAACCTGTAAGGGGAGCGATTCGGTCCTCCGGGGGCCGTCGTCTCAATCCTCGTCGAGGTCATCTTCCTCGGGTTCGTCCGGGTGGACCTCCCAGCCGAGCGACTGGGCGGCGGCGTCGATGACTGCCGTCGCCGGAATCGGGTCGGGATCGTGAAGCTCGAAGTTCACCGCTTCGACCCCGGCACCTTCGAGGGCCACGTAGCCCCGGAGGCGAAGCGGCTCGACGTCGAGCCAGGTTTCGCCATCGCCGCGACGGACGACCGGCACGTGCCCCTGCGCGGCCAGCGCATCCCGCCAGTCTTCCAGGGTCTTCGGTGTCGCGTTCCAGGCGGGAAGCGCGAGGAGTTCGGTGGTATGGGATGCCTTCATCATCAGTGACCTCACCCGGACTGGGGACTCATCGCGTGGAAGGGTCAACGCGTTTCCCTCTCGTGCCGGAACGATCCGGCACGAGAAGGCGGGCCCGTCAAGCGCGCGGCGGGGAGATGGGGTTCGCGCGGAGTGATGGCTGAGACGATCGGTGATCGGGGCCGCTCCTCCCTGAGCGTGCCCCAGGTCACGATGTCAGACCTCCGGCAGCGACCAGGGGCGCGGTACGTCTCACGGAGGAGATAGCGATTGGCCTCCTCGCAGTTGGTGATTCGCTCGTTATCGGCGTCCCAGGCGAGTTTCTCACCCGTCCAGAGCCCGATGTTGCCGAGGTGGGCGACGTTCGAGAGCTGGTGACCGTAACCGAAGTTGCACGAGCACTGCTCGCGCGTGCGGATCTTGTCAAGCCACTCGCGGTGGTGGCCCTGCGAGCGGGGCAGGAACGGCTCCGGTTCCTCGATCTCCTCACCTTCGTTGGGGAGGATCACATGGTCTCGATAGTGCCCGTGCAGGGTTCCCTTCGTGCCGACGAACTCGACGCCGGCCGAACGATCGTGGAAGCCGTGTGTGTTTCCGGTCTGGAGGCTCCAGATGAGGTCCCAGCCGGGATCGTCCCCGTCGCCGTCGTAGTGGTAGACGGCTTCCATCGTATCGGGGGTCTCGCCGTTGTCGTCCAGGACGTAGCGACCGCCGGTGGCGGCGACCGTCGCCGGGGCGACGGCCTGCATGCCCCAGTGGATCGGGTCGAGCAGGTGGCAGACGAAGTCGGCGAACATCCCGCCGGCATAGTCCCAGAAGAACCGCCACTTGAACTGGAAACGGTTCGGGTTGAAAGCCCGTTCAGGGGCGGGGCCGAGCCAGAAGTCGTAATCCGCGCCGGCCGGTGGGGCCGAGTCGGGCGGGTGGCCGAGCGAGTCGTCCATCGGCCGGGCCATCCAGAAGCGGGCCTTGCGGATCGTCCCGAGACAGCCCGACTGGACGATCTCGGCGATCCGGTGGTAGTTGTCGGTGGCGTGGATCAGGTTACCCATCTGGGTGACGCGCTTGTACTTGGCCGCGGCGTCAACAACCCGACGCCCCTCGCCGATGCGATACGCCAGGGGCTTTTCGCAGTAAATGTCCTTGCCCGCCTGGCAGGCCAGGATCGTCGGGATCGCGTGCCAGTGGTCGGGCGTGGCGATGACGACCGCGTCGATGTCCTTGCGGTCGAGCACGCGGCGGAAGTCGCCGAGAACGTCGGGCTTTCCCCCGACGAGGTCCTTGGCGCGCAAGGCATTCGGTTCGTAGACGTCGCACACGGCGGCGACCCGCACATCATTGAATTCCTTGAAGATGTTCAGCAGGCCCGTGCCCATGCCGCCGACACCGATGAACCCCAGGGTGATCGCCTCGTTCGGGCTAGTGGACCCACCCCCTCGGGCCGGTTCCTGAGCCCGAGCGCGGCCCACCCCCGATGCGGCGGCCAGAGCGCCGGTAGAGGCCGCAAGGAAGGACCGGCGGGACAATGTGGTTGCGGATTCTCGAAAGCGGGTCGGCATCGGCATGTCTCTCCGGTATCGCGGGGCGGGCCTGAGTCGGGGCAACGCGAGGTGGCCCCCGTCCTGAGTTGGTAACAGACCGAGCGCCGAAGCTCAAGCACCTTATGCGTCGAACCGGCAGACCGTTTCCGCGATGCCACCCGCGAAGTAAACTCGACGCCATGTTGGCGACGGTGGCCGATCGGCCCCTCATGTCTCTCCCTCGCTGTGGCGAGCCTTCGGGAGCCTCTCTCATGTTGCTGTGTATTGTTGGCATGCGGACTCGTTGCTTTGCGATTCGGCAGGTCGTTGGGATGCTGGCCGTTCTCGCCGGAGCGTCACTCAACGCAGGCGCTCAGAGTCCCCCCGGCCCCTCCCCCAGCGCCCTGGAGAGTCACCCCGACGGCTGGATTGATCCTCTCGCCAATGCCGGAAACGACCTCGAAGGCTGGACACGCCTCTCCATCCCACCGGGGGGGAAGATTGAGCAACCTTCTCCCTGGTCGATTGACCCGGCAACGGGCGTCCTGGTCTGCGCCGGTGAGACGTCGGGACACGAGTGGCTGCGCTGGGATCGCCCGCTGGACGACGCGATCGTCCATGTCGAGTGGCGGTTCGTGCCGGTCGAGGGGGACAACCCGCGATACAACTCGGGCGTTTTCGTCCGCAACTCGGCGGACGGCGCGATCTGGCACCAGGCGCAGACCGGCGGCGGCCGGGGCGGTTACCTGTTCGGCGACTCACCCGTTCAGGGGGAGCGCCAGCGCGTCAACCTGTCGAAGGAGGTGGAAGACGGCCGGGTCAAACCGGCCGGCGAGTGGAACACGTATGAGATCACCTGTCGAGGCGACCAGATCACCCTCTGGGTCAACGGGGCGAACACCTGCACCTGGAGCCACTGCGAAGCAACGGACGGCTACTTCGGCCTCGAGGCCGAGGGCTATCGGATCGAATTCCGAAACGTGAAGGTCAAGCCGCTCTGACCCGTGACAGTCGGGCAACGCGAAATTCTTCGGTCTATCCACTCGCCCGACCGGAACCTTCATCGACCCGCGGCCCGCGCGAGGCTCACTCGTCGTCGGCCCCTGGCTTGTGCAAAATCAGGCGATCCAGGCGGCGACGCGTCTTCGGCGACTCGAACGGGGCCGACCAGCCACTGTCCCAGAATTCGATCGTCAGCGCCTCGGGACTCGCCGTGGCGCAAAGCGCGCCGAAGACGGTGTTGAATCGGACCAGGCTGCCCGGGATCGGGCCTTCCGGGCGGAACGGGCCGAAGTATTCGGCCCCGCTGACGCCGACGACGATGTAGGGGAAGTCCATCTGCTGCTCGTCGGTGATGCTCAGCCGCTCGTAGAAGTGCTCGTGGCCGCAGAGGACGATGTCGGCTCCCCACTCCTGGTAGGGCCACTGGAGCGCCGGGTTGGAACCGTGGCCGTCGGCGGGGTCCGGGACCGCCGACGAATACGGAGGCTGATGCAAGTAGACAACCTTCCAGTCGGCCTTCGATCCGGCCAGGGCCGCCTGGAGCCACCTCCCCTGCTTCGAGTCGGCCGTGATGCCGTCCGATGGACAGCGATAGAGGCGGTTGTCGCTCGCATCGTTGCCGTTCAGGCAGAACCCCTGAACGCGAGGGTGTTCCGCGGTTCCGCCCCAGGTGAACGTGTAGAACTTCTTGTTCCCTGGCTCACCTTCGGGAAGCCCGGCGAAGTAACGGGCATAGGGGACGCAGCGACCGTCGACGTCATGGTTGCCGAGCGCCGGGAAGAAGCGGTTTTCACCGGTCGGGGAGCCCTCGCCGTAACGGCCATCATAAGGGTGCAGGAAGGCGTGATAGAACTGGCCGACATTGTCGTCTTGCAGGGCATAAGGCCCCGGGCTCGGGTAGAAGTTGTCGCCGACGGTGAGGATGAACTCCGATCCCCAGGACGTCACCATCCCCGCGACCGTCGCCTCGGCATGCGGGAATCGCGGATTGTCGGCGAGACCATAATCACCGATGACGGCGAACGTCAGCGCAGTTCGGCCGGCACATCGACGTGCGAGGGCGTCTGCCCCAGGGCGATCCCGACCACAAATACCAGCAAGGTCATCATCACCGGTCCTCTTGAAGCCCTGACCTTGGGGACAGCGAACGATCGGCCACGATCAGTACCTCGCGGTGTTCGGATCCACCTCGACCGACCAGGCCTCAATACCGCCGTCAAGGTTGTGCAACTCGGAGTACCCGTGCGCCGCCAGCCAGCGCGCGGCGGCCATCGAACGCATTCCGAGGTGACAATAAATGACGAGAGGAACCGCGTTCGCCTCGCTGAGTTCCGCGTAACGATTCGTCAGTTCTCCGATCGGGATGTGCAGGTCGGTCGTGGTCGAAGAGACCGGGATGGCACAAAAAGCCCGTTCCTCGGGTTCGCGCACGTCCAGCAGCACAAGCCGCTCGCCGCGATCCATGCGGCCCTTGAGTTCGTTCGCGGAGATCGAGGCGATGTCCGACATGAGCGCCCGCGGGTCGTTGTTGGGATGGGCCAAGGGGGGCGGAGAACCGGAAGTTGAGCCGGTCAGGCTGGAGAGAAGCGGCCCGGGACGGCCGCGATGGTCCGTCCCGGGCCTCGATCGAAACCTCAGCGCGAGGCGAGGTCGAAGTCGTCGAGCATGTTACGCCAGACGCTGTGGACGTGGTTGGCGCCGTTCTGGGTGTTGTTGAACTCGATCTGGAAGGTAGGGCCCTGTACCTGGTAGCCGTGAGGCTGGCTGCGGTCCAACGAGCCGTACCAGGCGAACGACATGTCGTCTCCCGCCTGCTTGACCTCTTCGAGCCAGGACGCCGCCACGGAATCGGGCATGTCGAGGGCGTAACCCCGGATCAGGACGTTGAGCATGCGACGCTGATCGTCGTTCAGGTCGCCCACCATGATCCCCTCACGCTCGTCCGACGGCGGCTTGACGGCCAGCCCCCCATAAGGCGACTTTTGACCGGCGCCGGTGTTGCTTTCGAGGTCCGTCGGTGCCTCCATCGCGACGATCGCCGCCTTTTGCTGGTTCTCGTCGAGGGCCTGGACCAGTCGCAAGGCGCGGTCCTCGCGGTCGGCAAGGGTGCGGAGCCCCGCGCGGTCCCTGACGGACCTCGGCCGGATTGGCGCCGAAGAAGGCGGGAGTTGCCGAGGCGATCGCGCCGTCCTTCATCGTGATGTTCACCGACAGGTGGTGTCCCTCGACGCGCCAGCCCCACTCGCCGGTGTTCCCCGGTTTGCCGAAGATCGAGAAATAGTACTTCTCCGGGTTCCGACGCTCGCCGTTGTCGTTCTCCATTTCGCGAAGGATCGCTTCCAGGCTCATGATCGTCGTGGCTTTCAACCCGCCCGAGGGGCTCAGGCCCGACTGGAGCAGGCCGAACGCCAGCGCCTGTTGCTCGGGTTGCATCTCCAGGATGGGCAGGCCGCGACGTTCCCGGGGGATGAAGTGCCAGTTCAGCCGTTCCGGATCGTCGAAGGCGAATTGCACCTTTTGCCGCTGGCCGTCGTCAAGCGAATCCAGCAGCCGGTCCGCGGCGCTGGACATCATCCCCGCGGTGCGCTCGACATAGGCATTCGCCCAGAGGGCCAGGCCGACAACGGCCACGGTCGCGATCGCCAGGCTGAGCTTGACCTCACGCATGCTGAAGGCTCCTACCAACCGATCCCCGGTGCGGGGCGAGCGGAGCGTGTTCGGTTCCGCGCCGCGCGCTGTTCTCGTCGACCACGATCCTCATGTTACCGATCGTGACGTCGATCGCCACCCTTTCCCGGCCGCCGTGCCCGAACGGTCCCGTTGTCGTGCCGAAAATCAGGTAACCTCAGGCAACAGGCGATCCGACAATTCCTTTCGGCCGGGCCACCCGCTATGGTATCTTAACCGCACAAACACCGAATGAAATGTTTCGTCACTCTTGAGCCGAACTTACGAGGATGGCCGATGGCACTGGAGATCGCACCTGGAAAGACCCGGATCGGCTGGATCGGCACCGGCGTCATGGGCAAGTCGATGTGCGGGCACCTGATCGACGCGGGGTACACCGCGACGGTCTACAACCGCTCGAAGGACAAGCTCAAGCCGCTGCTGGATAAGGGAGCCAGGGCGGCGGCCAGCCCGAAGGAGGTCGCGGCGAACTCCGACGTGATCTTCACCATCGTCGGCTTTCCGCATGACGTCCGCGAGGTGACTCTCGGCGACGACGGTGCCCTGGCCGGCGCCGAAGTCGGGGTCGATCCTCGTCGACATGACTACCAGTGAGCCGGCCCTGGCCGTCGAAATCGCCGAGGCCGCGAAGGCCAAGGGGGTTCACTCCGTCGATGCCCCGGTCTCCGGCGGCGACGTGGGCGCGAAGGAGGCACGGCTGTCGATCATGATCGGTGGCGAGGCCGAGGCCGTGCAGGCCCTTCAGCCGCTCTTCGAGATCATGGGCAAGACCATCGTCCACCAGGGCCCCGCCGGCGCGGGCCAGCACACCAAGATGGTCAACCAGATCCTGATCTCGACAAACATGATCGGTGTCTGCGAGGCCCTGCTCTACGGCTACAAGGCCGGTCTCGACCTGCCGACCGTCATGCAGAGCGTCAGCAGCGGAGCGGCGGGTTCCTGGAGCCTGAGCAACCTCGGCACCCGGATCATCAACGGCAACTTCGATCCCGGCTTCTTCGTCGAGCACTTTCTCAAGGACATGGGGATCGCCCTCGCGGAAGCACGTCGGATGCGGCTCTCGCTCCCAGGCCTGGCCCTGGCCGAGCAACTCTACGAGGCCGTCGCGGCGCAAGGCTATTCCCGAAACGGAACACATGCTCTAATGCTCGCGCTTGCACACCTCTCCAATATCGAATGGAAAGGCGATCCGAAGCGTGCCTGATGGCGCGTTTGGGCAGGGCGGGTTCATGGGACCGGCCGGTCTGTCGGCATAGTCGGGTGACGCGATGTCCATTGCCGGAAGTGGTCCGCTATCGGACTCGACGCCTGGTGTCCGGGTTCTCATCGTCGAGGACAGCAAGGCCGGCCTCCAGGCCCTCGGTCGCCTTCTGAACGCTCAGGGGTATGAGGTCACCCAGGCGATGGATGGGCATTCCGCGACCGAGGCGTTGGCGTCGAAAGGCCCCTTCGATGTGGTCCTGGTCGACCTGATGCTCCCCGATGGGGACGGTCGCGAGATTTGCCGCATGGCCCGCGACCAGTTCACCCCACCGCCGATCACCGCCCTGATCACGGGCTGGACCGTTGAGCCCGATGACGCCGAGTTCGAACGCTGGGGAATCGATCATCTCTTTCTGAAACCGTTCGAGATCCAGGACTTGCTGACCAGGTTGCGGAGTGCCCTTGAAGATCGTGAGAGAGCGCCCTGACGAACCGGGCCCCCGGGTCGTCTCGTTACTCAACCGGGAACCTCCAGGGTTTGACCCGGCACCCGAACCGGGAGGGAGAGGCCTCTGCCGCGCACATCTCGCGAATCGACGTAAGTCTCTCCCTGAACACTGGTAACTCGTTCCCACGCTCCGCGTGGGAATGCCTTCTTCGACGCTCTGCGTCGTCCTGGGCGCCTCGGCGATAGAGGCCGCGGAGCGGCCCGGATGGCATTCCCACGCGGAGCGTGGGAACGAGTTATTTCGGAGATGTCGCTGGATTTGCGCCGCGGCAGGAGCTTCGCCCTCCCGGAAACCCAATCGTTGAATGACCCAGACGCGTTGCCGTCGAGACCTTGTGGCGAATCGACGAGACGATTATCATGGGTGTTTGCCGCATTTCCCGATCACAATGGGAAATTCTCAGACTCAAGAGTTGATTCCATTCCAGAACAGGAGCGCGTATGGCCAGTCGCCGTCGTGGGAAAGGTCGCCGCAAGGTCGGCCGCAAGAAGCGCCGGATGCGTAGCAAGATCCGTCACCGTAAGAAGTAAGTCCGGCCCTCGGCCAGGGCCTTCCCAACGCGGGGGCTTGCCGGAGCAGGTTCGAGTCGTCGACCTCGAACCGTTCGCCAATCAATCCAGCGGCCGATCGCGGCGACGGGGATTTCCCCGTCGCCGCGATCGGCCGCTGGTCGTTTTCGGGCCTGGGCTGCGCGGGGCTTGATGAACGCGGCCCGCGCTGGCGTCCCACCATCCGAGGATGCGCCGGCAGAACTGCCTTTCCTGGCGAGCCGCATTACCGGGTTCGCGTGTCTCGTGACCCGGCGGGAAGTCGAAGCCGCATGCCGGGGATCAGGTGGTCCCGGTTCTCGAGAACATCGAGGTTCAGCTTGCGGACCTCTTCCTCTCGTCGGGGATCACCGAGCGCGGTCTCGGGCCACGGTGCGCAACGTTTCGTACTTGTTCTGAACGATATGGTATTCCGGCGCCTGTTCCTCGGGCGTGCCAAGTGGGACGTCCTCCCTGTTGAACGCGGCCGTTGAGGCGGAGGGCAGCTCGATGGCCCCATCCGTCGCCTGGCCGACTCGTCGCATGTTCGCGTCGCGGCTGGGCTGGTTTGCCCCGACGTCCAACGCGCCCGGGTTCAATTGCGCCGCCAGTTCGCGCGGCACCGATCCGGCCGGCAGGATCAACGAGCGATCAAGCGCCTCGGGGGGCGGCACCCGGATCGTCGCCCCGACTTCCAGATCGGCCGGGTTCGCGACCACATTACGATTCGCCGCCCACAGGGCTTTCCAGTACTTGCCCGAACCGTAGTAGAGCCGCGCGACCGTGTAGAAGTTCTCCCCCTTCTGGACGATGTGCGGCACCGGTTCGAGTGCGGCGGTGCTGGCCGATCGGGGTGCGTGTTCGATCGACCTGGGATCGCTGGGTGCCGGGATCGGCACGGTCTCGACAGATCGGGGCGTCCCGATCGGCCGCTCGATCGTCAATGGCTGCATCCCCCGATTCGGCAGCGGAGTCAGGTTTCCCGGCCCCGTCGAATCACTCGCCGGGCGCGAACCGGCTTCGGGTGCCGGTTCGGGCGGCGTCGAGAAACTCGGGAAGGCGGTCGGGCCGGCGGGCGGCGTCGAGGTTGGCTCGCTCGTTGGCATCGACGGCAACTCGTCGGCGGAGGTGGCCGGGCCCTCGGGGTTTTCCGTGACAGGCGGCACGTTGACCGCCGGGCTTCCAGGTGCCGACAGCGAACCCACGGGCTCAATCGCCGGGCCTGATAGGTCGGGGAGAGCCAGCGACGGCACAGGATCGGCCGTTGCGTCCGGGAACGTCACCTTGTCCGGCGCTCCCGGTCCGGGGGCCGTCTGAACCGAGGCCGCATCGACCGGAGGGACCTCCGTTGCGATGCTTGACTCGATGTCGGGCATCATCGAACCCGACACGACCCCCGGCCCCCCTGAGAGGTCGGGGGGCTCCGGGATCATCCCCCTGTCGAGATCTCCACCAGCTTCCATCGAAACGGGAGGGGTCATTTCGAGGCCCGTCGCCGATGGGGGTTCGGCGGGGATGGCCGACTCGATCGGTGCGGGTTCGGCGACCTCAACGTTCGCGGTGTTTTCTATCGGTTGGTTAGCGGCTGGGATCGGCTCCGAAACCGAAGCAACCTCGGGCTCGGTTGCGACTTCGGAAGGGCCCGATTCCTCGGCATCACTTTCGATCAATGGAGCATCGGTGATCGCGGTGCCGGGGTTCTCGACAGGGGACGATGGTCGGCCTGCGGGACGGGGCGGGAGCAGGACCGAACGCGAATCGAGCCCCTGATCGGACGAGTCGCCGATGCGTTCGATCCGCTCCGCGGTGGCGGGCCGAGGTGGTGTGATGGTGGATTCCGCGTCGACCATGGCGAGCTGAACCGGCCGATCCGAAACGTTCCGGGACTCGTGGCCACCGATCGGCCTGGGAACCTGGATATTCCGAGTACCGGGTTGCGTCGTTGGCGTCGTCGCCGTCCCATCGGCATCACTCCGCGGTGACCGAGGAGCCCCGACAAGCGTGAGCGCCGGTGATTTTCCACCGTTCAGCTCGGTTTGGCCGGGTTTCTTGCCGTCGGTTTTCCTGGCCCTGGCGAGCGCCTTCGTCTCGGATGTCGGTCGGTCACTCGTCGGTGTCTGGGTGCTTTTGTTCGCGATCAGGACGACAACCAGGATCACGAACGAGATCAGCGCGGCGAGGCCGACGCGGGTTTCCCGACGCTGGGTGAGAAGGGCCAGTCGTCGGCGGCTGGGGACCACAGGCGGGTCAATCGCCGCATCCTCGACCGTGTCGATCGATTCCAGGCCCGGTTCACTCGGTGCCGGGTTCTTCCGCAAGCGTGGAAGGGATGGCAACCGAAGCCGATGGCGGTGTCGCAATGCCTTTGACCCCGTGACGAATGCGTCCTCGATCGCTCCGTCCCGATCCGGACCGTCATCGTCACGGCGTCGCGTCGCGGCGGACGTTCCGGGCATTAACGGGTCGGGACCGTTGCCCTCCGTGCCCGGAACGATCAGGTTGCGGCCGGTCGTCGAGTCGTCAGCGCACGACGGAGTGGGACCTACGGCCGACCCGTAATCGACGGAGGTGATTCCGTCGTCGGGCCCGTGGACGTCCGTCGCGTGTTCGTCGTGCTCGTACATCGCTCGGCGACCCTCAGTTTCGCGCTTCGTGCGCGGGGGTTGAGCTGAAGTTCCTCCGCGTCGGCGGTGATCGGCTTCTTCGTCAGGACCGTCAGGGCCGGGTCGTTACGGAAGGCGTTCTTGACCCGGCGGTCCTCCAGCGAATGGAAGCTAATGATCGCCACGCGGCCCCCGGGCGCGAGCCAACCCGCCAAACGTCCGAGGGCGTGATCCAGACGTTCCAGCTCGCGGTTGACGGCGATCCGAAGCGCCTGGAAGACTCGGGTGGCCGGATCGATCGGCCCGCGCCGAGCCGGTCCGGGATAGGCCCGACGCACCAGGTCGGCCAGTTCGGCCGTCGTTCGGATCGGCCCGATCCGTCGGACCTCGACGATCCGGCGCGCGATGCGGCGGCTGAACCGCTCCTCTCCATACTCGTAAAACAGGTCCGCCAACTTTTGCTCGGGCAGTCGGTTGACCAGATCGGCGGCCGTGGGACCGTCGTCATCCTCCGGGTCGAACCGCATGTCGAGCGGTCCATCGCGACCAAAGCTGAACCCCCGGTCCTCCCAGGCAAGCTGGTCGGACGAGAGGCCCAGATCAAGCACGATCCCGTCAACCGCGTCAAGGCCCTGTGCCTCCAGCACCTCGTCAAGAGCGTCGTAGCCGGCATGGAACAACCGGACCGGCAATCCCTTCGTGGCCTCGGCGGCCAGGGCCAGCATGGCCGGGTCGCGGTCCAGGCCCAGAACCCGTCCCGTCGTGCCCACCCGAGTCGCCAGCGCCGCGGCGTGTCCCCCGGCCCCGACCGTCCCATCGACGATCCGGGCCCCCTCGCGAGGTGCGAGCCCATCCAGCACCTCATCCAGCAGGACGGGCCGATGGACCGGTCGCGAAGGTTCCTCGGGATGCGGGCTCAAGGCGGGCTCGGCGAAAAAGAGGGGTAATGCGACGGGAACCCGGGGACGGGTCACGGGTTCAGGCGGCCCTGGCAACACGTCCGCCTGTTCCCCGGGGGACTATAACGCGACCTCGCATCCGGTCAAGAGCAACGACGAGCGCCATCGCGCCAGTCCCGGCACGACGGAACTGCCGAAGTCTGTTCGAGACACCTCCGATACGTCACAATCGCGGCAGGTGATCGGCGAGACAGGCCGACGGTCGCGCCGAGCCCTCTTCTCCGCGAATTCAGGGCCATTCCACGATGGCGATTCAAGACAGCCTGCGCGAGCATGTGCAGCAGCTTCTGGGCTGGAAGGACGCCCATGTCGACTTCGACGGCGCCGTCGACGGGGTCCCCTCCGGGGCCCGTGGCATGCGGCCCGACCATTTGCATCACTCCCCCTGGGAGTTGCTGGAGCACCTGCGGATCTGCCAGCGCGACATCCTCGACTTCTGCCGCGATCCCGACTACGTCGAGAAGACCTGGCCCGACGACTACTGGCCCGAGAGCCCGGTGCCACCCTCTCTCGAGGCCTGGGACGCCAGCGTGACCGCCTTCCGCGACGACCGCGATGTGCTGCTACGGATCGCCCGTGACCCGTCGATCGACCTCCTGCAACCGATCCCTCACGGCGAGGGACAGACCTACCTCCGCGAGTTGCTCCTCGTGGCCGACCACAACGCCTACCATGTCGGGCAACTGGTCGTCGTCCGTCAACTGCTCGGCTGCTGGTCCTCCTGAATCACGCCGTCACGGCCGGTTCCTCGTCCGCACATCCACGGATCAATTCCGATGGGCGTCCTCAACGGAACCCCGATCCTTGAATGATCCTGCCGGGCGTGGCCGATCAGGTCGATCCATCGGCCACGGCCGACGGGTGGAGACGTCGCGGATCAGGTTCCGAGCAACTCGATCGCCTCGGCGTACCCCGGAGCGGGGCGGCCGTACTCGCTGGCCGTGACGCGTGCCAGCGCGACGAGCTGCCGCCAGCGGAAGGCCGGGCGGGTCGCGGCGAACTCCTCGCGAGTGGTCCGGTAATACTTCTCGGCGTGCAGGGCCCCGTCCTCGCTGACGGCGTAGCCGAGCAGGAGGTCGAAGACCGCGTCCGGGTCGGCCCCGGACTCGCCGAGGCGATGCACCAGGGCGGAGGCGCGGGCCTGCTCGTTGCCCCGGATCGCGGAGTGGAGCTCGCTCAGGGAGTGCATCGCGGCTCGACCGCGCGGACGGATTCCAGGTCCTCGGGGCGCGGGTGGGGCGTCCAGTTCAGGAAGTCGCCGCCCCGGTTGACGCGGTCGAGGGCGACCTGGATACGCCCCCAGGATCAGGCAGGCGTAGGTGTTTCTCGGGTTGGAGGCGGCGGCCATGTTCCGCCAGGCGTTGGCCGAGTCGCAGGCGTGAACGCCGATCGAGTCGCCGTGGACGCTGCCGGCGGGCTTGCCCGGCCGGGCCTGGTCCTCCGGTCGGCCGGCGTCGCGGAGGACGAACTGGTTGGCGGCCAGGGAGATCGCCTCGCCGATCGCCGCGGGGCGCCATGCCCTCGGCCAGGGCCGCCGCGGCGGCCTCGGCGGCCTGATCCGGGGTCGCTCTCGAAGATCGTCCGGCCCAGTTCCTCGACCCAGGCGTCGTCCGCCTCGCGACGGCCAGGCGGCCGGCCCGCCAGCTTGTACTGGTCCATCAGCCGGGGGAGGACCTCGCGCGGCCGGTCGGTCTCGTGCGGTCGTGCCGCCAGTCGCGCTCGCTGACGACGCAGTAGCGCACCGACTGCCGCAGCAGGGCGTGGGCCTGCTCGGGACCGATCAAGCCGAGGAGGTCCCAGGCACGGTACGGGAGGACCGTCCGGTGGACCTCGGTGTTGTCCTGGACGGCATAGAGCAGGTCGTTGAACGCGTCCTCGGCGCTGCCCTGGACGAGCGTGGCGAAGGTGGCCTCGGCGCCGTCCATGTCCTTGGCACGCACGGCGTCGCGCAGGGCCTCGCCCGCCGCGACGGCCCTCGGGGAGGCAGCACAGCGGCTCGACCGGGTGCAGGACCTCCTTCGCTCGACCCGCCGAACTCGCTGGATCCGGTTCGTGTTGCGGTAGAGGACCTTGAGGACCGGCAGGGCCCGGCGGTGCTCGTCGCAGCTCGCCGGCCATGTGGAAGGCCGGGGCCAGGGCCATCATCGTGTGGAAGCCGACGTAGTCCTCGCCGCCGAAGGTCCGGGCGTTGGCCAGGGCGGCCGCCGCGACCAGGTCGCGCAGCGGGGTCCCGCCCCGGAGCCGCTCGACGAGCGCCGGCACGAGCCGGTCGGCCGGCGTCTCCTGCATCAGCGCGACCAGCGGCTCCAGGTCGCCGAAGGAGAGCCGATTCGTCGCCGTCGACCGTCGGCGATGGCGTTCGCAAGCCCCAGGTCGGCCGCGACGCCGCTGCCCAGGGTGGCGACGAGGGCCCCCCGGCCCACGTCCGCGAGGAATCCTCGACGTGTTCGATCGTCATCATCGTCGTCCTCCCCGCGAGGGAGGAAATCCAGCCGCGAGGCCGGTGCCCTCGCACGCCGGCCTCCGATTCCGTATGGACTGCGAGACCGCAGCCCTCTCAATGAGTTGTAGCACCGACCATTGGCAGCGCCTACACTCAAAGGGCTCTGGCAGACGGAACCCATTGACCAGGTGGGCTCGTCGGGTTCGCATGCGAAAGACTAAGCTACCAGAGTGACCTGGAATTGAGAGTGCTGAGAGCGGTGACCGAGAATCAAGTTCCCGTCTCGGTATCCCCAAACGCCCGGAGTCGATCTGATGGAAGTCTCCCAGGATCGTCAAGATGCGGCTCACGCCGGGAAAATCGCCAACCCGGCCCTGTTCTTGGACATCGGCGGCGTGCTCCTGACCAACGCCTGGGACACGCCCACTCGCAAGGCCGCCGTCGAGCACTTCGGACTCGACGACCAGGACTTTCAGACCCGCCACGGCATGCTCAAGACGGCCTTCGAGACCGGGCCGACTGAGCCTCGACGGCTACCTGCGGAAGTCGGTCTTCCACCGCTCCCGGCCGTTCTCGCCGACGGAGTTCAAGCAGTACATGTACGCGCAGTCGCAACCGCTGGGCGAGACGCTGGAGCTGGGTCGCACCCTGGCCGAGGCGGGTTGCTGCCGGATGTTCACGCTCAACAACGAGTCGCGCGAGCTGCACGAGTACCGCGTTCGCGCCTTCAAGCTCGACCGCATCTTCCGCGCGTTCTTCACGTCGTGCTATCTGGGCCAGGTCAAGCCCGACGAGGACATCTACCTGAACGCCCTGGGGATCGCCGGGTGCGACCGCAGCGAGGCCGTCTTCATCGACGACCGGCCCCTGAACGTCGAGCCCGCCGCGGCCCTCGGCCTCCAAGCCATCCATTTCAAGAACCTCGACCAGCTCCGCGACGACTTGAAGGAGTTCGGCATCGAGACGTGAAAAACACACATTGAATCAATACGTTATGTTGCGTTTCCTTGGCGGGGCAAGCTGATTCCATGCGTATCGACCGGATCGACCTTCGCATCGTCCGCCTGCCGTTGATCCGGCCGTTTCGGACGAGTTCCAGCGTCAAGCACCACCTGGACCACATCCTGGTCCGGGTGGCCGACACCGACGGCGTGGTCGGCTGGGGCGAATGCGCCAGCCCGTCCGACCCGTACTATTGTCCCGAGACGGTGGAAACCTGCTGGCACATCCTTGAGGATTTCCTCGCCCCGTCCGTGCTCGGGCGGGATTGGGCGGACATCGACGAGCTGGTCGGCCCTCTATCGACGGGTCAAGGGGAACAACTTCGCCAGGGCGGGGCTGGAGATGGCCTGCTTTGACGCGATGGCCCGGCGTGCGGGCCAACCTCTCTGCCCGGCTGCTGGGCGGCACGCGAATGGAGATCGCCTCGGGCGTCAGCCTGGGGATCGAGGACGACCTCGGCCGCACGTTCGCGCAGATCAACCAGTATCTCGACGAGGGCTACCGCCGGATCAAGCTCAAGATCGCACCGGGCCATGACGTGAACGTCGTCCGTGCAGGTGCGCGAGCACTATCCCGAACTTCCCCTGCAGGTCGATGCCAACTCGGCCTACACGTTGGAGGACGTCGAGACACTTCGAGGGCTCGATGACTTCGACCTGCTCCTGATCGAGCAACCGCTGGCGCACGACGACATCATCGACCACGCCCGGTTGCAGGCCGCGCTGCGGACGCCGGTCTGCCTCGACGAGAGCATTCATTCCGCCGACGACGCCCGCAAGGCGCTGGACCTTGGCGCCTGCCGGGCGATCAACATCAAGGTCAGCCGGGTCGGCGGGCTTCGCGAGGCGAAGCGTGTTCACGACGTCTGCCACGCCCGCGGGGTTCCGGTCTGGTGCGGCGGCATGCACGAATTCGGCATCGGCCGCGCGGCCAACGTGGCGGTCGCCAGCCTGCCCGGCTTCACCTTGCCCGGTGACGTCTCCGGCTCCGACAAGTATTACGCGGAGGACCTCGTCGACCCGCCGATCCGGGCGGTCGACGGGCTCGTGACGGTGCCGACCGCCCCCGGACTCGGTCACGAGCCGATTCTCGAACGCATCGAGCGCCACACCCTGCGATCGTTGACGCTCACGACCTGAACTTCCCCATCTGGCCCGCCCGCCGGGATGACTCTTCATGGACGGATCCGCTCTCCTGCAAGACCTTCGCCCCCGCCGCGATGCCATGCTGGAGCGTCTACGTGCCTACGTGGAGCACGAGTCGCCCAGCCGCGACAAGGCCGCCCTCGACGGACTGGCCGGCACGATCCTCGACCGATTCTCAGCGCTCGGTGGCGATGTCGAGCGGATCGCCAACTCACACGGCGGCGATCATGTGTGTGCTCGGTTTGACCTGGGTGCCCCGGCCGGTTCGCCGCCGGCCCTGGTGCTCGGCCACTTCGACACGGTCTGGCCGATCGGCACGCTGGCGACGATGCCATTTCGCGTCGACGAGGGCCGCGCCCACGGTCCCGGCACGTTCGACATGAAGGCCAGTCTCGTCCTGATCGAGTCCGCCCTGGAGGCGATTCGATCGCTCGGCTGGACACCTCCCCGACCGATTCTCGTGCTGGCCACCTCCGACGAGGAGATCGGTAGCCCCACGTCGCGATCGTTGATCGAGGACCGGGCCCTCGGCTGTGCCTACGCCCTGGTGCTGGAGCCCCCCCTGCCTGGCGGTCGGCTCAAGACGGCGCGTAAGGGGGTTGGCGGCTTCACCCTTGAGGTCGCCGGCCGCGCTGCTCATGCGGGGATCGAGCCCGAGAAGGGGGCCAGCGCGATCGTCGAACTGGCTCATCAGGTTCTCGAGGTCGTTGCCCTGGCCGATCCCTCGGCCGGCACCACGATCAACGTCGGCGTGATCACCGGCGGGAGCACCCCCAACGTCGTCCCGGCGCGTGCCGAGGCGAGGATCGATGTCCGCGTCGCCACAATGGACGAGGCGAGACGGATCGACCAGGCCCTCCGATCGTTGCAATCCCATGTCGACGGTACGACCCTCTCGATCGTCGGCGGATTCAAACGGCCGCCAATGGAGCGAACTCCGGCAATTGCCGACCTCTTCGAGAAGGCGTCGACGATTGCCCGAACTCTCGGCCTGGAATTGACCGAAGGGGCGACCGGCGGCGCCAGCGACGGCAACTTTACCGCCGCCGCCGGACTGCCGACCCTGGACGGCCTGGGTTGCCTCGGTGCCGGAGCGCACTCGGAACACGAGCACATTCTCGTGAGTTCTCTCCCCGATCGGGCGGCCCTGCTGGCGGCCTTGCTGCTAGGATTGTAAGATCGAAAGGCCATCCCGGTTTGCGCAGGCCGCACAAAGAGCCCCGTTTCACGACGGCTCGGACGGTTCGCTCTCCCCTCGTGAAGCCGTTGCGGTCGTTCCACACCGGCCGGTTGCTCACCCGAGCCGACCCGCGACCAACGCAAGACGTCTCCCGCACGAGGCTCGGCCCCCGTACCAGCACTCGCGACAAGGGCCTCGCAGGCCAGGGAACGACCAGGAGATCCACTCGTGGCGATGGACAACGCAGCGTTCGAGGCCCTGGTTCGGGTCGCCCCACCGCCGACCTGCCCCGTCGAGGCCGGAATGCCTGATCGTTGGGATGGGGTCGAGCGCGCCCTCGGTACCGTACTGCCGACAGATTACAAGCGATTCGTGAATATTTATGGTTCGGGGGACTTCAATGATTTGATCGCCGTTTTGAGCCCCTTCGCCGCCCCGCCGGACGACCTGCTCAGCCTGGTGGACACCCTGTTGGAACCGTATCGAGAAGGTCGCCACCGCCTGATGCCCGAACAGTGCCCATTCCCCGCGTATCCGGAGCCCGAGGGCTTGCTCCCCGTGGCCATCGATACACACGGCGGCACCCTCTACTGGCTGACCCGAGGCTGCCCCGACGACTGGTCGCTCGTGCATTACGACATGCACAGCAACTATGACTATCAGCAGCACTCGATGTCCCTGGTCCCGTTCCTGGCCCGTTGGTTGACGGGTCAGTTGACACACGAGCTTCTTCGGGATCGGCAAGTTCTTCGTCGAACGGCATCACCCGATCTTTCGGGCCAGCATCCCCGGTCAGGTTCAGTCCCGCCTGGGCGACGACAGCCGTCAAAACCGCTTGCCGTAATGCATGGATAACTCCCGATCCTTATCCTTCCCCGCCATCCACGGTTCCAACATGTCCGACGAGATCATCATCCGGCGCGCCGAGACCCTGGCCGACTATCGCGCCTGCCAGGACGCCCAGCGGCGAGCCTGGGGGATTACCGAAGAGAACTACGTTGTCCCGGTCGCGACGATGGTTGGTGCCCAGCATCACGGCGGCCTGGTCCTGGGGGCGTTCTTGCCGGACGGCACGGCCGTCGGGCTGTCGTTTGCGTTCCTCGGACGGATCGAAGGGCGCCTGGGACTGTACTCGCAACTGACCGGCGTCGTCCCCGAGTGCCAGGGCCGTCGTCTCGGTGAACGGCTCAAGTACGCTCAGCGCGAACAGGCGTATCTTGATGGGCTCGACGTGATCGCCTGGGCGTTCGACCCGCTCCAGGCCGGCAATGCCCACTTCAATCTGGCCCGCCTCGGTGCCACGGCGGCCCGCTACGTCGACGACATGTACGGCCCACGCTCCGATTCGCTGAATTCCGGCGTGCCGACTGACCGTCTCATCGCGGTCTGGAGGACGGGGCCTGCTGTGGTGCATACGCCGACGACCCCCTCGGACGTTCTCAACGCTCCGCGGCTGATCACCGCGAACTGGAACACGCCGGAGCGGGTTGAGCCCGGGGCCGTCGAGACACATCCGACCGATCCTCACGTCCTCCTCGAAGTTCCCTGCGACATCGGCCGTTTGCGCCTCGAGTCACCGGACCTGGCCGAGTCCTGGCGGAGCGCGGTTCGGCTGGCTTTCACCGGCGCCTTCGCCGCCGGCTACCGGGCTGACGGGTTCGTTCGAGATGAGGCCGGTGCCCTGCGCCGCGGTTTCTACGTCCTGACACGTTTCGACTGATCCTCAACGCGATCATCCAGGCCTGTCGGGTGCTGACGAAACGAGCCTCGATAACGAGGAACGCGGTCGCCGGGCCGTGCCCTCATTTCTGCTCGCATCCCGTCGCCCACTTCCGAGATCTCTGCGTCAATTCCGACCGGTTCACAACCCGGCCGGCTCCCGTAGCGTACACTCCCCCTGGAGAGCATGTCGCAGAGGGGCGCAGCCGGGGTGTTCCAGGCATGTGATGACTGAGGATCAATCGAGTCCGGGAAGGTTTACCGGCACGCGAACCTCCGACCGAGTCAAGGCCTGGCGGTTTCTCGCCCTGACGAGCCAGAACGAACCCTCATCGACAAGTTGGTGCAGGCATGCACGCGACGACCCGATCGGGAATCAAGATACGTGGAAGTTGCCTCGACCTTGCCGGCGGCTTCACTCTCGGCCTGTCCGGAGTCGAATCACCGGGAGGAACTCTTCCGAACGCGTTCAGAATGCGCGTTCCACAATAATCAACACGTAGCGCTATCGACCGGATTATTAGCGCGGCAAACATGTCAATGACGCATTCTTGAGCTATGGTCCGACTGAACTGACCGCGAATTGCCTGGAAATTCCAGGCTGCACCGCGAATCGAGGCCAAGAAATGGACATTGAGGCCACCAGGTTTTCGCGAAGACGACCCTGGCTCGGAGGGGACACCTGGCAGGTCAACCATCACCACGAGAATGATGGAATGCAAGGTAGTACCCATACGTTGAAAAAAAAGAATACGCAAATCCGATTAGTTGACACTGGCCAGTACGTTTGCTAAAAAATTCTAAGCTAGACTGCCCTCTCCTCCTGACCTTCGCATACAAGTACGAAATTAAGCGTTCAACCGGAAGCCCAGGGGGGCGTTCCCCGACATGGTGTGCGCCATGCCGGGCGGGACTTGCGACCACGAAGTCGCGTACAGCCGTCGTTGACTGCCGTCGCTGACTGACAGCAACCCTGCGGACCTTCACCTCGGGACGATCGTGGTCGTCCCGCTCGCGTTCGTTGTACGCGCCGCCTGACGGAGGGAACTTAGGCGCCGCGGAGCATCCACATTCAGACAGAGGTGCAACTCATGAGCTTTTCCCGGAATCTGGATTCTGGGTTTCGCAAGAAGCGCAAAAAAGCACGTCCGCTCGCGAGGCCCCGTCTTGAGGCCCTCGAGGAGCGAGCACTGCTGACGACGCTGTCATCGGTGGATTTCAGTGGGACGATGACGGGCACGCCCGTGGCATTTGGCGGCAAGCTGGTCTTCTCGGCCACCGACCCGACCAACGGCGAGGAACTCTGGATCGCCGACGGCGCCAAGGCCACCCTCCTGAAGGACATCAATCCGGGGACGCTCTCGTCCCGGCCCTCAAGCCTGACCGTGGTGGGCGACTCCCTGTTCTTCACCGCCTTCAGCCCCACCACCGGCTCCGAACTGTGGAAGACCGACGGCACCGCCGACGGCACCCGGATGGTCGCGGACATCTACCCGGGGTTCTTCGGCTCCAACCCCTCCCAGTTGACCAGCTTCAACGGCGCGTTGTACTTCCAGGCATACGCCTCCGGCAGCGGCTACGAGCTGATGCGTAGTGATGGCACCGCCAACGGCACCAGGCTGGTGGCCGACCTCTATCCGGGCGCCGGCGGCGCGAGCCCGAACAACCTGACGGTCGTGGGAAACACCCTGTACTTCACCGCGTCCACCCCCGCCGCCGGCTCCGAACTGTGGAAGACCGACGGCACCACCGACGGCACCAAGCTGGTGGCCGACCTGGGCCCCGGCTCCGCCGGAAGCTACCCGACGGGCCTGACGGCCCTGGGCTCCGAACTGGTCTTCACCGCGTTGGGCTCGGGGACCGGCTTCGAACTGTGGAAGACCGACGGCACCGCCAATGGCACGACGTTGGTCAAGGACATCTCCCCGGGGGCCGCGAGCTCGATGCCGTCGTACCTGACGGTCATGGGGGACTCGGTCTACTTCTCGGCCTTTGACGGCACCCACGGCTTCGAGCTCTGGAAGACCGACGGCACCGCCGCCGGCACGATGTTGGTCTCGGACATCAACCCGGGCAAGGCCAGCTCCTCGCCGGTGAACCTGACGGCGTTGGGCGGCCAGTTGTACTTCTCGGCCGACGACGGCACGCACGGCTCGGAGCTGTGGGCGAGCGACGGCACCGACGCCGGGACGGCGTTGATCGCGGACCTGTACGCCGGCTCGGGAGGCTCAAACATCCTGGACGTGCGGGTGGTGGGTTCGTCGGTGTACTTCTCGGCGACGGTGCCTGGCATCGGCAATGAGTTGTGGACGAGCGATGGGACCACCGCCGGGACCACGCTGGTCTCGGACCTGAACAGCGGGATCGACAGCGGCTTCCCGAAGAACCTGACGGTGGTCGATGGCGACACCCTGTTCTTCACCGGCTTTGACTCCAGCCGCAAGAGCAAGATCTGGTCGGTGAGTGATCCGGCCGAGCCTACGCCGCCGCCGCCGCCGCCGCCGCCGCCGTCCGCCTCCTCCGCCTCCGCCGCCTCCTCCTCCTCCGCCGCCTCCTCCTCCTCCGCCGCCTCCTCCTCCGCCGCCGCCGCCTCCTGCCGCCGCCGCCGCCGCCGCCGCCGCCGCCGCCCCAGACGGTTGAGCCGGTGATGTCATCGGTGGATTTCAGTGGGACGATGACGGGCACGCCCGTGGCATTTGGCGGCAAGCTGGTCTTCTCGGCCACCGACCCGACCAACGGCGAGGAACTCTGGATCGCCGACGGCGCCAAGGCCACCCTCCTGAAGGACATCAATCCGGGGACGCTCTCGTCCCGGCCCTCAAGCCTGACCGTGGTGGGCGACTCCCTGTTCTTCACCGCCTTCAGCCCCACCACCGGCTCCGAACTGTGGAAGACCGACGGCACCGCCGACGGCACCCGGATGGTCGCGGACATCTACCCGGGGTTCTTCGGCTCCAACCCCTCCCAGTTGACCAGCTTCAACGGCGCGTTGTACTTCCAGGCATACGCCTCCGGCAGCGGCTACGAGCTGATGCGTAGTGATGGCACCGCCAACGGCACCAGGCTGGTGGCCGACCTCTATCCGGGCGCCGGCGGCGCGAGCCCGAACAACCTGACGGTCGTGGGAAACACCCTGTACTTCACCGCGTCCACCCCCGCCGCCGGCTCCGAACTGTGGAAGACCGACGGCACCACCGACGGCACCAAGCTGGTGGCCGACCTGGGCCCGGCTCCGCCGGAAGCTACCCGACGGGCCTGACGGCCCTGGGCTCCGAACTGGTCTTCACCGCGTTGGGCTCGGGGACCGGCTTCGAACTGTGGAAGACCGACGGCACCGCCAATGGCACGACGTTGGTCAAGGACATCTCCCCGGGGGCCGCGAGCTCGATGCCGTCGTACCTGACGGTCATGGGGGACTCGGTCTACTTCTCGGCCTTTGACGGCACCCACGGCTTCGAGCTCTGGAAGACCGACGGCACCGCCGCCGGCACGATGTTGGTCTCGGACATCAACCCGGGCAAGGCCAGCTCCTCGCCGGTGAACCTGACGGCGTTGGGCGGCCAGTTGTACTTCTCGGCCGACGACGGCACGCACGGCTCGGAGCTGTGGGCGAGCGACGGCACCGACGCCGGGACGGCGTTGATCGCGGACCTGTACGCCGGCTCGGGAGGCTCAAACATCCTGGACGTGCGGGTGGTGGGTTCGTCGGTGTACTTCTCGGCGACGGTGCCTGGCATCGGCAATGAGTTGTGGACGAGCGATGGGACCACCGCCGGGACCACACTGGTCTCGGACCTGAACAGCGGGATCGACAGCGGCTTCCCGAAGAACCTGACGGTGGTCGATGGCGACACCCTGTTCTTCACCGGCTTTGACTCCAGCCGCAAGAGCAAGCTCTGGAGGTTTGGCCCTCCTCGCTGACTCTCAACGGCTGATCCAGGGCTCCCCTGGATCGGCCTTGATCTCATCGGGGCGTCGCCGCGACGCGTTCGGCGAGAGGATGACGATACGGAACCACGAACGAGCCGGCCCGATTTCCTCGGGCCGGCTCGTTCGCGTGATCGCGCGGCGAATGTCGGATCAATCCTGGGCTCCGATCAGGAGACACCTCGCCCAGGGTCATTCCCAGGTTCGAGACGGCACCCGAATCAGGAGCGCACGCCCGCCACGGCCCACATCCCTGACGACGGCCCCTCGATGACTCGTTCCCAGGTTCCGCGCTCTGTGTGACCTGGACCTTACAGCGGTTCCCGCTCGTATTACGCCTGAACATGGGGACGGGCACCCAGTTCGCAACACGTCTCCCGGATCCATGGAACGTGCGTTCGGGCCGAGAGGCCCGTCCCCAGTTTTCTTCCCTGGGGGCCATGCGTCCGTGACTCGCCTGGACGGCGTCCAGAACCATCTTGAAGCGTGGCGGATCGGGAACCCGGAATGGCGCATTGTCCAGGTGGGACTCGTCATCGGTCGGGATCAGCCGGCCGATGCATCCGGCTTAATCTCGGTGGGATCACCCGGCTCGTCACCCGAGTTGCCCGGCTCGTCCCCGGTGGCATCGGGTTCGTCGCCGGTGTCACCCGTCTCGTCGCCGGGGGCGGCGGCTTCCGCCTTCGGGGTCGGGATCCGGCCCTCCACGGCCTCGACGTCGAAATCGAACTGTCCCCCCTTCGGCCCGACGTTGGCTCGTAGCTCGGTACGACCGAGGTCGGCGAACTCGGGCCGCAACGCCTCCTGAGCGGTGAGCATGCTTGCCGGGGGAGACATCGAACCCTGATCGGCCAGGCTCTGAGGCTCGCCCTCGGTCGAGAGGAGATAGCTAACCGACACCTTGAACTCACCGGGGGACACCCCTTCCCGGCTGTAGGTCTGCAACGTGTATCGGCCTTCCGCGTCGGTTTCCCCGACGCTGGTACTGCCGCTCTCGGGCAGGAACGTCACCACCGCTCCCTTCAGCGGCTGGCCATCAAGCGTGATCGTCCCCCCAACCGGTACGAGGGCGATCGTCGCGGGGTCGACCCAGGTCGCATCCTCCGAACCTGACGTCCCGCAGCCGGAGACGACAACGAGGAGCGCCGCGGCCAGCAGCCATCGGTGCGCCCCTTGATGCATTGACATGAAAATTTCCTCGCGTTAATCAAGTTGAAATGAAAACATGGCACTAACGGGAAATTTCGGGTGTCCCTGGTCGTCCGCGATCCGTGTCTTCTCTCAGCCGAGCCGAAGCACGGGTCGCGAACGACCAGGGACACCCGAAAGGTGCCTGATCGTTCGGAACCTTGTGTGGAACGAGCCGGTTGGGCCGACTACTTCTTGGTGACCGTCTTGACGTCGAAGTCGAAAATCCCTCCCTCTTCACCCACCTCGGCATCGAACTCGCTAACCTCACCCTTGACCGGCTTCTTGTCGACCCTGTCCGGATTGGTGCCGACCGCCATCTGGGCCATGTAGGGGTCGTCCGCGAGCTCGTCGGGGATCTCCGCGCCTCCAGGCACGACCGGCTCGGGCGTGACGGCGACCCTGTACTTGCCGGGAGCGAGGCCCGTCCGGGTCTTGAACCTGATCAAGTAGTTTCCCTCCGGCCCCGTGGCATCCACGCCGGGCGTGCTGAACGCGTTCTTGGGGTCGGGCGTGTAGGTCACTCTGGCATTCGCCAGCGGTTTGCCGTTTTCGTTGATCGTCCCCTTGACGGGGACGAGGTCGATATTGTCTTCATCCGACCCGCAGCCGGCCAGGAGGGCCAGACAAAGCGGGACGATCGTCCGCACCAGGCGCGTCATGTTGACACTCATCTCGTAGAACGATGTCGGTCGTGACTCGGTGAGGGAAACACCGGACCGGACGGGGCACGGCCCAATCCGTCCGGCTTACCTTACGAGAGTGGATGGGGATCCCCCGTGAGGACCGTGCAAGACCGTCCGTCCGCGAGGGAATGATCCCGACAATCCGCGAAATCGTCAGTACTGGTCAGCGCCGAGAACCTCGTTGCCCGAGACCGTCGCCAGCCCCCACCAGGAGTAGAGGTTGATCGAGTTCTTGATGAACCGCACGCTCCCGTCGCACATCGCCATGTTCACCCCGCCGGAGTGGAAGCTGCTGAAGACCCATGCGTACGGTTTGTTCCGGATCGTCAGCGCTGCCGTCGGGTAAAACACGCCTGACGGACCGTTCGGTGCGCAGCCCTGGGCCGTCGCGACGCTAGGCGGCAAGATCCTGCCGTGCGTCGAGGTGTGGGTTCCCGCCCCCCAGTATGGACCGTAGCTGCCCGAGTAGTGGCCTTCCGACTGAACCGACTCACCGACCATGAACGTATTGCTGGTCCCGTCCTTGATGCCGCCAATGGTCATCGACATGTCGTTGAAGAAGGTCCCCAGGTAGCTTCGGTTGGGAAGGCCCTTGCCGAGACCTCCAGGGCAGTTGTAGTCGGTGTAGTAGGCGGCGTTTAAAAGGTAGTTGCTCTGTCGGGCGTTCTCCATCGCGTAGGCACCCGACCCGGCGACATCCGCATGGACCGTGGCCGGGTAGATGTCCGATGGGCAGACGAACGAGGCGACCATCGCGCCGACAACCGTCGTGTTGACCTCGGGATAGCCGATCAGCGTCGTGTTCGCCGTGCCGCCGTCGGACATGTTTGTCTGCCAGGCCGAGCGGCTGGAGGCATGGCTGAAGTTGTAGGCGTTGTAGAGCGGCGTCTGCTCCATGTAGCCCAGCAACATCGTGAAGGCGGTGGTATTCAGGACGAAGCCCAGCCCACCGTTGGAATAGTTGCAGCTACCCGAATAGATCTTGGCCGGCGGGAACGCGCCATTGGCGCTCTCGTAGTTGTGCATGGACAGGCCGATCTGCTTCAGGTTGTTGGTGCATTGCGCGCGTCGGGCGGCCTCGCGGGCTGATTGCACGGCGGGCAAGAGCAGGGCGATCAGCACGCCGATGATCGCGATGACCACAAGCAACTCGATCAGCGTGAAACCGCGTCGACAATGCCGAACGTTCTGCTGAGGTGAGAGGCGCATGCGGGAACCCTCCTCGAGACGGAAACGACGGTCGAAATGAGAACGTGGGTGATTCCAGAACACCACTTTTTCAGGGAAGTGTTCCTGGAATCTTACCCTAGAAGCGAGACGCATGCCAAGAGGATTCCCGCATTTGGTTCCAAAACGGACTGATCTGAACCAACCCCATTGAAAACAGGACTTAAGGAGAGCGAAATCGCCGGTCCCGAGACAGAATTCCGGCGTCTCGCACGAGTGTGGTGCCACGCTCTCAGGACCCCTTGCTCAAAAGAAAGGCGATGCGATCATGGGGTGATCGTGTCAGCGGCCATCCTCGCCTCAACCGGAACGATTCCGTTCACTCACATTGCAGGTTCAGTGAACGACGTCCCGCCCCGCCTGATGGGTCCCCTGTTGAGGTCTCGTCGTGGGCGGGATAGCCTGGAAGTGCGAAGCTCACACCCGATGTCCGGGAGAGGCTGCCTGCCCGGTCGGCACGCACGAGGCACCACGGATGCCCTGGAGGATCAGGTGGAACGCCCGTCCCCAACAACGACTCCCTCGGAGGTTTCCGAGGAAGTCGAGGTCCGCGGACACATCATCGACTCGCTGATCCTGCCCAAGATCCTCGACCGGATCTTGCAGATGGGCGGCGGGTTCGAGATCCAGGAATGCCGCATCGGCGTGCGCCGCGTCGACCCCAGCTACGCGCGGATCTCGGTCCGGGCGCCACGTCCGGAACTGCTTGCCGAGATCATCGGCGACCTGATCGAGCACGGCGCCTCGCCGGTCCACCCCGAGGACGCCCGGATCGTCCCCGCCGACATCGCCGGCGCGTTCCCCGAGGGCTTCTACAGCACCACGAACCAGCCGACCTTCGTCCGGCTCTGAAGTCGCAGTGGGTCGAGGTCGCCGATCAGGAGATGGACTGCGGCATCGCCGTCGACCCGGACGCCAACACCGCGCGCTGCGTGGCCATGATCGACGTCGTCGCCGGGACGCCGATCGTCGTCGGCCACCAGGGCGTCCGGGTCGAGCCGACCGAGCGTCCGCGGGACGCAAGCCCTTTTTCGCTTCATGAGTTCGAGCGTCTCCAGCGAGAAGCCCAAGGCAATCAGCCTGGAGGCGGTGGCGGAGTCGATCCGGGAAACCCGCGCCGCCGGGCAAGAAGGTGCTGCTCGTCGGCGGGCCGGCGATCGTCCACACCGGCTCGGCCGAGCACGTCGCCCGGTTGATCCGCGCACGGCTGGATCGACGCCCTGTTCGCCGGCAACGCCCTGGCCACCCACGACATCGAGCAGGCCCTCTACGGGACGAGCCTCGGCGTCTCGCTCACCCGCGGCGTGGCGACCGAGCACGGCCACGAGCATCACCTGCGCGCGATCAACACCATCCGTCGGCTCGGCGGCATCCGACCAGGCCATCGATGCCGGCGTCCTGAAGTCCGGCATCATGTACGAGGCCGACCCGGGCCGGGATCGAGGTCGTGCTGGCCGGCTCGATCCGCGACGACGGCCCGCTGCCCGAGGTCATCACCGACACCCTCAAGGCCCAGGCCCGGATGCGCGAGGTCGTCCACGGCGGCGTCGGGTTCGCGCTGCTGATCGCCACGGCGCTGCATTCGATCGCCACGGGGAACCTGCTGCCCGGCGGGGTCCGGGTCGTCTGCGTCGACATCAACCCGGCCACCGTGACCAAGCTCAGCGACCGCGGCACGTTCCAGACGGTCGGCCTGGTTACCGACGTCGAGCCGTTCCTGCGACAGCTCGCGGAATCCTGCTTCGTCCCGAAGTCTCATCGTCACCATGAGTTCGGTCGAGCCGCGAGCTTGGAACGCCGGTTTGTTGCTCCGCGTCTCAACAACATCAACACTTTGCTGAGGACGCCCTCGACCGCTCCACGACGAATCGTTGAGCGTCGGCCCGCGGATCGTTCATCAACAGTCCTGGAGCCGTTCCAATGAGCACCGAAAGCACCAAAATCACCTGGCTCGGGCACTCGACGTTTTTGATCCGGACTCCGGAAGGGAAGACGATCCTGGTCGATCCCTGGCTGAGCCGGGAACCCGAAGTGTCCGGGTTCGTTCCACAACGTCGCCAGTGACGCCATCCTCATCACCCACGGCCACTTCGATCACGTGGGGGACGCCGTCGCCGCCGCGAACCAGTGCGCCGGGCCGGTCGTCGGCATCTTCGAGTTGACTGCCTGGCTCAAGACGGAGGGCGTTGACGAGTCGAAGCTCGTCGGGATGAACAAGGGCGGGACCGTTACGAGATCGACAACCTGAAGGTTCGCGTCACGATGACCGACGCGAAGCATTCCTCGTCGACCTTCCGGCCGGACGGGTCGATCGTTTACCTCGGCGAGCCGGCGGGCTTTGTGGTCCGATTCTCCGATGGTTTCACGCTTTACATTGCCGGAGACACCTGCCTGTTCGGTGACATGGGCCTCATCAAGACGATTCACCAGCCGGACGCCGCGATCTTGCCCATAGGCGACTTTTACACGATGGGCCCCCGCGACGCCGCTCATGCCTGTGCGTTCCTAGGGGTCAAGACGGTCATTCCCTGCCACTACGGAACCTTCCCCGCGTTGACCGGAACCCCCGGGGAACTCCGCGCACAGCTCGATTCTCTGGAACTGGATACGAGAATTATCGAACTCGAACCGGGGGTCGAAACGAATATCAAGTAAGGGAGGATGCCCTTCGACGCTCGGGACTTCCGCACATCCTCACCAGAACGGGCCGGGCGCGACCACCGGCCCCCGCGCCTCGTCCCATTTCCCTGTTGCGTCGCGGTGGAGGCCGATCGCATGCCGGCTCCCCCCCGGATCCTGATGTGTCCGCCCGACTTCTACGGGATCGAGTATGAGATCAACCCCTGGATGAACCGCCAGGTCGGGAGCGACCACGCCGTGGCGTACCGGCAGTGGCGCCGACTCCACGAGACGTTGTGCGAGCTGGGCGTGCGGGTCGAGCGGCTCGACCCGGTCCCGGGCCTGCCCGACCTGGTGTTCACGGCCAACGCCGGGGTCGTCTACCGCGACCTGTTCCTCAGTTCCCGCTTTCGATACGGTGTCCGGCAGGGCGAGTCGCCCCACTTCGATCGCTGGTTCGCCGCCCACGGGTTCCACGTCGAGGAACTGCCGGACGATATGTACTTCGAGGGGGCCGGCGACGCCCTGTTCTGTGGCGAGACGCTGTTCGCCGGATACCGCTTCCGCAGCGATGCGCGAAGCCACCAGTGGGTCGGCACGAAGCTGGGCGTCGAGGTGCTCCCGCTCGAACTGGTCGATCCTCGGTTCTATCACCTCGATACCTGCTTCTGCCCCCTCTCAAAAACCGAGGCGTTGTACTATCCCGGCGCGTTCGATGAGTATGGCCGCTCCGTGCTGGCCGACCGGGTCCCGGTACTGATCCCGGCGTCCGCCGAGGAGGCCGTCTCGTTCAGTTGCAACGCGGTCGTCGTCGGCCGCAACGTGGTCATGAACGCCGGCGCTCCCAAGTTGGCGCGCGACCTCGAATCGCACGGCTTCACTCTCCGCACCGTACAGCTCACCGAGTTCATCAAGGCCGGCGGCAGCGCGAAGTGCTTGACCCTGCGGCTTGATGGTGAGGACGCCGCCGGCTGGAAGAACGTTTGCCTGGCCGATGTCGGCTGACCCGGAACGACGAACCGTCGACCCGATTCCCGTCCCTGGTTCCCCGAGAACGCATTCATGGAACGGCTCTACATCGTTCGTCACGGGATTGCCGTCGCTCATGGGGCTCCGGGCTACCGGGACGAGGACCGACCGCTCACCTCGAAGGGCCAGCGCCGGGCCCGCCAGGTCGCCGACGGTCTGAAACGCCTCCGGGCCCGGGTCGATCGGATCGTCACCAGCCCCCTGCCCCGCGCCGACGAACGGCGGAGATCATCGCGAAGGCCCTGGTGAAGCCGGACGTGCTGGAGATCAACGATGTCCTTCAGGCGGGCGTGGGGGCGGACTCGATCCGAGACTGGCTCTCCCAACGGCCCGAGGAGCGGTTGATGATCGTCGGCCACAACCCGTCCCTCTCCGAGCTGGTGGGATTGCTGGCCCTGGGTCAACCCGCCCCGAGGCTTTGCGAGCTCCGGAAAGCGGGCGTTGCCGCACTCTCAAGCTCAACGGAAGGTGGGATGCGTCTCGACTGGCTGGCGACGCCCAAAATGCTGCGCCGTTGCGGACAGCGGTAAATCGCGAGCATTCATCCGATCGTCGGGAAGAAGTCGGCGTAACGCTGCTTCGTCGCGCGGACCCCGGCGTGCATCGTGGCAAGGTCGAACCCCAGGACGAACATGCGGCAACCCCAGCCGCGCATCCGGGCCGCGTACTCAGGACCGCGGGGGACGATGCCCCAGGGTTTCCCCGCGTCGTCGCAGGCTCGGGCGATCCCCTCGATGGTGTCGAGACAACGGGGGTTCTCGAAGTCACCAGGAACCCCGAGCACCTGGCTGATGTCGGCGGGACCGACGAAGACGAGATCGACGTCCGGCACCCGCGCGATCTCTCCAACGGCGGCAATGGCTGCGGCCGTCTCGATCTGAATGCCGACGAACGTATCGGTGTTGGCGCGGACGGTGTATTCGCCGAGCGTCGTCAGGCCGAACCGGCCATCCCGGTTGCCACCGTTCAGACCGCGTTCTCCTCGAGGCCAGAACTTGGCCCAGCGGACCGCCTGCTCGGCCTCCTCGGCGGAGCGAACCATGCTGATCATCACGCCACCGGCGCCAGCCTCCAGCGGACGCATCACCGAGGCGTAGTCGGTGGCCGGCAACCGCGCGAAGTGGTCCATGCCGTAGGCACGCGCGGCCAGGGTCGCGATCTCGATGTCCCGCATCGTCAGGCCCGCGTGCTCGACGTCCAGCCAGAGGCCGTCGAACTCGCCATGTTCGCCAATGATTTCGATCAGTTTGGGACTGAACAGTTGCCCGACACCGAACAACCGAACGATCTCACCACCGGCCAGAAGCTCCTTGATCCGCGCCATCGGACGACCACCTCCTCCACGATCGGTTCGGACATCCACACCCGGGAACCATCAGGACAGGGCGATTGTAGCCGCCGCCAGCGTTGATCGCGACGACCCACCTCGTGGAATCGCCACATCCGCCACGACCGGGAAAGAAACGACCGACAACGGGTGGGAACCAGGTCGCGAACTCAATACGATGGGGTGCGGTTCTCCATCCGTTGTTTCCCATCCGCGACCCAACCGACGAACCGACGATCATGTGGCACGACCTCGAACCGTCGACGGACACCGGGCCGACCCGGATCGCCCCACGATTTGAGCTTCGCTATGGCCCGATCTTCTGGCGAGTGCTGTTCGTCCTGTTCATGGTCTTTGAGGTGATTTTCTGGCTCCGGTTCGTGCAACCGAATTTCCCGTTCCGGCCGAGGATGCGACGTGTGCTGGTCATGCTGTACTTCGCGCCCGGTTCCTGTTCTACGCCTTCCTGATCGCCGTGGTGGTCGCGATCGTCTCGGACATGGTCTTCCGCCTCCTGGTTCGTCCCCTGATGCGGCGCTGGTACTATCCCAAGTGCCTTGATCCGACCGCCGTGCATCCGTTGCTCTTCCAACTTGGGGTGGGTGAGTCGATCCTCGAGGAACGGCCGGCCCGTCGCGTCGACGGCCGCACGACGACGCCCGGCACGCTCGTCCGGACGAACCGTCGGGCGTACTTTTTCCCGTTCGCCTGGCAACGCGAAAGCTGGTCGATTCCCTACGAGCATGTGGCTGACGTTCGGCTCGTGACGCCCCGTCGCCGGGCCCTCGGCTGGGTTTCGGGATACCCGGACCATGTTGTTGTCACCGAGGACAGCGGTGAGACGACCGCGCTGATCGTCGCCGAACCGGCGGAGGTACTGTCCTGGTTCGGCATCCTCGAAGAGGCCCCCGACGATCGCGAGGGGATGCTCGAGCGAAGCGTCGAAACGATCCTGGATCTTTGATTGCTTGAGGTTCGAGACGATGGCCGATCGCTTCCGCGTCGTGATCACCGATTTCCTCGACGAGGCGTCCGTTGAGGCCCCTGTACTCGGCGACCTGGCCGACCTCATCGTCGCCGGCGCCCACGACGAGGCCGATCTGTCCCCCCACGTCGCGACCGCCGACGCGATGATCCTGTTCCATGACCTGAGCCTGATCGGCGAAACCACACTGTCAAAGGCAAGTCGGTGCCGGGGGGTCGTCCGCGCGGGGGTGGGGTTCAATAATGTCGATCTAGGCGAGGCCAGTCAGCGGGGCATCGTCGTCTGCAACGTGCCGGACTACGGCACCGAGGAAGTCGCCGACCACGCGATCATGATGTTGCTGGCCGTGGCTCGACGGCTGATCCCTTGCCACACCGCGATCTGTCAGGGCACCTGGGACTATCGCACGGCCTCGGGCACGCCACGACTACGGGGCAAGACGCTCGGCCTTGTCGGTTGCGGGCGAACCGGGACCGCCACGGCGATCCGGGCCAAGGCGTTCGGCCTGGATGTCGTGTTTTACGACCCGCTTGTCGTTCAGGGGCACGACAAGGCCCTTGGTGTACGACGGGCGAACTCCCTTCCGGAACTGCTCGCTCAGAGCGACATCCTGAGCCTGCATTGCTACCTCGACGAGTCGACGCATCACCTGATCGATGCCGAGGCCCTGGCCGCCCTGCCCCGGGGTGCTTATCTAATCAACACCGCTCGGGGCCCGATCGTCGACCAGAATGCCCTGGTCGATGCCCTGGAGTCGGGCCACCTCGCGGGCGCCGGGATCGATGTCGTCGAACGTGAGCCGCTTGACGACGAGCATCTGCGGAACCATCCCCGGGTCCTCTTGACGCCCCATTCAGCCTTCTACAGCGTCGAGGGGTTCGTGGAACTGAGGCGAAAGGCGGCCGAGGAGGTTCGCCGGTTGCTGCTCGGCCAGCCCCCCTGGAACCCTGTCAACCGGCATCTCCTGAACGCCCCCCGCACGCCCGTTTCCTGATTCCCATGGTGACGACCGAGACGACCGTTCGCTCGATCCTGACCCGAAGCTCGGGTTACCTGAAGAGCGTTTGCTCGCACTCGCTTCAGCCCTACCGCGGATGTCCGTTCGGGAAGTCGCTTTGCGGCGTCGGCTGCTATGTCCGCCACAACGGCCTGCTCACCAGGGGCGGGGAGTGGGGGGCCTTCCTCGACGTGCGGACGAACGCCGCCGAGGTCTACCGTGAGAACGTCGATCGCGAGCGTCGCTGGGCACGCCGCTCGCGAGGGCGATTCAGCGTCTTCCTGTCGAGTTCAACGGAGCCGTTTCCGCCCCAGGAATCGCGACATGGAGCCACGCGACAGGTTCTCGACGCAATGATCCAATCGCCGCCGGATGAGTTGATCGTTCAGACGCACTCACATCACGTTCTGGATGCTGGGGAGCTTCTGACAACCCTCTCCCGAACGTGCGATCTCCGAGTCCACCTGAGCATCGAGACGGATCGCGAGCGGCTGCCCGGACTTCCGCCCCACGCCAGCAGCGTGGAACGCCGGTTTCACGTGGCGTCCCGGTTGCGCGCGCTCGGCCTGCGCGTCGTGATCACGGTCTCCCCCCTGCTCCCCATCGCCGACCCTGACGGCTTCTTCAAGCGCATCGCGGGAGTCGCGGACGCGGTCGTGCTCGACCACTTCATCGGCGGTGATGGGTCCGCCCAGGGAACACGGACGCACCAGACGCCGCTGCCGGCGGCGATGGCCGCTGTCGACGCGGATTCCATCCATCTCGCCTATCGCGATCGCATGGCGATGGTCGCCCGAGCCCACCTTCCCGGTCGGGTTGGGCTCCATATCGACGGCTTCGCGGGTCGAAACTGGACCTGACAACGGCCCTCCCGCGTTCCCCGATCCGGCACGAATGATCCGGAAGCCCGATGCCCTGAAGTCCGATCCTGTTGATATGGCGGCACCGCGCGCCGCGTTCCGGTCCCTGTCATCGCGAGCGACGCCGCTTGCTCGTCCAGGGCGCCGAATGAACTCGGGAGGGTGAGGCGGGGCCCAGGGTTCAGACGTTCGATGACACCCCGGGACAGTCCTTCTGAGCGACAGAACTCCTTGTATAACTTGGTGGTTGCAGCGATTTCCGAACGAAGCCAACGAGCCCCCTGGCGGTCGGTTTCCGAAGGAACTCGACCCATCATGTCGAACGAACTCAACAGCACTTATCTCGGGGGTTCGGGAATCGCCTTGAAGAATCGCAGGGACTCGGCGAAAATTCTTCGAATCATGCGCGAACCTCATGCGTCTCCGGGATGTCCAAGCGACACAGGCCGGGACGACCATCATGAGGTCGCCACGATTGCCTTGCTCCGTGTTCCCGGAGAGGATTGATCCCGCGGAACACATGAGTTGCATGGGAGTTTTCTTCGAGCAGAACACTCCGAACGACGAGGACGACGTGTCCTCGAAGCGCGGGCCGGCCCCGAGACGATCGGCCCGAGCGGCTTCCGGAGAAACGGGGCCCGCACCGCTTCCCCCGCTGTCTCGCGTCTCCTTGCCGCCCGCACGGCGGACACGAGGGTATCGCCATGTTCAACCGCACGCTGCTCACGACCTCGGCCAACTTTATCGGGCTGAATCTCGGCACGCGGTCGCTCGCGCTGGTCGCGGGCGGGAACAACGGTGGTACCTCGCAGCGCATCCGCGCCACCCATCCTTATCCGCGCACCGAGATGATGCGCCTCGGGCACGAGGACCACACCATGGATCCCTCGATTATCGAGGGTTCGTGGCTGTGTTCCTCGATTCCGAGTTCACCCGCGGTTACTGGTCGGCCCTTGCCGGTCGTACCGGTACAACCGAGGGTCCCGGTCGTGGTCGAACTGCCACCCAGCCTACAGGACGTCGTCCCGCTGGACGCCCCGTCCTGTTCGCCCAGAGGTGCCAGGTCGGCCCGGCGAGACCATCCGCGACAAAACGCCCCGAAACGGGCGGCCCAGGCCGCCAACGCCGGAGCGAAGCGTCGCGGAGAACCCCGCCGCTCGACGACCGTAGCGACCCTCACCGCACCCGATGCGATAACCGCGTCGGGGGGGTGAACGCCGACCCCCTGACTCATCCCCGACGGGCCCTGCCCCGAAACGCTGAGTTGGTGGTCGGCGCAGCGTGGAACACGCTCGTGCTGGTCCTCCCGGCCGAGTCTCGTGCGCCTCGCCCGAGCCGTCACCGTCGGTTGCCGTCCGTTGCCGGGCCTTCCGACCCATCGCGTCCTGATCGCGGCGACTGCCGCGACGTGGGCCCGGGTCGGCATCGCCGCAACGCCGGGAACCGGTTCCGTGCCGACAAGGCGATCGGACGGTCCCCTGCGCAGGTTCTCCTTCCACGGAGCCTGACGGGATCGTGCCGGGGCCAGTACCCCTGAGGATGGGGCCACTTCCGTGCTTGCGACTTTGAACAGTGAAACGGCCCGGAACACGGGCTGGATCGAGACGGCGACCCTGGTTGAGCAGGCTCAGGCGGGCGACCGCGAGGCGTTCGGGCAGCTTGTCGAGCAGTTCCAGCGGACGGTCTACGCGGTCTGCCTCGGACGCCTCGGCAATTCGAGCGAGGCGCTGGAGCTGACCCAGGAGGTCTTCCTGCACGTGATGAAGCGGATCGGGCAGCTCCGCGAGCCGGAGCGGTTCGCCGGCTGGTTGCGGCAGGTCGCGGCTCGCATGGCGATCAACCGGGCGACGCGACGGGTGCCGCCAGCCTCGATCGAGGACGAGGTCCTCGAGGGCGCCGGCGCTCACCGCAACGACCCGCTCGATTCGCTGATTGCTCGAGAGCGGGCGAGCCGCCTCTGGGATGCCCTGGAACGGCTCAAGCCGATCGACCGGGAGGCGTTGGTCGCCTTCTACATCAACGGCCAGTCGCTGATCGAGATCTCGGAACGGCTGGACGTCCCGATCGGCACGGTCAAGCGTCGGCTCCACACGGCGCGGAACCGGCTGAAGGCCGAGCTTCAGTCCCGGGCCGTGGACGCCGACGAGTGGACCGACTCCACCGGCTTCGACGATGCCGAACTGAACGTCACCACGGATGTCCTCTGAATCGAGGGCGTCCGCACCCGATGGTTCCTGAGAAGGCACCCGGTCTGTGATCAGACCGGGTGCCCTCGATTCGTTTGCAACCAGGCTCGCCCACAACGGTCCTGGGGACGATCGCTCTCGTCAGTCAAAGAGCGTGGTGCGAGGCCGATCCGGTGGCGTCGGCTCCGGCAAGTCGAGCCGCCCGCGCAGCTCGCGGACGGTCTGGGGCGCGTGGCCGGCATAATGGTTGTTGACGAAGGCGACGACCGGGGCACGCTCGGCCAGCCCGTTGATGACCTGCGCCGTCTCGTCCAGTTCGTTGGCTCGATCGACGACCACGCGGTCCCAGGTCTGGGTGATTTTCTCGATCGCCTTTCGGTCGCCGAGCAGCCGAAGGAACGCAAACGGGCCGGTGAGCGGGTCGAACCGCACGACGATCTCGGACGGTCTCGGCATCCAGGTCTGCTCGGTCAGAGTCAGGGCGGTGCGGTGAGAACGGAGCAAGTCGACGAACTCCTCGACAACCCATCGCGGGTTGCGGATCTCCACGGCCAGGGGCACCCGATCGTGAGGCCAACGACCCAGAAAGCCATCGAGGATATCGAGAAACGCGCCGAGTGAGGCAAACGCCCCACGGTTGAAATACCCCATCTGAAGCAGGGCCGAATGCAGCTTGGGGCCCAGCGGTTGGATCGACGAGGCGAACCCGTCGACCTCCTCCTGGCAATCGCGTAGCTGCTTCTCGTGGGTGATGACCCGAGGAACCTTGAGGGAAAACAGAAAGTCGTCCGGAGTCCGATCGCGCCAGGCGCGGACCATTCGGGGCGTGGGAGGGCGGTAGAAGGTGCTATCGACCTCAACGATCGGGAAGCGATCGGCGTAGTATTCGAGATACTCGCCCGCGGCCATTCCCTCGGGATAGAACGCCCCCTCCCAGTCGGCGTAACTCCAGCCGCTGCAACCGATCAGAATGGGGCAAGCAGGTCGGTTCATGGATTCATCATAAGCCAGTCCCGGCCCCCGTTCCATGCTTC
Source organism: uncultured Isosphaeraceae bacterium (assembly GCA_963779675.1). Lineage (GTDB taxonomy): Bacteria > Planctomycetota > Planctomycetia > Isosphaerales > Isosphaeraceae > CAVZZM01. The sequence goes on from CAVZZM010000003.1 coordinate 1,213,726, forward strand.
CAAGGAGTCTTCTCTGGAATCCGCGTGACGCCGCCGGCACCTCTCGAGCCACGCACTCAAATCCAAGCTGACGGGAATTCCAAACAACACACGCCGCGTCCCTGCTCGCTCCACTTCAACCAGGACAGGGACTCTGGTAGTCTGGCGCCGTTGATCGTGCCTTCCAGGTGGACGCATAAGGTATCCGCGTGCCATGGGGTTTGAGATCATCCCGAACCCATTCGAGTTGAGCTACCCGGGCAGAGCGGTTCGTTGAATTGTCAACTCGGGTCGTTTCACGAAGTGAAGCCGCCATGATGAGCGGGCTGATACAACCTTCGCGACACAGCAATTTCGTACACAACCCGAGCACTGGCAAGGACTTGACCCGGACTAGCGGCGCGGCTAACGTCGAACCCTGCCAACACCCTGAGTAGGCGTCCGTGTCGAATCTTGCCGAGTTCTCGCGTAAGGCCCCGAACTCTTCGCCAGGGCGGGACGTAGCCAATGATGAAGGTCCTCGGTTCAGATGACTCCATCGGCCAGTCGACCGACGAGGAGTTGCTGACCCGTTATCGGAATGAGGGCCGTTCGGAGGATTTCGACGAACTGGTTCGTCGCTATCAGCGCGAACTGTACCGCTACCTCGCCCGATACCTGGGCGACCCCGCCCTCGCTGACGACGTGTTCCAGAACACCTTCCTTCAGGTCCACTTGAAGAAGGAGTTGTACGAAGACGGTCGCCCCGTTAGGCCCTGGCTTTACGCGATTGCCACCCACCAGGCCGTTGACGCCCTACGAAAAGCCGGTCGCCACCCGACGGTGAGCCTCGACCAGAACGCCCCATCCTCTCAGGATGACGTGGGCTCGCTGATCAATCTTCTCGTCAGTGACGTCCCAGGGCCACTGGCCGAACTCCAGGGCGAGGAACGGAAGCGCTGGGTCCGCGACAGTGTTGCCAAATTGCCGGAGATCCTCCGGGAGACCCTCATCATGGCCTACTACCAGGACCTGAAGTATCGCGAGATCGCCGAGGCCCTCGGCATCCCCGTGGGAACGGTGAAATCTCGACTTCATGCCGCCATCTCCAAGCTGCAGGAGATGGCGAACCAGGCGCGGTACGAAGCATAAACGAGTAAGTCCCATGACCCCGCAAGAACAGCTCGATTTCGCCCTCGGCCTGATGGACGAACCGGACCAGGATCGCATCGAGCGAGTGGCCGCGGACGACTCCGCTTCTTGCCGACTCCCTGAGCCGACTACGACGCAACCTGGATCTCCTGCTCGACGACGGCGAGGGCCCCGAGCCCCCGCCGGACCTCCTGCGCCGCACGGTCCTGCGTATCGAGATCCAGCGGCGACGCCCGATCGATCCTCGAGCTATGTCCCGAACCGGGTCCGTCCCCGATGGGCCGATGTGGCGGTGGCCGCCGGGATCCTGATCGCGGGGATGCTGACCCTGCTGCCCGCGGTGCAGCGGTCGCAACTCGCCGCTCGATCGGCGGCCTGCACGGCGAACCTGCGGCAGTTGGGCGTCGGCCTGATTCGCTACGCCACGGTCCACAACGCCTACCCCTACCCGTCCCCGAAGTCGAGTACCCCGTACGTCGGGGCCTTCGCGGTCCATCTGAACGAGATGGGCCTGCTCGACGACGTGAGCTTGCTGGATTGTCCGTCGAACGGCCGAAACGACGCTGCCGGCGTCGCTCCCCTGCCTGGCGGAGTTGGACGCCCTCCAGCGCAGTTCATCCGGGCCCCCTCCCTGCCTTCAACATGGCGACTACGCCTATTCGCTGGGATACCAGCATGACGGCACGTCGAACCCGCTGCTCGCGGCGTTTCTGCCCGCGGAGTTCCCCCTCCTGGGGGACGCGCCCCCGCACGACCGATCTGGTCAGGCCCTCGACGGCAACAGCCACAACCACCAGGGTGCCGGGCAAAACGTCCTGTTCGTCGGCGGCCACGTCCGTTTCCTCCGGGACCGGCACTTCGGTGAGGACAAGGACGTCTACCGAAACGATCGCCTGCGAACCGCCCCGGGGCTGAACGTCGAAGGACTACGTCCTCGCACCCGGATTCATGCGTGTCGAGAAACCGTGAGGCCGCCTGGCCCGAGAACCGGCGGTCGAACCGAAGTACCAGCAAACCGGGCTCGCGCATGGTCCTCGAAGGGGCCACGCGCGAGCCCTTTGTTTATTCCCGATGATTCTTGACAGCGACTGCGAGGCACCGCAGTGTGATAGAGATGCTGGGCTGATCGGAGGGACGTATCGAACCACCACTCACCGTGGAACGCGACGAGGCACGACGATCCGATCGCTATCACCTCTTTCGCGTCGGCATCAACGCGGACGATCAAGCTCTCAAAGAGGGGAATTATCATTTGAGCGTCCTTCAGGGAGGCTCGCCCGATCCGGAACTCGTGCCGGTTCGGGTTGTCCCCGCGGGGAGATAAACGATGGCCCTGCCGATCGCCGGGCGCGGGACAAGGCGCGGGATGACGCTGGTGGAACTCCTCGTCGTGATCGCGATCCTCGGCATCCTCGTCGGCCTGCTCTTGCCGGCGGTCCAGGCCGCACGCGAGGCGGCCCGCCGCGTCCGTTGCGTGAACAACCTCAAGCAAATGAGCCTGGCGCTTCAGAACTACGCCGGGGCGAACGATGTGCTTCCCGCCCGCCTGGTCGTACTCGTTCCCCTATAACTCCGCGCTGTCGGTCCACTCCCAGCTATTGCCCTACCTCGAACGCGAGGCCCTGTACAACGCGATCAACAGCCTGGTCGCGACCAGGCGGCTTTACGATCTCGACGAGGGACGGGAGAACGCGACGGCGGCCCGGACGCGCGTGGCGAGCTTCCTCTGCCCGTCCGATCCGTATTCCCGGGCCTGGGAAATCGGGCCGAACAGCTATCGCGCCAACATGGGGCAAAGCAAAGGGAGCGTGCCCGAATTCGATGACCTCGGCGCGTTCTCGAGACGGGGCCGGTGCCGCCTGTCGGGGTTCACCGATGGCCTCTCGAACACGATCGCCCTCTCGGAGAAGCCCATCAGTTCCCCGGCCGGTGGTTCCCCGTTCCGTGACTGGGCGACGTTTGCCGGAAAACCGAACGTCCCGTTTCCCTACCCGGCCGCCTGGGTCGGGTTCTGTGCGGCGCTCTCACCGGCTTGGTACGTGGCGCCACCCCTCGAATCGGGCCGGACGTGGCTGCTGGCGAACACCGGAAACACCGGCTTCTTCGTCCTCCTGACGCCAAACCACCCGATCCCGGATTGCGGCTGGGGAAACGGGTACGATGACGGAGTCTTCACCGCGCGGAGTTACCACCCCGGCGGGGTCAACGGCGCGATGGCCGACGGCTCCGTCCGCTGGTTCGCCGCGAGCATCGACCCGGCCACCTGGCAAGCGCTCGGCACTCGCGCCGGCAACGAGGTTCTCGAACCGTGACCGATCCTCTCCTCCACGTCTCCGGGGCGGACCATGAACGAACCCATTGATCGCGTCGAGCAAAACCTGAAGCGAGAGCTCGGCTCGTGGACGACGCTCTCCCTCAAGGTGAGAGAAGACTGGGGCGCACTCAGGGGAGGCCCTGGAAGGAGCAATCGCCTATGAGTACGTCGAAACCAAAAAAGGCGAGCGATATTTCCAGTCAGTGATGTCGGAAGGGGATGGCCGGACGTTTTACGATGGGGCCATTTGCAACGGCACGCAATGCTGGAACCTGAGCTACAAGGAGGGCGGCGAACTCGAGTCCGTCATCATCTCAAAGTCCATCATCAGGGAACAGCAATCCGGCCGGTCGCTGGCCCCCTGGCCCTTGAAGGCGTTGTACGTCGGCCTGAAACCGCTGGACGAGGTGATCCGGGACGCGAAACAGGTCGGGGAAACCGAGGTGATCGGCCGCCCTTGCGACGTGTACCGCTTCCTGAGCGTTCCGACGGAACGGGCCTCGATCGACGTGTTCTACACGCTCGATCGCGAGACGTCGGTCCCGCTGCGCCTGGAGTTCCTTCAGCCGGGTGACGACCCGGCCCGACCGTCGGGGGCGCACGGCATCTGGGAGGCGAAGTCCCTCGACACCGTGGGCGAACACCACATGCCGCTGACGTCGACCTCGGTCTCGTATCGGGCCCCCGACGAATCGGGGAACGCGAAGCGGAACTACCAGCAGACCATCACGGTCGAATCGCTGGAATATGACCAGCCCATCGAGGCGTCGTTGTTCCAGCCCCAGTTCGAGCCGGGGGTCACGATCATCGACATGATCCACGGGACCACGCAATCTCCGCCCACCCCCGAGACGGAGCCGATCACGGCCATCCCGACCACGGCCAACGCCGCCGCCATGCCGCCCACCCCCTGGTCCCATTACGCCCCCCTCGCCGGGATCGGTTTCGGCCTCTGCGTGCTCGCCGTTGGCTTCCTCCTCTGGATGCGGGGCGCGCGGGTTGATCCCCGCCGGGAGAGGCGAGCCGACCTCGCATGACTTGCCGTCCCTGATCACCCGGGTTCGACGCAACACCAACAATGCATCGCCCCGGCTCGTGACACCGCCGTCGCCGTGAAATCCAACTCAGCCGGCGAGTTCGCGGAGGCGGCGGACGAGGTCGAGGGCGGCTCTCGGGGGACAGGCCATCGGGGTCGATCCGCCGCAACTCGTCGAGCAACGGGTCGGGAAGGGCGGCGAACAGGCTGCCCTGAAGGGCGCGGCCGGTCTTCACCCGACGGATGGCCTCGGCGGGCTCGGGGCTCGTGCCGGGGTTTCGCGACGCCGTGGCGTCCGAGACGTGCTGCCGCTCCAGGTAGGCGAGGATCTCGCGCGCCCGTTCCACGACGGGGCCAGGCACGCCGGCGAGCCGGGCGACATGGATGCCGTAGCTCTGGTCCGCGCCGCCGGGGACGATCCGGTGGAGGAAGACGATTTCCCCCTCGTCCTCGCTGACGGCGACGTTCGCGTTCTTCAGCCGCGGCTTGGTGTTCTCCAGGTCCACGAGTTCGTGGTAGTGGGTCGCGAAGAGGGTGCGGCAGCCCACCTGGTCGTGGAGGTGCTCGGCGATCGCCCAGGCCAGGGAGACGCCGTCGAACGTGCTGGTGCCGCGGCCGATCTCGTCGAGGATGACCAGGCTGCGGTCCGTCGCGTTGTTCAGGATGTTCGCCGTCTCGGTCATCTCGACCATGAACGTGCTCATGCCCCGACCCAGCTCGTCGGTCGCGCCGACCCGCGCGAAGAGGCGATCGACGATCCCCAGGCGGGCCGATCGGGCCGGGACGAACCCCCCCATCTGGGCCAGCACGCAGATCAGGGCGTTTTGCCGGATGTAGGTGCTCTTGCCGGCCATGTTCGGGCCGGTGATCAGCAACACCAGGCCGGTTTCGGGGTCGAGCCGGGTGTCGTTGGGAACGAACTCGCCCTGCGACATCAGCGCGTCAAGGACCGGGTGGCGGCCGTTTTTGATCTCGAGGACGCGATCCGACACCATCTCGGGACGGCAGTACGACTGCCGCGCGGCCAGCTCCGCAAGGCCGGCGAGCCCATCGATCTGGGCCAGGATCGCCCCCGCCTGGATCAAACGGGGCGCCTCGGCGGCAACCCGGTCGCGGAGCGTCACGAAAAGCTCGTGTTCCAGCGCCTTGGCCTGGTCCTCGGCCTTGAGGACCTTGTCCTCATATTCCTCCAGCTCGGCCGTGCGGTAGCGCTCGGCGTTCTTCACCGTCTGCTTCCGGATGTAATCCGACGGCGGCTCGGTCCGGGCGGCCTTGAGCTGGGCGTGGGTGATCTCGATGTAATAGCCGAAAACCTTGTTGTAGCTGATCTTGAGCCCGCTGATGCCCGTGCGACGCGCCTGCTCGGCCTGATACCGGGCGATCCACGACTTCCCCCCGCGCGCTCGATCGCGCAGCTCGTCCAGGTGGGCATGGAAGCCGTCGCGGATCAGGCCGCCTTCCTTGATGGCGAGGGGGGGTTCGTCGACGAGGGATTCCTCGATCGCCGACCGGACTTCCGGGCAGAGCTCGAGCCCCTCCTCCAGTTCGTTGAGCCGTAACGACGTCCTGGCCGTCAGCCGGGCCTTGATCTTCGGCAGGATCGCGAGAGTACGGGCCAGGCAGACAAGATCGCGCGGGGTGGCCCGACCGGTCCCGACGCGGGCGGCCAGCCGCTCCAGGTCATGTGCCTTGCCGAGCGCGCTGCGAAGGTCGGCGCGGAGACCGCTGTCCTCGACAAACTCGGCAACGGCGCCATGCCGCTCCCGGATCGCGTCGAGATCGGTCAGCGGGGCGGTGAGCCACTCCGACAGCAAGCGCGAGCCCATCGGCGTGACGGTTCGGTCGAGCACCGAGAGCAAGGAGCCTTCGCGCTTCCCCTCGCGTAGTGTGCGGGTCAGTTCGAGGCTGCGGCGGGTCATCTCGTCGAGGGCCAGGGTGCGGGATCGCCGGTAGGGCTCCAGCCGGGTCAAGTGCCCGAGCGACGTCTTCTGCGTCTCTCGAAGGTACGACACCAGCGCCCCGGCGGCGGGAACTTCCAGGGCGTCGTCATCGACCCCGAACCCGGCCAGGGTGGTCGTGCGGAATTGGTCGAACAGCGTGGCGCGGGCCTGCTCCGGCTGAAAGTCCCAGGAGGGACGGGTTGTGATCGACCGGCCGGGCGACCCTTGCCGGATCGACCGGAGCCAGGGCGCATCGAGTGAGGTCTCCGAGACGAGAATCTCGGCGGGATCGAGCCGTGCCAGCTCGTCACCGAGTTCCTGTCGAGACACCTCCGTCAACGAGAACCGGCCCGTCGACAGCTCGACCCAGGACAGGCCGAGCCTCCCACGGACCTCGACGACCGCGGCCAGGTAGTTCGCGGACTTCGGGTCCAGGAGCGACTCATCAGTCAGCGTCCCCGGCGAGACGACGCGAACCACGTCCCGCTTGACCAGTCCCCTGGCGAGCCGAGGATCCTCAACCTGCTCGCAGACGGCCGCGCGGTGGCCCGCGGTCACGATCCGTGCGAGGTACGCATCGAGTTGATGGTGCGGGAACCCGGCCATCGGAATGGCCTCGGGGCCCTTGTCCTTGTCCCGGCTGGTCAGGGTCAGGCCGAGCAAGGCGGCGCCTCGCTCGGCATCCTCGCCGAACATCTCGTAAAAGTCCCCCATCCGGTAAAGCAGCAGGGCCTCCGGATCTCGAGCCTTGAGCTCCCGATACTGCTGCATCATGGGAGTCAATGCGGGGTCGCTGCTCATCGGATGGGTTCGGTGGGATGGGTCGAAAAGTCGACAAGGAGGGGAGAACGAACCAGGAGAGCGGAAGGCGCGGAGGGGCCACGGCATCCCCGCCCGTGCCCGCCGGTAAAGTTGATCCATGAGGGCGACGAGATCGTCCGGATTTTAGAACGAGTCGAGCGCGCCCTGCTCCTCGTCGTGGATCTCGAAGACCTGATCGAGACGGGTGATCTTGAAGACGACTTTCAACTCCGGGTGGATGCAGCATAGCTTCAGCTTGCCGCCGGCCGTGCCGACCTTCTTCTTCAAATTGATCAGCTTGCCCAGGGCGGCGCTGGACATGTACTGCACGTTCCCGAAGTTGAGCAAGAGCTGGCGATGCCCCTCGTTGTCCACGAGGCTGTAGAGCTGCTCACCGACTTCCTGGATGCTCTCCTCGGAGACGATTTTGCTCTCGACGAAGCTGACGACCGTCACGCCATCAATGGTTTCCAGGCGGAGGTGGCGAGGGGAACCTTGCGACATCGCAGGGGCACTCCTTGTGGAGAATAGGGGCGGGAGCGAGCGGGTTGGGGACGAGCGCCAGCCGTAGTGACCGGCCGGCCCGATCGCCAACGATGCTCCCGAACGCCCCCGAGCCGACGTATCACTTTCCAGGTTAACGGGTATGTCGGCTGATTCAAGGGCCTTTCCCGGAACGTTTTTCGGCGCGAGTCGTTCCCATCGCGCGACCAGTCAGGATCGCTCCCGAAAGCTGGTACGCGCGGACATGGCCCCGACCGGGTCGATTACTGGGTGGGAAGTGTAGTGCGCCCCTGGGATTGGACCACCTGACGGCTGTCTTCATGGTACGTCGACAGCCCCGACCTGGCGACAACAAAGGGTTGGCAATCCGAGTCCCCCCGAGTCCCGACGCTGCAAACCGTGCGTCATCTGGTCAGGAGGACGTACTCATTCGTGGCCGATGCACCGGGCGCATCCGAAATGAAGTGCGCCTACTCTCGGCGATGGCCAGGCGGTCCTGTCGGGATGAGAGGGACGGCGCAACAGGCGGTCATGACTGGCTCGCCCCGGTCCCGCGGGATGCGATCCGCAACCCGTTCATCCCGCGGTATTCGCGGGGCGTCATCCCGGCCAGTTGCTTGAACGCGCGGTTGAACCGGCTTAGTGAGTCGAAGCCGGAATCGTGGGCGATCCAAAGGATCGGATTGCCGGTGGTGACGAGGCAGCGCTGGGCATGGGCGATACGATGTCGCGCGATCAGTTCCGTCAGCGTCATCCCGAAGACCTTCCGGAACAGCGTCCCGGCATAGTCGGGAGTCAGGCCGACGCAGGAGGCGATGTCATCGACACGGAGGCTCGTCGTGTAGTTCCGCGCCACGTAGCAGGCCATGGCCTCGGCCTTCTCCAGATGGGAGTGATGGCGGTCGCGTGGCGTCTCGGCGGGGGCAGGGTCGACTCTCTGCACGGGGGACCGCCGGGCCAGCCGAAGCAGCCGTGCCTGCAGTTCCAGCAGGACGATCTCCCGGTACGCTTCGGGGCCCGTCTTCACGTCGTGATTCCAGCGCTCGAACATCAGCGAGTCGATCGCGGCCGGGCCGCCGTCGCCGTCGGACACGACCCGCCCGTGCAGCAGCGCCTCCAGCAAGTGATCCGGCAGGCCCCACTGGAGCACCCAGCCAAACGGGATCGTCACCACGTAGTAGAACGTGATGCCCTCGAATGCGACGATCTGATGCGGTACGGCCGCCCAGAACACCGTCACGCGGCGTGGCTGGACCGTGACGCGACGGCCGCCCAACAGGTACGTGAGGGTGCCGCGGTCGAGGAAATTGATCTCGATCTCGTCGTGCTGGTCCGGGCGCGGCATCTCCTGGGGCTCCCAGACCTCGCAGGTGAACCCGTAAGGGGCGAACTCATGCCTCCGGTCATCGAAGTGCCGCATGAATCCAGGAATAGTGCAAGTCGGGCGCGGAATCAAGGGAGACAGGGCGGTTCCCTGGAGTGGATAATCCGTCAAGTCGCGACTCCACGCCCCCCGGATCGAGGCAACCGGGGCCCGACATCGCTCGACGCAAGGGGATTCCATCATGAGTACGGTCTCCACGGCCTCTCGGGCCATCGCGGTCGCCGCCCTGCTCGTCCTCGGTGCCCCCGGCGGCGCCGCCGGGGGCGCGCGCGCTGGACGGCGTCCGGCCCCGCGTCCTCGTCTCCACCGACATCGGCGGGACCGACCCGGACGACTTCCAGTCGATGGTGCATCTGCTCCTCTATGCCGACGTCCTCGACATCGAGGGGCTCATTGCGTCGCCCTACGGGCCCGGCCGGGCGGTGGACATCCTGCGGGTCATCGACGCGTACGAGCAGGACTACGCCCATCTCGTGACGTATTCCGCCCGATACCCGCGGCCCGACGCCCTGCGGGCGATCACCAAGCAAGGGGCTCTCGACCGAACTGGGCCGACGGGCGTTGAAGGACCGACGGAGGGCTCGGACTGGATCGTCCGGTGCGCCCGCCGCGACGACCCGAGGCCGCTGTACGTCCTGGTCTGGGGGGGCATCGAGGACCTCGCCCAGGCGCTCCACGACGCCCCCGACATCCTGCCGAAGCTCCGCGTCTACTTCATCGGCGGGCCGAACAAGATGTGGAGCGTCGACGCCTACAACTTCATCGAGGAGAACCACCCGGACCTGTGGATCATCGAGGCGAATTCCACCTATCGCGGGTGGTTTGTCGGCGTCAACCAGCGGGGCGAGTGGAGCAACAAGGGATTCGTGGCGAAGCACGTCGCCGGCCGGGGCACGCTGGGCGCGTTCTTCGCGACCCTGCTCGGGGGCACGCTCAAGATGGGCGACAGCCCCTCCGTCGGCTACCTCCTGCACGGCACGCCCGAAGACCCGTCGCAACCGGGCTGGGGCGGGCGGTTCGTCCGCATCTGGGACGGGCGAAAGACCGTCTTCAATCGCCTGACGACCGAAGCGGACGAGGCCGAGCTCTTCGGCGTCGTTGAGTTCGCGCTGCCGGTCCCGGAGGGCATGACCCGGGCACATACCGCCCAGATGGTCTTCGACGGCCGCGTCCCCGTCCCGGCCTCGAACGACGGCCGTGTGCTGCGGTCCCGCTTCTCGCCGCGAGACGCCAGGGCCTGGCGATACGTGATTCAAAGCGACTTCGACGGGCTTGACGGTCGGGCCGGGCCTTCACCGCCGTCCCGCCGCCGGCCGGGCGGACCGTCCGCCCGGCCGCCTCGCACCCCAACTGGTGGACCGACGATCCCGAACCCTCCGCCACCGAGGGCATTCATCCCGGCGCGAAGAGCGTGAGCCGCTGGCGCGAGGATTTCCTGCGCGACTTCGCAAAACGGATGCTGCGCTGCAAGGCCCCAAATTTTTGAAGAGGTGAACTTATGAGACATCGGAGCGTCTTGATCCTGCTGGCGTTCATCGCTGTCGCCTTCCCGGCCCATGCCGAGCCGCCTCATCGGGCGGATGCCAGGCCGCGTGTGATTGTCACGAGCGATGGAGAGATTGACGACGAATGCTCCCTGGTCCGGTTTCTGCTCTATGCGAATGAGTGGGACATCGAGGGCATGATCACATCGAGTTCACAATATCACTGGCGTGGACATAAATGGGCCGGCGATGGCTGGGCCGAGCCGTACCTGGATGCCTATGCGAAGGTCTATCCCAACCTGGTCAAGCACGACGGACGGTATCCCACGCCGGAGTCCCTTCGGCGCGGCACGCTTCTCGGAAACGTGAAGGCTGAAGGGGAAATGGACGAGGTCACCGCAGGTTCGCAGCGGATTGTTGAGGTCTTGCTGGATGAGTCGGACCAACGTCCCGTCTGGATTCAAGCGTGGGGCGGTACGAACACCATCGCACGGGCCCTGAAGACGATCGAGGAGCAGCATCCCAGGAGGATGGCTGAGGTGGCGAAGAGGATTCGCCTCTATTGCATTTGGGAGCAGGATGAGACTTACCAGAAGTACATCCGGCCGCACTGGAGCAAATACGGCATTCAGACCATCATCTCCGATCAGTTCATCGCCCTGTTCTACCACTGGAAAAAGTACATCCCGTCTGACCAACAGGCCTTTCTGGTTGGCTCCTGGATGAAGGCCAACATTCTGGAGAACCACGGCCCGCTGTGCTCCTTGTACAAGGCTCATGCGAAGGGCGACGAAGGATTCAGCGAAGGCGATTTTCGATCCGAGGGTGATTCGCCAGCATTCCTCTACAACATCCCGAATGGACTGCGCAGCGATGAGTCACCGGACTGGGGTGGCTGGGGCGGGCGTTTTGTCAAGGTCCGCGAAAACACGTGGCTCGATCCTGTGGCAGAGCCCGGCTACCAATATCCCGCGGGTCGCTGGTTTACGAATTCGGCCTGGGGCCGACAGCGATTGAAGAAAGAGATCCCGAACGATGCAGCCTTGATTGCCTACCTCGAGCCTCAATGGCGCTGGATCGGTGCGTTGCAGAACGACTTTGCGGCACGAGCCGACTGGTGCGTGAAGTCGTATGCGGACGCCAATCACCCGCCGGTGGTCGCGCTGGCCCACTCCGGTGACCTGAAAGTCCGCCCCGGCACCACGGTGCCACTGAGCGCACGGGGAACCGAAGACCCGGATGGTGATGAACTGACCTACCGGTGGTGGCAATACCGGGACGCGGGTTCCTACGACGGGACCGTCGAAATCCGGGATGCCAGCGACCAGCATGCCTCGTTCATGGTGCCAGGAGATACCGGCAAGGGGGAAACCATCCATATCATCTGCGAGGTGACGGATAAGGGAACACCGCCGCTGACCCGCTACCAGCGGGTGGTTGTGACGCTGGAACCCTAGCAAACCCGAATTCTTCGCTCTCACCATCGGAGTTGGAAGTTCCCACAGACTACAGCTGCGTGACCTTCACGACCGACCCCTGACCTCTCATTTTCGGAGAACCTCCTCATGAAACGCTCCACAGGATTGCTGGTCGTTGCGCTGGCCCTCGCGGCCCTCCGTGGCGTCCCTGCCCAGGAGGCCGACGAGCCCACCTCGGGCCCCGCCCCCGCGGCGGACGCCCCGAACATCCCTGCATTCCCGGGCGCCGAGGGCTACGGCGCGATCGCCACGGGAGGCCGCGGCGGGCAGGTCCTCGCTGTGACAAACTTGAACGCCTCGGGACCGGGCAGCCTTCAGGCGGCTTGTGAGGCCGAGGGGCCACGAATCGTCGTCTTCAGAGTGGCGGGCATCATCGACGGAGATATCAGGATCAGGAGAGATCACATCACCATCGCCGGACAGACCGCCCCTGGAGATGGGATCACGATCAAAGGCAATCTCGGCATCGACGCCAATGACGTCGTGATTCGGTATATCCGAGTGAGGACCGACCACGAGGGTGACGCAGTCGGCGGGAGATACAGGAAGAACATCATCCTGGATCACATCTCGGCCAGTTGGAGCAGCGACGAGGTGCTATCTCTGTACCACAATGAAGGCGTCACGATTCAGTGGTGCATGATCACCGAAGCCTGCGCGAGGGAAGGTGGGGTGCATCGTTTCGGGGGCATCTGGGGGAACAACCACGGAACCTATCACCATAACCTGATCGCTCACAATGACAGTCGCAACCCCCGCTGGGCATCGGGTTGCGGGTACAATGATTACCGCAACAACGTGCTGTACAACTGGGGTTATGCAAGCTCTTACGGTGGAGAGGCGCGACAGAAGGGCGATCGGCGAACGCCGCCGATCGAGCACTCGACGATTAACATGGTCGCCAACTACTACAAACCCGGGCCGGCCACCGACCCCGACGTGAGGAGGCGGATCGCGGAACCCTCGGCGCGTTCGAGCGACGACAAGGGCAGTTGGTTCGTCGCCGAGAATTACGTGGACAGCTTTCCCGCGGTCACCGCCGACAACTGGCAGGGGATGGACGGCAGCAACTACATCAAGCTCGACGCGCCGTGGCACGCCATGCCGATCCGCCAGCAGACCCCGGAGGATGCGTACCAGGCGGTCCTGGCGCATGCGGGCTGCTCGCTGCCGAATCGCGATTCGGTGGATGCCCGCATCATCAATGAGGTCCGCAACGGCACTGCAACGTATGGAAGGAACGGCATCCTCAATAGCCCGAGTGACGTGGGTGGCTGGCCGGAATTGCGCTCCGCGGCAGCGCCCGCCGACACTGACCAGGACGGCATGCCCGACGCCTGGGAGCGAGGCGCCGGCCTCGATCCTGGAGACCCTTCCGACGGCCCGCGGGACAAGGACCACGACGGCTACACGAACCTGGAGGAGTACCTCAACGGGATTATTCCGGCCGAGTTCGTCGATTCGAGCGTGCTCGCGCCGGAGCATGGCCGTTAGCCGTAGGTCGGCCACCGGGCGGCTAGCCGCGCGATCGCCCGCCGTAGCCGTTCGTCGTCGGCGGCCGGGGTCGCGGCGTGATCGTCCCTGCTGCGGGGCCAGCCGGTCGCCCGGCAGATCAGCCGAACCGGGTACTTTCAAAGACCCCCTGAGTGTCCAGGACACGACCATTTCGGGGCCGCTCCGGCATCTCGCCTCCCGCGAACACCGCGTTGACTTGGGGGCACTCCGTCCCTAAACTGCCTGCTTCCAGGCGAGGGACGTCAGTGGCCGCGCGGGTCTCGGGGAGCGTGATCCTGACCGGGGGGCCTTGCGGTTGCCCTCGCCCGGGGAGGTCGATGCCATGAGCACGACTCTGGATCCCGAGGTGCTCGATGCCCTCAAAGCGTTCAACACCCCGACGATCTCGAACGCGATCGAGACGTTCAATGTCCGACACCGCCATCTCGGCTTCCTGCCCCACCGCATCCGTTGTCTCCTGCCTGACCTCGGTCCCATGGTGGGCTACGCGGTCACGTCGCAGACCCGGGCCGACTATACCGACGTTCCCGGTCCAGACCTGAACGCCGATTATCTCCGCTACGTCGCCTCGGTGCCCGGCCCGAAGGTCGCCGTGGGACAGGACATCGACGACGCACCCGGTCTCGGCGCCCAGTTCGGCGAGGTCAACGCGACGATCCACCAGAAGCTCGGCTGTGTCGGCCATGTCACCGACGGCTGCCCGCGCGATCTCGACGAGGTCCACGCCCTCGGGTTCCATCTCTTCGGACTAAATGCCTGCGTCAGCCACGGGTACATCCGGCTGGTGGATTTCGGCAAGCCGATCACGATCGCGGGCGTGGAGGTCCGATCCGGCGACCTGATCCACGGCGACAAGCACGGCATCTGCATCATCCCGCCCGAGGTGGCCCCGAAGCTGGCGGACGCCTGCCGCAAGGTCGAGGAACTGGAGCGACCGCTGCTCGAACATTGCCGTTCCGACGCATTCGACCTGGAAGAGTACATCCGCCTGCGGGCCGAGATGAAGTCGAAGATCCGGGAGTAGCCGTTCCGAAGGAAGTCGACCGAAGCTCAGGCCTTTCGGATCGGCGGACAGGCAAGCGGCTCGAACTGATGGTGGCGCAGGAACGCCTCCTGAGGATAAATCTCGTCGAGATGTCGCCCCTCGCACCTCCAGGTGCCCCGGTGGTGTTCAAACAAAACGGTGGACCGCCGGGGCGGATGGTCCGGAAGGTCGAGAATCGGATCGTTCTCGAAGTGAACCCCCACCAGGGCGAGTAGCCGACCGCTCTGCCGATCGCGCGCCCAGACGACGTCATCCTGCCACTGAGCGTTCTCCCAGCTCAGTCGTTCGAAGGGATCGAGCTTGCCGAGGATGTTCAAGAATCGTGCTTCGAGCGATTCCCGCCTCAGGCGAAAATCCAGATAGGCCCGCTCGACCCGAACAAGGCGTGTGTGGAGCAGCCAGCGTCGGACGAGGAGCCATGCCACGAGCAAGCAGAGCGGGAGCAACAGGGCCCAGATCATCCAACCCATGGTCGGTCCCTCGCCCGGCCCCAGGATGCCACGTTACGGGAATTGTAATGAGGACGGCGGCCCCTCGGCAAGCCGACGGGTGAGTTCGCCCTGGCCCGATCCCAGCGTAACGCTCAACCGAGCGGGAGCAATCGTCCATGAATCCCCGATTCGGCGCCCACATGTCGATCGCTGGCGGATTGGAAAAGGCAGTCGAGGCCGCCCACCGTACTGGTTTCGATACGGTCCAGATCTTTACGAAAAGCAACAATCAGTGGGCGGCGAAGCCCCTTGAGCCGCGGCACATCGACGCCTTTCAGGCGGCCCTCGCGGAAACCGGGATCACCACCCCGGTCGCTCAAACGTCGTATCTGATCAATCTCGCCAGCCCCGACGACACGCTCTGGAACCGATCGATCGACGCAATGGTCGTCGAGGTCGAGCGAGCGGAGGCGATTGGCATCGGCGACCTGGTCCTGCACCCGGGCGCCCACACGGGTTCCGGAGAGGACGCCGGGCTGTCGAGGGTGGCCAAGGGGATCGACGAGGTTCACCGAAGGACCACAGGGGTCGCCGTCCGCATCGATCTCGAGACCACCGCCGGGCAGGGAAGCTGTCTCGGGCATCGTTTTGAGCACCTGGGTCGGATCATCGCCGAGGTGGGCGATCCCGACCGTCTGGGAATCTGCATCGACACCTGTCACATCTTCGCGGCGGGGTATCCTCTGGCCGACCTCGCGCAGTACAATACGGTCATTGAGGAATTCGACCGGACAGTCGGTCTGGACCGGGTTCGTGTCTGGCACCTGAACGACAGCGTACGTGACAGGGGAAGTCGCGTCGACCGACATGCGGGGCTCGGCCGGGGTTGCCTTGGCCTGGGGCCTTTTCGCCATATCATCAATGATTCACGATTCGCCGCGATCCCGATGATCCTGGAGACCCCCAAGGGTGATCGATGGGACGCTGGACCTCGACGCGGTCAACCTCGGCATTCTCCGACGGCTACGGGACGAGGGCCTGGTTCCCGCCCGGTCCAGGAGAACGCGGAGGACGAGGGGCAGTCATGACACTTGACGACCAATCCCAGGGGGCCGACTCTCTCTCAAAGAGCGAGGCGTCGACCCGAGACCCGCGGCACGGGTTGATGCGAGCCGGTCCATTTCATCAACCGCGAGCTGAGCTGGCTCGACTTCGACGAGCGCGTCCTCGAGGAAGCACGCGACCCCACGAACCCGCTCCTTGAGCGGCTGCGGTTCCTGGCCATCTCGGCGTCGAACCTCGACGAGTTCTTCGAGGTCCGCGTCGCCGGGCTTCAGGCCCAGGTGTACGAGCACCTGGAACCGCAGGATCCGCCCCCCGACAAGATGGGCCCGCTATCGCAGCTCACCGAGATCTCGCAGGCGTTGCCATGACTTCGTCGGCCGGCAGTATGGCGTCTGGCAGAACGAGATCCGACCCGCCCTCGCCGAGCACGGGATCATCATCTGCGACTGCGGCGAGCTCGACGAGGACCAGCACGCCTTCCTCGACGACTACTTCGAGAGCCAGGTTTTTCCCGTCCTGACCCCCCTGGCCATCGACCCCGCGCATCCCTTTCCGCACCTCCTGAACAAGAGCCTCAACATCATCCTGCGGATCGAGCCGCTGGGCCAGGAGAGTCAGCGGCAACCGTACGCCGTGGTTCGCGTGCCGTCGGTGCTCAGCCGACTGGTTCCCCTGCCCGACGAGGACGACGGCACCCACCGCTTCGTCCTGCTGGAAGACGTGATCGGACCTCGGCTCGATGCGCCTCTTCGGCGGATTTCACGTCGTCGCCTGGGCACCGTTTCGCGTCACGAGAAACAGCGACCTGACCATCCAGGAAACGGAGATCAAGAACAGCCTGCTCTCGACGATCCAGGAGACCCTCCGACAGCGCAAGTGGGGGGCGGCCGTCCGCCTGGAGATCGCCGAGGGGGCCGAGGACGGGTTCCTGAACCAGCTCCGCACCGCGCCCTCGCTCGACTTGAACGTCCGCGACGTCTACTCGATCCCCGGCCCGATCGCCCTGACCGCCCTGGCCCAGCTCTGCAAGTATCGACGAGTATCGCGATCTGAAGGAGCCGCCCTACGAGCCGCGGATGCCCGCGAAGCTCGCGAACCGTTCCGAACATCTTCAGCGCCATCCGCGAGCAGGACATCCTGGTCCACCACCCCTACGAATCGTTCGGGGCCGTCATCCAGTTCATCGAGCAGGCCGCCGACGACGCTCAGGTGCTCGCGATCAAGCAGACGCTCTATCGGACCGCCGAGGACAACCCGATCATCAACGCCCTGGCCCGCGCCGCGGAGAACGGCAAGGAGGTCACCGCCCTGGTCGAGATCCAGGCCCGGCTCGATGAGGCGAACAACATCGACAAGGCCCGGGCCTTCAGAAAGCCGGGGTCCATGTCGTCTACGGGATCGTCGGGACTGAAGACCCACTGCAAGGCGGCCCTGGTCGTTCGCAGAGAGCACGACGGCATCCGTCGCTATCTCCACCTGGCGACTGGCAACTACAACCCAACCACCGCGCGGATCTACACTGACCTGGGCATGTTCACCAGCCGCCCGGAGTTCGGTGAGGACGCGACCGCCCTGTTCAACCTGCTCACCGGCTACTCTCAGGGCCACGATTGGAAGAAGCTCTACATTGCTCCGTATCATCTCGTCGACAAGGTTCTCGAGCTGATTCGCCGCGAGCGCCGCAACGCCGAGTCGGGCCATCCCGCTCGCATCGTCGCCAAGATGAACTCGCTGGTCGATCCCGCCGCCATCGAGGCGCTCTACGAGGCATCCCGGGCCGGCGTTCAGATCGACCTGATCATCCGCGGCATCTGCTGCCTGCGTCCCGGAGTCCCCGGCCTGTCGGAGAACATCCGGGTCATCAGCATCGTCGACAAGTTCCTCGAACACTCCCGCATCTTTTACTTCCAGAACAACGACGATCCGGACGTCTTCCTTTCATCGGCCGACTGGATGCCGCGCAACTTCCGCAGGCGCGTCGAGATCATGTTCCCCGTCGAAGACCCTCGACTGAAGGCGCGGGTCATCGATGAGGTCCTCGGCATCACCCTGCGGGACAACGTCAAGGCCCGAGTGCTCCAGAGCGACGGCACCTACGAGCGAATCCGACCCGCGCCCGGCGAACCCGCCGTGAGGTCGCAGATCGAATTCCAGAACCTCGCCCGCGGCCTGGCACCCGAAGACCGGATTCGCCCCGGCCTCTTCGATCCCGTGGAAAGCGGTCGCAGTGCGCTGTCTTCTCCGTCGATCCTCAAACCTTGATACGTCCACAACAACGACCGAACGCGGCGGGGATCAATCGTCGTTCCCGGCCGCGTTCGGACGTCCAGTCGTCGGTCAGCTGCGCCGCTTCCTCAAGGACTGGCGGAGAGCTTCGGATAATCCCCGACGGCCCGAGAACGCAACTGGTCAAGTGACGCCATCACGCCTTCCGCGACGCTACGATACAGCAAGCCCTGGCGTTCCGGGGGGGCCTCGCGGGCGATCCAGTCACGCGCCGAGTCCGCCAGGCCGCGACGGCCCTGGGACTCGGCGATCTGGGACAGGATCACGTACTGCCGGTCGACGTCCGTAAGGATGCGAGTTGCGGCCCGGGCATCCGGGAACCTGCCAACGGCCGTGAGACTGTCGATCAGCAGATACGCGGCGTTGGCCCGGACGTCCGTCTCCCGGATCGAGGCGACGGCCCGCGCCGACTCCTGATAGGTTGGAGTGGCCGCGTCGTCGAGTGGCCTGGCGAGTCCCTCAAGTTCCTGGAGCAATTGCGCCGTCTGCGTTCGCACGTTCGCGACCAGGGGGTCGTCCATGCCGGGAAGCGTCCTCGCTTCAGCGGCTTGACCGGGCGTCAACTGGAAACTACGCCCCGCGTCGCGCTGCTGTGCCAGCGCGCTCCGAAGGTCCGCCAGGGATTGGGTCAGCGCCTCGGACAGATCTCCCATTGACCGAACCTTCTCGATGAACGATCGAGAGTCACCGAGGATCGAGGCGACATCTTGACGGACCCTGTCGTTCTGTTCCAGCTGGATCAGCGTCTGGTTGGCAACCTGGCTGAGGTTGCGAGCGTCCTGGGACAGGTCGCCGATGCGGTACACGATGTCGTCGACCAGGTTCTGTCGTACCATCGAGTAACCGAAGTCCTGGGCCTGTCCTTCGACCGGCTGGGGGAGCGCCGCGGCGGACTCGATCACCGTGGACAGGTCCTGCCAGGATCCCTGGAGGCCTTCCCCGTACTGGACACGCAACAGTGCGGCGACCCGAGCAAGGCTCTCGGCCACCCGGAGAAGGGCCTCGGAACGGGCCTCGGGACGTGGCATGCCGCGCGCGATCGCCAGGGCCCTGGAGAATTGCTTCGACCGGGCCGCTGTGACCGACAGGACGATCATCGACTGGTCCTGCCAGACAGCGCGATCGATCGTGGCGGCTTGCTCGGCGCCCTGGACGAGCAATCGGTCGGCGAACGCCATCAACTCCGCCGCCTTCGACTCAGGATACGCCTGATCGAGAGGGCGCGAGACGCATCGTTACAGATCTTCATGCTGTCGATCGCCTGTGCCTGGACGATCGACGCAAGTTGTTCGTAGCGGTAGTTCGGGTTCTCCAGCGCCTGCACGAGGGCCGCCGCTTGGGCGAACTCCTCGGCCGATTGCCGGAGCCACTCGGGCCGGGAGATCTTCCGTTCGCTCGCCTCGTCACGGGTCGAGAACAACGCCCCGGCGGGCGAGATGGTCGGGACCGCCTCGACCACGCGGTCGTGGGCCAGGTCGACATACGTTCTCGAGATCGAGATCAGTCGCAGGTCGCGAATCAGGCCAGGTTGCATCGCTCGGGCCGCTCGCGAGGCCTCGTCGAGGACCCGTCGCGCCTCGTCGTACCGTCGCCCGGAGATGTTCGATTCAGCGACCCGATTCAGTGCCAGCGAACGCTCCCCGGGGTCGACGATCGCCAGCGCATCGGGCAAGAGGCGATCCTCAGCGGAAGTCAGCTTCTCCTGCTGAACGGGGGTCAACGACGGCCCGCCGCCCAGGAAGCTGGGATCGAGCGCCGTCGGGATGTCCTCGGGAAACAGGGGCGAGAACCCCGGAGGGGCCGCCGAGTCGTCAGGAGGCATGTCGGGATTGGGGCCGATCCCGGGTAAGTTCGGTTCGCCAGGCCCACCGATCATGCCCGGCTCACCAC
This sequence comes from uncultured Isosphaeraceae bacterium, assembly GCA_963779675.1. Taxonomy (GTDB): domain Bacteria; phylum Planctomycetota; class Planctomycetia; order Isosphaerales; family Isosphaeraceae; genus CAVZZM01. Next base: position 1,234,009 of record CAVZZM010000003.1, read on the forward strand.
CTCTTGGAACCCTTTCACCCGGTAGGGGGTTCAACGGGACCGGTTCCGGGCCGATCGCCCCCGGATCGACCGTGATGTCGCTGCGCGGCACGGTCTCGCTCGAGTCGAGGCCCTCATTTAGCGGACCACTGATCCGGGTCGAGGATTGCCCATCACCTCGTGACTGGGCCCGACAAAACTCGGCTGGCCCCAGGATGATTGCACACCCGAGGACGAAGCGGAGGATACGCCTGGTTTGCCCGAACGCCATTGTTGTGTCCCTCCCGGTCGGTCGCGGCGTGGGGGTTTTAGCGGCCTTGAGACCGCACGCGCACCCGAAACCGCGATCGGTCCGGGTCGACAAGCCCCTGACCTTGATTTTCCCCCGCGTTCGGGGTTTGGTCAAATCGCAGTTCGGTGTCGCGACAGCTTACCGGGGCGCCGGAAACAACCGCTTCGGGTTTTCGAGCAGAACCAGGCGAGCCGTTTCGAGGGCCTGCTCCGTGGACCATCCCCGTCGCCGGATCGCGTCCTCGGCCAGGGTTTCCGCCAGAATCCGTCGGTACATGTTGAACTTCGGCAGGATAAACTCGAGTTTATAGGCATCCGAGTAGTAGCCGACCTGTTTCCCCTTCGGGACCGCCTGGAGCCGCGCCGAGAGGTCCGCGGCGATGAACTGGGGGACGTTCGAGTACCACCAGTGCCCCATCGGCACGACATTCGGGACGATCCAGGCATACGCGACGAGTTCGGCGGCGGCATCGGGAGAGAGCGTCGAGACTGGAAACGTGACGTTCGCGAAGTGATTGAATAGCTCGGCGTAATCGTGGAGGCTCACGCGACGGTCGAAGAGGTCACGACCGCCGGTGACGCCGGCCGGGTAGACATTGCGGATCGGGCCGATCATGAGATCGAACGGGAGCCGATGCTCGTCGCAGAACTCGGCAAGCGTCCAGAACACCAGTTGTCGTATCGCGACGTGCTCGTCAGGACGCAGGTCCAGTCCGTGGATGGCTCGCCGCAACGGGGTGGCGGCCTGCTTCGGCGCGGCGCGGCGCGGGACAAAGTCGGGCGGCAAACTGATCGCGCACGCCCGCGCCCCGTGTTCGACGAAATAGGTGAACAGGGCACCGATCGCCAACCGCAACGAGGGGTAATCCTGAACGTCCACGTTCGTGGCCTTACGCAATCTCGCGATCGTCTCAGGCTGGTGCAGTTTCAGAACGAGATCATCCGTTCGCAGGCAGGGGACATAGCGGTTCGTGTCGAACCCTTCGAGCGGGTCGTCGAATTCGTTCGTCAGGAAGACCGCTTCGAGGTTCGTGCGACGCCACACCTCCTGATCCCAGTTTGGCCCGTCCTCGTCGTGCTCCGCGCGGTCGTACAGGGCCTCGATCGTGTCGGGGGTGATCCGCTCCCCCTCGAAGCCGTGGAAGGTCCGGGCGATCTCCAGGAGCCAGCTGTATTGAACCGTGTTGTCGAGACGATCAAGATGCTGTGCGAGTTGACGGGCCCGGTCCAGGCTCCAGTTCCGGAGCGACGCGCTCGGTGGGCATCCCCGCGGAGTGGGCCAGTTCGGTATAGTAGTGGTACGACAGGACCTCATCGAAGTTACGCGCCGCCGGACTCAACGCGTTGATGTGCGAGTGGGGGTCGAAGATCGGCCAGGTGGTGATCTCCTCGAACAGTTCACGGGCCATCGGATCGCGCGGCGTGATGGTCATGGTCTTGGCCTGAACGTAGAGGGACCATTCTCGATGCGTCACGTCGGAACTCACCCCGCCAGGCTATCGGCCGTCTCGGCGGCTGGCAAGTGGTCCGAGGACAACCCCAGGACGTTTGTGATCTTGCCCGTCATGCGGCCGAGACGCCGGGGGGCCGCACGATTTGGAGAAGTTTCGCGGACGTTCCCACGAGACTACCCAATGACCCTCCACCCGAGGGCCGGGCGTTCGCCGTCCGTCTGTTCCCTGGCAACCTGTTGGGGAACCGAGCCTTGTCCCGGGCGCGGAAAGGGCCAAAAGCGCGCGAACGAACCCAGGGTCAAATCAGCCATAATCCATCATTTCCAGAAGGGCTTACGTCGAAAACCGAGTGTTCGTCGAGCGCACGCGACGCGATGGTCCGGGGACCTGGCAATCCTTCCGAGGACGACTCATGAACGTGGTAGTCACCGGTGGCGGGACGATCGCGCCGATCGACGACGTCCGATTCATCACCAATGCATCCACCGGTCGATTCTCCGCGCGGATCACGGAGGCCTGCCTCGCCCGGGGGCGCCACCGTCTGGCACGTCCATGTGCCCTCCGCCTTGCTCCCGTTCCAGCGTCAGGCCCAGTTCGACCTGGGAGGAGATCCCGAGGCCGAGTTCCGACGGCTCGCGGACCTTCAGTGCCGCTATCGGTTGGCTCGCGAGCGGCTGCGGCTGTATCCCGTGCCCGACGGGACGGTCGGCCAGTACGGGCGGGTGCTGCACAGCGTGCTGACCCTTCAGCCCATCGACGTGGCCTTTCTCGCGATGGCCGCCTCCGACTACGAGCCCGAGCCCGCCTCCGGCAAGATCACCTCCGACGCCGAGGAACTCACGATCACATGCCGCCCCACGGAAAAGGTCATCCGTAAGGTACGGGACTGGTCCCCGGAGGTCTTTCTGGTGGGGTTCAAGCTGCTGAGCCACGTCGAGGAACCGGAACTAATCCGTCGAGCGGAGACGGCCTGCGTCGCGAACCGGGCCGACGCGACCGTCGCGAACGATTACCGTTCGGTTCACGAAGGGACGCACCGCATCCACCTGGTCCGTCCCGGAGTGCCCGCCGAATCGATCGGCCCCGGCGACGACATGGCCGAACACCTCGTGGATCGGGTCTTCGCAATGGTTCGCCACCGGATGGGTTCTCGGGAACCCATCGATCTCGACTCCCCGGAATGAATCCGCAATGAGGGACGAGACAACGACGGAACAACGTCCCGGCGAGGAGGTCGCGACCGTGCGCGACCCCGATCCGGACCAGAGCAGCCCGGATCAAGCGACGATCCCGGCCGAGCCCGGCGCGCGCGACTACTTCCCCGAGCTGGACGGTCTGCGGTTCGTCGCGTTCGCCCTGGTCTACCTGTTCCACCAGGGCGTGCCGCAGTGGAACCGCTGGGTTCGGAGCGTGATCGACCCGTTCGCCGCGCCTCCTCGGTCGATCCGCCCCGTTGGACCTGGGCACGAGGCTCCAGTTCAACGGCTGGGCGGGAGTCCAGATTTTCTTCGTGCTCAGCGGCTTTCTGATCACGACCCTCCTGCTACGCGAGGAACGCCGGTACGGCCGGATCGATCTCCGTGCCTTCTGGGCACGCCGCATCCTGCGGATCTGGCCGCTGTACTACCTGGTGCTCTTGCTGGCCATGTTCCTGGTGCCCGGGGTCGAGGGAACCCTGACCACGGATGCCGTGACATTGTTCATCCGGCAGCAGTTCCCGGCGTTCCTGGCGTTTCTCGGCAACTGGTCGATGGGCCTCAAGGGGCCTCCCCCCAACGACGCCATCAGCGTGCTCTGGAGCGTGTGCGTGGAGGAGCAATTCTACATCCTCTGTCCGCTGCTCCTGGTGGTCGTCCCGCGACGCGCCCGGGTGCCGGTTTTGCTCGGCCTTGTCGCGCTTGCCGTGGGCGTTCGCCGGGACATGGCCCAGAGGCAGGTTGCTCCCCTGCTCTTCCAGTTCAGCACGATCACGCACCTCGATTCCTTGCTGAGCGGCGTCTTGCTGGCGTTTTTCCTGATGCGGTTCGGAGCGCGACCGGGGCTCCGGCGAGCATCGGGCTGGGCGACGCTCCCGGTCGTGCTCGCCTTCGCCTGGTTGATGACCCGCCCTGATCTGGCCAAAAGGAGCGTCGGCCACGCGACCTGGGACTACGTCGCGATCTGGGGACTGTCCTGCGCGACCATCGCCGTGCTGGTCCTTCGCCAGGGTTGGCTTAATGCGGTCCTGGGGTACTCGCGGGTGGTCTGGCTCGGCAAGATCAGCTACGGCCTTTACATGTACCATGAAATTGCCCTCTGGTTCGGTCGTCGCACGTTCCAGAGCATGCGCTGGTTTCCGAACAAGGAGATCCTCCAGACCATCGCCTGCCTCGCGCTGACGGTCGGCATGGCGGCGGCCTCTTACTATCTGTATGAGCGGCGTTTTCTGGCCCTCAAACGGACCTGGACGCGCGTCCCGTCGCGTCCCGTCTAGACGTGCGAGGGGTTCTGTGCTCCAGTGCGGCGAAACCGTCTGGAGAAGGGAGCCGCCGCGATGCCTCGTCGATTGCTAAAACCACGTTTGGCCACCTTTCTCGGGCTCCTTGTGCTGTTCTCGAGAACCGGGACCGCGCGTGCCGAGCAGCTCGAATTCCACGCGGGTGGGACCGTCCACCTTCCGGCGGTGATTGACGGGGATCAGGTGATCGTCGAGGGCCCCACCGGACCATTGCGGTTCCCCAGGTCCGACTTTCTGCGCATGGAACCGGAAACGGGCCCGGTTCAGGAGTGGCCGTCGCGCATCGCCGAGGCGCGTCGCGGCGACCTGGATGCCCGGTTCGCCGCCGCGTGGTGGGCGCTCGAGAACGGCCTCAACGTCGAGTGCGTGGCCGTTCTCCGGGAAATCCATGCGACCGATCCCGCGCATGAACCGACCGCCCGGATGATCGAGACGCTTGACCGACTCGCACAGACGATCGAAGACCCCGACCTGCGTCGGCTGGGCCCGCTTCGTCCTGCCGGGATGTCGGTCCTGCGCAGCCCTCATGTCGTGCTCTTGCATCAGATCGACCCGGACGAGGCCGACCGCCGACTCGCCCTGTTCGAGCGGGTACTGACGTCGTATTACCTGAACCTGACGGCCTACGGGATGCATCTCGACGTGCCGTCACGACGGTTGCCCTTTCTGTGGTATCGGGACCAAACGACCTACAAGGCGGCCCTGAAAGCGGCCGGCGCGGCGGACTTTGTCGGAACCCTGGGGTACTTTCATCCGACCCTGGAGGTCGTCCTCTCGTTCGACCGTCGAACGGAGCCGACCATGGAGCGTGACCAGGCACGGATCGACGCCGGCCGTCGGGAACACGACCGATTGCGCGTTATCGTGGCGACCCGTCCCGAGACCGTCCCGATCCGGCTCGGCCTGAACGACGAGCCCTCCGAGGGCCTCTCAAGAGCGGAGGCCGAGGCCCGTCTGGATCACCTCTCACACGATCTCGACCGTCAACAACTCCTGCTCGACGTCCGTCGAATCGACAGGGAGTCCTCCCTGGCCGCTCACGAGTTGATTCACGCCCTGGTACGGGCCAGCCAACTCGCACCCCGCCACGACAGCTTCCCGAAGTGGCTCCAGGAGGGCCTGGCCATGCAGTATGAAGTCGTCCGTGATGGTCGCTGGTCGGGCGTTGGACGGCTGAACCCACTCCGGATGCCCTACTGGGATCGGTCGCCCACCGCGTCCGCACTCATGCCGCTACTCCATGACGGGGGTTTCGATCACGGCTACGATCCCGGCACCTACGCCCGTGCCTGGGGACTGGTGTTCTTCCTGCGCAAGGAACATCCCGAGGAGTTCCTCATGATCCTGGATCGCCTGCGCAACCGGCAAGGTGCCGTCACACCACCGGACGATCGTGCGCGCGAGGCGTTGCGCACCTTGTTCGGCCCCGATCTGAGCGAGTTCGAACGACGATGGAGATCGTATCTCGACGCCCTGTGCTCCGAGAGCGACCGACCCGGCGCCGCCCTCGCAGGGCCCCAGGCTGATTGACGCCCCAACGAAAACAGGCCCTCCGGGGAGGGCCTGAATCGAGCATCGCGTCTTCAAAGTTGCGGCGGCAGGAATCGAACCTACGACCTCCAGGTTATGAGCCTGGCGAGCTAACCGCTGCTCCACGCCGCACAGGTATTCTATGCGATCGCCCGCGATGGGGGAAGCCCGATCGAAAAATTCTCGGGGAAAACCCGATGTCCGACGTCGCAACGGGCCGCATCTCCAGTGAATCGTCGGGTTCAATGATGGGAAAGCTCGTTACTGATCGCTGCGCAGAGAAGTTAACTTTTCCGGGCCGTAGAATGGGGCATGGTGGCCTGACTCTCGGAATACCGGGACTGGAAGGAATGGCGGCGGATGCGGGCGGTGAAGCTGAAGCGCGAGGGCTGGTCCCAGCGCAAGATCGCCGCGGCGTTCGGCGTCTCTGGCCCCGCTGTCAGCCACTGGCTCGCCGTCGCCGAGTCGGGACGGCGTCGAGGCCCTTCGCTCCCACCCGGCCGCGGGTCCTGTCCCCCGCCTGACCGCCGAACAGAAGCGTCTCATCCCGGAGTTCCTCTGGCATGGTCCGGAGGCGTACGGCTTCCGCGGCCAGGTGTGGACCTGCGCCCGAATCGCCCTCGTTATCGAAGAGGAGTTCGGCGTCCGCTACCATAAGGCTCACGTCGGCCGATTGCTCAAGGAACTCGGCTGGACGCCTCAGATCCCGATCCGCCGGGCCATCCAACGCGATGAATCGGCCATCCAACGCTGGCGTGCCGAGGTCTGGCCCGACCTCCGCAAGCAGGCACAGCGCGAGCGCCGGGTGCTGGTTTTCGAGGACGAATCGGGGTTCTACCTGCTGCCGGGGTTGGTCAAGACCTACGCCCCGGAGGCATGCACGCCGGTCATTCGCGAGAAGCCGACGCGCGACCACCTCTCGGTCATGGGCGGGATGACCCCCGAGGGCAAGGTTTACACCCTCGCGCGGCAGAAGTCGCTCAACGGGCTGCACAGCATCGAGTTCCTCATCCACTTGGTGCGTGTGGCGGGGGAGCGGCTGCTGGTGATCTGGGATGGCTCGCCGATCCACCGCCGGGTGGAGGTCAAGGACTTCGTCGCGAGCAGCGCGGCAAGGTCTGGCTGGAGGCGCTGCCGGGCTATGCCCCCGATCTGAACCCGTGGGATGAAGGCGGTTGGAACCATCTCAAGCACGTCCAGTTGCGGAACGTGGTGAGCCGCGACCTCGAGGAGTTGCACGAGCAGTTTCATCTCGCGGTCAATCGCCTTCGACACAGGCCCCATGTGGTTCAATCCTTCTTCACCCAGGCTGGCTTGCGCTCACCTGAGAGTTAACTTCTCTGCGCAGCGATCAGTAAAGGCGACGTCCCGGGCGTCGAAGATCGGCCCTTCGACGCACACTCGCCGCAGATCGGTGGATCCGTCGGTCTGCCGGATCGGGCAGACGCAACTGAAGCAAGCCCCGAACCCGCACGCCATGTGATTCTCGAGTGAGACGTCGCACGGAACCCGATGGCGCTCGGCCAGCCTTGCGAGTGTCGCCAGCATCGGCGGCGGTCCACAGCCGACAAGCCTGGCCCATCGTTCTCCCGAATCGAGGCGGGCCGCGACCAGATCGGTCACGAACCCGTGGTGGCCGGCGGAACCGTCGTCCGTCGCGACCTCGACAGCGATTCCCGTCGATCGAAAGTCGTCCAGCCCGGCGAGCAAGCTCGCGTTGCGAACGCCGTAAAACAGTCGGGCCGACTCGACCGGCGATTGAACGTCCCCCGCATCCGGTCCATAGGCCGCCTGACCGAGCCATTTGCGAGCAAGGGCCAGAAACGGTGTTTGACCAATTCCACCCGCGACGAACGCAACCGGTCCATCGGGGGCCGGGCCGAAATGGTTGCCCAGGGGACCCCAGACCGACAGCCGTTCGCCGGGCCGACGCTCCGCCAGTGCCGACGTTCCACGCCCGATGACGAGGTAGACCACATCGATGGCGACGGGGAGCCCCTCGCGGTCCCGAACCACGTCATAGAGGGCAAACGGTCGCCCCAGCAAGGGATCGGTCGTCGTGACGGCCCGCACCATCACGAACTGACCGGGCAGGATCGCCCGGGCGATTTCCGGAACCTCAAGGCGCAGCCGATACGTGTCGCGGGCGATCCGTTCGTTTTCGAGCACAGTGCCCAGTCGCTGCACGACTTGAACTGGGCCCGACGGGCGCACAAACACTCCTCGTTCCGCGGAAGCCATGCACTTCGGTTCCCGGCGATCTAAATCGCACAATTCAAGGGACACGTAGGGGGATCAGTCCTCTTGATCGGGGCGCGACCGGCGAGGACGTTTCAGGATCGAACCGCGGCGTTTGGGGCCCGAGCCGGACGGACCGCCGGGGGAAGGCGGCGGTTGGTTCCCGGTCGGTCGTCCACCGCGACGTATCCCGGCGCCGCCGCTCGATCGTCGCGGAGGTCGGCCCCGGTCGCGCGGACCGGACGGCCTCTTGGCACCCTGGCGATCGTTCTCCCGCATTGCACTTGGAAGCCCGATGATCGTCCGGCTCGTCGCCTCTTCCGCCCCCCCCTGGACCGGTCGTGATCCCTCGGGCTCGACCCGACGCGCCGGGGGGCGAGAGGTCCGCGACGGTCCCGACGGCGGTGAAGCAGGTCGAGAGGATGATCGCGGGCCCATCGGCCGGTTCGGCCCCGCGGGACGTGCTCCGCCCGAGGCAGACGACCGTGGGCCCATCGGTCGGTTCGGCCCCGCGGGACGTGCTCCGCCCGAGGTTGACGACCGCGGCCCTGCCGGTCGTCCTCCGCCCGAAGTAGACGACCTCGGCCCCGCCGGTCGCCCTCCGCCCGAAGTGGACGACCGGGCCTGCCGGTCGCGCACCGCCCGAGGCGGACGATCGCGGTCCCATCGGCCGGTTCGGTCCCGCGGGACGTGCTCCGCCCGATGGCCCACGACTGGTTCCCGCACCGGCTGATCCTGTCGATCGTGGCCCGGTCGGTGGTTTTCGGGTTGATCCCCCGTGCGGCCCGGCCTGAGCCGGGCGTGCTTGCGCCGGACGACCGGGACCGGAAGGTGCAGGGCGTTGTTGCGACCGTGACGGTCCGCGGGTTCCCCGGCCACCCGGCGATCGCTCGTAGCGTGCCTCGCGACGCTCGTCGAAGCCGGCCGTGGGGACGTGAATTCCCTCGGCCAACTGGCGAAGCTGGGCCACCTCGCGATGACTCAGGGGACGGAACTCGCCGGGCTTCAGTCCCTTGACGCTGATGGGGCCGACCGCGATACGGGTCAGGCTCATGATTTTGTGCCCGAGCTTGGCCAGCATCCGCCGAACCTCGCGGTTCTTCCCCTCCGCCAGCGTGATCTCCAGGGTCGTTGCGTCACCACGCTTGCCCAGGATGCGGGCTCGCTTCGCCCGCGCCTTCCCGTCGGACAGCCAGACGCCCTCCAGCAACTTCTCGATGACCCCACGCTCCGGGGCCCCGGCCACCAGGGCAAGGTACACCTTCTCGACCCCGAAACGTGGGTGGGTCAGTCGGTTCGCCAGCTCGCCGTCGTTGGTCAGCAGGATCAGGCCCGTGCTGCCCTCGTCGAGCCGACCGACGTTGTAGACCCGCTGGGGGATGTCGGGAAGGATGTCGATCACGCGGGGCCGACCCGAGGGGTCGCTGTTCGTCGAGACGTAGCCCTTGGGCTTGTTGACCGCGTAATAAACGAAGGTCTCCATCCGAAGCAGTTCGCCGTCCAGCTCGATCCGCGCGACGTCCGGGTCCACCTTCGTCGCGAGATCGCGGACAACCTTGCCGTTGATGGTGACGCGCCCCTGGAGAATCAGCTCTTCCACCGCGCGGCGAGATCCGAGGCCCGCTCGAGCGAGCACCTTGTTGAGTCGTTCCTGACCAGGTTCGCTCGGCGTGTTCGGGCGGTTCGTCGGGCGGTTCGATCGAGCCGGACGGGAATGTGATCTGGGCCCTTGAGGGCCTTTACGGGGAGGAAACTTCCCCCCCGACCGGGGGGGCGGCGGGTCGCCATGACTGAACCGTCCTGCGTGTGGTGTCGTTGCGTGATCCAGAAAGAGGCCGCGAAATTCGACCGCGGCGGAACGACGTATCTTATTCCCGTTGCAACCTGAAGTCCAGCGAACGCGAGACAGAATCCGTTCAATTCCACAAGCAAAATCGGCGGTTCCGGCGCGACAGTTCAGGCCGGTTGCTCGTGCGTCAGACAGTGCAAGGTCCCCAGGCCCCAGACGAGGTCGCGAGCATGCACGCCGACGACCTGCCGGTCCGGGAACAGTTCGGAAAGGGTCGACAGGGCCTGGCCATCGGCGGGGTCGTTGAAGGTGGGTACGATCACCAGACCGTTGGCGATGTAGAAGTTCGCGTAGCTGGCCGGCAGGCGCTGGTCATCGAAGACGACCGGGGCCGGCATGGGCAGCGTGACGACCTCCAGCGACCGGCCGTCCTGGTCGGTCGAACCCTGTAACCGTTCCAGGTTCTCTCGCAGGGGTTCGTAATTCGGGTCGGCGGGGTCGGATTCGACCACGGTCACGACGGTCTGCTCGTTGACGAACCGGGCGATGTCGTCGACGTGACCGTGCGTGTCGTCGCCGACGATCCCCCGTCCCAGCCAGATCACCTTGCGGATGCCGAGGTACTCGCTCAGGACACGTTCGTAGTCCTCCCGCGACATATCCAGGTTCCGGGCCTGTTCGAGACTCAACAGGCATTCCTCGGTGGTGAGGAGCGTCCCCTGACCATTGCTGTCGATGACCCCGCCTTCGAGGACGATCGGGAGGTCGCTCTCCCCGACCCGTCGCGTCGGTTCCCAGCGGGGAATGTCGAGGTGTTTCGCGATCTTGCGGCCGATCCGCTCGTCGCGGCGATGGTCCTCGTACTTCGCCCAGGCGTTGAACCTCCAGTCGACGGCCGCCAATCTCGGCGACTCCCCGCCCTCTCCGTCCCGGACCACGAAGCTCGGCAGGGAGTCACGTACCCAGGAGCGATCGGTCTTGATACGATGAAAGTAAACCTGATCGAAACCAACTCCACTCCGCTCAAGCCGATCGGCTGCCTTCTTCGCAACCCGGTCGCTATCGATCAGGATGTGAACTGGCTCGACCGCGCTGAGCAAACGGACGATCTCGGTGTAGACCCAGCCGATCGGGCCGAACTTGCCCGGCCAGTCCTCACGGTTCTGGGGCCATCCCAGCCAGGTCGCCGCATGCGGTTCCCACTCGGCCGGCAGGCGGTAGCCGAGGGCGGAGGGGATGTCATTCATGGCGCTCATCTCTCCGGACTCCACGAGCAAGTCGGTCCGAAACTTGTAGGATTGAGTTGAGTCTTAAATCCCCGGAGCCTCGACAACCTCGCCCCACTGGAGGAACCACCCATGCGACGCCCTGCAATCCTCGCGGCCCTCGGTGTTCTCGCTTTCATCCCGGCGTCCGCATTCGCCCAGTACGGGGGCATGGGGGGCATGGGAATGAGAACTTCGCAGGACTACGAACGTCTCCAACGCAGCTTCGTCATGAATACGACGGGCGGAAACCGGTTGATCGGCCCGCTCAAGAGTTCCTCGGTCACAATCGAGACGGAGGAGTTCGGCGAACTTGAGCTGCCCGTTGATTCCCTGCTCGGCGTCCGGCTCGCGTCCGGGGATGACGACGAGGACATCGTCGTCTCGAACACCGGCGAAATCATCAAGGGGCAGCTCCGTCTCGAGACGTTCGACATCGACAGCGGGTTCGGGCCGCTGGCGATCGCCCGCTCCAAGGTCGAAACCATCGAACGGTACCACATGAACTTCCAGGGCATGGCACAATTTCCGACCCTCGATTCGGTTCTCGCGAACCACGCTCAGCCGAAGGTCGAGGTCATGAGCCCCGAGGTCATGAGCCCCGCCGTTAGTGTCGAGGAAGTCAGCCCGGCGGCTGAGAAGACGGCCGAGGAAGACGAAGCCGCCACCCCTTCCTCGGACTCAGCCTCAAAGCGAACCGACCAGGCCATCAAGGACGCCCCGGGAGGCGCCGAGGAGACGCCCCGGCTCTGAAGGAACGCACGACCGTGCTTCACGGTTGCCCGGGACAACGCCGTTGTCCCGGGAATCCGCGTTGGGTTCGTTCGGAAATCCGTCGTAAATCTCCATGGAAACTGGTAGTTGCGTTGAGAAAAACGGCGCGATTCGGCGTCCTGCCCGGGCGTCGAACTGCTCTGGTGGGTTCGTTTGGCGCCCCCGGTCAAGGAGGCGTCCCGCCGTCGCGACCGTTAAACTCGATACCAGCGGTTCGGGTTGCCAACGAGCCGGGCGGTCGCGAGGCGCGAACGTTCCCGTATCATTCAGTATCGAGATCGAGCCCCCGGATGTTCTGTCGAACCCGGCAGGCCCGAGCAGGTGAAGCTCGGCAAGACGTGTCGAACATCTCGGTTCGTCGGGTGTGCTCGCATCTCAATTGAGGAATCGCTGTACGATCGGCCCGTAGGCGTCGATGCGGCGGTCGCGGAGGAACGGCCAGTTCCGGCGGGTTTCTTCCATGAGGGACAGGTCGCACTCGACGACCAGGACTTCTTCCTTGTCACGGCTCGCGCGGGCCAGGACACGGCCGAACGGATCGGTCAGGAACGTGCCGCCCCAGAACTCCAGGCCGCCATCGGCCGGTCCCTCGTGGCCGATCCGGTTCACCGCGGCGACGAACACGCCGTTGGAAATGGCGTGCGCACGTTGCATCGTCTCCCAGGCATCGGACTGCGCGGCGCCGAACTCCGCCTTCTCACTCGGGTGCCAGCCGATCGCCGTCGGGTAGAACAGGATCTCAGCGCCCTTCAGGGCGGTCAAACGGGCGGCCTCGGGATACCACTGGTCCCAGCAGACCAGGGTGCCCACCCGCGCGTGCCGCGTGTCGAACGCCTGGAAGCCGAGGTCGCCGGGGGTGAAATAATACTTCTCGTAGTAGAGCGGATCGTCCGGGATGTGCATCTTGCGATAGATCCCGACGATCGCCCCATCGGCATCGAGGACCACCGCCGTGTTGTGATAGAGCCCCGCGGCGCGTCGTTCGAAGAGCGACCCGACGATCACCATTCCGTTCTCGCGTGCCAGGGCCGAGAGCGCCTCCGTCGTGGGTCCTGGAACGGGTTCGGCCAGGTCGAAATTAGACGGGTCTTCAGTCTGGCAGAAATATTGCGTGAGGAACAGTTCCGGCAGGCAGGCCACGCGCGCTCCCCGCTCCGCCGCCTCGTGCAGGAACGCCTTCGCTCGCTGGAGGTTGTCGCGCGGGTCGGTCGAGCAACGCATCTGGATGAGGCCGACGGTCATCGAACGATTCGACTGGCTCATAAGGGCCTCGTATTGCGACGTGGCGTGATCGACGGAACGCATTCATCGTAGCGGTTGTCCGATCGCGATTCGACCTCAGTTCAAAGTGGCGGGTTACGAGGGCAAGCCCTGTGCGATAAGATGAACCCCTCGCGAAGGCGCGGCCTCGATCGCCATTCGCAAGTTCTTTATCAACAAAAAGTTACACAACGTTGACCCGGAATTTCCGGGCCACAGAGGAGCACGGCATGATGGCTTCGGGAGGGCGTCGCCAGGAGGCCCCAAACACTCGACGGAACGCCCACCCTCGCGGGTGATCATCGAGGGGGTCTCCCCGGAGATCGATTGCGGAGAATTCGCGATCAAACGAACCCTTGGCGAGGATGTCGAGGTCTCGGCCGACATCTTCGCCGAAGGGCATGACGTGCTGGTGGCCGTCGTGAAGTACCGCCGCGTCGGCGAGGCTGACTGGCGCGACGTGATGATGAAGGATCTCGGCAACGATCGCTGGAACGCCCGGTTCACCGTCAGGGAGCTGGGCCGCTACGAGTACACGGTCGAGGGCTGGGTCGATCACTTCGCGTCGTGGTACCGCGAACTGTTCAAGAAGAGCGAGGCGGGGCAGGACGTCTCCAGCGAGCTGCTCGAAGGGGCCGAGTTGATCCGCGAGGGGGCCGAACGGGCCACGCGGGTCCGGATGCCGCCTGGCTTCGCGAGCGGGCGGAGTTCATCGGCGGCACGGCGGACCAGGCCGAGCGGATCAAGGCGGCGCTCGACCCGGCGCTCGCCGGCCGGATGGCGCGCCATCCCGACCGCTGCGCGGTTGCCACGTTTACGAAAGTGCTCGGCGTGATGGTCGAGCGGGAACGCGGCCGGCTACGGCGCCTGGTACGAGATGTTTCCCCGCTCCGCGGCCCCCGAGCCCGGTCAGCCACGGCACGTTCCGGGACGTCGAGGCTCGGTTGCCTTACGTCGCCGGCATGGGCTTCGACGTGCTCTACCTGCCGCCGGTCCACCCGGTCGGCCGGGCGTTCCGCAAGGGACCGAACAACACGATGACACCCGGACCGAACGACCCGGGCAGCCCCTGGGCGATCGGAGGGCCGGAGGGGGGACACAAGGCGATCCATCCGGAACTCGGCACCCTCGACGACTTTGACCGGCTCGTCCGCGGCCGCCGAGCAGCGCGGCATCGACATCGCGCTCGACATCGCCTTCCAGTGCTCCCCCGACCACCCCTACGTGAAAGAGCACCCGGAGTGGTTCAAGCACCGCCCGGACGGCACCATCAAGTACGCCGAGAACCCGCCCAAGAAGTACCAGGACATCTACCCGATCAACTTCGACAGCCCCGACTGGAAGAACCTGTACGCGGAACTTCGTGACGTGTTTCTGTTCTGGGTCGATCACGGCGTGAAGATTTTCCGGGTCGATAACCCGCACACGAAGCCGTTCCGGTTCTGGGAGTGGTGCATCCGAGAGGTCTGGGACCGGCACCCGGACACCATCTTCCTCTCCGAGGCGTTTACCCGGCCGAAGATGATGAAGCGGCTGGCCAAGCTCGGCTACACACAGTCGTACAGCTACTTCACCTGGCGCAACAACAAGGAAGAGTTGACGGAGTACTTCACCGAGCTGACCCAGACCGAGTGCGCCGAGTACATGCGGCCGAACCTGTTCGCCAACACGCCGGACATCCTCCACGAATACTTGCAGACCGGTGGCCGGGCCGGCTTCCAGGTTCGTCTCGTCCTGGCCGCCACGCTTGGCACGTGCTACGGCATCTACGGCCCCCCCTTCGAGCAGTGCATCGGCATGCCCTGGAAGCATGGTTCCGAGGAATACCTCGATTCGGAGAAGTATCAGGTCCGTCACTGGAACCTTGAACGACCCGGCAACCTCAGCGGCTACGTCGCCCTTGTGAACGCGGCCCGCCGCGAGAACCCGGCGTTGCGTCAGTTCCGCAACCTGACGTTCCTCGAGGTCGACAACCCGCAGCATCATCGCGTACGGCAAGGCGACCGCGGACCTCTCGAACATCATCGTCGTCGTGGTGAACCTCGACCCGTACTACACCCAGTCCGGCTGGCTGCGGTTGCCGGTCACGGACTGGAAGCTCGAGGACGACCCCTATCAGGTTCACGACCTGATCTCCGACGCGCGTTACAACTGGCGGGGGGAGCATAACTTCGTGAAGCTGGACCCCTCGGAATGCCCCGCGCACATCTTCCGCCTTCGCAGGAAGGTCAAGAGCGAGCGCGACTTCGACTACTACGTCTGACGCCACGACACCTACGGCACGGGCCCCCGCCCGTGCCGCCGGTACGAAAGCTGCATGATCGTCAGGGGAATCAGGAACACCCTCCGAGACGGACGGGAGGACGAGGCTCCGGCCGAGCCGTCGGGATGGGCGGCTCGGCCGGAGCCTCGCCCTCCCGGTCAAAATGCCGGATCGAACCCGGAATGAGCCGGCTCGTTCACATCGTTGCCTTACCGAAGCGACGCAAGCCTTGGGACTATGTTTTGATGATGACGCTGAACCTCCCCGGCGGCTGGGAGACCTTGCTTGACGGCGAACCGCGCCGACGGTTGGAGCGGGAGGTTCTCCCACGCTACTTGCCTCAACAGCGTTGGTTCATGGCCAAGGCCCGCGACCTGACCTCGGTGACGATCCTCGATGCGAGCGACGTTCGGGGCCCTCGGACCAGGCACCTGGCTGGTGGTGCTCGGGGTCGAGTTCTCGGAAGGACCGCCCGAACACTACTTCATGCCTCTCTGCGTGATCGACGAGAGCCGCCCCGACGTCCCCGAACGGGCGGTGATCTGCCGCATGGAGCAACCGGGCGAAGTCGGACGCCTCTGCGATGCCTTGATCGACGAAGCCGCATGCCGGTCGCTCCTGCGGGCCATCGCCGACCGACGGCAGATCCAGACCGCATCCGGCCGGTTCGTCGCCGAGCCCACCTCGGCCTTCGCCGATACCGCGGGACCGGCACTCGCCGACCTGCCCGTCGTCACGAGCAAGGCCGAGCAGAGCAACTCGGCGGTGATCTACGGCGATCGGTTCATCCTCAAGGTCTTCCGAAAGCTGGAGTCGGGACAGAACCCGGACGTCGAGATCGGCCGGTTCCTGACCGAACAAACGACGTTCGCCAACGTCCCGAGGACGACCGGCGTCATCCGTCACGAGCGGAGGGAGACCGGCCCCGCGACGGTCGGCCTGCTCCAGCAACTGGTCCGCAACGACGGGACCGGCTGGGAGCATGCCCTGGACGTCCTGAGATCGTTCTACCAGCGACTCGACGCGGAGCCGGACCTGCTGCCGCCGGCCGACGTCACGGGTCGATCGCTCCTGATGGTCGCCGAGGCGACCCCTCCGCCCGAGGTCACCCGTCTGATCGCCGATTACCTGCCGTTCGCGGTTCAGCTCGGCCGTCGCACGGCGGAGCTGCACCTGGCCCTCGCGAGCAACGCCACCGATCCCGACTTCGCCCCCGAACCGTTGGGAACGGACGATCTGGCGACCCTGTCCTCGGAGATCCGGGAGCAAGTCAACTCGGCCCTGGCCACGTTGCGAGCCCGCCTCGATCGGCTCGACGCCGAAACGGTCCGCTGGCACGTCGGGTGCTCGAGGAGAGGCCAGCACTCGACGGCATCCTCGACGACCTCCGCGGTGTCAGCGACACGTCCGCGAAGATCCGCGTCCACGGCGATTACCACCTCGGCCAGGTCTTGCGTGCCGGCGACGACTTCATCTTGCTCGACTTTGAAGGCGAACCCGCCAAGAACCTGGAGAAACGGCGTGCGAAGTACCCGGCGTTGAAGGACGTCGTCGGCATGATCCGGTCGTTCGACTACGCCGCGCACGCGGCCCTGTTCGACCACCTCTCCGGCTCGGCCGCGGACCTCGATCGCCTGCTCCCCTGGGCCGCCGCCTGGCAGACCTGGATCTCCGCGGCCTTCCTGAAGCAGTACCTCACCACCGCCGACGGAGCGTCGTTCCTGCCGGCCGATCCCGATTCGGTCGGTCGCCTGCTCCGCGCCTTCCTGCTCGACAAGACGCTCTACGAGCTGGATTACGAGCTCAACAACCGCCCCACCTGGGTCCCGATCCCGCTTCAAGGGGTTCTCTCCCTGCTCTCTCGATGACGCGGCGGGACGTCCAACCTTTTCGATTGACGCAAGGATCGCACTCGTGACCATTGATGCCCCGAGCGACTTCGACCTGCACCTCTTCGCCGAGGGCACGCACCGGCGTCTCCATGAAGTCCTCGGCGCGCATCCGGGAACTCACGAGAACACCGACGGCACCCGGTTCGCCGTCTGGGCGCCGCATGCGTGTCAGGTGTCGGTCGCTGGAGACTTCAACGCCTGGGCCACCGACGCGAACCCGCTCCAACGGGTCGAACGGTTCGGGCGTCTGGTCCGGGTTCGTCCCGGAGATCGGCGACGGTTGTCTGTACAAGTTCGCCATCCAGACGATCCCAGGGGGCGACCTTGTGGAAGGCCGACCCGTTCGCCTTCGGTGCCGAGGAACCGCCGAAGACGGCGTCGGTCGTTCGCGACCTCAACGGCCATTCCTGGAACGATGACGACTGGATGGCCGGACGATCCCAGCGGCAACGACCCGACGCGCCGATCTCGATCTACGAGGTGCATCTGGGGTCCTGGATGCGGCTTCCCGAACAGGGCAACCGGCTGCTGCGATACACCGAGATGGCGGGCCGACTGGCCGATTACGTGACCGACCTGGGGTTCACCCACGTCGAGTTGATGCCCGTCGGCGAGCACCCGTTCACCGGATCGTGGGGATATCAGCAGACCGGCTACTTCGCCCCTACCGCCCGGTTCGGCACACCTCACGAGTTCATGGGACTGGTGGATACCCTCCACCAGCGCGGGGTGGGGGTGATCCTCGACTGGGTTCCCGCCCACTTCCCCTGCGACGCCCACGGCCTCGGCGACTTCGACGGCACCCACCTGTTCGAGTACGCCGACCCCCGCAAGGGGGTCCACCCGAACTGGGACACGTACATCTTCAACTATGAGCGGCCCGAGGTCGTCAACTTCCTGGTCGCCAACGCCCTGTTCTGGATGGAGGTCTACCACATCGACGGCCTGCGGGTCGACGCGGTCGAGTCGATGCTCTACCTCGACTTCAACCGGCCCAGGGGGCAGTGGGCCCCGAACCGTAACGGCGGCAACGAGAACCTCGAAGCGATCGCGTTTCTTAAGCGCGTCAACGAGGCGGTCCATCAAGAGCACCCCGGCACGATCCTGATCGCCGAGGACGCCTCATCCCGCCCCGGCGAAACCCGCCCGGTGGCGGCGGGGGGCCTGGGGTTTGACTACAAGTGGGACCTCGGCTGGGTCCACGACACCGTCGATTCGTACATGTCGCTTCCCCCGCGCGACGTGGTAGGGCCCACAACAAGCTCACGTTTCGGATGCAATACGCGAACGACGAGCGGTTCGTACTGCCGATCTCGCACGACGAGGTCAAGCGCGGCATGAAATCGGCCCTCGAGAAAATGCCCGGCGACGACGACGGCAAGTTCGCGAACCTTCGGCTGCTGCTCGGGTATCTCTACGCTCTGGCAGGCAAGAAGCACGTCTTCATGGGGACCGAATTCGGCCAGCGCTCGGAATGGGACCACGACGGCAGCCTCGACTGGCACTTGCGAGACGACCCCCGCCACGAGGGCATCCTCCGCTGGCAACGCGAACTCAACCAACGATACCGCGACCTGCCGGCGTTGCACCGCGGCGACTGCCGACCGGAGGGGTTCGTCTGGATCGAGCCGGACGACGCGAAGAACCGGGTTTTGTGCTTTCTGAGGTCCACACCCGACCGGAGCGACCTCGTCCTGTTCGCGTGCAACTTCTCGCAGCGCGAGCGGCCGGACTATCGAGTCGGGGCCCCCGAGACCGGTGATTGGGGCCTCGTCCTCGACAGCGACGCGGAGACCTACGGCGGTCACGGGACGGGAGCCTTCCCGATCCTGACAACCGAACCAATCGGCGCGCACGACCACCCGCAGTCGCTCGCGATCACGCTCCCGCCGCTCTCGATCGTGGCCTACCGGGGCCCTCGACCATGAACTGGCGACCGTCGCTGGGGGCCTGGTTGGAAGGAAAGGGCGCACGGTTCCGGGTCTGGGCCCCGGACATCGCGAACGTGCGAATCGTCTGGGACGGCGGGCGCGATCTCTTGACGAAGGACGAGGAGGGTTATCACTCCATCCACCTCGCCGGGGCCCGTGCCGGCCTGCGTTACCAATATCTGCTTGACGGCCGTGGCCCGTTCCCCGACCCGGCCTCGCGGTTCCAGCCGGAGGGCGTCCACGGCCCATCCGAGGTGGTCGATCCGACCACTTTCGCCTGGTCCGACGCGCCCTGCCGTGGTGTCCCGGCCGAGAACCTCATCCTCTACGAGCTGCACGTCGGCACCTTCACCACCGGGAGGGACCTTCGCCGCCGCGGCCGAGCGGCTGGGCGACCTCGCGGAGCTGGGCGTGACGGCGATCGAGCTGATGCCGGTGGCCGACTTCCCCGGCGACCGCGGCTGGGGCTACGACGGCGTCGACCTGTTCGCCCCGGCCCGCTGCTACGGCACGGCCCGACGACCTGCGACGGCTCGTCGACGAGGCGCACCGGCCTCGGGCTGGCCGTGCTGCTCGACGTGGTCTACAACCACCTCGGCCCCGACGGGAACTACCTGGCGCCGTTCAGCCGCGATTACTACTCGTCCGAGCACACAAGACGCCCTGGGGCCCGGCGATCAACTTCGACGGCCCCGTAGCCGGGCCGTGCGGGCGTTCTTCATCGAGAACGCACTGCACTGGATGCACGAGTACCACCTCGACGGCTTCCGGCTCGACGCGACCCACCACCTGTCACGACGACGGCGCCCGGCACATCCTGGCCGAATTGTCCGCGACGCGTGCGGGCGCTCGGTCGCCGGATCGGCCGGTCCACCTGATCGCCGAGGACCCGCGCAACCTGGCCAGCATGGTCAAGCCGGAGTCGGCAGGGGGCTGGGGGCTCGACGGTGTCTGGTCCGACGACTTCCACCACGAGCTGCGCCGCTACCTGACCGGCGACCACGAGGGGGTCTTCCACGACTTCCGGGGATCGCTCGACGACCTGGCCGACGACGATCAACCGGGGCTGGCTCTTCTGCGGACGCTACTCGGTCTACCGGGGGTACGTCCGGGGCACCGACCCGGACGGCCTGGCGCCGCGGCGGTTCGTCTTCTGCATCCAGAACCACGACCGCATCGGCAACCGGGCGCTTGGGCGAGCGGCTCAACCATCAGGTCGACCTCGCCGCTTACCGCGCGGCGACGGCCTTGCTGCTGTGCACCGCCGGCCACGCCCCTGCTCTTCATGGGCCAGGAATGGGCCGCCAGCACGCCGTTCCTGTTCTTCACCGACCATGAGCCGGAGCTGGGCGAGAAGGTCCGGCACGGCCGCCGCCACGAGTTCCGCCATCATCCGAGTTCGCGCGACCCGGCGCAGGCGGCCCGCATCCCCGACTGCCAGAACCCCGACACCTTCCTGCGCCTGCAAGCTGGACTGGTCCGAGGTCTCCGGCGACGACCACGCGGCCACGCGCCGCTTCTACCAGCTCCTGCTCCGTCTGCGCGACGACGAGCCGGCGCTGCGCACCGAACCGCTGCGGCTCCGGCGACGGCCGGGCCGTCGAGCGACGAGGCCATCGTCGCTCGCCCGCGACGGCGGACGAGGGACCGTCGCTGTTCCTGGTCGCCCGGCTTCGAGGCCAGGGGACCGTCGCCACGGCGGAACACCCGACTCGGGCATCACCCAGCCGGGAGGTCTGGGACGTCGTCCTGACCAGCGAGGACGACGCCGTTCACCCCGGATCCGCGCACCGACGCGCGTCGACGTCGTCCGGCACCCGGCTTGCGGTCGATTTTCAGCGACCCGGGGCCGTCCTGCTGCGCGCCGCGGTGCCGTCGCCAGCGTAATCGTGCAATTCTCAGGAGGTTGATCGCATGAGGGACGACGATCCCCTCTGGTACAAGGACGCCATCATCTACGAGGTCCACGTCCGCGCCTTCCAGGACAGCGACGGCGACGGCATCGGCGACTTCCGCGGCCTGACCCAGCGGCTCGACTACCTCCAGGACCTGGGCGTCACCGCCATCTGGCTGCTGCCCTTCTACCCCTCGCCCCTGAGGGACGACGGCTACGACATCGCCGATTACACCGACATCCACGCCAGCTACGGCACGCTCGCACGACTTCGAGGCCTTCCTCGACGAGGCCCACCGGCGCGGCCTGCGGGTCATCACCGAGCTGGTCCTCAACCACACCTCCGACCAGCACCCCTGGTTCCAGCGGGCCCGGCGGCGCCGGCCGGCAGCCGCGAGCGCGACTTCTACGTCTGGAGCGACGCGCCGGCCACGGGCGCGAGCCCCGAGCAGTATCGGCGAGGCCCGGGTCATCTTCCAGGACTTCGAGCCCTCCAACTGGTCCTGGGACCCGGTCGCCCGCGCCTACTACTGGCACCGCTTCTTCAGCCACCAGCCCGACCTGAACTACGACAACCCGGCGGTCCGCGAGGCGATCCTGCCGGTCCTCGACTTCTGGCTCGGCAGATGGGGGTCGACGGCCTGCGGCTCGACGCCGTCCCGTACCTGTTCGAGCGCGAGGGGACCAACTGCGAGAACCTGCCCGAGACCTACGAGTTCCTCAAGGAGCTGCGGCAGCCACGTCGACGAGCGTTACCCGGACCGGATGCTCCTGGCCGAGGCCAACCAGTGGCCCGAGGACGCCGCCCGCTACTTCGGCGACGGCGACGCCTGCCACATGGCGTTCCACTTCCCCCTGATGCCCCGGCTGTTCATGGCCATCCACATGGAGGACCGCTTCCCGATCATCGACATCCTGGACCAGACGCCCGCCATCCCCGAGACCTGCCAGTGGGCCCTGTTCCTGCGCAACCACGACGAGCTGACCCTGGAGATGGTCACCGACGAGGAGCGGGACTACATGAACCGCGTCTACGCCGGCGACCCGCAGGCGCGGATCAACCTCGGCATCCGCCGCCGGCTGGCCCCGCTGCTGCGCAACAACCGCCGCCGGATCGAGCTGATGAACGCCCTGCTGCTCTCGCTGCCCGGGCACGCCGGTGCATCTACTACGGCGACGAGATCGGCATGGGGGACAACATCTACCTCGGCGACCGCAACGGCGTCCGCACGCCGATGCAGTGGAGCGCCGACCGCAACGCCGGCTTCTCGCGGGCCAACCCGCAGCAGCTCTACCTGCCGGTGATCATCGACCCGGAATACCACTACGAGTCGGTCAACGTCGAGGCCCAGGAGGACAACCCCCACTCGCTGCTGTGGTGGATGAAGCGGCTGATCGCCCTGCGCAAGCGGTTCCAGGCCTTCGGCCGGGGGACCATCGAGTTCCTCCACCCGGAGAACCACAAGGTCCTGGCCTTCCTGCGCCGGTACGAGCGACGAGCGGGTCCTGGTCGTCGCGAACCTGTCCCGGTTCGTGCAGTACGTCGAGCTGGACCTCGAGGACTTCCGCGGGCTGGTGCCGGTCGAGGTCTTCGGACGCAATCCGTTCCCGCCGGATCGGGGACCGGCCACTACTCCTGACCCTCGGCCCGCACGCCTTCTACTGGTTCTCGCTGGAGCCCGAGACCGAACTCGCCGCCACGAGGGGATCGGACACGCGGAAGACGCCCCTGCCCACCCTCGACGTGGTCGAACACTGGCGGGACCTGTTCGATAAGCCAAACCGCACAACCCTTCAGGCCATCCTTCGCAGGTTCCTCCCCCGCCGACACGAGGATCTTGTCACCAGCGGCATCCGTTACGTCGACATCCTCGACGCCATCCCGATCGAGGACGAGGGGGACACCGCCGTCCTCACGTTCGTGCGGGTCGATCCCACCCATGGCGAGCCTCACGTTCGCTTCGTCCCCCTGGCCTTCGCGACTGGGAGCAAGGCCGATACGCTGAGCGAGGAGGAGCCCGATGCGCCTGGTCCTCCGGTTATCGGGCGATGTGGACGGGATCGTCTACGAGGCCTCGCGATCACCGGCCCTGGGCCGTTCGCTCCTGAATGCCGTGGTGGCGAGCTGGAAACTGGAAGGCGAGTTCGGCCAGGTCGAGGCGACAGGAACCCCCGCACTCGCCCCGTTGCATGAGTCACTTCGAGCCGGGTGTCAGCCAAACCTGGAGAGTGGCGACCTCTACCATTCCTCCCTGGTCTTCGATACCAACTTGATCTTGAAGCTTTACCACCGCGTGGACGAGGGACGAACCCCGGAACTGGACGTGGGACGGTTCCTCACCGATCGCGGGTTCCCCCATGCCCCGGCCCTGGCGGGTGCGCTGAAGTACCGGGTCGGGCGGCGGCCCGCGATGACCTTCGGGATCCTTCAGGGATACGTGGCAAACACGGGAAACGGGTGGTCCTACACGCTACGCGCACTCGTCGAATTTCTCGATCGCATACGCCGGCACCCGGCCGACCGCGAACCCGTCGCGTTGCCTCAACTCCTTGCCCTCGACGGTCAGCCACTTCCGGAGCCGGCGCGCTGGGCGATCGGCGATTCTCTCGACTTCGCCGCGACGGTCGGGCGCCGCACGGCCGAGTTGCATCGGCCCTGGCGTCCGATCTGGACGATCCCGAGTTCGCGCCGATCGCGTTCACCACCCTGTACCAGCGCTCGCTTTACCAATCCATGCGAGGCGAACTCGGCCGCACCTTTCGCTCGCTGCGCAGGCGGCTCGATGAATATCCGGCGTCAACCCGGGAACTCGCGGAGGCCGTGCTTGACCGGGAGGGCGAGATCCTTGCCCGGCTCCGGACGATTCTCGACCAGAAGATCAACGCCCTCCGGACGCGCTGTCACGGCGATTATCACCTCGGTCAGTTGATCGTCGCGGAGGGAGACGTGTTCATCCACCACTTTGCCGGGAACTCGTTGCTGCCGATCGGTCAGAGACGGCTGAAGCGTTCGCCGCTCCGAGATGTCGTCGCCATGCTCACCTCGTTTGAGTTCGCCGCGGGGGTCACCTTGATCTCGCCCTCCATCGACGAGAACGAGGCCGCTCTCCTGGAACCCTGGTGTCTCGCCTGGTCGGCCGGCGTCGGATACGAGTTCCTGAACACCTACATCCAGGAAGCCGGGAACGCGGCTTTCCTCCCCGAAGACCGCGGTCAGCTTCGAATCCTGCTCGACACGTTTCTCATCCAGCAATGGGCCCAGCACCTTCAGCAGGAAATGGTCCACGACCCCCAGCGAACCCGGATCGCCCTCCGGGGCCTTCAACGCTGCCTCGACCAGCCGTCGACACAATGATCACTCCTCAGTCGCGACCGGCCAGGACCTCAGAAGCACGGCGGAGGGACGAGCGAACCGGATCACCGGCGCCGATCCCGACAGCTCGACGTGGATCGGCTGCGGATCGATCGCGAACGGCCGGTCTTCCGAGGTCAGGACTACCTGGCACTTCGACGAGTCAAGCCCCTCGAGGCCATTGTTACCTTCCAGGTCGACCGTCGCGGTACCGTCCATCTGGATGACCACCAGCAGGGACGGTCCGACCTCGGCATCCTGGCGGATCAGAAGCGTCGTCTCGGAGAGGGCGATCGCCTGGAAGCTGCCGAGCTGAGAGTAACGGAGGGCGGGCTCGGTTCGTCGCAGGGTCAGCAGAGCCTCGTAGAGTCGGAGGATCGATGCGTGCGGCTCTTCGCCGGTCTCCGCCCAGTCGAGACGGCTCTCGCGAACGTCTCCGGAGACTGCGGGTCGGGGATGCGTTCCTGCGCCTCGGGGTCCGAGAACGCGGAGAAGTGCTGGAACTCCTTGCGACGCCCTTCGGTGACCAGCGACCCGAGCGGCTCGGGGTGGTCGGTGAAGTACAGGAAGGGCGTCCCGGCCGCCCATTCCTGGCCCATGAACAGCAGGGGCGTCGCCGGCGCGGTCAGGATCAGGACCGCCGCCAGCCCGGTAGGCCGCCAGGTCGATCTGGTGGTGAAGCCGGTCGCCGAGTGCCCGGTTGCCGATCTGGTCGTGGTTCTGGATGCAGAACACGAACCGGCGTGGCGGGATGCCCGAAGGGTCTGTTCCTCGATGCTCCTTCAGGTAATTGCGAATATTGGCCGACGAAATGCCAGCCGCGGTTGAGCACCTTGGCCAGCGTCGTCATCGAGCCTTCGTAGTCCGGTAATATCCTTCGTTGTCACCGGCCAGCGCGACTCGCACATCGTGGTGGAAGTCGTCCGCCCACACGCCATCCAGGCCCCATCCCCCCTCTCCCTCCCGACGAACCATGTAATCGCAGGTTCCGGTGGTCCTCCGCGATGACGTAGACCCGACGGTCACCAACCGATTCGCGGACCCGCGTCGTCAGTTCCGCGATGAAGTGTCGCGGGCGGTCGT
This sequence comes from uncultured Isosphaeraceae bacterium, assembly GCA_963779675.1. Taxonomy (GTDB): domain Bacteria; phylum Planctomycetota; class Planctomycetia; order Isosphaerales; family Isosphaeraceae; genus CAVZZM01. Next base: position 1,259,501 of record CAVZZM010000003.1, read on the forward strand.
CGCGGATCGCGTGGGTGGCGTCGAGCCGCAAGCCGTCGAGGTGGTACTCGTGCATCCAGTGCAGCGCGTTCTCGATGAAGAACGCCCGGACCATCGAGCTGTTCTCGCCGTCGAAGTTCAACCCCCGCCCCCAGGGGTTCTCGTGTTGAACCGAGAAATAGTACGGGCTGTAGACGGACAGATAGTTCCCCTCCGGGCCGAGATGGTTGTAGACCACGTCGAGGAACACCGCCAACCCGTGTTGATGAGCGGCATCGACGAGCCGTCGCAGGTCGTCGGGCCGCCCGTAGCAACGTGCCGGGGCGAACAGGTCCACCCCGTCGTAGCCCCAGTTCCGGTCGCCGGGGAAGTCGGCCACCGGCATCAGCTCGATCGCCGTCACGCCCAGCGCGACCAGGTAAGGCAACCGTTCGATGGCCGCGGCGAAGGTCCCTCCCGCCGTGAACGTCCCGACGTGCAGCTCGTAGAGCAACAGGTCCTCGTGAACGATCCCTCGCCAACCGCGATCGGTCCAGAGGAAGGCGGAGGGGTCGATCAACCTCGGAGGGCCGATGCACCCCCTCGGGCTGGAACCGTGAGGCCGGGTCGGGCAAGGTCATCCCCCGATCGAGACGATAACGGTATCGGGTCCCCGCCTTCAGGCCGGCGATGTGGCCGCCGAAGGTCCCATCCTGGAACCGGGTCAGCGCAACCGTCCGGTCCTCTGGCCCTTCCACACAGACGTCAAGCTCCTGAGTCTCTGGCGCCCAGACCCGGAACCGCGACCCCGTCTCCTTCCGGCCAGCCGCCGAGCGTGGGCGTCCAGCGATTTGTTCGGGCCGTGTCGAGGGTGAAACTCGATTTCCGATCGGCAAATAAGAGCTGGCCTGGTTGTCTCGTCATTGTTCGCCTCTCCTCGTGGAGCGTCCCCTCATTTGCGTCCCGAGGCTTACAGTCCAGGACCCCATCCTGACCGTCAAGCCCCGTCGTGGCGCGAAGCCTTCCTTGGTTCCACGGGTCCCATCCTGAAGGAACCCGCGACCTGAACCCGCACGTACCCTTGCCACAAGTACCGTGCCGTGTCGTTCCCCGATCGCCATTCTTGACAGGGCGCCGCGTCCCATGACCGCGATACCCCAACGGTTCCTTCAACGCTTCGACTTGCGTTCCCCTCAATCTCTGAGAAATGATGGAGCTTCCCGCAGGCGAACGCTTGTCCGGGTTCGGGTTGGTTTACGTACCGTGTTTCCGACGCTCTGTGTTTCCGACGCTCCAGCATCGAAGGTGGATTGGTTTGCGGACCGAGTTGTTCGATTTCTCGCTTCCTCCCGAGCGGATCGCTCAGGAACCCGTCGAGCCTCGGGATGCGTCCCGGCTCATGGTCCTGCGCCGACAGAGCCAGACCTGGGAGCACCGCCGATTCCGCGACCTCCCCGAGTTGCTGAATCGCGGTGACGTGCTCGTGCGCAACGACACCCGGGTCGTCCCCGCCCGACTGCTGGGGACGCGCGACGAAACCGGCGGGCGCTGGGAGGGCCTTTACCTGCGTTCCCACGCCGAGGGAACCTGGGAAATCCTGGCGCAAACCCGCGGACGACCGATCGTTGGCGAGACCTTCCGGATCGATGGCGGTCTGGTCCTGACGCTTGAGGACCGCGAGCCCGGCGGCAACTGGATCGTGCGGCCCGACCGGAGCGACCCCGCACTGACGCTCCTGGAACAGTTCGGGACCGTTCCCCTGCCCCCCTACATTCGTAAGGGTCGCGAGGGCCCTGGAGATCGTGAGCACTACCAGACGATTTTTGCCCGCGCTCCCGGTTCGGTCGCCGCGCCGACGGCCGGTCTCCACTTCACCAACGAATTGCTGGCCGAACTCGCCGCCCAGCAGATCGAATGCCTGGACGTGACCTTGCACGTCGGCCTCGGAACCTTCCGCCCGATCGCGACGGACCGGGTCGAGGACCACGTCCTGCACGTCGAATGGGCCCGAGTGACGGCCGAGGTCGCGGCCCGGCTGAACGAGGCCCGCGCGCAAGGAAGGCGGCGTGATCGCCGTCGGGACGACGTCGGCCCGCACCCTTGAATCCTCCGCCTGTTCCGGACGATTCGAACCGCTTGCCGGGGACACCGGCCTCTACATCCAGCCCGGCCACGACTTCCGTGGCGTGGACGCCCTCATCACCAACTTCCATCTTCCACGCAGCAGCCTGCTCGTGCTGGTCGCGGCCCTGGCCGGCCGCGAGTTCGTCCTCGACGCCTATCGCGAGGCGATCCGGGAAGATTACCGATTCTACAGCTATGGTGACGCGATGCTGGTGCTCCCCTGAACCGCGCTCACGCCTGTTTTCCCCTGGCCCGCCCGTTCCAAAAAAGCCTCTCCAGCCGCCTCCCAACCAACTTCATGCGATTGATAGACAATCCAGGGCCGGCGAGCCTATCGTGTGAGATCTGCTGCGTTCGTCACAAGCCCTGACTCCTTCATTGAAAACGGATCGCTGACAGGCCCTGTCAGCGATCCGTTTGAGTATGCCCGACAGGACTTGAACCTGTAACCTTTAGCTCCGGAGGCTAAGCGTCACCGTTCGCAACGCCTTTCTTGCCAGAAAGTTACGCCGACGGCTTCGGCGGCTTGCACTGACGCTTGCTCCAACAACGACTCCGAACCGAACACCGACCCTCTTGCCGCCTTCGTCGCGAGCCTCACACCCGAGCAACGCCGACGCCTCGCCGACCTGCTCTTGAGCGACGGGAAGGGGAAAGGCGAGCCGGCCCGACTTGAGCCCGAACCCGAGCCGACCGAGGGGACCGAACGATGAGCCGGAAGCCGAAGACACTTTGCTATGCCGAAGCCCTGGCGGATGTCGAAGGGCGGATCGTCGATGCCTTGCCCGAGATCGTCGATGGGCTCATCACCCGAGCGAAGGACGGGGACGTGCGGGCCGCAACGTATCTCACCGACCGGATTCTCGGGAAGACCGCAGGGACGAAGACCCCGCCGGCCGAAGATCGGCGAGCCCCGTTCACCGACGCCGACTTCGAGCGGCAAGAGAATGACCCGGTCAAACGATTCCTCCGGGGGTTCGGGGGGAGCGACGGAGCGTAGTACACATGGCACTGATTTACCGCGACGGCCGACCATACCTCTACAAGAGCATACGCAAGGGGGGCCGCGTCACCAGCGAGTATCGGGCGAGCGGCGAGTCGGCGGTGCTCATCAATACGATGGAGGCCATCGAGCGGGAAGAGCGGGAGTATGAGCGCTGGCGAGAGCAGCAAGAGCGGGAAGAGGATCGGGACCGGCAGCGAGAGCTAGATGAATGGGTGGCCGACGTGCGGGCTCTCGCCCATGCGGCCCTGGAGACGGCCGGGTTCCATCGACACAAGGGCCAGTGGAGACGACGACGTGACAACCGAAGTCGCTGAGCAGATGGCGGCGCCCCGGCCCGAGCGGTCGCACCGGCGCGGTTCCGGCGAATCATGGACAATTGGGCCGCCAAAGGGGTTGTCCAGGTGGGCGCCAAGGGGGACGAGATCGCCGACAAACTGACGGACCAACTGATTTCCTACGCCGCCGAGTTGGCGGGGCCGAGCCCGAGCCCCATCGAGCGGACCTTGGCCGAGACGGCGGCATTGTGCTGGTTCGCCCTTCGGTACGCGCAGGGGATCTATGACCGCACGCCCGGCCTGAGCATCCGCCAGGCCCAATGGCATGAGCGGAAGATCGACCATTGCCACCGACGCTACCTGAGCACGCTACGCACCCTGGCGACGGTGCGGAAGCTCGGGGTGCCGGCGGTGCAAATCAACATGGCACATCAGCAAGTGAACGTCGGCGGCTCGCCTTCCTGAGCGCCCGCACAGTGGTATAATCGTGCCATCGGGACGGCTCGCCGGTCGGCCAACTGGCGAGCCAAGCGGGCCGGGCGAGCGTGGCGGGAACCCCTACCCCGTCACGCCGCCCGGCCCGGCCCGATGGAGTTAGGGGAACCATGTCTGATATGTCCGCTCACGATCGCGTCCGTCACGCCGAATACGTCTGGTGCTTCAAGCAACTTGCCTTGCTCGCTCAAAGATACTACGAAGCTGTCGATGACCTGCCACCGATGCCAGGATGGGAATCGGCCTTCGAACTCGAACAACGGATTGCCAGATTAGCCCTTGCAAGCCTCGATACCGCCGACGCGGTATTGAGCCTGGGAAGTGGCATGCCGGCGGGAACACCGCCGCGTTACATCAAGCGGAAATTGGATAGATTCATCTCGACCATCAAGGCCCAACTGGAGCGATGGGGATGGGGCTTCATCCAGGATGCCGACGGTGAGGCTCGTATTCGAGCGAGGATCGAGGCCCACGACCAAGACAAGAGGGTTCCTCTTCTCCGCACCGCGCTGGCCTGGAGATCAATGCCCGACGTGCAGGACCACCGAAACGCGGATGGTTTGGCGGATGAGGCAGAACGGTTGGGACTGGAACCACTGGAATTACCACCCGGTACATCGCCCGAGACGGCTGAAGAACAGACTTGGGCTCGATACTACGAATGGCGGGATACGCCTGTCCTGGGATCGGACTTGCCGTCCAGGACCGAAGACGAGCTACTCGTGCTTGCAAAGGCGAGCGATGTGCTCCGGTTCCATGCCGAGTGGTTGACCGTGCCGGAAGGCGAGACAGCGGCGGTCGAGAGCGACCCCGAGAGTGACGCCGTGCCAAGTGCCGCCGATGCTCGGGATGAACGGGATACGCTTGCACCCGGTCAGAAGACGAGCAACACAGAGACGGCGCCATCGGCTTCATCGCGGTCGAGTCAACGACGGCGAGGCGGACGGCCGAGTGACACCGACCCAAAGGAAGACAGACGCATCGCCGAAGCCTGGCAGACTGGTCAACACGCCCGGCTTGACGACCTGGCAAGGACATTGGGAATAACGAAGCGAGACGCTAAACGGGCGCTCGACCGTTACCGAAAGCGCGTTGGAAAAACTCGCGGCTCGAAACGCTGTCAAGCGGGATCATGGGGGGATGAAGGTGGTGATCGGCACGCCCAGCATGGCCCGGATGAACTCCGGCGTCACCCGCTTGATGTTATGACCCCACTCGAAGATCGCTATGTACTGATAGAGGTAGACCTTGTTGACCCCGCGGAACGGCCGCAGGAAGTTGCGTAACCCGGTCCACAACCCCTCCTGGGTGTTGTTGTGGACCTCCCGCACCCCGTCCCCGTCGTCGTCCCGCGCCCACTCCCCAGCGGTGTGGCAGACCGAGGACCGCGGGTGCCCGGTCTCGGCCATCCGGTCGTACCCCCGCCAGTCGTCCGTGTTGAGCCGGGCCGGCGGCTCGGACGACTCACGCACCACCCGGTTGAGCGTCCCGGCGTCGGCGTGTCGCTCCACCGACAGCCGGAGCCGACCGCTGGCCCGGCCGACGACCCCGCAGACCGGCGGGCGGTCGCTGTCCCAGGTGCCGTGGCCTCGGGCCTTGTTCCCACGCCGCCGTGGCGGATCGAGCGGGTCGGTATGCACCCGGCCTTTTTTCCCCCGCGTTCTGATACATCTCGTCGGCCTCGGCCACCGGGTCATCCAGCCGGCACTGGCCCCGGAAGAGCCAGGCGGCGTGCTGGAGCCGATGACGCAGCCGGAGCAACTCCTTGCGGTCGCAGCCCAGCTCGCGGGCCAGTTGGGCGGTCGGGACGCCCTGAGCGAAGCCGCGGAGGATCAGCATCAGCTCGACGACCGGACGCCTAGAGCCTTGCAGGGCCGTGCCGGTGAAGGCATTGAACACCCGACAACAGGCCGTGCAGCGATAGTCGAGGATCGGGGCGCGATGTCGCCGGTGGACGCCCAAGCGATCGCGTGCTCCACATCGGGGGCAGGCCAGGCCGTCGGGGTGGAGCCAGTGCAGGAGCTTGGCGTAGCAAGCATCCTCGTCCATCAGTTCGGCGATGGGGAAGTCCATGGCCACCTCCGATCGTGCCGAAGGGTGGGCTCTCCCTCCATTGAACCGCGCTCAACGGACCCGGTGAAGGGCCTCTCCACCGAGAGACCCTGAAGTTTTTCCATCGCTCGTGAGCACTCCCGGCGAACCCTTGCAATTCCAGGATCAACGAGACAGAGCGATGGAATAACCCGGCGGAATAACTCGGAAATACCGGAGGTTTCCATTCCACCACTGATTCTCTGAGGCAGGGACGGGCGAACGTTCGCCCGTGAACATGATCTCGGAGGCTCAGATGATGGCTTCGATACTTGAAACTCCGGCTGCGGGCCGCCGTCTCCTCAACGCCCGCGAAGTCGCCCGGATGCTCGGGTGTTCCTGGCGGACGGTCTACCGCCACGCCGACATGGGCCGCATTCCGGCCGGGATGAAGCTCGGGGCGCTCCGGCGATGGGACGCCGCCGAGCTTGACGGCTTCATCGCTGGAGGATGCAAGCCGCCCAAGGGGCCGGGGGCTCGACGATGAGCAACCCCGACGACAACACGACCAGGAAAGTAGAAGGGGACGTCCGCAAGAGCCGGGCGACGGCCCGAGTCGAGCGTCGGCACCGGGTCACGCTGCGGCTCATCCAGTGGGCGCCCATCGAGAACCTGAAGGCCCGGCAGGAAGGGTGGGTCGATGACATTCGGCCCGCCGTCAGCCCACCGGCCGACGCCGGGACATCCTGCTGGGGCGCGGCGGTGCTTGGGCTCTCTCAGGCCCGAATCATCCGCGAACTCAATTTCGTCCGGTCGTCCCGACCCGAGCGGCACGGATGCCGCATCGGGCTCTGGACGCTCGCCGTCGAGCACGCCGAAGCCGACCGATGGCTCGCCGCTCACCAGGAGCTGCGCGGCGGCACCGACGACGAACCCGACGACGGCGAGGCCGGGCGCCCTCCCCGAAGCCCGACCGCTCGCCGAGTCCGACACCTCTCAATGCACAACTTCCCCTTCCCCTTTGCTGACGACACGCCCATCGGGGCCGCACTCCCCGATGGGCGATGCCTGACCAATGGAGCTTTCCAGTGGCCGAACGAAAGCGTCTCACCGACATCCTACTCAATTCGGAGCGGGAACGGCTAGAGCGGGCCTGGACCACCACGAAGGCGGCCGGCGACCTGAAGCCGATCCCGGCCGGCGAGTATCGTTGCCGACTCGCCAGCGGCGAACTCTTCACCTCGAAGGGCGGCACGCCCGGCTTCAAGGTCCGTCTCGAAGTGCTCGACGGCGAGCACGCCGGCCGTCTGCTCTGGCACGACGTCTGGCTCAGCGAGGCCGCGTTGCCGATGGCGAAGCGCGACCTGGAGAAGCTCGGGGTCGAGAGCCTGGAGCAACTGGAGCGTCCCCTTCCCGATGGCATCGTCGTCGCCGCGAAGGTCGCGCTCCGCAAGGGGCGACGACGGCGCCGAGTTCAACCGGATCACCCGGTTTGAAGTCGTCGCCTTCGAGCCCCCCAAGCCCGATCCCTACGCACCGACCGAGGCGGAAACCGACACCGAACCCGAGCCCGACGCCGACGGGGCCGACTACCGCGATGCGGACGGCTTCGACTGGCGGACGGGCGAGCAAGAGGGGGTGCCGGCATCATGATCCCTCTGCCCTACGGCCTTCCGCGTCGTGGGGCACCGGGCCGGGACGCGGCGGCTCATCGACCATGCCGCCGCGCTCTCCGGATACGCCGAGTGCGACCCCCGAGCGGACATCGACCGCGAAAGCCTACCTGACGCACTTCCGGTTCCCGGCCGGCTTCCGGGAACACTTCAACCGCGATGGCTCGGAGCGGGGCTACGGCGGCCCGTGCGGGGCCGACTGGCTCTACTGGGACATTGACCGGCCCGACGACTTGCCGGGCGGCCCTGAGCGATTCCAGGCGGCTTTGCGGGGCGGTGCTCGACCGCTACCGCGAACTCGACGAAGACGACCTGCTCATCTTCCTGAGCGGCGGGAAGGGGGTTCATGTCGGCATCCCGGCCGCATCTGGCACCCCGAGCCCTCGCCGACCTTCCACGCCGTCGCCCGGCGGTTCTGTCTCGACCTGGCGGAATCGGCCGGGGTGACGGTCGATGCGACGATCTACTCGAAGGTGCGGCTCTTCCGGGCGCCGAACTCCCGGCACCCGAAGACCGGGCTCCACAAGCGGCGGCTCTCGCTCGACGAACTCACGCACCTGAAGCCCGAAGCCATCGTCGACCTGCCCGGCAACCCGAGCCGTTCGACATCCCGGACGGGCCGGCTCGATGCCCGGTTGCCGCCGACGATTGGAGCCGAGCTAGACGGTCGGTCGAGCGTCGGGCCGAGAGCCGTCCGGCGCCCGCGAGGCCCCGACGAAGCTCCAGGCCCTCACCCGCGACTTCCTTCGCGACGGGTCGCCCGACGGCGAGCGGGAAGTGCGGACGTTCCGCGCCGCCGCCAACCTTGGCGAATTCGACTGTCCAGACCGCGCTGGCTCATGCCCTCCTGACCGAACCGGCTCTGGATTCGGGCCTGACGCCATCCGAAGCCCGCAAGGCGATTCATGACGGGCTCTCTCATGCCCGAAGGCAACGGGACGGGGGCGCTCGATTCCGAACAGCGCACAAGCTATCAGTAATGAACACGGTTGTCCGAAATCGGGCGCCGGGAGGATGCGACCATGAGCGAGGCCCGATATCAACCCGTCGCCGACTTGCTCGACGGCTGGCGGGACAACGTCCTGAGCGGCGAGCCGCCGACCCTCTATCCCGTCGGTGACGGCGACCTCGGCCGGCTCGAAGTCGGGCCGGGGCTGGTCACCCTCTTCGGCGGGGCGCCGGGAATGGGGAAAACCGCCCTGACGATGCAACTGGTGTGCGAGGCCCTGGAGCGGACGCCGGCGCTCCGAGCCCTCATCTGCAACGTCGAGATGGGCTCTTCCGCCCTTGCTCGACCGGCAACTCGCCCGGCTCGCCGACATCGACCTGACGACGATCCGATACCGCCGGCTCGGGGCCGAGCACGCCGAACGGGTCGAGCGGGCTTGGCGGCCGTCGAGCACCTGAGCGAGCGGCTGGCCTTCGTCCGCCCCCCCTTCACGCTGGCGAACGTCGCCGCGTCGGCCGACGCCTTCGAGGCCTCCCTCATCGTCATCGACTATATCCAGCGGATCGGCTCGCCCGGCGAGCACGGCGACCGTCGCGGGGCCGTCGATGCCACGATGGGCTACCTCCGACAATTCGCCGATGCGGGGGCCGCCATCATCGTGATTGCCGCCCTGGCCCGCTCAAAGGACGCGAAGGGGCGGTCGAGCTACAGCGGCGAGGCCCTGAGCCTGGCGAGCTTCCGCGAAACCTCCGAACTCGAATACGGCGCCGACGACGCCTTCATCCTGCCCGGGGCCGACGACGGCGAGTCCAACCGACCGCGTCATGCTCCGGCACCTGAAGAGCCGCAACGGCGAGACGCGGGACATCGCCCTGAGCTTCGACCGCCCGCACCAGCGGTTCACACCGACCGATCCCAGCCCGACGGCTCGGCCCGCCGACGGGGGCAAGCTCCAGGCCGCACTGCGGGCCGCATGGGCAAGCACCCCGCCGGCCGACGATGAGGACGTCTGGTGAACGCGACCGAAGCGGGGCACGCCCGCAAGCCGAAGTACAACGAAACGGCGGTCGAGCCTCCGCTTCGAGTTGCTCAACGCCTTCGTCGATGGCTCGATGGCGGACCTGACGCGCGCCGAGCTTGCCGTCTGGCTCATCCTCTACCGTGACACGAAGCCCGACGGCACGGCCCGCGCCTCGCTCGACGACATCGCCCGACGTGCCGGCATCGACCGCCGACCGCGACGCGGGCCGTCGGGGGCCTGAAGCGGCGGAGGATGCTCCAGGTCATCCGACGCGGCGGCTTGAACCGAGGCCCCTCGACCTACCGCGTCTTCCCCTACCCTATGGAGTGATACTTGATCAGACTGTAGACACGGGTGTCCTACAGCACTGGGCACATTTTGCTACCAACACTGTGGACACGGGCGTCCCTCATCCCAGAAGCCCCCTTCGGGGGCTACCAGAAGGGCCGCTACCCCCTGACGGGGGGCGGCCCCGAAGAATCAGAACCTTGATCGTGGTAGGTCGCGGCTCAGGACAATACACACGCATCCAATCTTTGACTCTGACGACTGGTCGGACGCCATGACCCCCGAAGAACTGGCACGCCAGGACATCGACCGCCAGCTCGCCCAGTGCGGCTGGCAGGTGCAGAACCGCAACGAGATGAACATCTCGGCGGCGCCGGGGGTCGCCGTCCGTGAGTTCCCGATGCTGACCGGGGAGGCGGACTACCTCCTCTACGTCGCCGGCAAGGCGATCGGGGTCATCGAGGCGAAGCCGAAGGGGCATCCGCTCATCGGGGTCGAAACGCAGTCCGCCAAGTATGCCGGGGCGCTGCCGCCCGGCATCCCCGCCCACGGCGCCCCGCTGCCGTTCTCCTACGAAAGCACCGGGGCGGTCACGCAGTTCACGAACCTGCTCGAACCCGACGCCCGCAGCCGGGAGGTCTTCACCTTCCACCGCCCCGACGAGCTGCTCCGGCTCGCTCTGCTCGACGCCCGGAGCAGGTGCGGAGCAAGTTGAAGGCCCTGCCGCCGCTGGACTCGGCGAAGTTGTGGTCGGTCCAGCGGCGGGCGATCGAGAACCTGGAGCAGTCGCTCGCCCAGAACAACCCCCGGTCGCTGATCCAGATGGCGACGGGCAGCGGGAAGACCTTCACCGCCGTCAACGTCTGCTATCGGCTCATCAAGTTCGGCGGGGCGAAGCGGATCTTGTTCCTCGTGGACCGCTCGAACCTCGGGCGGCAGACCTACCGGGAGTTCCAGCAGTTCGTCAGCCCGATCAACGCCTACAAGTTCACCGACGAATACCACGTCCAACCGCTGACCTCGAACACCATCGCCCCCACGAGCAAGGTCGTCATCACGACCATCCAGCGCCTCTACTCGATCCTCAAGGGCGAGGAGCAGTTCGACGAGGCCGCCGAGGAGCAGTCGCTCTTCGAGCTGGAGTCGGGCCTGGTCAAGGAGCCGCTGCCGGTCGTCTACAACGATCGCATCCCCATCGAGGCGTTCGATTTCATCGTCGTCGATGAATGCCACCGATCCATCTACAACCTGTGGCGGCAGGTGCTGGACTACTTCGACGCCTTCCTGATCGGGCTGACCGCCACGCCGACGAAGCAGACGATCGGCTTCTTCAACAACAACCTCGTGATGGAATACGGTCACGAACAGGCGGTGGCGGACGGCGTGAACGTCGGCTTCGACCTGTATCGCATCCGAACCCGGATCACCGAGGGCGGCGCCACGCTGGAGGGCGAGCCGGGGCGGTTCATCCCCCACCGGGACCGCCGCACCCGCGCCAATCGCTATGCCGAACTCGACGACGACCTGACCTACACCGCCAACCAGCTCGACCGGGACGTGGTGGCCGAGGACCAGATCCGCCTCGTCGTCCGCACGTTCAAGCAGCGCCTCTTCACCGAGATCTTCCCCGGTCGAACCGAGGTGCCGAAGACCCTCGTCTTCGCCAAGGACGACAGCCACGCCGAGGACATCACCCGGATCATCCGGGAGGAGTTCGGCAAGGGGAACGACTTCGCCCAGAAGATCACCTACCGCACGACCGGGAAGAAGCCCGAAGATTTGCTGGCGGAGTTCCGAAACTCCTACAACCCCCGCATCGCCGTCACGGTGGACATGATCGCCACCGGCACGGACGTGAAGCCGCTGGAGTGCCTGCTCTTCATGAGGAACGTGAAGAGCGCCGCCTACTTCGAGCAGATGAAGGGGCGGGGCGTCCGGGTGATCGACTCCGACTCCCTGCGAAGCGTCACCCCCGACGCCGAGTCGAAGACCCACTTCGTCATCGTCGATGCGGTCGGCGTGGCGGAGCAGGACAAGACGGCGACCAAGCCCCTCGACCGCAAGCCGAGCGTCCCGCTCGACAAGATTCTCGGGATGGTGGCGATGGGCGCCGCCAACCCCGACATCGTGTCCACGCTGGCGACACGGCTCGCCCGGCTCGACCGGCAACTGACCGACGAGCAGCGCCAGCAGGTCACCCAGCAGGCGGGCGGGACGGACCTCCACGCCCTCACGGCGGGCCTGCTCGGGAGCATCGACCCCGACGCCCAGGCGAGCCGGGCGAAGGAGGTCTTCGGGCTGGACAAGGACCAGGAGCCGACCGAGGCCCAGCTCGAACAGGTGCAGGGGGAGATGATGGCGGCGGCCCTGAAGCCGCTCCACGACCCCAAGTTGCGGGATCTGCTGCTGAACCTGAAACGCAGCCATGAGCAGGTCATCGACGAGGTGACCCAGGACGAACTCCTCCAGGCCGGCTTCGACGCCGGCGCCCTGGAGAAGGCCCAGGCCCTCGTCACGAACTTCCGGGCGTTCATCGAGCAGAACAAGGACGAACTCGAAGCGATCCAGGTTCTCTACAGCCGCCCCCACCGGGCGGGCCTGCGGTTCCGGCAGGTGAAAGACCTCGCCAACGCCCTGAAGAACCCGCCGCTGGGGCGACACCGGAGCGGGTCTGGCACGCCTACGAGGCGACCGAGCCGCAGGCGGTGAAGGGCAAGGGCGGCAAGGACCTCGTGGACCTCATCGCCCTGGTCCGCCACGCCCTCGACCCGCAGGAGCCGCTCGTCCCCTACTCCCTCACCGTGGACGAGCGCTACCGGCAGTGGCTCGCCGAGCAGGAGCAGCAGGGCGTCGTCTTCACCGCCGAGCAGCGCCGGTGGCTCGACGCCATCAAGGACCACATCGCCAAGAGCCTGCGGATCGAGGAGGACGACTTCGAGTATGCCCCGTTCAACCAGATCGGGGGCTTGGGGCGGGTTCACGACCTGTTCGGCGAGCGCCTGCCGGTGATCCTGGAAGAACTCAATCGGAGGCTGGCGGCGTGAACCGACTTGGTAGTCGTCCGACTGGATGGGCAGAGTGCCGGTTGGGTGATTTGATCGAGATCATCCGGGGTGTCTCCTACAAGCAAGGACCAAGCCTCTTCATCGAATGGGGCTGGGCTTGTTCCTATCGTTCGTGCCACGAACATCGACCAACAACTCGACTTCGAGGGTCTGGTCTATGTTCCAACATCCTGCGTGTCGTCGGATCAACTCCTCCGACGAGGCGACATCGTTATCGCCGCTTCAAGTGGGAGCAAGCACGTCGTAGGCAAGGCGGCTCAACTGAGGCAGGAGTGGTATGGTTCGTTCGGGGCGTTCTGCATGGGTCTCCGCCCCAATCCACTTGTCGATAGTGCATACCTCGCTTGGTTCTTGCAGACCGAAGAATATCGCCGTCAGGTTTCAGATTTGGCAGCGGGTTCCAACATCAACAACTTGCGACGAGATCATATTGAGGGGCTGCTTTTTCGCCTTGCTCCTCTGGATGAGCAACGTCGCATCGTCGCCAAGATCGAGGAACTCGCCTCCGAACTCGATGCCGGTGTTGCCGCACTGGAGCGGGTGCGAGCCGGCCTGAAGCGGTATCGTGCTGCCTTCCTCAAGGCGGCGGTCGAGGGTAAACTCACCGAGGACTGGCGGGCGCAGCACCCCGACACCGAACCCGCCTCAGCTCTGCTCGAACGCATCCTCACCGAGCGGCGCCATAAGTGGGAAGAGGCCCAACTCGCAAAGTTCGCCCAGGCGGGCAAGCAGCAGCCGAAGAGTTGGCAGGCCAACTACCCTGAACCACAGAAACCAAGCCTGGAGGAGGTTTTCGAGCTTCCAGCAGGATGGGTATGGGCGACAGCTGAACAACTTACAGATGAAACCAGGGCTATCACCTACGGCGTGATCAAACTTGGAGAGCAGTTAGAGGGAGGAGTTCCCACTCTACGATCCAGCAATGTTCGCCACTTGCACCTTGATCTGGATGGAGTCAAATCGATTTCGCCCTCCATCGCTGATGATTATCAGAGAACTTTCTTGGAGGGTGGGGAAATACTCGTGACAGTGAGAGGAACACTCGGCGGCGTCGTTGTGGTTCCTGCCTCCTGCAGTGGTTTCAACATTTCCCGAGAAGTGGCAATGTTGGCGATCGTTGATCCTACGCTTTCTCCACTGTTGGCGAAGTTCATTGGCGCTCCACCGATCCAGGCTTGGCTCACAAAAAATACCCGTGGTATCGCATACACGGGCATAAATATTGCTGCCCTGAAACAACTTCCAATCCCGGTTCCTCCATTTGCTGAGCAGATGGAGATTGAAGCCGAGGTCGAGCGTCGTCTGTCCATCGTTGATGAGATCGAGGCCCAAGTCGAAGCCAACCTGAAGCGAGCTGCACGACTCCGCCAGGGCATCCTGAAGCGGGCCTTCGAGGGCCGGCTCGTTCCGCAAGACCCGACCGACGAACCCGCCGAGCAACTCCTCGCCCGCATCCGGCAGGGGCGTCCGTCATCCACCGCCTCGGAGAACGGCAAGCCCACCACTCGCAGGCGTGGACGACCCCGCAAGACAGGAGCGGCGCTCCCCCTCTTCACCAAAGACGACGGCGCCGACGAGGGAGGTGAGTCATGAGCCTCGTCACCCAGACCGTCACCCTGAGCGGCGACCACCACTACGGGCGTCGCCTGCCTCCCCAGGCCCTCGGACACGCCCTGACGGCGATCCCGACCGTCGTCCGCCAGTCCGTCTCGATGGCGTTCCGGGGCCGCAGCGCCCTGCGAGGCCCCCGCCCCCGCTGGCTCAGGGCCGCCACCGACCTCCGGTTCATTGATCACACGGGCGAAGACGAGTCGGTCCTCGTCTTCGAGGCGCCGACGCTCGGGCGAGGCGGCGCCGGAACTCTACGAGCAGCAGGAGTTCTGGCCCACCCGCCCCGATCCGGGCAACACCGGCCTCGACCTCCTCGGCGACGTGGTGCGTGATGTCGCCGCCCGCAACGAGGACAGCGACCGCTTCGACAAGGGCCTGCTCGGCTACCTCGCCGGCTTCAAGAACGTCCTCGACGGCGACTTCCGGGAGATCCGCCTCGGCATGCACCGCCAGGTCTCGGCGGCGCCGGCGGTCATCTCCCCCCAGGTCATCCTCACCGCCCAGGAGTTCCGGGCGGCGACCCCCCTCCC
The DNA here is from genome assembly GCA_963779675.1 of uncultured Isosphaeraceae bacterium. Taxonomy (GTDB): domain Bacteria; phylum Planctomycetota; class Planctomycetia; order Isosphaerales; family Isosphaeraceae; genus CAVZZM01. The sequence goes on from CAVZZM010000003.1 coordinate 1,274,527, forward strand.
GCAGCGGGTCCGGGTCGTGGGGACGCTGGACATGGTCCGTGCCAGCACCCAGAGCTTCGCCCTCCACCTGGACGACGGGCAGGAGGTCCGGGGCGTCCTCGTGTCCGGCTCCGTCGTGGACGCCGCCGCCCAGCTCAACCGCCGTGTCCTGGTCCTGGGCCGGGCGGTCTACCGGGCGTCGGGCCGACTCCTTCGGGTCGATGCGGACGAGATCACGGCGGCGGAGGGCGAGTCCTCGGTCTGGTCCCGAGTGCCCCGCCCCGGCGCCGGAAGCTCGACCTCTCCGAATACCGAAAACCGCAAGGCCCGAAGTCGGGCATCGGGCGCCATCCTCGGGCGCTGGCCCGGCGACGAGACCGATGAGGAGATCCGGGAGGCCCTGGAGCGGCTGTCATGACGATCGGGCCGAACGACCTGATTACGCTGGACACCAGCGTGCTGGTCCATTGGGTCCGCCACGACCGCACGGGGCAGCATCTCCGCCAGGCGTACCACCTGGACGTCCCGCAACGAACGCCCCCTGGTCTCCACGATCACCGAGGGGGAAATCTACGGCCTGGCGAAGTCTGGCGCTGGGGGAGCGTCAAACTACAAACGCTGGGAGACATCCTCTCGGAACTCGTGCGGTTCGAGGCCGGCTTGCCCGAAGTGGTTGATGCTTACGCCGAACTCGACTTTCAGGACCAGTCGGGCGGGCATAACACGGGGGAGAACGACCTCTGGATCGCCGCCTGCGCCCGAGCGTCCCAATCCATCCTCCTGACCTGCGACCGGGATTTCCTCTGGATGCACCCGAGCTGGGTCAGGGTCGAATACGTCCCCGAGATCCCATGAGCAACGCCAGCCAGCAGATCGTCAGCAAAGCCTGGAACTTCGCCCACGTCCTCCGGGACGACGGCCTGAGCTACATGGCCTACGTGGAGCAGATCACGTTTCTTCTGTTCCTGAAGATGGCGGACGAGCAGACCAAGCCCCCCTACAACCGCAAGCCCATCGTGCCGGAGGGCTACGACTGGGCGAGCCTGCGGGGCAAGGAGGGGGATGCGCTGGAGGTCCAGTATCGGCACATCCTCGAACACCTCAGCACGCAGCCGGGGATGCTCGGCGAGGTCTTCAAGAAGGCGAAGCCGGAGATCCAGAACCCCGTCACGCTGCGGCGCCTGATCGTGGACCTCATCGACCCCGAGAAGTGGATGTCGATGCAGGCCGACGTGAAGGGCGACATCTACGAGGGCCTGCTCTCCAAGAGCGCCGCCGAGTCGCCGAAGGGGGCGGGCCAGTATTTCACCCCTAGAGAACTCATCAAGGCGATCGTGGACTGCATCCGGCCCACCGCCAGCGACACGATATGCGACCCCGCCTGCGGAACCGGCGGCTTCCTTCTGGCGGCCCACGATTACGTCGTCAACAAGGAGGGACGTAACCTCGACCCCGACCAGAAGAAGCACCTGAAGCGGGGCTTCGTGAAGGGCTGGGAACTCGTCCCGAACACCGCCCGCCTCTGCATCATGAACCTGATGCTCCACGGCATCGACGCCGATCCCTGCCCCATCGTCTCGGGCAAGGACAGCCTCGCCCAAGACCCCGGCGAGCGCTTCGGCCTCGTGCTGACGAACCCGCCCTTCGGCAAGAAGTCCACCATCGCCATCGTCAACGAGGAGGGCGACCTGGAGAAGGAAGACGAAGCCTACGAGCGCCTGGACTTCTGGACGACCACGAAGAACAAGCAGCTGAACTTCCTCCAGCACGTGAAGACGCTACTCAAGATCAACGGTCGTTGCGCCATCGTCGTCCCCGACAACGTGCTGTTCGAGGGCGGCGCCGGCGAGACGGTGCGGCGAAAGCTGCTCGAACAGTGCGACGTTCACACCCTGCTACGCCTGCCGACCGGCATCTTCTACGCCCAGGGTGTCAAGGCGAACGTCCTCTTCCTCGACGCCAAGCCGGCCCGAGAGACGCCCTGGACCGAGCGCCTCTGGGTCTATGACTACCGGACCAACATCCACCACACCTTGAAGACCAAGCCGCTGAAGCGCCCGGACCTCGACGAGTTCGTCACCTGCTACCACCCCGATAACCGCCACGAGCGGACGCCCACCTGGAGCGAGTCCAACGCCGAGGGCCGCTGGCGCTGCTTCACCTACGACGAGATCGCCAAGCGGGACAAGCTCAACCTCGACATCTTCTGGATCAGGGACAAGAGCCTGGAGGACGCCGAGAGCCTGCCCGAACCCGACGTGCTGGCCCAGGAGATCGCCGAGGACTTGCAGGCGGCGATGGAGCAGTTCGCTTCGATCGCGGCGGAGTTGAAGGTTCGTCCAGCCGTCATGAACAGCCTTCGAGAATCTGCCCACGTGCAGCTTCCCCTTGAGATCTTCGTTGGTCCCTGTGATAATTCACACAATGAACGCTCGTCAACCTGACACGATGTCGATCCGTCTTGCATCGCACGATCGTCGAGAGCGGTCGTCTTATGCCGCCCTGGAGCGAGCAACCGGCGTGACCCGAGCGAGCATCATGCGTTTCGTCCGTGGCGACCAATCCTCCGGCTCGACATGGCCGACCGCCTTGCCGCGTACTTCGGGCTCTCGCTCCAGAAGCAAGGGTAGGGGGAATCATGGGCAGCGTCTTCCGGAAGAGCTACACGAAGCCGCTACCGCCGGGGGCCGAAGTCATCGTCCGCAAGGGGATGCGGCTCGCCCGATGGCGGGACGCTACGGGGAAGATCCGGACGGCCCCGCTGACCACGGGGCAGGACGGGGCCGACCGCATCCGGATCGAGTCGGGAACCTACTTCGCCCGCTACCGCGACGGCGACGGCATCGTCGTCGAGACGCCGACCGGGTGCCGGGACGAAACCGCCGCCCGCCAGGTGCTCGCCGACCTGGAGCGGAAGGCCGAGCGGGTGCGGGCCGGGTTGCTCTCGCCGGCCGAAGCCCGCACGGCCGAGCACCTGGCGACGCCGATCGGCGAGCATGTCGCCGCCTATCTCAACTCGCTCGCCGCCGCCGGCTCCGTCCCGTTGCACCGGCACAACACGAAGACCTATCTGGACCGCCTCGCCGCCGATTGCGGTTTCGCCCGCCTCGCCGACCTGGAGCGGGAAGCCCTGGAGCGATGGCTTGCCGACGAAGCGGCGAAGGGGCGGTCGGCCCGATCCCGCAACACGCACCGGGCCGCGCTCATCGCGTTCGCCAACTGGTGCGTCCGGACGGGCCGGCTCTCGACGAACCCGTTCAAGGGGGTGCCGAAGGCCAACGAAGCCGCCGACCCTCGCCGCCGGCGCCGGGCGATGACCGAGGATGAGCTGACACGATTGCTCGACGTCGCCCGCCGCCGCCCCCTGCTCGAAGCCCAGACCGTGCGACGGGGCAAGCGGAAGGGGGAAGCCTGTCGCCGATGTCCGCCCCGAAGTTCGGGCACGGCTCGAAGCCGTCGGCCGGGAGCGGGCCCTGATCTACAAGACGCTGGTGCTCACGGGACTGCGGAAGGGCGAACTGGCCAGCCTCACCGTCGCCCAACTGCAGCTCGACGATGCCATCCCTCACGTCGAGCTTGACGCGGCCGACGAGAAGAGCCGGGAAGGGCAACGGTGTCGTCGTGCGGGCCGACCTGGCGGACGACCTTCGGCACTGGCTCGCCGACCGCCTCGCCAGCTCTCCAGGCGGACGCTCGCCGACGTGGCGAGCCGATCCCGGCCCGACTCCCGGCCGATGCCCCCCTCTTCGACGTGCCGGCCGGCTTGGTCCGGATCTTCGACCGCGACCTGGACGCCGCCGGCATCCCGAAGCGGGACGACCGGGGCCGGACACTCGACGTGCACGCACTCCGGACGACCTTCGGCACGCTCTTGAGCCGGGGCGGGGTGCCGTTGCGGACGGCACAAGACGCCATGCGGCATTCCGACCCGAAGCTCACGGCCAATGTCTACACCGATCCCCGGCTCCTGGACGTGCACGGGGCTCTCGACGCCCTCCCGAAACTGCCGCTCGACGCCGACCCCGAACCCGCCCGAGAGCGAGCCCGAGCAACCGGGACCGAGACTTACGGCATCCGGCCGCTTGCACTGCCGCTTGCACTAGACGGTGACAAACCGGGGCAATCGGGGCTCAATCCTGACAATCCGGACACCCTCGGCCCGGCATCGCCCAACTCGAATGCGTTCGTCGCAAGTTACGGCTCCGGCAACGAAAACGGGCCGCTGACAAGCCCTGTCAGCGACCCGTTGGAGTATGCCCGGCAGGATTTGAACCTGCAACCTTTAGCTCCGGAGGCTAACGCTCTATCCAATTGAGCTACGGGCACGACGTTCGTGTATTCCAGCAGTTGGAGCGATGGATGTCAAGCCTTCGCTGCTCGCCGTTGGAATCGCATGGAATCGTTATGACCACCTCGATCGTCCCGAAAGGACGAGTACAAACCAGGCCAACGAAGCCGGTCGAATGTCTGCACGCATCCGATTCAAGAGGAGCGTCGTCCGATCTCGTTATGGAAGAATCTCAACGAAGTGCCTGGCCTCAAGGACTCAGATCCTTCGCGGTTGCAATCGGTTCGGATAGAATCCCCTGGATCGACCCTTACGGGCAAGTCGTCCCGAGAATGGGGCCGAGGAGACCGGTCGAGCTCGGGAGCGGGATCACCGGCGGCGGCGGTGTCGAGAGGAAGCTTTGGGAGGGACCCGGTCATGAACTCCGGTGAGGGCCTGGGGAACGAACCCCGAATGGTCATCGCGGCCCTGGGATTGTCGAAGCATTACGGCAAGGTCGAGGCCCTGTCCGGGTTGACCGTCGGGATCCACCAGGGCGAGGTCTTCGGGTTACTCGGGCCGAACGGATCGGGAAAGACGACCTGCATTCGCCTTCTGCTCGGCCTGCTTCGACCGACGGCGGGACGTTCCAGCGTCGCCGGCCATGACTGCTGGCGGAACAGTCTGGAAGTGCGTCGATACGTCTCGTACGTACCCGGCGAGCTGAGGTTGCCCGGCCACCTGACCGGAATGGAATTGATCCGGTACTTGTGTGGTCTTCGTGGTGGACAGGGCCTCGACAGGGCGGTCGCGCTGGCCGATCAGGTCATGCAACTCGACCTGCGGAGACGAATTCGCACCTACTCGACCGGGATGAAGCAGAAGCTGGCCCTGGCCCAGACATTCGCCGATCCCGTCGAGGTCCTGATCCTGGACGAGCCGACTTCGGCGCTTGATCCCTCGGCGCGGGCCGACGTACTGGCCCTCATCGCCGAGGCCCGCGCCGGCGGTCAGACCGTCATCTTCTCGAACCATGTGCTGTCGGAGGTGGAGCAGGTCTCCGACCGCGTCGCCATCATGCGGCGAGGTCGGCTGATGCACATCGAGGACATGCACGCCCGACGGAACCTCCGCATGCTCCTCCTGAGGTTCGGTGATGGAAACCAACCTCCCGACATTCCGGAGTCGCTCGGTCTGACGTTGCGCGAGCGCAAGGACGACCAGGGTGCCTGGCTGTTCGAGCATCGGGGAGAAGTCCGCCCGCTGCTTTCCTGGCTTGCCTCGCAGGCGGTCACGGACGTGGCAATCGGCACCGAGGACCTGCGCAGCCTGTACGACGCTTATCACGGGCCCGACGCGGTCTCAGATGCCCCAGGGACGCTCTCATGATGTTCTTCGCACTCGTCCGCCGGCTTCTCCGCGACACGCGCTGGTCGCTTGCGCACTCGGTGGTGACCTTCTTCGGACTGGCGATCCTCTGGAACTGGGGGGTCTCCATCAACCAGTTCCCACCTCCCGACAAGCCGTCGTCCACGTCAACCTCTGAGAATGGCCCCGCCACCACAACCCGTTCCGACGAACCAGACGAACCCGCGCCTTCGCCGGATGTTTCGGGAACGGCTGGCGAGGACAGCGCCGGGCCGAGACGCCGGATGGCCTTGTCGATGGTGAGGGCTCGGCTCGGGACGAGAAACCGTCGAGCCAACGCCGAGGCCGTCGGCGCGGCATGGGGATCTACCTTGGCATGGGCGTGCCAGCCGATCGAATGTTCGACCCCGACGACCCGCCCACGCTGCTGATGCAGGTCTGCATGGCCAATCACCCGCTGGTGCTCTTGACCCTGCTGGGTTGGGCGGTCGCCCGTGCGTCCGCCGCCGTTTCGGGTGAGATCGAGCGCGGCACGCTCGACCTGACGCTCACACGTCCCGTGCGCCGGTCGACCTATCTCGGATCGCAACTGCTGGTCGCCTTGCTGGTGTTTTGCCTGCTCGGGGCGGCCCTGGTGGCGGGCCACGTCGTGTCGCCGCTGTTCTTCCCGATCAAGAACCCTCCCCGGATCATCGGCCATCTGCCGTCGTTCATGATGCTCGTCGGGCTCGGATTGTCGATCTTCGGTTACACCCTGGCGTTTTCGGCACGCGACCTGTCGCGTGCCCGCGCCGGGATGCTCGGGCTCGGTGTCACGCTGGGCGGGATCGCCGGCATCATCTTCTCCAGGCAACTGGAAGGCTACGAGTGGCTGGCCGACCTCTCGGTGTTCCAGTACTACGCGCCGGTCGGGATCTCGATCGAGTGGGGCCGCGAAACCAGCCAGGACCTGGCCGTGCTCTACGGGGTGTTCGCGGTCGGCCTGCTCATTTCCTTCATCCTGTTCCTCCGCCGGGACCTGCCCACCAGCGGTTGATCTGAGCGATTGCCACACGACCTGCGAAGACCAGACGCTTGACGGTTGGCCCGCTTGAAATCGACCGCGATGCGCGCCACGGTCTTGGCTCAGTCGCGTTAGCGGGTTCCAATGAGCATCCTGAACCCTCGACTTGGTCCGGTCATCGAATCGGGCCGAGAGGAGTTCACTGGTTGTGCGATGAGATCACAGGTGGAGAGGGTTGCTCGGCGAACCGGCGCCCATCCGCCGAGAGCCCCTGATCGGAGTGATCGGACGATGCCGAGACACCGCTTGAGAGTACGGGTTGTCGATCTTGTGGTCCTGACCCTGCTCGCTCCACTGGTCGCGATGTTCCTCGCCCCCCACGCGATCGCCGACGACGCGGACGTCAAGGACGCGCGACCCCTGAAAGGATATTTCGAGGCGGAGGTGGAACGCATCGCCTCGAAGCCGCTTCTAGGGATCGCGTCGGCCGAGGAGTGGAAGAGTCGTCGGCCCGAGCTGCAACGGCAGTTGAGGGAGATGCTCGGGCTCGATCCACTTCCCGAGCGGACCGACCTGAAGGCGGAGGTGCGCGGCACGGTCGAGCGGCCCGACTTCATCGTCGAGAAGATCGTCTTCCAGTCGATGCCGGGGCTGTACGTGACCGGGAACCTCTACCGTCCCCGGGAGGTTTCGGGGCCGCTGCCCGCCATCCTCTACGTCTGCGGTCACGCGCAGCGTCGAGAAAGATGGTGTCATCTACGGCAGTAAGGCCCATTACCAGCATCACGCGGCCTGGTACGCGGCCAATGGGTACGTCTGTTTTGTCGTCGACACCCTGCAACTCGGGGAAGTGCCTGGCCTGCACCACGGCACGTACCGCGAGGGGATGTGGTGGTGGCAGTCTCGGGGGTACACGCCGGCCGGCGTCGAGGTCTGGAACGGCATCCGGGCGGTTGACTACCTCGTCTCACGCCCGGAGGTTGATCCCGATCGGCTCGGCGTCACGGGGCGTTCCGGCGGCGGGGCGATGTCGTGGTATCTGGGCGCGGTCGAGGACCGGTTCCAGGCCGTCGTCCCGGTAGCCGGAATCACCGACCTCCACGACCACGTCATCGCCGGCAACCCGGACGTCGCCCACCCCGACGGCGTCATCGAAGGACACTGCGACTGCATGTTCACGGTAAACACCTACCGCTGGGATTATCCCGTCGTCGCCGCACTGCTCGCGCCCAAGGCCCTGCTGGTCGAGAACACCGACCGTGACCCGATCTTCCCGGAGGTCGGCGTCCGGCGGATCTTCGATCAGCTCGAAACCGTCTACGAATGGTATGACGCGCGCGAGAAGCTCGACATCGTCATCGGCTCCGGCGGTCACGTCGATAGCGAGGAAATCCGCCACCCCTCCTTCGCCTGGTTCGAACGCTGGCTCAAGGGGAACGACGTCTCGGTCGCCGACATCGACGAGCCCGACCGAAACATCCCGATCGAGGAACTCAAGGTTCTCGACCCGGAGAAGCCGCTGCCGCGCAACCGCAACGATACGATCGAGGACTCGTTCGTCGCGATGGCCGAGCCCCCGGCGCCACCCGAATCGAAGGAAGCATGGGAGGCAATGAAGTCCGGCTGGATGGAGCAACTGAAGTCGAAGGTCTTCGCGGGCTGGCCCTCGAAGGCCGAGGAGGGGCATCTCATCGCCGATCGTCCCTACGTCGGGCGTCGCGATGCAGGCCCCTCGCAGACCGAGATCGACAAGGGCGGGCTCGGGGTCACGGCCTATGACTTCTGGACCGAACTCCATCCCGAACCAAGGCTGCGAATCTGGATGTTCCACACGCCCGGACGCGGGGGAGACGTCGACCATGACGAACTGCTCGTTCTGAATGCAGGCGATTGGGACGCCCATCACGGGCTGATCGAGGCGTTCGAGGCCGAGGACGGCGACCCGACCGGGCATCCCCTGTTCGAGTCGCTCAAGGAGAAGGTCGAGAGTGGCGTGCGGGTGTTCCTGTTCGCCCCGCGCGGCATCGGCCCGACGGCCTGGCCGCAGGAGAAGGACACCCACATCCGCCGCCGGTTCCCCCTGCTTGGTCAGACGCTCGACGGCATGCGCGTGCTCGACGTGCGGCAGGCCCTGAGGTGCATCGGCAGCGAGGAGACGCCTCTGTGGATCCGAGGCGCCGGAGACGCCGCGCCGCTGGCCCTCTGGGGGGCCGTCTTTGAACCGAAGGTGGACCGGGTCATCCTGGTCGACCCACCCGCGGCCGTCCGCGACGGCCCGGCCTTCCTCAACCTGGAACGCATCCTGAACATGCCCCAGGCCGTTGCCCTGCTGTATCCGAGGGACGTCGAGATCGAAGGCAGCCGTCTCGAGCCCTGGGCCTGGACTCGCCACCTGGCGGAGAACCTCGGCGCGACGGTGCCCTGGCCGAAGATCGTCCCCGCGCCGGCCACTCCGGAATGAGCCGTCGATGAGCAGGTCGGTCGCGACGGGTCGAACACTCCCGCGTTCCGTCGCGACCGACACAACGACCCGTCAATCTGGCCGCGTCCCGATTCAACCCGGGCAGAGGCCGGCCAGGTCGCGCAGGGCAGACTGGGCTACTGGCGAGGGGCAGGACCAGACGAGAAAGAACAGGGCCTGTCGCGCCCATCGCTGGGCCGGCTCGCTACGAAGGAACCCGGTCCCCTTGGCGCGGTCAGATATGCCTGCGTGCAGCTCAGGACCAGCGCGTTCGCGCGAGCGCGGACCTCACCGGGTGGGAGGGCGTTCGGCTGTCCCGCCGCCGCGGCCTCGAACGCCAGGGCCAGGTCGCCCCAGGCGGCGGAGAGGGCGTCGAAGGGTTCGTTGAGGTCATCCCGTTTCGCCTGCTCCCGACCCAGAGCGACCAGGGCCGCGCGTGCCTGGCCAAGCGCCAGCGCCGAGGTTTCGAGGCCGCCGGTTCCCACCTGACCAGGAGTCTTCATGACCTCATGAGACGGGCCGGCGAGGATGTCAGCACTCCTCGACGACGACGTCCTCGCAGGCAACCTCACACGTGCAGGACGCCTGCAAGGCGGCCAGGGCGAACGGTTCGCGGACGCGGAGCCCGTCACGATGGGCCGGCAAGGCGATCAGAACCTGTCGATCGTCGTCGAGCACGGCCCCGGTCACGAACACGTCCGCCCGGGGCGCCGCCGTGACCCAGGGCATCGCCCCGTCAAGTCGGTATCCCCCACCGGGCCGCTCGGTGGCGACCAGCGCGCGTGTTCCGTGACGCCGGGAGGTCGTGAGTTGCGAGATGCCGACCGTCGCGAACGAACGACCATCGGCGATCTCGCGAAGCCAGCGGTTCGCGACCCCCTGACCGCTCGCGTTCGCCGCGACCAGCCGACGCACGGCGGCATCGTGCTGGGACAGGATAAACGCGGCGGTCAGACTTCCTTCGGCGACACGCGCATAGCGTCGTAGCAGCGTTCCTCGGTCCAGGTTCGACCCGCCCAGTCCCTCAGGAAGGGACCAACCGGGCGCACCGTTCGCCACCAGAACCTGCCACAGCGCCTCGGGCCAGGAGCCCGCCTCGTCAGCCGCCGTGTCGGCCTCGCAGAGCCGCTGGACGACCGTCGGGTCGAGGTCGTTGTCGCATGCCAAGGGCCATTCGGGGGCGTCGGGATGGGGTGCGGACATGAGGCCGTTCTCTGCTCGTTGAGAAGGGGCGACGACAGCGAGGAAGATTCGGAAAACGGGTGGTTCCCGCCCGTCCTCCAAACGCTATGATGATCGGGACCGTTCCCGAGTGCCAGGTTGGTTCCAACGCGAAGGGCGCGTGCCCCGATCAGAACGATGACGCGGTGATCGTCCCCGGGGCCGTGCCCTCACGGAACACTCGATCCGCTCAGGCCCGACCTGATCCACAAGCCGGACGGGGCTTCTTATATGCCGAAGTTGTACCGATACGAGCACCCCCGACCGTCGGTCACGGTCGATTGCGTCGCCTTCACCATCCGGGACGGCTCGTTGCGGGTGTTGCTGGTCCGCCGCAAAAACGAGCCATTCGCCGGCCAGTGGGCGCTTCCGGGGGGGTTCCTGGACATGGGCGAACCCGTGGAAACGGCGGCTCGCCGCGAGCTTCGAGAGGAAACCGGCCTGGAAACGCCCTGGCCGCTCGACCCGCTCGGCTTCTACGGGGCCGTGGACCGCGACCCGCGCGGCCGGACGATCAGCCTGGCGTTCGCGACCGTCTTCCGGACGCCCGCGCCGGAGCCGATCGGGGGAGACGACGCCTCACATGCGGCCTGGGTGCCTGTCGGGGAGATCGGCGACCTGGCCTTCGACCACCAACAGATCCTCGAGACCGCCCTGGTCTGGCTCACCGTTGGGATCGAGACCGGCCCCGTCGGCCTGGCCCTGTTGCCGGAGCCCTTCGGCACCAGGGACGTTCAAGACCTCTTTCGTGGTATGTATGGCAAGACCTCAGGGGCGACCGCGTGGTGCAAGCAACTGAAATCGACCGGCGTGATCGTTCCCGAGGGGGGCTGGCCTGTTCGTTATCGTGTCGCGGACCAGACGCTCGATGCCACTGCGGAATTCGTACTCCATGATGATTTGCAATCAAGCTCGCCGCGACCGAGCTCGAGTCGCAAACCCAAAAAATGAAAGAACTTTCGTGAAGTGATTCATGGCCCATGGTGAGTTTCTTGAGGATTAATGAACTGACCGACCAGCTTGTGAGATCACGAAGGAGAACCCGATCGCACCAAGCGCGACGGGTTCGCGATGACCACCTTACCTGTTCGTAAATTCAGGTTGCAAGGAAGTTTAATTCTATGGCCGGTTCTGACTGGTAATCGCCATGAACGTCCGCGTATAATCGCCCTGTTCGGCCGTGGGACGGCGGAACTCGCGGGGTGGATCGGTACCGTTTCGGTATGGACATCCGTTTTCCTCGCGTACCCTTATCAGGTTTTCACCGGACCACGTTCCGGATGAGCCCGGCTCCCTAGCATGTCTCTTACCGCGCGAGGTGGAATGTCAGGGAAGGAGGCCTCGTCATGCTCTACACCTTCACCGGCCCTGCGGACCGTTACGATCGCATCCAGTTGTTTCCCAGTCCCGAAGCCGCGCGAGCGACAGCGGGATCGAAACCCGTTCGCCTGGTTGCCGTGAACTTCGACGCACGCTTGCGTCGGGTTTTCCCCTTGTGGACAGACCCCCAATCGTTCGACCCAACCTGGAACACCCCGGCACAGTCGCACGCCGATGGGTCGGTCACCGCCAAGGGCGCCCATTCCGACGTCCCTGTTCGTCCTCTGACTCGAACCGCTCCCGCGACGCCGCCCTGCCATCGACCCCTACCGGCCGCGTTCGCCCATCGTCTCATGCGCAAGCCTTCTCGTGATCCGCGTCGGTCCCGACGGTCCTTCGGGTTCAGGAGGTGAACGGACCTCACCCGGATCACTTTCCCCGGTCGATCTGAAACGTATGGATTTCGCTGCGGTCGTCGATCGCCTTGAGCGTCCCGCCGTACTCCGTGACCTGATCCGAGTGTTTGACTCGAACGCGCCAACGAACCGCGCCTCCGAACCGACGTTGAAACGGTTCCGGCCCGTAGTAATAGACGAACCACTTGTAGACGCCTTCCGGACCATCGCCCTGAACCCAGAACACGTTCTCGGGGCCGGGTGCCGTGCGTTTGTCGACGTCGAGACGTCCCCCACGCTCCCCCTTCCGCAGCTTCCAGGAGATGTGCGACCCGCCGGGTTCCTCGACGTGAAGGTCCAGGTCCGCATTGCCCTCCCAGATGAGCGTGAACTGGGGATCGCCAACCTGGACGGCCACGCCCTGGACGTTCTCCGTGCCACGACCGAAGCGGGCAACCCCGAACCCGCCGCCCTCGCCTCGCGCCGCACTGCTGGGGGGCAGCGGAAGGGACTCGACGTTTTGTCGAGGGGGGACCACGGAAGGGTCGGGATCGACCTTGACCATCGTCTGGAGTGGCCGGAAACTCGGGACTTCCAGCGCGGGCGTCTCCGGCATGATCAAAGGCGTATCCAGCCCGAGGGCGCCCTCGAAGGCGTCGGCCTGATCGTCGCCCAGCTCCGTGCCCGCCAGGTTCCCCACGATGGTCCTCTCGGGGTCGGTGGGCGGGGTGAACATCCAGAGCCCCAGAATCAGCAGGATCATGGCGTGCAGGCTGAGTGAAACGGCCCAACCGCTCAGGGTGCGACGTTCGAGACGATCGGGCGCGGTCGGTTCGGGATCGCGCAATTTCAGCCGGACCTTAGGCCGGCCCGATACCAGGCGGGCAACCGGGGGCTCGCTCGACGATGGGGGCCTTTCCGATCGGGAGTTCGGCTCCGGATTCATCGGGCGCGTCGCCTCGTGTCGAATAGAAGGGGAACGGAACGGCGAGTCGATGGGAGCGGGTCGGCTGGTTGGGAAACCACCCTTGCGTCTACCTTAACAGGCCGCGTGCTCCGCGCGGAAGGCATCGAGGGAGTTGCCCCTCGACGGTCGTCACGCTACAAGGGTACGAGACACTGCCTCAATCTTAGCGCGACCGCCAGGACAGGCCATCGGAAAACGCCATGGACTCGAACGAGTTGATGCAACTACTCGAAGGGGTTCGCCAGGGGGCGGTCGCTCCAGCCGAAGCCGCCGCCAGCTTCGCTGGACGGCCCCCTTTGTCGAGGCCGGCGATTTCGCCAAGGTGGACCTTCACCGACACCTGAGATGCGGTTACCCAGAGGTCATCTTCGGCCAGGGCAAGACCTCGGAGCAGATCATCCGGATCTTGAAAACGCTCCAGGATCACGGTGAGGGCGGCCTGGCGACCCGGATCGTGCCCGAGACGGCCGCTGAACTGCTCCAGGCGTTTCCGGAAGGGGAATACAATGTGCTGGGGCGCACGTTCCAGATCAAGAGCGATCGCGATCCGGGCCCGAAGCTTGGCAAGGTGGTCGTCGTGACGGCGGGCACCAGCGACTTGCCCGTGGCCGAGGAGGCTCGGGTCACCGCCGAGGGCTGGAATTGCGAGGTGAGCCTGATCGCCGACGTCGGCGTGGCCGGCATCCATCGCCTGTTCAACCGCCTCGACCAGATGCAGGGGGCTGATGCCCTGGTCGTCGTCGCCGGGATGGAGGGGGCCTTGCCGAGCGTGGTGGGCGGGCTCGTCGACTGCCCGGTCATCGCGGTCCCCACGACAATCGGGTACGGTGCCCATCTCAACGGGCTTGCTCCCTTGTTGACCATGCTGAACAGCTGTGCCTCGAACGTGGTGGTCGTGAACATCGACTCGGGGTTCAACGGCGGGCACGTCGCCGGCCTGATTGCTCGACGGGCCGGACAGGCTCGGGCTGGTCACTCCTCCACGGCAACGTCTCACAAGTCTCAAGCGGAGCCGAACGCACATGGATCGTGAACGGATCGAGACGATCCCGAAATTACCCAGGCGACCGTTCGATAGCCACAAGGGGATGTACGGACACGTCCTGGTGATCGCGGGGGGGCGTGGCAAGGGAGGCGCCGCGGCGCTGGTGGGGGCCTCGGCCCTCCGATCAGGGGCGGGGCTGGTGACGGTCGCTTGCCCGGTCGAGGTTCAACCGACCGTGGCAAGTTTCGAACCGTCTTACATGACCTATCCCCTGGCTCAGGATGCCGACGGTTTGCTCCTGGATTACGAAAACCGCGCCACCCTCGAACGTCTCGCCGGTTCGGCGGACATCCTCGCGCTCGGGCCGGGGCTCGGACAGGGAGAAGGCGTCCGGGGGTTGGTTCCCTGGGCACTTCAGACGTTTGACCAACCCACGGTCCTCGATGCCGATGCCCTGAACGCCCTTGTCGGTCAGGGTAACGTGCTGGAACGGTTGTCCCATCCGGTCGATCCTGACGCCTCACCCGGGAGAGTTCGCGAGGCTCGTCGGCAAATCGGTCGCCGAAGTCCAGGCGGATCGGGAAAATCAGGCCGGGGAGTTCGCCTCGCGTTCCGAACATCTGGTCCTGGTGCTCAAGGGTGGCCATACCATCGTGACGGATGGCCGTCGCGTCTTCACCAACACGGTCAGCAACCCCGGCATGGCGACCGGCGGCGCCGGCGACGTGCTCACAGGCGTGATCGCCGCCATGCTCGGCCAGAAGCTCTCCGTGTTCGAGGCCGCGGTCCTCGGGGCCACGCCCACGGGGTCGCCGGGAACATCGCGCGCGACCAGAACGGCGAGGTCGGCATGATCGCGGGGGACATCGTCGACTCCCTCGCCGACGCATTCTACCACCTGGGCTGCGAATCGGACCTTGACTGAACCCCAAAGATGAAGCCGATTACGGTCTCGATCAGGGGATATCCCCTACTTGAACTTCCTTGACTCTCTCGATCGTTATGAAGACCGGCCCTGTCCCGGCTCGACTCTTTACGGTATAGTAATGTGATCTTCGTCGCCTAAGTTCCGGGCGAGAGTTTTGTGATTCTTCTAGAG
This sequence comes from uncultured Isosphaeraceae bacterium, assembly GCA_963779675.1. Lineage (GTDB taxonomy): Bacteria > Planctomycetota > Planctomycetia > Isosphaerales > Isosphaeraceae > CAVZZM01. The sequence goes on from CAVZZM010000003.1 coordinate 1,289,592, forward strand.
GGAGGTCGGGGTGTCTTCACGCGAGAACCCGTCATCGGCTCCGTGGACGTACCGGATGGAGGTTTCTCCCACCGGCCAGCTTCCGCCTGTCCCCGACGAACCCCAACGACCCGATGTCCGTGCTCCACCTGATGGTGAACTTGCAGTCGCAGATCGCTCGAAATGCAGCGACAGATGCTCGAAATCCAGCGGCAGCAAACCGAGATGCTCCGCGAGACGACCCAGGTCGCCCGCGATCAGCGGGCCCGGCAGGTCGCCGATCTCGACCGCTGGCAGCAGGGCCATGCCGACATCCTCGACCATTGCAAGGAATCGCTCGGCAAGCTCGAGCAGGTCCACTGCCGCGTTGATGGCCGACCTGGCCGAGTACGTCGACGAGAACCACGAGAACCTCGTCGAGGGCGATTTCGCCCTCTCCGACTTCGTCGACCGCTTCGGCCCCGCCTGGCCCACCTGAACACCATGCTCGCCGTACTGCGTCCGCTGGCCGCCGCCGCGCAGCGAAAGGCGCGCCGAGAAAGGCAAGCCAACGGCGGCAGCTGACGTCGAACCCTCCCGGGTGGAAGCTCGAGCCGGTCTTCCGCCTCGGTTCGAGTCGGAACGGATCAGGTCGTGTAATCGGCGTTCAGCCGGACGTACTCGGCGGTGAGGTCGGACGTCCAGAACGTCGATCTGGGCCGCGCCGCGGCGGAGAGTCAGCTCGATCCGAACGTCGCGGTTCGCCCGGATTCCGCTTGAGACCGCCTCGGCGTCGAAGGCCAAGGGCGTTCCGTCGTGATACAAAGCCGGTGCCGTTCAGGGTCAAGGAGAGTTCCGTCTTCCTCGAACGGAACGCCGGCGTAACCGGCCGCCGAGACGATCCGGCCCCAGTTCGGGTCGGCGCCGTGGATGGCCGTCTTGACGAGCGGGCTGTCGGCCACGGCCCGGGCGATGGTCCGGGCCTCCTCGCGGTCGCCGGCACCCTGGACAACCACCTTGATCCGATGGCGTCGCCCCCTCGCCGTCGTCGGGGATCATCGTCGCCAGATCGCGGCAGGCGCGTGGACGAGTCCGCCGAACTCGTCGAGCGCGGCTCCGCTCAGGACAGGCTGGGCCGGATCGCCTCGCCGAGCCAGCAGCAGGACCGTGTCGTTGGTGCTGGTGTGCCCCTCGACCGAGATGCAGTTGAACGTCTCCTCGACGGCCTCGGAGAGGATGCGCTGGAGATCGTCCGGGCGCGACGCGGGCGTCGGTCAAGCAGGAACCCGAGCATCGTCGCCATCCTGGGGCCGATCATGGCGGCCCCCTTGGCCAACCCGAGCAGGGTCGGACTCAGCTGACCGTCGATCCGGACGCGACGACGACGAGACTTTCGGACGGGTGTCGGTCGTCAGGATCGCCTGAGAGGCGTCGCGGAAGCCGCGCTCCGAGACGGTCAGCGCCGCGACGGCCCGCTCGATCCCCGCCTCGATCCGGTCCATCGGCAACTGATGGCCGATGACGCCCGTCGAGGCGACGAGAACCTGGTCGGGGTCGCAGCCGAGCAGCGCGGCGGCCGCTCGTGGCGCGGTCCGGCGGGCGTTCTCCAAGCCCTGGGCGCCGGTCGCCGCGTTGGCGTTGCCGGCGTTCACGACGACCGCGCGGATGCCGTCCGAGGGCAGCCGCGTACGGTCCCACTGCACCGGGGCCGCGGCGATGCGGTTCGTGGTGAACGTCCCGGCCGCGGCACAGGGACCGTCGGCGGCCAGCACCGCCAGGTCGAGCGATGCCCGACGGCTTGATCCCCGCCTTGACCGCGGCCGCGCGAAACCCGCGCGGGATGTGCAACGCGTCCAACGTCGTGCTCCGCTTCCGGCTGATTCACGCTCACTGAGCCGTGTAGCCGCCGTCGATGAACAGGGTCGAGCCGGTGATGAAGCTGGCCGCCTCCGAGGCGAGGAAGACGACCGCGGGGCCGAGCTCCTGCGGGTCGCCCCAGCGGCCGACCGGGATCTTCGCCTCCATCGTCGCCCGTTTCTCCGGGTCGTTCAGCAACGGCAGGTTGATCTCGGTGGCGAACGGGCCGGGGCAGAGCGCGTTGACGCAGATGCCGTCGCGGGCCCACTCCAGCGCGAGCGTCTTGGTCAGCAGGGTCACCCCGCCCTTGCTCGACGCGTAGGGCGTGCGTTCCGGCAGGCTGATCTCGCCGAGCATGCTCGACACGTTGATCACCCGCCCCCAGCCGCGCTGCTTCATCGGCCGGGCGACCGCCCGGCAGCACAGCCAGGTTCCCTTCAGGTTCGTGTCGATCACCTGGTCCCACTGGTCCTCGCTCAGCTCCTCGATCGGTCCCCGGATGTTGATCCCGGCGTTGTTGACCAGGATGTCGATCGAGCCGAACGTCTCGATCGGTCCGCGCCGACCACCGCCTCGACGTTCGCGGCCGGGTGACCTCCAGGGCCATCCCCAGGGTCCTGGACCCGGTTGCCTCGGCCACGGTTCGCGCCGCGGACTCTCGGCCGCGGCGGGATCGCGGGCCGTCAGCACGACCGCCGCCCCGGCTGAGGCCAGCGCCTCGGCCATGACCCGGCCCAGCCCCCGCGCAGGCGCCGGTCACCAGCGCCACGCGGCCATCCAGTCGAAACCTGTCGAGCACCGAAGCCATCGGCCGATCCTCGCCGCGTTCGACCTCTGGATGCTCATCCGTCGGCCGCCAGGAACCCGGCTCGGAGGGCGTCTGGTCCCGCCACCGGGCCGAGGCAACAGCCTACTGGCACTCGGCCGCGGCATCCAAGCCCCGACCGCCGCCGCCCAGGGCTCGGCGACCTTGCCGCCCGCGGGGACCTTTTCGGGCTTTGCCGGGATTCGAGATCCGGTGACTCTGATGGGTTTACTGGGATAGATGGGGTTCTCGTGCAGCTGACGTAACGTCAGGGCAAACCTTGAGTTCTGGAAGGATTGGGTCTACTGGGAAATTTGGAGTAAACAGCTTCAAGCGGGCAATCCGAGCGGACCGAAGAACTGTAGTGAGATGGCGGTCCCGCGCCGGAGGATCCGGCATCGAGTAGCGTGATGCCGCCGGGCTCGCCCTCAGTCGGGAGACAGTCCTGGAGCGACAGACCATGCGTAAACTACTCACGGCGATGCTCATGGCCCTGATGAGTCTGGGGTCGTGGGCGGCCGATCGACCGGCAGAGGCGGCCAGTTACGCTGGCGCAGCCTCAACCCGGTGTTGCCCGGCGCCTGTGGAGTGCACGGGCCACGTCGAATATCAGCTTCAACGCTGCACGGTCTTGCGGCCGGTTCAGGAGACGGTCTACGAGACCAGCAGGTGCAGTGTGTCCGCAACGTCAGCGAGACGGTCATGCGTCCGCGGACGATCACGACGCTGCCAGACGGTCGTCGAGCAGTGCACCAGGCAGGTGCCGTACACGGTGCAGAGGCCGTGCTACCGACCGTGATGCGGGAGTGCCGCTACATCGTCCAGAAGCCCGTGTCGCCGGACGATCTGGAAGGACGTGACCTACACGGTCTGCCGAGCCGGTGCGCGAGACGCACATGGAAACGCGGTCGTACACGGTCTGCCGGCCGGTGCGCGAGACGCACATGAAGACGGTCACCTACACCGTCTGCCGGCCGGTGCCGGGAGACCACGTTCAAGGAGCTGCGTCTACACGGTCTGCCGACCGGTGCAGGAGACCGTCATGAAGACGGTCCCGTACACCGTCTGCCGGCCGGTCACCGAGACCATCTACAAGACGGTCGTCTCGACGGTCTGCCGGCCGGTCCAGAAGACCTGCTACAAGTCGGTGCCCGCGCACGATCCAGGTGCCGGTCCAGACGACCGTCATGCAGCAGCAGCCGTACACGGTCATGCAGCCGGTGACGACCTGCACCACCAAGCAGGTGCCGTACACCGTCTGCCGGCCGGTGCGCGAGACGCACATGGAGACCCGGTCGCTACACGGTCTGCCGGCCGGTTCGCCGCACCGTGATGCGGGAGTGCTCCTACACGGTCTGCCGCCCGGTGCGGGAGACGGTCATGAAGGAGTGCCGCTACACGGTCTGCCGGCCGGTCCAGACGACCTCCATGAAGACGGTCTCCGAGACCTGCTACAAGACGGTCACCGAGACGGCCTGCCGCGAGGTCTGCGAGACGGTCTGCGTGCCCCGCACGGTCGTCAAGCAGGTCTGCCTGCGAGACCGGCGAGTGGGTCACGACCCGCAAGTGCGTGCCGGGCAAGATGGTCTGCGTCGACGGCTGCTGGGTCCAGTCGCCGCCGCTCGTGGATCGAGTGCCAGGTCTGGTGCCCGCGCACGGATCGTCCAGAACGTCTGCGAGACGGTCTACGACGTCGCGTCGTCCGCAAGCAGGTCCCGTACACCGTCTGCAAGCAGGTCCCGTACACCGTCTGCAAGCAGGTCCCGGTGACCACCTGCACGATGGTCGCCGAGGAGTGCGTCAAGATGGTCCCGGTGACCACCTGCCGCATGGTCCAGGAAACCTGCGTCAAGCAGGTCCCGACGACCGTTTGCGAGATGGTCCCGGAGGCCTGCGTCAAGCAGGTCCCGGTGACCACCTGCCGGATGGTCCAGGAGACCTGCTACAAGACGGTCTCCTGCCCGGTCACGACGATGGTGCCCCGGACCTGCTACCGCTGCGTGCCGGTCTCCGTCACCAAGATGTGCCCGAAGGTCATCTGCGAGAAGGTGCCCGTACACCGTCACGCAGATGGTCCCGGAGCGCGTCATGCAACACCGTCCCGTGCACCGTCACCCGCATGGTCAAGGAGACGGCGTGTCAAGACCGGTCCCCTGCACGGTCACCCGGATGGTCAAGGAGACCTGCGTCAAGCGGATCCCGGTGACCGCCTGCCGGATGGTCTCCGCAGGTCTGCGTCAAGCAGGTTCCGGTGACCACCTGCCGCATGGTCCAGGAGACCTGCTACCGCCAGGTTCCGGTGACCACCTGCCGGATGGTCCAGGAGACCTGCGTCAAGCAGGTGCCCGCAGACCGTCTGCGAGATGGTGCCGGTCGAGTGCGTGAAGATGGTCCCGCAGACCGGTCTGCGAGATGCAGACGGTTCAGTGCATGAAGACGGTCCCGTACACCGTGTCTGCAAGCAGGTTCCGGTCACCCGGACGATCTGCGAGCCGGTGACGGTCTGCCGCAAGGTCGTCGAGACGAAGAACGTCTGCGTGCCGCGGACGGTCTGCCGGCAGGTGCCGGTCGAGGTCTGCGTCCAGGTCCCGGTGACGGTCCACTGCCCGGCCGCCGCGATGCCGTCGCCGCAGTGCGCGCTGCCGTCGTCGCAGAGCGTCCTGGCCACCCCGCAGAAGGCGATGCCGGTGACGGCGGTCCCGACCTGCGGTCCCTGCAACAAGAAGGCGCACTCGCTGCTCGGCCTCGGCAACAAGCGGCGGCTGTTCTTCTGAGCGTGCCTGACGAGCCTCGCCCGGCTCTCTCGCATGTGAGGTCTTGAACCACGAACGCCCCGAGAGGCCCAGCTTCTCGGGGCGTTCGCGTTGCTCAATCTCTTGGAGGCGATCAACAGCCATCATAGGGTGGGCTGCCGGTCGACCAAAACTCTTGGGTCATCGGGCATCGGCACTGCCCACGGTTTTCGGGCTGCCGGTCCACTAAGCAGGTCCGCAGAACTTTTTTGACACGGGATTTGCTCGTCTGTCTCCCATCACTTGCCCTGGGGGCGTGGGTAGCATTAGAACAGCGAACCGGCGCGAGGGCTTTTTCCGGCTCGCCCATTGAACCGCTCCGCTTCTGTGTCAGACCTTCGGGACGGTCGTCTGAGACGCCACGGGGTCGAGCCGGGGACTGAGTGTCTTCATGGTCTATGCGACTGGAGATCGGACACGCGGATGAGTGAGGCAGGCAGTGAAGCTCCGTATTGGAGCCAGGACGCATCCGTGCTCGCGGCAGCCCTCGGTACTGGGCTTAGCGGTCTTTCGTCCGATCGAGCCGCAGCACAGCTTGTCCTTGTCGGCCCCAACAGCGTCGAAGACTCGTCCCGGATGAGCGCGGTTCGGCTGCTGCTTCGCCAGTTTGAAAGCCCGCTCGTCCTCATCCTGGCGTTCGCTGCTGCAATTTCGCTGGTGCTTCAGCAATGGGTGGACGCCGCCATTATCCTGGCGATCGTCCTCGGGAGCTCGCTCCTCAGCTTCATTCAGGAGTACCGGGCGTCCTCGGCTGTCGAACAACTGAAGCGCCGCCTCGCGCTGATGTGCCGCGTGGTGCGGGACGGGGTGGAGCAGACGGTGCCCGTGAGCATTATCGTGCCCGGCGATCTCCTGCTTCTTTCGGCAGGCAATCTGATCCCGGCCGACGGCCTCGTCATCGAGGCGGCGGACTTCCTCGTCAGCGAAGCGAGCATGACGGGAGAGCCATTCCCGGTCGAGAAGCGGGCGGGGATTGTTCGCCCGGACGCACCCATCACGGAACGGACCAATGCGGTCTTTCTCGGCGCCTCGGTGCGGAGCGGCACGGCGAAGGTACTCGCCGTCAGGACGGGCCGTCGGACCGAGTTCGGGGCGATCGCGGCGCGGCTGAGGGCACGCCCGCCCGAGACCGATTTCGCGCGCGGCGTGCGGCAGTTCGGCTATCTGCTCATCCGGGTGATGATCGTCATCGTCCTCTTCGTGCTGACGGTGAACCTGCTCCTCGACCGGCCGGTGATCGGGTCGCTGCTGTTCGCCGTGGCGCTGGCGGTCGGGCTGTCGCCGGAGTTGTTGCCGGCGATCATCAGTGTCACCCTTTCCGCCGGTGCGCGGGCGATGGACAAGCGCGGTGTCATCGTTCGCCGCCTCGACGCCATCGAGAATCTCGGTAGCATGGACATCCTTTGTACCGACAAGACGGGCACGCTGACCGAAGGCGCCATCATCCTGCGCGACGCCCTCGATGCCGACAACCGGCCTTCGGATGAGGTGCGACGGCTCGCCTTTCTCAACGCCGCCTTCGAGACCGGCATCGAGAACCCGCTCGATGCCGCGATCGTCGCCGCGGGCGAGGGCGCCGGGTTGACGACCCGCGGCCTCGCCAAGATCGATGAGATACCCTACGACTTCATGCGTCGGCGGCTTACCATCGTGCTGGCGGAGGACGATGCGCCGTCCCAGCACCTCATCGTCACCAAGGGCGCCTTCGCCAACGTGCTCGACATCTGCTCGTCGCTGGACCGCGAGGGCGTCGAGGTTCCGCTGGATGCCGCGCGGCGGGCGGAATTGGACGATGCCTTCCGAGCCAGGGGTGCCGAAGGCTTCCGCGTCCTGGCCGTGGCCACCCGCAACGTGGGGGCGAAGGAGGACTACAATCGCGACGACGAACGGGACATGACCTTTCGGGGCTTCCTCGTCTTCTACGACCCGCCCAAGGCGGACGCGCAACGCACGATCCACGACCTCAAGCGACTCGGCATCCGCATCAAGGTGATCAGCGGCGATAATCGCTATGTGACGGCACATCTGGCGGAGGCCGTTGGCCTCGATCCGAAGTCGATGCTCACCGGCGCAAAGCTCGCGATGCTCAAGGACGAGGCGTTGTGGCACCTCGCGCCTCGCACCGATCTGTTCGTTGAAATCGATCCGCAGCAGAAGGAGCGGATCGTCCGCGCCCTGCAGCGAACCGGCCACTCGGTCGGTTATCTCGGCGATGGAATTAACGATGCGCCGGCCCTGCATTCGGCTGATGTCGGAATCTCGGTCGAAATGGCCGTGGATGTCGCCCGCGAGAGCGCCGACATCATCCTGCTGAGCCGCGATCTGGACGTGCTCCGATCGGGCGTGGAGGACGGCAGGCGGACCTTCGCCAACACGCTCAAATACATCTCGATCACCACCAGCGCGAATTTCGGGAACATGGTGAGCATGGCGCTGGCCACGCCGCTCTTGCCATTCCTGCCGCTCGTCGCCAAGCAGATCCTGCTCAATAACTTCCTCTCCGACCTGCCTTCGATCGCGATCTCGAGCGACAATGTCGACTCGGACCGGGTCTCACGCCCGCAGCGCTGGAGCCTCAAGGAGATCCAGCGCTTCATGATCGTGTTCGGGCTGATCAGTTCGGTCTTCGATCTGCTGACCTTCGCCGTCCTGCTGCTCGTGATCCATGCAAACGAGGCGACATTCCAGACCTCTTGGTTCATGATTTCGCTGTTGACCGAGTTGGCGGTTGTCCTCGTCCTGCGGACGCACAGGCCCGCCTTCCGAAGTGCCCCCAGCCGGTTGTTGTTGTGGTCAACGCTTGCAGTTTCCGCCGCCACCTTCACGATCCCATTCCTCGGGGCGCCGAGTGCAGCGTTCGGGTTCGTGCCGCTCACAGCACTTCAACTGGGAGTCGTCATCGTGATTGTCCTTGGGTTTATCGTGGCGACGGAGGGGGCGAAAGCATGGTTCTTCCGGTTGGAAAACACCTCGCAACCCCAGGCCAATCCGCCACCGTTTGAACAGGAGTCTATCGCGACCGCTTGGCGACCTCGGCGAGCGGGATGATCTGGCGAAGTGACGGCCCTTGCGCCGGTTTTCTGTTCCATTGCTACCACCCCCAACTGGGGGCCGAGATGAGCCAGTTCAAACTGACTTTCTGGCAGCGCCGTCGCCTCCTGGGACAACTCCGGGCGGCCACTGACGCGCGTACCTATCGCAGGACGCTTGCCGTGCTGGAACTCGACCGGGGTCGGTCCGCCGCCGAGATCGCCGCGCTGCTCGGCATGTCGCGGCAGAGCGTCTACAACTGGGCTGCCGCGTTCGCTCGGGACCACTCACCGAAGTCCCTGATTGACAACCCCCGTAACGGGCGGCCACGCCTCCTGACCGAACCGGCCGAACGGCTGCTCCGATCCCTGATGGGCGCTCGCCCCAGGAACTCGGATACCCGGACACGGACTGGACCACGCCTTTGCTTCAGTACGAGTTGGAGCGGAGCACCGGGGTGCTGCCTTCGGACGACACCGTCCGACGCGTGCTCCACCGCCTGGGCTACGTCTGGAAGCGGCCGCGCTACGTCCTGGCCCCCGACCCCGAGCGCGATAAAAAAAAGTCGCGTCCTGCGGCAAATCCGGGGCTTGCCACGTCGCAGCGTCGTGCTGGCCGAGGACGAGACGGACCTGATGCTGTTCCCGCCGTTGCGGGCCGGGTGGTCGCTGAGGGGCGAACCGGCGGAGGTCCACATCAGCGGCCGGAACGCCCGGCGGGTGGTCTTCGGGACGATGAACCTGCGGACCGGGACACGGCTGTTGCTGCCCCAGCTCAAGGGGCGGGCCGGTAACTTCCAGGCGTTCCTCGAGGAAATCCGTTGGCACTACTGGGGTTGGCACGTTGCGTTGTTGCTGGACGAGAACCCGAGCCACACGGCCAAGGGGTCGCTGGGGGCTGCGGAGGGGATCACGCTGATGTGGTTGCCGAAGCGGGCACCGGAACTGAACCCGATGGATACGTTGTGGGGCCAGGCCAAGGACGTGATCGCCGCCAACAAGCAATACGCGACGATCGAGGACCAAGTAGACCGGTTCCTCGACTACCTGCTCAGCATGTCGGGCCGCGAGGCGCTGCATACCTCCGGGGTCCTCTCCGACGACTTCTGGCTCAGAACAACACTGTCAAAAAAGTTCTGCGGGCCTGCTTAGGGATTTCCGAGAATCCCCTCCAGGACGGGGCGAAGTCGCACGAAGGCCCGTGCCCGATGGCTGAGCTGGTGCTTGACGATCGGACCGAGTTCCCCGAAGGTCCGATGGTATTCGCGGATCAGGAACAGGGGGTCGTAGCCGAACCCGCCAGAACCCCGGACCTCGTGTGTGATCCGACCCCGGCAGGTGGCCTCGGTCTCGAATGCCACGGTGCCCGACGGATCGACCAGCGCCAGGGCACAGACGAACGCGGCGCCTCGACGATCATCGGGGACGTCCGAGAGTTCCGCCAACAGTTTCGCGTTGTTGGCGTTGTCGTCGCCGTGGGTGCCGGCATACCGTGCCGAATAAACTCCCGGCGCACCACCTAGAGCATCGACCGCGAGCCCCGAATCATCCGCCACGACCCAGCGACCGAGGGCACGCGCCGTCTCAACGGCCTTCTTCCGGGCATTGCCCGCGAAGGTGTCGGCGTCCTCGTCCACCTCGGGAGCGTTCGGATACGCGTCCAGCGTCTCGATCTCGAGCCCTGCCAGCCGGTTGTTCGGCTCCCAGGGCGGGGCGAGCAGGGCGAACATCTCCTCGCCTTTCTTACGGTTCCGGGTGGCGATGACGAGCTTCATGACGCGAGTCGCTTCCTGGAATGGACACCTCAAGGACCAGCGGTGCGAACCGGCCCAGGCTAACCCATCCAGCCTGGGTCGGGGAGAGCACACCCGCGGAATACCAACAGCCCCCGTCCGGAACGAGTCCGGGCGGGAGCTGCTGGGCATCACCATGTTGAGCGCGGTCGGGCTCAGTCCGTGGGGACCGGGCTGAGCTGCCGGGCCGGCGCCAGGGGAAGCTGCGTGAACTGCCGCTGGAGCAGTTCCAGCGAGACGTTCTGGTTGAGCGTGTTGATGATCGCCGGGATGTTCGGATCGTCGGGGCGCTGGAACGGACCGATGAACACACGGCTCGCGGCTCGGTCGTGGAAGACGAACGGCTTCAGGCCCGGCGGCAGCGATTTGCACTTCGCGAGGCTCTCAGCCAGCCGCTCGGCCTCCTCTCCGGCAACGGCCAGTGGGCTCCGCTTCAGCATGTCCTCGCCGAGGAACCGGGGGTCATTCTGGTTGGTCGTCGCCCGTCCGAAGAACTCCGCGACCTGCAAGGCATACGGCCCCGTGCAATTGTACAGGCTCCGGGCGTTGGCCCTGGGATTGTTCATCCGCTTGACGAGCGGGTCGGATTTCTCCTTGTTCTGGAACCCCGCGGTCAGGACATACGGATCAATCGCCTGTCCTGCCTGTGCGGTCATCGGTGAGCCGTGGACCGGTATCCCGGCGCCGGGCACAGGCGCGCCGTGGGCCACGGTGTGACCGTCAACGTCCTTGACAGGATAGAGCTCCTCGGAGCCCCGCAGCGGGTTTGTGGTCAGCATGGCTCGGTGCAAGTCTTTTCGCCATTTCCAGTTCCAGAGCGAAGGCGTGCCGTCGAGGACTTCCGAGTCGAGCTTCTTGACCGTGTGCAGGAGGTCCTCGGACTCATCGATCGTCTGGCAATCGCCGACCAGCACGGCGGCCTCGTCGTACGATCGAACCCGTTCCGGCCCCTGCACGGTCTCGCCGCTCTGGATGTAACCGGGCGCGGTCGGCGGGACGTTCCGGATGTTGCTGTGGCCCGGCTGGAGGCGCAGCCACCAGACATAGGCTGGCAACTGGTGCTTGCTCCGCAACTCCATGGCGAGGGCCTGGGCGTAGCGGGCCGCGTCCGGGCCACGGAACGTCTTGGCGAGCACCATGAACGGTCCATTTTGCCGCCGTAGCAGGTACGGCTCGATCGGCGTCGTCGGCAGGTTGACCGTGGGCTGTTCGATCTGCTCCGGATCCGCCGGCTCGGGCAGGACCGCGCCGGACTGGAACGTGCGCTGGTCCTCCGGGGCGGCGCTCATGGTGTTCGCCGGCGCCGGCCCCCCCGAGGTGGGGGTCGGTGTCAGGGACAACCGCGACGGGACGGCCGCGGGTGCCTGGGCCGCGCCTGGAGCGGGCGCGGGACTGGCCGCGGGTCGGAGCCCGAAGAGCGACCGTTGCGGCGGGGCGGTCGGCGCCCCACCAGGCACGGGAGAGCGGCCCTGCTCGGGGACCACCTGGGCGACGGCGAAGGCACCCACGCTCAGCGCGAGGGCAATCGTAGCGATCGGCGTTCTCAACATGGCGATCCCCTCATCCTTGCGGGTCCACGTCGAACGGATGGAGAGCGGCGGGCATCCGGGCGCTGTCGAAGAGGTGGGACATCGAAGTCAGGGCGCACGCCGCCGCCGATGTGCGGGCCGAACCTTACCAGATCATCCCGCGACCGCCCAGAGCGATTTCGGGCGGTTCCCGAACGGCCGATCGGCCGATCGGGGATGCACGTCAGCTTCTGTGGTAGAGTACGACCACTTGGCCGTTCAGGGACCCAGTCACGCCCCAAGCGGCGGTCGAGTCATGGATGGACCGACCGCGAGCACACGGCTTGCCCGGAAGACGAGCGTACCTCCCATCACGACGGGGTCAACAGGAACGGCCAATATCGGCTCCTGACCCCTTTCCATCGTTCTCTTTTGGTAGGGATCGCCCTTATCTGCCCTCCGACCATTTACCAAAGAACTGCATCAAGGTCTTGTATCGCTCCTCAAGGCTCGTCCCGTCGTTCGCGCTTCGGTTGTGTATCTTGTATTGGTCGAGCAGAGAGGCGTTATCGAATGGACCGCCAGGTGTCGGGACGCCGGTTAGCGCCGCGTTGAAATCCACAAGAAACTGTCGGATCAAGCGATGCTGCTCGGATTCAATACTTCTCACGAGCCAATAATACACCGGTAGTGGGTAGTGAGGTAGTGAGGTGGACTGAGGTGGACCCTGTGGGAGAAGTGGAGGCGGTAGGGAAAACGGGAGCAGGGCAAGGGCGCGGGGAAAAACGGGGACCTGGCGGAATGCCACGAAGATAGCGTGTAACTTCCAACCGCGGGTTGCCGGGAAAACCTGTCGACCCGGCGGCGAAGCCGCAAGAGGCTGAGGGATGGCTCGGCACAGCCGGAAACATTTGCCGAGACACATCCTCTTGTCGCTGCGCGACCGGGACAACACGTTGTCCCGGCCATCCCGAGGGGGAAACCGGTGTCAGATCAGAAACCGGTGTCGATCGGAAACCGGTGTCAGATCACAGCGATCAGAAACCGGTAGAGAAAACCGGTTTTCCTTTCAAGGCCCGCGACGTCGTCCTGCCCGCCGACTACCGTGACACCGGCGGCTAGAGTCGTTCGCAGGTCTGTACCTCCGGCACTGACGTTCGGCCGGTCACGCCGGGGCGGACTCCTGTGCGTCGACGGTTGGCTTGAATAGTTGAGGATCGAGCCGATCCAACAGCCGCCGGATCTTCGGGATTTGTTCGAGCGCGGCCGCCTCGCCGATCTCGGCGAGTTCCTTCGCCCTCATGAACTCCGCGGCGTCGATGCCCGTGACGTCCGGCTCGATAACCACGTCCGCCGGTTGAACACCGAAGGCGTTCAGGTTGTGATTCTGAACCATCAGGCTGCGCAGGATCGTCGGCCCGATTCCCGGTTTCTTCCTGGACAGAGATGGTTCCTCAGGTGAGATGTCGCAGAAACGAGTCTCCAGCTTCGCCGTCACGCTGATGGCGATGACGAAATTGCAGCCCATCGACACCAGAACGTCCGCCGGGATGTTGTTGACCAACCCGCCGTCGATCAGCGCCTGGCCGTTGCGGACGATCGGCACGGAGAGCACGGGCAAGTTGATGCTTTCGAGGATCGCATGGACAGCATCGCCGCGTTGGCGAACGACCGAGTTGCCGCTCACCAGGTCGACCGTGACGGAGAGACACGGGACGGCAAGTTGCTCGAGTCTCCAGTCGTGCAGGTATTTGCGGAGCATCGGGTCGAATTGCCCGCGACGGTACTTGTACATGAGGTACCAGTAGTTGCCTTGAGGCAGACGCCGAAACATCCAGGAGGGAAGCAGGTCCGCGGCGAACGCCTCCGCGTTGTAGTCGGGATCCAGGCCGGCGGAGTACAGGACGCCGGTCATGGCGCCGGCGCTGGTGCCCGCGACCATGTCGACGACGATGCCGTTACGCTCGAGGGCCTTGAGCACGCCGAGGTGCGACAGGCCTCGGGCGGCACCGCCGCCGAGGGCCACGCCAATGCGCACGCCGCGGAGGTCGTGGACCAGCCGCTCCAGCCCGTTGGCCAGCGACTCGGCCCGCAGGCAATCCTGGCGGCGTTTCGTGGATCTTGAAATCGCGGGCGGCAAGATCGGTGAGGTTCGGAACCGCGGGGACCACGGGACTGTCGCCCGGAAGCAACCAGGCGACACTGAGCTTGTCGCGCCAGCCCCGGGCCGACACGTCGATCGCCTGCAAGCGGCGGATCGCGGAGTCCGGCGCATTGGCCGGGATGAAATAGACGGCGCGGTCGACGAGCTCCATCAGCCGCGCCGTCCGTTCCGGCGTCAGGTAGGTGTGGAGGTCGAAAATAATTCGATTGGCGTCCTGCCAGTGAGCGACCTGCTCCCGGATTTCCTCCGGTGTCAAATCTCGGCCGTCCTCTCGGAGCGGGCGAAACCGCACGTTCGGCGAACCCCACCGATAGTCCGAATCGCTCAGGACGGCGAGCTGCTCACCGAGATCGCTCAGTCGTTGGATGAGCCGCTCGGCCACCGGGCGCGTTGCGGGCGAATCGTGGATCAGCGCCAGCATCATCGCCGACCGCTTGGGAGCGGCGCCGAGGAAGAGCTTGCGCAGGCTTCCCGCGTAGGTCTTGAGCCACAGTCGGCGCAGGTCCGGCCTGGCGATCGTCAGCTCCATCGCCTCTTCGTAGTCCAGCCTGAGGACCGTCGTGGGCTCCAGCGCGACGACCCGGATCGGCACGGATTCGCCGAGAGCACCCACCATCATCCCGAACTGTTCTCCGCGCTCGATCATGCGGAAGAGCGACTCGGTGCCGTTACCGCTGAACCGAACGGCCTTGAGCCGCCCTCGCAGGACGAAGCCCACCGTGGTGAGCACGACGTCCGCCTCGTGGACGACGCTGCCGGCTGGATACTGCGCGACCCGGCCCAGCCGCGCGACTTCCTGGAGGGTTTCATCCGACGCACCCTGAAAGTATTCATGCACTTTCAGGAGCGGAATGATCTCATCGCTCATGGCGGCGCCTTTCGAGTCCGCGACGGATATTGTCCCCGAACCCCGTCTCCGGGGCTGCGTTCGCAATGTCATTGAGGTAGGCGAGTCGACGGAGTTCCTTGAACGGAAGAGTCTGGTCTAATCGACCGTCCCGGTAGAGGGACCGATCCAATCGGGCGTTGGCGATGACGCGCCAGTCCCAGCGGACCTGGGTGCTGGGAAGCTTGTAGAAGGACGTTGTGCAATTGGTGAATAGGACGTGATACCAGCGCGGGCTCTCGTACAGTTGGTTGATGGGGGTGTGACCTAGGATCAATGTACGGTTAGGCCGCCACCGGGAAGCCGTACTGGTCGATCTTCTTCCAGAACTGCGACCACCGATCCGTCGTGTACGTCAGGCACCGCAGGCTCAGCACCGCCGCCGCCCCCGGCTCCTTCCACTTCATCCCCGAGCCGCAGAGCCGCTGCTTGACCAGCACCTTGCACGCCGCCTCCGTCACCCCGCTGCCGATCGGGACGTGCGACGCCACCAACGGCGGGTAGTCCATCCGGCCCGCCTTGCTCTGGTTGGTGAAGTAGGTCATCGCCGCCTCCGACATCCGGGTGGTCCAGGGCCACCCCCTTCTCGGCGGCCAGCCGCTTCAGGTCCCGGATCAGTTGCCGGGCCGCACCCGGCTCGTGCTTCAGCCGGTGGCAGCTCGCCTCCAGCCAGGGCCTCTTCTCCCCGGGACGGCGGGCGAAGAGGGCATCCGCCGCATCGGAGAGGTACTCGGCGGCATGCCAGAAGTCGATCACCTGGACCTCGGTGTGCCGGCCCAGGAACTCCCAGTTCCCCTTCGCCCCGTCGGCCAGGCCCACGTACCGGGCCTGCGGGTAGGCCGCCTTGACCCGGGCGATCTCCCGCTCCATCCGGCCCAGGAACGTCGCCTTGCCGTATTCCGGCGTGGCCCCCAGGTAGATCGTCTGCTGCCGCTCCCCCTCGGCGTCGTAGAAGCCGATGGTGCCGACCATCGTCTCCCGCCAGCCGTCCTCGCACATCAGCAGGCAGGTCCCGTCGATCCCGATGGTGATCGTGGCGGTCGGCTCCTCCGGCTCTGGCAGGGCGTACTCCCACTCCTCCTCCTTGGCCAACGCCACGGCGGCGACCGCATCGGTGACGTCCTGCACGAAGCAGCGGGCGACCGACCGGCCGTGGTTCTCGGCCAGGTCCTTGATCACCCTCGCCGAGCCGAACTCGGCGTACTTGTGCGAGACCATCTTGGCGAACCTGGGGGTGGAACTGACCACGATCCGGGCGTTGCGGTCCAGCGGGCAGTAGGTCCTGCCGCCCCGGCTGCTCTGGTAGACGTGCCGCTCGACCGGGGCGACGCCGTAGGGGGTCTGGTACTCCTTCACCAGCTTGCCCTTGCTGGTCAGCTTGGTGTCGCCGACCCGGATCGGCGATCCGTCGGCGTCGAAGCGTCGGAGGAGCCTCGGTGGTGGCCAGGACGCCGGCCTCGTTGAGGGCCTTGCTGGATGGCCTCCTCGGAGTCGAGCATCGAGGAGCAGCAGGGGATCTCGACCTGGACGGTGAAGGTGGACTCGGAGCGGGCGACGATGGCGGCGGGCATGGCGACCTCCGGGGTGGGGGAGATCCCAGCCTACCGAAGTTCCCGGAGGATGTCACATCGATTCGAGGTCACACCCGTTGATGGTATTCGCGTAGTCGAGAAACACTCTTTTCAGTTCCTCCACGCTCGAATTGAGGTGGTAGAGGTACGCCCACTGGTGTTCGCTGAATTTCGTGCGCCGCAGAATGATGTCGCGTTCGTCCGCGGCGACGAAGATCAGCTCCTGCTGGTGATACAGACTGCGAAAGACCGAGTATTTCTGCCCCTTCGTGATTCGCGCCTCGATCGACATGCAGATGCGGCCATCGGGCCCGAAGTCGAAGACCAGGGCGGGGTGGCCCCTCAGCCCGTCTCCCCAGTCGAAGAAGATGACGTCCACTCCCTGGATATTCGAGAGATGATATGTACGAGTTTCCCAATGTGGCGTGAAATCGCCGAGCGAACGGTATTCCAGGTTGCGGACGTTTTCGATGGTCACCGCATCCCCGGCGAGGACAGCCCGCGGCAGCACGGCCGCGCTGGGGTCCCAGTCGCGGTCGTTGCTCGGTTTCTGTCGGTACCACCAGACGAGCAACAGCGACTCCACCCCGAGCAAGGCAACGATCGGCTGCCAGAGCGGCCGCCAGACCACGAATACCGCGATCACGCCAGCGGCCCAGACCAGCGCGACCCAGCGGCCCCACCTGGCTCCGCCACACACGTCGTAGTAAATCGCGCCGATCATCCAAACAGCCACCAGGGCACACGCCAGCAGCGATGCTCCCGCGATGATTCCCGGTATGAGGCCCATCAAGGTTTTCTCTTCTGATTGACTGCACTTTCCGCGACTTCGTGGAAGCGAATGGCTCGAGTTAGCAGGTCGGCGGGCGAGGGCCTGCCTGGGCTCTGGCGGTTGCCACGCCAGTCGGTCGCCCCTTCACACGGAACTGGCCGAGTCCTCCCACCTGGGGAAGGCTCGGCCGACCTCCTCCGATGTCGGTTCGTTGAGTCGTGCGCCTTCCTCCCCCGCAAGCGCGATGTGGGACCGACGCCCACCACCCATTCCTGTCCGTACGGCCTGACCGGAGGGCCGGGTCGCCACCGGAGTGACGCCCGGCCGCACCGGTCGACGTGCGAATCTCCTCACCGGCCACGGCCCCCATCAGTTGGCCGCCGCCAGCACCGCCCCGGGTGAGCCCGCAGGCACATGCCGGCGCTCTCCCGCGAGGTGATCGGAAAGACTGGGGAAGGTCATCGCCCCGGGCCGAAGCCGCCAAAGCCGAGGCCGGGCCGCACCCCCAGCCCGGACGCCGGCCCGCCGAGGCCGCCCGGGTTGTAGCCGCCCGCGCCCAGACCCGGTGCGCCGAAGCCGAGGCCGGGTTGGACGCCCAGCCCCGAGAACGGCCCGCCGAGGCCGCCCGGGTTGTAGCCGGGCCGGCCGTAGTCGTACCCGTACCCGCCGGGATAGCCGGCCATGCCGCCGGCATACCCGCCGCCGTAGTAACCCCCGCCAGCCATGCCGTAGCCGCCCCCGGCGTCGTAGTAGCCCGTGGGGCCCGCGTAGGCATGCCCACCGTAGGTAGACCCCGCGTAACAGTACGAGGTGGTCGCCTGCGCCCGACGCCTGTGGCACGCCTCCGACGTCGTCGCCCACGCGACGACCAGCAACGAGGCGATCAGCAGACTTTCCCCCCTCAAGGTGCGCGTCATGATCGGTCCTCCCACGGGACTCGCGGCGATCACGAAGGAACCGCACACTCGCGGCGCCAGGCGACGGTGCGTAGGTCCCGTGCGCATCAGCCTAATTCGCCCCATCCTTAAAATCTAGTCAGCTGGATCGATTTATAGCAAGGATCTTCTGATATCAACCATGTCTTGATTCTCGGTGTTTCCGGCGTCGTCGGTTCAGAGATCCACGATCCCGAGAACGACGCATCGCCCGGGGGAGATCGTTGCCTCCCGGGCGGGCTCGTGTGACCCGGAGCGCGATACGATTCCTGGTTCGGGTGGGGCCTTCGGGCGTCCCCGATCCCCGCCAGGGCCACGGCGACCAGGCCCGGGGAATCAGAACGCCTTCACGATGGCCGTCGACATCTGATAGTCGAACGGCTTGTCGCCCGTCAGCGGGAACTCCCAGTAGTGCAAGAACCAGTAGTTGTTCGCGATGTGGAACCGCGTGCCCGGGCCGACCCCGACGTAGGTCGGGAGGTTGCGATCTTCCAGCGGGACGATCAGGTTGCAGTTGGCGTAGAGCACCAGGTCACCGAACGGCACGTCGTGAGGCGTGAAGTAGCGGCCGACGGCCAGTTCGCCGGCTATCGCCGTCTGAGAGGTCGACTCGCCGAACAGCGGCCCACCGGGCGTGAAGACCGGGGCCGGCAACTGGTCGTTCTTGTTCAGGACCGTGTTGACGCCCGTCCCGCCACGGACCACCCACGCACCGCCCGGGTTGCTCCAGAACGAGTAGCGTGGGAACACGGTCATCAGGTTCCCCCCCGTCTCGGTCTGGCCGGTCGGCACGATCGCGCCGAGGGTGAACAACTGCGTGAAGGACTTCGACTCCGAGAGCAGGAACGACCCGGCGAGGGAGATGTCGCCGAAGTCGGAGCGGTAGCCTCGGGCCGGGTCCTCGGTCCCGTTGGCGGCGACGAACGGCACGTTGAGGAACAGCTCGAACCGGCGACTGAAGGGCAGGAAGATGCCGAAGTCCCCCCGGTAGCCGTTCCCGCCGTAAGGCTTGCTCAGGTTGTTCTTGTAGATCGCGTCCACGAGCCAGAGCCGGTAGAAGACGCCTTCGAACGATCCCAGCCAGCCGTGGCGCGGCGTCAGGCCGTCTTGCCCGGCGGGGCCGCCGGCCCAGGGCTCGAGCCAGCCCTCGCTGAAGAACGTGCCGAGGCTCAGCGGCCGCCAGGTGTTGGGGTGAGCCGGATCCTCGAAGATCGACGACGTGATCGTATCGAGGAGCCCCATCTCGACCCGGGGCGGCGTCGGTGCCGCGCCGAAGCCGGGGGAGTACGTGGAGCCAGGGACGGTTCCCGGCCCGGGCATCGCCGCCGGCACCGATTCGGCCTCGACGAAGTCCGCGTAACTCGAGACCGGAATCCCGGCCGGCGGCAGTGGTGGGGACAGGTCTTGCGCCCACGCACCACCCGCGGACATCAGGGACGTGGCGGCGAGTGCGGCCGCGAGTCGGCCGCATCTCAGGCGGAGGGCCTGGCATCCTGCCATCGGTCCACTCACTGGATATGAGAATCGAGCATCACCGCGCCCGAGGCGGGTGCCCGTGATTTGTCAGAGTGCCTTGCATCCATCTCCCCAAGGTGAAGCGCTCTGATGCCTTATCTCTTTCCATCGGTCCATGGCTCGGAGCAACTTGCCCCGATTTGAACCGAAACCCTGAGGGCTGATTCTTCGCGAGTTGCGGGGCGTGTCGGAGTGCCCCGGCCGGTGCTACGTGCCGACGTCGGCATCCTCCGGCGCGATGGCGGATTCGCCCCTTCAAGAACCACGGGAGAAAAAGGGGAGCAGGCCACTTCCCCTTTCCGCCCGCCCCCTATTCCACCCCCTGAGATACGTTGGCGATCCAAATATCCGCGAAGTCACGGAAAGTACAGGGTGAGAGCGAGGGTTGAATAACCTGCCTGTTGGAGAGAATCCAGATGGCGGTCTCGATGGCCGTCACGATCGCGCAAGCCCACCCAACCGTCAAACACTTCATGGAACGAGGTTGAGCTTTTGGCGCGTGGCGGCGATCATGGAGAGGGGTGTCGGTCGAAATCCCGTGGTGGCTCTCCGTTGCGAAACGCCGGCACATCGACGGTCGAGCCGCGATCGAGGGGTTTGCTGCCTCCTCTTGAGAATGGTTCGACACCCGATCGACCGTTCGGTGATCCGACGCGAGGTATTCATGGCATCGAGGACTCTCGCCCACGTTGTCCCCATCCTGACCGCCCTGCTGGTTCTGGGGTTGCCCCTGTCCGTCTCCGGGGAGGAACCGGTCCTCGACCCTGAGTCGCTGGCGTTCTTCGAGGCGAAGGTCCGGCCGATCC
Organism: uncultured Isosphaeraceae bacterium; assembly: GCA_963779675.1. Taxonomy (GTDB): domain Bacteria; phylum Planctomycetota; class Planctomycetia; order Isosphaerales; family Isosphaeraceae; genus CAVZZM01. Next base: position 1,309,983 of record CAVZZM010000003.1, read on the forward strand.
TGGTCGAGCGTTGCTACTCGTGCCACTCGGCGGCGGCCGAGAAGGTCAAGGGGAACCTCCGGCTCGACACCAGGGCCGGCTGGCAAAAAGGCGGCGACATCGGCCCGGCGATCGAGCCCGGCGACCCGGACACCAGCCTGCTGGTCGAGGCGGTGCGCTACGACGGGTTCGTCCAGATGCCTCCGGACGGCGAAGCTGCCGGAATCGGAGATCGCCGCGCTGGTGAAATGGGTCGAGATGGGCGCCCCCGACCCCCGCACCGGCGAGGACCGACGCCCGCACCCGGAAGCGCCGGTGACGGCCGAGAAGGGGATCGACCTGGAGGCAGGCCGACAGCACTGGGCGTTCCAGCCGCTGCGAACCGTCGGGCCGCCCGACGGTCGACGACACCAACAGTTGGTGCCGGACCCCGATCGACCGCTTCATCCTCGCCCGGCTTGCAGGAGCACGGCCTGAGCCCCTCCGAGCGTGCCGACCCGGTCACCCGGATCCGCCGGGCGTACTTCGACCTCGTCGGGCTCCCGCCGACCCCCGAGGAGGTCGCGGACTTCACCGACACTCCGACCCGGACGCCGATGCCCGCCTGGTCGATGAATTGCTCGCCAGCCCCCACTACGGCGAACGCTGGGCGCGGCACTGGCTCGACCTGGCCCGGTTCGCCGAGAGCCACGGCTTCGAGCACGACTACGACCGCCCCACCGCCTACCACTATCGCGACTTCGTCGTCGAGGCGCTCAACCGCGATCTGCCCTACGACACGTTCGTCGCGTGGCAACTCGCCGGCGACGAACTCGCCCCCGACGACCCCCTCGCCCTCAAGGCGACCGGCTTCCTGGCGGCAGGTGTCCACAGCACGCAGATCACCGCCAGCCAGGCCGAGAAGGAGCGTTACGACGAACTCGACGACATGATCAACACCACCGGCACCGCATTCCTCGGCCTGACCATCGGCTGCGCCCGTTGCCACGACCACAAGTTCGACCCGATCCCGACCGAGGACTACTACCGCCTCGCTCGCCACCTTCACCACCACCGTGCGGAGCGAGATCGACCTGGACCTCGATCCCGAAGGCTACGCCCGGGCCAAGGCGGCGTTCGACGCCGAACACGCCCCGTATCGTCGAGGCCCTGCGAACGGTTTGAGCGCGACGAATTGCCTCGACAGGTTCGCGGACTGGGAGGAGGCGGATCGGCGAATCGATCGGTGAGGCCGGATCGTATCCCTGGCTGGGTCCTGGACCTCGTCGAGGCGAAGTCGGCGGGCGAGCGCGACGCTCACCCCGCAGCCCGACGGCTCGGTCCTGGCCAGCGGCACGAACCCGGACCACGACACCTACACCCTGAAAGCCCGGACGGACCGCACGGCGATCACGGCGATCCGCCTCGAAGCCCTGGCGGACCCCTCGCTCGTCAAGGGCGGCCCCGGGCGGCGCCGGGCAACGGCAACTTCGCCCTGACCGACTTCAAGGTCACCGTCAGGCCGCTCGATGGCCGAGGGCGATGCCGATCGACGTGGCCCTCGACAACCCTCGGGCGACCTTCGAGCAGGCGGGGCTGCCGATCGCCGCGGCGATCGACAACGACGGCACGTCCGCCTGGGCCGTCGACCCGCAGTTCGGCAGGGACCACGCCGCGGCGTTCGAGGCGGCCGAGCCGTTCGGCTTCCCGGGCGGGACCGAGATCACCGTCACCCTGCGGTTCGCCAACAACCTGAAACACAGCATCGGCCGGCCCCGGCTGGCCGTCACCTCGGCCGGAGGGGCCGGTCGCGCTCGATGCCCCGTCGATCCCCCAGGCGGTCGTCGAGGCGCTCGAAACGCCTCGCGAGGATCGGACGGCCGACCACGAGACCGCGTTGCTGGCCTGGTTCAAGACGATCGACCCCGACTACCAGCAACTGGCCCAGGCCGAGCGCGAACATGCCCGGAAGGCCCCGAAGCCGCGGGTGGTCAAGGCGCTGATCTCGTCGGAGGGCCTGCCGGCGGTCCGGCTGCATACGCAGGGGCCCGACTTCTACGAGACGACCTATCACCTCCGTCGCGGCGACCCGAACCAGAAGGTCCGACCGGCCGAACCGGGCTTCCTCCGCGTCCTGATGGACTCGACCGAGGGTGCCGAGCACTGGAAGCTCGAGCCGCCCGACGGGTGGCGGACGTCGTACCGTCGCGCCTCGCTGGCGAACTGGATCACCGACACCGAGCAACGGCGCCGGACGGCTGCTGGCCCGGGTGATCGTCAACCGGCTCTGGCAACACCACTTCGGCCGCGGGCTTGGTCGCCACCCCCAGCGACTTCGGCAAGCAGGGCGAACCACCGACGCACCCCGAACTGCTCGACTGGCTGGCCGTCGAGCTGATCCAGGGCGGCTGGCACCTCAAGCCGATCCACAAGCTGATCATGACGAGTGCCGTCTACCAGCAATCTTCGGGCTCGGACACCGCCCGCGCGAGCCTCGACATCGAGAACCACCTGCTCTGGCGGCAGAACCGCCGACGGCTGGAAGCCGAGGTCATCCGCGACGCGATGCTCGCGGTCGCGGGGATGCTCGACGATCAGCTGTACGGCCCCGGTACGCTCGATGCGTCGATGCGCCGTCGCGGCCTCTATTTCACCATCAAGCGCAGCCAGCTCATCCCGATGATGAGCCTCTTCGACGCCCCGGACGCCCTGGTGCCGATCGCCGTCCGCTCGACCACGACCATCGCTCCGCAGTCCCTCTTCCTGATGAACAATCCCCAGGTGCGGACCTGGGCCGGAAGGGTTCGCCCGCCGGATTGATTCCGAGCGCGGACGGTTCGGTGGAGGATACGGTCCGGATCAGGCCTACCGGCTCGCCCTCGGCCGGGAACCCGACGATCGGGAACTCGACGATGCTCGGACGTTCCTACGAAGGCAAGCGTGACGGCATCCCGGCGACGCGGAGGCGGACGAGAAGGCCCTCGCGGACTTCTGTCAGGTTCTCTTCGGGCTGAACGAATTCATCTTCATCGAGTAACAGCCAGGCGCCGACCGTCGTGGCCTCTTTCGGTCATCAGGATCGAGCCTGCCCATGCCTACTTGAGCGAGACGAGCCATCATGCTTCGCGAACCGCACCAGATCGCGTCCCCCTCATCCGTCTTCCCGAACCGCCGCGCGTTCCTGCGCCGCGCGGGCAACGGGTTCGGTCTGGTCGCCCTGGCGGGCTTGCTCGATGGCCAGGGGTTGCTCGCGACGTCGTCAAGCACGGCCGGCTCGATCTCCTCGGCGGGAGGGGCACTCAACCCGCTGGCCCCGAAGCCGGCCGCATTTCCCGGGCAAGGCCAAGTCGGTCATCTGGCTGTTCATGAACGGCGGCCAGAGCCAGGTCGACACCTGGGACCCCAAGCCCGAGCTCGCGAAGACGCGACGGCAAGGACCTGGAAGGCTTCGACGCCACGACCGGCTTCTTCAAGGACCAGGTCGGGCCGCTGATGAAGTCGCCGTTCCAGTTCGCGCAACACGGCGAGTCCGGGGCGTGGGTCTCGGAGATCTTCCCGGAGATCGCCCGGCATGTCGACGACCTGGCGTTCCTCCACGGCTGCTACACGAGACGAACAACCACTCGCCCGGCCCTGTTCCAGATCAACACCGGCATGAGCCGGATGGGCTTCCCCTGCGTCGGGTCGTGGGTCACGTACGGCCTGGGCACCGAGAACCAGAACCTGCCCGGCGTTCGTCGTGATGTACGACACCCTCGGCCGCGGGCTCCCCAAGGGTCACGCCCTGAACTGGAGCAGCGGCTTCCTGCCGGGCGTCTACCAGGGCACGGCGCTGAACGCCCAGGGGCCGCCGATCGACAACCTGGAACGGCCGCGAATCGCTCTCCGACGCCGCCCAGCGCGCCCAGCTCGACCTGCTCGCCCGGCTCAACCGCCATCAGCTCGAACAGGAGCCCGGCGAGGCCGAGCTGGCCGCGCGAATCGAGTCCTTCGAGCTGGCCTACCGGATGCAGATGACCGCGCCCGAGGCGCTCGATTACGAGTCGGAGTCTCCGGCCACCCGGGCCCTCTACGGCCTCGACGACACGCGCTGTGCCCACTTCGCGCGCCAGTGCCTGATGGCCCGCGGCATGGTCGAGCGGGGCGTGCGGTTCGTCCAGATCTACAGCGGCGGCATGGAGAACGAGCGAAGCTGGGACGGCCACTCGAACATCGAGCAGAACCACCGCCAGTTCGCCGGCGAGACCGACCGGCCGATCGCCGCGCTGCTGACCGACCTCAAGGCCCGCGGGCTGCTCGATCGACACGCTGGTGATCTGCTGCGGCGAGTTCGGTCGGCTGCCGATCTGCCAGAAAGGCTCGACCGGCCGCGACCACAACCCGCACGCCTTCACCACCTGGATGGCCGGCGGCGGCGTGAAGGCCGGCGTCCACCACGGCGCGACCGACGAGATCGGCCATCGCGCCGTCGACGGCCGCGTCAGCATCAACGACCTCCACGCCACGATCCTGCACCTGCTCGGCCTCGACCACGAGCGGCTGACCTACCGCTACAACGGCCGCGACTTCCGCCTGACCGACGTCGCCGGGCGCAGTCGTGACCGAGATCCTGGTGTGAGGCTGGAGCGTCTCTTCCGTTCGGGCTGGAACGACCGTCATCAGCTTGGGCTCCACAAATGGCCTGTTGACGAGGAATTGTCCCGATGCGACCGTGCCCCGCACCAATCCTGTTCCGGCTCTGCCTGTTCGCACTCGCCCTCAACCGTGTGAGCCTCGCGGACGAACCGACCGGCGCGCCCCACCCCTCCGGGATCGTGACGATCCTCTCGACACCGGATGGCGGGATCCAGCCCCAGGCGGTCATCGGCCCCGACGGCACGATCCATCTCCTGTTCTTCGAGGGTCGGCCGGCCGCGGGCGACCTGTTCTACGTGCGGAGAAAGCCGGGGCAATCCGACTTCACGAAGCCGGTGCGGGTCAACAGTCAGGCCGGCAGCTCCATCGCCGTCGGGACGATCCGGGGTGGCCAGATCGCCCTGGGGCCGGGAGGACAAGCTCACGTCGCCTGGAACGGCTCGGAAGCGGCCCGGCCACGCAACCCGTTCGGCGGCTCGCCCCTGCTCTACACCCGATCGAACCAGGACGGCACCACCTTCGAGCCGCAACGCAACCTGATGCGTCGGACCTCGGCGCTCGATGGGGGTGGGACCGTGGCCGCCGGTCCCGACGGCCTCGTGATCGTCGCCTGGCATGGCCGGTCAGAGGACGCCCCCCCCGGCGAGATCGGGCGCCGGTTGTGGGTCACTCGCTCGACCGACGGCGGGGCCAACTTCGCCGACGAGGTACCGGCCCTGGAACGCCGCACCGGGGCGTGCGCCTGTTGCGGCACTCGTGCCTTGGTCGACCACGACGGAACCGCCTCCATCCTCTATCGGGCCGCCGAGCAAAACGTGCATCGCGACATGATCCTCCTGACGGCTCGACACGGGGGCGAGCACTTCCAGGGCAAGTTGCTCCATTCCTGGACCATCAACGCGTGCCCGATGAGCAGCGCCAGCCTGGCCGACACCCGCCTGGCGACGCTGGCCGCCTGGGAGACCGGCGGGCAGGTGTATTACAGCCAGATCAGCCCGACGAGCGGGGCGATTCCCTCACCGATCCATCCTCCGGGCGACGGCGGCAATCGCAAGCATCCGGCGGTAGCGGGCAATGCGAAGGGGGAGACGATCCTGGTCTGGGCCGAGGACACCGGATGGCAGCGTGGCGGTTCGCTGGCCTGGCAGGTCTTCGACCCCGCTGGTCGCCCCACGGAGGAGACGGGGCGGATCGAGGACGGGGTCCCGGTCTGGAGTCTCCCGACCGTCGTCGCCGATCCCGATGGGACGTTCACTATCGTCCATTGAGTCGGGGGACGCCCCCATCCGTGGGACGGGGACGATCCCCCGATCCGCATCTCCCCAACTTCAGCACGGAGCCCCGTCATGCCTCGACACCTCTCCATCCTGCAACGGGCCGTCGGGCCCGTCCTTCCGGCGTTGTTCGGCCTGCTCGTGCTCGTGCTCGTGCTCGTGCCCGCCGCCCCGGCGCCGGCCCAGCGGAGCGACATCGACTTCGACAAGGCCCGCCAACTACGGCAGCGGGCCCGCCAGGGCGAGCGGCTAGACCGCGCAGGAGAACGCCTATCTGGAACGTGCTCGTGCCGAACTCCAGCGTCGTCGGCAAGGCGGGGAACGCCCGGCGCGGCGCGACCGGCCGCGCGTGAGTCGATCGGGCTGACCCCGCTGACCGACATGGGCGCCGAGGACCGCTACAAGGGCCAGGAGGGCGGCCTCTACGGCAAGGGCGAAAACCAACCGCCGGAGACGCTGCTCCACGCGGCCCTGAAGGCGTCCGGCGAGGTTCAACCGTTGAATGAGAAGGGAGACCCCACACCCGACGGCACAATCGGCCTGATCTCGGTCGGCATGTCGAACACCACCCGGGAGTTCCAGACCTTCCTGACGATGGTGAACCGTGACGAGGAGAAATCCCCCTCGGTCGTCGTGGTCGACGGAGCGCAGGGCGGCATGGATGCCTCGTCCTGGGCAACCCCCCAGAGTGGAGACCGGGCAGGTCGCGCGGATCCCTGGAAGGTTCTCGACCAGCGCCTCAAGCAAGCAGGTGTGGCCCCCGAACAGGTTCAGGTGGCCTGGATCAAGCAGGCCCAGGCCAATCCCGCCTCGATGGGCGACTTCCCCCGGCACGCCGAGAAACTCCGGGACAACATGGCGGTAATCGTCCGGAAGTTGGCGGAGCGATTCCCAAACCTGAAGCTCGTGTATCTCTCCAGCCGCATTTACGCCGGACATGCCGCGACGCCGTTGAACCCCGAACCCTACGCCTACGAGTCCGCCTTCGCCGTCCGCCGGCTGATCCGGGACCAGATCGAGGCCAAACCAGGCGAGAGCACGAACCCCGGCGGTGGGGACATCGACGCCCCGGTCCTGCTATGGGGGCCGTATCTGTGGGCCGACGGCGTGGCGGGCCGGCAGGCCGACGACCTGGTGTGGACGCGGGAGGACCTCGCGGGGGACGGCACGCATCCGAGCACGAGCGGTCAGCGGAAGGTCGCCGCGCTGCTGCTTCGGTTCTTCAAGACCGACCCGACGACGAGAACGTGGTTCCGACGACCGACCTCGGCCAATGCGACCCAGCCGGACGCGGAGCGATAACGATCTCGCTGTCGTAGAGTTGCCGATGTCCCGTGCCACCGACCGGTGGCGCGGAAAACCGGCCGCCCTCTGGTTGCCGTATCCCTTCCGTAAGGAGCGAGTTACGCGGCATCCGCCGGCTCAAAACCGAGCCCGTGAAGTGAAAGAGGATACCACGCGCGGGCTGCGCCAGGCCCGGAACCAGGCGTGTCCGCTCCCCGGCACTCGAGCTCGATCGTGCCGGGTGCGTGATCGGCGATCCACCGGCAACGGCCTGCGACCCGGGCCCTGCCGAGGCGGCCGAGGCGTCCTCTCCACAAACCGACCTTCCACGGGTACTCGCATGCCATCGTACCGCTTCAAGCCGCTCGCACCGCTACAGGTCCGACCCGGCCACCGGCTCGCCGGAGGTTTGCGCCGGTTTTACGGGTTCGTCGAACCGAACAATTCCCTCCGCGATGCCGCGGGCCAACAAAACCTGGCCCTGAACGCTTACGACCCATCGCAATGGGGCCACGGGCCACACGGCCGCATGTTGAACTTCGACGGCCTGGGGCAGTCGGCGACCGGGTCGGACGTTGACCTTCCCGAGGGGCCCGGCCCGCGGTCGCTGGCGGTGCTGTTCCGTTCCACGAGCGCCGTCGACGGTGTTACGCCGATCGCCTACGGCACGCACGGCTCGATGACGAGCACCCGGATGCAACTCTCCGGCGGCCGGGTCCGGTTCGGCTGCAAGCCCGACGCCGCCCGGCAGTTCGTCGCCTCGTCGAGTCAGTCTCTCTCTCGGGCCTCGAACGCCACGCTCCAGGCCGGGGCCGGCGACTTCTGGCTGGGCGGCTGGGTCAGCAGCAACACCTCGTCGCCATCCGGGACGCGAATGATCGCCGCCAAGTACGCCTATGGCGGCGGCGTCAACAGCCCGGAATACGCCTTGACCCAGGCGGCGACCTCCGGCGTGTTCCGCATGTACGCGGTTGTCGGCGGCGTGGTTTCCTCAGTGGACGCAACGAGCTTCGGAGTTCCGACGGTCGGGTCGTGGAACTTCGTTCTCGCGTGGTACAACCACGCGGCGAAGACCTTGAACATCCAGGTCAACAACGGAGCGGTCGATTCCGCCCCACTGGTCGGGCCGGTGGACAGCGGCCCCGCCCAGTTCCAGATCGGGAACCGCGAGGGGGCCTCGGCCTACTGGGACGGCAAGATCGACTCGGTCGCCTTCGGCAAAAACCCGCCGGACGGGATCGGCGGAACGATCGCGGCGATCGGCTCGCGCCTCGACAACTCCGGTTCCGGCAGGATCTACCGCGATCTGACCGCCGCCGACAAAACGGCCTGGGGCCTCGTCTCCTGGTGGGACCTCGACGAGCCGACCGGCCTGGCGACGGATCGTCACGGTGCGAACCACCTGACCGCCTCGCCCTCATCTCCCACCTCGGTCGCCGGCATTCCGGCCGGTGCCCGGAACGACATGACCGGCTCGGTCACGGTCAATGACGGCCAATGGCACCTGGCGGTGGTGACGCTCGACGCGACCCAGTGGCGGCTCTACGTCGACGGCCGGCTGGACGCGACCGGGCCGGCCTCCGGCGTGGCGACCATTCTCGGCTCGTTCGCGCTGGGCGCGACCTCGATGGCACGGGCACGTACTTCCCCGGATCGATCGGTCTGACCGCCGTCTGGGACCGGGCCCTCACGCCCGTCGAGGTCGCCGCCCTCACGGCCGACCCGTTCGCTCCGGTCCGTCCCGACGGGATGACCAGGTTGGCGATGGCCGCCGCGTCGGCCGCTCCCTCCGTCCGTCGGGTCGCCCGCTGGTTCCCCGGCATGTCGAGGCACCGAACCTCACCGCGTCTGTTCCGTTGAGCGGTTCGTCGAGTGCCCGCGGCTTGCCAACTCACCCTGGGGCAGGCCGCGGCGTCAAGGCGTGGCTTCCGGCATGACGCACTTCGTGTTCCAGTCAACCCTGTTCGCGATGAGTCCCGATCGCTTCGTCGAGTAGGATTTCAGGGACAGGTCCTCAACCTCACGAACCTCGAAGACGAGACAGTGCTCCTTGAACTGACTGGCCGAACCCGCGCGGTTGATGAAACCCGTGTTCAGGCTCAGGGAGTACGTCCCGTTCTTGAGCGTCTCGGTCGGCAGCGGGAGCGTCGCCTCGTACTCTCCCGGAAGTCTTCGTTCGAGCAGGGACTCATCGGTGTCCGTATCGAAACTGGTGAAAAGAGTCATTCCTGAGTGATTGAGCCAGGCGGCAATGTTCGCACCCGTGATCGGCTCGGTAATCCGGTAACACAGGCGCACGCTCGCGGGCCGGAACTGGTCGATCATTCCGGTGCAGTCGCCTCGCTCATCCAGGACCTGCGCGGACAGGAACTGCAAGGGCTCGTCCGAGCCCGGCTCGAAGACCACCGACGACCTGCCGTGCGCATCGGCGGCGGATTCATCGTAGCGATCGATGGTTTCCTCGGTCGTTCCGTCAAACTCAATTCGACCTTGCTTGACCAGGATGCAGCGCGAGCAAAGGCTTCGAATCATCCCCATATTGTGGCTGACGAACAGCACGGTCCGATTCACCCCTCCCCTCGACACTTCCTCCATCTTCCCCAGGCACTTCTTCTGAAACTCGTAGTCCCCGACCGCGAGCACCTCATCCACAATTAAAATTTCCGGCTCCAGGTGCGCCGCCACCGCGAAGGCCAGGCGCACCTTCATTCCCGAACTGTACCGCTTCACCGGCGTGTCGAGGAACTTCTCCACCCCCGAGAAGTCGACGATCTCGTCGAACTTCCGGTCGATCTCGCGACGGGTCATCCCGAGGATCGTGCCGTTGAGGTAGACGTTCTCGCGGCCGGTCAGTTCCGGATGGAACCCGGTGCCCACCTCCAGCAACGCCGAGACCCGGCCGCGAATGCGCACGCGGCCGGAGGTCGGCTCGGTGATCTGCGAGAGGACCTTCAGCAGAGTCGACTTCCCCGCGCCATTGCGGCCGATGACCCCCACCACGTCCCCACGATTCACTTCGAACGAGACGTCCCGCAACGCCCAGAGCAGGTCGTCCGAATCCGCCTTCGCTCTGCGCGTGTCCAGATCGCGCAGCCGGCGGAAGTTCCGCACCGGAGCGGACAGCATCGAAGTCACCGCGCCCACCAGGGTCTCGGAACGACGCTCGGCCGCCCCGATCCGGTAGAGCTTGCTCAGGTTCTCGACGACGATCGCGGAATCAGCAGACATCGCGTTGATTCGTCCCTCAGTGGAAAACCGGTTGTCTGACGCGATGGTCCCTTCGGCCTTGAGAACATCTTAGTCCCCTCCCCAGACCGGGTGAAAGCCGGGATCGCGAAGAATCATCATCAATGCGGTCCCGCATGCGCGCTTGTTTCGAAGGCCAACAACGTGCCGGGCCGCCGATCGTCGTCGGCCGGGACAAGCCCGGGCCGGCTTCGATCGTCCAAAGGCGAAACAGGCGATGGGCTTCGGTCGGCCGGGTCAGGACGGCCAGCGGGCGAACAGGCGTTCGAGGGCGGCGACGGCCTGCTCCAGACGATGCCGGTCCTCCTCGTAAAGATCGCCGACCTCCTGGGGCAGACGACGGACGGACTCGGCGATCTGGTCGCGCGCGCCGAGCATCTGGGCGAAGAGTCGAGCCTTGACCGGGTCGCGGGCCGACGTGGCCAGCCCGGCACGGACCTGCTCGATGCGATCTTCCCAGGATGTGAGCACCCCTTGCCAGTGGGGGCGTTCCCGCACGTGAACGCGCTGCGGGTACGAAGGGCTCTTCCAGGGATTGGCGGGGTTCGGCTCGGTCTCAATCACGGGGTACGGCTCCCGGGTGGAGGCGCCTCGGTCCAGGCCAACCGGCGGATCTCGGAGGCCCTATCCCTCCCAGGTGCCCGCGCGTCGGCATCAAGTCGGGATTATAGCACAACCCCACCAGCTGTGGACAGGCTCGCTCCCGACGCGTGGCGATCGCGTTTCACCTCGACAGTTTCAAGGGCCCGCGCCACGAGGCCAGTCGAGGTGTTCGGCAAGGAAGCGGAAGGTGCCCTCCCCCTGGATCGAGTGGGGACCGTTGAAGTAAGTGATGTCGCAACGGTCTGACTGGCTGAGTGCGTCGTAGGCACGTTTCACCTTCGCGAACTCGTAGCCGATCCACTCGTCTGGGGCGACGCCGTCGGCATGCCCGCGCTCGACCTGGAACGGTCGCGGGGCGATCAGGTTTGCCATCTCGGCATAGTTGAACCCGCCGGCCAGGTTCCATTCGTACATGTCGTACTCGACGGTGAACATGTAGCTGTACGGACGAAGGGTGTTTGTGCACTTGACGACCCACTCATTGAAGTCGGCCGAGCAGATCGACAGGCAGTAGTCGGTCAGGATCGCCGGCACCCTCATGGCCGTCTTGCCGCCATAGGACAGTCCGTAGAAGGCGATCCGGTCGGGATCGACGTTCGGCAGCGTCTTGAGCCATTCGAGCGTCCGCTCGTGCTGGCGGACAATCAGCGCGAACAGGGATTTCTTCAGCGGATGCGCCTTCCTCTGGAGCGTACGGAACGTATCTTTCCCCTTGTAGGGGTTCTGCGGGGCGTACACGACGTAGCCCCGGTCCGCCAGGTGGGCGCCGTAGGCGTGGTAGACCGAATCGACCGTCTTGTCGACGATCGGCTCGGGCGTTCCTTCCAGTCCGTGCTGGCAGACGACGACCGGCCGCGTCTCGCCGTCCTTCAGGTCCTTCGGCAGCAGGAGCACGCCCGAGGCGACCACGTCGGGCCAGACCGGCAACTCGACGGCATAGCCGACGTAATTCGGCTCGTCGAGAATCTGGACCGTCCGGGCTTCCAGCGGTTCGCTCGCTGGGGGAAACTTGCCGATGAGTTCCTCCCAGAACCGTTCGCGATACGGCTTCGTGGATAACGCCCATGCCGCGGCGGTCGCGGTGTCGGTGTTCTTCCACGACCTCGTAACGCCGCAGTTCGGACGTGCGAATCAGGGCCTGGGTGTGCTCCTGAAGCTGGCGGACCATTCGTCCCATGCGGGCGACAGGGTCGAGCCCGTCCTGCGCGCCGGTCCATCCGGTCGTCATCCGAGCCTGGCGGACTCGATGCCGAGCATCTGGAGGAAATTCGACCAGGCCCCGCCCCGAACGCGAGCGAGGCGACGGGGTCGCCCTCGCGATGGATCACTATGCGGAGGGATCGCAGGTTTTCGAGGCCGTCGTTGAGGCGGAGCTTCCCGGTTCGCCTCGTCGAAGACCCGCCGCGTTGTCGGGCGTCGTCAGTCGTCCCGACGCGGCGTCGGCCCGACCGTCGCGCGGCGGGGGCGGGCCGTCGACCTCCGGCCCGCGGCACGCCTCGATGACCAGCCCCCGCGACCCGATCAGGCTGGCGACCTCGGCGTCGCCGAACTCGTCGAGCAGGCCCCAGACGTCCCGGTCGATCGGCTGTCGCCACGTCTCCCGCATCGTCCCGAACGCCCCGCCGACCCAGGCGGCCTCGATCCGCGTGTCCAGCGCCGCGGCATACAGCGCGATCAACCCGCCCTCACCGTGCCCGACAACACCGACAGGCCGATCGGCTTGTCCCCCTGCTCGTCCTTTCGGAACCAGTCGACCGCCGGCGCGCACCTCGTCCACCTCGTAGCCGATCGGGTGCCGGCCCGTCTCGAACGCCTGCCGCCAGATCCATTCGCGATGGGTCAGGTTCGTCATGCGGACGTCCGGGTTCCCCGAGAACGTCAGGAACGGTCCAGCAAGGTCGGCACCAGCACCCGGCACCCGGCCTCGGCCAATCGCCGAGCGACCTGCGCGGTCGGCTCCAGCCCCGGCACCAGCCCGGCGAACTGCTCGGGGGTCACGTCGCAGTCGGCCATCGCGACGACATTCGCCCGGACCTCCCCCTTCGGCTCCAGCAGCAGCCCTTCGGCCTTCACGTCGTCGTAGACGTCCCAGCGCACCGCGAAGACCGCCGACCCGTTCCGATTCCGCGAGCTTCGCCGGCGATCCGGCGCCGCGACGAACGTCGCAGCCGACCGGGGCGACCCGCGGATCGACGGCCCCGAGGATCGGTTCCAGCCGTCGCCGGTTCGGCGCGACCGAGGCTCGCGTAAGCCTCCGGCGAGGAGAAATCCCGGTTCCAGTGCCGCTGCCGGCGTTCGACGCTGGCCGCCAGCTCGCGGTCGAGGAACGGCGTGCAGGCCGGCGACCATCGCCGCGGCGTCGGCGTCGTAACCCTGGCGGTCGTCCCACAAGGCCGTGCCGGGCAGCGGCTCCTGCCGCGGATGCCCCGCGTCCGCACAGCGTCAGGGCGAACAACAGCAACACCGGCCCAGAAGGCGGGACGAGTCCGGTTCATGGTGAGCGTTCCTCCGGCCTCGGCCGGTCGATGGCTGAGGGGCGAGGAGCGGTTCCACGTCCTCGGCGATCGCCCGGGCGAGTCTGACGGTTCGCGGCCTCGGTCGTGTGACAGAAGTCGAGGAAGAGCAACTCGTTCGAGTGATCGAGCAGGTGCGAGAGGTCGCGGAACCGGGCACGGCCGACATCATCAACAGTCTCGCCGATGCCGCCGACGACCGCCGCGAACGGTTCCGCGAGCCAGCCGTACTGGTCGGCCCTCTCGGCCTCGAAGGGCGTCTGACGCTTCGAGAACACGACCGGCTGCCAGTAGAACAGCGATTGGAAGCCGTACTGCCGTCCCAGCGCCTCGACGATCCGCATGTTCTCCGCGTAGGTCTGGACCACGGCGCGGCCAGTTCCGGCCCAAACAACACCGACGGTCCCGCCCGAGGTTCCCGAGCCCAGCCGCCGGGCCGCCGACCCGACCAGCCGGCTCAGGGCCGACTCGCGAGCGACGGCCAGCAGGAACCCGCCGAGCAGCCGTGAGGGGGTTGCAGGATGTTGAACTCCGCCGCGCGGTTCGCCTCGTTCTGCGGGCCATCCCGCCTGGCCTGACCTGGATCGCCGCCAGGACGTCGTTAACGCCGCCGTAGAAGATCACGACATCCGGCCGCCGACCGGCCCGCAGTTCCAGGAACAGCGGAGAGCACCGCCTGCGTGTTGACGTGGCCGATCTGCCCGAGGTTCGTCACCCGCACGCGATGCCCGCAGCGCGTCCAGTTCCTTCGCCAGCAGCGACGGGATCGTGAAGTCGTCGCGTGCCCCCATGCCCCAGGCGGACGATCCGCCGAGCACGAGGATCTCGAACGGGTCGTCGTGCGTCCTCGACTCTCGGCGGCCCGCCAGGTCCGCCGGATGCCGTCGGGCATCGACGTGGACGAAGCGGCCCTCGAACGGGGCCACGCGGAAATCGACGTAAGGCGACGCAGATCCGCCTCGACGCGGTCCAGCTCCGCGAAGTAGTCCCCCACCCAGTCCGCCCCGTCGTACCCGTCGGCCACGAGTCGAGGGTCGGCCTCGGGCAGCGGCGAGGACGGCATCCTTGGCCGCGAAAGAACAGCCGCAGGGTCAGGTCGAGGCCGACGATCAGGAGGATGCCGAGGCCGAGCGAGGGTCCAGACGCCCACAAACGCCCAGAGCCATCCCCGTCGACGTCGGCCCCGGGGGCGCGCGGCGGTTGTCGGTTCGGGAGTGCGGCGGGAACAGTGGAGCGGGATCGATCCTGGCGAGCGTACCGCCCGGCCGATAGGCCCGCAAGCGTGCCAGACTTGAGCCCCGGTTCGATCTCGACCCTGAGCGGACGTCGTCAGCACCCGTTGCGTGACACCTGTGAGCCGATCCCCTGCCCCGTGCGCCAGCGGGCGACGAACCGGCGGTAGTCCTCGGGGGTGTCGATGCCGATGCCCCGCTCCTCGACCTCACCGACGGCGATCGAGTAGCCCGCCTCCAGCACCCGGAGCTGCTCCAGCCGCTCGAGCCTGCTCCAGCGGCGAGGGGGGCAAGCGTCGCCAGCTTGCAGAGGAAATCGCGGCGGTAGGCGTAGATCCCCAGGTGCAGACGGGCGATCGCCGGGCCGGGCAGGCCGTCGCGATGGTGCGGGATCGGCGACCGCGAGAAGTACAGCGCCCGGCCGGTCCCGGAGACGACCACCTTCACGCAGGCGGGGTCGCGATAAGTCGCCTCGTCGCGGATCGGCGTTGCGAGGGTCGCCATCGGGGCGTCGCGATCGTCCTCGAGCAGCGCGACCAGCCGGTCGATCGCGGCTCCGGAGATCTCCGGCTCGTCGCCCTGCAGGTTGACGAGGATCGCCGACCTCGGGCAAACCGGCGGCGACCTCGGCCACCCGGTCCGTGCCGCTCGGGTGATCGGCACGGGTCATCGCCGACCTCGCCGCCGAAGCCGTCGCACGGCATCGGCGATGCGATCGTCGTCGGTCGCGACGATGACCCGATCGAGCCGCGATGCCCGCGCCGCCGCCTCGACGACGTGCTGGATCAACGGTCGGCCCGTCTCGCGCGAGCAGCGGCTTGCCCGGCAGCCGCGTCGACGCGAACCGCGCCGGGATCACCGCGACGACCGTCCCCGTCGCCCGGCGATCCGTGCCGGCATCGACCGGTGGCGGGCCCGGGCCGATCGACCCGGACGTGGGGTCCCGTCCGGCCAGGGTTGCCGGCCCGGGGCGTTACCAGCCTGCGCAGCCGTGCCGTCCCGATCCATCGGCTCGCCCTCCCCGGCACCGTGCCTCCCGGTCCCGCAACGGTCGCGGTCCTCGCGGACCAGTGCGGGCCGGGTTGTTTCACAAGCCGCTCACCGGCGTCAAGGCCAGGCAGGTCGGACGCGCCGCGTTGACGGGGCTAACGGCTCGACGACGGGATGTGCGGGCCGGTCCGGATTGAAATGGGGCAAGCTGGATATGGGGCCAGAAAACTGGGCTAGACGGGAGAAAGTCGTCGCCCGGATCCGGGCCGATAAAAGGGACGCACCGGGCATGCCCCCCAACGACTCGTGGAGGGGGTCCGGCAGTCATGACGGGATGCAGCAGCAGACAGCGGTGCCGTTAGCTGGACCTCGACGCCTCGGGGCGCTCGGGCACCGGGGCCGGGCGAGCGATCCCGGATCGCGGTCCTCGTCCGGGCCGGCGCGAGGCGGAGGATGCGCCTCGTCGGAACGCGACCGGGCAGCCGCCCGGTCGCAGCCGCAGGATGCACTGCCGAACTCCGGCCCGGCGGCCTTCCCGATCGGGGTCGACCGCCGGGCCAAACCCACTCGGGTCTCTCCGGGCTGGTCCGGATCGTGGTGCGCATGAGGCGTGCCGCGTCCGGGTCCGGGTCGCGAGAGGCTGTCTCGACCTGCATCCGCACGCGCTCCGTCGGTTCGGGTCCGCATGGCCGCGGGCCCGTCTGCCGCGGCCCCCGCCGGGTGACGACCCCCGGCGGCGATCGGTCGCGCCAAGGAAGGGGGGCGTTGCACGACCGAATTCGCGGGGCGGCCAGCGCCGATGGTATGGCGGCCGTCCGGGAGACCTTTGCATGCGCTGGATCCGCGACCCCCGGCGATCGGAACGCCTCGGCTGCCGCCCTGGACTCGGAAGGACTCGAAACCCGGGCCCTCCTGTCGACGCGCCCGCCTCCACCGCTCCGTTCCCTGTCAGCCTCGACCCCGCTTCCCACGCAAGCCCCCGCGTCGACCGCCAGTCGGTCGCGTCGTTCGACCAGTTGATCGGGGCCACCGCCACCCGCTTGACGTACGGCGTCACCGGCGCGGGCCTGACGGCGGCCGTGATCGACACGGGCGTCGGCTACAACCACGAGGCCCTCGGCGGCGGCTTCGGGCCAGGGCACAAGGTCGTCGACGGCCATGATTTCGGCGACGGCGACAACGACCCCGAACGCGTCCACCTGGGCGCACGGAACCGCCGTGGCCGGGTTGATCGCGTCGAGCGACCCGGCCCATCCGGGCGTCGCCCCGGGCGCGGACATCGTCGCCCTGCGCGTCTTCGACAGCCAGAACAAGGGAACGTACGACAAGATCGCCGACGCCCTCCAGTGGGTCATCGACAATCATCAGAAGGACAACATCTCGGTCGTCAACCTCTCGATCGCCGACGGCGGCAATTACGTCTGGGACTTCTTCGGCCAGGACGGCGGCATCGGCCAGCGGATCGCCGGGCTGATCGACCAGCTGAAGGGCCTCCACATCCCGGTCGTCTCGGCGGCGGGCAACAGCTTCAAGGGCGATCAGGGGATGGGCTTCACCGCCATCCTCTCCGAGACGATCAGCGTGACGGCGACCGACGGCTCCGACCAGTTCCTCGGCGATGCCCAGCGGCTCGGCACGACGCTCGGGCACGAGCGGGCGACCGACCTGGCGGCCCCCGGTTCCGGCCTGGTGGCCCCCACCGACGGCAACGGGTTCGCCAGCGTCAGCGGGACCAGCTTCGCCACGCCGCTGGTCACCGGGTCGGTCCTCCTGCTCCAGTCCATCTACCAGCAGCGCTACGGCAAGTTGCCGACGGTCGATCAGGTGGAGCAGTGGCTCGACGCCGGCGCCAGGGCCGTCACGCGATTCGGTGACGGGCATCACACTCGGCCGTCTCGACGTGGCGAAGGCTGCCGCGGCGATCCCCACCCCCGCGGGACAGACGACAACACCGCCCGATACCAGCACACCGAACCCAGGCACCCACGAGAACTCTTCCGGCTCGTCGGGGGACGATGGCTCGCCGGCGCAGAGCGGTGGTCAGGGGGGGCGCAAACCCCGGGAAACCCGCCGGAGGGCACCGGCAATTCGTCGGGGAACGACTCCGGTGCTTCGAGCGGGGAGACACCGGGACAACCCAACAATCCGACGTCTCCACCGGTGGCCCCGCCGACGACCCCGGACACGCCTTCCGAAGACTCGGACAACCCCTCCGACACGCCGACGTCTCCGCCCTCCACGTCCCAACCCCCCGCGAATCCTCCCGCCGACGAGGGAGTCCCCGGACCCAACCCAACCGATGAGGCGTTGGCCCAACTTTACCGCAACGGTCGTTCCCTGGGGACGGTGACGCTTGGCAGCAACGACGATCCATCTCTTGGTGCCCTGGCAGCCTTCAGGATCGACGGAACCGTTCACACCATCCGGCTCTGGGACGCGCAGGGCAAGGGCGATGGTGCACTCGCCGCGGGTGTGATTCGACCACAAGTGTCGGTGGACCGCGTCGCGACCCCACTTCCGGCCCTGGCGGCGGGCACGGTCGGCCAGACGTCTCAGGAACGTTGGACGGCCCGCCGGGATGCGTTCCAGACCGCCCGGCAGGCGCGGGCGGCCGAGGAGAGTTCCCGGCGTTCGGCACAGGGGCTCCGGCGGTTCGGGGCCTTGGTGCAGCGAGTCCGGGGATGGTAAGATCCTCACCGTTGTCGGTCGGAGTCCCCCAACCTGGGGTGTTCCGACCTCGACCGACGGACGAATTGCTGGAACCTCGGTACCGGCCCCGGGGCCTGTGTCGCGTCGACGCTGGTCCCGGGGCCGGGGCCATGCTTCCGAGAGACTGCGATGGAACATCGAACCGCCTTGATCACCGGCGCCGGCAGCGGCATGGGACGCGCCATCGCGGAGGACCTGGCCCGTGCCGGCCTGCGTGTCGCGCTGATCGGCCGCAACCGTCAGAAGCTCGAGCAGGTCCGTGACGGCCTCGGCACTCATGCCGGGAACGCGCTGGTCGAACCCTGCGACGTGGCCGACCGCGCGGCCGTCAGCGCGATGGTCGAACGGGCCCTGGATGCGTTGGGGTCGATCGACATCCTGGTCTGCAACGCGGGGATCAACGTCAACCCACGCAGCCTCGACGCACTCGACCCGGCCGACTGGGACCGCATGATCGCCACGAACCTGACTGGGGCCTTCAACCTCGTCCACGCCGTACTGCCTTCGATGCGAGAACGTCGGCACGGCCTGGTCATCCAGGTCTCTTCGATCTCCGGCATCCGGGCCAGCGTCCTGGGCGGTGCCGGCTATACCGCCTCGAAATTCGGCCAGACCGCCCTGGGGCTTTGCATCGGCCGGGAGGAGCGACAGCGGGGCATCAAGTCCTCGGTGATCTGCCCGGGTGAGGTCGAGACGCCGATCCTCGACCAGCGCCCGGTGCCCGTCCCCGCGGAACGTCGGGCGGCGATTCTCCAGCCCGAGGACGTCGCCGCCGCCGTTCGCTTCCTCGCCGAGCTGCCCGCCCGGGCGACCGTGCCCGAACTGGTCATCACCCCGGCGGTTGACGACTACTTCTGAAAGGGTGTACGAGACGTTCGGTCGGGGCCATGTAGGATGGGTGGAGCCCGCGGAACCCACCGGGTTCACGTCCAAGATTGTGGGTTCCGAGGGCTCCACCCACCCGACAACGCCCTCCCGGGTCGAACATTGGAAGGTGCCTGCAAGCCCACGGCGGTGGCTTGTAGTCGCCGCGCTGTTCATGCGATAAGGTGATCGAACCCTAGAGGTACGCCCGCGCGTTGAGGCCGCCGGGCATCCCCGCCATCATCGAACGAGATCGGAGTCTTTCCAGATGGGTGCTCCCCTGATCTTCTCCAACCCGCCGAAGGTCGCGCTGATCGGCGGCGGCTTCATCGGCCCGGTCCATGCGGAGGCCCTGCGACGGATCGGCGTGCCGGTGCATCGGCGTGCTCGAGCTGACCCCGGAACTGGGCCAGCGAGACGGCCGAGCGGGTCGGCGCCGCGAAGGTTTACAAGCACCATCGACGAGCTGCTGAGCCGACCCGGAGGTCGGCTCGGTCCACATCGCCTCGCCGAACCCGGTCCACTACGAGCAGGCCAAGCGGGCCCTGGAGGCCGGCAAGCACGTCCTCTGCGAGAAGCCGCTGGCCGTCACCTCGAAGGAGACGGGCGAGCTGGCCAGGCTCTCGGCGTCGAAGCCGAAGCAGGCCGCGGGCGTCAACTACAACGTCCGGTTCTACCCGCTCTGCCACGAGATGAAGGCCCGGGTCGACCGCGGCGACATCGGCAAGCTCCTGTCGGTCACCGGCTCGTACACGCCAGGACTGGCTGCTGCTGCCGACCGACTACAACTGGCGCGTCGAGCCCGACGGGGCCACGAACCTCCGCGCCGTCGCCGACGTCGGCACGCACTGGATGGACCTGGCCCAGTTCGTCACCGGCCAGAAGATCGAGCGCGTGCTGGCCGACCTCGGCACCTTCCACCCCGAGCGCCGCAAGCCGGTCGGCGGCTCCGAGACGTTCACCGGCTCCGCCGCGGCCGAGCGGGCGACCGAGCCGGTCAAGATCGTCACCGAGGACTACGGCGCGGTGCTCCTGCGGATGACCGGCGGCATCCAGGGGCGTCTACCACGTCACCCAGTGCCAGGCAGGCCGCAAGAACCGGCTCGCGCTGGAGATCTCCGGCACCGAGGGCTCGATCGTCTGGGACAGCGAGACCCCGAACCGCATGTGGATCGGCCGCCGCGGCCGTCCCAGCGAGCTGTTCGAGCGCGACCCATCCATCATGGACGCCGGCGCCGCCGAGATCTCCCACTACCCCGGCGGCCACGCCGAGGGCTTCCCCGACGCCTTCAAGCAGCTCGCCCTGTCGTTCTACGGCTGGATCGATCAGGGCTGCAGCGGCCCCGCCCCGTTCCCGACCTTCGCCGACGGCGACCACGAGGTCCGTCTCTGCGAGGCCATCGCCGCCAGCGCCAAGGCCCAGGGCTGGACCGACGTGGCGAAGTGAGAGGGCGTACGAGACGGCTCTGGTAGGTCAGGCTTCCACCTGGTATCCGTTCTTGTAGGTCAGGCTTCAGCCTGACATCATGAATACGTGAAAAGATGTCAGGCTGACGCCTGACCTACAAGAACGGCCGCCGCTCTATGTCGAGATCACGGCGCCGGCGGCGTCGGCTGACGTGTCTTCTCGGAGGGGCCGTCCTGATCGAGGTAGTCGAACGGTCCGGGCGCCTTCTTGATCAGGCCGGCGGCTTGCTTGACGGCGCGGTCGAGGCGGCGCTGGAGGTTCACCAGCAGGAAGGCGAACAGGAAGGCGAACGAGATCGCCGGCGCCAGCGCGGCGAGCCGTGCCGACTCGGCGAACGTCTCATTCACCAGGCCGCTCGACATGAAAACGCCCGCCAGGGGGCTCAGGGCCAGGATGATCGGTCCAATGTCCTTGTTAACGCCCGCCCCGATGGAGATCGAGCCGACCATGATCGGCAGCAGCCAGACGAGGAACAGGAACAGGGTGAAGTACGTTGTCCCCGACTTCGGCAAACGGAGCCGGAAGTACTGGAGCCCCAGGCCAAAGTAGGCCGCGACGAAGACCGCCACGGCGATCGTCTGTGAATACGTCGTCGGCCCGCCCACGTCGCGACCCACGATGACCTCCCAGGTGATCGTGCAGCCGACCAGGATCAGGGCCGCCAGCGCGTAGGTGACGACCTGATTGGTGCCCTCGTCGCTCCAGACGCTCGGGCGGCGTCGGCCCGCGTGGAAAGCGCGCCGCAGGCCGCGGACGTACTCGGCCTGCCCCGGCGTGACCGTCGCGACCAGCACACAGGCGGCCGCCGTCAGCGCGTAGATCATCGCCAGGACCAGGCCCTCGACCTGCTCGTAGCCCCAGAACCCGCCGAGCAACACCAGCGTCAACACGGCCATGCAGCCCAGCGCCTCGGCCTTCGTGTAGACGTGGGCCGTCTCCGATCGCATCCGCCGCGCGGAGGCCAAAAACAGGAACCCGAGGATGACGACCTCGTAGATCAACACGAACAGCACCCAGGGCAACGGCACGCCGAAGAACGGGATCGTCATGTTGGTCTGGAGCCGCGTCGCGGCGAAGTAGATCCCGCCGCTAATCGGCTGGCCGAGGAAGATCGCCAGGATGAAGATCCCCGCGATTCCGCCCCGGGTTGCCCCCTTCGGCTTCTTCGACACGAGGCCGCCCAGCAGCGCGATCGCGTGGATGATCCAGGCGGCGAACAGGAGCGCGACCCACAATCCGAAGAGCACGCCCACCCCGGCCGGCGACAGGAACGCGATCAGCAGCGCGAACGGCACCGTGACCGCGAACAGCAGGTACTCGCGAACCGGTGCGCCGAGGAAGAACCCGAAGGCCAGCCAGCTCGGCGGCTGGGGGGAGACCCGGTGAAAGTCGAGGATGCCGCTCTCGCGCGCCCCGCCGATCGACCCGCCGACCTGCTGCGCCCCGGCGAAGACCAGGATGAGCACCTCGAGCCCGAGGATCAAGGACATCGCCACACCGTTGGCGTAGATGCCGAAGGCCTGCCCCGCCCACACGATACACAGGCAAAGGATCAGGGCCACCGCCAGCCAGGGGGCCACCTGGGCGGGGCGTAGCCTCGACCGCAGGTGTTTGACCAGCACCGGGTTGTCGAACAGGAATTCCGCGCTCGGCATCACGATAGCTCCTTGGCCCCGACCTTCAGGAACAGCTCCTCAAGTCCCTCCTTGCGTCGGGAGTAGGAGCCGACCGCGCACGCCGCCCGACACCAGCGCCCCGAGCAGGTCGCTGGCCTGTTCCGCATCGCCCCGGAAGTGGACCTCGAAGGCCCCGTCGCGACGCTCGATGGCCCCGCAGTTCGCGTCCTCGGCGACGATGCGTTGAAACGGCTCGTCCCCGCCGAGAACTTCGACAATCAGGACCATCCCTTCCATGACCCGGGCGCGGATCTCGTCGATCGTCCCGCTGATGACCATCTCGCCCCGCTCCATGATCGCCACGGCGGTGCAGAACTCGGTCATCTCGGCCAGGATGTGCGACGAGATGAGGACCGTCTTCCCCTCGCCACCCAGCCGCTTCAGGATGTTCTTGAGGTCGATCCGCCCCCGCGGGTCCATGCCGCTGGCCGGCTCGTCGAGCAGAAGAACCTGCGGGTTCGGGATCAGCGTCTTGGCCAGCATCAGCCGTTGCCGCATGCCGCGCGAAAGGTCGGAGACCATCGCGTTGCGCTTCTCGGCGAGGCCGACGAGGTCCAGGTGCCGCTCGACCGCATCGCGCCTTTGCGGCTTCGGCATGAAGTAGCTGGCGGCGAAGAGGTCGAGGAACTCCCAGCACTTCAGGTCGCCGTACATCGGCGGGAAGTCGGGCATGAAGCCGACGACCCGGCAGGCGTCTCGGGGGTGCTCGCGCATGTCGATGCCGGCCAGCTCGATGTCGCCGTAAGTCGGCACCAGCAGGCCGAGCATCGCCCGCATGGTCGTCGTCTTGCCGGCCCCATTCGGCCCGATCAGCCCGCAGATCTGCCCCGGTGCCACGTCGAGCGATAGCCCGCGCACGGCGCACAGGTCGTCGTAGTCCACGCGGAGGTCGCTCACTTGAATCATGGCGAAAGCCCGAACGGGACGAAGTGGTCCGGCGCGACGTAACGACCGCGCCGGAGGGGGATTCGCCAACCATCGTCAAATATTTAAGGCGTCGAGCCAAGGGGGCATCTCGCGGGGAGCCGGGCCGTTCCAGGACCGTTTTTCGGGAGGGCGAGGCCAACTTTTCTCGGCCGACGGACGACTTTCGCCCTCCCGGAAGTCATTCCGTCGTGATCGGGATTTGTGGTACACTCGCCCGGTGCGCCCGACCGGGACGATCGAAATCGTCCGAGGCGGGCGTCGTTGAGAACGAGCCAGATTGACGAGACGAGCGAGGTGCCTGCCGTGCGCTGGTCGCAAGCCCTGATCCCGACGCAGAAGGAAGACCCGGCGGACGCCGTGGCGCCGAGCCACATCCTGTTGATGCGGGCCGGGATGATCCGGCCCCTGGGGGCGGGGGCGTACACGTATCTGCCGCTGGGGCAGCGGGTCCTGAACAAGGCGGCGCGGATCGTCCGCGAGGAGATGGACGCCGCCGGCGCACAGGAACTGCTGATGCCGGCGCTGCAGCCGGTCGAGTTGTGGCAGGAGTCGGGGCGGTACGGAAACATGGGCGGCATCCTGATGGAGCTGACCTTGCACGAGCGGCCGTACACGCTCGGGCCGACGCACGAGGAGGTCGTCACCGACCTGGTCCGCGACCTGATCAACTCGTACCGGCAACTGCCGATCACGCTGTACCAGATCCAGACGAAGTTCCGCAACGAGCCCCGGCCGCGGTTCGGCATCCTGCGGACCCGCGAGTTCCTGATGAAGGACGCCTACAGCTTCAACGCCGACCTGGAGTCGCTCAACGCCTCCTACGACACGATGTACGAGGCCTACTGCCGGATCTTCGACCGCTGCGGGCTGCCGTACGTGGCCGTCGAGGCCGAGAGCGGGCCGATCGGTGGCGACGCCTCGCACGAGTTCATGGTCCCCTGCACCACCGGGGAAGACATCGTGGTCCGTTGCGAGAAGTGCGGCTACGCCGCGAACCGCGAGCGGGCCGAGATCGGCGACGGAAACGGGGCCCGGCGGCGAACGGCCGCCGCCGGCGGACGCCTCGCCACTACACCGCCGTGCCGACCCCCGGTCGCCGCACGATCCAGGAGGTCTGCGACTTCCTGAAGGTTCACGAGTCGCAGACGGCCAAGCTGCTGGTCTACCGGGCCGACGGCAAGCCGGTCGGCGTGCTGATCCGCGGCGACCACGAGGCCAACGAATCCAAGGTGCGTCGTACCTTCGGCGCCACGACGCTCGAACCGGCCAGCCCGGAGCAGATCGAGGCAGGCCACCGGCGCGCCGATGGGGTTTCTCGGGCCGGTCGGCTGCACGATCCCGCTGGCCATCGATCGCGCCGTGGCGGCGATGTCGACGGTGGTCGTCGGCGGCAACGAGACCGACGTCCACCTCAAGGACGTGGTGCCGGGCCGGGACTTCCCCCTGGAGAACCTCCACGACCTGCGCAACGCCACCGGCGGCGATCCCTGCCCGCGTTGCGGGTCGACGATGATCGAGAACCAGGGCATCGAGATCGGCCACGTCTTCAAGCTCGGCACGAAGTACTCGAAGGCGATGGGGGCGACGTACCTCGACGAGCACGGGCACGAGGTGCCGGTGATCATGGGCTGCTACGGGATCGGCATCAACCGGATCCTGGCGGCAGCGGTGGAGGCCGCGCACGACGACAACGGCATCCGCTGGCCGCTGCCGCTGGCCCCCTACGAGGTGGTCGTCGTGCCGCTTACAGGTCCAGAATGAGGCGGTGATGGAGGTCACCGAACGGCTGGTCAAGGAGCTGGAAGACGCCGGGGTCGAGGTGCTGGTCGACGACCGCGACCGCGCCCGGGTTCAAGTTCAAGGACGCCGACCTGATCGGCATCCCGTTGCGCGTGGTGGTTGGCGAGCGTGGGCTGAAGGATGGCACGATCGAGGTGAAGTGGCGGGCTGACGCCGCGCGCCCACAACGTCTCGGCGGCCACGGCCGGCGAGGCGATCCTGGCCGAACTCGACGCCACCCGCAAATCCCTGGAAGCGACCTGCACCGAGCGGAAGGTCGCGCGGGCCGTCGCTCGTGGGCACGATCTCAAGGAGAAGGAAAAGGAGAAAGCCGCCGACGCCAGGTCCGAAGGTCAGGCGCCCAAGTGATGGAACCACCCTCCCGCCCCCCGGACACTACCGAGGGCCGCCTGGTCTGGGGGCTGCTGGTGCTGATGACGATGGCCACGTTCGGCGGCCCGCTCGGCATCTGGGTCGTCCTGCGTGGCGGCGACCGCCCCGGCTGGCCGCCCGATCGCCCGGTCGAGTGGGCGACCCTGCTCGGCACCTCGGGCCTGGTCCTCGGCCTGATGATCCTGGCCGTTGCCCTCTCCATCGGCCACCAGCGTGCGGCCGCCCGCCGCCGGGCGGCCGCGGCGACCGGCAACGCCGAGCCCCCGGGCGACTCGATCTCGTAGAACACCGACATCTCTTGTATGAGGAAGAAGTCCGACCGACCGGGACGCTGGTCGATCGGACGGCGGACGGGAGTCCGCTTATACATCCCGGGCCCTCGAGACCGCGCGTTAACCAGGGATCTGCCCGCTCACTCGTCCCTCACTCCGGACGATCGGATGGGCCACGCGCCCGCATCACAAGGGTGGGGATGGCACCTTGTGACAGCTTCGCTAGATGCAAACCGATGATCGTGGGCCCCGTCAACGAGCAATAAAAGGAACGGGACGAACGTTGTAAGAAACGGTCGCCCAGTTCGTTGATAGCATTCAAGGATCGAACGGGCCGGGATGATGTACCGGCGGATGGGTCGACCGGAACGGTGGCCGTTTGAGCGAGCGCGCGGGACCGAACAATGAGCCTGATGAGGCCGGCGACTCTGGCGACGCCGACGCCTGGGTGCTGTCCTCGCTCCCACGTGCGGTCGCGTACGCGACCGGGCTGCTGCGCGACCGGGCGTCGGCCGAGGACGTCGTCCACGACTGTTACTGTCGGCTGCTGGGTAAGGCGGACGTGTACGACCTACCGCGGGACGGGACACGACTGCTGTTCCGGGCGATCACGAACGCCTGCATCGACGTCTCGCGCGGCCGTGGGCCGGTCGGGTCGTACGATCAGTGGGAGGACGACGCCGGGCGGTCGATGGAGTTCGCGGACCGGTCGGCGGCGGAGCCGTGGCGACGGTTGGAGCACCGCGAGTTGCAGGAGGCGATCGGGCGGGGGCTGGACGAGTTGCCCCCGACGCAGCGGGCGGCGATCGAGCTCAAGAGCATGGGGCATTCGCTTCAGGAGATCGCCGAGGCGCTGGGCGTGACGTCGAGCAACGCGGGGGTGCTGATCTACCGGGGGCGGCAGGCGCTGGCGCGGCGGATCGGGAGGTTTCATGGCGAGTGAAGTCGGCCTGGTGGGAAGAGGAGGCGAAAGAATACGAGTTGGGGCAAGAGGACGCGGAGGACGAGCAGATGTCAGAACAAGGGGATGATGCGATGAGCGGGCCCGAGCCCGAATTCGAGCCAACGCTGGAGACGCTGGTGCGGATGGACCTGGACCGCCGGGCCGACGCCGTCGACCCGCGGCCGCTGTTCGAGCGGGTCCGGCGGAGCATGCGGAGCGAGGGCATGGACCCGCCCGTCGCCTCGGGCGGGGCCCACACGGTCCGCCGTCGCGTCCTGCGTTTTCCGGCAGCCCGCCCGTTCCGGCGGCTGGCGTGGGGGGGGGCGGCGGCGGCGGCGGTCGTGCTGGCGTTCGTCTTCGGCTCCCAGATGCCGCCGGTCCAGGCCAGCGCCGAGGCGATCGTCCGCGACGGCGCAGCAGGTTCACCAGATCCCCGTCGACCGCTGCTATCTCGTGGAGGTGCGCCAGGACTCGGAACTGCTGCAAGAGGCCTACCCGATGACGACCCAGGCCCGGCTCACCCGGCTCTGGACGCGTGGGGACCGGTTCTGGCTCGAATCCGTCCACCCCCAGCAGCGCTGGGCGTGGGGCCGGGACGACCGCGGGAGCGTCTGGATGGCGTTCGGGTCGCACCGCGGGATCCGGTTCGGGCCGGACGAAGTCCCCTCCTGGCTCGAGGTGGGTTTCGACGTCTGGAGCATGCAGCCGGACACGCTACTGGGCGAAGTCCTGCGGGACTTCGAGCTGCGCCGCGAGCCGCCGGGCCCCGGCCAGCCCGGCACGACGGTCGCCATCCGCGCGACGCCGAAGCCGGGCCATACGCACCCGGAACTCCGGGCGCCCGACTGGAGTTCGACGCCGAGACGAAGGTGGTCCGCAAGCTGGTGCTGGAGCGGACGCGGATGGGCCGGCCCATCGCGACGGTCACGTACACGCTGATCGACACGCAGACGCGCGACGACAGGCTGTTCGAGTTGGAGGGGCACCTGGAGGCACCGTACGAGATCTACACCCGCGAAAACGAGCCGCAGCGTCGACGGGTTCTGGCAATGCGGTGGCTCGCGCCGCAGGTCGGAGACCGGCCTCGGCCGACGACGCAGCGGTTGCCGCAAACTTCCCCGGAGACGGTCACCGACTGAGCAATCCCATCGTCGGATGAGCCGCCGCGGCTCCGCACGCCGGAGGAGAGGACGAACCCGATAGGAGCGGTCAACGTGATTCCGAAGGGGATGGCCCGCAAGGCCTGCGGGCCGTGGGCCCTCGTTCCCGTCCAGGAGGTCTCTTCGATGCAGCGAATGATTTCGGCCCTGGCGATTACCGTGACGGTCATCGTGACAGGTGTCCGCCAGCGCGCGATCGCCGAACCCGTGAGTCAGGCGGCCGCGGCGGACATCGGCGTCCGGGCCACGGAGCATGCCGCGGCCCAGGATGACTCGCCACCGGCCCCTGAGCGGACCTTGCACCGCATGGCCGACTTTTATCAGGGGCTTCAAGGTTTCCGGGTGAATGTCCACCGGACGATGCA
Source organism: uncultured Isosphaeraceae bacterium (assembly GCA_963779675.1). GTDB lineage: Bacteria > Planctomycetota > Planctomycetia > Isosphaerales > Isosphaeraceae > CAVZZM01. The sequence continues at coordinate 1,338,274 of CAVZZM010000003.1, forward strand.
CGCCGAGTTCCAGGGACACGTTGAGGTCCTTGGCGAGCAGATGACGTTGGCCATCCAGCGGCCTAACCGGCTCGCGTGGCACGTGGAGGACGGCCAGGGCATGGATGTGATGAGCGATGGCACGAACCTGACGATTCATGCCGCCGCGCTGAAGCGGTATGCCCAGGAAAAAGCCCCAGCGTCGTTTCAAGAACTGTCGGTTCATCCCCTGCTTGCCGAGGCCATGGGTGACGGGACCTTCTTCCTGAAGCTCCTGGCCGACGATCCTTACGCGGCGGTGACCCAAGGGGTCGGCTCGGTCCGCCATGCGGGCAAGGAAACGGTCGGCGGCAAGCCCACCTGGCATCTGAAGCTCGCTCAGGAGGCCATCAACTGGGACCTCTGGATCGCCGCGGACGGTCAGCCGGTCGTGGTGCGCATGGCGCACGATTTGACCAGTGGGCTGGCCGCGGACGGCGTGCAGGCCGACGGAGCGAAGCTGACTTCCACGCAGGATTTCACGGGGTGGCAATGGGCATCCAACCCCTCGCGGGCACCTTCGCCTTCAGCCCGCCGGCCGGCTCAAGGAAGGTCGACTCCCTCGCTCCCGAGGTGCCGGAAGCGGCCGCGATGGCGCTGGTGGGCAAACCCGCGCCGGGGATTGCCGCGGAACTGGTGGGCGGGGGCGAATTTTCGCTGGCCGATCAGCACGAGCAGGGCATCGTCATGCTCGATTTCTGGGCCACCTCGTGTGGCCCATGCACGGTGGAAATGCCGGTGCTGGCCGAGGTGACCGCGCAGTACCAGGACAAGGGCGTCAAGCTGTATGCCATCAACCAGGGCGAGTCGGAGGGGATCATCACCGAGTTCCTCCAAAAGGCGAAACTGGACGTGCCGGTGGTCCTCGATCCGGACTTGGATATCAGCCTGGCCTACCAGGTGGAAGCGGTTCCCATGCTGGTGCTGGTGGATACCAAGGGGATCGTGCAGTCGGTCCACGCCGGTTCCCGGCCGGATCTCGCCGAGCGGCTCAAGGAAGAACTCGACGCCCTGCTGAGCGGGCGAGGACCTGGCCGCCGAGTACCTCAAAGCACGCAAGGCGCAGGCCGCCGAGCGATTGAGGATGGTCCGCGGGGATCCCCACGGAAGGAAACGGACCGACGCCGGGAAACGTTGTGACGCGACCCGGGATGCAGTGGGGCGATAGACGGCAGCGTCAGGCCACCGAAGTGGGGTCCCGGTGGCCATAACGGAGAGAACAGGCCCCCGGAACGATCACAGGAAATCACCCGCGAGGTTTGCGGGCCATGGATTCCTCTCTCCCATTCAGGAGGTTTCTTCGATGCAGCGGACGATTTCGGCCCTGGCCCTGGCGATTTGCGTGGCCGTCATCGTGGCGGCGCCTGCCAGATCGCGATTGCCGAACCCGACGGTCAGGCGGCGCGCGGACATCGGCGTCCAGGCCGCGGAGCGTGCCTCGGCCCGGGTATCGACGCATGAGGCCGAGAAGACCGCTGAGGCCCCCAAGGGCCCGGTTGAGCCGGTCTACAGCGTCGTGAGCCCTCTGGGTGATCCCACCGTGGACATGATCGAGATGGCCCCGCGTCTCGACACCTTGGCCGGCAAGACGGTCTGCTTGGTGTGGAACCATACGTTCAAATCCAACATCACCCTCCCCGCGATCGGGGAATCGCTGAAGAAGAAGTATCCCGATATCAAGATCATCCCCTACACGGAAATCGACGCCGCGATCCGGGCGACGGGCGGCGGCTTCCCGGCGGATGCAGCGACACTGCGGGCCGCGTTGAAGGAAAAAGGCTGCGACGCGGTGATCAGCGGGAACGGCGGCTGCGGGATCTGCACCCCGCGCACGGCGAGTGCGGTCATCGAGGCCGAGAAGTTGGGCATCCCGGGCGTGGTCGTGACCGGCCCGGGATTCGACAAGCAGGCGCGCGCCGTGGGGATTGATCAGGGCGTGCCCTCCTTGCAGGTCGCCGTCTATCCGGGCTCGTTCGATCTTCACTCGAACGCCCAGCTCCAGCAATACAGCACGTTGTTCGTCGTCCCCCAAATCATCGAAGCGCTGACCAAGCCCATCCCCGCGACGGAGACATCCGTCGAGAGGGCGAAGGAGGTCGTCTTCACCGGCTCCATCGATGAAATCAATCGGTACTTCGCCGATTGCAACTGGAGTGACGGGCTGGCCATCGTCCCGCCGACCGTGGAGAGGATCCGGGAGTTCCTGAAATACACCGATTACTCCCCCGACGAGGAGATCGCCGTGCTCCCGTCGGCGAACCTGAGGGCAACGCCGTGGAACATCGCGGCGAACGGGGTGATGGCCGGCTGCCGGCCCGAGCACATGCCCGTGTTGATCGCGGCGGTCAAGGCGATGGGCAACCCCGCGTTCCGATTGTCGATGACCGGCGGCAGCACCCATTCGTTCATGCATTTTTACCTGGTGAATGGGCCGCTGGCGCAGGCAGCTTCAGATCGATCATGGCCAGGGCCTGATCGCCCACTCGACCAACCAGGTCATCGGCCGTGCCCTGGGGCTCATCGAGCGGAACATCGCGGGTTACCGGATCAAGGAAACCCAGATGGGCACCTTCGGCAAGACGCAATCCTGGGTACTGGCGGAGGATGAGGAGGCCCTGAAGAAGATCGGATGGAAGCCTTATCACGTGGAGAAAGGCTTCTCGGAGAACGTGAGCACCGTTGCTGCGGCCAGCAGCGCCGTATGGGGGCAGAACCTCGTCCCGGCGACGTCCGACCCCGAAACCGTCATGCAACTCATCGCTTACGGGGTGACTCAGCGGCGAGTTCTCCGCCAGCGGCATGATCGATTCGCGCCGGTACCTTCTGCTGACGCCGGCGGTCGCCGAGCTGCTCGCGGCCGGGGGGTATACGAAGAGAAGCCTGATCGAGGACGTGATGAAGAATGCGAGGAGGATCACCTATGAATGGGTCTTTTCGAAGGTCTACGGCTCAGTCGGCCGGGTGTTGGGGATCCTTCGAAGAACGAGCTGGCGAGGTCCATGAGAGAACCCGGCGCGGCGAAGGGAAAATTGCCGCCCTGGTATCCGAAGACTCCCCGGCTGGGAAGACATCGTGACGACCCCGACCGTCACACCCGGGAGGTTGCAGGTCATCGTATGCGGGGACCCGAGTCGAAACAAGGTGCAGACTCTGGCCGGCGGCATGGGAGGGGCGATCGAGGAGATTCGACTGCCGGCGAATTGGGATGAGCTTATGGAAGAAGCGGGATACCAACCGCTCAGTGAGTTCTTTATCAGTAATTAGGAGGAAGCGTGCGCTGCGGTTGATAGGGGCGGACATGCTGGCCTCTCCTGGAGTTGCATCACAAGGGCTCCAGAAGGGAGGGCCAGCATGTCCACCGGCCCCTGAACCACGACTACGGCCTGCCCGGCTACCACGAGGGACACGTTCCGACCTCGATGACGCACAGTTCGGAGTTACTGAGCCAGTTCCAAGCCACGGAAAGCCCGTGCACCTACGAGTTCCACGTTGACTTCCTCACAATCGGCTTTGGTCAATGCGCATGAATCTACGGCACAACCCACGGCCATCAGGCTGCCGGCCGATTACGACCCATGGAACGGCCAGATGATCGGGGCGAGGATGGTGGTAAGGACCCACATGGTCAGGTTCAGGGGGATGCCGACGCGGAAGTAGTCGGTGAACCGGTAGCCGCCGGGGCCGTAGACCATCAGGTTCGTCTGGTAGCCGATCGGCGTCGAGAAGCTGGCCGAGGCGGCCATCATGATCGCGATGGCGAACGGCATGAAGCTCGACGCCCAGGCCCTGCGCGGTGGACAGGGCGATCGGGAACATCAGCGCGGCGGCGGCGTTGTTGGTGATCAGCTCGGTGAAGAGCATCGTCACGCCGTAGACGACCGCCAGCACGGCCCACGGGCTGCGCGCCGGCCAGGCCGATCAGGTTGCCGGGCGACGACGTCGGCGGCGCCGGTCTTCTCCAGTGAGCGCCTGCCCAGGCCGAACGACGCGGCGATCACCAGCAGCACGCGACCAGTCGACGCTCCGCCGCGCCGACGCGGGCCGAGCAGCAGCGGGTCATCAGGATCAGCCCGGCGGCCAGCATCGCCGCCTTGAGCATGCTGATCCACTCCAGGGCCACGACCGCCACCATCCCGACCAGGATCGCCAGGGCGATGAACGCCTTGTCGTGCCGCAGCGGGTTCGAGTCGTCCACCTGGCTGACCAGGAAGAAGTCGCGCGAGTTGCGCAGCGGTCGACGAACGACGGATGCGCCTCCAGCAGCAGGGTGTCGCCGGCGCGGAGCACGATGTCGCCGATCTTCTTCTTGATCCGCTCGCCGTCGCGGGCCACGGCGATGACCACGGCGTCGTAGAAGTTGCGGAACCGGCCCTCGCGGACGCTCCGGCCGACCAGCGGGCAGGTGTTCGAGACGACCGCCTCGATCAGGCACCCGGTCGGCGCGCGGCGCGTTCGAGCTTGAAGACCTGGTCGGTCGCCGGCTCCAGGCCGCGGATCTTCTGGAGATCGACGACCGACTCGACGATGCCGGCGAAGACCAGCCGGTCGTTGGCCCGAAGCGATCTCCTGAGGCGCCGACGGCCGCCAGGATCATGCCCGTCGCGGTCGATCTCGGCCAGGAACATGCCCGGGAGGTGCCGCAAGCCCGGCCTGCTCGATCGTCTTGCCGACCAGCGGGCTGTTCGGCTGCACCAGCATCTCGACGGTGTACTGGCGCGGGTCGGCCAGCACGGCGGCGCCGCCGGCCGCGGTCGGGCAGCAGCCAGCGGCCGAAGATGCAGGATGTACGCCAGCCCGAGCAGCGCCGACGGGAACGCCGACCCAGGCGATGTCGAACATGCCGAGGGCCGGCTCCGGTCCGGCACCTCGCGGATCATGAAGCCGTAGACGACCAGGTTCGTGCTGGTGCCGATCAGCGTGCAGGTGCCGCCCAGGATCGCCGCGTAGCTCAGCGGGATCATCAGCTTCGAGACCGGCAGCCGGTTCCGCTTCGCCCAGTCGCTGACGGCCGGGATCAGCATCGCCACGACCGGCGTGTTGTTCAGGACGGCGCTCATCAGCGATGACCGGGGCCATCAGCCGGGCCTGGGCGCCGAGCAGCGACTGCGGCCGTCCGAGCACCGCCTGGACGAGCCAGGCGATGCCGCCGGTCTCGCGCAGGCCGGCCACGACCACGTACAGGGCGCCGACGGTCACCATGCCCTCGTTCGACAGGCCCGCCAGCGCCTCGCTCGGGCGTCAGGATGCCGACCAGCATCAGGAGCGCGACGCCGCCGATGAGCACGACGTCGGCCGGCGACCCGGGTGAAGACGAGCGTCCCGACCACGACGGCGACCACGCCCAGACTAAACCACGCATCCCAACCCATGCCGCATCCTCGACGATCCCCGTCCCGACGGCCCAGCCACGACCCCACACCGGAGCGTTCCGGGTCGCCTGTTTTACCCGAAAGGGCGCGTCTCGGGGCGAGATCAGCTCCGTCGCGACCTCGGGGCAGGTCAGGCCGTGAGCACCTCGTCGCCAAGGTCAAACTGCTCGCCCTTCAGATCATCCCGCCAGACGTCGATGGCGTTCTTGATCCGCTCGCGGGCCAGGTCCGATCTGCGAGCCGATCATGCGGTTCTGGGCCCAGAGGATCGGCCAGAAGAACGGGATCACCGCAAAGCAGCCCTGGGCCACCCGGAACCCAGAAACCCCCTGCCGCAGCGCGCGGTACTCCGAGACGGCGTTGCGGAGATAAAGCAATTTCGCCTTGCGCACCTCCTCCGGCGCCAGGCCCGACAACCCGGCGAGGAACATCTGCACCTGCTCGGGAGAGAGGGAGTCGGCACGCTGTGCGTTCGGGTTCATCACGAGCTCGTCCCTCATTCCGGGTTTGGAGAGTGCAAGCCCCCCCGGTTCTCAGACACCTGGCCCTCGTCCTGATCTTCGTCCGGGGTCGAGCCTTGTTGATCAGGTGATGGGAACAAGGGACGTGGACAGGGTCGGGAGGCATCCCCCGGGCGCGTGTCGGGGCTCGAGCGATCAGGGCTCGGGGGTCTGCACCGAGTCCTGCATCCGGCCGCCGAGGTCCTCAAGAGCCGCCCCGGTTTGCTCAACGCCCTCTTCAGCCGAGGCTTCGATCGCCGATCCGGTCGCGGTGGCGGCGTCCCCAATCTTTTCCCCGGCCTCACGAGACTCCGGGTTGTCGCAGCCGATGGGGACCAGAAGGGCCAGGCCGATTCCCAGCAAGCAGATCTGTCGTCGCATCGCGGTCGACTCCTTCGTGGTCATGTCTGGTCTTTCGAGGATCGTTCGTTCTGGAATCGCCTTGATCGAGTCCCGCCTGGCCTATCCCCGATACCAGATCCACCAAACCAAACGCGCTTCTGGAATCAGATAGGGGCAATTCTCTCCGGGAGCGACACGACCAGCGGCCAAGCACACATTGAGGTTTCGGGCAGCGGTCATGGGCTAGGGGCCATGCGGCATTCCGTGAATTAACCTAGCGGCGTGACTCCGAGCCGTTCGGCGTGTCGGCGAAGGGCGGCGCGGGTGTCGGCATCAACAGGAACGCCGTGCTCGCGGGCCTTGCGACGGTGAACACTCCAGGCGTCGGGCCGCAGTGCACCGATGGCATCGCTAGATTTCAGTGACGCGCCGACCCGGTCGTGAAAGGTCGCCAGCGGTTCGAGCGTGGTGACGGTCAGGGCCAGGATGAGCCAGTCGCCATCGGGGACCAGCGCGAACGCCCAGGGAGCGATGGCATCAACCCAGGATGGGCGGGACACGGACTCATCCGCACCGTCGGCATTCAGGCCGGTATCGAAGACGGCGGGTAGGCCCTCGGACGACGGCAGGGCAAGCGTCCACGAGGGCCGGGGACCGAGGACAACCGCGACGGTCGGCCCGACTGCAAGCTCAGCAGCGATCTCTGCCGCTGAGGCGACCGGCTGGATATTGCCGACCCGGACGAACCCGACACCCAGTTCCCGGGCCTTCTCGCCCGCCACCCGGGCGGCGTGAGACAAGATCAGCGGAGGCAAGCCGTTGCGACCATCGAGGAGTGCCGTGGCGGGATGTTCGTGGCCGATCCGCGCCTCGGCATGAGGGTCGACTTCGCCCCGCTCGATCCGGTCGAGCCATTCCGGAAGCAGGCGGATGCCCAGATGGGCCGCGCATGCGGCGTCGTACCAGAGCAAGTGACCGGCGAGGGCCGCGGCGCGGTCGCGTGCCAGGCCGGCCGCCGCGCCCACCGCCGCGGCGTGCCGGCGAAGGTCATCGAGGCGATAGCGATGCGTCTCGTCCATGGTTCTCCCGACCAGAAAACCCCCAGAACCTCTCCCGTGCCGGCGCAGCGATCCGCCCGCTTCGCCGGAAACGGTTGCCAGGTCAGTCGTAGCGTAACACGACACGAACCGCCCCTCCAGGGGGAAGGTCGTGTAGCGGCGAAGCCGCATCGCGTGACCCGCGGGGGGTTCCTCCGCGTCTGGGGCCTACGGGAAGGTTTTATTCGACCGGCAAACACTACAACGGTGGGATCAGAGACGACAGAAGTCGTCTGTCATCATGGAATTCCGTCGTCTCCCATCCCACCGTAAAAGAGTTGTCGGTGTCTTAAAAAAAATTTCCCCGCTCAGAGTGCCACGATCGGCGCGGGTCCATCGCCTGCCTCGGCGGAGGGCAGCGTCTCCCATTCCTTGCGCACTCTCGAGAGGCCGAAGGCGCACAACTCGAACTCGGCGCTGAGGCGTCGATACACCGGGGCGTCGTCATCGCCCGCATAGGTGCTGGCGAGGTAGTACGACCGCTTGCCCTGCTGCTGGTAGTCCACCAGATGATCGGCCGACAAGCTCGTCCGCAGGGCCGGGAGCGCCTCGGGGAACACGCCGGTCCAGAACAGGGTGAAGTCACCGACGTGACGGTGACACTCGCGACGTCGGGTGTCATCGCCGGCCGATTCGGCCTCGGCGATCATCGCCGCGACCTCGGAGAGCTGCCTCCCCTGACGGTCGCGGATCTGGAAGATGTTCTCGGTCGGCACGAAACGGGCGAGCAGGCTCGCCACGTAGCCGACTAGACGAGGATCACCGATCCCAAGTTCTGTCAGGAACGTGTGTTCGGTCAAACCTCGGAACAGCCGATGCAGCGGATGGCTTTCGGGAACGCGGCGCGTCATAACGGGTGCTCCTCACCCAGTTTCGACACGAGGTGGTCCTGGTCCGGCGGCCAGAGAAGTGGGCTTCCGGGATTCGGCTCGATCGGCCACGCAGACCCTAGCAAATCCTACGCCACAGAACGCAATCGATCAATCGCGATCGGCGTCCCTTGAACGATTCCGCTGAACCTGGCAGGATAGCCATATTGTGAAGGCCCCGCACGATCGGCGGCCATAATCTTTTTACCCCCCTCGCCCGGTTGGCCGGCTGCGGCCAGACGGTCGCCGGCGCGGTCGGGATCGGGGACCGTTCGCGTCCTCCAGCGAGGGAGGTTGTCGGTTGCGCATCACGTTTCATGGAGCAGCCCGGCAGGTTACAGGCAGCGCCCACCTGCTGGAGATTGGCGCGCACCGGATACTGCTGGACTGCGGGCTCTTTGATGCCGACCGCATCAGCCGAGACAGCCCGAACCGCAACTTCACGTTCGACCCCCGGTCGCTCGACGCCGTCGTTGTCTCGCACGCCCACAACGACCACATCGGGCGTCTGCCCTGCCTGGTACGCGCCGGGTACAACGGACCGATCTACGCCACTCCGGCCACCGGCGACATCCTCGGGATGATGCTTCGAGACAGTGCGCGGATCCAGCGTGAGGATGCGCGTCACGCCGCCCTGCGCGATCCCAACGAGACGGCCCCCGACCCCCTGTTCGAGCCGCACGACGTCGAGATGGTCCTGGAAAGCCTCCGCAGGCTGCCCTACCGCAGCCCGACGGAGATTGTGCCCGGCGTGCTGATGACCTATCTCGACGCGGGGCATATCCTCGGCTCGGCGATCGTCCAACTCGACTTCGAGGAAGGAGGCCAGGCGCGCCGGTTCGTCTTCACCGGCGACCTCGGCCGTCGCGGCATGGGCCTGCTGCCTGATCCGACCCCTGTTCAGAACATCGACGTGCTGGTCAGCGAGAGCACGTATGGCAGCAAGACGCTCGACTCGTACGACAAGCTGATCAAGCAACTCCACGCGATCGTGGCGCGGGCCTCGCGGCTCCAGGGACGGATCGTAATCCCGGCGTTCAGCCTGGGGCGGACCCAGCGGATGGTTTACTGCTTCCAGGAGTTGTTCGCGCTGCACAAGGTGCCGCCGATCCCGGTATTCGTCGATAGCCCGCTGGCGTCCCGGCTGACCGAGATTCACCGTGCGCACCCCGACGCCTACACCCCCCTGGCCCGCCGGTTGATGGACAAGGACCCGCAGTACTTCGGCAACGACCACGTCCATTTCTGCGCCGGCTGGGACGACTCGCGACGGCTGAACCACGTCGCCGGGCCGGTCGCGATCATCGCATCGAGTGGCATGTGCGAGGCGGGGCGGGTCCGGCACCACCTGCGGCACACGGTCGAGGACCCGGACAACGCCGTGGTCATCGTCAGCTACCAGGCTGAGGGGACGCTCGGCCGGGCGCTGGCCGAGGGACACGAGAAGGTCAAGATCCTCGACCAGTGGCAGGAGCTCAATGCGGCGGTTTACGTGCTCGACGGCTTCTCCGGCCACGCTGATCGCGACGACCTGGCCTGGTGGTACGAGCAGACCGGCGGCGGCATCGAGCACGCCTTCCTCGTCCACGGCGAGCCCGAGTCGCTGGATTCGCTCGCGCCTGTCCTCAAGCCGCACGTCAAGAGCGAGGTCGTCATCCCCGAACCGCTCCAGAGTTTCGAGGTCTGACCGACCACACCTCGGCCCTCACGAGCAGGATCAGCACATGGCGACGGCCTCGACCGAACGTCTGCTATTCTTCCGGGACCCGGGCCAGCATTTCCGCATGAGCGGTGTCACCTGGCGGGCCTACGAGGCGTTGCTTGAGGCCGCGGGCAACAGCCGCGTCCGCGTCACCTACGACCGCGGGGAGATGGAACTCGTGACACTCTCTCCGAAACACGAGATCTTCAAGGGACTCTTCGCCCGCATCACCGAGGTTCTGGCCGAGGAGTGCGACCGACCGATCTGGTCCTGGGGATCGACGACCTTTCGTCTCGAGGATCTCGGGCGCGGGCTCGAGCCCGACGAGTGCTATTATCTGGAGAATGGCCCCCTCGTGACACGCAAGTCGCAAACGATCGACTTCCGTACCGATCCCCCCCCGATCTGGCGGTCGAGATCGACATGACTCGGCGCGACCTGGAACGCGAGGGAATTTACGCCGCCCTGGGCGTGCCCGAGTTGTGGCGCTTCGACGGCTCCGTTCTCCGCATCCTCCGCCTGACCGACGACAGGGAATACGAGCTCGTCGAACGAAGTCCCTACTTCCCCGTCGTTGAGCCACACGATCTTGTCGGCTGGGCGGGTCGCGGGCTGGAACTGGATGTGACGAGTTGGCGTCGCCTCTTCCGCGCCTGGGTCCGCGAGCGGATCGACCGCGCCGGCGGGCGGGACGCCGCGGGCCCCGCCTGAATCTCCGCTTTTGAGGCCCCAGCCGCCATGACCGACCCCGAGACCACCGTCGGCCAGCTCAAACAATGGGTGCTCGACTTCTCGCGGGAGCGGGACTGGGAACAGTTCCACCACCCCAAGGACCTCGGCGTGGCGCTGACCTGCGAGGTTGGTGAGTTGCTGGAGCACTTCCGTTACCGCACCGATACCGAGATCGAGGCCCACCTGGCCGACCCGGCCGCCCATCGCGAGGTATCGGACGAGCTGGCCGACTGTCTCTGGCTGGTCCTTCGGCTGGCCGATGTCTGCCGGATCGACCTGGCCACCGCTCTGCGTGAGAAGATCGCGGAGGCCGCCCGGAAGTACCCCGTCGAGCAGGCCCGGGGCCGCGCCGACAAGTACACGCACTATCAACTCAGGCCGTACGAGACCGACCCGTCGGGCGATTGATCGGCGACGCGGCCAGGCAATATCCCGAGGTGCGTGCCGATCGACCTCCCGCGGAGCGTGACGCCGCTACACGGCGTTCTCGGGACGTGCTATCATGGAGTCGTCTGATTCGGTTCACCTCGTTCGACAACTCGGACCGGCGGTTCGCGGAGGCTGACGCATCATGTATGAATCTCCTCAGATGCGCCGATTGCGGTCGGACCTGGCCGCGATGGAGCGATTGGCCCAGGACAGCTCGATCCTGAGCTTCCGCACCTTCGGCACGCCGGCAACCCGTTACCTGATCGAGTTCCGCGGCCGTAGCCTGTCACGAGAGAAGGGGAAGGTCAAGTTCCGAGACCAGCACGAGGTCGAGGTCAAGCTCGGCTCGGCCTACCCGCGGACCATGCCCGAACTGCGCTGGCTGAGCTCGATCTACCATCCGAACATCTCCGAGATCGGCCTCGTCTGCCTGGGCGGCTACGGCACGCACTGGGTCCCCAGCCTGCACCTCGACGACCTGTGCAACATGCTCTGGGACATGGCGAGATACCACAATTACGACATCCGTAGCCCGTACAACCGTGACGCGGCCCTCTGGGCCGCCAACCAGACCAGCTTCGTCTTCCCGACCGACGCCCGCCCCCTGCGCGACCTGCGGATCGCCCGCGGCCGGGTCGAGATCGAGGAGGCGCCAAGGCCAGAAGCATCCCAATCGACGACGGTCGAGGCGGTCGAACACAATACCGAGGCGGCGGTGGCGAACCACCCTGGAACGGAGGGCTCGAAGTCCGATGCCGCTCGTCGATTAGCCGAGGGCGAGTCGATCGTCATTCTCGACCTGGAGGTCAACCTTGCCGATCCGGAGGGCCGGGACCAGTCGCCGCCTCCCGAAGAGGAAATGATCTTCCTGGAATGAGCATGCCGCGGCCACGAACCAGGGAAATCGAATGGACCTTCGCAACAATCTGGTGGAACTCAAGGACGGGCGGCCGGTCATCCGCTGGTCGAAGAGTCATGGCGATGGGCATGCTGTGCCTCGTCTTCGCGACTGCTTGGCCCGCTGCCGGTCTATCTCCTAACTGGACATTACCAATCCGTCAAGCGTGAGGATGGCCATGACGATGTGTGCCGTCCTGATGTTGCACGGCGCGAGCCAGCAGTGGGAGATGCTGGCCAGGAAGGCGAAGCCCATCTCCGACGACCTCCTCGATTGAATGAGGAACGGATGTCCGAGCAGTCCATCCCCGACGCGAACTTGCCCGACGCCGGCGCCGACCGCCTTGTCATCGACGACGATGACCGCTACGGCCGATTGCGGCTGATTCCCTGGTGGCGGCAGGAGAAGCTGGCCGCGGCGCGGGTGCTGGTCGTCGGTGCGGGGGCGCTGGGGAACGAGGCGGTCAAGAACCTGGCCCTGGTCGGGGTCGGGACGATCCACCTGATCGACCTGGACACCGTCGAGCCGTCGAACCTCTCGCGCTCGGTTCTGTTCCGCGCCTCGGACGACGGCCGGGGCAAGGCGGAGGTCGTCGCCGAGCGGGCCCGGGAGCTGAACCCGGACGTGGCGGTCCACCCGATCCGGGGCGACGTCATCACCGACGTCGGCCTCGGCCTGTTCGCCGACGTGGACGTCGTCATCGGCTGCCTGGACAACCGCGAGGCCCGTTTGTGGGTCAATCGCCAGTGCTGGAAGGTCGGCACGCCCTGGGTCGACGCCGGCATTCAGGAGATTCAGGGGGTCGTGAAGGTGTTTGTCCCACCCGACTCGGCCTGCTATGAGTGCGCGATGACCCGTCGCGACTACGAGCTGATGAACCTACGATATTCCTGCCCCCTGCTACGACGCGAGGACATCCTGGCGGGGAAGGTCCCGACGGCGCCGACGATCGCCTCAATGATGGCGGCCCTGGAGGTCCAGGAGGCCCTGAAGCTGATCCACGGCCTGCCGGTGGCCGCCGGTTCTGCGATGGTCTTCAACGGCGTCGGCAACCAGTTCTACACGACGAAGCTCCCGTTCCGCGACGACTGCCTCAGCCACGAACACTACCCCGAGCCGATCCCCCTGCCCATCGGCCACCAGGCGACCGTCGCCGCACTGTTCGAGGCCGCACGCGAGGGCCTTTCCGGCCCCCTGACCCTGGCGCTGGACCGCGACATCGTGGCGGCCGTCGAGTGCCCCCGTTGCGACTGGCGGGCCGACGTGTATCGTCCCCGAACGCATGTCGCGATGACCGAAGCCGTCTGCCCGAACTGCCGCGAGCCGGCTCGTCCCGAGATCCTCAGCGCCGTCGAGGAAGGCTCGCCCCTGGCCGGCCGCGTGCTGGCGGAGGTGGGCGTCCCCCCTTACGATATCGTGCGGGTCGACGGCGGAGAGCAATCCGGCTTCTTCCTGCTGGCCGGAGATCGCGAGTCCGTCCGCTCCGGGAAACCACCGAGGGCCTGAACCATGTCGACGACCACCCGACCCACCCGATTCCGCGCCCGAACCGGAGCCGGTCGTCGAGGCGGTCCCGCCGCTGGAGAATGGCGACCACCTCACACGCGCCGAGTTCGAACGGCGTTACGACGCGATGCCGGGGCTGAAGAAGGCGGAACTGATCGAAGGGGTCGTGTACATGCCATCGCCAGTTTCACACAGGATGCACGGTTCGCCCCACGCCCGCGTCGGTGGATGGTTAATCCAGTACCTCGCCGCGACACCCGGCCTCGATGCGGGCGATAACGGCTCGATCCGCCTCGACATGGAGAACATGCCTCAGCCGGACGTTTTCCTGTTCGTGCTCCCGGAACATGGCGGTCAGGCTCGGATCTCCGAGGACGACTACATCGAGGGCGCCCCGGACCTCATCGTCGAGGTCGCCTCCAGCAGTGTCAGCATCGACCTCCACCAGAAGTTCCGGGTCTATCGTCGCAACGGCGTCCGCGTTTACATCGTCTGGCGGACGCGCGACGCCGCGATCGACTGGTTCGTCCTCCGTGACACGGACTACGAGCGGCTCGAACCCGGCCCCGATGGGCTCTACCGTTCTGAGGTCTTCCCCGGCCTCTGGCTCGACCCGGCGGCCCTGATCTCCGGCGACCTCGCCCGGGTACTGGTCGTCGCGCAGCAGGGGGTCGCCGCTCCCGAGCACGCGGCGTTCGTCGAACGGTTGCAGCAGGAGGCCGCCCGTGCGCCGAAGCGCAACCGCCCCAGCCCCATCCGCCACAGCAGGGCGATCGGCCGTGAGCACCGACGATATTGTCTTCGACGAGGTGACCTACCGCGAGCCGAAGCGAATGCGTCGGCCGGATCGCGACCCAGCGCGGGCCGTGATCGCCTGTGGAACGCCCACGCACGAGGACCTGCCGATCTATCTTGATCGGAAGCCGGCCGACCGGATCGAGCGCCACGCTCTGAGTGACACGACGGTCGAACTGGGCGGCATCTTGCTGGGGCTCGAGTGCGTCGACGAGCGCGACGGCCGGCCATTCGTCTGGATCACCGAAGCGCTCGAAGCTCGGCACTACGAGAACACCCAGGCGAGCTTCACCTACACGCACGACTCCTGGGAAGAGATCACCCGCGAACGCGATGCGCGGTTCCCCGACCTCGACATCGTCGGCTGGTATCACACGCACCCGGACTTCGGCATCTTTCTCTCGAGCCATGACCTGTTCATCCACCACCACTTCTTCGCCCAGCCGCTTCAGGTCGCCTACGTGGTGGACCCGATCCGCCTGACGCGGGGGTTCTTCCAGTGGCGCGACGGCCAGGTAGAGCTGCTCGGTGGCTTCCACCTGGCCGCCGGCCGGGGCGAACGGCTCACCCTGGCCCGACTGGCCAACGACCTGGAGAACGTGCCCGTCGCGGCCGGCGAGGCGGGCTTGAGTGGACTGTCCCCGCGGCTGGAGGCGCAACTGATCGCCATGCTCAACCGACCGCAACCGACCGTCTTCACGGCGCCGGGCTCGGCGTCGCAAGGGGCCGCCGCCCTTGTGCTGCTCGGCGCCGCGCTGGGCGTCCTGATCCTGGCCGCCGGGCTCTGGCTCAACAGTCTGCACCGCACCGTTGAGGACCAGGCCGAAGCAATCCGGAGCCTGGAGAGGGCCGTCACCGCGCGGGCCGACGACGTCGACGCCGCCCGGCTCAAGGCCAAGGAGCAGGCGCTTGACGCCTTGCTGCATGACGTCCGTGTCGGCGACGGGCAGCAGTCGTTCGTGAAGCGCTACGAGCAGGTGGTCGCCGAGGCGCAACGACTCACGACGCGAGTTGCAGGCGTCGCAAACCCGTGAAGCGGCGCTCAACGAGTCCGCCACCACGCTCATGATCGAACGTTCGGATCGGGAAAAACAGCTCGCTACCGCGCAGGCCAGGACCGAACAGCTGGCAAAGGAGCTGGACGCCAGCGCGTCGCGACTGGAGCAATACGAGCAAGAACTCAAAGATCAAGGGTTGATCGTCCAGCAAACGAACGCCGGCACCCTTGCCCGCAAGTACAACCTGGCCTGGTACGTCGCCGCCGGTGCGATCGGGGGCTGCGCCCTGCTGAGCCTCGGCCTGATCTGGTCGTTGGCCCGCGTCGTCCCGCCACCTGAGGTGGACGAGGCTGACGGTAGCCCCCCTCCCACGACTCCGGCCCATCCTCGCCAGGAACCCCCTCACCGCATCTCCTGACGCGTCGAAGGAGGACGGATGGCAACGCAACAGGGACGTGCCGATCAACCGCGACCCGCAACCGTCCTGGACAACTGCCGCCGTGGCAGACATTTGGCGGCCACTCCGCGCTCGCTCGCTTCGGGCTGGCGGGACCGAGCCCGGCGAACGGCCATCGGGGTGCTGGTGTTCGGGCTGGCGGCCGTAATGGGAGGCCTGGGGAGGGCCGCGTCGCCGGAACCGGTGGACGCCACGACCGAAGCGATCGAGTTGCTCGGCGGCGCGGTCGACGAACCACCCGGCGACGGCTTCGAGCCGGTCGCGGTGCCGGAACCGACCGCCAAGGCGATCCGGTACCACCGGGAGGGCCGCTGGATCTGGCTCGTCGCCCGACTGTGGGGCCTGACGCTGCCGGCGGTCGTGCTGGCCACCGGGCTCTCGACGCGACTTCGCAACGCTTCGTGGCACGTGGCTCGTCGAGTTGTGCCGACACCCGAGACTGAATCGACGGCCCCCGGGCGGTGGTCGAAGGCGCTTGGCGCCGGTCGTTGGTTGCTGGCAGTGGCGGTCTATGTGGTGCTGTTCCTCGTGCTGTTGACCGTCGCCAGCGTGCCGCTGTCGTATTACGCCGGGTTCGTCCGACCGCACGCCTACGGATTGTCGAACCAGTCCCCCGGTGCGTGGCTGAGGCTCTGGACGATCGACCTGGGGGTCGGGCTCGCGCTGACGGTCCCCGTTGTCTGGGGGTTGTATGTCCTGATCCGCTGGAGCCCCCGGCGCTGGTGGCTGTGGGCGGAGGCGCTGGCCGTGCCGATCGGGTTCCTCATGGCGATGGTGAAGCCAGTGGTCGTCGACCCGCTCTACAACGACTTCGGCCCGATGCGCAACACGGCCCTCGAAACCCGCATCCTCGCCCTGGCCGACCGCGCCGGGGTCGGTGGCGCCGAAGTGTACGTGGTTGATAAGAGCCGCGACACGAAGGCAGTCAACGCCTATGTCACCGGCTTCCTCGGCACGAAACGGATCGTACTGTGGGACACCTTGCTGGCGACTCTGGACGACGACCAGGTGCTCGCCGTGGTTGGTCACGAACTTGGACACTACGTGCGCGGCGACGTTGCGCGAGGGCTGCTGGTGACGTCGCTCCTGACGCTCGCCGGCCTGTTCGCGGTGCAATGGACTGGGCTACGGCCCTGCACCGCTTCGGCGTCCGGCTGCAAGTCGATAGCCTGGCGGACGTTACCACGCTGCCCCTGCTGCTGGTGGCCGCCCGGCTGGCGGCCCTGGTCCTGGTGCCGATCGGCTACGCCTATAGCCGAGACATGGAATTCGAGGCCGATCGATTCGCTCTCGAGCTGACCCGCGACAACCACGCCGCGGCCTCCGCGTTCGTCGCCCTCCAGCGCGAGAACCTGAGCCATCCCCGACCGGGTCGGCTTGACACAATTCTCCGGTCGACCCACCCGAGCCTCGGCGACCGCATCGACTTCTGCAACACCTATCGCCCCTGGATCGAGGGCGAACCCTTACGCTATGGCCATTGATTTCGTCTCCCGGAATCGATCACCCACACCCTGGCCGATTCGGTGTCATCGGCGGCTCAACTCTCCAACTACCCCCCTGTTGGCGACGTCGAACCGGCGGTACGATGAAACGTGCTGTCATCAAGGTGGATTGACGGAGGGCCTCTGGGCCCTCGCCAATCGAAAATTGCCGTGATCGCACGTTAGAGGGACCGCGATGAGCGACAGGATTCAGCGACGGGAGTTCCTGGGACGGCTGGCGGCGACCTCGGCGGTAGGCTGGGGGCTGACCGCCGGTGTTGCGCGGGGGGACGAGACGACGAGCGGCGCCGGCGACCTGCACGTCGCGCCGTTCCGGTTCGACGTGACCCCACCAGTGGGACACCCGTGCTGTGGAGGCTGGATCAAGCCGGTCGTGGCGGTCGACGACCCGCTGGAGGCCATCGGGTTCGTGCTGCTCGGCGCCGGCGACCCGATCGTCATCTGCGCCGTAGACTGGACCGGCCTGCTCAATGACGCCCATGTCCAGTGGCGTCAGGCGCTAGCCGAGGCGGCCGGCACGACGCCCGACCGCGTCGCCGTGCAATGCATCCACCAGCACAACGCCCCGTTTGCCTGCCTGGAGGCCGAGCGCATCGTCGCCGCCCAGGGGGACCTGCCCGACATCGTCGAACTCGACTTCTACCGCCGATGTCTGGACGCGGGACGCAAGGCCGTCGCGGAGGCCGTCGGCAAGCCCCGTCGCGTCACGGGAATCGCCAATGGCACGGGGCGGGTTGAGAAAGTGGCGGGGAACCGCCGGGTCATGCGGGACGCCTCCGGCACGGTCCTCAAGATGCGTGGCAGCGCCTGCAGCGATCCCGAACTGCGAGCGCTGCCCGAGGGGCTCATCGACCCCTGGCTACGCACCGTCGCCCTGTACAACGGCGATGAGAAGGTCGTCGCCCTGCATTACTACGCCACCCACCCGATGAGCTACTACGGCGACGGGCGGGTCAGCAGCGATTTCGTCGGTCTGGCCCGCAAACGCCGGCAGGCCCAGGAACCCGGTTGCCATCACATCTACTTCACCGGCTGCGCGGGCAACATCGCCGCGGGCAAGTACAACGACGGGTCCAAGGAGATGCGGCCCATCCTCACCCAGCGCATCCTCGATGGCATTCTCCGTTCCGAGGCGGAACTGACGCCCGAGCCGATCGACTCGGTGGTCTGGAAGACGCTCGACGTGCTGCCGCCGCCTCGTTCCATTCTGAACGAGGCGGAACTGGCCGCCCAGATCGCCGACAAAAACAACCCGGTCGTCAGCCGCAATCGGCCGTCCTACATGCTATCGTGGCTCCGCCGGGTCAAAACGGGCACACCGATCGTCCTGAGCGCCCTGCACCTGGGTGAGACGACCCTGCTCCATCTGCCATCCGAGTGCTTCATCGAGTACCAGTTACGCAGCCAGAAAATTCGCCCCGACCGCTTCGTCGCGACCGCCGCCTATGGCGACGGCGGCCCCTGGTACATCCCAACCGCCGAGGAGTACCCCAACGGCGGCTACGAGGTCAGCGTCGCCTTCGCCGACCCGGAGATCGACGACGTGCTGACCGCCGGGATGACGACCTTGCTGGGGTAATCTCTCCAGCGCGGTGAATTTGCCCCGATCCGGACGCCTCAATGGTGGGCATCTCGAAGCGTTCGGTTGGAAGCTCAGCACGAGGTTTGAGTTCGAGCGATGGACATCCATATCTCAGACGACCGGCAGCGGTTCATCCGGATCGAGATCGAAAGCGGCCGATACGACTCTGCCGATGAGGTTCTCGACACGGCCTTGCGCCTCCTTGAAGAACGTGACCGGTCCTCCCCCGGTACGCCGTCGGAACCGAATGACGCCGCGGCCGACGAGAGCCGCCCGAGGCCGATCTGGGAGGTTGCCGCCGAGCTTCGTGAGACCATTCCCCAGGATCAGAGAGAGGCGCTGCCGACCGATGGGGCCGACCGGCACGATCACTACATCTACGTGCGCGCCCGAGCGTCCGGGGTCGTCATGAGGCGTGTGTTCGCCGACACGTATTACTGGATCGCCCTGCTCAATGACAAGGACCAGGGCCATTCCACCGCGTTGGCGGCCGGGCCGTCTCTGGGACCTTTGGAAATTGTGACCACGCAGGATGTCCTGTCGGAAGTTCTGGCCTATTTCGGGGGGTTCGGTCCCGCTGTGAGGCGCATGGCGGCAACTTTCGTTCGTTGCATCCTTGCCGATCCGGCCCTCGTCGTTCACCCGCAGTCGGAGCGATCATTCGTCGCTGGCCTCTGCCTTTACGAGGCCCGTCCGGACAAGGGATAAAGCCTGGTCGACTGTATTTCGATGGACCTCATGCGGCGTGAAGGAATCACCGAAGCCCTGACCCACGATGCCCATTTCGCGCAAGAAGGGTTCGTGGTCCTGCTCTGAAACCGGGCTTCCTCGTTCGTGTCCGGAAGTCGACGACCGGGCGGGAACCGATCGTGTTCGGTTCCGGCAACGGCTGGAACGACTGACGATCCATGTAAAAGAACACGTTCAACGCGACTCGTCCCGTCTCGGCAGCGACCACCAGACCGAGTTACAAGCGTCCATCGCCTCATCGTCGAGCGTCAGATCGACGGCGGCGAGGGTGGTGTCGAGTTGGTCGGGGCGGCTCGCGCCGACGATGGCGCTGGTGATGCCGGGCTGGGCGAGGACCCAGGCGATCGCGACGGTGGCCAGGTTCAGGCCCCGGCCATCACAATAGGATTTCAACTCGCGGACGGCGTCGAACTGGGCGGATTGCCAGTAGCGCTCACGGTACAAAGCGCCCGACTCGCCCAGGGTGAACCGGGTGCCAGGCCGGGGCGGCTCGTCCTTATCGTACTTTCCAGACAGGAAGCCGCCGGCCAGAGGGTTGTAGGCGATCACGCCAACCCCCTGGTCGCGGCACAGCGGCAGGAGTTCCGCCTCGATCTGGCGGAACAAGAGGTTGTAGCGGGGCTGGACACAGTCATAGCGGGCCCAGTCGTGATTCGCGCTGTTACCGAGAGCCACCGCGAGTTGCCAGGCAGGATAGTTCGAGCAACCGACGTAGCGGACCTTCCCCGACCGTACCAGGTCGTCGAAGGCGCGCAGGGTTTCGTCGAGGGGGGTGTCGGGGTCGGGAAGGTGGGCCTGGTAGAGGTCGATGTGGTCGGTCTGGAGGCGCCGGAGGCTCGCCTCGCAGGCTGACAGGATGTGGCGTCGGGAGAGCCCCACGTCGTTCGGTCCGTGGCCGACCCGGATGCGGCACTTCGTTCCGACGACGAACCGATCGCGGCCCTTCACCTTCAACCAGCGTCCGAGAACCTCCTCGGTGCGGCCGGCGGTTTCCGGGTCGGGAGGGATCGGATAGGCGTCGGCGGTGTCGAGGAAGGTGACGCCCCGTTCCGTCGCCTTGTCGAGGATCGCCGTGGCTGTGTCCTCGTCGCACTGGCCGGCAAAGGTCATGGTCCCGAGGCAAATCGCCGATACTTTCAAACCGGAACGACCCATGCGTTGCTGTTGCATCACCCTCTCCAATCCCTACAATCGCTTCGCTTTGTCCGGAAACGTGAGCCCACCCGGCGCTGACATGTCACAAGTTATCGTGACAGGCCCGTGGGGCCCAACCCTCAGCCAGGCCTGATCCGTCATGCCGCATACTCCGAACGGCCACGGGGCCAACGGCCGACCTGTGGATCCAACCTCGCTCGATCTTCGGGCCGTCTGGACGGCCGAGGTCGACCGGGTGGCGTCCCGGCGCCGCTGGGGCCTGGCCCTGCTGGCGATCGGCGTGGTGCATCTCGTCGCCTTCCTCGGTTTGCAAACCTTACTCTGGGTCACCGGCGGATTACCCCACTGGCCGTACCCGGTGAGTTGGATCGCGGAATTCGCCGCCGTCTGCGCGACGATGCAGGCGATCTGTGGCACCGGCTGGCTGCGGGAGCCGGGCATGGCCGGCGTCGTGGTGCGGGTCTGGGGCACGTTCTTCATCCTGTCGTTCAACCTCGCCGCGAACAACGAGTTCACCGGCTGGGAGATCGACTGGTTCAAGGCCTCCTGGTGTACCCTGGCCACCTTCGGATTCGCCACGATGTCCTGGCTATTCAGCCTGTGGTTCCTGGTGCCCGCCGTCGGGTTCTACTTCCTGGGCCTGTTCGCCGTCCACTACGCCGGCCTGTTCTACCTGGCCCACGGCCTGTCGTGGTGGTTGACGTTAACGGTCATCGGCGGCTGGCTGGAACGCCGACGTCGGCAACGGGTCGGCGCCGCGATGCTCGGCCACGATCGTGAGCGGTTCCGATCGCCAGCCGTGGCGGCCCCCGGCCGATCGATGGATTCCTGATCCCTGGTCCTGGCGAGCCCCGTCGGCCGTGCATTGAGAGATCAATGCTCAGGGTTCGGGTTCGGTTTCCGGTTCGACGGCGCTGGACCGCCGGAGCCGCGCCCAGGCCGGGGTTTCGAACGGACGCGCGCGGTCTCGGAAGGTCAGGCCAACGGCAATGCCTAACAGGGCCCCGCCGAGGTGGGCCGCGTAGGCGACCCCGCTGGTCACGCCCTGCTCAGCCAACCCGCGCACAGCCTGGAGCGCGATCCACGAGCCGATGACCCAGAGGGCCGGGATCTCGACCACGACCCGGATGAACAACACGCGAACCCGGTGGTTCGGGAACCAGATGAGGTACGCCCCCATCACCCCGGCCACGGAGCCGGAGGCCCCAAAAATCGGCACCAATGACGTCGGATCGAGCGTCATCTGGACGAGCGTTCCTAGAAGACCGCACGCCAGATACACCGCCAGGTAGCGGAGGGCCCCCAGCACTTCTTCAACATTGTCGCCGAAGATCCACAGGTACAGCATGTTCCCGGCGACGTGCAGCGGGCTGCCGTGCAGGAATAGCGAGGTCAGCATCGTCATCCAGATCGGCAGCACGGCCGTGCTCTGAGCGATGCCTTGCTCCTCCAACTCAGGAAGGCCCGCGGGCAGATCGATCGCATGAAAGATCTCCCAGGGCGTCGCGGCGTACGCCGTGGTGAATCGGGGGCCCTCAACAAGCTGCAACAGGTAGACCACCACGTTCAGCCCGATCAGGCTGTACGTGACGATCGGAGTGATGCAGGTCTTTTCCGAGTCTCCAAGCGGCAGGACCATGGGAGACCATGTGGGATGGTGGGGAACAGGCGGGGAAGCCGGAGGCCGGCACGTCCCGCCCCATCTCGGTCGCGTCGCCCCGTTACAGTAACAAGCTCGGCACCCGTCAGGCGACGAATTTCGTCGAGAAATCGTCGAGGGCCCGGCAGGGTTGTGTCCGGGAATCCAGAAGCCACCGAACGCCAGAGGGGGGCGCGGCCGTCGAGATCGCGGTCTCGACGGCCGCGCCCCCCTCTCGGGAGAACGACAGCGTGATGGCCCCACCCTCCTCTCATCCAGCCTCAGCCGGCCACAACCTCCGGATAGACGATGAGGTGGTCGCCGTCTCGAACGGCTGCTTCGGGCAGAGTCATGCTCTCGATGAGCCGCCGACCGCCCTCCTTGTGGTCCAGCGCGTAGCTCATCGGCTGGCCATCGGGACTCATCGTCGGCAAGTTCATCTTGGTAATGATGTTCGGCAAGATCCGGCTGACCGGGACCGAATGGGCGATGACCGCCTTGACCGACTTGGCGCCGGTCTGGTCGAGAAACGTCACCTGGATCCCGGTGGCACTTGCGCTTCCGCTTCCGCCGTACGACATGGTGGGGGCACCTCCTCTGGTCGCTTGTTCGCCCGACGGGCACCGATATTGGACCGTTATCGCGGAAAAGAACCCTCTGGGGGAGCGCGGCCCCGAGATCGAAGGCGAGATTGGTCCCTATTCAGAATAACCTTCGGGCACGGGTTCGGGAACGGGCCTGCATGGCCAACCCGATCCGGATCGGGCTCCCGAGATCGGTGCGACGAGGCATCAGACCGCTTCCTTGACGGCCTTGAGAAACACCTCCTCCAGCGTGTTTCGTCTCGGCTTGAGCATTCGCACCTGTTCACCGGCCTCCCGGGCCGCGTTCCACACAAGGCTCGACCCGGCCCCGGCCGGGAGCTCGATCAGGAGAAGGTCGTCCTTCGGCTCGGCGTTACAATTTCGATCGGCGAGTTCCTGAGCGAACCCGTCCCGGTCCCCCTTGACCCGAACCTCAAGCAGACGGTGATCCGAACGTGTCATCTCGGCGATGCTGCCCTGAGCAAGCAGGCGGCCACGACCCATGACCATGACGTGGTCGCAAACGGCCTCCACGTCCGGCAGCAGGTGACTCGAGAACAGCAGGCTCATTCCCTTGTTGTGGGCGAGGTCGCGGGACAGTTCCAGAACCTCGACACGACCGGCGGGGTCCATGCCGTTGGTCGGTTCGTCGAGGATCAGCAACCTCGGGTCGTGGACGATGCCGGCCGCGATCTTCAGGCGCTGCTTCATGCCGGTGGAGTACGACTCGACCTTGCGGTAGCGCGCCTCGCCCAGACCGACGTAGTCGAGCACCTCGTGGGCACGCTGCATGGCATCGGTCCGGGCCATGCCGCACAACTCGCCCGGCGTAGGAGACGAACTCGATCCCCTCGACGCCGGGGAACAGGCACTCGTCCTCGGGCACGAAGCCGACGGCTTGACGGATGTCGAGCCGGCGACGGCGGATGTCCATGCCCAGGACCGTCCCGCTCCCCGCTGTCGAAGCGGATCAGGCCGAGCAACGTCCGGATCATCGTCGTCTTGCCGGCGCCGTTGGGGCCGAGCAGGCCCACCGCCCCCTCGGGCACACCCACGGTGAGATCGTTCAACGCGGTCAGCCGACCATAGGTTTTGGTCACGCCATCGAGCTGGAAAAGCATCCGTGGTGGCACTCGTCGGGACGAATTGATTCGGAGACAGCCGGAGAACCCAATCTACCGGATGGAACTCGCGTGCGGAAAGAGCGTGGTCCCACTCTCGTCGGAATCTTCGAGTTCTGGACACCACGCCTGACGGCGCTTCAAGACCTGCCCCGATCAGGTCGGCGAGCGCCTCGGTCTTCCCAGATCGGGCATCCGGGAGGGCGAGGCTCCCGCCAAGCCGTCGGAATGGGATGGGGAGGCTCGGACAGAGCCTCGCCCGCAAGTCCAACCGACCCGGGAACGAACCGATCCGGGATCAGGGGACGTGTTGAGTTCGGACAGCCTCGCCCTAGAATTCACCTGGGGCCGGGCACCGGCCACGTCTTGTGGATCTTTCGAAGTTCGTTGTGAGTCCGCATCTCATCCACATCTATCCGAAAAGGCCCCATGTCTGACCACGATCCCATTGAGTTGCTCGAATCGAACCACACCTTCCCGGGCACGTTCCAGATCAAGGCGATTGGCGCGTCCGCGGACGACTTTGAGTCGCGAGTCGTCGCCGCCGTCCAGGACGAGTTGCCAACCCCGAGCGAGCTGGATTACTCGGTTCGAACGACGCAGGGGGGCCGTCACGTCTCGGTCACGCTGGAGATGACCGTCCAGTCCCCCCAGCAGGTCATGGCGATCTACGCCCGGCTTCGCGAAGTCCCGGGCCTGATGGTCCTGCTCTGAGGTGCCCCTGGAACCTTCGCCCTGATCTCCCAATGCAGCCCTGATTGTTCAACGCCGGTTGACCGCCGATTGGGAAAGGGCGTACAGTATCGCCGATCGCAACCTCGCGCCGTCTCCTCGCAACCCCGACCGATCACTCGATGTCCGAACCTTTGACGCCGCCGGAACGAATTGATCTGTCGCGGGCGGATGATCCCCGCGACGTGGTGCATCGCGCGGTCGCCTGTCTCGCCCAGGGGGGAGTTCTCGGGTTGCCGACCGATTGTGGTTACGCGCTCGACGGCCAGCGCGCTTTGTCCCGTTGCGGTCTCGCGACTGGTGTCTGAGACGAATGCCAGGGCCGATCACGAGTACCTGGTCCAGCTGGTGATCAAGGGCCCGATGAACTCTCCGACTGGGCACCGGAGACGGCCCTGGTTGGCCAACGACTCGCCCGACGTTCCTGGCCCGGTCCTCTCACGCTTGTCCTGGACGGATCGGGGACGCGCGGGTTGGTTTCTCAACTGGCGTCGAGTGTGCGGGAGGCGGTCGCATCCCGGGGTTCGATCCAATTGCGCTGCCCGGATCACCCCGCGATTCAGGCGATCCTTCAACTCCTCCCTGGCCCCCTCGTTCTCGTCGAGTCGAACGCCGAGGGTGATGGCCCGATCGCGACCCCCGATGATCTGTTAAGCCAGACAACTCCTCAGATGCTGCTCGACGACGGCCCGGCCCTGGCCGCGCATAACCCGACTCAGGTCCGGGTGCGGGACGATTCCTGGGAACTCCTCAGGCCGGGGGCCGTCGATCACGCGGAGCTTGTCGCACGCGCGGGTGTGGTCCTGCTGTTCGTCTGCACGGGAAATACCTGCCGGAGCCCGATGGCCGAGGTGCTTTGCCGCGATCTGCTGGCCACTCGGTTGGAATGTCGACCGGAAGAGGTCCCGAGCCGCGGGTTCGTCCCGATGTCCGCGGGGGTGGCGGCTCACGAGGGACTTCCCGCCGCGACCGAGGCCATCGAAACGATCCAGAATCGCGGCGGGTCACTTCGAAGGCACGCCAGTCGTCGCATCACCCCCGAATTGATCCGTAGCGTCGACCTGATCGTCCCGATGACCCGGGACCACCGCGACGTCTTGCTGTCCTATTACCCCGAGGTCGCCGACCGTATCCGTCTGCTCGACCCACGGGGAGCGGACATCGACGACCCCATCGGCGCCGACCTGGACACCTACCACAGGACGGCGACGTCAGATCGAGACCCACCTCAACGAACTCCTCAACGACCTCGGCGTCTAGGTCGAAGGGCTATCCGACAACCTGGCCCATGCAACTTGAGCCGCCGCCAGCCGTGCAGCCATGGCAGTGAAGGCCGGTCGTGACCCGCCGATCGGCGAGGCGGAACGGGATCGAACTCCGCGATGTGCTGGCGGTTGGCCCGGGGCCAGGGGAGATTTCGAGCATCTGGTTGAAGTCGCAATCGTAAAGGCGGCCATCCCAGCCGACCGAGAGTGTCGTCCGGCACATCACCCCGTCCGCTGCGTCGGGGTTGTAGGCGTCGATCAACCGCCGCATGTAGGTTCGTACTGGCCGGTGCGCAGCAGGAACTCCAGGAACCGGTTGATCGGCATGTTGTTGAGGACGAACAGGCGGTTGAAGACGATGCCGTGAGCGTGCCGCAGCTCGCGACGATATTCCAGTTCGATCGATGCCTGTTTCGGCGGCCAGGAACGCGCCGGCTGGGGTTGTACACCAGGTTCAGCGTCCGGCCCGACCCGGGATGTCCATATCCGAGGTCGTTCAGCCGCCTCAACGCGGCGATGGACGCCTCGAAGACGCCGTCGCCACGCTGGGCGTCGGTGTTCCGGGCCTGGTAGCACGGCAGCGAGGCGACCACCTCGACCTCGGTGCCGGGCCAGGAACTCGGGCAGGCTCCGGAAGCCGCCGACGGTCAGGATCGTCAAGTTGCAGCGATCCATGACGTGCCGGCCCAGGGTCCGACGAGCTCCTCGACCAGCCAGCGGAAGTCCGGGTTCATCTCCGGGGCGCCGCCGGTCAGATCGACGGTCGGGATGTCGGTGTTCTCCAGGGCGCGGAAACAGTGTTCCATCGTCGTCGCGACTCATGACCTCTCGGCGGTCGGGGCCGGCGTCGACGTGGCAGTGCGTGCAGGTCTGATTGCAGATTTTCCCGAGGTTGAGCTGGAACACCTCCAGCCCCAAGGCGGTCAACGGCGACCGGCCGGAGCACGCCAGGGACTGCTCGAACGTCGGAACCGACCACCGGGCCGGAGGACCGCGGCTGTTCGTCGACAACGGCAGGGCGTGGCCCCGACCGGCCGAGCGACCGCTTCATCTCGTTTCTCACAAAGAACTTACCCGGGTGCCGGTGAATTCGGTTTGGGCTCGATTCGGTTGGTCCAGGCGCGGGCTCGACCAGGATACGTCGAATTCGCCTCGGGTCGGCATTCAGGACGGTCAGCCGGTGACCGTCGATCTGAACGTGGTCCCCTTCGACCGCCATCCGGCCGAGGAGGTCGAGAATCAACCCTCCCGCGGTCTCGGCCTCGGTTTCCGGCACGCGGACCCCGCAACGCTCGGCCAGAACGTCCACCGGGCACGCGGCATCGACCTCGAACCGCTCCGGCCCGAGAGGGTTGATCAGGGGAGACTCGCGGTCAAACTCGTCCTGGATCGGGCCGACAAGTTCTTCCAGGACGTTCTCCAGCGTGATCATGCCAGTGACGCTGCCGTGCTCGTCGAGCAACAGCGCCAGGTGGACCCGGTTACGCTGGAACTCGAACAGAAGTTCGTCCAGGTGCTTCGTTTCCGGGAGATACGGCACGTCGCGCGCGAGCCGACGAAGGTCCGGCCGGCCGTTGCCGGGGCCGCCGGATCGGAAGAGGTCCTTGACATGGATCATGCCGACGACGGTTGCCAGGTCGTCCTCGCAGAGCGGATAACGGGTGTGGCCTGCCTGGCGGGCGATGCGAAGGTTCTCCTCCAGGGGCCTGGAAAGACTGAGGTAGACGATGTCCGGCCGGGGGACCATGACACGGCGGGCGGTCTTCTCTTCCAGGTTCAGCACGTTCTCGATCATCCGCCGTTCGGTGCGGGACAGGTAGCCGCCCGCGGTGCTCTCCCCCAGGATATGCCGGACCTCCTCCTCGGTGTGAGCCATCTCGGCCTGGTCGATTCCGCCCAGACCGACCAGGATCAGGACCAGGTCGCTGGCCTTGTTGAGGACCCAGATCACCGGGAAGAACACGTAATAGAAGGCCATCAGCGGCGGGGCCGTCCACAACGCCACCGTCTTCGACGCCCGGATGGCGAAACTCTTCGGGACCAGTTCTCCCAGGCAGATATGCAGGAAGGTCACGAACAGGAATGAGAGAGTCGGTACGATCAGGATCGACGTGCCGCTGCACCACGACATTGCCGGTGAGCCCGACGAACCCCAGGGCCGACGCGATGAATGGTTCCACCGAACGATGGATCGCCCAGCCGAGGCCGAGGCTAGCCAGGGTGATCCCGAGTTGCGAGGCCGACAGGTAGGCGTCGAGCCGGTCGAGCAACTTGCTGGTGATCTTGGCGGCCCAGTTCCCCTGCCCGACGAGCTGGTCAATCTGGCTGGTTCGTACCTTCACCACCGCGAACTCGGCGGCGACGAAGAAGGCGTTGGCGAAGAGCAAGCCCGCCACGATCAGGAAGTCAAGAATGCCCATGGACGGGGTTCGCGATTCCGAAGGAGGAAGTGGTCGAAACGATTCCGAAAGGATGCAAAGCCCAGGCCAGACTGACCTTCGATACGGCCGCATTGTAATCGAACCCATGCGTCCTGCCCATCGGAAATCGATTCGTGACCGGTCGGGTTCGCTTGTCGCGACCGGGCCTCGTCGGCTACAATCGGCGGCCCTGAGCCCAGCGGTTGCCGAGAGGTATGGAATGTCCGGTCCCGAGCTTTCTGCGAACGCCCCTTCACGACTGGCACCAGGCCCACGGCGCCCGGCTCGTCGAGTTCGGCGGCTGGTCGATGCCCGTCCAGTATACCTCGATCCTCGAGGAGCATGCCGCCGTCCGGGGACACGCCGGCCTGTTCGACATTGGCCATATGGGCCGGCTCTTGTTCCATGGGCCGGACGCCGCCGCATGGATCGATCGAGCCACCACGAATGCGGTCGCACGCCTCGTCCCCGGGCCAGATCCAGTACGGCCTGATGGCCAACGACGATGGCGGGGTCCTCGACGACGTTCTGGTCTACCGCCTTTCTCCGGAGGCGGGTTTCCTCGAACGCGGATTATGTCGTGGTATGCAACGCCTCGAACCGCGCGGCGGTCGTCGCTCGGTTCGAGGAGGTCCGGGGCACGTTTGATTGCACCCTCGACGACGAGACGACGGCGACGGTGATGATCGCCGTGCAGGGACCGTCGTCCACCGATGTCCTCGGCCGCGTTGTCGAATCGGGCGAGCCGCTGATGGCCTCGAAATATTATCACTGCACGCCCGTCCGGATCCTGGGCGGCGATGGGCTCGCGAGCCGGACGGGATATACCGGCGAGGATGGTTTCGAGCTGATCCTGCCACGCGACCAGGCCGAAGCCGTCTGGACCGCCCTGCTTGAGGCGGGGCACGGCCAGGGCATCCGCCCGTGCGGCCTCGGCGCCCGCGACACTCTTCGGTTCGAGGCGGCGATGCCGCTCTACGGTCACGAACTCTCGGGTTCGATCAACCCTTACGAAGCCGGCCTCGGCTGGGCCGTGAAGTTGAACAAGGGTGAATTCGTCGGTCGCGATGCCCTGCGACGACTCAAGGGCCAACCTGCTCGGCGACGTGTCGGCCTGGCCCTGGACGGCAAGCGGATCGCCCGGCAGGGATACGCGGTCCATCGCGACGGCCATCCCGTCGGTCATGTGACCTCCGGCACGTTCGCCCCGACCCTCAAAAGGAGCCTGGCCATGGCGCTGGTCGAACCGGGCCTGCGAGACGATCGGCACCCGGCTGGAGGTGGACGTCCGCGGCCAGCTCGAACCCGCCGAGGTCGTCCCGTTGCCGTTCTACCGACGCGACCGGCACCTCTCCGCGTCGTTGAAGAGCGAAGATTGACCATTGGCAGGGTCGCCGCTCCTCGGTCTTGGGAACGGCGGCCCGGTTGCGTCGGGCCTTGGCCCGAAGGAGAACGGCCATGATCGACCCGAAGGCCCTGCGATACACTCCGAGCCATGAATGGGTGCATCTCGATGGGGACGTCGCCACCATCGGCATCTCGCGATTCGCGGTGGATCAGCTCACCGACCTGATTCTCATCGATCTCTCGCGCGGAGCCCGGCGCCGAACTGGAAGCGGGCAAGCCCTTCGGCGAGGTCGAGAGCGTCAAGGCAGTCGCCGACCTGTACTCCCCGATCGACGGTGAGGTTCTTGAAGTCAATGCGGCTGTCAAGGACGATGTCCAGGTGCTCGCGGAGGACCCTTATGAGAAGGGCTGGCTGCTGAAGCTGCGGGTGGCCGATCCCGCGGTCGTCGCGAAATTGATGGACCACTCGACATACGAGGCGCAGCTCACCGACTCGCCGCACTGACGGTGCCCGGAAGGGACAGGCCGACGTTGCAGTACTCAAGCCGCGGCGTCGGGCACCCGACTCGTCACAATCGGCGTGACTGTTCACCCCCGCCTACAATCAAGGCACCCCCGTGCCGGCGACGGGTTCGACCCCCCGCCCTGGAACATGACCTTTCGCAGGACGACATGGCCTATATTCTGAACACGCCCGACGATGCGCGGATCATGCTGCGGGCGATCGGCCTGGATTCGCTCGAACAGCTCTTCGACATGATCCCGCCCGAATACCGCCTCGACCGGCCCCTCGACGTCCCGCCGGCCATGTCGGAACTGGAACTGACCCGGCACGTTGGTGGCCTCGCGGCGCGCAACGCCGGCGTTGAGGATCGCCCCTGCTTCCTCGGCGGCGGGGCCTACGACCACTTCATCCCGGCGGTGGTCGATCAGCTCGCCGCCCGTGGCGAGTTCTTCACCGCCTACACGCCTTACCAGGCCGAGGCCAGCCAGGGGACGCTCCAGGCGACCTTCGAGTACCAGACCCTCATCACCCAGCTGACGGGCATGGACGTCTCCAACGCCAGCCTCTACGACGGCGGCTCGGCCGTCGCCGAGGCGGTCCTGATGGCCCTCGGGCGTTACCCGGCGGCAGGGCCGGGTCGTCGTCGCCGGCAGCGTCCACCCCGAGTACCGGCGGATCCTGGCGACCTACCTGGCGAACCTCGAACCTGAGATCGTCACCGTGCCGGTCGCAGGGCGGTCGAGTCGATCCGGATCGGCTCGCCGACGAGATCACCGACGACACGGCCGCCGTCGTGCTCCAGTACCCGAACGTCTTCGGCCAGCTCGAGGACATCGAGCCGCTGGTCGACGCGGCGCATCAGCGGGGCGCCCTGGCGATCGTCAGCGTCGACCCGATCAGCCTCGGCCTCCTCCGGCGGCCGGGCTCCTACGGGGCCGACATCGTCGTCGCCGAGGGCCAGTGCCTGGGCAACCCCCTGGCCTACGGCGGGCCGTACCTCGGGCATCATGGCCTGCCGCGAGGAGTTCGTCCGGAAGATGCCGGGCCGGATCGTCGGCCAGACCGTCGACCGCCACGGCAAGCGTTGCTGGGTCCTGACCCTCCAGACCCGCGAGCAGCACATCCGCCGCGAGAAGGCGACCTCGAACATCTGCACCAACCAGGGCCTGCTGGCCCTGCGCGCCAGCATCTATCTCGCCGCGTTGGGGCCGAGGGGCTGCGGCAGGTCGCCGAGCAATCGACCCGCAAGGCCCACTACGCCGCCGGATCGGCTCGCTGCGGTGCCGGGGCTGTCCCTCGCCTTCGACGGGCCGTTCTTCAAGGAGTTCGTCGTCCGCTCGAAGGCCGATCCCCGGAGGTGCTCGCCGAGGTCGGCCACCGCGGCTACCACGGCGGCATCGCCCTGGGCGAATGGTATCCCGAAGCTGGCCGACGGCATCCTCGTCGCCGTGACCGAGAAACGGACGAAGGCGGAGATCGACGGCCTGGCCGATGCGTACGGGGCCGCCCTGGGCGCGGTGTGAGCTGGCTCGATCCGACGAGCGCATTGGAGCACGGGCCGGGAGGAGTCTCGCGATGAAGATCGGCATCCTGGGGGCGGGCCGGGTCGGCGGCAACCTGGGCCGGATCTGGGCCGGCACGGTCACGAGGTCGTCTTCGGGGTCCCCGAGCCCGGCCATCCCAAGCTGGATGAACTGCTGGCGCCGCTCGCCGGCACGGGCCCGCGCCGCGAACGTGACCGGGACGCGGTGCGGCATGGGGAGGTCGTCGTGCTCGCGACCCCCTGGCCGGTCACGAGGGCGCCATCGAGGCGGCCGGCGACCTGACCGGCAAGATCCTCGTCGACTGCACCAACCCCCACAAGGCCCGACCTCTCCGGCCTGGAGATCGG
This sequence comes from uncultured Isosphaeraceae bacterium, assembly GCA_963779675.1. Classification (GTDB taxonomy): domain Bacteria; phylum Planctomycetota; class Planctomycetia; order Isosphaerales; family Isosphaeraceae; genus CAVZZM01. The sequence goes on from CAVZZM010000003.1 coordinate 1,370,482, forward strand.
CCACACGACCTCGGCGGCCGAGGAGGTCGCGCGCTGGGCGAAGGGCGCCCGGGTGGTCAAGGCGTTCAACACGGTCGGCTATGCCCACCTGGGCAACGCCGAGTTCGCCTCGGGCCCCTGACCGGATTCCTCTGCGGTGACGATGCGGAGGCCAAGCGCATCGTCTCCACCCTGGTCGAGGAGGTCGGCCTGGCCCCGATCGACGCCGGCCCGCTGGAGCGAGCCCGCCTGCTCGAAGCCGTGGCCATGCTCGGCATCCACCTGGCCGTCCAACAGGGACTCGGCGGTGACGTCGGCCTCGGCCTGGTCCGTCGCCCGTGACCCGAGGGACCAGTTATGGCGACATCACCTCTCGTCATCGTGCTCGGCGGCCCGAACGGCGCGGGCAAGTCCACCGCGCCCGCCACCTGCTGACGGAGGCCGTGACGTTCGTCAACGCGGATGAGGTCGCCAAGACGCTCCCGAGCTACCCCTCAAGAGCAGCCGATCTCGAGGCCGGCCGACTCGTCCTGGCCCAGATGGACGAACTCGAGCGCGACTCGCGCGGACTTCGCCGTCGAGACGACGTTGGCCGGTCGGTCCCTGGCGACGCGCATCCAACGACTTCAGAAGATCGGCTACCATTTTCGGCTCGGCTTCATCTGGGCGCCGAACCCGGATTACTGCATCCAGCGTGTCTCGTGGAGGGTTCGAGCGGGAGGCCACCACATTCCTGAAGTGACGATTCGACGGCGTTATGAAGCCGGTTTGAGAAACCTCCTCAACCTCTACCAGCCGCTTGCGGACGTCTGGAGCGTTTACGAGAACACCACCCCGACGGGTTTGCGTATAATTGCGGAAGGCGGAACGGGCGAAGAAACCGTCATCCACGACCTGGAACTCTGGACTCAGTTGCAAGGGAGGGCTGGAAAATGAGTCGCAATGGCAAGAATGAACTGGACTTGCGGACAGCGAGCGCTCAAGAAGTCGCCGACGTCATGAATCGTGGGGTGATCGACGCCCTCCGCGAACATAAGCGGGCCGGCAACTCAATCGTCGTGTGGGATCGCGAACTCGATCAGGTCCTGACTCTCCGGCCCGATCAGATCGTCGTACCGGATGAAAGCCCCGGCGACGTGGAGTTGTCTGTGGATCGCCACGGCGACGAGGCGTAGTCTTCAACTGTTTTGAGATTTCCCTCACTCTCTCGCCCACCGCTCGCAGCGACCTCAGCACTTCCGGAACGATCATGTACAAGCTCGATCCCCCGTCGTTGCTCTTCGAAACCAGTCGACCGGGACGCCACACCCGCTTGCTGCCGGGTTCCGACGTGCCGTTACGGCCGCTCGATGAGCTGATCCCCGCCTCCCACCGCGCCGACAGCCCGCCGCCGCTCCCGGAACTCGGGGAACTGGACATCGTGCGGCACTACACGAACCTGTCGGTGTCGAACATGGCCATCGACGCCAATTTCTATCCCCTCGGTTCGTGTACGATGAAGTACAACCCCAAGCGCAACGAGCGGCTCGCGGCGCTGCCGGGGATGTCGGGAGTCCACCCCTACCAGGACGAGGCGACGATTCAAGGAATGTTGCAGCTCCTCCACGAACTGCAACACGACCTGGCGGAGATTGCGGGATTGCACGCCGTCAGCCTGCAACCCGCCGCCGGCGCCCAGGGTGAGTTGACCGCGCTGCTGGTCGCGGCGGCCTACTATCGCGACCAGGCCGAGCGCCGCACCAAGGTTCTGATCCCCGACAGCGCGCACGGCACCAATCCGGCCTCGGCGCAGCTGGCCGGCTTCGAGGCGGTCACGATCAAGAGCAACGCTCAGGGGCTGGTCGATCTCGACGATTTCCGCGCGAAGCTCGACGATCAGACGGCCGTCTTCATGATCACCAACCCGAACACCGTCGGCCTGTTCGACCATCAAATCGGCACGATCTCCGGCCTGCTACGCGAACGTGGGGCCTTGATGTACCTCGACGGCGCGAACATGAACGCCATCCTGGGCGTCGTTCGCCCCGGCGACATGGGTGCCGACCTGATGCACTACAACCCGCACAAGACCTTCTCCGGCCCTCACGGCGGCGGCGGGCCGGGTGCGGGGCCGATCGCCGTCCGTGACTTCCTGGCCCCCTATCTACCCGCTCCGATCGTCGGTCGTCGCGACGACGGGATCGTTCTATCCTCGACGACGACCGGCCGAAGTCGATCGGCCGGGTGCGGTCGTTCTTCGGGAACGTCGGCGTCCTGGTCCGGGCCTATTGCTACATCCGCAGCCAGGGCCCCGACGGCTTGAAGGGGGTGGCCGAGCATGCGGTATTCAACGCCAACTACCTGCTGTCGCTGGTCAAGGACGTCTATCCGGTCCCGCACGGCGATCGCTGCATGCACGAATTCGTGGCCTCGGCCCGTGCGCTGGCCTGCGCGAAGGGCGTCCGGGCGATGGACATCGCCAAGCGCTTGCTCGACCACAACATCCACGCGCCGACGGTTTACTTCCCGCTTGATCGTCCCGGAAGCGTTGATGATCGAGCCCACGGAAACCGAGAGCCGCCAGACGCTCGAGCGATTCGCCGAGGTCCTGCTGGCGATCGCCGAGGAAGATCCCCAGGTGCTCCACGACGCACCCCATTCGACCCCGGTCAGCCGTCCCGACGAGGTGGCCGCGGCGAGGACGCCGGTCCTCCGCTGGTCCCCCGCAAACTGACAGAACCGCGGCCCTCGGCCGCGTTGACATGACGACATGACAATGCACTGCCGCATCATTCCCCACCGCGTCGACAACGGTCCCGCCAACATGGCCCTGGACGAGGCGTTGCTCGACGCGGTCGCCTCGGCCCCATCGACGGCGATCCTGCGCACCTACGGTTGGTCGTGGGCGACGCTGAGCCTGGGATACTTCCAGCACCTCGCCGATGCCCAGGACGACCCCCGATTCGCCGACGCACCGATCGTCCGACGACCGACCGGCGGTGGCGCGATCTGGCATGATCAGGAAATCACGTACGCGATCATCCTGCCTCGGCATCATCCCCGGGGGCGCCGCGGGTGACCTCTACCACGCCGTTCACGGTGCTATGCTCGACATCTTTCGAGTTCTGGGGATTAACGCCAGCCGCCGCGGTGAGCCCGATGCACGTGAAGACCGCCGCGACGCCTCGGCAACGACGCGGCAACGGCCCTTTCTCTGCTTCGAGGATCGCGATCCGGAAGACCTTGTCATCGGTCGTGCCAAGGTCGTTGGGAGCGCCCAGCGGCGCCGACCGGGCGCGATCCTGCAGCACGGTTCGATCTTGCTCTCGGCGTCGTCGAAGACACCGACACTCAGAGGCGTCGCCGAACTCAGCGGTATCCGTCCTGAACTCAACGACTGGCTGGCTCGTCTTCATGACCAGATCACCGAACGCCTGGCACTCCAGCCCGTGAACAGCGAGCCGACCGAGCCCGAACTGGCTCGGGCGCGCGACCTGGAACGTCTTGTCTATCGGAACGGGAGGTGGACCGGGAAACGGTGAGCCGCGGATGCGATCGAATTCGGTTCCACTCATGTCGAGTGGCCCACGATAACGATGAAAGAGAGTGGTTCCCGCCGGTCACGGACGCATTCGATGCGGTCGATCTGGTGGCTGGGGCCGATTTTTTTTCCGTATTCAGGTTGACCCCTATGTTCGGTGTCGCCGACCGGCTATGATAACTTTTGGGCGAGGAAGGCTCCGATCACACGACGTCCGATCCGTCTCCATCCCCACGGCACTCCACGACACTCCCAACCCGACGCTGACGTCGGTGGGTTCGGGTGTGCTCTTCTCCGCACCCTATTCGGCGCTGGTCTCTCACGAGCGGGGCGGTCCCAATGATCAAAGTCCAGTTGATCGTCGTTCAGGGCAAGCCAGAAGGGAAAACGATCCCCTTGATGGGACCGGTCTTTCGCATCGGTCGTGATCCGTCTTGCCATTTGCGGCCCAGTAGCGACCAGGTCAGTCGAACGCATTCCGAGTTCGCGATCATTGAGGACTCAGTGGTCCTGAAAGACCTGGGTAGTCGTAACGGCACGATTCTCAACGGTCGAGCAATCGCTGCCCCGGTCACCCTCAAGTCGGGTGACCTGATCAAGATCGGCCACCTGACCTTCGCGATCTCGATCCAGGGGGGTGCTGCGACGCAGCCCACCCCGGTGAAGCCTTCGGCATCGACAACGCGGTCGCTCGACGAGGTGCCACCGGACCAGGTCGAATCGTGGTTGATCGCCGACAACGATCGGCCCGTCCCGGATCGACCATCCGGCGTCTACGATGGGGAAACGATCACCATCAACGCCTTCAAGGAAGGTCAGGCCAGCGGCAAATCTCCGTCGTCCCGGGACCTGCCGACCGTGAATTCGAAGGCCCCCGCGGCTCAGGCACCCTCGAAACCGCCCTCGTCACGCGAACTGCCGGTGACCCCGCCGAAACCGACCCAGGTTCCGACCGCACCAAAGCCTGCAACCCCCATGGCGGAGACGCCCGCTCCGAACCAGCCCGTAGCCCCCGCGGCATCGGCACCGGCTCCGACCCAACCCGCGGCATCGGCACCGGCTCCGACCCAACCCGCGGCATCGGCACCAGCTCCGAACCAGCCCGCAAGCCCCGCGGCGGCGACTCCCGCTCCAGCCCCACCGGAGATGACCGAGGCGGAGCCCTCCGGTGGGATCGATCCATCCTACCTCAAAGGCATCGACTTCGGAGACCTCGCCGAGGGAGAGGCCCTCATCGAGGCTCGGAAGGACCCCGAGGTGTCCCACGAGGAGCCGGAGGAAAACCAGGACGAAGGCGAAGCGACCGACGACACTCCTGCCGAGGAGTTCATCGATGAGTCGAACCCGTTCTACACAGGCCGCAAGCAAAATGCCGAGCCCGAAGTGGCCGAATCGAAGAAGCCGTCGTACAAGGACTCCAGCGACGCGGCCAACGACATTCTGAAGAGAATGCTCGAACGACGCCGTAACCGCTGATCCGAGCAGGCGAGCCGTCAACCGCGTCCCGGGGCCGTATTCAGCGAACACGTCCCTCAGTCACGACACTGGTCTGGCGAAAGCGATCGTAGAGAGGCCGTGGGCGGTACTTGATCGCGAATGCTTCCGAGATTGGGGTGGATTCTCTCGATGCGGGATGGTTGATGGACCGGTTACCCTCGCCTCAACCCTCTCGATCGACGGCGACCGAGGCGATCCTCGCGCGATTGCTTGGGACGCTCGAAGCGTCGGTGGTCGGTCAGCGCGCAATGCTCGACCGGCTGGTAATCGCGTTGCTGGCTGGCGGGCATGTCCTGATCGAAGGTGTTCCGGGGCTCGCCAAGACGCGCGCTGTCCGGAGCCTGGCCCATGCCCTCGACCTCCCCTTTCGTCGCATCCAGTTCACACCCGACCTCCTGCCGGCCGACCTGACGGGGACGCAGGTCTATCGGCCCGCGCGGGGAGACTTCGAGGCCCGACCTGGCCCAATCGTCACGAGCGTCCTGCTCGCCGACGAGATCAATCGCGCCCCCGCGAAGGTCCAGAGCGCCTTGCTGGAGGCGATGCAGGAAGGGCAGGTCACCATCGGCGACGAGACGATCGTCCTGCCCGACCCGTTCTGGGTTCTCGCCACGCAGAACCCCATCGAGCACGAGGGAACCTACCCCCTTCCCGAGGCCCAGCTCGACCGCTTCCTGATGAAGCTGGTGGTTTCCTACCCGGATCGCGACGCCGAGCTGGCCATGCTCGACCTTCCCGGCCTCGTCGGCACGGCACCGGGCGGTGACGGTCCTCCCGTCATCGGTCCGGAGGACGTGATCGCCCTGCGGGCCCAGACCGCCTCGGTCCACATCGCCCGGGCGATCCGGGAATACGCCATCGACATCGTGCGGGCGACCCGCGATCCCGAGAGTTATGGGCTTGGGTTGGCCCCACTGATCGAACTCGGTGCCAGCCCACGCGCCTCCCTGGCGCTGGTGAAATCGGCCCAGGCCCACGCCTTGCTCTCGAACCGGGACTACGCCACACCGCACGACGTCAAGAACCTCGCCCTCGACGTCCTGCGTCACCGCATCATCCCAAGCTACGAGGCCGAGGCCGAGGGGCTCTCCGTCGATGATCTCCTGAAACGCATCCTGGATCAGCTTCGGGTGCCTTGATGGGCCCCGTCATCATCTGGAACGCGAGGCAACCCCGCCGTCTCGATGACTCATTGCGCCCCTCGTCCTCAATCGGGCAGATGATCGAGGCCCGGCGGCTGGGGGGTCTCGTCGGTGAGGATCTCCCAGGTCTTTCCCATCTCTCGGAAGGCCCGGAAGTCCTTCGGCTCGTAGGCAATCTTCAGGTGCGGCGTGTCGATGGGCCGACCGCCCTGGCTGCGCAATCCCATCGCGGCGTCGAGGATGCCGGTCGTCAACAGCGTGCGCTCGACCGGGTAGGGGGCCTCTCGCTCTCGGAAACACCATTGAATGGCGTGCGCAGCGCCTTGAAGAGATTTCGATTGTCCCACGGACCGACATGAAAGCTCGTGGCCACGGGTTCGGAGGGGCCCTCCAGCTCGCAGGCGAAGTTCCAGCGGGTCGAGCTCTCGCCGATCCGTAGCACGATCGCCCGGAACCCATCGACGTAATCGAGCAAGATACCGTGTGGGGGCGAGCCGCCCAGTTGCCCCGATTCGACCAGGCGTCGGATCGTGGGTCGGTCCGGCCCCAGTTCGGCGGCCATCGCCGCATCGGCCAGGTCCACCGACCAGGCGCCGGCTCGGGCCGCGTTCCAGAGCGCATCCCCGACCAGGAACTGAACCCGCGTCACTCCCTTCTCGCCTCCTTTTCGAGCCTCGACAATCGACTGGAGCACTTCCAGGCCGTGGAAGTCGTAGGACTCGACGGGCCCTCCGTGGATCGAGACCGCCGAGCGCATCGCGGTCCCCACGGGAACTTCCAGCGGTGGGCGACGCTGCGCCAGCGGCACCGAACTTCCCGCCATGAAGGGAAATCCCAGCGCTCGAGAGGTGTCGTACATCTCCTTGGCCCAGTCCCATCGATAGGAGAGATGTTTGTCGTTGTACACGGGCGTTGATCGCCCGCTGGATCGAAACACGGCGGTGATCTCGTCGAAGAACCGCTTCCGGGGGTATTCCACCTGCCCCTTCTCGTTCGTCGGGTAATCACCGTGCTCCCCGATCGCGAGCACCGCATCGACGGCCAGTGACTCGCCCCCGATTGTCAGCGCCTCGGCGATCGTCGGGAAGATCGGGATGCCGTACTCCCGAGCGACGTCACGAGACATGTCGTTGGCGGGAAAATGGTCTCCGTAGAAGCTGACCACGTCACAACCGGGGTCGGTCGGCTCACCGTTGAACAGGTAGGGGTTCAGGAAATTCTCCACGAGAACATGGGCATGACTGCGATACCAGAACTCGGTGAAGACGACCGCCACTTTCGGACGCGAAGCTGTTGCGATCGAAACCTGCCCGAGCCCGGCGTGTGGCACCATGCCCGCGCCAAGAACACCGGCGGCGGTGGTCCGCAAGAATTCCCGTCGGTTCCACGCTGGTGAGTGGTGACAAAACGAGCCCATGAGCATTCCCTTCTCGATTGGCGACGATGTCGGAAGCGGTCACGGAATCGAGGATATCGCCTTACGAGCCCGGCATCAAACCTGCATTCGGATTAAGACTTGCATCACACGAACGGGCACGGCAAGCTCAGACCTGGAATCAGTGGGCAGTGGGCAGTGGGCAGTTTCGTTGAGGGCGGTGAATTGTTCGTAGTGGGGAGGGGAGTTCTGTCACCTGGAATCTGTCCTGTTCCCTTGTCCAGCCTGGGCCCAATCAACAGGGGAGATTTGTTCATGTTCAGGATCAACGTCAACCTCAATCGCCGTGACTTCATAAGAGGTTCTTCCGCCGCTGTGGCCGGCGCTGCCGCCACGTCCGCGTTCGGAACGGCCGCCATCGCCCGGCCGGTTCAGGATAAGGCGGCGACCCCGAAGGTCGGCCTGGTGACTCTTGGTCGAACCAGTGAGAAGGTCAGCCGGCTCGGGATCGGTTGCGCTCCGTTTCAGCGCGAACAGATCACGCCGGACGACATCCATGATACGCTCACGAGGGCCCTGGAACTCGGTGTGAACTACCTCGACGTCGCCCCCAACTACGGCAACGCCCCGGGGAGCTACTCGGAGGAAAAAATGGGGCCGTCGCTCAAGGACAAGGCCCTGCGGAAGCAGTTCTTCCTCGTGACGAAAACCGAGGAGGAAACGAGAGACGGCACCTGGCGACTGCTGGAACAGAGTCTCAAGCGGTTACAGACGGACCACGTCGACATGGTTCACCTCCACAACATCGGCGAGGAGGACCGCTGGGTCGATTTCGACAAGGTGTTCGGCGACAACGGGGCTGTCGCGGCATTACGAGAGGCCCGGGAGCAAGGCCTCGTCCGGTTCATCGGCTCCAGCGGCCACCTCTACCCGTCGCGGTTTCACCGGATCATCGACTCGGGAGAGGTGGACGTCCTGATGAACGCGGTTAATTTTGTCGTCCAGCACACCTACGACTTTGAGCACAAGGTCTGGGCGCGGGCACGCCAGGAAAACATGGGCCTGGTGGCGATGAAGGTTCTGGGCGGCCAGGGTGACCAACCGGGCGGGTTCCGACTGCCCGAGGACCAGTACGAGAACGCGATTCGATACGCCCTGTCGATTCCCGGCCTGTGCGTCGCGGTCATCGGCATGGAAGGCGTTTCCGAACTGGAAAAGGCCGCGGGCACGGTCGCCTCTGTCCAGCCTCTCTCGGAAGAGGAATCGATCGCCCTGGCACGTCGCGGCCTCGAATTGATCGCCGAGACGGATCGCTGGCGCACCGCGTACGGCACGCCGTTGACCTGACAGGCCTTCGCCGCGGCACGTGTCATGCGGAAGCCCGACCTCCAAAGGAACGGATCAAGTCATCGGATTCATGGATCGGCATTGAAATTGACTCAGTGATATGGAGGAACACATGGCCTCGGATGATCTCAGGCGAATCGTCCTGACCGGCGCCATGCGCGGCCTGGGCCGAGCGATGGCCGAGCGGTTCGCGGAACTTGGGCATCAGGTTCTGGGCTGCGGCCGTTCGGCATCGGGCGTGGAGGAGATCGGGCGTCTCCTCCCGGAGCCGCACGATTTTCAGGTGGTGGACGTCAGCGACGATGCCGCCGTGAAGGCCTGGGCGCAGCGCCTCCTGGCGGTCCACGGTTCGCCCGACCTTCTCATCAACAACGCCGGATTGATGAATCGACCGGCGGCCCTCTGGGAAGTCGACGATGAGGAATTCGCGCGGTTGATTGACGTGAACCTGAAGGGCGTGGCCAACGTCATCCGACACTTCGTCCCGTCGATGGTGGATCGCAAGTCGGGGACCATCGTAAACTTCAGCTCGACCTGGGGCCGTTCGACCTCACCGGAGGTCGGCCCCTATTGTGCCTCGAAGTGGGCGGTCGAGGGCCTGACGCGAGCGTTGTCTCAGGAACTTCCGCGTGGCATGGCGGCCATCTCGTTCAACCCCGGGATCATCTGCACGGACCTCCTGCGGACCTGCTGGGGCAACTCCGCCGACCATTACCCGCCCCCCGACGAGTGGGTCCGGGCCGCGGTGCCGTTCCTTCTCTCACTGGGCCATTCCCATAATGGCACGCCCGTTTCCGTACCCGCCTGACTCGGCCTCATCCAGATCGCAGGACACGAACTTGCTTGCGAAACGCGAAACGGCCCGCCGGTCAGCTGATGATGACCGGCGGGCCGTTTTCTTGACGATTTGAACCAGATCAGGACTGTCGCTGGGCCTTGGCGGTCAGGCGTCGTCGCGCGTTGGGGCCTTTCACCTTCTGTCGGCGGGCAAACCCGTCGTTTCGTTCGAACGGCCTACGCCCCCCGGAGCCCGAGCCCGAGCCGACCGCGGGGCCTCCGCGACGGCCTCGCAAGAAGGGGCGGCCCTTCGGGGTTCCGCCCCGACGCGCTGCCGGGCGGGGCGGATGGAAGAAGCCATCGACCGTATGCGGCTCCAGACCGCGTGAGATCGACTTCTCGATCGCGTCAAGCATCGCGCCCTGGTCGGGGACGACCAGCGAGTACGCGATCCCGTCCTTGCCCATCCGGCCGGTGCGGCCGATGCGGTGGACGTAGTTCTCCGGGTCTTCGGGCAGGTCGTAGTTGATGACGTGAGTGATGTCCGGCACGTCGATGCCGCGACCGACGACGTCGGTGGCGACCAGCATGGTCAGCCGGCCCTCGCGGAACCCGTGGAGCACGCGGTTTCGCTTCGGCTGGCTGAGGTCGCCGTGGATCGACTCGGCCCGGAAGCCACCGGTTCGCAGCCACTTGCCGACCTTGTCGGCCCCGCCTCGGGTTCGACAGAACACGATGGCCCGCTCGAGGCTGGTCGCGCCGAAGCAACTCGACGAGGATGTCGAGCTTGCGGTCGTGGTGGACCATCACGAACGACTGCTGGATCGCCGGCACGGTCTGGTCATGATCCGCCTGGATCAAACGGACATCGACCGGATCATCGAGGTAACGGCTGGTCAGCTCACGAACCGCCTTCGGCATCGTGGCGGACAGGAGGAGGGTCTGGCGCTCGCGACGGCAGCTTGTCGAGAATGCGTTCGACGTCCGGCCGGAACCCGATGTCGAGCATCCGGTCGGCCTCGTCGAGGACGACAAACTTGATGCCGTCGAATCGCACGGCGTTCCGCTGCATTACATCGATCAGCCGGCCCGGGGTTGCGATGATGACCTGACAACGGCCGGTCATGCCGCGGAGCTGGCGGCCGATCGGCTCGCCGCCGACGACCGCGACCGCCCAGAGCTTACGGCCCCGAGCAAGCCGCTCGAACTCGCGGCCGATCTGGTGGGCCAGCTCGCGGGTCGGGGCGAGAATCAGTGCCTGCGGTCTCGGGTTGCGCTCGTCAATCCGCTCGATGATCGGGATCAGGAACGCCCCGGTCTTGCCGGTGCCCGGTCGGCGCGTTCCCGATGCAGTCCCGGCCTTCGAGGGCGGGGGGAATCAGGGCCGCCTGCACCGGGCTGGGCGTCTCGAAACCCATGCGGGCCAGTGCTGCTCAGGGTGCGCGGGGACAAACCGATCTCGTGGAACCCGGCGGGGGTTCCTTCTGCTTGAGTTTCCAACGTCGTTTCCTTCAGGGAGGGAAAGTCACCCCGACTCTCGGCGCGGCACGGACGACCCAACACGGGCGATGAAAAAATCGACCCGGTTGGTGCATCTTCCTTGTCGGTCCGATCGCGTCTCAGGGAGTCGGCCCTGTGGGGTCGACGAGGGACATGAGCGCAGAAGACCAACGGGGCGGGTGCTTGACCCGCGTTTGGGGAAGGGCAAGGCCTGGAGATCAGGGCAAAGCGAAGTCAAATAGCGATTCAGCCCGAAGAGTGTATCACGCCGCCACGGGGATGCGAACCCCGGTTTTTCCGATTTGCATGTCCGCTCTCAGGCCCTCCTCCTACGTTCCTTGCGATCGTCAAGTTCGACAATGTTCGGAAATGCTGGTGAACATGGGCAGAATTTCTCCCGACTTCGGGGCGTCCGAAGGCCCCCTATTCCTCTGGTTGCGATCGCATCAACTCGTAGAATTCCGCCCGGACGTTTGACTCTCCGGATGGCAAGAACAGGAGGCGATCCGTGCGACTGGTGATCGATGGGCGCCGCCTCTGCGCGGGACGTACCGGGGTCGGACGTTACCTTGAAAGCCTGATGGCCGGATGGGCGGAGCGAGGGCTTCCGTTTCCCGAGACGGTCGTGGCCTTGAAGGAACCGACAGGACGGACGTTCGTCCCGGATGTCCCCGGATTGCGTGCCGAGGTTGTCGGGACTCACCTGCCGGGGCTGGCATGGGAGTGCTGGGGACTGGGACGGCTCCTCCGACCCGACGACCTCCTGTTCGCCCCCACGAACCTGATTCCGGGTCGCTGGAGAGGCAAGACGGTTCTCGTCCTGTTCGACCTCCTCCTCGAAATTCGTCCCGAGGATTTCCCCTGGCAGGCTCGTCTTCGGTTCCGGCGTCGTTATCGCCGCGCGGCCCGGCAGGCCGACCTCGTGATCGTGCCTTCGGATGCCACGGCTCGCGATGCCCGGCACCATTTCGGTGTTCCGCCGGGGCGAATTCGCGTGATCCCACCCGGAATCGAACCGGAATTCGGGCCAATCTCGACCGGTTCGGTCGAGGAGGACGCGGCGCGCCGCGCCCTGGGACTGGGAGGGACCCCCTACTTCCTGTTCGTGGGAAAACGCTCGCGGCGTCGACACGTTCCGGAGGTTCTGGCCGCCTTCGCGCAGCATTGCCGACGTCATCCCGATCATCGACTCGTCTTCGTCGGCGACGGCCCTGGGGAACGGCCCGGAACGGTCGGCTCGGAACTCAACGTCCTTGATGCCGGCCACGTCCCGGAGCCGATCTTGAGAGGGCTTCTCGGGGGCGCCACCGCCCTGCTCTACCCGTCGGAACACGAGGGGTTCGGCTTGCCCGTCGTCGAGGCGATGGCCTGTGGTTGTCCCGTGATCGCGTTGCGCAACGGCGCTGATCGAGTCGGGTGGTGACGCGGCCCTGTTTCTCGACCGGGCCGAACCCGAAGCACTCGCCGAGGCGATGCACATGCTGGCCACCGACCCAGCCCGGCGAGGGCGGCATGTGACGCGGGGCCTCACGCACGCGGCCCGGTTCGACCGTTCCCAGTTCGCCGATGCCGTGTCGCAGGCCCTCATCGATGTGGCTTGCGTGCCTTCGCAGGAACGACTGAGACCTGACCGACGTGGGTTCGCAAGCCAGGCGGAAACCGCTCCTGAGCGTTGAACCCGGAGAGGCGACCCCGGCCCTTCTCACCCAGGGCCGAGGACCGCCTCGACGGTCGGGCCGATCAGAAACGCCATCTCCAACCCCTGGAGCCTCCGGGCCAGGCCCTCCGACGAATGGCCCGGTCGGGCGGTTCGGCAGAACTCGTTAAACGCGAAGGGATCCCAGGCCCCGTCCCGGACCAGCCGATCGGCCTCGAGGGCGGGGCCACCCTGCGCGGCGATCAGGTCGCGCGCCCGCAGGGCGAGCGGTTCGAAGATCGGGTGCCGGCCGACCCGTCGGAACCAGTACGAGGCATTGCCCGGGTCGGGCTCGCGACGGTGGCCGATGCCGTGCCAGTAGGCCGAGACGGCCCGCTCACCCAGGTCGTCGGCCTCCTGCGCGGCGTTGTGGCTCGCATCCCAGAAGTCGTGAATCTGGAGCAGGCCGGCCGCCAGCGCCAGTCGTTGCGGATGCCCGGCCTCCGGCGCGAGCCGTGCCAGCGCCGGCTCGGACAGTGCCTCGCGCCACCCACCACGCGATGGGGCGTGTTGCACCAACGTCGGCCCTTCGGAACCCGCTGGTCCAAGCCCCAGCCAGGCCAGCGACGCGACCACGTCGAGTGGTTCCAGGCCCATTTCGGCAACCAGGTGATCCGGCAGGACCCCCTCGTCGAGTTGCCGCTCGATCTCCGTAAGCGCAACCTCATTCGACCGCAGCACCCCCCTGCCCTCGCGTTCCTCGACTCGTTCCAGCAGCGTCTCCATCGTGGCGTTCTCCTCCAGGCCGCGTGCCCGCGGGGAAGTCGTCTCCTGTCTTGTTGCCGTCGATGGTAGGGACTTCCGACCCTGGAGAGAAGCACCCGGCGCACGAACCGGCCGCGGGAGTCGGTTGGCCCGATCCCCGCGGCCTGTCGGTTCGATCGACGGACGGTTCGTCGGGCCGTCGCGGATCAATCCTCCACGATGGCCGAGGCCAGTTCGGGCCGGGCGTCGAATGGCTCGACGCGCGTGCCGGGCAGGCTGTGATCGTGGACCAGCACGCCGCTGTCGCCGACGAAGAAGCTGCGGTTCTGGCCCACGTCGAGGTTGAAGACCGGCTGCACGCGGTCCGGCTCGATGGCGGTGATTCGCTCGACGCCATTCACGTTGCGCAGCTCGGTGCCGGTTCTCAGGTCGCGGGCCATGCTCCAGCCCTTGCCGGCGACCCAGAAGCGGTGGAGTTCGCTGCTGACGAGCACCTCGCCGCCGACGGTAATGCGGAGCGTCTCGGCCGGCGGGTTGTGGTGAACGACCATCACGGGTTGGTAGCTCAACGCGCCCGTCTCGACGTTCTGGCTCAACACCACGTCGCCGACCTTCAGGCTCTCGATCGGCACCCGGCCCGCACGCGTCCAGACGGGCGTGCCGGCCGCGAAACAGGCGGTGTGGACCTGATATCCGGGGTTCACCGACACCACCTGGTTGAACGTCGGCTTCTCCTCGTAGTCGGGCCGATACGCCTGAAGGCCCATCGTGTCGTACCACCAGTCCTCCCAGGCGCGGCGGTCGTTGGGGATGTCCTGGCCTGAGACGGCCTGGAGCACTGGCAGTACACGTTGGTCCATCTGGTTGACGTTGGTGTTGTACCGCTCGATCCAGGCGAGGTCGGATTGAAACCGTTCGACCGTCTCGCGCCCGCGACCTGTTCGCGGGCCTGGTTGTAGGGGTTGGCGTCGAGGACGACCGGCCGGACCTTCGGCGTGAGCAGGTACTGGTTCAACTCATAGGTGCTGACGGCATAGGGAACGCCGTCGAGGCCCAGCTCGAAGAACTCGCCGGGCCGCAAGGTAGGCGCGGGCAATGCGGTCGGCGAGGGCGTGAACTTGTAGGTGCGACGGACGTTGTACCGTTCTCCCTCGACGAACAGTTCGCTCGACGGGTTCGAGCCCTTTCCGGGCCGCAACTGATACGTCAGCGGCTCGTGGACCAGGTCCACGAGTGGGGCGGTGAATTCGCGGACATCGCGGTGCCGGAGGGTCTCGGTGGCGACCCGTCGCACGTCGGCCGACCCGCTGAAGACCGCCAGCCGGGCCAGGGCCAGCGAGGCGGATCGATCGTCGATCTGGCCGAGGATCTGAACCGCCCGGTGCTGGTCCGCCACATCGCCGCGCCCGAAGACGGCCACGACCGCCGGCACCGCCCGCGGGTCGTCGAGCGCCGCCAGGGCATCCTCGGCCTCGGCCCGCACCTCGTCCTTGTTCGCGAGGTCATGCTTCCACGTTCGCAGCCGGGACGGCCAGCGACGGTTCGCCTCGGCCTGGAGTTCGGCCTCCCGCTTGACGAGGGCCACCTGCTCGTCGGTCATCCACCGCCCGCCGACCTTCCGGTATCCGAGCCGCTTCCAGGCCGCCTCTCGACCCGGGTCGAGCCGGATTACCGACGCCATGTGGGCGGTCGCTTCGGCCTCCAGACCGTGGGCGTCGCACCAGAGGGCCAGCCGCCAGTGGGCATCGGCGGTCTCGGGCATCGCGGCTCGACGATCGGCGTACTCGGACAGCGCGGCAGTCCGCTCGCTGTCGCTCTTGAAACGGTCGGCCACCTCTGCCGGCCTGCGCCAGTCGTCGCCGTCGCGGACCAGTCCCATCAGCGCTCGGGCCAGGGCGTTGCCGGGGTCGATCAGCGCGGCCATCGCCAGATGCCGGGCGCGTTCGGCGTCGAGATCATGTTCCTCGCACCAGAGGGCCAGCCGGACGTGGGCGTCGGCGTCGCGGCCTACTCCGGCCCGAGCCGACTGATAGGCGTCGAGGTCACTCGCCGAGGGCTGTTCCGCCTGGGAACCAGGCCCGGCCGCCAGCAGGAGGGTGCAAAACAGGGTCGCGCCGATCATCGCCGTCGCTCCTCGCCCCGAGGGCAGTCAAACCATGCTCCTGGCTCGATCGTATTGCGGAAGGAGTCTTTTTCCTGCTCGTACAACCAGAAGACGTCAGTCGGCCCGGCCGGATTCGATCGCGGCCAGTTCGGGCCGGGCGTCGAAGGGGGTGATCCGCGTGCCCGGCACGCTGTTGTCGTGGACCAGCACGCCACTCTCACCGACGAAGAAGCTGCGGTTCTCGGCGATGTCGAGGTTGAAGACCGGCTGGACCTCGTCCGAGTCGACGGTCGCCACCCGTCGCAGCCCGGCCAGGGTGCGGATTTCATCGCCGGGCTTCAGGTCGCGGGCCATCGCCCAGCCCTCGCCGGCACGCCAGAACCGATGGAAGAGGCTGGCGACGACCGATTCCCCGTCCTGGAAGGCGACCCGGATCGTCGCGCTGGGCGGGTTGTGATGCACGACCAGCACGGGCTCGTAACCCAGGGCACCGATTCAACGTCCTGGGAGAGCACAAGGTCGCCGACCAGGAGTTGCTCGATCGGCCGCGTTCCGGTCAACGTATGCACGAGCGTTCCGGCGCCGAAGCAGCTCATCCGCTGGAAGTTGATCGGCGTGTTGGTGATCCCGACCGGCACGGGCTGGGCTGGGATAAACGACTGCTGAACGATCGTCGGCTTGTATCGGGAATCGACCCGCGCGGCGTAGCCGAGTTGATCGACCCACCAGTTCTCCCAGGCCGAGCGATCCGCGTTGATGTCGGCCCCGGTGGTCTCCCGGAGCACGGGGACGACGCGATCGTTCAGCGCCTTGATTGGGGTGTTGTAGTTCTCGATCGCGGCGACGTCGGCCTCGAGCCTCGACTGGGCATTGAGCGCGGCCCGCTGGGCTTCAAGCTGCATGCGGCCGATCGGGATCTGGAGAGTGCTCCGGAGGTCGTAGCTCAGCTTCGAACCCGGATTGAGCGGGTTGTTCGCATTCTCCATAAGCGCGAACGCTGTCAGAGGATCGCCGGCCGCCTGATTCGTGGCGATGCTGCCAGCGAGGGCCTGGCCGAGTCCCGCCGAGTTCGGGATGCCGCTCTGGGCGAGAAGGCTCGTGGCACGAGCGGTACCGGCAGCCAGCGCTGACGACGACTGCGTCGGCCTGAGACCCGAGAAGAACCCGTCGCCCAGAAGAGCCCTGGCATTCGTCGAGAAGTGGCTCGTGATGCCGAGGTCGCGGCCGACGACCGGCAATCCGAACTCGTCGTAACCGATCATGCGGTCACCGGGGCCGGGCATGGGCACGGCCGGTGACGAGTAGAACCGCTTGATGTCGAACTTCTCGCCCTGGACATACAACTCGCCCGGCGAGCCAGGGCCGCCGACCGGCCGGACCTCGTACTTGACCGGGTCGCGGACCAGGCGGATCAGCGTGTCGGCGAACTCGCGCGGGTCGCGACGCCGGAGCGTCTCGGTGGCGACCCGGCGCACGTCGGCCGATTCGCTGAACACCGACACCAGCGCCAGGGCCTTCGAGGCCCCCGCCGAGTCGATCTGTCCGAGAACCTGGACGGCCCGCAACTGGTCGTCGGCATCCCTGGTGACGAACACGTGCCAGACGCTCGGCACCGCCCGCGGGTCGTCGACGCCGGCCAGCGCCGCCTCGGCCTCGCCGTGCTTGTCGCGACGGCCCAGCCACGACTTCCACGTCTCAAGCTGCGGCTTCCAGTGGCGGTCGGCCTTGCGCTGGGCCTCGGCGTCGGCCTTCGCCTCGGCGATCTGCGCGTCGGTCGCCCAGCGCCCGCCGACCTTCTTGTATCCGAGCCGTTTCCAGGCGGCCTCGCGGTTCGGGTCGAGCCGGATGACCGTTGCCAGGTGCGCGGTCGCCTCGGCCTCCAGGCCATGTTCCTCGCACCAGAGGGCGAGCTCCCAGTGGGCGTCGGCCGTCTCGGGCGTCTCGGCCCGTCGCCTGGCGTACTCGTCCAGATTGGCCAGGAGTTCGGGATCGTCCTGGACCCGCTCGGCGACCTCGGCGGGCTTGCGCCACTTGCCCTGGTCCTCGACAAGCCCCATGAGGGTCCGCGCGACGGCGTTGCCGGGATCGATGAGCACGGCCATGGCGAGGTGCTTGGCCCGTTCGGCATCGAGGCCGTGTTCCTCGCACCAGAGGGCCAGGCGAACGTGGGCGTCGGCGTCGCGGCCAGTTTCGGTTCGGGCGGTTTCGTACGCTTGCAGGTCCGCCGCGGTTTGGGCCGCGCGCCCGGCCTCATCGGGCGTTGCGGACAGAAGCAGACCCGAGCAAACCAGCGCGATGCCGAACATCATGATTCTCCTTCAGAATGGGGAGGAGGGTTCGCGCTCCACGGAACAGCAACACTCTCAACGCTCCAACCCCGGCTTCTTGACGCACGCAGGATGCCAACACCGAACAGCCGAGACGGACATGGGCTCGAACGTCTGACAGGCCAACAGGTTCGATCTTGCGTCAGGACCAGGTTGTCCCATGAGCCCGTTGTGCTTGATATGACTAAATCCGATTGTACCGTGTGTTTCCTGGCGTGGCACCAGCTTTCTGGCAGAGGGTCCGCCCGGATCGGCGCGGACGGTCGTCGGGATTGTCCGGTTCCTGCACAATAATAGGGGTGGTCAACCCCGAGAGACATCATCAACACCCCGGCAGGCTGGTTTCGAAGCGGAACCTGACGGGCCGACACGAGAGGACGGGCCGATGGAATCATCAACAGCCCCCGAGCCGCCGCTGACCCTGCTCCAGCGACGCGAGATCGAAGTCCAGATCGTCGGCCCCTTGATCCGCGGCTTCGAGGCGGAGTTCGGTCGCGAGAGGACGCTGGAGGTTGTTCGTCGGGTCATCGCCGACCTGGCCCGCCAGGGCGGCGCCGATCTGGCCCGAGAGGTCGGCGAGGCCTCGCTGACCGCCTTCGCCACCTGTCTGGACCGCTGGAGCGCCGGGGGCGCCCTGGAGATCGACGTGCTGGAGCAGGACGAACAGCGGCTGTCGTTCAACGTCACCCGCTGCCGCTATGCCGAGATGTACCGCGCCCTGGGCCTGGCCGACCTCGGCTCCAGCCTCTCCTGCATGCGCGACTTCGCCCTCGTCGAGGGATTCAACGCCGACATCGAGCTGTCCCGAACCCAGACCCTCATGGAAGGTGCCCCGTTCTGCGACTTCCGCTTCCGGACGAGAGAACCGAGCACGGGCGAGACGGAGGACCACACGCAGTGAGTCGGGCAACTGCGATCAAGTCGCCCGGCGACTTTGCCGATTCTCACAGAGGACTCTGCGCGGGGTCGAGGATCGGCCCCGGCCTGCCCACGCCCACAGGAGGGGGCCACGATGTCACGAGGCGCACGCAACGGCGCCGGTCTGCCCGGTGTCGGCCGGCTGGTCTATCCCGGCACCCTGGCGATGCTGGGCCTGGCCCTGGCGTTCCCGATCGCGCTGATGATCGTCAACCCCACCCTCATGTTCGAGCGAGGCTGGGAACAGTACGCCGGCACGACGTTCTACATCGTCGCGGTCCTGATCCTCGGTCGCGAACTGCTGCGGTTCTGGGCGGACGAACGGGCGTTCGGCGAGGCCCCGGCGATGCTCGGCGACCCCGACGCCATCGCCGAGAGCGACCGCCGGCTGCTGCCGACCCGACTGCGCGGGCTGGCCGGGCACGGCGATACCGTCTCCGTCGCGCAGCTCGTCGAGCTGAACCGCGAGGCCTCCGGCGCTCGACCAGGAGCAGACGGCCGGCCGGTTCACCCTGACCCGCTACATCCTGTACCTGCTGCCGGTCATCGGCTTCATCGGCACGGTCGAGGGGATCAGCAAGGCGCTGATGAACATCAGCAAGGTCTTGCCGATGGTCAAGGAGCTGGACGGGTTCCTGGAGAACCTCACCGGCGTGACCCACGCCCTGAACATCGCCTTCGACAGCACGTTGCTGGCCCTGTTCCTGAGCGCCGCGCTGATGTTCGTGCAGACGCTCGTGCATCGCCGGGCCGAGGACCTGCTGGCCCGGGTGGACCGCTGGATCGTCGAGCACGTCCTGCCCCGCGCCGGTCGGGCCGAGGCCGAGGCGTCGCGCGGCGAGCTGGTCGACCTGGCCCCGCAGCTCGAGCGGATCGAGCGGGCGCTGGACACCCTGGCCGACCGCCTGGCCCCGCACATCGACCGTTTCTCCGGCGCCGTCGATCGCCTGCCGCCGTCCCTCGACGCGATGCGGCGCGGGGCCGAGGCCATGGGCCGGCTCGGCGAGGAGATCGAGGGACTTGCCCAGACCAGCGACGCCGCCCGCAAGGGGGCCGCCTCGCTGGTGCGGATCGAGGGGGCGCTGGTCAACGCCGACCTCGGCAACGACGAGCAACTCGAACAGATCCGTCGCGGCCTGGACCGCTCGGTGGCGGCCATCGAGGGGCTCGCCGGTCAGTTCTCCAACGCCTTCGAGCGTAACAGCCGCGCCACCCAGGATCAGCTCGCCCGCACCCTCGGCAGCCTGAAGGACGCCCTCGACCTGCTCAACGTCAGCATGGAGCAAGGCAACGTCCTGTACCGCAGCATCGTCAAGAAGATGCTGCCGTCTTACGGCACGCAGTCGGACGAACTGGCGGCCTGACAGAAGGATGCGAGCCGGGTGAGTCTCGCCGTGCGGTCCCACCCGATCTCACATAACGGATCATCCGCTCTTCGCAGGGTAAGCACCGCCCACCATCTTCCTCGATCAAAGAGATGGGCGGTGCCCACCTTGCGAAGCAGGCGGAACCATGAGACGCGGCAAGGGAGGCCAGTCGGATGCGTCGCTCTCGATACGGCGGACACGCGGGGAGCGAGTTCCCCAGCTCGGGCGAGGATTCGTTCGTCGCCGTTGTGGTGACGAAGCTCACCGGAGCGCTATTGTTCCTGCTGCTGCTGGTCATGGTCATCATGGCCCTTCTGCCGAAGGCGGTCGACGTGGCGGTCACGGAGACCGAGACTGACGCATCGGAACCGCTCGCGATCTCGACCCCGGGAACACTTCCCGAGGCGATCGCCGGGCGTCCTTATACGATCGCCCTGGCCGCCACCGGGGCCTCGGGCCCGTTGCGATGGTCGATCGATGGTGAGCTGCCGGACGGGCTCGCGTTTGAGAGCGAAACCGGCCTGATCCGCGGCACGCCTCGGTCCGGAACGCCGGAGCCGGTCGAGCTGGTCCTACGTGTTCGCGACGGGAACGACCGTGTCAGCCGCCCGGCCCAACTGGTGGTTTACCAGCCCGACAGCCCGTTGTGGACACCGTCGCGCTGGGCACCGGGCCTGCCTCCCATCCCCTGGCAAACCTGGCTGGAGCAGGGCTTCGGGTTCCTCGTGTTGCTGCTGGTGCACATGGTCGGCATCAACGCCCTGCTCAGCCTGGAACGTCGCAACCGTGACGGCACCCTTGAGTCGGCAACCCGGGCCAGACACCGTCGGTTCGTCGCCTATCGCTGGCTGGTTCGCCTCATGACGCTCACCGCCCTGGCCGGCCTGATCGTCTGGCTCTGGCTCCAGCGTCACCCCTGACTCCGTGGTGTGCATCGATACTTATGCTCCGGGGCCTTGTCGCAGGACGACTTGCGTCCCGCGGAGGCCGTCGGATATTTTTCGAATTTCTTGCACGCATGTCGCCGTCGTGTCGCCTACAATCGAAGGATCTCGATCTGGATCACCTGCCACGTCGCGCTTCCAACTTATGACTCGACTTTGGTGGATGGAGGATCCTTCCATGCGACTCCGGTTCCGTTCCCTGAGCCCGGCTGCCGCCCTCGGAGCCGGCTTGCTCATCGTGACCTGGGCGGGTTCCAGCCAGGCTCAGGCTCCAGTCAGGTTGAACCGCCCGAGTGCCCAGCCCGCCACCGCGGCCCAGCAGGCGACGGCGTCCCAGCCGGCAGACACGACGAGCCGGGCCGCTGAGGGCGAAACGCAGCCACCGGCGGCCGCGAACGCCGCCGGCGCCCAAGACCCGCGCACGTCGTTCTTCAATGACCCAAACCGTCGACTCCGAGATCTGCGTGATCGCATCACCGGTGAAGGCCGGGGCGGCTTCGGGGGTCGGGGTGGACGTGGCGGAGACCGCGGCGGCGATCGTGGTGATTCCTCTCAGGGTGAGAGCGGTGTCCAGGTGCTCTTGCCCATGGTCCTCACCAACAAGGCCCTCCAGGAAGACCTGGGCCTTACCGAGGAGCAAAAGAAGAAGCTCGAGCAGTTGAGCACGAGCATGCAGCAACAGCGCGACCAGATGTTCTCGCAGATGCGTGAGAGCCGCGAGGACGGCGAAAACTTCGACCGAGACAAGATGCGCGAGACGTTCCAGAACCTCGGCAACCAGACCGAGACCGGGCTCAAGGCCATCCTCACCTCCGAACAGATTCAACGCCTCTGGCAAATCGAGATCCAGATCGTCGGCGTGACCGCCGTGGCTCGCAAGGACGTCATGCCCCGGCTGAACCTCAGCCCCGGTCAGCAGCAGCAAGTCCTGATGGTCATGCAGCAGATGAAAGCGGCCCAGGATCAGCTTAGCGAGGCCCAACGCGCTGAGATGATGGCCATGTTCAATCGTAACCGCGGACAGGGCGGACAGGGCGGTCCCGGTGGCCAGGGTGGTCCCGGTGGCCAGGGTGGTCCCGGTGGGTTCGCCGGTCGCCAGCCAGGCCAGCCGGCCCAGGGAGGGTTCGCCGGTCGCCAGCCCACTCAAGGTGGACCGGGAGGTCCGGGCGGGTTTACCGGTCGCCAGCCCGCTCAGACGGGCCCTGGAGGTCAGGGTGGCCCGGCCGGTCCTGGTGGTAATACCCAGAACGGTCGTGGCGGCGGCTTCGATCGCGAGGCGATGGCTGCCCGGATGCAGGAGGCGACCGAGAAGCAGGAACAGATTCGCAAGCTCGCCGAGAAGAACATCGCCAAGACGCTGACCTCTGGTCAGAAGAAACGGTTCAACGATCTGATCGGTGAGCCGTTCGAACTTCTGAAGCTGGTTGAACGCGATGATCGCGGTGGTTTCGGTGGTGGCCCTCCAGGCGGTGGTGGTGGACGTGGTGGCCGGGGCGGCTGACTTCCGATCCAGGCTCTCCAGAACGAAGCGGATCACAAGGGGACGGCCACGCACCTCTACAGTGTGCGGCCGTCTCCTTCCACGTTCCCGACCCAGGACAGCTCGGGCTGACCTTCACGGCCGAGAAGTCCTGACGTATAACGTCGTCGCGAATCGGATGGCCCCAGGCTCACGTTGGGCGGCGGCCAGGAGCGTCTCGCGGCCGATGCGACGATGACGGAGGAACCTGCCATGCGTCTCGGACCGACGCGTCAACGGGAGTGGGAGCAACACGCCCGTGTTGCCTGGCTCTGTCTGGGAATTGTGTTGCTGGCGGCATCACCACGGTTAATCGGTGGGGAATACTACCTGGGCGACGAGCGGCTGGGGACCCGTACGGCCCCCCTGTTGCTTCTGACCCGCGCCGACGTTCAGGCCGATCTGAAGCTGAGTCCCGAGCAGGCGGCTTCCGCCTTGCAGACCATCGCCGCTTTGCACAAGCAGGCGGAGGCCCTTCGAGGCCAGCCTGACACGTCCGAGGTCATCGACGCCCGCCGGGCCATCGATCAGTCTCAGAACGAGTGGCTCCGCACCCACTTGTCGGTGACACAGCAAACGCGGTTGTTGCAGATTGACATCCAGTGGGAAGGCCCCTCGGCACTGCTGACTCGTGCCGTCCTGGCCGAATCCCTCGGCCTGAACGCCGATCAAAGGCAACGGCTCGCCCGGGCGATCACGGCTCGACGTCGTCAGCGCAGTCAGGGCGAAACCGATCCCGCGGCCGAGCGTCAGCTCGCGGAAACCACGCTGGCCACCTTGACCGATGACCAGCGCGAACGCTGGAAAACAATGCTCGGCCCACCGTTCGTTGTTCGATCCAACCGCGCCCGCGATCCCGCCGTCCAGACGACGACCACACGGTAAGGATCGCTCGCCAGTCGATTTACGGTTGGTTGCCAGAGTGAGCCAGCCGGCGCAACCCGGTTCATTCGGGCCATTCGGTATCAGGCCGAAGGGGCCACCGGGCCATGGGCGACCTGCGCGAAACCGGGGTGGTCGCGGAGCGCATCGAAATCGGGCTCCTCGGCGATCCGGGAACGCAGTTGCGGGTCGAGATCCAGCGCGATGCTGAGCGACTGAAGGGCCCGTGCCGCGTGACCAGCCAGGCTCCAGTAGCAGGCGAGGTTGTAGTGGAGCAACGGCTCGTCCGGCTCCTGGAGGGCCGCCCGATCGAGGGCATCGATCGCCTGGGCGAGCTTGTGAGTCCGCTTGTAACACCAGCCCAGGGCGATTGCGACGCCGACGTGTCCTGGCTTCAGAGCCGCCGCGCGCTCCAGCGATACCAGCGCCTCGCGGAACTTCCCGATCTGACGTAAGGCCTCCCCGATCAGGAAGCTTGCCTCGAACCGCATCGTGGCCCAGTCGGGCCGCGACTGGAGAATCTCCAGCGCCCGCTGCGGCATGTCCAGCAAAAGGTAGCCCTCGGCTTCCGAGAGCCGTCGCACGGTTCGATCGTTGAGCCTCGTCGCCATCGCGTCACTGCCCCCGCCGCGAACCTCAGGAACCGCAACCGAACCGTTTTGATGCCTGTCGAACGGTTCGTGGGCCCCGCGGACCGCAACCGTGACCATGCGAATTGTATCCGATATCCGGGCTTCGTCTCAAAATCTCCGAATCGATTTCCGAAAACCTGGGATAAATTACGCCCTCAAACCGACCTCGCGCATCAACCGGGCTGTCGCGTCGTGGGCGTCCTGCACCCATTCGACGATTCGATCCGGATCGGGAGCGTATTCCAGCTCGATCGAGATCGTTCGATCCTCGATCCCCATCCCTCGCAGCGCTTGCAGGTAGCCCGAGAAGTCGACCACCCCGCGGCCCGGGGGAAGATCTCCGTGGACCTTGCCATCGCAGTCGGAGATGTGGACATGCGCCACGCGACCCCGCAGTGTCTCCAGGGCCGACGGCGGCTGCCGGGCCAGGACCATGTGTGAGATGTCCACGTTCGCCTTCACCGCCGGGTGGCCCACATCGTCGAGGAACCGTGCCATCTTCGGGACGTCATTCAGCAGCGAAAGTTCGAACGGTTCCATCTCCAGCGCGATCTCCAGGCCGAGTTCCGACGCATGTCGTCCCAGTTCGCGGACATTCTCGACCGCCCACCCCCACTGAACGGCCGGCGGCACGACCTGCCGCTGCCAGATGTATTCGCCGAGCACCAGCAGGAGGTTCTTCCCCTCGAACTCGTAGACCATGTCGAGGTAGCGCCGAACGCGGTCGGCATGGAACCGCCGAACGCTCGGGAAGATGTCGATGAGCCCGACCGCCACGCAGCAGACGCTGACGATCGGCAGTCCGACGTCATCGCAGGTGTCCTTGATGAGTTTGCGTTCCTTCACGTCGATCGAGAGTGGGTCGGCGTCGATGTCGATCGTATCGAAACCGAGTTCCCTGGTCTTCCGGATGCCGAAGGCCGTGTCGCGGCCCGACTGGTTCCAGGCCGAGTTGATCAGGCCGAGGTTCATCGCACGGACTCCATGATGCGGGTCGCTTGTGTTGAGTCAACGGAAACCGGCAACTTTGGCACAAGTACATCGCACATTTACATGCACTAGCCATGTCAAGTCGCCACACGGGCCGCCCACGGAATGTCGCAAGACCGATGGCCAAGGACCGATGTCAGAAAGACTCTCCCTGTTCGGTCCTCAGCCATCGGCCATCGGCCATCGGCCATCGGTCGTCGGTGCTCTGCTTTCGGTCCTCGGTCATACGGGGCTCAATCTCCGGTTCAGTCGTCATCACTCGGGAGGTCCCCCGCCCTGACCGAACCGCGCCCAGAGAGTCAAGCCGATCCCACCCACCAGACCGAGCGCCGACAGGACCAGGCCGACGATCAGGTTGCCGAAGAGCCTGGCGAGGACGGCGGCTCGCCAGGCGGTTCCCTTGAGGTTCGGGTCCACCTGGGTCGCGAAGCCGAAGGTGATAAGCAGGACGATGACGCCATAGGCGATGAGTGTCAATCCGGCCAGGACCAGAATCGCTTTCATGAAAAACTCATCCTGAAGTCAACGATTGAATCGAGGGCCCCGGCATGATGCGATGCTCGGTGGCCGCCGTGAACACGGCATCGCACAGGGCGATCGTGTTCAAATTGTCGCGGCCGGAAATGTCGGGCTCAACTCCGTCCTCGATCGCCCGTAGCAGCCCGGCCATCGTGCCGGCGAAGGCGTCGGGGAACCAGGCTTGCGGCCATCTCGGACGGTGCCAGGCGCCGTCGCGGGTGGTCGTGTAGTCGAGCGTGCTGGGCACGCGCTCCGGCCAGCCGGGCCAGCCGATCGTGCCGACGGCCAGTCCCTCGGTCCCCTCGACCCGCCACCGGATGCCGATCTTCGGTGCCGCTCCTTCCCGCGCCGGGCCGGTCCAAACGTCGTCCCACGACGCCGCCCGTGCTCCGTTCGGATATTCGAGAATGTACAGGTTGAGTCCGTCGCAATGGTCGAATCGAGTACGCGGATCGGGCCGCGTGCTGGCCAGAACCCGCTCGGGGTCGCCGAGCCAGTACCGGAAGGTGTCGAGGTGGTGGATGCTCATGATGAACGTCGAGAGCGAGCGGCCGTCTCGCGCCCAGGGCATCCAGTGGGGGATGGCCCGCATCTCGATCGTCGCCAGCACCGGCACCCCGAGCGTGCCTCGATCCAGCAGGGTCTTGAGCGCCCGCACCGACTGGTCATACCGCATGTTCTGGTTGACCTGGAGCGTCACGCCCGCCGCGGCACAACGCTCGACGATCTCACGCGACTCGTCAAGCGTCATCGCCAGCGGCTTCTGTGCGAGGATTCCCTTCGGCTTGCGGGCATGCGCCAGGATGCGGCCGATGATCTCCGGCTGGGCCTTCGGCGGCACGGCGACATCCAACACGTCGATTGCCGGGTCGTCGAGCAACGCCTCGACCGAGTCGAAAACCTTCGGCACCCCACGCAGGAGGGCTACCTCCTCGGCCGTCGCACGGGTCCTTGAGGTGATCCCGACGACACGGAAGCCGGCGTCGCCATAAGCGACCAGGTGGCAATCCCGCACAATGAACCCCGCGCCGATCACGCCGATTCCCAGGGCGTCAGGCGTCCCGGGCATCACCGGCAAATGCCCCAGATTGTCGGATAGGGAACCAGAAGACATGAGCGTTTGCCTCGATGCTGCGGGAGAGGGGCTCACTCGATCGACCAGCCTCCATCGTATGCGACGGGAGGGCTGTGTCCAGCGACTGTTGAGGATCGCGTGGGATCATTTCCGGGTTTGACCCGACGCCTGAACCGGGAGGGGGAGGCCCATGCCGAGCCATTCATCTCGACGGCTCAGCATGGGCTTCCCCCTTTCGGGAACCGACCTGGGAATGCCCCTGGGGATCGTGGATGTTCTTCCCTGTCAAGGCTCGTTCAAGAAGGCGCGTGAATTCGGGTTGAAAGGTGCTCGGTGGATCTTCATCCTGTTACCCCGGCGTGGGCCACTGGCTGCGGCAAGGTTCGAGGGGCCTCGCATGGCGATCGAGCCAGCCCCTGGAGGAGCTTCGCCGCAGCCGGCGAGGAGTATGGAGAACGGGCCGCGAGGAGCGGTCCAGCCCGCGCCGTCACACAGGGAGAATGATCCGTTGCTGTTTTGCAAGAGATTCGCATCCTGGACCTGCACCGGGGCCGCTCTGGCCCTCGCGATGGCTTCGACTTCGACAACCGTCAATGCCGCGCCGCAGACTGACGCCGGCAGCACGGCGCAGGCGGCCCCACAAGCCGCACCTCCGGTCCCCGGAAAGAACGCACCGACGCCTGAGGGGGTGCCATCGACGCCCGGGAAGTCGGCCCCGCAACCTGCTGGGGCTCGACCCGTCCCCTCGCCGGGCAAAGTGACACCGGCTCCCGCTCAAGGTGGCACGCCGGCCGCCGCGGCAACCCAACCGGCTGGCCAACCGACGATCGCAACGGTGGCACCGATTGACCGGGCGATCCAGCCGGCGACGGCCACCGTGCCTGCCACGGTCATGCCCTCCGCCGCGCCGGCCGTCTTTGCGACGACACCAACACCGACGCGAACGGCTACCCCGGCCTACACCTACACGACACCGGCCGCGACAATCCCGAGCAACACCGTCACGTATGCGACCCCTGTGGCCACGACCACGCCAACGTACGCCTATGCGACCCTCACGGCCACCGTGGCGCCGTCCTACGGGTACGGGGCGGCATCTTACGGCGATCCGTACGGGTTCACCTCGTGGCTGAACGGTGTCCGGGCACGATACGGTCTACGACCGGTTGGCTACGACCCGAACCTCGCCGGCTGGGCGGCGGCCAACAATTCGCAGCAAGCCGCCCGGGGCATGGGGCACTTCGTGATGGGCCCGGCACGACGGCAGAACGCCGCCATCGGCAGCGCCGGTTCAGTCGGCCAGCAGTGGATGAACTCCCCGGCACACCGCGCGGCGCTGCTCGATCCGAGCATCACCACCATCGGCCTCGCCGGCAACGGGTCCTACTGGACCTTCAACGCCCGCTGAGTCGCCACGCCCCGGCGCCGTCCACGCCGGGGCCAGACAACACCGTCACCGCCCGGCTCAACGGTCCTCTCGGGGGCCGGGCGGCCTCGTCATGGCGAACGCCTGGCCCAAAAACTGGTCGCGTCCGACCCAGTACGCGAGCACGACCCCCACGCCGATCAGGAGGATTGTGAGCGTCTTCAACTGATTGAGGTGCGTCAGGAAGTAACCGAGGCTCTCGTCCTTGATGAACGGGAAGGCCGACCACTCGGCGATCACGCCGGCCACGACCGCCAGCACCGCGCAGGCGATCCCTCGGGCTGTCGAACTGTGTCTCGCCAGTAGCGCGCTTCCTAGCCCGACAAACCCACCGGGCACGATTGGGGCATAGAACCCCCTGGTCGCGATCCATCGAAACACCAGCACCCCCAACGCCCCCCCCACGATCGCCCCGACCAGTCCAAGGATGTTGCTCACCACATGCCGGGGCATCGTCATTCCCTCCATCGACTACCGGGGACTCACGGGCGTTCTCCCCGTGTCGTGAGTGCCGATTTTATGCGCGGGGGAACAATGGTTCCACGAAAAAATTAGTCGTTACTCCGTGGACCGCGAGGACCAGCACGAGGCACATCCGACCACTGATTGACCGTCACGATCGTCGTCAGAACCAGGGGAAGTTCCGCCGGCATCGGCCTCAACCTCGGCATCGGCGAACATTCACGATGTCTCTGGATCGAGCTTCAGCGAGGCGGAGTTGATGCAGTAACGCAAGCCGGTCGTTGGCGGGCCGTCAGGGAAAACGTGTCCGAGGTGGCCGCCACAACGGCTGCACACGACCTCCGTGCGACGCATGAACAGGCTACGGTCGTCGTGCTCTTCAACTCGATCCTCACCTACAGGTCGGTCAAAGCTCGGCCAGCCGCAGCCCGAGTCGAACTTGGCGTCCGAGGAGAACAACTCGTGTCCGCAGCCGGCGCAGCGGTAGATACCGGGCGACTTCTCGTCCCAGTACGCACCGGTGAAGGCCGGCTCCGTTCCCTTCTCGCGCAAGATACGGTGCTGCTCGGGGGTCAGTTCCTCACGCCACTCGGCATCGCTCTTGTTGATCTTGTCGGACATCGCTGGAAAACTCCGCACTCCTGGAAATCCATCAATCGGTTAACGGATGAGGATATTATTTGCGCGTCTGAGAAATGCGATCGGGGGCCGAACGAAGCCAGGTGATCGCGCCGACGCCGGCGAAGGCCGGCGCCGTGAACGAAGCCAACCACCGCCCCCGGGACAGGCTCCTCCCGATGTCATTCCTTGTCCTTGGAACGCGAGTTCGGGAACCGGGCGCTGAAGTCCTTTAACCACTGAGCGACGATCGCGCCCGGGATGTCGTTGGCTTTCTCGTTTTCCTCGATCGTCTTGCCCCAGTAGAAGCTGATCCAGCCGTCAACGATGTCCTGAGCTCCTTCGATGAACTCGCCCGTCTGCTCCATGCCGGCCGAGAGTGGGAAGATCTCCTCGACGACAAGGGGCTTGCCGACCTCGTACACCTTGAGGGCGTCCAGAGTGCCCGCGATGTCGTCCTTCTTCGGGTAGAAGTGGACACTGACGAAGTCGAGCGACTTTCCCACCTCCGGCGAATGAAAGAGGGGCTTCGCCCCCTTGAAGGTGAGGGCCCAGGGGATCACCCCGACGGTGATCATGTGGCTGTCGTCAACCTCCCGGATCGCCGTCGTCAGCCGCTCGACCCACGCTTTCGCGACCTCCGGCTGTGTCCGGTCTCCCATGTCTCGGGTAATGCGCTGAACGAAGTACTTTCCGCCCAGGGGCTCGCCCGCGAGCCAGCCGTCCCCCTTGCCACCGGTCAGGACTGGTTCGTTCATCAGGTCGTAACAGAAGATCGCCGGGCTGTCCTTGCAGACGCCGGCAATGGCCTTCCAGAAGCGGGCCTGGACGTCCCAACGATCCGACTCCTCCATCGCGTCATACCATTCCGGAACGTCCTGCTTGTGGTAGCAACCGAGCCCCGTCAGGTCGAGATAGAGGCCCGTCTCCTCGGCCAACGTCACGAGGTCCGCCAGACGCTTCAGGTTCGCCTCATTGGCCTTGTCGGGCGATTCCATGAATTTGGGCAGTTGCAGATGGGCCCGAACGACGTTCGCGCCGAGGTCTTTCATCTCCTGGAAATCACCGACGATCGTGGGCCATTCCTCCTCCCAGTAGTCCTCCAGCAATCGTCCGTCGGAATCATGGTCGTAGTTGAAGCCCCACATCTTGACCGTCTCGCCGGTTGTCGCACCGACGAAATGCGTGCCGTCGTCGCTCGGGCGAATTCGTTCGAGGGGTTGGGGCTGAGTCTCAGGCGATGCCTCCTGTCCAGGCGCGGCCCGGCCGACCCTCGGCAGGACGCCCAGGACGATCGCGGCAACGACGACGAACCAGAACTTTTGTGAAATCATGTTCATTTTCCTTGCAAATCAGGTCCGCGACCCGAGGCCGCACCTTGGATTTCCGCAGAACCCGTGTCCATGATCAACCGCGCTTCCAAAAGATAGCCGATTGGCCCGGACCACGGCCGGTCGCTCCACCGGTCCTCCGACGATCATACGCAATGTTCCCCGTCAAGACAGCCGATCATCCCCGCGGAAGCGTACCTCGAACCGCCCGCTATGGAGGAAGGGACCGCCCGGTTATCATGGGGTTTGACGCCCTCGGTGGCAGTACCGGATTGGGGATCTTGCTCATGACGTCGATCACGCGCAACAACCGGCCCGGCATCGTAGTGGCTTTGCTCGCAGGCGCACTTGCAAGTTTCGCCCGGGCCGAGCCGTTGTTTGATATCGTCATCAGTAACGGTCGTGTTGTTGATGGAACTGGCGCCCCCTGGTATGTCGCCGATATCGGCATCCGCGACGGGACGATCGTGGAGGTCGGACGCATCGAGCCGGCCGATTCGGAAACCGTGATCGACGCAACGGGCCGGGTGGTCGCTCCCGGGTTCATCGACATGATGGGGCAGACCGCCTCGCCAATGGTCGACGATCCGGAGACGGCCCTGAACCTTCTGACCCAGGGGATCACCACAATCAACGCGGGTGAAGGCAGTTCCGCGGCGCCTCTGGGCGAGGACGAAGGCCGACGGCTCGGCTGGACGACCCTGGCCGAGTACTTCACCCTGCTCGAACTGAAGGGACTGCCGGTCAATGTCGTGCAGACCGTCGGGCATACCCAGGTCCGGCGAATCGTCCTCGGCGACATTGATAGAAAGCCAAGCGACAAGGAGTTAGGCCGCATGCGTGACCTGGTCCGCGAGGCGATGGAGGCCGGGGCGATCGGCGTTTCGACGGCGTTGATCTACCCACCGGCCGTGTATGCGGACACCGACGAGATCGCCGCCCTGGTGGAAGTCGCCGGCTCGTACGGCGGACGGTACTACACCCACATGCGTAACGAGGGTGACCAGCTCCTCGAGGCCATCGACGAGGCCCTCGAAATCGGCCGCAAGGGTGGCACGCCGGTGCATATCTTCCATCTGAAGGCGGCGGGTCGGCAGAACTGGGGCAAGATGCCGCTCGCCATCGCCCGAATCCAGGCCGCCCGCGCCGAGGGGCAACAGGTGACGGCGGACATCTACCCCTACCTCAACAACGGACTCGGCATCGCCGCGCTGATTCATCCCCGGCACTTCACCGAAGGCGAGGCGGCGCTACGGGACCGACTGGACGACCCCAAGCTCCGCGCCGAGATCCGTCGCGAGATGGAAACGACCGACGGGTGGGAGAACTGGTATCGGCACGCCGGTCACGACTGGCAGCGCGTGATTGTCGGTCAGAGCGACGACGCACAGGATGCCGACGCGGTCGGCCAGAGCGTCGCCGCGATCGCCAAGGCGAAGGGGGAAGATCCCTGGGACACGTTCTTCCACCTGGTTCAGGCCGGGGCGTTCGCCCTGCCCGAGACCATGACCGACGCGAACAAGATCCTTGCCATGCAGCACGACTTTGTCTCGTTCTGCACGGACGTGGCCCGGCCGGAGGCGATCGTTCGGCGTCACACCCCCGCGGCTTCGGCGCGTTCCCAAGACTGCTCTCGCGATATGTTCGCGACCTCGGGGTGATCTCGCTGGAACGCGCGGTGGCTCAGGCGAGCGCCGCGGCAGCCAATGACGTCCTGGCGTACGATCGTGGCCGGATCGCCGAGGGTCTGGCGGCGGACCTCATTGTCTTCGACTACGAGAACCTCGCCGACAACGCCACCTTCGCCCGGCCGGATGCCGTGTCCGAGGGGATGACGCACGTCATCGTCAACGGTGTGCTCGTGCTCGAGGATGGAGAGTACACCGGCAAGCGACCAGGCCGTGTGCTGCGCGGTCCGGGATACCGCGAGGCCAGCGCGGCGTACAACCAATCCACAGGCCCACGCGTCGAGCAACTTGTCAGCTTCGATCGCCTGATGCACGACTTCCTGCGGGAGAACCGCGTGCCCGGGGCCGCAGTGGCCGTGACCGATCAGGGAAAGCTTGTGTTCGCTCGAGGGTACGGTTACGCCGATGTCGCCACGCGAGACGAGGTGCAGCCGACGAGCCTCTTTCGCATCGCGAGCCTGTCCAAGCCAATCACGGCTGTTGCGATTCTGCAACTGGTCGAGCAAGGGAAACTGAAGCTGGACGACCACGTGTTCGACGTGCTGAACTGCGAGGACGACATCGAGCGGGCTGCGGACGAATTCGACGCGAGACTACGCGACATCACCATCCGCCACCTTCTGGCGCACCGCGGCGGTTGGGACCGCGACGAATCGTTCGACCCGATGTTCCGGTCGGTTCAGTTCGCGGAAGAGCTTGGCGTCGAGCCGCCCGCCGGGGCACGCGATGTCATCCGGGCGATGATGGCGCAAGGACTCGACTTTGATCCGGGAGAGCGCTATGCATACTCCAACTTCGGCTACTGTCTGCTGGGTCGCGTGATCGAGCAACTGAGCGATCAGCCCTACGAGGCATACGTCCGGGAACATGTGCTCGCACCGCTCGGTATCCATTCGATGCGACTCGGGACCACGCGGCTCGACGGTCGGGCCGAGGGAGAGGTGCGGTACTATCACCCCGGCCGCGGCGAATCGGTCTTTCAGGTCGATCTCGGCGAACCGGTTCCCCCACCTTACGGCGCCTGGAACCTGGACGCGATGGACTCTCACGGTGGCTGGATCGCCTCGGCCGTCGACCTCGCGCGGTTTGCCGCCGCGTTCGACGATCCCGACCATTGCCCGATTCTCACCCGACAGAGCATCGAGGCCATGCACGCTCGCCCCCCCGGACGCGCGGGTCACGATGAAGACGGCGATCCGACAGATGTTTACTATTCGCTTGGCTGGCTCAATCGGATCGTCGGCGAGGGCGCAGTCAACCACTGGCATACCGGCTCCCTGCCGGGAACGGCGACAATCGTGATTCGCCGTCACGATGGCCGTAACTTCGTCGCTCTCTTGAATGCCCGAGAGAGCCCGAACGCCACTCACCTGGGCCGAGTGATCGATGGCCTGTTGCACAGGGCCGCCAACGCCGTCGAGGACTGGCCGCGAACTGATCTCTTCCCGGATTTTCTCAAGGGGGATGAGGGGGACTGATCTTCGTAGGTCAGGATTCAGCCTGACAAAGGGTCGAAATCTGTCAGGCTGAATCCTGACCTACGAAGACGAGAGCTCGCAATCCTTGCGGAAACCGCGCTATCCGCCGGCGATGGCTCCCACAACCAGAAAGGGCTCCGTGCCCGTCGCGACCACGTCGGGAAGCGGGGCGTCCGGCGGATCGTGGGAGAGGTCTTGCTCGCAGGCGAAGAACCTCAGGAACGGCCGGCGCCGTTTCGTGACGTGGTCGCGGATCGTCCCGCGGAGCATCGGATATCGGGCTTCGAGCGCGTCGAGGACCGAACTCTGCGTCACCGGCCCCTCGACGCGAAGTTCGACCTCGCCCCCGACCTGCGCCAGCCTCCTCAGATGCGTCGGCAAAACCATGCGTATCATGGCAGTGTCTGGACCTCGACCGACAGGACTGCAGGCAGATCGCGCACAATCAGGGGCCCAGTCGTCACCCGCGTTGGGCGAGGCGTAGACCTGGCCGCCTGTGGTGCCGAAGTACACGCCGCATGGATCGAGCGAGTCAACCGCCAGGGCATCGCGTAGCACGTTGACATAACAATCGCTTTGCGGCAATCCGTTCGTGAGCGCTTCCCACTCGTTCCCGCCCGTCCGGCTGCGGTACACGCGGAGCTTCCCGTCCGGCGGGTAATGCTCGGAATCGCTCTTGATCGGGACGACGTAGATAGTGTCGGGCTCGTGCGCGTGGACGTCGATCGGGAACCCAAAATCGGTCGGCAGGTTCCCACTGATCTCGTGCCAGGAGTCGCCCGCATCATCGCTGCGCATGACATCCCAGTGTTTCTGCATGAACAGCACGCTGGGCCTTGAAGGGTGCATCGCGATCCGGTGGACGCAGTGACCAACCTCTGCGTTCGGATCGGGGATGTACTGCGAACGCAGGCCCCGGTTGATCGGTCGCCACGTCTCGCCGCCGTCGTCGGTCCGGAACACGCCCGCGGCCGAGATCGCGATGAAGATCCGGCCGGGATCGCTCGGGTCCAGGACAATCGTGTGCAGGCACATCCCGCCTGCGCCCGGCTGCCAGCGAGGGCCCGACTCATGGCCGCGGAGGCCAGGCAGCTCGCGCCACGTGCGTCCGCCGTCCGTCGAGCGGAACAGGGCGGCATCCTCGACCCCGGCATAGACGGTGTCCGGATCGGTGAGCGACGGCTCGAGATGCCAGACCCGCTTGAATTCCCAGGGATGCTGCGTGCCGTCGTACCACTGGTGAGTGCCCGGCACACCGTCGTACGTGAACTCGTTGCCGACCGGCTCCCACGTCGCGCCGCCGTCGTCGGAGCGCTGGATCATCTGTCCGAACCAGCCGCTGGACTGCGATGCATACAGCCGGTTTGGATCAACCGGCGAGCCCTTGATGTGGTAAAGCTCCCAGCCCGCGAAATGGGGGCCACGAATGTCCCAACGCTCGCGACGGGCGTCCGCTGTCAAGAGGAACGCGCCCTTTCGTGTCCCGACCAGCACCCGTACTCCGCTCATACCGTCCTCCTGCTTGAGCTTCCGCGGTAGCTCGCTCGTCCGCGAGCGATTTGTCGACGTATCGTCGAGTGGTCCCAGGTCGATTCGGTGGCATACGAGTCGTGACCCACGAACTTCACACGTCGCCAGTGTTTGGGTCGTGGTCCATGTCGAGAACCTTTTCGAAGGCGGGATCGGCACGCACATCGCTCTCCCGTTGAGTCACGCGACCACTCGTTTCACCGTCCTCTTGCGCGGAGTGAACCGGTCGGCGATCTGACACCGACACAGTTCGGCGACACTCCTCCTCGCGAGCCAGAATTGACTTGAACAGGGGCAATGCCGTCGCGTGCCGCACGGCCACCTCAACGGTTCCTGGGATCAGGTGAGCCTGGTACGGAAATGACCGCCTGGTCGGCCATTGCCCGAGGGATACGTACCCAGGAATTCGCCATCAAGGGCGTTCCCGGCCCGGTCGGTCACGCCGCCTCGCCCTCCGGAGAGAATCCAGAACTCGATCGGGCCGCGTGTGGACAGGACGCTCGGCGCGAGTGAGATCGCCACCCGAGGATCGCGAGAGGCCGGGTTGAACGGGGTCGAGGGGTTGAGGAGCACGGGGGCCACCCCCCGGTACGACAGGGTGCGACCCACCCGATAGTTACCGGCCCGGACAAGGCTCGCATCGTCAAGGCCCGAGAGGTTGTCTTCGAAGGCGACCCCTACGCGCCGGTTTGCCTCGTCGAACAGGAAGCCCGTGACACGAGGCGCGGTGGTGTCGATGACCAGCGGCCCCTGATCCGGAGACCAGAGCAGGCTCGGAGGGGTCGTCCCCGCGTTACGATCGCCCATCGTGGCCCAGACCTGGTAACTGCCGTTCGGGAGGGCGAAGCCCGGTCGGAGTTGCCAGCGGCCCTGGCCGTTGGCACGCGCGGTGCCCACGGGGAAGACCTGGCCGGTTCCGGCGACCTGGCCGTACAGTCGGACGTACGATCCTCGCCCTGCCAAGCCCTGGAATAGCGGGCGATTCACGTTCGTGACGTGATCGGTCCTCGAGACGCCGGTGTCGTGGAGCGGCGTGATTCTCCCGGTCACCGGACCGGCCTGGAAGGGGTAGATATCGCGATAGGTGGAGCTGGTCAAGCCCGAGGAATCGGTGACGGAGACGTGAATGCGGTACCAGTACGTGCCCGGATCATGCGCCGCGGCGGAGATCTGGAAGGCGCCTGATCGATCCCGGCAGTCGGCGGCAGGTTCGGATGCGTATGGGTGTTGTGATGGAAGTCGACGAACCAGGTGAACGCTTGCGGGGGCAACACACCGTCCTCCGAGTCAATGGCGACGGCGGCGAACGGGATGATCTGGCCCGGAACGTAGTAGGTGTACGGGGTCGGCTCGGTGATCGTGACCGTGGGCGGGTGGCTCTCCACCACGTTCAAGGTCGTGGCCGTGCTGATCTCCTGACCGTAACGATTCGTGACGACAACCCGGAACCGTGCCCCGTTGTCGTAGAGGGTCGTCGCCGGGAGCGTGTAGCTCGGCTCGTTGGCGCCGGGGATGTCCACTCCGTCACGCTGCCACTGGTAGACGACCGGGGCGCTGCTGGAAGCATTGAGCGTGAACGTGACCGGTTGCCCGTCCGGGACACGTTGGCTTGCGGGAAGCGTCGAGAGGATCGGAGGCGACTCGGGGAGGTACTGGATCTTTTCAATCACGCCGGTGCCCGTGTAGACCTCCCCCGGCTTCTGGGTCCAGCCTAGAACGTACAGGTTGCCATTGTCGTCGACGTCGAGATCCACCGTATTGAGGCCCAGGGCTGTGGCGAACGTCTCGACCTCGGAGGTCTCGGGGTCGAAGGTCTTGATCCAGTGGCCGCAGTAGTCGGAGAAGAAGTAGCGGTTCTCGTACATGTCCGGAAATTGCTGGGCCTGTGGATCATAGAAGGCCCCGCCCGTGATCGCGCACGCAGACTCAGCGCCAAATTGGTGCTGATACTTATAGATCGGGCCGACGTAGCCATTGCCGTCTCCCGGTCCCACGTGAACGGGCCAGCCGTAATTGGCGCCGGCTGCTCCTTCGTTGATCTCCTCATAAGCGTTCTGGCCGACATCATTGATATAGATCGTCCCGGTCTGAGACTGGATGTCGAAGGTGAATGGATTGCGAAGCCCCATCGCCCAGATCGCCTGGTTCGGGCCGGTGGTCTGGTCGAGGAAGGGGTTGTCTGCCGGGATGCTCCCATCAGCGTTCAGGCGAAGGATCTTCCCCTTCAGGGTGTCGAGCCGCTGCGCGTTGGCTCCGATCTGGTTGTCACCGACACCGACATATAGTGCGCCGTCCGGGCCGAAGTGCATCGCCCCCCCATTGTGGACGACGTGCCCATCGGCGAGGGGATCGAGGTCCAGGAGAACGACCTCACTCCCCGGCAGCGCCACGTCGCCCGACGCGGTGAACCGACTGATCCGGTTGTGATGAGGTTCCGTGGTGGTCGTATAGTAGACGTAAACATACCCGTTCGACCCGAAGTCGGGGTCGAGAGTCACTCCGACCAGTCCGCGCTCGCCCCGAGAATCGACGGGCACGTTCAGGAACGGCGTCGGCAGCAAGATGCCGTCCTCGACGATCCGCAGCGGGCCTTCTTTCTCGGCGACGAAGATTCGCCCATCCGGCGCCACCTCCATCGCAGTGGGCGCGGCGAGCGTGTCCGTGAGTGTCGTCTGGATGAAGCCGTCGGGAAGCGTTGACATCACGACCCGGTCCTCCAGCCGATCGAGTGTCTGGAGGGAGATCGCTCGACGGGCTCGTGAGCGTCCCCGCGGACCATGCAGGTCAGCCGATCGAATTCGTGAGTTCCGCCGGTTTCGCTGGAACATGCCTCGACTCACTCCGAATTCGCTGCAAGTCTGACGTTGGAACCGTCGAGCATGCCCCGAGACGCTTCGTGACCTGGCCTTGATGCTGCCCATTTCCCTGAATGTTCTTGATCGGTTCCCCTGGGATTTCAGTCCACATCCAGGTGGTGTCGTCTGAATCCAGGGTTCGCGATACTGAGATCAACACCGAAAATCCGCACGAACCTCGCATGTCGTCCCGGTGGCAAACATGGAGGTTGTCCGGAGAGTTGGACGAGGCCAGGAACGGGACAATCGTCCGTCGCTCCATGCAAGACCCGGCGTCCATTCTCGGAACCATCCCAGAGACGATGCCCAAAGTCGCCAGCTCGCGTCAAGACTATGGATGGGCCCTGTTTCGGTCCGCTCAAGTACCACTTTGTCCGACAAGGAGTTACAACACGCAGCCTCGAGAGCGGGATGAAACCTCCCTGTGCGATGGCGGCGCGACGTACGGCACCATGAGGCTGCGACCGACAGTTCGGGAACGCAACGATGATGGTTGGAAACCGGAGACCACGCGGGTTGACGATCCCTTGCCCGGCCTTCCATCATGGATCTCGGCCATTCACCGACAGTCCGCAGAATCGGGGGAACTTCCCTGTGAGCACAACCCGCGCCATGACCGCCGACGAGCTGTGGGCCTTGCACGACAATGGGATGCGGCACGAACTGGTCGAGGGAGAACTGCGTACCATGTCACCGGCAGGTGGTCCACACGGATATATCACGGTCGAGTTGACCGAGCCTCTCGCTCGATTCGTCAGGGAACATGACCTCGGCGTCGTCTTCGGCGCTGAAACGGGCTTCCGGATCGCTCGCGACCCCGACACAGTGCGGGCCCCGGACATCGCATTCGTGCGTCGTGACCGGATCCCGGCGACGGGCATCCCGGAGGGGTTCTGGCCGGGGGCGCCCGATCTGGCCGTCGAAGTGGTTTCACCGAGCGACACCGCCGACGAGATCGACGAGAAGGTCCACCAGTGGCTGACCTCGGGCACGCGGCTGGTCTGGGTTGTCAAGCCCCGACGCAAGACCATCACCGTCTACCGCACTCCCACGACGCCGGTCGTACTGACCGACACCGACACTCTCGACGGTGAGGACGTCGTCCCTGGCTTCCACCTGCGGGTCGGCGACCTGTTCCGGTTCTGAACGACGTGCCGGACGAGATCATCCAGGAAATCGCCCGGGGCATGGGGCTCACGCCGTGGCACAACGACCAGGGACAAACGATTCGATCCGGACGGATGGGCGACCTGCGGATCAGTTGGCGGGCTGGTCCCATTCCAGGACCGCGAGGATCGGCCGATGGTCGGAAGCGACCGGCGCATCGAGCACACGGACCTCGACGTTTCGCCAGCCCTCGACGGGCCGGACCAGGACGTAATCAATCTGACGGGTCGGCCGGGCGGCCGGAAAGGTGGGTACCGGTTCGGGGTTGGCGCGGACCCAGTTGGTGTCGAACGCGGCGAGCACCCGGCTGTCGGGCAGGGAATTCAGGTCCCCCATTAGGATCGTCGGGCGATCCGGCGCCTCTTCGGTAACGAGTTTGTTGATGAGCTCGGCCGAGGCCATCCGCTCGTCGTCGGGGGGGTGAAAATCCAGGTGAGTGGCGAGCACGCGGAGCGGTGCCCGGCCGTCCGGAGCGGTCAGATCGACCACCAGAACCCCGCGCTGTTCGCCCTCGGTCAGCGCCGGCAGGAAGACGTTGCGGTGCCCGCGAACCGGCAGGCGGGAGAGCACGGCGTTGCCGTATTCGCCACCCTGATAGGGGATGTTTCGCTCGAAGAGGGCTGTCATGCCGGTCAAGCGAGCCAGGATGGTGGGCTCGTCGAGGCCGCCGGTTCGTGCGACGCCCCGATCGACCTCCTGAAGCGCGACGACGTCCGGCTCGGCGGACCGGATGACCTCGGCGATCCGCTCCAGGTCGAGCCTGCCGTCGGTTCCTTCCCCGTGATGGATGTTGTAGCTGAGCACCCGGACTCGCACCGGCTCGTCCGCCACCGTCGGGGCCACGAACAGCGCCAGCAGGCTAATTCCAGCGAGCAAACTCGCTCCAGAGAATAATCGTCCCATGAAATCCTCTTGGGTCCTGGAGTCTGGGTAAATCGGTAGGCTGACAACCGAGGCAAACAGCCCGTAATCGCACTGTATCATCCCGAACCGATCGGCCCAGTCAACCGGCCTGCGAAACCTGCGTTCCATACGAATTCGAGGCGTCAACACACATTTTGAAGGACGATCATGACAAGCCGACGGGCACAAGGTTCCGAAGCGGCCCTGCCCCTCACGACAGCGCGTGGCCGAAGGAGACGATCCCCAGGCCGAACCACACGAACCAGCCGATCCCCCAGAGGATGAGGCGAAAGACGCGCCACCATGCGGCACGCCCTGGCGCTGCGAGTTGGGCTAGCGTCGCAACGGCAAGCGCGGCCAGGCCGTACGGCAGCAGCCCGAGCGAGAACGCCAGGCAGCAGCCCTGGAACCCCCGGCTGATGGCCCCGGTCATCGGCCCCAGGATGGTCCCGGCCGTCGTCGCCGCGACGACCCCGAGGTGCGACGAGGCGTCATCCAGCCCGTAACTCACGATCAGCAGCGTCCACGAGGTGAACAGCAGCCAGAGCACGACGAAGACGCCAGCATGCCACCACGAGACGCGGTTCCCCCACCACCGGCGGGACCGATCCCAGGGTTCGATCTCCAGCACCTGGTTGCCCACGGATTACCTCCGATCGACCGGCACTCCGCCCCCTCCGTCCTCGGCCCCCGCTCCTCGATCGAACGACCGTTCCCAGCGGTCGAACTCATCGACGAGTTGTTGCAAACGATCGGGGTGCTCGACGGCAAGATCGTCTTGCTCGGCGATGTCCCTGCTCAGGTGATAGAGCATCCAGGGCTCGTCCGGTCGCGTGCGGACGATCTTCCAGTCCCCCATCCGCAGGGCGTTGTGGCCGCGGAAGCCGAAGTAGAACGATCGGTGTGGCGACGGCGCCCCATCAGTCAGGACCGGCAGCGGATTATCACCATCGAGCGTGCGGTCTTGCGGCAGGTCCGCGCCGGCGAGCCGGGCGGCGGCAACCATGAGGTCAGGGGCCCACAGCGGCTCGTCAATCACGGTGCCGGCCTCGATCTCCCCCGGCCATCGGGCGATCGCCCCCACACGCAGGCCGCCCTCCCAGCAGGTGACGCCCCCGTCGCGCAGGGGGGCGTTTGTAGACACCTCCAACCCGCGCCCGGGGAGCATGAACGCCCCGTTGTCCGAGTAGAAGAACAGGAAGGTGTCCTCCGCCTCGCCGAGTTCGTCGAGCGCCTGGAGGACGCGGCCGATCGCGTCGTCGAGGGCCGTGACGACGGCGTGGTATCCCTGGACCATGTCGGTCGTCTCGGGGTCATATCCATACGCCTCGAACGCCCGGGCCGGGGCCTGCCAGACGGCCGACTCGCCGGGGGCCTTGTTCTTCGGGTTCGGGAAGTGGGGCGCATTGAACGGCAGGTACACGAACCAGGGACGCTCGCGATGCCGGTCGATGAAGTCGATCGCCGCGTCGGCGAACAGGTCGGTGGAGTACCCCTCGACGTGCGCCTCCTCGACGCCGCGATACAGGTCGTGCTTCCCGTTGTAGACATGCGTGTAATAATCGATGTTCCCCGAGGCATGGCCGAAGAACTCGTCGAACCCCCGCTCGGTCGGTCGCGACCCTGGGGCAAACCCGATGTTCCACTTGCCGAAACACCCCGTGATGTACCCGGCCTTCCCGAGCACCCGCGGCATCAACACTTCACTCTGGTCCAGACCAACCCCGTAGTTCCCCGCGATCCCCGGCAACTGCACGTTCAATCCGTGCCGTTGCGCGATCCGCCCGGTCAACAACCCCGCCCGCGACACGGTGCAGGTCGACGACGCCGAGTAGAAGCTCGTCAACCGCGCCCCCTCCCCTGCCAGCCGATCCAGGTGGGGCGTCTTGATGGGCGATTCGGGGCGATAGCATTGCAGGTCGCCATAGCCGAGGTTGTCCGCCGTGATGATCAGGATGTTGGGGCGATCGCCGCTCGCCTTGGGGCGTGACGCTCCATCATCCTGCGCATGCGCCGGGTCGGACCAGACTGTGGCGGAAATAACAATAATTAAAACGCGCAAAAGCATCAACATGTCAATCCGATGAACGTTTTGATTTATGCAAAATGTCATGCTCACGCTTGCGTGAGCATGACACCGAGTGATCGGTCCCGGCAGGGTTGCTACCGGGGACATCGGGTTCCGGCTCAACCG
This sequence comes from uncultured Isosphaeraceae bacterium, assembly GCA_963779675.1. Classification (GTDB taxonomy): domain Bacteria; phylum Planctomycetota; class Planctomycetia; order Isosphaerales; family Isosphaeraceae; genus CAVZZM01. The sequence goes on from CAVZZM010000003.1 coordinate 1,412,949, forward strand.
TGGATCGAGAACCCGTCACGATACTCACGGCGGATGGCGCCTCGGGCGTCGGGGTTGCCCTTGGCCTTCATGTTCTCGGCGTCCCACTCGATCTTCTGGCCGGCCTTCAGGGCGACGACGCCCAAAAGGACAGTCTCGGTGAGGCGGCCGGCATAGTCGAAGTTGGAGAGGGCCTTGCTCGGGTCGCCGGCCTTGATCGCCTCGACCCACTCGGTGAAGTGGCCGGGCGAATGGGGCAGCGATGGGCTCGGGGGTCTTGTAGTCCTCGAACTTGTCAGTCGGGGTGAGGACGAACTCCGAGCCGTAGTCGTTCTTCGAGTAGAACGAGCCCTTCTCGCCGACGATGACCAGGCCGCTGCCGGCGGCCTCCTGGCCGTTGAGAAAGTCGCGGTAGTAGCGCTTGGCCTCGGGGACGCGGTCGCCGCCGCTGTACCAGGTCAGGGTCAGCGGGCCACGGCCGTTGCGGGGGCCGAAGTGGTACTTGATGATCGACCACTCGGGGTATGTCTCGCCGTCGACGATCCGGCGCGTCTCGACAACCTCGATCGTCTCGGGGTCGAACAGTTCGAGGCCCATCGCGGCGACGTTGATCGTATGGCAGGCCATGTCACCCAGGGCGCCGGTGCCGAAGTCCAGCCAGCCCCGCCACTTGAACGGATGGTACGCTGGGTTGTACGGCCGCTCAGGGGCGGCCCCGAGGAAGCAGTCCCAGTTCAGGCCCTCGGGGACGGGCGGGGTGTCCTCGGGTCGGCCGATGCCCTGCGGCCAGATCGGCCGGTTCGTCCAGGTCTGGATCTCGGTGACCGGGCCGAGCACGCCGGCGGTGGTGAACTCGTTCTTGATGACCGCGACGCCCCGGCGAAAGCCGTCGGCGGCGGTGCCCTGATTGCCCATCTGAGTGCAGAGGTTCCGGTCCTTGGCCAGCGTCCGCATCACGCGGGCTTCCTCGATCGACCAGGTCAGCGGCTTCTGACAGAAGCAGTGTTTCCCTCGCTTCATGCCGGCGACACTGGCCGGGGCGTGGGTGTGGTCCGGCGTGCTGACGGTGATGGCGTCGATCTGGTCGGCCATCTCCTCGAACATCTTGCGGTAGTCGGAATACTTCTTGGCGTTCGGGAACCGCTCGGCCTGCTTGCCCAGCGAGCCGGCATCGACGTCGCACAGGGCGACGATCTCGCCGTGCTTGCCGGCGTCCTGGGTGTCGCTGTCCCCCTTACCGCCGACGCCGATGCAGGCGAAGCGGACCTTTTCGTTGGGCGACTGAGCCCGTAGATCGCGGATGAAGGCCGGGGCCCCCCCCAGGACGAACGAGCCGGCGGCCCCGGCCGCGGCCGTGGTGCGCAGGAAGTCGCGGCGATTCTGTCGTGATGCCATGATCGTGTGTTCTCCCGAACGGTTCGCATGCTCGGGGCCTCCTCCGGACCGACTCCACCCACACCGGGACGAAGCGAGCGGTCCGAACGCGGCCCGACAATCCGCCGCCTTTTCGATGCGGCGATCAAGGATCTCCCAGCATCGCGCCCGCGCAACCGAAGCAACCGGCACCCCATCGGACCGGACCATTGCATGGTTGCCCGCGCCGACGCCGGAACTCCCTCCCTGATCCTACCTACGAGGGCGGATCGCCCCGGTTCTCCGGGAACAGTCGATCCACCCAGAGTGGTAGAGGAAGGGGGAGCCCCGTGGCCGTCCGCCAGGATCATGCCGAGAGCAGTCGGGAGAACCGGGCGGCGGCGGCGTCCCAGGCGGCAGGTTCGCTGGGCTCGTAGACGGTCACGGGGAAAGAACGGGCGACGATCGCGCGGAGGTCGGCCAGCGAGCCGATCTTGCCCCGGCCCATCGCCTGCACCAGCACGTTGCCGATGGCGGTGGCCTCGACCGGCCCGGCGTGGACCGGCCGCCCGCAGGCGTCGGCCGTGAACTGGTTGAGGAGCTCGTTCTGCGTGCCGCCGCCGACGACGTGGATCGTCCGGATCGGCGTGCCGGTGATCTCCTCCAGCCGCTCGATCGTCCAGCGGTACCGCAGAGCCAGGCTCTCCAGGCAGCAGCGGACGAACGCCCCCTCGTCGGCCGGGGCGGGCTGGCCGGTCTTGAGGCAGAACGCGGCGAGCCGGGCGGGCATGTCGCCGGGGGCGAGGAACGTGGCGTGGTCCGGGTTCACCAGCGACGACGAACGGCGACGCGGCCTCGGCCAGGGGGATCAGCTCGTCGTACGACCAGTCGCGGCCTGCCTTCGCACCAGGTGCGGCGGCACTCCTGCACCAGCCACAGGCCCATGATGTTCTTGAGCAGCCGGATCGTGCCGCCGACGCCCCCCTCGTTGGTGAAGTTGTAAGTGCGGGTCGTCGTCGTTGATGATCGGGCCGGGGGCCTCGACGCCCATCAGCGACCACGTGCCCGAGCTGATGTAGCACCAGTCGGGCACGGCGCCGGGGATGCTCCGGGCCGGCACGGCGGCCACGGCGCTGGCGGTGTCGTGCCCGGCGACGGCCAGCACCGTCGGCGGCGTCGGCGATCCGCAGCTCGTCGGCGACCGACTTCGACAGCGGACCCAGCTCCGTGCCCGGCTCGATCAGGCTCGGGCAGGATCGGCGGGGCAGGCCCAGGCCGCTGCACAGCTCGTCGGACCACGTCCGGCGTGCTGGCGTCGAGGAGCTGGGTGGTCGAGGCGTCGGTGTACTCGACCGCGCGGCGGCCGGTCAGCAGCCAGTCGAACAGGTCGGGCATCATCAGCAGCGTCTCGGCCACCTCCAGCAGCGGCGAGTTCGCCTCCTTCATCGCCAGGAGCTGGAACGCCGTGTTGAACGGCAGGAACTGCAGGCCGGTGATCCGATAGATCCGCTCGCGTGGCACCAGCGCGACAGGCGCGGTCGATCATGCCCTCGGTGCGGGCGTCCCGGTAGTGGACGGGGTTGCCCAGCAGGACGTCGCCGCGGCCGATCAGGCCGAAGTCGACCCCCCAGGTGTCAACGCCGACGCCGTCAAGCCCGATGCGGCCATCGTGGCCGCGGCCCGCCCCAGGGCGGTCTGGATCTCGTCCCAGAGCCGGGGGAGGTCCCAGTGCAGGGTGCCGCGCAGCGCGGACCGGGCCGTTGGGGAAGCGGTGGACCTCCTCCAGCGCCAGCCGCTCGCCGTCGAACCGGCCGAGCAGCCCGCGACCGCTCTCGGCCCCCAGGTCGATCGCCAGGTAATCGCTCGTCGCCCGCGCCATCGCACGCCCCCGCCGCTCTTCGGGCTGCCCTGAAGTCTCGTCGAGATGAGCCGGCGGAGGATGCTCCGCGTGCCCGCTCCACCCTGGCCGCCATGATACGGGGGTCGTCGGTGGCGGGCAATCGGCTCCCGCCCGGAGGCAACGCCGGGAGGCGAGGCCCCGGTCAGGGATCGAGACGCTGGTTGATGCGCTGGATGGCCTCGACCTCCTCGTCCCAGTACGCGGGCAGACGGTCCCACGGGTTGGGCTGGATGGCGTCGGACACGTAGATGCAGCCGACCCCCTTGAGAACGGCCTGTCGGAGGCACTCCCGCATCTCCTCGGCGGTCTCGACGTCATAGGGGAGCGCGGCGAAGTTGCCAGCGTCGTAGCGGCCGGCCCACGAGGGGAGCTGGAACCCACGGAACCCCTCGAGATTCTCGAACAGGACGGCGATGTTCGTGGCGGACTTCGCGAAATAGTCCTCCACGCAGACCGTGCCCGGGTTGGTGATGACGAGCGCCTGGTCGATCTTGTCGGCGACCATCGCGTGCAGGCCGGCATAGGCGTCCGCTTCCTCGGCCCCGCTGGCCTGCGCATCGAAGAAGATGCCGCCGAGGTCCGGATAGAAGCGGGACCAGCGGTCAACGTCCTCCTCGATCTCGGGGAGCGGCCTCTGGCCGTATTGCGTGTTCACGTAACCGGCGACAACGACGCCCGCCTCTTCAGCCCGCCGGATGACCGCGGCGTAGTCGGGGTTGGCCTCGGTTCCAGGGCCACTGGACGGATTAACGACGGCCACGATCGGCACGCGGTGCGCCACGTCGATCAGGCGGTTCCAGTGCTCCAGGGACGGGCCACCGGGGTAGAAATAGGCGGGAACAAGTAACCTTAGCCGGGCCGAGCGAGTAGGTTCCGGTCCCAAGGGGGACGGGCTGGAGGCCTCATCCGCCGCGTTGCCGTTCAGCGTCGAGTTCTCGACGTTGGGCGGCACGACCGGTGGCGTCGAACCATCCGGGTTGCCCGAGGGCCCGGCGAGGTTGCCGGCGTTATCAGGAACCGGTGTGGGATCCTCCCCGGGCCAGAACGCCACGGCAACAGCCAGCAAGGCCAGGGGGACCACTGCCGCGGCGATCAGGAGGGGGCGGCGCGACCGGTCGCCGATGAGCCGGTCCCAGCGACCGGCCAGGCCCGGGGCTGGCGTCTTCGGGCTCGCGAAACCGGACTGACTCGGCTTCAAGGGCGGGGCGATCGGCGCGGGGCCGCTGATGGAGCCGGAGGTGACGCTCGCCGTCGCCGACGTCGTCGGTCCCGCAGACCCCACCGCCCGGCCGCAGATCGGGCACTTGGACCGACGGCCCGGACGCCAGTTCGAGGACCAGTAGGGTTCGCCGCAGGCGCATCGCACGAGCGTCATCCGCTCCTCGACGACGGTCATCGGCGGAATGCCAAGCGTCTTTTTACACGAGGGGCACTGGGTCGATTGGCCGGCGAGCCGATCGCGCACCCAGAAATCGCCCCCACACGAACAGGTCATCGAGATCATGAAGGCGACCCCCGCATCCCGGCAGGATTTCCACATCGCATGCCCCCCGATCCGCCTTCCACGCACACGGATCAGGGACGGGCGGCCGCCGTGGTCCGCAATGTCCCGGCGTGCCGCCCGTCTCGCTCATATTACTGAGACCAGCATGCTCAATGCCACATTCCCGATTCCCTATCTTCAAAATCTCAAAGCCCTTTCGCGAACTCAATCCAATGGGCAGTGGAATTCTGAACTCCTGGAACCTGTCATGCGGCATTCAACAATGTTGAGAGTCGGGGCCGTGCCTCAACCCATTTTCGACGAGGTCTTTCTCGGCGCCGGGATCGTGCCAGGGCGGCCAACGCCACGCCACCGATGCCGATCAGGGCCAGCGAAGCGGGCTCGGGGACGGCCGTGACCTGGATGTTGTCGAACTGGTGGAGGCCCGGGGCCGGGTTCGTCGGCGTTCCCGACGAGAACGCCGGCTGCGTCCAGCTCACCGAGGCTGAGATTGGTGAAACTCGACGAGAAGTCGAACGTCAGGAAGGCGAAATCCACCTGATCGGCGACGAACGTCTGCATGACCGTGCCGCCGCCGGCCGTCGTACCGGTGAACGTGACCTCGGGATAGGCTTGCCCGACGTCGGCGGCGTGTTAAAGCGGAACTCGCGGGCCAGGTCGATCGACACGAGGTCGAAATGGCGTGCTGTCGTCACGGCTCAGGGTGATGGTCGCCGGCCCAAACGCCGCCAGGGACGTCGTGACGACACCCGAGCCCGGGGACGTGTCCGGTGTGTAAGTTCGCCGAGTCCGTCCCCGGATCCCCGCGCAGAAGTAACCGTTGCCGACGCGGCCAGAGAGTACCCTCAACGCCATGTATGGGCTGGACGACACTGCCCAGACCCGGTGGCCGTGAGGATGACGTCCTCGAACGTCAGCACGTCCGGCCCGCGCGACCTCGTTATGCCGACGACGGCGGCCAGGGACAGCAAGGCGATGCCGAGTGTCGAGATCCTTCGCATGATACACTCCAAAATGATGGGGCCCGGAATTCGAGAGGTCGGAAGTCGACTCCCAGGCGTCGAGAGAACGGCGGGTCGCGGTAGGACGCGGGACGAACCCGTAGTTGGGAGACCGGTGCCGGCGCCCGGGAACACTGAAATCCGCGGATCGGTGACATTCCGACCCGAGAGCGACCGGGTCAGCTTAGTCGCTCGCATGCGTCATCACAAGATCCTTATCCGTGTTTGTCTAGTTAGGAATTCCGATGCTGCCGTTGAACACCGTGTCCTTCCGAGGGCCACCTTGCCGATTGGTTCGCAACGACATTAGAATTGCAGAAATTGCTATTTCCACGTCCCAATTCGCCTTACCGTACTGGAATGGGGCGGATCGTCCCCCGAACGTCACACTCGAGGCACGATCATGGTCGACCCCCAGGCGTCGCGGTTCTGGCAGGCCGGCGCTCCGCAGCAAACTCGTGGGGGAGTCCGAACTGAATTCGTGGTGGATGTCGATTCCGCATGAGAAGCGGACAATCGAGAAGATCGACCGATATCTGGCCCGCCGTGCGGTTGAGTCGGGGGCGCTGACTCTCTGGCAGGCGCAGCAGTTGATGAACGGCCGCTGGCAGGGCCTTCGCCTGGGCAAGTACGTGCTTCGGCAACTGATCGGCCAGGGAGGAATGGGCCGCGTCTATCTGGCCCGAGACACCCGGTTGGGCCGCCCGGTCGCGGTGAAGATCCTGTCGAGGCAGCGTAGCGGCAATCCCCGCTCGGCGGCCCGCTTCGAGCGCGAGGCCCGCGTCGGCGCCCAGCTTCAGCACGAGAACCTGATCCGCATCTACGACGATGGCGAGGAGTACGGACTGCGCTACCTGGTCATGGAGTACGTGGACGGCAAGAACGCCGCCCGGATCATCCTGGAGCAGGGTCGGTTGCCTCCTTTCGTCGCCGCCGAACTCGGCCGTCAGGTGCTCCTGGGTTTGGAGCACCTGCACGACAAAGGCTTGCTGCACCGCGACGTCAACCCGGCCAACATTCTGGTCGACCGCCCGGGCACCGCCAAGCTGACCGACCTGGGCCTGGCCGTCGACCTGGACGACCCGGACATCCTGACCCGCGAGGGAGTCACCGTGGGCACCTTCGACTACATCTCGCCGGAACAGGCCCGCAACCCGCGTGAGATTGACATTCGTAGTGACATCTACTCCCTCGGTTGCACGATATATCACATGCTCGCCGGCCACCCCCCGTTCCCCGCACTGAACCAGGGAGAGCGGATCATGGCCCACCAGCTCACCGAGGCCGAACCGCTGACGACCCTGGTCCCGGACTGCCCGCCGGCGCTGGCCGCCGTGATCCAGCGAATGATGCGTAAGAACCCCGCCGAGCGGTTCGCGCGGCCCATTGAGGGTGCCCGGGAACTGGCCCCGTTCAGCCGAGGGCCCGTGCCCCTGGAGGCCATCGGTCCGCCTCCGCGGGCGCAGCCACGCCCGACAGTGGCCACCGCGTCCGAGGAGGCGGCGCTGGCCGCCGAGTGGTTCGACTCCGAAATCGCGCGCTCCCACACCGGGGCCCCTCCGACGCAAATTCCGCTGATGACCCCGTCCTCGGCCGATGTCTTCATGAAGGTCGAGGCCGACCCGGCACAGGCGGGTACGGAGAGACCGGGGGGCGACACGGCCGGTTGGGGTGGCCTGGCCGCTGTCCTCGCCCTTTCGCTGGCCGTCCTGGCCCTGATCCTCAGCCTGTCGGTATGGTGGTGACGCGGACCACCTCGCCCGATCGATCCCGCGCGGCATTGCCTGAGGTTCCCCTCGGCCGCGGAGGACGCCCCCCCAATCGCTTATTAATAATCCTCCCCCTTGAGGCTCTCGACCACCGAACGCTGCCAGCGTTCCAGAGCGGCCTTCATGCGAGCGACCCGCTCGGGCTGGCCATCGGCGAGATCGGTCGTCTCGGCCGGGTCGTCGGCCAGGTCATACAACTCGTAAGTCGCGTCGGCGCCCTCGCGACCGGCCAGACGGTGAAGCTTGTAACGGCCCGCGACCCAGGCCGCATGGCCAGGAAGGGCGTCGACGCCATCGGGCACCACGATGGCGCCGGAGGTCGTGATCTTCCTCCGATGCGGGAGCCGATTCCGAGCCGCCGGACTGCTGTTCCTGCCGGAGCACTTCGAGGAGTTCGCCGCTGCGGACAGGGCGGCCGTCGATCGGGTAGTCCCAGAAGCCCATCGGTGCGTCGCGATCAGTCATCGTGCCCTCGATCAGCGGTCGCAGGCTGATGCCGTCGATCGGCCGAGGCTGGTCGTCGGGGAACGAGACACCGGCCAGATCGAGCAGGGTCGGGTAAATGTCCTCCGTATTGGAGAGGACGCTGGAAACCCGCCCCTCGGGGATCGCCGCCGGCCACTCGATCATGCAAGGGACGCGGGTGCCCCCTTCCCAGAGCGTCCCCTTGAGCCCTCGCAGGCCACCGGTGGATGCCGATGCGTCCGTCACCCTTCGGCGGCTTCGGGCCGTTGTCGCTGGTGTACCAGACGAGAGTCTCGTCGGCGAGGCCCTGCGCCCGCAGTTGCGTGCGCAGGCGGCCCATCGCGCGGTCGATCCCGGTGATCTCGCCGTAGTAGTTCTGAACGGCCGGAGGCAGTTCGGCGTAGGGCTCGCGCGTCGATGGGTCGGCCTGATGCGGCAGGTGGGGAGAGCCGAACCAGACGACGGCCAGGAACGGCCGATCGTCCTGTTTCGCGTCGCGGATGAAGTCGAGGGCGGCGTCGACAATCACCATCGAGCTCTCCCCCTCGGTCGGCACGACCGTCCCATTGCGGCTCAAAAGCGGGCTGTTGTCGTAGAAGTTTGGGCTGGAGAGCCAGGTCTCGAACCCGCTGTTGCCCGGCGAGGTCGGGCTGTCGGCCCGCATGGAACCCAGGTGCCACTTGCCGAAGTGGCCGGTGGCGTAGCCGGCCTTTCGCAGCACTTCGGCGACGGTGACTTCCTGCGGGCGCAGGGTGTAGCCCCACTTGAAGTCGCCGAAGCGGTTCGGATGCCGGCCGGTCATGACACTTCCGCGCGTCGGTGAACAGACCGGGGCCGCGGCGTGGAACCGATCGAGCCGCAGGCCGTTCGCCGCCATCTCGTCGAGTGCCGGTGTTTCCACGGGTGCCCCACCGGGGCGATAGCCGACCTCCCCCCAGCCCTGGTCGTCGGCCATGCAGAGCACGAAGTTGGGGCGGGCCTTCGACTTCGGCTCGTCAACCGGTGCGGCGTGGGTCGAGGTGTCGGTGAATGGGACCAGCAGCAAGGCCATCAGGACAGCGCGGGCGGTTCGTCTTGGGATCATCAGAACGTCCGTCGGGTCAAGGTGTTGGTGTTCTTCGAGAGGGGGTGCCCCCGGTCGCCCCCAATGTCCCAGTCAACCCCCGGCAGGGCAAGCGGCTTCCGCGCCGCTCGCACGCGGATCAGTAAACCGGCAGGCTGACAGGTGACGCGAGCAGCCAGTAGACGCACAGGAGCAACCCGAGCCGGTCGACCCAGTCGACCGGGCGGCGGAACCGGCCGGCCGCGACCAGCGCCGTCCAGACACCGAAGACGGCCATCCCGGCGATCCGGGGCCAGCCAAGGAGGCACCAGAAGATAAAATCGTTGAAGTCGTTGGGACCATCAACGGCCCACAGCACCAGCGCGTTGGCCGTGCCGACCGTTGGGATCACCAGCATGGCGGCGAGCGCGCCCAGTGCCCCGGCCTGGCAGGAGAGCTTTCGCCGCGATGGTCGGGGGCGGAGGAACCGGAGGACGACCACGCCAATCGAGAGCCCCGCCGCGACCGGCGTGACGAACGTCAGCCCCACGACCAGCCATACCACGAGAGTCGGGACATTCTGGATGGCGTCGAGGTCCATGTCCTCAACCGCCGCCCACAGCGGCCGGTAGACCGGCAGCACCAGGGCCGAGACCGCGACCAGAATCATCAGGTCGAGCAGCGTGAACCGCCGCGCCGCCGCCGGTCCCCCGGGCGGCGGAACGTCGGCCGATGTCGGCACCTCGCCCGTCGGCCTTTCGCCGTCGAGCCGCCGCTCGATCCGATCGAGCCGCTCCAGGATCGCCGACGCGACCGTTTCGTCCGTCAAGTCGCCGCTCATGGTCCGCTCCGTCGCGAGTCGGGGCCTCGGCTCATCCCGTAAGAATTCGGAGCGTAACAGGCCCGATGGCGCGGCGGCAAGTCCCGGTATGGTGGATCGCGCGTCCCGTGCGGGCGAGGCCCACGCCGACCCACCCATTCCGACGGCTCGGCCAGGGCCGCGTCCCGCGACCTCGCCCATCACGCAGGCACACGTAAGCCTCTCCCCAAAAACAAGTTAACTCGTCCCCCTCTTCTTCCCACGCGGAGCGTGGGAACGAGTTATTTCGGGGTTGTCGTGGGAGATGTGCATCGCAGTCGCCTCGCCCTCCCGAAATGCCCCAACTCACCCTACCGGGTTTGTTCCTGGCGATGGAAGACGAGGAACATGGCGTCGTAGGTCAGGTAACCGATGCCGGGCAGGTTGGCGCCGGGGACCAGGGGACGCAGCAGGGCCGGGGTGGTGCGTCGGTAGACCTCGGGGTTGGCGTCGAAGGTGGCGGCGAGCTCGTAGTCGGAGGCGAACGACGGCACGCGGCGCGTCATCTCCTCGGCCTCCCAGGGACGGAGGACGACCCAGTCGGGCCGCAGCGGGGCGACCGTCGTGTAAAAGTCGGTGCCGTGCTCGCGAGCGGTTCGGACGACATCCGGCGAGACCAGGCCCGGCCAGTCGGCCATGTGGGCGTTGCTGAAATAGCCGATCGTGCCGGTGCATTCCAGATACACCGTCTCGTCGGGCTGGACGACTCGGCCCAACCAGCGGCCCAGCCGGGCGCGATTGCCCATCTCGACGACAGTCGCCTGCACCTCCATCTCGACCGTCGTCAGGGCGTAGATCACCGCCATAACGAGAGCCACGGCCACCAGCGGCACCACCGCCAGCACCCGCGCCAGCGGCAGTCGTCGGGCGATCGGCTCGACCAGTCGGGGAACCCCCCGCGCCACCACGACAAGGCCGACCAACTCCGCCGAGGGGGTGTACCACGGGAACATGAAGTTCAGCATCGAGAGGTACAACACCTGCACTGCGAACACCAGCGAGCACGACCGTCCCCAGGGGTCGCGCAGCGGGACCAGCCAGTAGCCGGCGCAGAACACGCCCAGGACGATCGCCCAGGGACGCAGCAGCGGGGGCCAGCCCTGGCCATCCCCCATCGCGTGGTAGATCGGCAAGAACACACGGGCCGCCGTCTCGATATAGCGAGCGACCGGGCCGAGGCCCTCGTAGAGCCGCTCATCGAGGTGCATCTTGGCGAGGATCGTGTTGGGGATGGGGGACCCGTAATAGACCCAGGCCCCCGCGAACCAGGGCAGGTACAGCGCCGTGCAAACGGCCCCCGCCGCGAGCAGTTCCCGGAACCGCCGTCGCCACGAGCCGGGCCCGAAAAGTAGGTCGGCCACCGCCATCGTGGCGATCAGCACGCAGCCGTCCGGGCGCGACCACATCAGGCCCGCCCAGCATGCCCCCATCGGCAGCCAGCGCCGGGGAAACTCGCGAGCGACCAGCGCCAGTGATCCGGCCAGAAACAGCAGCAGGAAGGCCGTCTCCATCCCGTTGATCGAGAAGCTGACCGCCTTGACATCCAGGACAAAGAAGGTCGCCAGCGCGACCCAGGCCATCCCCCGGCGGCCCGTCTCGCGCTCCTGCCGGCGTAGAAGCACCAACCCCGCCGCGGCCAGGACGGGGATGCTCATTCCCCGGAAGGCCCAGAGCGCTTCCCTGTACGTGCGCTCGCCGGTCAGCTCGTAGCAGAGCGCCGGCAGCAGCACGCCCAGCGGCGAGGTGAAGCCGTGAACGCGCTCACCGGCCTGATAGACCAACCCCTTGCCTTCGCAAAGGTTCCGGCTGTGTCGGAAGGTGATGAAGAAATCTTCCCAGGCGTGGTCGGTGACGACCGCGTAGAACAACGGGCTCAGGACCGCCGCCGCGAGGAAGACGACCTCGGCCGTCGCGAGCCGCCACGCCCGACGTTTCGTTGGCTCCGGCGGGTTCGCGGCCGACGCCTCCGACGTGGCGGGGTGCGTTGTCGTCGCCATCGGCCGGGTGCCTCCTCGGGATCGACGCCTCGCCGCCACGGTCGGGCTGCCGACATGTCGACAACCGCAACGGCTCTGCTTCATGATCGCCAGGAGGGCCGCGGCGATTCAAGGGGCATCCTCGTGGGATGCCCCGCCCGATCGTACTCGATGTGCCAAGGGAGATTGCCCGAGGTGCATGGACACGCGGCCGACGTCACCCAAAAACCCCGGTGGCCGTCGGTCGATCCCGGATCTCACCAGGACCAGACAGACAAGGCCATGACCACGGCAATGATGACCGCGAAGGCCGGAAGGGCCCATTTGTCCCAGTGTTTCTGCATGGTCGACCGAGAACTTTCTGCGGCAAGGCCGCATTGTTTCTGAGGATCAGGTGTAGGAACTCATCGGGGTCGGAGTCGGGGGTGGGGCCCATGCGGCATGGCGACTCAGGCCGTTAAGCCGTCCTTGAGTTTCACGCCGGGCCAGCCGGGACGGACGCGGTTCCCCTCGGCGTCCTTCCTCTGGATGCGCGTGAACGCGAATCGGTCCTGGTGTTGCCGGATCAAGTCCATGAACTGGTTGTCGGTGATCTTGAGGCCCGTACGCCGCCGGATGTGGTGGAAGCTGTGCGGTTTTTTCTGGATCGTCTCCACCACGGCATCAACGTCTTGCATGTCTTGTTCCTCAATTACAAAACATTATGATCTTTTGACTTGGCTTGGCCAATTGACCGACGTCAAGATCGATCCGGGCCTTGCGACAGACAGCCGCCCTCAGGAAAGGCCTCCCCTCACTCAAGCCGGATTGGCACCGCGAGGCCGACGCAAGAGGGGCTGACGTGAGCGGCCATGCCACGCCGCCGAGCGGCCTTGTTTCGATGGGCGTGGAGAAGCTCAGCCCGACAGTTGGACAGAGCAAGAGGGCTCGTCGAGACGTGGCAACGGACGAACCTGGCCCTGCGTCGCGAATTCGAATGGTCGAAACAGACCAAATCAAAAGATACTCGAAATTTTTGATAATTGATAGGGGGCTTTGCAAATTTCTTCACGCCAGGGTTTCGGCGCTGTCGTAATCGGGCATCACGCGAACGAGGCCGCCGGATCGCGCTCCCCGCCATCCGTTGCGGTCGGGGACCATCGCTAGGGGCCTGCCTTGGGGACGCGGTTCTCGCTCGCGTTGCGAACGGGACGTCGATGGAGACAGGCAACCGGCCCATGAGACGTTTCTCTGGACGAGGAGCTTGATAACGCGCCCGAAGCCAGGGCCCATTTTCCTCCATCGAGCACGTTCCAATAGGTTTGTGCGCCGCTGTCGTGAGTCCGACGATCGAGAGTCTCACGAACCGCGACGGCTGGCCGAGTTGGCGGATCGCGGGCACGCGCTCGACCGTCAGATGGTCGAACCACTCCGAGGCGCCGGCGGTCGCTGAGAAGGAAAACGCCCTCTCTCGCGATCCGAAGAGGGGTGTTCGCTTGGCCTGTGAGTTATCGTAGGTCCGTCTACTGCCTGACAACTTCTTCTGATGACCGAGGTGGATTCCATGATCCATGTCCTTGCCATGATCCAGTTGAACCCCGGCCGACGCACCGGGTTCCTGGCCGAGTTCCACAAACTGGTGCCGCGGGTTCGCGCCGAGGACGGCTGCATCGAGTACGGGCCGACGGTCGACGCGACGACCGACATCTCGGCCCAGGTTCCTGTCCGGGCCGATGTCGTCACGGTCGTCGAGAAGTGGGCGAGCCTTGACCACCTCAAGGCCCATCTGGTCGCTCCGCACATGGAGACCTACCGTGCGGCGGTCAAGGACATGGTCGTCGATATGACCCTGTACATCCTGGAACCGGCCTGAGCGCAGCTGGTTGCACACAAGATGACCGGCATGTGGCCAGGGCCGGATCGTTGACGCCACGGCGCCCCCTCGGGGGCCACTCCAAAAGTCGTCGAGATCGAGGTGGACACGCATCGGGACTTTCGGTAATGTCCTTGCGACTTCGGCCCGGGTGCGGCCCCGCCACGGTAAACGTGGCGCCCGGCCCGACGAGAACTCCCGAACGGATTCCCTTACGTGCGAGGCCCTCACCGGGCCCGTTCCGGGTGTGCCACGCACGAACTCATGGAGGTTTAGGATGCGAAGGACGCCACGCAGATGGAGCTCGGCCCTCCTCGCTCTGGGCATCTGTGCCCTGATGGCCCGCACCGTCGCGGCGGAGCCCGTCTTCGACCCGGCCACGAGCGAGATGACCCCGCTGACCACCACCGCGACCGCGATCACCTACGACGGCCAGACCTCTCTGACCAGCTACAACCAGTATGTCACCTCGGGCACGATCGGCTCGACCGGCATCGACGGGACGGCCGTCGTCCGCTTCGAGGGGATCGGGGACACTGGGCCGGGGTTCTTTACCGCCCCGTCGGCGTTCAGCCTGGGGACCTTCGTGGTCGATCCCCTCGCGGTTGGTCAAACCACGACCTACGACCAGACCCCCTTCTCCATCACCTTCACCACCCAGCAGGTTGATGGCCTCGAACCGTCGCCCAACGAGACACCATTGACCATCACGGGCGTGCTCAACGGCAAGGTTTCCGGCCCTCGGCAGTCCAACGTCGTGGCGATGTTCGACCCGGTCATCGGCAACCCGTTCCAGACGGGCTCGTTCATGAACACCCTGAGCGTCCTGGACACCAGTCGGGCGCTGGTGCCGTCGACCAGCAACGGCGGTCGAACGACCGCCCAGGGCCGTGTCGTTGCCACCACGGTCCCGGTCCCGGTCCCGGTCCCGGAACCGGCCTCGATCAGCCTGCTGGCGATCGCGCTGGGCGGCGTGGCCATTCGCCGCCGTGTCCGGCGCGGCCGGCCGAATTCCTGACCCAGCCGGACAATCGGCACGCATAATAACGCACAACGGCCCCGGCATCCATTGGGGATGCCGGGGCCGTTTCGCATTGGAAAGCACCTGTCGCACCGTTCCCGGTCGATCGCATCGAAGGACCAGGCCGCTCTGATCCGCCGAGGATCACGGTTGAAGCGGGCTCAACGCCCTTCTGAGCAAGGACTGCCGCTCTCCAGGACGGGGGACCTGGGGTGCATCGAGGGCCGTGTCCCGGTCGCGATGGTGTTTGTCTTTCGGGTTGCCCGCCCTGACGCGGGCGACGATGGTCCCGACCGAGGTTGCCCGCGTTGTGTCCACCCCGGGAAGGACGGGCAAGGCGCATGGAAGGTGCCAATGGCTCAAGTGAGGGAATCAGGCCGTTGCCGGGTGGGGACGGAACAGCAGGAGGGTTCTCGGGGATTGCAGGCGCCGGGGCCAGCGGAATCCCCCCTCCGGGAGCGATTGGAAGCAGGTTGTTGCCGGGTGGGGACGGAACAACCGTACGGCCCTCGAGGTCGGTCGGCGCCGGTCCCACCGGCACCACCTCATCAGGTGCGAACGGAGGGGACTGATCAGGAGATGCCTGGGGGGGAGTCGGGACCGACTCAGCGCCCGGAACGATCCGCTCGAACTGCGGCGAGGCGGCATTCATCGGAGATGTCACACCCATGGGCGTCACTGGCGAATAGACAAATTTCAGGTTGACCTTGATCGAATTGTTCGCCTTCCTGGATTGGGTGGCGAACTCCGGGACCAGGGGACGGATCAGGATGGGGTTGGACGTCAGCTCGCTCGGGACCTTCCCCGGGACGATGCGGCCACTGCAGTGGAGGCCCATGGCGATATGGTTGGCAAGGCCGTTGAGCAGATCGCCCGCGATGACATAGGCCCCCGCCGCGGAATTGTAGGCAATGGGGACCGGGGGCGTATAGCTCGCCAGAGCCTCGTTCTCGAACAGGGGCAGGACGAAGGTCGGCGTGATGGCGTTCGGCTGGATCCCGATCGGTTCGTCCAGCTTGATCGCGACGACGGCCCCGTCGCCGAACCTTCCGACAATCGAGCTCCATTGCCCGTTGATCGGACAGCCCAGGGTGATGGTGAGGTTCAGGCTCTCGGGGGCGATCGTGTAGCCGTAGGCCGGCGCGGCGGTCGCGGTGCTAGGGGCCGGCGTGGTCTCGACGAAGAGATGATTGGAGATCCCGTTGGAGGTGGCTACATGGACGTCGAAGATGAGGCGACCGTCCTGGGTTCTGGTTGGCCGGGCGGTTGACGGGATGTCGATCTCCAGGACATTGCGACTGATCGGCCGGAAGTTCGTGACGCCCACGCCACCGGCGATGACCCGTGTCTCGTGGACGCTGAAGTTGGTGCCGAGCACAAAGATCGTCGAGGTCTCGTTGGCTCGAGGCGGCTCGCCATACCAGGTCAGCAGTCGCGGCGCCAGTCGGGCGCCGGTCGAGCTGAAGATCTCCGAGCCGGTCAGGTCCCCCTCGTGGGGCAGCGGGACGCGGAAATCCTGGGTCGGTAGCATCGCGTCGAGCTGTTCCAGACGACTGGCCAGGCGGTTCAACTCGCCCGGCCGATATAGGCCCAGATCGCAAACCTGCCCCAGCGCGACCTTGGCGGCCTGAAGCTCTCGGCTGAACTCCAGCAGGTCGCCGGTGTCGAATTTCTGGTCGGCGTGTGGGCCGGTGTACTCGAACCAGTTGGCGAAGGTGGTGAAGTGGATCGCCGGGACGAAGTCGGGCACGACCATCAGGGCCACGCACTCGCGCGGCCCCGGTTCGATCCGCTGGTTCCTGGAGATGTAGTTCTGGTTGTACGAGGTGCCCCCCAGAAGCCCGCCGACGCGGCGGAGGGTGCCCGGTGTCGGCGGCGACTGGATCCGCGGATAGAATCGCCAGCCGAAGGTCGTGTCGCCGGCGCCGAAGCCGATGGCCGTGCGGTTGAGGTTGATCGTGGCGATGTCGGTCTCGAGCCGTCGGGCGTAGCTCGTCGCCTGGTTGAAATTGATCTGACCGGTCGCCAGCGCCACCGCCAGGGCCATTTGCAATTCGCTACGGGCGCTGAACAGGTCGAGTTGGTTCTGCTGATCGACCGCCGGGTCGAGCGCGAAGATGTGGATCGGCCACTTGCAGGCCACGTAGGCATTGAACGCCTCCCTGGCCTCGGGACTGGGGAACAGGTCGTAGAAGCTCAAAACGTTCAGGTCGCCGACGCAGGGACAGCCCTTGCGTTCGGCGATCACGTCCATGTCGTGCTTGAGTCGGCGGTCCACCAGCACGGACTGCACCATCAGCGCGAAGACCAGTACGTCCGTGGGCCGCTCTCGGGCCTTGAGGTACTCGTCGATCGCCTGGCGGTATGGGACCATCGAGCCCTGCGGGGTGGTGCAGGGCGAGTTGTAGTAGGCCGACTCGTTGAGGGGGGGAAAGCCGTTCCGCAGAAGGACCAGATCAGCGATGAACTTCTTGCGGAACCGGGCCAGTTCACGGTAGTTGCGGTTCTGGATCAGCGTGTCGATGATCTGGAACTGCGGGCCCTGAAACAGGTATCCCAGCTGGCCGTTGCGGGCCTGCTCGCGCATGAAGTAGTGCGCGGCCCCCAGCTCGTTGATGAGCCAGGAGATGACGCTGGGGTCGTGGCGATACCAGTCGGCCTGGTCCTTCTTGATCGCGGCGATCAGGACGTCCAGTTCTTCGCCGTAGAGATCCTTCGACTCCGACAACGGCGTCGTCGATGAGACGCCGGTCGGATTGCCCGCCTCGGCCTGGGCGGCGTAAGTCGATGTTTGATTCTGAGTCGTGCCTGCGGGGCACTCCTGCGCGACCTCGCCGAGGATGATCCCCGGCGGCAAGGGCACGTCCGGGTAATTCGTCACGGGCGGGTGGACGATCGGAACCCGGGAAGTGGTCTCGACGTCGTGGAGGAGCTTCAGGAGGATCGGGCTGAGCTGGTAGGCCGCATCCATGATGACGACGTCGCGAAAGGTGTTCGCGAGCAGGTCGGGGGACAGGGCGTGCTCGGCCTCGACGGTGACGACCGCCCCGTTACCGCGCCGTACTTCCGGGCCGGGCAGCAACGAAACCGGCATGCGGATCAGGTACAGCCCGTATCCGGGCGAGTCCGTCAGGTCGTCCCCCGCGTGGGCTCGCCGAAGCTCGTGCAGGTGGTCGAGGTAGCGCGACTTCTCGTCCAGCTCGATCGTCGGCTCCAGGCCGATACGGTTCTCGCCCGTGAGGAAGTCGTCGGGCAGCTTCAGCAGGTCCGTGGCCGCCAGCACGTCAAGCCGTTCGCTGATTGATTTGAGCAAGGCCCCGGCATCCGCCTCGGGGGGCGTCACCGTGACTTCCGCCTCGGCGCCGGCGGCGGGCGTGGCACTGGGGCCAATCGCGGCCCCCAGGCCCGTGGCGCTGGTCAACACAGCCGAATCCGCCCGCCGGATGGCGGCATTAAGCCGGACCTTGAACTTGTCGACCTCCTTGACCATCTCCTGTTCGTACTCGTGCCGGTATTTCGTCATCCGGTTCTGGCCCCAGACGTCGGGCGCCTTGACACCGACGACTCCCTCCTCGAAGAGTTCCTCGTCAAGGGCGTCGATCATCTTGCCGAGTTCTTCCAGCGAACGCGGGCACGCGACGGCATCCTGGTGCCCGCGCCGGCCCGCAAAGTGTCCGATCAACCCATCGCCGCGACCCGACACCGCCATCCCCAACAACTGTCCTGTTATCAGGATTGCCGATACGAGGCCACGTCGCATCCTGCGATGATTCATCGTTACCTTCCTTGCCATCGACAGTTGCCGTGGAACCGGCGATCCAGGAAACCCCATCGTTATATCGTTCGAATCCTCGCCCGGACTTCGTCACAATCGGGCAGACTCACAAACTCGGGGCATCCTCAACAAGCAGGACGACCGGAGATGGGGCTATCGGCCGTCGTTTGCGGCACAACGACACGACGCAAGCTCCACGATGGCGGGCGATGCCGCCTCCCGACGGATTTGCCAAATCGTGCGAGGGTCGCTCGCTTTTTATTTGACGTACATCGGCCACCCGAATAATCTTCAATCAGTGATATCGAGAGCTTGTAAAGCTATCGAGTTTTTACACAGAGCGATCCAGTTGATCGGGCCTCGATCGGCTGCCTGGGGCCCACTCACACGGAAAGGCTTGTTCGAGAGCAATGAAGCCTGCTGTCGGGCCACGACACGAACGCCCTCGCGGTCGTGGTTCGCCGGCCGGCGCGATCCTGCCTGGCTTGCGTCAACACCCCCGTCCGCCTGCGGGCGGGAGGGCCGTGAACCTTGTTGGATGAGGGCATTCGGAGCCCCCCGGCCCGGGGTACACGGAAGGACTTGTGTTTCAAGGCCCTCGAGGATTTCCAACAGACCAGCCGACCCCTCACTCCGCGAAGGACGCTGGACATGGCTTCCCTGGGAAACGTCTGGCATCTCCCTCGTCTTGCCGTGCCCTCGCTCCTGGAGAGCATGAGGCGGCCGGTCGACGACCTGGCCGCGACCGCGCCCGTCACCTTTGCGACCGGCAACCAATTCCGGGGCCCGGGCGGCAATCCCGGCAATCAGCTCCTCAATAAAAGCACGCTGTTTTACAAGAGGATCGACGAATCGGCCTGGTCCGACCTTCCCATGTCGTTCGTCGGGGCACGAGGCAACGACAAGTTCTTCGCCGCGACCCTCCCCGCAGGTCGGCTCACTCCCGGCGAAACCCTCCAGTACTACTTCCGGGTTCCCTTCAGCGACCACCAAACGACGTACGTTCACGGATCGGATCAAGCCTCTCTGACCAGCGTGGACAAACCTTTCGCGCGCCCACCCATTCACCGTTATCGTGCGCGGTCCTCTCGATGGCTCGGGACCGACGATCTCTCTCGACTCGACAACCGGCGCGTATCAACTGCGGATCTCCCGCGATACCGGCCATGTCGCGCTGGCGGGACCGGACCTGGCCGGCACCCCGCTGGCAAACGTCGTCACGCTCGCCCCACCCCACATCCGGCTCAACGATCGCACGGTATCGCTCGGGCCGATCATCGGATTGCCCACCGAGATACCCAGGGGCCTGGAATTCGACCAGGGCCTCGATGGCGCCAGGGCACGCGTACGCGTCTCTTTCGTGGCTGAGGGTGCGGTCCGTTTCGAGGTCCTGGACTGGGGCGGTCTGAAGCCCCTCGCGGCCTCGATCGCGGGGAATTCGGGCTCGACCGAAGCGTACTTCGGCTTCGGCGAGCGCTTCAACAGCCTCGACCAGGCGGGCCGGTTGGTGCGGATGCAGACCTTCGATCGACCTGCCGAGAAGTTCGTCGAAAACCCCCAGAGCGGGAGAGACGATGACTTTGCCTACAAGGTTACCCCGTGGTTCCTCAGCAGCCGGGGCTACGGGTTCCACCTCGACTCGACCACGGAGAGCACCTTCGACCTGCGCAGGTCCGCGCCCGATCGGTTTGTCGTCTTCCAGCCGTTCATCCCCGAACGTCCCTCGGGCCTGGCGTATCACCTCATCTCCGGTCCCAGGCTCCCTGATGTTCTGAGTCGCTACACGGCGCTGGCGGGACGGCCTCCCCTGCCCCCGCCCTGGGCGTTTGGGCCCTGGATCTCCTCCGACGTCTGGCGCACCGGCAGCGAGGTCGCCTATACCGTCGGGAAACACCGAGAGCGCGACCTGCCGGCCTCGGTGTTCGTCTTCGACTCACCCTGGGCCCAATCCTACAACGACTTCGTTTTCAACGAGGACCAGTTCGCCGACGATCACCTGAAGTTCGAGAACCAGCCCACCTCCTCGACCGACCAGCCCTACCCCGGCTTCGGATCGACCTCTGAGCTGATGGCCTTCCTGCAACAGAATGGACTGAAGGTCGTTTGCTGGATGACCCCGTTCCTCAACACTCGCTCCGTCAATCCCGAGAAGGTCAAGAACCTGAAGATCGACAGGCAGCCGATCTTCGATGAGGCTGAGGCCCGCGGAATCTTCGTTCGCTCCGGGCCTGGAGGCCGGCGCCTTGAGGTGGGTTGGTGGAAGGGTGAGGGAAGTCCGATCGACTTCACGAACCATGAGGGTCGCGACTTCCTCGAAGCGCGAATCAATCGGCTGCTGGACGCGAGCCTGGTCAACGCCCGTGATGGCTCCCGGCAACCGGCCATCGGCGGCATCAAGCCCGACGATGGCGAGGCCCTGACCAACCCCCCCGGGCCGGACGCGGAAGGGCCCGCCGATGGAACCTACATTCCCCTCGACGCCGCCTACCACGACGGTCGTCGCGGCCAGGAGCTGCGCAACGGTTACTGCGTCGAATACCACAAGACCGTCCATGCCATCCTCAGCCGGAGGCTCGATGGCGAGGCCCTGATCTTCGCCCGTAGCGGGTTCCACGGGACCCAGGCGGTTCCCGCCTGCTGGGCTGGGGACAACCAGCCCCACTTCGGCGACGTCGACGGCATGCCCGGCGTCATCGTCGCAGGCCTCTCCGCGGCGCTCAGCGGGTTCTCTTTCTGGAGCCACGACATCGGCGGCTACCAGAATGGCCCGTTCTCGCAATCGCCCAGAGATCTGTTCATGCGGTGGACGCAGTTCGGCTGCTTCACCCCGATCATGCAGTTGCACCGCACTCTGAGCAACCAGCACCCGTACCGACAGCATCCCTGGGGGTATCCCGGGGATGGCGAGCCGCTCCACGACAACGCGGCCCTCAGAAACTACCGTTTCTACGCCAAGCTACACACCCAGCTTTTCCCTTACATTTACACGTATGCCAGGGAGGCGATCGAGACCGGCCTGCCGATCATGCGGCCCCTGGTGCTGTTTCATCAGGACGACCCCGACACCTTCGACATCAAGCACGCCTACTACTTCGGCAATGAGCTGCTCGTCGCGCCGGTGATCGAGCCCGATGACGACTTGCACGTGACGTGTACCTGCCGCGGGGCCGCTGGATCGACTACTGGACGAACCAACGCATCGACCGCAGTGCTCGGGGCCAGAACCACAGGTGGTCCAATCCCGACCCCAGCAGGCTTCCCCTGTTCGTCCGGGAGGGGTCGATCATCCCCATGCTGCTCGAAGTGCCTCAGACCTTGTGCGACGCCAATTACGTGAACAACCCCGACATCCGCACTCCCGGAGATGGGCTCCTTCTGAGAGTGTACCCGGGAGGTTCGTCGCGGTTCACGGTACACGATGGCACCACGATTACTTCCCAGATGAACGGGGCTGGGCTCGAGCTGACAATCACCTCGCCGATGCCCAGGCCGATGCAGCTCATGGTCCTTGCCGACCGTCCCGCCTCGGGAGTCCGACGGGATGGTTCGCCGTGGCCGAGAGGCCCGCCCCGAGCGACTTCACCAAGAACCGTCGGCCTGGCGACACGACCCGACCTCGGGCTTCCTCGAGATCAAGTTCCCTCATGATGGAGGCAGCGCGGCCGTCACATTCTGAGCCCTGCCGCGTGATCGTCACGCTTCCCGCGACGAGTGCGACCACCACGAACGACCGGAAGGAGTGGCAATCATGAGCAAACCGAACCCGCCCCGAGTCGACCCCTCGACCTGTCTGGCCGTCCTCGCTCTCCTCGTCACCGTACCGGCGATCGTCGCGCCGGCAACGGCCTCCGCCCAGCCCGAAATTAAGGGGGAGTGGTCGCCCGTTTTCGACACTCAGAACGTTATGATCCACGCGAGCCTTCTGCCCAACGGCAAGGTACTGTACTTCTCACGTCGCGAAGCGGGGAAACCCTTGATCCGCATAACTGCCGCCTCGCATCTGGGACCCCGAGGGGACGGGGCAGGACCATCTCCCTACACTCCAAAAGCCTGGTTTCAACCTTTTCTGCTGCGGCCATGCGTTCCTGCCCGACGGTCGCCTGTTCGTCGTCGGCGGCCACCTCAGCGACTGCCACGGCGAGGCCAAATACCGCGATCTACGACCCGAGCGAATCGAATACCTGGACCAACGTCGCGGACACCGAGCGGCGGCCGGTGGTATCCCACGGCAGTGGCCTTGTCCGACGGAGGCATCCTCGTCTCCTTCGGGCCGACAGCAACGGTCAATTGAACGACACGCAACAGGTGTGGAAGGACGGTCAATGGCGTAACATCGTCAATTATAACGGTGTCCCGCCACTCTACCCGCGGATGCATGTCGTCTCTGACGGCCGGGTCTTCATGTCCGGACCGCTTGCCCTGACCCAGTTCCTGGATACCGACGGCCCCGGCGACTGGACCTTGCTCCACCCCGACCCGAACATCAACCAGGCCCTCGACGCTATCCAGCCGGTCAACTTTAATGTTCGCGAGTACGGTTGCTCGGTGCTCTACGACGCGGCAAGATCCTTTACGTCGGTGGTGGAAACGCGCCGACCAAGGGGCCGAGGTTCTCGACCTGAACCTGCCCGATCCTGCGCTGGACGAAGACTGACGACATGCACTTCGCCCGTCGCCAGCACAACGCCACCCTGCTGCCCGATGGGACGGTCCTCGTCATGGGGGGCACGCAGGGGAATGGAGGAGAATCGAACGGCTTCAACGACCTCACGCCCGGCCAGCCGATCCGCTCCGCCGAGTTGTGGGACCCGAAGACCGGCCACTGGACGCTGATGGCCAGGGCGTCCGTTGACCGCTGCTACCACTCCGTCGCCGTCCTGCTGCCGGACGCGACCGTCCTGAGCGCGGGAGGCGGCGAATACCGCCCGAACAATAACCTTGATCGCGAGAACAACCCGAACGATAGCCACAAGAATGCCCAGATCTTCTCCCCGCCCTACCTCTTTCGCTCCGGCGGCATGCCCGGCCGGACATCACCTCGGCGCCGGAGGAGGTGACCTATGGGCAGACGTTCGAGGTCGGGACGTCCCACCCGGACGAGGTCGGCGCGGTGAACTGGCTCGGCCTCTCGTCCGTGACCCACGCTTTCAACACAGGTCAGCGCATCAATTTCCTGGAGTTCGAGAACGAGGGCGGCACCCTCAAGGTCACCGCTCCGGCCAGCGCCAACCTGTGCCCCCCGGGTCACTATATGATGTTTGTCCTGGACGATGACAACGTTCCCTCCGTCGCTCGAATGATCAAGGTGCATTGACCGGGACGGTCGCCACCTTCCGCGCTGCTCCTGACTTCCACCCATCCCGTGTGACTGGCAACTGCTCACTCCTTCTCGAAGACTTGCCATAGGAGATGAATCATGCATCACATCGCGGATTCTTTGCCGGCGGCTCTTGCCGACATTCGCGATCCTGGCCGTCTTCGCCCTTGGGACGAGCCCCGCCAGTGGCCCAGATCAGCGAGGTGACGTTGGCGTCACCCCGACGTGCCCTTATGGTCTCGACGCCTGCTGGGCCGGCGCGTACGAGGCCCTGATGCGCATGGAGGGCGTCGAATCGGTCGAGACGACGCCAAATTCGTACAACTGCACCGCGCGCCTTCGCATGACCGCGAATCGCCTGCCCGATCCGGATCGCTGGGCCGAGGAATTCCGGTCCATGGTCGATCAAGCCTATGTGTTCCGTGGCGATTGAGCTGACGGCCGCGGGCACTCTCGAGCAAACCGACGCGTGGCATCGTTCTTAAGGTTCCGGGGATCGAGCCGCGAATCAAGCTCGACCCGCTCAGGCACAAACTCCAGTGGAACACCAGGAAGGCCGAGGCCCGGCAACCCGAACCCGACGAGCGGGAGGCCCACGCCCTTCTGGAACCTTGGCTAAGTGACGCCAGCAAGGCCGGCGGCAAGGTCCAGGTAACTGGGCCGCTGACCAGGTCGAGCGATGGCTACCACCTGGAGGTCCGCGAGTTCTTCCCACTCGAGCGGGACGACGCCCCTCCCGGAGACTACTAACATAGAAAGTCATCATGTTTCGGTATTTCTATGCTCTCCGCTGCGAAAGTTTGTGTTACCTGGTGCGATCGGATTGCCCGGGAGGTTCGTCGCGAGCCGGCGTCGAGGCAAGGCATCGAGTGCGACCTTGAGCCCATGCAACGATGACTTTGAGAAAAGTGGGCCCTGGGGAGATGGTTCGGGGCGCTCCTCATATAGGCAAAATTCAGGATGGGATCATCCAAGAGAATCGGACGATTAAAAAATCTGTCATGTTTATGAGGCATGTCATTGAATCAGTTTGTGCCCGTGCGTATCATCGAGTTGTCGGCGGGAGTTCTCAGGGTTTGGGTCGACTGCGTAAGCACACGGTCGCACTCTCGGCCTGCGGGCTTAGGCCGAGTCTCTTTGGAAACGAGGTGAACGATGCGCCACTCGTTCTGTCGCTGTCGGAATTGCATCACGCCCCCCTACCTGCTTGAGAAGCTCATGGAGAGCGATGACAGGGAGATCCGCGAGGCCGCGCTTCACACGATCATCTCAACGGCGAGGCTCCAGGGTGAGCGCTCGGTTGTCGCGATGATGGGCATCTCGCATGCCATGGGCAACGGCCGGCGGACGATCTTCGACTGCCAGAACAGGGTATTTCTCCCCTCGGCCGTACTGGCACGGTCGGAGGACGGCGACGTGTCGGACGACGAGTCGGTCAACCGGGCGTTCGATGGCTTTGGGACGACCCGTAGCTTTTATAAGGAGGTGCTCGACCGCAATTCGCTCGACGACCGCGGCATGAGGCTGGACGGCTACGTACATCGCGGTACGAAGTACAATAACGCCTTCTGGGACGGCCGTGAGATGGTCTTCGGAGATGGAGACGGCGTCGTCTTCACCGACTTCACCAGTTCCCTGGATGTCATCGCGCACGAGTTGAGCCACGGCGTCACCGAATTCACGGCCGGGTTGGAGTACCACTTCGAGTCGGGGGCACTCAACGAGTCGATGTCGGACGTGTTCGGGTCGCTGGTCAAGCAATGGTCACTCCAGCAGACGGCCGAGGCTGCCGACTGGTTGATCGGCGCCGAGGTCTTCACGCCGCAGATTGACGCCGACGCGCTGCGGTCCATGAAGGCACCCGGCACGGCCTACGATAACCCCCTGTTCGGAAAGGACCCGCAGCCCGACCATATCCGGAAATTTCAGCGCCTGCCGGACACGGAAGCGGGAGACTTTGGCGGGGTACACATCAACTCGGGCATCCCGAACAAGGCATTTTACCTGGCAGCCATCAACATTGGCGGACATAGCCTGGGAAGCGCCGGGGCATATCTGGTACGAGGCGCTCAGGGCGTCCAGCCCGACAACGCAGTTTCAGGACTTCGCGGAGACAACTTACCACAAGGCGGGCCAGCTTTACGGGCCCGACGAACAGCAAGGCGTGCTCGATGCCTGGCGCGATGTCGGCATCCGGGTGCAAGTGACGAGCGCGGCGGCCTCGGCCTCTGTCTCGGCCTCGCAGTTGCGACGGGTGGGTAGTTCGTCGAGGGAAGTCGACTCCCTGACCACACTGGCGAAGCAACTCGACGCGACGGCGGCGCAGATCAAGGCGCTCACCAAGGAGGTCGCCGCGCTCAAGGGCAAAAAGTGATCGGCGATCCCTCGTGGCTCGACTCGGGATACAATGTCCCGAGAGGAGATTCGGACGTTCTTTCGAGGGAGTGGCGATGAAGGTCACGATTACGACACACGGGGGCCTCGCGGCGGGAATGCGCCGCGAACCTCGTGCCCACGACACCGAGAACATGCCGAGGAACGTTGCCGCGGAGCTCTGCCGTCTGGTGGAGGCGGCGCAGTCGGCACCGCGTCCCGAGGCCGAGGGCCCGGCCGCGCCCGCGACGCGATGAGCTATTCAGTCAAGGTCGAGGAAGATGGGCGCTCGACCGACATGCACCAGTCCGATGTCGCCATGACGCCCGAGTTTGCCCGGCTCCTGGAGTGGCTCGGCAGGCATGGTGAGCCGTCGCCTTGATCCGGAGGGCCCGTCAAACGCAACCCCATGGTTCCGGGCCCTGATCTCGGAGAGCACAAGGCAGTCAGGGGTGGGGCGTCGCCGAGGAACAGCAGGCCTCGGGCATCCTCCATCGAGAGAAGGACTTTGTTGGCCCCGAAGTCGCCACCCGGGACGGTTTAAGCACTCCCATAAGGACTTCATGGTTTATTAATCGAAGGAGGGGAGATGGTTGACGGCGGCAGGAGGTTCAAGCAGGTCGACCTGTCCCTGTATCGGGCGCAATCCGAGGCGGACGTTCGGGCCGAGTTCGAGGTCGAGTCTGGCCCCGGCGACGCGATCTTGCCGACCACCAGGCATGACATGGTCGTCACTCCACCTTCGACTGATCGGACGAAACGACTGGAGGTAAACGGCCTGGCATTCGAGCCACCCTCGGGAATGGTGGACCTGACCACCTACGCGTTCCAGTCGGCGGATGGGAGACAAAGCCTGGAGATTGAGATGGTCCCCAGCGCGGACGCGGTTCCGGGGGGGATGGAAGCCGCGGCTTCAGTTCTCGCGGATGAGGTCCATCGGACCCTGGGAGTCGATTCCACGATCGAAGCCTTCGGGCCACTCGAGAATGGGTTGCAGGGGTGGCTTGTCGCCTACGAGACGGATGTCCGCGGGATGTGCGACCCGCAGGCGAATCCCCGGGAGCGTTGCGGTTTCGGTCGGCTGCCGGACGGACGAGGCGTGCAGCTCAGTGAACGGACTCTGATGGGGAACGACGAACGATTCCTCCGCATCCTCGCGAGCGTCCGACCCCTGGATTCAAGTGCCTCAGCGCCCGCGGAGGGGCTCGTGCGTCAGAGTGCGGGCACCGTCCAGTTGGATGCGCCGGAGGGCCTGGAGCCTCCTCGGGTCCTCCTCTTCTCGATGGCAGCCGACACAACTGGCTCGCCGGGTTCTGGCCAGGGTGAGATCAGCCTGGCGATCGCGATCGAGCCGAAGGCTCGTGAACGCGACCGGGGCCTGTCGGCCCAGGCCAGGCCGCCTCGCCCGGAGCCTCACGGTGCCGAGGAAGTACGTACCGAGTCGGTCGTGACGCCATCCGGGATGGTGCTCGAACTCACGGGCCGCGCGACCGGATCGATGAAATCGGAGCTGACCTCGCATTTCGAGCGGATGATCGAGACACTCAAGACGCGGCCCGACTGAGCCGGAACTTCACTCGAATACGAGCGACAATGTCATGGCAATCGGTGATCCAGTGGTCCTGCTACCCGGCATCATGGGCTCGCGGCTCTACTTCACCGAGAGCGAGAAGTACTGGGACCCGGATAGCACCTGGCGCATGCTCGCGTGGCTTCCCCGACCGTTCGTCTCCACCGAGAAGCTGCGCCGGCAGATCCATTTTCGACAGCCGGCCATCGTCGTTCAGGACGAAGGGGACGGAACGCTCAACGAAAATCAGCGGAGCCGGGGTTGGTCGGGCGTGACGCTCTCGTTTTACGGCGCGTTCCTCAAAGGTCTGGAGACGAGCCTCACCGGCAAGGTGTTCGCGATCGGTTACGACTGGCGACAGGGGATCGCGGAACTCGGGCGGAGCGTGGGGCGACAGATCGAGCAGATCACCTCGTCGACCGGGCCATTGATCGTCGTCACTCACAGCATGGGGGGAATGGTTCTGCGGGCGGCACTCCATGAGATCGCCGGTCTGGAAAGCAAGATCAAGGGCGTCATTCATGTGTTTCAACCCGTGCATGGCGCCGTGGTGCTGTACCGTCGCTTCTTCACGGGGATCGAGGTACCCGGACGCGATGGTGCGCTCTCGCCGACGAACCTGGCCTTCCGCTGGATTCTCGGTGGCGACGGCGGCACCTTCACTGGCAATGCAAGCGGCCTCCCGGGGGCTGTGCAACTCTTGCCCGGCGTGACCTATCCTCGGCCCCCGCTCTGGCACTCCGGACTGGGCGATCCGCCACCTCCCGCCCTGGGTGACGTGTATCGGGACCCGGCATCGCCGCCGGGGCTGAACCCCGCGGTCCTCACGCCCCAGGTTCACGCTGAGATGCGGGACCGGCTTGATGAGTATGAGACCGCTCGGGACATACTTAGCTCGCCGCCACACCCTTCGACCTGGAGCATCTTCGGCACCGGCATCGCCACGGATCAGAGAATCGACCTGATCGATGGCACGCTGCGCGTGCGGGCCATGCCGGCTGGAGATGGGACCGTGCCGGCGCGTAGTGCCATGGGCCTTGTTCTGCCATCCGACCGCCAATTCCGCGTGAATGGCATCGCTCATAGCGACGCCTTGATGGATGCGAACGTGCAGGACATCATCTTCACGATCATCTCAACCCAGATCTGATGAGAGACGGACCACGGTACCACCACTCCGCGTACGGATCGGGCCTGGTTCTCCGCCCGAGGCGATTGACATGGCTGGCGCCTCTCTCGGGCGGCGCG
Source organism: uncultured Isosphaeraceae bacterium (assembly GCA_963779675.1). GTDB lineage: Bacteria > Planctomycetota > Planctomycetia > Isosphaerales > Isosphaeraceae > CAVZZM01. The sequence goes on from CAVZZM010000003.1 coordinate 1,441,953, forward strand.
AGTTGACACGGAGCGCCAGCCGCTCGTTCTCAGTCGCTCGGTGGAGTTGCCCTTCACATGAGAATCCCGAAGGTGTTGAAGTCCAGATACGTCGCGGTGGTCCTCGGGATCGGGCTGCTCGGGGCCCTCGTGTTATCGGTCGTCGTGCTCGTCCGCGCGGCCATGTTTTCCAGGCCCCAGTCCGCGACAGAGCCGCCTTCGGAATTCGAGCTGGACGAGGACGCGGCCGCGAACCGGCTCGCCGGAGCGATCCGGGTTCCGACAGTCTCCCACCAGGTGCCGCGTGATGAAGATATCGAAATCGTCAAGAAACTGATCGATCTATCTGGAAGACTCCTTTCAGGTTGCTCACGCCAAGCTCGATCGCGAGGTGATGGGGGCGAGCCTGCTCTATACATGGAAGGGGACCGACGCCACATTACCGCCCGTGCTGCTCACCTCGCATCTTGATGTCGTACCCGCGGATGTGCCCGCGGACCTTGAGCCGCCGGTGAGCGAGATGCTCCAGGAATACTCCCGGATGTCCCTCGACCCCTCCAAGGATCATGGGGTGTCGCGCGTCGATTCACGTGGTTCGTTGATGAACGAATCGGAGAGCTGGCAACACCCACCGTTTTCCGGCGACATCGCGGACGGTTTCATCTGGGGGCGGGGAACCCTGGACGACAAGGTGGGTGTCGTCGGCATCCTCGAGGCGGTGGAAGGGCTGGTCAGGGCAGGGTACGAACCCCGTCGGACGGTCTATCTGGCGTTCGGTCAGGACGAGGAGGTCGGGGGCGAACTGGGAGCGCAGAAGATCGCCAGACAACTGGCCTCGCGCGAAATCCGGCTCTTTTTCGTGCTCGACGAAGGGACGCCCGTCGTGCGGGGCATCGTTCCGGGGGTCGAGGCACCGGTGGCGCTGATCGGAGTGGCGGAGAAGGGGTACGTCACCCTGGTGATGGACGTGAAGGCCCAGGGAGGCCATTCGTCGTCCCCGCCGGAACACACGGCCATCGGGCTCCTGGCGCAGGCAATTTCCCGGCTGGAGGCCAATCCCTTCCCCGCCAGGCTCGATGGCGTGGCCGAGCGATTCTTCGTGGAAGTTGGGCCGGAGATGGCCTTCTCGCGGAAGCTGCTCTTCGCGAACCTCTGGCTCTTTCGGCCGTTGATCGTGAAGGCGCTGGCCTCCTCGCCGGCGACGAGCCCGTTGGTCCGTACCACGACCGCGATCACTCAAATTGATGGCGGCACGCAGGAAAATGTGCTCCCTCGGGAAGCTCGCGCGATCGTCAACTTTCGACTGCTCCCCGGCGACACCGTCGAAGGACTGCGAGAGCGAGTGCGCGAGGTGGTTGATGACGACCGGATCTCGATCCGGTTTCTCAACAAGTCCCAGGCGCTCGGTCCCTCGGACGTCTCGGTCGTGGACGCGCCTCCGTTCCGGGTGGTCGAGTCGCACGGTGCGTAAGGTGTTCCCCGAGGCCCTGGCGGCCCCCTTCCTGGTCACCGCGGGGACCGACGCGCGCTTCTACGAGAGCCTGAGCGGCGCGGTCTACCGATTCCTCCCGGTCACGCTCACACTCGAAGACACGACCCGAATCCACGGAATCGACGAACGGATCGGCGTCCGCGACTACGCGAGGGCCGTCCAGTTCTACGCCCAGCTCATTCGGGACGTCAATGAAACCAACCCCTGACCCATCCCTCGAACGACCGGTTGCCCCATACGTCAACGCCTGGGCCACCGTCCGATTCACTCCCGCGGCGATCGCACAGCCAAAAACCCAGGACGAACTCATCGCCCTGGTCCGGGAGGCACACGCGACGGGCCAACGAGTCAAGGCGATCGGCGGCGGTCACTCCTTCAACCGGATCTTCGTGACCGAAGGGATCCAGGTCGATCTCCGGCATCTCAATCGGGTCGTCGAGGTGGACGTGGAGGCGGGCACCGCCGAATTCGAAGGTGGGACCACGCTCGGGGACGCCATCGTGGCGCTCGATCGTCAGGGGCTGCACTTCTCTTCGCTTGGTTCGTGGTTCACGCAGTCGGTTGCCGGGGCGATATCGACGTCGACACACGGAAGCAGCCTGGTCCACGGGTCGTTATCGGACGCCGTCCTGGAACTGGAAGCGGTCCTGGCCGACGGCTCGGTTGTCCGGTTCGGGGGCGACGAGGATCTGGCCCGGGCCTTTCGTGCCCACCTTGGGCAACTCGGGATCGTCACACGGGTCAAGTTCCGGGTCGAACCGGCATTCTGGCTGGAGTGCGCGATCGACTCGGTCCCCGACGTGGAGGGGTTCGCCTCGGTCGTTGGCATCGCTCGCCAGGAGGAGTACGTCAACCTGCTGTGGCTGCCTTACACGGAAGAGGCCTGTATTCGGATTTTGAGGCGAACCGACGCACGCGAGCGGAATCAGGCGGCCACGGACCTCGAACATCGTTTTCGTCGCAAGGGTCGGCTTTATAACACGATCGAGGACCTGGGCGTCTTCTTCTACGGGCATGCCTATCTCAGGCTCCCTCGGCAACTGGCCCACCGATATTCGAGATCGGTTCGATCGTCATTCTTCGATGACGTGGGTGTGATCGACAAGTCGTATCAGCTTTTCCTCTACGATCATTACCGCGAGCCAACCGAGAACCACTACCTACGAATGATCCTGAATTCAGAGTATGCGCTCGAGGTCGCACGGCTTGAGTCGGCGCTGCTCGAGCTCAAGCAGGTGATCGAGCATTATCGTCGGAAGGGACGTTATATCAACTATCCCAGAATTCATGTCCGATTCGCCCCGGCGAGCGACCGAACCTTGATCGGCCTTAACGTCGGTCGCGAGACTGCCTACGTGGGGATCTACATTGTTGGCTCCATTCATCACGCCCCTCAGATCGAAGTGGCCGAGGCGATCGAGTCGGTCCTGATCGGACACGATGGCCGGCCCCATTGGGGAAAATACCGCTACGTGGACTCCAAACGCTTCGAGCAGACCTATCCGGAGCTTGAGCGGTTTCGGTCAATCCGCCACGAGCTCGATCCGCGGGGGATGTTCTCCGACGGCGCGGCGATGTTCACAGGCCTCGACCGCTTTCGCAAACCGTCTCTCGGTCGAATGTTCGCATCATTGTTCGACCCCGAGACCTACACACCGATCCGATCGCTTTGACCACGCGGAATGGTCGAGAGCGCCCTTGCGACCACGCCTGAGATCGTCCTCGGCTCCACAGCGTTCTGGGTGCGACCTGGAGGAAGCTCTCGGAAGAGGTGAAAGTCGGGACGAAGGCATCCCGTTCAGTTGGTGGGGTCTGTGACCTGGCCGACGAACAGGGCGCGGCCGGAGCGGAGATCGGCGAGAGCGAACAGGAAGGGGTGATCGGCGCGGAAGGATCGCGGTTTTGAGGAGGAGAAGGCCGAGGTGATCTTGTAACCGAACCCGGTGGCCGCCCCGGCCTCGGTGCCGGCCTCATTGACGCGGACATACGCCTCGTGGACGGCCGCCGAGAGAGCGAGCGAGGTCGGCTCGCGAGTCATGCCGCCGAAGTCGGCTCGTGACGGGTCGAACGCCGAGACAACCCCGAGCGTTCGCAGGGTCTCGGAGAGGTCGAGCCGTCGGCGAATCGTGAACCGGGGAATGAGCGTCTCGACAAGCTGGGTCTCGAACCGCGGCGCCGACTTGCGACGCTGAAGAGTGGCGATCAGCCCCGGCGCGACGTCGAGCGGCGGGCGATCGTCCCGGGGCAGGGCCAGGATCATCGCGTAGGCACCGCCGACAAACGGCAGACAGAGATACGAAGCGGTCGCATCCTCGGCGAACAGAAAGCCCTCGACGGCCCACATGAAGGAGGCGCCTTGTTCGCCGCCGTCGAGACGCCGAAAGCCGTCGGGCCGCGTCTTGCGCTCGGAAAACGGCGTGGCCCAGGGGGCATCGAACGCCAGGGCACTGGTCAGGACAAGTCGGGTGTCCGGGTCGAGCCCGCCGTCGGCGAACAGGTTCGGAATGCGACCCTCGGTTGCCTTGGAGACCCAGTTGTTGATGTGCCTTGTGGAGCCCGAAGGGTCCCCGGCGAAATCGATTGAGGCGACCGTCGCCTGGCATTCGTCGGCCGCCAGGCAACGGTACGGCTCGGCCACGGCGATCCCCTCCTGGAACCAGGCGCCGCTGGCGAGCCGAATTCGGGTCGTCGGGGGGTCGATCTCGGCTACGTAAGAGGTTGCGCCCGAATCGTCGAGGTCCAGCCGCCCCGCCTCTCGGGAACCCAGGGCGCGGGAAAGCTCGACCTCGGTCGAGCCCCGGGCGCCGAGCTGGGCAAGCCGCAAGGAGGCGGCGATGCTCGACGGTGAAACGACAAGGTTCTCGGGACGCTCGGCCAGGATGTGAAGCAGGTTCCGTCCGAGCCGGGCATCCGAGGCGGGCCGCCTCATCAGGACGACGGGGGCCGAGTCCTCGGCCCATGCCGACCGGCCCCAGGGACCCATCGCCACGGCCCCGCCAATCGTCCGAAGCAGCGCGCCCTGGTCATCGACATGGAACCCCCTCCTGGAAACGATCCGTTGAGGGCGACCGCTCCCCGTTCGCCCGGAAGAACCCATTGTTGGTGCCGATCCGGTTGAGCGGCTCAAGACGTTTCGGGTTCTGTCTCCTATTCTAAAACAAGGCCGGTGGTTGGATAGGGCAATTCTCAGCGTTGCCGTGCCCGGTCAACCAGGGAGGGTTTCTCGGGGAACGGTCGGCAGGGTTTTGGGAAATCGGACGCACGGTCCGGGGCGCCGGGGCCATCCCTCGGCGCCGTTGGCGAGGACGACGATCGCAGTCCGCACCAGTCATTGATCGGGCTCGCCCCGGGGCTGGATGTTGGCCCGCTCGAGGATGGCCGGATGGTCCTCGGGCTCGGCCTGGAGCAATTCGAGTTCGAGGTTCTGAAGTTGATCGGTCCCGCCGGGTTGGCCGAGTTTCTCGCCGAGGGTCGCGAGAGCATCGACCGCGTCGAGGCGGATGAAGCTCGCACCGCTGCTCACGACATTGTCCATCGCCTGGGCGATTGCATCCTCTGTGTCGACGACGATTGTCTGCGGGCCCACCTCTCCGGGTCGAATCCGGATCGTGCGGAGACTTTCCTCGATCAGGTCCACCGACGGGAGGCCGGGATCGTTCCCCTCGCTGGCCTTCAGCTCGCGGAAGTGGTGTTGCATTAGCATCACGATTCCGGCGGTGACTGGACTGGCCTGGCTGGTGCCATCCTGAGTGCTGCGGGTCCGAGCCGGGTCCAGGGACGATCCGGCCGGCGGGACCGGGCCCATCGAGGTCACGATGAACCCCGGCGCGAAGATGTCGGTACGGAAGGGGCCGCCGACCTCCAGGCTCAGCCGCTGGGTGAAGACGGTGCAGCGCCCTGCCCGAGCGGCGAAGACCTGGGCCCCACCGACGTAGGTCACAAGTGGCTGATTGTTCGGCCTCGGGCCGAAGTCCGTGTCGTAGACCGCGCCGACGCTCAGGGTTTCCGGGCAAATGGCCGGGAAGCCCATCCCCTGTTCCGGATCGTTCTCGGCATATCCGTTGCCCGCGGCAACGGTGACGACAACGTCCCTGGCACGCAAGGCGGCGATCAGGTCGCGCTGCGCATTGAGGACGGCGACGTTCAGACCGTCGAGGTTCTTGAGGTTCTGGTCGTTCCCCAGCGACATGTTGACGACCGAGATGGTGACGTCGTGGTCGCGCTTGTACGCCTCCCGGTTGTCGAGCACCCACTGGAGCGCCTCGTTGATCTTGTCGAACCGTCCGCCGGGGAAGACCTTGATGGGAATGATCTTGGCGCCGGGGGCGATCCCGGTCGGCATCCCCTCGGTGGGGGGCACCTCCCTGGCGGCAATGATCCCGGCGACGTTGCTCCCGTGTCCGTCGCGGTCGGTCGTGTCGTCCCGGCCTCCCTCCTCGGACAGGTTCAGGCCCGGCAGGATCTGTCCCTGAAAGGAGATGTGTTGGGGGTTGATCCCGGTGTCGATCACGACGACGGCCAGGCCCTGGCCCGGAACCTCCTTGAACTGGGCCTGAGCTTGCCTGACGCGCAAGAACGTATCGACCTCAGCGTCCAGGGGGTTCAAGCTCGGGGCCTGCGGCGGCAAGAGCCGGGGCGTCGGCGGGGGCTTGTAGGCATCTTGCTGCGCGATGGCCGGCAGGGTGGTCGCCCCGAGGATCCCGACAACGACGAGGGCCGCGCGGCGGCTGGCCCGCGTGATGGCGGCGATCGGGAATCGCATCGTGAACATCGGCAAAATCTCCTGGATTCAGGCACGTTCGGAAAACATGGGAACGTAACGGTGAACGAGGACCATCCCCGCCCCGCCAGGCCCCCTGCGCACACAACAACAGCGAACGTTCCGCCGGACGCGGGCCGATCCAATCGGCCTCGGGAGCGTCGTCCGGCCGGGAACAGTCAACGCTCGCCGAGGGCCGCGGGAACCTACTGGACCGCCAAAGACAGGATGACAGGATGTCCGATGACGGCCGAGGAATGTTCCTGGTCCATTCGGTCTCGAGTCATTTCTGTCATGGGTCATCCTGTCAATCTGTGATCGACGATCTACTAACGCGTCTCGCTCCGGAGGCGATCGAGGGCGCCGGACAGGTCGAGCCGACGGAACGTCTCACCCGTGCAGGTGACCGAATCGCCCGGCTCCCCTTTCTTTTCCTCCTCGTCCACAAAGCGTTCGCCACCCTCTCGTAGGCATGCCTCGATCAGCTCGACCGGAGGAAGCGATGCCTCGGCTGGACCGCCGCGCCGCCGGAGGTAATCCTCCTGGAGCAGCAACACGGCGCCGGCGACGTAGGACGCGGCGATGTTTGTCCCGTCGCCGGCAGCAGTCACACCGGATCGCGTCTTTTCGGGATCGAACGGATCGACAGGCCCGGCCAGTGTGGTGCCGACACCCGGCGCGAAGATGTCCGTTCGGGAAGGCCCGCCGACCGGCGTGCTGAGACGTTGCGAGAACGGCATGCACCGCCCCCTTCTGCCGTAGTAGGCGACGGCTTCGCCGTACATTTTGGGGCTGTCCCGGAAGTCGTAATCGCGGTCGTAGACGGCGCCGACGCTGATCGTCTCCGGGCAGACGGCCGGGTAGGCCATCCCCTGCTCGGGGTTCCACGTCCCGTAGGCATTCCCGGCCGCCGCGACCACGGCCACGCCCTCGCCACGCAGCTCACGGATCAGCCGACGCTGATCGACCAGTTGGGCTCTCGCCTCGTCGTCAAGCCGGAGGTTCTCCAACTCTTCGGGCGACTTCAGGTTGAACGCTCCGAGAGATAGGAAGACGACACCGATTTTCACGTTGTTCTCGCGCTCGTACGCCTCGCGGTGCTCAAGAACCCAGCGCAAGGCCTGGTTCACTCGGGCGGGCGTCGGGGCATCCAGACCGTCGGAGTAGACCTTAAGAGGAACGATCCTCGCTCCGTACGCGATGCCGGCAGGCGGGGGATGGTCGGATCGTTCCTCGCGGGTCATGTCCCGCGGGTTCCGGCCGGCGATGAGGCCGGCGATGAGACTGCCGTTGCCATACGTGTCCGTGGTGTCGTCGGAAGTCCCCTCATCGGTGAAGCCAAGGCCGGGGAGCAGCTTGCCCCCGCGAAAGGCGAGGTGGTCCGGATTGACACCCGAGTCAATCACGACGACGGCCAGGCCCGTTCCGGTCAGCTCGGCGCGGTTCCGGGTGTCTTCGAGAGCCACCAGGTCGCTGACGTTGTTGACCAGCGGCGGGGCGGAGGGGTTCCTCGCCTCGATCGTGGCCGCCATGACGTCCAGGGCGCCGAGGACGTCGAGCCGGAGGTACGTCTCGCCGGTCGAGTCGACGGTGTCGATCTCCCGGCCGATCTCGTCCTCGACGTCGGGGGTCGGCTCTCCCCCCTCGCGGAGACACCGTTCGATCAGATCGACCTCGGGCAAGCTTTCGACCGGCCCGACCTCCTCGGCGGGGTAAGACGTCCGGTACAGCTGCTGGAGCAGGAGGATGGCCCCGGCCGCCAGGGCCGATGCCTGCTCCGTGCCGCTCTTGACCGTCACGCCGGTCTCGGGGTCGTTCGACGGCCCGCCGTCCTGGTCCGCGACGGCCTGGCCCGGCCCCGCGGAGTTGAGCAGGAACCCGGGAGCGAAGATGTCCGTGCGGCCCTCGCCGCCGACCCGCTCCCCCAGGCGAGCCGAGAAGACCGCCGGGCGGTCGGCCCGGGAGAAGTAGACCTCCGCCTTGGAACTGGGGTACGCGAACAAGGGGTTGCCCTTCCCCAGCGGTGGGATATCGCGTCCGTAGACGGCGCCGACGCTGATCGTCTCCGGGAAGATCGCCGGGCAGGACATCCCTTGCTCGGGTGCCGTCGGGACATAGCCGTTCCCCGCCGGAACGACCACGGGGACCCGGCGCTCGCGTAGCCGGGCGACCAACTTGCGGAGGGTTCGGACGTCGTCACTGTCCCTGGGGTCTGGCCTTGTTCGGAGCCCGGGGAGGTAGTGCGGCAGAAGGACCACCGAGACCGGCGTCTCGCCCATTGCGCCCTCCTCCAGCACCCAGTTCAGGGCCTCGTTGATCCGGGCGAAGGTCGTTATCGGATCGACGTCCTGGCCCTGAGTGATCTTCAAGGGGACGACCCGGGCCCCCGGGGCGATGCCCTCGGTCAGCAAGTCGGTGGGACGGCCGACGATCAGGCCGGCCAGATGGGTCCCCAGTCCGTGAACGTCTCCATCGCCGGCATCGGCGGGGTCGCCCTGCCCGGAGAAGTTGCGGCCGGGCAAGGTCCGCTCGACCAGCGCCTCGTGTCGCGGGTTGACGCCCGTCGATAGCACGGCGACCGCGAGCCCGCCCCCATCGATCTTATACTTTGTGCGGCCCTGTGGGACGCGCAGGAATCGCTGGACCGTATTGTCATCGGAGTTCAGCCGGGCGACGTCCGTCGGGACGTCAACCGGGCCCGAGCGGATCGGAATGTTCTGGGCCAGAGTCGGCCCGCCGGTCGCCACGAGCAGGGCGAAGATCGCGGCGAGACACACGCGGGACCGAATCGGGGGGTGCTGATAGAATTCATAGGTCATGCATGTATTCCCAAGGAGGTTCCCGGGTCGGAAGCGGTGGGCGCCGTGGGCCAATGGGGTCGCGAGGCGCAACGGCGCGGGCCGTCGCCCGGCGGCACGTCCTCATTCATCCTCCGGCGCGATCATCTGTTCAATCCCCTGATACGTCTCGCTCACCGTTTCCTCCGGGTTCAGGTACGACCTCGCGGCGGGCCATCCCGTGAAGAGCTCGTTGAACCGCCTGTACGCCTCGGGGGCGTTCAGCACGTAGAACGTCTCGCCTGTGCCCTTGACGTTGTCATTTGAGCAAGGAGGCACCTCTTCCTTGTCGTCGAACGTGCGACTGCGCAGGCTCTGCTCGATGAGATCGACGGGCGGGAGCTTACCTATCGGGTTCTTGCGAAGGAAGGCATCCTGCAGGAGCAGGACCACGCCGGCCGTCACGGGGGCCGCCACGCTGGTTCCATCCTTCTTCGTGACGCCGATCCGGCTCTTCTGGGGGTCGAACGCGTCGAACTTGCCGGCCGACTCGACCTCGATACCGGGCGCGAAGACGTCGGTTCGGCATGGGCCGCCCTTGATCTCACTGAGTCGTTGCGAGAACGGCATGCAGCGCCCCTGTGGGCCGTAGTAGGCGACGACATCACCTGGAAAAACCATCTGGTGTTCCGGGTACCTGGGGTCATGCCGATAGTCATATTCGTTATCGTAGACGGCGCCGACACTGATCGTCTCCGGACAAACGGCCGGGTAGGCCATCCCTTGCTCGGGGTTCCACAGCCCGTAGTCATTCCCGGCCGCCATGACAACCGCCACGCCCGCGTCGCGCAACGCGCGGATCAGGTCCCGGTGCTTGAGCATCTCGGCCTTGTACCGAGCATCGAAACGGCGTTCATTCACTTCCTCGGGGCATTTCATGTTGTCCCCGCCGAGCGAAATCACGACGACCCCGAGAACCACCTGGTGATCCTGGCGAAACACATCGCGATGGGCCAGGAGCCATTCGAGCGCGGAGTTGAGTCGAGCGGGCGTCGGCGGGTCCAATTGGTTGTCGTCACAGACCTTCAGGGGGATGATCTTCGCCTCATGGGCGATGCCGGCAGTGAGGCGATAATCGTGCCGATCCGCGGGGGCCAAGTCCCGAGGGTCCCGACCGGCGACGATGGCCGCGACCTGGCTCCCGTGACCATACGTGTCCGTCGTGTCATCGGGTGCCCCGACACCGGAGAAATTTCGGCCGGGAAGCAGTTTGTCACCGCTGAAGGCGAGATGGTTCGGATTGACGCCCGAGTCGATCACCGCCACGGCCAGGCCCTTCCCGCTGAGAACAATCCTTGCCGAGTTCGGGTCGTACTTGATGCTCTTCAGCTTGATGAAGTTATTAACCTCGGCGTCCAAGGGTTGATACACCCCCCGGGGAACAACGTCTTCCTGAGGCGGAGCGGGAACCTTGTAAACAACCTGGCCCTCGCCCATTGGCACCGGCTCGACATCCTGGCCCCGAGCCGGGGTGAAGAACATCGCAAAGAGCAACGCGGCCCATCGGATCGATCGGCACGGGCGAAACACGTCGTCATGGATCATGATCGGCTCCTCGACACATGAAAAGGACGCGGAACCCGCTGACATCGAAGTCAGGAACCCGAGACCTCGGGGCCGCGAATGGGCCCGGCGGAGCGTCCAGAAAGCTCGACCTTCCGTGATTTGCGATTCCACCGAATTCATCGTGGACCGTCCGTACTAATCACGGAACGGATGCGAGCGTCTTGACGGCCTTGATTGGCATAAGTGTCTTGCCTAAAGGTAAGCGAATCCTGCCGTTGCACAAAGAAGTTTTTTTTGGTTTTCGCGGAATCCGCAGGTTCACGGCCCGACACCTCGACGGGCCCCTCGGCAGTGGAGACGTCGTGGCCGGGACTCGTGTCCGGCACGGCGGGGGATGGGCCTGACCACGTTAATCCGGCGGACTCACAACGTAGGACGGTCACACCGGATCGCCACCGGCCCTGCGTCCGGGAACCGCAAGGAACGCGCATCCCCGGTGGGCCCCAATCGAGGGCCATCATGGGCGGGCTCGAAGTCGTCGATCACGACGGGAGAGTCACCGGACGGCTCGATGGGCCGTCGCGGCTCGGGGGGCGGAGTGGTCGTGGGGGCCGTCTCGCCGCCGATTTCGTCTGACATGAGGATTGCAACAGTTGATCCGTCGACACCGAACTTACCGGCTTCGCAGCAACCTCAGCGCATTCGCCACGACCAGCAGGCTGACGCCCAGGTCGGCGGCGATGGCGAGCCAGAAGCCAGCCAGGCCGGCGATGGCAAGCAACAACACCAACACCTTGGAGCCGACGGCCAGGAGGATGTTCTGGCGGATGCGGGCGAGGGTGCGGCGGCTGTGTCGGACGAGCCAGGGTAGGCCAGTCAGGTCGTCGGCCATCAGCACGACATCGGCCGTCTCGAGCGCGGCGCCGCTGGAGATGCCTCCCAATGCGACGCTGACGCTTGCGGCGGCCAGAGCGGGGGCGTCGTTGACGCCGTCGCCGACCATGCCGACCGGGCCGCGACGGGCGTTCAGCTCGGTGATGAGGTCGGCCTTATCGCCGGGCAAAAGGCTGGCTCGGTGGTCGGTGATGCCCAGCTCGGTGGCCACGTCGGCGGCGGTCGGGGCGTTGTCGCCGGTCAGCATGAGGGGCTCGACCCCCAGCCCTCGCAGCTCAGCCAGCACCGAGGCGGACTCCGGGCGGGGACGGTCGGCCAGGCGGATCCAACCCAACGGACCATCGGGGGCGGTCAGGGCCACCGAGGTGCCGACCTCAGCCTCGGCCGCCTCGAACCTGACATGGAAATCACCGGCACACAGGCCGGCTTCGTCGATGTAGCGGTGGCTCCCGACGTGATATCGCGTCTGGTCGACGTGCCCCGTGGCCCCCAGGCCGGGAACGGCCTCGTAGTCGTGGGCCTCGGGCACGTCGAGCCGGAGGTCCCGGGCGTGCCGGGCGATCGCCCGTCCCAGCACGTGTCCGCCCCGGTCCCCGATCGCCGCGGCGATCCGCAATATCTTGTCGGCATTGAAGTTATCGTTGATGTCATGGGTGCCGTCGTCCTCGTCGCGCACAACACCAACACTTGCCTCGCCGTCTGGCTCGAACGGCACGACCGCGACGACGTCTGGCTCGCCGAGGGTCAAGGTGCCGGTCTTGTCGAACGCCAGAACTCGGATCTTCCCAACGACTTCTAGATATTGCCCCCCCTTGATCAGGATGCCCCGACGGGCCGCCGCCGCCAGGGCGCTGACGACCGCCACGGGGGTGCTGATCACCAGGCGCAGGGGCAGGAGATCACCAACACCACCAGCCCTCGGAAGATCCAGCGGTTCCACAGCGGCCCGCCGCCTCCCGACCCGAACAGAGATCACCGACAACGGCGGGAGCACCATCACGGTCACCGCCAGACCGACGACGATCGGCGTATAGACCGCGGCGAACCGCTCAATGCTCCGCTCGACCGGCGTGCGTCCCGCCTGCGCGGCCCGGACTCGCTCCACCAGGCGGCTGACGACCGAGTCGTCAAACGGCTTTGTCGCCTCAACCTCCAGCGCGCCGTCGCCGTTGACTGTCCCGGCGAAGACATCGTCACCGACACCCCGAGGAACCGGCACGCTTTCTCCGGTGACGGCCTTCTGGTCCACGCTGGACCGCCCGGCGACGACCCGGCCGTCGATCGGAACCCTCTCCCCGGCCCGGACTCGTACCCGATCACCGACCGCCACCTCGCGCGCCGGGACGACCGCGACGGTGCCATCCGGGCCGATCCGCTCGGCCGTCTCGGGGGCGACCTCCAGCAGCGACCTCACGGCGCGCCGGGCACGCTCCAGGCTCATGGCTTCCAGGGCCTCGGAGAGTCCGAACAGGAATGCGACCGTCGCGGCCTCGTCCCAGTAGCCCAGGGAGACGCCCCCAGCACCGCGACGGTCATCAGCACATGCATGTCAAGCCGCCGCATCCCCAAGGCCCGGATCGCCTTCGGCAGCAGTTCGGCCCCGCCGAAGCCGATTGCCAGGGCATAGAAGCCCCGTCCCACCCAGAACGTGACACCCGCGAGGTCGAGCATCATGCCGACCAGCAACGTCACGCCGGATGCGAACGTCAGCGCCCAGTGGCCTTGCTTCGCCCACCAGACGCCCAGGCCGCCCGACTCCCTTGAGTTGGTTGTGCTGGGAACCAGGAGCAACGTTCCCGACACCGGCACCGCCGAGAACCCGGTCGCATCGACAACCCGTCGAGCCAGTGCCGGCGGGTTCGTCGCGGTCGGGTCGTATTCGACGGCCATGGTCCCCTGGATCAGGTCGAACTCCAGGCCCGCTACGCCCGGCCAGCCTTCCAGGGCACCTTGAAGGGCCCGCATTTCCGTCGGGCAATCCAGCCCCTTGATCTTCAGAGTGCAACGGGTTCGGCTCATGTCGGGTCGACTCTCGGGCCCCCGAGGACCGCGGCGACCGCGGTCGCGTTGATTCGGCGAATTATAGAGAGTAAGCGAGGTTGGGTGAACGTGGCTTGTCCCACGGTCGCGGCCTTTCCACGTTTCATGTTCGCCGTTAGACTGGATCCTGCCGTCTCATCCGGTCCCGTCGAACGGTCTGAGGAGTCATCGTGTCTTCGAGCTATTATGTGCGTTACGGGCTGATGGGCCGCGTTGGCTGCTTCCCGGTTGAGCCCGGATCGGGGCCGCTCGATCGCGGGCAAATGGTCGTGGTACGGACCCCTCGGGGACAAGAGCTGGGCGAGGTGCTGGTTCCTGCGACGGACACCGAACTGAGCCGCGAATCCGCCACCCCGAGGATCTTGCGAGTGGCCGGACCGGATGATCTTGCTCGGAACCAGCGGGCACGAAACGCGCGGCAGGATCGGCTCGATGCATGCGAACGGCTCTTCGGCGACGGCATCTGGCCGATCGTGCTGGTCGATGTCGAGCCGCTGCTCGACGAGCGTCGTACCGTCCTGTACTACCTTGGCCCACACCGGCTCGACAGCGACGGCCTGAGCGAAGCCGTTCGCGAGACGTGCGGCCTGGATGTGATCCTCGAACCCGTTGGCCGTGACGAGCCGGTATTCAAGGAGCCGGACGACGCGAGTGTCGGCTGCGGTTCGGGGGGGTGTGGAAGTGGCGGTGGCTGCGGCACGGGTGGCTGCGGCACGGCGGAAGTCGACTCCAAAGGAGGCGGCTGTACCGGCTGCGCGGTCAAGGAGATGGCCCGCGCAAGAAGTCGAAAGTCATGAGCAACGGGCGGTAAGCCACGAGTCAAGAAGCCCGGAGCGTTAGGAACCTGGCAAGCATCCCCGCCTCGTTCCTCATTGTTGTGAGGAGGAGTGAACGACGCGAACAGGCTCGCGGCGGTGGCGAGCGTCGCGGGTCAGGGCGCCGTCGAGGCGGTGGTCCAGGGCAGCGATCGCGGCGTCGAGGACGGAGGCGCGCGGTGTCGAGGTGCTGAGGGCGGAGGGCGTAAGGGTCGCGGGGCAAACCGGTCCTGGGAAAGCTCAGGTCATCGGGGGTGATGCTGAGTCCGTGCGGGACCTGGTAGGGCTGGATAGGCTCGAACGAGGCACCCTGGCGAGGGGCGAGGTAGTAGGCCCGTCGTCGGACCGCCGGGCCAGGGTAGGACCAGGACCGCCGAAGGGCCAGCAATTCGGCGAACTGGGGCCATGGCGGGGAGTCCGGGTTGAAGCCAGCCGCATTGCCGTCGGCGGCCAGGCAGGGCAGAAGCCGCCAGACCGCGTCCAGAGGGAGAGGGTGGGCCGGGTCGGCCAGAATCTCGGCCAGCCCGGGACGGCCCAGCTCGACGGCGGCCTGATGCACCAGGGCCTCGGCACTGGAGAGGTACAGCAGCAGCGACGCGCGGGCCAGGCGGCTCGATTCGGCCTCCGACTGCGCCCGCCGAAGCTGGCTGAGAGTGTGGAACTCAAGGGCGTCCTGATACAGGCAGTGAAATGGGCTGACAACCGTCTCGATGACACAGCCGGTCACCCCGGCCGTTGGCGAGCGAGGACCCGAGGCGCGGTCGGCCGCCGTCCCGACGGCCGCCGGGCCGGCTTCAGCACCGTGGTGGTGCCCGCGTCCGTTCGCCCGGGGCATCACGTCGCCATCATCCACGCCCTTATTCTCCTCGAAACCATCCTGCGGCACGCGGGACGAGATCTCCCGAAAATTGAGTTGATACTCAGTCTAACACAGAAAATACCGGACGTTCCATGAGACAGCACGGAGAGCGTCTCGTCTCCGGGCTCGACTGGCATGGGGCACGCCATCGAAGCCGAGTGGCGTTCCCGCCACTGTCCGTCATCGGGGGAGAACTCGGAGGCCGAAATCGCGATCGTTTTCGAGGCAGGCGGGGCATCGGGCACGAACGGATCACGCCAGATCAGATCGAGGGCTCGAAGCCGGTTACCGTGGTCCTGCTGCTTCGTCGGCTGGCCCGCGTTGTAATGTCGGACGGCCTCGACAAGCTTCCCCTGCGCCTCGTCAATCAGCCCGAGGTTTGTCCGGGCACCGGCCGCGAACAGAGTAATGTACGGGAACATCGCCAGGGGAGGCTCGTTCGGGTCGGTCTCGGCCAGGAGCGTCAGGGTCTGCTCGAAGAACCGCTTCGCCTGCTCGGGCTTGCCCTGGTCGAGCTTGGCCAGGCCCAGATAGTAGGTCGCATACAGGTCGAGCAATTGCTGTACCTGCGGGGGGATCGGGTCCTTGCCATTATTCTGCACGGGCCTGTCGGCGAACCGGAAACCGACGTAACTCTGCACCGATGCGTCGAGTTGGCCGTTGAGCTGGCCAATGCGGGCCGGCAGCAGCGGAAGCTTGGAGTCGAAGAGATAGATTGCATATTGAGTGGACTCGACGAACTGGGGGTCGTTGAACAACCGGAACTCGACCTCCATTGGCATCGGCCAGAGGTCCGTGCCACCGAAGCGGTCCCCCAGGGCCTCGTCGAACGCGGCGTCGACCTCCGACGGGTCACGGTACAGGATCATCCGGTTCCGCCCGGCGAGTTTTTCCTGGAGCTCGCGCATCCGGGTTGAAAGGTTGCCCAGGGTCGAATCAATCCAGACCAGAACCTTGTCCGAGGCCACGTTGGCCGCGGTCATCGGGTAAGGATGGCCGGGCAGGTCGAGTTGGGTCAGCACCGTTGGGTCGGTGGCAGCCTGTTCCAGTGTAGCGACACCTTCGCCGCCCGGACCTGGCACTGGCATGCCGAGGCGGCAGTCGAACAGGTAGGGCACCCCATCAATCAGCGCGACGCAGATCCAGACCTCCGCCCGAGGACTGGCCGGCTCCTGGTCCGGGGCCGCGTCGGCCGTGGTGGCATCATCGGAACCCGTGCTGGCTTCAGGAGGCACCGGCACCACGAGCAACCCGACGTTGATGTCGAGCTGTCGACAGAGCGCGATGAACGCCCAGCTCGCTCGGCCCACGACCCCTGCTCGGTTGCCATGCCGCGGAGCAGCACGTCGTACGGCCGCGCCTGGGCTTGAGCTCGGTCTGGGGGGGCCAGGGCACCTGGTGGGACGAGCTCCACCTGCTGCATCAGCCAGTCAAAGACACGACGAGTGCGGGTCAGGTCATCGCCGTTACCGGCCACGCGACTGGCAATCGTGTTCAGAAGCAGGCAGTCCTCAATGTGCCTGGAGTCGTGGAAGGTAAACTCACTGTTCTCCAGGTCGGCAATTGCCTTCTCGGCGGTCTCACCATAGCGCTGCTGGAGATACTGCCGGGCGTCGGCGGACATGGCGAACTGCTGCGACCGAGCGCGGCAAAAATCTCATTTAGATGGTCCTTGGCAATGTTAAAGTTGTCTCCGCCCGGGTTGGTGGCCGCCGTCTTGAGCAAGTGCATGATGGCGTTCAGTAGCGAGCCCTCGTCCACATTCGACGCTCCGTCCCGCGCGACCGTCGCGTCGAAGCCATTGGCGTCGGCAGACACCTGACTCGCCTCCGTGTGGGACGAATCTCCGGCCGGCGCCACAGGGGCGGACGAATCGCCGCAGCCAAAACCGACCGCGAGGCTCAGGACCAGGGCCGTGGCTATCGGGGCGAGTAGGGTGAGGGATCGCCGTATCACGAGACTGGACTCCTCCGGGCATCACCGGCCGGACCGGATGTCGGATGAAGGGTGTAAGAGGTCGGGCCGACCAACGTATCAAAATCGGAAGGTGAAGCGGACAAGATGGAATTGGGACGTCCTGGGCCGTCACCAAGAACGTTTGAAGTGGTGGTCTCCCGATGGGGCACCTCCTGCGTGTGGAGACGACCTGACCCGGCTTTACCTCCATTGCGGTGTCCCGGGCCGGGCGCGGCGACCCCCCAAAGCGGTCGCGCATCCCATTTTCTCATCCTTACGCTCGGTGTCAGTGAACAGTTCGATCGCTTATCACTCGCCCCCGCCCACGAGACGTCTCGTTCCTCGCGCCTGACTTGTTCGCTCACCCCTCGTCGACCGCCTCACGGATGCGCAGGAGTTCGCGGAGCAAGCGAGGCAGGTCATCGAGCCGCAGGGCATTCGGGCCGTCGGAGAGCGCCTCCTCGGGTCGAGGGTGGACCTCCAGGAACACGGCGTCGCAGCCGACGGCTACCGCGGCGCGGGCCAGAAACGGGACCATCTCACGTTCGCCGCCGGAGGCCCCCTGTCCCGCGCCGGGGAGCTGGACCGAATGGGTGGCATCGAAGACCACCGGCGCCCCGGTGGCCTGCATCAGCGGAACGGCCCGCATGTCATTGATCAGTCGGCCGTAGCCAAACGTGGTGCCCCGTTCGGTCAGAAGCACCCCGGGCCCGACCACTGCCAATCACCTTGGCCACGACGTGGGCCATGTCCCAGGGGGCCATGAACTGACCCTTCTTGACGTTGACCGGCCGGCCCGAGGCGGCGGCTGCCTCGAGGAGGTCGGTCTGCCGGGCCAGGAACGCTGGAATTTGGAGCAGGTCCACGACCTGGGCCACCGGGGCGACCTGTGTCGTCTCGTGGACGTCCGTCGTCACCGGTAGGCCCGTCTCGGACTGGATTTGCTCAAAGGCCCGCAGGCCCTCCTCCATCCCGGGACCGCGGTAGCTTGACTTCGACGTCCGGTTGGCCTTATCGAACGAGGCCTTGAATACGATCGGCACGCCCAGATCGGCGCCGATCTCGACCAGACGGCCCGCGATCCGACGACTCATGTCGTCCGGTTCCATGACGCAAGGACCGGCGATCAAGGCCAGGGGACATCGGCGGCCGATGGCGACCGAGCCGACGGTGACTGGGTTTGGAACATCCACGGCACGTTTCCTTCCCTGGAGCGTCATCGGGCGACGGCGAACGAGCGGACGGTCCACACCGCCCCGGCCTGACCCATGTCCTCCCATCCTATCAGGTTACCCGCCGATCGCCTACGAGAACTGACTGTCGCTGGTCGGCAAGAACCGAACACCCCGGCGGCCCTTGATCGTGCCTCGAGATGTCGTTGAGAGGTTGCCGAAATTGGGTGATCCGGGAATCAGGTTCTGGACTGGAGGCGGCGCCTCAGCACGAGTCCGATCAGGCCTGCGCCGCCAATCAGCGACAAGGCGATGCTCGATGGCTCGGGCACTGCGGGTGGTACATAGCCCGAGTAGAACGGCAGGTGGACCTCACCCCCGAGGTACAGCGACTTCGCGAAGACCGACCCGTCGATGTTCGACGTATTGTGGATGTCCGCGTTCAGGGCCAACAGGGCACCGTTCCAGTTACTGTTGAGGTTCATCGTCGTGGCGTCGACGAAGTTCCACAGGGTCGTGCCCCGAACTGTCGTGTCGTTCCAGTTGCCGACAAAGTTACGACCACCGAAGTCGAAGGTCCCTCCCGAGCCGGTGCCTGTCACGTTGATGATGATCGACGAGGCGCCGTTGGTCGTGAGGTTAAGCTGAGCGACCGCCGGGTCCTCGAGCACACTCGCGTTGATATTGAAGACGGCCAGGTTGTCGGGACCGGACGGCATCGCAACGAAGTTGAGCTGGTTCCCGGTCGCGGTCGCGTTGCTGTTCGCGATGAGGTTCGCGTACTGGTTTGACTGGGTCGTCAGCTCGGCGAAGATCGAGGTCTTCAAGGCGTCCAGGCCGGACACTCCGGTCGCGATCGAGCTGGCCGTCAAGGCATTCGAGGGGCTGATCGTCCCGCCCACCAGGGCCGTCTTACCGTTGAGGACCTTGAAAGTTCCGGCATTCTGGGCCACAACGTCCCCCACGACCGTCAGGCCGATGTCTGAGTCAGGGTCGCCCGGGGCCAGGTACGGCTTTAACGAGATGTCGACGTTTCCCCCACCCCCCGAGGTCGTCAAGTTGCCTCCTACGAATGCGTTATAGTCAATATGAGACTGCCCACTCAGGTTCTCGCTAACGACCACGTTGTACCGGTTAATAAACAAGTTGCTCTGGAAGACGTAAGGGGCCGCGTCGGATCGTGAAGGCCCACCCAGCGCCAGTCCGATTACAACCAGGAGCCCCGGCCCGAACCATTGTCGCTGGTTCATCTTTCCCTCAATCCAGTTAGGACGAGTTCACCAGGTCCCTGGTAGGAAGGGTCCGACCCTGGATTTGCGGTGGCGCGTCGTTGATTGTTCGCTCAAGACCGCCAGAAGTGATTGATCGCATGGAATCAATCCGCCATCCGATCACTCACATGATACGACCTGACCCAACGATTTCCACGCTTAAACGGGCGTGATTCGACGATTGTCCAAAACATGCCTCACAAACCGCCAATCAAGGCGATAGCTTGGCCTTGGTTCGCCCAGGTTCCGGTGTCTTTTGGAATCGTGACCGTCCGACGGGCGAAATCACCTCGTGATTCCGACGTGTTCAGGTTCTCCGTTCGGTATGGAGGCGCGCAGCGTTCGGTTTGTAGCTCGAGCACGCTCTGCTCAACGGATGCGAATTTCAGAGGAGCCGACGCCACGATGGTCGGATCGTGGAAGGAAAGCTCAGGAACTGGGCGTCATGGCGAGTGCCGAGGACGGGTCGTGTCAGGCGATGGTCGAGAGAGAGTAGGAGGGAGGGACCAGCACATCAACGGCGCCAGGTAGAACCTCGGCGGTCCAGGGCGCGCGTGAACCACAGACCGGCATGATCTCGCCGCAGGGATCGCCGTCGAGTTGCACTGGCACCGGCGTGCTGGCCGAGATGCTCACGCAACGCACACGGCGGTGCTCGACCCCCCGACGCTTCAAGTGGAGCCCCCGGAAGACCAGCCAGAGATAGCGCAATGCATTCAGAGAACCGGGGTTGCGAAAGACGACCAGATCGAGCAGGCCGTCCTCGCCCGAAGCCGATGGGGCGAACGGTAAGCCCAGTGCGTATCGAGGCAGGTTGAACAGGAAGACAGTCGAGCCGGTGAGAACCTCTTCGCCGCCCTGGTCGTTGATCTGGACCGTCAGGAGCGGAAACGGATAACCAAGGCTGGCCTGAAGCACGGGACCGACGTACGCGACCCGGCTCGTCGGCCGCAAGGCTCCGGCGGGGCTGATCCGGGCACGGTGGTGCCGGCCGACGACGTCGGCGTCGAAGCCGATGCCGGCCATGAGTGCGAACCGGCGTCCAGGGACCGAGCCCAGGTCGAGCCGGGCGGCGCGGCCCCCGGCGATCGTCTCGGCGACCGCCGGAGGTCGGTTCCGGATCCGGAAGTGCTGGGCAAACAGGTTCTCTGTGCCGGCCGGCAGGACCGTCATGGGGACGCTGGGCCGCTCGTTCAAGAGTGCGGAAACCGTGCCATCCCCCCCGGCGGCCACCAGGCAGCGGCAACTCGGGTCGTGTCGAGAGTCAGCCACGAGGGCCGAGCGCTCGTCAAGGGACCAGGCCACACGCGATGACAGACCGTGCTCCTGAAGATTCGCCACCAGGCACTCGACGTGCTTCCGCCCGGCCCCCTGCCCCGAGTTCGCGTTGGCCGCGATCCCAATCCAGCCGCTCCGCGTCCGTGGGGCTCGGCCTGATGGTGCGCCCGACCTCGGTCATGGAACGCGTTATCTCCCGGACGGGACTGTTGCCTTCTTCAAGCATCGAACCATGTCCTTTGTTCTGTTGCGTGCTTGTCCGTCGTTCATGGAGCCGATGACGGAAAGGCCGTTCGAATGCAATCTATTTGTCCACGATTTGTTAACAGGGGCGGCGCGGAGTGTGAATGGATGATGATTGTAGCGTGATCTCCTGATGATTTGCTACCTGGGTCCCTTTCCTGAGACCCGCCCCTTTCGAGGGTCGGGACGGACCGGGCCCTTAAAAGGTCGGGTTTTCCGGGAGGTCGAGGCTCCCGCCGAGCCATCTTCCGGCAGGGCCGGACCAAGCCGAGCCGTCGGGATGGACCGCTCGGCGGGAGCCTCGACCTCCCGGTCACTGTGTCGTATCGGACTTTGGAATGACCCTGGTAGGACGGACGTCTCGATTCTCCGCGAGCATGTCAGTCGGTGTCCTTGAGGTGGTCACCTTGGGGAAGCGGATCATCATGGCCTCCGCAGACATCAAAGAACTGCGTTCGTTCGACGCGTTCCTGACTCGAACGTTCGCCAAGCACGGCTCCGTGCCGACGTCGCCCGAGGAGTGCCTCGACTTCTGGCTGCTGGAGCAGACCACGTCCGACGAACGAGCGGCGACGTTTGAAGCGATCCGAGAGGGGTTCGCGGATGTCGAGGCCAGGCGAGTGCGACCGTTCGAGGAATTTGAACGGGAATTCCAAAAGCGGCACGGACTGCTGTCGCGGACATGAATCACCGCATCCAACTCTCAGCTCTCCGCCCGCGCCATGGGAATGTTCTACGATCGAGGCCTCGCCATCGTCTGATCGGCCAGAGAATTGAGGTCAAGTTCCGTTGAGGGGCGGATGTCCGCTTTCAGAACGTCCCTCATCTGCTTCAAGGCGTTGCAATTATCATCCTTGGAGTTCGACGCCACGCAATCGCAGGGGACAATCAGGCGCAGGTCCCGCATGTAGGCGTCGTTCGCCGTGAACAGGACGCAGATATTTCCGGCGATTCCCGTCAGGATCACCGTCCGCACCCCCAGATATTCCAGCAAGATGTCGAGCGTCGTTGAGAAGAACCCAGAGTGCTTGGGCTTGAGTACGAAATAGTCGTTCTCTTCCGGCGTTATTCGTGCAACCACATCACGACCCCGCACCTCGTCGCTCAGGCAGTGCTGTACCTGGGTGTTGAAGTCCGACCGCCATCGGCCAAAATTGTCGTTAACGTAGATCACCGGCAGGCCGGCCTGCTTCACCCTCTGCTTGAGCGTCACAAGGCGGTCGGCCATCGGTAGGGCATTTCGCAAAAGCTGGTCCCCGTCGGGGAATTCCAGGTCGTTGATCACATCGATCAACAGCAAAGCGACCCTGGCCTTATCAGGCGCATTTCCGTGAAGATCGTCGTTCTGAGAGGCCAAGAGAGTCGTCTCCGATTGCGTGGCGTGTTGGCAAGCCTGGTGTCGGTTTGTTCGATTTCGCGACGTTTGCGTATCGGCGCAACTTCCGCACTCGCTGCGAATCGAACATCGCGACGTGCCATCAACTCAGGATGTTCCCTCGGCTAAACGGAAGCACTTCGTATGCCAGAGGGAAAGGAGTCGGGGGTGAGGCTCACCCACCGATCAGGTCGATGCTCTCCCTCAAACTCCACCAGTCGGTGGCGCATAATGCCGCTTGACCGTCTCGACGGCTCGTTGCCAGCGAGCGAGGGCCTCGGTGCGCCAGGCGTCGTCGCGACTGGGTGAGAACGGCTGGGCGTCGGCCTGGATGCGGGCGGCGGCGGTGGCGGCGTCGGGCCAGAGGTCACCGCCAACCCGGCGAGCAGGGCGGCGCCGAGGGCGGTCGCCTCGACCTGCGGGCTGCGGTACATGGGCATCCCCAGCAAGTCGGCCAGAAAACGGAGGAACGGGTCGGAGCGAGCCATGCCGCCATCGACGCGCAGTTCTCGGGGCGGGCTCGGGAGATCGGCGTCCATGGCGTCCATCAGGTCAGCGATCTGGTAGCCGACCCCTTCGAGCGTCGCGCGGGCCAGATCGGCGACGGTCGTGGCCCGGTTCAGGCCAAAGATCGTGCCGCGGGCGTTCGGGTTCCCAGTGCGGGGCGCCCAGGCCGGTCAGGGCGGGGACGAACAGGACCTCGGAATCCTCGCGCGCCTCCCCAGAAAGCGGGTTGATCTCCTCCGAGGCGCCGATGGCCTCCAGGCCGTCGCGGAACCACTGCACTGCCGCGCCGGCGATGAAGACGCTCCCCTCCAGGGCGTACTGGGGGGGACCGTCGCCGAGGGTCGCCGCCAGGGTCGTCACCAGCCCGCGCGTCGAGGGGACCGGCGTGCTACCGGTGTGTACCAGCAGGAACGCTCCAGTGCCAAAGGTACACTTGGCCTGGCCGGCCTCCACGCAACCCTGACCGACCAGAGACGCCTGCTGGTCCCCCGCCACGCCCGGCGATCGGCAGGCCGTCGGGTAGATAGCCCAGACCCCGCGTCTCGCCGAAAATACCTGAACTGGGCCGGATTTCCGGTAATATCGCCGGGGGAACCTCGAAGAAATCGCAGAGGTCATCGGCCCACCGCAAGCGTGCGCAGGTCCATCAACAAGGTGCGCGAGGCGTTGGTGGCGTCGGTGACGTGCCGTTTCCCACCGGTCAGGTGCCAGATGAGCAGGCTGTCGATGGTCCCGGCGGCGAGTTCCCCGGCCTCGGCGCGGCGTCGGGCACCGGGGACGTTTTCCAGTAGCCAGGCGATCTTGGTGGCCGAGAAGTACGAGTCGAGGATCAGCCCGGTACGTTCGGCCAGCCAGGCCCGGCGATCGCGGTTCCTCGCGCAGAACTCGGCGGTGCGGCGGTCCTGCCAGACGATCGCCGGCGCGATGGCCTTGCCAGTGGCGCGGTCCCAGAGCACGGTCGTCTCGCGCTGGTTGGTCAGACCGATGCCGGCAAGCCGATCGGCCCCAATGCCGGCCTCGGCCAGCGCCGTCGTCACGACCGGCCCGACCGAGCCGACGATGGCCGCCGGGTCGTGCTCGACCCAGCCGGGTTTCGGGTACGTCGGTGGGACTTCTTGCTGCCCCTGGCCGACCGGGTGGGCCTGCGGGTCGTATACCACGGCGCGGGTGCTGGTCGTGCCCTGGTCAATGACGAGCAGGTGGTCACGGGCCATCGTCGGTGTCTCCGAAAGAGCGGGAGATGAGTCGAGGCGGCGGGAATCGGTTCAAGGCGGTATCGTATCACGAACCGAGGCCGTCCGCGTCGGCGCACCACCGCGATCCCCTCGTCCCCTCCCCCGGTGGGAGAGGTGGCCAGAACACGAACCGATCCGGTTCTCTACTCCCTGAGAAGGCTCCTCCCATGTCGCTTCCGATCTTGACCGGATGGCTTCTCTTTGCACAGCAGGCATCCCCGGCCGTGACGTTACCGGGTGGGGGTCGGGCGTCCAGTATCGAGGTCGTGCTGGTGACGATGGCTATCCTGGTGCCGTTCGCGATCATCGCGGTGTTGGGGATCATCCTTCTCTCGAGACACGCCCGGCGCGAGCGGGAACTGGAGCACGCCGAGCGGCTCAAGGCCCTGGAGACGGGCCGAACGCTGCGGCAGGACGCTTCATTTTGGACGCCCTACACTCTATGCGTGGCGATTGGCGTGGTCATGCCGATGGCCCTGTTCGGCACGGCCTACTTCGCCTCACAGGCGGACGCCGCGCTGCTCCCCTACATCTGGCCGGTCGCCGGAGCGCTGGGAGGCATCGGGATCATCTGCGGCACCTTGATGGCCCTGATCCTGAAACCGTCGAACCCAACCGAGCCCGACCACGCCCCCGACAAGGGCCGCATGGACCCCGACACATTCGACACCGCCGGCCGACGTGGCTGGGACGCCGGGCCGTCCCTCCAGCAATCAAACCACGCCTGATCGAACCCATTCTTTGGGAGTGCAGACCGCCATGGACGCCGTGTTCCTCGCCCCGATCGCCGCGATGGTGAGTCCGGCCGTGTACGTCATCCCGATCGCCGCGCTGATGATCCCGATGATCGTCGTGCCGACGGCGCTGGTGATCAAACATCTCCGACGGAAGCGCGAGATGCTCCACCGGGAGCGGATGAAGGCCCTGGAGATGGGCCTGCCGATCTCCGAGACGAACGCCTGGCCAGCGGCGGTGGCCGCGATCGGGATCGGTGCCGGGGTGCCGATCGGCTGCTTCCTGGTGATCTGGCTGGCGACCCTGACGGCACACGTCGGCGACGAGGCTTTCATCGGCGCGATGGTCGTCGGCATCGTGGCGATTATCCAGGGTTCCCGACTGGCGATGCGTCTTGCCGACGTCGCCTCATACCCGCTCGAAACTCGTTCGGCCCACGTCAACGGCAAGCCGGCCGGTCTCGACCCCGACGCCTACGACGTGGTGGGGCGCCGGGGCTGAACGGCTCAGGCTGGAGGGCGGGGCAGCTGTTGCGTTCTCCCGCCGATTCCAGTACGCCAGGCCTCCCGCGGCCCACAGGGCCATCAGTGGTTCGAGCGGGATGTGGAACCGTGCTGAGGTGATCGTCAGGGCGTGGAACAGAGTGATGAGGGCGGCCGTCAGCAGCGTCGGGCCGAGCCGCCGTCGCAGGTCGCGCGGCATGACGAGCAGGCCGAGTGCCGCGGCGAGCGTCAGGCCGAGGTGGCCCGCCCGGTAGACTCGATTGCGGGTCTTCGGGTTCGTCTCGTCGAACAGGACGAAGTATTGGAGTCGGCGCAGCGCAGAGCCGGACGTAACGAATTGGGTCGGATCGTATATCGTCCATTGCCCGGCGGAACAGGATGCGCGAACGCTCGGGCTCGTTGAGGGCGCCGAGCCGAGCGTAATCGGCGTCGGTCAATGCGATATCGTCGATGTAGCCGGCAACGTGGCGGGCGTTCCAAAGTGCCTCGTTGAGCCCCTTCAGGCCGGCGGAACGCGGTTCCAGGGCCGTCATCGATCCCCTTCCGGACGACCTTGTCGGTGCCCTCGCTCAGCGCGCAGTTCCCCTGCCAGAAGGCGTAGCCGAACGTGCTCTTGACCAGCACCAGCTCGCCGTGGACCCGGTAGTTCCGCACGATCCAGGGCGTCACGCCAACGGCCGCAGTCAGGACCATGATGCCCACAAGGCGACACCATCTCCCCTCTTCCCAGAGGCGCTTGCCCTCCCCGATCCCCTTCGGAGACCTTCCTCGCGCCCCCTTCGAGGCGAGGGCGACCGACCAGAAGGCGCCCGGCGCGACGAGGCCGAGGATCGGATCGGTCAGGACCAACAGGGCGAGGAGCCCGCCGGTCGGCCAGGGCATCGCGGTCACGACCTGTCCGACCGGCACGACAAGCCAGTGCGAGCGTCCAGACCAGCCAGGTCGCGGCCGGCAGGGCAACCTGTACGTGCGTCGCCGCGTAGACGAGTGTCGGGTGGACCGCCGCGATCAAGCCCGCCCCGAGGGCGACCCAACGCCGCCCAGGCGCGACCTCGGCCGCCAGCACCAGCACCCCGGCCACCAGTAAGCCCCCCAGCAACGCCTGGCCAAGTTCGAGGATCAACAGCGCCGGTCGGTGTCTCAAGCCCGCCCAGAGCATACGCTCCCGCCACCATCAGCGGGTACAACGGCGCCTGCTGCGAGGTCGGCCCGTCAGCCCCCAGGAACCGCACCGAGAACCCTCGTCCGGCAAGCAGGTTCGCGGCGATCTCGCCGTGCTCAAACGTGCTGCGCGGCACCGTGTGGCTCTGCAACACGAGCACCGCGGCCGCCCGCGCGGCGATGGCCAGGGCGATCAGGCCCCATCGTAGGCGTCTGTCGAGCATCCTTGCGGTCTCCAGGGCCTGGACCAGGCCAGGTCGTCGGGCACGGCGGCATGGTGGCAGAATGCCGGGTGACCGTCAATCGGAAGCGGTGTCACCGGTTCCGGCCCTTCGGAGGGAGTGTCGGTGCCCGTTCCATCAACCCTCACGGGGACGACCTCATGAACCGCGACCCCGCCTGGCTCACTCCAGGCCCGCCGAGCACGGTCAGGGTGGGCTTCGATCCAGCGGTCCAGAGGGTCGATGGGGGCGTTGGCGTAGCGGTGACCGTCGGTCAGGAGATAGGCGACACCGTACTGATCGATGAGGGCGGAGATCGCCGCGGGGTTGTCGCCATCAGTCGGAGACAAGGCGTGGCGGCCGGTCTGGAGGAATACCTCGCCGGGGTGGCGGGTCAGGATCGGGCCAGGCGTCGGGCGCGAGCAACCGATCCACGAACAGGCGGCGTCAAACCCCTCTTGCGTGCGGCGCTCAGCCCCGGCCCGGTCGCTGAGGACGGCGTAGAGAGTGTACGGGATCGTGGCAACCAGCACCGTCGCGGCGGCCCAGCGCGCGGGCACGCTGGATGCCAATCCGACTCAGGGGCTGCGATAGGCCCTCCGCAGCCCCCACCAGCACGAACGGAATCAGCGGGATTAGAAATCGGCCTGCTTCGGTGAACGGCCATACCAGTAAGATCGGCATCATCACTCCTGGCACCAGCCCGGCTAGCCGACGGCGAGGGTTCCTCAGACACAGGCCCCAGCCAAAGACCACCACCGCCGACGCGACCAGCGCCCAGGCCGTCATCGGTACTCGCAGCGACGGCCGGAATACGGTGCCGACCTCAACGACCGGCCCGATCATCTGGTCGGGAATGCGGCGCGCATAAAACAGCCCCTGTTCCCCGATCAATCCGACCAGACCGTTCCGGGGCAGCAGGCCGATTTGTGTGTCGTGGCCGACCGACACCAGCCACGCCACCCAGGGCAGGACCATCCCCGTGGCAACCAGCAGAGCCAGGGCCGCCTCCCGGCGGCGTCTTCGGAGCCATAAGTCCAGCCCGATCGCCCCGATCAGCGTGATGCCGACGTGACGAGTCAGAGTCGCGGAACCGAGAATTGTCCCGAGTCCGACCGCCCGGCCCCATCCTCCCCGCTTCCCGACCCATCCCGACGCCAGGAGCCCCAGGGCCGAGAGCAGCAGGAACAGCGACTCGGACCGGATCGTCCCGCCGTCGCGTCCCCAGCGCCAGTTGCTCGCGAGGGCCAGGCCGAGGAGCCAGGCGACGGACGGAGAGTAGAGCGTTCCGAACCAACGCCAGGTTAACAGGACGGCCCCGACCGTCAGCAGGCACGACAGGATGTGGGCCGATACGATGGACGGTCCCGACCCACTCCACAGGACCGCCAGGACAACCGGGTAGCCCGGCGGGAAATGGGCATGCCGGGGCCTTTCGGGATGGTCGATCTCGCGATAGCCCCCGCCGGTTACCAGGGATCGGGCCAGCACGGCGTAACCGGCCCCATCGAACCGAGGCGGCGAGGTGATGTCGGTGTTTCCGGCCAGGTTCAACGCGGCGACCGCCACCAGAACCGTCCCCCGGAACCACGGTTGCCAACCCCGGCTCGTCGGGCCCGCCACGATGCCGCCTCCCTTGTTCCGGATCGGACTTCGCGGGCCCCCGTGGGTCCGTTGCCCCGATCTCCGGACTATCCTCCCCTCCGGAACCAGGTCGGGAAATAGGGAACCCCCGTGCCGCTATGCAACTTTGCAATGCTACCGAACGGGCACGGTTCCAGCCGAGCGCGCCATCTCATGGCTCGGCCGGGATCTCCCGTTCGGGCTCGGACGCGAATCGGAACGTCAACGTGGGCCTGGGGATCAGACCGCCTGCAACTGAGCCATGCGTTGAGGGCGGCCACGACGACGTCGGCGCGTCGATGTTGGCTCGGGTGCGGCGTCCGCGGCGGTCGGGTCGGCGAGCTTGGCCAGGGCCCGCGCCTCGATGCGTCGGGCCCACTCACGGGTGACGCCGAGACGGTGGCCGACTTCCTTGAGCGTCATCGGGTTGCGGCCGTCGAGACCGAATCGTAGCGAGACGATGGTGCGTTCGCGAGGTTCGAGTCGATCGAGTCGTTCTCGCACCGCACGCCGCTCCTCGATGGTCTCGAGGGCCGCGTCGGGGGCCTCGCGAGGGTCGGACGCCTCGTCACACGACCAGGCGGCGCCGTCCTCGTCGAACCCCTCCCCGCAGAGGCGACGGGCGTCGAGGGCCTGGGCGACCATCCGCCGCTTCGATGGCGAGAGGCCCAACTCGTCGGCGACCCGGTCGAAGCTCGGGGCGAACCCCAGTTCACGGCCCAGGGTCCGCTCGACCCGGCGCCACTTTGTCAGCAGGTTGACCATGTGGGCGGGAAGGCGGATCGTCGTGGCGGTGTTGATCAGAGCATGGCGAATCGACTGGCGGATCCAGTAGGCAGCATAGGTACTGAATCGGGTGCCAAAGGCGGGGTCGTACTCCTCGACCGCGCGGATCAGGCCCAGGTTCCCCTCGCCCACGAGGTCGTCCAAAGCCAGACCGCGGCCAATGTAGTCGCGGGCGATCTTGACGACCAGCCGGAGGTTCGAGCGAATCATCCGGGACCAGGCGTCGCGGTCGCCTCGTCGGATTGCCTCGGCCAGGGTGCGTTCCTCCATGGCGGAGAGCAGCGCATCGTCCCGAACCTCGCCCAGGTAGGTATCCAGGGCGTTCGTCGACTCTCGACTGCATGTTCTCGGGCTGTTGTCGGTCATCGGTGGGCTCCCGTGTCCCTGGTCGGCACGCTTTTGCGTTGCCAGCGTGGTCTCACTCGTCGAGTTCCGGGAGGTCCGTCTCCTACGAATCACGCTGCGCCCCGGTCGAACCGTCCCGCCCGACAGGAATCATGGGACGACCGACCGAGGCGCCGCGCAGCCATCATGGCCAACCATCGAGACGCCACCTCATCGTGGCCACGCCCCGCGATCCCGTAGGGCATCGCGGCGGGCGTCACCTCATCAGTTGAAATCCGGCATCGCCAACCGGGCGAAAAAATGAAAAAAAAGCGGCACGACTCCGAACGATGTCATATATTGCTCCGCCGCCAGCGCGGCCTCGACGGATGCGCGGCAGGAACCGTCTGCCGATAACGCCAATGTTTTCCGGGTTTTGTTGACAGGAGCGGCCCGTTAGCGATACAAGAATTTGAGATGGACCTGGCAAGGTTCCGGTTATAATAGAGTCACGTTCCGAACAGCGTGTCTCCGGTCGCCTGATCGTTCCGCCAGCGGACGGGGGGAGACCCCGAGCGCAGGCATCGAGCAAGCGGAGGACACCTCGGGCCACGGGGGCATAAGCCTCCAACGACGAGGACCCCACGATGGACGACGCCGTCTTCGCCGATTTGATCGCACGCGCAAGGCGGGGAGAGGAACGCGCCGTGGCGCAGTTGCTCCAGTCGTTCGAGGGGGACGTGCGGTTGATGGTCCGCTCGCGGCTTCCCCGGGCCTTGCGTTCCCAGTTCGACTCGATGGACTTCGTTCAGGCCATCTGGGCGAGCGTCTTCGCCGGCCCGGATCACGAGGAAATCGCGTTCGATAATGTTCGGCAATTCCGGGGCTTTCTGGCCGGCGTGGCTCATAACAAGGTTTATGAGGAATACCGCCGACGCACACGCTCGAAGAAGTATGAACTCGCTCGCGAAGAGAGCTTGTATGTGCGTCGTGGCGACCGTGAGACGCCACGAGCACTGATGGCCCCGGACCCGTCGCCCAGCCAGGAGGCTCAGGCCGCCGACCGTATGGCTCAGCTTGCGGCCGGTTGCAACCCCGCCGAAGCCAGGGCCCTGGAACTGCGCCGGCGCGGCTTGACCTTCCTCCAGATCGCCAGCCAGACTGGCTTGCACGAACGCACAGTGCGCAAGCTCATCGACGGCATCCGCGACCGCATGGAGGAGCGCCAATGGGGTTGATCTCAAACTTCCGGACAGGATGGGACCAGTATCAACCGATCGCGTTTCGGAATGGGCTTCACTGGCGGCTCAGCGGCCCCCATGCCGCCCCGAAGGTCCCGTTTGAGGACGCTTCCACCATCCCGCCTCACCATGACGACGACGCGGTGCTTGATGCGCTGCTCGAAGAGCTTTCCGATGACTGGGAGCGTGGCGAGCGTCCGCCCGTCGAGGAGTATCTTGATCGTCTCGGGTCCGCCGCGGATGCGGCGGACATTGTCGCATTGGTCTACCATGAGTTTTGCCTGGCCGAACTTGCCGGGCTGAACCCCGACCCGGTCGGCTACCTCGACCGCTTCCCCGGCCACCGTGAGCATCTCGACCGCCTGTTGGGCCTGCATGCGGCCATCGACTCTGAACAACTCCGACTCTGGGCCGGCAACGCTCCTCTACATGAACCTGCGGCGCTGCCCGAGGCTGGTGACGAGCTTGGCCCTTACAGGCTGCTCCGAGAGCTGGGCCGGGGGGCATTCGCCCGTGTTTTTCTGGCCGAGCAAGGTAATCTTGATGACCGGCTGGTCGTGGTGAAGGTCTCGACGCGAGGGACGCCGGAGCCTCGGTTACTGGCCCGCGCCCGGCATGCCCACATCGTCGAGGTGCTCCTTCATGCGGAAGCCGAGGACGGCGCCTTGCAGATACTGTGCATGCCGTTCCTGGGCGGGGCGACACTGGAGGCGGTCCTGGCCGAGCGCCGGCGACTAGGCGGCCGGGCCCGCACTGGCCGCGAGCTGCTGACCGACCTGGACCACGTCGCCGCGCTGGAGTACCCGGCATCAGGCCGTACCGGGCCATCTCGTGAGATTCTGGCCGCGCTGCCTTATCCCGGTGCCGTGGCCTGGATCGTCGCCCGACTGGCCGAGGCCCTCGACCATGCCCATTCACGAGGAGTCACGCATGGTGACCTGAAGCCCTCAAACATCTTGCTGACAGCCGACGCCCGGCCGATGCTCTTCGATTTCAACCTTTCGATCGACTGGCAAACGCCGGCCGACCCCAACGGCAGTTCATCGGAATTGGGCGGGACACTGGCCTACATGGCCCCCGAGCGACTCCGTGCCTTTTCTGCTCCGGAGCCGCCCCCCCTGCCCCGTCCTCGCGACCGCCAACGAGCCGATATCTACGCGCTGGGATTGATCCTGGCCGAGGCCCTCACTGGCCACGGACCGGACGTGTCCGGCTCTCGACGTCTCGCTCCGCGCGAACTGGCCGCCAAACTGGCCAAGGTTCGCACCGATGCAGGGCGGTTTCTGTCGCCAATCTTGAGACGGGTGCCTTTGGACTTGCGGCCAATCCTGTCGCGTTGCCTGGCTCCCGACCCGGCCGACCGCTACGGCCGCGCCGCGGAACTTGCCGATGACCTGGATCGCGCCCGTGCCAACCGAGCGCTCCGGTTCGCCGCCCCTCCGAACCGTCGAGCACGTGTGGCTCGCTGGGGTCGTCGACACCGCCCGGGCATCGCCGCGGGATTGCTGTTACTGGCCGGGGCCGTCCCGGTCGGCTTTGCCGGCGTCGCGCCAACCAGGACGCGAGCCGCGACGAGGCCATCGCGAGACTGGAGGTTCTCTGGGGAGGGGCGACTCCCGGCGTCTACCGTTGCCGACGCGACGGTCAGCGGGTGCCCGATTCCCAGCTCGATCCGGCCAGGGCCGCGCTCTCGGCGCTCGACCGCTATGGCCTCCTGGGGCCCGGCGACTGGCGGCAACGGGACGACGTGGCCCACCTGGACGAACCTGACCGGCTCGACCTCGAAGCCTGGCTGATGGAGCAAGCCTGGCGGTATGCCGACGCTGTTGCGGTTCGACCGGGGTGGCCCGAGGCGTGGCGTCGGGCGCTGGTGATTCTGGAGCGTGTCGGTGGCCCGGCCCCCCCTATCCCGATCCGCACCCAGATGGCCCGCCTCGTCAAGCTGCTGGGACAGCCGGCCCCCCGGTTCCCGAGGGTCGCCGCTCTCCAATGGCTGGAGCAATACCTCCAGGGCGTCGAGGACGAGCCCTCACGTCCCGCCGATGCCATGACGCACTATCGGGCGTCCCTGGCGGCTCGTCGAGATGCCTACTGGTCTCACTATCGGTTGGCGGCCGCGGCCTGTACCCCCGAAATTCGCGACTTCGCAACCGCTGATGTTCAACTGCGGCGTTGTTTGGCCCTGCGCCCGCGAAACCCGCTCCTACATCTATTCCGCGCTGGGTTGCTGTACCACCTCGACCGGCCGGGCGAAGCATTCGACGAGTGCAACCGCGCTCTGGAGCTCGACCCCGAACTGCAAGAGGCCTACCGCACCCGCTTCTGGGCCCGGATGGAACTGGTCAAGGTTGAGGGGCTCGACGATGTGCCCATGCCGGGCGACGCTCCATCCGTCGCCGCCGACTTTCGCAAGCTCGAAACCCTCTTCGAGAACCTCGACGCATCATCGTCATGGCAACTGGTGCTTGACGCTACGGATGCGTTCGGAGCGGATGTGACATTTGTCGAGGGACTCGCCAGCCACAACTTCGCGAGGCTCCAGGCCGCCGCGTTCTCGAACCTCGATGCAAGTCGGGAAGTTGCTCATCAACTCTTTTTCCAGTTCGATCGTCACGAAGACGCAATTGCGGAACTTGAGGCGTCCTTGCGAAAGAACCCGGACGACATCGCCACCCGAACCGAGCGAGCCCTGATGCTTTATCAGCTGGGGCGGAACGCCGGCCCAGCTCTTGAAGAAGTCATCAACGATCCGCGTTTTGAGAACTACACCCGCCAGGCCCCAGGCGCGATCCGTGCCTACCATATGCTCGTCGATCTCTCCCTTCAGGCAGGTCAGATCGACCGTGCACGAGACCATGCTCGGAGGGGCCTTGCTCTTTCCAGGCGCCTGACAACATACCGTTGTGAGTCGCATTATGCGCTGGCCCGAGCCCTGGCCGCAGGCGCCAGGACTCAGCCCGAGTTGGTCCGAGCCGCAACCAGACATCTCAACGCTGCGGCCCAATATCAGCCCGTTGACATTCGCCGTTGCTTCGAGAACGACCTCCAGTTTGAAGGTCTGAGGTCGAAGATCCGCCCTCTTCTTGAGCCCGCCAATGCGTCGCTCCACGTCTCGCAATAAGCCGCAATCGTCCGGACATCGCCATTGCGGACGACATCCTCGAAGATCCCATCTGCTGAGGACAAGCTTCTTGAGTCGATCGTCTGAATGAAGTCATACGTGTCGCCGGGGTTCGTGGACGAACCCCGGCGACCCGAATGCGATCCATGGGCGATTCGATCAAACCTCTTATCAGATAGGCCCTCAGGCTGTCTCAAGAGGTCAGGCGGGGAGAACCGGTCCATGCGGAACCGGCAACGGCTCGTATGGCGGCGTGCCATCGGGATTGGGCGCGGGTTCGGGGTTCTCAGGAGTGGCTTCCGCGACCTCGACGGTCACCAGCATCCGGGTGAACCCTGATGGGTGGAGCCGGCGTTCCAGGAACTCGGGGGCGAAATGGGGGTTGCGGCGGCGGTTTGCCGGCTTCGGCGCGGAATGGCGACGAAAATCCAAACATGTTTCCAATTCCTTCCAGGTTCAGCGGACTTTAATGCAGCGAACTTTAAACTAGCGGACGTTTGCTCGATCAGAATCGCGTCGGCCGACAGGCTCTGTCCGGGAATCACTATCGGATATTCAGCCGGCGGCTTTCGGTTTTTTGCGACAAAAACTTACCGGGTTCTGACCGCGACCGAGCATCTCATGTGCAAATTGTTCTGACTGTGCAGGTTGCAGAATCCCCAATTTCGCAGGCTTGAGATGGGGCGGCAGGCGTCAAGACGCCGGCGCTGCTCCCGAGGGGGGCGCCGGCGTGGTGACTGGCACGGGTTTGGAACCCAGCACGATCACTTCGAGGGGGCGGAAACCGAATTCTTGAGCGTCTTCTCGGGGTCGTCGATGAAGTTCCACTCGCCGTCGGCATTCCAGGGACCGCGCTCGTCGGTGCCGATCCCCTTGTCACCGTTGTCGGAACGCGACAGGTTGTAGTAGGTGTTCAATTCGGCCTCCGGCTCGACCGTGCCCTCCATCGCCGTGATCCCGCCGAGAGTGTCGAGCGCCTTGAGAAACATCCGCTGGTGAGAGATCTCGCGGCTCATCAGGTAGTTCAGCGTATCCTTGCAGCCCTGGTCGTCCGTGAGCCGGATCAGGCGATCGTACGCCATCTTGGCACCGGCCTCGGCCGAGACGTTGTGCTTCAGGTCGGCGACCAGGTCGCCCGAGGCGCGAACCCAGTCGGCGGTCCAGCCGTTGCCCATTGAGTCGAGTAGTTGCGGCCCCTTCCCCATCATCGAAAACAGGGTGTCCTCGTAGGCCTTCTCGCGTTCCGTGCCGCGGAGCAGCCCCTCGATCATCAGGCCGACCATCTCAAGATGGCTGATCTCCTCGGTGGCGATGTCCAGGAGCATGTCGCGGATGCCCTTGTCCTGGCAGGCAAAACTCTGGACGAAATACTCCAGCATGGCCGTCAGCTCGCCGGAGCGACCACCGAACTGCTCAAGGAGCTTCTGAGCGAACTTCGGGTTCGTCTCGTCAACCTTCACCGGAAAGAGTGGCTTCTTGCGGTGCGCGAACATCTTGTGGATCCTTTTCTTGTGCCATCCAACGGAATCAGCCGCGTCATTTGTTGCAGCCCGAACATCCCATCGGACCTTTGCAATCCTTGGGCCGAGACTACGCGTTCTTCAATCCGTCAGGACCGCTGGCCCTTATGACTCTATGAGTCCCCTGGGGTCGGGTTCGCCGGATTGTTCAATTGGTGCTCCCCTCGATCGTCGGCAATCGAGAACTCGGAGTTCGCGTTTCTCGGGCGCCAGACCTCCTCGACTCCGCTCAACAACTAGATAGAGCGAACGCGATCGTAGCCGCTCCGCGTGGTTCCGCGGACGCACCGCAACCCGCACTTGGGCGAGCCAACGAACATCGTTGATCGGCGAATCAGGTCCGGCTTTCGTTTTCGCATCATGGCATCCCTGGACGCTGCCGAGATAGGTCGGCAGCGACAATGGCGGAATACTGCCGCAGATGGGCAACTGCTTGCCAAGTGGGGCGACGCCTCCAGAACTGTTACCCAAACGAATGCCCCGATCTTCAACAGCGTCAACCGGATCGTCTGGCAGCGTGCCCCGACCCACTCCGTGCCCTCCCGACCAACCCGACACCGAGCGTTCCGCAATGAGGACGTGATCGAGTCGAAGGACCGACCTGGTTCGCGGGCGACATCGTGTCGCGAACGGGCCGCTTCTCTGCTAGCTTGAGAAGATCCGACGCGATGATCGTCCCGGCCACGGCGGTCCACCACGCCTTGAGTGTTCCTCGCGAAGGATCGATGCTGGTTTTTGATTCCCGCCTCAGTTCAGACGTCGGGTAGGGTTGCAATTCCTTCGCGAAAACAATCCAAGTCAAGGTTTCCGGAATCCCTCCCAGGATGGTTTAGTCAATTCTCGAGAGAAAGGCTGGTGACCCGTTGAGTTCAGATCCGCCGGTCTTCATCGGCACGGACAGCGGCGCCACGACATCGAAGGTGGGGGGTGTCTGGGACGACGGCGCAACCATCTCCACCAAGCTCCTTCAGCGACCGACGAACTCCCAGGACGGGCCCGTTGCCGTCGTCCGGAGCTGGGTCGAGGCGGTCTCCGGCTTCCTGGACCAGCAAGGGCTAAGCTGGGACCAGGTGCGTGGCGTGGGGCTGGCCACACCGGGGCCGTTCCGGCGTTACGGTGTCCTGGATCAATCGGCGAACCTTCCCGCCAGCTTCGAGGGCTTCGACGTCCACACCGCGTACATGGGTGCCCTGTCTGAGCGGGCCGGCCGGCCGGTTCCGCTGACTGTCGGTAATGACGGCAATATGGGAGGGGTTGGTGAAGCCCAGAGGGTCCGAGGCACTGGCTCAGGTTCCGTATTGATGCTGGCGCCGGGCTCGGGCCTCGGCCTGCGCCTACATCGACAGCCATGGACTTCCGCTTGATGGTGACACGCTCGCCGGGATGGAAGGGGGACACATGCCGTCCCCGCTTCATGCATTGAAGGTCGAGCCCTATCCCTGCGGTTGTGGTCGGACCTGGGGCTGCGTTGAGGTCTATACAACCCTCGCGGGGCTCCCCTTTCTGCTCGAAGCGAGGTTGACCAACCATCCGGATCATGAACTCGCGAAGTCAGACCTCACGACGAAGCAGAAAGCATTCGCGCTTCGAGGGCTGGCGCAAAATGGCGACGACCTGGCCCTAGAGTTGTTTGACTTCCAGGCGCGGCGCTTGGCTTCCATGTCGCCAATCTGGCGATGGCACTCGACCCGAAGTACGTGGTGATCGGTGGCGGCCTGATGGACCCTGAATCGACTTCGGGCGCCTTCCGCGATCGCTATCTGCGGATCGTTCGAGAGACCGCCTCACCCCTACTATGGCCGGCCCAGCAAACCGGCATGAGCATCGTGCCGGCGACACTTGGCGACCTGTCGCAAGCGATCGGCGCCGCACTGGTCGCGTTGTACCGAAGTCGGTCCTGAACGCCTCGGCGTGTCGGGTTGGGATTCTCGAAGTCGGGTGGACCGGCTAAGATCGCAACGAGCCCTCAGCTTGAGATCACGGGAAAGGAGTCCCCCAGATGCGCATCCTACTGGTCACCTCGTTCCCGATTCCCGGCGAGTACGACGGCACCGCCATGTTGCCGATCAAGATCATGCGGGCTCTGAAGGCCCGCGGAATCGACGTGGTGATCGCCTATCTCAAAGCACGTCGGCCCTGGAAGGGCCCATCCTCGACACATTCGAGGGCACGCCCCTGTACGCACTATCGCCACCATGGTGGGTGTCGGGACTGCGGCACATCGCGCGGGAGTGCCCATTCGACCTGGTCCATGCCCAGCACTATGGCGGAGCGACCCGCGCGTATGCCGCCTGCCGACGGTATGGCTGGCCGATGGTCTACGAGATCCATTCGCTCCTGGGCGAGGAGGTCGAGCGCGACCGACTCGGGCGTGGTCTGGTCTTTCGCGCCTACCAGGCCTTGGAGCGTCGGGTCTTCCGTCACGCGGCGGCCGTCGTCACCCTGGGTGAGCCGGTGCGACAGGTCGTGATCGACGAGAAGGGCGTGCCGGCCAATCGGGTCTCGGTGATCTACCCCGGCATTGACCTTGGCGAATTTGACCGTCCGTCAGAAACAGCCGATGCCGTGATTCCGGGGGTTGGGCCGGAACACAAGGTGGTCATGTACGTCGGCAGTATCGTCCACCCGAACCAGGGGGTGCCGATCCTGGTGGACGCGCTGCCCCGCGTTTTCGACGCCCGGCCCGAGGCTCGCTGTGTGCTTGTCGGCGGTCCGGCCGAGGCCGGCGACGCCTACCGCCGCCGGCTCGGTCCCCACGGCGAGAAACTGATCGTGCTGGCGGGCCGGGGCCCCGAACAAGTCGTGGCGCTGACCCGTCACGCCGACGTACTGGTCCATCCGCGGCTGGCCTGTCGCGAGAACTTCTCGGTGCAGAGCAAGATTGCCGTCTATCTCGCGTCGGGCCGACCGATCGTGGCGACCAACTTCGGCGACTACCGCCGCCTGCTCGGCGACACCGGCGCAGGGCGTCTGACGGAAGTCACGCCGGGGTCACTGGCCGGAGGGATCCTCGATGTTCTGGCTGATCCAACCCTCGCCGAGCGCCTCTCAGCCGCCAGCCGGCCGGTGGCCGAGGAGCACTTCGGCATGCGCCGGAACATCGACCGCTATCTCGACGTCTACCAGCACGCTCTGACCGCCGGCCCGCGTTGAGAACGGGTTCGCTCAACCCTCCTTGTCGTTCGCCGACACTGCCGGTTCCTCCCCCTCAGGTTTGGCCGATTGGTCAACCTTCACGCTGTTGAGGGCCGGCTTCTTCGCATCGTTCCGCGCGCTGGCGGGCGCCTCAGTCGGAAGCGGCGGAGTCGGCCCGTAGCCTCTCGCGGCGCGGAGGTGGTCGAGGAGTTGCTTCTGAGCGGGCGTCAGCACACCCTCGCAGGAGAGAATTTCGCGGACCTTGAGTTCATCGAGTTGCCGCTCCAGATCGGCGATCTTCTGATCGTACTCGCCGCGGATCGTGTAGATCTGCTCGCGCTGCTGGGGAATCAGGCCGATCTGGCCGAAGAACGGCGGCACACGCCGGAACTGGCTGGAATGGTCCCCCGACGGCCGCTCCTGAGCCCAGCTGAACCCCGCCCCCAACAGACCCGACGCCAGCATCGCCGACACGCCCAGGCTCCACAGTCCGATACGTCTACGTCGTCGCATCGTCATGGCCTCGCTTTCCGATAATGAATGCAACACGAGTTGACTGACACCGTGAAGGCGCGAATGTACGTTGGGAGTCGGTTGCGAACAAGACATTGGCGACTTTTTTCACCATGCGCCCCGGCCTGTGTCGTTGAGGGCCGCGCACCCGGAAACACGACGGCCGGGGCGACGGCCAGTCCTGGTGGACCGGCCGTCGCCCCGGCTTGTGGGAACGGCCACTGACACCCCGAGGGGTCTCACGCCCGAACTCCGAAGACCTGGCACCAGAAGCGGGTACCTCGGCTGTTGGTGCTGAAGGCCACGCCGATCTCGGTGACGTCGGCGGTCAGGATGTTGGCACGGTGACCGGAGGAGTTCATCCAGCCCTTCATCACGTCCTTGGCGGACGAGTATCCATAGGCGATGTTCTCGGACCTCCTGCGGAAGTTGTCATAGCCGACGTAGTCGATGCGACTACTCGGTGTCGGCAAGGTCACGCTGAGCAGGACGTGATTGTGGGCGGCATCGTTGCCGATTGAGTTGCTTCGACCGGCCATGTTGTCGGCATGCAGCTTGGCGGCCTCGGCAAGCTGGCTATTGGCTTTCACAGGGCGTAGACCGGCCTTGGACCGCTCGACATTGACGATCCGGACGACCTCCAGTTCGGTCGAATTCATCGCGTAGGTACGGTTCGGGCTGCCGGCGTTCTTCGTCTGGTTTGAGCCCGATCCGACGTCGAGGGTATCCTGACCGGAGCCGCCGTAGAGCACGTCATTACCGCCTCGGCCGTAGAGCTTGTCGTTGCCAGCACCGCCGTAGATGTTGTCCACACCGTTGCCGCCGTAGATCGTGTCGTTACCGGTACCGCCGAAGAGGCGGGTCCATTTGGTGATCGACGTGCTGACGGTGATCTTGTCGTTGCCCTGCTCCCCCACGACAACAATCTTGTCGACGGAACTGGAGGCGTACGACTTGCCGGCCACCTTGATGTTACTGCCCGAAAGCGTCACGTCGATCACGTCGTTATTCTTCGTTCCGCGGACGACCAGGATACGGTTCGATAGACTCGGAGTAACAACGCTCACCTCGTTGGCCGTGCTCTTGACAGCCACCGGGGCCGACGGCGGGACCAAGCTCGGGAGGGCTGACATCACCTCGCGTTTCTCCAGAGTCATCAGCTCTGGATGTAGCTGGATACGTTTCCCTCGCTCTTCGCTCCGGCTCACCACACCACGCCGACGACCAAACGAGAACTTCATGGCGGTCATGACGCTGCGAATCATCGGTGAAGACTCCTTCGATCCCTTCGACATTGTTAGAGAAAACGTCCGCTATCCACGAGATCCGAAACGAGCCGCGAGACGTGCATTCCTGGACCGGATGTCCCGATGGAATTCTTAAGAGAGACGCCCCGCCTCGTACCAGAGCCGATCCACCTCGCGGGCTAATAACCCGACTTGCATCGGCAGAGATGTTTCGCAAGCCATCCCGAATTATTTTCAACCGATTGATCGAATTCCGCGTCCCCGAACATCGGCTGCCGGGGTGTCACCCGGACGGTATTTCCGAGCCCGGCCGGGACGGCACCAACCCCAAAGACAGGGGCATGCAAAACATTCTCGGATTTGGCCCATTCGGCACGCTGCGGGCCAGCGATGACGGCGGCCGTCCCTTCCCCGCAAGGTGTCGACGGGTTATTATCCGAACCGATTGGATTGACCCGTCCGCGTCTGAGGAGCGTGCCGTGACGATGACATGGCGAGATGCCCTGCTCCGGATCCTTATGCCGGCCACTATTTGCCTGCTTCCGATGTTCGGCCCCACCGTCCGTGCAGACGACCACGCCAGGGCGGACCACCCCGAGGATGCCCGCCTTGAGGCCCTCTTTCGCGAGTATCTTGATGCCTGGTTCGCCGATGAGCCGCTGACGGCCACGAAACTGGGCGATCACCGGTTCGACGACCGGCTCGACGACCTTTCCTCCAAGGCCCGCGAAGACTGGGTCGAGCGCGATCAGGAGTTCCTCCGCTCACTGCCCGAGCGGGTCGATTATGATGCCCTGTCCCGCGACGGGCAGATCGACTACGAAGTCTTCCAGCACCACCTCGACAATGCCATCTGGCTGACCGAGAACTTCCGGCCATTTGAAGACGACCCCCGGACCTACGTCGGCTACACGACCGAGGGCGTCTACCTGCTGTTCACCCAGTCCACCCGGCCTTATAACGAGAACCTGGAAAACGCCATCTCTCGCATC
This sequence comes from uncultured Isosphaeraceae bacterium, assembly GCA_963779675.1. Lineage (GTDB taxonomy): Bacteria > Planctomycetota > Planctomycetia > Isosphaerales > Isosphaeraceae > CAVZZM01. The sequence goes on from CAVZZM010000003.1 coordinate 1,483,293, forward strand.
GAAGCGGTGCCGCGAATCATCGCCACGGCCCGCGAGACCCTGAACGGCCCCTCAAGGGTGAAGACCGAGACGGCGATCCTCCAGACCCAAGGCGCGATTGACTTCTACGAGGGAGACGCTGTTCCAGATCGCCGGCATCCCCGGTGGCAAAGGCAGTGGCGAGGTCCCCCGGCTCGACGAGGTGGCGGCGAAGGCGGCCGACGCCCTTCAGGACTACCTTCGGTTCCTCAAGGAGGACGTGCTGCCCGGATGCCGGCAACGACTGGCGGATCGGCCCCGAACTGTTCGCCGAGAAGCTTGAACGCGAACTGAACGCCGGGCTGACCGCCGACGAGGTGCTCGCCGAGGCGCAAGGCCGAGGCCGCGCAGGTCGAGACCGAGATGGCCGTCATCGCCCGGCAGCTCTGGGCCGAGCTGTTCCCCGGCGACGCCGGTGCCCCCCGACGACGAGCCAGGCCGCCGCGCGATGATCGCCCGCGTGCTCGACCGGATCGGCGAGGACCACGGCACGCCCGAGTCGCTGGTCGACGACGCCAGAGGGCACCGTCGACCAGATCAAGGCGTTCATCGCCGAGCGGGGCGTCCTGCGACTGCCCGAGCCGGACCAGTGCAAGGTCATCGAGATGCCCGAGTTCATGCGCGGCAACTCGGTCGCCTACCTGAACCCGGCCCCGCCGCTCGACCCGAAAGGCGGCAGCGAGTACGCCATCAGCCCGCCGCCGGCCGACTGGGACGAGGACCGGGTCGCCAGCTTCCTCCGCGAGTACAACCGCCGGATGCTCCAGATCCTGACGATCCACGAGGCCTACCCCGGCCACTACGTGCAGCTCGAATACGCGAACCGTTGCCCGTCGATGATCCGCACGGTGCTCTCCTCCGGCACCTTCGCCGAGGGCTGGGCCGTCTACACCGAGCGGATGATGCTCGACGAGGGCTTCGGCGGCGGCGACCGCAACTGCGGCTCCAGCAGCTCAAGTTTTACCTGCGGGCGGTGGTCAATGCGATCCTCGACCACGAGATGCATGCCGGCGACATGACCGACGACGAGGCGATGGAGCTGCTGATGGGCCGCGCCTTCCAGACCGAGGGGGAGGCGGTGGGCAAGATCATCCGTTCCAAGCAGTCCTCGGCGCAGCTCTCGACCTACTTCGTCGGCCGTACCGCCTTCCACCGTCTCCGCCGCGACATCCAGCGCCAGCATGGGCGACAGCTTCGACCTCGGCCGCTACCACGAGGCCGCCCTCTCCCACGGCACCCTGCCGGTGAAGTACCTTCCCGAACTGGTGCGCCGATCACTCGGCCTGGAACCCCCGAAGCAATGAGGATGAACCAACGATCGCGGCCCGGTATCTGGGGGTCGCGATCGTTGGGTCACGTTCGAGGATTGTGGAATTGACGCGCACAGCCGGCGGCGCCGATGAAGCCGGCATCACCGCCGAGGGCCGCGTACTCAATGCGGGTCCCAGCGGCGGGGGCGGGGAACGCCAACCGCCGAACATGGTCGCGGATCGTCTCAAGAAACTCGTCTCCCGCCGCGATCATTCCGCCTGCGAACAGGACGAGGTCCGGGTCGATCGTATGCATCATGCTGACGGCACCGACCGCCAGGTAGTACGCGGTTTCCTGCATGAGTCGTGTCGCGAGGATGTCGCCCGCATCGGCCGCCTGGTCGATGGCGTGGGCCGTCAAAGTGCCGGCCATCGCGTGTTCGCGAAGCGTAGAGTCCTCTCCGGCTTCCAGGGCTTCCACCGCGCGTTGCACAAGCGCCGTGGCGGAGGCGTAGCCCTCGAGATGTCCAAACCGGCCGCACGAACAACGCCGGCCGCCCTCCATCTGGATGATGATGTGGCCACACTCGGCGCCATGGCTGTGACGACCCTGGATGAGCCGGTCATCCACGACGATCCCGCCGCCAATTCCGGTCCCAAGCGTGAACAGAACCATGCTTCGGGCGTCCCGGCCGGCCCCGACCCAGTATTCACCGAAGGCTGCCGCGTTGGCGTCGTTCTGGAGGACGGTCGGCCGCTGTAGCCGTTCCGCGAGGCGATCGCGGATCGAGAAATTTGTCCAGCCAGGCAAGTTGGGAGGGTCCAGAAGCAATCCGGCGGGGATGTCCATCGTGCCAGGCGAGCCGATCCCGACAGCCGCAATGTCCTTCCAGGGCAACCCGCTGTCGACGACCGCTCGATGGCCCGCGTCGACGAGGGCATCGAGCCCGGCCTCCGGGCCTTGCTCGGCGTTCGTTGGGACGCTGACCGAGGAGAGGGGATCTCCCTTGTCGTCGACGACCCCACTCTTGATGAAGGTCCCCCCGAGATCAATGCCCAAATAGAACGGTGAACGACGGCCCTCGGTGCTCATTCCAATCCTCAAGGCGGCGCAGCACTTGTGACGTGACCTGGCCCGAATTCGGGAGTTAGAATTCTAAGGGAAGATCGACGACACGGTCAATCGGCACTCCAGACCCGACGCGAGTGGATCGTATCGTCGATACCGGCGATACAACCCGGACACCCGGCATCAAGGGGAGACGAAGGATGACGTCAGCCGACAGCCCTATTGAGCACGAACCCGGCGGGGCGGGCTTGTGCCGTCGCGATTGGCTGGCCGCGGGCCTCACCCTGGCTCTGGCAGGCGTGGCGAATCGCTCGGGCTTCGGTCGCGAGGACGTCCTTGTTGATGGCGAGGGGATCGAGGTGCGTCGCAAGCTCGAGGGCGCCGGGCTCGGGCCGATCGAGTCGCGGTCGAGCACGTCGTACCTGGTCGTCGGGGATGCGCCCGTCGAGTTCCTCGAAACTGCCCTTCGGATCTGCGAAGGGCTCGCGAAAGACTACCTGACCCACTTTCTCGAGCGGAAGTTCGAGGTTCGGCTTCCCGCGGAGCGGTTGACAGTCGTGGCGCTCTCCGGGCCATCGGCGTTCGCGACGTACCTGAGCACGACGGAGGACGAGGCGGTCGGGGGCCAGTACGACATCACAACGAACCGACTCGTCATGTTCGACAACCGGGCCCGGGTGAATGCGGGACCGCTGGTCGAGCGGGCGAATACCGTCTCCCTGATGCACGAGGCGATGCACCAGTTAACCTACAACACCGGGCTTCTGGAACGGAACGCCGTCATTCCCCTCGCCATCAACGAGGGCCTGGGAACCTATACCGAGACCCGACGGCCGGACGGCCGCGTGCCGATCGGACGCCCCAATATGTTCCGCGTGCTCGTTCTGGTGCAGGCCCTGAGAGAACGGGTTTCCCTGATGCCGGCCACCGAACTTTTCGCCGTCAGAGGGCTCCCCCGTGATCCTGACGCCGCCCAGCAGTTCTACGCCCAGTGCTGGCTGCTCGTTTACACGCTGATGGGAAACCCGAGACGCGTTCCCCAGTTCCGCAGGTATCTGGTTGGACTCAAAGGACCAAAGCAAGTCCCCGGAGCAGACCCGGTGCGCCAAGCGGAAGAGGTGTTCGGCGACCTGGCGCAACTTGAGCGAGACATGCTCTCGGCGCTGAGGCGTTGCGTGCGAGGTTGAGCGACTGTCCGATCCTCAGGTTCGTTGCCGTGGAAAATCCGCGATCAGACGCCCAAACGGCGATGACCAGATTCGGTCCGCTAAATGTAGGGCGCAGGGCTCAGCCGAGGACCGGGTTCAGCCCCATGTTGGTACGCATCTCAGCTCGCTGCTTCTCATAGTTCATGAGGAGCTTGCGGTCTTTTCGGTGCTGACGTTCTTTTCGTCGCTGGGCGGCCATGATCAATCGGCGCATTCGCGGACTGGTCAGTTCTCCTCGGTCCCGGAACCGTTTGCGAATGCGCGCCGCGGGCTTCTCGCCGTAGGCTTCGATGATCTCGTCCTCGAGCGACACGAAAAACTGAGCGTGACCGGGATCCCCCTGTCGGGCGCAGCGACCGACGAGTTGTCGGTCGATGCGGAGCGACTCGTGCCGTTCGGTTCCGATAACGTGAAGTCCGCCGCTTGCGGCCACGTCCTCGCTCAGCTTGATGTCGGTGCCGCGGCCGGCCATGTTGGTGGCGACGGTCACCTTGCCTGGTCCACCGGCCTGCGAAACGATCTGGGCCTCGATCGCGTGGTTCTTCGCGTTCAGAACCTGGTGCTCGATCCCGGCGCCGGTCAGCAGGGCGCTGAGCTTCTCCGACTTCTCAATCGAGCGGGTGCCCACCAATACCGGAACCTGCTTTTCGTGGAGCCGAACGATGTCCTCGGCGACAGCCTGGAACTTCTCGTCCTCGGTGGAGAAGACGCGATCCGCGGCCCAGGCCCGTCGGCCGGGACGATTCGTCGGCACTGGGAAGACGTGGACCTTATAGACGCGCCGCATTTCGTTGCGATCGCCCCAGGCCGTTCCGGTCATGCCGCAGAGCTTCTTGTACCGCTTGAAGAAATCCTGGACGGTAACGCGGGCAGCGGTGATCGACTCAAGGGTAATCTCCAATCGTTCCTTGGCCTGGATCGCCTGGTGCAATCCGTCCTGCCACTGGCGGCCGGGCATCATGCGGCCCGTGAACTCGTCGACGATGACGACTTCGGGCTGACCCTTGTCGCCGGGGACGACCACGTAATCGCGGTCGCGCAGGTACGCGATCTGGGCGCGCAAGGCGCGTTCGACATACTCGTAAAGTGAATCCACGGTCAAGTTTGCGAACGCGGAATGTCCGGCTCGGGCCTGGACCTTCCGACGCCCCGAAGAATTCAACTCTGCCTTGCGTTCGGCGGGGTCGTACTTGAAGTCCTTGACGCGAACGAGGGTGGCCGCCAACTCATCGGCGCCGTAGTAAGCGGATGCTTCTTCCTGGGTGGGCTGGTTGTTGGCCCCGATGATCAGCGGAGTTCGCGCCTCGTCGATTAGAATGCTGTCGGCCTCGTCCACGATGGCCACGTAGTGACCGCGCTGCACTGGCTTCGATCCCTCGGCCGGTCCACCTTGACCGAGGAATGCCTGCTCGAATGACTTACGAAAATTGTCGCCACCCATCTGGTAACGCTTCAGCTCGTCGCGGAGGAAGTCGAACCCGAACTCCTTCGCGGTGCCGTAGGTGATGTCGCAACTGTATGCGGCGCAGTCGCTCCCCGTCCTGCATCCCGGTCTGGATGCAGCCAACAGTCATGCCGAGGAACCGATAGATTTCGCCCATCCACTTCGCGTCGCGCTCAGCCAGGTAATCATTGACCGTAACAACGTGAATTCCCTTGCCTGGCAAAGCATTGAGGAAACAGGGAAGAGTTGCGACCAGAGTCTTTCCCTCACCCGTCTCCATCTCGGCGACTGACCGGAAGTGGATCGCGGAGCCGCCGACGAGTTGCACGTCGTAGTGGCGTTGCTTGATGGTCCGCTTGGCGGCCTCGCGAACGAGGGCGAACGACTCGGCAATCAGCCCGTTCAAGGAGTCGCCCTGGCGTGCTTTCAGCCGGAGCTGCCGGCTTCGTTCCCGAAGCTGCGCATCGCTCTCCGCTTCCAGCTCCGCTTCCATCGCGTTAACCCGAACGGCATAAAGTGCGAATCGGCTGAAACGGCCCTGGTAGGTCGGGCCTGAGAGGCTCTGGACCTGATTCAGCCACATGGGGCCCAGTCGGCTCGCCATCGCTCGTGAACTCCCCGGGTGCCTGGAAAATCGCCGATCGCGGTTCGGAAGTTTGTCGGGACGTCTCAGGATGGTTGGGCGGAATCCGTCGGGTCCGCGGCGCGCGAAGGCCCGGACATCAACAACGGGACAGCCCGAGCCGCGATCCTCCCTGTCGCGAGTCAGGAACCGTCGTTCCCACGGCGAACCTCAACCTGACCGCGCTCGAAAACCAGAAAGTATGGGTACTGGATCGCGTCGATCCGGTTGTGTGTCAGCCAGTTCTGAAGGATTTCCAGTTTGGTTTCGGCTGTCAGTTCACCCGGAGGATCGTCTTCAAGTGCCAGGCGCCATTGAATAAGGGCCCCTTCAACCGTCTCGAGCCAGAGGCCGGCGTGGTTTTGATGGATGTACTTTACGAGCAAAGGGGATCGGTCGGTCCCCGGACCCGCGATCGTCTGGTGATTTTTCAAAAATTGGGCGAGTCGACAGGCATCGCGGGCAAAGGGCTCGGTGGACTCTTCTGGACTTCGGGGCTCAAGCCGCAAGGACAGGCCAGGCCGTTCTGTGAGTCGTGAGACGGCCTTGTCCAGGTTCAAAAACCTGAGCTCCGTCATGGGCTCGGATGCGACCCGGCTCAGATCGTCGTTCGGCAGGACAACTCCCTCACCGTCCAGGAAGATCTCCCGGGAGGATTTGCCGGTTCCAACGACCAGGAACGCGACTGGTTCCCGGTATTCGAGTCGAACGGTGAGATGATTTGGGTAAGTCGGGACAAAAACTGCGGCATCCTTAACCCAGGGGGAACCGCGCCGGAAGGCGTCGGTGATCTGGGCTGGAGCGAGATCAAGAACCCGAAGGTCCAGCTGGTCCTTCCATTGCGAGCGACGGTGAACCTGCGACAGCAACCCCACAGCTCCCGAGCGGATCCAGGCGGGGGGAGGAGGTTCGAGCCGGATCTCCTCGAACGGAAGTCGGTATTGCGGTTGGTCGTGGAGCCAAACGAGCGAGTGCCGGGCGAGCCGCACGCTGAGAATGGCCATCGCGATCAGGATCGCGATGCCAAGAATCAAACCCATCAGGAGCTTACGCGGGGAAAGACGACGGACCATGGGCGCGGAAGTGAACCGTCGCAGAGGCCGATGGGAAATCGGGCCGTCGTCCTTATCAGCGTCCGGTTCGAGGAAAGGGTCGTCCTCGTCGCGGGCCGATCGAACATGCGTGGATTCACGGCCTTCCGTCACGGACCCGAACCTCCGTGGCTCTCGAACTGAGCCCGACTCCGTCGAGCCCGTGGCGATCGACAATTCTCAATTTGGCCCGCGCAGGGGAGATCGTCGAATCGCCGCGCGTCGCCAGCAAGAACCCGTCGTCACCAAACCTGGATCTGAAGTTCCAGGTTGTGCCCGGTCTGCTCCCGGATGCGTCGTCGAATCTGCTCGATCAGGGCGAGCACGTCGGATGACGTGGCCCCGGCGTGGGCGACGATGAAGTTGGCGTGGCGATCGGAAACTTCCGCATCCCCGAATCGTGTGCCCTTAAGCCCTGCTCGGTCGATTAGCATCGCGGCCGAGACCTCCGTCGACGGGTTCTTGAAGATACAGCCCGAGGCCTGATGGCCATAGGGCTGATTTTCCTTCTTGACGATCCAGATCCGTCGCATGCGTCGAACCACGGCCTCCGGATCGTCGGGCTCGAGAGTGAACTCAACCGACAGAATGACCGGTTCGTCCAGGTTCGACCAGCGGTATCCGAAGCTGAGCTCGTCGGGGCCACGGGCCCGCACCTCGCCGTCGTGGTCGATGACCTTGACGCTCCGAACGTACTGGCCGATCGTGCCCTGGCGTCCTCCAGAGTTTCCGCGGAGCGCGCCTCCAACCGTCCCGGGAATGCCGGTCAACACCTCCAACCCGGCCAGCCCGGCCCGGGCGGTCTGGGAGATCAAGGCCGTTAACGGGACCGCCGCGCCCACCTCGACATGATTTTCGCGGATCGCGACGTCGGCGAAGGCAGGGCTCTCCAGATGGATCACCAACCCCGTTACGCCATCGTCACGTATCAGCACGTTTGACCCGGCGGCCAGAACCCGGAACGGAAGGCCCGCCTCGCGACAACGCTGCAAAAGCGTCACCAGTTCCTCAACGGTGCGAGGACGCGCCAGGTACTCGGCGTTCCCGCCCAGCCCAAACCAGGTCAGCGGCGCGAGCGGTATCGCGGGCTTGACGAAGGAGCGCAAGTCGTCGAGTGGCGGCATCGGCTCCCTTCCTACAGCGCCGACTCACATCGTGACCCCCGGACGCACAATCGGCTTGTGAATTGGCCGAGTCGGCAGACTTGCCGGGATTTGCGGTCATCCTAGCTTTGTCCGGGTGGGGCGTCAAGCAACGCTGGTCGCCCCACCCGCTTTGGGAATTCTTGCGGGCACCGACAATCCCGGGTCAGTTGGACCCGTGCAACTTCACCATCTTGTTGTAAACGCCCACCAGAAGGATCGTCGGTGCCCAGTGACCCACGAAGATGGCATCATCTTGCTTCCCCACCATCCGCAGGCCGAGCGACAGGCCGACCGATGCCAGCGCCGCGGAGAGATAGACCCCGGATGGAATCAAACTGGTATAGTGTTCCAGGGTCTTCGTCAGCGCCCCTTCTTCGTGCTGGTGCGGGCCGACTCCGTGATCGTAGACGACGTTGGTCATGGCAGAACTCCAGACGCGAACTAGATTGGACGGAAGGCGTCACCCGTAACACGCAACCGGCGTGCCTCGATTCCATGTCCCTCATAACGTCCGTTCAGTCGACTCGTTCATGGGACGAGGAGAGCAGCGCGTTGAAAAGGAGTCGGAATGTCGCCCTCGTCTGGCCCCGATGCTGGACCGGGACGCCGAACAGGATGATCCGTCCGTCCTCCAGTGGTATTGAAACCGCTGCGGCCTTACCCTCCAGTTTCTCGTCACCTAGCAACCAGCCGCTGGCCAGTACGTCGTGGGGCGCGTATCGCATGATGATGTCGATGCCACCGCCGTCGGTATTCTCGAACGCCAGAGAGTGGTTGAAATAGGCGTGTCCCTGGTGCGGCATGCCGAAGGTCAACGGATGAGGGGCCTCCGGATACTCGACGTTGACGACCGAACCAGGCCCGTAGAATTCCGTTCGGTTCAGGCGCCCCAGGACTTCCTTGACGGGAAGGCCCCACTCCGCGATGGCGTAGAGGCTGGACTGTTCAAGGCAGACGAGCGTCCCCCCTTGCCGGACGAACGCTCGCAACGCCTCGGAGCCTTCCTTGCCGAGCCCTCCGACATACTGGGGCTCGGTTTCGTTCGGCTCGTAGCCCTCACGCAGGGTGCGGGTGCCGACCGATGGCAGGACGATCGCGTCGAACCGCTCATGAAGCCCTTCGGCTCGGACCTGGGCATTGTGCAGCGTGGTATAGGGGAAGTCGAAGTTTTCGAGAACAAGGCGCGTCCAGCCTTCATCCATGCTGGGCACCCAGGGCTGATACAGTCCAATGAGCGGACGTTCGACCACACGAACCTGCTTCGACGCCCGAGCGGCATCGTAGGCCCCTTTGGACTCGCGATTCAGGCGCGAATTCAACGACGGGTCTCCGGGGTTGCCGTACACGCGGATCGACGAGTCGCTCTGGTCTTCGGGAAATTCCAACCGGCCGGAGACTCCTTGAACGTGACAGGCTCGGCCCTTCAGAGCCTTCTCGATCACGCGACGGACCTCCGGCGTCCCCCGGACCAGCATCCGGCCTATCGGGATGCGGGTTGGCGTCTCGTCGTCTTGCTCGCGGAGCACTGCCGGCTGCTCGGTCAAGACGAGGACCTCGATTCCGGCGTCGAGCAGATCGTTGAGAACAAGGAAGTCATCGTCCGTCTGGTTGTCGAGGATGTAGGCATCGGGGGCCTCGGCGCCGGTAATCGTTCCGTCGGGGGAGTCGATCCGGGCAAGAGGTTGGCCGGTTGGATCGAACGGTTCCAGGAGCTCCACCGACTCAACGCCCATCTGGAGCGGGAGTGTCCAGCCGGCGACATCGTAGGGAGGTTCCGGTTCACCCGACGCGGAGAGGCGGTTCGGATAGACCTGACGCTCCATCATGTCCTTCAGGTGGGGCCGGAAGGGCTGCGCCGCGGGCAAGATCCAGCTTCCCGACGGAAAGGTTCGTCCAGCAACCTCGAATGGTTCGCCGGCCCGATGCACGTCGATGCCTGTCTCGTGGAGGATGCGGACCATGTCGGCGGCCCGGCCAGGATCGAGTTGGTCGGCCGGCACTACCCAGCCGTAGGGAGGTTCCGTTCGGCCCGCTTCGATGGCATCGCGGGCCATCGTCCGGTACTGGGACTGAAACTGGTCCCGGTAACGGGCGGCGAGGGTCAGAATGGAACGGGCACAGACCAGTTCATACTCGATGATGTCGCGAAGCCGCCACCAGCCGCCCGGCCAGGGCTCGACGAAGTTCACGGCCGGCTCGTGATTCCGGAAACCCCGCGTGGCCCCCCGAAGCGCGTCGGCTTCGAGAAAGATCGGCGAGGCCAGTCGAACGCTGGCCGCTTCGGTCAGCACGCCGACCATGTTGTGCCGCTGGGGGACCGTCCGGTTGCCCCCGTTCCACCAGTTGTCGTACATGGCATTATTAAGCACGCCAGTCTTGCCATCCCGGGCGAGGTCGTCGGCCATGTGGGCGCCGATGGTCGCGATCGATTGCTGCATCCGAGGGTCGAGGTTGGGGTTGATCGGATCGAAGAACGGCGGAACGAACAGCCGCGCGCCGGTGCTGCCCATCTGATGCACGTCATAGGTAATCGTCGGGAACCACTCTCGGTAGAGCAGCCGGGTCAAGAGCTGCGTCTCCCGCAGGTTGAGCATGAACCAGTCGCGATTCGTGTCGTGGCCGGCATAAGGGTGATAGAGCCGGGGCATCCCGCTCCCTTCCCAGGGTTTTCCTACCGAACGTTCGTACCAGTCGGCGACGATCTCGACACCGTCGGGATTGGCGGACGGGACCAGAAGGAGGATCGTGTGCTCCAGGATCTCACGCGTGACGGGATCGTCCTTCGTCGCGAGTTCGTGGAGCAGTTCCATCGACATCAAGGTCGACGCCGTCTCCGAGGAATGAATCGAACAGGTGATCAGGACGACCGGCTTTACGGGTACGACCGGATCACCGTTTTCCTCCTGGTCCGCGGTGGTTCTCGGGTCGGCTAGTCGTTGTTGGTGTTGCTGATAGCGCTCGGCGTCGGCGACGGTCTCGGGCGACGACACGATGGCGACCAGATAGGGACGTCCCTGGGTCGTCTCTCCGAGCGTGCGAACCTCGACCCGATCCGACGCCTCGTCGACCTCGCGGTAATAGGAGACGACCTGATCCCAGTGGGCCAATTTGAAGTCGGCCCCCGGGCGAAAACCGAGGCGCGACTCCGGCGTGGGGACATCGGCAGCGCCCGCGGGATGGCCGAGCACGGTCCCCAGGAGCAGGAACGGGAGAGGGTGGAAGGTCGAACGGAGGTTGCGCATGGCTCGTCGGTCTCCGGGCTGCTCAGGTCGCGGGATGTGCCCCATCGTAGCGGGCTCGCGAGCGTTCCTCCATCATCCGGTCCCCTCCCGTTTCGTGGGCCTGGAAGCACCCAGACGACCGATTCCCCGCCGGTAGCGGCAATCAGGGCGTGGCCGGCATCGGTATGATGGTAGAGAGACGAGTCGGATCGTGGCGTTTTGATCACGGCGTTCTCCCTCATTCCTGGCCTAGTCCATCGTGAACGGGATGACATTGCACATCCGATCTTTCAAGTAGCCAACACGTTACAGTGACCTCCCTGGCCTGAGATCGGAGCCTGAACCAGTATGATCGACTTCAACGAGGCCGGGACCCAGGGCGTCCAGTGGCAGCGCTGGCCTGAAACCGAGGCCGATGTCGGTGTTCTGATCGACTCGGCCCTGAGCGGCAACTCGTTCGCCACCATGCTGGCGAGCCGGATGCAAATGGAGACGAGCACCCGCTTCGCCGACTGGGTGGATCATCTCGTCGTGTTTGACCGATCCGATCGGATCGCGCAACTGGAGCGATTGGGCTACCGGCGCGAGCCGGAATTGTACGCGCCGGAATGCCGGTGTTCGGACATGCCGGCGGCATCTTCCCCAGGATCGCGCTCGAACCCGGGACGAGAGGGGGACACGATGTCAAGGAGATTGCCCTGAAGGTCGAGTCCGTGGCCGATTTCTCCCGAGCCCACGACCTCGGTCTCGACATCCAGGGTTATGCGTGGGGACCGTATCGAGTGGCCCGGATCCCCGGGGAGGTGACCTCTCTCGCCGTCGTGGAGCGGCGCGGGTATCGGGGGTTCGAGCCCTATTCCGGCACGCTGGGACGGGAGGGGCGGATGGCACCCCACGCCGCCCGGGACGCGTTGGCGGCGCGCGACCTCTGGCACGGCCGACAACGACGCTTCCACGAGGACGAGGCGGGGTTCGACGCAACTGACAGTCTACTCGAACAGGTGATCGACCTCTGCCACGGGAGCGTGGACCTGGCCTGTCATCTGGTCTTCGAGGCCGAGCGCGTGTACTGGCAGTCACGCAATCGAGCGGCACAGATCCAGAAAACCCGGCAGGACCGATTGGGCCTCGGGTGGGCCAACCACGACCACCACACCTTCCGCTGCTCCCGACGGCACTTCCCCCGAACCATGCGGATCTTCCTTCGACTGGGGTTCCGCCTTCGCGAGCGGTTTCACGCGGGGGAACACGCCGGCTGGGGCGCGCAGGTGCTGGAACATGCGACGAGCGGCATCGTCATCTTCGCCGATCTCGACCTGCGCCCGAGGAGGCGAACAGTGACTTCACGAACCAATCCCTGCCCGACCTGCCATGCCCGAATACGGTCGGTCTCTGGGTGGGCCTGCACGGCGAGTCGATCCTGGATGCCGGGATGCACCACCTCGAAGCCCAATTCGACTTCGATGCACTGAGGAATGATCTGGAAGCCGAGGCGAACATCACCACGATGAAGCCGTTCTCGGATTTCCCGTTTCTCCGACAGGCGTTCACAACGGGCGAACGCTGGCCGGTCTCCCGACAACGTGTCGACCGGCTCCGGGAGCAAGACTGGATCGACGCCGAACAACACGCCCGGTTCCTCCGCGAGGGGGCCATCGGTAGCCACCTGGAAAACCTCCAGCGCCGGGAAGGTTACAAGGGATTCAACCAGCAAGCCGTCGGGGCCATCATCGCCGCGACCGACCCAAGGCTGGTGGACCACGAACCGGAACGCTCGGAGTGAGGCCTGGACGCTCCCTTACGTGGGCCACCCTCGGCCTTGCGATCACGGCTCCTCAGACATTTGTCCGGGAGACATCGGTCGCGGATACTGGACTAAACGGTGGCAAGTGTGGCAAGTGAGTAAATGAGGTAAGACGAGAGGGCACGTTTGACAGTGGACACCCTCCGGGTTATCTTTCGAGGGAGACTCATTCTCTGGAACCTACCCAGGCGTCCGCTCATCCAAGACGCGTGCGAGGAGGGTGGCCGTTTCGGGCTCTCTTCTCGGCCGAGTCGTTATCGGCTTTCCCAATCTCGAACGGCTGCGGAACGCTTCCGAGGCCGTCTGTCCCGCATCTACAGACCCGATTGCCCATGAGCCCGCACGAGCGATCCTCGCGACCTGGTCCGGGCCTCGGGGGCCAATTGGAAGGGCATCAACACATGTCTTACCAGTTTGCCCCGAGTCGGCGACGCGCAACCACCTGGATGGGGCGTTCGCTCATCGCGACCCTCGCCTGGTCAGTGGCCGTGACCGCTCAGGAGCCCAAGACGTCCGCGCCCCCTCCAGACGGCGCGAACCAGGCCGCGCCCGGCGAGAACGACGCCGAGGCCAAGGGCGCCGTTGATCCGACAACGTCACGCTCGGGAGGCCTGAGCGAGCGTTATGTCGACCCAAGGGCGGCCGCCGCAATCACGAACAACTTTCCCCAGCTCTACGCGAGTGCCTTGCCCCTGCGAGGTGATTCGCAGAACCGCTTCGAGGCCATGATTCAGGGTCGGCTCGCTCCGGACCCCGCCCTGCTCGACGCATATATCAAGTACCAGATCGCCCAGCTAACGCGCCCGCAAAACATCGAGCCAATGCTGGACCCGGCCGCGTCGCCGCGGGGCGTCGAGACGTTCGAGACGTTCGCGACCAATCTTCGTGCCCCGCTCGAAACGTCCCAGAACGCCTCGTTTCGATCGCAGTACACGAAGGCACTGGTAAGCCTGGCCGAAGACGTTCTGAAGAACCATCTGTACGCCCGCATCATGTACATGTTAGCCTTGAGTAACGCGCGCGACGCGGCGGCACTTCCCGTTTTCGCACAGGTCATGAAGGACCAGCAGCAGCCTTTGACCCTGAAGATCCTGGCCGCCGTCGGACTTAGCGATTGGGCCCAGAACGGTCGGATCGACGTCTCTCCCGCCCAGGCGAAGCCTGCGGCCCGGGCGGTGGCCGATTTTCTCGAAGGAGAGCGCGACACGTTCTGGCCGGCGCAGTATCGTGCCCTTCAGGCATTGGGTGCCCTTCGACAGGCAGCGTCCAACCCATTGAAGCCGGACGCGGACCTTGCCGCCACGGCATTGAGCTTTCTTGCGGATCGGGAGGCGAACCCCTCTGTTCGGGTCTGGGCCGCGTGGGCGCTCGGCATGATGAGACCGGCGGACCGCAACGCCGAGTTCAACTTCCAGCTCGTTGCACACCACATGGGACTGGCGGCGACGGACATTGGCGAACGAATCGTCGCGACCCAGGCCGAAAACCCGGATGAGGCCGTTCGCCTGACCGACTTGCTGCTTCAACTCCACCTCGCCTTCACGGGAAGCCCGGAGATCCGTGACGCCGGCCTGCTGAAGACGGACCACCCGGCCCTGGCCGCGCAGCGAGCCCAGATCCAGGACATCGCCAACCGCGTGAAGAACATTGCCGCCGCGTCCGTGGATCTGGTCCGAAGCCCGCGTCAACAGTGGCCGCAGGGCCGGTCGGCCCTGGAGAGTCAGGTCCAGGCCCTCCGTGATTTCCTGGACAGTTCTCCACCCGCAGATGTCGCATTGTTTCCGAACGGTCCGCAGTTCCCGGTCGCCGCTGCCGGCGACACGGGTCAGCAGGCGCGGACCGTGTCGGAGGGTTCCGGGCGGACCATCTCGCGTTGACCCGTTGCCGAGCCTGTCGCCGAGTGTCCCTTATGGTCCCATCGGCAACTCCGGACGACCCGTACATCCCGGTTCATGAGGTTCGCGACTACCAGAGGATCAATGCCCTGGTCACGCAACTTCTCGATCGTGGCCATTCTCGGGTCCGTCTGATCGGTGTCTCCTCCCAGCGTCTCCTCCTGAGTGGTCTCCGAGGGAACTGGAGAGCGGTCATCGAGGTGGAAGGACCGGCCGGTCCGGAGCTTGCTTCAAACCTGGAGGCGCCGGGCCTGATCGTCGTGGCGCGGGGGTTCGCGGCCGACGGCGCGGCCAGCGGCCTGATGGCTGGCCGGCTTGTGATCCAGGGAGACTCTGGCGACGCCCTGGCTTATGGTCAGGCCGGTGGGGTCGTGTTGGCCTGTGGTTCGGTAGGTCACCGAGCAGGCCTCCAGATGCGAGACGGACTGCTTTTCCTCGGTGGGCTGGCCGGTCGTCTTCTGGGCGAACGGCAGCGTGGAGGTCAAATCATCGCGCGAAACCCAAACATTGGCCCCAATGTCGGCCACGGGAGAACGGGGGGCCGTCTTCTCTTGTCCCACGAGTTTGTGGGGCCTGATCAGGACCCGTTTGTCTCGGCGACCCTAAGGGAACTTCAACCCTATCTGTCGCACCCAATCCGTCAGGATTGTTGACGAACACTCGCACGTCGCCATGGCATACTCAACCGCCGGGCCGAGCTTCGAACTCCCATAGCGGGCGATTTCGTGCGTTATGGCAATATGGGGCGTCGACCGGAACCCCTGCCCCACGATGGCGGTACGATGCGACGAGCGTTACAATTGCGCGGGCCCGACTGTCCTTGTTCGATCGACGGCGCGAGGTCATTTTGGATAAGGCGGATCGACCCAGAAAGTCCCGTCGAGGTTTTCGGGCGTGGCGGGTGCCACTCTTGCTCCTGGGAGTGTTGCTAACAGGGTGTCAGCAGGAACTCGGCCCAGAGCGCATGTTGACAACGTCGGTCACAGGAGAACTCAGCGTGGGGGGCAACCCTACGGAGAGGTCTGGATTGAATTCCTGCCGGTGGACGGGACCGTTGGTGCCCTGAGATCGGCCCCAGTGGACGAACTTGGTCGTTTTCAGTCGGACAAGGTTGCGGTAGGGCGGGTCGCCCTGCGACTGGTCGGGTTCCCGTCAACGACGTTCCGGATCGACCCGGTCCTGGATGGCTATCTGGGCCAGCTCCATCAGGCGTACCTATTGCACCGGAGTATTCCCGAGGACTCGGGAACCCCTCTGGTGATCGACCTGGCGGAGGAGGCTCGACGGTCCAGAGCGTCGCGGCCTTGAGCGCGCTTGACCTTTCTTGAGGGAGACGAAACGCTCATGGCCAGCGGGGTGAGCAGCGTGACTCGCCGGACCGCGCCGCGGGTCCATTCCGTGTATCGGGATGGCAGGGGGAACATCCACCTTGACTGGCCTCAGAGTCGAGTTCCCGAAGCTCTGGAGGACATCGAGGGGACACTCTGGCTCGACATCGAGGACCTCGACACCGAGATTGTCGAAGTCGAGGCCCTGTTCCGAGACGTCTTTCAATTCCACCCACTGGCGATCGAGGACGCCCTCCAGCAAGCCAATTCTCCCAAACTCGACGATTGGGGCAACAATCTGTACACGCTTCTGCACACGATCGACTTCGCGCCCGAGGACGATGAGATCGTCGTGAAGGAGTTGGATATCTTCCTGGGCTCCAACTACCTCGTGACCTATCACACGGAATCGATCGGCTTTCTGACTGAACTTCTTCGTTTGATCGAGCGTGACGGGGGAGGTTTTCTCGGTTCCGGGGCGGATCACCTGCTCTACCGGTTGCTCGACCTCGGTGTTGAGACGTTCCTGCCCGCGATCGAGCATCTTGACGAGGTCATCGACGAGGTTCAGGACGAGGTCTTCGCGGGGCCTACCCCGAAGACGCTCCAGAAGATCATGCGTGTCAAGCGTTCGGCAACCCGGGTCCACCGGATCCTGATCCCTCAGCGCGAGGTGCTGAATCGCCTCGCGCGGGACACTTATTCGCAGATCGACCCCAAGGACCGGGTCTACTTCCGGGACGTTTACGACTCCCTGGTTCGGCTGCACGACATCTCCGAGACGTTGCGAGATCTGATCGCCGGGGCGCTCGACACGTATCTCTCGGCCCTGTCCAACCGGACCAACGAGGTCATGAAGACCCTGACGATCGTGACGGTCCTGATGCTTCCCCTGAACTTTGTGGTCGGGTTCTTCGGCATGAACTTCTTCGGGGAGAACATCCACCTCGACTCGTTAAAACTGCCCCACATGCTGGTGTTCCTGATCATCTGCGGCGGAATGCTCGCGTCCCCCTGGGGCATCTGGATCTACGCGCGATGGCGAAGATGGTTCTGAGGGACCGATCACTCACGAAGTGAGTCAGGGCCCAGGACCGGAAATGACCGAGATTAAGAGTAGGTCGTTCCCACCGCGACTACTCGAAGCGACCTGATTCGAACGCGCGCTCTGTTGCCCCTGGTTCGCGGTGCGTTGCGAGACGATCGGACGGGAGATCGGCGATGACTCCAAAATGGCGTCTCCGTGCCCACGAGCCGGCACTCATCACGACCCTGAGTCGAGACGCGAACCTCGCTCCCCTGGTCGCCCACCTGTTACTTAATCGAGGGATCAGGGACGCACAGACCGCGCGAGCATTTCTCGAGGCTCGGCAGAAGAGCCTCCATGATCCGGAACTGCTCCCCGGCGCCGTGGAGGCGGCGGAACGAATCGCTCGCTGCGTGAAGCAAGGACGCAAGATCGTCATCTACGGCGACTATGACGTGGACGGCGTGTGCGGGACGAGTGTCCTGTGGGCGTGTCTCCGGCTCGCTGGGGCCAAAAATGTCGAATACTACATCCCACATCGTGTCGACGAAGGGTATGGCGTCAACGCGGACGCGATCCGGAAACTCGTCAACGAACACGGGGCCGAGTTGATCGTGACGGTCGATTGCGGAGTGACGGCCATCGAGGAAGCCCGCCTGGCTCGCGAGTTGGGCGTCGAGTTGATCGTGACCGACCACCACACGATGGCGGATTCGTTACCCGAGGCGGACGTGATCGTCCACCCCGCGCTTCCCGGTAGCAACTATCCCTACCCCTGGCTCTGCGGTTGTGGCGTGGCCTTCAAACTCGCCTGGCAGATCTGCAAGGGTTTCGGCGACGGCAAGAAGGCCTCGCCGCATATGCGCGACTTTCTCCTCCGGTCGATCAACCTGGTAGCGCTGGCGACCGTCGCCGACGTGGTCCCTCTCGAAGATGAGAATCGCGTCTTCGTCCGCCACGGATTACGCGGACTGGCGGACGATCCGTCGGTCGGCCTGCGGGCCTTGCTGGAGGTATCGGGCTGCCTCGGAAAGTCGCGACTGACGACCGGGATGATCGGCTTCAACGTCGCGCCCCGAATCAACGCCGCCGGCCGGCTTGCGCAGGCGATGGCGGCCGTCGAGATGCTGACGACCGACGATGAAAACCGGGCGAAGGAACTCGCTCGGAACCTGGACGAGTGCAACACGAAGCGCCAGGAGGTCGAGCGGACCATTGTCGCCGAGGCACACGCGATGATCGAGGACTCTGGTGGTCTCGGGGATCGCGGCGCGATCGTTCTCGGCAAGCTCGGCTGGCATCCCGGCGTCATCGGTATCGTGGCGGGCCGGCTCGCCGAGACTTACCACCGCCCGACGATCGTGATCGCGTTGAACGACGGTATTGGCCAGGGTTCAGCCCGATCGATCCCCGGCGTCGACCTGATCGCGGCGATCCGAGCCTGTTCAGACGGGTTACTTGGTTTCGGCGGGCACACCGCTGCCGCCGGTCTGAAGTTGCACCCGGACCACTTCCCGGCGTTCCGCGATCGTTTCGATCAACACTGTCAGGGGTTGCTGACCCCCGAACTGAAGCAGAAACAGTTGATTATCGACGCTGAGGTGATGCTGGGAGAGCTGTCCCCAAGGATTGTCGAGGCCATCGAGCAGCTCGAGCCGTTCGGGATCAGCAATCCTCGACCTGTCCTGGTTACCGAACGCGTTCGACTTCTGGGCGAGCCTCGCCTCGTGGGAGAACGTAAGAACCACGTTCAGGTGCGATTCGGCCAGGGAAACGCGATCTGCCGGGGGATCGCCTGGAACATGGCGAGCCGTATGAAAGACCTGGCCCCCGGCACGGTCTGCTCGGTCGCCTTCTCGCCGGGCATCAACGAATGGAACGGCCGCCGCGAAGTGCAGCTCGAGATCAAGGACTTCCAGGTCCATTCCCCCGAACCCTCTTGACCCCACGAGCGTACTGAGAATAATGACATTTGCTGGGACCTCAATCCGGTGTCTCACAGAAGGGGGCGAACCAGGTTCGACCGGATGGTTGAAGTGATCTGTGGCGTGCCGAGGTTGGTCAGCAGGCCTCGTAAAAAGCCGACCAAACCAATAATTGCCAACAACACTGGCAATCTCCGTCTGGCTGCCTAAAAACCAGCCGCGGCTCCGCGACGGGCCTTCGCCTGAGAGGTCCGGCCGGAGACGACAATTCAGGCTCGCCCGAGCCTAACCGCCTGTTGCGGCCCGGGCTAAACTCCATGACAGGATAAGCCGACCGAAACCCTGCCCGTTGGGGTTCCAAGGCTGACAACCCCATAAACTGGCTACGCACGTAGAAGCAATCACGGATGCATCTCGGGACGCGGGTGCAATTCCCGCCGCCTCCACTGAAAGCCCACTTGGGAGCAATCCCAAGTGGGCTTTTTTGTTGACTTTGCGTCGAATCTAAGGTCGTCCAACGACTTACAGCGGTGCCTTCGTGTCAAATAACGTGTCAGATAACACCCTGGACGTGTCAGATAATGGCCGTTGGACTAAACCGCTTCGCGGTAGACCCTTGAATCGAAAGCCTTTACGGCGTCATGGCCGGTTCGGCGGCGGTCGCTCATGAGCCCCGGCCAAGGGTGCGATGGGAGCCGCGACGCCCTGGAGTCCAGGGCCGGACGCCGCCGGCATCCACGGGTCACGACCTCATCGGAGTCCGCAGCTCGGGCGCGGGCCGCCGGGGTCGGCGTCCGGCACATTCGCCCCCGGAATGGGCCGCCGCTCCGCCCACCCTCATCTCCCACGCTTCCCGTCCTGGGCGTGCAGCAGCTTCCGCCCATCCGCACGGATCGCCCCGTCCGGTCCGACGTGGCGGTACAGCGTCTGGCGGGTGATCCCCAACTCCTTGCAGAGCTCACCCACCTTCGTTTCCGGCTTCCCCATCGACGCCATCGCCAGGCGGAGCTTCGCCGCCGTCATCTTGTACGGCCGGCCGCCGCACCGGCCCCGGGCGCGGGCCGCGGCCATCCCCGCCCGCGTCCGCTCCACGATCAGCTCCCGCTCGAACTCCGCCAGCGCCGCGAAGAAACCGAACACCAGCTTGCCGCTCGCCGTCGTCGTGTCGATCGTCGCGCCGTGGCCGGTCAGCACCTTGAACCCGACCCCACGCGACGTCAGCTCGTGCACCGTGTTGACCAGGTGACGCAAGTCGCGGCCCAGCCGGTCGAGCTTCCACACCACGAGGGTGTCCTTCTCCCGCAGGGCCTTCAGGCAGGCCGCCAGGCCGGGGCGGTCGTCCCGCTTGCCGGAGGCCGTGTCCTCGTAGACGTGCCGGGCGTTCACCCCGGCCGCCTTCAAGGCGTCCCGCTGCAAGTCGGTCGCCTGGCTCCCGTCCGCCTTGCTCACCCGCACGTACCCCACCAGCATCCTCATCCCCTCGCCACATTGACTGATCAGTCGCTTTGTTATGTCACGTAAACGGCCGGTTGCGTGACGACCGCCCCGGCCGACCTGGGGCCGCCGGGATCGGTCACTCATCCTGTCACGTTTTCTCCGTCCCGTAAACCAGGCTGTCTCGATTTTACGTGACGGTCCGCCGCCTCCCCCGGGCGATCATGGACGCTCCCCCTCTCACCTCAACACGGGAGCACGCCATGACACCCCTGCGACTCCGAATGATCGAGGACCTGAAGCTCCGCAACCTCGCCCCCAGGACGATCCAGGCCTACATCGGGCGCGTCGCCGCCTTCGCCCGCCATTTCGGCCGGTCCCCCGAGGACCTGGGCCGCGACGAGGTCCGGGCCTACCTCCTCCATCTCGTCCGCGAGAAGCACGTCTCCTGGAGCACCTACAACCAGACCGTCGCCGCCCTCAAGTTCCTCTACGAGGTCACCCTCGGCCGGGAAGGAGTCCTGGTCCGCGTCGCCTGCCCCAAGCAGCCAAAGAAGCTCCCCGTCGTCCTCGGCCTCGACGAGGTGGCCCGCCTCTTCGCGGCCGTCGTCGGCCTCAAGCACCGCGCCATCCTCATGACCGCCTACGCCGCCGGCCTGCGGATCTCGGAGGTCGTGGCCCTGCGGGTCGACGACATCGACAGCCAACGCATGGTCCTCCGCGTCCGTCAGGGCAAGGGGCGCCGCGACCGCTACGTGATGCTCTCGCCCCGACTCCTGGCCCTGCTCCGCGAATACTGGAAGGCCGCCCGACCGACCGATTGGCTCTTCCCCGGAGACCTTCCGGGACGGCCTCTGACCGCCAGCACCGTGCACCGGGTCTGCGTGCAGGCGGCCCGGGACGCCGGCCTGGGCAAGCACGTCACCGTCCACACCTTGCGGCACAGCTTCGCCACCCACCTGCTCGAGGCCGGCACCGACATCCGGACGATCCAGGTGCTGCTCGGGCATCGCAACCTCAAGACCACCGCGGTCTACACCCACGTCTCGCCGGTCGCGGTGGAGGCGACCCGGAGCCCTCTCGATCGGCTCGGCCCCCTCCCCGGGGAGACGATGCCATGACGCCGCCCCGTCTCGAAGTCGCCGACGTCATCCGACGCCATGGGGACGCCTTCCTCGACCGGTACGGGGACGCGCTCAGGCCCGAGCAGCGCCACGCCTTGAGCGACATCGCGTCCTGTCGGACCGCGGCGTTGGGCGGCCATGTCGAAGCCTGCGACCGGTGCGGGCACCGGCGGGTCGCCTACAACTCCTGCCGCAATCGCCACTGCCCCAAGTGTCAGGCACACGCCGCCGCCGACTGGACGGAGGCCCGCGAAGCGGAACTCCTGCCGGTCGCGTATTTCCACGTCGTCTTCACCCTGCCCGCGACGCTCAACCCGATCGCCTTGCAGAACCCGCGGGTGGTCTACGGCCTCCTGTTCCAGGCCGCCGCCGCCACCCTGCGACAGGTCGCCGCCGATCCCAAGCACCTCGGGGCCGAGATCGGCTTCCTCGCCGTGCTGCACACCTGGGGGCAGAACCTCCAGCACCACCCCCACGTCCATTGCGTCGTCCCCGGCGGCGGGCTCGCGCCCGACGCCTCGCGGTGGATCGCCTGCCGGCCGCGGTTCTTCCTGCCGGTTCGTGTCCTCAGCCGCGTCTTCCGGGGCAAGTTCCTGGCGATGCTCCGGGCCGCGTTCGACCGGGGGCGGCTCGCGTTCCACGGCAAGCTCCGTCCTCTGACCGACCCCGGGGAATTCTGCCGCCGGCTCGCCGCGAGCGCCCGGACCGAATGGGTCGTCTACGCCAAGCCGCCGTTCGGCGGACCACGGCAGGTGCTCAAGTACCTGGCGCGGTACACCCACCGGGTGGCGATCAGCAACCGCCGGCTCACCGCCCTGGAAGGCGACCATGTCACCTTCGGTTGGAAAGACTACGCGCAGGGCGGGAGGCGGAAGACGATGACCCTGAGAGCGACGGAGTTCCTCCGCCGTTTCCTCTTGCACGTCTTGCCGACGGGGTTCGTGCGGATCCGGCCTACGGCTTCCTCGCCAACCGGGCGTGTCGGTCGAAGCTGGAGCTGTGCCGGAATCTGTTGTCCGCCGCGATGCCGCCCGTCGCGATCGAGCCGGTCCCCGGGCCGCAAGTCGCCGTCGATGAACGGCCCAAGGCCCACGCCTGCCCCGCCTGCGGTGAGGGCCGGATGGTCGTCGTCGAGGCGTTGCGTGCGGCCCCGGTCGAACGGCGAGGACGACCGGAGCGGGGGCCGATCGTCGAACTGGTGGGGTACGATACGTCATGAGTCGACCGCGTGGCGAGGATCGCCATCCGACCGCCGCCGTCGAGCCCGCCCCGAGAGGGGTGACCGGGGATTCCCCGCCCGACGCGCCGGAACTGGCCTCCCGAACCGGGAGAGCGATGCGCGATCGCGGCCTCAGGGGCGTTGCCAGGATCACGCGGCGGTGGGTTGACCTGCCCGAGGGCCACCGTTGCCGGGCGGGGCGGCTTCCTCCGAAGGGCAGGCCCTCGATTCAATCCCCATAGCCGGGGCCGTTCCCGCGGTTCAGTCCAACCGATTGTATCCGGAGTGCCGCGAGGCCCTTCGTGAGGGCCACGTTCGGCTGACGGCACTCCGGATACAATCCTCTGCGTTTAGGATGAAGCCTTCCGTGGACAAGCTTCCACCGGGGAGTCATCTTCATGGCCCGCCGCAACCGTGACCTCAGCCCCGATCCCCAGGGTCGCTGCCGCCCCTACCTCGGTTGGAAGTTTGGAGAGGATGGGAAGAAGCGGCAGCACCGGTTCAACCTGGGGACGGACAAGCGAGAAGCCGAGAAGCGGCTCGCTCGCATCAAGGAGCTTTACGACGACAATTGCCGGTTTATCAAAGAGGATGTCTGGACCCCGCTGGCGTTGTCGTTCGCCGAGGAGCTGGCCAAGGGCCAGCGTCAGGTCGCCTTCCCTCCTCCCCACGCCGAGGAGTGCATCTTCGACCCGCTGACCGATTACGCCTAGGTCATCCAGGTCGAGCGGGACCGATTCCCGTCGCTCGACGTGGTGCCCTCCGACCCAAACCTCTACGCCGAATCCGTCCGCCGGAATCGGGACGGCCTGGTGGCGGCCTCGGCCCGGGAGCTGGAGGGGGAGTTGCGTGGCCTCGGGGCGTTGCCGTCGAAGCGGTCGCTGCCCGAGAACCTCATCCCCGGCTCGCTTCACGAGGCCCTGGACACCTACGCCGCTCACGACGTGCCGGCGGCCAACAGACGAGACGGTTCCGGGGAGCTGAGCCCCTACGGCCGGCTCCGACTGGCACGCATCAAGCGGTTCAAGCGGGAGCACGAGGATGTCCCGCTCCACTCGCTCGACCGTGACCGCTGCTCGGCGATGGTCGCCCACTGGAGGGCCAGGCCGCTCGGGGCGAGGGGGGCGACGAGCCGGGACAACGCCCGCCATCACGTCGGGGAGTTGATGCGGTTCTTCCGCTGGCTCGACACGACCGACAAGTTCCACTGGCGGATGCCGAGGGGGCTTGAGAGCCTCAAGCGGAAGATCCCCAAGTCCGACGCAGACCGCAAGAAGGCCGTCATCAGCAAGGTGGTGTACTCCCCCAAGCAACTGGCGGTCATCAACAAGCATGCCACGCCGATCGAACGCCTCCTGCTCTATGTCGGCCTGAACTGCGCCATGGGGGCTGCGGAACTCGGCCGTTTGACGGCCCATGACATCCTGCTCCACCACGAACACGAATTCGCCGAGCGGCTCCACTTCGAGTCCACGGGCCAGGATAGCTTCATCCGATTCCTGCGCCCCAAGACCGAGGTCTTCGGCGAGTGGATCTTGTGGCCCGAGACGGCCCGCATGATCCGTTGGGGGCTGGAGCGTTCCCGGCGGATCGGGTCGGACCTGCTGCTGGTCTCCGAGAACGGGATGCCCTGGTACAGGGAGCATGCGACGAACACCCAGTATCACTTTGCGAACGCCTGGACCCGCCTCCTGAATCGGGTGCGGAAGTCCGAGCCCGAGTTCCCGATCCTGCCCTACGGGACATTGCGAGATACTCTGCCGGACGTGCTCCGGCACAAGGAGAGCGACGAACTGGCCTCTCTCTGCCTGGCCCACGGCCAGCCCTTCGGCGGGGACGACCTGCTCGAATGCTACGGGAACCGCCCGTATGGCCGCCTCCACGAGGCGGTGCGACGGCTACACGCCCACTTTGCCCCTCTCTTCGCCGCCGCCCCGGACGACCCGACCGAGGAGGTCAAGCAATATTTGCCCGTGGCCGTCCGGAAGAAGGTGCGGGCCATGATCGCCGAGGGGAAGAAGGCCCCGACGATCGCCAAGGAATGCGGGGTCTCCCCGATGACCGTCTACCGGGAGATGCGGCGCTACGAGTATTGACCGTGGACCTGCTCACAGACGAACAACTGGAACGGTCGGCGGGCGTCGCCAACTGCCGCATGAACCGGGAGCGCAGCTTCGCCAGCCCTGTAATGCTGGGCGAGGACGGACGGCCTCCAGCCCAGGATGTCCAGGGATCACCAACGAAATTTTACAAGGTTTTGAAAACGGGCTACTCCGCCTTGACTTTGTAAAACGAGATCCCGATACTTTGTCGAGTGGATGGCCGGATCTCCATCGCTTGAGTGGCGAACGCTCATGGCAGAGAACGAGTCCCTAGACCTCGGCAAATCGAAACGGTGGCGGGCCGTCCACCAAGTCGTGCTCGACGGCCTTCCGACCCCAAGGGCAGCCCGGAGGGCGTTGAGGAGCCTCTTCGGCACGATCCGGGCCGTCCAGAAGCAGTTCAAGGAGCACGGTGTCACCCTCGATCAATTCCTGGAAGCCGCCCAGGCCGGGGATCGGAACACGCTCAGCGTGCTCACGAAGCAGTGCAAGGGCCACGACTTCGCCAGGCTCTTTCTGGAGGTCGCCGAGTCGGGGATCGGCCGGGAATCCCTCGTGGAGGAGTACGCCTGGGCCGTCTGCGACAAGTTCCTCGACCAGATCGAGTACGGGGTCGCCTCCGTCAAGCAAAGGCGGTGGTTGCCCGACATCCACCGCTACCTGGACGAGGTGCGTGGGCTGATGGAGGAGGATGTCCATCGCCTCGCCGGGAAGCTGGCAGAAGATGCGGACTGGCTGCCGAAGATGCGGCCGGGCAAGGCGGCCAACGGGATGGCCGACGAAACCGCCGAGAAGCTCGGCGAATCCCTGCTGGCGCTCGCGCCACGATGAATACCGAACTGCCTCGCTTCCGAGTCTCCTTCCGCAACGAGCCCGGCGGCCCCGTCGAGGTTGTCGGCGGACGCCACTTCCGGCTGGTCCCGGACTGCTTGGGCCAGCATCTTCGGGCCGGGCTCTCCCGGCGGATGATGGACCTTCTGAGGGTCGCCACGTCGGTCTACATGATCGACCGGCTCTCCAGGAGGGGCCGCCCAGGCTCTCCCCGATGGCCCCGGTCGCTGAGGGCCTCGATCGAGGTCATCGACCCCGAGTTCTGGTCCAGCGGCGAGGTTCGGGGCCTGATCGGCGAGTGCGTCGAATTCGTCTCGGGGGACAGCTGGGACTTCGAATTCGCAGCAGATCCGTCCCCCCGGCCCGCCTGCGACGAGGGCTGGCTGCCGTTCGCCGACCCTCCCCTGGTCTGCCTCTACAGCGGCGGGCTGGATTCGGCGGCGGGCCTGGCCGAGCGGCTGCGATGCCGTCCCCAGGAGCAGGTTATCCCGGTCCTCGTCCGCCATCAGTCGGCCCAGCGCCGCCTGATCGATCCTCAGCTGGACGCCCTCCGACGCCGCTACGGCGTGGACCTCAAGCCTCTGGTGCCCGTCGTCACGACGGTCGCCCCGTCCAGGCTCCATGAGGAAGAGGGCAGCCAGCGTTGTCGCTCGCTGCTGTTTACCACGGCCGGCGGGGTCGTCGCCTGGATGTCGGGGGCGACGGGCGTTGAGGTCTTCGAGTCCGGGATCGGGGCGATCAACCTGCCTCTGATGGCCGGGATGGTCGGGTCCAAGGCGACGAAGGGCACCCACCCGCACTTCCTCCGCCTGATGTCCCGCCTCGTGTCGCTGGCCGCCGGCCGGGAGATCACGTTCCGCCTCCCCTTCATCGATCGGACCAAGGCGGAGGTCGTGCGGACCCTCGCCGACGAGGGCCTCGTCGATGTCGCTCGCTCGACCGCCTCGTGCGTCCACTATCCGCTGAGGGACGTGGCCCGCAAGCAGTGCGGCGTTTGCCCGGACTGCATCTTCCGGCGACAGGCCCTAATCACCGCCGGCATCGACGAGCCGGGGGACGCCTACAAGTACGACCTCTTCGGCCCTGCCGGGGTCGTCAATCGGGTCGAGGACGGGAGGCTCGCCTACCTGAAGGCGTTTCTCATGCAAGTGGAGAAGCTGTCAGAACTCGACGCCCACCCCTCCGTCCCACGGTTCTTCAGGAGGCATCTCGTGGGGACCGGGGTGGTCGCCCAGGGTGGCTCGCTATCACCCCACGTCGATCTGTTCCGGCGATACCGGGACGAATGGCTCGCCCTCGTAGCCAGGGGCCGTGTCGAGGGCTGGGCCTGGGCCGACCTGCTCTCCCCGGCGGAAACGCCAGTCGGCTGACCAGGAGAGGAGCCATGCTTGACCTTCCCCTCAACGACCCCGGCGTGCTGGGCCAGCGGCTCGCCGACGCCCGCAAGGCCAGGGGCGTGACTCAGGAGGACGCCGCCGAGTTCCTCGGTTGCAGCCGCCCCACGCTGATCGCCATCGAGAAGGGGACTCGCCCCGCCAAGCCCGAGGAGATCATGAAGCTGGCGGGCTTCTACGGGCGCTCGGTCCACGAACTCGTTCGCCCCGGAGAGCCCGTCGCCGATCTGCGTCCCCACCTCCGGGGCGTCCCCCGGAGGGCGACGGATTCGGCCGGGGAGATCGACCGTGCCATCGGCGAACTCCAGCGCTTCGCCGAGGACTACCGGGAACTCGAAGTGGCGATGTCCGCCCCGCTCGCTTCCAACTATCCCCCTGAGGTGAAGCTGACGGGTCGCATCGACGTGGCGGGGCTGGCCGAGGACGTGGCCGTCCGGGAGCGGCAACGCCTCGGGCTCGGCGACCAGCCCGTGATCAACCTCCGCAGCATCCTGGAGTCGGATGTCGGCCTCCGCATCTTCTACGGCGACCTGCCTTCGGCCGTCGCCGGGATGTATGCCTTCGTGGCCGACCTCGGAGGCTGCATCCTCGTCAACCGCAAGCATCCGCCTGAGCGGCGTCGGGCCTCCATGGTCCACGAGTATGGCCACCTGCTCGTGGACCGCTACCGGCCGGGCATCGACTACCTCGTCTTCGAGGGCGCAAGCCGGCCAACGAGCGCTTCGCCGAGGCGTTCGCCATGAACTTGCTGATGCCGGCAACCTCGATCCGCCGCCGTTTCCACGAGGTCGTGTCAACGACCGGCGACTTCCAAGTGGCCGACCTCTGCCGCCTGAGCCACATGTACTTCGTCTCGGTGGAGGCGATGGCCCTCCGCCTGGAGGGGCTGGGGCTGATCCCGAGGGGCACGAGGGACTACCTGAAGGAGGAGCGATTCGAGGTCCGCAAGGCGGCGAAGATCCTGGAACTCCCCGGACATCCCGTCTCGGACGAACCGTTCCCGGAGCGGTACAAGTTCCTGGCGGTGCAGGCGTATGAGCAGGGCAAGCTGAGCGAAGGTCAGCTGGCGAGGCTCCTGCGGTGCGACCCGGTAACGGCCAGGGCAATCGTCGCCGAGTGCCTGACGGTTCGGGACTTGACGGAGGACGGCCGACTGGAGACGAGGCGGATGAACTTCCAGGACTCTCTCCTGTCCGACGAGGGATGAAGTGGGATGGAGGCCAAGCCTGTCGTCATCTCGGACGCCTGCTGCCTGATCAACCTCTATGCGGCGGGAGACCTCACCTTGGTGCTGGACGGCATCGGGTGGCCGGTGTATGTCTCCGCCGGGGTCGTGGCGGAGGCGTACTTCACGCTGGCCCCTGATCAGGAGGATCAGAGCAGGCTCATCCCTGCACCGATCGACCTCGGCCCGGCCATCGACCAGGGGGTATTGAAGACGTGCGAGGTCTCCGGGGGTGAAGAGGCGGACCTCTTCGTGCGACTCGCCTCGACGCTCGACGACGGCGAGGCCGGGTGCCTGGCGATCGCCAAGGTGCGGGGCTGGTCGCTGGCCACGGATGACCGCAAGGCCATCCGCCTGGCCACCGAGCTGGGCGTCGTGACGATCACGACCCCGGAACTGATGAAGAGGTGGGCCGACCGCACCCGGCCCGACGCAGTAAGTCTCACGCAGGCCATTCGGAATATCCAGATTTATGCCCGCTTCGTTCCCCGTCAGGGATCACCCCTCTCGGAATGGTGGGGCGACCAGGCCGAGTGAGAGTCTCCGTCGGTCACCTGCGACATGGCGGTGGCCTGGACCGATCTAGCCTGGATTTCTCACCAGGGGAATGGAATCGGGCTGCCTTCTGTGTCATAGGTTGATCTACCACAACCACCTACGACACCCAGAGAAGGCAGCCCGATGACCACAGAGTGTAACTCATCGGACCTCGACTTTCCCATGGTCGGCCCCCGTCAAGTCCTCGCCGACTTCGACGGCGGCGACATCTCCTCCGACGGTGCGGCGCTGCTGCTCCGCGAGACCGAGCGACTCACCGGAATCATCCGTCAGTTCGCCGCCTGTTTCACCGACCACCGCAACCCGGACCTCATCGAGCACACCGCGGAGGAGTTGATCGCCCAGCGCGTCTACGCCCTGGCGTTGGGTTACGAGGACCTCAATGACCACGACGACCTCCGCCGAGACCCCTTGCTCGCCACCGTCGTCGGCAAGCCCGACCCCAAGGGCAAGACCCGACAACGGGAGCGCGACCGTGGCAAGGCGCTGGCCGGCAAGAGCACGCTGAACCGCCTCGAACTGACCCCCGTCGGCGCCGACAAGGAGAGCCGCTACAAGAAGGTCGTCTGCCGCACCCACGACGTCGAACGCCTCTTCGTGTCGCTCTTGCTCCACGCCCACTTCCGCCCGCCCGAGCGGATCGTCCTGGACCTCGACGCCACCGACGACCCGATCCACGGCCACCAACTCGGCCGCTTCTTCCACGGCTACTACCAGAATTTCTGCTACCTCCCGCTGTACATCTTCTGCGGCGATCACCTGCTCTGCGCCCGGCTGCGGCCCTCCGACATGGACGCTTCGGCCGGGTCAGTGAAGCACCTCCAGAGGATCGTGGCCCAGATCCGCCAGTCGTGGCCCGACGTCAAGATCACGATCCGCGCCGACAGCGGGTTCTGCCGCGAGGCGATCATGGCCTGGTGTGAAGCCAACGGCGTGGACTACGTGCTCGGGCTGGCGCAGAACACGCGGCTCAAGGCGATGATCACCGCCGAGGCGGAGCAGGCTCGCCTGGAGTTCGAGCGGACCAAGGAGGCGTCCCGGGTGTTCGCCGAGCTCCGGTACCGGACGCTCGACAGCTGGAGCCGTGAGCCTCGGGTGGTGGCCAAGGCCGAGCACCTGGCCCGGGGCGTCAACCCGCGGTTCGTGGTCACGTCGCTGGCGCCCGAGGGTCGCGCGGCGAAGCCCTTATATGAGGAGGACTACTGCGGCCGGGGCGAGATGGAGAACCGGATCAAGGAGCAGCAACTGCACCTGTTCGCCGACCGGACCAGCACGGCGACGATGCGGGGCAACCAGGTCCGGCTGTTCTTCTCGTCGATCGCCTACGTGCTCCTGGAGGCGCTGCGTCGGCTGGGGTTGGCGGGCACGGAGCTGGCCGAGGCGCAGTGCCAGACGATCCGGTTGAAGCTCCTGAAGATCGGGGCGCTGGTCCGGGTGACGGTACGGAAAATGTGGGTGAGGCTGTCGAGCAGTTGTCCCTACGCCGAGGCGTTCCGGCGAATGCATGCGAACCTGGCGCGATTGCGACCTCCGCTGAGATGCTGAACTGAAGAAAATTTCACAGCTGAGACTGTGAGGAGGCTTCGGTGACGAGGTCCGGCGATCGAGGTGCGTCCCGGCTTCGCCACGGGAGCCTCGATCGCAGGCGGGCCGGTGTGTCCGACCAGGTCCGGACAGGAGAGAGAAGGCACGAGATGGACAACGGAGCCCGGCCGGACGACCATCAGGGTGGCGAAGGGGCCGGATGACTCGGCGAAACGGCTCCGAGACAGGATGGTGAGAAATACAGGTTAGGGCGAGCCACGAAATAAGCGTAGCAAACCGTGTCCGTCCCGCTATCCTGTAGTTTCCCTGAAATCCTGCCTCTTCTCCCGGATCGGGCGTAGCGTCTCCGTCCCTCTGGCACCATGAGGCGGCTCCCGAGACCCTACAAACTCGCCATCGCACGGCATGCGGCGGGCGGATTGATCACCGAACCCTGGTCCTACCCCTGCCTCATGCCGCTTCCTCCTCATCTCCCAGCCACGCCGACAGGTGACGCTGGATCTCCGGGCGGTGACGCCTCAGCAGTCGCTCCACGTCCAGCACGCTCGGGCGGTCCTTCTTCTTGTTCCAGGGGGGAGCCGTCCACCAATCCGTATTCCCCTCGGCATCCAGCCGGAATTGCAACAGCCGCAGCAGGCTCATTGCCATCCACTGCACCTGCGTCGTCCGCTCGATCGGGGCCTTGGTCCACGCCCGACATTCCTCCCAGCCCAATCGCTGCTTCAGGTCCCGGAACCCGTCCTCCTGGCGGAACCGGGCGGCGAACAGCTCCACCGCCTGCAACCCGGTCAGGCCCACCGCCGAGGTCACCACCGTGAATCGCTTCTTGTACCCCTCGACCTCGGCCACCACTGCCTTGACCGTCACGTCATGGCCGAGCACTCGCCAGAGGCACACCACCTCCTTCCAGCGGACCGTTCGCATCCGGCCATAGAGGAACGCCTCGCCCTTCTGCCAGGGCCGGCCACCGGCCACCCTGGCGGGGCGGCGACAGCTTCTTGCCCCACTTCGGCATCGGGCCCCGCTGCCCCTCCCTGCGTTGGGTCGGCGGCAGAGCGTACAGCCGGGCATCGTGCCGCAATCGGGTGAGGATCTCGACCCGGGGCGAGCCATCCTCGGGCATGACCAGGGGGCGGACCACAGTCTTCAGGGCGTATCCGCCGTCGAAGACGCCCAGATGGGGACCCTTGACGATCCCGGCCTGCTCCCGGAGTAGTCCCACGGCCAATTCGCACTTGGTCCGGAACGGCTCGGTGCTTCCCGGGGTCTTGGGACGCTCGGGCAGTTGCGACTTGCGGAAGTAGAGCCGACCCGAAACGGGCAGATACCAGGCGGGCTGGCCGTCGTTCTTGAGCAAGGCCCCGAGGGCGACCCAGTTGTGAGCCCGGACGGTGGTGGCCCGGTTGGGGCAGCGTGCGGTGTACTCGTGGAAGGTGCAGGTGCCCCAGACATGCTCGCCTGAGCGGTGGACCTTGGTGTCGTCGAGGGCCGAGACACGGTAACCATGCCAGAGTCGCCCGGGTTCCTTGTCGATGAGTTGAGTGAGGGTGCGGGTCAGTAATCCGGGCTTCCAGGCCCCGTACTCGGCGAAGGATTCCATCGCCTTCCAATCGGCGGTACGCTCGATGGCGACGACCGACTGGGTGATGGTGTGCTCCTCGACGTTGAGGACCAAGGCGGTGACCCATTCGACGAAGCGGCGATGACCGGGCCGGGTGAATGCGGAAACGAAGGGTAGGAGCAGTCGTTGCCAGAGCGACCAGATGAGGGTAGCTTGCCGCATGGGGCATCTCCTGATGCGGAGCCGGATGGGGAGTGAAGTACCCATCAGATTCCGCCGAGGAGATGCCCCGTTCAATAGGCGACGGAAGTTCAGGCAGAATGGCGGATTTCGGGGAAACTACTGTGTAGGAACCCGCTTACAGGAGGACCGCACCTTGCCCGGCCCCGGAGAATACCGGCCCGATCCCACCGAAGGGATCACCCGCATCGAGGACCTGCCCAGGCCCAGGATCCGCAATCGCAGCCGCAACTTCCGGCGCCGGCCCTGCCCACATTGTGGCCATGGCTCCTATCGCGACCGCGTCTTCCAACGCACCCTCCACGACCTCGGCGATCTCATCTCCGGGCGGCCTTGCGATGTCGTCCTGACCTGTTCGCAGCACTACTGCACAGCCTGTCGCAAGTACTTCAACGCCAACTGTTCCGACCTGGCCGCCCCGGGCGGCCACTACACCGAGCGGGTCGTCGCCCTGGCGATCCGCCTGGTCGTCGAGGATGGCCTGCCCTATCAGGCCGCCAGTTGGGGCCTCTGGCGGGATCACCGCGTCTTCGTCCCCTGGGCCACCGTCCAGAACTGGGTCGAGGCCGGGGGGGAAAAAGGCGGCGCGGCGGATCGACGCCGAGCATCTCGACTGGGCCCTGGCCGACTTCTCGGGCTACATCGCGGCCGACGAACTGTACGACGGTCCGTTCTGCATCCTGTCGATCGTCGATAACCGCACCTTCAAGCGGATCGCCTATCAGGTCCTCCGCCACGCCCCGAAGCAGGACGAGATCGCCGCGTTCTTCCGCCGCTTCCGGGCCGCGTTGGAGACGCGGGGCCTGGCCCTGCGTGGGATCACCACCGACGGCTCGTCGTTGTATCCGGCCCCGATCGCCGCGGTCTTCGGCGACGTGCCCCACCAGATCTGCACGTTCCACGTCGTGCGCGAGCTGACCAGGGCGGTCCTCGGCGCGGTGGCCACGGTCCGCAAGGAACTGGCCGCGACGAAGCCCGTGCTGAAGCGTGGCCGCCCGGGCACGAAGGAGGCTCGGCGGAAAGCCCGACGGAAGAAACGCCTTGACCAGAAGATCGGCGACCTGTTCGAGCACCGTCACCTGTTCGTGCGGCGTCGGCTTACGCCGTCCCAGCGGCGGACCTTGTTGCGAATCAGCCGGGGCCTGCCCCACCTGCGGGCCCTGCGGACGCTGATGGAGGAGGTGTACCGGCTGTTCGACCGGCGATGTCGAACCGACACGGCGCTGGCCAAGCTGGCGCGTTTGCGAGGCCGAATCCGCCGCTTCCGCCGAGTGGGTCGTGCGTTGAAGGCGTTGTTCTCGCCGAACCTGGAGAAGGCGTTGGTGTTCCTGGACGATCGGCTGCTGGGCTCGACGTCGAATGCGGTGGAGGGTGGGAACCGTCGGTATCGCAAGATGCAGACGACGATCTACCGGGTGCGGACCGAAGCGGCAATCCACGGTCGTCTCGCGTTGGACCTGGAACGCGAGTCCCGAGCCCGAGACCGTGAGGAGGCGACCCGAACTCTGCACCGGGCGAGAGCCGGATGAAAGTCTTGAGCCCGGTAGCCGTGCTAAAGACTCCGAAAGTTTGACCTTATTTGCGCAGTGGTCAGTAGCTCCGACCGAACCGCCCACAGCGACGACCCAACGCGAGGCACAACTTCCATGGTTCGGACATACCAGAGGAATCGATCCTCGGGTTCGCAGAAGAGGGAGATCGGCGTCCGAAAAGCGATTCACCCGCGAATGATCGGGATCGCCCTACGAATCACCACTCGGTTAAGATGGTTCCGGTTCACCACGAGCCCCGCGGCAAGCCATTCGACATTTCATCCCGATGCGAACCTCGACAAGGCTGCTCCTGGGATTGACCCTGACGATCGTGACACTCGGTTTACTCGGGTGGCTAATTGCGTCGGTCGGGAACCTGCACGACCAGGTCGCCGCCGTTTCGCCCGAACTTGCCGTGGGGTTGATCGCCGTCGTGGCGCTGGCCCTCTCGATCAGTGCTGCTCGTCGGGCGCCCGGTTGCTCTGGAAGCTGGGCCGCGAGGACCGGCCGACGGCTCAAGCCCCCGAGGACATCGTCAGGGCCGCCGAGATCCAGGCGCAGCAGGCGGAGGCGGTCCTTTTACGGGTGCAGGATGAAGCGGTTCGCGAGACCATCAATCGCGAACTCGTGGGGCTTCGTGCCGATCGCGACCGCAAACGCTTTCATCTGGTTGTCTTCGGCACCGGTTCCGCTGGAAAGACATCGTTGATCAACGCCCTGGTCGGCCGCAAGGTCGGTCCGACCAACGCGGTGATGGGAACGACCCGACACGGGGAATGCCACGAGTACGTGATCGAGGACGTCGACGGCTCACTGGTCCTGACCGACACGCCGGGCCTCTCGGAGATTGGCCCGGGGGGCGGCCTGCGCGAAGCGGAGGCCCGCGACCTGGCCGCCCGCGCCGATCTGCTGCTGTTCGTTGTCGATCATGACCTGATCCGCTCCGAGTACGAGCCTCTGTCCGCCCTGGCCCGGCAGGGCAAGCGGTCAATCGTCGTGCTCAACAAACGGGACCGCTTCACCGATCGGGATGCCGAGGCGATCCTCACGAAGCTCCGCGAGCGGTTGCAAGGGGTCGTTCCACCAGACGACGTGGTGGCCGTCGCCGCCGCGCCGCGGCCGACCCCCGTCCGCATCCGGCAGCCGGACGGAACCGTGATCGTCGCGGAGGAGCCCGAGCCGCCGGACCTGGGAGATCTGCGCAACCGGATTCGGGCGGTTTTGGAAAGTGAGGGAGAGGCCCTCCGCGCTGGGAACCTGCTGCTCCGCGCCCATCTGATCAGCAAAGCGGCGCAGGATCAGCTCACCCTTGAGCGGAGGAAGCGGGCGGAACAGGTCATCGACCGATTCCAGTGGGTCACGGCGGGAACCGTATTCGCCAACCCGTTGCCCGCCCTCGACCTGATGGCCACCGGGGCCGTTCAGTTCCAGATGATCTCGGAGATCGCCGCGGTTTACGGGGTGGAGCTTACGACCTCGCACGCCCGGACGATCGGCATGCAGATGATCCAGATGCTCCTGAAGCTGGGGCTGGTCGAGGCCGCCTCCTCGCTCGTCGCGGGTATCTTCAAGTCGACCCTCGTGGGCTACGCCGCCGGTGGCGCGGTGCAGGCGACCACGATGGGATATCTGACGCACATTTCAGGGCACGCCTTCGCCGACTATTTCGAGAAGGGCCAGTCCTGGGGCGACGGCGGGATGCAAGCCGCACTCATCCGGCAATTCGACCTGAACAGCCGTGCCGACTTCCTGCGCGAGTTCGCCCGGCAAGCTCTCGATCGAGTCGTCAAGCGTCAGGGCAAGGCGACGGCCAGGACCTCCAAGGGCCCTTGAGGGTGGAGCAAACAGGAATTCGGGATGACAGATGAGATGGACGACAACTCTCCGGACCATGTCGCGCTCGAAGCGGTCCTCGACCCGATCCGGCACGAAGACGATACCGTTGCGCGTGCGAGGGAGAGCCTGGAGGAGACCCTCGCCGGTCTGAAGCTCACTCCCGACGAAGAGCGCGGTGCTGTCCGAGGAGATCGCTCAGCTCCGCGAACTGACTCGCAAGCTCGACGAGGTCGAAGGTCGAGATCGCGGCCTTCGGGATGGTCAGCCGCGGGAAATCGTCCGTGCTCAACGCTCTGGCCGGTCAGGAACTCTTCGAGGCCGGAGTCACCCACGGCACGACGCTGTCGAGGAGCGAACACCCCTGGGAGGTCGCCACTGTCTCCGGGCCCGGGTTGGAGAATGCCAGTCTCAGCCTGATCGATACGCCCGGCATCGACGAGGTTGGCGGTGAGGTCCGAGAAATCCTGGCGGAGCAGGTGGCGCGTCACGCCGACCTCATCCTGTTCGTCGTTTCGGGAGACATGCAGCGGCGCGAGTTCGAGGCGCTCTCCGAACTTCGCGCCGTCCAGAAGCCCATCCTGCTCGTCTTCAACCAGATCGACCGCTATCCGGATGCCGACCGCGACGCGATCTACGCCAAGATCACCGACGAACGGGTCCGCCACCTCGTCCGCCCCGAAGACGTCGTGATGACCGCCGCCCGCCCCGATCCGTACAAGGTGAAGGTTCGCCACCCCGATGGCTCGACCACGATCGAGTGGGAGCGGCCCGAACCGATCATCGAACCGTTGAAGCAGCGCATCCTCGAGGTTCTTGAGAGCGAGGGCAAGGCGCTGGTGGCGCTCAACGCTCTGATCTATGCCCGGGACCTTCACGAGGAGATCGTCGCCCGGAAGGTGCAAGATCCGGGAGGAGTCGGCGAACCGATTGATCTGGAACTTCTCGATCGCCAAGGGGGTGGCAGTCGCGTTAAACCCCGTGCCGGTGGCGGACATGGCCGGCGGCCTGGCGGTTGACATCGGCATGGTCATCGCACTCAGCCGGGTCTACGGGATTTCCCTCACCCGTAAAGCGGCGGCGGGGTTGGTCCGCGACATGGTGTCTCGCCCTGGGGGCGTTGGGGGTGGTGGAGGTCGCCACGCAGATTGCTCGCCAGCGGCGTCAAGTCGGCCCTGGCGGGAATCACGGTCCTCAGCGGCGGCCTGGCGGCTCCATTGACGGCCCTCGGCTACGGTGCAATCGGGCTTGCCCAGGGGGCGACCGCGGCGGCCACATCCTACGTCATCGGCAAGGGTGCGGCCCACTACCTCCAGCAAGGATGCCAGTGGGGGCCGACGGGGGATCAAGACGGTCATTTTCCAGATCCTTGAGGAGGCCAAGGCCGACTCGGTCCTCGACCGGCTCCGGGACGAACTCAAACGCAAGGTCAAGAAGTGACGTGATCCGGCCGCCGTCTCGAACACTCGTGCTGATCGCGATCGGGGGCGTCATTCTGGCGGATTGTCCTGGTCCTCGAAGCCGTATGGACCGCGCCGGTGCGTGGAGCCCTCCGCACATACAGTGAATTGATCGCCGCCGGGAACCGGCAGGACCTGCTCGTTGTAAAAACCCTTTGTTCCTCTCGATACTTCGCGGTCTCGCAGTCTCAAGGTTTCTCCCCACGGAGGGGTCATCGGCCTGCCCCAGGGCATCAGCCCGAACTTTCAGGCGTGGCGCCATGGTCGCGATGTCTGGCTATGCCCGACGAATCGGGTCGGTCCTGTCTTCCAGTTCGTGTGGGAGGAGGATCGCTGGAAGTTCGATGGTCCCATCGGAACCCTGAATCCAGGCGGATCGGTCGATCTGGCCGTTGGGGACCCCGGACGCTGAAAGAACTTCCGACGCGAGCCTCCAGTCCCTTCCACGCAAGATTGACAGTCTCGCGATGGTCGATAGAATCAGATCGTCTCGCGCCAGGTAGCCCGCCGGGGGAGTCCGCCTTGTACCCGCCATTCGACGACCCCGGCTCACGGAGGGATCTTGTCCATGCCATCTTCGGGTCGTCCCCTGGTATCGACGATGATCCTCGTCGGGTTGTTGTGCGTCGCGTCCTGGACCGTCCGTGCCCAGGACGTTCCTCCACCGGCAATTGGCGTCCAGCCAGCGATCGATCCGGAAGGTGAGTCGACCACGCCCACGGTTCCTTCCTCCTCGCCATTGCAGAAGGACGACGAGGACATCGGGCTCGGGCGTGCGAGCATCATGGAATTGGTCCGGCAGGCCAACCCGATGCTCTGGCCGCTGGCCTTCTGCTCGGTCATCACGCTCGGCTACGCATTGGAGCGGTTGGTGGCGTTGCGACGCAGCCGGATTGTGCCGAAGGATTTCGTCGAGCGTTTTCTTGATCGACTCTCCTCAGGCAAGCTCGACCGGGAGCGCGCCCTGGAACTGTGCCGGGCGAACGAGAGCCCGGTGGCCCGGATCTTTGGTCGGATCGTCTACCATTGGGGGCAGCCCGCGAACATCATCCGGGACGCGGTCTCGGCGGAGGCGGCGGGCGAGGTGATCGACCTGAAGCGAAACATCCGGATCCTGAACGGGGCGGCGACCCTGGCCCCGCTGCTCGGTTTGCTCGGCACGGTGTTCGGAATGATCGAGGCCTTCGACGCGCTCGGCAACCGCACCGCCGCGGGGGTGGGCAAGAGCGAGGCCTTGGCCCACGGCATCAGCCTGGCACTCATGGCCACGGCGTTCGGGCTGGCCATCGCGAT
This sequence comes from uncultured Isosphaeraceae bacterium, assembly GCA_963779675.1. Lineage (GTDB taxonomy): Bacteria > Planctomycetota > Planctomycetia > Isosphaerales > Isosphaeraceae > CAVZZM01. Next base: position 1,521,691 of record CAVZZM010000003.1, read on the forward strand.
TGTGGCCGTGGCAACCTACTACTTCCTGATGAACCGGGTTGACGTGCTCCTCCGCACCCTGGATCAGGAAGCGACCCGCGTGATCGATCTCGTGGCGGCGGAACCCGCCGCATCGCGGCCGACGGTCGAATACCGGCGCGGGGTCGTCGGCGCCGTGGACATGGCTCGGCATGAAATGCGGGGGATGTAACCGTGCTGAGCCGCGCCCAACAGTCCGACGAGCTTCCTTTCATCAACATGACGCCGATGGTGGATGTCGTTCTCTGCCTGTTGATCTTCTTCATGGCGGCCACTCGCCTGTACGACTGGGACGAGAGCCAGTTCAACGTCAAGGTGCCGGAAGTCTCGGACGCCGCGCCGCTGACGGCCGCCCCGGACGACCTGACCCTGGCCATCGCCGAACCTGGTCACATCCTTGTCGGCCAGGATGAGTATGACATCGCGGGCCTCACTCGGTTTTTGAAAGCCGCACGAGAACGATACCCCGATCAGGGCGTGCTCGTCCGGGGCGATGCCGAACTGAGCTATCAGGCTGTGGCGGATGTGCTCGCGGCCTGTGAGGCGGCCGGGATTCGCAGTGTCCGATTGCCGGTGAAACCACGCGACGAGGGCCCGGCATCCTGAGTCGGGACGGTACCGATATAGAGAGAATTCTAACCGGCGATCCGTTTGGGTTCGCCCTTACGACCTATGGAGTCAGGCCATCACATGGCTTCCAATAATGCAGCCGCCCCGGTCGAGGCCACGACCGTCGAACCAACTCGCGAGATCATGGCGGTTCCGTCCTGGGCCCTTCACCGGCGGCTCTACGACTGGGTGTTGAGCTGGGCGCATTCTCCCTATGCACTGACCGCACTGGTCGTGATGTCCTTCGCGGAGAGTAGCTTCTTTCCGGTTCCACCGGATGTTTTGCTGGTCGCCTTGGTCCTCGGTGCCGCGACTCGCTGGTGGCGCTACGCACTCTGGTGCACGGCGGCATCCGTTGTTGGTGGCGTCTTCGGCTACGGGATCGGCATGTTCGCCTGGGAGACCGTCGGCAAGTGGATCGTGGAGAACCTGATTCACATCTCCCTCGTACCGGTTGACGGACGCCTGGACATTCCGCTACCGGCCTACCTGCTGAAGTCGATGGGCACATCTCGACTGGGGGGAGAGTACCTGTTCCAGGTCTACGACCACTGGAACGCCTGGATCGTCTTCATCTTCGGTCTGACCCCCCTACCCTACAAGCTGGTGACGATCACGGCCGGGGTTGCGGAGATCAACTTTCCGATCTTCGTGATCGCTTCCGTGGCCTCGCGGGGCCTGCGGTTCTTCGTGGTCGCGTACATCCTGAAGGTCTGGGGGGCTCCCGCTCGCGCGTTCCTCGAACGCTACTTCAATCTGCTGGCAATCGTCTTCGTCGTCCTGCTTGTCGGGGGGTTCGCCGTGTTGAAGCTCCTCCTCTGATCGATGCCTAGTCCTTCCCCTTGGCAAGGCCCTCCGGTTCGAGCGCTCTGCGGCGTGCTACTCGGCACCGCGATCGAAGGCTTGCTCGAGTTGTTCGAGCTGAACCGAGCCCAGTTCGTCGCCGAGCAAGGCGCTGAGCTGCAAGCCGACGAGGGCCTCGCTGGACGACTTGTTGTGATTGGTGATCAACCGCAGGAAGGGTGACGCACCGATCAGAACCGCCCGGGGCTTGCCATGGACCGTCAAGACGTAGCGGACGTCATCACGTTCCAGCTCGCGGAGGATGCCCGGCAAATTCTGGTGAAGCTCCCGGCTGCCGATGATTCGGACAGGGGATTCCGATGGTCGTTCGGCCATGAGAACCGGACTCCTCCGAGCGATGCACGATTCGATCGCTTGGGGGGACGGCCCCGATCCCGACATCCTCAGCGGGAAACGATCGTGAAGACGTGAGGTGACGAGACGTCGAAACAGAAGGGAATGGAGACGGTCGTCATCTAGTTCAGCAAGGACCGCTGATGAGAAAAAATGGAGGATAGGGGACTTGAACCCCTGACCTCTTGCATGCCATGCAAGCGCTCTCCCAACTGAGCTAATCCCCCTTGGACGAACACAATTTATCAGGCGCTTGGCCCGATGTCAACTCTATGGCCGCGGTGTTCGAGGGACGGGAACTCCCACGGGCGACGAGGACAGGCATGAGTCTGTAGTCGTCCTGAGGGTCGAACGACCGACATCGTTTCGAACTCGACTGAACTAGCCACGAGCCCTCAGAATCCCGATGCTCGATTTGGACCGTCACAACCAAAAGAAGAAAAGTATCCATCCCGGTCGTTCGCGGTCGGAAATCTGGTCAGGATCGCTGAGGCACCTTAAAGTCAGTTCAAGAGACTGGATACCAGAGAATGACATCTTCTCGACGTCGCCTGCTTATTCTGACGAACGATGACGGAGTTGATGAACCCGGGCTGTCTGCGCCTGCATGAGGCTGCGAAGGACTTTGGGGATCGGGTTGTGATTGCTCCGAGCGGTCCCCGATCGAGTTGCAGCCATGCGGTGACAACGCACCAGGAGATCACGATTCGGAACGTGTCGCGAAATCGCTTCGCGATTGAGGGAACCCCGGCAGATTGCGTGAGGCTGGGACTTCATCACCTGGCTCCAGAGGCCACGTGGGTCCTGGCTGGGATCAACGCGGGCGGGAACCTCGGGGCCGATATCCATCACTCCGGAACGGTTGCCGCCGCGCGAGAGGCGGTGCTGCACGGCCGTCCCGCCATCGCCTTCTCTCACTACATCGCTCGGGACCGGGCCATCGATTGGCCGCGCGCGACGAACTGGGCCGTGCGGGCCTTGCGAGCGCTTCTCGATCTTCCGTGGGAGTCGGGCACGTTCTGGAACGTCAACTTTCCCCACCCCGCTCCCGACGCCGTCGAGCCGATGATCGTCATGTGCCCGGTCGATTCCTCTCCCCTGCCCCTCTGTTTCCGGGTCGATCCCGATGGAGCAAAGGCCACCTACAACGGGGACTACCAGCGTCGCGACCGCGTTCCCTCCGGTGATGTTGATGTCTGTTTTCGCGGTAACATCGCCGTCAGTCGGGTCAGGCTCTTGCCGGCCGATCCGCGACCACCGATCGGACTGGTCGAGTAACCCGTCTGGCCGAGGACCACGGTTGGCCCCATAATAGGGATTGGTCGTTCGTTGCGACGGCCTCGACGGAATGCATTGATATGTCTTGACATGATGATTTCTTGAGAGGAGCGAGCCGAGATGCGCTTGCGTCGCTTGGCGTACACCGCCCTGGCCCTGGCCGCCTGGGGTTGCGGCCCTCCAGAGGTCGTTCCAGTGGGGCCACCGGGAATCGAATACCGCGAGCTGGTCCCGGAGGAGATTCCTGAAGATCAAGCCGCGGAAGCGCTGGGGGAGATGCGAACGAGCTTGCAGGCCGAGGCGTCCGCGGATGCCCCCGCGACGATCCCTCCGGCCGAACCGACCGAGGTTGGCAAATCGAACACGTTGCCATCAGGCCTGACTTACGAAACGCTCAAGCCGGGCAGCGGGCCAATGGTCAAACCCGGCCAGCGCGTCACCCTCCATTACACCGGCACGCTCGAAAACGGAACCGTCTTTGACAGCTCTCGCGAAAAAGGCGAGCCCTACACGTTCTCCCTCGGGTATGGTCAGGTCATTCCGGGCTGGGACCAGGGCGTGACCGGGATGAAGGTTGGCGAACGACGCAAGTTGATGGTTCCCGCGAAATTGGGTTACGGCGAGCGGTCTCCGGGCGCGGCGATCCCGCCCAATTCCAACCTGATCTTCGACGTCGAGCTCCTTCGTGCCGAATGATGGGTCGGTGTCGGCCATCCGGGGGAGGTGGAGCATGCTCCACCTCCCCGCGCTCGTTTTGTTGCGATGTTCGAGAGTCACTCTCGACAACGCAGGTGGTGAGGCTTCGAGATGATCGCGGATTCAATGGGCTGGCAAGGCTCATTCGTGCCCGTCCCACGGGATGCGGTCGTCCTTGTTGTCGGGGGGTCGGTCACTTCGTACAATCCTGACGGCACGTCGTCCCCCATCGGGTGATCCTGCCCGGTGAAACCCGCCCTTTCCGATAACGAGCCGTCCGCATGCATGTCGACGTCTCCGCGAGGTCTCCGCGCCATGGTCGAACGGCAGTACATCTTTCCCGGTGTCATCGAGATGAACGTCCAGGCACGCCGTCGCCTGGGAGTGAACATCTACCTTATCGATGGTGGAACGGAGTACGCGCTGATCGATGTGGGATTTCTTGACGAGCTTCCCGATGTGCTGGAATTGATCCGGCAGATGAACTTCTCGCTGTCCTCGTGCAAGCTCATTATCGCCACGCATGCGGACGCCGATCATACGCAGGGCCTGTCGCGAGCACGTGAGGTTCTGAAGTGCCAGGTTGCCGCTCATCCCAGTAGCGTGACACCGCTTGAGCAGGCTGACGAGATCATGACCTACGCCCGCATCGACGCCCAGAACATTCGCATCCCCATGCCCCCTTGCAAGGTGGATCGGACCATAGACGAGGGAGACACGATTCAGGTCGGCAATAAGTCCCTGGAAGTCTGGAGCACGCCGGGCCACACAGCCGGCCAGCTCGCGTTCCGGATGGGCGATTTGCTCTTCTCTGGTGATAATATCTTCCGGGACGGAAGTGTAGGAGTGATCGACGCGCACCACGGTTCAAGCTTGCCCGAGTTCATCGCCAGCCTCAAGCGCATCCGGGACTCCGACTCCAAGTGGCTGCTCCCGTCACACGGGCCGATTTTCCGCAAGGACAACGCGCTGATCGAGGCGACCATTGCCCGGCTGAAGGGGTATTCCCATCTGGCCGACTTCGGAACCTGCGCCGTCGATTGGCCGCTCCTGGAGGAGTGGGAGGATGAACTTGCCGAAGGTCGATTGCCGGACGGGCTCGCTACCTGACCGATCTTCAGCGATCCGGCGACATCTCGATTCGAACGTCGAGGCTCGCCTCAAACCGTCCTTCGCCCATGGCGTTCATCGAAAGGATTCGGTGTAACGGATCGGTTGCGGCCGGTTCTCCGACCGGCTGGACGACGATCGTCGAACCATCGACATGCCACGAGCCTGATCGATTCGCCTTGCTCACCTCGAAGTTCTCCGGCACTTCAAGCAGGATCAGCGGGTGATGGCGCGCCGACAAACCTTCGGCCGTAACATGCCGTCGCCAGCCCCTGGAAATCGGCTCGACCCGCTCCGTGACCAGGACAGCCGTGTCGTCCGGCCCACGTAGTTCGTACTTGAGGATCATGGCCTCGGCGTCGAAGACGACCTCGCGGAACGACCCGTAACGCTCTCGGATTGTCTCGGGTCGCACGAGTTCCGAGTTCTTCCCCGTCCTCTGGAACACGAGCGGCGGCGAGAGGCGGGGATTGGCCCAGACAATTGGCCCTTCCGGATGCCATTCCCAGAGGCGGCCGGACTTCGTTCGGTTCAGAAAGCCACCGTGCCACCAGGCGACCCAGGCGAGCCGATCGGTGTCAAATAAGAGGCTGTAGTCACCCTTCAAGCCGATCGCCAGGCCCGGGGAAAGTACGTTCCCGGCGCTTCCGGAACGAGGACCATGTCGCGAACCGCGATCGCCCGATCCCCTTGCGATCTGAGGATCTGCCGCGTCCCGTAGGCGGTCAATTCGCTGACTCGGTCGCTCTCGAGCAACTGCCAGATGCGTCCAAGCTGGTCGTCGAGGTCCCCCGGTTCCGACGAGATGGCCGTCACGAACTGCGGCATCGGCGTCCCGGGGATGATCCGCTGGGGGTCCGAGATCCAGCGCCGGAAGTAGTCGGCCGACATTCGGTCTCGTGCCAGGGCCAGGTCGGGGCCGAGCGTTTCCGGTTCACCCCCCGGTGGGACCTTGCCCGCCAGGACGTGACACGAGACGCAGCCGAAGCCATTTTGTCCCATCAGCCGCGCGGCGGACTCCAACTGCTCGTCCGTGGGACGTGGTCGATCCGGAACCGTCCCGACCTTCCGGGACAGGTCCGAACCTTCCCGGTCGTTCGTCTGATCGTGCTCGCGGAGGTAGCCGGCGATCGAGTCCGCCTCGCCGTCGGCGAAGGAGAACCGGGGCATGCGCACCGAGAGCCAGGGACGGGCCGTCGGGGCCTGGCCGCGAATCGCGTCCAGGAGGTAATCCGGGAGCAGTTTGTCCCCGACCGAGCTCAGGTCCGGCGGCGTCAACATGCCTTTCAGATCGGCGAGGTCTCGGTCCTCCGCAAGTGCCATCGTGATCCGCGGGGCCAGCGACGTTGCCCCCTGACCATTTCGAGCATGGCAACCCAGGCAATTGTGCCGCCGCATCGTGTCCTGGGCCAGCATGGAACCGGGAAGCGGTGAAGGGTTCTCCGGAAGTCCTCCCACAAACGTGCGGAGCGCCGTCCGTTGCCGATCCGTGAGGGTAAACTGCGGAACCTCCGGCTCGATTCCCGTTTCCGCCAGACACCCCGAGGACGGGTCGGAACCCGGCCCGAGAGGCAGTTGTTCCCCGGGAGTCGACAGGCCCGGAACTTCATGGCAGGAGGCGCACCTCAGGCGGGTCGCAAGGAGACGACCACGTTCGACGTCCCCGTTCGCGACGGCCTGCGCGGGGGGATCTTCCCTGGGCGCCCCGCCAGATAAGAGGCCAGATGGGCGGCCTCGTCCGGGCTCAGTCGCATGTCGGGACGATGCCGCGCAAGCGATTTGGATCGGGGGCTGACCAGGAAGCTCGCGAGCCACTCCGCCGTTCGCTTGCGTCCCAGATTGAGCAGGTCCGGCGCAACCCGTTCTTCCGATACCTCAACGCCGCTCCCTATCGTGTGACAGCCGAGGCAACCGGTTGATCGGAAGAGCAACTGACCGCGCGTCGGGTCCGCGACGTGGAGTGCCATCTGTAGTTCTTCTTGCAGGTTCTTCGGGTCGCGGGACGGCACGGCCAGGAACGCCATGAGGTCCGCGACGTCTGCCGGAGCGAGCCCCTCGCCGTAGGTGGGCATCGCCGTGCCCGGTCGGACCTCGCCCGGGTTGGTCAGCCAACGGGCGAGCCATGACGTATCAATGGCCTCGACGGCATCGGCTAACGGGGGGCCTATTTTGTGATACGCCTGTATGGCCGGGACGTCGTGGCAGTTAGCGCAACCCATGCGATCGGCGAGGCGCCGACCTTCCTCGAAGCGATCCGACTCCGTGATAGCTTGCGCGTCATGGAAGAGGAACCGGCCGGGGATAGGCTCTCGTGGGAAGCCTGGCCCCTCCCAGTCGAGCGAGAGGTGGGCCGGGCCGCTCCGATGCTCGTAACGAACCTCGATCGGCACAAGGCCGGGTGGGAGGTCGATCGCCGCCGACGAACCGCCCGGCTCATCATCGAGAACGAGCTGATCGTCGAGGCGAACCGTCACGGGCCCATCGGAGTCGGAGACGATGCGGTGAGCGCCTGGAGACTGCACGAGCAGCCATCCGGACCATCGGGCGGCGAACCCATCGACGGGCAGTCGGGGGTCTGGAGCGGCACGACTCCCAGTTGTACCGAAGGTCGTCCTCGATGCGCACGGCGATCGGAGGCGACATTATGGTTCTGGAGAATTCGGCGACAAGCCCTCGGGCGGGGACCGCATCGTCGATCTCCTGGGCGTGAAGTCGCGGCCCCATCGCCAGAATCAGGAGCCAGGAGATCAGTCGCCCGACGACCCGGCTCATGCGCGTGGGATGTGCGACGTATCGGCTTTGTTTCACGATCGACCCGTCCGGAGCATGTTGATTCTCGTGGTCGAAACACTGGGGATCGAGTCTACGGGGCGGCACGTCGGCTGGCAACTGCGTGGCCGCGTCATGAAAACGAGCCCGGGGGCCACCTGAAAGTGGCCCCCGGGCTCGAACTGAAGTCAGGAAATGCACGTTCGAAGTCTTATCGGGCCGGCGTCGTCGCGGCCGGGACGTTGATGACAGTCCCCGCGGTGGTCCCCGCCGTTTGACCCAGGAAACTCAGGCTGCGGGCCGTGAAGGCGTACGTCAGGATCGTGTTAACCACAGTATTGAAGGGGGCCGCGAGGCGGTCGATGAAAATGGTGGTTCGCACGATCGGGTCGCGGTAGACGAACAGACGATCCCCCGGCATGAGCTGGTAATTCGTTGTCGTGTCGCCCGCCTGGACAATCGCCGCGTAGTTCACGGGCAACACCTGCTCACAACAGGCACCCGGCGGCGCGGGCCGGACGAGCCGGATGTTCGGGACCGAAGCGGTCGGGATCAAACCACCCGCATAGTTGATCGCGTCCAGAACCGTCTCATTTCCGGTGATCGGGAGCCGGCCCGGTGCCCCGACGTCCCCCATGATGTAGTAAACCTTGCTGTTGTACGCCGTGACGTCCACGAAGATGCGATCCGTTTCCTGAGGTGGAATCCGGATGGTCTCTTCCGTGACCGGGTCCTTCTCGACGAGCCCGAGGACCTCGTCGGTCAGGTATTGCCGGAGGTGGAGGACCACTTTTTCCTTGATCTCGGGAATGGTCAGCCCGGCGACGTAGAGCTTGCCGTAAAAGTCGAGCGAGATCGTTCCATCAGGACGAACGAGGCGCTCGCCGGTGATCGGTCGACCCGGCAGGGCTTCGAGAACCTCGACCACCAGGAGGTCGGGGGCTCGACCACATACTCCGGCATCGTCGTTTTGTTCAGTTCGGTCGGTATGTTGCTCGCGGCAATGCGCTCCTCGGGCGTCCGGACCGTCTGGCAACCGGTGGCGACCAGAACAGCCAGGGGCCAGAGCCAGCGGAGGCCGCGTCGAGCAGCTTGTTCGCCATCCATGCGAGACTCCTACCCGGCGAGCCGGGGCCGGTGGGGCGTGCCGACGTCACGCGACTCCGGCGGCCCGCCTGTCCGGGGTTCCATGCGTCCTCCTCCCGCACCGACCGCCCACCAGAGGCCGTCGTGCGGGTACCGTCCCGGTCGATCCCGGAAGCGGCCTTGACACGACAAACATCGGCATGTGGGGCCCACGCCTCGACTCAAAGTGTCCCATTAGTGCCCATTACTCGAGAAGTAGCGGCTATGACGCTGGTAATAGGGCGCCGCGCCGCGGCTCGGCGAGATCCCCCGACCGAAGAAGCCAGCCGCCGCGGCCCCAGGGATGTTCGAGGCCCTCGGCATCTCGGCCACGGGGCGCCCGGCCCCCCGCCCCCGGCCAGTGATCGCCGGTGAGTTCAGACCACTGAGCTGCCCGGAACCCAGCCCCCCCGACGCCTTCTGCGCCGAGAGGAAATAGAGCAGCAGCGATTCACGATCAACCGGCTGCTGCATGGCATAGGGGTTCAGAAACGGGTTGGCATACGGGTTGGTAAAGGGGTTCGGGGTCAACATCGCGGACGGCCCACCCCCATATCGTGGGCGTTGTGTCGGTTCGCTCCCAACGGACTGAGCGGACGCTTCCGCTCCGTACACGCCCCCCGCGATCAGGAACGCGGCGGTGACGCCAAGAGCATGGATACCGCGCATGCACGAGTCTCCTAACAGTTCCAGGGCTCCTTGCCATTCTCCACAGTTACATCGTCGGCATACTCAAAAGCCCGCATGTCGGTTTGAGATGCGGACCCGGGTCCGCGGGACCCTCCCCTCGCCCTCGTTGGCTTCGTTCGGAAATCCGTCGTAAGTCAATTCCGGGACAAGTGCTTGCGTCGAGCAAATCCTGCGCATTTTCGGCCCCGAGCCAGGGTGCCGAACCGCACCATGTGATCTCGTTCGGCATCCGCTCGCAGGGGGCCTTCGATCGGCGCAACCACCCAATCCCCCCAGACGGTTCGTGTTGCCAACGAGCCGGACGGTGGCGCGATGCGCACCATCCCGCATCATTCCCTATCGAAGTTGAGCCCCCGGAGACTTCCGTGGTTCTTCGGAAATTCGTCCAACGTCTCAAGGTGGAGGACGGCGTGGGGCCTCGAGGTTCTTGAAGGCTCTCTCAACAGAGGCCCCACAGGATCAATCCCGTCCCCGCTCGATCCATGACGCGTCAGCGCGGGACGTCTCCAGTCCTGGCGAGCGACGTGCCCGACCGCTCGCGTTCGCGGCAACCTGTCGGCCGTTCGACCCGCAGATCGCGCGCGACTCCTCATTTTCCTAAACCCCCGAATCTTCGGAGGTTCGCCAGACTTCGTATTTTGATTCAGTCCCTGGGGGGCTCGACCCGATCGAATGGCAATGAGTCGATCGAGCGGAGGGGGGGAACGGGGTGGGGTCCGTGCCTCCGGCCGCGCTACCTACCGACGAGGTCAAGGATGCAACGACAATCAAGGAGGCGGAGCGCGGCACCAGGGCTCTGGCTGATGATCGCGGTCTTCGCGGTCCCCACCCTTGCGGAGGCGCAGTTGTTCCCGAACGCGGCCATCAAGCGGAAGCGCGTTCCGTGTTGCGAGGAAGCCGGGTGTCTACCGGATGTACCGGGAACAGTATTACGGCTATTACCCGACGTGCTGGCGACGGTTCCCGCCCGGCTGGGGCTGCCCGAGCCCGGATGCTCCGCCGCCCTGGGACGTCGTTCAGCGCGACAACCCGGTTCGCCTCGAGCGCGACGTGGAGGTGCCGTCCCTTGATGCCGAACTGCCGGACGGAGGGGCCACGGGATTTCCCGCTGGCGATCTGCCTCTTCCCGACCAGCCCTCGCCGTTCGAGACGACGGAACCGGAGGGGGACACGAACCTGAATCTACCGGACATGGACGCCCCGGCGCGGGACCATCCCGGACTTCGAGGCCCCGGAGCCGCCGTCGGGAGACGTCTCGCCATTCGACCAGAACATTCAGCCTCCTTCGGCGCCTGGTCCGGAGGCCTCGAACAGGGTCGAACTGCCGCTTCTCGAAGCGCCCGGCGCTGAACCGACCTCGCCCCCGATCCTGCCACTGCCGACCTCGACCGTCAGCCCGAACCAGCTCGCGCCCGCTCATGTCGGCTTCATCGAGCCGATGCCGCATGCGGACTACCGGAAGTGGACGGCGAGTATCACGCTCCGCGTCGAAGCATCGTCGCGGGCGTCCTGAACCGAATTGGTATCCGGCGCCGTTGATACGCATCTCCGGGGCGGGCCGTGGTTTCATACGGCCCGCCCCGCGAGTTGATCAGGATGCGGTACCTGGAAATTGACCAGATACGCTCACGCGGAAACGCATCGAACGAACCGAGTCGCGTCCCCTCCTCCAACGGTTCGACGGGATTTCTCCTTGATCCCTGGAATGACAGGGTATCCTTACAGGGGGAATCCCGACTTTCGAATCGCACCGCGTGGCGACGGCCCCGTCGCCCGCTGAGGGGATAACCGATGGTGAACCTTCGACTGGCCTCTTGGCTCGCCCCCGTGGCGGGCCTCCTGGTGGTCCCACAACTTGTCGCCGCCCAGTTCGTTTCCGAGCCGATGATCGTTTCGGCGCCTGACCCGATGGTCCTGGATCCGATTATCGGGAACGTGCCGGGTTCGCTGATCGTGGGGCCGGGTGGTCCGAACATGTCTGGTACGTTCGCGGCTGTGAGCAACACCCAATCGCCCGATTCGTTCGGGGGCTCCGATCGTCCTCGCGGAACGGGGGACCTGATCTGGCCCACGCTTCGCAATCGTGGCTGGCAAGCGCTCCGGAGCTTCGTCAACGACGAAGCGGCTCGCGACGAGCGACTCAACATGGCCGACGAGTTGTTCCGCGCGGCCCTCGAGCAGCTGCGTCCCTTCAAACCGGGGGATGACCGGGTCGCCACCACGTACACCGACCTGGCCTGGGTGTTCTTTCTGCGCGATCGTTTCGACGACGCCAGTGGCCTGGCCGACTGGGCGCTGCGGGACCGCATCAGCCGTCTTGGCCCCCACGACCCGCGAGTCGGTGACAGCTTGATCTTGCTCTCGAAGATCGCGCTGGAACAGGATCAATTCGCGGACGCCGAGGCCCTGGCCCGACGCGCGCTGACGGCCTATATCCGGTCATCGCCTGGTCGAGACCTCGACTTTCACACGCCGATCGCCCTGGACACGTTGGGAAAGATCTATCTCGAGCAATCGAAGCTCGATCTGGCGGAAGCATTCATTCGACGGGGGCTGGAGTGGCGTCAGGACATGCTTGAAAACCCCTATTTCGACGCCAAGAAAGACCCGATGGCATTCTCCGAAGAAGCACGAAGCTACATGTTGCTTGCGAGTGTTCTCGACAAGCTGGGTCAGCAAGAAGAGGCCCAGGTTCTCCGCAGCGCCGCGGAAGCAGACCTGCAAGCCGCGAAGGGATATGGCTCAGGCACAGGACCGGCTGCGGCTCCCGAGGCCCCGGGTCCGTTCTGAATCGTCGGGCCCTTACCTGCTGAGAGACCAGCCATACCCGGCGAGCAACCGATCCCCGATCCATCACGGGGATCGGTTGCATGGTTCGCAAGCCCTCGGATCGCACTTGTCGCTTCGACGGAAATCCTTTAAATCAGTTCCGTGCCGGTGGACCAGGACGACATCTCGGCGCGGAACCTCGTATCGCCAACTGACTGATCGGCTCGAACCCATCGGCCCGCCGCTGGTCCAAGACCGAAATTCGTCAGATTGTCTGCTGTTCGACTCACCCCAGGTGCCCTCGACAACGGCTTCGAGGGGGTAGATCTGAGGAATGGATGCCCGCCTCGACCTGGCAACGACTTCTCATCGTCGGACCGCCATTGCCGGCCCGGGATCGCCCCGGGTCGCCCTGGTCCACGACTGGTTGACGGGGCTCCGTGGCGGCGAGAAGTGCCTGGAGATTCTCTGCCGGATTTTCCCGACAGCGACCATTCACACCCTGATCCACACGCCCGGCGCCACGAGCCCGACCATCGAGCGGATGGACATCCGCACCTCGCCGCTCCAGCGCCTTCCGGGCATTCACCGCCACTATCGTCATCTCCTCCCGCTGATGCCGCTGGCGGCGCGGTCCTGGAAGGTGGGGGATGTCGGACCTGGTCTTCAGCCTGAGTCATTGCGTCGCCAAGGCCGTGCGCGTCCCGGCGGGCGTTCCGCACGTCTGCTACTGCTTCACGCCGATGCGGTATGCCTGGGATGGTCGCAAGGATTATTTCGAGGCGTGGGCGGATCGTCCCTTCCGGCGAGCGTTGGCGGGAGCGATGCTCGATCGTCTGCGGGCCTGGGACCGGGCGACCGCCGCGCGGGTGAGCCACTTCGTCGCGATCTCGGAGACGGTTCGCCAGCGAATCGACCGCTGTTACGGCCGCGAGAGCCGGGTGATCCCTCCGCCGGTCGACACGGAGTATTTCACCCCGGACGACGGCCCTCGCGACGGCTGCTATCTGGTGGTCTCGGCCCTCGTGCCGTACAAGCGGATCGACCACGCCGTGCTGGCCTGCACGGCTCTTCGCCGTCCGCTGGTCGTCATCGGTGCCGGGCCGGAGCGGGCGCGGCTGAAGGCCTGGCGGGGCCGACCGTGACGTTTCCTGGGCTGGCAGCCGGACGCGGTCCTTCGCGACCACCTCCGACGCTGCCGGGCCCTGCTGTTCCCCGGCGAGGAGGATTTCGGTCTCGTGCCGGTGGAGGCCCTGGCCTGCGGGGCCCCGGTGATCGCCTTCGGTCGCGGAGGCGTGGCCGAAACGGTCGATGACCGCGTCGGCAGGCTGTACCCCGAGGCGTCGCCCGAGGCCCTGGGCGAGACGATCCGATCGTGGGAGCAGAACGGTTGCCCTCATGATGCCGGGCTGGGGCGCAGCCGGGCCGAGGGCTATTCCATCCGCCATTTCGAGGCCCGGCAGGTCGCCTTGATCGCCGAGGTTCTCTCAAGCACGACGCAGGCGATCGGGTCCCGCCGTCGCCCCATCTTCCCCGGGGCCGCGTGCAGGCCCCTGCCCTTCGCCCCGGTCACTGAGACGACCGCCGATCCCCAGTTGATTGCACGCGCCCGCGAGGCTCGTAGGATGTGCCTGAAATCAGGGGCCAGGGCCCCGGTGTTGCGGTTGTGCCCATCAACGATTTCTCGGCGGCCACCGACATGAGCGAGCCTCCAGTCGTCTCGATCCAGGAACCGCCGCGCACGCTCTCGGACCGCGTTGCGGCACATCGGTCCCGGCCTGATCCTGGCGGGGGCCATCGTTGGTACCGGAGAGCTGATCCAGACGACCCAGCTCGGCGCGCAGGCGGGGTTCGCCCTGCTCTGGCTGGTGATCGTGAGCTGCTTCATCAAGGTCTTCGTTCAGATCGAACTGGGCCGCTTCGCCATCTCGACCGGCCAGACGACCTTCGGCGGGTTTCGTTCGCTTCCCGGCCCAGGGATGTTGCTGGTCTGGTGGTGCGTGTTGATGCTGCTGGTGACCCAGTTCCAGATCGGGGCCATGATCGGCGGCGTGGCGCAGGCCATGCACATGGTTGTGCCCGGGGCCTCGCCCGTGCCTGGCGGGCGGGATCGGCGCGGTGCATGCCTCGGCTGGTTCGACGCTGGCGGGGCGACCGGAATTGCCCTGGGCGGTGCTGATTTCGATCCTGACCGCGGCGTTTCTCGCCACGGGCAGTTACCGGCTGATCGAGCGGGGAATGACCGCGATGGTCGTCGATCTTCACGATCATGACGGTCGTCTGCGTTCTCGCCCTGCCGGAGGGGTTCGCGATTCGCTGGTGCTGAAATCGCCTCGGGCCTGACCTTCCGGCTGCCCGAAGGAGGCCCTCGGGGCGGCGTTCGCGATGTTCGGCATCACGGGGGTCGGCGCGACCGAGTTGCTGACCTATCCCTACTGGTGCATCGAGAAGGGATACGCGCGGTACACCGGGCCCAGCGACCCCTCCCCGGCCTGGGTCGATCGTGCCCGGGGCTGGCTGAGGGTGATGCGGCTGGACGCCTGGGTCAGCATGGTTCTGTACACCATCTCGACCCTGGCGTTCTTCCTGCTCGGTGCCTCGGTCCTTCATCGCCATACCGACGCGAAGGGATTGCCCGATTCGGTCGGGGAACTTCTCGACGTGCTGGCGAGAATGTACGAGCCGGTGCTCGGGCGCCTCGCTGTCACGCTGGTTTCTGGTGGTCGGCGCGTTCGCGGTGCTCTATTCGACCCTCTTCGCCGCGACGGCCGGAACCAGCCGATTGCTGGCCGATTTTCTCCGAGTCAATCGGTACATCGATCCCGAAGACCTCGCGGCCTACAGGCGCTGGACGCGGATCTTTTGCATCCTGCTGATCTTCAGCGCCCTGGCGCTGTTCGTCGGGATCGCCGAACCCGGTGCTGATGGTGAAGATCGGCGGCCTCATGCAGGCGGTGACCTTACCGCTTCATCGCGTCGGCGGCGGTCTTCCTGCGATACCGACGGACCGACCCCCGGGTCGCTCCCGGCCGGGTCTGGGACGTCTTCCTCTGGGCTTCGATGGCCGGCCTGACCTTCGCGGCCGCCTACACGGGTTGGTCCACCCTTCGCGTGCTGCTCGGGGGCTCAACGGGCTGAGCGAGTCAACGTGCCGGCCGGAACGACTCGACAACTGCACCCAAGCCTGCCTAAAACGATACACGGTTCAAGAGATGGAACCGTGTCGCGATCCCACCGCACGCAATCCCTGCATCGAGGACGCCGTGATACGCTTGCTGATCGGTACCCGCCTGGTCTCGTTCTTCGGCGTCCTCATCGCGCTGGTCCTGCTGATCCTTTTCGGCGAGCGCGTGCAGTACGAGCAATCGCTCCAGTCGTTTTTCGCCGAGGACGACCCAGTCGTCATCGACTACAGCCGCGCCTCGAAGCTGTTCGGGAACGATAACCTCGTTTTCGTGGCCTACGACGACCCGGAATTGCTGACCCCCGAGGGGATGGATCGCGTCGCCGAACTGGCGGCGGCGATCGGGCCGGACCGGATCGGGCCGGTCGTGTCGGTGCAATCGCTCGACGCGATGCCCTTGTTCTGGAGGATCGACGACGAACTCGTTCGCATCGAGTCCCTGCCGGGCTTCCTCCGCACCGGGGCGAAGGCCCTGTTGACGACGGCCGCAGCGAAGCTCGATCCGACCGCGGTCGACTCGCTGACCGTCGGCGGCGCGATCCGGTTGGCGTCGCCGGAGGATCGAGCCGGCCTCATCGAGAAGATCACCACCCACCCGCTCCTCGAAGGGACCGTCGTGGACGCGACCGGAACGAGCACGGCGATCGTCGTCCGGCTGGCCGGGATGGGCGAGCAGGAGCCGCGCGACACGCTCGCCGCTCTGAGACTCGCCGCCGACACGTTCGCCGCAGCGGCATGGCCTGGAACCGCCGGCCCTGGTCGGGCCGCCGGTGCTTGCTGGCCGACGGTTTCGCGGCGATC
Source organism: uncultured Isosphaeraceae bacterium (assembly GCA_963779675.1). Taxonomy (GTDB): domain Bacteria; phylum Planctomycetota; class Planctomycetia; order Isosphaerales; family Isosphaeraceae; genus CAVZZM01. Next base: position 1,537,937 of record CAVZZM010000003.1, read on the forward strand.
GAGGCCGACGGCCGTCGGCTCGCCATGGTCGGGATGACGCTGATCGGGCTTGTCACCCTGACCGCCACGCAGAGCCTCTGGTGGGCCATCGTGCCGATCCTGGCGGGCTGGACGATCTGGCTGGCGGCCGAACACGTCCTGGGCAGCCTGGGGTTGCGGCTGTCGCTGTCGGGTGGGCCCCTGGTCGCGCAGATCATCGTCCTGACGATGCCGGCGGCCAGCCATCTGGCCATCCACTTCCGGGAGGACCTCCGGCAAGAACCTCGACCGCGACCGCGCGGCGGTCGAGACGATCCGGAGCGTCTCGACACCCATCGTCTGGACGGCACTGACCGGGGCCGTCGGCTACGGGGCGTTGCTGAGCAGCAACGTCGTCCCCGTTCGCCAGTTCGGGGCCGTGCTGGCGCGTCTGCACCCTGTTCGCGTCGTTGCTGACGCTGATCATCTCGCCGATCGCGATGCATCCGCCGTTCCGCCTGGAGGTCCCGGTCCGGCCGGGATCGATCAACCGGGTCAACCTCGCGCTGAGCCGCGTAACGCACTGGGTCTACAGGCGTCCCGTGGCGATCGTGCTGACAGTACTGGCGATCGTGTTACCGCTATCACTCGGAATGCCCCGGTTGACGTTCGAATCAAACTACATCAACGCCTTCAAGCCCGAGACGCGCGTGGTCCAGGACTATCACTTCGTCGAGGGCCGACTCGGGGGAATCGGGCTCGTCTCCCTGGTGGTGCCCGCGGGTGAAACACTCGACATGGCGAGCCTCGAGAAAACCCGGACGATGGGCCGCAAGGTCGCGACGATCGAGTCCGAGACGTTGGGACGGATTCAGGTAGGCCCGGTGGCCAGGGTGATCTCCCTGGCCACCGTGCTGGACCCCGAGGGCAAGCTGGCGGCCCTGGCACCCGATCGGGCCGACGACGCCCTGGCCTTGAAACTCGATCTGATCGCCGCCTCGCCGCAGGGCGAGTTGCTCCGTAGCTTCTGGAACCCGGAGGAGGGCTGCGCCCGTGCCGTCGTGCGTGTCCCGGAGCAGCAACCCGCCGGGTCGAAGGCCGCCATCTTCGCCCGGGCGGAATCCGAGGCTCAGGCGATCTTCGGTGGCTCCGCCTATCTGACCGGAATGTCGTATCTGCTGACCCAGACGACCCGGGGGATCATCGCGACCCAGTGGACCGCGTTCGCCTGGTCGCTGGGGGGAATCCTGATCATGTTGACCCTGGCATTTCGCCGGCTCAGCCTGGCGTTGCTGGCGATCCTTCCCAGTCTTCTCGCGGTCGCGATGGTGCTCGGTCTGATGGGCTGGCGTGAGATCAAGCTGGACCTGGCGACGGCGCTGATCGCCTCGGTCGCACTGGGGCTCTCGGTCGACGACACCTTTCACTGCCTGCTCCAGTACCGCAAGTACCGGTTGCGGGGGGAAAGTTTCCGCGAGAGCCTGTTCGCGAGCTACTCCGTCACGGGGCCGGGCGTGCTGCTCTCGAGCCTGGCCGTCGGGATCGGCTTCGCGGTCCTTCGGTTCAGCGAGTTTGTGCCGTTCTCCAATTTCGGCACGATGGTCGGGATCGCGACCCTCGGCAGCTCCGTGGGGAACCTGCTCCTCTTGCCCGCGTGCCTGTCGCTTGCTCACAGGCTGACCGATAAGGGGGGGATAAAGGATCGGCCATCGACGGCAACTCCAGCTTCGGAGGAGGCGTCGACTCCCTCGAAACCCTGAGAACGAACGGACTGCCGTCGCCGGCCCCAGAACCAGGCGGGCGGGCTGCCGGGAATTGTTGTCGGATCGCGGTTTTCGAGAGGTTCCGAATGGACCTGATCCTGGCCAGCACCTCACGATATCGTCGGACGTTGCTCGAACGTCTCGGCCTGCCGTTTCGTTGTCTGGCCCCCGAGGTCGTGGAGGACGAGTTGAAGCGGTCGCTCGGCGCACTGCCGCCCCAGATTCTCGCCGCCCGGCTGGCGGAGGCCAAGGCGACCAGCCTCGCCGCGATCGAACCGAATGCGACGCTCATCGGCTCTGACCAGCTCGTCGCGTTCGAGGGCCGCATCCTCGGCAAGCCCGGTGATCTGGCCAGCGCGGAGCGGCAACTTGGAGAGCTGGTGGGCAAATCTCACGAACTGATCACGGCCCTCGCAGTCTGGCACGATGGGAAGATCGAGGCCCATACCGATGTCGCTCGACTACACATGCGACCGTTGACTCCCGAGGAGATCGCCCGCTACGTCGCCGCGGACCGTCCCGACGACTGCGCCGGGGCGTATAAACTGGAATCGCGCGGGATCGTCCTGTTTGAGGGGATCGAGGCCCGGGACCATTCCGCGATCACAGGACTCCCGTTGATCGCGCTGACGACGATCCTTCGAGGTCTGGGCTATCCGATCCCCTGAAACCCGGAGGCAGCTCTCAACGCGGCACGAGCAGCGCTCCGGGGGTTCCCACCAGGGCGGCCCGCAGCGCGACCGCGCCGATCAGGACCAGAAGTGCCGCCACCACGGAACCGCGTTCGCCGGCCAGCCATCGAAGGCTGATCGGCAAGAGCCCACCAACCGGGACGACGAACGCCGGGATCAAGACGCCCGGCCAGCGACCCAGCGCGAGTGTCGCGTTGCCGAACAGCGTCAGCCCCAGGCCCAGGAGACATGCCCCCTGGAGGGCCAGCGCCGCCCGGTCGAACGACTCGAGGCGCCTGACCACAGCCCGGCGGTTTCGCTGTCGTGACCCGCGAAGGACATGGCAGGCCAACCCCATCAATGTCGCCGAGCCCAGCGACAGCGCGGCGATCCAGGTGGAATCCGGCCAGAGCGAGCCGTGGCGAGAATCGAGTTGAAGACTGAGGGTTGATCCCACCAGGATGGCCGCCCCCAGCGCCAGGGTTCGCAAGCCGGCGACGAGCCAACCTTTGCCCCTTCCCTGAGTGGGTTGACCGGAACGGGAGAGGAGAACCGACAGGACCGTCAAAACCAGAAGCAGCCAGACGTCCGGCGGAACCGCATCGGCCCACACGAGAACGTCCGCGACGGGCTCCCTGAAGTTGACGGAACCCAGGGGCACGAAGGGATTGCCCTGGGTTGAGATCGACGTCAACATCAGAACAAGGCAGAGAACCACCAGGGCGAACGACCAGGGAACCCCGAGCTTCAGTAACCGACGGTCCTCGTCGACACCGATCCCGCCGATCAGGACCGACGTTCCGCAAACGCCCGCCACAATGCCGCTCAATGCGAGACGGAGAACCCACCACGGAGCGATTTCGCCAGGAAAAGGCATTTCCGAGACGTCCCGAGCAAGCCCGAGCGGCAGGGACGCATCCATCGACACGCCTCGTCCGCCACTCTGGTGGTCTGTCATGGTATCGTTGAAGGCCGCGGGACGGAACCGATCCAGGTTCGACGCCGCGCGAAACCAACAGGACACACCGGGCCACCGGCAACACGCGATCACGAGGCCCCAGCCAGTTCCAGGAGGTTCCGATGGCCCCCGGCGCGATCATCCTGTGTGGAGGGCGGAGCCGTCGGATGGGCCGCCCGAAGGCGTGGATCAAGTTCGATGGAGAGCACCTTCTTTATCGCGTGGTCCGGCAAGTCGGTGCCGAGGCCCGGCCGGTGGTCGTCGTCGCGGCCCCGGATCAGGAACTCCCGCCAATCCCGTCAGGCGTCCTCCTGGTTCGCGATCCCATCCCCAATCTCGGACCGCTCCAGGGGCTGGTGGCCGGGTTAGCCGCCCTGCCCCCTCACGTCGAGTTCGGTTACGTGACCGCGACCGACGCGCCCTTCCTGGCACGAGGTTGGATCGAGCGACTCGTCAGCTTGATCGGCGCCGCCGATGCGGCGATGCCCCACGTTGACGGCAGGAGCCAGCCGCTCTCGGCGATCTATCGGCGGGGCGCGGTCCTGCCGGTCGCCGCGGACTTGCTCGCGTCCAGGGACCTTCGGTTGCGGCGCCTTTCCGAACGATTGACGGTGCGAATGGTCGAGGCCGACGAGCTGCGCGACCTCGACCCCGACCTTCGCACGATCCGGAACCTCAACACGAGGGACGACCTGGGCCGGGCACGCGCGGAGGCCAGGTCTTCCGGCTCGATGCGCCACGATACACCCTGAAGTCGACGGCGCTCATTTCTTGTAGGTGATCCACATGGGGGAGGCCCAGGCGAGGTTGCTGTCAGCTTGCTCCACGCGGACGTAGTAGTAGTGCGACTCGCCCGGCTTCGCGTCGTCGTCGGTGTAGGTGAAGTCCACGTCGCGCTGGCCGGGTTCGGTGCTGAGCACGTAACGGTTGTCGCGGATGACGTGCAGCCGGGCGATCGCCGTCGTTCCAACGGCCTTGACCTGGAGCGTGGGCGGACGGGTCGTCTCGAACGCATCGCCCATGAGCTGATCGCCGGAACGGACCACCAGGATGATGTTATTCGTGGCGGCATAGGAGTGGCGCTTCTTGAAGGCGTCGATGACTCCCTGGCGGCTCGCGTCGTCGGTCAGAAGGACGGCGTAGCTCAGGTGGGTGCTGACGTGGTCGCTCGAACTCTGAAAGCCAAGCCGGTAGCCTTTCTCGAGTGCGTTCCAGACGAACCCCGCGGGCTCGAAGCCGCCAATCTGCGTTTCCGCCGTGGGAGAACGGGGGGCGCCGGCGTGCTCGTAGTTGTGTCGGTGTCCCTGGTAGATTTCAACGACCGGCTCGACCTCGGGATCGTTGTCCCGCCAGTCGGTCCCCATGCTGGTTCCGCTGGTGTGGGACGCGCACATGCCGCCGAAGTGCTTCAGATACTGGTACAGCTCCTTCGTGTCGGGCGTCCCTTCCTCGGGGGTGCCAGTCAGGTCGCCGAACGGAAGGGGCCGGATGCCGCGTTTCGGAAGGATGACGTTGCGGTGGCCGTTCGGATAACGGGCACTCCGTTCGTAAGTCTGGGCAGCCACGAAGTTTGGGGCATGATGATGGAAGTCCGTCATCTTCTGGACCAGCCACCACAGGTACTCGTAACCGAAACCGTTGAGGTGGTCGCCGTTGCCCATCCAGTCGTGGTCGGCGGCGTCGAGGGCGTACCGCCAGCTATCTTCGAGCAAGCCGTCCTGGTCGCGGTGCGAGGTGAGTTCCGTGTGTCGGTGAAATTCGCCCCGGAGCAACCGCAACGACTTGCCGCCGACCTCCACCCGGAATGCCCTCATCCGGGCGATGTCCTCGCCCTCATTAGGGTGGACTGATTCCTTGTCGGCCGCCGGGGCCGGACGAGAGGCGACGAGGTTCATTGCGCCGGGCTTGGTTGATTCACCAACACCCAGGACGCTCGCGAACAGGTCGGCCTGGTCTCGATTCGCCGTGCGAATGCGGTCGTCGCTGCTGCGGACGACCAGGATACCCTCGCTGGAGAGTGGAACGAGGGCCGGTCGGTTGTCCAGCAATCCCCGACTTTCCGGCAACTCCATCGGGCTCGACCAGCTCGAACCGTCGAACCGCGTCGCCGAACTGACCCAGACTTCACCGGCGCCCGAGGCGAGGGGGTGGTGCCGGACCAGCATCCAGAGGGCCCCGGCTTCATCGACACTCAGGCGAGGCAAGCTGACATTACGTCCCAGGGCGTCCGCCAGCATCGCCTCGACCTGGGCCTCGGGCTCCTGCAACCGGCTACCCTTGCCGTCGAGGCACTTCAGCCGAACTGTGCGATTGATGTAGAGGGCGTAGCCGCCGTTCTCGACCGGGACACGCTCGGGCGTATCGTTGGAGTAATCCTTGCCCCACTCGACGTCGCCCTGTTCGTAGGCGATCCAGAGCCGGCCGTCGCGGTCGCACGCAAAGCTGGGACGGGCCTCGAACCGCGGGGAGTCGGCCACGCGGAGGGCCTCGGCGTCCGTCGCGACGTTGCGGAGATAGACGTCATAATTCCCCGCCTCGTAGGTGTCCCACGCGACGTAGACGTTCCCCCGGTTGTCGGCGGCGAGGGCCGGGCTCCAGTCGTTCGCGTCGTTGTCGGTGATCGGCTTCGGGGTGCCCTCGAGGTCGGGGCCGAGAACGTGTATGTCGTAATCGCCATCGCGCCAGGCCTGCCAGGCCAGCCAGACGCGTCCCTCCGAGTCAAGCGTCGAGACGACGTGGAAGTCCGTGCCGGGCGCGTCGGTCAGCCGGGTCACGTCGTTCCACGATCCGTCGGCCCCGTCGCGGCCGGGCGTGTAGGCCCGATGGTAGATGTCCCAGTTTTCGTCGACCTGCTGCGCCCAGGCGACGTGGACCACGCCATCATCGTCCACGGTGACAGTGGGCCTCCAGACGTCAAGCTGGCCGTCGGTGACGTCGAGCGCCGGGCCAGGACTGGCCATCGTAGCTTCGCAGGCGAATGCGATCGCCATTGGTGGTGGGGATGAGCACCTCGTCATAGTCCTCGGGGGCGACGCGATCGTCGAGCCGAAACCGTTCGGGATGATATTCGACATACGCCATCCAGACGGTGCCATCAGCCCCCCGGGCGACCGAGGGATAATCGTCTTCGGTGTCGGGGCCGGTCAGACGGGTCGAGGGGAGCGATCTCGAGACGGAAACTTGACCGTCGAGGAAGGTCATCGGGCGGCCGGCTTCGAGATCGGCCAACCGGACCTCGATCGGGGCGCGGCCCGTCGTGATCGTGACCGTCGCCGAGGGTGGGGCATCCAGCAGGGCGCGGAGGACCGCGAGATGCTCCCGCGATGCTTGCTTCTGGCGGGCCTGCTTCTTCGTCTGCTTCTTCGCCGGAGGCTGGGCCTTTGTCTGGAGACTGAATTTCGCCCCGTCCACCCGCGGCCCCTCGGCGCCTTCCAGAACCTCCAGGGACGCGACTCGACCCTCAGTGGTCTGGATCTCTCCGGCCCAGGTCGTGGGACGAGGCTCCTCAAGGCCGAAGGTGATCTCCAGCGCGATCAAGCCCGGCGGCATGGTCACGGCCTGAGAGGTGCGCGGGCCGTTTCCCTTCGGACGCGTCGAGGGCGGGATCTGGTCGTCCCCTTCGTGTAACGGCCCCGAGAGGACCGCTAGCGATGAGACGACGAGCGAGAACAACAGCACGACGGCGACCTTCATCCGACGGCCGTGGATCATAACAGCCTCCAGGCGAATGGATGCAAGGAGCGTGACGGGAACAGTGACGAGTGCCCCCGGCGAACCCTGGTTGGTTCGACAGGATGGACTCATCATGATCCTGTCGGAGGAGGGATTCAAGCGAAAACTGCACGTCGAACGTGGTAACACATGGTTACGTGGTCAACGTGGTCCGGACCTCTCGTGGTACTGGATGACCCGGCCGGGAGCTTCCGCCGCACCACCTCGTCTCAACGAGTTCACTCAACGGTCCACCGACGAGGGTGACTCGGGCGGGGAGGCGGCCGCCGTGTGGGCGCGACGGCGACGGAGTTCCCTGAAAAAACGGACCTCAAGGTGGTTACTGCGCAGGGCTTCGAGCGCCTCGCGGACAAGGCCCAGCGAGGCCCCGAACAGCAAACACACGCCGATGATCGCCAGCGATGTCGGCAGCATCACGACCGCGTGGTTCAGCAGAATGTCGAGGCCGATCGCGAGGCTCGTCGCCAGGAAGGTGCCGAGGGCCATGTAGAGCAGGATGAGCGAGACACGGATGAGGTTCCCGCGGCGTTCCAGTCGGCGAAGCTGGTCGTCGAGATGCATCTGGCGCTCGGCCGGGAAGTCGAGAGTCGTCGTCCCCCGAGCGAGGGCGTCCATCAGGTCGTTCAGGACGCGGATGCGGTCCACCACCCGGGACATCCGGTTGGATGTCGAGATGACCAGCGACCCGTTGGCCGTCATGAACAGGGCCGGCGTGATCATGGCCGAAAGCGTGACGTAGTCCGGCGCGTCGATCGCCATCAAGGTCGTCCGTCTGCGGAGGGTCAGGAGGTTGCGTCCAGGTCCTCGACATCCAACCAGTTCGGTCCGACGGCGATGTCCACCTTCAGCGGTACGTCGAAGGTGATGGCGGTGTTCATCTCGTGCCGGACAAGCTCGGCGAGGGCGGGAACCTCGGCGTCAGGGGCCTCGAAGACGAGCTCGTCGTGGATCTGGAGCAGCATGCGGGCCTGAAGACCGTCGTCTCGCAGGCGGCGGTCAACGGCCAGCATCGCGCGTTTGATCAGGTCGGCGGCGGAACCCTGGATGACGGCGTTGACAGCGATCCGTTCGGGCTGAGTTCGCATCCTGTCGGTGTTCTTGACGCCGCTGACGGCCCGACGGCGCCCGAGAATCGTCTCGACCCGACCGGCCTCCTTCGCCTTCGTCAAGGTCGAACGGATGAACGTCTCGACCCCTGTGTACTCCCGGAAGTACGCCTCGATGAAGGCGTCCCCCTCGGCGCGGGCGATCCCGAGCCGGGCCGCCAGGCCATAGCCGCTTAATCCGTAAATCACGCCGAAGTTGACCGTCTTGGCCATACGACGCTGCTCGGACGTGACCTCAGCCTCGGGTACATGGAAGATTTCGGAGGCGACGACGGAGTGAATGTCCTTGTCCTCGGCGAACGCCTCGACCAGTCGCGGGTCCTTCGAGAAGTGGGCCAGGATACGTAATTCGATCTGGGAGTAATCGGCCGTCAACAACGACCAGCCGGGGAAGCCCGGCACGAACGCCTGGCGGATCTGGCGACCATCCTCGGTTCGGACCGGGATGTTCTGGAGGTTCGGGTCGCTGGAACTGAGCCGGCCGGTCGCGGCGACGACCTGGTTGAAGGACGCGTGGACCCGGCCGTCCTCATGTGCGAGAAGCGGGAGGGCGTCAATGTAAGTGCCCTTGAGCTTTTCGAGCTGTCGGTGTCGCACGATCAAACGGGGCAGCGGATGCCGCCCCGCAAGTTCTTCGAGAACCTCGGCGTCGGTGCTCGGCTCTCCCTTCGGGGTCTTCTTGAGCGACGGCAGTTTCAGCTCGTGAAACAGCACCTGGCGGAGCTGCGGGGCCGAGGCGATGTTGAACTCGCGACCCACCTGGTCGTGGATGTCCACCTTGATCGTCTCAAGCCGGGTGGCGAACTCCTCGGAAAGCTGTCGTAATCGCGCCACGTCCACCTTGACGCCGACGGCCTCCATGCCGGCCAGGACCGAGATGAGCGGTCGTTCAAGGTCGGCATACAGGCCCCACAACCCTTCCTCCCGGACCCTCGGCGTGAGAACCGCCTCCAGCCGCCAGGCGGCGTCCGCATCCTCGCCGGCATAGGCGGTGACCTGGTCGATGTCGACCTGATCCATGTGGAGCTGGGCCTTGCCTTTGCCGATCAACGTGGCGATCGGGATCATCGTGTGGTCGAGCAGCCGCCGGGACAGCTCGTCGAGGTTGTGGTTCCGCTCGCCGCTCTCGAGCAGGTAGCTCAGGACCATGGTGTCGGTGATCGGACCGCCAATGTGGACGCCGTAACGTCTCAGGACGAGCATGTCGTACTTGAGGTTCTGACCAACCTTCTCGACCCCCGGATCTTCCAGGATCGGCTTCAAGGCCGCGAGCGTCTCGGCGGTGTCGAGCACCTGGCTCCCCATCGGGCCGCGAACCGGGACGTAGAACGCCTCCCCCTCATTCCAGGAGAACGACAGTCCCACCAGCTCGGCGCGTAGGGGGTCGAGCGAGGTCGTCTCGGTATCGACACTGAACTTCTTCTGAGTTTTGAGGTTGGCCACGAATTCGCGGAACGCTTCAGGCGTCGCCACGGCGACGTAACCATCGACCTGCCAGGGAGTTTCGGGTTTTTTCTCGTCGACGATCTCGTCGAGGAAGCGATGGAACCCGCACTCAATGCACAGCGCCTTGAGGGCGGGGGCGTCATAGCCGCTGAACTTCAGGGCCTCCCAGTCGAGTTCGATGGGGACGTCCTCGCGCAGGGCGATCAGGGAGCGTCCCCGTCGGGCGGTCTCGGCGTGTTCGCGCAGGGCCTCCCCCTTCTTGCCCTTCACCTTGTCGGTGTTGTTTAGCAGGGAGTCCAGATCACCGAATTCCTCAAGTAATTTGGCGCCGGTCTTCAGGCCGATGCCGGGGACTCCCGGTACGTTGTCGACCGCGTCGCCGGTCAGGGCCAACAAGTCGACCACCTGGGACGGCGCGACCCCCCATTCCGCACGCAAGCCGGCAACGTCCAGGATCAAATCCTTGCGCAAATTGACAATTTTGATATGGTCGGTCAGGAGCTGGCGTGCGTCCTTGTCGGCCGTGCAGATGAAGACGTCGAGGCCACGTTGTTCACCGACGCGTGCCAGGGTGGCGATCAGGTCGTCCGCCTCGAAACCGGGCTGGAGCAGGACCGGCACGCGGAACCCATCGAAGACCCGCCGGATGACGTCGATCTGAGGACGAAGGTCCTCGGGCATCTCCTTGCGCTGGGCCTTGTAGTCCTCGAAGAGATCGGAGCGAAACACGCGACCGGCGCCATCGAAGGCCGCGGCGATGTAGTCGGGGCGGCGGTTCTTCAACAGGTTCTGCAGGTCCCGGAAGATCCCGAACACGGCGTTCGTCGGCTGTCCGGCCGGCCCGGCCATCGCGGGGATCGCGTGGAAGACCTGGAAGATGAACGAGAAGGCGTCGATGACGTAGAGCGTCGGCCGTTCGGTCATGGAAGCGGATCCGTGGGATGGGCCGTAACCGACGGGCGCGGGGTTCGCCCGGGTCGCCGCCGGTGTTCGCTCCATGATGGCCCGAGTCGGGCGCTGGTCAAGGGCGTAACCGGGGCGACTCGACCGTCAGGATCGATCATCGTGTTATATTTGCGCGCCGGATTGAACTTTCCCGCTTCTGGCGACGTCGAATCAGGGTCGGGCATTCCCGGGGCCGGTTCGCCGTCTGCTCGGTCAACAGCTCAGGGTCATGCCAGGGTCGGGGTTCCGGGACTCGGGATGGGCGACCTGGTGTGGGCCTCGCACTCCCGGTGACGGTGCCGGGTTGAACCGTGGAATGCCCCTGGTCGATCGCTCGCGTCCGTTTGACCGTTGCGTAGTCGTCCCTTACAATTGCGTGAGAATGTCGGGTCCTAGAGGAACTCACTCGACGCCACGTCTCAGTCTTGCTCGGCGATTCCGGGGCCCATCCCACCTCTGTGTGTCATATTCTAGCTAAGATCATCGGTGCGCCGCCCTCGGTTCTGATCGGACTCGGGCGCGGGCCCGTCGTCGGGAGCCTTCATCCATGGCAGCCGCCAACGAGAACCAAGGCCTGAAGATCGCCGTGGCGTCGTTCGTGACGCTCACGGTGGTCCTGGCCGTGACGACGTATTTCGGCTTTTCCCAGGCGTCCGAGAACGCGGCAAAGCTCGCCGACGCCCAGAGCAAGGCCAATACCGCCAACCAGGCCGCCGACCAGGCGACCCGACAGCTCGAAGAACTCCAGCGCATCGCCGGGTACGACAAGTACGAGGAGTTCGAGACCCTGAAGGCGGCCGTCCAGAAGGACCAGCAGGCCTTCGTGGATTCGCTCAACCAGATGAACCAGGCCGTCGCCACGACGCTCAACGAGTATCGCACCGCGGGGGGCGATGCCCAGAAGGTCGAGTCGCTCGGCAACGCGGCGGGGCAGACGATCAACCAGATCATCCAGGACCCCAACGGCACCTTCAAGTCGACCCGGGAACGGATGGCGTTGCTGGTCGACAACATGACCCAGCTCACGACGGCCCTGGTGCTCGATAACGGGGACTTGCACACCTCGCTCAACGCGGTCAATCAGGAGAATCGCGCAGCAACTTCAGGTTGAGCTGGAAAAGGTTCGCCAGGCCAACGCCGACCTCCAGGACGAACACGCTCAGCACGAGCAGGAGCGAATGAGCCTGGTCAACCAGGTGGGCGAGTTCCAGACGCTCGTGGCCCAGCAGCAGAACAAGATCACCGAACTGGAGACCCAGATCGCCCGCGACACCGATGATTTCAAGCGACAACGCACCGAGTTGCTTGCCCAACTCACCGAGTGGCGTCGGCAGGTCGAGAAGGACGAGGAGATCATGGACGTCCCCGATGGCCGGATCGTCTTTGTCGATTACGTCCGCAGTGAGGTCCGCACGACCCTCGGCCGGCAGCAGGGCGCCCGGGAGCGGATGCAGTTCTCGGTCTTCGACCGCAACGCCGTGGGCCTGCCAACCGACAAGCCGAAGGGGGTCATCGAGCTGGTCCGCGTCAACAGCAACGACAGCCTCGCCCGGATCGTCAAGACCAACACCCCGAGCGACCCGATTCGCAACAACGACTTCGTCTACTCGGCCGCCTGGAGCGCCGATCGTCCCAAGCGGTTCGCGCTGATCGGCAAGATCGACATGGATCAGAACGGGGCCGACGACCGGGAGGACCTCAAGCGGCTGATCCGCCAGGCCGGCGGCGTCATCGACTACGACCTCCCGCCGCCAGGGACCGGACCGGAGACCGGTAAGATCACCGGCACGACCACGTTCTACGTGCTGGACGATCGCGATCCGCTACGTCCACCCACCGGCCGCTCAGGCGAATTCCCCGGTACCGAGACGACGGAATGGCTGCAGAAGAAGAGCCAGGTTCTGGAGGACGCGCAGAACCGCGGGGTCCGTCCCATTGCGATCGCACGGCTACTGGCCTACCTCGGGTACAGCTACGGTCAGTCGGTACCGGGTCGTGTGGAGGCCATCGACCGCGAAGCCTCCGACACCCTGCTCCACCGGGGCCAGGCTCCCCGGGTTCCGACCGGTGCGAACAGCGATGCCGAGATCATGACGAGCCCTCCCCCGGGCGGGTTCTGAGCCGTCATGCGAGTCGAGTCGGGCCTGCGTCCTCCGATCCACGAGGGCCATGACCGCGACCTTTCGTCATCACACGCGCCCCGAGGGTTCTTGCCCTCGGGGCGTCTTCTTCTTCGCGCGGGGAGTTCGACCGCCGACGGGGGCATTCAATCGTATTCGATGTGACCCCAGAACCGGGAGGGCGAGGCTCCGGCCGAGCCGTCCATCCTGGAAGCTCGACCGGAGCCTCGCCCTCCCGGAAGTCTGATCCTGGAATGGCGTTTCACCCGGCGACAGGAGCTGGCGATCTCATGTCGGTTCGTCCAAACTGGCGTCGAGGAACGATCCCCCGCCCCACGGGAGCACAACGTCATGAGCAAGGACCGGTTTGACCTGTCGGGTCGCGTGGCGCTGGTGACCGGCGCCAGCAAGGGGCTGGGCGAGGCCATGGCGCGCGCCCTGGCGCAGGCAGGCGCGGACGTCGTCGTCTGCTCTCGGAACGAGGAGGAATTGAAGGTCGTTCTGCCATCGATCCTCGAGGGCACGCAGTCACGCGGGGCTTGGTTCGTCGCGGATCTTGGCGATCGCCGGCAAGTTTCTCGACTCGCCGAACAGGCGTTGGGTGCCTTCGGCAAGATCGACATTCTCGTCAACAACGCCGGGACGAACTTGATCGCGCCAATCGGCGAGGTCAGCGACGAGGATTGGGACCGGGTTCTCGCCGTGAACCTGACCGGGCCGATGGCGCTCGAGTCGTGCGCTCGTCGGTCCGATGAAGCTGAATGGCTGGGGGCGCGTCATCCACATCAGCTCGGTCTTCGGCGCGGTCAGCCGGTCGGAACGAGATGTCTACAGTGCCAGCAAGGCCGGACTTCTCGGACTGACCCGGGCCATGGCCCTCGACCTGGCTCCTTACGGAGTGACCGTCAATGCCTTGTTGCCCGGCCCCTTCGAGACGCCGTTGACGTCGCAACTGCACCCGGACCCGGACGCGCGCCGCTGGTACACCGACCGGGTTCCCCTGGGGCGCTGGGGCCGTCCCGAGGAGCTGGCCGGCCCCCTACTGATGCTCGCCTCCGAGGCCGGCAGCTACATCACGGGCACAAGCCTGGTGGTGGACGGTGGCTGGCTTGCCCAGTGAACCGCCACGAGATCCACGAACGCTTTCCAGTTGCCCGACAATGGGCGTTTCCCAGACACGAGCCAGGGTTTCGATCCCGGAGATCATCGAACCGGGGACCACACCAGACAGCATCACCGCCTGGTGGGCCCCCGGTTGATAACGGCCCCGACAGGCTCCCACCCCCAAGGTGAGTTGCTCACGCCTTCCGCCCAGTTGACGCAAGCGGCCCGCGGGGTCGTCCGCTCTTGGACGTATCGATTTTTCGATACAGTCGATGTCTCTGTTCTAGTCAAGCGAATCGCCGTTGCCCAGGGGCGGTCGATTTTTTTCAGAATTTCTTGGGCAGTCTCAGGACGGACATCATCTCGACGTTCAAGCAACGACAGCATCAACGTCAACATGGACGGGATACGGGATGGAAAAAACTAGGCCGTGGCGAATTCGCAGGTTAGAATCGTAATACACGCTCGCATCCGTCCTTCGGGTCGGAAGCCGTGCCGCGGTGATGGCCGCAACTCTCTTCCATCGCCCTTCTTCTCAAGGAGAGCCCTCCATGCCGGAAACCGTGGTTCATTTCCAGATCCGTATGCCACCCGCCTTGCACGAGCAATTGGCCAGTTGGGCGAAGGAAGACAAGGCCTCCCTGAATGCCCTGATCGTCGGCCTGCTCGAGAAGGCCGTGGAGCAACATGAGAAGTCCGGAACGAAAGAACGAAGCCTGACAAGCTGAGCCATGCAGCTCACCCCATTCGCCCGGACGCTTGAATCTCCCGCCGACCCCACCGACACGCCCGCCTTCGAGGCCTGGCGGGCTGTGTTCGGGGTCAATTGCCCTTGTTTTGTCGGGAAATGCTTCTATAATCCTGGGTATTCGATCCCCGATAGCTCAATCGGTAGAGCGAGCGGCTGTTAACCGCTAGGTTCTAGGTTCGAGTCCTAGTCGGGGAGCTCAGCGAGCCATCTCGAACGAGATGGCTCGCTTTTTTTTGACCCCGGTGGTCATCCTTCGTCCCGGGTCGCGAGTTCGGCCCCCGCCCGCCGTAGCGAGCGTTCCAGCAGGAAAGACAATTCGGCCCGCCGGATCGCGAGTTCGTCGAGCGAATACTCGTCGAGGACCCCCAAAAACGCCTGCTGGGCACGCTGGAGCGTATGCTTCAACCCACAGGCCGGGGCGATCGGGCACGTATTGGTCTCGTTGTTGAAGCATTCGACGAGTTCGAGATGCGGCTCGGTCCGGCGAATTAGCCAGCCGACGTTGATCTCCGACGGGCGAACCGCGAGCCGCATGCCGCCACCACGACCGCGCTGGGCGTCGACGATGCCCAGGTCCGTGAGCGTCTGGGCCACCTTGACCAGGTGGTGTCTCGAAATTCCGAACGCCCGACGGATCTCGTCGACCGAGACCAACCGCTCGGGATGGCAGGCGAGGTAGATCGCCAGTCGCAAGCTGTAGTCCGAGAACTGGGTCAGATGCACGGAGACGCCTCGCAAGACTGGGTCGCGTGGGAAATGGCGGGCGGCCCATTGACAAACGCCCTGTTTCGAATAATATGCATTCTGAATGCAAATTAAAAGAGGGGGCGACGAAGCCGGAGAGTTTCCTGCGATCCGGAGCCCTGGGACCGGGCGGATCACACATCCTTCCAAGAGTGCGGACGAGGCCGATCGATGGCAAATGCTCAGCCGATTTCAGCCCGTGGCGGCGCCGTGTTCCGGTGGGGCCGATGTCTCGGCGTCGTTCTGGTCGGATGGTCGGCCGGCCTGGCCGCGACGGTGTCGGGCCAGGAGATCGAGCGCGACCCGATCAATTATAGCGTGGCCACGCCCCAAAATGCGGTCACGGATCTCCAGGAACGCCTTGATCGGGGGGAGGTGTCGCTCGAATACGGCTCGGAGCACGGCTATCTCCGGTCGCTGCTCCGCGCCCTCGACATACCCGAATCGTCGCAGGTGCTCGTCTTCTCCAAAACAAGCATGCAACGCGAGCGCATTTCGCCCAAGACCCCAAGGGCGATTTATTTCAATGATGATGTGCTGGTCGGGTTCTGTCTCCGAGGCCAGGTACTCGAGATCTCGGCGGCGGACGACAATCTTGGCACGGTTTTCTACACGCTCGACCAGTTCGAGGAGGAAAAGCCGGCCCCGATGCGGCAGACCGATTCTTGCCTGCTCTGTCACAGTTCCTCGGCCAATCAAGGAATTCCCGGGCACCTTGTCCGCTCGCTGTATGTGGATCGGCAAGGCCTACCGCTGCTTTCCAGCGGGTCGTTCCGCACCGACCATACGAGCCCGCTCGCCGAGCGCTGGGGGGGCTGGTACGTCACCGGCACCAGCAGCGGCCAGATGCACCTGGGGAACATGATCAGTGAAGGATCGCGGCGAGTCGAGGCAAGAGACAATGCCGACGGTGTGGACGTGACCGATTTGAAAGACCGGCTGACGATCGGGATGTATCTGAGGCCGGACAGCGACATCGTCGCCCTGATGACACTCGAGCACCAGGTCGGCATGCTCAACCGTCTGGCCCGTGCGGAATTGGAGACGCGCATGGCCCTGCACTACGAGCGTGAGATGAACAAGGCGCTCGGCCAGCCGGCCAACGAGCCGTCCGAGAGCGCGCGGTCCCGCATCCGAAACGTCGGTGAAGAGGTCGTCCAGTACATGCTCTTTGGAGAGGAAACGCCCTTGACGGGCCGCATCGAGGGCACGTCCTCCTTCGCATCCGACTTCGCCGAACGCGGGCCCCGAGACTCAAAGGGGCGGTCTCTCCGCGACTTCGACCTGAACACCCGATTGTTCAAATACCCATGCAGCTACCTGATCTACTCTCGGGCCTTCGATTCCCTGCCCGTTGAGGTGAAGGACCACGTCTATCGCCGACTCTGGGAGATCCTCGGCGACCAGGGGGCCGGGGAGGAGGACCTTCGATCTCACCGCGGAGGATTGTCGGGCGATCGTCGAGATTCTCCGAGAGACGAAGCCGGGGTTGCCGGATTACTGGATGGAATCGGTCACGGTGTCCCGCCAATCACGGCCCGAGTGAGCAAAGGAACATCGGCATGGAACTTCAATCGAGTCCTCGCGAGCGGATCGAACCACCCTCGACGCGCCGTTATGGATACGGCCTTCCCTTGACGGAAGGACGCGGCGTCCCGCAGGCGAATGCCGCGGGGATCACTGAGGACCAGATCCGCGCGGTCGTCGTGGAATTCTACCGCCGGGCACGTCGGGATGACTGGATCGGGCCAGTGTTCGAGGCCCACGTGGAGGACTGGGACGTCCATCTCGACCGGATGACTGACTTCTGGTCCTCGGCCTTGCTGACCACCGGCCGGTATTCCGGTAATCCGTTGGCCCAGCACCGCGCGATCGACGGCCTGAACCCGGGACATTTCGACCGCTGGATCGAGCTCTTCGAGGCCACCGTCCGCGAATTGTGCTCGGACGACCAGGTCGAGGAGTTCCTCCGACGCGCGTTGCGGATGCGGGACGCAATGACCAGGGCGGTAGGACTTATTCCGCCTTCAGCCGTTTAAGGATGCTCAGGACAAGCCCGAGGCTCGTGGCGAGCCACGCCCCGAGCGCCACATAGACGAAGCAGCGCGGAATGATCTGGAGGAACGGTTGCTCGATGGCATTTGCCAGTCGAACGGTGCAGACCGTGTACATCCCCAGCGGGAACACGGCCCCCCAGTAGGCTGGATCGTAGGTGAGGGGGAATCGCTTGTAGACGTGCCTCCAGACGCCGAGGATCACCAGCATCGGGATCCACCATGTCGCCGTGGACCAGAAGAGCAGCGTCAGCCCCTTCAGGAACGGAAGCAGATCGCTCAGTAGCGGTGATTGCGGCGCGTTGGCGATCAGGGTGGCGCCGGCCAGCGTGGAAATGGCCATCGCGCCCATGTTGATCCAGTAGGGGGCCGCCATGTCCGCCGGCGTCATCTCGAAGAAGAGGTAGCGGTAGAAGATCAGCGAGATGATCCAGATGTAGAGCATCCCGCCGCCCAGCCACATCGCCAGGGTGAAGAACAGAACCTCGTCGCGGTACGGGTCGAGCTGCGTGATCAGCAGGTTGCCGAGGGTGGCGATTGATTGGATCGCGACAACGGCCAGCAACCAGCCGCCGTTGATCCCCTCGGCGAGCGTTGGCTTGCGTGGCTTGACCGTCATCAGCAGAAGGATCGTGTAGGACAACGTCAGCCAGAGAGCGATCCCCAGCACCCAGAGGGCCAGTGCGGGGCGGAGGTCGCCCCCGATCAGGACGAACTGGTTGCCCAGGACGCACGTCCCGGCGATCATTGTGAAGAACCCGCCCCCCCGGCCGTGGTCCCCGAGATCGCGGGCGACACGATCCGGGGCCAGGACGAGACGGGCGACATAGAGCAGCCAGAGCACGGCATAGAAGGCGATGTTGAGTCGGAACAACCCCTCGGCGATCCGGGGCATGCCTGTCGATTGAGCGGCGATGCTGACGATGCCGGTCGCCATGACCATCGCGAAGTAGGCCGGATGAAGCCCGGCGAGCCCAGCTCGCGTGCGGCTCATTGCTCGAGCCCGTAGAGATATCGGAGCAGGCCGAGGTTGAGTCCGAGGCAGGCCAGGCTGGCCAGCGCCGCCGGCCAGAGGGCCGAATCGTCCCCGCCGAGGAAGGCGTTCATGGTCGCCGACAGCAGCCAGAGTTGGAGCACGACCAGAAGCAAAACGATGCAGAGGATGCCGGAGATGACGGTCATCCGTTGCTCTCGGGTAAAGGAACGTCTCATATGGTCCGCTCCTCCACTCCAGTGGCGTAGATGACCCCTCGGCGGTTCTCCAGCGTGATCCTCGGCAAGGGGCGGCGTGGCGGTCCGGCGAGCGGCCGTCCCGTGTCCAGATCAAACAAGCCGACGTGGCAGGGACAATGAAGCTGTCGGTCCTCCACCCTGGGGACCACCGCGCAGGAGAGGTGCGTACACTTCTGCCCGTAGGCCACGAGCGTGTGTTCGTCAGGTCGAAGCAGCAGGCAGGGGTCGTGCTGACCCGGATAGTCGAACGGCAAGGCGCCACCGACCGGGAGCTGGTCCAGACGCGCGATCCGACGTGTGAGGGGACGCCCCCGGCCGCGTCGGAGGAGGCTCTGGACGCCGATCCAGAGCTGGCCGACGACGAACGCGCCGCTCGTCAGGACCAGGAACTTGGTGTAG
The DNA here is from genome assembly GCA_963779675.1 of uncultured Isosphaeraceae bacterium. Taxonomy (GTDB): domain Bacteria; phylum Planctomycetota; class Planctomycetia; order Isosphaerales; family Isosphaeraceae; genus CAVZZM01. The sequence goes on from CAVZZM010000003.1 coordinate 1,556,921, forward strand.
TCGCGACGAGCGACGTAGTGGTCCTGGGGCCAGTCGATCGGAAAATCCTGCCGCCACGCGGGTTGCTCGACCTCGGGGAGGCCGTCAGGGAAGTGGGGATCGGGACGCGGATCGACCTGGCTCATCCTTCCTCTCCCTCGAGGTGCATGGAGCCGATCAGGGCGTCGACCGGAACAAAATCGCCCCCCTTTGGCTCGTTCATGGCGGAAGTGACGTCAAGATGCGACGGGGCGCGGTCGCCTCGGGGAACCATCATGCGGACCTTGGTCGTGATCGTCTGACCGCCGAACTGGAAGCGGTTGATGGGCTCGGAGTGCGGACGTTGCGGTCCGATCTCATCGCGGCCCCCGAAGGCCAGCGCCCCGCTCGGGCAGACGGTGGCGCACATCGGCTTCAGTCCGGCCGAGGTGCGGTCGTAGCACATGTCGCACTTCATCATCAGCTCGAAGCCGGTGTTCATTTTCGGCACGCCGAACGGGCAGGCCAGCACGCAGTTATTGCAGGCGATGCAACGGGGCTTGCGGGCCGTCTGGACCACTCCGTCCGCCGTCCGCTTGATCGCGTCGGCCGGACAGACCTCGGCGCAGGTGGGCGAGTCGCAGTGCATGCAGACCATGGGGACGGTCTGGGTCGTGTGCGCCCGGTCCAGATAGTCGAGATGGATCATCGAATGCCCCTTGTGCGTGTCGCACTCGGCGCAGGCGTGAACGCACGCCTCGCAGCCGATGCAGCGGTGGGGATCGACGAAGAAGACGTTCTGATCAGGTACCATGAACGGATCGTCCTGCGCCGGGGGTTCATTGTTGGGGTTCGAGCCGCTCAGCGTACTCGGGCGCCCTGTCGGCCCGGCTCACGCGCACCGCGCAGACCTTGTATTCGGGGATCTTCGAGATCGGGTCCTGGGCCGCGATGGTGACCTGATTGATGCTCTTTGGGCCGGGCCAGTGGTAGGGGACGAAGACGGTGTCGGGCCGGATCGTGGTCACGACCTTGGACCGCAGAGTGCAGCGCCCGCGCCGGGATTCGACCGTGGCCCAGTCGTCGTCCTGGATCTCCAGACGTTTCGCCAGGCGGGGATGGATCTCGATTCGCGGCTCGGGGTATTGATCGACGAGCGGCCCGATACGTCGAGTCTGCGTCCCGGAGAGGAACTGGCTGACGACCCTTCCGGTGGTGAGCATCAGCGGATACTCCTCATCCACGTCCTCCGTCGGCGGCGTGTAGGGCGCGACGTTGAAGCGGGCCTTGCCGTCGGGAAAGTAAAACGGGCCGGCGCCCTGCGCGATCGGGTTCCACGATCCCGGCTCGAAGAGCCGAGGCGTGCCCGGGTGATCGTCACTTGGGCAGGGCCAGAAGACACCGTCTTGCCGCTCGATCTTCTCGTAGGTGATGCCCGAATAGTCCGCGACCCCACCGGCGGATGCCTGCCGTAGCTCGTTGAGGATCGCGCCGGGGCTCTCGAAGGTGAACCCGTGAGGTCGCCCCAGCGCGGCGGCGATGTCCTGGATGATCCGCCAGTCCTGGCGGGCCTCGCCGGGGCACTCGACGGCCTTGTTGATCTTGATGACCCGTCCCTCGGCACTGGTGACGATCCCCTCGTCCTCCTCGTGGAGCGAGCCGGGCAGCACGATGTCGGCGTGCCGGGCGGTCTCGTTGAGGAAGAAGTCGATCGCCACGTAGAAGTCGAGCTTCTCCAGCATCCGGGTGACGAAGTTGTTGTCCGGCAGCGAGACCTTCGGGTTGAAGCAGATGCTCAGGAGGCCCTTGATCTCGCCGCGGTCGATCTTGCGGAAGATCTCGTAGGCGTCGACGCCGGCCCCGGGAAGGTCGTCGGGCTCGACCCCCCAGACCTTCGCGACGTGGGCGCGGTGCTCGGGGTTGAAGATGTCGCGTGCGCCTGGGAGCTGGTCGCACTTCTGGCCGTGCTCGCGGCCCCCCTGGCCGTTGGCCTGGCCGGTGATCGTGGCGTACCCGCAACCCTCTCGGCCAATCCGGCCGGAGGCCAGGACGATGTTGATCGCGCCCAGGACGTTCTGCACCCCGTGGCTGTGGTGCTCGATTCCCCGGGCGTGCATCAGGAAGCTCGACCGGGCCGTGCCCCACCACTCGGCCGCTTGCCGGATGACCGTCTCGGCGATGCCGGTCACCTCGGCGGTGCGTCGGGGCGTCCACTCCTGTACCGATTCGGCGAGTTGTTCGAAGCCGACGGTATGCTCACGGATGAAGTCATGATCGAGCCAGTCATTCTCGATCATCAGGTGCAGGATGCCGTTGAACAGGGCAATGTCCCGGCCCGGTTTGATCGGGAGGAACAGGTCGCAGGTGCGGGCCAGCGGGGTGATCCGGGGGTCGACGACGATCACCTTCGCGCCCGCTCGCGCGCCTGCCAGACGTAGTGGGTGGTGATCGGAGCGCACTCGGCGACGTTGGCCCCGCTGATCCAGACGACATCGGCCCCGTGGATGTCCGTCCAGGGGTTCGCGGCCCGGTCGATGCCGAACGCTTTCTTGTTGCCGGCCGCGGCGCTGACCATGCAGAGCCGCCCGTTGTAGTCGATGTTGGCGGTCTTCAGGCAGACGCGAGCGAACTTGCCCATGAGGTAGGCTTTTTCGGTGGTCAGGCTCGCCCCGGTCAGGAGGGCGAACGCATCGGGGCCATGGGCTTCCTGGATGCGCCGGACCTCGGCGGCCACGCGGTCGATGGCCGGCTCGTAGGCGATGGGCTGGAAACCGTTGGGTTCGCGTTGAAGGGCGGTGAGCAGGCGGTCGGGGTGCGACCCCTGGAGGTAGCGGCGGACGCCCTTGGGACAGAGCATCCCCCGGTTGAACGGGAAGTCCATCCAGGGCTCGAAGCCGATGACCTGCTCGTCCTTCACCTTGAGCTGGATGCCGCACTGCTGGCCGCAGAAGCAGCAGTGGGTCTTGACCAATCGATCCAGTTCCACGCCGGTCTTGAGCCGCGTGCCGGTGGAATAGGCCCGGTGGGGACCGTAGTGCTCGATGATCTCCCGTGCCCCGGTCGGTATCTCGGCCATGACCGTCGTATGCCCCCAGGCGATTGGTGGTGGTCGGGTCCGGTCAATTCGGTCGGATCAGGACATCGCCTCAAGCGGCGAGATAATTCCCGGCTCGGCGTCCCAGAGCCGCCCCTGGGCCAGTGTAAACAGGGCCCGGCGACACGGAGGGCAGACCCACTGGTAGTGCTCCACCGCGGGATTGTCCAGCTCGTAACGGTAGCCAAGTTGACGCTCGACCGTGATCAGGTCTTCGACGTGCAACCGAGAAGCGAACGGCTCGCCACAGCGTCGACAGAGGGCCGATTCGCCGCGGGCCCCGACGTCCTTGTAGAAGCTCACGCCGAGCTGAGCCGGCCGCTGGAAGATATGGAAAAATTTCCCGAACGGTAACCATAGCAGAGTGAAGATCACGGTAATGGCATGCAGGATGGCCAGGAAGTCGTAGGCGTAGCCCTTCATCCAGGTGTAGCTGGCCACCAACATCAACCCGGTCATGCTGATGGCGAACAGCATGATCAGCGGCATGAAATCCTCGACGAATTGCTGGAGGGCCGCCGCGCCATGCTCGCGCATTCGACGGCGCATGGCCAGCATCACGCCCGCGATTACCAGGAACGACGCCCAGACCAGACCATGGAAGATGAGGAAGGCGAAGGTCGATTCCACCCGGAAACTCGACGTCGGGAAGCCGAAGACATAAGCGCGGTAGAGATCCAGGTCACTCGGAACAGTCTCAAAGTGGATCCATCCGAAGACGAGCGGGAAGGTGATGGCGATGGCGAGCAGGCAGCCCCACATGATCAGCCAGTGCGCGGCACCTCGTCCGAACCCGCGTCGCCAGATGAACCGGTTCAGGGCAAAGGCGACGCCCAGGCGACGCAGGAGCTGCACGAGGTTGCGGCCCAGACGATGGGGTTGGAAGAACAGTTGCCAGCCCCGACGCCAGTAGAGCGCCGTCGGCGGCCGCTGCAACCACATGCTGTAACGATACACGATCCCGAAGGTGGCGAAGAGGGTGGCGAAGGTGTAGCCGACCAGGGCCGCGTCGAAATGGGCCAGATTGCGCGAGCCCAGGACAATGAGCCCGGCGAGGACCAGCGTCGCCAGCAGGCCCCAGGCCGCCGCCCTGAGTTTTTCCACGGACATGATCCCCTCCCCTCCTGATCCATCTGTCCCGTACTGATCGCCAGCGGCATGACTCTCACGCCGCCTCGGCCAAGGGGCGTGGATGGATCCCCCGAACGTCCCGCCAGAGGAAGACCAGGCTCAGTAGCAGCGCGACCACGAACGGCCCCTCGCCCGGGCGGGACCACCAGCGGATGACCCCCGCCGTGGCGAACGCCACGGCCACGACGAGCAGGACCAGGGACAACCATTGGTGGAACTGGCCCGTGTCCGTCTCCTGGAATTCGGCCAGTGAACGGTAGACGTGCCGGCCCTCGTCATGCGGGGTACAAAATTCCTTCAAGACACACTCGTTGCAACTGGAGGCGGGCGCCTTGTACATCGCCAGCTTGTTCCGGTCGTCGAAGGTTTGCAGGGTGAGCAGTTCCCCCTGTGGGCATTCGTAGCGGTCAAGCTCGCGATCGTAGGCGAAGCCCTCATGGGCATGCCGCGCGGCCCGGTTGAAGTGGACGCGAGCCATCGCTTCCAGTAGCCAGGCCCCCATCCACAGAACGCCCACGTATCCGAGCAGCAGCCAGAGTTCCAGGTCGGGAGCGATGGCCGGCGGTCGCATGGTGGTCAGTCTCCCCTCGGTCCAGGGGCATCCGTCGGCGCATCGTCCAGTAGGACCAGAGTCAACGGTGGGGCCTCGGTCCCTCCTTCCGGTCCAACCACCGCCGTGGCGGGTCGTCGTCGGAAGGCGCCGCGCGCCGCCATCCAGAACAATGGGAGCGTCCCGGAGACGAAGACGATATCACCCGGCATCCGCATCCATTCCATGAACGCATGGTGGCCGGAGAACTCCGTGCGGGCATGCCAGTAGCCATAGGTCACCACGTCGGCAAGCTGGAGGATGCCGACCGGGAAGAGGTTGGCGAAGACCATCAGCAAGAGCCCGATGTTCACCGCCCAGAACGAGTAGCCGACCAGCCGCTCGCTCCAGTCCTCCGGCCGCATCAGGTAGCGCAGGCAGAAGACCATCAGCCCCAGGGCCAGCATGCCGTAGACGCCCATCATCGCCGCGTGACCGTGGTTGGAGGTCAGATACGTGCCGATCTGGTAGTAGCTGACCACCGGCAGGTTGATCAGGAAGCCGAAGATCCCGGCCCCCAGGAAGTTCCAGAACCCCACCGAGGCCAGAAACAGCACGGCCCAGCGGTGCGGGAACCGGCTGGCCGGCCCGGCCGTCTGCTGCCGGCCGCCGAGCTGGAGGAAGGTCCAGGCCTCGACCGTCAGCAGGGTCAGCGGGATCACCTCGGCGGCCGAGAAGAACGCTCCGAGCGCCATGTGGACCGCCGGGGCGCCGCTGAAGTAGATATGGTGCATCGTCCCGACCACGCCGCCGATCGAGTAGAGGATCACCTCGAAGTAGATCAAGCGGGTCGCCAACCGCTCCGAGACGACGCCCAGGAGCACGAACATGTAGGCGACCATGATCGTGGTGAACAGTTCGAGGAAGTCCTCGACCCACAGGTGGACGACCCAGAACCGCCAGAAATCGGCGATCGCGAACGGGGTTTGGGAATGGTTGATCAGGCCGACGGCGTAGAACAAGCGGGATCGAGATGGCGCTGTAGAAGAACAGCCAGGGCATGTTGCCGCGGCTCTCGGTCGCCAGTCGAGATACGAAGGCCCCGGAACAGGATCACGACCCACAGGATCAACCCGACGACCAGCAGATACATCCAGAATTTGCCGAGTTCCAGATATTCCCAGCCCTGGGCGCCGAGGATCGGCCTGGACGGTTTGAGGCAGGAGGTCGTGGTAGCTGAGGAATTCACCGATCATGCTGCCGACGACGACCACGAACAGGGCCCCGAGCAGGGCCAGCGACAACGCCGCCTGACCCCGAGGCTCACGGCCGGCGATCAGCGGGGCCAGGAAGATGCCGGCCGCCAGGTAGGCCGAGGCGACGAAGAAGATGGTGAGCTGGAGGTGCCAGGTTCGGGTCAGGGCGTAGGGCAGCCATCGAGGCAGGTCGATGCCGAAGAAGCCGGCCGGCTCGACCCGATAGTGGACCGTGAGCACACCGATGGCGTTCTGGAGCACGAACAACGCGGCGACGATCAGGAAGTACCAGGCCGTGGTCCGTCTGCCCCGGAGTCAGGGGCACCTCGGACGGGGCGACGAACCGCAGCCGACGTTCCTCGGACTCGTGCCAGCCCATCGAGTAGCCGCCGAAGCGGCCATAGAGGCCGAGCACGATGCCGATGCCGCCGAGCAGGGTGATCAGCGACAGGGCACTCCAGACGATCGCCTCTCCGGTCAGGGTGTTGCCGACCAGGTCGTCCGGGGGCCAGTTGTTGGTGTAGGAGTACTGCTGGCCGGGCCGTTGGGCCGTGGTGGTCCAGGCCGCCCAGGCGATGAACGCGCTGATCTGGCGGGCCTGGTCCGGGTCGCTGATCAGGTGCGGACCGACGCCCCCCGCGCCGCTGGACTCCCGGTCGTAGAGCACCCCGGAGAGGTGCCGGTGGATCACCTCGAAAGCGGAGCGCTGGCCTTCGCTCCAGACCAGGGTGCCGGTCTCCGGGTCGTACCGATTCTCGCGCAGCTCTCGACGCATTCGAGCCCGGGCCGAATCGTCGCCGCCGTAGAGCCGCTCCATGTGGACCGCCTGCCGGTGCAGGTAATCGGCGGTGAAGTCGGGCCCGAGATAGGCGCCGTGGCCATAGACGGTGCCGTACTGCATCAGGCCGTAGGTCAAAAAGTGTTCCTGGCCCTCAAGGATGTCCTTCCCGGTAAAGAGCGTTTCGCCCGACTCCGTGACGACCCGGTCGGGAATGGGAGCGTGGTCCTGATAAATCCGCATCGCCAGGTAGGCCAGGATCGCAAAGCCGATCACGAAAGTCAGGATGACCCCCTGGAGCCAGAGGGACGAGAGCAACATGGGTCGTCGGGTTGTCGGGCTCGTGCTCACGGCGATCATTCCTCCGCCTTCCGGACCACAGCCGCCAAACCGGGCTCGTCCTGCCGACAAGCATGGTGACGGGCGGAACCTCGGATGGCCCTGCATTCTCAACGAAGTGGCTGCGGAAAAGGGCCGGCCTCAGGCCCCACGAACTTGCCGAGGTCGGCCAGGCTTCGATAATGGAGTGGGCGATTCAGACCCCTAGAATAGACCCGGCATGGCGGATGTCAAGATCCTGAATTTCCGATTTCGAGGACACGAGACTTGATCTCACAGACGGTCGAGTACGCTCTACGCGCGGTGGTGCATCTGGCCGAGTGTGCGCCGGAGCTCAGGCACACCGACCAGATCGCCGAGGCGACGCACGTCCCCAGAGCCTATTTGTCGAAAGTGTTGCAGAACCTTCGACGGGCAGGGATTCTGCGTTCGAGGCGCGGGATCGGAGGTGGGATGTCCCTGGTGAAGGCACCGGAGGAGTTGACACTACTGGAGGTGGTGAACGCCGTCGAGCCGATCCAGCGGATCCGGACCTGCCCGCTGGGCCTGACGGCGCACGGGGCCCGGCTCTGCCCGCTACACAAGCGGCTCGACGACGCGCTGGCGGTCGTAGAAGACGCGTTCCGGAAGACGACCCTGGCCGAGGTCCTTCCGCGGCCCGGCGCGAACTCACCCCATTGCGGGTTCCCCACGGCACCTCCGGAAAACGGCCGCTGAGCATCGCGGAGGAGGCGCGATACCCAGCGACAATTCCTTCTGGGAGGCCCTGCCGGTGGCGCACCTCATGGCCGGAGATGCCCGGGACACCTGAATCGCATATCAAACATATCATCAAATCGATAATTATATACGAACATGGAGTGCTCCTCGACAGGAACGGCCCCGGCGGGCCCGGGCCTCACGCATGGACTCGCCGTCGACGGTCAAGCTCGCGCCGGACGGACCGCCCGACTCGCTTCGCCGAGCGGGCCACGAGGGCAAACGGTTCGTCTCCCGAGCCCTCGATCATCACGCGACCACGGGGGGCCAGGTCGACCGAGATCCGGCATCGCTTATCCACACCGCCCCGCGGCCCGTTCACGTCCGACACGAGAACCGACACCTGATTGACGCGCGCCGCGAACCGCCCCAGGGCGAATCGCAGGCGCCGCGCGATGAAGTCCTTCAACTCGTCATCCAGCTCGTAATTCACACCGCGAATTTCCAGTTGCATGTCATCCCCCCCAAACAAAGTGATCTCGATGAGTAACGAGGCTCCATGGGGCATTCATTGCGATCATTCAGATCCGATGTCCCCGTAAGGCGTGGCTCACAGGAGGGACGTCTCCGCGACGCTCGACCCTGATTTCGGGGCCCGGTGCATCCTCGTGGCGATGTCGGATGATCGAACCCTCCGTGATGTAGATCACCTCCTCGGAGATGTTCGTCGCGTGGTCGGCGATCCGCTCCAGGTGCCCGGCGGCGGAAAACAGGTCAAGGCCCACCTCGACGAGGTGGGGACGCGTCTGCATGACTCCCTTCAAGGCGTCGATGACCTGCCGATGGAGACGATCGACGTCGTCGTCACGTGCGATGACCTCTCGGGCTCGCGCGACGTCAGCGTCGATGAACGCATCAAGGCTGCCGCGCACCATCGCCGCGACCAGGACGGACATCGCCTGAAGATCACGAGGGATCGGGATGTCAAGCGGGGGGCCGTCAAGCGATCGGGCCCGCCGGGCGATGCTCACCGCCTCGTCGGCCATCCGCTCCAACTCGTGGTTGATCTTCAGGACGGCCGCGATGCGGCGCAGGTCACCGGCGAGCGGGTCGTGCCTCGCCAGGAAGTTCAGGCATTCCTCCTCGATGCGGACCTCCAACTGGTCGATCACCGCGTCGCCGCGAATCACGTCGTCCGCCAGGTCGGGACGGCGATCGCATAGCGCCTGAATGGCGGCACCGATTCGCTCCTCCACGAGGGAGGCCAGGTGGAGAACCTCCCGCCAGATCTGATCCAGGTTCTGTTCGAATCGCCTCATGACGGCCCTCCTCAACGGAACTCCGTGCGTTGAGGCACCGGCCCGACCGAAATTGGTCGATTGGGTGCGACATCTCCCGATTCCGCTGCGGCCATGAGCTCGTCCGAAACGGCGAGCGCCGGCCAGTCCACCGCCTCAAGGATCAACTCGAGCAGGTGAACCTGCACCGGGGACAAAGGCCCCCGAGTCACCGGGTTGGTCGTGACCCGGTCCCGAACGAGGGCGTGAAGCCGATCCGCGCCGTCCCGAACCGCCCACGGAGTCGAAGGCGCCGGGATGTACGCCCGGACCCCTCCAGGAAGCCGAGACAGCCAGGTCGCGACGCCTTCCGTCGCTCGCCGACGAAAGACCTGCGAGGAATCGGCCCGTTTGAATCTGCGCAAGGTGGTCATTGTCAGGATCCCTCCGGTATCAAAGGCCGCTGGTCAGTCAGGGTCGGTGGCAGGTGTGATCAACGGAGGCGGCCCAGATCACGCTCCAACCGCTCCAACGCCTCGTTCTCGCGCTGTTCGAGGTCGCGCCAGGCCGCCTGGAGAGTAGGATTGCCCGCGGTCCCAGCGATGTGGCGGTCGTAGCCGTCCAGGGCCTCGCGCCTCCGGTCCCGCTCGTGGACCAAGGTCTGGACCGGGTCGGCATGGAGTACCATGAGGCTCCCTTCGGATAGGGCCCGCGAGGAGGCCCCGACCGGCGCGGAGAAAACTGTCATGCGGGCGCGGGCGGTGAGGACCATGCCGGCCAGCAGGAGTAATCCGATCAGGACCGGCCGCAATCGATCGTCTGAAGACGAAACGTTGCCAACCTTCTCGGGAGCCCGCTGGGGCGCCCTATGGGGAAACAGAAAGACATTGCCCTGACTCGTGGCGATCTCGACCGGCGTCTCGCCGACGCGATCACCCCCGAACTGAAGCTCGTTCGGGCCAGTCCATTCACGCCATCCTCGCCGATCGATCAGGTTCCGCATGTCTCACCCCCTCCAGGGCCATCGGTTGCTAGGTGGCGGTCATCATCGGCCGCAGGCGATTCGGAAACGAGGCATAACGCCTCGGGATCGAGGCGATCTGACCACGGGTGACGCGACCCTCGATCGACCGAACTTCGTCGATCGCCTGCTCGACCTCCTCACGGCCCTTGCGATCGGGGGCGAAGTCAAGGCAGCGACCCAGTTGATTTGCCAGGTGATCGAGCGCGTCGGAACGCGTGTGGCCCTCGCCGCGGACCTCCGGGTAACGGCAATGGTAAGCCTGAACATTACGGATGTGCATCCAATTCCCATCGGAGATGACGATTGGAGTTTTGGTGTCGCGTGGCATCGTGATGTCTCCTCAAGCTGTCGAGTGCTGGGTCGTCGTGCCCCCCTCTGGAAGACAACAGGTTCGGGCCCCGTTGTCCAACACGGCGGCGCACTTCGTCCTCACGTGAGTTCGGGCCAAGAGGGAGGCCCCCAAGTGGCGGATCCGGTCCATCGCTCGATCCGCTAACTTGCTTCGGAATGGCCGCAGGGCCTGGGCGCGGAGCATGCCGTGCAGGGCAGTGTAAACTCCGGCCGCAGGACCACTGCCCGACGGGCACGGACCCGCCCGTCGTCGTCATCCAGCAGAGTGATCCATAGAGTTGACCAAAGGCGCGAGTAAGTCTCGGGCGTCAGCGGAATTGCCGCGGGCACGACCCGCTCGGCCGGCAGTTCAAAGTGCCAGTTGTGCGGTTCCGTCCAGGACCAGGGGACCACGTCACCGAACCGATAGCCGAGGACGAGCAACGGCCACTCGACGACAAGCGCGAACTCGGCTTCGGCCCGAGCCACGGCGGCTTCGCAAGGCCCAGCCAGGTCACGGGCCGTCAAGATAAGCTGATGACTCCCGAGTTGATACCGATACTCCGCTCCCGCTAGCCAGGGGGCGTGGCCCAGATCGAAATTCCAAGGCCGCGGCCCTTCGATCACGCCTTCATCATCCGCATCCGCCGCCAAGGAGTTTGGGATGCCCCACGGAATCGACCCCGCCCTACGGCTCCGCGGCAGATGCTCAAGCCGGTTGATGGGGTTCCGCTCGGATATGGCATGTCACAGCGTCCTCCGTTTGGTTGCGGCAGTGACGGCGAGTCGTGGCCGCTCGCCGTCGACTCCTCAGCGTGCCTTTCCAGTCATAGCCTTTGCGCTCAAGCCTCTCCAGCGTCTCGGACTCAATGTCGCGGATCGTCAAGCGGGTGTAACGGCCCGGCGGTCCAACGCCACACCACGCGTCGCCGGCCGTTGTGGCCGGCCGGTCCATGACGCTCGCTGTCGCATGTTCGCTCACGGCATTCCTGATCCGGTGAGGGGTTTTACCCGAGGCTGCTGCTGACACGAGGGCCGACGGGTGGCCCCGGGATGCCGCCGTCGTCCTCCCATCGAGGAAGGCAGGGGTCGTTGTCGTCGCAGACCATGCAATGGCTCGCGGGGTGCGACGTGCGGATGTCGATCATCCGAGGAGTCGGCCCATCGGGCCAGAACCAATTCCATGGCATACTCGTACCAGGGCCCGACGTCAGCGTTGTTCCCGATATGATGATGATAAAGCATGTTGTCTCCTCCCTTGCATGGAACACGGCTCGGCCGATCCCGATGGCACCTAGGCGCCGACCTTCCAGCCAAGCATTCGAGCGACGTCCCAGAGCCGGACGCTCCCGTCCAGGCTGCCCGAGGCCAGCAGCGTGCCGTCGGGCGAGTACGCCACGGAATAGACGTTGCCGGTGTGGCCCTCCAGAGTGGCGAGTTCCCGCCCGGTCGTCGCGTCCCAGAGCTTGATCGTGTGGTCGTGGCTGCCCGTCGCCAGGGTCGAGCCGTCGGGAGAGAACGCCACCGCGGCGACCCAGCCCTCATGGCCGGACAGTGTCGCCCACTCCTGGCCGGCGGCCACGCCCCAGAGCTTCACGGTCCGGTCGAAACCCCCGGAGGCCAGGGTCGAGCCGTCGGGAGAGAACGCCACCGAGACGATCCCATATTCGTGGCCCACAGGTCGGTGCGCCGCACGGGCTCGGGGCCTTCCAGGTTCCAGAGCCGGATCGAGCCGAACTGATCGGGGCCATCCCGATCGGCGACCGCGGGCACCACGCCCGGAGGCCGCGGCGAGCATCGTCCCGTCGGGGAGTACGCCACCGACCAGACTGGCCCGCGGTGCTCCGGCAGGGTGCGCGGCACTCGACCGGTGGCGACGTCCCAGAGCGTCACCTCGCGGCTGTCGGCATCGGCCGTCGCCAGGATCGAACCGTCGGGCGAGAAGGCGATGCGCGTCCAGCTTGCCGTTCACCCGGGCCAGCGGCTCGACCCTGGGCCACCTCCTCGATCCCAGACCGTCACGACGCCGAACGGGGCACCGTCCCAACCCGTGCCCAGGCCCGCGATCGCGTCGCCGTCGGGGGCGTAGGCGACCGCCTCGACCTCGTCCCACTTCCCGCGCAGCGTCCGCCGCAGCTTGAGCTTCCCGCCGCGGAGGTCCCAGAGCTTGATCGTCCCGTCCCAACTCCCGCTCGCCAGGGTTCCGCCATCGGGCGCGAAGGCGACCGACGTGACGACGTTGCTGTGGCTGGCCTGTCGGAGGAGACGCGGAGGATGATCGAGTAATGCCCTTCATGTCCTGCTTCCCAAAGTCTGGTCGGCATCCCGCCGGGCGACCGACGCCGATGAATGTTGGCTGTATGTTCCGCACTCAAGTCCGGCGCGAACCGGGACCGCCCGGCGGTGGCATACGCCGCCGCGGTCGATCCTGTTCTCCCCGCACTGGTGGCGATTGGCCTCGGTCGGCTGACTGATCGACCGAGTGCCGCCACCGGACGCTGGAATATCATAATCAATAACCGTGCCGAACCGCTCCGAGCCCTTGAAGCGACCCCAGACGAAAACGACATAATCCATTAACTTGCAATGGATTTACGACAATTTCTCATCGCGGCTCCACAAGGACGCCTGACGATTCGATGCGGGCTTGAGCCAGTCGGTCCGACTGGTCGTCTAACGGCCCAACTGGTCGTCGGTCGACCACACGGATCGTTCGATCCGGATATCGAGGGCCCGAACCTTGGTCCGCAGGCTGCCCCGGGTGATCCCCAGGATCTTCGCCGCCTGCGCCTGGTTGCCCACGGTCTGGCGAAGCACCCGGGTCAGGAGGGATCGCTCGATCAGTTCCGTCGCCTCGGCGTAGAGGTCCTGCGAGCCGCTCCGGAGCCGTTCCTCGAGGAACGCTTCCCAGTCGACGGTCTCCGTAGGGGGGGATGCTCCGCCGGAGAGCGGGTCGGCGCGGATCGACGACGGCAGGAATTCGGGGAGGAGCACGGGCCCCTGGGCCTGCAAGAGCGCCTGCTTCAGGACGCCCTGAAGCTCTCGGAGGTTGCCCGGCCAGTCGTGGCGACGGAGCAGATTCCATCGTCTCGGGGGCGACCTGGTAGATTTCCTTGCCCAGCTCCGGGCTGAACCGCTTCAGGAAGTGCTCGACCAGTGCCGGAAGGTCGTCCCCTCGCGCTCGCAGTGGCGGCAGCGTGATCGTGAAGACGCTCAGGCGGTAGTACAGGTCGCCGCGGAATTCTCCGGAGTCCACCATCTCCGGCAGGTCCCGGTTGGTCGCGGCGATGACCCGCACGTCCGCCCGGATCGTCTCGTTCCCGCCGACCCGCTCAAACCGACCATCCTGCAGCACCCGGAGCACCTTCGCCTGGGTCAGCGGCGTCATGTCGCCGATCTCGTCGAGGAACAGCGTCCCGCCGTGGCACTGCTCGAAGACGCCGATCCGCTTGCGATCGGCGCCGGTGAACGCCCCCTTCTCATGGCCGAACAGCTCGCTCTCGAGCAAGGTCTCGGGGATCGCGGCGCAGTTGACGGCCAGGAAGGGGCCGGACGCGCGGCGACTGTGCTGGTAGATTGCCCGGGCCACCAGTTCCTTGCCCGTGCCGCTCTCGCCCAGGATCAGCGCCGATGACGTTCTGGGGCGCGACCCGGCCGATGGCCTTGTAGACCTCCTGCATGGCCGGGCAGCGGCCGACAAGCACGTCGGATTGGCCCGGGGCGGGCGGTTCGTCAGGGATCAGGGCCGGGACACGTGCCAGCCGGCCGACCTCGCAGGCCCTCGTGACCAGTTCCCGGACCTGAATCACGTCCAGTGGCTTAAGCAGGTAGTCGAACGCGCCGAGCTTCATCGCCTCGATGGCGGTCTCCGTCGACCCGTGGCCGGTGATGAAAATGACCGGGATCCGAGCGTCGAATAGGCGGATATGGCCGTAGACGTCCAGACCGGAGAGGTCCGGCAGGTTGATGTCCAGGACAACCACGTAGGGCCGGTCACGGGCGAGGACCTCCATTCCCTCGGCCGCGTTTCCGGCCGTCCGCAGGGTCAGCTCGGTTTCCTCGAAAGCCTTGCGAAAGGCGTGGCGGATGAACGGCTCGTCGTCAATGACCAAGACGTCTGTCATGGTAGGTCCCCAGTCAGTGGGCCCTGGGGGCCGGCAGCCGCAGTACGAAGCAGGCCCCGCCCTCGGGCCGATTCCGCGCGTGAAGGCTACCCCCGTGGTCCCGCGCGATCCGCTGCGAGACGGCCAGGCCCAACCCAAGTCCCGTCTCCTTGCTGGTGAAGAAGGGCTCGTACAACCGCGTGAGGTGCCCCGGGGCAATGCCAGGTCCGGTGTCCAGCACACGCAGCTCGACCTGTCCGTCGGTGGAGGGAGGGATCTCGACCTCGAGGATGCCGCCCCGGGGCATGACGTCCAGGGCATTCAAGGCCAGGTTCACCAGCAACTGCCGGATCTGCTCCCCATCGGCCTCAGCCTGGACCGGCGCCTCGGGCCGGACAAATCGAAACTCGACACGTTGCTTGCCCGCCCGCCCGCCGACCAACGCCATGGTCTGCTCGACTACCGGCACCAAGTCGAGCAAGCGACGCTCGGGCCGCGGCGGCCTGGCGAAGTCCATGAAGGAGTTCAGGCGATTCTCCATTCGCCGGATCTCCTGCTCGATGGCATACAGGTCATCCGACGGCAGTCCGCGTGCCTCCGCCTTCTCGCGGTCGACCTGCACCAGCATCTTGATCGAGGTCAGGGGGTTACGCAGTTCGTGGGCCATCCCGGCGGCGATCTGGCCGACCTCCGCCAACTCCTCGGCCCGCAGCACGGACCGCCCCAGGCCGCGGGCCACGATGTACCCGGACAACCCCGCGGCCAGCGTCCCGACCATCCCCACCCCGATCAATCCCCCGGCGGCCCACGCCACCGTCCGACGGAGGACCGCCTTGGATCGCTCGACCTCCGCGGCATTGAACCGCTCCAGCTCCCGACAGATCGCGCACGATCTCCGTCTCCATAGGGAGGAACGCTCGTGACCTCCGTCCTCCACGATGCCCACCAGGAGCTTGATCCTCCTGCCACCGTCGCAAGTCGGGGCCGAGATGGTCCTCCAGCAAGCCCACGAGACGAGCCTCCTCCCGCCTGTCCGCAAACCGTCTGGCCCGGGTCAGCAACGCGCCGATCCGTTCGGGCAGGGCCTCCTCCCGCGCTGGACGTGCCCCGCCCTCGGACGCCTGATCGGTCAGGGCCATCAGAAGGTCGGCCGCGATCCGCCGGCTGTCGAGGTTCTCATCGAGGTTCCGGAGCACGGCGGTTTGCCGATGATGCAGGTAGACCGCGGCGGTGAGGCACGACCCGAGAAACAGCAAGCTTACAAACAGAGCAGGCCCCGCGATCCATAATAAAAGGCTGCGTGTCAGCATGGTCGACCCTGGTCCCACGTTCGAAATTCGCGCTCGCCGGCACTCAGGGTGCGCGACGAGGCGAGGGGTCCGGTTGGAAGGATTTGGCCCTCCTCAATTTTCACAATACTGATAAATTTATCAATGTTTTTATATATTTGGATTAATTCAGAATGTGAAGCATGCTCGTCACTCACTGCCCGACGCTGGGAGAAGCGACACCAACCCTCCGCGATCGGCGACGAGGTCATGTAACGTATACTGATCGAGGACCGCGAAGAAGGCCTGCCGCGCCTCGTGGAGGACGGACTTCAGACCGCAGGACGGCTCGATCGGGCACAGGGAACCCTGACCGAAGCACTCCACCAAGTCCCATCGGGGCTCCAACTCCCTGAGCATCACCCCCAGCGGAACGTTCCAGGCGGTCTCGTTCAGGATCAGGCCACCGCTGCGACCGCGCACACTCGTGGCCCAACCGAGCCGGACCAGGTGTTGGGCAACCTTGGCCAGGTGGTTCGCCGAGATGCCGTACGCCCTCGCGAGGGCGTCGACCGAAACTGGCTCCTCCCCGCGCACGGCGAGGTAGATGAGCACGCGTAGCGCATAATCGGCGTGGGACGTCAGTTGCATCGCTCTCCACCGGGTTGACGCCGCGCGGGCAAATCTCTATCCTCTCGAAAATAGGTAAACAAAATACCGAATTTAACGGAGGCCCCCATGCTCAGACCCAGCACCATCGCCATCGTCAAGAGCACACTGCCCGTCCTGGCCGAGGCCGGGGGGGTGCTGACGGAACACTTCTACCGCCGCCTGTTCGCCGGGAACCCGGAGGTGCGGCCCCTGTTCAATCCCGCGCACCAGCAGTCCGGGGGCCAGCAGCGGGCGCTGGCAGGGGCCATATTGGCCTACGCCGAGCACATCGAGCAGCCCGAGGCACTCGGTCCCGCCCTCGAACTGATCGCGCAGAAGCACGCTTCGCTGGGCGTCGAGCCCCACCACTATCCGATCGTCGGCGAACATCTCCTGGGTTCCATGAAGGAGGTCCTCGGCGACCTGGCGACGGGCAAGGTCCTGGAGGCCTGGGGCGAAGCGTACGGGTTTCTCGCGGATCTCCTCATCGCGCGGGAGCGCGAGATCTACGCCGAACGTGAGCACCGTCACGGCTGGCGGAACTTCCGCCCCTTTATTGTCACTCGAAAGCGGCGCGAAAGCGAGGTCATCACGTCCTTCTACCTCGAGCCGCTCTCGGGATCACTCCGTTCGGACTTCCTTCCCGGGCAGTACCTGACGGTGCGGGTGCCCTGCCCCCGCGGTGGTTCCACGCTGCGCAACTACAGTCTCTCAGACCGGCCCGGCAGGCCCTACTATCGCATCAGCGTCAAGCGGGAGCCGGCCGCCACGCCGGGCGTGCCGGCGGGACACGTCTCGAACCTTCTGCACGACGTCATCGCCGTCGGTGACCACGTCGAGGTCGGGGCGCCGTGCGGCGAGTTCGTCCTCGATCATCGCGACGGTTCGACCCGCCCGCTGGTGCTGCTCTCCGGCGGAGTCGGCGTGACCCCCCTGTTATCGATGCTCCACGTGGCCGTGGAGGAAGGGATCGAGCGTGATATCTGGTTCATCCACGGTGCGCTGAACGGCCGCACGCACGCGTTCGCCGAGGAGGTCCACGCCCTGGCGCGGCGACATCCCAGGCTCCGTGTGCATGTGCGCTACAGCGATCCCGAGACGGAAGACCACGCGGCGGGGCGACACGACAGCGAGGGGTTCATCGACCTGGACTTGCTCGAGGAACTGCTGCCCGGGCCTGAGGCCGACTACTATTTCTGTGGGCCGCGACCCTTCATGACGAACGTCTCCCGAGTCCTCCGGGACCTCTCGGTCCCCCCCGACCGGGTGCGTTACGAATGTTTCGGCCCGCTGAGCGACCCGGATCAGGCAGTACCCCTCAATGCGCCGTCGTCGATGCCACTCTCGCCCTCGATGGCTTGACGTGGCCCCTTGGCAGCCCAACAATCGTGAAAGGGACCCTCTCATGGCGATACCGCATGCATTTCCGGGCATGCCCGTTGATCTCCGACGAACCGAAAACTCGATCGCGGAGACCGAGACGACCGCGTTGGTGAAGAACGACTCGTTCGAAGCCATCCGGGTAAGGCTCTTGAAAGGGCATGAGGTCTGCCACAACCACCAGGTCGAGGGTCCGATCACGGTCCATTGCCTGGAGGGCCGGGCGGCCTTGACTGTTAACGGCACGACCCGGGAACTGCCGGCCGGCCACTGGCTCTACCTGACGGGCAACGTCCCTCATGCCCTGCGCGGAGTCGAGGATTCCCTGGTGCTCCTGACGGTGATGTTCCATTGAGGGACGCGGCAAACCGCCCGCCAGTTTATCACGGTATCGCCGACTCAAGGAGAGTGACAGGACTGCGCATTCGATCGAAACCATTCCGACTGTTGTCCCGTCGTCGGGGGAGGGAATCGGCCACGCCGAGACCCATCCCCCCGGCGGCCCATTGAGAGAAAACCGGGTTCCCGGTAACGAGATCGGCGAGCGGTCCCGAAGGCCCGACGCCGTGCGAGCGGCCCGCGGATCGCGGAAGGAGGTGGGCCTTGGCATGCTTGGACGAGCACGTCTCCGTCGGACGGTGGGTGGCCGAGCGACCATCGCGAGCACGAACCCTCGGACGACTGGGCATTGATTTCTGTTGCGGTGTTCGCGTACCGCTCGACCAGGCGTGCGCAGAGGTCGGGCTCGATGTCCACGAAGTGATCAGGCAGTTCGATTCCCGAGAGGAGGCCGATTGCGAAGACCTTCACCTCGGCCGAACCTGGCCGACAATCGACGAGTTGATCGACCACATCGTCTCCGAGCACCATGAGTTGTTGCGCCGGGAACTGCCACGGTTGATCGAGATGGCGGATCGGGTCGCCACGGCCCACGGGGCCCAGCATCCTGAGTTGCTTGGCGTATCCCACGAACTCAGCGAGTTCTGGGTTGAACTGGAGTCCCACCTTCAAGAGGAGGAAGAGGCCCTGTTCCCGTCCCTTCGAGAGCTTGCCAAAACGCCGATTCGACAGGGCTACCAGGCGATCAATGCCGATAAGTTGATCGCCGCCGTCGAGGGCGAGCACCTTGAAGCCGCGGCAGCCCTGGGCCGAATCCGGGCCCTGACCGACGAGTACACGACCCCGCCGAGCCCTGCGCCTTACATCGTGCGTTGCTCGACGGACTGGCGGCGCTCGAGGTCGACCTGCGAATCCATATCCACGAGGAGAACAATCTCCTGATCCCTTGGGCCCGTATGTAGGCTGCCTCGGGCGACATGTAGCCTGCGTTGCGGCACCAACGCGCGGCCCCAGTCCTCGCCGATCCCGGCCACCCGTGTCCCTCCAATCGGCGGGGCCGAGGACGACGACTGCCTTGGCTTCAGTTTGCTGCGGATCCGCTCTGCGCTCTATAGCAATGTCCGAATCGCCGATCCGCCGGGATGAAGCCACCCTGTCAAGACCTCATGAGAAACCTGGCGAAGTCATGGACGTTTGACCTTTCGTCGGGTCGGCCTGGGCCGACCCAGAGGAATGGCCCTGTCGAAATCCGAGCACCTGGAAATCGCCCGTCTGATGATCTCCATCGGGAAGGCGTTTCCCCAGCCATTCGAGGCGGGATCAGGGCCCCGATTCTTCGCTCCTGGCAACGACCACGTTCCCGTGCGATTCTCCACAGTTGGAGTGCGCACGAAATAAGGACTCGCGCCTCTCGACGCAAGTCCTTTGGTATCAAAGTGCCGGAGACAGGACTTGAACCTGCACGGGCATGGTTAGCCCACTAGCCCCTCAAGCTAGCGTGTCTGCCAATTCCACCACTCCGGCTCATCATGAGGTTGCCGAAACTACGTCTATAATTTTAGCGGATGAGGCCTCCTCGAGTCAATATATTGGAGATTCGGACAGTGGGGAAGATGCTTCGACTCATTGTTACGCAAGGCAGACTTGCTGGGTGATCCGGTTGCAGGGGAAGGACTCAGTGGCCTGGGTCGAGATCTTCCAACAACGCGAACACTGGGCACGACCGCGGAGCAGGCCAATCGACGAACTCGTTGTATCAAAGTTCGGAAAGTGCGGTCGCGACTTCATTCAACCCTTTCTTCGCATCAGCGAAGAGCATCAGGGCGTTGTCCGCGGCGAAGAGTGGGTTGTCGATGCCTGCGTAACCCGGGCTCAGGCTACGCTTGACCACGATGACGGTGCGAGCCTCGTCGACGTTCAGGATCGGCATGCCGCCGATCGGGCTCGACGGGTCCGTCCGGGCCAGGGGGTTCACGACGTCATTGGCACCCACGACAAGGACCACGTCGGTTCGGTTGAAGGTGGGGTTGATCTGGTCCATGTCCTTCAAGGCGTCGTAAGGAACCTCGGCCTCGGCCAGCAAGACGTTCATGTGGCCCGGCATGCGCCCGGCGACCGGGTGGATGCCGAATTCGACTTCCTTGCCGCGCTTTGTCAGAAGGTCGGTCAGTTCGCGAACCGCGTGCTGCGCCTGGGCCACGGCCAATCCGTAGCCCGGAACGATGACCACGCGACGGGCCGCGTCGAGGATCATGGCCACCTCTTCGCCCGTCGTGGACTTGATCCGTCCTTCGTAGATCCCCTTGTCCGCCGATCCCGAATCGCCACTCGACATCACGCCGAAGATGACATTGAACAGCGAACGGTTCATCGCCTTGCACATCAACCTTGTGAGGATGACACCCGAGGAACCCACAAGCGCGCCGGCGATGATTAACACCGTGTTGTCGATGACAAAACCCGTCGCGGCGGCGGCCAGGCCGGAGAAGGCATTCAACAGCGCGATCACGACCGGCATGTCGGCCCCCCCCACGGGGAGCACCAGCAAGACCCCCAGCCCGAGCGCGACGACCGAAAGGACCGCGTAGGCCAGGGGCACCGATGGTCCGGTCACGACCCAGACGCTCGCGGCGATCGATCCCGCCGCCAGGGCCGCGTTGATCAGGTGTCGGAGTGGCAGAAGCATCGGCTTGCCCGTCATCAGTTCCTGCAGCTTGGCGAAGGCAAGGACACTGCCGGAGAGCGTCACCGCCCCGATCAAGCCGGAGGCGGCCGTCGCGACCCGACGGAGATCGACCGTGACGGATCGAGCGTCGCCGCGCCGGCAACAACCGCCGAACCCAGACCGCCGAACCCGTTGAGCAATGCGACCATCTGCGGCATCGCCGTCATCTGGATGCGCAACGCCAGGACGATTCCGGCGATCGAGCCGACCACCAGGCCGGCGGCGATCCAGCCGTAGCCGAGAATCTCCTTGTCCAGAGCGTGATCACGACGGCCAGCAGCATCCCGAGGGCGCCGAGGACATTGCCTCGCACGGCCGTCCGCGGCGAGGTCAGTCCCTTGAGGCCGTAGATGAACAGGATCGCCGAGATCAGGTAGCCGAGCTTGAGCACGTCGGGTGGCACCGCGGAACCCCTCTCATTTCCCAGTTGTTGGAGCGTGACCGGCGGCCGGCAGGCGCGGGGCGTCAGCGTCCTTTTTGCTTCGGAACATGCCGAGCATCCGATGAGTCACCAGGAACCCGCCGACGACGTTGATCGTCGCGAAGACCACCGCGATGAACCCGAGGACCGCCGCCGCCCGACTCGAGGCCCCCGCGGCCAGCAAGGCCCCCACCAGGGTGATCCCCGAGATCGCGTTCGAGCCAGACATCAACGGCGTATGCAGCGTCGGAGGAACCTTCGTGATGATCTCGAACCCGACGAATGTCGCCAGCACGAAGACGGTCAGTTGCGTCAGCAGGTCCATCACGCACCTCCGTTGGGCTCGGGCAGGGGGTCGAGCCCCAGCAGCTGTCGGACTCTCGGATGCACGATCTCACCATCTTTCCCAACGAGGCTGCCGCGGGTGATCTCGTCATCGAGATCGAGCACGACGGAGCCCGACTTGTCGGTCAGATGGAGCAGGAACGTGGCGATGTTCTTGGCGTACATCAAGCTCGCATCGTGAGGCACGGTGGCTGGGAGGTTCGTCGGGCCGAGGACCGTTACCCCCTCGGTGCCGCACTGTCTGGTCGGGTCGAGTGACCTCGCAGTTGCCTCCGGTCGCGGCGGCCAGGTCGACGATCACCGAACCGGATCGCATCCTGGCGACCATCTGGCCGGTGACCAGGACCGGCGCTCGGCCCCTGGAACGGCGGCCGTTGTGATGAGCAGGTCGGTATCTGTCAGGACGTCCCCAAGCAATTCACGCTGTCGGCTGTAGAATGCCTCGTCCATGGTCCTGGCGTAACCGCCGGTTCCTTCGGCCTGGGCGGTGTCCATTGGGAGTTCGAGAAAGGTCGCCCCAAGGCTCTCGACTTCCGTCCGCACGGCGGGCCGAACGTCGTAGGCCTTGACGATCGCGCCGAGCCGTTTGGCCGTGGCGATGGCCTGAAGGCCGGCCACGCCGGCCCCGATGATCAACGCCCGTGCCGGCGGCAGCGTGCCGGCGGCGGTCATCTGGAGCGGGAACATCCGGGGCAGCTCCGCCGCGGCGAGCACCACGGCCTTGTAGCCGGCCACGTTCGCCATCGAGGACAGGACGTCCATGCTCTGGGCACGGGAGATCCGGGGCAACAACTCCAGGGCGAACAGGGTGACACCACGTTCCGCCAGTCGGCGCGCGGCCTCCGGCGCCCCGAGCGGGTCCGCCATGCCGATGACGATCTGCCCGGAACGCAGCCGTTCCAGGTCGTCGCTTTCTTCGGAACCTGACCCCGGAGTGCGCACCCGGAGGACGATCTGGGCCTCCTGATAGAGGGCGTCGCGATCCGTGACAACCCTGGCCCCTTTCTGTTCGTAGGCCGCGTCGTCAAATCCCGCTTCGGACCCTGCCCCGGCTTCGACCAAGACCACATGTCCCTTGGCGGCGAGCGAGGCCACGCTGGCGGGGGTCACGGCAACCCGCCTCTCGCCCGTTATCGTCTCTTTCGGGGCCGCAACGATCATGGCCGACAGTTCCTGCGTCAGTGGGCTGCTCAAACTAGGGAGGGAACGTTCTGAACCGTCCCGGTCGCTGATCGGCAACATCCTACCAGAGTCGCGAGCGAGGAAAAGGGCGCGCACGCCTTTCTCGTTCCCAGTGCGATGCGACTGCGAGCCCGGTCGGAACACCGGCCTCGGCTCGCCGTCCCTGGCATCGGCTCCTCGTACCGTGATAGGCTCGTCATAACTAGGGCACCGTTCAATTCCGCCGATGAAACCGCTCTCGTAATGGTCCGTAACCGAGCGACATTTTTTTGAACGGTCCCGATCCATGTTTTGACACGGCGTCGCTACGTAAGGAACTCACATGAACGGTTTTCTTTGTCCACGGTTTGGCCATCGCAAGGACCATTCCCCGGCCCGGCCGTTCGTCCTATTGATCCTGGTCGGCCTGCTGGCCCAGTCACCGGCAAGTGCCCGAGCCGCCAGCACGCTCGAAGATCGACTCGACAGCCTGCTCGATGCGCATCGCGGGCGTGTCGCGATTGTTGTCGAACACCTGGAGACCGGGGAACGCTACGACCGCAACGCCGACGAACCGATGCCTACTGCCAGTCTCATCAAGTTTCCGATCATGATCGAAGCGTACCGGCAGTCGGTCGAGGGGCAAGTCGATCTTGATCGGATGGTGACCCTACGCGATGAGGACAAGGTGCCGGGATCGGGCATCCTCACGACTCACTTTTCGGACGGAGCGACGTTCTCGCTGCGCGACGCGATCCGACTCATGATCGCCTATTCCGACAATACGGCAACCAACCTGGTGCTCGACCAGATCGGCTTGCGCTCCACTGCGGAGACGATGGCCGCGATGGGGTTCCCGGAGACGAAGGTCCATTCCAAGGTGTACCGCCGCGACACCTCGGTCTTTCCGGAGCGCAGCAAGAAGTTCGGTCTCGGCAGCACGACCGCCTCGGACATGGTCGCGCTGCTCGATCGCCTTCATGACCGGAAACTGGTCGACCGTGAGGCATCCGAGGCGATGCTTGGACATCTGCTCGCGTGCGAAAGCACGTCGATGCTCAAACGCTTTCTTCCCGAAGGAACGAAGGTCTACCACAAGACAGGGTCCGTCTCGGAGGTCCGGACGTCGGCCGGGATCATCGAGACGCCCGGCGGTCCGGTCGCCGTGTGTGTGCTGACCGCCGACAACGAGGATCGTCGCTGGACCGACGACAATGCCGCCGAGCGTCTCATCGCGGAGGTTGCCCGCGAGGTTTACAACCACTTCGCGAGCCAGCGGTCACCTGACGACGCGAAGCAACCGGGGCCTTCGACCCTGAAAATCGGCGCGGAGGGGCCGGAGGTCGAAACGTTGCAACGGCTCCTGAACGCCCGGCTCGAACCATCCCCGGAGCTTTCCATCGATGGTGACTTCGGGCCGGCGACGGAATCCGCCCTGATCCGGTTTCAGGAATCCAGAAAGCTACAGGCGACCGGCGTGGCCGATTCGACGACCTGGGAGGCCCTTGGAACTCTCCCCGAGGAGGAGCCCCGTGTTCCCAGCCCCGAGGAGGTCAATGGCAAGCCACAGGCAAAGCAGCCGCCCGATTCCCTCGACGGGCCACCCCTGGTTACGGCAAAGGGATGGGCGATCGTCGATGCGAAATCCGGGGAGCGTCTCTGGGGCCAGAACGATCAGGCCCCGCTTGACATGGCCAGTACGACGAAAATCACGACCGCTCTGGTCGTGCTCCGACTTGCCGACGATGATCCCGATGTCCTCGACGAGGTCGTCACGTTCTCGAAGCGGGCCGACGGCACGACCGGATCGACGTCGGACGTCCACGCCGGCGAGCGGCTGCCTGTGCGGGAGTTGCTTTACGGCCTGCTGCTCCCTTCCGGCAACGATGCGGCGGTGGCGCTCGGCGAACACTTCGGCCATCGGTTCCCGCCCGTCAAGGACGACGCCGATTCGCTCGATCCGTTGCCACGCTTCATCGCCGAGATGAATCGTGTGGCCGAGGAACTGGACCTGGACGCAACACACTATGCCAATCCTCACGGTCTGACCGCCGCGGGCCACCACGCCAGCGCCGGGACCTCGCAATGCTCGCCCGACACGCGCTGGCCAACCCGACATTCGCCAGGATCGTCTCGACCTCGAAGCGGGGATGCACCCTCGTCGATGCCTCGGGCAAGCGACGGAACGTCGTCTGGTCGAACACGAACCGACTGCTCGGCATCGAGGGTTTCCAGGGGGTCAAAACGGGAACGACCCGCGCCGCGGGGGCATGCCTCGTGTCGCTCGGGCGACGTGATGGACGCGACCTGATCGTCGTCGTGCTTGGTTCCGACTCATCCGATGCTCGTTACGTGGATGCCCGCAACCTCTTTCGATGGGCCTGGGGCCAGGACGCCGCCCATGGTGGCGATTGATCGATTCTCGGAGGGTGCGACCCCGATGAGTTCTCTGAATCTGGCCGGGCGCGGGGCCCTTGTGACCGGGGCAAGCCGTGGCATCGGGCGAGCGATCGCCGTCGCCCTGGCACGAGCCGGTTGCGATGTCGCCATCAACTATCGTTCTGGCCACGTCGAGGCCGCGGAGACCGTGCGACTCGTCGAGGCGGCCGGTCGCGCGGCCTTGCCGCTCCCGGCCGACGTTGCCGATGAAGGAGATGTCCGCAGGCTCGCACGGGTGGTGGCGGAACGGTTCGCGCCGATCGACATTCTGGTGAACAATGCCGGCGTGGCCCATCCTCGGCTGCTCGATGCGATCACCGTGGCGGACTTTGACAACGAGATGGCGGTGAACCTCCGCTCGGCGTTCCTGATCAGTCAAGCGTTTCTGCCTTCGATGCGGTCCCGCCGGTGGGGGCGACTGGTCTTCGTCTCCTCGGTGGCCGCTCAGGTTGGCGGCGTCGTGGGGCCTCATTACGCGGCGTCGAAGGCCGGCCTTCACGGGCTGGCCCATTCGTATGCCGCTCAGCTCGCGACCGAGGGCATCACGGCGAACGTCGTGGCCCCGGCCCTGATCGAGACGGACATGGTTCGGAACAACCCCCGCGCGTCCGCTTCCCTGATCCCGGTCGGTCGGTTCGGGAGGGTCGAGGAGGTCGCGGACCTGGTCGTCGCGATCGCCGCCAATGGTTACCTGACCGGCCAGACCATCAACATCAACGGGGGATGGTACATGTCGTGATCGAAGTCCTTCCGGATCGATCCCACTCGTTCAACGCAGGCCCTTCAGAGGTCGGGACCGCCAGGCCATGATGAGGCTCGACCAGTCGTCGGTCCAGACGGGCATGCCGACCGAGACGCGTGCCGGCCGCCATCGAGGATCGTCGGCCAGTGGGCCCAGATCGCCCTCGTCGCGAGCGAGCACGGCCCAGATCGAGGGCAATTTGCCGGCTTCGCGAAGGGACGGTTCGATGTCGATGTCGTATCGAACCCGGCAGGTCAGTCCCGCGTCAGTCGCAAGGGAACCGATGACCGGGTCGAGGTCGAGATAACGGTTCGACAGGTTGAACGCGAGCCGACCACCGGGCGCGAGCTTGCGGACATAGAGAGCGATTGCCTCACGGGTCATCAGATGGACGGGCAGCGCATCGGAGCTGAACGCATCGAGCACGATCAGGTCGAAGGAGCGATCCCCGGCCTCCGTGAGGCTGAGCCGTGCATCTCCCAGGACGCAGCGAAGCCGGCGTGCTCGACAATCCTGCAAGTAGGTGAAGAATCGCGAGTCGGAGGCAATCCGCACCACGGCCGGATCAATCTCGTAGAAGCTCCAGGTTTCTCCGGGTTGGGCATACGCGGCGAGCGAGCCGACACCCAGGCCGACGATCGCCACTCTGAGGCGAGTCGGGTTTGTGCGTCCCGTCTGAAAGACCTGTCCGATCGGCCCGCTGGGATGAAAGTAACTCAATGGGATGTCGCGGCAGTCGGGCTTGACACTCTGTTGCCCGTGTAACGTGCTGCCGTGGAACAGGCGGTGAAGGTCGTGCTTCGGCTCGTAGGTGACGCGGAGGGCCCCGAAGAACGTGCGTTCCCGCCACAAGAGCCGACCGTCGACACCTTCCGCCAGTCCGCACGCAAGCAAGACCGCCCCGATCGTCAGGGCAAACCGAATCGGGCGCGACCGATAACGTGCGCACGCAAGAGCCATGAGGCCTGTCACGACCATCAACATCAACACGCCGGTCAGGGTCTCGGCGACCTTCCAGATGTCTCGCACGAGTGCAGCCGCCAGGATCAGGACGACCAGGGGCATGGCCAGGTCAAGACGGTTACGTGACTGCACATGAGAACCCGGATCGCCGGGCGCCGTCTTCCCGGGCACCACCAGCAAGGCGAAAACCAGGGCCAGGGGATACTCCGCGATCCGATCGAAGAGAACGGGGGCGAGCAACGCGTTGAACAGGCCTCCGGCGGCGCCACCAGTGGCCAAAGCCAGATAAAATGACGTGAGTTGATTGGGTTCCGGTCGGTCACGCACCAGTTCACCGTGGCACACCAACGACCCGAGGAAAAAGGTGATGAGGTGTACGGGAATCCAGAACGGTTGCACCAGGCCGGCGGCCAGCGCGGGACAAAGCAACATCACCAACACCGGAAAGAGACGTGTGGCCCAGTTCTGTGAACCAATCGACGAGTGGGCGAACGCGAGGATCAGCGTGACCAGGTATAAGGC
This sequence comes from uncultured Isosphaeraceae bacterium, assembly GCA_963779675.1. Classification (GTDB taxonomy): domain Bacteria; phylum Planctomycetota; class Planctomycetia; order Isosphaerales; family Isosphaeraceae; genus CAVZZM01. Next base: position 1,584,395 of record CAVZZM010000003.1, read on the forward strand.
GAGTGGAACCACCCACAATAGCGGCACCGCCGCGATGTCCGTGGAAAGATAGGCAGTCACACCCAGCATCCAGCTTGACGGAATGAACGCCAGGCCCGCCCATCGCATCCAACGGATCGCCGAGACTGGTTTGGAACGGTCCCGGATCCGGGCGGACTCTCGCCTTTCGGGAATCACGCGCGGGCCGCTCCACAGAACCGCCACACACAACGCCAGCAACCCCACGAGCCCGAGAAAGCCAGTCCACCAGAGGCTTGCCTGCTGCTCGAGCGCCATCGTTGGTTCCAGAATCGCAGGGTACGCCACCAGGGCGGACAAACTGCCCAGATTGCTCGCGGCGTACAGGTGGTATGGGTCGGCTGCTCTCGGATGCGCACTCGATGCGAACCATCGCTGGAGCATGGGGGACGTGGCGGCCACGACGACAAAGGGAAGTCCCACCGTCACGGCCAGACTTGCAAGCAGCCAGAGACGCGGCCCTGACTGATAGGTGCGCGGATCGCGTACGCCCGGCAGCAGGGTCCCATCGGCCAGGACCACGACCAGGACCAGCATCCCCAGGTGTGTCAGCGCGGAACGTCGAGGGCCCAGCCAACCTACGATCGCATGCGCGTAGGCGTACCCAAGGAGCAAGGCAATCTGGAAGAACGCCACGCACGTCGTCCAGACGGCCGGCGCCCCGCCGAGGATCGGCAGATAGGCCTTGGCGATCATCGGCTGCACGGCGAACAACAGAAACGCCGCGAGCAGGAGGGTCGCGCCATGAAGAGCGAGCAAAGGGCGCCTCACATCCGAAGCCGGTCGGTCGAACAAGAGTCGGAAACCAGGATTGGCCTCGGTACAACACTCGGGAGGCAGCCCGAACCCTCAGCATGCACCGATGTGACACGCGATCCGTCGCCCTTCACGAGACGACTGCGCGATCGCGTCGAGCAACTCCAGGACCGCGCGCGTCGATGCCGTTGTGTTCCGGCAACGCCTCGATCCGCCGGATCGTGCGGCATCGAGCCAGTCTCGAACGCAGGCGACGCCTCGGCTGCCGGCGTATCCCGAGGTCGAATCCGGGGGGAGCGTGAAGACCTCATCCATCGCGTCCCACTGGGGCTTCGGTCCATGAATATCGAGCACGCCGCCGGTGCCGGGTCGTCCGGGCTCCCAGTGAACCCAACGTTCCGAGCCCCGGATCGTCCAGCGGCTCTCGCCCGCCCAGCGGGGAAGCCAGTAGCCGCCGAGGAAGGTGGCGAGCCCTCCCCCTTCCAGTTCAAGGATCGCCACGCCCCCATCCTCGACCTCGATCGGCGTGGCCCCGAACACCCCGGTACGGGCAGTCACCCCGACGACCGCACGCCCCGTGACATACAGGAGCAGGTCGAGCCAGTGGCAGGCCAGCCAGTTGAAGAAGCCCCCACCGCCACGCTCGCGATCGAACAGATAGTGGTCCGCACCACGTCGCCGGACATCGCTCGTGATGAGGGCCATCTCGACATGGATCAGCGAACCGAACCGGCCGTCCTGAACCATCGCGCGCAACCGTTCCGCCCCCCCGTCATCGCGCCAGACATACCCGGTCTGAAACGCGACGCTGGACCGCGTCACGGCGTCGAGAGCGTCCTGGATCGCAGTCGTCGATCCCGCGATCGGCTTCTCGGCCAGCACATGCACTCCCGATTCCGCCAGCAGCTTCACGGCCACCGGCGCGTCTGCGTTCGACAAGCAGACCAGCGCACCATCCAGGCGAGTCCCGGAACCGAGCAGTTCGGGCACCGACTCGAACCTCGGCAGGTGAGCCAGTTCCTCCTCGAGGCTCGTCAGGCTCCCAGAAAACCCCGGTACGATCGCGACGATGACAACCTCATCGCGAAGGTTGCGGAACGTCTCGCACAGGCGAACCCGTGAGGATGGTCAATGCCGACGACAGCCAACCGGAACGCATCGCTCATGTGCCGCGCTTCCATCCTCTTGAGACGGAATGGATAACGCGCCCGCGGATCGTGCGGAGGAGCCTGTTATGCAGGCCGGTCCTCTCGATGTCCACTTAGCGCGTTACACCGCAAGTGTTCAGTGTAACGCGCCCAGGCCCGAGTGACTGCCCAATCCATTTTGTCGACTGAGTCCCGGTGGCCAAGGAATCGATGGCCAAGGATCGATGGCCAAGGATCGATGGCCGATTCCCGCTGATCGAGGAACCGATTGCCGATGGTCGAGGACCGATTTATAGCCAGCGCCTGCCCCTGGCCAGCGGTCATCGCTCATCGGCCATTGTCCTGGCTGGACCGATTATGCCGATTCGACAGCGCTTCTCGGGCGTCCCCGCCCATGGGAACGCAGTAGGTGCGATCGAGTGCGATGGGACGTCAACACCTCGTTTGTCCAGTTCCACAGACGGGAGAACTTGTCGTCCCAGGAATGATCGCGTGACACCTGCGCAGCGGCCGGCCTCGCCGAACCGGGCGGCCAGGGCCGGGTCGGCGATCAGGGCATGGAGAGACTCGGCCAGACGTTCGTGGTCGCCGAACGGCACGAGCAGGCCAGTTTGGTCGTGCCGTACGACCTCACGGACCCCACCCGCGGACGCGGCCACGACGGGCAGGCCGTTCGCCCAGGCTTCGAGGAAGACGATGCCGAATGAGTCCGTCCGCGAGGGCATCGCGAAGACGTCAAGCGCGGCGTAGAAGTGGCGAACGTCGTCCTGGGGCAGCGATCCGAGCAGCGTCAGCCATCGGTGTGTGTCGGCGTTCCGTTCGGCGAGAAACCGCTCGAAGTCAGGGGACCGGCCGCCTCCGAGGACGAGGTGGATCGGGTCATCGGCGGGGCGACTGTCGTTCAAAAGAGCGACGGCGCGGACAAGGTCGGTCGTGCCCTTGTTCGGATCGCTGACCCCCAAATAGCCGATGATTGTCCGTCCTTCGGGAATTCCAAGTCGCAAGCGGTACGCTCCGCGGTCGCCGCCGGTGACCTGGTCGTGGCAGACCCCCATGCCGAGCGTTCGCACGTGATCGGACGGGATGCCCCAGCCGCGAACTGCGTCGGCCTCCAGATCGGTCTGCACGACGACCCGATCGGCCTCGGCCAGGAGACGGACCTGGTGCGACCGGGTGTAGTGCCGATTCACGGCGTCGCCGGGTGTCGAGAGGTGGAGGAACGGAGTCAGGATCAACGGCGCACCAGCGGCCCGTGCCGTGCGTAGGGCGCCATACGAGAACACGGTGAACGGGAAACCGACGCCGAAGACAGCATCGTAAGGTCCGCGAACGTGCTCGATACCAGGAATCACCGGCATGTAGGATTCCCATCGGCAACGGGTCGGCCAGTGTGGGACATAGCTCAGGAGCCTTCCCACGTAGCGCTGACCGGGGAAGTGACGGACCCGAAACCTGCGGACACGCGCGCCGTCGACGATCTCCTCAATGGGGTTCTCCAACCGCTGCCGCGAGGGGTCGGTGAAGTACCAGAGGTCGTGCGCGTCGCTGGTGATGACGTCGACCGCATGCCCTGCGCCGATGAACCTCCGGACCATCTCGCGGCCATAGGTTTCCGAACCGCCCAGGCAGGGGTGATATCGGTGGGTGAACCAGGCGATCTGCATCGGCATGCCCTTGGGGCGAGGTGTCATCGCCGTTGTTCCTCGTCGTTTCCGGTCGCGATAACGGGGAAGTCGTCGTTCTCCGAGGGCGGCTCCGCGACGACCAGTGTGGCTCCCCCGACTCGGAGGCTGTACGGGTCTTCGTCCCATTCGAGGGCGGGCTCGCCCCGGCGGCTCGGCCGGACGACATCGTCGCAGACGACAGTCAGGCCCTGGATGCCTTCAGGGAGCCGAAACGGTTCGCTGAGGCAGAGCTGGTAGCGGTCGGCGGGAACCTCCCAGCGGGCAAGCTCACGTCCGTCGGCGAGCAGTTGCGCCGTCATCGGGTGCCGGAGGGCTTTCGCCTCGATCGCGAACTTCAACTCCTGCGAGTCGTCGGGGTTGTAAACGGCGAAATGCCCCTCATGGGCGAAGACCTGCATTGGTTTCTCGTGCCAGCCGGGCCGCCAGCCGTCGGTGGTCATCAGGGTTGGCCCGATCGGGCGAGGCATCCGCTCGCGGTCGTAGACGACCGTCGCGTCGTCTTCCTGAATCCTGGCCTTGGCCAATCGCTGCTTCAGAGCGTCGAGGTAGACAGCGTGCTCCGGGGTCTCGTCAGGTCGTTGATGGACGACGACGTAACGGAACTGGTGGACCGTCAGGTAGAGCCAGGCGTAATCCTCGAAGCGGGCCTGCGTCACGATGCCGAGCGTGGGCATCGACGACATGGTCAGGTACCTTGGGTTCGAGAGGAACTCGGCCTTGAACGGCGAGTTCCAGGTCAGCAGATTATCGAACTTGAGGTTGCCGTGACCGCTGTAGCCGACGTTCGTCAGGCCACGGTGGTGAGACTGCCAGTATCCGCAGAGCGACGAGAGGTACGATCCGCCCGAGCCGTACTGTGGGACCTCCAGAAAGGTGGCGTCCGGGTCGCGTTGTCGGATCAATTCGTAGCATGCCGGCATCTCGGGAATTGCGACCGAGGCGAACGGGTTCGTCGAGAGGTCAGCGAGTGCCAGGGCACCGAGCACGGAGAACGTCGCAACGCGCCATCGCCTTCGTGGAATCCGGCCCAGCAGGTGGTGCAGCCCCACCGCCGCGACGACGGCCGCCATCACCGCGACGAACAGGTTAAACCGCGCCGGAACGCGGATCATCGAGAACGCCGGAACGTACTCCTTCAACCAGAGGCGCCGGCAGCGGCACCTTCCACGAGCCGATATTCCAGTAGGCCCCACACGAGAGGACTGCCATCAGGACCAGGCAGGTCCAGACATAGCCCCGATGGCGGAAACGGCACCCGGTAAACGGCCGCCTGGTGGATCAGCAGCAGGGTGATGACGCCGAGATACGAAACCCGCTCACCGACCGTCTCCATCCCATAGCCGGCATGGCGGTACATTTGCGCGACAGGCATGACGGCGTTGATCTGGTGCAGCGACGTCGGGACGACGTAGGTCCAGAGCGGGGTGCCGAAGCCGACAAACTCCGAGATCGGCCGCGCCATCGAATACCCGTTCGCCGCCGACCAGATGTGGTTGCCGAAGATCAACGCGAGCACCGGCAGCGATGCCCCGGCGAATGCCGCCAGCCAACCGAACCGCGATCGCAGCCAGGCCCACCGTTCGGCCCGGGTCGGGCGGATCAGGCCCCACATCACGTACAGCGCCGCCGGGATGATCGCGAAGACCATGTAGTACGCGGCGCAAAGGGCGACCAGTAGATACAGGCCAACCGCCACGGCCAGCCGACGCCGGCCGGGAGCGTCAATGAACCGCATCCAGCCGACCAGGAACAGGGGGAAGCAGCCGAGGTGGATCAGTTCGAGGTGAGCCCGGGCGTGGATCATCATCGGGCCGCTGAGCATTGCCAGCATCCCACCGAACGCGGAAACGCCGCGGTGTCTCGTGATGTGCCAGGCCAGCAGGAACGTTCCCAGGCCGGTCGTCACCAGGCCGAACAGCCAGATCGCGTTGAAGCAGAGGACGTCGTTGCCCAGCAGCATCGACAACGGGATGAACAGCATCGCCTGGAAGTGCAGCGGCGAGAAGTTCCCGATCGGCGCGCCGATCGGATACTGGATCTCCGGACAGAGCACCGGCGACCGGCCTTCGAGCAAGCAGGTCTTGTACCAACGCATGATCCAGAGGTGCTGGAGCGGATCGAGCAGCGAACCCGGCAATGCGGTGCGGAAATGAAGCCCCACGGGGTAGGTCGCCACGAACACGCAGGCGACATAGACCAGGGTGAGGACCACCCAGGTGCCCCAGCCCAGTGGGGCGCGGCCATCGCTCCGGTCCTCCACGAACTCGGGATCCGACATGGCACTCATCCTTGCGTTCCCTCGCCGAACCGCCCGGCGCTGGTTCGATCGACCCTCCGGGTCACGGAAGGACCGTCCCGCCGCGGGGTTGTAACGGTGTCGTTCCGACCTGGCAATGGCAATGCCCGCGCATCAGCCCGGACTGCGCGGCGCGTGTCTTCGTTCCTGGCGACGTGTCGGGGGGCCTGGCGATCGAAGATGAAGACCTTCGCGGCGCCCTGGGAGGCCGGGTCGTTCGGGGCCGGAAAGGTCTGGATCGGATCGAGGTCAGTCACCATGCTCTGGAGGATCTTGCAATATGTCCACGGACCGTGAAGATGATTCTCGCGGACGACGACGTAACGCGCCGAGGGGTCGTTGACGGCGTGCGGGAGGTTCGCGAACGTGTATCCCTGCTTCCACGAGTAGTAAATCGACCAGCCGGAGACGTCGACGATCGGGATTCCCGCATGGACGTTCTTGGTTAGCCACTCGGCGGCCAGGCGATAGCCCCGGTACGGTGCGTTGAGCGGCTCCGACAACTTCGGGGCCGAGTATGCGGCGAAGCCGATCAGGGCCAGGGCCCAGATGGCCGGTCCGGGGCGCAGTGATCCTTCCTCACCGATCCAGCGGCCGGGAATGGTCACCGACCGCAAGAGCCAGTCGAGCCCCGCGGCGGCTGCCAGGATCAACGGCAGCGAGAGCACCAGGGCGTGCCGGGGCGTGCAGTAGCCGCCGGTCGCGTGCAACCGCACCAGACCCCGCTGTCCCCGCGAGGGCCATGATCCCCAGGAACAGCCAGAGCCGCGCCCGTTGTCCTTCCGACGGCCATCCGACCCAGAGACCGAGCAGCGCCAGCGGCAGACAGGGGCAACGTGACCGCGTCGCGGATCGACTCGAACGCCGACTTGGCGGCTCGAGCGTAGGTCTCGGCGGTCGACTGGTTCGGGTCCAGGGGACGGGCTCGCTCGACCGCGTCGGGGGTCGAGATGCGGCGCCGTGCCGATCAGTCGGGCAATTGCCGGCTTCGTCCCCAGGCCGCCCTTGACCGCCATGTAAGGGCCGGCGAGGCAGAGCGGGCCAAGCACCAGAAACGCGGTCGCGGCGGCCCAGCGAGGCCAGTTCAGCCGGGTGGCCGGCAACAAGGGCATCGCCAGCAGGGTCGCGACCATCGACAGAGGGAGTAGCAGGGCCTCCGGTCGGGTCAGGTAGGCCAGCGCGTTGAAGCCGATCATCAGGGGCAGCCAGCCGAAGCCGCCCCGCTTCAGGAACCTCAGAGCCGGCCCACAGCCCCCACAGCCAGAACAGCAGGAAGGTGCCCTCGCTGAGTGCGTCGGCGAAGATACGCGGGATTTAACGGGGCCAGGAACACCAGCACGCAGCCGAACCAGGCACAGGCTGGCCCAAACAGTTCGCAGGCGACGAGATACAGCGGCACGATCAGCAGCGACCCCGGCCAGCACCGAGGCCGCCTGGGCAGCGCCGCTGCCAGGCGAACGGCCCCTCGCCACCGATGGCTCGGTGCGCCAGGGCGATCGAGGCCGGATAGGCCGGGTGGTCGATCGAGTGCAGCAGGCCGTCCACCAGATCACCGTGGTCGATCACATTCGCCTGACGGATATACCGCAGACCGTCGGCGAAGATGATCTCCGTCCGCGACGACATCCAGGTGAGCAGCGCCGCCGCCGCGGCCATCAGCAAACCAACTCGGACCCCATGTTGTGCGAAGCTCACGACGAACCCTCCGTGGAAGTCTTCGATTCGAGGCGTCCTGGCCTCGGTGTCGGCCGTCTGACCCGGTCGGACACTCAGGCGTCCCGACCGGCCCGCAAATCGGGCGCGCGGTTCGGAACGAGGGACGACCGTACCAGAGCGTTGGGGTCGTCACGGTTTCGGCGAGGTCCCGCACTTCCGCTCCCCGGACATCTCGCCCTCACGCATCCGCCTGGTGATCCCGCCGACGATTCGCCAGGCGTTCGCTTCCACCTTGTGGCCGCTACAACGGGCGATGATCGACCGGACTGCCGCTTCCAGAGCAACGATACTCCCCAGAACCTTGAACTGCCAGCGGGGCAAGTACTTGCGGAAATAGAGCAGCTTGCTGTGCCGGGTAATGACTCGCAACTTCGGGGTGATCGGCCTGATTCTGAAGCGGGTGCAGGTGGACGACCTCGACGGTCGGGTCAAACTCCACCCGTCTGCCCAGATGTCGGGCCGCACTGGCACAGCGCGACCTCTTCATAATACAAGAAGAAGTCCTCGTCCATACCACCCAGCGCGTCGAGCAACGAGCCGAATCGACCAGCGCGCAGGCCCCGGTGACCCACGGCACGGGGCCGGCGGATCGGTTCGGGAACCGCTCTGGTATTTCCGCCGACGGCGCGGTAAGAACAGCCCGCCGAGGCTGCGGAACAGGCCGGGCTCGAAACCCACGGAGGGTTGTCGGGCCCCGTCCGCGTCCCGCAGGCCGAAGCCGATGATGCCCGGAGGCCCGTCCGGCCGCGCCTCGTGATGGTGCGATCCGATCCAGCGACCGACCCGGCAGGTCGGCCCCGGCGATGACGTCAGGGTTCAAGAGCAGCATCCAGCACCCCGGGAGGCTCGCCAGCCCGCGTTGACCCCCACGGCGAACCCGCCGTTGTCGGACCGCGGACCACCAGGCGGACGCCGGGCGGCGGGATCAGCGAGGCACGCGGCGATCGGGCCGGCCGAGGCGTTGTCGACGACGACCACCTCGGCCCGACCGTCGGCCAATTCCGGCGAGATGGCCAGGGCGGCGACCAGTCGATCGACATCGGGCCAACTGTTGTAGTTGACAATGATGATCGACAGAATCGGGCCGAGTGAGGCGTTGCGGTTGTGGATAAGTTCGTTTGAGCCACGCGACCGACCTTACGGGTTGAGGTCCAGGTCAGTTATTCTGAACGATACCGCCGGAATAACTGGAAGGGAACGTCGGTTCTGTCGATGGTATAGGCTTGAGAGAATCCGGACGCGGACAATCCTTGCAGGTGCCGGGTGAAACATGTCGATCGCCGTGGTCTGTAGAAGGGGCGTGGATGCCCGGCTAGGGATGGCCGGGCCGCTGGTCGAGTCCGGGGGCCGAGCCGGGGCTACAGCCCGACGCCGGCTCGGCCCGGGGGACACCGATGGATCGGTGCAAGAACATGAGCGAACACCCCACAACAGTCCGTCCCGGGCGAGGCGGAGCGGCGAGCCGGCGATGGCCGGCTACTCCTGGTCGGGGCCGACGCCAGGTTCGCCGGCTGGCGGGTTGCCTGGACCAGGGGCCGCTGTCGGACGTGCCGATCGTCGGTTTCGTGGACGTCTCGGGCCGCGGTCGTCAACTGGTCGTTCACCCAAAGTCGGACCCGGTGCCGATCCTGGGTCGGCTCGATCGGCTCGCGGAACTCGTGGATCGCTCGCGGGCGACCGATCTGGTTGTCGCATTGCCTGAACGGCGAGCGGCGACTCTGCGGCCTGTTATCACCAGTCCCTTCTTCCACGCGGTGCGGGTCCACTGGGCCGACGAGGAACCGCCCGGTCCGACAGGAACGAACCGCCAACCGGCCGAGTCAGCGATACCTGTTCCGCCCGTGGTCGCTCCGCTGGGGACGCATTGGCGAAGCGGATTCTCGACATCGCTGGCTCCGCGATCGGCTTGACACTATTGACGCCGCTATTCGCGGTCGTCGCGGTGCTTATCTGGATCAGCTCGGGCCGGCCGATCTTCTATACGCAGGAGCGGATCGGCCAGGGCGGTCGCAGTTTCCGCATCATCAAGTTCCGCAGCATGAGGGTCGATGCCGAGCGGGAGACCGGGCCGATCTGGGCCTCTGACCACGATGAGCGTTGCACGAGGATCGGCGACTGGCTGCGCCATACGAACATTGACGAGCTACCACAGCTCATCAATGTTCTGATCGGTGACATGAGCCTCGTCGGTCCCCGGCCCGAACGGCCGATGTTCGTTCAGCAGTTCCGGGGCGAGGTTGGCGACTACGACTACCGGCACGCTGTCCCGGCGGGGATGACCGGCTGGGCACAGGTGCATGGCTGGCGAGGACGAACCTCGCTGCGGAAGCGGCTTCAGTACGACCTCGACTACATCGGCCGTTGGTCGTTCTGGCTCGACGTCAAGATCCTGTTCATGACCGTGCAGCACGTGGCCTTCGCCAAGACACATTGGGCGGGACGACCGACGCGGAGGCGCGTGCGTTGAGAGGCCCGACGCTTTCGGTTGTCGTCCCGTCCTACAACGGCCGAACCTTGCTGGAGACGTGCCTGGCAAGCCTCGCCCGGCATCGACCAGCCCGGCTCGGGATTGAGGTCATCGTGGCGGACGACGCCTCGACCGACGATACCGCCTCGTGGCTCGCCGCCGAACATCCGAACGTTCGTTTGATCCAGCGTTCTGAGAACGGGGGCTTCTGCGCCGCGGCCAACGCAGGCATCGAGGCGGCGCGAGGTGAGTTCGTCCAGCTCCTGAACAACGATGCCGAAGTGACCGAGGGATGGGCGGTGGCGGGATTGGCACCGTTTGACGACCCGGCCGTCGGGGCGGTCACACCGCTGGTTCTGGTACGGTCCGACACCTCCCGGGTCGATTCGGCGGGCGACCGATACGCCGCGTTCGGCTGGCCCAGCAAGCGCGGGCACGGTGAGCCGGCTTGCCGATGGGCAAACCACCCCGCTGGTCCTGTCTTCGGCGCCAGTGGCTCGAGCGCCTTCTATCGACGCTCGGCACTCCAACGTACCGGGTTGTTCGACCCGACGTTCGGGCTCGTATTACGAGGACGTTGACCTTGCTTTTCGCCTGCGGTGGGCGGGGTTCTCGTGCATCTATGCCCCGGATTGCCGGATCTTGCATGAGGTGTCGGCCAGTTACGACCACGCACGACCGGAACTCCAGCGCCGGATGGCGCGGAATGCGGAGATCCTCTACTGGTCGAACCTGCCGGTGCTCTGGTTGATCGCCTCGTTTGTCCCTCACCTGGTGTTCACGATGGCGCAGGGGCTGAGCCGTCTGTTGCGCGGACGTTGCGGCCCATTTCTTCAAGGGAAACGAGACGCCTTCGTTGACCTGCGTCGGAACCTGGCGGCACGCCGCCGGCTCCGGTCGGATCTCGCCGAAAGGGCCATCGCACCGCCCCATTTTCCATTGCAGGTCGCGCCGATGTCCGACGTGCGCAACCACCTTCGGCGTCCGAGAACCGCGAGGCTCCAGAAAGAGCCCTCGTAAATGAGACGCGATCCGTTCGAGCCGATCAGCCCGTCCTGGCCGCGACGGACGCCTTCGCGGCCTCGACGACCTTGTCGGCGGTGAGGCCATATTTCTCGATAAGGGCCTCGGGAGATCCGCTTTCGCCAAAGGTGTCGCCGACGTTGACGTAGCGGATCGGGACCGGGTGCAACTCAGCGAGGGCCATGGCGACGACACTACCCAGTCCGCCGTGTGCGAGATGCTCCTCCGCGACGACGACCGCGCCGGTCTCCTTGGCCGCGGCCAGCAAGGCATCGCGATCGATTGGCTTGACGGTATGCATGTCGAGCACACGGGCCGTGATGCCTTGCTCGGACAAGGCGTCAGCGGCGTCGAGCGCGACGGCGACCATCAAGCCGTTGGCGACGATCGTCACGTCCTTTCCGTCGCGCAGGGTGTTCGCCTTGCCGATGGAAAAGGGAGCGTTCTCATCGTAGATCGCCGGAACCTCGGGGCGACCGACGCGAAGGTAGACCGGCCCGCTGAAATCGAGCATGGCCCGGGTGGCTTTCCTGGTCGAGTGCTCGTCAGCCGGTACGATCACGGTGAAGCCAGGAAGCGAGCAAGCCAGCGAGACGTCCTCGATGCCCATCTGCGAGGCGCCGTCCTCGCCAATCGAGATGCCCGCGTGGCTGCCCACAACCTTCACGTTCAGGTGCGGGTACGCTACCGACATGCGCAACTGGTCGTAGGCGTTGCACATGACGAAACAGGCAAAGCTGGCGATGACCGGTGTCTTGCCGCAGGAGGCCAACCCGCCGGCGATACCGACCAGGTTGCTCTCGGCGATGCCGATGTTGAAGAAACGGTCCGGGTTCTGCTTACCAAACCACTCGGTGCGGGTCGAGTTCGACACATCGGCGTCGACAACGACGATGTCGGGCCGGTCGGCGCCGACAGCCTCCAGCGCCCGCCCAAAAGCATCCCGGGTGGCCTTGCCCATCGGCCGCTTGGCCTGCGTCGCGACTTCCGCCATGACGTCGTCACCCTTCCAGTTCGTCTATCTCTTGGGATTTCTTGTTCGTGCGACAGGCTTACATCGGCCTGGATGGTCGTCCCGAATACAAGCCGGAATCCTGCCCGACGTGGAAACGATCCGGGTTCCCGGAGGCGGAGATCAGGAAGCGACCAGTTTCAGGGCTTCGTCGAGATACTTCTCCGGCACGGGTTTGCCGTGGAAGTTGGTGTCACCGAGCTTTTCCAGGAGGGGCAGAATGCCCTGGCCCTTGTGGGTCAGGCTGACGATGCAGCTAGGCTGCCCTTTCTGGGCGCGGGCACGTTCGAGCGCCTTGACGACCTCGCCCATGTCGTTGCCATTGATGATCTGGGTGTGCCAGCCGAAGGCGGTGAACTTGCCGTCGATCGGGTCCATGTTCAGGACCTCCTCGGCGGCGCCGGTCTGCTGGTAGTGGTTGCGATCGACGATGCACGTCAGATTGTCGAGGTTGAACTTGGCGGCGCTGGCGGCGGCTTCCCAGACCTGCCCCTCGCCCAACTCTCCGTCACCGGTCATGACGTAGGTGTGGTAATCCTTCTTATCCACACGGGCGGCCAGAGCATGCCCCACACCGATCGACAACCCCTGACCGAGCGAGCCGGTCGACGCCTCGACCCCACCGAGGCGCTTCATGTTCGGGTGCCCCTCCAGTGGGCTGCCGAGCTTCCGGAGGGTCATCAACTCATCCTTGGGGAAATACCCGGCCTCGGCCAGGGCGGCGTAGAGGACCGGGGCCGCGTGCCCCTTGGAGAGGATGAAACGGTCGCGGTCAGGCCAATGCGGATTTTTGGGCTCGTACCGCAAGAACTCGCCGAAGTAGAGAGCCGTGACCACCTCGGTCGCCGAGAGGGAACTGCTCGGGTGCCCGGAACCGGCTTCCGTGGTGCTGCGTAGAATGTCGGCGCGGATCGCCTTGGCGCGAGACTTCAAAGCGTCGAGGTCGGCTGGCACGGCTCTTGAATCTCCATCCAGGTCCATTATTCCGCGAAGCCACAGGCTACTCACTCGAGGCTCGCTCAACAAGGGGGTAGCGCTCCGAGCTCGGCTTCCGCCCTCGGAACTGTTTCCAATCGGGTGTAAAGGCCCATCACCGGGAGAACTGGCCCGGGCGAGCGGTCCCGGACTGATGGCTTCCCCGATCAAGCAGGAGCCGCTCGAAGGGCCGACTCACACCCCCCTGGCGAGGATTTCCCGCGTGCTGAGGCGTAATCGCCTGGCTCCCTTGGAGAAACGCGTGCGAATGTGATCTTCAACAGTTGACCTAACGAAATCCCCTCTGGTTCAGGCCATTCCGGATTCCGTGGCCCATGGTCGGATCTCAAGGATGCACGTCAGCCGACTGCTCAGCAGCGTTGGTGCCGACTTTGAACGAGGAGGCCCCTAAATGGCGGTCGCGCTTGAGGGGTTCACCGCGTGGGCCAGAACCTTACCGAGATCCTCATTGATCGTGTAGATCGCATCAGGAACTCGGTTCCGGGTCTTCTGTAGCGTTTCTCCCTCGCCGCCGACGAGGACGAGCGGCACGAACCGGGTTGCCTTGAGGCGTCTCAGGGCGTCGGCCGTTTCCCGACCATGGGAGGGCAGATGTTCCAGGTCGATCACGACAACATCCGGAGGATGATCGCTGATCCGACGCACGGCCGTGGCGCCGTCCTCGGTCTCGATCGCGACCTCCCAGCCCTCATCACGGAGACGTGATGCCAGTGCCTGAGCTTCGATCGGCAGCCAGTGAATGAGGAAAAGTCGTCCGGTGGAACTCATGGGAACTCCCGAACCAAACGCAGTCCGCGAAGGGGACGAAAGCCAACGAGAGACGCTGGTCGCGAGGGGTCGATCAGGCGTGAACCGGGCTGCCCGTTAGCACATGCATGCTTCATTTCGGAGCCGCCAGGGATCCTCCACCCTGGCCCTCGGCTAGTCCGCGGCTCCTGAACTCACCATAATGATAACGCGAGATGAAGATTGAGCGTAACGCCGCTCTGCCCGGCTTGCAACCCTCCAAATAATCGCGCTAGCGAGTTCCGGAGCCTGACCAATGCCCGACCCGCGATGGGACCAACTGGCTGACATCCTCATACGTCACTCGACGCGGCTCGCCGCAGGTGAGACGCTTCTCGTCGAGTGCTTCGACCTGGAGGATGACACGCTTCCCCGACTCCTGGTCCGCAAAGCCACTCGACTCGGGGCGAATGCCCTCGTAGAGACGAAGCGGGCACGCATCGTTCGAGAACTCGTCCGCAACGCGACAGAGCCCCAGATGAGGGCCATCGGCGAGTTCGAAGTGCGCCGGATGGACTGCATTCAGGCCTACATTGCCCTTCGAGGGGCCTTTAACATCAACGAGATGGCTGACATCCCACCGGAGAAACTCGGCCTGTACAACACCCTGGTGATCAAACCTGTCCACTTCGAGCGTCGGATCAAGAACACAAAGTGGTGTGTTCTGCGGATGCCCGGTCCCAGCATGGCCCAGCAAGCGGGCATGAGCACGGAGGCCTTCGAGGACTTCTACTTCGATGTCTGCAACATCGACTATCCCCGGCTGTCTCGGGCCCTGGTGCCACTGCGGGAACGGATGGAGCGAGCACGGGAGGTCCGCATTACCGGCCCGGGGACCGACCTGAGATTCTCGATCGAGGGCGTCCCGGTCGTGCCCTGCTCCGGCGAGATGAACATTCCGGATGGCGAGGTTTTCACCGCGCCCGTTCGCGATTCCGTTGAGGGGAACGTCCAGTTCAATGCCCCGACCATTTACCAGGGTTCATCCTTCGATGGAGTGCGGCTGCGTTTCGAAAGCGGTCGCATCGTGGAGGCCAATTGCTCGGGGGGAGACGTGAAGAAACTCCGAGCGATCTTCGACACGGACGAAGGCGCGAGTTACATCGGCGAATGGTCGATTGGCTGCAACCCACGCATTCTGCAGCCCATGCGCGACATCCTGTTCGACGAGAAGATTGCCGGCAGCTTTCATCTGACCCCCGGCAACGCCTACGACGAGGCGGACAATGGGAACCGATCCAAGATCCACTGGGACCTGGTCCAGATCCAACGTGCCGAGTACGGCGGTGGCCAGATCGCGTTTGACGGAGAGCCGATCCGGATCGATGGTCTGTTCGTGCCCGAGGATCTCCAGGCCCTCGACCCGGAATGAACGGACCGGACGGTCCGACGCCCGGAAGACTCGTTCCGACCCTGGAGCGGAAAGTCGAGCGGGCACCCCCGGAACCTCCAGGGGTGCCCGCTGTCGCGAGACGGTTTCTCTCGGTCGGAGGAGTCAGAAGGTCACACGAGCACGTCGGGTGACGAATGGGGAGCCAGTCGAAAGTTGCCGGGCGGACGCCGCCGAGGGCAGTGGGCCGTTCGTGGCGTAGAAGGGCGGGCTGGTCAATCGAGAATATGCCCCACCGCCAAAAGAGCCAACACCCGTGAGGGCGCCGAGACTTGTGACCCCGTCGCCACCAAGTGAGGTCCGGCGAACGCTGCCGGAGAGCACGCTTCTCATTGGGTCGGCACCGATCACGCTGGTCGAGAGGGCCGCCCCCGAGGCGTTGAGGACCGAATCGATGGTGCCGCTCCCGCTGAGGCGAAGATTAACCAGGTCGCTGTTGTTGTCGCGATACGAGAGGTTCGTACCTCGTGCAAAGCTCGCGAGGAAGTTCCCACCCGGCACGCCGTTGCCGTCGCCATCGAGCTTGTTGCCGAAGACGTCGGCCACTCCGCTCGCGGACGTGCCATCGAGGATGACCTGGTGGAAAGCCCCGGCAGGCAAGGCGCGGCTCGGCACGAGCCAGACGGCGCGGATGCTCGCGTTGTAGAAGACCTGGCTGATGGGCACCACTCCCCCAGGCAACCCGAGGGCCGCGGACGCCAAGAGACCGTAGTTGGCCGGGTTCAGGGCCGAGGTCGGATCGAGTGCCTCGTCGAAGGTCAAGATCACCCCGTTGACGGCCTGTGCGTTGCCGATCGTGCTGACCTGAGTAACCCGCGGGCCCTGGCGATCGTAGTCCGCCTCGATCACCTGCAGGGTCGCCGTGCTGGGCGAACCAAGCTGGCCGAAGTTGATGTTGACCAACCTCATGTCGATCGTCTTGTCTCCGGTGACGATCCCGTCGCGCTTGATCGGCACTGTGAAGGTCTTGGAGGACTCGCCCTCCTGGAAGATCAGGGTGGTGCCCGTTGGCGTGTAGTCGACGTTCGGGACCGCGGTGCCGCCGGGGACCGTCTCAACGTATACCGCGACGACCCCCTTGTTCCCGCTCGCCCGGTCGATCTGGATGACCGCCTGACCACCATCCTCGGAGACCGTGAAGGTCGGCTGGTGGAACTGCAGAACGCCAGGCAGATTGCGGACCGGCGTGGAGACCGTCACGGTGTTGTTGCTCGGGACCGGGTCGACCTCATTCCCCGATGCGACCACCGTGTTGACGAGGCTACCCTCAGCGGTGGGCCGGAGCGTCAGGGCGAACGCGGCCTCGGCCCCAGCCGGCAAGTCCTTCAGGGCGGCGACGATGGAATTTCCGATCCGGGTGATGGTTTCGGTTCCCGCGTACTTGCTGGCCCCGACGAATTCCGCGTTCGACGGGATCGCATACGTCACCGTCGCACGGGTGGCCGGCAGCGGGCCCTTGTTGGTGACGACGACAGCGTAGGTCACGTTCTCACCGACGGCGAATGGCCCGCCGGCCGGCTCATGATGACCTGGAGATCGGCCGGGTTGACGGGCGTGTTCGCCGTCGCCTGGTTGTTCGTGGAGACAGGGTCGAACTGGTCGCTCGTGCTGGTGATGTTCGCCGTGGTCTTGAGGAAGACCGACGAGGTTGGCCGGACGACCAGGGTCAATGTGTCGGTTCCGGTGACTACCATCGCGCCCAGGTCGATCGTCAGCGCGTTGGTGTTCGGGTCCGGAGTCAGGTTGAGCGACTGACCCGCTCGTTTCAATGAAACGAATGTGGCCTGCTTCGGCAAGACGAGCGTCAACCGAGACGACTCCGACGAGGCCCGAACCGCGCCCGAGTCATTGTTCGCAACAAGGATCTGATAGGTCAGGTCCTGGCCGATCGTGCCTCGGGCCGGGGGGTTCACGAAGGCAACAGAGAGGTCCGACGGATCAACCCGCGTGATGACTTCCGCAGTGTTGTTGGTGGTGTCGGTGTCCTCGAGTGAGGATCGGACCGCCGCGGAGAACGGCAGCATCCCGGCGGCGGTTGAGGAATCCACGACCGCCTGGATCACGATCTGCGTGCTCTGATCAACCGGCAATGACCCCAGGGCCACCGTCGAGTTGACCGGATCGTAACCCGAAGGACTGCTCGTCACGGTGACACCAGGCGGCAACTGGAGGTCGACCACGACATCCGTTGCCTCCGACGGCCCCAGGTTCAGGACGTTCAGCGTGTACGTCAGGGTATTCAAAACGCCGTTCGGGTCACTCGAAAGTACGTAAATCGGCGGGTTGACAAGGGACACCACCAGGTCGGATGCCGGCTGCACCGCGACGTCTAGGTGCTTGGCGTCATTGGTGGAGTTCGGGTCAATCTCCACGCTGTCGACGGACACGTCCACGGAGGTCGAGAGGACGTCGGAGCCAGGCTGCACGATCACTCGGGCCGCCACGGGAACACCGCTGGGGATCGTTCCCAGCTTGAAGATGATGGTGTTGCCGTTCTGGGTGTAGGTTCCCTGGAACGCCGAGGCATTGACCAGGGATGCGTCCGAGGAGAGTTGAACGGTCAACGTCACCCCGGTGGCAGACCCCGGTCCGTTGTTGACGACAGTGATCTGGTAATTCAGGTCGTCGCCGACAATCACCGGGTTCGGTTTGGACGCCACGTTCACCGAGAGGTCGGCCGGGATCGTGACAGTCGTGTTCGCGCTGGCCATGTTGTTCCCGGTGTCGGGATCGATGTCGTTGCTCGCCACACTGGCCGTGTTGGTAATCACGCCGGTCTGGGTCGGGATGACCTTGATCTGAACAATACCCTGCTCGTTACGGGCCAGCGTCGGGAAGGTCGCGATGATGCTTCCCCCGGCCTGCATGGTGCTGCCCGTGCCCGTGGTGATCATGCTCGAGACGTAGGTCACGCTCGTCGGCAGAAGGTCGGTGATGCGGACGTTGGTGGCGTCATCCGGCCCGTTGTTGGTGACCGTCAGGGTATAAGTGATCGTGTCCGAGGGGTCACCGGTGAGCGTGGCCGGGTCGGGGCTGTCGACCAAGGTCAGGGCCAGGTCGCTGACCGAGCCCGCGATGATTTGCTGCGCCGGCGAGAATTCGGACGTGTTGCCGTTGGCATCGGTCGCTGTTGCGGTGAGATACTGGCCCACAATGGCCGGGGTCGGTAGGACGATGTTGAAATCCGCGTCGCCCTGCGAGTTGGTGGTGACCGTCGTCGAGCCGACCAGGACACGCCCTTCCCCGAAACCGCTGAGGTCGCCGATCGGGCTCGAAAAGAACTGGATCAGGAACGTGCCGCCGGGGGCGCTGTTCAGGCGCCCTGGGCCAGTGTGCGGCCAGCGCCGGTCGTGGCGATCGACAGAATCGGATAGTTCTGCAACCCGTTGGGGCCACTGTCCGGGTCCAGAGTGTCGTTTGGCGTGACGGTGTTGGAGAACTCGCCAGGACCAATCAGGTCGATCCCCAGGCCGTCATTCTGGTAAATCGAGTTCGACAGGATCGAATTGCCCAGGGAAAAGTCGGCGGAGACGGTGACTCCACCAATACTGGACATGCCGCCATTGAAGGCAATCACGTTGCCGGCGCCGGCCAGCGAGCCACCGATTCGATTGTTGGAGGAGCCAAAGACGTTAACCCCGGCGCCTTCATTGCCCAGATCGATTGCGCCAGTCGGATCGGTCCCGATGGTGTTGCCCTGAATGGTCGTCTGATCGGAACCCTGCAGGTTGATGCCCTGATTCTGGTTGCCCGAGATGATGTTTCCCACGCCCTCCGCGGTGCCGCCGATCAGGTTCCGCGAGGCACCGAGCAACATGACCCCGGCGCCGGTGTTCCCCACCGCGACCGAGCCGGTCATGTTCGTGCCGATGTAGTTGTTCTGAATCGTGTTGGAGCGTGCGCTGAACCCCTGGATGAAGATGCCGGCGAACGGACTATCGTTGCCCGAGATGAGGTTGCGCTGGGCTGGGTCCGGACCGCCGATCTGATTGAACCCACCGCCGAGGATGAAGATGCCCGAGCCGGTGTTGCCCAGATCCTGCGAGCCCGCGCGGTCGAGCCCTATGATGTTTCCCAGGACCGTGTTTTTCGCCGCGCTACTGCCGGTGATCTCGATGCCGTGGGACTTGTTGCCTGAAATCAAGTTCCCCCGGCCCGCGACCGTGCTGCCGATGACGTTGTTCGAGGTGCCATTGACCAGGATGCCCGAGCCACCGTTGCCCGCTTCGAAGAGGCCGGAGTTGTCGGTCCCGATGAAGCTACTCTCGATGATGTTCGAACCGGCATCCATGCGGATGCCCGACTGAGCGAAGCGGTTGATCGTCAACCCCAGGACCGTGGTGGGGCTGCTGAGGCGCAAGCCGTTGGCCGACGTGCCGGCATTCACACCGCTAATCTCGATCAGCGGCCGGTCCTGGAAGCCGGGCTGCGACCTTCCGTTGATCGTCAGCGAGTCCATGATCGTGGGCAAGGGAGACGTCGGGATGAGTGTCTGAACCCCCGCGCCGGGGATGTTGAACTCGATGATGTCCGCCCCCGCGGCGGTGTTGGCCCGGTTGATCGCGTCTCGTAGCGAGCCGGTGCCCGAATCCGACGTGTTCGTCACCATGAAGGTCGCCAGGAGTTGCCGCTCCTCCAGCGCCTCCAGCCAGGGTGGGCACGACCCGGTTCGGGCCCGCGTGACCGACTTTCGGAGCCCGTTTCGGCGTCCTCTCATGACTGTCCTCTCCAGCACGCGATCGAGTGATTTGGTTCGGGGGGTGGTGCGGACGGGCGCCTCCTCACGCGACCGGGCGGCTCCGTGCCAGACGTCGCCAACATTCTGCTCGCCGCCGCGCAATCATCCCTGCAAGCACAACCGACATATAACCTCTACACGCCCGCCATCCGACGAGTCAAGAGAAAAATCCAACCATGCACGCAAGAAATCTCGATTCCAACCCCGATCCGCCATCGGGGCGCATGAAGCGGGAGATCACCGGCAGGGCAGGCAGCGCGGCGCGATCGTGTCGTTATTGATCGGAGCGGCCCTCGCGTGATATGAGCAAAGGGTGGAATTGATCGCACAGACCAAACGCACCGTCGACGCAACCGCTCCATTCCGACCTCGCGGTCGTGGGCACCGCGACCCCTTGACCATCCGTTCGTCGCGGGTCGTCGTTCGGTTCGTCGCAACGAAGCGGAGGGTTGCCCCGCCGCGACACCAGTGGCAAGGGTTGAAGGACCGAAACTCCTGTTCGGAACTATCAATCCGATCGTTGAATGCGGCTCCCATCCTATCCGCCGCGACCGCGCGGCACCACGGCTCGGTGTCCACTCTCCGAAACCATGTCGAGCCCCATCATCCGGACCGGGGATGTGGCGATCCTCTACATCCGGCCCGTATCGAATCACCTTCGGTAGGTCCCGACCACCTTGGCCCGGGCGACGATGTGGCCGTCCATGGCATTGACGAGTGCATTCTTCTCCACACCCGCGACCACAGGGAGCGGCGCGTCGAGGGCGAAGAGCCGAAAGCCGTAATGGTGAACACCGTGGCCCCGCGGTGGGGCCGGGCCCCGATAGCCGATTGTTCCCCAGGAGTTGCGCCCCTGAATCAGCCCGCCCTGACCAACTGGCACCACGTCGCCATGGAAGCCGGCCGGCAGCCCCGATATGGTCGGCGATAACTTGCAGAGAACCCAGTGGACCCACGGCTCGGCCACCGGGGCATCCGGATCGTCGACGAACAGCGCCAGCTCGACGGTTCCATCCGGAACTCCCGACCATTCCAGTGGAGGTGAGACGTCCTCTCCGTCTCCCGTATGGCGGCGAGGAATCGCGGCGCCGTTCTCGAAGGCGCCCGAACGAATCGACAGTGCCATCGTGCCGTCCTCTCACAAGGTTCGATGTTCCTCGGTGAACCCCACCAGTCCATGCCCCCTCGTTTACACGGGGACCGTGGCAACGGCCTTGCGACCTCAAGAGTTGCAACGAGATGCGTTGGAGATCGTCGCGGGGTCTCCAAAGTACCGCGTGCGTTACTTCGTCAGGCCATTGTACGGCGGAGGATCCGATCGCGTCACGTGCCGCGGTGAGGCGACGCATGGTCGCGACGAGTGGCAAGACCGATCGATCTCGCAGGATCGGCGTCGCGAGCGTTACAATCAGGTTTCAACAGGTTGTGCCGACATTGACTACCGCGCGGGTTCAACAGGGGGATGCGCATCATGGTGGAGCGGGGAGGGCGAGCCAATCGCGGGGATCGTCGTTCCCGAACGAACGGTCGGAGGCCGCGAACGGGGCGGGACGGACGGGGCCAGGCGCTGCCCGATCGTCACGAGTGGCATCGGACCTGAACGTTCGCAGTCTTGGCGACAACGAATTCGCGCTAGTCCACCCGTCCTGTATCGACGAACGTCGCGAGGACTACGAGGAGGGCCTGACGATCTGGCGTGAAGGGGAACCCGACGAGGCTCGCGAAGTGCTCCGGTTCGCCCTGGAAGGCTGCGGAGACAACTTGTGGGTTCACGTTGCCCTGGGCCGGATCGCTCTGGAAGAGGACCGCGATCCGACACTGGCACGCGGCCACTTCGGCTACGCGGTCGAGATCACTCGACAGGCGGTCCCCCGGGATTTCTCGGGAACGCTTCCCCGGGACCATCCGGCGAATCGTCCGTTCTTCGAGGCCATCGACGGCTTGCTCGCCTGTCTAGACGCGCTGGGCCAGACCGCGGAAGGGGCGGAATTGCGCGCCCTGGCCGCTCGATGGTCCGGAAACCCTGGGCCCTCCTGATCGACTCGTACCCATGCCTTTGATGACAGCCGTGGCGAGTGGAGCGTGTCCGGTGCTGGTCCCTGGAATGCGGCCGGCGTTCACAGCGAATCATCACCGCGGGACCTGGCATGGATCTCGAAACCCGGATGACGCATCTCGTCGCGCCGGTCGCACCATGTTAGGATAGTAGCGATTCCGCGAATGGGCCCTGGGATGGGACGGGAGTGCAATTTGTTGGATCGCCTCGACACGGTTGCCATCATCGGAGTTGGCCTCATCGGGGGTTCGGTCGGTCTGGCCTTGCGCCGATCGGGGCTCGCCAACCGAGTCTTGGGGATCGGCCGTGACGAGAATCGGCTCGCCGAGGCGAAGCAAATCGGCGCCATCGACGAGATCGCGACCAACTGGTCACGCGGGGTCGCCGATGCGGAGGTCGTCGTCGTCTGCACACCGGTCACGCGCGTGGTGCGGGACGTTCTTAACGCGTCTCGAGATGGTCGTGACGACGTTCTGATCACCGACGCCGGGAGCACCAAGCGCGATATCGTCGAGCAGGTGGAAGCGCATGAGGTCGCGCACGACCGATTCGTCGGGGCGCATCCGCTCGCGGGTTCGGAGCGCAAGGGGGCCGCTCACGCGAGCGCCGGGCTGTTCGACGGTCGATCCTGCGTGTTGACGCCGACCGGACGGACCCCTCCCGATCGTCTCGATCGGGCACGCTCGTTCTGGAGCTCACTGGGTTGCAGGTTGATCGAGATGGGCCCGGTGACTCACGACGATGCTCTGGCCCGGACGAGCCACCTGCCCCACGTCACGGCGGCGGCGCTGGCCGCGGTCGTGCCCAAGGAATTGCTGCCACTGGCGGCCGGGGCGTATCGCGACGGGACGCGCGTCGCGATGTCCGACGCGGCGCTATGGTCAGGCATATTTCTCGCCAACCGCCGCCCGGTGCTCGACGCCGTTGAGGCGCTCCGGGAACAGCTCTCCGAATTCGAGCATGCGTTGCGGTCGGAAGACGAGATGGCCTTGCGGCGTTGGTGGGAGTCCTCCCGGCGGAAGCGATCCGAATTCTCCGATCCTGGTCTCGAGATCACCTGACCGTTCTCCGTCACGAGTTGGCCCCGCCCCTCTGGAATGATCTCCTGGTCGATCCACTCAAATCCAACAGGCCTCGCCTCGATTCCATCATGACCGATCGCGCGAAGTCCGCCCTCTGGCATCTGCAGATCCATCCCGCCCGGGGCCAGGTGGACGTCGAGGGACGCCGCATCCCCGCCGAGGCCGAGGAACTCGGAATCCCCGGCCCCTGGCGAATCGCGGCCCGCCGTGGGTTCCTGATCGAAGGCCCGAGCGACGAGCGCGCGGTCCAGCGCGCGGCCGAGATGATTTTTGTCGACCCCGTCGTGGAAACCTTCACCATCCGAAACTGCGGCCACGACGACTCAAGCTCGAGTTCGGAAGACGGCGCAACCGTCGTTCACGTGCTGAGAAAACCGGGAGTGACCGATCCGGAGGCGGAAAGCGCTCTGGCAATCCTGCGTGAACTGGGTTACGGCGCGGAGAACGTGCGTACCGTGCGCAGCTACCGGATTGAGGGGCCCGCCGAGAGCACGCCCCGGCTCATCTCCCGGATGCTGTCCAACGATGCCGTCGAGATGGCGGTCGTCGGGCCCATCCGGCTCGACCACCTCGGCCAGGGCCACCCCTACCAGTACCGCTTGCGGATCGTGCCCATTCGGGGGCTGGATGACGCCGAGCTGTTGAACATCAGCCGCGACGGTCAGTTGTCACTGAGCCTCGATGAGATGCGGACCATCCAGGCCCATTTCGCGGAATGGGATCGAGACCCCACCGACTGCGAGCTGGAGACGATCGCCCAGACATGGAGCGAACACTGTTCGCACAAGACCCTGCGCGGCCTGATCGAGTTCGATGGCGAGGTCATCGACAATCTGCTGAAGCAGACGATCTTCAAGGCCACGCAGGATCTGGCCCTCGACTGGCTGGTCAGCGTCTTCGAGGACAACGCAGGGGTGGTCCGGTTCGACGACGACCATGATGTTTGCTTCAAGGTCGAGACGCACAACCACCCGTCCGCCATCGATCCTTATGGCGGCGCGAACACGGGCCTCGGGGGCGTGATCCGCGACGTGCTGGGCACCGGGCTGGCCGCCCGACCGATCTGCAACACGGACGTCTTCTGCGTCGCCCCTCCGGACACCCCCCCGACCGACCTGCCACCCGGCGTGATCCATCCCCGTCGTGTGCTCGAAGGGGTCGTCGCGGGCGTCCGCGACTACGGGAACCGGATGGGCATCCCCACGGTCAACGGCGCCGTGGTGACGGCCCCCGGCTATCTGGCCAATCCCCTGGTGTTTTGCGGAACCGTCGGCGTGCTGCCGAAAGGCATGGCGAGCAAGCACGTCGAGCCGGGCGACCGGATCGTCGCGGTCGGTGGTCGCACGGGTCGAGACGGCATCCACGGCGCCACATTCAGCTCGATCGAGCTGACCGCCGAGAGTGAATCCGTCTCCGGAGGCGCCGTGCAGATCGGCAACGCGATCACCGAGAAGATGATCACCGATGTCATCCTTCAGGCGCGCGACCGTGGGCTCTTCCGGTCGATCACCGACTGTGGGGCCGGCGGTTTCAGCTCGGCGGTCGGGGAAATGGGTGCCGAAATGGGCGCCGAGGTCGACCTAGAGCGGGCACCGCTGAAGTACGAGGGGCTGTCCTACACCGAGATCTGGATCTCCGAAGCGCAGGAGCGCATGGTCCTCGCGGTCCCACCCGAGAAGTTCCCGGAACTCGACGCGCTGTGCCGGTCGGAAGGGGTCGAGGCCACGGACCTGGGCCAGTTCGTTCCGACCGGACGGTTGACGCTGCGATACGAGGGGAACGTGGTGGGCGACCTCTCCATGCAGTTCTTGCATGAAGGCCGTCCTCGGGTCGTCCGTCAAGCTCGATTCACCCCTCCGCCCGATCAGCCCGCGACGATCCCGGAACGGGAGGATTACACGGCCGACCTCCTGGACGTGTTGCGCCACTGGGACGTGGCCAGCAAGGAGTGGATCATCCGCCAGTACGACCACGAGGTCCAGGGGCGCACCGTCCTGAAGCCGCTTGTCGGGGCCCGTGACGATGGGCCAGGGGACGCGGCCGTGGTCCTCCCGGTTCGGGGCCGAACCACGGGGCTTGCCGTGGGATGCGGCATCAACCCGCGGTATGGCGAACTCGACCCCTACGCGATGGCCGGCTGCGCGATCGATGAGGCGATCCGGAATTGTGTCGCGGTGGGTGCGGACCCCGATCGAATCGCCCTGCTGGATAACTTCTGCTGGGGGAGCCCCGAGCGTCCCGAGACCCTGGGCTCGCTCGTCCTGGCCGCCCAGGGATGCCACGACCTTGCCCTTTCCTACCGCGCGCCGTTCATCTCGGGAAAGGACAGCCTCTATAATGAATACACCCACGACGGCCGCAGCCTGGCGATCCCCCCGACCCTGCTGATCAGCGCGATCGGTCGCGTACCGGACGTCCGGCAGTGCGTAACGATGGACCTCAAGGAGCCGGGAAATGTTCTGCTGATCGTCGGCATGACCCGGAACGCACTCGGTGGCTCGGCCTGGCTAGACACCCGGAACGCCCGGGGTGGACAGGTTCCCCAGGTCGATCCCGTGATCGGTCGCGAGCTGTTCCGCGCGGTGCACTCGCTCATCCGACGCGGACTGATCCGTAGTTGTCACGACCTGAGCGAGGGGGGCCTGGCCGTCGCACTCGCCGAGATGGCCCTGGCCGGAGGTCTCGGCGCGGAGGTGTCCCTGCGCGACGTTCCCTGCGACGATCAGGCGGCCCTCGACGCGGTCCTGCTGTTCTCGGAATCACCGAGTCGTTTCGTGCTGGAAGTCCGCAAGGTGGACCTGGACGCGGCCATGGAGACCTTCGTGGACCTTCCCATCGGTCATCTCGGCGAGGTGGCCGCGGCGCCGGACGGCCCTGGGGGTTCGGCGAAACTCGTCTTGGAGGGCCTGGGGGGCCGTGGTCCCGTTGTTTCCGCGACGGTCGACGAACTTCGTCACCACTGGCAACGCTCCCCGCGAGGCTGAAGGCCCGAACCCCCCAACCGCCCGGGAACCCATGCCAGGCGACAATCAAGGAATTTTCCATGTTGAGATTTGTGACATTTGTTGATGGATCGAACCTGGACGGCATACTGAAGCACCTGAATCTACGGGTTGACGACTACGGTTCGTTCTATCGTCATGTTTTTGAGCAAAGCGTCCACTACTGGGGCCGGACGTTCGCCGAGGGATCGCCCTGGCCGGCGGCCCAGCACTCGCGCATCTACTGGTACGTCGTCGGTAAGATGGATGAGTGGGACCTGGGTGATCCCAAGGCCGAGGCCCGGCTCCGCAGCCGGTTTGAGATGAACCCACGGCTGCGCGACAGCTATGTCGAGGACGTGATCCGGCGATCGCCGGACCTGTCCGAATCGCGGCGTGTCGAGGAGGCATGGGGCCTCTGTTTCGCGGAGACTCGCGACTGGTACGAAGGCAAGCGCCGCGCGCTGGAGCGCAAGAAGCGGTTCTACCACGGCGTTCAGTCGGCGACCGACTTCGTGGAGATCCGTCAGGAAGGCCACTGGAAGGTCGACTTGCTCCATCACACGATCACGGAGAAGGGCCTGGATACCAGCCTGGCCGTCGACATGATCGCCCTGATGGATTCGTATGATGTCGCCTTGTTGATCTCAGGAGACGCCGACGGCATCCCGGGCATCAACTACGTCAAGGGCAAGTCGAAGCACGTCGGGGTGATCGAGTTCCGGCGGGGCAGCCCGTCCGACTTCCCTCCCAAGGGGGCCTCGTCCCGGCTCAAGATCGCCGCCGACTTCGTCGTCCAGGTTTATGAGTCCGACCTGCTGCGC
Organism: uncultured Isosphaeraceae bacterium; assembly: GCA_963779675.1. Taxonomy (GTDB): domain Bacteria; phylum Planctomycetota; class Planctomycetia; order Isosphaerales; family Isosphaeraceae; genus CAVZZM01. Next base: position 1,611,369 of record CAVZZM010000003.1, read on the forward strand.
CGAGACCTCGCCTACCGAGCGGTCGAAACACCAGACCTGAGCTCGTCGTATTCCTCCAGCGAGGGGAATTACTGACGGCCATGCCCTCGGCGGACGCGGTCGAATGACACAAGTTGTCGAGCGGATCCCGTCGAGGCGGATCAAGTACGGTTGTACGCATCATCCTGTCGAGTTCGCTGTGACGACTTCCTCCTTGCACCTTCTGGTCCTGGACGGATGAACCTGGAGGCCCGTTTCGATGAGCCAGCCGCGTGCAGTGATTCTGCGAGCGCCCGGCACCAACTGCGACGAGGAAACGGCCGACGCCTGGGAGTGCGCCGGCGCGGTCGTGGAGACATGGTATATCAGCCGCGCCCTGGCTGAGCCCGAGTCGCTCGACCGATTTCAGGTCCTGACGATACCCGGCGGCTTCTCCTACGGAGACGATCTCGGCGCCGGTCGGATCATGGCCACGAGACTCGGGGCCCTCGGCGACACCTTGAGCCGGTTTCGCGACCGCGGGGGCCTGATCCTCGGGATCTGCAACGGCTTTCAGGTGCTCGTGAGGACCGGTCTGCTTCCGGGCAACGGGTTTGGCCCCGCGACCCTGACCCGCAACGATTCGGGACAGTTCGAGGCGCGTTTGGCCCGCCTGATCTCAAACTCCAATCGCTGTCTGTTCGTCAAGGGAACCGGGCCGATCGAGTTGCCTGTGGCACACGGGGAGGGCAAGTTCCTGACCGGAGACGCCTCGACCCTCTCGACCCTGTTGTCGAATGGCCAGGTCGTCTTGCAATACGCGGACGACCAGGGAGCACCGACAGAGTCCTACCCCGAGAACCCCAACGGTTCTCCGGGCGGGGTCGCCGGTGTCTGCGATTCGACCGGCCAGATCTTTGGGCTGATGCCCCACCCCGAGCGATACATCGAGGGGTTTCAACATCCGCGTTGGGCTCGACGAGGGGCCCGAGATGAAGGAGATGGCCTGCGGATTTTCCGCAACGCGGTGCGATCGTTTTCGTAACCGCGAGTCGATCCATAGATGGTTGCGTCGCATTCTGAAGTCAAACGCGTGGCCCGAGCCCGATGTGTCAGGGAACATGACCTGTCGAGGACGGGTTCTCCATCCGCGGAGGCTGGTTGAGAAACCGTTCCAGACGGTCCATGAGATCGGCCCCACCCATCTCGAAGAAGTCGTTGTGCCCGGCGCCGGGCATGGGCATGAGATCCACGTGGCCTCGCGTCGCATCCGCCAGACGTTCCATCATCCCGAATGGGATCAACGAGTCGTCCGTCCCGTGGCCGATCAGAACGGGACATGAGATGCGGCCCATCTTGTCGAGGCTCGCGAAGCGATGTCCGGACAACAGCAGGTTCGCGGCCGGAAGGTAGGGGACGTGGTCGCGTGCCACGTCCGCGGTGCTCGTGAACGTGCTGAAGATGGCGAGTCCCGCGACCGACCGTCGAGTGGCGAGATCAATGGCCACCGCGCCACCGAGCGACCAACCCGAAACGACGATGCGGGTCGGATCCACGTCGGGACGATGTCGGAGATGATCGAGGCAGGCGTCGGCCGTGGCATAGCAACCGGTTTCGGTCGCACGTCCCCCGCTGAGGCCGTAGCCGAGATAGTCCGGAACCAGGACGTTGGCCCCGAGCCGTCGAAACGCCTCGAACAGGTCAGTCGAGGTCGCGATGCACATCGCGTTTCCGTAGAAAAACAACAGGGTCGGCCGACGACTGGCATCCGGCCGGGGCCGGCCCTCGTCCGTCAGCGCGGTCCCGAAGAGGGCGGCGACCCGTTGTCCGTTACGGCTACGAAGCGAGATCAATTCCGATCCGCTGGGCAGCGTGACGTCGGCGACATTTTGCCCCTGAGTGGTCTGCCCGGGGAACACGATTCGACTCAAGAAGCTGAACACAAGCAGAACCGGTATCACGAGGATCAAACCGGCGGCGAGGGCGAATCGCCAGCGCCGATGTCGACGAAGACGAGATCGACCGGACGCCGTGGAATCGGGAACCTTGATGTCCTCAGGACCGTCCCGGGTCGCATTCTCCATGTCGTATCTCGACCGAGGTGATCGACCAGTTGCCGGCGTAATGTTCTTTTCCGTGCCTGAGTGGAACCGCTTTCCCTTCCTACCCGCAAGGGCCGAGGCCGCGATCCCAATGGAACGAGCCGCGATCCCTGGAGGGCATCGCGGCTCGTGAGTTTGAACCATCCACTTTGGTGAACCTGCTGGTCAACCGGTTCAGAGCCCCGAGCCGAAGCCGTGAGACTCGCGATCCGAGGCGACGCCCTCGGCGGAACCGCGCTCGCGACGGGGTGGGACATGCGGCCCTCGAAGGACCGATTGGCCGGCCCGGGCATGCTGGGTGTGGCTACGGAGTGGGCCACCGCGGCGAAGCGGGGGCTCGCTCGACTGGGCATAGCCGCCAGCCGGCATCGGGGTTTCGTACGGATTGACCTCGAATTCGCCGCCGTCGAGGTCATCGTATCGGCAGGTGTAACCCGGCATCTTCGAGCGTTCCAGCTCGTCGGCGTACGTGGCCAGAACGGCAGCCTGAATCTTCTCGCGACACGCCGAGTTGATCGGGTGGGCGATGTCGGCGTGCAACTTGGCGCGACCGTCCGCATCGCGGATGGCGCGGTTCTCGTCCAACCGGCCGCCGCATTGATTGCAGAACCGGCTACGGAGATGGTTCTTGGTGCCACAATGCGTGCAGCGGTCCGTCAGTTTCCGCGAAGGCATCGCCACGAAGAAGCCCTTGGCCCCCTCGATGATCTTCAGGTCGCGGATGACGAACATGTCATCGAACGTGATGCTGCAGAAGGCCTGCAACCGTTCGTTGCTGCCCGAATTGTCTTCCATGAGCTTGATGCGAACTTCGGTGATTTCCACGGCCGGTACTCCTTTACGCGGTGGAGCGGAAGACGGGAAGTCCGCTGGTCACGACCCGGACCCGTCCGAGTCCGAGCGAGTCGAGGTGTCGCGCGGCATCCTCCGCCGCGCGATGGCCGCGTGCCAGGCCAAAGTAGGCCGAGCCGCTGCCGCTCATCAGGTGCCCGTCCAGCGCCGGGCCGAGAGCCTCCATCGCGTCCCGAGCCTGCCGCAACTCGGGTCGAATCTGTTCGGCCGTCGTTTGAAGACGATTGAACAGGCTCGCGCCCAGGGCCGCCCCGTCGCCGGAGGCCAGGGCCTCCAGGGTCGGCCTGATCGACCGGGGCCGATCAGGGACAACTAGGTGTTGGTACACCTCGGCGGTGCTCAGCCCGACGGCTGGGCAGACCAGAACGATGTGGGACGCCTGTGGTAGTCGCACCGCGTTGACCTTCTCACCCCGACCCCGGCAGATCGCCGCCGGCGCGTGACGGAAGAACGCGACGTCACTACCGATGTCCCCGGCCAGGGCGTCCAGCCGATCCGGGGGGGTCCGCAGGCCCCAGAGACGATCCAGGGCCTGCAGGGTCGCGGCCGCGTCGCTCGATCCACCCGCCAGCCCCGCCTGCGCGGGAATGGCCTTGTGCAGATCGATCGTCGCACCTCGGGTCACGCGAGACTCCTCACGGAGCCGCTCCGCCGCCCGGACGACCAGATTATCCGGCCCGGTTGGCAGGGTCGGGTCGTCGCACCGCAGGGTGATCCGGCCCGTCGGGTCGTCGGTGAAGCGGAGCGTGTCGTGCAGGTCGACGGTCACCATCAGCGTTTCAACCTCATGGTAACCGTCGGGGCGCTTGCCCAGGACTTCGAGAAACAGGTTGATCTTGGCCGGAGCGAGGCACTCAACCACGCCCTCGGCCACATCGCGGACGGTCATTCCAGGGTGCGCCGACGATCCACCAGAGTGGTTTCGACGACACTCCACGGGTTGCGGTGCGAGTCGAGCCGATCTTTCATATTCCCAATCCTGGAATAAGGTTCCGGAGAGAGGGACTCGCAGGAGTTCGGTGTCCTCGACCGCATTCGTCTCGTGCTGGCGACCCTTCTATCCCGATCCCCGGATCCCCGCAATACGAAAAGCTTACAAAGTCGGAAAAACCGGCGAGGTTCCGACAAGCTCGCGACGATAATTGCCGAGGGCTTTCGAGTCCTCACTCAGTCCTCCCTGATTGATGACGAGTGCAGAACCCTTGACCTTCGCAATCCGCTCCGCTGAGCCATGGACGCACTCACCTCGCGGACGAGGTTGCCGTCAAAGGACTTGAGTCCCGCGGCAGGACAAATGCCATACAAGGCGTAGCCGGTTGACATCCAGGCAGCGGCGATCCGGTCTTCAGCCGGGAGGCGGACATCTCCCGACGAGCCTTCGGTGCCACGAATCAAGGTGGGCCGTTTCCCAGGAAGGGCCGAAGCGCCCGGGCCATGGCGGCTGCCGAGCTCCAGCGGTCCGCGGGCTTCTTTTCGAGGGCCTTGCGGAGCACCCGCTCAAGGCCTTCGGGTGCGTCGGGACGATGCGCTCGTAGGGGGACCGGAGGATGCTCCAGAATCATCGCGTAGGCATTTCCCTTCGTGGGGTCGAAGTTGAGGAACGGATATTTGCCCGTGAGTAAATAATAGAGCGTGGCCCCACTACTGTAGATATCGGCCGGTTCCTTGACATCACGGAAGTCGCGGATATGGTCCGGGGAAATGAAGCCAACCGAGCCGCCGATGTCTCCCTGGTGCGTCAGCCCGGTGAAGCCGGCGTTGTCGCGGAAACTCTTGGCGAGGCCGAAGTCGGAGAGCTTGACGTCGGGCCAGGGGCTCGAGCCGCGACTCAGCAGGTTCGAAGGCTTGATGTCGCGGTGGACATATCCTTTTTTGTGAGCATGGTCCAGGGCTCGAAGCAGCTGCACGCCGATCCAGGAGGCCGTGGGGACCGACAGCGGTTGTGGGAGCAAGCCCTCGACCCATTCCCGGGCGTTGGAGCCCTCGACGTATTCCATGATGAGCTGAAACTGGCCGTCGTGTTCGATCATGTCGTAGAACGCGACGATGTTCGGGTGTCGCAGGCGCGCAACACCTCGAGCTCGCGGCGGAAGTAGAGACGGGCACGCTCGCCGGTCGCGACGACCGGGATCATCATCTTGATGGCGACCTGCTGCCGGTCGCTCTCGCGACGGGCGAGGTAGACCTCCCCCATCCCTCCACCACCAATCCTCGACTCGATCCAGTAGCCGCTCGGAGGGCGAGGGTAGCACCGTGCCAGCGACTGACAACTCTGGCAGACCCACTTGAGTTGCTCCTCCCCATCGCGGACGGCCTCGATCACATCGGCGGGGGCGACGGTATTCCCACAACGCACGCAAACGATCCGAGGAATTTCCTGCCAGGTCGCCTCGATCTGAACAGTGAAGGTGCTCTGGCCGGCCTCCACCACGTCCCCATCGTGCAGCCGGGCCTCGCTGACGCGCACCCCATTGACGCACGTCCCGTTTCGGCTCCCCAGGTCCTTCAGAAGACAACGCGGTGGGTCGACCTCGATAAGAAAATGCTGTCGCGAGAGAAAGCCGTCTTCGGGGATCGAGACGCTCGCGTCCTTGCGGCCAACCAGGATTGCGTCATGCCGGTCGAAGGTGAACTCCTCGCCGTTTCTCGGGCCTCCCGTCACGCGCAGGATGACGCTCATCCGATCCTCCAGCGCGGGGAAGATGCACCGCGAGTCAACACTCCTATTAGACGGGTTTCCCCGCCGGTTGGCAAATCCTGGCGGGGATCGAGCGTGACGGCGGCGTCCACTCGAACGGGCCCGAATCGTCTCCTCCACAGACCGAAGTCGAGGGCCTCTGATCCGCTCACGACCCACCAACTCGTTGCTCGGCGAGTGTACGTAATGCTTTGAGGTCCACCTTGCCACTCCCGAGCGTTGGGATCGCCTCAACTTCGAAGAAGTCCTCGGGCGAGGGAACCCAGAGCTTCGGCAAGGCCCCTTCGTTGAGCCGGCGATGAATCTCTTGTGGAGTGAGGCCAAGCCCGTTGTGGAAAACGATTAGGCGTTCACCACGCTTCGGGCAGGGCACCGAGGTGACCGCCAGGACCGGGTCGTCCATGGTGACCAACGCAAGGATTGCCGATTCGATCCGTTCGTGAGGCACCATCTCTCCAGCGACCTTGGAGAACCGACTGATTCGCCCGGTGATCAACAGGAAGCCATCGTCATCAATTCGGCCAATGTCCCCCGTGTTGTACCACCCGTCCCGGAGAACCTCGGCGGTCTTCTCCGGCTGGTTCAGGTAGCCACGCATGATCTGTGGGCCGCGGACGTGAACCACGCCTTCCAAACCCGCTGCGAGGTCCTCGCCAGTGTCCAGATCGGTGGTCTTGATTGCCGTGCCCGGCATGAGCGTTCCCACCGTGCCGGGTCGATTGCCGGCCACCTCCCGGCCGTCTGTCGCATGCACCATATCGGGCGTGTTGACGGCGACGACCGGCCCGGTCTCGGTACATCCGTAGCCTTCTAGCGGCTCAATCCCCAGCTTGTCGCGAATTTCACGCGCTAGCTCGGGCTTGAGCTTCTCGGCGCCCAGGATCGGCAATCGCACGGTGGCGAACTGCTCGCGATCGCACTTGCGAACGTAGAATCGCATGAAGGTCGGCGAGGCCGCGAGCATGGTCGCGCGATGCTCTTGAACCAAATTGCCGATGGTCCGGGCGTCCTGGGGATTGATGTGATAAACCGTCTTCTTGCCCAGACATAGGGCCGTCCAGAGGGTGACCGTGAAGCCGAACGAGTGAAAGAAGGGAAGGATGCCGAGAATCACCTCCTGCTCGATCAATTTTACCTTGAGATCGATCTGCTGGATATTGGCCAGCACGTTGCCGTGGGTCAGGATCACGCCCTTCGGCTGTCCGGTGGAACCCGACGTGAAGATGATCGTCGCCGTGTCATCGCGACGGTCGCCGCGCAGCCCGGGAAGAGCGCTTCCGAGCATTCCGAAGGGGACGACTTGGGCCATCATGCCCGCGAAGGCCTTGTCGGCGAGCGTCACCTTTTTGGGAACCTCCTCGAGCATCACAAGGTTCGCTTGGGGCCTGGCCGAAAAGCGATCAAGCGCCTTGCGCGAGGTGATGACGTGCGACATGCCGCATTGAACGATCGAGGCGTCGAGAACCTCCTGGCCGGTCGTATAATTCAGGTTGACCGGGACCCGCCCCATCAAGGTCAACGCGATGTTCGCGACGGCCGCCGCGGCAGTCGGCGGCAACCAGACCCCGACATATCGGCAGTCCCCCAGTTCCCGTTCGAGGACGCGGCCGAGGACCAGGGCACGCAGGAGCAACTCCCCAAAGGTCAGGGTCGTGCCGAGACTATCGACGATGGCGACCTTCGAGCGATGCGCCCGTGCCGAGTGAACGATCACCCGGCCCAGCGAGGTCCAGTGCGCGGGGGCTGGAGGTAGGGGAACCGCCGGTTTGCGCGTCGCCCGTGTTCGGGACCGTACGACTGGTTTCCACGCTCATCAAACGACCCTCGTGGCATTGTCTCGACAGAGTGTTCCCGAATCGCTGCCCGGCTTGGGATCGGAGCGGGTCGGTGGAAAGACCTGGTTGCACGTCAACCTACAGCATCACCCAACACCTGACAATTGAACTGCAAACGAAGACCTGGGACGGCCCGCGGAAGCGTCTGATCCGGTTTGGTTGAGCCGGTGCGTGCCGGGATGGTCCTTCCCGAGACGTTCGCCCGACTGACACAGGAGGCGAATTCGCCGTACCGGGACGTCTTCCTCACCGTATTGCCGTCGAGACGATCGACATGGACCAGCCGGGAGGAGCGTCTGGAACGACGACTCACCGCAGGTTTCTCCAGGGGGGACACACGCCGTGTCGGCGAGCCCGTTCGCCGACGCCAAGGCCGACGCAATGGAAAGGTTCCAACCACCCTTTCAGGGCCTTCACATCCATCCCCAGGGCGGCGGTCAATCCTTCCAGAAGAATTCATCCCCCTCGGTCTCGGAACGGGACTTGAGCAGGTCGTGACCGGATGATTCGAACTGGTCGAGCTCTTTGAGGTAGCCGCCACAGAGGCGCGAGGCAGTCAGGCTCAGCACCGTGACCTGAAACGTGAGGATGATCATCAGGACCGTCGAGAGCAGCAGAAGGATCTGGATCTCGGCGGTCATTCGAGGCCTCAGCGGCCAGGCGTTCCAATCGGTCTGGGAGAGGGCCAGAATGCCCCAGAACACGATCCCGATGATCGCCAGCGAATGGGCGGCGCGGCTGGAGTCCACGGCGTCGTGTCGCCCCAGATGGGCGCACAGTTCGGCGGCGAGAAACGCCGCCATCATCAATTCGACCCAACCCAACCCGGAGGCGACCACGAAGAATGTCCAGTCGAGATCCAGACGGGTGATCTCAAAGCCGAACTGCTCGGCGTGGTCAATCGTCCACATGCCCGCATCGAGTGCGTTCATCAACAGCAGCAGGCCCGCTTTGCGTTGCCAGCTCGGGATTTTCCAGCGACCCCAGAGCAAGTATGCTCCCACGAGACTGCCCCAGGTGATCGGCGCATCGACCAGCCAGAGCCAGGCAGGGTGTGAGTGCAAGGCCATCACCTCCTTGTGCGCCCCGAACAGCAGCGCGAGGAACGAGACCTTCGCGGCGCAGAGCAACCCCAGCGACAGGGCGATCAAACCGAAGCCCGCCCGGCACAACTGATATCGAGGGCGGAGGTCGTCGTTGTGAAGCTCCATGCGAATACCGCGAATCTGGGCTGGAGGAAATGACCGGGAAGGGTGCCACGTTCCGATTGATTATAGACCCGATCGATCGGGCCCGCCAACGTCTCCTCGTCCCGTCAGCCGATCGGGACGATCACCAGAGCGACGCGACCCCACGTCCCCGCGGCTTCCGCGTCGGGCCTGTTCCATCGGGAGGGATCAATTTCAAGCTCCAGCAGGTTCCGTTGGGGTAACGGATTGGCCAGGGGGAACTCGTGGGTTCCCGCGCCCAGCGGAGCGATCGGCCCGATCAGCGCCTCGCCGTTAAGCCGGGCCTCGGTCAGGCCCGGCACGTCGGCCAACCGGAGCCGAACCGTCTCCCGCGCGGGATCAATCCGCGGCGACTGGAACCCGCGTCGTAGCTGGAACGCCCTCTCGGGACCGGGCGGCCAGGGCGCGGGGAGGTCAACCCGAACGGGGGCCTGCCCCCCTGCCCTGTCAAACCGGGCCTCCCAGGCGGCCCGGAGGCGAATCTGGTGCTCGGGCATGGACGTGATTCCTGATGGCTTTGGTATGGTCAGGGCCGACCACACGGGGTATAGTCGCCTCGTAATCCAATACGCATACGGGATGATACCCGAAGGTGCGTCGCGGGTTCCGGTGGGCTCGATGTGCCCCGCTGGGCCCGGTGCCCAATGCATGACCCCTCTGCCCCCTCCTCGCGCCGGCCTGGAACCGGGAACCGCCGAACCGATCACGGATTGAGGCGTGTTCGACTGTTCCCCTGAACCCGTTCCGACCGACGATGCCAAACTGCCCATGAGCAACGGCCAACTCCTCCACGCGGACGCCCCGACCCGCACGCTGACCGGCGTCCAGATCCTGGGAACCGGAAGCTATGTGCCCGAGGAGATCGTCACAAACGACGATCTCCATGCCCTGCACGGCTTCGATCCCGACTGGATCATCAATCGCACCGGTATCTCCGAGCGCCGGTTCGCCGCGCCGCACCAGGCGACCAGCGACCTGTGCGTTCAGGCGGCCGGCCGCTGCCTGCGGGCCGCCGACTGCCCGCCGTCGGACGTCGACCTGCTGGTTGTTGGCACGATGACCCCCGACATGGCCTTTCCCTCGACCGGCTGCCTGATCCAGGACCGGCTGAAGCTGGGATACTGCCCAGCCTTCGACCTCCAGGCCGGTTGTGCCGGCTTCGTCTACGCGCTTGTTGTCGCGGCGCAGTTCGTCGCGTCGGGCACCAGCAAGCGGGCGCTGGTCATCGGTGGCGACTGCAACAGCCGGGTCATCAACCCCGCCGATCAGAAGAGCTTCCCCCTTTTCGGCGACGGTGCCGGGGCGGTGCTCATCGGCCCTGGCAGGCCCGACCAGGGCATGCTGGCCTACCAGATGGGGGCGGATGGATCGGGCGGCGATCTGCTGAACCGGCCCGCCTGCGGCAGCCGAATGCCCCCCTCGACCGAGGCGATCAACGAGGGACTGCACTATCTGACCATGGACGGCCGCGCCGTCTTCAAGTGGGCCGTCCGGACGCTGGCCGACTCGGCACAGTCGGTCCTGAACTGCGCCGGGAAAACCGTCGCCGACGTCCGCTGGTTCATCCCGCACCAGGCGAACATCCGGATCATCCACGCCGCCAGTGACGTCCTTGGCTTCGATCGTGACTCGGTCTTCAAGAACCTTGACCGGTACGGCAACACCTCGGGCGGTTCGATCCCGATTGCTCTCGACGAGGTGATCCGGCAGGGCCCCGTCCGTTCCGGTGACCTCCTGCTCTTCTCTGGATTCGGCGCCGGGCTCGCCTGGGGCACCACCCTCTGGCGCTGGTGAACCGATCGCTCCGCCAGGGCGAAAGGTGCGGCCGATCGAGCTCGGACACCTCGATTCCGCGAAGTCCAGTTGGTTGTCCTCGTACAGACGCGGTATCGGTCCGTCTCTCCAGGACAACAACTCGGTCCGGTTCGGGTTCAAACGGAACGCAACGCCCGCCACGCCTCCGCCCGAGAGAAAACCTCAGGCGAACGGCGGGATGGGCGTTGTTCCATGCGGGGCCCCGAATGACCGAGGACCGATGGCCAATTTGCAGCCAGTATCGGTCCTCGGTCCTCGGTCATAGTCCGGACTGGGCTCAATAGTCGACGTTGACGTTCTGGATCCGGGTCGGTCGCGAGAGCGGCGGCAGGTAGCCCTGCTTGTACTTCGCGTAGAAGCCAGTTCCTTGCTGGTACAGGGCCGTCAGGGTGTTGCCGTAGAAGATGCCCCCCTGCTGGAGTTGGCCCCGGATCAGGCCCGGCCCGGCCTCGTCGTTGGTCGTTGCCGTGGCATCGTCGACGTTGCCATAGATGCCGTCGGTGGCCCGATAGGTGGCCGAGATCACTGAATCGACCAGGCTGCCTCGCACCCGGATCGGCGTGATCCGGCTGGGTTGCCGAACCGCCTGAAGGCCGGCGAGGTACGAGAAGTAGTTCGACCCGGTCTTGATCTCGCTGCCTTGCAGGTCGCCGACGATGTTGGCGTTCCGGATCGAGCCGTCGGTCATGACGACCGCGTTTGTAAACGCGCGGCCGGGGCGTGTGTAGAACGTCGTCGATCCGGTCCCGTCGATCTGCTGGAAGTCGGGGTCCTGGCCCGTCTGGAACACGAGGCTGTTCGGGCCGGCTTCGAGCTTGTCGATGTTCTGGGCGACGACGGTCCCCCCGAGCAGGCCAAAGGCGGAGTTGCCCCACTGAGAGACCGGACGGCCCAGGTTCTGGGCGCCCGACAGGTTTCCGGTCGGGTCGCCGAGCCCCTTGAGCAAGGTCAGACGACCGATGTTGCCGTGGCTCACATCGAGGCCGACGCCATCGGTCGGCCCGCCGAAAGCCGCGTGGCCGAGGCGGCTCAGGCCCGCGAAACTGTTCGCGAACGGAACGGCCCCACGCGACACGGTGAAGTTCCGCGCCGTGCCGTCAACCTTCAATCCGTCGATGGCAGTCGCTCGAACTGCCGTCCGTCCCGTTGTGCCGACGGTCGGGGTCACGAACTGGAAGCCTGCCGGCACATTCGGTTGCGCAGTCGCCGAGACCATCTCCAGTGACTGGATCGGGCCGTTGACGATGATGCTGACCGTTGGGTCCGTCGGCGGCAACCCCAGCGGGACGTTGGCCTCCGTGCTGTCGAAGACGCTGTTGAGGATCGAGCCGATCTTGATCGTCGGCGCGACGCGTAGCGGAACATCGAGCCGGCCGATCACGATCTCGAACGGCTGGTCATTCGTCCCCGGGTTGAATTGCCCCTCAACGTTGTTGAAGCTGAGATACTGAACCCCGCCCGGCAAGTAGATCTCGTAATTCTCGTTGTTGAACTGCCCCGGCGGCGGGTCGACGGTGCGTGCCAGGTTAAAGCCGTTAAGGACGATGTGGTTCACCCCGTTCTCGGCGAACAGGTGATTGAACAGTACGGTGCCGTCAGTGATGACACGAGCCGAGGCGACCACCTGGCCGGTGACGAACGTCTTCTCCGGGTCGGAGCCGACGATCTGGATCGTGTCGAGATCATCGTCGAGCGCGCCGTCGTTGGGGGTGGCGTCCGTGACGATGACCACGCCGGGCCCGTGGACGGTGATCTGCCACTCGTCCCCCTGCCGGTCCTTCCCGGTGAGGACCTTGCCGTCGTTGTCGAGGCCCGCCAGCGTCCTCTGGCCATTGCCGATCGGATGGTTGACGTACAGTTGTGGACTGTTTGTCTGCGCCTTCGCGACGGGAAAATTCGCGGGATGGTAGAACTGATAGCCGGAACTCGAGAGCAACTGCCTGCTCTCGAGGATCTCGAGGCCCGAACCGGACCGCCGTTGCAACGGCCTGGTCCGGGTCGGCCGCCGCCGCCCGAATCCCAACATGGGAAGACTCCCTTCGCGGATTGCTCCTGGGATGTACCGTCGCACCGCCGGCCCTCTCCACTCCGGGCAGTCCATCCTCCGTGCGGATCGTGCCGATCGAACGGGCTCACGCGATCGTGAGGGCCGGATCAGCTCGAAATCCTTTCGGCGCAGCGACCTCCGTTGCTGCTTCTTAGTCTCGGAATTGATGGTGATGCGTCTTCACCACGCTCGCCGCGATGCCGCCTTCCCCGGACCGTTAGACACGGTTGAGACGATTCCCACGGCCCTCGTGATCCGAGCGGTCACACCACTCGACGCGAACCCGGGGGTCGTATCACCCCCGTTCTCTCCGGCCCCGTCGATCAATCTGGCAGGAGCACGGGAAGGTCGGGGCGAGGAGGACTGGTCTTGAGGAGAGCGAGGCTGTTGCGCCCCCTCGAACGCATCGGGCATCGCAGGTTAAACTCGAACTTATCCTCGCCTTATGGTCGGCTTAGAGTGTCCTGATACCTTGTGGACCGTCGTGGCACGTGGCCCCGTTGTGGGGCGACGGACACGATGCTGGAGAAAAGGGAGGACAACGATGCGGAACCTGATCGGAACAGGCCTGGTCACGACCCTCGGCTTTGCGGTTTTGGCAGTCGGGCGCGGGCGGACGAAGAATTGATCCAGCTGGACAAGGTGCCGGCGGCCGTGATGAAGGCGGTGAAGGCGAAGTTCCCCGGCGCCGAGCTGAAGAAAGCGGCGAGGGAGACCGAGGACGGCAAGACGCTTTACGAGGTCACCCTGACGCACGACGGCAGTAACTACGATGTCGCTCTCCAGGAAAACGGCACGTTCGCCGAGATCGAGAAGGAGATCAAGGCGGCCGACTTGCCCAAGCCGGTCACGGATGCCGTGAAGGCGAAATATCCCAGGGCGACGATGGGCAAGGTCGAGGAGATCACCAAGGGTGAGACCAAGAATTTCGAGGTCCACCTCAAGGACGGCGATACCTCGCGCGAGTTGGTCCTCAGCGCTGCCGGGAAGATCCTGGAGCAGGAGGACGGTGAAGAGGGTGAGGACGAGAAGGAGGACGATCGGGGCTGAGCGAGGGCATCCGGCCCGGGTGCCCGGCGGGATCGATCATCCTGCCGAGCCTCGCTACGGTTTTGATCGATCAACGCATGAGTTTTCGCATCCTGGTCGTCGAGGACGAGCCGGAACTTGCGGACTTCGTTGTCCGGGGCCTGCGCGAGGAGGGCTTTGCCGTCGAGCACGCCCCGGACGGCGAACAGGCCTGGGAGGTGTTGCCCATCAACGACTGGGACCTCGTCGTTCTCGACTGGTGGCTGCCCGGCATGGACGGCCTGGCCGTGCTGAAGCAGTACCGCGATGCGGGCGGGGCCGCCCCGATCCTGTTCCTCACGGCGCGCGACGCCGTCGCCGATCGCGTCCGGGGACTCGACGGTGGGGCCGACGACTACCTCGGCAAGCCGTTCGCGTTCGACGAGCTGCTCGCCCGCATCCGCGCCTGCTTCGACGGCGCGATCGCGCGCCCGAGCTGACGCTTGCCCACGGCGACCTGAGCCTCGACCTGGCAACCCACCGCGTGCAACGAGCGGGGCATCCTCTGGACCTGACGGCCAAGGAGCTGGCCCTGCTCACCTTCTTCCTCCGACATCCGGGCCAGGTGCTCTCGCGGACGCGGATCTACGACCACGTCTGGGACGAGAACTACGACGGGACGTCGAACACTCTGGAGATGCACGTGATGGAGCTGCGTCGAAAGCTGGAGGCCCACGGCCCCCGAATCATCCTGACATTGCGCGGGCGGGGCTACCTCCTCGACGCCGCCTCTTCGGTGGATCGCCCATGAGCCTGACCGGACGGCTCTCGACAGTGTATCTGTTGGCCCTCGCAGTGATTCTCGCGGGCTTTTCGGCGGCCCACTACCTCAACGCGCGACGATACCTCCACCACCAGGTCGACGAGCGGTTGGCCGCCGCACTGGACGTTCTGGCCGCGGCGGCCGAGATCCACCCCGGCGAGGTGGAGTGGGAACCTCGAGAGCGGTTGTTGCCACTCGGCCAGGAACCCGGAAAGGACCAGCTCCGCTGGATGGTCCTCGACGACCGGGGCCGACGAATCGACCATTCACGCAACCTTGACAAGTCCGAGGCGAGGTCCAACTGGTCGCCGGCTCCCGAATCAGCTCAACTACCGGATCAACTCGTCGACCGTCGGGGCCAGCACTGGAGAATCGCCCGGCGCCGCGTGTCCCCTCCGGTGCGTCAACCCCCCAGCGGTCGCGTCCCGTCGGTGCCTGGCCGGGGGTCTGCCTCGATCGCCAAACCACCGAATGAGGACCGCCCCAGCCCGTCCGAGGGGATCTATCCCGCCCTGATCCTCACCGCGCTCGCACCCCTCGAGTCCACCGAGGCGACCCTGGCGACCCTGGCCTGGTCGCTGGCTGTCGGCGGTATCGGGTTCTGGACGATCGCCGCCCTCCTCAGTCGACGGATCTCCCGACGCGCATTGAACCCCCTGACGCGGATGGCCGAGTCCGCGCGGGACCTGGACGCCACCGACCCCGGCTGGAGCCTGCGGACCGCCGGGACCGGCGACGAGCTGGACGACCTTGGCCGGGCGTTCAATGACCTGCTCGCCCGCCTCCACCTGGCGTTCGAGCGACAGCGTCGATTCAGCGGCGACGCCTCGCACCAGCTCCGCACCCCCTTGACCGTCCTGATCGGCCAGATCGAGGTCGCCCTGCGCCGCGACCGTCCCGCTGAGGAATATCGTCGCGTACTGAGGTCCGCCCTGGGACGGTCGATCCAGCTTCGCCAGATCGTCGAGGGCCTGCTTTTCCTCTGCCGCGCCGAGGGGGAGGCCCAACTCCCCGACGGCGAGCACCTGGCCCTGGGACGCTGGGTCGCCGACCACATGGCCGACCGCCCCGACCCCGACCGGGGGGCCGAGGTCGTCCACCGAGCCGCGGACGGCGACGGGCCTTGGGTCCGCGTTCATCCCGCCCTGCTGGACCAGCTGCTGACCAACTTGCTGGACAACGCTGAGACGTATGGCCGTCCGGAAACGCCAATCGTGGTCGAGACGAGCCGAGAGGGCAACTGGGCGGTCCTTGCCGTCGAGGATACTGGTCCCGGCATCCCCGCGGCGGACCTCAATCGCGTTTTCGAGCCCTTCTTCCGCTCGGCCCAGGCCCGCCAGCTCGGTCCATCCGGAGTGGGGATTGGCCTCGCCATCGTCCAGCGGATCGCCCATGCTTTCGGCGGCACCGCCAGCGTTCGGAGCGATCCCGGAACCGGATGCCGGTTCGAGGTCCGACTCCCGTTGTGTGACGCGAGCGACGTCCCGGGTGACATACCACGCTCAGAAGTCCCCTGGTCGATGGAGTCGGAGCCCGGCTAACGCATGGACCCATCGCTCCGCAGCGCGGGCTCCCCTTGGGGATGGAATGGCCCATATAGCGAGGACCATGACGGCGAAACCTGAGTGAGGCCATGATGGATCGTCAGAAGAACACGGCCACGCGGGTCCAGAAGGTATTGTAGTTGTCCACCGGCGAGGTTGGCCCGTTCATGGGGGGCACAAACCCGTTGAGGTTGATGTCCTCGTTGAAGTGCGCATACACCCAGTCGCAGCTCAGCCGGACCCACTTGTTGGGCCACCAGTTGACGCCCACCATCAGCTGATCGAGCCGGGTCGCTTGAGGACCTCCCGGCGCCGCGAGAGTTTGATAGAGGGTCTCGTTGGTGAGGAACACCTGCGAGAACTGGCTCGCCAGTTCCCAGGCACCCGGCCCCCACTGACCATGACCGGGCATGAACGGTCGGATCGGCGAGATCGGCGTGTAGGTACCCAGGCCGTCACCGTTGTACCGTTCGCCGGTGAGGAAGTACGAGGCATTGACGTAGTACGCATGCGTGTTCGCGAAGCCCTGGGTGCCGTTGGTGTTCGCCAGCCGCTGGGTCTGATACAGGTATTCCGCCTGGACCGAGAAGCGGCCCATCCAGAAGAGATGCGGGGCCACCTTGGTCCGTTGCCCGTGCGCCGCGACGTCGTTGGCGAACATGTACCAGGGAACGCCGCTCGAGGTGATGATGGTATTGCCGGTGGTCGGCTCTCCAACGCCGATGTTGGTACCGAGTCCCTGAACACGGCTGCCAAGATTGAGGAGATAATCCTCGTAGCCGGTCTGCATGCTGGCCCCGAAGCCGAGACTATCCAGCCACCAGATGCCGTCGCCTTTCCAGGGGGTGAAGGTCAACGAGCCCGCGAAGTCCTTGTTGTTGTCGAGATCGAAGTAGAACCCGTTCGGGCCGTTGAAGATGCCGGCCTGATACTGAACCTTGTAGTCGAACAGCTTGCCCCACATCATGGCCCCCACCTGACGGCGGGCACCGAACTGAAAGAGCGGCGAGTTGGTGATCACCGGCTCCCAGGCGGGCGAGAAGGCCCAGTATTCCAGCAGGAAGGGGCTGACGTACTTGCCGATCCGGAACATGAAGCGGTCGTCGAAGTGGGCGTTGATGAACATGTCGAGCAGGTTGAACTGCCCGAGGAACGCTTCCTCGGCGATCTGGTACTCCCAGTACCGCGTGATGTTGCCGTACAGGTAAGTACGCTGGAAAGGGATGTTGAAGCCTTTTTCGGTTGTGGGCAGATTCTGCCGGTCGTAAAAGGTCCCATCCGCGGTGATCTGATTCTGAAGGTAAAGGGTGAACTCGTTGTCGGGATCAGAGAGCGAGAAAGCTCCACCCCCCCCGTTGTAGACATACGAGGGCTTCAGCGGGATGGTATCGCTTTCCGGGCCGCCGGTGTTACTTCCGGTGGGGCCGAAGCCCGCCTGAGGGCCGGCGAAACCGGTCCCGATACCGGTGGCTCCCGCGGTTCCACGTCGGGGATCGTTACCGAAGAGTTTCTGGCCCCCGTCGGCGCCGGGGAAGAGCTTGGGTTTCGGGGCCTGCTCCTCCTCCTTGTCTTCCTTCGCCTTGGACTTCTGCTGCATGTCCTGGAGCTGGCTCTGGAGGTCCTGGACCTGCTGCTGAAGGTTGCCGACGTCCTCGACCTGCTGGCGGAGCGACCGCAGCTCCTGGAGCAGTGCCTCATTCGTGGCGGCACCGGGCTCGGCGACCGACGGTGGTCCCGAGGGCGCCCGGGGAGCGGTGAGGGCATGGGTGGTTGCTGGGCGACCGACGCGCTGGCCAGCAACATCCAGGTGCAGGATGCCACGACGGCCCCCGCCATCCCACGATTTGGTCGTTTCATCGCATCCTACCCCCTGTGAGGGCCCGCCTCCGGCGGTGTCCCAAAAACCTGCCTTGGACCACCCATCCGATCGATGAGGGAAGTCGACTCACTCATCGAGTTCTCGCGACGGATTCAAGACGAAGTTCCACCGATCCCGGGGGGTGATCGAGGGTCACCACGTCCACTACCGTTCCAGTTCTCGCGGGCGGACCGTGGCCATTCCAAAGCCACGCTGTTCTGGATTATCGGTTGCGCCAGATGTGCCGGTTAACCGCAATCCGCGTGTCGCACCTGTTTTCCAGTCGAGGCATAACTGCACTGACTCAGTTCTTGCCCTGAAGCAGTCGGATGTCGCCAGGGTAAGTGGAGCGAGTTCGCCATCAGTCCCGCGAGTCACCAGAACCGGCGTCTCGCGATCGTGGTCGACGCACCGTCGGTACGGTTCGGAAACAACGAGAGGGCGCCCCATCACCGGGGTGCCCTCCTGGTTAAGTTTTGATGGGTCCAGTGGAGCTCAACAAATGGCCTCAAGGACTTCGCAAGGCATCCGCTGAAGGATCATCGCTCTTAGCTGGTAGAGAGTCGTGCGGCACGGCATATGGCTGATTATTGAACCAGTAGCGAGGATGATGCGGATACATGTCTCCGAAGCAGCGTTTCGCGCAGGTGAAGTCGCCGTTGTCCGCATACCTCGAAAGGGCGATTGGCGGCAGAGCCGAGCAGTCATAATTGTGATATTTCGCGCACGGATAACGCGCGCACCAGGGGTGCCCGGAGGCGCAGCCGACCTCGGGACCACAAATCTTGTTGTGGCCGTGGTTGTGATTGCATCCCTGTACGCAGACCGGCACGTGCTGCTGACCACAGCTCACGCAGTTCCCCGCGACCGCGTGTCTCCCCGAGAACGACGCAGCGAGCAGAGCAGCCAGCGTCAGGACCGAAACACGCCATTGCATGTGTGTTCTCCTGAACTGATAGACCGACCATGCGGTCACGCGGAGGCGCGAGACCGCGCCCTATCCTCGGGCCTGATCTATCTATCAGCCTCGTTTCGTGGTTCGGAACAGGAGAATGCCGTTATCTCACGGCCACGCCGCGCGTCGTAGGAGCTAAGGAAAATAACCGGAAAGAGAAACATGCAACGAATAGGCGGCCCGGGCCGATCAAGACGGCCCAGACTGCCTCTCGGGGTTCGATCGCGACACGTCGATGGTGTCGATCGGGCCTCCCATCCTGCCAATGACATTCGACGGGGTCGTACTCATCACGATCCGGACCTATTCGCGCAGGCAGTCGACGATTTGCATGGGTCTCGCAAGACAGGGGGATGGATTGCCAACGCCCCGTAACAACCGACTCTGACTGCCTCACGCGATGCCGGTGATCAGGAGCTTGTAGAAGCCACGGTGAGAGGCATAACCGTCCGCCTCGCCGTTGACATCGATGCGCAACGCCCCCTGGATGCCCTCGATCACCCCGCACGTGCCCGGGTTGCCGACGAACACGGCACGGTCGTCGAGCAGGACGATTTGATGCCTCGGCACGCCCGCGTATCGCAGACCGATGATGCGGTCGTCGTGGGGAGCGCGGGTGCGGTAAATCGGCCCACCGTCCCCCGGCTGCCAGGCGACCTCGTGAATTTCGTAGGTCACCTTGGAGGCCCCTTCGAGCAAGAGGTTCGGTCGGCGGGGATCGCAGACGAACTCCGCTGCGGATTGTCGCACGTCGATCCCGAGATGGGCGAGTTCTTCACCTGGAGACAGCCGGAGTTCGACGAGTCGCGACGCCAGCGCCGGCGTCGTCCCATTCTCGGCGATCCCGGCCCGTCCCAGAGCGGCCCGATCCGTCGGTCGAATGCCTTCGGGAACTCGGGGAAGGCGGCGGCGGTCCGCATGCGAGAGCATGCCCGCGCGGTAGCTGGCGACGGCCCCGATCGCCCCCGCCGTGGCAAGGCCCACACCGCCGGCCCCGGCCGCCATTAATACCGATCGTCGTGTCAGACCCTGGTCACTCATCAGCAGGCCTCCCGTTCTGTTCGACGCTGGTACAGGGATCCGGCCTCGGTTTGCCCGGGGGCCCTGAGTTCCTTGACGGCCCCAGAGACATTTCGAGCGAATGCCGAGGCAACTCCAAAGTTAAACCGGCGGCACATCGAATGCCAACGAAACCCGACGGCGACCTGTCGGGGTCAATGCTTCCTCCTGATAAGAGAATTCGCGGACCACACGTTCGAGACGCCAGGGTCATCCGCAACGCGGCTCGGAATAAGCGGGAAGGCGACCAGGACTCGATCGAGCCATGTCCCGTCCACGCGGCCTCCAGACGAACCTGCGCCGTGATTTTCGTGTGACGATGGCCCCGTCGATCCTCACGATAGGAACTATTTAAAATTCGTCATACGGTCAGGAATTCATGTGCGCATATTTGCGCAATCTCTGTCCCGTTTTTGTGAAGCGACAGTGCTGGGGCGTTGCCGGGCAACGATCTCGAACCGATAAGATCGCCACGATACGTCCCACACAGGACCGTGAGGAAAAAGCTGACCGACGCCCAGAGCGTCTTCCCCAAAAGCGAGATGTCCAGCAAATATCGGAACCTGGGGGATTTTTCATGGCATCGAGGCGCTTGACTTGCTATACCCGGTCTAGGGCAGTTGCGACACGCGACTAGCCGAGGTTCGCGGGCCCCGAGCCCGATTATCACAAACCGGGCTCAGCTCGCTGTCGGGGATCGGGGGCAATTCGCGATGAGTCCAGGGGCGACCTTCCAGGCAAGGGGGATCGTCCGGGCAAGCTGCGCACCGACCGGGACGAGGCCCCGAGCCAACCGGTCCGGCGTGACGATCCCGGTACGGGAGGACGGTAGACCATGCACTTGACGGAACATGAACAAGAAAAAATGATGATCTATCTGGCGAGCCAGATCGCCAAGGAGCGTCGCGCCGGGGGTTGAAGCTGAACTATCCCGAGTCGGTCGCCCTCATCACGGCCGAGGTCCTGGAAGGCATCCGTGATGGGAAAACGGTCCCCGATCTCCAGTACGTGGGGACTCAGGTTCTTTCACGTGATGATGTGATGGAAGGCGTACCGGAGATGATCGACCTCCTGCAAATTGAGGGGACGTTCCCCGACGGTACAAAGCTCGTGACGCTCCATTCGCCAATCCGCTGAGACAGAGAGACACACGCGACGTACCCCGGAGGGACCAGCATGATACCCGGCGAAGTCCAGACCGCCGACGGGGCGATCACCATCAACGAGGGCCGTGAGACCATCTCGTTGCGGGTCACCAACACAGGTGACCGCGCGATCCAGGTCGGCTCTCACTATCACTTCTTCGAGGTCAACCCCGCGCTGGAGTTCGACCGCGAAAAGACCTACGGATACCGGCTCGACAAGCCGGCCGGCCTGTCGGTTCGCATCGAACCGGGCCTATCGATTACCTTGCGCATGGTACCTTTTGCCGGTGAGCGGACCATCTACGGCTTCCGGGGCTGGGTCGACGGCAAGCTCGACGACCCGGAAATCCGCCAGCGGGCCATGCAGCGGATGAAGGACAACTACAATCCTGGCCAGGACGCTCAGCGCGGCCAGCAGGGTGGCGTCGGTGCGAAGGAGGGCGCGTAAACCATGTCGATGAAATATTCCCGAAGTGCCTATGCGAACACATATGGCCCGACAACCGGCGATCGCGTTCGCCTGGCCGATACCGAGCTGTTCATTGAGGTCGAGAAGGACCACACGGTCTATGGGGAAGAGGTCGTCTTCGCCACCGGCAAGACGGCTCGCGACGGCAGTGCCATCTGTCCGATCGCCGACCGCAAGACGCTCAAGGCCGCCGACCTGATCATCACCAACGCGCTGATCCTCGACCACTGGGGGATCGTCAAGGCCGACATCGCGATCCGCGAGGGCAAGATCGTCGGCATCGGCAAGGCGGGCAACCCACTGAATCAGCCGGGCGTCGACCCGGACCTCGTGATGGGGCCGGGCACGGAAGTCTACTCGGCCGAAGGCAAGATCATTACCGCCGGGTTGATCGACCCGCACGTTCACTGGACCTGCCCGCAACTCTGCTGGACGGCCCTGTATGCCGGCTACACGACCCTGATGGGGGGCGGCACGGGGCCGAACACCGGCACCCGGGCCACCACCTGCACTCCCGGTCCCTGGCACATCGAGCGGATGCTCCAGGCCTCGGAGGGGTTGCCTGTCAACGTGACCTGGTGGGGCAAGGGGAACGGCAGCACCGTCGCGCCGCTTGAGGAGCAGATCAAGGCCGGCGCCCCCGGTTTGAAAGTCCACGAAGACTTCGGTGCCATGCCCGCGGTCATCGACGCCGCACTGAGGGTGGCCGACAAGTACGACGTCCAGATCACCCTGCACACCGACACGATGAACGAGTCGGGATACCTTGCCGACACGATCGCGGCGATCGGCGGGCGGACGATCCACACCTATCACACGGAAGGTGCCGGCGGCGGCCACGCGCCGGACATCATGGAGATCGCGAACCTCGAGAACATGCTGCCGTCGAGCACGAACTCACCCTCGCGACCGTATACGATCAACAGCGTCGACGAAGGCGTTCCGATGGTCGTCGTCACGCACAACCTCAACGCCGCCGACCCGGCGGACCTGGCGTTTGCCGAGAGCCGGATTCGCGCCGAGACGATGGCCGCCGAAGGCATCCTGCACGACTACGGCATCCTGAGCGTCATGTCGTCGGACAGCCAGGCGATGGGTCGCATCGGCGAGTCCTTCATCCGCAGCCTTCAATGCGCCGACAAGATGAAGCGGTTCTATGGCGAAGTGCCGGAGAAGTACAACAAGCCGGGCGAGAAGGCGGACAACTTCCGGGCCAAGCGTTACATCGCCAAATCGACGATCAACCCGGCAATCGTCCACGGCATCTCGGAGTACGTCGGCAGCGTGGAGGTCGGCAAGTTCGCTGATCTGGTCATCTGGCGGCCCGCCTTCTTCGGCGTCAAGCCCGAGACCGTCTTCAAGAACGGCATCATCATGATGCAGCAGATGGGGGACATCAACGCCAGCATCCCGACGCCCCAGCCGATCCTGCCCCGCGACATGTTCGGCGCCTTCGGCAAGGCTCTTCAGAAGACGTGCATGACGTTCGTCTCGCAAGTGGGTTACGACGACGGCATTGTCGAGAAATATGGCCTTGAGCGAGTCGTCTTGCCAGTCAAGAACACACGAGCCATCAAGAAGAAGGACATGATCCATAACGGGGTCCTCGGCAAGATCGAGATTGACCCCGAGACGTTCATCGTTCGGCTCGACGGCGAGGAACTGCCGGTTGACGCCGCTGCGGAACTGCCGATGACGCAGAGGTACTTCCTTTTCTGATGAACACCAACGGAACGTCCCTCTGCGCCGACCGGCCGATTGCGTCGGAGTCATCGACAGCCGGGGCCGAACCGGTCACAGGCCGGTTGCTGGCCCTGGTCCAGATCTGCGACTCGGCCCTTCCGATCGGCGCCTACTCGCATTCGTGGGGCCTGGAGGCGGCCGTCGCCCGCAAACAGGTCCGTGGCCCTGCCGAACTCGAGGCGTGGACACGGGCCTGGCTCTCGGAGTCGGTCGCGCCGGGCGACGGCGTCGCCTGCGCGGCGGCGTGCCGATCGACCATAGAGAAGGACTGGGCGACCATGGTCGAGCTCAACGACCTGCTGTCCGCGAACAAGGCCGCGCCGACCTTGCGACGGGCCAGCCTGAACCAGGGACAGGCCCTGCTCGAACTGGCCGCCGGCTGGCCCTGGACGGGACGGATCGCCGCTCATCTGAAAGCGAGCGACGAAGGCCCATGGCACCATGCCGTCGTCTTCGGGGCCCTGACGCAAGCCGCCGGCGCCACGACGGTCGACGCGGTGGCCCTCTACCTTCAGAACGCAACCACCGGCCTGGTTGCCTCGGCAGTTCGCGCCGTGCCGATCGGCCATACCCATGGTCAACTGGTTCTGGCTCGGTTGCAGCCCCTCCTCGTCGAACTGGCCCAGCGTTGGGCCGACGTCCCGCTTGAGTGTCTCGGCGGTCTAAGCCCCGCCTACGAGGTTCTTGGCCATGCACAGACCCAACTCTACACACGAATCTTCCAGTCATGACCACGACGTCTACGCCGGCCCACCGCGGCAGGTCTTCACTCTTGGCATCGGTGGGCCGGTGGGATCGGGCAAGACGGCGCTGACACTTGTTCTGGCCAGGGCTCTCTGGCCGGAGATCAACCTGGCGGTTGTCACCAATGATATCTACACAAAAGAGGACGCCGAATTTTTGATTCGCAATGACGCTCTGCCCGAAGGCCGCGTGGTCGGCGTCGAGACAGGCGGCTGTCCCCACTCCGCCATTCGTGAGGACGCCAGCGTGAACCTGCAGGCGATTCACGACCTGGAGCACGCCTTCCCGGGGCTGGAGGTCGTCGTCATTGAATCCGGCGGCGACAACCTCGCCGCGACCTTCTCGCCCGAGCTGGCCGATGTCTCCATCTATGTGATTGACGTCGCTGAAGGGGACAAGATTCCTCGCAAGGGTGGCCCTGGCATCACCCGTAGCGACTTACTCGTCATCAACAAGATCGATCTCGCCCCTCACGTCGGCGCCGACCTGTCGGTCATGGAGCGAGACGCGAAGCGAATGCGGGACGACCGGCCATTCCTGTTCACCAGCATCCGACAGGACCAGGGAGTCGATCAGGTCATCCAATGGGTACGCAGCAAACTGCCGGTCAAGTCCTCCTGAATCATCGAGGCGACGTGGTCGAACGGCCGTCACTCGGGGCCCGGATCGGTCGTGAGGACTTTCCCCCACCGCCGGAACTGGCCGATCGTGATCCCGCAAGGGCGCCGAGTGGGCACGTCGGTGGACTTCGTGCCGAACTGCACGCTCTCAACGGCGTCTGTCAACTCGGCCGGACGTACTTCCAGAACCCTGTGCGCGTGGTCCGTCCCCTTTCGGAAGGCCCGGACGGACCATCGCTACTTTATTTGATGAACATGACGGCCGGGTTGCTCGACGGCGACGGGCAGCTCGTGGACCTTGATGTCGGCCCTGGCACGCGTGTGTTCGTCACGAACCAGTCGGCCGGTCGGATCCATCCGTGCCGGAAATATCATGCGGCGGCGCGATTCGATCTGCGAGTCGCACGCGGCGCGGTGCTGTGCGTGCTGCCCGGTCCAACGATCCCGTTCGCCCGATCGCGGTTTCACCAGCGAAGCCGGATCGATCTTGAGACCGGTGGACACGTCGTCTGGGGCGACATCCTCCTGCCGGGCCGCACGTGCTACGCCAAGGCCCCCGAACGGTTCGCCTTCGACCGCATCGTCCAGGACCTGGAGGTTCGTCGTGGGGGACGACTTGTCTTCCACGAGCGGTTTTCCTGGAAAGGGCCCTGGGACGAGGCCCAGGTACGCTGGCACTTCGGCGATGCCCAGGCGGCGGCCAGCCTGTTCATCTCGGGACCGCTGCCGACCGAGGACATCCCGGAGTTGCCCGAAGGCGAAGTGGCCGTTCAGGAGACGGCGGCCGGAGATACCTGCGTTCGGCTCGTCGGCCGCGATGCCGAGATGGTGATCGCCACCGCCGCCCGGATCGCGCTGACGGCATCCGCACGACTCGCAGGTGACACGAGGCCCTGGTTCCTTGGCTCCGACCATCTCGCGCCTTGCCACTGGTTTACCGGACCACCGGAACCAGAGTTGCCGAGGTAGGATCGCGCAGTCCCTGGAAATCGACTCCGTTCCAAGACAATGTCCTCTGGAGGTCAACATGAAACGGCTCGCTGGTCTGTGTCTTGCCATCACGCTGCTCCCGTTCGCGCTTGCCGACGCCCAGCAACCTTCCGCTTCGAGGTCCGATTCGAGCGCCGAGGTCTCGAAGAAGGACCGGGACAAGGCCGCCGCGCAGTTCTACTCGGCCCAGGCGTCACTCTTCTCCGCGCTGGCCCATGCCCAGGCACTCGAGAAGATCACCGCGTCTACCGGGGAGCCCGACTTCAACCTCGCTCGCGTCCTGATCAGCACGGCGAATCGCGAGATTCAGGGGACCCTCACAAGCTCCGTCAGCATGGGCCAGGCCATTCATTCTCTGGAACAGACAGAGGCCATGAAGACCATGCGGTCCAAGCTCAACGAAGCCCTGAGCGGCCTGGACGAGGCACATGCCGCCGCCGATGGGCATGGCGCAGTCAGCCCACACGCGAAGGAGTCCGTCGCCCACCTGCTTAACGCGATGACCGCCCTGGTCGTTCTCGCGGAGGAAGCGGGCCTGGAGGCGTTGAACGCGCCTGGCGTCGACGCGATCGAGGATGCAAAGAATGGCGGCCTCCGACCGGGCGCGGGGCCGCCCCGTCGGCGCAATACGCAATAACGCGCTCGAACTGAATGATCGGAAATTCGATGAGGCCCCTGCCGAATCGCCACCATCGATTCGGCAGGGCCTCATTGTATCAAGCTTACTCAGCAACGATTCCCGAGTGGCGAGCCAAACCAGACGGATTCCGACATGTGCGATCGTCTTCGATCCGAGTGTGGCGAAGTGATCGCTCAGGTAGGTTCATGAGTGGGCCTCCCGACCATCAGGACTCCGCAAGAACCCGCGCAGAGCGCGATGGTGATGTCATCCTGCTGACTGTTCCCGGCCCGATGCGATTCGGCGATCGCCAGGATGTGATCGATTGTGGCCAGTGTGTCGCTTGTCGCGGAGTTGCGGAAGGCGGACGCGATCACTTCGGCCCCCAGGATCCGGCCGTCCGCTCCCTGATCCTCAATCAGACCGTCAGAGAACACCAGCAGACGCGTGCCGGGAAAAACGGAAACCTCAATCGACTCATATTCAAACTCCGAGAAGATGCCAAGCAACGGGCCTCTCGGATCGAGTTCGACCAGATTGCCTCGCGCATCGAGAAGTAGAGCGGGAGGATGGCCGGCATTCGAATAACAGAGCTTCCCACTCTGGGGATCGAAGAGCGCGTAGAACGCGGAGGCGAAGTGTTCTTCCGGCAGGTCCTGGTAGAGCACTCGATTCAGCGTCGCCAGGATCTCGCCTGGTTGGTCCTCCCGAACGGCGAGGGTTCGAACGGCCGCACGCACCAGCGCCGTATGGAGCGCGGCCGCGATGTTATGACCCGAGATATCGGCCACGAGGAGCCCGGTGGTCCCATCCGGCAACTCGAGGACGTCGAAGACGTCGCCTCCGACCGGTCCGGCTTGAATGCAGCGGCCGGCGACCTCGATACGACCGATCTCTAATCGGGGTGGTGGGGTACTCGCCCCTTGCACTCGGCTGGCGATCTCCATCTGAACGCGATCCGCCTCGACGCGTTCGGCCAGGGTGGTGGACATGGTATTGAAGTCTCGTCCCAGCAATGCCAGCTCATCGCCGCCCTCAGCGTCCACACCGATTCCGTACTGTCCAAGGCCCAGGCCCTTGACCGCCGTGGAGAGTTTTTCCAGAGGTCGCAGCACAACCTTCCTCAAAACGGCGTCGACGCTGATCATCAGGGCCAGGCCCAGAACGAGATACCAACCCGCCAGTTCGATCAGGGCGGAGCGGACATTGCCGTCAATCGCATCTGTCGACGCAGCGAGAACCAACCGACCGCTCTGGCATCGAAACGATCGTGCCAGGTACGAGCCGGTGCCTAGTTCGAGGGCCCACGATTCGCCATCGGGGGGGATTCCGGCAACCTGAAGCCGCTCACCAGAGGCGATGTCTCTCAGCCATCCCGGACGATCGACAAGGAAGAGGCGATGGCTCGGGTGAGCGGGATGGAGTTGGGCCTGCACAAATAGCGCGAAGGTGTCTGAAGGGCTTCCGTCGGTGGAGGATTGGAGGGCAAGGTCCACGGACCTGAGCATGCGGGCCTCGCCTTCAAGCCGCGCGGCGAGAACGGCGTGCTCCATTCCAACAAGCTTGCGCCACTCCCAGTAAAGTGAGGCCCCCAGGACGAGACTCAGAATCAGATGGATCGGGACGATGATCTTGCGAGACAGTCTCACGGACGGCACTCCCCGGAGAGAGATGAAGTACTAGCCCGTCCGATGAGTTTTGCGGCCGACTCATCACCGGAAATGCGTAATCGCCTGGATCGTATCACAGTCGGCTGCACTGCTTGGTGATTGCCCTCGAAACCCAATACGCCACCACACGTACCAACCCGGGGCAACCGAATCTGTTATCGGGGGCAATTCGAGCGAATTATGGTCCGATCAAATGGTTGTGTCAAAGGTGGCCACCCAAAACTTCGGAGGCGACCTCCGCCTCGAACTCCAGTTCGGCGACGTTCACCGCCAGCCGGTCCTGGGCGTAGTCGCTGAGATAGAGGCCTTCGACAATCGACCAGTTCATCCCATCCTCGGTGCGGAGTGGAAAGCCGAAGACGATGCCGGGCGGAACCCCGTATATGAAGCGAGTCGCGATCACGGCCGCACCGAATCGGCGATTAAACGGCGTTGGTGTCGTGATCGAATGAATCGTCCCCAGGATCGCTTGAGCCGCCGCCCCGGCGGGGGCCCTGTGGTGGTGCAAGCGGAGAATCTCCTGTCCTCGACGAGCAACGGCCGGTTGAAGCACGTCACGTTCCCATGTAGGATCGTTGATAATCTCCAATGCGGGCCGGTCACCGATGAAAGCATTTTGAACGTCGATATAGACTGATTCGCTGTTGTTCCCCCATGCAACCACCCGGTTCACATGCCGGACCGGAACACCCACCATGTCGGCGATGAGCGACGTCGCACGCATGCGATCGAGTCGATTCAGGGCGAACCAGTGCTCCGGGGGCACATCGGGCGCATGCTTGTGGGCAATCAGACAGTTTGTATTGCAGGGGCTGCCGACGACCAGAATGCGAGCGCTCGGGCACGACGCGTTGATCGCCCGACCCATCTCGACGTAGATCGGCGCATTCTCGCGGACGAGGTCAAGGCGATGAGACTGGTCCCAGTCGGTCAGATGTTTACCAGCAACAAGGATGACCCAGTCAGCGCCCGCAAACGCACGAACCGGGTCGGTCGCGATATGGACGTCCGCAAGCAAAGGAAAGCCGCAGGTCTTGAGCTCAAGTTCCTCGGCCTGAAGTAGCGGCAAGCGATCCGGAACGTCCTGGAGACTAAGCACGGCCTGATGATCGCTGCCGAACATCCCGCCGGCGGCGATCCGGAAAATCAGCGAGTAGCCGATGCGACCGGCTGCGCCCGCGATCGCGATGTGAATAATTTCCGACATGAATGATTCCTCATGATCGCGGGGAACTCGTCATCGACCGGACGATTCATTGGTTGAGAGGGTAGGCTCCAACTCGTTACTTGCCGAGAAACAGGAACGCGTCAGAATCGGTGTCGGGCCTCCCATCGGCAACCAGCTTTTCGATCGATCTTCGAAGCAAGCACGCCTCATGTATTGCGGTGGGGCAGATCGCTCGAAAGCTCATCCATGCCGATCACACCAGGTGACCGATAACGATCTTCGGCTGGACCACCGAACCACCCCAACTCACCGTACCGGCCGGAACGGCGTCTCGACCGGCTTGCCTGCTCGGTCGCGACAATCCATCAGTCCCAGCCGGCGTCGGGTGGGGGCTCGGTCTCGGTCTCGGGACGCTCCTGACGACGTTGGGCGTCGCCTGCTCGCTCATGCACAACCAGCGAGTACAGGCATGGTACCACCAGCAACGTCGTCACCAGGCCCACCAGCAAACCACCGATGACCGCCCGACCCAACGGCGCGTTCGCCTCGCTGCCACGCTCGATCGCCAGGGCCATCGGCACCAACGCGAAGAACGCCGCCAACGCCGTCATCACCACCGGACGAACCCGAATCGACGCCGCCTCGCGGATCGCCGCGTCCGGCGTCATGCCCTGCTCCGTTCGAAGGTTCTGAGCAAAATCCACCAAAAGCACCGTGTTCGACACCACGATGCCCACCATGAAAATCACGCCCAGAAGCGACTGCACGTTGATCGCCGTGCCCGTCAGGTACAGCATCGTCACCACCCCGATCAGCCCCAGCGGAACCGCGAACAGAATCACCAGCGGCGTCACATACGACTTGAACAACGCCACCATCAAGAAGTAAATCAGCACCGTCGCCAGCATCAACCCGATCCCCAGGTCGTGGAACGTCTGTCGCATCCGCTCGTACTCGCCGCTAAGGACCATTTTGGCCCCGGTCATCGGCTCCCGACCCTGGGCCTCCGGATCGTAGGGGCGCCAACTCCCGTCCGCGTTCGGCTTACCGAAGGTGGCGACCACCTTCGCGACGTCGTCGGCCACGTGGCCAAGGTCGCGTTCGGCGACCCCCATCGTCAGCTCAATCGTCGGCTGGATATTGTAGTGGACCACCTCCGTCGGCACGTTCGTCTTGGTCAGCGTCGCCAGGTTCCGCAGCGGCACGGGCTGCTTCTGGTCCGGCCCGGTGATCGGCACGTCGAGCAGGGTCTCCACCGACTTGAGGTCCTCGGGCCGGTACGAGACACCGACGAAGTACTGGTTGTGGCTGACCGGGTCGATCCAGAAGTTCTTCTTGTTGAACTGGATGCTTGAGTTCAACGCGGCGACGACGTTCTGCATGACCTCCTGCTGGGTCAGGCCCAGGTCGGCCGCCTTGGCCCGGTCGACGTTGATGATGTACTCGGGGTAGTTCAGCCGCTGGATCACCCGGGCGTCGACGACGCCGGGAATCCGCATGACCTTGGCCTTGATCGCGGTGGCCACCGCATGGGCCTTTTCCTGATCCTTGGCGCTGATGCGGACGTTGATCGGGGTGGACTTGCCCTCGTTCATGGCGCCGCGGATCATGCCGCCGGAGTTGAAGGCGAACTCGAGGTCGGAGAAACGGCTGTCAGTGTTGAAACGTTGGCGGAGCATCCGGACATAGTCCTGGGCGGAGCGCTCGCGTTCGGGGGAGAGCTGAACCTTGACGACGGCGTCCATGGGGCCGGCGTTGGGCGTGTAAGCGGCGGACCAGTCGGAGGTGACGCCGATCTCGGAGATGTAGAGCTGGAGGTCGGACTTGACCGGCTCGCCGCGGGCGTGGCGCTGGGCGGAGGCTTTCTCCACGGTCTCCTTGATGACCTGTTCGACCTCGGCGATGCGTTTTTCCGTGACCTCGATGCGGGTTCCGCTGGGGGCGCGGACGTACATTTCGAAGGCGCCGGCGTCGACCTCGGGGAAGAATTCGCGGCGTAGTTGGCTGCCTACCCCAACCAGCACGGCCGCCAGCAACCCGACCGCGGCCAGGACCATCAGCAGGCGGTAGTTCATCACGCTGTTGAGCAGGCGCGTGTACTGACGGATGCCCGCCTCGATCATC
The DNA here is from genome assembly GCA_963779675.1 of uncultured Isosphaeraceae bacterium. GTDB lineage: Bacteria > Planctomycetota > Planctomycetia > Isosphaerales > Isosphaeraceae > CAVZZM01. The sequence continues at coordinate 1,642,444 of CAVZZM010000003.1, forward strand.
GATTCCCACCGCGCGAAGGCACGGGACAGCACGCCTCGGCGTCGGCTGGGCCGCTCGACCTCGGCGAACGGGTCATGCGGTTCCGGTGCCTCCCAGGTTCCGTCGTCGCCCTCGTCACCGTGGTGAGCCTCCTCGCGCGACCTGTGTGGTTTGAGCCAGTTGGCCGCCCGGGACGGGACGAAGGTCTGCGAGAGGATGTAGGCCGAAATCATGGCGAAGGCGACGGCCATCGCCATCGGGCGGAACAAAAACTGGCCCAGCCCCGGCATCAACGCCAGCGGCGCGAGCACCAGCAGGGTACACAGGCTGGCGACGAGGGCTGGCAACGAAACTTCGCTGACACCGGCGAAAGCAGCTTCATGGGGGGTCGCACCCATGCCGAGGTGGCGGTGCGTGTTCTCCAGGCAGATGATGGCGATGTCGATCAACGGCCCGATGGCCAGCGCCAAACCCGCCAGCGTCATTACGTTGATCGTGTTGCCCGTGAAGTACAGGCATGCGATCGACGCCAGCACCGCCAGCGGCAGCGTCATCACCGCGATCGCCGTCATCTGCCACTGGCCCAAAAAGATCAGGATCACCAGCGAGCACAGCACCGCCCCCAGGACCCCCTCCTGAACCAGGCTCTCGATCGACTTCCGCACGTACACCGACTGGTCCATCACCAGCTTCAGGTCGATGTCGCTCGGGACCAACCGCGACTGGAACTCGCCCAGACGCGACCGCAGCGTCTCGACCACCTTCAGCGTGCTCGCCCCCAACTGACGGTACACCGGAATGTACACCTGGCGGCGGCCGTTGACCCGCACCACGTTCGTCTGGATGAAGCTGGCGTCCTCCGGCTCGGCCACGTCCCCCACGAACGCCCGGTTCCCCGACCGTGTCCGCAGCGGGATCTCGGCGATCTGCTCGACCGGCTTGATCATCGAGTTGCTGTCGACGGCGTAGTCGGTCGAGCCAAACTTCACGTCGCCGGTCGGCAGGAAAATGTTGAAGTTGTCCACCGCCCGCATCACGTCGACCGGCGAGAGGCCGCGGGCCTGCATCTGTGCCCGGTCGAGGTAGATCATCACCGCGCGGATCTTGCCGCCGAAGACCACCGGGGCCACGGCGCCGGCGATCCCCATGACCATGTTGCGCACCTGGTAGCGGCCGACGTCGTAGAGGATCGACTCGGTCTCCTTCTTGCTATCGAGGGCGATGACACAGACCGGGGTGGTGCTGGTCGGGTCGAACGGCAGGACGATCGGGGGGAGGGTGCCCGGGGGGAGGTTGGGCAAGGTCGAGAGGGCCAGCGAGTTGACCTGGGTCAACGCGCCGTTGGGGTCGACGTCCCCCTGGAAGTAGCTGCGGACGATGCTAGCGCCGACGATGGAGCGGGATTCCTGGTAGCGAGTGCCATTGGCCTGTCCGGTCCACCGCTCCATGCGGTTGGTGATGTCCTTCTCGATGCTCTCGGCCGGCATGCCGCCGTAGAAGGTCAGGGTCTGGACCGCAGGGCTTTCGAAGACCGGCAAAATGTCGACCGGAACCATCGTTCCCGTCAACACGCCGAGGAGGACCACGGTCAAGGCCATCACCGTCACAGCGTAAGGGTTTCGCAGAGATGCGCGAATCAATCCGTTCATCTTGGGACTTCCTCGTTGAAAGATCGGCTCGTTCGGCGCATGACGCCACGGGGATGACAGGGCGACGGCCATCCTGACCGTCGCTCGTCAGGGAACGAGTGAGACGATCAACAACGCAAGGGGCGGATCGAGCAATCGAGGATCAGGGCGCACGACGGACCAAATGGCGTCTCGTGGGCGCAAATGGAGAGGGATGGGCAGGGAACTCGTGACGTGAAAGGTTCTAACGCCTCATCACCCATCTCATGGGAGTCGGTCGAATCGGCAGCGTCCATCCAGAGTTGAGTGTTGACCGGAGGGGCCCACGGCAAGAAATTGTCCGCGTTCGACGTGGCCTGAATATTGGCCCCAGACGCGCGCGACGCATTGCACGTCGAGGCGAACGTTCCTAATCCTGGGAGGATGAGTGCCACGATCAGCAGCGGCAATACGGTGGTACTTGCGAAAGGCCGTCGCATGAAGCCAACTGTGTCGAAAATGGGACGCCGTGACTGGAATGACGACAATGACCACCATCCTGTAATTTATACTCACAACCAGAGACTGGTCAATCCCCCGATACGCGAAAACAAATCAATAAACAAAGATTTCAGGCCGAATTGTCGACCGTTGCGACGAACGGGCATCCAATCAATTCGAGGCGGGATCGATCTCGGATCGACCCCGACTCGAATCCTCGATGAGCCAATTGACGGATCGATCTCTTCCCTCAATGGATCGCACTCTATAATTGGGACTTGGAGAATAGTGAGTGTGATGCTCGGCCCCTCCGTATTCTCACTGAGGAGGCTCCACGCTGACGATTCAACGGGTGGTATTTGACACGGTCGTGGTTGCGTTCCTGGCAAGGTTTTTTTCGCCATCGCATGAGTCGGCCGCTGCTGGCGGCATGGGTTCTTCTCAGCCCTGGCGCGGCATGCATTCGCGTGGCACCGAGCAACCGTCCGAGTTGAAGGCAGCGGACCTGGACCTCAAAGGGGAGGCCCCACGGGGCTTTCTGAAGCTCGACGATGGCGAGTCAGAAGCCATCCTCGCAGAAACCCTGGGTCCCTTCTTCGTCTGCACCGTGTCCACTCCTGTCCACGCACCTCGCCTCCGCGATCGTGGCGTCCACCTCTCCTTCCGTCCGTTATGTTATTGAGACGACGGACGGAAAGGCTCGTGCGTTCCAGCGCCCCGATACGACCTCTCCTACTCGGGAAGGATCTTTCGCCTCGCGGTGTCGAGGTTCGCCTTGTCGTGTAACGCACTGGGAAATCTCTGTCGTGTCGTCAGAAATGCCGTGATGACGACGAGATTTGCATGTCATTCGTCGCTTGTCGATCCTGTCCTCGCGGCCGGGCGCCGTATTCCGATCGTGGGCCCTGGGAACATCTTTTGGAATCAGGAGCTATCACATGGAAATCAAACCCGTCGAAGAGAAATCCGCCCCTCAGTCCGTTCCAAGAGGCCCCGCCGGGCCGGCATCGAACCGAACCGGCCATCGACGACAGGGCTGGCCACGCTGGCTCCTGCCGGTTGTCCTGGTCGGGCTAATCGCGATTGCCGGCGGAGGATACTGGATTTTCGTTCAGAATGGTGCGACGGCTGAGGCCTCGCCGCGAGACATCGGGGCAAACTCGAAACCGAAGTTTAATGCAAGCGTCGAGGTCGTCACACCGCGCCCAGGTGGCCTCCCCCGAACCTCGACCCAGCCCGGCACCGTTCACGCGTATGAGTCCGCGAAACTGTATGCCAAGATTTCGGGATACCTCGACAAGCTGAACGTGGACTATGGCGATGAGGTCAAGCAGGGACAAGTGCTGGTCGAGATCGATGATCCCGAGGCGCACAAGGCGGTCGATCAGGCTCAGGCGATGCTCGCGCAGGCCAAGGCCCAGGTCGCGCAGGCGGAGGCCCGGATCGCCTCGAGCAAAGCAGACTACGAAGCCGCCAATGCGGCAGTCGCCAAGGCCGTGGCCGACGTTGGGCAATTCCGGGCCACGCGCGTTTATCGAAAGAGCGAGCTGGACCGCATCACCGTCCTGGCCCGCCAGAACTCGGTGGAACGCAAGCTCGTGGATGAGGAGCAAGAGCGATACCTCTCGTCCGTGGCGTCCGAGAACGCTGCCGAGGCCAACATCCGCTTGACCAAGGCGCAGGCCAGCGCGGCGGAAGCCAAGATTCAGCAAGCCGAGGCCGACAAGCTCGATGCGGAGGCCAACGTCATGGTCTCCCAGGCCAATCTGGAAACCGCACAGGTCATCGCCGGCTACACGCAGATCGTCGCTCCCTACGACGGCGTGATCACGGAACTAAACTTCTATCGAGGGGCGTTCATTCGCTCGGCCGTCGAGGGTGGCGACCAGCCGATCCTGGCGATCGCGCGAACCGACAAGGTCCGGGTCGTCGTCCAGGTTCCCGACCGGGACGTCCCACTCGTCAATCAAGGCGACGATGCGGTCGTCCGGATCAACGCGCTTCCCGGCAAGGAGTTCCACGCCGTCGTATCCCGCTTCGCCGATTCGGAAAACCCGCTCGATCGAACGATGCATACCGAGATCGATCTGGAGAACTCCAAGGGCATGTTACGCGAGGGCATGTACGGCAACGTGACCATCATCCTGGAGCCCCCCCAGAGCGACGCAATGACTCTCCCGGCCAGCAGCCTGATCGAACAGAACGGTCAGGGCAATGGCGCGGTTTACATCGTGAGCGATGGGAAGGTTCACCGTCGCGCGATCCGGGTGGGCAAGGACAACGGCAACGAGGTTGAGGTCCTCTCGGGCCTCCAGCCCGACGATCAGGTCGTGTTCCGCTACAACGGGTCACTTTCCGAGGGCCTCGAGGTCGACGTGGAACCGGCGGTCCTAGTACCGACCGACTCGTCCGAACCGCAGTTGGCGAATGAAACCGGCTCAAAGAATGCTCCGGCGGAGTAGCCCGCGTGCCGATCTTGGAAAGGATGGACTCGGCCGGTCTGTCGCGAAACCGAGTCCCTTTCCGATTTGTCCCGCAGGGAGGCCCACATGCCGCCGCAGCGGAACCGTCGCCGGCCGACCCTCGAGCCCCTCGAGGGTCGCCAGCTCCTGAGCACTCTCGATCCTCTGGCCGCGAACACCATCGACACGAACATCGGGACCGTCCCGGCCCCCCGGACCGTCACCAACGTCCCCCTCGCCGTCCGTTTGAACAACTTGACGGCTCATAAGCATTCGACGATCATTGGTCTGAGCGCCCAACCGACGCCGCCGCAGACTCTTCGCCCGACGCTGGTTGGGGCACTGAGCGAGAAAGGCCGTCATTTGCCGTACCGGCAGGGGCAACCGTACCTGCCGTCGCTGCAAAACCAGGCGCTCGGGTTTGCGCAGGTCTCGCAAGCCGGGCGGATTCAGGCTCGACTCAAGGGACAGCACGACACGACCGGTTCCGCTCTGGTCACCAACTTCCTCCCGGGCGACCTCAACGGAGACGGATCGGTCGATTTCGCCGATCTTCGCCTGTTCAATGACAGCTATTTGAGCACGCCGGACGATCCGAATTACAACCCCGCCGCGGACGCGAACCGCAACAACTACGTCGGTCACGGCGACGCACGGTTCCTGATGCGTAACCTGGCGCCTGTAACGCCGAAGGTCCCGTTGCGGGTTGACCTCGCCCTGGCGCCGGGCCAGTACGCCGCACGGGACGAATTATGAAAACTCGGGCGGGATCACCCGACTGTTGCACGTCACCGTCGTCGGTCGAACCACCCCCGGCTCGATCATCTTCGCCGACTCGGGGCTTGGCGACTACACCTTCACCGGACGTGCCCTCGCGACCGACGAGCGCGGCAACTTCTCGATCGACTTTGACCTTGATCCCAGAGACAAGCTGAAAAACACCGAGTACCTCGTCATCGACCCCTATGGCCAGCAGACCATCCGGGCGTTTCCGATCCTCTATATCGGCTGAAGACCGACGCTTCCGGATCTCGGGGTGATACGGGCCCGGTCACTCGAAGGAGGGGCCGGACCTCGGGGTTTCGGGCGAACTGCACCGCGTTCCCGCCCTTCGACTCTCGTCAGGTTTAACACACCCGGAACGTCCTCCAGGCCGAGAGGAGGGGACCGCGAAAACCATCCCCCGCGACCGTCCCTGGCTTCGTTCGGGAATCTGTCGCACGCCCTCCTGAAAATAGTTCCTCAAGGAGAAGCCGGCCGTTCGAGTTGCTGGACGGAAAGGATGGGCGACTCGCTAACGTCGAGTGTGCAAGTCTTGCAACCACGGCGGACACTCGGTCATGGGGCCGCTTGAAAAGGGAGCGTGCAGTGGTGTCGTGAGCGGCGGTGGCGGAACCGGCCCAGTCGATTGCGGTCCGAGAGGTGGCGGCGACCCCAGCGCCACGTACAACCGAAACTGGGACTGGTTGTACTCCGTGATGGCGCGGATCAGGGCAAGACGCCCCTGGACGAGTAGATCGAGGTTGTCGAGTACCTCGATAGGCCTCCCGAGATTGTCGCGCGCCCGATCCAGGTCTTCCTCGAAGCCGGCCTCGCCGGCCGAGAGTTGCTGGCGTGCCTGCTCGATCTGCCGGATTCGCGCCTCGGAGATCGCCAGTGCCTCGGCCACCTCGCGACGCACCTGGTTCAAGACGACCGACCGCTCGGCAATCGCCGCGCCCACCTGGGCGCGGCGCTCGCGCTGGAGGCCCAGGTTTCCGGCCCCGAAATTCAGCAGGGTCCACACGAGCCGGACGTCGAAATCGGTACGGCCTCCGAAGTGGCCGACCAGCGGCGGCTTGAGGTTGCTGCCGCCGCCGAACCCGCCGCCGCTGAATCCGATCCACAGCGTCGGGATCAGTGGCCTCGTGAGTTCCTGCCGCAACCGCACCTGGGCCGCCGCGATCTCCGCCGATCGCGCGATCAGTTCGGGCCGACGCCGGATCGCGATGGTCGTCAGGTCGGTGATGTCTGAGCTGGGATCGATCAAAACGATCGGGGCCAGCGGGCCACATCGGGCGACGAGTTCGACGGATGGGTCCAGGTTGAGTTGCCGAGCCAACCGCGCGGAGGCGACGGCGACCTCTCCCATCGCGCGCTGGACCTCGGCTTGCCGGAACCGCCAATCGACCTGGGCACGGTCCGCGTCCGCTTGCCTCCCTTCGCCGGCCTTGGCGAACTCGGTCGTGATGCGAGCGACCTCCGCCGTCTGGGACGTCGCCAGTTGCAAGGCCGCGACATCCGCCTCCGCCTTGATCAGGTCAAGGTAAAGCACCGCGACCTCGCCCAGTACCGAGTTGGCGGTCGCGCGAGCGTCGAACTGGGCTCGAGTCACCTCTCGGCGGGCAGCCAGCGGCTCGAACCAGGCATCGGCCAGCGGCGACGCGATGTTCACGGCCGGGAACGCCAGCGACTCGGCGGCGAGTGTGCGCGCACCACCGCCAACATACAGCGACTGTTCGGAAAGGCTCAAGATTCGGCCCGAGGAGCGTTGCAGGTTCCCCGTGTGGCCGTGGTAGTTTGTCCCGACGTTGAGCGTCGGCAAGAGCAAGGCCCGTGCCCCCTGCTGCACGGCCAGGGCCGAAAGCACCTCGGTTCGTACCGTGGCGATCTCCGGGTTCTCGACCGAGGCCAGCCGTAATGCCACCGAGAGATCCAGCGGATACCGAGGCTGAGCCGGCAGGACCGCGGGGACCGGGACCGGTGGCACCTCGGTCTTGACCTGCATGGCCCCCTGAATGTTGGCCGGGGGTAGTGGCGGTAACGGATTGGTCGGGGGCCGTGTCGGTAACGGTTCGGCGGCCGGCAGTGACAGGGCCGGCGCCGATTCCTCGGCAGGCAGGTACGGGGCTGGCGGTGTGCTGAGTTCCGGGCCCACGGCAGCCGGGGCCGGGCCGGGTTGGCCAGGGGCCTGGACCGCATATGCCCCGGTCGAAGTGATCAGGAGACCAACCAGCGAGGCTCGCATGCCGCTCCGGATCACTCGCGGGATCACGCCAACACGGACGTTCGTTGGCGCATCCTGCGCCTCGGAAGATCGCGACATGGTCGTTTCTCACCTCCGACCCGGGGTGTTCGGCTGCACGGCCACGTTGTTGGGACGATTTGCTATGGAGGCAGCCCGGGCCGGATCGGAAACGGGGGCATTGACCTCAGGTTCGATGGGCGCTCTGGGATCGACGAATGGGTTTGTCTCGTTCTCGGGGAGGGGAGGAGCCGGCGGCTCAGTCGCGCCGGTGGTCACCTCGCTAGGGGCGATCCCGTTCGTTGGGACTGGACGGGCAAGCATGTTCGCCGGCGGCTGGCCCAGCGCAACGTACAGACCGAACTGGGCACGATTGTAGTCGACGATCGCGTCCAGATAACCGCTCCTCGATTGAGCGAGCAAACGGAAGCTGTTCAGGAGTTCGATTGGGAGAACCTCGCGACCCCGCTCCACGGCACGGGCCCGGACGCGGTCCAGGTCTTTCTGGAAGGCGCCGAGGGCGGCCTGGATCGCTTGCTCGTTCGTCACGATCTGAGCGAACCGCGCGTGGGTCAGGGCATAGTTTTCGGCCACCTCCGCCCGCACCCGGTTCAGGATCCCGATCTGCTGATAGTGCGTCGCCTGCATCTCCGCACGGGCCCGGTTGATCAGGGCCATATTGCCAACTCCCATGTTCAGGAGTGACCAGTAGGCGACCGCGTCGAAGTCGCTACGGCCTCCGAACCCACCGAAGAACGGTCGGACCAGGTTACTGCCACCCCCGAAGCCACCACCGCTGAACCCCAGGATGACGTTCGGCGAGAACGGCAGAACCTTGGCACTGTCCAGGGCCAGCAAGGCCGCCCGTACCGCGGCACGCTGCGAGGCGAGCTCCGGGCGCTGCACCAGGGCCATGGCGATCAACTGGGCCACGGGGATCGGGTCCGGCACGATCGGCAAGGGGACGGCCCATGCGTCCGTCGGATGCAACCGAATCGACGTATCCACATTGATGATCTGAGCGAGCCGGGCCGATGTGGTCAGAACGGCCCCCTCGGCCTCCTGGACGTTCGCCTCGCGAATGGCCAGTTCGGCGGCAGCCCGGTTCGCGTCCGCCGGCCGTCCTTCACCTGCCCTGGCGTAGGTATAAGTGAGCCGGGCGATCTCGCGAGCTTCTTCGCGGGCTTGCAGGGCAATCGCCCGTTGGCCCTCGGCCCGGATCAACTCGCTGTAGGCGAGCGTCACCTGGAGAAACACCTGGTTCCGCACCCCGACGGCGTTGAATTCGCGCTGGGCCACGACCTGCCTTGAGGCCAGGTACGCGTAGACCCCAACGGCGGGGTTCCCGGTCAAGAGAACGCCGGGGATGTTGACGGTACCCGCCGCTACAGCGTTCGCTCCCGCGCCGATGTAAACGGCGCTTCGGTTGACGCTGAGGATGTTGCCGTTGGACTGCTGGAGCACGCCGGTATGCGTGTCGTAATTCATGCCCAGGTTCAACGACGGCAGAAATTTCGCCGCCGCGAGTTGACGCAGGGCAACGGATTCCAGGACCCGTTGTCGCGCGACGTTGAGTTCGGGGTTCTGAACCCCCGCCAGCCGCAGGGCCGTGTTCAGGTCGATCGGCTGAAACTGGTCATCAAGAATCGATTGGGGAGAATCCAGCAATTCGGGAAGCTCGGGCGGAGTTTCCGCGACAAGCTCGGCAGCCGCCATTGGGTCCGGCTGGTTCTCGACGACCGGCGATTCCTGGGAGTGCCCGGTCGCCGACCATCCAAGGGCAAGCGAAGCGAGCATCACCCTCCACGGAACAGGCTTGAACATCCTGCTCAGCTCCTTCGTCCTGAGATGCTGGTTATCCGGGATCAAGGGCCTTCAAGGAAATCTTCTACTGAATGTTCCTATCGGATGACCTCAGTGGGTTCGTTGCGGTTTTATCGGCTTTACTCGCGCGACCACATCATCTCGACGAATCACGACTTTCCCTCCAAAGGTTGTCACGTTGGAGGGTGCGGTCGACGGCCGTGCATTCCGGAGGCCCCACACGACCGAGATGGAGTCCGCCTTGACGGTCCGGCCCGGCTGGAGCATACTCCGCCCGCTTCAATTTATTGGGAAAATCGACTCAAGGACGAGGTCGGTCACGCCGAGGGCACGAACCCCACCCGGCCGGTCTCGGCCATCCGCCGTGCGCGCGGTTGGCCGAAGCCTGGCAACGGGGGCCGACCCCAACGCAGGACACGGAAGGTCATGCCCCGCACCCTCCCGGCGGTCCTGGCGACCGCCCTACTGCTTGCGTCGACCGGATCGCCGCTCGCCGCGGGCTCCGTCGATGCCGTCTCTCGGGCTCGGCCGCTTCTCCAGCAAGGCGAAGGCCGTCGCGCGGCCGCCCTGCTCGAAGAGGCCTTGCCGGGCGCCACGGCCGAAATGCGGCCAAAGCTTCTGGAAAGCCTCCGCCTCGCCTATCCGATCGCGATCCGACAGGCGGAACAGGACGGCGACTCGGTTGCGGTTGGCATGTTCCGGGAACACCTCGCCATCATCGATCCGAACGCGGCGGAACGTTCACAAGCCGAAATGCCGTCCGGATCGAGCCGCTCCACGACCGGCGAGGCGGACGATGTGCTTGCGGACCTCCCGCCAGTCGGGGAGCCACCCGCGCTGAGCGACTCGGGAAGTGCCGCTCACGGCGCGGCCCCATTAATCACGCCCGAGGCGGTTGCCGATGGCCCCCCTGCCCCCCCTCTGGCACTCGACGCCTCGACAACGCCGGGACCGAACTCGCCCGGGGAACCTTCGGCCGATGCTCCCCCGGTCGCGGGGACGTCGCGGAAGCCCGACCCCAAACCGGAACCGGAGCTGACGTCTCCGGCAGGGGACGTCGCCGCGGCGGATGCGGCCTTCCTGGCGAAACATTACGAGGAGGCCGGCCGGATCTACTCAGAGCTTGCGAAGTCGAGCCGGCTGCCCGAGGTGCGACGCGACCCCTGGGCATACTGCCGCATGGTCGAAGTCGTTGAACGAATCAACGCATCGCCACACGATGAACGTTCATGGACCTGGATTCAGCGAGAGATCGACGAGATCCGCCACCTGAGCCCACGGAACTGGTATGCGGAATACCTTCGCAACCTGGCCGCCGAACTCTCGGGCCGCGTCCGTCGAGACGGCGGACAGGGGACGGTCATCCGGGGCGCCGCTCCCGAGGAGCCTCACACGCCATCGCCGGTCGCCCCGACGCAGGACCGCGCCGCGGACGGCGCCGACGACCGAGCCGGTAGAGGCGGCCATCGGGGCGGTGGGGCACAGCGGCGAGCCGATCAACAACTGGCAGATCTGGGAAACCACGAACTTCCGGATCTTCCACCTCGATGAATCCCTCGCCCAGCAGGTCGCCCGGGCGGCCGAGGCGGCCCGTGACGTACAGCAAAAACGCTGGTCCAGGGAAGGAACGCAACCCCGCTGGGAACCCCGTTGCGACATCTTCCTGTTCCCCAACGCCAAGGAATTCAGCCAGATGACGGGCCAGCCGACCGATTCGGCGGGGTTCTCGACGATGGGCCTGAACGCCGGGCACGTGACGGCGCGTCGGATAAACCTTCGGGCCGATCATCCCAACCTGGTTCATGCGGTGCTGCCCCACGAGATTACCCATGTCGTGCTGGCCGACCTGTTCCCGACGATGCAAATTCCGCGCTGGGCCGACGAGGGAATGGCCGTGCTCTCGGAGCCTTCCAAGGAGCAAGAACTCCGGGCCGGCGACCTCGACGAACCGCTCGCCGAAGGCGTCCTGTTCAAGCTCGCCGACCTGATGACCATGGACTACCCCGATGCCCAGTACTGGGGCCTGTATTACGCCCAGAGCGTCTCGTTGACCCGGTTTCTCGTCGAGCAAGGTTCACCGACCCGGTTCATCGAATTTGTCCAGTCCGCCCAGCGCAACGGGATCGAACCCGAGTTACGGCGCGATCTACGGAATCGACGGGTTCGATGACCTCCAGTCCCGCTGGCGCGAACACGCCCAGTCACAGCTCACGACCGTCGCCGCCACGAACCGCGAGGACGACGCCGTGGTCGAAGCGGCTGGCGAGTCGACCACACGTCGTTAATCGAGAACGCTCGGCAGACCAGCCACCCGAACTCCTTCGGAGCTCGTGCCGGAGCGGGCAAGGAGAGCCGGTCTTCCACCTACCGGCGCACTCATGAGACGGCTCAGGAACACTCATCACCAACGGCCAGAACGTCCTGAAACGCCTGTTCGATCGCGTTGGCGTCGAAACGGCGTTCCTCGATCGTCTGTCCTGACGATCCGAGACGCACAAGCCATCCCCGAGCGACCGGTGCGAGGCCGAGGGCTTCGGCGGCCCGGGCGGACAGTCGCAGGCGTAGCCGCTCGGACGGTTCGGGTGCCTCGGGATGGGCGATCACCACGAGGGCCCATGCGCCTTCGTGATCGCGGAACGCAAAATCGAACCAGCTTCGGACGACGGTCGGCCCCGAGCCCTCGGGTGGCCACAAGATCGACCACGGCGTCGCGCGACGAAGTTCGTTGGATCGGATCAACGATTGTGCCGAGCCCGTTTCGAGCCACGCGCGGACAAGGTCGTAGGTTTCACGCTGGATTCTCTTCGGGGCTGAGGGAGACTGGATCCGGGCCAGACTGGCGGTGAGGTCCGGGAGTCGCCTGGGGTCGAGTGCGTCCGGTTCGGCAAGGATCGCCCGCAGCAGCCGATCAACACGTCCCGAATGCGGCGGGAGAGCGAGCGCGGGGTCGAGGTCGAGGAAACGAGGTCGGCGCTGGCATTTGCTGGTTCGGCGTTGTCGCTGCGGGCGGTGCCGATGCGATGATGCGGGCGACGCGGTTGAGCCGTGGTCGGGATCGTTTCGAATGGTGGGTCGTGGTTCCAAGGGGAGCCGGTTCCTGGTCCACGACACGAAGGCTCGGAGGGTTGCAGCCCAGGGGAAGCTCGGTCCGGCAGGCCCCGGTAGCAAGGTCGAATCGACCGGCCAACAGCTTCAGCGCGGGGGACACCGGGGCCTCGTCGGGCGCCATCCCGGCCGACAGCACGAGAGCGTCCCGGGCGCGCGTGGTGGCGACGTAGAACAGGCAAAGGGCTTCCGTCTCCTCCTCCCGGAGCTCGATCTGCTTCTGGAGCAGGTAGCCGAGGCTCTCCCCACCCTCGCGTGATTCGACGATCGAGTCGTCCTCGGGCGGCTTGAGGATCGGTCCGAGGTCTGGTTGGAAGGTGATCGGCGCACGCGACGCGGGGGGCTTGCGGTTCAGGTCGGGCAGGACGACGATCGGGAACTCGAGCCCCTTGGCCTGGTGGATCGTCATCAAACGGACGGCCTCACCGGCCTCGTCGGTCGTGGCCGCTTCGTCCTCTCGGGGAGGGTTGCGATAGTCGGTTCGCAGGCGGGCGACAAAGTCGGCCAGGGTCAAGCCGCCCTGAGCGTCGTAGCGGCGGGCCAGCCGGCACGAGCTTCCGGACGTTCGCCCGGCGCCGTTCGCCCAGGAATTCGCCGAGCAACGCCGCCTCGTACCCCGATTCGTCAAGGGCCCGCTCGACAAGTTCGGCAATCGGCACGCGATCCTTCGCCGATCGCCACTCGTTCAGCAGCGCATGCAGCCGGGCGGCGCGTCGACGATCCAGCGGCGAGAGCCCCGGGAGATGTCTCCAATGCTCAAGACCGAGCGTGAGGTCTCCGTGCCCGGAGGTTGCGAGCCAGTAGAGGCCATCGTCGCTGACGCACGCCGAACGGGCTTCGTAAGGTGGCCGCCAGGGCGAGGCCGTCGAACGGGTCCTCGATGGTCGAGAGTAGATTGATGAGGTCGAGGACCTCTTGCTGCCCGAAGAACGCCGCCCCGCCGACGACATGGTAGTCGAACCCCTCGCCGACCAGCGCGTTCTCGTAGGCCGCCGCGTCGTTCAGGCTGCGAAACAGCAGGACAATCTCCCCGGCGTTCGCATCGCGGATGGCCTTCGACTTCGAGTCGCAAATTGACCATCCCTCGTTGATGCGTCGTCGCAGGTGGCGGGCGATCCAGCGGGCTTCGAGCGTGCGGCTGCATCGACCGGCACCTTCGCCTTCCTCGCCTCCTCGTCCTCGCGGGGCTCGTGCGCCCAGAGGAACTCGACGGCGATCTCGTTGCCGGCCTCTGGCATGCCGGGACCGGGCTGAAGGAGATGTTCGGGGCCGGGGAAGGTGTCGCTGAACAGAACGTTGACGAAGTCGAGGATCTCGGGGCGGCTGCGGAAGTTCTCGGTGAGCTGGAGACGGCCCGTTTCGGGGAACCGCTCCCGGAAGTCGTCGAACACCTTGGGCTGGGCGCCCCGGAATCGGTAGATCGACTGCTTGCTGTCGCCGACCAGGAACAGCCGCCCGTCCCGCAACGAGTCGCCGGCCAGTTGCTCGACGATCTCGCCCTGGATCGGGTCAGTGTCCTGGAACTCATCAATCAGGACGAACGCCACGGCTTGAAGGAACCCCTCGCGCACGGAGTCGGACGGGTCGCGGAGGAGGTCGCGGGCCCGCAGCAGGAGATCGTCGAAGTCGAGCATTCCCTGCTCACGCTTCGCCCGATCGCAGACGTCGAGCGCCTGAATCGCGAGCCGGGCGATCCGCCGGGCCATCTCCGCGGCCTGTCGGGTCGCGTCGGCGTCCCAGTTCTCCGCCTTGATGACCTTCTCGGCTTCCTTTCGGAGCGCGGTCAGAGCGTCCTTGACGCTCGCGTGGATAACGGCCGACGGCCAGTGCGACTTGGTCCCTCCCCCCTGCACTCTCGCCTCGTTGACGATCTTCTGAAGCTGGTCGATCGGGTCGCGACTGGCCGGAAGGTTGGGGATCGCTTCCCTCAGGAAGGCGATTCGCTCGCGCATCGTCGGGTGACTGCACGGGTGGGCCGACAGCAGGTCGAGGGTGGGCTGGGCCTGCGCGACGAACCCGGCGAGCAGCGCGGGGAAGGCGGTCGTGCTCCAGATGTGTCGCCACGACGCCACGATGTCGTCCGGGTCGCGTTCGGCCCAGTCGTGGAAGTCCCCGCGGGTCCGGAGGACGATCAGGCGAGACAGCAGTTCGCGAACGCGAGGCAGGCCCAGCTCGACGGCCAGGGCGAACAGGTCCTCGTCGTTCTCGGCAAGCCAGGCTCGGATGCAGTCGGAGAGGGCCTCGTCGCGAACCGTCGGCGCAAGCGACTCCTCGGCGATCGCGAACCCCGGCTCGACGCCCGCCTCGATCGGGAAGCGACGGAGTAGCTCGCCGCAGAAGGCGTGAAACGTGCCGATCGGGGCGGCTTCCAGACCGCGCAAGATCCAGCGCCAGCGCCGAGATCGTCCCCCTCGCCGCTGGCGAGCCGGGCACGGCAGGCGCGACGGACGCGGTCGCGTAGCTCACGGGCGGCCTTATCGGTGAACGTCAGCGCGATCAGTTCCGCCAGGGCGCTGGCCTGTTCGCCGTCACCGTCAAGATGCTTGAGGAATCGCGACGTGAGCACGAAGGTCTTGCCGCAGCCGGCCCCGGCGCTGAGGGCAATACTGGTCTTCCGGCCCGAGAGGGCCTGCGCTGCTGGTCGGTCAGCGTGCTGATTTCCCGGTCGGCGCTCATGGTTCCAGCTCCAGCCGGGGGGCGTCGGCCCAGACCTTTCCGGACTGGCGAATCTGTCTTATCCGGCAAACGACTCGATAGTCACATGTTCGCGTGCAATCCGCGACGCGCGGAGCGACGGGAAACCTTCCGGCGCGAAGATGGGCCACGATCGACTGGACGAACTGCTCGATCCCCGTCCGGACCGCATCCCAGCTCTCGGCGGGCTGAACCATCCCGTCTGTGAGCGTTGCCATCGTCGCCAGCGGCTTGTAGCCATCCTTGCGAAGCGCCCAGTAGCCCGCGTCGAGAGGACGGCCGCCGATCCCGGCGAGCAAGATTTGCTCGACCGCCAGCGCGTATAGGGGCAACTGAAGCGCGGTACCGGCCTTCAGGTCCGACGACGAGGGCGCATGGCCGGTCTTGTAGTCGATGACCCGGAAGAAAAGGCCGTCGGGCCGCTCAATCACGTCGACCCGGTCAATCAGGCCCTGGATGCGAACGAGGTCCGGGGCCTCGCCGATGGTCAGGGCCGGGAGGCCGTTCTCGCCACCCTTGCCGAAATCGGCTTCAACGAGATGCGGAACCGCTCCAGGCCCATATCTCGACGTGACATACGACTCGTGCTGCCGCGCGTAACGGATCGCGACCCGTCGAACGCGCTCGGTTTCGATCCGTCGCAGCCCGGCCTCGACGCGCGTGGCCGGATTGGGCAACCCGTCGATCAGTTGCGTGATCTGGGCCAGCAACGGCCCCAGGATGGCCTCGGCCTGGACCGCGGCCCCGTCGATCACGATCTCCCCGGCGTGGATCGCGAGATAGAGGTTTTCCAGGGCGCTGTGGATCAGGCTGCCGCGGGCGGCATAATCGTCGTCGAGTTCGTCGCGGTCCTCGGTCGGTTCGAGGTGCAGCACGTAGCGCTGAAAGAACTGGAACGGGCAGAACGCCAGCGATTCGAGCTGGCTGGGGCTGAACGCCGGGCGGTCGGGGCCAAAATCGTTGGCGATCCGCGTGACGGCGGAGCGATCGTCGAGCATGCCCTCGTAAGGGCCAAAGTCCGTGCGCCGCAGGGAACGATGCGCCGAGACGTGGAGCGCGGCCGCCGTTCCCTCCAGGGCCGGTCGGTGCCGTGGGTCGCGAGCGAGTTGCCGAAGTGGCTCATCCTGATTTTCGAGGCAGGCCGAGCGCGACGGCCCGAACGCGCTGCTCTCGAGGCGAGCCGGCCAGTTCCTCGTCGAGCACCGGGTCAAGCCGTCGGAACTCGTGGGTGGCCGACTGAAGGGCGACCTCGGAGAACAGTTCGCGGATTTCTTCGAGGAACCCGGCCACCAGCAGCGACTGGCCTTTCTCGTCGGTCGTCGGGTAGATGAACGTCAGCGAACGCTCGGCGGTCCCGATCAGGCGGAGAAACCGGAACATCTCTTTCGAGAACGCGGCCCGAGCAGTGGCCACGGGGGTGGCGTCCTCGATCTCGACGAGTGCCGGATCGGGGCGGATCGCCTCCCGATCCGGAAAGGTCCCCTCGATGAGATTGACGAGCAGCAGGTGGCGGGCGCGGGCCCCGACCACGGCCTCGGGCGTTGTGACGAGGACGGAGCCGGGACGCGACGGGGCCGACGGGGCATTGAGGTCGCGGGCGATGGACTGGACCTCACGCACGAACTCGCCCCAGGAGACGTAATGGTTGTCCTGACCCAGTCCTTCCAGCACGTCGCCGTGCTCGTGGAGGGCATCGACCAGATGCTCGATCGCGTGGCGTCCGGCGGTATCATGGTCTCCGATGCCCAGCTCGGTCCGCACCGCGTTCAGGCGATCGACCTGAACCCACCAGGACGCGGAGGTGTTGAACGGGTCGAGGAGTCGGACCAGCCGGTCGAAGATGGCGACGGCCCGCGTCGCACGCTCGGCGCGGCGACGCTGGGCCTCGGTCGCTTCTGGCTCGGGCAGGACGGCGGCCCGATCGAGGGCCGATCGGATCGCGCGGGCGTCCCGGTAGACCTGGGCGTCCCGGATCGCCGCGGAGGTCGCCGCCAGATCGAGTGGCGAGGCTGCCTCACGCCAGGAGGGCCGAACCTGCCCGTTGCGCAGAAACCTCGCGACCTTGCCGGCGTTCCAGTCGTCGAGCGGCAGGCGCAGGGCGAGGCAGAGGGTCGTCACCGCCGGATCGCCGGCCAGGCGTACCGACCTGCCGGCCGTGACGGGGATGCCCCACGATCTCAGCGCCCCGGCGATCATCTCCTGCTCGTCCCGTCGTGGGACGACGACGGTGATGTCCTCAAACCGCGTGCCGGGCTCGTTACGCAACAACTCCAAAGCCCGACGCGCGACGACGAGCCCGATGCCCTCCCCCTGCGGAGCGCCCAGGAAGCGGAGGCCGGCGGCGTCGTCAAACGGTTCGACGGGGGTCGGGTCGTCGCGGAACAGCCCGTTGTCGAGAACTCGCAACCCGGCCGGACGATCAGGATCGGCCGCGATGTGCTCGACGTTGAAGCCCCAGGTGTCCAGTCGTTTCCAGACAGCCTCGAAACTGAAAAATGCCTCGTGCCGGTTCTGGTCGGAGAGGACCGCGACGTGCAGGGCATCGGTGTGTCGGTGAAGGACTTCCATCGCTCGCCAGGCGGGGTGGTCGGAAACCGGTGGCGGTTCGAGGATGGCGACGTGGGGGAACTGGCCCCAATCCCAACCGGGCAGCTTCCCCCGCTTCAAGGCACTCGCGGCGCGGTCCGCGAAGCCCTCGGGGTCGTCGGCCTTCGCCTCCTGGAGAACGCGGCGATACTGATCGAAGATCGCCCATTCGGCCTGATCGACGGCCGACGGCCCACGGGGCGGGCCCGTCCTCGGTATTAGGCTCTGCTGGGTCCAGTTCGCGATCCGACCGCGAAGGCGACGGCGAAAGCCGGGGGTCTCGGCCAGGTCGCCCAGGACGCGAACCTCACCCTGGCGACGGGCGCGGGCGATCGCCTCGACCAGGGCCGTGCGAACCCCCGCCTCCGAGAGCCTCATCGGCGGGCCCTTGGCGCGCCGGGCGATTTCCCCCCAGAGGTCGTCCCACATCCAGACCCGGGTTTTCGGCCCGGTCGCCCCCCGCAGGGCGAGCGTGTGGAGGACCTGAGTTCGCGCCGCCTCGGTCGGCACGAGGCAGAGCGACGGCCCCCTTACCGGAACCTGTTCCAGCGTGCGGGGCCAGATCGACGACCCGACCGGGCCGGTCCAGAGCAGGCGCTCGCGATGGCCCGGCATGCGTCCCTCCCCGGATCGGAAAACTCAGTAACACCACGGCCGCCATCATCACCAGGTATACAGAAAAATACCAGAGTCGCCGCCCGCGGACAATTCGGATCAGCCAGACGATCGCCCCGTAGCCGACCACGCCGGCGACCACCGAGGCGGCGAAGGTCTGGGCCAGGCGATCCGTCGACAGGGTGGCGGGGTCCACGTCCTTGATCTCCAGGGCCCCGCGCCCAGGATGGCCGGCACGGCCATCAGCAGGCTGAAGCCGACGGCCCAGGGTCGCGCGAACCCCAGCGCCAGGGCCATGACGATCGTCGATCCGCTGCGGCTGACCCCCGGCAGGATCGCCACCGCCTGCGCCACCCCAACCAGCATGGCGTCGGTCCAGCCGATCTCCGACGGCCCTTTCTCGCCACTGGGCATGCGCTGGGTCGCGAACAGGACGGCGGCGGTGACGAGAAAGCCGAGCCCGGCGACGAAGGGCTCGGCGGTTGCCCGTTCGACGGCGTCCTTGAGCGTCAGGGCGACCACCACGGCCGGCAGAGTCGCCACGACGGCGAGCGCACCCAATCGGAATAGCGCGGGTCGTCGAAACGACGGTGGAACATTCGCCTCGCCCAGCAGGCCACGGACCGTCATCGCGACGGCCTCGCGGTAAAAGACGAGGATCGCGGCGAGCGTCCCCAGGTGGAGCATGACGTTGAAGAACAGTTCCGAGGGGCCGGAGACCGTGCGGCCGTGCAGCGCCGCGAAGGCCCCTTGCACGACGACGAGGTGCCCGCTGCTGGAGATCGGCAGGAATTCGGTGAGGCCCTGAAGCACGCCCAGGATGAGGGATTCAAGCCATTCCATGAGGGAGAGGTCGCGAGGGTGGTGAGGTCGGCCGGTCGGCCGGACACGCTCAGGGGGTCGGGGCGCCGGGGACCTGGCCCTTCAAGATGGGCCAGGCGGCCCCCAGGTAGACCCCACCACTGTAGATCGTCAGCGCGACCGCCGACCAGATGGTGATGTCGCGAACCCACAGCCAGGCGCCGTCGAGGTCGAGGCCGAGGATGAGCAGAATCAACACGATCGCGAGGAACTGGATCGTCGTCTTGAGCTTGCCCGCCATCTTCGCCCCGAAGGCCCGTCCCTTGCCTTCGATCAGGCTACGGAGCGCCTGGACGATCAACTCACGCGCGATGATGACCGTGACCATCCAGGGGGCCAGGCCTGTGTCGACCGGAAGCGACAGGAGGTAGACGAAGCAACCGGCGACGACCACCTTGTCCACCAGCGGGTCGAGTTGCCGGCCCAGCGCGGTCTCCTGCCCGAGCTTCCGGGCGAGGTAGCCGTCGAGGGCATCGCTGATCGCCATCAGGACGAACACCCCGACCGCCGGCAGGTAGAGACCATAGGAGATCATGCCGAAGACCACGGCGGAGAGCCCGAGCCGGCTGAGGCTCAGCAGGTTCGGGACGTTCCAGAGCTCCGCTTGCGGAAGGGCCTGGCTCAACGGGTCGCTCCAACCTGTTGGGGGATCATCCGTTGAGGATTGTGAATGGAGTGGCCGGCTTCTTGCGGGGCCTCGGGCGACGGCGTCGCGGTCGGGGCGGCGCGGTGCCGGCCTCGGCGATCAGGTCGTAACCGTCGGTGCCGATGATCTCGCAGGCGACCAGATCGCCGGCATTCAGGTTCGAGCCCCTCACGATGGTCTGCCCGTCCACGTCCGGGGCGTCGGTATAGGGCCGGCCGAGCCAGGTTCCCGGCATCCCCGGCGCGGGGCCGTCGATCAGAATGTCGAACGTCTTGCCGACCTGCGCCTGGTTGAACGCGAAGGCAATCGGCTGCTGGGCCGCCATGACTCGATCGCGACGATCGGACCGGACCTCATCCGGCACGTGGCCGGGGAGCTTCGCGGCCGGGGTATCGGCCTCGAACGAGTACGGGAAGACGCCGAGCCGCTCGAACCGAGCCGTTTCCACGTAGTCGAGCAACTCCGCGAACTCGGACTCCGTTTCTCCCGGGAAGCCGACAATGAAGGTGGTCCGCAGCACCAGGTTCGGGATCGACTCTCGCAGCCGGCCGACGATCGTTTCGGTCTCCGCGCGGTTGTGCCGGCGATTCATCAGCTTGAGCATGCGGTCGTTGATGTGCTGGAGCGGCATGTCGAGGTACGGGAGGATCTTCGACCCGGTCGCCAGGACCTCGAAAAGTTCGTCGGTGAAGTATTGCGGATAGTTGTAGAGGACGCGGACCCAGTCGATCCCCTCGACCTCGTCGAGCGCTCGCAGCAGGTCGGCCAGCCGGGGCCGGCCGTAAAGGTCGAGCCCGTAATAGGTCATGTCCTGGGCAACAAGATTCAGCTCGCGAACGCCGTCGGCGGCGAGCTCCTTCGCCTCCTCGACGACGGCCTCGATCGGCTTGGTGACGTGCTTGCCGCGCATGTAGGGGATCGCGCAGAAGGTGCAAAGCCGGTCGCACCCTTCCGAGACCTTCAGGTAGGCCAGGTGTCGGGGCGTGATCCGCAGCCGGGCCCGGTCCTCCTGCGCCTGCACCGGCGCGGGCCGGAACAGGGTGCGCTGCTCGTGAAGGTCCCCCATGATCCGATCGGCGATCCGGGCGATCTCCTCGCGACCGAAGACGCCGACAACCTGATCGACCTCGGGCACCTGCTCAAGCAGCATCTCGCGTTCCCGCTCGGCCAGGCAACCGGCCACGACAACGCCCTTGAGCTGACCGTTCTTCTTACGGTCAAGCATCTCCCGGATCACGCCCAGCGACTCTTGACGGGCCATGTCGATGAACCCGCAGGTGTTGATGATGACGAGGTCCGCCCGCTCGGCATCCGGCACCAGTGCGTATCCATCCTGAGCCAGCAGGCCCAGCATCCGCTCCGAGTCAACCAGGTTCTTCGGGCAGCCCAGGCTCACAAACGAATAGGTGCCCTTGACGTGCGGTGTTCGCTTCATGGAGATCCAACGAGGCCATTTCGGGAGGAGCAAGACGCCCGGGGCACAACCCCACGTCGAACGTTGCCCTCCCGGGCGAGGCAATCCCATCTCGATTGATGTCGCATCAGTTTATGGCCCCAACCCTTTACGATCAAGGCACGTTCGTGCCGGCTCGACCTCAACAGCCACGTTGCCACACGACTCGAAAGTCCTCCGAGCAGACTTTTCCCCGACCTTGCAAGCCGCTATACTGGGTGACGCAACGACTCCCGAACGGTTCCCATGACGACCACGACCAACATCGGGTTTCTCGCAACGCACCCGTAGCTCAATTGGATAGAGCATCAGTCTTCGGAACTGAGGGTTGCAGGTTCGAGTCCTGCCGGGTGTATTCTAAACCTCTTGCGTTGCAACGGATTGCGGCGACCTTCGATTTGGTCAAATGCCCGCCGCCCTTCCTGGGCAAATTTTTGGGCAAAATTCACCCGGTGCAAGGGTGATGCTGCGACGGGTCGTCCGCCGCATCCGCCTGAGTGAGACGGATGCGGCGAAGGCGGTCCGTCGGTCGGTGGCGCAGATTCGAGCACCTGCCCTACCGCACTCATGGGGCGGACGACTGGGCGGGGCTGATCGACACGGGCCGGCCTGCCTTGGAATCGAACGACGAGTCGTTCGCCCACTCCTCCGGTGGACGATGACGCCGCCCGAGGCGCTTCGTCGCATTCTCCTCGGGCACAGGCGCCGCCTCGTCCGTCGAACCTTCTGATGGTTCTCTGCATCCATCATGGGCAAGGGCCGATCGCCCGACGGTCTGCTCCGGCGACCGGGGTGACCGCCGGGCGGCCCCGTCGTGGAGGATGGCCGTGGAACCGCTCCTGCTCGTGGGACTCGACCCGCCCGAGGCCGCCGAACTCCGTCGCCGCCTCGACCGTCCGGTCCTGGCCTTCGAGACCCTGCCCCGCATCCGGCTGGACCGGGGGAGCCTGCTCGTCGAGCACCCCCGCTTCATGGGCCACTTCGTCCCCGTCGAGCGGGTCGCCTACCACGCCATCTTCGGCGACGACTTCGACTTCCTCGCCGCCCTGGCCCTCTGGGGCGGGCCGTGCCTGCCCGGCGCCCGTGGCATGATGGACCTGCGGATGCGGCTGCCGGGCCTGGTGCGGGCGCTGGCGGTGACCCGCTTCGGCGGCATCGCCAGGGGCTACGCCGACCGAGGCACGACCGTCGCCGCCGGGGGGCCGACCGTCGCCAAATGGGGCAACTGGCACTGCGGCGAGGACAAGGCCCGCTTCGACGACGCCTGGACCGCCGAGCAGCCGACGCTCTTCGAGGAGTACATCGAGGGAGAGGCTGTCCGCATCGTCCTGGTCGGCGAGCACGCCTTGCAGGTCCGCATGGCGGGCGAGGGCTGGCTGAAGTCGATCCACGACCCGAGGGCCGCCTTCATGCCGATCGACCCGGAGCTGCTCGACGACGCCCGGCGGCTGGCCGAGCACTTCGGCCTGGCGACCGTCGGCGTGGATTACATCGTGGCCTCGGACGGCGCCCGATATCTGCTGGAAGTGAACCACGTGCCGAACGTGACCGTCTTCCCGGAGGTCCGGGAGGCGTACCTCGATCTGGTCGTCCGCTGGGCGGGCGAGGCGGCGTCGGACTGATCGCCCTGGAGGACGAACGGAGCCCGGCATGAGCACGCTGCAACGACTGGCCGACCGGGGCCTGGTCCGCCCGCCGAGGTGGCTGCCGGGCAACGTCCAGTACGAGACGATCATAGGATCGGCCTCTTGAAGATGATCATGGGACGAGCGGTGACGGGGACGGACCTCCCGAGAGCACGAGAACAGAAGCGGTTGCCGCCGAGATGGGGGAGGGTCCGATGCCCAGGAGCATCCCGAAGAGCGGGAAGCGTGATCGCCCGAAGACCGTGTACAAGGGCAAGCGGTATCGCTGCGCCATCTGCCGCAAGCGGAGCCCGAAGCCGGTGAAGGCGCCCGCCCCCTGGTACTGCCCGAAGTGCCTCGCCGAGCGGGAGGAGGGCCGGGCTCAATAGGCGCCCGCCCCGGACCACCGCCTCCCCAGGAATTGCCGCACCTCGGCGATGCGGCTGGTCCCCTCCACGTCGAGGAACAGCCGGCCCTGGTCCCGCAGGATGCGGCAGCCCGGTCGCTCCCGGCAGACATGCTCCGTGACGCCGCCGACCTGCTCCCACTCGCTGCCGTCGTCGAGGCGATGGATGGCTCGGGGGGCGTAGCCGAGGAACGTCCCGACGACCCGTGAGCTGACCACCACGTCCATCACCAGGCCCTCCCAGGGCTGGATCATGGGGTAGTTGCCAAGGGTTCAGTGTCGAGCCCAGCTATTCAGCACCGGCTATTCAGCAGAGGTCTTCGATCACCGGGCTCGGGGCCAGGGCCAGGTATGCCGGCCAGCGGTCACCCAGGGACGGCTCCGAATCGAGGATCGCCTCGCCCGCCCCTCGTCTACGCCATGCTCGACCAGCCGCCGCAGGGCGGCATGACGCAAGGCCCATGTCAGTACGGACGGCAGATCTTCCCCCGGCGTGACGATCGTCATCAGGATGTGTCGGGCCGCCGCACGGAAGGCACGGTTGACCGCCCCGGCCTCGGTGTCCTCGCCGCCGGGGTGGGCGTCGATGCCGACGCCGAACTCCTCCCGCAACGCCGCTGCGATCCCCACGATCAGTTGGAACTCGACGGATCGCTCGTAACCGTCGAACCGTGACGGGTCGCCGCCCTGCCTCTCGCCCATGATGCCCCCTACCGCCGCATGGATGTCCGAGCGTCCGGCGGTCCTGCCCGCCGGCCTGCGGCGTGTCCGCCGGTGTCGGCGCCTCCGAGGGAAGGTGGGCGGCGACCACGGGGCCGATGAGGGGCGGAGCCCCGCTCACGACGGAGGGGGAGGCTGGTCCGTGAAGGGGGCGAACAGCTCGGCCAGCGAGATGCCGAGGGTGGCGGCGAACCGCTCGATGTTCTGGAGGCTGAGGTTCTGTTCGCCTCGCTCGATCGCCCCGACGTAGGTGCGGTGCAGCTTCGCCAGGTCGGCGAACGCCTCCTGCGACCAGCCCCGCTCGGTGCGGAGCTGCCGGACCCTGGCCCCGAAGCGGTGGCGGATGTCGTCCTGGTGCATCGGGGCGAGTGTAGGATGGGTGCCTCCTTCGGCTCGACAGCCGATCAATAGACAGTCAATAACTAGCATTCGGCCCGCACCCATCGTATCATCGTCGGCCTCCGGCTCCATGCCCCTGGAGGGACGCCGGGATGAACCCGTCCCCGATCGAGGACGAGGCGCCGCCTGACACCGGCGGATCGTTGCGGTCGGCGAACCGGGCAGGCGATCTGCCGTCCGGGGCGCCCATGGCAGGACTTGGGACCGAGTGCGAGCGGAGGTGGCGATGGGCTCGTCGGCGACCGAGGTCGATCAACTGCTCCGGGCGGCGAGGCGGCACCTGGCCCAGGGCGAGTTCCACGAGGCCGCCGAGCGGGCCGCCGAGGCGATCCGCCTGAACGGCAAGGCGGTCGCCGCCTACCTGCTGCGGGCCGAGGCCCACCGCCGGCTCAGGAGGCCCGAGCGGGCGCTGGCGGACCTGGCCGTCGCCATCCGGCTCGACCCCCAGCAGCCCGGCCCCTACGTCGTCCGGGCCGAGATCCTCAAGCGGCGGAACGTCTTCGACCAGGCCATCGCCGACGCCACCTACGCCCTGGCCCTCGACCCCCGCAACGCCGCCGCCTTCTCCATCCGGGCGCAGTGCCGCCACGCCATCGGCGACCGGGAGGGGGCGGCCGAGGACGTGCAGGAGATGCTCCTGATCGACCTGACCCGGCCCGTACCGGACCTCGGAGCCGGGCCGACGACGGCCTCGCCGATCGACTCGGGCGACGAGCCGTCCCGGAAGCGGGCGGGCCGCCCCGCCTCGGCGTCCACGAGCGACCTGTTCGCCGACGGCAAGCCGGTGGACAAGACGTACCGCTCCCGCCCGGCCGTCGTCAGCGACAAGGAGGCCCCGGAGGAACTCGGCGCCGCCAGCGGGTACAGGCCCGAGGTCATGTCCCGACCGTTGCCGAGGACCAGACCCGCTCGGCGTCCGGCCCGAGGAACGTCGCCGCTCGCCGTCCTGCTCGTGGGCGGCCTCTGCGTGCTCGGCGGCGGCTACCTGATGAGCCGCCTCGGGGGAGGGCAACAGCAGCCAGCGGAAGTTGCTGACGGCAGGGGAACGCCCTCGTCGGCCCCCGATGCCGGGAGTCGGCCCCCCATCAGCGAGGCCGCCGGGAGGATCGCAGGGCCGGCGATCCCGATCGCCGAAGCGGGACTCGCCGCAGGCGGGCCGGAGCAGTCCTATCTCGTGACCCTTCCAAGGATCGACCTGCATGAGCAGAACGGGTGGTGGTCGGACCGAGGCGAGCTGGTGCTGGGGGGACTGTCCGGCAATCCCGTCGCCCGCAAGCCGCTGATGTTCGACGGGCAGCACTCCGGCCACGGCATCTACTTGCACGCCCGGCCATCCGGCGAGGTGTCGATCACGTACCGGCTGGGCGGGCGGTTCGGGTCGTTCCGAAGCGAAGTCCTCATCCCCGAGATGTTCCCCCAACAGGCCGACCCCAAGACGCCGCTCGTCTTCAAGCTCGTGGGCGACGAGCGGACGATCTGGCAGTCGAGGCCGCTGGGCCTCAAGGGCGATCACCAGCCCTGCTCGGTGGACGTGACGGGGATCGACGAGTTATCGCTGAGGGTCGAGTGCCGCGGCCCAGAGAACTGGGGGCTGGCCGCCTGGGTCGAACCACGGCTCACCGCCGCTCCCGGAGGCGATGAGCCGGCCCGACCCGACCTTCGGGAGCGTATGGCCGCAACGCCGGAGGGAGAGGGTGGCGAGCCTCTGGCGTCGGGTCTTCAGGTCGATCTGCTGGTCCTCGCCGACCCCCGCACGGCAATCTCCGGCGAGTGGACCCGGACGGGGACGGCCTTGGCCGTGAGGGCGGACGGAGACCGGCCGGCCGTCCTGCCGATCCCCCACGCACCGCTCGGGGAGTATGACCTAGAGGTCCGGGCTGAGGGGGGCGGGCTGCTCATGATCGGCTTGCCCCAACGTGGCGCCCTGCTCGCCGCCTGCCTGGACCTGGCGTACGGGAAGTACTGGCTCCAGCAGATCGAGGGCCAGCCGTTGCAGGACAACGAATCGACCCGGCGTGGGCCGGCGAACCGATCGGAGGACGGGCTGACGTTCCGGTGCAGCGTGCGAGACGGCGGCGTCGAGGTCTCGTGCGACAGGAGGCGCCTCATCGACTGGGAGGGCGACTATTCCCGCTTCTCCGCCCGGCCGCTGGCCCTGGCCGAGATCCCCGACCGGCGTTCGCCCTTCCTGGCCTCCTGGGTCGATCGGCGGATCACGGCCTTGCGACTGACGACCATCGACGGGGAAGGAGTCATGGCCTACCGGCAGCCGGGCGGTGCCCCCGAAGCCGGGGGCGACCCAATCCGCTCGTCCGAAGGCGATTTGCAACCGGTTCGGCTCAGGATCGCCATCTCCGAGGAGGGAGAATGCCGGGTGCTCGTCGGCCGGTCGCTCGCCGACGAGCCGGTGCGGCCGGGCGACGGGATGGCCCCGATCACCACCTCCTACGCCAGCAGCTTCGTGGCGGGCGAGAGTACCGCCAGCGAGCCGACCGGCTCCTCACGGTTCGAGCCGACCGTCCCCGAGTTCGCCAAGTCCTCCTCGATGCTGCTGTATCCGAGGGCCTTGCGCCTGCCCTGCCTGCTGACGATGGACATCGCCGAACTCCGGGACGGCTCGGTGGGCGTCCAATTCCTCACGCCGACGACCAACGTGGTGATCTACGTCGAGTCGGACGACGCCCTTCGGGAGACGGTCAAGCTTCGGGCGGTCGCCACCGGCAAGGACCGGACCGGCGGCGGTTCGCCCCCCGGCGATGCCCAGAAACGGGTGAATGTCGAGCAGTCGGTCTCGGTCTCCGATCCCGAGGAGCTGCGGTTCCGGCTACCGGTTTCCCCGGCGCAGCTCGACGACCTGTACACCCTCGACGCCGTGCTGCGGGCCAGGCCGGGCCAGATGAACCCCAATCCTACGGTGGCAGTCCGCAACGCCAGCCTCCTGGGGAGGGAAGACCGCACGCTCGGCATGGAGCTGGGCGTCGGGCAAGGCAAGGCGGTGGTCGAGCGAGTCGAGCCGGGCGGGCTGGCGGAAGCGGCGGGGCTCAGGGTTGGCGATACCGTGGTCGCCGTGGACGGCAACACGATCCCGCCCTTGAAGGACGCCGGCGCCCTGACCTTCCTCATCGAGTTGGGGATCAAGCCCACGGCGGTCCTGACGGTGCTCCGGGGCGGCAGGGAGAAGGAGATCACGATCGACTTCGAGTGAGCAGAGAACCCGCAAGAGATCGCCCTCACCGAGCCGAGGGCGGTCTCGACGGAGGAGCCGCCGCCCGGCCTCGGGCCTGCCGGCGCCAAGGAGCCGCATCGGGCACGGCAGGGATTGACACCGGCGGATGCGCCCGACGCCTCCCGACGGGGGAGGCGATGGTCGAGTCCCATCCGGTGCCTCCCACCATGTCCGCCAGCCCGCACCCCGCCGAAAACCGCCCCATCGCCATCCCCTCGCCCAGGGAGATCGTCGCCCACCTGGACCGCTCCGTCGTGGGCCAGGACCGGGCCAAGCGGACGCTGGCCGTCGCCGTCAGCAACCATTTTGTGCGGCTCCTGGACGCCGCAGAACGGGGCTCCCCCGCCCCGATCGTCGCCGACGCCTCCCTCCGCCATGTCGCCATCGAGAAGTCCAACGTCCTGCTGATCGGCCCCTCGGGCTCGGGGAAGACCCACCTGGCCCGTGCCCTTGCCGAGTCCCTGAACGTCCCGTTCGCCGTCGCCGACGCCACGACGCTGACCGAGGCCGGCTACGTCGGCGAGGACGTGGAGAGCGTGCTCCACAAGCTCCTCGTCGCCGCCAACATGGACGTTGGGGTCGCCCAGGGCGGCATCGTCTACCTCGACGAGATGGACAAGCTGGGAGGTGGGCGTGTCCACGGCACGAAGGACATGCGGCTGGGCGTCCAGCACGCCCTGCTCAAGATGATCGAGGGGACGGTCGCCAGCGTGCCGCCCGGCGGCGGCTACAAGACGGTGGGCGAGAACTGCATCCCGTTCGACACGATCAACGTCCTGTTCATCTGCGGCGGGGCCTTCGTCGGCCTGGAGGACATCATCGCCCGTCGGCTTGGGCGGGGGGCGTCCTTTGGGTTCGACCTTTCAGGAGCGGCACGCCATGACGAGGCGGTCAACCCGCTCCATCACGTCCTGCCGGAGGACTTGGAGCGGTTCGGGCTGATCCCCGAGCTGGTTGGTCGGCTGCCGGTGATCGCCACGCTGGACGACCTCGGCGTGGACGACCTCGTGCGGATACTCAAGGAGCCGACGAACTCGCTCATCGGGCAGTATCGCAAGTTGTTGAAGTACCGCCACGCCTGCCTGTCCTTCACGGACGACGCCCTCATGGAAATCGCCCGCATGGCCCACGCCAGGGGGACTGGCGCCCGTGGCCTGCGGTCGATCGTCGAGCGGGTCGTGGAGGACATCCTCTACGATCCGAAGCGTTGGGCCAGCTACGTCGTCACCGAGGAGGCGGTTCACGGCGGGGAGGTCCAGGTGGCCGACTTCCTGAGCCGGCTCAAGGCCCCGCTGGGGGATCGGGTCGCCCGACGCTCGGCGGGAGGAGGCACCGCATGAGCCGGCAGCAGAGCGGCAAGTCGCCGATCCTCGTCCTGGCGTGCCGCTACTCGCTCTTCGTCGTCACGCCGATCTACCTGTTCGTCCTGTGGCTCTTCTACCCCCTGCTGAACACCCATGACTTCGCCGGGAGGGTCCGGTGGATGCTCGTCTGGTGGCTCTCCACGAACGCCGGCGCCTTCTCGCTGTCGGTGGGCGTGGGCCGTCTGGCGATGCGGCTGATTTCCGACCAGCGCTACGGCTGCCGCCGGGAGTACCGGGACTGGCGCCGGGCCGGCGGCTGCCCGTTCTGGGACGTGCTGCCCTGGCCGATCAACACCGACCCCGACGTGGTGCGGATGGCGATCACCGCCCCGCCCGACCACGACGCCTGCCCGCTGGACGGCTACCCGCTCGGGCGGCGGTTCGGCAACCAGTGCCGGGCGTGCGGGCGGTTCTACGACAAGGGCTACCCGTGCCCCTCGGAGTCATCGATGGCAACCTCTCCGCCCTCTCCCCGGTGTGCGATCGGATGTCCGGCCTGTGATTTCGAGGCGGACCCGATCGAGGAACCCAGCCTGGGTGGGCCTCGCCCATCGGTCGGTCGGGATGGCGACGGTTACCCGATCGACCTTCCCGATGCGACCTGGCCTTCATAGGCCCTGACCGCCCGGCGAGGCCCGGAGTGCCTGCCGCTCCGGCCCGCCGGTTCCGGGAGGACGGAGCGGGTCCACGCCGGCTCGATCACGGCTTGACGGCAAAGACCTTCACGCTGGCGGCGTAGTCGTTCACGTCGTAACGCCGCAGCAGCTCAGCCAGCCGACCGTGCAGCGCCTCATCGCCCTCCGCCTTCGGGGCCGGCGTGCAGCACCCTGACTCGGCGACGGCCAGGCCGGTCGCCGAGGGCACCGCCCCGGAGCAGCAGACCCCCTCATGCGTCGAGGGGCGGATCGACTCGGGGCTCGGCTCGCAGCAGGCCGACCCGGCGCCCGGCGAGCCCGACGGGGCGGCGGACGGCGTGCAGCAGGCCGGCTCGGCGCTGGCCGGCGTGGGCGAGGCGGCCGGCGGCGAGCAGCAGCCGGCCTGGTTCTCCACCTTGGCGTAGGCGTTGAGATCCGTGCCGCTGTCGATCACCTCGACGTGGGCGAACCCTGCCTCGATCAGGCCCCGGCGATACTCCTCGATCGGGATCGCCCCGGCGATGCAGCCGACGTAGGCCATCAGGTCATTGCCAAGTTCCGGTGGCAGTTCCCGCTTCAGGGCGATGTCGCTGACGGCCAGCCGACCACCGGGCTTCAAGACCCTGGCGATCTCCCGGAAGACGGCGGCCTTGTCGGGGGCCAGGTTGATCACGCAGTTGGAGATCACGCAGTCCGCCGAGGCGTCCGGCAGCGGCAGGCGGTCGATGGGCGCCAGGTGGAACTCGACGTTCGCCAGGCCCGCCTTCTCGGCGTTGCGGCGGGCCAGGTCGATCATCTCGGGCGTCATGTCGATGCCGATGGCCTTGCCCGTCGGCCCGACCTTGCGGGCCGCCAGGAGCACGTCCAGGCCGCCGCCGCTGCCCAGGTCCACGACCGTCTCGCCCTCCCGCAGGTTGGCGGTGGCCGTGGGGTTGCCGCAGGAGAGGCCCATGTTGGCCTCGGCGGGGATCGAGGCCAGCTCCTCGGGGCTGTAGCCGAACGCCTCGGCCACCGCCCGGACGCCCTCGTGGTCGCTCGACAGGCCGCTGGCGGCCACCGAGCCGTACTTGCCCTTCACCGCCTGCGTGATCGACTCGGACATCGGTCTGCTCCCTTCGGTTAAGCGATTGCTTTCCCCAGCTCAGCCCGGTCGTCGCCGGGCCTGCGTCATCACCCACACCATGAGCCGCCCGAGGTCGTCCCGCCGCTCGTCGTACCGGGCGGCCTCCTCGGGCGTGTCGTCGTGCTGCTTCGGGTCGGCGAACGGCAGCGAGAGCCGCAGGGCCGCACCCCGGACCGCCGGGCAGCCGGCGTCGGCCTCGTCGCAGACCATCAGGGCGGCGAAGCCGGATTGCGGGTTGCTCGGGTCGTCGTACCGCTTGGAGAACTCGACGGCCTCCATCGGCGGCTCCCCCGGCGTCCCCCAGCGGACCCGGTAGATCGGGTTGGCGACCCCCGGCTCGCCCCTCGGGGCCTCCTCGCCGGTGGGCTCGACCTGCACGCCGATCCGCCGCAGGGCGGCGATCGTGCGGGGGTTGAAGGCCGTCGGGTCGGTCCCGCCGCTGTGGAAGCGGACCTCGGGCAGCCCGCAGGAGGCGGCGGCGAGGTTGCCCATCGTCGAGCCGAGGATGCTCCGGCGGCTGTTGCCCGTGCAGACGACGATGACGCCGAGGGGCTGGCCGGGCCGGTGGTTCTCGGCGATCCAGCCCGCCAGCGCCTCGCCCGCCGCACGGTGGGCCTCTGCGATCCGGTCGGCGGTGCGGGCCAGCCCCTCGACGTGCTCGGCGAGGCCCGGCAGCAGGCGGCGACGGCTGGCGGGGATCTCGGGATTCGGGGCCGAGGAATGGCTCATGGGTTCGCTCCCTGGCCGACCGGGACACCGGCGGGCTCGAAGTAACGCCGCCGGAAGTACAGGGCGACGTTGACCAGGCCGATCAGCACCGGCACCTCCACCAGCGGGCCGATGACGGCGGCGAACGCCGCCCCGCTGCCGATGCCGAAGACGGCCACCGCCACGGCGATGGCCAGCTCGAAGTTGTTCGAGGCCGCCGTGAACGACAGCGTGGCCGTCTTCGAGTAGTCCGCCCCCAGCCGATGCCCCATCCAGAACGAGACCAGGAACATCACCACGAAGTAGATCAAGAGCGGCACGGCGATGCGGAGCACGTCCAGCGGGATGCGGACGATGTTCTCGCCCTGCAAGGAGAACATCACGACGATGGTGAACAGCAGCGCCACCAGCGTCAGCGGGCTGATCGCCGGGATGAACCGCCGCTCGTACCACTCCCGGCCCCTCGCCCGAATCCCCACGAAGCGGGTCAACATCCCGGCCAGGAAGGGGATGCCCAGGTAGATGAAGACGCTGCGGGCGATCTCGCCCATGGTGATGCCCGAGAGGTCCACCGCCCCGAAGTCGTAGCCCAGCAGCGGCGGCAGCACCTTGACGAAGACGTAGGCGTAGGCCGAGTAGGCGAGCACCTGGAAGACGCTGTTGAGGGCCACCAGCCCGGCGGCGTACTCGGTGTCGCCTTTGGCGAGGTCGTTCCAGACGATCACCATGGCGATGCAGCGGGCCAGGCCGATGAGGATCAGCCCGATGGCGTACTCCGGCTTGTCGGCGAGGAAGGCCAGGGCCAGGCCGAACATCAGCAGCGGGCCGATCACCCAGTTCTGCACCAGCGAGAGGGCCAGGATCTTGGTGTTGCGGAAGACCCGTCCCAGCTCCTCGTACCGGACCTTGGCCAGCGGCGGGTACATCATCAGGATCAGGCCGACGGCGATGGGGATCGAGGTCGTGCCGACGGACAGGTCGGTGATCGACCGGACGACCGAGGGGGCGACGTTGCCCAGCAGGACGCCGACGGCCATCGCCGTGAAGATCCAGAGCGTCAGGTAGCGGTCCAGGAACGACAGCCGCCCCGACGTGCGGGGGTGGCAGGTGATCGCCTCGGTGCTCACGGGAGGGCCTCCTCATGTCCGGCCTAAATATGGGCCTGGGCGAATATTGTTGGCGAAAAAAAGGGCCGGGCTACGGCCCGCCGCAGCAGCCCAGGAGCCCGTCGAGCCGCCGCCGGTCCTCGGCGAAGACCTCGGGGTCGCCCAGGCAATTGCCGAGGCAGCCGATCAGGATGCGGTGCAGGCCCGCCCTGGGCCGGGCCAGGCGGTAGTGGACCCAGAGCCCCTCCTTGCGGCCGACGACCAGGCCGTGCTTTCGGAGGGAGGCCAGGTGCCGGGAGACGGTCGGCTGGGGCAGCTCCAGCGCCCCGTGCAGGTGGCAGACGCAGACCTCCTCGTGCTCGCCGGCCAGCAGGCTCAGCAGCCGCAGGCGCACCGGGTCGGCGAACGCCGCCAGGGTGCGGGTGGACTCGTCGAGGCCGGGGGTGGTGGCACGCTCGTTCTTCATTCGCCTGATCGAATATAGGGCGGGCGACCGGGAACGTCAAGTGCCGGAGGCGACGTTGGGAGGGACCGAACCCTCGACGAGGAGGCCCCGTCGTGGCCGCCGGTCCTCATCCTGGGCTCCTGCCGCCTCCCATGCCCGGCGAAATCCGACGCCGCCGCCCTACATAGGGCGTGGAACCAACATTGTATTATCACGTCCTCAGGCTTGGCGTCGGGTTCCAGTCCGCCGCCCTCTACCTGATGTTCCTCAACGGCGAGCTGGACGAGGCGATCGACGACGCCGTCTTCGCCAACACGCTGGAGGAGCCGGAACCAGTCTATCGGCGTCAGGAGTGGCTCCGCTCGCTGAACGGGCCGCCGATCCTCACGGCCACGGCGGGACTCGATTCGAGAATGCGTCTTCGAAACGACGAGCGATCCGCCGGGACGGCCGCCGGGCTCATCGCTTTCGGCGTTCGGCGGGGACTCGCCCTTGTATCGGTTTGCCGCCGGATCGAGCGGGCTCGGCGGTGTGGTGCGGCACGCCGGGAGCGAGGCCCGATACGGGGATGGGGAAGGCTCCGCCCTCACTCTCGAAGACCGCCCCTGGACACGAGAGGGCCGGAGTCCGATCATCGGGTCCGTGTCGGACTCCCGAACGAAGACAAGCCGGTTCCGATGCGAAGTACCACGAGGACTCCACGATGCCCCAGACCCCCCACACCGAGCGGCACTTCACGGCGGGCGAGGCGGTGCGGGATGTCGTCATCGGCATGTCCGACGGCCTGACCGTGCCGTTCGCCCTGGCGGCGGGCCTCTCGGGCACCGTCGCCTCCACCCACATCGTCGTCACGGCGGGCCTGGCCGAGATCGTGGCGGGGTCGATCGCCATGGGCCTGGGCGGCTACCTCGCCGCCCGCAGCGATGCGGAGCATTACGCCAGCGAGCGGGCTCGGGAGGTGAAGGAGGTGGCCCAGGTGCCCGAGGTCGAGGCGAAGGAGGTGGCCGATGTCTTCCGCAGCTACGGGCTGGGCGACGAGCAGATCGCCCCGATCGTCCAGGCCCTCCGTGACCGACCCGAGGCGTGGGTGGACTTCATGATGAGGTTCGAGTTGGGGCTGGAGCGGCCTGACCCGAAACGTGCGCCGAAGAGCGCACTGACGATCGCCGTGGCCTACGCCGTCGGGGGCTTCATCCCGCTGGCCCCCTATACGCTGATGGCGACGGCGAGGGCGGCGCTGAACGTCTCGGTGCTGATCACCCTCGTCGCCCTCCTGATCTTCGGGTACGTCAAGGGGCGGTTCACCGGAGCCCGTCCGGCGAGGAGCGCCGTCCAGACGGCCCTGATCGGCGGGCTGGCGGCGGCGGCGGCCTTCGGGATCGCCAGGGCCATCTCGTGACCACCCGCCCGATCCCGCCGGACGGGATCGGGCCGCCGATCCGGGGGCTCGACTCGGGCATCTCGACGGCGGCGACGACCGTGGCACTCCTCGGCTTCAAGCAGGGGCTCCCGGACGGTCCTTGTCCGACCCGCCCTCGCTTGCGGGTTTCCCCACGACCACGCCGAGATCGAGGAGATCCTGGATGCTGCCCCGGAGTTCCTCGGCGACCCGATGGCGGACCCCGTGGGCATCCTCCCGATAGGCCGGGAGGAATTGCCCGAGGTCGATCGGCCGGCCGATGCGAACGAAGACCTCCCGCCGTGCGAGTTGGCGGGGCCGCCCGCCGCCGTAGACCTCCCGCTCCAGCTTGAGGACCGTCTCGGCCAGCCGCTCCTGCGACGGGTCCAGGTCCGTGTACTGCGGCTGCCAGCCTCCCATCTGGGCGACGTGCTTCAACTCCTCCAGATCGTTGCGGATCTGCGCCCGAAGCGTGGCGAGGAGCCGACCCGCCCGCCTCGACAGGCCCCTCAATTGGGCGCTGAGCCGCCACGCCCGATCCATCGGCTCCGCCGGGGCGGTGGCGGCGGAGCCGGCGTATCTCCCTGCGACCTGGGAGAGGATCGCCTCTCGCAGGGCCTTCACCCGCTCGCTCAACTCGTCGAGTCGATCCGGGTCGGGCGTCAGGTGATGGGCGAACTCCTGGCGATTCAGCACGTTCGCCAGGATGCGGGCCAACCTCTGCTGGGGCGTGAGCCCGCTCGCCGAGGAGGAGGAGGTGGCGTTCCAGCCGCCGTATCCGCCGCTCCAGGACGGCCCCGATCGGCCGACGATAGCGGTACTTGATGGCCATCGGGACCAGGTACGCCGTCCACCCCGGCCGGGTCGGTTGCGACTCGACCACGGCCTGCATCCCGATGTCCACGGCCCCGCTCTTGAGCGGCTGCACCCGATCGTTCAGGTAGAAGATCTCCCCCTCGGGGAAGATGACCAGCACCTCCCGCCCCCGCTTCACGAGGTCGATGGCGAACCGCTTCGCCGCCTCGTTCTCGCCCCCACGTTCCACGGAGAAGGCCCCGAGGCGCTGGAGCCACCAGCCGGCGACCCCGAATCCCTCGCCGAACGCCTCCCGGTTCATCATGAAGAGGAGCCGCCGCCCGCACCGGCGGGAGAGGTCGAGGCAGACCTCGAAGTCCTTCTCGTCGGCGTGGTTGGAGGCGAGGATCAGGCCCATCCCCGGCGGCAGTCCGCCCAGCACGGCCAGGTCCGTCGGCCCGATGCGGACCCGGTTCCCCCAGGACAGATCGAACCTCAAGAAGGTCTGCACGACCCGGATCACCCAGCCCCAGGGCTTCGCCGGTCGGAAGTCGGACGCTCCGGGCATGGCAGCCCCCCGGACGATGGTCAGCCCCCCGAGGAAGGCCGTGCGAGCAATCGGGTCAGGAGCCCCTCGACCTTCACGAAATCGACCGGCTTGGTGAGGTGCGTGTCGAAGCCCGCTTCCCTGGCGAGCTGGATGTCGGACTCCTGCCCGTAGCCGGTCATCGCCACGATCTTCACGCCCTCCAGTTGCGGGAGCCGACGCAGCCGCCGGGCCACCTCGTAGCCGTTGATCCCCGGCAGCCCGATGTCCAGCAGCACCACGTCCGGGAGGGATTCCGCCGCCACGTCCAGGGCGGTCGGCCCCGTGTACGCCGTCCGCACGTCGTGGCCGGACATCCTGAGCAACTTCGCCAGGATCTCGGCCGAATCCACGTTGTCATCGACGACCAGCACTCGCCCGGCGTGGGCGGTGCGCCCGTCCGATCCCACGGTCGGCGGGGGCGGCTCCGGCACCGGGGATGTCGGCAGCGGGAGCCGGACGGTGAATTCACTCCCTCGCCCCAGGCCGTCGCTGCGGACCTCCACCGTCCCCCGGTGCATCGCCACGAGTCGCTGCACCAGGGCGAGCCCGATCCCCAGCCCGCCCTGCGAGCGGTCGAGCGACCGATCCGCCTGCGTGAACAGGTCGAAGATGTCGGGGAACTTCTCCAGGTCGATGCCCACCCCCGTGTCCCGCACGCTCACGACCGCCTCGCCCCCTTCCTGCCGGGCGCTCAGCGAGATGCGTCCCCCCTCGTCGGTGTACTTGGCGGCGTTGTTGAGCAGGTTCACCACCACCTGCTCCAGCCGGCTCGGGTCGGCCTCCAGCCAGATCGGCTCCTCCGGCAGGTCCACCGTCAGGGCGTGCCTGCGGCGCTCGATCAGCGGGCGGACCGACTCCGCCGACCGCTCCACGACGCCCCGGAGGTCCATCCGCACCGGGTCCAGCCGGACCTTGCCGCTGGTGAAGCGGGCGACCTCCAGCAGGTCGCCGACGAGGTGGGAGAGTTGCCCGACCTGCCGCTCGATGACGCTGCGGGCCTCCTGCTGGATCAGGTTCTCGTCGCCCTGGAGTCGGAGCAGATGCACGGCGTTGAGGATCGGCGACAGCGGGTTGCGCAGCTCGTGCGAGAGCATCGCCAGGAACTCGTCCTTGCGGCGGTGGAGGTCGGCCAGCGCCGCCGCCTGCGCCTTGACCTGCCGCTCCATCCGGCTTCGCTCGGTGATGTCCCGGATGTTGCACTGGGCGACCTGCCGGTCGCCCATCATGTAGAGGTTGCTGACGAACTCGACCTCGACCTCATCCCCGCCCTTGGTGCTCAGCGGCAGGTGCTCGTAGCGGATGTAGCCGTTGGCCGAGAGTTCCCGGTAGGCGGCCTGGCTCTCGGATTCTGTCCCGGAACAGGCCGATCTCCCAGAGTTCCTTGCCCAGGAAGTCGGCGGGCTCGTAGCCCAGCAGGCCGCACATGAACGGGTTGGCGTCGATGATCCGGCCCGTGGCGGCATCGAGGATCAGGATGCCGTCCTTGGCCGTCTGGAACAGCCGCCGGAACCGGAGTTCGGAGTCCCGCAGGGCGGCGTCGGCCCGCCGGCGCTCGGTCCGGTCCTCGATGGCCAGGAGGATGAGCGTCGGGTGCTCGCCCTCCGGCGGGAAGCGGCGGGCGTTGAGCACCATGCTCCGGGGGCCGATCTCCGGGAAGTCGTGCTCGACCTCGAAGTCGTGGACGGCGATCTCCTCGGGGATCTGCGTCTCCAGCAGCGTCCGCAGGGCGGGGATGTCCCACTGGCCGTTGCCGAGTTCGTAGAGGAACCGGCCGACCGTGCCCTCCCCCGAGACGTGGAACGCCCGGTAGAAGGCGGCGTTGGCCGTCTTGACCCGCAGGCCCTTGTCGAGGACCAGGAACGGCTCCCGGAGCGTGGCCACGATCTCCTCGGCGTAGCGGAGGGCCTCCTGCGCCTCCCGCTCGTGCCGCCTGCGTTCGGTGATGTCCCGGAAGACCAGGACGACCCCGGCGACCTCGCCCGCCTCGTTGCGGATCGGGGCGGCACTGTCGTCGATGGGCCGCTCGGTCCCGTCCCTGGCGATGAGCAGGCTGTGGTTGGCCAGGCCGACGACGACGCCCTCCCGCAGGGCACGGGCGGCGGGGTTCTCGACCGGCAGGCGGCTCTCCTCGTTGACGATGCGGAAGACGGCTTCGAGGGGGACGCCCGCCGCCTCGGCCTGCGTCCAGCCGGTCAACGCCTGGGCCGCCGGGTTCATGAAGGTGACGCCGCCGTCGGCGTCGGTGGCGATCACCGCATCGCCGATGCTGGAGAGCGTGACACGCAGCCACTCGAACCGTTCGTGCGACGCTCCTCCGCCCGGTGCTGTCGGTGCCTGCCCGTCGGCGTCCATCGTCGTCCCTCCCGGAGGCCCCGCATCACGGACCGCCCTCCCGAATGGGCCGTGGCGGTCTCCGGGCGAGTCGGCGAGGTCGCCGGCCTCGAAGTCCGCCCGGCCCCATGGCTTGCGTTTTCACCGTGCCGGGGCACAATTATAGCAGACAGGCCCGCAGTTCGTCTCGAATCCGTCGGGGCCGCTTCACATCATCGAACTCCCATGGAAGATCCGAACGAATCGCCGGAGCCGACCGTACTGCCCGTCGCCAACCCCGCCGCCGAGTTGCCCGTCCCCGGCGAGGCGCCGGAGCGGATCTCGCTGGGGGTGCGGCTGGCGGTCCTCGTCGCCATCCTCGTCCCCCTCCTCGCCGTGATCGCCGCCCCGCTGCTCGTCTGGGGCTGGGGGTTCCACTGGGCCGACCTGGGCCTCCTGCTCGGCCTGTACGTCCTGACCGCCCTGGGGATCACCGTGGGCTATCACCGGCTGTTCGTCCACCGCTCGTTCGAGACGAGCGTCGTGGTGAAGTTCCTCCTCGCCGTCCTCGGCTCGATGGCCGTCCAGGGGTCGCTGCTGAAGTGGGTCGCCATGCACCGTCGCCACCACCGGTACGCCGACACGGCGGGCGATCCCCACTCGCCCCACGGGCACGACGGCGGGATTCTCGGCGTCCTGCGGGGTGCCTGGCACGCCCACATCGGCTGGCTGTTCGACCCCGAGCCGCCGGACCTCGACCGCTACGTCCCGGACCTCAAGCGGAGCCGATCCCTGCGGTTCGCCAGCGCCCTGTTCCCCGTGTGGGTCGCCCTCGGCCTGCTGGTCCCGGCGTCCCTCGGGGGGCTGATCACGGGGACGTGGGCGGGCGTCTGGACGGGGCTGATCTGGGGCGGGCTGGTCCGCATCTTCCTCGTCCATCACGTGACCTGGAGCGTCAATTCCGCCTGCCACCTGTGGGGGCGGCGGCCCTACCGGAGCGACGACCAGAGCCGGGACAACGCCGTGTTCGGGGTGCTGGCGATGGGCGAGGGGTGGCACAACACGCACCACGCCTTCCCGACCTCGGCCCGGCACGGGCTGCGGTGGTGGCAGCTCGACGTGAGCTACTGGGTCATCTGGACGCTGGCCCGCCTGGGGCTCGCCTGGGACGTGAAATTGCCGACCATGCAGGCCCAGAGCCAGCGGCGAAGGGCCACGTGATCGGCGTGGTCGTCGGCACTCGAAGGAGGGGCGTCGTCAGCTGGAGGATGGCCTCGCCGCCACTGGACATCTACCGGCCCGCCCAGCGGGACTGACTCGGGCGTTATACCGCTCCCCCGCCGCCACGCCGGGAGGGAAGGCGGCGTCGAGCCGGGCCAGCTCCTCGGGCGTCAGCTCGATGTCCCCGCCGCCACGTTCTCGTCCAGGTGACTCCTCCGCTTCATGCCGGGGATGGGGATGACCTGCTCGCCTCGGGACAAGACCCAGGCCAGGGCGACCTGAGCCGGCCTCGCCCCGTGGGACCGGGCGACCTCTTCCAGGGGCCGCAGCAGGGCGAGGTTGCGGGCCAGGTTCTCCCCGGCGAACCGGGCGTTCGTCGCCCGCCAGTCGCCCTGGGCGAGCCGGTTCGGGTCGGTCAGCGTCCCGGTCAGGAAGCCCCGGCCCAGCGGGCTGAACGGGACGAAGGCGATGCCCAGCTCCCGGCAGGCCGGCATGACCGTCGCCTCCGGCTCCCTCGTCCAGAGCGAGTACTCCGACTGGAGGGCGGCGATCGGGTGGACGGCGTGCGCCTGCCGCAGCGTGACCTCCGAGACCTCGGAGAGGCCGAGGCAGCGGACCTTGCCCTCGGCGACCATCTCGGCCATGGCCCCGACCGACTCCTCGACCGGCACGTTCGGGTCGACCCGGTGGAGGTAGTAGAGGTCGATCACCTCGGTCCGCAGGCGGGCCAGGCTCGCCTCGCAGGCCGACCGGATGTGCTCGGGCCGCCCATCGACCTCGACGACCGTCGTGCCGTCCGGCCCCGCCCGCCGGACGAAGCCGGTCTTGGTCGCCAGGACGCACTCGTGGCGGCGACCCGCCAGAGTCCGCCCGAGGAGCGACTCGTTGTGCCCGTCATCGCCGTAGGAGTCGGCGGTGTCGATGAAGGTGACGCCCAGGTCGAGGGCACGATGCAGCGTGGCGACCGACTCCGCCTCATCGGCGGGGCCGTAGGAGCCGGACATCCCCCAGCAGCCCAGGCCGATCGCCGAAACGGTGACCTCGCCGCGGCCCAGGTCTCGTCTCTGCATGTCGACGCTCCACCTCCGGCCTTGCGTCCCATCCTCCGACGGAACCCGGATCCATCCGGGACGGGCGACGAGCTATTTTGCCAGGCCGTCCTCCTCGGTCAATGGCCTTGCTCTCATGGTCCGGACCATCCCCGCTCGTGGTGATCCCATGCCGAATGTCCTGTGGGCCTTCACACGGGTCGAGGGGGTCGAGCCCACGAACTATATGGCCGAGTCCGGCCCGGACTTCAACGAGCCGAGGCGGCGGCGGATTGGGTCGGTCACCCATCAGTATTGTACCGGTAGCACGTGGTACAAAATCTGATGCAATCCGACTAGTACATAAATCTACTTGCAGCAACTCGTTTGTTGGCAAATAGTTCTTGGATACACCCGACAGGACTCGAACCTGTAACCCTCAGTTCCGAAGACTACTGACTATTGCGATTTTCCGGGGATTTTTCGCATATTTTTGGGCAAATCGGGTATATCATAGGGTAGATTTTGCCCAGGATTTGCCCAAAACACTTGCCCAAGACCCGGAGGATCGCTTGGCGACCCGATATGACCTCAACTGGGAACCCTCACCCCGGCGGTGGCGGTTCATGAAGGACGGCGTGATGTACAAGAGGTCCGTCCGCCAGCTCAAGAAGGACGGATACCTCGACCCCGATTGCCCGGAGACCAAGGAATTCTCCTACCAGGGTGCGAGGGCGTGGCAGCAGGACGTGCTGCAAAAGTTGCACGACGCCGCCATGCCCGCCTACCACCTCACGGCACTCGCCCGCCTCAAATCCATGCCCGAGACGCAGGAGGTCAGGGAGGCCATCCGGTTCGTCGAGGACGACGCCGCCGGGGGCGACCCGCTCGCCGCCCCCCTCCTGGAGTCGTTCCTCCCGAAGGCCATGGCGACGGCACCGGCACCGCCCAAGACCTTCACCGTCGGCCAGGCGGTCGAGACCTGGCTGGAATCCGCCGTCAGGAGCCGGGAACGGCTGGGGCAGATCGTCCACAGGGAGGTGGTGAACCACGAGTACGGCGTCAGGATCTTCCGCAAGTGGATCGGCGACGACACGCCGCTCTCGGAGATCGACGAGGCGAGATGGCTGGAATTCTTCTCCCACCTCTCCAAGCGCGTCCACGACGGGAAGTACAAGCCGACCTACCTGAAGCACTCCCTCCGCTACTGCCGGGACTTCCTGGAGCACTGCGCCGGCGTCGGCATCCACCCCGGCCTCCGCAACCTGCGGGACCGGAAGATGAAGATCGGGATCAGCGAGCCGGTGAAGGAGTACTTCTCCGACTCCGAGATCCAGACGATGCTCGCCAAGTCCAAGGGTCAGACGGAGCTGCACATCCTGCTCGCCCTCAACTGCGGGTTCACGCAGATTGACATCTCCGAGCTGAAGCAAGATGAGGTGGACTGGAAGGCGGGGCGGATCAGGCGCAAGCGGTCGAAGGGCCGGAAGCACGCCACCGTGCCGGTGGTTAACTACCCGCTCTGGCCGGAGACCATCCAACTCC
Organism: uncultured Isosphaeraceae bacterium; assembly: GCA_963779675.1. GTDB lineage: Bacteria > Planctomycetota > Planctomycetia > Isosphaerales > Isosphaeraceae > CAVZZM01. The sequence continues at coordinate 1,684,425 of CAVZZM010000003.1, forward strand.
TCCTAGACAGTAGTTTCCCCGAAATCCGCCATTCTGCCTGAACTTCCGTCGCCTATTGAACGGGGCATCTCCTCGGCGGAATCTGATGGGTACTTCACTCCCCATCCGGCTCCGCATCAGGAGATGCCCCATGCGGCAAGCTACCCTCATCTGGTCGCTCTGGCAACGACTGCTCCTACCCTTCGTTTCCGCATTCACCCGGCCCGGTCATCGCCGCTTCGTCGAATGGGTCACCGCCTTGGTCCTCAACGTCGAGGAGCACACCATCACCCAGTCGGTCGTCGCCATCGAGCGTACCGCCGATTGGAAGGCGATGGAATCCTTCGCCGAGTACGGGGCCTGGAAGCCCGGATTACTGACCCGCACCCTCACTCAACTCATCGACAAGGAACCCGGGCGACTCTGGCATGGTTACCGTGTCTCGGCCCTCGACGACACCAAGGTCCACCGCTCAGGCGAGCATGTCTGGGGCACCTGCACCTTCCACGAGTACACCGCACGCTGCCCCAACCGGGCCACCACCGTCCGGGCTCACAACTGGGTCGCCCTCGGGGCCTTGCTCAAGAACGACGGCCAGCCCGCCTGGTATCTGCCCGTTTCGGGTCGGCTCTACTTCCGCAAGTCGCAACTGCCCGAGCGTCCCAAGACCCCGGGAAGCACCGAGCCGTTCCGGACCAAGTGCGAATTGGCCGTGGGACTACTCCGGGAGCAGGCCGGGATCGTCAAGGGTCCCCATCTGGGCGTCTTCGACGGCGGATACGCCCTGAAGACTGTGGTCCGCCCCCTGGTCATGCCCGAGGATGGCTCGCCCCGGGTCGAGATCCTCACCCGATTGCGGCACGATGCCCGGCTGTACGCTCTGCCGCCGACCCAACGCAGGGAGGGGCAGCGGGGGCCGATGCCGAAGTGGGGCAAGAAGCTGTCGCCGCCCCGCCAGGGTGGCCGGTGGCCGGGGCCCTGGCAGAAGGGCGAGGCGTTCCTCTATGGCCGGATGCGAACGGTCCGCTGGAAGGAGGTGGTGTGCCTCTGGCGAGTGCTCGGCCATGACGTGACGGTCAAGGCAGTGGTGGCCGAGGTCGAGGGGTACAAGAAGCGATTCACGGTGGTGACCTCGGCGGTGGGCCTGACCGGGTTGCAGGCGGTGGAGCTGTTCGCCGCCCGGTTCCGCCAGGAGGACGGGTTCCGGGACCTGAAGCAGCGATTGGGCTGGGAGGAATGTCGGGCGTGGACCAAGGCCCCGATCGAGCGGACGACGCAGGTGCAGTGGATGGCAATGAGCCTGCTGCGGCTGTTGCAATTCCGGCTGGATGCCGAGGGGAGTACGGATTGGTGGACGGCTCCCCCCTGGAACAAGAAGAAGGACCGCCCGAGCGTGCTGGACGTGGAGCGACTGCTGAGGCGTCACCGCCCGGAGATCCAGCGTCACCTGTCGGCGTGGCTGGGAGATGAGGAGGAAGCGGCATGAGGCAGGGGTAGGACCAGGGTTCGGTGATCAATCCGCCCGCCGCATGCCGTGCGATGGCGAGTTTGTAGGGTCTCGGGAGCCGCCTCATGGTGCCGGAGGGACGGAGACGCTACGCCCGATCCGGGAGAAGAGGCAGGATTTCAGGGAAACTACTGGATAACGACACCTACAAGGCGATCCGGGACCGGCTGATAGAAACCAAAACAATCCTCTGCGACGGGGTGTACCACCAGGCCGACGGGCCGACCTGGAAGAACGCCGACCCGAGGTACAGCAGCGGCAAGTGCTACGGCTACCGGCTTGGCCCCCGGTGGGAAGGCGTGCGCCACGAGCGGGTGACGCTCTCGGCCAGGGCCTTGCTCAAGTCGATGGAGAAGGTCGGCCAGGCCCGAGCGACCGAGATCGAGACACCTGCGCATCGCTACATCTGGGACTGCCTCCGGCAGGTCACCATCGACGACCCGGCCGCCGAGGCGGAACTCGACGCCATGATGGATGGAGCCACTCCCCAACAGACCGACGGCTACATCGGGCAGCGGATGCTCTGCGAGGGCATCTGGGATGGAGACTGGCAGTGGCACGTCTGCGAGTTCGGCAGGGTCTACAACAACATCACGGCGCTGAAGAGGTCGTTGCGGCGACACCTGCGTGTTGATGGCAAGCCGCTGGTCTCCTGCGACGTGCGGAACTCCCAGCCCTTGCTCGTCGGGTTGCTCTGCCTCCTCACCTTTCGGGTAGGAAACGAGGGATTACCCAGCTTCAACTCGCTTGATTGTCCTCAACTTGCCCAGATTGTCTCAAAGATGGAGATTGATCAGCACTTTCTCGAATCTCTCTGCCAGCAAGAAGCAGGAAGAGGGGGAGGAGGGGACGGGAATCTCCAATACGATGTAGTTTTTGACAATTCTTCCCTCCTCCATGCTGTCCCCGATGACCTGAGACGATACGTCCGCCTCTGCGAGGAGGGACGACTCTACGACGACCTGATGGTACGGCTCGGCGAAGGTACGATGGACAGGGACGCCTTCAAGAAGCAGCTCTTCACGCAGGTCTTCTACGGGCAGAACTTCGTCGAGGGCAGGCTGACGAGGCTGTTCGCCGAGCAGTACCCGACCGCCTGGGGGATCATCCGGGCCATCAAGCGGCCCGACTACAAGCGGCTCTCCCACCACATGCTCCGTGCCGAGTCGTCCATCGTGATCGGCCGGGCGGTGCGGCGGTGTGCCGAGGAAGGCATCTGGGCGGTGACGATCCACGATTCGATCGTGACGACCCCGGAGCATGCCATGGCCGTCGAGGGCATCATGGAGCAGGCGTCGGCTCCGTCGGCGTCCGGCCCACGATCAAGGTCACGGCGTTCG
>CAVZZM010000004.1:0-215428 GCA_963779675.1 uncultured Isosphaeraceae bacterium
GATGGACTGGTGCGTCCTGCTGAGGGACGGGGCCAACCACCCGCCCATGGCGAGGCTGGGACACGACGAGGTGCTGCTGGCCCGTGCCGGGGATGTCGTCCGGCTCGACGCCGCCGGCTCCTCGGACCGGGACGGGGACCAACTCTCCTACAAGTGGATGTATTACCCGGGAGGCCGGCACGTATCGGGGACCGCTGGAGATCGAGGACTCCGACGAGGAGCAGGCCCGTCTCACGGCACCGGAGGTCGAGGAGCCGCAGGAGGCCCACGTCATCCTGAAGATCCGGGACGCCGGCACGCCACCGCTGACGAGGTATCGCCGGGTGGCGGATCATGCTCCAGCCGGCCGGAGCCGAGGCCGACTCGAAAGGGGGCGGTCGATGAAGATTCGGCTCCCCCTCGTCCTGGCGGTCCTCGCCGCCGTCGGCGGGTCCGCACCGGCGTACTCTCCGCCATCCCCGGAGCGGCCCCGCCTGGTCGTCCTGACGGACATCAGCAGCCTGACCGCCGGGGAGGCCGAGCCCGACGACGGCCAGTCGCTCATCCGCCTGATGCTGTACACGAACGACTTCGACATCGAGGGCCTGGTCGCCTCGTCGAACCTGGGCCACGGCCAGCGGGTCCGGCCCGAGCTGATCCGGCGGGTCGTGGACGCCTACGGCGAGGTCCGGCCCAACCTGCTCCTCCACGACGACCGCTACCCGCCCGCCGAGGGCTTGCGGGACGGCATCAAGGCGGGGCAGCCGGTCGCAGGGCCGGAGGTGCCGGTCGCCGAGAGCGTCGGCGAGGGCAAGGACACCGAGGCGTCGGAGTGGATCATCCGGGTCGTGGACCGGCCCGACCCCCGGCCCGTCTGGGTCGTCATCTGGGGCGGCTCGGCCGACCTGGCGCAGGCGTTGTGGAAGGTGCGGGCGACCGCAGCCCCGAGGAGCTGGCCCGCTTCGTGGCGAGGCTGCGGGTCCACTCCATCGGCGACCAGGACTCGACCGGGCCGTGGATCAGGGAGCAGTTCCCCGGCCTCTACACGATCACCCAGCGGCGGGCCTACCGGGGGATGTACCGGGGCGGCGACACCTCGCTGTCCTCGTCCGAGTGGGTCAGGAAGAACATCCACGGCCACGGGCCGCTGGGCGACCTCTACCCGGACTACAACGGCGGCGACATCTGGTCCTCGACGCTGGGCCAGGTGCGGGGCATCAAGGAGGGGGACACGCCGTCGTTCCTCTCGCTGGTCCCCAACGGCCTGGGCGACGTGGAGCATCCCCGGCTGGGGAGCTGGGGCGGGCGGTTCGAGGGCGAGGGCGGGCGACCTGACCGACGTGCCGGACACGGACCTGGACACCACGGGCGACCCCGACCCGCGGATGTCGTCGGTCTACCGCTGGCGGCCGGCGTTCCAGGCCGACTTCGCCGCCCGGCTGGACTGGTGCGTCAAGCCCTACGCCGAGGCCAACCACCCGCCGATCGTGCGGATCGCCGGGGACCGGGAGCGGAGGGTCAAGGCGGGCGACGAGGTGGCCCTCGACGCCGCCGGCACGACCGACCCGGACGGCGACGAGGCTGGACTTCGCCTGGGGCGTCTACCCGTCGACCCTGGACGCTGTCCGCGCAAGGTCGTCATCGAGGGCCGGGACACGAGGCACCCACGGGTCGTCATCGCCCCGGAGCTGGCGGGCAAGACGATCCCGATCCTGCTCTCCGTCACCGACCGGGGCGAGCCCGAGGCTGACCCGCTACGGGCGAATCCTCCTCAAGGTCGAAGGGACGCACTAGCTCCCTGCCGCATCCGGCTGAAAGACGTGGGGGGCTTCCGAGGGCCGACGGCGGCGACTGGCGGTGGTGGCCATCGTCGCTCATGCTTCGTCCGTGATAACTTGGGCCGATCGGCGAAGTGCCGACCCGCCTTGTCGCATTCCTATCGAGGGCAGGCCATGCCGGTCGTCAACGTGAGGATCACCCGTGACGGCGTGACGATGGAGCAGAAGCGTCAGGTCGTCGCCGAGATCACGCAGACCCTCCAGCGGGTGCTCGGGAAGCGGCCGGAGCACACGCACGTGATCATCGAGGAGGTCGATCCCGAGAACTGGGGCTTCGCCGGGATGCTGACGACGGAGTACCGCAACCGGTCCGAGTGACCCGTCGGGGAAGAGGATGATGGGCTGGGATGGGCCGGAGCCCGCCCGGCGGGTCTCCCGGTTGGCGGGCATGGGAGGCATGGAAACATGCGGCGAAGAGAGCTGGGCAGCGGCGGGGTCGGCGTCTCGGCGATCGGACTGGGGTGCCGGGGGATGTCCGGCTCCTACGGCCCCGCCGATGAGGCGGAGTCGGTCGCCACGCTGCATCGTGCCCTCGACCTCGGCGTCACCTTCATCGACACCGCCGACTCCTACGGCGATGACGGGCACAACGAGTCGCTCCTCGGGCGTGCCCTGGCGGGTCGCCGCCACGAGTGCGTCCTGGCGACCAAGGCCGGCTTCGTCCGGCGGGCGGGGCCGGACGGCACGACGGTCGTCGAGGTCGATGGGCGGCCCGAGCACATCCGGTCGGCCTGCGAGGCGAGCCTGGGCCGCCTGCGGACCGAGGTGATCGACCTCTACTACCTCCACCGGGTCGACCCGAACGTGCCGGTCGAGGAATTGATCGGGGCCATGGCCGAGATGGTCGCCGAGGGCAAGGTGCCGCTGCCTCGGCCTCTCCGAGGTCTCGGAGGTCACGCTGCGGCAGGCGCACGCCGTCCACCCGATCGCCGCCCTCCAGTCCGAGTACTCGCTCTGGACGAGGGAGCCGGAGGCGACGGTGATGCCCGCCTGCCGGGAGCTGGGCATTGCCCTCGTGCCGTTCAGCCCGCTGGGCCGGGGCTTCCTGACGGGCACGCTGACCGACCCGCAACGGCTGGTCCCGGGGGACTGGCGGGCGTCGAACGGTCGGTTCGCCGGGGCGAACCTGGCCCGCAACCTCCCCCTGCTGCGGCCCCTAAAAGAGATCGCCCTGGCCCACGGGGCAAGGCCGGCTCAGATCGCCCTGGCCTGGGTGCTCTCTCGTGGCGAGCAGGTCGTCCCGATCCCCGGCATGAAGCGGCGGCCCCATCTGGATGAGAACGTGGCGGCGCTGAGCATTGAGCTGACACCCGAGGAGCTGGCCCGGCTGGACGCCGCCTTCCCGCCCGGCGCGGCGTCGGGTGATCGTTACAATCCGGAACAGGCCCGCTGGCTAGGTCGGTAGTCCTCGACCGGCAGGTCGTTCCCTCCCGCAGCCCTCTTGACTCGCCTTTAGTTGCTACGTAAATTAACGTCATAACGAGAAAATGGCGGACGGAGGGCGGGTCATGGCCGGTGGGCGATTGCAGCGGGAGCTGAAGAAGCGACATCCTTTCAACTCGCTGGAGGAGGAGGCCACGCTCAGCATCGCCCGCACCGCCGACCGCCACGGCATCGGCTTCTCCCGACTGTTCCGGGAGCATGGCCTGACCTCCTCGCAGTATAACGTCCTGCGCATCCTCCGGGGCGAGGGCCGACCACTGCCGATCCTGGAGGTGGCCGACCGTCTGATCGCCGCCGTGCCGGGCATCACCGGACTGGTCGACCGCCTGGAGACTATGGGGCTGGTCACGAGGCAGCGTTCGACCGAGGACCGGCGGGTCGTCTTCGTGGCGATCACGCCCAGGGGCCTGGAACTGCTCGGCAGGCTGGACGAGCCGGTCGAGGCACAGCACAAGCGCCTGCTGGGCCACCTTTCGCAGGCGGATCTGAGGGCACTGATCGGGCTGCTGGAAAAGGCCCGACAGCCGATCCCCGAGCCCGACTGAGTGTTCTTGCGGATTTTGTTGAAATGTCATCGATCGGCGTGAGGGCCAAGGACCGATCCATGATCCGAGTGCGCGAGGCGTTCGAGCCGGGCCTCTTCAATCACGTCGGGCTTGAGACCTACCACGATCAACGTTCAGGGCAATCATCCCCAAACCGCAGGAATAGGAGCACTCGTCGTGAAGATCCAGGTCGTGTTCTACAGCATGTACGGTCACCTTTACCGCATGGCCGAGGCCGTCGCCGAGGGCGCACGCCAGGTCGAGGGGGCGGACGTGGCCCTCTATCAGGTGCCCGAGCTGGTCCCGGAGGAGGCGCTGGAGAAGAGCGGTGCCAGGGCCGCCCGTGCCGCCTTCACCCACGTCCCAATCATCGAGCCGGATCAACTGGCCGAGGCCGACGCCATCATCTTCGGCACGCCGACCCGCTTCGGCAACATGTGCGCCCAGATGCGGAACTTCCTCGACCGCACGTCGAGGCTCTGGATCTCGGGAGCGCTGGTCGGCAAGGTGGGCAGCGTGTTCGCCGGCACCGCCAGCCAGCACGGCGGGCAGGAGACGACGATCACCAGCTTCCACTCCACGTTGTTGCACCACGGAATGATCATTGTGGGCGTCCCCTACACCGAGCCGCGACTCGTGCAGATGGACGAGATCGCCGGCGGCACCCCATACGGGGCGACGACCCTGGCCGGGGCCGACGGCAGTCGGCAGCCCAGCACGATCGAGCTGGAGATCGCCCGCTTTCAGGGCCGCCACGTCGCCGAGATCACCCGTCGGCTGGTCGCCGGCTCCTGAGCGGCACTCCGGAATCGCCTGGTTCTCCCGGAAGGCACGTCGAATGGGTAGCCGGGGCAAAGTCTTCCTACCCCATAGGCTGCAAGTTCAGGTTGATCTGGGATCAGCTCTCCGGGAACGACCGCAAGGTAGGTTGTTTGGGTGGCCGGGGCAAAGTCTTCGCGCCCCGGGCTGGGGACAACGCCACCGTCCGGGGCACGAAGACTTTGCCCCGGCCACCCAGATGTCCCGAGATTCCTGGCGAGTCGCTCCTTAAGTTGCAGCGCATGGGGCAAAGTCTTCGTGCCCCGGTCGACACCCCACGGCCCAGACCGGGGCACGCCGCGCTTTGCCCCGGCCACCCAACTTGCTCGCTTTCACATGAAAAACCGTTCCCGGATTGACTCTGAGCGGGCGGTGGTCCTTCGGTTCAAGCCGTGCGACCGCGGACGTCGAGGTGATCCGTCGGGCATGAACCTCGGATCGCTTGCTCCCCGATTGTTCACGGTTCGATCCGAATACATCGGGGCTGCGGATCGGGTCGGGCCTCCGGTATCATGGAGGAAGTATCATGCGTGTCGACGGTCCGATCGATCCGCCCGAGTCAACGAATGAGTGCCCTGAAGCCACCGCCGGCTCCCGGCAACAACGAGCAGCGGCTCGAGGCGCTCCGCCGCTACGGCATCCTCGACACCCCGCCCGAGGAGGCGTTCGACGGCATCGCCCGGGTGGCCGCCTACGTCTGCCGTGCCCCGATTGCCGTCATCAACTTCATTGACGAGGGCCGCCAGTGGTTCAAGTCGGAAATCGGGCTGGGGGTGAGGGAGAAGCCCCTGGACATCTCCATTTGCGCCTACGCCATTCTCCAGCCGGGCCTGCTCATCGTCCCCGACACGACTCAGGACAGGCGGTTCGCCCGCAACCCGCTGGTCGTCGGCAAGCCGCACCTGCGGTTCTACGCCGGGGCCCCGCTGGAGACCCGGGACGGGCTCGCACTCGGGACGCTGTGTGTCCTCGACTACAAACCCAGGGGGCTCGACGAGGCCCAGAAGGACGCCCTGCGGACGCTCTCCCGGCAGGTGATGGCCCAGGTCGAGCTGCGTCGAGAACTTGCCGATCAGGCCCGACTCCAGGAAGAGCTTCGCCGGGGCCGTGACGCCGCCGAGCGGGCCAACCATGCGCTCTCGGAGAGCGAACGGCGGCACCGGGCCATCCTGGAGCGCATCACCGACGCCTTTTTCGCCCTGGACCGGGACTGGCGGTTCACCTACGTGAACCGCCAGGCCGAGGCACTGCTGGGCCGCACGAGAGACGATCTGCTCGACAAGAACCTGTGGGAGGAGTACGGCCCCGCCGTGGGGACCGAGTTCGACCGCTCCTACCGACGGGCGATGGACGAGGGCGTCACCGTCACGTTCGAGGCGTTCTACCCGCCACACGACCGCTGGTATGAGGTCCACGCCTATCCATCCACGGACGGCCTCTCCGTCTACTTCCGGGACGTGACCGGGCGGAAGCGTGCCGAGCAGGAGAACGGCCGGCTCATGGCGGCGTCCGAACAGCAGCGCCGGATCTACGAAACGGCCCTGTCAAACACCCCCGACTTCAACTACATCTTCGACCTCGAAGGACGCTTCTCCTATATCAACGCCGCCCTCCTGAACCTGTGGCAGAAGGGCCTAGACGAGGCGGTGGGCCGGGACTTCTTCGACCTCGGCTACCCGCCCGAGTTGGCCGCACGCCTGCAACGTCAGATCCGGCAGGTCATCGAGACCGGGCGTCCCCTCCGGGACGAGACGCCCTACACGAGCCACCTGGGCGAGCGGCAGTACGAGTACATCTTCGTGCCGGTCCTGGGCTCGGGCGGCGCGGTCGAGGCGGTCGCCGGTTCGACCCGCGACATCACCGAACGACGTCGGCACGAGGAGGCGTTGCGGGCCGCCAAGGAAGAGGCTGAGGACGCCAATCGGGCCAAGGACGACTTCCTTGCCGTGCTGAGCCACGAGCTGCGGACGCCGCTGAACCCGATCCTGCTGGCGACGACGGCGATGATCGACCGGCCCATGCCGTCCGAGGAGTTCGGGCCGACGCTGGAGATGATCCGCCAGAACGTCAACCTCCAGGCCCGACTCATCGACGACCTGCTGGACGTGATGCGGATCGTCCGGGGCAAGATGCCGCTGCACTGGGGCGTCGCCGACTGCCATGACCTCATCGGGCGGGCCGTCGAGATCACCCGCAGCGAGGCCCTCGGCAAGGGCCATCACCTCGCCCTCGACCTGGCCGCCGACTCGCACTGCGTCAACGCCGACGCCGCCCGGCTCCAGCAGGTCTTCTGGAACCTGATCAAGAACGCCGTCAAGTTCACGCCCGAGGGCGGGGCCATCACGATCCGCACCCGAAACGAGGGCGAGTCGATCCTCATCGAGGTCGCCGACACGGGCATCGGCATCGACCCGGAGATCCTCCCCCACGTCTTCGACGCCTTCCAGCAGGGAGACGCCCGGATCACCCGCAAGTTCGGCGGCCTGGGACTGGGCCTGGCGATCTGCCGGGGCGTGGTCGAGGCCCACGGTGGGACGATCGCCGCCGAGAGTCCCGGGCCGGGACCAGGGGACGACTTTCCGCATCGCCCTGAAGACGATGCCCGTGCGCGACGCCATGCCGGGCTGCGGGGATGAGGGCGGCGTCACCGGCCCGGCGTCGGGCCATGTCCTGACCCGGCTGAACATCCTGCTGGTGGATGACGAGCCGATGACGCTGCGACTGACGGCGCGACTGCTGGGCGGCCTCGGCCATCGGGTCGTCACGGCGGGGACCGTCGCCGACGCCTGGGAGGAATTCGTCCGGGCCGACGGGTTCGACCTGATCATCAGCGACATCGGCCTGCCCGACGGCACTGGGCTCGACCTGATGCGGCGGGTCGGCGTCGTGCGATCGGTCCCGGCCATCGCCCTGACCGGCTATGGCATGGACGAGGACATCCGCCGTAGCCATGAGGCCGGCTTCACGACGCACATGACCAAGCCCATCGACTTCACCAAGCTGGAGGCGATGATCCGCAAGGTCTCCAGTTGAGGGAGTTCGGCGACCCTCACAGCCCGCGTATGCCCTCGCCCTCAAAGTGGTCGCCCCCTGGCACGACCTTGCTGCCGAGAACCACCGAGTTCACGCGGTCGGCCCTGGTCATCTCCATGTCGACCAGAAAGAAGCGACCCGCCGGGCGACCGCCGCCACCTGCTGGGCCGCCGTCGCGCCGGCCGAGGCGATCGAAGGGCTCTGAGGCCCCGCGTTCCCGTCGCGGAGCGAGGGTCAGTCGACCAGCTCGATCTCATCGGGGGAGACGTCCTCGACCCCGTCGAGGCCCGCGCCTCGAACACGCAACAGCGTCGTGAAGCCCAGGTCGAGCACCTGCGTGACGACCCCGACGGGCACGACGGTCAGTGAGCGATGGCGGGCGGACGTGGCCGTGATCCGGACCCGCCGGCCGACGAGTTCCGAGGGCGGGATCGTCGCGGCACTCGGGGCGGGGCGACGGTGGCGGATCGATTCGGAGGCTGGCATCGGCGGGTCTCCTTCGTGGAACCATCGGGACGACTTTGTCCCGGACGAGCGGGCGAATCAATACGTTCCTTCCGCTCGAAGGACGTTCGTTCGGCCGGGCCCTGGGCGCGAGGACTATCGGCCAGGATCGATCATGATCTGCCAGGCAATAAAAAAGCAATGGCGATATGTCCCCTGGCGAGAATAGACGTTCGTCATTGCGGGCGGGTCGCCCCGACGAGACATGCCGTCGAGGGTCGTTGCCGCGGAGAGGACGGGAACCTCCGCCCTTGAGATCACCTCTTCCCATCTCGATTCGTGATCGAGGGTGAGTCCGCGACAGGTCGAGGGCGAATGCGTTCGATGAGTTCCCGCGAACGACCGCCATCTGGGCGCGATCCGTCCACGATCATGAGCGGAACGGTCGGTGATCCGACGAAAGCATGAGGGCCGAACATCGGCACGCGGTGATCGGCCGAAGAACTGGATTGACGCAAGTCGCTCATTTGAATAGTGTTTATGGCCAATCCCTCTTCGGCGGCCGGCTCGGTCGCCCTCTGAAGATTTGTCCAAGACATTCGCTCGAAATCGTGAATTTCGCGCCTTGCCGGGAGCGGTCGACGACATGAAGCGCCTGGCGGACGGTCTCCATCTTCTGCGTGGCTTTCCTCCCAACCTGATCAACGTCTACCTCCTGGAGGATGTCCTCGTCGACTCGGGCACGCGCTACGCGGCGGGGCGGATTCAGCGGCAACTCCGGAACCAGAGGGTCACGGTGCACGCCCTGACGCACGTCCACGCCGATCACCAGGGATCAAGCCATCGGCTTTGCGAACGGTTCGGCATCCCGCTCTGGTGTGGTGAGGCGGACGCCGATGCGATGGAGACGCCCGGCCTGATGCTGTCCCGAATGCCGGACCACTGGTTCAATCGTGCCTTCAGCCCGCGGGCCTGTGGGCCTCCGCACGCGGTCGCCCGTCGGCTCCACGAGGGGGACGAGGTCGCCGGTTTCCGGGTGATCGAGGTGCCCGGCCATACTGCCGGGCACGTCGCATTCTGGCGCGAATCCGACCGGTCGCTCGTCCTGGGAGACGTGCTGGCCAGCATCAATCCGCTGTCCGGCTCCCCCGGCCTGAGAGAACCGCCCCCCATGTTCACGCCCGATCCCGCCGAGAACCGCCGCTCCGCCCGCACGCTCGCGGCCCTGGAGCCCGCCCTCGTCTGCTTCGGACACGGGCCGCCGTTGCGCGACACGAAACGATTCGTCGAGTTCGTGGCCAGCTTGCCGGTTTGACGAGTCTCAAAGCGTGTACGAGATGCGTTTGGCTCGGCGTAGGATGGGTGGAGCGCCAGCGGAACCCACCGTCCTTTCGTGTCGGATTGGTGGGTTCCGCTGGCGCTCCACCCACCCTACTAGACCGGCAGCCCTAAAATGGTGGGATGACGGATGACAAAAATTCATGATGACAAAGGGCTTCTGTCATCTGTCATCCCACCATTTTGTCATTGGGGGTCTACTACAAGGACCTTCTCCTACACTCTCTCGGACCTCGCCGCCTCCGCTCATCGAGGGGTGGGTGGTTCGGTCGGCGGTGTGGCGGGGACCGGGGGCGCGAATTCCTCATAGATCGCCGGATTCAACACGAGAATCGTGTCGATGGGCGTCTGGATCGACTCCGGCAACACAAACCGGATGCCGTCATCGACGGACGTCGGGGCGACCGCCTTGGCACCCCCGAAGGGACGAACCTGCCAGCCCTGGCCGATTCCGGGGAGCCGGATCTCACCATCCGGCTTCATGACGTGGATGAAGAGGCTCGGCCGGGGATCTCGCTTCGAGAGGACCACCCCCCATTTCTGGGGAGGGACCGGCCCCCGTCGGGTGCCGTAGACCGTCTTGCCGTACTTATCGAGCCATGTGCCGACCTCGCGGAGGCGCTCCACCGCCTCCGGCTGGAGCGTGCCGTCGGGCCGGGGGCCGATGTTCAGGAGCAGGTTCGCGCCCCGGCCGGCGGAACCGAGCAGGGTGTGGATGATCTCCTCGGGGCTTTTCCAGTTGTCGTCCTTCGCATTGTAGCCCCAGGAGTGATTCATCGTGAGGCACGTTTCCAGGGGGAGTTGGTTCGTCGCCTCGGCCTTGTTGAAGCCGGCCGAGTTCTCGCCCGGCAGGTCCTGCTCGAACATCTGAAAATCCTCGCCGGGGAAGGGCGTGACGTGGTGGTTGTTGCCGACCAGGGCACCCGGTTGCAGCTTGTGGATGAGCCGGTACGTGCCCTCCAGGTCCCAGGCCGCGTCGGGACGGTCCCACCAGCCGTCGAACCAGATGCCGCCGATCTCGCCGTAGTTCGTGCACAGTTCGCGGACCTGCCCCTGGTAGTACGACACATAGTCGTCCCAGTGGCCCTCGTCGGGACGGCCCGCGTCGTGCCCCGTCCGGCCTCGGGGGAAGTAGTCGGGGTGGTGCCAGTCGAGCAGCGAGTAGTAGAAGAACAGCTTGATGCCGTGCGTGTGGCAGGCGTCGGCGAGGGCCTTCAGCGGGTCCTTGCCGTAGGGGGTGGCGTCGACGATGTCGTACTCGGTGAGCTTCGAGTCGTACATGCAGAACCCGTCGTGGTGCTTCGACGTGATCGTGATGTAGCGCTGGCCGGCGTCCCTGGCCGTCTTGACCCACGCCTCGGCGTCGAACTCGGTCGGGTTGAACTGCGACGGCAGTTTCTCGTACTCGGAGATCGAGATCTTCTCCTTGTTCATGACCCACTCGCCGCGACCGAGCAACGAGTAGACGCCCCAGTGGATAAACATGCCAAATTTGGCATCCTGGAACCATGCGCGAGCCTCGGCCTGCGCGACCGCCAACGGGTCGAGACGGTCCTTGATCCGGGCGAGCAGGCGATCGACATCGGCCGGGTCGAGCCCCTCAATGATCCCGGCGCCCCGGATCTCATTGAAGAGGAACGGGGCCGACTTGACCTCACCCTCGACGATGATCGCCAGCCGGTAACGGAACTGCCCCTGGTCCTCGGGCTGGTGTTCGCGGGTCAAGGTGCCAAGGGCCTCAGCGCCTTCGGTGGTGGTCACGAAGCCGATCGCGGGCCGTTCCCGATCGTCCTCGACCCTGTACACGCGCGCCAGGTGACGATCGCCGAAGTTCGGAGGGCCCAGCTTGACCAGAAGGTACGGTTGACCGGCCTCCTCGCGGAGGATCGCGTTGTCGCCGGGCTCGACCCCGGCGTCCTCGCCAACCTTGACCCACCGATATCCTTCGGGCGGGTTGTCGAATCCCTCGGGTTTCATCGCCTGCTCGATCGCCGGGGCGTCATGTGTCCGGTTCGCCAGGATGCGAAACTCAAGGACCGAATCGCCAGGTCGCCTGGTCGTCCTCGACGCGCGGCCCGTCCTGTTCCTGGGCGTTCGTCCGGGCGACACCGACAACCACGATCATCAAAGCCGCCGCGAGGCATGAGCCTACCAGGGCATGTTGCCGACGTGTCATGGGGGGCGTCTTCCTTGGGAAAGGGTCGAGAAGAGTCGGGGAACGGGCCCGCCTCGACAATGGATATCAAGGAGGCCACCGCCTCCCTTGAACATCGCCCGGTATGTCCCTTCGGGTCAAGCCTCCGGCGTCCCGACCGGGTCAACCTCGCGGCAACCGGCCCAACCCCCGGCGGGCGATTTTCGTCCGCTTCCGACAATGGACCGGAAATTGCTCCAGGATCGCATGTTCCCCGTCAACCGATCCGCCATCGACCGGTTTCACGGGCAGTGTTTTCATCCCAGCTTCGGGATGGCGTTCCGTCCCAGGGTGGTGAGGGTTCGACCGATGGGCTTCTTCGACGCATTGGGGCGAATTTTACGGACCTCCGATGATTCCGAATTCGGCGCGGCGGCCCGTACGGATCGAACGAACTCCGACCGTATGCGCTTGCTGGAAGCCTGGGGACTGAGCGACACGTCGCACCCGGAGTTCCCCGACGGGCGTGCGCCGGTGGCCGATCCCGACGAGATGGCCGCTCCACCGCAAACCACCGATTACGACCGGACACAGTGGGCGCGGCAAGCTCCGTTCCGTCCTCGACGGGCTCCCCGAGTCCGAGCCCCAGTGGGACAACCTGCTCCAGGAGGCCGCCGCGTTGAATTTCGACGACGAGTGGGTTCGGAATCGCCAGCGCGAGGAGTTCACGATGTTGATCCGCCGCGCCGTGGCCGATCGCCGGGTCACCCCCCAGGAGCACCGCCAGATCGACCTTGCGCGCACGCTGATCGGCCTGACCGAACCGGACGCCGAGCAGGTGCTTCACGATGTCGTCGCCGAGGCGGAATCGTTCTTCGGTGGGACGATCGAGGGAAAGGACTGAGCGGCGTCGAACCGCCCCGATTTCGTCAGATCAGCAACTCGGGCAGCTTCTGGGGGCGTCCCTCACGATCGACGCAGGCGAGCGTCGAGTGTCCCTCCGCCAGCAGTTCCTGGCCTCGAAGGAGCTGATAGCTGTGGACGATCTTGACGTGCGTCACCCGGGCGACAGTGGTGCGCAGGGTTAACAGATCATCGTAGTACGCGGGACGGCGGAACTTGCAGCCGATGTCGACGATCACCAGCAGATGGCCGGCATCTTCCACGTCCCGGTACGAAACCCCGCGCTGGCGGAGCAGTTCGGTCCGACCCATCTCGAAGTAGACGAAGTAGTTGGCGTGGTGCAGCAGGCCCATCCGGTCCGTCTCGGCATAGCGAACGCGGATGGTAATCTCGTGGCTGTCCGTCTCCGGCATGGCACCGATCTCCGTCCTTGCGTCGAGGAGGGGAATCGCCTGGTCCGCGTGTTCCGTCGGGCCATGTCCTGGCGATTCCGGGCGGAACCCATCGTTCCGGATCGCCTCTCAACGCACACGTTGCGAGGATACGGCCTCGTTCGACGGGCTGGAAAGACGATTTTTCGAGCCCGGACGAACCGCGAGCCTCGGTTCAGGGGGCCTGGTGATCAGCGCCAGGGGGTACGGGTCGTAGGGCCATTCCTCGCGGCTGGGTGAGCCTGGCTCATAAATCTCGGTGATCCAGTGCCGGAAGACCCGGGGGGAATGGCTCAGACCGGTCGAGGCGAGATACGCCTCGTAGCGGTCCAGATGGGCCTGCATGACCAACCCGTCCTTGATCGGCAAGAACAGGTAAAACGGGCGAAACTGGGCGTGGGCCGACTCCAGCGAGCCACCGTCGCGCAACAGTTCGATCATCGCCGCGACCAGGCCCGTTCGCTCGGCCCCCCACTGGCAATGGACCAGCACGGGCGTCTCGCAGGTCTCCAGGACCTCGACGAGCATGAGCGCCTGATCGCGAGAGAGCCAGAGGTTCGAGGCCATCGCCACGTCGATCTGGGTGGCGCCGGCGGCCAGGGTCGCCGCCCGCTCGGCTCGATACCAGGGCTCGTCGGGATTGCTGCCCCGGAGGTTCAGGACCGTGCGAACCCCGACACGCTCGATCGTCCGGCTCAGACCTCGTGCCGTGAGCTGGCCCGATCGATAGAACGTCCCTGGATGGATGACGCCCAGGTTGCCCGTCCACCAGCGCACGCCGACGAACAGACCGAGGAGGACGACCAGCCCTAAAAGGCCACGGACGGCGAACTTACGAATGCGAGACCATCGGCCGGACATCGGGCGAATCCCTTCGCGTCGGAGTCTGCGAATGGTTTGCGACGCGGGGCATCGAGGAAATCCAGTTCTCAACCAGTTGGTCCCGGGACGGATTGTAGCGGTGCCCTCCACTCGGGCAACCCCAACCGGCAAGTCGAGAACCATGCCGACTTTACGACCCTGGCGGATTGACAGAACGACCGGCGCCCGTCAGACTGCCCGTTGTCGGGTCGCGACACATCGGGTCGGACGAGGGTCGACGCGGTTTCCGCCCCTCACAACAGCCTCGTCCCACGCCCTGGCGACCCAGCAAGCCGATCGGACCGCATCCCGCGAGGGTTCGCGTGTCCCGAACGTTCGGACCACATCTCCCCGTCGAGTCGCTGCCGCCGTTCCGCGCGGCCAACACCGACATCTCGGTCGATCACCTTTCCAGAAAGCCCGTTCCCATGATCGCCACGCAACGGACCACACGCCGATCGGCCCGAGTTCTCCTGCTCGCTCCTGCTCGCTCTGCTCGCGGGAACGGGCCTGGCCCGGGGTGATGACCGCGCGGAGTTTATCCGATTCGCTCGCTTTCGCGCGGGTGAGGTCATCGCCTATGGCGTCGTCGAGGACGACACGGTCCACGTTATCGACGGAACCCCCTTCGGCGATTGGACCAGGACCGGCGCCACCTACGGGCTCGCCGACGTGGATCTGCTCGTCCCCTGCCAGCCCTCGAAGGTGCTCGCGGTCGGCCTGAACTACAAGAGTCATCTGGGCGACCGGCCGACTCCCAGGGTGCCGGAGATCTTCTTCAAGGTTCCCTCGTGCCTGGTGCGTCACGGCGGGACCATCGTGCTGCCGGCCGGCTCGAACGACGTTCACTACGAGGCCGAGATGGTGCTCGTGATCGGCAAGCGCGCGCGGGACGTGCCGGTCGAGGACGCGATGCGGTATGTGCTGGGCGTCACCTGCGGCAACGACGTCTCGGCTCGCGACTGGCAAGAGGACGACCTTCAGTGGTGGCGCGCCAAGGGCCACGACACCTTCGGGCCGGTCGGGCCGATCATCGTCTCGGGCATCGACTATGACAATCTTCAACTCCGGCTCCGCCTTAACGGCGAGGTCAAGCAGGAGGGGAACACCAGCGACCTGCTCTACGGAGTGCCCCAGATCGTCTCTTGGGCGAGCCAGCACGTCACGCTGGAGCCGGGCGACCTGATCTTCACCGGCACGCCGGGCGCGACCTCGGTGTTGAAGTCGGGGGACATCGTGGAAGTCGAGCTGGAAGGGGTCGGCACCCTGCGAAACTGTGTCGCGGACGAAATGGGTCGTTGAGAGCCTGTTACGAAAGGGGGGCTGCCGGGAGGGCGAGGCTCCAGCCGAGCCGCTCCTGGCGGGGACCGCGGCTCGGCCGGAGCCTCGCCCTCCCACTTCTAGGACAGACGCTGAGGGCCCGGGCACGAAAGCTGCTCACGGGTTGCAAGGGCTCCGCGACGGTCCGGGGTACGTCGGCTCGACGCGACTCGATCCCGACGCCAGGGCATGCCTCGCGGGCGAACCTCGCAGGTTCGAGACGCACAACGGGAGGTGACCGATGCAGCGGCCTGGTTCCGTGCTCGCAATGTTCTTTCTAGGGTTGGTTCTCGGGACACCGGCACGTGTGGCAACGGCCACCGAACTGGGCACCCGGGGCACGCGGTTCACGATCGACGGCACGCCCCGGTTCCTGCTGGGCATCAGCGCCTACAGCGCCCTCGGCGAACCGGACGAGTCGTTGCAACGCGACCTCGATGAGATGGCGCGTCGGGGTTACAACTGGATGCGCGTCTGGGCAACCTGGGCCGCGTTCCAGAACGACGTCTCGGCCGTCGAGACCGACGGCCAGCCCCGACAACCCTACCTGGAGAGGCTCCGTAGTCTCTTGCGGGAGGCCGACCGTCGCGGGATCGTCGTCGACGTGACCCTCTCGCGAGGAAATGGTGTCACCGGCCCTCCTCGGCTTCAGGAACGAGATGACCTGGCTCGCGCCGTCGAGACGCTCGTCATCGAGCTGAAGCCCCTGCGTAACTGGTATCTCGACCTCTCCAACGAGCACAACATCAACGACAAGCGACACACCGGCTTCCAGGAGTTGAAACTCCTCCGGGAACTGGTTCGACAGGTTGATCCCGACCGCCTCGTCACGGTCTCGCACGCCGGGGACATTCCACTCGACGAATTGAAATTCTACGTCGATACCGCCGGCGTCGATTTCATCACCCCCCACCGCCCCCGAACCGAAGCATCGGCCGCTCAGACCGAACAGCAGACGAAGGCCTACCTCCAGGCCATGAAGGACCTGTCCCGCGTCGTGCCGGTCCACTACCAGGAGCCGTTCCGCCGCGGCTTCGCGCGCTGGGAGCCGGAACTGGACGATTACCTGACCGATCTGCGAGGCGCCCTCAAGGGCGGTGCCGCCGGCTGGTGCCTGCACAACGGCGACCAGCGGCTGGACCCGGAAGGCCGCCCGCGCCGCTCGTTCGACCTGCGCGCCCACGGCCTCTTCGAGGGCCTCGATCCAGTCGAGGCCCGTGCCGCCGAGCAACTGCCGACGCTCACCGATCCCCGCGGTCACGCCCAGGAGCCGAAACCGGCCGGGGAGTTCCAACCCACCCCGATCCCCGAATCGACCCCCGGGGATCCTCGGTAAGCAGCAATCCGAAACGCCCCTCCCGTTGGCTTGATCGAGTTGGAATGGTCGACGCCCTGAGCGGAGATTGTGAAATCCTGAACAAGCCAGAATTTTTTACTTGACTCCCTCCCTTCTCCTTATGTTCATCCAATAGGGATCGCAATTAGGCTTGCGGAACCCTCCGGTCGAACACTCCTTCCCGACGAAAGGATTGTACCGGAAAGACACAATATGAGCAGCCCACTGACAGCAACCTCGAAGATTGTGTAAGTCTTGTACTAGGACACAACTGCCTGGCGCCACCGCCACCCGCCCCGTGTCTTCTGTATTATGGCTGCTTCTGGGACCCGATCGAGGGATTTTGCGATGCACAGGGTTCTTATGTCAGGCTCTCGGAGAATCCGTGGTGCTTGATCTGAAGAGGAAGAGGCTTTTGAGGGAAAAGATCGCACCCTGGGACACCCTCCGGTCAAGATGGAGTTACCACGCTTCATCAACACCAGGAATGCCCCAGGATGCGTATCCAGACGATCCTCAATCGCGTCGAGAAGTTCAAGTCCTTCACCTACGGGGACGCCCAACTCGTCGAGCAGGACGGCGGGCCGGCCTTGGCCGTCCAGATGGTCGCCCGCAAGAACAGTCGCCCGTATTGCTCCGGGTGCCTGAAGCAGGGCCGCCCCTACGATCGCCTGGAGGAGCGCCGGTTCGAGTTCGTCCCGTTGTGGGGGATAATCGTCTTCCTGGCCTACCGGATGCGCCGAGTCGATTGCCAGCGGTGCGGCGTGACGGTGGAAGTGGTCCCCTGGGGCGACGGCAAGAACCAACTGACGACGGCCTACCGTTGGTATCTGGCGAGCTGGGCCAAGCGGCTGAGCTGGAGCGAGGTCGGCACGATCTTTCGCACCTCGTGGGACAGCGTTCGCCGGGCGGTGGAACACGCCGTCGAGTGGGGCCTGGCCCACCGCGACCTGAGCGGGGTGACGGCCCTGGGGATCGACGAGATCGCCTGGCAACGCGGGCACACGTATATGACGCTGGTCTACGACATCAGCGGGGCGACGAAGCGGCTCCTGGCCGTGGCGGAACACCGGACCGAGGTGAGCTTGCGGGTCTGCCTGGACGGCCTGGGGAAGCCGGTCTGTCAGGGGGTGCGATTCGTGTGCAGCGACATGTGGAAGCCCTACCTCAACGTGATCCGCGAGCGGTTGGGTCATGCGGTTCACGTGCTGGATCGGTTCCAGGTCATGCAGCAATTCGGCAAGGCGTTGGACGAGATCCGGGCGGAGGAGGCAAAGAAGCTGGTGAAGGACGGCTACGAGCCGGTGTTGAAGAAGTCGCGGTGGTGCCTGTTGAAGCGACCCGAGAACCTGACGGACAAGCAGACGGTGAAGATGAAGGAGCTGTTGAAGTACAACCTGAGGACGATGCGAGCATACTTGCAATGCGAGGATTTCCAGCGGTTCTGGGAGTACAAGAGGGCTGCCTGGGCGGGGAAGTTCCTGGACGAGTGGACGCGTCGGGTGATGCGATCGCGACTGGAGCCGATGAAGAAGGTGGCTCGTACCCTGAGGAATCATCAGCCGTTGATCTTGAACTGGTTCCGAGCCCGCGGGGCGATTTCGTCGGGAGCGGTGGAGGGTCTGAACAACAAGGTGAAACTGGTGACGAGAAAGTCGTACGGATTTCGGACGGCGAAAGTGGCGAAGCTGGCCCTATTGCACAACCTCGGGCAGCTTCCGGAGCCGAAACGCACCCACAAGAGGGTTCTTATGTCAAGGCGAGCACTCCAATAAGTTGCGGCGACGACTGCGCCTGAATCGCCTGTCATTCCGTGGCTGTCCCGCAGGAGACGTCCCGGCGTGGTTCATCGGGGAAACGGGGGACTGGCTCCGAGGCTTCGAGGTGCCTGTCCCCGTTTCCCGGGGCTCCATGATGGTCCTCGGTCGTGCGATCCCACCACACTCGATCCGATGACACGATCCGGATCCGCTCCGTCGTCCCTCTCCGGAGTTCCTGAGCCATGGTCCTGTTGATCTGTGCCCTTGGTTTCGCCGGGCTCGATGGGCCCTGGATCGAGATCCTGCGCGACGCCCAGATCGCCAATCAATCGGCCCTGGAACAGGGCGAAGCGGAACTCGAGATCGAGCACCTGGTCGGCAAGGCCGAGAAGGGACCGACCGAGGTTCGCGCGGAGGTCTCGTGGCATGGGGACCTGGAGCTCACGAGATTGAAGTTCCACGACCCGTACCTCGTCATTAACGGGCGGCCGGAAAGCGGCCGTCCGCTCGACAAGCAGCCCTGGGCCTGACGTCTCAAGGGCAAAACATATACCATGTATTACAATCCGGAATCGAAGCGGGTTCAGGTTCGGGACATCGCCCGCGCCTCCAGCAACCCGCTGCTCCAGTTGAATCCGTTCAAGCTCTGGCTTCGGTGCTGCCCCCCCTCGGCGGGACGACCCTGGCCCGAGATGGTGGGCCTTTTGCCCCTGCCCGCCACCGATCCACCCGCGACCGTCGAGTTCGAGGAGGTCCGTCCGGGAATCATCAGGCAGGTCCGGCGCGACGGGGATGGTGGTGTCGCTGAGATCGATTTCTCACTGGAGGCGTCCGGCAACCCGATCCATGTGTCCTATCGGGCCGGCCGGCCGAAGTACGCGAACCAGGAAACGACGCTGAACTGGAAACGGATCGGCGACGCGTGGGTTCTTGAGAGTTATGAGCAGATCAAGAGCGAGCCCGGGCGGCCGAACCAGGTCGCGAGCATCTATCGGTTGCGGTCCCGGAACGTCCGGCTCGGCGCGGTTCCCGATCGCGTGTTCACCCCGGAGCACTTCCTGAGCCTGGCTGGACCTGGCAACAAGATTGATGATCTGTCCAGCGATGGCCGGTGGGCCCGTGCCGGGGGGGCCGGTCACACCGGCGGTTGACGAGGAAACCCTCCGCCGGTTGTCGGAGATCGTCGGCTCACGGGGGTTCGCGCGACCATGAATCCACTCGCCATGAGGACCGGACTGCTCATCCTGGCCCTCACGCCGCTCCCGGCGCGGGCCGTTGGTCCGCGGGACGACCCCCGGTGTGGCAGCTATTGCCTGTATGTCGCCCTACGGACCATGGGGTTCGCGCCGGAATCGCTCGCGGAACTGGAGCAGGCCCTCGGGCCTGCCGGCGGCGAGGGCTACTCAATGGCCGCGCTGAATCGCCAGGCGCGACAGGCCGGGGCCAGACGATCGCCGTGCGGACGAACCTGGAGAACCTGCGCGCGCGGGACGAAACCTTCGCGTGCATCGCCCTGATGGAGCCCCAGCATTTCGTGGTGCTCTACGACGTCCAGGACGGCGAGGCCCACATTGTCGATCCGCCTCGCTCCTATGCCTTGCCCATCGACACGTTTCAGCAATCCTGGACCGGGAACGCCCTCCTGATCGGGCCGTCGCCGTTCGCGACCGAGGAATTGATCACGCGCTGGAGGTCGCGAGTCGCCTGGGCATGGAGGGCCGGCGTGGCGGCCGCGGTCATCGTCCTGCTGGCGGTTCTCGGGCGCATCGCGAACGCCTGGCTTCGTAAAGGGGCGCGTCCGGTCGTGGCGACCAGTCTCGCGCTGCTGGCCGGGGCCCTGACCCTCGTCGGCTGCCAGCCTCCGGGGCCCACCGGGATCGGACGTGGGGATGTGGACCGCTCCCCGCGCCCGGCGGGCCTCGTGATCGAGCCGACGGAACACCTCCTCGGCGAGGTCATGCGTCCTGACTCCGCCCTCATCGCACACGGCCCTTCCCGTGGGGACGAACGACCATGACGATGCAACAGCAAACCGTTCAACGATCCGGGTTTACCCTGATCGAGTTGCTGGTTGTCCTCGCCGTGATCGGCCTTCTCATCGGCCTCGTCCTGCCGGCCGTCCAGGCGTCGCGCGAAGCGAGCCGTCGCGTGGAGTGCGCCAATCGTTTGAAACAGATCGGCGTGGCGCTGTCCAGTCACCACGCCGCGTCGGGCCATTTCCCCCCGGGCGCGCTCCCGCACGGTCGCGACGACCGCGGGATGCCCTATGGCACCGTATCGCCGATCTCCGCGCATACGCTCCTCCTGCCCTACCTCGACCAGGCCCCCCTGTACCACAGCCTCAACATCACCTGGTCGATCCCCCTCACACTCCCTCATATGCCGCCGCAATCCACGAAACCCGGGAACCGGACGGCCGCGGCGACGGTCGTCAACCAGTTCCTCTGCCCTTCGGATCGGAGTGCCCTGGTCCCCGGCGTCAACTATCGTTTGTGTACGGGGTCCGACCCGCGTGTCATCGACAGGCCGTTCTCGAATGGGGCCTTCCCGCTACTCCAGGCCCTGTCAGCCCAGGAGATTCGCGACGGCCTGAGCCAGACCGTCGGCTTCAGCGAGCGGCTTCGAGGCGGGGGCGACCCGGGGTCGTTCCAGCCGCGGCGCGACATCTGGAACAGTCGCCTGTTGCTCCTGCGCTCCCCGAAAGACAGCGACGACGTTCTGAATGTCTGCGACACCCCGCGGGGCCGTCCCCCCAGCTTCTGGACCCTGGCGGGCGAAAAATGGATCAACGCCGACTTTTGCGACACCTTCTACAACCACATCACGTCCCCGAACTGGGACGGTCCGGACTGTAATCTGGGATGGTGGATCTCTCCGAGTCGAGTGCTGGGGGACGGTTGTGTGACCGCCCGGAGCGCTCACCCGGGCGGGGTGCATATCTTGCTGCTCGATGGGTCGGTGCGATTCGCCCGGGAAACCATCTCGTTGCGAAGCTGGCGCGCTGGCCACCCGGGCGGATGGCGACGTGATCGCCGACGGGCCCTTTAGTGGACGGGCGCGAGATACCCTGAGGCCAATCGTTCGGCGGCTGACCGGGGCGGAGTCGCCGTGTCCGATGCGCGGCAACGGGCACGTCCCCGAAGGGCCTCGGGCACGTCGTCGACTCGGCGACCTTGCCGAGATTGCGGAGAGGGCCCGCGCCCGCGACGACCTTGCGGGTTATCGGCGTTATGCACGCGGGTCACCATTGGGCGGGTCGCACGGGCTGTCGGCTCGACGCCGGGCGCGACGATACGAGCGATGATCGCTCGTGTAACCCTGGGGTGACACGTCCCGAGGGACGTCGAGGAGGTTGCCCCCGCCGCGCCGCCCGAACGGGGAGGAGACCCGTTGAACGTCAATCGCCGCACCGCCCTGGGGTTGTTCGGGGCGCTGGGGGCCTCGTCCCTCGCCGCTCGACGTGCCGACGGTCAGGAGGGGCGCTTCCCTCCGCCCTGGAACCGTTGCCGCAACCGATGGCCCCCGCGCTTCCCGTTGGCGTCCCAGGGCCCCGCCGGTTCCGACGCCCAACGGAGGGCCGGTCGTCGTCCCCGGCCCGGGGACCTTCCCGTGGCCCGACCCGGTGACGCCCCCGGCGCCGATACCCGTGCAAGGTGCCGTGCGAGGCACGATGACCGGGGCGCAGGCGACCGTCGTGGCCCTTCAGGTCGAGCAAACCCGTTGCGTCTTCGGTGTCCCCGGCGCCCAGAACAATGAACTCTGGGACGTGATGAAGGGCCAGGGGCTCGCCTACATGCTCGTGACCCACGAAGCATCGGCGAGCGTGATGGCGGACGCCTCGGCGCGGGTCACGGGTGGGGTCGGCGTCTTCGCTGTCGTGCCGGGGCCGGGCGTCACCAACACCCTGACGGGCATCGGCGAGGCCCTCTACGACAGCGTGCCGATCGTCGGCATCGTCACCGACATCGACCGCGCCCGAGCGCCCCGGTCGGCCAGGTCCACGGCCTGCTCAACGCCGCCCTCCTGCAACCGGTGTGCAAGGAAGTCATCGAGGTCCGCCACCAGGCCGAGATCCCCGGCGCGATCCATAGGGCCTTCCAGGTCGCCCGTTGCGGCGAGCCCGGCCCGGCCTGCGTCGTCATCCCCTACAACCTCTACTCCCAGACCTGGGACTACGACGAACCGCCACCGCCCCCCCTGCCCCGCCCGTTCGACGAGGCCGCCTACCGACGGCGCGCTCGGCCTGCTGGCCGACCCCCGATATCGGGTCGGCATCTATGCCGGTCTGGGTTGCATGGACGCCAGCCCCAGCCTGGTCGCGGTTGCCCAGACCTTGCAGGCGCCGGTG
The DNA here is from genome assembly GCA_963779675.1 of uncultured Isosphaeraceae bacterium. GTDB lineage: Bacteria > Planctomycetota > Planctomycetia > Isosphaerales > Isosphaeraceae > CAVZZM01. Next base: position 22,533 of record CAVZZM010000004.1, read on the forward strand.
GCGACCTCCGTCAGCGGCAAGGGAGCGATCCCCGAGAACCACCCGCTCGCCGTCGGCTGGGGCTACGGGGCCCAGGGCACCCGTGCGGCCGAGACGACGTTTCACAAGGACGTGGACCTGATCCTCGCCGTCGGCGTCCGCTTCAGCGAGAACTCGACGGCGAACTTCGCCCTGCCCGAGAAGCAAGGGTTGATCCACGTCGACGCCAACCCGCGCAACCTCGGCCGCAACGTGCCGACGTCTGTCTGCGTCAACGCCGACAGCCGACTGTTCCTCGACCGCCTCCTCACCGACTCCCGCGCGATCCGACGCCCCGCGAACCCGAGCCTCTGGCGGCGGATCGCCGAGCGCAAGGCCGTGGACCGCTGCAACTACAACGAGGTGCAGGTCAAGGGCGGTGTCGACCCGATGGTCTTCCTCGCCAACCTGCGGCCGGTCTTCGGTCCCGACGCCTGGGTGTTCGTGGACGTGACGGCGTCCGTCCACTGGGCGACCGAGGCCATCGAGGCCTGCGGTCCCCGGCGCTTCTTCACCCCGTCGAACAACCAGAGCATGGGGTGGGCCGTGCCGGCCTCCATCGGCGCCCAGCGGATGCAGCCCAACCGCCCGGTCGCCTGTGTCACCGGCGACGGCTGTTTCCTGATGTCGGGGCTGGAGGCCTCCACCGCCGCGCGGATGTGCCTGCCGGTCAAGTTCTTCGTCCTCGACGACGGCGCCTATCACTACATGCAGATGCTCCAGGAACCCACGTACCGGCGAACCACGGCGACGGAAATCGCCCGGCTCGACTTCGCCGGCATGGCCCGCGGCCTGCGACTGGCGTACAACTGCATCGGCACGAACGCCGACATCGTCCCCGGCATCCGCCGCGCCCTGGCAGCCCCCGGCCCGGTGTTGACCCGCGTCGTCATCCGTTACGAGGGTCGCGACATCCGTTGGCTCGACGCGCTCAAGGGTGCCTACATCGATAAGCTCAGCACCGACCAGAAGGTCCGCATGGCATCGAGGATCGCCGTCCGGTCGCTCAACCCGCACCCCAACAATGATTGACCTTCTTGGTGGCAGCGGGCGACCGCCGTCGATCGCCCTTCGCGCGATCGGCAGACCTGATATCCTCCGAGGGATCGTCCAGGGCTGAGGTTCCGCGCGGGAGGGTTGAGACGATGGCCGGAAACGACCGACGACGCGGACGGATACCGCTCGGGTTGATCGGCGCGCTGGCCATGGTGATCGCGGTCGAGGCGCAGGTGGGGCGTCACGGCCTGGAGTTCGCCGCCACCGGGGCCCTCGACTGGCGGACGGCTCGAACCGCGGCCGCCCGCCAGGCCACAAAAGCCGACGTGCTCTGTTTCGGCGACAGCCTCGTCAAGTTCGGCGTTCAGCCGCGCATCCTTGAGGCCCGCACCGGCCGGCCGTCGTTCAACCTGGCCCTCTTCGGCGGCCCGATCCCGGCGAGCCATGCCCTGCTCCGCCGGACGTTGCACCACGGCGCGAGGCCGACAGCGATCGTCGTCGACTTCGAGCGGAACAAGCTCGTCACCGCACCGGGCAACGAGGCGACACCCTACCCCTGGGCCGAGGTGCTCGGGTTTCGCGACGCGATCGAGATGGCGCTGGAGAACGGCGATACCGGCCTGTTCGCCCGTTATCTCGCGGAACGCGCCTTGCCGACGATCCGCTGGCGGCTCGGTGTGCGCGAGGCAATCGTGGCGGCCTTCGACGGAACGACCCCCGAGACGCGCGCCTCCAAGACGATCCTGCAACGCAACTGGAGACGGAACCGGGGGGCCGTGGTCAATGCGTCGAACGGCCGCTCGGAAGGTGTCGCCGTGGCGGAGGGAGCGGAACGCGCGTTGAACCATTGGCGGCCGCACCCGATCAATGTCCGGTACCTTCGTCGGTTTCTCGACCTCGCGACGTTACACGGCATCCGGGTCGTGTGGTTGATGCCGCCGTTCTCCCCCGAACTCCAGGCGATGACGGACCGTAGCCAAGACGAGGCACGCTACGAGGCGTTCGTTCGAAGCATCCTGGCCGAACATCCGGAGGTTCTTCTGCTGGACGCCCGACACGCGGGCTATCCGATCGGGGTGTTCACCGACCCCGCCCATCTCGATCGACAGGGTGCGACCGTGCTCTCGGAGGAGCTGGCCCACTGGATCGGCCCCGGCGCAGGGCCCATCCCCGATTCGCGACCCACCCCCCCGAGACGGCATGGGCCGCACTTTCGGCTTATCTCCCGCGGCCCGACGAGCCGATCCTCGAAGATGTCGTTCAATCGGCGCTGGCCCTGGATGCGCGTCGCGACGCGGTTCGTCGTTGACGACCTGGCTGATGGGTCGATTTGGCCTTTCCCGATCCGGGGAACCTGATAAGATCCCGACCGATCCCCGTTCCCGACGGGTGTACTACCGGGTTTTGACGGGGATGACGGCCGGTCTTGGGGCGATCACGGACGATCGACCTCGGCGGCGTGGGAGCGGCCCCGAGGGGCCGCCGGATCGACCTTTCACGGATGAAGCGAGATCCATGGATACACGGACGAGCGTCACGCCTCCTCATGCGGAGTTCTTCCCCCCGCCCGCCGCGAACATTGCCCCGGCGCGCTGGCTGGCCACGGTCCATGACGACATCCGGCAACTCGTCCGGTTCCGGGCCGTCATCCAGAACATGGTCGTTCAGGAGTTGCGGGTTCGCTATCACCGCTCGCTGCTCGGGTTCCTCTGGACGCTCGTCAACCCCATCCTGATGATGGCCACGCTGACGCTCGTCTTCTCACAGGTCCTCATGCGGGGGGGGGACGCGAAGGACTACGCGATTCACCTCTTCGCCGGCATGGTGCCCTGGATCCTCTTCAGCACCACCGTCAGCGACAGCGCCTTCTGCATCATTCAGAACGAAGGGCTGATCCGAAAAATCTTCCTCCCCAAGTTGGTCTTCCCGCTCGTGCGGCTCCTGATCGGCCTGGTGACGTTCGTGCTCTCGATGGCCGCGATGTTCCTCATGCTCATCCCGCTGGGGGCGCGGTTTTCACTGCCCTTGCTGATGTTGCCCGTCGCCACGCTGCTCTTCGCGATGTTCACGCTCGGGCTGAGCCTCATCGTGGCGACCGCGAACACCTTTTTTCGCGACTGCAGCCACCTGGTCGGGGTCTTCCTGCAAGCCTGGTACTTCGCCACGCCGATTATCTACGAGCTGGGCCTCTTTCCCGCGGACGTTCAATGGCGGTTCTGGCTCAACCCGGCCTACCCGTTCATCCGGATGTTTCAGGTGGTGATCCAGGATTGCCAGTGGCCCGACCTGGCCACGTTCGGGATGGCGGTCGGAATCGCGACGGCGACGCTGGGCGTCGGCTACGCGGCGTTCAAGTCATACGAAGACAAGCTCATCTTCCGACTCTGATCCGAGGGCACCATGACCCAGACCGATACGGACACCGGCACCGGCACCGCCATGGCGGCGGCCCCGGTTGAGATCACGGAGCAGGCCAGGCCCTCCCAGCGTCACGCGCGCTTCGACACGATCCCGGAGCCGCCGCCGATCGAGCTGAACGACGTCTCGCTGAAGTTCATCAGCTACTACGACAAGAGCTACTCGCTGAAGCGGGCAGTCATCGACATGCTCCTGAAACGCGAGAACCCCCGCCCCGCCGAGGAATTCTGGGCGCTGCGAAACATCAGCCTCCAGTTCCAGAAGGGGGAGCGGGTCGGCATCATCGGCCACAACGGGGCCGGCAAGAGCACCCTCTTGCGGCTCATGGCGCGCATCTATCCGCCGACCTCGGGTAGCCTGTCGATCCGCGGGAACGTCGCCCCGCTGATCGAGATGGGGGCCGGGTTCAACCCCGAGCTGTCCGGCTACGACAACATCCTGCTCAACGGCGCCATGCTCGGCTTCGCTCGCAAGGAGATGGAGAAGAAGGTCGACGGCATCTTCGAGTTCACCGGCCTGCGCGAGTTCGCCAAGCTCCCCCTCAAGTACTATTCGAGCGGCATGTATGTCCGGCTGGCCTTCGGCATCGCCACCGAGATCCACCCGGACATCTTGATGATCGACGAGTCGTTGGGGGTCGGGGACGCCGCGTTCCAGGACAAGGCGAAGGAGCGCATCAAGAGCCTGCTCGACCGCTCGAACCTCGTGGTGATCGTCTCGCACGACCTGCCCTCGTTGCTGGAGCTCTGCTCGCGAGGGATCTGGATGATCAAGGGCGAGGTCGTCGCCGACGGGCCGATCGCCGAGGTGGTCGATCAGTACGTCGCCGCGCATCAAGCCGGCTGAAACGACGCCAGGAGGGAGGACTCCGTTGCGGTTCGGGATCGACATGCTGGGGATTCAGTCGGCCGAGAGCCGGGGGCGTGGCATCGGCCGCTACGGCCGTAGCCTGCTCACCGCGTTGCTCAGCGCCGGCGCCGAGCATGAGTTTCTCCTGTATGCCCACGACGATCTCCCCATCGACGGCGTTCCCCGCGCCCCGAACGCGGACGTCCGTCGCCTTGAACCGGGGCCGACCGCCGGCACCCCCATCGCTCGTCGGGCGGGCCAGAACCCGGACCAGCTCGATGCCCTGCTGATCCTCAGCCCGCTGGAACTCCATCGCGACTACGACCCGCCGCCTCGCTCCCTGTCCGGCCCGCCCCTGGCCGCGGTGCTCTACGACCTCATCCCGTTCCTGTTTCAGGAGCGGTATCTGACCTATGCTCCCGTGGCGATGCGCTTCTATCGCAACCTGGAGCGGCTGCGCACCTACGACGCCCTGCTGGGCATCTCGGAGGCAACCGCCGCGGACGCCCGCGGGCTGCTCGGCCTGTCGTCGCAACGGATCGTCGCGATCGGTGGGGCGAGCGACCCTACGTTCTTCCGCCCCGACCGAACCGAACCGGCACCTGCCGATTCGCGCCGTGCTCGATCGTCTGGGGCTCGACGGCCCGTTCGTCTTCTGCCTGGCGAGCACCGACGAGCGCAAGAACCTCGACGGTCTCCTCGATGCCTTCGCGATGCTGCCCGAGCCCCTGCGCCGGGCCCATCGCGTCGTCGTCACGTGTGCCCTGACCGGCCCCGAGGCGGTCGAGGTGCGTCGCCGCGCCGACGCGCGGGGCCTGACCGACCGGGTCGTCCTGACCGGCGAGGTCCGCGACGAGGACCTTCGCGTCCTGTACCAGCGTTGCGCCGCCTTCGTCTTCCCCTCCCTATACGAAGGGTTCGGCCTGCCGATCCTCGAAGCGATGCTCTGTGGCGCCCCGGTCCTGGCGGGCAACAACTCGTCGCAGGTCGAGGTGGCCGGCGATGCCGCCATCCTGGCGAACGTCGACGACAACGCCGACATCGCCGACGGCCTACGTCGGCTCCTCGACGGTCCCTCGTATGCTCGGGAACTCGGAGACCGCGGCCTCGAACGGGCACGCCGCTTCTCCTGGGACGACGTAGCGCGCGGGCCCTCGCAACCCTGGAGGGCCTCGGCTCGCAGGTTTCTCCCCGGAACCGCCGGCGGCGGGTCGACGGGGCGAGCCGCCCTCGCGACCGAATCGCGGTCGTCTCGCCCTGGCCACCCAAGCGAACAGGCATCGCCGATCACGCCGTCCGGCTCGTCCGCGAGCTGCACACGCATTATCACATTGATCTGTACCATGACACGGGGTATGTCCCCGACCTCGGTCACGAGACACGCGGTGTCGGCCTGTTCGATCACCGCTCGTTCGCCCGCCGCGCCGCGACCCTCGGCTATCGCGGCATCCTTTACCAAATGGGCAATTCGTATTATCACCACTTCGTGTACGACCTACTGCGGGCCTATCCGGGACTCGTCACTCTGCACGATTACTGCCTGGCCGGCTTCCATCATGGTCATGCCGGACGACTCGCGCCGGACCGCGCCCACGACGCCTTCGCGCGAGAACTGGAACACAACCACCCGACCCGGGCATGCGAGGTTCTCGAAGACCTCGACCGCCTTGCCCTCGAAGATGGGGGCGTTCACGAGGCCCTGACGCGCCGCGGGCTGTCAATGAACCGGCGCATCTTCGAGCATGCCCGCCGCGTGGTCGTCCATTCGCCCTGGTGCCGCGATCAGGTTCGTGCCACCCTGCCGACCTATCACGATCGAACGGCGTTCATCCCCCTGGGAGCGTCGCCGCGCGTTGTCGAACCGGCCCGACGCGGCGCCACCCGCTCCCGCTACGGGTTGCCCGCGGATGCGCTGATCGTCGCCAGCTTCGGCATCCTGCACGAGTCCAAGCTGAACCTCGAATCGGTCACGGCGTTTCGCCCGCTCGCCGAGGCCCATCCGAACGCGTTGCTGGTCTTCGTCGGCCAGGACCTGACCGGAGGCGCCGTGCGTGCCCACGCCGAATCGCTGGGGTTGGGTGCCCACGTGCGGTTCCTGGGCCGACCTTGCAACGAAGACTTCGAGAATCTTTTGGACGTCGCCGACATCGGCCTGGCGTTGCGACGGCCGCCGACCAACGGCGAGACCTCCGCGGCCCTGATCGACCTCTTGCGCTCGGGAGTCGCGACCATCGTCAACGATGTCGGCACCTTCGGCGATTATCCCGACCAGGCTGTTTGCAAGATTTCCTGGGGGCCGACGGGGGACGAGCAACTCTCCCGCGCCTTGCTCGATCTGGCCTCGAACCCACAGGCGCGCGCCACCCTCGGCAATGGGCCCGGGACCACGTTAAGCGTCACATGAGCTGGGGCCTTGTCGGGGCGTTGTATCGCGACCTGATCGAAGAGGGGTTCACCACGGAGACACGGAGAGCACGGAGAAGAGAAGTGGAGAAAACCCGATCAGTTAAATGACTGATTAATTCTTTGCAAAATCGCTTAAAATATTTGCTGCCTGATGTTTCGAAACATGTTCCTATTTGATAATTTTTTTATATATTATTATTTTCTGTTTTCTGCTTTTTTTCTCCTCTTTTCTTCTCCGTGCTCTCCGTGTCTCCGTGGTGAAGAAGTCCGGAGCTATACCCGTGAGGATTGGCGTCGACATGCTCGCGCTCCAGTCGCCTGGCAGCCGAGCCCGGGGCGTGGGGCGATTCGGCCGGAACCTCGTCGGGCAGATGCTCGCGCGCGGGGAGGGTCATGAGTTCGTGCTCTACGCGCACGATGGCTACCCCATCGATGGCATCCCCTCGGCCCCGAATGCGACGCTCTCGCTGCTCCGGCCCGAGCCGGCGCTCGGCGAGCGGTTCCTGCGCGACGCCATGGAACGATTAGGGCGCACGAACCCGCACGATCTCGATATCTTGCTCACGCTCAATCCGTTCGAGCTTTGCCCCTACTACGACCCGCCGAACCGCCAGCCGGGGGGACTGCCGCTAGCCGCCTTGATGCACGACCTGATCCCGTTCCTCTTTCAGGAAGACTACCTGGCGGAACCGCTCAACGCGGCCTGGAACTATCGCCGCCTGGCCTTGCTGCGGCATTACGACGTGCTGGTGACCAACTCGCACGCCACCCGGGCCGATTGCCTGAAGATGCTCGACCTTCCCGGCGACCGGGTCGTGACGGTCGGAGGCGCCGGGGATGCGTCCTACTTCACGCCCGATCGCGCGTTCCCGCCCCCGAGATCAGTGCGTCTCCTGCTGAACCGGCTCGGGATCGTCCGGCCGTTCGTTTATTGCGTGTCCGGCATCGACGAGCGCAAGAACCTTCGGGGGCTGCTCGAAGCGTTCGCCAGGCTGCCCCGCGCCCTACGTCGACAGCATCAGCTCGTCGTCACGTGCTTCCTGAGAGATGAGTACGAGCGGAGGTATCGTGATCTCGCCGCCGAGCTGGAGATCGCCGACTCACTGGTCCTGACCGGCGAGGTTGACGACGCGGACCTCCGCGCCCTATATCGCCGCTGCGCGGCCTTCGCGTTCCCATCGCGTTATGAGGGCCTGGGGCTTCCCTTGCTGGAGGCGATGCTCTGCGGGGCCCCCGTGATCGCGGGCGACAACTCCTCACAGATCGAGGTCGTCGGCGATGCCGGCTTGCGGGCGAACGTCGACGATCCCGCCGACGTGGCCGGCAAGATCGCCCGGGTCCTGGCCGACCCGGACCTTGCGCAGGATCTCGGCCGCCGCGCGATGGAACGTGCTCGCTCGTTCCGCTGGGAGGATTCGGCCGACCGGCCCTCGACGCCCTGTCGCGGGCGGCGGGGCCGTCGCAACGGCCGTCCCGAGGCCGCGTGCCCCGCCCGCGCGTCGCCGTCATCTCCCCCTGGCCGCCGAAGGGATCAGGCATCTCGGACTACGCGGTCCGTCTTGTCGAGGCCCTCTCGGCGCACTACACGATCGACCTGTTCCACGACGATGGCTACGTGCCGGCGCAGAACCTGGGCCCCGCGGGTTCGGGCTGCTTCGACCATCGTCTGTTTCGCCAGCGATCCTCGGTCCTGAACTACCGAGGCACCCTGTACCAGATGGGCAACTCGTTCTATCACGGGTTCCTTTACGACATGATGCCCCGGCATCCCGGCATCGTCACGCTCCACGACTTCAACCTCGCCGCGTTCCAGTTCTGGCACGCCCACCAACAGCCTGGCGTGGCCACCGATACGTTCTCGCGCGAGTTCGCGCGGTGTCATCCCGATCGAGCCGAGGAGATCCTGCCTCAGTTCTGGACGCTGGCGACGGAACGCGGAGGGGTGCCAGAGGCCCTCGCCCGCCGGGGGCTGCCCATGAACCGGACGGTCCTGGAACGGGCCGAGGCGGTCGTGGTTCATTCCCCCTGGTGTCTCGATCAGGTGCGTTGTCTGTACCCGGAACTCGCCGACAAGGTTCATGTCGTGCCGATGGGGGCGACACCTCGTTCGGTGCCCAACGAGCAACGCGCGGCGACGCGCACCGGTTCGGACTGCCAACCGATGCGCTGCTCCTGGGCAGTTTCGGCATCTTGAGCCAGGGCAAGATGAATGTCGAGGCCATCCAGGCGTTTCACGCCCTGCTCGGCGAACTGCCCGCCGATGCGCTCCTGATCTTCGTCGGCAAGGACTGGGAGAACGGCGAGGCCCGATCGGAAGTGGCACGGCTGGGCCTGGAATCGCGGGTGCGGTTCCTCGGCCGGCAGGACGACGCGACCTTCGCCGACCTGATCGCGGCGGTTGATATCGGCATCGCCATGCGGCGGCCACCGACCTACGGCGAGACCTCCGCCGCTCTGCTCGACCTTTTGCGTCACGGGGTGCCGTCGATCATCACCGACACCGCGACCTTCTCCAGTTACCCCGATAACGTGGTACGCAAGGTGCGATGGGAGGTCGAGGGCCTGGATGGGCTGATTCGGGCCATCCGGGAACTGATATCGGGGCCGTCGCAACGAGCCACGCTGGGCCAATCGCGCGAACGGTATGTCGTTGAGCAACACGCCTGGCCACGCGCCGCGGCGCTCTATGCCGACGTGATCGAGCGGACGCATGCCACGCGCCGGACAAGCCGTCGAAATCAAATCTCGGCGTGAGGCCGGCCGCTTCAGTCAGTCCGCCGGGCGGAGCGGGAACCGTTACGGGAGGCATCGAAATGAAACGAGTGTTCAAGTCATCGTTGAAATTCCTGTTCAGGCCCTTCTGGAGAATGACCGCCCCCGTGCGACGAATGGTACTCCTCAAGTTCGACGCGCATCTGACTCGCTCGATCGCGAACGTGGTCCACGGGCCGTTCGAGCACGTCGCGACTCGAATCAACGCCTGCGCCACCGCCCTGGAACGGATCGAGACATCGGTCAACGTGGGGCGTCACACCGTCGAGCATCAGCACGCCGAGGCGAACCTGCTGCTCGACGGCCTGGTCCGTGAGATCGCCCGCCTTCAGATGCAGATCGAATTGCTCCGCGACGCCGTCGACGAGTCCGGAAGCCAGGGTTCCCTGGTCGTCGTCGGCGAGGGCGACGAGGCCGCCAAACGTCGTGCCAGTTGAACTATTGTGAATCCGATCCTGAGTCGAAGGGGGGACACGGAGCCATGCTGGAGATCACCAGGCCGGCCGAAGAACCGGCGACGTTGTCCCGGATCTCGTACGCGCAGAACATGGAGGACATTCTCCTCGACCGGGTGTTTCGGGGACGGATCGGGACGTTCGTGGACATCGGCGCGAACCATCCATTCATCGACAGCAACACGTATTTCTTCTACCTGCGCGGCTGGCGCGGAGTGAACATCGAGCCGAACCCGAGGGCCGTCGAGCCGTTCCGGCAGTTCCGCCCCGATGACCTCAACCTGGCCGTGGCAGTCTCGGACGTCGAGGGAACGCTGCCCTTCTTCGAGGTCACGGGCCCTGACGGCTCGACGGGCCTCTCCACGCTCGAGCGCGACGTTGCCGAGACATACCGGGCCGAGGCTGGTTTCGAGATCGTCGAGTCGTCCGTGCCCGTGCGACCGATGGCGGCGCTGATCGCCGAGCACAACATCGCGGCCCCCGACATCGTCTCGATCGACGTCGAGTGTCATGAGGCTGCCGTGCTCCGGGGCATCCCGCTGGACACCTGGCGGCCGAAGGTCCTGGTCGTCGAGTCCACCTTGCCGCTGTCCGGCACGGTCAGTTACCGGGACTGGGAAGCCGACCTCCTCGCGAACGGCTACCTGTTCGCCACGTTCAACGGAGTCAATCGCTTCTACCTCCGCGACGACCTGGCCGACGAACTTCATCACTTCGCCACCCCCGTCAGCGCGATCGACCAGTACTTGCGACACGACCTCGTCTCGCTCCAGAACCAGATGGAGGCGTACCGCGACCGCTACGAGCGAGCCCGGGCGGACCTGGAGTTCGATCGAGCCAAGTACGAGGAGTTGAAGGCGGCCTGGCAATGGGGCCAGGTCCAGGCCCAGCACGCCCAGGCGGTCTGGGAGAACGAGTGTGCCTCCTTCGCCCGCGAGCGCGAGACCTGGAAGGGCGCCCTCGATCATTTCGAGCGGACACAGGCCGAGTTCGAGCGCATGCAGGCCGAATTTGGCCGTCAGCGTGGCGAGTTCGCGGCTCGCGAGGCCGCCTGGGACGCCGAGCGAGCCGCCATGGCGCGCGATCGCGCTACCTGGCTCAACGAGCAAGCCGACTGGGAAGCGCAGCTTGCCGACGCCCAGCGCCTGCTGCGTCCCTACCGGCTGCTCGATCGCCTGGGGGTCGTGACATCCGGCTACGTCTGGGCACGACGACTCAAGAGAAAGCACGCCTCGTGACGACAACCTGGATGGTGTTGCCGGTCGCGCGGGTGCGACCGGCCTGGCCGATTGCGTCGCCTCGTGAGCGGCGGCTTACGTGAGGGACCTGCTCGTCCCCGGCTGGAGAAGGCCGTTTCGATTCGGCCCGGTCAAGGAGTGACCCCATGCACTCGGCCCTCATCGTGACCCTGGCCGCGGCCGCCCTGGGGTGGGCGGACATCTCCGTCACGACGAACCGCTCCGGTTCGGCCAGCGCGCCCTGGCATCAGCGGGTTCTGGCGAACCTCAGCCGCCCCACGGACCGCACCCAGGAGACCCTGAGGCGCTACGAGCTGGATCGGGAGTATCGCTGGAACTCCCAGAACGCCCTGGTACGTCTGGAGAAGCTGGCCCGAGGCCGGCCCGAGCCCGAGCTGGTCTTCGCGCTCGCCGAACTGTCCTGGCTGGAGGCGCCAAGCACGACCGCTGGCGGAAGTCCGAGGGGCTGCAATACGACCTCGACGCGGTGGCCTACGCCTTCGACTTCCTGTTCGACCCCGATCTGGCCGCCGGTCGGCAGCCGTCCGACCCCCGGTTCCTGATGGCGATCGACCTGTACAACGGCGGCCTCGACCATATTCTCCGCGCCGTGAGGGCCAAGGGGCCGATCCTGCCGGGGGGCAAGGAGATCGAACTCGATGCCCCGGATCGGCCGATCCGCCTGCGAGTCAACCTCGGACAGTCCTCCTGGAAGGCGGACGACATCGACGAACTCCTGATGTGCTGGGATTACCAGGTGTCCGGCCTGCCGATGAGCACCTATCAGTTCGGCCTGGGCGTGCCCTTGATCGGGGTGCGCCATGCCGACGCCGTGGACCTCGACACGGCCAAGGGGGCATCCGATCCGCCCCCCGCCAGTCGGTGAGGACCGCTACTTTCCCCCGGAGACGACCTTTCCCCTGACGGCCTTCCTCCGGCCGAACTCGCGGCTGCGCGACCCGAGCGCCGATGTCGAGCAGGCACGCGCCTGCACGCTCGACCTGCTCGACCCGGTGCGCGTCCGCAGCATCCACCTGGGGAACTACGCGCTCTCGGTCGAGACCGACCTGACGACCCCACTGGCGTACATGTGGTCGCGCACCGATTTCGGCAGCTTCAAGTGGACCGGCTTCTTGCGGCCCAGCGCGGCGCTGGAGCGGTCCGGGCCTGATGCTCCTGCGGCCCTACGAGCCGGGCAAGATCCCCGTCGTCATGGTCCACGGCCTGATGTCCTCGCCGCTCTGCTGGATCCCGATGGTCAACGAGCTGCTGCGCGACCCCCAGATCCAGAGCCGTTACCAGTTCTTCCTATACGTCTACCCGACCGGCGTGCCCATCCCGATCGCCGCGTCGTACCTCCGCGACGCGTTGACGCAGGCCCAGCACGACTTCGACCCCTCGGGCCAGGACCCCGCGTTTAACCGGATGGTGCTGCTCGGCCACAGCATGGGCGGCCTGCTCAGCCACGCGATGGCCGTGGAAAGCGGCGAGCACTTCTGGCACCTCAGCTCCTACTGGGGCTTCGACAAGCTGATCGGCCCCCGCGAGGTCCTCGAGGAGGTCCGGCACTACACGTTCTTCAAGCCACTACCGTTCGTCGAGCGGGTTGTTTTCCTCGCCACGCCGCATCGCGGGCTCCGAGTACGCCAACGGGTTCATCGGGCGGCTCGGCTCCGGCCTGATCTCCGAGCCGGACCACTACTCGAAGCTGCTCTCTCAGCTTGTCAAGGACAACCCCGAGGCCTTCAACACCCGCAAGTTCCGCCGTCTGCCCACGAGCATCGAGACCCTGGAGGTCAACGCCGACGTGCTGAAGGCCCTGCTGGCGATGCCGCCACGACCCGGCGTCAAGTTCCACTCGATCATCGGCGCCCGGTCCCCCGGCCCACCCACCGGCACGACCGATGGGGTCGTTACCTACCAGAGCACTCACCTGGATGGGGTCGAGTCGGAACTGCTGGTCGCCTCCGACCACAGCGTCCCGAAGTCCCGCGCCGCGATCAACGAGGTCCGCCGCATCCTGCTCGAACACCTGGCGGTCATGGGCCAGCCGGCCCCCGCCGTCGCCGTGCAACCGGGCCCCGCCGTCGCCGCGCAGCCGGTGGTTGTTCCAAACGTTGCCTACGAAGACTCAGCCGCGCGGCCGCTCGGTGCCGGGACGACGACCGTCACACCATCCGCATCCCCGGCAGTGGCCCCGGCGATCCAACCGTCGGCGGTTCCCAGGCCGGGACAGGTCGCACCGGCCGCGCCGGTGTTCAACCGACCGGACCTCACCCCGCCGACCTCGCCGGGGGCGTCGCCACTGGACAACCTTCCGCCGCTGGTCCCCCCCGCGACGGCTGTTCCTTGACCCGATCGATGGTTGCGGTTGACCGAATCCAGGCTTGAGGATAAGAGAGGAAATCCTGTCGGCTGCCGTTCCATCCGCTCGCGATTCGCGTCGGGCGGTGATATCGGGACGGCAACCTGACCTGGGGTCGCGAGCCCGGCGCGCCGACGAGCGGGCCGAGGCGACATCGAGGGCCCCGACCTGTGCTCGGCGGAGTGTGCCGCGGCCGGTCGGTCCCATCCCATCGTCCTCAAGGAGGGGGGCGTCGGATGCTCTTCAACACGTTCCAGTTCGCGTACTTCCTGGCGATCTGCTGCCCCTCTACTGGATGCTGCCGCACCGCTTGCAGAACCTCCTGCTTCTGGCGGCCAGCTACTACTTCTACGCCTGCTGGAACCCGAAGTTCCTGACGCTCCTGATCCTCTCGACGGTCGTCGACTACGGCTGCGGCCTGGCCGTCGCTCGGATCGAGAACACCCGCAAGCGCAAGCTGTTCGTCGCGCTGAGCATGGCGTTGAACCTCGGCATGCTCGGCTATTTCAAATATTACAACTTCTTCGCCGAGAGCCTGCACGAGGCCCTCGCCAACGCCGGGCTGGAACGTCCACCTCTCGACGCTCGAACGTCGTCCTGCCGATCGGCATCTCGTTCTACACGTTCCAGTCGATGAGCTACGTCATCGACGTGTACCGCCGCGAGATCAAGCCGACGCGGAACCTGCTCCAGTTCGCGGCGTTCGTCTCGTTCTTCCCGCACCTGGTCGCCGGGCCGATCATGCGGCCGACGACGCTCCTGCCGCAGATCGAGCGGAAGCGGCACTTCAACCTGACGCAGTTCTACGAGGGCTGGTACCTGATCTTCTGGGGCCTGACCAAGAAGGTCGTCGATCGCCGACAACCTGGCCCTGTTCGTCAACGACCTGTTCGGCCGCTGGGAGACGATCGACGGCGGCCTGGCCCTGCTGGCCATCTACGCCTTCGCCTTCCAGATCTATTGCGACTTCTCCGGCTACACCGACGCCGCCCGCGGCATCGCCAAGCTGCTCGGGATCGAGCTGGCCCTGAACTTCAACCTGCCGTATTTCGCCACCAGCCCGAAGGACTTCTGGGCACGCTGGCACATCTCGCTCTCGACCTGGTTGCGCGATTATCTGTACATCCCCCTGGGCGGCAACGCGGGGCGAACGGCGCGACGGTCTGGCGGGCCATCTTCGCCCTGACGCTGGCCGGGATGCTCTGGTACGCCCTCGGCCCGCTCGCGGACGACCCGTCGGCCGTCCGGGCTGCGCTGGGGGCTGATCGGATCGGCGGCGGTGCTGGCTGTGTTCGTCCTCGCCCCGATGCGAGGGCGAAATGGCCGTCTACCGCAACCTGATGCTCACGATGGTCATCGGCGGCCTCTGGCACGGGGCGGCCTGGACGTTCGTCGTCTGGGGTGCATATCAGGGCGTCCTGCTGGTCGGCCACCGTATCGTGCAACCGCTGCTGAATCGTTACCAGCCGACGGATTCGATCGAAAAGGCCTGCTGGACGGGCCTGCGGATGTTCGTGACGTTCCACCTCGTCTGCCTCGGCTGGCTGTTCTTCCGGGCCGAGTCGATGACGCAGGCCTGGGGCATGCTCGAAGCGATCATCGACCGCTTCTGCATCCCGGCCTCGGCGACCCTGCTGCCGATCACCGTCTGCATCATCCCGCTGGTGCTCTACCAGTCGGCGCAGTACGCCACGAAGGACCTCAACGTCATCTTCCGAACGCCCTGGTACGTGCGTAGCGTCTTCTACACGCATGTGCTTCTACGCCTTCGTCCTCGGCGGCGAGTTCGGCGGCAGCCAGTTCATCTACTTCCAGTTCTGAAAGAGTGTACGAGAAAGGTTCTGTAGGGTGGGCCGTCGCAGCTCAACCCACCAGGCCGATCCCTCGTATATGTTGTCCGACCGAGCGAAACCGGCGGAATGACAGATGACAGATGAAAATGCCAAATGAGTTTTCTGTTATCTGTTATCCAAGCATATTGTCATTGGCAGCCTAGAAGTCAGCGCAGCGCAACCCATCAGGCCGATCCGATCAATTGGTGGGTTGCGCTGCGACGGCCCACCCTACGGGAACTGGCGATGCGTGCGATCGGGTCGAGCCTTCGCCGGTTGAGCATCGGCCGACGTTCCCCGCGTGGGTTGCTCGGGATGCTCGGGCTCGTCCTGGCCGTCGAGGGCTTCATGGCCCGTCACGACGCGGATTACGGCAATTATCTGGCGATCGACTGGGCCCGCAACGGCCCGCGCCGCCACGTCGGAGGACGTTCGGCGCTCGTCGGTCCTCCTGTTCGGCGACAGCCAGGTGAAGTCGGGGCTGTTCCCGAAGGTCATCGAGGCCCACACCGGCCGACCGGCCTTCAACCTGGCGTTGCTGGCCGGTCAGGCGCCGTCGAGCTTCTTCCTGCTCCGGCGGGCCTTGCGAGGCCGGGGCGCGACCGGAGGCGATCGTCGTCGACTTCAAGTCGTTCCTGCTCAGCCAGGGGCCTCGCGAGCACCTCGCGAGCTGGCCGGGGCTGCCCTCGGCCCGCGATCGGCTCGAACTGGCCCGGGTGGCTGGCGATGCCGCGCTGTTCGCCGAGCTGACGCTCGCGGGAAACCTCCCGACGTACCGGAGTCGCGACCGGCTCCGCGAGGTTGTCGGCGATGCGTTGGCGGGAAAACTCACGTCGCTTCGCTTCACCGATTTCCAGCTTCGACGCAACTTCACGCGGAACCGCGGGGCCTACGCGATGACCTCCCAGCCGACCCCGCCGGGACCGCCGGGGCCCGCCGACGCGCGGATGTTCCCCGATGACTGGGCCTGTAATCCCATCAACGCCCACTTTCTCGACCGCTTTCTGGAACTCACGAGGTCGCGAGCGGTGCCGGTCTTCTGGCTCCTGCCGCCCGACATCCCCGGTTTTCAGACGCAACTGGAGCGTTCGGGCATCGACGCGAGGTTCCTCGACATCGTCCGGGCCGCTCGCGATCGGTTCCCGAACCTCGTGGTCCTGGATGGTCGCCACGCGGCCTACGGCGGCGGAGCTTTTCCACGATCCCCTGCACCTCGACCGACGCGGCGCGATCGCCCTGAGCCGGGACGTGGCCGTCGTGCTGAACCGCGCCGCCAGGGGCAGCCTCCCCGAGTCGCGCTGGGTGACACTGCGCCGACTACCGTGAGTGGCCGGACGACGCCCCAGTCGAGGATCTCGAACAGACCCGGCTGGCGCTGGAAGCCTACGGCAAGGGCAACACGCGGGGGGCCGTGCGTTGAGTGCGAAGGAGATCGTCCAGAACGAACATCGCGGCGCAATCGCCACCCCGGCGGCGGCGTTCGGGTTCCTGCCGGGTGGGCGAGTCCTCGGAATGCTGTTCCGCGACGTCGGTCTGTTCCCGGGAGGGCGAGGCTCCCGCCGAGCCGTTGGGATGGGCGGCTCGGCGGGAGCCTCGCCCTCCCAGGACGCTCATGACGGCTCGTCGGGAGCCTCGCCCTCCCAAATCAAACTCCAAAACGGGATGGCGATCGGTTTCCGATCAATCCGGGGCCTCAACCTGCCTCGTGGCCTGCTCGGCATGCTCGCGCTCCTGGTCGTCGTCGAGGTCGGCGTTATCGCCCGACACGACGTGAGGCTGAACGAGCGCATCCCGTACCGCTGGAACTACGCCGGGCACGCGTCGTGTGGTGAACCCGCTCGCAAGTCCGAGATACTCTGCCTCGGTGATAGCCAGATCATGCTCGGCCTGGCGCCGACGGTGCTGGAAGCGTCTTCGGGGAAATCGGCGTTCAACCTGGCCGTGCCGGGCGGGCAGGCGCCCTCGACCTACTTCCTGTTCCGACGGGCCATCGAGGCGGGCGCGAGGCCGGCGGCCATCGTCGTCGGCTACTTCCCCGGCCTGCTGGCGGTCAACGGGGAGATGAACCTGCGGACGTGGCCGGAACTGCTCGACTCGCGCGAGGCGCTCGACATGGCCGCGACCGCCGAGAGCCCGCCGTTGTTCTTCAAGATCACGATGTCGCACCTGTTCGGCTCGATTCGCAAGCGCGATGAGGTCCGCGCGGATCGGCGGACTCCTGCGCGGCGAGCCGAACACGACCCTCGACATGGTGCGTGCCCACCGCCGCAACTGGCAGGTCAACCGGGGCGCGCAGATCGCCGCCGACATCGTCGATTTCAACGACATCGTCGACGAGCCGGCCACCGCCGCGGCGCGCCCCTGGCGGCCCGATCCCACGAACGCCGCCTACATCGACCGGCTGCTGTGCCTGGCTCATCAGTATGACATCGACGTCTTCTGGATGCTGCCGACCATCAGCCCGGCCTGGCAGATTCATCGCGAGAACAACGGTCTTGATGCGGACTATGAACGGTACGTCCGCCAGGTTCTCGCCCGACACCCGAACCTGGTGATCGTCGACGGCCGCGATTCCGGTTACGACCGCACGGCGTTCCGCGATGCGTTCCACCTCCAGCGCCGGGCGCCGCGACCCTCAGCGCCGACCTCGGGACGATCCTCGCGCGATCCGGTTCCACCGCGATCGCCAATGCGTCGGATCGCTGGTTGAGGTTGCCGCCCTACGCGATTCGTCCTGATTACCTGGCCCTTGAAGACGTCGAGCAGTCACGGGGAAGACTGGCCAGCGTGACCGACGAGGCCGGGGGGCGCATCCGATGATCCATGCGGACCTCCTGAAGCGGGCCCGGCTTCGTCTCGCCCGGTCGCGGCGTCGCGTCCTGATTCGACGGCGCATCCCGCGGGGCTGCTCGGCATGGTGCTGCTGCTGGGGGTCGTCGAGTCGATCGTCGCCCACCACGAACCGGGGTTCGCGTCGTCCGGCCCCTGGGACTGGCACCAGGCGTCGAAGCGCGCCGAGCGAGCGGCTCGCACGTGCGACGTCCTCTGTTTCGGCGACAGCCAGTTGAAGCTCGGCGTGGTCCCCGGAGTGATCGAGGAACGGACTGGCCGCCGCGCGTTCAACCTTGCGCTGATCGGCGGCCAGATGCCCGCCGCCACCGTCCTGCTCCGTCGGGCGCTGGACGCGGGGGCTCGGCCTTCCGCCGTCGTTCTCGAAACCTTGCCACCGCTGCTGTCGGCGGGGGTGGACCGCAACGACCGCCAATGGCCCGAATTGCTCGACCTGAGCGAGTGCGTCGAGCTGGCCCGCACCGAGGCCGACCC
The DNA here is from genome assembly GCA_963779675.1 of uncultured Isosphaeraceae bacterium. Lineage (GTDB taxonomy): Bacteria > Planctomycetota > Planctomycetia > Isosphaerales > Isosphaeraceae > CAVZZM01. The sequence continues at coordinate 41,206 of CAVZZM010000004.1, forward strand.
GTCGCTGTTCGCCCGGCTCGCCCTGGCCGGCGCGCTGCCTTCGGTCCGTGCCCGGCACGACGTCCGCGCCGCGATCCGATCCGCGCTTGAATGGACAGTACGTGTCGAAGCTCGACGAACGGGCGATGCACCGACGCAACTGGGCGGTCAACCGGGGGGCGATGCCGCTCCCCGATTACGGCGTTCCCCGGCAAATCGCCGCCTGGTATCAGGTGAACTACGATCGCCCCTGGAAACCCGACCCGACGAACGCGGCGTATCTGCGCCGGTTTTTCCGTCTGGCCGCCGAGCACGACATCGACGTGTTCTGGCTGCTCGCCCCGATCGACCCCGAGGCGCAGGCCCTGGTCGAGTCGGGTGGTCACGATGCCCGGTTCGAGCAACTGGTTCGCCGTGCCGCTCGTCCGGTTCCCGAACCTGACGGTCATCGACGGCCGTCGTGCCGGCTTTCCTCGCTCGGCGTTCACCGACGAGGTCCACCTGCACGCCCAGGGGCGGCGCGTGCTCAGCGAGTCGCTGGCCACGGTTCTGAACCGGCAGAGTGAACCCGCTCACGGCAATACCTCGCCGGCCGCGTCCGACCCATCCCAACGCTGGATTGCCCTGCCCCCCTTCCATTCCCCCTCGAGCGTCGTTCCGATCGAGGACCTCTCACAGTCCCAGCTCGCGGTCCGCAACGCGGAGGAGCGACGTCGATGTGCGCCCCCGCCTGCCAGAACACGGGCCTACGCGCTGAGCCGGCCAGCGGCCGACCCGGTCATGAAGGCCCCACCAGCCCCGACACTCAAAACCTCGTTCCCACGCTCCGCGTGGGAATGCATTTCAGGACGCTCCGCGTCCTCTTCGGCCTTGGACGTGGATCGCCCGGCCCGGACGACGCGGAGCGTCGCAGACGGCATTCCCACGCGGAGCGTGGGAACGAGGGAACGGAGGGATCGCCCGATCAGGCCCCCCTACGTCGCGTCGCGCCTTTTGGCCTGCTTGGGATGATCGCACTGGTTCTCGCGATGGAAGCGTTCGCCGAGCGTCGGGGGTGGGAGTCCACCACCGTCGGCGCGGCGAACTACACGCTTGCCGACCGCGCCGCGCGTCGGATCGCCGAAGTTGCGACGTGCTCTGCTTCGGCGATAGCCTCGTCAAGTTCGGCGTGTTGCCCCGGATGATCGAGGCCGCCACCGGATTGCGGACGTACAACCTGGGAGTCATCGGCGGTCAACCGCCAGCCACTTATGCGTTGCTCCGTCGAGCGCTCGACGCCGCGCGCGGCCGAAGGCGATCGTCGTCGACTTCAAGGCCAACATCATCGGCATGAATAGCCAGTTCAACACGCGCAACCTGCCCGAGTTGCTGACCCTCGGCGAGTGCGTCGCCCTGGCCCGCGACTCGGACGACGCCGACTTCCTGGCCGGGCTCGTGCTCGGTCGCCTGCTCCCCTCGTACCGACAGCGCCTGGAACTGCGTAACGACCTGACGGCGGCCCTTCAGGGGCTCGCGCCACCGACCCGGGACGAGCTTCTGGCCCTGCGGCGCAACTGGCGGGTCAACCGCGGCGCCCTGCTGCTCGACAGGCCCCCCGGCTCGACGGCCCCCGAACCCGGCCCGGCCGACGACCCGGTCTACTTCCCCGAGTCCTGGGCGCCCGACCCGGTCAACGCCACCTACATCCGACGCTTCCTGAAGCTCGCCGAGACGCGCGGTATTCCCGTTTTCTGGGTCATCCCCCCCATCCGACCGGACGTGCAGGCGAAGCGGGAAGCCCTCGGGCTCGATGCCCGTTATGAGTGGTTCGTCCGCCGCGCGGCGGAGCGATTTCCCACCCTCACCGTGCTCGACGGCCGACGATCCGGGTTCTCCCGCGACCTGTTCGTCGACCTGTCCCACCTGGAAGCCCGGGGCGCGGCGCCGTTCAGCATGGACGTGGGCCAGGGCCTCGCCGCCAGCCTGGCCCATCCCCAGAGGAACAACCCCGGCCTTGCGGTCGGAACCCGCGCGGGGCATCCCGGCTCGGGGGTCGACCTTGCAAACACCGACACCAGGGGCCGCTGGGTCGCGCTGCCTCCCTACCGCGACCGGCCGATCCCTGGACCTCTGGAGGACATCGCCGGTTCCCGGCTGGCCCTCGACCTTGAAAGAACCCGGGGGGGCCTGCGCCGATGAACCATGCGCGGAACTTCAAACCGATACGTGCCCAGATGTTCCCGAAGCGTCCCTGAAACAGGGACCACGGGTGGTCGGGGCAAAGTCTTCGTGCCCCGGTCAGGGACCGCGCCGCCGTCCGGGGCACGCCGCCGCTTTTGCCCCGGCCATCCCCATTTCCCGGGCGTTCCTGGAAAGTCGCTCCCGAAGTTCCGGCGCATGGGGAGCCCGCGTCGATGAACCGACACGACACCGACACGCGCCCCGCCAGACAATCCCGGTCCCGATCGCGCCTGCGGCGCTGGCCCTGGGGATTGATCGGGATGCTCGGCCTGATCGTCGCCTCCGAGGAGGTGACTTCGCTCCGTCGAGCGGGCCTCGTTCCTCACCAACACGGCGGCAAGCTGGCGGCAGAGCGGTCGGGCCGCCCGCCGTGAGGCCCGCCATGCCGACGTGCTTTGCTTCGGCGACAGCATGGTCAAGTTCGGCGTCGCGCCGCGCGTGCTCGAAGCGGAGACGGGCCTGGCCGCCTACAACCTCGCCCCTACGGCGGCCCTCCGGCGGCCAGCCACATCCTGTTGCGCGTGCGCTGGCGGCCGGCGCGAGGCCAAAGGCGGTCGTCGTCAACTTCATGCCGCACCTGCTGGCCGTCGGGCCTCGCCACCACATCCGCCTGTGGCAAGAGATGATCGGGCCGGGCGACGCCCTGCGGCTCTCCTGGGCATCCGGCGACGCGACCTTTCTCCCGGAAGTCTTGCTGGGACGTGTGCTTGCGTCGGTCCGCGACCGTTACGAGATTCGCGAGAACCTGAAACATGCCCTGAACGGGGGCAGCTACAACGCCGTCGTCGCGCATTATGTCACGCCCCTCTGGCGGAACTGGCGCGTCAACCGGGGGGGGAGCTGCGCCGAAGAACCCATCTTACGACGGTCAGGCACGGCCCAGCGATCAGGCCCTTTTTCCCACCCACTGGCACCCCGACCCGACCAGTGCCGACGCGATGCGCGGGTTCCTCGACCTGGCCGCCCATCACGAGTTGCCGGTGTTCTGGCTCCTGCCCCCGCTCAGCCCGACGACCCAGGCCCTCCGCGAGCAGCAGGGCCACGACGCCTTCTACACCCGCCTGGTTCGTAAGGTCCAGGCCCGTTATCCGAACGTGACCGTCGTGGACGCCCGACACTCCGGCTTCCCCCACGACGTCTTCACCGACCCGGTCCACCTCGACCGCGACGGCGCGGCGTTGCTCACCCGTCGCCTGGCGGCCGTCCTGGTCGATCGGCTGTCGTCGCGGGAACTGTCTGCGGACTCTCCGACGACAACAACAACAGCGCGCTGGGTTCACCTTCCACCGTCCCCTGCCGGGCCGCTGCCCACCACGCCACCGCTGGAAGACCTCGACCAGTCCCGCCTGGTCCTTCAGGAGATCGACGCCCACACGAGGCGCTGAGCTTCCTGGGGTGTGGAGGACAAGGCGACTCCCGCGCCTGCCGAGTGGGCCTGGTTCACATATGCGTTCGGATCGCGGTCTTACGATCCGAACGGCCCACTTGCGTCGAGTTAAGATTTCAGCAACACCTGCGCACACACGACGCAACTCGTGCAGTCACAAGGAGATCGGTATGAACTCTGGCGTACCGATTTCGCGAACAACATCGACAGAGCAAATTTCCCGGGACCGCCTCAGGAGGCCGCGCGCACCGCCAGATCGACCGGTGCGGGCCAGTCGAACGCACCGGCCGCCGGGGCGTCGGCCAGCAAGCTCAGGGCGTCTCGCAGGGCGTCCACGGCGATCTCGAACCCGGCCACCTCGCGCATCCGCTGACGGGCCGCGTCAGCCCGACGGGCATAGCCCGCCGGGTCGTGCTCCGCCAGGGCGGCACTGGCTAGGTAATGGTCGTGCAGGTCGTTCCAGAGAGGCCGGAGTCGCTCGGTCTCGATCCGACGTTCGGGGTCGTGCGGCCAGTGGGTCGGCTCGGGATGCGAGCGGATCACGAAACCGACCGAGTCGTCCATGTAGTCGGCCATCGCGGTATGGTCCGGGGCGATTGCCGGCCGACCGGCGGCGAGAGCCTGCTGGAGCGGAAGGCAGGCCCCCTCGGCATGGCTGGCATTGACGTAAAAGGTCGTCGCCCGCAAGAGTTCGCGCATCCGGTCATCGTCCAGATACTCGGCGATGATCACCACCCGGCAACGGTGGCGGATGCCCAGGGCGGCGAGATATCCCTGCAACAGCCCGACCTCATGGTGCTCCCGGCTCGGGTTGGTGGCCAGCTTGATGACGAGCGTGGCGTCGGGACGGTCGCGGAAGGCGATCAGGAACCCCGTGATGAGGTCGTGGACGTTCTTCCGGAGGTCGCCGAGGTTGAAAAGCGTCGTGTAGACCAGACCCTCAAGCGTCAGCGACCCAGCCGGTACCAGGGGATCGATGGGGACGGTCGGCGCGTGGCCGGCCATCCTCAGCAGTCGCTCCTTCGCCGCCGTCACGCGCCGAATGGCGTGGTCGCTCAGCCAGGGCCGGACCGCCCGCTTGTACATCCGGCGAACCGCGAGGAACGCCAGCTTCGGCGGTGAGTGCCGGGCCGCCGACCGCAGGGCGCCGCTTGACCCGCGCGATCCGCTCATGCGCCTTGGGATCGAGCCAGGGATAGACCCGATGATAGCCGCGTCGAGCGAGCGCCCAGGCCCGTCCCTTCACGGATCGGCTCGGCTCGGGTTCCGGGGTCGCGGGCTGTGGTTCCTCGGCTGCGGAGCCAACCTCGTTCCCGGGCATTCGTGGTTCGCCGCCCAGCACGACGTGGCGGCAGGTGAACGTCCAGGAGTGGGACCGATCCCATGCCGGGACGTCGAGCGGCGCTGGATCGATCGGCACCGGGACGACGGCCACCGGGCACTGCAAGCGTGCTCGTCGGAAGGCCTCGGCGGTGAACCGGCACGCGGTGAGGACCAAGCTGGCCGGCCGACACATCCGGGCCCAGTTCTGGCGGGTGTCGAGGCCGAAGTCGCGGTCGGGAATGCGGGGAAACTCCCAGAACGGATAGACGATCGTCGGCACCGCCGGGGTGTGATAAATGTCCTGCAAGGGGGCGAGGGCGAGGTGGACGGGCCGGAAGCCATCCTCGACGGCGCGGGCGGCGATGTAGGCCAGGCGGCTCTCGGGACGGTCCACGACCTGACACGTCCCCAGTCGTTCCAGGACCGGCTTGAGGGCGTCGAGGACGAACCCGTAGGAATAGGCCGGCGCGCCGAGGTGATCGCGCGCGCGCGGGCGCTGGTGGTCGTGCTGACCAGGAAGGCCACGGGGCGGTCGTCCGGGGTTCTCCTCAAGATCCGTCCGGGCACGTTCGGTCTCATCGTTGCCTGGCCCTCATTCCTTGCCTTGCGCCCCGGGCCGTTCCCTCGGCGATCGGGCGTGCCGGAACATAGCCGTGGCACTCCGTTACGTCAACGCCAGCGTGTCGCGTGATGGATGGGGAGGGCGGGCCTTGGCGTTGACGGATCTCGCCCGCGAGGCTATCACGGCACCCCATCGGAATGGGGCGCAGGCCCGAACGATCGACGCCCGCGGTCATGCCGGCAAGGAGGCCGGGATAGAGCCATGAGGATGATCTCCTACGCTCAGAATGGCGAAGACGTGCTGCTGGACCGCGTGTTCCACGACGTCGATCGAGGCTTCTACGTCGATGTCGGGGCCAATGACCCGGTGTTCGACTCGGTCACGAAACACTTCTACGACCGTGGCTGGCGTGGGGTGAACATCGAGCCGCAGCCGAAGCTCCATCGACGCCTGGTCGAGGATCGGCCCCGCGACATCAACCTCCATCTCGGCGTCTCCGACCGCGAAGGCACACTGACGTTTCATGAGGCCCCGTCGGCCGATGGCTGGTCCACCTTCTCCGAGCTCCAGGCCAAAAACCTCCGCGAGCGAAACATCACAGTGATTGAGCGGCCGGTGCCCGTGACGACCCTCGCCAGGGTCTGCGAGCAGTACGTCGATCAACCAATCGACTTCCTGAAGATCGACGCCGAGAGCTTCGAAAGCCAGGTGATCGGCGGCGCCGACTGGTCGCGCTGGCGGCCCCGCGTGGTCCTGATCGAGACGAACGGCTGGGAGCAATGGGAACCGATGCTCCTGACTCGCGACTACCTGTATGCCGTCTTCGACGGGGTGAACCGCTTCTATGTCCGCGCCGAGGACCGCCATTTATTGCCCCGGCTCGCGGCGCCCGTCAACGTCGCGGACGACGCCATGCCCTATCCGCTCTACCGCTACATCGAGGACCTGAAGGACCGCGCCGAGGAACTCAACGCCCTGAGCCGACCAACACGTGCCCTGGTTCGCCGCTGGTGCCGGTTCGAGCGCGGCCTCGTCCGTCTCGCGTCCCGGCTCGGGACTTCGAATCGTCGGGCCGGTTGAACCGGGGGTACTCCGCATGCGGTTGCTGGTTGACAAGCGGAGAACGCGGCGAACGCCGATCGGGTTCCTCGGCATGATCGTCCTGGTCACGCTCGTCGAGGGCGGGTTCGCCGGCCGGCACGATCGCCTGGCGACGACCTGGTCGGACGACTGGCGGGAAACTGGCCGGTCCGCGGTGCGGAAGTCCCACGGCCGCGACCTCCTCTGCTTCGGCGACAGCCAGGTCAAGTCCGGGGTCGTGCCCAGCGTCCTCGAGTCGCGGACCGGCCGACGCGCCTATAACCTGGCCGTCGGCGCCGGGTCGCCGATCGGCAGTTACTTCCTGTTCCGACGGGCCCTGGACGCCGGGGCACGGCCCGAGGCGGTGGTCCTCGACGCGATCCCGCACATCCTGAGCGATGCCGACGGCTGGTATCACCGCCGGTTGTGGCCTGAGATGCTCGGCCTTCGCGACCTGCTCGACCTGGCCTGGACCTCCCGCGACCCGGAACTCTTCGCGGCCCTGCTCGGCGCGCGATTCGTGCCGTCCTATCGCGGGCGGTTCGAGGCGAGAACGCGCATCCGGGCGGCGTTCAGGGGCGGGATGCGTCGGAGTGGCTGGCCATCCTGGCATGCAAGCGGAACCGCCGTGTGAATCAGGGGGCCTCCGTCCACCCGGCAGATCCGGCCTACGGCGCCGCAGGAGGACCTTTCCGCGGCCCTGTTCCCCCCGGACTGGCGTTGCCGGGAGCTGAACGCGACCTACCTTCGACGGTTCCTGGCGCTCGCCGAGGCGCACGAGATCGCGGTCCACTGGGTCGTCATGCCGTTCCGCCCCGATGTCGAAGCCCGGCGCTCGGCGATGGGACGAACCGAGGACTACAGCCGGTTCCTTCGCGTTCTGGTGGCCGAACATCCGGGGATGATCGTCCACGACGCCCGCGAATCGGGATATGATGCGTCGTATTTCGTCGATCCGATCCACCTGAACGTCCGGGGTGCCGCGGCCCTGAGCGCCGACCTGGGGCGGGCGATTCGCGCTCAGCTTGATGGTCCGGCCGTCGCGACGGCCTCGCGATGGACCACCTTGCCCGCGCCGCACACGCTTCTGTCCCAGGTGCCGATCGAGGACTTCGCCGGATCGTTGGGGATCGTCCAGGGGGCCGCGATCCGGCGACGCTGAGGGTGTTCTCGACTTGTCCAGATCGGGTCGGGCCGCTATGGTCACGAACCCCGAGGAGCGGGGAACGGTCGGACACGGAGGGAGTCGCCACTCATGATCGCTACGCAGCCGTCTCAGGTGGGGTCGAATCGGACGGTCTACGTTGACGCCAACCCGCTGGCCGATCGTCACCTGACGGGCATCGGCCGCTACACGGTTCGGCTCTGCCTCGCCCTGGCGGCGCAGGGGCACCGGCCTCGCTTTTTCACGTCGAACCAGGAAGTGCTCCCGCCGACCGATCTGGACTGGTCCCACGACCAGGACCTCGCCCGATGGGGTCGCGCCGTCTGGCGGGGCACGCGACGGCCGCTCGGTACGCCGCCGCGCGACAGTCTCGGCATCTACTGTTGCCTGCGTCCCGAGGAGCATGCCTTCGGTTTCGAGGTCAGCGTCCTGCACGACTTCACCCCGCTGGTCGTGCCGTACACGCACGCCGAACGGACCCGGGGCCTGTTCCAGGGGTTCTTCGCGAAGACGCTCCTGTCCTCCGACGCGGCGCTGGCCGTCTCGCACTCGACGAAGGCGGACGCCGCCTGGCTCTGCGACATGCCGCAGGAACGCATCGTCGTCGCCCATTCCGGCCCGACCATGTGCGTGGACCACCACCTGAGCAGCCGCCCGGCAGCGCGGCGGCCGAACGTGGGGCTGGTCGTCTCCACGCTCGAACCGCGGAAGAACGCCTTTTTCCTGCTGGATTGGTTCCGCGCCACGACGGCCCTGCCCGACGACACGGAGTTATGGTGGGTCGGCCCGATGGGCTGGATGACCTCAAGACGGCAGCTGCGGCCATATCAGTCGCGAGGTGGTCGCCGAGTGCGGTTCCTCGGCGTCGTCTCGGACGCCCGGCTCTGCGAGCTGTACCGCACGGTCGGCTGGTCGATCTATCCGTCGCTGTACGAAGGGTTCGGGTTCCCCGTGCTCGACTCCCTGCGGCACGGGACGCCGGTGCTGTGCAGCTACCACAGCGCCCTGCGCGAGTTCCGCAGCCCCGGCGTCTTCTTCTTCGACCCGTGCGATCCGGCGACCCTCGACCGCGCCTGGAATGAGTTCCGCTCCGTCGGCGAGATCACCATGACGGTCGCGGAACTCGACGCCCATTACAACTGGAACCGCGTGGCGCGGACGCTCCTGGACCTGCCGGAGCAGTGCCGTACCCGGTCGAACCCCTCCCCTCAGCAGCAACCGAACCAGGCCGCCTGAGAGGGCGTTCCACCACGGCCGTTTCCAACGCATCGAACCGCACGGCGAAGGGTTGCCCATCACCGTGCGGTTCGTCGCATCCGGGCCGTCCTCAACTCACCGGGATGCGAACGCCACGCCAGGCCCTGTTGATGTAGTAACCCTTCCAGTACGCGGCGTCCGCGAAGTATTTCGGCGTGGTCATCAAGATGGTGATGGCGTCTTCGAGCCGTCCTCCATTGTTGACGACGTTGGTGAGGTACGCGAGGAAGTCGGGGTTGGGGTTGACCGGCTGCGAGTCGTACGGGAAGTAACCGACCCGCAGCCCACCGAGCGACTCATCCGGCAAGTACTTGAAGACCTGCTCGGCGACGTTCTCGCTGTTGAGCAGGGCGACGATCAGCGAGGAACGTGGCGCCCGGAATTGAACTGGGCCGTCCACGCGTTGATGATCGACTGCGGGAAGTTCTGTTTGTTGAAGTAGGCGATGTCGTGATAGGCCGCCGCGATGAAGCCGGCGTTGGTGTTGCCGTTGATCTGGAAGTACTCGCCGCTGGTGGCGAGGTAAACGATCACGTCCTCGCGCTTGGCGTAGTTCTTCAGGAAATTGACTTCCCCCTGGGTGGGGTCACGGTGCAGGAACCGGCGGTACTGCTCGCGAACGTAGGACGCGCGCCCCTCCTGGCTGTACAGCAACGCCTGGACGAGTGAGGCCGGGTTGATCTGGCCATTCTCGAGCTGACGGACCCGATACGCGACCTCGTACTGGTCCGCCTCGCGGCCGAGGAGGTCGCGATAGATCGTTCGCACCCATCGCGTCGTCGTGTGAGTCTCCCCGTAGTTCCCACCGCTGCCGAGAATGGCGCCGGCGATGTCCGTATCACTCGCGTTCTGATTGCGGAAGGCATCGCCGATGGCCGTGACCGAGTCGGGCGGGAAAGTCTTGCCGAGCGCGTTGAACACGGGGTTGAAACGGCGGACGGCGGCAAGGTCCGTCACCAGGAAGGTATCGACGAGCTGCGGGTAGGTCAGATAACCGTTCTGAACGACGTTCGTCCAGGCATCGATCTGTTGAGCGGTGGGGACGCGGGGGAACGCCGCTCGATAGAGCCGATCGACCCGATCTCTCAGGCTGCCCGTCGAGGTGAACTCGCTGGAGAGCGCCAGGGTTCGCTCGAGGTCGATCGAACGATCAGTCTTGAGCCGGTCCCGCCACTGCTGGAGTTCGCCCGTGCTCGGCGCACGGCCCAGGAACCGCTGGTAGATCGTGGTGATCGTGTGATGGAGGGCGCCCGGCCCCTGCACCTGGGCTCGGGCGAAGTCGTAGAGACTGTACTGGTTGGTCGCCAGGGCCTCGACGAACAGGTTTTCCAGGTTGGTCGGGAGCGTGGTGCCGCGGAGGGCCCGCGAGACGTCCTGCACATAGTCGCGTAGGAATGGCAAGGAACGCTGGACCGCGTCCCCCCCAGAATCGCGGCGAAGCATCGGCCAGGGGGGCCGCAGGGTGCTCTCCGGGAGCTTGTAGATCGAGACCAGGTCGGGCCGCCCTGGCGGGGTCGCATTGGCGGTGACCGTCGCCAGTTCCAGGCCACCGACGCCGTCGAACTGGCCGACAGCCGCCGCGTTCCAGTGTCCGTCCGGGATGTTCGAGCCCTGCGGAATAACGGCGTCCGCGAAGAGCCGTTTGCCGTTTTTGTCGAAGGCCAGCAGGTACGCCCCGTAGCCGACGACAATGTCCGGATCGCCATTGCCGTTGACGTCGGCGACAATTGGTGACGTGAACGAGGTCTGCTGGACGAGCAGGGTGGATTGCTGGGGGGTGGTCGGTAGCCGTAGCGGCAGGCCGCCCTCCCAGCCGGGCAGCGCCCGGCCGTTCGCCTGCACGACGTGCAACCGGGGGTCGGGGGCATTGTTGTCGGAGGTGTTGAACCCGCCCGCATCGATGGCGATCACCTCGATCGTCCCGTTGCCATCGATATCGGCCGCGGCCATCTCCTTCCAGACCTGGTGGTTGGTCGCGTCGTCCGGGCTCGTGTGGTACGGCCAGCCCGGCAGCAGTTCCCCCTTGTAGTTAAACGCATAGATCCGGTCGCCCGCCTTCAGGGCGTCCGCCTTCGACATCGGCCGCAGGGCCGGGTCGATCGTGGCGAAGTACGGCCCCGGGGCCGCGATGATCTCCAGGTTCCCGTCGCCGGTCAGGTCCGCCAGGATCGGCGCGGCGAAGAACGCCTCGCCAACGTGGATCCGGTATCGGGTGGTCCCGTCCCCGTTCAGGATGTTGACCAGCCCGCCGCCGGGAAACAGGACGTTCGGGCTCATGCCGCTGGTGAAGACGACCTCGTTACGACCGTCGCGGTCGATGTCGCCGATGACCGAACCGGCCTCGACCGTCTCGTCGTTCAGGAACCGCCAGTAGATCGAGCCGTCCAGGTGGAACGCCGTGACGAAGTGGTTGAACGAGTTGACGACGATCTCGGGCACGTGGTCACCGTCCAGGTCGCCGGACGCCAGGCTCCCGGTGACTCCACTCTGGGTGAACCGGTGCTCCGGACGGGAGCGTGCTGACCGGCCAGCCAGGGATGAGCTGACCGGTGTCGGCGTACCAGCCGAAGACCCGAGCGTCCTCGACCGCCCCGGGCCGGGATTCGTCCCGCCCCAGCGCGGCGAAGATCCCCTTGCGGCCATTCGGCAGGTCGACCACCAGCGGGGTCGACTTGAAGTTGGCCTGCGCCCCCGCGGCGTAGAGCTGATAGAACTGGTAGCCGGACCCGTCGGGCTTCGCCGTGTACGCCAGCAAGGCACTGCCGGCAACCGGAGTGATCAGCTCGTCACGACCGTCGTTGTTCAGGTCCGCGAAGATCGGCGACCCCTGGAACGGCGACTGGGTCCACTGATTTGTCTGGTTGAGCGGAAACGGAGTGCCGGGGTACTTCGGGGGCGGTTCTTCCGGCCCGCCGATGGCCGCCGCGTGCACGGGAGGATCGACCCCGGCGACTCCATCCAGCGAGATTGTCCCTCCCGAAAGGGAACTCGTTGAGAGACACAGGCGAGCTTCAAGGGACTCGAGATCCGGTCGGCGTCGTCGTCGGCGCGTATGCATGATGAACCTTCGAGATGGGCCGTGCGGCGTGTTGTGTCCTCGATGCTCGCCATCACCTCGACCTCGTATTGCCGCGAGACGAGCGTTGTTGCGCGAGATTGCCGGGACCAGAACGGCGAGGCATCTGCCAAGCCATCGGGAGGCTCAGGGCCCGCGGGCCCCGCGCGGGGGTCGCAAGCCTCTCGCATGCCAGGTTTCCGCGGTAGCCAATCTAAGCGAGCATGGTTGCTCGTGCAAGCACGATCACGAACCCAGGATCGAACGTCCACATAGGATACGACCGCGCCGAATGCGGGACGTCCTGGTAACGAGTTCTCAGGCGGCCCAGTCCACGCTCCCGGCCTGACGGTCGGGCAGGTGCGTCAACGCCTGGTCCCACGCCCTGGCGACCACCTCGGGCGCGGCGTGAGCGGCCATACGTGCTCGGGCCGCATCCGAAAGAGCCCGATAGCCTCCGCGGTCGTGCTCCGCGATCTGGGCGGCCTGAAGAAGCCCGTCGCGTATGTCAGACCAGACAAGGCGGTACCAGGTGGTCTCGAACCGCCGCTCGGGGTCGTGGGGCCAGATCGTCGGCTCGGGGCCCGACCGGACGACAAACCCGACCTGCTCGTCGATGTAGTCGGCCATCGCCGTATGGTCCGGAGCGATCACTGGCCTGCCCGCCGCCAGGGCGCGCTGGAGCGGTAGACACGCCCCTTCGGCGTGACTCGTGTTGATGTAGAACGTGGTCGCTCGGAGCAGGTCCAGCATGTGCTCATCGTTGAGGAAGTCGGTCAGGACCACCACCCGGCAGGCGTGCTCGATGCCCAGGCTCCGATACAGCGCCTCGAGTTCGAGCAGCTCGAGATGTTCGCGGGCCGGGCTGGTCGCCAGCTTCAACACCAGGGTCACATCGGGACGTTCTCGGAAGGCGAGCAAGTACGCGCTCAGAAGATCGCGCGGGTTCTTGCGACGGTCGCTGTGGTTGAAGATCGTGGTGAAGACCAGCCCGGAAAGGGTCAAGGGCGCGGTCGGTAGCAACGGTAACGGCATCTCGGGCCGGCGAACGACGGCACGCCGGGCCCGGCCGATTGCCTGGATCGCGCGCTCACTGAGCCAGGGACGGACGTGACGCCGATAGCGTGACGTCAACGCGCCTCGGACACGGTTCCACCCTCGACTGGCCGGAGGCGTGACCGTCGGGACCACCGAACTCGGGGCCGAGTCGCACGCCGATCCGCCCCAGATCAGGTGCCGGCAATCGAGGTTCCAACGAGACTCACCATCCCAGGGAGGGACATCGAAGTGAACCGGAGTTACCGGCACCGGGGCGACCTCGACAGGGCACGTTGCGCCGGTCCTCCGAAACGCCTCGGCCGTGAATTGACACGCGGTCATGATCAGACTGGCCTGACTGCACATCCGGGCCCAGTTCTGACGGGTGTCGTGGCCGAAGTCGCGATCGGGAATACGGGGAAACTCCCAGAACGGAAAGACAATCGTCGGCAACGCGGGGCTCAGATGGATGTTCTGTGGCGGATGGAGGGCCAGATGCACGGGCCGGAAGCCTTCCTCTGCGGCCCGGACGGCCATATACGCCAGTCGGCTCTCAGGATGGTCCACGATCCGCCACGTACCCAGCCGCTCCAGCACGGGCGTGAGCGCCTCAAGCACGAAGGCATACGAATAGTCGGCGTGTCCCATGTGACGCCGGATGTCGCCCGCGCAGCCGGTGGTACTGACCAGAAATGCGAACGGGCGGGTTGTGTCTTCGGCCGCCGCCCAGCAGCGAGCACTCTGATTTGCATCCATGCAAAATCTCCAGGCATGCGGCGTGTGGCGTGGCATCGCCACCAGGACGTCCCGGGAAGGGTAATTGGCCCCGTTCGGCTCGTCAACCTCAGCCGAAACGGTCCCTGGCCGGGAAGTGAGGAAAACAAACGACCGTAAGTTGGGAACAAGAAACTGGTTGAACTGGTTCGATCGCCTGGTTCGTTCCGTTGACCCGCGTCGCGGTTCTGGTACGATGAAATGACCCGTTCTCTATTTCGATTCGGGGAGGGGCGGCTCGTTCCGATCTCTGCCACCCAAGGGGGAAACCCCGTGAAGGCCGAGGGAACGTGGCCGACTCGATCTTGATTTCACTTAACCTGATTTGAGCTGTGAATCACAGTCGCGAGGCCTGAGTTTGGGTCGGTCGTCCGGGAGCGATCCCGCACGATCGACTTCGAGAGGCCGGCGCTGGAGAAGACTTACCACCGCGGTGCGCGGAGGGTTTGGGATGGCGATCGGATGGCTCTTCCTGGGCTGGTTGCTGGCCGTGACGTTCGGGGTCGCCCGGGCGATCCCGGGGGGCATGTTCCACGCCTGGGACGGCCGCTTGATCCGTTGGCCGCGCCCGCCGCACCCGGTTGGGTCCGAGTGGTTCGGGAGCACGAAACCGTTGGTGGGGCCCTGTCCACGCCTTCGCTGGCGAGGCGATAACGGCGACTGTGCCGACGTTGGTCGACCTCCCGGCCGGCATCACGAACGGCCTGCGTGGGCGTCATGCCGTCCTCCCGATCGACTCTCTCCCGGACGACGGCGCCCGGTAGTTTCTCCGACGACCGGATCGGATCGTTGAAGACCCCCGCAGCGCACCGATGTCGGTGCGATCGCCCCGGTCGGGAACCCGGCCGAGGGGCCTTCACCCAACGCAGGCATCGCGATCTCAGCGCTCATCAACCGAAAGGTGGGCTGAGAACGTGTCGGAAACCGTCTGGCTCCTGGTCGGCCTGATCTGCGGGGCCGGCATCGGGATAGGATCGGCCGTCGCGGTCATGGTCGTCATGGCGCGCAAGGCGATCCGAGAGGGCCGCTCGCAGGCGCAGATGATCCTGGCCGAGGCCCGACTCCAGGCCGAGAGCATTCGTAAGGAGGCGGACCTCCAGGCCAAGGAAGAAACCCTCCACCGCCGCGAGGGGCTCGAACGTGAGATCGAGGAATCGCGCAAGGCCCAGCGCGATTTCGAGCGACGGCTCGAGAAGCGCGACGACTTGCTCGATCAGAAGCTCGAAATGATCAATAAAAAGGAACGCGAGTTCGAATCCGTTCAGCGGTTCCTGGCCGACCGACAGGAAGAACTCGATCGCCGGGGACAGGACCTCAAGCAAGTCCTGGCCGAGCAGCGGGATGCCTTGCACCACATCTCCGGAATGGGGGCCGTCGAGGCTCGTGGCGTTTTGCTTCAGCGCGTCGAGGAGGAGCTTCAGCACGAGATCGGTAGCCGCGTTCTCCGGCACGAACAGGCCGTCAAGGAGGCCTGTGGACAGAAGGCCCGAGAGATCCTCGCGACCTGCACCCAGCGCTACGCGGCGGGCCACACCGCCGACACCACCACCAGCACGGTCGATATTCCCTCCGACGACATGAAGGGGCGGATCATCGGCCGTGAAGGCCGCAACATCCGTGCCTTCGAGAAGGCCACCGGGGTCGATGTGATCGTCGACGACACCCCCGGAATCGTCATCGTTTCCGGCTTCGACAACGTCCGTCGCGAGGTGGCCAAGATCTCCCTCAACAAGCTGATCCTCGACGGCCGGATCCACCCGACCCGGATCGAGGAGATCGTCCAGGAGACCCGGGAGGAGATCGAGGACCACATCCTCCAGGCGGGCCGAGCGGCGTGCGAGGAAGTCTCCATTCCAGCCCTGCACCCGAAGTTGCTCGAATATCTCGGCCGCTTGAAGTTCCGAACCAGCTACTCGCAGAACGTGCTGCGGCACTCGATCGAAGTGGCGTTCCTGACCGGCATGCTCGCCGAGGAACTGGGGTTGGAGAACGCCCTGGGTCGACGTTGCGGCCTCTTGCACGATATCGGCAAGGCCGTCGATCACGAGATGGAAGGCGGTCACCCGCAGCTCGGCGCTGAGTTGCTGAAGCGGTTCGGCGAGCGCGAGGAGGTCGTCCACGCGGCCTTTGGCCACCATGATGATTTGCGGGTCGATCGTCCCTATACGGTCCTGGTCGCCGCCGCCGACGCCATCAGCGCGAGCCGTCCCGGCGCTCGCCGCGAGACCCTGGAAAAGTACGTACGGCGCCTGGAAGAGCTGGAGGGCCTGGTGCTCGGCTTCCCGGGCGTCGATCAGGCGTACGCCATCCAGGCGGGCCGTGAGGTTCGTGTGATCGTGGACAGCGACTATGTCGATGATCCCGGCGCCGCCAAGCTGTGTCGCGACGTCGCGCGGGCGATCCAGGACCAGCTCAACTACCCCGGCGAGGTCAAGGTGACGGTCCTTCGCGAGACGAGGAACGTCGAATTCGCGCGCTGATCCGATTCGTCAGGTTTCGCGCGTCGACGTTTTACCGTTTTCCCGATCTGGCAATTGCGGTCACGTCAGCAACTCCAACACACAAGCGAGTCCGGGGATGCCCTTGAATATCCTGTTTATTGGTGATGTCGTTGGCTCACCCGGTCGAGGGATCATCGGCCGAGTGCTGCCGCGGCTGGCCCTGGAATGGGACCTGGGACTGATCGTCTGCAACGCGGAAAACTCCGCCGCCGGTTCGGGCCTGACGATCAAGTGTTATGAAGAGCTGGCGGAGGCCGGGGTGGACGTGGTGACTCTCGGCGACCATGCCTACCGACGTGATGAGATCCACCAACTCTTCGGTCGCAACGAGGTGATCTGCCGGGCGGCGAACTACCCTCCCGACTGCGCCCGGCCCGGACGGCCTGCTCGTCGAGGCGCGAGATGGGACAACCGTCGGCGTGTTGACCGTGCTGGGGCGGACCTTCATGAACCCGATGGATTCCCCGTTCCTCGCCTCGGATCGGGTGATCGGCCGATTATCCACCTCGGCTCGCGTGATCCTGGTCGATGTCCACGCCGAGGCGACCAGTGAGAAGCAGCTTCTGGGCCGCTACCTCGATGGCCGTGTCTCGGCGGTGCTCGGCACGCACACGCATGTCCAGACCGCCGACGAGCAGGTTTTGCCCGGCGGTACGGCCTATATTACCGATGTTGGCATGACCGGCCCTTACGAATCGATCATCGGCCGCCGCATCGATCGCGTCCTCAACGCGACCCTGACCTGCCTTCCCCAGCATTTCGACGTGGCGACGGGTGACGTGAGGCTCGGCGGGGCCGTCGTCGAGGTCGATACCGCCACGGGAAAGGCCCGATCGATCCGCCGGGTAATGATTGACGAAGAAGCGGCTCGCGACTTCACCACCGGACCTTGATCGAATCGCCTCCGCCGGCCCCTCGCCAGAGTCCCGGACGACGTTACCTCCCGCGCGACAGCGCCTCCAGCTTACCTAGCCCTCGCTCCAACCCTCGCGAGACAGCCGCCGGATCGTCGAAGGTCCGGCCCTCGACGAAATGCCAGCGCACCCAGTGGCCGGGCCCGAGCAGGGCCGCCGAGTCCTCGAACGGTTTGATGAGGGCCATCTCGACGGCGTCCAGGTCCCGGACCGCCGCGTACGCCTCCAGCGCCACCCGTCGCAGGTCGTGGTCGGGGCCGAACCATTCACTCAGCAGGCGGGCCAGGTCGGCGGCGACCGTTTCCAACCCCATCGCTCCGAAGTCGATCAGGCCCGTCAGTCGCTCCCCGGTGAGCAACAGATGGTCAGGTCGAACATCGCGGAGACAGGGCTGTCTCCGGACCTCGACCCCCGCGCAGTCCCGAAGTTGCTCATGGATGCGAGGTGCCAACGCCCGGGCCGTCGATAGCCATCGCCGGGCGAGTTCCCGTTGGCGATCGGGTCGCGCCCGGTCCAGAATGCGGCTGAGGTCGTCGAACCCCCCCTGCTCCAGGGCGAGAAGCTCGCGCAAGCGGGCCGCGAGCCCCGGACTGGCCCGCGCGTTCCGAACCGGGCCAACGTCTGGTGGAACGACGCGAGGCCCGACAGGGCGGCGCGAACCTGGGCCTCGCGAGGCCCGCGAGCCGCCGACGCCCCGCTCATCCAGGGTTCGACCTGCCAGAGCCTCCCGGCCAGCGATTGGAACGTGCGACCATCGAGCGCCGGCAACGGCAACGGGACGAAACCGAGAGGGCCGGCCAGGGACAGCCAATGGTGAATCTGTCTCAAGCGCTCCGGAGATGGTCCGACTTCCGGCCACGCCCGGATCGCGAGCCGACCACAACCGGATTCGAACCTCCAGAGCCGCGTCCCGCTCAAACCACCGGCGTTTCCGAGCGATTCGAGCCCGGATCGGGGTTGCCACGAGGACGGATACACGGCCAGGAGCTTGCGAATCAGGGCATCCATACGGGAAACCGAGTGGTCTTCACGTAGGGGACCGACAGGTCCGGAACCGTCGTTCCGGAGCCCTGTGCCCGGTCCGTTCTCATCACGTGGCGAGGGCTGGGAGCGGTTCGTCAGGTACGGAGGGGCCCGAGGACGGTCGATGGCTCAGCGACCGGATCGACGACATCAACAACTCGGACACCTCCTCCAACGTCTCTCGCTCGACCGCCCCTCCTGTCGAATACCTCGACAGGTCGATCGGCGGGCCAAAGACGACGCGAGCCTCGGAGGGAGTGTACAGGGCCTTCCAGATGCTTCTCGTGGGCGGCGTGCCGCGGATATACGCCGGGACGACAGGCACGCCGGCGCGGAGGGCGAGGAAGGCCGCCCCGGGCCTGGGTTCCAGGAACGAGCGTCCCGAGTCGGGGTGGATCCGGCCCTCCGGAAAGATCGGCACGACAGAACCCGCCTCCAGGGCTCGCAATGCCGCGCGAATGGCCGTCACGTCCCGACCGTCACGGCGGACCGGGATGGCATGGATCAGTCGGCAGAACGGATGACAGAGCCAGTGGTCGTACCACTCGTGGACGATCACGAACCCGAGGACCCGGCGACAACCCGCCTGAAGCAAGAAGTTGTCGATCCCGCAGGTATGGTTGGAAATCAGCAAGGCCGGACCATGCGTAGGCAACGGGGCCTCGTCGACGAGTTCAAGCCGGTGCCAGAACGAACAGTAGAGGCGGTTGATCCACCAGAGCAGAAGTCGTCCCCCCTGGATTTCGGGGGGTGGGACAGGTCGGGGTAGCAGCAAGCGGGGGAGGATCAGCAGGACCGCGGCGATCCCCAGGGCGGGCCAGAACGACATCAGCAGGCTCATCGACAGTAGAAGTTGAGTGCCGGGAGATCCAACGGGGAGCAGACCAATCTGGTTTGGCCAGCTCCCCCTTCCTCAGCGATTCTAGCGGACGCCGCCCAGTTCGGCCACGGATCACGCCGCCGAGCGTCGTGAGCGGCTTCGGGCGCGATGTCCGGCCAGGGCCGCCGCCGCCACGATTCCCCACAAGGCAACCGTGGTCGGCTCGGGAACCGGGCTCGGGCGGATCATCGTGCCATGTTCGAGGTTCTGGGCCCCGTAGGCGAGGCTGGTGCCCGTGTCATACCGATCTCGGAAGTCTTCGGCGAGCAGGCTGTTCACCGCCTCCTGGCCAAAGACGGTGTTCGGGTCGACGAGAACCTCCCAGGGCGTCGTCGCCGAGTCGAGGTAATGACCGGTGGTATCGTGGTGCTCAACGCCGAAGGCGTGCATCAGTTCGTGGGACACGTTGTGCGCCACAGCCCATTCCAGCTCGTCCACCGAGTTGGCGTAAGAGAGCTTGTCGATGAAGCTGAAGCCATCGCCACCCATGTTCGTGATGCCAATGGCGTCGGGGTTCGGGCCATACGTGGTGCCGGAGACAACGCTCATCGTGTGAGCGGCCGAGGCATTCGGGTCGGCCGTCAGGGAGACATCGCCGACCCCACTCTTCTCAAACGTCCGCTCAACCCGCTGAAGGACCGTGCTGGTAAAACCCGCGCCTGGTCGCCGTTCGGAACACCGCCGAAGACCTTCTCCACGGTCGGGCTCTCGTACCAGGATTGAGCGCCTCCAGTGGTCAGCATGTTCTCGGAGGCGTAAGGTCCACTCCCGAAGTCCACGAACGCATCGTAGGACGCGGTCGGAGGAGGGGTTGCCACGGTACTGTAGCTAAATGTCGCGGTGTTCGAGACGGACGCGACGTTCGATCCTCCCAGGTCTCCGACTCCCCGGGAGTTCTCGGAGGGGGCGAGCGAGTACGGCGCGGGCGTCAAAGCCGACGGATACCAAACCTGGGTCAATGGTGTCCAGTAGCCCTGGCCCGCGAGCAAGGTGTTCTCGTAGGACGCGACCGGGACGCTGGGGGCCGGCTGGTAGGCAGGGGGAGCATAAGGAAGAGCGAAAGGAGCCGGAGTTGGTGTCGAGTCGAGGTTGCTGGACGCGTCGTTGTCCGGGGCCTTCCAGGCTCGACTCCAGGCCCACCATCTCGTGCCGGCCGCGTTGGCTTGCGTGCAGACGCTTCCGAGCACGACAAGTCCGAAAGCCAGACTCTTGACGGGGGCCATGCGAACCTCCTGTTCATACCGCGGGCCCGCCTTCCTGGCGGAACCCATTGCAAACCAATCCTCGTTCGCGGCGGCTCGACCCTCGTTCTGCCTGACGTCATCCGCTCCGGGATGACCAGAGGCCCGCGTTCGACGTGTTTCCGGTATCGTGGTTGAGGAGGGAAGGTGAAGAACCAGGTGAGGCAGGCGTCGACTGAAGCAAAGTCAATGCCAGATTTCTTGCGACTGCCAGAAATCTGGCATTCGGCGGACCATGAAGAGACACGAATTTGCCCCAAATGCCCATGATTAATCGCTTTATGAAAACGTTTTTTGAAGCGAACATTGGACCAGAAACCGCGTTGACCGAGATTACTGACGACACCGCCTGGTGCGATTTTTACAATCAATCCGTAAAAACGACAGGATTGGGCCTTACAAAAAAACCGGCGCGGAGCCGGCGCCAAAGTCGGACAACCACAACGGCCATGAGTCGCCGCGAAAGAAATTCTCGAACCGATGGCCCATCCATTTGCGTTTGGGGCGTTGGTTCTCGTACATAGAGTGCAAGTACGCTCCTCGGATGGCGGCAAACGCAAAACGTTCGGTGATATCACTAACCACCGAGCCGCCCGGGGTCCAGGCGTACGCTCGGGACGCTTTGCGTTCCTTTGATTACCACCGATTCCTGAGAGGAGCAAGGTAATGATGTTCTCCATGCGAAGCTGGGCACTCTTGGCAAGCCTGTCGCTGACGATGGCCCTCTTCGGCTGCGGAAGCGGCGAAGAGACGGTCCCGCCGACCGATACGGACGTCGTGGAAACGCCCGACACCAGCGACATGGCGCCCTCGGGCGATATGTCCGCGGAGATGACCGGCCCTGGCGACCTGGCGGCCCCCGCCGAGCCGACCCTGCCTGTCGACGCCGACCTGACGACCGAACCCGCCCCGACCGAGCTCAACGCCCCGGAGCCGACCCCGCCCGCCGAGGTGACCCCCGCCCCGGAACCCGAGACCTCGACGGCCGATGAGAAGAGCGCCGACGAGCCGAAGGCCGATTCCAGCGCGGATGACGCCGGGGCCGACGAGCCGAAGGCAGACGAGAAGAAGGACGGCGAGTGACCTGATCCGTCACGGCCCGAATCGTCCCTCAAACGGCCGGCCGCCCCACTGGGAAGTGGGGCGGCCGGCCGTTATCTTCGGCACGTCGTCTTGCGGACGGTTCGGTCGTCCCAACGACGACACGGCCCCAACCTCGGGTGCCTTGTCGTCGAGTCGTCGAGGTTCTCCTCCCACCCCACCCGAGACGTCTCGGCCCGGTCCTCTCAACGATAAACCGGATCTCGCCCTTCATCGCCAGTTGCTCACGTCCCGCGATGCGAGTTCGTGACGTCCCAGCGGTACGATCAATGACGACACGCAGTCAATCGCGCCTTCCGCGGCTGGCGAACGTGCAATTATCTAGATTTGTAAAAATTCTATTTTATGATCCATTTCATGGAATTTGTCTGCAAACCCCTGGCTTACGGTATCAGTCTTGCACCAAGCTCACGTGTCATGACCAGACGATGGGGGGCTCAACAGGTTGGTCCGGATAATAACGGGCTCACGTGTTGCTCTCGATCGCGATAGTCATGGCCGAGGTTGAAACCGCGCGCCTCGGGATGAGAAAGCGGCCAATTGCAACTACAGGAGGATCATCCTATGGAGAATCGTTGGACCAAGTTTCTAAGCATGGGCATCGCCGGCACCGCGCTGGCCGGTCTGGCCTGGACCACCAGTCAGGTCGAGGCCCAGGACCAGGCAACGCGCAACGCCAGGAACACGAGTGAGCAACCAAATGCGGCCCGCGCTCAGGACGGTGACATGCTCGTCCTGATCCACCCGACCGGCGATCGGGCCACCAGCTCCCTGCTGGTCGAGGCCACGACCCCGGCCGAGGTGCCTGTCGGCAAGTCGTTCGAGTATACGATCCGGGTCACGAACCTGACCGACAACCTGGTGCTGGAAGACGTCAAGGTCCGTCAGACCAACGCCAAGGGCCTTTCGGTTGAACACGCGACGATCGAGGGTCGCCCAGGCCAGAACCAGGACGGTTCCACCAAGAAGGCCCAGAACCAGAAAACTCAGAACAAAAAGGCCCAGAACCAGAAAACTCAGAACAAAAAGGCCCAGAACCAGAAGAACCAGGCAAGAAGGCCCAGCCCAAGACGGGGCAGGGCAACAGCCAGCCCAACGGCCCCTGGACCATCGACCGCCTCGGGCCGGGTGAATCGCGGACGATCCGCATCACGGCCACCGGCGAATCGGAAGGTCTCGCCCAGCGCCTGCATCACGGTCTCTTACGAGCCGGCCCTGTGCCTCGCCACGCGGTTCGTGCATCCCGAGATCGCCGTGGGCAAGTCGGCTCCCGAAGAGGCGAACATCTGCCGACCGCTCGAGTTGCGTTACGTGATCAAGAATGACGGGACCGGTGTGGCCCGCGACATCACCCTCCGCGACGAGTTGCCCGAGGGGCTGAAGACTCGTGAAGCCGGCGAGGACGTCGTGACGTTCGATGTCGGGGACCTCGCCGCCGGTCAGGAGCGCGAGTTCCGGACCACCGTCGTGGCGTGCGAACCCGGCTCCTATGCCAGCCGTGCCGTCGCCAAGGGTGAGGAAGTCGAGAGTCGCTCGAATCGCCCCGAGACGAAGATCATCGCGGCGAAACTCGCCGTCGATCTTCGAGGGCCCGAATGCCCATTACGTCGATCAGCCGATCACCTACCAGGCGACCGTGCGGAACGAGGGGGATGCGCCGTCCCTCCAGACGAAACTGGCGATCGACGTCGCCGAAGGCGCTCGTGTCATGCGGATGAGCAAATCGAACCCGGGCGACGTCGAGCCCGAACAGAGCGGCAGGGCCTTGACCTGGAACCTCGGCGAACTGAAGCCGGGCGACGAGCGCAAGGTCAGCTACACCATCTCCGGGAGGCAGAAGGGCACCCTGGAGCATCAGGCCGTCGCGACCGCGTACTGCGAGATCGCCGACGACTGCGAGGAAGTCGCGGCGATGACCAAGGTCGCCCAAGCGGTTTCCACGGAAATCATGACCCTCCCGGCGCTCGTGCTGGAGATGGTCGACGAGCACGACCCGGTGAAGGTTGGCGAGGACGAAATCTACACGATCGTCGTCCGTAACCAGGGTACTGGCCCGGACCACAACGTCCAGATCAAGGCGACCCTGCCGGACAACTTCGAGTTCGTCAGCGCCCGCGGCACGACTGAAGTCAAGGCCGAGGACAAGACGTTGACATTCGAGCCCATCGAACAGCTCGAGTCGAAAGAGAAGGCCGAGTGGCAGGTTCGCGTGAAGGCCACCAGCCCGGGTGACGTGCGCAACAAGATTGAGTTGACCAGCAAGTACCTCGATCAGCCCGTCCCCGAGTACGAGCCGACCCGCGTGATTGAGTAATTCGCGATTCGCAATTCGCGAACCCTGGAACATCAACAGGCGGCCGGCCCTCCCTCGGGGGCCGGTCGCTTTTCATTGGAGTTGGAGCATAGTCGGGCCCTGCGGAACCAGGAACCCGGTCTGCATTTGTCCGCTGTGTTATGAGCGACCATCGGGCGGGTTCGACTCGCCCTGGTCCCCTTGAATGGTCGGGTTTGTCAGCGTCCCGATACCGTCGATGGTGATCTCGACGACGTCGCCAGCCTGGAGGCTGAACTCGTCGGGAGGCACGATGCCGGTTCCAGTCAGCAGGAAGACACCATCGGGAAATCGGTTGTCCCGACCGAGCCAGTCGATCAACTCGGCGAAGCTCCGGGCCATGCGCGCCGATCGAGGTCTGATCCTCAAACGCGATCTCGCTTCCTCGTGTGATGCGCAACTCGGATTCCGATCTCCTCGGCAACCGGCATCGCATCGGGGAGGGTCACAACCGGGCCCAGGGCACAGCAAGCGTCATACAACTTGGCTTGCGGCAGGTAGAGCGGGTTGCGTCCTTCGATGTCCCGGGCGCTCACGTCGTTGCCGACGGTGAAGCCAACGAGGCGGAGGTCGGGGGCCAGCACAAGGGCAAGCTCCGGTTCCGGAACGCACCAGGAGGTATCTTGACGGACCCGGATGGCGTCCCCTGGACCGACAACGCGGCTGGGCGTGGCCTTGAAGAACAGTTCCGGTCGATCCGCCCGGTAAACCAGGTCGTAGAAGTCGCCCCCCGTTTCCGACTCCTCCTGTCGGGCGACCTTGCTACGCTCATAGGTAACGCCGGCACCCCATACCTCCTGAGAGTCGAGAGGCGCACGAAGCAGGACGTCTCCCAATGGTAGCGCGGACGCCGAGCCGTCAATCTGGGCCTCGGCCGTGGCGCGGGGGTCGATGGCGTGAAGCACCTCCGACAGCCGGGTTCCCGCCCGCAACGGGCGGACCCGATCTCCCTCGACGATACCGACGCGGGCACGCGACTGCTCGGAGTACCGTCATGAACTTCGCTAGCTGCATGGAAACGGTTCTCGCGGGTCGTTGGGCAATCTCAGGTCGCAAGAGACTGACATAACGTCGATCGACATGCCGGTCAACACGTCGCCGGAGTGCCCCGGACGTAATCGGATTTGCGGCTCGGTTTGGACTGGGCGGTGTCAGGTCCACCAATCGTGTGCTTCTGGAAGGCGAATCGACCCAAGAAAGAACTTGCAGCGGCCCCGGACGGCCCTTCGACTCAAGCCCCCGGGTGCCGATGTCGATAAGCCGATCAGGGTAAGCCCATTCGGAACGCGATTTCTGAAGGAATGAGGCGGCGCCCGCCAGGCCATGTCGGGTGATCTCCCGGAGCATCGACGAGACGACGTCGAACGGGCAAGGTCCGACAGCCAGCATTGGCCCGGTCTCGTCGATGGGCGTGATCGACCCGTGAGAAACGAAGATGGGGAGAACCATTGTGGCCTCAACCAATCAAACCCTCCTGTTAAGCATGGCAATCAAGGCGATCCGGACCGTGAGCCCGGCCGCGCGTACCGTCACGATCGTCCCCGAGACCCGGCTTGTCGAAGATCTTTCCCTGGACTCGCTCGACATGGTCGCGGTCTTTGTGCAGGTCCAGGACGAGCACGGGATTGAGCTGGAACTGGACGATGCCGAACGCTTTCTCCACGTCTCGGACCTGATGCGCGAGATCAATCGCCACATCGGGGGCAAGGCCACGGCCGCCTGAATCGCGAAAACGGAAACGCTCGAATTGCAATCGCGCCTTGCCCCGATCCCCGATATCCGGTATATGGCCCACGTCCGTTGGGAGTCGGGACCATTCGCCCGTCGTTCGGGGTGAGGCCCAGGGGATTGGACATAACGGGCTTGACCCGGCGCCCGTCGCGACCTGGAGGGTGGAACTCCGTCGAGACGGACCTGGTCCTTACCCGTCCGAACGTTCGATTGTTTGGGCCTCGCCAATGCGGATGGCCCGGCAATCAGGGGACATCACGCACGCTGACCCGAAGGAACGAGTCAGCCCGTACGCGGTCCCCGACCTCTTCCTGACGGGCTGACAGGGGAATTCGCGCCTTGAAATTGGCCTCGGATCGACCGCCCACGCTCCTCAACAGGCCAGGGTGAGCGAGTCGGGGAGGGGATCGAGTCGCCGGCCCCAATCGGACATCGCGGGAAATGCTTGAATGCGGATGGATGTGAACAGCAGGGACGTGGGACCAGCGGGAGGCACAGGAATGGCCGAGCGGATCGTCGTCGTCGGACTCGGAGCCGATCACCTGCCTGGGTCGCGACCTGGAGGCGACCTGGGACGGGCTGATCGCCGGGCGATCGGGCCTGAATCGGCACGCCGCGCTCGACCGATCGACTTTCCGTCAGCGACATCGCCGGCCTGGTGGACGACTTCGGACCGGGCACGGCCGCACGTCGATGCCGGAAGTCGATCGCCTGCCCGCCCGCTCGATCCACCTGGGCTTCGCCGCGGCGCGGGCGGCGCTGGCCGACTCCGGGCTGGGCCCGAACGGCGAGGGGGGCTACGACCCTCACCGCGTCGCGCTGGCGATCGGCTCGGGGTTCGGCGGGATGGATTTCCTCCACGCCGAGGCGGCGAAGATGGCCACGCGCAAGAACCTCTCGGCCAGCCCGTTTTTGATCCCCGGCGTCCTGATCAACACGACCGCCGGTCAGGTCGCCGAGCACCTCGGGCTGTACGGGCCGAGCGTCGCCCCGGCCAACGCCTGCGCGACCGGCGGCCATGCCCTGGCGATGGGGGCCATGATGCTCCGCGCCGGCGATGCCGACCTGGCCCTCTGCGGCGCCGCCGAGAGCGCCTTCACGCCGCCGATCATCAACGCCTTCGCCACGATGAGGGCCCTGTACTCCCGAGGCGAGGGGACCGTTGCTGGGAGGACCCCGGCCAGGCCAGCCGGCCGTTCAGCGTCGACCGCGCCGGCTTCGTCATGGCCGAAGGGCTCCGGCATGCTCCTGCTGGCCACCGAATCCGCCGCTCGACGGCTGGGCCTGCGGCCCCGGGCCGAGCTGCTCGGCTGGGCCCTGAACACCGACGGCCACCACGTCGCGATGCCCGACGGCGACCGGATCGCTCGCTGCATCGCTCTCGCCCTGAAGCATTCCAAGATCGCGTCCCGAGCAGGTCGATTACTACAATGCGCACGGGACCAGCACGACGGTCAACGACAAGGTCGAGACCGCCGCGATCGAGGCGGTCTTCGGCGATCATGCCCGCACGGATGCCGGTCAGCTCGATCAAGGGGGCCCTGGGACACGCCCTCGGCGCGGCGCCGGCGATCGAGGCGGCCGTCTGCGTCCGCGCGCTCGCCGAGCAGATGGTGCCGCCGACGATCAACTACCGCCCCGACCCCGAACTTGCTCTCGACTACGTCCCCGGCGAGGGCCGCCCGGCAGACTGGAGTCGTCCTCAGCGCGTCGTTCGGCTTCGGGGGCACGAACTGCGTTCTGGTCTTCAGGAGGTGGACCGATGGCTGACCCCGGACTGTGGACCGAGTGATCGAGATCGTCCGCCGCGTCGGCCGGATCGAGCCCGAGATCGCGGTCAACGCCGACAGCCGGCTGGTCGAGGATCTCCAGATCGACTCGCTCGACCTCTTCGGCGTCTTCGTCGAGGTGGAGGACTACGTTCGGCGTGAACCTGGAAGAGTCCGAGTTCCCCAGCCTGCACCGTATCGGTGATGTCGCGGCGTGCGTCGAGCGGCATCGTCTGATCCGGGATGCCGAAACGGGCCGCAGGCCTGCTCGGCCGCCTGACCGACCCGAGGGAACGGGTCGGGTGTCGTCCTGGTGAGCATGGATGCGAGAAGGGGCGAACGTGATGATGCGGCGGTGGTTGAAACTCCGCAAGCGGCTGGTCGGGGTCCTGCTGCCCGCCCTGCGCGGCCCTGCCCCGGGCGGCCGCGCGTGCTGGCCGGGATCGGGCGGGTCGAGCACGCGTGTCGCCCGCCAGCCGGGTCCGCCACGACGAGGCCGTCCGGCGCTGGTCGAACCACTTCGGGTGCCGCTGGGACCTCCCCGCGCTGTCCCGGACCCTGGCCGGCAACGAGGTCCGCTGGCAGGTCCGCGACCTGGTGCTCGACGGCCTCTCCGACCGCCGGCTGGCCCCAGCCTGTTCTCGGTGATCGGCCGCGAACATCTCGATGCGGCGCTCGGGCCGGGGCAAGGGCGTGATCGTTTTGGCCAGCCACTTCGGCTCGCACATGGTGCCGATGCACTGGCTGCTCCGCCACGGACTACCCGACCCGGGTCTACATGGAGCGGCCCGAACCATATCTCGAAGTACCTCGGGAGAGCACTTCGCCGACGACGGCCCGCTCGGTCAGTCGAAGCTGTTCATCTCCCGGAAGTTTTCCGCCAGCCGAATCGGCCGCGTCGATCATGCGGGCCGTGAAGGTTTTGAAGTCGGGGATGGTCCTCTGCCTGGCCGGCGACGTCCGCTGGACCGGCCCGAACACCGCGCCGGCCCGGTTCCTCGGCGAGCAGCACACGTTCACGGCGACCTGGGTCGTCCTGGCCGCGATGACCGGCGCCCCCGTCGTGCCGGTGTTTTGCCGGATGGCCCGGACGGCACGTATGAGCTGGAGTTCCGCGCGGGTTTTCGAGTCCCCTCCGAAGTCCTCGCGCGGCGCGAGTCGCCCCGGCCATGTCCAGAATCTACCTGGACAACGATCGAGGAGCAGCTCCGTCTCGACCCCGCCAACGGCAACGAGTACGCCAACTGGTCCGTTGCTCCGATCCGGGTACCGATGGAGAAGGCCGGCTGACGTCCGGGTTCCCCGGCCACATTGATCCTCCCCGCACTCACGAGGACGCCCGCGCCGCAGGTCCGACCCGGCGGGTTTCGGCGAGGACGATCGTCGGAAGCGAGCGGAACGTCCGTCGGGAACGACCGCGAAATCGAGCGTGCGTCACGATCGCGGCTGGACGATTCGACCTCCGACAGATAGGCCAGCGTCCGCTCGAGCTGGCTCTTCAGGTGCCGGACCCGCAGCAGGCTCTTGACCCGGCAGAGCAACTCGAGCTTGTTGACCGGCTTGGTCAGGAAATCGTCGGTGCCGGCCTGCACGCCGCGCTCGAAGTCGGACACCTCGTTCAAGGCGGTGACCATCAGGATCAAGGTGTCCTGGGTCTCGGGGTTGGCCCGCAGTTTCCGGCAGACCTCGAAGCCCGAGAGCCGCGGCATCATCATGTCGAGCAGGATCAGGTCGGGCCGGAACTCGCTCGACGGCCCGAAGCGTGTCCTCGCCGTCCGAGGCGGTCTCCAGCTCGCAGTCAATCCCGCTGAGGTAAGCCTCGAGCAGTTCGACGTTTTGCTGGTTGTCGTCGGCGATGAGGATTTTCGGGGTTCCCGGGTCTGGTTCCACGCCTGAACTCCTGCGTCCGCGGCCTCCGGCCACGTGCCTCGGGTCCTCGTGACAGCGCCTGATTCTACCGCAAGTGCCGGATGCCGGAACCGCAATCCCTGGCCGTGCTCGCGGGACGAACCCAGCGTTCCAAAACGCCGCGACACCGGTTTGCTCATGATACCGATCACTTGCCCCGACGCGATTGACAGGGTAAAATTAAAGAACTGGCGCCCATCCGGGGGGGCCGTCCGCCGATCCGACCCGGTTTCTCACTGTGCCCGAGGAGACACCGGCCGTGCCACTGCGAGAGATCGACCGCTTACTCATCGACCGCTGCCTGCGACACGAGCCGGGGGCCTGGAACGACTTCGTCGACCGCTACATGGGCCTGATCTACCACGTCATCCGCCACGTCGAGCATGCCCGGTCGCTGGTCCTCTCGCCGGCCGATGTCGAGGACATCGCCGCCGAGGTCCTGCTGGGGATCGTCGACGACGAGTACGCCGTCCTGAGACGGTTCAAGCGGCAGAGTTCGTTGCCGACCTACCTGACGGTCGTCGCCCGTCGGATCTGCATCAAGGAAGTCGTCAAACGCCACCGCGAGGCCGAACTGGGCCACGTCAGCGCCCACCGCGCCGCGGCCGCCGAGCGAGGACGAAACGGACGAGGCCGAGCCGATCGCCTCCGTCGAGGAGGTCGAGCGGATGCTCAAGGACCTCCCCGAACGCGAGGCCGAGGTTATCCGGCTCTATCACCTCCAGTTCCTGAACTATCGCCAGATCTCCAAGCAACTTGAGCATCCCCGAGAACTCGGTCGGGCCAATCCTTGCTCACGCCCGGAAACGGCTCCGACGCATCGCGGATCAGCGCAACGTGGGCTGAGAGTCTGTCCCAGACGTGGGAGGGCAAGGCTCCAGCCGAGCCGCGGTCCCCGCCAAGAGCGGCTCGGCCGGAGCCTCGCCCTCCCGGCAGCCCCCTTTCGGGAGAGACTCTGACTCCAACTTCGTGGCGGGCGGGCTGGTGTTGGGCGTTGATTGCCGAGCCGTGGGTGCCACCCTCGGCAATGGCAGCAGTGCCCTCCGATCGCCTCAACGCACGGTCGAGGTCCCCAGGCCGAGACCGCTCATCTGGGGGACCGGCTCGGGCGAGGTACCATCCTCGCCGGGAGGCCGGGGGATGCGGGCGCCGATGATCGTGTCGATCCCACCGGGTGCCCCCAGATCGTCGCCCAGGCGGGGCTGAGGGTCGGTGGAGAGGCTGGTCTGTCCGTCGGCCCCCAGAGGCACGGGGGGACGAAGCTCGACGCTGCTCCCGCCGCTGGCCGATCGCTCGGGGGAAGGCCTCGAACCGCCTCCCGCGGGCGGGGTCGGCAGGGTCTCGTAATCGAACCGAGCGCCGCGCACGTCCTCGCTCGGGGCGAGCTGATCGTCCAGGTCCACGATCGCGTAACCCGGAATTTCCGGAACTGTGAAGATATCGCGACGGGCCATGTCGAACTGATTGACCTTCGTGCTGCCCAGGCCCATCGAGATGTTCAGTTCGATCGGCTTGTCCTGGGGCGGCGTCGCCCGGATCTTCAGATTATCGGGCAGAAAGACTGTCCCGCCCTCCGGCAATGGGACGGATCGGTAGTTGGTGGGCCAGGCCCTGGCCAGTTCGGTCTTGCCGTCCGGTCCATAGAAGATGTGCTCGCGGATCAGGCCGCTCTGGCGATCGACGAGCGTCTTCTTGATCGTCGTCCCCCCCTGCCCGTTGGGACGGCTGTGCACCAGGGTCAGAGTGTTCGCGTCGTCCCCCGGCTCGGTGGTCAGCCGCGCTTCTTCCTCGGGGGAAATCACCCGCAAGCCAAGCGCCTCGATGACCCAGTCGGGCTGGACGAGCAAGCCCGGTGGGGGCTGGCCCGCCTCGTTATAATTTCCGACATAGGTCTTCGGATCATCCGGGTTGACCGACCAGATCCAGAACTTTTCGTCATTTGAGCCGACGTCGGCGACAATGTCGCCGCTGACCGGCTTCGACACCGTCAGCTTGAAGTCGCGAGGTCGAACGAGGGCCAGCCGACCGCTCCCCGAGCCGGTGCGTCCCTCGCGTACCGAGGGCTCGGCCTCCAGGCTCTGAACCAGTTCCGCGTTCCGATTGTGCCGCTCGACGAGCGTCTCGATCGCCACGGCCTGCAACGGGGAGATCGCCGGCGGCCGCCCCGGGTTCAGGGTCAGGGCCCGGCAGCCCGGTGCGGCGACGATTGCCAGCAGGGCGATCATGGCATGGCAACGTGGCGCGGCGCATCGGGTCGACCTCCCGGAACGGGACAGGATAACAAATACGGTTCGATGGGGCCGCTCGGGGAAGGAAATGGATCACCGGCGCGAGGGGATCGGCAAAGGGCGGCCGCACACTAGCCGATCCCTCCGGATCGGGCAAGTCCGACCCCTACGGTCCGTCACCCCGGGCGACGCCGAACGTACCATGTCTTTTCGTCGTCGCAACCTCGGGTTCAGCTCGACAGAAAGTGTTCGATCGCGTCGAAGCCGCGCTACAGGGTCGTCAGGTCCGTCGCGAACGAGAGCCGCGCGTATCCCTCCGCCCCGAAGGCCGAGCCCATGACCGTCGCCACGTGCGCCTGCTTCAGCAGCGTCAGGCAGAACGTGGTCGAGTCGGTGACCGGTTCGCCCGCCAGCGTCCGGCCGAAGTGTTCGCGAACGTTCATGAACGCATAGAAGGCCCCGCCGGGCGGCACGCAATGGATGCCCGGCAGGCGCTCGATCCGCTCCAGGACGTACTCCCGCCGTTTGGCGAACTCGGCGTGCATCGCCTTCGACCGAATCCTGCGGGCCGGTGATCGCCTCCAGGGCGGCGTACTGGCTGACCGAGCCGGGGTTGCTCGTCTCCTGGCTCTGAAGGTCGGTCATGAACTTCGCCACCGGCGTGGGGCGACCGCCCAGCCAATCCGCCATCCGGTCATGGCATAGGTCTTGCTGACCCCGGAGATCGTGATCGTCCGCTCGGCCAGTTCCGGACGGAGCGTGGCGACGCAGGTCGGGCGCGGCATCGCCGTAGCAGAGCTGTTCGTAAATCTCGTCGGAGAGGACACCGACACTGGTGGCCAGCACCGCGTCGGCCAGGGCCTCCAGCTCGTCCCGGGTGTAGACCACGCCGGTCGGGTTCGAGGGGCTGTTGATCATGAGGAGCTTGGTGCGCGGGGTGACCGCCGCCAGGAACCGCTCGGGCGACAGCTTGAACCCCTCGGCCTCGGTCGTCTCGAGGACCACGGGCGTCGGCGCCGGTGAGCTTGACCAGATCGGCGTAGCTGACCCAGTAGGGGGCCGGAATGATCACCTCGTCGCCCGGCCCGCACACTGCCATCAGGGCATTGTGGATCGAGTGCTTTGCCCCGTTGGAGACGACCACCTGCTCGGGCCGGGTCGGGAGTCCGTGATGCTGGCGTGTACAGGTCCGCCAGCGCCTTGCGGAGCTCGGGAACGCCGGCCGGCGGCGTGTAGTGTGTCTTGCCCGGCACGCATGGCCCGGATCGCCGCCTCCTGGATGTTCTCCGGGGTCGGGAAGTCCGGCTCGCCCAGCGCGAAATCGAGCACATCCGCCCCCTCGGCCTTGAGCCGCTTGGCCTCGGCTCCCATCGCGATGGTCGCCGACGGTGCGATCAGGGTCGACCTCTCGGCCAGCGTCAACGTCATGGCCCGATCCCTTGTTGCATGGTCCCGGTGAAAATTCGACACGGATGGACGATAATAAGGGAAAGGAGCGGTGACGGCCCCACCCCGACGCGTGTTCCACCGCTTCCAGGTTCCCGATTGACGGATGCTCCTACGGCGGACGAATGTTCTGGAACGGCCTCAGTTTACCATCCCGGGGCCTGGCTCGTCACCGTGCC
This sequence comes from uncultured Isosphaeraceae bacterium, assembly GCA_963779675.1. GTDB lineage: Bacteria > Planctomycetota > Planctomycetia > Isosphaerales > Isosphaeraceae > CAVZZM01. The sequence continues at coordinate 74,299 of CAVZZM010000004.1, forward strand.
TGCGGCATCCTCGATGTTTCAACCCCACCCGCTTAAGAACGCACCACGAATACCCTAAGCCTGGCGAATTACCCAATTTATCTTTCGTTTCTTGCGATTGCGACATTTTCGGTATATTTTACCTAGAGCCCTACAATGAGTTTGGCGGACGTATGTGTGATGGGACAACGTAACGGGCAGGATTGGCCGCCAGAGTCGCCAGGGATGCGGCGTAAGCTGGGGACGAGCTGATGCGTCGCGTGGTCATCACCGGGATAGGCGTTGTTTCCCCGAACGGGGTCGGTCGGAAGTCCTTCAGCGAGGCGATCGTTGAAGGTCGTTCCGGTGTCGGCCCGATCGAGAGCTTCGACACCTCGGGCCAGGCGGTCAAGATCGCTGGCGAGGTGAAGAACTTCGACGTGCTGCCCTTTCTGGGTGAGCATCGCAAGAGCGCGAAGCTGATGAGCCGGGCCGTCGGGTTCGCAGTCGGGGCCGCGGCCCTGGCCGTGGACGACTCCGGCATGAGCCCCGACCGGATCGACCCGGAGCGATTCGGCATCTGCATGGGGACGGGAATCACGCCGATGGACATCGGCGAGTTGGCCGGTTCGATCGGTCGTGGGTTGCAAGCCGACGGGACGTTCGACCTGGGACGATTCTCGATCGCCCAGGCCGAGTCGATCTTCCCGCTCTGGATCTTGAAGCACCTGCCGAACATGGCCGCGGCCCACATCTCGATCCTGCATCATGCGATGGGGCCGAACAATACGATCGTCACCGCCTGCGCCGCGGGGACGCAGGCCATCGGCGAGGCGTTCCGTTTGATCGCCCGGGGCGATGCCGACATCATGCTGGCCGGCGGCTGCGACAGTCGGCTCGACCCGCTCCTGATGGTCGCCTACAAGGCCATGAATGCGGTGAGCCGCTCGACCCGGCATGCCCAGCGAGGTCTCCCGCCCGTTCGACGGCGAGCGCGACGGCTTCGTCATGGGGGAAGGCGCGGCGGTTCTCATCCTGGAGAGCCTCCAGCGCGCCCGGCGCCGTCGGGCGAAGATTTATGCCGAGGTCATCGGCTACGGCACCTCCTTCGACGCCTACGGCATCACCCGCCCCGAGCCCGAGGGCAAGGGCGCGGCCATCTCCATGAAGTGTGCCCTGCGCGAGGCGAAGGCCGACCCGGCCGACGTCGATTACATCAACGCCCACGGCACCAGTACCCGGCTCAACGACCTGATGGAGACGGTCGCCGTCAAGAAGGTCTTCGGCCACCGGGCGCCGACGATCCCGATGAGCAGTCAGAAGTCGATGGTCGGCCATCTCATCGGCGCCTCGGGTGCTCTGGAGGCCGCCGCCACCGCCTTGACCCTGGAACGCGGCGTCATCCCGCCAACGATCAACCAGGACGTCCCCGACCCGGACTGCGACCTCGACTACGTGCCGAACACGGCCCGCGAGATCCCCGTCCGCACCGCCCTCTCCAACAGCTTCGGCTTCGGCGGCCAGAACGCCTCGCTGGTCATGACGCGGATCTGAACGGGACGTGCTCCGGCATGGAATCGACGGCATGCCTGGTACCGTGGCGTGCAAAGGGATTATCGAGAAGTCGAGGCCCCCGCCGAGTTGTCCATCCCGACGGCTCGGCGGGAGCCTCGCTTTAACTCGTTCCCACGCTCCGCGCTCTTCATTAACCACAAGTCGCAACTCCCTAATGTTTCAAGGGTTGCGGAAAGTGCCAGCCGAACGGCCGGGATAGCGTAACCGTCGGTGGCTTCAGGACTTACGCCATCGGCCCTCCGTCGAGCCTGGCCCGAAAAACCGACTTGTGGGTAATGCAAAGCGCGGAGCGTGGGAACGAGTTGTTTCGGGGACTTTGCCGAAAATGTGCGCAGCAGTGGGGCGACCCCCAGGCCGAGCCGTCGGGATGGACGGCTCGGCCTGGTGGGGGTCGCCCTCCCGATCTTCGACCCTGAGATGGCCCTGGCGGATCGGCACAGAACGTGGTGGGATGGAATTGGCGGCGTGCTCGCCGTCTCGCGCGGGAATTGCCCACCCATTCGGGCCAACCAAAGGAGGCTCCTATGATGCATTTTCAGGTGCGTACCGACAACCACATCAAGAATAGCGAAGCGCTCGCCGAGCAGATCCGGGCCGAGGTCGATGCGACCCTGACGCCTCGATATGCCGATCAGCTTCGCCGCGTCGAGGTCTACCTTCAGGACACCAACAGCCACAAGTCGGGCATCGACAAGCGTTGCGCCGTCGAGGTGCATCTCGCCGGATATCAGGCCGTCACCGTCGACGACACCGCCAACACCATCGACGAGGCGGTCAGCGGGGCACTGGACAAGATGCTACGCCGCCCTCGACAAGGCCATCGGCCGCATGAACGACCGCGGCGGCAACATCTCGATGTCGGGCCTGGAGACCTGAGCCCCGACGGACGTGCCGCGAACCGCGTTTGACAAGATGCCGGCGTGACAGACCGTTCCAGAACAGCCGAGGGCGGCCGTTCCACATTCTTCGCCAAGGGGAGTGTGGGACACTCGCTCTCGGCTGTTCCGGAACGCACTCAGAGGTCATCCGGAAACGACTTTTCCTGTGAAAACGAGCAAGTTGGGTGGCCGGGGCAAAGTCTTCGCGCCCGGGCTGGCCTCTGGAATGACGACCGGGTCACGCTGCGCTTTGCCCCGGTCACCCATTCGACGTACCTTCCGGGAGAATCAAGCGATTCCGGATCGCCTCTCACACGACCGACTGGCCGTGGACTTCACCCTCTCGATCACGGTCGGGCATAATGGGTTGTGGCCGATCATCGAGCAGGAGGGACGCCCATGGCCAAGTCGGATCGCCGAAGCCGGGACCAGAAACGCAAGGACAAGCTGAAGAAGCGCACCGAGCGATCCCACAAGCACGAGTCGCTCGCGTACCACGGCACGAAGTACCAGGCCGCCGAGTTCGTTCCGTTCCTCATGGATACGGAGACGAGCCTCTATGAAACGTACGTCATCACCGAACGCGCACTAACCGACGACCAGGTCGAGTCCGCCCTGGAACGGCTCGTCCTCGAGCTGCGGAAGGGACCGCTTCCACAACTCCCGGGAAACGACGGGCTCACGCGGGACGAGGAGGAAGGTGAAGAGGAACTGATCGTCCAGAACCTCATCCGGCACTGGAAGATCTTTTCGGAACTCAGACCGCTTCCGCGCGGGATGACATGATCGGCGTTCTGCGGACGATCCTCAGGTCCGTCGAGGTCTGGCACTCCGAAAGCGGGCACTCGCGGGGCTACCTGCACTACATCGAAGGGTTCCTGAAGAAGGCCGGCGTCTCGGTTCAGCTCGTCGATGAGGACTTCGAGCCGATCGCCGGGCCCGACGTGGACCCGTTGCTGGAACTCGGTCGGAACTGGCTCGAGACTGGGGACCAGGCGGCCGCGGGTTCCTTCCGGGACCTGGCCGAGCACCTGCTCCGGACGGGGAACGCCGAGCAGGTCATCGAGGTGGCTCAGCAATTGATCGGCGAGGCTGAGGATTCCGAGTTACTGGCCGAACTGATGGCTCTCTCTCTTCGAGGCCGCCAGAGGCAGGATCGCGCGCTGGATTGAGGAAGAGCCGGCCGGCGAAGCACGCGTGGCGGCGTCGTCAAAGGGCAACCAATCAATCAAGGCGTAGCAGCCCGTTCGGTTGGGATCGCGGGCCCAGTCGTCGGCCCGCCGGCGAGCGTCGGCGCGGAACGGTTCGGGATCGACTCGGCGAAATCGAGGATCTCGCGGTCGGTCAGCAATGAGAAGTCTGTTCCCAGCTTACGGTTGGCGGTCGCCAGGATGAGCCGGGCCATCAAACCTTGCACGGCGATGCCGATGTGTCGACCGTCGGCGAGGAAGGCATGCTGAAGATCGTCCCCCGAACCCAGGCGCTCGATCGAACGGCCCGCCAGCATGATGCGGCGAGGCATGAGCAACCGGGATAGCTCGGTGATCGCGTACAGGTCGGCCAGGGTGACGCGCGACTCCCGGGCCGCGAACCCGCGCAGGCGTTCATTGTAGGACTGAATCGCCGCCTTGGCCGCCTCCAACCAGGGGGCTGGCAGGCCCCGGGCCACGAACTCGGGAAGCTCGCCGATGTCGGGAACCGTGGCGAGGATGACCTGGACCTCGGGGCTCGCCGCCAGGATCGTCCCCAGGGCCAGTTCCAGGTTGTACGATGCCCGGTCGGCGACGTCATCCAGGACCGTGGTCGGGTTCGGCGCGGACATTGCCTCAATAAAGTCATTGCCGCCAATGAAGATGCAAACGATCCCCACCTCGCCGCGAGCGATCTGCCCGGCCACACCGAGATGCTGCCCCTGAGCGATCATGTCGGCGCTGGTCGCCGCGCGTACGGGCCCAGTTGAAGGCGTACCCCTCGTTACGAGGCTCGCCTCGACTCACGGCGGAATACTCGCCAAAGTTCAGCCCGCGCGTCGCGGCGAGGATCTCCACCCAGTTCCGCGCCGTGCTGCGGTGGGGCGGACAGAACTCGTATTCGTCCGAGTAGCTGTCTCCAATCACGCCGATTCCGGGAGGCCCCGATTCGGCGTTAACGAGCGAAGCGATACAAAACGTGACCAAAAACAACGGAAGCCCAACGAAATTGGACCTCATGGCGAAATAACTCCCGGTTGCCGACTCTTCGTTGAGCATGAACGATCAAAACAGATCATCCCATATTGCAAGTGATCCCGATGAAACGTCGCCCAGGAACACGGAGGCGCTCGACTGATTCTACGTTAGCCGTTGAGTCGTCATCTTGCCCTGGCTGGGCGGGACATTTTCGGTCGCCATCCCGCTGTAATCGCCACAAGCCCTCGCGTCGCACCGGGAGCCCCCATTTTTTCTCAAGTTGCTCCTTCCGAAAGAACACCGGCATCGGCTTGCCTCGAGTCAACGGGTGCTTTCGACCGGCCGGGCCGATCGCGTAGGATGGTGAACCATCGAAGGTCCGGCAGCCGCCCGATCTCGTTGCGAATCCGGTGATCACCGCGAACGGACTGCCTCGACCCGACCTCGACCCACTCAATCCGACGAGGAGGCCCCATGCGGCCACGACCCGTGCTCCGTACCATGCTCCTGGCGACCGCCGTCGCCACCGCCCCCCTGCTCTTCACGACACCGGCAAGCGCCGAGGACGACCCGCCCCCGCCGCTGTCACCCCGCGAGGCCCTGGCGTCGATCCGGGTCAAGCCGGGCTTCACGGTTGAGCTGGTCGCGTCCGAGCCCTTGATCGTCGACCCGGTCGCCATCGACTTCGGTCCCGACGGTCGCCTCTGGGTCTGCGAGATGCACGACTACCCGATGGGCCTCGACGGGAAGTACTCGCCCGGCGGGCGGATCAAGACCCTTGAAGACACCGACAACGACGGCCGCTACGACAAGGCGACCGTCTTCCTCGACGGCCTCCCCTTTCCGACCGGCGTCAAGGCGTGGCGTCAGGGGGCCTTGATCTGCGCCGCGCCCCAGGTGATCTACGCCGAGGACACCGACGGTGATGGCAAGGCCGACCGCCGCGAGGTCGTCCTGGAAGGCTTCGGTGCGGATAACTACCAGGCTCGCGTCAACAGCCTGTACCTCGGGCTCGACAACTGGCTCTATGGGGCCAGCGGCCTGCGGGGAGGACGCATCACCATGATTGCCTCGGGCAAGGTGGTGGACATCGGCACGCGCGACTTCCGCATCCGGATGGATGAGGGGATCCTCGAACCGGCATCCGGTCGCACCCAGCACGGCCGTACCCGTGATGACTGGAACAACCACTTCGGCAACACCAACAGCAGCCTTCTTCAACATTATCCCCTGCCCGACCACGACGCCGCCCGCAATCCGCACGTCGTCCCGCCGGGCCCGTACGTCTTCGTCCCGAGAGACGCCGACAACGCCCGCGTCTACCCGGCGAGTCGGACGCTCGCCCGCTACAACGATATCCACGCCGCGAACCACGTCACCTCGGCATGCAGCCCGGCCATCTACCGGGATGAGTTGCTCGGACCGGAGTACCAACGACAACGCCTTCATGTGCGAGCCGGTCCACAACCTCGTCACCCGACAGGTGCTCGAGCCCGACGGCGTCACCTTCGCCGGCCACCGTGCCCAGGATGAGCAACAGTCCGAGTTTCTCGCCTCGACCGACAACTGGTTCCGCCCCGCCCAGGTCGTCACCGGAGCGGACGGCGCACTGTACGTCGTGGACATGTACCGCTTCGTCATCGAACACCCGCGCTGGATCAGCCCCGGCCAGCTTGCCAAACTCGACGTCCGGGCCGGTTCCGACAAGGGCCGCATCTACCGTGTCTTCCGCACGGATGCCCCGCCTCGCGAGGTCCCGAAGCTCGCCGACCTGCCGACGCAGGCCCTCGCCAACGCTCTCGACAGCCCGAACGGCCCGACTCGCGACACTCGTTCAGCGCCTCTTGCTGGAGCGTGCTGACCCGGCGGCGGCCGAACCGCTGGCCGTCCTCGCCGAGACGGCCAAGCGTCCGGAGACACGGGCGCAGGCCCTCGGCACGTTGGATGGACTGGACGTCCTGTCCCCCGATCTCGTGTTCCTGGCCCTCTCCGACCGCCACCCCGGCGTTCGCCGACAGGCGGCCCGGATCGCCGGCGACCGGATCGGCGAGGACCCACGCTTCGGGCCGGCACTCGCCGGGCTGGCCGATGACCCGGAAATCACCGTCCGTTTCGAGGCCGCGCTGAGCCTCGGCGAATGGGACAAGCCGGCGGCCGGCGCGGCACTGGCCACGATCGCGATGACGGACCCTGACGACGTCTGGGTTCGCGGCGCCGTGCTCAGCTCCGCCACGAACCAGCCCGCCGCGATCCTGGCCTCCGTCCTCACCCTCGCGAAGAACCAGGGTCAGGCACCACCGAGCCGCCTGGTCGATCCGCTCGTCGCGACGACCGCCGCGGTCGGCCATCCCGACGATCTGGCCGCCGTCATCGAGACGCTGACGACCCTCGATCCCGACGCCAACGGCCGTCTCGCCACCTGGCGACTCTCCGCGCTGGCCGACCTGCTCGCCTCGCGCGGTATGACGACAAACCAGGCCCTGCGAGGCTCCCTGTCAGATCGTCTCGGCCCGGCCCTCGAAACGGCCCGTGCCCTGACCGTCGACAATCAGGCCGGCGAGGCGGATCGGGTCGCCGCCCTCGAAGTGCTCGGCCGTGCCCCCGGCACGGAAGACGCCGATGTCGACCGACTCGCCGGCCTGATCGACCCCCGGCAGCCGGCGGTCGTCGCCGTGGCCGCGGTGAAGGCCCTCGACCGCCTCATGGGCGAACGAACGCCGGAGGTCCTGCTTGCCCGCTGGTCGGAACTCGGCCCGACCGTCCGCGGCGCGGTGCTCGATGCCCTGCTGGCTCGACGGGCCGGGATGACCGCGTTGCTGGAAGCGCTACGGGACGGTTCCGTGCGGCGTGCTGACCTCGGGGCCGCGCCTCGCCAGCGGCTCCTGGAGTCGGACGACGAGGCCGTTCGCACGCTCGCGGCCGACGTGTTCGCGGGATCACGACCGGAGGATCGGGCGAAGGTGCTGGAGACGTACACGGCCGCGTTGAAGGACCATCGGGGCGATCCGGAGCGGGGCGTCGCCGTGTTCGAGAAGAACTGCGCGACCTGCCACAAGCTGGCCGGTACTGGGCAACGAGGTCGGCCCGAACCTGGCCGAATTGACCGACCGCTCGACCGAGGCCCTGCTGATTGCCGTCCTCGACCCGAACCGAGACGTCGACAGCCGCTACCTCGCCTACAACGCCGCGCTGGTGGATGGCCGGGTCCTCAACGGACTGGTCGCCTCCGAGAGCGGCAACGCCCTGACCCTCCGTTCCCAGGACGGCAAGGAGGAAACCGTCCTCCGCAACGACCTGGAGGAACTCCGCGGCACCGGCCAGTCGCTCATGCCCGAGGGGGTCGAGAAGGACATCCCCCCCGACGACCTGGCCGACCTGCTCGCCTTCGTCGCCACCGGCGGCGCCCGGCCGAAGAACGTACCGGGCAACACGCCGACGATCGTTGAACAGGCCGCGGACGGCTCGATCCGCCTGCCGGCCTCCAGCGCCGAGATTTACGGAGACCGCCTGACCTTCGAGACCGAGAACGGGAACCTCGGCTACTGGCAGGGCGCCGACGACCGCGCCTCGTGGACGTTCCTCGTCGAGACGCCCGGGATCTTCACCGTCTCGATGGAATGGGCGTGCCCGGAGGCGAACGCCGGCCAGGCCTTCATCCTCCGCGTGGACGGCCACGACCGTCGCAATCTCGTGCCCCCGACCGGCGGCTGGTCCGTCTACCGCTCCATCTTCATCGGCGAGAGCCAGCTGGAGCCGGGCCGGCACCGTCTCGAACTGGTCCCCGCCGGCCCCCTCAACGGCCCCCTCCTCGACCTCAAGGCGGTCACGCTCACGCCGATCCGCTGAGGCCGCGTCGTGTCCTCGAAGCTCATCGTTGGGTCGCAGGCGGCCTCCGAGGCCGCCTGCCCCATCTCCGAAATGGCTCCGCGCTGATGTCCCCCGATGTCGCGCGTTCGACCCTTGCATCGCACCTGGACCAGTTGCCAGGGCCCTCGCCCGAACTCACGGTTCGCCCGGAACTCCCTCGGGACACGAGGGTTCCGCGTACTGATAGATCAGATTGGGAGCGCGCTTCCGCGTGATGGCGGCGGCCACCTCGGCGCGGATCTTGCTGGAGGCCGCCTGGATGTGCTCCATCACCTGGGCCGGATTGACCCGGACCCCGGGCGCATACGGACCAACCGTTACGAGGAGTCGGGACTCGTCGGGGGCCGGTTCCACGGCGTGAACGATCAGGTCCCGAAGGTGTTCATCATCGAGTTCCCCGATCAAAACCCCCTCGACGGTCCGTGCGACCTGGCTGCAAAGTTGCCGGGTCTTGCGACGGTTGCCGAAATCCCCTCGCTCGCCGTTGCGACGGCCCTGAGGCTTCCGGAATGGCATGGCGACACCTCCGATCCGGGGGAGAGCTTCGAGCGGTAGGGACCTGGATCCGCGATGGAGTCGACCGGGAAAACCCTGGCGATGCGGCTGCATGTCTGACGACACTCAATCGACCCGCCATACCTCTCAAAGGTTCGCTCGACTCCGACGGAACCACGCACTTCAGGACTCTCCACCATTTTACCCGAAGCAGCACCCGGCATGCCGCAAGAGGCGGTTTCACCATGGGGACGGTCGGAGTTTGTTAGTTCCCGTTCGTGAGGCCCATCGCCGATCCCCGGATGCCTTACCACTTGTCGATGGGCCCGTCCGGCACCGGGACGCGAGGCTCGAAGTGGCCGGGCAGCGGCGAGCGAGGGCCGGCGGCGCGGATGGCGGCGAGGGCCTCGTCGAAGCGGGCGACATTCGGCAGGTTGATCAGGGCGTGGTACAGCTCGCGGGGTGGCCGGATCGCGTAGTTGTACCACTTGAGCGTCTTGCGGAACTGGAGACAGGCGAAGTGCTCGCCCCGACGCTCGACGAGCCGCCGGAAGTGGCGCTCCATCACGTCGACCCGCTCCTCGAAGGTCGGCTCGGGACCGGGATCACCCGTCGCCGCCCAGCGCGCGAGCTGTCGGAACAGAAACGGGTTCGAGAGCGAGCCGCGACCGATCGAGACCGCCGCGCAGCCGGTCTCGCGGAACATCCGCGCCGCGTCGGCCAGGGTACGGACGTCACCGTTGCCGACAATCGGCATGCGTTCGACCGCCTCGACCACCAGACGGATCCCCTCGCGGCTCACGGAACCGCGGAAGCCCTGGCCTCGCGTCCGGCCGTGGACGATGACGGCCGCGACCCCCACCTTCTCGAACTCGCGGGCCAACAACGGCGCCGTGATGTTGTCCCCATCCCAGCCGAGCCGCATCTTGACCGTGACCGGGACGTCAACGGCCTGAACGACCCGCTCGACCATTCGAGACGCCGAGAGGGAGTCGCACATCAGGGCCGAGCCCCCTCCGGAGCGAACCACCTTCCGCACGGGGCATCCCATGTTGATGTCGACGAGCGTGGCGCCGTTCTCGACGACCCAGCGGGCCGCGTCGCACATCTTGTCGGCTTCGTGACCGTAGAGCTGGATCGAGACGGGCCGGTCCTCGGGGCACGTCTCGGCCAGTTCAAAGGCCCTCGGGCGCTTCTCCAGGATCGATCGCGGCATTGACCAGGTCGGTCGTCGCGAGACCCAGCCCGCCCAGCTCGCGGACGGCGAGCCGGTATGCCAGACTGGTGTATCCCGCCAGGGGCGCCAGGAAGAACCGCGACGGGATCGGCACCCCGCCGAGAACGAGAGGCTCGCTCACGATCGGCGGCGGTATCGGGATCGATGGGCACTGGGGGTCGTCCGTTGCCAGCAAGGCGGTGCCTCCGCTCGGCTGTTGCACTCGATGACCGCAGGGCCGATGGCCCATTCCCGATTCCAGAAGGCCGTGATCTGAAGATCGTGGAGGAATCGGGAATCGGCCACGGGCCATGCGGCGTTCCGTATCATGTCCAGGGTTGCCAGTTCCGCGAGACGGACGGGCATGGTCATGATTCTACTGAAAGAACCCGCGTCCTCCGAGGGCAGTCGAGCGCATGTGTGACGACGAGGCCGAGCTCACCGTGCTGACCAGCGGAGCCGGGCCTCGAACTGCTCGCCCGGATCGAGGGCACACCCGCTCCCCGGACCGGCGGACATCCTGGCCGCTGGCGTCGGCAATTCGGGGCGGCGTTGACCGCGGCCGGACAACGCCTGGTGGCTGCCCGTCGCAAGGGTCGAGGCGAAGTTCGCGCATGGCCGGCTCGATGTGGCTCAGCTCGACGGGGGCCGAGCAGGCGACCGCCGAACTCGTGGCCCGGCACAAGGCCCGCGGTTCGCGGCGGCCCCCTTCGATCTCGCCGTCGACCTGTGTTGCGGGATCGGTGGCGATACCATGGCCCTGGCGTCCGCCGGATTGCGCGTGTATCGCCATCGACCTCGACCGTACCATGACCCGCCGTACCGCGTGGAACGCCGAGGTTCACGGGACCTCCGACCGCGTTCTCGCCGTCCGTTGCACCGCGGAACGATTTCCGATCCCCCCGAACGCTCTGGTCCACATCGACCCCGATCGCCGGACGGTCCCCGGTCGGCGCAGCCCGTACCATCGACGGTTACGCTCCAGGCCCAGATTTCCTCTCCAGGTTGATCGGCTCGACGCCAGGCGGCGCCGATCAAGCTCGGCCCGGCGAGCGACTTCGAGAGGCTGGAAGTCCCTCACCGTACCGAGATCGAGGTGATCAGCCTCGACGGCGAATGCCGAGAAGCGACCTTGTGGTATGGCGTTCTCGCCGGGAAAACGCCACGACGGGCGACCTGCCTACCCTCCCGTGCGACCTGGGCCGCCGACCCCGCGGCCTCCTCCCCCTGCCCTGTTGCCGAGACCGTGGGGGCCTGGGTCTACGATCCGGATCCGGCTCTCACGCGCTCGGGACTCATCGGCGACTTTGCCCGGCGCACGGACTCGAACGAATCGCCGCGGGCATCGATTACTTGACCTCGATGACCTTGATCACAACGCCCGTTCCTCGCGCCGTTCCGAGGTGGACGCCGTCCTTCCTGTCGATCGCAAGACACCTGCGCCGCCATGCCCTTGAAATGGGGATACGGTTCCGCGAGGTGAAGGTGCGGGGCCTGGCCCTGCGTCCCGAGGACGTTCCGGCGCTGGGCCGGGAACGAGACCGGCCAGCCCCGAACTCTCCTGCTCGCCGGAGGGACGACGGGGACCGGCCCGGGCGATCGTCGCACGGCGACCCGAGGCGGTGCCCCTGGAGAACCTCTAGGGTTCGCTCGGTCCCCTCGATGGCTCGCTTGGAGCAGGTTCCTGGTGATCCGCTGAACCCGAGGGTCGGGGCCATGCGGTCGGCTCCAGTGAGTCCAGGGGAGGACGTGCCCCGGCGGGGAGGAAAGGCCCTGGGCCCAGAAGATCGTCGCGGCGTTGAAGACGAAGTTCCCCTTCGGACCGGGATAGACGATGGCCGTCCAGTGCTGGGGATTGACCCCGCCCTGCCAGGCCGTTCCCTCGGCCACGACCTCCAGGCCGGGGATATCGGCCGGGTCGCCGTGGTACTCCCAGCCGATGAGCCCCGGAATGCGGTCTCCGGCCTTGACGCCGGTGCCCTCGAAGATCCAGTGCTCGGGCCGGGTGATGATCCAGTCGCCCCCGCCGTTGACGGGCTCGACATTGCGGGCACCCATGAGCAGGCCCTCGTCCGGCCCGCGTTCCGGGAACGGCCCGTGGTCCTTCTCGCGGTTGACGGCGTATGAATTGTCTCGCGCCGTAGGGACCGCCTCGGAACATGATCCGGTTCGGTCGGCCATCGCTGCTGGGCCGCATGCGGAGTGACCCAGCAGATGGCGTTGCCCGAGAGGAACAGCAGGTTCACCCCGGCGTCGCGCATCGCCTCGACGCTGCGGAACTGGCGGATGTTCCAGTACTCGTCGTGACCGACGCTGATGAACGTCTTGCACTTCAGGCCGTGGTCGGGGGTGCATCATGTCGCTGTTGGAGCAATACGTCACGTCGTAGCCGTGCTGCTCCAGCCAGTAGGCCAGCGGGTACTCGAACGGCAGGAACTCGCCGGAGCCGAACGTCTGCGGGTCCTCGACCACCCCGGTGTGCTGGGCCTCGCGGCCATACGGGCGATCGAAGCTGACGTCGGCCCAGGGGCCCTGGTTGCCCTTCGGGTGCGTGTAGATCGAGTAGTTGTTCGGCCAGCGGTTATAGGCCTGCCAGGTGTTGTCCGAGCACTGGAACAGGATGTCGGCGGGGCGGTCGTCGCGGACGATGAAGACGACATAGCTCTGCCAGTAGGGTTCGTCCTCCGCCTCGACGACGGTCGTCAGCCGCCCGAGGTAGACGCCGCTGACCCAGTCGTCGGGGATGGTCAGCGTGGTCGAGGGCTCCCATCGGCACTCGTGCAGGTTCTTGGCCCCGGGCTCGGGAACCGGGTTGGGCCGTCGCCCGGGAACGGGCCGAGGGTCGTCATCAGCCGGCCCCCCGCCCGCCGTAGTAGCCCATGCGGAAGACCTCGATGGTGAAGGGTCGGGGCGGGTCGGTCGAGACCATGATGTCGATCGACTCGCCGGCCGCGACGCTCTGCTTCGAGCAATACCCCTCGATCCACGGCGAGCGGAACCCGTCTCCGTCGGCCCGAACGCGCGTCAATTGCCAGTCGGCCCCCGGCTTGTGGTTCTCCTCGACGACCACGTTGGAAGGGCCGTCCGGCCCCGCGTGCGACGCGTCCCGGAGAGCAGCAGGGACCCGGCGACACTCAGAACCAGGGCCACCAGCCCGCGAGTGGTATCGTCATCGAGGCAACTCCGCCCTTGCGTGATTGAGTACTCTGGTCGTCTTGAGACCTCCCCGGCGAAGGGGGGGCTCAACCGCAACTTTCGAGAGCCTCCTCATCCTATTCCCATAGTCCGCGCCAGCAAGGCGCTTGCGACCCGTCCGGGCGATTCCGTGGAATCGCGCATGGGGCTCGCCACGCGAAGCGTTGCCATGCGGCCGCGATTCCGGTGTCGGGTCGGGTCAGGCAAGACCATGCTTCCTCAGTTTGCTGAAGAACGTGCTCCGGGGCATGGCGAGCAGCCGGGCCGCGGAACTCTTGTTGCCGCCGGCCTCCTGAGGCGCGTCGACCAGCCGTTGCCGCTCGTAGGCCTCGAACTCAACGTCGGCGGCTCTTCGCCCGTCCCCTCGGCGTTCTCATTCGGGCGGTCGTCTCCGGCAACTCCCACGACGACGGCCTCGACTCGATCGTGGGGACTGAAGCCGGGCTGAGGTCGGCCGACAGTCGATGTGGTGGGACGCGCCGACTGCCGACCTCGGGAGCCTGCGACGTCGACGAATCGGCCGACGAGTCTCCGGCGGCAGGTCGTCCCGGGTGATCGCCGGGCCGTCCGCCAGGACCACGGCGCGCTCGATGACGTTCTCCAGCTCCCGGACGTTCCCCGGCCAGTCGTAGGCATCGAGCGTCTCGATGGCCTCGTCATCGAGCTGCGTGACGCTCTTGCCGGCGCGGCGGGCATGCACGTTGAGGAAGTGGACGGCCAGCTCGAAGACGTCCTCCTTGCGCTCGCGCAGCGAGGGCGTGTGCAGGCTGATCACGTTGAGGCGGTAGTACAGGTCCTCGCGGAACTGGCCGGCCTGGATCAGCGCCTCGAGATCCTGGTTCGTGGCGGCGACGATCCGGACGTCGACGGTGATCGTCTGCGAGCTGCCGACCCGCTCGAACGACATCTCCTGGAGGACGCGCAGCAGCTTCGTCTGGACCTCCCAGTTGATGTCGCCGATCTCGTCGAGGAACAGCGTCCCGCCGTCGGCCTGCTGGAACCGGCCGACGCGGTCGCGGTCGGCGCCGGTGAAGGCCCCCTTGACGTGGCCGAACAGCTCGCTCTCCAGCAGGTTCTGCGAGAGCGCCGCGCAGTGGACCTGGACGAAGGGCCGCTGTCGGCTCGCGGGCTCGCGCGGTGGATCGCCTCGGCCAGCCAGTTCCTTGCCGGTGCCGCTCTCGCCGCGGATCAGCACGGCCGAGGGGCTGGCGGCCACCTTGCGGGCCAGCTCGACCATCCGCGGACCGCCAGGCTGGAACCCCGGATCGCTGCGAACGCCGCCGAAATCCGACGCCGGGGACGGCCGACGCGCTCGCGGATGCGGCTCGGGCGAACCCTCCGTCGCCCGCGCGGTCGGCGAGCTGGTCCTGGAGGATCAGGATCCGGCGCTGCTGTTCGGTGATCTTCTCGACCTTGTCCCGCAAGTCCTGGTTCAGCCCTTCGAGCGTCTCCTGGATGCCGGCGGAGTGCAACGCCAGGGTCGCGACAGGGAACCGAGTGCGCCCAGGAACGCGACTTCGTCCGTCTTCGTAGGGCTGGCCGTTCCGCTTGGGGCCGAGCACGACGACGCCGAGCAGAACGCCATCGGCCTCCAGCGGGGCGGCCAGCTCGCCGCCCAGCGCGATCATGGCGTCGGCGGCACCGACTTCTCCTGATGGTCCCTGGTTGGGGACCGAGGATCGCGCCTGGCGTTGTCCGGAGGGCCGGCGACCAGGGGGTTGTCCGCCGAGAGCATCGCTCGTCCGGCCTCGGGGCCTTCGCAGGCCACCAGGTTCAGGGACCGATCGGAACTCCGATCCCCTCCCGAGCCAGGTAGATCGCGCCCCAATCCAGCCGGAGGACGTCGGCGGTCGCCTCCAGCAGCCGACGGGACAGGGTCTGCGCGGTCGACCAGGCTGCCCACCGCTCGGCTCATCTTCCGCATCGCCAGGTCGAACTTGGTCTTCTCGCGGTCGAACCGGCGGTCGATGGCCCGATGGAAGCGGTGTCGCGCCAGCTCGGTGAAGATCGAGGACGACGATCGCGGTGAGGCCGGCGACGATCGCCTTCCAGCGATCGTTACGGCGGGATTCGCTCGCCGATCAGCGAGCGTGAAGACGACCAGCACGCCCGAGTAGAGCAGACCGCGCCGCGAGGCTCACCAGAAAGTACAGCACCCCCCGGCTCAGGAACGTCTCGGCCTGCATCAGCTTGTATCGGGTGATGCTTGTCGCGTAGGCCGCCGTGTAGAGCAGCGAGACGATGAACATCGGCCAGGCGGAGCGGGTCATCCCCAGCCGCTCCGGCGCGTTCCACGTATCAAGCAGCAGATACGTGATCGGCACGATCGAAAGCAGCGTCGCCAGCAAGATCCACTGGACCTGGTTCCGCTCCGATCGGGTGCGTGCCCGCAGGAAGCTGTACGTCAGGCAGGCCAGACAGAGCATGAACACCAGGACCGACAGCCAGACGTAACAGCAGCGCGAAGAAACGGCAGAAGCTCCAGGGCCCGTTTGACGTCGGGCTCGGCCACGGCCCGCACGACCAGAGCATGCAACCCCACAACGCCGCCAGCGCGACGGTCGGCACGCCGTACAGGACAGTCATGACCAGCCGGCGATGAATCAGGAGAACGGGGTTGGTGCGCGGAAAGACCAGGTAGAAATGGAGGCTCAGCATCGGCACGAAGACCGCGAACATCGCGAACAGGTAGATCAGCGGCCGGAAGACCACGATCCGGGTCCAGTGGTACCCCCCCATGAAGGCCCCGACCGTCGCCACGCAGAGCCAGAAGAACAGGCGAGGCCGAATCGTCCTTGGGCCGCCGCCAGTAGACGAACGCCCCGACGGCGAACACCATCATTTCTTGAAGAAACCAGACGACCCGACCAGAGGTACGTGCCGGAGGCGGGGTCTGGATGTAGACCTGGCCCTGGTAGATCGGCCCGGAAGTCGGCCCGCTGCCAACGCATGTCAACCCAGTGGCCGACCTCTCGGGAAATCAACCGCATGGACTGGCACGTAATCATGATAATTGTGGATGGGAACTGGACCGACGCTGACCAGTTTGTCGTTGGCCCGGGGAGGGCCACCGCTCCAGCGATCACGAGTCCCTGCGGGGCACCGCAACTCCGCGACCACCGGCCCCGGTCGCGGCCTCCAGCGGTAGGCTTCCACGGTCTGAACCGTGTTCCCCATCACGCAGCGCACGCCGACGTCACCCGTCTCGGAAACCGTCACCAGGACGGCCACCGAATAGGCCACGCCGAAGACCAGCGCCCCGAGCACCGCCCAGTGCTCTTTCGTGTCGAGCCCCGCTCGTCGCAACCGTGACCAGATCGACTCGTGGGCTCCAGCCCACTGGCCCGATCGCCGGTTGCCTCGGCCTGAGTCCTCGGTCGGCATGGAGTATCATCAGAATGAACGGGAGTCAGCCGTTTCCCAACGAACATACGAAGGGGGGGAGCCTCGCCTCACGAGCTCAAACACCTGGGGTGTTCATGGCGATCGCCCTCACTTCAAGTCAAGCATGTCCTGGGAATGATCCTATCGAATCGGCGCCGAAACACAATGATTTCGTTAACGAAACTGGCGAGACGGCATTCGGCGCCGAAACGATCGCCGCGATGCTCCAGACCAATGTTGCGAAATTATCTTGCTTGGATGGTATTCACGGGAGGTGACAACGATCAGGACATCGCGAGGCAAATTAACGAACATAATCGCCCTGAACCACTCTTTGGCTGACGATGAATTTCACCCTGATTTCCCATTTTCACTTGTTCCTCGAAATAACCTGTTGTCTCGATCCGGATCGAGAGCTTGGTTTCGGCGCCGAACAACGACGCTCGATAACTTCGTCATCACCCTTGCATGGAACCAGCAATTCGTCATTACTGACTCCGCGAACGGGCTGGTACGCAAGCTGCCTTGCTTGTCTTGGTCGACACGCCTTATCGCAGGGAAAGAGTGGTTCGCACCAGGGACTGGCTTAGGCATCGCCGTGGAGTAGCTCCATGCGTCTCGCCGCCCGGCACCGTCGCTCGACAGTCGCGACTTGGCCTCGCCGTGGGACCTCATGAGGTCGGCATGCGGTTCACCAGCCGAGGCATGGTGGAAACCGTTCGAATCGGCCAGGGCGAGCCGATCTCATTGTGCCTGGTCTAGCGGGCGGGTGGCGGCTGGTCGCTCCCCTGCCCGCCGATTGGCCCGGACGAACGAGGTCATCCTGTATACCTGGCGGGCGCCATCGGCCCGCATGGAGCCGTGGGACATGGATCAGATCTCCGGGTATGCGACACGACCTCGAAACCCTGATCGGTGAGCTCCGTCTCGAACGGCCCACGGTCCTCGGGGTTTCGTTCGGCGGCGGCGGTCGCGCTCGAACTGGCCGTGGAGCGCCCTGGCTTGCTCGATGCCCTGGTGCTGTCCGGCGTCGAGTCCCGATTCCGCGAAGGAATCGGCCGGAAGATCGCGCTGCGGGTGCTCGAACGGTTCTCGTTGACGAGGACAGCGAATTCGTCAACCAGTTTTTCAACCTGCTCCACGGCGGGAAGCCGGAGCCGGGGCCGGAGCCCGAATTCATTGTGGAGCGGCTGTGGGAGACGGACCAGGGCGTGATGGCGTCGCGGCTCCGGGCGTTGGGTTCCTTCGACGTCTCGGACCGACTCTGGCGGATCGATTGCCCGACGCTCGTGCTGGCCGGCTCGCGCGACGTGGTCGTGTCGGCCGAGAGGCAAAGGGAGGTGGCCGAGGCCGTCCCGGGCGCCCGATTCGCGAGCCTCCAGGGTGCCGGCCATGTGGGTTTTCTCACCCATCGGGCCGAGATGTCACGCCAGATCCAGCGTCACCTGCGCGACCTGCAACGAGCGGCCTTCTGAACCGGCTCATGCGTCGCGTTCGTATTCCAGTTCGGCGTGCTGGGAAGAACCCCCTCGGGTTGAAACGCGGCATTCGTATGCCGCGTTTCAACCCGAGGGGCCGTTGAGATGTTGCGGAATGGCCAAGGGCTTCTGAGGGAAAGGACGCGACGAGGGTTGACCGACCACGATCCCCTGTTCAGCATGAACCTGGAGAAGGCGTTACGGTACGCATCCCTAAGGCATCGGGAACAGCGGCGACGGGGTTCCGGGGTTCCTTACTTTCAGCACGTGGCCGCGGTCGGAATGATCCTGGACCGCCAGGGCTTCGTTGAGGACGTCGTCATTGCCGGCGTTCTCCACGATGTGGTCGAGGATACCGATGCGAGCCTGAATGACGTGTCGGCTCGGTTCGGGCCGGAGGTTGCCGATCTTGTCGCCACCCTCTCGGAACGAAAGCGGGATGAGCAGGGTCAAAAGAGGCCCTGGATCGACCGCAAGACCGAGCACCTTGAGGTTCTCGACCGGGCCTCGATCGAAGCCCGCGCAATCACGCTCGCCGATAAACTGCATAACCTCACCAGCATCCTGCAAGACCTTCACGAAGGCCGTCGCATCTGGGACAGTTTCCACGCCGACCGCCGCCAGGTCCTCTGGTACTACCGATCGGTCATCGAACGTTGTGGGACCGGGGAGCCTCGACTGGAAGCTCTGGCCGACGAATGCCGTCGCATCCTGTCGGACGTTGAGGCGTTCGGGCCCGAATGATCCGGACGAGGGTCCGGGAAATTCTCGCGATTTGTCCCGCCTCCATGCGGGTCGGATCGAGCGATCTCGCGTCTTGGCGATGACGACACGACCGGCGCTATTGACCGCGAATTTCGAACCCACCTTCCCGGGGAGGATTGATCCTCCGCGCGAGCCTGATATAGTACTTCTGTCGGCCTTGTCGACACCCACCTGGCCGGCAGGTGTTTCGTGCTACCGTGGCACGATGGACTGACGCTCGCTTCCGCTCGAGGCTGGACTCCCGCGGAACCGAGGGGGCCTTAACGAAAGGGGGTGATCGAGTGTGTAGTATCGACAACCAGGAGCGGCTGGCCTGAGGGCGGCCGACGGGTTGCCCCGTCGGGCAAGCCGCATTTCCTGTCGGCCGAGCCCGGTGAACCGAACCGGGCTCGGCCGACGTTTTTGGTTAGTCGCCGGTTTGAACTCACACCGAAGCCACGACCCGTTCGGGGAATCATCGAGACGACGAGCGTCGAACGGCCGCTGCAAGTCTCCATCGATTGTCGCTGCCCTCTTGACGCGCCGGCGACTTGCGGCGAACATCAATCGGCGGGACAAACCGACGTTGTTCCACCCTCGGGAACTGGGAACCTTGGCGTCCATGGACCACGACCGGACGAGCAGCCTGTTCGGCGGATACGGTAGCCACCTCTGGTGGTGGTCCCGGGCGTTTACTTATTGTGCCCTCACAGGTTCCCGGGCCACGGGTGGAGTGTAAGCGAGACGCTTCCCCCATCGTTTCAAGAGATCACCGGAAGGCCCCGGAACCTGAGCAGGTTCCGGGGCCTTTTGATTTTGGGGCACGTTCACGGGAACGTCGCCGGACTTGGGTCGTGAACAGGCCGCGTTGCCGCGGCCCAGAGGAGGACGGGACACCGTGATCGTCGTCATGAAACCGGACGCGACGGATGAGCAGATCTCTCACGTGGTGGACCATATCCGGGAACTGGGGCTGACGCCCCAGGTCATCGTGGGGACCCACCAGAAGGTCATCGCCGCCATCGGCGAGGAGCGAGTCGGGCTCGTCGAGATGCTGGAGCCCGGCGAAGGTGTCCAGAAGGTCCTGCCGATCATGGCCCCTTACAAGCGGGCCTCAACCGAGTTGAAGGCGGAACGCACCGTCGTGCGTGCACGCGAACTCGTGGTCGGCGGGACGAAGATCGCCGCCATCGCCGGTCCCTGTTCGGTCGAGAGTGAGGAGCAGATCGTCGCGCTTGCACGGAAGCTCAAGTCCCTGGGAGCGACCGGACTGAGGGGAGGGGCGTTCAAGCCGCGGACCAGCCCGTATAGCTTCCAGGGACACAAGGAGAACGGCCTGAAGATGCTCGCCACCGCCCGCGCCGAGACGGGATTGGCGATCGTCACCGAGGTGATGGCCCCCGAACAGGTTGCGATGATCTGCGAGTATGCCGACGTCCTGCAAATCGGCGCCGCGCAACATGCAGAACTACAACCTGCTCCAGGCCGCAGGCGACTCGGGAAAGCCCGTGCTCCTGAAGCGCGGCATGAGCGCGACGGTCGAGGAGTTTCTCCTGGCCGCCGAGTATGTCCTCGACCGCGGCAACCCGAACGTCATGCTCTGCGAGCGGGGCATCCGGACGTTTGAAGACCATACGCGCTTCACGTTGCCGCTGTCGGTGGTCCCGTACTTGCACGACAAGACCCACCTGCCGGTCGTCGTCGATCCCTCCCACGGCACGGGAAAGGCCTCCCTGGTGGCGCCGATGGCCAGAGCGGCGGTCGCCTGTGGCGCGGATGCCCTCATCGTCGAGGTTCACGACGACCCCGAACATGCCATGAGCGACGGCTCGCAAACGATCACACCGGAGAGCTTCGGCGCGATGATGGCCGCCTGCCGTCGGGTTGCCGAGGCGGTCGATCGAAGCATGTAACCTATTCGACATGGAACTCCCATGACAACATGGATTAAGCACTTTCATTCCTTGATCGCGGGAGCGGCGTTTCTGGCAGGTTGCGCAACGGCACCAGTCCATGCGCAACCCGCCACCCGCCAGATTGAAGACCTGGGCAAGCCGATCCGCTTTCGCGTGGACATTCACTTCGTCACGCGTGACGCGAAGACCGGCCCCATCGCCTGGGCGGGCTTGACGTCCGCCACGCGCAGGCGCGCTCATCGGCATCGTTGAAAAAACCGGAGACGTGATCAATGTTGATTTCACGCCATTCGGCAAAGCCAACGTGGTGGTCATTTTTAAACAGAATGAACAGACCATTTATGCTTATGCCGGCAACCCAGGGCGTTTTTTCAGATATGACGTGGAAACCAACACGTTGACACCGCTGGACCGTCACGGCAAAGCCACGTACTGGACGGGAGCCCACACGATTGCGCCCGATGGCAAAATTTATGTGGGCACCTATCCCGATGTCGCGGTCGCGGTGCTCGATCCCGCGACAGACACCACCAAGATCATCAATAAAGTCTCTGGCGATCCCAAAGAGGAATATGTCCTCAGCCTGGCCGCCGCCGAGGACGGCATGCTCTATTTCGGCGTCGGGATGCGGCATGGAGAATTGTGGTCATACGATCCGCGAACCGGCCAAAAGCAACAGCTTCTCCCAAAGAAGTTGCAAACATACAGCGTGCCGCGTCTCTGGTCAGTCAATGGCACAGTGTATGGCAGCAAAGGTACCACGACGTTCACGTGCCGGCCGGATCAAATCGAAATCGGCAACGTGCCGCCGCAACCGCCAACCGCCCGCGATAATGAGGCGGACGGCAAAATCGCCACCCTGATTGACGAAGCGGGCAACTTGCAGTTGAAGGACAAGGCCAGCGGCCAGGTCACCAAGGTTCCAAGCGACTTTACCGTGCCGGCGCGCTCGTTGTTTAGCATCAGCAAACCACACGAGGGAAAATTATATGGAAGCTCCTACAAGCCAGGGCGCACGTTTTCGTTTGATCTGAAAACGAAAGAGCTGGAAAATCTGGGGTTTCTGACGCGCGGCCAGGTGCAGGTGTATGACATTTTGTCGTATGGCAAAGGCATTTTGATGAGCAGTTACTCGGGCGGATACCTCGATTATTATGTGCCGGACGAGCGCCGCTCAGCAACCAACCCGCGCCCATCGCTGCGCTTCACCGTCTTGCGAATCAGGAACGCGCCGTGCAACTGACGCTCGGCCCGGATGGCAATATCTATCCGCCCACAGTCCCCATCAAAGGCTATCTGGGCGGCACCTTGGTGCGTGTCAACCCGAAAAAAAATTGGAGAGTGAACATATACAGGGATTTGATTCACAACCAGAGTTTTTCCTCCGTGGTCGCTGTCCCCGAAACTGGCGAGTTGTTTGTGACCTCATCGATCGCCGGGGGCAGTAGCAGCAAGCCTACCGAGAAGGCCGCCTGGGTCATTTTGTGGGACACCAAAACCGAACAGGTTGATTTCAAGACGCAGCCCGTCCCCGGCGCCACTTCTTATGGCAAAGCGGTACGCGCGCCTGATGGAACGATTCATGGCACTGCCGGAAATCGCTATTATGTGTTTGATCCCGTCAATCGCGAAACCGTTTTCACGGGCGCTTTGCCGGGACGCGCGGCAGATGCGTCTCCCCGGCCTCTGGTTCTGAGCGACGGGCCAGCATCAGATGGATTGATTTATGGCGTGGACAGTTTGATGGGCAATCTGGTGGTGATCGATCCCACCACAAGACAAGTGAAAATCCTCGCGCAGGATGCATCGTTCAAAGGTACCCGTTTCGCTCAAACCGAGCCTGACGGGAATTTGTATTATCAGGATGGCGCGAAGCTGATGCGCGTGAAAGTGGTGGGGAATTAAACGACGAAGCATAATTGACGTCGTGGGGACAGGCCTCCGTTCGCTGAACGGGAGGCCGTTGCGATCGAGACGGCGTCGTCATCCTGTCCGCGCGTACGTGAACGCAAGAGCCATCAAGGATGGCTCTTGCGATGAGTACTTCAATCGTGCGTGACATCACGAATCAATAGCGGTCGCCGTAACCACCGCCACCGCCGCTGCGACCACCACGACCGCCGCCACCACCGCCGTAGCCGCCGCCACCACCGCCGTAGCCGCCGCCACCGCCGCCGTAGCCGCCGCCACCGCTGCGGCCACCACGACCGCCGCCGCCGCCACCACGGTCTTCGCGCGGCTTGGCTTCATTCACAGTCAATCGACGACCCTGGAATTCCTGATCGTGCAGGGCGTCGATCGCCGCCTGCGCTTCTTCCTGGCTCGTCATCTCAACGAAGCCGAAACCACGGCTCCGTCCCGTCTCACGGTCTTCGACCACGAGAGCACTCTGGACCTCGCCGAACTCCGAGAACAACTGCTCCAGATCGGAACTGCTGGTCTGGAACGACAGGTTCCCGACGTACAACTTCTTCAAGGCTCTTCTCTCGAAAGCATGGCACAGGACCCCCCGTTTGGCTTTCCGGGTCCTAGTGGAAAGGGGCCGGCCTGGCGGCCCTACAGATGGGAAGACGAGAGAGACGGGCGAAGACCGCGGAGATCAACGTCACTAGCTCGATCGTTTTCCGATCGGCTGAAGTATAGAGCAGGGTCTTCGCCATGCATAGGTCATTTTCCAAGATCTTGTCGGAATCCTCGATCTTTGCGTGATTCGACCATCCGGCATCCCTCCGCGCACTCTCCCCAATCACGCCGGGGCCGGCCCGCGTCGCTCCTCTGACACTCGCCTCAAGTGGAGCGACCGAGAGACGTGAGCTTGCACTGGGGCCCGTCGTGGGGTAGATTGTCATCTTATCGTTACCGGGGTTGCGCTTCCGGTATCTCTTGAATACGATTCGCGATCCGCGATCGCCGGGACATGGTGCGTCATGGCTCACAAGAAAGGTCAAGGTTCGAGCCGCAATGGTCGCGACTCGAACCCCCAGATGTTGGGGATCAAGCTCTTCGGCGGGCAGCATGCCAAGCCGGGTGCCATTCTCGTCCGTCAGAAGGGCACGCGCTGGAGGCCGGGCAAGAACGTCGGCGTTGGTCGCGACTGGACGTTGTTCTCCCTGACCGACGGCCACGTCAAGTTCGATCAGGGTGGCCGACGGATCAACGTCGTGCCGATCGAGGCCTGAACCGCGAACCTTGCCCTCTGCCTCTCCGTCCGGGACGCTCGCCCGAGCGTTCCGGCCCACGAGGTGCGTTCGGGACGTTCTTTTGGAAATTACGTGAACGTCCGCCGCGATTCGAGCGTACCGACACCGCGGGGCTCACCTCTCGGCTCGTCCCGTCCCGACTTCCAAGTTCTTCTTCCTGAGATGACCCGGCGGCGTCGGCCGTCCGGGATGTGGGCGGTGGCGCGATGTTTGTCGATCAGGTTGCGATCTACGTGAAGGGCGGCGACGGCGGCAATGGCTGCGTCAGTTTCCGCAAGGAGAAGTACGTCCCCAAGGGGGGGCCGAACGGGGGCGACGGCGGCAATGGAGGCAGCGTGATCATCCGGGCCGTCGAGGGTTTGACCAACCTGGCCCACCTCTCCCAACACCGGCACTGGAAGGCCGACCGCGGCCGGCACGGCATGGGGTCCGACTGCCACGGCCGCTCGGGCCCCGACGTCGTCATCGACGTGCCGGCCGGCACCACCGTGCGCGACCGCGCGCAGGGCCACCTCCTGCGCGACCTGCGACGGCCCGGCGACTCCCTGGTCGTGGCCCACGGCGGCAAGGGGGGCCACGGAAACACGCACTTCAAGTCGAGTACCAACCGCGCTCCTCGGAAGTGTGAGCGGGGCACATCGGGCGAGGACCGTTGGATCGTCCTCGAACTGAAGGTCATCGCCGACGTCGGCTTGATCGGCCTCCCGAACGCCGGCAAGTCGACGCTTCTATCACGAATCTCCCGGCCCGTCCCGAGATCGCCGACTACCCCTTCACCACCAAGTACCCGAACCTCGGCATGGTCGATGCCGGCGACAACGCTTTCGTGGTCGCGGACATCCCGGGGCTCATCGAGGGGCGCACGCCGGCCACGGCCTCGGTCACGAGTTCTTGAGGCACGTCGAGCGAACCCGTTTGCTCGTTCACCTGATCGAATCGGCCCCCCTCGACGGGTCTGACCCGCTGGAGAACTACCGGGCGATTCGCGCCGAGGTCGAACGATACAGCCCGACGCTGGCCGAGCGACCCGAGCTGGTGGTCCTCTCCAAGATCGACCTCACCGGGGCCGACGAGACCCGCGCGCGAATCGAGGCCGAACTCGGTCGGGAAATCTTCGCCATCTCGGCCGTCACCGGCAAGGGGTTGCCTCAACTCATCCAGCAGGTCGCCGACCTGCTCGAAACACTGCCGCCGACCCTTGACGAGATGCCCGACTCCGTTCCCCCGGAGGCGATTGCGGGATCGGTGTTGCCCACCATCGAACCGGCTGTCGAGGCGGCTCAGGCCAGCGGCGTGGACGAGACGTGATGCGGATCGTCGCGGATGTCGGGAACAGTCGGATCAAGTGGGGCCGCCTCGCTTCTGATGGTTCACTCGCCGCGACGATCGCCCTGCCTCGGGACGATCCCGACGCCTGGTCGCGGGCGCTGGCCGCCTGGGGCCTCGGGGAATCGGCCGAACCCGCCTGGACCATTGCGTCGGTCAACCCGCCCGTCGCCGAGCGGTTGATCGCATGGCTCTCGCAGACCCGGGGTATCACCCGGGTCCGTGTCATCCCGACGGCCGTCGAGGTTCCCGTTCCGCACGCGCTGGCAACGCCGAGGACCACGGGCGCGGACCGGGCGTTGACCGTTCTCGCGGCTCTGGGGCGGCACCCTGAAGCCGGGCCTGGCCAGGTCGTCTCCTGCGGTACGGCCGTGACGGTTGAACGGATTGGTGCGGATGGCGTCTGGCAAGGGGGCGCCATCGCGCCCGGGTTGGGCGCAGTTGCTCGTGCCCTGAACGAATCCACGGCGCAGCTTCCCCGAGTGACGGTCGGGGGGTCACCTCCCCTCCCCTGGGGCGATGCCACCGAGTCGGCCCTGGCCGCGGGGATCTTCTGGAGCGTCGTCGGCGCCCTTCGCGAACTGACCGCTGCGCCAGTCCGAGGACTGGGAACGCCCCCCCTGGCGGATCTGGACCGGCGGCGATGCCCCGACCCTCGCCCGCCTGGTGGACGGCGACAACGCTCAAATCGCCCCCGACCTCGTCCTCGAAGGGCTGGCTCAGTTGGTGTTCACTGTGCAGGGCCATTCTCAGCTCGGTGTTCGGGAGGGCGAGGCTCCCGCCGAGCCGCCCAACCCGACGTCTCGGCGGGAGCCTCGCCCTCCCAGTGCGGGTGTCTCGTCAAACCTGTGAATGCCCCTGGTTCTCCACGGGAGGCCCCCAACCTCCGTCCGGGAACGATCCGTTATGACAATCGAACACCCTGATCCACGGTCTGCTCGTCCCTGCGCCGCGGTGCTCACGGCCGACGGGCGAGGCGCGATCGCCGTGGTTCGGGTCTGGGGGCGTCATGCCACGGACGCCGCGAGCGCGGCCTTCCGGCCGATGCGGGGCAAGCCGCTGTCGGAAACACCGGCAGGTGTCCTCCGGCTCGGAAGGGTCGGCGCCGGGATCGGGGACGAGGTCGTCGCCTTCAATACCCTGGACGAGCCTCCCGAGGTGGAGTTGCAGTGTCATGGAGGCCCGTCGGCGGTCGCCCTCGTCCTGGAGGCGTTGCGGGCCGAGGGGGTGGAGGTCGTGCCGGCCGTTGCCTGGGCCGGTCGGCATGGCCCCGCTCGGGTCACTGTGGACGCGCTGATGGCACTGGCCGAGGCACCGACGATTCGATCGGCCGAGGTTCTTCTCGAACAGGCCGAGGGCGCATTTGAGGAGGAGCTTCGGCGTCTCGATGACGCACTCGCGAGGCATTCCGACGCCGCGACAAACCACATCGACGTCCTGATCGAACGCGGCCGGATCGGGGTACGGTTGCGGACCGGCTGGCGGGTGGTCCTCGCCGGTCGGCCGAACGTGGGGAAGAGTCGGCTGCTCAACGCCCTGGCGGGGTTCGAGCGGGCGATCGTGGACGCGACCCCCGGCACCACCCGCGACATCGTGACGGTGCAAACCGCCATCGACGGCTGGCCGGTCGAGCTGGCGGACACGGCGGGCCTCCGAGACACATCGGACCCGATCGAGGTCGAGGGGGTCGCCCGGGCACGCGCCCGACAGCACGATGCCGACCTGATCGTGCTGGTCCTCGATCGCTCGGAACCCCTCACGACCGACGACCGCGCCTTGCTCTCGGCGCTCCCGAACGCCCTGCGCGTCGCCAACAAGACGGATCGACCGGCCACCTGGGAGGGACCGTTGCCGGGGGCCTTCATCACCGTTTCCGCGGCGTTCGGAGATGGCATCGAGGACCTGATCGCGGAGATCGGGCGTCGTCTCGTGCCCGTCGCGGCCCCCCGGCCCGGCGAAGGAGTCCCGTTCCGAACCGAACACCTCCGGTCGCTTCACCGAGCCCGGCGACTGGCGGCAGGAAAACGCTTCGAGGCGGCCCGTCGCGCCTTGAAGAACGCTGCTCGAACCGTTCGCCCCGGCTGACTTCCTGGCCGATCGGGATAGTGAGACGCCTTCGGATTCGGTATCCTGAGCGGAGGATTCGACACCACGTCGAGCCGGGCCGCCCCGCGACGAAGTGGTTGCGTCGGGCGCCCCGCGGCGGGAACGGCGAGCTTCGGCCCCCATCGTCTCGCGATCGAGACGCCCACCCTCCGTCCAACCCGATTCACTTGCGACACCCGGGAACCTGCCCTCTAGGGACGATTGCATGGACACCTCGAACGCAGAGACCAATCCCTCCTTCCGACCCCGCCGAGTTGCCATTCTGTTCGCGGGTGGCCCGCCCCCGCCGCCAACGCCGTGATCTCCACGGCCGCCGTCTCGTTCATCCGGAATCGCGTCGAGGTGATCGGCGTCCTGAACGGTTATTCGCATCTGCTCGAATATGGCCCGGGGCGACCCCTCCAGGAGAGCCGCGACTACGTCGTGATCGACCACCGGATGCTCAAGCGGACGCGGAACAGCCGCGGCATCCTCATCGGCACCGCGCGGGCCAACCCCGGCAAGGCGATCGAGACCTACAACGACCTGAAGGACGACCGGAAGTCCGAACCCCTGCGGACGGTTTACAACGCGCTGAAGTCGCTGAAGGTCGATGCCCTGATCTCCATCGGCGGCGACGACACGCTCAAGACGGCGAACAAGTTCGCCTGTTTTCAGGACGAGCAACTTCCCGAGGGGCACCACCGGGTTCGCGTCGTCCACGTTCCCAAGACGATCGACAACGACTATGCCGGGATCGACTTCACCTTCGGCTACTTCACGGCCGTCGACACGCTCTCCAAGGAAATCCAGAACCTGCTGGCCGACGCCGAGGCCACCCGCGGCTATTTCGTCGCCGAGACCATGGGCCGCAGCGCCGGCTGGCTCGCCTATGGTGCCGCCATCGCTGGTGAAGCCAGCCTCGTCCTCAGCATCGAGGACGCCAAGAACGAAGGATGGCTCGAGAAGGAAGAGGCCACGAACCCCGTGACGGGTCAGACGTTCACCCGGCCCGTGATGAACCTCGACAAGGTGACGCAGCGCATCACCGACCTGATGCTGGCCCGCGAGCGCGAGGGCAAGGAGTTCGGCGTCATCGTCCTGTCCGAGGGCCTGGCGGAGTATCTGCCCTGGGAACACATCAAGGATGCCCCCGTCGACCCGCACGGCCACATCTCGATCGCGAGCGTGAACTTCGCCAAGACCTTCACGAGGCTCGTCGTCGACAGGTACAAGTCCCGAACCGGCCGGGACAAGCGCGTCACCGGCGTCACCCTGGGCTACGAGGCCCGTTGCGCGCTGCCCCACGCCTTCGACGTCGTGCTCGGCAGCGCCCTGGGCGTCGGTGCCTACCGCGCCCTGGTCGAAAAGGGCCTGGATGAGGTGATGATCTCGATCGTCGGTCAGATGCAACTGAACTACGTACCGTTCAAGGACCTGATCGACCCGACGACCATGAAGACCAAGGTCCGATTCATCGAGACCGAGAGCGACTTCCATCGGCTCGCCCGGTTCCTCGAAACCTACGTCACCGACTGAACCCATGCCAGGGGCCGTCGCGAGCACGCCGGGTCCGGTTCGCCGGGGAACGTCATCCTTTTGAGAGATGGCCGCTCCCTCACCCTGGCACTCGTCTTTTCCCAGTCGTTCCATCCTCTCGAAACACCGACATCTCGACGATCGCATGGTTCCGAATCGGTGGGGAACGACACGGCGCGGTTCCCGGGGCGTGTCGTGTCGGGACATCGGCGTCGGGGTCGCCTTGTCGGGCGTGGGCACAACGGGTTACGATGCCGACTGGAGGGACACACGCGGCTTCGCGGTCTTGCGAGCTGCCGTGTGCGGCCTTGGGAGACGAATGCGAGTGGCGGACAAGCCCCGATTGTTAGTCATCGAACGCGATCCGAGCCTTGATACGGACGCTCGTCACAGCTTGCTCGAACATTACGACATTGTTCGGGTCAGGTCGATGGCTCGGGCTTTGGTTTGCCTGCGAGAAGGTTCGTTTGTCGGCGTTTACGTGGATACCGCCCAGCTCCCCGCGGTGCGCTGGGCGGGGACCATGCTTCAGGCCGATGAGATCCTGGACGCGATCTCCGACGGGGTCGCCGTGGTGGACCCGGACCTCAGGATCATCTGGGCCAATCCCGAGTTCCTGAACCTGGCCGTGCCGGAGCTGGAACCGGCCGGGGCCAAGTTTTACAAGTTGCTCGGCTCCCCCGAGAACTGTGGCCCGGACCCCTGTCCGTTCACCTCCGCGCTTTCGGCGCGCGATCCCGCCGGGACCGTCCTTCGGATGGGCGCCAATCGCTACGTGCGGGTGACGGTCACGCCGGTCTTCGATCCCGAGGGCAACCCGACCCATCTGATCGCCCTGACCCGCGACGTGACCGTGGAAGCGCACCAGGAACAAAAGCTCGACGCCATCCACAAGGCGGGTGAGGAGCTGGCGGACCTGACGCCTGAAGACCTGGCTCAGATGAGCCTCGACGATCGCACGGCTCTCCTGAAGTTCAATATCACCAGGCACATGAAGGACCTCCTGGGGCTCGACTATCTGGAGATCCGGCTGCTCGATCGGGAGACCACCCGGCTCGTCCCGCTGCTGACCGAGGGCATGACCCCGCTGGCGGCGAACCGGCAGCTCAAGGCGAACAAGGAAGGCAACGGCGTCACCGGCTTCGTGGCCGCGACCGGGCAGAGCTACCTCTGTCCCGACACCGCGCGTGATCCGCTGTACATCGAAGGGGCCGCCGGTGCCCGTAGCTCGCTGACCGTGCCCCTGGTCTACCACGGCACCATCATCGGCACCCTGAACGTCGAGAACCCGCGAACCAACGCCTTCGACGAACGCGACCGACAGTTCCTGGAGATTTACGCCCGCAGCGTCGCCTCGGCACTGAACACCCTGGAGCTGCTCCACGCCGAGAAGCTCTTCGTCGCCAGCGCCTCGGTGGAGGCGATCAGTCGAGAGCTTGCCCTGCCGATCGACGCGATCCTCAGTGATGCGACCACCGCCCTCGATCTCTACACGGGCGACGACCCGGACGTCGTCGCCCGGCTCCGGCACCTTCTCGCCCGGGCTCGGGAGATCCGCGGCCTGATCCAGAAGGTTGGCACGTCCATCGCCCCTCCCGAGAGCCGTCGTGGGAGCGACCGGCCCCCGCCCCGGCTCGACAGCGCCCGGGTCCTCGTCGTCGACGCCGACGAGTCGATCCGTCGGGCCGCTCACAGTCTGCTGGGGCGTGAGGGCGGGATCGTCGAGACCGCCCAGAGCGGTCGGGAGGCGATCGCCCTGGCGCGACAGAGCCCATACACCCTCGCCCTGGCGGACATTCGCCTGCCTGACATGGACGGTTACGAAGTTTACAGCCGGTTGAGGGGCGTCCAGCCGGGTTTACCCGTGGTCCTGATGACCGGCTTTGGATACGATCCCACCCACTCGATCGTGAAAGCCCGTCAGGACGGTCTGCAGACGGTCCTGTACAAGCCGTTCCGCACCGACCGTCTTCTGGAAGCCGTCGAGCAGGCGTTGCGGGTCCCCGGTCATGACAATGACGGCAAGTGCGGCGTCGGCGCGGGCCCCGCTCCCGTCACCACCCCACCTCTCGACGGCAAACCCGGTCCCAGGGCCCCTTCCGAATGATGTGGTCGCCCCCCCTGGTTGTCATGCTGGCCGTCCTCGGTCATCTCGGATTGACGTTCCTTGTGATCAACGTCAGTCACGGCTCGGGGTGGCTTTCCCCTTGGCTTG
This sequence comes from uncultured Isosphaeraceae bacterium, assembly GCA_963779675.1. Classification (GTDB taxonomy): domain Bacteria; phylum Planctomycetota; class Planctomycetia; order Isosphaerales; family Isosphaeraceae; genus CAVZZM01. Next base: position 105,538 of record CAVZZM010000004.1, read on the forward strand.
ATCGTCTGACCATCCTGCTGCTCGCCGTCGCCGGCCTCTCCAGCCTGGCCGCCATCGGATGGCTCTGGGGGGTGCCGTTCTCGCGCTGGCCCCTGCCGTTGCAGTCCTACGGCGCGGTCTGTCTCGCCATCAGCCTGATCGGCCTGCCCGTGGCCTGCGTGAAGCGGTATCTTCGACGCAACCCACCCACCGGAACCACCGTGCGTCACGAGGAGTTCGACTTCTCCCGACCCGACGACGAGGGCCGGACGCCGTTCGGCGCGGGCCTGCGGTCCTGGATGCTCCGACTGCCCGGTAACGAATCCCTGCGGCTGCGAATCCTCGACTACAACGTCGAACTGCCGGGCCTCGCGCCCGAACTGGATGGCCTGAGCGTGCTCCAGCTCAGCGACTTCCACTTCACCCTGGGGTTTCAGCGCACGTTCTTCGAGGCGGTCGCCCGGGAAGCGGCCCGGCGGCCGGCGGACCTCGTCCTGTTCACCGGCGACCTGGTGGATGACCAGGAATGCATCGCCTGGATTGAGCCGGTTCTGGGCCAGGTCCGGGGTCGTCTGGGTTCCTTCGCCATCCTGGGGAACCACGACTGCCTCGCCGGCCCATCGCAAATCGAGGACGAACTGCGACGTACCGGCTACGAGATGCTGGAAGGGCGCTGGACGACACGGGACTATCGGGGCGTTTCGCTATGCCTGGGAGGGACCTCCGCGCCCTGGGGCTCGGACCCCGACCCGACGGCCCGCCCTCCGGCAGCCCTTTCCATCCTGCTATGCCATACACCGGACGGCGTCTACCGGGCGGCGTCATGGGGCGTGGACCTCATGTTCAGCGGACACAACCACGGCGGCCAGGTCCGACTGCCGATCATCGGCCCCATCCTGATGCCCAGCGTCTATGGCCGTCGGTTCGACTGCGGCTTCTTCCGACAGGATCGAACCCTGTTGTACGTGAGCCGGGGCCTGGGCGCCGAGTATCCCATCCGGTACGGCTGTCCTCCCGAGATCACCAGGCTGACATTCCGTTCCGCCGGCCTCCAGGTCGACCCGGCGCCGCGGGTTGGGACGAACGCCGCGACCCTGCCCACGCTGGCCGAATCGGCCGGAACGCCCCGGATGGAACGCCGGAGAGAGGACGTTTCGTTCTGGCGACCACCATCGCGCGCCTGGTCGCCGTGAATCGGCGGTCCTCGGGGGAAGCCGGTTGCAACCCGATCGCCCGCGCGATATCTGTTGGCCACCGGGCGATGGTTGAGTCGGCACCCAATGCGGAGTGAAACGAACATGCGACATGCGGGAACCTTGAAGCTGGCGGCCCTGGCCGCCCTCGCCATGGCCACTCTGGTGACGTCACCGGCAGTCGTGCGATCGCAGGACAATCCGCCCGACTCCGCGCCCGCGATCGCTCAGGTCGAGGAGGCCGGTGGGCGGGTCGAACACGAATCGTCGGACCCCGAGAAGCCGGTCATCGCCGTCAATTACGCGACCAAACCGATCGGTGACGAGGCCCTCTCGCCGCTCAAGCAATTTCCTGAACTGACAAAACTCTCTCTGAACAATACGAAAGTTACGGATGCGGGACTGAAGCAACTGGAAGGGCTCGACTCTCTGGAGAAGCTCTATCTGGTGGATACCCAGATCACCGACAGTGGCCTGGAACCGCTGAAGTCCCTGAAGGGCTTGAAGGTCCTGAGCCTGGTCGGCACGCCGATCACCGACAAGGGCCTCGACGCCCTCGGCGCGATCGAGTCGCTCGAAACGGTCTTCCTGGCGGGCACGAAGGTGACCGACGAGGGCGTCAAGACGCTTGAAGAGGCCCGGCCCAAGCTCCAGATCGTGCGCTGAACGAGGCGGCCCCGAACACTCGCGGACGAACGGGAGCGCGATCATGGCGAAACCCAACCCGGAACCCATCGATCCCGCGGATCGGCGAACTGGCCCAGGACGTGATGCGATCGGCCCGGTTTCCTCAACTGGCGACGATCGACGGAGATCAGCCGAGGGTGCGCCCGGTTTCCCCCGTTCGCACCGACGGCTTCACGGTCTACGTCGCCAATCTGAGGAGTTACCACAAGACCGGGGAGATCGCCGCCAACCCGAAGGTCGAGCTGTGCTATCTCGACGCCCAGCACGACCAGGTTCGGATCACGGGCACGGCCGAGGTCGTCAACGACAATGAGCTTCTCCGCGCGATCTGGGACGAGAACCCGCTCCTGCGTCAGTATCTCGGCGACATCGACAACCCGGAGCTGATCGTCTACCGGATCGCCCCCAACCGGGTGCGTTTCATGCGCGAGTGGGCCCTGGATTACCATGAGGTCCCGTTGGCCTGATCCTCCCGCTTAACGCTCGCCGGTTTCGACGGCCCCGCTGAGATTGTCCGGCCGCGACCGGGCCGGGCCTTCTCGCCAGATCCGCGCCTTCCAGTCACCCAGCCAGGGCCACAGGGTGCGGGCGTTGAGATCGACGTCCGCGACGATGATCTCGGGATCGTCGGTGGTCGTCGCGATGCGTTCCCCGGCCCGGTCATAGATCGCCGTCTGGAAGTCATAACCGCTGGCGACGAGATAGAGCTGGTTCTCGATCGCGCGTGCCCGTGCGAGGGTTTCATTGCCGCCCCAGATCGGCATGAGGATGACCTCGGCGCCCCGTGCCGCCAGCTCCCGGGCGACCTCGGGAAAATGGACGTCCCAGCAAATCATCATGCCGATCGTCCCGAGTTCGGTCTCGAAGACGGGATACTCCGTGCCCGGCGTGATGCCCCCGTCGATCTCCTCGCGAGGCAGGCAGACCTTTCGGTACGTTCCGATCAGCTCGCCGTCGGGGCCGATCAGGACACTCGTGTTGTAGACCGCCTCTCCATCACGTTCGTAGAGCCCGGCCACGACGTGGATTTTTCCCCTCTTCGCCGATTGTCCCAGGCGACGGGTCGAGGGGCCGGGAATGGGCTCGGCGACGTCGGCGTACGTCAAACCCGTGCCGACCACCGTGATCCCTTCCGGCAGGCAGACGATATCGGCCCCTTGCCGGGCGGCGTCCTCGATCAGCGACGAGAACGCCTCGACGTTCGCCGACGGCGAGGCCGATTTCCGAGGTCGATGGTTCACGCTCGCGAGCCGTACCATGCGCGACTTCGGGGCCGTCGACCCCTCGAACCGAACATCGCTCCAGACCACCCGACCCTGGGGTGCCCATCGCAGGTGGAGTTCGAGCTGCGCCTCCGCGGTTCGCTCCGGTGCCTGGTACGTGTCCGACACGATCGTCGTGCCCTCCGGACCGGGCCCAGGGCGCGACAACGGGTACTCCGCCGGGCCGAGCTGCTGGCCCTTGTCATCGAACCAGAGGACCCGCGCCAGGACGCTGCGACGCGGCGTGGCCACCCGCTCCGCCCGGAAGCGTGCCGAGAACGTGTAGAAGGAGCCACCGCGTGCCGGAGCCCGGCGTACCCATCGCCCATCCACCGACGGGCGGCCTCGCCCCTCCAGGCCGAGCCGAACGCCTTCGCTCGGGCCATCGCGCGATTCCACCCAGGAGCCCGGAGCGATCTCAGGCCGCGCCGATTCGACGTGCCAGCCGTCCGGCTCGTCGCCGTCGGCCATCGGCGCGGTGGCCCCGATCATGAGTCCCCAGATGGCCAGGTTGATCCCAGCGTGGGTTCGCAACATGGTGCCTACCTCTCCAACGAGCCCCATGCCTTGCAGGCAATTGACTCTCGGGCGTTGTGGAATGACTCGAGAACCGCAACCCTCCGCGCCAAGTTTATGGTCCTTCCACGCAACGATCCACAACCCGTCCCGGTTCCCTTCCCCGGAACCAGGGACCGCGGGCTCCTCGCCAGGAGCGATCCCCGAACCCGCGGCTCAGTTTTGTCGGTGATCCGGGTGCAGGAGGGACGCGATCGCGACCGAGTCGACCATTCTCCGAGGAACCAGTCGCACCTCGGTTGGCCCGATTCGCATGCGGCGTTTGCTGAGGAGCGTCACCGGAACCCAGGCGGTCGCGACCGGCCAGGTCAAGCGTACCGCGAGTTCGATCGGGCCCTCGGGGACTTCATCAGACAACAGGTTCATGATGCCCTGTTCGTCGTCGAGGAGGAGGGCGGCGGAACGGCGCGGACCATCCGGTCCGAGCCATCCCAGCTCACCCGAAACCACCGTGCTCGGCCGACCGTCGCGGCAACGGCGCCGCCGTGGACGACCATCACAACGCGCCCTGTCAGGATGGACCAGGCGCGGACGCTCGGGGCGTTTCATGACGCGGTACTCATTCGAGATGATGATGCCTCGCATCGCCGGCGGGCCCGGCGCGTGCGGTCCCCGAGGCGAGCAGCGCTGCTCGACTCCTTACAACCCTATGTTGTGTTGGGAGTTCCAGTCACACCAGGTTGCTTGAAATCACCTTCGAGGCGCGTTGTCGTCAGACGCCTCCCTCCATCCGTTGAAGCTCGACCATGTCGCGATAGAGGCCGCTCCGCTCCATGAGCTCCGGATGGCTCCCCATCTCGACGATCTCGCCCGCCTGGAGCACGAGAATGCGGTCGGCATTGCGGATCGTGCTCAGGCGGTGGGCGATGACGAACGACGTTCGGCCCCGCAAGAGATCCTGAAGGCTGCCCTGAATCAGTCGTTCACTCTCGGAATCGAGGTTGCTGGTTGCTTCGTCGAGAATGAAGATCCGGGGATCGGCCAGCACCGCGCGGGCGATGGCCAGTCGTTGCCGCTGGCCCCCGCTGAGCTTGACACCCGCGCTCGCCGATCAGGGTGTCGTAGCCCTCGGGCAATCGCTCGATGAACTCCGCCGCGTTGGCGACCTCCGCGGCCCGGACGATGGCCTCGAGGTCGGCCCAGCGGTCGGCATAGGCGATGTTCTCGGCGATCGTCCCGTCGAACAGGAAGACGTCCTGCTCGACGATCCCGAGCAGGCGACGGTAGCTCTCGACCTCGATGTCCCGGAGGTCGGTCCCGTCGAGGGCCACGACGCCGGCCGTCGGGTCGTAGAACCGCGCGACCAGGTTGCAGAGCGTCGTCTTGCCCGCGCCGCTGCGACCCACCAGGGCAATCGTCTCGCCGGGCTCGACCTCCAGATCGATCTCGCTCAGGACGAGCGATTCGGTCCCGGGATACCGGAAGCTCACGCCATTGAGGGTGACGCGACCCTCCACGTCGGCCTTGCGCACCTTGATCGAACCCGGCCGCGCCGCCATCTCGCGGGGCTCGGCGAGCAGGTCGAGCACGCGGTCGAACCCCGACAGGTTGTTCTGAAGCTGGGTGACGCTCGTCGCCAGAACGGCGATGGGCTCCAGCAACATGGCCAGGTAGACGAGGAACATCATCAGGTCGCCCAGCGAGAGGCGGCCTTCCAGAACCTGCATCCCCCCATAGAGCAGCAGCAAACCGCTCGCGGCGGGGAGGACCAGGTCCCAGGCGACCTCGACGAGCCGCGACCACCACCAGGCGTGGACTTCCTGCCGCACCATGAAATCGTTCTCGCCGACAAACCGGGCGGTCTCGGTGCGCTGGCGGCCGAAGGCCCGGACGACCCGCATCCCGCCGAACGCCTCGGTCGCCTTGGAATCGATCTCCTGACGCTGCTTGCGAACGTCGCGGTGCAACGGCCTCAGTTTTCGATACCACAATCGGTCCGAGCCATACGCCACCGGGGCGAGCACCAGCGCGCCGAGCAGAAACCGCCAGTCCACCCAGGCCAGGATGACGATGCCGCCGATGAGCTGGACAACCGCCCGCCAGGGGTTGTAGAGCATGCTGAAGACGAGTTCGCCAACCCCGCCGGCATCCTCGCGCAGCAGGCTCGCCACCCCGCCCGACTTGAGCTGATAAACCCGGTTCAGCGGCAACCGCGCCGCGTGGGCGAAGACCCGCTTGCGCACCGAAACCTGGACCCGCTTGGTCGTCCGGGTCGCCAGCCAGCGGCTCCAGAGCCCGAACCCGGTCGCCAGGACCGCAACGATGAAGACGATCACCACCAGCAGGAGCAGGCGTGCCCTGGGAGCTTCGGGGATCGGTGCCCAGCGCGACAGGGCCTCGGGGACCGGATGATCGAGCAGCACGTAGTCGATGACGAACTTCGTCGCCGCGGGAGGAACGAGCTTGAACAGGGTCGCGATCGAGAGCATCACCAGGGCCGCGGCGATGGTCCTCCACTGATCCCGAGCCATCTGAACGAGCTCACGATAGAGCTGCCAGAGCGAGCGCTGCCGCTGCCCTGGCCCGGTCGACCCGACCGCGGGCTTGTCCTCCCCCCGCCGGGACCGTGACCGCTGCTCAAGGTAACTCCGAAACCTCAGTCGACTCGCAAGCTGCTGGTGTAATCTCAACGCGTCTTGATCCTCGTTCTGATCCGCGACCCCCGAGCGGCCCCGTCCCCCAGACACTCTCGGCCTGTCGCGGAGATGCCTTCTCGACGACAACGATTGCCGTGACGGAGCGGCTCACATTCCACGCAATCATTATAATTGGACGAGATCAAGACATCCATAGGAGGATTCGATGAGTGTCCATCCAGGACCATCCCATCGTACCCTATCCTTCCCAGTTCGAAATCGGAGGGCCGGGGAGGGACCGATCTCAAGCGAGGTGACCGGAGGATACCGGTGCGAACCTGTCGGGCGGAAACTTGACCTTCGAAGATCGAGTCAACGGCCCGGATCGGCCCTCGGGATCAGAAAGCTCAGGTGATGGGCGCCGTGGATCAACTGCAACCGCCGGCACTCCTCGCGGCTCATCGTGCCGAAGAATGGCGAGGGATGATACGGCCCCTCGTGGGCCTGGAACCGGGCGACGGCCTGGCGGAGCCGCTCGACCGCCGCGCCCTCGTCGCCGCCCGGCGCGGGGATGGTCTGCCGCATCGTCGGCCCCCCCTCCGGGAATGCCCTCGCATCCAGGACCTTCCGCATCGCGCGCGGCCCGATCGTCTTCCGCATCCCCCACAGCATCGCCCGGATCGGCAGTGGCGGCCGGGGAAACCCCTCGACCGGGTAGCGCAACCACTCCGCCAGGTGCCCGCAGACCTGGGCCAGGTCCCAGTTGCCGACGCGGTCGTAGCCCCCGGCATGGAGCGTTTCCGCATCGCGCGCCACATCGTCGAGATCACGGAACTCCAGCAGTCGTCGTCCCTTGGGTTCGCTCATGGCGAATCTCTCCATGCGTCGTGACGTCCGCGCTGTCCGTCACCACCCGAACACCCCCCAGGGCAGCGGCACACGGAGGGCGACGGCGAAGACCTGGTACGTCAACGGCACCAGCACCGCGACGACCGGCAGGGCCACCTGCCAGCGGACGCGCAGGGCGAGCATCAGCAGGAACACCAGCAACGCCGACGTGAGCACGAACCCCAGCGGCTCCAGCAGGGCGACGAACGCCAGAACCCAGGCGACCGCCATTCCGACGCGGAGCCACTGCGAGCCCGACAATCGGGGCAGGTCCGGGGGTGCCGCAGGCCGCCGTTGACGATCAGGACGCCGAGGCTCGCGGCCAGCAGGCCCCCCAGGATCGCCGGGAACGCCAACGGTCCGTAGCGTGCCCGTCGCACCGATCGGAAGGCGTCGCCGGTCAGGATCTCGCCGAACTGGTCGTCGGCCTGGGCGAGCAGGGCGTCGAACTCGGCCGGAGGGGCGGCGTAGTGGTCGAAGCCGGAGTTCTCCATGAAGCGAAGGTAGTCGTCGCTACGGACGACCTTGCCCACCGCCTCACGCAGCCGCGCGACCCGATCCTCGGGCACGCCGAGCGGCAGCATCAGCCCGCGCCAGCCGCCCATGGACCAGTCGTCGCCTTGCTCCCGGAAGGTGGGGACGTCGGGGAACGCCTCGACCCGGTCCTCGGCCATCACACCGAGACAACGGATGCGACCGGAATCCTTCAGTGCCTCGGCCTCGGGCAGGCTGCAACACACCATGTCGACGCCGCCCGACATCAGTTCTTGCAGCGAAGGCCCGGCGCCGTTGATCGAGATCCAGACGACATCCTCCGTCGACAGGCCGACCGCGTCGAGCCAGCCTGCCAGCGCCAGGTGCCAGATGCCCCCCTGCGCCGTGCCCGACGCCTTCAGGTTGCCCGGGTTCGCCCGGATGGCCGCTTGCAGGTCCGCCAGCGATTGCCAGGGGGCCTCGTCCCGGACGAACAGGGCCGCATCGTCGCGGTTCAGGAGCATCAGGGGCTGGAAGTCGTGGTAGGTGATGTTCGTCAACCCCCGCCAGTGGAGCATGTTCAGCTCGACGGTGGCCATGGTGATCGTGTAGCCATCGGGCCGGGCGAGCGAGCCGCGAGTGTGGCCGGTCACGCCCGAGCCGCCGGTCGCGTTGACCACGTTCACCGGCACGTCCAGTTCCACCTCGAGCAGCGCCGCGATCTCGCGCGACACCGCGTCCGTGCCACCCCCCGCCGACCACGGGCAGATCAGCACGATCGGCCGATCCGGGTATTCGCCACCGCCGCCGCAACCGCCGCAAACAGCGCCGCAAGTTCCCAGGAGGAGCAACGCGACAGCACGATTCATCGGGGCAGGCTCCTTGATCGGGTGGACAACCGATCGCGTCGTTGTCGTCGGGCGGTCATCTCGGTTCCCTCCCGGTCCCCAGGATGCTGAGGTCGAGCGGCTCGTCGGGGGCGAGGACCAGGGTGCGACCGACACGCGGGAGGAGGTCGCGCAAAGCATCGAGGTAAAGGCGTCGGATCGTCAGGGGGCGGTTGCGTGTCACCTCGGCGAGCAGCGCGTCGAACCGATCCGCCCGGCCCGCCCCATCGCGATGGTACGGTTGGCAACGGCGTGGGCGCGTTCGAGGCGGGCGTCGGCCTCGGCCCGCGCGGCGGCGGCCGTCGTGGCTTCATACGTGAACGCGTCCTGTCGGCGGCGGTCCCGGGCGCTGCGGGCGGCCTGGGCCTCGTCGAAGGCGGGCGCCACCGCGACCGGCGGCCTCGTATCGGTGAGACTCACGCCCAGGATCGCGACGCCGAGCCCGAGTTGATCCACCTGGCGAGCCAGTTCCACCTGAGCCTCACGAGCCACCGCGGCGCGACCGTTACGCAACGCCTCGTCGATCGAACGACCGGCCAGGGCGCGGGCCAGGCTCGACTCGGCCAGCCGCGTCAGCAACCGCTCGACCCCGACCTCACCGGCACCCGTCGCCTGTGTGCCTTCACCAACACCGGAGAGGGCCTCGATATCACCGACACCCAGCCGGAAGGCCAAGGGATCGGCCACCCGGTACTGCACCACGGCGCGGGCGTTGAGCAGGTTCCGGTCCCCCGTGAGGAACTCGCCCGAGCCAGGGTCGTCGGTCGGCCCCGGCACTCCGACCAGCCCGACCTCCACCCGCCGCACCTCCTCGGTCCGCAGGCGATCCCGGACATCCAGCGGCGCCGGAAGCCCCCAGTGCAGCCCCGGCCCCCAGGGCCGGTCCAGCACCCGGCCCAGCCGACGCACCACCACGACCTCACCGGGCGACACAACCGTAATCCCGGTCGCCAGATACGCCACGAAGGCGAGCATCGCCGCGATCACCAGGGTTCGACCACGACGCCTCATGTCGGCATCCACTTTGGTTCCGCAAGTCACTCCACACAAATCTTGAGCGCAGACCGCCCAGGAATGCCTTCACGCGCACAGTCTCAGGGGGACGTTCGCCGCCGATCCGGCCACCGGGGGCGGCACGCGTCACAGGGCCCCGGCGGGATGTTCGCTCGCCGTCGGCCCGACGATCGATCCCTCTACGGTGGTCGGTTCGTCCAGCAGCGTCTCGCTCGGTCCCTCGCTGAGCAGTCGCAGCAAGGGACTGGCCGAGGAGAGGACGACGGTCGCCTGGTCGTCGAGGATCGCCTTGTAGGTTTCGAGGGTCCGCAGGAACTCGGCGAAGGCGGGATCGCGGGCGTGGGCGGCGTTGAGCCGTCGGGTGGCCTCGGCCTCCCCCTGGCCCCGGATGCGTTCGGCCTCGGCGTCGGCCTCGGCGAGCAGGGCGTCCCGCTCGCGGTCGGCCTTGCTGGTGCGGGCGAGGTACTCGGCCTCCCCCTCGGCCGCAGGGTCGCCGCCACCTGCCTGCGCTCGCTACGGATCAGGTCGAAGACGGCCGGACGGACCTCGACCGGATAGTTGAACCGACGCAACCGGACATCGACAACCTCCAGGCCGAGTTCCGAGCGTGCCGCGTCGGCCACGTCCCTCGTGACCTCGGTCGTCAGGTCGTCGAGTGCCCAGAGATCGGCATCAGTTGTCGCAAGGCTGTCGAGTTCTCGACGGCCGACAGCATCGCTCAGGGCCGCCGCGACCCGTTCCTCCAGCCGCGCCGAGGCCGCCTCGAGCGTCCCGGCCGAGTTCAGGAACCGCATCGGCTCCGACACCCGCCAGACGGCGTAGGTGGCGACCTCCAGGTTCTTCTTGTCCCCGGTGATGACCTCTCGGGCTGGCGGCTCGCTGACCTGAAGCCGACGATCGACGGACCAGGTTCCCTGCCAGGGCCACTTCGCGTGCAGGCCGGTCTCGCCGTCCGCGTCACCATACAGCGCCGCCGGCCGGCCGAACGACGTGACCAGCACGTACCGCGTCTCGTCGACCACCACCCAAGACCGCGCGGCCAGCATCGCGACCAGGACGACCAGAGCGATCAGAAACGCAAACCGGCGGGTCGGTCGCGGCATGTGCGGCTCTCGAAGCTCGGCTCAGTTGGTGTGCGAGACGTTCTGTCGAATCGACGACAGCCAGAACCAAGCGTACACGGAACCCACCGAGACGGCGAGACATGGCCCATCCGTCAGGCCCCGGGCCGCGCCACTCGTCGAGTTCTCGTCGTCCCTTCCTACCGGATATCGATCGGGATTTCCAGGGTGGCGAGCGGCGGAATCACCGTCGCAGCCGTTTCAGCAACGAAGTGTCGCCGTTCGCGACGGCGGCGCGGGTTCGCTGCTTCTGAGCCACCTGGGCACCAATGACCCGTTCGAGCTTCGCCAGCTTCTCCGGGGTCGCCCCCTCTTCTCGCCAGAGGATTCGTCCGTCGCGGTCGAGCAGGACCATCGTCGGATAGGCCTGGATGTGGAGCGCCGTCTTCAGCGGGCAGATTTCGCCCTCCGCCTCGCCGAGCAAGAGCGGATAGTTGACGCCCACGCGACGGGCCACCGACCGCACCCCGACCGCGCGGTCGTGGGCGCTGCCTTGCAACTCGTAGGCGATGCCGACAACTCGCAAGGTTGCCGGGTCGAATCGGTTTTGAAGCTCCACCAGGTGCGGAATCGCCCGGACGCAGGGGCCGCACCAGGTTCCCCAGAAGTCCACCAGCACGAACTCGGAGTCGAGATCGCGCAGCCGGAACGCCTGGCCCGAGAGGTCGGGCAACTGGAAGTCCTCGATGGCGCTGGCTCTTGGGGTCGAATCGACAGTTCGCGCGGGCAATCGCGCCGTCCTTCGGGGCGGCATCAATCACGGGGGCGGTCGAGTTGTCCTTCACAAGGGTCGATCGACGGGCCAGGCGCTCCGCCTCCGCCTCCGCCTCCGCCTCCGCCGACATGCTGAGCTCGGCCGGCCCTGGCTCGATCGCCACGGTCCTGTCCGTCGGCTGGGCCACGGCCACAAGGTCCCCCCAGGTGCGGGGCTGGTCCGCGGAGGGCACGGCCCGGGTGGTCTCGGGGGCCGGTTCGAGCGGGGGCGGGATGTCGTTGATCGGGGGCTCAACCCGTGCCGGATCATTTTCCAGGGGCCCGGTGGGGGCGGCTGGAGCATCGGGCATGGACTCGGCGGCGCGATTCTCGAACCCCTCGTCCCCGGAACCTCCGGGAACCTGCAAGGTCGGAGCGGTGTTGCCCTCTCGAGGCGCCGGTGACTCGACCGGCTCCGGGCCTTCCGCTGGGCCATCATCAACAGGAGCCGGCCCGTCCAGGAGGTCCAGCGCCGGCGGTTCCGCGTCGAGCCCCGGCGCAATGGCGGACGGTTCCGGTTCGGCGTCGTCGGAGCCGCCCCCAGAGATCGGGGACGACTCCATCGACGGTTCGGACGCCTCCATCACCGGGCGCGACCGGGGTAAACGACTCGGGGCCTTGTGCCGATCCCGGCGCTGGCTCCCTGTCCGTCGTGGTCGCGGTGTCCGGCTCGACGTCGAGCCCGTCCGGTTCCGAAAATGGCGGGTCGTCGAGCCCTTCGGCGTCCGGGTTGAGAGCGGGGAACGTCGGCGGGGGAATTGAGGCCGTCGATGTCGCCGACGATGTTGCCGGCGGCGGGTCGTCCAGGGCGGACGAGGCGGGCATTCCCACGGGGCCGGCCGTCGGAGCGGCCGGCTCACCAGATAAGGCGGCCTGAATCAACGCCTCGCTCGGGTCACTGGCAACCGGCACGGTCGCGGCCGGAACCGGATCAATCGCGGACGTTCCCGGATGACCGGGCTCGTCCCCCAGGGGTGGGAAGGCGGGCGGTGGCATGACGTTTCGGCCACTCGCGCCGATCGCCGCTCCGTTCGATCCGACAGGGTCCGTCGGCAGGGCTTCGTTCGGGCCAATGAGGCGCGTTGACGGGGCCTCGGTCCCGGGGCCTGGCTCGCGAGCGGGCGGCAAGGGGTTGGGAATGTCGTCTTCCAGTGGCACGGTCCCGGGCCCGCCGAACGCCGGCGCCCGAGGGGGGCCTCCGTTCGAACTGCCCGGCAGCGCCAGACCGGCATCACGCCCACCCGTACCGGATGTCCGGTCGCCGTTGCGCCAGGCATCCCCGCCCCTGGCGAGGGTCGGGACGGCCTCGGGCCACGATGGGTCGGGCGCGGGAGGGACCGCCTCGGCCGACCTCAACATGGGCAGGTCTTCGACGTTGATCCCTCGGGTCGATCCCGAGGCGGCACGCGACGGCTCGTGCTCCTCGAACCAGTCCGGCTCGACATCCGCCGGCGCCGTGCGCCGTTCAGAAACACGATCGACGCTCACCGTCGCGTCCGGGTCGGCGGCGAGGGTCGAGTTGGTCGGGGCATCCAGGGCGATCACGACCTGGGACTCGGGCGCCCGGGCGCGAACGCGACCCGAGCGCAGGCCCCCGTCCTCGTCGCGCCACTCGGCGATCACCGTGTAGTCGGACCCGTTGCGCAGGTTGTGCAGGGTAAACCGCCCGGCCTCGTCGGTCGCCACCCGGACCGCGCGACCAGCGGGCGTGCCGTCGATGGCGAGGCGAACCGTCGCCTCCGGGACCGGCCGGCCCTGGCCATCGGTCACGCGACCGGCAATGGTTCGCTCGGGGTTCGGCCCGCCGCCAGCGTGGATGGCCCCGCGTCGGCGACGACCGAGGCGCCCGGCTCGCCCGCCACGACCGACACCGGCCGGTCACCGATCGAGGTGATCGTCCGCACCTGTTGCGGGACCGCGGGCCGCGTGCCACCGAGACTGGCACAGCCGGCCATCCCAAGCAACAAGGCGGGAAACAGTGGACGAAGGGACGACCTCAGGGAGCGCGGGAGCATGAATCGAGTTCCTCCTCCCGGGAAGGCGGGCCGATCCTCCGGCCGATCCGTGAGCCAGGGCGCCGATCGGTCGAGGCGGGGCGAACCGATACCGCGGCCACAATCGCTGTCGAGGCCCCGACCAAAACGTCGTTGGAAACGACCCCCGATCCTTGCGAGGCGCAGAACCCAGGCCGCGATGCTGATCGTTATCTGAATCGGGATCGGCGGGCGTGGACTTGAGACTTGATGGAAAAAATTGCGCGATCAATTCCAGGAGGCGACCTCACGGCGGGCGGTCTTGAGGAACGCGGTGACGGCCTCGGCATCGTCGGCCTCGGGGCAGGCGTGGAGGTAGTCCGCCAGCGGGACGATCGATTCGCCCGGGTTCCCCGCATGCAACGCGATCACACCCAGATCGCGACGCTCGAGCGGTTCGTCCGGAAACAACGACGACAGCCGGCGCTGAACGGGCAACGCGGCGACGAAGTCACCCGATTTGAGGTAGTTCCCCTTGAGGTTCCTGAGCATACGCGCAATGGTCGTCGCGGCCGAACAGGGCTCGAAATGGGCCTCGGAGACCGACACGGCGGGACCACCGATCGCTTCCACGAGCCGTCGGCAGCCCTCGCGATCCAGCATCGCCCCCTCATGAAACGGATCAACAAAGATAGGCGCGTCGATCGGCCCCGCGCGCACGATGAAGTGGCAGGGCAGGTTCACCCCCGCCATGACCAGCCCGGCCCGGTCGGCCACCGCCGCGTACAACGCCGACAGGCTGATCGGAATGCCGGTCTTCCGGTCGAGAACCTCGTTGAGGTAGCTATTGCGCGGGTCGTAGTAATCCTCGTCGTTACCGCGGAACCCTTCTTCCACGTAAAGCACCCAGTTGATCTGTCCGATGACCTGCGACGTGCCCGCGTCCGAAGTGCAGCGTTCGCGGGCACGCCGTCCCAGGTCGTCGATGCGCCCGAGATAGGCGGCGATGTCGATTTCCGGGTACGCGTCTCGAGCCAGTTCCAGGGCCAGACGGGTCAGGTCGATGTCCTCGCGGCCCTCCAGCAGGCGGCGGAACTCCGGGCTGTCGGCAAACGGATCGCGCAAAGCCACCTCGGTACGAGTGATTTCGGGCCGCGAGTCTCGACCTCCAAAATACGGGACGACGGCTTCAAAGAGCAACCGAAACGCATGGCTCGACCGTCCCCGCCGATCTTCCGCCTCGACTGGATGCCGGTCAACCAGCGATTCTGTCCTGAGTCAGCGTCAGCCCCCCGGCCCCCCTTCGACCGATGCCCTCGTCGTGAGGTCGTCACGAGCGGCCGGGTCATACACGCGGCCTCGGAGCGAATCGGGGAGGCAGGTCATGCCCGAACGGGCCCCGGGGTCGTCGTGGACATTGCGATACCCTCCGCCGTAGCCCACCTCCTTCAACAGGGAGGTCACGGCATTGCGGAGATGAAGCGGGACCGGCTCTCGGGCGGTGTCGGCGGCATCCCGAGCCGCCGCGAAGTACGCTTGCTTGACTCGATTTGACTTGGGGGCGCCGGCCAGGTACAGCGTCGCCTGAGAGAGCGGGTAGAGTCCTTCCGGCAAGCCGATGAGTTGCACGATCTGGGCCGCGGCGGCCGCCTGGACGATCGCCTGGGGGTCGGCCAGGCCGATGTCCTCCGAGGCGAGGATGCAGAGTCGCCGGGCGATGAAGATCGGGTCGGCCCCCCCTTCGATGAGCCGGGCCAGCCAGTAGAGGCTCGCGTTCGGGTCGGAGTTCCGTAACGACTTGATCAACGCCGACACCAGGTTGTAGTGATCTTCTCCACCCTTGTCGTAGGCGAATCGGGAACGTCCCAGGGCCTCGTTCAGAATGGCCCAGTCGATGTGTCGCACGCCGTCCGCCGAGGGCTCGGTCGCCTGGGCCGCGGTTTCCAGGGCGGTCAGGGCCACCCGGGCATCCCCACCGGCGACGTGGGCCAGCCGGTCCAGGTCCGCGTCGGTCAACTCGGGCCGCAGGGTCGCGATCCCCCGGTCGGCATCCGCGAGCGCGGCCTGGAGGATCGATCGAATCTCCTCGTCGCTTAGTGGGTGAAGCACCAGGACCCGCGACCTCGAAAGCAACGCGGCGTTGACCTCGAAGGAGGGGTTCTCGGTCGTCGCGCCGATCAGGGTGACGGTCCCATCCTCGACGGCCGGCAACAGGGCGTCCTGCTGCGATTTGTTGAAGCGGTGGATCTCGTCGATGAACAGGACGGTCCCGAGGCCTCGTCGACGCGCGTCCCGGGCCTCCCGGATCGCCTCCCTCAACTCCTTCACGCCGGAGAGCACCGCCGAGATCGGGACAAACCGTGCCTCGTCCTGCCGGGCCAGGATGCGCGCCAGCGTCGTCTTGCCCGTCCCCGGCCCACCCCAGAGGATCAGCGACGGCAACGTCCCGCGCCCTTCGAGCAACCTGCGGATGAGACGGCCCGGGCCCACCAGGTGAGTCTGCCCCACGAACTCTTCCAGAACCCTCGGCCGCATCCGCTCCGCCAGAGGGGCGCCGGCATCCGGAAGGGCCTCCGGATCGTCGGGCTCGTCGGGCTCGTCGAACCAGCTTCGGGTCTCGTTTCGGCTCATGGCGGGAACTGCCGGTCCAGAAGAGTTGCCAGTCTCAACCATCAACGAGAACTGACCGTGTGTTCAGAACGAATTGTGCCGGATTCCCGCCCCTCGCGGAAGGGGAAACCGCCCGTGGGCTTGCCGACGTCCTCGGTCCTCGTTCGGTCGTGTGAGGTCGCCGATGCCTTGGCAGCGGGAGCTTGAACCGCGACACTACGGTTTGAAAGGGCATGCCAGAAGGACCTCGTAGGGTGGGTGGAGTCTTCGGAACCCACCATCCCGCTCGAAGACGGTGGGTTCCGAAGACTCCACCCACCCTACTAGACCCCCAACGACAAAATGGTGGGGAATGACAGATGACAGATGAGATGACGAGAAGATGACAGATGACAGAGAAATGCCCTTTGTCATCGTGGATTTTTGTCATCCGTCATCCCACCATTTTAGGGCTGCCGGTCTACTACTACGAAGGATGGAGTTGCTCGCCATGAATCGCGCTTCCCTGTTCCTTGTGATCGCCACGTTCGCAATCGGCCCGGTGACCTCCAGGGGGTTTGCGGACCCGCCGGACCTGAAGACGCTGCCGATCGGTGCCGATGCGCCGGACTTCCGCCTGCCGGGCGTCGATGGGAAGACGTACAGCCTGGCCGACTTCGCGGATGCCAGGGTTCTCGTGGTGATCTTCACCTGCAACCATTGCCCGACCGCGCAGGCCTACGAGGACCGCATCGCGAAGTTGCAGAAGGACTACCAGGACAAGGGGGTCGCCGTGGTGGCGATCTCGCCGAACGACCCGAAGGCGGTCCGTCTCGATGAACTTGGATACACCGATCTCGGGGACTCGTTCGAGGACATGAAGCTCCGCGCCCGCGACCACCACTTCGCGTTTCCTTACCTCTATGACGGCGACACCCAGCAGACCGCCCGAGCCTACGGCGTGCTGGCGACCCCGCACGTCTACATCTTCGACCAGGATCGCACGCTGCGATACGTCGGCCGGTTCGACGACTCGGACGTCCGCGAGGTGAAGTCGCACGACGCGATCAACGCCGTCGAGGCGCTCCTGGCCGGCCGCGAGGTGGCCGTCCCCACGACGCGCGTGTTCGGCTGCTCGACCAAGTGGGCCGACAAGCAGAACGATGCGCGGGCCTCACTCGAGAAGTGGAATGCGGAGCCCGTGACGCTTGAAGACATCGACCTGGACGGCGTCCGCACGCTCAGCCGTAACAAAACCGACGACCTGCTCGTGGTCAACCTCTGGGCCACCTGGTGCGGCCCTTGCGTCGCCGAGCTTCCCGAACTGGTGACAATGAACCGCATGTACCGGAAACGCAACTTCCGGATGGTCACGATCAGCCTCGACGAACCCGACAACAAGGCCGACGCCCTTGAGGTCCTGAGTGAGAACCACGTCTCGTCGACAAACTACCACTTCAACGGCGACGACCGCGACGCCTTCGCCGAGGCCCTGGACCCCGAGTGGCCCGGCCCCTTGCCGTACACGGTCCTGATCGCCCCGGGTGGGAAGGTCCTGTATCGCCACGTCGGCGCGATCGACCCGCTCGAGGTCAAGCGGGCGATCGTCGAACAGATTGGCCGCACCTACTGACCAACCGGGAGAGACCATCGGTTGCGAGTCTTGAGATCGGCGGGCACGAGTCCGCCGGGCTCATCCCCGGATCGTCTTCCAGGAGGGCGCGGCCCACTGCCGCGCACATCTTCGGCGACGACTCCGATACAACTCGTTCCCACGCTCTGCGTGGGAATGCCGTCCGGGCCGCTCCGCGGCCTCTTTCGCCGATGCGCCCGGACGACGCGGTGCGTCGCAGACGGCATAACCACGGGGACCGTGGGAACGCGTTACCAGTGCACAGAGAGAGTCTTACGTCGATTCGCGAGATGTGCGCAGCAGTGGCCTCGCCCTCCCGATTCGGGTCTCGCATCGAACCTGGGAATGACCCTGACAATGACCTGACCGTCGGCCGTGCTGTCGGCGTGGCCGACGGTTGGTCGGGAATCACTCCGACCCGGACGACGCAAGCTCGCGGACCCAGATGTTCCGATATCGCACCGGGTTGGTGTGGTCCTGGAGCATGAGCGGCCCCTTCGGGCCGTGCGGGGCGTACGGGGCTAGCCCGCGGAACTTCATGGGGCCGAGCGGGGCGCGGTGGTTGTGGACCAGGACACCGTTGTGGAACATCGTCACGTAGGCGGGTGATTCCAGCGGCCCCTCCTCCGTGAACCGGGGGGCCGTGAAGACGATGTCGTAGGACTGCCATTGCCCGGGGGGCCGCGACGCATTGACCAGGGGCGGGTACTGGCCGTAGATGGCCGCGGCTTGACCGTCGGGGTATGTCAGGTTCTCGAAGCTGTCCAGCACCTGGATCTCGTAACGTCCGAAAAACAGGACGCCGCTGTTGCCTCGACCCTGGTCGCGGCCCTTCGGAGGGGTCGGCGTGGCGAATTCGAGGTGAAGCTGACAGTCGCCAAACTCCTGTTTGGTCCGGATCATGCCGGTGCCCGGCTTGATCGTCAGCGCCCGTCCTCGATGGTCCAACCGGCCGGCCCGCCCTCGACGTTGCTCCAGGCGGATAGGTCGTTCCCATCGAACAGGACGATCGCGTCCGACGGCGGGCGCCCCGGCTGGTCCGTTGTGCTGCAAGTGCCCGGCGTCACGACCGGCGGCTGGGGACGGTCGCCGTCGTGAACGTGCCACTTGCCACCGGGCAGCATTGGCGTGTCCTTGTAGCCGAGCTGGGGTTTCTCCGCCTGGTAGGCCATCGCCCCCAGGCCCAGGGCCCCAGAACCATCCCCACAATCGCCGAGGTGCCACGCGACCGGCCAGGAGTCTTCATGGTCGTTCGTCCGTTCGTTGGTTCCGCGCCAGTTCAATGATCGAACCCACGTCGCCGCGCCCGCGACCCCCGCGAGCGTCGCGGCCCGATTGTAACGGGCGCGATCCGGCGGTGCGACCGGCGCGCCGGAACGGCCTCATCGGGGTTCAACGGGCGCGAGGAGAACGAGCCGGGGCCGCATTTCCGCGACCCATGCGCCTCAACTTAAGGACAATCCGCGTTCACACGTTTCGTGGATGTTCATAGGGCATGATTTTTGGGTGGCCGGGGCAAGGTCCTCGTGCCCCGAACGGCGCTGGGAAGGCGGTATCGTCCCCCACCGGGGCACGAGGACCTTGCCCCGGCCACCCCCATTTCCCGGGCATTCCTGGAGGGTCGCTCCTGAAGTTCCGGCCTATGGGGCCGCATGTTCGCGTCCCGCGACCGTGCCTCAAGGGAGCGTCGTCGGATCAAGGACCACATGACGGATGCGGGTTCGCTTCCAGGTGTAGGTGATGTGGATCCGACCGTCGGCCGCCTGGATCACGGCCGGGTACGAGTACTCGCCGGGTTCATCCTCCAGGACCGGCCCTGGCTTCCATTGCGTGCCGTCCGTCGAGAGCGCGACGTTCAGCGGCGATCGCCCCCGGGCCGTGTGGTTGTAGACCAGGAGGTGACGGCCGTCCGCGAGGGTCACGCCGTCGATGCCGCTGTTGGGGTTCGGCAACTCGGTCGCCATGGGCGGGCCCCAGTTGTGGCCGCCGTCTTCGGACCACAGGGCGACCACCCGTCCCTGGCGGCTCCGGCAGAGGGCCTGGAGCCGCCCGTCACCGTGTTTCAGGATGGTGGGCTGGATCAGGCCAAACTCGTCGGGGTCGTTCAGCGGATCGGTCTTCGTCCAGGTCTTACCCAGGTCGACGGTTCGCTCCATATGAACACGCCAGCCATGGTCCTCGGTGCTCGACGGGCACAGGAGGCCCCATCGGCCAGCACGACCGGCTTGTTCTTGATCGGCCCGAGAATGCCGTCGGGCAGGCGCTCGGCTCGGACCAGGTTTGACCATGGTCCTCGGACTCGATCACCATTCCCCACCATTCCCTTGGGGACGGGCCAACCTTGTAGAACAACAGCAAGGGCCCATCCGCCGCCTGGTGGAGCACCGGGTTCCAGCACGGAACGCGGGGACCGTCCCGCTGGTTTCCATCCGCCACCAGGACCGGGGCCGACCAACCCTCGTCGCCCCGTCGAGCGACCCAGGTCCCCACGTCCGGGTTCCCTTCATCGCTTCCTCCGAACCAGCTTGCGACCAGCCCCGTCGGCGTCTCCGCGATGGTGGAGGCATGGCACGAGGCGAACGGGGCCTCCTGGAAGACGAACTCCGATTCGACAATGCCCGGTTCATCCGCTCGAACATTGATGTCAACATGCAATGACATCGCGACGGGAACGCCGAGGGCCGCGACCGTGATCGCCCTGATCCAACCCGTAGGCATGAGCGCATCCTCCTCGATTGTGGAACCCCAGGTCCAATCCTCGTCCCCAGTCTCGCATCCCTGGGGCTGATGTCGAGCCCTCACGTCGAAGCCATGTCGAGATCGACTCAAGGACTTGAACGCATTATTGCAATCATGCTCTATTTCAATAAAGCAACCTAATCGACCTTTTTAATAAGAGAATCAGGGACATTCCGCGCGAACCTCCGAAATTCTCCAATCGGGTTCAATCTCCCCTCGGGCTCGCATCCTATGCTCTGAATAAGCCGGGGCAGAGAGTGTTAAGCTCCCTTCCTCGCCGTGGGGCCAAGGTCCGTCGAGAGCCGTACCGGTTTTTTAAAAAATCCAATGTTCTTACTGAAGCATGCAAGGGATCATTTTAGGCACCATGCACGACCCCACTCGACGGACCGCAACTCCTTGCAACCAGCTTACTTGAGGAAATCATACTGGGTAAACGTCGTACTGTGGGCCAGGGGCAGCGATCGGGATGATTTCGTGATCTGAGTGCAATTCGCCACCTAGAAAAACTATTTGGCCCTGGAAGATTTTTCTTGCGTGGGGCTTTGGGGTAGATACACTGGCCATCAAGCGTGGCATCAAAATCCACTTCGCAGCATGCCATTGTGTCCGATCAAATGGATGTTGCCTTATGGAATTTTTGATCAACGGAGTTCGTGCCGACAAGGTCATGCGATGAACTCAGGCCCGGCGACGTAGGCCGGGGCCATTGAATACTTCGCGAGCACAGTCTTCAGAGATGGCTCGGTTCGTACCGACGAGGTCGCCGTGTTGGCGACCAGGCCCCTTGAGCTCGACGCACCGAGCAGTGACTGAAAACGGAGTCGGAGATCATCAGGCCGAGGAGCAACGGCCCGGTTCGGTGGGGGGATTCGTCTCTTCTCGCGAGCGTTCCGCCCCCAGGTTTCCTGATTCACCCCGAAACAGTCCACGTTACCGACTCTTTGCTTCCGCACCAGGAGACGCACGATGAGCCAGCGTTCTAGCCGTTTCGGATCGAGTGAGGGATTCGGTCGAGGATCGCGTCGTAACCGGATGCAGGCCAACCTCGAGGCCCAGAAGCGGCGGCGACGGGCGCCCATTGTGGAGTCGCTCGAGAACCGGCGGCTCCTCAGCACGCTCACCATCAACGCCGACGACACGCTGGATTACAATGCCGGCGCCGCCGTCGCCAATGATGTCTCCGTGTCCTGGGATTCGGGCACCTTCACCTGGACGATCGCGGATTCGGCCGAAACCATCACCGTCACCGACAACTCCGGTGGCGGGTTCGTCATCGGCGGTGACGGCACCAACACGGTCACGATCTTCCAGGACACGGCCTCCCTTGACTCGCTGACCTTCAACACGGACGACGACGACGATACGGTTGCCGTCAACAGCAACTCCAGCACTTCCTCCATCCAGGTCAACCTCGGGGCGGGCGACGATACCCTGATCCTGGCCGATGGTGTCAACCTGGTCGAGGCGGGCACCGGGACCGGCGCCGTCGACGGCGGGACCGGGACGATCGACACCATCGACTACAGCGCCTGGACGACCGCGATCAACGTGAACCTGGCCGCGGGCACCGCCACGAACACCGGCGGCGTCTCCAACATCAACGGGGTGTTCGGCGGGGCGGGCAGCGATACGATCACCGGGGCCGCGACCGACGATCTCCTCGTGGGCGGCCCCGGCGACGACTCCATCGACGGCGGTTCGGGCAACGACTTCATCACGGACGATCTGGGAAGCAACACGCTCGTCGGTGGCGACGGCGACGACTCCATCCTCGGCGGCGACAACGACGACACCATCACCGGCGACGCGGGTAACGACACGATCATTGCCGGCATCGGCAACGACTCCGTCGACGGCGGCATCGGCGCCGACTCGATCCTCGGTGGCCTGGACAACGACACGATCGACGGTGGCGACGGCGACGACACGATCGACGGCGGCGACGGCGACGATTCGCTGGTTGGTGGGCACGGCAACGATACGGTCTCCGGCGGCAACGACAACGACACCCTCGTCTGGAACCCCGGCGACGGCAGCGACCAGATGAACGGCGACGACGGCATCGATACGGTCGTCGTCAACGGCAGCGTCGGGGTGAACAACTTCGGCATCGCCGTCAGCGGCGTTGACCCGGCGCGCCAGACCTTCGACGGCGATACCACCGGCGCCGGGTTCCAGCTCGACATCGGCACCGTCGAGGGCCTCGACGTCAACCTCCTGCTCGGCGATGACAACTTCCTCGTCGATAACACCAACGGCCTGGTCAGCTACTCCAACGGGATCAATCTCGATGCCGGGCTCGGCAGCGACAGCCTGACCGTCAGCGGCGACCCTGGCGACGTCACCGGCGCCGTCTATTTGCCTGGCCCCACGGCCGACGCGGGCACGGTCACCGCGACCAACGGCACGGTGACGGAGACGATCAACTTCATCGGGCTGGAGCCGGTCGATTTCCTGACCCCCTCACCCCGACTGGTGATCAACGTCGGCGCCGGCGACGACACGGTCAACATCGTCGACAACGTCACGACCTACCAGGTCAACTTCGGCGGTGCCTTCGAGCTGATTAACTTCCTCAACCAGGATGCGCTGGTCCTCAACACTGGAGTTGGTAACGACACGATCACCGTGGACCTGCCGACTCAACTCGGCGACTCGCTGGCCTCGATCGACATCACCCCGGCGCCGGCGACAACGTCGCTCAGGTCCTGAATACGCCCGCGGGCGTGTCGACGACCGTTTCCACCGGGTTGACCGACGAGGTCTACGTCGGCGTCCTGGCGGCCGACTTCGACACCGGCGTCGGCAATGTGTCGGGCATCGTCGGGCCGGTCGATGTTACGGGCGACGGTTCCCTCTTCATCGACGATTCCAGCAACGACGCCGGTCAGTCGGTCACCATCACCGCCAACGGTGTCATGGTGGGCTCGGCCGCCATCGACTACGACCCGACGGTCACTGTTGAGTTCGTCATCGGCGACGGCGACAACACCTGGATCATCGACAACAGCGACGGCCTCGTCTCGCCGGACGTGCCCATCAACATCAACGGGGGCGCCGGCAACGACCTGCTGATCGTCACGGGCGACCCGGGCGACATCACCGGCGCCACCTACACCCCCGGCCCCACCGCCGACGCCGGCACGATCACCTCGACCAACGGCGCGGTGACCCAGACGATCAACTTCACCGGCTTCGAGCCGGTCGAGTTCCTGATGCCGACGCCCAACCTGACGGTCAACGTCGGTGGCGCGGACGACACCGTCAATATCGTCCAGGACGGCACCTCCTCGGTGAACGACCCGATCACCGGCGTGCCCGAGTTGTTGTACGAGGTCAACTTCGACGGCGCCTTCGAGTCGATCGCCTTCCGCAACCAGGCTGCCCTGACCGTCAACACCGAGGGCGGCCTCGACGCGGTCACGATGAACCTGCCGACCCAGCTCGACGACTCGCTGGCCTCGGTCGCGATCAACTCGGGCTTGCTCGACGACTCGGTGCAGGTCCTCGCGACGCCGGCCGGCGTGAGCACCAGCGTCGACCTCGGCCCTGGCCTCGTTGATGAGGCCTACATCGGCGTCCTCTCGGCCGACTACGACACGGGGGTCGGCACTCTGTCGAACATTCAGGGCACGGTCGACGTCATCGACAGCGACTTCGGCGGCCTGTTCGTCGACAACTCGGGGGACACGGCTGGCGACAGCTACACGTTCACCGATTCCAGCATCACCGGCACCGGCTTCGCGCCGATCACGTATTCGAACACCTTCCTCGATCAAATCGAGTTGCTCGGCGGCAGCGGCGACGACACCTACGACGTCCAGAGCACCAGCGGCCTCTTCGGCACGGTCGCCACGCGGATCGAGGACTTCGGCGGGACGAACGACTGGACGGTGGCCCTGGACAGCCTCGGTTTCTTCAGCGTCGTCAACCTCGTCGGCGGCCCCGGCGACGACACCTTCAACGTCAACGCGGGGACCGGGTTCAACGCCTCGTTCCTCAACATTGATGGGGGTGGCGGTGGAAACGACTTGTTGACGGTCAACGGGTCGGCCCTGTCGGAGAACATCGTCCTGAGCCTCACCGGTGACGCGGCCGGCACCTTCAGTGGCTTCGGGTTCGACTGGACCTTCAGCGCGATCGAGAACACCAGGGTCAACGCGGGGGGCGGTAGCAACTCGTTCCTGCTCGTTGACAACACCGACACGGTCATCGCCTTCTCGGTCGCTCCTCAGAGCGCGACCTCCGCGCTGATCCTGCCCGACTTCGGCTTCACCAACCCGGCCATCTTCATCGCCGACATCAACAACGGCTTCACCATCAATGGTGACGGGGACAGCTCCGGCGATGCCGACACCGTCTCCGTCTTCGCCCCGAGCACGACCGGCCTCGGCAGCGGCTTCGAGCTCGAGGTGGCCAACGGCAGCGATAACATCACTGTCGATCAGTCGCACGTCGCCATCAACAACGCCACCGTCGGCTCGCTCCTGACGGTCAACCTGGTCACGTCGACCCTCACGAACCTCGACGTCTTCGGTGGCAGCGAGAACCCGCAGATCGGCGACACGGTCTTCGCGTACGGATCGGCGATCATCGACATCTTCGTCGACGGCAACCTGCCCGCGGTGCCGGCCGACCCTGGTGACACGATCGTCCTCTCCACCACCGGCGACGCCAAGGTCTTCAATGACCCGATCACCGGCCCCCCGAACGTCCAGATCCAGGACTCGGCGGGCGGCAGCACGGTCGAGTACGTCAACTTCGAGACGATCCGGCTCTATGTCGGTTCGGGCGTTCTGAACGTCATCGGCGACATCGATAACACGACGCCGTTCGAGGACTACATCGAGGTCGTCGGCACCGCGCCCAAGGAGGGCCTGCTCTGGCTCAACGACCCGGCCCACACGCAAGGGGCGCTGCAATTCACCAACGTCAGCTTCCTGAACGTCTACTCGGGTGACTCGCCCGACACGCTTGAGATCACGCCCTACGCCGATAACACGCCGCAGGGATGGGACCTCGCCGTCTTCTTCGATGAGGGCGGACCGATCCCGATCGACCTGCTGATCGTCAACGGCGTGGCGGGCGTCTCCGAGGACACCGTCATCCAGCCGTCCGATAGCCAGAACGGCCAGGTCGTCGTGACGCAGGCGATCACCAACGTCCCGATCGTGATCATCAACTACGTCTCCAACCTCGGAATCATCGTCAACGCCAACGACGGGTCGCTGGGCGATACCGACAGCCTTACCCTGAGGGATGCCGCGCCGAGCCTGCCCAACGCGAGCGGCAACTCGACGGTGGTGGCGAATGGCAACGCGGCGGGCACCGCGGCCGACCCGATCGTGACGGTCGCCGACTCGGTCGCCGGCCCGCTCTATCAGCTCGAATCGGTCACGAACCTCGACCGGATCCGCATCGAGCTGGGCAGCGGCAATGACACCGCGACGATCACCAACGCCCCAGCACTCCGGTTCCTCGTCGACGCGGGTGCCGGAAACGACTTCTTGCAAGCCCTCGGCGCCGAGCCCGTCACTCTCTGGGGTGGCTTCGGGGACGATACCCTCATCGGCGGCGACGGCGATGATTCGCTCGCCGGGGAGACCGGCGACGACGTGCTGGTTGGTGGCCCGGGCAACGACACGCTCGACGGCGGGGACGGGTCCGACGATCTCGAAGGCGGTCTCGGCGACGATGTCCTCCAGGGCGGGAGCGGCCAGGACTTCATCGACCCGGGCCTCGGCTTCAACAACGTCGATGGCGGTTCCGGCCAGGACTGGTTGCAACTGCTCAACTTCCCGCTCGACTCCTTCACCGCCCGCGCCTCGGGCAGCAACCTGCTGCTCAATTACGGCGCCTTCGAGGGCGTCAACGCGGCGAACATCGACACGGTCTATGTTCAGTTCGCCCCGGCCAACCCGAACCCGGTCAGCGCGGTGATCTCGGATCTCTCGACCACCGCCGTCGATGCCTTCCTGATCGACGTCCCGACCAACGGGGTCGGCGACTCGATCGAGATCCAGGGCTCGAACGTCGCCGACAACATCGGCGTGGCCGTCGAGACGATCGCCCCCAACTTCGAACCGCTGACCGTGGTCACGATGGGCTGGGGCAAGGTCAGTCTCGGCCTGACCGAATCGACCGACGGCGACACGCTGCTCATTGACGCCCTCAACGGCGACGACACGGTGACCATCGACACGGCCGCGGTCAATGGCCCGTCGGGCTCGACGGTCCTGACCAGCGTCGTCGGCGGCAATGGCAACGATCTGCTCCAGAGCACCGGCACGCTCTCCGACATCATCCCGCCGGTCGGCGTGACCCTCGAGGGCGGCGACGGCGACGACACCCTGATCGGCAGCCCCTTCGACGATTTTCTCTCGGGCGGGGCCGGCAACGACCTGCTGATGGGCTTCGACGGCGACGACACCCTGAACGGGGGCGACGGCGACGACACCCTCGAAGGGGGTGCCGGAACCAACGTCATCGACGGCGGCGCCGGGTTCGACGTCATCCCGATTCTCGGCACCAACGGCGCCGATACCATCGACGTCAGCGGTGTCGGGGTGGTGACGATCGCCGGGTCGGCCAACGGTGACGGGACCAACACCGTCAGCAACGTCGAGTTGCTCGACATCCAGGCCCTCGCCGGCGACGACACGGTGACGGTCTCGACCGACGCGGCGATTGGCATGCGAATCGACGCGGGCGAGGGCGACGACCTGGTCGACGCCTCGACCGCCACCGGCCCGGCCACGGTTCTCGGCGGGGCCGGCAGCGACACCCTGACCGGAACGTCCGGCGCCGACTCGATCTTCGGCGGTGACGGCAACGATCAGCTCAACGGGCTGGCCGGCATCGACACCATGGACGGTGGTTCCGGCAATGACACCCTGGTCGGCGGCGCCGGCGGCGACTTCATGATCGGCGGCGACAACTCCGACACCTTCATCTGGAACCCCGGTGACGGGGCGGACACCCTCGAAGGTGGCGACGGCGATGACGCCGCGATCTTCAACGGTGGCGCGGCCGCGAGCAACGACTACACGCTCGGTCGCAGCGGGATCCGCTTCCTGCTGACCCGGGCTCAGGGCGGCTCGATCAACTCGGCGGAAGTCGAGCACGTCAGCCTGACCGGCGGCAACGCGATCGACACCATCAACGTCGGCGACCTGTCGCTGACCGATGTCCGGCTCGTCGACATCGACCTGAACCCAGGCGGTCCCGACGCCGTCGAGGACGAGGTTCGCGTCAACGGCTCGAACACGAGCGATGACGTGGGCATCGTCTTCGCCAACGGTCAGGTCGAGGTCCAGGGCCTTTCGGCCCAGGTGGACATCCAGAACTCGACGACACTGGATTGCCTCTGCTTCATGGCGAACGCGGGCAACGACAGCGTCGAGGTCGTGCCGCCCGTCATGCAACAGATCACGGTGAACGTGTTCGGCGGCTTCGGCGATGACAGCATCAGCGGCGGCAACTTTGCCTACGGCGGCGACGGCAATGATACCCTCGTCGGCACCGAAGGCCCGGACACCCTGCTCGGTGGCGCCGGCGACGACTCCATCGTCGGCCTGGGTGGTAACGACGAACTCTGGGGCGATGCCACCACCAGCGAAGCCGCGGGCGATTGCTGCGATCGGGTGGTCATCGCCGGGGGGGCCGCCGCCGGCAATGACACCATCCGGGGCGGCGCCGGCAACGATATCATCCGGGGCCAGGGAGGCGACGACTCGCTGTTCGGCGACGCCGGTAACGATCAGATCGTCGCGGGCGACGGCGACGACACCGCCTCGGGAGGCGCCGGTGATGACTCCATCGTCGGCGGGGCCGGCAACGACTCGCTCTCCGGTGATGCCGGCAACGACATCATCCTCGGCCAGGACGGAAAAGACACCATCGCCGGTGGCGATGGCGACGACTTCCTGCTCGGCCAGGCCGGTGATGACTCGATCTCCGGGAACGACGGCGACGACACGATCTACGGTGGCGCTGGTGACGACACGGCCCACGGCGGCAAGGGTGCTGACCAGATCGTCGGCGAGGCCGGCGACGACCTCCTGTTCGGCGACGCCGACAACGATGTCATCCGGGGTGGCGACGGCGACGATACCCTGGTCGGCAACGACGGCGACGACGTCCTCATGGGCGAGAACGGAGATGATTCGCTGCTCGGTGGCGACGGCAACGACATCCTCTTCGGCCAGGCCGGCGACGACACCCTTCGCGGTGGAGATGGCACCGACACGCTCCTGGGCGACATCGGTGACGATCTGCTCTACGGCGACAACGGTGCCGACTGGATCGACGGCGGGGCCGGGGACGACACCGCCTACGGTGGCGACGGCAACGACTCCATCCTCGGCCAGGCAGGCAATGACCTGCTCTACGGCGAGGGGGGGAACGACAAGATCCTCGGTGGCGACGGCGACGACACCGCCTATGGCGGCGACGGCGACGACTCCATCCTCGGCGAGGCCGGCAACGACCTCATCTTCGGCAATACCGGCAACGACGTGGTCTTCGCCGGGGCCGGCAACGATACCGTCCACGGCGACGACGGCAACGACACCCTCGTCGGCGAGGCCGGCAACGACCTCCTCTCAGGCGACGCCGGAAACGACGCCATGGACGGTGGCCTCGGGAATGACACCCTGGACGGAGGCATCGGTGACGACCGCATGCTGGGTCGCGACGGCAACGACGCCATGATGGGCGGTCCGGGCAACGACTGGCTGCTCGGCGGTGCCGGCAACGACAGTATGTCCGGTGGCGACGGCTCGGACACGCTCTGTGGCGAGGCCGGCAACGACCTGATGGCCGGCAACGATGGCAACGATCTGATGATCGGCGGCATCGGCAACGACACCGAGTTCGGTGGCGCCGGCAACGACACGATGTTTGGAGGCGCGGGCGACGACTCGCTCGATGCCGAAGACGGCGACGACTTCGCGTTCGGCAACGAGGGCAATGACACCCTCCGCGGTGGCGACGGCAACGACTCGCTCGACGGCGGTGTCGGCAATGACGTGGTTATCGGCGGGTTCGGCAACGACACCCTCGTCGGCGACCTCGGCGACGACATGCTCCACGGCGGCGACGGTCGGTTCCGCCCGGTGCATGTGCCCGTGCCGTCGGGCCCGAGCGACGGCAACGACATCCTGGTTGGTGGCGACGGCTTCGACCGGCTCGACGCCGGCAACGGCAACAACGTCCTGGATGCGGGCGACGACAACTTCCGGGAGACGATGGTCGCCGGTGACGGCAACGACGACGCCTTCGTCCACACCAACCGCGGTCGTTTCACCGACGTGGCCGCGCTCGACGGCGGGTTCAACGTCACTCACGACCTCGGCGCCGTCGTCGCGCCGCCCTCCCCGCCGGAGCCGCCTTGCGATTCCGCGGGCCTCTCCGTGATCACGATCTTCTCGGCCACGCCGCCGAGTGGTCCGGCGATCACCAATCAACTCGCCCCGCCGGTCGTGCTCATCGGCGGGTTCCACGGTCAACCGATCCAGGTCGTTCCGATCACCGCGGATGCCAACAAGAATACCTTCCCGCGCTCCGGGGCACGCCAGCCGCGGCCTGAATTCGCCTTCTGGGCCTGATCGAGCCGAATGGCTCGGGACAGGATCAAACGGACTGTCACACAGAACGGATGGGGCGTTGCCCCATCCGTTCGTTATTTTGCTCACTCAAGTCGATCGCTCCCTGACCGTTCCTTCGATCGTTCGGAACCAGAAGGAGGCGTCAGGGGGCGTTCCGCTGTTGCTCGGTTGAGAGACCAGTTGCGTTGCGTGTCTCGCACAACGTACAGGGGGTGCGATGCGGTCGGATCGAGACGTCGGCCAACCCTTGAACGAGGTCGATCGATCCCGACGATCCGGCCACCTCGAGCGTTGAGGACCGGGCGTCTCCCAGGGTCGGCGGGAGACGTCACTTCGAGGATTTACCCGGTCGTGGCCTGGGGCGTCCTCGTCTCCCCGCGGGCGAGTCGTTCGAGTCGTTCCAACAGCACCGCATCCTCGGGAACTCGCCCCGACTCTTGCTCCTTGCGGTAGAGAACCTCGAACTCACGGATCGCCGGCGCGTGCTTCGCGGCCTGAGCCGGGTTCAGGTAGTCGATGAACAGGCGGCCCGCGAGATGGTCGTTCTCATGCTGCACGGCGCGACTCAGAAGCTCGTCCGCATCCAGGGTGAACTCGTTCCCTTCAAGGTCGAACGCGCTGACCCGAATTCGCCTGGGCCTCTGGACCTGCGCGTAAAGCCCCGGAAAGCTTAGACAGCCTTCTTCCCCCTCGATTGAGGAGTGGCGCTTGGTGATCTCCGGATTGATAAAGACAAGTTCTTCGCTCTTCTGGTCCGGGTCGCCGGTGAGGTTCAACACGAAGAACCGAAACGGCAGCGCGACCTGATTGGCCGCGAGACCGATTCCCTTCGCGTCATACATCAGGTCGAACATCTCCCGGACCTGACCGCGCAGGACATCATCAATTTGTTGCACCGGCTTGGAATCATAGCGCAATGCGGGGTGCGGATAGTGCACGATGCTGAGCAACCCATCCCTCCGTATCGGTCAATCAGGCCCGGAATTGGTTCGTCAAGGTTCTGAAACGCGAACAAGGCGCGAAACCGCGTTCCCGCCCCCGATTTGTCTCATCGCGATGAGGCAACCAGCGCGGTCACGATTCCGCCAGAAAATCATGGACCGGGATGGGTTCCCATGATACGCGCTTACGTCAGTGCCCGCCAACCCTCCCCATGCACCGTCAATCCGCCGGTCACGATGCCCGTCCCGACCGGGTCGTGACCCAAACAAGATAGACTCCAGACGCTGCAACCTCCTCGTCGCGACGAGCAATGGCCCTGGAACGTTGGCCGTTGTGAGGCGACCGGACCAGTTCGCCGGGTTCTCGGACGGAAATCGCCCCATCGAACTCGGAGAGAGCACGACGAGATCCGTTCGACCCGGGCCTGGCACCGCCGTCTCGTGAGCGACCCTCCCCCGGATGAACGTCGTTCGATGCGAGTCGTGAGGCTTGCTCCTGTTCCGCTCCAGGGCCGCTGTCGTTCGAGGGGTTCGGCGGGGGCGCGGCCGGCGTTGTCGTCGCGACCGCGGGCGATTCGCTTCGCGCGATCGTCCTTGGGACATCCCGGACGATGATTTCGCCGACGTCGGCAAGCTGTGTCACGATCGAGGGCGGTGCCAGCTCAGCGCCCGGGAGATCGTCGAGCGAATGCCGACGCAGGTTGTCGCGGAGGGTTGCGTACTCATCATCGGCGAGGACCACCGCATAGACGACGGCCTCGTTGGGACGATCCGGATCGATCTCGATGCCCTGGGCGATCCGGATCTCGGCGCGTCGAGGGTCGACGCGGCCTGTCTCCTGGAGCGCCCCTTCAACTTTCTCGAGTTCCGTCGACTTGATCGCGTCGACGATGATCATCAACCGGCGAACCTTACCCTGATCGAGCAGGGAACGCACGAGGTCTCGATCCCGAGATTCACGATTTGAGGCCGCGGGTTCAGGGACCGGCGATTTCGGCACGTCCACGCTCACCAGGCTGGGCGGCTCGGTCCCCTCCCTCGCCGTCACCGCCGCATCGGCGTTGGACTGGTGGTCCGTCTCGACCGGCGTTGGCTTTGGAGTCACCAGCGCGAGCTGGTCCTGGTTTCGTGGAGGCTCCGCACCGGTTTCCGCCGGCCGTTCTTGCATCGAGGCGATCATGAGCACGAGTGAAGCCGCCAGGACCGATGTTCCGATGAGTCGCGTTCGACGGCGTGCGTTGGGTGAGCGCAGCGTCCTTTGAAGTCGAAAGCGAGGCGAGGTCTCGATCCGCGCGACAACCGAGACGGAGAGGTCCTGGGCCGCCAGGGGACGAGACATGCGCGCGACCAGGGTGCGCACAGCCGCGATCTGCTGCAAGCGTTCGGCCAACTGGACGTCCGTCAACAGGGCGGCCTCGACACCGAGTCGCCGCGCCGGGTCGAGTTCGTCGTCCAGGTAAGCACTCAGGAGGGATTCGTCGTCCAGGTTCATGCGCGCTCCGCCGATCGGAAGTCAGAAGATCGTCCCTGGGGATTCGTCATCCCGGATCGATCCATCAGCCAGGTTGACCTCGTAACGCCTGGTCCTCCACCAATCCGCGAATCGTTCTCGAAGCTCTCCACGAGCGCGATGCAACCGACTGCGGACAGTCCCGACGGGGATTTTCAAGATGTCGGCGATCTCTTCGTAAGACAATCCATCGAGGTCCTTCAACACGACGATCGTCCGGTGGTCCAGGGCCAGACGATTCAGCGCCGCCTGGATCTGTTCGCTCAACTCGGCCCGTTCCAGCGGTTCGGAAGGGTCGGGAGTGTGCAACGACTCCGGAAACGACGGGTTCGTCGCGCCACCGGCATCGAGGTTCCATCCCGGGGAGGGACGTCGCCTTCGCTTGTCGCTGAGGGCCAGGTTCACGGCGATTCGATAAATCCAGGTATAGAAGGAGCTGTCTCCATGAAAGCGATCGAGTTTCTGATAGGCCCGCAAAAACGCATCCTGGAGGAGATCCTGGGCATCTTCCACCCGGCCGGTCAGTCGCAGCAAGGTCGGGAAGAGCCGATCCTGGTAACGACGCACGAGCACCCCGAAGGCGGCCGTTTCCCCCCGACGACAGGCCTCGACGAGATCCCAATCTTCATCTCGACCGTTCATCAATCACCTTAGACGCACCGTACCGGAGAAAGTTCCCGGGAATCACATAGTGGGACCGCGGCGGGCTTGGGGTGGACCGTTCCATTTTACAGGTCGTGGGCCCGCGGACCCAGCCAGCGGACCCAGCTCGCGGGTCGATCGCTTGACCGCCCCTTGAATGTGGGCCTACCATGACCGGGGGAATTCGCCACAATCCGCGCAATGCGACAGGATGACCGTTCATGCTCGTCGGTGTCGATTACGAGGATCAATGTGTCCAGTACGAACTGGACGACAATCGGCTGGTCGGCCGTTGGACGGGCCCGGCCTCCGATCCGAAGTCCTTAGTTCGCGACCATTTGCGCGAAGCGCTGGAACATCCGCGCGGCTACCCGCCGCTTCGGCAGGTGGTCGTCCCTGGAGATCGGGTCGTCATCCCGCTCGATCCGTTCACGCCGAATCTGACCGAGATCCTCGCCACGCTCTGCGAAGTGCTTCAAGACGCCGGTGTCGCGGCCGACGCGATCACAGTCCTGGCGACCGATTCGCCGACGTCCCAACAGCTTGCTTTGCCCGTGGGCGTGGCCCTTGAGGTTCATGACCCGTCCGATCGCTCTCGAATCGCGTATCTGGCCAGCACGTCCAGCGGTCGTCGGATCTATCTCGATCGGCTCGCGACCGACGCGGACGTGGTCGTTCCGGTCGGAACACTGTCCTACGGGCCAGGCCCTCTCGGATATCGAGGGCCCTGGAGCGAGGTCTTCCCGGGCCTCAGCGATGACAAGACACGCCGCGAGATTCAAACCCCGGGGGACTTGAACGGACAGTCGTTGGAGAAAAATCGCTCGGTCGCCATGGCCGAGGCCGCCGAGGTGAACTGGCTTCTGGGCAGCCTGTTTCAGATCGGTGTGGAGGTCGGTGTCTCGGGAACCACCGGCATCATCGCCGGGCATGAGGACATGGTGCGGAAGTGCGGCGTCGAGGCGGTTGACGCCTCGTGGACGGTCCATCTCGACGAGCCCGCCGATCTGGCCGTTGCCGGGATCGGGGTCCCCTGGAAACCGACAACGCTGGATGATCTCGCCGCGGGGCTCGAAACCGCGGCGCGGCTTACCCGGTTGGGTGGAAAGGTTGTCGTCCTGTCTCAAGTCTCGGCGACCCCCGGCCGCGCGATTCAACGGCTCGCCCAGGTCGACGACCCCCGTCTCGGCCCCCAGGCCTTGCGAGGGTTGGAACACGAGGAGGACTACCGGGTCGCACTCCAACTGGCGACCGCTCTCGGTCGTGCCGACATCTATCTCTTCAGCGCGCTGGAGCGGGACCTTGTCGAAGGGCTGGGCATGATCCCTCTCGACAATCCGAAAGACGCCCGGCGATTGTTGGAGACCTGTGCGTCCTGCGTCGTCCTCAGTCCCGCGGACTGGATGCGGGCCGAGGTCGAAGGCGACTGAAACCAGGGACATCCGACCCCCTGACCAGAACCCGAGGAACGCGCCGATGACGGTGATTCTGGATCCGTACCATGCCGCCGATCAAACGATCGCCTGGGCCGACCGTACCGATCGTGCCCGGTTGCTCATCACCGGCCCAGACCGGGTACGGTTCCTCCAGAACCTCACGACCAACGACGTGCGACGGATCGAAGTCGGCGGAGGATGCGAGACCTTCATCACGACGCTGCAAGGGAAGACCCTGGCCTTCGCGACCTTGCATGCCGATGAGGACCGCATCCTCCTGAGAACCGACCGGGCGGCCCTGACCGATCTCGCACCGCATCTGGCGAAGTATGGGGTATTCGACGAGATCGAGACCACGGACAGCTCCGATTCAAGCTATGAGGTTCATCTGGTCGGCCCGCGCGTGGCGGAGGCGTTCGATCGCCTTGCCGTCGAACCGCCGGCGGTTGGCGATCTCCGGCACGCGACCGTTCGAATTCTCGACCGGACGGCCTGGTTGATCCGGGAGTCCCCGACGGCCCGCCCCGGTTACACGCTGATCGGCAACCTTGAGGACCTGCCCCTGATCGCGGACCTGCTCCGCGACGCGGCGGAGCCCCTGGGCCTGGTTGACCTCGATCCGTTGACGTTCGACATGCTCCGGATCGAAGGGGGAACGCCGGTGTTTGGTCGCGACCTCAGCCGGGAGAACTTGCCCCAGGAACTCGACCGGGACGCCCGCGCGATCAGCTTCACGAAGGGCTGCTATCTCGGGCAGGAGACGGTCGCGCGGATCGACGCCCTCGGCCATGTGAACAAGATGCTGCGGGGACTTCGGTTCGATCCCGGCGAGCCCCCGTCACCGGGCACCCCGCTCCATGCCGACGGCAAGCCGGTGGGGACCGTCACCTCGACGGCCCTGTCACCCGTTCTCCAGTGTCCGATCGGCTTGGGGTTCGTCCGTAGAGGTTTCTACGAAGTGGGGCGGGCCTTGAGCCTCGGCGACCCGGACGGAGGTCGCGCGGCGACCATCGTCCCGTTGCCCATGGTCAAGGCCCCCCCTGGCGAGACCTCCTGAAACCCTCACGGAAAACTGGGTTTCCGACTCAGGGAGGGGGCCGCCTGGTCCCCGAGGAAGGGAACCAACCGCTCGCCTCAGTCGTCGGGATGCTCCGCGATCGCGTCCGGTTCCAGGGTCGCGATCTGGAGCATGATCTCGGGGCGCCGTCCAACGTCCGGGTCTTCCAGCACAAGGAACCCGCTGGGCGGCTTGACCTTGCCGCGGTGTTCAGGGTCGCTGTCGCTGCGGACCAGGCGGCCGCGATAGACCGAACCGCCGAAATCGATCCGGACCATCGGACAGCGCGTTCCCTGACGTCGCCGGATGAACGTGAGAGCGTTCTGACACTGGTCGAACGTCATCCGTTTCCCTCCTTGAAAACGAAAGACCGGGTTCTCGTCTCGATCGAGGTCCTGAACGACTCGACCGACGTGGAGCAAACCCCGGCACCGCGGTCGTTCCCTCGACCACGAGGAGTCCGGGCACGGTATCATCGTCGGAGATCGGGCGTTGCCGTCAAGCCGAATCGGAACGATGCACGGATTTGCCGAACCCATGATTTCGTCGAGGGTTACGACACGACGTTCGTCGACGGCCTTCCGGACGAGCAGGCCCGCGAGGGTCGCGTCGCGTGCTTCGGCCAGCGTCAACGGAGGCGGCGCCGGTGACTCGGCGCGGACGGCATCCAGAAACGCGGACAGGGCGGCCCGGCTATCCGAAGCGACCGCCCCGCGATGGACGCCGTGTCGCGGCCGGGAGCGATCCCGGAAGGTGGCGATTCCGGTGGTCAGGTCGAGACCGCCGGCGGTCCCGATGACGTGCTGCCGGGTGCCGGTGAAGGCATCGTCGGCCGGGTCCACCCAGCTATGGACGAACGACGCCGTGAAGCCGTTGGGCCACTCGAGGAGCGCCGAGTAGTGGTCGGTCACGTCGCGGGACGGCTGGGTGTCGGCGAAGAGTCGCGCGGCCGTGCCCGTAGGCCCGTTCCGGCGGTCCACCGGCGATCCAGTTCAGCACGTCCCAGATGTGGACCGCCTGTTCGAGCATCCAGTCGCCGGAACGCTCACGTTGGGAGAGCCAGGCGGCATGGCCGTCGATCGGGCCGTTGCTGCTCGACCAGGCGAACCGAGCCTCGATCAACGTTCCCAGGTCCCCGCGACGGATCAGCTCGATCCCCTCGCGATATCGTGGGTTCGATCGCCGCTGAAAACCGACGTGAAGAACCTGGTCGGGGCGTTGGGCGGCTCTCGCCGGATCAGCTCGTCGCACTGATCGAGGGTCAAGCGCCAGCGGTTTCTCGGCGTACAGGTGTTTGCCGGCCCGCAGGGCGGCGCGATAGCAATCGACAGTGGAGGTCGCATGGCACCGCGACGACGACCGCGTCGATCTCCGGGTCCTCGACGAGGCAAGCGGCCTGTTCCCGGGCCTCGGGACGGCGGCCGGTCGCCTTCTGGGCGATGCCCTGAGCGCGGTTGCCGGTGTTTCGGCTCAAGGTCGCAGACGGCCCGAAGCTCGACACCCGGCAGTTCCAGTAGACTGCGTAGCAACGAGGTGCCGCGATTGCCCAGGCCGATCATGCCGACGCGAACCGGGTGGGCCTCGACCGACCCCTCGACCGGGATCGCCTGGGTGATCGCCAGGCCGGCGGCGGCCGAGCAGCCCAGGAAGCGGCGTCGATTCAGCCGAACAGGTCCCATCGTCGCCTCACCTTCCGGAAGCCGTCGCACGCGGTGGTCGCAATTGTCCATGCTCGATTTATCCCATCTTAACCGCTCGAGCCGTCTTCGGACAATCCGTGGCCAGGTCGCGGGGCCAGGTCGGGGACGTCCGTGGTATAGTGGATCGTTTGTGTCGGGGCTTCGCGACGGTTCGGGCCGGGGTAGGAACATGGCCAAGCATATCTTCGTGACGGGGGGCGTCGTCAGTTCGCTGGGCAAGGGGCTGACCTGCGCCTCGATCGGCATGCTCCTGGAACATCGCGGGCTTGCGGGTCCGGCTCCAGAAGTTCGACCCGTACATCAACGTCGATCCGGGCACGATGAGCCCGTACCAGCACGGCGAGGTCTACGTGCTCGACGACGGCACCGAGACCGACCTGGACCTGGGCCATTACGAGCGCTTCACCAACGCGCCCGCTGACGAGGGACTGCAACTTCACGACCGGCAAGATCTATCTGTCGGTGATCCAGAAGGAACGCGAGGGGAAGTACTACGAGGGCAAGACCGTCCAGGTGATCCCGCACATCACCGACGAGATCAAGGCGGCCGTCCACCGGCTGGCCGACCGACGACGTCGACGTCGTCATCACCGAGATCGGCGGCACCGTCGGCGACATCGAGGGCCTGCCGTTCCTCGAAGCGATCCGCCAGTTCGCCCTCGACGTCGGCCGCGAGAACTGCCTGTACATCCACCTGACGCTCGTGCCTTACCTGCGAGCCGCCGGCGAGATCAAGACCAAGCCGACCCAGCACTCGGTCGGCGCCCTGCGCCAGATCGGCATCCAGCCCGACGTCCTGATCTGCCGCACCGAGCATGCGATCAGCCCCGAGGAGAAGGACAAGATCGCCCTGTTCTGCAACATCGAACGCCGCGCCGTGATCGAGGAGCGCGACCGGGAGTACAGCATTTATGAGGTCCCGCTGAGCCTGGTCAACAGCGGGCTCGACGACATCCTGGTCAAGCGGCTCGGGCTTGAAGACGCAGCCGCTCGACATCGACGACTGGCGCGACCTGGTCGACCGGATCATCCATCCCCGAGCGCGAGGTGACGATCGCCGTCGTCGGCAAGTACATCAGCCACCGCGACGCCTACAAATCGGTCTACGAGTCGCTCGACCACGCCGGCATCGCCCACAGCGCGCGGATCGTCGTCCGGCGGGTCGAGGCCGAGGAGTTGCGGACCGAGGGTGCGGACAAGATGCTCGCCGGGGTCGATGGCGTCCTCGTCCCCGGCGGTTTCGGCATGCGCGGGATCGAGGGGAAGATCGAGGCGATCCGCTACGCCCGGACGCAGGGCATCCCGTTCTTCGGCATCTGCCTGGGCATGCAGTGCGCGACGATCGAGTTCGCCCGGAACGTGCTCGGGCTCGACGACGCCAACAGCACCGAGTTCGACGGCACGACCCAGCACCCGGTCATCGCCATGATGGAGGAGCAGGCGGGCGTTCACCAGCGCGGGGGCACGATGCGGCTCGGGAGCTGGCCCTGCCAGCTCGCCCCGGGGAGCCGGGCGGCCGCGGCCTACGGCGCCGAGCTGGTCCACGAACGCCACCGCCACCGCTACGAGTTCAACAACGCCTACCGCACCCAGTTCGAGCAACACGGGTTCCGTCCCGACCGGACTGAGCCCCGACGGCACGCTCGTCGAGATCGTCGAGATCCCCGACCACCCCTGGTTCCTCGCCGTCCAGTACCACCCCGAGTTCAAGTCGAAGCCCACCGCGCCCACCCCCTGTTCCGCGACTTCATCGCCGCGGCCCTCGCACGCCGCGAGCGCAGCGCTGAGCCGACGGCGTCGTCGAGCTGGACACCGCCCAGCATTCGAACAGTGGGAAGTAGTCCACTCCGCAAGTCAGGGGCAATCGTCACGTCGCCGCGGGCATCCGCCGTGCCGCGAAGTTCACCACATCCCGCACGCGAGACCGCCGCCGTGGAATTCAACGCACGCCACTACGAAACGGGGAACTGGGTTCGTCTGAGCCTGTCTGACGGTCGACGATCGCGGCCGTCGAACCGGCCGACGGACCGCGACGAACGCCAGGACGACGACGACTGGGTCGCCCCCGCCTTCTGGGACATCCAGACAACGGCCGCTGGGGCATCTCGTTCTCGGACGCGACCCTGACGGTCGACCAGGTCGCCGCGATCGTCCGCGGCCAAGGCCGGTCTCGGCACGGCGCGGCTCTGCCCGACCCTGATCACCGCCTCGCGCGAGGCGACAACCACGGCGTCCGGACGATCGCCGAGGCCTGCGAGCGTTTCCCCGACGTCGCCGCCCGGGTCGTCGGCATCCACCTGGAAGGGCCGTACATCTCGCACGTCGACGGCTACCGAGGCGCCCACCCGCTGTCCGCCGTCCGCGACCCCGACTGGGACGAGTTCCAGGCCTGGCAGGACGCCTCCGGGGGCCGCGTCCGGATCATGACCCTGGCTCCCGAGCGGCCCGGCGCCCTCGAGTTCATCCGCCGGCGCGACCGAGAGCGGCGTCGTCGTCGCCCTGGCGCACACCGCGGCCGACCCCGAGACGCTGACCCGGGCCGTCGACGCCGGCGCCCGGCTGAGCACCCACCTCGGCAACGGCATCGCCGCCACCCTGCCCCGCCATCCCAACCCGATCTGGACCCAGGCCGCCGAGGACCGCCTGCTGGGCCTCCCTCATCGCCGACGGCCACCACCTCGTCCGACGACGTCCTCCGCGTGCTGGTCCGGGCCAAGGGCCCTGACGCGACGATCCTCGTCAGCGACGCCAGCCCCCTGGCCGGCCTCCCGTCGGCACCTACGGCGACTGGGCCGTCGACCCCTCGGGCAAGATCGTCGTCGCCGGCACGCCCTACCTGGCCGGGTCGAACCAGGGCCTCGAGACGGGCATCAGCACGTTCCTCCGGGTCAACCCGACCACGCTCGACGCCGTCTTCAACACGATGACCACCAACCCGGCCCGCCTGCTCGGCCTGCCCGAGCCGATCTTGCACCGGGCCAGCCTGCCAATCTCGTCCGCTTCCAGTCGGATCAACGCCGGTTCACACTTCTTGCCACGTGCGTCGACGGGGAGTGGTCCACGCCCGACGTGGCCGATGCCCGCCCCGAGGGAACATGACCCTGGGGTGGTGGAAAGTCATCGAAAACCATTTCTGGATGCGACAGCCGCCGGAACATGAAGGAGGGATTTCCAAGCTGTCGAAAACCATCCAGGCTGTCTATGAGAACGGTGTCTTCCGGCCGATCGAACCTCTGGACCTCCCCGAGCACACCGAGGTTGAGTTTGATCTTCGCATCAAGAGAACCGCCGCACCGGATCGATGAGCGCGGGGATGGCGAAAGTCTACAACATCCTCGGCGAGCGCGACGACTCCGGGCACGGCGACACGGCCGCCCGACACGGTGAGCATCAACCATGACCGATGTCTTCCTGGACACGGTCGGACTGATCGCCGTCTGGGGTTCGTCCGACCATGTCCCGTATCGAAGACAGACCGGCCCAGCGCCCGTTCTTCGCGACGTTCGCACTTCGCGCAACGGAACAAGCATCGCCGCCGAGTCCTCGGCGGCGATGCTCGTGGTGGAGTCAGGATCGGGACAATCCAAACCGATCGGGCTCAGGCCTTGGCCGGGTCCTTGCCGTCGACCCAGTCGCCTTCGAGCTTCTGGTAGGGCTGGGTCGAGCAGGCGAGCCCTCGTCGCCGGCCTTCCAGCCCATGACGTGGACGGGCTTGGCCCGCTCCTCGCTCATCTTCTCCCACTTCTTGGCCCAGGAGGCGTCGGCCTCGGTGACCTCGCCGGTCTCCTTGTTGAAGAAGAGGGCCTTGCCCTCGCGGTAGGACTGGACGCCCATGTTGACCGTGGCGATCGCGGCGTAGCCGAGGTCGGCCGGGCAGAGGGTCTCCTGGTTGCGCGAGCGGATGCAGCCGATGAAGTGGTCCCACAGGGCGCGGGTGTCGTCGCGCGGCGGGTTGGCGGCGAGTGCTCGCCGCCCTCGGCCTTGTTCGATGCCCGGAGGGGCGGGCCGGCCCTCGATCTTCTGCGGGATGACGTTGAAGCCGTCGCCCTTCGAACTTGATCGTGCCGGTGTGGCCGCGGATCATCTCGTCGATCTGGGTGTCGTTGCACATGGTCGCCATGACGAGGACCTGGCAGCCCTCGTCGTAGTCGGCGGCGACCATGGCGACGTCGGGCACGTCGCGGCCGTCGTACTCCATGTACAGCCCGCCGGCGCCGACGACCCGGCGCGGGAAGCGGACGCCCATGGCCTGGATCAGGTGGGTGAGCTGGTGGACGAACAGGTCGGTGTACATGCCGCCGCCGAAATCCCAGTAGCAGCGCCACTGGGCGAACTTGGCGCGGTTGAACGGCATGTCGGGGGCAAGGCCGAACTCGGTGCCGAGGAACATCTTCCAGTCGATCGTCGGTGGGGGTCATGTCCTCGCTCAGGGCGTAGTAGCGCCACTGGCCCATCGAGCTGTTGCGGTAGTAGCTCGTCTGGGCCTGCATGATCTTGCCGATCTTGCCGGCTGGTGATCATGGTCGTTGGCCATGCCCCAGCGCGGGTCGGACATCGACTGGACGCCGACGGTCATGACCTGACCCGTCTTCTTGACCGTCTCGGCCACCCGTCGGGCCTCGTCGATCGTGTGGGTCATCGGCTTCTCGCAGTAGACGTCCTTGCCCGCATTCATCGCGTCGATGCACTGCGTCGCGTGCCAGTGGTCGGGGGTGGCGATGGTGACGGCGTCGATGTTCTTGTCTTCGAGGAGCTTGCGGTAGTCGACGACCGCCGTCTTGGCGCCGGTGCGCTGCTTGGCTTTCTCGCGGTTCTTGTCGTAGACGTCGGCGACGGCCACGATGTCGACCGGCTTGCCCTCTTCCTTCATCGCCAGCAGGACGCCGAGGTGCGCCTGCATCCGGCCGCCGACGCCGATCATGGCGAAGTTGAGCCGCTCGTTGGCCCCCTTGACGTTCCCGACCGCCGGGTGGGGGAAGGCGCCGGCGGCGGCCATCGCGCCGGCCGCCGCCCCGGTCGTTCCGAGGAAGCCCCGACGGGACACCTTGCTGTTCTCGATCATGGGTCCGCTCCAAACAGTTATGTGCCCAATCGCCCGGCAACGACGTCTCCGAGCCGGATGGGATCTGTCCATGTTGCCCCGTCGGGCGCCCGGTTTCAACCCTCTGGCGGTCGGCGTCCCGGCTGGGGCCCACCGAAAAGGATGAGGGACCGGACGATCCGGATCGGGCAACCGGCCGCCGGCATCGTGCCGACCTTCCCCTCAGGGGGGACATTGCTTAGGATAATTGCGAACACCGAGTGACGACCCTCGATCCGGTTGTGGAGCACGACGACGTCATGAAGATCATCCTGGCCAATCCCCGAGGCTTCTGCGCCGGGGTCAACATGGCCATCGAAAGCCTCGAACGTGCCCTCGATCTCTTCGGCGCACCGCTTTACGTGTACCACGAGATCGTCCACAACAAGTTCGTCGTCGAACGGTTCAAGAGGCGCGGCGTGGTCTTCGTCGATCATCTGGACGAGGTGCCGGTCGGCTCCCCCCTGCTCTACAGCGCGCATGGTGTCTCGCCCCAGGTCCGCGAGTACGCCCGACGACGTGATCTGAAGGCCATCGACGCCACCTGCCCCCTGGTGACGAAGGTCCACCTGGAGGCCGTCAAGTACGCCCGGGACGGTTATTCGATCGTCCTGATCGGCCACGAGGGACACGACGAGGTGATCGGCACGATGGGCGAGGCGCCGGAGCGCATGATCCTCGTCGAGTCGGCTGAGGACGTCGAGCGCCTCACCATCCAGCCCGAGAAGATCGCGTACCTGACGCAGACGACCCTGAGCGTCGACGATGCCAACGTCGTCATCGCCGCCCTTCGCAAGAAGTTCCCGCACATCGCCAACCCGCCCAAGGACGACATCTGCTACGCGACCCAGAACCGGCAGGACGCCGTCCGGCAACTCGCCCCGAAGGCCGACCTCGTGCTGGTCCTCGGCAGCCAGAACAGCTCGAACAGCCGTCGGCTCGAAGAGATCGCCGGCTCGCTCGGGCCGCACGCCCACCTGATCGACGGCGTCTCCGAGATCCGGCCGGAGTGGCTCGACGGGGTCGAAACCGTGCTCATCACCGCCGGTGCCAGCGCCCCGGAGGATGTCGTTCAGGAAGTCCTCGACTTCCTCCAGGATGAGTACGGCGCCACGATCGTTGAGGCGACGGTTCGTCAGGAGAGCGTCCACTTCCCGCTCCCGAAGACG
This sequence comes from uncultured Isosphaeraceae bacterium, assembly GCA_963779675.1. Lineage (GTDB taxonomy): Bacteria > Planctomycetota > Planctomycetia > Isosphaerales > Isosphaeraceae > CAVZZM01. The sequence continues at coordinate 149,028 of CAVZZM010000004.1, forward strand.
CTTCGCGAGTTGCTCCCCACCGCGACGTCCTGAGCGCGTTCGACAATACCCCTCAACGGCCCCGCTCGTGGAAACCAGGGCGTTGCCCCATTCGCCCGCGCCTGGCAGACTGGTCGAGGTTCCGGGACCGGCTCCCGGCCCACCCCTGAACCAGGCGCGGAGCGACACCCATGCGACGGCTCGCGGCTCTCCTCTCGACGTTCCTGCTGATCGCCGCCCCGGGCGGGCGGGCGCAGTCCCCCGATGAGATGGCCCAGACGGCCCGGTTCGCGGCCAGTCGACAGAACCACGACGGCGGGTTCGCCGCGGAAGAGGGCGGACCGTCGAGCCTCGGCGCGACGAACGCGGCGGTCAAGATCCTCCTTTACACGGGGGGCTCCATCCCGGACGTGCCGACGTGCATCGCCTACGTCCGTTCCTGCGCCGAGGATAGCGGCGGCTTCGGCCCGGAGCCGGACGGTGAGCCGAACGTCCACACCACGGCGGTCGGTCTGATGGCCCTGTCGGAACTCGGGGCGGCCACGCCGGACCTGGTCGATCCGGCGGTGACCTACCTGTCCGATCAGGCCAGGGAGTTCCCGGACATCCGGATCGCCGTCGCCGGGCTGGAGGCCGTGGAGAAGAAGGCCCCGGCCTTCCCGGCGTGGATCGAGCGGGTCCGCTCCTCACGCAACGAGGACGGCACGTGGGGCGATGGGGCCTCCCGAGCGTTCGACACGGGTGGCGCCGCCGTCGCCCTCCTTCGCATGGGCGTGGACCTCGACAGGAAGGATGCCGTCATCGACGCCATCGCCCAGGGCCAGAACGATGACGGCGGCTGGTCGGACGGGGAGGGACCGTCGAGCCTGTCGGCGAGCTATCGTGTCATGCGTTGTATCTACATGCTGAAGTCGCGTGACGTCGACCTGGAACACCTGCTGTCCTTCATCGCGAGACACCGCAAGGAGAACGGCGGCTATGCGCCATCGCCCGACAAGCCGGCCGACCTCTCCAACACATACTACGCCACGATCCTGATCCGATGGGCCCGCGCGCTGCGCAACGAGACCACGGTGGTCGAGACGGCGGGGTTCATTCCCCTGTTCAACGGGCAGGACCTCAACGGCTGGGATGGCGACACCTCGCTGTGGAAGGTCCGCGACGGCATGATCGTCGGGAAGTCGGCCGGACTCGATCACAACGAGTTCCTGGCGACGGAGGGCTCCTTTTCGGACTTCATCCTCAAGGTGACGTTCCGGATGCGAGGTGAAGAGAATTCCAACAGCGGCATCATGTTCCGCAGCGAGCGCATCCCCGACCACGAGATGCGGGGCTATCAGGCCGATGTCGGTCAGAACTACTGGGGCAGCCTCTACGACGAGTCGCGGCGTCGCAAGGTGCTCGTCCCGGGGGCCGAGCGTGCCGTGGACCGGGTCAACCACGACGGTTGGAACGAGTACGTCATCCGGGCCATGGGCGGGCACATCCGGCTGTCCCTCAACGGGGTCGAGTCGGTGAACTACCACGAGCCGGATTCCTCGATTCCCCAGGAAGGTCGCATCGCCTTGCAGGTCCACGCCGGCGGGCCGATGACGGTCGAGTTCAAGGACATTTACCTCCAGCGGCTCCCCAGCCCGAAGACCGACGAGAACGAGGCCGACGCAAAGCAACCGGGCTGGCACCTGCGCACGGTCGAGGCCCCCGACGGCCCCCGGAAGTACACCGTCTATGTGCCCGAGGGGTACGACGGGTCAAAAGCGGTCCCGGCCGTGCTGTTCCTGCACGGGGCCGGCGAGCGGGGCGACGACGGGATCGTTCCGTCTCAGGTGGGCCTCGGCCCGGCGATCGCCCGCGATCCCTCGGCCTTCCCGGCGATCGCCATCTTCCCGCAGGCGCGCCAGACCTGGGCCGCCGACTCTCCCGACGCGGCCGGTGCCCTCGCCGCCCTGGAGGACGTCCAGAAGACCTACAACATCGACGAGGACCGCATCCTCCTGACCGGCCTGTCGATGGGTGGCCACGGTTCCTGGAGCGTCGCCGCCGCCCACCCCGAGAAGTTTGCCGCCGTGGTGGTCGTCTGCGGGTTCACCAGGGAGCCTGATGAGGTTGTCTCGTCGGTCAAGGGCCTGCCGATCTGGACCGTCGTCGGGGATGCCGACATGCCCTTCATCTTCGAGAGCATGCGGCAGATGGTCGCCAAGCTCCGCGAGGCGGGCGCTGACCTGCATTCGACCGAGTACCGGGGCGTCGGCCACAACAGTTGGGACCGGGCGTATAACAACCCGGAACTGATCGAGTGGCTGCTCTCGCAGCACCGGGGGGACGATCACTGAGGGCCGGTCGCCGGTCCCGAGACGCTGGCCATGTTCCGGGCGGGCCGACGAGGCTCGCCCGACGGTTCGCTTCGTTGATTCTTGCCCGGTTGCGTCCGGGCTTCCCGTCCGACGGTGTTGGTGTTGTTCGCCACGCCACGCACCAGGACGTTGCGATTCGAGAGGATATTATGCGACCAGAACGCCGTCATGGGCTGCTGTTGCTGTTTCTCCTGGCGCCGCTACTGATCCTCGAAACGGGGCGGATCGCCTCCGCCCAGGGGCCCGAGTCCGGGACGTCGGTCGTGTCCGCAGTGTTGGACGCGGACGATGCCGGGGACCAATCGACCCCCCTGCCCTCGCTCGAAGTCCATGACCAGGCAGGGCTTTTCGACGCGCAGTCTCTCGCCGACGCCGAGGCCCTGTTCCGGGACGCGGCCCGTCCGGGAGGCGCGTCGGTGTTGATCGAGACCGTCGAGAGGCTCGACGATCGTTCGATCGACGAGGTCGCCCTCGAACGGGCGCGGCAGTCCGGTCGATCGGGGGTCTACCTCCTGGTCAGCGGCCAGCCGAAGGAGGTGACGATCCTCGTCTCCCGGGATTACCAGGAGCAGGTGGGCCCGGGGGACCGCCGAAAGGCCCTCGGGGCTTTCCTTAACTCATTTGAACAAGGCGAGTTCGGCAACGGACTGAAAGACGGGCTCGCCGCTCTCGTCCAGGCCGTTGAGGGAGAGAGGCCGGGTGTTGATGACGAGGCGAACGGCGGAAACATTCAGAATGTTGGTGTTTCCCGGCCCCTGGTCAGCCGCGACCACATCCGGCTGAGTCTGGGCGGTGCCGAGGTCATTCTCCAGGCCGCCCAGCAGCAGGCCGAAACGATGGGCCTGAAGGTCAACATCGCCGTGGTGGACGACGGCGGCCACCTGGTCGCCTTCGCCCGGATGGACGGTGCCCGGCCGGGGAGCGGCTACACCGCGCAGACGAAGGCTGTCGCCGCCGCGACCTTCCGCAACCCGACCGGACCGATCCCGCCCGGGGCGGACGATCCCGAACCGATTCTCAATATCGGACTTGCGCTCACGGCAATGGCCGGCGGCGGCCGGGCCACGCCGCTTTATGGCGGCGTGCCGATCGAGGTCGAGGGCCAGATCATCGGCGCTGTCGGTGTTGGCGGCGGGACCGGCGAGCAAGATGCCGAGATCGCCCGCGCCGGGATCGCCGAGCTCCTCCAGGCGCTGGGGCCGCGCAGTCCCGTCGCCTGAACGTTGAGCGGACAATCGTTTGCAGCCGGATGAGTATGGAGATCGCCGCCCTCGGGCCAATGGTTTCGGGCACGGAGGCCCCGGAATGTTTTGAGCCCTCCCGTCCGCGGAAACCAACTCGCGGGCATAGAGCGGGGCATTCCCCTTCGATCCGGTTACGACGACTCTCGGCAATTCGGTGCATCATGATGGACGCCCCGCCGAAACCCGGTTAGATTCCGTGGGAGAACCGTGCAATCGTCACCAGAGGACGGACGGACACGGTTCGCACGGATCGACCCATCACGCAACGGTCGTGTCACGGGCCCACGTTGACTGTTCATCGGCCGGGCACGGCCCAACGCGGAGGCCTCGCGCCGTGAGCCGCCTCATCGCGACCACACCTCCGAACCGGGTGTTCCTTCCCCTGCCACTGGCCGAGGCCGAGGGGAGGTGGAATTTGAGCCCTCTTGATCCGGCGCTGATCCTGCTCTGCCTTGCCGTGCTGGCGCTGGTCGCGGCGTTTCTCGTCCTGGCGCGTCGGATCGAACGGGGACGAAACCGGCTGCTGACGGACCTCGAAGCCGAGCTTGCCGAGCGTCGCCGGGCGGAGGCCGCGCTGAAGGAGTCGGAGCTGTTCTATCACTCCCTGGTCGAGACCATCCCGCAGGCGATCCTACGCAAGGACCTCAACGGCCACTTCACCTTCGCCAACGGGCGGTTTTGCGCCGAACTGGGTCGGGGCCTCGAGGAGATCATCGGCCGCACCGATCTCGATTTCTTCCCCCGAGAGCTGGCCGAGAAGTACCGCGGCGACGACCGCCGCGTCATCGAGTCCGGCGCCGTTCTGGACACGATCGAGCGGCACGTCACCCCCCACGGCGACACGCTCTACGTCCAGGTCATCAAGACACCGCTGTACGCACCCGACGGTCGGATCCTCGGCATGCAGGGGATCTTCTGGGACGTCACCGAGCGCGTACGCGCCCAGGAACAGCTTCAAACCCAGAACCAGACGCTCCAGGAGATGGCCCGCTCGGAACACCAGGCCCACCAGGCCATGAAGGCCGCCCAGAGCCGCCTCGTCCAGTCGGAAAAGCTCGCCAGCCTCGGCCAGATGGTCGCGGGCGTGGCGCACGAGATCAACAACCCCCTGGCCTTCGTCAACAACAATGTCGCCGTCCTGGAACGTGACCTCGCCGAGCTGCGGAACCTGATCGGCCTGTATCAAGAATTCCTGGAAGCCAGCGGCCAGGCCGACTCGCCGGAAACGGAGAGCATCCGCGAGTTGCGGGAACGGATCGATATCGACTACACGCTGGAGAACCTCCCGAGCCTGCTGGCCCGTACCCGGGAGGGCCTCCGTCGCATCCGTCAGATCGTCGCCGACCTGCGCCTGTTCGCACGGGTCGACGAGGGAAACATCAACGAGGTGGACCTCAACGAGGGCGTCCGGTCCTCGATCACAATCATCCAGGGCCACGCGAAGAAGAAGGACGTTCAGATCGTTGCCGACCTGGCGGACCTCCCGACCGTTCACTGCTTCGCCGCCAAGATCAACCAGGTCGTGCTGAACTTGCTCTCGAACGCGATCGACGCCTGCGAGCCCGGCGGCTCGGTGACGGTTCGCACCCGCCCGGAGGGGAGCCACCACGTCCGGATCGAGGTCAAGGATGACGGCTGCGGGATCGACCCGGAGGTCCGCGAGCCGGATCTTCGACCCGTTCTTCACCACCAAACCGATCGGCCAGGGAACGGGCCTGGGCCTCTCGATCAGCTACGGGATCATCCAGGACCACGGCGGGACCATCGAGGTCGAATCGCCTCCCGGTGGGGGCACCAGCTTCCGCATCCTGCTGCCCCGCTTCCCCGCCGTCCCTCGCCTCCCGAATCGGGGCCACGGCCCGGCCCACCGTCAAGACCACGGGGAACAACCCGCCGCCGCGTCTCCCCGCTCGACCTCGGCCTGACGGGCGAACGGTTCTCCCTCACAACCCGATCAAGATCGCGAGGATCCCCGTATGTGCTCCCGGCGATCCGGTCGGGGAGGGCTCGGGATGTCGCAGGTTGTCCGGTTCGATGTGGGGGAGGAGCAGGACCCTGACGGTCTGATCCGAGGCCGTCAGCCCGGATTGGAGATTGCGACCCCCAGGATTTCGATCCCCAGATCGAGCCCGCGAGTTCCCTTGCGCCCATTGCCCACCTCCGAATTCGTTCGTGCGCAATCCAGGTACCTGGCAGCACGCGCTTCCCCGGGCCCGTATCACGCTCAGCGACGGCCCTCGTTCAGAGTCGGGACGAGGTTTCGCGCACGACAGTCGAAGATTCGGCCGACCCTCGACGGTTGGTCGGGCATCCGTCTGACTGACGACGAGCCCACGTGACGAGTGCCGGCGAACCGGTTCGGCCCGAATCGGGATGCGACCCCGAATTCTCTCGCAGAAACCGGGCGAATCAACGAATAGATTCGGACAGAGGCCGGTCGGTCAGCCCCACGACGCATCGGTGGACGGAGGGAGAGGCCCACGATGAAGGTTCTGGATCGTCTCCGTAGCGTGTTCGACTCGTTGGTCATCCTGGGCATTCCGGCGACCCTGCTGATCGTGGGGATCCATTCGAGGCCGGATGAGACGCCAGGACGGGGTGAGGGGCGCATGAGGCACCACCTTCGCACGTGTGAGTACTGTTGTGTTGAGACTTCTCAAGGCAATTCCCGACGCCACCTGGACTGCCCCAAGCTAGCGTTGTTGACGATGCAGGTCATCCGAGAGGGCCGCCGCGAATTGGCCCTGCGGCGGTCGTGCTCCTCGGGCTCGCACCGAGTCATGGCGGAGCGATCCCCCGAGACCGATCCCACCCACAAATCGGCGTTTACGCGTCACGCGTGGGTGACGATCAACGCTCCCAAATCGTGGAACGTTTCCCCATGAATCGACTCGATTTCTCGTGGATCGAAATCGGCACGGGCCCGTGCCGAGCGGGTCATGGTCAATCGGCGGATCGCCCTCTTTGAAAAGAATCTCGCGGCATTCGGGAAAAAAGCTGACCGGCCGCGTGAGAATTGACGCCGAGTGGGAATGGTGATGCCGTGTTCCCAACAGCCAGTCCGCGGGAAATTCTCTCTCGTGCGGTTCGTGTAACGAGCCACCTTTTGAGGGGGGATTAGGCCCTTCGCCACTGTGCGAGGGTTTCGGTATTCGTTGCACACAGCGTCGGCCGCCACACGCGCCGATGTTTTCGTCACTCTCTGCGACGAGCCATTCGGCCGGCGCGTGCACAAACCGGGCGACTTTGATGGAAACCGGACGGACCGGGTTCCATTGGGGGCCCGGGTGGCTACCGTCGAGCTCGGGGAGGTGTCCCCACCGAGCTCCGGTAGGACCTGGGCTTGAGACTGACATCAAGACAGTATCATTATTGACACAAAGAATACGACATGATTTTTGCATATTTTGGTCCAGAAACGACCCTGCCGGTGGCCTCGACCCTCGCGGCCATCATCGGCATCGTCCTGGCGACGGGCCGAGGCGTAACCGCCTGGGCTTCCCGAAAGTTCCGGCGACGGGACGTGCGATAGCCCAACGGGACCGAGCACGTGAGTCGAGCGGGTTCCCGATCGTTGCGGGCTCAGGGGGCGCGTCCGACTCCCATCCGCGACGAGGGCACCTCGGTTCGGGGCAGGGCCCGTATGAGTCAGACATTTCGGAAGGTTCTCGTCCTCGGCCTGGATGGGCTCGAGCCGACGTTCGTCGATTCCCTGTTGAAGCGGGGGATGCTCCCGAACCTCTCGGCAATGCAAGCCCGAGGCGGGTACGCGCGCGTGGCGACCACCGCTCCGGCGCAGACGCCGGTGGCCTGGTCGACGTTCGCCACCGGCACCAATCCCGGTGGCCATGGGGTCTTCGACTTTCTGCGACGCGACCCCGCGACGTGTCTTCCCGACCTGGCCCTGAACCGCTACGAGCAGAAGAACACCTTCACGCCGCCCCGCGCCGTCAACCTCCGGGGCGGAACGCCCCTCTGGTCGATCCTGGCTGATGCGGGGGTTCCCGCGACGGTCCTGCGCTGCCCCTGCACGTATCCACCGGACGCGGTTCGGGGCCGTCTGCTCTCGGGCATGGGGGTGCCCGACCTCCGGGGTGGGTTCGGGACCGCCACCTATTACACCACGGCCGAGGGGACCGTCGCGGGCAGTTCCGAGCGTGTCGTCCGACTCCAGCGCCGATGGGGACGGGCCAATCACCACACGACTTTACGGCCCCCGCGACCCGAGGGACCGCTCGGAACTGGGGCTGGAACTCACGATCCACCCCGAGCCGACCGGGGATCGTGTGCGGCTGCGCTGCCCGGGCGCGACGCCCGACGAGTTGGAGCTACCGCTGGGCCGGTGGGCCCCTGGGTGAAGCTTCGTTTCAAGCTCGGGTTCCTCCAGTCGGTACGCGGGATGGTACGGTTCCGCCTGATCTCGCCTGGGCCCCGACCTCGCGTTATATGCATCACCGATCAATTTGAACCGGCGTCCCCTCTGTTCCCCATCAGCCATCCTGGCGGCTATGCCGGTGATCTGGCCTCGGAGATCGGCCCGTATTACACGACCGGCATGGTCGAGGACCACGCCGGCCTGAGCAACGGCCGCCTCGACGAGTCCGCCTTCCTCGACCAGTGCGCGCTGGCCTGGCGGGAACGCGAGGCAATGATGCTTCACGAACTGGGGCGGTTCGACGAGGGGTTCTTCTTCTGCCTGTTCGATACCCCCGACCGTGTCCAGCACATGTTCTGGCGGTTCCTGGAGCCCGACCACCCGGCGAACCGGGGCCGACCGCCCGGCGACGAGTTCGCCGGCGGTCATCGAGGAGCACTACCGACGGGCCGACAAGGTGGTCAGGACCGCCCTGGAGTTCGCCGACGACGAGACCCTGGTCATCGTCCTCAGCGATCACGGCTTCGGTTCGTTTCGCCGCTGCGTGGACCTGAACACCTGGCTGTACGCGCACGGTTTGCTCGCCCTGCGCGACGGGCGTCGTCCCGGCGCCGACGCCGAGCGACTTGCTCCGCGCCGTGGACTGGTCGCGGACCCGGGCCTACGCCCTCGGCCTGGGAGGGATTTATCTGAACCTCCGTGGCCGCGAGGCCCACGGGATCGTCGATCCCGACGAGGCCGGAGGGCTGTCGGAGTCGATCACGCGAGGGCTGGAGGGTTTGCCGGACCCCGAGACGGGAGCGGTCGCGATCCGCGGCGTGCGTTCCCGTGAGGCGCTGTACCGTGGCCCGTTCGCCGCCGGATCGCCCGACCTGCTCGTGAACTTCGCGCGCGGGTACCGCGTCTCCTGGGAGACATCGACGGGCGGGGTGGGGGCCTCGGTCTTCTCGGACAACACACACGCCTGGGCGGGCGACCATGTGGTTGATCCGGCACTCGTGCCGGGCGTCCTGCTGATGAATCGGCCGTTTCAGGGCGATGGCGCGCGGCTGGTCGATCTGGCCCCCACGATCCTGGCCGCCCTCGGGGTCGCCCCCGGCCCGGCGATGGAAGGGGGATCGCTGCGATGAAGATCCTGGTCCTCGGGCTCGACTGCGCCGCCCCCGAGATCCTGCTCGGCGACGATCGGCTGGAAAACCTCCGCCGCCTGATGGGCCTCGGTTGCTACGGCCGCCTGGAGAGCGTGGTCCCGCCGATCACCGTCCCCGCCTGGATGTGCCTGTGTACCAGCCAGGACCCGGGCTCGCTGGGCGTCTACGGGTTCCGTAACCGGGCCGACCGCTCGTACGACCGGCTCCAGATCGTCGATTCCCGGTCGATCGACGCCGTGACCATCGCGGACCAGGTGGGCCGCGAGGGGGGCAAGTCGGTGCTGATCGGCGTGCCGCCGAACTATCCCCCCCGCAAGGTCAATGGGATCTCCGTGGGCTGCTTCCTGACGCCTGACACCACGCAGGGCACCTTCACTCATCCCCCAGCGATCTCCGAGGAGATCCGACGACTCGTGGGGGAGTATCCGGTCGATGTGAAGGGCTTCCGCACCCAGGACAAGACCTGGTTACGCGACCAGGTTCTCGCCATGAGCCGCACCCAGTTCGCCGTGGTACGGCACTTCCTCGAGAATGCCGAGTGGGATTACTTCCACTTCGTCGAGATTGGCCTGGACCGCATCCAGCACGGCTTCTGGAGCCATCACGACCCCGCTCATCGCCGGCACGACCCCGAATCGCCGTTCCGGGACGCGATCCGCGACTATTACCGCCACCTCGACGCCGAGATCGGATCGGTTCTGGAACGGCTCAACGACGACACCGTCGTGCTGGTCGTCTCCGACCACGGCGCCCGGACGCTTGAGGGCGGGTTCTGCATCAATCAATGGCTGGTGAACGAGGGGTTGCTCGTCCTGAACCGCGAGCCGGAGGGGATCACGCCGTTCGCCGAGCTGGACGTGAACTGGGAACGGACGACGCGCCTGGAGCGAGGGCGGCTACTACGCCCGCGTCTTCCTGAACGTCCGCGGGACGCGAGCCGGAGGGGGCGATCGACCCGGCCGACTACGAGCGGTTTCGCGACGACCTCAAGGCCCGACTGGAGGCCACGGACAGGCCCCGACGGCCGGCCGCTCGGCACTCTGGTGTTCAAGCCGGAGGAGATTTACCGGGAGGTGCGGAACGTCGCGCCCGACCTGATCGTCCACTTCGGCGCCCTGGCCTGGCGGTCGATCGGCGGCGTCGGCTACCCGACGGTCCACGTCTTCGAGAACGACACCGGCCCGGACGACTGCAACCACGCCCAGCACGGCGCGTTCGTGCTCGCGGCGCCGAATGTTCCTCCCATCGGGGAGGTCGAGGGTGCCCACCTCCTCGACATCGCCCCGACCGTGCTCGAACTCGCCGGTTATGACGTGCCGCCGTCGATGCAGGGCCGATCGCTCCTGGCCGGTCGTTCGGAGATCCCCGTCCGGCCCGACTCCATGACCGACGGCGCCGACATCGTGCGGGACCGTCTGAGCGGGCTCGGCTACCTGGGATGACAACCTACCGCCGAGGCGTTGAGGAGTGACGATGGAGGCGACGGAGGTCCCCCAGGAACAGAGCGACCAGGTGAGGCGCGACGCGCCGATCCTCGAAACGCCGGTTGCCGACTCCACGATGAGCCCGATGGCGTTGATCGTGACGGCACTGTGGGCGGGGCTCGTCGTGGGGTTCGTCGAGTTGGGGCTATTCGTGGTCCGCGTCCAGCTCACCCAGAATGGCCTGTACCGGCAGAGCCCGCATGTCCTCTGGATGATTCCGGTGGCCAACCTGGCCCTCTTCGGGGCGGCCGGCCTGCTGCTGGCCACGCTGGTCCGGCCCCTCCCGAAGTGGGGCGGTCGCCTATCCACATGGCTGCTCTGCATCCTCGCGCTGATGACACCGTTTCTGGCCATCCCGGGGCTCCGCCTGGCCTCCAGCCTCATCCTTGCGGTCGGCCTCACCTGCTGGATCGCGCCGGCGATCCGCGCCCACCCGGCCGGCTTCCGGCGTCTGGTCCGTAGGAGCCTGCCGCCGCTCGGCCTCGTCCTGGCGGCCCTGGTAGGGATCGCGTTCGGCCGGGAGTTGATGGCGACTCGCGACGGCGGGCCTGTCGGCAAGGCCCCGCCCGGCGCCCGAACGTCCTGTTCATCGTGATGGATACGGTTCGTGCCGACGCGACCAGCCTGAATGGTTCCACTCGCGACACCACGCCGAACCTGGCGGCCCTGGCACGCCGAGGTGCCCTATTCGAGCAGGCCATCTCGACGGCCCCGTGGACCCTTCCGTCCCACGCGAGCATGTTCACCGGCCGCTGGCCCTGGGAGTTGCTCGTCGGCCCGGACCGGGCGCTCGATGCGCGCTATCCTACCCTGGCCGGGTATCTCGACCGCCACGGATATGCGACCGCGGGGTTCGTCGCCAACACCGTCTTCTGCACACGAGAGTACGGGCTCAGCCGGGGCTTCGGGCATTACGAGGACTTCGTTCTCACGCCGCTGGAGGCCCTCCGCGGCACCGCGCTGGGCTGGCTGGTCTGCCGACGACTCACGCCCGTGGTGGATCGACTCCGCGAGGCGACCGGGCGCGACCCGGGCCATCCGCTGGAGGTGAGGACTTACCGTAAGGACGCCGCGGAGATCAACCGGGCGGCCCTGAACTGGATCGAGACAGACGACGACCGGCCGTTCTTCGTCTTCCTCAACTATCTCGACGCCCACGACCCTTATCTGGTGCCTCGCGGAGCGGAGCATCCCTTTAGTGGCCATCCCGCCACGCTGGCCGAGCGCCGGGCCCTGCGGGACTGGATCGGCGAGGAGCCGCGTGCCCGAGCCCCATCGGAGATGCAACTGGCCCGTGATGCATACGACGATTGCCTCGCCTACCTGGATGGCGAGATCGGCCGCCTCGTCGACGAACTCGGACGACGCGGACGACTGGAGAATACGGTGATCGTCGTGACCGCCGACCACGGCGAGCATTTCGGCGAGCATGCCCGCGATGGCCTTCCGCTCGTGGGCCACCGCCTGAGCGTGTACCAGCCGGAGATCCACGTCCCCTTGCTGATCGTCGCCCCAAATCGCATCCCATCGAGGATGGTCGTCCCCGACGTCGTCAGCCTGCGCGACCTGCCCGCGACGATCGTCGACCTTGTCGGCCTGGGTCGAGGGCGCGCCCTTCCCCGGCCATTCCCTCGTTCCAGCAATGACGTATGATGCGGACGACCAGGGGCCGATGGACCGACATGCCGCGTTCGCGGAATTCACGCCCGACAAGGACCGGCCCGTCGCGCAACGATACCAGTCCGGGGCCCCCGAACTGATGCGGGTGGTCGTCGCCAATGGTAAGGCGTACCATCGTCATGGCAACGGCGTTGAAGAATTCTACGATCTCCGAGATGACCCGCGAGAGTCCCACGATCTGGCCACGACGACGTCCGACCCGAGCCTTCTGGGCCCGTATCGTAAACTGCTGAAACGCTTCGGGCCGTCCGATTGACGCGCCGATCCCACGGCCGAACCGCCGTGGTCCCCTCGCGCCGCCGGCCCCGAGCGTGTAGGATGGAGGGAACGGGCGACGGGTGCGATGGTCCCGGCCATCCGGTTCACGATGTCGAGGAACTCGCGATGAGGCGACTGGTCGGGCCGCTGGTCGGCCTGGGTTGCGTGGTGGCCCTGGTGCTGGCCTGCTTCGGGCCGGCATTGCTGCACGGTCAACAGTTCGGCTTCCGGGACGCGGCCCACTATTACTATCCCCTGTACCAGCGAGTGCAACAGGAGTGGGATGCCGGCCGTGTGCCGCTGTGGGAGCCGGAGGAGAACGGCGGCATGCCCTTGCTGGGCAATCCGACCGCCGCGGTCCTCTATCCGGGAAAGCTGATCTACGCCGCGCTGCCCTACCCCTGGGCGGCCCGGATGTACATTGTCGCGCACGTGCTGCTGGCGTTGGGCACGACGTTCGTCCTGTCGCGGCACTGGGGCGTGAGCCGGACCGGGTCGGCGATCGCCGCCCTGAGCTATGCCTTCGGGGCGCCGGTGCTGTTTCAGTACTGTAATGTGATCTATCTCGTCGGCGCGGCCTGGACGCCGCTGGCGCTTTACGCGGCGGACCTCTGGGTGCGGCTGGGTCGGCGGTGGGGCCTGACGATCCTGGCCCTCGTCCTGGCGTTGCAGACGCTCGGGGGCGACCCGCAATCCTCGTATGTCACCGGTTTGTGCGCGGCCAGTTACGCGGCGGGGCTCTACTGGGGACGCGCCGGGGGGCGCGCTGGCGGCCCTCGAAGGGGGGGGCCGCGGTGCTGGCGGGGCTCGCCCTCTGGACGGCCTTGACCCTGATCGGGGCCTGGGCCTACGGGAACCTGGACCTCAAGGCACGGCCCTTCGCCGAGACGCTCAACTCCCTGTTCGACCACCCGTCCGGCGTGCATCGTCCGGTCGGGCCGACGGTCGCCGATCTGCTGAGCTTCGAGACCTGGCGGGGCATTCCGCTGGTGTTCTGGGCGGTTGTCGCCTCCGCGATCTTTCTGCCGCGTCGGGCCGAGTTGCGACGATCGCGTTGGTGGTGGCTGGTCCTTGGGCTCGCCGCCGTCGGGATCGGGGCGGCCGTGGCCGGTCGAACCCCCTTGCTCCCCGCGGCGCTGGCGGCGATCGTCACGACCGGCGTGCTGCCCCGTCGCGATCCCGAGCGGTCGGGGCTTCGACGGCCCTTGCTCGGCCTTCTGGGAGCGGCCGGGATCGCGACCGCCCTGATGGGCATGCAACTCTTGCCGACGCTCGAGTACACCCGACAGACCGTTCGCGCGGCCAAGCAAGGGGCACACGACATCTTCCCCTTCAGCCTCGAACCGCTACGACTGGCCGAACTGGTCTGGCCCTACGTGTTTGGTTCGTCGCTGTCGAACCGACAGTGGTTGTCATTGCTGCCCCCCTTGCATGGCGTGAAGTTCTGGGTCCCGTCGCTGTACATCGGCGCCCTGACGCTCGTCCTGGCATTCGCGGCGATCCGTGGTGCGTGGCGGTCCTCCCTGGCGCGCCTGGCTGATCGGCATCGCGGCGTTGAGCCTGATCCTGAGCCTGGGGCAGTTCGCCAGCCCGCTCTGGTACGCGCGGACCATTCCCGGAGTGCCAGGCGGTCATCGGCCCGCTCGACCCGGTCGACATGGGCGAGGCGCGTCGAGATGGTCAACTTCCCGACGGGTTCGGCAGCCCGTACTGGATGCTGGCGACGTTCGTGCCGGGGTTCCGCGAGTTCCGGTTTCCGAGCAAGTTCCTGACCTTCACCTGTCTCGCCCTGGCGGCCCTGGCCGGTCACGGCTGGGATCGTGTCGTGGCGGGTCGTTGGCGGCCGGCATTGCGGCTCGCCCTGATCCTGTCGGCCCTCGGGTTGGTGTTGTGGTGCGGCGCGCCTCATTGGCGGCGATGCCCTGCTCGCCTACTGGCAATCACGCATCAAACGGCTGGGGCTCGGCGGGAGTTCGTTCGGCCCGTTCGACGCGACGGGCGCCCTGGCCAGCACGCGGGCGCGCTGCTCTACGGCGCGCTGGCGTTCGGGCTGACCGCGGTGGTCCTCGCCTTGACCGTCCGGCGGCCTCGAACGGCCGGGCTGCTGGCTTTGATCGCCCTCAGCACCGACCTGGCCGCTGGCCAACTCCGGCCTGGTGCGAACGGTCCCCCAGGCCCTTTTCGATGGCACGCCCCGGGCCTTGAAGATCATCGAGGAGGCGACGCGGCGAAACGCGGCGAGCCCGGGCCGTACCGCATTCACCGCATGCCGTTGTGGGAGCCGAGAGTCTGGCACGAGACCGCCTCGGAGGACCGGGTCCGGGACCTGGTCGCCTGGGAGCGCCGGACCATCCAGCCGAAGCACGCCATCCCGTACGGCGGTCAGTACACCATCACGATGGGCGTTTCCGAGCTGTACGACTACTGGTTCTTCTTCGCCCCGTTCTACTCGAACCGCCCGAGGCCGGGCAAGCGGTTCGGCCTCGGGCCGGACCAGCGGCTGGTCTACTATCCCGCGACGTGGCTTCGACATGTGGAACTCGCGTTACTTCCTCCTGCCTCGCAAGGTCGCCAACGACGAGACCCGCGGCATTCCTCACGTTCCTGCCGAACACCGAGCGGGTTTACCCCCCGTTGTCCGAGATCGGTGAGGAGGGTTCGGACGACGAGGCGACCCGCCGCTGGGACCGGATGCAGGACTGGCAGGTCCTGCGGAACAACCAGGCCTTCCCCCGCGCCTGGGTCGTGCACAGGTGCGCCGGGTCGACCCGATCACGGCTTGAAAAAGGAAGATCGTCAGGGACTCATGGAAGAGATCTCTACATGGAGAGATTCCTTGTGGTACGACTCCAGCCGGCGGGTTCACGACCCGCGTGCGCTGGCCTGGGTCGAGGTGGCCGACATGACGGAGATCGACCCGCTGCCCTCCGGTGGCGATCCCGATCCGTCCGAGACGGTGACGATCACCCGGTACGAGCCGACGCGCGTCGAGTTGAGGGTGAACATGATACGTCCCGGGATCGTCGTGCTCGCGGACGTATTCTATCCGGGCTGGCGGCTCGCGATCGACGGCACGCCCGCGCCGATCCTCCGCGTCAACCGGATGATGCGTGGGGCGGCCGTCCCTTCGGGCGACGCATACGCTCAGTCTACACTTATGAACCGACCTCGGTTCGTGTCGGGGCCGTCCCTCTCGGTCCTCGGCCTGGTTGCCCTCGCCGCGCTGGGGTTGTGGACCTGGAAGCAAGATCGCGACGAATCCTCACCTGTCGATCTTCCGTAGGTCAGGCTTTAGCCTGACGCGCCTCCCGCCTTCGTAGCGCATCCAGGGAGATGTCAGGCTGAAGCCTGACTACGAAGGATCGGATGCGAGCTCGACGCTCAAGTGGAAACCGCTCCAGGTGCTCGATGTCTCGACCGGGCCCTCGTTCCGCCCTGCATGAAGCCGCTTCGGGGCTCAGGTCACGTCAGGTAATCGCCCCGGAACTTTTTGAGCCATTCGACGATCGGCTTGGGCGCATCGTCCGGACGGAACAGGCCGCCGTGAGGGTAGAGGTGGGGGGCGGCGTCGCGGGGCTGCGCCCAGTTGACGGAGCGGACGTAGGGTTTGGCCACGGCCAGGGCGATCCAGCGGGCCGCCCAGTCGCGGTGCAGGTTCTCGGTCGGCAGGGCTCGGCCACTGCTCGGGGCGTACCGAGACGCTCGCATCGGCCATCGGGTCGGGCCCGACTGGCCGAGGGCAGGACGATCGAGACGTCCAGGGGCAGGTTCACCAGGGCGAACAGGTCCAGCAGCCTCGAGACGTCAAGCAGGTCGCGCAGGTGGCTGCCCGGCGTGCTGAAGCCGGGGGCCAGTTCGAGGCCGACACCAGTCATGCCCAGCTCGGCGCGGGCCAGGGAGTCGGCCATGTGGAGCGGCCCGAGCTGGAACGGCCCGCCGGCAAGCCACTCTGCCCAGGGCCGGTCGAAATCAATGACGAGCTGCGCCTGCGGGTCGGCCTGCCGGGCGACCTGAATCAGCCGAGCGGTCAGCCGAACCTGCTCCTCCTCGCGTCATGCCCAGGATCTCGCTGGTGCCCGCGCGATGGACGAGGTGCCAGATGGCAACCTTGCCCTTGTAGCGGGACACCGCCTGCCGCACGAGGTCCACCGCCATGCCGAGGATCTCGTCGAAGTCTCCACTCCAGAGCCAGAGCCAGTCCGGCAATGCCCCGGGACGCAGCTCGATCAGGGGGCCGGCCGTCGGCACCAGGCGGTTGGTCAGGCTCCAGGAGACCTGGGCGTCGAACTCCTCCCAGCGCAGCTTCCCTTCCGACGGCGCCAGGCGTGCCCAGGAGTAGCCGACCCTCGTGGCGTTGATGCAGGGCGCAACGCCTCGGTGATCGGCGACTTGCGCGGGTCGCCATCGAGCGTGCAGGAGATCAGGGTGGGAAGCCGTTGCGCGAACTCGCGGCGGCGGCGGAGCACCTGTTCGATATAGGAGTCCATCAACAGCTCACCGGCGTCCAGGGACGCGGCCAGCGACTCCTGCGAGGCGTCCGCGGCGACCGCGGGGTCGTCGCGCGAGGTCACGGCGCGGGCGAACGCGCGTCGGGACGCTCCGAGCCGGCCCTCCAGGGAACCGGGGACGTCCAGCCCCAGCAGGGACCAGTCGGCCGTCTGGTTGCGGACGTCGTTCAACCGTCCTCGGGCCAGTTCCACCGACAGGTCGTAGGGACGGCCCCGCTCGGCCAGCGTCGCGGTCGCGACCACGGGCATCCCATGCCCCCGGATCGGCCAGGGGACGTGCAGCCGGCCGCTCTCGGGGTTTTCCCGCTGGCAGGTGAGCAGGCCCGGACGCACGTCGATCGCCGAGCGACCCGGGGTCCGGTCCTGACCGGTCACGTACGCCGTGCGCAGGTCGGGCACGCGGTCCGCCAGCTCGGGAGGATAAAAGGAGAACTGCATCAGGCCCATGCCCGGTCCACTCCAGTGGGCTGCGAGGCCCCGTGGTCATCGTCGGCAAATCACCCCGGGCGAGCCTTGCAAACCGGATCGCCCCTGTCCCGCGCCGTCGCCCGATGCTCATTTATGCCTGGTGGGGCCAGGTCCCCGGCATGATCCGCGGGGGAGTGCCTGGTCACGATGGGTTCGTTCCGATCCGAGTGATGGGTCTCTCATCCGAGAGACGACATGCCGCCCTGCTGGTTTGACCGGTTCGTTCACAACTCGTTCACTATACACGATTCGTGTCCCCTGCAAAGGGTAGACGTAAGCGACCCTCGGAACGATTGCGACGTTTTGTCTCCCAGCTTCGCCACCCCGACCACCCAATCTTCCTGATTCGGGGGCCTTGGCTGTAAGCCATGATGACGTCATGCGTTCTGGCTCCCAATCCTTCCGAAGCGTGCCGTGCTGAAGGATTGTTGCCGTCATGGCGGACATCATGCTTGTCCGGAAGCGACCCGCGGTCGCGCTGATCTGTTCATCGTTCCCATCTCGGTTCATCTTTGTTGCGAGACGGCAGGAGTCGCCGTGTGGCACACAACCTGCGTGAATCGGGTTTCCATGCAACATTGAAACCGTTTTGGGATCGGGCGTCGTAATGCCGCGTGTCACCGCGACCGAGGCGGGGGAACTGGGGGCTCGCAACGGCCATCGTCCGACATCGAGGAACCGTTACGACGCCGTTCCAGGCGATTCCAGCGAACTCGATCGTCCACTTGAGGAACCTGTTTTCCGATGAAAACCCGAGACACTGTCGCACTGGGCTTGCTCGCCGGGGCCGGGGCCGCCTGGGGCATGAAGACCTGGCTACGTCGCACCCGTCGCATTGAGTTGACCGACCGTGTGATCGTCATCACGGGGGCGTCGTCGGGCCACGGCTTCCTGCTGGCTCAACGCCGCGGCCCAGCAAGGCGCGCGGCTGGTTCTCGCGGCCCGCGACGACTCGGACCTGAAGGCGGCGGCGGCCGCGCTGATCGAACAGGGAGCACGCGATGTGCTGGTCGTGCCGACTGACGTGACCGACCGTTCGCAGGCGAACGAACTGGTCTCCCGAACCCTGGAGCGGTACGGTCGCCTCGACGTGCTGGTCAACAACGCCGGCACGATCCTGGTCGGGCCGGTCGAGACGATGACCGAGGACGACTTCCGCCGGGTGGTCGAGACGAACTTCTGGGGGGCCTACCACGTCACCATGGCCGCCCTGCCGGCCATGCGTGCCCGCAAGTTCGGCCGGATCGCCAACATCAGCTCGATCGGCGGCAAGGCGGCGTTCCCGCATCTGCTCCCTTACACCGTCAGCAAGTTCGCGCTGAGCGGCTTCACCGAAGGGTTACGCGCCGAGCTGGCGCGAGACAATATCCTCGTCACGGGCGTTTACCCGGGGACGATGCGTACCGGGGGCCATACGCACGCCTGGTTCAAGGGAAACACGACGGCCGAATACACCTGGTTCGCCGCTTCGGACACGCTGCCGTTGCTGTCGGTGTCGGCTGTCCGCGTGGCGGATCGGACCTGGCGGGCCATTTGTGATGGCGACCCCGAACTCGTCGTCGGCTGGACCGTACGGGCGGGCCTCCTCGCGCATGACCTGTTCCCCGACTGGACGGCCGAGCTGACCACCCTGATCAACAAGGCCCTGCCTGGCCCGGAGAACCTTGGAGCACCCGCCGTCCAGGGCCAGGATCTCGTGGGGACCGTCCCGACCCTTCTCAACCGAGCCGTCCCCGACCGTGCCCGCCCCGGGACCGTCTGAGATGGGCATAAACGACCGGCCATCCGGTGGACGTCGGCCCGCCGAGCGGGTATGACAGGAAATCGCGTCAACCGTGGTTTGCCCCTGGTCCCCTGCCTCTCCCGGTACTGCCATGCCCCGCGTCCTGATCGCCTCGTACCCGATTCGCCGACAGCCCGGCCGATTTCGCGAGCTGCTCACGGAGGCCGGGTTCACCCCGTTGGATGTTCCCGGCGAGTCCGTGCTGACCAGCGAGCAATTGAGCGAGCTGCTGCCGACGGTCGAGGCGATCCTGGCGGGCGCCGAGCGCCTGACTCCCGAGTTGATGGACCGGGCACCGGGCCTCCGCGTGATCGCCCGGACGGGCGTCGGTTACGACGCGGTGGACGTTCCCGCCGCGACCGAGCGGGGCATTGTCGTCACGATTACACCCGGCACGAACCAGGGCAGCGTGGCCGAGCAGACCTTCGGGCTGCTGCTGGCCCTGACCCGCAACATCGTGCCGAACGACAACGTCATCAAGGCCGGTGGCTGGCGCTCCAAACTGGTGCGTCCTTTGCGCTCGGGTACCCTCGGCCTGATCGGTCTGGGCCGGATCGGGCGGGCCGTCGCCGAACGGGCGCGGGCCTTCGAGATGAACGTCGTGGCCTTCGATCCCGTGGGCTCGACCGAATTCGACGCCCGGCACGGAATCGAGCGCGTCGGGCTCGACGAGCTGCTCGCCCGTTCCGACTTCGTCAGCCTGCACCTGCCGCTGATCGACGAAACACGGGGCCTGATCAACCGCGACACCCTGGCCCGCATGAAGCCGGGGGCCTTGCTGATCAACACCTCTCGGGGCGGGCTGATCGTCGAGGACGACCTGAGCGCGGCCCTGACCTCCGGCCACCTGGGAGGCGCGGGGCTCGACGTCCTGAACCAGGAACCCCCCGATCGCGGCAACCCGCTGCTCAGCGCCCCGAACGTCGTGCTGAGCCCGCACCTCGGCGGCCTCGATACCAAAAGCATGGCCGACATGGCCGAGCTGGCCGCCCGTTGCGTCGTGGATCTCCACCGCGGCGTCTGGCCGGCCGATTGCGTCGTCAATGTCGGGTTAGGGGATGGCTGGCGGTGGTGACGAACGGGCCACCCGCTACCAAAAAAAATGCACCGCCCCGTTCTGGAGTGGTGCATTGTATGATTCGCAAGCGGAACCTGGCGGCTCGCTCAGACCTGGAACGAGCTGCCGCAGCCGCAGGACTTCACGACGTTCGGGTTGTTGAACTTGAACCCGCGCTGGCCGAGTTCGTCGACGAAGTCGATCTCGGTGCCGTCAAGGTACGGGTCGAACTTCTTGTCGACGGCCAGCTTGACGCCGTGGAAATCGGCGACGCGGTCGCGTTCGCTGGCTTTCGGTGTCCCAGTTCAGGCTGTAGGAGAAGCCACTGCAACCACCGCCCGTGACGCCGACGCGGATGAACGTCCCTTCGGGCGAGCTCTGGTCGTCCATGATCTTCTGGATTTCCTTGGCGGCCCGTTCGCTGAGGGTCACACCCATGAGCTATTCTCCTTCGAGTTCTGGTCCGGGATCGGGGGATTGTCCCGGACTTGACCAGGAAATGGTACACGAGAGTCACGTCGCAATCAAGTCAAGCAAACGTCGGTCATTCGGTCATTCCAACGACATCAAGTTTCGCGGTCGCGCCCGTACACCTCTCAAGACGGGCCCGCTCGGCCGGCCCAGGCGGGGCTGAGCGTCCGGAGCCGGCCGACGGCATCGGCCACGGCATCGACGGCGAAGTCGATCTCCTCCGCCGTCGTGAACCGACCCAGGCCGAACCGCAGGCTGGCGCGGGCCAGGTCCTCGTCGAGGCCCATCGCCCGGAGGACGTGGCTCGGCTCCGGATCGGCGGAGGTGCAGGCCGCGCCGGAACTGACCGCGACGTCGCGCATCGCCATCATCAGGGCCTCGCCATCGACGTAGGCGAAGCTCAGGTTCAGGTTCCCAGGCAGGCGATAGGTCGGATGGCCGTTCAGGCGGATCGTCCTCGACGCGCCGGGCGATGCCCGGCGTGAAGGCGATCGCGCAGAGCGTCAGCAGCCGCGCGGCCTCGGCCTCGCGCTCGCGGCCCGCGATCTCGGCGGCGGCCCCGAGGCCGACGATCAGCGGCACGGCCGGCGTGCCGCTGCGCAGGCCACGCTCGTGGCCGCCGCCGTCGAACAGCGGGAGACAGACGCACCTGAGGGTCGCGACGACGGACGTACAGGGCACCGATCCCCTTGGGGCCATAGAACTTGTGTGCGGAGAGGCTGAGCAGGTCGACGTGGTCCTCGCCGACGTCCAGCGGGATCTTGCCGACGGCCTGGGTCGCGTCGGTGTGGAACAGGACGCCCCGATCGTGGCAGAGCCGGCCGATCTCCCGGATCGGGTTGATCGTGCCGACCTCGTTGTTGGCGGCCATGACCGAGACGAGCACCGTCTGGTCGGTCAACGCCTCGGCGATCGCCTCGGGATGGACCATCCCGTACTCGTCCACCGGAACGACCGTCACGTCCCAGCCCTCGCGGCCGAGCCGGTTCACGGGGTCGAGCACGGCCTTGTGCTCGGCGGCGGCGGTGACGAGATGGTTCCCCTTGCGCTTCTGGGCGGTCGCGACGCCCTTGATCGCCAGGTTGTTCGACTCGGTCGCCCCCGAGGTGAAGACGATCTCGCGGGCCTCGGCGCCGATCAGGGCGGCCACCTGCTCGCGGGCCTGGTCGACCGCCTCGGCGGCGTCCCAGCCGAACCGGTGCGACGACGCTGGCCGCGTTGCCGTAGATCGTGGTGAAGTACGGCAGCATCGCCTCGACGACGCGCGGGTCGGTCCGGGTGGTGGCGTGGTTGTCGAGGTAGATCGGCAATTCGGGCACGTCCGGCCCTCCGGCGACATCCAGGATGCATGGCAAGTCCCTGATTATAGGGCGTCGCGGTCGAGAGGTCCACGATCACGACGCCTATCCTGATGTACGAATTCACACGATCTTGGGTTCGGCCTTGCCAGGATCGACGGGATCGAGTACCTCAGGGTCGCGAGCCCAGGCTCACAACTTCGAGACGAGGCAAGGAGGCCCATCATGACGTACGACAAGCGACAGGCAACCGAGGAGTTCATCCGCTGGAGCGAGAGCTACGACCGCAGCATCCTCCAGTGGCTGCTGTTCGGCCCGTCGCACCGAGCGATCATCAAGCGCATCGGCGATCGACCCAGCGACCGCACCGGCGACTGCTCGCTGCGCATCCTGGACGTCGGTTGCGGTACCGGGGTCTTCGCGGCGCGGATTCGCGAGGCATTCCCGAAGGCAACCATCTGGGGCCTGGACCTCGTCTCCAGCATGCTGACACAGGGTGCGGCCCGCTGGCGGCACCACGCCGGCCACGTCCTGCCCGTGCAAGGGGACAGCGAGCAGCTCCCGTTCGCTGCCGGCACGTTCGACGTCGTCACCTGCGCCAACAGCTTCCACCACTACCCGCACCAGGACCGGGCCGTCGCCGAGATGCACCGCGTGCTGAAGCCCGGCGGGCGGCTCTGCTGGTCGACGGCTATCGCGACGCCCCCTGGGGCTGGTTCATCTACGACGTCTGCGTCGCGACGGTCGAGGGGGCGGTTCATCATGCCTCTCGGGGCCGGGTTCGTACCCTGTTCGCCGACGCCGGGTTCGCCGAGACGACCCAGAAGGTCCACCGTGGGCCCGCCCCGTTCCTGCTGACCGAGGGACGCAAGGCGACAAAGACCTCGGTGCTCCGCGGGCCGCACGTCCCTGTCACGGAGGTTGCCCCGAATTCGTATCTCAACGTGGATTGACGCCCCTTGAACGGCCCGCGGAACGGTCCAGCGGCCGATCGGGCAATTCGAGGCAAGCCGGCGCACGACATGGACCGCCTTTACGAAGCCGCCTTCGAAGCCTTGCTACGGGGTTCGGACGACCTGGTCCTCGTGATCGACCGCGAGGGGCGCATGCTCGATGCCGGGGCGCTGGCCCGGTCGCGATTCACGAGCGTGGCCCCCCTGATCGGGAGCAATCTCGCCGCGCGCCTGTCGGTGAATTCCGGTCGTGCCTTGCAGTCCTTCCTGGACGCGCTCGGCACCGATGGGGCCATCACGCTCGATCACGCCCCCGACCCGGACAGTGTCGGTGTTGTCCGGCGGGTCCGTTACACCATCCACGCCATCCCCGGGGCCGGCCTGAAGCGCGACTTCCTGCTCGTCGGCCGCGAAGCGCAGACGTCCGGAAGGGAACTTGAAGAAACCGATCCGTCCGCGATTGACCCATTGACTGGATTGGCCAACCGCAACGGGATGGCTACCGGGCTGGCCCGTCTCGGGTCGTCGCGAGGGCCGGCTGGGGGCCGGGCCGCGACGTGGATCTTGATGGTGGACATCGACCGGTTCAAGGTTCTTAATGACACGCATGGGCATCTCGCGGGGGATGCCGTGCTGACGGCCGTGGCCCGGGTTCTGGTGTCGTCGTTGCGTGACGGCGATCTCGCCGCGCGCTACGGCGGGGACGAGTTCCTCCTGGCGGGCCATGCGAGCGATCCCCGCGACGTCGTGACGATCGCCAGCCGGGTTGTGGAGTCGGTCCGGGCGCTGGCGGTCCCGATTTCCGGGTCGGACCGACCGCTCCACGTCACGATCAGCGTCGGGGGCGCCCTGGCCGCCGCCGACATGACGGAGAACACCGGCATCCGCGACGTGATCGAGGCGGCCGACCGCGCCCTTTATCGAGCCAAGCAGGACGGGCGGGACCGCGCGGTGGTCGAATCGGGGGAAATCACGCTGTCCTGACCGGGAGTTGCCGGGGCCTGGCCCCGGTGGTTCACTCGTCGATCGGTCGGGCGTAACGGCCCACCAGGGTACGGGCGGTGCGCAGGCCGTCCACGGCGGCGCTGATGATGCCCCCGGCATAGCCGGCCCCCTCGCCGCAGGGATAGAGCCCCGCGACCGCCGGGCTCTCCCGGGTCTGCGCATCGCGCGGGATGCGTACCGGGGACGACCCACGCGACTCCGGGCCGGTGAGCGTCGCGTCCTTGAGGAATAGGCCGCCGAGACGCCGATCCATCGCGGGCAGGCCGCGTTGAAGCGTCTCAAGCACGACCGGCGGCAGGATCTCACCGAGGTCCATTGGCGTCACGCCCCGCGAGTAGAGCGTGTAGCTGGAAGAAACCTCACCCTGACTGGCACGACCGTCGAAAAAGTCGCGAACCCACTGGATCGGCGCCTTGTAGTCACGGCCCCCGGCCTCGTATGCCCGTCGCTCGGCATGTTGTTGAAAGTGAATCCCGGCCAGGGGATGCGTGCTACCGACGTCCTCGGGGCCGATCGTCACGACCAGACCACTATTGGCGAACGGCGAGTCGTGCCGGCTTTCGCTCATGCCGTTGGTGCAGAAGTGGCCCGGTTCGCTGACGCTCGGCATCACGTAACCGCCAGCGCACATGCAGAACGTGAACAGTTCGCGGCCGGCGGTGTGGACGTTCAGGGTGTAGTCCGCCGCCCCCAGCGCCGGGTGCCCGGCCGCGCCACCATAACGGGCCACGTCCACCTGGGATTGCGGCTGCTCGATCCGCACCCCGAACTGGAACGGCTTGAACTCCAGGGGCACGTCGCGTCGCAGGAGCATCTGGTAGGTGTCTCGGGCGCTGTGGCCCACGGCGAGGATCGCCCGGTCGGCCGGCACATACCCCGAGCTGGTCAACAGCCCTCGCAGGCGATTGTCGGTGATGTCGAGGTCCTCCACCCGGCACGAAAACCGGACCTCACCGCCCAGTTCCTCCAGCTTCTTGCGGAGCGTCCGGACGACCAGTGGCAGCCGGTTCGAACCCAGATGGGGCCGCTGCTCGTAGAGGATCGAGGGCTTGCCGTGGCACTCATTGAGGACTTCCAGCACCTTCTGAACGTCCGGCCCGGTCGCCCGGCTGGTCAGCTTGCCATCGGAGAACGTCCCGGCCCCGCCCTCGCCGAAGAGGTAATTGCTTTCCGGATCAAGGGCGCCGCCGGAGTCGAAGCGGCGGACATCGGCGACGCGGTCCTTGACCCCCCGGCCCCGCTCCAGCACGATCGGCCGATGCCCCGAGAGTGCCAGGAAGTAGCCCGCGAACAATCCCGCCGGCCCGGCGCCGATGACCACGGGCCGATGACTCGCGGGGGCATCCCCGGACTCAGGCCACTGGAACTCCTCGGGCGCGTATGGGGTGATCCCTGGGCCGCCCTCCAGGCTTGAACGCACGCCGGGCTCGCCCGACAGCACCACCTCGGTGGAATAGACGAAGCGGATCTCATCGTGCTTACGCGCGTCGAGGCTCTTGCGCAAGATCCGCCAGCGCACGATCTGATCGCGACCGACGCCAAGCCGCGCCGCTAGCTGGTCGGGCAAGCTCTCCTCGGGCTCGCCGAGGCGAAGACGGAGATCACTGACTTTCAGAGACATCAGACGACAGCGCGGGCTGAACGGGCCGCCTCCCGGAGAGTGATTCCAACACGACGAGAGTTCATTCTAACCGAGAGGACGCGCTTGACCATCGGCCTGGCTCGATCTCGTTGGGGCCGGGACGCCTCATGGTTTGATGTCGCGCGTCACCATAGAGGCGTCCATGTTTCAAAATTGACACGAAACGTTCCGTTGGTCCAACAACTCACACGGCTTTGATTGACCTTCCAAAACGAACCGCCAAAAGTGATTGGGACATTGGATGCAAGATACTTGCAATGAAGCTTCCGCGAATGGCCTGTTCTGGAGCGTCCTGTCATGCGTGTGAGTTACTCCGCGGTTCCCGTTGTCGCGGTGATCGTTGTGGGCCTGGCGGCCCCAGCCGCCCGGGCGGGCTTGCAGGTCCAGTTCGACACGACGCGTGCCCAGACGGCGAAGATCATGTACACCGGTCATACGGGGAGTTCTGAGAATGTCTATGTCGGGCCGTTCGTCGTCACCGATCCGTCCACCAGTTCAAGCGTCGATGCCTTCTGCGTGGACCTCGCCACCTCGGTCGGGACCGGCCTGACCACCATCAACACCACGACCGTCACGAACATCGCATCCCTTAACAACAGCAGTGCTCTGGCCGTGTCCTTCCCGGACAGCGGCTTCGCCGACGTGGGGAACCGGATGTCGTTCCTGATGTCGCAGATCCTTCCGGTGATCGGCGGTACGAGCAACGAATTCGCGGCCCTGCAACTGGCGCTGTGGGCAGTCCTGGATCAAAATTTCACCTACACAAGCTCCAACAGCGTGATGAACGGGTACTTTAACGACTACATGGGTCGGTTCAGCGGCTCCGGGGCCGTCACGTATAACTCGGCAACCGACTACGGCGCGGGGGTCTCCCTGCTGTGGCAAACTCCGCAGGTGGGCCGACACTATCAGAACCTGATCACCTATTCCGAGCCGCAGGTGACCGCAACCGCCGCGGTGCCCGAACCGTCGACGCTGACGATGGCGTCCTTCGCAGGCATGATCATGGCGCTTTACGGGGTGCGGCGACTCCGCCGGACAGGCCCGCCGCTCATGGCCGCGTAACGCGTCCCCCGTCGTGGTCCCCGGCGCGTTCGCTGTCCCGTCTCGCTTACGTCGCCGTGTTCCCCGGTTGTGCGTCCCGATGGCTCTCCGTGGGCTCGAACTCGGCCAGTCGGGAGTCGGCTTCAGTCCAGTTGGCTCGCGTTGTGGAGTTTGTAGACCTGGCGGACGAACTCGCCTCGTGTGCGACAGTCGTGCAGAGGATTCGTGGACAGGCCCAGGTCCTCAGCCAGGGCAAGCCAGCGATCGCGGAGGTCGTCGTCGAGGTCTCGGTTCAGTTCGGCGGAGTGGCCGGGATAGGCCTCGTAGTATTGACTCACGAGGTGCGCGCCGCGCTGGCCGGGTTTCTCCGGGGTGCTCGCCAGGCCATGCAGGCCACCGTGTGTCCCCCACCACTGGACGGCGGCGAAGTCGGGCGCGCCGGGAGGAACGTCGCGGACATAGATCGTCGCGGCCCCCGCCTCGTGGAGGCGTGCCTGGAGTTCGGCGACGGGCATGTCCTGAACCGCGACGCGATCGCGAAGCGCCAGGTGGGCCGCGTGGCCGGCCGCCTGACCGAGCGAGGTCCAGATCGGTTCGAGCCGCAGGGCGCAGAAGCCGACGTGCGACGAGGAAACGGCAACCGGGACGAGCAGGTTGTCGGTATTGTTCGGCACCAGGGCCCCATACGGGACCTGGTAGGGGGGCGTCGACTTGTAGAACTCACCGGTATGGTGCCCGCCGAAGCGAGGGCCTTCGTGTCCGGTACCGTGGCAGTTCAGGCTGTACTCTCCCAGGGCGATCGCATCCGGCTGGAGCACCGATCGAGCATCACCCGGAGCGTAATCGGTGTCGTGCTCGTTGAAGACGTGTCGACCGATCATCCGGCGGCCCTCCCGGACGTAAAGCTGCTCGGGCAGGTGGCCGTTCTCCGGGTATTCATCCCGGCAGAAGCCCCACTGCAACGCTTCCTTTTGGAATGATTTCGGCACATCCGGGTCGGTCTGGAGAAAGTAAAGCATGCCGACGTTGTGGCGAACATGGGCGTCGTAGATCCGCTGACGCGTGGCGAGATCGCCGTCCGGCCAGGCATCGTTGAGGTCGGGCAACGACAGCCGAACGATCCCGCGCGAGACGTCGTTGATATCGTGTTTTCCGTTCGGCAAAGGCGGCTCATGGGCCTTGTAAAGCCCCCCCGTACTCGGGCAGAACACGGACGTCACGGCCCCGGCATCGAGCAAAGGGAGCAGGGCGAGGAAGTCCTCGCGACGGTAACCGGAGGGCTCAAGGGGCGGGAGGCGGTTTTCCGGCACCTGCGTCAAGGTAAAGCGGAAATTATCGCCCTGGACCTGATCGTCGGCCGTCTCGGGTGCCAGCGACTCGCCGTAGGCGTCGCGACCTTCGCGACCCACCCGGTAGGGCACTCCAGCCGCGGCCAGCAGGTCTCCTTCGTAAGTCGCGTCGATAAAGATTTTTGCGCGGATGGTAAGCGGGGCTCTGTCGGCCGTTGTGAACCGCGCGCCGGTGATGTGCCGGATGCCATCCTGGGGAACGACCTCAACCTCGGTCAGCCGGGTACGCGTCCGGACGGTGATCTCGGGCCGCTCGGCGAGCATTTGCTCGAAGACGAGGCGATTGACGCGAGGCTCGGCCTGAGTGCCCCGGAAGGTGTTCTCGACCTCGGGGGCCCCGACGCCATACACCTCAGCGTAGTGCTGAACGACCCGCTTCGTCAGTTCCAGGAAGGTGCCAGTCAGCCCCTCGAAGGAATGGAAATCGGTATGGGTCAGGCCATTGGTCGTCATTCCGCCGACGAACCCGTAGGGCTCGACCAGCTCGACCGGGTGCCCGGCCTCGGCCGCCGCCAGCGCGGCGGCGATCCCGGCGGGTGTGCCGCCGTAGACGAGGACATCGGTATCGACCGACTCGGCGGGGGGTGCCGGGGCGGGAGCGAGAAGGCAGCACGCGGCAACCGCCAGGAATTGGCACAGGGCGATCATCGTTATGCTCCGCAGCAGGAGGATCTCGGCGCACGCAAAGGCGCCCTGCGAGGCCGCGGGAGGTTGCGGCGTCGCAGGGCGCCTCGGTGGGCCGAACCCGGTTCCTGGGCCCCTTAGAGTTCGTTACCGTCGTGGATCATCGGCTCGAGTTCCTTGGTGTTGCGCTCGACGGCCAGGACGATGGTGCGTTCCTCAACGCCATCCGGGCTGGCGGCGGTCGCCGGGATGATCTGGCGGGCATCCGGCAGGCTGAACCGGACGGTGAAGGAGCCGTCGGGGCGGACCTGCACCGGCTCACCCTGAAGGGCGACCTTGGCGTTGGGCTCCGTGGAGCCGTAGACGATCAACTCGGCGTCGATCTCGAAGTGGAAGCCGCGACCGGGGAGCCCGAGGCCGCCGGTGCTCAGGCTGGAAAGCGACAGGCTGTGCATCGGGCCGTCGGAGCCGCTCCTCGAACAGGGCCCGCAGGTCGTCGTGGGGGGCGGTGTGACCATTGCCGCCCGACTGGTGGTAGATCTTGTCGGCATTGCCCTGAATGTCGGCCCAGTTCTGGTCGAGCGCGTCACTGGCGCCGGCCCGGGGGGTCTGGACGACGTTGGAACGGGCAAGCACGTAAAACTTGCCGCGTCGGGAGAGATAGCCGATGTCGACCCGGTAGGACCGGGGCGGGCAGTTGACATTGATGTACCAGTTGTTGACACCGCCGTGAATCTCGATGTCGCGAACTTGCTGCTCACGTACGCTGGTGGTGTCCTCGCTGGTGACATCCATCAAGCGGAGGATCGGCCGGGCGGAGTGCCACTCCTGTCCCAACGCCGCCTGGGCGCGGCCAAGCGTGGCGCGGCTGAGCTCCCAGTGGACGTGCAACCAGTAGGGATCGCGAACCATGGTGATGATCCGGTCCTTCTGGCAACCGTGGCTCAAAGACCGAGGCGGTAGGGCCGCCAGGGCGCGGACGGCGGCGGGGCCACCGCGGACCGCGAAGACGCAGTCCTGGCATTCGACTTGGCGCGTGGGGACGCTTTTTTGGGAGGCATCGTCTTCGACTTCGGCTTCTTGCCGATCGCGGTGGGGGTGCTGGGGGTCAATGCGCGGATAAGCTGATCCTTGCGCATCGAGTGCCAGCCGACGATGCCCTGGTCCTTGGCCATCCGCGCCAGAACCTTCTTGTTGCAGTCCTTGAGCGTTTCGACGGTCATGCGGGGCCACTCCGTCTGGACCCGGCACCCGTCGTCGGGCGGCGGATCATGCAGGAACGCGGGTTCATCCCTGAGTGGGCCGATCCGGAAAACTCCTTGCCTCCCGGACTGCGGGATGCCCCGGTGGGTGCAACCCGTTCGACCGACAAATGGAGAGACGCGACCGTTCCATGACGTCAAGTCACGAGACCCAGGAAACGCCGGAGGCGGTCATCTCACCCATTCGCAAGGGCAAGATGCCGCCTCAATTGTGCGCGTACACTGAGATATCGGGATTGGTCATGGTACGTCCCCGATCTGCCTCGAACTGGATTGATTCGCCGTAGGGGCAGAAGACCAGCTTCCTTGTGAATACCAGACACCGGCAACTCTGTCAACGAAAATACCAGAATGCGTGTCCGCCAATGGACAATCTCGACGCCCTGTAACAAAAATAGAAGACCGATTCCCCGTATTTCCCCAGGGCGCCGAGGCTCCCCGTCTCCTGGGCTCGCCCACCGGAACACCCGGGGAAATCGATCTCGAACCGACTTCGTGAAAAATTTCTCGAACACCGCCCGGTGGGGAGTTGACAACCGTCAGGCCCGGCCATTACAACGGTAGCCCAAGCGGGCCAAAACTCGCCTAATTTACAACACGTACTTGTCCTACGAATCCACCTGACCTCGGGAGGCGTCGAACCCGGCGTCGGCGACGGGACGCATGCGAGAGCCCAGGACCACCCGAGCGTAGCCCCCTGTCTGTCGGGGTGGGATGGGCGTACCGGGTCACATCGGTCGGGCTCGAGTTTTGCCTTCCCGCCCTGGCCGGTTACTGGATCGACGGCCGCCTGGGCTCGGCCCTGGGGCGTGCTCCTGGGCTCGGCCCTGGGGTTTGCCGCCGGATTGGTGCATCTGATCCAGATCGCCAACAGCGGCATGCGGAAGTGAGCCGGAACACAGCGTCGGTGCCGGGAGTCGAGCACGATCACATGGCCGAAGCACACGGACACAGCCCGCTGGAACACGTGATCGATCACGACACGATCGAGGTCCCCTGGATCTCGCCGTTCGAGATCGAGCTGCCCGCCTTTGATATCGCGGGCTATCACTTGCAGATCACCCGCTTCATGGTCATGGAGCTGATCGCGGCGGTGCTGCTCGCGCTGGTGGTGATCCCGCTGGCCCGGCATGTGGCACGGAACCGAGTGACCCGCGGGCCGTTGCTGAACATGTTCGAGGCGATGGTCCTGTTCATTCGCGACGGCATCGCCCGGCCGGCGATCGGAGGCCACGGCGCCGACGCGTTCCTGCCGTTCCTCTGGACCATCTTCTTCTTCGTGCTGTTCTGCAACCTGCTGGGGATGGTTCCGGGCGGGGCCTCGGCGACGGGCAACATCAATGTTACGGGCGTACTGGCGATCTTGACGTTCGGGGCGGTCGTGACGGCCGGTTTCCGCGAGCAAGGCCCGATCAAGTACTGGACGAGCCTCGTGCCTCAGCTGGACGTGCCCATGGTGCTGAAGCCGATCCTGTGGGGCCTGATGTTCGTGATCGAGATCGCCGGGCTGTTGATCCGCCACGTCGTGCTGGCCGTGCGGTTGTTCGCGAACATGATGGCCGGGCACATCGTGCTGGCGGTGATCCTCGGGTTCATCGCCCAGGCCGCCGGGATCTTCGTCTATCTGGTGACACCGATGAGCATCGCGGGCGTCATCGCCCTGAGCCTGCTGGAACTATTCGTCGCCTTCTTGCAAGCCTACATCTTCACGTTCCTGGCCGCGTTGTTCATCGGCACGGCGGTCCATCCCCACTGATCGGTCGCGACCGCCGGCCGGGGCCGACCGCGCGATTCCTCCAACGTCTCCGTGGAGGAGGCATCGGCGCCTCCTCCCGAATTCTCAAGGGGCCACTGGTTGCCCCGGATCAACGACCCCGCCAACGACGACGGCGGGGCCTTGCACTGGAGTCAAGGGTCCGATGAATTTCCTGAAGACCGCCGCCTTCGCCCTCGGCTTGCTCTTGCTCGGTTCGGCGTCCGCCATGGCCCAGGGCACCATGTACCCCGACGAAGCCACCGCCGCCGCGGCGCAGGCGGGCCTGGCCGCGATCGGCTGTGGCCTGGTGATCATCGGCGCCGGCGTCGGCATCGGCTGGCTGACCCACTCGGCCCTGGCGAGCATCGCCCGCCAG
Source organism: uncultured Isosphaeraceae bacterium (assembly GCA_963779675.1). Classification (GTDB taxonomy): domain Bacteria; phylum Planctomycetota; class Planctomycetia; order Isosphaerales; family Isosphaeraceae; genus CAVZZM01. The sequence continues at coordinate 181,149 of CAVZZM010000004.1, forward strand.
CCCGAGATGTCGGCCGACATCCGGACGGCCATGATCATCTCGGCGGCCCTGATCGAGGGCGTCACGTTCTTCGCGCTGATCGTCGTCGGCTTCATCCTCTGATCGTGTGGTTCCCGGTACGTCCTGGAGGGTGATCGTGGGCGGCCCCAATGCCGTCGGCCCGGCCGGAGAGGCCCGGCGAACCCGCCCCGTCCCGCTCCCGTAAGCGAGGCCCCTTGCGATGCTCCGCTCGTTGACCCTCGCGCTGGGGCTGCTGGCCCTGGCCCTCACAATTGCGAATCGGCCCTCGACGGCGCTCGCGGCCGTCGAAGAGCCGGCCGTCGCCGCCGAGACCACGGCGTCGGCAGCGGCCGCCACCGAGCCGGCCGAGTCCGACCACGGCGAGGTCCCGAACATTCTCGAGCCCCAGCTTCCTCTGGCCTTCTGGACGCTCGTCGTCTTCCTCTTACTGCTGCTGGTGCTCTGGCGGTTCGCGTGGGGGCCGCTTTCGGCGGCCCTGCATGCTCGTGAGCATAACCTGCAAGCGACCCTCGACGCCACCGAGACCGCCCGTGCCGACGCCGAGCGGATACTGGCCGAACATCGCAAGGTCATGCAGGAGGCCAGTCAGCAGGTCAAGGCGATCCTCGACGAGGCGCGTCGCGACGCCGTGTACACCGCCGACCAGGTCCGTCGATCCGCCCAGCAGGAGGCCGAGGCAACCATGGAGCCGGGCCCGTCGAGAGATCGAGACCGCCCGTGACCAGGCTCTCCTGGACATCTGGGGACGCGCGGCCGATCTGGCCGTCGCGACCGCTAGCAAGGTCCTGAAGCGCGAACTTCAGGACGAGGACCACCGCCGCCTGGTTGACGCCGCCCGTGATGTCCTGCCTTCCTCCCCCGAAGGGCTCCGGGCCTGATCGACCGTTGTCCCCCACACGTTACGATCCGAAGCCGACCGTTGAGTTGAGCGGTTCGAGGAGCCCTGGAGGTCATGAGCCACGCCGAACCTGACGTCGCCGGGACCGTCTTCGACGAGACCGGGTCCGAGTTGTCCCGCTCCTATGCCCGGGCCCTGATCGGGGCCTCGGAAACCGAGGGGCGGGTCGACGCCGTGCTCGACGAACTCGACGAGTTGATTGCTGACGTCTGGACCGACCGGCCCGATTTCGTCCGGCTGCTGGAGTCGCCGGTAGTCTCCCAGGCCGATCGGGACCGCATCCTGGTCTCGACCTTCGAGGGCCGGGCGGACCCGCTGATCGTACGGTACCTGCGCGTTCTGAATCGCCATGAACGCCTCGGCCTGTTGACCGCGATCGCCCGGCAGGCCCGCGTGATCCGTGAGCGTCAGCAGGGGCGGAAGCGGGTCAGGGTTCGCTCGGCCGTCCCGCTGGACGACGGCCAGCAGGCTGCCTTGCGAGGCAAGCTCGCCATGATGATCGCCGCCGAGCCGATCGTCCATTTTGAGGTCGACCCGTCGCTCATCGGCGGCCTGCTCGTCCAGGTCGGTGACGAGCTCTACGACGCCTCGATCCGCGCCCAACTCCAGACGCTGCGTCGTCGTCTGCTCGAAGAATACGCGATGGGCTTCCGCGGTCACCGCGACGCGTTCATGGTTTCCGAATAATCAAGCGCAACACGCATTCCTTCTCAGAGATGGTCCGCGACGGGCCAACGGCCCGCACGAGGACGAGGAGACGTCGATGAAGTTCAAGGCCGACGAGATCGCATCCGTCATCCAGCGCGAGATCGAGCAGTTCCAGTCGGAGGTCACCCGAACCGAGGTCGGCCGCGTGCTGGAGGTCGGCGACGGCATCGCGCGGGTCCACGGCCTCTCGGGCGTCATGAACAGCGAGATGGTCGAGTTCCAGAACGGGGTCAAGGGCATGGCCCTGAACCTCGAAGAGTCGTCCGTCGGCGTCATCATCCTCGGTGATTACACCAAGATCCAGGAGGGCGAGATCGTCCGGGCCACGGGCGAATTGCTCCGAGTGCCGGTCGGTGAGGCGCTGATCGGCCGTGTAGTCAACCCGCTGGGTGAGCCGATCGACAACAAGGGACCGATCCTCACCGATCACACCCGCCTGGTCGAGTCATCGGCCCCCGGCATCGCGGGCCGACAGCCGGTTGACGAGCCGATGCAGATGGGCATCAAGGCCATCGACGCGATGATCCCGATCGGCCGCGGCCAGCGTGAGTTGATCATCGGCGACCGCAAGACCGGCAAGTCGGCCATCGCCATCGACGCGATCCTGAATCAGAAGGGCCAGGGGGTCATCTGCGTCTACGTGGCGATCGCCCAGAAGGAGTCGACCACCGCCCAGATCGTCGAGGTGCTCCGTCAGCACGGGGCGATGGACTACACGATCGTCGTGGCCGCCGGCGCCAGCGACCCGTCCCCCTTGCAATACATCGCCCCCTACGCCGGGGCCGCGATGGCCGAGTACTTCATGTACGAGAAGGGGGGCGCGACCCTCTGCGTCTACGATGACCTGTCGAAGCAGGCCGTCGCCTATCGTGAGCTTTCGCTGCTGCTGCGACGGCCGCCGGGCCGCGAGGCGTATCCGGGAGACGTCTTCTACGCCCACAGCCGCTTGCTGGAACGCTCCGCCAAGCTCGCCAACAAGTACGTGATCGTCCCCGACAGCGCCCCGACGAACGACCCCAACGACCCGGTCACCGAAAGCTGGGCCGTCAACGGCAAGGTCTACCTCGGCGTGCCGGGCAAGGAAGAGGCCGAGCACGAGCTGAAGGAGAGCTATGCGACCGGCCACAAGATCGCCAAGACGGCCAGTTCCGGCGGCTCGATGACGGCCCTGCCGATCATCGAGACGCTCGAAGGGGAGGTCTCGGCGTACATCCCGACCAACGTCATCTCGATCACCGACGGCCAGATCTACCTCCAGCCCGACCTGTTCTTCGCCGGCGTGCGGCCGGCGGTCGACGTGGGCATCTCGGTCTCCCGCGTCGGTGGCAAGGCGCAGGTTCCGGCCATGCGGAAGGTCGCCGGCGGCCTGCGGCTCGACCTGGCCGCCTTTCGCGAGCTTGAAGCCTTCGCCCAGCTCGGTACCGAGCTGGACAAGGCGACCCAGCTCCAGCTCGACCGCGGCTACCGCATGGTCGAGTTGCTCAAGCAACCTCAGTATCAGCCATTGCATGTCGCCGATCAGGTGATGAGCATCTTCACCGGCAACGAGGGCTACCTGGACGACGTCCCGGTCAAGGACGTTCAGCGGTTCGAGCAGGAGTTCCTCCGCTACATGCGTGAGGAGAAGCCCGAGGTCCGGGACCTGCTGATCCGCGACCGGAAGCTGACCGACGAGGTCGTCCAGAAGCTCAAGAGTTCCCTGGATGAATTCAAGCAACGCTTCCGCCCCGCCGAGGCCAAGTCCGCGATGGCCGGCGCCCGTGCGTGAACGGAACCAGCAGGCCCGCCCGGGGAGGTCGCCATGTTCGTCGATCCGCTGATCGATGCTCTTCGACCGCTCCGGTTTCGGGGGAAGGGGCGTTTGCTCGGGCCTCTGGTCTCTCCCAGCGGCCGCAAGAACGCGCGGGTGTTCGGCTACAGGTTGAACCTGGAACTGGATGACCACATTCAGAGAAACATCTACCTGGGAACCTACGAGCCCTCTGAGACGAGGACGGTGTTGAACTGGCTACGACCGGGCATGACCTTCGTCGACATCGGCGCGAACATCGGTTATTTCACGTTCCTGGCCGCGTCGATTGTCGGCCCTGCGGGTCGGGTTTTCGCGGTGGAGCCTGGCCCCGGGACCTTTGCCCAGCTCGAATCGTCCGTCGCGGAGAACCATCTCGGGGTTGAGATCCACAACATCGGCCTGAGTGACCATCCGGGAGAGCTTCCGCTTTATTTACCATCGGAGCACTTGCACAACAACTCGCCCACGATGGTCGAACATGCGGAAATGGGACGCAAGGTCATGGTGCCGGTTCGTACCCTCGACCAGTGCCTCGACGATTGGGACGTCGGCTCGGTCGATCTGCTCAAGATGGACGTCGAAGGGCATGAGCCGCGGGTGCTCAGCGGGGGCGAAAACTCGTTGCGGTCCGGTCGGATCAAGGCCATCCTCTGCGAGTTCAATGATTTCTGGCTCAGGCAAGCCGGTTCGTCCCCTCGGGAACTGCACGACACGCTGATCCAGTTCGGGTTCGATCCTCGGGACGAACCTCACGAGTTTCCGACGGGCTGCATTGAGACGTTATTGTTCACATACCGGGGCCCGACGGCCTGATTGTCTCATTTGAGTGAGTCTCAACGATGGCCAAGGCCCGTGCGATCATCAAGCGTCGGAAGTCGATCCAGAACATCCGGAAGATCACCCGGACGATGGAACTGATCGCCACGGCGCGGTACCGCAAGGCCCTCGACCGCGCGGTGGAGGCGGAGGCCTATACCCGCAAGATCGCCGAGCTGGTCGCCGACCTGGGCGCGATGGCGGGCTCGGACATCTCCCATCCGCTGCTCCAGGAGCACGAGCCGGTCCAGAACGCGACCTTGCTGGTCCTGACCAGCAACCGCGGCCTCGCCGGGGGCTATAATGGAAACGTCTTGCGGATGGCCGCCCGGCGGTATCAGGAACTGGGGGTCGAGGGGATCACGCAACGGGTCGAGATGGTCGGCAAGCGGGGCATCGCGTTCTGCCGGTTCCGGGGCATCCCGCTGGATGCGACCTACACCCGGTTCGAGGACAAGCCCCAGTTCCACGAAGTTGAAGCGCTGGCCAATACGTACATCGCCGCGTACCTCGACGGGAAGCTCGATCGTCTCGATGTCGTCTATACGAAGTTCCTCAGCTCGTCCCGACAGGTGCCGACGATCGAGACACTGCTTCCCATGACGGCCCCGGGCGCGGGGATCGAGGATGCGCCTCCCGAGGCTGCTGAGTCGAACCCACGCGCGTCTGCGCACCCCCTACGAGTTCCTGCCCGACGCCCAGAGCATTCTCGAAGAGCTCGTGCCCGTCTCGTTCAAGGTTCGCCTGTTCAAGAGCTTCCTCGACGCGGCCGTCAGCGAGCAAATCGCCCGCATGGTCGCCATGAAGGGCGCGACCGAGGCGGCCGACGACATGACCCGGTCGCTCACCCGACAGTACAACCGGGCCCGACAGTCCCAGATCACCCGCGAACTGGCCGAGATCATCGGCGGCGCCGCCGCCCTGGAGTGAGAAGACGGGTTCCCCACCCTCGGATTCACCACGGAGACACGGAGGGCACGGAGAAGCCAAGAGGAGGAAAATCCAAAACATGCCGAATCAAACTATTTCGATGTTTGACTCAATTTCTGTCCCCCTCTTCTTCTCTTCTTCTCTGCTCCGTGCCCTCCGTGTCTCCGTGGTGAATTCGAACGATTGATTGACCGACCACCCAGAAGGGGTTTTGCTCATGGCCACTGCCACCGCCACCGGCCGGATCGCCCAGGTGATCGGCTCGACCTTCGACGCCGAGTTCGACGAGGGGCACCTGCCGGACATCTACAACGCGTTGACGATCGATTCCGTCGAGAAGGGGGTCTCCATCAACCTGGTCGGCGAGGTGCAGCAGCACCTGGGCGGCAACCGCGTCCGCTGCGTGGCGTTGGGGTCGACCGACGGGCTGGTGCGCGGCATGCCGGTCGTCGATACCGGCGGGCCGGTCAGCGTGCCGGTCGGCAAGGAGACGCTGGGGCGGGTCTTCAACCTGCTGGGCCGCCCGATCGACGGCCGGGGGCCGGTCACCGCTGAGGAGCAATGGCCGATCCACCGTGATCCGCCGGCCTTCGCCGACCTGTCGCCGAAGACCGAGGTGTTCGAGACGGGCATCAAGGTCATCGACCTGCTGACCCCGTTCGTCCGCGGCGGCAAGATCGGCCTGTTCGGCGGGGCCGGACTGGGCAAGACGGTCATCCTCACCGAGCTGATCGCCCGCATCGCCAAGGTCCATAGCGGCTTCTCGGTCTTCGCCGGTGTCGGCGAGCGGACCCGGGAAGGCAACGACCTCTGGCTGGAGATGCAGGAAACCAAGATCGGCAACACCGGCAAGAGCGTCATCGACTCCACGGTGATGTACTTCGGCCAGATGAACGAGCCGCCGGGCGCCCGGTTGCGGGTGGCCCTGTCGGCCCTGACCTCGGCCGAGTGGTTCCGCGACGCCACCGGGGCGGACACCCTGCTGTTCATCGACAACATCTTCCGGTTCAGTCAGGCGGGTTCCGAGGTCTCGGCCCTGCTGGGACGGATGCCGTCGAACGTCGGTTACCAGCCGACGCTGGCCACCGAGATGGGTGCCCTGCAGGAGCGGATCACCTCGACGAACAAGGGGGCCGTCACCTCGGTGCAGGCCGTGTACGTCCCGGCCGACGACCTGACCGACCCGGCCCCGGCCACGACCTTCGGCTTCCTCGACGCCTTCATCGTCCTCTCGCGGTCGATCTCCGAGAAGGGGATTTATCCGGCGGTTGACCCGCTGGGCTCGACCAGCCGCATCCTCGACCCGCAGTATGTCGGCCAGGAGCACTACGAGGTCGCCCGTCGGGTGCAGTCGATCCTCCAGCGCTACAAGGAACTCCGCGACATCATCGCCATTCTCGGCATCGACGAGCTGTCGGAAGAGGACAAGCTCCTGGTCGAGCGGGCGCCGCCGGATCGAGGTCTTCCTCTCGCAGCCGTTCATCGTCGCCGAGGTCTTCACCGGCAAGGAAGGCCGCTACACCACGCTGGCCGAGTCGATCCGCTCGTTCCGCGAGATCTGCGACGGCAAGTGGGACCACTTGCCAGTCGGGGCCTTCCGCTACGTCGGCGCCGTCGAGGAAGCCGAGGAGCAGGCCAAGAAGATGGCCCGCTGAGCCGGGCAGCCGTCGCAGCCAAGTGGGTGGAGCCATCTGGAACCCACCTCGACAACCCGTCGCAATCGGGTGGTTTCCGGCCCGCTCCAACCACCCTTCGCGGATGACGCACTCGCACGGACCACGACGCCCAGGAGGCCCCGCGGCCCATGGCCACCAGCCCGACCACCACTCTCGACCCCGAGTTCGCCGGCGAGGCCCCGAAACCGCCGAAGGGCAAGCCCAACGTCCCCGGCACCCTGCAATGCGTGGTCGTCACCCCCGAACGCACCTTGCTGGACGAGCCGGTGCAGTTCGTGGCCCTGCCGCTCCACGACGGGGAGCTGGGCGTCCTGCCGGGCCGCGCCCCCTGATCGGCCGGCTCGGGTATGGCGCCCTGCGGGCACGGAACGGCTCGACCAGCCGCCTGTACTTCATTGACGGTGGCTTCGCCCAGGTCCGCGACGATGTCGTCACCGTCCTGACGAGCCGGGCGATCCCGGTCGATCAGATCGACGCGGCCCGAGCCGGCGAGGAGCTCGAGCAGGCGCCGCGCCACCGTCACCACCTCCGACGCCCAGCAGGAGGAGAAGGACCGTGCCCTGTCCCGCGCCCGCGCGCTGATCCGTCTTGCCCACCAAAGGGCCTGAGCCCAACTCCTCGGGACCGGCGTCGCGCGCGTCGACCTCGACCGGGAGGTCACGGCCCTACGATTCGAGGGAGGATCGCGCCTCGACCTCGTCGAGGCACCCTCGAAGAAGTGGGCGTCCTCGTGCAACGGGACGCTCACCCAGTCCTGGCCGTGCCAGGCGTGGTGCGTGACCGTGACTCGTGGGCCGTCGAGCCGGGTTTCCAGGAAGCCGGGCAGGCGTAGCCCCTTCGGGTCGTGCAACAACGGGGCGCCGGAGTTCAGGCAGAGTTGATCCGGCAGGTCCGGCGGCGAGAACGCCCAGGCGGCATGGACATGGCCGCAGCACCACAGGTGCCGGCCCATCGTGGCGGCCCAGTCACGAACCTCGGGGGCGTTCTTCATCCGCTTGGCATTCAGTTCGCCCTGGTAGGCGGGAGGGGCAGCCAGGGGATAATGGCACGCGACGATCAGGCGTTGAGGCCGGACGTTGGCATCGGCCGTCAGCGATCGCGCCCGCTCCAACTGGTCGGGTGGCAGGTAGCCTCGCGCCGAGATATGAGAGCGTGTGGGGTCCAGGCCAAGGATTGCCGTCTCGGGATCCAATCGCCGATACCAGGGGAACAGGATCGAGGGCATGTAGGCGCCGAAGGTCGCCTCGAACTTGCGGGCACGCACCGAGTTCCCGGTGTAGCGATCGTGGTTGCCCGGCACGATCGTCACCCGTTCCGGTTCGTTGAGCAGGTCGCGCAGCGCCCGTTTCGCTTCCTGGAACTCAGCCGGTAAGGCGGTCGTTGTCAGGTCGCCGGTGATCAGGATATGGTCCGGTTGCAACTCCTGGACGCGTTTGACGACCGGATCGAGCCGTTCCAGGAGGAACTTGCGTGCTCGGCCGCGCAACAGTTCGGCGATTCCGAGTGCCCGCTTGCTCAACAGCCGACGAGGGTTCCAGGTGTAGCGCCAGATGTGGATGTCGGACAGGTGAACGATGCGCACGGGCCGGCTTGCTCCTGATCGCGTCCGCTGGAATCGGGAATGCGGCTTGTTCCGATAACGCCGGCGCGATGGTCAGGCGCCTCAACCAGCGTATCCAATGAATAAATCGTATGCAATGTGGGTGCCGACCACGATTCCGAAGCCGCGCACCACGAAGATCCAGGCGAATGCGACACCGGCAAGCCAGCGAAAGGCGAAGACGTACAGGGTGAACGGATCGCCGTGCGGGCCGACGTGATGGGCGATCGAGAAGGCGGCGGCCGAACCGGTGATGGCCAATGTCCCGGCGAGAAGCTCCGGCGCCTGGACGATCCGCAGAATCCAGTACAAAAGCGGCAAAAGCGCAAGCCGGAACACGGCCTCCTCGTAAAGGCCCGCCCCGAGGAAACCGAGTATCGGCAGGAGCGTCGCGTCGAGCCCGGGGAAAAAGGGACTGGCCGACAGCATGATCGGGTTTTGATCGAGCCAGCCGAACCCCCGGTCCACCAGACGGCTGAGCCCGATCAGCGCGATGCCCAGGACCACACTTTCGATCGCCATGCCCAGCAGCCAGGACGGCCGGGCCCGCCAGGCCCACGGTCCCGAGGCCAGCAGCCAGACCGTCAGAATGCCGACAACCGCCCACGGCAGCAGGGAAGATTCGCCAAGTCCGACAGACTTCGCGACCTCGCCGATCCAGTGATCGACCCCGGTCCTGGCGGAAATCGCTCCCGCCCCGAATTGCCGAACTCCGACCTCATAGGCGACGATCAAAGGGACCACGAACAACAGGTTCACCAGCGGTTGCCGCGTTTGCCGCCAGTAGGAGTCGCGTTCGTCATCCCCGAACTCGTCCAGATAACGGTCGCGACGACCGCCCCGGCCGGTGGTCAGCCGTCGCATTCGCGCCCGTGATCGCGCTCGCGTCCGAGGATCGGCCGATATCGGTACGTGCTGCTCCATAGAATAGAGAATCGGTCCGTGACTTGGTCCAGATTGAGCCGAACCCGAACAAGCAACGGTTCTTAGGGGGCCATCCCACGCGCGGAGCATTCGGATTTTGCGATCATTTCGAAAATATTGTAAGAAACGAAATACCTGGGGCCCTTGAGGGTTGCGGCGAAGACCGCTACCATAACGTCTTCTCGGAAGGAACTGGGCCGGCCCCGCCAGGCTGACCTGGGTTCGAAGCGGTTCCGCGACGCGACAAGGACCTCCCGCTTCCCACCGACCGGACCTCGACCCCGCCTGAACCCTCCCTCGGACGGTCACAGACCCGAATCGACCACTGGGGCCACGTCCATCGGGGCGTGGAGAGGGCTGAGTTCGCGATCGAGGCCATCCGCCGGTTGGGCGCGGGCACGGGGAGGATCATGGGCGTGATGACGGGGATTCGCCTGGCCGTGCTGGTCGCGGTCGCCGCTATGCTGACCGGTTGCGGAGACGTGATCCAGACCAAGCCGCTGTCCTATGCTCGGAGCCCGCAGCTCGACGAGCAGCTCAAGGACATGCCGAAGCTACAGGCCGAGGTCGAGACGACGCTTGACGACCTGTTCGGCCCCAACCCGCGCGTGATGCGAGTGCCGACCGATGCTCCGTTGCCCGGCGGGGGCATCTACCTCGCCAGCCGCTTCGTCGTGGAAGGGGACGACGGTCAGCCGGGGAAGGTCGAGGTCCCCAAGTATCGTAATTCCTTGACCGGTAAGGAGCAGCGGCTTGAGGGCGGGTTCGAGCTCTATCGCAAGAACTGCCTGCATTGCCACGGTCTTTCGGGAGACGGCGAGGGACCGACGGCGGCGTTCCTCTGGCCCAAGCCGCGCGACTTCCGCCAGGGCCTCTTCAAGTTCGCCTCAACGGCCGGTAGCGGCAAGCCGACCCGCGACGACCTGCGTCGGACCCTCGTCAAGGGCATCCCGAACTCGTCGATGCCCTCCTTCGAGGCGCTGATGACCCCGCAGCAGATCGAGCAGGTGCTCGACTACACGATGTTCCTGAGCATGCGAGGGCAGGTTGAGCAGGGCCTGATCCTGACGGCGACCCTGACCGACGAGGAGCACGCCGACACGTTTCGCGAGGACTTCGAGTTTGACATCGAGGACGTCCTGCTCGCCGTCTTCGGCCAGTGGGAGCAAGCCGACTCGTTCGTCGTGGACCCGCCGATCGCCCGGGTCGAACCGACGCCGGAGAGCCTGGCCCGGGGCCGCGAGCTGTACCTGGGCCGCACGACCGAGAAGCTCCAGTGCGCGTCCTGCCACGGCAACCAGGGCCGGGGGGACGGGGAGAGCTTCGTCGCGCCGGAGGTCTTCTACGACGTCGTTTTCCGTGGCAAGTCGATCGACTCGTTCGACGAGGCGACCCAGAAGCTCTGGGTCGATGGCTCACTCGATGACTGGGGCGACCCGCTCCGTCCGGCGAACCTCAACGACGGGGAACGCACCGCGTACAAGGGAGGCCGTCGGCCGCTGGACATCTACTGGCGGATTCACAACGGGATCTACGGCGCCAAGATGCCGGCCCACTCGACCCTGCTGAAACCGGAGCAGATCTGGGACCTCGTCAACTTCGTGCTGGCCTTGCCCTATCAGCCCGAACTGCTCGAGGACGTGCCCCCGCCCGCCAGGACCGACGGCGGCGCCGTCGCCCGCCGCTGACCGACCTCGATCGGTCCCGTACCTTCGCGGCAAGGCCGCCTGTCGCAACACCGCCGTGGAATCGAGCGAGCGAGAACGACCCGGGAGAGCGATCACGTGCGATATTGGAGCCTGTTGTTCCTGCTGGTCGCCCTCGCCTGCACCGGCGCGTTCCTCTACGCGCCGTACGATGCGGACTGGTGGCTGCTGCGCAATCCCTCGACCCTGGGTCGCGAGATCGACCACCTGTTTCTGGTGATCCTCTGGATCACCGGCATCACATTCCTCCTCACCCAGATGGGGCTCGTCTGGGCCGCCTGGCGGTACTCGACGCGCCCGGGTCGGACGGCCGTCTACACTCACGGCAGCAAGCGTCTCGAACTGATCTGGACGATCATCCCGGCGGGCATCCTGGTGTTCATCACGCTCTACCAGATGGGCACCTGGGCCGACGCCAAGTTCGCCTCGGCGCGTCCCAAGGCCCGCCCTGGCGGAGGTCTCCGGCCGCCAGTTCCAGTGGGTGATCCGCTACGCTGGGCCGGACGGCCTGCTCGGCACGGAGGACGACCTGCACACCGTCAACGACCTGCGCATGGTCAAGGACGAGCCGGTGACGATCTTGCTGAAGTCGCAGGACGTCATCCATTCGTTCTTCCTGCCCCAGATGCGGATCAAGCAGGACGCCGTGCCAGGGCTCACCATCCCGGTCTGGTTCGACTCCGACCGTGCCGGCCAGTACGAGCTGGTTTGCGCCGAACTGTGCGGCTGGGGCCACTACAAGATGCGCGGGACCGTGACCATCTACGAGTCGCGGGGGGACTTCGACCGCTGGATGAGCGCGGCGTTGCGGGCCCAGTCGGCCGACCGGCTCGGCGGCGATGCTCAGGTGGCCGCCGCCACGAACACCGACACCGATGTCGCCCGGGGGGAGGACCGATAGCGCCATGAGCACCGAGCACACCGGCAAGGGAACCGGCCACGGGGATGAAAACGGGAACGGGCACGCGCCACGGCGCGGTGCCTGCCGAGTACGCCGCCACGGCCTCCGAACCGTTCGGACACAGTCACCGGAACCCCGACGACCCCGGCCCGCACCCGGCGCCCCGAAACCCTCTGTTTCGCTACGTCTTCGCGACCGACCACAAGGTCATCGGCTTGCAGTTCCTGTTCTCGGGGCTGCTCTTTTTCATCATCGGCGGGTTGCTGGCCCTGGCCGTCCGCTGGCAGTTGGCCTGGCCGTGGTCGAACATCCCGATCCTCAGCACCTTGATGGAGAGCCAGTGGAAGACCGGCGGACAGATGCCGCCGGAGTTCTACAACAAGCTGTTCACGATGCACGCGACGATCATGATCTTCTTCGTGATCATCCCGCTGCTGACCGGCGCCCTCGGAAACTTCCTGATCCCGCTGATGATCGGCGCCCGGGACATGGCGTTCCCGAGGCTCAACATGCTCTCGTACTGGGTCCTCTGGCCGGGCTTCATCCTGATCCTGTACTCGTTCTACGCCCCCGGAGGCGCGCCCGAGGCAGGCTGGACCAGCTACCCGACGCTGGCGAGCTCGCTGTCCTCGACGCCGGGATCGTGGGGCCAGTGGGGCGGACAGACCTACTGGCTACTGGCGATCCTGAGTGTCGGTGTCTCCTCGATCATGGGATCGATCAACTACATCACCACCATCGTGATGCTGCGGGCCCCCGGCATGACGATGTTTCGGCTGCCGATGACCGTCTGGGGGCTGTTCATCACGGCGCTGCTCCAGGCGTTCGCCCTGCCGGTCCTGACGGCGGCCCTGGTCATGCAGCTTCTCGACCGGATCGTGGGCACGAACTTCTTCGCGCCGGCCGCCTGGACGGTGGCCAATAGTCCGGCCATCGCCGGTGGCGGCCAGCCGCTGTTGTGGCAACACCTGTTCTGGTTCTACAGCCACCCGGCGGTGTACATCATGATCCTGCCGACGATGGGCATGGTCTCGGACATCATCTCAACCTTCAGCCGCAAGCCGCTCTTCGGCTACAAGCCGATGGTCTACGCCCTCGGGGCAATCTCGTTCTTGGGCTTCCTCGTCTGGGGCCACCACATGTTTCAGTCGGGCATGAACCCCGCGATCGGGGCGACATTCATGCTCTCGACGATGCTGATCTCCGTACCGTCGGCGATCAAGGTGTTCAACTGGATCGGCACGATGTGGGGCGGAAACATCCACTTCACCTCCGCGATGCTGAACGCGGTGGCCTTCGTGGCGATGTTCATCATCGGCGGCCTGTCGGGGATCTTCATGGCGGCCACGCCGGTAGACATCCACATTCACGACACGTATTTCATCGTCGCGCACATTCACTACGTCCTGTTCGGCGGCAGCACCTTCGGGCTGTTCGCCGCGCTGTACTACTGGTATCCGAAGATGTTCGGCCGGCTCATGAACGAGACGCTCGGGAAGATCCACTTCTTCCTGACGTTCCTGTTCTACAACGGCACGTTCTTCCTGATGCACATCATCGGCCTGCGTGGCCACCCGCGGCGGATCGCCGACCCGGCGATCTACGAGTTCCTGCGCAACCCCGCCGTCGAGTGGATGAACGAGGTCATGACCATCAGCGCGCTGGCCCTGGGCGTCACGCAGTTGATCCTCATCTACAATTTCACCGTCAGCCTGTTCGCGGGCCGCAAGGCGGGCGACAACCCCTGGCACGCCAACACGTTGGAGTGGACGACAACCTCGCCCCCTCCCCACTACAACTTCGAACGGATCCCGACCGTCTACCACCCGGCCTACGAGTACAGCGTGCCGGGCGCGGACGAGGACTTCCTGCCCCAGACCCAGCCCCGGCCCGTCGAGGCCGGCCCGATGGACCCCATCATGGCCTGAGCTGGCCGCGGCTTTCCCGCGTCTTCGCCACGATCCCGAGAATCGAGCGAATCGTCCCTCGAAAGAACATCAACACCAACCCCGCGCTCGCGATGACTTCACTTCACGACACGACGATCACCGACACGCGACGATACCGCCGCGGTCCGCACGCGGCGGCGTTGCTCGCCGCCGCGTGTACATGGCCGCTGCTGCTGGTCGGCGGCTCGGTGACGGTCTACCGGGTCGGCATGGCGGTCCCCGACTGGCCGACCACCTTCGGCGTCAACATGTTCCTGTACAACTTCCTGGAGTCGTCGTGGGGAGTGTTCCTTGAACACAGCCACCGCCTCTACGGCACGGTCGTCGGCCTGGCGTGCATCGCCCTGATGATCGGGACCACCCTGGCGGAGGTCCGGGCGCAGGCCGCCGTGACGACGATCGTCGCGGCCCTGGGGATCGGCTTCCTGCCCCTGGTGTTGCCGTCGGGGGTAATGCCCGGCGGGCTCAATCCGTTCTTCGCCGGGCTGACGCTGGTCGGGGCGTCGAGCCTCATTCTGGCGGCCTGGTTCGGCCTGTTCCAGAGACGAGCCCGGCTGGGCCTGGTCTGGTTCGCGCTGGCGGCCGTGATCGGCCAGGGCGTGCTGGGAGGCTACCGAGTACGGCTCAACTCGACCGACCTGGCGTTCCTCCACGGTTGCACGGCGCAGGCGTTCTTCGGGTTGATGGTCGCCCTGTGCGTGCTGACCGGCCGCCGTTGGGGCCGCCCGAGCCGTTACATCACCGACACCTCACGCCTGCGGTGGCACGCGTCGGCCGTCCTGATCCTGGTCCTCGCCCAGATCGTGGTCGGGGCCTGGTTACGGCATTATGGAAGTCCCGATGCGCTGGCCTCACACGCGGGGTTCGCCGTCGTCGTCGGACTTTACGCCGCCGCGACAGCCAGCATGGCCCTGCGTCGACGGGACGAGGCTCCCGAACTGGCCCCGGCCGCTCGCATGCTGCAAGTGATGGTGGTCGCGCAGTTGCTGCTGGGCGTGGCGGCCTGGTGGCTGCTGCGGCCCTTTGATGGCATCCCCCGGCCGGTCTGGCCGTCGCAGGCGGCCGTCCGAATCGCCCATCAGGGGGTCGGGGCGTTGCTGCTGGCCTCGGCCGTCGTGCTCGCGATGCGATCGTACCGAGAACTCAACCGGCCAACGGCCGGCGATGCCCCCGACACACCCACGTCCACGACAATCCCCCGCGACCTGGAGGCGGTGGCATGAGCACCTTGAAAAGCGTCGCGGTCTCGCCCCTGTCCCCGACGTTGCCGCGATCGGCCGCCCCGGTCGGGCTCGACCCGATCACCGCCGATCGTGGCAAGCTGGCCGCCTTGATCGAGCTGACCAAGCCGAGGATCGTCGTGATGGTCCTCATGACGGTGGCCGTCGGCTACCTGCTCGGCAACCGAGGCGCCACACACCCAGTGTCGCTACTGATCACGCTGGTCGGCACCGGCCTGGTGGCCGCCGGCGCCAGCGCCTGGAACCAGGTCCTCGAGCGCGACCGGGACGCGAAGATGCGGCGGACCCGCGCGGCCCCTGCCCAGTGGACGGGTGTCGGTCGTCGAGGCCGCCGTCTTCGGCTCGGGCCTGACTATCGTCGGACTTGCCCTGTTGCTGCTGGCTCCTCACTGGCTGGGCATGCCGGTAGCCGCGGCCACGTTTCTCCTGTATGTGCTGGTCTACACGCCGCTGAAGCCCCGGACGACGCTGAACACCGCCATCGGCGCGGTCCCCGGCGCTCTGCCACCGGTCATCGGCTGGGCGGCGGCAACCGGCCGGTTCGGCATCGAGGCCTGGACGCTGTTCCTGATCGTCTTCCTCTGGCAGTTCCCCCACTTCCTGGCAATTGCCTGGGTCTATCGCGAGGACTATGCCCGTGGCGGACTGAAAATGCTGCCGATCGTCGATCCCTCGGGCGTGCTAACCGGCCGTCAGGCGACGGCCCATGCCCTCGCCCTGGTCCCCGCCGCGCTCTTGCCGACCGTTATCGGCCTGGCCGGAGTTTGGTACTTCGCCGGCGCTCTGGCCCTGAGTCTGTACTACCTGGCGACCGCCGCGCGGTTCTGGTCGAATGTCGGCGACCGCCCCGCCCGGCGGCTCATGGGTGCGTCGTTCCTCTATCTGCCGGCGATCCTGTTGCTTCTGATGTTGAACCCGATGCCGGTTTGACCTCCCTCGGCCGAGACCTGATGATCCCGTAGGGTGGGCGGCGCCCACCATCTTCTGTTCATAAGATGGTTGGGTTGCCCATCCTACAAGAAGAGAGACGCGATGGCCCACGCTCCCTCGATGCCGGAACACCGACAGGGCGACCGCCCACGCACCGGGGCCGATGACGTCGGCCGGCTCCGGCAAGTCCACCCGGTGACGCCGGGCAAGGTGGCCCTCTGGCTCTTCCTGGCCACCGAGGTGATGTTCTTCACCGGCCTGATCGGTTCGTACATCGTCCTGCGGGCCGGTAGCCCACCGACGGCGTACAGCAACCTGTTCCCGCCGGGAAGCCCCCTGGCCGCCGCCGACAGGTCCGCCGACTACCGGGGCCTCCGGATCACCTCCGCCGGGGACGATCCGGCCCGTGTCGCCGCGATCGTGGCACCGATCATCGCGGCCCATTCCCGGCTCAACGCGGACCAGATCGAACATCTGGTCGCCGCCGGCCATGCCATCGTCCCTGGCATGCCGAGAGGCCGTGCCGAACTGCTCGTCGGCGAGCTGGAGTCCGCCGGGGCGCGGGTCGAGCCCATCGCGATGCGTACCGACGCCTGGCCCCGGCCCTACGACACCGCCACGAACCCGCTCAGCATCGACCTGACCGCGGTCAACACGTTCATCCTGATCTGTTCGTCGCTGACAATGGTCCTGGCGCTTTCGGCCATTCAGCGCGGGCAGCGCTGGCGGTTGGTACTGTATCTCGGCCTGACCCTGCTGATCGGCGGGACGTTCCTGGGCATCCAGGTGTACGAGTACCGGCAACTGATGTTCGAGCATCTGTATCCCCAGGGCATCAGCCCAACGGGCCACTTCACGCCGGATGTGAGCCTGTTCGCCTCGTGCTTCTTCACGATGACCGGGTTCCACGGGGCACACGTCGCGGCCGGCCTGGTCGCGCTGACGGTCCTCTTCCTGCGGGCGCTGTTCGGGTCCTACACGAGGGGCCACCACAGCCCGGTCGAATTGGTGGGCCTGTACTGGCACTTCGTCGACCTGGTCTGGATCATCCTGTTCACGGTCGTTTACCTGATCTGACCGTTATGGTCGCGAGCGAGCCGTCGAGAGGAAGGAGAACGACGACCATGTCCCGCGCGAACGAACCCCTGAGCTACGACCAGCACCAGGAGATCGAGTCCCACAACTCGACCTATCTGAAGGTCTTCGGCACGCTGCTGGTCTTCACGGTCCTCGAATACGGCTACGCGATGCTGCTCCAGGAGCACTTTCTCGCGCTGGTCCTGGGCCTGATGGGCCTGGCGACGGCCAAGGCGACCCTGGTCGCGATGTTCTTCATGCACCTGAAGTTCGAGGGCCGCTGGGTCTACATCCCCCTGGTGCCCGCGGGCTTCCTGGCCACGGCCCTGGTGCTCACGTTGTATCCCGACATCGGCCTCCACGCCCCCGACACGCTTTCGACCGTCGGCGAGGGCGTGCTGCGGGCCGTGTTCCCCGTCTGACCGACGTTCTCCCGGCGCCTCGAAGGGCCTGGGGCGTGTCTCCACCCCGCCATTGCCCTCCCCCGGATATCGCCGTGTATCGCCAGTACCGCATCGGATTATTGACCGTCCTGGGGACCGTGCTCGTCTCCGGGCTGGTGGCGACGCAGGTCCCTCCGCCGAAGTCCGTGCGTGCCGCACACGACCTGGAGGGCATCTACCCGCCGCTCGGGCCGTTCGAGTTCCACGAGCGATCCGGCCGCGCCGTGACCGACGCCGACCTGGCCGGCCGCGTGTGGGTTGCCTCGTTCGTCTTCACGCGTTGCAAGCTCTCCTGCCCCCGGATCACGACGGTGATGAAGGGCCTCCAGGATAAGCTCTCAGGGACGGGGGTGCGGCTGGTCAGCATCTCCGTCGATCCCCAGCACGACACCCCCGAGGTTCTCAGCGGTTATGCCGAGACCTTCGACGCCGACCCCGACCGCTGGTGGTTCCTGACCGGCCCGCAGGCGGAAACCTACGCGCTGATCCGCGAGGGGTTCAAGCTCGGCGTCGCGCCGATGGACCCCGCCGACCCCCGGTTCGAGTTGATGGACATCGCCCACAGTGAGAAGCTCGCCCTGGTCGATCGCGGAAACCGGCTCGTCGGCCTGTACGCCGCCGAGGCCCCGGACGAACTCTCGGCGCTGGTCGAGGCGCGAAGCGGCTCGACATCGGCTGGGTCACGCGGCTGCCGGCGGTCAACGCCTCGCTCAACGGCCTCGCGACGGTCCTGCTCGTGACCGGCCTGGTCCTCATCCGAACGGGGCGCTGGCGAGCGCACGCGTATTGCATGGCGACGACCGTGGCGGTCTCGGCGGTGTTCCTGGCGTGCTATCTGGTTTACCATGCGAAGATCGGCGGCGGCGTGCCGTTCCAGGGCGTTGGCGTGTTGCGATGGGCGTACTTCACGATCCTGATTTCCCACGTCGTGCTGGCCGCCGCGGCCTTGCCGCTGATCCTGCTGACGATTTCCCGGGCGATCCGCCGCCGGTTCGACCGTCACGCGCGAATCGCCCGGATCACGTTTCCGGTCTGGCTCTACGTTTCGATCACCGGCGTCGTGGTCTACCTGATGCTCTATCAGCTTGACGTACCGACCTCCCTGGGAGTGGGCTGAGGGTTCGGGCCAGGTCGCGATTCGATCCCGAGGAGTCTCCACCCATGACCCGATCGTTCTTCCGGTGGTTCCTTCCGCTGATGGTTCTCGTGCTGGCCTTCTGGATGGTCGGTGACGCCTCGGCGTGCCCCAATTGTAAGGAGGCGCTCGCCAGCCAGAGCGGCGACGCCGCGCGGCTACAGGACGGGTACACCTACAGCATCCTGTTCATGATGGCGATGCCCTTCATCCTGTTTGGGACCGGGGCGTTCTTCGTGTTCCGGGCCGTGCGGCGTGGCTCGCTGCCCGAGTTGTGAGCGGACCGATCCGATCGCGAGGTGACATCGTGACGGTTCCGCACGCGGACCTTGACCGGGCCGCCGCGCGGCTGGCCAGCCCGGCACGTGGTCGTGCTGACTGGAGCGGGCGTCTCGGCCGAGAGCGGCATCCCGACGTTCCGGGGCGCCGGCGGCCTGTGGCGCGGCCGCGACCCGTTGAGCCTCGCCACCCCCGAGGCGTTCGCCGCCGATCCAGCGACCGTCTGGGAGTTCTATCACTGGCGACGCGCGATCGTCGCGGGGGCCGAGCCCAACCCCGCTCACCGGGCCCTCGCCGAGCTGGCCGGCATGGTCCCTCGGCTGTCGCTCGTCACCCAGAACGTCGATCGCCTCCACCAGCGTGCCGGGAGCCGCGACGTCATCGAGCTCCACGGCAACCTCTGCGAAATCCGCTGCTCGGGATGTGAACGCACGGACGACCGCGGCGTCGAGGCGCTGCCTCCCCTGCCCTCGTGCGACTTTTGTGCTGCCCTGATGCGCCCCGCCGTCGTCTGGTTCGGGGAGACGCTGCCGGCGGATGCCTGGCGCCGCGGAGGAGGCCGTCGCGGGTGCCGATGTGATTCTCGTCGTCGGCACCAGCGCGGTGGTCTACCCGGCCGCCGGGTTGATCCATCGGCCGAGAGGTTCGCGTTGCGCGGTCATCGAGATCAACCTTGATCCAACCCCGGCCAGCGGTTCGGCCACCATCGGCCTGTACGGGCCAGCCGGGTCGATCGTGCCGGACCTTGTCGCTCGGCTTCATGCCTCGCGCGACTGACCGAGTTCGCCGCTCGGGGCCCCGCTCACCACCACATCTCGGCGCCCTGCCTCCCAACATTTCCGTTCAGGCCCTCCGTACCCTGGGGCCTCGACGGTGCCCCATTCCCCAGATCCGTCTGAGTTCCACCCGTCAACACGGGAACTCGATGCAATGGCCCCCAAACTGCTTGCGAACGGTTGCTCCCCATTTCACGACCGGATACAACGTCTTGCGATCGGCGCCCCCGGCCATAAGACAGGACGAGACTCTCGACGGAACCTGAATAGATCATGCGTGATGTTGCGACGTTGACGGAACCCGAGGCCCTTTCGGACCTGCTCGCCGAGGCCCGACTGAGGACGCTCGAACTGATCGACCTGGTGGAGGACGACGACCTCAACCGTAGCCTGAACCCGGAATTCAGCCCGCTCCGCTGGCACCTCGGACACATCGCGTCATACGAGGCATTCTGGGTTCTGAGCCGGGCGGATGGCCGAAGTTCGCCGGAGCCGACGTACGACCGCCTGTTCGACCCCCGGGTGAACCCGAAGACCAACCGCGTCCACCTGCCCTCTCGGGCCGAACTGCTGGGCTACGCCGAACAGGTTCGCGACGCCGTCCTGGAAGTGCTCACAAGGGCGTCCCCGGACCATCCGAACCCCCTGCTCCGCGATGGTTATGTCGGCTGGCTCGTCTACGAGCACGAGCGTCAGCATCAGGAGATCATGAGCGTCTTGCTCCAGATGCTCCCCCACGAACGCACGCGACGGCCCGACGGCTGGCATCCCCAGCAGGCGGGGACCGAGCCGCCCGACACGATGGTCAACGTGCCGGCCGGTTCCTTCATCCAGGGTGCCAACGGTCGCGGTTTCGCGTACGACAATGAGCGGACGCCGCACAACGTCCATCTCGACGCATTCCACATCGCCCGCGCTCCCGTGACTGAACTGGCCTATCTCCGGTTCATTGAGGAGGGCGGCTATCGTGTTGAGCAACTGTGGTCGGCCGACGGCTGGAGCTGGCGGGTCGCGAACGACATCAACGCCCCACGCGGCTGGTCCCGCTCGGCCTCTGGTGGTTGGATGGTCCGCGCAGTTGTACGACAATCGCCCACCCCTGGCCGGACACCCGGTCGTCGGCGTCTCCCAGCACGAGGCGGAGGCCTTCGCGCGCTGGGCGGGACGCCGACTGCCGACCGAGTCCGAGTGGGAGCGCGCCGCGACCTGGGATGCCTCGCTCGGCCGTGCCCGCCGCTTCCCCTGGGGCGACGATCTGCCGACGTTCGAGCAGGCGAACACCGACGGTCGCGCCTGGGGAACCCGACCCGTCAGCGCTGCCGGCCGTAGTCCAGCAGGCTGTGAAGAGATGGTCGGCCAGGTCTGGGAGTGGACCTCATCCGCGTTCGCGCCGTATCCCGGGTTCCGGCCGTTCCCGTACGAAGGCTATTCCCAGGCCTGGTTCGACGGCGCACATCGGGTCCTCCGAGGAGGGTCCTGGGCAACCGCCGGGCACCTCTGTCGCGGCACGTTCCGCAACTGGTATCAACCTCATGTCCGCGAAATCTTCGCCGGATTTCGCACGGCGGCGAACGGTTGAGCTGAGCTGTCTCTCGGGTGAGACAGGTGGCGTTGCCGTTGCCGTGCTCCATCACCGGAGCCGCCCCGCGCTGGTGTGCGCGGCCAGTTCGTCGATCATCTCATGCACGGCGGCCTCGACCGCGCAGCTGCCAATCGCTTCCATAACGATCGCGATAGGCCGGCCGCGCGTGGGCGAAGATGATCCCTCGGGAGTTGTTGATCAGAGCACCGAGCCCATCCTCATCAAACGCCGCGGCCACGTCACGCGCTGTTCCTCCTTGCGAGCCGTATCCCGGCACGAGAAACGGCACGCCCGGCAACGCCTCGCGCAGTTCGGCCAGTTGCGTGGGGCTCGTCGCCCCGACCACCGCCCCGACCAGGCTATAGCCCGAGGCCCCGCGATGATCGGCCGCCCATCGCGCGGTCGATTCGGCCACGTGGCGGTACAGGGGCCGCCCCCCACAATCGAGGTCCTGGAACTCTCCGGCGGACGGATTACTTGTCCGCACCAGCACAAACAATCCGCCACCTTCCCGAGCGGCGACATCCACGAACGGCTGGATGCCGTCGGTCCCGAGATACGGGTTGACCGTGATGGCGTCGGCCTCCCAGGACCGCAACGGCTGATCGCCAACGCGAGGCCGCCCCAGATAGCCCTCGGCATACGCCTCGGCCGTGGACCCGATGTCGTTCCGCTTGCCGTCAAAGATCACGATCAATCCGCGTTGCGACGCATAACGCATCGAGTCGTTCAGAGCGCGGACGCCCGCGGGCCGAGCGCCTCGTAGAACGCGCTCTGGAACTTGACCGCCGGCACCAGCGGGGCCACCACGTCAATGACCGATCGTCCAAAACTCCGGAACGCATCCGCGACCGACTCCGCATCCGTGACACCCGAGCCGAGAACCCCCGCCGGCAACTGAGAGGCCCTGGGGTCAATCCCCACCAGCACCGCGTTCCGACACCGCCGGACGGCCGCCATCAGGCGATCCGCGAACGACATGGCTTTCTCCTCGCCCCGAGTGACGTTGACACAATTCGTGTTTCATCTTACTCTGTTCTCTGACGACCCGTAAGCCTGGGACACCCCAGTTCGGCCGGCCGACTTGCCCGACTCAAAGTCAGACGGTCAACCGGCCGATTCCTGTTGTCCTGCTCGAACAGGTGCAACGTCTCTCGTCTTACGGTGGCTCGCCAGGGAACGAATGCCAGCCCTGACATGCCGATCGATTGCACAACTTTCGATCTGTCGTTCAGTGCACGAGCCAATCGGGGGGTAGCGCAGCCTGGTTAGCGCGCTAGCTTGGGGTGCTAGAGGTCGGGAGTTCGAATCTCCTCCCCCCGATATCGAGACAGGATGATTCAGGGCTTGTCAGGAATCCCATGTCCCTGTCAGACAAGCCAGTTACGGCGAACGAACCCACCCCGGCCCGAAGAGGGTCGGGGTTGTTCGTTTTGCCACCCGTTGTCCCCGATTGCCGTTCGTTGCACTCGGTCAGTGCAACGGGGAGTGCAACGAACGGTCGGCCGGTGGCCTCGGTCCCCGTCGCTCGGGCTCGCCCTCGGGCGGCGTCGGGCTCGGCGGCGAGGGGTAGGCTCGGGAGGGCGGTCGAGCGCCCCGCCACGTCCAAGAGCTTCGGGTCGGTGTAGACGTTGGCCGTGAGGCTCGGGTCGGAATGCCGCATGGCGGCTTGGGCCGTCCGCAAGGGAACCCCGCCCCGGCTCAGCAGGGTGCCGAACGTCGTCCTGAGTGCATGTACGTCGAGCGTCCGGCCCCGTTCGTCCCGCTTCGGGATGCTGGCGGCTTTCAGGTCGCGGTCGAAGATTCGGACCAAGCCGGCCGGCACGTCGAAGACGGGGGCATCGGCCGGGAGTCGGGCCGGGATCGGCTCGCCACGACGCCGGGCGTACGTCTGGAGTGCGGCGAGGCGGTCGGCGAGCCAAGCACGGAGGTCTTCTGTCAGGTCGGCTCGCACGACGACGCCGTTGCCCTCCCGGTTCTTCTCATCGGCCGCGTCAAGCTCGATGTGCGGGATGGGGCCGTCGAACCGCAGGTGTCCCACGGTGAGGCTCGCCAACTCTCCCTTCCGCAGTCCCGTGAGCACCAGCGTCTTGTAAATCAGGGCGCGTTCTCGGCCGACGGCTTCGAGCCGTTCTCGCACTTCGGAGCGGACGTTGGCGCACGCTTCCCCCTTCCGCTTGCCCCGCCG
Organism: uncultured Isosphaeraceae bacterium; assembly: GCA_963779675.1. Classification (GTDB taxonomy): domain Bacteria; phylum Planctomycetota; class Planctomycetia; order Isosphaerales; family Isosphaeraceae; genus CAVZZM01. Next base: position 204,721 of record CAVZZM010000004.1, read on the forward strand.
CACGGTCTGGGCGTCGAGCAAGGGGCGACGGCGGGCCACGTCGAGCAACCGGGCAAGCTCATCCTCGGTCATCGACCGGCGACGGCGGCGCGGGTCGGCCTTCTCATCGGCCTTCGGCACCCCCTGGAACGGATTCACGGCGAGCCGGCCGATGCTCTGGTCGGTACACCAGTTGGCAAAGGCAAGCATGGCGGCGCGGTGAGCATTGCGGGATCGGGCCGAGCGTCCTTCGCCGGTTTCGCTGGTCAACCATCGCTCCAGGGCTTCGCGGTTCAGGTCGGCGAGGCGGACGAAGCCGCAGTCGGCGATGATCCGCCCTAACTGGCGGCGGACGTTGTCCCGGTGCATCGTCACGACGCCCCGGGCCTTCATCGACTCGACGTAGGCCGCGACGTGCTCGGCGATGGGCCGCGCCAGGTGCTCGGCCGTGCGGGCTTCGGCCGGGGTGATCAAGTCCGGCCCGCACTCGCTCGGCCTTCCGCTCCAGGTCGGCGAGCACTTGCTGAGCGGCGGCCTTGTCCCGGCACCCGGTCGAGACTTCGACAACAACGCCGTTGCCGTCGCGGTAGCGGGCGAAATAGGTGCTCGACTCATCGCGGATGCGGTCGGTGCCGTCCCGGCCGGTCGTCAGGGGGGCGGTTCGGACCTTGCCCCGAGCGTCCCGCCATCGGGCGAGCCGCACCCCCTGGCGGACGATGGCTTCCGCCCCCGTCGGTAGCGGTCGAGTGACGGTTTTCTTGAAGACGCTCCCCATGATTCCCCCTACCCTTGCTTCTGAAGCGAGAGCCCGAAGTACGCGGCGAGGCGGTCGGCCATGTCGAGCCGGATGGATTGCCGGTGGTCAACGAACCGCTGGATGCTCGCTCGGGCAACCCCCGTCTCCCGAGACAGGCCCTTGTAGCTCACCCCGCTCTCGACGATGGCCCGTCGGAGCGATGTCGGTGATCGGCGACGGCGGCTTGCTGGTGCTCATGGTGCATGAATTATCGCACCGATCGTCGATGCACGATCAAGTCGCTTCTGGTCTTCGGGGGCCGACCCCCGTCAGAGGGGTGACGCCCCTTCTGGTCGCCCCCGAAGGGGGCTTCTGGGATGGTGGGCACGTGTCCCACAGTGGCGGTAGCAAAATGCCTACAGTGCTGGGGACACCGATGTCCTACAGTCGGCATGAGCATTATTCCATCGGATAGGGGAAGATGCGGTAGGTCGAGGGGCCTCGGTTCAAGCCGCCGCGCCGGATGACCTGGAGCATCTTCCGGCGTGCTCAGGCCCCCGACGGCCCGCGATCGCGGTCTGGCGGTCGATGCCGGCACGTCGGGCGATGTCGTCGAGCGAGGCGCGGGCCGTGCCGTCGGGCTTCGTGTCGCGGTAGAGGATGAGCCAGGCGGCAAGCTCGGCCCGCGTCAGGTCCGCCATCGAGCCATCGACGAAGGCGTTCAGCAACTCGAAGCGGAGTCGCGACCGCCGTTTCGATGTACTACGCTTGCGGGCGTGCCCCGCTTCGTTCGCGTTCACCAGACGTCCTCATCGTCGGCCGGCGGGGTGCTTGCCCATGCGGCCCGCAATGCCGCCTGGAGCTTGCCCCCGTCGGCGGGCCGGGCCGTCGGGCTGGGATCGGTCGGTGTGAACCGCTGGTGCGGGCGGTCGAAGCTCAGGGCGATGTCCCGAGTCTCGCCGTTGCGGCTCTTCAGGTGCCGGAGCATGACGCGGTCGGTTGGATCGCCGTCATCGGCCCCGGTCAGGATGAAGGCGTCGTCGGCGCCGTATTCGAGTTCGGAGGTTTCGCGGAAGCTCGCCAGGCTCAGGGCCTCGCCGCTGTAGCTCGACCGCCCCTTCGCGTCCTTCGAGCGTGCCAGGGCGGCGATCGACGATGATGGCGACTCCCGCATCGGCGAATTGGCGGAGGTAGCCCATCGTGGCATCGACGGCCCCGCGCCGGTCGCCGTGCTCGCCGGGCGAGCCGACGCGCTGGATGTAGTCGATGAGGATGAGCGAGGCGTCGAAGGCGTCGGCCGACGCGGCGACGTTCGCCAGCGTGAACGGGGGGCGGACGAACGCCATCCGCTCGCTCAGGTGCTCGACGGCCGCCAGGCCCCGCTCGACCCGTTCGGCGTGCTCGGCCCCGAGCCGGCGGTATCGGATCGTCGTCAGGTCGATGTCGGCGAGCCGGGCGAGTTGCCGGTCGAGCAAGGGCGGATGAGCCCATCTCGACGTTGCAGATGAGGGCTCGGAGCGCCGGCGTCCGCTCCAGGGCCTCGCACGCCAGTTGCATCGTCAGGGCGGTTTTCCCCATGCCCGGCGCCCCGCCGAAGAGCGTGACAAGCCCCGGCCCGACTTCGAGCCGGCCGAGTTCGCCGTCGCCGACGGGGTAGAGGGTCGGCGGCTCGCCGCTCAGGACGTTGTCCCGCCAGCCGTCGAGCAGGTCGGCGACGGGTTGGAATCGGGCCTCATTCATGGTCGCTCCCCCTTCCCGCTTGCTGTGCGTGCATGGGCGAGCCCGCAGTCGATGCGCCCGGCGGGCCTCGCCGGGGGTGAGCCCCGAGTCGAGGGCGGCTTCGGTGAGCAGGGCATGGGCCAGCTCGGCCGGGCACCCGAATTCCGCCAGGTTGGCGGCGGCGCGGAAGGTCCGCACTTCCCGCTCGCCGTCGGGCGCCCCGTCGCGGAGGAAGTCGCGGGTGAGGGCCTGGAGCTTCGTCGGGGCCTCGCCGGGCGCCGGACGGCTCTCGGCCCGACGCTCGACCGCCCGTCGAGCTCGGCTCCAGTCGTCGGCGGCGACCGGGCAACGCGCCGGCCCGGTCGGGATGTCGAAGGGCTCGGGTTGCCGGGCGCGCTCGACGATGGCTTCGGGCTTCAGGTGCGTGAGTTCGTCGAGCGAGAGCCGCCGCTTGTGGAGCCCGGTCTTCGGGTGCCGGGAGTTCGGCGCCCGGAAGAGCCGCGTCTTCGAGTAGATCGCCGCATCGACCGTCACCCCGGCCGATTCCGCCAGGTCGAGGCAGAACCGCCGGGCGACGGCGTGGAAGGTCGGCGAGGGCTCGGGGCGCCAGGCGGCCGGGATGCCGACATGAACCCCCTTCCCGCCGCTCAGGAAGATGAGCAGGTCGTCGTCGTCGAGTTCGCGGTAGCGGTCGAGCATCGCCCCGCAGAGCCGCCTGGCGTCGCTCAGGGCGGCCGGCAAGTCGTCGGGCCGGTCGATGTCCCAGTAGAGCCAGTCGGCCCCGCACGGGCCGCTGTAGCCCCGCTCCGAGCCATCGCGCTTGAAGTGTCCCGGAAGTCGTCCGGGAACCTGAAGTGCGTCAGGTAGCTTTCGCGGTCGATGTCCGCTCGGGGGTCGCACTCGGCATATCCGGAGAGCGCGGCGGCATGGTCGATGAGCCGCCGCGTCCCGGCCCGGTGCCCCACGACGCGAAGGCCGTAGGGCAGAGGGATCATGATGCCGGCACCCCCTCTTGCTCGCCCGTCCGCCAGTCGAAGCCGTCCGCATCGCGGTAGTCGGCCCCGTCGGCGTCGGGCTCGGGTTCGGTGTCGGTTTCCGCCTCGGTCGGTGCGTAGGGATCGGGCTTGGGGGGCTCGAAGGCGACGACTTCAAACCGGGTGATCCGGTTGAACTCGGCGCCGTCGTCCCCCTTGCGGAGCGCGACCTTCGCGGCGACGACGATGCCATCGGGAAGGGGACGCTCCAGTTGCTCCAGGCTCTCGACCCCGAGCTTCTTCAGGTCGCGCTTCGCCATCGGCAACGCGGCCTCGCTGAGCCAGACGTCGTGCCAGAGCAGACGGCCGGCGTGCTCGCCGTCGAGCACTTCGAGACGGACCTTGAAGCCGGGCGTGCCGCCCTTCGAGGTGAAGAGTTCGCCGCTGGCGAGTCGGCAACGATACTCGCCGGCCGGGATCGGCTTCAGGTCGCCGGCCGCCTTCGTGGCGGTCCAGGCCCGCTCTAGCCGTTCCCGCTCCGAATTGAGTAGGATGTCGGTGAGACGCTTTCGTTCGGCCACTGGAAAGCTCCATTGGTCAGGCATCGCCCATCGGGGATTGCGGCCCCGATGGGCGTGCTCGTCAGCAAAGGGGAAGGGGAAGTTGTGCATTGAGAGGTGTCGGGCTCGGCGAGCGGTCGGGCTTCGGGGAGGGCGCCCCGGCCTCGCCGTCGTCGGGTTCGTCATCGGTGCCGCCGCGCAGCTCCTGGTGAGCGGCGAGCCATCGGTCGGCTTCGGCGTGCTCGACGGCGAGCGTCCAGAGCCCGATGCGGCATCCGTGCCGCTCGGGTCGGGACGACCGGACGAAATCGACGTTCGCGGATGATTCGGGCCTGAGAGAGCCCAAGCACCGCCGCGCCCCAGCAGGATGTCCCGGCGTCGGCCGGTGGGCTGACGGCGGGCCGAATGTCATCGACCCACCCTTCCTGCCGGGCCTTCAGGTTCTCGATGGGCGCCCACTGGATGAGCCGCAGCGTGACCCGGTGCCGACGCTCGACTCGGGCCGTCGCCCGGCTCTTGCGGACGTCCCCTTCTACTTTCCTGGTCGTGTTGTCGTCGGGGTTGCTCATCGTCGAGCCCCCGGCCCCCTGGGCGGCTTGCATCCTCCAGCGATAAAGCCGTCAAGCTCGGCGGCGTCCCATCGCCGGAGCACCCGAGCTTCATCCCGGCCGGAATGCGGCCCATGTCGGCGTGGCGGTAGACCGTCCGCCAGGAACACCCGAGCATCCGGGCGACTTCGCGGGCGTTGAGGAGACGGCGGCCCGCAGCCGGAGTTTCAAGTATCGAAGCCATCATCTGAGCCTCCGAGATCATGTTCACGGGCGAACGTTCGCCCGTCCCTGCCTCAGAGAATCAGTGGTGGAATGGAAACCTCCGGTATTTCCGAGTTATTCCGCCGGGTTATTCCATCGCTCTGTCTCGTTGATCCTGGAATTGCAAGGGTTCGCCGGGAGTGCTCACGAGCGATGGAAAAACTTCATCCCGCTTGACAGCGTTTCGAGCCGCGAGTTTTTCCAACGCGCTTTCGGTAACGGTCGAGCACCGTTTAGCGTCTCGCTTCGTTATTCCCAATGTCCTTGCCAGGTCGTCAAGCCGGGCGTGTTGACCAGTCTGCCAGGCTTCGGCGATGCGTCTGTCTTCCTTTGGGTCGGTGTCACTCGGCCGTCCGCCTCGCCGTCGTTGACTCGACCGCGATGAAGCCGATGGCGCCGTCTCTGTGTTGCTCGTCTTCTGACCGGGTGCAAGCGTATCCCGTTCATCCCGAGCATCGGCGGCACTTGGCACGGCGTCACTCTCGGGGTCGCTCTCGACCGCCGCTGTCTCGCCTTCCGGCACGGTCAACCACTCGGCATGGAACCGGAGCACATCGCTCGCCTTTGCAAGCACGAGTAGCTCGTCTTCGGTCCTGGACGGCAAGTCCGATCCCAGGACAGGCGTATCCCGCCATTCGTAGTATCGAGCCCAAGTCTGTTCTTCAGCCGTCTCGGGCGATGTACCGGGTGGTAATTCCAGTGGTTCCAGTCCCAACCGTTCTGCCTCATCCGCCAAACCATCCGCGTTTCGGTGGTCCTGCACGTCGGGCATTGATCTCCAGGCCAGCGCGGTGCGGAGAAGAGGAACCCTCTTGTCTTGGTCGTGGGCCTCGATCCTCGCTCGAATACGAGCCTCACCGTCGGCATCCTGGATGAAGCCCCATCCCCATCGCTCCAGTTGGGCCTTGATGGTCGAGATGAATCTATCCAATTTCCGCTTGATGTAACGCGGCGGTGTTCCCGCCGGCATGCCACTTCCCAGGCTCAATACCGCGTCGGCGGTATCGAGGCTTGCAAGGGCTAATCTGGCAATCCGTTGTTCGAGTTCGAAGGCCGATTCCCATCCTGGCATCGGTGGCAGGTCATCGACAGCTTCGTAGTATCTTTGAGCGAGCAAGGCAAGTTGCTTGAAGCACCAGACGTATTCGGCGTGACGGACGCGATCGTGAGCGGACATATCAGACATGGTTCCCCTAACTCCATCGGGCCGGGCCGGGCGGCGTGACGGGGTAGGGGTTCCCGCCACGCTCGCCCGGCCCGCTTGGCTCGCCAGTTGGCCGACCGGCGAGCCGTCCCGATGGCACGATTATACCACTGTGCGGGCGCTCAGGAAGGCGAGCCGCCGACGTTCACTTGCTGATGTGCCATGTTGATTTGCACCGCCGGCACCCCGAGCTTCCGCACCGTCGCCAGGGTGCGTAGCGTGCTCAGGTAGCGTCGGTGGCAATGGTCGATCTTCCGCTCATGCCATTGGGCCTGGCGGATGCTCAGGCCGGGCGTGCGGTCATAGATCCCCTCGCGTACCGAAGGGCGAACCAGCACAATGCCGCCGTCTCGGCCAAGGTCCGCTCGATGGGGCTCGGGCTCGGCCCCGCCAACTCGGCGGCGTAGGAAATCAGTTGGTCCGTCAGTTTGTCGGCGATCTCGTCCCCCTTGGCGCCCACCTGGACAACCCCTTTGGCGGCCCAATTGTCCATGATTCGCCGGAACCGCGCCGGTGCGACCGCTCGGGCCGGGGCGCCGCCATCTGCTCAGCGACTTCGGTTGTCACGTCGTCGTCTCCACTGGCCCTTGTGTCGATGGAACCCGGCCGTCTCCAGGGCCGCATGGGCGAGAGCCCGCACGTCGGCCACCCATTCATCTAGCTCTCGCTGCCGGTCCCGATCCTCTTCCCGCTCTTGCTGCTCTCGCCAGCGCTCATACTCCCGCTCTTCCCGCTCGATGGCCTCCATCGTATTGATGAGCACCGCCGACTCGCCGCTCGCCCGATACTCGCTGGTGACGCGGCCCCCCTTGCGTATGCTCTTGTAGAGGTAGGGTCGGCCGTCGCGATAGATCAGTGCCATGTGTACTACGCTCCGTCGCTCCCCCCGAACCCCCGGAGGAAGCGTTTGATCGGGTCGTTCTCTTGCCGCTCGAAGTCGGCGTCGGTGAACGGGGCTCGCCGATCTTCGGCCGGCGGGGTCTTCGTCCCTGCGGTCTTCCCGAGAATCCGGTCGGTGAGATACGTTGCGGCCCGCACGTCCCCGTCCTTCGCTCGGGTGATGAGCCCATCGACGATCTCGGGCAAGGCATCGACGATCCGCCCTTCGACATCCGCCAGGGCTTCGGCATATCGAAGTGTCTTCGGCTCCCGGCTCATTGGTCTGTCCCCTTGGGTTCGGGCTCGATGCATCCGCCATTTCCACCGTTTGCCAACAGCCCATCGGCCGAGCACCGGTCGGCTCGGCTCGGGCCTCGGTACGTGCCGGAGCCATACCCCCCTGCCCTTCGCTCAAGAGCAGGTCGGCGAGGCGGCGGCGTTGATCGGGGGTGAGGCTCGTCACGAACGCGGCGAGGGGGTCGCCGTTCGTCGTTTCTTGCGATTCCGTGCAACGGGGAGTGCAACAAGCGGAAGGGTTCGCCGTAACTTCTGACGGGTTCTCACTTACGTCAGGGTGCAGCTTGCTTGGGGTGCTAGAGGTCGGGAGTTCGAATCTCCTCCCCCCGATTCTTTTTAACTGCCTTGCCGGACACGACTTGAGTGTACCCGCCGACGGTCGGCGGTGCGGCCCGAAGCCCTTCGCAAGTGAGTAGTCTACTCACTTCTCGGGGAACCGCACCAGGCCCAGGCCAAGGCGCATCCCGTCCTATCGCCTTCACAGGGCGTCCGGTCAGACCGTCGTCGTCATCCGGGGAAAGTCGTACTACCTCGGCACCTGGAACTCCCCGGAGTCCAGGGCCGAGTACGACCGGATCATCTGCGAGTGACTCTCGACCGGCCACAATCTCCCAGCTTCGCCCTCCGCCGGACCGACACCGGACCTGACCGTCGCCGAGGTCATCCTTGCCTGCTGGCAGCATGCCCAGGGCTATTACCGGAAGGACGGGCAGGTCACCGGCGAAGTCATCAACATCCGGTGCGGCCTGCGGCCTCTCCGGAAGCTCTATGGGCACTCGCACGTCGAGCAGTTCGGCCCCCGAGCCCTCAAGGCGGTCCGCGACGAGATGGTCCGCGCCGGCTGGGCTCGATCCCACATCAACCGGCAGGTCGGCCGGATCAAGCGGATGTTCCGCTGGGCCGTCGAGAACGAGTTGGTCCCGGTCGCGGTCCACCAGGCGTTGACCGCCGTGGACGGGCTGCGGAAGGGCCGCACCGCCGCCAGGGAGAAGCCCCCGGTCGGGCCGGTCCCCGACGAGCGGGTCGACGCGACCCTGCCCCACTTGCCGCCCGTCGTGGCCGACATGGTCCGCGTCCAGAGGCTGACCGGGATGAGGCCGCAAGAGGTCGTCGGGATGCGACCCGACGACATCGACCGGTCCGACCCGGAGTGCTGGGTCTACAAGCCGTCGCGGCACAAGGGAGAGCACCACGGTCGGGACCGCGTGGTGTTTCTCGGGCCGAAGTCCCGGGAGATCCTCGCCGGATACCTGGCCGAGTGCGGCGCCGGGCCGCTGTTCAGCCCCCGCCGCTCCGAGTCACAGCGGAACTCCGAGCGGCGGGAGGGCCGGCGCACGCCGCTCTGGCCGTCCCACACCCGGCGAGGGCGGAAGGCCCGGCCCGGCAGGGTTCCGGGGGAGAGTTACACCCGGGACAGCTATCGGAGGGCCATCGCCCGGGCCTGCGACCGGGCGTTCCCGCACCCGACGCTCGCGAAGGTCGCCGATGGGGACTTGAGCGAGTCGCAGCGGGCCGAACTCGATGCCTGGCGGAAGGCCCACCGCTGGCACCCACACCAACTCAGACACTCGTGCGCCACGGAGATCCGCAGGCGGTTCGGCCTGGAAGCGTCCCAGGTCATCCTCGGCCACGCCGAACTCGGCGTCACCCAGGTCTACGCCGAGAGGGACCTGTCCCGGGCCAGGGAGATCATGAGTCAGGTCGGCTGACCTTCCATACACAGTGGGATTCGGTACACTTCTCATGACGGTCGGCTGATCATCGGCCCATCGCCGGGTTGCCCGGGGCGGTCCCTCTATCCCGCCTCGGGCGCCCGGCGAACCAACTCGATAGAGGGCCTTTCCATGGCACGCGAGAACGTCGTCAATCTCGACGGCATGCCGGAATCGTTCGATCCGGATCAATGCGACTGGTGGGACGGGGTCTGGGTCTTTCCCCGAGACCGGGACGTCCCGCTGCGGAGAGAGTGCCTGTTCCGCAAACACTCGGGGCGGTTCGTCCGGATGCGATGGGGCACCCTCTTTGAGCGAGCGACTGGCAGCCGGGGCAAGCCCGACCCCTCCGGAAACGAGCGGATCCCGGTCCAGAAGCACAGCGGCCTCGTAACATATGAAGAGATCACCTCCTCCGAGGCGGCTGGATGGCTCATCAATAACGGACACGGGTCTCCACTCCGCGACCTCGACGACGGCACTGCAGAATTCCCGAGTCCGGATGAGCCTCTGGGGCACGCCGATAGGATCGACCGCTTCCGATCGGAATTCACGAGCATCTCGGAGGAATGCGAGGACTTGTTCGAGGGCTGGAAAGCGGGCGTGACAGACGACAGCGAATTCACACTCATCGAGGCCGTCATGAGGGCCGTCGGGGCTTATCGAGTCGAATTCCACACGCATTCAGGCCCGAACGAAAGGGGAGAATCGGGGGAAGAGTCCACAAGGGCCGGGCGTCCACGGGATGGGGGTGGCGATGCTCGCGAATGTCGAGAGGATCGCACCGTGTCCGAAGTGTTCCGTCGTCTCGACGGGAAGTTGAACACGTTCAAGCCGGACTCATGCGAGGTCTGGGATGGGACCTGGGTTCTGGCGAACGATCCGCGCGTGCCAATCAGGAGGGAATGCCTTTTCCGGACGAAAACGGGGTGTTTCATCCTGATTCGTTGGAATGCCGCCTTTCCACCTGAAGAACATGAGGACGGGAGACCGTATATCATCAACCCCGACGTAGATTACACCCCTGGACTCCCGCCGGACCTCGAAACCGAGTGCGTCCAGATCGGTGCCGACGACGCCGGGCTCTGGCTCGCCATGACCGGTCTACAACCACCATTCCCGGACATCGACGACCCCACCGAAGCAACGACTTATCCGACCCCGGATAGCGCAATTACCTACCGGCATCTCTGCGATCGTGTTGAAGGCGAATATCGGAGCATCGACGGTTCGCTGGATATGCTGGGCCAACTAACGATGGACGCAAAAGAGGGCCGCAACATCCGGAAGGCGTTGGACCGAATCCCGATGCCCTACCGTCGTGAATTGGTGAGCGATGGAGGATTCCCCAGGAATTATCACGGTCAATACCCAGACGACGGACCTGAACCCCTCGGTGGCGACTTCTCTCCAAACGACAGGCCCGACGGCTTCCCGAAGGGAACCATCGACATGGGGCTCGGCAACCGAATCGATCAGTTCCTCCAAGAGTCGGCATCGGCGGAGTCGCCTCGCGTCGCGATCGAGCCGGAGGCCAATCCAGACGAGTTGACGCCGGAGCAAAAAGGCGTGATCGACGGGAAGTACAGGAATCACGTCGGCGTCATCCTGGAATTCGTGGCCGGTCAGGACAAGCCCCCAAGCCAGAAACACGTGACAGCCACACTGAGGTGCGATGGCAGAGGTCCGTCCACCATCCGTTCGACATTGGGGGCGTTGACAAAGTGCGGGCTCATGACCAGCGACAAAAGAATCGGCTATTCGGTGACTCCTGACGGCCGAGTTGCCATGAGGCTGATATCAGAGAAACGGCCGGTAGATACTGGTGGATAACCG
>CAVZZM010000005.1:0-220145 GCA_963779675.1 uncultured Isosphaeraceae bacterium
CCTCGCCCTCCCGAATACCGAACTGGGAGTGCCTCCTCTGATCCGGCCGATCAACTCCGAAGGTTGGCGGCCTCCACCGCCTGCTTCATCGATTCCAGCCCCCAACGCGCGACGTCCATCGCGTCCTGCTCCCAGTAGCTTCGGTTGAACAGTTCCAGCGAGAGCGCACCCGGAAGCCCGTCTCATACAGGTTGCGGAGGATGAGCGGCAGCGGGGCGACCCGTCACCGGGGAAGACGCGATCGGCATCGGTGATCGCCTCGCGGGGGACATCGGGATAGTCGTTCATGTGGAACACGTGGCTGGACCCCCAGTGGATCTGACGCATCCCCACGAACGACGAGCCCCCCTTGTAGAGATGATAGACGTCGGCCAGCAGGCAGGCCGACGGGTGTCCGACCTCGGTGACGACCAGCGCGGCCTCGCCGAGCCGGGAGAGCGTTTTGGAGAACCCCCAAACTTCCAGTTGCGGCGTGACGTTCATCTCGTCACCCAGTTCCAGCAGGACGCGAAGGCATCGGTGACCCGGGAAAGGTCGACGTTCTCCACGTCGGTGAGCCCGACCGGCGGCGCGGCCAGGCGACGACCGCCGATCTTCTGAACCATCTCCATGTTTCACGCGCCTCGTCGAGGCCCTCCGTCGCCTCGCCTCGTCCTCCACGGCCCATTCCGGGAAGCCGATCGCGCTCTCGACGGTCAACCCGCTGTCGGCGATCCGCCGGCCCAGGTCCTCCAGCGACCCGCCGTTCTTCACGAACTCGTCGAGTTCCCGGACCCAGGGCTCGATGGCGTCGTAGCCCACCCGCGCGGCCAGCTCGACCTCGTCGACGATGGACACGCCTGCCCCCGGATCGTGCTGGTATTCAAACAGTAACGAAAGGGCCCACCCGATTCCCGACGGTCGTCAGGTTCCGACGCGCGCGGACGTTCTGACCGCGGCCGGTGGCCAGGACGGTCGCCAAAGCGGTGGGGGTCAGGGCCAGCCAGTCGCGGCGGTTCAGATCGGACTTCACGGCCGTCGTCCTTCACGGGTCGAGGGGTCACGATGAATCGCCCCATCCTAAATCGAACCGTGCCGGAGGGAAAGCGGGGGACCGCCGCCGAGCGGTTTCGGGGGCCGATCCGGTTCGGCCCGGCCTCGGCGGGACTGCGCGAGTTGCGAGGGACGTTGAGGCAACAGGGCAACGTGTCCTGACGGCTTCGATGCGGGGTTCTGGCAACGCGACTGTCTTTAACAAAGCAATTCCATCCCAAGGTTCGGTGCCGCGATTGCATACCGCACGCAACGAAGCTAAGCTCTCCGAGGTCATTGCGGGTGAGACCATGCATATATCGTGCGGTCGGCTCGCATGAGTATGAGGCAGTTCGGTTCGAACGTTCGTGGTTTCGCATGCCTCGAGTCGCTCGGGAGCTTATTCGATGGGGTTCTCCGTCCACGTTACGCTTCGCCGCGTGCTGATGCTCGTCGTCGTGGCCGGCCTGTCTCAACGATCCGCGTCCGCCGATCAGGATTACCAGTTCTTCACCTTTGTCGCTCCCGACTCCACCGGAACCACGGCGTTCGACCTCAACAATTCGGGGCTCGTGACGGGCACGTTCGATGCGGTCGGCGGTCAGACCCTCAGCTTCCTCAGAGATCGAACGGGGCTCTACACGACGTTCGGTGTCGCGTCCTTCGACAAGACGCGCGCGATCGGCATCAACAACGCCGGCACGGTCGTCGGAAACGTGACCAGCACCGGAGCGCTCGACCAGCACGCATTCATTCGAGAGGCCGATGGCGGGATCACCCTGTTCGACGCCCCGGGCGCGGAGCGAACCTCCGCCCTCGACATCAACGACCTGGGCGTGATCGTCGGTCAGTTCACGCACCGTTTGGGGGCTTCCCGATCACCTCGTCGTTCCTGCTCGACGCCTCGGGGAACTACACGGACATTTCGATCGACGGGACCTACGGGACCTTCGCAAGCGGGATCAACAATGCGGGGGAGGTCGTCGGGTCGTACTCCGACGGCTTCACCACGTACGGCTTCCTCCGTTCCACCGACGGAACCCTCACCGACATCATCTACCCCGGCGCGCTCCGAACGACGGCGTTCGGCATCAACAATCAGGGGCAGATTGTGGGAAGCTATCTCCTGGGGTCCGAGAACCTCGGCTTCCTGAGAGACGTCGACGGCACGTTCCAGACCATCGCCTATGACCGTTTCCCCGTGACGAGCCTTTTTGGCATCAACGATTCGGGACGTGTCGTGGGCGAGGTCACTGGCCCTCGGGGGCTCTACGGGATCCCGGTCCCCGCGCCGAGCAGCCTCGTCTGTTCGTTGCCCGCCGTGCTCGTCGGCCTGTTCTGGCAATCCCGACGACGAAAATAGTCCCGCGTCTACATCTCGGCATACATCGCCCAGGGCCGCCGCGCCTCGGATCGGCTCACGATTTGCAGCCAGGGCCTTTCGCGCACTTTCGGCTTGCGTGCACGTCGTGTCCTGGAGATCCCTGTGCTCGCGTTCGAGGGCGGTCATCATGGCGGAATTTCGGCTCTATACCAAACCGGGGTGTCCCTATTGCCAGGACGCCAAGCAATTGCTCGACGAGCTTGGCTTGCCTTACGAGGACACCAACGTCGAAGAAACCCCGGAACTCCGGGCGCGGCTCTCCTCGGAGAACAACGGTTACAAGACCGTCCCAATGATCTTCCGGGGCGATGAGTTTCTCGGCGGGTTCTCCGAACTGAAGGCGCTCCATGAGAGCGGCCAGTTGGTTTCCGCGTCCAACGAGTGAACATGAGGCGGGACCGCATTGCGCAGGGGCCGGCTCAACGGCCAGGGCCTTCACGGAGACACTGCGCCCGCGCCCCCCTTGGTAAGCCCTGGTTCGAGACGGTTTGACAGGCTACCCTGAGTCGACAACCACCACTCCGGAACCGGGCTTCCTCTCGTTCGAGAGAGCCAACCAGGGGAGCATCACGGGAATGGGATACGTCCGCCAACCCGGTCTCTTGCACACTCTTCTGCCTGCTCGCCGTTTTCGCGACCTACGCCGCCCAGCCAATGGTCGTCCTTGGGGACGAGGGCTCGACACGCAAGCCGAATGTCGTGTACATCATGGCGGACGACCTCGGTTACGGAGACGTCGGTTGTTACGGACAGACGCGCATCCAGACGCCGAACATTGACCGGCTCGCCACCGAGGGGATGCGGTTCACGCAGTGCTACGCGGGCAGCACCGTCTGCGCTCCATCGCGATGCACCTTGATGACGGGGCTCCATACCGGCCACGCGCGGGTGCGGGGAAACGCCCGGGTGCCTCTGGAGCCCGACGACGTGACCGTCGCCGAGGTCCTCCAGGATGCGGGTTACGCGACCGGCCTGGTCGGCAAGTGGGGGCTCGGCGAGCCGGAATCGACCGGCGTTCCGAACCGTCAGGGCTTCGACCGCTTCTTCGGATACCTGAACCAGGGCCACGCCCACAACTACTATCCCGACTACCTCTGGAGCGATCAGCGGAAGGTCACGCTGAAGGGCAACGAGCTCGGCCCGATGGAGAACGTCTCCTCGAAGACGGAAACCTACTCTCCCGACCTCATGATCCGCGAAGCCGAAGCCTTCCTCGACTCGCACAAGGACGGCCCGTTCTTCCTCTATTTCGCCTCGACCCTCCCCCATGCGAACAACGAGCGGGGACGCGCCGAGGGGAACGGCATGGAGATCCCGAGCGACCAGCCCTACTCGGACAAGCCCTGGCCCCAGCCGCAGAAGAACCACGCCGCCATGATCACCCGTCTCGATGGGGACGTCGGCCGGTTGCTGAAGAAACTGGAGGACCTGGGGATCGCGGACGAGACGCTCGTCTTCTTCACCAGTGACAACGGGCCACACAAGGAAGGCGGGGCCGACCCGAAGTTCTTCGGCAGTTCGGGACCACTCCAGGGTTATAAGCGGGACCTCTACGAGGGGGGCATTCGCGTTCCGATGATCGTGCGATGGCCCGGTCACGTGCCGTCCGGAACGGTGAGCGACCAGGTCTGGGCCTTCTGGGACATCCCCCCAACCCTGGCCGAGTTGGCGGGCACGACGATGCCCGGCGTCATCGACGGGACCTCGGTCCTGCCGGTCCTGCTCGGCAAGAGCAAGTCGGTCGAGCACCCACCGCTCTACTGGGAGTTCCACGAGAGAGGATTCAAGCAGGCGGTTCGATCCGGAAAATGGAAAGGCGTCCGCCTCGCGCCGGAAAACCCCTGGAACTTTACGACCTCTCGACGGACCTCGGCGAGACGTCGAACGTCGCGGACCAGCATCCCGAGATCGTCGAACGCCTCGAGACGTTCCTCGACCAGGCCCGCACCGAGTCCACCGACTTCCCGATCCCAGCGCCTCAGGCTCGCCCTCGACGCTGATCTCTCGACCAAACCCGGCATGCCGGGTTTCCGGTTCCGCGAAGTGTTCCGGTCGATCGAACGAGACCAGGGAGAACCCCGGCACCAGAATCCTGGCTGTCGGGTGTCTCCTCACATCGGGCGAGATCGCCAGAGCGCGTGACCTCGCGCGCCGCGATCTCCCCCGAACGTCCAGCCATCACCGGAAGTCTTGGCGTTTGCAAGACTTGATCCATTTGGCGACGCGGTCCCCGGTCCTGGCACGAGGCATGCTCTAAGCGTCGCCTCGTCGAGCCCTGACAGGCCCCGCCAAACCTTCCCCACCGACGGCTCGACTCCGGAACCCGCCCAGGTCTCAGGAGTCAACCATGCACACGACCAACGACGCCCGCTCCCCGTGGGCCATCCTGTCCCGGATTCTCGCCTGGGTGTCGTGGTTCGACGACGCGCGTCCGTCCTGGCTCTCGCTGATCGTCCTCCCCGAGGATGATGGGGTGGTGCTGGTCCGTACCGGGGCCTCCCCGGAACGTCAACCGGCGGAGATCGACCTCTCGGACGACGACTTGCTCTGGGCACTGATGGCCTGACGTTCGGGCGGTGTCGAGTCGAACATCGCCACTCGCCATCGGAGCGGAACGTCAAAGCCCCCCGGCATCCCTCGGGATGGCTTACTTGGCGACTTGGTAGTCCAACTCCTCCCCGGCAAACTCTCGGAATTTCAGGTTGTAGTGGTGAACGGTAGGACTTGGTTGGAGGAGAAAAACATCGAAGGTTCCAATAGCACCAGGCTGCAAGGGATTTGGTTTGACGTGGCTATCTTGAGTCGTGACAAGCTTTCCCTTTGCATCTTCAAAGACCGCAGTCAACCAGAGGCCATAGGATTTGTCCGAAACGTTCCGTACCCGCCCGTGAACGATGATTGAGCCTGCCAAGTCTCGTTCCCAATTCGTGTCGATCAGAATCAACGGAGCCGAAACCTCCTGCGCTTCCTGAGAGTGACCGACAACGACATTTGGTTCCTCAGGTTGAGGCTTCGACTCCACTAAAGGTGATGAAGTAGGGGATTCCTGCTGTGGCAACACGGCGTCGAAATCAAGGCCAAGTGGGTTGAAGGCCATCAACTTATCATATCGCTCGTTCATGAACTTCTTGCCCTCGGCGCCGGGCCTCCGTACATACATGGTCTCGAAGTAGGCTTCGCCCTTCGGGAGATCCACTCGAATCAGGGTGATGTCATTAGCCACAACGATCTCGGTGATCTCCCCCTCAGTGTTTGGTTCGACAAAGGCATTCTCGCCGGCCAAAATGGGTTTAAGGTAGCCGGTCACGACTGGTTCCGAACCGTTGAATATGGGGCTGTCTAGCATTCCATCCGGCAAATTGATAACCACCCCAGTCCCCACTCGCAGGATGACGGAGGATTTCAACTCCTCCTCGGCTTCCTTCTCCAGTTCTACCCGAGCCAATTTGCGGTATTCCTCACCTCGCCTACTGAACGATTCGTCCGGTTCGTTGAGGGGCGCACGGAGAAGTAGGGAAACCATCCGTCTTTGCCGCCTTGCACACCGACCAAGAACTGTTTACCCGCGAGAGTTCCTACCATCGTTTCATTTTTAATGGCTTTGACTGTACCTTTTGTCCCGAGCGGCACGCTCACCGCGCCCAAACCATCTCCGGGTGGCAATCCAAGTACCTCTTTCGAGCCGGGAAACGGGTTGTCCAAGACCACCTGCTGCCCGACCCGGATCGAGTCGATAGGACTGACCTGGCCGAACGCGATAACCAACAAAGCTGCGGCCAACATAAATGACTCCTCTCTCGTTTGATTGTGGGCAGCCATACTGGATTGTCGTCCATCTAAATCGTTATTTCAATTGATCAGACGGCAGTTAAGGGAACGGAAGAAACATCGACAATCGTGAGAGGCCGGCTCGTCGGGTGGTGGCCTGGCCTCCCGATTGGAAACGAGGCAACCCTCCGGATGGACCGTGAAGTCCTCAACGGCCCGTCGTGGTGCAACTCCGGGCCCTTCCGCAAGTTCTCCAGAAGTCGGGAACCGCCCGCGGCGATCCTATGGATGGGGGGCCGGTGCCGCCTGGCGTCGCCTCCCGGACAACGCGAACGGGGCCGACGGGGGTTTCGGCGTGGGGGCAACGGCGGTGGCGGCCGGGCCTCGCACAAAACTACGAAACGAAGCCATCGGACGGAACCTGTTCAAGGGGCAGGAGATTACAAACGGTTTTCGGGCGTCGGGGGGCGTCGCGACGGGTCAGGGGAGTGGACAGAAGGGGGCCGCGGAGCACATCGAAAATCGGTTGGATCGGCCAGTCATTTCGATCGGGGCCAACCACGGGACATTACTATTGGGGCCTGACAGAGATCGAGGCAGGCCCTTGCAACGGCGGGACGGGGGGCGCACGCTGAGGGGCGGAGGGAACCGGGGAACATCCGACCGGAACTCAATTAAGAGGCTTGCCCGTGACCTCCGGGAGACAGAAACCGATGAATCCTGCGTCCTCAACTCGTGACGATCGCCCGGTCACGCGGCCCTCGCGCCGTCAGTTCGGTCGGACAGTGGCCGGGGCGGCGGCCTCGGTGATCGCCGCGCCGGCATTCCTCCGGGCTCGCAACCTCAACGACAAGCTCCGCATCGCGATGATCGCCTGCGGCGGCCGTGGCGCGCACAACCTGGGGCAGGTCGGCTCCGAGGACATCGTCGCGCTCTGCGACGTGTTCGAGCCGGCGGTCCTCCGGGCCGCGGAGAGCTACCCGAAGGCCCGCAAGGTCCGGGATTACCGGAAACTCTACGACAATCACGCCAACGAGTTCGACGCGGTGGTCGTCAGCACCCCGGAACACCACCACGCCTTCGCCACCCTGCCGGCGCTGCAGCTGGGCAAGCACGTCTACTGCGAGAAGCCGCTGACGCGCGACATCCACGAGGCCCGCGTCATCCGCGAGGCCGCCGCCAGGACCAAGGGCGTCGCGACCCAGATGGGCAACCAGAACCACTCCAACGACAGCTTCCGGCGCATCATCGAGCTGATCCGGTCCGGGGCGATCGGCCCGGTCCAGGAGGCGCACGTCTGGGTCTCGCGGGCCTGGGGCTGGCAGTCGGACGAGGACGCGAAGAAATACAAGGACATCGTCTCGGTGCGCGAGCGGCCGGAGGGTCCCTCGCCGGTGCCCGAGGGCCTGGACTGGGACCTCTGGGTCGGCCCCGCGCCGATGCGGCCGTTCCACGACGCCTACTGGCCGGGCCCGAAGTGGTATCGCTGGTGGGACTTCGGCAACGGCACCATGAGCGACCTGGGCAGCCACTGGAACGACCTGCCGTTCTGGGCGCTGGACCTGAAGGCCCCGAAGACCATCGAGGCGTTCGGCCCGCCGCCGCACCCGGAGATCGCCCCGGCCTCGATGCACGCCGCCTACGAGTACGAGGCCCGCGGCGACATGCCGCCGGTGGACTTGACCTGGTATCAGGGCGTGGACAAGCCGGAGATCTGGCAGTCCGGCGGGATTCCCCAGTGGGACAACGGCATCCTGTTCGTCGGCACCGAGGGCCGGATGATCCTGGCCGACTACCGCAAGCACGTCCTGTTGCCCGAGGAGCGGTTCGAGCGGCTTCACACCGCCGGAGCCGTCGATCCCGAGCTCGCCCGGGCACTGGCTGGAGTGGATCGAGTGCGCCAAGAACGGCGGCACGCCCGGCTCGAACTTCGAGTACGCCGGCTGGCTGACCGAGGCGAACCACCTGGGCAACGTCGCCTACCGCGCCGGCAAGAAGCTCTAATGGGACCCCGAGGGGATGTACGCCCCGAACTGCCCCGAGGCCGAGGCGTTCATCCGCCGCGACTACCGCAAGGGCTGGTCGCTGGGTTGATCGGACCCTTCCGGGTTCGCTCGAATGGTCAGAGGGCCGTGGTTCGACCACGAACCACGGCCAACTGCTCACAGCTTGAGGAGGTCACGCCCCATCGACGAGTGCATAGGTGCCGCCCATCTCGCGCTTGAGTTTTCCCTTGATCACAAGCTCGTCCCAGATGCCCGGGGGATGTCCGGGGGGCGGGGTGATGCCCGTGATCCCGGAGCGCCTTCCGCCGCCGCCGCGGCTCAGGCCCGACTCGTCGTCGAGCCGCGCCAGCTTCAGGCGTTTCTTGAACGACTTCAACGCCTTTTTGAGTTCTTCCTCGGTCGCCATGACCTTCACCCGCATTCGTTGGAGAGGGGGTTTGCCCGCCCGATTGGCCTCACGTCTCGATGATATCGCGACGGTGCAGAGAACTCACCCGGATCGGCCCCCCGACCGGCTCAGGGCCGTCGCGACGCGCGTCGAGAGTGGGGCGTGCCATGTCCTCGACGGCCGATCGGCGGCGGAACCAGGCGCGGGGGTTGACCGCGCGGAGCAAAGCATCCAGCTCGGTCGCGTTGAGGAACGTCAGGTAACTGGCCATCAACAGTTCACCGAACAGGGGGATGTTCACCGTCAGCAAGATCGATCCGTGCAGGGCAATGCCCGCGAGGATCGCCCAGGGACGCGTGGCCCGGAACCAGAGCAGGAAAGCCAGGCTGAACTCCGTCAGCAAGGCGCCGAGCGTCAGGGCGTGGATCAGCAGGGGAAACTCGGTCAGGCCGAGGGAGAACCGTCGGTACTCGTCGAGGTTCAGCACGTAGTAGAGGGCCGTGCCGTCGATCCAGGTGGTCCCTCGTGCTTTCAGCAACGCGGTCATGAAGTAGAGAATGCTGATCTGAACCTGGATCAGCCGCAACGACCACGGCACGATCAGGGGCTCGGCCGCGGCGCCGCCCCGACGCGCCCGGGCGCGTCGGGCATCCAGCGAGTAGGCCGCCCCACAAGGGCTGATCATCAGGTAGAAGGCCATCACCATCAGGAGATTGTCGGCCCCGCTGGATGTCGTCAGGTTGCGGTGGTGGATCGACAGCATCCCGGCGTAGAGCAAAACCCCCACGACGCGCGTGTGCCAGCCCAGCGCGAACAGCGCGGCGAACGCGGCCGTCGCCCCGAGCGCGATGCGACACCGAGGTCGGATCTTGAAACCGGAACAGGAGCGAGAACCGCAACGGCCCGGCCAGTTCGGCGGCTTCGGGGCCTCGCAGGTAGCCGGCATCACTGAGCCAGGGGCCCGGCTCGATGGCCAGCAGGGCGAGGTTTGCCAGGACGACCAGGGCGAAGGCGATCCGGAAGGCCCCCAGCGGCCGGGCCGAGACCGGGGCGAACCAGAACGTCTTCCAGGCACGGAACGGGCTGGGAAAAAACGATGGCGGGGGCGAGGACGTCACGGCTCGGCCTCCTCGCGGGTGGCGAAGCGGTAGGTCTGGAGAATCGAGACGGTCGGGGTGATCGGCGTTGTCGCGTCGATGGTCTCGTCCGGCCGGGGGATCGGCCGCACGTTGTAATAGAGCTGGACGTCCACCGGAAACGACTCGGGGGGGATGTCCTGCGCCCGGATCACCGATCGCGCGACGAACTCGCGCAGCGTGACCATGTGCGGCACGCCGACCGTGCTGGCGAACTTCGCATGCCGATAGGCCAGGGCGGCCTCGACCACGGGCCGGTTGCCGAGCGTCGGGAACGGTTGGGTTCGTAAGGTCCCGTGAGCGTCGAGGGTGATGGCCTCCAGGGTCGTCGAGCTGGAGTATGGGTCCGGGGCGAACATGCCCCAGTCCTGCCACAGCCCGGTGGGTAACATGTAATACGACACCCAGGGGCCGAACCGCTCTTGGATCGCCCCGCCCGGCAGGTTCCAAACGACGAGGGCCGCCAGGTGAGCGACGACAAACGCCGAGGTCCCCCAGGTCTTCACGGTCCACGACCAGTAACGGAGTCGTTCCCGGGCCAAGGTTCCACTCCTCTCCCATGCCGTCGGCAGCACGGCAGCGCGGCACGCCACTCAACCGACGGTCTGATAGAGCATCGGCCCCGAACCGTCAAGATCAGGGCCAGGGTCGAACCGAGAGAACCCCCACGACGCGGTCCCGCCGCGAGTTCTCCGGATCGCGTCTAATACGGGTGGCGGCCCGATCGTCCAATTCATGGGGGCGACCGCACCCCGCCCCCGGACGGAGCCAACCGACTTGCAAGTTGAGGAGTACGGCCATGTGGCGAGCACAACGACGAGATCCCGAGAGTCGGCGGTGGGCCCTGGCCCTCCTGGTCGCGGCCCTGGCTGGCATGACAGTCCTGAGCATCCGGTTTGGCGTCCTCGACCCGGTTTACGCAGGGGATGGGCCGTGGACCGCCCAACTCTACGGTCCCCCGGGTTCGCCGTGGGCCGCGCAGTTGCCTGGAGGACCGCCGTTGTTGATTCCGAATGCCCCATCTCCCCTGGACGGCCCGAATCGCTCGCGGATCGACCCGAGGTTCGTGTTCCCCGGGAACCCAAGCATCGACCCGGGCATCCTGGTTGAGAAAGACCCCTCGATCGACCCGAGGATTTTCGCGGGCGGCATGCCAGGCGTCGACTCGCCGATCCTGGCGAGCCGTTTGCCCGGAATGGCCCCGCGTGTTGTTCCGTGGACGGCGCCGTTCCCGGGCATCCCGATGCGACCAGGGATACCGCCGCGATACGCCCCGGCCCCATCGCCGCGCACGGTCATCCCGATGCCACCGGGGATGCCGCGGTACGTCCCGGCTCCGTTGCCGTTCCCGATCATCCCGGCGCCAGGGCAACCGGGATGGCGGCCGGATCGCGAAGATTGACGTAGGACACGTTCAGGATCGACGCGGCGGCCCGGGGGAACTCGGGATCGACCAGGCCGAGCCGCGCGGCGGCGACCCGGTCGGTGCCTGGAGGAAGCGTTGCGCTCTTGAGCAGGACCAGTTCGACCGCCCCGAGCCGATCGGCCACCCGCGCGGCGATCGTATCGGACGTCACCCGCCAGTTGTGGGGCAGAGGGGTGGGCCGGCGGTCGTCCTCGTCGAGGAAGCGCCGGGCGCGAGAATCGGCAGCCGACCCGACATCCAGGCCGCGTCCAGGTCTTCAATCCTCCCGATCATCGTGAAGGCCAGACCGGCGGCGTCGCCGAACGCGGCAAGCGCGTGGGCGGAGAGGTCCATCGCGCGGATCGCCAGGTGGTGCGATCGCTCCTCGCCCAGACCGTGGAGGCGGTCCAGATCGCGGGCCCAGTCGGCCGCGGGGCCGCCGCCGACGATCAGCAGGACGCGCTCGGCGGCTCGACCCGACAGGAACCCCGCCAGCCTCGACGCCAGGCCCTCCCAGCCCAGGAGGCTGCCGCCGACCTTGATGACGACAACGCGCGGTCCCTGGCCCCCAGGTTCGATCATGCCGCGTCCCGGATGGAGTCGTGTCCGGTCACGATCCTTGCTCCGCCGCCAGCACAGTCAACGCATACGCACACGCGGCCTCGGAGACGGCCGGTCCCCAGGCCTCGTCAAGCGCGAGGATCGGCGTGCCTGGCTCGACCACGCGACAGGCCACCCGACGGGCGAGGAACGCACCGGAGCCGGAGACGACCACACCACAGGGCTGGTCGAGTCCCGCCCCGACGACGACCCGTCGGGCGGTCTCGACGAGGCGAGCCGTCAGGGCGCCGTCGGCGGCGAGGGACAGTTCCAGGGCGTCCTCAAAGGTGAACCCATCCCCGTCGGCGCCGACCATTCGGGCCAGTCGGCCGCGGGCGGCGGCGACGGTGCGCGGGCCGCCATCGGCCGTATCGCGGTCGGCCGGGTCGGGACGAACGTCGCCCAGGGTGACGTAGACGTCCCGGGTCGTGGCGAATAGCTCGGCGGCCAGGCCGATCGGCCCGCCGCGCCAGGGAAGCTCGGTGGCCAGGGCGCAGAACGGCGTCCGGCCGACCCCTGCGTAGACCAGCTCGCCGTTGCGGAGCCGTTCGGTGTCGGTTCGACCCGTCGGAATCGGTCGACCGTCGCGCAGCGGAATCAGGTCGGTGGTCGTGCTGCCGATGTCGATCAGGAGGCCAGGGCCTACCGGCACGAGCCGGGCCGCGACGGTCGCCAGCGCCAGCCAGTTCGCCGCCGCCGCGACCGCCGGCTGCTCCATGACCTCCGCGATGTTGTGAAAGGCCCCATCAATCCCCCAGATCCTCGTGAACGGCTCGGGCAGGACAGTCCGGACGGCTTCGAGCACGTCGCGGACGCCGTCGGCCTTCGTCGCGTAGCAGTCGCAAAGCTCAGCGGTCATCGTCACCGCGTAACGCCTGGCCGGGGGGAGGCCTTGCACCAGCGCTGCCAGCCGGGACGGGAGCTGGTCGGGATGTTTCCAGAGGGGGAACGCGACCGACCTCGCCCCGGCGCGGGTGTGGGCCGCCTTGAGGTTGGCCCCGCCAATGTCGATCCCGAGCCAGGTCGTCGCCGCCGTGGTCACGGGTGTTTCTCCCCGATGTCGAGCGTGCCGTCGGCGGCGAATCGCAGCGGCGGTTGCGCGTGAACCTGTAAGGCGAGATCGAGGGCAGCCAGGTCCTCGGGCCGGTCGAACGCCGCCAGCCAGGCCCTCGCCAGCGTCCCGGGGGACAACAGCCGTCGCAGGCCGGCGTAGGACGTGGTCGCCCTCGGGTTGATCTCCAGGATGACCGAGCGCCCGGTCTCCATCTTGTGGACGAAATCCACCCCGACCCAGCCCCGCAGCCCCGGGACCGATAACACGGCCCGTCGCGCCTCCTCGGCCAGTTCCGGGTTGCCGGCCGGGACCGTTCCTCCGAGGTAGACGAACCGGCCGCGCTGGATCTCCATGCGCTGCCGCCCCACGCCGATGAGGTGGGGGCAGCCGTTGACGTCGACCAGGAACGAGGCGCTCAACGGCTCGCCGGTCACGTAAGGCTGGAGCATGGCCGGCAGGTTCTCGAACGCACCCGAGGGGGGAAGGCTCGGGCCGGCAAGGAGGAACGTGTCGGTCGCCCCCGCGCCATCGAGGGGCTTCAGTACGGCAGGGAACGGGAAGTCGTCGGGGAGGCCGCCGGCATCGAAGATCAGTTCGGTCTTTCCGACCGTGGCGATTCCCTCGCGAGCCAGGTGCCGGCAGAGGGCGGACTTGTCCGCGGTCGACACGATCGCCGCGGGGGTCGAGCCGAGGTGGCGGGCCTTGCCGCCAATCAGCAGGCTTGCCCTCTGGGCGAGGATGTCGCCGGTCTCCGGGGCGATCAGTAGGGCGTCGTCGGATTCGTCCGCGAGCCGTCGAAGGGTAGCAATCTCTTCCCCCGGGCCAACCCGCACCACCTCCCAGGGCCCCGGCTCGTCGGGCAGGCGGGCGTCGAGGGTCATCCGGACAAGGAACCCGTCGCCGAGGGCCGCGACGTCCTCGGCGATCGCCCGGCGCATGGCGCCGCCCTCGATCGCGAGGGAATCGGGCAGGGCTTGACCAGCCAGGCCGCCTCCGGTGACGTATTCGTGGACGAACAGCGTACGCCTTCGCATCGCCAGGATACCACGCGCCGATGAACCCGATTTCGAGGCCCGGCACCGACCCGGCCCCTCGCCCTCAGCCTCGGCTGATCCCCGTCCTG
Organism: uncultured Isosphaeraceae bacterium; assembly: GCA_963779675.1. Lineage (GTDB taxonomy): Bacteria > Planctomycetota > Planctomycetia > Isosphaerales > Isosphaeraceae > CAVZZM01. The sequence continues at coordinate 13,876 of CAVZZM010000005.1, forward strand.
GACCTCAAGGGGGGACGGCCGGTGCGGGCCGTCGGGGGCAACCGCGCCCATTATGGACCACTCCGCAGCATCTTGCACCCGGATGGTGCCAATCCGGTCGAACTGGCCCGCGCCTGCCGGGACCGGCTCGGCTTGCACGAGTTGTACGTGGCCGACCTGGATGCCATCCTGGGGGCCGCGCCTCGGCTGGACCTCTGCCGGGCGATCGCCGATCTCGGCATGCACCTGTGGCTCGACGCCGGTGTTCGCGATCGTTCGGACGTCGGCCCGCTGATGTCGGCGGGGGTTGGCACGGTCGTGCTCGGCCTGGAGACGCTCGGAGGACCGGAGCCGCTGTCGGTGATCTCCCGCGAGTTCGACCGGGACCGCCTCGCGTTCAGCCTCGACCTGCGGGAGGGCCGCCCGCTCGTGCCCACCTCGACGGCATGGGGGAGCGACGACCCACGTCGGCTCGCCGACGTGGCCCTCCAGGGCGGCATCCGGCGGCTGATCGTGCTCGACCTGGCCCGCGTCGGCATGGGCCAAGGCCTCGGCACCTTGCCCCTGCTGTCGGCGATCCGGGCGGACCACCCAGCAATCGACCTCGTCGCCGGAGGGGGCGTCTCGGGTGTTGGTGATCTCCGAGACCTCGGTGCCGCCGGGGCCTCGGGCGTGCTGGTCGGCTCGGCCCTCCACGACGGCCGGATTGGGGGGGTGTGAGAGTTGTGCGGCCGGCTCCCTGCGCATTTCCGCGAATGACATCCCGGGAAGGCGAGGAATTTCGACCTCAGCGAGGGACATCAAGGTTCTCGGTCGCGGTCCGCAAGTGGTTGCTTGCGCTCGACAATCGGCGGACAGGTCGCGGCCATCTCTCGGTTCAGCGCCACGAACTCCTTCCAGGGTTCCGGGACGTTGTCTTCGTAATAGATCGCCTCGACGGGACACTCCGGGACACAGGCATCGCAATCAATACACTCGTCGGGGTCGATGAACAGCATCTGATCGCCCTCCCGGAAGCAGTCGCACGGGCAGACGACGACGCAATCCGTGTACTTGCAGCCGAAGCACGGCTCTGTCACGACAAAGGCCATGGCGATCTCCCTGAGGGATTCGGATGGATTCTCCCGAACGCTCAGGTAATGCCTTTCGCTGCGCGAGAGCGGCCAAGAAAATCGGGCTTCGTTAGAATTGGATCGAGGACGTGGCATCGAAACTTGGATTTCGGGCGCCGGCCCGCCTCGTGCGAGACCGCCCGATCCGGAGTCAGCGCCGATGGAGGAGGACGAGATCCCGACCGCTCGAACGTCATTCGTTCTTCTGGAGCGCTATCGTACCGGGGACGACACGGCCGCGGAGGCGATCTTCGCCCGCTACTTCGACCGGCTGACGTTGCTCGCTCGAAGTCGGCTCTCGCCCAGGATCGCGCGCCGGACGGATCCCGAGGACATCGTGCTCTCGGTGTATCGAAGCTTCTTCATCAATGCGCGAGCAGGTCGATTCACGTTGAGTCGCGGCGGTGATCTCTGGCGATTGCTGGCATCCATTACCAAGCACAAGCTCCTCCGCCAGGCCCGGTATCATGGGGCGGAGCGCCGATCGGTTGATCTCGAATCGACGCTCGATCGGGATGAAGCGGGGTGTTGCTTCATCCGTGGGAGGGAACCCACGCCGGAGGATGCCGTGGCATTGGCCGACGAACTCGAATGGATCCTCTCAAGGTTGGACCCCTTCGGAAGACGCGTGCTGGAACTCCAAATGCAGGGCGCGCAGCTCTCGGAAATCGCGGACGACACCGGTCGTTCGGAACGCACCGTCCGGCGCACCTCTGGGTCAAATCCGCACGCTCATGGCCAGGCAACTGGACGATGCGTGACGACGATCTCGAATCGCGTATCCTCGACTTCGAGCGGGCGTGGCGGCTGGGTGGCCCGTGCGACATCGACGGGTTCCTGGATCGTCCGCGGGCATGGGAAGGGGAAGACCGGTGTCGGTTGCTCGTCGAACTCCTCTGCATCGACCTGGAGTTCCGCTGGCGTGGCCGTTCGCAGGGCCATCTATCCCAGGAACCGACGCTCCTGGAGGTCTACGTCCGCCGGTTTCCTGAATTAGGACCGTTCGACCGGTTACCGCTCGAACTGATCGGCCAGGAGTACCGGGTGCGGTGCCAGTGGGGCGATCGGCCCAGCCATTCGGACTACCTGTCGCGCTTCCCCACAAGGCAGGAACGGATTCGAACGGAGTTGGTGCAGATCGATTCCGAACTGAGGGAGGAGTCGGCCAGTCCTCGAGGGGCTTCATCGCGAGCGGCGGGGGGCGTGGCGTTGGGGGCCGAGTTCGTCCAGAACCCTTGCGTCCCCTTGCTCTCGCACGACGACGTCCTGCTGCGGCGGATGATCGGTTCGGGTCGGATGGGAAAGGTGTACGAGGCGTGGCAGCATAGTGCAAGCCGGTTGGTCGCCGTGAAATTCCTCCGCAAATCGTTCCTGCATCAACCCAGGGTCGTCCAGCGATTCATCGGGGAAGCGGGCATCGTCGCCAGTCTACGTCATCCCAATATCGTGGGGATCCACGGACTCGGTCGCACGCCGGCAGGTGCGTACTTCATCATCATGGAGCACATCGCCGGTTCGAACCTGGATCGAGTGATCGGCGACGGGCTTCCCCCGATTGCGAAGGCCGTTCGGTGGGCCATCGAGATTTGCAACGCGCTCGACCACGCCCACTCGAAGGGCATCATCCATTGCGACCTCAAGCCCGCCAATCTCTTGCTGGATCAGGATGGAAGTCTCCGAGTCACGGACTTTGGGCTCGCCCGCTCCCTCAATGATCCGACTCGCTGGGCGACCGAGGTTGAAGGGACTGCGCCCTTCATGGCACCGGAACAGGCGTCACGATACTGGGGGCGAGTCGATGTGCGCACGGACGTCTATGGGTTAGGCGCGGTGCTCTACACGCTCTTGACGGGACGTCCCCCCTGGATCGGCCGAAGACTACCGGACATCCTGGCCAAGGTCATCAGTTCCGCACCGGTGATTCCACCGACCAATCTCCGTCTCGATATCCCGGGACCACTCGGTAACATCTGTCTGAAGTGCCTCTCCAAGCCCCCGGAGGAACGCTATTCCACGGTTCGAGATGTTCGTTCGACCCTGACCGAGATCATCGGCCGCGGCCTTTGAGGGATGGTTCCGAGGGCTGTTCCAGGGCGAGATCGCTCGAAGCGGGCGAGTGTCTCAGTTGTGGCGGACCGAGGCCGGATTCAGGGCGAACACCGGATCGTGGCCGCAGCGGGGCGTAGGCAGGTCGTCGGGGCGTTTGAGACGATACACGACGTAGAGGGGCCGGGCGCCCTCCTTGACGTGCCAGTGTCGCAGTTGTTCGGGGGGGAACAGCGAACGGACCGTCTCGTCGAGCGGGTGGCTTGCCTTTCCCACGGCGTATCCGCCCGAACGTAACCGACGCTCCAGGATCTGGCGAGCATCCTCGGGGGTGATCCCTTCGAGCTGGCCGACCTTGAGCCCCTCGCGGCGGCCGAGCAAGAACTCGACGGGCCTGGAGATCCAACTGTCCTCGGCAACGACGACCAGGGGGCCGGGTCGACCTTCCCCGCGAGCCTCGAAGTCGCGGCGGAGGATCGAGGCCATCCGTTCCATCGCGTCAGCGGACTCGGTGCGAAGCGTCCAGAACGACTCGCCGTCGGCCCGGCCCTCCATCTCGAAGCGGTGGAAGAACCCGGCCGCGAAGAAGATCAGCAACGCCCAGGCGACGCCGAACCCCGTCGCAATCTGAACACGCCGCCAGGAGATCCGCCGCGTCGAGGTGTCGGCCGCAGTCTCGGCGATCGAGAGCACGCGACGGACCAGGCAGGCCAGCGCCAGGACCATCGGCACGCACAGGAACAGGCCGTAGCGGGGCATCGCGGGGTGGAAGCCGTCCGGCCCGACGACCAGGTGATACGACGAGGCGCTGGCAATCCAGCCGAGCACCAGCGCCAGGCGGTCCCAGGCCCGATCGCGCCACAGCCGCCAGCCCCCGACGACGACCAGGGCGGCGATCGCGCCCCAGAACCCCCACGCCAGGGCGAGGCTCGTCTCCGTGACCGACGGCGGGCCGTGGCAGAACCCGAGGACCTGCCGCATGTAGAGCGTGCCGAAGCGCGGCCAGTCGCAGGGGCCGAAGTCGTACGTGGCGTAGATCCACTGGGTTGTCGTGTTGTTCCGCTTGAGCAGGCCGATCGCCCCGATGATCGCCAGCAAGGTGCCGAGAGTCACCAGTACCGACCGGCGACCCGGGCGCGATGGCTCGCCCTCCCCGGCGGGACGGTCGAGCAGGCGGGCCGCCAGCAAGCCCAGCGGGACCGGCAGCAGGAAGACCACTGTGGGGCTGACGTGGATCGCGGCCAGGTACGAGACAATCAGACCGATCCGGTTCGCCCGCGCCGCGAAGTAGATCACGAGCAGACAGAGCAGGGGAACCTCGGCGTATTCCCAACCCAGCCGGGAGTAGATGATCGCGATCGGCAAGACCGCCAGCAGGATCGCGGCGATCAGGGCCGTGGTGCGGTCGAGGATGCGACGGCCCAGCGCATAGGTCAGCAGGACGGCCAGGACGCCGAAGATCACCGCCGGTGTCCGCTCAAGGGCGAACGAGGGCCGGAAGGTCCCGTGCAGCGGGAACCCCCAGGGCCGTGTAGAACACGTCCACCGGCTTGCCGGAACCGGTGTGGCCGGCAACCACGCCGCCCTGAAGCAGCCGCTCGGCCTGGGTCCCGAAGAAGGCCTCGTCACCCGAGGGGACCGGCGCCGTCTCCAGGCTCGTGACGCGGCACCAGAGCCCGGCGGCAAGGAGCAGCGCGACGTTGACCGCGCAAAACCACGCAAACCGTCTGTTTGCATCCATGCGGCGCCGGGGGGTTCTGGGGGCCGTCCCGGGTCGTCTCGACGACTCGCGACGCCCGTTGCCATCGATCAATCGGGTTCCACGTCAGGTCCGCGGTCGGACACTCACCGCGGCGCGGCCCCGGAAGATAGAGCGGTCGCCCCGGCCGTCAACGCGGATCACCTCGAACGGCCGACGACCGCCTCGGGCACCGAGCGGAGATTTCCGATCCGATTCCCTGGGATGCCGGGTTTTCGTTTCGTGGCGATCGGAACCGGGTTACAGTGAGACGAATGATTCGATCCCGGCCGTTCGGGGGATGTCGTACGCCCCGCGGATCGGACCAGTTGCATCATGAAGGCACGGTTCGATCGTCGGCACAACACGATGCGGAAGCCGAAGGAGACATGACCGATGAGCGGTTCGTTCGCGTTGTTGCGTTGCTGGTCGGCCCCACGTTGTTCTGGCCGGTTCTTGTCCAGGGTCAGAACGACGCCGAACCGCGGCGGGAAGAAGTGGATCACCCTGTTCAACGGCAAGGACCTGGACGGCTGGGTGCCCAAGATCACGGGGCATCGGCTCGGGGAGAACAGCCACGACACGTTCCGCGTCGAGGATGGCATCCTGAAGGTGGGCTACGACGGCTACGACCAGTTCGACGGCCAGTTCGGCCACCTGTTCTACGAGCGTCCGTTTTCGAACTATCGACTGCGGGTCGAGTACCGCTTTGTCGGCGATCAGTGCCCCGGCGGGCCGGGATGGGCCATCCGCAACAGCGGCGTCATGTTCCACTGCCAGCCCCCGGATAGCATGCGCACGGACCAGGAGTTCCCCGTCTCCATCGAGGCCCAGTTGCTGGGGGGCAACGGGACGGACAAAAGGCCGACCGGCAACGTCTGCACGCCGGGAACGCACATCGTGATGGACGGCGAGTTGATCAAGCGCCACTGCACCGACTCAAGCTCGGAGACCTATCACGGCGATCAATGGGTCACGTTCGAGCTGGAGGTCCACGGCAACGGCACCATCCGGCACATCGTCAACGGTGAGACGGTCCTCGAATACGAAAAGCCCCAGCTCGATGAGAGCGACGCGGACGCTCGCAAGCTCATCGACGCCCGGGGCGGCGAGACGGCGCTCAAGGAAGGCTACATCTCGCTACAGTCCGAGAGCCATCCGGTCGAGTTCCGGAAGGTCGAGATCCTGCCTCTCGATTGAGTGAAACGGGACGACCGCGGCCATCACGCCTTCAGCCAGCGGTCGAACCAGTCGAACGCCTCGGCCTGCATCGTCCGGTCGAACTTGTGCGGGCCGGGGTAGAAGGTGCCGCGATAGTGGTCGCCCGCCCCGGCCTTCTCGTAGACCTCGGCCAGCATCCGGTCGGCCCGCTGCATCTCGGGGAGGGTGAACAGGTCGTCCTCCTCGTCGAACTGCACGAGGGTCGGCCGCGGGACGCGCAGGCCGAGGATCTCCGGGTAATCGAGGTCGAGCGGCAAGCCCGGAATGTAGATCATCCAGGTGTGCGTGTAGCACTTGTTGAGGAGATAGTCGCGCCAGGTGGTCATCATGCCGACGACGCAGCCGCAGGCGATCCGGTCGTCGAGCCCGGCCAGGTAGGTCGTCCGCAGTCCGCCGCCGGAGAGCCCCGCGCAGCCGACGCGACCAGCGTCGACGTCGGGCCGACCGCACAGGCACATCGAGCGCCCGCATGTCCTCGCCGAGCCAGACGCCCGGCCAGGTCGTCCCCGCGCAGAAGAGGCTCTTGGCCATCAGGTGCTCGTGCTCGGACGGCGAACTCGTTGTACGCCTTGATCTCCGCTTCGGACTCGGGGTCGACCTCCGTCAGCGTCGTCGCGGATGACCTCGGGGACGTCGCCGACGCGGACCCGTCGGCTGGCGAACGCGAAGGCGTCGTGGACCAGCACGGCGTATCCCCGCTTCGCCAGCTCGTTGGCCCAGCTCACCCCGCCGTAGTACTCCTCCCGGTGCGCGGACCATCATCGGATGCAGCCGTATCGGCTCATCTGGGCGATCTTGCGATGCCCGAAGTACTTGTTGCCGCCGTGGTCGTGCAGCGCCAGGATGGCGGGGAGCGGCCCGGTCGCGTCCTTCGGCTTGAGGAACAGGGCCTCGGTGGGCGGGCCGTACGGCAGCTGCCAGTGGCAGGTGCTCGACATGCAGGCCGTCGTAATCCACCAGGTGCTGGACCTGGACCTCCGGCGCCGGGCCGGACGGCGGCATGAGCAGGCAGTCGTTCGCGCGCTTCCGAGCGGTCGCCCGCCACTCGTCCAGGTTCGAGTTCTCGGGGTTGCGAAACGAAAGCCGGGCCGGGACCATCGCCCGCGAGCGACGCGGCCCAGGGGCCATAGGCCCCGATCATGTTCGGCTCGAACATCGAGAGGATCTCCAGTCTCCGGGCCGCGACGACAGGGCGGGAAACGATCGGGTTTACCGGGGACGTGGCCTCGCGACCGAGCGGCACGTTGCCATCCTCGTAACGCCAGTCCTTGAGGAAGCGTCAGCAGGTCGGCCATCTGCTCGACGGTGATGTTGGCCTCGAGCCCCTCGGGCATGAGCGACTGGCCGGTCGAGCGGAGCTCCTCGATCGTGTCGCGGAGGATCACCTCGGTCTTCCCCTCGGGCGTCGGAGGGTCAGGCTGGACGCGGTCTCGGCGGCGATGACGCCGTCGAAGACGCCGCCGTCGGTCGTGGCGACGACATAGCCGACGTAGTTGCCGTCGATGGCCCGGTTCGGGTCGAGGATGTCGGCCAGCAGGGCGTCTCGGGTCCGCGTTCGGGTATCGGCGATGTCCGGCCCGACGTCGACCCCCAGGTCCGCCACGCGGTGGCAGGTCGCGCAGTTCTTCTCGAAGACCGCGCGGCCTCGCGCCGCGTCACCGGCCATCGCGATCGCCGGCTCGTAATGCTCAAGGGCCTCGCGGCGCGCTTCCCGGGCGGCTCAGGAGCGTCCCGGCGAGGGCCTTGATCTCCGGGTCGCCACTTTGTAGCAGCCGTCGCGTCTGGGTCGCGTCGAGGTCTCCGGGACGGACACGTCCCGCCTCCATCTCGGCCAGCAGGCGGCGGACGCGGGACGAGTCGCGCAGCATCGCCTCGACCGCGGCGCGACGAACCGCGGGCAGGTAGGATTGCCAGTCGGCCAGCAAACGGTCCGCGACGCGGGGATCGGGATGGGCGCCGAGCGCCTGGACGGCGGCGACGCGCAATCTGCGGATCGGGGTCATCGCGGAGCACCCGGCTCAGCAACGGCTCGGCCTGCTCCCAGGGGGAGTGGGCGAGCAGGCGGATCGCGGCCAGTCGGCTCGTCGGGTCGGCGTCACGATCCGTGGCGATCTCACTGGAAGCGGCCAGGAGTGCGCGTACCTGTTCGAGCGGGCTCGCGCCGTCGCCGTCCTTCGGCAGTTTCTCGAAGAACGGCCCGAAGCCGACCCGTGCCCGGCCGAGACCTTCCGACAGGCCGTCGAGCGTCGCGAGCCGGCAGGAGGCCGCGGCGGGGCCTTCGAGTCGGCTCAGGACACGCAGGGTCGCGGTCGTCTCGACGGCATCGTGCCGCGCCCCGATCAGGCTGGCGAGGTCGTGGACGAGGGCCAGTTGCCCCGATTGGAGATCGTCGTCGGAACCGAGGTGTCCGAGCACGGCGTCGAGGAGCTTGCCCGCGCGCTCGGGCACGGCGCTGGCGACGGCCAGGCGAACCCAAGGGTCATCGGCCCCGGCAAGGGCGATCTTCGTGAGCGGATCGAGCTTCCCGTCGTCGTCCCAGGCGCCGAGGGCCAGGGCGACCCGGTATCGGACCCTGGCATCGGCGTCCTCGCAGAGCGCGGCGACCTCCCGGCGAACCTCGGCGGACGCGGCCATCCGTGGCTCGGCCAGTGGAACCGCCTGTTCGCGAACCCGAGGATGGGGATGCTGGAGCAGATCCAGCACGAGGTCGTCCCCGAGTTTCCCGTCGGCATCCAGCAACCAGGCGGCCTGAACCCGGGCAAGGGGGTTTTCGGAGGAGCGAACGAGGGCTTCAAGAGCCTGTTTCGGCAAGGGTTCGACGTTCTGGCGGAGGAGCCGCTGGGCCGTGACACGGTGCCAGGAGTTCGGATGGCCCAGCAGCGCGACGAGATCGTTCCCGGTTGCCTCGATTGAACCGGGGCGGGCGTCTCGTGTCCGGTCTTCGGGAACGATCCTCCAGATCCGTCCGCGATCGTTCCCCTCGACGAGGTCGGGGCGGTTCTTCAGCTCCTCGGGCATGAACTGAGGGTGCTCGATGACGGCCCGGTACATGTCGACGACGTACAGGGCCCCGTCGGGGCCGACCGAGAGGTTCACCGGCCGGAACCAGGTGTCCGGCGAGGCCAGGAACTCGACCCCCTCGCGGTTCGGATGGGAACGGAACGTCGCCCCGCGCGGCTCCAGGACTTCCATGTGGACAAGGTTGCCGGTCGGCTCGCAGGTGAAGGCCGCCCCCTGGTAAGGCCCCGGGCAGCGCGTCGCCCCCGTAGACCGTCACACTGCAGGCCGCGGTGAACTGGCCGGCGTGGAGCGATGAGGTGGTCCAGCTGCGACTGATCGGATAGACCTTCGCCCCTCCCTCGCCGAGTACGGAGACGTCCTGCACCACGCTGGGGACGGCGAGGTAGGGGTTCCGGCGGGCATAGCGATCGGGGAACACGACGTGGCGGATATGGTGGCGGTTGTCGCACACGAACCGATGCCCCCAGGCATCAAAGGTCAGGCCATACTGCCCCATGCCCGAGATGGCGTCTCCCTCGTCCCGGATCGGGTCGAAGCGGAAATCCTTCCCGCTCACATCGATCGGCTTGGCGTCCGGCGCATCGGCCGGGACGACCTTCCCCCGCGCAGGCCGTTGGCGACGTAAATCCAGTTGTCGAGGCCCAGCGTCGGGTGGCTGACGCGGAGCTGGGGGTTCTCGGCCGTGAACCCCCGATAGAGCGGCTCACGGACGTCGGCCTTCCCATCGCCGTCGGTGTCGCGAATCCACTCGATCGAGGGGGCCGAGGTGACGATCACGCCGTCCCGCCAGGGCAGAAGGCCATTGGCGAACAGCAGGTTGTCGACGAAGACCGTCGCCTTGTCGTAGGTGCCGTCGCCGTTCTCGTCTTCGAGGACCTTGATCCTCCCGCGCGGGGGATCGCCCTCGGCCGGGCCGTTGGGATAGTCCCCCATCTCGACGACCCACATCCGACCGCGCTCGTCGAAGGCGATCTCGACGGGATCGACAACCAGGGGCTCCGCCGCGACCAGCTCGATGGTCAGGCCGGGGTCGAGCCTGGAAGAGCCCTCGGGCGTCCTCCGCGGCCAGCGGCGACTTCGGGGGCTCGGGGATGTCGCCCTCCGCCCCGACCGACAGGGAAACCAGGGGGACCAGCAGGGACAGGACCGCGGCGGCAGGGAGACGTCGTCGCATCGGGGGTTCCTCAAAGGGCGGCTCGCCTGGTTCTCTCTGCCCCCACTATAACGGCCGATGGTCCCGACATCACCCGTCCACCAACGGGCAAGTTCGACGGAACGCGATGGCCCCCGAACCCGTCAGGGCGACTCTCCCGAGGCGGGGACCAGCCGGGCGCGACGGACGGAGAAGGCATCGGCGCCCGAGAAGACGAGGTGGGCCGTCGTGCCGTCGGCGCTCATCCAGGAGGTCGGGAAGGACTGGGTTTCCCCCGGCCCCACGTCCCAGCGTTCCGTGAAGAACACGGTCGTCCACGGTCCCCAGGGCTCGGGAGCATCGTAGATCCCGAACCCTCCCGAGAACCGTGGTTCGCCCTCGGGAAGCGTCTGGCACCAGAGGTAGCGGTCGAGCCCGGCGTTGTAGGTGATCCCGGAACGGTAGCAATGGCCGGGATGGTTGAAAACCGCTCCCCGACTCGCGATGTCGGAGGTCCAGACAGGTTCCCCCTCGGGATCGAGCCGCTCGAAGAACTCGTAGGCGTCTCGTTCCGATACGCGATCGTTCGGAACCCGCGCCAGCACCATCCGGTCGGCGGGGTCGTAGGCCGAGTCGGAGTCGTGGGAGTAGACGTAAACGAAGCGGTCGCGGCTGTTGGTGTTGTTTGGGCCGAAATTGAGGAAGGTCGGGCAGCCGAAGCTTCGGGTGAACCGCCAGGGTGCCCAGGTCCAGGAGCGGCCCCGGTCGTCGGACCAGGCCAGCCGGGAGTTGTTGATGTTGCGTGCCCAGAGGTAGAGCCGGCCCTCGACCATCAGCATCCCGCTCGCCTTGACGCCCGATTTCCCATCACCTTGCTGCTCGATCGAGGGGGCGGGAAGGTTGATGCCCTGGAAGTCGTCGGGCGATCCCCTCGATCCGGGCGAGGCCGAGGCTGAGCTTCTCGGGCACGAAGGGCCGGAACCCCCGACCATCCCCGTAAGCGGTGTAAAGCTGGCCGTCGTCGCCCCCGGTGATCGGCCAGTTGTCCGAACCCGGCGCCGGCGGACGATGCGCGACGCCGGCTCCCAGTCGACCCCAACCACCGACCGGCTCGGCGGATACGGGGCGCTCGGCTCGATCGCGGCGGTCGTCACCGACGCGGCGATCGGGCCCAGAAACGGTTTGAGCACGTCGTAATGATCGGCCCCCTTGGATCGTTTCCAGGACTGGCCGGCGCGGGCCGCCACGAGGTCGAGGCTCGGGATGACGACGATGAGGCTGTCGTACAGCCCCCACGACCAGAACGCATCGCGGGGGACGCCCGGCAGGGTGCCGTCGGCGTTGTTCCACCAGAGCAGGCCGTAGTGGTTGGAGGCGTCGCCGTACTCATCGGGCAGGTCGACGGGCAGGCCGACGACCTCGGGGAGCGTCGTCCGGGCGATGTCGGTGAATTCCGGGGCCAGGATCTGACGGTCGCGCCAGCGGCCGGAACGGAGGTAGAGGTAGCCGATTCGGGCCATCGCGTCGACGTTCGCGCTGATGCCGGAGCCGAACTCACGGCGGGGAATGCCCTCGATGGTGGCGGGGCGGTAGGCGTTCTTCCGCCACGTGAGGTCGTCGTGGGTGATCCCCAGCGGCGTGAAGACCCGCTCGAACATCAGGTCCGCCACGTCCCGACGGTAGGCGAGCGTGACGCACTCGGCCAGCCAGTTCGGGCCGCAATCGCTGTAATGCCAGCGGGTTCCGGGCGGAAAGAGCAGGGGGGAGAAGCCCCCCGGCTTGTCGAACCCGGCCGTCTGGGTCGCCAGATGGCGGATGGTGATGTCGTCCAGCCAGCCGGTGTCGGTGTTCTCCTCGGGCGGCACGCCCAGCGTCGGATGGTGCGTGCGGGCCGGGTCGTCGAGAGCGATCTTACCGTCCCCGATGGCCAGGCCGAGGGCCGTCGCGCCGAAGGATTTCGTGGATGACTTCAGGTCATAACAATGGTCCTGATCGCCCCAGACCATGACGACGTAACCACTTCGGACGATCAGACCGGAGCCGCCGCCAGTCAGGGCGTAGTCCCGGGCCTGGACGAGTCGCGCCGGATCGAGCCCGACATCGGCGGCCGCGCGCTCCGGCCAGGCCCGGTCCGGGTAGGGCGCCGCGGGGGCGTTGGTGTTCTCGAAGGGGCCGAGCAGCGCCAGGGCGAAGACCGTCGCCGACAACGCTCGGACACCCCGGGCCCCTCCTGTGGAATGATTGAGGAGAGAACGAGGGCGAGTCTCAAACTCGTGCATCACTGGAGGACCTCCCGAGAGTGTGTAGTCCGACCGGGGGCCACCAGCTTACAGGATGACAGATTCCAGATGACAGATTCCAGAGAGACGATCAGGCCATCCGCCATCCGCCATCCGCCATCCGCCATCCGCCATCCGCCATCCGCCATCCGCCATCGATCGTCGACCATCGACGCATCGGCCATCGGCCATCGGCCATCGGCCATCGGCCATCGGCCATCGGCCATCCACCTATCGGCACGATCACGACGAGACTGACGGCGGGTTCGCCTCGGTGGGCAACCAGAGCATGAAGCACGCGCCGCCGAGGTCCGACCGGCTGGCCGTCAGGCGGCCCCCGTGCTCCCGGAGGATCTCACTGGCGAGATAGAGGCCGTAACCACTGCCCTCGGCCTTGGTTGTGAAGAACGGCTCAAAGATGCGATCGAGCTGGTCGTCCGGGATGCCAGGGCCATCGTCGGCGACCTCGACGACGTCCCATTGATCGTCGCCGTCGTGGACGAGGGTCGACCGCACCCGGATCCTCCCGGGCCGCCCGGCGTCGAGGATGGCTTCCCGGGCGTTGGCCAGCAGGTTCATCAGGACCTGGATCAACCGACCGGCGTCGGCCCGGGCGGGCGGAAGCCCTTCGGTCAGCTCGATCGTCACGGCGATCTGGTTACGGCGCGGGTCGGCCCCCTTCAGGAAGAGGTCGCACGCCTCACGAACCAGCTGGTCCAGCGGCACCTCGATCAGCGCGGACGGCCCGCTCCGCACCGCGGCCATCAGGTGTTCCAGTCGGGCCTGGAGCAACTGCGCATTGCGGAGGATCGGGTCGAGATGCTTGACGTACCGGTGCTCGCCGTGGAGGGTCATCTGGAGCATCTCGGCCTGGCCGCGGATCACCGACAACGGCCCCCGGATCTCGTGAACGATGCCGGTCAACAGGCGGCCGACCTGGGCCAACTGTTCGTTGATGACCGCCGAGGCCGCCAGTTGCCGGTCGCGAACCAGCCGGCGGAGCCGACACAGCAGGATCTCCGTGGCGCAGCCGAGCACGACGTAGTCGTCGGCCCCGGCCTCCAGGGCCGACAGGATCAGCGGGTCGTCGTCGCGGGCGGCGAGCATCAGGATCGGCATCCCGGCGATCTCGCGGTCGGCCCGCAAGCGCGACAGACCTCGGCGCCGTTGCCCTGGCCCAGCTCGGCATCGATGACGATGGCCAGAGGCCGCAGCTCCACAATCCGCCCGATCACCTCGCCGCCCTCGGAGATCAAACAGACGTTGTACCCGCTCTCTCGCAGAACCCCCAGCAAGAGCTGGCGATCGTCCGGCCGATCACTGACCACGAGCACATTGCTCATCGGGAAGGCCCGCCCGAGGCAACCCGCGCCCGAACCGCCGAACGAATCCGGTTCGTGGCGTGACTTGCCGGAGATGTTCCCTTACACTACCAGGCTCGCTCCGGCCCCGCGACTCCTCAGCGGGGGCACATCCCGCGATTTTGACCACGCGTGCCGAGCCGTCTCGAACGCCGGCGCTCCCGCGGTGTCGCCTCCGAATCGGGTTCCGGGCGGGCGAGGCCCCCGCCGAGACGCCGAGACGCCGGGATGGGCGGCTCGGCGGGGGCCTCGCCCTCCCGAAGTCCGACCCTGGAATGATCCGGGGAATGACCCTGCCGGGGCCCTCGATCGAACCCTCCAGCGTATATAATGTAGCGGCGTTGCCGACGAGATCGGAAAACTTGAAACGCACGGCGACTCAAGAGGCATCCTTGGACCGAAATCATCGCCCCAGGGCGACGAGGTGAACACGACGATGGCCCAGGCCACTCTCCAGAACGTTGAGACGTCCCCGTTGCCGTTCGACGCGTATCGCGAGATCGAGCGGGCGGAACTCGAGGCGCGAATCCGTCGCGTCAAGGAGGAGGCGGGCGACTGCTTGCTGATCCTCGGGCACCATTACCAGCAGGACGAGGTGATCGCCTTCGCCGACCTCCGGGGCGACAGCTACAAGCTGGCGCAGACTGGCGTCGCGGAGCGAGTCCTGCCGGGCCATCGCGTTCTGCGGGGTTCACTTCATGGCCGAGACGGCCGACATCCTGACCCGGCCCGAGGTCGAGGTCGTGCTGCCGGACCTCTCGGCGGGATGCAGCATGGCCGACATGGCCGACATCGATGCGGTCGAGGCGGCGTGGGCCGACCTCGGCGACGTGATCGACACCGACGACCTGATGCCCGTGACCTACATCAACTCGTCCGCCGACCTCAAGGCCTTCTGCGGCCGGCACGGCGGGATCGTCTGCACCAGCTCCAACGCCCGGGCGGTGCTCGAATGGTCGTTCGCCCGTCGCAAGCGGGTGCTGTTCTTCCCCGACCAGCACCTCGGCCGTAACACGGCGCGGGCGATGGGGATTCCACTGGAGCAGATGGCGCTCTGGAACCCGAGGCTGCCGCTCGGCGGTCAGCCGGAGGCGACGATCGAGGGCAGCCGGGTGCTGCTCTGGATGGGGCACTGCTCGGTGCATCAGATGTTCCGCCCCGCGCACGTCGACCAGTTGCGCCAGCAACACCCCGGCATCCGGGTCCTCGTCCACCCGGAATGCATGATGTCGGTCGTCGACAAGGCCGACCTGGTCGGCTCGACCGAGTTCATCATCAAGTCGGTCGCGGAGGCCCCCGCCGGTTCGACCTGGGCCGTCGGCACCGAGCTGCACCTGGTCAACCGACTCGCGCAGGAGCATCCCGACAAGACGGTTTTGTTCCTCTCGCCGATGGTCTGCATGTGCTCGACGATGTACCGCGTCGACCTGCCGCACCTGGCCTGGTCCCTGGAGAACCTGGCGCGGGGCACCCCGGTCAACGTCATCAAGGTGCCGGACGAAACCGCCCACTGGGCCCGCGTGGCCCTGAAGCGGATGCTCGACGTCCGTTGAGCAATTCACAGCAATGAGCAATGAGCGACGGGTGGCCGGGGCAAAAAGTCCTCGTGCCCATGCGCAGCAACTTCAGGAGTCACCCTCCGGGAACGTCGGGAAGTCTGGGTGGCCGGGGCAAAGCGGAGCGTGCCCCGGACGGTGACGCCGGCCCCAGTCCCGGGGCACGAAGACTTTGCCCCGGCCACCCTACTTTGCGGGGGGTTCTGGACATCTTATCCGAGATCCACCTGAAGAAGTTGCTGCGGCCGGGGCAGAAAGTCCTCGTGCCTCAGTTCGGGATCAGCCGCCGTTCGGGGCACGCTCCGCCCACCCGACAGGGACCGTCTCGCACAGGTTCTCAAATCAAAGGTGCGGCTTCTCGGGCGTGATCGGCGGCTCGAAGCCCCGGGCGCCGCGCGGCTTGACCTTCCGCTTGTAGACCCGGTCGCCGCAGGTGGCGAACAGGGTGTCGTTGTCGGCACCGCCGAAGCAGAGGTTCGACACTCGACCGTTCGGCGTCGGGATGATGCAGTTCACGCGGCCGGCCTGGTCGCAAACCTGCACGCCCATCCGGGTCGCGACATACAGGCGGCCGTCACGATCGACGGTCATCCCGTCGGCGCCGCTGTCGTCGGCGGTGTCGGGGACGTGCATGTGATAATACTTCTGCTTGTACTTGAGCGAGCCGTCGGCCTGCGCCTGGTAGCTGTAGACCCAGTGGGTACGGCTGTCGGCGACATACAGAAGCGTCTGATCGGGCGAAAGCACGAGACCGTTCGGGAAGATCAACCCGGTATCGACAACGGTTTTCGCTCCGTCGGGGCTGATGAACCAGACCTTGCTCGGCTCGTTACCGTCGCGGATCGGGTTCGTGACGTACAGGGCGCCATCGGCTCGCATGGCGATGTCGTTGCCCCGGAACCCTTCGGCGATGACCTCGGCGTTCTGGTCGTCGTCATAGGCCAGCACCTGCTCGGTGCCGCCCGCGACGGCGTACAGCCGGCCGTCAGGCCCGAACGCCTGGCCGTTGGCCCCCCTGGAATCCTCAAGATAGACGTCCACCGCGCCGTCGAGGCCGACCTTGTAGGTCTTCCGGTTCGGGATGTCGTTGTAGAACACCTCCCCCTCGGCGTTGGCGGCCGGGCCCTCGGTGAAGCGGTAGCCGTCGCCGACGAGCACCCAGTCCTCGTCGGGGACCAGAACCTCCTGAAGTTGGGATGACCCGGCGCCGGTCTTGATCGGTTCGGGCCAGTCCTTCCAGAGCCATCGCATGGCATCGGGGAAGATCTCGGTGGCGTGTCGAGCATTGTGACCGCCGTCGCCGTAAATATGGTTGACCTCGTAGCCGGCGAAGGTCAGGGCGCGCTCCATCGACTGGTTGGCCATCCACCAGTCGCCGCCATAAATGTTCAGGTCGTTCGAACCGTCTTCGAGGAAGACACGCAGGGGCTTCGGCTCGGTCTTGCGGATCAGGGTCGGGTAGTCGTTGCCGCCGCGAAGGCCGACATAGGTGCCGATGGCGCTGAAGACCCGGCGGAACGAATCGGGCCGCTCCCAGGCGGCGGTGAAGGCGCAGATCGCCCCGCTGCTGGAACCGCCGATGGCGCGGCTGTTGGGGTCCTTCGAGAGCCGGATCGCGCGGCCGTCACCGGTCGATTTTGACTCGACCTCCGGCAGCAGCTCGTCGATCAAAAAGCGGGCGTAGTTGTCGCCGAGCCCGTCGTACTCATAGCTACGATTGAAGCGGTCCAGGGCCTGGTCGTTGGGCGCCGGGACCTTGCCGTGCATGACGAAGACGCCGATCGTCACCGGCATCGAGCCCTCGGCGATGAGCCGGTCGAAGACGGCCGGGGCGTTGTACTGGATGCCGTCCTGGTTGACATACAGGCAGGCCGGCGTCTCGGGGTCGTACTGGGCCGGCACATAGACCCAGTAGTCGCGTACCGTGCCCGGGAACACCTCGCTCTGGGCGAAGGTGTACTTCGTGACCTCGCCCTTCGGCGGGTCGTCGGCAGCACGCGCGCCGGAGACCGGCAAGGCACCTGCCAGGACGAGGGAGAGAGGCAGACCGAGGCAGAGAGGGAGAGAGAGGCGGGGGAGCACCGACAATCGACGCATGGTTCGCTCCGAGGTTCGAGACCGAACAGGTCCGCACGGCCCCGCGACGCCATCGCGGGCCCGTTGGGGGATGGGAGTGGTTCCCGGGGACCACAGAATACCCACGGGCCGGCCCCGGCTCCAGAACCTCGACGCGACGATTCGCCCCTGTCGGCCGTGCGGGTTCCCGACCGTCGCCGTCAATTGGCCCTGGCCTTCCTCTTCCGAGGCCCGGCGCTCCCGGCGTGTTTCGGGGCCTCCAGGACGTTCGCAGGCGGCCCCGAGGCCCCCGCCAGGGCGCTCAGGTCGCCCCCGACGGCGAACAACCCTCGGAACATCTGGTCGAGCGAGACATCGGCCGCCGCGGACTCGATCCTGGCCACCCGAGGTTGGCTCGACCCGATCTTCGCGGCGAGTTGCTTCTGACTCATGTCCCTGGCCTGTCGAAATTGCCGGATGAGGCGGGCCAGGGCCACGCGCAGCTCGACGATCTGCCGCTCCGTATCGCTCAGCCCCAGGAAATCGCCGGCGTCTCCCACCCGGAACCCCGCGGCTTCCAAAGCCTCACGTTTCGCCGCGTCCATCAGCGGCCTCCCTTCGGTTTGGGCCCGCGTTTGGCCTGTCCGGCACGTACTTGCTCAACGACCGCGTCATACCTGGCAATCCGCGCCCGGCATAGGTCGAGGATCGGCTTCGGCGTCGCGTTGGTGGTCTTCGAGAAGACCGCGACGATCAGAATGGCATCCTCGTCGATGCGATAGACGATCCTCCAGTTCCGGCCCTCGTCCCGGACCCGGAGTTCGTGGCACCCTGGGCCAATACCTGGCATCGGTCGAGAGTGCGGCATCCCCAACGATTCGCCATTCTGGAGGCGTCGGAGCAGAACACCGGCCTCAACCCGGCCCGCGTCCGAGAAGGGCGGCGTCTTGATCTCACCGTGAAGCCACGCCAGGTCCCTGGGAGACGGCCGTTCGGAACCCTCGCTCATGCGCACCCCGCATACCGGGCCCGACAACCATCCAGGCCCAATATATACCATATCCGGTATAAGGTCAACGCGATCGGGGGGACGACCAGGGCCGGCAGAGGGTTCGGCACGGAACCCTGACCGTGACGAGGAGGTTCCCGGGGACCACAGGATACCCACGGGCCGGCCCCGGCTCCAGAACCTCGACGCGACGGTCAGGAATTCACCACCGCAACAGCACGCCGCCGCCCGCGGGGAGCGTCAGGGGCACGACGCCGGGCTCGGCCGAGGTTGCCGGGGACCAGCTCTCGTGGGCGGGGTCGAAGACCTCGACCGTCGCGTCCTCCGGCTGCACGGCCACGCGCGTCTGGGTCTCGTGCTGATGGTCGCGGTTGGTCACCAGCGCGAGCCGACGGCCGTTGTCCCCCTCGAAGACGCCCACGGTCAGCGTGCCGCCGGTCGGGACGATCGGCGAGTCGTCGGGCATCGCGATCGTCGCATCGGTTCCGCCGTGGTGGAAGACGGCCGTCGATTTCGACACGGCCAGCACGTCGCCGATGGCCCTGGCCTCGGCGTTGACTCTCTGGACCATCGCGTAGTGCGGATCGCGAGTCCCGTCGGCGAGGACCATCGAGTGCTTCCACGACTCCGGCGCGGGCACGCCGCCCGGCATCCAGTAGGTGAACCAGAGCAGGCCCCTGGCCCCGAACGCCAGCGTCTGCATCGCCTCGAACCGCAGTTCGGCCTCGGTCAAATGGCGGTAATCGAAGTGCTGCGTGACCAGCACGATGTTCCAGAACGGGATGTTCGTGTCG
This sequence comes from uncultured Isosphaeraceae bacterium, assembly GCA_963779675.1. Lineage (GTDB taxonomy): Bacteria > Planctomycetota > Planctomycetia > Isosphaerales > Isosphaeraceae > CAVZZM01. The sequence goes on from CAVZZM010000005.1 coordinate 33,179, forward strand.
AGCGACACGGCGCGGACCGTCTCGAGGTTCGGGAAGAAGTCCGCGCGGTCGCCCGCGTTGGTGAGGGCGTAATGGTCGTAGCTGAGGACGAACGGCTTGACCGTCTCGGCGAAGCGTCGCACGTACTCCTCATAGGTCTCGGTGCCCAGGGCCGAGGCGGTCGCGTAGGTCGGCAGCAAATTGATGTAGCCGGGGTGCGTCGGGTCCTTCCGCTTGAGATAGGCCACCACCTCCGCCAGCCCGTCGAACGCCCCGGCGCCCGGCTCGTCGACGATGTGGTAGCCGAGCAGGGCGGGGTGGTCGGCGTAATCCTTGATGATCGCGTCGAGCGCCTCCTCGTTCTCCTTCGACCCGCCGATGGAGACGACCATGCGCGCGTCAGCGATGACCGCCCGGATGCCGACCTGCTGGCAGAGGTCGAGCATCGCCCGGTTCTGCGCGACGGTCAGCCCGCCACAGGGCGGAAACGCGAGCGTGAAGTGCGCCTCCTCGACCTCCTGGAACCGCTCCCGCGACAGGAACCCGGCCGGCGGCCCGCACCAGTAGCTGATCGTGAACCCCTCCGGCGCGGCCCCGGACTTCGGCGCGTCGTCCGCGCCCGTGGCGCTCAGCCCGACCGCCACCAAAACAGCGGCCGTCCTCAACACCATCGTCAGCCGACGCCCCGGGCACCACCCGAAGCGACGTGGGGCGGTTCCGTTGGCAAAAGAGGTCCAGTCAGCAAGTTGAGAGCGGCTCACGGGGAAACCTCAGGGATGCTCGTGTGGGTAGGGAGACAACCGGTGTCGGTTCCGGGGAAGGCCACACGACCATCCTATCCGTTTCCGCTCAAATTGGGAGGTTCCTCGGTGGGCCTACCCGTCCGCAATCCCTCGTTCCCATAGTCCCCGTGGGAACGCCTTCCGGGACGCTCCGCGTCCACTTCGGCCGTGGCCGTGGTCCGCCTGGATCGGACGACGCGGAGCGTCGCAGACGGCATTCCCACGGGGACCGTGGGAACGAGGGGAATCGGGCTCTTTTATTTATGAAAGTTAACCACGTTGCCGCCTCTTGATCAGGATCGTCGCCGCCAGCGCGCCGATGCTGAGGATCGCGATCCCGGCCTGGGCCCGCGTCGTGTTGTTCCAGATGCGGCGCGAGGGTGGGGTTGCCTCCAGGCGCCGCGCCTGTTCGTCCGCCTCGGCGAGCCGCTGGTTCAGGTCCTGTTCCACGCCGGCGGGATCGGTGCGAGGAGCAGGCTTGGGCTTGGCGTGGCTTTGCTCCTCGCGAAATTCCCGCCGCCACGGGTCGAGTTCGCTCGATTTGCGTTCGTCCCAGTCCAGGGAGAATCGAGCGTCGGGCAAGTCCTGGTTGAACACGAGCGAGCCGCGCACGACGTCATAGGTCTCGCGGGAGACGGGCTCGGTCAGGAACCGATCCCCGGTCGCGAACGATTCGTGTTCCCCATGCACCGGGAACCAGACCATCTGATCGCGGCCCACGCGGAATTGTTCGAGCTTGACATTCAAGATGCGGTACCACATATTTCCACGACGAACAAATTCTTCCCTGAGCACGTGCCCGCCGCGCTCCAGATCGAATCCAGACCCTGGAGATCGTGCGGTTCTCCGAGTCGAAACCGGGATGACGATCGAGCACGACCTTCAGACAGCGGTGCCCGTCGATTTCCTCCCAACCCTCGACGTCCACGCCCCAGCGCGTCGTGTCCTTGATGAAGGGCAGCCACTCCCACATGAAGATAAATCGCTGCGGCGATCCGGCAATGTAAAGGGACGCGGCGTATCCATTGTCCACGCCGGGAGGGACCGTGCCCGGCCGCCGATCCGAAGCCTGCGCCAGACGCGTGCGCTTGCCCCCGATCACGGCCATGGTCGTCCGGAGGAGCGCATCGGATTTGAGGTTTCTCATATAAATGTCTTCGAACGCGGCGCCGTCGGACGCCCTGTAGGCGTAACTTGTCTGGAACTGTCGATTATATCGATCGACCTTCTCCCGGTACTTGGGGTCGGTTTCATCGACAAAATGAACCGTTCCCTCGCACACCATCTCCACGTCCTTGATGGGAGCATGGAGCCCGGCGATGACCCTCGCGAGCTGCTCGGCATCCATCTCGGGCGGGCCGGCCTGGGCGGCGATCAAGGGCAGACACCAGAGCGCGAGCATGAGGGGCCTCCGTTTCACGGATGTTCGTTGGCGTCGACTGGACGGAGTGACCGCGCAACCCACCAATCCAACCTGTCGTCTTGGTAGGGTGGGTCAGCGCAGCGCAGCCCAACCCACCAATGGATTTGGCTGGTGGGTTGCGCTACGAAGATCGGAGCAACCAGGAATTTCGTCCCGCTCGGCAGTCCGCCGAGTGGAGCGTCCGCGGCGCCCACCAATCCGCCAAGACGACAGGCTGTGAGCCCCGCCGTGTCGAACGCACCTCACACATGTAAGTGGCGTCGACAACCCCGATCTCCTCCTCGATCCCGTGGAGTGGTCACTCCAGCCGGTCATTGGAAACCGACGATTTGCTCCTCGACGGTCGGATAGTCCCCGACACAAGTCATGAATTGGTCTGCAACTGGACGACAGATATAGTTCCCATTGTTGCTATCGCATTCCCCCAGCCACTTTTCATAGCCATTACACGTGACCATTCCACCGGTGGGTGTCACATGAAACATTGCTCCTCCAGAAATATTCCTTCCCGAAAGTTCTGAAGGGCCATCCATGCAGAGGATGCAGTCAGTCATGGGGGCGCTAGGACAATCGAAGGGAGCTCGCTGTGTCCCAGTCAGGTTCTGCGCCGCGCACACTTCATCACTTATGGTTGCCGCCCATCCTAAATTGGCGCCCGTCACGCTCATCAGCACGGCGTCCGGGAGCGGGGTCATGCGTGTCGCGGGGGCCTCGATCATGAGGAGGCCGGTCCCGATCAGCGCCAACGCCACGGTCGCACGGCCGAGAAGAACGCGTGAGTTCCGCATCGGAGATTTCCCCTTGGTTAAGGTAAGTGGGAGAATTCACGTCCTCATCCCTGGCAACTCGACATCCAGCGGGTTCATTCGACCAGCTCGCCGCCGTTGCGAGTCCCGAGGCCCCGCCAGACCGGGCGGGCGATCGCCTCCGAGACGAACCGGACCGAACCGTCGGCCATCAGCGCATTGGCCCCGCCGGGGTGGCGGCTGCGGGCCGTGGCCATGTCGATCTCCGGGAGGAAGTTCCCGTAGCTGCAATCCGGGATGGCCCCGTTCGGCTCCTGGGTGTGGGTGTACAGCGTCCGGCCCCGACCGGTCCAGAACCACCAGCGACCGCTCGTCGCGTAACCCGGATTGCCGGGCCGGGCCCCGACCTGACAGGCCTTCAGAAGCTGGTCGCCCGTGTTGGCGATGCCGGGCCGCCGGAAGACGTCCCGCTCGGGATCGAGCGACTTGGCCTGCCCCGATCCCCGAACGCGCTCGCTGAAGGCCGCGGTATGGCTCAACCCGTCCCGGAGGTCGGCCGGCCGGATCACCTCGTTCTCCGGGAACACGCCATTGCCGCTATCGGGGGTCTCGACCCAGACCATGAAGGCCGGGCCGATCCCCGTGTTTCCCCGGTAATTGGTGCCGGTCTCGCGGAACATGCCCCCGTCGGAGGGGCAGAGGAAGACCGACAGGCTCAGGTGCGAGACCGTCGCGTTGGACAGGTTGCTCTGGGCGTCGCGCACCGTCATCCCGAACCCGAACGTATCCACCGGCGTCGAGCCGCACTCGAAATTCACCGAGTTGTAGAGATTTGGGAACCCGAGGTCCGACAGCAACCGGCAATGGATCGAGTAAAACCCGTTATAGAACTCGCCCGGTCCAAGCTGCCTGGAAATCGCGGCGGGGGGAAAGGCCCCGTTGGAATCGCTGTAGGCATGCAGCGCCAGGCCGATCTGGTGCAGGTTGTTCTGGCACTGGGCCGTCGCGCCGCCTCGCGAGCCGCCTGCACGGCGGGCAGGAGGATCGCGATCAACAGGCCGATGATCCCGATGACCACCAGCAATTCGATGAGGGAGAAACCGCGACTCGGTCGTGCGCCTCGCATCGCAACCTCCTTCACACAGCTTCAGGCCCGGGCCACTCCGCCGAGATGGTGATCGGAACGACGGAGACGACAGGACTATCGACAATTGTAAGGGACCGACTCGCCGATTGTAAATGGTCAGCCCGGCGGATGGTCCGGTTCTCCGGGTGGAAACGAGACAATGGCCTGCTTCGGTCGCAGTGATTTCAGCGGCCTGATCGTGGAACAGCTCCGGGCCGTCGGCCGATTCTCCGAAAGTCGGGGGCCTCGCGATGCGATCCTATTCGATACCGGGCCGTTGTGCCCCGGCGTCGGGCTCCTTGACAACTTGAACGTGTCGGACAGCGGTTTCGCGGGGGCAATGGCGGCGAGGGAGCGGCCTCGCACAAAGTTGCGAAACGAACCCATCGGACGGAACTCCTTGATCCGTCAGGAAGTTACGATCGGATTTTTGGGGCACGGGCAGGGGATCGAGGCCGACCGCGGCATCTCGGGAGGTCGGGATGCCTGGGGGCGGGTCGAGCCCGGTGACGGGCGGGGCTGGCCGCCCCGACCGCTTGCCTGGCCCGATGGTCCCGGCCATGATGGCGGCGTCGGCGCGGGCCGGCCTGGCCGCATGGTCCCGACAACGGATGACCCCTACAACTGGAGTTCCGAACGATGAAGACGCTCGCCGTCTGTTGCGCATTGTCCGTGCTGGCCACCGTCCTGGTCATGGGGGCCACGACGCGCTCGGCCGAGGAGAACGATCCGGCGCTGGCCCACATGGTCTTCTTCACCCTTGACGACCACTCCGAGGCGGCCCGCCAGAAGCTCGTCGACTCGTGCGAGACGCTGCTGTCGGACATCCCGGGGACGACCTATTTCTCGGTCGGCACGATCGCCGAGGACGTCGAGGAGGCGGGGGTCAGCGTCAAGGACTTCGACGTCGCGCTGCACGCGGTCTTCAAGGACAAGGCCACCAAGGAAGCGTATCTGGTCCACCCCCAGCACAAGCAGTTCGTCGCCGACAACCGCGCGTCGTTCGCCAAGGTCCGCGTCTTCGATTCGTACCTGACCCATTGAGCCGGGGGCGGGGCGGCTCGGTCGCCCCGGGGTCATGACCGGGACGGGTTTCCGGGAGGGCGAGGCTCCGGCCGAGCCGTCGGGATGGGATGGGCGGCTCGGCGGGAGCCTCGCCCTCCCGGAAACGGGGTCGTATCGAGCCCGGGACGGCCCCGGCCGGTTCGCCTCGATCGCCGGCCCCTGGATGTGCTAGGGTGACGGTTACGCCGGATGCCAGGCCCACGCGAGAGCGGTCCTGGCATCCGCCTCGACCCACGACCTGATCCACGCCCGACGCACGATTCCGGGAGCATCCATGGCGCTGCTGAGCCTGCGCGACGTCAGCCTGTCGTTCGGCGGTCCGCTAGGCTGCTGGATCACGTCGACCTCCAGGTCGAGCCGGGGGAACGGCTCTGCCTGCTGGGCCGCAACGGCGAGGGCAAGAGCACGCTCTTGCGGCTCATCCGCGGCGAGATCGAGCCCGACGACGGCGAGGTCGTCCGACAGCAGGGCCTGCGCATCAGCCGACTGCCCCAGGAGGTCCCCGAGGGGCACAACCTGACGGTCGCCGACGAGGTGGCCCTGGGGCTCGATGACCCCGACCATCACCACCCGGCCGACGCCGCTTCGGATTACCGCGTGCAGGCCGTCATCTCCCGGATCGGCCTGGACCCCGACGCCCGATTTGAGTCGCTGTCCTCGGGCATGAAGCGGCGCGTGCTGCTGGCGCGGTCGATCGTCGCCGAGCCCGACATCCTGCTGCTCGACGAGCCGACCAACCACCTCGACATCGAGTCGATCCGCTGGCTCGAGGACTTCCTGCTCCGCTGGAACGGCACGCTGATCTTCGTCACCCACGACCGCGCCCTGCTGGAGCGGGTCGCCACCCGGATCGTCGAGATCGACCGCGGCCGCCTGTACGACTGGGCCTGCGACTACGCCACGTTCGTCCAGCGCAAGGACGAACTGCTCGCCGCCGAGGAGTCGCGGAACGCCCTGTTCGACAAGAAGCTGGCGCAGGAGGAAACCTGGATCCGCAAGGGGATCGAGGCCCGCCGCACCCGCAACGAGGGCCGCGTCCGGGCCTTGAAGGCGATGCGCGAGGCCCACGCCCGGCGCCGGGATCGCCAGGGCACCGCCCGCATCCAGGCCCAGGAGGCCGATCGCTCCGGAACGCTGGTCATCGAGGCCCGGGGGGCCAGCGTCGGTTATGGCGACCGGCCGATCCTCAAGGGCCTCGACACCACGATCCTGCGCGGCGACAAGGTCGGCATCATCGGCCCGAACGGATCGGGCAAGACGACCTTGCTGCGTCTGCTGCTCGGCCAGCTCGCCCCGACCGAGGGGACCATCCGCCACGGCACGAACCTCGAAGTGGCCTACTTCGACCAGCTCAAGGCCACGCTCGACGAGGATCGCACCGTCCAGGAGAACGTCTCCGACGGCTACGACACGATCACCATCAACGGCCAGCCCCGGCACGTCCTGGGCTATCTGCAAGACTTCCTCTTCCCCCCCGAGCGGTCGCGCAGCCTGGTCCGACTGCTCTCCGGCGGCGAGCGGAGCCGGTTGCTGCTGGCCAAGCTGTTCACGAAGCCGTCGAACGTCCTGGTGCTCGACGAGCCGACCAACGACCTCGACATCGAGACGCTCGAACTGCTCGAATCGCTGCTCGTCGACTACGGCGGAACCGTCCTGCTCGTCAGCCACGACCGCGCGTTCCTCAACGACGTCGTCACCAGCACCCTGGCGATCGAACCCGACGGCACCGTCCGCGAGTACGAAGGCGGCTACGACGACTTCCTCCGCCAGCGCAAGGCGAGCGAGCCCGCCGCCGAGCCGAAAGCCACCCCGCGCAAGGTCGGACACGTCTACAGCAAGCCCGCCGAAGGACCGCCCCCGCAAGCTCAGCTACAAGGAGCAACGCGAGCTGGAATCCCTCCCCGCCCGCATCGAGGAGCTGGAGACCGCCGTCCAGGAACTCCACGACGCGATGGCCGATCCTGGCTTCTACCGCCAGGACGGCGACGCCATCGCCGCCGCCAAGGCCCGACTCGACGCGATCGAAGCCGACCTCGCCGCAACCTACGAACGTTGGGAGGAGCTGGAGGCGAGCTGAGCCGGAGGTCTTTCCTCGACCCGCGCTCAGGGCTTCGTCCCCTGATCGGGCGGTCCGCGGTGGTGACGGTTCGCCTCCGCCCGGTCTTCGAGGCGTCGCAGGGGCGCGAGGATGATCAGGCCGAGGGCCGAGGCCATCACGGCCGTCGCCGGCTTGCCCAGACCGACCGACATGCCAACGGCGGCCGTCAGCCAGATCCCGGCCGCGGTCGTCAGGCCGAAGGTCTGGAGGCGGTCGTCGGACTTGAAGATCGCCCCGGCGCCGAGGAAGCCGATGCCGGTCATCAGCCCCTGGATGACCCGGCTCATGTTCCCCGGCTCGATCTCGAACTCCCGCGCGGCATGCACGAAGACCGCCGCTCCGAGTGAGACGATCATGTACGTCCTCAGCCCGGCCGGCCGACGACGGACTGTCCGCTCGTAGCCCAGTACCCCTCCCAGAACGGCGGCCAGGGCCAGCCGGAACAGGGTGCGGATCAGCCTGGCGAGGTCGCCAAACTCCGCGAGATCGCCGCCGACCGCCTCCCGGATCACCTGCCACAGATCGCCCAGCATGATCGGCCCTCGAACCCGTCTCGATCGCCCCGCGCCCCATCCGGGCCATTCTGCCGACTGTCGCCGTGTCGGGGAACACACCAGTGGGTGCCAGGGCCGAGTTTGCCGGTCCCGTCGAGCTTGATCGCGCCGGCGAGTTCGCGCGGGGATGTGTTCAAGTTGACATGACGAGAGGGCCGATTTGAGACGATGCACGTCGTCGTCGACCGAAGACCACGAGGGTCCTCGTCCTGGTCGTGCCGCGGCGGTTGCTCTTGACCGTTGCGGGCCGAACCACGATCTTTCTGCACCTCAACCCTCGGAAGGACCCGAGACATGGCGGAAACCCCAACGCGCCGCACCCGTTTCGGTCGTCGGCTGATCAAGATCGGCCTGGCCCTCGCACTTCTGTTGACCGCGACGGTGCTGGCCGCCCCCACGCTTCTGAGCACCGCGCCGGGCCGACGACTGCTGCTGACCCAGGCCAACATCCTGCTGGCCCCCACCCGGGTCGAGCTGAAATCGGTGCGGCTGTCGTGGTTCGGCCCGACCCGGATGACCGGCCTGACCATGTTCGACCCGGCGGGGAAGGCGGTCGTCGCGGCCCCTCGCGCATCGCTCGACCGCAGCGTCTGGCAATTGCTCAGCGATCGTCCCCGTTACGGCACGTTGACCCTTCACGGGGCGACGGTCGACATCGAGCGCCGGGCCGACGGGTCCATCGACCTGGCCGAGGCCCTCGACCCGATCCTCGGTGGCGACCCCAACGAGCCGAGCGACCCGGCGACCGACTTCACGCTGGCGATCGTCGCCGGCACGCTACGGCTGACCAGCCCCGAGCTGGCCGAGCCTCTGACCGCCGGCCGGCTCGACATGACCCTGCGTGCTCCCGCCGCGCCCGAGCCGCTTTCCTGGCAGATCGAACTGGCGAACCCGCCATCCGTCGAGAGCTCCGACGCCGCCGAATCGCTGGCGATCCAAGGCGACTACGACCACCGGGCCGGCGGCGAAACGATGCCCGACCTGACCTTGATCGTCGAGGGGAACCGCTGGCCCGCGGCGGTCGCCGTCGCGGGGATCGCCGGCCGAGGCCGGCTCGATGGACGGCTCGGTCTCCGCTGCGAGGACGGGCGATGGGCCACCAAGGGGGGCGTCCACCTGCTCGACCTCGACGCCACCGGTCCCCCCCTGGAAGGTGACCGTCTGCGGCTCGACCGACTCGACGCGACCTGGGACGTTGCCGACGCCGGCGGCTCATGGGCGGTGCGTCAGCTTGACCTGGCCTGCCCGCTGGCCACCCTGGCGGCCAAGGGGACACTGGCGACGACCACCGACGCCGATGCGACGATCGAGGGACAGGTCGACCTGGCCGCGCTGGCGGCTCAGCTACCGCACGCCCTCCACCTGCGGGATGGCCTGGTTCTGGAGCGGGGCGTTGTCCAGTTGAAGGGGTCCATCCGTCCCGAGGACGACGGCCAGCACCTCGAAGTCGAGGCCCGCGCGGCCGACCTCGCGGCGCGGGTCGATGCCCGTTCCTTGACCTGGGACGAACCCGCCACGGTGGAAGTCCGCCTGCTGCGGACGGCCGAGGACGCGATCCGGATCGAGCGGATCGCGGCGAAGACGGCCTTTCTCGACGCCAGCGCCTCGGGCGACCTCAAAGAGGGCGTGGACCTGACCGCCGCGGTTGATCTCGACGGCCTCGGTGACCGGGTCGGCGAGTGGATCGATCTCGGCGGGATCGACGCCGCCGGCCAGGTCCGGATGGCCGGCAAGTATGCCGCCCCGACTGACACCTTCCAGGGTCAGCTCGCCGCCGAGTTCCGCGACCTGGTCCTGACCGGACTGACCGCCGAGCCGATCCGCCGCCCGGCCGTGCGGCTCGACGCGACCCTCGGCGGGCCCGCCTCACCCGAAGGTCTGCCGGCCGACTGGTCGGACATCGGGGTCAAGCTGAAGGGGGATGACCTGGCCCTCGACCTGACGGCCAAGAACGGCGACGACGCCAACGAGGTCCAGGCCAGCCTCGCCACCGCCCTGCGGTACGACGGCCACGAGGGTCGGGCCGAGGTCCGCCTTGCCGGTCGGCGTCGGGAGAAGGTCGTCGAGATCGACGAGGCCCACGTGACCCTGGCGCCGGTCGGCCCCGAGGCCCAGGCCGCGACCCTGGCGTTTGCCGGGAAAGGCCGTTACGACGGCGGCGCCGGCACACTGGCCCTCGAACCCCTGGCCGATCCCGGCGCGAACGCGAGCACGAACGCCCTGCGACTGACAGACAAGGGCCTCCACATCGCGGGGCTCGGGAAGGACGGCGAACCGCTCGAAGTCCAGGGGCAGCTGGGCGTCAACTTGCAGGAGCTGGATCGCGCCGCCGCATACTGGACCGGCGCGACGCCGGTCGGGGTCGCGGGCACGTTGACGGCGGCGCTCACAGCCCGTCACGCAGCCGATGGTCTGCTCCAGTACGCCCTGCGGCTCGACTCCCACGACCTCGCCCGGCTCTCCGGCACCCGCTGGCGTGCCGAAGGGCCGCTCTCGGTGCAGTCACGCGGTGAATACCGGCCCGAGGGCGACCGGCTAGACCTCTCCGAGTTCGCCCTGGCGAGCCGCTACGGTTCGCTCAACGCCGCCGGCAGCCTGGCCGAACTCAACAGCCGCCGCGTGGCCGACCTGAACGGGACACTCAACCCGAGCTGGGAGCTGATCAACGCCCTGGCCGCCGCCTCGATCGAGCCCGGGGCGCGGATCCGGGGCACGATGCGGCCATTCCACATCCGGGGACCGCTCTCGGGCGGCTCGACCGCCGAGGTCCTTCGTGGGCTCGACGCCGAGCTGGCCCTCGACCTGACCGAGGCCACCGCCTTCGGCGTGGTCGTCGGCCCGGCGCCCGTCGTCGTCCGCTGCGGTTCGGGGCAGGTTACCATCGCGCCGATCTCGACGACCGTCAACGGCGGCGCGATGAACCTGAAACCCGAACTGGCGCTCGACGACCCGGCCGGGATCACCTTCCGACTGGCGGCGGTCTCGACGATCCGCAACGCCGAGATCAACGAGGAAGTCTCCAGCCGCGTGCTCTCGTACATCGCCCCGGTCCTGCACGAGGCGACGCAGGTCCGCGGACGTCTGTCCGTCGACCTCGACCGCACCGAGGTCCCTCTCACCGGCGCGGGCCGATCGTCGGTCGTGGCCGGCAAGCTGGCGTTCCAGGAGGTCAATTACGGACCGGGGCCGCTGGTCCAGCAACTGCTCGGGCTGGTCGGCGAGTCGCAGGTTCCGGCGCTGACGCTGAACCGGACGATCGCGTTCCAGGTCGCCGATGGCCGGGTCGGGCAGGAGGGCCTGGTCATCGACGTGAACCGCGAGGTCCAGATCGCGCTCGACGGTTCGGTCGGGTTCGACGGCACGCTGGCACTCCGCGCCGGGGTGCCGATCACCGCCGCGATGCTCGGCGGCGACGATCGCCTGCTCGGGGAGATCGTCGGCGGCACTCGCGTCGGCGTGCCGATCGGCGGCACGTTCTCCCACCCCCGGCTCGACCGTGGCGCCCTGCAGGCCGGCCTCCGCGAGGTCAGCCGCTCGCTGATCCGCCGCGGAGCGCAGGTCGGCGTCTCGGAATTGCTCAACCGCCTCGTCCCCGCCCCCGCCTCCACCTCCGAGGCCGGTACCGGAGGGGCGTCACAACCGGGCCTCGACCTCGAACGGCTGCCGCAAGACGCCCTGCGGCGCCTGCTGGGTCCGTCCGCCAGCGGCGATCGGACACCGCCGAGGTGAACGAAACGCGATCGGGAGCGCGAGGCCCCAACCAAGCTCTCAAGCCCGAGGGCTCGGCGGTCGCCTCGCCCTCCCGGCCCTCGTCGTCGGCCGCTCAGCCCTCGATCAACGGGGCTCGTACGACGTCGGGGCGGGCCGGGTCGTGGACCTCGGTGTTGAACGAGACGATCAGCATCGGGGCGGTGCCCGTGTTCTTGATGGCGTGGGGCAGCCCTGGCGGGATCACGAAGCGGTACGCCTGGTTCTCGGGCACCTCGACGTCGCGGAGTTCGCCCGTCTCGCGGAACCGGACCAGGGCGGGGCCGAGGACGACCATGACCTCGGCGCCGCGCTCGTGGTAGTGGTTGCCGCGGATCGCCCCGGGCTCGGTCAGCACCGCATGGGCGTTGCGCTGGTCGGGAAAGCCCGATGGGCCCAGCGGCTCGAAGACCAGCCCGCGGGCGTCTCGGTGGATCGCGACCGGCTCGACGGTCGCACGTGGGGTCGCGGCCTCGGACATCGTCACCTCGTGGGCCGGGGGGCCATCGTCACAGCAGCGCGTGCAGCGGTTCGCCATCGGAGAGGGCGAAGGGGCGGCCCTGGGCGTCGTGGATCCAGCGTGCCGGGATCGACGCCGAGCAGGTGGTAGAGGGTGGCGATGAGGTCCTCGGGGCCGTACGGGGTCGGAGGCCGGGTAGGCGCCGATCTTGTCGGAGGCGCCGAGGACCTGGCCCGCCCTTGATGCCGCCGCCGGCCAGCACGACGCTGAAGCAATACGGCCAGTGGTCGCGGCCGCCGTTCTTGTTGAATCGGGGCGTGCGGCCGAACTCGCCCATCATGACGACGAGCGTCTCGTCGAGCAGGCCCCGATCGTCGAGGTCCTCGACGAGCGAGGCGAACGCCGCGTCGGTCGGCGGCAGGAGCTCGTCCTTCGCCCAGTCGAGGTGGTTGCGGTGGCTGTCGTACCCCTGGCCCCCCTTGCCGCCGTCGTGTCGGACCCAGTTGACGTGGACCAGCCGGACGCCCGCCTCGACCATCCGCCGCGCCAGCAGCACCGACTGGCCGAAGACGTGCCGACCGTAGCGGTCGCGCACCGCGTCGGGCTCGGCGGCGATGTCGAACGCCTGGCGCGCGGCGGGGGAGGCGATCAGGTCGAACGCCTTGGCGTAGTAGGCATCCAGGCCCGCGGACGGTCGCCGACTGGCCCAGATGGTCGGCTCGCCGGGCGACGACGTCGAGCAGGCCGCGGCGGCCGGCCAGGCGATCGGCGGTCAGTTCGGCCGGCGGCTCCAGGGCGCCCGGAGAGTAGTCGGGCAGGCTGGGGTCGCTGTTGATCCGGTAGGGGTCGAACGCCGCGCCGAGGAACCCGGCGTGCTGGCCGGAGCGCTCGGGGCCGTTGGGCTGCATGGCCTCGGGCAGCATGACGAACGGCGGCACGCCGGGCGTGGGGCCGAGGACCTTGGTCAAGGCCGAGCCGGGGTGGGGGCGGTCCGCGCGGCTCATGAAGCCGGCGTCGCGGGTCGAGCCGGGCGATCGGGCTAGCCGACCATCATCCAGTAGGCGGCGGCCGGGTGGCCGGTCTGGCGGTGCCGCATCGAGCGGACGATGGCCACCTTGTCGGCCACCCGCGCCATGCGGGGCATGTGCTCGGAGATCTGGATGCCGGGCACGTTCGTGTCGATCGGCCGGAACGTGCCGCGGACCTCCTCGGGGGCGTCGGGCTTCAGGTCCCACATGTCCATGTGGGCCGGCCCGCCCGAGAGGAACAGCAGGACGACCGACTTCGCCTTCGGGGCGATGGGCTCGAGCGCCGGCCCCGCCGCGCTCGCGGCCTGGAGCCGCAGCAGGACGGCAGCGTCAGCCCGCCGAGCCCGATCGCGCCGAGCCGGATCGCCTCGCGACGGGAGATCGCGTCACCGAGGTGCCTCGGCCCGCTTCCGGGAACTCGGCCCATGCCCAGGCCCTCCGTCACATCCGGATCGAACGATTGTTGAACGCCCTGCGCCATTCTGGCGGCAACGACCGGGGGATGCAAGCGCCGCGGCCGAGGAAGGAGACCAGCGGCCATCCCGGACCACCTCAGATCGGCGGGATCGAGGCGCGGACCTCGTCAAGCAAGGCCCGCGTGCCGTGGCGGTCGCACCAGGAGTGGATGTAGTCCCAGTCGAGTTGTCCCTCGATGTCCTGCACGGCGATCACGTCTCGGGCGTCGTCGCGGTCCTTCGAGCGGCCCGCGAGGAACGCCCAGCGGAGCTTGGTGATGATCACATCCTCGGGGGTCGGGAGTGTGACGATTTGTCCCTCCGGAGTTTGCGACTGGACACGCCGACGAAACCGCTCCTGGTCGTGAGGATCGTCACTGAGCAGGAAAAACTCGACCGCAAAGGCGAAATCGTCGAGCGTGGCCTCGTACTTGCGGGTCATCGTCACCGTCTCGAAGCGCAACTGTGGGTCCAGACGGATGCCGGGAGGGAGGTGCCTGGCAACCGAGAGAATCAATTGCTCCCCCAGTTCAACCACCACGTCGAGATCGCGGGTCGAGCGTTCGACGCCGAAGGCATTGGTCGAGAACGACCCCACAAGCATGTAGGGAACCTGGGCCTCCTTGATCGCCTCGATGATCGCTCGAACCGTGTCCTGGAGAGTCATGTCGCTTCCCTGATCTTCCGAAGTCGTTCCAGCCGTCGACGGATGAGAGCAAGCCGACCCGCGGCGTCGAGGTCGGGATGCTGCATGCGGATCCCCGCGTCCATGCGACGGCACGCTTCCTCGAACAGCTCGGCCCCGGAGAGCAATTTCTGGCTCAAGGGCCGTCGTCGCGCCCGGAGGACCCGTTCGCGATAAATCGCATCGACAAGTTCCTGCGTCGGTTCCATGAATCCCTCTCTCCGAGCCAATCGCGCCTCAGGACAGGCCGACGGCGGCCGGGTCGAGCAGCAGGGGGAAGAACTGACCCTCCATCTTGTTCCCGGCGGAGATCACGGGCACGCCGTCGAGCAAGGTCTCGTCGGTATCGGACTTCACCCCGTCGCGGAAGGCGTTGACAACCGTGGCGCGGCGGGGCCGGTCGGTGCGGTTGGCGAACGAGCCGTGAATCATCAGCGGGTGATGAAACGTGGCCTGGCCCTTCTTCAGCTCGATGGCCACCGGGTGCTGGAAGCGTTCCCACTGATCGTCGTTCAGCACCTCCCGAATGCGCCTCCATCCTGCCGGCCAGGCCGGTGATGGGCAGCAGGTCCCAGGTGTGGCTGCCGGGGACATAGTGGACGGCGCCGTTGTCGATCGTGCTGTCGTCCAGCGCGATCCAGCAGGTCAGGTGGGCCATCGGCGTCGTGCGGGTCCAGTACGAGTAGTCCTGGTGCCAGGCGACCACGCCGCCGTGCTGGGCCGGCTTGCAGAAGAGCTGATCGTGCCAGAACCGCACCGGGCCGTCCAAAAGCTGGCTGGCCGGCACGGTGAACGCCGGGTTCCACAGCAGGTCGTGAAACCCCGGCTTGATCCGCCAGGCCCCCAGGGCGTGAAACAGCACGGCGTCCGGGTCGTCGGACTCGTTGGAGTGGTACTCGTACCAGAGCTCCTGCCCGTCGTGGCCGGGCTGGAACCACTCGGCCAGCTCGTCGCGAAGGGCCTCGACCTGCGCGTCGTCGAGCATCGGCACGCCGGGCAGATAGCCATTTTCCTCGAAGAAGTGGACCTGGTCGTCGGTCAGGCGGTAGCGTTCCCAGTCCTCGCGACGGCGGGGGCCGGGAACAGGTCGCTGATCGGTCCGTGTTGGTTGGAGAGGTCGGTCGCCATGGTTGCGTCACCCGTTGGCCACGTCTCGGGGGATGTCGGGGAAGATGTCCGGGACGGCCAGTCTGGCCTGCGTAGTAGACCGGCAGTCCTAAAGCGGTGGGATGACAGATGACAGAATCCCATGATGACAAAAGACTTCTGTCATCTGTCATCCCACCATTTTGTCATTGGCGGTCTAGTAGGGTGGGTGAAGTCCTCGCAACCCACCATCTTGATCGTCGACACGGTGGGTTGCGAGGACTCCACCCACCCTACTAGAACTATGTCGCAGTGTACCCGAACCGCGGTTCGACGCCGAGATGGTCGGCAACACCAACCGGCGCATCGGGGGCGAGCGTTGCCCTGGCATGCCGCCGCCGTCAAGGCGTTCCGGGAGGCGGCGATCCCGCATCGTAGTTCTACCAGCGCTCAACGCCGCCTCGTCCTGACCATCGACGAACCGTTTCAGGAGTTGCGCAACCCGAGAGCCCTCCGAGAACGCCCTCCCGGAAAAGCCTCTCCAGATGAAACCCAAAGCCGCCCCGCCCGCCGCTCATGATGTCGTCCTCTCCGGACCACTGTCCTTATCGATACAATGGGGGCCTCGGGATGTTTCCCTACAGAATTCCGGATCATTTCGAGATTCATCGCTCCTCCACGATGTCCACCACGTCCCCGTGTCCGGCCGTCCGCACGCCCTGAAGACGCATGCGGAGGATTGCGAGGCGGCTCGAATCCTGAACGCAACCAATACCAGACAAGCAAATCCGTCCGATGGGTTCGTTTCGCGAAAAAAAGTCAGCCGGTCGGCCCGTCGTGAGGTTCGGCCCGAGGTGGGCGTTCGCGAGCGATCGCACTTCCCTTGCTCTCGATTCGGGTTGCCAAAGAACCCACGGACGGCGAACGCCCAGCCTCCGACGCGACGGGGCTTGATGGGTGTATCGCGGATCAAGCCCCCGGAGTTCACCATAACTCGGCGATCGTCAACGCGACGCGCGAGGGTCCTCGATCGCGAGCGGCGCCTGTGGGCTTGCGTCCCGTTGGGAGGGGGGGACAGTGGTGCCGACGCGCGGACAACCGCGGCAGGGCGCGGTGGCGGCCTTACGGATCGACACGGGCCAGACCGAACGAGGAGGCCCACTCATGATCGCCACAATCAATAGAATCGCCAGAACCCTGGTATTCGCCAGCCTGGGGATCGCTTGACAGTCGGGGGACGTTTCTGGTCCATTCTGTCATGGGTCATCCTGTGATTCCGTGATGGACGATCCAGCAGGTTCGGCTTTCGCGCCCCCACGTCCCGCGTTCCGTCGAAACCGCCTCGGTCAAATCAGAGACCAGGAAATCGAGGTCAGGATCGAACGGTCGCGAGGGGCCGGGCTCGACGCCCCGCGTCGTTATCGACGGTTCTCGGGACCTCGACTGATGCGCCGCGCCAACGGTCGGCCGGATCGCTCGCACTCTGCCGACCAGGAGGGCGGGCCCACGGAACGTTTCCTTTTCGGGTGGATCGTTCCTGGGCGCGCGGCAAAATAGAGAGGGAGGATGAAACGGAGCATTGGACCTTCGAATCCTCACCTTTTCTTCCATGATGCGCACCCATGTGGTTCGATTGACCACCTCACCACCGGGTGAACATCATGCGAAACCGTTGCGCGCGGCGACTGGTTGTCTCCAGGGCGCTCGAACGACTCTTCGATCGGATCAAACCTCGCCAACGCAACCGGCGCCCGGTAACGCCGGAGGCGCTCGAGGCGCGGACGGTCCTCTCGGCGTCCTTGCCGAACATCCAGGTGCTCTCCGCGACGACCCCCGACTCGCGCGTCGTGGTCGTGGACTACGCGATCGCGGGGGACCTGTCGCAACGTCCCATCACGTTCGAGGTCTACCGATCGGCCGACGATCGGCTCGACCCGCTCGACCGTTCGGTCGGCTCGTCGACGCGTTCCACCGACGCGACGGGGGCCTCGGCGACGGCCGAGGGCATCCACCGGATCACGATCCCGCTGCCGGACGGCCTGCCGCCGAACCCGTCCCGCCCCTACGTACTGGTCGCCGCCGACCCCGGCGGCGCGTTGCCGGAATCGACACGTGAGGACAACGTCGCGGGCTTCCGCAAGCATGTCATCGGCGTGGTGGTCCACGGCTTGCAGACGTCGGGAAGCGGGACCCCGCTGTGGGAGGCGAAGCTCGCCCGCGCACTGCGCGATCAGGGTTACGAACAGGTCATCCCGTATACCTGGTCGGACGAGAGCCGGACGGCCGGCTCGGCGGCCAAGCAGGGGCCGCGAGTCGCCAACATCGTGCGGAAGCTCTCGGAGTTCTACCCCGAGACCGAGCCGGTGGACCTGCACCTGATCGGCCACAGCGAGGGGGCCGTGGTGGTCAGCCAGGCGCTGCTGGCCCTCCATCGATCCTCGACGCCGCAGCTCCAGGCCGGTTACACGAAGGCCACCTTCCTCGACCCGCACGCGGCCAACAACAATGCGCCCGGCGGACAGGTGAGCGTCAGCTCCGGGTTCGACGGCTGGCTCGCCAAGAAGACGATCCACTCGTTCCAGGCGATGGCCAACGACCCGCTGGTCACGGTGCCCGACGACGTCGAGGCGGCCGAGGTCTACTACCAGCACACCCCGGTGCAGGTCAACGGCGCAAATGATGGCATGTACAACCTCTGGGGACAGGTGCCGATCGTCGGCGAGGCCCAGTACAGCGACCTGACGGGGCCGGGCGTCGCGCACTCCGGCGGCCACGGCGTTCAGGTCTGGTACGCCTTCAACGTCGTCCCCCGGCTGGCCGATGGCGACGGCTCCTTCTACAACCCGACCCGGATCACCGGGGAGCGGGTTCCAACCCCGGGGACGACCCTCGGCGCGATCCGGGACGCGACCGTCACGACCGAGCGTTGGCCGACGTACCTGGGGACCGCCACCCCCGGCACGCCCATCACCATCCTCGCCCAGCGCCCCGGCACACCGGAGCAACGACAACTCGGCAAGGCCGTCACCGATCCCTGGGGAAACTGGACCGTCGAGACCCAGCACCCCCTCGCCGCCGGTGTGTACCGCACAATCGCCCGGGGCATGGTCCCGACGGGGATGCCCTCCCCCCGGACGTTCCTGTACCCCTCCGTGCTGCTGGAGCGCCTGATCGTCACGCCAACGGTTCCGAGGGGGCCGCGTGCCCTGCGGTTCCTCGGCGGCTGAGCCGACGGAGGAGCAGACAACCCACGCCCCAGGTCATGAGTAACCAGCCGCTCGGCTCGGGGACGATCGTGATGAGGCCGCCGAGGGTCGTCGAGGTCGCATAAGGTTGGGCCTCGAGCAGGTTATCGGCGAAGAAGGTGGGCGCGTTCAGATCACCAGGGCTGGAGCCCGGCAGCAGGCCAAGCTGGTACTGCTCGCCGGCATGTGTTCCGAGGGGGCCGGGAACGAGGTTCAACTGCAACAGGAGCGCGCCCGACGGGGTCACGGTGACGAAGCCAAGCGGGTCGGTGGTCCCGTCGATCACGTCGATGAGGTCGGGTTGCAACGGCGGATTGACCAGGAGCGGGCCGGATGACTTCCCCTGGAAGACGTAGTTCGTCGTCGGGGTCGCGATCTCGGACCCGGCCTCGAACCCGAGGGAACCCGTGGGGGAACCCACGCCGCTGATCGCGAACCGCGCCGTGTACAGGCTCAGGGGTTCACCCCCGGCGTCCGTGCTGGAGATCATCGCGAAGATGGGCCGCGATTCTCCCGGCATCAAAAGGATGGGCTCCAGCTCTCCGTTCTGGTCGGCGTCGAGCCCGAACGAGATGAGGAAGTCCGCCCGGGACGGGGACGCGAGCAGCCCGAAGACCAGCAGGGCCAGATCAGCACGCGGGGGTAACGGTTCAAGGGGTTCTCCTTGTTCGAGCGAGGGCCGCGTCTCGGGCCATTTTCGAGGCGGCTTGACACAACGATCATAAATCGCATGTTCGAAAGTTTTCTAAATGCTATTTTGGAATTTCGTAGGGTGGGTGGAGCGACAGCGGAACCCACCATTCCGATACGCATGTGGTGGGTTCCGCCTAGCTCCACCCACCCTACTAGGCCGCCAATGACAAAGCGGTGGGATGACAGATGACAGATGACAGATGACAATGACAGATGACAGATGACAGATGACAGATGACAGATGACAGATGACAGATGACAGATGACAGATGACAGATGACAGATGACAGATGACAGATGACATGATGACAGATGACAGATGACAGATGACAGATGACAGATGACAGATGACAGATGACAGAAGTTTTTTGTCATCATGGAATTCTGTCATCTGTCATCCCACCGTTTTCGTGCTGTTGGTCCTACAAGGGCCTCCTCTTACAACGTCTCAGTCGTCTATCGGCAAGGAGCCTCCCAGCGTCCGGCCCTTGCCGCGGGCGGCGAGCGCGCGGTCGAGGAAGTCCACGATACCGCTGCCGTTGACGTCGGCGTCGAGGCCCGTGCCGCGCATGGCCAGGGCGGCGGTCACGGCGAGCAGGTCGAGATCGTCCACGGCGCGGCTGCCGTTCACGTCGCCCAGCAATCGGTAGAAGTGGCGGATCGTCTCCAGGCTGCCGTCGCCGTCAAGGTCCAGGAGCAGTTCATAGTAGCCGTCGCCGAGCGTCGAGTTCGGGTCGCCGGTGATGCCCAGGGGGCCGAAGTCCATCGCCAGCACGGCGTCGATCGCCTGGAGCCGGCCGGCCAGCGGGACAGTCACCGGGACACCGCCGCCGTCGAGATCATAGCGATGGAGGCGAATGCGATCGTTGGTCGGGTCATTGTCGCCGTTGACGCTGTCGACGAGGGCCTCCGGCAACGGACCGCCCTGGTTGAGCGTCACGTCGAGGTAGCGAATGAAGGAACGGCTCGCCTGACCGCGCTGCACGTCGAACCCGGTCAACGCCGGCGTTGGCAGGTTGCCGATGAGGGTCACGCGCCCCGATCCATAAATGATCGTATCAAGGGCCAGATCGGCCTCGATCGTGTCGTTGCTCGGGCCGCCGATGATCGTGTCGTTGCCGGGGCCGCTGTAGAGCCGGTCGCCGCCGGCCGGGCTGGCGCCGGTCGTGAAGCTGTAGACGAACAGCTCGTAGGGGCCGAAGTCCTGGTCCGGGCCGCCCGTCGGGTTGAACGTATCGACCTCGATGAAGTACGGGCCGTCGGCCGGCAGGACCAGGTCGATGAGGATGGGGTCCTGGTTCTGGAGCGA
This sequence comes from uncultured Isosphaeraceae bacterium, assembly GCA_963779675.1. Classification (GTDB taxonomy): domain Bacteria; phylum Planctomycetota; class Planctomycetia; order Isosphaerales; family Isosphaeraceae; genus CAVZZM01. The sequence continues at coordinate 53,660 of CAVZZM010000005.1, forward strand.
GTCGTCGTTGACGGCGCCCTGGCCGTAGTAGGGCACCAGCGCGCCGCGGGCATCATAAACGCGCAGGATGCCGTCGATCGGGTTCGGGTTCCGCCCCAGGACCGCCGAGATGACCTCGATCGTGAGGACCTGACCGGCGTGGCCGTCGATGCGGTAAAAGTCGTTCTCGCTACGGCCATCGGCCGCGCGCGGCGAGATCCGGCCCACGGCGTCGGCGGCCTGGACGTTGAACTCCGAGCCGGCGTCGCGGCCGACAGCAGGGTGTTCGGCACGGCCAGGGGGGCCAGCGACAGGGGCTGGGCCGTCGCGATCGAGTCGTGGATACCGGCCTGTTCGAGCGTCGGCGTGCCGTGGCTGGCGAACGCCAGCCGGATCGCCTCGCGCTCGCCGAGGAACGGGTCGGCCAGCGAGTCGTAGATCGACGTGCGGATCGAGGACGGCGAGGCGATGACGTGCTTGGGGGTCTCGTTCGCTCCGATCGGGCCGGGATACCAGACGACCTGGCCGAGCGGCCCGTAGTCGAGGACAGGGTTGACGCGATCGTAGATGCCACTGCCGATCGGGCCGAAGGCGTCGAGGTGCACGGCACCCGAGAGATGGGCCAGCTCGTGCGAGGCGACCGTCGCGGTCAGGGCGACGAAGTTCGCGCTGGTCGCCAGCGGCTTTCCCGAGCCGCCGAGCAATCCGTTGACATTGATCAGGGCGGTGTCGCCGCGGTTCTGGTTGCGGAAGTCCACCGCCTGAACGACCCCGCCTTCCTGGCCGCCGATCCTCGGGTCGTTGAAGACCAGCGTTGCGTAGGGGCCGTTCTGGGGCCGGGTCAGGGTGAACTCGTAGGGGAACGCCGCGTAGGCGGCCCGCAGACGGTCGAGGACCTGTTGTTGCTCCGCGTCCGTGTAGCGGTGCAGGGCGGTCTGCCGCGCGTTGGTCTGGAAGTCGAGGTAGACGACCTGCGTCAACCCGCCCTGGAGAACGTCGTTCCCCTCGCCGCCGACCAGCAGGTCCAGGCCGCCGGCGCCCTGGAGGTGATTCTCCAGCAGGTTGCCGAGGATCACGTCGTCGAACGGGCTGCCGACGACGTCCTCGACCGAGTTTGCCGACGTGATGTTCAGGGTCAGCAGGGGGGTGTTGACGACCTGGGGGCCGGCCTTGCCGAGATCAACGCGGATCGGCCCGCCGAAGGTCGTGAAGTCCAGCGTGTCGTGAATTCCTCCTGCCGAGGTTGGCCCCTCGATGATCGTGTCGGTCCCCAGGGGGCCGCCGCCGAACTGGTAGGTGTCGTCGCCGGCGCCGCCGTCGAGAACGTCGTCCCCGGCGCCGCCGTCGATTTGGTTCACCCCGGGGCCGCCGCGGAGGGTATCATTGCCGGCGCCGCCGGACAGGGTGGCATCGCCGTTGAAACCGGATGCGTCGAGGACATTGGCGCCGTCACCACCGATCAGTTGAGCCCGGTCGATCCCGGACAGCCGGGCGACACCCAGGGAGCCCCCGCCGGAGTCGATGGCCTCGAAGCGGGTGTCGGTCAGGATCAGGGTGATGCCGCCGGTGCCGCGCTGCGAGAAGAGGTCGTCACCCGAGCCGCCGTCGATGAAATCGGCATTCCCGCCACCGCCGACGGTGTCGTCGCCTGAGCCGCCGTCGATGGAGTCGAGCCCGGCGCCGCCGAAGATGATGTCATTGCCCATCCCGCCGATGAGCGTCCCATCCCCCTCGTCGTCGAGCAGGCCGTCATCGCCATCACCGCCCATCAGCGAGTCCATCCCGGCGCCACCCATCAGAATGTCGTTGCCGGCCCCCGCGTCGATGCTGTCGTCCCCGGCGCCGCCATCGATCGAATCGTTGCCGGCGCCGGCGTCGATCGAGTCGTCGTCCATCCCGCCCATCAAGGTATCGTCGCCGAGGTCGCCGATCAGGGTGTCGTCTCCAGCGCCGGCATCGATCGAGTCATCCCCCTCACCGCCGTCGAGAGAATCGAGGCCATCGCCGCCGAAGATGATGTCGTTGCCCATCCCACCCATCAGGGTATCAAACCGTGGATTCATCAGGTCGTTCGCGTCGTCCAGGCCCGACATGAGGGTATCGTCCCCGGCGCCGCCGTCGATCATGTCGACCCCGGTGCCGCCGTCGATCGAGTCATTGCCGTCACCACCTTCGACAACATCGTCGTTGCCGCTCGCGTTGATCGAGTCGTCGCCTGAGCCGCCGTCGATGGAGTCGAGGCCATCGCCGCCGAAGATGATGTCGTTGCCGGCGCCACCCATCAGAGTTTCAAACACCGGGCCCATCACGTCGGCGGGATCGTCGAGGCCGGCCATGATGGTGTCGTCGCCGGCGCCGCCGTCGACCATGTCATCGCCGCCGCCGGCATCGATCGAATCATCCCCCTGCGCCGCCGTCGATCGAATCGAACCCATCGCCGCCGAAGATGATGTCGTTGCCCATCCCGCCGATCAACGTGTCGTCGAGCGGCGGCATGTCGTCGCCGGGCACGTCCATTCCGGCCATGATGGTATCATCGCCCGACCCCGCGTCGACCATGTCACCGCCGCCGGGGCCAGGGTCGATCATGTCGTTGCCGTCGCCGCCGTCGATCGAGTCGATGCCTGCGCCGCCGAAGATGATATCGTTGCCCATCCCGCCGATGATGGTGTCGTCGCCCGGATCCATGGCGGTCGGATCACTATTGCCGGCCATGATGGTATCGTCGCCGGCGCCGGCATCGATCGAATCGTCACCCATTCCACCCATGATGGTGTCGTCGCCGGCGCCGGCATCAATCGAGTCATCCCCCTCGCCGCCGTCGATGGAGTCGAGTCCATCGCCGCCGAAGATGATGTCGTTGCCCATCCCACCCATCAGGGTGTCGAACGGCGGGTTGCCTTCACCGATCGGATCGTCCATGCCGGCCAGGATGGTGTCGTCGCCGGCGCCGGCATCGACCATGTCCCCGGCGCCGCCACCGGGGTTGATCATGTCGTCCCCCTCACCGCCGTCGATGGAGTCGAGGCCATCGCCGCCGAAGATGATGTCGTTGCCCATCCCACCCATCAGGGTGTCGCCGAGCGGCGGCATGTCGTCGCCGGAGTCGATCATCCCGGCCATGATGGTATCATCACCCGCCCCCGCGTCGACCATGTCGCCACCGCCGGGGCCAGGGTCGATCATGTCGTTGCCGTCGCCGCCGTCGATCGAATCGAGGCCGCCGCCGCCGAAGATGATGTCGTTGCCCATCCCACCCATCAGGGTGTCGTCGCCGAAGTCGAAGCCGCCGTCGAGGCCGTCCGTTTCCATGCCGGCCATGATGGTGTCGTCACCGGCGCCGGCGTCGATAATGTCGTTGCCCATCCCGCCGTCGATGGAGTCCATCCCGTCGCCCGCGATGATGTTATCGTCGCCCATCCCGCCATTGAGGGTATCGCCGTCGGCACCCGCGCCACCCATCAACGTGTCGTTCCCATCGCCGCCGTCGATGGAGTCGAGGCCGCCGCCGCCGAAGATGACGTCGCCACCGCCGCCGCCGGCGATCTTGTTGTTGAGGGTGTTTCCGATAAACTCATCATCATATGTCGATCCAACGAGGTTCTCGAACGCGCCTGTGAGGCTCAGGGTGTTCGACCGGCCCGCCTTCTGGTCGACCATCTGGGCCTGGCCCGACATCAGGTTCAGGTCGATGGCGACGCCGGTCTCGGCCTGGGAGACGTTGATGGTGTCGTTGCCCTGAGGGTCGGCCGCCTCGACGTTGCTGCCGAAGACGAGCACGTATTCGTCGTCGCCGAGGCCGCCGTCAACGAGGTCGTTGCCGTGCGAGGTGGAAAGGGTGTCGTTGCCCGACGCGCCGGAGAGCGTGTCGCTGCCGTCGCCACCCCGGATCAGGTCGTCGTTCGATCCGCCGAGGAGCCGGTCGTCCCCCTGACCGCCCACCAGCTCGACGGGGATCGTCACGCGGTTGGCGTCGAGCGTGTCGTCGCCGTCGTAGCCGAACGCGATCAGCCGGCTCGCGGCGATCGGCAAGCTCGCCAGGAACGCGGCCAGGTCGACGACATCGGGCGTCAGCGGATCGTCGCTCCCCGCGTAGACGACCGTGCTGGCGTGGGCCACGCCGCCGTCGTCGTCCCGCACGTCGAGTTCGATGGTGTAGGCCCCGCTGGGAGGGCGGAAGGTCACCTGATCGGGGGTCGCGAGGTTCGTCGCGAGGGCCGTCGTGGTCAGGACGTTCCCGAGACTGTCGTAGGTCACGAGGGACCAGTTGTAGTCGAAGGTGTCATCCAGCCCCGGATCGGCCACGCTGGCCATGAGCGTGATGACGCTGCCGTCGTTGTTCGCGGCCTCGTCGTCCACGGCCCGGATCGCGACCCCCGGATCGACGTTCGTCACCGTGATCGGGATGGTGGCCGAATCGAAGGAGGTCGGGTCGTCGAGGTCCTCGACCCGGACCGCGATCGTGTACCTGTCCGGGTCTCCGGTTGGGTCGTCCCGGTACAGGTGCGAGGCGTCGAAGGTGAAGTCGTTCGGGGCGAGCACGAGCCGGCCCGCGCGGCCGTCGCCCCAGGAGATCAGGACGGCATGGGCAACGTGCGGGTTGATGTCGTTGAAGGAACCGGACAGGACGACGGTGTCCCCTTCCTGGATCGTCGACGACGGCGACAGCGACAGGTTGGAGGCGCTGATTTGCGGCGGGCTCTCGGCGACGGTGATCTCGGTGGTGTCGGTGTTGGAATCGCCGGCGTCGTCCGTGACGGTCAGGGTCGCGACATATGTCCCTTTGTCTCGTGGCGTGAAGGTGAAGTCCAGGCCGCGGCCCTGGGCGACGTCCACCCCATCCAGGGTGACGAGCCAGGCGACGGTGTGCGTATCGAGAGCGCCCGGATCGGTGAAGGAGCCGTTCAGGGTCACGGGCATCCCCTCGGCAACGGAACGATCCGGACCAGCGTTCGCCAACGGGGCGGCGTTGCGCACGAGGACGTTGATCGAGGCGAGCGACGAGCCCCCGTCCCGATCCGCGACGCGAACGGTGATGGTGCGGAGGTCGGGCGCGTCCTGGACGTAGCGGTGCGGGGCGACGAAGGTCAAGGCCCCGGGCGATAGCGTGAGCGTGTCGGACGTGCCGTCCCCCCATCGGATCGTCACGTCGTGCCGATCCAGCGCGCCGGGGTCGGTCAGGGTGCCATGGAGGATCACCGAGTAACGATCCGCCGGCGTCTCGAAGACCGTCGTGGCCGAGATGCCGATGCGCGTCCCGACGTCGAGCGTGTCGAGAGTACCGTTCTCGGGATTGGCCGGGGCGAGCACGCCGCTGGGGAAGAGGAACCCCTGTCGGGCGCCCCGGCCCCCGATCAACCCGCCCCCGACGGCGCCGACGATCAGGTCGTTCCCCCGCAGCGCGACCGATGCCCCGAAGCCATCCCCGGTGGCGGGAGAGCGGGGCTGGACGGCGGCCCGCAGGTCGCCGGTGTCGGCCTCGAACAGGTAGGCGGCCCCGGCACCGGCGACGCCCAGGTTGGCATCCGGGGCGCCGACGAGGATCGCCGTGGCCGTCGCCGCGACCGACGCCCCGAAGTGCCCCCCCCCGGCGCCCGACGGCGAGGCCGGCATCGGCAGGGCGTACCGCAACGACCCGTCGGCGTTGTACACGAAGGCCGACCCGACGCCGCCGTCGGCCAGCGGGGCACCCACCAGCACCCGTAGCACCTGGTCGCCGACCGCCGCGACCGCCTGGCCGAAGAGGGCACCGGGTTCGGGACCGCCGATGGACTGGTCGAGCCCGCCAACGGGGCCGAAAAGGTAGACGGCGCCGTGGTCGGGACCGGCCGCGTCGTCGTCCCCCGGAGCGCCGATGATCGCCTGATCGCCCCAGGAGGCGACCGACGCGCCGAAGTGGTCGCCCGCGGCGGGCGTGGGGTTGGGATACGTCCGCGACGGCGGGTTGCCGAGGGCGTTCAGGTCGAACAGATAAGCCGCCCCCGCCCCGCCGACGGCCTCCGGCGCGCCGATGAGCACGGCCGACGGGCCGAGCGGCGCGAGCGAGGCCCCGAAGCGGTCTCCCGCGCCGGTCCCGGACGGGGAGACGAAGGTCCAGAGCAGGGCGCCGAAGGAGGGACTGTCCGGGTTGGCGTCGAAGACGTGAACCTTGCCGATGCCCGGCGCCGACGAGGAGCGTGCTGCCCAGGGCGGTGATCGTCGCGCCGAACTCGGAGGACGCCAGGGCGTCGGGGTCGCCGAAGTCGCGACGGATCGTCGTCCCGAGGGTCGGGCTACGGGGCCGGTCGTCCTGGTAGTACAGCGCGACGAGGCCGGTCGCCGAGCCCTCGGCGGGGGCCGAGACGGCCACGTCGTCTCCCAACGCGGTCACGTCGTGACCGAAGACGAGGTCGTCGGCCGGGTCGTCGAAGACGATCGGCGCCCCGTAGGCCGTCGGGGCCAGGGACGGGCTCGCGTTGAAGACCATCACGACCGCCGTGTCGATGTCCTCGCCGCCGAAGCCGTCGCGAACTCTCAGGGCGACGGTGAAGGTCCCCTGGTCGGGATAGACATGCGTCGGCGAGGGGCCGGTCGCATCGACCGTCGAAGTTGGCGCCGTCGTAATCGAAGTCCCAGTCGTAAGACAGCGCGTCGCCGTCCGGGTCGGCGGAACCGCGGCCGTCGAAGGTCATGAGCAAGCCCTCGACCGTGGTGCGGTCGGGGCCGGCATGGGCGCTGGGAGGGGCGTTCGGCCCGGTCGTGCTGAATTCGAAGTTCGGGCCGAACTCCGAGGTGTTCCCGTCCGGGTCGGTCGCCGTGGCGGTGATGTACTGGTGGGTGGCGAGGGCCACGGGCAGCGTGATGATGAACCCGACGGTCCCATCCGGGGCGGTCGTCACCTGGGCATCGCCCAGGAACGTGCGACCCTCGCCGTGTCCCGAGGGATCGCCGCTGGGCGTCGCGTAGAACTCCAGGGTGAAGGTCGTGTCGGGCGTGCTGCTCAGCGCACCGTTGAACTGCGTCCCGCCCGGCATGGCGGGCAGGACCGAGGTGATCGTCGGGAAGTTCTGGAGGCGGTTGGGGCCGTTGTCGCTGTCGTTGTCGACGGGGTCGTTCGGCGTGACCCCCAGCGCCCCGAGGTCGATGGCCAGGCCGTCGTTGTCGACGAACTGGTTGCGACGGATCGCGTTGCCGGAGCCGACGCCGACCCCCGCGGCGACCCACACGCCGGGGCCGCCATTGAAGGCGATGAGGTTGCCGGCGCCGTTGTCTTCCCCACCGATCTGGTTGTTCGACGCGCCAAGGAGCCAGACGCCGCCGCCGGCGTTGCCGAGCGGGGCGGCGCCGGTGACGTCGGTGCCGATCCGGTTCCCCTGGACGACGGCGGCGGAGGACGCCCCATCCACGAAGAGACCGGCCCCGCCGCTGGCCGAGATGACGTTGCGGGCCCCGGCGACGGTCCCACCGACGACCGTGCCGACGGCCCCGGCGGTGATCGCGACCCCGGAGGCGGCGTTGCCGACGGCGACCAGGCCGGGCCGGTCGGTGCCGATCAGGTTGCCCAGGATCACGGCCCCGGTCGCCCCGGGCCCGGAGACCACCACGCCCGACCCGCCGTTGCCCGAGACGACGTTCCGCGCCCCGACCGCGAGGCCGCCGACGGTCGTGTCCGGGCGCCGTCGATCAGCACCCCGTCGGACCCGTTGCCCAGGGCCGTGGTGCCGGTGATGTCCAGGCCGATGAGGTTGCCGATCACGAGGTTGCCCGAGGTCCGGGAATTGGCGACGACGATCCCCTGCAAGTCATTACCGGAGATGACGTTGCGATCGGCCTCCGCCGTGCCGCCGACGGTCGTCGCGGTGACGCCGCCCTCCAGCAACACGCCCTCGTGGGCGTTTCCGCGGTCGAGCCGGCCGGTGGCGTCGGTCCCGACCCGGTTGCCGACGATCCGGTTGCCGGTGCCGCCGTTGATCCGGATTCCGGAGTCCCCGCTGGCCGAAACGACGTTGTCCGCGATCGTGGCGCCGGTGGCGCCGACCGGGAGCGGGCTGAAGACCAGTCCCACGCCGACATAGAGGCCGCTGTTGGTGTTTCCCAGGGGGGTCGTGCCGTCGGCGGCCAGGCCGATCGTGTTGCCCTGGATGACGGCCGCCGTCGAGAGCGGGCCGACCACGGCCACGCCGTCCCGGCCGTTCCCGCTGATGAGGTTGCCGGTCCCGACGGTTGCGCCGCCGATGACCAGCCGGGCCGAATCGCGCGCGAGGATGCCCCACGTCCCGTTGCCGAGGTCGATCCGGCCGGTCGCGTCGGTGCCGATCCGGTTCCCCTGGATCACCGTGTCCGGCGCATCCGACAGGGCGATGCCGGCGCCGGCGTTCGCGGCGATGACGTTTCCCACGATCGTGACGCCGCCGGAGGCGACCGTGATCCCCGCGCCCAGGTTCCCCTCGGGGGCCTGGCCGTCGGCCGGGTCAACACCCAGATAATTCCCCTCGATCCGAGTGCCGGTGACGTCCGAACCCGTGACGGCAATGCCGTTTCGGCCAAAGTTGTTGATCGCCAGGCCGCGAATCGTGACCCCCGGGGTGGAGACGACCAGGCCGTCCACCCCGTCTCCGGCGCCCTGGCCGTCGAGCGTCACGACCGGCGCGCTGCTGTTGCCGGGCTGAGTCGGGCCAAGGATCGTCAGCGCGTCGGTGATCGCCGGCAAGGGGCCGTCGACGCCAATGGTCCACCGGGCGGTGCCGGTCGGAACGTCGAAGGCGATGTCGTCGGCGCCGGGCCGGGCGTTGGCCTGCACAATCGCCTCGCGCAGCGAGCCGGGGGCCGGCGTGACCCCGTCGGCCAGCAGGTCGGCGGCGCTGTTGACGTGGAACGTCGACAGCAAGACCTTCGGCTCAAGCGGTTCGATGCCATGCAAGGCAAGACCGTGCCGGGAACGACGCTCCATCGCAACGCGGCGTCGACGGGGCGAACCCCGACGTCCAGACCGGGACTTCGACGGCATCGGAAGGCTCCTCCAGGGCAACCCGGCCTCGACGCCGAGACGGGGCAACGGTCACAGTCTGAAGAGGCATGCTGTGGTCAAGGATCGCGCGGCGAAAGCAAACGTCGCTCGACGTCGAGCCACGACGCGAGATCAGGCAAAGAGGAGTTCGCGGCACCCGTGAAGCGATCCCCTTTTTTGGCTTTAATAATGCACGAATGGACAAGCCAAACAACTCTTTCCCGAGTCGATTTTGCCGGAACGGCAACCGACATTCAAGGATTATCTTCCGGGTGGCCAAAAGGGAACGTCGAGGACCATCGCCCCCCTGGTGGTCCGTATAGTTCCTCAGCGCATGCCAGGGACCGTCCGAGCCTCCGTCGAGTGGTCAAGCCCGCCGGCGTGGCAAAGCGATGGGGAGAAAAAAGGGGACGGGGTAAATATCGACAACTGCCAGAGATTAGCTTGTCGATCTGGGGCTCTCCGTGAGGCCGGTCTCCTGGCCCGATCATACTTGATCGGTTGCTACCGAAGTGTGATATTGCTCCTTGCGGGACGGACCGGATCGCATGGGTCAGTTTCCGGCCCACGGTCTCCGGGACCCAGGCACACGAGGCAGTGGGAGGGACATGGCGGAGGATCGGTCGATCGCGGCGGAGGGTGGCTTTTGTACAGGACACTGCCAGTTCCATGCATGAGAACCAGAGTCAAACCGAATCTCTCCTCGACATCGTACAGTCGGTGCAGAGAGGAGACGTTGCTTCTTCCCGAATTCCAGCGGGATTTCCGATGGGAAATGCACCAGACCTACGACCTCTTCGACTCTTTGATCCGGGAAATTTATATTGGCACGATCATCTATGGGAAGCCCGGCTTTGGCATGACGCTCAGGCAGATCAATGACCGTCCCCGCAAGGGCAAGGGATCACGCGCTCCTTGAAGTGCGCCAATACTCCAAGGAGGAGATCGTCTCCAAGAGCCAGACCCAGAACCTGAGGATCATCCTCGACGGACAGCAGCGGATTACCTCCGTCTACCGAGCACTCTGCGGCATGGATGCCGTTTACGTCGTCATGCGCGAAGAACTCGGACTCGAAGAGTTGATGAAGGAACCTCTCGAAACGGTCCTGGGAGAGGTAAGGGGCGAGGAAAGCCTTGAGGCCGTGTCGGTGTTGATCTCGGATGCCTACAGGACGGAGGCGGAGGACCTGGAGGAGGATGACCTCAACGCCTTGTTCTCACGTTCCGCATTCGGGCAGAGCCTCACCGCTGACTCCGACCGATTGCAGGCCCAGGCGAGGATCTATCGAAAGACCGTCAGGAAGCTTTGCGACTTGTTCAAAAAGCAGAAACTCGTCACGTTCCATCTGCTCGACATGACTCTTGACAAGTTCTGCCTCTTCTTCGAAAGAAGCAATAGCCGGGGCATCCAACTCAATTTCACGGACATTCTCGCGGCCAAGCTTTACCACGGATTCAATCTGCGGCAGGCGATCGAGGACTTCGAGGGACAGCACGGCCTCAGGCTCAACCGCGAGACCATCGTCCGCACGATCGCCTACATGAACTGTATCGAGAGCAACAAACCAATCCGTATCGACAAGAAAGTCATTCTTGAAAGCCTCGACGCCGACGATTTTCACCGGAATTGGGACCGGGCCTGCGACTCGTACCGGCTCTGTCTGGATTATCTCCTCAACCAGCACTTCATCCTGAACCGCGACTGGCTCCCTTCGGAGAACATGGTTGTCCCCTTGATGGTTTTCCTCAGCCATGTGAAGGGGTTCGACCGCATCCACGAGGCCCAACGGAAATTCCTTGAATTCTGGTACTGGTCCTCCGTCTTCGCCAACCGCTACAGTACGTCATCGAATGAAGTCATCATTTCAGACAGCCAGGCCCTGTCGCTCGTCGCCCGGAACAGGAGAGTCGAGCGCCGTGATTACTTTACCCGGCTCCGGTCGCTTGTGACCGACCCGGACGATCTGCTGACCTACACGAAGCGGACCAGCGCGATCTACAGGGGCGTTCTGAACCTGATCGGATTCGCCGCCCACGGTCTGAGGGATTGGCGCAGCACCCAGAAGATCGATGCCAACAGGCCACTCGACGATCACCACATCTACCCGAAAGCATATCTCTCGTCGGCCGTCATGCTCGACATGGAGTCGGCGGAATCGGCTCAGTTGGCCGATTGCGTGGTGAACCGAACACTCATCCCGAAGAACCTTAATGTCACCGTGGGGAAACGTCCGCCCCAGACTTATCTCAGCGACCTCAAGAAGCTCAACCCGAATCTTGAGGCGTCGTTGCTGGACCACCTCGTCCCTCCCGAGATCGTGTCCGACCCTTCCTGGAACCGGACGTACCGGAAGTTCCTCGACTTTCGGGCGAGGGCAATGCTGGGGCTCATCGAGCAATATGTCCTTGAGCCAGCCAAGGAAATGGAGGCTCGGCACGCGGCGGCATCGAAGGGATGGAAACGTCCGGCACGGACTCGTCCGGGCGTCTTGCGCGAGGGCTTCGGACGCCTGAGCCCGAATTTTTCCTACCGATCCTGAATGCCATTCAGCAACTCGGTGGACGGGGCTCGATGCACCAGGTCCTCGAGATCGTTGGAAAAGAGATGCAGGACCAGCTTCGGGAGGTTGACCATCAACCTTTGATGTCCGAGCCTTCAAGACCGTGCGGTATAATACCGCCCAATGGGCTCGGAATTCGATGGTTACTCGCGGGCTGCTTCGCAATGACAGCCCTCGGGGAACCTGGGAAATCACGGCATCCGGGAGGCTGTTTCTGGCGGACCAGGATTGAGACCTCGGGCTCGGCGGGCGGACGGGTGGCCGGGGTAAAGCAAGTCCTCGAGCGAGCAAATATAAGCGAATATGAGGGGACATAACAAACATCGACAATTGACAGAGGCCGGCTCGGCGGGCCGGGGCCGGTCTCCAGGGCTCACTATACTTGATCGGTCGATGCCGAAGTGCGATAGTGCTTTTTGCGGGAGGGCCGGGGCGGATCGGGGTGGGGCGGTTTCCGGCTCACCGCCTCTGGGGCCCGGCGAACACGAGGCGGGGGGGCAGGACATGGCGGTGGACCGGCCGAACGCGGCGACGGGGGACGAGCAGCTCGGGGCCTGGAGCCGTCGGGACGTGCTGCGGGGAGGGGTCGCCGGGGCGCTGGCCCTCGGGGGGTTGGGGGCGATCCGGGGCGTCGACCGGGCCGTCGCGGACGGGCCGGAGGGGCTGGAACTGATCGTGCGGTGCCCCAGGCCGCTCGACGCGGAAGCGCCCGTCGAGGCGTTCGAGAGCTTCCTGACCCCCAACGACCTGTTCTTCGTGCGGAGCCACTTCGGGCGCCCGACGTGGGGTTGCACCCCTGGCGGCTGGAACTCGGCGGCGCGATGCTGGAACGGCCCGGCACGCTGGGCCCCGAGGACTGGGACGATTACGAGCAGGTCACGCTGCCGGCGGTGCTCCAGTGCTCGGGCAACGGGCGCGGGTTCTTCACGCCGAAGCTCTCGGGCGTCCCCTGGGCCAAGGGGGGGGTCGGCAACGCGGAATGGTCGGGGGTCCGGCTGCGCGACGTGCTCCAGCGTGCCGGGATCAAGCCCGGCGCGGCGCACGTCCACCTGCTCGGGGCCGATCCGCCGCCGAACCCGAAGACGCCTGCGTTCCTGCGCAGCATCCCGCTTGATCGGGCGATGGCCGACGATACGATTTTGGCCACCCGGATGAACGGCGAGCCCCTGCCCGTGCTGCACGGCGGGCCGTTGCGTTTGGTCGTGCCGACATGGACGGGCAATCACTGGATCAAGTGGTTGCGCTGGGTACGGGTCGAGCGTGAGGAGGCACCCGGCTTCTACATGCAGGTCGGCTACCGGATCGCCCCGGAGGACGCGCCGCCCGGCGCGGAGCTGAAGCCGGAGGACCTGGTGCCGCTGACGACGATGAACGTCAAGTCGCTGTTCGCCCGCCCGTCCGTCGGGGCCGTCCTGCCCTCGGGCCGGCAGCAGGCGCGCGGGGTGGCCTGGACGGGCCGGGGCCTGGTCGATCGGGTCGAGGTGCAAATCGACGACGACCCCCAGTGGCGGCCCGCGACGCTCGAAGGCCCGGCGCGAGGGCTCGTGGCGGCTGTGGACGTTTGCCTGGGAGGCGACGCCCGGCCCCCACGTCCTGCGTGTCCGCGCCACCGACGACAGCGGCCAGACCCAACCCGAGACGCCCCCCTGGAACAAGAGCGGCTATCTCTGGAACGGGATCGACGCGGTTCATTGCGAGGTGAAGGCCGATGCATAATCCCTCCCCGCAACGACCGGGCCGATTCGCGCCCTGGAGACTCGCGCCGATCGCCGCCGTTTGCTGGCTCGCGTTCGCCCCCCAAGGTTCCGGCCGCGCCGCGCCGGTCACCCGGCAGGACCAGCCGGGCGTGGAGGCCCTGACGGACGAGGAGCAGGAAGAGCAAGAGTATCAGCTCGCGCTCGGCCGCCAGACCTTCGAGCAAAACTGCCTGATCTGCCATGATGCCGCGATGATCATCAACCAGCGGCTGACGCCGGCCCAGTGGTCGGCCGAGGTCGAGAAGATGATCGGCTGGGGCTCGCCCGTGCCGCCGGAGGAGGTCGTCGGGCTGGTCGAACTCCTCACGACCAGCTACCCGGCCGAGTTGCCCCGCGACCCGCCGGATCGGGTGAGTCCGTCGCGCGCCCTGGAGTGGAACCGTCCCGAGCCGGGCATCTCGGTCCTGCCGGAGGGGGACGTCACGCGGGGCGCCGCGCTGCACACCGAACACTGCGCAACCTGCCACGGCGAGAACGCTCTTGGCGCCGAACTGGGCCCGAACCTCGTCGAGCGCCCGGTGCTCCGCCGCGAGCCCGACTACGCGGAGGTCGTCCGCGAGGGCCGCCGCCGCATGCCCGGCTTCCGCCTCGTCCTCTCCCCCCAGCAAGAGGCCGACATCCTGGAATGGCTCAAAGGCCAGCGGTACGAGGGGTTCGGGGAGTAAGCCGACGGGGCCAGGGAAATGGGCCAGTTCGGGCCGTTACTGCTTCCGATCGGCTTCTGACCCCTTTTTCCCTTCCTCCCACGATGCGGCGAATCGCTCAGGAAAGCCCTCGGTCCTGTGAGATCCATCATGGCCCTTTACATGCCTATCCGGAAAGTCGACGAGGATTCGCGGGCGGCGCGATACTCATTCGGGAGACCGGGTGGCGCGACGGGATTGGTGAGCGTCGACAAGGCAAGTGGAGCCGTCGAGGTTCTGGGGGACGTCGAGGGCGACGAAACGACGGCGAACGACGTGGCCAGGGTGAAGCACAAGCTCCGTCAGCACTGGCAGCGGGACGAATACCCAGAGACCACTTGCTGGGCCTCGTAGGGATTGATAGGGAGAAAGGGGCCGGGGGCCGATCGGAAGCAGTAACGGGCCCTATCGGCCCCCCGACACCTTTCCCGGATGCGGGAGCGTAGCGTCATGCGAGTCAAGGCATGGAGAAATCGCGCGCGATATGGGATTCGAGTGGGCAAGGAAAACGCTCGACACTACTTCCAAGATAATTGGCCGATTGCACGCATCAATATTGACGAACGATCCCACGCGATCCGCCTGGCCGGTCGGAACTGGGCAGAGCTTGCGGTGCTCCAGTCGGAAGCGATCGGGGCCTGGTTGGAGATTCAGGGACTGGTCCCCTGGGAAAAAGGGCATCCCCCGGAGCTCGAGCTACAGCCCCTGGGTGAGAACCAATTTCGCCTCTCTCTGGTCGTCCAGGACAAACCGCGGCCGATCGTGAACCCAGAAGAGGGCCCCGAGGTCAGCACGGAAGAGACGGAGACACCGAAGGCCATCGCTGAGAACGGTCCTGGCGGTCCCGAAAATCCGCCCCCGCCGAAGTCACCCTGGCCCCACGAGTTCATGGAGGTCTTGCGTGGCGTCGGGTATCTGGGCGCGGTCCTTGCGACGCCGGTCGTCGTGCTGGTCTTGCTGGTTTCGCTCGCCCGGAAACTCATCCCGCTCGCCAGTGCGGCAATTCCCAGGGTTCAGGCGCTGGCCATCCCGGTGCTCGTCGGAATGGCGACCCTTTGGGCGCTGAGGGCACTCTCCCGGCTTGATGGGGTCGTGGTCAAATTCCTGGGCTATGCCGCCGTTGGAATTTTCTATTTTTGGTTATTTTTTTATGTTTACGAATCCGCTCCCCTTCTCACTCATCGTTTGCCGCCCGATTTCTAATGCGGGACAGGCCGGGAATCGGGGACGCAGCAGATATCACTGCCTGCCAGAGAACGGCCCGGTGACTGAATTTGGCCGGGCGAGGTTGTCCTGGCCTGGGGGACGAATCAGGGTTGAGGGCGCCTCGCGGGTCGCCTTCGGAAGGATGGGGCCCCACGACGAGCGGGCATGAGGGCCTTCACTGGAGGGCCCCGTACCCAACCGTTGCGGAACTGTCGAAACGCCTCGTATAGCCATTCAAGGGGCACCTCGGAAGGCCTCGGAGCCAGTCCCCGTTTCCTCGGGCTCCGCATCGCGTTCGGGGAAGACCCTCGGTTCATTGATGTGGTTGGCGCAACCCATTGCATGGCAGGCGTGGGGCATTCCCACTTGACCACAATCCCCCATTCTGGTAGGATCGGGCTCACGACGCAAATTGGAAAGGAACTTACACCATGGGCCTGGAGACGAGATCAACGGACGCGAAGGGACGCGTCAGTTTGCCCAAGGCGTTCGCCAATGCGACGGTCATCATCGAGCAAGTCAGCGACAACGAGCTGCGCATCCGCAAGGCGCGGGTGATCCCGGAGGATGAGGTCCGCTTCTCGGAAGAGACGGCAGTCGTCCTCTCGGACGACGAACGCGAGCGGTTCCTGCAAGCGCTCGATCATCCGCCGGGGCCGAATGACGCGCTGCGGCGTCTCATGTCGAGGAAGGCCGGGACGCGTGGCTGAGTGGCGGATCGAGCGACTCGGCCGTGAGCACGCACGTGATGGTTTCGACTGCGGCAAGCCCACGCTCGACGAGTTCCTGCGCGCGCTGGTCAGCCAATACGAGAAGCGAAACCTGGGGCGAACCTATGTCGCGTTCCGAGGGGACGCGGCGCGCGTGCTGGGCTATTATACCCTGGCCAGCGGGTCGATCGACGTGGAGCGCTTGCCCGCGAGCCGGGCCAGGAAGCTGCCCCGGCACCCCGTGCCGGTGGTGCTGCTCGCACGTCTGGCCGTCGATCGAAGCGTTCATGGCAAGGGCCTGGGCGGGGCGTTGCTCCGGGACGCCCTGTCCCGATCGCTCGTCCTCTCGGAGACGCTCGGGATCCATGCGATCGTCGTCGACGCTCTCGACGGCGCGGCCAAAGCCTTCTACGAGCGATTCGGGTTCATGCCGTTGACCGGCGACGCGCGACGTCTGTTCCTTCCCCTCGGTACCATCCGGTCCGCCGCGAAGCCACGGTAACGACATGTGCGGTTTTCCCCTTGACACGAGGAGGCCCATTGCGGGAAGGGCGCCGATCACCGGATGACGGGCGACACCCACCTCGCAGGCCAACGCATCGCCATGCATAAAATTGACGAGACTGATCCCGAGCACGCTTGAGCTGTCGCGAAGTTGACGGAACGTCTTGTGCACCCGTTCAGGGAACCAGGGCGACGGCGCGGGTCGGTGGGGTGAGCGCGTCGAGCAGGGGGGGGTAGCGGGGGTCGGCCGGAGGGGGTCGAGGTCGGGGTCGGTGCGGAGGGCCGAGGGGTCGTGCCAGCCGCCGGCGATGGCGCGATCGAGGACGGCGAAGGCCCGGTCGGCATGGGCCGACGCCGACGCGGCGGACTCGCGCGGCGTCGAAGGCGGTGAGGAGCGCATCGAGCCAGGGGACCACGTCCTCCGGGCGGTCTGGAGGGCCCTGGACGAGCAGGGCGAGGTCGGCGACCGACTCGGTGGCGGCGCGTCGGGCGGCACCGGCGCACTGGGCGTAGATGCAGGCGGCCTGGAAATAGATGTTGCTGTCCGTCGGCGGGACACGCAGGACGTCGGCGATCCGGTTCGACGCCTCTCGGTGCGCACCGCAACGGGCCTCGGCCACTGCCAGGTCGATCATCGAGATCTTGGCGTTCGGGTCGCCGACCAGCGCGCGGCGCAGGGCCAGGCACTGGCGGAACTGGTCGTCGGACTCCGCGATCCGGCCGAGCCGCTCCAGCGCGGCCCCGACGAAGTAGTGGCCGTAGGACCGGGCACGCTTCAGGTAGACGTCGTCGGGGTTGGCGTCGAGGAGCTGCCGCCAGCCGTCGAGCACTTGCTCAAAGAGCCGCAGGGCCTCCTCCGGCTCGTTTTCCTCGGTCAACAGCAGGGCGCCGATGTTGGCCTGCTGCATGAAGACATCGCTCTGAGCGTAGATGTGGTTACGCGCGTTCGCGGCGATGTGTTGTCGGAGGGCCAGGGATTGCTCGTAATAGTCGCGGCCGTCGTCGAACCGGTCGAGCTTGATCAGAACGGTGCCGAGCTTCTCGAGCAGCCCGGAGCGTTCGCGGTTGGCGGTCACGGTGCGGCGGCGGCCCTCGGAGAGCCGGTCGCGCCAGGCCAGTTCGTCGAGGTAAAGCCGGTTCGCGCGTTCCAGCTCGCCGAGCTTCAGGGCGGTCCGGGCGAGCAGGCTGTACTCGTTGGCGACGTCCTGGCGGGCGTCGTCCCGTTCGTTGAGCGTATCGTCCGTGTCACCGACGGCGGCCTCGGCACGCCGGGCGCGTTCAAGGCGGACCTCCAGCGCCTGCTCGTAGAGGTCGCGGGCGGTGCGGGTGTTTCCCAGATGGTTCAGGTGGAGATCGCCCAGGCTGTTGAAGATGCGGGCCTGGAGCACCCGGATGTGGAAGTCGTCGGGCTGGGCGGCGGCCATGCGCGCCAGGATCGCGCGGGCGGACTCGTAGCGTTCGAGGGCCTCGGTCGGCTTGCCAACGTCCCGGTAGAAGTCGCCGATTCGCTGCTGGGTGCCGGCCTCGTACAGATCGTAGCGGTTGGCCTGCCTGGGCATGCGGGCGACCACGCCGTCGAAGCCGGCAATGGCGATGTCGAGCAGGTCCTTGCGTAGGCCCTGAAGGTCGGCGCGGTTGCGGAGGTGGTTCTGGGCGTCGCTGGCGAGCGCGTGCAGCGCCTCCAAGGCCACGATGTTCTGGTCCTCGGCCAGCTTGAGGTTGTCCTGGGCCTCGGCCCGGGCGGCGGACTCGTCGTCGCGGGCCTTCTCGGCGATCGTGCGCAGCGCGACGGCCTCGCTCAGCGCGACGCCCAGCAGTTTGTTCTTTCGGACGATCGTGCCGTTCTTTTGCACGATCGTGGAGTTCCGCTCGCTGATGACCAGCGCGGCGATCGACGACCCGACGGCGACCGTCGCCAGCAGTCCCGCGGCCGTCGCGGCGAGGGCCGCCTCGCGGGGATGCCGCCGGCACCATCGCCAGGTCTTCTCGAACGCCGAGACGGGCCGCGCAGGATCGCCTCGCCGTCAAGGAACCGCTGGAGGTCGTCGGCCAGCGCGACGACGTCGTCGTAGCGGCGGGCCGGTTCCTTCTGGAGACACTTCAGGCAGATGGTTTCGAGGTCCGCCGGGACCTTCGGCTGGAGCCGTCGGGGAGGCACGGGCTCCTGCGTGCGCACCAGGTCGAGCGTTTCCATGTTGCCGGCGCCCTGGAGCGGCGGGCGGCCGACGAGCATTTCGTAAAGGATCACCCCCAGGGCGTACTGGTCGGCCTTCGGGCCCACCTCATGGGTCTTGCCCCAGGCCTGCTCGGGGGCCATGTAGCTGGGGGTGCCCATGATGAGCCCGGTGCGGGTGGAGGGGTTGTGAGCGGGCCCCCGCGACCCTCGGCGTCAGCGTCGGCATCGGCCTCGTCCTCAAGTTGCTTGGCCAGGCCAAAGTCGGTGATCTTGGGCGTGCCGTCGGAGCCCAGCAGGACGTTGGCCGGCTTCAGGTCGCGGTGGATGATCGGGGTGGGTTTGGCGGTGTGGGCCGCGCCCATCGCGAGGGCCAGACAACGGGCGATCCCGGCCGCCTCGCGGGGGCAGCGGCCGGCCGTCGATCTTCCGCGCGAGGGTGCCGCCGTCGAGATACTCCAGCGAAATGTACGGCAGGCCGTCGTGCTCATCGACGTGGTAGACCTGGACGATGTTCGGGTGCCGTAGCCGGGCCACGGCGCGGGCCTCGGCCTCGAACCGCACAAGCTGCTCGATCGAGGCCCGGGCGCCGGCCAGCACCATCTTCAGCGCCACCGTGATGTCCAGGCGCTTGTGATGGGCCTTGTAGACCACCCCCATGCCGCCGTGCCCCAACTCGTCGAGGATCTCGTAGCCGGGAATGGTCGGGAAAGGCCTGGGCCCCCGTCGTCGGGCCCCCGGCCGAGGAGGCCCCTCCCGATTGGTGGGCATCGTAGGAAACGGTGGTGCCGAGCCCCGGCTCGACCCCGTCGATGGCCGACATCAGCTCAGTCGCGCCGGGGTCGTCCAGGTCGGGGGCCGGGGCGTGAAGGCCACGGTGGCCTCCATGTCGGGCGTCTCCGACGAAGGGGGCGTGACGACCGTCGAGAGCGACGCGACGGTCTCGCTTCGATCCGTCGGTAACGGGGACGGCGCCGCGATGAGGGACGACGCCTCGACGAAAACCTCGATCGAGTCGTCCGGGCCGGGCAACGACGGATCGGGCGGCGACGCTCCCGGTGATTCGGGATCGGGCGAGCGGGGTGGATCGTCGCGCCGGATCGTGGCGGCTGGTGTCGTCCATCATCGATGCCTCGTCGCGTCCCTCGGATCGAGCCGCGGGGGGCGACTGTCTGACGATTGTGCAGCAGGTCGCGCGCCCGGGTCAGCTTCGACACCCTTCCAGGATGACGTGTTTATCCTAACAAGGCGCCGACGCGAAGTCGCGAGGATTTCGCGCGAAGACGCCCAAACTAACATTCATGCAATCGCCAGAAATCGGGGTCGGCGCGGCGACCGGGGAGGGTCGGGTTGCTAGAATGGGCGCGTTCCGGGGGGCGGATGGGGGCCAATCAAGGTGCGTCGCCCGGCGCAGGCCTTGCATGCCTGTCGAGGCGTCGAGATCACTCGCGACGACCCGAGACCAGCAAAAGGAGCGATCGACGTGCAACTCGGCATGGTGGGCCTGGGGCGGATGGGCGCCAACATGGTGCGTCGGCTGATGCGGCACGGCCATCAGTGCGTCGTCTACGACCTGAACCCGGAGAACGTCAAGGCGCTGGCCGGCGAGGGGGCCACCGGGGCCGGGTCGATGGAGGAGTTCGTCGCCGCGCTGACGCCGCCGAGGGCCGCGTGGGTGATGGTCCCGGCCGGCGACCCGACCGAGCAGACGGTGCAGGCCCTGGCCGGGCAGCTATGGAGTCGCGGCGACGCGATCATCGACGGCGGCAACTCGTACTTCAAGGACGACATCCGCCGGGCGAAGGCGTGCTCGGAGAAGGGCATCGACTACCTGGACGTCGGCACCAGCGGCGGCATCTGGGGGATGGAGCGCGGCTACTGCCTGATGATCGGCGGCCCCGAGGCGGCGGCGCGGCGGCTCGACCCGATCTTCCAGACCCTGGCGCCGGGGCCGGGCGACATCCCGCCGACCCCCGGCCGCGAGAGGCACGCGGGGCTCGACCCGACCGCCGAGCAGGGGTATCTGTCACTGCGGCCCGTCCGGCGCCGGGCACTTCGTCAAGATGGTCCACAACGGCATCGAGTACGGCGTGATGCAGGCGTATGCCGAGGGGTTCGACATCCTCAAGGGGGCCGGCAACGACTGCGTGCCGCGCGATTCTGCTTCGACCTGAACGTCGCCGACATCGCCGAGGTCTGGCGGCGGGGCAGCGTCATCGGCTCCTGGCTGCTCGACCTGACCGCCATGGCCCTGGCCGAGGACACGAACCTCGACCGAGTACACCGGCTACGTGCAGGACTCCGGCGAGGGCCGCTGGACGGTCATGGCGGCGCGTCGAGGAGGCCGTGCCCGCCGACGTGCTCTCGACGGCGCTGTACGTCCGGTTCCGCTCCCGGCAGCAGCACACCTTCGCCGAGAAGGTCCTCTCGGCGATGCGCATGAAGTTCGGCGGCCACATCGAGAAGAGCCCGACGGGGGAGTGACCGTCAACCGGGCAGGCTGGCACGGCCGGTGCCGTATTCGCCGGGCGTCGCTCGACTCAACGAAACGAGGAGGCGATCCACATGGCCACCGTGACCGAGCCGCCCGGTGCTCCACTCAGGTTCCCGACGCGAACCCGCTGGCCGCTGGCACACCGGGGTCGCTGCTGCCGCAACCCTGCGCGCTGGTGATCTTCGGCGCGGCGGGCGACCTGACCTGGCGGAAGCTGCTGCCGGCGGTCTACAACCTGGACGTCGACGGCGTGCTGCCGTCGCACTTCGCGGTGGTCGGCTTCGGCATCGGCGCAGGGGGAGGACCCCGAGGCCTGGTTCCGCGAGCGCGCCCGCGACGGCGCCGAGCACAACTCGCGGCGGCCGCCCGACGACGACCACTGGCCCAACTTCGCCCGGTCGCTGTTCTACGTCGAGGGGGCCTTCGACGACCCGCCGTCGTACGAGCGGCTCAAGGCGAAGCTGGAGGAGGTCGACCGCCAGTTCGGCATCCCGGGCAGCCGGGTGTACTACCTGGCCGTCCCGCCGAGCCTGGTGTCCACCTGCGTCGAGCAGCTCAAGGCCGCCGGCATGGTCGCCCCGCCGGACGAGCAGCCGGTCGTTCACCCGGGTGATCGTCGAGAAGCCGATCGGCAAGGACCTCGCCAGCGCCCGCGCGATCAACGACGCCGTGGCCGTCGCCTTCGCCGAGAGCCAGACCTACCGCATCGACCACTACCTCGGCAAGGAGACGGTGCAGAACCTGCTGGTGATGCGGTTCGCCAACAGCATCTTCGAGCCGCTCTGGAACGGCAAGTACATCGACCACGTGCAGATCACCGTCGCCGAGGAGGAGGGGCTGACCCACCGCGACCCGGAGACCGGCGAGATCACCGGCAGCCGGATCGGCTACTTCGAGGGCGTCGGCGCGCTGCGGGACATGGTGCAGAACCACATGCTCCAGGTGCTCACCCTGGTGGCGATGGAGCCCCCCTGGTCGCTCGGCCCCGACGTGGTCCGCGACGCCAAGCTCGGCGTGCTGAACTGCCTGCGGCCGATGACCCGCGAGGACGTCGAGACAGTCGGTCGTCCGCGCCCAGTACATCGCCGGCGAGGTCGACGGCCACGAGGTCCCCGGCTACCGCCACGAGGTCCGCGAGTTCTTCTCGACCCGGAACAAGCCGGTGCCGCCCGACTCGACGACCGAGACGTTCGTCGCCATGCGGCTGTTCATCGACAACTGGCGGTGGGCCGGCGTGCCGTTCTACCTGCGCACCGGCAAGCGGCTGCCCAAGCGGGTCAGCGAGGTGGCCATCCAGTTCAAGCCGGTGCCGAACATCCTGTTCAACGCCCAGCGCGACATCCCGCTGGAGCCGAACGTGCTGTCGATCCGGGTCCAGCCGGAGGAGGGGCTGTCGCTGCGGATCGAGTCGAAGCTGCCGGGGCCTCGGGTGCGGATCTACCCCGTCGAGATGGACTTCAGCTACCGGGAGGGTTACGGCACCCCCACCCCGGAAGCCTACGAGCGGCTGATCCTCGACGTGATGGCCGGCGACGCCACGCTGTTCATGCGACGGGACGGCGTCGAGGCCGCCTGGCAGTTCGTCACGCCGATCCTGGACACCTGGGCAAACAGCCGCCAGCGCTACCTCCCCGAATACCGCGCCGGCACCTGGGGGCCCCTGGAAGCCGACCGCCTGATCGAGGCCGACGGCCGGGAGTGGCGGACCCTGTAGAGTTCCTCGCGCCACGGACGGATCAGGAGCCGAACCATGACCACCATCACCCCGCACGACCCGGCCGAGGAGGCCCGGCCGGTCCCGCTGCGCGACGTCGAGTCGGAGCTGGCCCGTGCGGGTCCGGGCGATGCAGGAGGAGGGCGAGACGCCCTTGCTGCGGGTCCGCATGTCGAACCTGGTGATCTACTGCGACGATCCCGACCGGGCCGAGCGGATCGCCGACGAGGTGCCGCGATCTCGCCGATTTCCACCCGGCGCGGATGCTGCTGCTGGTCGCCGAGCCACAGACGCAGCGGTTGTCGGCGTACGTCGCGGTGCGTGAGCGGGCCGTCGGCTCCGGGCGAACCGCCGCCATCGAGTGGATCACCCTACGCGCCGGCGGGCCGGAGGTCGAACGGTTCCCGTACGCCGTGCGGCAACTGCTGCTGGGCAACCTGCCGGTGAACCTGTGGTGGGTCGCCAACACCCCGGCGCCGATGGCCGGGCCGCTGCTCGACGACCTGGCCGAGGGGGCCCAGCAAGTGCTTTACGACAGCTTCGCCTGGCCCGACCCGGCGCGGCTCATCGCCGCCACCACCACCTGGCTGGACGGATTCGAGCGCAATCCGGGCCCGGGCCAGCCCGGCTGGCGGATCGTCACCGACCTGAACTGGCGGCGATTGCGCACTCTGGCGACGGCTGCTGACCCAGGCCCTCGACCCGCGCCGTCCTCCCCGATGCGCTGAAGTCGATCACCGAGGTCGACATCGAGCACGGCCCGGACACGCCCGTCCAGGGCTGGCTGCTGGCCGGCTGGCTGGCCTCACGACTCGGCTGGCGGCTCATCGACGGCCAGACCCACCCCGGCACCGAGTCGACCTGGCGGTTCACCGCGCCCCAGGGCAACGTGCGCGTGCGGATCGCCCGGCTCGACGGAATGCCCGAACCCGCTTCAGCGCGTACGGATCACCTGCAAGCTCGACGGCCACCCGGCACGCTCGCCTTCGCCCCGGAAGACGACGGCTGCCGCCTGGCCGTCTGCCAGGACACTCCCGGCTGCGTCCCGCGCACCGTCACCTTCACTCCCGAGCCGCTGCCCCAGCTCGTCGGCCGGCAGCTCTCCGACCGCGACCGCGACCCCGTCTTCCGCGACAGCCTGACCGCCGCCGGCGCCATGGCTCGCGCCGTATTGCCCTGAAAACGCATCGCAAGGGGTAGGCGTCATCACGTTATAATGAATTTGAATGGCCGATGACCGAAGGCCGATGACCGAAGGCCGATGACCGAAGGCCGATGACCGAGGGCCGTTCTCAGCATGACAGATTCCAGATGACAGATTCCAGCATGACCGAATGGCCGAGGGCCGATGACTGATCTCGATATGGCCGAGAGCTGATGCTCAATTCGCGTGGCGGATCTGGAACCTGGAATCTGTCATCTGCCATGCGGAACTCGATAATCAGGACAAAGCCTGTCCTCGGCCATCGGCCGTCGGCCAGCGACCATCGGCCGTCGGCCAGCGGCCAGCGGCCAGCGGCCAGCGGCCAGCGGCCAGCGGCCAGCGGCCAGCGGCCAGCGGCCAGCGGCCAGCGGCCAGCGGCCAGCGGCCAGCGATCATCGGCCATCATCTGGAAGCTGAACGATGGTGAGCCGTTCCCGCGCGACCAGACTCGATCAGCGTCGCCGGAACCGGTTGATTATCCCGGTAGCGAACGACCGGCGCGGGGGGTAGCTTTCGAGTTCGGGGATCGAGGTCTGCCGCCTTGTCACCGAGCTGAGGATGAAGTTTCGATCGAGGTATTCGTTCGTCTGGATCGTTCCGGATTCCCAGACGAGCTGTCGAGAGCCGGCGTCGTAGGCGAACAGGGCCAGCTTGACCACGGCATCCTGCTTGCTCTTGCGGCAGAGGGTCGTCGAACCGGAGCTGGCCGCCGGGATCGGCATGGTCCCCAGAAGCCCGACGCCGGGCAGCGTGAAGCCGCACTCGCGCTCATCGGTGCCATAAGCGCCAGGGCCGCCTCGACGATCACCTGGGCCTCGTCGGCGTCGCTGACCAGCCGCACCCCGTGCTCGGCCATCGCCCGTCGCAGGCTGAAGATGACCCAGCCCGCGTCGGCCGCCGCCAGGTTCCCGGTGTTCAGATACGCCTTCGCCCCCGACAGTGGCCCAAAGTCGATCGCGCAGACGGCGCGGTCGGATGTGCCTGTCAGCAAGAGTTGCTCGCTTCCGCCGCGTGAGGTCCCGGTCATCTTGTTGCTGACGCTGGCGCAGCCGACCAGCCCGGTCAGGACCAGGGCCGGGACGATCATCCGCAACGCGCATGGTGCGATCCGAGACATGAACATGCTCGGGGCCCTCCTGACCCAACCCAACTCAACCGGCCCGGACCCGGGAGGCTCGACTCGCTCGACGCCGGCCCCACGTCCCGCCCGGGCCCCCTGGCTCCGCCAGTGGCCCGCTCCGTCGTGGCGTTGATCGCTCGCGAGCCGTTGTGCCCGCAAGCCGATGGCCACCCGAAAGCCACCTCGATCCCCGACCGAGGCCCAACTATCCTGTCGGTTGATCCCGCGACGCGAGCCTGGAGAAATCCGGGCACGTCCTCACCAAACGGAGGGACGTGCCGCCTGGGGAAACTTTTCGACTTCCGCGCGACCACCACAAACCGCGCAATCGATTCTATTCGCCCAGTCCGCCCGTCAAGTTCGCTCAGGGCACGGTGGGGGCGACGGCCACCGAACCGACGTGGCTTCCGGGGGAGCGAACCATCACGGAACGGCTCTCAGAGCCTGTCCGGGATCGCCTGATTCTCCCGGAAGGTACGTCGCTTGGGTGGCCGGGGCCAAGCGCAGCGTGCCCCGGTCTGGCCCTTGGGGTGTCGACCGGGGCACGAAGACTTTGCCCCGGCCACCCAATCTGCTCGCTTTCACACGTAAAGTCGTTTCCGGATCGCCTCTCAGAGTCTATCTGGAAAGGTTCCACGTTGGGAAATGGGGACAGGTTCCGGGCGTCTTCGCCCGGAACCTGTCCCCATTTCCCAACGCCCACCGTCGGTCGGGGGCCTGGACATGGGGACTGGCACCTCGCCGACTCGGAGCCAGTCCCCATGTCCAGGCCCAGCCCCGCCGTTCCGGATCGCCCCTCATTCCTCGCAGGGAGGGTCGGGGGGGAGCCGGAGGGTCATGAGGAACTCCAGGATGGCCTGGCGCTCGTCGTCGTTGAACTGTTCCTCGAAGGCGCGGACGACGGGATAGGCTTCACTGGAAGGATCGAGGGGCCTCGTCAGTACCGAGGCGGTGTTGTCGGCGACGACGGCATGACGGCGAATGGCTTCCCGGAGGGTCAAGGAGCGGCCGTCGTGCAGATAAGGGCCGGTGTCGGCGACGCCCCAGAGCGGTCGGGTGAGGAACATCCGGGGCCCGATGGCGATGCCCTTCGCGTCGGCCGGCTGGGCCGTGGCGTCCGTCAATCCCAGCCCCATGTCGTGGGTGCGCAGGTCGCTGAAGAGCGGCACCTCGACCCGCGCGTCGTCCCCGGCCGGCAGGCGAGGGAAGAAGACCGAAAGCACCGGCTCCATCATCGGATCAATCGGAGGGTTCGTGAGGTCGATGGTATAGGCCGGCTCCTCATCTTCAACGGCCTCCGGAGCCGCGGCGGCCATGCGGGCGGTGGCGGCGCGGATGCGCTCGTTGATCTCGGGCGCCGAGAGGGGCAGGGCGGCCTCGCCGGGACGTTCGGGCGCGAGGAACCGCTGTTGTTGCAATCGCTCGAACTCGCGATTGATCGGCAGCCGCTCCGGCGCGATCGGGTTGATCAGCGAGGGGGTGGCCGGCTCGGAGACCGTCGGCCGAGGGACGTTCTGCGCGCCGCCTGCCGCCGGCGCGACCGCGGCGGGCGCGACCGCGGCGGGCGGTTTTATCGGGATCGTGAGGGGCCGGATCTCGAAGATCGGCGTGTCGAGGGTCAGCGACGGCGTATGGCAGTCGGCGCACATCTTCGAGCCGCTCGGCACGTTCGACGAACCAAGGCCCTGGAACAGTTGCCGGCCGAGCTGCACCACATCCTCCTTGCCCTCGGGAATGTCCTCTCCGCGGCGGCCGGACCATGCCGACGAACGCGACGAGGGCCGAGACGTTGCCCACGGTCACTTCCGGGGACTTCCCGTCCCCATCGCCGTCAATGTCGTTGCCGGCCTGATCCCGACCGACCTTCTCAACCGCCTGCAGGCTGAAGTGGAAGTCGAGAGCACCGACGGTGAAGTTCCGCAGGTCCGAGGCGATGCCCTTCCACTGGAAGGGCCGCACGACGAGGTCCTCGGCCACCCCCTTGACCCCCCCGTAGTCGTCGACAAGCCGATCCGCCGCCTGGTTATAGGTCGTTCGGAAGACACCGAAACCGATGCCCTTGGACTCCAGCAGGATCAACTTGGTGACGCCCGGGTCGTGGCGGGCGGCGTCCTGGGCAACCACTCGCTGGGCCTTGAGTTGCAGCGACATCTCCCCGGCAAGTTCCTGGATGTAGGCGCTGCCGAAGGTGTGCGGCGGGTTGCGGATAAACTTCGTCAGGCGCGTCGGGAACTCGTCGTTGATCATCGCGCTGCTGGCGATTCCCGCCGCGCCGGCCGTCGCGCCGGGCTTGCGGCGCAGGAGCCGCCCCTCCGGGCCGGGGTTGACGCCGATGCTCAGATGGCATTCGAAGCAACTTTGCGAGTCGAGGCCATTGACGCGAAGCAGCGGGAAGTCGGCGACGTAGGGATAAAGCACCCGACGCTGAAAGGCCCGCGGACCATCCGGCCCCTCGCCCCAGCCGTCGGCCGGTAAGTACGGCGCGGCGAAGAAGCGCTCGCCCGATCGAAGCACCTGCGACAGGGAATAGTCGCCATCGACCAGGTGCTGCTGATCGATTGCGACCCCGTCATTGAAGACCGCCTCCTGAGCTTTAGCCTTCTGGAGTGCCAGGGCGCCCAGGGCAACCACCAGCAATCCCGTGGTCCGTGCACTCAACATGGCGTTAACCTCCTGGAATGCATTCGTGATGCGGACATTCTCACCGGAACCTGGAACAGGTCCGACCGATCAGCTGGCGACTCGAGACGCCCATGCCGAATCGTTGCCGCCAGACTCGACGACCACCTCGATCGAGAAAAGGACGTCGGAACACCACCAGGAGCATCCCGACATGAGCCGCGCAGATGACACAAGACACGTGAAATTAGGATCGACTCGAATTTTTACGGTACGGCCAGGAACGACACATGGCGAACATGACGTGTGTGACGATTTCTCATCTGGCCAATTGCCGAATTCATCTGACCATTCGGAACGCGCCTGGTCAAGCACGAAGTCCATTTAAGCAATTGCCCGGGCACGGTGTCGCCCTGGGAAATGACCCTCGGCCCTCGCGCCAGTTGATCGACGACTGGCGCCGGCCCGATTATGCTTGCGGAATCGTCGACAGCACAGGTGCAACGAACCGAACCCGCGCGACTGCGTGACGCGGCGAATCACATGGCAACGACGCTCTCCGTGATCATCCCGGCCCTGAACGAGGAGGCGGCGATCGTGGCCGCGGTGGGGTCTGCGCTCGGGGCCGACCCGGTCGAGGTGATCGTCGTGGACGGCGGGAGCCGCGACCGCACGGCCGAGGTCGCCGGGGCACTCGGGGCAACCGTCCTCTCATCACCGATCGGTCGAGCCCGGCAGATGAACGCGGGGGCGGAGGTTGCCGACGGCGAAATCCTGCTGTTCCTCCATGCCGACTCAACCTTGCCTACAGGGTACGATCAGGCCGTGCGCGAGGCCCTTGCGCAACCGGGCACGGTGGCCGGGGCGTTTCGCCTGGGCATCTCGGGCGAGGGCAGGGGGCTGCGGATCATCGAGCGGCTCGTCCAGCTCCGTTCGACGATGGGCCGGCTCCCCTACGGCGACCAGGGCCTCTTCGTGCGTGCCGAGACGTTCCGACGGCTCGGCGGCTACGCCGAGCTACCGATCATGGAGGACGTCGAGATGGTCCGCCGGCTGCGACGCCTGGGGCGCATCGCGATCTGCGACGAGCCGGTCGTCACCTCGGGCCGTCGCTGGCAACATCAAGGGGCCTGGAGGACGACCGCGCGGAACCAGCTCTGCCTGGCCGCGTACAACATCGGCGTCCCTCCCGAGCGGATCGCCCGCTGGCGGCGATCATTCACCGCGTGAGGATGGGCCCCCGAGATGGTCCGCAACATGGAGCCGTCGCGATGTCCCGGCGCTGGATCTCAGGGTTCGCGGCCTGGTCGCGACGCCGCCCCACGACGATCCTGGGGACGGCGGCCCTCCTGATCGTCGTGGCTCTGGCGCTGATCGTCGCCGGGCGGCTGCCGCGCGGGCCGGCGGCAAAGGCCCTGGAGGGGTGGATCGGTGGCCTCGGGGCCTGGGGGCCGCTGTTCTACGGGGTGTTTTACGTACTGGCGGTGTTGGCGTTGCTGCCGGCCTCGGTGCTCACCCTGACGGCCGGGGCGGCCTTCGGACTGCTCGTCGGGACGATCACCGTCTCCCTGGCCTCGACGACCGGCGCGGCGCTGGCGTTTCTCATCGCCCGATACCTGGCGCGTGAAACCGTCGCCCGAAGGCTGGCATGCTCACCGAAGTTCGCCGCGATCGACCGGGCCATCAGCCAGAACGGCTGGAAGGTCGTCGGCCTGCTCCGGCTCTCCCCGGCGGTTCCGTTCACTTTGCAGAACTATCTTTACGGGCTGACCGGCATTCGCTTCGTAACGTACGTGGTGACGACCTGGATCGCGATGCTGCCGGGCACGTTTCTCTACATCTATCTGGGACACCTCAGCCGGGTCGGCCTGGAGGCCGCGGCCGGCGAAAGCGCGCGATCGCGAGGCCCGGCCGAGTGGGCGATGCTCGCCGTCGGCCTGCTGGCAACGGTCGCCGTGACCGTCTTCGTCACCCGACTCGCCCGGCGGGCGATCCGCGCCGAAACCGGGATCAACGAGACGGAGCCAGCCTCGTAAGTTCGAGTGGTCGCATTCAGGCGAGTACACTGTCGAGTGCTGGCTCGACGTCCGGTGGGTGGAACCCTCGGTACCCACCCACCCGACGAAACAGGCCACCCATCGATCACCGGACCTGGGTCCGCCTACCGAGCCAGTCGATCAGGGCGACGGGGCTGCCAGGACGACGCGCGTCAGGTCGTCACCCCGGATCGAGGGACACCAGTACGACTCGACATGCTCGATCACCAGCTCGGTACCGCGGGCGTGGCTGACATGGGGCTTCATCCTGGGGTTGTACATGGTGTCGGTGAGATCGCGGGCCAGGGCGACGTGGAACCCGAGCCGGGTGAGCTGGCGGATACCGAACGAGCGGCCGAGAACGCACATGTTCGTATGCACGCCCATAAGCACCACGTTCTTGATGCCGAGATGAGTCAGATAATTGTAGATCTCCGGGCCGCTGTCGGAGATGCCGTCCTGCCGGGCGATCGCCAGGGCGGGGTTCTGGCGGCTCCAGGCGGTGCGGATCGTGCAGGGCGGGGTGCAGTCGCAGCCGTTGTCGCTGTCGTCGATCGGCAGGGCCGCCTCGTCCTTCGGGTCAAGATAGCACCAGCCATCGATCGGCACCGGCGGATCAATGGCGGGGGCCTGCCGCATCCGCCGTCGCATGATCGTGTTCTTGTAGACATCCATCGTGCCGGAGGGTGCGTGGATGATCATCACCCCGCGCGATCGGGCGGCCTCCAGCACGGCGTTCATCCGCGGGGCCATGATCGCGACGCGGCGGCTGGCACCCTGGCACCAATGGTCGTCCCACATATCGCAGACGATGATGGCCGTCTCGGCGGCGGGCCAGGACAGTTCCTTCTCGACCACCTCGAACCGCCCGGGTTCAACCTCCTCGCGACCGCGGGCGTGCAGGACGAGCGTGCCCGGCACCTCGGCCCGGTCGGCGATCGGCCCGGAATCGGCCGGGGCCGCATCGTCGGCCGGGGCGCGTCGCGATGCCACCGCGAGGGCCAGCAGGGCGGCGATCAGCCCGAAAGTGGGCCAGAACACAAGACGATGGGGTCGACGCATGATCGGTTCCTCTGGTTGTCGTGTCTCCTTCCGAAACAGTCGACCCATTGTGGCCCATGCCGAACCAGGAATCCACGCCCAGACGAGGGCCCGTGTCGTCCTCATCAAAGCCCGCGAAGAACCCCGCCGTGGCGCGAACCGTAAGGCGGGTTTCGTCGAAGTACGAATGGACCGGGAGTTCCGCTCCCGACGTCCTTCCGTGTAATGGTTCAGCGTGAAACAGAGTTCCTGGTCCGTCGCGTTAGCAACGACGAGCGCAGAAAGCCACCTCCTCACGACACGCTCGGTCTGGAGGTGACGCCGAGCATCGTATGTCCGCATTCGTGTCGATTCAACGGCCTCGGCGCTCGGGATGAGGAGGCCCCCGGCCGCGTCATCCAGACGGCCGGGGAGGGGCGGCAGGATTGGGCTGAGGGGTGCCGTGTGAGGATTGTCGGATCACGGTGTTGAGACCGGCTCGGTGGCCGTCGCGAGGACGAGCCGGCTCGTGGACCGGGAACGCCGCTTCCCTGTGAGACTGAGGGGGCCGGCCAGATCCCACGAGAGCATGTCACGAGTCGTCGGGTGGCCTGAGGCGATCACCGGCCCGAGCAACGCGAAGGTACTGGTTGAGCTGTTCGGGGACGCCGACCCCACGCCGGTCAAGGCGACCGCGAAGGTCGCTGGGGGCGAGTCGTTCAGAAAGCGGGCCACGGTGAAGGGGACGAAGCCGTCGGGGCTGCTGGCGCTCCCGGCCGTGACGATCTTCCCGTCCGATTGGAGAGTCACGCTGCGTGCGTAATCCCAGCCGGTTGAGAAGGGCTGGATCGAGAAGCCCGCGTCCCCGAAACTGGTGTCGAGGCTCCCATCGGGATGGAAGCGGGCGACGGCCGTGTCTTCGGAGGTGACGTAGCTGCCGCCCAGGTCTCCCGCAACGACGATCTTCCCATCCGGCTGGAGGACCAACGCCCGGCCGAAATCGGCCCCCGGGCGGTTCGAGGTCACGAGGCCGCCGGTGCCGAAGGTCGGGTCGAGGTTCCCGGAGGTGTCGTAGCGGGCCAGGGCGAAGTCGAACATCCCCTCGGGGCCGTGGGCATATCCGCCCGCGACGATCTTCCCATCCGGCTGGATCACCACGGCCCGGGCGACGCCCCCTCCGTCGCTGAATTGCGTGAAGACCTTGCCGCCACTGCCGAAGGTCGGATCGAGACTGCCGTCCAGGTTGTACCGGACGACGGCGAAACGCGAACTCGGGGTGACGGAATTGTCGTAATAAGCTTGTCCCACGGCCACGATCTTCACGGACGTCGATCCGTCGCCGTTCGCGATCGTCTGGAGGGTGGCATCATAGATTTGGTCGATACCGGCGCCCGGGAGGAAGCTTGTGGTCACGATGCCACTCGACCCGAACGTCGTGTCGAGGGTACCGTTGGCGTGGTAACGGACCAGGGCGAAGTCATAGTCGTCGGACGCTTCGCCCTTGACGATGCGTCCAGCTAAGATGATCTTCCCGTCGGGTTGGACGAGCACGGCGTTGGCCACCTCGCGATTGTATCCGCTCAGCGGATTGACATTGGTGGTGACCAGGCCGGTCTGGCTCGTCCCGAAGGTGGTATCGAGGCTTCCATTGGCGTTGTAGCGCACGACGGCGAAGTCGCTATACACCGTCTTCCCCCGGCTCGTCAGCCAGTTGCCGGCGATGAGGACCTTGCCGTCAGGCTGGATCGCCATGTCATTGACCGTATTCATTCGCCCTCCGCTGAGGTCCGTCGCCACCTTCCCCCCGCTCCCGAAGCTGGTGTCGAGGCTCCCATCCGGATTGTAGCGGGCGAGGGCGGGCCTGCTATCGCCCGCGCCCGCAATGCCCCCGACGAGGATCTTCTCCTGTCCGCCGATCATCTGGGTCTGGACCGCCACGGCTTCGGCGCCCAACTGGGTCACCTGGTTCGGCTTCTTTCCGGTGGTGGAGAACGCGGTGGTCACCAGGCCGCCCGTGCCGAAGGTCGGGTCGAGGTCCCCTGCGTTGAGCAGGAGCCGGTCCTCCAGCGGGTCGAGCCGTGGGCGGAGGGCGTGGCGGGGGCGGGAGGCCGTCGCGCGATGCGTCGGGAAGGGGCGGGCCATTAGGGTCTCCTCTCGGGATGGGTAACGGTCGGCTCGTCGGTCATCCTGCGGTCGGGATCGGTGGTCATCCCGTGCGCGCCGTCGGGGCGCACGGGGGACGCCGGGCCGGTGGGTCCCACCGGCGATGGGGCGTCTGAGTCTCGTGGGGGCCGCCGTGCGGACTCCCCGTCACCAGGCCGCGGAGGTCCGCACAGCGGACCCGACGGAGCTGCGTGCGGGGACGATCAGGTTCGGTCGGGGGTCATTTCATCTCCTCGACGCCGAGGAGCGCCGTGGCCTCGTCGCGGATGCGTCTCAGTTCGTCGTCCCGGGGGAGATGCTCGTCCATCCAGACGACGGCACGCTCGAACCAGGAGCGGGCCTCGTCCCGCTCGCCGAGCTGCCAGTGGGCCATGGCCAGGAAGAAGAAGTCGTAGCTCGCGTGGTCGGCGTTCAGCGGCACCGACCGCCCCAGCGTGTCGATCGCCCCCCGCCAGTCCTCGGCACGGTACTGGGCCACGCCCAGGGTGTTCAGATACATGGCGTTCCTCGGCTCCAGCTCAGCCGCACGCCCCGCGAGGGTGACGGCCTGGAGCGGGTCTCGCACCCGTTCGACGGGGAACGTGGCCAGGGCCCACGCAAGATCGTTTGGGAGTGTTGGGTCGTCGGGCCGCTCGGCCACCAGTTCCTCGCCGAGCTCGACGGACTGTCGGAACCGTTCCACGGCCTCCTCGACCCGGCCGACCTTCTCGAAACATTGTGCCAGGCTCATCAACATTTTCATTTGACGCAGCCGGTCGACGAATCGTCCCGTCGGCTCCTCATTCCCAGCCTCGAGGGACTGCGTCAGGATGTCGATCGACTGATCCCACTGGTGCTGGTTGAGATACAGGGGCACCAACCAGGTTCGCACCCCTTGGGTCAGGAGGTGGTTTTCTCCCATCACACGCCGCGCGATCCCCAGCGTCTCGATCCAGAGCGACTCGGCCTGGGCCGACTTGCCCTGGTCCTGGTATAGCTTCGCCAGGGAGTACATCCGCCAGAGGGTGGTGGGGTGTTCCTCGCCCCGGGCCTTGAGGCCGAGCCTCGAGATTCCTGACCAGAATCGGCTCGGCGCGGTCCAATTCGCCCCGGGCCATGTACACGGAGGCCAGGGTACTCATCGTCTCCAGGGTCTCGTGATGCCCTTCGCCCTGCAGGCGCCGCCTTAGCGCGAATGCCCGCGAGGCCATCGATTCAGCCTCCTCCAACCTCTTCTGCTGAAGGTACATAAGTGTGTGTTTACTCATTAACCACAAGACCTGTTCGTGCTCCTCCCCCAGCTCCCGGATGCTGACCTCCAGCGCCCTGGCCAGCATCGGCTCACCCTCGGCGAACTTGCGCCTGCTGCCGCAGAGCGTCTCCTAGCTCGCCGAGGGCGGCCATCGTCTCGGGATGCTCCTCGCCGCGCACGCGCCTCAGCAATTCCAGGGCACGCTCCAGGTGCGGCTGCGCTTCTTCGGGAAGGAAGAGCGACTTGTAGGTGGTCGCGATGGTCCTTCGGATCGCTGCTTCGACCAGCGGCTGGCGGTCGAAGCGTCCCCCGATCGATCGCGACGCACGGTCCAGCACCGTCCGCAGCTTCAGGTCGCGGTCGGGCTCGTTCATCGGGTCGGCCTGGGCGAGGAGGTCCTGCTGGAGGAAGTTGCTGACGGCCTGGGCGATCGCCACCTCGGACCGGGCCTGCTCAGCCGCGGCCTCGGCCTGGCCCTCGGCGGCCACGGCCCGATCCCGCTCCCGGGCAATGAGCAGCGTGCCGACGGCGAGCCCGGCCACCGAGAGGAGCAGCAGGACGAAGGCCGAGGCCACCGCCGCCACGTACCGCCGCGACCACTTCGCCGCGCGGTCCAGGAGCGAGGGGCGGCGTGCCCGGATCGGCTGGTCCTCTAGGAAGCGACGCATGTCGTCAGCCATCTCGCCGGCCGTGGCGTAGCGGGCCGACGGGTCCTTGGCCGAGGCCTTGAGGACGATCGTCTCCAGGTCGATCGGCACCGAGGGGTTGAGCCGTCGGGGAGGCACGGGCTCCTGCTCGGCGACGTGACGCAGGATCTCGGCGCGGTCGGGGCCGTCGACGGCGGGGCGGAGGGTGAGCAGTTCGTAGAGGGTCACGCCGAGCGAGTAGACGTCGGTGCGGCCGTCGATGACCACGCGGCGGCCGAGGGCCTGCTCGGGGCTCATGTAGCGGAGGGTGCCGAGCACGTCGCCCGAGCGGGTCAGGCGATCGTCGCCCCGGATCTGGGCCAGGCCGAAGTCGGTCACCCAGAGCCCGCCGGCGGCGTCGAGCAGCAGGTTGCCCGGCTTGATGTCGCGGTGGAGGACGCCCCGGGCGTGGGCGTGGTCCAGGGCCTCGGCCGCCTGCAACGCCAGCCGGGCCGCGGCGCGGACGTAGGTGCGGTTGCGGGTGGACGAACCCGTGGCCGGGCCGCGATCGGGTGGGGGTATCGCGGGCCCGCCGATCTCGCGGGGGGCCGAAGCCGGGCCCTCGACGACGGTCGGTGTGTCCGAGCCGGCCCCGGCAGGGCGATCGGCCGCGACGCCGGTGAGCAGCCGGGCGGCGAGGGCGGTCGTCGAGATCGCGGCCAGGTCCGGGGCGGGGGCGTCGCCGGGGTCGAGGCCGTCGAGCCGGCGAAGCTCGGCGATGGTCTCGGCGAGGCTCTGTCCGTCGATCAGCTGCATCGCGTAGTAGTACACGCCGCGTTCGCAGCCGACGCCGTGCACAGGCACAATGTTCGGGTGGTGCAGGCAGGCGGCGGCCTGGGCCTCGAGCTGGAACCGCTGGATCTGACGGAGGTCCAGGGCCGCGGCGAAAGGCAGGACCTTCAGGGCCACCCGCCGATGCAGCGAGATCTGCTCGGCCTCGTAGACCACCCCCATTCCACCCCGGCCCACCTCTCGGACGAGTCGGAAGTCACCGAGCTGCCTCTCGGACGGCTCCATCGACGGACTCGGAGAGTCGGAGTCCAGGATCGATCGCCCGAGATCGACCACGGCCCGAAGGCCGTGCACAACCCGGCGCAACCGCTCGGCGTGCTCCGGATACCGGGCGGCATACGCCTCGGCATCCACCGGCTCGATGGCGCCGGAGCCGCCCGGAGATCTCCTCCAGGAGGTCGTCCAGGAGGTCCTCGGCCGCATCCGGGCGGTCGCTTATCGTCTCGTGTACGGCCATCGGATTCGCCCCTCACCCCTCACTCACCCAGGATCGCGCCAGCCGCTCGACCGCTTCGCGATGCCGCCGTCGCACGGTGCGATCGGTGACTTTGAGGATCGCGGCGATCTCCCCGGGATCGAGCTCCTCCAGGTACCTCAGGACCAGCACCTCGCGATGCTCCGGCTCCAGCCGCTCCAGCGCCGAGCGGACTCGTCGCCGCTGGTCCTGGCGTTCCAGGTGGCGACTCGGGCTCGGTCCCGGCCCCGATCAGGCGCTCGGCCAGCGAGATCGCGGATTCTTCCGGCAAGGGCAGAACCCGCCGCTCCTCGCGAAGGACGCTCCGCCGCCCGGCGAGCAGATGACGGCGATGCAGGTCGATCAGCCGGTTCATGGCCAGGTCTCGCAGCCAGGGGTAGAACGGGACCGGCCGGCTCCCGGAGATACTCGTCGAGCCTGCGGGCCGCCTCGGCGAGGGTCTCCTGGACCACGTCCGAGGGGTCGATCCGTGCCGAGAGCCGCCGGTCCATTCGGATCGCCACGAGCTGACGGACCCGGGGGCGATGCCCCTCCAGGAGTCGATCCACGGCGTTCCGATCGCCCTGGTCGGCGCGGCGGAGCAGATCGTCGGTTGACCCGTCGGTGGCTGTCGTCACGAGAGCAGTCCTCCACGACTAACCACGCAGGACGCGACCACGGCGGACACACCACGAATCATTTTCTCCAAGAAACTGCCGGGATGCCTCAGGAGCCCTTCCAGACTGGCCCCGATGAAACTCGCCCTGGCGAGATCGAAGGCCCGGCGGGCATGGGGGTTGCGTCAGGGAAGGTGGGCTGGCTGCGAATGTACCTCGATTCGACCCCGGGGGAGGGATCGACGCACGGGGGCGCGATCAGCCACCGCCCCCGAGGGGTTGCCGGGTCGCTCTTCGGGAATCTCTCCTCCTCGCACGCGCCGCCTCCAGCCGGCGATCCCGTTCGGCGAAGATCTCCGGCTCCCGACCGGCCAATTTGGCCGCCGGGCTGACGTAACCGATGGCGCCGTGAAGACGAACCTCGTTGTAGTGCCGCACGTAAGATTCCACCAGTCGCCGGGCGTCTTCCAGCGAAAGAGGCGTGCCGGGGCGGATGCACTCGGCCTTCAGCGAGCGGTGCCAGCGCTCGATCTTGCCGTTGCTCTGCGGGTAGTAGGGCGAGGTCCGCACGTGGGTCATCCCGCAGAGGCGGATGAACTCCTTGAAGTCCCGAGCGATGAACTGCGGCCCATTGTCCGAGATGACCCGCGGGCTGGCGCCGGGATGCCGCTCGCGGGCCCGCTGGATGATCGTCTCGACGTCGGCCTCAGTCATCGCCTCGCGGATCTCCCAGTGCACGATGAAGCGGCTGTATCCGTCGAGCAGGCTGCACAGGTAGAAGAACGTCCCGGCGACGTTGATGTAGGTGACGTCGACGTGCCAGTGCTCATGCGGCGCGGACGGCTGCTGGAAGCCCTTGCCCTTGAGCGAGGGCCCGGCCTCGCGTCGTTGCATCCGCCCGGCGTCGCGGAGCACGCGGTAGACGCTGGAGGGGCTGACGGCCACGACGTCGGCGTCGAGCATCATGAACGTCAAGCCGCCGGTAGCCTTCGAGCGGATACTTCGCGTGGAAATCGAGGATCGCCCGCTTCTCCCAGTCTTCGAGCCACCAGTCGCGGGGGACGCGGGCGTTGTGCTCGTTGGCCTTGCCGTACCGCTGATTCCATTCGTAGAACTTGCCCTCGGAGATCCCCAGCAAGGCGATGAGCCGCTTGGCCGGGGATCTCGGTCCGTTCCGGACCATCGGCGGACGTAGTCGACGACGGCGTCGCGGGTGTCGTGGGGAACCCAGATCCCATTCAGGGCTCCCCAAGCGTTTTTTTTAGCCGGAGGTGCTCCTCCATGAGTTCGGAGACGACCTCGTCCTTGCGTCGGAGCTTCTCGCGGAGTGCGGCGATGGTCCGCTGGTGCTCGGCCTCGGCGCGGCTTGGTCTGGCGTTGGAAGGCTGCGGCGCCGTTCTCGAAGAACTGCCGCTGCCAGGCGTAGAAGAGCGGTGGGGCGGAGCCGATGCTCGTCGCAGAGGTCGGAGACGGGCACCCGGTCGATCAGGTGCCGGCGGAGGATGGCGACCTTCTCGGCGGGGGTGTAGTTCTTGCGGGTCTTGCGCATGGGGTCTTCCTTCCATCGGGGTCTACGCTAACCCTAGGATAGGAAAACTCTGATTCCGGCTGACTCAGAACATCCGGACAAGACCATGTCCAGCGCCTGCCTCTTCCCTCGTTGAGAATCGCCCATCACCCCGGCAACCCGGGGTTCTCGGGGATGGCGAAATCCTCACGTTTCCCGCTACAATTCATTCAGGGTCGGTCGTGTCGCGCAGCGTCCTCCAGGCTCGCTCGGAAGAGCCGGGTAACCGACGCGGTACGAGGCGGCCGATCAAGGCTCCACGGCGGCCCGTGGAGGAAATACTCATGTCACGCATCGTGGAATTACCGCCGGGCACGGGCCTGCGCGACGACGGGACGCTCCCGGGCGGCTGGTGGCACGACGAGGACGGCGCAGGCGGGCGGATCGTCTGCGACCTCTGCCCGCGCGCGTGCCACCTGAAGCCGGGCGACCGGGGCTTCTGCTTCGTCCGCCAGAACGTCGGCGGCGAGATGGTGCTGACCACCTACGGCCGGAGCACCGGGTTCTGCATCGACCCGATCGAGAAGAAGCCGCTGAACCACTTCTACCCCGGCACCAGCGTGCTGTCGTTCGGCACGGCCGGCTGCAACCTGGGGTGCAAGTTCTGCCAGAACTGGGACATCTCGAAGTCGAAGGAGGTCGCGCGGCTCAGCGACCGGGCCACCCCCGAGGCGATCGCCGCAGGCGGCCCGCGACCACGGCTGCCAGAGCGTCGCCTTCACCTACAACGACCCGGTCATCTGGGCCGAGTACGCCATCGACACGGCGCGGGCCTGCCGCGAGCGCGGGGTCAAGACGGTCGCCGTCACCGCCGGCTACATCACCCCGCAGGCCCGCGGGCCGTTCTTCGAGCACATGGACGCGGCGAACGTCGACCTGAAGGCGTTCACCGAGGAGTTCTATCGCAAGATCACGTATTCGCACCTCCAGCCGGTGCTCGACACGCTGGCATGGCTGAAGAACGAGACGGACGTCTGGTTCGAGATCACGAACCTGGTCATCCCCGGCCACAACGACGACCCGGACGACGCTCCGACGGATGTGCGGCTGGGTCCTGCAGCACGTGCGGCGACGAGGTGCCGCATCCACTTCTCGGCGTTCCACCCGGACTTCCGCATGATGGACCGTGCCCGCGACGCCCCACGAGACCCTCCTGCGGCGCATGAGACGGCCCGCGGCGAGGGTCTGAAGTACGTCTACGTCGGCAACGTCCACGACGAGTCGCACCAGAGCACCTACTGCCCGCACTGCGGCGAGCTGGTGATCGAGCGGACTGGTACGCCCTGGGCGCCTACCATCTGCGGGGAAACCGCTGCGGCCACTGCGGCGGGCGCGGTCGCCGGCCGGTTCGACGACCAGCCCGGGCAACTGGGGACGCCGACGACAGCCGGTGGACATGTCCGCGATACGTCGGCGACCCGCAACCGCTGGTCCCCACCATCGGACCGAGGCCCGACCCTCGACGACGAGCCCAACGACCATGAGCACCCCCCGACCGAACGCCCCGCCCAGGATGACGCCAGGCGCGCCGCACCCCGCCGCCGATGCCCGAGCTGACCGCCGAGCAGCGGGACGGCATCCTGCCGCGCCGCCGCCGAGTACGTGGCCGCGGCCGTCCTGGGCCGACCGGCGACCCTGGCCGACCCGACCCTCGCCGGCGCCGCGGACCTGTCGGTGATCGGGGCGTATGTCACGCTCAAGCGCAAGGGGCATCTGCGGGGCTGCTGCGGGTTCGTCGGCCGCCCGGCCCGGCTGATCGAGGCCCTGCACGCGGCGGCCACCCGCACGGCGCTGCGAGGACGACCGCTTCCCGCCCGTCTCCGCCGGCGAGCTGCCTCACCTCGACCTGAGCGTCAACCTGCTGCACGGCCTGGCGACGGTCGAGGCCCTCGGCGCGCGACCGCATCGACGCCGTCGAGGTCGGCCGGCACGGCCTGCGGATCCAGCGCGGGGAGCCGGCGGCCTGCTGCTGCCGGCCGTCGCCACCGATCACGGCTGGGACGCCGAGGCGTTCCTCCGCCACGTCTGCCGCAAGGCGGGCCTGCCCACCACCGCCTGGGAGGACGACGCCACCACCCTGTTGACCTTCGAGTCGGTCGAGTTCGG
Source organism: uncultured Isosphaeraceae bacterium (assembly GCA_963779675.1). GTDB lineage: Bacteria > Planctomycetota > Planctomycetia > Isosphaerales > Isosphaeraceae > CAVZZM01. The sequence continues at coordinate 94,042 of CAVZZM010000005.1, forward strand.
CGGCCCGTTCGACGCCAGCGTGCTCGGCGAAGGCGACGGTGAACCCGCCGCCCACGCCTCGCCGACGACCGAGCTGCGCCAACTCGCCGACGCACGCGAGGGCGAACGTCCTGGCGCTGGCCCGGGGCCTGACGCCGAACTACTACGCCCGCGGCGTCCCCGACGGCCACGTCTCCGGCCTGACCCTGACGGTGACCGTCCCGGGACGGGCCGAGCCGATCCACGTCGGCCAGCTCGCGATGCGCCCGGGGGTGCCGCTCCAGGCCACGCTGTTCCGGCTCTGCGAGGCCGCCGCCAACGGCCGTCCGGAGCGTCGGGCGCCGACGACCGACGTCCGGGTCGGCCTCTCGGTGCTGACAGACCCGGCCCTGCACGGCACGGTCGCCGACCCCGACCTCCGCGGCATCGACCCCGCACGCCGCGCGCTGCTGCTGATCGAGCGGACCGAAGAGTTCCTGGGCGTATCGACCCGAATGCGCGACCCCGGAGGACTCTGCTGGCGACCCTGCGTCGACGAGGTCCGGCCCCTGAACCCGGCCGTCGCCGGCCTGTTCAGCCTGGCGGTTCAGATCGACCGAGCCCCGCGTCGTCTTCAGCTCGGTGCCCCGCGCCATCTCCCGGGTCGGCGACGGCCCGAGGCCCGCCGGGGGTCGCCGGGCGGTTCTATCCGGGCGACGCGGCGCAGCTCGATGCGATGGTCGGCGACCATGCTCGGCGCGAAGCCGCACGGCGTCCCGAGCGGCACGCCGCGGCGATGGTCCCCCACGCCGGGCTCGTCTACTCGGGCGCGGTCGCCGCCGCGGTCTTCAACCGGATCGAATTCCCCGAGACGATCCTCGTGATCGGCCCGAAGCACACCCGGTTCGGCGTCGACTGGGCCGTCATGCCGCATCGCGTCGTGGTCGATCCCCGGCGCGACGATCCCCTCCGACCCGGACCTCGCCCGCGCCCTGGCCGACGCGATCCCCGGCCTGAAACTCGACGCCGCCGCCCACCAGCACGAGCACGCCATCGAGGTCGAGCTGCCGTTCCTGGCGAGGCTCGCCCCGGATTCGAAGGTGGTCGGCATCGCCGTCGGCGGCGGCACGATCGGACCGCTGCCGCGAGTTCGCCCGCGGCCTGGCCGACGTCATCCGCAACATGGAGACGCCGCCCCTGCTGCTCATCTCCAGCGACATGAACCACTTCGCCACCGACGAGGAGAACCGCCGCCTCGACGCGATCGCGCTCGAGGCCATGGAACGGCTCGACCCGGAGCACCTGCTGAAGACCGTCAATGAGCATAACATCAGCATGTGCGGCGTCCTGCCCGCCGTGATCGTGATGGAGGCCCTCCGCATGCTGGGCGGCCTGACGAGTTGCGAGCGCGTCGCGCTACGCCACCAGCGCCGACGCACAACGGCGACACCAGCCGCGTCGTCGGCTACGCCGGCGTGTTGCTCGATTGAGAGGCGGTCCGAGACGGTGTGCCCCGTCCGGAATTGACAGACAGTGGCCGGGAAATTCTCGCGAGGGGGGCGGGCGCCCCTGTCCCCTGGAGATGACATCGGCCAGACTGGGCGGCGTGGCCGGCGTCACGTCGAGGCCGGTGCTCCGTTCCCGTAAGGACTTCCCGCCATGTCGAACCACTACCACGACCCCGACGACCTGAAGCGGCTCAAGGAGATGCGCGAGGCGGCGCCGCAGGAGTTCGAGGCGTGGGCGAACCTCGATAAGATCGTCAGCCGCGAGGACGGCGCCATCCCGCGCAAGTATCGCGAGCTGATCGCGCTGGCGGTCGCCCACACGACCCAGTGCGTGTATTGCATCGAAGTCCACACCCGGGCCGCCAGGAAGGTCGGCGCCACCAAGCAAGAGGTCGCCGAGGCCGTGCTCCTGGCCGCCGCCCTCCGCGCCGGCGGCGCCGCCGCCCACGGCGGGATGACGATGAAGCTGTACGATCAGTCGTGATCGCGAGAGACATACAAGGGTTCTCTCAAGCCGTGCGACACCGACACGACGCGAGGGCCTCCTCATGAGCCATCAAGACCTGATGCTGTTCTATCAAGTCGTCGGCATCTTCAGGCTCCTCGCCGTACCGGCGCAGGCCGTGGCGACCTGGGCCTGCCTGCGATCTCGGGGACTGTCGCGGTGGATGTGGGTGCTGTCACTCGGGTTCGCCAGCCTGTTCTCGGTCAGCCTGTGGAATGTGCTGGTGGCGCCGCTGATCCAGGTTGCGATCCAGAAATCGGCGACCAGCCCCGGCATGACGCCACAGCAGTATGCCCTGATCAGCGGAATCGGGACGCTGGGGGCGTTCGCCTCATGGTGGATGATCGCCGTCGGGCTAATCCTGGTGCTGGCCGACATCCGGCAACTGCGAACGATCGCCCTGGAACGAGGCCGGGGGCCGGACCAGACGGCGTAAAAGGGGGGGGTCCCAGGCGTGGCCGCGGCCCGGGTCGGATCGGATCGGGACGAACCCGGCTCAGGCCCCGGAAATCCTCGAACGAACGGGCACGGGCTTGCCGGGCCCAGTGGGGTGGGCTAAGCTGGGCGTAGGCTCGATACCCGTCCCACCGGGCTCCTGAGACCCTGACACCCGGGCTGGGATCGTCGTGCCCGGGTCGCGACTGGAACGAGTGGGTGAACGCGCCCTCGTCGCACCGGAGCGACCACGGAGGACCTCTCCATGCCCAACTCTTCGGTGACGGTCGGCCGCACCCGCGCCGGTTTCCTCGTCCGTGTGGAAGGCGCCGGGACGATGCGGAACAGCCCGACGGTGCATGCCTTCGTCATGCAGATCGCTGGACAACCACCAGGCCAGCGCGCTGGTCGTGGACCTGGCGGGTTGCGACTATCTCGACAGCACGTTCCTCGGCTGCCTGGTCGATCTCCACAAGCATTACGGCATGCGACAGCCGTCCCGTTTCACGGTCGTCGCCCCGCCGGAGGCCGCCCACCGGCTGCTCGGCCCCACGCACCTCGATCGCTTTCTGCACATCGCCGACGCGGTGCCGGAGACGATCGGCAATGCGGTCGAACTCCCTCGGGAAGTCCTCGGACCGGATGATCTCGGCCGGCACCTGCTGGACTGCCACCGCCGGCTCGCCGAGGTTGAGGGGCCGAACCAGGCGATCTTCCAGCGCATCGCCGACCGGCTCGCCACCGAACTGGAGGCCAAGCAGGCCGCCCCCGGCAGTTGAAGGAACCGCATCGCCGACCGCTTCCTCCCCACCGCCCTCCCCACCACAACATCAACGAACTCACGGATCATTCCCGATCCGTGTGAAACCGGGAGGGCGAGGCCCCGGCCGAGCCGTCGGGATCGAGCGGCTCGGCCGGGGCCTCGCCCTCCCGGGAGGAACCGGACACGATCATCGACCGATCCGCATGGAGCCGACTGATCAGGCCAGTAGCTTCTCGACGACCCGGCCCTCGACGTCGGTCAGCCGGAAGTCCCGGCCCTGGAAGTGGTACGTGAGCCGCTCGTGGTCCAGGCCGAGCAGGTGCAGGACCGTGGCCTGCAGGTCGTGGACATGCACCGGGTCCTCCTGCGCGCTGAAGCCGAACTCGTCGGTCGTGCCCAGGTGCAGGCCCGGCTTGATGCCGCCGCCGGCCATCCACATCGTGTAGGCGTCGACGTGGTGATTGCGGCCGACGCGGTCGCGCACCTCGCCCATCGGCGTCCGGCCGAACTCGCCACCCCAGATCACCAGCGTCTCGTCGAGCAACCCGCGTGATTTCAGGTCGCGGATCAGCGCGGCGCAGGCCTGGTCGATGTCGTGGCAGACGGTGTCGAGGGCCTCGTCGAGGTCCTCACCGGGGCCGCCGTGATGGTCCCAGCTGGTGTGGTAGAGCTGGACGAACCGCGTCCCGCGCTCGACCAGCCGGCGGGCCAGCAGGCAGTTGTTGGCGAACGAGGGCTGGCCCGGCTCGGCGCCGTAGAGGTCGAGCGTGGCCTTCGACTCGCCGTCCAGGTCCATCAGCTCCGGGGCGCTGGTCTGCATCCGGTAGGCCATCTCGTACTGGGCGATCCGGGTGCCGATCTCCGGGTCGCCGGTGGCCTCGAGCCGGGCGCGGTTGAGGTCGGCGACGGCGTCGAGCGTGGCGCGCTGGCGTGCGGCGTCGACCCCGTCGGGGTTCGTGAGGTCGAGGATCGGCTCCGGCCCGTTGCGGAACGGGACCCCCTGGTAAGCCGTCGGCAAGAACCCGCTGTTCCACAGCACCGAGCCGCCGCGCGGCCCGCGCGGGCCGGACTGCAACACGACGAACCCGGGCAGCTCGCGCGACTCGCTACCGATACCGTACGTGACCCACGAGCCCATGCTCGGCCGGCCGAACTGGGTGGTGCCGGTGTTGGCGAACAGCTTCGCCGGCACGTGGTTGATCGGCTCGGTCTTCATCGAGTGGATGAACGTCAGGTCGTCCACCACCGTCGCCGTGTGCGGCAGGCATTCCGAGACCCACGACCCGGTTTCCCCGTACCGCGCGAACTTGCGCTTCGTGCCGAGCAGCTTCGGCGGCTCCTTCGAGAAGCTGTCCATGAAGGCGAACCGCTTGCCTTCGAGGAACGACTGCGGGATCGGCTGGCCGTGGTAATCCTGCAAGTCGGACTTGAAGTCGAACAGCTCGAACTGGCTCGGCCCGCCCGCCATGAAGAGGTAGATGACGCTCTTGATCCGCGGTGGGAAGTGCGCCGGCTGCGGCAGCATCGGCTCGACCGAACGGTCGCGCTTCTGACCAGCCGCCCGCGCCCGACCCTCACCGAGAATCGACGCCAGGGCCATCGACCCGAGCCCGACCCCGCACTGGCCGAAGAAGTGGCGGCGGGTGGTGTTCAGCAATGGGTTTCGTTCGTTCATGATGGGGCTCGGCCTCAACGGCGGTTCGGCGGTTGTCGTTCATCCAGGATCAGACGTGACGCACGACATCCAGAAAGATCGGAAGGTTCCCTTCTCGTTCCCATGCTCCGCGTGGGAATGCCGTCTGCGACGCTCCGCGTCGTCTGATCCACATCCAGCCGGTTCGCGTCACATCCAGTCGGTCACCACGGGAACGAGCCCAGGCTGCCCAGCGTAATTTCGGGCACTGGAGTAACACCAATGGGCCGGCTCGTCCACATAACCACGTTTTACTGGATTATTATGAATATATTCCAATTTTTGCCATATCCTCGCGTCGTTCTCGATCAATTTCGGATGGCTGCCTTCCTGCCACAACTGGTAGTCCCGATCCCCCTTATGCCGCTCCTTATGATACCGCAACCCATCGAGCAGCACGCGCACCCGGCGCCGTTCCAGCAAGTCAATGATCCTTCGAGCCGTGTACGATTTGAAGTCGACGATCTCCTTGCCGAGGTCCGGGGCCGACGCGATCAGATGCACGTGGTTTTCCAGGACAACGTAGCCGAAGACCAGAAGCCGTTCCTGTTCTTGGAGGAATCGCCATGAGTCGAGGATAACATGAACTGTTTCGGTGCGGGTGAAGACCGGCAGCCAGCCAACAACTGTGCAGGTGAGAAAGTAAGGATGCGTGGTTTCACCGATCCGGTAGCGGCTTCGGCCCATCGGACGGGGTTTCCAGACGACGCGGAGCGTCGCAGACGGCATTCCCACGCGGAGCGTGGGAACGAGGGATCGGGGGGGCTACTCCCTCGTCACAAACTCATCCAGATTGAGCAAAACACGGGCCACGGTGGTCCAGGCGGCGCGTTCGACGGGGTCGGTGCAGCCATCGTCCTCGACGACCGGCGCGAGCCGCGCGGCGGCCTCGGGGTCGGCGGTGAAGTCGTTGCGCTGCTGGTCGAGCAGGGCGGCGAGGCGGTCAAGCTCTCCGTCGCTCGGGGGCCGGATGAGGCAGAGCTGGAAGGCGTGGGCGAGACGCTGGCGATCGTCCTCGGGGCCGTCGGCCAGGACACGGTCGGCCAGGGCACGGGCGAACTCCAGCGCGCCGGCGTCGTTCAACAGCATGAGCGCCTGCAGGGGCGTGTTCGATCGCGGTCGTCGCGTGCAGGTCTGGACGCCGTTGGGGGCGTCGAAGCCGGTGAGCATCGGGTGCGGGCGTGGCCCGCCAGAAGAAGGTGTAGAGGCCGCGTCGATAACGGTCGGCGCCGGTGTCGGTCTTCCAGTCGCGCTTGACCTGGCCGAGGCCCATCACGCCGTCGGGTTGGGGCGGGAAGACGCTCGGCCCGCCCACGGTCGGGACGAGCAGTCCGGCGGCGACCAGCGCCGAGTCGCGGATCAGTTCGGCCTCGAGCCGCAGTCGCGACTGCCGCGCCAGGCGTCGGTTGTCCAGGTCGATCGTCGCCAGGTCGGGGCGGAGGCTCGACGCCTGCCGGTATGTGGCGGAGGTCAGGATCAGCCGGTGGATCGCCTTGAGTCTCCAGCCGCGATTCCATGAACGTGACGGCCAGCCAGTCGAGCAGTTCGGGATGGGTCGGCGGGGTGCCCTGGGTTCCGAAGTCGCCGTCGGTCTCGACCAGGCCCCGGCCGAAGTACGCCTGCCAGAGCCGGTTGACCGTGACGCGGGCCGTCAGCGGGTTCTCGCGGCCCACCAGCCAGCGGGCCAGGTCGAGCCGGTCGGGCGTCTCGTCCTCGGCGATCTCGAGGTCCGGCAGCACGGCCGGCACGCCGGGCGTGGACCACGTCGCCGGGGCGGGTGAAGTCGCCGCCCATCAAGAGGTGCGTCTCGCGGGGCTGCGACCGCTCCTTCACGACCAGCGTCGTCGGGATCTTCGGCGCACTCCTTGCGGATCGCCGCGATCGCCTTGCGGTGCTTCTCGACCTCGGGGTCCTTGGCCTCGTCGAGGAAGACGGTGAAGATGACCCGGTTGGCCTCGGGCGAGCGGTCATTGAAGGGGACGTTGTAGGCGTCGCGCACCTCCATGCGAGTGCTTCTGGATTTCCTCGGGGGACAGCCCAGCCTCCCAGGTCGCGCTGGGCGGCCTGTAGCGTCTCGTCCGTCTCGATCCCGGCGATGTACTCGGCGACGCGGGCCTCGACCTCCTCACGACGTTCGACGATCTCCGGCGTGGCGACCGGCAGGGTCGGCTCGTCGCTGTTGTTCAGGAACGCGAACAGTTGATAGTATTCTTTCTGGCTGATCGGATCATACTTGTGGTCGTGGCACTGGGCACAGCCGACGGTCAGGCCGAGCCAGACGGTGCCGGTGGTGGCGACGCGGTCGATGACCGACTCGACGCGGAACTGCTCCTTGTCGATGCCGCCTTCCTGGTTGATCGGCGTGTTGCGGTGGAAGCCGGTGGCGACCTTCTGCGCCAGCGTGGCCTCCGGCAGCAGGTCGCCGGCCAGTTGCTCGACGGTGAACCGGTCGAACGGCATGTCGGCGTTCAGGGCGTCGATCACCCAGTCCCGGTAGGGCCACATCTCGCGGGGGCGTCGATCGAATAGCCGTTGGAATCGGCGTAGCGGGCGCCGTCGAGCCACGAACCGCCCCCAGCGCTCGCCGTAGTGCGGGCTGGCCAGCAGGCGGTCGATCATCCGCTCATAGGCGTCGGGGGAGTCATCGGCCAGGAACGCGGCGACCTCCTCCGGTGTCGGCGGCAACCCCGATCACGTCGAGGCTGGCGCGGCGGATCAGGGTGGTCCGGTCCGCCGTCGGCGACGGCGCGATGCCGTCCTGTTCCAGCAGGCGCGAGGATGAAGCGGTCGATCGGGTTGCGAACCCAGTCGAGATTGGCCACCGCGGGCGGTTCGACCTTCAACGGCGCGACGAACGCCCAGTGCTTCGTATCGACGGGGGTCGAGACGACCTCGTCGTCGGGGTGCGGCGCCCCGCCCTCGATCCAGGCCCGGATGATCTCGATCTCGTCGGCGGAGCAGCGGCGGGCGGTTCAGCGGCATCGGCTCGGTGAACCCGTCGCCGGTCAAGGCCAGCAGAAAGCTCGCTCTCGTCGGGCGTGCCGGGCACGACCGACGGCCCGAGATCGCCCCCCTTCAACGCGCCGGCGGCGGTGTCGAGCCGCAGGCTCCCGCGCGGCTTCTCGACCCCGTGGCACGAGACGCAATGCTTCGCCAGGATCGGCTTGACGTCGCGAACGTAGTCCACGTCCTGGGCCGGCGCCGGGGCGGCGGCCAGCATGGCGGCGATCGAGGCGGCAAGGCCCATCAACCCGGCACGAAGATGCGGTCGTCTCATGGGAGGGGCTCGTCGGCAAGAGCGGTGGGAGGCAGGTGAGCGGCGATCCGGTCGTTGCGACCCGAGGCGGAACCCGGGGCAAAGTCGTCGTGCCCCGGACTTCTGAGAACAAGGTCGCGCGGGGCTGAGGCCGAGGCGGTGACGGGATGTTCCCAACGAAGGCCCCGGGAGGAAACCCGTCAACGCGCCGGGGGCCGAAGCTCGCACTTTCAATCTTATCGGATTATCCTCGAACAATTCCAGCGAATTTTTCAGTCGTCTGGCGCACCGGACGCGCCTCTCTCGAGTCCGTTTCCGAGAAGGCGCGGCCCCGGTTGGAGCCACGGTCGCGCCGTCTGGCCCTCCCTCCGTCGTGCCCCAGCCGGCGACGGGCCAGTCACTCGACGATAGTCAGACAATGGAGCCTCTCCCCATGATCGGATTCGCCCCCGATGCGCTCGCCCTGGCCCTGGCCCTGTTCGCCGCCGTTCCCGTTCCGGGGCCGTCGCAACACGCGACCGCCCGCCGCCCGACCAACGACGACGAGTTGCGGCGCTGGCTCGAGAACATGGTGTGGTATCACCACTTCAAGACGTCGGAGATCGCCGCCGCCACCGGCCTGAGCCCCGACGAGATCACCGACGCCCTGGACCGCTTCGACATCCGGCCCGAGACGAAGCCGGACCGCCCCGCGGAGGCCCCCTTGCTTGTGTTGCCGTATCCTGGCGGTCGGCACCCCCGGATCGGCTTCCTCGACGGGGCCATCGACCCCCGTCGCGACACCAAGCTCAGCGTCTTCACCCCCTGGGACCCGTCCAGCTACGTCGTGCTCGACGTCCCGGAGGCCCTCTGGTCGAACCTCGGCCTGACCTATCTCGCCCACACCCACGTGCCGACGATCTGGTCCGAGAAGGGTGTGGACCTGAAGACCGTCGAATGGGAACGCCGGGACGACGGCACGCTCGTCATGAGCCAGATGCTACCGAACGGCATCGCCTTCGGCACGATCGTCCACCCCGGCCGCGACGCCGTCCGCATGGAGCAGTGGCTCACCAACGGCACCGACGCGACCCTGAGCGACCTCCGCGTCCAGGACTGCGTCATGCTCAAGGGGGCCAAAGGCTTCAACGCCCAGGCGATCGACAACAAGGTCTTCCGCGCTCCCTACGTCGCCGTCCGCAACGACGAGGGGAACCGCTGGATCATCACCGCGTGGTCCCCCAACCACCGCGCCTGGGCCAACGCCCCCGTCCCCTGCCTCCACTCCGACCCCAAGTTCCCCGACTGCCCCCCCGGCCAGACGAAGCACCTCAACGGCTGGCTCTCGTTCTACGAGGGGAACGACCTCGACGCCGAACTGGACCGGATCGAGGCGACGGGATGGCGTAGCGAGTCGGTCGGGCCATGAGGCTCCTCGCCAAACACCGCCGCATGTCGCGACGCATCGACCCGGATCTGGACTCAGAGGCGATCCGGGATCGCCTGATTCTCCTGGAAGATAGGTCGATTGGGTGGTCGGGGCCAAGCGCAGCGTGCCCCGGTCTGGCCCTTGAGGTGTCGACCGGGGCACGACGACTTTGCCCTCTGCGCCGCAACTTTATGGAGCGACTCCTCGGGAATGTCCGGGAAATCGGGGTGGCCGGGGCAAAGCGCAGCGTGCCCCGGACGACGCTGGGAAGGCGGTGCCGTCCCCCACCGGGGCACGACGACTTTGCCCCGGCCACCCAACCGACTCGCTGTCACACGAAAACTCGTTTCCGGATCGCCACTCAGTGGCCTGCCCCTTGCCATGCGGCATTCCGTATAATGAGGTGGGGCCGCCGTCGTCGGGTGACGTGGCCCCGCGCCGAGGGACAGGGATCACGCCTCATGTCTGTTCAACGCAGGGCGAAGCGCATCCATCGTTGGTGGATCGGGCTGGTCGTGGTCGCGATCGTGGGGATCGGCGGGACGGCCTTGTTCGCGGTGCGGGTGCGTCGTGACGGGCAAGGGCAGGCGCAAGCGCGGGGTGAGGCAGACGAGGCGATGGCGGCGATCGAGCGCGCCGCCGGGGCGGGCCGCTGGGAGGAATTCGAGGAACGGCTCGGGCATGGCTCGACGATCATCCTCGGGATGGGAAGGCGCTGCTGTTGCGCGGTCGCTTCCTGATCGACCGGGGGCGAACCGACGAGGCGATCGAGGCGCTGAACCGCGTCCCTGAAGCCGACCCGGCCCGCGCGGGCGATGGCCGCGCTAGGGGACGTCCTGCTGCGAGAGCATCGGGCCGCCGAGGCCGAACGGGCGTTGCGCGAGGCGATCGCCCGCGACCCGAAGGCGACGGCGCCCGGTGACACCTTGATCTATCTGCTGAACGTCGAGCAACGCGTGGGCGACTCGCGCGACGTGCTCTGGACGATGTTCGACGCCACGCACGACCCGCTCCTCCTGATCGACCTGATCGTGGTCCTGGGTTCCGTCGAGAACGACGTGCGCGGGCTGGCGCCGAGCTGGACGCGTTCCTGGAGCGAACGCCGGATGACCCCTTCCTTCGGCGGGCGAAGGGCCTGGCCCTGTTACTTCAGGGCCGGGCGGATGAGGCCCTCCCGCACCTTGAGGCGGCGGCCGGGGAACTGTCCAACGACCTGGTCGGCCGCTTCGCCCTGGCGGAATGCCGACTGGCCCTCGGGGCCTCGATCGAGCGAGGAATCGATCCTGGGGCCTTGCCCCGATTCCCCTGTCGACGCGGCGCGCTGGTGGGTCCTTCGCGGTCGCCTCCAGGAAGCACTCGACCAACGCGACGAGGCCGCGATCAGTTTCCGCAAGGCCCTGGAGGCGAACCCCGGTGAGATCGAGGCCCATTACCGCCTGGGCCAGTCCCTCATCCGGAGCGGTCATCCCGAGCAAGGACGCGAGCAGATCGAACAGGCCGACAAGATCAAGGACCAGCGCGAGAACGTCCTGAAGGAGTTCGGGGCCGTCCGCCACCAGGGGCTCCATCCGAGCCCGGATGTCTACGAGCAATTCGCCCGGCTCTGCTCGCGCGGCGGGCCTGGAGGCGGAAGCCAAAGCCTGGTTCGAGCTGGCGGTCGAGGCCGATCCGTCCCGGGCCTCGGCCCGGGCCGCGCTTGCCGAACTGGCCTCGGTGTCGCGCGAGCCCCCGATGTCCCTCGCTCGCCCCGTCCTCCTGGCGGATCGCGCCCGATCCGGTGCCCGGGGCCGAACCGGCACGCGTCGCGGGTTCCGTCGCGGCGAGCCGAATCGTCCTGGAGGACGTCACCGAGCCGTCGGGCGTCTCGTTTCCGTACGAGAGCGGAGAGTCGGGGAACATGTTCCTCGGCGATACCATGGGCGGCGGCGTGGGGCTCATCGATTACGACGGCGACGGCTGGCTGGACCTTTATTTCGTCAACGGCTGCCGCTTCCCGTTCGGCCCGGGGCCTCCCCCCGCGCCCAACGTCCTGTATCGCAATCAGGGGGACGGCACCTTCGAGGACGTGACCGAGCGCGCCGGGGTGGGTGGTCATGGATATGGCATGGGCTGCGCCGTGGGCGACTTCGATCAGGACGGCAACGACGACCTGTTTGTCACAGGGCTGGGCCAGACCGTGCTGTATCGCAATCGTGGGGACGGCACCTTCGAGGACGTGACCGAGCGCGCCGGGGTCGGGACGGACCGCTGGTCGACCGCCGCCGGCTTCGGCGACCTCGACGGCGATGGCGACCTCGACCTCGTCGTCGTCACCTACGTCGCGGCCTATCCCCTGGACGTGCCCGACTGCCGCGACCCCACGGGCCGGCCGATCCACTGCTCTCCCCTGCGTTTCGAGGCGCAGGCGGACCTCCTGTTTCGCAACGAGGGAGATGGCACCTTCACCGACGTCAGTGTCGAGTCCGGGATCGCGTCCGCTCCCGAGGGCCGGGGCCTCGGCCTGGCCATCGCCGACCTCGACGACGACGGCCGGCTCGACATCTTCGTCGCGAACGACCTGTCCCACGATTTCCTGTTCCGGAACCTGGGAGGGTTACGGTTCGAGGAGCAGGGGATGGCCGCCGGGGTGGCCTGCAACGGCTCGGGGAGGGCGACCTCGAGCATGGGCGTCGTCGCCGAGGACCTGGACGGCGACCAGAAGATCGACCTGTTCGTCACTAATTTCCTGAACGAGCCCAACACCCTGTTCCACAACCTCGGATCGGGTCAGTTCGTCGACGCCACTCTGACGGCGAACCTCCAGGCGTCGAGCAACGCCGTCACCGGCTTCGGCGCGGTCGCGCCCGACTTCGACAACGACGGCCGGCCCGACCTGTTCGTGGCCAACGGTCATATCGACGACCAGCCCTGGTTCAACAGCCCGATGGCCCAGCCGCCCCAGGCGTTCTGGAACCGGGGCGATGGCCGGTTCGCGCCGGTGGACACAACGGAGTCACCCTATCTGTACCGACACGTCGTCGGCCGGGGCGTCGCCGCCGGCGACCTCGACAACGATGGCCGCGTCGACCTGGTCGTCGTCCATCGCGACGCCCCGGCGGTGGTCCTCCGGAACCGGACACCGGGCGGCCACTGGCTCGGCGTGCGATTGCGGGGCACCACCTCGGGCCGTTTTCCCGTCGGCGCCCGGGTCGTCTGCCAGGTGGACGGGCGGGAACACGTCCGCTGGCTCACCAGCGGCACAGGATACCTCGCCGCCCATGGCCCGCGACTCTGGTTCGGCCTGGGCGCGTCGAACCGCGTCGACTCCCTTCAGGTTAACTGGCCCTCGGGCCGCTCGCAGACCTGGACCGACCTGCCCGCCGATCAAATTCTGGAACTGACCGAGGGAACCGACGACCTCGGGACGAACCCGGCCCCGCCCGATCACCTGGAAAGCTGACGAGCGGCGACAGTCAGGCCGCGCCGCGGCGACGGTTCGGGCGGGTTCTGGCGAGGCCGGCGACCAGGGCCAGGCCGCCGAGGAACAGCAGCGCCGACGAGGGTTCCGGGACGAGGATGCGCAAACGGAACGTGGAACCGGCCCGCCAGACGCCGTCCGGATCGACCTGGGGGTCGTCCTGGCGCTCGAAGAACTCGAGGCGGAGGATGCCGTCGCCGAGGACGAGGTTGGGCAGGCCGTAATCTTTCAGGAGCACCAGCGGGCTCGTCGAGTGCTCCGTTCCCGGTTGATTCATGTCCGACACGTTGAGGGAGAACCCATCGCTGGGCGAGCCGGCCGCGCTCGAAAACAGGATGGACAGGTCGCTTAGCCAGCTCGGGTCAAAGGCCTCGATGTTCACGTCCCAGGAGAGGCCCAGAAGCTCCGAGCCGGGCGTCACTCCCGCGCCGGTCAGGTCGAAGTCGAGGACCGTGTTGCCGGGGGCCCCGACGAGATGGGACGAGACGACGTCGTCCGTGAGAACGATCGACACGTCGATCGGTTCGGCCCGCGCGGACGTCCCGAAGAGCAGCACCACGCACGCGGTGCCGAGCCAGGCCGTCAGGGGCGTCCACTTGCGTTGCGGATTCATGGGGTTGCCGTTCCGTTTGCAAGGCCGCGACGCAGGGACTCACTCCCGATGGAGCGGATTCGGAGGTCGAGCCGACCGGCATGTTGCTTCGATCGCGAAGGAACATTCCTGATCATTCGTGATGATATGAGGCGAGCGCTGGCAAGTCAATGGCGTTGAGCCATTGCCACAGGCCCTTCCCGGAGCAGGTTCCGGGAGGGGGCGAGGGCCGTCATCATCGCTGGCCGATGCTCTCGTCGCGTGGGAGAATTCGTTCCATCCGGTAGTTGGCGAGTTCGGCCCCGCGGCACGTCACCACCTGCGAGGCCCGCACGGTGAACCCCCGGGACTCGAAGAACGGGCGGGCGGTGATGCTGGCCTCGACGAACAGCCGGCCGAGGCCCTGACGCCGTGCCTCAGTCTCCAGCGCCTCCAGCAATGCCCGCGCGACCCCGCGCCTCTGGTGGTCGGCCGAGACGTACACGCGGTCGATGTGGCCGTCCGGCTCCAGCTCCGCGAACCCGATCGGCCTCGGCGGTTCCTCGGCGACCACGACGAAACGACCGTCGAACCGACTTGCCCAGGCGGCCGGGTCGATGTCGTCGGATGCCCAGGCGCGGACCTGTTCCGGGGCGTAGTCGCGGCTATTGACCCGGCGGATCGTGTCCCGGAACAGCGTCAAAAGGGCCTCCGCATCACCCGGCGCGTAGCTCCGCAACCTCCACATCGCCCTCTCCGTCTCTCAAGTTCCTGTCCGCCGCGGGAATGATTGTCTTCCGCTCCGCCAACGGAACCGTTCGGGAGGGCGGAGGCCATTGCCGCGCACAACTTCGGCGACGTCTCCGAAATCACTCGTTCCCACGCTCCGCGTGGAAATGCCGTCTGGGCCGCTCCGCGGCCTCTTCCGCGGGGACGCCCCGGACGACGCGGAGCGTCGCGGAATCCATTCTGTACCGACCTGGATTGCTTGGACATCCCCTTCCGCGTAATCGACAGACCTCCGACGGACCAGGGCGGCGATGGGGATCGGGGCCGCGGCCGGCTTGCCGAGCCAGGTCGAGAGCCACGGCCGGGTTGGGGTCAGGTGAGGGATGCCGCGAGAGCTCAGGGGGCCGATGTCGCTTCCTCCAGCAGGCGGTCCACCCGGGCCCAGAGGGAGTGCCACCCGGCGTGCTCGGGCTCGGGAAGGGCCGCCAGGGCGTCGGGGGCACGGACTCCGGCCATGTCGGGGTCGCGCTTCCAGTGCCGGAGGGCCTGCGAAACCTGGGCCTTGCTCGGAGGGGACATCTCTTCGCGTCTCAGGACCGCGGACCAGGTATCCAACTCGCCCTCGAGCCAGGCGTGCGCCCGCCGGCGTAGCTCGGCCTTCGCGGTTTCGTCGGGGGGCGGGTCGTCCTGGCCCTGACCGCCGCCGGCCAGGGCGGCGGCGCAGGCGGCGTTGTAGCGGTGCTGGGCCTGGCGGTCCTCGGCCAGCTCCGGGTTGGCCTCCACGGCGTCCCCCCAGAATCGCGCCGCGGCGGCGAAGAGTTTCATCTCATAGCACACCCGGGCGAGGGCGAGGCGATCGGCGTCGTCCTTCGGCCGGTCGCTGCCCGCGAGGATGGCGGGCAGGCGATTGGCGAGGGCGATGGACTGCTCGGCCCGACGGACCCACTCGCCCGAGGAGTAGCACCATGGGGGCTGCTCCGCGCCGAGTTCGTGCCCGGTGCGCAGCTCGGAGAGGGCCTCGGTGTACTGCCCTTGCGAGAACAGGATCCGGCCGAGCAGGTAGTGTGCCTCGGCATCGTCGGGCCGGACCCGGATCGCCTCGCGGTAGGCGTCGGCCGCCTCGCTATGCTTCCCCTGGCGCTCCAGCGTCGCGGCGAGCCGCAGGTAGGCCAGGTCGTGGTCGGGCCGGAGCCGGGCGGCTTCACGGTATGCGGCAATCGCCGCGACGAGCTTTCCCTGGGTGACCAGGGCTTTGCCGAGGATGATGTAGGGCTCGGGAAGGTCGGGCCTGAGTTGAATCGCTTCGCGATAAGCGGCGATCGCCCGATTCAGATACGGGCCTCGCTGTTCCAGTTGTGCAATCGTGGAGCTGCCGTAGGCGAGTGGGCAGCGGGGTTCGAGCCGGAGTGCCTCGCGGAACTCGGCGGCCGCCTCGTCGGGCTTCTTCTGCCACAGCAGGGCGAGGCAGAGGGAGTAGTGGAGGGAGTCCTCGACGGGCTTGAGCCGGAGCGCCTCACGAAACTCATCCACCGCATCGTCAAGCTCACCGTTGACGAGCAGGGCGGCGGCGAAGGAGCGGCGGTATTGCCAGTGGTTGGGCTCGACCCGGGCCGCCTCGCGGTAGGCGAGCAGGGCCTCGGCCGTCTTCCCCTGGCGTTGCAGGAAGTTGCCGAGGGCGGTGTGATACGGCCCCCAGTCGGGCCGGATCCGGATCGCCTCGCGGTAGGCGAGCAGGGCCTCGGCCGTCTTCCCCTGGCGTTGCAGGAGGCCGCCGAGGGCGGCGTGAGGCATCCCGAGGTCGGGTTGGAGCCGGGCGGCTTCGCGGTATGCGGCGGCCGCCTCGTCGGGCTTTCCCCGCAATCGCAGAGCATAGCCGAGGGCCATTTGGACACTGGCGTTGTCCGGCCCGATCCGGATCGCCTCGCGATGGGCCTCGATCGCCTCGTCGATCCGGCCCCGGGCCTGCAGGGCCTGCGAGCGGGCGGCGGGGGTCGTGGTGGCGTCGGGATCGAGGGTCCCTAAGGGAAGGCCCTGGGTCGATAATTGGTCCATCAGGGCGCTGCCGAGGCCGGTGTGGGCCTCGGCGGAGCCGGGATTCCGGCGGACCGTCGCGCGGCAGACGACGACGGCCTCCTCGAACGCCGCGCGGGCCTCGTCGGCCCGTCCGCCGGCCCACAGCGCATAGCCCAGACTGACGCAATATTGGCCGTCCTCCGGCCGAAGCCGTTTCACGTCCCGGAAGATGGCGATGGCCTCGTCGATCTCGCCGCGAGATTGGAGGGCACTGGCCAGCGCGGCCCGTCTCGGGCCGTAGGGCACGGGCGGCGGTATAGTAGCGGATCGCCTCGTCGGAGGCGAAACTTGGGCCATTTTGCCGGTGCAGGAGCGAGGCCAGATGGTAGTTGGTCGTGACGTCCCCGGCGTGCCGCACGACGGCGCGGCGGAGCAGGGCCACGGCCGCCTCGACGTCGCCCGCACTTCGGAGGGCGCCAGCCAGCAGGTTGAGCGTCGGGGCGGGCCAGGCGTCGACGTCGGCCTGTGCCGCCAGGGCCCGCAACGGCCCGAGCTGCGCCTCGCGGTCGGTCCGCTCCCAGATCGCACGCAGTTCGTCGCGGCGGGGGTCGGGGTCGGCGACGCGGGCGGTGGCCACCAGCCGCTTCCAGGCGGCCTCGTCCTTCGGCCGCGCCCGACGGCGCTGGGACGACCAGTCGTCGAGCGCCGCGGCCAGCTCCAGGGCGACCGTCTCGGGACGTGCGCGGATCCGGCGCCGGCCGCCTCGGGGCCGAGGGGGTCGACGTCGTAGCCGGCGGCGCGGAAGGCGGCCGCGTAGGCGGCGTCGGAGGCGGAGCCGTCGGGGAGGCTGGCCGAGTAACCGGTGCCATCGGGGGTTTCGGCCCCGGTCGAGCGGATGTCGAGGAGCACGGCCAGCAGGTCCTGGTCGGCCCGGGCGGCGGCCTCGCCCGCCTGCGCCTCGCGCCTCAGGGCGTCGAGTCGGCCGCGGGCCTCGGCGGGCAGGGCGTCCCCGTCGATCCGCTTCAGGGCCGCCAGGGCGACCTGCCAGCGGGCCAGCTCCTCCGGTCGGTCGCGGGCCTGGGCCAGCAACGTCGTCGCCTCGCCCAGGACGCGGTCGGCCGCCGCGAGGCGCTCCTGCCGTTGCTGGAGGGCGTAGGTGGACGTCAGGCCGCCGAGGGTCGAGAGCGCCAGCAGCGAGGCCGCCAGGGCCACCGTCCGCCGCCGGCGCGACCGCTCCACCGCGACCCGCGCCTGCGCCTCCTCGGCGCGTGCCACCTCGGCGGCGCGCTCCAGCTCGGCGGCCCGCAACCGTTGCTCGATCGAGGTCAGGTAGCCACTCAGGCGCTCGACGAAGGCCGAGGCGTCGCGCGGCCGGTCGTCCCGCACGGCGGCCAGGCAATCCCGGGCCAACGCGACCAGGTCGGCGTCGACGCCACAGGCGTCGAGCCGGGCGAAAGCGTCGGCCAGGTCGCCGAGGGCCGCCTTGCGCTGGATCTCGCGGGCATTGGGGCCGGTGAAGGCGGGCTGTCCCGTGAACACCTCGCAGAGCATCGAGCCGAGCGCGAAGACATCGGCCCGCTCGTCGACCGCCTCGACATGGCCGCGGGCCTGCTCGGGGGCCATGTAGGCGGGCGTGCCCAGGACGCTGCCGGCCTGCGAGAGGTCGGTTGTCGGAAGCCGCTGCGTGCCGTGGAGATGAGCGTCTCGCCGTCGCCGTCCTGGCCCGCCGTCGCGTCATCGGCCGCGCCGCCGCGGGGCAGGACCTTGGCCAGGCCCCAGTCCATCACCTGCACCTCGCCGAAGCTGCCGACCATGATGTTCGAGGGCTTCAAGTCGCGGTGGATCACGCCCCGGGCGTGGGCGAAGGCCATCGTCTGGCCGATCTGGAGCATCGTCGAGAGCAGCCCCATCAGGCCCTCGGCCGGGTCCCTGTCGCCCGGCGAGCACGTCGGCCAGGGTGCGGCCCTTGACCAGCTTCATGGCGAAGTAGGGGCGGCGGTCGGCGAAGGCGCCCAGCTCGTAGATCGGCACGACCCCCGGGTGCTGAAGTTGGCCGGCGATCTGCGCCTCCTCGATGAACCGACGCATCAGGTCCGGGTGATCGCGGTGCTTCTCCAGCAAGACCTTGACGGCCAGGTCGCGGCCGAGGTCCACGTCGCGTCCCTTGAGTACGGCCCCCATGCCGCCCCGGGCGATCTCGCCGAAGAGTTGCAGGCGGGCCGAGCGGTCGGCCAAACTGGGCACCTCGGGCGAGGCGGGCCGGACCACCGGATCGGGGCCGGGATCGCTCTCGGTGTCGCGGAGGAGCACCCGTGGGAGGCCGCCGAGCGTCCCGGCCAGCGTGGCGAGCCCCCCGACCGCGGCGAAGGTGGAGGGAGCGGAGCCGGACGGCTGAAGGGAGACGGTCAGCTCGTTGCCCGCCCCCGATCCGTTGACCGATCGGGACAGGGCCGCGCCCATCAGACAGTTCGGGCAGAGCCCGCGTGGGGCGTCAGCGGGTAGCGGGGCGCCGCAGTCGGTGCAGGTCGGCTCCGAGCTCATCGTCGGGACTCCCCGGGTGGGTCGGCCGCCGGGGATCGGCGGCCTCTAACTATGAGAACGGGGAAGGGCTCCGAAGGTAACTCGAATCCTGCGCCGCATTATGAGGCCAGGGCGGCGAACAGGGCGGCGATCTCGTCCTCGATGTCGGCGGGGTCGGCCAGCGTGCGGGCGATCTCCTCGCGCAGGATCGGCGCCGTAGCGGCGCCGGAGGCGTGAGGCGGCCGTCTTGATGGCCGCCTCGGTCATCCCCAGGGCGGCGGCGATCGCCGCGAGGGGGACCTCGCCCCGCCCGCCGGTCAAGCTCGGCAGGAGTCGGGCGCACAGGTCCGCCTTGCCGGCGGCGGCCATCTCCGCCTCCAGTCGGCCGATGGCGCGGTCCAGCAGGTCGATGGCCCACCTGCGCTCGAACAGCCGCTCGGCCGTCTGCTCATGGGCCGGCTCGGACCCGAAGCGGTCCTCGGCCTCGCGCCGGTCGATCGAAACCGGAGCCCGGCCTCCTCCGCGCTTGGCGGCGTGGTCGCGGCCGCGGCAATCGGCGATGTGGTGGACGCAGGCGGCCATCAGGAATGATCGGAAGCGGCCCCGCCCGGAGTCGACGCGGGCCAGGCCGTCGCGCGAGAGCAGGACGGCGAAAGTGCCCTGCACGAGGTCGGCGGCCTCGTCCGGCCCGTGCCCCTTGCGGCGGACGAAGGCGTAGAGCGGATACCAGTAGGCGGCGCAGAGCTCGGCCAGGGCCTCGCTCGCCCCGGCCGCGGCCGGGACGCCGGCGGTGGCCACCCGGCTCCAGTGGGTCGTCGGGAACGGGGCCTTCGTGTGCGGGGTGTCGGGAGGGTCGGACATGGTGAACCTCGCCGGAATCGCGGGGCCGGAGGAGGAGGTGGCGTCCTCCCGCACCGCGCCTCAACCCACTCTACGGCATGTCGGCCCGGCATCCAAACCCCGCGATGCCGCCACGAGGTCGAGCCGGGCCTGCCGCGGCGAGCGGAACCCGTGGCGTTCGATCAGCCACTGCTCGTATTCCCACGCGGAGTTTGGGAACGAGATAGGCCCCGTTTGAAGTGAGGATGACGCAGATTGAGGGCCCTCCCGCTCGACCCGGGGATGATACAGTGAACGGCGTGGTCGACGGGAACAATGAATTGTTGGCGAGATCATGATGGCGTATGTGTATCTGGGGCTCGCGATCCTTTCCGAGGTGGTCGCGACGAGCACGCTGAAGGCGTCGGAGTCGTTCACGAAACCACTGCCGAGCCTGGTGGTGATCGTCGGCTACGGATCGGCGTTCTACCTGTTGTCGCGTTGCCTGGACCGGATCAGCGTGGGGGTGGCGTACGCGATCTGGTCGGGGCTGGGGATGGTCCTGGTCACGATGGTCGGCGCGGTCGCGTACCGACAGGTCCCCGACCGCGCCGGGGTGATCGGGATCGCCCTGATCCTCGCCGGCGTGGTCGTGCTGAACCTGTGGTCGAAGGGCGCGACCCATTGAGCGGCGCGACCCTCGGTTGCTCCGGCCCGGCTGCCTCCCGATTCCGGTATCGCAACATACCGCGGAATGCGTCGGAACCTCCTGGCGGCGCGATTGACAGGGCGGCCCGGATCGGGGGAGGATGTCCCCTTCAGCCGCGTGACGAAGGGACGACCCACCATGACGATGTTGCCCACGCCACCGAACATCCTCGCCGAGATCGTCGCGACGAAGCGTCGGGAGGTCGAGGCCGGCCGTCGGCGCATGCCGATCGAGGAGCTGGAGGCCCAGGCGGCCGAGGCCCCTCCGGTGCGCGACTTCCGCGCCGCGCTGGCCGGTCCGGGGCCGATCCGGCTGATCGCCGAGGTGAAGAAGGCGAGCCCGTCGGCGGGCGTCATCCGGGCCGACTTCGACCCGGTCGGCATCGCCCGAACGTACCAGGCCCACGGCGCCAACTGCTCTGAGCGTGTTGACCGACGCGCCGTACTTCCAGGGCCACCTGTCCTACCTGGCGCGGGTGCGGGCGTCGGTGGCGATCCCGATCTTGCGCAAGGATTTCCTGATCGACGAGTACCAGGTCGTCGAGGCCCGCATGGCCGGCGCCGACGCCGTGCTGCTGATCGCCGAGATCCTCGACGACGCGGCGTTGCGCGCCCTGCGGGAACGGGCACACGGGCTCGGCATGGCGGCGCTGGTCGAGTTCCACGACCCGGCCAACCTGCCCCGCGTGCTGGCCGCCGGGCGCGGATTTGGTCGGCGTCAACAATCGCGACCTGACCCGGTTCGTGACCGACCTGGACCAGACCCTCCGGTTGCGGGACCAGATCCCACCGGGAGGTCGTGCTGGTCAGCGAGTCCGGCATCCGCGACCGCCGCGACGTCGAGCGTCTGGAGGCCGCCGGGGTCCACGCGATCCTCGTCGGCGAGTCCCTGATGCGTTCCCCCGACATCGGCCACGCCGTCGAGGAACTGCTCGGCCTGGCCACGGTTTCCGACCCGGCCCGCTGAGCGCTCCCGGAGCACGACGACCGATCGGTCGGGGCCTTGCCGACCACCCCAGCATGGGCCGTATTCCCGGCGAATAGGCGTCGAGACCGAGGACCAAGGACCGAGGACCGATCTGTTCTGGTATCGGTCATCGGTCATCGGTCATCCCGGAATCGACACTCGACCACGACTCATTGCGATCGAATGGAGACCAGTCCCATGGCCGCGAACCCCAAGAAGCGGCTCGACGTGCTGCAAAAACGGCTCACCCGGCTCCGACAGCAGCTCTCCGGGGCGACCCGTCAGAACGACGAGCCCCAGGAGACCGCCCGCCTCCGCGTCGAGGTCCAGGCCGTCGAGGAGGAGATCCGCAAGGTCAAGGAACAATCGTCGTAGAGTCGACGACGCCTCTCTCGCTTGCGCCTGTTCCTGGCTCGTCGGAAGATCAAGGGCCGGTTGTCGTCGCGGAACGACCTGGCTCAGCGGATCGGCCCGCCGATGTGTGATTGTGATGTTGATTGGACCAGGAAGCGCGGCGGCGGGCCGGGTCCGCTGCCGCGCGACTTCAGGCGGTGAGCGCCGGAGGGACGAACCGATCCGGAGCCATCACCGACCCATCCCTCCCCCGCTGGTCCGGGCGGGGCGTCGGCGACCGGCCCCGAGGGCGAGGGCCGAGCCCGACAGGAGCAGCAGCCAGGACGACGGTTCGGGGACCATCTGGATGACCCCGAACAGGCCGTGCGTCTCGTCGTTCGGCCCGGCGGCGAAGTAGACCTTGCTGCTGTTGCCGGCCGAACCGTCGTTGCCGACCATCAGGCCCCAGAGCCCGTCGATGACGATCGGCTGGCCGCCCGGGTCGCTCAACTGGCCGAGGAAGGTGGGGGCGGTCGGGTCCGGCGAGAAGATGTTGATCCGGCCGTCGCCGAAGTTGCCGACCAGCAGGTCGCCGGCGAACGCCCCGAACGAGTCGGGCGCGATCGCCAGCCCCCAGGGCGAGTTCAGCGTGCCCATCGACCCAACCCGGCCGAGGAAGTTCCCCTGGAGGTCGAAGGCGCTGACGATGCCGAGCCCCGCGCCGGCGACGTCGTCCTTCTTGGCGGCGTCCTGGAGGGCGTAGGTGACGTAGATCGTGTCGCCGAGCTTCTGGATGCCGAACGGGGCATAGTTGGCCGGAAGGTTCGGGTCGGTGAAGTTGCCGGACAGGGCGGGCGCGCCGGAATCCCCCTTGAGGATGTCGACCGTCCCGGCGCGGAAGTTGGCGGCGTAGAGGTAGCCGTGGCCGTTGATGTCGGCCGCGGTCGTCCCCTTGTAGACGTTGTCCGGTATGCCGGTCTGGAGAATCTCGGCGGTCGTCCCCAGCGCGTTCCGCCAGCCGGAGATCGTCCCATCCTCGCTGACGAACAGGAAGGCGTCGCCGTTGAAGGCGCCGGCGCCGGCGGGGTTATTGACCTGGCCGGTCACGCTGCCGTCGCCGGGAATGGCGACCTCCAGGTTGACCTTCGTCGGGACGCCGGTGGTCGGGTCAACCCGGTAGAGGGTCGAGAGGCCGGTGCCGTTGTCCGACACCCAGAATGGGCTGGCGGCCGTCGCGGAGATGCCCCAGGCATTCTTCAGGTTCGGGTCGGTCAGGATCGCCGGGTTGACCGACGGGTCGTCGGTGACAAGGTTTGTCACCTGGAACACCTCGGCCCGCGCGGGCCGCGACCAGGACGACAGCACGACAAGCGACAAGGCGCCCGCCCAGATCAAAGTCCATCGATGATGCAAGGCCCATCCCCTCATGGTTTCTCTCCTTCCCTCGAAGTTGCAGAACCACCGACAGCGGGGGTGAATCGGAACTCGAACGCCGCCGGGCGCCTCGCACGCTCGTCGGCCCTGCACCCATTGGTTATATCGAGATCAAATTGGAATTCCTATGGGTTAGACGCCAGCGCCCGCGATGCACCCCGTCGGACGAGCGGGACAGCGGGGCGAGCGGGAAAACGGGGACCGGGCGGAATGCCGTGAAGATGGCGGGCGGGTGGCACCCCGACATGGCGATTTCCCACTGCCAACGGCCGCGGGCCCGTGATGACCGTCCGTGGCTTGATGCGACATGACCGTCTGGCTCCCTGACGAGGTTGAGACCGACGATTCCTGCCGTGCGACAGAAATCGTGGCCCCAACGTCATGTCGCATCAAACACGTTCTCTCCTTGACTGAGAACAGGGTTCACGGAGTGATGTGCCACCCGCCGGGGATGGGCGAGGCACGATCCCCCGATCAAACTCGGCCCCCGCCACGGCTTCGTGGTGGGGGCCCCTCAGACATTCGACGACGGGGAATCGACGCGGATGCACCTCGGCGATCTTAACGGCCGCGGCGTGAGTAGGCGACCAGTCCGGCGAGGCCAAGGCCGAACAGGACGATGGCCGAAGGCTCGGGGACCGCGGCGATCCGCAGGACTTGCCCCGCGCCCGCCACGGTGCCCTGGTTGGTCACGTAAATCGCCTGATCCGGGCCGAAGGCAAGCGCGGTCGGGAAGGAGAGGCCATCGCTCGCGATCACGGTCTGCGTGCCGCTTTGCAGGTCGATCCGGATGAGGCCCCCGGTCCGGGGCCAGTCTGCGAGGCCAGCCCATTGGTCGTGAGTTGCAACGCATACAGGTGCCGTCCGGACCGAAGGCCAGATCCATGAGGTTCGTGAAGCCGCCGAAGGCGACGGTCGGCTGCCCCGTCACCGGGTCCATGCGATAGATGTTCGCCGACCCCGGGGGGAACGGGAAGCCCGTCAGCTCTCCGAAGTAGGCATTCCCGTCGGGCCCCAGGGCGATCCCCGTGGGCACGGCCTGGTAGACCAGGGGGCCGAACGGCAGCGGGTTCGGGCGTGGTGGAAGGACCGCCAGCGTTGTGATGACGCCCTGATCGGTCACGCCGAGGACGTCGTTCGCCCCGGCGTCCGTGACCACGAAGCCGCCCCCGGGGGTGATCACCAACCCGAACGGGTTGGTATCCGGAGTGCCCCCGTCCGGGTTCTTCAAGGCTTCGTAGTCGGCGAGGTTCGCGACTTCTCCCGGAGCCCCGCCGGCCAGGGGCAACTGGACCAGTCGGCCGAAATCGGCGCCGACGGCTCCGAGCTGAGAGCGTGCGGCCGGATCGGCACCGAAGCCGATGACGCCGAAAAGCGCGCCCGAGTTGCTGAAGGCGATGTCCTGCAAACCGGTTGCGCTGCCGCCGTCAGCGGTCGCGAGCGAGGGCAGGCCGGTCACGACACGCTCCTGCACCCCGTTGCGCAACCGGCTGATCGCGCCGCTAGCTCCATAGGAGACGGTCTGGCCGTCGCCCGAGACGATGCTGGGCCCATTGCCCCCGCGGCCGGCCTCCGCGACGTAAAGACTGCCGTCCGGCCCCCAGGCAAGGCCACGCGGATTGTCCAGGCCGCTCATCGCCACGGTGGTCGTGAATTCCGCTCGGGTGCCCGCCGGCGCGAGCCCGAGCGCAACGCCAACGATCCCACCCAGCACGAAAGCCCTTCCGTAGCTCATCCCAGCAAACTCCTCGACGATGGTTTTCGGGGGCCCAAACCCCACCCGAAGATCGGGCAGGGCGGGCCGTCCCGCCTTGCGGACGTTCGATCTCACCTCGAACCCAGCCGTTCCCGTTTCCGTTCCATTCGACCTCGCCCCGTGAGACGACGTCGAGGATCGCCCGATCGCATTCGAGGCGATGGCGGAGCATGGTGAGTCATCGAACGACCCCAGGGTGGACAGACTTTACCGAAAGAGCGCCAAGGACGCATCATCCCGGTGCGGCACGCGACAAATTTGGTAAGCAGGGTTCCCAATCATCCGCCCCCGACCTCGACGCGGGGCGGCGTGTCCGCGACTTGATCGGAAGCGGGCAGGCGCAGTCGCTCCCACGATCTCGATGCCCGACATCCGCGGCGGGTGGCACGGGCGGCGCCCCTGGTGCCACGGATCGTCTTCGACCAGTGCTCTGATGTTGAACCGGAGCACTGACAGAAACCAGGCACATCGCGCGCTTCCGAGCCGTCTCGGGTTGAGTTGGACAGGGCAAATCCGCCAGGAACACGCGATGTCCCTGGTATCTATCCCTGTCCCTGCTTTCTGCCCCTGTCCCCGATTTTCCAACCATGTCGTTCAGTCGGACCAGTCCCCGGGGTAGGTAGTATTCAATAGATCGCTCGACGGCCCCGCGGAGGCACGGTCGGCATAAAGGCGAATCACTTGCTTGTGGCCGCCGCTTATGCCCTCTAATTGAATGTAGGCATCGGTACGCTTTTTCTCAAGGTACTCGGCACGGACGAACCCCTCATGGACGTTAACGGACCCAAGCCACTTATCCGTGTCGTTGACGCAGTGGAAGACGCCCCATCGCTCGTACCATCCATTCCCCTCCTCCGCGACAACCTCCGACCTCATGACCCAGCGTGTCCGATCCTCCCCCGCCGGAGGATCTGGCAACTCCTGGATTCGGATGTTTCGGTAGTGGGCGACGACGCCATTCGGGAAGTGCATGCGACGGCACCCCGCCGGAACGTTGCCCCGGGATCTTCGTAATAGACAACCTGCTTCTCTCCGACCGTGACCAATATCCGGTCCCCATGGGCGACGATCTCGACGGGGATCCACTTCAACCCTGGCATCGGCCCCGTGGCGGACTCAAGCAAGACAAGGTCTCTCGTAGTCCGTGAGCCGAGGGCAAAAACTACCGAATTCCCCTGGGAACGGGGAGTAGCCGGCCCGGTACCGCGGAGACTGATCACATAGCCGCGCATCCCTCCGTAGATCGCCGTTGATGGGCCCATCCGAACCAGGACCGGCGCGTGGGGTCGATTTCCATCGAGCATGACCTCGTATCGCAGGCGGAAATTGTCGTAGTCCTTCCGGGTCGTGAAGAGATGATCCAGCCACCCTGGTCTCGGGTCCATGTTGCTCCCCGTAAGTACGCCATTCTCGACATGGATCTGAGTGACTTTCGACCCTCCATTGGCCAGCCACCCCGAGGTGTCGCTTCCGTTGAAAAGAGGGACCCAAGACGCCTCTGCTTCGCCCGGGATGTTCGCTGGCCAGTGAGATAGGAATCGCTGTTTCTCTTCCAGCAGCTCTTTTGCAGCAGCCCAAATCGGTCGCGCCGATGAATTCGGCCGCCTTCTGGAATGCCACATCGACATTTTTTCGTGCCTTCACCAGGACCCTGTCGCTCTTGAAGGCGTTGAAAGGGCCCAAAGGTCTTTCGAGAAAGGGGGCAAGCCGACGGCCTGGAAGCTCATGCGATCCTTCTGCAATAGTCGTCCATCTGGGCACGCTTCCAAACATCGTACTTTCGCATGGCGGGTTTCTTTAAATTCTCACGAGCTTCATCAATGGCTTCCAGATACTTGTCGCGAGCTACCGAGAGTGCCACAAGGTATTCTTTCTTCGCCTTCTGAAGTTCCTCCGTCGCTGGGTTCCGTAAGGCCTCCTGACCATGGGCCGAAGGAACTACCCCGAGCATGCAAACGACAACTCGAACGAGGAATGACACGCGAGGAACGTTCCTATCGATTTCTAAAATCGGCATTTCTGAATACTCCGAGTTTTTGAATGCTCCGCCGCTCAACAAGGATTCGGCTTCTGAAGTGGCGTAGGACATGCCGTTCGATTGGCCTCATGTCCCTGAACATTCGGCAATTATTCCGATCCTTCATACGTCTCGCAATGACCTAATCGGAATGACACGGTATTATGCGGGCCCTGATATCGTGCCCAGGATGCTCGATCAGACCCAAAACCGGGGACATACGGGACACAAACCAGGACGGAAAACAGGGACATGGACGGAAATCAGGGGCATGACGAGATTCGGACAGAAACCAGGGACATCGTGCGTTTCTGAGCCTTCTCGGGTTGAGTTGCGTTGGGGATGTCAAATCTCCACCTCCGCGGGGAGACGCCCCAAACCCCCCGCACGCGATCACGCATGACTCGGGTTTTTTCTCCTGTCGTCTGTACAAATGTTGACAGTCGGCCGATACATGGTTCCAATCCACGTACCCGGCGCGGAACCTGATCACGTGGCCAGGTAACGCCGGGATCACAGTTCGACGGGAGGGACGACCAGATGGCTCGCAAGGTGATGACCCACCTCATGTTCGACGGAGCCGCCGAGGAGGCGATGACGCTCTACGTATAGCTCTTCGGCGATTCGAAGATCATGCAGGTCGAGCGATACGGGCCCGGCGAGCAGGGCAAGGAGGGGACCGTCAAGCTGGCGTACTTCACGCTGGCCGGGCGGGAGTATCCTCTGCATCGATAGCCCGGTGAAGCACGGGTTCGGCTTCACCCCGGCGATGTCGTTGTTCGTCGAGTGCGAGAGCGAGGCCGAACTGGACGCGGCCTTCGGCCGGCTGTCCGAGGGCGGGAACGTGCTGATGCCCGTCGGCAACTACGGCTTCAGCTCGCGGTTCGGCTGGCTCACCGACCGCTTCGGCGTCTCGTGGCAACTGAACCTCGCCTGAGACCGACGGCCGGGACGCCCATGGCCCCGTCCGGTGGAACCGGGGGAAGATTTAGGCGAATGGAGGAAAAGCGGAAAAAAGGGGAAATGGGCAAAGGGGGACATAAAGGAGAAATAAGAAAAAACCAGGACAGAAACCAGGGACATAGCGCGATTCCGAGGACAGAAACCAGGAACATAGCGCGATTTTGAGCCTTCTCGAGACAGAAACCAGGAACATAGCGCGATTTTGAGCCTTCTCGGAACGCGCTATGTCCCGTTTTCCTTTTCCGTTTTCCTTTCTTGTCCCCGTTTTCCTTTCTCTTATGTCCCCGTTTTCCTTTTCTCCCGCATCATTTCTTTTTCTTCGCCACCGTGATGAACTGCCCGGTGCCAGTTACGCCGTCTTGATCGGGGTTGAGAACGAGCCAATTCTGACCGGAGCTACCGATCAGAGAATCGGCGGACAGATCGTCGAAAATCGTCACCTTCATCGGGTCCACATCATCAGCCCTCAGGAAGATGTTCCCATTCAGCCGAGGACCGCTGCCAGCACCACTAATGTTACCGATACGGGTGGCGAAGTTCCGGTTCGAAGTCCATTCGGCCAGCACGGCGATTAGTGCGGCATCGTTGGAGTCGAACGCGGTGAGGCCGGCGACCAGGAGGTCGTCGCCCGGTCCCCCGTTGATCTGGTCGGCCCCCGAGCCTCCGATGAGGATATCCCTGGCATTGCCGCCGGTCAGCGCGTCGTCGCCCTCGCCTCCCACCAGGATGCTCGCACCGTTGCCGCCCTTGATGCGGTCGTTGCCGGCGTCCCCGTAGAGGAGGGTCGAGAGGCCGATCCCGCCAGCGACCTGGATATCGTCGTCTCCCGCCTGCCCAAACACGATGATCCGTCCGGCGGGGGGCAGGACGACGTGGGAGGTACCGTTGATGATGACCTTGATATTCTCCCTGCCACCCCCGGGATTGACTACGATGGAGTCGGCGTCCGTTGTCCCGCCGACGACGAGCGCCGTCTTCGTCGGGTCGGCGGGATCGGGCTGGAACGCCAGCGCCTCGATCGCGATGGAATGGGTGACGACGGCGCTGGTGCCCCCATCCTTATCCGTCGCCGTCAGGTGAACGGTGTAGGAGCCGACGTCCGTGTACGTGTGGGAAACCTCGGCGCCGTCGGGCCCGGCGACGGTCTGGTCCACCGTCCCGTCGCCATCCCAGTCGATCTGGTAGGTAAAGCCAGCGGACTGATCAATCGGCGAGGGGTCGGCGGCATGGAGCGTGAAGAGGCGCGCCTGGCCGCGGACGCCGTTCGTCGGCCCGTCAAGGTCTGCCGTCGGGGGGAGGTTGGCGACGGTGATGGCGAAGGTCTCGAAATCGGACAGGCTCGGGGAGCCGTCATCAGTCACGCGCACGGTCACGTTGAACGACGAGGTCGCGGTCCCGTCCAGGGGCGTCCAGGTGAAGATGCCGGACGTGGGGTCGATGCTGGCGCCGGCCGGCGCACCCGGGTCAAGGCTGAAGCTCAGGTGCTGCCCCGCGTCGGTATCAGTCGCCGTCGCGGTGAAGCTGAGCGTGCTCCCTTCATCGACCGAGCGGTTCCCGATCGACGCCAGGTCCGGGGCATGGTTGCTGGCCGGCGGCTCGATCACGTCGCCGATGGCCTCCACGAGCGTATCGACGATGCCGCTCGCGGAGAGGGCGGTGAAGGCCGTGCCCCGGTTCGCGTCGGCGATCGACTGGAACGTGCTGCGCCGAGGGGTCGATGAACCCGAAGTTGCCGACCACGACGGTGTAGATGTCCACGGGATCGGCGTCGAACGCCTTCTGGGAGACGGTGGCGAGGGTATCGCCGGTGGCCCGGTCCGGGTCGTGGGGCGGGGCGTCTCCCATGAGGATG
Source organism: uncultured Isosphaeraceae bacterium (assembly GCA_963779675.1). Lineage (GTDB taxonomy): Bacteria > Planctomycetota > Planctomycetia > Isosphaerales > Isosphaeraceae > CAVZZM01. Next base: position 123,707 of record CAVZZM010000005.1, read on the forward strand.
ATCGCCTTGCGCGTCGTCCCGCCGCGCCAGGAGCCGAGACCGCCCTGGTTCTCGATTGCGTGGACCAACCCCGCATAAACCGCCTCCGGGGTGTCCCCTCCGCCCCCGACGGAGATGGACTGGATGGCCGAGACGATGGAGTCGGTGTCGCCGTCCTCTTCACCGACCGTCGTGAACGGCAGCCCCGTCCTCGTGACGTAGCTGTCGCCCGCATCCTTGTAGAGGACGAGACCGATCCGGGTGCAGGGCTTCTCGTGGCTGATCTCGTCGATGATCCCCGTCGCCGCCGCCTTCACGGCGTCGATGTCGTCGAACATGCTGCCCGTCGTGTCGATGACGAACACAAGGTCGAGGGCCGCGCCGCCGACGAGCGCTCGCGCGGCATCCTGCGAAGCTTGGTCGGGCTTGACCCACTGGCAGATCAACTCGTCCACGCCCCTCTCGCCATATCGGCTGCGGACCAGCTCGGCGAGCCTCACGAACTCGTGCTCGTCTGCTTGACGGCCAGGGCCCTGGCCTCACTGAAGAGCGGTCGAGGGGAGGGTCTCCATCCGAATCGCCGTTATGATCATGGTTCAATTGGTCGTGAGTGATATCCACCGGGGCTTGATTGCCCCCATCGAAGCTCCCGCTCACGATCCCTCTGGAGGGACCGGCCGCCGTACCCACGAGCACCCTAAAGTCAGACGTGGCCTCGAAGCTTGAGAAGTCCGTCACGCTGTGCCCTTGAAGGAATGTTACCCCGGCCGGGGCCGCGGCGGTCGTCCACAGGGTCGTGCCGCCGTCGACGAGGCTATCTCTCAACTCAGGGTAATTGACCCAGTTGCTGTGCGCATAGAAGTCCTGGACCGTGTGGAGGAGCGACCCAAACTCCTCGGCCGCTTCGTCACCATCGAAATCATCCGGGTTCGCTTCTTCCAGGGCATCCTGGTAGTGGCCGTTGATCGTGGCCATGCGCTGGATGAACATCGAGTTGTCGAAGTGGGAACTCTCGTCGAATGGGTGGAAGATATCGACGTCGACGTTGGAGTCGATCACCTCTTCGAGCACATTCTCTTTGAGGAAGGGGAGGGCGTCGCTGGTAATCGTCTCGTGGACCGGCGCCTAACCGGCGCGAACAACGCGGATAGGACGCTATTGGTGGCAAAGAGCAAGATTCTGTCTTCCAGTCCCTCGACGGAGAATCGTCGGCGACGCCTCGACCTCGGCGATAGGGATTGATGCGACTTGATTGGTCGCTTCAGGTCACGGTCCTGGTCGGTGAACAAGCCGGCTCGGGTTCGGTCTGCTGACGTTGGACGCGAGCTCCGTGAGATGGGGGCTGAGTTCCCGCTGCTCGAATCGCGCAAGGCGCACGGCGAGCGAAGGGCCACCAACGAGGTGGTCCCCTGACTTGAAGATTCGGTCGAGACTTTAACCGGCGATGGACGTTAGCGAGCGGGCGGGTGAAGTTATAAAAGAGGCCGAGCCAACGACGGCAACAACTCCGAGTTTGAGGTAAATCCTGAGAGTCACCAGCCTCGGTTCTCCCCCCGCACATCACCAACTCGGGCCGCCTAACAAGCATTCGGGTTATGAACGGGCGTATCGTATTACGCCCGATTAGCCATATCATCCCGAACGTCTGGAAATTATCCCGATCCGCCACGCACCTTGCAATGATCAAACCGGGATTACATTGATTTTCGCGGATCTTGATATCATGTTTAGGATGCTCGATCAGGTTTGCGAGGCGACCCGGCGGCTGCATGACTGCATCCGGACGGAAGACGCATACGTCCTCGGAACGAAGCGGTTCATCCTTTTCCACGGAAAGCGGCACCCGATGGGGGGAGAAATCAGGGAACATGGCGGAATGGCACTAAGCTAAGCGTTAACTGACTGATCCAGCAAGAGTTTGCGCAATTCGGAGCGAGTGGAAACGAGAGGTAGAAACGGGGGACACGGGAGGTGGAAACGGGGGGCATATCGCGGTTTCGAGCCTTCCTGGTTTGAGCCTGGAGATGGTGAACCTGCCAGGGACGCTCCCTGTCCCAGTTTTTCGACATGAGAGCCGTTGCGAGCCGCGAGGGGAATCGGCGAACAATGGCGAAGAACGGGGCGTCGAGCCGCGATATTACCCTCAAGCCCCCGGCGCCACGGGGGCTGGGCGTTCGCCGTCCGCGTGTTCCCTGGCAAGTCGAATCAAGGGCAATGGGGGGTGCGATCGTGCGCGGAACCTCTCGACGGGTGGCCGGGGGCCAGGGGCGGCGTGTGCCGGAACGACCGACCGATGGTTTTTTGCGAAACGAAGCCATCGGACGGATCTCCTGGCTTGGCATGGAGATACAGACAGGATTGGCGGCCTCTGCCGGGCTTCCATCCGCGTCTTGTGGGACGGACGAGGCGGGGTAGGGGCGAGGAAATGGGGCCGGCTTCAAGACGTCGAATCGAGGCGGCGGGCTCCGGTACCGGCGGCGGGTCACGTCCGCGACCTTCGCGCCGTTGCGAGGGCCCGAGTCGTGGGAGGGACGGGATCTGTCGCGATCACGGTTGCACGCGGGCCAACGCCTCGCAACGGGCACCGAGGCGCAGCAGGTCCGACTCGCCGAACGGGCGGCCGACGAGCTGGACCGCCAGGGGGAGGCCGTCGGGGGCCAGGCCGACCGGGAACGAGACGGTGGGCAGGCCCGTGTAGCTCCAGGGGGAATTGAGCAGAGGATCGCCGGTTGTTGATGGGTCGGGGGCCGGGCCGAGGGCGGCGGGGGTGATGAGGGCATCCACGCCGTCGAAACTGCCGAGGATCGCCCGTTTCGTCGTCTCCTGGTGCCGACGTGACCGGACATAGGCGTCCTCCCGGATCGCCCGGCCCTCCGCGATCAGCTCCCGGATGCGGGGCGGGTAGTCGTCGGGATCGGCGGCGAGGCGGGCGACGTGGAAGGCGGCGGCCTGGGCGGCCAGGATCGCGCGGTGGTGGCCGGGAACCTCCCCGGCGAAGCCCGCGGGCAGGTCGACCTCGGCCACCTCGATCCCGGCGGCACGCAGCCGTTCGACCGTCCCGGCCAGGGCCGCTCGCATCGCCGGCTCGACGCGGTCGTCGAAGAACCCGCGGGGCAGTCCGAGCCGCAACGGCGACCCGTCGGGGCGGGCGGGGCGGTCGCGGGGATCCGGAACGGCCAGGGCGTGCCACATCCGGGCAAGGTCGGGCACCGTCGCCGCGATCGGCCCCGGGTGGTCGAGGCTCGGGGCCAGGGGCACGATGCCTTGCGACGGCAGCCGGCCGAAGGTCGGTTTCAGCCCCGACACGCCGCAGAACGACGCCGGTCGGGTGATCGACCCGCCGGTCTGCGAGCCGATCGCCCCGAGGACCATCCCGCAGGCGACCGCCGCCGCCGACCCGCTCGACGACCCGCCCGGCGTGCGGTCGAGGTTCCAGGGGTTGCGGGTCGGCGGCGGGTCGATCCAGGCATAAGGCGTCGTGACCGTCTTGCCGACGATCACCGCCCCCGCGGCCCGCAGCCGGGCCACGATCGGCGCATCGTCCGGGGCGACTCGACCCGCCCCCCGGCGCCGCGTGCCGGCGGCCGTCGGCAGGCCCCGGACGTCCACGATGTCCTTGATCCCGACCGGGATGCCGTGGAGCGGCCCGAGATCGCGACCGTCGGCCAGCGCCTCGTCGAGCGCCGTCGCCTGGTTTCGGGCACAGTCGCGATCGACGACCACCCAGGCGTGGGCCCTTGGCTCCCACTCCTCGATGCGGGCCAGGCAGGCGTCGAGGACCTCGACGCACGACCGCCGCTGGGCGCGGAGAGCGTCAACGACGCCCGAGATCGTCTCCGAAGGCGTCGGGAAGAGGGTCGGCATGTTCATGGGAGCATCACCCGGCGATCGCGTTCGGGAGAGAGGGCCGAGGCGGGCCCGCGCGAAGCCGGCGCACGCTACGGTCACGATACCACACGACTCGCGACGGGACGATGCGGCCGATCACCGTCCAGGATCATTCCCGGGGTTCGATGCGACACCCGAACGCGAACCGGGCCGGGAGGGGCAACTCGGATTGTTCGCTTTGCGTCGATCCACTATGTTGAACGATCAGGAACACGCCGACGCCGTCCGGCCCGCGGGCAGGGAGGAACCCGATGACCGAGACTGACCATCCCTCGCGCGACGACCGGGCTCGGTCGGTGTTCGCCCGTCGGCTCTTGCTGTTCGGCGCGATCGTGCTGGCCGGGGTCGCGTTCGACCTGTCGGGCAAGGTGATCGCCTTCCGGACGATCGGCCCGCCCGGCACGCCGGCCATACACGTCATCCCGAACATTTTCGAGCTGCGGACCAGCCACAATCGCGGCGCCCTGATGGGCTTCGGCAGCAACCTGCCCTACAGCAGCCTGGTCTTCGCGGCCCTGTCCGCCGCCGCCGCGATCGCGATTTCCTACTGGCTCTTCGGGCGCGGGGGCCATCGCGACCTGACCCTGACCGTCGCGCTGGCCTTCATCACGGCCGGGGCAATCGGCAACGGCTTCGACCGGGTCCTGTTCGGCTACGTGCGCGACTTCATGTTTTTGCACTACGAACCGCTCGGCCTCCGGACGGCGATCTTCAATTTCGCCGATAACCTGCTGGTCGCCGGCGCCGCGATCCTGTTCGTCATCTCGCTCCGCCGCGTCCCGGAGATCGACGACACGAACAACCCGGACGCGCCCGCCCTCTGTTCCGCCCACGAACCCCGCTGAGAACACCGGCCCGAGGTCGACGGACCGGGGACCACGGCGAACCTCTCGCAACGCGACGTCAACGGGATTCCACCCGATCCACGCGGGTAGGGCCGTCTCGCGGGCGGCGTTGGCGCACGGTATCCTGACGCTCGTGGGGGCGTGCTGTCATGGATCGCAGCCGGATCAAATCCATCCGGATGTCACGCGTGACGGCCCCGACTACGTGCCGACCCGCCTGTCGATGCTCAACGTCCGGAGAGTCTCGCCATGATCAGACGATCGTCCGTCAGCCGTCGCCGCTTCCTCCAGGGTGCCGCCGCCATGACCGCGGTGCCGCTGATCGTGCCCCGAACCGTTTTCGGTCAGAACGCGCCCAGCGAGCGGTTCCGCGTCGGGTTCATCGGCACGGGCAAGCAGAGCCGGGGGCACCTGAACTGGTTCCTGAACCAGGGCGACGTGCAGGTGATGGCCGTCTGCGACGTCGACACCACCCGCCGCGAGGACGCCAAGCGAAAAGTTGATAAGAAATACGACAACACCGATTGCTCCGCCTACGTCGACCACCTGGAGTTGATCGCCCGCGACGACATCGACGGCGTGGTCATCTGCACCCCCGACCACTGGCACACGATCTCGGTGATCGAAGCCTGCAAGGCCGGCAAGGACATTTACTGCGAGAAGCCGCTGACACTGACCATCGGCGAGGCCAAGGCGTGCATCGACGCCGTGCGCAAGCACGACCGCGTCTTCCAGACCGGCAGCCAGCAGCGCTCCAGCCCGGAATTCCGCAAGGCCTGCGAGGTGGTACGTAACGGCATGATCGGCGACATCAAGAAGGTGGTCGTCGACGTCGGCGGCCCGAGCCACTGGTGCGACCTGTCCGAGGAGGAGATGGAGCCGGGCCTCGACTGGGAACGCTGGCTCGGCCCGGCGCCGTTGCGGCCGTACAACTCCATCCTCAGCCCCCGGGGCCTGCACGACAACTTCCCGCAGTGGCGGGCCTACCGCGAGTACTCCGGCGGCGGCATGACCGACTGGGGCGCCCACCACTTCGACATCGCCCAGTGGGGCCTCGGCATGGACGAGTCCGGCCCCGTCGAGGTCATCCCGCCCGAGGACAAGGACGCCGAGCGCGGCGTCAAGTTCCTCTACGACAACGGCGTCGAGGTGATCCACGGCGGCGGCGGCGGGGTCACCTTCATCGGCACCGAGGGGGAGGTCTTCGTCAAGCGCGGCGAGTGGCGGACCACCCCGGAATCGCTCAAGGACGCCGAGGTTCCCGAGGGTGGTGTCCACCTCTACGACTCGCCGGGGCACCAGCGCGACTGGCTGAACTGCGTTCGCGAGCGCTCGAGGCCGATCTGCGACGTCGAGATCGGCGCCCGGTCGGTCACCGTCTGCCATCTCGGCAACCTGGCCTACTGGCACGACCGTGCCTTCCGGTGGGACCCGAAGGCCTGGCGGTTCCAGGACGAGGCTGACAACGCATTGCTCAACTACGAGCACCGCAGCCCGTATCAGTTGCCCACGGTTTGACGTGAACCACGACGTGACGGACGGGCCCGCCGATCATTGCGGCCTGTCCGTCGCGTCGTGTCATCTTACCGGAATTCGGTTCGGCGCCCGCATCCCCGATCAACCGGCTGGAGCCCGACCAGGACAAGAAAACCGATGACCGAGGGCCGATGACCAAATAGAGCGCGGAAAAACACGGGCGAATTGAATGAGCACGGAGCGGATCGGTGTGATCAGGTCGAGCATGGCCGAGAAATCATGATCGAATCCCGAATCCCGTGGGCTGAAATTGATCAGACACCGGCTTCGGATCGGCTAATGGCCATTGGCCATTGGTCATACAGGGCCCAGGAAGTTCGATGACGGGGCAGGGCACCCTTGTCAACGGTTCCGCTTGGCGGCCTGGGCCAGGCCCTTCGCGATCAGGTCGAAGGCCTCGTCGGGCTTCAGGTCCTTGAGGAGGTCGAACATCACGGCGATCACCCGACGAGTATCGGCGACGTTGATCTTGACCTTGTCGTTGTCGGCGCGCGGGCCACTTCGTTCAGAAAGTCGTTCAGTTTCATCAGAGGCACCTCCTTCGGGACTTCGCCTCGGGGGCACTGGCGACGGGCGGCCCTCGCCCCGAGATCACGACGTCGTCACACGATCGAGCTTATCATAGAATCCCGGCAGGTCACGGCTTATCGGTGAACCACCTCGGGATCATTCCTACGACCGCGACGTTCACCTGACCGAAATGGCCGGTCGGGTTGTCAAAACGGCCCTGGCATGAGGAACCCATGAGGATTTCACGCGGATACTGGTGTCTCCTGGCGTCCTCGTTGCTGATCGCGCCGACTGCGCACGCGGATGAGCCGCTGAAGCGCCCGAACATCCTCTGGGTCTGGGCCGACAACCTGGCCTATCGCGACCTCGGCGGATACGGGAGCCCGACGAACCGGACGCCTTGCATCGACGGACTGGCACGCGACGGGGTGAAGCTGACGCAGTATTACGTGGCGCACGTCGTCTGCTCGCCGTCGCGGGCGGCCTTGCTCACGGGACGGCAGCCGTTCCGGGCGGGGGTTGTCGACGTGCTGCGGCCGGATTCGCCCAGCGGGTTGCCGGACGATGAGATCACGCTGGCCGAGGCGTTGAAGGGGCAGGGCTACGCCACGATGGCCATCGGCAAGTGGCACCTGGGGGACCGCCCCGAGTTCCTCCCCACCCGCCAGGGGTTCGATGGCTACCTCGGCATCCCGTACTCGATGGACATGCTGCCCACGGTGCTGTTGCGCGATGAGGCGATCGTCGAGGACCTCTCCGGCCCGGAGGTCGCCACCATCACCGAGCGTTACACCGACGAGGCCATCCGGTTCCTCGAATCGAACCGCGGACGGCCGTTCTTCCTGTACTTCTCGCACACCCTGCCACACCCACCGATCAACCTGCCTGATGGCGCGTTACGCGACGGACAATCCCTCTACGGCGCGGCGATCGAGCACCTCGACCGCGAGACGGGCCGCCTTCTGGACGCGCTGGACCGGCTGGACCTGACCGGCGAGACGCTGGTCGTCTTCACGTCCGACAACGGCCCGATGGCCCGGGGCGGCGATGCCGGCGAACTGCGAGGCCGCATCCGCGACTCGTATGAGGGGGGCCTGCGCGTGCCGTTCGTCGCCCGTTGGCCAGGGCAGATCCCGGCCGGGCGGGTCGTGGACACCCCGGCCATCGCCTACGACCTGTTCCCCACCCTGGTCCACCTCGCCGGTGGCGACCTGCCGGAGGACCGCGTCGTACGACGGCCAGGACATCTGGCCCCTGCTGTCGGGTGACGGGGCCGACACGTTCGAGCGCGGGCAACCGTTCGTGTGGGTCTATGACGACAACATCACCGCCCTGCGCGACGGGCGCTGGAAGCTCCTGCTCGGCAACGCCGACCAGACCTTCGACATGCCCCAGCTCTACGACGTCGAGGCCGACCCCGCCGAGTCCCGCGACCTCGCCGCAACCCACCCGGACGATCGTCCACCGCCTCGACGAATTCGCCGAGACGTATGCCGAGCAGGTCCCTACGTCTGGACCCTGAAGTACCCCGTCCGCGACCCGATCAAGGCTCACGGCGGCGTCCGGCGCGATTGAGAACGTGTGTGAGAAAGTTCTTGTAGGGTGGGTCAGCGAGCCCGACCCACCAGCATCTCTACGCCGAGGATCGGTGGGATGCGCTGCGCCTGACCCACCCTACGAATCGAGGTTTTCGACAGAGCAAGCCTCGACCTGCGAAACGTCGCGCCAGGTGGAAACCGCTCGAGAAACCGCATCAATAGTAGATCTGGCAGCGGACCCAGAACATGCTGCCGCTGCGGCTGTAACGGTTGTCGATCGGGTCGACCAGCACGGGGGAGGCGTAGAACGGGAGCTGCCAGTCGACGTAGAACTTGACGAACCGGTTCGGATACCAGTTGAAGCCGAGGTCGGTCATGTAGACCCGTCGGGTCCACTCGTCGGGGTTGGCCAGGTCGGCGCTGAAGATGGTCTGGCCCAGGTCGAGCTGGCTGTAGCGGGCGAACAGCTCGACGGCGCCCAGGCCGAACCGGCCGCGGCGGAGGTCGAAGGGCCGCAGGGGGACGACGGTCGTGCGGCCCTCGACGGTCTCGCCGGTCACGAAGTAGCCGAGGCCGGCGTGGAAGCCGGTGACCGGCACCGTGGGCCGATCCCGGCCGACCGGCCGCAGGTTCTGGTCCACGTGGGCGAACTGGAACCGGCCGACCTGCCACTCGGACTCCACCGTGAGGTGGCGGTAGTACCACGCCATGTGGATGGCCCCGGCGGCACGGTTGCCGTACGATCGGACGTCCTCGTTCAGCTCCAGGAACACGGCCGAGGCCGCGTTGGCCGCCTCGTCGTTCTCCGACGATTGGAGCGAGGTGCGCAAGGGCAGGTTCTGCGGGCCGGGCACCACCTGCCGACCGCCGAAGATCGACGCCCCGACGTTGAGGTGCCGAAGCGCGGGGAACCGCTCCGAATCCAGGAACGGGCGGAGGTTCACGTAGCCCACGGCGTCGTGGATGTTGTTGTCGTCGGCGATGCCGACCAGCCGGCCGTCATAGCCGCCGACGGCGTACTGCAGCCGGTCGTCGAGGATGCGCCGTGGGCCATCAGCCCCGCCGACCGCGACAGGCCGAAGTTCAGCGGGAACAGCCCGCGCTCCGGGGTGAGGAAATACTGCTCGAGGTGGTCGTACCAGTCGTAGCTGTACGGGACGAGCATCCGCCCGAAGCTCACCTGGAACCGCTCGGTCGAGCCGATGTCGAGGTTGCCGTCGAGCAGGTCCCACTCGCCGTCGACGCTGCGCTGGAGCGAGACTTCATAGTTGAACATCCGGGTAAGGTCCCCCTCGAAGTAGAGGCGGACTCGGGGGATGTAGAGCCCGCTACGGGCGGGGAACTGGTTGTTGGGGATGAAGTCCTTGAAGTCGGTCTGGTCAAGGATATGGAGCCGTAGCGAGATCTCCTCGTCGCGCGATTCGAGCAGGAAGCCGTCGTCGAAGGCGGCGCTGAGCGGCAGGCTCACGCCGGGGCCTCCGCGCGGGGGCCACGAGGGAGTTGTCGGTTCGTGTCCCTCCTCGCTTTCCCCGGCGGTCCCCTCGTTGAACCCACCGGCGACACTGGCCCCGGAGCCGTTGTCCCCCCTCGTGCCGTTGCCGATCGCGCCGGTGCCGGTCGTGTCGGGCCGTGGCTCCGTCGCGCCGACGCGGAATCGCTCCTCGAGGGCGCGATAGCGTGCGTCGGCCTCCTGCCGGTTCCGCTCCTCACGCTCCACCAGCAGTTGAACGCTCTGCAAGAGCTGCTGGTTGGTCTCTTCCAGCCGCTGGAGCCGCGCCTCCAGGGCCTGCTCACGCTCGGTCGGTCCCCCTTCGGCCGACGGCAGCGCAGGCGCCGGCGTGGGCGGCACCGGGTCCTGACCCCGGACCGACCCACCCAGGCACAGCACGATCGTCACGAGAGGCCAGCATTTCATCATGACGCCGCGTCGCGGGATCGCAGCCCGCAAACCAGAATGGAACGGTCCGACACGCACCTCGCCCAGCAGCGCCCGAGTTCTTGCACGAGCACCCACCCCAGGGTTTCAACACGGCACCCTCACCGTCGGGCGCAGCACCTCACCATGAATATCGGACGCCCGGTCGTCCGGATTGAGCCGACCTTGTTGAAAATAACGGACACGCCGGCCGGATCGTTGCGTGTCGGGAATGGAACCCACATCGTGGAGGCCGATCCATTTCGGCCTCAGTTCGCCCGTTTGAACGCCTGGGCCCGTGCCGAACGGCCCGAGAACTCAGGACGACGGTCACGCCAGACATCGGCTCGTGACACCTTGGTTGACGAATGTCGCCAGTTTGAGCGATCCCGCCTCGTTTTCCGTTGTTTTCTCGCAACGCCGCGAACATCGCCACGTCCCGTGGCGAACACTGAAGACGGACATCCCGTTGATTGCATGCATTGACTCCCCCGGGTTCAGGAGAGCATGCCGGTCAACCAGACGACACGCTTGAACGTCAGGAGACAATCATGAAGGGGGATCGAGGAACGGGCGGGAGTCGAGGCGCGGGGCGACGTCGGTTTCACCCCGAGGCCGAGGGGCTGGAGGCGCGTCGGGTGCTGTCCGCGGGCGACGGCCTGCCGGAGGTCGCCTTCGCCATCGACAACAACTGGGGCAGCGGGTTCCAGGGGCGGGTGACGATCACCAACGACGAGGCCCGCACCTTCGAGGACTGGACGCTCGCGTTCGACCTGCCGCACGCCATCCGCGACATCTGGGGTGCGCAGGTCGTCTCGCACCAGGGAGGCCGCTACACCGTGGCCGACGCCGGCTGGAACGAGACGATCGCCCCGGGCACTCGGTCAGCTTCGGGTTCGTCGCCGACGCCGTTGGTGCCGCCAGCGGGCCGGCAAACGTCGCCTTCACCGACAACGCCCTGCGCCTCCCCCGCCGAGCACGGCGCAGGCCGGCGCCGCGTTCCACGTCGTCAACGACTGGGGCAGCGGCTTCACCGGCGAGGTCGTGCTCTCGAACCCGGGGACAACGCCGTTGCGCAACTGGGTGCTCGAGTTCGACTTCCCGTACCAGATCAACAACCTCTGGAACGCCCAGATCGTCTCGCACGTCGGAAACCACTACGTGATCCGCGACGCGGTCTGGAACGCCACGATCCGCGCCGGCGGCTCGGAGAGCTTCGGCTTCAACGCCTCGCCGGGCCACGTGGGCGGCGCGACGCCCTCCGGGTACGTCCTCAACGGGGTGCCGCTCTCCGGGTCGTTGCCGCTGCCGACGCTCTCGCTGGCCGACGTCTCGATCGCGGAGCCGGATAACGGGAACGTCGCGGCGCGGTTCACCGTCACGCTGTCGAAGCCGGCGACGGGGCCGGTCTTGGTGTCCTACACGACCCGCGACGGCACCGCCAAGGCGAGCCTCGACTATGCCGGCGCCGCCGGGGCCCTCACGTTCGCTGCGGGCGAGACGAGCAAGACCATCGATGTCAACGTCGCGGGCGACCTGATGGACGAGCCCGACGAGACGTTCTTCCTGACCCTCACGAACCCCGTCGGCGCGACGATCGCCCGCGGCGAGGCCCGCGCCACGATCGTCGACAACGACCCGACGCCGGTCATCACCCCCGAGGTCTCCGTCGGCGATGTCCTGGTCGAGGTCACCGACGCCCCGAATGTCGCCCCCGGCTACTTCCACACGCAGGGGAACCAGATCCTCGACGCCACCGGCAACCCGGTGAAGATCGCGGGCGTCAACTGGTTCGGCTTCGAGACGTCCACCTACGCCCCGCACGGCCTGTGGACGCGCGGCTACAAGGACATGATGGACCAGATGAAGGACCTCGGCTTCAACACGATCCGCCTGCCGTTCTCCGACCAGCTCTTCGACCCCGGCAGCACGCCCAACGGCATCGACTTCTCCAAGAACCCCGACCTTCAGGGCCTCAACGGGTTGCAGATCCTGGACAAGATCGTCGACTACGCCGGCCAGATCGGCCTGCGGATCTTCCTCGACCATCACCGCTCCGAGGCCGGGGCGGGGGCCGAGGGCTCGGGCCTGTGGTACACCGGCGCCTATCCCGAGAGCCGCTGGATCTGCCGACTGGACGATGCTGGCCAAGCGCTACGCGGGCAACCCGACCGTCATCGGCGCCGACCTGCACAACGAGCCGCACGGCCCGGCCGGCTGGGGCAGCGGCGACCGCCAACGACTGGCGGCTGGCCGCCGAGCGCGCCGGCAACGCCATCCTGGCCGCCAATCCGAACTGGCTCATCATCGTCGAGGGCGTCGAGCAGGGGTCCGTCCGGCATCCACCTGGTGGGGCGGCAACCTCTCCGACGCCGGCGCGCTTCCCGGTGCAGCTCAACGTCGCCGACCGCGTCGTGTACTCGCCGCACGACTACCCGGCGTCGGTCTATCCCCAGCGCTGGTTCAGCGACCCGAACTACCCGAACAACCTGCCGGCCGTCTGGGACAAGAACTGGGGCTACCTGTTCAAGCAGAACATCGCCCCGGTGCTGCTCGGCGAGTTCGGCAGCACGCTCGCGACGCCAGTCCGACCGCCAGTGGGCTGAGACGCTGGTGGCCTACCTCGGCGGCGACTTCGACACTGGACGGCAACTCCGACCTCGCCCCCGGCCAGCTCGGCATGAGCTGGACGTACTGGTCGTGGAACCCCAACTCGGGCGACACCGGCGGCATCCTGAAGGACGACTGGACCACGGTCCACACGCCAAGCTCGACGCGATCGCGCCGATCGAGTCGCCGCTCGACGAGGCCGCCGCGCCGTTGGCGGCGTTCACCGTCACGCTCTCCGAGGCGACGCAACCAGGCCGTGTCGGTTGCCTACGCGACGGCCGACGGCACGGCCGTCGCCGGGGTCGACTACGCCGCCCGCTCCGGCACCCTGAGCTTCGCCCCCGGCGAGACGTCGAAGACGATCTACGTCCCGATCCTGGGCGGCCCCGCCGACGTGGCCGACACCGCCTTCACTCTCACCCTGACCGCCCCCAACGGGGCCACGATCCTCGACGGCCAGGGCCTCGGCACCATCCGCCGCCGGAGGTCGTGAGGTCGTCCGGGGATGAACCGACCGGGTTCGTCGTCGTCCCTGGCGGGCAAGGACGACATCGGGGACGTTCCGCTGGCCCGACGTCGCGCCGGCGGACGTTCTCTCCGAGCGTAAACATGCCAGGACAATGCGTAAATTTCAGGAAATTGGACGTAAAAAACGTATGGAATCAGGGCCTGGTGGAGAGAGGGCCGTCGGCTTGTGGCGCATTGTCGAGGGCCCGCGGGATCGGTTTGTGTCCGGGGCGGCTTTTTGGTTCAATGAACCCTTGAATGTGTTCGGACGTCCCGTCACCGACTCTTACTCACTTCAACCGAGCCGGCCCCGGCCGCCGGACGAACCGATGACGCCCGACCACGATCCACCCTTTGCCCCCCAGCCACCTCCCGGCAAGCTGGAGGCGGACGAACGGTTCCCCTCCGGGCCCTGGGAGGGGTTCTGGCTCCAGCCGATGCTCGACAAGAAACGGCACGGCATGGAGTTGATCCTGACGTTCCACGACGGGAACCTGACCGGCGAGGGCCGCGACCGGGTCGGCACGTTCCTCGTCCGAGGTCGTTACAGCACCGACGACGGCAAGTGCTACTGGACGAAACGTTACGTCGGCAAGCATGACGTCTTCTATCAGGGTTACAACGAGGGTCGGGGCATCTGGGGCACCTGGGAGATCGACGTCCCCCCCATGCGCGGCGGGTTCCATATCTGGCCGGTCGGCATGGGTGACCCGACCCGCCCGAGCAAGGCCGTGGAGGCCGACGTCCCCGCCGAGGCCGAACCCGTCGGCATCCCCGTCGAGGCCGAGCCGGTCGGCGCCGGGGCCGGCGAGGAGTCGTACGACGAGGGCCTCGGGATCAAGAAAGGAACGAGGGCCGAGGGACGCATAACCGATGGTCATCGGTCATCGGTCATCGGTCATCGCTGACTCGGAGGAACTGCGGGGGCTGGCCGGTGGCGGCCAAAACCGAGGTCCAGGTTTCGCCATCGAGGTTGACCTTGCGGGTCTCCCTGGTGACCATGTCGATCGGTACGTGGACGAAGTTCTGGTTGAGGAAGCTGATGATCAGGTCGGTCTTGCCGGCCATCGCCGCGTGCACGGCGCGGCGGGCGTACTGGTCGCACAGAATGCTGTCATCGGTGTTCGCCGCCACGCTACGGATGATGTAGCTGGGGTCGATGTACTTCAGGTCGACCGGCTTGCCGAGACGCTGGAAGTGGTCCACGATCTGGTACTTCAGGAACGGCCCGATGTCCTTGAGCACCCGGTTGCCGGAGGCGTCGTGGCCGATGTCGCCGGCCTCGAACAGGTGCTGGCCAGCCCCCTCGGCGACGATGAGAACGGCGTGTCCCTTGCCGTCCATCCGCCGCTCCAGGTGGGCCAGCAGGCCGTGCGGGCCCTCCAGGTCGAAGGAGACTTCGGGGATCAGTGTGTAGTTGACGTCCTGGTTGGCCAGCGTGGCCATGCAGGCGATGAACCCCGCGTGGCGACCCATCACCTTGACCAGGCCGATGCCGCGGTAGGCGCTCTTGGCCTCGTTGTGGGCCCGGTGGATGACCTCCGCGGCCATCTCGACGGCGGTGAAGAACCCGAAGCTGCGGCTGCAGTACGCCACGTCGTTGTCGATGGTCTTGGGGATGCCAACGATGGCGATCGGCCGGTCGCGGCGGCGGACCTCCTCGGCCAGCGCGCTGCGCACCGCGCTGGGTGCCGTCGCCGCCGATGGCGAACAGCATGTCGATCCGCTCGCGTTCGAGGAAGTCGGCCATCACCGCACAATCCTGCGGCCCACGCGAGGTGCCCAGCACGGTGCCGCCGTCCTTGTGGATCTTCGAGACGACCTCAGGGGTCAGGCGCAACGGCGGCGGGCCGATCAACGGGTTCAGGCCCATGTAGCCGTGTCGCAGGCCGAGAACCTCCGGCACGCGGTAGTTGAAGTGCAGTTCGAGCACCAGCGACCGGACGACGTTGTTGAGCCCCGGGCAGAGCCCGCCGCAGGTGACGATCGCCACGCGTCCCCGGCCCGGCTCGAAGAAGGTCCGCCGCCGCGGCCCTGCCTTCTCAAACAGCAGCTCCTCGTCATCCTCGCGGTCGAGCGAGCTGATCTCGACCCGGTTTCGGACCCATGTCCCCTCGGAGACGAATTGCCCTCGCGCGGTGCTGGTGAACTCCTCCAGCGGCAGCGGCGAGTCGAATCGGGCGTCGCCCACGGTCGGGGCGGGGATGCGTCGTTCGATCGGCATGGTTCGTAGGACCGCCTTTTCTGTCGATCTCCGGCCCCATGATGTTGATGTCGTGGGCCGGGGGCATCGCGGGGCCACGACGACGTCGAAGAGACAGCCGAGGGCGGCTGTCCCACACGTTCCCTCTCACGGGTTTCTATTCGGTCACGCGCCGCCCTCCGGCGCCAGGTCAGGTTGCCTCCGAGACGAGCACGATCATCGACCGGCCCTCGACGCGGTAGCGGTGCAAAAGTGGGATGACCGGGCCTTCGTCGAGGCCCAGCGCGTCGTCCGGGGAGGGCAACGCCGTGTCGATCGTCCGTCGCCAGCGGCGGCCGGTGGGGGAGGCCGGAACCTGGAACGTCAGCGGCTCCCAGTAGGCGTTCAGGGCGACGTAGATGTCGCGGTCCACGATGCCGGGGCGGTCGCCGCGGCGGCCGTCCAGGGCGAAGGCCAGCGTCCGGCTGTCGTGGCCGAAATCGGGACGGCAGGGGGCCGTGCCGTGCCAGATGATGTCGGGCATCGGCCCGTCGCCCCGGAGGAACGTCCGGCGCCGCAGGATGGGGTGACGCTTCCGCAACGCGATCACTTGTTTGACGAACCGGAGGAAGTCCGCGTTGTGCTCGGCCAGCGTCCAGTCGACCCAGCTCGTCGCGTTGTCCTGGCACCAGGCGTTGTTGTTGCCTCCCTGGGTGCGGAGGAACTCGTCGCCGCCCAGGATCATCGGCACGCCCTGCGAGATCAGGAGCGTGGCCATCAGGTTGCGCGTCTGTCGGCGCCGCAGGGCGAGGACCTCGGGGTTGTCGGTTGGCCCCTCGACGCCGCAGTTCCACGCGTTGTTGTCGTTGTGGCCGTCGCGGTTCCCCTCGCCGTTGGCCTCGTTGTGCTTCTCGTTGTAACTGACGAGGTCGTTCAGGGTGAACCCGTCGTGGCAGGTGATGAAGTTGATCGAGTGGAGCGGGCCCCGGCCGTGGAACATGTCGGCCGAGCCGCAGAGCCTCGTGGCCAGCGCGGTGGTCAGGCCCGGGTCGCCCCGCCAGAAGCCGCGGACGTCGTCGCGGTAGCGGCCGTTCCAGACGCTCCAGCGGGCGCCGCCGGGAAACGACTCGACCTGATACAGACCGGCGGCGTCCCAGGGCTCGGCGATCAGCTTGGCGTCGGCCAGCAGCGCGTCCTCGCTGATCATCTCGACGATCGGCGGCTCCAGCAGGACATTGCCCCGACGGTCGCGGCCGAAGACGCTGGCCAGGTCGAACCGGAAGCCGTCGATCTCCGCCTCCGCGACGAGGCTGCGCAGGCAGGCCAGCAGCAACCCCCGGACGATCGGGTGGTTGCTGTTGACCGTGTTCCCGCAGCCCGAGTAATTCAGGTAGCGGCCGTGGTCGTCGAGCAAGTAGTACAGGCTGTTGTCCAGGCCCCGGAAGTTGTACGTCGGCCCCCCTCGCCCCCCTCGGCGGTGTGGTTGAACACCACGTCGAGCACGACCTCCAGCCCCTGGGCGTGGAAGGCCCGGACCATCCGACGGAACTCCTCCCAGGGGCGCCTCCCTCCGGGTTGACCGCGTAGCCGGCCTTCGGCGCGGCGTAGGCGATCGTGTTGTAGCCCCAGTAGTTCCGGTTCCGCTCGCCGGTCAGCGGGTTGACGAACGGGCAGTCGGTCTCGTCGAACTCGTCGATCGGCATCAGCTCGACGCCGGTGATCCCCAGGTCCTTCAGATGGCCGATCTTCTCGGCCAACGCGGCGTAGGTGCCGCCTCGACGAACGCCCGACGAGGGATCGACCGTGAAGCCGCGGACGTGCAACTCGTAGAGGATCGTGTCCTCGCGGGGGACTCGCGGCATGCCGCGGGTCGTCGATGTCGGGCTTCTCGGCCATCGACGCGGTCATCAGGCTGCGACGCGGCACCTCGCCCCGGTAGCCCCAGGGCCGACCGCACGACAGCGCCCGGGACGCCGGGTCGAGCAGGATGTTCCGGGGGTCATAACAGTCGCCGATGCTGTTCGGGCCGTCCACTCGGTAGCCGTAGCAGAACTCCTCGGGCAGCCCGCCAACGCGCACGTGCCAGTGGTGGCCCGTCCGGCAGAGGACCGGGTCCAGCGGGATCTCCGCCTGAATCTCGGCGCCGCAAGGCTCCGACAGCACCAGCGTGACCGCCGTGCCACGCATGCAGATCAACGCGAAGTTCACGCCGTCGGCCGCCCGGCCGGCGCCCAGTGGCAGAGGATAGCCGCGGCTGATCGTCAGCGGCCGGTCGCGGAACCGGTACGGCGTGTCCGCGCCGAAGACGGTCTCCGGCTCGGGGGAGTTCGTCGCGAGCGACGGGGTGACGGGCTCGGGCTTCAGTTTACGGACAATCGGAGTCGACATGCGTTGGCTCGGTCCCCGCGGTCTCCACCGGGCTCGGGCCCCGGCAAGACAGGCACACTCCCTCGAAACCCCTGGCTCTGGGACCGCTCATCATAACGCCAAACTTGTCCAATGTCGCCCCGACTTGCGCCGCCTGCGCGAGCCGTCTCGCTCCCGGGACGTTCGGCCCGATCGGTCGGGCGCCCAACGGCCGTCTGGGACCGCTGGGAAGACTGGGCACTGATACGGAGCATGGCCAGGGCAGGACCGAACCGGCTCAACGGCCTTGGTTTTCCAATGCGCCCAGGCCCCTCAAATTGTCCAGTCGTGATGAGATCACACCATTCGTCCCGCAGACGGAAAACTCCAGGAATACTCTGAAGTCGACCCGCGGGATGGTCGATGAGGAAGTGAACTTGCGCGTTTGGCGTCGCGTGGAAAATGAGAGCGGGATCAAGGATGGTCTCGATCGCTCGACTTGAGGACCGGCAGGGAGGCCAGCGTCATGTCGTCGACCAGGCACGATCCGTCCCATGGACCGGGCCCGCACCTCGGCCACGTCGTCGGTGGCGTTGGCGGTCGCGCGGGGTGGGACGTGGAGAACGGGGCGGTGGACAGCCCGGAGTGCGGTCGAGCCCCAACCGCGCCTCGGAACGCTCTCGATCATCGTGCCGGCCAAGGACGAGGCCCCCGGCCTGCGGGAGCTGGTCACCGAGATCGTCACGGTCTTCCGGGCGCTGCGAGACCGAACCGACGGGCCGCACCGGCTCGACGCCTTCGAGCTGCTGGTCGTCGACGACGGCTCGTCCGACGGCTCGCCGGAGGTCCTCCGCGATCTGGCCGCCGAACATCCCGAGCTGCGGCCCCTGATCTTCGACCGGAACTACGGCCAGTCGGCGGCGACCCTGGCCGGCTTCCGCGCGGGGCGGGGGGACTGGGTGGCCATTCTCGACGCCGATCTTCAGAACCCGCCGGCCGAGCTGGCCCGGCTCTGGGACGCCTTGCCCGGCCACGACGCCGGCCTGGGATGGCGGATCAAGCGCGAGGACAACCGCCAGAAGAAGCTCATCAGCAAGCTGGCCAACCGGGTGCGCAACGGCTTGCTCGGCGACTCGGTCAGGGACACCGGTTGCGCCGTGCGGATCTTCCCGCGTGAGGTCGCCCTGCGGTTCCCGATGTTTCATGGCGCCCACCGGTTCTACGGGCCGTTGCTGCTGCGCGAGGGCTGCAAGATCGTTCAGATTCCGGTCGAGCACCGGCCGAGGTCGCACGGAACGTCGCATTACAACCTGTGGAACCGATCGTTGAACGTGGTTTTTGATCTTATCGGCGTTGCCTGGTTGATGCGACGGCCGGTCCGTTACCGGGTCGCCGGGCTGGCGGCCTCGTCTCGAACAGGCGTCGGGCCGCGTGTCGCGAACCTGACCGGCGCGTCCTCCACCCTCACCTCATCACGCACAGGCCGGGAGGCCTGACCGACCATGGGGAACCTGCCCTGGCTGGCGCCCTTGCCGGGCGTCTCGACCCTCTTCGCCGCGGCCACCCCGTGCCCGACCTGCGGGCACGTGGCCCAGCAGTCGGCGTTGTTCTGGCTGGTCGTCGGCTTCCTCGGCCAGGCGATCTTCACCGCGCGGTTCCTGGCCCAGTGGGTCGCCTCGGAACGCAAGCGTGACTCGGTCGTGCCGGTCGTCTTCTGGTGGCTGAGCATGGGAGGCGGGCTGACCCTGCTGGCCTACGCCATCTCCCGACGCGACCCGGTCATCATCGCCGGTCAGAGCATGGGCGTGTTCATCTACATCCGCAACCTGATGCTGCTCTCCAAGGGCCGCCAGCGGGCCGCGAAGCAGGAGGCCCGCGCGAAGGCCGCCACCGCCGCCAACGTACCGAGCATCCCCCGCCCTCACCTGGCCGACCGTCCCGGCGCCCCCGAGACCAACGGCACCCTCATCCCCCACGACCGCGACCTTCCCTGATCCCGGACCACCCGGCCCCGCGGCCCTGGTCCGTTCATCCGGCCGGGGCCGTTCCACGAACCACCCGCAGCCACCCCGTCCCGAGGTCAATCCGCCCGAACCCGCCTCCGGGCCGCACTCAACCCCTTGGGGGATTGGAAATTGCGGCCGATGGGTTCGTTTCGCAAAAATGCTCGCGACGGGCCGAACGGTCGTTGTGAGGGTCTCGAAGGACGGACGCGGCTCGGTCTCGGTCGGGTGGCCGGGGCAACGTCCTCGTGCCCCGGAAGGCGGAACTTCAGGACGGCTCGTGTTCGAATGTTCTGGAAACGACCGTGAACCAGTGATTTTGGGTGGCCGGGGCAAAGTCTTCGTGCCCCGGTCGGGGACCTCCCGACGTCCGGGGCACGCTGCGCTTTGCCCCGGCCACCCCGGTTTCCCCGTCATTCCCGAGGGGCCGCTCCATAAGTTGCGGCCAATGAGGCCAGGTCCTCGTGCCCCGGGGGCCGGGATGTCGGGCACCGGGACACGCGCCGCCTGGCCCCGACCACTCGATGCTTGATCGTCCCCAGGCCCTTGACGGGTCGAGGGTTGCGGCCGATGGGTTCGTTTCGTCAACGTGTCCGTCTCGGGCCGGGCCGACTCCCTCTTCCCGGGAGGGCGAGGCTCCGGCCGAGCCACCCGCGCCCCCCCGACGGCTCGACGGGAGCCTCGCCCTCCCGGGGCGGATCGGGACGCGTGTCGGGGCCGGTCGTAGGGGCCGGGTCGGACGGGCCGGAAGGATCGGGGCGCGTGTCGGGGCTGGACGGAAAATCGGGGCCGGGCGGATCGTGACGCTGGGCGGCGCGGAGGTCGTGCAGGGCCTTGTGGAACTGGCGGCTGGCGGCCGATTCGTAGCGTCGGATCAAGGTACCGGTGGGGGAGTCGTCGAACCGGGCGCGGGTGTGGAACTCGGCCCGGAGCGGGTCGCCCAGCGCAAGCGTTCCCCGCGCCCAGACGTCCAGGCGTTCGATCTGGTCGCGGACGAACCGGCGCAGGCCCTCGCGGGCATCGGCCGCCATCGCCTGGAACTGCCGGCGTTGCTCCTGCTGGGCCTCGTAGACCTGGGGCGGCAGGTTCGCCTTCTCGTGTTTCTCGTAGGCGGCGTTGCCGGCGGCGATCATCGCCCTGGCGACATGACGGGGCAGGGGATCGGGTTTGGGGGGTTCGTGGCGCGACGACCGGGGGCGACGGCCCGATGGCTCCGCCTCCCGATCGGCCCGCCAGCGGGCCACATGTTCGGCCTCGTCGTGCAGCTCCATGAGGGCCTGGCCCCCCTCGGTCGGGTGCTCCCAGGCGGCGCGGTTGCAGGCGCAGTTCCAGCGCCAGCAGGTCGGGATGCCGGGCCTTCGGGTCGCGGCCGGTGAGTTCCAGCGCCCGGTCGAGGTCCTCGTCGGTCCAGGCGCCGCAGAGTTCCAGCAACCGTTCGAGGGTGTGCCAGCGGTCGATCAGCCATCGGCAGCCGCCGAAGGTGTCGATCAGCTCGTAGTAGGCGACCTCCGGCTCGGTGGACAGCCGCGCGGCGATCTTCGGCACGGCGGTGCGACGGGCCCGGGCATACGCGGCGTCGGCCTGCGCGAGCCGGTGCCCGCGCATGTCGGCCTCATAATCGTCGCAGTCGTCGAGCCGGACGGACAGCCGCGCCGCCCGCTCGACCAGCCAGCGCTGGTGATCGTCGGCCGGCCGGAGCCCCTCGGCCCAGGCGTCGGCGCGGGCCATCCAGGCCGCCCGGGTCGCCTCCGAGGCGGCGACCCCCTCGCCGGTCAGCCCGTGGGTGACGGCATTGCCCCGACTGCGGGCCTTCCCCGCGTCGGTCTTCGGCCCGGTCGATTGTTTGGCATTACGACGGTTGGCGTCGATCTGTGCCTGTGAAGTCATGTCGGCGACGACTCCCCGGTCGGGAGGACCGCCCCGCGCCGCGTCGCAAGCCCGCCGCGCCCCCAACGGACGCCCAATCCCCCGGTTCCCCGACGCGCCGAGGCTGCCGCCATCCCGTCCCACTCATCACTATCGAGCCAATCGCTCCAATTTATCACCCGATCCGCCCCGGTCCCTCCTCGCCCACTGCCTCGCTCCCAATCGCCCCAACTCCCGAAGCACTCGGCCCTCCCGCCGCGACACGTCTTGAAGGATCGCCGCCCCGCCAGGTGGCAATGCGGACTCGGTACGCGAAAGAACCCGGATGCGGACGCATTCCGCATTTTTCCGGTCGAACCCATTGACATCTTGATCCCAACTGGTCAGCACCACGGAACTCGCGGCAAGTTCGCCGCGGGACGGACCTGTGTCAGCGGCGTACCGGGCACGCCTGATGGAAGTTAGGCGGCGGCCGAAGACCCTGCTTGCGAAGGCCTCGGGCGTGGAGTTGTCCGCGTGAGGCGAGCGACATGCAGTGGAAGCCATTATTTTTCACAGTATGCCTGGATTTCGCTTGCATAAGCATCGGCGGGTCGTAACATGCGATCGTCGGTGTCGGATCAGGTCGGATGGGCGTATCGCCTCACCTCGCGCCGCGGCAAACCCCGGCCGCCGCGACTCGTGTGGGTCACGCGGACGGTGGTGCTCGGCGGCCGGGGCCGCGGAGCCGGGGCCGCGGAGTTTTGGCGGTAGTCGTCCGGGCCACCCCGCGCATGGCATGGCCGCATCGCGACGGGCGCGGCGTCAAGAGGGTGAGGGCGGGGGGCCTTCGGGACGATATGGCGAGGCTATTGAGGCATGGGCACCAGATAGGCCGAACCGACTCACTGCGCCACTTCCAGACAGCATTCCAGGCGGTACCCGCTCCCGCGCGGGAGGGCGGATCGCGCGTCCCCGTACGGAGTCCAGATCATGTCGCGGGCGCATCGATGCCCGACGGGCAGGCGGTTCCAGATCGAACCGCTCGAGGGCCGAAACCTCCTCAGTCAGGGCCTCGCCCTGACCCCAACCCTCCCGATGACCCCGGACGGGGCACCGACCGCCCCGGCCGAGGTCCAGATGCCGGACGTGACGCCCACTCCGTTCGTCGGGGTGATTGCCGTCCAGTCCCTGGACGCGGATCCAGGCAGCACCTACACCGGGGGATACTCGGAGATCCTCAGCACGATTGTCCCGATCATTCGAGCGGACGGGCGCACGACGGGCTCGGTCATCTGGGGTCGCGACGCGTCGGGCGCCCTGCTCCTCCAGGATCCCGTCGCGGTCGGCTACAAGACGACGCCGACGCTGACCTACGGCTATTCGCTATCGCCGTCGTATGCCGCCGACTCGATCTTTCAATACTCGGCGGTGTTCAGGCGTACGGATGGCTATTCCTTCAAATCGTCATCATTCTTCGCCCCCGGCAAGCAGGGCGAGCTCTCCCTCCCCCTGCCCTCGCAGGTCGGCGAGTATACCCTGACGGTGAAGTTCACGATCTCCCGCGCGGGGAGCGTGGTCAAGGAGCAGCGGTCGAACACGGTCTACGTCCTGTTGAACACCCCACTGCGAGAGGCGACTTCAAATCCCACTTCGGGATCTGGCGGCGGTCCAAACGACCTGCTCATCCCGGTGCTGTGTCGCGAGGACGCAATCCAGTACGCAGCACGCTGGGCGACCGGCCGGAAGCAGGCAGCCGGGGTCCTCGATGCGCTGAACCAGTCCATCTACCGGGACCCGCTGAATGTGAAGTACCAGGGGGGACACGTCTCGTTCCGGACCGGGGCGTACGGTTTCCGCGATGCGAACCTCTACGACTATCTCGATGGGAAAGTCGATGCGGCGGACTGCGGCAATCTTGCCGACATGCTCTCGGTGGCGGCGGCCCTGCACGGGATCCCGGTGGGGATGACGATCTATGGAGGTCACGGCCTGGTGCCCGGGGACCATCCGCCCCTGAGCGGCGTCCGTCCCGAGAACCGGGTGCCCAATGCCTTCAATAGCGCGACGGGCCGCTGGGACGCCTGGTACAACGGTTCGCACTGGACGGTGACCTATGCCGGCAAGTACTACGATCCGACGCACGGATTCACCGGCCGATACAGCCCGGCTTATGAATCCGACCCCGACCGCAACTGGGGCGAGAACCTCCTGGCTTACCAGGGCACCACAATCCCTACAAGCACGACGACTCACTACCTCATGAAGGACGGGAAGGTCGTGGGCTTCATGACCGATACCACAAAGAAGGTGACGAAGCCGCGTTTCGAGTATTTTCTTTTTGCCAGGTAATCGCCTCGGTCTTGGCGGGGCGGCATGCCCACGAAAACGTGGGCATGTTCATGCGTTGACCATAGAGAAAATCGGTGTCAGCCGTCACGTCGGCGGGTGGCACTGGTGAGCAATTCTGGGTGCCACGGGTCGAGTACGACCCGTGGCACCCGGCGGCTCGTCAGCGGCCTCGATCGTGCCGATGCCCTCTTGATCGACGCCGGTCGGCTCGCGAGGCTTTGGGCCGTCATGCGAGCAGGGATCGGTGTCAAGAGCAGGAACCTGGATCTGTTCGTTTGTTCGTTTTTCCATCCTTCAGAGGAACGATGAATGATGCGTTTTCCGACGGGCCGATTCCTCGTAATCATGGCGGCGCTCGTCGTCGCGCCGTCCTTAACCCGGGGAGGCATGGTGCTCCACAATGGGGAGTTTGAAACTCCCACGCCCGGGCTGGCACCGCCCAATTATCCCACCTCGATCACTGGCTCGAATGCCTCGGGCCCTCATCCGCCGAGTTCTGGGTCCTCTCCAACTCGCGCGACGCCACAACGAGCACCGAACTCCTGGCGAGCACCGACCCAAATGCTAGCGGTTTCATGATTCACCTGGCATCCGTCACGGACACCGCCGATCCGACCCAAAGCTTCTTCAACGGTTTGCAGCAGTCGTTCGCCCCCCAGCCCAATTTTACCACGGCCTCGGTCGATGTCTTCGTGCTGAGCGGCCCAGTCATCCTGGCCCTCTACGCGAACAACGGCGGCGTGCTCATCAATTCTGTTTATGGGGGTGTCGCCAATCAGTGGGTGACGCTCTCGATTACCGCGCCGACGGGCACGAACCCGGACCTATTGATCCTCTATTCGGGAAGTACGACCGGCATCGGGGAATTCTATATCGATCATGCGGTCGTCACCTCGGTCCCGGAGCCCAGCAGCGCGTTCCTGGGCCTGATCGGGATTTCCTTGGGTCTCTTACTGGCCGTTGCGCAAAGAAGGTTAAGTTTCGTGACAGTCCATTGTCGCAGTAAATCGGCAGAGAACGCCGTAAAACAAGCCGAAGGCGATGACTTCTCTGCTCGGGATCGCCTGAAACTAGTTTAGAGCTGGGGTTTTGCAAAGTCAGGTTAGCCCCAATTGAGCTACGACGTGATCATACGGCTGCTCCCACTTGGTGACTTGCTCGATCGCCCAGAAGAAAAAGGGGGACATAGCGCGTTTCGTAATCCACTAGGTTACGTAAGCCTTCAGCCGGGGAAGGCTGAAGGGGACATTCCTAATTCTCGAGGATGACCGGGCAATCCAGGCAATTTCATGGCCTAACCAACGGTTGCAGCGGGCCCGCTGCGCGGGCCGCTGAACCGGGTCGTTAGGCGGCGGAGGTTCACGATGCGTATGTCCGCACTGATCGCGGTGGCTGTTTTGATGACAGCCGCCGACGCGAGGGAAACGCCGTCAAAGGACGAAATCGAAGCGTCCGCCAGGAAGGTCCAGGAACTCCAGAAGGAGCGGATTGCCGTCCTGAACGAGGCCGTCGCCGTCAGCACGGTACTGGTCGAGAATGGTCGTCTCGACGGTTCGGCCCTGTTGGACGACAGGATGGCCCTGCTCGAGGCGGAATTGGACGCCGCCGAGACGGTATCGGAACGCATCTCGCTCTACACGAAGGCCGTGGACTGGCTGAAGGAAGGGAGAAGTTGGCGGAGGCCGGCAGAAAGCGTTCGCGGAGGGGACCGACCGGGACATATTCCGAATCAAAGCGAGGCGTCTGGAAGTCGAGATCCGGTTGGAGCGGGCGAGGATCAAGGGACCCGACTGATTGGGGCGTGCCCATCGCCGAACCACGCGGTCGGGTGGCACTGGGAGGGAGCCATTTCCGGGCGCCACGGGTCGCACTCGGCCGGTGCTCTGATGTTGAACCGGAGCACCGGTCGCGGGACAATGCGCAAGCGGCACGAAACGCTGAGACGCGGGTGACGTCAAATCGAGGTGCGTCCGATGGCACTCTGGAGTGAGGCGACGTTCCGACCAATCACCTCCAACTTCAACATGGGGAGGATTTCCACGAATCTCGATGGACTTATCCTGCACATCACGGATGGACATTCTCCCGGTAAGGGCCGTCCCAAGTCGCCCCCCACGCTGGCGGGGCTCTTTAGCACGTTTAACAATCCAAAACACGGAGCATCCGCACATTTTGGCGTGGACAAGGATGGCGAGGTCTGGCAGTTCATCGACACGGCCAACCGCGCCTGGTCCGTGGACGGCGACGATCCGATTGACGGACACTGGGCCAGCATTGAGAACATCGCGGTCCCTGGCGACGAACTGACCGGTGCGCAGCAAGACGTGATTGTCAGGCTCCTGAAGTGGCTCAACGTGCAGCACTCGGTTCCCCTGAGCGTTGCAAGAACCAAGAGATCTCGTGGGCTGGGCTATCACTCCCTGTTCGGCAAGGGCCATCCCGCATGTCCGGGAATGCCGGTGATTGATCAGATTGAGGACATCGTCGCCCTGGCCCGAGGCATCGAGCCAACCTGGTTGAGTGACTAGCGGCAGGCAACGAAAAAGGGGACAGAGAACAGAAGACGAAAACAGGGGCATCGCGCGATTCCGAGCCCTCTCGGATTGAGTTGGAGATGGCAAATCCGCCCAGAACGCGCGATGCCCCTGTGTTCCTACTACCCTTCGAGGCGGCCCCATGGCTTACATGGATTCTTTAGGCGGAGAAGACAAGGTGCTGGCGATGGCGTTCTGGATCTTCAAGTGCAACCCGGAGAAGTACCGCGTTGCCGACCGCTTGGCCGACCCGAATCCCAACCTCACCTGGACCGTCTCGCGGTATCGTGACCAGATCGGCCCTGGAGACACCATCTTCATCTGGGAGACCGGCCGCGATCGAGGCATCCGCGCCGTCCTCCGAGCGGAGAGCATCCCGCAAGACATGCCCGAACTGGAGAGCGAGCAACCCTACTGGGCCGAGCGTGACACCGAAGTGCAATGCCGCGTGTTCGCCGCAATCATCGACCGGTACGTGAATCTGTCACACACCTACTTGCGTTCGGTTCCCGGCTTGGAGAATCTATCGGTGTTCCACGGCTTCCAGCAGGGCACGAATTTTCCCGTCACTCCCGAGGAAGGCGCCATCCTGCTACGCCTCGTCGGCGAGCGACGCGCCTCCCCATAAACATTGCAGGCACGTTGTGTTGTCGATCGGTGGATATGCCTGGGGACAGAAAACAGGGACAGGGACAGGGACAGGGACAGGGACAGGGACAGGGACAGGGACAGGGACAGGGACAGGGACAGGGACAGAAAAGACAGAGTGCAGAAAACAGGGACAGAGTGCGACTCCGAGCCCTCTCGGGTTGAGTTTGAGATGGCAAATCCGCCAGGAACGCGCCACGTCCCTGTGTTCCCTCCCGTGTTTTCCCTCCGATTTCCAAGCACAGGGGGGGCTCGGCTCGCAACCTTCCCTTCCCCTGACAACCTCCCGACCACGAAGGTAGAATGGAGGCGGACTGTTCCGGTTTGGAGGTGTTCCCTCTTTAGATGGAGGAGCGATCATGGGGACCGAGAACAACCGCTCGTCGCGACGCGATCGACGGGGGGCGGAGGTCTGGAGCGACGAGGCGATGCGAGGAGCGAAACCCTATCCGATGCCGGAGGTGCCGGGGCCCGAGACGCCGACGCGCGGACGATCCTCCGACCCTGCCCGAACGGAGGAGGAGGAACCGGGCCTCGTGAGGGGGAACCGGCCGGAATGCCCGTGAGTCGTTCCTGTCGGGCGCGATTCGAGACGGGCACGCGAACCGGATTGGGGGGCCCGGGGGGCCGACTCGCGTGCCCGAGAGTTCGACGGCGGGCGGTCTTCAATGAGGGGGGCAGGCATGGCCAGGACAAGTCGCAAGGGGGGCCGGGGCAGAGGTGACGAGCCGAACCCGGTGACGACGGCGGATGGAAACATCCGCTCGCCGCGCCAGGAGCTTCACATGGCGCTGGCGGCCTCGGAATTCTGGACGCTGGCCGAGATGCGGGATGCGGAGCCGTATCCGATGCCCGAGCCCGGCGCGCGACCTGAAGCGGAGGAGGAGGCATCCTCCCTGGCGCGGGCCGCCGAGCCCGGACTCATCCGTGGGTCCCCGCCCGGGGAGGACGAACCGGCCGCAACCTCCCCCACCGCCACCACGGGGGGCTACGATTACCCGGGACCGTACACTCGGTTTGAGGTCCCGGAAATCCTTGACACGGTCTATCCCTGGATCACGGTCGGGAAAGTCTTCTTCAAGCAGAATGGCGGGTCGTACGTCGCATCCGCGTCGTCGATCGGCAATTACGCCATCTGGACGGCCGGGCACGTCGTGCATGCGGGCGATAACAAGGCCTCGGGCTGGTCGACCGACATGATCTTCGTCCCCGCCTACCGGGATGGCGATGCGCCGTACGGGAGGTGGCATGTCTCCCATCTCTGGACGCGCACGACGTGGTATCAGCACGGGAACCCGAACGGGCTGACCGAGGACATGGGTGGCGGCATCCTCTACAACTTGAACAACAAGAAGATCGGCCAGGTGGTCGGTGCGCTCGGGTTCGCCTGGAACCGGGGCCGGCTTCAACACTGGAACTCCCTCGGCTACCCCGCGGCGTCACCGTTCGATGGCGAGCGGATGCACAACTGCCAGGCATCGTATGCGTACGATGGCAGCGTGCCCGGGACCAAACCCGTTGCAATCGGTTGCGACATGACCGGCGGTTGTAGTGGCGGCCCCTGGGTCTTGAAGCTCCTGACAGACGACACCCTCAACGGCAACAACAGCTATCGCCAATCGAATCGGCCGGAGGAGATGAACTCGCCGTATTTCGATGATCGGGCGAAATCGCTCTTCGACGCCCTGCAGGGCAGCACTCCCTGATCGGGCGGCGGGTGGCTGTGGCGTCGAAGGTTCCACAGCCACGGTTTGTCTCTGCTCTAATGACAGAAAACAGACAGAAAACAGGGACATAGCGAGGACAGAAACAGACAGAAACCAGGGACAGACAGAAACCAGGGACAGAGCGCGATCCCGAGCCCTCTCGGGTTGAGTTGGAGATGGCAAATCCGCCCAGAACGCGCGATGCCCCTGGTTTCCTATGCCTTCAGCGCCTCGGTCTCGAAAACACGCGCGTGACGGACACGGGCATCGCGGAGTTGAAGAAGGCGTTGCCGAAGGTCAGGGTGTTCTGATGATGGAAATCAACCGACAAAACCAATAAAATGAGAACATGATTAATATCGCAATGTTCACAGATTTTTGGCGTCCCGCGTTCCTGGCCGTCCTACTGCTCGTTCCCGTCGGCATCGGTTCCGGGAACGAGACATCCCATGTCGAGGCCGCCAGGGGGCCGCTGCGGGTTCATCCGACCAACGGGCGATACTTTACCGATGGGTCCGGCAAGGCGATTTATCTGGCAGGCTCCCAGACGGGTAGCTCGGACATGCAGGAGG
Source organism: uncultured Isosphaeraceae bacterium (assembly GCA_963779675.1). Lineage (GTDB taxonomy): Bacteria > Planctomycetota > Planctomycetia > Isosphaerales > Isosphaeraceae > CAVZZM01. Next base: position 153,223 of record CAVZZM010000005.1, read on the forward strand.
ATGCGTGGCCGGGGTGGCAGGCCCCGGGCGTCCACGTGCCGTCCAACTTTCCTCGATGTCTGGAGGTCCTCTCGAAACACAATCACAACGTGTTTCGGATGTGGACGGTGGAATCCACGCGCTGCGACCAGGGGACTCCGGGGGTGCTGGCGACACCCCTGCCGTATCTGCGGACCGGGCCGGGCAACGCCCTCGACGGCGCACCTCGGTTCGATCTCCACACGTTCAACCCCGCCTACTTCGACCGGCTACGGTCGCGAACCATCGCCGCTCGGGATCGCGATATCTACGTCATCATCATGCTCTTCGAGGGGTTCAGCAGTGTCCACCCGGTCAACAAGGACTCGGTCAACCCCGGCGCCAACCCGTGGTTCGGACATCCCTTCAACGCGCGTAACAACGTCAACGGCGTCGATGGCGACCTCAACGGGGACGGCTGGGGGCTCGAGTTCCATACGCTGGCCGTGCCCGAAGTCACCGCGATTCAGAAGGCCTACGTGAAGACGGTGATCGACACGGTCAACGACCTCGACAACGTGCTCTACGAGATCGCCAACGAGAGCCGGCCCGAGTCGAAGGACTGGCAGTTCGAGATGATCAAAACCATCAAGAGCTACGAGGCGACCAAACCCAGGCGGCATCCCGTCCTGATGAGCATCTCGTGGCCCAACCAGAGCAATGCCGTGCTCTTTGACAGCCCGGCCGACGCGGTCGCGCCGGCAAGGACGGCGGACGAAGACTACGAGAGCGACCCGCCGGCCGCGACGGGCAAGAAGGTCGTGATCGCCGATTTCGACCACATCAACTACAAGACCAAAGACCCCAGGGTCGTCTGGAAGAACTTCCTTCGAGGCAACAATCCGATCCTCTATGATTTTCATCTCGTCCCCTTCGACTGGAACACCGGAAACGTCATCCCGGATGACGGCTCCCATGACCCGCTGCGGCGGGCCGTCGGGCACACCCGCGCCTACGCGAACAGGATCGACCTGGCGGCCATGACGCCTCGGGGCGACACGTCCTCCACGGCCTACTGCCTGGCCCATGAGGGCGCGGAATATCTCGTCTACCAGCCCGCCAGTGGGGCCTTCACGGTCACTCTCCCGGCGGGGAGTTACTCGGTGGAGTGGTTCAACCCCAGGTCGGGCACCACCTCGGCCGGGGACGCCGTGACGGGAGGGGCGAACGTGCGTTTCCTCCCCCCCTTCCAGGGCGATGCGGTGCTCTACCTGAAGTCCAGCGACGCCCCCCGCCCGTCGTCGTGACCCTCGGGGCCCGGGCCGGTCCACTTCAAAAGTGACATCAGGTGAAGTCCGCGCGCGCCCTTCGCATCCCGTTGATCATCCTCTCGGCACCGGCGGCTTTGCCTGGCCTGGCCGCCTCTCCAGATGGCCTCAAGAACCCTCGCGACGAGGCACAGCCACCCGCCCGCTGAGGTTCGCTTTCAGAACCGGAGGCCCTGTGTGCGGCGTCCTCAAGCTCGGTTCACCGTCAGATCGCTGATGGTCCTCGTGGCCGTTCTCGCCCTGGCCTCCTGGTGGCTCCTCTACCGGCGCGAGCGGTTCCACAAGCTGGACGCGTATCATAGCGCCCGGGTCCTCAGGCACACGACGAGCGGGACCACGCGTTACGGAACGCTCGATGCGACGAGCGGGACCACGACGGCCCGCGGCGAGTGGCACAGGTGGCTCGCCGGCACGTACCGTCGAGCGGCGTCACGCCCCTGGCTCCCTGTCGCTCCCGATCCGCCGCCGCCATCGCCCGGTCAGGCCGTGATTCGTGATCCGTATGCGCCGACGACGCGCCACGATTCGACGACCCGGCCGACCTTTAATCAAACAATATTCCGACAAAAAGGAACGTGTCAAACATTGTTAATCGTCGCAGGCCGATTTGGGGAGGGAAAATCAAACAAAACGTGGCATGATTCATGTTTCGTCGTCCTTGGCCCCCTTCTATTGTATGTAAGCGTCAAGCGAAGGCCATCTTGCGGGGCCTGGTAGCATCTCGGGGAGAGCAACCGACTCCCCGAGGAGGTGCCCCATGGCCCCACCACCTGGGAAGCCACGCGATCCGGCCAGGGAACGGTCCTGGCGGCGGACGATCGCCGAGCAGGCCCGCTCCGGCCTCTCGATCGCCGAATTCTGCCGCCGCCAGGGCCTGAAGCCCTGGACCTTCCGCTGGTGGCGGCGGGAGCTGGCCCGACGCGATCACCAGGCCGCGACCCACCGCGGGGACGGCCCCGAGCCCCTCCACCGACCTGGTCCTCCGCTCCGCCTTCCTGCCGGTGCAGGTCGTGCCGGACGAGCCGGATTCGTCTCCCGAGGCGGCACCGATCGAGATCGTGCTGCCCGCCGGGCCGACCGTCCGGGTCCCCCGCGGCTTCGATCCGCCGACTCTCGATGCGGTCCTCTCGGTGCTGGAGGCCCGCCGATGCTGAGCCTGCCCCCCTCCGTCCGCATCCTCCTGGCCCGGGAGCCGGCCGACATGAGGCGAGGGTTCGACGGGCTCGCGCAACTGGTCCAGGACGTCCTGGCCGAGGACCCGTTCAGCGGCCACCTGTTCGTCTTCCGCAATCGACGCGGCGACCGGCTGAAGATCCTCTACTGGGACCGGCGACGGTATCGACCCTTGGTATCGCCGGCTGGAGAAGGGGACCTTCCGCTTCCCCGCCCCGACCGAGGCCGAGGCCACCAGCGTCCCGGTCAAGGCGGCGGACCTGCTCATGCTCCTGGAGGGGGTCGACCTCAACCGCGTCAGGCGGCGACCACGCTACGCCCGTCAGCCGGCATGACGCTCCGTCCGCCGGGAATTCGGCGGTCGGGACCGCCTCGGTCGATTGCTTGTGCGTATAATTCATCGCATGAGCGACGCCGACGCCCACCTCCCCGACGACCTGGCCATCTGCCACGAGCTGATCCGCCAGCAGGCCGCCACCATCCAGGAGGCCCGGCGGCGGATCGAGCAGCTGGAGCACCAGGTCGAGCAGCTGCTCCGGCGGCAGTACGGCCCCCGCAGCGAGCGGCTCGACCCGGGCCAGCTCCGGCTCTTCGACGACGAGGCGGCCGAGGAGGACGCCGGGCCGCAGCCCGCCGAGGCGGTCCCCGAGCGACGGCGGACGCCCACCCGGACCTGGCGGCGTCGCGGTCGCCAGGCGCTTGCCCGAGCACCTGCCCCGCGAGCGGATCGTCCTGGAACTCTCGGAGCAGGAGCGGGCCTGCCCCGACTGTGGCGGACTTCGGATGCCCTTCGGCGAGGAGGTCAGCGAGCAGCTGGAGTACGTCCCGGCCTCGTTGTTCATCCGCCAGTTCGTCCGCCCCAAGTACGCCTGCCGGTCGTGCCAGGAGCACGTGGCGATCGCGGCCAAGCCGCCGCAGCCGATCGAGAAGGGGCTGCCCGGGCCGGGCCTGCTGGCCCACGTGATCACCAGCAAGTACGGCGATCACCTGCCGCTGTACCGCCAGGAGGACATCTTGGCCCGCCACGGCGTCACCCTCTCGCGGGCCACGCTCTGCGGCTGGATGGCCCGGGCCGCCGAGCTGCTCCGACCGCTCTACGACGTGATGGTCGCTCGGGTCCGGGCCTCGAAGGTGATCTGGACCGACGACACCACCGTGCCGGTCTGGGACCCGACGCTGCCCGCGACGCGGACCGGGCGGTTCTGGGTCTACCTCGGCGACGACCGGAACCCGTTCTGCGTCTACGACTTCACGCCCCGCCGCACCCGCGACGGACCGGAACGGTTCCTGTCGGACTTCCGGGGCTACCTCCAGGCCGATGCGTTCACCGGCTACGACCGGATCTGCGCCGGCCGGGGCGTGATCAAGGTCGCCTGCTGGGCCCACGTCCGCCGCAAGTTCTACGAGTGCCGGACCACGGCCCCGGTCCTGGCCCACGAGGCACTGGCCCGGATCCGGCAGCTCTACCGGATCGAGACGGACTGTCGTGCGTTGCCGGCCGAGGAGCGTCAGGCGATCCGGCAGCGGGACGCGGTGCCGATCCTGGCGGCGTTCGAAGCCTGGTTGGACGAGCAGTCCCGGCAGGTGCTGCCGAAGAGCCCGCTGGGCCGGGCGATCGCCTACGCCCGGAACCAGTGGCCGGATTTGCAGACCTACACCCGCGACGGCGAGCTGAGCATCGACAACAACGCTCGCCGAACGGACGTCTGCGCGCCCAGGCCATCGGCCGGAAAAATTACTTATTTGTTGGGAGTGACCGGGGCGGCCGGACGGCGGCGATCCTCTACAGCTTCGTGGGAAGTTGCAAGCGGCTCGGGGGCGATCCCTTCGCCTACCTCAAGGATGTGCTGTGAGCGGCTGCCGACCCATCCGCTCGACCGGCTCGCGGAGTTGCTGCCCGACGCCTGGTTCGCGGCCTATCCGAACGCTCGACGCAAGATCGCGACCTAACGGGTCACCCCGGTCGGCAGAACCTGGACCCCACTTGGATGGGGCCATATTTTGGGGAGAGGCCATGCGGGGTCCCGAACACCGAATTTAACCCTCATCTGGGAAATCCCGGCTGAGCCGAGACCCGACCAAGCCCGGGAGTCCGGACGGCCAACGGCAGCAACACTCCTCGCTTCCTCTCGCCCGGAGATGCCTGATGGCCGGCGCAAACGACATCCGGACCCGACTCCTGTTCGGCGGCGTCTTCGCGACGGTCGGACTCATCGTATTCGGCATCGGCGTGGCCCAGCTCGTCGGGGCAATCCAATCCTCGTCGTGGCCCTCGACCAAGGGTAAGGTCACCGAGTCGGAGGTGATCCGATCACGGGGGAACGGCCAGGACGGGGATTCGTTCCACGCCCGGATCGCCTACCGCTACGAGGTCGACGGCCGCGCCTACACCGCTGAACGGGTCCGGATCGCGGAAGTCAGCAGCAGCAGCCCAGTCGTGCGCCGTCGGGTCGTCGACCGCTATCCAGTCGGGGCCCAGGTCGACGTGCATAACAAGCCGGGTGACCCGGCTATCGCGGTGCTCGAGCCGGGCGTGGGGTTCGCTAACGCCTTACTTCCGGGGATTGGGGGCGTTTTCGCAGCCATCGGCGTGGGGATCCTCGCGAGCGTGTTGTATTCGATCCGGAAGCGACGGGCTGAGGACCGGGAGGCCGAGGAGCGAGCCGACGTAGCCGGGGCACCGAGGACCGATCTGAACGGTATCCCTGACCCGCCTCCGGGCCTCGGCCTCCGGCTTCGCCGGCGGGGTGATTCGGTGATCGTCTCGGGGCAGACGACCCCGAAGGCGTCCGAGGAGACAGCCCCGCCGCAGGCGTCCGCGGCCGGGCTCCTGACTCGGGGATTCGCCGGCTGCTGGACCATCACTGTCGGAATTCTGATGGCCATCGGGGTCGTCCTCTGCGGCGCGATATTCGTCTCGGTGGTCTTCTACGACGTGCCGTTCAAATTCAACGACCGCCCCGCGAGCAAACCGGTGGCCGCGGCCTTCACGATCGGCTTCTGCGTGGTCTGGGTGGCCATCGGGACGATCATGCTCCGGGCCGCCCGACCGATGCGGACGATCTCGTCGCTCGCCTCAGGTAAGGCGATCTCCTTCCCCTGGACGCTGAAGCTCGACGGCCGCCGGCTGACGGGCAGGATGGACGTGCTGGGACAGTCCGTCGAAGAACGTATCCACCTGATCGACCTCCGCGGCCTGACCGCGGACGACGAGGGGATGCTCCTCGTCCGGCGCGGACCAGAACGAGCCCGTCGAGTTGATCGGCCCGATCGACCCGGCCGCCGCACGCTGGCTGGCCGAGGCGCTCTCCCGGGCGGTTGGGCCCCTCGGCTAACGGCCGGGCCAAGGCCGGGGCGATCGTGGGTATCTTGGCTGTTTTCCGCAGAGTTGGACGCGCCGACCCGGGCTCGATCGTATTTCAGCCCGCCCCGGGGACGCCACCGATGGGATCCTGTCGTTTCGTTTGGCCGTGGATCATCTCTCGGGGAGTCGGCTGCTCTCCACGAGATGCTATCAGGTTCTGCAAGATGGCCTTCGAAAGACGCTTACTATTGTATTCCAGGAGCGCGCCAAACTGGGCAATCCGTCATCTCCACTTGATTCCGTCACATTCCGCAGCCGAAGACTTGTTCGGCCTTTAGGGAAGGAAACACGTCATGGCGACAGGGCCGGGAGACGAACGTGGCCGCCCGTGGGACCGCAACCTTCCGCTCTACATCGGCGTGGGCGGGGGGCTGGGGATGGTGCTCGGGGCCACTGTCGGGGCCACGCTCGGCGGCGTGGGGGCGGGCATCGGCCTCGGGGCTGGGGTTGGCGTCGCAGTTGGTATCGCTCTCGGGAGCACGGATCGTGGGACGGGGCGGGACGGGGCGGGGCGGTGGCCCGGCCGAACCAGACAAACAAACAAGGACATCACGGAATGACATCCGTTTCAGGAGCGACACCAGGTGAAGAAGGTGAAGACCGCGCGCGACCTTCGCATCCCGTTGGTCATCCTCGCGGCGCCGGCGGATGTTCCCGGCCTGGCCGCCTCTCCAGATGGCCTCAAGAATACTCGCGACGCGGCAAAGGCTGAGCCAGTGCTTGAGACCCTCGGTTACGAGCAGGTCCGGCTCTTGCCGTCATTCTGGCGGCGACAGCAGCGGGACGTCCTTGACTCTTACCTCGCGGTGTCGTCGGACGATTACCTGAAGGGGTTTCGAGAGCGGGCCGGCACGCCCGCGCCCGGCGAGGAGCTTGGCGGGTGGTATTCCCACGACGTCTTCAACACCTTCGGTCAGATCGTCTCGGGCCTGGCCCGCCTCCATGCCGCCACTCGCACGGCAAATCCGTTCCTTGAGCGAGGCGTCCGTTGCGCCCGGATTTCCTACCGGGCTCGGCTGGACAGTCGCGGCGTCCTCTGCTATCGAGAGGCGTCGGCCCATCCGGCCCCCGGAGGACCGCCCCCGGAACTCGGGAATCGGCCATCGGCCATCGAAACTCCAAAGTCCCGCGACTCACGCCCCGCCGAGGACAAGGACGCCCCCGGCCATGAACACCACCCGCCCCACCGCCACGGCACGGCGTTCCGTCCGTACGATCGCCACGGACGCCCTGAGGCCGTTCCCCTTCAGCGTCGAGCTGTACGGCGACCCCGACGCCGAGACCGAGGGCCTGATCGAGAGCATCCGCGCCCAGGGCGTGCTGGTCCCGCTGGTCGTCGCCCACGCTGAGGACGGGCTCGGCTGGGAGGTTCTCTCCGGCCATCGCCGGCTGGCCTGCGCCCGCGAGCTGGGGCTGGCCGAGGTGCCTTGCCTGGTCCGCAACCTGCCGTCCGGGGCCGATCGCCGGCTCGCGGTGCTCGACTACAACCGCCAGCGATCCAAGACCTTCAGCCAGCGCATGCGCGAGGCCGACGCCCTCGAAAGCCTACTGGCCGAGACGGCCCGGGGCCGTCGCCTGGCCAACCTGAAACGCGGCCCGTCCGCCGAGCCGTTGAGCGATGGGGTGGAGACAACCGCCGGGGCCGAGTGTCGGAATTCCGACGCTCGGGGCGGTCGCACCGACGTGGCGGTCGCGCAGGCCATCGGTCTGGGGGGCAAGGACCTCTACCGACAGGCCCGCGCCGTCTGGCGGGCCGCCCTTGAGGACGACCCCCGCGCCCGCGCCGCGGTCGCCGGCGCTCGATGCCGGCACCAAGACCATTCACGCCGCCTACAAGGACCTCCGCCGTCGCGACCGCTTCGCCGCCGGGTTCCAGCCCGACCCCGTACGACGTCTGGTCGTTCAAGCACGACCGCGCCTTCGGCGTTGCCCCACCCGGGCTCGATCCCGGCGGCGATCGTCGCCCACGCCGTCCACTACTTCAGCCCCCCCGGCGGCCTGGTCGTCGACCCGATGGCCGGCGGCGGCACCACCCGGGACGTCTGCGATTCGATGGGCCGTCGCTGCCTGGCCTACGACATCCACCCGGTCCGTCCCGAGATCCTCCCCAACGACGTCCGCCACGGCCTGCCCCCCGAGACCGCCGGTTGCGACCTGTTCTTCTGCGACCCACCCTACCATACCATGCTGGCCCGTCGGTACGCCGGGGCAGGGGGGCGTGGCCGAGGCGCCGCTGGCCGGCTGGATTGCGTTCTTGCAATTGGTTTCCCGGATTGCGTTCTTGCAACTCCGCCCCGGTGGCCACATCGCGCTTTTGCTGGCGAACCAGACCGAGAAGGACCTGCCCGCCGGATCTGGCTACATCGACCACGCCTTCCTCGGCTACGGCGCCTTGCTCGCGGCCGGCTTCCTGCCGGTCCGGCGGATCAGTTGCCCGATGGACGGCGCGTACCGCCCGCAGGACGTCCGCCGCGCGCGGGCCGACGGCCGGCTGCTGGGCCAGGTCCGCGACCTGCTCGTCATGCGCAAGCCGTTTCCGGAAAACGACTTACACCAGCGGTTCGCCGCCCGCCAGCTCGTAGACCTTGCTTCGGACGAACGGGTTGGAGAGGGTGGGGTTGCGCCGGACGATCGGGCCGGGTAGGGGCGCAACCGCTTCCTCGACAAGGTGTTGCAGGTCGTCGGGGTGAAGGCTCTCGATCACCAGGTTGATCGCGTCCTCCTCGGCGGCCCGTTCCGCCTCACGCCGGTTCCGCACTGCGCGTCGCTCCGCTTCCCGGAGCCGCTCCTGAAGCGCCCGGCGCCGAACTTCAAGCCTGTCCGCGACTTGCGGCAAAAGGTCGTATCCGACCTCGAGCCCCGCCCGGATGTAACCCGGCCCGTTCTGGAGCTTGCCCTGGCTCTGGAGATAGAGGGCGTTCAGTAGAACCTTCGCCACGTCCTCCGGCGCCTTCTGCGCCGCCAGCCGTTCGGCCAGGCGACGGGGGATGCCCTGGTCCGTCAGCAATTCCTGAAGATCGACCGCAACCAGCAACCGGCCGTCCGCCGTCAGCCGGAACGGGGTGCCGGGGATCGGGATGCTCGCGTTGTCTCTCTGTTCTCGTTCCTGGTTCTCGTTCGGGCCCATCGTCGAGGCCGCCTCGGCCCATCGATTGGGCCTGCACCTCTAAAGAACAATGGACCGGTTTCCCCCCAGACCTCTAAAGGATTCTGGGACAGTTTTCGGGGGCCCCTCTAAAGATTCTGGGACACTCCGGCGTCGCGTTTCTGGACCCCTTGCCCCGGCGCGCCTCGGCGGCGGTCGGGCGCCTGGCGGATGATCTTGTAGGCGGTCGATCGGCCCTGCGACTTGCTCGTCGCGAGCAGGCCCGAGCGGGTCAGCTGGGCGATGGCGTCGAGGACGGTCTGCCGGCTCAATCCGCCCTGCTTGGCGATCGTCCGGATGCTCGGGTAGGCCCAGCCGGTGCCGAAGTCCGAGTACAGGCCGATGACCAGGTAGACCTTGATCGCCGAGCCGCCGAGTTCCTTGAACGACTCGGAGCGGAGCAGGTCGTGCTCGACTCGGAAGAAGTACGGGTCCATGGTCGGCGGTCACCTTCCCTGGGGCCGACGGGCGCGCCCGCGCCCGAATGCTCGGTTCGACACTGCCGCGGTGCGACGGGCGCGCCGTCGGGCCGGATCTCGTTCAGGCGGAGAGGCTGGAGGGCGGGTCCGGGACATAATACGTCTTGGTCTTGCCCCGCTCGTGGGTCGTGGAGACGACCAGGCCGAGCCGCTCCAGCCGGGCGAGGCTGTCGATGACCGTCGGGCACGACAGCCTCGTCCGCGCCATCAGCTGGCTCAGGCTGACGGCTGACGCTGCGGTCGGGCAGCCCGCCGCAGGCCTCGACCATCACCAGGTAGACCTTGATCGCCTCGCCCCGGATCTTCGCCAGATAGCCGCGATCGAAGAGCACGCTCTTCAGCCAGTCGGTTTGTGTGGGCATGGCCACGGGCACGGCTGACCCCCTCCCCTCCCTGAAGGCCCCGCGTTCCCCCGCACATCAGGAGCCGACGCGACGCCGGGTTGCCTTCGCTGCCTGTCGGCGCCGTCGGGCTCGCACCCGCGCCGATCCCGGCCCCGCAGCGAAGCGGCAGAGACGGCCCTGTCTCGCACGTCTATCTTCATCGTCAGAATCACGCGCCGGATCCCACGACGACTCTCCCGCCGGGCCGGCCTCGACGCCGAGGTCGATCAGGATCGTATCGGATAAATTTCTCGGTAGGGGGTTGAACCGGCGAGGATTGCGGGTAGTATGACTCTCGCCCCGGACGAAACGGTGCAACGACAGACTGCACCGAGAAGTCCGGGGTTTCTGCATCTGAATCCGGTTTCGCATCCCAAACGAGTGGAACCGGACCCAACCTGCCTGCGAGGGAGCGCGACGCTGTCCGGGGCACCTCGTGGTGCTGCCGCGGAGGAGTGTCGCAGCGACTCCGCGCGTGGGGTCGAACCTCTTTGACAATTCGGCCGATTGCGTAACCTTTTCGATACGTGCTTGTGCATGCGGTGGCACCCGATCTCCTGTTCGGGGAGGTGCGTGCGACCCGTGAGCCAGCCGAGCCGCCGCCCGGGCCGGACTTCCGGCGGGCGGCCCCGATCCGCAGCGACGCACCGACGGGGACGTCGGGGCGCGACAGCAAGATCGGGCGTCGGCGTCGGGGGGCTTCGGCCCTCACCGGCGAGCGCGGCAGCCGGGCTCGACTGCCAGGTCGGGTTCGGCGGCGACCAGTTTATCCTCAACCCCTTGGGATGAGGACCGCGCTCGGTGTCTCGCTTCGGCGGGGCGTCCGGTCGGCTTCTTTCGAAGGGTTTGATCCTGGCTCAGAATGAACGTTGGCGGCGTGGATTAGGCATGCAAGTCGGACGTCTCGCAAGAGACGTGGCGGAAGGGTGAGTAAGGCGACGGCAACCCACCCCGGGGATGGCCATAACCGCGGGAAACCGCGGCTAATAGCCAGCGACGCCGGAGCGAGGCATCTCGCTCGGGCCAAACGGTGTGATTCCGCCCTGGGACGGGCCGTCGTGGTATCAGCTAGTTGGTGGGGTGACGGCCCACCAAGGCGATGACGCCTACCGGGCGTGCGAGCGTGGCCCGGCACACTGGGACTGAGACACTGCCCAGACACCTACGGGTGGCTGCAGTCGAGAATCTTCGGCAATGGGCGCAAGCCTGACCGAGCGACGCCGCGTGGAGGACGAAGGCCTTCGGGTTGTAAACTCCTGTCGAGGGGGAACAAGGGGCGGTGCAGAGCCGCTCTTGAGTGATCCCTGGAGGAAGCACGGGCTAAGTTCGTGCCAGCAGCCGCGGTAAGACGAACCGTGCGAACGTTATTCGGAATTACTGGGCTTAAAGCGCGCGTAGGCGGACCGTCGCGTCGGTTGCTGAAAGCCCCCGGCTCAACCGGGGAAGCGGGCACCGAAACGGGCGGTCTGGAGTGGAGGAGGGGGATCCGGAACTCCCGGTGGAGCGGTGAAATGCGTTGAGATCGGGAGGAACGCCGACGGCGAAAGCAGGATCCTGGACTTCGACTGACGCTGAGGCGCGAAAGCCAGGGGAGCGAACGGGATTAGATACCCCGGTAGTCCTGGCCGTAAACCATGGGCACTGGATCGCGTGCTCGCCGATGGGTGCGCCGATCGTAGCGAAAGCGTCAAGTGCCCCGCCTGGGGAGTATGGTCGCAAGGCTGAAACTCAAAGGAATTGACGGGGGCTCACACAAGCGGTGGAGCATGTGGCTTAATTCGAGGCTACGCGAAGAACCTTATCCCGGGCTTGACATGCACGGATTAGCCGGCGGAAACGTCGGTGACGCCTTCGGGTGGAACGTGCACAGGTGCTGCATGGCTGTCGTCAGCTCGTGCCGCGAGGTGTTGGGTTAAGTCCCGTAACGAGCGAAACCCCTGCCCCTAGTTGCCAGCGGTCATGGCGGGCACTCTAGGGGGACCGCCGGCGTTAAGCCGGAGGAAGGCGGGGACGACGTCAAGTCATCATGGCCCTTATGCCCGGGGCTGCACACGTGCTACAATGGGCCGGACAGAGCGTTGCAAGACCGCAAGGTGGAGCCAATCGCAAAAACCGGTCCCCAGTTCGGATCGCGGGCTGCAACCCGCCCGCGTGAAGCTGGAATCGCTAGTAATCGCGGATCAGCATCGCCGCGGTGAATGGGTACCTGAGCCTTGTACACACCGCCCGTCAAGCCACCAAAGGGGGGGGCACCCGAAGTCGCTGTTGCCCGCGAGGGCAGGCGCCGAAGGTGAAACCCCTGATGGGGACTAAGTCGTAACAAGGTAACCGTAGGGGAACCTGCGGTTGGATCACCTCCTTTCTAGGGAAGCCTGGAAGTCGGGCGCGGGGCTTCGGCTACGGTGACCCGACATCGGCCCGCCCCGGCGACCGCGACGCGCGGTCGCGACGGGCGGGGCCGCCCGCCGGGCGCCCGGGGCGGGCGGCGGCTCGGCCGGTTCACGGGCACGGCATGCGACGAGCACGGTGGCCAGGCTCAACGCGATCGGTCCGATGACGCTCACCCGACGTCGGCCCGGCCGCGCGCAGTCGGTCGGCGCAGGCGTGGGCCGGCGCGGGTCCTGGCGGCCGCGGGGCTGCGTCGACCCCCGGCCGGCGGCCGGCCCCGGGATCGAGCGTGGCGGGCCCGCCCGGCAACGGGTGGGTGCCGCGGCGGCGTCGGGCCGCCGGGGGTGCTCTCTGACAATCCGGCGGCAGCAGCGAAGCAAGTCAAGTGTGACGTGGCACATCTGAACCATCCATCTTCACGAACGCAGGCCGACGCCCGCTCGCCCGGCTTCGGGGCCGGGCGGCGGCCGGATGCGGATGATATGAGGCATGTGAGTGTCTCAGCGGGTGGCTGTGGTCTCGGTCGGTCTGGCGGTCGGCGGCGGCGCGCGGCGACACGTGCGAGCGGGCCGACGGCGTCGGGTCGGCGTGGTCAAGCCCCCAAGGGCACGGGGGGGATGCCTCGGCGCCATCAGCGAGACCGGGCGTGGCAGGCTGCGAGAAGCGTGGGGGAGCGGCCAAACGCGCGTCGATCCCACGATACCCGGTAAGACCCGGGGAACTGAAACATCTCAGTACCCGGAGGAACAGAAAGCAACCGCGACTCCCTCAGTAGCGGCGAGCGAACGGGGACCAGCCTAAACCGCCGGGGTCACCCGGCGGGGTCGTGGGGCCGGTCGCGCGAGGACCGAAGCCGTCAGCCGAAGCCGTCTGGAAAGCGGCACCAGAGCGGGTGAGAGTCCCGTAGGCGACGATTGCGATGCGGCCTCGGACCGGTACCCGAGTAGGGTCGGGCACGTGAAACCCGGCCTGAATCGGCGGGGACCATCCCGCAAGGCTAAGTACTCGATGGCGACCGATAGCGAAGCCAGTAGGGCGACCGAACGGTGGGAAGAACCCCGACAAGGGGAGGACACTGAACCTGAAACCCCGTGCCTACGAGCGGTGGGAGGGCCGAGGCCTTTTGGCTTCGTGCCTGACCGCGTGCCTTTTGCATAATGATCCGGCGAGTTATGGTACCCGGCCCGGTTAACCCCTTCAGGGGGGGAGCCCCAGCGAAAGCGAGTCCGAACAGGGCGGTCTTGTCGGGTGCCATAGACGCGAAACCAGGTGACCTACCCATGGGCAGGTTGAAGCGGCCGTAACAGGCCGTGGAGGACCGAACCCACCAGAGTTGAAAATCTGGGGGAGGACCCGTGGGGAGGAGTGAAAGTCTCATCAAACCTGGAGATAGCTCGTTCTCCCCGAAATGGCTTTAGGGCCAGCCTCGGATGTTCCCCCGCGGGGGTAGAGCGACGGAATTCGGTCGGGGCCTCCCAAGGGTACCCGCCGGAACCCAACTCCGAATACCGCGTGGGCCAGAGTCCGGGAGTCAGTGCCTGGGGGATAAGCTCCAGGCGCCAGAGGGAAACAGCCCAGACCGCCGACCAAGGCCCCCAAGTCGACGCTCAGTGGCAAAGGAAGTGGGATCGCCGAGACAGCCGGGATGTTGGCTTAGAAGCAGCCACCATTTCAAAAGTGCGTAACAGCTTACCGGTCGAGCCATCCCGCGCCGAAAATGACGGGGACTAAGCGTCGCGCCGCAGTCGCGGATTGCAGGCGATCGAGTGGTAGGGGAGCGTCGCGGACCGCCGTCGAAGCGGCATCGGCAAGGTGCTCGTGGAGCGTCCGCGAGTGCGTATGCCGGAACGAGTAACGATAAGAGGGGTGGGAAGCCCACCCGCCGAAAGCCCAAGGTTTCCTGGGGAAGGTCAATCCGCCCAGGGTCAGTCGGGACCTAAGGCGAGGCCGAAAGGCGTAGCCGATGGGCAGCGGGTTAATATTCCCGCACCCGATGGGGAGGTTGATGGCAGGCGACGCCGGTGGGAGTCGGAGCGGGGCGATAGTCGTCCCCGTCCCGCAAGGGCGACGGCACTTCGATCCGGAAGTCCGACGCACCACCGGCCACGAAAAACCCTGTCCGGACAATCCATCGGCCCGTACCGCAAACCGACACAGGTGGGCCAGGCGAGCATCCGCAGGCGTTCGGGAGAACCCTCGTGAAGGAACTCGGCAAAATGACCCCGTACCTTCGGTACAAGGGGTGCTCACGCAAGTGAGCCGCAGCGAATCGGCTCCGGCGACTGTTTACCAAAAACACAGGACTCTGCCAACTCGCAAGAGGACGTATAGAGTCTGACGCCTGCTCGGTGTCGGTAGGTTGAGGGAGGCGATCAGCCGCAAGGCGAAGTTGCCGACCGAAGCCCCGATAAACGGCGGCCGTAACTATGACGGTCCTAAGGTAGCGAAATTCCTTGTCGGGTAAGTTCCGACCTGCATGAATGGCGTAACGACCGGAGCACTGTCTCCACGAGGGACCCGGTGAAACTGTAGCCGTGGTGAAGATGCCACGTACCCGCGGTCAGACGGAAAGACCCCGTGAACCTTTACTGCAGGTTGGCACTGGCCCGACGTGCACTTCTGTGTAGGATAGCTGGGAGGCTGTGAACCCCGGACGCCAGTCCGGGGGGAGCCGACGGTGAAATACCAGCCTGAATTGTCGTCGTGCCTCACCGGTCCGGAAGCCCCGGTCGGGACCGTGCTCATCGGGCAGTTTGACTGGGGCGGTCTCCTCCCAAAGCGTAACGGAGGAGCGCAACGGTGCCCTCGGCCCGGTCGGCAATCGGGCAACACGAGCGCAAACGTACAAGGGCGCCTGACAGCGAGACCCATCGGTCGAGCTGGGACGAAAGTCGGCGTTAGTGATCCGGCGGTGCCGGATGGAAGGGCCGTCGCTCAACGGATAAAAGGTACTCCGGGGATAACAGGCTGATCTCCCCCGAGCGTCCCTAGCGGCGGGGAGGTTTGGCACCTCGATGTCGGCTCATCGCATCCTGGGGCTGGAGAAGGTCCCAAGGGTTCGGCTGTTCGCCGATGAAAGCGGTACGCGAGCTGGGTTCAGACCGTCGTGAGACAGGTCGGTCCCTATCTGCCGCGGGCGGAGGAAACTTGAGGAGGGTCTCCCCTAGTACGAGAGGATTGGGGAGGACCGACCTCTGGTGTACCGGCTGTCCCGCTCAGGGCATCGCCGGGTAGCCAGGTCGGGATCGGATAAGCGCTGAAAGCATCTAAGCGCGAAGCCCGCTCCGAGATCAGGCTTCCCGCAGCACATCGCTGCGATAGGCTCCTGGAAGATCACCAGGTCGATAGGCCGGACGTGCACGGCGGGCAACCGTCGCAGCCGACCGGTCCTAACAGCCAAGCGGCTTGACCACCCCGACCCGCGCCGACGCCCAGTCGCCCGGCGTCGCGGCCCCGGACTCGCGGTGCATCCGCGACCACCCGTGACCAGACCGACACCGCCACCGGCCGCGCACCGCGTTCGTGACCGGATGGACGGACGACCCCGACGTGTCCACCACCGCAACTCCAGGCGTTGCCTCGCTGCCGCCCGAGACCTCCCGGCCGGCCGGGCCGAACAGGCCCGCCGGTCGGCTTCCCGGCGACCATACCGGCGGGGCCACACCCGTTCCCATCTCGAACACGGCCGTTAAGCCCGTCGGGCCCATGATAGTGCCTCAGGCGCGAAAGTCGGTCATCGCCGGGGCCATCACGTGAACACCCCCGAGTTTCGGCTCGGGGGTGTTCGCATGCGCGGAACGTGCCCTTGCCTCGCTGGTCGTGATACGATGAGGCCCATACGGACACGACTTGCATGCCGTCGGTCGGAGCCAAGCCATGCCTGTTCACGATTGGACACGCGTCGACGCGGGCACGTTTCACGCATTTCATTGCGCCTGGATCACGCATCTCATGGAGGCGCTGAACGAGGGCCTGCTTCCCGAGGGTTACTATGCCCTGGCCGAGCAGCATGCGGGCGGTCGCATTGCCGATGTCCTGACGCTCCAGGTTCCCGAACGCTCCGGGCGTCCGGGCCCGGGCCGACATCCGGGCGCCATGCTCCTGGACGAGGCGCCTCCGAAGGTCAGCCGTCGGGTGGTCGCGGAACCTCGATCCGCCTACCGACTGGCCCGTCGCACCCTGACCATTCGACACGTCAGCAACCATCGCATCGTCGCCCTGATCGAGATCCTCTCTCCAGGCAACAAGGACCGCCAGCGCACGATTGAGGAGTTCGTGGACAAGGTCGACTCGGCCCCGAAGTTGGGGTGCCATGTTCTGGTGATTGACCTGTTCCCGCCCGGTCCGCACGACCCGAGGGGGATTCACGGGGCGATCTGGGAGTGCTACGATTTGCAGCCGTACGCGCTTCCGACGGAGGCGCCGCTCACCCTGGCCTCGTACATGGCCAATGGCACGCCTGAGGCGTTTCTCACGCACCTGGCCGTTGGCGACCCGTTGCCCGAGATGCCCGTCTTCCTCGACCTGAATGAGTACGTCCCCGTTCCCCTCGAAGCGACCTATCAGCAAGCCTATCGTGGCCTGCCCGCCTACTGGCGCGGGGTGATCGAGTCCGGATCGCGTTGAGCGTCGGTGTACGTCCCATTCAGGCCGGCACGGTGGTCAGGCTGTGATCATTGAGGAGCTGGTATGTCATCGCGGAATTCCGAGGACCTGGCTTCATGAATGCCTTCACGATCGACCGACTGGTCACAACGCAGGACCTGCTCGCGCTGCCCGAGGATGGGGTCGACCGTGAGCTGATCCGGGGCGAACTGCGGGAACGACCCATGACCAGACGAAACCGGCGGCATAGTCGGATCGAAATCCGGATCGGCACTGTGCTCGAGAACTGGCTCGGCGACCAGCCCGAACCGCGCGGAGAGGTTGTCTCCGGCGAGGCGGGCTTCCGGCTCTGTCGTGATCCGGACACGACTGTCGGCATCGACGTGGCGTATGTCTCGGCGGAGGTCACCGCGCGGGAGCCCGAAGCGGCGTACTTCGAAGGGCCGCCGGTGCTGGCTGTTGAGATCCTCTCGCCGACGGACACTCAGGAGATGATCGACGAGAAGGTCGCGGTGTACCTGGAGACGGGCATGGCGATCGTCTGGATCGTGCAGGCGCGGTTCCGTACGGTCACGGTCTATCGGCCCGATGCCGCGCCGGTGCTGTTCAACGAGACGCAGGAACTGACGGCCGAGCCACACTTGCCAGGGTTCCGGGTGGCGGTGGCCAGTCTCTTCGGGAGGTAGTCGATCGACGGAATCCCGGCCGGCTCCTTGCGTGGCGATGGCGGTTCTGGCAGGCTGAGGCACTCCAATTCCAAACTGAATGTTGATCGTGCCCGTCGAGGACGACGCGGGACGGGCAGGAGAGTCGTCCGTTCATGTTTCGAAGCCTGGCTCGCGTGTTCTCGGTCTTCGGTCCCGGATTGATCATCGCCTCGGTCGCGCTGGGACCGGGAAGCGTGACGACGGCCTCGTCGATCGGCGCCGATTACGGCTACAGCCTGATCTGGATGGTCGTGCTGTCGGCCGCGGCGATGATGGTGTACACGGTCATGGGGGCGCGGTTCGGCGCCACCCATGAGCAGTCGTTCCTGCAAGTGGTGGCCGAGCGTTACGGCCGATGGCTGGCGGTGCTGATCGGCCTGGCCTCGTTCCTGATGTCGGGTAGCTTCCAGTTCGGCAACAACCTGGGCGTCTCGACGGCGATGGTGGCCGTCACCGAGGTGCCCGAGTTCCGCCTGGAACTGGTCCGGTCCGCTGGTGGGCCGCCGATGGTCGTGGCCGGGTCGATGACGCAGGTCTGGCCGTTTGTCTTCACGGGCTCGGCGCTGGCGTTCGTGCTGTTCGCGAAGAACCTGTACGCGGTGGTCGAGAAGCTGATGAAGGCGCTGGTCCTGATCATGATCGGGGCCTTCGCGGCCAACCTGGCCGTGGCGCGGCCGGACCTCGCCGAGGCGGCGCGGGGGATGGTCCCCTCGGTGCCCCGAGGAGACCGGGTCGTCGAGCGGATGGCGGCGATGGTCGGCACCACGTTCGTGCTTCACGCATGCATCTATCAGGCGTATCTGGTCCAGGCCAAGGGCTGGAAGCTCGACGATGTCCGCAAGAGCGTGCGCGACTCGATCGCCGGCATCACCGTGCTGGGGACCATCAGCGTGTTGATCATGATGACCTCGGCGTCGGCGCTGCGGCCGAAGGGGATTCATATCGAGAACGCCGCCGACATGGCGCGGCAGCTCGAGGCGCTGTTCGGGCCGTATGCCCGGGTGATCTTCAGCCTGGGCCTGTGGGCGGCGGCCTTCTCGTCGATCCCGGTCAACGCGATCATCGGCGGGGGCCTGCTGGCCGACGGCCTGGGCCTGGGCTCGACGATGAACCAGGCGCTGGCCACGCTTCTTCACCGTCTTGATCATGATGGTGGGAATGCTGGTCGCCGTCTTCTTCCCGCCGCTGGACATCGCCCGGACGCTCGTGCTGGCCCAGGCCGCGACGCTGCTGGCCGTGCCGGCGGTGGCCATCGGCATGTTCCTGGTTCTGAACAATCGCAAGGTCATGGGGGCAAACGTCAACGGGCTCGGGGCCAACCTTGTCGCGGTCCTGGGCCTGGTGCTGATTCTGGTCATGTCGTACGCGACCTACGACAAGCTGGTGGAGCAGGTCCGCAAGGTTGCCCGGACGCCCGCGGCGGCCACGGCGACGGTCGAGCCCGCGACGGCACGCCAGTCGAGGTCGAGCCCGACGGGACCGGCACGACCGGATCGTCCCGCTCATTCTCACGAATCGCCATAACTCCTGCCGATTTGCCTTCTCCTCGCACCGGCTCCCCATCCACGTCGCACACTCCATCTGGCATAATCGTGTGATCGAATTCTGTCCGGCACGGCGGGCCTGACCGTCGTCGTGCGGAATGGCATCCATCGGCGCCCGTCGTCCTCTCCCGCGGCGGGCGGGCGCAGTTTCCTGTTCGAGAAGCTTCATGCCCCACGTCATCGCCCTGATCGAGCGCATCTATGAGGACGTCGTCCGCCGCAACCCCGGTGAGAGTGAGTTCCACCAGGCGGTCAAGGAGGTCATCGACACCCTGGCCCCGGTTCTGAGGAAGTATCCGCAGTACGCCGAGCACAAGATCATCGAGCGGATCTGCGAGCCGGAGCGCCAGATCATCTTCCGCGTTCCCTGGCAGGACGATCGCGGCGAGTTCCAGATCAACCGCGGCTTCCGCGTCGAGTTCAACAGCGCCCTGGGGCCGTACAAGGGGGGGCTACGCTTCCACCCCTCGGTCTATCTGGGGATCATCAAGTTCCTGGGCTTCGAGCAGATCTTCAAGAACGCCGTGACCGGCATGCCGATCGGCGGCGCCAAGGGGGGGGCCGACTTCGACCCCAAGGGCCGCTCCGACGGCGAAATCATGCGGTTCTGCCAGAGCTTCATGATCGAGCTGCATCGCCACATTGGCGAGTACACCGACGTGCCCGCCGGTGATATCGGCGTCGGCGGACGCGAGATCGGCTACCTGTTCGGCCAGTACAAGCGGATCACCAACCGCTACGAGTCGGCCGTTTTGACCGGCAAGAGCCCCGAGTGGGGCGGCTCCCTGGTGCGCCGCGAGGCCACCGGCTACGGCTCGGTCTACTTCGTCGACGAGATGCTCAAGGCCCGCGGCCAGGGCTTCGAGGGCAAGTCCTGCGTCGTCTCCGGCTCGGGCAACGTCGCCATCTACACCATCGAGAAGATCAACGAGCTGGGCGGCAAGGTCGTCGCCTGCTCCGACTCCGCCGGGGTGATCTACCACAAGGGCGGGATCGACCTGCCGGCGCTGAAGCGGCTCAAGGAGGTCGAGCGTCGGCGGATCGCCGACTACGCGGAGGACCACCGCGACGCCGAGTACCGCCCCGGCGGCTGCATCTGGGAGATCCCCTGCGACGTGGCGATGCCCTCGGCGACGCAGAACGAGCTAGACGAGGGCTCGGCCCGTAAACTGGTGGCCAACGGCTGCATCGCCGTCGGCGAGGGGGCGAACATGCCGTCCACCCCGGGGGCCGTCCGGGTGTTCCAGGAGGCGGGCGTCGCCTTCGGCCCCGGCAAGGCGGCCAACGCCGGCGGCGTGGCGACCTCGGCCCTGGAGATGCAGCAGAACGCCAGCCGCGACGCCTGGTCCTTCGAGTACACCGAGCGACGGCTCCACGAGATCATGAAGGAGATCCACCGCTCCTGCTACGAAACCTCCGAGGAGTTCGGCGACCCGGGCAACTACATCCTCGGCGCCAACGTCGTCGGCTTCATCCGCGTGGCCGAGGCCATGGTCGCCTTCGGCCTGATCTGACCCGACCTGACCTGATCTGATCTGAACCGCCACGCCCCCGCCCTCGCCCCTCAGAGGGCCGGGGGGCGTGACCGACGACCCCCGACCCGGGGCCGCACGCCCGACGGGCCCGACGAGACCGGATCGGCCCCCCGATACCGCCTGAATCCGTGTCCCATGTGGAACGGTCCCATCAGGTTCCGTCCGATGGGTTCGTTTCGCAACTTTGTGCGAGGCCGCTCCCTCACCGCCGTCGCCCCCGCGACATCGCTGCCCGTCACGTTCGCGTTGTCAAGGAGCCCGACGCTGGGGCACAACGGCCCCATATCCATAGAATCGCCGTGGACGGTCCCCGCCTTTCGGAGAATCGGCGGACGGCCCGGCGTTGTGCCACGATCAGGTCGTTGAAACCATCGCGGCCCATCCAGGTCGCCGACGCCCGCTCGTCCGCTTTCCACGACGTCGAGAACGTCGAAGCCAAGCGTGCGCAGGCCCGCGACCACGTCGGGATCGATGTTCTCGTCGGTCAGGAGCGGGAACTGGCGAAGGTTCAATCGCCCACCTCGGCGGTCGCCAGGACTTCATTGCGAACCGCCGAAGCGGCATAGGCCAGCGCCTGTTCCACGTCGGCGGTGCTCAGGTGCGGATGTTTGCGAAGGATGTCATCCCGCGTCGCCCCGGAGGCGATCCATTCCAGGATAAGCTCCACGCTGATCCGCGTCCCGCGCACGATCGGCTTGCCACCGAGTACCGCCGGGTTCGAAACGATTCGGTCAAACATGACCAACTCCCTGTCTCAGGTACGCTACCAAACTTCTCGTTCTCGCGGTTTCCATCGAGCGGGCCTCGTCGCATGATACGTTGCCGGCGGTCCCGGCTTGACCAGTTGCGACGAGGGGGCCTCGTCGCATGAACGTTGCCGGCGGTCCCGGCGACCATGCGATGCGACGTGCCGCCGCTCGCCAGCGGTGCGCGTCGAGTACTCGGCCTTCAGCAAGCCGGCGTGGTCAGGATGCGTGCTGGCAAAAGACGCTTTGCCGACTGAGCAGCGCGGTCAATTCCGTGGTCGCCAGCCCGAAGACCTGCTTGGTGAGGATGTGGTTGAACCGGGGGTTCGCAGCGTGAGGGCGTCGCCTTGCACCAGGTTCCTGGAAAGAATGCAGGCCACGGCGCGGACGGCGTCTTCAGGAAGCAGTGCCTTGAATCGGGCGGCGTGGGCGTCGTTGACGACTTTCAAGAGGCGTTCGCGACAGGCGGCGACGTTGTCGGCCAGCAGGTCGATAACTTCCGTCGCAGGACTTCGGCCAGGAAGTTCCCGTCGCCGCAAGCGGGTTCGAGGAAGCGAGAGTCGATGCGCTCGCACTCATGGGCGACGAGGTCGAGCATGTCGTTGACCAGCCCAGCCGGGGTGAAGACCTCGCCTTGATCGATCACGCGATGGCGGTTGTTGGCGGATCGAGCCATCAGTAGCCACCCTTCCCATCTGCGCGCGGGCCCATCGCGATCATCAGCGCGGCGTTGGATTTTCAGCCAAGGATGTCCTGCAGTCAAGGAGGCTGAGCGGTCCAGCCATCGGCCGTTCTCACCCGCACCAACGCGCGGGTTCCTGCTTTTGCCGCTGCCGCGAGCGTCGACCGGTGCTCGGCCAAGAGGTCGAAGTCGGGATCAATGGGCAAAAGGTGGTACGCGAGCTGTCCCAAGGCGACGTCGACCGTTCCACCAGGGCTACCGCCTGCCGGCCCCGTCCGAGGGGCCGACCGGATGCGTCCGCCCGGCCCGGCCCGGGCCGGCCCCGGTCCTGGTTCGCCACGCCGACTGCGGGGCAGGGCGGGGCCGCCGCCAATTCCCAGGACGCCTCGGGGCCCGGTTGCTCTCGGCCGGGGCCGCCGCGAAGATGGGGGGCGGAAGGGAGGTGCCATGATCCGACTCAGCCACTACGGCGCGGTGGGCGGGAGCAACGACCGGAACGCCCCGGATGCGGCCCGAAGGGCGCTGGAGGCGGCGTATGACGAGGTCCGCGACCGGCGGGCCAAAGGGGTGGTGACTCGGGAGGTCCTGGAGCTGGACCTGGACGGCGGCGAGGCCTGGCTCGATCGTCCCTGGGTCTGCGACCTGCCCGACGTGACCCTGCGATCGACCGATGGGTCCAGGCTGCGGGCGGCGTCGTCCGGGATCGTCTTCGGCGTGCCCCGGTTCGAGCCGGAGTCGAGCAACCGCCCGGACCTCCGGCCGGGGATCGCCGCCGGGGAGCTGGACGCCTCGCTGCGCGATGCCCCCCGATACGCGATCCGCACCGGGACGAACGACAACAAGGGCCGGGCGACGCTGTTCGCCACGCTCAAGTACACGTCAATGTCGCAGCCGCTCGCCGACGGCTGGGAGGGCCTGCGACGCTTCACGATCTCGATCATCGTCCGCAACCCGATGGGGGGGACGCTGCCGAAGCCGGTCCAGCAGGCCAACTCGATGTGGCTGAACTGGGCGATCGGCGGCGCGCGTGCCGTCGAGCCGTCGTTCACCGCCGACCCGATCCTGATCCGCGGCGACGACGCCGGGATGGCCCTGGCGCTGGCGACGACGCGGGGACAGGCCTCCGGGACCGAAGCCCCCGAGGTCCGCGTCTTCAACTTCGCGATCCCCTGTGCGGGGGTCGTCGGCAGCGTGAAGGCCGACATCACGGTCGATCTGGTCGAGGCCCGGGTCTCGGCGCTGGTGCAGGGCCGCCCGGTGGCGGTCGCCGGCAACGACACCAAGGGGTGGGCCGCCGCGAATGACCTGCACCTGGCCCCGTCGCTCGACAACTTCAAGCTGGGCGGCTCGGGCAACCTCGACCTGAACGTCGGCCCGGAGCCGAACCGCGACATCATGATCGCCGGGCTGCACCTCCGCGAGGGCCTGCACAACCTGGCCGGCCAGTCGGACCGCGCGCGGCTGTTCGAGCCGGCCGAGGAGACCCTCGCGCTGTTGCCGCTGCGCGAGCGCAACGGCCAGCTCGTGGAAGTTCTCGGCCGGGGCGGGAAGCGGTCTCATGGCCTGCTGTTGCCGATCAAGGGGGCCGGGTCGATGGCCGGCTGGATCGCCTCGGGGAACCATGTCGAGGGCCTCGACGTCACCGGCGACAACGAGGTCGGCGCCCCGCTGGTCTACGGGGCCTCGATCAATTCGAACGTGCGGGACGTGCGCGTGACCGGCGGCCGGGTCGGGATCGGCCAGTACGCGGCCTGGGGCAACCACTGGTTCCGCTTCCTCCAGCGGATCGAGACGTCGTACCAGCGCGACGCCGCCGTCGAGGTCCGCCAGTCGAGCCAGGTCCACCTCGACGGCTGGTACTGCCCGCTCGTCGGCCGCACGGCGCTGTTGTCGCGCGAGTCGGGCGTGATCGTCGAGCGGAGCCACTTCAACAACGAAACCGAGCGGACCCGCACGATCCTCGACGCCACCGGCGGTCTCTATGGCCGCCTGATCGACTTCGACCAGGAAGGCCGGGGCGCCACCCATGCCGTCGTCGCGATCGGCCCCTCCTGGGATGGCCCCGGCGCCCTCACCCTGCTCGACTGCACCTGGTCGCACTGGGGCCCGGAGGCCGTCGGCGTGCTGCTGACCGGCGCCGGCCGGGAAAGCCGTTACACCCTCACGAGACGCCGCCTGATGGCCCCCCGCGCCCCTTCCTCGTCGATCGCGACCACGGCTGGACCGATGCCACCGCCGACGCCGGAGCGGAACGACCGGCGCCGGAGGGCCACGACTGATCCCTCCGGGGCTCGCGGATTGTTGATTTCGATCGGTTCGAATCGAAGGCGCGTCGAGGTTCCAGTCAAGAGGCGGTCGTGCGATAGAGATCGGGCCCATGTCAATCTCGCGGGTTCTTGTTTGTGGTCGGGTGGTCCTCGCGATGGCGAACTTGTCGACGGCCGTGCTCGCGGCAGGCCGGACAATCCACGTTCCCGAGGTTCAGCCGCCGCGCCGGGGCACCGTCGGGGCCGCCGCGCCGGGGCGGCTTGACCGCCGGCGGGGCGGGTTGCCAGACTGGGGGCTTGTCATCTTTACCGATCGAACCCACGAACGACCCCCGAGGAGTTGCCCGGGATGGAGCCGAATCGCATCGTGATGAACAGCCTCAACAGCCTGCTCAGGGACTTCTTCACCATTTTGCCTCAGCTCACCATCGGCCTGATCCTGCTGGCCCTGACGTGGCTGGTGGCGGTCGTCGTGGACCGCGCCACGGCGAACCTGTTCCGGAGGACGAGGCTGCGGAAGTCGCTTGCCGAGCTGTTCAGCAAGCTGATCTTCCTCGCCATCTGGATCGCCGGCCTGCTGACGGCCGCCGTGGTCATCTTTCCGACGGTCACGCCGGCCAAGGCCCTGACGGCCCTCGGCCTGGGGTCGATCGCCATCGGGTTCGCCTTCAAGGACATCTTCGAGAACTTCATCGCCGGCATGCTCATCCTGCTCCGCGAGCCGTTCCGGCTCGGCGACTGCATCGAGTGCCAGGAGATCGAGGGGTTCGTCGAGGAGATCACGATCCGCGACACCCACATCCGCCAGACCGACGGCCAGCGCGTGGTGCTCCCCAACGCGACGCTGTTCATGAACCCGGTGACCGTCCGCACCGACCAGGACATCCGCCGCGTCACGATCCCCTGCGGCATCGCGTATGGCGAGGACGTCGACGAGGGCCGCGACGTGATCCGCGCCGCGGTCGAGGGCCTGCCGACGGTCTCGACTCGCAAGCCGGTCGAGATTTTCTGCCAGGGCTTCGGCGCCAGCAGCATCGACTTCGAGGTGACCTGGTGGACCGGCTCGCGGCCACTCGACGTCCGACGGTCGCGCGACGAGGTCGTGGCCGCCGTCAAGCGCGCGCTTGACGACGCCGGCATCGAGATCCCGTTCCCCTACCGTACCCTGACTTTCAAGGAGCCCCTGGGCATCTCGACCACCGGCAACGGCCTCCCGCTGTCCGACCACGGTTGAGGGAAAACACCGAGAGGAATTGGACCATTTTTGGGGCGAAATGACCCGTTGGGTCGGGCGTCGAAAGCGAGCTAGACGGTGGGGCGAGGTTGTGGCATGATCCGCCTCCGACTCCGATTCGAGCCGGGCCAGTCGGCCGCGGGCGGGCCGTTTTGTCGGTCGCGCGGCTGGTCTCATCCCCATCCCGCATGGCGGCGGGCCGTGCCGGCCCCGAGGTGGTGTCGCGATGAATCGACGTTCCTGGCGGCAGGCCGGTTGGAACCTGAAGCTGACCGGATTGCTCGGCGCCTGCCTGGTCGTGGCGGGTTGCGAGCTGGGCCGGAGCACGCTGCGACGTGGGCCGGAGACGGCCGCGGCCCCATCCACCCCGGCCAGCGTGGACGAGGTCGTTCGATCGGTCGACGGCATCGAGCTGCCCCCCGACGACACCGCGCAAGGCTTCTTCAAGCCCGGCCGGCTCTCCGGCGGCTGGAGCCGGGAAGCCAACGAGATCGAGGCGAGCCTCGGCGTCCCGCGCTAGTGGCGTATCGGAAGCGTTCGGGGTGGCAACGGCCCCCCCAACCGCTCATCGTGCCGCGCGATCCTCGCCGATAAGCCCGCCCGGGCACGTTCGCGACGTTTTGTCCGGCCCGGTTCGGAGGCCCGGCCATGACGAACCGGATCGTCCGGGCGTTGTTGAGCCGGTTGCTCGGCGATCGGGGCGAGCGTGAGGCCGCCCGGTTCCTCCGCGGGCGTCGCCTGCGCATCCTGGCGCGCGGATACCGCACCGCGCAGGGGGAGATCGACCTGATCGCCCGCGACGGCGAGACGCTGGTCTTCGTCGAGGTCAAGACGAGACGCACGGGGACGCCGGCCGAGGCGGTCACGCCCGAGAAGCAGCGCCGGCTGACGCTCGCGGCGCTGCGGTTCCTCAAGCAGCACGGCCTGCTCGAGCAGCGTTGCCGGTTCGACATCGTGGCGATCGTCTGGGCCGACGATCGCGGCGCGCCGGTCATCGAGCACATCCCCGACGCCTTCCCGGCCGTCGGCCGGGGCCAGATGTTCCGCTGAACCTCGGCTCTGCGGGCCCGCGTCGCGAGATCAGGGTGCCTGGAAACCGATTGCCCAGGTTGGCGGCGCGGTTGCGCAAGGGATCGCCGCATGACCGGCCTGAAACGGGGAAATGGCCGGATTGAGCCAGGAATTGAGGACGATCCCCGGTTCTTTTTCGGGCAATCGCCCGATGTGGCCTCCGATGGCACTCCTCTTGCGTCTGACCACCGGCGACCGACGGCAACACGGCGAGATGCGTCCTGATCGAGAGTCGATCGGACCGCCGTGGCCGTTTCGGAACTCGGACGCACGGACGTTCGATCTCACGACACGATGAATTCAGGAGGTTTCTCATGAAGAACCGGATGCTCTCTCTCGCGACGGCGGCTTTGGCGTTTGGTCCGGCCGCTGCCATGGCCCAGCAAGCCGCCCCGAACGCGGACGCGAATACGCCGGGCGTGGGCGCGGGACAGCCTGTGGTGAACTTGCCCGGCCCGATCGACAGCCCTCAGGACGTGCTCGAATCGGCCCGGATGGCGTTTGTCCTGGCCGACGCGAATGGTGACGGCCAGATCTCCCAGAAGGAAGCGAACGACGCCGCCAACCTTCTGGTCGGTGGCCTGTTCTTCCGGGCCGACGCCGACGGTGACGGCAAGGTGACCAAGGAAGAGGCCAACACGGCTCGCGAAGAAGCCCTGCGACGACAGCCGGTCCTACGTTTCGTCCTCGACCGCGCCTCGCGCAACAATGCCCCGGAAGGCGCCGCTAACGCCGCGCAGGGCACGAACCCGCAGCAGGCGGCCCAGGCCCTGGCCAGCATGCTCGACGCCAACAACGACGGCAGCCTCCAGGCCAACGAGGTACGCCAGGTCGTTCAGACGGGCGTCCAGACCCTGTTCACCGCGGCCGACACCAACCGTGATGGCCAGTTGAGCCCCTCCGAGCTCAACGCCGCGATGTACGGCGCCGTCGAGGCCGGCCTTCAGGCCGCCTTCCAGGCCGCCGACCAGGACAAGAGCGGCTCGCTGAACAAGGAAGAATTCTCCCAGGCCATCGTCCAGCCGTCCTACACGGTCTTCGACATCCTGGACCGCGACCTTGACGGCCAGCTCACTCCCCGCGAGCTGAACCAGGCCGCGCGGATCGCCGCCCAGCAGATCGAGAAGATGACCGTGGACGTCCCGGCCAACTCGCCGGTCAACGTCATCGGCTCGGGCCGGGCCCCGCAGGGCACGGACATCACCCTCCCGGGTCAGCCGGCCCAGGCCGCCCAGCCGGCTCAGCCCGCTCGGACGACTCCGGCCCAGCCCCGCTGAGCGGACGCGGAGTTGACGCGAAACCCTTGAGGGACAGAACAGCCGTCGCGAAAACGCCCCGGCGTGCTCTCCAGTACTGGAGGGTGCCCGGGGCGTTCGTCGTTTGTTAAGTTAGGTGGAACAAGACCACGCCCGGGTCGGGTTCCGGGAGAAAGCGGCGACCGCTGCGTACCACTTCGGCGACAACTCCGAAATCACTCGTGCCGTCCAGGCCGCTCGGCGGCCTCTTTCGTCGATGCGCCCCGGACGACGCGGAGCGTCGCGGACGGCATTCCCACGCGGAGCGTGGGAACGAGTTAACGCGAGTTTGGGGAGGGGGTTACGAGATGGACGCAGCAGTGACCACGCCCTCCCGGAAACGAGGGCGAATCGAACTCTGGAAAGACCCTGCGCCCCGGGATCGGTTCGATCAACCGGCCTGGCCCGGCCTGGCCCGGCCAGGCCCGGTCAGGCCCGATCCGATCAGCGACCCCCGTCGTTGTGGCAGGCGCAGGTGCAATCCGGGCGGTGCGGGAAGCCGATCGCGGGCGCCTTCGGGACGGTGGTTGCCGTCCGGTCCGGGGTGTCGGCGACCCGACGTACCGCGCCGTCGCCGGTCGAGTCGTCGGGGGCCATCTCGGGGCGGCGGGGTCCCGGGCTCGAGGCGCGGTCGGACGTCGTCGGCACCACCATCGGCACCATGCGGTAGCGGCCGTCAGGCGTCGGCATGTACGCCACCGGGACGCGCTGGATCTCCTCCCCGTCGCGAAACGGGTTGAGCCCCCGCAGCCGCCGCAAGACCCGCGACCCGACCGATTCCCGCGCGACCGTCGGCGTCGCGCCGGCGGGCGGTTGCGTTGTCGTCGCGGCGCGGCCGTTGGTGTAGTAACTCGGCGGAAACTCCACCGGCGGCAGCCCGGAGTCGATCGCGACCGCTCCCGTAGCCGCCGAACCATCGGCCATCGCCGGGCCATCGGCCATCGCCGGGCCATCGGCCACCGCCTGGCCATCGGCCACCGCCTGGCCATCGGCCATCGGCTGGCCATCGGCCATCGCCCGGCCATCGGCCATCGCCCGGTTCGGGACATCGGCCGTCATGACGCCCGGATCGGCGACGGTCGTTGATACGGTGCCGGCTTCGGGATCGAAGTCCGGTTGTGCCAACGGGCTGGTCAAGCCGGTCGGGCGGACCAGGGGCATGCGAGGGCGGCCGGCCAGCGACGGATCGCCCTGGGTTTCGGGGTCGTCGGGAGGTGCCACGACCTCCACCCCGCGGGCCTCGATCGCCGCCAACTGGCCGGGCGTGTCGACGCTGAAGACCAGCGGATCGTCGGTCGCCGCCGGCGCGAACAGGCTCGTGTCCCCGGTGTCGGACGAAGGCTCGACATCCGCCGAGGACAGCGGCGCGGGGCCGTCGCCCGGTCCCGGGTCCGGCGCGGCGAACTCATTGCCGAACGGCTCTCCCCGCGACTCTATCAGCTGCGGCTGCGGCAGTGGTTCGCCTGTCTGGGGCTCGATCGTCCGTGGCTGGAGCAACGGGGCCTCGGGCACCGTTTCGAGGGGGCTCGTCGAGGCAACCGGCACGTCGCTCTCGACGGGCGTCGTGGTCGTCGGGGCGACCTCGACCGGCACCGGCGGGTTCTCGACCGTCTCGTTGTCGCCGTTCAGGTCGAAGTAACGCGCCACGGGGGCGGGCCGGTCCACCTGATCGGGATCGATCCCGACGCGTCGGGCGTCGTCGTCCCGGGAGGCGGAGTCGGAGGCGGTCGGGTGGCCCAGGGTGGTCAGCAGGGTCGCGTCGAGGGCGTTGGCGGGCTCGGCGACCGGGGCCGTCGCGTTCGGCGACAGCTCCGGATCGTCGAGGGCCGGCGGCGACGAGTCGGCCAGCGCCACCAGCGTCGTGTCGGGCGTATCGTTGGCCGGCTCGGGCCGCGCCTCGACCACGGGCCCTGGCGACGGTTCGGGCGACGGGTTCGCCCGGAGATCGAGAACCACGGGCAAGGCCGGGACCTCGTCGTCGTCCGACGGGTTCGACTGCACGACCGGGTCCGTTGTCGGGGCCGGGGCCGGGGCCGTCATCGGGGCCGAGGCCGTCATCGGGGCCGGGCCCATCTCGGGATCGGGCGGCCGAATCGGGGAGGCCGCGACCGGCGCGACCGGTCTCGACCGCGTCGCCAGTTCCGTTGGCGGCGCGTGCTGCGCCAGGCTCATGCCGGTCGGGGTCAAGGACCCGGACGACGGCACGTCGCGAGACGATCGCCGCGCGAGCAAACCGAGCCCGCCGAACCAGCGCCGAGGCGCGGGCTCGTGCTGGACCACATGGTTTGTGGACAGCGCCGGCGAGAGGCCGGGAAAATACTGTCCCAGAGATGTTGTCGAGCGACCGCCCCGGCCTTCCAGGGCCGTCCCGGTCGCCGTCGCGACCGCCGCCGGGGGCTGGAGCGAGGTCGCCGCGGTCGGGCCCCGGTACGCCGTACCGAGCGGCGCGGGGCGCGGTTCAGCCCCGCGCACCCGGCCAGGCCGGCAACGATCCCGAGTGTCAAACAACTGCGCAACCGGTCCATGGCGACTCCCTCCGCCAGTGCGACTCCCCGTCCTCGAGGATCGTCGGGCTTCGTCCTTGACGGGTCGCGATCCCTCGCGTCCCGCCCTGCCGCGTCCTGCCGGCCGACCAGCCCGCCCGTCACTAGTCCCTACCATCGGCAGGACAGACGCCTCCCCCCGGCGATTCCGCCGTCGCGGATCCACTCGGCCTGGGCACAATCGCTCCGTTCGTTACAATCGGTTTGCCCCCGACTGTCGTTCCAATGATTACAATGAGAACAGGGGAAGACGAGAACGGACCGTGCGCAACCGGTTCGCGACGTGTCCGGCCCTCGGTCGCGACCCGCGGGCCCGTCGGGTTGTCCGCCTGGCGATCCCGAGGCCGTCCGCAACCTCGCTCCGGGCCGGTGTTTCGGACATCACCAGCGATCCGGGTGCGCCCTGATCGGGGTGATTTCGAAGGCCCAGGGTGTCGGGGTGGGCCACCTCGCCACGCGACCTCGTCCCGGCTCGGGCCGGGGATCGAGACCGACCCGACCCCGCCGAGCTGCTGACAAGACGCAACATTCTGTTCCAGATCGACATCCTTTTGTTCAAGATCGACCCCAGTGGGGATCGGGAGGACCGACCGATGGCCTCGCATGATGCCGCCGACATGTTCCTGAACGCGCCCTGGCTGGCCCACGTGGATGCCGCGTCGCGAGAGGCGCTGCTCCACGTTTTGCGCGAGGGCCACGCGGACGCCGGCGTGATCTTGCTCGGTGAAGGCCAGCACAACGACCGCATCACCTTCCTCACCGAGGGAACGATCCAGATCGTCCGAGCCTATCCGGATCGGGAGGAGGAGATCGTGGCGACCCTGCATGGCGCCCTCGGTCTTCGGCGAGACCTCGTTCTTCCGCGGCAGCCCGTCGATCGTCACGGTACGGGCAACCACGCCGGTGACGTTCCTGACCCTGGACCACCCCGCGCACGACGCCCTGCGACGCGCCGACCCGAGGGCCGCCGAACAGCTCGCCCTGTCGTTCGTCCGCGTCCTGGCCGACCGCTTCGACATGCTCGACCGCCGCGTCTCCGACTTCATCTCCCAGGGCTGCGACGACAACACCCCCAGCACCAACGGCCACCCCGCCGACACCCCCCGCCGAAACGAGTGGGCCGCCTTCCGCGCCCGGCTGTTCGAGGAGAAGACGCTTTAATCGTGCCAGCGGTTTCACGCAAGGGCGGGAAGAGACGGACTCACGCAAAGGCGCAAAGCCGCGAAGGCAGACAAGGCGGCAAGTCTTCACGAGTTTTTCCACTGCCCTCGGAATGATTGAACTTTGCGGCTTTGCGTGAGTCCGTCTTCTACCCACCCACCTGGGATTCGCAGGTTCGGAGGGCCCGCGTGACGGACGAGATTTCCGCCGAGCAGGTCCGGCAGATGGTGGACGCCATCTATCGCACGGAATCGCGACGGGTCTTCGCCACCCTCATCCGGCTGCTTGGCGGCGACTTCGACCTTGCGGAAGAAGCGCTTCACGACGCCTTCGCGGCGGCGCTGGTGCAGTGGTCGCGGGACGGGGTGCCGGCGAACCCGAGGGCGTGGCTGGTTTCCGCCGGCCGCTTCAAGGCCACCGACGCCATCCGTCGTCGCGTCCGCTTCGACGCCTCGCTCGCGGACCTGGCCGCCCGGCTCGATCGCGACACGGCGGCCCCCGCTGGGAGCGGCGATGACGATGGGGACGTCGAGGACGACCGACTGCGCCTTGATCTTCACCTGCTGCCACCCGGCCTTGCCCCCGGGCGCGCAGGTGGCCCTGACGCTTCGAGAGGTCTGCGGCCTCAAGACCGAGGAGGTCGCCAGCGCCTTCCTGACGGCGCCCGCGACGATCGCCCAGCGCATCGTGCGGGGCAAGTCGAAGATCCGGGACGCTGCGCATTCCCTACCAGGTGCCGTCGGTCGCCGATCTCCCCGAACGGCTGGACTCCGTCCTGTCGGTCATCTACCTCGTCTTCAACGAGGGGTACTCGGCCTCGTCCGGCGCGACGGTCACCCGGCCCGAACTCTCGGGCGAGGCCATCCGCCTGGGGCGCCTGCTCCTGGAACTGCTGCCCGACCCGGAAGTGATGGGGCTGCTCGCCCTGATGCTGATCCAGGAGTCCCGACGCGCCGCGCGGTCGTCGCCGGGAGGCGACGTGGTCTTGCTGGAGGACCAGGACCGCTCCCTCTGGAACCGGGAGCAAATCTCGGACGGCACCGCGCTGGTCGAGCGGGCGCTGGGGTCCCGGCAGTTCGGCGTCTATACGATCCAGGCGGCCATCGCGTCGGTGCATGCCGGGGCCGCGACCGCCGACGCGACCGACTGGGCGCAGATCGTCGCCCTGTACGACATGCTCGCGCGGGCGGTGCCGTCGCCGGTCGTGGAGTTGAACCGGGCGGTCGCGCTGGCGATGCGCGATGGCCCGGCCGCCGGCCTGGAACCGATCGACGCCATCCTGGCGCGGGGCGACCTGGCCGACTACCATCTCGCGCACGCGGCTCGGGCCGACCTGTGCCGCCGACTGGGGCGAACGGACGACGCCCGCGAATCCTACCGACGGGCGCTCGCGCTCGTCCGCCAGGAACCGGAACGCCGCTTCCTCGATCGTCGCCTTCGCGAACTCGACGGAAAATAATCTCGGCCCCCTGTCGATTCGCGTCGGCGCCGGACGACTACCCGACGATGGACGCCAAGACACACCGGATCAACGGGGGGAAACCATGCGATTCGTCTGCCTGGGATACATGGACGAGGCCGTCTGGGAAGCGATGTCGGAGGCCGAGCAGGGCGCGATCATGGAGGAGTGTTTCGCCTACGACGACGAGCTTCGGCGCGGTGGGCACGTCACCGGCGGCGAGGCGCTCCAGAGCATCCGTAACGCGGCGACTCTGCGATACCGTAACGGCTCGGTCGCGGTCACGGATGGCCCCTTCGCCGAGACCAAGGAGCACCTCGGCGGCTTCGTGCTGCTCGACGCCGCCGACCTGAACCACGCGATCCAGTTGATGTCCCGACATCCGGGGGTCCGCTTCGGGACGTTCGAGATCCGGCCCGTCGACGAGGCGATGGCCGCGTGCGCGGCCGCTCGGGAAGCACGCGCGACGACGCAACCGGAATGAACGAGAACCTCGAAACGCACAGGAGACGACGCATGAGCACGGCCAGTCACGATGGTTCCACGACGATCACGACGCCGACCGATCGGGAGATCGTCATCACCAGGGAATTCGATGCGCCCCGGAAGCTCGTCTTCGAGGCCTCGACCAGCCCCAGGCACCTGCCACGCTGGTTGCTCGGCCCGGAAGGCTGGACCATGCCCGTCTGCGAGAGCGACCTCCGGCCGGGCGGGGCGTGGCACTTCGTCTGGCGCGGCGGCGACGGCAACGAGATGGCGATGCGCGGCGTGTATCAGGAGATCGCGCCCCCCGAGCGGATCGTCAACACCGAGTCGTGGGGCGGCGACTGGCCCGAAACCCTCAACACGATGGTCCTCGACGAGAACGACGGCAAGACGACGCTCACCTATACGATCCTCTACCCGTCGCCAGAAGCCCGCGACGCGGCGCTCCAGACGGGCATGAAGGACGGCGTCGACATGAGCTACAACCGGCTCGCCGAGTACCTGCGGACGATGGGATGAGGCCCCCCGGGAGGCGACAATCGTCGCAACTCAAGAACATTGATGCGTGATTCTGCGTTCGGGTAACGTCCGCGAGGTTGATCAATGGGGTGGCCGTAACAAAGTCTTCGTGCCCCTTGCGCCGGAGCTTCAGGACGATTCGTGTTCCAATGTTCCCGAGGCGTCCATCGAAGCGGGGCTTTGGGTGGCCGGGGCAAAGCGCGGCGTGCCCCGGTCGGGGGTCGCGCCGCCGTCCGGGTCACGAAGACGTTGCCCCGGTGAGCCACCCGATCACAAGTCGACCACAATGCTTCCGACATGTGCCCGATCGGTTCCCGGGAAGGGTTCCGGATCGAACCTGGAAATGGCTCCGCGACGCTCTGTCGAAAACCAGCGTGTTGCCGTCCGAGGGTAGGGTGGGTCAGCGCAACCCACCGATTCGCTGGTGGGTTGCGCTGCGACGGCCCACCCTGCGAATCGAGGATTTCGACAGAGCAACCCCGTGACAATATCAGAGGACGCGTCATGAAATACATGTTGCTGATTTATAGCGATGAGAACGCCTGGACCGACAGGCGCGGGAGCACTGCTTCGCCGAGTCGGTCCAGTTGACCCGGCAGTTGCACGAGACGGGGCAATACCTGGGCGCCTCGCCGCTGCACCCGGTGGCGACGGCGACCAGCGTTCGGGTCCGCGACGGCAAGCGGCTCGTCACCGACGGCCCGTTCGCGGAGACGCGGGAACAGCTCGGCGGCTACTTCCTGATCGACGCGAAGGACCTCGACGAGGCGATTGCCGTCGCCGGCCGAATCCCTGCCGCCCGCCTGGGCACCGTCGAGGTCCGGCCAATCCTCGAACTCGACGGCCTCCCGGCCGATCGCTGATCCCGCGACTCGCCGGGAGAACGAGATAACACGCCAGGATCGGAAGAAGACTCACGCAAAGCCGCGAAGCCGCGAAGTTTCTGGTGAGACTGGGAATGTTCCCGATGCGACAAAAACCGGCTCACGCAACGTCGCTGCCTTTCCTTTGCGGCTTCGCGGCTTGGCGTGAGTTTTCTTGCCTTCCGCCTTCCCTCCGGAACTTCGCGGCATGGCGGCTTTGCGAGAGTCTTCCTCGGCCTCATCCCGCCCTTACCGAAACCCCTTGGGGAAGAGCCGCACGCGGTCGCCTTTCTGGAGCCCCTTCTTGATCTCGACGTACTGATTGCCGGCCGCCCCCACCGTCACCTCGCGCCACTCGATCCTGCCGCCGTCGGGCGCCCTCAACGCCACCCCGTCCTTGCCGTCGGGCAGGGCCACCAGCGCATCCCTCGGCACGCGGACGACGTCCTCCAGGTCGAGGATGGGGATCTCGGCCCGGGCCGTCATGCCCGGGCGGAGGTCCGGGAAATCCTCGTCGATCGAGATCATCGTGGTGTAGACCTTGACCTTCGAGGCGAGGTAGGAGGTGGGGTCGGGCAGGGGATATGACCAACCGACCGTGCCCGTTAGCTCCCGAGCCGGGAAGGCATCGACCTGGATGCGCACCTTCTGGCCCGGCTTGACCTGATCGACCCACTTCTCCGCCACCTTGGCGTTCATCCGTATCCTGGCGAAGTCATTGATCCTGAGAAGGATCTGCCGTT
Source organism: uncultured Isosphaeraceae bacterium (assembly GCA_963779675.1). Classification (GTDB taxonomy): domain Bacteria; phylum Planctomycetota; class Planctomycetia; order Isosphaerales; family Isosphaeraceae; genus CAVZZM01. The sequence continues at coordinate 188,901 of CAVZZM010000005.1, forward strand.
CGCGGACCGTCGCCCCCGCCCGGATCATGGGGATCGACGGCCCGGCCCCGGCCGGCCGGAGCGGGTTCGCTCGGGTAGGCCACGACGCCGTCGCGGGGGGCGTATAGCTTGCCGCTCTCGATCTGCGCGCTGAGTTTCTCGACCTTGCTCTGTTCCAGATCGAAGGCCGCCTGAAGGGCGAGCATCTCGGCCCGGGCTGTCTCCACCTTCGCCTGAAGTTCCTTGACCCGCCGATCATTCTGGAACGTCTTCATGACCTTGAGCTTCGACTCGGCCTCGTGCAGTTCGTTCTCGGCACGTTGCAAGTCGATCTTCGCCCGCATGACGATAAGCTCGTCGGCGTTCGCCTCCTGCCCGTGCTTCAGGATCTCTCCGGCGACGGCGCGTTCCGACTTCGCCAGCGCGAGCCGATCCTCGAGCTTCTGTTCCTTGATCGGATAGGTGCCTTCGAGATATTCCCTGACCGCCATCTCGGCGACCTCGTGTGTTTTCCTGACCTGTGTCAGATCAGCCTTCGCCTGCCCGGTCGTGATCTCCTGGTTGACGAGCTGGTCGCGGAGCGCGGAGACGTCCAGCTCGCAGATCAGCTCGCCTTCCTTGACCTTCGTCCCCTCCGGGACGATCGATCGAATCGTCGTCTGGCCCTCGATCGGGCTGGTGACATGGGCCGCGTTGGCGCTCTCCAGGCTGCCGCGCTCGGCGATGGTCTTTCTGACCGGCCCGGTGTCCACCTGATGGATGATTCTGCCTCGTCAAGGTCGGGGGCGGTCGCCGCCGTCGCCGCCGTCGTCTTCGCATGAGGCTTTGGGTCCTCCCCGTCGCGGTCGGCCGGACTGCCGACCCCCTGGGCGAGCACACCGGCCCCGACCACCACGCCGGTTGCGAGGCCGGCGATCATCAGCACGCGGATCTTTTCGAGAATCATGGCCCGGACGACCTCCTTCACCAGCACCCCCACCGCCGCCGGGACGCCCCCGGCCGACTGGCCGATCGCAAGTTGTTTTGTGGCCTCGACAAGCGACGCGGGGACCGCGGCCTTTGCGCCTTCCGCCGACAGCACCGCCCCGCCCCCCGCCGCCGGTGCCAGGCCGCGCCGGGTCAGCCGGGCGCGGAGGCGGTCCCGGCCCCGAGAGAGCCGGCTCTTGACCGTCCCGACCGGCCATCCCAGGCAGCGCGCCGCCCGCTCGTGCGTCTGGCCCTCCAGGTCGCACAGGACCAGGGCGCCCGGAACCGCTCCGGCAACCGGGCCAGCTCCTCGTGGAGGATCGCCCCCAGGTCGTCGGAAGTCGTGTCCCTCGTAGCCTCTTCCGACAACACCGACAGGGCGGCGGCCTGCTGCTCGTGACGCTGTCGGCGGTGGGCGTCGGACCGGGTGCGGCGGGCCACCCGCCAGGCGACCTGGTGCAGCCAGGGGCCGATCGAGTCGCGGACCCACAGCGAACGGGCGCGACGTACCAGCACGAGGAACGTCGCCTGGAAGGCGTCGTGCGCGTCGGGACCGTCGCCGAGGATGGACCGGCAGGCCCGCAGCACCATCGGCCCGTGCCGGTCCACCAGCGCGCTGAAGGCCAGTTCGGCCGTCTCGCCCGGCCCGTCGAGGAAGCGTTCCAGGAGCTGCCCGTCGGTCAGCGTCCCGACGGCCCCCAGGTGCATCAGCGTGCGGACCTGCCGCACGACCCCGCCCCGCCCCTCGATCCCCACGGTCGCCCACCCCCCCGTCGTCGACCCGGTCCGCGTCACCCGTACTCAAGGAGTAATGCTACCAGGAACGCCGGGGGTTCCGACTTTCTGGAAGAAGATTCACGCAAAGGCGGAAGGCAAGAGGACTCACGCAAAGGCGCCAAGCCGCAAAGGAAGAGAATGGTCCGCAATGAAATCCAACCTCAACTGCTCTGTCGAAAACCTGCGTGTGACCGTCCGGGGTAGGGTGGGTCAGCGCAGCGCAACCCACCGTTTCCGGGCCGTCCGATGGTGGGTTGCGCGTCGCGGACGACGCTGACCCACCCTACGAATCGAGGTTTTCGACAGAGCAAACCTCAACTCATTTCTCTTCAGAAAACTTTGCGGCTTTGCACCTTTGCGTGAGTCGTTTCTTTACCTCCGCAGCACCGGCCCCCCGGCGGTGAGCGGCCCGGCGGTGCGGGCGATGATGCGGACGCGGTGGACGTGCGCGGGGTCGAAGTGCGGGAGGCGTTCCAGAGGCACGGCCCAGGCATCGGCGGGGTCGCCCTCCAGCGGCGTCGTCCAGCGCAGGCTGCGGGTCTCCGACCAGCCGCCGTCCCGCTCGCCCCACCATAGCTCCAGCGACCGTCCCGGGGCCGTCCCCGGCAACAGCAACAACGGCCCCGATCCCTCCGATCGCGGGGGCCTTCGCCAGCCGGTACTCCAGGAACGCCGGGCCTTTTCGGCCACCGGCAGGCCCGACGGACCGGCCGACGGCTCGACGCCGAAGCCCTGGACGGGGGCGGGGCCGTCGAGGCGTGGGCCATCATCGGGACGGAGGAACGGCGTGGCGTCGAGCCCGCCAAAGAGGGCCTCGCGTTCGCGCAACGACAGGGATGCCAGCAAGATCGGGCGAACGTCCTCGTCTCGAACCCGGGGCGATGACGCGCCCGGCGCCAGCATCCCGAGCGAATTGTACCAGTCAATCGGCATCCAGCTTGGGTGGAGCGGGTCGAGCGCCCCGAGGGCCTGCGACCGGGTGATCCCCGCCTCACGGCAGATCACCGACAGGTGGTCGATGGCCGTCAAGGTTCGTTTTTGTTCGGGGAAGCTCAGATAACTGAGCCGTTGCTCGACGAGGGGCCGGTGGACGACCAGCAACGCCAACGCCAGGGCCAGGGCCGCAACCCGACCGGCGGCCGGGCGGCGGTCGAGCCGGTCGAAGATCGGCCGTGCCAGCAGCGCAAGGATCAGCACGGCACCGAGTTGCGGGAAGAGATGGTAGCGTTGAACCTGAAGCGTGACGGCGTCCGAGGGGCCCATCCCGGCCCGGGCGCCGAAGGTCAGGGCGTAGCCGCCGAAGATCAGCGCCAGGGCGGCCGGGACGACCGCCCTGGCCCGTCCCCGGCTTCGAGCGGCCCCGACCAGCAGGGCGGCCGTCGCGGCGAGGGTCAGGCCGATCTCCAGCCAGGTCGGCAGCCCGGCGGCGAGGTCCCGGGCGCCGACCAGGCCCGGCAACAACACCGACACCGGCGCACGGGCCGCGTTGACCAGCCCGACGGCGAGGGCGTCGATCCGCCCCGGTCCCCCTTCGGCGGCGCCTGGGGTCGTCGGAACCCCCCCGAGGAGTCCGAGATACAGCGCCAGGTAGGCGGCGGTCCCGGCGGCGGGGGCCAGGGCGTCGCGCCAGCGGAGGCGGCGGAGCGACCAGGCCGGGGTCGGGTTCGGCCCCGCTCTGCCGCCGCCATCACCGGCGCCTGCAAAGGCCCCCGAGGCGCCCAGGGCCCGCACCGCTGCCACCGGCCCGGCCAGCAGGCCGATCGCCGAGAAGGTCGGCGCAGGAATGCCCCGACCGCGGCCATCACCCTCCCCCGGCGCCGCCGCGGAGGATTCCCAGCCAGGCCACCAGCGTCAGCCAGAGCACCAGCCGAAGCCGGTGGCCGAGTACCACCAGTAGGCCTCCAGCGGCAGGGGCGAGAGGGCGAACACCGCCACCGCCGCGAGGGCCGCCGTCGGCGAGCCCGTTTCCCGACGCACCAGGAGTCCCAGTGCTATCAGGATCAACGGCAACGGTATCAGCGCCATCGTCGTGAAGGCTGGCGCCATGTCGGCCACACGATGGCCCGTCAGCCGCCAGGCGATCAGCGAGAGGACCTCGAAGGTCGGGGTCAGGTGCTCGTTGAAGGGCCGCCAGACCATCGCCCGGGGGGGCATGACCTGGAGCTGCTCGACCCGCGCGACGTCGTCGGCGAACAGGCTGGGCCGGGCCAGCCGCCGGGCGTGCGGAGACAGGCAGATTCCCACGAAGGCCGCCAGCACCACGGCACGCGTCAATCGTCGCCCCGGCGACGCGACCGGGCCGGGGTTCTCCTGCTGAACTCTCGGGATCATGCGGCTCCTCCGCGACGGCGTCTGGCTTCCTTGAAAATCGGGATTCCGTCCGACCGGACCAGCCCGCGCCAGCGGCCGCACCGTCACGGTCGCCATACCCGGGCACCCACACCCGCCCACGCCCGGGGCGGTGTTGACGGCAGCGTATTCGGATTGAACAATAGAACAAGCCGAAAATCATCTTCCAAGATCGAACAGCACTGACGGCCCACGGGCCGGCGGCCGACGCGAGTCGTCCCACTCCGGCACGGGTGGGGCACTCTCGGCCACGGTCGGCCCGGTGGCCGATTCCTTTCTTGTCTTGCCGCCGGAGCCCTCCTTCATGGAAAAGACCAACCTGCCGTCGGGTTGCGCCCGCTGGCAGCCGGCCTTCGAGGATCTGCTCCACGCGGTCGAGGGAAGCGGCACCACGCACGGCCAGCTCATCGACATTCGCGAGGCCCTGAAGGGACGGGTCGAGTCCGACCGTCCCCTGGTCATGCTCTGCCCGCACGCGGACGACGGCGCGATCACCGCCGCCGGCGTTGCTTCACGAATACGCCGTGCGGCGCGGGTTGCCGGTCATCGAGGTCCTGGTCTTCACCGGCGAGCGGAACGTCGACGCCCCCTGGCTCAACCAGAAGAAGCGGATCTCGGTCCGCGAGTCGGAGTTCCGCCTGGAATGCCAGGTGCTCGGGGCCGAGGCCGTCTGCTGGGAGCTGGACGCCTATCGCAGCCCCGGCTACCAGCCCTCGGCCCGCGACATCGACAAGATCGTCGACTGGTTCCGCGACCGCAAGCCCGGCGCGATCATCCTGCCGCCGGCCACCGACGCCCACCTGGCCCACCGCATGACCCGCGCCCTGGCCGGCATGGGCCTGCTCGGCGCCAAGCTGGCCGATACCCTGGTGCTGACCGGCTGGACCCCCTGGGGCCCGCTGCCCCGGCCGAACGCCTATTTCCCCTATGACGCCGAGGCCGAGCGCACCAAGGAGTGGGCCATCCACTGCCACGCCTCGCAGGTGCTCCTGACCGACTACACCGAGTTCTGCTCGCACCTCGGCCGGGCCTACGCCGCGCTGACCCGCGAGTGGTCCGAGGGCCACAACCTCTCCTCCGGCCGCGCCGCCTTCCGGGGCGAGGACCACTTCGTCGGCGTCGAGCTGTTCCAGATCGAGTCCTACGACGCCAGCAAGGCGTACCTCAACCTGATGGACCCGATCCAGATCGCCCTGGGCATCCTCTCCGGCCAGCTCGACGCGGAGACCCGCACCGAGAAGGTCGGCGTCCAGGCGGCCAGTAGCTGACCGGATCAAGGAACCCGCAGCCCAAGGGGTTCGGGAACCGTCTCGGTCCTTCTGGAACCCTGGAGGCCCTCGCCCAATGGGGGCTGGCTCCGTGTCCGCGAGGTGCCTGTCCCGATTGGGCCTGCTCGCGATCGTTCCGGCCGGAACGTCGGTTTCGGGCCTCGCCTTCCTCGACCGGCAAATCCCGCCAACCTTCAGGTCATCCAGTCAGTCAACGAACCATTGTTTTCTGGACGGTGGCGACTCGTCACAGTTACTATTCGAGGTGTTCCGTCCGAAGCTCGCGGGGACGGCTCGTAACGAGTTGTGAACGCCCGGCGGCGAGGTTGCCTTTTCGTGGCCCTGGTGACGGAACGTTCGTTCCTTACCTCGGTCGCGGCTGTTCCGGTCGGGCCGGGGGCCGCCCGCCGCTCGGCGGGACCCCAACCCTGGGAGGACACCTCGATGCCTGTCCGGAACCTGTCCCTGCTCGCTCTGGCCGCCTCGCTCACCCTGGCCGTCACGTCCCCGGCCCTCGGCGACTTCGCCTGGATCGGGCCGAGTTGTCGACCCCGTCCGGCCTCGTCCAGAACCCCTTCTCTGTCCCGCCGAATACGGGAGACCTGGTGGTCGAGGAACACAAATCGTTCCTGGCCAGCGCCTCCGTCTCCACCGATGGCAGCCCCGGCCCGCCCCTCTGGGATGAGGATTTCCAGGAATTTTACAGCTCCTTCAGGATCTTCAACGCGCCGCTGGGCGAGGTCCTGAGCTACAGCCTCTATAGCACGGATTTTCAGGGGCAGGGTGCTGGTGGGGGTCTGGGGCACGCGTTCCTGACCCAGTTGTTCCAGCTCGGACCGGAGGAACGCTACGTATCCTGGAATTCAGGGATGCAAAACTTCGGAGGCATTACGACCATTTCGCTCCCCCCCTTGACGCTCCCCGAGGGGGTGTACGATTTTGTCGTCCGGGTCTCGGCCTACGCGGACGTGACCCCCGCCGGTTTGCCCCGCGAAATCATGGCCACATCGTCGCTCGATGTGAGGTTCTGGCACCCTCCCGCGACGATCGTGCCCGAGCCGTCGTCGGCGGTGCTGCTGGCCCTCGGCGCCGGCGCCGTCGGGTTGCTGGTCCCGCGATCGAGGCGAGACGGGCGCCGAGGCCGGCGCGGGCGGAACTTGCTCGGGGGCCGGGCAGGCGGTAGGGTGGCACAGTCGCGCGTCGTGGTCCGGCGCGACCCTTCGTGAAACTGCGTCACCCTCGCCCCAGGAGCCCCCGACGCGATGCCTGCCCGTGTCCTCGAACTCGCCGGTGCCGCCGTTCACGTCTTCGATAGTCCGGCCGACGCCCACCGAGACGCCGCCGACCGGATCGCCCGTACCGTGCGCGAGGCCGTCGCCGCGCGGGGTCGCGCCGTGCTCGGCCTGGCCACCGGGGGCACGCCCGTGCCGTTGTACGAGCGGCTGGTCGAGCTCCACCGCGACGGCGCGCTGTCGTTCCGGGACGTGGACACCTACAACCTCGACGAGTATTACCCGATCGCCCCGCTGGACGCGAACAGCTACCGGGCCTACATGCGACGGCACCTGTTCGCTCATGTTGACCTGGCGCCGAACCGCGCCCATGTGCTCGACGGCACCGTGCCCGAGGCGTTCGCCGACGAGCATTGCGCCGCGTTCGATCGCTGGATCGCCGCCGACGGCGGTCTGGACGTCCAGGTCCTCGGCATCGGCCGCAACGGTCACATTGGCTTCAACGAGCCGAGCGACCTGAGCGTCGACGAGGCACTCGCGTTGCCGACCCGTCCGATCGCGCTGCACCCGGTCACGATCCGGGATGCGGTCAAGGACTTCGGCGGCGACGAATCGGCCGTCCCCCGACGCGCCCTGACGATGGGCATCGCCGCGATCCTGGCCGCCCGCTCGATCCTGGTCCTCGCCTTCGGCCCGGCGAAGGCCGAGGCCGTCGCCGCCGCCCTGAACGGCCCGATCACCGCGGCGCTTCCCGCCTCGATGCTCCAGAAGGCCCCCCCCGGCGCGTCACCTGGCTGCTCGACGAGCCCGCCGCGAACGGCCTGGGCTGATCCCCACGGCGTGCCTGGCTCAACGGCCTTCTGCCGGGAACAGTTCGCGCAACGGCAGCGCGAACCCCGGCAGCACGTCGCCGCCGTCGAGCGTGTCCTCAGGACCGAGCAGGACCGACCGCCTCGGCGCCTCGTGGACGCGCACGGTCCGCGCCCTGGGATCGATCAGCCAGACCAGTCGGGTGCCGGCCTCGAAGTACTCCCTGAGCTTGCGGGTCATCTCCCCTTTGGTGTTCCCCTTGCTCAGCACCTCGACGGCCAGGTCCGGGGCGAGGTCCGGGATCGGCGCCTTCGGGCTCTTGCGACCGGGGAGTCGGTCCCAGGAGATGAACGAGATGTCGGGAATGCGAACGAGGCCCGGAAACAGCCGGAGCGGGCCATCGGCACCGGCCATGATGCCCAGGTCGTGCTGCTTGACGAAGGTGCCCAGGATGATGATGAGCGAGATGGTCAGTTGTGATTCCTCGAAGCCCATCGTCTTCTCCACCAGGGCCCCCTCGACCAGTTCGCACAGCCGACGCTCCCGCTGGTGCGTGTCGACCACATCCCGCTCGCTGGCCGTTCCAGGCGGCGGTTGCAGTCGGACGCGAGCGGCCGACACGTTTCCCAGCCTCCTGAGCAAGTCGGCGATGGTCTCCGGGGCATGGGGTGGCGATTCGATCGTGGCCATTAAAATCTCCGAGCCGGACACGTGCAGGACCAACCCGATTGTAGCAAACTTCCGCAGTCGGGCATTGCGGCCCAGGGCCATCAGCCGGCCACCACCTGCGGACGAACCCCGGCCGCTTGTCGAGCAACCCTCAACTGGACACTCCTCGTCGACGCGCCTCTGTCCAACGTCAGGCCGAAACCTGACCTACAGGTCTGACTCGCCCAGTCTCGGGCCCGCTCAACTCCGCTCCACCGGGAACAGCAACCGCAGCGGCGGAGTGAACTCTGGAGGACGACACTTCTCGCGTCTGCCAACCGCGACCTGCGAGATCGCCCGCGATTCGGCGGCGGTTCGGATGCCGACCCGCTCCTAGCGGCCGGCACCGAGCTGAACCTTGAGGGTCATCTTCTGGCCGTAACGATCCACCACGACGTCGACCTCGTCGCCCGGCTTGTACCTGACCAGGCTGGCCATGAAGTCCTCGATGTTCTGCACGGGCTCGCCGCCGAAGCCGACGATGATGTCGCCGCCTTTCAAACCAGCCTTCTCGGCGGGGCTGCCTCCGGAGACGCCGTCGAGCTTGACCCCCTCGACCTCCTCGCCGTACGAGGGGCGAATCCCTATGTAGGCCCGCTGCGGGGGAGGTGACACCTCAGGCTTCCCGTCGGCCTTCTTCATGTCCGACGACGGTGATGTCGAGACAGGCCCGGCGCCTCGGCCTTCCTCGCCTCGATCTTCGTCGAGACGTCTGCGGCCACGCGGAAGCCCAGGGTGGAAAGCCGCATCCTCGGCGAGGTCCAGTTGCGGTCCGCCGGGCGGCAGAACCCCAAGGTATCGGTCCAGCCGCCCCCCCGGAGTACCTGTCCCGACGCCTCTGATGGGCCGGTCGGATCGGTTTGCGGCGACTTTGCGTAATAGGCTTTGTCGTATCGGTCCGCGCACCATTCCGAGACGTTGCCCATCATATCGTGCAAACCCCATCCATTGGGTAGTTTCTGGCCCACCGGCTGGGGCTTGCCATCCGGGACACCGCCCGTGTTGCCCGCATACCAGGCGTATTCGTCCAACCGGGACAGATCCTCCCCGAAGCTGTACAACGTCGTCGAGCCCGCCCGGCAGGCGTACTCCCACTCCGCCTCCGTCGGCAGCCGATACCTGAGTCGACCACCCTCCTTTGCCGTCAGCCGCTCGCAGAACGCCACCGCGTTCTCCCAGGAAACCCTTTCAACCGGCATGTCGTCCGACCCCTGGAATTGGCTGGGGTTCTCGCCCATCACCGCTCGATACTGCCCCTGCGTCACCTCGTGGACGCCCAGATAGAACGGCCTTGTGATGCGAACAGGGTGAGGAGGCTGCTCATCCGCGATCCATTCTTCCTCGATTGTCGGGACGAGTTCACGCACCCGCGCCAGGTCGGCATTGCTGGAACCCATCGTGAACGAGCCAGGCTCGATCCGAACCAGTCTCATGCCGATCGAGTTGGTGATCTCCCGCGCGGGATCGACATACAGACTCCACGACGTGGTGGTCGGGAATGAGGGCAGGGGCCATTCGCGGGTCTTCTCGGCGTGATCGACCCGGACCAGGAACGTACCGGCGTCGCGCTGGTCGGGGGTCAGGGCCACGTTCAACCCCACGGCGCCGGCCTCGTCGCTGCGGCCACGACCGAGGCTCGTCGGCGGCTCGTCATCGGCCGACCGATGAAGCAGTTCCACCTCGGCGCCCGATACCGGGGGGCCGTCATTGCCCCCCTCGCGGATCGTGAACCGGGCCGCCAGCCGCACCATCGCGGGGGCTGGGATGGCGGCGGGGGCGACCATCGCCGGGGCGACGGAAGCCGGGGGAACCGCGGCGGCGACCCGCGCCAGGGCGAAGCGGCCGATCACGTCCTCGCCGATCAGCCGGATCGGCGTCTGGACCACGCCGAGTTCCTTCTGGCCCATGATGCGGACCTGGTCGAGCGTGTAGTTGTACAGTTCGTCGTTATCGACGATCCCGTTGCGGTCGGCGTCCGCGGCGCCCGAAAGTCCTTCGGCCAGGAAGTAGGTGAACAGGCCGTGGCCCTTCTCGGGCCACTCCACCGACGTCTCCTGCCGGCGGCAACTGGCCAGCGTGACCAGGCCCTCGGCCTGCGCGAACGACGCGCCCAGTTCCTGCGACGACGGCCCGGGGTCGACGTCCCCCTTCTCGCCCCCGGCGTGGCAGCAGTCGAGCAGGAGAACCTTGCGGGTCGCCTTGCACTGCCGGAGCATGTCGCGAAGCTCGTCGGTCCGCAGGGCGGTCAGGCCCAGGTTCGCCTTCTGACAGTCCGCGGGGGCGAGGAAGCCCTGGCCCCGGTCGTCGAGGAAGCCGTGGCCCGAGAAGAAGACCAGCACGGTGTCCCCCTCGGCGGCGTTGAGCAGCCAGTTGCGGACCTGGACGCGCAACGTTGCGCCGAAGGGCCGCAGGTGGTTCCTGGGCTGGTCGTCGGTCACCAGCAGGATGTGGTCCGCATCATAGCCACCCCGTTCGGCCAGCCGCTCGGCGACGAGCTTCGCATCGTCGACGCAATACCTCAGGTCGGGGATGGTCGGGTCGATGTAGTCCTCGACGCCGATGACCACCGCCCAGCGGCGACCCGTCTCCGAATCGTCGGCCGTCGTGGTCGTGGAACGATCGAGAACGAGCGGCTCATCCGCTGCCATGACCATCATGCGAGACGACACGCCCAGACCAACCAGGGCTGAGCAGATGAGACGATGCGTCCGCGGCATGGCGTCACCTCGACATGATGTGCATGGGAGAGGGCCATTATCAGGGGGCGCGCCCCGGCAAACCACAATGATGGCACAGCAAGAAGACGACGGGCAAGCGACTGGGCCTCGCGCTGTCGGGTCACCTCGTGAGGAGTCGTCCATCCTCACCCGCGCATCACGTATCCGCCGTCGACGTTGACGGCCTGTCCGGTGATGTTGGCGGCGCGGGGGGAGGCGAGGAAGACGGCCATCGCGGCGACGTCCTCGGGGCCCTGCCAGCGGCCCAGGGGAACGAGTTTGGCGATCTTCCCGGCGGCCCGGGTGTCGAAGTCGGACCGGTTCGCGAGGGCCGGCTGGCGCACGGCCCGGGCCCCGGAATGGCCCTGCGGCGAACAGTACTCGACCAGGATAAGATGGAGAGAAGGCGTGTTCCCTGGTTCCGAGATCGAGTGCGCGGCACGGCGAAGGGCCACGATCGCTGGCGTGTTGTCGCGACCGCGAATCCTCGTATGATCGAGTCAAACCACCGAGGGGCCTCTCGGATCGCCCGGATCAAAAGGGGATGCGGATGAACGAAATCACGCTGACCCCGGAGTGCGAGCAGGTTCTCCGGGGCCAGGTCATCACCGACGAGCAGCCCGGGCCGATCCTGCGCGACTTTCAGGTGATCCTGGATTTCGTGGGTGACAGGGGGGTCGAGGCGGGGGGGAAGCACCACCTGCTGCCGATGAAGTTCATCGGCGAGCTGGACCGTCGCCTGAGCCGTCCCCTGAACCTGCGACTCAAGCGGCCGCAGGTCCGGTCCCACCCGTACCTGCAAGGGTTGAACCTCGTGCTACGGGCCTCGGGCCTCAGCCGGGTCGAGGGGGCGGGCGGCAAGGCCCGCCTGGTTCTCGACCCGGAGATGCGCATGCAGTGGGAGCAGCTTAATCCCACCGAGCAATACTTCAACCTGCTGGAAGCCTGGCTGCGGTTTGGCCGCCCGGAGATGGTCGGGGAGCGGGGCTCGTTCTGGGGGGACCAACTCCTGCTTTGCCTGCAAGCCTGGCGGTTGCTCCAGGGGAACGCCCGCCGGTTCGATCTCTCGAAGCCCCATGAAATCTACTTCTCCGGGATCGGCCATGATTTCTATGTGCTGGCCCTGATGGACCTGTTCGGGTTCGTGACGGTCGAGCGGCCGTCCCCTCCGGTCGCGCCCTGGAGGCCCGCCGGGGTCGCGCTCACCCCGTTCGGCGATGCCCTGTTCACCCGGCTCGCCGTCGCCGAGTTCAAGGCGTTACCGGAACGGGACGACGACGAGGACGTCGAGGAACCAGCGGGAGAGGTCTCGATCCTGTCGATGAGGGATTACCTCGAAGCTGAAGACGAGGATGACGACGACGATGGTGTTGAGGGCGAAGGCGAGGATGAGGATGAGGAGCGAGCGGACGGAGAGTGGAACCTGCCTCGATTCGGTGAGTGGCAGCCGTTCTTTCAGCCGTACTTCCCGGAGTGGCGGGAAAACCTGGAACTTCCGGGGCCGGAGGCCCGCGACGGCGTGTTCGTGTTCCGGGTCTCGCTGGACAAGCTCTGGCGCACTGATCGCCATGCCGGCCGACGCCACCCTGGACGACCTGGTCGACATGATCCTCCACTCCGTGGAGTTCGACAGCGACCACCTGTACGAGTTCTCGTTTCGCAACCGCCTGGGGGCCGAGGTCACGGTCGGTCACCCGATGATGGATGAGGGCCCTGGGCCGATGAGGTGATGATCGGCACGCTGCCGCTCGAGCCGGGCCAGTCGATGGACTTACTCTACGACTTCGGCGACAACTGGCACTTCAACGTCACGCTGGAACGCATCGATCCCCCCGACGCCAGGACCAGGACGCGCCCCCGCATCCTGGAGAGCCACGGCAAGGCGCCCGAGCAGTATCCCAACTGGGACGAGTGAACCAGGCCCCATAGGCTGCAACTTAAGGTGGGTTCCTGATCAAACGTACTCAAAACGTCCTCAAAATAAGTCGTCTGGGTGGCTGGAGCATAGTCTTCGTGCCCCGGCGAGGGACGGCACCGCCTTCCCAACGCCGTCCGGGACGCACTGCGCTTTGCCCCGGCCACCCAGACTGCCCGGCTTTCCAGGAGAGTCGTTCCTTAAGTTGCAACCTATGGGACGAGTGATCCAGGCCCCGGTCAATCGGGGCGACCCGGTGAACCCGAGCGGCTCGCGAGCCCGCGTGGTCCGTGGATGCGTTGATGTCTGCCGTTGATGTCTGCCGTCGTGTTCCTGGGGAAGTCGCGCGTCGCGATGGGCCTCGTCGCCGTTTGGTGAAGACCGGGGCGACGATCCGCGATATTACTTCTCAGGCCCCCGTCGCGATGGGGGCCGGGCGTTCGTCGTCCGTATGTTCCCTGGTAAGACGGATCACCGAAGGGTGCCTCCGGGCCGTACCCGGATTGGGTTCGGGTGTCGCGACGAACCGGGACCGGATCCCCCCATCGCACATGCGATCGCGTGCGAAACTCCACATTGTTCAGCGGATCGGAAGTGTCCCGGATGGACCGTCCAGAGGTTTTTGCGAAACGAACTGTCATGACCGTCGATTTCGTTCACCCGACCCCATGAAAATGGTGGGGGGATTTTCAGAGGAACCCATCGGACGGAACCGCTGGCCTGCTATCGAGATGCGATCAAAAATCGGAACGCGAGTTGGAGATCGGGACGCCATCACGACGCCCATCTCGCGAATCGTGAGGAACCTCTCCGGGTGGGTGATCCGCCGGGCGCTCGCCCCGGATCGAGTTTTCCCGATCGGCCGGGGACAGAGGCGGGCTCGCGAAGGAGGTCCGGAAGAGGAACTCGACGACCTCGGCGAGCCAGACGAGGGCGATGTGCCGGAACACCCAGAACTGCTGCCGGCGCCGGGACCGGTCGCGATCCCGGAGGATCGCCCACAGCCGCCCCGGGCTCAGGTGGAAGGCGAGTTCCAGCCACTTCACCGCCAGGAACAGTTGCCAGGGCGCAGGGCCTTCTGGGCCAGGACCTGATGCCGGTAGTCCCACTTCGCCTGGTCGGGCTGAACCAACCCGCGTCCCCGCGCCTCCTCGCCGAACGGCGTCCAGGAGTGCGGGGTCACGTACATCGCGTTCAGGTAGTCGCCGTCGTAGAGTCGAAGCTGGCGAAACGCGGTGCGGAAGGTGGACCAGTTCTCGTCGCCGAACCCGACGATGTGGCCGATGATTGAGAAGATCCCGTGCTCCTTCAGCAGGCGACACGCCTGGAAGTCCTCACGAGTAGTCGAGCCCTTGCGGACCTGCTGGAGCACCGCGTCGCTGGTCGATTCGATCCCCATCAGGACGTAAAGGATGCCCGCCTCGCGGTAGAGAGGGAGGATGTCCCGGTCCCGGACGATGTCGGTCGCCCGGATCGTGGCGAAGAACTGGACGGGGAGGTTCCGCGCCCGGATCTCCTCCAGGAGCGACCGCCACTGGTCCTTGAGCGTGGTCGGGTTCTCGTCGGCCAGCGTGATGAAGCGGACCCCGTGGGCCCGGTACAGCCACTCGATCTCGTCGGCGAGCGTTTCTGGGCTCCGATGGCGCCACTTGACCCAGAAACCGTGCTGCCCGCAGTAGGTACAACGGTGCGGGCAGCCTCTCGAGAACTGGACGATCGCCGCCCGTCCCAGACCGAAGCACTGGTAATCGTCCCAGCGTTCGATCAGCTCCCAGCCGACCCGCCAGTCGTCGAGGTTCGGGATCGGCGGTCGGGTGTCCGTGAGGACCACGTCCCCATCCGCCCGGTAGGCGATGCCGGGGACGCCGGCCAGGTGCTCTCCCGGCGGGCCTCCCGCCGGATTCCAGGGCGCCGACGAGGTCCAGGGTGGTCGCCTCGCCCTCCCCCCGGACGATGAGGTCGACCGCCGGTTCCTCGTCGAGGATGCGGGCGGCGTGGTAGGACGGATAGACGCCCCCGTAGACGGTGATCACGTCCGGGCAGCTCGCCTTGATCGCTCGCAGCAGGCGCATGCAGACGGGATGCGCGGGGGTCGAGCCGGCATGGCCGGTCATCACCACGTCCGGGCCCCGGCGCCGGACCTCGCGCACGACCGCCGACAGGCTCAGCCGCCGGCATTCCGCATCCAGCAGCGTCACCTCGTGGCCGGCGTCGCGCAGGGGACCGCCGATCATGAGCAAGCCGAGCGGGACCTGATGACCCACCCCGAAGTTGGAGGTGGCGGTCTGGTACGGGGGGTTGATGAGCAGGACCTTCACGCGGTTTGCTCCGGTTCCCATCACTCCTGGACCAGATCGCGGGGGAACGGGCCGGTCGGGATCGTCCTAATCCCCTCCGAGGCGGGCGACTTCGCGCAGGGGAGGGAGGTCGTCGAGGGCGTCGCGGGCGACGGCGGCGGCGAAGCGGCGGAGGGTCAGTTCGAGGTGGTCGGCGACCTCGGGGTGCTGGTCGGCGACGTCGTTCTGCGTCCCAGCGGTCCTCGGGCTTGCGGTAGAGCTCGGGGGGGCGGGGCGGGTCGTCGGGGTCGGCCTCGACCGGGACGGTCAGGTGCCAGTGGTGGGTGCGGATGGCGAACTCCTCGACGTCCATGCCCAGGCAGGCGTAGTCGCGGAGCTTCGTCTGCTCGCCGCGGATCAGGGGGAGCAGGTCGTGGCCGTGGACGGTCTCGGCGGGGGGCAGGCCCAGGGCCGCGAGGACCGTCGGCAAGCAGGTCGACGGTCTGGACGATCGCCTGGTGCCGGTCGCCGCCGTGCTCGCCGCCGGGCAGGCGGACGATCAGGGGGGTGTGGATCAGCTCCTCGTACAGCCAGGGGCGGAACCGGCGGACGTAGCCGTGCTCGCCGAGCGGCTCGCCCTGGTCGGCGGTGAAGACGACCAGGGTGTCGTCGAGCCGGCCGGACTGTCGCAGGGCGTCGAACAGGCGGCCGAGCTGCGCGTCGAGCAGCGTGACGGCGCCGGCGTAGGTGCGTCGCAGGCGCAGGAGTTCGGCCTCGTCGAGCACATCGCCGACGGCGCCGGCCGGCACGTCGATCAGGGCGGGGATTTCCTCGAGGTCGAGGTTCTCGTCCTCCTCCTCGTCCTCGGCGAGGTCGCCCTCCTCGCCCATCTCGAACTCGTCGGGCTCGGCGGCGGCGTAGAGGTCGCGGTACGGCGCGGGGCAGGTCCCAGGGGCCGTGCGGGGCGAACAGGTCGAGCCAGAGCAGGAAGGGGGCGGCGCCTCGGCCCCGGCGGTCGAGCCAGTCGATCGCGGCATCGACGGTCCGCGCGGCCGCCGGTGTTCTCCTCCTGCGTGGAGCCCCAGAGCGGCCCGGTTGCGGAGGAGCTGCTCCCAGCGGCCGACCCAGAGGTCGCGGTCCGGGTCGTCCTCGGGCGGCAGCCGCAGGCCCGGCTCGTCCTCGATGCGCACGGCAACGGCCCTGGGGTCGCCAGCGGGGACGACCGGGTCGTAACCCGAGCCGCGGACCCAGGCGACGTCGTCGAAGCCTCGGGCGAAGCCGTACGAGGGGTCGCGAAGGTAGGGGACGTCGGAGATCAAGGCGGTGCGGACGCCGGCGTTCCAGAGCAAGTCGGGCAGGGTGCGCTCGTCGGGCGCAGCGGGGTCCAGCCGTCGTCGGGGTTGGGGAAGCCGTAGCGGCCGGTCCACCAGCTCCGACGGGTCGGCAGGGTGGTCAGGTTCTCGGGATAGTGATGGTCGAAGACGACCCCCTCGGCCGCCAGGCGGTCGAGGTTCGGCGTCTCGATCCAGGCGTTGCCATAGGCCCCGAGGAACCCCAGGTGCAGGCCGTTGCTGGCGATCACGAGTACGTTCATGAGGGCGATTGTATCGTCGAGCCCCGCGCGCGTCGATGCGCCGGGCCGCCGGGACGAGCCGGTTCTTCAGGAGCACGTCGGCGTTCCCGCGTCGTGGCTCGCCGAGGAGCACGGGGAAGGCCAGTGATACGGCCGTCTCTTGGAGTCGTACAGTTATCAAGGATTCTGCCGGTCATGGTATGGGATATGCGGTAGAATTGTTCCAGTGAGCCAGGACGGCTTGCCCGCCTCCCGGTTTGGGGGGGCGGCGAACCGCAACGGAGGCCATTCCATTCTCCAGAATGATGAACACCAACGATGGCACGCACGCATAAGAAGAGAGACTATCGGCCGAATTTCGACTCGCTCGACGAGCGCGTGGTTCCGGCCACCTTCGGCATGACGGGCACCCTGGCGGCGGCGGTGGCCCCGGCACGGCAGGCGGCGGTCGGTTTCCCCGGAAACCTCGGCATCACCGACCGCGTCGCCCAGCTCAACGCCTTTAACCAGTTCATGAGTGGGGTGAACCGCTTCAACACCCAGTTCCAGAACTTCCAGGCCCGTGCCGCGACGATCGCGAACCAGCAGGCCGGCCGGCTCAATACCCTGTTGAACCAGAACCTGACCCGGTTCGGCAACCAGTTCGTCAACAACATCAACCGCACCGGGGCGGTCACGCCGATGAACCTGACCGGCTTCCAGAACCGGTTCACGAACTTCGCCAACGGGTCTCTCGCGAACCTGAACAATCAGTTGGCCAATGTCAACAACGCGTTCGCCGGGCAGCTCAACGCCTTCACGGGCAGCTTCTCCCGGTTCGGCCTGCCGTTCCAGAATGCCGCGACCCAGGTCCAGGGCGCACTTCAATCAGGGCTTCCGGGACTTCGGCACGGCGATCACCAACCGGGCCGGCACCTTCGACAACGCCTTCACGAACGTCAACACGGTCTTCAATGACGCGGTCACCAACTTCGACCCGTTGAACATGACCACCGGCATCAACACCTTCAACACCAACTTCCAGACGGCCCTTGGCGGCATCAGCACGGCCAACACGAACCTGCTGAATCAGTTCAACCTCGATCAGGCCAACCTGCAGAACAATTTCGGCAGTATCCTGGACACCACCACGGGTTCGTTCACGAGAGACTTCAACACCAACTTCGGCTTCAACCCGACCCAGCCGGGGACCGGCACCAACCCGTTCTACCCGGGACAGTCGCAGCTACAACCGGGGACCGGGACCAACCCGCTCTTCCCGTCGCAGCCTCCGGGGACCGGGACCAACCCGCTGTTCCCGTCGCAGCAACCGGGGACCGGGACCAACCCCTTCCTCGTGTGATCCGGCTTGGCGCGGGAACGTGCCACCGAGCAGGTGGGTGCCGAACGCCGCCCTGTCCGAGAACCGAACGAACGGCCGGGGGAACGCCTCCCCGGCCGTTTCGCGTTGCCGGGTCGCGCGGGACGACGTGGCCTCGGCCCTTTCCCGGCCCCGGTCATCTGTTTAGCATATGCGCCGCGAGGTCCGGAGACCGCCCGGCGCGAGCCGCCTTCCGGTTCCGGATCGCTTCGCACGCCGCACACACGCGAACCCCAGGGAGATCCATCACCATGCGACGATTCCTCAACACCTGCGCGCTGCTGGCCGCAACGCTGCTGGCCGTCGCCGCGCTGGCCCCGTCCCCGACGCGGGCCGCGGACGACAACCCGATCAACGTGCTGGTCATCACCGGCGACCACCGCGGCCACGACTGGCAGGCCGTCAGCGAGATGCTCCGGGACATCCTGGAGGTGCCGGACAAGGTCCACGTCCAGGTGACGACCCGGCCGGCCAGGGACCTGACCACCGAGAACCTCGTCGGCTACGACGTCCTGCTCCTGAATTACCGGGAGTCCGACAAGGCGAGCGACGACACCAAATGGTCCGACGGGAACCGCCAGGCGCTGGTCGAGGCCGTCAAGGGGGGCAAGGGGCTGGTCGTCTACCACTTCGCCTCGTCGGCCTTCCCCGACTGGGATGAGTACGAGCGGCTGATCGGCGGCGGCTGGCGTTCCCAGGGCTTCCACGGCCCGGCGCACGTCTACACCGTCAAGAAGACCGACGCCGACCACCCGATCTCGCGCGGTCTGCCCGATCAGTTCGTCCACGCCACCGACGAGTTGTACCAGAACTCGAAGATGGTCGAGGGAAACACCGTCCTGGCGACCGCCTATTCCGACCCCGAGAAGCCCAGGGGCACCGGCAAGGACGAGCCGGTCATCTGGGTGAACCAGTACGGCGACGGCCGCGTCTTCAACATCGCCCTGGGCCACGACGTCAACGCGATGTCCGACCCGGTCTTCCAGCAATGGCTCCGCCGGGGCGTCGAGTGGGCCGCCACCGGCAAGGTCATGCAGAAGGCCGCCGCGAAGTGAGCGGAGCTGGTTTCATCCATCAAAGGGCCTCAACTCGCACCGATCCCCCGCGATCGGTGCGAGCGCGACCCCGGGCACGCCAAAAAACGACCTGAAGGGCCCGGCGGTCGCCAGTCTCTTCGGACGCGGTTGCCCGAACGACATGGATATGGTCGAAACCACAATCGCCGTGCCGGCCGTGATCTTCCTGGCCACCCTCATCCGTTCAACGTTCGGGTTCGGCGAGGCCCTGGTGGCGGTGCCCTTGCTCGCGTTGATGGTCCCGGTTGAGGTGGCAGTGCCGCTGGCCGTGCTGGTCTCGATCACGGTGGCCGGGGTGGTCCTCGCGCGGGACTGGCGTCAGGTGCATGTGGGTCGCGCGTGGCGGCTGGTGCTCTCAACTCTGGTCGGCACCCCGATCGGGTTGTTGCTGCTGACGAGGGTTGCCGAGCCGGTCGTCAAGGCGGTGCTCGCGATCGTCCTCGTCGCCTTCTCGACCGACCGCCTGGCCCGTCGGAACCGGCCTGCGTTGAACGACGATCGCCTGGCGTGGCTGTTCGGGTTCGCCGCCGGGGTGCTGGGAGGCGCCTATGGCATGAACGGACCGCCGCTGGTGGTCTACGGCACCCTGCGACACTGGTCCCCGGAGCGCTTCCGGGCGACCCTGCAAGGGTATTTCCTGCCCGCCAGCCTGGCCGGCATGGTTGGTTACTGGCTGGCGGGCCTCTGGGTCTCGGCCGTCACCCGCTACTATCTCCTGTCTCTGCCCGCGGTCCTGCTGGCGACCGTGCTGGGCCGGGCGGCGAATCGGCGATTGGCGAGAGGTCCGTTTCTGCTTACGTCCACGTCGGCCTGATCGTGATCGGGCTGGTGCTGCTGGGACAGGCGCTCTGGGGGCCGCTCGGGCTCGGTTCGGAACCGGGAATAGGATCAGGGACGACGCCCCGATGACCGATATCCTATGGGTGCCGACACCATGACGGCCCCGGCTGGCCAGCGTGATCACAGCGGCGTGCGGCTGACGCGGCATGCCCTCGATCGGTTCCTCGAACGGTTCTGGGCCGGTGCCCCGGACGCGGTCGAGGCCGCCGAGAACGCCCTGCGCTCGGCCCTGGCACGCACCAGGCGCCTCGGGCAGAACCCGGCCAACGGGGCGGTCGCCATCCTGGCGGCTTATCAAGACAAGATGCTTGTCGCCATCTTGCAGGATAATTCGTGCCTGACCGTGTTGACCTGGCCCCAGTTCGAACCCCGTTTGCCCGAGTTCGGCCGCCCGAAACTGCCCAGAAAGCGGGGCCGAATGCTCCGACGCCTCATCGACCCACCTCGCGAAGAAAAACCTTGAGAAATTCTGGTTTAGGCGAAAAAATGGTTTGTCTTGGCGAAAGGACGTCTTAAAATTGATAACGGTGAGGATGTCGAACCGGTGGGAGCAACCGGTCAATCCAGGGCACGGAGGCTTCAGATCGTGGGGCGATGTGGCCATGCGCGATCGTTCTGTCCGTCTGGGCCTGGGGTGCCTGGTCCTGCTCTTGCCGCTGCTGATCGAGGTGGCGTCGCCATCGACGACCGGCCCCTGGTTGGAGTCGGCGAGTCGGGTCGCGATGGTCGATCTGGTGGTGCTGGCCGGCGTGGCCGTGGCCGCCTGGCACCGTCGCGGGATGCGGGCCGGCTGGCATGACGACCGGCCGTTGGCACCGACCGCGCCTCGGGTCACGATGGCCTCGATGCCACCCATGCGACCGGCTCGTCGTCCCGAGCCGTGCCCCGTTCGGGCCCCCAGGCCGCGACCATAACGCCGTCGGCGACGGCGTTCTAACCGATCACAAGGGGCGGTCCGTTGGCCGAGGGGTTCGCCCCTCTGTTGAGGGCCTCCGCGCACTGTACGACCCGGCGAAACCCCTCACGACGCCGCCTCCTTCCTCTTCTCAAGCGCAATGCGGATCGCGGGGCTGTCCGCGCCTCGAACTCATCGACGACCCCGCCCCGAAACGGTCCCAAGGGCCGAACGGCGTGGCGGCCTCGCGATCCGAACTCCTCTGATTTCGAGACATCCCGTCAACATCCCGCGCCGGGATTGCGCCCCAGGCCCGTAGTCCCCATGTCATCCGACGCCGGGCCGCGTCCGCACCCCCCGGGATGGCGAGCCTTGCCCCACCTGATGCGTCGTGGGCGGTCATCGCGCGCAAGGCGAAGGCTCAAGGTTGGCAAACGGTTGAACCCGGCATCGCCGCGTGGTTACAATAGGGTGTGCAAGTCCGGGAATCGCCCTGAGGGTGCAAGATCTAGAGTGGAGCGGCCCGGCTTGCGAGAGTGATACGGTGGCATCGCGGCTACGGCCGTCCCTCCTGGCCACCGTCCTGTGCGAGACACTCCTTCCTGCCAAGCCCACCGAGGACCGACATGCCCGGCTGGACATCCTGGAATACAAAGGCGTGGGCTTGCCCTGCGCATGGGCTCGGGCCTGGGGCGCTGGTGATCGGTCTCATGGCCTTGATCGCGCCGGCGTCGCGAGCCGAAGGGCTCGACGGCGGCGACCGACCCAGCGGCGAGGCGATCTATCGCCAGATGTGCGCCGACTGCCACGGCGACGGCGGCGTGCGACCTGGTCGACGCCCACGGCGAGCCGCTCAAGGGCGACCGCACCCTCGAGGAACTGGTCAAGATCGTCAACGACACGATGCCCGACGGCTTCCCCGAGGACTGCACCGGCGAGGACGCCGAGAAGGTCGCCGACTACCTGTACGACTGGTCTATTCCGCCGAGGCCAAGGCCCGCAACACGCCGCCCCGGATCGAGCTGTCTCGGCTGACCGTCCGGCAGTACGAGAACAGCATCGCCGACCTGATCGCCGCCTTCACCGGCCAGGGCTGGCCGGACGACGACCGCGGGCTCTCCGGCGAGTACTACAAGACCCGGCAAGTTCCGGCGCAACGAACGGGCCTTCGAGCGGGTCGACCCCCGCATCGACTTCGACTGTAAGGCGAGGGCACGCCCGACCGGGAGAAGATCAAGAACGCCGAGGAGTTCTCGGTCCGGTGGGAGGGCGTGCTGATCGCCCCGGAGACCGGCGACTACGAGTTCGTCCTGGCCACCGAGAACGGCAGCCGGCTCTGGGTCAACGACCCGGAGACGCCGCTGATCGACGCCTGGGTCGCCTCCGGCGGCGAGGTGATGGAGCACCGCGACGCGATTCGCCTGCTGGGCGGCCGGGCCTACCCGATCCGGCTCGACTTCTTCAAGTTCAAGGACAGGACCGCGTCGATCGAGCTGCGCTGGCGGCCCCCGCACGGGGCCTCGGAAGTCGTGCCCGAACCGCTGCCTGGCGCCGAAGTCGGTGCCGCCGACGATGGTCGTCACCACCCCGTTCCCGCCCGACGACGGCAGCGCCGGCTACGAGCGGGGCACGTCGGTCTCGAAGGCCTGGGACGAGGCGGCGACCTATGCGGCCATCGAGGTCGCCAGCACCGTCGCCGCCCGGATCAACCGGCTGGCCGGGGACGAGGTCGACGCCAAGGACCGCGAGGCCAAGGTCCGCGACTTCTGCCGCCGGTTCGCCGAACGGGCCTTCCGCCGCCCACTGACCGACGACCAGCGGCGATTCTTCGTTGACGACCGGTTCGACGGGGCCGAGGACCTGGAGACGGCCGTCAAGCAGACGGTCATCCTGGTGCTGATGTCGCCGCGGTTCCTCTACCCGGAGGCTCGGCATCGGAGGGCGTGGACGATCACGACGTCGCCATCCGGCTGGCGCTGGCGCTGTGGGACTCGCTGCCCGACGCGGAGCTGCTGAAGGCCGCCGCCGAGGGCAAGCTCCACACGCCGGAGGAGGTCGAGCGGCAGGCCCGCCGGCTGCTCGCCGACCCGCGGGCGCGGGCGAAGGTTGACGACTTCTTCCACCAATGGCTGCCGTTCGACGAGGCCGAGGACCTCGTCAAGGACGCGGAGACTTCCCGGGCTTCGACGAGGCGATCGTCTCCGACCTGCGCACCTCGCTCGACCTGTTCCTCCAGGAGGTCGTCTGGAGCGAGGACTCCGACTACCGCGAGCTGCTGCTCGCCGGCGACCTGCTATGAACCGACCGGCTGGCCGAGTTCTACGGCGTCGAGGTGCCGGACGACGGCGCGCTTCCACGAGGTCAAGCTCAGGACCCGGAGCACCGGGCCGGGCATCGTGACGCACCCGCTGCTGCTCTCCGGCCTGGCGTACCACGCCTCCAGCTCGCCGATCCACCGGGGCGTCTTCGCCACGCGGAAGCTGCTGGGCCGGTCCTTGAAGCCGCCGCCGAAGGCCATCCAGTTCATGGACGGCCGGTTCGACCCGCACATGACCATGCGCGAGAAGGTCACCGAGCTGACCAAGCCCGACGAACTGCATGGGCTGCCACAGCATCATCAACCCGCTGGGCTTCAGCCTCGAAAACTACGACGCCGTGGGCCGGTACCGGGTCGAGGACAAGGGCCGGCCGGTCGACGCCACGTCGGTCTACACGACGGCCGCCGGTGATGAGGTCCCGCTGGCCGGCGCCCGCGACCTGGCCGAGTACGCCGCGACCAACCCCGAGGCGCACCGCGGCTTCGACGATGCAGCTGTTCCAGCACATCGCCAAGCAGCCGCCGGAAGCGTACGGCCGCAAGACGCTCGACGCGCTGACCAAGGCGTTCGAGACGTCGGACTACAACATCCAGAAGCTGGTCGTGGAGATCGCGAAGGTCGCCGCCCTGGAGGGCGTGGCCCGGCCCGAGAAGGTGGCACGGAACATGACGAGGAACCAGCTCATGCACCATCGCAGCCGCAGGGCGTTTCTCCGGGACCTCGGCGTCTCGGCCGCCGTGCTGCCGTTCCTGGGGAACCTGCCGAGCCTGGCCCGCGCCTCCGGCGACGGCGAGCCGGCCCGCAAACAGCGGCTCGTCTTCATGTTCAGTCCGAACGGGACCGTGCCGTCGGCCTTCTGGCCGGACGAGGAGGGCGAGAACTTCACCCTCAAGGAGATCGTCCAGCCGCTGGAGTCGTTCCAGGACCGCCTGCTGTTCCTCAAGGGGATCTCGAACAAGATCCGCGGCGACGGCGACGGCCACATGCGCGGGATGAGCTGCCTGCTGACGGGCATCGAGCTGTTCCCGGGGAACATCCAGGGCGGCTCGGACACGCCGGCCGGCTGGGCCAGCGGGATCTCGATCGACCAGGAGGTCAAGAACTACCTGCAGGGCCGCCCGGAATCGGAGACGCGGTTCGGCTCGCTGGAGTTCGGCGTCTGCGTGCCCGACCGTGCCGACCCCTGGACCCGCTGGGTCTACGGCGGGCCGAACCAGCCCGTGGCGCCGATCAGCGACCCGTACCAGATGTTCGCCAAGCTCTACGGCCAGGTGCAGGACCAGGAGACGCTCAAGAGCGTGCTCGACGATGTGGCCCGGGACATCAAGCGGGTCGAGTCGCTCGCCAGCACCGAGGACCGACGGTTGCTGGAAGAGCACGCGACCTTCGTCCGCCAGATGGAGCGCGACCTGAAGGCCGCCGAGACCCAGCAGGCCACGCGCGACGTCCCCGAGCTGGAGCCGGGCGTCCGCGACGAGAACGACAACATGCCGAAGCTCAGCACCATGCAGATCGACCTGCTGGTCAACAGCTTCGTCAACGACATGGCCCGGGTCGCGACCCTGCAGTTCACGAACTCGGTCGGCAGCGCCCGCATGAACTGGCTAGGGATCGAGGAGAGCCATCACTCCCTCTCGCACGACCCGGACCTGAACGAGGAGTCGCAGGAGAAGCTGACGAAGATCAACACGTGGTTCTGCCAGCAGCTTGCCTACCTCACCCGACGGCTGGCCGACACCCCCGAGCCGGGCGGCGAGGGGAGCATGCTCGACCACACGACGATCATCTGGACCAACGAGCTGGGCAAGGGGAACTCGCACACCCTCAACGACATCCCGTTCCTGCTCGTCGGTAATGGCCTGGGCTTCCAGATGGGTCGCTCGCTGAACTTCGACAAGGTCCCCCACAACCGCCTCCACATGGCGATCGCCCACGCCTTCGGCCACGAGGTCAAGACCTTCGGCAAGCCGGAGATGTGCGAGGACGGCCCGCTGGAACTGACCTGACGGGGTTGAGGGACCGACCATCAACGGCCTCTCCATGTCGAGGGGAACCGCGCCATGGCGCGGTTCCCCGGTTTGCATCACGGCGGAGGGTGCCTCACGGGGCGAGGCGCCCGCCGACCCGTCGGGATGAGAGGCTCGGCGGGCACCTCGTTTTTTCCGAAGAGGTTCCTATCGGACCGAACTCGCGCGTTCGTGTCTCAGGCCGCCGTGGCCCGGCGCCGGGGCTCGAGTCGCCACCAAACGCAGGCCAGCCCGATCGCGAGCGGTACGAGCATCGGCAGGAGATGCGGCGCCGTGGTGAACCCCAGTTCCAGCCGTCCGTGACCGTCGCCGAAATGGGTCACGCCATGGGTGAAGGCACCCCTCAACAGAGCGAGCAGGATACACGAAGCGCCGAACCAGGGCCAACCTCGCCCGGACCGGTACGCCAGGCGGCCGTACCACGCCGTGATCGCCGACAGCGGGACGAACCAGGCGAGGAACATCATCGCGTCGCAGATTTGCTCGAATGCGGCGATCGAGACGTTGCGCAGGATCGCCTCGCGCGAGGCAAATGCCGGCATCGCGAACAGGACGAAGCCGGCGATCCAGCCGATCAGCGTGATCGGGACCGGGGCGACGAGAAATGTCAGGACGGGGTGACGTCCGGCGAACGTCCGGCGCCGATAGTACGAGCCGGGGATCGGGCTCGCCATAACGCCGTGCCGCCTCTCGAAAGCTGTCCCAACTGGTCAGATCGCCGACCGAGGCCACCGCGACGGTGCGTCGCTGCTTGTGGCCCTGAATGGTCCGGACGTAGCTATGCCGCGTCCAGTGCAGCAGGCCACCTCGGGCCATGCGCAGCAGGTCTGCGTGCATCTGCCGATCCGAAGGGAGGACGGTCGAGACGTAGATCCCTTGGACGTAGGCCAACCACGCCAGCAACGGGCCGTCGCAGTACAACGCATCGGCCAACAGCAGGGCGATGCTGTCCGGCCCGCCCAGGGCCAGGGCCTGCTCGATCAATTCCCGCGTCACCGCCGCTTCCTTGCCCTTCTCAGAGGCCGGCCCCTCCAACACGCGCCAGGCGACGATCACGGGCCGGGCCGCCGAGACGCAGACCAGGCAGACCAGTCGGAAGGCATTGCCCAGGCCACTGCCGTCGATGGCGTAGACCTTGCCTCGGACAGGTGCATGGTCACGACATCGGCCAGGTGATCCGGACGACCGAGCCGATCGCCCAACGTCGGTCCCTCCACGTCGTCGCCTGGTCCCGGTCTCGCAGCCGAGGCGACGAGGTCGTTGTGATGGTCGGTCATCTCGCCGACGACGCGGTCGACGTATTCATGTGGCAGGCCGCGACGGCGGAGCCTCCGCCGTAAGTCCTTCAGTTCAAGCGAAGACCGGTCGTCCATGATCGTCTCCTTTGACGACTCGACTGACCGCTCGCGCGACCTGTCGCCAACGGGCGACGGCCTGCGCAAGCCCATTCTGACCGGAGTCGGTCACGTGGTAGACCACGCGGCTCCGGCCGTTGACAACTTCGCGTCGGCCCGAGAGCATGCCTTCGGCCTCAAGCCGGTGGAGGATCGGGTAGACGCACCCCTCGCCGAACGTCAGCGTCCGCTCCGTCGAATCGCGGATCGCCTGGACCAACTCGTAGCCGTACATCGGCCGGCGTGCCAGGAGTTGAAGGATTACCAGCTCGGGGACGCCGTTGAGGAAATCGGGGTTCGGTCGGGCTCGGGCCATGGCTCTTGGATACCTCAAGGTTCAAGGGTCGGCGGTGTGATACCTCAAGGTTCGATGCGAGTCAAGCCGTGACATTGGAGGGAACGTGACCATGCTCTACCGAGGCGGCTGTCATTGCGGGGCGATCGCCTTCGAGGTCGAGGCGCCCGAGGACATCGTGGCGCAGGAGTGCAACTGCTCGATCTGCCGCATGGTGGGCTACCTGCACCTGATCGTGCCCCGGTCTCGTTTTCGCCTGATCCGGGGCGAAGATGCCATCACGACCTACACGTTCAACACCGGGGTCGCGCGGCACACTTTCTGCAACCACTGTGGTGTGAAGCCGTTCTACGTTCCCCGGTCGAACCCGGACGGCTACAGCGTCAATGTTCGGTGCCTCGACCGATCGCAGGCCCGCTCGCTGACCGTCGAGCCGTTCGACGGCATGAACTGGGAACAGGGTGCCGAAGCGCTAAAGCGACTGTCGGAGGATGGGTAGCGACGCATGAAGTCGGGACCGGCCGTCCCGGTCACTTTCGCCGACCATGGCATGTACCGCGGCGGTCTTGTGCTGTTTGAGGCCTCGTTCGAGAATGGACCGTTTCGAATCCGATCGAACCGCGAAAGGCCGCTGACCAATGGAGACCGGCAGGAGTCGTCCCCGCGAACTGCACTGGTATCACGCCGGGCCGATGTTATTCGGCGACTGGGGAACGAGCCGGCTGTACGTGCTGGGACTGGCGTTCGCCTTCAACGGGCGAGCGTCGTTCTGGTTCGTCGCCGCGATGTGCGTGCTGATGGTCGGCGTGGGGTGGAGCTACACGGTCGTCTGCCGGCTGTTCCCGGACGGAGGCGGGGTGTACTCGTCGGCGCGTCACCGGTCGCAGTTGCTGGCGGTCATCGGCGGGCTCTTGCTGTGCGCCGACTACGTGGTGACGGCCTCGCTGTCGTGCCTCGACGCGTTTCATTACATCGGGGTGCAACACTACGTCCTACCGGGCGGGTTCGGGCTCGACGCGGTGCTGGCAGCGGTGACGATCTTGCTGATCGGCGGGCTGAACGTCTTCGGGCCGGCCAAGACGGGGACGATCGCGATGGTCGTTGCCCTGGCGACCATCGCCCTGACGCTGGTCATCGGCCTGTTCTGCCTGCCGCACCTGGGCCAGGCCGAGCTGGCCGCGCCGACCGGCAGCGCCTGGGAGAACTGGAAAGGGTTCACCGAGATCGTCCTGGCCCTCTCGGGCGTCGAGGCGATCGCCAACATGACCGGCATCATGGTCCGGCCGGTCGAGAAGACGGCGCGGCGGTCGATCCTGCCGGTGATGATCGAGATCGTCGTGCTGAACCTGATCCTGGCCGCGGCGATGGATACCCTGTCGGACTCGATCCTGTACACGACCGGAGGGCGCCCGGCGCACACCGGCGACATGCTCAAGGTGATCGCCGCGCAATACGTCGGCCCGACGTTCGCGGCGGCAAGTTCGCTGGTCTTCGCGGCGCTGCTGCTCTCGGCGGTCAACACGGCGCTGGGCGACCTGGTCTCGATCCAGTACATGCTGTCGCGCGACAAGGAGCTGCCGCGATCCTTCAGCGGGCTGAACCGGTTCGGCATGCCGATGCTGCCGCTGGTGATCGCGGCGGTCGTGCCGGCGGTGGTCCTGCTGCTGTTCCCGAGCGTCGAGGCGCTGGCGGACCTGTACGCGGTGGGGGTGGTCGGGGCGATCGCGATCAACCTGGGGTCGACCTCGACCAGCCACGACCTGCCGATCCGGTCCCGCGAGCGGGCTCTTGATGCTGGCCCTGACGGTGATCCTGACGGCCATCGAGGTGACCATCTGCGTCGACAAGCCGCACGCCCGGGGCTTCGCCCTGCTGGTGCTGGTGCTGGGCCTGTCGGCGCGGCTGGCGACGATCGTGCTGAACCCGGCCGTGACGATCGCCCCGGCGGGTCGCGGACCGCGTACCTGGCCTTCGCGGGGGTTTCGGTCGGTGCTGGTGCTGGCCCTGTCCTACTTCATCGGGCGACACCTGGATCGGCTCGGGCCTGGCCGCTGGCGGCGGCCCTGGGCGTCGGGCTCGCCAGCTATCGGGCGCAGCGCTATCGCGAGGCGCTGATCGCCGCCGAGCGGGCCGCGGCCCCCGAGCCTCCCAGGAGCATGTTCCCGGGCCTGTACACGCCCAGGGAGCACGTCATGGTCGCCACCCAGGGCAACCCGCGGCTGATCGAGTTCGCGTTGAAGGAAGCCAAGAACCGCCAGGCCGAGCTGCAACTGCTGTTCGTCCGCCACGTGGCCGTCACGCCGATGGGGCCGGCCCCGGCCACCACCCTGGCCGAGGACGCGCAGGCCCAGGCCCTGTTCGAGCAGGGTCCAGGAGCAGGCGGCCGGGGCCGGCGTGCCGCTGCGATTGCTCTACGCCGCCGCGCACGACATGCCCGACGCGATCCTCGACCAGGCCGTCACCCACGGCGCCGACCTGCTGCTTCTGGGCGCCACCCGCCGAGGCGCCCTCTGGCGGGCGATGAAGGGGGACGTCATCCAGGGCGTCGCCGAGCACCTGCCCGAGCGCATCGGCCTCCTGATCCACGCCTGAGCCGATCCCGGCCCGGCGTCCCTCCCCGCGGTACCCAATCGGCTCAGCCGACGTTCGCGGCGCGGGCGAGGTCTTCGTCCTTGCCGGCGACGAGCAGGGTGTCGGAGTCCTTCAGCGGGGCGTCGGGGTTGGGGACGGCGATCATCTCGTCCTTGAGCATGTCGTGGACGGCGATCACCGAGATGCGGTACTTGCGGGGCAGCTCCAGCTCGCGGAGGGACTTGCCGATCCAGCGACTCGGGCACGGCCATCTCCTGGATGCTGAGGCCCGTGCCCATGCTGATGTAGTTGAGGATGCCCCGGCTGGCGATGCGGGTGCCCAGCCGCAGGGCGCTCTCGCGCTCGGGGAAGATCGTCTCGGTGACGCCGATCTTGTCCATGACGCGGGCGTGGTCGCGGGAGATCACCTTGACGTAGATCTCCCGCACCCCCAGGTCGCGCAGGGCCATCGTGGCCAGGATGCTGGCGGTGATGTCGTCGCCGGTGCTGACGACGCCGGCGTCGGCCCCCTTGACGCCGACGCGCTCGAGCATCTCGACCTGCCGGCCGTCGCCGACGGCCGCGCGGCTGACCACGAGGCGCGATCCGGTCGACCGCCGTCCTCGCTCGATGTCCAGCGCGACCACCTCGTGCCCCTTGGCGTGCAGCGACTCGGCCACGCTGGCGCCGAAGTTGCCCAGGCCGATGATGACGAAGCGCTTCATGAGCCGCCTCGGATCGGAGCGAACCCGTCGGGTCGAGCCCCGGGCCTCAGCCGACCACCACATCCTCGTACGCGTACCGGAACTCGTCGCCCGGGGTCTGCGGCGGCAGGGTGAGCGCGGCGGCGGCGGTCGGCGGCCCGACGCGGCCGAGGAACATCAGAGCGATGATGCGTCCAGCTTGCCGACGCGCCGACAGCTCCGGCGGTCACGCCCATCGACAGCCCGACCGTGTTGAACGCGCTGGCGGCCTCGAACATGTACTTGAGGAACCCGCCCTGGACCTCTGGTGCGGACGCCGGCCAGCTCGGTCGCACGATCAGCATGAAGATGCTGCCGGTGACCAGGGCGAACGCCGCCGACGCACAGGCCGACGGCGCGCTGGATGGTCTCCTCGGGGATCGTGCGGCCCCAGAGGCTGGTGATCTCGCTGGCCGCGGAAGCGCGCCCAGGCCAGCAGCCCGATCAGCGCGACGGTCGTCGTCTTCAGTCCGCCGGCCGTCGAGCCGGGCGAGCCGCCGATGGACATCAGCAGGACCGTCAGGAAGTTGGTGCCGGCGGTCGCGTGGGCGTAGTCGATCGTTGTTGAACCCGGCGGTGCGCGGCGTGACGCTCATGAACAGGGCGTTGGCCAGCTTCTGCCCCGCCGCGGCAGGTCCGCCGAGCGTGACGTTCCACTCGAACAGCGCCGAACAGCAGCCCAGCCGCGCCAGCAGCAGGAGCGCCGTGGCCACCAGCACGATCCGCGAATGCAGCGACACCCGGAAGACCCGGCCCGCGGCGGGCGGCCTGCCAGCGCAGGTACAGCTCCTCCAGGGTCAGGAAGCCGAGCCCGCCCAGGACGATCAGCAGCATGACGACCACCAGCGTCGCCGGGGCCCGCTGGAAGCCCATCAGCGAGTCGGTGAAGGTCGAGAACCCGGCGTTGCAGAAGGCGCTGACCGCGTGGAACACCGCCGGCCAGACCGCCCCGCGTCCAGCCCATCTGCGGCACCCAGAGCACGTACAGCGCCCACGCCCCGGTGGCCTCCAGCGCGAAGGTGAAGAGGACGACGTCGCGGGTCAGGCGGCGGTAGTCGACGTGCGGGGCGACCTCGGTGACGCTGGTCGACGAGCGCCTCGTGCCGCAGCGACAGCCGCCGCCCCAGCGCGGCCATGATCAGCGTGGTGAACGTGA
>CAVZZM010000006.1:0-257395 GCA_963779675.1 uncultured Isosphaeraceae bacterium
ACGCAGAGGATTGTATCCGGAGTGCCGTCAGCCGAACGTGGCCCTCACGAAGGGCCTCGCGGCACTCCGGATACAATCGGTTGGACTGAACCGCGGGCACGGCCCCGGCTATGGGGATTGAATCGAGGGCCTGCCCTTCGGAGGAAGCCTCCCCGCCCGGCAACGGTGGCCCTCGGTCAGCGCAACCCACCGGCGCGTGACCCCGGCGACGCCCCCGAGGCTCGGGGTCTCGCATCGTTCTCCCGGTTCGGGAGGCCAGCTCCCGCGTGGTGGGCGGGGAATCCCCGGTCACACCCGGCGGGTGGGCTCGACGGTGGCGGTCGGACGGCGATCCTCGCCACGCGGTCGACTCATGACGTATCGAACCCCACCAGTTCGACGATCGGCCCCCGCTCCGGTCGTCCCCGCCGTTTGACCGGGGCCGCACGCAACGCCTCGACGACGACCATCCGGCCCTCACCGCAGGCGGGGCAGGCGTGGGCCTTGGGCCGTTCATCGACGGCGACTTGCGGGCCGGGGACCGGCTCGGCCGCGACGGGCGGCATCGCGGCGGACAACAGATTCCGGCACAGCTCCAGCTTCGACCGACACGCCCGGTTGGCGAGGAAGCCGTAGCGCCGGATCCGCACGAACCCCGTCGGCAAGACGTGCAGGAGGAAACGGCGGAGGAACTCCGTCGCTCTCAGGGTCATCGTCTTCCGCCTCCCGCCCTGCGCGTAATCTTTCCAACCGAAGGTGACATGGTCGCCTTCCAGGGCGGTGAGTCGGCGGTTGCTGATCGCCACCCGGTGCGTGTACCGGGCCAGGTATTTGAGCACCTGCCGCGGCCCGCCGAACGGCGGCTTGGCGTAGACAACCCATTCGGTCCGGTGCTCGCGGCGAGCCGGCGGCGGAATTCCCCGGGGTCGGCCAGGGGGCGGAGCTTGCCGTGGAACGCGAGCCGCCCCCGGTCGAACGCGGCCCGGAGCATCGCCAGGAACTTGCCCCGGAAGACGCGGCTGAGGACACGAACCGGCAGGAAGAACCGCGGCCGGCAGGCGATCCACCGCGAGGCGTCGGGCGCGAGCCCGCCGCCGGGGACGACGCAATGGACGTGGGGGTGGTGCTGGAGGTTCTGCCCCCAGGTGTGCAGCACGGCGAGGAAGCCGATCTCGGCCCCGAGGTGCTTGGGATCGGCGGCGACCTGTCGCAAGGTCGCGGCGGCGGCCTGGAACAGGAGGCCGTAGACCACCCGCGGGTTCCGCAAGGCGATCGGGTTGAGCGCCGCGGGCAGGGTGAAGACGACGTGGAAATACGCGACCGGCAGGAGTTCCGCTTCGCGGGCCTCCGTCCAGTCGGCGGCGGCGTGGGCCTGACACTTGGGGCAGTGGCGGTTGCGGCAGGAGTTATAGGCGACCCGCCGGTGCCCGCACCGGTCGCAGGCTTCGACATGGCCGCCCAACGCCGCGGTCCGACAGGCCGCGATGTCGCTCAAGGCGCGGCGCTGCTCGGGCCTGAGAGCGTCCCCGTACCGGTCGAGGAAGGCGTCCCCATGGCGTCGGATGACGTCGGCGACTTCGAGACGGGGCGGCGTCATGGCGTCGTCTCCCCGGGGAGGGGGCCGAGCCGATCGAGAGGGCTCCGGGTCGCCTCCACCGCGACCGGCGAGACGTGGGTGTAGACCGCGGTGGTCTTGAGGTTGCGATGCCCGAGCAGCACCTGGATCGTCCGGATGTCGGTGCCGGCCTCGAGCAGGTGGGTGGCGAAGCTGTGCCGCAAGGTGTGGACGGTGACGTGCTTGCCCAGGCCGGCGTCCCGGGCCGCCTGCACGCAGACCCGGTGCACGGTGCTGGCGGTCAGGGGCCGTCCCGGGACGTCTCCGGGGAAGAGCCAATCGGTCGGTCGGGCGGCCTTCCAGTATTCGCGGAGCAGGGCCAGGAGTCGGGGCGAGAGCATCACGTAGCGGTCGCGGCGCCCCTTGCCCTGACGGACGCGGAGGACCATGCGTTGGCTGTCGATGTCGTCGACCCGCAGGGAGACCACCTCCGAGATCCGCAGGCCGGCCGCGTAGGCGGTCATGAGGATGGCGCGGTGCTTGAGGCCGACGACGGCCGCGAAGAGGCGGGCCACCTCGTCGAGGCCGAGGACGACGGGGAGCCGCTTCGGCTGCTTGGGGCAGGCGACGCGGACCAGGACTCCTTCCCGGCCGAGGGTGACCTCGTAGAGGAACTTGAGCCCGGCGACGGTCTGGTTGTAGGTGCTCCAGCAGACGTGCTTCTCGCGGACGAGATGGAGGAGGTAGGCACGGACCTCGTCGCGGCCCAGGTCCTCGGGGGACCGGCCGAAATGGCGGGCGAAGGCGGCGACGCGCCCGACGTAGGCCTGGATCGTCCTGGGGGCGAGGTTGCGGAGCTTCAGGTCCTCGATCATTCGGAGTCGCAGCGGTGTCATGGCGTGCTCCCGTGTTGAGGTGAGAGGGGGAGCGTCCATGATCGCCCGGGGGAGGCGGCGGACCGTCACGTAAAATCGAGACAGCCTGGTTTACGGGACGGAGAAAACGTGACAGGATGAGTGACCGATCCCGGCGGCCCCAGGTCGGCCGGGGCGGTCGTCACGCAACCGGCCGTTTACGTGACATAACAAAGCGACTGATCAGTCAATGTGGCGAGGGGATGAGGATGCTGGTGGGGTACGTGCGGGTGAGCAAGGCGGACGGGAGCCAGGCGACCGACTTGCAGCGGGACGCCTTGAAGGCGGCCGGGGTGAACGCCCGGCACGTCTACGAGGACACGGCCTCCGGCAAGCGGGACGACCGTCCTGGCCTGACCGCCTGCCTGAAGGCGCTGCGGGAGAAGGACACCCTCGTCGTGTGGAAGCTCGACCGGCTGGGCCGCGACCTGCGTCACCTGGTCAACACGGTGCACGAGCTGACGTCGCGTGGGGTTGGGTTCAAGGTGCTGACCGGCCACGGCGCGACGATCGACACGACGACGGCGAGCGGCAAGCTGGTGTTCGGTTTCTTCGCGGCGCTGGCGGAGTTCGAGCGGGAGCTGATCGTGGAGCGGACGCGGGCGGGGATGGCCGCGGCCCGCGCCCGGGGCCGGTGCGGCGGCCGGCCGTACAAGATGACGGCGGCGAAGCTCCGCCTGGCGATGGCGTCGATGGGGAAGCCGGAAACGAAGGTGGGTGAGCTCTGCAAGGAGTTGGGGATCACCCGCCAGACGCTGTACCGCCACGTCGGACCGGACGGGGCGATCCGTGCGGATGGGCGGAAGCTGCTGCACGCCCAGGACGGGAAGCGTGGGAGATGAGGGTGGGCGGGAGCGGCGGCCCATTCCGGGGGCGAATGTGCCGGACGCCGACCCCGGCGGCCCGCGCCCGAGCTGCGGACTCCGATGAGGTCGTGACCCGTGGATGCCGGCGGCGTCCGGCCCTGGACTCCAGGGCGTCGCGGCTCCCATCGCACCCTTGGCCGGGGCTCATGAGCGACCGCCGCCGAACCGGCCATGACGCCGTAAAGGCTTTCGATTCAAGGGTCTACCGCGAAGCGGTTTAGTCCAACCGTAGATAACCGTGGATACTTGTGGACACTGGTGAATAATCGCTGGATAATCAGGTTTATTATCCAACACTGTTGATTCAATCGGATCGATGGCAATATAACTCTGGTGCAGGGGAAAACACGCAACCCGCACCCGAGGTCGCCACCATGCTCGACGCGTCCCTTCCCGAGTCCACGGCCATCCGTGGACTGCCCGTCTCCGAGATCGCCCGCCGGATCGGCGTGCATCCCTCGACCGTCATCCGCTGGGTCCTCAAGCCGAAGACGCTCCAGTCCGGCCGGAAGGTCCGGCTCGCCGCCACGCGAAGCCCGGGCGGCTGGCGGATCAAGGTTGAGGACATCGACGCCTACCTGGACGCGATCACCCGGGACCGCCTCGACGATGCCGAGGCGGAAGCCCCCGCGCGCACGACGAACGAACGCCGCCGGGCGATGTCCCGCACCGATCTCGCCCTCGACCAGGCCGGCATCAACCTGAACTGATCCAGCCACCCCGGAAATGAGAACGCCCCGGCTCGATGGCCGGGGCGTTCGGCGAATCCACCATCCCGGTCGCGAACCGTGTCGCCATCACGACACGGCCCGCCCTCCGTCCGTCACGACCCGATGTGAGACCACGAGGTTTTGGCCGTGAAGCACCACGATTATACATCACGACACAAGGGCTCGGGAGGCGAGCGCCCGAGACATGCCGTCATCGCGTTGCCCCCGGAGATCGTCCCGGGCCTGACATGGAGCTACTACCCTCCGGCGCCGTGCCCGAGGCCAGGGACCGACCCACGCTGGGTCGAACTGGCGAAGATCCGGGGTATGCGGGCCGCTCGAACGATCGTCCATCCGGATGAGATCGCGGGGGTCGTCCGCAGGTTCACCGTCGCCGCGCATCGCGAGTGGTGGCGGCTGAACGAATGGGAAGTCGAGCGGCTCGCCCTCGGCTTCCTGGCGGGCTTGAGGAGCGTCATCGGGCTCGTCCAGGCGGGGCGGGAGGCGGACGGATGAACGCTCCGAGAAGCATCCGCCACGCACCACGATCGAACGGACACGCGGATACCATCCCCTTCAGGACGCCGCCGCACAACCCGGAGGCAGAGGGAGGCGTCCTCGGAGGGCTCATCCTGGATCCATCTCACGCGGAGGCCGTTCGGTCCAAGCTCCGGGCCGAGGACTTCTTCCGCGACGTCCACCAGGAACTCTACCGGGCCATCCTGGCGGTCGTCGACTCCGGCAGGCCCCCGGACAGCTACCTCGTCGCCGAAGAGCTTCGCGTGAGGGGGACCTTCGAACGTGTCGGGGGCGACGACCTGATCGAACAAGTGGTCACGTCGATCCCCCACGCGGAAAACACCCTGTACTACGCGGACATCGTGCGACAAAAGGCCATCCAGCGGAACACGATCGCCGCCTGCGAACGGACGATCGACGAGGCGTATTCCAACTCCATCGACAGCGACGAACTCGGGAGGAGGCACCGCGAGCGGATCGAATCGACCGGGCTCCCCGATCCCGATCCCGACCCGCTCGACCTGGGAGTCTGGCCGATGCCCCCGGGCCAGGAGGCCAGGCACGGCCCGGCCGGGGAGATCGTGGACCTGATCGAGCCCCACACGGAAGCCGACCCGGCCGCGATCCTGATCCAGTTCCTGGTCGCCTTCGGGAACCTGATCGGTCGGAGCGTCCACTGGAGACACGAGGCGAACATCCATCACCTGAACCTCTTCGCGTGCATCGTCGGAGACAGCGCGAAGGTGCGCAAGGGGACCAGCTGGAAGCATGTTCGCCGGGTCCTCGAAAGCTGCGACCCGGAATGGGCGACGGGCCGCATCGTCGACGGCCTGTCGAGCGGCGAGGGGCTCATCCACGCCGTCCGCGATCCGAGGGTCAGCAAGGGGGAGGTGATCGAAGAGGGTGTGACCGACAAGCGCTTGCTGGTCGTCGCGAGCGAGTTCGGGGAGGCCCTCACCGTCCAGGCTCGCGAGGGGAATACCCTCTCGTCGATCCTCCGGAAGGCATGGGATTCGGATACGCTCCAGAGCCTCACCAAGAGGAGCCCGGCCCGGGCGACGGGGGCTCACGTCAGTGTCATCGGGCACATCACGAGCGAGGAACTCTCCCGCAAGCTATGTGACGTCGACGCGGCCAACGGGTATGCGAATCGGTTCTTGTGGGCCTGCTCGCGACGAAGCAAGAGCCTACCGCACGGGGGGCAATCCAGCACGTCGATTTCTCCCAGGTCTATTGCGAGTTGGCCGAGGCGATTGAGTTCGCCAGGCAAGAAGACTACTGCCTCGTTTTCGACCACGAAGCCCACGTCCGATGGGTCGAGATCTACGCGGACCTCGACGGTCCGAATCGACCGAGTGTCGGGATTCAGGGGGCGATCACCAGCCGTGCCGAGGCCCAGGTGATGCGCCTCGCCGCGATCTATGCCGTACTCGACCGATCCACGCACATCCGGCGAGAGCACCTCGATGCCGGGCTGACCGTCTGGGAGTACTGCGAGCGATCGGCCGCATACCTCTTCGGGGACTCATCGGGAGATCGGGACAGCGAGCGACTCCTGGCCGGTTTGAGGTCGTCACCCAACCACCAACTGCGAGGCCGTCAGATCCACAAGCTCTTCAACGGGAAGAAGCCCAGGGACGATATCAATCGGATGATCGAGGCGCTGGAGAAGTCGGGAAAGGTGACCGTGGAGCACGTCCCGACCGGGGGAAAACCAGCGACCCTGATCAAACTCGTGGAAGACGCGAGCGAGCAGTTGAGTTGAGCGAACAAGCGAACAAAGCGAGCAAAGGGGGCTTTGCTCGCTTTGTTCGCTTGTTCGGCACCCTCGAAGGGTAGAGTTGGGGTTCGACGCGGAGGCCGAAAACGTTGAGGAAGTGGAATACCTGGGCGGCTCGCCACGTCGCACCGAGTCGCTGACGCAGCGACAGCCGCTGGGTGGATAGGGTGAATGACCGAGTGGTGTCGACGGCTCCCTGGGGGTGAGAGAGGTCTGGTCCGGTGGGCCCAGGCGGGACTTCGAGCGGTCCAGGAGGCGGGTCAGGCGCCTTTCGTCCAGTGCGGCATCCGGGCACGACCATCGGCCCGAGGGGTCGGGGACCTGACCGAGGGCGTCGGCGAAGCGCCGAGCATCAGGACCATCCGACCCTTCGCGCGATGGTCGAACAGAAAGGCGAGCCGGCGAGACGCGGCTAGTTCGAGCACCGGAGCCAGGGCCTCCAGGGAGACGCCGAGGGCATCGGCCAATTCGCGGACGGCGAGGCCGACAAGCTCGCGATCGGGGAGGTATGGGAGGGAGCGTCCTGGACGGGCCGGAGGGCCGTCGCCGGGGGGATTCGGGACTATGGCCTTGTCCACGCCCCGATATGCGTATCGAGCGGCCCCGCCGCTACAAACGCGACCTGGGCCAGAATAAATGGCCGCTTCGCACCCTTATAGGGAGTATTCGCGGCCCGGCCGCCGCGAACATCCGGGGGGTCAGGGGGGTGGTGCGGCCCCGGGTCCCGACCCGGCCGCGTCCCCGGACCGATGCATGTCGGTCCCCTGAGACGAGGGAGCCTGAGCCGGACCTCGGGCGGCCGCGCCTGGTCGAGGGAGGACAGGCTTGTCCGCGGGGTGGCAGGTACCCCCCTCGATCGGCGGGGATGCGGTGCCGTCCCCGAGGCCCACGATGGGCCTCCGGGAGCCCACCGGGATGCGGCAGCCGATCGCACGAGCGCGCAGGCGACGGGCAGGATCATCCAAGACAAGATCGAACGCTCATCCGGTGGTTCGGAGGGGTGGCCTGGCCCGCTGCGATTTCCGTGGCTTCTTCGTGGACATGGGAATGCGACCGGTATCCAATGTGTGCTCGGGGAGGCCGTGCGAGGTCGCGGGCACCGAATCCATCTCTCTTCGAGGAAGTCCCGGTTCAAGGGAGGCTCTCATGCGACCAGCGCTCATCTCGGTCGTCATCATCGCGTTAACGCCGGGTGGGGCGGAAGTCATCCGCGCCGCAACCTACCGAGTCAGCGACCTGGAGACACTGGCGCGAGTCGTCGGGCAGACGGCCCAACCGGGCGATGTGGTCGAACTGCGGCCGGGGACGTATCACCTGGCGGTCGACCGGATTCCGGTCATGTGCAGCGGGACCTCCGAGCAGCCGATCGTGATCCGCGGCGTCGTTCGAGACGGCGTGCGACCGGTGATCGACGCCTCGCGCGTCAACGTACGGCGGTGCGTCTTCCGCGTGGGGCCCGGCGTTCACGATGTCGTCTTCGAGGACCTGGAGATCACGGGCGCCGCGGGCTCCCGGTTCCCCGATCGGCGAACCTTCGGCGTGAACGCGACCGCGATCTACTTCGAGGGGTGCCACAACGTCACCGTCCGGGACTGCCTCATCCACCACAACGAGGACGGCCTCTTCGCCACCCACGAGGCCGACTACATCCTGATCGACAACTGCGAGGTCCATCACAACGGGACGACCTCCACCGGGCGACACAATCGGACGCACAACTTCTACTTCTGCGCCCGGCACCAGATGGTCAAGAACTGCGACATCCACCACTCGACCGAGGGCGAGAACTTCAAGTCCCGCGGCGATCAGACGATCTTCGCCTTCAATTGGGTGGACGAGGAGGCCATCTACAGCATCGCGGTCGACTCGGGCGGCGGACTCAACACTCTCTGGCTCGGAAACCTCGTCAGGAAACGGACCAACCTCGGCCAGGGCCAGGGCCGCTTGCTGGGGATCGGCGACGGGACCGGACGGGCGACCGGGACGCTGGTCGCCATCAACAACACGTTCCTGACCAGCTTTCCCCGGGATTTCTACCTGTTCACGGAACAGAGTTCCCGCGGGGACGCGATCCTGATCAACAACATCTTCGCCGGCCCCGGCGAGGATTTCCTGCGCGCCAACGGCCGCGTTGACGTCCGCGGGACCTCGAACTGGATCGCCGAGGCCGCCGGTCCGGTCCCCGACACGCTCTCGAAGACGCTCCGTGGCACGGATCCGGGTTTCGTCGATGCCGCGGCCTCCGACTTCCGGCTGAGGCCCACCTCACCGCTGATCGGCGCCGGCGTCTCCGGCGAGGAGTATCTCCGGGCCATCCGCCTGGTCACCGACCAGGCCCGATCCGGCAGCGACGTGGAACCATCGGCGCCCTGGTTGAAGGCGCTGGAGGAGGTCGAGCGCGGCTCACCGGCGTACGTTCCGGTCCGCAAGGGCGTTGGCGATCAGCCTCGCGCCACGACCACGGGGCTGGAGATCGGCGCCTTTCCGGCCAGGTGAGGGGGCCGATCAACGGAGAGACGTGTGCGAAGGCCATCGACCTCCACATCCCCGAGCCAGGTCCCGGCGTTGATGATTCCAGGAATCGTTCCGGCCCCACCGACTCAGACTTCCCTGAGATGCCCGTCGTGGATCAGCCGATCGAACTGCTGCTCCACACGCCTTGCCATGGTCCCGCCCCGCACGAGCACCCCCAGCTCCATGTTGCTCGTGAACGCCTGGCGGGTCAGGTTCGCCGAGCAGAGGAACAGCCGCTCGCCGTCGGCCACGGCGCACTTCACGTGGAGGATGCCGGCCTTGCCGTTCTCCCAGACGGGACGATGCTCCCTGGGCCAGTAGTAGACCGTCGAGCAGCCCGCCACCTCCCGCCCCAATGCCCGGATCGTGCTGTATTCACCCTGGCCCTCGATCCGGTCGGGCGTCTCCAGGACGACCGTCAGCCGGACGCCCCGACTTGCCGCCTTCACGAGCGACCTGGCCACGTTGGGGATGCGGTAGACGGCGAAGCTCAGCAGCGTGATATCGCGGGCTCCAGGCCAAGACGCTGTTCGGCGATCTGCAGCGGCGGTTCCCGGGCCGTTTCCCCGACGTCCAGCTCCCCTGCCTGCAACGGCGGATCAAACAGTGGCGGGCCCTCGAAGGGCCACCCAGGGAGGTGTTCTTCACGCTGGCTCACGAGCCGGGCCGGCTCGCCGAGAGCGACTTCACGGGCATGGTCCAACTCGGTGTCACCATCCTCGGCGAGCCCTTCAACTACTTGGTTTATCACTTCGTGCTGACCCTGCACTTTGCCAGAGCCCGAGGGTCTATGCCACGGGCTTGACCATGACTTGAAATCGCCTGTGGATTTTTCGCGAACCATGACCGCAAATCCCACATCGCTGAAATTCAAAATCCAATAGCTCTTGCTGTAATGCTTTACGCCGGTCCCCGTGCGTCGCCCGACGCTCGGCATCGTCCCAAGGGCTCGCACTCCGATCCACCAACGACGCCTTCTCTCGCTTCCATCCCCACAACTCCACCAGGCTGTTGACCCACAGCTCCAGGTTGAACGCTCCCACGTTCGCCCACACCTTCCGCAACTGCACCTGGCCGATCCGCTCGTTCTCCTTGACGTCGTGAACCACCTGTTCAATCCCCCAGCGATCGGCCACCCCTAGGGCGATCTCCTGCACCGTCGCTTCCGGATCGCTGCACACCTAAATAGCTCCCCGCCAAAGGGAAAGTGACCTACTCCGTATAATTCAGGCAGAGGACGGTACCCGATCAACCACCACGGACGAGCGGTCCCTGAGATGCTCTCCCTGAAGACCAAGCAACGCGACGAACTCCTGGCGATTTACCGCAAGGACCCCGACCCCGAACTCCGCTTCCGCGCCCACATCCTCCTCCTGCTGGGCGACGGGCCGACGCCTGGGCAGACGATCGAGGCCATGCTCTTCTGTAGCTCTCGCACCGTCGACCGCTGGCTCAAGCGGTTCCAGGTCGAGGGGGTCGCCGGCCTGGCCGGGCAAAAAGCGAGGCCGCCCCTTTCGGCTACGGGGTTCTGGTGGGTCATCGTCCTCACCAACTGGGTGACTCAGGAAAGCTCCCCTCGCGATTTCGGTTTCCTCCGCAGCCGCTGGTCCTGCGAGCCCCGCGGCGCTGCTGCTCCACGAGCGGCACGGCGTGGACGGCCAGTCGGGAGACCGTCCGCCGGATGGCTGCACCGGGGCCGCATGGTCTACCGGCGGCCCCGGCCGGTCCCTCCGCCGAATGAGGAGCAGCGGCGTGAGAGGTTGGCTGAACTGCGGGTTCTCCTGGAGGGCCTCCCCGCCGACGAGACGGTGGTCTGGCAGGACGAGGTCGAGATCCACGACCAACCCCAAGATCGGGCCGGATGTGGATGCCCGTGGGCCGCCAGGCGACGGTCCAGACCCCGGGCACCAACCGAGAAGAGCCACCTGTCGGGGTCGATCCACTGGCGGACCGGGCAGGTCTGGGTGACCGAGGCGGACCCCGAAGCAGGGGCGTGACGGTGCGTTGTTCATGCAAGCACCTGGAGGACCTGCGGCGTCGGCTGCGGCGGTACAAGAAGATCCACGTGATCTGCGACAATGCGCGGTTTCCACACCAGCCACGCGGTGATCGAGTACCTGTGCGGAGCACGCGGGACGGCTCGAGGTCCATCTGCTGCCCTCGTACTCGCCGGATGACAACCCGATCGAGCGTGTGTGGTGGGCACCTTCATGAGCAGATCACGCGAAACCATAGGTGCAAGGATCCGAGGGAATTACTGGAGAGGGTGTTCACCTGGCTCGGAGCTGAAAACCCCTTTGAGATCGAAGGTTCGGTCTATCCGAAGGCCCAGGCCGCTTGACACACTTTCCCCTTTGCAAGTTTTTATTTAGTGCAGTCTCAAGCGACTTGTTGTGAGAGGCGATCGAATTGCTCGCAGCCGTAGTAGCCGCAGACCCGCTCCACCACCTCGGCCGCCGTCAGCTTGCGGTCCGGCTCGACGATGGCACGCTTGCCGTGGACCCACTTCGGCTCGATGGCGTTGAGCCACGGCGCCTTGACCGGCAGGTAGCAGGCCACGATCCGCACGCCCGCCCCGGCCTTCACCCGGCGGTTGTGTGCCTTGATCCAGGCCCGGACCCGACGGCTGACGTGCCAGGCGGCGTTGTCCCAGATCAGCAGCAGCGGCCGTCTTGCCCTCGGCCGCCAGCCGCTCGCAGGCCCAGGCCAGGAAGTCCTCGGTGACCTGGCTGACCGGGCGGCCCTGGACGAACCGCAGCAGCATCGTTCCGGTGTCGCCGCGCAGCAGCCCGTAGCAGGCCAGC
The DNA here is from genome assembly GCA_963779675.1 of uncultured Isosphaeraceae bacterium. Lineage (GTDB taxonomy): Bacteria > Planctomycetota > Planctomycetia > Isosphaerales > Isosphaeraceae > CAVZZM01. The sequence continues at coordinate 11,642 of CAVZZM010000006.1, forward strand.
GCCTTCGGGTCGCGGTCCTCGGCGTCGGCCGGAGGTTCGTGCAGCCGCAGCGGCTCGGCGTCGCCCCAGGCGTGCAACGTCGGGCCGCGCCAGCCGGCTCCACCAGACCTCGTCCTGGAACCCCAGCACCCACTCGGGGTGGGCCTCCGCCAGCCGGATCAGCCGGTCCGCGCGCTTTTTTTCGCAGCGTACGCCGGGTCGGGGCTGGTGATCCAGGTCTTGGCCCGCTTCCAGCCGACGCCGAGCCGCTTCAACGCCTGGCGGATCGTCTCGTCGCTGACGTTGCCGGTCGGTGATCCCCTCGGCGCAGGCGACCTCGGCGGCCAGTTCGAGCGTCCAGAGCGAAGTCGGCTTGCCGAAGTCGCGCGGGCTGCGGTGCAGCAGGGCCCGGAGCCGCTCGCACCGGCCGTCGTCGATCTCGGGGCGGGCCGACACGGGGCGGTGGGATTTCTCGCTGCAGGCAGGCGATGCCCTCGGCGGCGAAGGCCCCGGAGGCGTTGCGGACGGTCTGGGTCGAGCAGCCGAGCCGGGAACCGATCGCGGAGGGCTTGAGCCCCTCGGCGCTGGCCGGAGGATCTGGCAGCGGCGCAGGGTGAAGGCCGAGGGCGAGCGGAGGCCGGCCCGGAGCGCCTGCTGCTCGTCGGGGGTCAGCGGTCGGACGAAGAGGGGTGGTTTCATGCCCCCTCTACGACGGCCGCCTTGCAAAGGATCAGACGTGGATCGGCACTAGAGGTCGGGAGTTCGAATCTCCTCCCTCCGATTTTTTCTTTTTTACCGAACCCAGGTTGAACAAGTCCGCCGGGAGAGCGGGCCGAAATTCCTCGCAGGTGAGTTCAGGGACTCACTCTCCCCGGGAACCACTCCAGCGATTCTGCCCGATCAGCCGCACAGGCAATTCCTGGGCCACTGCCAACCGGAAATCGACCCCCTCGGGCATCCGCCGAGGAGGTCGGTCGAACTGGTTTAATGGGGCGTCAGCGGGGTTGGGATCGCCAGCGACGGGCGGTGCGGGCCAATGAAGGCGTCCACGACCTGCGGGAGCGCCGCCAGGTGGAGGTGGATCAGGCTGCCGATCGCATGGTGGCGGAAGTAGATGTCACTCTGCTTCGTCAAGGTTCCTGACCGTGCGGGGCAATCCCCAGGGTCGGGCGCGGGGCGAAGCGTCCAGCGACAGGAACGATAACCGCGCACCATCGTGCCCGACGTGCCCAGCCAGCTGTCTCGGGTGAGCGTCCGGCTGACCGGGCTCGGTCCGCGGGGGTTTCTCCGCAGCACGGCGTCGACCGGCAAGATCCCCGCGGCCGGCACCTGCCGATCGCCCAGGATCAGGTAACGGCCCAGATACGCCGTGCCCCCACCCTCCGAATAGATCCGATGGCCCCGGCAGACGTGGTGCTTGAGGGCGGAGATCAGGCTTAAGTTCGCCGCAAGCTCGTCGGCGTAGCGGTCTGGAAACCCGCAACCGATGATGACCAGATCCACCGCTTGCGGTAGGGCCTCGTCACACAGCGGCGAGAACTCGACCAGTTCCGCACCGAGTGCTTCGAGAGTCTCCAGCGTGTCCGGGTAATAGCCACCGAACGCCGCGTCCTGGGCGTAGGCCACTCGGAACCGGCGTCCGTCACGCCCGCCCCCGCAGTTCGACTGGGGGAACGGGCGGCTTTCCGCAGGGCCCGGATGGCCCGGAGGTCGGCGAACCTCAGGAAGCTCGCCCCGAGCCGGTCGACGATCTCCTCGTCCAGCAGCTCATCGGTCGGCGTGCCCGCCAGGGCGGCCCGGATGCCGGGCAAGGCCTCCACGGCGCCGACGACTGGTTTCTTGATCAAGAGCTGGACGAGGTGGCGGATCGTCTCGAAATCCTCGCGGCGTTCCAGCCCGTCGATCAGGACGGCGTCCGCCTCGGGCGGCACGGCCGGCAGGTGAACGCCCCGATCGAGATGGGGGCAGGGAACCATCGCCAGCGTGGGCAGGTCCAGGGCCTCGCGGATCGGGCCGAGCCACCCCGGCCGGTCGAATGGGAAGGGGTCGGGCCGTTGATGGATGTCGTCGAGGGCCCCTTCGACCAGGGCAATCTCGGCCTGTCGACAACCGCGCGCGAAGACTTCCCGACAGGTCGCCGGAGGCATCAGCCAGGCATCAAGGTGTCGGCCCGGCAAGCCCGTGATCTGATGGACCGAGGCCGTCCCGAAGGGCCGGGCTCGCGAGCGAAAATGCTGCACGCGCCAGCCGACCCGATTTAGACCGGCCAGCATCGCCAGGCTCGCCGGGGCGGGCTCGCGCCCATCCGGCGGTGTCGCCAGCGCCAGACGAGGCAGAAGCGTCATGGGGCCACGGACTCCGGTACCACGATCATCGCATGAACGCAATCAAGGATGTGAGGGCCATTCATGGGCCATCTGATTGACTGATCGCGAGAAGGCCCGCACGCACCATGATTCGGTGCTCTGGCCCGCCAATTGCGCCTTGATCGTGTCAATGATAGGGACGCTCCCGGATCGGTCAAGGGCCACCTTCACCCGTCCGACGCCTCGGAGGCGGGCGGGCATGGTTCCCCCTTCGGGATGGCAGTGGCCCCGGGGACCGAGACCGGCGGTGCGGGGACGCGTTCGGCCGACGTCGGTTTGTCCTCGTAGAACACCTCGCACAAACGGCCCAGGAGTCGACCGGCGGCCTTCGAGGCTTCGGTGACGTCGCCGATCGGCGTATCGAGAGGGACGTCGTTGACGAAATAGGCGAAGACGAGCTTTCGTCCTGAAGCCGATTCCATGTAACCGGCGAGGGCCTTGCTCGTCAGAATTGCCTTGCCGTTCAGTCCATTACCGACCCAGTACGTGCCCGTCTTGGCACGGACGTGCCCGCGCGCGGGGCTCTCCTCCGGGACCACGTCGGCCAGGGTCCCATCGCGACCGAGTATGGGCAATCCGGCCTCAAACGCGGCGAAGTCGGGCCGAGCGGCCATCGCGTTCAGCAATGCGACGGTCGCCCGCGGGCTCGCCAGGTCAGACCGGCTTCCACCGGCGCCTCCGCCGAAGGCGACCTCGTCGATGTTAACACCCAGGCCCTTGAGCAATTCCCCCTGGCGACGAAGGCCCTCCTCAAGGGTTCGTCCGCCAGATTTTACCGCAATCATCAATGGAAGCGTGCTTGCGTGCAAATTCTGGCTAACTTTCAGGATCACCTTCAGGTACTCGGCCAGGGGAGGCGACGTGTATTCGGCGACCTTCGGCAGGGCCTCGACCTCGGCCCGGGAGGGGAGTCGGTCGGCCGGGTTCGCGCCCAGCGGCGAGGCGATCACCGTCACACCCCGTCGGCGCAGGGTCTCGATGAACAACGCCCGCGCGAAGTCCGCCGGTTCGTTTACCTCGTAGACCTTGACCACCGGGCGATGTCCGACTGGCAACCGTCCCCGTACCAGGAACCGCCTCGGCCCCACGGGGACGATTTCGAGGATCGGGGCCACGTCTTCGGGCGTCGTCAAAACTTGCATGTCACAGCTGACATACGACGTCGTCGGCACGATCCGAACGTCGGCCGGTTCGCCCGGTTTCGCGGCCGGCGTCACAACCACGTCCACGAGGTTGTCGTTGACGACGATCGGCGAGACCCGTGAGGGACCACTCCCGGTGCTCTCGGCGGCGTCGAACAGGCGATCATCGACGAGGACATCCCGCACCGAGCGGATCCCCGTCGCCGCGATCTCACGTGCCAGCGAGTCGAGCCCCGCCAGCGGGGCCAGCGGGTCCTCGCTGGTCAGGGTGGAGTTGAAGTTGCCGACGGCGTACGAGTGGTCGTGGTCGGTGTACAGCAGGTTCCCCTCCGGTCCGGTTCGACCGCCGAGGCTAAAGTCTCCGGAGCCGACCAGAATCAGATCACCGTCGAGCACGCCGTTCTTATTGGGCTCACTTGTGCGCTTTACCGGCGTCTGGAACCGGAAGTCGGCCCCCAGGCCCGCCAGCGCCGCGGCCGTCGAGTACAGCTTGGTCACGGATGCCGGTCGAAAGAGCTGGTCGGCGTTGCGCTCGTGGACGACCTCCCCCGTGGTACGGTCGACGACCAGGATTCCCCAGTGGCCATTCTGGAAGCCCGGAACATTGAGCATGGCCTCGATGCGCTCGGAGATGTCCTCCTGGCCCCCACGCGCGGCGGGAACCACCAGGACGCAGGCGATCAGGAACGCGACAGCAAGTCTACGTGGCATGGGCGACCGTGCTCCCTCTACAACTCCCTTTCCGATCGACGAATGCCTCGACGACGAGGCCCCGATTCGCGAGAGCAACACGACTCATCGAGGGCGCCGACCTATCCTAGCGTGAACCACCCGAGAACGCGCCCCCCGCGCGTCCTCTCACGAATCGATTCCCGGCGAGCCCGATCCCTCGCCCTGTCGGAGATCCCGACGTGGACTACCGCTACAACAAAGGGAGGGCCGGCTGGGGCCCGGAAGTCAGGGCACCGGCCGGCCGTTTTCCGAGAACAATACCGAGGGCCCGAGTGGAACTGTCCCTCGTCGATCAAACCCGCTTTCGAGTGCGAACTCCACGACGGATCATCTCCCGATTCAGCTGGGAGATGAACTCGATGCCGATCTCCTTCGGGCAGACGGCCTCGCACTCCGAGTAATTCGAGCAGTTGCCGAAGCCTTCGGCATCGTGGGCCTGCACCATCGACTCGACACGGTCGGCGCGCTCGACCTGGCCCTGGGGCAGGGTCGCCAGGTGCGCGACCTTGGCCGACAGGAACAGCATGGCCGACCCGTTGCGGCAGGCCGCCACGCAGGCCCCGCAGCCGATGCAGGCGGCGGCGTCCATCGCCCATTCCTGGTCATTTTTGGAGACCGGGATGGCGTTGCCGTCCGGTGCGCCGCCAGTGTTGGCCGAGATGTAACCCCCGGCCTGGATGATCCGGTCGAAGCTGTGCCGGTTGACAACCAGGTCCTTGACGATCGGGAACGGCGCCGCGCGAAAGGGCTCGATGTAGATGTCGGAACCGCTCTCGAAGTCGCGCATGTAGACCTGGCAGGTCGTCACCGCGCGTCGGGGACTGTGAGCGACGCCGTTAATCACCAGTGAGCAGGTACCGCAGATGCCTTCGCGGCAGTCGTAATCGAAGGCGACCGGCTCCTCTCCCTTGCGGATCAACTCATCGTTGAGCTGATCGAGCATTTCGAGGAACGACATGTCCTCGCGAACGTCGCGAATCGGGTGCTCGGCCATCCCGCCCGGGTCGTTCGCGCTCTTCTGGCGCCAGATGTGGAGCGTGTAGTTCCGTAGGTTCATCGTCATGCTTTCTTACTTGTAGCTCCGGACCGAGGGCGTGACGGTCTCGAAGTGAAGCGGTTCCTTGTGGAGCATGGGCGGCTGGCCCACGCCGTTATGCTCCCAGGCGGCGACGTAGGTATAGTTCTCGTCGTCCCGCAAGGCTTCGCCTTCGGGCGTCTGGTACTCCTCTCGGAAATGGCCTCCGCATGACTCGTTGCGGTTGAGGGCATCGTGGCAAAGCACCTCGGCGAACTCGAGATAATCGGCCACCCGCCCGGCGTACTCCAGGGCCTGGTTGAAGTCGGCGCCGGAGCCGGGCACCTGGACATCGCTCCAGAAGCGGTCGCGGACCTCTGGAAGCGTGTCGAGCGCCTCACGAAGCCCCTCGGCATTGCGGGCCATGCCGCACTTCTCCCACATGAGCCGTCCCAGTTCACGGTGGAACACGCTGGCGGGGGTCGAGCCGTTGACCTCGAGCAGGGACTTGAGCGTCCGCTGGACGTTGCCCTCGGCCTCGCGGAACTCGGGGGCGTCATCGGGTGGCCGGGTCGCGCCGACCCGGGCGAAGTAATCGCCGATCGTGTACGGCAGGATGAAGTAGCCATCGGCCAGACCTTGCATCAACGCGCCGGCGCCGAGGCGGTTGGCCCCGTGGTCAGAGAAGTTGGCCTCGCCGATGACGAACAGCCCGGGCAGGTTGCTCATCAGGTTATAGTCGACCCACATTCCGCCCATCGTGTAGTGCGGGGCGGGATAGATCCGCATGGGCGCCCGGTACGGGTCCTCGTTCGTGATCTCGTGGTACATCGCGAAGAGATTGCCGTAGCGGTCCTCGATGGTCGATTTGCCCAGCCGGTTGATGGCATCGTTGAAGTCGAGATAGACCCCCAGCTTGGTCTGGCCGACGCCCCGACCCTCGTCGCAGACCTGCTTGGCCGCGCGGGAGGCGATGTCTCGGGGGGCCAGGTTGCCGAAGCTGGGATACTTCCGCTCAAGGTAATAATCGCGATCCCCCTCGGGGATTTGCCCCGGCGGGCGCCTGTCGTCGGCCGTCTTCGGCACCCAGATGCGGCCGTCATTCCGGAGCGACTCCGACATCAATGTCAGCTTCGCTTGCTTGTCGCCGGTGACCGGGATGCAGGTCGGGTGGATCTGGGTGTAGCAGGGGTTGGCGAAGAAGGCCCCCCGCTTGAACGCGCGGAAGCCGGCCGTGACGTTGCAACCCGAGGCGTTCGTCGAGAGGAAGAACACGGTGCTGTAGCCGCCGGTCCCCAGCACGACGGCGTCACCGGAGTGAGCCTCGACCTTCCCGGTGACCAGGTCGCGGGCGATGATCCCCTTCGCGTGGCCGTCAACGACGACCAGGTCGAGCATCTCGCAACGGGTGTGCATCTTGACCTGGCCGGAGGCAATCTGCCTCGACAGGGCCTGATAGGCCCCGAGCATGAGCTGCTGCCCGGTCTGGCCGCGGCAGTAAAACGTCCGCGAGACCTGCGCCCCGCCGAACGAGCGATTGTCGAGGAGGCCGCCGTAGTCGCGGGCGAACGGCACGCCCTGGGCGACGCACTGGTCGATGATGTTCCGGCTGACCTCGGCCAGTCGGTGGACGTTCGCCTCCCGGGAGCGGAAGTCCCCCCCCTTGATCGTGTCGTAGAACAGCCGGAAGACGCTGTCCCCGTCGTTCTGGTAATTCTTCGCGGCGTTGATGCCCCCCTGGGCGGCGATCGAGTGGGCCCGTCGGGGTGAGTCGTGGAACGTGAAGCAGTCGACGTTGTATCCCAGCTCCGCCAGCGAGGCCGCCGCCGAGGCGCCGGCCAGGCCCGACCCGACCACGAGGACCTTGAACTTCCGCTTGTTGTTCGGGCTGACCAGCTTGATCTCGTTCTTGTGCTTCGTCCACTTCTGGTCCAGAGGGCCGCTCGGGGCCTTGGAGTCCAGGGCAAGTTCCTCGGCGATAGCCAATGCAGTGACCCCCGTTCACAGACCGATCAGCCCCGTCAGGATCGCGACGGGGATGGAGATATATCCCAACATGACGACGACCGCCAGGACCGGCCCGATCCGCCGCAGCAGCCGCTTGTTCTTGCCGTTGTCGAACCCCAACGTCTGGAGCATGCTCCAGACCCCGTGGGACAGGTGCATGGCCAGCAGGACCTGCGCGACCACGTAGATCGCCACGATCCAGGGGTTCTGGAACCCGCGGACGAGCATCCCGTAAACGTCGTGTCGCGCCGGGTCCATCGGGTCGTGCAGGTCCATCAGGCCAACCATCTCGACCTGGTTCGTCGCTGGATTGACCACCTCCACGCGCTGGCCCACCCCATGGTGAAATGGGCCAGATGGTAGAGGATGAAGGCCAGCACGAGCAGGCCCGACAGCAACATCCACTTCGCCGGGAGGGTCGTGGCTATGGTGCGCTCGACCACGTAGCGGGATGGCCGGGCCTCGAACGTCCCCTTGCGGAGCAGGACCGTCAGCCAGATATGCACCCCGATCGCCACCAGGAGCACGATCCGGGCCACCCAGAGTAGCTCCGGCTTCGAGTGCAGGAACTCGCCATAGTCGTTGAGCGCCTTGGGGCCGAGGAAGACCTGCAAGTTGCCCGCCAGGTGGCCGAGGACGAAACCGAACAGGATGATCCCGGTCAGCGCCACCAGGAGCTTGGCCCCGACGGTTGTTCGCGGGGTGAGGCGAGGGGACGCCGACGACTTCGCGGCAGTCGTGGACACGCTCATGTTTGAATCATTCGCTGGGGCCCGGAGGCGATCCGCCCGGGCACGTCGTCGGCCAGGATCGCGTGAGCCGCCGGAAAAGGGTGGGTTCGCCAGGCTGGGAAGCCCGGACACGCCGTTGCGTCTCGCATCATATCCCCCCCGGCCGGGCGTTCACAACAACCCGGTCGTCGAGAATGGTCCGATCCGGGAAAAAGCCGCACCGGATTCGCGACCACGCCCCTTGAGACGCGGGATCACTACGTCACATGGCTCGACCAGCCTTGATCGCCCCGAAGGCGGCGAAGGTCGAGTTCACATGCAGAACGTCCAACAGGCCGAACCCGGCCATCTTGAGGTCGTTGAGCTGATCGGGGAGCGAGCGGGGCGTGTCCTCCTGTTCGATGTAGGCAAAGACGTGGTCGCGATAGGCTTCGTCTTTCAATTCGGCCAGGTATTCACCGTAACGCCTCCACATCAAGGCACGGACGGCCGGGGCCTGGTGGTCGACCAGGTCGGTGACCCAGAGCGAGCCGCCAGGCGCAGCGCCCGATACAGTGTGCCGAACACCGAGCGCCACTCGTCGGCCGCGCGGAGATGATGGAGGACCATCGAGGCCAGGATGACGTCGAACTGATCCACCCCGAGATCGATCTCCCGAACGTCCCCCTGGATCGTCCGGACCTGTCCCCGCGTCGCCGCCGAGACCCGTTCTGAGGCCCGGTCGAGCATCGGCCGGCTCAGGTCGAGCAGGGTGGCGTCGAGGCCGGGGAGGCGTTCCAGGAGCTTGAGCGTGTAGTTGCCCGCCCCGCAGCCGATGTCGAGGACGGCTCGTGCGTCGGGGTTGGTCGCGGCGGCGGCGGCGGTGATCAGGTCGAGGACCAGGGGGGCATCGATCGTGGCCGATTGGCCGGTCTCGAGGTTCGAGAACCGCTCCACGTCGGCATCGAACCGCGTACGGATCTGGTCGGGGGTGGATTTCGTGGTCATGAGAGTGATGATCGGAGGAATCAGCGGGCCGCCCCCTCGGCGATGGCCGCGGGGCTGGTTGGGGTAGTGCGGGCATCCTTGCCGAGCTTGTGGTCGATGGCGTCGACCAGGGCCAGCCAGCTCGCCTCGATGATGTTCTCGGAGACGCCGACGGTGCCCCAGACGGAGTCGGAGTCCTTGCTCTCGATGACGACGCGCACCCGGGCGGCGGTGCCGGCCCGCTCGTTGATGACACGGACCTTGTAATCGACCAGGTGCATCTCGCCGAGGCGGGGGAAGTGAGGGTCGAGCGCCTTGCGGAGGGCGCCGTCGAGGGCGTTGACCGGGCCGTCCCCCTCGCTGACGGTGTGCTCGACGGCCTCGCCGACGCGAACCTTGACCGTCGCTTCGGTGATCGGGGTGCCGTCTGGCCCGTTCTCGACGCTCACCCGGTATCCGAGTCGCTCGAAACCAGGTCGATACCGACCGGCCAGCTTCTCGACGAGCAGGACGAACGACGCCTCGGCGGCCTCGTACTGGTAGCCCTGGTTCTCGCGGTTCTGGACCTCGTCGAGCACCTTCGCCCACAGGGCCGAGTCGTGTTCGAGGTCGTGCCCCTTGAGCTTCTCGGCGATGTTCGAGCGGCCGGACAGCTCGCTGACCAGTACCCGCCGTTCGTTGCCGACCACGGCGGGTCGATGTGCTCGTAGCTGTGGGCGAACTTCCGGACCGCGTGGACGTGCATCCCGCCCTTGTGGGCGAAGGCGCTGGTGCCCACGAACGGCTGGCCGGGTCGGAAGTTCATGTTGGCCGTCTCGTAGACGTACCGGGAGACTTCCGTCAGGTGCCCGAGGCTGTCCGGTCGCAGGACTTCGTAGGCGTCGCCGTACTTCAGGGCGAGGTTGGCGATCACGCTACAGAGATCGACGTTGCCGCAGCGTTCGCCGATGCCGTTGATCGTGCCCTGAACCTGGGTGGTCCCCGGCCCGGACGCCCGCCAGGGTGTTGGCGACGGCCAGTTCGCCATCGTTGTGAGGATGGATGCCGAGGGGCACGGCGATGTTCTGTCGCACCGCGGCCACGGCCTCGGCGATCTGTTCCGGGAGGCTGCCGCCGTTGGTGTCGCACAGGACGATCCACTTCGCGCCGGCCGCCGCGGCGGCCTGGAGCGTGCGGAGGGCGTAGTCCGGGTTCCGCTTGAAGCCGTCAAAGAAGTGTTCGGCGTCGTAGAGCACCTCGCGGTACGTTCGCCGCGAGGTAACCGACCGAATCGGCGATCATCCGCAGGTTCTCGTCGAGGCTGACGCCCAGGACTTCGCGGGCATGGAGGTCCCAGGTCTTGCCGACGACCGTGACGGCCGGCGTCCCGGCGGCGACGAGGGCCTGCATGCCGGTGTCGTCTTCCGGCGGCCACGTCCCGTCGTCGGGTCATGCCGAAGGCGGTGACTCGGGCATGGGAAAGGTCGAGATCGCGGACCTGGCGGAAGTACGCGCTGTCCTTCGGGTTGGAGAGGGGGTATCCGCCCTCGATGTAATCAATCCCCAGCTCGTCCAGGCGGGTCGTGATCAGCAGCTTGTCCTGGAGCGAGAAGTTCACCCCCTCGCCCTGGCTGCCGTCGCGCAAGGTCGTGTCGTAGATCGCGATCCGCGTCATGAGCCTGTCCTGTCGTTCTGGAGATCGTTCCCGAGAGTTGCGAGTTTCGTTGTCCCCGCCATTTCAGACAATCAACCCGAGAATTGTATCAAACCCGTCGAGCCTGGAGACACCTGGACACGGCGCGGCGGGGCCCGGTTCGCATACAATCGTCGGGTTGACCGTGAGGACAGGGAGCCGGCCCTCCGGCACGACCGATGCGGGAGCCAGACGCACCATGCGAACCACCGACGATCTGCTCAACGCCGTGGAGGGCGAGGCCCGTCGCGCCGAGTTCCCGATCGACACGCCGGTTTATGAGCGTTCGGGCCGCGATCCAATGGTGCCGGTGTTGTTCGCCGGGTCGTTGACCGCGCCGGTCTGCTCGGTGGGGCGCGATCTCGGCAAGGACGAGGTGGCCGCCGGCCAGCCGCAGATCGGCGCCGCCGGACGGCAGGTGCGGGCCGGGGTCTACCGGGCCGCCGGGCTGGGCGAGCCGTCGAAGGCGGACAGGCGCTGGCCCCGGCGCTGGATCATGTTCTCCTGACGAACCTGGTGCCGTACAAGCCGCCGGGGAACAAGGCGTATCCGGAGTCGGTCCGGAAGCGGTTCCGCCCGTTCCTGGCGGAACTGCTGGCCGTCCACTGGAACGGCCGTCGGGTCATCACGCTCGGGACCGAGGCCTTCCAGTGGTTCGCCCCGTATGCCGACCCGGGCGCCGCCGAGGCGTTCTGGAAACGCGACGACCGCTACGAGGCCGAACTGCCCTGCACCATCGAGGTCGAGATCGAGGGGGTCCCGGCACGCAAGGAGGTCGTGCTGGCCCCCCTGCCCCACCCGTCGCCGTTGAACCAGCGCTGGTATCCGCTGTTCCCCGGCTTGCTGGCGAAGCGACTGGCGGCGATCCCCGGGTTTGCGTGTTGACGGATGCTCCGACCCCATCGGGGCCTTATCTCCGATTTCGATAGGATTCGGGGTTGCGGCCCCTCGATCGGACCGTTACCGTAGCATCAAAGACATTCAATCCGAGGCCGTCTCACCCCACGATGACTGTTGGGGGACGGGGGAGGCAACGGTGCGCAAATCCCAGATGGTGACCGATCGTGAGCTCGAGATCCTCAAGGTTCTGTGGGAGCGGGGTCGGGCGAGCGTTCGCGAGGTGCAGGAAGACCTGAACAACGTGTCGGCGACGCCCGTGGCCTACAGCACCGTCCAGACGCTCCTGAACATCATGGAGGAGAAGAAGGGGCTGGTGCGCCACGTCGTCGAGGGCCGAACGTTCATCTACATCCCCAAGAAGTCCTCCGATCGCACGATCCGCGAGCTGACCAGCCGGTTTGTCGATCGCGTCTTCGACGGCGCCCTGGACCGCGTGATGGTGGCCCTGATCGATTCCAAGCCGCCCACCCCGGAAGAGTTCGACCGCCTCCGCGCGATGATCGATGAAGCCCAGCGGCAGTCGCTCAACGGCGAGCGCGGCACCGACACCGGCAACGACGGCGAATGACCGGAACCGCTCGGCCGGCCTCGGCCGCCGAGAGAGTTTCTGGCATGATCATGCCGCGAGCGAGGGCCTCGTGAACTCGGGAACCGCTCCCCTTGAGGCTCGGGAGGGATCGGCATGTGGGTCTGGCTCGACCGGCTCGTGGGTGCCTGGCTCGATGCGGCTCTGGCCGTGGTCCTCCTGTCGAGCCTGGTCGCGCTGGTGATGGTCGGCTGCCGGCAACCCGCCCGCCGCTGCGCCCTGGCTCGGCTGGCGTTCGTCGGTGTTCTCGCATGCGGGCCGCTGATCGCCCTCGCTCCGTTGCCCCGGTTCGCCGTGTCGAGGCCGCTGAGTCGCTTCGTGCCGCCGACGGTCGCGATCGGTGCCGCGCCCGTAACGGCAGTCCCGAACGAAACGGGCGCGCACGGCGATGGTCCTGCGGAACTCGTGGCCTTCGCCACGAATCTCCGAGGTCGCGATCGGCCCCCGGTGGGGCTGGGTGCTGCTGCTCGGTCATGGGACCGCGGCCGTCCTGAACCTGGGATGGATCCTCCTGGGGCTGGCGCTCGCTCGATGGCTGGTCCGACAGGCCGCCGAAGCCCGGCCCTCGACCCGCCTGGTCTACGACAGTCTCGTCGACCGTTACCGCGATCGTCCCCCTCGGTTGAAGGTCTGTTCCCGGACGAACCGGCCTGTCCTGGTTGGTGTCCTGGGCGGCACGATCCTGATCCCGCCTGGCCTGGAGCGGCCCATCGAAGGAGAACGGCTGCGAATGAGCCTGGCCCACGAACTGGCCCATGCTGAGCGTCTTGACAGCTTTTTCTGCCTTCTCGGCCGCGTGACGCACGCGATCTGGTTCTTCGTTCCGCCCCTGTGGTGGATCGCCGCGCAGTTGCGGCTCGATCAGGAGTTCCTCGCCGACCGTCGGGCGACGGCGCGGCTCGGGGCGTCGCCGATCTCCTATGCCTCCACGTTGATCGAGATGGCGGCCCCGGACCGCTCTCAGGCCCTCGTCGACCCGTGCGCGCCTCGCGCGACGGCTTCGAGTGCCGGGTCGAACCTCGTGCTCAGGGTGTTGATGCTCCTGCGATGCCCGTTCCCGGTCGAGGGCCGGGGGCCGGCCTGGTGGCGCTGGGGGATGACGATGCTGGCGCTCGTTGGGGCCGTGGTCGTCTCGACCCTGAGCCTGCGCGGGTTTGATCTGGCGGCCGAGGGGGCGGCCCCCCGCGAGCTCTGCGTGGCGACCGCGTCGTCCGGATTGATCGACTGACGCTTTCCGATGAACGGAAGGTCCCGCGCACCGACGGCTGGCCCGTCCCGATCCCGGTTCCATCCGGCTTCGATCTGGAGTTCGAGGTTTTCGCCCGTCGATTCGACGTGCCCCTCTGCACGTTCTCCTGCTATCGAATCGTGCCCGACCTGACCGGCGAAGCCTGGATCGGTGAGGGGGATGACGAAACCTGGCTCAAGGTGCGGATCCACCGCGACCCCTCCGGCCAGACAAGTGCCTGGGTTGACGAACAACCCGCAAAGGTTCGCATTCTTCCCGACCGTGGCCCCGATCGGCTCACCATCTTGCCCCCTCCCGGCCGTGTCATCCGGATTCGCAAGCTGCTCCTGTCCTGGTGAGTGCCGCGGCCAGGGTCGCGTGCGGGCTTCCCGTTCGGCACCATGCCATTTCGACAGCATCAGGGGCGCGTCCGCCAACGCGCCTGTCTGCCATTTTGGCGTGAATTCGATCGACTGCCGCCTGGGTTCAGCGACGCGACGATTGTTTTTTTATTCCATAAACCATTTTTGACAAATAAGTTGCAAGCTATCCCAGGCAATCGGAGTGCTGTCTGTCGACCCAAACGGCATGTGAAGTGCTTACAATCCTGGAGCTGGTATTCCTGAACTCAAGGGTCAAGCGAGCCCTGGGTGCCGGATCGGTGCGTGGAGGTTCGACGGATGATGGGCTGGCATGTCCCTCGGCGCCGGACCCGCTTCGCGAATTTCAGCGTGAGGTCGGACGGATCTTGCAGAACTTCGAGCCGATGCCCGGGTGGCGCTCGGTGCGGCCCTACCCTCCAATCAACGTCTACGAGTCGGATGACCGCTTCATCCTGAAGGCGGAAGTGCCCGGCATGGGGCCGAACGAGGTGGATGTCTCGATCACCGGCGAGACCCTCACGCTGCGGGGTGAGCGACGCCGGCCCGACGGCATTCGGGAAGAACTGTACCGACGGCAGGAGCGCCTCTTTGGCCGCTGGTCGCGCAGCGTGACGCTACCGGAGCGCATCGACGGGGCCGCGGTCACGGCGTCCTGCGCACATGGGATCTTGACGGTCGTCCTGCCCAAGACCTCCGAGGCCCGACCTCGACAGATCGCGGTGACTCCGGCCGACTCGTAAGACCGGAACCCCCATCCTCCGTGACTCCGCCGGGTTCCCAACAAAGAGGCGAGACGCGACGATGAGCGACGAGCAGGCCCCGATCTCGATCACACGGCAAGGCACCCATGCCGGTTTGACTCCGACCGAACCCGCGGGGGCCGCCGCCGAGTCCGGCCCGATCCCGGAGCGGCCCACTCGGCCCTGCCAGACGCCTTTGATCGACATCCATGAAGGCCCCGAGGGGCTGGTGCTCGAGGCCGACCTTCCCGGCGCCCACGAGGCAACGCTCATCGTGCAGGTCGAGGAGAACGTGTTGTCCTTGCGCGCGCGCTCCGACCTGGAGGACGATCCCCAGGTCCGTTTGATCCATCAGGAGTTCCAACCCGGTGAGTTCGCGCGGTCGTTCATCCTCAGCGATGAGGTCGAACGAGATCGGATCTCCGCGGAGATCAAGAATGGCGTTCTACGACTGGAACTTCCCCGATCGGAACGCGCCCGGACGCGCCGGATCGAGGTGAAGTCGCCCTGAACAAACCGGATGGCGGTTGCGGGGCGGTGCATCCACGGCGCGACCAGACGCACCGTGGATCTTCCCCGAGCCGTTCCATGTGGTAGATTGGACGTATCAGGACGGCGTTCGCTCGTCGTTCCCACTTCCACAATCTGTCCAGGCCGTTCGGAGTGGATCGACCATGGAGACCGAGAAGGTCCTGTGCATCGTGTCGGTGGTGATCGCCTCGCTCTTGACCCTCATCTTCCTGCTTGATCTGGCCCTCGGCATCCCGTTCGGCCGTTCGAGCATGGTTCTCGACATCCTGTTCGTCCTGGGCGGCGGCTTCACGATCTGGCAGGGAATCGCGACCTACCGCGAGTTCGCCTGATCCGCGCTCCCTCGCTGGCGTTCTCAGGGCGACGATCCTCGTCTCCGTCACTCCTCCGGGGCTGGTGGCGTCTCTGCCTTCACAGGCGCTTCCTGCTGCGCGAGCAAGTAGGCCAGCAGGTCGTAAAATTCGGCGTCCGGGATCTGCGCGGAGAGGTCGGCGGGCATGGGAGAGAGCTGGGTGATCCGGCTCTCCTCGACGTCGTCCTTCGGGACCCGGACCTCCTGGCCCTTGGCGTCCGCAAGCACGAGGATTTCACCGGCCTCGCGGAGCAACAACCCGGAAATCACCCGGCCGTCGTCGAGGGCGAGGGTCGTGGTGCGGAACGCCTGGTCGACGTTGCGGTTGGGGTCGAGGACGTCTTCGAGCAGCCGATCCAGCCCTCGGACCCCCACGCCGTCGAGTTGTGGGCCGATCTCGGCCCCCTCCCCTTCAAGTTTATGGCAGGCCGCGCAGTTCTGACCGAACACGACCCGCCCGCGGGTGGCGTCCGGCTGAGCGCCTGGAAGCCCTCGCGGCGACCGGTCAGTAGCGACTGCACGGCCTCATCAACGGGGGGCAATCCCTGGGTCAGCGCATCGAGACGCTCGGCCAGTTCGGGCACGCCGGCCGACTGCAACTTGACCTCCACGGCCCGTTCCCGCAGCAGACGGGGCGACGCCTTGCCCGCTTCGATCGTGTCGAGCAACGCCTCGGCCCCGACCCGGTTCGCGGTCAAGGCGGCGGCGATCGACGTTTGCAGCCGTGCCGGGGCGGTCGGCAGGGCGTCGAGGAGCCGCTGCCGCGCCTCCGGCGGTCCCCCCTGCCCCAGCAGGTTCGCTGCGTGAATGCGCAGGTCGATCGGCGCCTCGGCGTCGGTCAGGAACGGTGCCGATCCGCTCCAGAGCCTGCCCTGCATCGATCGCCAGCAGGGTGCTCAACGCGGCGTTGCGCAGCGGTTGCGGCGTGGTGCCCGAGTCGGAAAGCGCCGCCACCGGCTCGAACAGCGCATCGAGCCGGAACGACCCCGCCAGGTCAAGGCCGGCTGTGATCGCCTCGTCGCCTTTGGCCTCCAGGAGCGACCGCGCCAGATCGGCGGCCCGTTCGCCGCAAGGCCTTCGGCGTGGCGCCGCCGCGTTCCTCGATCCCCCGGTGCATTTCCTTGACCAGCTCGGCCTGGAACCGGAGATCGTCGGGACGGAGCCCCCGGCGAGTTCCATCAGATCGCCATCGAGCGTATCCTCGCCAAAGCGGGCGATGTGGTACACGTCCCGTTGCGAATTGCGGGTCGATCCCTCGAACCGTCGCAGGTACGCCAGCAGGAACCGGGCGGAGGCGACGTCCTGGACGCCGAGCGCCACGTCGGCCACGGCATGAAGGTCCGCCTCGCTGAATGCCGTGTCGCCGAGGTTTGGCCACGAGTCGCCGGGCCGTAGCTGGTCTCGCAAGGCCATCCGGATGACGTGGACCAGGTGGGTGTCGTCCGGGTCGGCGGCGTGTCGGATGTCGAGTAGAGGTCGCAGGTTCTCGGGGGACGGATGACGGCCGAGTGCTTGCGCCGCGGCCCGTCGGACAAACGGATCGTCATCCTTGAGGCCGGCGACCGCCAGGTCCCACAGTGGCGACGGCAACGCATCCTGTTCGCCAAGGACGCGCTGGGCGTGGATGCGAACCAGAGCGGTCGGATGGTTCGCGGCCCCGGTCAGGTCGGCCTCGCTCAGATCGCCCAGGCGTTGCATGAGCCAGAGGCCCCGGACAATTCGCCAGGGGTTGAACGGATCGGCCTTCGCCTCACGAGCGGTTCGATTCGCATCGTCCCCGCCGCGACGGGCGATCTCGTTGGCGGCCAGGGTTTGAACGGCGAGGTTCGGGTGGCCGAGATCGCGTTTCAGGTCGTCGAACGACGCTTTGGTCCAGTCGTCCCGTGGGGCGACCGGATCCTCGTGCGGCTCCAACCCGGTATAGATGATCCGCCAGACGCGGCCCCGCTCGCGATCGCGGCCGGGGTGGGTCAACGGCACCTCGTAGTGGCCGATGATGCGGTTGTAGAAGTCGGCCACGTAGAGCGCCCCGTCGGGGCCGATCTCGAGGTCGACCGGACGGAACCAGGGGTCGTCGCTGACGAGGAAGTCGGGTTGCTCGACCGCCTCGGGGCTGGAACCGTGCCAGGCGATCGTGTCGCGGTTGATCCGGCTGGTGACGACGTTCCCGATGAGGATGTTGTCGCGAAACTCACGGGGGAACTGCAACGCGGCGCAGTACACGATGCCGGCGATCCCGGTCGAGCCGTGGTCGTGCCGACACATGACCGGGCCGTAGCCGAGGCCGTCGTCCGGCTTGCCGAAGCTCGGGTAATATGCCCCGGCCAGGAGCTGATAGATCGGCTTGCTGTGGCAGTCGCAGGAGTAGATGTCGCCGCGGCGGTCGAAGCTCAGGCCGAACGGGTTGACCTGCCCCCAGGTACGTTGCTCGATGTGCGAGCCGTCGGGGCGGAGGCGATACGTGTTGCCCGAGTTCATCGTCACCTCCTCGCCGTCGCGACCGGCGATGGTCGAGGTGTTCGAGAACCCGTGGCAGCCATAAATCCAGCCGTCGTATCCCCAGGTGAAGTTGTTGGCCATGCCGTGGGTATCGCGGAAGCCGATCGAGGCGTACCAGACCTCCCGGCGGTCGGACTTCCCGTCGCCATCGTCGTCAATCAGGTGGTGCAGGTCCGGGATGCTATGAACCAGGGCCTCGGAGCCGTCCCCCAGCGGCAAGACGCCGATCGGGATGTTCAGGCCGTCGGCGAACCGGGTGATCGACCGGCGCGGCCGTCGGGGCCGAAGTCGTCGAGGATGGTCACGCCGTCTCGGGGGGTCTCACCCTCCTCCACCGGATAGGGATACTCCCGGGAGTGGGTGACCCAGAGCCGTCCCCGCGCATCGAAGGCCAGGTTCATCGGTTTCTGGATGTCGGGCTCGCTGACGACGAGCTGCGCCTCGAAGCCCGGCGGCAGGCGGAACGCGGCCCGTTCCTGCTCGGGAGGCAGCGGGTCGGTCGAGGCCACCAACTCCGGTTTCGGGTCGGCCTGGCCCCACGAGGGACCGCCGCAGAGAATGAGGAGGCCGATGGCGAGCGATGTCGGCACGGTGAGATTTGCGGCTTGGAGTCGCATGGCGTCCTATCCCGTCATATCGTGGGGATGAGTTTGGTTGGGGTTCGAGCGTCCCGACACTGGCAGACGGCACGGGTTGGTCGCCGTTTCAGGGTGCCACGAATCGTCCTCGACCAGGGCTCCGGTTTGACATCGGAACATTGGTCCAGGACGACCATTGGCACCCGGCGCGGGCCGGAGATGGCCCCATCCTAACGCCCCCGGCCAAGCCGACGCCAGGGACCAGCCCACCGGCCCCATTTGCGAGCTCGGTATAATGGGCCGCGGTCCTGGTCGCGCACACCACGACCGAACCACAATTCCGCTTTCAATTGCCTGCGCTTCCGAGGTACCGGAACCGACTCATGCTCCGCATCGCCTTCGTCATGGACCCGCTCGAAGGTCTTCAACTCGACCACGACACCACTTACGTCGTGATGGTGGAGGCCGCTCGTCGTGGCCATGCCGTTTACCACGTGGCCCCGGCCGGGGCCGATACCGCCCTGGAGGCGCGGTGTTGCGAGGGCGCCGATTTCATCCGAACGCGGGGGGCGATCCGGCCGTTCCGTTCGAGGTCGGCCCGTTCGAGGTCCTCTCGGGTGAAACCCTCGATGCGGTGCTGATCCGGACCGATCCCCCCTTCGACATCGATTACCTGCGGGTCACGCAGTTGCTCGACCTGTTGCGGCCCCGGCCGTTCCTGTTGAATCGCCCCTCCGGCCTGCGCGACGCCAACGAGAAGCTCGCGGCGCTGGCGTTCCCCGACCTCTCGCCACCGACTCTCGTGTCGTCCGATCCGGCCGAGATCGCGTCGTTCCGCCGGGAGGTGGGCGGGGCGATCGTGCTGAAGCCGCTCGACGGGTTCGGCGGGCTCGGCATTCTGCCGGTTCGCGACGGTGATCCGCAAGGCGACGACCGCATCCGGGACGCGACCGCCGGGGGCAACCGGCCGATCCTCGCGCAGCAGATCGTGCCGGGGGCCGAGGCCGGCGACCGTCGCGTGCTGCTCCTCGACGGCGAGCCGATCGGCGCTCTCCTGCGACGCAACGACACCGGGGGCTTCACGCACAATCTGGCCACCGGCGGCACCGCCCATCGCTCCGCCGTCACCGAGGCCGACCGGGCACTCTGCCGACGCCTGGCCCCCTGGCTACGGGAGCGCGGGCTCTGGCTTGTGGGGATCGACCTGCTGGCCGATCGACTCATCGAGATCAACGTTACCAGCCCGACCTGCGTCCAGGAGATCAACCGCCTGGACGGCGTCGCCCTGGAACGGCGGATCGTCGATTTCGTCGAGCAACGGGCCGGGGAGCGTCGGGGCGCCGACCCAGGATGACCGAATTCCGATGGCCGATGACCAAACCCCGATGGCCGATGACCGAACCCCGATGACCGGGCGGATCATCAGACGGTCAGTTCGACCATCAGGCACCTTGCCGGCTTGACGCGAACCGGCAAGCCGTCCGGAAGGTGGCGTTTCACGGCAGTGGCAAGCCCGGTCAGCTGATCTCGTCGTGGACCGCCTGGCCCTTGTTGACGCCCAGGATCTTGTCGATCGAGCGGACGAGCTTTTCCATCGCGAACGGTTTGCGGATGTAGTCCTTGACGCCGAGAAACTCGGCATAGGCGCGGTGCCGGCTTCCCTCGTTGCCGGTGATCATGATCGTCGGGATCAACCCGCCGGAGCGGCCCTTGAGCTTCTCGAGCACCAGGAAGCCGCTTTTCTTGGGCATCATCATGTCCAGGACGATCAGGTCGGGGTTCTCCCGCTCGGCGACGGTCAAACCGGAATTACCGTCGCGAGCGACCAGAACACGATAGCCCCGGTTTTCGAGGACCATCCGCATCGACTCGATGATCTCGAAGTCGTCGTCGACCAGGAGGACTGTCTTGGTAGGCATGGGCATGAGCGGTCTCCGTCTCCGGCCGGAATCGTCGAGCCGGCAGCAGAATCTATCATAAACCCGTCCCGCCCGCCCGGCAAGGCGGTCGATCGCCAGATCATTCTGATATATCAAACGTCCAGAATTCTTTCCTGGGGCCGCATCGGCGACCTGGTGCCCCCGCGACTTCCCGCGAACCCCTTCCGCACGGCCTCGCGCTTTGTGCATAATGCATGATTGAGAAGGGGTGTCTGCCGAGAACCGCGCGGACCTCGGGCCGGCGGGGCCCCATGCCCCGGGACGGGCCGATCAACTCCCACACATCTCCAGGATCAGGACAATCTGCACGAGGGCGCACGGCATGAGACGCACGAACGTCTGGTGGATCGCAGTCGCCGTCGCCGGACTTGGGTTCCCCCTGGCCGGCTGCGGCGGTTCGGACGAGTCGGACGAACCGGCGGACCTCGCCCCGCTGGCCGCGGGTCCCGGACCGGGATCGGCCCCCACTCCGGCCCCGGTTTCGCCACCCCAACCGCCTCCAGCCCCCGCCGCGCCGGCCGCGGTCGCGGAGGTCCCGGCCGATGCCGCGCCGGCGGCGGTCGCCGCGGCCCCCGCCCCGGTTCCGAAGCAAGGGAAGGCGGCGAAAACGCCCGACACCGCCGCGACCGACGATCTGCTCGCACTGGCCAAGTCGGCACCGGTGGCCAGCCCATACGCCTCGTCGAGCCAGACGGACGAGGGCGCCGACGGGAACGCCTCGACATCACCGGCGGGGTCCGCCGAGATGGGCATGCAAGGGGAGTACGCGGCCCGGGGCGGTTACCCGGGCGGAGGCGTACCTCCTGGCCTGGAAGCGCCGGACACTTCGCAAGATGCCGCCATGATGGAGGAAGCCGCCAACAACATGGCCAACGAAGAGGCCAGTCGTGGAGGGCCGGGCGGCGAGGAGATGGGCATGCCGGGCGAGTACGGCTCGGGCGGTGGGTCGCGGAGGCAGTACCAAGAAACCGGACTTCAGCAACCCGATCAAGGGCGCCGAGACGTTCCTCGCGGCCGCCAAGGCCAAGGACACCCGACTCCTCTCGGCATCGATCGCCGCGCATGCCCCCTATGAGGCCCAGGCGAAACTCCGTCCCATGTTCGAGAAAATGCGCATCGGTGCCTCCAGCATTGATGCCGAGCTGGTCGAGACGATCTACGACGCTCTCCGCGACATGAAGGTGATGGGGACGAACACCGTCCGCAGCACGGCTCGTCTCGGCGTCATCGTCGGTCGTCAAGAAAAGAGCGGCGACCGGATCACCCGCACCATCGAGATGCGTCGCGAGAAGGGTGGCTGGCTGGTCAACGACATCGGCGGCCCCCGGATCTTCAAGGCCCCTTACATGCGTAACCGCAACCAGAACCAGCAAGGCGGCAGTGATTCGAGCACCAGCGACTCCTCGGGCGATTACTGACGCCGGAACCCATGAGCCTCCGGCTCGGGGAGGCGCGAGCTCCCGACGAACATTTCCGATCGACGGGACGGCGACCGCGTCGGCATTCCGGGTTTCCCGTTTCGAGCCCCAAGGCACTTCTGCTCGATCCCAAATTGCCACGATCGCGCGGTGCCTTCGGCTGACCCTCCTTCCGAGTGTAACTTTTTTCGTCCCCGTGTAAGATTTCCCAGGCCCCCGACCAGAATTCTCTGGCCGGGGGCCGTTATTTCTCAAGAACTCATCTTGAGATGCCGGGGGGCGGGTCGAATCCGGTCGATTCCACCGTTTGGTCCGCCAGTTGCTTTACTCGGAATGGCGTCAAGGATGCCCCAATCTGCCGAATTCACGTCGCGGTCATTCTTCCCACAGTCCTTACAGTGCCCAAGGAAGGAGCCTGTATGGCGGCGGACAATCTCAACGCCTGCGCGGTGCTTGAACTGGTGGTCATGGCCTTCCAGGTGCTTGGCGTCCTGGGCCTGTGCCTGGCTCGGCTGATGCCGACAACTCGCTGGGAGGGTCGAGGACGGCTGCTGTTCCTCCTCGCCCTGATCGGGCTCGGATGTCGCCGGGGCCTTGTGCGGCCGGCACGACTCCGAGTTCGCCCTGTTTGCCGGCGGGACCATGACGGCCCTGCTGATCGGCATGACCATCGGCAGCCACCATGTTGAGACAACCGGCACGGTCGGCCCCCAGTTCGCGGCCGAAGCGGGCCTGGCCGGTTGACGAGCCCAAACCTTCTCCGACCATTTCCGAACCGGGCGTGTTTTTCCAACTCGTTTCCCGATCAACGACTTCCTTCTTCGGGGCCTTCGGGCCCCGATTTTTTTTGAACCGCGATTTGACCGCCCGGAAATCGCGCGCCATAGTTCGGCCGTCGGCGCGATGCCGGCGGTTCGATCCTCTCCTGGCTCCCACCCCTGGCACGGCACCTCAACGTCGATCGGCACGCCCATCGCCGCCCGGCTTCTTCCGACCCGATCGGCGGCTCCCGCACGTCGTTTGGATCTGGATTTCGTCGGCCTCTGGCGGGATAAGGATACGCCCATGCTGGTCACACTGAAACGGATTTCGACCGCGCTCGGCCTGTCGGCCTTGCTCGTTGCCGGCCAGGGCCTCTCGCAGGCGGCCCCCCCGAGCCGTAACCAGGCGACCGCCGACGCGGTCGCCGGGGTGCTCCGCGCCAACCCGGCGCTGGCGGCCTCCACCATCGACATCGAGGCCGTCTCCGGCCAGGTCACTCTCTCCGGCGTTGTCGCCAGCCCGGCGCTTGAAGGCGCAGGCCCTCACAATGGCCCGCCAGATTGCCGGTGTTCACTCGGTCGCCGATCGCCTCACCGTCGTCGGCGACTCCCGGATCCAGCCGGCCCAGTACGAGATGACGGCTCAGCCCCAGCCGACGCAGGTCGCGATGGGCTTCCACGGCATGGGCCACGGCGCTGTTTATGATGGTGCCCCCATGTCCGGAGAGATGATGGCGGCGCCGATGGGCGGTGAGATGGTCGGCGGCCCGGGCATGGGGATGGGCTTCGACGGCGGTCCGCTGCCCGAAGGCCCGGCGGTCCCCGGCGCCACCCAGGCCGCGATGGGCGGCGACCCGAACTACGCCTGGCCGAGCTACGCCCCGCACCCGAACTTCTCGGCCGTCGGCTACCCGACCGTCTACCCCTGGCAGGCCTGGCCGAACATCGGCCCCTTCTACCCCTACCCCGAGGTTCCGCTCGGCTGGCGCGCGGTGACTCTCCGCTGGGATGACGGCCTCTGGTGGCTCGACTTCAAGAAGCACTACACCCGGCCGTTCTTCACCCCCTACCCGTTCGGCATCTTCGGCTACTGAGCCGAGAACGAGCCTCGGGCCACGCCGGACCTGACCTCGCCGGGCGCGTCGCTCCAGCGCACCCGGCGAGGCCCGGCTTCAGTCCACGATCGAATCAACGCATGCTCGCGTTGCCACGAGGCCAGACGGCTGCCCGCCGCCTGGCCTCGTGGCGTGGTTCTCGGGGCGATCCGAGCCACGTGACCGCAAGGTTCCGGGAGACCCGAGGACAAGGGGGCCGCGGGCCCTTCGAGAATTCGGCGAACCCGCGCGGTCCCGGCCGTAAAGCCGGAGATTGTTGAGGCTTCGCCCCTCGGGATGACGATCGAAGGGAGGTCCGCCGCCGGCGGGACGGCCTCGCCCATGACGAGCGAGCGAGGCGTTCCCGAGGAAGTCAAGGGGATTTCCTCACCAGCGGGCAATGCCAGGTTCGATAACAACACCGACAACAGCCGGTCGCCGCGACCCGCTTCGGGTCAGGCCCGTTTTGGGCCAGCGGCTGGCGATCGGCCCGTTGCGTGTCAAACGCACGGCGTCGACGTCGGCGGGGGACGGAGGCCCCCCCGGACCGTATGCGCTCGATCCCAAGGAGGGGAGTCGATCATGAACCGATCCGCGCGGCACCGGGGCCCGCTCACCCCGCGCTGGGTTCGCGGGCTGCTGACGGGTGCCATCCTGGCCTTTGTGTCCACCAGCTCGGTTGGATGCGGCCTGGTCTATGTTTACCGAAACATGTCGCCGATGCACCCCACGGGTTGGTCCTTCGCCTGGCCAATCCTACCGTCGCAGCAGCAGCGACTCGAAGAAGACATGGAGCGTGAGGAGCGGGACAAGGTCCCCATCCTCGACCCGATCCCCGGCGAGTTCACCCCGCCGACTTGCCTCGACCCGCCGAGCGAGGAAGAGGTCTGGAGCCGGGTGCCGAAGTTCCGGAGCGGCTGCCCGCCGTTCTATGAGGTCCAGCGCAACAACGTGCGGTTCCTCATCGAGAAGATCGGCGACGAGATCGACCCGTGCAAGATCTATCCCCTGGTCGGCCCGGCGCAGCTCGTCCACTGCCACTACAAATGCACCATCTACTTCGATGAACTGTACTGGTCGGACTACCCGATCCCGTACCACCACCTCGACCACCGGGTCGAAGTGATCTACATCGACAAGGACCACCTCCGCCGCTGCGGTGGTCCGGCGATCGCCAACGCCCCTTGACCCGAGCCTGGGGACAGGAAACCTCCGAGGCCCCCGCCCTCCCGACGGCCCCGAGCCGTCGGTCGGGCCGGGGGCCTCGGCACATTGCGGGCCCGCGAACTCGCGAATGCCTCCTGTTGGTTCTGGGGGGGGCGAGGGCCCCGCCGAGTTGTGTGGGATGGGCGGCTCGGAGGGAGCCTCGCCCCACTGCTGCGCACATCTCGGAAATCAACGTAATTCTTTATTTAGAATGGATTTCCCTCGTTCCCATGCTCTGCGTGGGAATGCCTTCCCCGACGCTCTGCGTCGTCCGGGGCGTCCCGACCGAAGAGGCCGCGGAGCGGCCCGGACGGCATCCCCACGCAGAGCGTGGGAACGAGTTCTTTCGGAGTTGCCGCCGAAGTTGTGCGCAGCAGTGGCCTCGCCCTCCCGGGCCCAAACCTGGGACGCACAAGCGAGCGGTTTCCGATCAGTCCAAGGTTTCATCCGCCCCGACGATCAGCGTCCCTCAACAGGATTCGGCAGCGGGAACATCGCGCGCAGGTCCTCGCGAGAAGGCTGTGATCCGTACTCGCACAGCTCGAAGGCTTCCGCGGCCTTCAACTTTTTCGCCGCGTCCGCGGACCCCAGCTCCTCGGCGAGTTGGTCGCGGAACCGTTTGGCAACGTCCCCGTTGCGCTCGAGCATCTTTTGCGTCGCGAACCCCAGCCGGGCCTCGGGGCTGTCCGGGACCTCGTCGAGATAACCGAACAGCCAGGGGTTCCACTCCATGAACTGCGACTCCAGGGCCGCGTAACAGCGCGCCTTCTGGTCGAGCACCGCGTCGATCGGGACGACGACGTCCGGCTCGAACGGGTTGGGCTTCTGGAAGGAGTCCTCGGAGTACACAAAGACCGGGTTCACGCGGAGGGCCGGCACGTCCGGGCAGAAGCTCGGGACGATCACCATGAACGCCGCATCCTGGACGAGAATCCCGGTATAGCGGTGGTCCGGGTGATAATCGTTGGGCCGGTGCGAGATGACGAGGTCGGCCTTCCAGCCGCGAATCTGGCGGACGATCTCCCTGCGGTTCTCCAGGGTGGGCATCAGTTCGCCGTCATGATTGTCGAGGACCTCGGCCTCGATCCCCAGGATCTCGGCGCAGCGCTCCACCTCGGCGGCACGACGGCGCGCCAGCGGGCCGCCGGCCATCTCGTGATGGCCGATGTCGCCGTTGGTGACGCTGACAAACTTGACGTGGTGCCCTTGCTTGGCCCACAGCGCGGCGGTCCCCCCGGCGTCCAGCTCGCAATCATCGGGATGGGCACCGAAGACGATGATACGGAGTTTTCTGCTTTCGTCCTGCGCCTTGCCAACGTTGGCGGCCATCAGCACGCCGCACAGCGACAGGACCACGGCATGACGAATCGACATGGTTACGTTCCTCTCGACTCTCTACAGTTCCAAGATCGCGTCCATCACAGAGAAATACCGTAGCCGACCAAGCAGTGCGAATGAAAAAGTGGAACCGACTGCCGCACTCGATGGTTGACGTGTTGATCCGCACGGGGCGTTGCCGGCGATTGCCAACCACGATCGTGCCAGAACTCGCGTCCCGGGGACGATCCCGAGTTCTTCGGCACACGACCGGCCGAGCCCGCTTGCCGCTGGCTGAGTCGCCGCCGTAGAATCGCAACCATGAGCACTCACCGAACCCCATCGATCGGGACGTTTTCCACGCGCGGCACGGTCTGGCCCCTGGCGCTGGCCGCGTGTCTGCTGGCCATTGTCGAGGCTCGCGGCGACGATCCTGGGCCAGTCGTGGCGACGATCTCCTCGGCTGGTGGGCCCCGCACCGGACGGATCCTCGGGACGGCCGACTCGGGCCTCCGCTTCGAGCCGTCGGACGGCGGCCCGGCGATCGACCTGGATGGCCTCGACAAGATCACGTTCGAACCTACCCCCGGCGACCCGTCCGGTTCTCCCCCGGCATTCCAGGTGGAACTCGCCCCACGGGGACGGATCTCCGGACAGCTTGGCCAGGTCCGCGAGGAGACGATTCAGCTCCAGGAGGGCCCCGGTGGCGCGCCGCTCTCGATCGTTCGCGGCGGCGTCCGGGCGGTTATCCAGCGCCCCGGCGAAGTCCAGGCGATCGCCGACGGGTTCGAGGCCGAGCAGCTCGACATGACCCGCTGGTCGTCCGTCGGATCACCGAGCCTGGCGGACGATCCCGTCAAGCAGGGCCGGCAGAGCCTCTGGCTCCCCCCTGGCGGGTCGGCACTCACCTGCCAGTTGTCCGACGCGGTGGAATCCGGCCGGTTCGAGGTCGCGTATTACGACGATGCCCGTCGTGCGCGCAATCACTCCAGGTTCGTCGACCTCGCGTTCCGAGGCGCCGGGGGCGTGCGGTCGATCCAGGTGCTGCTCGGGTGGGAGAACAGCACGCTCGGCGTGCAGACCCGCGGCAGCGGCCCCACGATGGCCGTGCAGCCCCTGGTCCGAAAACCGGGCTGGCACCGCCTGACCGTCCGGTTCGGGCCGGATCGCACGGATGTGGCGGTTGATGGCATCGAACTGGCCCACGGCGACGCCGTGGGCGGGCCTCTGGTCGAGGTCCGCCTGGCCAGTGACGCATCCTCCGGGAACCCGGACGAGGACCTTGACGCCTATTTCGATGACCTGCGACTGGTCCGCTTCGCCGAGCCTGCCGGTTCCGTCGAGGTCGAGCCGGTCCAGGACGATGTGCGGCTGATCTCCGGCGATCAGCTCTTCGGCACCGTGAGCGAGAGCGACTCGGAGCGAATCACGCTTGTCCTCGACGGGAAGTCCGTGATGCTCCCCTGGTCGGAGGTCGCCGGGGTCTATCTCCGGCGCCGGTTGGTGCCGTCGGAGACGCTTGAGGGGCTCTGGGTCCGCGTTCGCTGGCGGCCTGACGGTGTGGACGACGACCGTGACCTCGACCATGTCGAGGGCGTGCTGGCGGCCATTGATGACAATCTCGCAACCGTGAATGTCCCTTATGTGGGAACAATCCACCTACCATCCCACCGCCTGGTGGGCCTTTCCGTGCTCGGGAAGGCCCGGCGGACGGTCCTCGACCCGTCTCACCGGCACCTGGGCAACTCGGTGGTCGCCGACCTGGATCCGCCCCAGCCCGAAGGCACCACGCTCGCGTTGACGATCCCGATCGAATCGGTCCCGACCGGCCCAACGACCCTCGCGCTGGACGTCATCCAGGTCATCGGCGTCGAGGGGGACGTGAACTACTCGCGACAGGTCCGTCAGGGCGAACTGCTGACCCGCGTTTCCCTCAACGGCCAGAACCTGGGCGACCTGAACCACCTGGTCACCCGTCGTAACGACGAGCCGTTGCGAATCCGCCTGCCGATCCCGGAAGGCATCCTCCGTGAAGGCGACAACGTGCTCCAGTTCGATCAAACCGGCACGAAAGGCGACCCGGATAAGGTCGACAATATCGGGCTCCTGGGCCTCGGCCTGGAAATCGCTCAGGTAGCCCCCCCGCGACCCGGTCCCTGACAATGGCCCGCCCGACGGGGCCCTGTCCTCGGCGTCGCGGCGTTCGCGAGCGAGGGCGACGTCATCGGCACCCGCACTCGCACTCGCACCCGGCCCGCAACGGATGACACCGCCGTGAAGACCCTGACGCGCAGCTTCGTCCGGCACGCTCATGCGATCGCCCGAGAGATCGGCGCGAGGGTCGTCCTGCTCGGGGCCGACGTGGTCGAGGAGGATTGCGAACTGGCCGACCTGCTCCAGGACGTCGATTTCCGGGTGATCCTGATCTCGAGGCGGTTGAGCTTCCAGCCTCCCGACGGCTGGGGCGACCTGTGCTCCCTGGTGCGCATCCCCGACATCCCGATGACCCGCGCCGGGCAGGTCAAGCTCGCCACGTTGGTCGCGGCCGTCGAGGGCCTGGTTCATGCCGGCGACCGCGTGCTGTGGCTGACCGGCGTTGATGGCTCCGGGGTGATCGACACGCTGATCGTGCTCGACCTCGGCACCGAGTACGAACTGTTCAGCGTCCAGGCGACCGACCCGCTCCCGGCCGACATCCGCCCGGCCGTCTTCGAGCGCATGCTGACCCTATGCGGCGAGTTGGGGCTGGAAGGTCGCGAGGGCCGGCAGGTTGGGACGCTTTTCGTGCTCGGCGACAGCGACCGCGTGTTGACCCAGAGCCGCCAGCTCGTCATCAACCCCTTCCACGGCTACCCGGAGGAAGACCGAAACATCCTCGATCAGCGCCTGGAGGAGACGATCAAGGAGTTCTCGGCCATCGACGGCTCGTTCGTCGTTCGAGGCGACGGCGTGGTCCTCAGCGCCGGCCGGTATCTCATCCCCCGCGCCAAGCCGGACGTCCCCTTGCCCCAGGGCCTCGGCACCCGCCACGAGGCCGCCGCCGGCATCACCGTGAACACCGACGCCGTCTCCTTCTGCATCTCGCAGTCCACCGGCACCGTCTCGATCTTCAAGCATGGCCAGCTCATCGCCGACATTCAGAAGCCTCGCAGCCAGTCGGCCAGCGAGTTGTGAAACACCGGGCCGCTGACGATGTCCGATCCAGCCGGGTGGCTATCGCCCGATCGGCCCGCGTTCGCGTCAGGCCGGTTCGCCTTGCCCCTCGCGCGCAATCAACTCGTCGATGGAACGGGCACACTCACGAGGGAAAACCTCGATCGGCAACCCGGTCTCGGCGGCGGCCTGCTCGCGTGCTTCCTGGTAGGCATCGGGAAGGGACGCGGTCGCGTGGTTGTGGAGCGTCCCGCTCTCCAGCAAGAGCCGCAGCTCGCGGCGCTGTTCGAGGATGGACGCCCTCCAGGAGCCGGACCTCTTCTCAGGCGGATGCGCCCACCTGAGGAGGTGGGCGAGCAGGACGACGAGTCGGCTAGAAACCTCGCGACGATCGCGGCGAGCCATGTCCGTCAGGTACTCGCTGAGGTGGTCGAGATCGAGTTCGTCGGCCCGGCGCTCCGCCGCCAGTCGAGCCATCTCTTCGAGCCAGGCGGTCTCATCGTCGTGGTAGAGACAGGGCGGGGTCGCCGCCAGTCGCTTTCCCATTCCTGACCCCTCCAACGACCTTCGGCCGTCCCGCCCGCTCGCTTATCGGTCTTCGCGAACCTGCTCGAAGTAGCCGAGGACGTGCTTCTTGACGCTGTTCGGGATGCGCTGGTTGGAGAGGGCCTCGGCGGTGGCGGCGCCGGTGGCCTGCAACTCGCCCTGGATGTCGATGACGCTCTCGCCGGGCGTGGCCCCCTGCGGCGGGGCGAAGCCCTCGATGACGGCCTTCCCCTTGCCGTACTGCTGAGGGACCTTGCTGCCGGTGTAGGCGACGTTGTCGGGCGCCTCGGGACGGTCGCCGCGACCTCGTCCTCGGCCCAGGCCGTTGCCGTTGCCCCGCATGTCCATGTCGCCGAGGCCGAACTGGTTCATGCCGTCCATGCCCTCGCCGAACTGGTTGAGCTGGTCGCCCGACATCCCGGCCTTGGCGTCCATCATCTCGGCCATGGCCGAATCCAGCGTTTCGAGCGACTGGAGCGAGTCGGCCATTTGCTGGAGTTGCTGCTGGCTCATGCCAAGCTGGGCGGCGGCCTTGGCCATGTCTCCCTGCTGCATGGCCATCTGGGCGGCGCCGAGCTTCTCGGAGAGCTTCTGCAACTGCTGGAGTTGCTGGGCCTGGGCGTCGAGCTTGGCCATCTGCCGCTCGTACTCCTGCTGGCTCAATCCGCCGTTCTTGCGGGCTTCCTCGAGCATCTTGCGACGCTCCTGGAGGTTGGCGACCTGCTGGAGCTGCTCCTTCATCTGGCCGAGTTGCTGCATGAGTTGTTTCTTCTCGGCCTCGCTGAGCTGGTTCTTGGCGAGCTTTTGCTGGAGGTCCTTGAGCTTTTCGGCGGCCTGCTGAAAGTCGCCACGGGCCAGCTCGCGGGCGAACTCCTCGGCCGGTCCGCCTCCGGACATTTCCTTGAGCTGCTGGAGTTGCTTTTGGATCTGCTCGGTCGAGCCGAACTGGTCGCGGCGCTCCTTCAGGGCGTCGGTCAGCTTGTTGAGCTGGACCATCGCCTTCTGCTTCTCGGCGGGGGGAGACTTGGCCATCTCGTCGGCCATCTTCTCGATCTCGGCCAGGAGCTTGGCCGTCTCGGCATCGGACACCTCTTCGAGCTTCTTGCGCGTCTCGGCGATCCCCTTCTTGAGCGTCTCGGCCTGCCTGGCGACGACCTCCTCGTCCAGTTTCTCGGCTTCCCGCGCGACGACCTGGTTGCGCTGCTGGACCCAGTCGGGCACGAACAGCAAGCCGACGGCGAGGGCCGCCGGCACCAGCGGCACCCACGCTCGCCTCGGCACGCGCAGGCCGAACTTCGCGCCGATGTCGAGATCACCGACATGCCGGCGGGCATCGGCCAGCAGCGCCCGACCCGCCGCCGTTTCGCGGAGGTGTTCCGGCAGGGTCAACGCGGTGCTGAGCCGCTCGTTCAGGTGGAAGGCGTGATCGATCGCCACCGCCGCGTCCACCCGGCTCGGCCCGGTGAACAGGGCGATCAGGGCCGCGACGACCAGCCCCACCGCGCCGGCGATCGCGAACGGCGCCCATAACGGCCCCGGCACGACGACGCTCGGCTCGAACGTCTCGACCGCGATCACCACGGCCGTCACCAGGAGGACCCCCGCCAGGCACCAGACCAGCGCCCCGAGGAACCTCTGGAACCGCAACCGCCGCCACACTCGTCCGATGACCGTGTCGAACTCACGCACGTTGCGCCTCCTGGACCACGCCGCGACTTGCCAGGGTTCCGGCGATGCCTGCCGTAAGAGATGTGCGGGCGCAATCCGCCCGTTCTCGTTCTCAACGTGAGTTTACGCGCCCGAACGCTCCGGTTCAAGCCGTCTCTCCGAAAACCTTCGGATTCAACGCTCGGGGGCGGACATCGCTTCGGTTGTCGCGCCGGGTCGTACCACCCGGACCACGACAACACCAACAAGCCCGATCAGCAACGTGAACAGGGCATGACCGATCCGGAAGAGTGCCGGCCGACTCGACTTTGGCGATAGGCGGAGCCAGCGCACGATTGGGGAAGCCGGGACAGCAACCGGGAACGCCTGAACGACGGGCCGCATGACGGCTGTGGCGGCCCGTGAGGGTGCCGTTTCGTCAGAATCGCCCGCGGCCCGCACAGGCCTCACAATCGTGCTCCCTACAACCGTGTCCGTCTCCCGAGCGGGCCTCATGAGAACCCTGTAATAGGGTCGCAACTTCGGCTCCGGCATGGCCAGGTCGAGGAAGGCTTCGATCGCATGCGTGGTCAACAGGTGCGGGGCCAGGGCCTCGGAGGCTCCCGGTCCGAGGCTCAGAAGCAGGTAGACCCAGCCGAAGAAGGCGAACCCACCCCAGGCGGCACGCGGACGACCCCGTCGCAAGGCCGCCCCGACCGTCGCCGCCGACAACACCAACAGTGCCAATGTGACGCAGACCGCCGCCCAGAGCGGCGTCCCGGCCCGAATCGCGGCGAAACCGACCCCGAGGACCAGCACAACCAGCATCATCGCGCCGAGCCGGAAGCGGAACATCACCAACACCTCCCTGGGTTAGAGATCCGCCACCGACATCGCGAGCGTCATTCGGCCGCCCGGTACGTCTCCGAGGCGGCGGCCAGCGCCTGGCCGGGGTTGAGGCTCAAGCCGCTGTCTCGCAAGCAGGTTTCCAGCGCCGAGAGCACAAGCGTGACGTTCTCGAACCGGCTGGAGTGCCCCATCAGGCCGATCCGCCAGGCCTTGCCCTTGAGCGAGCCGAGGCCGCCGCCGATCTCGATGTTCCACTCGTTCAGCAGCCGCTTGCGGACCACCACGTCGTCGACCCCCTCGGGAATGCGGACGCAGTTGAGCTGCGGCAGTCGATGCCCCTCCGGCGGGACCAGTTCCAGGCCCAGGGCGTCGAGCCCGGCCTTGAACGCCTTGTGGTTCCGCAGGTGGCGGGCGTGGCAGGCCTCCAGGCCCTCCTCCGCGACCAGGGCCAGGGCCTCGCGGAGGGCATAGATCATGTTGATCGGCGCCGTGTGGTGGTAGAACCGGTCGGAGCCCCAGTAGCGCTCGATCATCGTCATGTCGAGATACCAGCTCCGGACCTTCGTTTTCCGGTTCTTGATGATCTCCTGCGCTCTCGGACCGAACGACACCGGCGCCAGGCCCGGCGGGCAGCTCAGGCACTTCTGGGTGCCGGAATAGACCGCGTCGATGCCCCAACCGTCGATCTCGACCGGCACGCCGCCGAGGCTCGTCACCGTGTCGATGGCGATCAGGGCACCGGCTTCGTGGGCAATGGCGGCGATCTCCTCGACCGGCTGCCAGACGCCGGTGGACGTCTCGGCGTGGACGATCCCGACGACCTTCGGGCCGACCTTCTTGACCGCGTCGCGGACCTCCTGCGGGTCGAACACCTCGCCGTAAGGTCGTTCGATGGCAGTGACTTCCGCCCCGGCACGTTCAGCAACATCGACCATCCGGGTGCCGAAGACGCCGTTGACGCACACGAGCATCCGGTCGCCCGGCTCGATCAGGTTGACGACGACCGCCTCCATCCCCGCCGAGCCGGTGCCCGAGACCGCCAGCGTGTGCCGGTTCTCGGTCTGGAACACATAACGCAGGAGGCCCTGCATCTCGTCCATGATCGCGACGAACGCCGGGTCGAGGTGGCCGATCTCGGGCATCCCCAGCGCGGCGAGCACGCGGGGGTGGACCGCGCTGGGGCCAGGCCCGAGCAGCGTGCGGGGCGGTGGATCGAGCGGGGCGAGCTTACTCGGTGGCGGGATCGTCACGACGGAGCCCCTTGTGTTCTTTTTTCTTCGGGGGAGGGACGAAGTCTTTCACCAGCGCGCTGATGGCCTGGAACTGTGGGGCGTCGGCCGTTGCGGTCCACTCGAACAGGGCCGCCTCGGTCGTCGTCACGACCGTTCCGGCATGCTCCATACGACGGAGGGCGAACTCCCAGTCCATCGAACTTCGCGAGGCCGACCGCGTCGGCCACAACCTGAACGGTGAAGCCCATCCCCAACAAATCCAGGGCCGTCTGCAGCACGCAGACGTGGGCCTCGATCCCCGCCAGGGTCACATGCCGGGCCCCTCGTCCGTGCAGGCCCTCGATCAGTTCCGGCGCACCGCAGGCGCTGAAAGTTCGCTTTGATGGTCGCGGCGGCAATAACTCCGCCAGCGCCGGTACGGTCGGCCCCAGACCTTGCGGATACTGTTCCGTCGCAAACACCGGCAAGCCGAGTAAACCGGCCGCCTTGACCAGCCGGACGGCGTTGGCCTCGATCAAGGGCCCGTACTTCATCCGGGCCAGTAGCTTCTCCTGGATGTCGACGACCAGCAAGGCCCCATGTCGTGCCGTCAGGCGTTGGGGAGGGTTCATGGCGCGTCCTTTCCGTCGGCTCGCGCGGCGGTGGGATCAACCAGCACGTTGAGCCGATGATGCTAAGGGCCGTCGGGGCGGCCTGTCAAGCCGCGCAACGGCGTCCACAGCCCGTCGCCAGCCAGCTTTCGTCCCCTGGTCCCCATCCCCGTTCAAGACGAAACAGCGACACGATGTTACCATGATGTCGTCGTGAACTGATTTTTCGGAATCGTCGAGCCAGGACCAGGCCCTCGGGGTTCCCCGATGAAGAATCGCCGTCCGTCCTCCAGGTCCCTGAGTCGGTTCGTCCGGGCCGTCGCGGGAGAGCCGCTACGTCTCGAACGCGAGGCGGGATGGCTGGTCGTCTTCTCGATCTGCGACCTGCTGATGACCTACGCCCTGCTCTGGCAGGAGGGCCACTTCTTCGAAGCCAACCCCCTGGCCCGCTGGTGGTTCGCGCGCTGGAACATCGCCGGCATGACCGCCTACAAGTTCCTCCTGGTCGGCGTGGTGATCGCCATCAGCGAGTATGCCGAGCGACACAAGCCTGGCTATGGTCGTCTCGTGCTCTGGATCGGCATCTTCGGCGCCACCTATGCCTTCCTCTACGGCGCCAGCCTGTTCTACCGCCACGTCCTGCCGTGATCCGGTGAAGGGGAAGGCGAACGCGACGCAATGGGACGAGGCGCGGCACCCGAATCGACGCCGCAATCAGGAGAGCAGGTCCGCTTCGCAGAGGATCTCGAAGCCCATGTTACGGAGGGTCACGCCGGCTTGCTCGATGTTGTCAACGTGCAGGGCCACCGCCGCCCGGCCGTGCGGATGAACGATCAGAGGGTAGGCGTAGTGAATGTTGACCTCGGCCTGCAAGAGCGCCGTGCAGAGCTCGATCAGCGATTGAGGGCCGACCGGCAATTCCGCGACGACCAGCTCGTTCTCGGCAAAGGCTCGGTTCGTCCAGGTTCAGGATCTCACGCCCCTGCTCCGGGTGGCTCAGCATCAGCCGGAGGATGCAGCAATCCGCCGCGTCGGAGATCGACAGCCCGACGATCTTGACCTTCGAGCCCTGAAACGCCCGGACGACTTCGAGGAGTTGACCGACGCGATTCTCCAGGAAGACGGAGAACTGCGTGACGGTGGGCCAGTTCCGACCACGCATGGTCTCAAAGTCGACTTCGCTGCCTCCACCCGCGCCAAGGCTCATGGGCGATCCTCGCTCGTCGTTCTGACGGCATCCGTCCCGTTGCCCGTCAACGGGCCGGGCCCCGGCGACAGCCGTCAAACCCGGGACAGATTGCATCATATTCCACGAAGTCTAAAGGCCCAGCATGGCCCAGGTCAATCCCGCAACAGATCGGCGGCCCGGTCCGAGGGAGACGCGGTCGAGATGCCACGCAACCACCTTGACCGGCACGGTCGGCGCATCGAGCGACCGAGACCTCCAGAAGAACCGATGCCGGGCCGCGTTCTGGTCGAATACCAGAGATTAGTGGAATCCCTCGAACACAGTGAGGGGCCGTTGCGTCTAAGCCTGCCAGAGCCGCGAGAGTGCGGCCGGGCATCGGATTGGATGCCGGGGAGCCTGACCCGAACCTCGGGCCCAAGCGGTCGCCTCCCCCCGGCCGCGGCCCCGAAACTTTTTCAGACAAAGAGAGGTTCAGTGTGATGCGGAGGCAATCCATCTGGCTAGCCCGGGCCGCGTCGGCGGCGGGCCTGATCGCCGTGTTCGGACTAATCGATCCCTTGCGAGCCGACGAGCCGGCCGACCCCCTGCCCGGCCCCGCCTCGGCAACCCGAACCGTCGCCTTGCTGGACGCCCAGCGCGACGGGCTGCTCAAGGTCGAGGCCCGGGGCTCCGGTGAGGACCAGGTCCGGCTCGTCATTCAGAGTACGTCGCCCAACCGGCTCAACGTCGTCCTTCCCCCCGGACTGGTGGCGGCTTCCTCCACCGGGCAGGGGCTCGGCGGCGGTTTCCAGAGCATGGGGCTGGGTGCCCCCACCGACCAGCCGGATGCCTTCGGCGCGTTCCGCGACAACACCGGGTTCCGCTCGGTC
This sequence comes from uncultured Isosphaeraceae bacterium, assembly GCA_963779675.1. GTDB lineage: Bacteria > Planctomycetota > Planctomycetia > Isosphaerales > Isosphaeraceae > CAVZZM01. The sequence continues at coordinate 47,860 of CAVZZM010000006.1, forward strand.
GGCGTTGACGGAGATGCCGGCAATCGGGGCGTCGCCGTTCCCGCCGGCGAATCGGTGGACCTGAAACTTCCCGCTGTCTGCCTCAACTTCGGCGCTGCCGACCCCGACGCCCAGGGACGCCTTCCGAATCGTGGACGTCGCCGAATATACTCCCGACGCGCGTGCCCAGAAGGCCCTGCGCAGTCTGGCGACCCTGGGGACCAGCCGGAAGGTCGCCCAGGCGGTGGCCTGGAACGTGTTCAACGAGATGACCTTCCCGCAACTGGCGTCCCGCGCCGGCAAGGTCCTCAATCCCTATGAGCTCGCCCTGGCGGCCCGGTTCGTCGAGGCCCTGGACCTGTCCGGGGGTGCCGAGATCGTCGATCCGGCCTACATCCAGCAGGCCCGGATCTTCGTCCGCCTGCAAGGCGACGCGACGACGGAGAAGGATGCCGCGCGGCTGGCCACCGAACTGGAGTCCAGCCCGCTGTTCGGGATGCCCATTCGCGTCGTCGATCAGGTTCCGGATGCCGAGGTGGGCCTCGCCGCCCTGCTACTTGACATCACCCTGACCAACAGTGGCGAATCGCGCACGGTCGGCCGCATCGCCGTCCGCTCCCGCGCCGTGAACCGCGACGCCTGGGTTTCCCTCGGCACCGTCGGGATGAGCATGCCGGTGGCCGCGGCCAGTCTCGACGCCGCCGACCTCGCCGATGCCATCGATCGCGCGGTGGCCGGAAACTTCGTTCGGACGAAAGTGGTTCGCCGAGAACCCGGCCGCACCACGCTTTCGGTGGAGAATCGCCTGCCGCTGACGATCTCCGGCCTGACGATTCGGGCCGGTGGGGCTGAGGTTGTCGGGACCGTGGAGGTCTTGGGCCTGGGGCTCGGTCCGGCACGTTCCACGGTCACGACCGTCCCGGCAGCGAGCGGCACCGTCGAGCGGATCGCGTTCAACGGCCTGTAAGCTCGGGCCTTTAAGACGGTGCTCTGAACCTTGGTTCCCCCGACAAAGGCCCGACCGCTCCTCACACAAGGGCGCGGTCGGGCCGGTCTTGTCGGAACGATCTCACCGTCTCGTTGGCGGATCGCTTGCCTCGGGACGGCGGGATGCTTGCTGAGGATCAGTCCGGGAATTAAACTGAAGGCATGACTCGTATATCGAGTGCGACATGCTGCATGGACGTCTGAGCGACCTGTTGCCGATGGACCACAAAACACGACGTTACCTGTTTCGAGGCCGCGTGCAGGGCGTCGGGTTTCGGATGACGACCCGACGCCTGTCGCGTGCGTTTCCCGTGACCGGCTACGTCCGCAACCTGCCCGATGGCCGTGTCGAGGTCGTGGCCGCCGGCGGCGACAACGACGTCGCGGACTTTGTCGGGGCGATCCGTCGCGAGTTCGACGGTTACATTGAAGGCGCCGACCAGGAACCTGTGATCCCGGATGACCCTCCGCCCGATGGCTTCGAAATCCGTTATTGAATCGAACCGGACGTGGTCAGGCAACGTACTGGCGTCGTCGCCCTGACAGTGCCCTTGCTGTTCTCATCCCTGTTCTTCGCCGACTGGAACGATCGCTCCATGAAGACACTCACCATCGCACTGGCCACCGCCAAGGAGGCGATTCGCCAGCCGGCTTTCTTCGTCCTGGCCTTCCTGGCCGGGGCCTCGCTGATCTACACGATCTTCGTGCCGTACTTCACGTTCGGCGAAGACATCAAGATGTACAAGGACACGGGGCTGACCACGATCTCGTTCGCCGCGCTGTTGCTGGCGTTGCTGACGGCCAGCTCGTCGGTGGCCGAGGAGATCGAGGGAAAGACGGCCGTCACCTTGCTCTCGAAGCCGGTGAATCGCCGCCAGTTCATCATCGGCAAGTTCGTGGGGATCGAGCTGGGCGTTCTGGCCCTGTTCGTGCTGCTCGGCGTGCTCTTCGCCGCCGGTGTTTTTTACAAGACAAGCTACGATGCGCGCGAGATGTCGAAGACCCTCGAAGGCATCTCGGAGCGTCTCGCGCAGGTCTCCCAGATCCTGCCGGGCCTGGCGCTCGGGTTCTTCGAGGTGACGGTCCTGACGGCCGTCAGCGTGGCGATCTCGACCCGGCTGCCGATGCTGGTGAACCTCGTGGTGATGATCGCCGTGTTCTTCCTGGGGCACCTGACGCCGATCCTCGTGGACGTTTCCGAGCAGGCGAACGTCAACGAGCTGGTTCGGTTCATGGCCCGGCTCTTCCAGTGGGTGCTGCCCTCGCTGGAGTTCTTCAATGCCGGACCGTCGATCGCCACCGGGGCGTTGATTCCCTGGTTCGGCTACGTCCTTCCCGCCCTGGGATACTGCGTGTTGTATAGTGGAGCGGCCCTGTTTTTTGCGTTCCTTCTCTTCGAGAACCGCGACGTGGCCTGATCCGGGCGACTGATCCGCAACGCAGGAGTGAGCCGTCCCCACTGATGACACCGGGGACGGCGCGATGAGCCGCAACCGAGGGAGCGAGGCGGGGGCCTGATACCGTTCGCCGATCGTGGCGCGGGGCTCGGCCCGGATCAACCCCCGAGCTTACCCCGGGATGTCTCATGGAACCGGCCGATCTCGCCTATCAACGCGTCCGGAAACCGCTCTATTCTCGATCGGCGGCCCTGTGGGGCATCCGTGTCCTCGCCGTGCTGGAGGCGTTGCTGGCCCTCGCCCTGCTCGGCGTGGCCGGCTTGATCGCCGCCTTGCTGGCGACCCGCGGCGTGACCCACCTGGACACCACCGAGGTGACGAAGCCCCCAAACTGGCTCGTCGTCCGCGTGCCCGAAGGGACCACGCGGAATCTCTGGCTCTCCGACACGGGCCTCTCCCCGCTTGTTGTCGAGAATGACGCCCCGGACAGCCCCTGGCCGCACCGAGCGCTGGCCGCCCTGCTCCGTCCGACAATCGACGCGACCATACCTCTCCAGTCCAATCGAAGCGCCCTGTTTACCCTGCTTGCCACCTGGCTCGGCATGATCCTGACCTTGTGGCTCGTGGGATTGTGGCGACGCCGGACAAGCATCGTTCTCTCGGCCGAGATTGCCGAATCCCTCCGACACCAGATCCATCGCCAGATGTATCGGCTCGGGCAGTCCGCGCTGCCGAATGAAGGGATCGGCCCGGTCATCAACCTGTTCACCCGGGAGGTCAATGACATTCGGGATGGGTTGTACAGCGATCTGGACCGGAGGGTTCGGCTCCTGGTCTTTGGGGTTGGCCTGCTGGTCCTGGCGTTGCTGATCTCGATCCCCCTGACGATTTATTTGCTCTCACTCATTGGTCTCTGCCTGCTGATCGGGCTCCCCCTGATCCGTTCAGCGCGTGCCGAGGCCGACCAGTCGATGCGCGAAGCGGGTGTTCAGCTTGTGCTCCTGCACGAGGACCTCGGGCTCGTCCGTACCGTCCGGGTCTTCGGCATGGAGGAAATCGACCGGCAGCGGTTCGACGAGCACCTCGAGAGCTACCACCAGGGGGACTTGCGCCGGATGCGCTCCGAGGGGTCGATCCGCTCGACGACGCTGTTGCTGGTGGGGATCGGGATCGCCCTGGCACTGGGGCCGCTGGGTTACGTCGAACTCGGTGGCGAGACCTCAAGGCTATCGCTCGGGGCCATCCTCGTTCTCGCGATCGCGATCGGTTTGCTGGCGTGGGTGGTTCGCCGCTGGCTCGACCGCCGCGAGGCGCTCCAACGGGCGGGCCGATCCTCGATCGCCGTCTTCGAGTACCTCGATCAGAAGCCGGAACTGCTGATGTCCGTGGGGGCGCGCTTCCTGCCCCCCTTGAAGAGCCGATTGACCTTCGAGAACGTGACCGTCGAAGGTTCCAACGGCCGACCGATCGTGAGCGGCGTCTCGGCCGAGATCCGGGCGGGGACACGGAACGCCATCGTCGGTCTGGAGGAGGGGGAAACGCTGGCCCTGGCATGCCTGATCCCGCGACTGCTGGACCCCGCCATCGGGCGGGTCCGCATCGACGGGATCGACCTGCGGGACGTGACGCTGGAATCGCTGCGGGCCCAGGTGGCCACGATCCTCAACGCCGACATGATCTTCAGCGATTCGGTGCTCGCGAACATCGGCCTGGGTGATCCGAGCTTCACCCTGCCTCGCGTCATCGAGGCCGCCAAGACGGCCCACGCCCACCACGTCATTCAGAACCTTCCCGAGGGGTATGAGACGCTGCTCGGCCCCATGGGCCACTATCTCCAGCCCGACGAGCGCTACCGGATCGCCCTGGCCCGCGTGTTCCTTCACGACCCGTCGATCGTCATCATCGAGGAACCGCACGACTCGATCGACGAGGAGATCAAGCCCCTGATCGACGACACGCTCGACCGACTGGCGCAGAATCGTACCCTGGTCTTCCTGCCCCACCGCCTGTCGACGATTCGCAAATGTGATCAGGTCATCGTCGTCCATAACGGCCGCGTCGAGATCGCCGGACCACCCCGAGAGGTCTATCAGCAAAGCAAGCTTTACCGGCACATCCAGTACGTTGCGTTCAACAAGTTCGCCACCGGCGAGATCGAGGTCGGGCAGATCGAGTAGCCCGCGCTCCGTCGACGTGGGCGAGCCCGCGCGGCTCCAAGTGCCGGATGATCGGTTGGAAGTCTTCCAACCGATCATCCGGCATTTGCCAATTTTGGGATCAGGTCGCGTCCGTCTCAGAGCCTATCCGGAAACAATTTTTCATGTGAAAACGAGCAAGCTGGGTGGCCGGGGCAAAGACTTCGTGCCCCGGTATGGGTTCTGGGGTGTCGACCGGGGCACGAAGACTTTGCCCCGGCCACCCATACGACGTAACTTTCGGGAGAACCAGGCGATTCCGGAGTGCCTCTCAGATCAGGCCGCGTTGAGGGACCGAGGCACCGCGCGTCCGGTCCGATCGCCCTGACCGGTATCGTCCTCGTGGTATTCCGCGTCGGTGTTGACCTTCCAGGTGTCGAAGTTGCCCAGGCCGAGGATGTTACGCGCCGCCAGCAGGGCGGTCATCATCGAGTGGTCCTGGTTGTTGTATTTATGCATGCCGTTACGCCCGGCCAGTTCGAGGTTCGTCAGGTTCCTCAACCAGTCTCGGATGACGGCGAGGTGGCCGAGATAGGCATCGTCGTAGACCGGGTACGCCTTCGGCATGCGCACGACGCAACCGTCCACGACCTTCGAGGCCGGGACCAAGCCGATGGCGTCGATCTCGCGGCGCCCGAGCGCCACCAGCTCCGCGTCGGACATCGACCAGAGGTCGTCCCCCTCGAAGCAAAAATATTCGAGGCCGAGGCTCGATTTCGAGGGGTCGGGCACGAGGTCGGGGGACCAGTTCTTGAAGTTCTGAACGCGGCCGAGCCGGACGTCGGGCTCGTGGACGTAAATCCAGGTATCCGGGAACGTCTCGGGCTGATCCACGATCAGAACGACGGAGAGGAAGTCGCGGTAACGGAGTGCTTCGGCGGCCCGCTGGACTTCGGAGGGAGCCGCGGGGCTCAGGGCGCGGATGAGGTGGCGAATCGGCAGTGTCGAGAGGAAGTGCGTGCCCTCGTAACGAGTCAGCCGGCCGTCCGCGGAACGGGCGACGAACGCCGTGACGGCCGTGCCGTCGTGCTCGATCCGCTCGACCCGACGGTCGTGATGGACCGCGCCTCCTGAAGTCGAGACGCGCTCTCGGGCGGCCTCCCACATCTGGCCGGGGCCGAGCCGGGGGTACTGGAAGCTGGTGATGAGGGTCTTGATGACCTCGCCCTTGCCCGCGGCCTTCCGAGCCGGCCAGAGCGCATTCCACACGGCGCTGACGAGGTTCAGCCCCTTGATTCTCTGGGCAGCCCAGTCGGCCGTGATCTCCGACGTGGGCATGCCCCAGACCTTCTCGGTGTAGGTCTTGAAAAAGATCTCGAACAGCATTCGGCCGAAACGATTCACGACCCAGTCTTCAAAGCTACGCTCCGGGCGGATCGGCCGTAACCGGGCCTTCAGGTAGCTGGCCAGCACCATCGCCGACCGCAATGGCCCGAGGTTCCACAGGGCGTTGGCCGGCTTGAGCGGGTAGTGAAAAAACTTGCGGTTGTAATAAATCCGGCTCAGACGAGTCCGGGTGATGAACTCGTCGCCGAGAATGTCGCGCCAGATCCGGTTGACTTCCTCGCTCTTGGAGAAAAACCGGTGGCCGCCGATGTCGAATCGATAACCCTTGTACTGATCCGTGCGACTGATGCCCCCGACGAGGTGAGGATCCGCCTCCAGAACCACGCAGTTGTGGGCGTTTCTGGTCAGTTCGTACGCCGCCGTCAGCCCGGCGGGGCCTCCCCCGGCGATGACGGTGGGGTACGACGCAACGACGGCCGTGGCGCCAGGGTCATCCACCCGCGTCCAGCGGTGCGGCAGCAAACCGGATCGGTTCTTCGCCTCGATCCGAGGTGTTTCGGGGCCCATGCCTGACTCCTCCTTGAAGGGCGCCGGGGGCGAGTCAGGGTGTGCATCATCGAAGGTACCGGCCGGGATGGAAACGAGTTGTGTCAGATCCGGCCCGAGCGGTCAAGGCCGACACGACTGTTCTGTTCGACGGAGGGGCGACGTCCGGGATGCCGCCCGGGAAACCCGTCGTCGCGGGGACCGGACACCGTCCCACCACCCATCCGTTTTTGAGGGTCCTTACGCATGCACGACGAAGCCGAGGCCATGGCGTCGTGGCAACCGGGCCGCGCTCCGGTGTTGGAAAAGCCGGCGCGGACTGTTCCCAGGATCGTCCCGCGGGGCTCAGGTCTTGAGGAGCTCGAGAGTTCTTCGGACCAGAGCGCCCGCGGCGTCGAGGACCTCGGCCGGGGGCGGCTTCAGGCCCTGGGCCTGCTCGAAGGCGACGAGATGCGCGGCATCGAGTTGCCCCGGCTTGACGTACAACTCCTCGCAGGCGAGCAAAAGACAACGGAACCCGGCCTCGCGATAGCCTCGGGCGTACACCAGCGCCCGGATGCAGGCGAACATCGCCTGGTAGCTGAACTGGCTGATGTCCGCCGGATCGCCCTGGCCGTTGGCATGGATGTTGGCGGCTGCCTCAAGCCAGTCCCCGGCATACGTCAGCAGATCACCGACACGCTCGGGGGCATCGGGGTCCTCGAACAGATAGGGGCTCTCCAGGCACTTCGAGAACGTATTGATGATCGCCATCGTGTTGGGTTGACTCCGGGAGGGCCGCTCCACCGGCAGTTGCCGGACGGGCCCGCACGTCCGAGCCGGATTGGGTCATCAGGACCAGGCCGTCGATGCGGGCCTCTTTCAGAGTGGATCGACGCCCTGGAGTCTCGAACGATCCCGCGTCTCTTGTTCGTCCGTCGCCACGGTTGAGCGCTGTCTCTGGCGTTCCACTTCGAGGTTCGCGACCCGGCCACTGGTGGCGAGCATCGACAGGGCCGCCCCGCGCATCGTCTCCAGCAGTGGAGCCGGCGCCAGGCCGAAGCCGAGCACAACGACTGTCGCCAGCACGATCGGCATGCGGATGCCCGTTGGGGCCGGTTTCCATCGAACCGACCCCGAGGGCCGAAGATACATCGCCTTGAGCACGCGAACGTAGTAGAACGCCGAGATCACCGTGTTCAGCAGCGCCAGGGCCACCAGCCAGGTCAGCCTGGGACGGCCCGGTTCGCCCGAGTTCAGGGCCTCCAGGAAAAGGTAGAGCTTGCCGAAGAACCCGGCCAAAGGCGGAACCCCGATCAGCGAGAGCATCAGCAAAACGATGCAAAGCGCGATCACCGGCGATTCGGTGCCCAACCCGTTCAGGTCATCGATGTCGTCGGTCCCCTTGTCCCGCGCCAGCCAGGACGCCATCGCCAGCGCGCCGACCATCGTGAACCCGTAGATCACCAGATAGAACAGCACCGCCCCAGCGGCTGCCTGGTTCGACGGTCGCACCGAGATTGCCACGACCCCGACGAGAATGTATCCCGCCTGGGCGATCGCCGAATACCCCAGCATTCGCTTCAGGTTGCGCTGGGCCAGAGCCGCGAGGTTGCCGAAGGTCATGGTGACCGCGGCCAGGATCGCGAGGAGCCCGACCCAACCGGGGCCGGCCAGGTCGCCGCCGGGCGACGCCCACGGCCCCAGGGCCCAGTTCAGCACCTTCATCAGCGCCACGAAGCTGGCGATCTTGGACCCCGACGCGATCCAGGCCGTTACCGGCGCCGGCGCGCCCTCGTACACGTCGGGCGCCCACTGGTGAAAGGGGACGATCGCGATCTTGAACCCGAACCCGGCCAGCACGAGCAAGGTCGCGGTCGCGCCGGCGACGTTCCCGGAGAGACCGATGCCTGGTCCGCCCGTGGTGGCCAGGCTCGACCAGATCGCGTCGATGCGCGTCGTCCCGGTCAGGCCATAGAGCAAGCTCAGGCCGAACAGGAACACTGCCGAGGAGACCGACCCGTAGACGAAGTACTTCATGCCGGCTTCGGGCGAACGGCGCCGAGAGGTTTCGATCGCGGTCGCCAGGTACAGGCAGAGGGTCATCATCTCGAGCGTCAAGAACAGGGTCAACAGCTCGTCGGCGGCGACCAGCAGCATCATGCCGACGGTCGCCCAGAACAGCAGCGCGTAGTACTCGCCCCAATGTTCGGTGAAGTCCCAGACCATCGACTGGCCCACGACCATCCCGAGCAGGGCGATCAGCACCAGGTTCATCCAGGAGGTCAGCGCATCACCGGCAAGCGTGCCGAAGAACAGGACCGGGTCCGCGTCGTCATACAGCCAGCCGGCATCCACCAGAGCTTGTGTGTTGGTTTTCAGGTACAGGCCGATTGCCAGCGCCGATGCCGACCCCGAGGAGAGCCAGCCGACCTAGAGATCGCCGGCGTGTCGGCCCGTCCGACCCGCGCGAACAAGGCGACGTCGGCGAGCAGGACCACCAGGCCCCAGAAGGTCAACAGGATCTCCGGGGCGATGTAGATGAAGTCGCGCGCGGCGACCGTCACGGTCGTTGCGGCGGCGACGGCCTGGACTGCGGTCTCCGGAGGCATGGTCGACGGTCCGGGGGTCAGAAGTCAATGAAACCGAGGGAACCGGCACGTCGTCGGGGCGGAGAACGATCCTGCCGGTTCATCCCGAGAGGCTGTCGAATCGGTCAATGTCAGCCGAGCGCCAGCGACGATAACACAGCAGGATCAAGCCGATCCCGACCGCGACCTCCGCCGCGGCGATGGTGATGACGAAGAGGGCCAGCATCACGCCGGTGATCGGCCCATCCCCGTCTGGAGGCGACCCGCCGTAACGCCAGAACGCGACCAGGTTGATGTTGGCCGCGTTCAGCATGATCTCGATCGCCATCAGCACCGCGATCGCGTTACGGCGGACCAGGACGCCGAACAGGCCGATGGTAAAGCACACCGCGGCGAAGTACAGGAACCAGTTCAAAGGGACGTCGTTGCTCATCGCGGAGTTCTCGCCGTGGTGATCGGTTCGCTCGTGGTCCTCGTGGGCGGTTCGTCCGAAATGGGGGATGCGCCGTCGCCGTCGCCATTGCCTCCGGCCGTCGTATCACGACCTGGGTCGGGCCACGCACCGGGTGGTCGTGGTTCGTGATGACCGACCGACAGGGCAATTGCCCCGACGACCGCCGCGGTCAACAGCAAGCCCGCCACTTCGAAAGCCACCACGTAGCGGGTCATCATCTCGACGCCGACGACCGGAGCCAGGCCGCGGAGCGACTCGGCCCGCGCCACATCGACGGGGCGTTGTCCGTCACCCTGGAACTCCTCGGCATCCGGCCTGGCGGTGATCGTCGACCAGGGGGGACGGCCTCGGAGACCTGACTCACGGTTGATCCCGACAAGTAGCATCCCCAGCAATCCGATGGCGACCAGGACGGCCGGGATCAGGCGGAGCGGCCGGCCGCCGGTCGTCTCGTCCCCCTGGATGTTCCGGGTCAACATGATCCCGAACAGGATGAGGATGGCGACCGCGCCGATATACACCAGCACCTGGATGGCCGCCAGGAATTCGGCCTCCAGGAGGACGAACTGGCAGGCGACCACGAAGAAGAACGCGACCAGGAACAGCGCGGCGTGAACCAGATTGCGTGCCAGGACGGTCCCGAGAGCGGCCAGGACGCCCAGCGAGGCAATCATCAGGAACAGGATACGAAACACGTCGTGCGTCTCCGGTCCACTCGCGTCGGCCGTCTCACGTCGATGGTGTGAAGGTCATCCGCCATCCGTCCCGAACGCGAGGCACTCAGCGCGAAACCGCGGTCGTCGGTGCCGGTGAGATGCCCGCGGCACGGAGGCCAAGGTTCAATCGCAAGGTCAATCCGAGGGCCAGCATGACAAGGACGGCCGTCAACAACCATCCCGAAACCGCCCCCGGACCACCTGGACGGATCGCGAATTCGTACCAGAGGCACGACAGAAGGATGTTGAGGATGCTCAACGGAACGAGGAACTTCCAGGCGAAGTTCATCAGTTGATCGACCCGTAGCCGGGGCAGGGTCGCCCGGATCCAGAACATGACGAACATCAGGCCAAAGGCCTTCGCGAGGAAGGTCCCGACCGCCAGGGCGTTGGCCAGGGCCACGGCAACCGCGGGGCCTTCCAGAAGGCCCATCGGGAAGCGAGTGAACGGGAGCCCGCCGCCACCGAGGTAGACCGCCGTGGCCAGGCAACTCACACCGAAGCCACCCATGTACTCGGCGAGCATGAACAGGCCCCAACGCATGCCCGAGTATTCGGTGTGGTAGCCGGCGATGATCTCCGACTCCGCTTCGGGCAGGTCGAATGGCGTCCGGTTGATCTCGGCGATGCTGGAGATCATCAGCAGGACGAACCCCAGGGCCCCCGGCGGGAGGAAGACATACCAGATACCCGAGACGACCTGACGATCGACGATCGCCACCAGGCTCAGGCTTCCGGTCCAGAGAATCACCGGCACCAGCGAGAGCACCTGCGGCACCTCGTACGAGACGAGCTGCGCCACGCCCCGCATCGCACCGATCAGGGAATACTTGTTACGGCTCGACCAGCCCCCCAGGAAAACGGCCAGCGACGAGAGGCTCGACGCGGCGACCAGGTAGAGCAAGCCCGCCGGCAGGTCGACCGCGACGAGGCCGGTCTGCCGACCATCCCCATCAAGCGTACCCGGGCCGAACGGCACCACCGCCAGGACCAAAAACGACGAGATCACCAGCAGGACCGGGGCCAGGAGGTGTGCCCAACTGTCGGCCGCCGCCGGGACGATGTTCTCCTTGGTGATCAGCTTGAGCGCGTCCGCGAGCGGCTGCAGAAGTCCGAACGGACCAACCCGGTTCGGCCCGATCCGATCCTGGAAGCGACCGGCCAGCTTCCGTTCGGCCAGGACGAGGTACGCCACGATCAAAGGGAACGCGCCCAGAAACCCCAGAACCAGCCAGGCGACCCAGACCACCCACTGCCGTTGCGTTGCCCCCCACACGACCTCATCCCACCAGGCTGCGTGCTGGGCCAGGATCAGCCAGGGAGTGAGGGCCGCGTCTTGAAACACCGGGCGGGCTCCTGCGGCGATGCCGCGATCCGTGGACCGCCGGGCATGTCGTGAAGCGGAAGTCGAGATCGGTCAGGTCCAGTTGAGCGACCCGCGCGACCAGGCATACACGAGCCCGAACGTCAGCATCACCAGGAAGATCACCATCTCGACCAGGGCGAAGAGGCCGAGCATGCCGTAGCTGACCGCCCAGGGATAGAGGAACACGGTCTCGATGTCGAAGACCAGGAATAGCAGCGCGTAGACGTAATACTGGATGCGGAAGCGAACCCAGGTCTCTCCCTGGGTCACCACGCCGCACTCGTACGTCTGGCCCTTCGTACGCGACCGTTTGCGCGGGGCGATGAGATGGACGAGCAGCAGCGGCCCCAGGGCGAACCCGACCGCCAGCAAGAGCAGGAGTCCGACGAATCCATACTGGGCCAGGACCGACATCGTTCGCCGCGCCGCTCTGGTTTGGCCGGGAGGGTCCACCACGAGCACGACGCCCGGGCTGACGTGCTAGGAGATCACCTGAACCTCGGTCCGCTCGTCGAGGGCAAGCGTGGTGATCTCGCCGTCGTCAAGCCGCAGGCGAAGCGTCGGCTGATGGCAGTAGAGGGCCTTGCCGCCCATCTCCATGCCGCCAACCGGCCGCAAGCCCTCCAGTTCGACTGTGCCAATCACCTGGGTTGACCAGTGCTTCGCACCAACGCGCACGTTCTGTGTGACCCGTACGCGGGTTCCAGGTTCGTATGTCGGCTTCGGCGGGGTGGGGATCATCGACAGGTTCCTTCGGAAGAGAGCGTATCTTACTGTCCCGGGACGGGCCGGGCAAGGCGCCAGGCTTCAGGTGGCTCTTTCGCACGTCGACCCGAGTCTCATGACCGGACGGACTCAGGTGTGCCGGAAGGCGAAGTCGAGCGTTGACCGACGGCCAGGGCCTTCTGAAACCGTCGGTCCTTCTTCTGCCGTAGCTTGGAACGCTCGACGACTTCCTCGGGACTGTCCCAGGCCTCGGGGTGCGTGCGGGCATAGTAATCGCTGGAGACGAGCAGGTCCTGGAGACTGTAGATGTGCGTCTGGTGCCGCTCGTAGTTCGACAGCTCGAAGTTCTGGTCCATCTTGATCGCGTCGAACGGGCAGTACTCCGCGCACAGGCCGCAGTTCATGCAGACGTCCATGTCGATGAAGAACTCCTCGGCCAGCGCCACCGGCTTGCCGTCGTTCTCGGCCTGAACCATCCAGATACACTGGGGCGGGCAGACCTTCGCGCAGATGGTGCACGAGGTGCAACGGACATTGCCGTCCTCCTCGTCGTAGATCAGCACCGGCAGCACCCGGAACCGCTCATAGACGGGCAACCGTTCGTCGGGGTACTCGACGGTGAACAGGCCCTCGGTGTCGCGCGTCCTGGACAACGACCGTCGGTGGCTCTCCGGGCGCCTCGACGGCGCCAGAGGTCCACCGCCAGGTCGCCCCCGCCGCGACGTCGCGTCGTGGCGCCGAGGCCGGTGAAGAAGGTCCGAAGAAACCGCCGCATCGTGACCCAGTGGCCGACGATCAGGCCCTTGCCGAAACTCATCGTGGCGTGTCCTTGTCTCCTCGGGGGGCGGCCGGAGAAATGGTGGCCCGCATCATGTCCTAACGGTCCACCTCGCCGAGCACGATGTCGAGGCTGCCCAGGATGCCGACGACGTCGGCGACGGAATGCCCCAGACACATCGGCTCCAGGGCCGTCAGGTTGATGAAGCTGGGGCTGCGCACGTGATAACGATACGCTGCGTCGGTCACGCCGTCAGAGATGACGTAGAAGCCCAGTTCTCCCTTGGGGGCCTCCGTCCGAGAGTATGCCTCGCCGGCCGGGACCTTGATCTGGTAACTCTTCTTGCCCGGCAGGATCGGCCCGTCGGGCAGGTCGCGGAGCGCCTGCTTGAGGATCTTCACGCTCTGACGCAATTCGGCGATTCGCACATAGTAACGGTCGTACAGGTCGCCGTTGGCGCCGGTGCATACGTCGAAGTCGAAGCGGTCGTAGATCGAGTACGGCGCGTCCCGACGCAGGTCGTGGGCGACGCCCGAGGCCCGCAGGACCGGCCCGGAGGTCGAGAGGGCGATCGCCTGTTCGCGGCTCAGCACGCCGATCCCCTTGCCGCGGTCGAGCACGATCTCGTTGCCCGAGAGATAGCGGTCCAGTTCGTCGATCCGGCGGTCGAGACGGTCGTTGACGATCCCCCGACAGCGCTCGGCCCAGCCGGGAGGCAGGTCAAAGGCCACGCCGCCGAACCGGAAGTAGTTGCACATCATCCGGCTGCCGGCGGCCCACTCGAACAGGTCGAGGATGAGCTCACGCTCCTCGATCGCGTAGAGTGCCGGCGTGAAGAAGGCCCCCAGGTCGTTCAGCAGGAAGCCGATCGACCACAGGTGGCTGACGATCCGCGTCAACTCGGCCATGATGACCCGGATGTACTCGGCACGCTCCGGCGGCCGGGCGTCGTCCCCCATCAACTGCTCGACGGCCAGGGCATAGCCGAAGTTGTTCGCCATGCTCGTCAGGTAGTCGAGCCGGTCGGTGAACGGAAAGTTCATCAGGAACGTGTTCCGCTCGCCGATCTTCTCGTGGTTCCGGTGCATGTAGCCCATGACGGGCTTCAAACCGACGACCCGTTCGCCGTCGACCCGCAGGTTCATCCGGAACACGCCGTGGGTACTCGGGTGCTGTGGCCCCATGCTGATGACGAACTGGTCGGCGTCAAGTCGCGCGACCTCCACCCCGGCCGTCTCAGCGGGGACGTGCCCGATGCCCTTGATGTCCGCGTCCGGGTCGAGCGCGTCCCAACCCTGAAAGTCCTGGGGGACCTTGAGGTTCGTGCCGTGGGGGTTGACCTCCTCGGCGCGGACGTGCATGCCCATTCCCGCGCCGATGCGGCTGTCGAAGACCTTGGTCGGTTCCTCGTAATACGGTTCGAGGTAGTCCTTGCGGAGCGGGTGGTACGCGAAGCCCTCCCACATCAGGATACGTCGAAGGTTCGGGTGCCCCGTGAAGCGGACCCCCATCATGTCGTAGACCTCGCGTTCCTGAAATTCCGCACCGCCCCAGACCGACACGACCGAAGGCACCTCCCCCCTGCCCTCCGCCTCAACGGTACGGACTCGTAGAACGACGAGCTTGCCCGGGTCAGCCGTGCTGTCGAGGTGGTAGTTCACCTCGATGCCGTCCTCATAGTGGACGCTCTGGAGGCTGGTCAGGTAATCGTACCGGATCGGGTTGCGGTCGCGGAGGTAATACGCGACGTCCCGCAGTTTCCAGGCCGGGACCAGCAGCCCCGCCTGCACGATCGTGGCGGTGCCGGGACCAAATTCGGTATCGAGCCGGTCGGCCAGTTGCTTGAGGCCGTCGTCGCCGAGCCAGTGGAGGCTCGGCCGGGGTTCGGCCCGCTTGATCTTCTTGACCGGCCTCTCTCGCGGGCCTCGGGACCGGCCGTGGCACGGTCACGGCGTCAGCCGGGGGTTCCTCGATCCGCGTCCCCTCCTCGCTCGGCAACACTCCGGGCAGCTTGCTGCGACTTGCGGATCAGGTCGAGCTTGCTGGGGGACTTGACGACAGGCTTCGGGGCGTCGTCCTCACCATCGTCGACGGGTTGCGGGGCCGGCATCAGGGCCGGTTTGGGGAGCCCCGTCTCGCGCCGCTCGACGAGCCCCATGGCCGTCCTCTCGGCGGTGATTTCGAGGGACCGCACATCGATCAGGTCGGGACCAAGAACCGGCACGGGCACATCGCGATCAACGTTCTCCCGATACCAGGGAACATTGCCGTGCTTGCCCAGCAAGGGGATCTCGAGCGTCTCGCCGTCGATCTTCTTCTGAAGCACGATCAGGCCGTTCAGAAGCGCCTGGGGCGTTGGTGGGCAACCGGGCACATAGACGTCAACGGGGATAAATTTGTCGATGCCCGAGACGACGTTGTACCCTTCCTTGAAGGGCCCGCCGCCGGAGGCGCAGGCGCCCATGCTGATGACGTACTTCGGCTCCGGCATCTGGTCGTAGAGCCGGGCGATCATCGGCATCATCGTCTTGGTGACGGTCCCCGAGACGATCATCACGTCCGCCTGTCGGGGCGACCCGCGGAAGACCTCCGCACCGAAGCGAGCGATGTCATAGCGTCCGGCCGCCGTGCAGATCATCTCGATGGCGCAACACGCCAGGCCGAACCCGAGCGGCCACAAGCTCGACCGTCGTCCCCAGTTGTAGATCGTGTCGACCATGCCCAGGAGCTTGTCCCAGGAGGTGACGACGACCGTACGCTCCAGTTCTCTCTGGAGAACCGGATCGATCATCGTCGTCCATTCCGGACGCGTTGGGCTCGGGGTCGACATGGCTCGATCGAGTCGGTGGAGGGTTCGAACGGTCGTCGGATACGAGCGAGGCGGGCGCGGGACCGCATGCCGGAACGAAATTGCCCACGTCCCGCGATGCTTTATCCTAGTAACACCGGCACGGCCTCGCCAAGAGGGTACCAGAGGGCGTGGTCGGCCCGATCGACCGGGCCACGGCTTCACGAAGGCTCGACGATCGAGCACAATAGCGTCATGAGCACCTCTCGCATCCAGATCAGCCTGGCCTCGCTACTCCTTGCGGTGGCCCTGGTCGCGGTGGACATCTGGTTATTCCGGATCGGCCCGCTCTGGGGCCTCATCGGCCTCAACGTCACCAAGCACATCACGATCGCCGTCCTCTGCCAGTCTCTCGGCGTCGACCGTCCGAGCCTCCCGGGCCCGTCCCTGGAACCTGGTCAAGAACCGTCATCGCCGTCGTCCCGAGCGACCGACTTTTCGACTCGTTCGAACGCCTCGCCTTGATCGGCCCCTCAAGGATCCCAGCCTGTTCCTGTTGCCGGATTGGCCTCGAAGGAACCCTCCTGGCGACCAACCACGAATTCCACAGGCCGCGACTTGCCTGAGATTCGTGTGGGCGCCGACCGCGCGCCGGGTAGGATGCGGCGACCTCGTGGGGCATCCGGTGAGACCACAGTCCGCTCAGCCGGATCGTGGTCCCGGCTTTCCTCCAAACCCTCCGGACCGACCGCCACGGTCCACCCGACCGGTTCGAGGAGACACAGCCGATGGAACGGCAGCACTCCCTCCTGCTCGTGGAGGACGAGGATGGCCTGCGAAACCTGGTTTCCCACTTTCTCCAGGGTGCGGGTTATCGCGTGGTCGAAGCCCCCGATGGCCCCGCGGCCGTCGACCGGTTCCACGACTCCGGGCCGTTCGACCTGGCACTCGTCGATCTGAACCTTCCCGGCTTCTCGGGTGTCGAGGTCTGCCGACGGATCCGATCCGCCGTGCCAACCCAGCCGATCCTGATCTGCAGCGCGGCCGTGCTGCCCGATTTCGAGGGCGACCTGAACGAACTTCGCATCAATCACTATCTCACCAAGCCGTTCCACCCGGACGTCCTGCTCGCCCACATTCGCCAACGGCTCGACGCGACGTCCCGGCGCCGGATGCCGACGGTCCCGTCAACCCGGCACGCGGCCCCAAGCGCGATCTAGCCCTTCCGGCCCGGTCTCGATATGATTCAATGTTCGACTCGGGATTCGCCGGGGCCTCCGGCGGCATCCTCCCACGTTCCCGCGTCACCGCTTCGAATCGACTCGAGAGGAAGGACCCATGGCGGGCAGACCGCAAAATCGCCTTGAGCTTCGCCGCCAGTACGAGGCCGCCGAACCCCTGGACCCCGTCGAGGATGAATCTCCGGATGTCGGAGACTCCGACGATGAGAATGACGAGGAAGAACGACGGCCCAAGAAGAAGAAGGCCCCCGCGAAGCCAAGGGCCACCAAGGCCACCAAGGCCGCCAAGCCGGCGGCGCGTATGCGGATTGTCTGGACCGTCGTCAATGACGCCTTCAAGCCAGTGGCGACCTTCGAATACTCGAAGAAGAACGAGGCGGAGGCCCGGGCCGCGGAACTGACCGCCAAGGGCAAGGGCACCCACTTCGTCCAGAAGACCAAGGAACCGCTGCCCGACGACGCCCCCGGCCTCGGCGCCGCCCTCCCACGCGAGACCGCCAAGGCCGCTCCGTCCAAGGCCCCAGCCGTGGCAGCTCCGGTCGAGGACGACGAGGACACCGAGCCCGAAGAAGAGGAAACCGACACCGACACCGACGACGACGATGAGGACGAGGAGAACGACGAGGACTGATGCGTTCGCCACGATCCTTCGTTGACCGCTCCCCGCCCCCCGCCGGCGCACGTTACTCCGGCAGGTGACGAGCGGGGGGGTGCTCGCCTGAGTCAATGCTGGGGACCGTGGAACGAGGTTCGCATCACCTCCTCATCACGTACCGTGCCCGGGTCGCGACGGTTGGCCCCGAGTTTGGTGGTCAACGTGTTCAGTTCCGCGAGTCGGGCCTGGGCGACCTGCGAGGAGGGGTCGATTTCGAGGGCGCGTCGGTAGTGCTCCCGCGCCTCGTCCCAACGCCCGTTGAGCGTCAGGGCGAAGGAGAGGTTATCGTGGGCTTCGGCGAGCCCGCTACCCGCTCGTTGAAATTCCACCAGGGCCTCCTCCAGGCGGTTGTCGTGGGCCAGGACGAGGGCCAGGTTGTTGTGGGCTCGGGCGTGATCGGGTTGCAGGACGATCGCCTGTCGCAGGTTCCGCTCGGCGTCCTTCCAGCGATGTTGCAGGTAGAGGCTGTAGCCGATATCGCAGTAGATATCGGGGTCCCCCGGCTTGAGTTCCAGGCGCGCCGGTACAGGTCGGCGGACTCCCGGAACTTGCCTTGCTGGTCATGGAGGATCGCCAGTCGAAGGTGGGCATCGGCGCGACTCTTGTCGCGTGTCAGGGCCGCCTGGTAGGCCGCCATCGCCTGTTCCAGGTCGCCCCGCTGCTCGGCCGTTCTCGCGAGAGCGATCTGCACGTCGGCTTCCTGAGCCGCGGTGATTTTTTTCTCGGGGCCAGTCGCCGGGCCCCGCTCGAACCGCCGACGGGAAGGGGCGCGGCCGACCTGGACCGGGAGACTGTCGGCGCGGAGTTGCCGAGATGTTGACAGCCCACGATCCCGCTCATCAACCCGATGGCCAGTGCATACCGACCGGCAGGGATCTGACATCCCCTTGTCATGGCTAAGGTCCTTCCCAGGATAGTCGCATGGTTCGTCCCTCGACCCGATCGAATCGAACCGCCGGATCTCGATGCCAGACTCAGGGGAACACGGCGCCCCCTGAGAGCCCGGAGCCGTCGAAGTCGTTGCCCACTGTGGCCGCCGCGGGAGCACCACCGGCCGCTCTCCCGGTCAACGTCTGGTTCAGCCGGTTCCCGTATAATCCGATCGCCTCGACGGCCCCCAGGCCGCCCGCGATCGGCGGTCCAATTACGATCCGTTCGGCCGGGACAGGGAACGATCCGCTCGCCAGGGCGCCTAACAACGCCAGTCGCCGCGATTGGTCGAGTCCGGGTTCCTTCGGGGTGCGTTCGACCACGATCGGGTTGATGTTGGATGGCAAGAGGGCCGTGACCTTCGCCAGCTTGTCCCTTCCCCTGGGGTTCAGTTGAGGGGTGCCGTCGACGAAGTCGTAGTGATAGAACACCATCTTGGCGGCCGTGGCGTTGGCCACCTGAGTCCGACACTGGGCGTAGAGGGCCCATCCCAGGGGCCACTCGTTGAATTCCTCCGGGTAGCCGAGGAAATGCTCCTGAAGGTGGCGTTTGCACTGCTTGCGGTGCCACATCCAGCGGCTCAATCCCCGCCGGTCGCCACACGAGCAGAGATCGCTCGCGGGGACCTCCTGGATCAGCTCGTCCGGGCCGGGGACGACACTCGCCCCCTCCGGGGCACCGACGATCATGCCGGTCGGGGGAATCGCCGGCACGATCGGCCCGTCCTGGCCCGCGCCGCGGGCCGGAAGCCGCCGCGGCGAGGAGACCCGCGGACAGCAACCATCTGCGTCGTGCGTGGGACATCAATGTCCTTTCCATATCGGAGGTCAGGTTCGCGTCTCGGGCGCTCGGCGCCGGCCCACTCACTGCGAGAAGCCCACGGGCCCGTTGATGTACTTCTTCTCCAACTTCAGATGATGGCGCAGGTGGAATGGGTCATCCCATTTCGTCGTGGCCCGGAAGTCCCTCCCCGTGCGGCCTTCGATCCGATTGAGAAGGTAGAACTCCAGGTCGTTGGGGCCCTTGACCTCGTCACCAGGGGTCGGCGGCACCTGGTCGGGGTTCATCGGCTCGACCAGGTAGGGCGTTACCATCACGACCAGTTCCTTCTCAATCCGCTGGCCCGACGTGTTGCTGAAGAACGGGCCGAGGATCGGCAGGTCGCCGAGGCCGGGAATACGGTCGGTGGAACCATCCAGGTTCAGTTGCAGCAGGCCCGCGATGGCGAGGGTCTGGCCCTCCAGCAATTCCACGGTGGTCTCCGCCTTGCGGGTGTTCAGGCCGGGGACCGGGGACCCGCCCGCGACCAGGGTCACGGCGATCGTGAAATCAATGTTGCTGACCTCGGGGGCGACGGTCAGCCGGATCCGATCACCGTCGAGGATGTAAGGGATGAACCCGAGCCGAACGCCGAACTCCCGGAACCGTACCGTGATCGTCGGCGCCACGCCGCTGGCGCTGACCTGGGGCACCGGGACCGGAAACTCGCCACCGGCCAGGAAGCTGGCCTGCTGACCATGCAAGGCCACGAGGTTCGGCTCGGCCAGGACTTTCAGGAACCCATTGCGCCGCAGTGCGTTGAGGGTAAACATGAAGTTGGCATCCTGAAAGATGCCGAAAATGGTCGAGTTCCGCCGACCGCCTCGGTCGCGGTCCCGAGAAGTTGCCTCCCGCCAGGAGCAAAGAGCACATCGTTGAAGCCCTGTCCGATCTGCGCGATCGTTCCGCTCGCCCCGACCACGCCGGCGATCTGGGAGCCGACGATGGCGCCGGATTCGGGATCGACCCCCAGGAAGTTCGAGCCGATGCGCCGTAGCGCCGTCCGGTTCAGTTCGGCCACACGCACCTTGAGCATCACCTGCTGGGAGCCCGGCACGCGGATCAAGTTGATGATTTGCGGCGGGGCGATCTCGCCCTCGATCTGGAGCGCGGCGCCGATTTCCGGGGCCGCCACGCCCGGGGGAAGCATTGGGACGATCCCCGGCCCTTCCATGATGGGGCCCACCATCCCCGGTTCGACCATTCCCGGCCCTTCCAGGATGGGCCCCGCGACCTCCGGTTCGCCCATCGGAGGAAGACCGCCCCCGCCGGCTGGCGGGAGGCCGTTGGTGATTCCTCCTCCCTGAATCTTTCGCGCCTCGCCGATCGCGACGGATCGAAGATAGGCCTGGATCATCTGGATGATCTTCGAGATCTGCTCGCCGTCGCGGGCCTCGCCCTCGACGATGACGTGGTCGCGCATCTGGCCCAGTTTGAGACTGGCATCGGGGAAGGTCTCCCGGAGCTTGCCCTCGAGCAGCACCAGGTCCGCCTGAACGCGAACTTCAAAGTTATAGGTCTCGTTGTTTGCGGTCGTGATCGAGAGGTCCGTCACACCGATCCGCTGGCCGAGGATACGGACCTGCCTCGGGTTCACCAGGGTGTACTCGATGATCGACGGGTCTCCCGCGGCGATCAGTGGCTGGTTCGGTCCTTGGGAAATGTCTTCCTTGAGGGTGAGGATCCGTCCCTGGCCCACGATCACCTCGAAGGTCGCGTCATTGCCGCGAAGGCTCTCGACGAAGGACCCCACCGACCCCGGGCCTTCCGCCGGCCGGGGAGGGGCCAG
This sequence comes from uncultured Isosphaeraceae bacterium, assembly GCA_963779675.1. Taxonomy (GTDB): domain Bacteria; phylum Planctomycetota; class Planctomycetia; order Isosphaerales; family Isosphaeraceae; genus CAVZZM01. Next base: position 69,083 of record CAVZZM010000006.1, read on the forward strand.
GCGCACCTGAGTCAACCCGTCGGCGGAAAAGCCGTCCGCGCCGGCAAGGGGCGGGAGTTCCGAGATCGGGAGTACCGTTGGCGGCGCGCTTCGCTCCCCGGGTTGGGCACGAACCGGGGCCGGGTGCGCTGACCACCAGCAGGTGAGTGTCGCGACGAGCAGCCACCGCCTCAGCGACGTGGACCAGGCGGCGCGGCCGTCTCGCGGGAATTCGTCTGCGTTCATTGGGATCAGCCTCACCCGAACAATCACTACAACCGGCTAAACTACACCAGAACAATCGAGCGGATCGTCCCCGGGACTTGAGAAAGCTTTCGCATGGAGGGTCCGGCGGGCGGCATTTTCGAGCCGCAACCGACGGGCATTCGCTTCAGATCAGGCCACGAACCATTCGGTTCGAGTCCGAAGGGGGCATGATCCGATGAGTTAGGCGAGAGTCGTCGCCAATATCGCGCCGACGGAACTATGGAGTCGAGCGTGACTCCGAGCCGGTCGCGTCTCGGAGTGGGTTCGTCAGGAGGACGATCATGCCGGATCGCAGACCACGCCGACGACCGCGGCCTGCGCGGCGCCTGGTGCCGCGGATCGATGGCCTGGATGCCAGGCAGTTGTTGTCGGCGGGCGTGGTCCTGCATTCGCTGGGGCCGTTCCTGGCCACGGGTGTGGTCCGACCGCGCGTCTCTGGCCCGGCGGAAACCGTCAACGCGCATGCCTCGGTCAACGATCTCCTTGCCGGCCTGCTTGGGCCGGACGAGTTGCTCTCCGTCCAGTCCCGGGTCGAGGCGCGTGGGACATCGACGCTCAGCGTGTTGACCGACCAGGTTCTCGGCCAGCCGTTCATCCACTCGGTGCTGTCCGATGGGGACACGTATACGCTGCTGACCTCACCGGCGGTCCAGGCCCTGATCGGGTTCCAGGCGGTCGGGACGGACCAGCAGGACAACGACACGGTCACGTACACCCTTGAACCGAGCAACGTCACGATCCAGGGGGATACGAGCCTCGTGCAGGTGCCGGCGAGCGGCGGCCTCGCCGGCTTCTTCGCCGTGGTGCCGACGGTCAATCTGCGCACTCTGAACAGCGGGCTCGTGGAGGTCCAGGTTCCGCGGGACCTGATCCCGTCCAACGCTCCGCAACCGATGATGGAGACCTTGCCGACGGGGGTCCTGGGCGATGTCTTCGCGGCGACAGGCCCCTTGCTGGCCGAATCATTGAGGACCAGCGCCCCGTTGCGAGCCCCGAACGCGCCCCTGACCGTCCCCGGACTGAGGCTTGTCGGTAACCTGACACGCAGCCGAAACTTCTCCCCGGCCGCCCTTCGTCCCTTCCTGCGGATGTTCCGGATCGCGGTCGACCGGAACCTGCTCGCGCTGACGACCCTCGATCAGGCACGCATCGAGACCGGGCTCACCCAGTTCACGGAAGCAGTCCATGGTCTGAACCAGTTCAACACGTTCCAGCCGGAGGTCCCTCCCCCTCCTCCGAACCTCACGCGCGGGCCGCTTCACGGGACGCTCTCGGTCTCGCTCGGCGCCTGAGGAACCTGGCGAACGTGGATCCGGCCCTGGCGGGCCTCCAGCTCCCCGGGATCGGCAATTTCGAGGGGAAGATCGACGCCGGCTTCGTCTTCGACCGCCTCGGCAACTACGGCCTGGTCCTGACCGCCCGCGGCCCGCTGCTCTCGGCCCCTCCCGGGTTCGAGTCCTCCGACCTGATCGGCGGCGACGTCCAGGTCGAGGTCTCCAACGCCCCGAACCTGGAGGCATTGAACGGAATTCGCCTCGTGGAAGGGGTCACGATGGGCTCGGCGTTGCAGGCCGGGATGGCCGCGTCCAACACCCAGGGAGGGGCCGTCACCCTCGCGGCTTCCGCCGGCTATGGAGTCGGCCTGGAGTACGGGACCGGAGTGGCCTACACCCAGGTGATCCCCCTGGGCAACGTCTACGCCCTGATCCCCCAGGCACCCCGGCGTTGAACCGACGGAACCCGAGCGGATACGGAATGCCGCATGGCCGATGGCCGCTGGGAATCGGCCATCGGCCATTCTGGACCCGTTTAGCTCGGGCTCCGCTGTTCGTGCGAGGCGCTCAACCGTTTCGGGCACGTCGGAATGCGGCCCAACGCGCGGCAAGGCTCGTGCCGGGGACTGGCTGGGGAACGGCGGCACCACCCGGTTGAGTGCCGGGGCCGGTTTGCGGGGGTCGGAATCGCGGGAACGTCTGGCGAGCCTGCTCGTTGATCGTGCCCACGAAGGCACCACCCGGGCTGCCGTCACCATTTCCGTCCAGCAAGGCCCCCTGCAAGTTGGCGACGCCGACCCCTGCCGAGGGGACGTCGGTGGCCTGGTTGACGGCGACCTGGATCGCCCAGTTGAGGGGGATCGGCCGGGTCGTCGTCAGCGTCACGGACTGTGTGGGGGCGTTGTATACGGCCGACTGGAGCCCGACCAGAATGTCGTCACGGGTGCCGATGCGGTGGTCGCGCCCGAATGTCCTCACGCTGTAACCGTAGTTGAGAAGGTTCTGGGCCGGACCGGATCGAGCGGCTCGCTGAAGGTCAGAACGATCGTCGAGATGCCTCGCCATCCCGGGATCGCGCGGACGTCCAGGACCCTCGGGCCGTCCACGTTCTGGATCGTCAGGACGGCCGAACTGGGCATTCCCAGCGTCGCGCCGCCGGTTGGATTGCCGAGCGTGAGGATGACGGTCTCATCCCCCTCGTTCGGGACACCGCCGAGGATCGGGACCGCGAAGGTCATCGAGGTCTCGCCGGGGTCGAAGACCAGGGTGCCCGAGGTGGCCACGTAGTCGACCCCCGCCTGCGCGGTCCCATCCTGGGTGGCGTAGGCAACCGTCACGGCACCGCCGCCGCTGTCTCGAACGACGGTGATGTACGCCGCGCCCGCCTGTTCATTGATGGTGTAATTCGCCATGTTGAACCGCAGGGCACCCGGCTGATCGTCGTCCTGGATCGTCAGGAGCGCCGGGTTCGGCACCCCGAGCGTCGCCGCGCCGACGGGATCGCTGAGGACCAGCCCGACCGTCTCGGACGCCTCGGGCAGCGTATCGTTGAGGATGGCGACGGTGAAGGTCTGGGTATTGACGCCCGGCGCGAACGTCAGCGAACCGGAGGTCGGCAGGTAGTCGACATTCGGGGTCGCCGTCCCGCCGGCCGTCGCGTAATTGACGGTGAAATACCCGCCGCTACCGCCGGCTCGGGTGACGACGATGGTCGCGACGCCGCCCCCTTCCGCAACCTGGAAATCCACCATCTGAAACTGAACGGTGCCCAGGACTTCGGTGATTCCCGGCGAGAACTCGGAGGTGTTGCCGGCCGGGTCGGTCGCCGTCGCGGTCACGTACTGCCCGGTTGAGACGGTGCCCGGCACGTTGGCCGAGAAGATCGCAAGTCCAAAGGAATTGGTCGTTACCGTCGCCTCGCCGAGGTAGCGTTCGCCTTCACCGGAGCCGGAGGGGTCGAGCGTCGCGTTGGCGAAGAACTGGACCGTGAACGTGGTGTTGGGCGTGCTGACCAGGAACCCCTGGACGTTGGTAAAGTCGATCGAGGTGGCCACCGCCGTCAGGTACGGGACGTTCTGAAGGTCGTTCGGGCCACTGTCGATGTCGTAAGGGTCGTTCGGCGTCACCCCGCTGGGCGGGTCGTTGGGCACGAACAGGTTGATGCCGAGGCCCGCGTTTGAGAAGATTCGGTTCGTTACAATGGCGTTACGAACGCTATTGTCCTCGATGCGCACGCCATCGCGTTCGTTGAAGGCGATGACGTTGCCCGCCTCCGTGCCCGGCCCTCCGATGAGGTTCCCCGAGGCCCCCAGGCGAATCAGCAGGCCGTCAAGCTCGTTGCCGTATCCTGGAGGCGCGGTGCCGGTGATGTCGGTGCCGATGAAGTTGCCCTGCACGAGGTTGCCCGTCGCCGTCGGCGCCGAGATCACCACGCCCCAGTGGTTGGCCGAGATCAGGTTGCGGGCGGCGACGGTCGGGCCGCCGATCGTGTTGTTCGGCGCCCCATCGACCAGCACCCCTTCCCGGGAGTTCGGCAGATCATTCATTCCCAGGACGTCGGTGCCGATGAAGTTGCCTTGCAACGAGGTTGCCCGTCGTCGTCGGGCCGACGATCGCCACGCCGACATTGTTGCCGGAGATGATCTGCGACCCCGCCCCCGCGTCCGTGATCGAGCCGATGACGACGTTGCTGGTCGCCCCGGCCTCGATCCGGATGCCCTCGCGAGCGTTGCCGATGTCGGACCAACCGCCGATGATGTTAATGTTCTCGCGATCCGTGCCGATGAGGTTGTCTCGGACCATGTTATGGTTCGCGAGCGGACCGGAGAGCAGGATGCCCCGCAGGTTGGCCGAAATGGCGTTCCCCGGGCCGACGGTGTTGCCGGGCGAATAGATCGCCACGCCCTCCCCGGAATTGCCCAGGGGCGCGTTGCCATCGCCGGTCAGGCCGATGAGGTTGTAAAGCAGGACGTTCCCGGTGGCCGTCGCCCCCAGGATGCGCACCCCGGCCCCCTCGTTGGCCGAGATGATGTTGCCCCGGTCCCGATCCGCGGTGACACCCCCCAGATCGCGGTTCGGGCCGCCGACCCGGTTCGATGGGGCGTTCTCGATCCGCACGCCGTCGCCGCCGTTCCCCGTGTCCCCCGCGCCGTAGAGGAACCCGCCGCTGGGCGGGGCGCCGATGAGGTTGCCCTCGAGGAAGTTGCGCGTCGCCAACCTGCCGGTGATCCGCACGCCGTGGCTGGCGTTTCCGGAAATGATATTGGAAATGATGCCGGTCGTCGGGGACTCGATGAGCACCCCCTCCGCCCCGTTGCCGTCGATGACGAACCGCCCCGTCTCGGACGGCCCGGCCACGCCGATCTGGTTACCGACGATCTGGTTCCCCTCCGCCCCCGGCTATGACCCACACCCCTTGCTGCCCGTTGCCGGTGATCACGTTGCTGGCCTGCGGGTCCACCCCGCCGACCGTCGCGTTGGTCGATCCGAGGACCACGCCCTGAAGGGAGTTTGTGTCCTCGACGAAATCGACCGCGTCCGCGCCCGTCAGCGGGTCGCCCGTCTGGGGATCGACCGGGTGAGGTAAAGTAGCCGCCGATCGCGTTGCCCTGGATCAGATTGCCCAGGTTGTTCCGGTCTGGGGATCTCCACGCCGACCCCAAAGCCGGTGATGACCAGCCCCCGCAGGATGCTGTGCGAGGCGTCGATGGAGAACCCGGTCGGGTCGGAGAACATGGGGTCGATCTGGCTGCCGTCGACGATCACTCGGAGGACCGCGTTGTTTCCCTGCGTCGCGGTGCCCTCGTCCGTGCCGATCGTGTTCGGTGAGGAGACGATCTCTTTCGGGAGGACTCGAGCAGTGTCTTCTCGACGTCCACCGTGCCCCCGACAAGCATGCCGCTGTTGGCGGTAATGGTCGGAGTTCCCAGGCCCTGGTCGGCAAAACGCCTGATGAATTTGACGATGATCGACCCCGCGTTCGCATGCGCCACCCAGAACGATCACGTTGTTCGACGCCGAGGATGGCATCGAGCGCATCCAGTGACCTGGGCGGCCGTCGCGTCGTAGGGGATCGCATCGGTTGTAACTCCAGGGCCCGGTTGAACGGGGTCTTACTCGTGAGCGTGAAGGTCCCGCGGTGGTCGACTCGTCGACAGTGACCGACTGGGAGATCTGGTCTGGATATCGATATTTTACAGGGAACATGGGCCTGGGTGTACCCGTCGATGGTGAGTTGGTCCGTGATCACCGGCAGCGGTGAAGTCAGCGTGATCCGCCAGTTCTGCGTGATCGGGTCAAACCCTGAAACCGGCACGTCGAAATCGGAAGCGGTCGAAGTGGGAACCTGAAAGACAATTGAATCGGCCCCGGGCTGCGCGTTGGCCTGGAGGATCGCCTCACGCAGGGTACCGGGGCCACTGTCGTCGGTGTTGGTGACCGAGAAGGTCGCCAGCAGGCGTCGGCTCTCCATGCGCTCCACGAGGGGACGGGTCACATGCCGCTGGCCAGTGCGACGGGACGGCCGTTGAAGGCGGAACGGGCGGCTCCCCATGTCCATCAACTCCCTTGATGCGATGCCGTTACGACGGTGGGCCGGCACGACCACCAGAAGGGTGGCGCGGAGGGTCGGCTCGTCCGGTCGTGCGTCCGGGTTCGCGGAGACAACTCAGGAAAACTTACACCAAAGTCTAAGCTCTGGGAGCCTGAGTAATCCAGGAGACATGGGGAATGTGCCTAAAAGGTGCTGGGCCGCATTGCCGGAAATTGAACCGATCTCTTGATCGTTTCTTGACTTGCACGTCAAGGGCCCGAGTGAGCCAGCGTTTTTCAGCCGGTCCAACCCGGGGTCGCGGGCCGATTTCCGGAAGCCGGTTCGGGGCGGGCCCCTGGTCAGCCCAGCCCTACGCGCCGGCAGGGTCCTTTCCAGATCGGTGTTCGGGAGAGCGAGGCCACTGCCGAGCCGCCTGGGTGGGATGGCCGGCTCGACGCGGGCTTCGCCCTCCCGGTCAGTCGGGATGGGCGGCCCGTCGGTCGCCTGGTCGACCGACCGAGTGAACCCGGAGGAATGACCGATGACAGAACCCCATGATGACAAAGGACTACTGTCATCGTTCATCGTTCATCGGTCATCGGCCATCGGTCATCCCACCATTTTGTCATTGGCGGTCCACTAGCCTTCTCGGAATGGGGTCTCGGCGGGCGGCGCGTCTTTCGGGGAAGGTGGCTCGACCGGCGGGACGTCCTTCGAGAACGTCCTTGCCGGGGAGGGCCTGGGATAATCGATGCGCACGTAGCCCTCGGCTCGACCGCGCAGGGTCCGCACCACGACAAAGTTCGACGGTGGCTCCGGGGTGGCGGTCTCGGCCAACGGGGCCGGGGCTGGGGCCTGCCGGAGCCGTTCGAGTTCCGCCTCGGACTCTTTCAACCGCTCCGTCAGCTCGGCCATCATGCGTTTCCATTCCGGGACTTCGGCGACCGCGGACGGCACCTCCGGAACCGGGGGAGGGGGCGTCTCGACGATGGAATGGTCGTTATGGCCGCGCAGGGACAGGGTCAGCGTCCCCTTGGTCCGTCTCGCGGCAAGTGTGTTGATCTGATCGGGCGTCAGGGCGACCGTCACGGTGCGGGCCACGATCGTCGGGTCCTCGGGACGGGTGACGGCGGTCCCCGCGGCCAGCACGAGCACGTCCTGGAGGATCGTTTCCGCCATCGGTAGGGCATTCGAGGAATTCCGGGAGTCCGTCGAGACGATCACATCGACCCGGTTCTCGGGCAGGACGAAGCCGGAGATCCCCGACTGCTCGTTCACCTCGATGGCGAAGGCACGCATCCCGTCGGGAATCCGGGCCAGCAGGCCGGTCGGCGCCCCCTTGGGGGCGAGTTTGGCGTCGATGATCGGCTCACCGGCGAGCATCGGGATCCGCGCCCAGCGCTCGGCGATGTCCTTGTACGAGACGAACGACCCGGCGGGGACCTTGTCCGACGCGACCTCGACCACCTTGACCATCTCGGGGGCCAGGACTTCCTCAACCTGGATGTCGGCGCCGCCGCGAGGATCTCGATGTTCTTCTGGGACGGCTTCCCGCTGGCAAGCAAGCGCTGCGCGCCGATCATCGCCCCGAGGCCACAGACAACCGCCACCATCAACATGATCCCGGTTCGTCCGAACATGCCGTGAACTCCTAGGATGATGCCGCATCGCACGGGAGATCGACCCGGCCCGACCTCATGACGATCCCCGCGCGACGGCGCGAGTGTCAGAACCCTAGGTCGCGGCGACGCCGTGTCAATTGGCCAAGAGGCCAGAAGTCGATGGGCCGAGGGCCGAGGGCCGATGGATCCAGGGGCCGAGGTGATGATGGCCGAGGGATGAGGACCGAATGGAACGCGGATGGGGCGGATGCGCGCGGGGCGAAACGGGAGGATCGAGTCCCGCGGGGCGAAACGGGGGGATCGAGTCCCGCGGGGCCGATGGACGATAGGCGATTCGCGGCGAGCGATTTCCAATTTCGGCCATCGGCCATCGGCCATCGGCCCTGTTCCGTCGTCCTTGCGGCATTCCCGAAATTCCCCTGGCAATCCATCAACCGTCGCGTGGTGCCCGCCGATAAGAGAGGAGCGGGTGATCTCCGCGCCACGATCGAGCCATCGACACCCGGAACCGGAGTGTCGAGGATCGCGGTTGCCGGCCGACGAGTGCCAGCCAGTGTCATTGCCCCGGAACCCCGACGGGAGAAGACGACCGATGTGCCTGCGATGCCTGCGACCATTCGCGCTGACAGCCGGGTTCGCGTTGCTGGTCCTGGTCCTCGGGAACACCTCCGCAACGGCGGGGTGGCCCGGCCATCCCGGATCGTGGCGCGGAAACCCGGCCGAGGGCTACGCCGTCCCGCTTCAGTCGGTCTACCAGTTCCCGGCCGCGCTGGTCACGCAGCCCCGGGTTCCGCCGTACCCGGTCTTCTCGTTCCTGGAGGGCGCCCCCTGCCCCGTCACGATCGCCACGCCGCCCGTGCCGGTCGACCCTGTCCCCCTGCTCCCAAGGGTCTATCTCCCGCACCCGGAACGGTACCGGGTCCCCAGCTACTGAGCCAACCAACCATCGCGGGCGCGATCACAACGCCTGGCCCGGCGGCGGGGCGTCGTTCGGCACCAGGGACGGGTCGCGTGCCCGGAGAACCTGCGCCCGTTTCTCGGCGTGGTCTCTGGAGAACGTCACCTCAGCGAGCGAGAAGCGATCGGTCCCGGAAAGCTGGTCGCCGAGGGCCGCGAACCGACGCTCGGCGATGGTGGGCCGCCCGCACATCGAGGTGTAGACGGCGTAGTTGATCCGCTCGGTGTTGTCGAACGGGAAATTCTCGAGGTAATGCTCGTAGGTCTGCACGATCTCCCGGTAGACGTCCTCCCGGTGGAGATGCTGCACGCGTACGTCATCGGGGGCAAACCGGACGGCCCGGATGTGCCCGTCGGCGACGAGCAGCGGGATGCCGGATCGCCAGTCCTCGGTGGCGCGGCAGGCCCGACCGAAGGCCACGACCTCCTCGGGCGACCCGTGCCACTTGGGGTCGAGCCACTCCAGCTTGGCGACGCAGGCCTCCCGGTCGTGCCCCCCCGCCTCGATCGCGCGCGTGAACCACGTCTCCATCATGTCCCGGTCGCCGTCGAGCCCCAGGCTGAGGGAGATCATCAGGATCGCCGTCGCCGACGACGGATCGAGCTCCCAGGACCGCTCCAGCACCCGACGGGCCTCGTCGAGCCGGCCCTGCATCACCTGCCAGCCCTCCGCCGTGACGGTGTTGGCGAAGCCCGAACCGCGGGCCTCCCAGGCATAGGTGATCAGGAACCTGCCTTTGAGCCGGAGCCGGATCGCCTCGAGGGCCGGCTCGCGCGCAGGACGTCCTCGACCCGTTCGAACGACCCCGGCAGGTCCCCCGTGATCCGCCCGAGCGAGTACGTGACCTGGCTCGCCAGGTCATACCACGCTTCCATCGTTCTGGGGTGGTGTTCGTCGTCCGCGACGCTCAGCGGGATCAGTTCGAGAACCCTCTCGTAGAATCGCTCGCCCTCCTGGATCCGCTCGGGAGTCGCGCCCTCTCCCGTCGAGACCATGTCCCCGGCGGCGATCAGCGCGTTCGCCCTCCGGAACGCGGGATACTCGCTGTCTTCGAGGGCGGCCGCGGCGGTCACATGCCGCTCGATGATCGAGTCGACCCCCGGGTAGTTGGCGCCGTTCGACGTGCGGGCGAAGGCGTAACTCACCATGGGATCGTCGCACCCCGCGTCCATCGCCTTCACGACCAGGGCATGGACCTGTTCGGAAGTGACCACGGGGCCCGTCACCCTGCTCCAGTGGCGGGCGAGGGCCTCCAGGGCATCGCGGGCCAGCCCGTCCCAGCGCGGGTCCTTCTTGCCGGCCCGTTCATAGGCCCCGACGACCGTCCGGCGGTTCCAGTCGAGGAGGTCCTCATCATTCTGTCGCCGCCGCTCGGGGTCCTGCGGGATGGGCGGGGTGTCCACGACGGCCACCACATCGGGCGTGTCATCGAGGCCCGATGCCCCCGTGCCCGGCGGCGTTGGCGACGATTCGGCCCCGACCGGCACCACGGCGTTCGAGGCCGCGATCGTCGGGGCCGACTCCGGATCGTCGGAGGAGGAGCATCCCATCCAACCGGAGCTCACCCCGATCCCGCCAATCAACAGGTAGCGTGGGAGACGTCGAATCATCGGCCTGGCCCTGTTTTTTGGATCAAACGCATGAAGACACGCACGATTTTTGTCTTGCATGATCCCCGCGGAATGCGGAACCGCTCGGCCCGGGACCGGGTCGAGCCCGGATGATCCGCGAGCCAGGGGAGACCAGCGACCCGACCCGGTTCGCCGACCACGATAAGGGCCCGGCCGAGAGCATCGCCCTGGAACCCGATCGAGCTGGCTTCCCGACCCACGCCGCGCCTCGGCGTCGACATGCGTGGCCCCAAGGACGTCGCCGAGTCCATGCCACAAATGCGGATTTTATTCCACATGCCTGCGTGTTAACAAGAAGTCACTCCGGCAATCAGGCCGGGACGGGATGTTTTCCCGGATCGCCGCTGATGGGCACAGAGGAGAGCTTCTCTCGCGGCCCTCCGGCCATGTCCTGTGAGACCGCGTGACCGGTCGAGTTGGCCGGGTACGCAGGTCGCTCGACGAGCCGGCCACGTCGACGTACCGGGCCACCCGGGCGTTCTCGGCCGACGCCGAGGCCAGTTGCGAGTCGGTGTCCGACAAGCAGGGCACTGCTCATCAATTCCGGACATTCATCGCAGAAATGAATTGCCTGGTCGACAACGTCGACGTCGTCCCCGACTTTCCGAGACGACGTCAATGTTGTGAAACGAATGAGGACCGAAAGGACCAGTCATGCGGTGAATTCAAGTCAGTGGGCACACGAGGATTCGAACCTCGGACCTCACCCTTATCAGGGGTGCGCTCTAGCCAACTGAGCTATGCGCCCGCTCAGGAATGCCCTGGCGAACCCCATTTTAATGGTTTAAGTCTGTGAGTCAACCAGACAGGGACCCTTTCGGGCGAGATTACGGCGGAGCCGGTCGCCAGGCCGCCCACGAGGCGCCGTATCGGCCCGTCATGTCGAGGACCAAGCTGGGATTGCGGTTCCATCATCGGGAACCTACAATCGTATGCCTTCACCCGCGACGACCCGTTGATCGCGGCTCGGTCTTGAAGTATTCTATGAAACACACGGGCAGATAGCTCAGCTGGTAGAGCACAGGACTGAAAATCCTGGTGTCGGGAGTTCGACTCTCCCTCTGCCCACTTCCGACTCTGACCGACCCGAGGCGACTCAACCCGCCTCGGGTTTCTCTTCTGCGCCGATCGGCAGGTTCCTCATCGAGCGTGGGGTTCGCGACAGGAACCGCCTCGTTCCGACCCTTTCTGTCGCCTGAGCGCTGCCCATGCGCGGCCGGAACCCGGCCCTCGGTCCCGGTCGCGGCCAGGGCGGTGGGCTCGGATGGGGGGCGATCGGGGTCAGGTCAGGGAGAGCCTCCACCAAGCCGGCCAGGTCGTGAACCGACGCCTTGGCGTACACGCCGATGGTCAAGGTGGGCGAGGAACGCCGCGCGAGAACCTCGCACGTTTTGACCGGGACCCCGGAACGAGGCGTTGTACCCGATGGCCCTCGGCCACAGCGTCCGGCGGCTCGTCCTCTTCTGCTCCCCGCCCGGGCCGGGCCAGGAATCGATGATCGCTGGGTCAGAGCCTCGGGTCCACTGGCTCGCTCTCCAGGGCGAGCACGCCGAAGACGCACTCATGGGCCCGTCGCAACGGCTCTCGCCGCACGAACCGCTCCAGCCCTTCGACGCCCAGGGCGAACTCGCCCAGCGCCAGCGACCGCTTCCGGCCCAGGCCCCGTGACCGCAGACGGGCCAGGTTCTCCTCAGCGGTGTAGTCCGGCCCGTAGATGATCCGCAGGTACTCCCGGCCCCGGCACTTCACGGCGGGCTGCGACAGGCCCCGCCGCCCCCGGTGGACGAACGCCAGCGGCTTGACGACCATCCCCTCGCCGCCCCGGCCAGTCAGCCCCTCCCACCAGTCGGTCGCTTCCTCCTGGCTCGCCGGGTCGGTCACGTCCGCGACCCTGTACGGGGTCGCCAGCAGAAGTTCGGGGTCGGCCCGGCAGACCTCGGCCAGTGTCTCCATGTGCCAGGAGTGGTTTTTGCCGACGTGGACGTGCCCCTCGGTGGCGAGCAGGTGAAACGGGGCCAGCTTCAGGTCGTTGAGCGTCTCCACCAGCCAGCAGTACTGCCGGTAGGCGGCCACGAACCGGTCGATGCCCTGCTGCCGCATTCGGAATCGTGCCTCGGCCTTGGCGAGCCTCGCCCGCTCCTCCCCCTCCAGCCGACCGGCGGCTTGCTCCAGGGCCGCCACCGCCCGGGGCAGCGAGGCCGAGCCGGCGGCCCCGACCGCCGCATACTGGGCCCGAAGGAGTTCCTGGGCCTTGGCCGACCACGGCATCAACTCGCAGTCGAGCACCGCCCACGTCGTATCCAGACGCCCCCAGAGATCGGTGGCGGTCAGGGCCGCCCGCACCCGATCCAGGAACCGCCGCTCCAGGTCGGCGTCGTGGAAGAACCGCCGCCCCGTCCGGGTGTGGATGATGCCGAGTTCACCGGTCGTCATGCCGAAACGATCCCGTGCCGCCTGCTCGTCCCGGCACGCGACGACGACGGCCCGAGACCCCATGTGCTTCTCCTCGCAGACGACCTGCGGGACGCCTTCGCCGCGATAGTAGGCGAACGCCTCGGCCGGGTGCTCCAGCAGCCCCTCGGCCCGGCTCGTCTCACACGGGGACATGGTGGGCGGCAGGTAGATCAGCCACCTTGGGTCGACGGCGAAGCGGCTCATCACCTCCAGGGCCGCTACGGCGTTCTCCTCCCGGATCGTGACGTTCCCCCGCAGCCGGGTCGGGATGATCCGCTTGCCCAGCACGTCCTCGGCGTCGAGCACCTGGTCGTGGGCCTGCTGGGCGGTGAGGGCTGGGGCCTGCTGCTCGGCGGGGAGGAAGGGCCGGGCCGGCTCACAGTACGTGCGGGCCGCGGGGACCGAGACGAACTCCCGCTCGGGGTAGCGCAGGGCGGTCAGCTTGCCGCCGAAGACGCAGCCGGTGTCGATGTTCACGGTGCGGTTGAGCCACTCCGACTCGGGGACCGGCGTGTGGCCGTAGACGACCGCCGCCGGGCCCCGATACTCCCTGGCCCAGTCATATCGGATCGGCAGGCCGAACTCATCGGTCTCGCCGGTCGTCTCGCCGTAGAGGGCGAAGTCCCGGACCTTGCCCGAGCCCCGGCCTTGCATCTCCTGCTTCATCCCGGCGTGGGCGACCACGAGGTTGCCCCCGTCGAGGACGTAGTGGCTGATAAGGCCGTCCAAAAATTCGACAAGTTGCTTGATGAACACGTGCCTGATCTCGTCAGGCAAGGCGCCGATCTCGGCCAGGGTCTCGGCCAGGCCGTGCGTGACCTGGACGTTCTTGCCCCGGAGCTTCTTCAGCAGCTTCATGTCGTGGTTGCCGGGCACGCAGAGGGCCGAGCCATTGGCCGCCATCGTCGCCACCAGTCGCAATGTGTCGAGGATGCGAGGCCCACGATCCACGAGATCGCCGACGAAAACCGCCTTCCGCCCTTCCGGATGTGCGTAACACGCTCCACCGATGAGGGCCGGCATGCCGGGAGACACCGCCGCAATCTCGTAGCCGAGCTCGCCGAGCAGTTCTTCCAACTCCCCTGCGCAGCCATGAACATCACCGATGATGTCGAACGGCCCGTGCTCGTCCCGCCGGTCGTTCCAGAGCGGCACCCGCTCGACGGCCGCCGCCTCGACTTCCTCGGGGGCCTTCAGGACGAAGACGTGCCGGAAGCCTTCTTTGCGCAGGCCCCGGAGCGACCTTCGGAGTTGCGACGACTGATTCCTGACAACATGCGGGCCGAAATCCCGGTCGTGCCGCTCCCGGTTCCGCTCCTGGCAGACCCGCTCGGGCAGGTCGAGCACGACCGCCACCGGCAGGCAGTGGTACTGCCGGGCCAGCTCCACCAGCGGCCTGCGTGCCTCCGCCTGGACGTTCGTCGCATCCACGACCGTCAACTTCCCCAGCGCCAGCCTCTTCCCGGCGATGAACCGGAGCACCTCGAAGGCGTCCCTGGTGACGGTCTGGTCGTTCTCGTCGTCGCTGACCATGCCCCGACAGGCGTCGGAGGAGAGGACCTCGGTCACCTTGAAATGCTTCCGGGCGAAGGTGCTCTTGCCCGAGCCGCTGGGGCCGACCAAAACGACGAGTGACAGCTTGGGGACCTTGAGATTCATCGGGCCTCCCCGTCCGTCACGGCGAAGACCGCCATCTGGGTTGGCGGCCCGAGTGCCTCATCCTCCGGCCCAACCGGCAGGAAGCGGACGGTGTACCCGAACCGCCCGGCGATCCCCTCGGCCCAGTCGTGGAACTCCCGACGGGCCCACTCGAACCGGTGGTCGGGGTGGCGGAACTTGTCGGGCCGACGTTCTCCCAGGTGACGTTGTACTCACGGTTGGGCGTCGTGAGCACGACCGACCCGGGTCGGGCAAACTCGAAGACGGCCCGCTCGAAGGCCGCCAGGCGGGGCGGGTCGAGGTGCTCGACCACCTCCACGACGGCGGCGGCGTCGAACCCCTCCAGCCGCCGGTCCCGGTACATGAGCGACCCGTGGATCAGCTTGAGGCGAGCGGCCTGCCGCTCGGGCATCCGGTCGAGCTTGAGGCGGTCTCGGGCCGTCTCGAGGGAGCGGATCGACACGTCCATGCCGACGATCTCCTCGAATTGCCTGTCCTTGAGCAACTCCCGGAGCAGCTTCCCCTCGCCGCAGCCGAGGTCGAGGACGCGCCGGGCGCCGGCGGCCCGGATCGCCGCCAGGACCGCCCCGATCCGCTGCTCGTTCAGACTCAGCGGCTTCTCCAGCACATCCTCGGCCGGATCGACGGGGCGATCGTCCCCCCCGCTTCGAGCGGCTGCTCCTCCACGACCAGGCGGGCGAGGGCCTGCCGGTAGAGGCTGGGCCGGAACTTGAGGTAGCGTCGGGCGATCTCCTCCTTCTCCGGGTGGCTCGCCAGCCAGCCGCCGCCCCGGGCTAGCAGCTTCTCCATCTCGTCGTCGCCGACGAAGTAGTGCTTCTGGTTGTCGAAGACCGGCACCAGCACGTAGAGGTGCGTCAGAAGTTGCGAGAGCGTCGTCTCCCGGGTGACGGTCACCGTGAAGTAGGGGCCCTCGCCCCAATCGGGGAAGCGGTCGTCGAGCGGGTGGCGTTCGCACTCGACAGCGTAGCCCAGAGGCTCGAACACCGCCCGCAGAAACGCCTCGCCGCCCCGCGCCGGCAGGACATCGAGCCGGGCCGAAAGTGGGATCGGGGTGGTGGCCAGTTCGGGCCGGTCGTTGCAGCGGCCCTGGAGGGCCGAGCCGTAGACCTGCGAGATCGCCACGCTGAGGAACGACGAGGCGACGTAGGGCCGGTCGTTGACGTACTGGGAGAGAAGGCCCTCGGCCGATCCCTTGCCCCGGACGATCCCCACCGGGTCCACGTCGAGCAGCAGGCAGGCGGCGCAGCGGTCATCACCCGCCTCGGGGTAGAAGACATGGGCCTGGCCGAAGCTGAGGTCGTAGCTCTGGAACCGGCCGGGATGCTTGTGCAGCAGGTAGCCGAGGTCGGTGGCGGGCCGGTGCGTGGTCGTGATCGTCAGCAGCATGGGGCGGTCCAGGATTGGGGCCCGTGGGCCTCCCAACAGCGCCGAGGGGGGCAGGAGACGGAATGCCCGCACGATGTCGTGGAACCGCAGGTCGAAGGGGGCCTCGACACGGTGGGCCTCCCTGGCCAGCCGGGTGCAGTTCCGCCCGTCGAGCCGGGCGACCATCCAGACGCCCCGCAGGACGCACGGGCCTGTATCCTATCACGCCGGGGGCGGTCGTGAAGATCGGAAGGGTGCCGCCCTCGATCTTGGCGTGTGGGACAGCCGCCCTCGATCTTGGCGTGTGGGACAGCCGCCCTCGGCTGTCGAACCGACGTCGAGGAGACAGCCGAGGGCGGCTGTCCCACACGCCAAAATGGCACCTGATCGGGGTCGTCGGAGGCGAGCGATCGGGACGTCTCCATGAAATGTCCACGTGCCCGTCCGGGTTCGATCATCGACCAGCAAGCCCTCGAAGTCGCAGGTTCGGCGCCTTCGAGTCCTGGCGTCTTCCGCCGTGGGGGATGCTCACGCCGCCTCGGTCTGATCGAGAAATTGCTTTGTGGACGGTTCCCGGGCGCATCGAAGACCTGCTCGGGAGGGCCGGATTCGAGGACACGGCCGTCCCCGAAGACGTGGACGGTGTGGGCCACCCGTCGGGCGAAGTTCATCGCGTGCGTGACGACGAGCATCGTCTGGCCGTCCCGGGCCAGGTCGCTCATCACGGCCAGGACCTCGCCGGTCATGCGCGGGTCGAGCGCGCTGGTGGGTTCGTCGAAGAGGATGACCTCGGGTTGCATCGCGAGGGCCCGGGCGATGGCGACCCGCTGCTGCTGGCCGCCGGAAAGCTGGCCCGGCCAGGCCTCGAACTTGTCGGCCAGCCCGACCCGTTCCAGCAGCGCGCGGCCCTGTGCCTCCGCTTCGGCGCGGGGCGGCCCAGGACGTGGATCGGGGCCTCGGTCACGTTCTGGAGGACGGTGCGATGCGGGAACAGGTTGAAGGACTGGAACACCATGCCGACCTTCCGGCGGATCTGCCGGAGGGTCGCGTTGCGCGGCCGGGCGAGTCCCCGGCGTCGAGTCGCAGGCCGTCGATCGTGACGGAGCCGCCCTGAAAGCGTTCCAGACCGTTCAGGCACCGCAGGAACGTGCTCTTGCCGCCGCCGGAGGGACCGATGATCGCCGCGACCTCGCCGCGACGGACCGTCAGGTTGATCCCCCGGAGAACCTCCAGGTCGCCGTGGCTCAACACCAGTTCACGTGCCTCGATCATGCCGTCCTCCCGCGTTGCGAACCCATGTTGAGCCGACGTTCGAGCAGGTGGGCCAGTCGGGCCAGCGGGAGGCTCAGGCCCAGGTAAAGGGCCGCGACGACCGCCGCGAACATCACGACATGACCGTTGTTGTTCACCAGGATCGAGTACTGCTTGGAGAGTTCGACCAGGCCGATCACCGAGCAGACCGACGAGTCCTTCAACAACGTGATGAAGTCGCTGGTGACCGGCGGGATGACGATCCGCACCGCCTGGGGCACGATGATCCGCCGCAGGGCGGTCGCCCGCGACATCCCCAGGGCCCGGGCCGCTTCCATCTGCCCGATCGGGACGGCTTGCAGCCCCGCTCGATAGATTTCCGCCTCATAGGCGGAATAGTTGATCGCCAGCCCGAGGATGCCGGCGACCAGATTATCCAGCGCGATGCCGGTCAACTCCGGCAGCAGGAAGTAGATGAAGAAGAGCTGGAGCATCAGCGGCGTGCCGCGGATCAGCTCGACGTAGCCCGTCAGGACCCATCGGAGCGGCGGCGGACCGTATCCGCGCCCCAGGGCGATCGACGAGCCCGAGCAGCATCGCCAGCGGCATCGAGGCACACGAGAGGACGATCGTGATCCAGGCGGCGTCGATCAAAAAGTGGGCATTCGTGGCGAGGATCGTCCCCGCGCCACGGTCCGCGGTGACGGTGCGGGACGCGGGGGCGTCCCAGGTGGTCAGCTCCTCCTGCGCGGGGGACCAGATGTCGTACCGTTCGAGGATTTGCCGATGCTCGCCCGACATCGATCAGTCTCGGCCAGTTCCCGATCGATCGCATCGCGGAGCGCCTCGGTCCTTCCGGTTCAGGTAGATGGTGTAATACCCGCCCCCCTGGGGAGGGCCGACGGGCCGCAGGCCCTGGTACTGTTGCTGACCGAGGAAGTAACGGGCCGCGACGTCGTCCTGAAGGGTGGCGTCGAGCTGGCCGTTCTGGACCTCGTGGAAGGAGTCGACGACGCTATCGCGACGGGCGACCTCGATCGTCGCGCGACCGGCCTTCAGGGCGTAGAACTCGGCCATCTCATGGGCATAGCGGTCGGCGACCGAGTTGGTCAGGACGCCGATCCGCCAGGGCTTCCCGTTCGCCTGGGGTTCCCGGAAATCGTCCCAGGAGCGCAGGGACGAACCCCGCCGGCCCATCAACTGAAGCTGATAGACGAAGTAGGGCCTCGTGGCGAGATAATCCTCGAGGCGTGAATCGGTCAGCTCGTAGCCGTTGCAGACGACGTCAACCCGGCCGGTCGCGAGGGTCTGGAGCAAGCGGTCCCAGTTTCCCTGCACGGGGCGGGCCGCGACGCCGAGCCGCCCCGCGAGGGCGTCCATCAGGTCCTTCTCGAACCCGATGTAGCGGCTCGTGTCGTCCGGGTCGGGATAGATGAACGGGGCGCCCCCTTCGGTGTCCGTGCCATAGCAACAGGGCCCCGGACGATCGCACCTCGGCCAGGGAGCCCGCCGTCGCGACCAGGGCCGGCAACAACACGGTCAGGACCACGAATGAGTTGATCCGGAAAAACCGAACCGGACTGGATGGGGCGAACCAGGCAACCGAGGCGTGCCGTGACGGTCGCACGCGGGCACACTCGTCGGCCGATTGTTCCATTCAGAGAACTCCCCTCTCCTCCGTTGGGAGGTGTTGGTGATGCGTCGGGAGGCCCGGGAATGTCGCGGAGGGTTCCTCGTGGCCGTCGCGACCGCCGACAGTTCCGTTCCGTTCAGAGATCATCCGGGCGGGAACGTAACCGCCGGATCCGCCGGACGCGGCGTCGCACCTGCCGAGGGGTTCGGGCATGCCTTAGTCGCGTCAGGCGGCCCACCAGGAACCGATGGCCGCGCCAGTTGACCCGACGGCTCACCAGCGCATCGCACCAGATGGGCAGGAGGAACAGGTCCTTGACGGGGCTGAGCAGGAGATGGCGACCACGTGGGAATTGCCCCCGCAGCCGACGGCTCAACAGGGCATCCCGGATCGATCCCGAGCCCCAGCAGGCCAAGCAGGCCGCCCCAGGCGATTCCCGTATCGCCGGAGAGCGCCCAGACAATGCCGACGGTCGCCAGGTTCGTGGCGGGCTCGATCAGGTACAGGCCGGGGGCCATCCGGGCGCGGATCTTGTACCATCGCGAGTGCCGGTTGAGGAACCAGCTCAGATCGCGGTCCTGGTTGATGTTCTCGATGACGTGATGGCTCAGCCGGATGGCATAGCCGGCCTTGCGAACCCGCACGCCGATGACCTGGTCCTCGGCCAGCAGGTTGCGGACCCCGGCGAAGCCCCCGATCTCGTCGAGCACCCGCGCCGGCATGAGCATCGACTTGCCGACCACGCACGTCACGCGCAGGACCGAGGCGAGGGCCACCCCGCTGGCGACGAAGCCGTTGAGCTGAAGGTTCTCAAGAGTGGCGCCGAACTGGCGCTCGCCGGTGCCCGCGAACAGGTTCGTGACCAATCCGACGCGGGGGTCGGCTCAGGTAGCAGGCCGTCTCGCGCAGGTAGCTCGGCGCGACACGCACGTTGGAGTCGCTGATCAGGATCACGTGGTGCCGGCGATAACGCTCCAGGGCGGCCAGGTTCTCGACCTTCGGGTTGAGCCCGAAGGTCGGGTTGCCGATGACGAGCTGCGCATCCTGGTCGGGGAACTCGGCCAGCAGCCGACGGACGATCGGGATCGCCGGATCGTCGGCGTTGGCGACCCCGAAAATCAACTGGAAGACCGGATAGTCGAGCCGGAAGAAACTGCGCAGGTTCTCCTCGAGCCCCTCGTCGCAGCCCTTCAGCGGCTTGTAGATCGTCACCGCGGGCGTGTGATCGGGCAGTTGCCGACGTCGACGGGTCGCCCACAGGACCGCGACGAACCCGGCCAGAGTGGTCAGGACGGCGATCGTGGCGATGGTGGCCAGCAGGATGTCGGTCTTCGACATTCCATTCGGCGGCGGTCGGCCACCGTCTCAAGAGAGAATGTGGGAGACGACGCCCCGGCGACACGACGTCCCGGGGACGCTGAGAGCCAGGCCCCTCGATCAAGGCCCTTCCGGGCGCATGCGGAGTTCCATCATCCCCTGACAGCACGGACACGCTTGAGGATAACGCACGCTGATGGTGCAGACATCACAATAATATTCGGGCGTCCGCCACTCGCCGTCCTCCCGGACTCGAAACGACGTGACCAGGAGGTACGGGCACGCCTTCGTACCGGCGCCCCTGGACCTGAATCGGCCGGTCTCGCAACTGTTCGTCCTGGAAGAGCGCCCGGCTCGCGGGGTCGGAAAGCAGCGGGATGATCGCGCCGTTGTCGGTTTTCAGGACGACCTGCTGGGAGATCGGTTCCGCGTCCACGGCGAACTCATAGGAGTGCAGGGCGTCGGTCAGAAGGACCGCCTGGCCCTCGTGCCGGACGTCCTCATACGACGGGCCCGCGGTGATCATAAAAACCATGAGGAAATGCGAGATCGAGAGCATGGGTCCGTCTCGAAAGGGCGAGGAGTTCAGGGGACGGGTTGATCGCCTGGCGGCGGAGACACGGGCCGGGCCGGCACCGGGAGATGCGACGGACACCCCCAGGCCCCTCGCAATCATATCCCTGAAGTCCAGCGGGTCCACACCCTTCGGCAAATCGGGGACATCACGTGGCGCCATTGGCGCCCCTGACGCCGTGGCTTCTCCCTCGCCGGCCCGGGTTCGTGTCGCGTATACTCGGGAACGGCCGGGAACCGCGTTGGAAGCCGAGGGCGATGGAGGTGTCCCATGTTGTTTCGGAGCCAAACATTACGACGATTCGCGGGATCGTTCTGGTACATCATGATCGGTGGCATGCTTGCGGCCTCGCTCGGCGCCGACCCGACGGTCGGGGCCGCGGAGGACGAGCCGGCGACGGAGCCGACAACCGACCCGTATCAGGCCGCCCGGGACCGGATGGTCGAACGACATCTGGCCGAGCGCGGCATCCGGGACAAGCGTGTGCTCGAGGCGTTTCGCAAGGTGCCTCGGCATCGGTTCGTCCCTCCCGAGGCCCAGCATCTCGCGTACGAGGACGTTTCGATCCCGATCGGTGAAGCGCAGACGATCACGAACCCGTACGACGTCGCCCTGATGACCGAGGCCCTCCAGCCGAAGCCGACCGACAAGGTCTTCGAGGTCGGCACCGGCTCGGGGTTCCAGGCCGCCATCCTGGGGCAACTGGTCGCGGACGTTTACTCGGTCGAGATCCACAAACCACTGGGAGAACGAGCCCGGAAGGTTCTCGACGAACTGGGATACGACAACGTCCATTCCCGTGTCGGCGATGGGTTCGCCGGATGGCCCTCGGAAGCCCCCTTCGATGCGATCATCGTCACCTGCGCCCGGAAAAGATCCCCCCTCCCCTGGTGGAGCAGCTCAAGGAAGGCGGTCGCATGGTCATACCACTCGGCTCGCGATACCTTCAGAAGCTCTACATCCTCGACAAGAGGGACGGCAAGCTGGTCGGGCGTTCTGAAGGGGGCACCCTGTTCGTGCCCATGACCGGCCGTGCCCGGGACGAAGGGGGGCGATCACCCGACACGATCGAACCGCCACCACCTTCCCGTTGAGCGAAGGTCCGGATAAGAGGCCCTCACACAATGGGGACTGGCACCTCGCGGACTCGGAGCCAGTCCCCATTGTGTGAGGGCCTGTAAGGTCGCGAAGCCGGTCCTGATCCGCCGGCGACGCGCTTTTTCAACTCACAAGACTTCAACCGAGGACGAGACATCCGAATGGGGACGCATCAACTTCGCCTTGCTTTGGGAATCGGCCTGTTGCTGACCACCCGCGTCGCGTTGGCACACGATCCTCAGGGCCACGACGGCCCGCACGACGACTCCTCCCATGCCGGCGCCGTGCAACAGGCGACCGGCGTGGTGTTTCACGACAAGAACCAGAATGGCACGCGCGACGAGGGCGAGCCCGGTTTGCGGGACGTCCGCGTCTCCAACGGTCGCGACATCGTCCGCACGGACGCCGAGGGGCGTTACAAGATCGCCGTCAACGACGACACGATCCTCTTCGTCATCAAGCCTCGCGACTGGACGACGCCGGTCGACGACGACAACTTGCCGCAGTTCTATTACGTCCACAAGCCGGCCGGCTCGCCCCGAATCGCAGTTCCCGGGCGTCGAACCGACCGGGCCGCTGCCCGATTCGGTCGACTTCCCGCTCCAACGGCGCTGGGAGCCCAAGCAGTTCAAGGCCCTGCTGTTCGGCGACACACAGCCGCGTGATCTCAAGGAGGTCGAGTACATCGCCCACGACGTGATCGAGCCCCTTGATCGCCGAAAACGTGCATCTCGGCGCCTCGTTCGGCGTCACGCTGGGGGACATCGCCTTCAACGACCTGGCCGTCATGGAGCCGCTGAACCGGGCGATCGCGCTGATCGGCATCCCCTGGTACAACGTCATCGGCAACCACGACATCAACTTCGAGGCCCAGGACGACGAGCACTCCGACGAGACGTTCGAACGGATCTACGGCCCCTCGTACTACTCCTTCGACCACGGCCCGGTCCACTTCCTGGTGCTCGACGACGTGCGCTGGTTCGTCCCCGAGGGGCAGGATCGCGGCCGATACGTCGGCGGGCTGGGCAAGACCCAGATGGAGTTCATCCGCAACGACCTGGCGCTGATCCCGGAAGATCAGCTTGTCGTGCTGATGATGCACATCCCGCTGGTCGATGTCGAAGATCGCGACGAATTGTACGACCTGATCGAGAAGCGACCGTTCTCGATGTCGATCTCGGCCCACACCCACTACCAGCAGCACGTCTTCATCGGTAAGGAGGACGGGTTCGACGGTGCCGCAGCCGCACCACCACGTCATCAACGTGACCGTCTGCGGCAGCTGGTGGCAGGGTGCCCCCGACGAGCGAGGCATCCCCCATGCCACGATGCGCGACGGCGCCCCGAACGGTTATTCGATCATCAGCTTCGACGGCCACGAAGTACAGACATCGAGTACCGCGCCAGCGGGCCGGCCGAAGACGTACCAGATGAACATCTACGCCCCCGAGGAGGTCTCGGCCACGGCGGCCGGATCGACCGAGGTGCTGGTCAACGTGTTCGCCGGCTCGGAACGGTCGAAGGTCGAGATGCGGCTGGGCGACCAGGGGGAGTGGGTCGAGATGCAGCGCGTCGATGTCGAAGACCCAGCCTTCGCCGCCACCAAGGCACTTGAGGATCGCTTGCTGGCCGCCCTCCTGGCCCGTCAGGAAGACGCGGGCAAGCCCCTGTCAGCCGCCGTTCACCCCGCTGCCCAAGGTCATGAAGTCGCCCCACATCTGGCGGGCCATGCTGCCGGCGAACCCGCCGAAGGGCACCCATGCCATCGAGGTGCGAACAACCGACGTGTTCGACCAGACGTACACGGACCATCGGTCGATCAAGGTTCACTGACTCCGAACCAGGCCCGCGGGCACGGGTCGGGGGTTCGGAACGAAAATTCCAGAATGACAGATGGCCAGATGACACCTTGAGGATACAGCCTGGCCATCCATGACTCATCTGTGATCTGGAACCTGCTCACGGCCGCGGCCTCGTCGACGATCCGTGCCTCTGGGGTTCGATCACTCGTCGTCGTCATCGCGGTCGTCGCCGACTGGCGAGGGCCGCCGCTCGGTCGCCATCTGAGAGCGCAGGGCGTCGGCCTGGGAAATCAGGATGGCCTCCATCGGTTCGACTGCGCCGGAGTCGGGATCGGTACCGGCGCGGACCAGGATCGCCGACAGGAACAGTTCCTTCAGGTAGGCGAACGAGAACCCCTCGGTCCGGTCGGCGAGACGCGACCGCGCCTCGGGATCGAGCCGCAGCGGTTCGGGGACCGTGAGGTTCCAGTGCTCGGTGTAGGCCAGGCGCTCCGGTCGATCGGGCAGCCCGAAGTGATATTTACGGTCGAAACGGCTGGGGCGATCGCGGATCGCGGGGTCGAGCCGCTCCGGGTGGTTGGTCGTGGCGAGCGTCAGGATGCCGGTGTTCGCGGCAAAGCCATCGAGTTCGTTGAGAAACGCCGACCGCGTCTTGTCCGTCACCAGCGCGTCGATGTCCTCCAGGACCAGCAGGCAAGGTGCCGTGCGACGCGCCCTCTCAAAGACCTTCCGGAGCGCCGTCCATTCGTTCCAGCGCTCGGACTGAAGGCTCCGGACGTACAGGCAAGGGCGGCCCAGCTCGTTGACCAGGGCCTTGAGGGTGTGCGTCTTGCCGTTGCCCGGCGGGCCGACCAGCAAGAGGCCCCGCCGCCAGGGGCGCCCAGGGCCTCGTAGGTCGCCCTTGAGGCGAAGAACCGCTCGACATCGGCCCGGATGTCCTCCTTGAGCGTCCCGGCCAGGACCAGGCCGTCGAAGCCGGCCCCCTGGATCTCCCGGAACAGCCCGGCCCGGCCTTGCCAGACGCCGCCGTCGAAGACGAGGATCTCGTCCCGGACCTCCCGGTCGTCGGCGCAGACCGCGGCGAAGAAGTCGCGGGCGACGGCCTCCGTAACGGCCGCGATCCAGTAGTGCGGGACACAACATTCCTCAAGCGTCATCAGCAACACGTCGAGCGTGTGGCCCTGCCAGTCCACCTCGTACCAAACCTGCCGGGGGCTCTCGTAGGGGCCCTCGCGATCGCGGTCCCACGAGGTCACGACCTGACCATGCACGGCCTGTTCCCGACGCAGGGCGCAGCCGCCGACCCGGGCGTACTCGAGCAGCTCGAAGTCGCAGTCGTCCCCCTCGACGACCGGGCGGTCGGGGAACAGCGCGGCCAGCCGCCGGCTGACGTGGTAGGCCATCGCCGCCCGAGGCTCGTTCAGGGCTTCACTGATAAATTGATCGAGGTACATGAGCGTGGATGCGTTGAACCCTTGCGGGCTCGCAACCGGTTCGGGCCTCGCCCCGGCGCCCCACCCTGGAACGCGAGCCGGCACCGTAGCGCAAACGATCAGACACGCCCCCGACGGCGACGGTTCGCGCCCGAGGCTCGAACAAACACGTTGGGCCTGTCGGTTGCGCGACCAGGTCGGTTCAATCGCGCAGCCAGTCCTCGACCCTCAGTCCGGGAACCTGGTTGAAGTCCTTCCGGTTCGCCGTGAGCAGCGTGGCGTCATGGGCCAGCGTGATCGCCGCGATTTTCAGGTCCATCGCGCCGATGCGGATTTTCTGCCGTCGCAGGTTGTCGTAAATCGCCGCCGCGTGCTGGTCGAACGGTAGGATCATCCAGTCCTTGTAGAACTCGAACAGGGCGAGAAACTGCGCGTAAGCGGGAACCTCACCTTGGCCCGGCCCGGCCCGATGGACCACCGCGAGGCGACCACGGACCTGCTCCTCGATCGTGATGATCGTCGTCCGTAGGTCGCGATCTGTCGCGATGGCCAAACGACGGATGAGCTTGGCCCCTGGCCTGGACGCTTCACGCTGTAATTCCGTCACGTGATCGGTATCCAGTACGATCATGATGGATCGTTCTCCGCATCCTTGCGGGCCGCCTCTCGTTCGGCCTCACGGATCGCCTGTCCCGCTCGTACCATCTCCTCGAAGGCCGGGTCGTCCTTGAACGTGCCGACGGTCGCTTTCCAGGCGTCGCGCGACGGGCCTCGTCTCGGGCCAAGGGTCACGACCATGCCGGGACGGAGATCGACGGCCTCCGCGACCCCGTTGCCGTCGATGCGAATGTCGTAATCGTTCGGATCGGCCCGGGCCTCCCGGAGCAGGTCGGCGAGCGTCGAGCCGGGCGGCAACAGGTACTCCTCGGCCCCGGTGCCGGGCCGTTGCAGGACGACACCCTGGATCTTCTTCACGGCGATCGGGTTCGAGCTCATCGCGGGTCTTCCTTCATGGTCTGCTCGGGCCTGTCTCACGACATTGTACCGCCCTGACAAGCCGCCCTCGAAGGCACGACGCCGGCGGTACAGGGTCATTCCAAGGTCGGGGCTTCCGGGATGGCGAGGCCCAGGCCGAGCCGCCCATCCCGACGGCTCGGCCTGGGCATCGCACTCCCGGAAAGGCGGCGCGGCGAGAGCCTCGCACTCCCGGGACGAATCGTGCATCGAACCTTGGAATGACCCTGATTGAACCCGCGGCCGCGTTGCGTCGGCGGGTTGCCGGGCCGTAAACTCGAACGAATTGGGAGATGGGGAACCCCCAGGTGGTCTGACGCCGGTTCCACCCGGCACCGCGGGCCCGACACTCTCGCGAGGGGAACACAACGGCCGTGAGGCAGCTTTTCGTCCTCGTTCTGTTCCTGCTGGCGATGTATGTGATCGTCCGCATGGTCGCCTCCGGGCTGGCCGGGATGGCGGGCTCTCGGTATCGCGCCTACCGGCAACTGGCCCAGCGATACCAGGGGCGTTACGAGAACCGAGGGCTGGTCGATCCGCCGACCGTCAGCTTCGCCCACAACGGTTCGAGCGTCCGGGTCGGCCTGGCGCCGGTCGTGACCGGGCAAAATGCGCCGCCGCGAACGCGCGTGGTCGTCCGGTTTCCGCGCGGCCTGCCGCTGCGGCTGGAACTCGCGCCGATGGGCCGCCATGCGCCTCCGCAACCCCCCAAGGGGACCCGTCCGGTCCACACCGGACACCCCGAGTTCGACCGCCAGTACCTCATCCAGTCCAACGACCCCGACATCGCCCGGGAACTGCTACATCCATTCAACGTTCGCACGGCCATTGACAGCCTGCGCAACCTCGCCCCGCCCGCCGGCATGTTGCTGTCGATCAACCCCGAACGCCTGCTCCTGCAGGTCGACCGCAACCTCGGCGCGCACGCCTCGCTGCTCGACTTCGCCGTCCGCGACGCGTTGATCATCCACGATTGGCTGCAGGCCAGCGTCTCGTCCCGGCTCACCGAGGGCATCAATATCGTCGCGGCCGGGCAGGCGACCGAGGAGGAGTCCGGCCCCCGAGTGCGAGGTCTGTGGCGATCCGATCGCCGGCCTGCACGTCGTCTGCACGTCGTGCCGGACGCCCTTTCACCGCGATTGCTGGACCTTCATCGGCGGTTGTTCGACGTTCGGTTGCCAGGGCAAGCAGTGCCAGACCGCCAACTCGGCCTGAACCGGGTTGGCTTCGTCCGTATTCCATCAGGGCCTTCACGATGCCGATCTTCGACCAGGGATATCAGCACTGGGAGGGCACGCTCTCCGGTCATGCGTGGCGCTGGCTGGCGGTCACGCGGCAGGGGGTTCGGGTGCAGCTCCGCAAGCGCGGGACGAAGTGGACCGTGGCGTCGGCGTTCACGCCCGCGCTGGCCCTGGCCGCGATCCTGATCGTGTGGGGGCTCCTGGAGCAGGGCTCCAGCCTGCTGGACCCGATCCGGCCGCTGCTTCAAGGGCTGCCGGAGGAGATTCGGTCCGGCCCGAAGGCGTATCGCTCGGCCGTCTGGACGATGGCGTTCCACTACTTCTTCGGCGTTCAGACCTTCTTCGCCATGGTCCTCGTCCTGATGGTCGGGCCGGACCTGATCAGCCAGGACCTGCGCTTCAACGCGATGCCGCTCTACTTCGCCCGACCGTTGCGACGGCTCGACTATTTCGCCGGCAAACTCGGCGTGATCGGGTTCTTTCTCCTGCTCGTCGCGGTCGTCCCGGCCGTCGGCGGCCTATCTTCTCGGGTTGGCGTTCAGCTTCGAACTGTCGGTCTTTCGCGAGACCGGGCGAATCCTGCTGGCCACCATCGGGTATGGGATCATCCTGACCCTGTCGGCCGGCATGTTGATGCTGGCGCTGTCCGTCGTTGACCCGCAATTCGCCGGCATGGTCGGGGCGCTCTTCATTGCCCTCTGGGTCGTCAGCAACATCGCCGCGAACGTTCTCGAGCAGACCTTGAACCGGGACCACGACCCGCGCGCCCTACTGGCGTGTCGAGGAAGGGAGCCCGGCCTCGGAGCCGGAATGGGCGCCGATCGTCTCCTACCTCCGTGATCTCGGCTCGGCTCCGCGAAGCGATGCTCGGCACGGTCGAGGCCCGCGACCAGTTCCTCGCCCTGGCGGCCACGGCCCGCAACGCGGCCGGCGAGGCCGCCTTCCGCGCCACGCCGGTCGGCCGTTTCGTCCGGGGAAACCGGCCGTTCGAGGTGAGCCCGATCGACGAACGCTCGCTGCCGCCGCCCCCCGCCCCCTTGCGCATGGAGGCCGACCAGTATCCCTGGCAGTGGTCCGCCGCCGTCCTGGCGGGGCTCTTTGTCCTGTCGCTGTGGATCCTCACGACCCGAGTCAAGTCCCTGGATCGACTCAAGTGAACATGCAAGCAAATACGCGGGAAAACCGCGAGGGTGAACCCCGAGGCCGACGAACCCCACGCCGACGCGGCCCCGGAGACGGCCAGCGGGCTGGCGCCCGGCACGACCATCGTCGAGTTCGTCGGCGCGTCGAAGTGGTACGGCAACGTCATCGGCATCAACAAGCTGACCCTGCGCATCCCGACCGGGGTAACGGGCCTGCTCGGGCCCAACGGGGCGGGGAAGTCGACGCTCCTGCAACTGGCCACCGGCCAGCTTCGGCCGAGCCAGGGGACCGGTGCGCGTGCTCGGCCATCGTGTCGTGGAACAACCCGGCGCTGAATCGCCACATCGGCCTTTGCCCCGAGCAGGACGCCTTCTACGAGTGGATGACCGGGCCGCCAGTTCCTCCGCAACTGTGCCCTGCTGAGCGGGTTGGGCCGTCGGGTCGCGGAGGATGCCACGGAGCACGTCCTTGATGCCGTCGGGATGACGCGGCACGCCGACCGCGCCCTCCGCGGCTACTCCAAGGGAATGCGGCAACGGACCAAGCTCGCCCAGTGCCTGGTGCATGACCCCGACGTGCTGTTTCTCGACGAACCCCTGACTGGGACGGACCCGGTCGCGCGTCGCGACCTGATCGACATCATCAATCGCCTGGGATCGCTCGGCAAGAGCGTGATTTTCTCCAGTCACGTGCTCCACGAGGTCTCGGCGGTGACGCCCCACATCGTCCTGTTGAATCGGGGCCGGCTCGTGGCCGAGGGGCACGTGCGGCAGATCCGGGACCTGATCGACAAGCACCCGCATCGAATCGTGCTCAAGTCCTCGAACGAGCGCGCCCTCGCGGCCCGGCTGGTGACGTTCGAGGACGTGCTCGGTGTCGAGCTGGCCCGGCCGGGGGGCGGCATCCTCGTCGAGACAAACGCCCCCGACGTGTTCTACACCCGACTGGCCGACATCGCGCTCTCCGATGGCACGCCGATCGACGAGGTTTACTCCGACGACGACAACCTCGAAGCCGTTTTCCGCTACCTGGTGAACCCATGACGAACCAAGAGGCAACGCAAGCGGGTGCCATCGCGGACCTCGGCCGATGCCGGTGCGTCCCACTCTCGCACCGCATCGATCCGCTCGCCGTCCTGACCTTGCTGAGGATGGCCCTGGGTCGGTTGGTCCGGGCGCAGCGGCTGATTGCCCTCGTGATATTGTTCCTCCTGCCACTCGGCATCGTCCTGCTGGCCCGTTACTACGGGGCCGGCGACTTTTCGAGCGCGGGAGGCCGAGGAGGCCCTGATCTTTTACATGATCCCGCAGGCCCTGGTGCCGATCACGGCGCTGGTGTTCGCCTCGGGGATGATCTCGGACGAGGTCGAGGAGCAAACGCTCACGTACTTGCTGATCCGGCCCGTGCCGAAGTCGGTGATCTATCTCGTGAAGCTCCCGCGACGGTCCTCGTCTCGGCGGCGCTGACCTTCCTCTTCACGGCCGTGACCCTCGTCGCGATCTACTGGGGCCAGCCCGAATTCTGGGGCGAGATTCTTCCCGGCCGCGTTCTGCGCGATTTCGGGCCTGCTCGCGTTTTCGACCGTGCCGTACGGGGCCCTGTTCGGCCTGCTCAGCCTGGTGGTCAAACGCTCGCTGGCGCTGGGGGTCGCCTATGTGGTGGTCATTGAAGGGGTCCTCGCGAACATCGACTTCATCGTGCGACGGGCGACGGTGATGTACAACATTCGCATCCTCGCCGAGCGCTGGCTTGATTTGCACGTCGAGGCGTGGTCCATTGACCTGGCCCTGGCCCCGAGCGGCCGGGAGGCCCTGCTGACGCTCCTGATCGTCTCGGCCTTGGCGACGGGCCTCGCGGCCTGGCTGTTCTCGATCCGCGAGTTCCGCGTCAAGACCCCGGAGGGAACGTGATGCCACGCTGGTCCCGACGCGACATGTTACGCGGTTCGGCCCTGGGCGTCGCCGGCGCGGCGCTGGGCCTGAACGGTTCGGAATTGTTCCAACCCCGGATGGCCCGGTCGCAGGAACCCGGCGAGCGCCCGGCTCGGGCGGAGGGCGTGCGGGTGCTCAACCCGCGAGGCCGCGTCC
The DNA here is from genome assembly GCA_963779675.1 of uncultured Isosphaeraceae bacterium. Classification (GTDB taxonomy): domain Bacteria; phylum Planctomycetota; class Planctomycetia; order Isosphaerales; family Isosphaeraceae; genus CAVZZM01. The sequence continues at coordinate 99,437 of CAVZZM010000006.1, forward strand.
CGGTCAGCCTGATCATCGATGATTCCACCTGCCTCGTGAACCTCGCCCATTTCGCGATCCCCCAGTTCGCGCAGGTCTTCCCGGAGAACTACACCCAGGACTGGAAGGCCCTTCCGCGCGAGATCCCGGATCACTTCGTCCGGAAGTTCGGCGAGTGGTGTCAGGAACACGGCGTGAAGGGGAAGTACAGCATCGTGCCGTACCCCGCCTGCGTCGGCTGGGTGGACCGTGAGATGCCCGGCTGGTCGCGTCAGGAACTCAAGGCGAGCCTGGACCTGGTCCGTTCCCTCATGGTGCCGAACTGGGACATCCACCCCGAGATGGTGACCCATACCAGGATCATCGACACGAAGACCGGACGGCCGTACCCGGAGACGTCCGAGCGGTTCATGGAGAACTGGCGATGGACCGACGATAAGTCGGCCGACCAGATCGCCGACTACATGGCCTACGCCCTGCGAATGCTCAAAAACGCCGGTTTGCCCTGCGAGGGGATCACGACCCCCGGCGGATTCGGCAACCGCGTGCTGCCGCAATTGTCGGAGGCGAGCTTTCAGTCGGTACGTGATGTCTATCGACGCGGAGATTCCCCACTACTTCCGGCATCTCTTCACCGACGATCGCAGCGTCGCCCCCCGCGTCGAACAGGCGTCGGGGCTCGGGGGACCGGCCCCGCAGTGCGTGGTTTCGATCATCGGCTGCACCGGCGACTGGTTCGGCGGCTGGGACGGTCTCGAAGCCGGCTCGGTCGATCAGTTCATCACCGAGGACCTCAAGGGAGGGCGTCTTCCCGAGGTGATCGCGCGCGACGAGCCGGCGATCCTGGTCTGCCACTGGCCAGGGATTTATTTCAATGGCGAGGAAGTCGGCTTCAAGATCTTCCAGGAAGTCGTCCGTCGCCTGCGTTCCGCCTACGACAACCTGCTCTGGATGAAGCTCTCCGAGATCGCCCGCTACTGGGCGGCCCGCGAACTCACGGCGATCGCGCGTTCGGATGACGGCTGGGCGCTGGTCGCTCCCTACGCCTGCCCGGCGTTCACGCTCGACGTCCCGATCCCCGAGGGTCGTCGGCAGGCGGGCCCGCCGGAAGTGGTCGTCGAGGGGCAAGCCACGCCCCTCGGAGAAGTTCAAGGCCCCTTGCAACTGGTTCCCGGGACGTTCACGAGGAACGACCAGCGCCTCACCGTCTGCTTCGATCTCCCAAAGGGTGCGCTGACGCTGAAGGTCTGACCAGGATCGATCCTGGTCCGAATCACGGCTACCGGCTTCATGCTGTCATGGATGAATCGCGGGCTGGCCGGTTGTCCAATGATTGCTAAACACCCGCGGCTGAGTTATTCTTTTTCCAGGAACAAACCACGCGGTTGCCTCTCCACGCCCGAACCGCGAGGGAACGAACGGCCTTGCCCTGTTGTCCGGGGTGGTCCGAACGAAGAACAACGGTGGCGGCTCGCGTTGGGAACCTGAAATCGAGAGGGTCAACGCGACGACCGAAACGAGGAGATGCCATGTCCGCCTGGACGCCATCGACACGTGAGGTCTGTGAGGGGACGCTGCCTCGTCGGGCGTTTCTGCGGTCGTCGTTGACCGGGCTTTCCACGCTCGGGCTCGCCGACCTGCTGCGGCTCGAAGGGAGGGCGGGAACGACCGGGGGGGACGGGCCGAAGCGCGGGCCGTCGATCATCGTCGTCTGGCTCTGGGGCGGTCCGAGCCACATGGAGACCTTCGACCTCAAGCCCGAGGCGCCCGAGGAATACCGTGGGCTGTTCCGGCCGATCGAGACGAACGTGCCGGGCCTCGAGATCTCCGAGAAGCTCCCGATGCTGGCGGGGATCGCCGACAAGTTCGCGCTGATCCGCTCGCTGTCGCACGACAGTCCCGGGCACGTCAACAGCACGCACACAGTGCTGACCGGCTATCGCGGGGAACTCGTCGAGGCGCCCCCGCACGAGCCGAAGTACCCGGACATCTTCCAGGTGGCCCATGCGCTCTTGCCCAGCCGGCTCCCGGGCCTCCCGCAGTGGGTCGCGATGCCGTCGATGCGCTATACCGGGGGCGCTCACCTGGGCACCGACCACGGCCCGTTCAAGGTCGCGGCGGACCCGAACACGCCGGATTTCCGCGTCCCGGCCCTGAGCCTCGACGAGGGGGCCCGCGCCCGACTTTCGGGACGCAGCCGGCTCCTGGGGGCCTTCGACCGCATGCGGCACGCCGTCGAGGCCTCGGGGACCGTGGCCAACCTCGACACGTACCAGCAGCAGGCCCTGACGCTCCTGACCGGCACGGCGGCCCGCGACGCCTTTGACCTCTCCGGGGAAGACCCTCGACTCCGTGACCGCTATGGCCGCGATGTGATCGGCCAGCGCTGCCTGCTGGCCCGTCGGCTGGTCGAGGCCGGCGTGCGGCTCGTCACGGTCGATTTCCCCTGCGTCCCCGGTCAGAAGGCGTTCTCCTGGGACGACCACGCCAGCGTCTGGAACATCTTCGAGCAGATGGAGATCCGCTTGCCCGTGCTCGACCGGACCGTCTCCGCGCTCATCGAGGACATCCACGCCCGTGGCATGCAGCGCGATACCCTGGTGGTCGTGATGGGGGAGATGAGCCACACCCCCAAGCTCTCCAACCACGAGGGCCAGCCCGGCCGCGAGCACTGGGCGCGCACGATGTCGCTCTTGATCTCCGGCGGCGGCATGCCGATGGGCCAGGTCATCGGCTCCACGAACGCCCGAGGCGACGAGCCGCGGGAGCGTCCCCTCCACCCGGCCGACCTCCTGGCCACCTGGTATCGCTACCTCGGCCTCGACCCGACCGCCACCCTTCCCGGTCTCGAAGGCCGTCCGATCCCCCTCCTTCCGCGCGGGACGCCGATCCGGGAGCTGAGCTGATCGAACAACCCGCGGATGCGTTCCGGTTGGCTTCGGGAGGACGAGGATTTCGCCAGGCTGCCCCGATGGATGGCCCGGCGAAATCCTCGCCCTTTTGGATACTTCGGATCGGTGCTCAGTCCACGTCGGATTCCGCCAGGATCTGTCGGTAGACCTCGCGGGCCTTGTCGTAAGCGGCACGGGCGGCGGGCTTTTCGTCGTCGTGGGTGAGCCGCTGTTTCTGGCTCCAGCACTGGTCAACGCCCTTCAGGCACCACTCGGCCGAGCGCCTCGACGCCCGGATCGGCGCATCACCGACAGTGACGAAAACCGGGTTGGTGTGCGACGTCGGATAGATTCGCAGGGCGATCCAGCTCGACCGCTCGACCGGAACCTCGAACCGAACCGGGCGAATAACACCGTCAGCCTCGATCTCGGTCTTCGCGACGGGGTAGCCGTTGACGACGACCTCGACGGGGACCTTGCGGCCCTCGCCGACGCGGGCGCGTTCGACGTCCCAGTAGGGCTTCTGGTCCAGGGGGCGGTCCTTGATGGCCCGCGCCACGTCGGAGACCTCCGGATCGAGATAGGCGGCGACGTCGGCCGTGACCGTCACGGTGCCGGGTTCGGGCAGGTTCACGTCACCACCGACGAGGACGTCGTCGACCTTGAAGTCCATCAGATGGCTGCGGCCGTCGCCGACGTAGGAGTGGCCCTCCTTGATCCCCTCGGTCCAGCGGTCGAAGTCGAGCTTGCCGTCCGGGAGGTTCACGTACACGCGGCCCAGGCCGACGCGCTCGCCGTAGATACAGGGGAAGTCGGTCTCGCCACTGATCTTGGTCCGGAAGCCGCAGTTGAGGGTGTGGTACCAGATGTTCAGCTCAAAAGGCGCGGGCGTGTCCACCGTCGAGATGAAGTCCACCGCGTTGTGGACGACATCCACGATGTACTCGTTGGCCCCGATGCCGTTGAACGGCGGGATTTCGTAGTTGGGAAGCTCCCTGGATTCCGTCTGGAGCCCCCATCCCGAGTGCGAGAAGCCGACGACGCCGCCCTGTTCCTGGCCCCACGTCAAGACCGGTAGGTCCCAGCTTGGCCACTCCTCGATGAGGGTCGTGCCGGGATAGTCGTCCTCCTTGAGCCGCAGCAGGCAGAGGTGCCCGGCATGTGACGAGGGGAACCCGCTGACCTCGACGTCGTAGCGCATCAGGTACTCGTCGGTCGAGAGCGGGTGGAGGCCGCCTTCGAAATACTGCTTCTGGAAGTACCAGCAGGGGCCCCAGCTCAGGACGCAGCCGACCTTGAGGTCCTCGCCCAGGATGTGCCGCATCATGTCCTCGGGGCCGACCCCCTCGGTCGGGCTCTCGTAGTGGGCGCAGCCGGCGGCGTGGACGTGATGATCGCCGGAGTACCACTTCCGCTTGGCCGGGTCGATCCAGCGCTCGAGCTGGAACGTTTCCTTGTGCCCTGAACTGGCGGGGACGGTCATCGTCCGCCGCTTCGTCAGGTACTCGGGCCCCCGGGTGGTCTCGACGTTGTATTCCCCCGGCGGCAAGAGCACCGTCTCGCCGCTGTGTCGGTAGATCTGGGGGTGGAAGAAGAAGTCGGGGGCCAGCCGTCGGCTCTGCGAGGGGTACACCCGGCCCTTGTCGTCACGGATCAGGAACGAGGCGGTGGTGGGCGTGCCGTCGTCGTCAAGCACCTCCAGCGTGACGGCCGTGGCCGGGGCCGACTGGAAGAGGATGTCCACGTCGGAGCGGAAGCCGAGGTCCTGGGTGCCCTGGCCGACGTCGAAGGTGAGCTTCGCCTCGCGAGGGCCGGTGTCGCGACTGTAAATCTGGAGGATGCGATACTCGACCGGCAGGCCGGAGAGCGCCTTGTTGAGCGGTCGGTCGTCGAACATCGCCACGTCCAACCAGCGGTCGCGGACGTCGGCCTGCGAGACCGACGGCTCGGGGTCGGGCTTGTTGCTCGATCTCGTGTACACGGGGGCGGCGTTCGGGCTGCTGGCCCGCAACGGCGCGGTGACGCCCGCCTCGTTGTGCACCTTGACCAGGAAGACCCGCCAGCCTCCCTGGGCCAGCGTCGGCGCGGCCGGGCCGGGCTGGGCCTTGACGCGGCTCTCCGGGTTGACGCTCACGCCGACCAGCGCGTGCCGGTCCAGCACCTCCTGGATCGTACGCGCCGCCTCGTTCTGGTCCCCGGCGTTGAACGCGGCGTTGAGGGCCTCGATCTCGCCGCGGGCAGGGGTTCGCCAAGGTAGTCCAGCGCCTCGACCACCCGGCGGGCCTGGGCCGCCAGGGGCTGGGGCTCGACGCCAACGACGATGGGAAGTTCGTCGCCCGCGGCCGACCGCGCGATGGCCAGCGCCACCAGGAGAAGCAACAGGCCGGTTGGGAGAGAGCGGCGCATGGGGAGAACCTCCGTCGGATGGGTTTGTCACCAGGGTGAGGATCGTCGACGAGACTTGAGGGTATCGGCCCCCGGTCACCGATTCAAACGGAAAGGCAGGACTTGCCGTTGCCCTGTGCGGAGCGTTGGGGTATGGTTCCCGCGCCCGGATGCCGGCGCGCGAGCTGCCAGGGACGGTGGAATGCTCGCCGGGGCGGGCTGACGTTTCCGGGAGATCACAGGAGGATCGCCCATGAAACGCGCGAAGTTGCTTCGACTTCGGCGGTTGGTCATTCTGGCGATGCTGGCCCCGCCCGCCTTCTGGGGCCTGGTGCTGGCCTTCGTACCGACGGAATGGGCGCGCACGCGAGTCGAGAACTGCGCTGGAGGAGTCCGCCGGCCACCCGTGCCGGCTCGAGGCCCTGAGCCTCGGCCCGCTGGGAGACGTCCGTCTCCGAGGCATCGAACTGGCCGAGCCCGGTCGGGAGCACGACCCCTGGCTGCGGGTCGAGTCGGTCCGGATCGATGTCCGGCTGGTCCAGCTCCTGTACGGCCACCTCGACCCGACGGTCGTGCGGGCCGAGGGCGTCCATGTGCGCGTCCGTCGCCAACCTGGGGGCGGTTTCGAGTTCGGCGACCTGCTACGAACCGACGCACCCCGTCCCGCGCTGCCGACCGCGTCCGGCGAATCGGACGACGCGACCGGCGACCACGACGTCACCTTCCGTCTGACCGATTCCCGCGTGACGGTCCTCGACGATCCGACCGGCACCCGGCTCGAGTTCAACGATCTCGACGGGCACGGAACCTGGCGTCGCAACCGGGCGCGGCTCACCGGCCTGACCGGGACGCTCAACGGCGGCCCCTTCATGCTGGAGGCCGAACTGGACCGCGGCGCGACCGCGCCGATGTTCGAGGGCGAGTTCCACGCGCGAGACGTCGCCCTGGGCGAGGGCATGAAGGTGCTGGGCTACATCGCACCGGTGCTGGCCGGGGCCTCCAGCGGCATCGATGGCCGGATGGACCTGAACCTCTACCTCCGCGGCCAGGGGGACACGACGGACGAGCTGGGCCGATCGCTTGTCGGTCAGGGGGCCGTGCGGCTCGACCCGATCGTGCTCGACCAGTCCCACCTGATCTCGGAGCTGGGCCGGGTCCTGACCCTGCCCGAGGGGGCGCGGGTCGGCGCGATCCGTAGCGACTTCGGCATCGCCAACCGTCGTGTCCTGAGCAAGAACCTGACCCTGGAGGTCGCGGGAGTGCCGATCGTCCTGGCCGGCTGGACCGACTTCGACGGACAGGTCGATTACCGGATCCACGCGGAGACACTCGCCGGGCGGTTCGCACCCGAGATCCGTAACCTCTTTGACGACCTCCCTCTCGGTCTCAACGGCCTGCTGGAGCTACGCGTTCAGGGGGCCCCGAAAGCGTTGCTTGTGACCCTCGACGGCGTACCGATCAACGCCGACGGCGAACCGCATTCCACGCAAGACCACCTCCGCGAACTCGGCCGCCGCCTGCGAGATCGCGTGCTCCGCTGATCTGTCACGATCCGCGCCACGTCCCCATGTTCGCCTTTCCCCCATCCGCCCGCGCATTTCCCCTGGATTTCCTGGATTTTCCCGTTTCGGGTCAAGGATGACCCGACACGTCGTCCGGACCAAGGAAGGAGCCGTACCATGCCGCGCCGCCTCTGGATCGCCGTGCTGAGCGCCTGGCCGGGGTTGCCGCAGATCTGGTCGGGTCAGGAGGTGCTCGGTCTGATCCTGGCGGCGCTGTTCGCCGTGACGCTGAACCTGGCGATCCTGACGCATTTCGTCTGGACCGAGTTGTTCGCCGAGGGAGTGTCCGCCTTTTTCGCGGTCCTGGCGGGCCTGAACTGGGCGGCGGCCCTGGGGTATACGTGCTGGTGGCTCTGGCGATGCCACCCCCAGCGGTTCCGTCCCGACATCGACCGCCTCTACCGCGAGGCGACCGAGTATTACCTTCAGGGGAAATGGAACGACGCCCGGCGCCGGTTCGAGCAGATCCTGGCCCTCGACGAGACCGACGCCGACGCCCTCATGCAGCTCGGCGCCCTGTTCATCCGCACCGACCAGCGTGCCCTGGCGCGCCGATCGTTTCGCCAGTGCCTCGAACTGGAGGGGGTGCGCAAGTGGCGCTGGGAGATCGCTCAGGCGCTGGCGAAACTGGACGAACATTGAGCCAGTTTGAAATCGCGTGCCACCAGACGGCCCGGACCGTAACCGCATTCCTTCCTCAACGCTCATCCGGGACGACCGAGATTTCCGCGTGAGGGCGCCGGGTTGGGGCGGGAAGGTCCTCGGCCTTCCATGACTGGCGTACCAGTCGGCCAGATGCTTGCGAGCCGCCGCGACGAACTCCGCGTCCTCGATCTGCCAGGCAAGCCCGTCCCCGTCCTCTCGCGCGAGGAACGCGAGATTCAGGACCATCTGTCCGAAGCGATACTCCGGGCACGCCACGCTCAACTCCTCGATGAGCGTGATGAGTTCACGGCGGGTCGGGTCGATCATGGCGGGATGTCTCCAACTTTGGGGTACTGCCCGACCGGCCGATTCAGCTCACCCACAATTTCGACACGGATCCGCGTGCCGGGCGCGAGCCTGGCAATCCGCGTGGCTCGCGTGACGCCGTTGTACAGCACGAGAGCGCCATCCGATCCACGGTAAGCCCAGGGCGGCGGCATCCCGGCGGCCGAAGCCCCGAAACGGGCGATCTGGGTCTGAAGCTTGTACGGGTCGGGGCCATTCACCTGCGACGGTCGCAAGTGCAACTCTCCGGGATCGACATCAAGGATCTCGGGTTGCCGCATGCCAAGTAATTTTACAAATCAGCGGTGGCGAAGCAACCTATGGCCGAACCCGGCGATCGCGGCGGGCCCACGGCGGGTGGCACCTGGCGGTGCTCACTTGGTCGACTCGAAAGGGAGCCCGTCGGATCGGTGCCTGAAGACGGTTGTCGTGGCCGTCGGCGTTTGCTCGCGAACCAGGTCACGTCCGTCCGATAACCCAGCGGGACCAGGCGGCGATCGTCGGGTTCGCTCAGGGGGGGCGCGGGGCGTTCGGCCAGGAGGCCGAGGGGGGGGTTTGTCAAACCGGCGTGGATTCCGTAACATTCGGGGTGGCCCCTGTCTGCCGGAATGGGCACGTTGTCGAACCGCGCGACAATCCAACGTCCAGAACCGGGCGGAGATGGCCTCCACGGGGGGGTGGCGGGCGCCTCCCTGGCTGAACATTTGGTCTCATCGCGTCGGGCGTATAGAATATCCAGACCGTTCGTGCCGGACCGGCCGCGGGCCGGTGAGGTGAAGAGAATCGTCGGAGCTGAACCGCATGTATGAACGCTTCACCGATCGTGCCCGCAAGGTGATGCAGCTGGCCAACCAGGAGGCCCAGCGCTTCAACCACGAGTACGTCGGCACCGAACACGTCCTGCTCGGCCTGGTCAAGGAGGGCAGCGGCGTCGCCGCCAACGTCCTGAAGAACCTCGACGTGGACCTGCGCAAGATCCGCCTGGAGGTCGAGAAGATCGTCCAGACCGGCCCCGACATGGTGACGATGGGCAAGCTGCCCCAGACGCCGCGGGCCAAGAAGGTCATCGAGTACGCGATCGAGGAGGCCCGCAACCTCAACCACAACTACGTCGGGACCGAACACCTGCTGCTCGGCCTGCTGCGCGAGCAGGAAGGCGTGGCCGCCCAGGTGCTGATGAACCTCGAACTTGAAGCTCGAAGAAGTCCGCGAGGAGGTGCTCAACTTGCTCGGTCACGGGATGGAGGCAGGCGGCGGGGGCGAGCCGGAACGCGGGGCCACTTCCAAGGGCGGCAAGTCCAAGACCCCGGCCCTGGACTCTTTCGGTCGCGACCTGACCGACCTGGCCCGGCAAGGCAAGCTGGACCCGGTCATCGGCCGCCAGAACGAAATCGAGCGCGTCATCCAGATCCTCTCGCGACGGCCAGAAGAACAACCCGGTGCTGCTCGGCGAGGCCGGCGTCGGCAAGACGGCGATCGTCGAGGGCCTGGCCCAGATGATCGTCGACGGCAACGTGCCCGAGCTGCTCCGCGACCGCCGGATCGTCGTGCTCGACCTGGCGATGATGGTCGCCGGCACGAAGTACCGCGGCCAGTTCGAGGAGCGGATCAAGGCCGTCATGAACGAGGTCCGCCGGGCCAAGAACACGATCCTGTTCATCGACGAGCTGCACACGCTGGTCGGCGCCGGCGGCGCCGAGGGGGCGATCGACGCCTCCAACGTCCTCAAGCCGGCCCTGGCCCGCGGCGAGGTCCAGTGCATCGGCGCCACCACCCTCGACGAGTACCGCAAGTACATCGAGAAGGACGGCGCCCTGGAGCGGCGGTTCCAGACGATCGTCGTCGAGCCGCCGAGCAAGGCCGAGGCCCTGGAGATCCTCCGCGGCCTGCGCGACCGCTACGAGGCGCACCACCGCGTGCAGATCACCGACGAGGCCCTCGAGGCCGCCGTCGAGCTGTCCGACCGCTACATCACCGGCCGCTGCCTGCCGGACAAGGCGATCGACGTCATCGACGAGGCCGGCGCCCGCGTCCGCCTCAAGGCGATGACCCGGCCGCCGGACCTGAAGGAGCTCGACGAGCAGATCGAGCGGCTCAACCAGGACAAGGAAGAGGCCGTCGCCAACCAGGACTTCGAGCGGGCCGCCGCGCTGCGCGACCAGGCCGACAAGCTCAAGAAGAAGAAGGAGACGATCAACCGCGAGTGGCGCGAGCGGTCCAAGGAAGTCGACGGCACGGTCGACGAGGAGGTCATCGCCGAGGTCGTCAGCAAGATGACCGGCATCCCGCTGACCCGGCTGGAGGCCGAGGAGACCGCGCGGCTGCTCGAGATGGAGGAGGAGCTGCAGAAGCAGGTCATCAGCCAGACCGAGGCGATCAAGCGGATCAGCCAGGCCGTCCGCCGCAGCCGCGCGCGGCCTGAAGGACCCGAAGCGGCCGATCGGCAGCTTCATCTTCGCCGGGCCCGACCGGCGTCGGCAAGACGCTGCTGGCCAAGGCGCTGGCCGAGTTCATGTTCGGCGACGCCGACGCGCTGATCCAGATCGACATGTCGGAGTACATGGAGAAGCACAACGTCAGCCGGCTGATCGGCGCCCCTCCGGGCTACGTCGGCTACGAGGAGGGCGGCCAGCTCACCGAGAAGATCCGCCGCCGGCCGTACGCCGTCGTCCTGCTCGACGAGATCGAGAAGGCCCACCCCGACGTCTACAACATGCTCCTCCAGATCATGGAGGAGGGCCGGCTGACCGACAGCTTCGGCCGCAACGTCGACTTCAAGAACACGATCATCATCATGACCACCAACGCCGGCGCCGAGGCCACCTCGACGTCAAGCCGGCTTCGGCTTCGAGCGCGGCCGCGCACGGACGACGCCGCGAGCTACGAGCAGATGAAGGAGCGGCTGAAGGTCGCCATCGAGAAGTACTTCCGGCCCGAGTTCCTCAACCGGCTCGACGACGTGATCGTGTTCCACCGCTGAACAAGGAGGACCTCAAGCAGATCGTCGACATCGAGCTGTCGAAGGTCCGCGGCCGGCTCGCGCGACCGCGGCCTGGAGCTGGTCCTGACCGACGAGGCCAAGGAGTTCATCATCGACAAGGGCTACAACCCCGACTACGGTGCCCGTCCGCTGCGTCGCGCCATCGAGAACATGATCGAGGACCCGCTGTCCGAGGAGATCCTCCGCGGCGACTTCAAGGGCAAGGACACCCTCACCGTCGCGTCATCGAGGGCGAGGACGGAACCAAGGAGCTCAAGTTCGAGGCCACCACCAAGGGCGAGCCCGTCGCCGCCGGCGCCGGCAGCTCCGACCCCGGTGAGGGCGAGACGGTCGAGTGACGACGACCGGGTCGTTTCCGGGGTGATCGGAACCCGGTCGCCCCGAGACTTATCGGATCACCACAGGGGCGGCGGGGTTCCATCCCGGGCCGCCCCTGTCGCGTTTCCCGTTTCCGGATCAACGGAAGATGTCGCTGACGGGGGACCGCCATCCCGGGGCGGCCGGCTCGGCCTCGGCGGTCTGGCCGCGGGTGTAGGTCGTGGGCTGGTCGGGTTGAGAGGCCCGATACACGTGGATCGCCTCGGCGACCGGGTCCACGTCCCAGACGACCAGGGTGCCGGCGGCGAAGTAGTCGGCCCGCTTGGCGGCCATCGAGCGTTCAGCGGCGGGGCCGTAGTCGTTCTCGCTGCGGACCTCGACGGCCAGCGTGGGGGGGCCTTCGACGAACCGCATCCGGTTCGCAGGCAGCGGCCCGACGTAATATGCGACGTCCGGCGAGAACGACTCGCGGCCCGAAGGGAGCTCCGGGACGGCGAAGCCCATGTTGTCGGGGTAGGCGAACCCCCGACCAATCCCGTCGACATGGTCTGCCAGACGACGGTAAATCCGACCCGCGACCTGACTTGGTTGATGACCGGATGCCATGTAGTGAACGATCCTCCCGCCGATCAACTCGGTCTTACCATCGGCCTTGAGCAGATCGTCCAGGGTGGCTCGTTTCGAGGACCCGATGGCCATGAGGTCGCCTCCGAACGAGAGATGCGTCTCGGGGTGCGCTCCGCGAACGCCATTCTCCAGTGTACCGTCATGGGATCGTCTTCTGTCAGGTCGCCGTGGTCGGTTCAGCTTCGCCCAGGGGCGCGACGGGGGCTTCGTCAAGGCGCTCTTTCGGGAAGGTGCGGTGCCAGAGCACGACGAAGGCGGGCACCAGGATCGGCCGGACGATGAAGGTGTCGAGCAGCACGCCCAGGCCCAGGGCGAAGCCCAGCTCGCGCGAGCGAGACCAGCGTGCCGGTGAGCATCGAGCCGAACGTGCCGGCCATGATCAGGCCGCACGAGCTGATGATCCCGCCGGTGTGCGCCACGGCCAGCCGCGTGCCCTCGATCGGGCCGTGCTTGCGCTCCTCCTCGATCACCCGGGCCATCAGGAGGATGTTGTAGTCCTCGCCGACGGCCACCAGGATCACGAACAGGAAGAAGCCGACCTTCCAGTCGAGGCCGACCCAGGGGCTCGGGCCCGTCGTGCAGCGCCTGGAAGACCAGCTCGGTCATGCCCGAGCGAGGCGAGGTAGCCGAGCACGACGGTGGCGATCAGGTAGAGGCAGATCCCCGGCCGCCGGAGCAGGAGGACCAGGATGACGTAGACGCCGAGCGTGACCAGGACGTACATCCGGTGCTCGTCCTTGGTCGTCACGCTGCTTCAGGTCGACGACTGCGGCGGTCGAGCCGGCCAGGCCGACGGCGGTGGCCCCGGCGAGCGGCCCGCCGGCGTCGGTCGCCTGCCGCGTCACCGTGCTCGACGCGCGTCGAGGGTGGCCATGCTCTCGGGCGAGAACGGGTCGGTGCGGAAGACGACGTCGATGCCGGGTGATGTGGTTGCGGTCGGCCGGGTCGGCGCGGCTGGTGCTGACGTACCGCGACGCGGCACCGGCCGCAGGGCCGCCGCGCGGCGCGATCGGCGGCACGCTGGGCATCCTGCCGAGCCGTCCAGGCCGCTGGAGGAACGTCTCACCGGCCGGCCGACCCGGGTCGGACCGATCGGAGCGGCTTGCCCAGGGGCCGCGAGATCGAGCGGACCTCGGCGACGTTCGGCGACCGCGGCCAGCCGCTGGCTGAACTGCTCGATGCGCCGCTGGCCCGTTCTCGCGATCGGAAGTCGATCCTCGGGGTGCGCGACAGGATCGACGGTCGGGCTCAGCTCGCCGACCGGGAAGTACTTGCTGGATCACCCGCGAGCCCGACGACGCTCGGCTGGTCGGGGTGCAGGTCGGCGAGCTGGCTGTAGTTCGAGGTCGGTCCGGGCGCCGATGACCGCCAGCGGGGTCAGTGCCAGCAGGCTGACGGTCAGGATCAGGGCCGGGCCGGCGGACCACCAGGTCGGCCACGGCCAGCCAGAGCCCGGCGGCGGGCGATCTGGTCCAGGCTCTCCTGCTCGGGGTCGTGGCCCTCCTCGTGGTGGGGCGTGCGGAACGGCCAGAAGACCGCCCCGCGGAGCCAGTAGCAGCAGCACCGGCGCCAGCGTCAGCGCCGCGGCCAGGGCGATCGCCAGGCTCAGCGCGATCGCCGGGCCGGTGTACTGGATCTTGGCGAACGTCGAGAAGTAGAGCATCCCCAGGCCGACGATCACCGTCCCGGCGCTGGCCACCAGGGCGCCGCCGACCTGCCGGATCGCCTCGCGTCAGGGCCTCGCGACGGGCGCGGCCCGCGGGCCAGCTCCTCGCGGTAGCGGGCGATCAGGAACAGGCAGTAGTCGGTCCCGGCGCCGAAGAGGACCACGACCACGAACACGTTGGTGATGTTGATGACCTGGAAGTTGAGTCCAGGGAACCAGCGTCAGCGCGGCGATCGCCTTCAGCGCGACGAACACCGACAGGCGCGATCGTCAGCAGCGGGATCAGCGCCAGGAGCGGCGAGCGGTAGACGACCAGCAGGATCACGACGACCAGGAGGATCGTCGTGTCGGTCGTCTTGGCGATGCTCGCGTTCGCCGCCGCGTTCATGTCGTGGCCGACCGCCGCCGAGCCGGTCGTGGCGAGCTTCAGGCCCTCCGGCGGGGTGGGCTGGTCGGCCAGCAACTCCTCGAACCGGTTGACCGTCAGCCGGGCCTGCTTCGCCATGTAGGTCATGCCCAGGGCGACGTTGACCAGCGCCGCCTGGCCGCCGTCCTCGGAGGTGCCCACCAGGCGCGGGCCGATGATCGGCGTGCGGTGGTCCGTGACCGAACGGATCTGCCACTGCGGCTCGGCCCGCATGACCTTGCGGATCGCGTCCGCCAACCGGTCGAGGTAGGCGAAGTCCTCGGGCCGGTCAGCCGCTCCGAAGGTCGTTCGCCGATGACGACGAACGTCGAGGTGGCCACGTCGTTCGGGAACCCGCGTTCGAGCAATTCCTGACCGATGACGCTGGGATAGCCGGGTGGGAAGAAGCGGACGTCGTCGTCGCGGCTGACCGAGGCCCACATCGGGGCGAACATGTAGAGCAGCACCGCGATGGCCAGCCACCCGACGAGGACGAGCCAGCCTCGCCGGGTCACCAGCTTGGCGATCGCATCGAACATTGTTCGTATTGCATCCGTCTGGAGCGGGAACCCGACCGCCGCGGCCGTGCGGTTCGTGTCAGTTCCCTGGAATTCGTCGCAAGTTATCGGGAACACGGGGCCCTGTCAAAGCCAATTGCGTGCCAGGGTCGGGCAAGCCCGCGCCCGAACGCACCTGCCCGCCCCCAATTCGAATGGGAACCTGGGCGTATTGAGCGAAGTATATCACCGCGAATCGCCGGCCGAGGCGAGGTCGCGGAGTCCTGTCGAATCGGGAGATCCTGGTCGATCGGAAATTTCAGACGATTTCTCGTCACGTCGGGTTGACCGGCCTGTACAATACGTGAGTTGTTTCGCGAAGCAGCGTCCGCGCTTTCGGACGCGAATCCACCCAAGACTTGAATGTACGCGATACCCGCCCACACTCTCCACGTCCTCTCTCGCCACTGGATCGGTCGTCTCGCGACCTACCGCCAACATCGCAACGATGAGCATCGGGAGGCCCTGATCGCGGACGCCCTGAAGTTCGTCGGGCTTCGGCTGGAGGCCGATCTGATCCACTCGCCGTACTGGAACGAGGCCCCGCTGTCCCGCCGCGTGGCCGTATTGCTCTACCTGGTCGATCGCGGCGCCGTGACGCGGCTCATGCGGAACGGCCGCACCAGCTTCGAGGCGACCCCGGAGGCCGAGGCGTGGGTCCTGGCCCAACCGTCCCTCGCTCCTTACCTTCAGCCGACGCTCGACCTGATCGCCGCCCTGCGGCTCGAACACGCGCGACGGCTGGCCGGTACCGATTGATCAAACCGAAACGGAAGCGGATCCCGGCCCCGGGTTCCAATCGGAACGGGCCGGATCGGTCCCCGGGATTCCGGAAATTCCCTCACCGCCCCGTCGTGCGGATCGGATCGCTGCCCGCTTGAGGTGTCGCCTTGAGGGCTGTACGATCCCGGCACGTCTCGGGGCGCCGTCGTGCGCCCACGTCTTCCCGAAAGGTTGCACCACGTTGAGGGACAACATGATGCGGATTTGTCTTCGGGCGGCGGTCCTGACCGCCCTGATCGCGATCGTGCAGGCGACTGCCGTCGCCGACGACGACACCCCGCACCCGAAGGGCGAGGCGATCCCCCTGTTCAACGGCAAGGACCTTTCCGGCTGGACGGTCTTCGTGGATCCTCGCACGGAGCGCTACAGCCCCGAATCCAGCGCCGAGGGGATCTTCACCGTCGAGGACGGCATGATCCACGCCACTGGCGAGCGGTTCGCCTGCCTGACGACCGAGAAGGAGTTCGACAACTACCATCTGCAGGTCGAGTTCAAGTGGGGCGAGAAGAAGTGGCCCCCGAGGGTCGACGCCAAGCGCGACGCCGGCATCCTGATGCACGTGACCGGCCCCGAAAAGGTCTGGCCGAAGTCGATCGAGTGCCAGATCCAGGAGGGGGACTGCGGCGACATCTACATCGTCGGCGGCACGGCCCTGACCGTCGACGGCGAGCGCAAGACCAGCGGTCGGGTCGTCAAGAAGTCCGACGCCGAGAAGCCCAACGGCGAGTGGAACACCGTCGAGGTGATCTGCGACGGCGGGACGATCGTCCACATCGTCAACGGCGTCGAGGTCAACCGGGGCACCGACGCCAGCGTCACCCGGGGACGGATCACGCTACAGTCCGAGGGAGCGGAGATCTTCTACCGCAATGTCGAGTTGCGGCCCTTGAACTCGGAGTGACCGGCTCATGGAAGTCGGAACCCCGCGAGCCGGCGACGGCCCCCCGACGCCCGGTCGATCGCTGCTGGCGGTGCTCGGTCCGGGCCTGCTGGTGGCGGCGACCGGGGTGGGCGCCGGCGACCTGCTGACGGCCAGCTACGCCGGTTCCCGCGCGGGCCTGACGCTGGTCTGGGCGGTCCTCATCGGCGCGTTGTTCAAGTGGTCGTTGACCGAGGGCCTGGCGCTGGCAGATGGCCACGGGCACGACCTTGCTCGAAGGCTGGGCCACCCGGCTCGGCGGCTGGATCCGCTGGGTTTTCCTCGGCTACCTGCTGCTCTGGTCGCTGGTCACGGGCGGTTCCCTGTCGAAGGCCTGCGGCGTGGCCGGTGACGGCCTGTTGCCCCTGGGGGACCGCGCGACCTCGCAGGCGATCTGGACCGCGGTTCATGCTCTGGGAGGGCTGGCGCTGGTCTGGGTCGGCGGCTTCAAGACGTTCGAGCGTGTCATGGCGGTGCTGGTCGGGGGGATGTTCGTCTGCGTACTGCTCTCGGCAGTCCTGCTACGCCCCGACCCCGCCGTCATCGCCGCCGGGCTGTTCCGGCCGACGATCCGCGAGGGCGACCTGCCGTATGCCATCGGGTTGCTGGGAGGAGTCGGGGGCACGGTCACGCTGCTGTCCTACGGCTACTGGGTCCGCGAGGTGGGCCGGTCAGGCCCCGAGGGGCCCGGCTCTGCCGGATCGACCTGGCGGCGGCCTACATCGCCACGGCGCTGTTCGGAGTGGCGATGCTGGTGATCAGCTCGCGCGTCCAGATCGACCGGCAGGGGGCGGAGGTCGCCCTGGTCCTGGCCGATCAGCTTGCGAAAGTGGCCGGGCCACCCCTTCGCTGGGTCTTCCTGGTGGGGTTCTGGGGCGCGGTGTTCTCCAGCCTGCTCGGGGTCTGGCAGAGTGCGCCCTACCTCTTCGCCGACTTCCTCCGGCTCAACCGCCATCCGGGGGAGATTCAAATCGGGAATCGTCACGGCGCAGGTCGATTTGGATCAGACGCCCGCCTACCGGGCCTATCTCATCGCGATCGCCATCGTGCCGCTGGCGCTCCTGGGTTTGCCGGTAAGGTCCGTCCAGCTCGCTCATGCCGTGCTGGGGGCGCTGTTCATGCCGTTGCTGGCCATCACGTTGTTACTGATGAACAATCGTGCCTCCTGGGTTGGTCTTCCATACCGCAACTCCTGGGTGTCGAACCTGCTCCTGACGCTGACCCTTCTGACGTTCGCGGCCCTCGGCGTGCTGCAACTGGCCGGCATGCTCCCGGGAGGAGGGGGGTAACGGCGGACGTTCCGGTTACGGCCGGGCAGGGCCATTCAAACGTCCGAGGCGACACCGGAACCGGGAGGGCGAGGTTCCCGCCGAGTCGTCGGGACGGGCGGCTCGGCATGGGCCTTGCCCTCCCGAAAACCGATCTTTGAACGACCCTGCCGGTTCTGTTGGCTCAACGCCGCGTTCCAGCGGAACCTCACGGCGTGATCGTGTCGGCATGTCCAACGGAACATGGCGGATCACAAAATCGCCGCCGGCATCTGTCATGTTCCGTTGCCGGTGCCGGACTCGGTAGGATGGGGCCGGGCTTGTCGAGACCATTCTGGAAGGCTGGGGGCGGCCGCGTGGAGATCGGGGACGTGGAGAAAGCGCGGCTCAACGCGGCCTTGGCAAGCGGCCGGCGCTGCGTGCTGGCGGCGGCCGTGCTGTGGAGCCTCAGCGGGGTCATCACCAAGCATCTCGCGCTGGCCGCGCTGACGATCGCCCTCTACCGTAGTCTGTTCGCCGGTCTGGCCCTGCTGCCGATGGTCCGACGGTCGCGCATGATCTTCCGGCCGGCGATGGTCCCCTGCATCCTGCTGTTCGGGGCGATGATCGGCCTGTACATCGGCGCGATCAAGATGACGACGGCGGCCAACGCGATTTTTCTGCAATGCACCGCGACGTTCTGGCTGGTGCCGGCCAGCGTGCTGTTCCTGGGAGAGCGGCCCGACCGGCGATCGCTCGTCGGGATCGGCCTGGCGACGATCGGCTGCGCGACGAT
The DNA here is from genome assembly GCA_963779675.1 of uncultured Isosphaeraceae bacterium. Lineage (GTDB taxonomy): Bacteria > Planctomycetota > Planctomycetia > Isosphaerales > Isosphaeraceae > CAVZZM01. The sequence continues at coordinate 117,564 of CAVZZM010000006.1, forward strand.
CGTCCTGTGGGGCTACGACGGTCGTCCCGGCGAAGGGGTTGGCATGGCCCTGGGGCTGGCCAGCGGGGTGGCCTACGCCGGGGTCGTCATCGGCCTGCGAGGACTGCGCGGGCTCGACCCGATCTGGCTCAGCGTTGTGAATAACCTCGGTGGCGCGGCCGTGCTGGCCGTCTGGGTTCTCGCCACCACCGGCACCCTGCCCGGCCCCGGCACGCCGACGCAGGCGGCGGTGCTGGTCGCCTTCGGCGTGATCCAGATGGCGATCCCCTACGCCCTGTTCGCCCGCGGCCTGCAATCGGTCGACGCCCCGGAGGCCGGTCTGATCGGCCTGCTCGAACCTGTGCTCAACCCCATCTGGGTTCTTCTGATCCACGGCGAGCGGCCCGCGCCGGCGACGCTCGTCGGGGGCGCGTTCCTGCTGTCCGGGGTCGCGTGCCGCTATCTGCCACGGCCGAGGCGTGCCAGAGAACCGGCGGCGGTCGTCCCCGCGGCAGCCAAGGGGCCAGATGGCCGATGACCGAGGGTCGAGGGATCGAGGGGTCGAGGGGTCCAGGGGTCGAGGGGTCGAGGGGTCGAGGGGTCGAGGGTTGGCTGCAAATCTGTCATTCTGGAATCTGTCATCTGGAATTGGTCACCGGCCATCGTCCTTCAGTCGGATTGGTGAGTTCCGCGATCGCTCCACTTGCCCGAAAGGAGCCGAGGGACGAGAGACAGTGACCGAGGTCCCCACATTCCGGCATCGCTCTTGCTGTTTGGACCGGATCGAGAATGCTGGATGTCCCCGTTACCAATCCTGGAGAAGCCCCATGAGTCAGGCCGAGATGCCGAAGATCAGCTCGCGGATCGTCGCCGTGTACCCAGACCACGCCTCGGCCGAGGAGGCGGTGCGAAAGCTCCACGCGCACGGGTTCGAGATGAAGGACATGTCGATCATCGGCCGCGACTTCCAGGTGAGCGAGGAGCCGGTCGGCTTCATCAATGCGAGCGATTACGCCGCCACCGGCGCCGGGACCGGCGCGTGGGTCGGCGGCCTGTTCGGCCTGCTGGTCGGCGCGGCGTTCGTGATCTTGCCGGGGGTCGGTCCGGTGGTGGTCGCCGGCCCGCTCGCCGCGGCCCTGCTCGGCGGTGTGGAAGGTGCCCTGGCGGGCGCGGCCCTCGGCGGCCTGGCCGGTGCCCTGATCGGCTGGGGCGTGCCGAAGGAGCAGGCCATCCGCTACGAGACGCAGGTCAAGGCCGGCAAGTTCGTCGTCGTCGCCCGTGGCACCACCGAGAAAGTCCATGAGGCCAGAGGCCTCCTCGAAACCGGCCAGCATGAGGCCGTGGACGTGTACGAGACGGAAATGGTCTGACCCCAACGCGATCCATGGAGGTCGGCTCATCCCTGAACCCTTTCGGGGTGAACGCGACGGGTTGTCGACGCGGCGCAGGATGGAATCGACACGTCTGAACCGACCGGGCGGGCGCCATGGGCACGGCTTGTGGCGCCCCGCCGCGACGTGGGGGGCAAATCTAACCCTTGAGCGGGATGAAGGTCAGGCGGATCGGAACCGGGTTTCCGACCGGAGAGCCGGCGGGGGTGACGCCGTGGGGCAACTCAACCCGCAGCTTGCCGGTCGTGCCGGCTGAGTCGAGGTAACTGTTGTCCGCGAAATATATCTGGTAATTGAGGACCGTCGCGCTCGGCGCCGGGTAGGAGCACCGGACCATCGAGTTGCAGCTTGAGGACCCCCAGACGGCTCACGATGTTCAGGCCCCCGATGAGCTGCGACGGATCGTGGCCGCCATTGGCCCATCGACCTGACAGGCTCACCGGAATACCGTTGTAAGACCCCGAGCCGTTGAGCGTGAACGCCGGCCCGGTGGCGGAGGCCGCCAGTGGACTGACGCGAACCTGGCCGACGATCGGGGCATCGGGAAGCGGTGCCGGCGGCACGACGATCGGCTCGTGATGCGGGTTCAGCAACCGCACCGAGATCCGGCCCAGGTTGCCGTTCGTGCCGGGGCTCGGGGTGACGGTCACCACCGCGATGCCGTGGACCGCCGCGTTCGTGAACGGGCCGCTCCCGCCGACAAGCGTGTAGGGCACGTTGTTGACGACGCCCCCCGTCGCGGTCAGCGGCAGCGCCCCCGTCAGCACGATGTCGAGGTCTCCCTGGCGGCCGGAGAACCGCAGGGACGTGACGTCCCCATCCGGGGCCGCGTTCTCCTGAATCCGGCCCAGGAGCTGGACCGGGCCTCCCGGACGGCTGATCCCCTGCCCCTGAATCCCGAATGTTCGCGCGCCCGGCGGCGCTGACGGGTCGAGCAGGACGTATCCTCCGGCGACGTTCGCGGACAACGCCAGGGGATGGGTCGCGACGGGCGGCGTGACCTGGGCGGGAACCTGTCCTGGCGCGGCCAGCGTCGCGACGGACATCAACGTCCGGGGTTCCAATGGCTCGACCCCGAAAATCCGTTGGCGGCGATCAATCTTCATCGGCTCGTTCTCCCTCACGATCGGACCAACCGAACCACTCGAACCGGCAACGAGCCCGGTGGGGCCTCGGGGTTCCGCCCCTCGAATCGCCCCAGGGCTTTTGTCGGTGAGAAGTTGCGCCGCGAGAACCGCCTGGCGAGGGGACGCGCGCGGAGCATCTCGACATCCCATTCTGGCACCAGGATCGCCCGCTGGCTGGTGGGAGCGCTCCGGATTTCTCCCCGGGCGGCCCGAGAACCTGTGCCGGGGGGGCGTCGCGATCGTTCGTCGCAACCTGAGATCAGGCGGTGAGGGGGGCGATCGGGCGGCCTTCGCTGAGCTTGATCGGGCGGCCGATCGGGGAGAGGTTCTCGTGGTGCGGGTCGAGGCCGACGGCGCTGAGGACCGTGGCGTGGAGGTCGGGGACAGGGACCGGGCCGCTCCGGGTCCTGCGAGCCCTCCGGGTCGGTCGCGCCGATGACCCGGCCACCGCGGATCGGCCCGCCCGCCAGCGCGACGCTGAAGCCGTGGGGCCAGTGGTCGCGGCCCTCGACCAGGTTGAGCTTCGGCGTCCGGCCAAACTCGCCGGCGCAGAGCACGACGGTGTGCGAGAGCCGGTCGCGGTCGCGCAGGTCGCGGATCAGGCTGCCCAGGGCCGGGTCGAGAATTTTGACAAGATTGCGATGGACCTCGTGGTTGTTGACGTGACTGTCCCAGCCGCCGAGCGTCACCTCGACACAGCGGACGCCGACCTCCGTCAGCCGACGCGCCGCCAGGCAGGCGCGGCCGAACGGGGTGTCGCCGTAAGCTCGACGAAGCGCGAGCGGTTCCTTCGTCACCTCGAAGGCGTCGAGTTGCTCGGAGGTCATCATCACCCGGGCGCTGTCGATCGTCTGCCGGTGACGTGTGGACTCGACCCGCCCACGGCGACCGCGGGCGAAGGCGCGTTCGACGACATCAAGGTCGCGGAGGCGGTTCTCGTCGCGCGTTCCCTCGACAGAAGAGGCGACATCGGGCAGCCGGTCCTTGGGGTCGTTGACCTGGAAGGCGTCATACGCGCTGCCGAGGAACCCTCCCCGGCTCGGCCACTGGTTCGGCAGGATCGAGACATGCCTGGGGATCTCGGCGATGCCGACCGGCAGCTCGTGGCAGCAGATGGCGCCGATCGACGGGTGCTCGACCGTCGGCTCGGGACGGTAGCCGGTCTTCATCAGGTACGTCCCGCGCTCGTGGTCCCCTTCCTTGCCGACCATCGAGCGGACCAGCGCCACCGACGACATGACCCCGGCCAGGCTGTCGAACCCCTCGGCCAGTCGCACGCCCCGGGCGGCGGTCTCGATGGCGTTTGTGCCGGCGGCGATCTTCGTGCCGGGGTGGGGGTCGAAGGTTTCAAGCTGGCTCGGCCCGCCCGCGAGCCAGATCAGGATGATCGACCGCGCCGGCTCGCGACGACGCTCGGCCTGCTCGGCGAGTAAATGGCCGACCGGGGTCAGCCAGCTCAACCCGGCCAGGCCGGCGAGCCGGAGGACGCCGCGACGGTTGAAGGTCGCGGGCCGGGCGGTTGCGGTTCGCGTCAGTGGTTCCATGAAAATTCCGAGGCGTTGAGGAGCGTCCAGTAGAGGTCGGCGACGCGACGGCCGCGCTCGTCGCCGCCAATGCCGGCCAGTCGCGATTCGAAGTGGGCGGCCTCATCGGGGGTCGGCCGACGGGTCAACACGGCCAGGTATGTCGTCTCAACGGCCTTGCGGTCGGTCGGGGCTTGCGAGGCGATCCGCATCGAGGCGTTGAACAGTTCGGGTTTGGTCGCCTCGCGGACGACCTTGCCGTTCATCATCAACAGGCGCTGGGGGATGGTGCCGCTCGACTCGTCGAAGTTGTCCTCGCCGGTATCGCCATAACGGGTGATGAACTCCCCCTCGTTGACGCCGGTCAGCAGCCTCTTGACGATGTGCGAGTCACCGTCGATGGTCTCCAGCGAGGCCGACTGCAACAGGCCGGCGGCGACCTGCTCGGGGCGAAGCGGGGTCAGCGGGAAGACGGCCCAGGCGTTCTCGTGCGCCGGGGGTCGCGTCGGGCTCCAGGGCGCTGTCGAGCCGGAAGACCTCGGTCCGGGCGATGACCCGGATCAAGCGTTTCAGGTCGTGACCGTGGGAGGCGAAGTCCCCGGCGAGCCGCTCCAGCGCGGCGGGGAGTTCCGCGACGCTCTCCAGGTCATCGACGGGATCGACCAGAGGACGGCCGAACATCAGCGCCCAGACCCGGTTGACCGTGGCACGCGCCAGCCACGGGTTGATCGGATCGGTCAGCCAGCGCGCCAGCCGCACCCGGGGCGGACCGGCGCCGGGGAGCAGCTCCGGCTGGAACGGGACGCGAGGAGCGACCTCCTTTGGCTGGCCGGATCGCGTTTCGACGGGCTCGAAGGTGGCGTCAGGGTCGTCGTGGATGCCGGTGAAGCCGGAACGGGTCTGGCCGAAGTAGGCGGCGAGCCCCTGAAAGTCGGCCTGCGTCCAGTCCTGGAAGGGATGGTCGTGGCACTGGGCGCAGTCGATCCGCATGCCGAGAAACGCCCGGGTGGTGCGTGCCGCCAGCCGCTCGGCGTCGGGGAGCTCCCTGTCCTGGTCGTAGGTGACGGTCAGGAAGTTGGTGGCCGGGTGGTCGGTCCAGAGGCCGTCGCTGGCGATCAGGTCGCGGACGATCGCGTCATAGCGACGGTTCTCGTGAAACTGGTCGCTGAGCCAGGAGACGAACCGTCGACGCCGAAAGATGATGAACGGGCCGTCCTCGGTGCCGACATACGCCCTCGCGAACCGCTCGGCGAAGTAGTCGGCGAACCGACGATCGGCCAGCAGGGAATCGACCCACTCCTCAATGCGTGTTCCGGCCGGTCGGGCCTCGAACTCCCGGATCTCTTCCAGCGACGGGATCGTGCCGGTCAGGGCGAGAGACAGCCGCCGCATGATCGCCAGGTCGGCGGCCCGGCCGGCTGGCGCAAGCCCCTCGTCGCTCCATCCCTGGCGAAAGACGGCATCCACGTCGCCCACGATCGACGCATCCGCCAGCGGCGCAACGACAATGGGCGCCTTTCGTTCCGGCGACCAGGGCACCGCCGCCCAGGGCGAGACCAGCGCCGCGCCCAGGGCACCGACCCCGCCCAGGATCAACCCGATAAAGAGGACGTTCCGCAACCAATTCATCTCGGCCCCCGGAGTTTCGAGCCGATTTCCCACGGTCGATGTTCAGGATACCGCGTCCGACGGTTCGAGGTTTCGCCTCGTTGCGAAAAACACCACGGGGTGCCGGAAAGACAGGGATCGAGGGGTCGAGGGGTCGAGGGGTCGAGGACTGTCGGTCGAGGGTCGATCAAGTGGATTGTGGGCATCCTGCTGTCTGCCATGTCTCCTTTGCCAGGCTGGCCTCAATCTCCCGCAGTGCCGATTCGGCCCATGTCTCGGGAACCGTTTGCGAACGGGGGCGATTTGGGGGATGATGCGGACCTCGAAACAATTTTCGGAGCGGCGACGGACGGTGCGCGTGCCCGCCGGTCATCACTTCGAAGCGGGTCGCGAACGGAGGGGGCATCATGTCGATCTTTGCGTGGCTGGTGATCGCGGCAACCGTTCTCGGGCAGGCGCCTACTTCAACCGACAACACGCCGCCGGACCCCGATCCGGCCCGATTCGCCAGTCAGATCGACGAGTTCGCCAAGCAGGACGAGGCGCAACGCCCAGCGCCCGGAGGAGTTGTCTTCGTCGGCAGTTCCAGCATCCGGAGATGGGACCTCGACACCTCGTTCCCCGGCATGCCGGTGCTGAACCGCGGCTTCGGCGGCTCGCAGTACTCCGACGCGCTGCATTACTTCGATCGGGTCGTGGTTCCCTACGCCCCGAAGTTGATCGTGCTCTACGAAGGGGACAACGACCTGGCCGCCGGCAAGTCTCCCGAGCGCGTCGCCGACGACTTCCGGTCCTTCGCCCATCGAACCCACGAGGCGCTCCCCGAGGCGCTCCTCATCGTCCTGTCCATCAAGCCGAGCCCAGCGGCGCGGCCCTTCGGGAGAAAATGGAATCGGCCAACCTGGAAATCGCCCGCCAGTGCGCCGATGACAAGGGGCTGATCTACCTGGACGTCGCAACTCCCCTGCTCGGCCCCGATGACATGCCCCGGGCGGAACTGTACCGTGCCGACGGACTCCACCTGAACGAGAAGGGATACCAGCTATGGGCCGAGCGGCTCATGCCGATCTTGAAGGCCCACGGCTTCCACCCCTCAGAGGACCAGGCCTCCCTGGAGGCGATTGGAAACCCCGCCCGTTGATCTTCGACGCGCTGAGGCGGGTCGGAGCGGCGGGCCTTCCCGGATCGGCCCGCCTGTCCGTTCGGGCGACGGCGCGCGGTCAGTCGAGGAACCGGCGGATCGGCACCCGGAAGGCATCACCGAGCAAACCCGGCAACCGGAGCTCGTCGTCGGCGTTCAGAATGCGCACCGGTTCCTCCCCTTCGTAGAGGTGCAACGTCCGCCGCAACGGGTCGAGAACGCCGACAACGCCAACCCCGGCGCCCAGGTACTCGGCGACCTTCGCCAGCACCTTCGGCCAGCGGTCGTCGGGGGAGAGCACCTCGACGACCAGGTCGGGCGGGACGTCCAGGTACTCGCCCCGAGCCAGCGACCCCTTCGGCACCTTCGCATAACTGTAGAACGCCACATCCGCCCCGCGAAGGGTGTCCGGGTTGCGCTGGGTGATCACGCCCGAGTCATTGCCCATCACGTAGCCGAGATCGTGCTCCTGGACATGATGGTGCAAGGTCCCCGCGACGTTGATACAGACCCACCCGTGGTACGGCCTTGGCGGATTCATCCGGACGATCCTCCCCCGCACCAGTTCTTCCGGATGTCCCGGATCGGGCCGTCGGACGAATTGCTCGATGGTCATCAATCGTTCGGACGGCGCGACGCTGGCCATGGGGTTTCCTCCTCGTCTTGAGGCCGATTGTCCCACGCCGCGGGGGCATCGTCCAGCCGGCGCGGCCGGGGACGGGGAGTTCCACAGACGCTCCACCTGGCCGACACGTGATCAATCCGGCTGGGCGGGCTCGGGCGGGGACATCTCTTGCAAGGCTCCACTCCATCGACTCCAACCGTGACCGCTGGGCGTCAGGCTGGTCGGGTCGGCCCGGGCTGTTTGGCGTGACGGGTTTGAGAGGAAGTTTATCGTACTGGTCGCGGTCCGGTCGCCCACTGAGCCGCTGCCTGGGCGTAGGATCCTCAACGCCTTCGACTGCTCGGCATCCCGCAGGGCGATGTCCAGCAAGTCGCGGGTGAGCCGGGCCATTTCCTCGTTATGCTGGGACAGGAGCCGCATCTGGCGGTCGTGCGCCTCGCGTCTGTCCTCGTCGAGCGGCTCGGCGAGGCGGGCCAGCGCGTTGTCTCTCGACTCGGTCAGGGCGTTCACCAGGCCCTGATATCGGAACAGGACATTCCCCATGTCGTCCGCGATCCGGAGCGCATCCATCGCCGGGTCGTTGCCGGCATCCGCGTCAGGATTGGATGACTCGATCGCCCGCGCAGCCCGACTGCGTTGCTGTTTCAGCCGGTCCCGGCGGCGATAGGCGTTGAGCAGACGGTCGGCGACAGGCAATCCGGTGATGCACACGACGCCGGGCTCGATCTTGTACGTCAACTCCAACGGCTGGAGCATCACCTTCAGGGCCGATTTCAGCGAAATGTCCTTCGCGTTCAACGTCACCGGCACTTTGGGTGTGAGGCCCTGCTCGGCCAGCGCATTCGGATTGAGGACGATGCTCAGGCCGTGAGTCGCTGGCGAGGTCATCCAGGGCCTGAGGAGCGGTTTATCCTGGAACTCCACGGTGTCGATCTTATAGAGCTTGGCTTCGATCTCCTCAATTCGCTCCACTGCGTGACGGTCTTGTTCCTCTCCGGCATCGGCTCGCAAGTCCTGAACTTGCTTCCGGATGCGATCCAGTTCCTGTTCCCAGAGCCAGCCAGACTCCGCTTCTTTGTTTTCCAGCCACTGGATTTGCAGCCGCAGAGCGTCCAGCAACACCGGGTCCTTCTCGCGTTCGACAGCCTGCTCCTCGGCTTCGAGCCGCTTTCGCAAATTGTCCAGCCGACGCTGTCGCGCCGCGGCGTCTTCGAGGAAAGCTCGCGCCGCATCGTGGGTCAGTCGATGGAGGAGTTCCCTGTCACGGGGAATCTCCTCGTCCTCAACCGTTGGTTCTCGAAGAGTTTGGGGTGAATTCGGGGTCGCGGAGCGAACCGCCGGGCCGTCCCCGGCCGAGTCGTCCGCTCCCACGCTTTGAACATACATCCCGGTCCCGCTGACCGTCGCCCCGAGGGCCAGGACACCGGCGGCGGCGAACTTCAGTTTCACCAACAACATGGATCGCATCGCTCCATCCGCGAGGGAAAGGGCCGTCGTCGAGACGAGCCCGGCCAGCGCGGCGGTTCCTCCGGCCGCGCTGGTGGCCGCGAGGGCGGCCTGGACTGTCTGATTCACCAACAATGGGGGGACCAGGGTCGCCGAGGCGTCGCGGGCGAGGGTGGCGGCGAAGCCGGCGGCGGGAAGGGCCACGCCGCGGCGGGCCAGGCGGCGTCGCAAGAGGTCGCGGGCGCGGGAGAGCCGGCCGCGGACCGTGCCGACCGGCCAGCCGAGTTGCCGGGCCGCTTCCTCGTGAGTCCGGGCTTCGAGGTAGCACAGGACGATCGGTGCCCGATACCGGGCCGGCAGCCGTCGCAGCTCCTCGTGGATCAGGGCGCGGGTTTCCCGGCGACCGGCGATCGACTCCGGGCCGTCGTCCCCGGACGGGACGCCCGCCGCGGCGTCGAGCCCGTCGCGGTCGCGACGCCGACGACGATCGCGACCCGCCCGGGCCGCGACGCGGTGGGCGACGCCATGGAGCCAGGGGGCGAGCGAGTCGTTCACCCGGATCGATCGGGCCTTGCGGGCCAGGATCAGGAAGACGGCCTGGAAGGCGTCCTCGGCGGCATGGGCATCGCCGCCGAGCAGGTGGCGGCAGGCGGCGAAGACCATCGGCCCGTGCCGATCCACCAGCGCCGAGAACGCCGCCTCGGCGGTCGGGCCGTTCTGGTGCTCGAGGAACCGTTCGAGCAGTTGCGCATCGGTCAGGCTGCCCACCACGCCCAGGTGGAACAGCGTCCGAAATTCCCGCAGCACCGAGCCGTGGCCGACACCTCGCATGTCCTCGGTTCCGCTCCCCTGGGCCGGTCGGAAGTCCTCCGTCCTCACACCTATCTATGCCCGGACGCGGCACGACCGATACACTTTTCCCGGAATCCTCCGTGGTTTCAGGGAGATTCCAGTACCGCCGCGCACGCCCGGCGGAGGTATTCGTCATACTCCCAGGGGCCGCTGCTGCCCGTCTGTCGGGTGACGACCAGGTCGAGGCTGGGGACGAAGGCGATCAACTGGCCGCCCGAACCGGGCTTGGAGCGGGCGTCGGCGGGAATGCCCTGGCCGCTCCGACCTCCCCCGCCGTCCAGGAGGGCCGGCAGTTCCCAGCCGTGGGAGAAGGTCTGGGCGTTGACCTTGAATCGCATCTCCGGGGCGTGGACGTCGTGGGTGGGGGCGGCGGTCTCCTCGACGAACCACTTCGGGATCACCTGCCGGCCCTTCCAGGCCCCGCCGTGGGCCATGCAGTAAGCAATCCGGGCCATGTCGCGGGCCGGCATCCCCAGGCCGTGCGACGGGTGGCGGCCGACCTTGGGGCCACCTTCGTAGTACTGGAACCACCAGTGCTCGATGCCCAGCGGTTTGAACAACGCCTCGATCGCGAACTCGTCGTAAGGCATGCCAGTCACGTTCTCGCACACCAGCGCGGCGTGGGCCAGGGCGTGTGTGGAGTATCCGCAGGCCGTGCCGGGATCGAACGCCAGCCGCTCGGTCCGCGGGTCGCCGCTGTGGCCCAGGATGTATTCCCAGGTTCCGTCGTTCGGTGCCCCGTCGCTTCCGGGCAGATGCCCGACGTGTGATTCAGCAGTTGCTTGACGGTGATCTTCGCCTTGCGAGGGTCGCTCAACGGCTGCGCCCAGGGGATGAAGTCGAACGCCCTGTCGTCGAAGGTCATCCGGCGCGGCGTGCGGCCCTGCCGGCTCCGCTCGGAGGCGATGGCAAGGACCGTCGCGCAGACCGCCTTCGAGCAGGAGGCGATCCGGCGACGAGTCCGTCACCGCGCTGTTCCCCCGCTCCTCCTCCAGGACGATGTACCCGTTCCGGATGACGACCGCCGCGAAGTTGCGCTGGTCCGATTGCCGTAGCCATCCGCGCAGCGCCTCGAGCTTGACCGGGTCCATTCCGGCGAGGCGGCGGATGTCGTCCGGGTTGTCCAGCTTTCGCCAGCCCCCTTCGGATTCGGGCGGCGGGAAGTAGGTTTCGCGGGTTGACGCCCCGGATCGTGACGATGGCGAGGTCAGCTCCTTGAGCTTCGCGTAGACGACGGGGTCGTCCTTCACGCCCTCGAAGCGGAAGGGAACGTGTTGGTTGACGCTCTCGGTCATCAACCCCCACGAGGCACCGTTCGCCACGCAAAGTTCCGCGGCCCGCGCGCCCCGGTCGCCGACCTTCGTGTCCTCGTTGCAGACGATCGGCTTGCCGAACCGCTTGAGGGCCTTGATCCGGGCGGGGATGGCGTCGAGCGGCGTGCCGTTGAAGTGGATCAGGAGGACGTCCGCGACCTCGGCCAGCTTCTCGGGGTAGCGGCCGTGGCCCAGGCCGCTGGCGGAGACCAGCAGGTCGGGGGCCGTCCGCTTCGCCAGGCGGATCAGCTCGATCTGGCCCTCCACGGTGGAGATCAGGCGATGGTCGAAGCCGTCGTGGTCGAACTCGTTGGCGATCTCGAGCACGACGTTGCGGAACCCGCGTTGCTGGATCCAGCTCACCACGTTGACGACCCCGGCGCGGACGGCGTCGTCATCGCTCAGGACCTGGTCCTGCCGCTGGTAGTAGCAGCCGAGGATCACCACCACGCCGTTACGGTCGCACGCCTCGATGACCCGACCGACCCGGTCCAGATACGACTTTCTCAACGACCCGTCGGGCTCGAACGCCGAGTTGAGCGCCCCTTCGTAACCGGGCATGCCGCCTTGCAGGCAGACCGTGAAGGCGTTGACGCCGTGCGCGGCGTAGTCGGGCACGTTCGCCAGGAACTCGTCGGTATTGGCCTCCGGGTCGAAGTCCGGCTTGTGGCGATCCTCGAAAATCGAGTTCACCATCCGGACGTTCATCAGCAAGCCTTCGGCCGGCGAGCCGGGGTTGGTCGGCTCGTCGTTGATGCGCCAGGTGCCGTCCCGGAGCGAGACGCGCGTGCAGGCGGAGAACGACTCGTCATTGCCCCCGCCCGCCGCCGAGGGATCAACGATCGCGGTTGTCTGGGCGGATGCCCCGACCTCCGCGAGCGGTCGTCCCGAGAGTGCCGTCCCGAGAACAATGGCGAGCAGGCTGATTTGAACCGAGAACCTGGCGTTGAGTGTCCCTCGTGGCATCAGTCCCTCCCAAAACTCCTGTCGAGTTCCCGTCGGCCGAGCCGTCTTTCGGGAGGGCGAGGCTCCGGCCGAGCCACCCATCCCGGCGGCTCGGCCGGAGCCTCGCCCCACTGCTGCGCACATCTCGGAAATCAACGTAATTCCCTAATTAGAATAGATTTACCTCGTTCCCACGCTCTGCGTGGGAATGCATTCCGCGACGCTCTGCGTCGTCCGGGGCGTCCCGACAGGAGAGGCCGCGGAGCTGCCCGGACGGCATTCCCACGCGGAGCATGGGAACGAGTTCTTTCGGAGTTGTCGCCGAAGTTGTGCGCAGCAGTGGCCTCGCCCTCCCGAAAGGTTCCCGTGGCTCGGCGGATGCCACGCCCCGGATCGAGGTCACGTCCGGCCGATCACTTCGCGGGTTCGACCCGCTTGGAGTCAGGTCGGGGGCTCGTCGAGCCGGTGTCGAGGGGCTTGATCCGGATGTTACGGAACTGCACCAGGCTGGGCGGGCCGGTGTACTTGCCATCCTTGAAGCCGCCGTGGTGCTGCAGGGCGATCGGCCCGCGCGGGGACGTCGGGAAGCTGGGCGTCGTCGAGGACCTTCGTGCCGTTGAGGACCACCGTCAGGCGATCGCCGAGCATGGTGATCTCGAACTCATTCCACTCGCCGACCGGCTTGTCGGCCTGGGTCTTTGGCGTAACCCCCGCGCGGACCTCCGGCGGCATCTTCGCGTCCATCCGGTAGCCGTAGACCTCGCCCGAACCGATCGGCCAGCACCAGATGTTCACCTGAGCCTTGACGAACGGATATCGCGGAAAGACACCCGAGTCGCTGTCCGGCAGGGTCAGGGAGAGCGGCTTGCCCTTGACGTCATGGGCGTGGGTGCCGTCGGGCAGGACGTACGGGATGCCGGGGTTCATGTAGGGCGTTTCCTTGATCCGCCAGTCCAGCTTGAGAACGTAGTTGCCGAACTCCTGCTTGGTCACGAGGTCCTTGGCCCCGGGCGCCTCGCTACGAGCGTCGTAGTCGATGACCTTCCCGCCGTCCTGATCGACGAGCTTCCAGTGGCCGTTGTCCCCCTCGGGAATGGTCCACTTCGACAGGTCGGTGCCGTCGAACAGGGGGAGGAAGCCCTCGTCATTCGTGTTCTGAGCGACGGCAGGCGCGGTCGCCATGAGGAGCGGGGCGGACAAAGCCAGCGCGGCCAGGGTGCCGCGGGAGAAGGCGTGTCGCATGCGTGTCGAGCCTCTCGGGGTCGTTCCTGTGGTCCTTGCGATGGGTCCCGGGCCGTTCCGAACCGGCGCCCGGGAAGGCCACGCTACCCCGCCATGAACACACCGTCAACCGGCTCGAAGGGAGGTTCCCGATCAAATGACCGACCAGGCGAACACGCCGCAGATCAGCACCATCAGGCACAGCCCCAGGAAGAAGACGCTATCAACAACCGGCCCCGGGATGTGGCCCCGACCACGGATCAAGAGGTGCAGGGCTCGATAGCTCAGCAAGGCGGCCAGGCTGAAGAGCATGGCGTCGAGCACGATCAATTCGTCGCAGATCGTGTCCAGCGCCGCGGACTGGGTGACGACCTTCACCAGGCCGATCCCGGTCAGGCAGACCCCCACCATCCCGCTCGACACCGAGAAGATCGTGTTCAGATGATTGATGCGATGTTCGCGATCGAGGGTTCCCAACGGTGCGGGCGAGTCCAGACGAGTCGTCTCGCCGAGCGGCCGAGGCGCGGTCAGCGACGATAGAGCCGGGGGCTGAACCGGCTCTCGCCCGGATTCGATCGGTTCCCCGAGTGGGGTGCTCATCATGCGATCGGCTCCCCCCTCAGGCGGGCGATCTCATACGCATCCTTGTCGCCCCGGCCGGACAGACAGACGACCACCACCTTGCCCGGCCCCAGCCGCGTCGCCTCCTTCACGCCCTGGGCGATCGCGTGGCTCGACTCCAGAGCCGGCAGGATGCCCTCGCGTCGAGCCAGGGCATAGTACGCCTCCATGGCCTCGGCGTCGGTGATGCTCTCGTAGCGGACGCGGCCGATGTCCTTCCAGTAGCTATGCTCCGGGCCGACGCCGGGGTAGTCGAGCCCGGCGGAGATCGAATGCACGTCGCTGGTCTGGCCGTCGTCGTCCTGGAGGACGTAGCTGAAGCTGCCGTGCAGGACGCCCGGCCGGCCCTTCACGAGGCTGGAGGCGTGCTCGCCGAGGTCGCGCTCCGCCCGCCGGCCTCGGCGCCGACGATCTCGACCGTCTCGTCATCGATGAACGGGAAGAACATGCCGGCGGCGTTCGAGCCCCCGCCGACGCACGCGACGACGGCGTCGGGCAGCCGTCCCAGGCGTTCCAGGCACTGTTGCCGGGTTTCCTTGCCGATGACCGACTGGAAGTCGCGAACGATCATCGGGAACGGGTGTGGCCCGACGACGCTGCCGATCGTGTAATGAGTCGACGCCGACGAGCCCATCCAGTCGCGCATCGCCTCGTTGGTCGCGTCGCGCAGGGTGCGCGATCCGGTCGTCACCGGCACGACACTGGCGCCCAACGTCTTCATGTTGAAGACGTTGAGCTTCTGTCGGCGAATGTCCTCCTCGCCCATGTAGATGGTGCATTCCAGGCCGGTGAGGGCACAGGCGGTGGCCGTGGCGACGCCGTGCTGCCCGGCGCCGGTCTCGGCGATCACGCGGGTCTTGCCCATCCGCTGCGCGATCAACACCTGGCCGATAGCGTTGTTGATCTTGTGGGCGCCGGTGTGATTGAGGTCTTCACGCTTCAGATAAATGTCCGCCCCGCCGGCATGTCGCGAGAGCCGCTCGGCGAAGGTGAAGGCCGAGGGCCGGCCGACGTAGTTGGTCAGATAGTCGTCCATCCTCGCCCAGAACGCCGGGTCGGCCTTCGCCTCGTCGTAAGCCCGACCGAGCTGGTTCAGGGCCTCCATGAGCGTCTCGGGGACGAACCGGCCGCCGAACGCGCCGAAGCGGCCGAGGGCGTCCGGGAACTGTCGAGGGGCGTCGGTCGCGGTCGAGGACATGGTCGGGCAAACCTCGGGCTGGGGCGATGCGGTGGACGTGCGAAACACCCATTGTTCCGGTCCTCGTGGTGTGGGGTCAAGGTCGGAACACCTCCCGGAATCGAACCCGGGGCTCACCCCGACCACCACCGGTCGTGTGTCCCGAGTCTGGAATTGATCGCGGCGAATGGCGCGGACGTGCCGATAAGAACGGCGATAGCACTACTCCGTTACATCGCGCAAGTCACTGAAATCGTTCAGCTTACGGCATGCCCCGGATGGCCATCTGATAGATCTTGCATGCAGGTGATTTGTCGCAAACTCGAGAGATATAGGGGCTTCTGTCATTCAATATCACACAATCATGCAAATCGAGATCGCCATCGTAACGGAGTAGTAATAGGGCCATCACCAAAAGATGGACATCGAGGGCTCCGAGGTGGCGGCCGCCCGCGGGATGGGCTGGCTACTCTCCCGGCCCGACGCGCCGACGATCGTCTGCGCGTCGAACAGTCACACGCTCAACTGCTTCGGCCTGACCCCCGCGGACCTCAAAACGGCCCTGGCGGCGCACGGCCATCGAACCTACCTCCTCGGCCCGG
This sequence comes from uncultured Isosphaeraceae bacterium, assembly GCA_963779675.1. Classification (GTDB taxonomy): domain Bacteria; phylum Planctomycetota; class Planctomycetia; order Isosphaerales; family Isosphaeraceae; genus CAVZZM01. Next base: position 133,135 of record CAVZZM010000006.1, read on the forward strand.
ATCGGCTCGTGACCGTCGCGCCGGAAGATCCCCAGGTCGAGACGGTCGTCGATCTCCTGGCGATCAAGACGGCCTCCGGCAACCATCGCAACGAACGGGCGGCCTGATCCGATCATCACCTCGTCGGTGTCTGTGCTGCCCCCGATTCCCACCGTCGAGACGGCCCGGATCGCGTCTGGGTTGAGCGTGTCCGGCACGTGGTCCGCCTCACGGACCACGCGCTGTTCTGCGCGGAAAGTCACCGCCGGGCCGACGCGGGAGCCGGATTTCCGCCTAACATCGCGTCAGCCGCGCGGCAACGAGCGCCATCAGGCCGCCACCGTCCCGGACCGGCGGTGACATGACGTGACTTTGAATGCATCCGTAATGCTCGAAGGGACGATTTTTTTCTTGAATTGAAGCGGCTGGCTTGGCCATCGTAGTCAACGGGACAAATCGGATCGAGCACGACCCCGGTTCCATCCCGTTGGTTCTGTCCCACCGTCCCACGCGGACATGTCGTGGGGCCGCGACGATTCCCACCTCCGGTCAGAACACCGCATCCCAGCCGCACGGTTCGCTTCGGAAGATACCGCGAGTGGGGCCTTCAGACAGTCGAGACAGGGGTCGTTTCCGTCGACGCCCACAGACCCCAAGAGCACACATCAATTTATTCGATAATTTCCATGTGAGGAATCAGCGATGTCGCTGTCCAATCGCCGAAATGGTCGCTTCCAGTCCCATCGCGTTGCACGTCGCCGTGGGCCGACCCTGGAGGCGCTCGAACCCCGACGGCTGCTCAACGGGGCCGCGGTGGGGCCCCCGGGGAGCTATATCGCGGTGCTCAAGTCGGACGTCAACCCGGACGACATGGCCGTCAACGTCCAGGCGATATTGCCCGATGTCGCGATCTCCCACGTCTACTCGCACGCCCTCAAGGGCTTTGCGTTCCAGGGCGACCCGGCCCGCTTCGCCAACGATCCGCGGATCGCGTCCATCGAGCCCGACATCCAGATGCATGCCGATGCGATGACCCTGCCGACGGGCGTGGACCGCATCGAGGCCGACCAGAACGCCGTGGCGCACATTGACGGGAACGATGACCGGGTGAACGTGAACGTCGCGATCATCGACACCGGCATCGACCCGAACCATCCCGATCTGAATGTCATCGGGGGCTACAACGCCACCCGAGGGTCGTCCAGCAGGTGGAGTGACGGCAACGGACACGGCACGCACGTGGCGGGCACCGTGGGGGCGCTGGACAACGGCCCCAACTACCAGGGGGTCGACGTGGTCGGCGTGGCCCCGGGGCCCGACTCTGGGCGGTCAAGGTGCTGGGCAACAATGGCTACGGCTCGCTGTCGGACATCATCAAGGGCATTGATTGGGTCACCAGCACCCGCACCGACGGCGATCCGTCGAACGACATCGCGGTGGCCAACATGAGCCTTGGCGGCACGGGCAAGAGCAATGCCTACCGGGCCGCCATCCAGAACAGCGTCGCTCAGGGCGTCGTCTACGTCGTGTCCTCGGGCAACGACTTCAACGACATTTACGGCGATTCCACGTACAACAACGGCAACGACTACCTCCCGGCCTCCTACCCCGAGGTGATGACCATCTCGGCCCTGGTCGACACCGACGGCAAGCCCGGTGGCACGGGCAGTTCGACGAATTATGGAACCGACGACTCGTACGCCTCGTTCAGCAACTACAGCAACGTTCGGTCGTCCTTCGACGCCGCGATGGCCGATTCGGCGCTCCCGCAGTCCCTGAAGGACCTGAAGGACAGCCTGGGCCTCGGCATCGATCTGGTCCTGCCGGGCGTGAACATCCTGTCGACCTTCCCGAATGGCAGCTACGCGTACGAGAGCGGCACCAGCATGGCCTCGCCGCACGCCACGGGGCTGGTCGCCCTGTACATCGCCCAGCACGGCCCGGCCCACGATGCCGGCGGGGTCTACGCGATCCATGAGGCCCTGATTCGCGACGGCGTGTCGCAGACCGATCCGAACAACGGCCTCGCCACGCCCGAGCCCTACAACCAGGAACCGATCGGCTGGGCCGGGACTCAGCAGAATGTGACGGACATCGCCGTCGCGTCGGTCTCCGCGCCCTCATCGGTCGTCGCGGGCGAATTGGTCTCCGTCAACGTCACGGTGACGAACCAGGGCAACCAGGACGTTTCGAGTTTCAAAGTGACCCTGACCGCCGACACAACGACGACAATCGACCCGCAGACGGTCGGTCTGGCCGCCGGCGCCTCCAGAACCTTGACCTTCAGCTGGGACACCTCGGGGGCCTCGAACGGCGATCACACCCTGACGGCCAGTATCGGCCTGAGCGACGATGACGCGACGAACAACTCGGCCGGCACGGTGGTGTCCGTCGTGGCGACCTCCCCCACCGCCCCGACCGGCCTGGCGGCCGTGGCCGTCTCCTCGAGTCAGATCGACCTGACCTGGACGGACAACAGCGACAACGAGGACGGCGTCCGCATCGAGCGATCGACGGACGGCACGATTTGGTCCGAAATCGCCACGGTCGGGGCCGACGTGACGTCCTACTCCGACACCGGCCTGGCGCCGGCGACGACCTATAATTACCGCGTCGTCGCCTTCAACATCAAGGGAGATTCCGGCCCCAGCAACGTGGTTGACGCGACGACGAACGCCGCGCCGGTCGTCAACGTCCCGGAACACTTCAACGACTCCAACTTGCCCGGCTGGACGTTCCTCAACGGGATCTGGGCCCACGCCAACGAGGCCGGCAACGGGCTCCTGAAGCAGACGTCGACCACATCCACGACGAATGGTGAGCTCAGGAAAGCGTTGTGGACCGGCATCAGCGGCTCGCCTACCGAGATTGTTGCCCGCGTGCGGATCGATGACTGGCGAGACGGCGAGTACGCCCGCGCCGGCGTCAGCCTGCTCAATGACGCCAACGGCGCCGGCTACGACCTCGTCATCACGGGCCGGCACGACGACGGCCAGGGCCGCTGGAAGAACCAGAGCCTGATGACCCTCGAATTCGTCGACGGCTACGCCCTCCAGTGGAGTGGTTACAACAACGGCCCTTCGGTCCAGGGCCAGTGGAACATCGGCGCCTGGTACAATTTCCACATGCGGGCCGACAACGGCACGCTCTACGGCAACGTCTGGCCCGATGGTTCCTCGGAGCCGACCGGCTGGATGATCGCGTATACCCCTCAGTCGAACGTAAGCCAGGCCGCGGGCGTCCCGGGCCTGATCGGCGGTGCGTCGGGCGTTTGGAACAACCGGCAAGGTCCATCCTACGCGGCGGCCTCCTTCGACGACATCGCCCTGCCCGGATACACCGCCTCGGCCACGTCGGCCGGGTTCGCCGCAGCCTCCAACGGGGTGCCGGCCGGGGTGCTCATCCCGCTGGTTCCAGGCGCGGTCGGGTTCGACCTCGAGACAAGCCTTGATGACCTGGCCCGCGAGTTGGTCGGCGGCACGCGTCGCCGGCGCTGAGTCGACAATCCGGATCGGGGCCGGGTCGGTTCACGACCCGGCCCCACCACCCATAAAAAGACGATCAGGGACATGACACACGGCTTCAGGACGCCTATGCTCTGAGTCGCGGACGTGTCTTCATTCCTCCTCGACCGGCCCCCATCCCGCCGGGTGCGACACGTCCGGTCACGGCGGATCGGTTCATGACGATCCGCTCCCGACAGGCGTTCTTCTGGAGCACGCGAGCGATGGCAGACGAACTGAACAGGGTGTCGGAGCAGACGGGCCTCGACCTCGGCATGGTGCAGAAGGGATTCGGGGCCTTGCTGGCGTTCTTGAAGGAGAAGCTGGGCGACGACACGACCGCGAAGATCCGGGATGCGATCCCGAACGCCGGCGAGCTGCTCTCGAAGTTCCAGTCCGCCGGCCCCGAAGCCTCCGCTTCGAGCGGCGGGATCCTCGGGAGCGTCTCGGGGATGGCCGGGAAACTTCTCGGCGGGAAGGCCGAGGACGCCTCGGACCTCGTCCAGAAATTCACGGGTGCGGGCTTCTCGATGGAGCAGTTGCAGCGCTTCCTGCCCAAAGCCCTGGAGTTCCTCCAGAGCAAGCTCCCGCCGGAGGTCTACAGCCGGGTCATGGAGCAACTGCCGAACATCCCCGGCCTGAACCTGCCGGACGCGACCAAAACGACCTGAGCGCTCGGGTCGCGTCCCCAGAAACCTCGACACGCTCGGGCGGCTCCGTCCGTCACCTCAACGGGGCCACCCGATGCGATGGATCGGCGCCGGGTCGGGCTCATCCCTGATGGCCGACCTTGGCCTCTTCCTGGTCGGCGTCGGTATAGAACTCGAAGAAGCCTTGACCGGCGAAGTAGTCCGCCATGGCGCGTCGAACCGAGCGAAGTTGTTCGACGAACTTGGCGTATTGCCCGATGAGCTGGCGGCGGCGTTCGGGCGAGAGCTGGGTGATGTCGTGGTAGCATCGTTCGCCGGTCTCGCGGTCGCGGAAGCTCCAGAGCCGTTTGACCCGCATTCCGGTTTCGTCATCGTCGTACATCAGCAAGCGGGCGAGCTGACGTGCCTTCATCTTCTTGGCGAAGGCGATCAGTTCGGCGTCCGACTCGAAGCCGCCGTGCCAGTCGATCCAGCGCACGATGCGATCCGTGCTGATCCGCGGGCCTTCGTCCTCGCACAGCTCTTTCAGACTCGCGACGATCTCGGCAGGTCCCATCGGCGGCCTCCGCGATGACGGGCGGGTCGTTGCGATCCGGCATGATCCCGGCGCAACGAAGCCCGGCCTCTCCACTTCGAGACTTCCAGCATTATCGCGGAATTCTACACCCTGTGAACCTCCGTGTCGATGGACCGGCGTACAAGGGCCCAAATATTCAGTCCGCGCGACCGGCACAACCGTCGAGGGCGCATGGCGCGAAGGCCCCTCCGGGACCCGGCAAGGGGAAGGGGACCCGCAACGGTGGGCCTCCGGAAGGAAATCGCGGTGGCGCGGGGCGGTCAAGCCGTTATCATGAGCGTGACGACGATGGCCGCGTGGCGAGGGCCCGGGCCGCGCAACCAGGATCGCCCGCGTCCCGAGACCACGCCACCATGAACCGCATTGACGCCCTTTTCGCCCGACTGCGAGCCCGGGGCCAGCGTGCCCTGATGCCGTTCATCACGGCCGGCGACCCCGACCTGGCCACGACCGCCGCCCTGATCACGGAGATGGTCTCTCGGGGCGCGCACATGGTCGAGGTCGGTATTCCGTACTCCGACCCGATCGCCGACGGCCCGGTCATCTCCGCCAGCTACACCCGGGCCCTGGGGAAGGGCGTTCGGCTCAATCAGATCCTTCGGATGCTCCGCACGCTGCGGGCCGAGACCGACGGCGGACCGCTGACGGCCGCTCCCCTGGTGACGATGGTCTCGTATGCGATCGTCCACCGCCACGGCGCCGAGGCCTACGTCCGCGAGGCGGCCGAGGCGGGCGTCGACGGCCTGATCGTCCCCGACCTGCCGGTCGAGGAGGCCGAGTCACTGGCCGCGCTGGTGCGTTCCGCCGACCTGCGGCTGAGCCAGCTCGTGACCCCGACGACCCCCCGGGAGCGTGCCCGTAAAATCGCGGCCACGACGACCGGCTTCCTCTATTACGTCTCGGTGGCCGGCCTCACCGGCGTGCGCAAGGAGATCCCGCCGGACCTGGTCGAGAACGTCGCCTGGATGCGCACCCAGACCGACCTGCCGATCTGCATCGGCTTCGGCATCAGCGAGCCCGAGCACATTCGTCAGCTCGCCCCGGTGGCCGATGGGATGATCGTCGGCAGCGCCCTGGTACGGCGGCTGGCCGAGATCGAGAACCGCCCGAAGGCCCAGGTCGTCCGCGAGATCGGCAACATCGTCGCCGAACTCGCCGCTGCCCTGCCCGTTTAAGGTGCGGGTTCAAGTCCGCAACTCGCGTCCTGGCCCTCGTTCCCTCATCAGCGATTGTTTGTCGTGACGCACAGCCTCTCCGCGATCTAAATGGAAGAATCACGGCCAAAGGCCCGGAAACCGCGTCTCAGGATTGGGAGCGGAGAACTTGGCGACGACTTCGAGAACCTTCGCGATCAGCCATTTCAATCAGAGGGCCCAAATGAGTGCATGCCAATAACAACAACGAGGCACCCGGGCACGTGGAAGAAGGAAACCACGTTGCCCGCCGCCAGGAAGGCTCAGAAAAGGAATCGGACACTCCGTCGGAGGGACTCACGCCGGAGGATGTTCAGCGTCGTCTGGGTCGGTATGGGTACAACGAGGTCCCGGAGGAAACGACCAATCCCCTGCTCAAGTTCCTGTCCTACTTCTGGGGGCCGATCCCCTGGATGATCGAGGTCGCGGTGGTCCTTTCCGCCGTGGTGGGGCACTGGGCGGATTTCGGCATCATCTTGACGTTGCTCGTGGCCAACGCGGTCGTCGCCTTCTGGGAGGAGCATCAGGCGGCGGGCGCCATCGCCGCGCTCAAGGCGATGCTGGCGCCGACAGCCCGGGTAAAACGGGCCGGTTGCTGGTCCACCGTCCCGGCGCGAGAACTCGTCCCGGGGGACCTCGTCCGGCTGCGGATCGGCGACATCGTGCCGGCGGACGCCACGTTGCGCGACGGCGACCCGTTGCAGGTCGACCAATCGGCTCTAACCGGCGAGTCGCTGCCCGCGACACGACAGCCGGGAGAGACGGTCTACTCTGGATCGGTCGTGAAGCAGGGGGAGATTGACGCCCAAGTCACGGCGACGGGTCGGGAGACTTACTTCGGCAAGACAGTCCACCTCGTCGAGACGGCGCATTCGACGAGCCATTTCCAGAAGGCGGTCCTGAAGATCGGCGATTTTCTGATCGCCATCGCCGCGGTGCTGGTCCTGCTGATCATCGTCGTGGCCCTCTTCCGCGGCGACCCGATGCTCACGACACTGCAATTCGCCTTGGTGCTGACGATCGCGGCGATCCCGGTCGCTCTGCCCACCGTGTTGTCCGTCACCCTGGCCGTGGGCTCGCGAGTGCTGGCTCGGAGTCAGGCGATCGTCAGCCGCCTCTCCTCCATTGAAGAGTTGGCGGGGATGGACCTGCTCTGTACCGACAAGACGGGAACCCTGACTCAAAACCGGCTGGCCCTGGGTGATCCGTTCACGTTGGGGGCGGCCCACCCTGAGGAAGCCATCCTCGCCGCCGCCCTGGCGTCGCGGGCCGAGGACCAAGACCCGATTGATCTGGCGGTACTCGAAGGCGTGCGGGACCGCGAGAGCCTGACACGCTACAACGTCACCCATTTTCAGCCGTTCGACGCCGTCCGGAAACGAACCGAGGCCACGGTGAAGGGACCGGACGGCCGCGAGTTTCGAGTCAGCAAGGGCGCGGTCCAGGTCATCCTGGCACTGGCTTCCGACGCCGGGACGATCGGCGCGGAGGTCGACCGGGCGGTGGGGGAATTCGCGGCCCGAGGGTTCCGCTCCCTTGGCGTGGCTCGGACCACGGCGGACGGCCGTTGGGAATTCCTGGGCGTCCTGCCACTCTCCGATCCGCCCCGAGACGACTCTCGGGCCACCATCGAGGCCGCAAAGGGACTGGGCTGTCAGGTCAAAATGGTGACTGGCGACCAGCTCGCCATCGCCAAGGAGATCAGCCGCCAGCTCGGCCTGGGTCCCGCAATCCTCGATGCGGGGCTCTTCGGGCAGACGGAACCCCACGAATTGGCCCAACTCGCCGACCGGATCGAGACGGCGGATGGCTTCGCCCAGGTGTTCCCCGAGCACAAGTTCCACATCGTGGATGTGCTCCAGGGGCGGGGGCACATCGTGGGCATGACCGGCGACGGCGTCAACGACGCCCCGGCCCTGAAGAAGGCCGACGCCGGGATCGCCGTCTCCGGCGCCACCGACGCGGCTCGATCCGCGGCCGGCATCGTCCTGCTGTCGCCCGGCCTGTCCGTCATCATCGAGGCCATCAAGGAAAGCCGCCGGATCTTTCAGCGGATGACGAGCTACGCCATCTATCGGATCGCCGAGACGATCCGGGTGCTCTTGCTGATGACCCTGTCGATCCTGATCTTCAACTTTTACCCGGTGACGGCGGTGATGATCGTTCTGCTGGCGTTGCTCAATGACGGCGCCATCCTCTCGATCGCCTACGACAATGTCCGGGAGTCGGATCAACCGGATCGCTGGAACATGCGCGTGGTGCTGGGAGTGGCGACGGTGCTCGGCCTCATCGGAGTCGTCGCCTCCTTCGGGCTGTTCTATCTCGGCGAACGTGTCTTCCATCTGAGCCGAGAGATGATCCAGTCGCTCATCTACTTGAAGCTCTCGGTGGCTGGCCATTTGACCATCTTCGTCACCCGCACACGGGGGCCCTTCTGGTCGACCCGGCCGGCGCCGATCCTGCTCGGGGCAGTGTTGGGAACGCAAGTGCTGGCCACCTTGATCGCCGTCTACGGCGTGTTCATGGTTCCCCTCGGATGGAAATGGGCGCTCGTGGTCTGGGGCTATGCCCTGGTCTGGTTCCTGGTGAACGACCGGGTTAAGTTGGTGGCCTACCGGATCTTCGACCCCACGCAGCCCGCCTTGCTGGCGAAGCACTCGTGAGACACGGCTCAACCGTCGAGGGCACGGAGCAAGGCCCATGACCACAACACCGAGTCCCTTCGCGCTCGGGATGCCGGATCAATCCCGCATCCTGACGATCAACGGCGGATCATCGAGCCTCAAGTTCGCGCTCTTCGATCGGGATCATCCCCCGAGGCGGTTACTGTCTGGTCGGATTGAACGGATCGGCCTGACGGATGCCCGGTTCGTCGTGGCCGGGACCGAGAGCGATCGCAAGGAGGACTATCGGGTCGCCGCGCCGAATTCGTCCGCGGCCTCGGACTTACTCATCGACTGGCTCGAACACTCGATCGGGTTCGCGGCCGTCGCCGTGATCGGACACCGCGTCGTCCACGGCGGAGGTCGTTACAACCAGCCGGAGTGCGTCACGGCGGAATTGATCGAGGAGTTGCGCCGATTCATCCCTTTCGACCCGGACCACTTGCCGGACGAAATCGCGACCATTGAGGCATTCCGACAGCGGGCTTCGGCACTGCCCCAGATCGCGTGCTTCGACACGGCTTTTCATCAGCACATGCCTCGCGTCGCCCGGATCGTGCCCATCCCGCGTCGGTTCGAGGCCGATGGCGTCCGGCGCTACGGCTTCCACGGTCTGTCTTATGCGTATCTGATGGAGGAGTTGGCCAGGGTCGCCGACGAAGGCGAGGCCCTCGGCCGAGTCATCCTTGCCCACCTCGGATCGGGAGCGAGCCTGGCGGCGGTTCGAGATGGTCGCAGCATCGACACCACGATGGGTTTCACACCGGCCTCCGGGCTGATCATGAGCACGCGCACCGGCGACCTTGACCCGGGTCTGGTGCGGTTTCTCCTTCAGAACCAAGGGAGGACGGCCGAACAGTTCGACAACTTGGTCAATCGCGAGTCCGGACTGCTCGGCGTCTCGGAGACCAGTTCCGACGTCCGCGACCTCTTGGCCCAGCGCGCGGTCGATTCCCGAGCGGCCGAGGCCATCGACCTCTTTTGTTATCACGTGAAAAAAGGGATCGGGGCCTTCGCCGCCGTGCTCGGCGGTCTGGATTCCCTGGTCTTCGCCGGGGGAATCGGTGAGAACGCGTCCGAGATCCGCCGTCGGATTTGTGACGACCTGGGGTTCCTCGGGATCACTCTTGACGAGGAGCGGAATGCCTCCGGCAACCCATTAATCTCGTCCGCCGAGAGCACGACTCGGGTGCGGGTCATTCGCACCGACGAAGAGTCGATGATCGCTCGGGCCGCAGCCCATCTCACTCCGCGGCGATCGTGACTCGCGGTCTTCCCCGACTCTGAATCATCAACAGAACATAAAATTATGGATAATCCCATGGAAACAAACCTCAAGCCGAACCTCGCAAGCCATGACGCCCCACTTTCGCCGGAAGAACTCCACAAGCTTGATGCCTACTGGCGGGCCGCCAACTACCTGGCGGTCGGCCAGATTTACCTGTTCGATAATCCGCTTCTGAAGGAGCCCCTGAAGCCGGAGCACATCAAGCCGAGGCTCCTGGGCCACTGGGGGACGACTCCTGGCCAGAACTTCGTCTACGCCCACCTGAACCGGGTCATCCGGGAGTCGGACCTGAACATGATCTACGTCTCGGGACCAGGGCACGGCGGGCCGGCCCTGGTGGCCAACACGTACCTGGAAGGGACATACAGCGAGCTTTACCCGAACATTTCCCAGGACGAGGCGGGATTGAAGCGGCTGTTCACTCAGTTCTCGTTCCCGGGAGGCATCCCCAGCCACGTCGCGCCGGAGACGCCCGGCTCAATCCACGAAGGGGGCGAGTTAGGCTACAGCCTCAGCCACTCCTTCGGCGCGGCGTTTGACAACCCCGACCTGATCGTCGCCTGCGTCGTCGGCGACGGCGAGGCTGAAACCGGTCCCCTGGCCACGAGCTGGCACAGCAACACGTTTCTCAACGCCCAGCACGATGGAGCGGTACTGCCGATCCTCCACCTCAACGGATACAAGATCGCTAATCCCACGGTGCTGGCCCGCATCAGCCACGAAGAGTTGGAACAACTGATGCGAGGCTACGGCTATGAGCCTTACTTCGTCGAGGGGGATGAGCCGGTGGTGATGCACCAGCTCATGGCGGCGACCCTGGATCGGGCCATCGCCAAGATCAAACAGATTCAGGGAAATGCCCGGGCTGGGGGCGTGAGCACCCGGCCCCGCTGGCCGATGATCGTTCTGAAGTCCCCCAAGGGCTGGACCGGCCCGAAGGAGGTTGACGGCCTGCCCGTCGAGGGAACCTACCGGGCGCATCAGGTGCCGCTGGCCGAGCCAAGGGAGAATCCGGAGCATCTGGAGCTCCTGGAGGGCTGGATGCGGAGCTACCGGCCCGAGGAGCTTTTCGACGCGGATGGCCGGCTCATCCCCGAACTGGCCGACCTGGCCCCGAGCGGCGAGCGACGTATGGGGGCCAACCCGCACGCCAACGGAGGCATCCTCCTCCACGAGCTGAGAATGCCCGATTTCCTGCAATACGGCATCGAGGTTCCCCAACCCGGCAACCTGATGAACGAAGACACGCGGACGCTGGGCGAATTCCTCCGCGACGTGATCCGGCTCAACCAAGACCGGCGGAATTTTCGCATCTTCGGTCCTGACGAGACGGTATCCAACCGCCTGACGGCGGTCCTAGAGGCAACCGACAAGCAGTGGGAGGCCGAGATCATACCGACCGACGACCATCTGGCGACGGAAGGCCGCCTCATGGAAATGCTTAGCGAACACCAATGCGAGGGCTGGCTCGAAGGCTACTTACTGACTGGCCGCCACGGGCTGTTCAACTGTTACGAAGCGTTTATCCACATCATTGACTCCATGTTCAACCAGCACGCCAAGTGGCTGAAGGTCGCGAGCGGGATCCCCTGGCGACGGCCGATCGCCTCGCTGAACATCTTGCTGGCCTCGCACGTTTGGCGGCAGGACCACAACGGCTTCACCCATCAAGACCCTGGCTTCATCGACCATGTGGTCAACAAGAAGGCCGAGATCGTCCGCGTCTACCTGCCGCCGGACACCAACACCTTGCTCTCGGTGATGGACCACTGCCTGCGGAGCCGGCACTATGTCAACGTGGTTGTCGCCAGCAAGCACCCGTCCCCTCAGTGGCTCGGCATGGACGACGCGATCAAGCACTGCACGGCTGGGATCGGCATCTGGGAATGGGCGAGCAACGATCGGAGGAGCGAGCCCGACGTCGTGATGGCCTGCGCCGGCGATGTGCCTACCCTGGAGACGCTCGCCGCGGTCCAGCTACTCCGCGAACACATCCCTGAATTGAAAATCCGCGTCGTCAACGTCGTCGATCTGATGAGGCTCCAGCCCGCGACCGAACACCCGCATGGCCTGAGCGACTACGATTTTGACACCTTGTTCACCCGCGACAAGCCGATCATCTTCGCCTTCCACGGCTATCCCTGGCTGATCCATCGCCTGACCTACCGGCGGACCAACCACCGAAACCTCCACGTCCGCGGCTACAAGGAGGAAGGGACGATCACCACGCCCTTCGACATGGCCGTGCTCAACGACCTCGACCGGTTCCACCTGGTCGGAGACGTGGTCGATCGCCTGCCGCAGCTCGGCGGGAAGGCTGCCTACGCCAAGCAGGCGATCCGCGACAAGCTCATCGAGCATCGACGATATATCAACAAACACGGCGAGGACATGCCGGAAGTCCGCGACTGGAAGTGGGCCGTGACCGCGGTGACGTGATCGCCCGGGCACGGCATTCCCGATCAGGATCATCTTTCGATTGCGTCTATGCGATAATAATTGACGCGCAACTCCATGAAAAAGCCCGGCCCCCCCCGAGGGGGCCGGGCACAGCCAGGGAGAACGACGCTCGCTCATGATCCACGGCGCCCGTCGTGAGCTATCCGTCGAGACGGACATCCGATGGGGTCGTTGTGATGCCTTTGCATCTGGTACGCCAATCTCAAGCACGTGCCCGGAATAAAATCGATTCGCGTTGCCTTAGAAATTATGGAATAGTCACTTAGGTCAAATTGCGAAACCGGCCCTTCAACGGATTGAAGATCGGGAGCGGTCGCGATTGCCTGGAACACGGGCGAACTTGCCAGTGATTTCAGCATGAAATTGGCGGGGGGGAACCGTGACGGTGGTTTGCTCGACAGGAAGACACCGCCTTCGGAGCGGCCTGTCACGCGGACGAGAGGGGACATGATGAAAGTCTTCGTGCTGGGGCTTGACGGGGCGACGTGGGACATCCTCGGGCCGCTGATCGACGCCGGGCGCATGCCCAACCTGGCGCGGTTGAAGGAACGAGGCGCGCAGGGCACGCTCCGTTCGGTCTTCCCGCCGCTGAGCCCGGTGGCCTGGACCGGGGTCATGACCGGCAAGAACTCCGGCAAGCATGGGGTCTTCGAGTTCCTGGAGCACGAGCACAACCCGCTCGGCGGACGGGTCAACTCGTCGCGGTCGATCCGGTCCGACCTGGTCTGGGAGATCGCCGCGCGGCACGGCAAGACGAGCGTCGCGGGGGCGGTGCCGATGAGCTATCCGCCTCGTAAGGTCCCCGGGTTGTCGTTCCTGGGGGACTTCCTCGCCCCGGCCGACGCGCCCGACTTCGCCAGCGACCCCGCCCTGCTCCGCGACCTCGAGCAACACCTCGGCGAGCCGTACCGGCCCTGGGACACGGTCGTCCACGACGGCGGCCACGAGGCCGACGCCTTGCGCTCGCTGACCGCCTTTCTCGACCACCACCTGCGGGCCGTCCGGTTCCTGATGGAACGCTGCCCCTGGGACCTGTTCCTCTACGACCTGATGGCCACCGATCGCATCCAGCACGAGTTCTGGCACGCCTGGGACCGCACCCACGGCGCCGCCCAGGGGCGCGACCTGGCCGACGTACGCGAGGGGTTCGTCGACTTCTGGGCGACGGCTCGACGACGGCATCGGCGCGATCGAGGCCGCCTTGCCGGCCGACACCGCCCTGGTCCTGATGAGCGACCACGGCTTCGGGCCGATCGAGTGGTACGTGAACTTCAACGTCTGGCTGCTCGAAAAGGGCTACATCGCGCTCGACGATTCACTTCTATGTCAAGCAGAAGCACTGGTGCTACAAGCGGGGCGTGACGCCCGAGTGCGTTCTACAGGCTGATGGCGCGATTCGGCGGCGCGAAGACGCGGGTCAGCCGGTTCCAGGGCAAGCAGAAGACCGTGCTCGACCGGCTGGCCGATGCCGCGTTCCTCTCGCGGCGGCACATCGACTGGTCGCGGACCAAAGCCTACGCCCAGGGGAACTTCGGCCAGATCTTCGTGAACCAGCAAGGGCCGGCAGCCGCAAGGGTGCGTCGCGCCGGAGGACGTCCGTCCCCTGCTCGACGACCTCAAGGCCGAGCTGTCCGGAGATCCGCCATCCCGAGACCGGCGGGCCGCTGGTCGAGCGGGTCTACGAGCGCGAGGAGCTGTACGACGGCCCGCACGCCCACCTCGCCCCGGACCTGACGGTCGTGCTCGGCGACTGGCGGTACCGGACGATCGGGCTGTACGACTTCACGACCCACAAGCTGATCTCGCCGGCCTTCGGGCCGACCGGCGATCACCGCATGGAAGGCATGTTCATCGGTGCCGGTCCGGCCTTTCAGAACGGCTCGACGCTGCTCGCAGGACGCCGACCTGCTCGACATCGCGCCGACGGTCCTGCACCTGCTCGGCGTGCCCGTGCCGGCCGACATGGACGGTCGCGTGCTGACGGAGGTTCTCGACCCGTCCGCCGCCCCGCCGCCGGCGGCCTCCGCCGCGCCCCCGCCCGAACCCTCCGATGTTGGCGACGGCCCGACCGAGTCGGACGGATATACCGAAGATCAGGAAGCCGCTGATTCAGCAACGGCTTGCCGACCTCGGCTACCTCTGATCGTCGGCCCGCCTTCCCTCACACCACGACTTGAAATTCCGCAACGGGGAGTCCCGGACACCCACCGGAGATTCTGATACAATCAGCCCGTGTGGCCCGCGATTGGCCGTTCTCTCGTGAGACCGGCGCCGGGTCGCGCGATCGATCGACCTGAATTGAACGAACTTTGAAGGAGATGACACCATGACGCGAACTCGATGGCTGATCGCCGCTCTCGTGCTGCTCGCTCCGGCCGTGACACGGGCCCAGGGGACCGATGGCAAGGCCGTGCAACTCGCCCAGAAGATCCTCAGCGAGGGTTCGGCCCTGTTCGACAAGAAGGACGCCCAGGCGATGGCGGCCACCTTCACCGAGGACGCCAAGCTCTTCCTCGTCAACAAGAACCAGAATAGCGGAGAGTACGAGATCGCGATCAAGGACGGCCGGGCCGACATCGAAACCGTCTATCAAGACCTGTTCAACGACGGCAACCAGAGCACGACTTCGCGGAACACCGTGACCTCCGCCCGGATGATCGCCTCCGACCTGCTCCTCGCCGAGGGCGTCTTCGAGCCCGACGTCAACAGCCCGGGCAAGTACCCGTTCGTCCAGGTCCGCCTCAAGCAGGGGGACTCGTGGCGGGTCATGAGCATGCGGGTCTTCCTGATCTCGGCCAACTGATCGCTCCGACCCGACGGCAGGGCGCACGCGAACGGCCCGGGGCTCGCATGGTCGAGCCCCGGGCCTTTGCAATCGCACCTGTGGGGCCCGCGCGTCACAACGGATTCAGAACTGGTCCGCCGAGATCGCCTCATTCCCCTCGCGGGTGCCCAGCGCCCACCAGATGTTGCGGGGGATCGAGTCCTTGACGAACCGTACCCAGCCGTCACCAATCAGCGCGTTGACGCCGCCGGAGTGATTGCTCGTCGCCGGCATGCGGAAGCTGCTGACCATCCCGCAATCGGGGCGGCAACCGAACCGGCAACCGTTGAACCGGTACTGGCTGTCGTTGGGCGTCTGGTGGTGGTCGAGGCGATCACTCCCGAACTCCCGTGCGGCGTGCCCAGTCGTCCCAGGCACCCCGCAACTCGCCGACGAGGTCCGGGTTGTCATCGGCCAGGTCGTGCATCTCGGTTCGGTCCGCCACCATGTCGTAGAGTTCCCAGCGCTTGATCGTTCGATCCCAGACGAGTTTCCAGCGCCCCTGTCGCACGGCGCGATTTCCGGCCCACTCCCAGAAAAGACGTTCGTGGCCCACGCGATGGTCGCCCTGGAACACCGGGACGAGGCTGAGCCCTTCGACGGGCAAAACCGCCTCGCCATCTCGTGAGTTGGGATACGACCCGCCCGCGACATCGATCAGGGTCGGCATGATATCGACGATATGGCCGACCTCGCGGGTCATCGTCCCCGGCTCGATCACGCCGGGCCAGTGGCCGATCAGGGGCGTGGCGATGCCGCCTTCATGCACCCACTGCTTGTAACGACGGAACGGCGTGTTCTGCATGCGCCAGCCGGGGCCGCAGTGCGTGTAAAACTCCTTCGGCCCCGGGATGCGGGAGGGGTCGTCTCCGCCGGGCGTCTCGGCGCAGCCGCCATTGTCCGAAAGAAACAGGATCAACGTATTCTCGATCGTGCCTGTTTCTTCCAGGGCGGAGAGGATGCGGCCGATCCCTTGATCCATCGTGTCGACCATCGCCGCGTAGACGGCCATGCGGAGATCCTGCCATTCCACATTCTCGACCTCGGCCCACGGTCGCACCTCCGGCCCAGGTGGCGGCAGTTCCCAGGACGGATCGACAAGGCCCATGTCGAGCTGACGCTCGTGGCGCTGACGGCGCAACACGTCCCAGCCGGCTTGATACCGGCCCCGGTATCGTGAGATGTCTTCCGGCCTGGCCTGCAGCGGGTAGTGCGGTGCCGTGTAGCAAACGTGGACGAAGAACGGTGTGTCGTCCTCGGCGAACCGGCGAATGGTCGTCGCGGCATGGTCGCTGATGGCATCGGTCGTGTAGAAATCGTCGGGGAATTCCGTGATTCGCTCCGCGTTGTGGGCCGAGACCGCGCGTTTTCCCCCCCTTGAAGTCGGGGTCCGGGATCGACGGATCGAAATAGTTGCAGCACCCGTCCATCAGACCGTAGAACTCCTCGAACCCCCGGTCGATCGGCCTCCGAGGGGCCGACGATCCCAGGTGCCACTTGCCGCTGAGGGCCGTCCGGTAGCCCGAGTCGCGCAGCGCCTCACCGAGCGTGACCATGTTCTCCTTGAGCAATTCACCCCGTTGCCTCGGATACAATCCCGTCAAGAGCGAGGCACGCGTGATGGTGCATTTGGCGTTATTGTAGAACTGGGTGAACCGCACCCCACCGTCGGCGAGCCGTTGCAGGTTCGGCGTGGCGATCTCGCCGCCGTAGGGGGCGATGTCGGAGAACCCCATGTCGTCGGCCATGATCAACACGATGTTCGGCCGCGGGGAGGAGTTCCGCCCCTCCTCGCCACCCGCCGCATTGACGTTGTGCCCAAGTAACGCCGCAAAGGTCCACAGCGCTGCGGTTGGGACGATCGACTTCATGAAAGGACTCCCGATATCTATAGATGTCAAGCGTTCGCCAGGCCCTTGCCACTCAAAGCAGGTCGCAAAGGATCGAATCGGCGACGAACAGGCCCTCGCGCGTGAACCGCACCCGGCGGCCGTCGTCCTCGATCAGCCCGAGGGCCGCGTAACGGTCGATCACCGGGCCGGCCAGGGCGTCGAGATCGTGGCCGGTCCGCGTGTGGAAATCCCGGCGATCGAGGCCGAGGACCGTGCGACGAAGCATCAGCACGGCCGTTTCTCGGGCGTGGTCTTCGGGTTCGAGCCGCTCGCGAGGCCCGGTCGGGTCCTGACCGGCCTCCAGGCGTCGCAGGTATGCCGGCAGATCGCGCGTGTTCGACGCCCGTTCGCCCCGGACATAACGGGCGGCCCCCAGACCGACGCCGAAATAGGCGTCGTTGGCCCAGTACACGTGGTTGTGCCGGGACTCGTGGCCGGGTCGCGCGAAGTTCGAGATCTCGTACTGGCCCAGCCCGGCGGCGTCGAGTCGATCGATCGTGTGCGCGTACATCGCCCGCTCGACTTCCTCATCCAGGGCGCGGACCTGTCCCGCGTTCCATTGCTTCCAGAGCGCTGTCCCTTTCTCATAGGTCAACCCGTAGCAGGACAGATGAGACGGCCCCAGGGCCAGGGCGTTTTCAAGGTCGCTCGCCCAGTCGTCGGGGGTCGAGCCGGGCACGCCGAAGATCAGGTCGAGCGACCATTGCGAGAATCGCGGGCGGACCAGTTCGAGGGCCTCGGCACGTCCTCGGGATCATGGTTGCGTTCCAGGACACGGAGCGAGGCCGGCCGGAACGACTGGGCGCCCAGGCTGATCCGACCGACGCCCCCCGCCACGAGAACGTCGGCCTTTTCCGCATCGAGCGTGCCGGGGTTCGCCTCGACGGTCCACTCGCCGCCCGGCGCGAGCCGGTACCAACGGGCGATCATCCCCAACAAGCGTTCAAGCTGCGACGCGGTCAGTCGCGTGGGGGTCCCACCGCCGACGAAGATCGCCTCCACCTCTTGCGGCTCGCCATTACGAAGCGCGATCTCTCGTAACAGAGCATCCAGGTAACGATCGGCCTGATCGTCGGCGCCGGCCAGCGAGGCGAAGTCGCAGTATCCGCACTTGTCGAGCGCAGAACGGCACATGCACATAGGCCGCGCGCGGCCAGCTCCACGGCGGCTCGGGCGCGCTCTCGGGACCGGGAATGGCTCGTGATTCCGGAATGATTGCGTGGTTCAGGGGACCGCCTCGATGAATCGCACTTCGGGGACCCGGGATTTTAACGCCGCCTCGACCGCCATCGTCATCGCGTAGGTGATCGACGAACAGCCCTGGCAGGCACCCAGCAAGCGCACCTGGACGATGTCGTCCTCGTCGATCCCCACCAGTTCCACGTCCACGCCGTCGGCCTCAAGCTCGGGACGGACGTGGCGCTCAAGGGCCTCCTGGATGCGACCTCGCAGCGCCTCGCGTCGGGGGTTCGCCGGTTCTTCGACATCCGACATCCTCAAGTCTTCTCCTGATGGCGGCACCAGCACATGCGATGACCCGGGTTCCACGGTCGTGGGGACCAGGGCCGTTCCACGGAACGGAGCTGGTATTATAGGCGGACGACCTCAAGAAGAGCAGCGCACGGGCTCAATCAGCGGCGATCCGGGAACGATCTCCGATGTGAAATGAAACAGAATGGGTGGCCGGGGCAAAGCGCAGCGTGCCCCGGATGGCGACGTGTTCCCAGACCGGGGCACGCTGCACTTTGCCCCGGCCACCCCTCCTTCTTAGGTTTACATCGAATGTCGTTCCCGGATCGCCACTCATGGTGCCGGCGGAACTTGCTCGACGGTCGGGGGGGCGGAGAGGTCGGCCCCGCGGTCAGCCCCGGGCGCTGGCGGTCATACGCGAAGCGATCCTTCAGGCCCAGGATCGGCTTTTCGATCAGGTGCCAGGAGAGCATGGCGGCGCCCAGGCTGGTGGCGAGCTTGAGCAGGCGGGTCGACATCGGCTGGTCATACGTGAAGCTGAACCCATCGATCGCCCAGTAGATCGGGTAGTGGTACAGGTACAGCCCATAGCTGATCTGCCCGAGGTAGACCAGCGGCCGGAACCGCAAGGGCGCCAGGACGCGACACCCGGCGTAGGTCGCGACCAGGCCGATCAGGCCGAAGAACAGGAGATCGATGGCCAGGATCGTCGGCCCCGGATGCGCGGGGGTCGGCAAACCGAACCAGCCCAGACCATAACGGCGCACCCCGGCGACGAGATACCACAGCGACCCCAGCAGCACGAGGGCGAAGCCGGGCACAAACCAGCGCCGCGGTTCGACGGCCAGTCGATCACCCGCAGCGCCGCGAGCAGCCCGCCCAGGGCGAAGCCATCGCAACGGGCGATCAAAATGCGCTCCGAGTACGGTCCCCAGCCGAGGAACCCCGTACGTGAATAATACGCGATCGCCACCGTGATCAGACACAGCCGCACCACGCGACGACGGCCGGCCCACAACACCAGCGCCGGCCAGATCACGTAGAACTGCTCTTCCAGGGCAAGCGTCCAGGTGTGGTCGAACTCCGGGAGGAACGGCACCGTGGCGTTCGTCCAGTAAAGCCAGAGGTTCTGGGTGTAGGTGAGATAATACGGCAGGGCCGTCGTCGGCTGAGGCTGGGGGAGCATCGGGTTGATCGCGACCAGCACCAGCAGCGCGAGGTAGTAGATGGGCCAGATCCGTAGCGACCGCCGGGCGTAGAAGCGAATGAGAAACCCGGGCTGGTCGCAGTGGCGGAGGATGATGGACGTGATCAAGTACCCGGACAGGACGAAGAACAGGTCCACGCCCGCCCAGCCGTAGAAGAAGGACAACGGTCGGAGGTGGAACAGCAGAACGACCGAGGCCGCCAGGCCTCGGAGCGCGTCGAGCTCCGGCACGCGTCGCATCGCGGCGCCTCGGGTCGCGGGGCGGTCGGGGCCTGTCCGGTCACGGCACGTTCGGCGGGCCCTCGACGATCCGAACCACGACCATGGTAGTCGATCGAAAGCCCCTGGCAAACGCGCCGACCCGTCCTCGCGGCGACATTCCCGGGTTCGGTCCGGCCGCCTGTCAGGGGTTCCCACTCGCGTCAGGCGTCGGGGTGCCAGCCGGCGTCGGCCCAGAGTGCGCCGCTGACCGCCGGGTTGCTGATGAGGAAGACGATCGCCTCCGCGATCTCCTCCGGCCGGATCAATCGCTTCAACTGCGTATGCGGCAGGATGTGCGCCTGGATGTACTCCTCCCCCAGCGACCGGACCATCGGCGTGTCGGTGAACCCCGGGTGGATCACCGTCGCGCGGACCCCGTGGAACATGGCCTCCTTCGCCAGGGTCGCGGCCGTCCCCTCCAGGGCCGCCTTCGTCGTCGAGTACGCGAGCTGCCCGGGAATTCCCCGCGACGAGATCGACCCGATGAAGACGACCGTCCCCTGAATCCCCTCGTCCGGGCCCCAGCGCTTCAAACCTCGGCGCGCCCGGTCCTCGGCGATCCGGGCGATCAGCTCCAGGGCCCAGTACACCGGCGCCAGCAGGTTGACCTCGACGACCTCGCGGAACTGCTCGACCGGGTAAACGTCGGCGGTGCCGGTCGGGCCATCCACCTTGACCGCCAGACGGTCGCGGGTGATGCCGGCGGCCGGGACGCAGATCGTCGGCGTGCCGTAACGGTCGCTGATCAGGTCGTAACAGCGGCGCCGGAAGTCGTCGTCGGTGACGTCGCCGACAAGCCCCTCGACGACCGGCCCGCCGCAACGGTCGTTGAGGACGCGGGCGATCCGCAGGACGTTCTCGCTGCAATCGACCAGGCCGATGCCCCGCGCCCCGCGATGGGCCAGTTCGGTGGCCACCGCCTGACCAATCCCGCCGGCCCCTCCCGTGATGATCGCGACCTGCTCTCGCATGTCCATCGAAATCTCTCCTTAGCCGGACACAATGGGGACTGGCTCCGAGTCCGCGAGGTGCCTGTCCCCATTGTGTCCGGGCCGCTTACGAGCATCTCGACGGCCATCGCGACGCCCTCGCCACCGCCGACGCACAGGGTGGCCACGCCGCGACGGCCCGCGGTCCGCGTCAGTCCGTTCAGGAGCGTGACGAGCACCCGTGCTCCAC
The DNA here is from genome assembly GCA_963779675.1 of uncultured Isosphaeraceae bacterium. Classification (GTDB taxonomy): domain Bacteria; phylum Planctomycetota; class Planctomycetia; order Isosphaerales; family Isosphaeraceae; genus CAVZZM01. Next base: position 154,281 of record CAVZZM010000006.1, read on the forward strand.
TGCAGCCGATGGGATGCCCGAGCGCGATGGCGCCGCCGTGGACATTCACCCGGTCGGCGGGGAGCCCCAGTTCCCTCTCGACCACCAGGCCGACGGCCGCGAACGCCTCACTCACCTCGAAGAGGTCAACATCACCGACCTTCCATCCAACCGTCTCGAACAACGCCCGGACGGCACCGATCGGCGCGATTGTGAACCACTCGGGCTCCCGGCTGTACAGGGCCGATCCGACGATCCGGGCCTGGGGCCTCAAACCCAGCGCCCGGCACGCTTCGGGAGACGACAGGAGCAGGGCCGCGGCGCCATCGTTGATGCTGGATGCGTTGCCCGCCGTGACCGTGCCCTCGGGATCGAACGCCGGCCGCAAGCGTCGTAGCTTCGCCTCGTCGAACCTGCTCGGGCCTTCGTCCACCCGGATCGTGTCCGTCTTGCCCCGAACGGTTGATCTCGATCGGCACGATCTCCTCGTCAGCCACGCCCTCCCGACTTGCCTTGCGGGCCCTGGTGTGGCTACGGACGGCGTAATCATCCTGTTCCCGACGGCTCAGGTCGAACTTCTTGGCACACTGCTCGGCGAAGTCACCCATGTGGCCGGTTCGTGAAGGCGTCGGTCAGGCCGTCGTGGATCAGGGCGTCGAGCAACGCGCCGTGTCCCAGGCGATGGCCCTCGCGAGCGTTCAACAGCATGTAAGGGGAACGGCTCATGCTTTCCATGCCGCCAGCGATGACCACCTCGGAACCCCCCAGGCGGATCGCCTGGTCGGCCAACATGACAGCCTTCATCCCGGACGCGCAGGCTTCGTTGACCGTGACCGCGTGGGTTCGGGGGGCGAGCCCAGCGTGAATCGCCACCTGACGTGCCGGGTTCATGCCCAGCCCGGCGGCGATGCAGTTCCCCATGATGACCTCGTCGACCTGGTCGGTCGGCATGCCGGTGCGTTCCACGAGCGCCTGGACACACGCGGCCCCCAGCCGCGTTGCCGGGACCGACGACAACGAGCCCATCAGGGCACCCATCGGGGTCCGCACCCCCGCCACGATCACCGTCGTTCGGCTCAACATCCCCGTTCGCCTCAACCGCGGGCCGATCGTCTGGAATGACGCGCAACGCCTTGCCGGACAGGCGCCTCCGCATTCTCGGCCACCGGCCCGAACCGTTCAATGGCAGGCGGCGCGGATTCAGGGTCATTCCAAGGTCGAGATTCGGGAGGGCGAGGCTCCCGCCGAGCCGGCGTCCGGGAGGGCGAGGCTCCCGCCGAGCCGGCGTCCGGGAGGGCGAGGCTCCCGCCGAGCCGTCGGGATGGGTGGCTCGGCGGGATGGATAGCTCGGCGGGAGCCTCGCCCTCCCGGTACGGATGCCGGGTCGAACCCGGGAATGAGCCCTGTCACGGATTGTCCCCGGAGGCGGCCCTGGGCTCGGGATAACGTCATGTTACAATCGGGAACCACCCCGGCGCCAGGGCGAGGCCCTCCACCCCCGAGGACCTGTGATGAGCGAGCCGTTGCCGAATAACTCGAACCTCGCCGCCTGGGAGACGGCCGCCGCCCGGGTTGCCAGGGGGGGCGACGTCGCCAACCTCAACTGGATCACCCCCGAGGGAATCGTCGTCAAGCCGCTGTACACGAAGCAGGACACCGAGGATCTGGCCTACGCCGATACCCTCCCCGGTTTCGAGCCGTTCGTCCGCGGACCGCAGGCGACCATGTATGCCGGGCGGCCGTGGACCATCCGCCAGTACGCCGGGTTCTCCACCGCCGAGGAGTCCAACGCCTTCTTCAAGCGGGCGCTCGCCGGCGGGGGCCAGGGGGTCTCGGTCGCCTTCGACCTGGCAACCCACCGCGGCTATGACTCCGACCACCCGCGCGTTGCCGGCGACGTCGGCAAGGCGGGCGTCGCGATCGACTCGGTCGAGGACATGAAGATCCTTTTCGACGGCATCCCGCTCGACAAAACGTCGGTCTCGATGACGATGAACGGCGCCGTGCTGCCGGTGCTGGCCGGCTACATCGTCGCCGCCGAGGAGCAGGGCGTCGCGCCGGAACGGCTCTCCGGGACCATCCAGAACGACATCCTCAAGGAGTTCATGGTCCGCAACACCTACATCTACCCGCCCGAGCCCTCGATGCGGATCGTCGCCGACATCATCGAGTACACGGCGACGTCGATGCCGAAGTTCAACTCGATCTCGATCTCGGGCTACCACATGCAGGAGGCGGGGGCGACCCAGGCGCTGGAACTGGCCTTCACGCTGGCCGACGGCAAGGAATACGTGAAGACGGCCCTGGCCAGGGGCCTGGACGTCGACCAGTTCGCCGGCCGGCTCAGCTTCTTCTTCGGCATCGGCATGAACTTCTACCTGGAGGTCGCCAAGCTCCGCGCGGCGCGGCTGCTCTGGTGGAAGATCATGAAGGGGTTCGGCCCGAAGAACCCGAAGTCGATGATGCTGCGCACCCACTGCCAGACCTCGGGCTGGTCGCTCGCCGAGCAGGACCCGTACAACAACGTCGTCCGCACGACGATCGAGGCGATGGCGGCGGTGTTCGGCGGCACCCAGTCGCTGCACACCAACGCGCTCGACGAGGCGATCGCCCTGCCCACCGACTTCTCGGCCCGCATCGCCCGCAACACCCAGCTCATCATCCAGGAGGAGACGCACATCACCAACGTCGTCGACCCCTGGGCCGGCTCCTACATGATGGAGACGCTGACCCAGGAGATGGCCGACGCGGCCTGGGCGATCATCGAGGAGGTCGAGTCGATGGGCGGCATGACCCGGGCCGTCGAATCCGGCTGGGCGAAGCTGAAGATCGAGGAGTGCGCGGCCGAGAAGCAGGCCCGGATCGACTCCCGGCAAGGACGTCATCGTCGGCGTCAACAAGTACTGCCACGACCAGGAGGACCCGGTCGAGGTCCGGGAGATCGACAACACCGCCGTCCGCGAAACGCAGATCGCTCGGCTGAAGAAGATCCGGGCATCGCGCGACGCCTCGGCCGTTCAGCACGCCCTCGATGCGCTGACCGAGTGCGCCCGCAACGGCGAGGGGAACCTGCTCGCCCTGACCATCCCGGCGATCCGCCAGCGCGCGACCGTGGGCGAGGTCTCCGACGCCCTGGAGAAGGCCTGGGGGCGGTACCGCGCCTCCAGCCAGACGATCTCCGGGGTCTACGGAGCCGCGTTCGGCGAGGATGAGACCTGGCGGCAATCTGAAGCGCGAGATCGACGACTTCGCCGTGAGCGAGGGCCGACAGCCCCGGGTGATGGTCGCCAAGCTCGGCCAGGACGGTCACGACCGAGGTGCCAAGGTGGTCGCCACGGCGCTGGCCGACCTCGGCTTCGACATCGACATCGGCCCGCTCTTCCAGACCCCCGAGGAGGCGGCCCGCCAGGCGATCGAGAACGACTGCCACGCCATCGGCGTCTCGACCCTGGCCGCCGGCCACAAGACGCTGGTGCCGGCGCTGATCCAGGCGCTCAGGGAACAAAGGGCCGAGGACATCGTCGTGTTCGTCGGCGGAGTGATCCCGACACAGGACTACGAGTTTCTCCGACGTGCGGGCGTCGCCGGCATCTTCGGCCCGGGCACGCCGATCCCGGTCTGTGCCCGGGAGGTGCTCGACGCGATTCGATCGAGCCGGGCCTCCGCATGAGCGTGCGACGGCCTGGAACCTGGCCACCCGGATCGCAACATGATGCACCCCGAGGATGGTCTCGTCGCACTGGAGCCACAAGACCGGGCACTCGTCGAGAACGTGCTTGACCGGCAACCGCGTGCCCTGGCCAAGGCGATCACGCTGGTCGAATCGACGCGGCCCGACCATCAGGCCCGTGCCGAGGCGGTGCTGAGGCGCTGCTGCCGCACACCGGGCGGCCGATCCGGCTCGGGATCAGCGGGTCGCCGGGGTCGGGCAAGTCGACGTTCATCGAGGCGCTCGGCCTGCATCTGATCGCCGGGGCCATCGCGTCGCGGTGCTGGCGGTCGACCCGTCGAGCTCCCGTTCGGGCGGCTCGATCCTGGGCGACAAGACCCGGATGGAGCAGCTCGGCCGGCAGGCGAACGCCTTCATCCGGCCCTCGCCGTCGGCGCGGGTCGCTCGGCGGCGTGGCGGAGAAGACCCGCGAGGCGATGCTGCTCTGCGAGGCGGCCGGCTTCGACGTGGTGATCGTCGAGACCGTCGGCGTCGGTCAGTCCGAGACGACCGTCGCCGGCATGGTCGACGCCTTCGTCCTGCTCCAGCTCCCCAACGCCGGCGACGACCTCCAGGCGATCAAGAGGGGCATCGTCGAGCTGGCCGACATCATCGTCATCAACAAGGCCGACATCGACCCGAACGCGGCCGAGCGTGCCCGGCACCAGTTCGCCGGCGCGCTGTCGATGTTGCACGGCGACTCGACCGCGCTGGCGGCCGTCGGTGTTGACCGTCAGCGCCGCGACCGGAATGGGGATCGACACGTTCTGGTCCGAGATCGAGCGCTACCACACGACGATGACCGAGAGCGGCGAGCTGGCGGCGAGAGCGTCGAACCCAGGCGGTCGACTGGATGTGGACGCTGATCGACAGCGGCCTGCGCAACGGTTCCGGGAACACCCGAAGGTCCGGCATGACCTGGAGTCGGTCACGCCGCGCGGTGGCCTCGGGCGAGACGACCCCGGCCGCCGCCGCGCGTCGCTTGCTCAATGCACTGGACACCACGACCCCATGAGAAGCGATTCGAAACCTGCCGATCTCCCGGAAGATCCATCGGCTGGGTGGCCGGAGCAAAGTCTTCGTGCCCCAAACGCAGAAACTCAAAGTTAATTTTTGAGAATATGTCAATGAAAATCCGCAGGGTAGATTAGTTTGGGTGGCCGGGGCAAAGTCTTCGTGCCCCGGGCGGGGACAACGCCGCCCCAGAGCCTTCCGGGGCACGAAGACTTTGCCCCGGCCACCCAGACATCCCGGACATTCCCGGAGAGGTTTTCATGCACGAGATCATCCGCCAGCTCGACGAGAAGCGCGCGGCCGCGCGGCTCGGCGGCGGCCAGCGACGCATCGACGCGCAGCACGCCAAGGGCAAGCTCACCGCCCGCGAGCGCATCGAGCTGCTGCTCGATCCCGAGTCCTTCGAGGAATGGGACATGTTCAAGAGCACCGCTGCACCGACTTCGGCATGGAAAGACAGTCCGTTCCCGGCGACGGCGTCGTCACCGGCTACGGCACGATCAACGGCCGCCTGGTCTTCGTCTTCAGCCAGGACTTCACCGTCTTCGGCGGCTCGCTGTCCGAGGCGCACGCCGAGAAGATCTGCAAGATCATGGACCACGCGATGAAGGTCGGGCGCCCCGGTCATCGGCATCAACGACTCCGGGGGCGCCCGGATCCAGGAAGGCGTCGCCTCGCTGGCCGGCTATGCCGACGTCTTCCAGCGCAACGTGCTGGCCTCGGGCGTCATCCCGCAGATCTCGCTGATCATGGGCCCGTGCGCCGGCGGGGCGGTGTACTCGCCCGCGATGACCGACTTCATCTTCATGGTCAAGGATTCGTCGTACATGTTCGTGACCGGCCCCGAGGTGGTGAAGACGGTCACGCACGAGGAGGTGACCGCCGAGGAACTCGGCGGCGCCGATCACGCCACACGACCCGATCCGGCGTGGCCGACCTGGCGTTCGAGAACGACGTCGAGGCGCTGATGATGACGCGCCGCCTGTTCAGCTTCCTGCCGTCGAGCAACCGCGAGAAGCCGCCCGTCGTCCCCACCGAGGACTCCGGCCGACCGCATCGAGCTGTCGCTCGACACGCTCGTGCCCGACAACCCGAACAAGCCCTACGACATCAAGGAACTGATCGCTCAAGGTCGTGGACGAGGGCGACTTCTTCGAGCTGATGCCCGACCACGCCCAGAACATCGTGATCGGCTTCGGCCGCATGGACGGGCACGCCGGTCGGCTTCGTCGCCAACCAGCCGCTGGTGCTGGCCGGCTGCCTCGACATCAAGCAGCGCGATCAAGGCGGCCCGGTTCGTCCGGTTCTGCGACGCCTTCAACATCCCGATCGTCACCTTCGTGGACGTTCCCGGCTTCATGCCCGGCACGGCCCAGGAGTACGGCGGGATCATCAAGCACGGTGCCAAGCTGCTCTACGCCTACGCCGAGTGCACCGTGCCGAAGGTCACCGTGATCACCCGCAAGGCGTACGGCGGGGCCTACGACGTGATGGCCTCGAAGCACCTGCGCGGCGACGTGAACTTCGCCTGGCCGTCCGCCGAGATCGCCGTGATGGGGCCGAAGGGTGCGGTCGAGATCATCTTCCGCGAGGAGAAGGACGACCCGGACGCGCATCGCCGCCCGCGAGCAGGAGTACCGCGAGAAGTTCGCCAACCCGTTCATCGCCGGCCACCGCGGCTTCATCGACGACGTGATCCTGCCGCACGAGACCCGCAAGCGCATCTGCCGGTCGCTGGCGATGCTCCGGAACAAGAAACTGGAAAACCCCTGGCGCAAGCACGGCAACATCCCCTTGTAGATCCTGTTGACACGGCATTCGCCCGCGATTGAACGTCATCGAGGCCCTCCATGTTCTCGAAAATCCTGATCGCCAACCGCGGCGAGATCGCCTGCCGCGTCATCAAGACCGCCCGCAAGATGGGCATCGCGACCGTCGCCGTCTATCTCCGAGGCCGACAGCGACGCGCTGCATGTCGAACTGGCCGACGAGGCGGTCGGCATCGGCCCGCCACCATCGAAGGATTCGTACCTGGCGATCGACCCGATCATCGCCGCCTGCAAGCAGACCGGGGCCGAGGCGGTCCATCCGGGCTACGGCTTCCTCTCCGAGAACGAGGAGTTCGCCCGACGGCTCGACGACGAGGGGATCGTCTTCATCGGCCCGAAGCCCCACGCCATCGCCGCGATGGGCGACAAGATCGCCTCGAAGCGGCTCGCGCGCGAGGCGGGCGTCAACACGATTCCCGGCTTCAACGAGCCGATCGAGACGCCCGGCGAGGCCGTCGCGATCGCCCGCTCGGATCGGCTATCCGGTGATGATCAAGGCGTCGGCCGGCGGCGGCGGCAAGGGCCTGCGGGTCGCCCGCGACGACGATCGAGGCCGCCGAGGGATTCACCTCCTGCCGGGCCGAGGCGCGAAACGCCTTCGGCGACGATCGCGTCTTCCTCGAAAAGTTCATCGAGGAACCGCGACACATCGAGATCCAGGTGCTCGGCGACGCGCACGGCAACGTCGTCTACCTCTGGGAGCGCGAGTGCTCGATCCAGCGCCGGCACCAGAAGGTCATCGAGGAGGCCCCGTCGCCGTTCCTCGACGAGCCGACGCGCGGGCGATGGGCGAGCAGGCGGTCGCGCCTGGCCAGGGCGGTGGCGTACCAGTCCGCCGGCACCGTCGAGTTCGTCGTCGGCGAATGACCGAAGCGTTCTATTTCCTGGAGATGAACACCCGGCTTCAGGTCGAGCATCCCGGTGACCGAGATGATCACCGGGCTCGACCTGGTCGAGCTGATGATCCGCGTCGCCGCGGGCGAGCCGCTGCCGTTCACGCAGGATCAGGTCCGCCGCGAGGGGTGGGCGATCGAGTGCCGCATCAACGCCGAGGACCCGTTCCGCGGCTTCCTGCCCTCCACCGGCCGGCTCGTCCGGTTTCTGCCACCCGAAGACGAGCCGGGTGCCGTGCGCGTGGACACCGGCGTCCACGAAGGGGCCGAGATCTCGATGCATTACGATTCGATGATCGCCAAGCTGATCACCCACGGCGCGACCCGCGACGAGGCGCATCGACCGGATGCACGATGCGCTCAACGCCTTCGTGATCCGGGGCGTCTCGATCGAACATCGCCTTCCAGTCGGCGCTGACGCGGCACCCCCGGTTTCGTCGACGGCCGGTTCCACACCGGCTTCCTCGCCGAGGAGTACCCCGACGGGTTCCATCCCGCGAACCTGGTCCACGAAGATCCGCTGCTGCTCGCGGCGGTCGCCGCCTATGCGCGCCGACGCTACATTCAACGCGCGGTGCAGATCACCGGGCAGCTCAAGGGGCTTGAGCGTCGGGTCGGAACGGAGTGGGTCGTCCTGATGCAGGGGCAGCCGCTATCGACCTGGCCCTCACGCTGGTGGACGGCGGCTGCGACGTGGTCCAGGACGGTCAACTCCATACGATCCGGTCCGACTGGAAGCTCGGCGACCTCCTGTTCCGGGGCACCTGGGACGGCGACCCGATCTGCCTCCAGATCGAGCGGATCGGCCTGACGTACCGGCTGATTCACTGGGGCACGCAGGTCGACGCCGTGGTCATGACCGCGCGGGCCGCCGAGTTGCTGGCCCTGATGCCCGAGAAGCCCCCGCCGGACCTCTCGAAGTTTCTGCTCTCGCCCATGCCCGGCTTGCTGACCGAGGTCGCGGTGGAGGCGGGCCAGGAGGTGCGCGCCGGCGAGACCCTGGCGGTGATCGAGGCGATGAAGATGCGGAACATCCTGAAAGCCGAGGACGACTGCTCTTGTCGCCGAAATCCTGGCCAAGCCGGGCGATAGCCTGGCGGTCGATCAGCCGATCCTGCGGTTCCAGTGAGGCCGTCGCGTCGTCGCACGATCGCGGCGATCTCCGTGCCGATCCCTGATGGCACGCCGAATGCGGCGATCGAGACGCATCGCGCCTCGCGCCGGCGGTTCGCCTTGAAGAGGTATCACGGATCGGCGGAGGTCGTCTTGTTGCCCACGACACGACGCATGTCTCGATATCCTGGAGGTTCCCATGAGATTCCCTCCGATCCGCCTGAAGGAGGCATGGAGCCTTGGCGGTCTGGGGTTCCGCGGGCTGATGACGCGGACCTACAAGAAGGTCACGGAGAACGAGCTGATGACCCGCGCCGCGGCCGTCGCGTTCTACGCGATGCTGGCCCTGGTGCCATTCCTGGCCCTGATGATCACCCTGGCGGTCCAGTCCCTGCCCGACCTGACGGGCCGTTCGGGCGAGCAGGGCATCGGCAACATGTCGGTCGAACAGTTCGAGACGACCGTCAAGTCGTCGCTCGGGAGCGAGAGCTACGACATCTTCCAGAACCAGATTCGCGCGCATCCAGGAGAACCCCCCCTCGGGGCTGCTCTCCTTCGGCGTGCTGATCTCGATCTGGCTGGCCTCCAGCCTGTTCGTCGCCGTGATCGACGCGATGAACGCGGTCTATGGTGTCGAGGAAACCCGGTCGATGGTCAAGACCCGGGTGCTGGCCATCGTGATGACGCTGATCCAGGCGGTCATCCTGGTGGTGGCGCTGGTGATGATCGCGGCCTGGCCGGTCATCCTCGACTGGATGGGGCTGGAGAGCCTGGCCGTTTCCTGGTTGCTGACGATCGTCCGCTGGCTGGTGATCTGGATGATGGTCCTGTTGAGCTTCGCGCTGGTGTTCTACGTCGCCCCGGACGCCGACACCCGCTGGGAGTGGATCACACCGGGAAGCCTCTTCGGATCACTCCTGTTCCTGCTGGCCACGTATGGCTTCGGCCTCTACGTGCGGAACTTCGCGAATTACAACGAAACGTATGGGTCGCTCGGCGGCGTGATGATCTTGCTGTTCTGGTTCTGGCTCTCCGCCCTGATCCTGCTGGCCGCCGGCCAGATGAACAAGGTCATCGAGAATGCCTCCCCGATGGGCAACAACGAGGGCCAGAAAATCGACTCGACCAACCCGCCGGACTTCGAACACATCGAGCCCCACGAACTCGCCAAGGATCGACGGGCCGCCGAACGACGCTGAGAGGGTGCGTGAGCGCGTTCGACCCGGCGTTGGGTGGGTGGAGCGACCACGGAACCCACCCGACACGATCGGTCTTACATCCGTCCTGAAGCTCGAGCGATCTCCAATCAGGGCCTGGGGCCGACATGACGCACGCGATGGTTGTTGGTGTCACCGATGGTGATGGAGACGCCTTCGGGACCGACGGCGACCCCATGAGGACGGTCGAGCTGGGCATCGGTCGGCAAGCCGTCGTCGCCTCCACCCCCGGCGTGGCCGTTGCCGGCCACGGTGGTGATGTCCCCGGTCCTGGCGTCGATGCGGCGGATGGCGTGGTTCTCGGTATCGACGATGAACACGTTCCCGTCGTTGTCGATGTCGAGTTCCTTGGGGCCGTTGAAGGTGGCGTCCCGGGCCGGGCCGCCGTCGCCGGTGTAACCCTTCTTGCCCGTTCCGGCGACCGTCGTGATGACGCCATCGACGGGCGAGACGGCCCGTAGCGTGTTGCCGTTGCGCTCCAGGATGTAGACCGTGCCATCGGGGCCGACCTCCACGGCGCGGGGGCCGAACAGCGCGGCCGCTTCCGCCGGGCCGCCATCGCCCTCGTGACGGGGCTGGCCGGTGCCGGCATAGCTCTCGAGAATCTGGGTCGGGACCTGGTAGACGCGAACGCGGTGCCCGGCGACGTCGGCGATGTAGAGCCGCCCCCGGCCGTCGAGCGCCAGGCCGTTGGGCTCGACGATGCCGGCCTCCGTCGCCGGCCCGCGGTCGCCGGAATCGCGATCGGTGCCGTTGCCGGCAATGGTGGTGATGATGCCGGTGTCCACCGCGATGTGGCGGACGCGACGGTTCAGACGATCAGCGAAATAGATGTTCCCCCGCGCGTCGATCGCCAGGCCATACGGCTCGTTCAGCCGGGCCGCCGTCGCCAGGCCACCGTCGCCGGAGAAGCCGGGCTCGCCGATGCCCGCGACCGTCGTGATGATCCCCGACCGGGCATCCACCCGGCGGATGCAGTGGTTCGACGTGTCGGAGATATAGAGGTTTCCGGCGATGTCGTAGGCCACGTCGAAGGGACTGTTGAGCTGGGCCTTGTCGGCCGGGCCGCCGTCCCCGGAATACCCCGGCTGGCCGGTCCCGATGGGGCTGGTCATGATCTCCTCAAGGTCGGCCCCCTGAGCGATCGGCAAGATTCCGGCCAGCATCAAGGCGAACGCATTCATGGCGTTGATCCCCAGGCCACGGTCGGGTTCGACCCGGCGCAACCGAACTCGCGCCGGCGTGCATTGGTCAACAGGACGCCTGTCACTGTACCGGATCGGCGCGGACGATGCATTCCACGCCTGTCACTCTCCCGGGACCGATCGCGAAACGACCCCTGGGGGGCCAGGCCGGTCTGGTTGACGGGTTCGCAGGCGGGGCCTATCGTGGATTTCCGTCTCTCTCTCCGCCGGCTAACACTCCTCACATCGAGGGACCGCCCGGATGACCGTTCCGCCGATCGCCCGCGTCCGTCAGAACGTCCCCCAGCCCCGCGTCGAGGACGTGGCGGGGACCGTCCGCCGACTGATCGAGGGGAGTCGGCTGCGCGACCGCGTGCCGGCCGGGGGCCGGGTCGCGGTCGGGGTCGGCAGCCGGGGCATCGGCGCGATCGCGACGGTCGCCCGATCGGCCGTCGACACTCTCACGGCGATGGGCTTCCGGCCCTTCCTCGTCGCGGCGATGGGCAGCCACGGCGGCGCGACCGCCGAGGGCCAGCGCGAGCTGCTGGCTGGTTACGGGATCACCCCGGAGGCGATGGGGGTCGAGGTCCGTACCGACATGGACACGGTCATCCTCGGCACGAGCCCGATCGGCCTGCCGATCCATTTCGACCGGAACGCCCACGAGGCCGACGGCATCGTCCTGCTGAACCGGGTCAAGCCGCACACCGACTTCGTCGGCGCTCACGAGTCGGGAATCCTCAAGATGCTGGTGATCGGCCTCGGCAAACGGCAAGGGGCCGAGCAGGTCCACAAGCTCGGCCTGCGCGGCATGACCGAGGTGCTGCCGGCCGTCGGTCGCATCTTGCTCGAAAAGACGAAATTCGCCCTGGGCATCGCGATCGTCGAGAACGCCGAGGACCAGCCCGCCGAGATCGCGGCCGTCGAACCCGAGACGATCTTCGAGGTGGAACCCCGGTTGCTTCGGCAGGCGCGCGAGCTGATGGGCCGTCTGCCGTTCGATCAGATCGACGTGCTGATCGTCGGCGAGCTGGGCAAGAATTATTCCGGCGCCGGGATGGACCCGAACGTCATCGGTCGTCGGATGATCGAGACGCAACCCGACCTGGAACGGCCCCGGATCACCCGGCTCGGGGTGCTCGACGCCTCCGAGGAGAGCCACGGCAACATCGTCGGCATCGGCTTCGCCGACCTGACCACCGAACGGCTCGTCACGAAGCTGGACCTCTTACCGTTTCAGATCAACACCCTGACCTCCTGCTTCCTCGAACGCGCCCGCATCCCGATCACCCTGCCGACCGACCGCGACGTGTTCGCCGCCTGCCTGGACACATGCTGGCGCATCGAACCGTCCGCCGCCCGGATGGTCCTGATCCCGAACACCCTGGAACTCGACACCCTCTGGGTCACCCGACCGCTGCGGGAGGAGGTCGCCGCCCATCCCCACCTCGTCCTGGATTCGGACGATCAGGAGGTGCCGTTCACCCCCGACGGCTGGCTCGACCAGGAGTCCCTCTTCCCGCACAGTGTCCGGGGCCGCCGCGCGCGTTGATCGGGCTTGCCGTCTTCACCGGGCCGCTTTTGTAGGCCAGGCATTCTCCTCATGCCTACATCGAGCCGTGGGAAGCGTCCGTCGAGGAAGTCTCACGCAACGTCGCGAAGCCGCAACGGAAATGCGGAGACGTTGCGTGAGCCATCCCCCTGTCTCATCGGAACGCAAGGGCGGGATGAGGTCGAGACGGTGCCGTTTCCTCCTCGATCTCGACCGCTTTTTACGAGACATCTCGCGGATCCCCACCGCCTTCGCACGCGACCCGGCGTGGCCGCGTGAACTTGTCGAGCGACCAGAAAACGCCGCCGGTGACCTGACTCATCGGCCTTCGCCCCGGCGCGCGGCCTCGATCGTGGCGATGTCGATCTTCTTCATCGTCATCATGGCGTCCATGGCCCGCTTCGCGGCGGCACGATCCGGGTCGGTTGTCGCCTCGAGCAGCACGCGCGGCGTGATCTGCCAGGAGAAGCCCCAGCGATCCTTGCACCAGCCGCACTGGCTCTCCTCGCCGCCATTTCCCACGATCGCGTTCCAGTAACGATCGGTGTCGTCCTGGTTCTCGGTCAGGACCATGAAGCTGACCGCCTGGTTCGGCTTGAAATGCGGCCCGCCATTCAGGCCGATGAACGCCTGACCCAGTACGGTGAACTCGACGGTGAGCTCCTCGCCCGCCTTCGTGGAAGGATTGTCCGCCGCGGAGGCATGGCCCTCCCCAACCTGGCTGTCGGGGAACACGCTCGCGTAAAACTCGGCCGCCTCGCGGGCCTTGCCGCGGTCAAACCACAGGCAAGTGGTCATCTTGTTCATGTTCACTCCTCAGTCGCCGTTGACGAGCGCGAAGGCATCGCCTTGCGGGCCGAAACTGATAATGATGTGCATATTCATGTGATAAAAGCAATCTCAGATCCCAGGGCACGAGTCTTATCTTTCATGCCCCAGGCGCTTCACCGCCGGGCTGTCTCGTGGTGGAGATCAGCGAGGAGCCTCCTTTTTACGGCGTTGGGATCGGGATCACTCACCCGCCTTCCGGCGGGGCCTCGCCGGGCGACATGACATCGGGCGGTCGCAGGCGGAGCTTCGGGAAGGACTCGCCTCGGGGTGGGCCGGTCGCGCGTTGGATCGGCGACGGGGTGACGATCTGCTCGGGAAGGGCCTCACCACGGATGGCCTTTTGCGCGGCCCGTACCGCTTCACGGGCCGGCGCCGGCAGGTTGGCCTCGACGGCGGCATTCAGCATTCCGTAATCGATCCCGGTCAGGGTGTCCGGCTGATCGGCGAACCCGGCGATGAGGAGCCCCGGCTGCGCGACCGTCGCCATGTCGGCGCGATGTTCGACGGCGGTCGTGGTCGCCATGTCATCGGTGCCAAACAGCAGGATCGGAGGGTCTTCGGCCGCCAGGGCGGCGTCGAGTTGCTCCTCGGCGGGGGTGTTGATCCCGAGGAAAAGGATGGGCTTCACGGTCACGCCCTTCGACTCCAGCGCAATCCGCAGCGCTTCGGCACGCGGCCTGGTGACTTCCTTCGCGACGCTATCGGTCGCCAGGATCAGGGCCGGCCCGGACGTCGCCAGGTCCGCCCTGGCCGCGTCCTCGAGCACGGCGGAGACCAGTTCCGTCGCGAGTTCGTCGATCGGCTTCATCCTCACGACCGTGATCGGTTTGCCCGGCACGGGGACGGAGGTCCCCAGCAAAATCGGCGTCACGCCCCGATCCCGAACGTCGCTCAACGCCGACGCGAGGCTCTCGGGGTCGCCCGGTACGACGATCACCGCGGCCGCCGACCGATCCGCAACGGCCCGGACCAGGTCCGCCTGGGCCTGCGGCGGGGCCCCCGCATCCGGTTCCTTCACGGTGAAGATGGTGAGAGAGTTCCCGGCTTCGAGTTCCGCCATCCGGACCCAGAGGCGATCGAGCGGTGACGGCCGAGGGGGCAAGACCATCACGATCTCCTCAACGCTCCTGGGCTGGGGACGGGGGGCCTTGGATCGGCTCGCCGAGGAAACGCCCACGCCGCCGTCGCAACCAGAAAGCCATGCGACAAGCGTCAACACCATCAGCGTGATCGAGAGAGATCGCGATCGAACCCGCATCGTGGCCAATCCTCCGCGTCGAAACCATTTCTGGTTGGGTAGGGTGGGTGGAGTCCTCGGAACCCACCAATCCGACTGACGGTGGGTTCCGAGGACTCCACCCACCCTACAAGAACCGTCTCTCTTGTACACGCACTGCCCACTGCCCACCGCGCCTGGCATTGTATCGGCCCATGTCCGGGCACGCCAAGGTTCCGCGACGGACAGCCGGGGCCTTCGCGGTCGGGCTCACGCAAATCGGCGCGGTCGGGTAGGATGAGGGCGTTCCCGACACGACGCCTCCGGTGATTTGATTGGGATTGCCCGTGGAGATGCTACCCTTGGCCGCACCCGCGACCCCGCCGACCACGTCCCGACGGTTCAAGGTCCTGGCCCTGGACGTCGATGGCACGCTGCTGGATCGGAACAGCCACCTCAGACCGTCCACGGCGGCGGCCGTGGCCCGCGCCGCGGCGGCGGGGATGCGCCCGGTTCTCTGTACCGGCCGTCGGTATCGCCGGGCGCGGCCGGTGGCCTCGAGCCTGGGCCTCGACGCCCCGTTGGTTTGCAACTCCGGCGCGTTGGTGAAAGACCCGTTTGACGGCCGCACTCTCTGGCGGGCCGATCTCGATGGGGACCTCGTCCGTGAGGTTGTTCAGTTCTTCCAGGATCGGGACGAGCCGGCGATCTCGTTCCTCGACCACCCGGGGCACGATCCGATCGACTTCCTGATCGCCGTCCATCCGTCCGGCGCGAACTCTTCGATGAGTACATCCGGCGGAACCGGGAACACGCGGGGATCGACCCGTCCTGGATGGCCCGCGCCGGGGCGATCGAACCGGCGGCCATGATGGCAACCGGCCGCCCCTCCAGCCAGGGGACCGTCGGACTGTCCGACAACACCAACAGTCCTCCAGACGCCCACTTCCACCTGTGTATGGTGGGGACGCGGTCGGACATGCTGGCCTTCGAGGAGGCATTGCAAGCGATCCTGCCCGGAGCGCGTGCGAACCTTTGTCCAGAAGAGCCCCCGTTATGCCGGCACCATGTGCGAGGTTCTCTCGCCGGCCGCGAGCAAGTGGTCGGCCGTGCTCCACCTGGCCGAGAACTGGGGAGTGGACGCCGAGGAGATCTGCGCGGTGGGGGACGACATGAACGACGTGCCGATGATCCAGGGGGCGGGCCTGGGCGTCGCGATGGGCCACGCCCCGCCGGCCGTCCTGGAGGTCGCCGACCACGTCACCGACGACCACGACAACGACGGCGTCGCCCGGCTGATTGACGAGGTTCTGCTCGCCTGAGAAGGATTTCACCGACACCCGGTTTCCAACGGCTCCTTCATGTCCGATCCCTTGCCGACAAACGACGTTAACGAAAACTCGGGGCCGACCCTGCCCACGGCGGCCTCCTGGGTCGCGGAGCCCGAGCACGACCAGACGCTCGAGGAGAACTGGCTGTTTCGGCTCCGTCGCGAGCGGTTCCGTTCGCGTGCGACCGGGAAGGCCCACGATTACTACGTCCTCCGGCTGGCGGACGTGGTCAACGTCGTGGCCCTGACGACCGATCGTCAAGTCATCCTGGTCCGGCAGTTCCGCGCCGGATCGCGGCACGACAGCCTGGAGACGCCGGGGGGCCTGATCGACCCGGGGGAAGACCCGTGTGTCGCCGGCGCCCGGGAACTCCGCGAGGAGACCGGCTACGAGGGGGACCCGACCCGCGTCCTGGGGACCGTGTGGACCAACCCATCGATCCTGTCGTCGAAGGCCACGACGATCCTGATCTCCAACGCCCGGCTGGTGGCGACACCCGAACTCGATCACTCGGAAGAGGTTGCGGTCGAACTGGTCCCTGCCGAGCAGGTCCCCGCCCTGATCCGAGACGGCAAGGTGGACCACTCGCTCGCCGTGTGCGGGCTGCTCTGGTGGCTGGCGTCGGAACTCCCTGGCCCGCTCTCACTTGAGTCACCCAAACGGCGCTGGCGACTGGGCCTCGGGGCGATGTTGGCGGCGGTGGCCGTCGTCGCGCTGGTGCTGTGGTTGCTGGGTCGAGAGATCCACGTCGGCCTGTTCGTCGCGTCGGCGGTCCTGGGCTGGTTGACGTTCCACACGCTCGATCTGGAGCCCCGCGCGACGTTGTGGCGAACCGCGTCATCATCGTTCCGGGGAGTTGTCCGGTTGCTCACCCTCGGCCTCGGCCTGCTCACCCTCTGGGGGGGCCTGCTCACCATCGTGTTCCTGATGGTCGATTGGCTCCTGATCGCCCTGGGCGTACGACCGATCTTCTGGCCACGACTGTAGATCCGGCTGATCGCATCGACCCTTGGAACAACAGCAACAGTTGCGCGAGGCCCGCTGCCTGGCCCCGCCGTGCCGCGAAACGGCTCGATTCTCGCGGTTTGCGGCCGACCTGGACCGCTTCAACCGGCCCAAAACACCAACACCGAGGTTCGACCGCCCAGGCCGCCCAACCCGCTCAATCCGGCCTTTGCCCTGGTACCAGCAGGGTCATCTCGTGCAGGCGGAAGGTGCCCGGCCGGTTGTCTGGCTGGATCCGGAGCCGCTCCACGGGGGCGTCGATCCAGATGGTTGTGGTGTGGTCCGGGCCGGTCGGCAAGGCCCAGTTGGCGTAGCGCTGGGAGGCGGGGAAACCGGGCTGTCCGGGCTGGCTCCAAGAGAGCTGGAACCGGGCCGGCGCGCCGGCCGCGTTCTCGTGGCTGTACCGCAATCGAACCCCGGCCACATACCTGGACTCGGGCAGGGCGAAGGTCAGTTGCGGGTCCACGCCGGTCACCTCGACGGTGCCCTCGTTCCAGCGAGCCAGCCGAACATCGACCGGATCGAGGGGAAGCGGAACCTCCTCGAACGGAGGGTTGGGCCGCAGGTCGCGAAACCGCCCGATCTGATGCGTGCGTAGAGCGTCGAGTTCCCGGCTCAGAACATCCTGGGACGGATGCAGATAGGGCGAGTACCGGCGCACGAGGGCATACGTCGGCATGCCGGAGCCCAGGTCGCGCTCGAACGCCGTCGTGTGTTCGCGGAGGTCTCGACCCGTCTCGATGGCCCTCTCGGTGTTGGGCCAGAGCAGAGCAATCCCGGCGCAGAACAGGCTCATCGCGACAAACCGACCAACGGCCTCCGGGGCCGCCAGCGCCCAGGCAAGGTACAGCCCGCACAGCAACGGAGCGGCCAGGGTGACGTAGCGGTCCTCCAGCCCGGCCAGGCGCCCGACCCCGCCCGGCCCCACCCGAGCCCGAGGGCCAGGCTGAACTCCGCGGCGAGAAAGAGCAGAAGCCCGAGGGACCGGAGCCGATCGGGAGACCGGAGCACGATCCGCGCAGCAGGATCGCGACGACAACGACGCTCAGGACCACGACGGCGGTCGCGAACCCCCACCAGACCTCAACGACCGCCGGGCCGAACCCGATGGCGAGGTACTGGGCGACGGCCCGTAGCGCCTCCAGGATGCCGGCCGATTCGGGATGGGCCACGGGTCGGCTCGTATCCCACGAAGTAGAGGACTGTCACGACCAGGGCGGGGATCGCCGCGAAGGCGTTGAGTAACCCGTCGCGACGGGCCGTCCGGTCCCCTTCCCGCCCGCGCACGATCCCGATTGAGCACGAACCAGAGCGCCAGCGCCGGGACCAGCGCCAGGCCGTTGGCGCCGCAGAGCGGCAGCAAGGCCAGGAGCAGTCCACCAAGGAGGGCCCGTGGTGGTCGGATGGGCTTTCTTTGTCCGACCAGCAGCGCGAGCAAGGCGCAGACGACCAGCGTCGAGAGCGTGAACTGGACCTGCCAGCTCCAGAGCAGGTTGGCGTGATGCGCCGGGTCCATCAGGAGGATCGGCAGGAACGCGTCCGCGTACCGCCAGCCGCCCCGGACGCGGCGAACGCCGAACAGCAGCACGGCGGCGGCGATCCCCAGGGCGGCGACGCGACACGACCATGCCCGCCCGGAAATCCAGGCCCGCTCAGCCGATAGGCCGCGAGCAGGACCAGACGGGGCAAGGGGACCCGATGCTCGTTGTGCTGGGACCAGAGCCAGCCGGCGGACAGCGCTGCGTCCCCGGTCAGGACCGGGACCACGTCGAAGTCGTCCCAGCGGGGGACGTCGGGGCCGAAGCGGACCACGAGGGCGAGGTCGGCGATCAGCAGGATGACCCAGAGCAGTCCGACGAAGCCGCGGCGCCGGGCTCGGTCGGTTCGGTCAGGCCCGGCGGAGTCATGACGACCAGGGTTGCTCATCGGCCGTTCCGGGCCTCGGCCAGCATGGCCTGGGCCTCCTGTCGGGTGCCCTCGGCGGCGGAGTCGCCCCGGAGCATCGCGGCGAGCTCCTCGACGCGGTCGGATTCCCCCAGCGGGGCGATCGTCGTGCGGGTTCGGCCCTGCTCGATCGTGCTTGCGGATGACCCACTGATGGGAGGCGTAGCTGGCCATCTGCGGCAGGTGGGTCACGCAGATGACCTGGTGGTGCCGCGAGAGCGCCGCCAGCTTCTTGCCGAGCGCCGAGCCCAGCCGGCCGCCGACGCCGGTGTCGATCTCGTCGAAGACGAGCGTCGGCACGCGGTCGGCCCCGGCCAGGACCGTCTTGATCGCCAGGGTCACCCGCGAGAGCTCGCCGCCGGAGGCGATCTTGCGCAGCGGGCGGGGGGGCTCGCCGGGGTTCGGGGTGAAGACGATCTCGACGCGATCGGCCCCGTCCTCCGGGGGCGGGGCGGCGGTCGGGTCGTCGCCGAGCGGGATCGGTCTCGACCTCGACGGACAGCCGGGCCTCGCCCAGGCTCAGGTCCTTGAGCTGGGCCTGCACGGCCTTCGCGAACGCCTTGCACGCCTTGCGACGGGCGGCCGACAGTTCGGCCGCGGCGGTCGGCCAGCGCCGTGCCAGGCCGCGGCAAGCGGGGCATCGACGCCGGCCAGGTCGGACTCGTCGCGCTCGATCTCGGCGAGCTGGCGTTCGACCTGCTCGCGGCGGGCGGCCAGCTCGTCGGGGGCGCAGCGGAACCGGCCCGACGAGGCGACGGTACAGGGCCAGGCGGGTTTCGACCTCCTCGAGCCGCGCCGGGGTCGTCCTCCCAGGTCTGGCTGAACCGTCGCAGGGAACGGGCGACCTCGCGCGTCTCCTCGGCCAGCCGCTCCAGGTCGGCCGTCGATTCGGCCAGCTCGGGGACCGAGTCGGCCAGCGGGGCCGAGGCGGCGGGCGACCCGGCCGAGCATCTCCTGGACGGAATGGTCGGCCTCGTAGAGCAGGGCGTACCCCTCGGCCGATGCCGATCCGGAGCTCCTCGGCGTTGGCCAGCCGGTGCGCCTCGCGGCCCAGCTCGTCGTACTCGCCGGGTTGGGGATCGGCGGCGGCCAGCTCGTCACGTTCGAAGGCGAGCAGGTCGCGCTCGCGGGCCCGACGATCGGCGGCCTCGATCAGGGCGAGCCGTCGGCGTCGCAGGGTCGTCGTGGGCGTCGTCGAGCCTCTCGGTAGCGGGCCAGGGTGGCGTCGAGCCCCGCGTGGGCGTCGAGCAAGCGTCGTTGATGGTCGGCGTCGAGCAGGTCGTGGCTCTCGCGCTGGCCGTGGATGTTGATCAGCCGCTCGCCGAGCCGTCGCAGGGTGCCCGCCGGCACGGGCAGGCCGTTGGCGTGGGCGGTGCTCCGGCCCTGGGCGGAGATCCGGCGGGTCAGAACGAGCTGGTCGTCGTCGAGGGCGCCGCCGAGGATGCTCCTCGACGTCGGCCCGCAGCGAGCGATCGGAGAGGTCGAAGACGGCGGCGGCCCGGGCCTCGCGGCTTGCCGGCGCGGACCAGCGTCGGCCGACGCCTTGCCGCCGAGGACCAGGCCGAGGGCGGTCAGCAGCAGGCTCTTGCCGGCGCCGGTCTCTCCGGTCCAGGCACAGTAGCCGCGCCTGGAGATCGACGCGGGCGTCCTCGATCAGCAGCCAGGTTCTGCACCGACAGTTCGCGGAGCACGGCTCGTACGATCTCCCGTGGGGCCTCGAGCCGCGAGTCGAGCCAGGTCGGCGACACTCGCTCGGCACTGCCGCGGCAGATTCAAATTCCGTGCATGGAACGCGATCGCCTGCGGCACGTGCTGTCCCAGTAGGCCCAGTTGTGGCCGCCCGGGAACTCCTCGTACTCGTGAGGGATGTGCAGGTGCTCCAGATGGGCGTGAAACGCCCGGTTCTGGTCGAGCAGGAAATCCTCGGTGCCGCAGTCGATCCGAAGGGCCGGGAGGAGGCCGTGATCGATCCGCTCGACCAGATGCGAACGGGTCCTCCGGTGCCACCCGACGGCTCCGGGCCGAAGATCCGCTCGAACTCGGGGACGAGTGTCGCGATCACGTGGCGGGTTGATGAACGATCCCCACGGCACCCGAGTGGGAGTTGACGCTGGCGAACATGTCGTGGTGCTTGAGGCCCAGCTTGACCGCCCCGTAACCCCCCATCGACAGCCCGCCGATGGCCCGCCCGGCCCGCTCGGCCTTCACCGGGAACGTGCGATCGACCAGGCCGACGATTTCCTGGATCAGGTCGTCCTCGTAGGCGTCCCCCTCGACGGCGTTGGTGTACCAGCCCCGGCCGCCATCGGGCATCACGACCGCCAGCGGCAAGCCCTCGACGTACCGCTCGATGCTCGTGCGACGCATCCAGATCGTGTGATCGTCGCTCAGCCCGTGCAGCAGGTAGAAGACGGCCCAGGGGGGGCGATGTTCGGATCGTCGGGGAAGACGATATTGAAGGCCGATTGCTTGCGGAGCGGGTCGCTGAAGTAGTGGATCGTCGCGAAGGCCATCGTGGAACTCCTCCTCATGCGTGGTTGCGCGATGAGATCAAGCTGGGGCCAGGAGGGCCGGTCCCGAGGCAGGCCGCAAGCGTCGCCGACAGCCACCAAAGTTGCACCATCGCAACGGGTGCGGACGGACCCGGATACTTACTTGACCCGGGCGCCGACCACGCACTCGGGATCGTCGGGAGCGAGCAGGACGACCTTCTCGCCCGAAGCTGGCCGCCAGGAGCATGCCGTTGGACGACTCGCCGCGGAGCATCGCCGGCGCGAGGTTGTTCACCACGATGATCTTCCGGCCGACGAGCTGTTCCGGGGGTGTAGTGCTGCCGGATGCCGGCGACGATCTGCTTCTGCTCGTCGCCGAGGTCGATCTGGAGCAGCATCAACTTGTCGGCGTTCGGGTGCGGCCGGGCCTCCAGCACCCTGGCGACCCGTAACTCCACCCTGGCGAAATCCTCGTACTGGATCGGCTCGGCCATCGGAGAACGTCCCTCTCGGCGTGGGGGAAATCCCGGCGACGGTTCGCAAGGCCCGGAGACAGGTCCGGCAGCCACAACGGCATCGTAGCCGGGCCATCCGAGCCCTGTCAAGCGGAGGTCTGTACTGTCGTCCACGATCCCGGCGGTTCGTAACGAGGCCCGGTCGTTCTCCGCTGAGGACGGCCGTTCCTCAGCGTCGAGGCCGCAACAGCCCGGCCAGCCCGGCCCCAAGGCTTTTGATGACGGTCCAGGCCATCACGAAGGGGGTCGTCGGGTGCTTGAGCACGGTCGGGATGTTCTTTTCGAAGACGAAGTGGCCCGTCCACATCACCGCGTAGCCGGCCAGGAACGCCCAGACGGTCCAGACATAGTTAAACGGCAGGAGCAGGACGCCCAGCGCGCAGATCGGCCAGCCGACGTACACGTGCAGCACGTGGTTGATCGGGTTCTGATGATCCTGGCGATACTTCGTTGAGAGGCGGTCGACCCGCGACGAGGGGGCGTTGGACGTCTCTGCCGTCTTGCTCGGCGCGGGGCGATCGACATGACGGGAGTCCTTTCCTGGAGACGGGGGCGAGGGCGGAAGGTCCACAAACTACCAGACGGCCCGCGAGCTTCCCTAGTCCAGAACGGCGGCTCGCGAGGCTCGAGACTGCGAGCCTCGCGAGCTCGGTACGCACCGTGCGACGGACGGCGGATCAACGCTCGCCTTCGCCTTCGTCCTGGCGGGCCACCCGGGTCGGCTCGATGCCCTGGTGGACCTTGGGGTCGTCGTACTTATCGAGGCCGTTGTGGATGATCGTCGGCCAGTACTTCTCGAAGTCGAAGTGCGGCGAGTCGTCCTCGGTGTGACAGGCGATGCAACGGTTGTTCTCGCGGAAGTCCTCGACGTTCGGCCGCGATGGCCCGGAGGAACTGCGTGTTGTCGGGTTCGGCGGCATGGCTGCGAGCCGGGACCGTGGCAGTTCTCGCACTGAACGTTCTTGAACTGCGGGGTCAGCTCGGCGTTGACGAAGCCGCCGAGGTACTCGAAGCCCACGGTGTGGCAGGAGATGCAATGGGCATCGAACTGGTGGTTCCCCCGGGGGCCGCTGACCAGGGCCTCGTAGGCGTGGGCGTGGCCGGTCTCGGCCCAGTGGTCGTAGGACGCGCGGGTGGCACTGCTTGCACGTCTCGACGCCGACGAATGTGGCCTCGGTGGGCGTGGTTCCCCGGCGACATACGCGCGGCGCGGATAATTCGTCAGCACGTCAGCCTGTCGCAGGGCCGCTTCGAACTCATCGTTGAGCAGGCTGTAGATCGGCTCGGCCTCGACGTCGTACGCGTCGTTCAGCTCGACGCGCTGGTAACGGAACTTCTGCTTCGGGTCCTGGTACAGGCCGAGGACGCCGACCCACTGGCCCTTCTTGCCGACGGTGATGAGCTGGGTCTTGCCGCCGTTGAGCACCTCGGCATCGCGGGGCGGGTCGACTGAACGGCGAGGTGGAGACGACCACCTCGAAGCCGGGGTGGCGCTGGGCGATCCGGCGGGCGGCCTCGGGGGAACCCTGGACCAGCAGCATCTGCATGTGGGTGTCGCGCTCGAGGTCGGCCAGAACCTCGGGCAGGACGGCGCTGGGGTCGTGGAAGGTCAGCAGTCTCCGATTTGGCGGGGTCCTTCAGCGCATCGAACGCCGCGGTGTCGATGACGGCGGTGATCCCGACCGTCACGGGGCCGGCCTGGGCCCGGACGCTCGGCACCACATGCTCATCGAAACCGGCGATCGGCCGCGACGTTGGCCGAGACGACCTTCGGCCGCTCGCCAAGGTGGTTCAGGTACTGGGTCAGGGTCTCGACGACGCCGAGCTTCAGGTCGGTCGGGCTCAACGCGAAGGCGTCATAGTCCATCATCTCGAGCGCCTTGAGGGCGTGGGTATAGCGGATCTCGGTTTCGAGCGGGCCACCGTGCGTGTTCGGGTCGTTGATCAGGCTGCCGAGATCGACCTTCGCGAGGTCCCAGCCCTGTTCCTCCAGCTTGCGGATCAGGTCCAGCCGGCGAGCCAGGCCGCCCCGCTGACCGGACGAGCAGCCGCACGGTTCGAGAAAGCCGATCTGCTCGCCCGAGATCAGGATCGCCCCGTCCGGCCTGGGCCAGTTGAGGAACAGCTTGCCGTCGTCCTGAGACGTTCCCTTGTTCGACAGCGGCTTGACGTCGTCGGATCGCCCGATGTTGAGGACCTGTCCGAGTGACAGCCGGCCACGGAGAGGACCGCCAGGGCCAGGCCCCGAGGGTGACTCGGACGCATTGAGATCGGATCATGGCTCTCCTGAACTCCTGAACTGGAGAGGCGGGTGCCCGCCGCGACGCCTCCTGACGTCGCCGTGACCATGCCCATCTGGCACGGTGCGCGGCGGGCGGTCACCAGCAACGGATCCATGCCGCGCGGGCCGGAAAGAACGTCGAGACGGTTCTTGTAGGGTGGGTGGAGACCTCGGAACCCACCATCTCGACGGAGACACGGTGGGTTCCGAGGACTCCACCCGACCGTACGCAGGCCAGGCGAACCGGCTCGGCTCGGTTCGGCTCACTCTTCGCCCAGCACCTGGATCTCGACCGGGACGACCACCTCGGCGGCTTTCGGATGGTCGGTCTTGAGCTGGATCGGGGTGTCGATGACCCCGGCGGGGGTGCCCGGCTTGACCGTGACAGTCATCCGGTAGCCGCGTCCGGCGGCATTTTCCTTGATCTTTTCATCGACCGGCGCAATCGCGACCTTGAGCGCATCCGGTTTCTTCGCCACCTTGAACTCGGTCTCGGTGCGGCCCCGCACCCAGATGGTGACCGAGGTTTGCTTGCCGGACTGGCTGAACACGTCGCGCATCCGAACCGCCGACGGCGACCAGGGTGATCGGGCCGACGACCGTCCCCCCGACCATCAGCCGGACCTCGGGGCGTTTCGGGTGGTCGGTCTTGACGACGACGCTCTCCAGGAACGGCCCCAGGTCCGCCGTCGGCTGGACCTCGATCAGGACCTTGTGCCCCGACTTGAGCTTGTATTGCGAGAGTTCGGCGTCGTTGAGAGGCTCATGTCGGAGCTTCAGGAGTTCGGGCCGCGACGTGGAGAGCGCCGTGATCTTGGTCTCGGGACGGGTGGGCGAGGCGACGATGGCCTCAAACTCGTGCGGCGCGTCGTTGGAGACTTGCCGGACATCCAAATTCCCTTCCGGAGGGAACGTGAGCACGTCGGGTTCCACCTCGCCGCTCACGGTGAAGTTGAGCTGGGGCCGCTTCGGGTCGTTGGTTTCGATCCGGGCGTATTTCTCGTAACGTCCCTGGTTCTGGCGGGTTTCCCAGTCGATCGTCACCTTGAACTGCTCGCCCGGCTTGACGATCGCCTCCTCGCCCGGCTTCAGGTTGGCCACGGTGCAGGAGCACGTCGGGGCGGTGCCGGTAAGTCGCAGGTCGCCTGGGCCCTCGTTGCCGATGAGGAACACGCGCGAACCCGTCTCATTCTGGCCCATCACGCCGAAGTCGAACGCCGTGACCTCATCGAGCACGATGCGGGCGCGGCGGCCGGCCTGTTCATCGCGAGCCGAGGGGGCCGGGAACGAGGCGTCACCCCGAGAGCTGTTCGAGGGGACCGACAGGGAAACCCAGGCCGACGCCGCGGAGATCGCGACGACCAGCACGGCCAGCGCCAGCCAGCGCACCATGGGTGGAGACTCCGGAAAAAAGGGTCGCGGACGATGGGATGGCGATCCGGCCCGAGAACGCAGGGCGCGGAATCCTGGAATATAACAATTTCGATGATACGGGCCGGGCGCGACGGTGGTCAAGCCGTCCGGGAGGCCCCTGTCGAGGAAGATTGAAGACTCACGCAAAGCCGCCAGGCCGCAAAGATCAAACCCCCCTCATTCATCCCGCGATGCCGTCTTCAGGAGTCGGGGGAAGTCGGGCTGAGACAGTGCGCCGCGGCCGATGCCCACGAACGTCACGCGGCGGTCCCGGACGTTCGCCGCGCCGGCGTCGAGCGCGAACGCCTGGAGCCAGGAGTAGCCGGAGCCGACGACGGGCAGCTCGGGATAGGCGTTCTGAATGGCCTCGGTGACGCGGAAGTGGCGATCGACACCGATCAGCGGGTGCTCGGGCGTCTCGTAGCCATCGGGCGGGGCGTGTTCGTAGGGCTGGGTGATGTGCGGGCTGGCATACGGGTTCCCCATCGAGACGTTGACCAGGCTCACCCCCAGCTCATGAAGCATGCCGATCAGGCGAATCGGCTCGGTCAGGTCGGGGGTGTGGTGGTCGTTCTCGCTGGTGCCCCAGGACGATCGGATTGGGGTCTCGTGCGGGCAGGGGATGCCGGTCTTCTCCGGCCCCATCATCCAGGGGATGCCGTCGTAGCAGTTCATCCGGGTCGCGATCAAACGGCCGGGGTTCTCGTCGCGGACGCGGACGACCAGGTCACGGATGAACCGGGTCCGGTTCTCGAACGAGCCGCCGTACTTGCCGGGCCGGGTTTTCGCGCTCAGCAACTCAGAGAGCAGGTAGCGGTGGCACTGCTTCAGGTCGATGAAGTCGAAGCCGATGCGGAACGCGAGCTTCGCGGCCTCGGCAAAGCGATCCTGAAGCTGGTCGAGTTCGTCGTCGGTGATGAGCGGCTCGTCGGGGCCGGCGGTGGCCCCGTTGGAGCGATCAACGACCGTGCGCGGGCCGAGGATCGGGTCGTGCTGGGCGAGAATCGGCCTCTGGTACGAGTAACGGCCCGCGTGGGTCAGTTGAAGGCCGACCAGGAGGTCGTCATCCTGGCCCTGCGTGTCGACGTGCGCATCGCGGCACATCTTGAGCATTCGCTCCAGCGTCCGCGCCGTCGCCTCGCCGATCAGCAACTGTCGGGGGTTGGCCCGGCCCTCGGGGACCACGGCCGCCGCCTCGCCCCAGATCAGCTTCGCCCCACCGGCCCCGAAGCGGACGTAACGACGGAACGTCAGCTCGTCCGGGCGCCCCTCCAAAGTGCCGTCGCACCCTTCCATCGGCTGGATCGCCAGCCGGTTCCCGACGGCCCGGCCGCCGACCACGACAGGCTCGGCCAGGGGGGACAGGTCGTCCGACACGCGAATGTCCAACCCCAGGGCCTCGGCGTCCCGGACGAGGTCCTCCCGGCTCTGGTACTTGAAGTCGTTCGACACCGGCGGTTCCTGGGCTATTGCCACTCGGGAACGGACGGCGAACCGCTCCACCGCCCCGGTTCGTGAACTGTGGTCTCCGGCCCTCATGTTAACCGTCCGCGACGACGGAAGAAACACCCGGCCCGCGGGGCGACTCGCCGGTTGACGACACGAACTCTGCGCCGTACAGTTACGAAGTAAGCATCCATTCTTGCGAGCCACGGATCGTCCCTCCCAGGGTGATCGCCTTCCCGTGGTCCACAACCCGACGACCCGATTCGCGACGGGGAGCCCTGCATGAAGCCGCGTCGATGCTTTGCCTGGACCTGCGCCACTGGCCGTTGGGATCGTCGGCTCAGCGAGCGTGGCCCAAAAGGCGAACGTCGCCCCGACCGAGAAGCCCGAGGAACTCCGGTTTGTCGAGGGCCTGCGGGAACGCGGCTATTACGATCTCGCCCTGGAATACCTGGATCGGTTGCGGAACGAACCCGGCACGCCGGCCGAACTCAAGGCCGTCATCGACTATGAGCAGGGCCGTAGCTTGCTCGACGAGGCCGGTGGTCTGGCCGACCTGGATCGTCGCCGCGTCATGCTGGAGCAGGCCCGCGTCAAGCTCGACGCCTTCGTGAAGGCGAACCCGAACCATGCCCTGGCGCCGGCCGCCCTCACGCAGATCGCCCGGATGCTCTTCGAGCGGGGCCTGACCGCCGCCCTCCAGGCCGCCGAAACTGTCACCGAGGACGACGCGGACGCTGCCCGCAAGAAGGAACTTGAGCAAACCCGCCTCAACTATCTGACCGAAGCCCGCGCCTCGTTCGCCGACGCCCGAACCGCCTATGACCAGGCGATTACCCGCCTACGCAAGACCTATGAGTCGTTCGACCGTTTCATCACCGACGAGGACCCGAAGCGCATCGACCGGGATGCGGCCCACGAGGCCCTGCTCGACGCCGAGTTGCAGCGTGCGCTGGTCGACTACGAGGACGCCCAGACCTACCCGGAGGGAGACGCCAAGCGGGGCGAGATGCTGGAAACGGCCCGCAATCGCTTCAAGACGCTTTACGATAACTACCGCGGTTGGATCGCCGGCTTCTTCGCCCACATGTGGGAAGGCAAGTGCTACGAGGAGCAAGGCAAGCTCGGCGAGGCGATGGGCATCTACAATGAACTGATGGACCAGCCCGCGCGGGAGCTCGCCCCCTTGAAGCGCAAGGTGGCGTACTTCCAGGTCATCATCGACGGCAAGCGCGGCGAGCACGCCCTGGCCGTCGACCGGGCGGCGGCCTGGCTCAACGCCTACCCGAACGCCGTGCGCACGGACGAGGGCACCGGCGTTCGCTTCGAGCTGGCCAGGAACCTGCTCGCCCAGCTTCCCGAACGGAGCCCGCGCGAGAAGGAGGCGTACATTCGACAGGCTGTCGAGCTTCTCTCCGAGGTCGTCCGCTATTACTCGCCGTTCAAGCCCGAGGCGGTCGAGCTACTCAAGAAGTACAAGCCGAGCGTCGCGATGGCGGCCAACGAGCTCGCCAAGCTCAGCTTCGACGACGCCTATTCCCAGGCCGAGTCGGCCGTCTCGACCAACGACTGGGAACGGGCCATCGCCCTGCTGCGGCAGGCCATCCGCAAGGCGGAGCCAGCCCGGGAGCCTGACAAGGCCAACCGTGCGCGCTACCTGATGGCCTATGCCTGCTACATGGACAAGCGGTACTACGAGGCCGCCGTGCTCGCCGACCACCTCGCCCGCCACTACCCGCAGGGTGGGCTCTCGGCCCGTTCCACCGAGATTGGTCTCGCCGCCCTCACGATGGCATACAACACATACAACCAGATCGACCGGACCGCCGACCTCGAACGCCTGATCGACCTGGCCCGGTACACCGCCAAGACCTGGCCGGACGCCGATCAGGGAGACGCCGCCCGCTTCATGCTCGGCGAGATCGCCCTCGGCCGGGGCCGCTACACCGAGTCGGCCGAGGCGTTTGAGTCGGTGCGTGAGGACTCGCCCCGTCGCCTCGACGCCCTGGTGAAGTCCGGCGACGCCCACTGGCGGCACGCCGCGGCGCTGCGGTCTGAAAGAAAGACCGCCGAGGCGGATGCCGAGGCCGCGAAGGCCCGTGAGCTGATGGAGACCGCCCTGCAAGCCCGTCGCGAGTCCCGCGTGCCGAACACCGACCCCGGCTTCATCACCAACGTCAACGCCCTGGCCGAGATCGATCGCGCCGAGGGACGGCCCGAGGAGGCCGTCAAGTTGCTCGAACCGGTGGCGGAGGCCCTGAACACCGGCGACGTTTCCAGCGAGACGGTCCCGCTCCGAATCGCGCTGCTGATCACCTTGCTCCGTTCGCACATCGCCGCCGGTCAGTCCGACAAGGCGATCGAGGACATGAAGGCCCTGGAAGCCGCCGGTGGCGAGGGGGCGATGCTCACCCAGCTCTATTTCGAACTCGGCCGCTCGCTGCAACGCGAGATGGACGCCCTGGAAGCGTCGTCCGACCCGCTCGCCGCCGGCCGGTTGTCCCAGACCCGGCAGGCGTATTCCCAGTTCCTCCAGGCCCTCGCCGCGAGCGAGAGCGGCCAGACCTACGATTCGCTGATGTTCGCCGGCGAGTCGCTCCTGGCCCTCGGCGAGGCGGAGCAGGCCGACGTCATCTTCGATCGCGTCCTGGAGACGTACTCCAAGGACGACGTGTTCCGGAAGCAAAAGGACTCCGGGGACCGTTTGCTCCGCGCCCGGCTCCGCAAGGTCGAAGCCGTCCGCAAGCAAGGCGAGTTCGCCGAGGCCCAGAAACTCCTCGACGCGGTCAAGAAGGACGGCCCCAAATTGCTCGAACCGCGTCTCGAACAGGGCTATCTGTACGAGGACCAGGCCCGCGCCGAGCGCAGCGCGTCCCGCTGGAACGCCGCGTTGAAACACTGGCAGGACCTCGCCAACCAGCTTCAGCGCGGCCGACCGAAGCGAGTCGAATATTACGAGGCCCTGTACCATGTCGCCGTGGCCCTGCAAGGCCTGAGCCAGAAGCAAAAGGCCGCCTCGACGCTCAAGGGCGTGATGACCCTGTCACCGACCGTCGGCAACGCCGACATGAAGGCCCGCTACGAGGAATTGCTCAGCCGCCTGGAACAGTGAATGCGGCGAGTGAGACGGTCCTAGTAGGGTGGGTGGAGTCTTCGGAACCCACCATGTCGTCTCTCGCAGGATGAGTGGAGTCTTCGGAACCCACCGTGTCGTTGCTCAGGACGGTGGGTTCCGAAGACTCCACCCACCCTACGCAGCTCAAGACTCGTCGAGGCGCTCGCCCGACCGTCGCGCCCGCCCTGGAGGATGACGCCACCATGTGCTCGCGTCTCATGCTGATCCGGACCATCGCCCTCACCGCATGGATCGGGCTCGGCGCCCGATCTTTGAGGGCCGACGACCTGATTTTGATTCCGAACTCCACGGTCCAGGCCACCGGCGGTCAGATCCGGGGGAAGATCACCTCCGAGACGCCGACCACCGTGCGCATTGAGGCCGACAGCGGTGGGCCTCGCGACGTCCCGATCGACCAGATCGCCGAGATCGCGTATTCGGGACAGCCGGCCAGCCTGCCCCTCGCCGAGACTCGCGAGCAGGCCGGTGCGCTCGACGAGGCCCTCGACCTCTACGCCAAGTCCGCGAGTGAAGCCGCTGGCAACCCCTTGATTGCCCAGCAAGCCCAGTTCGGCCGCGTGCGCGTGCTGGCCAAGCTGGCCGAGTCGGACCCAGCCCGGCTCGACGAGGCCATCACCGCCCTCGACCAGTTCACCACGGCGAACCCGAACAGCCGGTTCCTCGGCCCCGCCCTGGAACGGCTAACCCGGTTGAGCCTGTCCAAGAAGGAACCCGATCGCGCCGCGCGGCCGTCGCCCGGCTCAAGCAGATTCCCTGGGCCGCCGACCGCGCGGCGGTGCTCGAGGCCCGCGTCCAGGCCGCGAAGGGGCAGGACACCCAGGCCGTCGCCGCCCTCGACGCCCTCATCACCCGCGCCCGAAAGGCTCGTCTCTGAACAACGAGGCCCGGCTGACCCGCGCCGAGATTCTGGCCTCCGCCGGCAAGTATCCCGAGGCCGAGACCGCCGTCCGCGAGGTGATCGACGCCGCCGGCCCGAAGCCGCCGAGCTTCAGGCCCACGCCCACAACACCCTCGGCGACTGCCTGCGCGCCGCCGGCCGCCCCAAGGACGCCCTCTACGCCTACCTCCACACCGACATCCTCTACGACGAGGATAGTGAGCAACACGCCCGCGCCCTGGCCGAGATCGCCCAGCTCTGGCGCGAACTCCGCCGCGACGACCGCGCCGACGAGGTCATCGGCCGACTGCGGCAGCTTTATCCGAAGAGCCCATACGCGAAGGATGCATCGCCGTGATCGACGCCGTCGACCCGACAGACCTCGGGCAGGCTTAGCCTGCGTTCATCGAGAGGCAAGTCGGCAGTGCAGAGCTTAGCCTAAAGGACCCTACGAAGATCCGATGCTAGGCCAGCGACGCCGCGACGATGTTCGACACACGGGCCAGGTGGGGGGCGTCGCCCTCGGGGCGGGTGGTCAGGAGGATCATGAAGGCGTCGGCGTCCGGGTCGATCCAGCAGATTGTCCCGGTGGCGCCGGTATGGCCATAGGCGTTCGGGCCGAGCAGGTCGCCGTGGCTGATCGGGTGGCCGTTGCCGACGCAGCGCCAGCCGAGGCCCCAGGGCCGGCTGCGGCGATCCTCGTCGTCGATCACCGGCATCGTGGCGAGCTGGTTCGTCGTCATCGCCCGCACCGAGGCCGGGCTGAGAATGCGGACCCTGCCCAGCGATCCCTCGTCGAGCATCATCCGGCAGAACCGCGCCAGGTCGACCGCCGAGGTGATCAAACCGCCCCAGGGAACGCCCAGGCCCCGCCAGTACGGGGTGTTCCAGTTCCAGTCGGTCCCCTCCTGGTCGGGCGGCAAGACGATCGGCGCGATCCGGTCATGCACGTTCTCCGGGGCGCCGAGCCAGGTGTTCGCCATCCCCAGCGGCTCGAAGAACTCCCGGTGGAGGAACTCGGCGAGGGGCGTCGTGGTGATCCGGGCGATGATCTCGCCGAGCACGGCGAAGCCCATGCTCTGGTAGCGGACCCGCGACCCGGGCGAGAACAGCAGGCCGTGCCGGCAGGTGCCCTCCACGAAGGCCCACAGCTCGGAATGGGCCACACGCAGGTCGCGGTTCTCGGGGAGCTGGTCGGGCAGGCCGGAGGTATGCGTCAGCAGGTGGCGGACCTGCACCTCCTCCTTGCCGTTCTGGCCGAATTCCGGCAGGTACGCGATCACCCGGTCGTCCAGGCTGAGCTGACCCCGCTCGACCAGCAGCAGGGCCGCCGCCGCGACGATCGGCTTGGTGATCGAGGCCACCAGGAACAGGGCATCATCGGGCACGCCGAAGAACTTCGGCTCGGCCATCGACCCGCGACGGCCGACGCACAGCACCGAACCCGGCACCCGTCCCGCGTCGGCCTCGGCCTTCAGCAGGTCATGGGCACGCTGAAGCCGGTCGTTGACAAACCCAACCCGTGCCGGATTGACGACGGGGATCGAATTCATGTTCAAGCTCCGTCGGCTCGCCGGTTCCCTCGCTCCGCTCGACAAGGCACGGCGAGGTGCGGACACCCACAGGATACCGCCCAAAGGGTCACGCTTCGACTGTTATTCGGAACCCGGTCCACCATTTCCGAGAAACCGGGATCACGACCTTCTCCGGCGCCCGGGCCGGGAGAAGACCGTCCGTGTTTCCTTGCCAATGTCGGGACGGTCGCGACGGCATCAGGGCCAAATCCCCCCCCCGTAAGCGCCGGCGCCCCCACCGAAGAAGCCGGGAAACCACCAGAACCGGAGCGGGTGACCATACGTGTCCATGTGGCGATAAAGAACGCCGGTCCGCCCGATCCCGACCTGCTCGGCCTCGAACTGTGTCGCCCGGCTTGCGAAGTCGGGATAGTCGCCGAACGATGGGACCGGGATGGCCCCCCGTCCTTCGTTCTGAAACCGGCCACCAGCCGGGTAGTACTCAAGTGTGCGACCGACCCCGCCCGGGTTGCGGAACCGTTGCGCTCGATCCGGGTTCCGGTTTCGGTTACGGTCCAAGACGCGCTGTCCAGGGCGCTCGAACCGGGCCGGAGGAACCAGTTCGCTCCGGGGCGCAAGAGCCTCATCCGGCCCGGCAACCGGTTGCGCCCGAGACTCGCGATGGCCTGATCCATTCACCAGAACCAGGAGAAGCGCAACGCGCGTGAGGGGACGCACCATGGGAGTGACCTCAACAAGATGCAAGGCTGCCCGTCGACCACCACCGGAACTTGCGGGCCGACACGGAAGCCGTGCCCGGGTGCTTTCGAGCCGCAGCCCACGCCCTTTCGAACCCATGCCGGGCCCGACCGAACGCAAACGAGTGAATTCTCTTGTAACTTGCCTCACCAAATGAAGAATCACAAGTCAATGGCACGGGTTCTCGGAAATTTGGCGGCGTTTCATGAGTCGTGTTCCCGTGAATGACTGGAGCACGCCTTCAAATTTGGCTGGACAGTCACAATCGGCATCCCACTTGCTCAACAACTTCGCCGAGGAAACGTGCGTGACGGACATGACCATCCGTCGAACGCGGACATACAACCATTCCGGAGGTCTGGATCATGGCGAATCAACGAATTCACGTCGTTCCGCATGCGGATGGCTGGGCCGTCAGGATGGAGGGGACCGACGAGGTCGCTTCGGTTTATCCGAATCAGCGAGAGGCCATCCAGAACGCGATGGACGTGGCCGCGGACAAGGAAATGAACCTGGTCGTCCATCGCGAGGACGGCCAGTTCGGCGAGGTGATGAAATACGAGGAGATCCGCGACAACGGGGGACGCGGGGGCGCTCTCGCGCAGGGCACTCTGGGGATCGGCGTCCAGGACCTGCTCGCGGTTCGCAGCCGGGTGAGCTGGGGGGCCATCTTCGCCGGGCTGGTCACGGCGATCACCGTCTACACGCTTCTCGGCGCGCTCGGCGCCGCGGTCGGGTTGTCCGCCGCCGGGGCGGTCTCCGGCTCCAGCCTCATGACCGGCGCGGCCATCTGGGCGCTGCTGTCGATGCTGATCGCCCTGTTCCTCGGCGGCTATGTGACCAGCCAGGTCACGGCCGGCGAGAGTCACGGCGAGGCGGCTCTCTACGGCGTTTTGCTCTGGGGCACCCTCTGCGTGCGCTGCTGGGGTTCTCCGGGCAGCGCCGTCAACGACCCCGGTTTCGGCGGCTTGCTCCAGCGTTCCCGGGCCCGATGACCGCGACCGGCGATGCCGCGGCCACCGCCAACTGGTTCGAACAGGCCGGCATCAACGCGACCCCGGAGCAGATCGCCAGCTTCGAGGAGGCCCGACGCGCCTCGATCGGCCCGGTCGACGCCACCGCGGCCGCCTGGTGGACCTTCGGCGGGCTGATCCTGTCGCTGATCGCGGCGGTCGCCGGCTCGATCCTCGGCGCCGGGCCGGAAGTCGTCCTCGAACGCATCCGCACGAAGAAAGGCGACGCCGAGCGCCGGTGTCCACCGTCGCCGTGCCCCGCGATCGTGCCCACGCCTGACCCGGCCATTGCGGTCGGACGACCTAGAAGCCATCGGCGATCCCAACGGGCGAGCCCGGCCAGCGCGTGCCGGGTTCGCCCGCTTTCGGTTCAACTGCTGGCGCTGCGGTACGACCGCAAGGCCCGTCGAAAGAACCAACGGCTCGCCAGCATGGTGGCCACGGTCGCGGCCAGGGTGAAGGCGATCAGGCGCGGCTCGAACGCCTTGACCATCGCGTGCGCCGGCACGTTCACGACCAGCAGGATCGGCAGCACGTAGGTGAAGAACCGACCGATCGGCTCGGCCCAGGTCGAGCCCAGGAAGATCTCCTTCGGATACCTCGACAGGCTGGAGAACAGCCACCACATCTCCATCAACGACTGGTTACGCACCAGCCAGACCGAGGTCGAGGTCAGCGCCAGCATGAAGCTGTAGGAGATCAGGCACCCCACAGCCGAACATCGCCAGAAACGCGACGGCCCGAACCGGATCGAAGGTCCAGCCCATCCCCCAGAGCGACAGGGCCATGATCGCCGCGCCCATCGGCACGTTCGGCGCCGTGCCCCAGTCGATCTTGCGCAGCGAGATCAGGAACTGCTCGTCGACCGGCTTCAACAACAGGAAGTCGAGGTCTCCGGTGCGGACCAACTCGGAGAACTCGTTGAGGTTTTCCAGGAACATCATCTCAACGACCCCGCTCATGGCGAAGTAGCAGCCGACGAAGAAGAGATACTGCGTCTCGTTCCACCCGGCCACATAGCTCGTCTTGGCGAACACCACCTGGTAGAACGCCAGGATCACCCCCAGCCAGATGATCTCGACCGACCACCTTGACCAGGAAGTTCGACCGGAACGCCAGCTCCCGCACCAGCGCGTAGCGGGCCAGCGAGCCGAGCAACCGGGAGTATTTCGCGAAGGTTGTCATGGGTCCCACCGCGGGTCAGACGTCCGCCGGCCGCCTTTATCGAGCATCATGGCGGCAGGCAGGCTCCGGCCCGCCAGAGAATCGACTAACCACCAAAGGCGCTGTACCGCCTCAATCCCCGACGATAGAGCCAGCGGGCCAGCAAGACGAAGAACACGACCCAGCCCAGCTCGGCGAGAAGGGCAATGGCCAGTTCGCGGCCCTGGACCTTCCCCAGGAAGACGGCCGCCGGGAAATAGGCCATGTACTGGAACGGCAGGGCCTTGAGCACCCCCGCCCAGAACGGCGGGAGGAGGTCCAGGGGCAGCATGTGGCCGGAGATGAAGAAGTTCAGCGTCATGACGATGAACAGCAGCGAGGTCACCTCCAGGAACCAGAAGCCGACCATGCCGACGCTCGCGTCGAAGAAGAAGCCGACGAGGAAGGCCATCCCCAGCGAGGCGGCGAAGGCCAGCCAGGTCACCGGGTCGGTCGGCACGTTGCCGTAGAAAAAGTGGCGGCAGAGGAAGAACAGGATCGCGTACGGCAGCACCGCCCCGATGATGTAGCTGATCTTGTGCGCCACGCGGTACGATACGAGGTAGCCGATCAGGTCGATCGGCTGGAGCAGGTACTTCTTGAGGTTCCCCTCGCGGATGTCGCGGGCAATGCCGTGGGCCAGCCCCGGCATGCTCGAGAACATCCGGCTGATGTTGACCATCAGCAGGTAGGCGATCATCTCGTTGTACGTGTACCCGTTGATCGACCCCTCGCCGGCCCCCTTGTAGATCGCCGACCAGAGCAGGATCGTCGTCAGCATCGGCAGGAAGCGGAGCATCGTGCCGAGGAAGAAGTCGCCGCGATACGTCATCCGCTCGATGAGCGAGACTCGACCGATCTTCGCGTATTTGCGCAGCGAGGCCAGGCGACCCGGCAAGGTCGCGCGGGCAGCCCGGATCGGCGACGACGGCGGAGGCGTCAGGCGGCGTCATGGTCGGCGCGAGCCTCCTCGAACACGCGGGCGATCACCTGTTCCAGCGGCGGGTCCTGGACGCTCACGTCGGCGATCTCGTACTGATCGAGCAGCGCCCCGAGGACCTCGGCGATTCGCGACCGATCGACCACCAGGTCGGCCTCCGGTCCCTCGTGCCGGGTGACGGTCCCGAACCGGGCCAGTTCCTCGGTGCTCGGCGTCGTGCCGACGGCGAAATCCAGGCGGATCGTCTTGGCCTGGCCGAACCGATCGGTCAGGCCCTCCAGCGCGCCGTCATAGAGAAGCCGACCGTGGGTGATCACCAGCACGCGGTCACACAGCGCCTCGATGTCGCGCATGTAGTGGCTGGTCAGGAGCATGGTCACCCCGCGTCGGGCGTGGTACTCGCGCAGACACTTCTGGATGGCCACCTGCGCGACCACGTCGAGGCCGATCGTCGGCTCGTCGAGCAGCAGCACCCGCGGCTGGTGCAGCAGCGCGGCGATCAACTCCATCTTCATGCGCTCGCCCAGCGACAGCTCGCGCACGGCCTGTCGGGTCAGCTTGCCGACGTTCAGCAGCTCGGTCAGCTCGTCGAGCGTGCGGTCGAAGTCGGCGTCGGGGATGGAATAAATCTCCTTGTGGAGCTGGAAGCTGTCGGCGGCGGGCAGGTCCCACCAGAGCTGGTTCTTCTGGCCCATCACCAGCGCGAAGCGGCGTCGGAAGGCGTCCTCACGCTGCCAGGGGACGTGGTCCAGCACCCGGGCCGAGCCGCTCGTCGGATAAATCAAGCCCGGAGAGCATCTTGAGCGTCGTCGTCTTGCCGGCGCCGTTGGGGCCGAGGAACGCGACCAGCTCGCCCGGTTCGATCGTGAACGACACGTCGTCCACCGCCCGCACCTCGCGGTACTCGCGCCGCCAGAGGCCCCGGACCGAGCCGAGCAGGCCCTCCTTCTTCTGGAACACCCGGTACGTCTTGGTCAGCCCGTCGGCCTCGATGATCGCCATCGGGGTGATTGCCCCTCGTTTGTGATTGAGTTCCGTTTGACCGAGGACCCGGGGCCAGGCGCCAGGGACACCCAGCATTGTCTCCAGGGGTCGGAGAGATCAAGCCGAGATGCGTCCGGGACGCCGACCCGGCGCGGCATGTGCTTTTGGGTTGCGGGTTGGGTTCCCGTACGCACCCCGGAGGCAACCGCACCATGAAACCCGAAACCGCGCTGACCGTCGCGCTGGCGCACGACCCGAAGAACATTGAGAAGGCCATCGCCCAGGCCCTCGGCGAGATCCCCCTGGAGGATTTCAAGGACAAGGTGGTCGCGATCCACCCGAACGACACCACGGCGTCGAAGGACGACCGGACCGCCTGCACGCCGCCCGAGGCCCTCCGCGCCACGATCCAGCACGTCAAGAACCTGCACCCGAAGGAGATCATCATCACCGGCGGTTCCGGGGCCAGGGAAACCGAGGACGTCTTCAAGGTCATGGGCTACCTGGAGGTGATCGACTCCGAGGGGGTCGCCTGGCACGACCACAACCAGCCCCCGTTCGTCCCCGTCGACCTCCCGTTCGGCCCCCAGCGCAGGTGATGGTCAACGAGCGGGTCCTGGGCTACGAGAAGCTCGTCTCGCTGGCGCAGCTCAAGGTCCACTCGACCGCGACGGTGACGATGGCGATCAAGAACATCGCCATGAGCTTCCCCGCCGCCGGCTTCTACGGGTATCCCCGGGTCAGCCAGAAGTTCCACCCACACAACATCCTGACCGACAAGCATGCGTTTCTCGTCGGCATGCTGATGCGGTTCCCGATCGACCTGAGCATCGTCACCGGCCAGCCGGCGATGATCGGCAAGGGGCCGATCGGCGGCAAGGCGGTCGACACCGGGCTGGTCCTGGCCGGTCGCAACCCCGTCTCGGTCGACTCCGTCGGCGCGCTACCTGCTCGGCTTCGAGACCCTGGCCGTCCAGTACCTCCGACAGGCCGAGCAGATGGGCCTTGGGGCTACGTACACCCCCACCGGCACCGAGGGCGAACCCGGCGGCCGGCTCAAGATCGCCGGCCTGGCCGTCGAGAAGGCCCTCGAAATCTTCCAGAAAGCCGCGTATGGCCAGACGTTCTGACCATGTCAAACCGGCCCCGAGCCGCCTGAGAGCGGCGAGGGCCGGGCAGGGTCATTTCCGGGTTCGATACGACACCGGGACCGGGACCGGGAGGGCGAGGCTCCGGCCGAGCCGCCCATCCCATCCCGACGGCTCGGCCGGAGCCTCGCCCTCCCGGAAACCCAACATTTGGATGACCCTGGAGGGACGGACCATCGCAGCGATCACTCACCAGGACGTGACGACCCGCTGCTTGCCCGAGACATTTTGCGTGGCCAGTGTGTGGGCGTGGAAGTGCATGGCCAGGTGGACCAGGTAGAAGACGACCAGGCCCGGCCGTTTGTGGTACTTCAGGAACTTCCAGAACCGGTGCCGGTATTCCTCGCGCAGCGAACGTGACGGCACGCTCCGCATGAGCAGGAAGTACAGCCCGATGGCTTGCACGAGCTGGAAGCGCCTCGTAACGCATCCGGCGGAACCAACGCTTTTTCCAGTGGCTGGAGCGGGCGTTGCCGACATCGAAGCCGGGACGAAGGAACAGGGCCTCGGTCCGCTCGAAGTAGTTCGCCGGGGTCGTACTGCTCCGCGAGCACGCGGATGTAGCCGTCGCGTAGCTCCTCGCGGCGACATCAGCAGCGGCCGGACGTTCGTGCCGAACTCGGGGGGGTCGGTCAGGTCGAGCCGGCCATCTTCGAGCAGACGGTCGTACAGCGGCGTCTTGGGGATCGCGTGGAGCATGCCGCTCATCGAGAACGGGATGCGCGCCTGCTGGATGAACTCGATCTGACGATCGAAGATGCCCGTGTCGTCGCTGTCGAAGCCCATGATCATCCCGCACCAGACGGCCATGCCGGCGTCCTGGACGCGGTGGACCTTCTCCAGCAGCGTGCCCCCCTTGCGGACGTTCTGGAACTTCTTCGTCTCGCGGAGGGCCTCCTCGTCCGGGCTCTCGATGCCGATGAAGACGGCGATGAAGTTCGCCTCGACCATCAGTTCCATCAACTCGGCGTCGTCGGCCAGGTCGATCGACGCCTCGGTGAAGAACGTCAGCGGGTAGCCGTTCTTGTGCTGCCAGGCGACGACGCTCCGCAGGACTTCCTTGATCGCCTTCTTGTTGCCGATCAGGTTGTCGTCGACGATGAAGACGACATCCATCCCCGCCTTGCGGATCGCATCCAGCTCGGCGATCACCTGCTCGCTGGTCTTGAGCCGGGGACGGCGGCCGAAGGTCACGATGATGTCGCAGAACTCGCACTGGAACGGGCACCCGCGCGAGAACTGGAGGCTGCCGAAGAGGTACCGGTTCATCTTGAGCAGGTCGAACCGGGGGATCGGCACCTTCGTCATGTCGGTCTTCTCGGCCTGCTCGTAGCGCGCGGCGTGCCGGCCCTCCTGCCACTCGCGCAGGAACTGGGGCCAGGTCTCCTCGGCCTCGCCGACGAAGATCGCGTCGGCCAGCTCGTCGAAGGCGTCCTCCTGCACCGTGATCCAGGGGCCGCCGACGACCGTGAAGCAGCCGCGCGTCCTTCAACTCGATCAGAATCTCCTTCGCCCGGAACCGCTGGACGCTCAGTCCGGTGACACCGACGATGTCGGCCCGCGCGCAGCGGTCGAAGTCGATCGTCTCGACGCTCTCGTCGATCAGGGTGACGGTGTGCTCCTTGGGCGTCAACGCCGCCAGCAGCGGCAGGCACGCCACCGGCAGGTTCGCCCGCTTCCCGAGCAGCGGCAACGCATGCTCCATGCCCCAGTACGAGGGCTCGAACCTGGGATTGATCAGGACGATATCAGCCATGGAGTCGGACTCTCCTCCGGTCGGTCGTTTGGCGCCGCACGCCAGTTCTTCCCAGATCAGTCGGCGATCGTCCCATCATAACGACGAACGCGACGCTTCCCAACGGCCCATGATCCGCGGAGCGGGGAATTCCTCCCCCTCAACGTAACTGGCAATACGCATGCCGGCCGTCCGAACGACCCCAACGCCCGCGTCGTCCACGGGGCAGGATCGTTCAGACGGCCGGCATGCCCGCCAGGGGCGACAACGGCGAAATCGAGGAGCCTGGAATGACCCGAGCGCGGCGTGACCCGCTCACCAGGCGACGTAGCCCGGTGGCCCGTACCCCGGCGCATACAGCCCCAGCGGCGGGACGGAGCCGCCATAAGGACGGTATGGGACCGGGAACGTCCGGTAGTAGCTCGCGCCATAAATGTAGCCGGGGGCCACGAACCCCGGCCGCCACAGGCCGACCCCGTAACGGCCCGGGACGAAGCCATAGGGGGCGTACCCGTAGCCATAACCCGCCCCGTAGGACGACGAGAACGAGGTGTAGGTGCGTGGGACGCCGAAGCTGGGATAGCCGTAGGCCACACCATACATGCCCGGCGCCTCGAAGGCCCCGTAGGGCCTGGCGGGGTCAAGAGCACCCGAATAGGGGACCGGCGGGTTGCCGATCGTCGGGATGCCCGCGCCAGTCGCTGTGCCAGTTGCCGCGCCGGCCTCCGCGACCCCCTGCGCCGGGGCCGTCGCGGCGGACCACGCCAGGATTGCTCCGACCATTACCGCCCAGAGCCACCGTCGCATGAGACACCTCCGTTGATTGCGTTCGCCGCCCGGAACGAGGGCCCGAGGATCGACCCTCGCGTTTCCTCGACCATTCTACGGCGCGGGCGATCGACATGCGGGTGATCGTGTCCCGTCGCGTCGAGCGGCGGTCGGGGCCCGTGTCAGTTCCGCCCGAAG
Organism: uncultured Isosphaeraceae bacterium; assembly: GCA_963779675.1. Classification (GTDB taxonomy): domain Bacteria; phylum Planctomycetota; class Planctomycetia; order Isosphaerales; family Isosphaeraceae; genus CAVZZM01. Next base: position 195,520 of record CAVZZM010000006.1, read on the forward strand.
ATACGGCCGAGGAACCCGCGAGGCGGGTCGGGGGGCTGGCCGTACCCATACGTGAACCCCGGCGCCGGGGGCAAGGTTCGTGAGGGCATGTGGCCCCGGCCACCGCCGTAGGAGGAACTGTAGGTGTATCCCGGAGGAGCGGCGGGCCCGTACGGTGTGCCGCCCGCAGACCTCGAGCCGAACCATTGGGCCTGTCGACGGGCCGCGATCGCCGAACTGGCGGCGTAGCCGCCATACGTGGGGCCGAGCTGGACGCTGTCTCGAGGCGCGGCGGCCATCGCGTTGAAGATCGGCGAGTAATAGCCTGATGGCCCGTTGTTGGCGGTGTAATCCGGCAGGCCGACGTAGTATCCCGGTCCCCGAGCCCCCTGGGCCGAGTAGCCATACCCGCTGTAGCCGAACCCGCCGGTTCGGATCCCCGGGCTGGCCCCGAGCGAATCGAGGGCGAACCCGAACTGCGCATCGGCCGTCGTTACGGTCCCCAGGAACGCGATGCTCGCCACCACGAACCCTAGCGTTCGACTCATCGCGCAGGCCCCCGTTGAGTTCTCAGGACGTCTCGATCCTGGGCAAGTCCCCGACCCGGATGGTTCCGTTCCCTTGAGTCTAACACGCCATTTTCTCAATCCACCGAGATCAACAGGCGCACGAGAAGGGGCCGGGCGACCTTGTCGCCCGGCCCCGTTCCATAACACTCGGGCTCGAACCGCGTCCGCCCCGATTCGATCACCTGTTGCGGATCGCGCCGAACGTGGGTGTGTTCAGGTAGATCCCGTGGCCCGAACTGTAACCGTTCGGGGCCCCGTAATTGTAACGCCCATAACCGGAGCCGTATCCCGGATTGGTGTAGCCCTGGCTGTAGTTGGTGTAGCCCTGGCTGTAGTTGTAGCCCGGATGGTACGTCGGGGCGTATCCGTTGTAGCCGGAGCCATAGGTGGTCGTGCCCGGCGCGGCGTATCGTGACGAGTAGGCATAGGGCGGCGCGTATCCCGATGTCTGCCCCCCATAATAGCCGTTGCTGTAGGCGCCGTTGCTGTAGGCGCTGTTGCCGTAGGCGCCGTTGCCGTAGGTTGCCGTAGGCGTTGTTGCCGTAGGCGTTGCCCGGATTGTAGTGGATTCCACCCTGTCCGATGGTCACGCCCTGTCCGGTGGTGGGGTTGCCGATGGTCACGCCGAGCTGGGCCTGCGCCGCGGTGCTAAACCCAAAGATCAGGCCGCTCGCAACGACCAGTCCATAGATGCGATTCATCGCGTGTTCTCCTCAAGTTGCTGAAACGCTCAATCCTCATGTTGAGGGAGGTCTTCCCCCGTGGGGCAAGCTCTCAACATCTCTAGCTCTGCACATAGCATGCCATGCTATTTTTCGGGAACCCAAAATCAAGAATGACAGCGACTCAAAAACAGGCTTGCCGATCCCGTAGGGTCGCGATACGCTGGGATGTGTGTTGGATTGGACCGGGGTGAGGCGGCGACGTCAGGGCGAGGACCGAGCATGGGACGAAGGGCCATCGGATCAGCCGGCACGATGCGCACGACGCGGCCGGCCGCGGTCATGGCCGTTCTGGTTCTGGGCGTGATGTTCGCGGGTTGCGATCGAGGGGATGGCGGCCGGGCGGCCGACACGCGGACGTTCTCCGGCGATGGCCCGATCCGGGTCGTCGGCACGACGGGGATGGTCGGCGACCTGGCCGCTCGCGTGGGCGGGCCTCATGTCAAGGTCACGACCCTGATGGGCGAAGGGGTGGACCCCCACCTTTACAAGGCGTCGCCAGGGGACATCCGCCAGCTCAGCGATGCCGACATCGTCTTCTATAGCGGCCTGCACCTGGAAGGGAAGATGGCCGACATCCTCGAACGCATGGCCGATCGCAAGCCGACCCACGCCGTGGCGGAAGGCATCCCGGCCGATCGTGTCCTGCGCGCGGCGGCCGGCACGCCCGACCCGCACCTCTGGTTCGACGTGGCCCTCTGGTCCGAAGGGCTCGCCACCATCGCCGACGCCCTGGCGACGTTCGACCCCCCACACGCCGACGAGTATCACGCGAACGCGACCGCCTACCGGGCGGAGCTAACGTCCCTGGACGACGAGGTTCGCGATCGCCTGGCGACGATCCCGGACGCGACCCGCGTGCTGGTCACCGCCCACGACGCGTTCCATTACTTCGGCCGCGCCTACAACATCGAGGTCAAGGCGATCCAGGGCATCAGCACCGAGAGCGAGGCCGGCGTCCGTGAGATCAATGATCTGGTCGATTATCTCGCCCAGCACACGATCCCCGCTGTCTTCATCGAGTCGAGCGTCAGCGATCGGAACATCCGGGCCCTTGTCGAAGGTTGCCGGGCCCGGGGCCACGAGGTCGTCATCGGCGGCCAGCTCTACTCGGACGCGATGGGCAAACCGGGGACTCCCGAGGGGACCTACCCCGGCATGGTCCGGCACAACGTCGAAACCATCGTCAACGCATTGAACCCGAACCCATGAATCCCGAAGGCAACGCGCGAAACGGACGATCGCCTCGCGGCAACCTGCTCGAACCGAGCGGTCCTGGCGGGGCGGACGAACCGTCCTCGATGTCATCGACCGTCGATCCCCTACAATCGACGCCGCCGGTGCTCGACGTCCACGACGTGACCGTCGCCTACCACCGCAAGCCGGTGCTCTGGGACGTCGATCTGACGATCCGAGAGCCCCGACTGGCGGGGATTGTCGGCCCCAACGGCGCGGGCAAGAGCACGTTGATGAAGGCCATCCTCGGGCTCGTCCCCCTGGCCAGCGGACAGGTCCGCCTGTTCGGCGAGCCGGTCGCCCGGGTGCGGAAGCGGATCGGCTACGTCCCCCAGCGCGAGAGCGTCGACTGGGAGTTTCCGGCCAGCGTGCTCGACGTCGTCCTGATGGGGACCTATGGCCGGCTCGGCTGGTTCCGACGGCCAAGGCGCGCCGATCGGACCTGGGCGCTGGAGTGTCTCGACCGGGTCGGCCTGGCCGACCTCGCCGGTCGCCAGATCGGCCAGCTTTCCGGCGGCCAGCAGCAACGCACCTTCCTGGCGCGGCGCTGGCCCAGGAGGCGGACATCTACTTCATGGACGAGCCGATGGCCGGCGTCGACGCGGCGACGGAGTCGGTCATCTTCGGGTTGCTCCGCGACCTTCGTGCCGACGGCAAGACCGTCCTTGTTGTCCACCACGACCTTCGCACTGTGCCCCTGTACTTCGACCATGTCGTGCTCCTGAACCTGCGGCTCGTCGCCAGCGGCCCGACCGACGAGGTCTTCACCCCCGAGAACCTACGCAAGACCTACGGCGGGCGACTGTCCATCCTGGAGGCCGCCGGGGAGGCCATGCGGGCGGAGCGAAAGAGCGAATGATGGTGGATTCACCACGGAGACACGGAGAACACGGAGAAGAAAAGAGGAGGAAGATAGGAGAAAGAAGACAAGAGGAGAAAAAAGACAAGAGGAGAAAAACAAGGAAGATATTATAAATGATTAATTCCAAAGTTTGATAAATTTCTCAAATCTAAAGTTGAGATTATTTTTTCCATTTTCCTCTCCTTCTTCTCCTCTTCTCCTCTTCCCTTCTCCGTGTCCTCCGTGTCTCCGTGGTGAATCCCCCTCATGCTGACCTACAACACCATCATCGTCCTGCTGGGAACCGGCCTGCTCGGCGCCAGCGCCGGCCTGGTGGGGAGCTTCGCCGTGCTGCGTCGGCGGGCGCTGACGGGGGACGCACTCGCTCATGCCGCGCTACCGGGGCTGTGTCTGGCGTTCTTGTTGCTGGAAAAGCGGAGCATGCCGGCCCTGTTGCTCGGGGCGCTGGCGACGGGCGTGCTGGGGGTGGCCACGGTGACGGCCCTGCGGCGGTTCACGAGGACCAAGGAAGACGCGGCGATCGGGATCGTGCTGAGCGTCTTCTTCGGCGCCGGGATCGTCCTGAGCCGGATCGTGCAGAACCGCTCGGCGGTCGGCAGCAAGGCGGGGCTCGACTCGTACATCCTCGGCAAGACGGCCGGGATCATCGCGCAAGATGTCCTGATCGTCGGCTCGGTGGCCGCGGCGAGCTTGCTGGTGATTGTGCTGCTGTACAAGGAGTTCAAGCTGGTGTCGTTCGACCCCGCGTTCGCCGGGGTGCAAGGCTGGCCGGTGGGGCCACTGGACCTCGCGATCATGGGGCTGATCGCGCTGACGGTCGTCTTCGGATTACCGGCCGTCGGCGTGGTCCTGATGGCGGCCCTGCTGATCATCCCGGGTGCCGCGGCCCGGTTCTGGACCGACCGGCTCGGCCGAATGCTGGTGCTCTCGGGGGCGTTCGGTCTGGTGATCGGTCTCGTCGGCACGGCCTTCAGCGCCCGATACAGCGGCCTCCCCGCCGGGCCGATCATCGTGCTCGTCGGCACCTGCCTGCTGCTCCTGTCGGTGTTCTTCGCTCCGAGGCGCGGGATGGTCGCCCGCCTGATCGCCGAGGCGAACTTCCGTCGCGACCTCGACGAGCGCGACCTGCTGCGGATCGTCCACGACCTCGTCGAGCCGGACCTGCCGACCGGCCGCGCGGTGGGCGCCGGGGAGATCCGGGGGCGAAAGCCGTGGTCGTCGCGACGGCTCGCGCGGCTGCTCGATCGCGCCGTGGCTGAGGGCCAATTGCGGCCGATCGTTGACGGCCCGGAACTCGTCTACGTGATGACCGGCGTCGGCCAGTCGCGAGGCGCCGCGCTGGCCCGCGACCGTCGGCTCTGGCGGCTTTATTTCCACGAACATCCGGAACAGGCTGTCGCCACCGCGGACCTCGGCCGGGCCTCGGTCAAGGAGTTGCTCACGCCCGAACTCGTCGCTGAACTGGAGTCGTTACTTCAGGAAGAGGACCAGCGATCCCACGACGCCCCTTCCGACGACCGGGACCCGGCCGGGAGAACATCGTGAATCCCGAACACCTGGGGCCCGGCGAACGCCCCGCGAGTCTCTCTCCGACGGGCCCCGACTCGCAACGAACCGCCGGCATTCTCGCGATCCTCGCCGTGCTCGGTTCCCTGATCGGGTTCGGCTGGCTTCTCGCCGGCCTCGACGAGATCGCCTTCTGGACGGTCGTGGTCGGGATCGTCTGCAACGTGCCGTGCGCGATCCTGGGCTGCTATCTCGTGCTGCGGCGGATGAGCCTCCTGGGGGACGCGATCAGCCATGCGGTGCTTCCCGGCATCGCGATCGGCTTCCTGCTGAGCGGCGAGCTGAGCGGGCCGGGCATCCTGGCCGGGGCGATGGTCTTCGGTGTGTTGACGGCCCTGCTCACGCAAACCCTGGCCTGGTACGGGCGCGTTCCCGAGGACGCCAGCATGGGCGTCGTCTTCACCTCGCTGTTCGCCGTCGGCGTGATCCTGATCACCAACGCCGCGGCCGACGTCGATCTCGACCCCGGCTGCGTCCTGTACGGCCTGATCGAGTTCACGCCGCTGGACACCGTGGAGGTGCTCGGCGTCGATGTCCCGCGCGCCTGGGGTCGCTGGGATTGGCCCTCGGCGCGACGCTCGTCTTCACGGCCGCCTTCTGGAAGGAACTCAAAATCGCCTCGTTCGACCCGGCGCTGTCGACCGCGATGGGCCTGAACGCGACCCTGATCCACTACCTGCTGATGGCGATGGTCGCCATCGTGACGGTGGCCGCCTTCGAGGCGGTCGGGTCGATCCTGGTGGTGGCGATGCTGATCGTCCCGGCGGCCACCGCGCACCTGTTGACGGACCGCCTGGGATGGATGATGACCCTCGCCGTCGGCATCGGTGTCGCCGCGGCCTTCGGCGGCTACAGCGGGGCGGTCGCCCTGAACACCAGCGTCGCGGGGATGATGGCCGTCGTGGCGGGCGGGCTGTTCGCCCTGGCCGTCGTCTTCGCGCCCCGTTACGGCGTCCTGAGCCGGGCAATCCACACGCTGCGGTTGTCGCTACGGATCGCCGGCGAGGACGTGGTCGCCCTGCTCTATCGCGCCGAGGAACGCGCGCCCGGCGAACCGATCCGGTTGGGGCCGGTCGTCTCGAAGTCGCGCGTGGAGTGCCTGAGGGTGGCGGGGGGCGGCCTGGTAGGCCGACTCGCCCTGCTGCGGCTCCGGCTCCGGGGGCACGTCCGACGGCGGCCGCGCGGGCAAATCGTCCTGTCCGACGCGGGCCGTCGGCTCGGTCAGTCTCTCGTGCGGTCGCACCGGCTCTGGGAGACCTATCTCAGCACTGAGCTACAACTACCGGCCGACCACCTGCACGAGCCCGCCGAGCGGATCGAGCACTACATCGGCCCCACGCTCCAGGAAGAACTGATCGCCGAGCTGGATGCCCCCGAGGCCGACCCTCACGGCCGCGCATCCCGACCCGCGACACCGATCAAGCCCCCTAGCCGACCGCCGATGACAAATCGTCAAGATGGCAAAAGTTCTTTGTTATCATAAAATTCCGTCATCTGCCGCTGCACGATTTTAGGGGTGTCGATGTCCTTGCACTCACGGCGTGCCCTGGCCTGGGAGAGGTCGGCGCCGGCTCGACGGCACGCGCGGCCCCGCGGGGTCATTCCAGGGCCCGCGGCGACATCCGCACCGGGAGGGCGAGGCCACTGCCGCGCACATCTCGGAAATCAACGTAATTCCCTATTTCGAATGGATTTACCTCGTTCCCATGCTCTGCGTGAGAATGCATTCCGCAATGCTCTGCGTCGTCCAGGGCGTCCCGACCGAAGAGGCCGCGGAGCGGCCCGGACGGCATTCCCACGCAGAGCGTGGGAACGAGTTCTTTCGGAGTTGCCGGCGAAGTTGTGCGCAGCCGTGGGGCGAGGCTCCCGCCGAGCCGTCGGGATGGGCGGCTCGGCCGGAGTCTCGCCCTCCCGAAGTCCGACCTTGGAATGACCGTGCGCGGCCCCGCGGTCCTGTCGACGCCAGGATGTCACGAGGACACTCGACAATCGCCCGGAGCATAGATACAATGCATCAGCGCAATCACTCTCTCATCCATGCGGAGTCGCGACTCAACGATGATCGATCCCGAAGCGGTTCCTGAGTTCGAGCCGTTTCCCTTACTGCGTGGCGGACATGCGCAGACGGTGGCGGGTCGATATCTGCCGGCACGCCGTCCACGGTTGGCTGCGTCGTACCATGAGATCCGGCTGGACGATGGCGACCGCCTGAGCGTTCTGGAATCAATCCCGGACTCATGGGGATCCGGCCGGCCCTCGGCGCTGCTGGTGCATGGTCTGGCCGGTTGCGCGCGTTCCCCTTACATCGCGAGGGTGGCGGCGCGACTGGTCGAGCTGGGCATCCGGACGGTCCGCATGAACCTGCGCGGCTGCGGGGCCGGCTTCGGCCTGCGCGGGGCACCTACCATGCGGGCCGTACCGAGGACCTGCGGGCCGTGGCGAACTGGATGGCGCGACGGACCATGGGCGTGCCGATGGCCCTGGTCGGCTTCTCGCTGGGGGCGAGCCTGGTGCTGAAACTGGCCGCCGAGACCGCAATCGATCCGCTGCCGGGGCTTGATTGCGTGCTGGCCGCCAATCCTCCCCTGGATCTCTCGGCGAGTTGCCGGCATCTCGCGCGTCCGGAGAACCGATTGTACGATCGCAACTTCGTCCGGCTCCTGGTGCGTGAGGCCAGTCGGCGGCACGACGCCTTCCCGGACCTGGGCCCGCCCGCTTCCGGGGATCGACTCGCTGTATGATTTCGACAACATTTACACCGCGCCCCGGAACGGGTTCCACGACGCGGAAGACTACTACAATCACTGTAGCGCGGGGCCGCTGGTGCCCCTTATCGCGGTGCCGGGGTTGGTCGTTCATGCCCTGGACGATCCGTTCATTCCCGCCGAACCGATCCGGCAAATTGAGTTTCCTCGGCAATTGGCACTGGAATTGATCTCTCGTGGTGGGCATCTGGGATTTGTCAGCCGCATGCCCTGGCGCGGCGACCGCCGCTGGCTCGATGCCCGACTGGCCGCCTGGCTCATGGCCCGATGGGGCTTGGGAACGCCCACTCGCGGGTGACGCATCCGTCAGCGGCCTGGAACCGGCAACACGGAGGACCGCTCCTGATGAGTGACATCAAGTTCAACAAGTACCGGGCCGCGGCCGACGTGCTGCAGCGTGGTCGCGAGGCTCTGGTGGACACCCTGGCCGAGGAAGTTCTGGGCCAGGCGGACGACCTGCTCGAAAGCGGCTATTCGTTCAACGAGTTCATCGAGAGCCAGGGCACGCGGCTTCACTTCCTCGGCCTGCTGGTGGCGCACCTCGAACAATCGGCCGAGGAACTCGACGAGATCCGGGCCACCGCGGCGGCCCAGTCGGCCGCGCAAGAAGAAATCCACGAAACCGCGTGCCTCGAAGAAGCCGCTGCCCAAACCGCAGCAACCGCCTCGCAAGGAACCCGCGCGTGATCGCGAGGGGGGTGGGCCTCGGAGGATTCCTGAGGACCGACAGACCAGCCCGATCGGTGTCCGCCGTCCCGTCCCCTACCTGAACAGCCCGGTCCGGTCCTCGTGACGAATGCGACGTTCGCGCGACGAGCACGCCCACCGGAAAAGTTTGCTCAATCCCCGCCTCAACTCCTGTTTTACTTGAAGCTGAACACCCCGGCATCGTGCCTGATGCGGCTCGATACCGACCGGCACAACGGCTCCGACAGGCACCAGGCCGCGATGCGTCCTGTGTAGAGTTGGGGCGGGATCGTGCCGCGGGCCGTCACGGAATGGTCGGCATGGGCCTCGCCGGGGGTTGCCCAGGCCAGTTGGGCAACTTCGTATTCGTTGGTCGAGGGTTCCACGCGACGATTGCGGGCATCGTAACGAACGGCGACCTCGAAGATCAACTGGCCCTCGACGACCTGAGGTGACGCAGTCGCCGGACTGAAGAACAGCCGGGTGCGATCATCTTGAGAGTCGGGGGGAGATGTCGTGTACATCATGCAAATGATTGGAGCTGTGTCCTGTCGTGACATGCCGTTCCTCGAAGAACCCTGGAGGGACACGACGCCCTCGTAGCCTGATCGTTCCCAAGTCGCCACGTATTTTAAGCAGAAATCGGGACGAATCCAATGGTCTTTCCGGCGCGATTGCCAACATGTCGAACATGTGACATCTCGTACGCTGGAGCAACTGAAAGGAAACGGGTTCTTTGCCCGCGTTCGATCCATTGCAACAGGCCCACGAACCCGGACCTCACCCTTCAAACACCAATGGTCGGCGTAAGGCTCACCGAGACGACGCCGATCGGTTCGCGAATTTCGCGCCGTACATTCCTCCATCCGACGATCGACCCTCCTCACGCCCGCGCGGCCGGTGCGGAACGTCCCTTATTGGAGAGTCGCCGAGGCGCTCTTCGTCCCGACGCGAATCGTGTCGAAATCGGGAAGTTGCCCGGCATCAATTTTTGAAAAATCGGCGCCGTGTTGACCCGAAACGACAATTTCGATCTGTCCTGATCGACAGGTCTCACCCACGCCCATCCGAGACCGCAACCCATGAGGTCCGCCCAAAGTCGGCCCCGGACCGTTCCGTTGAATTCGGCGATGGGGTAGAGGAAACCATACCATCCATTCGTTTCCCCGGAAAGGGCCTTCAGGGGTCGGTTTTGAATCACGGGGAACGCACCCTCGCCCCACCGATCGGTGAATCGAATCCATAACATTATGCCATAATAGATTCAGCGTTTCAATCGAGGTTGCCGTGCCTCGTTTGTGTCGGGTTCTCCCACGAGTTCTCCCAAGAGGCGACATCCCGGCGGATCGACCAGGGGGCCTCGCGCGCGGCCGAGGACTGAGAACTTCGGTCGATTGGCGGCCCACCATCTCCAGTTTGCCGGTCCAGTAGGGTGGGTGGGTCAGCGTAGCGCAACCCACCGAGACTCGGCGTCGATGTGCTGGTGGGTTGCGTCTGCGCTGACCCACCCTGCAAGAATTTTCTCATTCACGTCCTCAGGCGTGGGCGCGCGCCGTTTCAGACGTCCCTCAGTGGCTCGGTCGAGTCGCCGAAGGCGTCGAGGTGGACGCCGGCCTTGTCGAGCAAGCTGAGGAACAGGCTGCACATCTTGCGATTCGGGCTCTCGCGGTAGTCCAGGGCGCGGCCCCCCTGAAGGCGACCACCGGCACCACCGAGGACGATCACCGGCAACTGCGTCGCGTCGTGGTTGCCGGTCAGCATGCTCGAGCAGAACAGGAGGATCGAGTTGTCCAGCGCCGTGCGCTCCCCCTCCTGGATGGCGTCGAGCTTGCGGGCGATGTAGGCCACCTGTTCGAGGAAGAACTGGTTGACCTTCAGCCAGTCGTCGCTGTCGGTGTGGGACAGCAGGTGGTGGATCATGTAGTCCACCCCCAGGTTCGGGAACCGCAGCGAGCTGTGGTCGTTGTTCAGCTTCAGCGTGCAGACGCGGCGTCGTGTCGGTCTGGAAGGCGAGCACCAGGATGTCGGCCATCAACCGCATGTGCTCGCCGATGTCCTGCGGGATGCCGTCCGCCGGCCGCGGGATGTTCGGGCTCGTCGAGCGTCGGCCGCCAGCCCTGCAACTCGCCGCGACTGGCCGGCCTGCTCGATCCGCGTCTCGACCTCGCGGACCGAGTCGAGGTACTCGTCGAGCTTGCGCCGATCGGCGATGCTGATCTGATCGGCGGAGGTCGCGCGCGTCGGCCAGGACCGAATCGAGCACGCTCCGGTCCCCCGCTCGGGGCTCGTCCTTGAACAGGCGGTCGAAGGCCAGCGCGGGGTAAAGCTCCAGCGGCGTCGGCGTGGTGGGGGAGTTCCACGAGATGTGGGAGCTGTACAGCATCGAATAGTTCTTGTGCACCGACGGGTTCGACTTCTCGCAGCCGAGGACCAGGCTCGGCACCTTCGTCTGATGGCCGCACGTGCTGCGCGAGCACCTGGTCGAAGCTGGTGCCGGAGCGGATCTCGCCGCCCGAGGCCAGCGGGGCGCCGGAGAGCAGGTTGCCGGTCTGCGAGCTGTGGATGTTCCCCTTCAGCGCCTCGGCATTGTAGAGGCCGCGGATGAACAACAGCCTCTCGCGAAAGTCGGCCAGCGGCTCCAGCACGCTGGCCCAGCTCCATGGCGGTGCCCTGCCCCCGGGCCCACCACTCCTTGCTGTGGAAGCCGTTGCCCGCGAACAGGACGGCCAGGCGGACCGGCGGTGCCGGACGAGGCGACGTCGGCGGGCACGTCACCGGCCCAGGCGGTCACCGACTCCAGCCACGGCAAGGCCATGCTGACGCCGAGGCCACGGAGGAACGTGCGGCGAGAGTGCAGGGGCAGGCTCATGGGTCATCTCCGCGGGCGAGAGGGGTGTCGGGCGAGGGTCGATCGATCGGGCGCGGGCGGGCCGGTCGTCACGGCGAATCGGCCGAGGGAAAGTCCCGGCCCCGGATCTGGCGGAATTGCGGGCTCCGGACGATCGTCTCGATGGCCGCCGACACGCGGTCGTCGTGGGCCTGCAACTGCGTACGCATCTCGTCGAGCAGCGGCTCGTCGGAAAGCTGGACGCCCCGGCCCAGGGCGTACCCGAGGAGCTTGCGGCAGAACTGGCGGACGAACGCCTCGCGGCGGTCCGCGAGCAGATAGCCGCGCAGGCCGTCCACGCCCTCGATCTCCGTGCCGTCGGGCAGCCGGGACCGCGTGTCGACGGGCTGGCCGGTCACGTCGAGCGTCGCGGAACCGGCCGATCGCGTCGAAGGACTCGAGGGCGAAGCCGAACGGGTCGATCCGCTTGTGGCAGGTCGCGCAGCGGGGGTCGTCGGTGTGCCGCTCGACGAGCTGGCGGACGGTCAGCCCGTCAATCGCCGCCTCGTCGGGCAGGAGCGGCACGTCCTTGGGGGGATTCGGGAGCGGCTCGCCGAGCAGCACCTCCGAGACCCAGACCCCGCGCAGAATGGGGCTGGTGCGCGAGGCCCCCGACTGCTTCGACAGGATCGAGGCGAACCCGAGGATGCCGCCGCGGCCGAGGCGGCGCAGGTCGTCGACCCGCCTCCATTCCGGGCCGCTCACGCCCTCGATCCCGTAGTGCCGCGCCAGCGTCTCGTTCAGGAAGGTGTAATCGGCGTCGAGGATGGCCGTCACCGGGCGATCGTTCCGGAACAGGTCGTCGAAGAACCGGACCGTCTCCTCGTACATCGCGGGCCGGAGCGCGGCGAAGTCGGGGAAGTGCCGCTCGCTCTTCTCGTCGAGCGTGGGGAAGTCGTAGACCTGGAGCCACTGGCAGGCGAACTCCTCGGCGAACCGGCGCACCGAGTCCTCCTCGAGCATGCGCCGCGCCTCGGCCACCAGGACATCGGGGTCGGCCAGGTCCCCCGCCGCGGCCCGCTCGCGCAGGGCGGCGTCGGGCATCGAGGCCCACAGGAAGTAGCTCAGGCGGTTGGCGAGCTCCCAGCTCGACAACGGCGCAGGCTCGTCCCCGGGCCGGCCGACTCGATCCGATAGAGGAAGGCGGGGCCGATGAAGATGCGGGCCAGCGTCAACCGGATCGCCTCGTCGTGGTTCAGTTCCTCGGCGCGGAGCGCGTGATAGAACTCGTGAAGCTCGCGCGCCTCGCTCGGGCTGAGGGGCCGCCGGTAGGCCAGCGCGGCGAAATCGACCACGGCGTCAAGCTGGCGCGGCTCGGCGTCCACCAGGGCCTCGCGGAACGCGGCGGCCTGCTCCTGGATCGGCTCGCGGAGCGGCTCGAAGACGCTCGGGTCGGCGTCCTGGCTGGCGTACTCCAGGAGCTGCTGGAACACGTCGACCATCGCCAGGGCATCCCGGCTCACGAAGCGAAGCTCTTCCCAGAGGCGGTCGAGCTCCGCGGCCTGCCGCTCGTCGAGCACGAGCCGCTTGAGGTGATCGTCCTCGCGGTAGTGGAGCCGCAGCGTGATGACCTCGTCGACCGGGACGATCCGCGAATAGCAGAGGGCCGGGGGAAACAGGGCGCGGAAGGCGTCGAGGTCGGCCGCGATCCGGTCCCGGGCGCGGCTGCCCTCGGCGGCGGCGATCGGCACCCCGGCGATCGGACCCGGGCCGGGATCGGGCGGGCGGCGTGAGCGACGCGAGGAACTGGACGCTCCCCTCGGCCTCCGACGGCGCGAGCAGCGCGCCGGTCGCGACGAACTCGGAGCCGGCCACCAGCTCGGCGGGCAGGCGCACCTCGATCACCGACGGCCCGCGGACGCAGAGGTCCATCGGGTCGATCGGCCGGCCCTCAAGGTCGTTCCCGAACCGACCCGGGTCGAGCCCGACCTCGTCGGGGTCGGCGGGCCCGGCGATCGCGACCGGGGCGTTCGACCCCCCAAGGCGACCGAGCAGGGGGCCGCGTAGCGAGGTCAACTGACGGTGGAGAGCCGCGTCGGGGCCGTCCGCGTCCTTCGGCGGGGCGCCGGTGGCCAGGGCCTGGACCTCGAGGGCGAGCCGGTGCGCCTGGTCGCGGTCCCGCGTGTCCTGCCAGCGGGCGAGCAGGGAACCGGCGGGGATGACCGTGTCGCCGGAGGCGTCGGTGTCGTCCTCGGTGTAGAAGTGCCAGACGTCGGCGTTGCCGAGCCGGTCGGCGTGCGGGTTGCCCGCGGCGATGTCGGGCGCGACGTCGTCGGCGAGGCCCCACGCGTGGCCGTCGGCCTGGATGCTCAGGTCCACGGCGGTCAGGTCGCAGGAGTGGTTGCCGTCGCGCGGGCCGATGCTCAGCGAGACGAGGTCGCCCGGATGGACCGACAGCCCCTCGAACGGCCCGACCGCGATCGGGGCCGCCCCCTGGGCCGTGCCGGCGGCGAGCCGCCGCCGCGTGCCGGCGCGACGCAGCTCCAGCCGCCAGGTCACCCCGTTGCCGCATTCGGGATGGGCGTGCCGCACGGTGGCGGCGACGCGGGCCGTGCCGGCGACCGGGCTCCGCCAGCCGGCCGCGACCCGCAGCCGGGGCGACGGATGGAGGGCCACCCCGCGCGACCGCAAGTCGCCGGGAATACGGACGCCCTGATCGGAGGCGTTGGCCACCACATGGGGGGTCTCGGCCGTGCCCCAACCCTGGACGAACTCGTGCCCGCCGACGTCACGGATCGGGCTCGAGAGGAGCGACTCGGGCGGGATGGCCGGCGGCCCGCTGTCGATGCCGAGGTAGTCGAACCAGGTCGCGAGCACGTCGGCCGCGAGGTCGTGGCGGTCGGCGAGCGTCGCGACGTCCACCCGCCCCGGCGCCGCGACGCCTCGAACGCGGCGTCGAGGCACGCGGCGGCATGCGCCAGGATCTGCTCCCGCCCCGCCCGGAGGCGACGGGCCACGTCGCGGAGGTCGCGAAGCGGCAGGTCGGGCCGTCCCGGCGTCACGATCCGGGGCCGTTCCCAGACGGCCACGTCATGCTCGGCCCCGTCCCCGGCATCCGCCACGGCGAGGTACAGCCGCACCTCGTCCCCTTCGACCTCCCCCACCTTCGGGAAGGGCACGCGGACTTCCTGGCGCCCGACCAGCGGCGAGACCGGTTCCATCCACGCCGTCGGCCCGCCGACCTTGCCGATGTGCCCGATGTGGTTGAACCGCCACAAGGCCTTCTGCCACGGGGCGACCCGCCCCGCGAGCTCGGCCGCCTCGCCGGCCGCGGCCGAACGCCAGGCGGCGCGCAGGGGATCGAGCAGCGGCGACGGCCCCCGCCCGTTCTCCAGCGTCTCCCAGAGGAGCCGCAGGTATTTGGGGCTCAGCCCACGGTCGGCGGCGACCGCCTCCAGCGATCGGCCCCCCCCACGGATCGCCTCGCGCTCCTCCAGCAGCGCGGCGAGGCAGTGCTCCAGGGGCAAGAGGCCCCCCTCGTTCGTGGCGAAGACGATCCCCTGCAGGTTGACCGTGGCCCCCTCGCTGTCGTCGGTGAAGCGGCCGTAGAAGGCGCGGAGTCGCGCCACCGCCTCGTCGGTCCAGTCGCGTCGCGAGGTGCCCGTCGAGAAGCGGAAGCCGTCGGGCAGCAGGACGGCGTGTTCGGCGACCCCCTTGGCGGCCTCGAAGTACTTCTCGAGCAGCGCGGGGGACATGGCCATCGCGGCGCCGGCGTTCGTGAAGCCCTCGCCCGCGGCGTTGTCGGTGGGGAACTCGCGGGCGGGGTCGAGTTCCAGGCCGGTCAGGTCGCGCAGCGTGTAGGTGTACTGGGCGTTGGTGAGGCGTCGGAGGATGACCGGCCCGGGGTCGCCGGCGTTGGCGAGGCCCTCGGCCTTCAGGAAGCGGGTGACCCAGCCCCGGAGTCGGTCGTGCTCGGCCTCGGGCAGCGGGTGCGCCCCCTTGGGCGGCATCTCGCCGAGGTCGAGCATCTTCGCCACCTTCTGGAAGGTCTTGACCCCCGCGGCAGGTCGTCGGTCCCCGCGAACCCTTCCAGATCGACGCCGCCCTCGGCGATGTCGACGGCATGGCAATCGAGGCAGTACCGCGCGGATCACGGCGCGCGACCCGGTCGAATTCCGCGCCAATCCTGGTCAGCCCGAAAGGATCACCGGCAGGCTCGTCGGCCGCGGTCGCCGCGACGACCACGGTCATCCCCAGCATCACCCCGCCGAACCACAAGATCCCGGGGGCACGCATGGTGTCCTCTCCCTTCGACCAGCGGCCTACCGCGGTGACGTCGGGCGCATCCAGGCCCACGCCACCCGCCTCAGTTCGGTTTGACTTTCGCTTAACAATTGATCGACCCCCAGCATAATCGGCCGCCCACCCTACGTCCAGCCGATGCCGAGGCGGGGCCTCGGCCCTCAGCGCCCGGTCCTCGGCCCCCCGCCCCTCGGGATTCCGCGCGGGTGCCGAGCGGCTGTCTCGACCGCGTCCGCTTCGGCACTCCGTATCGCGTGGATTGAGACGCGCTCGGCCCGAGACTCGGCCGCCGGCCCCTCGTTCGGAACGGCCGTCGGGGCCCCGACCGGGCGGAACCCGAGAAATACCAGGATCAGCGCGACGACGTTCACGAGTGCCGGCACGACGAACACCGGCGCGCCGATCCCGCCGTTCCACGAGACGATCTCGCCGGCCAGCAGGTTTCCCAGGAACGACCCCAGGCCCGTCGCCACCACCACGTACAGGGCCTGGTGCTGGCCCGGAGCTGTCGGGGGGCCTCGCCATCGAGGAACAACTGCCCGGTGATGACGAAACAGGCGATCCCCATCCCGTTGAGCAGCAGGACCGCCAGCGCCAGCCCCAGGGGCGGCCGGAACGCCAGAACGCCATAGTGGACCACCCAGGCCCCGATCCCCAGCAGCAAGGCGCCGCGACGATCGAGCCGACGGTGGATCGCCGGCAAGGCGGCCAGGGCCAGGATCTCGACCACCTGATTGGTCGTCATCGCCAGCGGGATCCACGCCCGCTTCAGGCCACGCTCCCGGAGATACGCCGGCTCGACCTGGTACATGAACGGGACGGTCAGGCAGACCAGAAACGCCGCGACGAGAAACACCGCGACCGGCCCCCTCCGGGCGAACGTCAGGGCCTCGCCCAGGTTCAGCCCCCGGCGTCCCGCTCCGGAAACCGCCAGCGGCGGCGTGTGGGGCAACGTCAGGCAATACACGCGCGAAGAACACCGACAGCGTGGCGGCCACCCAGAACGCCTCGGGAACGCCCCGGCCCGCGGCCCCAACGTCCCCCCGCAAGGTCAGCACACCCGCCACGACCCAACCGACGACCATCCAGCCGACGGTCCCCCAGAGCCGCACCCCGCTGAACTGCTGCCCCGGCCGCTCCAGGTTCCGGAACGCCAGCGAGTTGGCCAGCCCATAGCCGGGCGCGGTGATCAGCCAGTAAACCAGAAACAGCCCGAACAGGACCTCGGGCCGGCCCGTCAATCCGGCACCCAGGAGGACCAACAGCACGGTCCCGAAAATGTAGATCACCGACAGCAGCCGCTGCGTTGGCAGCCAGCGGTCCGCGAGTCTGCCCGGCGCCCAGGGGGGTCGCCACCGCCGCCAGCGAGAACGTGGCGAAGATCCAGCCCCGCGCCCGTCCCGAGAGCCCCAGGTCTTCCAGGTGGACCGCCAGCAACGGCCACCACGATCCCTGCACCATGTAGATCAGGGCCATCATCCCGGCCAGCCGTAGCCGGACGTGCGACCGACGCTCCCCCAGCCCAGCGCTGCCATCGTCCATGCGTGCCCCGTTCCGTTCCGTTCGTGTCCGTTCCGACGGTCGTTCCGTGCGATCGTTCCCGGACCCTGGTTGTTCGATCATTCTACGGAATGCCGCCTGGAAAATGGCAGGGGTCTCGATCCCGGCGCGGAACCCGGGGTCGGACGTTCCCCTGTGCGTCGCGATCCGGGAACCTGACGTGCCGGGTTCGATAAGCTCCACCTTACCTTCCCGGGAACAGGCGATCCGGGATCGCCCGGTTCTCTCGGAAGATCCGTTGATTGGGTGGCCGGGGCAAAGTCCTCGTGCCCCGGTCGGGTCCTGGGGTGTCGACCGGGGCACGAGGACTTTGCCCCGGCCACCCCACCGACGTGCTATCTCAAGAAAGGTCGTTTCCGGATCGCTTCCAAACAGGGGGGCGTCGAACCCGGGACGTGTCCTTCCGTCGCCACGACCCGTAAGATAGACGGAATCGCCGCGTGTCGAACGAACCAGCAACGGCCGACGAACCGAACGGGAGCCCCGCCATGACGAACCCCTCCGTGACGCCCCGTCGGCGTTGGCGACGACGCCTGGGCATCGCCGTCGCGGTGGTTCTGCTGGGGGCCCTGGCGTTCGTGGCGGCGGTCCCCCGACTGCTCGGCACGGAGCGTGCCCGCCGCGTCCTGCTCAAACAGGCCAACGCGGTGCTGGCGCCAGGCGGCGGCCTGCAAGTCGCCCGCTTCCGGTTCTCCTGGTTCGGGCCGACCCGGATGGCCGGCTTCACCATCCTTGACGCCGAGGGGCAACGGGTCGTCGAGGCCCCCGAGGCCGTGCTCGATCGGTCGCTGGCGGGGCTCCTGTTCGATCGGCCGCGATTCGGCACCTTGACCCTCGACAACGCCGCGCTCGACGTCGATCGTCGCCCCGACGGCTCCATCGACCTCGCCGACGCCATCAAGCCGATCCTGGCGACCGAACCCGGACACCCACCTGACGATCCGCGTTCCGCGGGGAACGCTTGAGCGTACGCAGCCCCGGTCTGGCGCAACCCTTGACGGCCGATCGGCTTGATCTGACGGTCAAGATCCAACCGGCCCCGAAGCCGGTCACCTGTCGCATCGAGCTGGCCGAAACCCGTGCCGAGGGCGCGCCGAGCGTGACCCTGCGGGGCGACCTCAACCGCTGGACGGTCCCACCGGGCGAGCCCCCGGAACTGACCCTGGTCCTCGACGGCACGCGCTGGCCCCTGGCGCTTGATCTCTCAAAGGTCCGGGCACGGGGCCGGTTCGATGGAGGGCTGCGGATCGCCCGCCGGGGCGGCCTGTGGAGCACTCGTGGCGACGCCCGGCTCATCGATCTCGAAGCCGACCGGGCGGGCGACGATCGGCTCGTCGCGCTGGCACGGATCGGCGGCACGTGGGACGTCGCCCAGACCGCGGCCGGCGTGCTCATTCGATCTCTCGACGTGTCCGGTTCCTTCGGTCAACTGAAGGCGACGGCGGACTACTCCCCGACGGCCTCCGAGACGTCGGGGCCACCACTCCAGGCACGAATCGAGGGAGAGCTTGACCTGGCCGCTCTGGCGGAACTGGCCCCTGGCCTGCTGCCGGACGGGGGCCATCTCGATCGGGGCCACGCCCGGTTGAGCGTGTCGGCTGCCGCCTCGCCGACCGCCGTGGCCGACCTGGGGCCAAGGTTCCTGCCGATCGCCTACCAGTCGGACTCCCCCCCGGTCCCGCCCCTGCCGCCGGGCGCGGCGGTTGAGCTTCAGGGCCAGGTCGATCTCGACGGCCTGCTGTGGTCGAGTGCCGACGGCCACCTGGAAGTCCCGCCGCTCTCGCTCTCGGTGCGTGCCCGGTACGATGACGAGGGGGCCATCGACCTGCAAGACCTCGTCGTGACCGGCCCGACGGGCACCCTCCAGGCGTCCGGCCGGATCGACGACCCGATGGGCCGCCGCCGGGCCGACATCAGCGGCACTCTCGACGCCGACTGGAACGAGGTCCGGGCCCGTCTGGCCGAGGTCGTCGAGCCCGAGGCGTATGTCGAGGGCGGCCCGGTGCGGTTCCACCTCTCCGGGCCTCTCGATGGCGGTCCCGCCCCGGGGGACATCTGGCGCGACCTGGACGCCGAGGCCGGCGTCGAGCTGACCGCCGCCGACGCCTTCGGCCTTCACGTCGGGCCGACCATCCTGGCCGCTCGATCCTCACTGGGCGAGATCACCATCGACCCGATCCGGGCGCCGGTCAATGGAGGGACCGTCGAGCTGTTCCCGGAACTTGATCTCACCGACGAGGGGGCCGCGACGTTGCGGCTCGGCCCTCGCTCGCGGGTCGCGGACGTCGAGGTCAACGACGAGGTCTCCCGTCGGGTGCTGTCGTATGTCGCCCCGATCATGGCCCAGGCCACCCGGGCGCACGGCCGCGTCTCGGCGGCGTTCACCCGCGCCGAGTTCCCGATCGAGCTCGGCATCGAGCCTCCCTCGGGGCCGCCGCGTCACACAATCGTCGAGGGCACGGTCGTGTTCCGGGACGTCGAGTTCGTCCCTGGCCCGCTGGCCGACGCCCTGATCGGCCTGGTGAAGAAGGACGGTCATCCGGTGATGAGGCTGGACGAGCCGGTCGTCCTGGCCATTGCCGACGGTCGGGTTTATCAGCGGGGCTTCGCCGTCCCGATCGTCGGCGCCGCCCGGATCGAGCTGGAGGGCTCGGTCGGCTTCGACAAGTCGCTCGACCTGGTCGCCAGCGTCCCGTTCTCCGCCGAGATGTTCGGCCGGGCCGAGGCGATCGGCAACCTCGTCGACGGCGTCCGCGTCTCGGTGCCGATCACCGGCACCCTGGAGAAGCCCCAGCTCGACAAGAAGGCGTTTCTGGACCAGCTCGCCGGGACCGGCGTGGACGTCCTGGGCCGCACCGCCGTGCGCGGCGGCGTCGACCTGCTGCTCAAGGCCCTCTCTCCCCGAGACCCCGAGGACGCCGCCCGCCGCCAGGCCGAGCAAGAACGCAAGCGCGAAGAACGGCAACGAAAGAAGCAGCAGAAGCGCGACCAGCGCCGCCGCAATTGAACGATGCCCTGGGCGGCTTTGGGTGGCCCAGACCGGGTTCGGCCGAGTGTCCGGCCGGCAGGCCCCTCGGCGCCTCCAGCACGATCGGACAGGCGAACTCGACTGGGCCCTGGGCGCCCCTCGAACCTCCGGGTCAGGGAGACCCGGGTCGGAAGTGCGATTGTGTGGCGCCCGGATGTCGATTATGTTCGGCCGCCCGACCGTGCCAGGGACGGCGAAACGGTCGCGATCCGCGAAGTCGTTTTCTCTCGGGGCCCACACCAAAAACCGGTGTGGTGGCGCTCCGAGACGTTTCCCGAACAGGTGATCCAGGCGTCCACCTCGGCAGGCACGCGGCGCCGGCAGCGGGTTGAGGCTGATCGGGCCCGTCGTTCTCGAGTCCCGTCCGGGAGGACGTTCGGACGTGAGGGATTGCCCTGTCACCAAGATGGATTGGTTGGTGACAGCCGGGCTGCTGGGTTCCCTCGCCGCGTCGGTGCCGGGGCCCCGCGCCAGGACGCGCCGCTCCCCCCCCGCCCGCAATCCGGGAAGCCGTCCCGGAGGCACCAACCGCCGAGCCGACCCGTCCCACGATCACGGTCGACCAGCTCGCCGAGCGGCTGATCGAGATGGAGCAGCGGAACCGGACGCTCGCCGAGGAGCTGGAGCGATCGAATCGGGAGCACGCCGAGCAGATGCGGCTAATCCTCGAACGGCTCGACGACGTCTCGACCCGCCTCCGTGACGCGGAGGGCCCCAACCCGAACCACCACGAGGTTTCGCCCGGCGGGACGAGCCGAGCGGAACCTTCCGTCGAACCGGCCAACGTCGAGAACTCTGTCCCCGACTCTCCCAAAGGCCAGTTTGCCCCCAACACAATGGCCCGGGACAACCCACACCCAGGCCAGGACCGGCGAAACGCTCGCCCCTGAAGGGGAGTTTCGGCCCCGACTTCCAGTTCGAGACGGAGGACGGCGAGTTCCAGCTCCGGATCAATTACGAGTCCCAGGTCGAAACCCGTGTCTGGGACCCGAGCAACCACGTGCCGCCCAATAGCGGCTTCTACCTCCCCCGCCAGCGTATCTTTTTCAGCGGGAACATCACGAAGCCGATTGAATACGTGTTTGCCATCAACCGGGGGTCCGGCTCCCTGAACGTCCTGGACGCCTACCTTAACTTCCACTTCGACGACCGGCTTCAGTTGAAAATGGGCCGGTTCTTCACGCCGATGTTCTACGAACAGTACGAGATCTCCAACTACTGGCTGATGCAGCCCGAACGATCGGTCTTCACCACCAACCTGTCGCTCCACCGCCAGTTCGGCGCGATGGCCTGGGGCCACCTGTTCGACAAGCGTCTCGACTACGCCGCCGGCGTCTTCAACGGCTCGCGAAATTCCTTCGAGCCGCTGTCCAACGGTATCGACTTCGTCGGCTACCTCAATGGCCGGCCGTTCCGGAATTTGGAGTCGCTGCCCGCGGCGCGGTTCCTGAACCTGGGGGCCTCGATCGCGGTCGGTCACGAGGACCATTCGCCCGTGCCCAGGTCGTTCCGGATCGCCGGGAGATCACCCGACGATGACGTCCCCGGACCGGGAACGACGCCCTTCCTGATCCTCAACCCTGGCGTGGTCGAGTGGGGCGATCGGCTGATCGGGTCGGTCCACACGGCGTACTTTTACAAGGGGCTCTCGCTGCTCGGGGAGTGGCAGTACGGTTATGGCGGCTATGCGGCCCCCGGGGCGCTGTCGCCAACCCGGGTGCCATTCTCAGGCTTCTATGCCTCCGGCGGCTACTTCCTGACCGGGGAGGAGATCGAGAAGCGTTCTCGGCTCTACCCCCTGCGGCCCCTGATCCCGACCCGGAAGGGCGAGCAACGGGGCATCGGCGCCTGGGAACTCACCGGTCGGGTGGGCATGCTGGAACTTGGCCGGGAAGTCTTCACCGCGGGCCTGGCCGACCCGAACCTCTGGTCGAACCGGGCCGTCACGACCGAGCTGGGGGCCAACTGGTACTGGAACGAGTACGCCAAGGTTTACATCTTCTGGCTCCACGGCGCCTTCGCCGACCCGGTCCTGTATGCCCCGGGGCAACTCGAGGAGACGACGGACATGTTCTGGCTGCGCTTCCAGCTCTATTTCTGAGGGAGAGTTGAATGGCATGCATCCGACCCAGCGCCACCTTCGACGCCACGGCCCGGGCGGGTGGCTGTGGCGTGGCCTTCGACGCCACGGCCCGGGAAGGCGCCACCGAGCCACCCATCCCGGAAGACGGCTCGGCGGGAGCCTCGCCCGCCCGGAATCTCGACTTTTGAATGACCCCGGGGAGGGGGGCGCGTCCGGGTCGTTCGCGAGGGCCGGGGGACGGTTGCCCCCCTTGTCCGATCGTCCACCAAACGCATAGGATAGCCGTATCAGAATTTGCGGTCGGGATCGAGCATGGCGACGAGAACCGGGGTGGGGCCGAAACATACCGGGAGGCGCGATGGCGGGGCGGGTGGTGCTGGCGATGAGCGGGGGGGTGGATAGCTCGGTGGCCGCGCATCTGCTCAGGGAGCAGGGGCACGAGGTCATCGGCTTGTTCATGCGCACCGGGGCCCATGCCGAGGACGAGCAGCGTCGGGCCAAAACCTGCTGCTCGGTGGCCGACTCGCTCGACGCTCGCGCCGTGGCCGACCGGCTCGACATCCCGTTCTACGCGCTCGACTTCGAACGCGACTTCGGCCGGATCATGGACAACTTCGCCGACGAGTACCTCGCCGGCCGCACGCCCAATCCCTGCGTCCTGTGCAACATCTGGCTGAAGTTCGGCAAGCTCTGGGCATACGGAAAGCAGGTCGGGGCCGACTTCGTCGCCACGGGGCATTATGCGCAGGTCCAGACCGCTCCCGACGGCTCGCGCCGGGTGGCGCGGGGCGTTGATCGCGAGAAGGACCAGTCGTATGTCCTGTTCGGCCTGGGCGCCGAGGTGCTGCCCCATGTCCTGTTGCCGGTCGGCGGCTACCGCAAGGCGGAGATCCGCGACCTCGCCCGCACGCTCGACCTGCCGGTGCACGACAAGCCGGACAGCCAGGAGATCTGCTTCGTCCCCGACAACGATTATCTGAACTTCGTGCGACGGCGTCGACCGGATCGCCCCGACACGGCCGGGCCGATCGTCAACGAGGACGGCGACGAACTGGGCCGTCACGACGGCATCGAGGGGTTCACCATCGGCCAGCGCCGGGGGCTCGGCATCCCGACCATCGGCCAGCCGCGTTACGTCGTCCAGATCGAGCCGAAGTCGCGAACCGTCACGGTCGGTGGTCGCGGTTCGCTCGACAGGGCGGGCCTGCTCGCCTCGCGGTTCAACTGGCAAGGGCCGACCCCGACATCATCAACACCTTGTCTTGCCCAGATTCGCGCCCGCCACCGGGCGGTGCCCGCGACCGTCGAACCGTTGCCGGAAGGCCGGGCACAGGTCTGGTTCGACGAGCCCCAGCCCGCGGTGGCCGCCGGTCAGATCGTCACCGTCTACCAGGGGGACCTGGTCCTCGGCGGCGGCTGGATCGACCGGGGGCTCGATCCGGCTGAATGCGACTGAACCTTGCATATTGCCTGGGCTTACGAACCATCCCGCGGCGCGATCCGCCCCGGCGTGCTGCTTTTGTGCCATCCGGTTGCGAAACCGACGCGATGGCGTTGATTCTTTTCCAGCCTTGCCCTAGGATACGTGGCTGCCGGAGCACCTCGACATCCCACCCGCACCCGGCCCGGTCGGTCCAGTCTCAGGCTGTTTCCCGCCCTCCCCCGACGCGAGCCGCACGACAACGGAATCGTCTCAGGAGCCCGGCCCCCATGGCGCATGTCAGCCTGATCGTCCCCGCGGTTCGCGAGAACTCCCCGGCCGCTTCCGAGATTGACGCGGCCCGCGATGCGCTCGAGACGGCCGGGCACGAGGTCGAGGTGGTCGTGGCGGTCGCGCCCGAGGCGAACGGTGATCCGTCATTGGAGGTTCGCCCGGATCGAATCGCTAACGATGGCCAGTCCTGGACCTGGGTGGCGTCTGCCGAGCGCGGTCGCGCGGCGGCGGCCATCACGGGGCTCCGGCTCGCTCGTGGGGAGGTCCTGCTCGTCCTCGATCCGGATGGGGGTTACGCTCCGATCGAACTGGTCCGGGTGGTCGATGCGCTCGACCCGTCGCGCGACGAGATGGCCGTGGCCAGCCGTCTGGTTCACACTCCGGACGCCTCCTTGTCGGCTCGACCGAAACGGCTTCTGGGAAAACTGTTCCAGCTCGCGAGCGGCTCCTCGGACCCACTCTCCGGCCTGGTCGGGCTGACGCGCCCGGCGCTGGATCTCGCGGACGACGACTTCCGGGCGGTCGGTTCGCAGTTCGCGCTCGAATTGCTGACCAAGGTGAAGGGCCGCCGGATCGACGTTCCGGCCCGACCGCGGCCGTCGACCCGACGGCGCGGTCGGCCCGGGTTCGACGACATCCGGCACCTCAAGCACCTGGCGGACCACCGTTTCGGGAACGTCTCCCGGCTGTTGCAGTTCTGCATCGTCGGCGCCTCGGGCATGGTGGTGGACCTGACCTTCTACGCCCTCTTCCAGGTGTTGTTCTTCCGGGTTCCCTGGCTGGCGTCGCATCCGGTGCCGCCGACACAGGTTCCGTTCGCCCTGGCGATCGCCCGGGGCCTCGCGATCTGCGTGGCCCTGGTCTGGAACTTCTCGCTGAACCGTCGGCTGACGTTCAGTTACGCGCGGGGCGGCTCGAAGCTCCGGCAGTTCGTCGCGTATGTGCTGAGCAACCTGCTGGGCGTGACGGTGAGCATGCTGCTGAGCCTCGGCCTGCCGAGCTGGGTCACGTTCTTCCACGACCACAAGCTGGTCGCGGCGGTTGTCGGGATCGTGACGGCCACCGGAATCAGCTTCTCGATGTCGCGCTGGCTGGTCTTTCGAAAGACCGCGACCACCCCGGTCCCCGACGATCCGAGCCCCTTCCAGGCCAGCCCGGCCCGGCGTTCCGACGGCGCCCTGGCGGAACCCACCGCCGCGCGCTGAGGCAGGCCCCGCCAGGCTCGAGTCGACCTGACGGGCCGAACTGGATCGCAAGGAACCCCTGTGGCCACCTTGACTTGGGGAATGGCGGCCGTCCCCGTGTCCTAGAGTGGTCCGTGGTGGGCGTGCCGCGGACGCAAGGCGGCCGTCGTGCCACCCGAGGCCCAGCGGGCCCCGCGTCCGGCCGTGTTTCGGTCCGTCGGCCGGTCGGATCGGATCGCGCGGAATGCCTCGCGTCGATGGCGCCGATCCGGGGTTCGCCCCGCCCCGGAGCGCCCGTAGCCTGGAATCACCAAGGAACCTCTCCGATGACCCCAACCCCGCGGAGCGACGGCCCCTTGCCTCCCCCGGCCACCCCGAACGAACTCAACGACGAGGACTGGACGAACCCGAAGGCAACCGCCCGGGCGCGTCGGGCCGCCGCGGCACGCCACCAGAGCGGACGGCGCCCGTTTGTCGATCCCACCACCTGCGACCGGCAATACACGGTCCCGGAGCTGGAATTCATGCAGGCCATGCAGGATTACAAGCAGAGCAGCGGCCGGATGTTTCCGACCTGGAGCGAGGTGCTCGAGGTGCTTCAGGCGCTGGGTTACCGCAAGGGCGAGGGCGATGATCCCAACGGCCAGGCGCCCTCCTCGGCCGATCCGTCCTCGGCAGCCGGCGCCTGACGTTCCTAACCTAAGAATCCGGGTCCGGGTCGAACCCGGTTATGCCCCCGCGCCGCCGGTTCGGTTGACAATGCGGACGGGGACCGCCTATGGTGTCTCTTCACAACACCTTTGAGGGACAGGCCGAGCAGCCCTGTCTCGACAACACCGACACCCTGTCCCGCCCGGCCACGCACCATGACGGTACGCACGCGCTTCGCCCCCAGCCCGACCGGCTTCCTCCACATCGGCGGGGTGCGGACGGCCCTGTTCAACTGGCTGCTGGCCCGCCGCCACGGCGGCCAGTTCATCCTGCGCATCGACGACACCGACCAGCAACGCCACGTCGCCGACGCCGTCCGTCTGATCCTCGACGGCTTCCGCTGGATGGGCATGGAGTGGGACGAGGGCCCCGGCGTCGAGGGCCCGTTCGGCCCGTATTTCCAGTCCCAGCGCGGGGACATCTACAAGGCCGCCGCCGACCGTCTGGTCGCCTCCGGCGCCGTCTATCGCGACTACAGCACCGAGACCGAGCGCGCCGCCGACAAGGCCGCCGCCGAGAATGCCAAACGCGCCTACCGCTTCCGCCGCAAGGACATCAGCAACACCCAGCTCCAGCAGTTCGAGGCCGAGGGCCGTCCCTACGCCCTGCGGTTCGAAGTCCCGACCGGACGCAAGGTTGTGGTCGAACGACCTCATCAAGGGCCCGGTCGAGCAGAGCACCGACGACATCGGCGACTTCGTCATCGTCCGGCCCGATGGGTCGCCCCTGTACAACTTCGCCAGCGTCGTCGATGACGCCGAGATGAAGATCAGCCACGTCGTCCGGGCCGAGGAGCACCTGTCGAACACGTACTCCCAGCTCCTGATCTTCGAGGCCCTGGGCTACGAATTGCCGCAGTTCGCCCACGTGCCCTACGTGGCCAAGCCGGGGTCGAAGAAGAAGCTCTCGAAGCGCGACGGGGACGTCGGCCTGCACGACTTCGTCAACCTCGGCTACCTGCCCGAGGCGATGATGAACTACCTGTCCCGCCTCGGCTGGAGCTGGGACGAGACGACCGAGATCTTCAGCCGCAAGGACCTGATCGAGAAGTTCTCGCTCGACCGGGTCAACAGCGCTCCCGCCAGCCACGACCCCGACAAGCTGTTCTGGGTCCAGGGGGAGTGGATGAAGAACACCAACATCGCCCGCAAGGTCCAGTGGACCAACCCCTACCTCGTGAACGCCGAGCAGTTCGACGCCTGGAACGCCCGCCGCAAGCAGCCCGACGCCCCCGATTGAGGGCCGCCTGCCGTTCCTTGAGGACCCGCCCGAGGTTCCCGAACCACGCGCGTCGAAGCTCGCCACCGTCATCGACGCCCTCGGCGACCGGCTCAAGGTCTATTCCGACATCCTCAAGCTCGGCCGCTACTTCTTCACCGACACGCTGACCTACGACCCCGACGCCGTCAAGAAGCGGCTCCGGAAGGAAGGCGTCCCCGAGATCCTGGCCGATGTGGACGGCATTCTTGCCTCGGTCGAGCCCTACGACACCGACACCCTCGAAGCCGCCATCAAGCAGTACGCCGAGATCCAAGGGCGAGGGCATGGGCAAGGTCGTCAACGCCGTCCGCGTCGCCGTCACCGGCCAGGGCGTCGGCCCCGGGCTCTACGACTGCCTCGTCATCCTGGGGCGGGACACGTGCCGGGCGCGTATCGCCCAGACGCTGCGCGATGCTGGAGGGCGAAGCCGCGGGAGCCTGACTCCGCCACGGAGGTTCGTTTTCGATGTTTTCACGGAAGAGATGGATTCCTGCCGGGGTCGGGGTACTCGTGTCGATCCTGGCAGGGATCGCCTGGGTGTCGAGCCGGGAACATAGGGTTGATCTGGAGATCGTCAATCAAACGGGTGGCCCGGTGTCCGACCTCGTCGTCACGGTCGCCCGTCAGGAGGATTTTGAACCCCGCAGAAACCCCTGGAAACTTTTCTCGGGGTTATCCGAAGGATCGGTGGTCCTCCCGACGGATGCGAGGAGACGGACCTTTGGAAGCCTGGCCGATACCGATCGTTGCCGGTTCCCCGTCGCGGAATCTGAGCTTTTCGTCGTAAAGATCGATTACCGCGACGCTCGCGGAGATTCCTTGGAGGACTTCGCACTCTTCCAATTCTTTGGGCCTAGAATCGGCCACTTCACCGTGGCAGGCGTGTTTCTGCAACCCAGGACCAACTTCGTCGAGCCAGCGGCCATCCGATTCGCCTCCCAATCCCATTTCGGCGATTATGTCCGTACAAGGGCGAAGGCGCTCTTGTACCAGTTGCGCATCTTGTAGTCTCCCAGGCCAGACCGAAGCGTGGCTTAGGAGATGGGTTTGCCCATGATCTCCACACCTTCACGTCGATCTGTTTTCCTCATCGTCTCAGCACTCGTTTTTTGCGGGATCGGCGGCATCGTCCTGGGATTTCGTGAACGGCCTATCAACCTCGTAGTGTTCAATCGAACGGGGGGGACGGTTTCGGAATTGGTCATCACTTTCGCTCGAAGGAGCGACATCAAGAACGTCGAGGGCAGCGACGGACCGAACCCTCGGATATCCTATGGTCCAGAAGCCCGATGCGAGGTTATCCCGAACCTGGGGTCGTCGGAGCGTTTGGTATTCCGAGTCCCTGAATCCCGCGCCTTTCACATCCGAGCCGAATTCCGGGATCCCGAGGGGCAACCCGTCGAGATCCTGCTGTGTCTCTTCCCGAGGCGAGAGCAGCACTACAAGATCGCACACATCTATTTGATACCCAAGGGGAGCAAGGCGGCTCACTCCCGCTACTCCACCGAAGGAGATACCTTGGCTGTGCTCAAGTACCATGCCCAGACCATGCCATCACTTCATTGCCCGCGTCGGATCTTCGGACGACCCTGCGGCTGATCGTCTCCGACGGCTGGCACGTCGAGCAGGAGGCCCCGCTACCGTCTCGGACGTGAGCACGCCGGAGCCGCGACGTGATGGTCGTCCGCGGCCGTCCGGAGGATATCCCGGACGACCCGCCCACGGCGGCCGACACGGCCCTCGTCGTCGAGGTCGCCGACGCCTCGCCCCGCGACGACCGACGCGACGAGCTCGCCATCTACGCCGCGGCCGGCATCCCGACGTTACTGGCTGATCAACCTCGCGGACCGGACGAGTCGAGGTTTACACCGATGCCGACCGGGACCGGCGGCGGCCCCCGCGTACCGCCGTTGCACCGGAACGGTCCGGATGAGGTAGCGTGCCCGTCTGACGGCGGTGCCGAGGTCGTCCGGATCGCCGCCCGGGACCTGTTCCCCTGACCGAACGGTCGCGGGCAGGCTCGCCCATCCTCGATCCGACATTGAACGGTGGGCGTGCCCACCCCACGGAAGACGAAAGACCTCATGCGCATCCTCGTCACTGGTTCGATCGCTTACGACTACATCATGGTCTTCCCCGGCCGGTTCCGGGACCACATCCTGCCCGAGAAGATGCACGTGCTGAGCGTGTCGTTCCTGGTCGACTCGCTCAAGCGGCTCCGGGGCGGCACGGGGGCGAACATCGCGTTCAACCTCGGGCTGACCGGGCAGCGGCCGGTGCCTGG
Organism: uncultured Isosphaeraceae bacterium; assembly: GCA_963779675.1. Classification (GTDB taxonomy): domain Bacteria; phylum Planctomycetota; class Planctomycetia; order Isosphaerales; family Isosphaeraceae; genus CAVZZM01. Next base: position 224,859 of record CAVZZM010000006.1, read on the forward strand.
TCGGCGCCGCGGGGGAGGACTTCGCCGAGTACCGTGACCTGGCTGGAGTGGCACGGCGTCGACACCTCGGGCGTGAAGATCATCGAGGGGGACCACACCGCCTCCTGCTTCATCAACACCGACCTGCAGGACAGCCAGCTCACCGCCTTCTACCCCGGCGCCATGGCGCACGCCTCGACGACCGCGCTGGCCGACGTGAACGCCACCCCCGACGACATGGCCATCATCGCCCCGAACGACCCGAAGGCGATGGGCCAGTACGCCCGCGAATGCACCGAGAAGGGCATCCCCTACATGTACGACCCCTCGATGCAGCTCCCCCGGCTCTCGAAGGAAGAGCTGGAAGAGGGCTGCCAGGGGGCCAAGGTGCTCGCCGGCAACGACTACGAGTTCGGCATGATGGCCGAGAAGATGGGGATCTCCGAGGACGCCCTCCGCACGCGCGTGCCGGTGACGGTCGATGACCCGCGGCGAGGCCGGCTCGCTGATCACCGTCGACGGCACCGAGTACGAGATCCCGCCCGCGAAGCCGGAGAAGGTCGTCGACCCCACCGGCGCCGGCGATGCCTTCCGGGCCGGGTTCATGCTCGGCATGTCCCGCGGCTTCCCCTGGCCGGTCGTCGGCCGCCTGGCGCGCGATGACGGCCATCTACGCCATCGAGCACCCCGGCCCGCAGGAGCACACCTACACCCTCGACGAGTTCATCACCCGCTACGAGGCCAACTTCGGCAAGTCCGACGAGGTCGACTCGCTGCGAGCGACCGCCGCGAGCCGGGCCTGACACGCCTGCCGGTCGACAGCGGCCCTTTCGGGAGGACGAGGCTCCGGCCGAGCCGTCGACTTCCCGGGAGGGCGAGGCTCCGGCCGAGCCGCCCATCCCGACAGCTCGGCGGGAGCCTCGCCCTCCCGGTGGTCAACCGACCCGGGAAAGGCTCTGGTAGGGAGAGGCCATACCACCTCGCAGGGTCGAGAACGACCACCATGCCCGTCTACCGGCTGGACCCCCGCCTGCCGATCTTCCCGCCGGCCGAGCACGCCGAACCCGACGGCCTGCTCGCCGTCGGCGGCGACCTCTCCCCCGACCGTCTCCTGGCCGCCTATCGAGGCGGTATCTTCCCCTGGTTCGACGACGACCGACGACCGCCACTCTGGTGGAGCCCCGACCCGCGGCTCGTCCTGTTCCCGGACGAGCTGCACGTCTCTCGACGACTCCGCCGCACGATCCAGAGCGGTCGGTTCGACGTCCGGTTCGACACCGCCTTCGCCCCGGTCATCCGCGCCTGCGCCGAGACCCCGCGCGAGGGCGAAGACGGCACCTGGATCACCCCGAAGATGCAGCGGGCTTACATCCGCCTGCACGAGCTGGGTTTCGCCCACTGCGCCGAGTGCTGGCGAGGCGAGTCCCTCGTCGGCGGAATCTACGGCGTGCGGCTCGGTCGCGCCTTCTTCGGCGAGTCAATGTACCACCACGAGACGGACGCCTCGAAGGTCGGCGCTGGTGACGCTGGTCGAGCGCCTGAAGGCCGACGGGGTGGCCCTGTTCGACAGCCAGGTCACCACCGAGCACATGGTCCGCATGGGGGCCCGTGAGGTGACGCGGTCTCTCTTCCTGGAACGGCTTCGCGAGGCCCTCGATCCTTGAACAGAACAGGTCTGCTGGAATGCCCGAAACCACCCGCACCTTCATCGCCATCGAGGTTCCCGATCCTCAACGGGATGATCTGGAACGACTTCGGCGCCGGCTCGAACCCGAGCTTGCCGGGGCGCGCTGGGTGTCCCGTTCGCAGTACCATGTGACGCTCGCGTTTCTCGGCGATGTGCCAACCGCCGACCTCGACGCGGCATGCCGCGCCCTGGGTGAGGCTACGGGCAAAGTCGAACCCTTCACGATGCTTCTGAAGGGCCTGGGAGCGTTCCCCCGGCCGTCTCGACCACGTACCCTGTGGGCGAGATTTGAGGGACCGGGGCTCGCGACCCTGGAACGGCTGCATCGGGAGATCGGGCAAGCCCTCCAGAGGATCGGGCATCGTCCCGACGACCATGACCGCTTCTCCCCCCACGTGACCCTCGCGCGGTTCAAGACCGGGCCTGGACGCCCGAACGCGCCGGACCTGACCGAGCGTCTCCAGCAATATGCCGGGTGGGCCACCGATCCCTTCGAGATCGGCGAGGTCGTCACATTCGCCTCGGAACTCCGCGCCGAAGGCCCCGTGTACACCCCCCTGAGCCGACCGCGGCTCGGAGCGGGTTGAACCGTGTCATGACACCCTCGTACCCAATCCCGCTCACGTCCCCGGGACAGGCGAAAACCTCAGCAGGGTCATTCCAGGATCGGGTTTCCGGGAGGGCCGCGGCGAACCCTGGAATGACCCTGAAAACCTCGATCTATGCCTTGACGGTGATGGCGGGATCGTGCTAGATTCAGTATCCTAGTGTACAGTATCGCAGATGCCGTTCGGGAGGGGACGATCGTGGCGAGGAAACAGAGCGGCGGCGAGTCGGCGAAGGCGGCGGCGGCGGCGTCAACGGCATCGTCGGAAGAGCGGGCGTTGAACAACACGATCAGCCAGATCGAGAAGGCCTTCGGCGCCGGCGCGATCATGAAGCTGGGCGAGGGCAGCCACCTGGAGGTGGACGGCATCTCGACCGGGGCCCTCTCGCTTGACATGGCGCCTGGGGGGCAAGGGCCTGCCTCGGGGACGGATCGTCGAGCTGTTCGGGCCGGAGTCCAGCGGCAAGACGACCATCGCCCTGCACGCCGTCGCCAACGCCCAGAAGCTCGGCGGGGTGGCGGCGTTCATCGACGCCGAGCACGCCCTGGACCCCTCCTGGTGCAAGAAGCTGGGGGTCAACATCGAGTCCCTGCTGGTCAGCCAGCCCAGCTCGGCCGAGGAGGCGCTTCAGATCGCCGAGATGCTGGTGATGTCCAACGCCGTCGACATCGTCGTCATCGACTCGGTCGCCGCGCTGGTCCCCCGGGCGGAGATCGAGGGGGAGATCGGCGATAGCCACGTCGGCCTCCAGGCCCGACTGATGAGCCAGGCCCTGCGAAAGCTGACCGGTGGCGTGTCGCGTTCCAAGACCATCCTGATCTTCATCAACCAGATCCGCGAGAAGATCGGCGTGATGTTCGGCAGCCCGGAGACGACCCCCGGCGGCCGGGCGCTGAAATTCTACAGCTCGCTGCGGATCGACGTCCGGCGGATCGGCTCGGTCAAGGAAGGGGAGGAGACCGTCGGCTCTCGGGTGAAGGTCAAGATCGTCAAGAACAAGGTCGCCCCGCCGTTCCGCGTCTGCGAGTTCGACATGATGTATAACCAGGGGATCTCCCACGAGGGGGACCTCATGGACCTCGGCCTGGCCGACAAGATCATCGAGAAGTCGGGCTCGTGGTTCAATTACGGCGATACCCGGCTCGGCCAGGGCCGCGAGAAGGCCAAGGACTTCCTCAGGGACAACCCCGCGGTCGTCGAGGAGATCACCCGCAAGGTGCTCGCCAAGCGGGGCGCCGAATTCGGCACCCATCAGCTCAACGGCAGCAGCGTGGACGAGGACGGTGAAGTCATCGAGACCGAGCAGTGACGGACCGGATCGCCCGTCGCCCGCGCGGGCGGTCGTCCTCCTCTCCGTCGTGGCGGTGCCGCTCGCTAGCGCGATCCGGGTTGCCGATCGCAACGGATCTGGCGATCATGAAGGGGATTCGCGTCGCTTCCGTGCGGTCGTCGGTCCCGCGTCGACACCGTACTGCCCGCGTTGAGGCCCGAGGCCCCGTTGATGACTCATCTCGCCACCGCTCTGGCCGTCGTCTTGCTGTCCCAGGCCGAACCCGAGGAGACCAACGCGCCTCACGATCCGCTGACGGTCCTCCAGTCGGCCCTGGTGGAGGCGATCGCGAAGGCCGAGCCGTCGGTCGTGGCCATCACCCGCACCCGTACCGAGGACGGCACGACCCTGGCGGTGGTGGGACGACACGACCAACCCGACGACTTACCGCCAGGTGCCTTGCTGCCCGATGGGTTCGATGAGCTTGGCAGCCCCGATTACCTTCCTCTGCCCGGTGACTTCGGGTCGGGGGTCGTCATCGGTGAGAACGGGAAGGTGCTCACCGCGTTCCACGTCGTTCAGGGCGCGCGCGGATTCACGTCCGGGCCGCGGGGGGAAAGTCCTTCGATGCCGAGGTTCTCGCCGCCGACCCGCGCAGTGACCTGGCGATCCTCGTCCCCGCCTCAAGGGGCCTCGGCGCGGAACCGCTGGAACTCACCCCCCTGCCCCTCGGAGATGCCGACTCCCTGCGGAAGGGGTCGTTCCTGCTCGCCCTGGGCAACCCGTATCACACCGCGAGAGACGGCCGGGCGTCGGCGGGGTGGGGAATCCTGTCCAACACCACGCGACGTATCACGGCGCCGGCCGACAGCGGTCCGGAAGTGCGACAGATGTTCCGATATCAACCAACCCTGCTGCAACTCGACACCAAGCTCAACCTGGGCATGAGCGGTGGTGCCGTGGTGAACCTCAAGGGGGAACTGGTCGGCATCACGACGACCGGCGGGAACGCGCAGGGCTTCGATGCCCAGGCCGGCTACGCCATTCCGCTCGATGCCCTCGGACGCCGGGTGGTGGACGCCCTGCTCGAAGGCAAGGAGGCGGAGTACGGTTTCCTCGGCATCCGGCTGGATGATCGCGCCCCGAACGTGGTCGGCGGCGTCGTGCCGGGGACCCCGGCCGACGAGGGCGGGCTGATCCTCGGTGACGAGATCGTCGCCGTCGATGGCTACCCGGTCAACGCCGAAGGAGGGGTTAGCCTGGCGCTGAGCACGGCCCCGGTCGGCAAGCCGGTGGAGCTTTCCGTTCTCCGCGGCGGCCGCGAGATCGAGCGTACCGTCCTGCTGTCCAAGTATCCGGTGGCGGGCGAGGTGATCGCGACGAACCGGCCGAAACCATGGCGCGGCCTGCGGGTCGATTTCACCAGCGCCCTGGCCGGCTCGACCTTCAGCGACGCGATCCTCCAGACGATGGCGAAGGGGTGTGTCGGGATCGTCGAGGTCGTCGCCGGCAGTCCGGCCGAGACGGCCGGCCTGAAACGCGGCCAGGTCATCTCCGCCGTCGAGGGCGAACCCGTCCGCACCCCCGACGAGTTCGCCACGGCCGTCACCGACAAAAAGGGGGCCATCACCCTGACCGTCGTCGGCACCCTTGGTGAAGAGAGCGTCGAGATCGCGCCGGAGTGACGAGGCTCGCCGCACGCAAGTCCTCGGGACGAGAGAAGGCGACAGCCTCCTCGAACCAGGGTTTCAATCCGGCAGAATCAGCGGGTTCGGGCCGAGGGTCAGGACGGTCATCTCATCAAGCCGCTGTTTCGCGGCGAAGGCGGAGACAGTCTCGGGCGTCAGAGCATCCATGGCGGTGGAGATCTCGTCGAGGGTGCGGACGCGGCCGAGGTAGAACCAGTCGGACGCCAGGGCCCCGGCGCGGCTCATCGTCGATTCCTGCTGCATGATGAGTGAACTCTTGAGCCCGGCCCGCATGGTGTCGAGTTCCTCGACGTCCACACCCGAGGCGGCCAGCCGGCGGATCTCCTCCAGGGTCACGTCGAGCGTCTGCTGGGCGCGGTCGGCCGAGGTGCCGGCGTAACAGAGCACGGCGGCCCGGTCCTTCTGGCTCTCGTAGCCGGCATACACCGAGTAGCACAGGCCGCGCTTCTCGCGGACCTCGGTGAACAGCCGGGCCGACGAGTAGCCCCCCAGGATCGCCACCGCGGCACGCGCCAGGTAGTAGTCGGGGTGATCGACGGTGATCGACGGATACGCCAGGGCAATCTGGATCTGCTGCGTGTCCTTGAGGATGTGGTCGCGGTGCGGGCCGGCGTCCTGAACGCTTACGGTCGGCTCGGGGCGGCGCGGCCAGTCGCCGAACAGGCGTTCTACCGCGTCGCGCAACGTGGGCCACTCCAGGGCGCCGGCGATGGCCAGGATCGCCCCGTTGGGGCGGTAGTGATCGCGGAAAAAGGCCCGGAGATCGTCGGGCGTGGCCGATTCGACCCCCTCGGGCGTGCCGGGGGCCGGACGACCCCAGGGGTCGGGAAAGTGCCGTTTTCGAAGCTCGTAGATCACCTTCGATCCGGGGTCGTCCTCAAGGCTCTGGAGCGACTGGAGCGTCAGGGCCTGGATCGGCTCGATCTCCTCGTCGTCGAGGTGGGGGCGTCGGAGGACGTCGGCGAAGATCTCCAGCCCGGGGATCAGGTTGCGCCCCAGGGTGGCCGCCGAGACGCTCGAATGGAGCGTCTGGGCCGATTCCCCGTGGTTGATCCCCAGATTGTCCAGGGCCGTCAGCAACGCGCGACTGTCGCGATCGCCGGCACCCCGGGTGATCCACTCCGCGAGCATCGACGCCGTGCCCCCCTTGTCGGCCGGCTCGTAGGCCGCGCCCGCGGGCAGCAGGAACGAGAAGGCGGCCGACTGAACCCCCGGCATCGCTTCCGCGACGAGAACCAGACCATTGTCGAAGACGTGACTGTTGACGAGCGGTTCGGGCACGGTTCCCCCCGGCTAGGCATTGGCCATTGGACAGCAGGCGATCGTCTCTTGCGGGAACCCGTGAGCGCTGTCCGATCCAGATCGTTTCGGGAGGGGCCACGCCCACGCCGAACCGCCCTTGGGAACGGTTCGTGGGGCCTCGCCCTTCCGGGACGTGCCGGACAGAACCCGCGGGCTCGTGCATCAGGATAGCCGATCCGGCGATCGGGAGCGACCCGGCGCCGTCCAGGTGACAAACGCGAACCGTCGTTCTGACAGCGTTCGAAGGTCTCGACACCCGTGAGGCTACCCGTCCACGGCCTTGTAGAGCGTCTTGAACTTCCGGAAGCCGACATCGCGGTACATCCGGATGGCGCCGGCGTTCTCGGCGGTGACTTCGAGGAAGACGCGGCTGAGTCCCGCGGCGCGGAAGCCTCGAAGGCACTGATGGACCAGGCGCCGCCCCAGGCCCATGCCCCGGAAGAGGGGCACGACACCGACGTTCTGGATCGCGCCGATGCGGCCCGCGATCGACGACGCCCTGAATCGTCGCGCAGTGCCCGTCGGGTCCGGAGATCAACCAGGTCGCGGCGGGGAGAAACCCGGGCTTCCGGCGGATCTCCCGCATGAGCCGCTGGCAGCCCTGCCGGTTCCCCAGACAGGGGAAGACCATGGCGTCGATCTCATGCCGGAAGCTGAGGAACTTGACCTCGGCATGCGACTCCATGAGCGCCTCGTGCCAGGGCACCCAGGAGAAGCCGACCGGTAGGATCGGAGGCGAAAGTTCGCCGTCGAGGTCGACTTCCAACCGGAACCGCTTGAAGTACGTGATCGCCATCGCGCGTCGCCGGATCGATCGGATCTTCCCGCGGCCGGAACCTAACAGTATCGTAGTCCAAGGTTCGGGCGCCGGTCAATGACACGAACGGAAGAGCCGAATTGGGCGGGTCCGATCGGTTGCCGAGGATCGACGGTCGTGCGAAGATCGAGGTTCCGTCGGCCCCGGCGGTCGTGCTCGGGGCCTCGGTCGGATCGCCCCCGTCGCCAGCCGAGCGGACCCAACGTGTCGCCCCCCGTGCCCGAACCCTTCGCCGCCGTCGCCGTCGCCATCCCCTGCTACAACGAGGCACCCGCGATCGCGGCGGTCATCGCCGAATGGCGCCTGGCCTTGCCGGAAGCCGAGATCGTCGTCTTCGACAACAACTCGACCGACGGCACGGCCGAGGTTGCCCACTTGCAGGGGGTGCGGCGTCATCCCGGTCCCGGAGCAGGGCAAGGGGCATGTCGTGCGGGCGATCTTCGTCGAGCTGGCCGATCGTCGGGCGGTCGTGATGATCGACGGCGATGGCACCTATCCGGCCGACGCGGTCGGGCCGCTGCTGGAGCCGATCCTCGCAGGCACCGCCGACATGACCGTCGGTGCCCGGCGGCCGATCGCCGAGGCCGGCGCGATGACGCCGGTGCGCGGGGTCGGCAACCTGCTGATCCGGGCCGCGTTCCGCGTGCTGATCGGTCGCGGTCCGGGCGACCTGCTCTCGGGCTATCGGGTCTTCTCAAGGCACTTTCGCGAGTCGGTGGTCCTGCGGTCGACCGGCTTCGAGATCGAAACGGAGCTGGCCTGTGAGGCGGTCGCCCGCCACCTGCGAGTCGTCGAGGTGCCGGTTCCCTACCGGCCGCGCTTCGCCGGCACGGCGAGCAAGCTGAACGCCCTGCGAGACGGGCTGAGGATCCTCGGAACGATCGTCAACCGCAGCCTGCGGCTCCGTCCCTGGCGCCCCTGGGCCTGCTGGCAATCGTGGTGATCGCGATCGTCACATTCGCGGCAATGAGCGATGAGCGATGAGCGACGGGCCAGTACCAGATCGTCACGACTCACGATCGACGGCCCACGACCGCGCTGCACCTGCGGATCACTCATTGCTCATTGCTCATTGCTGAGTGAGGATTTCCGGCGGTGATCGCCACGAGCGCCTTGCGGAGTTCTTCCGGGTCGATCGGTTTCTCCAGGAAACCATCGACGCCCGCCTCGGCGATTCGCTGCCGGCCCACGAGCGTGACGTCGCCGGTCAGGGCGAAGATCGGCACGCCACGGGTCTCGGGGTTCGCCCGGAGGGCCCGGGTGGCGTCGATGCCGTCCATGACAGGCATCAGGACGTCCATGAGGATGGCCTGCGGCCGTTCACGGGCCGCATGGGTCAGGGCCTCGCGGCCGTTGCTGGCCTCGATCGGGCAGTAACCCAACCGCCTCAGGAGCCGGGCCAGCGCCTGACGGTTGGTCAGGTCGTCCTCGGCGATGAGGATTGAGCCTCGAACGGTCGGAACATCCGTCGTAACCTTGGCGACGTCGGCAATCGTCGTCGTCGTCGGTGCGTCGACCTCGGCCTGGTCCTCGGCCAGCAGGGTGGCGGGCAGGGCGACCTGGAAGGTGCTGCCCTCACCCGGCTCGCTGGTCAGCAGGATCTGCCCCCCGAGCAGGTTCGCCAGCCGTCGGCCGATGGCAAGGCCCAGGCCGGTCCCCTCGCCGGTTGGACGGTGGGGGTTGTCCAGGGTGGCGAATTCGTCGAAGATCCGCTCGTGGTCGGCCGGCTTGATGCCGATTCCGGTGTCCTCGACCCCGATCCGCAATTGTTCGTCGTCACGCTCACCGAACACCCGGATATGCCCGGATTCGGTGAACCTCAAGGCGTTCGACAGCAGGTTGCTGAGGATCTGCTTGAGCTTGGCGCGATCGGTCCAGAGGGCCGCATCCGCCAGGGGACCGGCTTCCAGTCGGACCTCGATTCCTTTGCCGCGGGCCTGTGGCGTGATGCCCGACAGGCACTCCTCCAGAACCTGTGAGGCGGCGAACCGGGACGGTTCCACGCGAACGGCCCCGGCGTCGATCCGGCTGAGGTTCAGGAGGTCGCGGAGCAGGTCATGCACGTTCTTGACCGACTGCCGGATCATCCGCAAGCAGTCGCGGACCTCCGGATTGTCCGCCTCGCCAAGATGCATCTCAAGAAGCTGGGCCGAGAGGGCGACGGCGTTCAGGGGCGTGCGCGCATCGTGCGAGAGGGCCGACATCAACCGGGTCTTGTGCTGCGAGGCCTCCTCGGCCAGCGTGCGCTGGCGCCGCAGGGCCGCCTCCAGCTCGACGCGCTCGGTGACGTCGATGCAGGACCCGAGAAAGCCCAGGAATTCGCCCCGGCCCGAGAACAGCGGAGTGCCATGATCGTCGATCCAGCGGTAGGCACCATCGTAACGACGCAGCCGGTACGTGATGTGGAATGGTTCATGGCGGTCAAACGACCCCAGGTACGTCTTGAGGCGGTCGTCGTGATCCTCGGGATGAACGCCCTCGGCCCAGCCGTCACCCTGTTCCTGCTCAAGGCAACGGCCCCGGAACTCCAGCCAGGTCTGGTTGAAGTAGTCGCACGTCGCGTCCACGCCGGATCGCCAGATCAAAACCGGCGACTGCTCGGTGATCGTTCGGAACCGGGCCTCGGAATCGGCCAGATCGTCCTGGAGGCGCTGCCGCTCGGTGATGTCATCGAACGTGACGACCGCCCCCGAAAACTGGAAATTGACGGACAGGGGCCTCATCGTGAACGAGACGGGCATCCGCGACCCATCCTTGCGGATGAGCGTCGTGTCGCACCGGAAGGACTCCCGGCGCCCGAAGGCGCCCCAGATCGGGCAATCCTCGGCCGGGAAGGGGGTGCCGTCGGCATGGACATGATGGATCGCTTCGTGGACGGTCTGGTCCGAGTCGATCAACTCGGCCGCCGTCCATCCCAGCAACGTTTCCGACGCCGGGTTCATGTACGTGATGCGACCGGAGTCGTTGACGGCGTAGAGCCCCTCTCCCATGCTGTCCGTGACGGCGGTGGTGAACTCGTTCTGGCGGCGGAGCCGTTCTTCCATCTGCTTGCGAACGGTAATGTCCACGACCGTCGCGATGGCGCCGACAATCGCGCCGGAGAGGTCGCGGATCGGGGCCGCGCTGACGGTGATGACCCGCGTCTGGTCGTCCTGTCGCCAGAGGATCTCTTCCTGCTCGATGACCTCACCACGCAGGGCGCGGCTGGCCGGGATCTGATCGGCCTGATACTGGGACCCATCGGCCCGGAGGAGTCGATAGGACTGGTCGCCGTCCTGGAGCAGGTTGAGCCGGCCGACGACCTCGTCACGAGGGAACCCCTGGAGCCGCTCGCCCACCCGATTGACGTGGACCACCATGCCGCGGGCATCCAGCACCCAGACACCGATCGGCAGGCTGTCGAGCACGATCCGCAGCTTGAGACGTTCGGCTTCCGCGGTGCGACGCTCGATCTCCAGTTCGCTCTGGCGCTTCTCGATCTCGGCCCGGGAGGCCCGTTTGTGCGTTTCCGACTCCCGCTGGAACTGGGCGACGGAATCGGCCGTCGCATCATCCATCACGTCATTGATGGTATCGAGTGCCGACTGGATCGTATTCAGGTCAAGCTTGCGGTCCTGGGCGAAGTCGAAGGTCGCCCGGGTGAGCGTGGCACGAAGGTGGCCGAGTTCCCGAGTGAGCTGGGCAATGTCGTACCCCTGTCGCCAGCGCACGCGGCCATGCTCCCGGCCCTCGTCCTGACTGTTGGCATAGCGTTCGCGCAGCCGATCGCCGAGCCGGTCCAGCAGCAAGGGGATGTGATCGCGAAATTCCCAGTCGCTGAGCTGTTGCGCGCGTGGGACGTCCCCTTCGCGCGTCGCGATTTCGCGCCACATCGTGAGGATCGCGTTTTCAAACGATTCCAGGTGATCCGCCAGCATGGCGGTGGGCTTCATGGCTTGGGGTTCCAGGTTTGACGCCCCGTTGCGTAGGGGCGCCGACATCGGCCGAACCGCTCCGTTCGGGTCACGTCACGGATGAGCCACCAGGGAAGGATCAGGCAGCTTACGAGTATTCGACTCTGGCGAGCATCGGTCAAGCAATTCCGGCCGAGGGCTTCGGAGAGCAGGACAGCGACTCCCCGTGGCCCGGGCACCCTGGTGGAGAGGATTAGCGTCCCAGTCGCTCTCGAATCACGTTAATCGCGGCCTCCAGGGCGGCGGGAACCTGCTCGGGCTGCTTGCCGCCGGCCTGGGCCATGTCGGGCCGGCCGCCGCCACCGCCGCCGACGACCGGGGCCACGGCCTTGAGCCACTGGCCCGCATGGAGACCGCGTTCGATGAGGTCCGGCGTCAGTCCAGCGGCCAGGTTGACCTTGCCTTCGGCGCTCGAGACCAGCAGCGCGGCCAGGCCGTTGCCCTGCTTTCGTCGCAGGACGTCGATCCGCTGGCGAAGGTCCTCGGGGGCCGCGCCTTCCATGACGGCCACGATGACCCGCGCCCCACCGATGGTGGTCGCGCCGGCCAGCATGTCGTCGACCGAGGTTTGAGGGCCAACGGGGTCGTTGCGACGCTGGGATGCCTGCTTCTTGAGGGCCTTGACCTCCTCGACCAGCGCCGCGACCCGCTCGGAGACCAGGCCGGGGGCCACGCGGAGCAACCCCGCGACCTCGCCCAGCTCGTCTTCTTCCTGGCGAACGTAGTCCAGGGCGGCCTTGCCCGTCAGCGCGGTGATCCGGCGGGTCCCGGCCGAGACCGACTCCTCGCCGATGACCTTGAGCAGGCCGATCTGGCCGATATTGTCCAGGTGCGTGCCGCCACAGAGTTCCCGCGAGAACGCCGCCCATCTGGACGACCCGGACGACCTCCGGGTACTTCTCGCCGAACAGGGCCATCGCGCCGAGCTGCTTCGCCTCGGCGATCGGCATGCGAGTCCAGGAGACGGCGTCGCCGCGGAGGATGTGCGTGTTGACCGTCTCCTCGATCTGCCGGAGCCGGTCCTTGCCGACGGCCTCGGGATTGGCGAAGTCGAAGCGGAGCCGGTCCGGCTCGACCTTGCTGCCCGCTTGCTGGGCATGCTTGCCGAGATGCTCGTGGAGAGCGGCGTGAAGGACGTGCGTGGCGGAGTGGGCGCGTCGGATCGCCTGCCGGCGCTCGGCGTCGACCTCGGCGAGGGCCGCCTCGCCGATCGTGACGGTGCCCCGGGTGACGCGGCCGATGTGCAGGGTGAAGTCGTTGTCACGCTTGGTGTCGTCGACCCGGAACGTGTACCCTTCACCGCGGATGGTGCCGGTGTCGCCGACCTGGCCGCCGGATTCTCCGTAGAACGGCGTGCGGTCGAGCACCAGGACGACCGGCGGGCCGCCGTCCCCCTCGGAGGCGGAGGCCGACTCGGCGAGCTGCGTCTGTTCGAGAATGCCGATGACGTGGCCCTCGGCGGCGGTCGTCTCGTAGCCCAGGAACTCGCTGCCGTGGTGGTACGACTCCTTCAGGGTGTCGAGCGGGCCGGTCGCGAAGACGTCGAACGCCTCGGTCTTGCCCCGGGAGATCTGGCCGTGCGTCTCCTGGGCCTTCTTGAAGCCGGGCATGTCGACCCGCAGGTTCTGGTCGGCGGCCAGGTCCTCGGTGATTTCGACCGGGATGCCGTAGGTCGCGTTCAGCTCAAAGGCCAACTCGCCCGAGACGGTGTCGGAACCGGCCGCCTTGGTCCGGCGGAACGTGTCGTCGAGCAGCTTCACACCGTTCTCGAGATTGCGGAGGAACCGCTCTTCCTCCTCGCGGACGACATGGCGAATGCGCGGGACGCTGTCAACCAGTTCAGGATACGGTCGCTTCATGGTCTCGGCGACTGCGGGGATCAACTCGTGGAGAAACGGCTCGCGACGGCCGATGCGGTAGCCGTCGAGCACGGCGCGGCGTAGCAGTCGGCGCACGATGTAGCCCTGCTTCTTCTCCGACGGCTGGACGTTCTCGTGGATGCAGAAGGTCAGGGTTCGGACGTGGTCGGCCATGCGGCGGATGCGGATGCCGTCGGGCTTATCAGCCTGGTAGGAGACGCCCAGGGTCTCGGCCGCGGCGGCGACGATCGGCGTCATGATGTCGATGGCGAAGTTCGACGGCACCCCCTGAAGGGCCGCGGCCATGCGTTCGAGGCCCATGCCAGTGTCGATGTTCTTGTTCGGCAGCGGTTCGAGCTGGCCGGGGCCGACGCGGTTGAACTGGGTGAAGACCAGGTTCCAGATCTCGACCTCGTCGATCCCGTCGCCGTGGTAGAAGATCTCCGAGCAGGGGCCGCAGACGCCGTTGGGGCCGTGCGACGGGGCGCCGGCCGGCCAGAAGTTGTCGTCCTCCCCCATGCGGGTGATCCGGTCGGCCGGGAGCTTCACCTCGTTGCGCCAGATGTCGTACGCCTCGTCGTCGTCGAGGTAGACGGTGACGGTGAGGCGATCGGGCGAGATCCTGAGCGTCCGGGTCAGGAACTCCCAGGCCCAGTGGATCGCCTCGCGCTTGAAGTAGTCGCCGAACGAGAAGTTGCCGAGCATCTCGAAGAACGTCATGTGCCGCGGCGTCTTGCCGACGTTCTCGATGTCGCCGGTGCGAATGCACTTCTGGCAGGTAGCGGCCCGCTTGAACGTCGGGTCGCCGAGGCCCATGAACTCGCGCTTGAACTGGTTCATCCCGGCCGGGGTGAACAGCACGGTCGGGTCCCCCTGGGGCACCAGCACGTCGCTCGGCCGGCATCGCAACCCTTGGAGACGAAGAAGTCGAGAAAGGCGTCGCGCAGTTCGTCGGTCGTCATGGCGATCCGTCGGTATCTCGGGGGACGTTGTCAGTTCAGAGAGATCGGCGCGATCTCGGTCAGGCCAGGAGACTGCCCGGCCCGGAAGTATCCCAGGATACCGGATCGGGGGCTCGAACCACCAGATCCGTGACCCGCACTCGGCGGACGACTGCCGGAGGCCGAGTGACTTGGGGGAAATAGGCCGGCTTCGGTCCTTCGTGCATCGGCAACCGGGGCTTCGGATCGAGCAGAGGTGATCCCCGGAAACCGCGCCATCCCAGTTTCGAGAAGTGGTCGAGGCGATGTCGGCCTGCTGGTGAGCGGGATGAACGTTCCGATCACGGCCGGGTTGATTGCACGGTCGGCGGCGTTACGATGTAAGACAGATGTCGGACGAACTGACCAACTCCGACGCGCACATCTCTTCCCTGTCCGGGACGGTCGCGATGAACAGCAGCACTCAGACGACTCCGGTGCACCCGCGCCCAGGATCACCCCAGCCGGCTCGAAACCTGATTCGGTGGATCTACTCGAACAACCCCTTCTACGTCATCAGTGCCGGGTTGGTCTTCCTCGGACTGCGGGCCTCGTTCGCATCCGACGGCAAGCCGTTCGAGACCGGGATCTTGATGCTCGGCCTGGCCGGATACACAGTGCTCCTGGCGGCGACGGCGTGCGTCCTGATCCGGCTCGGGCAGGTCTGGGACGACCTGAGGACGATCATGCTCCTCGTCGTGCTGATGTTCCTGGCGATCTCGGTGAGTTTCGACTACACGCTTGTCGAGAACCCGGAACTGGGCCTCGCCTGCTACCTCGGGGGGCTGACATTCGCGGTGGCGGTGAGCGAATCGTTGCTGCGAGGGACCGGGCTCCGGCTGCCGGCCCTCTATCGTGTGCCCTATTACTTGATCCTGGGGCTCTTCTTCGCCTACCCGATCCTCCTGGGCCGGCTCTCGCCCGATCCCGACAGTCCCGAGTTGCAGTGGGCGCTCTTCGGCTTCTCGACGGTCGCGGGCCTCGGGTTCCTGACGCTCCTGCCGGCGATCCGACGCGGGCCGTCCTACGTGGCGAAGAACGGCAGCCCGTGGCGCTGGCCGCTCTACCCCTGGGTGCTGTTCGGCCTCCTGGCGCTGAGCGTGGTTGCGCGGTCCTACTCGGTCTGTGTCTCGTTCCACTTCGTGTTGAAGTCGCGGACGATCTTCGGGCCCTACGTCCTGGTGCCGTTCCTGCTGTGCATCGTTGTGCTCCTGTTGGAGTTTGGCCTCTCGCGCGCCGGCCCGGCGTCGTGCGTCTTGCGCTGGCGGCACCGATTGGTCTCGTGGCGCTGGCACTGACGGGCCACCGGGCCGATCCCGTGTACGTCGGTTTCCTGGGGCGATTCACGGAGGCCCTGGGCGGGACGCCCGCGTACCTGACCCTGGTGGCCGTGGCGGGCTACTACGTCGTGGCAACGTTCCGACGCATCTCGACGGCCCCCGAAGCCCTGGCCCTCAGCCTGGCGGCGTTCGCCTGGATCGGACCCGAGACGCTGGGGACCTCGGACTTCACCTCCCCGCGAGCGTTGCCGCTCGCGATATCGGCCGTCGTTCTGACCGTGCGGTCTGGTCTGCTCCGGGAGCCCCTGCGCGGTGTGCTCGGGGTCGTGCTCCTGAGTGCCGCCGCCTGGATCACGTTGCCGACTGGGCTCTCGGACCTCCAGCGCGGCGCTCTTGATCTACCACGGCCTGATGGTGGCCGTCCTTTTGGTCGGCGGCCTGGCGGAAGCCGGCGCGATCAAGACCGGGTTCCAGAACCTCGGGCTGACAATGCTCGGGGCGGCCGGCCTCGTGTCGGTCCTGTGGGACCTCGAGTCGCCCGGCGTGGTGCCGGCCCCCCTCGGATGGATCTATCCGCCGGCGACCGCCGCGCTGGCGCTGGCCTATGGGGTGGGCCTGTCGAATTCCTTCGGGTGGAAGACCTCGCTCGCGATCCTGGGCCTCTGGACGGCCGACCTGGCGAAAATCGGCTACCTGGCCCTCCGCGGCATGGTCGCGGGCCTGGACCAGATCGCGATCGGCATGCTCTGCTTCGTGCTGGCGATCCTCATCAGCCTGCGGAAGTCGGGGGCCCTTTCGCGTCGCGATGCTCGGGAGAACCGAAAACCCGGGTGCGCTCGGAGCATGGAAGTCTCCTGAGACGTGTCCCCTGGGCTGACACACGACACCGATCATTTCATTCCGCTTCGATCAGGTCAGGCACCGGCAAATCGGCTCGAGCGAACCTGCCGTCTCCTGCTCGTCAGTCGATATTACAGAACCACTCGAAATGGAAGGGATTTGGCGGATCGGCACGCCTTCTGGCGATTCCTGTCGGTGATGCCGGCGGTGGGATTCGAACCCACACGGGGGTTGCCCCCCGGAGGATTTTAAGTCCTCAGGATCGATTGCGCAACCAACACAAAAACAAGGACTTAAAGCTAGCATCCCTTAAGTCGGCAGCGCATGGGCAGCGCAGCAACCGAAGATGACCCTGAACTGGCCACCCTGATCGACGCCTGGCCGACGCTGCCTGAGGCGGTCAAGGCCGGCATTGCGGCGATGGTCAAGGCGAGCAGTAGAGGGTGAGGACCAAGCTTTTCGACATGAGGCCAATGGATTGCGACTTGAAGTTATCGAAATAGTCGCGCTGCCTCTCGGATTGACACGCGCATCGGGGGGAATTCCTGAAGTGCGCCCCTGGGATTGGACCACCTGAGGGCCGCCGTTATGGTACGTCGATAGGCCCGACTTGACGACAACAAACCGGCGGAATCCCTGCTCCCGCGGCCGCAAGCCGTGCGTGAGCGGAGCAGAGACTCAGCCGCTAGCATTCGGTCAACTCGGCCGAGGACTTTCCGGCGTAGCCCGGGGCAATCGCCCCACGTGTGGGCTATCCCCTCGCAGGCTTCGGCGGTCTAGCAAACCGCGCGACGATTTGCGCAAGAGCTGACAACGATAGGGCCTTGCGTCTCGACGACGATGGCGTTGCCGCGTAATTGCCGCGTGACTTGCCGCGGCCGTGCAAGGACCTTGCCGAGATTATCGCAGCCTGGCCGAGGCTGGCGCCGGAGGTCCGCGCCGGGATCGTGGCGATGGTCCGGGCGGTGGGACCGGGAAGGGGGGACGGGCGTCAAAGGGGATGATTCGGCGCGTGGTGGCCCGGGGGTGGTTGCCGAGTTATCGACGTGGTGGCTTCGCGCCGATCACTGGGGCCTCCGTGGGTTCCTTGAGGGTGATCGGGCGATCGGCGGCCAAGTCGTTCTGCACGACGCGACGCCCCCCCGGCCAGCGGACTTCCAAGCGGTCGATGGTCGCCGCGTCGCCCAGGCCGAAATAGAGTTCCGGGGCATTCTGCGACTGGTACGACGAGCCGCTGCGCTGCTCGCGACGCCGGGTGACGCCGCCCGCCGTGAGGATGGCCACCGCGTTGATGGCGGGGGCGCCGTGGCGGTCGAACAGCCGCAGCGTTGCCCAGTGGGCCGACCGGGACGTGTCGTTGCGCAGGAGCAGCGGCGGGTCGTCCATCGCGGTGATGAGCAGGTCGGGGTCGCCGTCGCCGTCGTAGTCGCCGACGGCCAGGCCGCGGGCCGAGGCCGCCAACTGGAGGCCGGGGCCGGCCTCGCGCGAGACGTCGGTCAGGCGCCCGCCGTCGTTGCGCAGGAGGATCGGCCGCTGGCGGTAGGTCTCGCCGAGGTCGGGCACCTGCTCCACCTGCGGGTAGATGTGGCCGTTGGCGATGACCACGTCGAGGTCGCCGTCCAGGTCGGGATCGAACAGGGCGCAGCCCCAGCTCAGGGCCTGGTGCGTCGTCGCCTTGAGCCCCAACTCGGCGCTGATGTCCAGGAACATCAGGCCGCCGAGGTTGCGGTACATCGTGCAGGTGTCCTGCGTGAAGTTGGTGACGAAGACATCCTCCAGGCCGTCGCCGTCGAGGTCGCCGGCGTCGACCCCCATGCCGGCCTGGGCGATCCCATCGCCGCTGAGCCCGGCGCCGCTCCAGGTGGCGACCTCTGTGAACGTGCCGGCGCCGTCGTTGCGGTAGAGGAAGTTGGGGTTGGAGTCGTTGGCGACGTAGACGTCGACGTCGCCGTCGTCGTCCAGGTCGGAGGCCAGCACCCCAAGGCCGTACGACTCCGCCGTGTCGGCCATGCCGGCGGCGTCGGTGGCGTCGGCGAAGGTGCCGTCGCCGTTGTTGCGGTAGAAGCGGTCGCGGCCGCCGCGCATGCCGAACGGGCCGGCGAGGACCTTGACCGCCTCGCGCCAGGTGCTCGTGCGGCGGGCGGCGAGCACCTCGTCCATCGTGGCCTCGATGTAGTTGGCGACGTAGAGGTCGAGGTCGCCGTCGCCCTCGGCGTCGAAGAACGCCGCGCCCGCGCCCCAGCCCGGGTCGGCCACCCCGGCCGCCTCGGCGACCTGATCGAAGGTGCCGTCGCCGTTGTTGCGGTAGAGGCGGTTCGGCCCGAAGTTCGTGACGTACAGGTCGACGTGGCCGTCGCCGTCGAAGTCGCCGGCGCAGACGCCGCAGCCCCAGCCCCCGTCCGCGACGCCGGCGCGGTCGGTCACGTCCTCGAAGGTGCCGTCGCCCCGGTTGCGATACAGGGCGTTGCGCCCCTTGAGGCGGACCCCGGAGGGCTCCTCGTCGAGGGCCCAGGCGTTGACGAGGAAGACGTCGAGCCGGCCGTCGCCGTCGACGTCGACGAACGCCGCGCCGGTGCCGACCGACTCGAGGATGTGGTCCTTGTCCGGCCCGCCGCCGTAGGTCACGGCGTCCAGCCCGGCCTCCGCGGCCACGTCGACGAAGCGGATCTCCGGCGGCCCGGCCGGGGCCGAGGCTCCGGCGCGGCCCGCGACGGCGCCGGGGTCGGCGCCGGGCCGTCGGCCGACGGCCCCTCGCAGCCGGCGTGGCCGACGGCCGCGAGCGTCGTCGCGAGGATCAGGGGGGGACGCATCGGGGCTCCTGGTTCGGGGGCCGACCCGGGCGCGATCGCCGGCCGCGCACGGCGCGCGGCCGGCGACGCCCGCCGGGCTCACTCGGGGGCGATCGCGGCGCGGAACTGCGCGCCGAGCTGGTCGGCCAGCGCCTCGACCTCCGACGCCGGCGCCGCCGGGTCCAGCCGGGCGGCCTTCTGGGCCAGGGCCAGCAGCCCGGCCTTCTCGCGATTCGTAATGAACATGTAGTCTTCTTTCGTCTCGACGTCGGTGTTGTGCGTGTGGCCGGCCTGGGCCAGGCGCTGGCGGATGGCGCGGATCGGCCCGTCCCCCTCGTTGGCGATGTTGCCGATCTCGGCCGCGGCGGCCTCCAGGTGCGGCCGGCGGGCCGGGCCCTCGGCGGCGGCGGCCGCCGCCAGGTGCTCCTGGGCCGCGGCGTGGTAGCCCGTCAGGATGCCCCGGACGAGGTCGTCCTCGGTCGCCTCGATCGCGATGATTGCCGTGGCGAGGTCCTCGTAGGTCTTCGCCGCGATCCGGTCCATGGACTCCGAGGCGTCCTTCTTCGGCGCCTGCGATTGAGCTGCGTGGATAACCAGCAGTCCCATTCCGACGACGGTGGCGGGGATCAGGGCTCGCATGGTCGGGACTCCTCTTCGGGGACGGTCGGACGTGACGGGGCGCGGCGAGCGCTTCGCCGGCCGCAGTTCTCAATCGGCGACCCGCGCCGGCTCGGCGCGGGGCGTCGGGAGGTCCACTGGTACAACGGCAGGCCCAGCACGACGATGCCCAGGCCGAGGGCGACGCGGGCCGGGTCGCGGGCCGCCATCAGGACCATCATCAGCGCGGTGGGGACCAGGAAGGCCAGCGGCGTGAGCGGGTGGCCGGGCACCCGGACGCCGGTCCGGTAGACCGCCGCGATGGTCAGCACCAGGAAGGCGACGGTGGGGACGACGAAGTACGCGAGGATCTGCTCGAAGCCCCCGGTGGCCACCAGGGCCGCGGCCAGGGCCGCCTGCAACGCCGTGGCCCGGACC
The DNA here is from genome assembly GCA_963779675.1 of uncultured Isosphaeraceae bacterium. Lineage (GTDB taxonomy): Bacteria > Planctomycetota > Planctomycetia > Isosphaerales > Isosphaeraceae > CAVZZM01. The sequence continues at coordinate 244,967 of CAVZZM010000006.1, forward strand.
GGGGTGCCGAGCCGGGGATGCAGCGTGGCCAGGGGTTCCGGGAACAGGCCGTCGCGGGCCATCGCATAGTAGACCCGCGGCGCCGCCATGAGGACCGCGGCCAGGCTGCCGAAGACCGACGCGACGACCGTCGCCGCGAAGACCCAGCGCCCGCGCGGCCGAAGAGCGCCTCGCCGACCTGTGCCGCGAAGCCCTCGTCGGTCGCGACCCGCGAGAGCGGGACGAGGTAGAGGAAGACGGCCGAGATGAGGACGTAGGCAGCCGTAACCGCCGCGATCCCGAGGACCAGGGCCCGGGGCAGGTTGCGGCCTGGGTCGCGGACCTCGCCGGCGAGCTTGCCGAGGTCCCACCAGCCGCCGAAGGAGAAGAAGGCCGCCACCAGCCCGCCGGCCAGCGCCATCGGCAAGGGGTCGGAGCCCGGCCGGCGCCCGAGCAGCGGGAGGAGGTTGGACCAGTCGCCCAGCCCGAGCCCGAAGCCCCAGAAGGCGATGGCCGCGAGCAGGCCGAGCTTCAGCAGCGAGAACGTCCGGAGCATCCCCGCGCCAAGGCCCACGCCGGCGACGTTCGCGGCGGCCGCGGCCGCGATCGCCCCGACGGCGACGGCCTTCTGCCCGAGCGCGGAGAGGTGGACGATCGAGCCGGCGTAGGTCGCCAGGCCCGCGGCCAGCGCCGCGGTGAGGCCCGGGTCGGTCACCAGCAGCGAGAGCCAGCCGTAGAGGAAACCGATCCGCGGCCCGTACGCCCGGCGGAGGAACGCGTAGTTGCCGCCGACCTCCGGGTCGCGGGCAGCCAGCGCACCGAGGCACAACGCCCCGGCCAGCGCCGAGGCGCCCATCGCGACCCAGGCCAGCAGCAGCCACGCCGGCGAGCCCAGCGAGCGGGCCATCCCCGCGGGCGTCAGGAAGATGCCGACCCCGATGACCTCGCCGACGACCAGGGCCGTCGCCGAGCGGAGCCCCAGCCGCCTCGCCAGCGTGGCGCCGGCGGCCTCGGGAGTTTCTGGCCCGGTCGTGCTCATCCTCGACGCGCCTCGGGTGCCAGGGTCCCGCCGGATCGACGCTCGATGACGTCTCGGGGACGGCCGCCCGCGGCGGAGGCGGTCGTACCCGGTGTGGCCGGCCGCCCGCCGCTCAGGGGGCCGCCCTGGCCGAGCGGGCATCCGCCCGGGGTCCACCCTCCTCCTGGAGGAGCAGGACGAGCGAGTGCTCCAGCTCCTCCGGCTTGAAGCCGAACGGTCCCCGGCCACTCTTGTACGCCACCTTGCCGTCGCGATCGATGAGGTAGAGGCGGCTGGGCATCCCGCTGTAGCGGGCGCCGACGGCGTCGTCGATCGTGTCGACGAGCATGGGGAAGCCCAGGTCGAGGCGGCGGCCGCAGGCCTGGGCGACCCGGACCCGCTCGTCGTAGGTCTGCGGCTGGGCGATGGTCACCTCCACGCGGTCGTTGCTCTCCATCCGCCAGCCGTCGGTCGGGTGGGCCTCGCGGACGTAGACCATGACGAACGTCGCGCGGTCGCGGTAGCGGCGGAAGAGTTTCTCGACGTTGCCCGCCTGGCTGCGGAACGGGCCACAGGTGAAGTTGCCGAAGATGAGGACGACCGGCCTGGGCCGACGAGCCCCGACAGACGGACGCCCTGCGACCCGTCGGCAGTTTGCAGGGCGATGTCGGGGGCCGTCTCATCCAGGGCCGGGCCCGGCTTGAGCGAGCCGATCTCCTGGCGGAAGAGGCCGCGGACGAGCGTCTCCTTCGACGGCCCGGGCGGGGGCGTCGCGCCCGGCGGGGGAGGCGGCGGGTCGCGGAACGGGGCCTGGAGGTCCGAGAGCGAGAGGAAGCCCCGCGCGTAGGAGTCGCACGCGTCGAAGAGGGCGTTGAACTCCTCGCGGGTCAGCCGCCCGTCCCCATTGACGTCGGTGACGTAGAAGAGCTTGGTTCCGGGCGTGGACATCAGGGCGTGGGCCGAGAAGTCGAAGTCCGACTCGGTCAGCGTCGCGTCGCGGTCGCGGTCGAGCCGATCACGGGTCGGCTCCCAGCCGAAGCGGGTCTGCGCGACTGCCCGGCGGAACCAGCCGTCCTCGGGCCCCATGCCGCTCCCCTGCAGGATGTCGGCCAGCATGTCGACCCACTCGGGCCGGTCGGGGTACGACTCGTCGAGGGCGCGGGCGATCGCCCGCCGCGCCGCCTCGTCGGGGCCCTCGGATCGTCCGGGATCCTGGCCCCGGGCGCCCACGGCCGGGACGGCCAGGGCCGAGGCCAGGAGGAGCGCGGGGCCGGCGAGGCCCCGCGTGGAGATCGTGCGAGAGGAGATCATCATCAATGCTCCAGGTGTGCTCGGGTCGGGTCAACGCCGGCGCCCGGCGTCATTTCGCCGCGCCGTCGGGCCGGGCCGGCGCCGGGATTGCGGCGAAGTCGCGGAAGACGTTTTCGCGCTCCAGCGGCAGGGCGAAGCCGTCGGAGACGCGCGTCATGTACAGGCCGCGGCAGAGCCACCAGAACGTCGCCAGGGCCCGCTCGGGGCCGAGGTCGCTCCGGAGCGTCTCGTAGTCGGCCGGCGTCAGCTCCCAGGGGGCCTTCGTCAGCGTGCGGGCGTAGGCGAAGGCCCGCTGCTCGGCCGGCGGGAAGGCCGACCAGTCGTCGCCGGCCAGCGCGGGTCCGCTCGGCCACGGCCTCCGGGTCGAGGCCGGCGACCTCCAGGAGCATCTCGCAGTGGCCCATGCAGTAGTTGCAGCGGATGGCGCGGGTCTGGACCCAGAAAAGGCTCTCCTCGAAGACGCGGTCGTTCTGGGCCTCGGCCCACATCGTCCGCGTCGCGACGCTCCAGGGGACGGCCAGCTCGGGGACGTAGCCGAAGCCGACGAGGTTCCAGACGATCCGGGTCGGCCGGGCGGCCATCTCGGGGGGCAGGCGCCGCCGGACCTCGTCCCACGAGGGGATCGGAAGACGGGGCGTCCGCCCGCGCTGGGCCTCCAGGCGCGACTGGAGCTCCTCGTACGACAGCTCGGACCACTCCGGGTCGCGCCCGACGACCGTCTCGCCCGATGGGTTGAGCCGCGGGGCCTCCGACTGCGGGGGCAGGAGCGGCACGGCCTGGAACGAGCCGGGGGCGAAGCGGACCGGCAGCGGCGGCAGGGGCCCGCCCGGCTCGACGGCGAGGCCGAGCCCCAGCGCGACGCGGTCCTGGAAGTTGCCGTAGGCGCCGAGGAGGACCATCGCGGCGACCCCCTCGGCGCCGAAGCGGTCGCGGAGCCGGGCGAACAGGTCGTCGGGGAGCGTCGAGGCCGAGACGGTGAGCTGCCGGGCCAACTCCAGTGGCTCGCGGTCGACCTCGGGCCAGCCGGCCGGGTCGCCGGTCAGCGCGCGGGTCGCCTCCTCGTCGCCGCCGGCCCGCCTGAGGTCGGCCAGGGAATACGCCTCGGAGTAGGTGCAGCGGTTGGCCCGCGCGATCACCCAGCGCATCTTCGCCCGCAAGGCCGGGTCGAGCGGGCCGCGCGTCCGTTGCGCCAGGTCTAGCTCGAGCATGGCCGCGGCCGTGCGCGGCAGGTGGACGGCGACCGCCTTCGCCCAAGCCGGGAGCGGCCCGCCGCCCCCCTCGACGGCCCTCGGCATCCGCGCCCAGCATTCGTCGTCGGTCAGCGTGTCGACCGAGGTCGCGGCCGGCGCCGCCCCGGGCCCCGGAGCGTCGGCTGGGGGCGGGGTCTTGTAGTAATCGAAGAAGACGTTGTCGCGCTCCAGGGTGAGCTGGAACCCGTTCGAGACGCGGACCATGTAGTTGCATCGGCAGACGTAGGTCAGCAGGCTGACGGCGGCGTCGCGGCCGAAGCCCGCGACGAGGCCGTCGATCTGGTCCCTCGTGACCGAACCCGGCGCCGCGGTGAGCGTGCGGGCCAGCGCCAGGGCCCGCTGCTCCGCCGGCGGGAAGCTCGACCAGTCGGCGCCGCCAGCGCCCGGCTGCGCTCGGCGATCTGGCGGGGCGTCATGCCGATGACCTCCCAGTTCATCTCGACGTGGCCCATGCAGTACGGGCAGTCGATCGTCCGGGTGACGACCCAGAACAGGCCGAGGCCGAGGACGCGGTCGAGCCGCCCGCCGTTCTCCTCGCCGTTGACCCACATGAGGTTCTCCCACGGGGCGGCCAGCTCCGGGCAGTAGCCGAAGGCGACGAGGCTCCAGACGATGCGCGTGCCCCTCGTGGACACGCCGGGCGGGAGTCCCCGGAGGACCTCGTCGAGCGTTGGGACGCGGAGCCGCGTCGGCCGCTTCCGCTGCGCCTCCAGCTTCTCCTGGAGCTGCTCGAAGGTGACGGCCGGCCAGCCGGGGTCGTCGCCGACCGCGTCGACGCCCATGGGCGCGGGGAGGTCGGGGATCGCCGGGGGCGTGTGGGGGGCGTTGCGCGTGTCCAGGGCGCCGGGCCGGAAGGCGACCTCGACGGGCGGCAAGGGCCGCCCGTCCTCGACCGGGGCGCCCAGGGCCAGGAGCAGCCGGTCCTGGAAGTTCGCGTAGGCCGTCAGCAGGACCATCGCCGCCGCCCCCTCCTCGCCGAAGGCGTCGACCAAGGCGGCGAACTCGGCGTCGGTCACCTTCGACGACGCGACGGTCATGGCGCGGGCGAACTCCAGGGCGGCCCGCTCCGCGGCCGGGAAGCCGGAGTGGTCGCCGGCCTGGAGCGCGGCCAGGGCCGCCTCGTCGAGCCCCGCGCGGCGGGCGTCGGCCGCGGCGCAGGCCTCGCCGTAGGGTGAGCCGTTGGCGTGGGCCGCGACCCAGCGCATGGCGGCGCGGAGCTTCGGGTCGAGCGGGCCCGACTGCGCTGGGCGAGGTCGACCTCGAGCAGCGCCGCCGTCGTGCGGGGCAGCGACCGCGCGAGCATCCGGGCCCAGGTCGGCAGGGGCTGTCCGCCGCCGGACTCAGCCGGGGGCATCGCCGCCCACGCCTCCTCGTCGGAGAGCGGGGCGAGCAGGACGCCGTCGCCCGCGGCGGCCGGCGCGGCCAGGCCGCAGGCGACCGCGAGGGAGGCGAGGTGTCGGATCGAGTTCATAACTCGTCAACTCCTTATGTCGGAGAATCGTCGCCGCGAGCCCTCAGGGGAACGCCCGGAAGACGGTCAGCGACGGGCTGGTGGTCACCAGGTAGTGGACCGAACGGGTCGAGGCCTTGCCCCCCGCCCCCTTGAGCGTGAGGGTCACGGGGACCTTCAGGTTGGAGTCGATCGTCTCCCCCTCGCCCTCGATCGCGTAGTCGACGAGCAATTCGATCAGGGTGAACGCCGAACGCCGAGCCTTCATGGGGAACCCCCTTGGGATGGCCGTTTCCTGAAGTGTTTTATGTTGATAATTGCGATTGCCTGTCGCGCGGACGCGGCACGCGGGGCCGCCGCGGGCGTGCCGGGGCCGCCGGGCGCCGCGATGGCGCCGCGGCCGGCACGACGGGGGCGCGCGGCGCCTCCGGTCGACGTCAGCTCACGCGCATTGCTCGCGGCGACGTCCGGGGGGACGGCGTGGCGACGGGGCGCGGGGGCCGCGACGGGCCGGGATCGGTGCGACTAGCGGGGCCGGGGGGGGCGTTCCAGCGCCGAGGGGGAGGGCGGCGCGTAGGGGGGATCGTCGAGGTTGGCCAGCAGCGCCGCCGCCGGGGCCGGCCAGCGGAGCGGGTCGAGCGGGCAGGGCCACTGCTCGAACCAGCGCGGGGCCTGCGCCGGGGGCGGGAGCGGGTCGGCGTCGTCCGGTGCGCAGATCCCCCCGGGGCATGGGCCGGGCCGGGCGGGGCGATCGTCGGCCGACCCGGTCGAGTTGAGGCGTTCGAGGCGTTCGAGACCGAACGCCGGGCGTTCGTGGGGCCAGCCGCAGCCGGCCTGGGCCGCTCCGGGCACGACGACGAGCCCCAGCACGAGGCCCGCCAGGGCCCCGGCCAGACGCCGGCCGCACGTCGGGGACGAAGCCATCATCCCGGGCACGCCTTGACTCGGAAGCGATGGGATGGGGGCCGGAGTGGTCGCGCCCGGCCACGCACGAGACGGCCGGGCCTTCGGGCCCCGGCCCTGTCAACGGACGATGGTAATGGAGCCGAGGACCGATCACCAGATGTCCCCGGGGAAAATTCGAGCGTCTCGGTCACCGTGTGGCCCCGGTCCCCGGCGTGTGGTACGCCGAGGTCGGCAGGCCGCCGCTCAGCGGATCGGGGCTGACGGCGCCGGTTCGCGAAGGACGTCACCCGTTTCCGGGTGGCTGGGGGCGTGGTCGGGCTCCCGACGGGCGCCGGCCGCACGGTGCCGGGCACGCTCGAGGCGGCGGCGGACCCGGTAGAAGAGCACCGGCAGGAGGAGGTCGATGACCTCGTCGGCGATGAGGATGCCGCCGATGTGGGCCGGCTCGGCCGGACGGACGTTCGGTTCGACGACCTGGCCGGCGACCTGCTGGGCGAGGCCGACGGCCCGACGATCCGCCTCGACCGCGACGCCGCCGGCTGGGGCTGGTTCGTCGATCCCACCCCGCTCGACTCCCGCGAGTTCCGCCGCCCGGGGCGCGGCCCGCCGCCGGTGGCATGGACCTGCTGACGGTCATCGCCCACGAGACCGGCCACCTGCTCGGTTACGATCACGACGAGGACGGCCTCATGGCCGAGGCGCTGGGCCCCGGCGTGCGAGAACTCCCTCGGGCCGAACCAGACCGCGAGGTGGCCCGAGTCATCGGGGACCGTCAGGCCCGCGATCCTCTCCTCGTGGCGATGCCCGGTGACCCGGACTGGACCGAGCTGTCAGCGGGCCGGCGCCGTGGCCGCATGAGGCCGCGGCACGCCCCAGGCGGCTGAGCCGCGATCTCGCCACCGCGACCGGCTCCCCGGCCCCTCATTTCGGGGGTCGGGTGTCGGCCCTTCTCCGATCTCGGCCGAGCAGGAGGATTACGAAGATGCAGCCGGGGACGCCCTGCCGGGAGCAGGGCATCGGGGGCAGGAGGCCGCCCTCTGATTGGACCGACATCGGAGGCCGTCAACCCCGGCCCCTGCGTTGTTACGGGACCATGGCCTTCCGGCCCCGGAGCCATTGCTGCTCGAACTCCGCCGGGGTCAGGTAGCCCAGCGCCGAGTGGATCCGCTTCCGGTTGTACACGTCGTCCAAGAACCGACCGAGCTGGCCGTACGCGTCGGCGAAATTGTTGTACTCGGACAGGTCGATCTCCTCCTCGCGGATCGTCCGCATCAGCCGCTCGGCGAATCCGTTCTCCTCGGGCTTGCCGACGGCCGCCATGCTGATCGCCACGCCGCGGCCGGCCAGCAGGTCGGTGTACGCCGTGGCGGCGTACTGCACCCCCTGGTCGGAGTGGTGGAACTCGGGGCGGCGCCCCTTTCGCATCGCCCGCCGCAGGGCCGCCAGGGTCAGCCCCTGGTCGAGGCTGCGCCCCAGCTCCCAGCCCCGGACCCGGCGGGTGAAGACGTCCATGAGGACCGCCAGGTAGACGAACTCCTCCCGGAGCCGGACATACGTGATATCGGCGACCCAGACGTGATCGGGGTGGGTGACCTCCAGGTCCTCGACCAGGTTGGGGTAGCGGGGAAAGTCGTGGCGGCTGTCGGTCGTGCGTCGCCGGCGTACCGGGGCCTTGCCCTTGATCCCCATGTCGGACATCAGGCGTCGGACCCGCTTCCCGTTGACCGACCAGCCCTCTCGGCGGAGCATGGCCGTCAGCCGGCGGTAGCCGTAGGTCGGCCACCGGGCGGCCAGCCGCCCCAGCGCCCGCCGAAGCCGCCCCTCATCTTCGGCCGGGGCTGCGCCGTGATAGAGACTGCTTCGGGGCCAGCCCGTCGCCCGGCAGATCAGCCGGACCGAGTACTCGGCCGCCAGTGTCAGGAGGATCTCCCGTCGCGCCTCAGGGCCGAGGGGAGCAAGGCCGAGGCTTTTTTTGCGACTTCCAGCTCCATGGTCAGGCGCCCGACCATCCGCTCCAGCTCGGCGATGCGGTCCTGATCCTGATCCCGTTGTTCCCCGCCCCGGAAGAGGCTCTCCAGCCCTTCGAGGGCGACTTCCTTCCAGCGGGCGATGAGCTCGGGCTTGAGCTTGTGCTGCCGGGCGACCTCGGCCTGGCTCCTCGTGCCGGAGAGCACTTCGAGGACGACCTGGGCCTTGAACTGGGGCGTGAAGGATCGGCGTCGGCGCTTGGGCATCGGAGGACGCTCCCGGGAGGGCCAGTCTAGACTATCTCACGGTGTAACGTCTTGAGCGGACAGTTGTTCCCGCAGTTCGTCCGGGGTCAACTTGAGGAACTCGCCGAAGCTCATTTCGGGGAGCCTCAGCCCGAGCAGGCCGTACGGCGTCCGCCCCTTGCGGCGGCCGGTCCGGAACCGCCGCAGGTTCCAGTACAGCCGCTTCAGGTCCAGCAGCCCTTGCGTCATCTTGCGGTGCCGCGCCTGCTGCATCCGCCCACGCTGTTGACGCACTCCACCAGGCTGCTCGCCCGCCACGCCCCGCGGAGCACCGCCCGGACCCGCCCGGCCTGCTCCGGCCCATCCGGGCACGACTTGCTCAGCTCGACCACGCGGGCCAACGCCCAGGCCCTCGTCGCCGCCGAGAGGCGACTGGGCTGGCGACGCAGCCCCTCCAGGTCCAGCAAGGCCGACAGGACGTCGGGGGCCAGCCCCAGCCCGGCCAACCGCTCGCCGATCTGATCCAGGAAGGTGAAGCTCTCGCAACGCATCAGCCACCGCCGTGTCTTGGCCCAGGCCGCGCCGTTCAGCCCCGGCAACGCCGTCGCCACGACCGCCTCCGCGTGAGCGTGGTCATTGAGCCGCCCCTCGGGCGTGAAGAGCTCGAAGGCGCGACCGGGCGAGCCCAGGCCGCCTCGGCGGCCGTGGCCTGATCCCAGAGACGCTCGGCCTGACGCCACAGCCGGTTCAGCGGGGCGCCGAGGCCCTGACGCGATCGGCCCAGACGGCCACGTCGCTCGAACTCCTGCTGGGCCGCGTCGGCACGCTCCAGGGCCCGGCTCGCCGCCCCAGGTCTTCCTCAGGGCACGTCCCCCTTCCCGCAGCGTATGGAAGACGTCGAGCGTCTGGTCGAGCTCGGGCAGGCCGGCGGCGTGGCGACGTGCGTTCTCCAGCCGCACCCCCTTACCCAGGCCGGTGCCGTCGTCTCGGACCACGGCCTTGAGTGCCGGGAGCCGGGCGAATTCCCCCGCCCAGGTGGCCCCGTCGCGCGCCCGGCCATCCGGCCGGTGATCCAGCAGAGGCTCTCGGGCTCGACCACCATCAGGGCCGGGCTGGGTCCAAAAAATCTCATCGGCGGCGGCCTGCTCGACGCGGGGCCGGGTCGCCTCGTCGAGGACCTCGAGCAAGGCCCCGGCCTGCCGGCCGGCCTCGAGGGTCGCCCGCCCCAGCGTCGCCACGCCGGGCACTGGCTTCGACCCGGCCACGACCTGCAAGAGCCGGCGGGCGACGCTGAGGCTGACCCCCTCAGCCTGGGCGACGGTAGCGAATTGCTCCTGCTTATCGCGGGTCATCTCCACGGCCCGTTCCAATCGGGTGCGCAGAACGCGATTCTCGGCCTCCTGGTCGGCCAGGCGTCGCCGCAGCTCCTCGACCCGGGCCTCGGCCGCGGTGCCCTCGACGGCCTCGACGACCTTCTCCGCCTCACGGTAGAGCGATTGGCGGGACTGGTCGCGATCCTTGGCCATCCCGGCGATGTCGCCGTATCGGCCGCAGAGCACGGCGAAGGCGCTGGCGATGCGTTGGGGGATCGTGGGCATGGGGGACTCGCTCCATCACGGTCGGTCGAGGGATGCCGCCCACGATTGCACACGCCTCGACGGGAACTGTCCACAAATCAACCCTCGCCAGAGGCCATTTTGAGAAAGTCCCCCAGTCTAGACTATCGTACTGGTCCAATCCCAGGGGCGCACTTCATCCCTCCGAATAGTTTGGCCGAAGCCAGGCCTTGGTCAGCCCGCTTTCTGCAACTCTTCCAACGTGGGAAGTTTACGGTCGACTTCCTCGGCGAACTCCTTGACCTTGTCGGGATCTTGAAGGATGTCTCCGCCTTGGTCTTGAACAACACGCAAGACCCGTTGAAATTCGTCCTGCATCGTCTCGAAATCCTCATCGGTTTGATCGGAGAACTTCTCACGAAGCTGATCGGCGATAAGGACGTAGCGGGGAGGGCTCGCCGGTTGTGTCTCGTGGAGGAACTGGCTGAGGAAGTGATCCACACCGCTCGATAGCTTCTGGATTTCGTCCGCCGTTAAACCAACGGAGTTGCCCACCTCGACCTTATCTACGACGATGTTCTGTTCATTGACTACCTGCCGATATGCGTTCCAGGGACGTCCTACCTTTGGAAGCGAGATGTAGGGGTGCTTCTTCATTCCTCGCTTGCGGAACTGCTTGATCTCCTCAAATTGCCTAAATGTTGATGTTGGTCGTGAAGTCTGTTCCCCTTTTTGTTGATCCGGGGGGGCGACCAACCTCTCGTAAAGAGATTGGAGCACGCTTTGGAAATTCCCTTCCGACCTCTCTGAAAGATAAAACGGCTTACTTATGCATAAGGTTTGCTCACACATAGCAGAGAGGTGATTGAGAAAGTCTCGTGAATCCTTGGGAGGTTGTAGAAAAGGAACCGCCTCGCCTCGGATCTCCTCTTCCAGAAAGGATCGCCAGTTCTGGAAGACCACCGTATCAACATCCTTCCTTTTAGCGGTGTGAGGGCTGAGCTTGAAGTCAATCTTCCCTTGGCCTTGGAGAATCACTCCAACGTTGAAAGGCTCCATCCTCTCCAGATCGGGAACGAAACGGACGAGCGAGTAGACGAAATCGTTCATGACGCCCCCCCCGTTTGCAGGTTAGGGAAGAGATCTGGGCAGGACTGAATGTGTTCTAACAGATATCCGCGCCGTACTTTGAGGAACTCCACAAGCTTTTGACGCTCCTCGGTGGTTGGGGGTTCGACATCGTCCGGGACACGACCGACGGCGTTCTCGAAGATGAAATCCGGCAATTGGCGGATTCGGTCGCACCATTTTTTCACGAGATCCCAGTCACTGAGTAATTGAAAATAGTAGTTTTGCGGATCGTGCTCCTGTTTGTCGAACATATTCCGCATGTCTTCGGTGACTGCTTGCAAGCGTGCTATGCCGGCTTCGATCCCTTTGTGTTCACGGTGTCGGTAGAACAAGGAATTCCCGAAGTCGAACAAGATGAGCTTGCCGGTTGTCTCGTCCACGGCGACGTTTCGTCGCCCCGGTCCGAAAGATCGGTCCGTATTGGCTAGAAAGAGGTCGAGGATGATGGCTCCGTGAATCTCGTCTCGATGCTCTTCCTTCGCCAAATACTCCCTGAGTGCTTTGCTTGTCATCGGGGGGCCATCCTGCTGTCGAGCTGCAGGCCTCATCCAAAGAATGAGGGCCTGTGGATTTCCCTGGATCCGATGGGGGATGACTGTCGGAATTTGGAAGCCTAAGACACGCCCACGTAATTCGAGACAACCTCGTTGGCGACCGTGTAAGGGAATCGCACTGCGGGGGCTTTCCCGATGAATTCCAGGAGGAACTTCGCGCTTTTCACCCGAGGCTCCGCCCAAGTTGTCACATGGAATTTCTTGGATGCGATAGAGCTCTGCGTCCGCCAAGGTCGATCTCCCCGTTTCCGACACACCCGGTGATGAGAGAGAACCCAGATCGTCCAGGCGCTGACAACCGGCGACCCGCTCGGTCGAATTCAAGCGTTCCGGTTAAGCTCATGCGTTATACACCTTCAGCACCTCATCCCCGTAGTGGTTGATGACCTTCACGGCGATCTTGCCGGTGGTGGGGGGGTCGAAGGGGTAGCTCTTGGTGCTGTAGAGGGCGGACCAGTGGGTTTCGTCGATCTCGGCGCGGAGGGCGCGCTTGAGCTTGGCGTAGGGGTCGTCGTTGCCGGTGAAGTAGGCGTGGCGGGCGAAGAACTCTTCGGCGTTGTAGTTGGTGTCGAGGAACCAGCAGGCGATGTCGTCGGTCGAGGATGACCGGATCTGGCCGGTGGTGGGGTCGTAGATGTCGAGGCCCTTGATCTCGACGATGAGCTGGCCGTGGGTGCTCGATGGCGATGTCGGGCTCGCCGAAGACCATGAAGAGGTTGCCGGCGCCGGTCTTCTTGAGGAGTTCGTCGCCCATCGAGAGGTCGGGGTTCATCCGGACGGCCTGGATGGTGAGCGAGCCGTAGCGCTTGGTCTCCTCGGAGACGTGGGGGTCGAAGGCGAAGCCGCAGATGAGCAGGAGGTCGAAGCCGAGGCCCTGGACGGCCTCCTTGGCGGCTTCCTTGACCTGCTGGGGGCCGAGGGTGCCATGCTCGGGGCCGAGCGAGACGGCGACGCGGCGGGGCTTGCCGTCGGCGTCGGTGTATTCTCCCGTGGCGTGGAGCCAGGTGCCGGCGTAGGGGTCGAGGCGGTCGAAGACGAGGCGCTCGGCCTTCTTCGTGTTC
>CAVZZM010000007.1:0-620583 GCA_963779675.1 uncultured Isosphaeraceae bacterium
TGTTGACGCACTGAAGAGATCGCGTCGCGTTCGGATCGCGATACACCGGATTCTAGACGTCGAGCTGAGAATTTACAGTACACTAATTTGGCCTATTTTTATGATTGGGAGGGGCAAGGCGGATTTATCCGGGGAAGTCCTCATGTTTGGGGCATCGAGCTACGCGATTCATCTAACTTTGAGATCGAATGGCGCAGCGTCCAAATTCCGCGCTCGTTCAAGGAATATGTTCAGAGTCTCGATTTCTTGCGTGAGAGGTCGCGTCTGGAATTCAGTGGGGGTGTAACTCTGCTCGGCAATAGGAAGCCGGATGGACCCGCCTAACCTCGCTGCAGCGGACCCGGCCCGCCGCGGACCAACACGCGACGTTTCGTCTCACCAAACGGACCTTTTCGAGACCGTCCCGAGATGGGGAAAGCCTGATCCCGATCCACCCGCCGGCGGGGCTCACCTCCTTCGCTTGTGAGGCGGACGCCCCAGCGCGTCCCATAAGGCCGCCCGTTCTTCCTGGACCGTCAGCCGCTTCGGCGGGGGGTCGGGCTCCGCCAGCCGTCGCCGGTGGTGGGCTCGCCGGGCCTCGGCGTTCTTGCCTTCGGTCCGGCTCCTCGGCGGCGATCGGCGGGTATCCCGCCAGCTCGTCGAGGTCGGCGATGATCCGGGCCAGCACGCGGAGCACGCGGGGGCGGTCGAACGCGACGTACTCCGTCTCGGGATCGGTCTCGGGCCGCAGGTTCACCACGACCTGCTCGCCACGGTCCAGGCGTTCCAGCCACTCGCGGCACCGGCGGAGAGCCTCCAGCTCGCCCGCGAGGCGGGCCGGAACGTCGGGCTGACTCGGGCGGTCCCGCCGGCGCTGCTGGCTGAGCCATCGGGGGATCTCGCGGGCCTCGTCCGAACCGAGGAGCTGGTGGACCCGGCTCGAACTGAGGCCGGTCGCGGCCGCGATCTGGCGGACGGACAACCCCGACTGATGGGCTTCGACGATGGCCCAGATCCGCTCGCGCTGGGCCTCTTCCAGGCGTTCGGTGGCGAGGCGGAGCCGGGCGGCGACCTGCTGTTCGCGGCGAATCCGCTCTTCGAACTCGTCGTGGGTTTCCATTCCTCCAGGCTAACCATCAGCCCGGTGGCTGTCCAGCAAACTGGACGGCTTATGGCTTGTTCCTGGTCCAATGCTACTCGGACCCCCAGAAGACGGCCGGTACCTGGAGCCGGGGCGAATCCGGAAGTTCTGTTTCCGGCTCCGAGTTCGCCGCAAAGCCCCACCCCCCCCCCGCTAGTAAGAGCCTCACACGGATTAAAAAGAAAATATACATTGAAAACAACTTGTCGCCGCGCGAGTTCGCCTTCGTGGAAGCGGTCTTGGTCCATGTGATCCACAAGATGGGTTCCGGCGAGTTCGCCCGCGACGGCGTGATCCGGATGACGAACCGGCAAATCCAAGAGATCGCCGAGGACCGGCATCCCGAGATCTTCTGGTCTTCTGATGAGCAGGTCGAGAGGCTGAAGTGCAAGTACATCGATCGCCCTGCCGACGGCAAGCCGGCCGAGCGTCTGGAGTTGCTCAGGGAGGTCCGCAAGGGGAGACCCAGGTCGCGGCAGCAGGCCGGTACGCCCTCGGAGTACCAACCGACCGGGATCGGCTCGCTCCTGGACCGTGCCGGGGTCGGGGCGAGCGGCTTCAGTCCGGTTGCGTGAGGAGCAGGGCACACTGACTTGGGCTTGCCGCCGGACTTCGACGGGACATTCGGTCGTTCCGAAATCCCCGCTGCCGAGAGCGACAGGGGGAGAAAATGTACGCCACCAATCGGTTGTCGTGGGGAGAAAAACCGGAAGGGCGTTCGCAAGATCCAGTTTAGGACCTATGTATCAATTATCCGGCGACGTTGCCGGAGATGATGCCCACAACGCAGTGAGTGTGTTCCAATGGTTGATTTTATTCAGAAAATCCCGCCCCAGATCATCAAGGTCCCGGACGGCTGGCGGGAGGTCAACCCGGAGGTCGTCGACCAGATCGCCCGGTCGCTGCCCGACCGCGGTCTGCTCCAGGCCATCGGCGTCCGGCCCGACCCGGACGAGCCCGGCGGCTTCCTGCTGGTCTTCGGCCGGCACCGGCTGGAGGCCCACGCGAAGCTCGGCCTGGAGGACGATCGACTGCCGCATCCTCGATGTCGACGACGAGGATGCCGAGGTCGTCACCGCGATCGAGAACCTGTTCCGCGCCCCCCTCAAGGGCCCTGAGTATCTCATCGCCCTGCGGACCTGGGAGGTCGCCTACAAGGCCGCGCACCCCGAATCGCACGGCGACATGGGGCGAGGCGCCGGCAGGCGAAAGCGAAACCGCGGGGCCGAAACCGCCGACGCATCAGAGCCAACTTGTGTCACCGTGTCACAACTAGATTCCAGCGCTGTCGCCCTGGCGGATGCCGAAGATCCCGAGACGACCGAGGCCGATGGCGTCCCGGCTTTCGCGACGGAAGCCGCCAGGTCGATGAGGGTCAGCCCGAGGAAGGTCTACCGGGACATCAAGCTCGCCGAGACCCTCGGCGACGGCGCCCTCGAAATCTTCCGGCGCCGCGGCGTCTCGGACGCCGACGCCCGCAAGGTCGGCAAGCTCCCCGACGGCGACCGCCAGAAGGTCGTCGCGCTGGTCTGCTCCGGGATGGACCCGAGGCTCGCCCTGAGCACGCTGGTCGACCCTCCGGGGACCGACCCGGACTACATCAAGGCGGGCAAGCAGCCGTCCCCAATCGACATGCACTCCGACGAGGAATGGCTCGAAGACGAATGCGGCGAGGTCATGGTCCGGCTCAAGTTCAGGACGTCTTCAAGCGGGACGCCTTGCTGTACCGCCACACGTCCGATGCCCGCCAGGGGTTCGTCGCGTCGGTCAAGCGGGCGATGAAGCATGTCGCCGGACGTCGGCTCGGTTCCTTCGGGCGTCGCGTCTGCGGCCTGGCGAACGTGGACCACCCGCGGAACTGGCTCCCCTGCGGGCCCTGCGGCGGCACCGGCCGCAACGGGGCGATCTCCGAGTGCTCCCACTGCAACGGCGCCGCGTACGCCATGCGTACCGTCGCCCAGCGCTGAGGGCGAACCACGAGCCGCCCATGATGACGCACCGGGGGAGGGATGAACCCCCCCGGCGGATCGACCAGGAGGGATGAACCATGAGAAGGATGGAAGTGCCGGCTCGCTCACGTGAGTATCCTCTCGCGGGGCGGGCCCGAGAGCACGACGCGGCGGTGCCCCGGGCCCGGCGGGTCGTGCAACCCGGGCCCACCCGGCGAGGACGGGCGAGCGATCCGGCCGACTCGTCGCGAGGCGGCGCCGCGGGGACGGCGGGCACGATCACCGGCAACGAGACGACCCTGGGCGAATCTGCCAGGGCATTCCGACGTCTCCCGAATCGGAATTGATTACAAGTGCATATGGCGAGACAGACCGTAGATCTTCGCCCGGTCCGTCTGGCCATCGGCGCGGACCCCGCCGTACGTCTGCCTGCGGGCCCCATCCCAATTTCTGTGAACGACCCCCGGTGCCCCGGCCGTGCCCGGACTCCCGACGGTCGTGCCCTCCGTGTTCCCCCTCCCCGACACGCCGGGCAGGAGGCCTGGGCGGCCCGTCGGCACGACTGGCCGTCGATCGTCCGGGACATCCAGGCCGATGGCATGTCGGAGGTCGCCGGGTCCGTATGATCGGCCTGGAACTGTCCATGGATAATGCGTTGGATGCGACGACTTGGGTAGCTTCCTCGACGACAGAAATGAGGATGGTCGCGGGCGGCGGCCATCGCGAGGCGGGGCCGGCGACATCGCCGGCCCGGACCCGGCGCCTCCAACGGGACCGCCCGACAACCTGCTGCCGGCGGCTGCCGGCATGTCAGCCTGGAGGCTGTCGGATTCGCCGGGTCAGGGACGACCCAGGCGTCTCGGGCGGGGTGGCGATGGGTCGCTGGGCACCGGGATGCCCTACCCTCGCTCGCAACAATAGAGAGCGCGCCCTGAGCGAAGAGGAACGGTGTTGACCCGGAAGGCCGGGCATCGGGTTCAAGCCCCGGATCAACGCATCTTCTCTCTCTTCTCTTCTGGGTTCTTCCGGGGGACTTCTTGGATCTCTCTTCTCTCTCTTCTGCCGACAGCCTGCGACCGGCGCGACGAGTCCGGATCAGACCGATCGAGCCCTGCTGATGCCGGCGGACCTGGCTGGCCCCGGCGAGCCGTGACCTCCGGCCCACCGACAGAGACGGCGATGCGAGCCGCCGGGCGAACCCCGGCCTCGGCGCCGGGCGGTTGGTTGGTGAACGGCGCAACGATCGACGGCAAGCCGGCCGCCAAAGCTTGATCTGCGGGCCTCCAGGTCGTGAGACTTGCAGGCGAATGGCCCTCCATCGGGCTCCGGGCCTCATGGATTTCGCAGGGGGATGGCTGGCGTCCGGCGCGATCGGATCGTCGGCACCGTTCCCTTCGGGCCTCCAAAACGCGACGCCATCGGACAAGACCTCAGTCGGGCGGATTGATCACGATCGAGATAAGGAAGACCAGCATCATCAGGGCCGAAACGAACATGGTGATCCGCAGCGCGAGGCCGATTTGCCGTCGCGCCTCCGATGGGCGAGGATCGCCGCGATGGACATCAGGAGACCGAAGATCGGCATCCAGCAGAAGACGACCGCCAGCAGGGTGAACACCCGCCTGAGGAGCCAACTCGGCTCGGGGGCCGGCCCGCCGGCAGATCGGGCGAGGGGTTCGAGCCCTGCGTGGCCGGGGGAGGAGACCGGCCGGTCGAGCAGCCAGATGAGCCCGCCGCCGAGCAAGCCGATGGACGCCCCCACGGCGATCGCCGTCGGCGACGCCCCTGGCCTGGCGGCCCTCCACCCTTCGCCCCGAAGAGGGCACCGACGCCCACGCCGACCAGGGCGCAGACCATCGTGGGAAGGATCGGTTCTCCATCCGAGGCCCTCGTACGTATCGGGCGACCGAGGATCTCCGACGACGCCCATCGAGACATGTTAAATCCTGTCTCACCCCGACGGTGAACCGATCTGGACAATGTTCGGCAATTTCGTGAGGAAGATGTAGTCGCTCCGCAGGGTGTCGATGCGGCGGCCGAAGGGCGCCCGGCGCGACCGAACCTGAACGGGTACTTGCGAGCCTCCTTTGGGAGGCGATCGTGATGACCCTTGATGAAGTCCCAGAACGCGGGCATCTTCCAGTGGCCGGAATCGGTCGCCAGATGGGCCGGGCCGTGATTGGCAAGGACGATCGCGGCCATGGCACGGGCGGGCCGACAGGGATTGGCTCATGTGTCGGGCCCTGGGGCAAGGGGAGGACCTGGAGTTTGCCCAGGCCCATGACGGTGCCCTTGCCGAGATGGAGCCAGCGGGACGCGGCCAGGAGGGGGGCCAGGGGGCCGGGGCCGTAGGGCAGGTCGAGGGAGCCGACGACGCCCTGCAACTCGATCTCCCGATGCTGGGAACCGGAGTAGCGGACCAGGTCGAGGCGGCGTCCTTGCCAGGGGGTGTGGTTCCGCGACCGGGCCGCTTCCAGCCAGGCGGATCGGTCCGCCCGGAGCGTGTCGGCGTCGGGGCCGACGAACGCCTGGATGCGCCGGAGGGCGGCCACGACGAGGTCGGCCGGACCAGGTTCCTGGATGAGCCGGCCACGCTGGAGGATGCGCAGCGGGGCCGGGAAATCGAGCCGGCAACCGACGTCGGGAACGCCGGTCGGCCACGGGAGCGGGGCCAGGGGGAACCCGGGCTGAGATCGCGAGGGGCGTAGCGGGGTCTCGTCCCACGCCAGGGGGAGGGCCGCCGCGATGTGGAAGGGGCGGCGGTCGGGGCCGAGGCCGGCACGGGCGGCGCCGTCCCAGGCCGACCAGGCGGCGGCGTCCGTGTCGGGGCCGGGCTCGCCGAAGAGGAGGAATTCGAGGGCCGGCGCGGCTGGGCCTCCGGTGGTGCCGGACGCATCAGATAGCGTGGCGTGTCCTGATCGCCGCCGCCGAACAGGTCCCGATACGCCGCCCCGGAGACCGACTTCAGGGCCTTGCCCCAGACGCCGCGCAGCATCGGGACGGTGGCGTGCACGCCCGGCGTCTCCAGGTGCAGACGCCAGGCCCGAACTCGCAATCGGCCCAGGCCCGTTCGATGGCCGCCTCATCCACGTCTCACGTCCTCGCCGCGCCGGTCACTTCGATCGCACCCAGGTCGAACGCGGAGGCGTGGCGCCGGAGCCCACCGCGACCACCGCCCCCGATCGTCGGCGAGCACATTCCCGGTCATCCGGACCGTCCGCCAGGCCCGCGTTGCCGTCGGCGGGGCGCCCACCGCGCCTTGAGACGCGGGGGTGGTCCGCGACGGGCCTCCGATTTCTTTCCGCATCTCGATGCCCACGCAAGAGATCCGTCCGATGGGTTCGTTTCGCAAAAAATGATTGGGGCAGTCTACCCGGCAGGATCACCGGCACGAAACCCGGTTCGCCCGGTGTGGGGCTCCGCGATCACCCTCGCGACCTTTCCGAGTCGCCTTGCCAAAGAACCGACGGACGGCGAACGCCCAGCCCCCGGAGTGTCGAGGGCTTGATGGATAGTATCGCGGACCTCCGACACGTGTTTTGCCATTTCTCGACGAAGTCCATCGCAACTCGCGACCACTCATGCGCCGGACACGACTCTCTACCAATCCCACGGCGGATCGTGGGAACGAGGACCCGAGGGACGGAGGAATTCACCGAGGGGCCTCCGACCAACCCCTCCCATCGTCGAGTTGCGTGGACGCAGCAGGATCTCAAGCGGAGACTCGATCTGCAATCCCCTCGGAAGCAGGGCGGAGTCGGACTCACGGGGGCCTGAGTTGGGGCGTTGAGGCCCTCCCTTATGCGTTTCAATCCCCTCGGAAGCGGGGCGGGGTCGGACTCCTCGTGGCTGGACGCGCACCTGTTCCTGCGGGCCTGCGGGTTTCAATCCCCTCGGAAGCGGGGCGGGGTCGGACTCGAACCGCCAGTCGTCGAGCGTCGAGTGCCACGGTGCGCTGGCACGTTTCAATCCCCTCGGAAGCGGGGCGGGGTCGGACTCGGAGTCGCGATGGGGCGCCGACGTCTCGACTGAATGCGTTTCAATCCCCTCGGAAGCGGGGCGGGGTCGGACTCGGTCGATGGATCTCGAGATCGTCGAGATCAGCTGGCTACGTTTCAATCCCCTCGGAAGCGGGGCGGGGTCGGACTCACATGGGTCGACCTGGACCGACAGCGTAGTGACGGGTTTCAATCCCCTCGGAAGCGGGGCGGGGTCGGACTGACCAGGAGCACGAGCCGACCATCGCCGCGAGGTCTGTTTCAATCCCCTCGGAAGCGGGGCGGGGTCGGACTCGCCGACGATGTGCCGGGCCCCATCTGCGACCGGCATCACTTCGTTTCAATCCCCTCGGAAGGCGGGGCGGCGTGGTCGGACGCCTCAGGAGCCACGTGCATGACCGCAACGACCGACCGGCATGTTTCAATCCCCTCGGAAGTCGGGGCGGGGTCGGACTCGCGACCCTCGACAGCTTCGCAGTACGAAGGACGTACCTCGCAGTTTCAATCCCCTCGGAAGCGGGGCGGGGTCGGACTCGCGCATTCCGGTACAGGTCGATCTGGCATCGGCGAAGGTCGATGTTTCAATCCCCTCGGAAGCGGGGCGGGGTCGGACTCGGCGCGAGATCAGAGGCACAGCCGCCGACCTCGATCGACGGTGTTTCAATCCCCTCGGAAGCGGGGCGGGGTCGGACTCCGCCACGGGCAGTGACGCACGGCCGCGCACTGGCGATCTCCGTTCGTTTCAATCCCCTCGGAAGCGGGGCGGGGTCGGACTCATTGCATGCGGCATCGGCCCGATCGTCAGACGCGCCTCCACGTTTCAATCCCCTCGGAAGCGGGGCGGGGTCGGACTCTCGACATGCGTACTGACGCCAGTACGACCACGATACCGACGCCGTTTCAATCCCCTCGGAGGCGGGGCGGGGTCGGACTCCAGAGGCTTGTCGCGACTCTACGGGCCAGACGATGCGGCTGTTTCAATCCCCTCGGAAGCGGGGCGGGGTCGGACACGCATCAGCCAGCCGCCTGCCGTGCGGACCTGCACTGGTCGCGTTTCAATCCCCTCGGAGGCGGGGCGGGGTCGGACTCGGACCTCGACGGGCGTCATTTGCGGCGGAATCGGTCACCGGACGTTTCAATCCCCTCGGAAGCGGGGCGGGGTCGGACTCGGCGGGCCTCCCAAGTGCTGGTCCGACAAGACTTGGGATGCGAGGGTTTTCGTAACCCTGGAATCGTGACAGTCGCCTGTCATCATTCGTGGAACACGATCGTGGTCCTTGAGGGGACATACCGAAATCCAGGGCCGAGCCGTAAGGTTAGGGGTTTCCGTAACCCGCCATATCCGGCGTGACTCCGGTTACGGATCGCCAAAGAACGCGAACGAATCCGATCTCCGTCCCGCCCGCGGGGCGTACGTCGGCGGTCAGACGATGAAGACGATTTCCTCGCCGGGGCGGACCTCGTCCGATGACAACCCCAGGAAGACCGACTTCTTCATGCAGGCCGCGCAGACGGGATAGATGATTGACCCGGTCCTCGGCCGGGTCGATCAGGGCGGAAAGGTCGGCAACCAGGTTGTCAAAGAGCCGGCGATCCAGGAGCATCTCGAAGACACTGTACTGCACCCGGTCGCCGTAGTCATCCAGGCACCGGGCGATCCGTGCCCGCCGCCCGTCGTTCGGGATGTCGTAGCAGACCACGTAGCGAAGGGCATCCGTCGCGGCGGGCATGACACTCAACCTCCGTAACGGGAGGGTCGGTAGGCCGGGCCAGGGTTGAGGGTGAGGGGCGATGGGCGATGGCCGAGGACCGAGGGGCGATGGCCGAGGGCCGAGGGCCGAGGGCCGAGGGCCGATGGCCGAGGACCTCAAGCTCCGTAACGGAAGGGCCGGTAGGCCGGGCCGCCGCGCAGGTCGGCGACCAGGCGCTCGATCTGGCGATCCAGCAGCGCGAGGACGGCGACCCGAGCCGCCGGGGACGACGCGGCGCCGTCCGGGGTGATCGGATCGACGGCGGCGTCGGCATCGGCGTCTCGGAGCGGCCTGCAGCAGGTGCTTCTCCCACTCGAAGAAGAAGACCTTCAGGCCGGCGCGGGTCAGCCGGACACCGCCGGGGCGATCGAGGTCGGCCTCGAAATGCTCGGGGCGGAGGATTCGCAGGTTGCAGGCCCGGAGGACGAAGCGATCGACCACCGGGTGACGCAACTCTTCCAGGAGGTCGAGCGCCAGGCTGGGTCGGCCCGGTCGGACTTCGTGGTAGAAGCCCAGCGCCGGGTCGAGGCCCCGGGCCTCGGCCCGCCCGGCCAGCACGTTGCCCAGCAGGACGTAGCCGAAGGACAGCAGGGCATTGGCCGGATCGGGGGCGGGACGCCGCTGTCGGCTTGAGAAGCCGATCGGCCCCCGAAACGCGGTGGCCAGGGCCTGGAAATAGTCCCGGGCCACGGTCCCTTCCCAGCCCAGCAGCGACTCCGGCGAGGCGCAGGCCCCGAGGGCGATGCCGTGGGACTTGAGCCGGGCGATCGCCTCGGGCAAGGCCGTGTTCTGGCTATCGTTCGACTGGAGGTCCCGAAGGACGGCGGCGGCATTGCCGGCCTTGGCGGCGACCACGCCCCGGGCTCGCTCCAGGCGGCGGTCGGCGTCCTGATGGGCGCCGTACTGGGAACCGCGCAGGTCGGCCGATCGGGCCGACTCGGGCACAGTCGGGCCCGGAACCGGCCGTTGCGGTTGGAACAGGGCCACCGAGACGCCGTGGTCCAGGCAGGCGTACAGGGCCTCGGTGGTGATGTGGGCCCGGCCGATCAGGGCGACCAACTCCAGGCGGTGCAACTCGACCGTGCGGGGCGCGGCCCGAGCCTCCGGCCCGTCGGCCGGATCGGGGTCGGTTGCGGGGGGCGGGACGATCGTCAGCGAGTCGCCGCGACGGCGGACCGTGGCCCCGGGTTCGGTGACATAGAGTGTGGGCATGGTTGGCGACCGCTCAACGCCGTGAATCGAGCCACTCGTTCAACGCCGCCACGACGGCGGCACGCTGGCCTTCCGTCCGCGGCCGACGTTTCGACCTGGAACTCCACCGTGGAGGTCCCGTCGGAGTAGATGCCCCGGATCTGGTCCCGGCTCAGGCGAAACAGCATGGGCCTGGGCAGGTCCGGGTTGCAGTAGTCCGTCACGCAGCGGCGGACCTGGGGCACCTGCTCGGTGACGGCGCGCGAGGTAGCGGGCGATCTGCGTCGCGATGCGTGTTGATCACGGCGTGGTCTCCCAGCCTCGGCTCCTGCTTCTGGGCGGGCGGCACGGGGGGCGGCAGGACCTGGTCGCGCTCGTGCGGAAGCGCTCGCGGAACGTCTCGTGGAAGATCTGGCCGGCCGGCGAGAGGTCGAGGTAGTCCTGGCCGTCGATCTCGACCCGTTCGACCAGGCTCTCCAGGACCTCGGCGTGGGCGGTGTCGTCGGCCAGCAGTGCGGCCGACACCTGGCCCTCGCGATCGAGCACGCCGAGGAGGCCGCTGAGTTGCAACCAGACCTGGAAGTCCAGCGCCACCGGCATCGGCGGGAAGGCGATGATCTCGTCGAACCGATCGTGCTTGTAGTAGACGGGCACGCCGAGGGCCTGGCCCATCATCACGGCGATGGCGATCTGGGCCTTGTAGCCGCCGGTGGCGTTGATCGCGCAGTGCGGCCGGGCCGAAGTCGCGGATGACCCTGCAGACCGCCTTGGCCAGGTTGCGCAGGCCCTGGGTCCGGAAGCGCCGGGGGTCCTGGTCCTGGAGGCCCTCGATCTCGCAGGCCTCGGCGACGGGATGGCCGGCCTGCCTGTAGTATCGGGCCAGGACCTGCCCGATCGCCCGGCCGTCGTCGGTCGCCGAGTGGCAGAAGAAGAGGTTCGCCCCGGGCTGGGCGTGCCCCCTGGCGAACAGGCTCGTCAGCGAGTTGATCTCGGCGCCGCAGAGGCGTTCCGGGCGGGTCCAGCGTCCGCCAGGGCCGAGGCGATTGCGTCCCGGTCACCGGCGGCGTAGGCGTTGGCCAGCCGGCGTCGAGTCGGGTCGGGATCGTCGGGCGAGAGTCCCTTCAGGTTCGGGACGAACAGGCTCGTGCCGACGGTGCAGATCAGGGTCGGCGGCCGGTCGCATGTCAGAGCCCCATCGTGTCCTTGAGGGCCTCGGCCGGGGCGTCGGTCGTGGCCAGGTGTCCGGATCTGGTCGCGGGCCAGGATGGTGCACTGATAGGCCCGTGCCCGGTTCTGGATGCGCATCCTTGACCTTCCCGTCCTTCAGGATGTTGTCCGATGTCGTGGCCAGGACGGTGCGGACGTGCAGGGCGCGGAACTGGCGGATGATGGCCTCGATCTTGTAGAGGATCTCGCCGCCCGAGTCGTGCTCCTGGCTCGCCGGTCTTGCACTCGACCATCCGGAGGCCGTAGCTGGTGCATGAAGGAGACGTCGAAGTCGTTGGGGACCTCGGAGTCGAGCCCCATCGGCTCCAGGCCGAGCCGGACGTCCCAGATGCCGAGCGGTTCCTGATGGCGGTCGAGCAGGCCCCAGAGGAAGACCTCCAGCCAGCCTCCCAGGAGGAATTGCAACTGGTACTTGTCGATCTTGCCCGTCGGCACGCCGCCGTCCTGGGCGAGGCCGAGCGTCTCGACCAGGCCCCGGGATGTCTCGGCGGAGTCGAGGAGGTCCGCATCAAGGTGCCGAGGTTCGAGGGCGAGTCCCTTGTTGCGAGCCCTGTCTCGCTCCTTGTCGTCGGCGAAGAGGACCAGGTCCTTCGACGTCGCCTGGGCGGCGATACTGGCGTGAGAGTTCCCACCAGGCTCGCGGCCCGCGACCTCGCCCTCGGCGACCCTGTCGGCCGGCTTGCGGGACGTGAAGCCGTAACCGGCCAGGAACTCGGCGATGGTCGGACGGTGGCCGCAGGTCTCGGGCTGGGTGCCGTCCAGCCACTGGATCACGTTCGGCTCCCGGCTGTTGACGTAGACTGTCTTCTCCCCGAGCGCGTTGAAGAACTGGTGGGCGCCGATCGACATCGGCTTGGTGCCGCCGGTGACGTTGGCGATCCACTCGTCCGAGCGTGGCGGCCATAGGCGGCCCGCAAGGCCCGGTGGATCTCCGGCAGGGAGTCCTCGTGGGCGAGTGGTTCGCGGTCGCAGCGGCCGGCGTAGTCGAGCCCGCCCTCCCGGAGGGCCTTCAGGAAATGATCGGCGACCTTGCGGCTGCCGCATGGCCTCGGTCTCGACCAGCACCAGCCGGTCGGGCTGGAAGTGGTGGACCGAGAGCAGGTTCGGGACGTGCTGCTCGGAGAGCAGGCAGAGCAGGATGCGCATCGGCGGCGGCCCCCTTCAACTCGGCTCGGAAAGAGATCTCTGCGGGTTGACGGAATCGACGATCAGCGTCAGGACATCGCCCGGTTGCTTGTCGGCGGGGACCTTGGCGGAATTCACGATCGGCCCATTCAGGCCGGTCGGCTCATGGCGTGCGCTTCCAGCCATCCTTCTTCGTACGCTCGGGCAGCAAGGTCGCCTCGACCAGGTCGCCGGCCTTCGGGCCATCGATGGACTGGTCGCCGGCGGCCGGGGCCGCCATGGAGTTCGCCCCTGGTCCGGGCCGGGCCAATCGTTCCCGGCCGCTCGTCACGAGGCCCACCGCCCGGCGGGCCCGGCCCCGCATTTCGCCCGCCGGGCCCGAGCGTCGCGGACCTGGGCCGCAATTGCGATCGACGTTCGAGGTCGAACTCGAAGGTGGTCGAGAAAGTCTCGCAGGAGTGCGACACTGCTCTCGTAGCTCGGCAGCCGGGGCGCCGCGAATGCGATGACCCGGACCCGATACGACGTCTTCGCCGGTCTCGCGCAACGTGGATGTGCACCGGCGAGGCGTGCCGCTCGTTCGCCCAGCCGGCGGTCCCCGCCCTGCGTTTTCCTGGGCACGCCCAGCGACGCCTTCGTGTATCCCGTGCGGATGCCGTCTTCTCGGACCAGGTCGGCGTCAGCAGCCCATCCTTGTCGCGATCGTGGGCAAATCGCTTGGCGAACGCCTGGTAGGCGAACCCGACCTGATCGAGGACGGCCCAGACGTCCGGCCAGGGGAAAGCGACGAGGACTTCCTCGGCGACCAGGTCGCAGAGGGCCGGCGACTGGGCCGACCCCGGGCCGTTCGTCGCCGGGCAGGCCAAGAGCGGCTCGCGAAGTTCGCGGGCGTTTCGTCGACAGCGGTCGAGGTCAAGGTCGTCGAGGCCATCGGCCGACGAGCGAGCCGAATCCCTTGCGCGACTTGGAGCCGACGCCACCGTACCGGCAGAGCAGCCAGAGGCGCGGCGCGGGCTTGGTCGAGCACGTCGTCGGGCCCGAGGCCCCGCTCGCGGAGGCGGCCCGGCTGGCCCGGGCGGTCAGCCGGAGCGACCAGGCCGCGCCGGGCTCAACGACGGACCGATCCCGGCCGCCGTCGTCCATGCCGAACGAGGCGTACCAGAGACCCTGCGTCGTCTTCCTCGGATCGGCCCCGGGGATGCCGTAGCTCCCCGACCTTCTCGCCGGGCGGCATGTCGGCACTCGGTCCCGCTTGCGGTAGAGGCGGGGCCCCGGCTTCTGCGGCTCGACCCGGAGCTGGATCGGCGCTCGCCGAGCGGCGGTGCTCCCCCAGAGCAGCGGCTTCCAGGTCCCGCAACTGGCGTCGACCAGGGCGCCGGCGTGCAGGGTCCGCCACCACCAGCGGAGCAGGCCGCGGAGCGTCGCCGGGCGGAGATCGCAGTCTCCGGCGGTCTGTCGGCCCCGGCCAGGAACGCGGGTGAGTCGAGCCGCAGCGTGCAGGGGCGGTCGTTCGGGACCGGGCCGGCGGGCTCGGCCGGCTCGCCGTGGCGCGGGGCGAAGTAGCCGTAGCCGGCCGCCGTCTTGGCGCCGAAGCCGAGGTGGGTCAGCCCGCCGTCGAGCCATTCCCGGGCGCGGTCGAGCGTCGCGGTCGGCGTCGTCCCGGCGGGCCGAGAGGGCGAACGAGAACGCCTGGCCGGCGGCGACGGCCAGGAAGTAGACCATCGTCGGCGACTCCCAGTCGCCCGGCCAGTCCTTGCCCCTGGTAGTAGCGGGCGTGGTGGTTGTTCACGATGTCGACGATCAGGCCCGGCCAGGACTCGGGCCAGGCGTCGTGGAAGACGACGGCCCCCGCAGGCGCCTCGCCGGCCTCCCGGGGCGAACGGATGTGGCCGAAGACGCGGTCGATCTCCGCTCGGCTGCTTCCGCCGGGTCGGTCTGGCTCGGCAGCCAGACGGTCTCGGCATAGGCCCGGGCCAGGCCCTTGAGGCCCGTGCCCGGAAGGAAGGCGAAGCCATAGATCGGGTGCAGGCACAGGCCGGCGTTCTCCAGGGCCGAGGCCCGCGCCAGGTGCAGAGTGAGCGGGCCGGACGGTCTCCGGCCGCCATCGCACGGCCCCGGCGCGTCGAGCATCGCCCGTCGTCGCCGTGATACCTCGTCGAACAGCCCTGCGTCGCCCAGCGAGTCCGCTCGGCGACATCGGACAGGACTCTCTTCTGGTCCTCCTGGGTCGGCGGCAGGCGTCAGGTACTTGTCCAGCCGGAGACCCGGGTGGGCCGACCCGTGAACCGCTCGACAGGTCGCGAAGCGGACCTGGCAGCGGGACGAACTTCAGGAGGGGATCGTTCCATCCAGTTCAGCTCGGGAGGCTCAGGAACGATGCCCGGGGCGGTCGCACGCGGGTCGCTGTTCCGCCCGGGCCGACGTCGTAGACGACCTCCATCCCCTGGCGGATTTCTCCGACATCGAGTCCAATCAGGTCGCCCGCCGTGAAGCGGAGCCTGCCGTGGCGCTCGTCGCGGATGGCCCCTTCCGATCGGCCCGGCACCCAGAACTCGACCTTGCCGACAAGCATTCCTCAGTCCTCCTCCACGTCGCTGATGTCGCGGAACTCCGCGTCGGCGAAGCGGACGATCCACCCCAGGTAGGCCAGGCACTCGGCGGTCGCGAGGCGGAGGAAGTCGGAGTCCCCCTCGATGACCCGCCGGAGCAGTCGGTCCCCGTTCCGGCCGGGGCCGGACGGCACCTGGCTCTCGATCCAGTCGGCCAACGCGGCACGCAGGTGCGGCGCGGCATTCTTGGCCTCCAAAAACGCCAGCGACTGCCCGAGGCCCGCCGTTATGATCCGGGCCGGCAACCGCTTGGACTGGAGCTTGAATCCCTTCTTGGTCTTGGTATCGTCGTTCCCATCGTCCTTGACCTGCTGCACGAGTCGCCAGGCGTGGGCGGCCCGGCGTTGATCGAGGGTCGGTGCGTCCGTCCATCAGTCCTCTCCTTCACGGGCGAGCCGTGTGGCGCAGTACCCCTTGCCGATCGTCTGGTCGGCACCGACCTGGAGGACCGCCGGGAGCGTCTCTCTCAGGACCTCGAAGACATCCACCGCGCCCATGGCCCGACGGACGAGCCCCATCGCCACCGGTCTTGGCCCGGGCCTCGTTGGCCAGGACGATCGAGTAGAAGAGAGTCTCCGGGGGCAGGAACTCTTCATAGAACAAGGCGCCGCTCTTGACCGTCTTGGTGTCGTAGTCGAGCCCGACCCGCGCGACGACTTCCGTCGCGTACTGGGCGAAGTGGTCGAAGTCGTCGTTGTGCAGGATGAGCAGGCTGCGGCGGAAGCGGCGGCGTGTCGCCTCGAAGGCGTCCGACGTCGGGCAGGACATGGTCGGCGATCCAGTCGGCAACCTGCCCGTCCGAGGGTTCGACCTTCTCGAAGAGGAATTCTTCCAGGGCAATGCGTTTGCCCTCGATCAGGCACGGGCAATCATCCGAAGGTGCGACGACCCGGTTCCGTCCGACATCGGGGACCTGCCAGTTGATGTCCCCGAAGCGGAACAGCGTCAGGTCGCGACTCAGCCGCTCGAGTACCGCCGGGCAGGTCACCCAGGCGAAGATCCCGCGGAGTGACCGGACGGGAAAGGCCAGTAACCGGGCGTCGGTGAGACTCAGGGCACCGGCGGACTCCCCGGCTGCTTCCGTGTGCGGTCCGAAGGCGGCGCGGAGCCTCGGATCTTCCTGGTTGGTCCGCCCACGATCGTTCGCATACTGACCCTTGTAACGCTCACGGCAAGCATCACGCAGCACGCCCTTGAGCGACGAGCCAGGGATCGTGGGCCACCGGGTGTGGCGTTCGCGCTGCACGGGCAGATCGACGATCCCGAGGGCCGTCCCCGACCCGGGATGGAGCGAGGTCTGGGCGTGGAGCCCGAGTAACGCGGCGTGTACGTGGGCATCAGGCATGCTTCCAGACTCCCCTGAGGGCGAACCCCCAGCCCTGGACCAGGTCCTCCGGATCCCCGCAGAGCGACGATTCGAGGCCGCTCGGGGCCGGCGTGGTTGTGAAGTAGACGGTGCCGGCCGGGGCGGCGAAGCGGGTCGGCCGGGGATGCCCCGGGCGACGTCCCAGCCCGAGACGGCGATCCCCGGGCCGGAGGCGACGGCCACCAGGTCGTCCGGAGCGAGCCGGTCGGGCAGGCGCCGCCTGCCCCCGTCGCCGAGCGGCGCCGGCGTGGCCAGCAGCCAGAGCGGATCGCCCCCTCCTCGACGCCGGCCATGCCACCGGCCGCTCCAGGACGTCCGCCGTGGCGTAGCGCCCCTCGCCGCCCCAGGGGAACGGGCCAGCGAGCAGCCGCCGGAGGTCCCCGGCGACCGGACCTGGCGGGAGGACCTCGGCGTAGAAACCGACGCCCGGCTTCAGGGCCAGCATCTGGGTGGCGAAGAGCCGGCCGTCGACGCCGGTCAGGGTGTCGGCGTCGATCTCCAGGCCGGTGCGGTGGTCGAAGCCGTAGAGGTCAATCGGGCCGACCCGGTCTTCGTCGGCGGGCAGCCCCGCGCAGGAACGCCGCGATCCCGGCAGGTCGTCAGGAAGTCGCCGGGCCGCTTCGCATCAGGGCCGCCACGATGCCAGAGCGGGCGTCGTCCCGGCTGGGTGGCTCCCAGCCGGGCAGGTCCTCGGCCAGCGGGTCGGCGCGGTGCCAGCACCCGGCGTCGGAGGTCCTCGCGGTACAGGTCGGCGGGCGTCGGCAGCAAGGGCTCGACCTGCGCGGGCGCCGGTCTGCACGCCAGCCAGGGGCCGCGGAACCAGCGCCTCGGTCAAGCCGGGCGGAGCCCCACACTCGTTCATCGCCTCGACGGAGTCACGCCGGGTGCGGATCCGTCGGAGCGAAGGCGGCGAAGTCGAAGCCGGCGGCGGCGAGCACCGCCGTCCGCAGGGCGCCGGCCAGGGTCTGGGGCCGGGGCAGGCCGCCCGTCGGCGCGGGTCGCCGGGCCGAACGGGCGGCCGCCCCGGAAGAAGAGCACGTCGAGCGGCTCGATCCAGAGGCCGATTCGCGTCCGCTCGATCGCCGGCATCAGTCCCTCCCCCTGCGCCAGGAACGACGCCGCCTGGCCCAGCGTGACGAAGTCGGCGAGGATCGCCTGGTCGGGCCGATCCTGCCGCTTCGCTGCATCGGCGTCGCGGTAGTCCCTCAGCAGGGCCGCCGCCTCGGCGGGTCGATCCGCCGGTCCCGGTCCTCGGCCCGACCGGCCAGGCGGCGGACCTCGGCCTCGACGGCCGCCTCGGGGCAGGCCTGCAGCGCCGGCAACTCGGCACGCAGGGTGTAGAGCCAGCGATCCGAGGCCCCGCACCGGCGCCCACCGGCGGAACCGCTCGACCCATCCCTCCAGCCGCTCGACCAGCGGCCAGGGCAGGACGGCCGAGGTTGCTCGCCCGAGCGGCGGCAGATCGCCAGGGCCAGCGCGTCTCGGCCGGCGGCCTTGGCCTTCGCTCGGCCCCGCGGGCCTGGCTCAGGGCGAACCGCAGGTCCTCCTTGTGGTGGACGACGGCGAGGCCGGCGCTGGCCGTCCGGGCGGCCCCCGAACCGGCCGACCTCCTCGTCCCAGGCCTCGGCGAAAGCGGCTCGCTCAAGTCGCGGGCGCAGGCCAGGCGCCGTGCGGGTCGGCAGGAAGGCGAGCACGTCGTCCCCGCCCGGAGTAGATCAGCGTGCCGTCGTGGCGGCGCGACGACTCGCGGGACGACGTCGCCGGAGAAGCGGGCCAGGGCCCGGCTGATCGACCTCGTTCAGTTCTCCGGGCCGGCCTCGGGCGTCATGTCGCCCCGGAGCCAATGCCCCATCCGATCGCCGTCGAGCATCAGGACGGCCAGGTAGGCGGGCGGCGGCCCCTGGCGTGACGCTTGGCGACGATCCGTCCCCACAGCTCGCTCGCAGGGCGCGGCTCAGGATCTCGGTCCTCGTGTGCCGTTCTGAAGTGCCTCGCGCCGACGGCCGGTGGAGCCACTGGCCGGACCAGTCACCCTCCGGCCGAGCGCGTTCTTGCAGCGGGTCGATCGCGTCCGGGCCCTTGACGGAGCCACTCGGCGGCGGCCACGGTCGCCGTGTCGGGATAGTAGCCGACCCTGGGGACGAGGTCGAGCTCGGGGCTCAGGAACGCCGGCCAGGCGAACCGCTTGACCAGGCTGATCGCGCAGAGCCGCTCGTTCGGGCGAATCCGGGTCCCGCCCCAATCGCGACATCGGCCAGGGCCTGCCAGAATTGCCGCGACTTGTCGAGCGAGGCCGGCCCCATCTGCTCGTAGGTGCCCAGCAGCGTGCATTTCTGGGGGACGTCGCCCCGGGCCGATAGGCGGGTTGGTGGCCGGCCGCCCGCTGCGCCGCCATCAGCCGGGCGACGAGTTGCAGCCGGCCCCACCAGAGCGTGTGGGGCCGACTCGCGTCGAAGGACGGGCCGAGCAGCCGTTCCAGCGTCTCCTCACCGCAGGCGGCGAACGGCAGGACGGCGGTGCGGATCTCGAAGAAGTCGGCGACCTGGGCGTCCCAGAGCCGATCCCAGTCGGGGATCGAGGTTGCCGGCCCGTTCTGTCGAGGCCGGCCCGGACGGCCTCGCAGACCTCCTTCCAGCCGTCGCGGCATCGCGCCTCGCACTCGGCGGCCAGCGCCCGGACATCGGCGTCGCCGGGACCGCCGGGCACGACGGCGAGGAAGCGGTTCGGCAGGCTCGCCGGGGGAGGCTGGTCCCGATCGCCCCGACCGTCGCGATCCAGGAGCGGGTTGTCCGGCCAGCGCCGGCATGACGAACGCCCCAGGCCCGTGCCGATCGAGGACCGGCCGCATCGCCCGGCACGTGAGCCAGCTCAGCAAGTAGCTGCCGGTCCAGAGGTCGCGGACCGAGCGAGCCGAGGCGATGAACGTCTGGACGGGGCCGAGCGAGAACGCGAGCAGGCACGCCTCGGGGCCTTCCCGAGCGTCATCAGGACCGGACATGTCAAACAAACTCCAACCTCGAAGGACACGCGTCGCCGTGTCAGAATACCGTCACGCAACCCCGCCGTTACGGAGCCTCGTTGGGTCGGCGTGCGGCGATCTTACGCAATCTACCAACATTGGAGACGTGCAACCACAGACCTGTCTGAGATCCGCGTGTCTGGACAGGAAACGCGATCCCGATGTTCGGCGACAGTCGAGAAGGCGAAACATGCTGGTCACGCCTCCTTCTCACGACAACTGGGCGATGGTTGGTCTCGACCGCTCCA
The DNA here is from genome assembly GCA_963779675.1 of uncultured Isosphaeraceae bacterium. GTDB lineage: Bacteria > Planctomycetota > Planctomycetia > Isosphaerales > Isosphaeraceae > CAVZZM01. Next base: position 19,604 of record CAVZZM010000007.1, read on the forward strand.
GGTCAAAGGAATCGACCAAGATCAACCCGGCAAAGGTGAAAGGCGCATCGAAGGGCGAGGCGGTGTTCGCTGACATCCAACCCGAAGCCCGACCTGCCGACGAGACCTCGACCCGTGGTCGCGTGTGGAACCCGGACGCAGTTGCGACCGTACCGCCCGGTTGGATCGAGGGCCTTCCGGATCGCTCCATCGGCCCGGCATCGCCTACGGCCCTTGCCCGAGACGAGGACGATCCTCGGGCCGATCCGGGTCTCGATCTCCGGTCCCAAGATCGACCAGGAACTTGACCCCTTCCTCGGCGACTTTCCCGCCAGCCCGGCCGAGCGGGAGGCTGGCGGAATCCTCGGTTGCCCCAGCGGCAGCGGGCTCGACCCGACCGAAGTCGTCTGCGACGCCCGTCGCGGCCGGCGGCGCCTCACGGGCCGCGAACCGGCCGAGGTCGTCGCCGGCCAGAGGCCATCCCCGAGTCGGGAACACCGGCGGACGAGGGAGACCTCGCGCCAGGTCGTCGCCCTGACCGATGAGGCTCGGGGACTCGGGCAACGCCGGGAAACCCCGCGCCAGGTCGTCAGCCGGCCCGGCGAAGTCCGGCACGTGCGACGCACCGGCGAGGCCGCGTGCCAGATCGTCGCCCTGGCCGGCGAGGCCGGGCACGTGGGATGTGCCCGAGAGGCCGCGTACCAGGTCATCGCCCTGCCGGGCGGCCTGCCTTCCGATGGCACCGACGCCCCGGGCGAGGTCGTCCCCGCCATGCTTCGCGAGCCCGGCGAGGGCCGCCAGGATGACCGCGCCCACACCCGCCGCGCCACCTTTCCCCGCCGGTTCCGGCCGATCCGACTGCTGGTTCATCGTGAGGCCCTCCAGATGGGTGTCGGTCCGCCGGCCATTCAGGCGTCCCGCCCCGCGTCGGCGGGATCGCCCTCCCATTCCTGACACAACCAAGCGCCTCCAGGATCGCATACGTCCGGTGAGACATTCCACAAATGGACTGCACATGACTCGTCTTCACCCCCCATGTCGAGAGGAGGCCGTGCCTCCGCGTGTTCTGTCGCTTCCGTGAGGGCCTTCCGTACGGTGTCGAGAGGGGCGGGACGCGGCCAGGGGGATGCACGGCCCTTCGTGACGGCCGAGGGACCCTCGTGCGGTCGAAGGGGCTTGGCGTGGAGGCGGGCGAGGCCCCGGAAGCCCGCAGGCATCTCGGCCGACCGCGCCTCGCCCGGCTTCCGGCCCATCAGGCTGGCGGAGTCGGTCGTGATCCCGGCGTGGGCTGTCGCAGGGCCCGGACAGGCATGGTCCCGCAGTCACGACCTGCTCGTTCGAGACGAGAAGGACCGCCCGGACGTCCTCATGATCGGACCGGGCCCAGCACCCCGGTGCACGGCCGAAGTCGTCGCCACCGTCGCGGGATCACCCGCGTCGCTCGCTCGACGCCGGGGCCTTGACGCGATGTCCAGGACCATCGAGGGCCATGGCCGACATCCGGAGGGTCGGCGACCGCGTACGCGAGGGACGACGCCGAGACGCGGTGCCACTCGGCGACGGACCAGGCGGGACGGTGGGGCGGGCCAGCGCCCGACGACCCCTGCGGAGGGTCGGCGGGCACTGGCCGGGAGTTTTCGCCCCTGGAGGGCCGTGCAACTCTCGGGGGTGACATGACAATTCGGGGCCACTTCGGCCCAAGGGCCGCAAAATGGGACCCTGTTTCGGACATCCGCCGTCGACCTGGGGTAGATATCCCGGGGCGGCGGAATCCGGATCCTTCCGTCAGAAGGCCCCACGACCTCGAAATCATCATCAAGGTGCCCAGACGGATCGTTCAACGATCCGGCGTGGGTCACCGGACGGACGACCCGCAGCACAGCGGGAGACACATCATGAGCGTGGCCATTGAGCGGGCGAACGCGGACCAGAAACCCCTCCTCATCGACATCGTCGGCCTCGGGGCCATGTTGGGCCGCTCGGTTCGATCGCTTGAGCGGGATGACCTGGCGGGCCGTTTGCCCCGGCCGATCCGGCTGGGCCACTCGAAGCGGTGGCGGCGTGACGAGATCAACGCCTGGGTCGAGGCGGGGTGCCCGAAGCGTAGTGCCTGGGAGGCGCTGAGGAAGCCGATACGGTCTATCCGTTTCCGCTGACAGTCCCATTTTGGCGTTCGCTGAGGGGTGGCTATGGAGTCTCCCCTCAGCTATCGTAAACTCCGCGAAACAACACAATTCTGAGCAAAACCAAAGTCTCCCGAGAGGCTGTTCTCGGTCTGGCGCGATGTGACCGGACACTGTCGTGCGTTCGCAAGAAGGTCCGGTATGACTCTCTTCGCGACTACGACGGATAGGGCCGCCAGAGGGAGTGCAATGTCGACCCAGACAGGCGCATGGCCGAGCAACGTCGCGTAGCGAGTGAGGTCCGTGCGACCCGCATCCGGGCCGAATTCCTCGACTCCAGGGAGGCCGCCTACCAGCGACACGAAGACCGGCCACTGGACGATCATCGTGCCGACTTCCACGCTTCGCTGGCCGTCACACGCTTCTCTGGCCGTCAGGGGTAGGACCAAGTCCCACACCGATCTCGTACATACCCGTCGTCTCAAGATCGTCACCTTCGCTCGATCCGTCCAGATGAGCGATCTGCGACCTGAGCCCATCGAGTGAATGGTGTTGGGCGGAACAGAACGAGAGTCGACGACATCCCAAAGCCCGATCGGGATGACCTGACCGAGATCGCGGAGGCAGACGATCTGGGGATGCAGCAGCTTCTGTGCTGGTGAACAATCCGGCTTCCGGCATCACCGGAGAGCCTCTCCATATTCAAGGGACCACCGATGGCAAGCATGAGGAAACGCAGGAACGTCTGGTACTATCGCTATACCGACGCGGACGGGGTGAAGCGCGAGAAGAAGGGATGCCCCGACCGTCGAGTCACGGAGCAGATGGCCGCCTTCGCCGAGGCGGAGGCCGCCAAGATCCGGGCGGGCTGATCGACCCCGAGGCCGACGCCTACCGCCGTCAGGAGGCGCGGCCTCTGGCCGATCACCTGGCCGACTGGCACGCTCACTTGATCGCCAAGGGGGACACTCCCAAACATGCCGCGCAGTACGCCGATCGTGCCCGAAGGGTGGCCGCCCTGGCTTGCGGTGGCACTCTGGCGGACGATTGACCCGCCCAAGCGAGCCCGGCAAGCCGACAGGGATCGCGCCGACGCGGCCCTGTCGCGAGCCCTGGCCGCCGGGCGGCTCTCGGACCTGACCTCGGATCGCGTGCAGGCCGCTCTCGCCATGCTCCGCGATGCCGGCCGGTCCCTGACGACCTGCAACCACCACCGGGCCGCCATCCGCTGGTTCTCCCGATGGTGCCACAACACCCGCCGGTCGCGAGACGATGCCTTGCGGGCGTCGCGGCTTTAATGCTCATGAGGACCGTCGGCACGACCGCCGGACGTTGAGCCGTGGAAGAACTGCGGCATCTGATCGCGACCGCCATCGCGGCCCGGCCTACCAGGGCATGACCGGCCCGGCCCGCGCCCTGTGCTACCGCCTGGCCGTCGCCTCGGGACTCAGGCTCTCCGAACTGGCCAGCATCACGCCCAACTCGTTCGACACGAGCCCCAAGTCCCCCACGGTGACGGTGGCCGCCGCTTACACAAAGAACCGACAGCCCACCACGCTGCCCATTCCCTCGGATCTGGCCGTTGACCTGGCCCCGTACCTGGCCGCGATCGACCCCGAGGTCGCCGTGTTCCCTCTGCCCGCCAAGGGGGCCGCGATGCTCCGCGTCGACCTGGCCGCCGCCGGGATCGCCTATCAGGACGACTCGGGGCTCGTGTTCGACTTCCATGCTCTCCGATGCCAGTGTCGCGACCCTGGCCGACGCCGCCGGGGTGTCGCCCCGCGTCGTCCAACGCATGATGCGGCACTCGAACCTGGAGTTGACCGGCCGTTACACCCGCCCTCGCAGGCACGACATCGAGGGCGCGGTGGCCGACCTCCCGACCCTCCGCCCCGAAGCCGCCGAGCCCCTTCCGATGGCCGCGACGGGTACGGATGGACAACGCATCAGCGAAGTCCTTGCCCACGACTTGCCCACCGGAGGGGACGGAACGGGGCGGGTTCTGACGGATGCCGACGCCATCACGCCAACGGAAAACCCGCCCTTGATGAGGCGCAACCCCCTGGACCTGTCGGGGCTTGACGCATCGGGGCGGGTTCTGACGGGGCCTGTCGTGAGTAGCGGGGACGAGACTCGAACTCGTGACCTGCGGGTTATGAATCCGCCGCTCTAGCCAGCTGAGCTACCCCGCTTCCTGTCGAAACCGTTCCGGGAACGGTTCGAGAACGAGACTTATCTTACTGACACGCCGACCGTTCTTCAAGTTCGGCCTGCTCCCGCGCGATAAGTTCCCGTCGTGGTTCCACCCCGGCGTCAAAAGGCGACAGGACGACACCGGAGGTCACACCGCGTGCTGTTCGACGACGGGTTCTTCCGGGTCGAAGCCGGGCAGGTCGGTGGGGTAGCAGTCGATCAGGTAACCACCGATTTCCAGGTCCGTACCCGCGCCATCCGCCCATTGGCCGACGGTATGGCCGATCAGAAGCCGCAGCTCGGAATCACTCAACGGTCGTGAGGCCAAATATTCGGTGATGACCCAGAGCTGGCCGACGTCGCCGCGATACTCCAGGGCCAGACGACCACCGGGCTGCAGGATCGACGCCAGGGCGTCTTCCACCGCGCGACCGCCGAGGGAGTCGGTGAAGGCGTCACCAGAGACAAGCCCGCTCACGGCGCGCAGGTCATCGGCCGCGGTGAGCCGACGCCCTTCGCGGGTGTATGCCGTCGCCCGTCCCGAAACGGTGAGCCTCACCACGAACGATAACCACGCATGCGGGCAACTCCTTGCGGGGGGTCGACTTTCGAAACCTGATCCGCTGAATGAACATAGCAAATCCGTCGGTCGGCAAGAAGAGCGTGTCACCCGGAAAGTTGTGCCGTGCGTCGGGTTCCTCTCCGTAGTGAACCCGGGCGCCTGGGGAGACCACGACGACGAGGCCTCGTCCCGATTTCCGAGCCACCCGATCGTCGAGCGAATCAGGAACGGGACGTGCGCGGGGGTCGTTGCCAGCCGCCCGGGTCGTCCGACCTCGCGACGAAACCGCGTCGTCAAGACTTGCGACGGGTGCGGGAACGAGGCGTGCCGGCCGGCGCGGCGGTGTCGCGACGGCCCCGAGGTTCCGGGGAGGCAGGGGGGCCGACGACGCTTTCGAGCAAGGCCCCCAGGCGTTGTCCCGAGTCTCCCGGACAGCGTGCCAGCTCGGCCATCTCGGCGAAGCTGAGCTGCGGGTCCGGGAACGGCAACCGCGTCTCCGCCTCGGCGACGCTGCCGGCCAGCCGATACTCCTTGGACACCAGACGGACCCGGACCCCACAACGCCTGAGCAGTTCCAGTTCGCGATAGAAGGTGCGAAGCCCGATCTTCAGGTCGCGGAGCAGCTGTTCCCGGGTGCGCGGGCCGGCCGCGATGATGGTTACGAGCCGGTGCAACCGCGATGCGCGAGCCAGCGAGATTTGGACGGCAAGCCGCCTCCGTGTCACGGTCGATTGCTTCATCATTCTCAAGCCCACGCCTCGACCCGATCACGCCCGGAGGAACCGAGCCCGGGACTTCGAGACCGCCAGGGACCGCCCCGACTTCCTGGCGAGGCCTCGGCGAGATTGGAAATGCTTGCTTGCGGGATCGCGGATCTGATTATGACGATCCGCCGGAATAGTTCAAGGATACCGAGAAAATGGTCGAACTTCGAGAAAGGCCCCCGGGGGCGGGAGCGGTCGTGGGCGCAGCGCCGGCGTCCGTGGCCCCGACCCGGGCCGGGCGGGGCGGGTTGCTCCGGGCCGGGGGCCGTTCCGGCCGCATGGGATAGCGTCCGCGGGGCATGCCCCGCGACTGGGGAGTATGGTCCATGGCGACGCGCCGCCCTGGCGACCGGGCCTTCCGGCCCTCGACGGAAGGTCTGGAGACCCGCAAGCTGTTGTCGAAGACGGTCACGGGCACCGATGTCGACGGCGATACCTGGGAACTCCGGCTGATCGGCATGGGGGACCTGTCGGTCACCAACCAGCCCGACTCCACGGGGATGCCCGTACCGCTGGGCGAACCCGCCCAGATCAATGAGATCCTGATCGGCGGGACCGATCCGACCCAGTCCCGGCTGGTGGGGGTCGTGACCAAGTCCGCCGGTGGCGACGGCCGGGTCTTCTTCCAGCAGATGCAGCAGTTCAACGGGGCCTCCGTGGGCGTGGTGGCCCAGGCGGGCATCCACGTCATCGACATGCCCGACTTCTGGCTCGGTCGCACCAGCACCGACCCCACGACCACGGGCACGCCGGCGGCCTCGCTCGTCATCCCCGACGGCGTCAACACCTTGCGCTTCGGGGGGGCCGACACGACCTTCACCCCGGAGGGGGGGACGCCGCTGAACCAGAACGGCCGCAACGACGAGCTGGTGGTCGCGCTGGGGCTGCCCCGAACCTGGGGCACGAGCATCATCATCGATAAGTCGATCACCGACGCCCAGGCCGGCCAGGGGACCACCGCGGCCACCCAGGACGGGGTCCAGTTCTCGGTCGTCGGGCGGGTCAACACGTTCGAGGCCAACGAGATCGTCGGCAACGCCGACGTTCCCTACGCCCCCCTCGCCACCATCGGCGGGACCCAGCTCTTCGCGTCGGACGGTTCGGAGTCCAGCGCGATCAGCCAGTTCGTGGGGCAGGTCCAGGGGCAATTCGGTTACGTCCGGGTCGGCGGTAACGCCACGAACTTCACGGTGGAAACCAATGATCGGCTCGCCAATCTTTACATCGGTGGCGAGACCGACAACATCCTGGTCGTGACGCCGCAGGGCTCGCGCAACATCTCATTCGGCAAGGGGATGGACAACGTCACCATCCTGACGCATTCGATCATGTCCCTCCAGGCCAACCGCGGGGCGATCAACTCGACGGTCGTCTCCGAACGGCCCATCGGCCTGTTTGGTACGGGTGGCGACGTCATCGACACGCAGGTCCTCTCGGGCTATGACCTCCAGCTCGATCGCGCCTTCCAGACCCAGACCTTGCCCCCATTCCCCCCCCGGGTTCAGGCCGGCGGGGCCATCAACCAGGTCCTGATCTCGGGCGACATCATCGACTCGGTCTTCGCCGCGTCGGTCGATCCGGTGGATGGAACCTTCGGCAACAGCAACGACCTGGTGCTGCCGATCAGCGCGATTCACGCGAAGCTCGGCGGGACCATCACCAACACCAACATCACCCCGGACGTTCCCGACACGGCCTTCTTCGCCGACAAGGTGAAGCTCCAGCACGGGCCGGTCATCCCGCCGACCGTTCCCGAGGCCCCGTTCCCGAACCCGGGAGTAAAGCCGTCCGGCCCGAGGATCGCCAACGTGCTCCTACCGACCGACGAGGCGCGTCGACGACGTTTTCCAAACGCCGCCCTGGCGCACCTGAGCCAGCGACGATTCGGACTGGCCGCGGCCCCGCGCCAGAGCAACGGCGGTTAGCAACCCCGCGACGACCGAGCCGCGAGGCATCGCAACCCGCCCCGCCGGGCGAACAGACATCCGGCGGGGCGGGCTCGTTCCTGTGGGATCAGGCCAATCGGGGCACTCAACCCTCCTGGGCCCGGATCGCGCGCTCGCCGATATCGCGGCGATACCAACCGCCCGCGAACCGGATGTTTTGAGTCGCCTCGTAGGCATGCGTCTGCGCGTCCCGCAACGTCTCACCAAGCGCGGTGACGTTGAGCACGCGACCGCCGTCGGTCACGACGCGGCCGTCGCGAATGCCCCCGGAGTCGCTTCGCAAGGCAGTCCCGGCGTGAAAGACCTTCACGTCGGGAAGGCGATCCGCCGCGTCGAGGTTATTGATGACCCGTCCTCGCTCGTAAGGGCCGGGATAGCCCTCGGAGGCCATCACGACCGTCAGCGCCGGCCGGGGGTCCCACGCCAGTTCCACCGAGTCGAGCCGTTCCTCGACCACGGCCTCGAGCACGTCGAGCAGGTCCGTCTGGAGCCTCATCAGGACGGCCTGACATTCCGGATCGCCGAAGCGAACGTTGAACTCCAGGACCTTCGGCCCCTGGTTCGTGAGCATCAGGCCCGCGTAGAGGACGCCCCGGAACGCCCGTCGCGAGCGCTTCAGGGCGTGGACGACCGGGACGAGGATCTCGCTTTCAACCTGCGCCATGATCTCGGGCGTGACGATCGGCGCGGGGGAATACGCCCCCATCCCGCCGGTGTTCGGGCCCTCGTCGTGGTCGTAGGCCCGCTTGTGGTCCTGGCTCGACTCCAGCGGGACGATCGTCCGTCCGTCGGTCAGGGCGAGGATGCTCGCCTCCTGGCCGTCGAGCTTCTCCTCAAGGATCATGCGGTCGCCGGCCCGGCCGTAGAGTCGTCGGACCATCACCTGGTCGATCGCGTCGAGGGCCTGGCGGATGTTGTTGCAGACATAAACCCCCTTGCCGGCCGCCAGGCCGTCGGCCTTCAGGACGAACCCCAGGGGCCGGCCCAGGACGAACTCGCGGGCCTCCTCACGGTTCTCGAAGACGCGCCTCTGGCCGCGTTCCTCGATCTCGACCGCCACGCCCGGCGCGAGCGGCTCGCGCGGGTCCATGATCCGGTCGATCGCCTCGAGCGTCTCGGCCACCGTCCGGCACATCAGGGTCCGGATCGCCGCCTTTCCCCGGGGTCGGACGATCAGCGAGACGTCGCGGGACAGCACGTAGTTCTCGGCGTCGGGCGCTCCTCGGAAGACCCGGTAGTCGGCTGTCGGGATGCCCGCCTGGCGCATCAGGTCCTTGGCGAAGACCTTCGAGCCTTCCAACTCGGCAGCATCCTTGCGAGGGCCGAAGATCCGCAACCCCTCGCGCTGGAAGTGGTCCACGATGCCGAGCACCAACGGCTCTTCCGGCCCGACCACGGTCAGGCCGATCCCTTCCCGACGGGCGAACTGCGCCAGGCCGCGGAAGTCGTTCGTCTCGATCGCGATGTTCTGGGCCTCCAGCGCCGTGCCCGCGTTCCCCGGCGCAGAAGACCTGGGTCACCCGCTTCGACTGCTTCAATTTCCAGCAGAGCGCGTGTTCCCTCCCACCCTTTCCGATCACGAGCACTTTCAACGGTATCAACTCCCTCGCGGCAACCGCCCCCTTCAGTCTCGACCCTTCATCTTACGAATCGCGGCTACCCCCGCGACAGGTCAATTGGGCCGAGCGAAGCGCATTGACTCGCGAACCCGAACACATCGCGTCGTGTCGATGCCCCGCCGTTGCGAGGTCCGGTCGCGCAGACGAGGACCCATGGTGTTACCTTCGGTTTGAAGGGCCCACCCGGGAAATGTTAAGGTAGACCGTTTCCCGAGTTCGAGTGTCTTGGTCATCGTGGAGGTCAGTGCCGTGAAGAGCGTCGCCGTGGTCGGGGCCAGTGGAGCCGTCGGGGAGCGGATGGTCCGCCTGCTTGAGGAGCGGAACTTCCCGGTCGGGTCGATCAAGTTCCTCGCCTCCGAGCGCAGCGCGGGCAAGACGGTGACGTTCCGCGGCGAGTCGTACACGATCGAACCGATCTCCGAGGCCGCGTTCCAGGGCGTCGAGATCGTCCTGTCCAGCACGCCGGGAAGCATCTCGACGCAGTGGAGCCCGATCGCGGCGCGGGCCGGCGCGGTCGTCGTCGACAATTCGAGCGCCTTCCGCATGGACCCCGACGTGCCGCTGGTCGTCCCCGAGGTCAACCCGCAAGACATCGCGACGCACAAGGGGATCATCGCCAACCCCAACTGCTCGACGATCCAGATGGTCGTGGCGCTGAAGCCGCTGCACGACGCGGCGCGGGTCCGTCGCGTGGTCGTCAGCACGTATCAGTCCGTCTCCGGCGCGGGGCAGACCGGCATCCGCGAGCTGGACGCCCAGACCGAGGCCCACGTCAGGGGCCACGAGGCCCCCGCCCCCAGCAAGTTCGCCCACCCGATCCACGGGAACTGCCTGCCGCACATCGACGTCTTCCTCCCCGACGGCTACACGAAGGAGGAGCGGAAGATGATCGACGAGACCCGCAAGATCATGGGCGACGCCACGATCGAGGTCGTGCCGACCTGCGTCCGGGTGCCGGTCGTGTACGCGCACAGCGAGTCGATCCTGGTCGAGACCGAACGGCCGATCACCCCGGCCGAGGCCCGGGCCCTGTGGTCGAAGGCCCCCGGCCTCACCGTCGTCGACGACCCCGAGAACGCCGGCTACCCCCTGGCCACCCACGCGGCCGACAGGGACGACGTCTTCGTCGGCCGCACCCGACAGGGGGACCGTCCCAACGTCCTGCTGTTCTGGTGCGTCAGCGACAACCTCCGCAAGGGCGCGGCCACCAACGCGGTCCAGATCGCCGAGGAACTGGTCAAGCTCGCGCCGGTCGGGGCGTGAATCCCGAGTATTCGATCGAGCGGTGCGGGTCGTCGTATCGAAGCCCCGCCCGTTCGATCTCTCCGTGCGGAACATCGGGCTGACGATCGCCTACGACGACAGGATGGGTGGCCGGGGCAAAGTCCTCGTGCCCCGGTCTGAGCGGAGTGTCGACCCGGGCACGAGGACTTTGCCCCGGCCACCCAGAAGTTCCGAAACCTCGTCCGAGACCGGTTCCCGGATCGCCTCTCACAACGACTCAGCTTGAATCTGACGTGTCGAGACGTCCATGCGGAACATCAAGCTGACGATCGCCTACGACGGCACCGATTTTCACGGCTGGCAACGTCAGCCGGATTTGCGGACGGTCCAGGAAGTCCTGGAAGCGGCGATCGGGCGGCTGACGACGGTTGCGCCGACCTGCAACGCCAGCGGGCGGACGGACGCCGGGGTTCACGCGATCGGCCAGGTCGTTCATTTCCTGACCCCGTCGCGACACTCCCTCGACACCTTTCTCAAGGGCCTCAACGCCCTGCTTCCGGCGGACGTGCGCGTCCTGGACGTTGAGGAGAAGCCGCAGGCGTTCCACGCGACGCTCGACGCGTTATCGAAGCGTTACCGTTACGTCATCGACAACGCCCGGATCGCTGACACGTTCCGCCGGCGCCACGCCTGGCACGTCTTCCAACGGCTCGACGCGGAGGCGATGTCCCGGGCGTCCCGCAACCTGATCGGACGGCACGACTTCCGCAGCTTCGAGACGAACTGGCCGAACCGGACGAGCAGCGTCCGGACGATCTTCGACCTGGCCGTCGTTCGCGAGGGAGATCTCGTCACGATCGAGGTTGAGGCCGACGGCTTCCTGTACAATATGGTCCGCTCGATCACCGGGACGCTCATGCTCGTCGGCGCGGGGAAGCGGCCCGAGCCCTGGGTCGGTGAGGTCCGGGCCGCCGAGTCACGCACCGAGGCCGGCCCGACCGCCCCGCCGCAAGGGCTGTTCCTGTTGCGGGTTCATTACGAATCGAGATGGCCCAGGGCAGGCATCGTGCGACCCGACCGCCCGTCGGGATCACCGAACCACGCGGATGAGGACCGGAGTCACGTATGAGTGCAGGCCATGACCACGCCGGACAGGGGCATGGGCACGCCCACGGAATCGAAGGGACCAGCGACGCCCGGCTCTTTCTGGCGGTCGGCGTCAATCTGCTGCTGACGGTGGCGCAGGTCGTCGGCGGGGTGATCTCGGGCAGTCTCTCGCTGGTGGCCGATGCGCTGCACAACCTGAACGACGCGGCCTCGCTCGGGATCGCGCTTGTCGCCCGTCGGATCGCACGCAGGCCGGCGGATCGTTACCGGACCTTCGGCTACCGGCGTGCCGAGGTCATCGGGGCGCTGATCAACCTGACGACCCTCGTCATCGTCGGCCTGTACCTCGTTTACGAGGCGATCGCCCGCTTCTTCGAGCCGAGCGAGGTCGGCGGCTGGACCATGATCGTCGTCGCGGGGGTCGCTCTGGTCGTGGACGTCATCACCGCGCTGTTGACCTTCGCGTCATCGAAGGAGAGCCTGAACATCAAGGCGGCGTTCATCCACAACGTGGCCGATGCCCTCGGCTCGATCGGGGTCATCCTCGCCGGCGTCCTCGTTTTGCTCTACGACTGGAACCTCGCCGACCCGATCCTGACGCTGGTGATCGCCGCGTATGTTCTTTACCAGGGCCTGACCCTGATCCCCCGTTCCATCCGCACCCTGATGGAAGGCGTCCCGGCCGATATCGACCTCAACGCCCTCGTCCGAGAGCTGGACAACCTCGACGACATCCGCGAGGTGCATCACGTCCACGTCTGGGAACTCGACGAGCAACACCGCGCCCTGGAGGCCCACGTGGTCCTCGACGAGACCGATTTCGAGACGATGGAACGGACCAAGAAAAAACTCAAACGCTGGCTCGCCGACCACTACGACATCCACCATTCAACCCTGGAGTTCGAGCGCCCTCGAATGGGCCGCTCGTCCAGGTCGAGGGCCGATCACCGGCCTCTTAGCGGCTCGGCAGCCCGAAAACCGTGGTCAGGCCGATGTCCAATGCCCGATGACCAAAGAACTTCGGTCGATGGCAAGCCCGACCTTTCCGGGTTGTTGCTGTCATCGAGGTCGCGGGTTCACGACAACGTCCCTCGGAATCGCCCGCCATGCGCATCGTCCACATCATCACACGGCTCATCCTCGGCGGCGCGCAGGAGAACACGCTCCTGACGGTCGAGGGGTTACATCACCGGCATGGCGACGACGTCGTGCTGATCACCGGGCCGGCGGAAGGCCCCGAGGGGGACCTGTTCCAGCGCGCCGAGCGACTGGGGCTGAACGTCGAGCGGATGCCCGAACTGGTGCGGGCGATCCGGCCGAAGGCCGACAGCGTGGCGTACGGAAAGCTGCGCAAGGCGATCCGACGCCTACGGCCCGAGGTCGTCCACACGCACAGCTCGAAGGCGGGCATCCTCGGCCGCGCCGCGGCCTGGAACGAGCGGGTGCCGGCGGTCGTCCACACGATCCACGGGCTGCCGTTCGGTCCGTCGGAAAGACCCTGGAAGAACCGGCTTTACGTTGCGATGGAAGCGCTGGGCGGCGCAGCGTTGCCACGCGATCGTCAGCGTCTGCGACGCCATGACCGAACAGGCGCTTGCCGCCGGGGTCGGCCGACCGGAACAGTACCTCACCGTCTACAGCGGGATGGATGTCGAGGCGTTCCTGAACCCGAAGCGTCCCCGCGACGCCGTCCGCCGCGAGCTGGGCCTGGCCGACGACGAGGTCGCCTTCGCGACAGTGGCCCGGCTCTTCGAGCGCAAGGGGCACGAGGACATCCTGACCGCCGCGCCGGAGGTTCTGCGCGCGAACCCGAAGGTTCGATTTCTCTGGGTCGGCGGCGGAACCTGGCGGGAGAAACTGGAGCGGGAGGCCGAGCGGCTCGGCGTGCGGCACGCGATCCACTTCACGGGGATCGTGTCACCCGGAACCATCCCGGAGCTGCTCAACGCCTGCGACGTCGTGCTTCATCCCAGCTATCGCGAAGGGCTGGCACGGGCCCTGCCGCAGGGGCTGATCGTCGGCAAACCGGCCATCAGCTACGATGTCGACGGCGCCCGAGAAGTCGTCATCACCGGCGAAACCGGAATTCTCGTCCCGTTCCGCGATCGTCCGGCCCTTACCCGAGCGATCCTCGATTTGGCCGCAAGTCCCGAGCGGCGACAACTCTGGGGCGCCGAAGGACGGCAACGATTCACCGACCAGTTCCGTCTGGAGACGATGACCCACAAGATCCGGCAACTTTACGAACGGTTGCTCGCTGGCCTGCCGGTCCACGACAACTCGACGGAACCGGGACGGGATCACCCGGCCCACGACACCAACGGGGCCGGCGTGGGTATCCGACCCTTGCGACGGCCCGACCACGGCCCCGCGCGGGAGTGAAGGGCATCACCGACATCATCAACACGGCCCGCGACGCCCCTCACTCACTCCACCAACGTCGACGTTCGGGAACCGTCCCCGGGATGGCGGGCGATCGGCGCGGGCCGCACCTTGGTCCCGCCGGCCCCTCGAATGATGACCATCCAGAGCGGGTCGTCGCGGAGCGGGTTCTCGACGTCGAGGCCCTGGACCGTGTCGCGAACGTCGAGCGAGAGCGTGGGGTCTTTCTTCAGCCACTTGAGTTCGGCATCGTTCAGCGCGGCGACGATCGGTCCCTCGCGGTGGAGACGGTCGTACAGCTCGGCCTTGTCGGCGAGCACCGGCACCGGATGACCCAGTTCGTAGACCACCGCCGGGGCCTTGAACGTCGCCATCGCCGGTCGCGCCCCTTCGCGTTCCGAGAGGTCGGCCAGCCGCCGGGCGACCATCGGCGAGATCCGGTACGGGTCGACCGACGGCAGCAGCCAGCCGAACGCCAGGAGCATCGCGACGGCCCAGGTCGCCACCAGGCTGGAAGAGGCCCGAAGGGTCGCCCCGGCCTGGAACCGCTCCATCGCGATACAGCGTCCCCGCGCCGATGACGACCGCCATCGCCAGGCAGGGCCAGCGCAGGCCGTCGGGCAACACCAGCGCCCGGCGGTCAGGCCGACCGACATGGCGATCCCGAGGCCCGTCAGCAACCCCAGCGAGAGCCGGCCCAGCGGCCAGCGCCGGAGGTTGGCCTCGGTCCCCGCGACGGCCTCGACCAGCCACGCCACCAGCAAGGCGCAACCGGGGATCGCCGGCAGGTAATAGTGGATCAACTTCGTCTGAACGATCTCCAGGAAGACCAGCGGGCCGACGATCCAGCCGAGCAGGAACCCCATCTCCGGCCGGCCCTTGCGTCGCGACCACGCCGCCAGCATGCCAACGGGCAGGAGGGCCGACCACGGGTAGCAGGTCAGCATGGTCCCCACGACGTAGTAGCCGGGAAAGCCGCCATGCGTCTCGATCCCCGTCGTCATGCGTTTGACGACATGGTAGCCCATCGAGACGCGGAAGAAGTCGCCGTGGGAGAGGATGCCGATCGCGATGAACCACGGGGCCGTGATCAGCAGAAACGCCGGCACCCCCCAACGCCAACGGAGGTTCCGCCAGCAGGTCCGCGGCATGCCCCACCACCAGGCAACTAATCCCGACATGGCGATCAGCACCGGACCGATCGGTCCCTTGGTCAGCGTCGCCATCGACAGCCCGAGCCAGAACACGCTCGCCCACGACCGCGAGGCCCCCTTGCCGAGTTCCCAGAGCGCGAACTGGCAGGCGACCAGGAACAGCAGCAGCGTGGCGTCGGTCGTGGCCGCCTTGGCGTTGTAGACCATCAGGGGCGCGGTCGCCAGCGCCAGGGCCGCGATCAACCCCGCCCTCGGGTTGAACATGCGCCTGCCGAGCCCCCAGACCAGCAGGCACGCCCCGGCCCCGGCCAGGGCGGACGCGACCCGGGCGCCGAACGGGTTATCCCCGAAGACGGCCGTCCCCCCCAGCATCAGCCAGTAGATCAGGATTGGCTTGTGGAAGCGCGGTTCATCGTTGAAGGTCGGATAGAAGAAGTCGCCGCGAGCGACCATCTCGCGAGCACAGCCGGCATAACGGGGCTCGTCCCGGTCCCATAGCCCGCGTGTACCGTTACCGACAAGGTTGATCGTCAGCGCCGCGACGACAATGAGCAACGCCTGGCCCAACCAGGTCTTCCAGGTCTCGGTCGACTCGGCCACCGTCCCGAGGTCCGTTGCGGACTCGGTGGGGCCTGGCGGGACGGGATCGAGTTCGGCCACGGTTCCCTCCGGGCGAATGGCGTGCCCTTCCTGGGCAGAATTCAGGGTGCGGGAGTATAATCGAACCGCCGATTTCGGTTGAGCCCGATTTCCTCGACGTCTTCGGGCCGCCGGCGCGGCCCTGGCGATTCCGAGAGGGCACGCAATCCCACCCCCGGATGTGGACATCCCGCATGGAACAGGAAACCGAAGCCGCCGCCCTGCTGCGATCCGGAAACCTGTTCCCTCGACGTGTCGGGCTCCGTCGTTCCAACGGCGCGTTGACGTTCGTCGGGGTCAAACACGGGGCGTTCGCGATCTACGAGGGTGACCAACCGTACGCTCACTTCGACCTCGAAGGCCGCTGGCAGCGGGCGTTCCGCGACGGGACGCATTTTCGCAAGGGGCTCGACGGCTCGGTGGACGCCATTGATCGCAATCGAGACGGCGCGAACATGGTCCTGCGGCGCCGGTCGTTGCGCGTCGAGGAGACGACGCAACTCGACGACATCATCCGCCAGGCCGCTCTCAACCTCGCGGCCGACCTCTCCGTCGGCCAGTTCGAGGTCGTCCCTCCGCCCGACAGCAACCGGCATCTCGAACCGGCCGATCTGTGCAGCCTGCTCGACCTAATCGCCGGCTGGGATGCGAACGCCTGGTCCTCCTTGCGGTCGCGGTACGTTGAGACCTACGGGCCGATCGGCCTGTTGCCGCCGGACGCGCACAACTCGGTGGTCCTCCAGGCCACGACGGGGGACGCCGGGGAATGGGGCTTCGGCGGGGCGGCACCCCGGGCCCATGACGTCCGTAGTCTTGAGGCGTTCGAGTCGCATGTCCAGGCGGTCAAATCGCTGCTCGGTCGGAGAATGGCCCAGTGTCGGGCCGTCTTCCTTGGTGGAGCGGACGTGCTGCGCTTGCCGTTCGATCACGTCCTCGGCCTGTTCGAGACGATTCCGCGCCATCTCCCGATCAACCCGACGGCCGCCTCGATCCGGCTCGGCGCAGCTACCCGAGGACGCCTCTCGACTCGCGGGGATCGACGTTTTTCTCGACGACTTTCGCGACCCGCTCCCCGACCGTGAGGGCTGGGCTCGGCTCAAGGGACTGAACCTGGGCCGCGTCAACCTCGGCATGGAGTCGGGAGCGCCAGAGGTCCGGGAACCCTATGGAAAGTCCTGGTCCAACGAGGATCTCATCCGCGTGGTTGGCGAACTCAAGGCCGCCGGCATCCGTCTCGGATTGGTCCTGCTGGTCGGGTCGGGAGGCCAGGCGACACGCCGACCGGCACCTGGCGATGACGGCCACGCTCGTGGACGATCTGCCCCTCGATCGGTCCGATTTGGTCTACCTCATCAATGCCGCCGAGATGGAAGACGATCGACCAGGACTGGGCATGGCGGCGCTCGACCCCGCCGAATGTCTCGCGCGGCGGGCCGCCCTGAAGGAACGCCTCGCGCCGCTCCAGGGGCGTACCCGCGTGAAGGTCGTCCCGTACAGCCTCGAAAAACAGTGGAATTGAGCCGGAACGACCGGGCCGTACTCTCGGGATCGCTACACGTCCCGGACAACGCGGCCCGATCAGCCCGATTCAGGATCGGGACCGCCCCCTCCAGGACGGCGGCGTCCGGGCCTGGACGATCAGGGGGCCGAGGTCCCAGGGCCAGATCAACTTGGGCGGCTCGGCGGCGGGTGTGCGGAAGGGCGACGAGGTCGCCAGCACGTAGTACGAGCCTGCCGGGAGCGGCCGGGACATCATCCGCCACTGCCCCGCCCGGTTCGCGAACGCCGCGCCGAGGGTGTAGGCCCGCGTCCCGGCCGCGTTCAGGGCATACAGCCGGACGACCGATCGCGCGGGGGCGATCCCGGTGAAACGCGGGCGACTGATGGACGAGACGGTGGGGCTGACCGTCCCGAAGCCCGGCAGCAACTGGCCGAGAACGGGGCCGGTCTGCGGAACGGGGGCGGGAGGAACGGGATCGGGAGGAACGGGATCGGGAGGAGCGGGAGCGGGCGGGCCCAGCGTGGCGGCGAAGACCTCGACATTGGCGTTCACGGGCAGGGTGAGGCTGTTAACCACCTTGTTGGGGTCCAGCGCGAAGGTGTACTCGTAAATATGGAACCCGCCGGCGTGCTGCTGCCCGACGGAGGTGTTGCGGTAGCCGGTCGTCCGGGCCATCGACTCCCCGGCATGCCCCTGGGGGAAGGCCCAGTCGCTGATCGACTGCGTGAAGCTCGCGGTCGTACCGTCGGTGTAGGTCACGAGGAACACCTGGTTTGTCTGCGCGCCGTTGACGCCGGTAGCCAGCAACTTCAGCGTACCGTTCCGGCTCGATAGCAGGGGGATGACCTGTCCGTCGGCGGCGACGACGTTGGGGGCGCCGGCGGGGCCGAGGCCGAAGGTCGTGCCGCCGGCCACCAGGCTCGACCCGACCAGGCTTGAGGAGAGCGCGGTGCCGTCGCCGTCGAGCCCGCCACCGCCGAACGCCGTCCCGTCGGCCACAGCCCCGATCCGGTTGAAGGCGGAGGAGAGATTGACGAAGCCGGGGACATCGAGCCCCACCGGCGCGGCGTTATGGATGCGGACCTGATCGAGCAAGGCGGTGGAACCCGCCCCGTCGGGATCGACGCCGACGAACGTGATGGTGTGGCTGCCGGCCGACACGCGGAACGAGCCGGTCGTGTAGGTATCGTAGCCGGTGCCGGCGGGCGCGAAGATGCCCACCAACGCGCCGTCCACGCGCACCTCAACCGTCGCGTTGCTGTTCCCCACGTTACCCTGCTGGGCGGCGCTGAGGCCGATCGTGTAGGCACCGGCCGCGGGGAAATCCATCACCTGGCGGATCGTGCCGGTGTTTTGCAGGAACGCGACCTGGCTACCCTGCGGGGCGTCGGGGTTGCCCGAGGTGAGGGCGCTGCCGTTGCCCGCCACGCCGGCCGGGCCGCCGAAGCTCCACGCCGAGCCCGTCGGAGCATACTGGTAGGCCGTCGTGCCCGTCCCCTGGATCGGGTCTTCAAACCCGGGGTCGAAAAGGTTGGCGAGGTCGCCGTAGAGGGAGCCGTAGAGGTACGAGCGATACTCGGCGCCGGGCATGTTCATCTTGACTACATAATTCGTGAGGCCATCCGGGGACACCTCGATCGTCTGCTGGGCAAAGGCGGACGTGAAGCCGAAGTTCCCGTTGGGAAGCTTTTGCCCACTCCCCATGGCGGACGCGTAGCTGCCCAGGTCGGCGTTGACCGCCAGCGTCGCCTGCATCGTCGTCTCGTCGAGGACCAGTTCCTGTCCCCGGCTATGGCCTTGCGGGTCGTTCAGGATGCGGGTGTTGCCGTTATCGAAGAGCACCAGCGTCGAGTTGTTGACGTAGCGCGCGTCGTGCTGGTGGGAAAACCACGGGGATGGGTCCGAGGAATTGATGTTGAAATCACCTCCCTCTCCCAGCCGCCAGATGACATGGCCGTCCCCCGTCCCGGCTTCGTAATCGATCTTGATGACCCAGTCCTGGGCACGCAGGGAAACCAGCAGGTTCCCGTCCGCGGGGGACCAGGCGACGGCGTTGGCGTGCGT
Source organism: uncultured Isosphaeraceae bacterium (assembly GCA_963779675.1). Taxonomy (GTDB): domain Bacteria; phylum Planctomycetota; class Planctomycetia; order Isosphaerales; family Isosphaeraceae; genus CAVZZM01. Next base: position 38,861 of record CAVZZM010000007.1, read on the forward strand.
CCAGTCGCCCGGGCCTTCGCCCAGCGGGCGGAGGCGGTCGGTGTCCAGCCAGTCGAACGAGTCCCAGGTCCACTCCACCTGGAAGTTCTGGTCCAGGATGATGACCATGTCGCCACTGTAACGGGTGGGTGTGCCATCAACGTCGATGGTCCTCGGGGTCGTGGACAGGACCACCGTGTCGCCGTTGGGCAGGCGCTGGACGTCGTGGTTGAAGTCCGTGATCGGATCCTGTCCCAGCGCGGCGAGCTGGGCGTTGACGGCGTCGATGTTCGTCTCTCGCAGGGTGTTGCCGGCCAGATCGACCTCTCGCAGCGTGTTCGCGCCGCCGACATGGTCCTGCTCGCCGCCCAGCAGGAGCACCGTGCCCCCCGTGACGAGGCTCGGGGCATAGCTGGGGAAATTGTTGGCCACCGGGTCGTAGTACCAGACGATGTTGCCGGTCAGGTCCGTCGCCAGGGTATTGACGGTCCCATCCGGGGGATTGATCCCGACGTGAAAGACCATGTCCTGAGTCGGGTCGGTCTCCGGGGTGGGCGACTGCTGTACAGTGAAGGTGGGGAACGTCAAACTCGTCGGCAGGGCTCCGGTATGGAACGTCAGAGGGGCGGAGGCCGTCCCATCATCCAGGACATGCCTCATGAGGTAGGTCGTGTCGGGCAGCAGTCCGGCCACGAGGACGTTGGTGCTCTGCCCGGGCACGATGGGCAACGGGGCGGTCGTGCACAGGAATGGTCGGGGCCCACCGGTCGGAACTCGACATGCATCGAACTGCCGGAGGAGGGGGGCGCACTGTACAGGCGCAACCAGCGGATTGGACGTGGGGCTGATCGTCGCGCCCGGCCCAACCACCCGTGAATTCGCGGCATAGGACGCACTTGCGGACTCGCCGGTCGCGGCGTGGAAATCGTCCTTGACGATCACCTGGATGTCGTAGCTCCCCTCCTGCATGGGGGCCCAGGTGATGCTGTTGCTGGGGCTGAAGTCGCGAACCACGTGGGACGCGCCGCCGGTCGTTCCGACGCGGAACTGATAGACCGGTGCTTCCCCGTGGTCGCTCGCCGTCGCCGTCCAGAGGACCGGCGATCCGACCAGGGGGGCGGATGGTCCGCTGCCCGTCAGGGAAACCGACAGGAGGCAACGATCCTCAAGGGGCCGGCAATGTGGCCAGAACAACCGGGGACGCCGAGTTGAGACGTGCCTGGCCTGAACCCGTTTGCGAGAAGGCGTCCGGAGTTGCCACATCGAAGGAATCCCCTGGAACAGGACGGTCGATCCGAATATCCGGGATAGGCAATGGAAGAACGGCGAGGCACGCGACGCCGACGCAATCACTACAATCGCACCAGAACGCCCATGGAACCGTGAGGCCCCACGCCGCGAACTGAGAGACGGTCCCGGAAGTGCGCCTGGCCAGGTCACGGGGACTGGCACCGGACGACTTCGGCCGGCGCCAGTCCCCGTGACCCGGCCGCTCCGCCCGAGGAAACGGGGACTGGCTCCGAGGTCTTCCGAGTTGCCAGTCCCCGTTTCCTCGGGCCCCGCGCTGTTCTGAGATCGTCCGAGCGAAGCCGTCATCTCAATGCCTGGTGCAACCATTCCAGCCTGACGGATCGGAAGACGAGGGCCAGCCAAGCTGTCGAAACCGCGGCGAATAATCGCACGGAATCGAAAAAACCGGATATCGGCGATAGGCGGCCGTTCATGCGAGGCCGTCCGAGCGGGGGAACCAAAAACAGCCGGCGTCGGGAACGAGGCCGGGTGATCGAGGCCCATGCCGAGCGGCCCATCCGGACCGATCGGCATGGGCCTCTCCCTTCCCGTGCTTGCCGGCGCACCCGATCGTCGTCGGCCCCGCACTCGATGTCAGGACGACACAACGTCACGCGGGCCGATCAGGGACAGATCAACGCACCGATTTTCGACTGCGACGGCCTCCGACGAAGCTGTCAAAAACGTACTTTCCCAGATCGTCGGCCGAGCAGTACGCCGCCACGCCCTGGGTGACGCGGGCCATCTCCTCGACGAAGTTGACCAGCCCCAGATAGAAGTAGTCCTCGACCAGCGCGAAGCTGGACACGCGGATGCCGGCCGCGGCACAGCGGCGGGCCTCGGTCAAGGTGTGCCTGGCAGTCTTCTCGGCGGGCGGGTAGATCAGAACGACCTCGCGGTCCTCGACGTGCGCGGTGGGCTCGCCGTCGGTGACGACGATGATCTGCTTGTTCGCAGCCCCGGAACGCATCAGCATGTTACGCGCGAGTTTCAACCCGGCGTGGATGTTGGTGAAGTGCAAAGGCGCAGCGCTTCGGGGGATCGTCCAGGCTGATCCGGAGATGGACCCGGCTGTCGAAGATGCTCACCGGCTTCGGCGCCGAGTTGAGCAGCTCGCGCTCGGTCAGCTTGCTGGCGAAGGTATAGAACCCGACCATCTGGAGCGTGTCTTGCGGGAACTGACCGCGGACCATCGCCTGCAACGCCAGGGCGACCTTCTTGGTCATCGCGTACTTGCCGTAGCGACCCATCGAACCGCTCATGTCGATCAGCACGACCGTGGCGCAGTTCGTCTGGAACTCGGTTTCATGCACGACGAAGTCGTCGTAATGGGGCGTTAACGGCAGGCCGCCGCCCTGCCGGACCAGGGCATTCTTGAGGGTCTCGTGAAGGTTGAGGTGGGCCAGGCTGTCGCCGTAGACGTATGGCTTCGAGTCCTCGAGCCGCACCTGCCCCCCTCCTTTTTGCGGAGTGTCATGGCGACCGACGGCGTCTCGGTTGAACGTCTGGAACAGCTCGGAGAGCGTCCCTGCTGGATCCGCCGCACGCCCTTCGGCGCGACCCTCCATTGCCCCTCGGCGTCCCGCTCGATCAGGCCCTCCTTTTCGAGCAGTTCAAGGACCTCCTGACTGTCCTCGTCCAGGTCGTCGAAGTGACGGAGCACCTGGTCCCCGTACTGCATCATGTACTCGGCGAGTTTCTCAAACACCTGGTCGGCCGATTGCGGCTTGAACTCTTGCGAACCGTCCCACTTGCGGTATTCGAACAGGGGCATCAGGTCCTCCCTCGCAGGTCTTCTCGACGTTCGGGCTTCCACCTGACTTTTCGCAGCCAGGCGGCAACCCGCAACATGGCCCCGATCTGTTCCTGGCGTCCGGTTCGGTCAGGTACGATCCTGCCAGTAATTCGCCTCGCGACGCGAGTGGGCCACCGCCACGACGAGCACGGCGTCATCCTCGACCCGAAACACGATACTGAAGGGATAACGGCGAAGGCCATAGAATCGATGGCGATCGTCACAGAGAGGCCAACGTTCCGGGGCGTCTCCGATCGCTCGGAGGGCAACCTCGATGGCCGCTTCAAACCCGTCCGCCGCCTGCGGACTTCGGTCTTGATACCAGACGAACGCATCGCGATAGTCGGCTTCGGCAGCGGGCAGGAACGACACTTCAGTCACGGGACAATCCATCTGCCGCTCGGCGCCGTGCTCGTTCCTTGACCTCGTCCCAGGGGACGGCACGCACGACGCCGGAATCGAATTCGGTCGACCGTCTGCGAACCTCGACGAGCCATGAGTCGTCAAACGGACGCACCCCACGCTCGCCGAGCGCCGAAGTTAACGCGGCAAGAAGCCGAAGTTGATCCTCGTCGGGGAGGCCCAGCACGGCTTGAAAGAGTTCATCGACTTGCGAACTCATCGGCAACCTCTCTCTATGACCCGAATCTGGTCCACTCCCATTCATTCTATCTCGACCCGTCGTGCTTCGTCTCTCCCTCGATCGGCACGTCGTCGGCGTTGCCCCAGTCGGACCAGCCCGGATAGTAGTTCGCCGCCTTGTGGCCGAGCCGTTCGAAGACGAACGCATCCACGGACGCCCGGCCGCCCCCCTGACAATGCGTGATGACCGCCTGTCCCGGCTTGACCCCGGACTTCGCGACCAGTTCCTTGAGCTTTGCCGGGGGCTGGAACCGCCCTTGCTCGTCGACGAGGTTTGACCACTCCAGGTGACACGCCTCGGGGACGTGCCCGCCCCGCTTCGAGAGGACCGTCTCGCCGGCGTACTCGGCATGACTGCGGGCGTCGATCACCCGCGTCGAGGCCGATCGGATCGCCTCCAGGACCGTTCGTCGCGTCGCGTAACGCTCGTCCTGAAGCTCGACGGGGAAGGCATGCGGCTGGGCCCGCGTGGCCTCCATCGACACCGGCCGATCCTGCTCCTTCCACAACGCGAACCCGCCGTCGATCAGGCCGACCGGCTCGACCCCCAGATACGACAGCAGCCACCAGAACCGGGCGGCATCCTTCTGCCGGTTGTCGTCGTAGACGAGCACCGTGTCCCCCGGCTCGATCCCGAGCGGTTTGATCCAGTCTGCCCACGCCGACCGGTCTTCCAGGCCACCGGAGCGCTTCGCCAGAACCTCGGCCTCCTGGCGGTCCACCCGGACGGCGCCCGGGATGTGACCGGCGTCGTAGTCCTCCTTCGAGCGGACGTCGAGAATTCGGATCGTGGGTGATCCGAGGTCCCGCTGGAGCACGTCGAAGGAAACGAGCATCGCGGCGGGGCCGCCGCCTTGCCCCTCGTCAACGGCCGGAGGGGTGAGGGCCAGGACGATGCAGGACAGCAGGACCATCATGGCGGGAGACTCCTTGAGAACGATCGGATTGTATGTTCACTTCACTCCTCGGGTGCGGCCCGATTAAGGGCCTCTCTCTCGCGTCAATTCCGCTTGAATCCCGCAAATGCGGCCACCCGGACGCGCCACCTCTGAAGGCAGGGAGCGAGGTTAATTCGAAGGTTTCACCGACTCGGAAGGTTCAGAGCGTAAACCAGCGCCGTTGATCGTGATGACCTGGTAGGTCGGTGTCGATCCGGGCGATGTCGTCGTGTCGTGGAATCGCATCGCGGGGACGGGGGCCTCGGGCGTGTCGTGATAGGACAACGACTGGAACAACGGTCGTCCGAATCGCCCCTGAGGTGTTTCGGGGAGCCGGGCCAGTTCCTCGCCGTCCCGGAGGATGAGGAACTGGCGGATTCCGCTTTCGAGGTCGGCCGCGGCACTCCAGCCCAATTCAACCTCGTGGCCGTCTCCTGAAGTGGCCCGGAGATCGACGGGCGCGGGAGGCGGGGTCGTATCATTCACGGAACCCGAGGCGACGTACTCCTGCCAGGCGTGGGCGGCCCGTTCGTCGGGGAGCCAGACCGCCGTGTCGGGATCACCGTCGAACGACTCGGCGGGCTCGGCTCGATCGCCGAGGACGGGGGCGAGCCAGCTTCGAGAGCGATCGACGGGGCGAAGCTCCGCCCCATCCGAACCCGTCTCGGGCAGTCGCATGGCCAGGCATGCGTCGAAGAACGGGATGGCGAGATCGCGTGAATCACCGCATTCGTGGGCGGTTCGAGGGTCGGGCGCGAAGCCGATCGGCGCCCCTTTGGCTCGATACGCCTTGAACATGGCCAGCGTCCCGGTCCAGGCACCGTTGAAGCGCGGGTCGCCCTTCTCCTTGACCCCGGGGTTGCACATCACGGGGATCGCCAGCGCCGCCTCGGGCACCTCCGGCCGGGGGATTTCCCCCTTCTCCCAGGTCGAGAACGCCGTCCCCGATCGCAGCCAGATGGCGACGATTCGTTCCGGGTCGGAGCACTGCATCAAGCTCGCCCAGAACCCCCCGCCGGAATGGCCCCAGAGACACCAGGGGATGGTCGCCAGTTCGTCGTGGCCGGATGTCTCCGCCAGATCATCGAGCGCCTGGAGAAACCGTGCGCGAGAGCCGTTGCGAGGGTCGCACCACTTTCGACAATCCTGGCCGTCCTCCTGATGGTACGACGGGCCGAGCAACGCGCAGTCCCACTTTCGCGCCAGGGCTTGCCAGCGCAGGTCCTCGGCCGCGGTGTAGCCCCCCTGACACGCCCCGGCCCCGCAACCATGCTGATGGACGATGATGCCGCGCAATCGTTCGACCCCATCGGGGAGCCAGATGCGGTACGTCACGCCGTAGATCAACTCACCCGACTGATCCGACGGTGGATACTCGACCTCGACGAGACGCCCGGCCCCCTGGGCCGTCGCGGCGCCGAGCGACAGGAGAAGCAATGCGAGCCGCAACGAGCCACGGGCCGTCATCATCACGCCATCCTTCCAGGTTCCAGGCCGGTTCGCGGGAGCGGTTCCACCGGCACCATCATGGCGCACGATCGGGGGAGAGGGAAAGAGGCGACCCGATTCAACCGCGACCCGTGGGGCTTTCGGGTTTGACTTGCCTGATCGGTTCGCGTTCTATTGGGCTACGAGCGACCCGGTCCCCACCCTCGGAGCGGCCGGGAAAAGACTCTCCTCTGAAACCTTCCGGGCCCGAATTCGGAACACTCAATCATGGCCAGGCGCAACTTGTTGTCCCCACCAACGGCGAGAAGATCACGATCCAGGACGGGACGCTGAACGTGCCCGACCGCCCGATCATCCCGTTCATCGAGGGGGACGGCACCGGCCCGGACATCTGGCGCGCGAGCGTGCCGGGTCTTCGACGCGGCCGTGGAGAAGGCCTACGGCGGCAAGCGGCAGATCGCCTGGATGGAAGTGTACGCCGGCGGGAAGGCCCACGCGAAGTTCAACACCTGGCTGCCCGACGAGACCGTCGAGGCGTTCCGCGACTACCTGGTCGGCATCAAGGGCCCGCTGACCACGCCGGTCGGCGGCGGCATCCGCTCGCTCAACGTGGCCCTGCGGCAGATGCTCGACCTCTACGTCTGCCTGCGCCCGGTGCGCTGGTTCAAGGGCGTGCCCTCGCCGGTGAAGCACCCCGAGAAGGTGGACATGGTGATCTTCCGCGAGAACACCGAGGACATCTACGCCGGGCATCGAGTTCGAGAGCGGCAGCGCCGACGCCAAGAAGCTCATCGGCGTTCCTCAAGGACAAGTTCCCCGACATGTACAAGAAGATCCGCTTCCCGGAGACCGCGGCGATCGGCATCAAGCCGATCTCGACGCGAGGGCACCGAGCGCCTGATCCGCGCGGCGATCGAGTACGCCATCGAACAAGGCCGCAAGAGCGTGACGCTGGTCCACAAGGGCAACATCATGAAGTTCACCCCGGCGCGTTCCGCAACTGGGGCTACGAGCTGGCCGAGCGCGAGTTCGGCGACCAGACCTACACCTGGACGCAGCTGGGAACGCACCAAGGCCGAGCAAGGGCGAGGCCGCCGCCAACGCCGAGCAGAAGGCCGCCTCGACGTCCGGCAAGATCCTGATCAAGGACGCCATCGCCGACATCACCCTCCAGCAGGTGCTGACCCGGCCCGAGCGAGTTCGACGTGATCGCCACGCTGAACCTCAACGGCGACTATCTCTCCGACGCCCTGGCCGCGCAGGTCGGCGGCATCGGCATCGCGCCGGGCGGCAACATCAACTACGTCACCGGCCACGCCATCTTCGAGGCCACCCACGGCACCGCGCCGAAGTACGCCGACCAGGACAAGGTCAACCCCGGCTCGGTCATCCTCTCGGGCGAGATGATGCTCCGCTACCTGGGCTGGAACGAGGCCGCCGACCTGATCGTCAAGGGCATGGACGGCGCCATCGGCAACAAGACCGTGACCTACGACTTCGCCCGCCTGATGGAGGGCGCGAAGGAGGTCAAGTGCAGCGAGTTCGCGGACGCCCTGATCGCCGCCATGTGACGCCACCGACCCGGCCCCGGAGATGGATCGTCCTGGGGGCCAGGACTCGCCGTCGACGTTTCTGGTGGTATGCCCCATCCGGCATCGCAACGACGCGGAGGCCGCCGGCATGACCGGTCGCGTACTGCTGGCGATCAACGTCCCGGACGACCGGCTCTACGTCCACCGGCATCTCCTCGCAACGCTGTACGCCGATCGCTTCCCGGACCTGGCGTTCATCATCTCGGCGCGTTGCGCGCCCGATCCCTCCTACCGGAACCTCGTCTCGTCGTTGTCGCCGGCGCCGCCGGGCCCGACGCGAACCTGCTGGTGCCACGACCCCGACCTGCCCGCCCCCCACGCCTGGGAAGAACACCATCGCCACCCCCGGATCGCCACCCTGGGACGTGTCGCGGCCGACTACGACGCGGTCCTGTTTCTCGATACCGATGTGATCCTCGCCCCGACCGTCACCCCGTCGAACTTGCTCGCGCGGCTCGCGGCCGGTCCGTTCGGCGCTGATGCCGCCGATCCACGCCGGCCACTCGAACGATTGGATGTGGGTGGATCACGAGACCGGCCGCCCCTCGCTGGCCCGGCTCGACGGCTATCTCGACCCCGACCGTCTGTGGCGGAACTGGTGCGCCTATCGGGGCGAACCGATCACGCCAACACCGACCGAGCGACCGATCGTCTCCGCGTGGTCCGACCTGCTGCTCGCCGAGTCGCGGTTGATGATCGAGATCGCCCGCGACTACGTGGCGTTCCAGACGGTCTTCCACGAGATCGCCGTGCCGACCATCCTCCTGCACGCCACATCGCAGGTCGGCGTGGCCCGAGGCGCCGTCTGGTGGGGCGCCGAGCGTAACCGGCCACTCGACCAGTTGCTGGCCGCCCTGGTCGAGCCCGGGGCCGAGTTCTGCCACCCCATCAAGTTCGGAACGCATGGCGACCGCCTGGTCCACCACTATCAAGCCCTCTTTGATGTTCGGTAATGTTCGGCCCACCCGGACCAGTTCCGGCCCGACCGCCGTCCTGCCGACGGCCGGAACTCAACCATATTCGTGTTCGCCGTTCGTTTGCCGAATGTTGTACATTGGTCCCACCCTGGTTAGGCTAGAAGGTCGGATCGCGACCGAAATCACGAGGATGGGCCCTGGAGGGCACCCAGCCCACTCCGGGTCGTTTTCCGCCAGGAAGGGGCTCGCGCGTCCTGCCGACCACACCTTGATCCTCGGGAGTGCTGGGCGATGAATCGACCGACGGCAGCCTGGCGGGTGATCGTCCCCTGGATGTGCCCGGTTCTCGCGGTCCTGCGCGGTCCTCGTCGGCGGAACGGCCCGGGCGGACGACGCGGAGGGGATCGAGTTCTTCGAGACGAACATCCGGCCCGTGCTCGTGGAGCACTGTTACAAGTGCCACTCGGCCCAGTCGGAATCCGTCAAGGGGGGGTTGCGGCTCGACACGCGCGAGGCGATCCGCGAGGGGGGCGACATCGGTCCATCGGTCGTCCCGGACGCCCCTGAGGAAAGTGTGATCCTCGACGCCCTGCGGTACGACTTCCTGGAGATGCCGCCGAGCGGCAAGCTGCCCGAGACGGTCGTCGCCGATTTCGAGCGTTGGATCGGCATGGGTGCCCCCGACCCCCGCGAGGCCGATGACGGCGCGACCGCGCCTCCCGACGGGATCGATCTCGCGGCGCTCGCGATTTCTGGTCATTCCAGCCCCCACGCCGGCACAACCCGCCCGAGGTCGCGCGACCGTCATGGGTGCGACGGCCGATCGACGCCTTCCTGCTGGCCCGTCTCGAGGACGCCGGCCTCACGCCGAACCCCGAGGCCGATCGTCGCACCCTGATCCGCCGCGTCACCTTCGACCTGACCGGCCTGCCGCCGTCACCCGAGGAGGTCGAGGCGTTCGAGAACGACCCGAACCCGGACGCCTACGAGCGGCTGGTCGAGCGGCTTCTCTCGTCACCGCGATATGGGGAACGCTGGGCGCGAATGTGGCTCGACGTGGCCCGCTATGCCGAGGACCAGGCGCACATCGTCGGCAACGACACCGCGCTCTGCTACCCGAACGCCTACCTCTACCGGGACTGGGTGATCCAGGCCCTGAACGACGACATTCCCTACGACCGTTTCCTGAAGCTCCAGCTTGCCGCCGACCTGATCGAGCCGGACAACGAGGCCGAGCACGCCGCCCTCGGCTTCCTTGGCCTGGGCCGAAGTATTATCGCCGGGGCGCGCTGGAGGTGATGGCCGACGAGTGGGAGGACCGGGTTGACGTCGTCTCGCGCGGGTTGCTCGGCCTGACCGTCGCCTGCGCCCGTTGCCACGACCACAAATTCGACCCGATCCCGACCGAGGACTACTACGCCCTGGCGGGCGTCTTCGCCAGCACCGAGATGTACAACCAGCCACTCGACGACTCGGTCGAGACCGGCAAGGACGGCCAGGCGAAGAAGGCCGAGCAGGCCCTCCACATCGTCCGGGACGGCGACAAGCCCGCCGACCTGAACATCTTCGTTCGCGGAAACGTCGACCAGAAGGGGCCGGTCGCCCCTCGACGGTTCTTGACCGTCCTGGGCCCCGACGGCGGTTCGCCCGAGCCGTTCGACACCGAGGGGAGCGGTCGCGATGCCCTGGCCGATTCGGTGGCCGGACGGCGAAAACCCCCTGACGGCTCGCGTCTTCGTCAACCGCGTCTGGGCGCTCAACTTCGGCCGTCCCCTGGTCGCCACGCCCAGCAACTTCGGCGCGCTGGGCGAACGACCGACCCATCCTGAGTTGCTCGACGACCTCGCCGTCCGCTTCATGGAGAACGGCTGGTCGATCAAGTGGCTCCAGCGCGAGATGGTCCTCTCCGCCTCGTATCGGCAATCGAGCCGGGTCGAAGCCGACGCGCGTTCGGTCGACCCGGAGAACCGGCTTCTCGGCCGCATGAACCGCAAGCGACTGGACATCGAAGCCTGGCGCGATGCCATCCTGTCGGGCGCGGGACAGCTCGACTCCGCGGCCCTGGGTGGTCCGTCGATCGACCCGACGGGACCCGGACCAGCACCGCCGCACGATCTACAGCCGCGTCAGCCGGCTCGAACTGAACCCGATGCTCGCCCTCTTCGACTTCCCCGACCCGAACGCCCACAGCGAACACCGGGTGCGAACGACCACGCCGCTTCAGAAGCTCTTCGTCCTCAACAGCCCGTTCCTGATTCACCAGGCCGATGCCCTGGCCGACCGTCTCCGAGACGAGGTGGGACACGACCCCGAGGGTCGGATCCGGCGTGCCTATCATCTGCTCTATCGGCGCGGCCCCTCCGAGCGGGAGATCGTGATGGGGATGGCGTATCTCGGCGACGACCCAGAGAGCCAGGAGGGCCGCTGGTCGAGTTATGCCCAGGCATTGCTGGCGTCGAACGAGACGTTGTTCCTCGACTGAACCGAGCCCGGAGGATCGGCACCATGCGCGATAACGACGCCCCGACACCGCTTTCCCGACGCCGCATGCTCCAGCGGGCCGGCACCGGCTTCGGATTGCTCGGCCTTGCTGGTACGCTCGAATCCGCCGGCCTGCTCGGCGGGGCGACGGCCTCGACCACGACGTCCGCTCTCGGCACGCCCCACTTCGCGCCAAAGGCAAAGCGGGTCATCTTCCTGTTCATGAACGGGGCGCCCTCGCACGTCGACACCTTCGACCCCAAGCCGGCGCTCGCCGAGCACGAAGGGGAGGAGCCGCCCGAGGACACGTCGAACAAGAAGCGGGGCGGCGGCCTGATGCCGTCTCCCTTCTCGTTCCGGCCGCACGGTCAGAGCGGCGTCGTGTTGAGCGAGCTGTTCCCGAACCTCGCCCGAGTGCGCGGACGACCTGTGCGTCGTCCGCTCGATGCATACCGACCAGCCCAACCACGAGCCGGGCCTGCTCGATCATGCAGTCCGGCCACCCGCAGCCGACGCGGCCTTGCCTCGGCTCCTGGGCCTCGTACGGTCTGGGCACGGAGAACCAGAACCTGCCCGCGTTCGTCGTGCTTTGCCCGGGATTGCCGGTGGTCGGTCCGCAACTCTGGTCGAGCGCCTTCCTGCCCGGCGAGCACCAGGGCATGAACGTTGACACGAGCGAACCTGACATCGAGAAGATGGTCGCCAACCTCCGCCATCCTCGTTTGGACCGCGTGGCGCAACGGCGACAGCTCGACCTCCTCAACGCGCTGAACCGGGAGCACCTCGCGGCCCGCGGCCGCAGACGACGCGCTGGAGACCCAGATCAAGGCCCTTGAGATGGCCTACCAGATGCAATCCGAGGCCAGCGAGGCGTTCGATGTGAAGCGCGAGCCGGAGCACGTCCGCGAGTCTTACGGCGCGACGACCTTCGGCCAGAGCTGCCTGCTGGCGCGCCGCCTCGTCGAGCGCGGCGTGCGGTTCGTCCAGGTGTATTATGTCGAGGGCCAGAGCAAACAGCCCTGGGACACCCACCAGAACAACGATAAGGGCCACAAGAAGCTCTGCGCGAACAGCGACCAGGCCACCGCGGCCCTGCTGAGCGACCTGAAGGCCCGCGGCCTGCTCGAGGACACCCTGGTCATCTGGGGCGGCGAGTTCGGCCGTACTCCCTATGCGCAGAAGGTGGACAACAAGAAGCAGGAGCCGGGCCGCGATCACCACCACACCGGCTTCTCGATGTTCCTGGCCGGCGGCGGGGTTCAGGGTGGCATGATGTACGGCGCCACGGACGAGTTCGGCATGCACGCCATCGAGAACCGCGTCCATGTCCACGACCTTCATGCCACGATCCTGCACCTGCTGGGCATCGACCACACCCGGCTGACATACCGTTACTCCGGCCGGGACTACCGCCTGACCGACGTCCACGGCAATGTGGTACGCGGTATCCTGGCCTGATTCCCCCCTCCGGCCAGGATCAATCGAGAAGATCGCACTGGAATTTGATTGATTTCTCGTCCTGTCCGCGTCTCATAATGGTCGCCATGTCGGATGTCCGCCCCTCTCGGTGTCTTCACGGCACCAGCTCCCCAGGAGGATCACACCGATGACGTTGAGGATGAGGGTTGCTCTGACCGGCTCGTCGCTGGGACTGGCTCTGGTTCTGGTCTCGTCGGTCGCGGTCGCGGCCGGGCCGGAGATGAAGTCGGCGGGACCGCTCGCCTTCGGGCCGGAGGGTGTCCTGTTCGTCGGCGATACCGCCGGGGCCGCCATCTTCGCCATCGAGACCGGCGATCGCGGTCAGGGAGGATCGGGCGCAGCCGATCCAGGTCGAAGGGATTGACGCCAAGGTCGCCGCGCTGCTGGGGACGACCCCGCGCGACGTCATGATCAACGACCTGGCCGTGAACCCCGCTTCGGGGCGCGCGTACCTCTCCGTTTCTCGGGGACGTGGGCCGGAGGCCGACGCGGTCATCGTGCGCATCGAGCCCGATGACGCGATCAAGGTTCTTGATCTCGACGATGCTCGCTTCAGCCGGGCGGAGTTGCCGAACGCCCCCGCCGAGGGAACTCAGAGCGACCGTTCGGACCGACCCAGCGAACGACAGCAATCGGTGACGGACCTCGCCTTCGTCGACGGTCGCGTGTTCGTCGCGGGCCTCTCGAACGAGGAATTCTCCTCGCGACTCCTGGCGATCCCTTACCCGTTCGAGAAGTCCGAGACCCAGAGCACGAGTGTCGAGATCTTCCATGGCGCTCATGGGCGGTTCGAGACGCGCTCGCCCGTCCGGACATTCGTCTCGTATGAGGTCGCGGGCCAACCACACCTTCTGGCCGCCTACACCTGCACGCCCCTGGTCAAGTTCCCGGTCTCCGACCTGCGGCCAGGCTCCCACGTCAAGGGCACGACGATCGCCGAACTAGGCAACCACAACCGCCCCCTCGACATGATCACCTTCGAGGACAACGGCAAGCCGTTCCTTCTGCTCGCCAACAGCAGTCGCGGTGTGATGAAGATCCCCGCCGATGGGGTTGAAGACGCGGACGGCATCGTCCAGCCGGTTCGCGACGAGCGGCAAGGCATTGACTACCAGACGATCGACGCGCTTCAGGGCGTTGAGGAACTCGACAAGCTGGACGATGCCCACGCCCTGATTTTGCGGCGTGGCGATGACGGAAGTCTGAACCTCGAGACGATCGAACTCCCGTGAGGTCGTCAAACTCGAAGAATCGCGGCGTTTCCACGTCGCGTGGTCCAACCAACCGCTGGATGTCCACCCCGGGCAAGGCGTTGCCGCCCCGGGGTGGCCTGTCCTTGCGTGTTGCCCTGCTGGTTCTTGCCGCACTTGCCTGGGGTGGTCCTTCGGTTGGGGCATCGACTCCAACGATCCGCATGCTCCCCGGTGAGGACCAGCTCGAAGCGTGCTCGTTCGAGGTTGTCGGGGTCGAGGGCCACATCTCCAACAACTCGACGAGCTGGACCTCACCCACGAGGCCTGGAACCGCATTCTGTCAGTACGGCTCGACCCGGGCGAACACGCCCCGCCAGCCGACGTACCGCCGATGCTGGGGCGTCACGAGGTGGCCGGCGAACGGATCCGATTCACGCCCCGGTTTCCCCTGCGGCCCGGCGTGCGCTACCGGGTGACTTTCGACCCGGCGGCACTACCCGGCTCGAAATCCACCTCCAGCGGTACGATCACCGCCGTGTTCTCGCTTCCGAGGGAGGACGCCAGGGCGTCCTCCGTGGTTCGCGTCGATCCCGCGGTGGATCGCTTGCCCGAGAACTTGCTGAAGTTCTACATCACGTTCCGGGCGCCGATGAGCCGGGGCATGGCGTACGAGCATCTCCAGCTTCTCGATGCGACGGGCCGCCCGGTTGACGACCCGTTCCTCGAACTCGGGGAGGAGCTCTGGGACCCCTCCCAGACACGATTTACCCTGCTCCTTGACCCGGGCCGGATCAAGCGAGGGTTGAAGCCTCGCGAGGACGACGGGCCGATTCTCGAAGTGGGAAAGTCATACACGCTGGTGATCGACCAGGGATGGCTCGATGCGCGGGGCCGACCGTTACCCACGCGTCATGAGAAGCGATTTCAGGTTGGTCCCCCCGACGACGATCCGCCGGTTGTCGATTCCTGGACGATCTCGGAACCGCGGATCGCTCGTACCGGCCGCCCCAAGCGGGCCGAGCTTCGGGTGAGATCACCCGAACCCCTCGATCGTGCCCTGTTCGGTCGTTGCCTGACCGTGTTGGATGCGGCCGGCGGCGCGGTCCCGGGACACTCGGTCGTCTCGGAGGACGCGACTCGTTGGACATTTCAACCCAACGAGGGCTGGAGGCCAGGACGCTACCGGATTGTCGTCGACGCGAGGCTCGAAGACCTCGCCGGCAACAGCATCGGTCGTCCGTTCGAGGTTGATGTGCTCGAACCGATCCAGAAGGAAATTTCGTCGGAGTTCGTGGAGCGTCCGTTCGAGGTTCTCGAAACGCCCTGAGCGGTCGCGAGGACAGGACGGACATCGACAGGAAGGCCGGTGTGCCGAACTGGCACACCGGCCTTCCGATTGTTTCGGGCGGGGGTTTTGATGGAATGCCCGTTGCCGACCACTTCGCTCAAACGCGCGCGATGATCGGCGTCGCGTAGACCTTGCCGCCGAGGGGGCCGGTCATCATGAACTGCTCCTGCGGTTCGACCGTGCGGAAGCCGGCATAGAGCAGCATGTCACAGAGCGCCTGCTTGCTGAAGTGCCAGTAGACGTGGTGCTCACCGAGCGGTTGCTCGTACTTTCGGCACGCGAAGTTCATCAGCGGGCTGCTCGGGTAGCGCTTCTCGAGATCCTTGTACTCGGGTTGGTCGAGCCCGCCACTCTCGACGATCGCGAAGTCCTTCGTGACCGATCGAATGTTGATGCACGCCTGGATCGGGTTGAACAGGTGCATCAGCAGCGAGCCGCAGTAGACCACGTCGAACGTGCCCACCCGCTCCGGCGAGAGCTCGTACACATTGCACTTCCGGTAATCCACCCGGCTGCCCGCGCACCGTGTGGGCCAGCTTGAAACGGGTGTAGGGATCGTTCTCGAACCACTCCGGGGGCCGGGCGGCGCGAATGGTCTGGCATCAGGTCGTAGTCGCCGACCTTGCGGACGTCGACCGCGACCACGTGATCCGCGCCGCGCCGTTCGAGTTCGAACGCCCAGAACCCGTCTCCCGTGGCGACGTCGATCGCCGTCTTGCCGGCGAGCGACTCGGGCAACCCGACCCGGTCCACGATCGGCCGGTGGTCATAAACCGCGCGGGTGACAAGACCTGGAGCCAGTTCGATCGTGTGATACCAGCCGTCGAGGCGCGGGTCGCCGGCGCGGAGAACCTCGCCTTCATAACGCACCTCGGCCGCCGGTCCCCCGTCATGCGGAGCGGGCCAGTCGCCCGACTCGACGCGCTCGGTCAACTGGTTCGACGGCCTTGTCAGACGCTTCCAGGCCCGAGAGAGTGTCCCCGTCGTCTGGTCCTGCATCCTTGCCTCCCAAATCCTGCGTGACCGGTCGATCCGCGGGACGACCATCCCTGGTGACGTCCACCCCGAACGGATGACCCTCCTGCTCGCCGAATCGTCTTCTCGTACGCGAAACGTCCCGATCTGGGAAGACGAACTTCGGGCGGTCTTCCTGAGAAACGACGACACGACCGTCGGGCCTCAACGAGGGGCGAGGTCTCGGGTCGCCAGCAGAGCCAGAGTCACCCACGCCGTCGTGGAGACATGCTGGGCATTGCTCACGGACCCGGACGGGCGGGTCGTTTCCGCCCAGCTTCCATCCTCCAACTGGTTCGAGATCAGGAACTCGCGACCACGACGAACCCTCGGGAGAACCGCGGGCACGCGCTCCACGACGTGGGCGTACGCCAGCAGCGCCATCGCGGTGTCGAAGTTTTCTGGAGGGGAGTTCGCATACGGTCCGAGCCCTCCACGTTCATCCTGCCCGTCGCAAAGGAGTTCCAGGGCCTTCACGACGTTCGGGCGACGGAGCGGGTGGTCGGGTTCCGTCCCGAGCAGAACGACCGAGGCGTCGAGAATGGTACGAGGGACGCGAAAACTCAGCCAGTGGTCCGCGGTCGCGATCTCCCGAGCAAACCTGTCGGGATCGGCCGCCTCGAGAACCTGACGCGCCTTCCATGTCGCGAGAGCCTGGCCGTAGGTCGCGGGGGAACCGATCTGGCCCTCCGCTTCCACGGGCCACGAGCCATCCTCGACCTGATCCCTGGCCAGTGCAACCGCGGCGCGGAGCAGGGGGAGCGGTCGCGGATCGCCCCGGTGTCAACCGCCCGGGCCAGTGCGGCGGCGAACTGGAGCCGGGCGAGTTCCTTGTCGTTGAACGGACCATCGCCCCCGTTCTCATCCCAGTCCTCGGGTCGGGACAGCCAGTCGAGTGTGTCTTCAAGGGCCGTAACCGGTACATCGTAACCGAGCGACCTGGCTTCGAGAAGCGCCCGGGTTGCATCCCCGTTGTGGTGGCACGAGTCGCAATGGTTCTCGGCCCTCCAGCGAGGCACCTCTCCGGACCAGAAATCGGATCGCTCGGTCCTCGGGAGTTGACGACGTTCGCTCCTGCGCACGCGCTGGCATGGGGCCAAACCAGAGAACGACGATCCCGGTGATCGCGACAAGGACCGCGAACCATCCTTGTCGTAACATGCCGGCGGAGAGGCCCGTCTTGTCGGTGTTTTGAGGGCCCATTCGAAGTCTCTACGGGCGGCGGCGGCGGCCAGGGCTCGACGATCCACCCTACGAAAGTCCGGGGCCTTCGGCTAGGATCGGTTCGACCCCTGAGCGTTGTCGCAACGGACTGGAGGCCGGCACGATGGATCGTCTTCTCGCTCGATCGGTGCATCACAAGCGTCCTGGGGACCACCCTCTTCCTGCTCGCTCCGATCGGGGAACTGTCCGCGAGCCCTCCGCAGCGCACGACAACGCCGCGACCGGTGGCGCGGTGGCTCGGCCAGGATGGTCACGATTACGTCGGTCCCTCTTCGAAACCGGGCCCGAGTGATGTGCAGGACATCCACCTGGTCGTGGTCGGGGTTCCCGAGAACCGGACGATTCAAGTCGGCCCGGGTGTCGGCTCAGGGCGGGGCGGAATGGCGCTACAACGGACCGTATGGCCCGTGGTGCGCGGAGGTCAGGCGAGCGAGGAACTCAACCCGGGTGGATGTTTTCATCGAACCGTCGCAGGCCGAGACGGGTCGACCGTTTTCGGTGGCATTCACCCTTGACGACGGACGGGCACTGGAGATCCCGGTCGCGGGTGGCCCGGCGGATCCGAACCTGCGGATGCCCGACGCAGCCCTCAAGGTGACGTGGGTCGGCCAGCAAGGGGACGACCATACCGGGCCCGGTCCGAACGTGGGGCCGGATGGGGTCGTCGATGTGAAAGTCTTGCTGTCGGGGCTCTCCCCCAGGGTGGCGGTCCGGTCAGTGGCCGTCGATGGAACAGGACTCGCTGGCTGGCGTTACGGAACCAACCCCGAGGCGCTCAACAATGCACTCCTCGTCCGCGACGAGCGCGACCCCTCGCGGGCCGCGCTGTTTTTCCAGCCCGAAGGGCAGTTGCAGGGCCGCACGGTGTCGGTGTCCATTGCCTACGACAACGGGAAGGTCGACCGTTCCAGCCTGACGGCCGGGGCGACGGACTCAACCCGGCGCATCGCCGCCGCACGGTTGCCCGAGATCATCCCGAACGGGATCTCGGTGAAATGGCTCGGTCAGGATGGGACGCATGCCGTGGGCCCCGGCGACGTTCATCTGACCCTCGACGGAATCCCAACGGATCGCACGATTGCCGCGGTCATCCTGAGCGGCGGTGGTCGTGGGACCTGGTTTCAGCGCGTGAGCGATCGAGCCGCGGTTGCCCCCGAGCCCGATGCCGAGCCGCTGGTCTTCCGTCAACGGACTGCCGACCGATCCTCGGCCGATCTCGCGTTCCCACCACGACGGGATGAGGAGGGAGACACGATGACCCTGCGACTCGTTCATGAGGACGGGTCGATGGCGGTTGTCCGCTTTCCCGGTGGTCCTTGCGATCCGTCGCGACGGGCGGGGACGGAACTAGGGCCCGGGACGATCACGGTGCGGCCGGGGGACGACCTGAACTCGAAACTCGGTCAGGCCGGCAAGGTGCATCTCAGCCGAGGCAACTACCCGCTTCGCAGCCCCTTGATCCTGACCCGTCCGGTTCGGATCACCGCCGACGCCGGGACGGCGCTGGTCTTCGAGCAACCTGAGGGGCCCCGCCCTGGCGTGAGGCGATCTCGCTTGGGGCTGGGCATGTGACGCTTGACGGGTTCGCGGTTCGGTTCGCCGGGCCGGTCCGCTGGGCGGATGGGATTGTTTATGGGCCCGCGGTGATCGGTACGCAGTCATCGTCCCCGGCCCAGTCGACCCTCGCCGACCTCAACCTCGTCAATCTCGACCTGGAATCGCCTCCGTCCGACGACGCGACGAGATGGGTGGAGGCTACCCGGTTGGTTCGGCTCGTGGGGGCGTTGGGAGGCCGGATCGAAGAGTGTACGCTTCGGGGGGGCACGGTGGAGTTTACCGGGGGGCCCTGGCGAATCGTCGGGAACCAGTACCACGGGACGCCGCCCGGGACCTTCTCGCCGGCCGTGTTCGCCGGTCACGACACCCACGACTTGATCTTGCAAGACAACCACGCTCGATCCGAGCCCTCGGCCGGCAAGACCTGGCACTTCCTGGTGCTGACCGGCGGCGGGCATCGTGACCTTGTCGACGGAAACCACGTCGAGGGGATCGGCCCCAGGGACGACGACACGATCCCCGACATGAACTCGCCCGAGATCATGCTGACGGAATCGTACCGCCTTCATTTCGAAGGGCGCCCGATGATCGTCTCGAAGGATGGGCGGCTCGTGCGCATCGCGAGGCCGCAGGGGACGCCGGTTCGATCGGGGGATGCCCTGGCGATCCTCACCGGAACGGGGGCTGGAAGGTGGGGCCGCATCGTTCAGGTGATCGATCCGACCACGTATCTCGTCGAGCCACCCTTGCCCGACGGCGTTCCGGACATCTCGATCGCCACGGGGTTCATCCGGGAAACCTTCTCCCGGAACACGATCGACGCCCGCGGCGGTTCCCACGCGGCGAACCTCGTCCTCGTGGGCAACCACTTCGGGACCTCCGTCGTGGAGAACCGACTTATCGGCGCCGGGACCGCGTTCAAGATCACGGCCAGTCCGACCGAACAGCCCATTCACTGGGGTTGGTCCCACGCCCCGATGATGGGGCTCCGCATCGAGCGCAACTCGATCGTTGATCCCCTTCGAGGGGGGTTTCTGGCCGTGGAGCGTGGCGAGGCGATCAAGTCGAGTCGGGGACGGGCCTACCTGTCAGCCGCATTCCGCGACAATGTCCTGATCGGTTCCGACCAGTTCGGCGCAACCTGGAAGAGTCGGAAGGATGTCCTCATGCCCCGGCCCATCGAGATTGGTGACGAGCATGTCGCCGTTCCGGGGGAGCACCGTCTCGAGATCGCGGGAAACGATGTCGGAGGAAAGGACGGCTCCCGACCGGACGTTCCCTTGAGGGTTCATGACGGAACCACGACGGCGCCTGGCCAGTCGCCTCAGTGAGTGGCGAACGCGCCCGGAAGGATCGGATCGACGCGGATGGACTCGCTGCTCGACGTAGTCGCCGTGGGACAGGCCATCGTCGCAGAGGAGGTTGCCGTCATTCCAGAGCCTCGAGACGATCTGCCGCGAGGAATGGTGGTCGCTGCTCAGTGGGACACGGGCCCGTTCCAGGCGCCAGCCAGTCGTCGAGCCGCAGGCCGGGGATAGAGGCGAAATGGGCCGTGTTGTGGGTGACGAGGGTCAGATTGTGGGCCAGGGCGACCGAGGCAATCAATAGGTCCATCGGGCCGACACCGACCCCGAGACGTCTCATCTCGCCACGTAACTGTCCGAAGCGCCGGGCGCAGTCGGGATCAAAGTCGAGGACGCTCACGGCAACGAGTAGGTCTTCGATCTGCCGGAGCAGCGGGGCCGGGTCGGCAACGCAGGTAGGCCCCGGCATACAACTCGGCGAGCACGATGCTGGGGATGGCCAGCTGTCCCGAATGCTGGATGAACCCGATGGACAAGTCGCGAGGGGTGCTTCATGTGGGCCGAGAGGGTGTCGGTGTCGAGGAGGAAGCTCATGCTCCGGGCTCGTCTCGATACGCGGCCTGCTCGCGATCGCGACGGACCTGATCCATGATGGCGTCGAACTCGGGGTCGTTCGCCATCGACCCCGCGACCCGACACAGCGCCGCGTCCCGCTCCTCGGGTCGGGGCTGGCCCTGAAGCACGACCCGGACGACCTGGCCGTCGGCGAAGCCGGAGTCGTCCCGCAACTCGATCGTCCGGCCGTGGATGACCCCTTCGGTAACCTTCGTCATGAGTGTCCCTCCCCGTCGCCGAACGGGTTCGAGGTTTCGAGGCCCGGGTGGTCCGTGAAGTCGAGGCGGCGCACAAAGAAAGGACGTAGGAGCTCGACAGCAAGCACCCCTCACGCCCCCCCGAGAAACCGAACCACGAGCCCCGATGAACCCCCAACGCTCACACGGTGAGAACGTGTCCACCGCAAACGCCCGGGGCGACCGCAGCCCGAGCGATTCGGGGAGCCCCGCGAATCAGAGCCACCGGTGAGACTCGAACTCACAACCCCCGCTTTACGAAAGCGGCGGCGTCAAGTTTTTCGCCGCCGCCGACAACTTTGGACATCAAGCGACACTTCCCGCCAGAGATTCCCATGTCTTTCCAGGGAAATAACTTGCGATTATCGCTTTTCCGGTCACCGTCGGGGTCGTCCTGGTCGGTCGACGACAGCTTTTGACAGCCAGAGTCGTCGCATGTAACATGAAACGTAACATGCAGGGCGAGTCCGAGACTCGGGTGATTCGGCACGATGCCTCTCCTGGACGCTGCTCCTCGGGTCGGGAGGCGGTGGGCATGGCGACGTTGCAGAAGATCGCATACACCTACTGGATGCTCGACGGGAAACGGGTGCCGACGGGCACCCCCGGGGCCGTGAAGGTGCAGGAGGAGAGTCGCAAGTGGTACGGGGTCTGGAGGGAGGGCAAGAAGCTCAAGAAGGTGCCCCTGAGCAGGGACCGGAGCGTCGCGCAGGCGATGCTGGGCGACTTGATCCGGCGGCGTGAACTGGGCAAGGCGAACATGCTCGATCCCCGGGAGCACCACCTCAACCGGGCCATCGGGGAGCATGTCGCCGAGTATCTGGCCCACATCCGCATGGAGGGGCGATCCGAGAAATACCTCTCGGAGAAGGAACGCATCTTGAACGTGGTCTTGGGCGCGACGGAGATCCGCACGCTCGCCGGGCTCGACGCCGACAGGATCGACTCCTACCTTGCCGGGATGCGGGCGTCGGCGGCGACCAGGAAGAAGCACCTCTCCACCATCAATTCGTTCGCCGAATGGTGCCGGAAGAAGGACCGCATCGAACGGAACCCGCTCGATCGTGTGACCGTGCCGGGCGGCGAGGAGGTGCGACCGCGCCGCGCCCTCGCCGAGGACGAGATCCGTCGCCTGCTCGAAGCGGCCAAGCGGCGCCCCCTCGACGATGCCGGGACGAACCGAGGAGGGCGGGGGAACAAGGGCGGCAGGGTGATCCATGCGGCTCGGATCGGGGAAGAGTTGAGGGAGAAGCTGCTGCTCCGGGGGCGGGGGCGCAACCTGCTCTACAAGCTGGCCATCTTCACGGGGCTGAGGAAGAACGAGATCGCCAACCTGCGAGTCGGTCACCTGAAACTCGACGGCCCGCTGCCGACCTATGAGCTTCCGGGCAAGTACACCAAGGGTCGGCGGTCATCCAGGTTGAAGCCGGCGAGGGGGGCGTTGCTCCCGGAGTTCGCCGCCGAACTCAGGCAGTTCATCGAGGATTCCGGCAAGGGGCCGAAGGATGTCCTCTTCCCGATCACCGACAAGCTGAACCGTGTCTTCAGGAATGACCTGAAGGCGGCGGGCATCGCCGAGCAGGACGACGAGGGGCGTTACGCCACGTTCCACAGCCTGAGGCACAGCGCCAATACCCTCTTGGGGCTCGCCAAGGTGCCCGTCCGGCTCCGGATGCTCTTCATGAGGCACTCCGACATCCGGCTCACGATGCAGCGATACGACGACGAAGCCTTCCAGGATTTGTCGCAGGTGGCGGAAGCCTTCTCCAAGTTGAACTTGCCCTGATCGTCGCCCGGCAGGCATGAACGCCCGCCCCGCCTCCCGGCGAGGCCGGGAGGCGGGGCGACGAGGACCGGGCGTGACCGCCGACCGTCCCGAGGGGGCCGACATCACTTGTCGGCCCTCCTCCTGAGGAACTCGTCGAGCATGTCTCGGTGATAGCGAACCTGACTGCCGATCTTGACGGCCCCAAGCCTTACCCTCCGCGCACGCAATCGGTCGAGAGTCCGTCGAGAGACCTGGAGATACTCGGCGGCTTGCGAAGGCGTCAGGAGCCTCCCCGGGCTCGATGCCCCTCCCTCAGCAACGGGGTCGTGACCGTTGTCGCTCCCCCGTCCCACGAGGCGTGCGACCCTCTCCAGGGTCTCCTCCACGGCCTGAGTCGTATCCAGATTCAGTGCCTTTACGTCCTCTCCGATCCGTTCGAGTTCCGGGTGTTCAGAAAGGACGGACCGGGCACCCGGAGATCGAACCGAACGAGAACGAGATGACGGGACCACGGGAGAATTCGTTCCGGACATGTCATGCAAGCCCCACCTCCGCACCCGGAACAGGTGCGGGTCCTGGGCTTGTCCGGACCCGAGATAGCCGTCTTGGCCCTGGGAACAAGCGGAGGCGACGGGGACGTTCACGGGCGGCTATACGGGCTTGACGGGTCTCGCTGGTCCGAGCGTTCCCGCCGAGGCGGGGGATACCGGCAGCCGTCGAATATCCTCTCGACGCTCACATGCGGCTGCTTGGGCCACGTCGAAGTCCGAACGTCCGATGTCTATGAAATAGATAATCCGCCCCGGAAGTCCCTGTCAAGTCAGGGATTTACCGAAAGGATGCCGGTCCTGGCGGGGAAGGTGGCTCCCCATCGGACCTCGGCCTCGAAGGCACGTCGGCGAGGAAATCCGGCGCCGGGAGTTTGAAATCCACCGCCCCCTCGCCGTGGAGTTCCTCACCTCGTCCACCCGCACCTTCGATGCCCACTTCCCTGGTGAAGTCGATCGGTCGCCATGCATCCTGAATGATGATCGTGAAGAGGATGGGAGCACGGGGACAGTCCTGGAGAAATGCCCTCAGCCCTCCTCGATCTCGGCGGTCCAGGAGCAGTCGATGCAGCCCTTGACGCTCTGGTATGCCGGGCACGCCTCGGCGTAGTGGCCCAGCAGCCGCTCGATCGCCTCCCGCTTGCCCGCCGGGGCCTTGATCCGGTAACGCAGCCTGATCCTGGTGATTCTCAGGACGCCGTTCACGTCCTCGATGTCCCCTTCGACATCCGCCGAGAGGTTCTCTGCCGAGGGCACCTGCCGCACGTCCAGTGCGGACCCGAGCGTGCCGAGCAGTCACCCGGCGACCCCGGCGACGATGTAGTCCAGCGTGGCGGGGTACTCCGGCCCGGCGAACTCCCGCCCGTACTTCTGCCCTTACCCTCTATATGGTGTAGGTCTAGACCAACCCCGGCAGCAGGTAGAACCCCGATTCGTCCTCGAAAACCAGCACCCGACGCTCGCGCTGTGCCTGCTTGCGGAGGTCGGGCCAGACCTCGGCACGCCAGCGTTGGATGGCCGACTCATCGCGTTGGATGGCCCGGCGGATCGGGATCTGGGGCGTCCAGCCGAGCTCCTTGAGCAACCGGCCGACGTGATCCTTGTGGTAGCGGACGCCGAACTCCTCCTCGATGACGAGGGCGATTCGGGCGCAGGTCCACACCTGGCCGCGGAAGCCGTACGCCTCCGGCCCATGCCAGAGGAACTCCGGGATCAGGTGCTTCTGCTCGGCGGTCAGGCGGGGACAGGACCCGCGGCCGGGTGGGAACGCAGGGCATCGACTCCGTCCCGCTCGGCGACGGCGAGCCAGTGGCTGACGGCGGGGTCAGAGACGCCAAACGCCGCGGCGATCTTCGCATGGGACCAGCCCTGCGCGCTTCAGCTTCACGGCCCGGTAGAAGTGCCTGATGCCGCCGTGGATGCCGAAGGGGATCGGCTCGGCGAAGCCCTCCAGGCGGGCGGTGCGGTGCGGCCCGTCGTGCTTCTCGATCCGCAACTTGCTGGTGTGGACGACGCCCATGGTGCCCTCCGTTTGTTTCGGTGAAAATCGTCCGGATACAGGCTCGTGAGGAAGCCCGTAAGGCCGTCCCCGAAGGATGCCCCGGCGAGAGGGGCACCCGCAAGATCGGAGCCGATCGGCATGAGCTTCGCCGTGTCCGGACACGGAGCCCATCCCCTTGGCCCGAGGAGGTCGTGACGATGCCGCTGACGATCCTGGTCTATTCCGATTACGTCTGACCGTTCTGCTATCTAAGCAGGTCCGCAGAACTTTTTTGACAAGGTGGCCCTCAGCCAGAAGTCATCGGAGAGGACGCCGGAGGTATGCAACGCCTCGCGACCCGACAGGCCGTCCAGGAAGCCGAGGAAGCGGTCGACCTGCTCGTCGATCGTCGCGTACTGCTTGTTGGCGGCGATCACGTCCTTGGCCTGGCCCCACAGCGTGTCCATCGGGTTCAACTCCGGCGAGCGGTTCGGCAGCCACAGCAGGGTCATCCCCTCGGCCGCCCGCAGCGAGGCCTTGGCCGTGTGCCCGGGATGCTCGTCGAGCAGCAACGCGACGTGCCAGCCCCGGTAGTGCTGACGGACATGGCCGAGGAACGCCTGGAAGTCGCCGGCCCGCCCCTTGGGCCGTGGCAGCATCAACCGCGTCCCGGTCATCAGGTTCATCGTCCCGAAGATCACCCGCCGGGCGTTCCAGCCGCTGATGCGGACCTCGGCCGGCTCGCCCCGCCGCGCCCAGGCGGACCGGAGCGGCGGGAACATCAGCAGATCGGTCTCGTCCTGGGCCAGCACGACGCTGCGACGCGGCAGGTCCCGGATCTGCCGGCGGAATCCGCCGTTTTTTCTCGCGCTGCGGGTCGGGGTCGAGGGCGTAGCGGGGCCGCTTCCAGACGTAGCCGAGCCGCCGGAGGCCTCGCCGCACCGTCTCATCCGACGGCCGTCGCCCGGTGCCCTTTTCCAACTCCTGCCGGAGCAGGGGCACCGTCCAGTCCGCGTGCGGGTAGCCGAGGTCCTGGGGCGACCGGCCCATCAGGGACGGCAGCAGGCCTTCGGCCTGCTCGGCCAGGATGGGGGGCCGGCCACTGCGATCCTCGTCGCGGAGCACCGATGGGTCCGGGTGGCGGAGGAAGGCCGTGGCCCAGTTGTGGACGCTCTGCCGGGTCACACCGAGCATGGCGGCGATGTCAGCGGCGGGCCGTCCTCGATCGAGTTCCAGCACGGCCAGGGTCCTCCGGTAGGTGCGGGCGTCGGAGGTTGTATCGAGCTGCTGACGGAGACGACGGCGTTGCCAGTACGTGAGTTTCCACCGGCTCATCTGGGCCTCCTCCTGACGACAGGAGAGAGGCTAGCAAACGGCGTGTCAAAAAAGTTCTGCGGACCTGCTTAGCGGAGTTTCCGCTACGGCAGGCGATCGAGGGCCGGGATGTCGAGGTCGAATGGATGCCATTCGAACTCCGACCCGAGCCCAACCCGACGTTGCGGCCCGAGGGGGAGTACCTCCGGCGGGCCTGGTCGCAGTCGGTCTACCCGCTGGCGAGCCGCATGGGCGTGCCGATCGCCCTGCCGCCGGTCTCGCCCCAGCCGCACACGCACCTGGCGTTCGAGGGTTTCCAGTTCGCCAGCGAGCACGGCAGGGGGAACGAGTACAACCACCGGGTCCTGGAGGCGTTCTTCGTCGAGGGACGGGACATCGGCGACATCGGCGTCCTGACGACCCTGGCGGGCGAGGTCGGGCTGGACGAGCGGGAGTTCGAGGAGGCCCTGCGGACCCGGCGCTATCGGGATGCGCACCGCCAGGCCCTCCGGCATGCCACCGAGGAGGTCGGGGTGGCCGGCGTGCCGCTGTTCGTGATCGGCGATCGGGTCCTGACCGGCGTCCAGGGCCGGGAGACGCTGGCGGCGGCGATCGACGAGGCGTCGGCGGGTCGGCGCCCCTCGTCTGCCGATTGACCCGACCCGCCGACCCGCCCGAGGATGGTCTCTCCGGTCACGAGCCCGCCCCGGAGCCCCGCCCCATGCCCAACTTCATCTGCACGACCTGCGGGACCCAGTACGCCGAGTCCCCGGACCCGCCCGACCGCTGCCCGATCTGCGAGGACGAGCGGCAATACCTCGGGTGGGAGGGGCAACGCTGGACGACCCTCGACCGACTCCGGGCCGACCACTCCAACCAGATCCGCACCGAGGAGCCTGGCCTGACCGGCATCGGCACGACGCCCAAGTTCGGCATCGGGCAGCGGGCGTTGCTGGTCCAGTCGCCCGGCGGCAACGTGCTCTGGGACTGCATCTCGCTGATCGACGAGGCGACGATCCGGGCGGTCAACGACCTCGGGGGCCTGGCGGCCATCGCCGTCTCGCACCCGCATTATTACTCGTCGATGGTCGAGTGGAGCCGGGCCTTCGGCGGCGTCCCCATCTACCTGCATGCCGCCGACCGAGAATGGGTCATGCGGCCCGACCCGGCGATCAAGTCCTGGGAAGGGGAGGCCAGGGAGTTGCACGACGGGATCACCCTGGTCCGCTGCGGCGGGCACTTCGAGGGCGGCACGGTCCTGCACTGGCCCTCCGGAGCCGACGGCAAGGGGGCGCTGCTGACCGGGGACATCCTCCAGGTCTGCATGGACCGCCGCCACGTCAGCTTCATGTACAGCTACCCGAACTACATTCCGCTGCCCGCCGAGGAGGTCCGCAAGGCCGTCGCCGCCGTCGAACCCTACGCCTTCGACCGCATCTACGGGTTCATGTTCGACCTGGCGATCCCCGAGGGGGCCAGGGCGGCGGTGCGGAGGTCGGCGGATCGGTACCTGCGGATGATCGGGGCCGGAGGGGACGGGGCATGAACTCCGTTGCCGGGGGTCGGCATCTCATCCTGATCCGGCTCGCCCTGCTCGGCCTGACGATCGTCCTGGGGATCGGCTCCTGGCGCTTCGGCGACTCCTTGCCCGGCTTCCTCGCGCCTTATGCCGGGGATACTCCTTGGGCGACGGTGGCGTTCCTGGGCCTCGGCCTGCTCCTGCCACGGGCCTCGACGACGAATGTCGCCGCCCTGGCGTTGCTCGCCTCGGTCCTGGTCGAGGTCAGCCAGCTTTACCACTCCCCCTGGATCGACTCGATCCGCCGGACGACGCCCGGGGCGCTGCTGCTGGGCCACGGCTTCCTCTGGAGCGACTTGCTCTGCTATGCCGTCGGGGTCGGCCTGGGGGTAATCATCGAGCCCGGGAGGTGGTCAGTTCATCCGTCAACAAAGAGAAGTTGACAGGTGTGGGCAACCGAAGGGCGAGGCGATCGGCGATCAATCGGCACATCTACTCGCCGATGTCCTCGTGCCAGAGTTCCGGCCTGGTCCGGATGAACTCCTCCATCAGCCGGACGCACTCCGGGTCGTCGAGCACCTCCAGGACGACGCCCCGTGACCGCAGGTACTCCTCCGGCCCCCGGAACGTCTGGTTCTCGCCGACGACGATCCGGGGGATTCTGTAGAGCAGTGCCGTCCCCGAGCACATGTCGCACGGGCTCAAGGTCGAGTAGAGCACCGCCCGTCGATAATCTGCGGCCTTCAGCCGACCGGCGTCCTCGAAGGCGTCCATCTCGGCGTGGAGGATGGGGCTGCCCCGCTGGACCCGGCGGTTGTGCCCCCGCCCGACGATCCGGCCGTCGAGGACCAGCACCGAGCCGATGGGGATGCCGCCCTCAGCGAGGCCCCGCCTCGCCTCATCGATCGCCGCCAGCAGGAACGGGTCTCGTTGAGGAGGATTCTCCATGAGCTTCACCCGGATGATCTCGGTGACGGGGATCGGATACTCCCCCGGGAGGTAATAACCCTCGTCGGGGAGGACGGCGGTCTCGGCGGTTCCCCGGGCGA
Source organism: uncultured Isosphaeraceae bacterium (assembly GCA_963779675.1). Classification (GTDB taxonomy): domain Bacteria; phylum Planctomycetota; class Planctomycetia; order Isosphaerales; family Isosphaeraceae; genus CAVZZM01. The sequence goes on from CAVZZM010000007.1 coordinate 67,592, forward strand.
ACCGGGCAACGTCGGGGCTCGGGGGGTGATGATAACCCGGTGGACCGTTCGCACGGCAAGCGGGCTCCGACGTACCGCTTGATCGCCCCCATGGTCGATGCGTGGTCGTTTCGAGTACCCGCTGCCAGGAATCTCTTCCTCGCTGGTCGCAGGTGCAGCGGAAACCTTGCCTCATTTCCAAAATCAGGACAATTGTGCGTTAACTTATTAAATCTTTGAGGCTCCGGTGGGGGCAGGTGGAACGGACGGCGGGACCGCCTTTCAATTTGCAGATGTTTCGAACCCCCATCCCCTCGCCAGTCCTGGAGGCTGCCGCTCCAGTCGGCCATTCTCGACGATCAGGGAACCAACGAGGTTTCCTCATCGCCCCTTTCACTTCGATGGGTTGCCCTCCAACTCTGTATCCATCAGCCTCCGTTTTGCTTCGCTCCAGACCCTTTCGGCGTGATCCTTCTCCTCCTTCTTGAGCCAATCCAGGTAGGCTGCTACTTCGATCGTCCGGTCAGCATTCTCTCGCTCCTTGGCGCTCTCCGGATCGGGCCGGTACTCGACGATTTCGAGCCCGAGGTAGATTCCCAGCCTGTCCAACACGTCCAATGACACGCCGCCCTCCCTGTTCACCAGCCTCGATATCTGGGTCGGGTGGACGCCGGCCCTTGTGGCGATCTCCTTGTATTTCTCCCCCGAGCGCCGTCGCCGCTGGAGCAATTCGGCGATCTGTTCGGACAGGGGCTTCGGGGGCATCTCGGGTCTCCGTAATCATTCAATGTTGAATGGAAGTCCGAAAGGATGATAGCAGGGTGGCACGAGCGGAAAACACGCATGAGCAATTTTTATTTCGAATCCATATTGTGTTTTCTTCGGATCCCTGATACAGTCTCTCTTGTCGGCGGCCCGCTGGAGGGCCGGAGGCTCGAACCGCTGCCGTCGACGAGGAAGTCCAATTATTGCACCCAAGAGATATTCCGATGACTCCCGCAGAACTTCGTCAGGCCGCCAAGCAACTCGGCCTGTCCGGCAAGCTGACCAGCCGCCAAGTGGAGGAAGCCCTCGCCCGAGCCGACAAGGAGGAATCCAACCTCGCTGAAGCGTTGGAGGCTTACACTGATCCGACGCACCCGGAGTACGACCCCGATTTCGATCGTCAGATCCGTGCCCTGCGTCCCGACTGGTTCGAGGGCGAGTTACGCTGATCGCCGCAAGGCCAAGTCCGAGGCGACCAGACGCCTGGAGGTACTCCTCCCCGGCAAGTTCGGAGTTGGCGCTGAAGCGCAACGAGAACCGGGCGACCCGGGCTCGGGCCGAATCGCATGGAGATTCACCGAGAAACGCCAGGAAGGGTCGTACCCTCCACCACTGGGTCGTCGAGGCAGAGGACAAGATCCGCCCCGACTACCGGGATCAGGAGTCCTACCTGGCCTTCTCTCCGGCTCGCCCAGCGTACCGGCGAGTCCGAAGAGGAGCAGGACCTCCGCAGGCCGGTAGTCGTTGCGGGACAGCAGCCAGGCCCAGGCGACGAACATGGGCACGAACACGACCACCGAGTTCAGCAGGACCACCTCCAGGTAGTTCGCCGAGGCGGTGATCCGGGCGGCGTCGGTGACCCCGCCGAACAGGGGAGCGAGGTTGGTCAGCGTCGTGGTCCCCGCCTCCTCCAGCAGGGCGAAGCCGGTGCAGAGCAGGGCGAACCGGGTACGCCAGCCCAGGGGGATTCGCCTCGCCCATGCGACGAAGCGGTCCCGGAGCAGATACATGAGCGAGCCACCGAGGACGCACCAGATGAGGACCAGTGCGACCGCCATCCTGATGATCGCCCGGCCGTCCGGGTTCTCCTCGGTCGTCAGGACGAAGTGGCTCAGCATCGCCGTGAACAGGACGCCCCAGGCGGCGAGGAGGAAGAGGAGGAGACGGACGAGCGACGAGCGGCTCAAGACGACCTCCACGAGATTCTCCGGCCCGATGATCCGAGCCCGCAGGCGCTCGACGCCGCCGCCCGATGACCATCGGGCATGGGGCACGCCCGTTGGTCCTCCTCGTCCGTGAGTGGCGCTCGCTTCGGGTCGGATCGATCGATCGTCAGATGTGGCACCCCGGGCCGCCGGTCTTCTGGAGGTAGCGCTGGTGGTACTCCTCGGCCCGCCAGAATGTCGACGCCGGCGTGATCTCCGTGGCGATCGGTTGCCGGTATTGACCGCTCGCCTGCACCTCGTCCCTGGAGGCTTCGGCTTCCCTCCGCTGATCCTCGTCGTGGTAGAAGATCGCCGAGCGGTACTGCGAGCCGATGTCCAATCCCTGCCCGTCCCACCGGGTCGGGTCGTGAATCGACCAGAACACCTCAAGCAGCCGACCGTAGCCCACCCGGCCCGGGTCGTAGTCGACCTGGACGACCTCGGCGTGCCCGGTCCGGTCGGTGCAGACCGCCTCGTAGGTGGGCGCTCCGTGTGCCCGCCCGTATAGCCGACCGCCGTGTCGGTGACCCCCGGGATCTGCCGGAATGCCTCCTCGACGCCCCAGAAACACCCCGCCCCGAACGTCGCCTTCATGGTCGCCTCCCGGTTGATGGCAGCAAGTCCCATTGTCCGAGGGAGTTGTAGGGGCAGGCGACCAACCCGGCAAGGCAGGTCGTCCTACCACCCGCCCGGCAGCCCCCCGAGCCGCGGTGTGACAAGCTCGACTGAGTTCCCCGAGGGGTCCCGGAAGGAGATCGACCGACCGCCCCGGGGCCAAGTGATCGCCTCCGTCACCGTCAGAAGAATGAGTAGCCGATGTCGCTGACCAATCCCGGCGGGATCGCCCGCTTCAGGCTCTCGATCGCCCTCGTGCTCTCCATCCCCTCCAGGGCATACACCAGCGCAGGGCAGTAGACCCAGGGATCGACGACCGACATCCTTCGGATCTCGACGCCGATCTCTCCCTCCTTGCGGCATGGCACCGGCATCGGCTCCCCGTCCGGGTCCTCGACGTAGGGCGTCGGCCCGTCGGGAAGCGGATACTTGCCCGCCAGGAGCGACTCCAGGCCGAGAATCCTGGTCACGAGCGGGTGAAGCGGCATCCAGGCGTCGAGGGCCTCGCCGAGCGCCCGGAGTTCCTCGGGGGTGGCGTGCTCCCTGGCCCAGACGAAGGCGACGATCCAGTCCTTCTGTCCCGTCGTGGTCGCACTCCCGTCCGGGTCGACGGACGACAAGCGGTCGGTGCCCCTCGATCGCCTCAGGGCGAGGGCCAGGGCACCGATCACCGAGAGGGTCCCCAGGGCGGCGAGGATCGTGACAGCCATCGGGTCCATCGAGGGGCGACTCGGGGGGTATAGCATCTGAAGACCGACATCGCCCAGGATGATGCCGGATCGTCAGGGGGTACATTGCAGGACCGTCGCAGGCGGCGTCGGGGACCGGATGAGGAGTAGATCGGGACACTGGCGACTCCCCGCCGTGACTCCGCTCTGGTGTCCCAGTCCCTCACGGCAACTCGCCCAGGAACCTGAGCAGTTCGGCGTGGAAGGCCGCAGGGTCGCTCATGTAGGGGGCGTGGCTGCCGCCGGGGATGACGACCTTCCTCCCCGACTTCACGGAGTTGACCAGCAGGTCGGCCTGCCCCTGCGGGACGATCGTGTCGTGCTCGCCCCAGATGGCCAGCACCGGGGCGGTGATGCGATCCAGCATCTCCTGGTGGTGCGGGATGCCCACCGGGGCGACCGCCACGAAGCCGGAGATCCGCTCCGGGTCTTCCGTCACCAGCGGCAGCGAGAACCGCCCGCTCATCGACGGTGAGACGACCACGGGCTTCTCGATCTTCAGCAGGTCGATCAGAACCCGCAGCCAGGTCCGGGGCGTACCCAGGCTCGGCGACGACTGGCCGTAGCCGGGCAGGTCCACGGCGTAAGCCCGGTATCCGGCCCCGGCCAACGCCTCCAGCGTGCCGATCTCGGCCCACGTCGCCGAGGAGAAGCTGGCCCCGTGCAGCAGGACGATCGGGCGACCGCCCTCGGGACCGGCGAGGAGGGAGTGAACCCGCCCGCCCTCGACCTCGACCCATCGGGATTGGTGCTCGCTCATGGTCGCCCCCCTCAACACTTCAGCCGCCGCAGGTCTCTGTTGACCGCATCCGGTTCGAACGACTCGGGGTCGAACTCCCCGCCAACCCACTCCAGCAATTCCTCGTGCTGCTCGTGCGACGGGTCCCGGATCGCATCGAGGAACTCGGCGTAGCCCCACGGCCCGCCCACGTCCTCCGGCGGGCAGGCCCGCCTGCCGTCCACGCACACCGGGTACGGCTGGCCCTCCCCCGGCGGCAGGACCTTCTCGACCAGGACCTCGTGGTCCCAGTTGTCGCCGAAGTCGTAGGTGTAGCCGAATTTCGCCTTCTCCTTGGGGATGATGTCGCTGAGCCTGGCCCGACCGGCGTCCTCCATGTCGAGTTCGGCGGCGCCCCTCGGGTCGGTGAAACTCTCGTCGCCGACCTCGAAGGAGTAGAGGTGGTAGTTCGCCCAGCCCATGGCGACCTGGATGGCCTCGTGGAGCCTCGCCAGCGAGCAGTCGGGGACCAGGAGCCGCCGCCAGACCGGCGGGCGGATGTCCCGGAGCGTCACCTTGAGTTGGTAGACGTTCCCCGTGGCTTTGGGGGACTTCGATCCCTGAAGCTTCGCCTCGTCCTCCTGGACCCAGGTCCACTCGGTCCGGATGCCGAGGTCACGCCGGACCTTGTAGAAGAGGGCGCCGCTGATCTCGCCGGGGTGACCGGCCTTCGCCCAGCGGCGGTTGATCTGCCCCAGGTCGAGGTCGGGGTTCTTGTCCAGGGCCTTGCGGAGGAAGTCCGACTTGGTAATCCGCTTCTCGGCCTTCTTCTTGGCCATATCAACCTCCGATCTCACAAGGGGGCACCCGGCGTCATCGAGGCGACTCGGGAGCATCTCAAGGCGATCGACGCCGAGGTATTTCGGTCGCCTGTGCCGCCCGGATCGCCTCCGTGGCCCACGACAGCAGCGCCTCCGGGTCGTCGAGCACGTCCGGGGGCACCTCGTAATACGACTTGAGCGTCTGCCGCTCGTTGGGCCGGAACGGCTGCATTCCTCTGGCCTCGAAGTCCGGCTTCGACTGCTCGTCTACCTTCAGGTAGAGCCGGTCCCGGTACAGGATGCCGAAGATCACGTCCTGCCAGTAGAGCCCATGCCCGCCGAACATTGCCCTGCTGGAGAGTTCCCCCAGAGGGCGTAGCCGTGCCAGGATAAGATCCACGAAATCAGGTCCGTCCATCGTGTCGCCACCCGCTTGACCATGTTCACGACCTGAAGGCCATCGTAACGATCGCCCCGGTCACGGGGAATCGACGGTGCGAGGCCGGAGGACCTTGCCGTGAACGCCGGATCGGTCGTACCCTGCCGAATCCGATCACGGAGTCACGTCGGGTGGGACGCATGCCGAGGCGCAACCGGGTCACCCCGCATGGCGAGATCGTCGCCGTCCCCGAGCGGGGCACGCTCATGGGCAACCGGGGCCTGCTCCACGACGCCCGGGGACGGATCAGGCGAACCTGGGCGTTGCGGCGGTGGATTCTCTGCGTGCTGGAGTTCAAGGATCGTCGCCGGCAGGTCATGGCCCCCGGGCGGTACACGGAACTGTTCTTCCTCGACGAGGCAACCGGCCTGGCGGCTGGCCACCGGCCCTGTGCCGAATGCCAGCGGGCCAGATACATCGCCTTCCGGGACGCCTGGGCCTCGGGGAATCCGGGGCGATGGGCGGGCGACATCCCCAAGGCCACCGAGATCGACGACCGGCTCCACGCCGACCGGCTCGGCCACGGTGGCGCGAAGCGGACCTACGAGGCAAACCTGGACGAGTTGCCGGACGGGGTGCTGGTCGCCCCGGGGGCTCAGGACGAGGACGCCTATCTGCTCTGGGGCGGCAAACTGCTGTGCTGGTCGCCGGCGGGCTACACGGGCCGCAGGCCCCAACCCAGGGGGGCGGTCGTCACCGTCCTCACTCCGAGATCGACCGTGGCGGCGATCCGGGCCGGCTTCGTCCCGGGGGTCCACCCCTCGGCTGCTCTCGCCTGATGACCCCGGTCGAGGACGGCGTGCGTCCGGGCGTCGTGCCCGGTTTCCACCCCCGATCGCTCACGCCTCCCAGGAGTAATCCGCCTGCTTGCGGAAGCCCCGGACCCGGATCGCCCCGGACTCGCCGACCTCCACGAGGGCGTAGCCGCTGCTCCCGGCCCCCGACCCCTCGACCATGGCGACCAGGGTGACGTAGGGGATGCCGCCGATCTCATTCACGTCGTTCTCGTGGCTGTGCCCCTGGAAGACCGCCCGTACCCTGCCCGATCCCTCCAGCACCGATCGGACCTCGGCGGCGTTCTTCACCCCGTAGGGGCTGCCCACGTCGAGCCGCTGGTGGACGAAGACGATGACCGGCCCCGCCGCCGAGGCGAGGTCGGCCCGCAGCCACTCGACCTCGTGGGCGGGGATGTTCGGGTCGGTCCACTCGAAGTTCTTCCGCCCATACGGCTCGCCATCGGACCGGAAGCAGGCGTCGAGCACGACGAAGTGCCAACCCCCGGCGTCGAACGAGAAGTACGACCGCTCCTGCCCCACCCGGCCCAGGAACTCGCCCTTGGTCAGCGTGTCGACGCAGTGGTTGCCCAGGACGTAATAGCGCCTCGGGCAGATCGCCGAGAAGTCCCGGTCGATGCGGTCGAGGTAGCCCAGTTCGACCTCCACCGAGTCGGCGGCGTCGATCAGGTCCCCGAGTTCGACGAGGAACTCGATGGGCTCCCGGCGGAACAGGTCGGCGGCCTCGGCGAGCTTCGCCGGCGTCTCCCGGTAGTGCCGGGTGCCGGCGGTCGGCTTGTCGGCATAGTGCAGGTCGGTGACCAGGCCGAACCGCAGGGCGGGACGATCCCCCTCGTCGCCGTCGGCCGGTCGCCCGCTCATGGTCGCCGCCCCCAGGACCAGGACGCCCCCCGAGAGGAATGCCCGCCGCCCCACTCGTCTATGTCGTCCCCCTCGCCCCATGATCGACCCCTCAGCGTGCTTCCGGCCCGATCCGCCGCAGACCATCTCCCGCATCCACCTCGTACGGGTGGACGACGCCCGAGTACCCATCCTCGTCCCGGAGCCCCTCGGCGACCAGCAGCCTCCCGCCCCCGACGCCCACGATCCCCAGCGAGGCGTCGAGGTCCCGACGCCCGAGCAGCCGGAGGTCCTCGTCGGCCTTGAGCAGGACCCGGGGGTCCCCGTAGCAGCCGAACCACCAGGCCCCCTCGGCGAACGCCGCCGTCTGGATGCCCATCAGCGTGTACCCGCTCGGCAAAACGGGGCGGCGGCGGAAGGAGAACGACTCGTCGTACTCGTACACGTAGTTCTCGTCCGTCCCCGGGGGTAGCCCCCCGACGACGAGGAATCGTCCGTCGTGGTGGGCGATCCCGCCGGCGCCGTGGACGGCCTCGGGGACCGGGTGGCGGGCCAGTTCCTCCAGGGTGGTTGCGTCGTAGACGTAGACCCAGGAGTCGGCCTCGCCGGGGGGCCGGTTGAAGGCCCCGAGGTTGACGGCGACGTAGAGCCGATCGCCGACGAGGCAGAGGTCGCCGTGGTGGCTTGCGACCGGCACGCTGCGGATCACCTTGCCGGCGGAATCCGTCCTGACCAGTTCGACGGTGAACGACCAGTAGAGGTGACCTTGGTCGTCGGCGCAGATGCCCTGGAGGTGACCGGCGTAGCGGCCCTCGAACCGGACGGGACCGGCATCCGGTGGGGACGGCCCGGCATCGTCGTGGGGCAAGGCCGGGCACAGGGCGATGACGGTCGAGAGGAAGGGATGGAGCGTCACGGGGTCGGCATCTCCCGAAGGTCGCCGGGGTGGTCCTGGTCGGGCGTCGTCACGGCCCCGATTGTGCCCCGGGCCGTATGGCTCGTCCAGGGACGACGAACCTGCGGCCGGCGAGTTGCCTTGGGCTGCGACAGGATCTACGGTTCCTCTCCGTGGTCGAAGTTGTCCAGGATCGAGGCCGAGCGGGGAGTGGACATGGGCAGCGTTTCGGAGCATGAGGATCGGATCGAGGCCCTGCATGGGCTGCTGGAGCGGCTCTGCGCCCCGGACCTGACCCTAACCGAGTCCAAGGACCTGCGGGGTCGCCTCACCGACTTGATCGACCTGGGCGACGGCAAGGAGGTCGACAGCAAGTCGGCGTGACGCCGCTCGCCAAAGGGGAACTCCAAGCTCACTTCGTCGCCGCGCCCCGGTACATCGAGCCGAGCAGCCGGGGCGTCCCCTCCAGCAAGAACCGCTCCACCTCGACGTGCCCGAACGGCTGGCCCCGGACCACGGCCTCGACATCCAGGTCCAGCCGGCAGCCGTCGGCAAGCCGCCGCTGGATCGGGGTCAGCCGCCGCTGCCAGCCCCGCACGCCGGGCTCGTCGCCCAGGCCATGCTCCAGGAAGAGGAACCGGCCCCCCGGCCTGAGCACACGACAGACCTCAGACAGCGCCCTGCCCGATCTCGGGGATGCTGCACAGCGTCCAGGTGCTCACCACGCAGTCGAAGGTGTCGTCCTCGAAGGGCAACGCCACGGCAGACCCGACCCGGTGGTCCACCCCGATCCGGCTGTCCCTGAGCCGCTTGCGGGCGACTCGGGCCATGCCCTCTCCTGGATCGACGGCGGTGATCCGCCGGACGTGCCCGGGGTAGTGCTCCAGGTTCAGCCCGGTCCCGAAGCCGACCTCCAGCACATCCCCGCCCACGTCGGACAGCACCTCGCTGCGGAGGCGGGCCATCTCGGGCCTGCGCATCGCCCGGTCGCAGAGCCGGGGGAAGACGTGGCGGGAGTAGAGGCCCATGGGTCATCGGGCTCCTCGTCGAGGCGGCTCTGCGTCCGAGGGAGGCCGTCGGCCCGGGGAGGTCGCCGCCTCCCCCCGGCGGATGACCGTGCCGACGACGACCGGCCCCAGCAGCATCGTCGCCAGGACGAGCACCCAGATTCGCCCCCGCAGGACATTGTAGTCGGCCAGCAGGTCCCCCAGCGGTACGCCCATCACCAGATGGAAGAAGCCGAATTCAAAGGCGACGGTCATCGCCGTCCAGAGCACGCCGATCAGGACCAGTTCGAGGGTCGAGCACGACCGTGCGACCCTCATGATGAAGGCGACGATCACCAAGGCCATCAGCCCGACGGCGATCAGCGTCCCGAGCACATGGGGGGCCGGCTCGCCGACCCTCGGACCCAGCACGACTTCACGCACGGCCCCGACGGCGAAGGCGATGAGCCCAAGGGCGAACCAGACGGCGACCGAGGCGAGGTAGATCGTCCGCTTGTCGGTCATCCGCCATTCCCCCGATGGGCTCCCGACGACGCAAGCTCAGCGTCCAGGACAGGCCGAGGATGGGACCGGCTCGGCGCCCACCGGCATACGACCGTCGAAGACCAGGAACAACGTCCGGTCCCGGCCCAACTCCTCATGCTCCGGCTCACGCCTCGTCAACGACCCCGATCCGGGACCTCAGGAACTCGGCGAGCCCCTCCGCATCGTCCGTCCCCACCCGTAGCGTCCACCGGCGACGGCGGCGGATGATGACGCACTCCCGGCCCCAGATGTTCCAGACCCAGCCCCCCCGGGGGCTCAGGTGGACGCCCCAGCCCTCCAGCAGGAGCGTCCGACCGACCTCGACCTCCCGGATGTCGTCATACGAGACGCTCGTGCGGAACAGCGGGATCGGGCCGAAGCGGACGGAGAGGCGGTCGCCCCGGTCCTCGACGGTCAGATTCCTGAAGGAGGAGCCGAGGAGCAGGAACATGGCCCCCATGCCCAGGAACAGCAGGCGGGCGGCGTACGGCTCCCCGGAGAACACGGCGAGGGCCATCATCAGCACCCCGAAGCCGTCGAGCAGCAGGTGCCAGTATCCCCGCTGCGTGTGCCGGTAGGCGGTGTCGGTCTGGACGTTCATCGCTGCGTCCCCGGAGCCCGACCTGATTTCGAGCGGCGTCCCTCGCTCAGGGCGAGTCCCCGAGTCGACCGGCCGCCTCGCCGTCGATCACCTCGACCCAGGCGACTTCCAGCGCGAACGGCCCCGGCATCCCGTCGGCGATCATGAAGCCGATCGAGTTGACCTTTGGAGCATCGACGGGGCCGGCGTCGGGCAGTTCCCTGCCGAACGAGGTGGCCCGGAAGTCCCGGATCGGGATGCGGACCTCGGCCCACTCGCCCTCCTCGGTCGGCAGGTCGGCCCGGTAGGAGAAGGCGGTGCGGGACGTGGGCACGTAGAGGTTCAGCAGGTAACTGCGTCCATCCCCCTTCAGGCGGATCAGCAGCGTGTCGTCGGCGTCGAGCCCGAGGTCGTCGGGGCGGGACCGCACCGAGGCGAAGCCGCCGTCGTTCTCCAGCGAGAGCGTCCCGGAGAAGGCCATGGTGCCCCGGTCGGTGACCTCGAACCGCCCGTCCGAGACGCCGCCCATCACGTCGTCGTTGACCGGACGCCACGCCCGGGCGGCGTCGGGGCCGAAGAAGTCGAAGAGGGTGCGCCTGCCGTCGTCGGCGAGTGCGGCCATGGCGAGGCTCATCGAGGACAATGCCAGGATCGTCGAGGACAGGTAGGTGGCGAGTCTCATTGTCATTCCGGTCCATGAAGTCGGGAGCATCCCGGGCGGATAGGCGTTGCGACCCGCCCCGATTGTCCCGCCGCCTGCCCATCCGGTCAAAGGAGCGGTATCCTCGGGACATTCGAACCGACCCTCGACCGGAGGCCGAAGGTGACGCGCCCCGATCCCCCGCCCGGCGAACTCGCCGGCGCCGTGTGGGAGCGGTCGCTCCTGGGGATGTTGGAGGAGGCGGGGTTCGTCGGGGCCATGGTCCACGGCTGGACGGGCTACCGCACCTCGTCGTGTACGCAGGGGGCCTTGATCTCGGCGAGGAGGCCGTGAGCATGACCGGACCATGCCGGCTCGTTGGCCTTGCCGAGCCGGTCGCCCCGGGGTAGCTTGCCCGACCTTTCCCATCCCGACCTCGGGACCGACGCCGCCCACCCCCGTGGCATCGGTCCCGGTCCAACCCGCTGCCGGAGACCCCATGGTCACCGACGACCCGTCGCCCCAGGACCGCATGCTCCAGGTCATCCTCGGCTTCTGGGCCGCTCAGGCGATCCACGCCGCCGCCCGGCTCGGCCTCGCCGACCACCTCCACGACCGGCCCCTCACCGCAGAGGAACTTGCCGGGGCCACCGGCACCCATGCCCCCTCGCTCGACCGGCTGCTCCGGGCGCTGGCCGGTGTCGGCGTGTTCCGGCGGGACGGCGACCGCTACGCCCTGACGCCCCTGGGCGAGACCCTGCGGACCGGCATCCCCGGCTCGATGCGGGCCATGCTCATGGCCGTGCTGGGTAACGAGCACTACCGGGCCTGGAGCGGGCTCCGATACAGCGTCGAGACGGGCCGGACGGCCTTCGACTACATCCACGGCATGCCGGTCTTCGACTACTACGCCCGGAACCCCGAGGATGCGGCCGTCTTCAACGACGCCATGACCGCCGGCTCGGCCGCCGTCGAGGCGGCGGTCCTGGACTCCTTCGACTTCACGCCGTACCGCAAGGTCGTCGATGTCGGCGGCGGGCACGGCGGCTTGCTGGCGTCGATCCTCAGGGCCAACCCCGACGCCGAGGGCGTCCTCTTCGACGCCCCGCAGGTCGTCGAGGGGGCGACGGGCCGGCTGGCCGCCGAGGGGCTCTCGGGCCGCTGCCGGGTCGTCGGCGGCGACTTCTTCGAGGCGGTCCCCGAGGGCGGCGACCTCTACGTCCTGAAGTGGATCGTCCACGACTGGGACGACGAGCGGAGCCTGGCGATCCTCCGGAACATCCGCCGGGCGATGGCCGAGGGCGGTCGGCTGCTGCTGGTCGAGTCGGTGCTGGGCGAGGGCGAGGGGCCGTCGTTCGGGCACTTCGGCGACCTGAACATGCTGGTGATGACCGGCGGCAAGGAGCGGACGGAGGCCGAGTTCCGGGCGCTGCTGTCCGGGGCGGGCTTCGCCCTGGCGGGGGTCCGGCCGACGCGCTCGCCGGTCGCCCTGGTTGAGGCGGAATTGGCGGGAGCCGGCCTGGCGGCTGCCTGAACACGGGGGCCGGTCCTCACCCGCACGTTGCATCACAGGCGGGCGATGGCCGGCGCCCTCGATCCCTCCTCTCCCTACCGCTCGACCTTTGCTTGCACGGCCTCGAAGTACCAGCGGATGCCGGGGTCATCCTCCGTGCCCGTGCCCGCCAGGTCGTATCTCATCGGCTCTGTCTGGCACCAGAGGTTGTTATGGAAGAAGACCGACAGGCCGGGGCGGGCGGCAGCGGCCTCGACCTCCCGGAGGTACGCCCGACGGACCTCCTCGGGGAAGATGCCCCGCTCGAACTGCCCGGTCCAGCCGCCGAAGAGTTCGACGTTGACGATCGGCTTGCCCTCGATCCCCGCCGCCACGAACCGGTCGTAGAGCGTCCCCGAGTCGGGGTCCGGCCCCGCCGTGTCGAACAGCAGCGCATCGACCTCCGGCGACCTGCCGATGACGATGTTCTTCTCGTGGTCGTAGCCGCCGCCCCCGACGATCCGATCCGGGTCAACCTCATTGACCAGCCGGCAGAGTTCGATGATCCGCTGCGGGTACCGGAAGTCGTAGACATCCGCCGTGTCGGCCCAGCCGTGGGAGTTCTGCTCGTTGGCGATGTTGATGATGACGTTGCCGTAGGGCTCCAGGGCCTTGGTGGCGGTGCGGACGGCGTTGCGCACGGCATCGGCGTCCCGCAGGCCGAGTGGGGCGTGCTGGTAGAAGAGGCCGACGACGACCGCCATGTCCCGCTCGGCGCAGGCCTGGATGATCCGCTCCATCCGGTCCTGATGGCCCGGGTCGACCTGCGTCCCGTCGGGCGAGAAGGGGTCGTAGTTGCCGCCCCGGCAGCCCATGTAATAGACGGCGACGGTGTTGACGCCGTGGGCCTTGTAGTCGTCGAGTTGGGCGACGAGGTGGTCGCACTGGGCGTCGTCCTGCGTGCCGCTGGCGGTCCGGATGCCCCACATTGAGAACGGGCGGCCGTCCAGGAGGAACCGATTGCCCTCGATGGTGAGCGTCGGGGTCGGCTCCCGGGGTTGATCCGGGACGGGTGGGCCGTCGTCGGACCATGCCGGCCCTGGGAGGGTGACCAGGGCGATCGTCGGCAACAGCATCAAGGACCAGCGGGCGGTCATGGCAGGGCTCCTCAGCTTCCGGTGGGAGGTCCCCGGTGACGGGCTTTCCCTCCTCACCGGCCTTCGGGCTTGCGTCGGTCCATCGGTATTCTCTCAGGACCTATCGCTCAAGTCCCCGGCGTCCCGAGGTCATTGCTCGCTTTCGGCGATCCGATCGGCGGGAATGTACGGGATGAGCCCCTTCCGGTACGCTTCCTCCTGGATCTCCCGCCTCAGACGCCGGGCATCCAGGACGAGGCCGTTGACCTCGATCATCCAGACCATCGGGCTGTCCTCCAGCCGGCTGGGCAGCGTCCAACGATGGTCGAACTGGCGGATCTTCAGCATCGTGCGGATCGCCTTCGACTTCCCCTGGCCGGTGCTCTCGGCGACCCCGAACGCCTTGTCGATGGCCGTGAGCTTCAGGTGCGGCGTGTTGCTGCGGTCGTCGAGGAAGTTGACCCAGCCAATCGTGCGGACGATCCCGCAGGCCCAGGTCTCGGGCTTGCCGCCGACCAGGGGCGAGGGCCGCTTGCGGGCCAGCACGCCCGCCAGCTTCCGGCACATCGCCTCATACTCCTCGGTCAGGTGCTCCCGGCAGAAGGCGTCGGTCAGGCCCACGATGGCGTCATACGCCGGGCGGGCCGTCGCCGGGATCGAGGGTTCCTTGCCGGGTCGTTGCTTGGTCCGGGCCACGTAGCCGCTCCTGCTCGTGTTTCGGCTGCGACGGGATGCTCGGGCGCCTGCCGGTCGATCGAGGTACATCATCCGGGAGATCGACGCCGACGCCCACCCCGAGGGCCTCCCGGATGCACGAAAGTCGCCTCGTCGGATCGCCAGGGATATCAACGATCACGAATCCTCCTCGGCCTCCTCGGGCTCGATGTGGACCCGCAGTTCCAAGTCCTGTCCGGACTCCTTCCAGCCGATCTCGAAGACCGCCCGACGCTGGCTGAAGTGGAAGTGCTCCAGCGGCACCTGCTTCACCAACTCCGTGAAGTCGAACTCGGCCAACTCGTAGAGGATGTCGGGTTCAGCCCGCTCGTGGCCGTTCCCCTCGGGCTCGACGGCCTCCTCGACGCCCGCCGGCCAGACCTCCAGGACGTGGCATTCGCCGTCCGGGTCATAGGAGTAGGCGGTCTCGGCCCCGTGGACGAACCAGCACCCCGACACGGGGCAAGGGATCAGGGACATCACCTCCTCCAGGCGGCGTCGGAACTCCTGACTCATCGGGGAGGCCCCCCCTCTGTGGCCGATGGGCTCGGTTCACTCGTTGTCGAATGATATCGACACGAACCTCCGGGTCTCGTCGTCCCGCACGAAGACGACGATCTTGTCCTCGACGATCGCCCGCTCGTACTGGGATTCCAGGATGCCCCGAGACCGCTGATTCAGTTCGTCCCTGAACTCCTCGTAGGGATACGCATAAATCTTCCCGCCCTGGAGGTCGAACACCATCACGGGCCGTTTGTCCTCGAAGAGCTTGTAGAGGCCCAGGATGTTCGACCGTTGTCCCTGGGCGGCCTCGATCAGGTCATCGTTGTTGCGATCCCGCCGTCTCCCCTTGCTCATCGACGCCTCCTCGAAGTCGGCCTCAGCGGCAGGATTCCGGCCTCATCATCGCCGTCCGGCTCGCCCGGCCCATCATCCATCCGGTCGGACCCCATCGGCCTCGCCAGCAACAGGGACAACGATCCGGTCAGGGCGATGAAGAACCCGGCCCCGGCGATCGTCCCGATGAGCAACCCGGAGATGACGCCCGCCGTCGCCCGATCCGGATCGTTCCGGCATGCCACGAAGGCGATGCTGCCGCAGATCCCCAGGACGGCACCCAGGAGCCGTCCCGGCCGCCGCCATCGCTTCGCCACCAGATGAGGACCTACGATCAGCCCGGCGATGAGGCCGAGCAGGCTCCAGGGCAACGCCACGACCAGCAACCCGGCGAGCACCCCGAGGAGGCCGCCGACGACCAGTCCGAGAACGATTCCGAGCAACGCACCGGAGCGGACCCGATTCACCGCCCCGAAGAGCGACCCGTACCGACCCAGGAGCAAGGCCCCGATCAAGGCCAGGGGAATCCCGCCGATCATCGCCGCCGGCCCGGCCCCACGGATCGTTTCGAGGGCCGCCCCGATCGTCGCCCCCAGCAGGCCGCCTGCGATGCCGCAGAAGATGACGGTCTTGAGGAACCCCCACGGCCTTGGCAGTCGGCCCTCGAAATCCGCATCCCAAGGCCGAGCGGGCCAGTTGTGGAACCAGTAGGCGTAGTCGGAGACCAGCCTGGCGTTCGGGTCCTTCTTCCTGACCTCGATCTCGCCGAGCGGGACCTCGATCTCCTCGTCCCGATCCCGGCCCACGCAGATCAGACCGAACTCCTCGACGAGGCCGCCGCCCCCGGGATCGAGCAGCCCGGTCACGGTCATCGTCGCCCGCTTCCGGGAGTAGGAGCCGATCGCCTCCTCGCCGTAGATGGCGGTGAAGGGGAACCTCAGGTGCTCCGAGAGATAGCGATGGTAGGCCCGGAGGGCCTCGTGGTCGATTTCGGGGAGCGGGTCGTCGTGGGTCAGGCCGAGGGCCATGCGGACCCGATCGTCCTGGTCCTTCGTCGAGAGCGGCGGCGTCTTGATCTCGGTCGGTTGCTCGATCGGGACCGGCGTGCCGTCATCGGCTTCGAGGTCCTCGTCGTCGAGCCACATCGACTCCAGGGCCAGCCCGTCCCGCTCACTTCGCTTGCGGTAGACCGGATGCATGCCCCCGAGGGTCTTCTGGTCCCATTCGATCTCGTAGACGACCTGGCCTTCGTCCTGCTCGATCCCCGTGATGGTCCCGGTCCAGCCGCCCAGCGGGATGTCCTCGTAGTCGGGTGCCGCCACGCCCGGCTTGACCCGGACCCTGGCCCCGATCTCGAAGCGGGGAGGGGCCGATTTGCTGTCGTCGGATGCCATCGGTCACTCATCGGCTGAATTGTCCGCACGATCGGCGGGAATGTCGGGCATCATGCCCGCTTCGATGCTGCTCGGCTCGTCCCGGATCGTCGATCAGTCGTCCTCGTAGTCCATGTGGAAGCCCGCCCCCACCAGTTCAGCCAGGGCGTCGAGGGCCTGCTCGGCGTCGGGGCCACGGGCCTCCAGGCCGATCGTCGTGCCGCACTCGGCGGCCAGGCACGTCATCTCCAGCAGGCTCCTGCCGTCGACCCAGGTCCCCTGGTGCTCGACCCGGACCTCGGACTGGAACGTGCTCGCCAGGGCCACGAACTTGGTGGCGGGCCGCATGTGGAGCCCGTAGGCGTTGACGATCTGGACCCGGCGGCAGGCCGTCTCAGGACCATCATCCATCGTCGGTTCCCCTCGGCCAGTCTCCTGTCCCAGAGAGCCCTCAGACCTCGGGATCGACCAATCGTCCCAGGAAGAGGATGCTCCCCGTCCGGCTATCCCGGATCAGGAACAGGAACGGGTGGTCGGCCCGGAACACCGCCGGCTCCTCGGGCTCCACGAACGCCGTCGCCGCCACGGCGATCCCGGTGGCAGCGGCGGCCTCCGTCCCCTCCTCGTTCACGTCCACGAATGCCTTGTGGACGACCGCCGAGAGGGATAGCTCCTCCTCGCTGCTCATGCCCGAGAAGTCGGCCTCGCCGGTCGTGAAGGCTCGGGGCATGCCCATCGCCCCCAGCACCTCGGCAAGCTGGAACTGCGAGTCCAGCGTGAACCGGGGCAGGGAGACCCGGACCTCCCGCTCTCGCAGCCCCGAGAGCCAGCGGGACAGGTCCTCGGCGGTCAGCCTGGATTCCAGGTCCGGCAGCCCCTCGATCTCGTCGGACAGCAGGACCACCATCGCCAGGTCGCCCTCCCCGTAGGGCAGTTCCAGCGCCCTGAGGCCGTCGCCGGCCCAGTAGCGGTAGTCGCCCTGCCGATGCATCAGCGGGACCTCGACCCGCTCCCGGGCCGAGACGTGGAAGGGGGCGTCCTTCGTCGCCTCCTTGCGGAACGGCTCGGACCAGTCGCCCTTGAAGTGGACGGCGTTGGTCAGGACCAGCCGGGTCATGGCGTCCAGGACGCCGGGCGGGATCAGGTCGGCGATCTTCCCATTGGTCTGCTCCTCGACCCAGGCGTTGATCCGCTGACGTGCCGGCTCGGCCTGCCGGGCGAAATCGACCCGGGCCAGTTCCGCCCCGTAGTGCTGCCGGGTCGTGGCGAGGTAGTCGGCCCGGAAGTCGAAGTCCCGCTGGCCCCAGAGCCGGTTGGCAACGCTCAGCCGGTAGCCGGCCCCCTCACCGTCGGCCTCCCAGGTCTGTTGCAGGGCAGCAAAGGCCGGGTGGAGCCTCTCCCGGGGCAGGCGCAGGTGGAGGACCTCGGCCATCTGCTCGGCGGTCTCGCCCCCGGCCCCGTCATAGGTCATCGCCAGGGCGGTGGAGAGGCTGCCGGGTGAGAAGAAGAGGTTGCCGTCCTGCTCCGTCCCCAGCCGGGCGTAGAGGTCCAGGGCGAAGCGGGTGTTGCCCTCGACGACGGCACGGAGATCGGCGTTCATGGCCACGTCCCCCTCCCCGATCGGCTCGATGGCGTCGGCGGCGACGTAGGCCCGGACACCATCGCCGGCCCTGACCAGGGCGTAGCTGCCGGCCCGCCGGATCAGCGTGACTTGCGTCCCCTCGGGGAACGCCCCGTCGGGGGGGCGGCCCTGCTGCGGGCCGGTGGTGTAGAACTCGGCCTCGGCGACGATGACATGCGTGGCCCCGGGGGTCGGCGTGGCCTGCCGGGGCTCGTTCCGGGCGAGGCACGAGGTCGTCGGGGAGGCCCCGGCCACGAGGAACAGGGCCAGCAAGGAGGCGTGGCCAGGTCCTCGATGTCGCCTCCCGGTCGTCTGCGTTGTCGGCACGGTGATCCCCTCCGGAGCCGGGTCCCGGAACTCTGCCCCCACGGGCCGATTGTCGCCGTCCCCGTTCCCGTCGTCAAACCGCAGGGTTATGCTCGACGGCGGGCGGTCACAAGGAGAAATTTACATCCTCGGCATGGAGTCCGGAGGCAGCGATGCCGGGCTGGGAGATGAAGATCATCGAGGCCGAGGCCCGGCGCCTCCTGGCCCTCGCCGCCGAGGACGATGAACTCCGAGCGGACCTGCGGGCCTTGGCCCGGTCGATCCTGGAGGCGACCGGGGACGAGGCCATAGAAGACGACCAGGATGCGGGCTCGCAACCCGATCCGACTCCGAAGCAACCGACTGTCGAAGAGCCAAGAGCCGCCAAAGACCAAGGCCCCCAGGAGCCTGAGCCGCTCCACGAACTGACACTGGGCCGATCTCGCCCGGCCCCTCCCGAGACAGAACTCCCCCGGATGGACGCCATCGACGAGGGACCCGACCTCGGCGAGATCGAGGCCCGCTGCCGGCTCAAGGCCGAGGGGGCTCGCCTGGCGGCGTCCCGCCTCCGTCGGATCGGGGCCGGGGGGGCTCCCGGGGGTGACCAGGGGGACCCGGAGGTCGCAGGGTGGGCCGACCGTTTCGTCGACGCCTTCTACTTCATGGATGCCGGGGACTCCTCGCCGACCCCGGACATCGCCCTGCTCAACGACCTGGGCGGCTGCTTCGAGGCGCTCGCCGGGGCATCGGCACTGGCCCGGGACATCTCCTGTCACGGGGGCCGTTTGGAGAAGGCGCTGCATCTGCTCGCCGAGGCCCAATCTGCAGTGCGGTCGGCCCTCGGGCGCCTCCAGGCGCCCGACGAGCCGGACCAAGTGGCGGCTTACGAGTGGGTCCGGGAGGCCGCCGCCCGGCACCGGGTCTTCATCAGGCGATACCTTCGGGCCGACGACCTCGCCGACCCTGGCGGCTGGCCCGACCTGCTGGCCCGCATCGAGTCACAGGGCGGCGGCGACCCGCAGGCCCGGCGGCAGCGACACCGGATCGAGCGGCTTCGCCACCACCTGGAGGCCGTCAGTCGGGGCGGCGATGCCGACCAGGACTGGCAGGATGTCGTCGACGCCGTGGACGAGATGGTCGACGAGGGCCTGCCGCCCAGCAGCAAGGACCTCCGGGACCTGCTGCTGCCGGTGATCGACGACCTGCCCGACCGGGACGACCTGCCAGAGGGCTTCCGGTTGGTCCTGAGGGAGATCGACCGCTTCCTGGCATCCCGCCAGTCGTCCACGGAGACACCGGTTGCACCCGAGCCGACCGCCGAGGTCCTGGAGGCCCGCCGGCTTCTGGGCGGGAAGGGCGTGGTGCTGATCGGCGGGATGTGTCGACCGGAGGCCCGGGAGGCGCTGGAGGCGGCGTTGGGCCTGGGGGAGTTGGTCTGGGTCGAGACGAAGGAGCACCAGGCGGTCTCGACCTTCGAGCCGGCCATCGCCCGGCCCGAGGTGGCGCTGGTGATGCTGGCGATCCGCTGGTCGAGCCACGCCTTCGGGGAGGTGAGGCGGCACTGCGACCGCCACGGCAAGCCCCTGGTGCGGTTGCCGGGCGGGTATGGCCCCAATCAGGTCGCCGCCCAGATCATCGACCAGTGCGGCGAGCGGCTCAAGGGAGAATGATGGAAGGGGCTGCGGTCCCTTCCGGATCGGCCCCGATCACATCCAGCACCCGAGTTCCGATGCCTGAAGTATCTTTGCGGCCAACTCCGGAGTCCGAGCCCTCGCCCCGGGACCAACTGTCACGGCTGATCACCGGCTACTTCGCCTCCCAGGCGGTCTACGTCGCCGCCGAACTCGGCCTCGCCGACCTCCTGGCGGATGGCCCTCGCAAAGTCGAGGAGCTTGCCGATGCCACCGGCACGCTCCCCCGATCGCTCTATCGCCTGTTGCGTGCCCTGGCCAGCCTGGGAGTCTTCGCCGAGGGGGAGGACCGCAAGTTCTCCCTGACGCCGATGGCCGACCTGCTCCGGGGTGATGTCCCCGGGTCGCAGCGGGCCACGGCCCGGATGATGGGCGGCTTCTACCGGGCCTGGGGCGACCTGCTCGGCAGCGTCCGCACCGGCGAGCCGGCATTCGAGCGGATCTCGGGCAAGACCTACTTCGAGCACCTCGCCGGGCACCCCGAGGAGGCCCAAACCTTCGACGACGCCATGACCGGACTCAACGAGCGCAAGACGACGGCGATGCTGGAGGTCTACGACTTCTCGGGCGTCGGCGTCCTCGCCGACATCGGCGGGGGCAACGGCGGCACCCTGGCCCGGGTGCTGGGGCGCTACCAGCAGATGCGGGGGCTGTTGTTCGACCTGCCCGGGGTGGTCGGGCGGGCCGGCGAGGCGATCGAGGGGGCCGGGGTCGGGGGCCGGTGCCGGGCGGTCGGCGGTGACTTCCTGGAGTCGGTCCCCGGCGGGGCCGACGCCTACCTGCTGCGGCACATCCTTCACAACTGGGACGACGAGCGGGCCGTCACGATCCTCCGGAACATCCGGCGGGCGATGGGCGAGTCAGGCCGGCTGCTGGTCGTGGAGCGGGTGATCGGGCCGGGCAACGAGCCGCAGTTCGGCAAGCTGATGGACCTGACCATGATGGTCGTCCACGGCGGGGCCGAGCGGACCAAGGAGGAGTTCCGGGGGCTGCTGGAGGCCGGCGGCTTCCGGCTGAGGCGGATCGTGCCGACGGCGGTCGAGGTGAGCGTCATCGAGGGGGAGCCGATCTGAAAGCCGGATCGTGGCTCGATCGGTGACCGTCGCATCGGTCGGGTGGTACAGCGTGACGCCCATCGCCCCCTGCTCGGCGTGCTCCAGCATCAGCGTCACCGAGCGGGTGAAGAAGGGACTGAGGAACTCCCGTGAGGCGATCAGCAGGTGGCCCTTGGGCGAGTTCATGGCAGGAGTACCGTGGTTTCGGCCCGCTTGATCGTCACTTGAACCCCTCCATCAGGAGGTCGAGCAGTTGCTCCTGCCGCCCTTCGAGGACCCCGGGCGTCCAGTCGTCATACTGCATCACCTTCACCACGTTCGGGAAGACGTTCAGGCTCGACTTGAAGTACTTCCGCTTCTTCTCGGCGAACTCCCGATTGCTCAGTTCCGTGTTCTTGATCCGGCTCAGCAGCACCAGATTCGCCAGCCGGTGGGTCCAGCGTTCCCGGTCTTCCGGGCCGAAGACCTCCAGCCAACGGCTCCCCTCCTTCGGGTTCTGGGGCAGGACGTGCTCCACGCTGATGCGGACGAACGGGGGGAACGGCTGGCTCCGGTCCTGGAGGTGGTATTCCAGCCTCAGCATGACGTACCGGGCGAAGTTCCGGCCGTAGATCGGCCCCGCCAGCGCCGCCCGGATGCCCTCTCGGTCGTAGGCGAAGATGCCGTCGTTTGCCACGACCTCCGACGCCGACCCCGCCTTCTCGATCGCCCGGAGGATGGCGTGGGTGTTCGAGATGCGGCTCGTCGGCGACAATTGCATGATCCAGTCGGCCAGCACCTTCGATTCGAGCCGCCGGAGGAACGGGAACAGGTCCTCCCGCTTGAACCGCTCGACGAAAAGGAGGAGGGGCGGAATCCAGTCGGTGGACAGGCCCTCCCGCATGACGGCGATGAGGTTGCGCTGCCGGCAATCGCCGCCGAACTCCTCGTTCTCGAACCAGATCAGGCTCGCATAGATGTCCCGGTAGGCCCGGATCTTGTCGAGCGTGGCCTCGCCCTTGGGGAGCATGCCCAGTTCATAGACCCGCTCGAACTCCCGGAGCAGGTTCTCCCGGGCCTTCTCCTTGACGACCGTCGTGCGGACGTGGCCCAGGAACCGGTCGAAGTCCTCCCGGCCGAACTCGCCCTCCAGTTCCTCCCACATGATGGCGAACTTGCGCCGCTTGTTCGGGTCGGCGACCGCCCCGACGTTCATCGACTTGAGGATGTCGCTGTTGGACAGGGGGATGCCCCGGTCGTTGAGGATGGTGAAGAGCCGGAAGGCGTCCTCCAGCGTCTCCGAGGCGACGTAGATGACGATGGCCTTGTTGAACAGGTAGATGGCGAACTGATTCAGTTCGGCTGGAGGCATGCCCCCCAACGATTCCCGCAGGTACAGCATGGCCTGGGCCATGTTCGCCAGGGAGACGTTCGGCTGGGCCTCGGCCTCCCGCAGCGCCGCCTCGTCGTCGGTCCCGCCCGGGGCCTTGATGTGCCGGTCCACGAAGTCGCCCACGGCGTCCCGGATCAGGTACTCGATGCGAATCCGCTCCGGCTGGTTGGCGAAGGGGTCCTCCTCCTGGAAGATCGCCTCGGCGGCGTTGGCCCGCAGCTTGTCGTTGGTCGCCAGGTCCCGGAGCACGGCCATCGCCAGGAACAGCGTCGTGAGCCGCTGCTGGCCGCCGAGCACGTCGTAGCAGGAGTAGGTCAGTTGGCCGCTGACGCGCGGGTACTTCTGGAGGACGATCGAGCCGAGGAAGTACTCCTTGTCCTTGTCGGCCGCCATCGCATGCCGGAGGTCGTCCAGAAGTTCGTCGATCTCCTCCCGGCCCCAGACGTAGGATCGCTGGTATTCGGGGACCCGGAACCAGAAGTCGGTGAACAGGGTTTTGATGTTCACCTTCTTCGTCTCAATCTCCTGGCTCCTGGGCGTGATGACGATCGAGTCGCTCATGTCGTGCGGCCCCGTGACCCCTTGGGTGTGGTCTTCCGATCGGCTTGCTTGGGACGACCCGGGATGCCGTCCGGTTCGGCCTCGACGACGACGGCCCCGGCCCTCCGCTTGGTGGGCCTCGGGATGCCCAGCGCCCCGGCGATCAACTCGAAGCCGGCCCCGCCCCTGAACGGCTCGATCTCGGCTTCGAGGTTGCGGAGCTTCACCTTCTGCCACGAGGACGTGGCCCGGTGGTGCATCCGGATGAAGTCGTTGGGCAGGGTGTAGAACTCGGGCTCACGCTCCCCGGCGTTCCCGTCGTTCCTGCCGAAGAACTTGCCGATGTTCAGGAACGCCACGACCAGGAAGTCGAAGGCGTCGAGGCTCGCCTCCTTGACGGGGAAGCCCCGGTCGCAGTCGGTGGCGTAGCGACTCTTGACCTGGACCCGGACCTGTGCCAGTTCGCCTTGACGGGGGATGTGCCTCGGGTCGGGGTGGATGCAGATCAGGTCGTAGCCCTCGTTGTGCGGCGGGGCCTTGTACGCCAGGATGTTCCGCCGCATCAGGTGGCCCATCACCAGATGCTCGGCCCCTGCGGAGACGACCGGGAGCCGGAGCCATTCACGTTCCGCCATCGGCCTCACCGCTGCCTCTTGACCTCTGCCACTCTCGCCACCAGATATCCCACCTCGTCGCCGTCGAGTTCTGCGACCGGGGCGACCCCGTGGATGTTCCGGATCAGGTTCCCCGAGGCACCCAGGAAGGCACGGTACGACTCCTCTCCGTCGCAGCGGCCCAGCAGGTGGCCATCGGGGGTGATCCTCATCTCGACCAGGCGGGGCGTCGTCCAGTCCTCGCCCGGCAGGCACCCGAGGATGGCCTGGAAGTGCTCGCTGACCTGGACGACCCTGAGCTTGCGGGCGCAGGCCCGGCGGATCTCCTCGGGCTCTCGGATCGGCTCGTCGGGCATGGTCACGTCATCCCCAGCGCCTTCATCGCCGCCGTCAGCGGGTCGGAGAAGAACACCGGATCGACCCGCTCGACGATGTCGCCGGAGACCTCCAGGAAGTTCCGCTTGTTCTCCAGCGGGACCAGCGCCCGCCGCGCCCCGTTGTCCATCGCCGACCTGGAGCGGCTCGGCCAGCGAACGCACCGACTTGATGTTCCCCTGGATCGACAGGTCGCCCAGGACCACCAGCCCCGGCAGCGACCGAGTGCTTCTTGATCGCCGAGTAGACCGCCACCACCAGGGCGATCCCCGCCTCGCACGGCACCCGGTTGCTCAGCAGGTCGATCGCCTCGACGTGGAAGTCGGTCGTGTCGACCTGCTGGGCGATGCCCATCTTCACCTTCTGGCCCTGGAGGTAGGCGAACGCCCGCTGGATCGACTCCTTCATCGGGCCGTCGACGCCCCCGGCGATCTTCAGCTTGCCGGTCCCCGGCGAGCAGCCGACCTCCAGCCGGTACAGCCCCACCTTGCCCTGGTCGTCCACCGAGGCGGCGTAGACCGAGCCGGGGGCCAGCGGGTCGGTCGAGATCATGTCCCGGCCGCCCTGCTCGGGCACGCCGACGAACCGCTCCTCCCGGGTCTCGTTGTCGATGTAGCAGAACGAGGTCTGGTGGTACTCGAACGAGCCCATCTTCTTGAGCTGCTCCTTGACCCGCCGCCGGCCTTCCAGGGCCAGCTCGACCAGTTCCGCCAGCTCGTCCTCGCGAGACCTCGCCGTGCGGGTAGAGCAGCTTGACCAGCCCCGAGACCGTCTTGCGGACCGCCTTCACGTCCCGGGCGTTGAGGTGCGAGCCGAGCGAGAAGTGGCGGTCGATGACCTCGGTGAAGTTGTGCTTGCGCAGTTCCCGCAGGGCCTCGGCCAGGTAATCGACCACGAAGCCGTAGTGGTCGGTGAAGAACTCGACCCGCATCTTCGGCACTTCCCAGCCGGGGAGGTAGTAGTGGATGCGGTCGAGGAACGCCATGTCCTCCCGGATC
Source organism: uncultured Isosphaeraceae bacterium (assembly GCA_963779675.1). Lineage (GTDB taxonomy): Bacteria > Planctomycetota > Planctomycetia > Isosphaerales > Isosphaeraceae > CAVZZM01. The sequence continues at coordinate 92,267 of CAVZZM010000007.1, forward strand.
ACCTCGGGCATCGGCGCGAACAGGTGCGACGACCGGACCATCACCTCGACCGGCTGGTTGGTGTTGCCGAACATGGCGATGCGAGGCCATGCCCGAGAGGGCGTCCTTGCCCCGGGCGAACGTGCCCGACTCGCAGTAGGTCTTCAGCGTCGTGACGACCTCCTTGGGCATCTTCTGGAGGTCGGCCACCTCGTCGAAGGCGACGGCGTCCCAGATGCCGACCAGCCCCATCTTGCCCGCTGGCCATGTTGTAGAACAGGTTGGCGACGGTCGTCGGGCCGGTCAGCAGGATGGCGTAGGGCGAGAGCTCCTGGTAGGCGTAGCTCTTGCCCGTCCCCCGAGGCCCGAGTTCGACGAGGTTGTAGTTGTGCTCGCAGAGCGGCAGCAGCCGGACCAGGAAGAGCAGCTTCAGCCGCCGGTCGAAGTGGGACGGCTCCATGCCGATGCTGCGGATCAGCAGGTCGAGCCACTCGTCGGTCGTGAACTGGCGGCGGCACTCCCGGTACTCGTCGAGGTCGAAGGTGGCAAGCTGGATCGGCTTGAGGCCCTCGATCCAGAACGGGCTCCGCTTGCCCTTGGCCTCCTCGTCGTACTGGTGCTTCAGCTCGACCTGCGCCCAGATGCCGCCCATCAGCAGGCGGTCGAAGTCCCGCAGGTAGTGCTCGGGGACGTGGACGTTCTTGTGGCCGAAGTTGACCAGCTCGGCCCAGTGCTTGTCGTCGTCGGAGAGGTAGCGGACCTTCACCTTGTCGATCAGGGTGTGCTTGCCCTTGTCCTTGACGAGCGACTGGGCCTTGTTCGCCTCGTCGGGCCGGACGAAGTTCGAGGAGAGCGTGTTGTTGACGACCCGCAGCCCGGCGTCGATGGCGGCGGGGTCGTCGGTGGCGCAGTACTTCCCGAGCAGGTATTCCAGGACGAAGACCGGGACGTTGGCCCCGACCTTCACCTTGCGGACCAGATCCTTGCGGACCACCTTGCCCGCGAAGACCGACGTCGCTTTCTGGTCCAGTTCCGGCATGGCTGCATCCGTTCACAGCGATGATGGCGACTTCGATCTTGTCGAGGCTCGCCAGTTCCGCCCCGGTCGGTGGCGTCGAGCAGGACGACGCCGACGGTCTTCTGGCCGATCTCCTCGGCTGATCATCAGCGTCACGGTGTTCGGCTCGATCTCGCCTGGCGTCCTGCCTCGGAGGGCTTCAGAGCTGCACGTCGCCGGTGGCCTCCTCGAAGCCGTAGGAGGCGCTGACCGGCGTCGAGACGCACTTGCCCTTGGCCCGGACCTCGACCCGCACCTTGGGCGGCTCCAGGCCGAACAGGCCCGGCTGCTCCTGCCCCGGCGACCTGGACGGAGAAGAACCGGGTCGTGAGCTTCTTCGAGCCCGTGGTCAGCGTCCAGGCGATGCCGGTCGGGGGCCGGCAGCGGCCTGGGCGGTCGGGGTCAGCACCACGACCGGGATGATCAACTCCTGCGGCGAGAGGCCGCCGTGGAAGTAGGCCCGTTGCCCCGCCCTTGGACTTGAAGCAGGCGAAGGTCCAGGGCGTGGCGAGGTCGAGGTCGCTCTCGACGCCGAGCGAGGCGAGCGGGGTCCGCAGGTAGGACGGCTCGGAGGTGCCGCCGACGCCGACCCAGACCCGGCGGTGCAGGTCGGCGGTCTCGCCGCCGGGGGCCTCGATCTTCATGTCCTCGCCGATCTCCTCGGCGAAGAGGTGGCCGTGGTCGGCGGCGAGGACGATCGAGCTTGACGCCGAGGTCGGCCAGCACCCGAAGCCCCGCCGCAGGTCGTTCGAGCACGCCGTCCATCTGGCGGCGGGCCTGGGTGATGTTGTCCGCCTCGCAGAGTTCGTCGATCTCCTGCGAGGTGATCAGGACCAGCTCGGCCGCCCTCGATGCCGTCCCTGACCTTCTTGGACGGCTTGGGCAGCAGGTCGTCGAGCTTGGCGTCGAACGATCGGGACCCCGGCGTGGTCCTTGAGGAAGGCGATCCGGTCCTTGCGGTCCTTGATCGACCGTGCCGGCGATCTCCAGCGCCGAGCTTGCCGCCGCCGACCGGCGACGACCCTGGCCGACTCGTCGGCCTTGGGCAGCAGCGCCGCCATGCCGATCTCGGTGATCGTCGGGGGCGTGCCGAGGGCGGGCGGAGCGTCAGCTCGAAGTCGTCCTGGAGCACGTCGGCCAGCTCCCGGGCCATCTCGAACCGCAGGGCATCGACCCAGACGTAGGCGACCTTGCCCTCGCCGAGCCGCGGCCTGACCTGCGTCTCGAAGACCTCCCGCTGCCGCAGGAGGCCCTTGGATCGGGTGCTTGGCCTTGGGGAACTGGGTGACGAACGGCTTGGCCAGGTCCGAGCCGACCTCGGTGTATCGCTGCTCGGCCTTGACGATCAGCTTCTCCAGGCTGTCGTGCTCGCCGCCGGCGGCGAACTCGAAGTCGTACTTGCGGCTCTCCATGTGGCGGTGGTGGGTGTCGAGCAGGCACCAGGGCTCGTCCCCCTCGGCGTAGGCTGCGACGAGGGCGGGGACGGTCGTCGGGGCCTTCTTGAGCGCCTTCGCCACCCGGTCGGCCTCCAGGAGCACCTCGGCGGCGGCGGCGACCAGCGCCCAGCGGGCCTGGAGCGGCGGGGGTCACCTCGGACCAGAACCGGGACAGGCGGGACCGGGCCAGGTCGAGCAGGTCGGGCGTGGCGCGATTCGAGCAGGGACTCCTCGACGTGCCGCAGCAGGGCCCGCTCGAGGCACGGGAAGGTCTCGACCTCGGCGAGCCGCGCGGGGTCGAACTCCAGCCTGGGCCAGCGAGACCGCTCCTGCTCGACCCTGCGTGGCCGCGGCGACGTAGCTGTCCCGCACGTCCCGGCCGTACCGCCAGGAGCGGGCCAGGCGCACGCAGGCGTCCACGCCGACCGGGCGACTGTGGCGACCTTGGCCGAGGCCAGGGACGGGGGCACGGCGTCCCCGAGGCCGGCCACGAGGTCGGTCATCAGGACGTGGCGGGCCAGCCGGTCCCGCAAGTCGGTCAGCGGGGCATCGGCGGGCAGGTCGAGCGTCGAAGGTCGAGCTGGGAGAGGCCGACGCAGTTCCTGCGGCGCCGCCTTCTTCTCGACCTCGGCGTCCTGGTCGGTCGCCGGAGAGGAAGGCCAGGGCGACCTCCTGGGGGTTGCCGGTGCCGAAGATCGAGCGACGAGGACGCCGGTGGAGAGCCCCTTGCCCTGGTCGGCCAGGGCGGTCGAGGTCGGCGAGGGTGAGCTTGCCCGGCCTCGACCTGCTTCTCGATCTCGGCGGCGTTGTCCTCGCCGAGGACCGGCCTTGAGGGCGTTGCGGGCGACGAGGGACAGCCGGGTGTTGCGGGCGGGCGGCTGCTGGCCGGGCTGCATGACGACGCCCGCCGCTTCGAGTTCGATCAGGGCGTGGTCGTCTCGGCCTGGGCCATGCGGCACGTAGACGACCAGCCGGGGCGGCTGGACGTCGTTCAGAGGGGGTCGATCTCCCGGCGCAGCTGCAGGAAGGTGCCGTCGTAGCGGGCGACGGTCGTCTCGGGCAGGGCCAGCGGAGCCGGCGACGTCCGCGGTAGGCCCCTCGGGGTCGTACCAGACGACCAGGCGAGCGGTCCTCGACCTGCTTGGCGATCAGGCTGAATAGATACTCGGTGACGACGCCTGCCATCGGACGAAGCTTCCCCCGTTCACGGTGCCGGGGGCGGGCTGCCGCCCCGGATGCGGGCCTGGTGCTCGTCGATGATCCACAACTGGCCCGCCAGCGGCTCGGTGGCGAGCAGGGCGATCGCACTCCTCGTCAGCCGCACGGTGGATGAGATCGTCTGGAGCACGGGACGGAGGACGATGATGCCGGGATGATCCTCGGGCGGGTACGACCGGATGTCCGAGAAGTCGAGGTCCAGCGTCACCAAGGCCCGCTGTTCGGATCGGCACACGGCGGCAACGTCCACGTCGGGATGTCCCGCCAACTGCTGGTCCACGACGCTCAGGGCGTCATGCCCCTCCTGTCGCAGCAGGTCGGCGACCTCGACCGGCAGGTTCTCGTCCGTCTTGAACTTCATCCGCTGGCCCCGGGGAGCACGACGATCCGCTCACGGGCCATCTCGGAGGCGTACCGCAGGGCGGCCTCGATGTCCTCCTTCTCCAGCGTCGGATAGCTGGCGAGGATGCGCTCGGTCGACTCGCCGCCGGCCAGGTTGTCGAGGATCACGGAGACCATGATCCGGGTCCCCTTGACGCACGCCTTGCCGTGGCAGATGTTCGGATCAACGCTGATGCGATCTTTCCAGTTCATCACGCTGCCCTCCCATGCCGTTTGCGGGCCGAGCGGCCTCGACGTTCATGCTCATTTCACCAGCCCCTTCTCCCGCAGTTGCCTGCCGATGGACGACCACTCGTACTTGCCGTCGAGGAGTTCGTCCCAGTATTTCCTGGCCTCCTTCCATGGCACGAGTTCGTGGAGCGGGGCGATGTTCAGGACCACGCCGTCGTTGAGGTCGGGTTCGAGGTGGAGGTTCGCCGCCCGGCGCAGCGTGTCCTCGAAGTCCCGAAGTTCGGAGAGCAGGTCCTCCTGGCTTCTCGATCTCCTTGTCGAGCTTCTTGGAGCCCTTGCCGGAGTCGCCCCCGGCGGCCTTCTGGCCTCGGAGCGAGTCGAGGCGGCTCTCCTCCAGCCGGATCTTCGGCTCGACGTAGTTCAGGAGGGCCTTGAAGAGCAGGTCCTTGTCGAGCCGGTGGTAGTAGAGCCAGAGGGCGTAGTTCTTCTTCGACGACTGGAGCAGCCAGTAGATCGGGGCCTTGCGGCGGCTCTTGGAGTAGCGGGAGATGTGGTCGTCCCAGAAGCCGCCCTTGCCCGGCTTGCGGAAGTAGTCCCGCAGTTCGGCTTGACGCCGAGGAGGTCGCAGGCTTCCCGCTCGATGGCGTCGGCCCGGTCCTTCCAGATCAGTTCGAGGACCTCACGGACCCGGCGGAGGATGTCGTCGGAGTGGTCGGGGTCATCGACGAGCAGGCCGTCGGCGTCGATGCGGAGGGGGTAGCCTTCAGGGGCCGAGGCGAGGGGCAGGCCGTCCGGCCCCTGGAGCATGCCGGGGGAGCAGACCGGCAGCGGGGCGAACGGGTCCGGCAAGATCGGGCGGGGTCCGCTCGCCGGTGGCGTACCGGAGGTCCCAGCGCCCGAAGACGGCCCCGACGGCGTAGGACACCAGGGCGACGACCAGGGATCGGGCGTCGGTGGTCGCCTCGGAGTCGGTCGACTCGTCCTCCTCGCCGGCCTCGTCCACGTCGTCGTCGGTCGGGCGGGAGCCGGACCCCGCCTCGATGACCCGGCGGTCTTCGCCGTCGATGCCGTAGAGGCGGAAGGCGATGTCGTCGATTTCTCGCTGAAGCTCAGCCAGTTGCCTCTCCGCCTCAGCCTCACGGGCCTGCCAAGTCGAGGTCCGCTCGGCCAGGGTGACACCCGGCAATTGCAGCAAGGCTGGGAGGTGGAAAGAATGAGCAATTTCAAGACCTGTGTCGTGCGAGCGTCTAGCTTTAATTGCGTGGCATGCGAGTCGGTTTAGGGTGTCACTCTCTTCACCTGAAAGCTGGGGAACGGGGGTACGTTGAATGACACCGACTTCATAATTCCAGCCCGCAGTCACACGAAGGAGTTGAGTAAAAACGCTGCTACTCATTAAAGAGAGAAAGGCAGGTTCCGAGCCATTGTCGAAGAACCCGCAAGCTCCAATGTGCGAAAAAATGCATCCCGATGGCAGCGGCCATGGCTTGAAACTGCCACGGTTCTTGATGGGCCATGTCAATCCAGACCGGAAGTAATAATTAACGTTTCGTATGTTTTTCGACCAGCCTACTCCGCCGTAGAGCGATCCATTCCAAGCTTTCATCTCCTCGCCGTCGTGTTCCCAATTTACAACCAAGGGTAAGTCTGAATAGAACGGGGAGAAGTCGCCCCCTTTGGCAAAAGGCGCCCACCTTCTCCCAGCACGAGTCAACTCAAGAAAGTGGCTCGTTGGTGCTTCACGAGGGCCTGTAACGATTTTACAGGGCGAAATTTCCCACCAAACTCTGATGAACCGGAAATCATCGGATGACTGAAGCCCGACTCGAATAGAACGCCCCTCGCTCTCGAACGGAGGGAGGATTTTAAACATCCGACGTACCCTCTCGCTCACCCAATACGCGAACGCTGTCCCCGGTATCTGCTGGAACGACTCGGCCTCGACGGCATAGGTGTCAGGGCACGGTTGGTCATTACAGAGGCGTTCCACGGCGTCGGCTAGAGCAACGGGCTTGTCATCGTGGGCGAGGAGGCGGAGGAAGAGCGTGGTCATCGGGATTCGGGACTTTCTTACCAGAGTCGGGTCAGGCCGTAGGCGTCGAAGGCCGGGTCGGCGGAGACCACGGTCAGGGCCTCGACCATCGCGGTCGCGGCGAGGAGGCGGTCGAAGGGGTCCTTGTGGTGCAACGGCAGCCGGGTCAGCGGCTCGATGTGCTCGGGTTCGATGGGCAGCAGGTGGATATCGTTCGATGTCAGTTCCATCGGGAACATCGCCGCGTAGGATCGTTTCAAGGGCAGCTTGCCGATCCGCACCTTGATGGCAACTTCCATCAAGCTCATCGGCGACACCCAGCGCACGTTCGCCGGGTCCTCAAGGGCCGCACGAGCGGCGGCGCTCAGCTTCGGATCGAGGGAAAGGAACCACAGCATTGTGCAGGTATCGAGCAGGAGATTCACTCCATGTACTCCCGGAGTTCCTCCAGCGGCTCCTTGAAATTCTCGGGGACGACGAACAGGCCCTCGCAGCTCCCGGCCTTCGGCACGCCGGTGATCGGCGGTCGGGGTCGAGGCTCGGCCCGGGGCGTGACGAGGGGAACCACCAACCGCGCCACGGGCCGGTCGTTCTCAGTGATCGTCACCTCCTCGCCGGGAGCGAGCCGGCGGACCAGTTCCGCGAGCGTGGTTTGCGCTTCCTCAAGGGTGATCGTCGCCATGTCGGGTTCTCCATGAGGCCGGTTCGTTCACTGGCATTTTACCAGACAGTAGGCCGCCGTCTCGACCATGGCTGTGTCGAGGACGCCGTGGCCGAGGTCGGCGAAGACGGTGGGGCGGGCCTCGCCGAGCAGGACCTCCTCGCGCCACTTCTGGAACGAGGTCAGGAAGAACCCGGTCCGCGAGGTGATCGCCCCGAGCAGGCCGCCGGGGTGCAGCCGGTGCAGCCCGCGCTCGACGAAGGCGGCGTACACGTCGTTCTTGGTCCGGGGGTAGGCCCGCTCGATGTAAGCTTTCGACGGCTTGCTCGCCCCGCCGAACGGGGGGTTCATCAGCACCACGTCGAACCGCTGCCGGCAGACATCCACGAACCCGAGCCCCTGCCGGGCGTCCTCGGCGAAGAGCCTCCGCTGGAGCCGACCGCCGTTCGAGGCGAACTCGACGAACTCGTCCAGCGCCGTCCGCACCAGCCCTTCCGCCCGGTCCCAGAACGTGACCCGATCCCCTTCGACATCGCCGGGGACGAACCGGACCAGCCGCTCCCTCGGCCCGTCGGCCAGCCCGTACTCGGTGTAGCGGAACAGGGGCAGGCGCTCCTCCCACTCCTCCTGCCCCGTTCGGATGGCCTCCTGCAACTCCTCCTCGATCCTGAGCAGCGACCCCGCCTCGCCCGCCAGCCGCATCTTCTCCCAGACGGTGCGGACCAGGCCGGCCAGGCTGTCGGCCATCGCCTTCGTCGCCCGCACCCGGCTCCCCTCCGGCACGTCCAGGCCGCGCCGGATGAGGGCCTCCAGGCGGTCCTCCCGCAACGTCTTGAGGAACTCGTCGAGGAGGGCCTCCTCGCCCGGCATCGGCTCGGCGCAGACGATGTTCGACCGGGTGATCGGCGGGCGGTCCTTCTTCAGCCCCATCTCCGAGTAGGCCCGCTGGCACCGCAGCCACAGCGCCAGGGCGGCGATCTGGGTCGCCCGCAGGTCGATGTCGATCCCGTGCAGGTTGTGCTTCAGGATCAGGCCCGGGACCGCCTTCCGAAGGTTCTCGACGGTCGGGTATCGCTCCTTCAGGGCGGGTCCGAGTTCGGGGTCGTCGTAGGCTTCCTCGTAGATGACCAGCAGCAGGGCGAAGCAGTACAGCAGGAAGTGCCCGCTGCCGCACGCGGGGTCGAGGACCCTGATCTCGCGGGGGTCCTTCCTGGCCCGGTGCGGGACGTAGACCGGGAGCTTGAGCAGTTCCTCCTGGGAGAGGTCGCTTCGGTCCTCCGCGTCGTCGTCTGGCGGGGACTGCCCCTCGTCCAGGAAGACCTCGTTGGGGCGACGGACCATGTAGCGGCACGAGTCCCTGAGGTCCGTGTCCCCCTTCCGCATCTCGTACCAGATGCGGCCCAGCGTGTTGTCGGTCAGGAACTCGACCACGTAGCGGGGCGTGAAGAACTGGTTGCGGAAGCAATAGTGTCCGGGATTCTTCGAACCGAAGCCATATTCGAGCTCAATGTGCGCTCTTTCCGTAACGGGCCCTTTTCGGTTCGCTCCCTGGCAAACCCATCGCAACCGCCGCGCATGCGGCGGCGCGACCTCGTCCGCGCGCGTGGACTGGCCTGAATCGCTTACTTGAGTTTTTCGGCACGCTTCCGCGCCACTCGGTCACGCTGCATCTCGCACTGACGCTCGCGTTCGCGAAGAATCGGCAGAATCTCCTCCAGCGACGCCGAGCCGTTCGCCATCATTCCCATCATCAGGAATAAATATTTGCTCGGGCGATGTCCCATCTGCAGGTACATCAACGTCACGCCGATGACCGCCACGTAAAAATTCAGAAGCACCCCTTGGCGGTTGTGACTGATCAGGTGGTCGAATCGGGCGTACGACTTCAGCCAGCGGAAAAACAGCTCGATTTGCCATCGATGCCTGTACAAAAGGGCGATGATCGATGCGTCGACCTCCAGCAAGGTCGTGAGCAAATAGACCGGGTTCTCGGGATCGTCGGCGGGGATGATCACCACCTCGCGGAGCACCAGGTCCGGAGCGTTGCGATGGGTCGATCCCCGCAGCCGAACCAGCCGATCGCTGACGATCCCGGCCTCCCGGGCCTCGGGCGTCAACTCCCGCGTTTCGACGGTTTCGAGCTTCGGGCAACGCGGCCCAGGCCCCCGGGTCCGCATCACGAAATCGGCCGATTGGGACGCGTGGGCCACGATCAATTCGAAGCTGAAGATGCCCCGGTCGTAGAGATGGATGGCACCGGGTGTGATGGTCTCCTGGGCCGTTTTCGCCTCGCTTTGCTGCGCGTCGGGGATGACCAACAGTTCCGGGAGCCAGGTCTCGACATCGACGTGGAAGTCGAGCCGAGCACCGGTTTTACTGCCGCGTCGGCGAATCGACCAGGCGACCGACGCCGCGGCCTTGAGGAACATGCCGTCGACGGCGAGCACCTTTCGGTAGAGATCCGTCAAGGGCGTGGCGTCGTTCCTCGGCTCGGCCTTGAAGACTTCGCATCGGAGTTGGTCGAGGATCGGTTGCAAACGGGCGGGGTCGGCGATTTTGTTGAAGTCGGAGAGGGTGCTTTTGCAGAGTTTTCTGATGGTCAGGTGCTTCTGAGCTTGCCGCGTCGCGCTGAAATCCTCGATCGTCCGCAGGGTTCGCAGGCCCGGATTGAAGAAGGCCAGGAGGTAGGCGACGAAGACGTCGTCGAGGAAAAGTTGCCGATTTCCGTGTGGGGCCTCGTCACGCAGTTGATCGACGAGCCGTTCCAACGATTGAATTTGCGAGGCCCCGAAGACCCGTTCCGGCCAGACGGGCAGAGCCCTGCTGAGTTGCTCGGGCGAGCCGACGTACTCGGGTCGCTTCGAAGGAGGAGTCAAACCAGCGGATCGCTTCTTGGACGCCATGCCAGATAGAATGACATCCAAGCCCCGATCGCGCAAGTGAAGATTTGATAAAGGCCTCCTCAGCAGAATCTGTGGGTGCGTTTCGGCTCCGGAAGCTGCCCGAGGTTGTGCAATAGGGCCAGCTTCGCCACTTTCGCCGTCCGAAATCCGTACGACTTTCTCGTCACCAGTTTCACCTTGTTGTTCAGACCCTCCACCGCTCCCGACGAAATCGCCCCGCGGGCTCGGAACCAGTTCAAGATCAACGGCTGATGATTCCTCAGGGTACGAGCCACCTTCTTCATCGGCTCCAGTCGCGATCGCATCACCCGACGCGTCCACTCGTCCAGGAACTTCCCCGCCCAGGCACGCTCTTGTACTCCCAGAACCGCTGGAAATCCTCGCGCTGCAAGTATGCTCGCATCGTCCTCAGGTTGTACTTCAACAGCTCCTTCAACTTCACCGTCTGCTTGTCCGTCAGGTTCTCGGGTCGCTTCAACAGGCACCACCGCGACTTCTTCAACACCGGCTCGTAGCCGTCCTTCACCAGCTTCTTTGCCTCCTCCGCCCGGATCTCGTCCAACGCCTTGCCGAATTGCTGCATGACGTGGAACCGATCCAGCACGTGAACCGCATGACCCAACCGCTCGCGGATCACGTTGAGGTAGGGCTTCCACATGTCGCTGCACACGAATCGCACCCCCTGACAGACCGGCTTCCCCAGGCCGTCCAGGCAGACCCGCAAGCTCACCTCGGTCCGGTGTTCCGCCACGGCCAGGAGCCGCTTCGTCGCCCCGCTGATGTCGTAGACCAGCGTCATATACGTGTGCCCGCGTTGCCAGGCGATCTCGTCGATCCCCAGGGCCGTCACCCCGCTCAGGTCGCGGTGGGCCAGGCCCCACTCGACGGCGTGTTCCACCGCCCGGCGAACGCTGTCCCACGAGGTGCGAAAGATCGTGCCGACCTCGCTCCAGCTCAGCCGCTTGGCCCAGCTCGCCAGATACCAACGGTAGGCCGTCGTCAGTTGGTTCTTGCCGTCGCCCCAGGGGACCACCTCCACCGTCACGCCGCACCGCTGGCAATCGACTCGGCGCATCCGGTAGGCCAGGAAGACGAGGATCCCCCACAACGGGACGAACTCGAACCGGCGCTCCTCCAGGCGATCGTAGGGGCGGCCCTGCTTCAGGCACCCGGAGCAATACGGGCGACTGTTCTTGCGGGCGACCATCTGGACGGCCAAGGCCGGCCCGCCGTCCTGCTCGACGAGTTGGGCGTCCCCGTAGGTGAAGGACTTGAACTTCTCGACGCGATTGAGGATCGTCTGGATACGCATCCTGGGGCATTCCTGGTGTTGATGAAGCGTGGTAACTCCATCTTGACCGGAGGGTGTCCCAGGGTGCGATCTTTTCCCTCAAAAGCCTCTTCCTCTTCAGATCAAGCACCCACGGATTCTGCCGAAGAGCCTGATAAAGATAATCCCGGACACTATTCATCCAGGGAGCGATGCGGATCGCCTCGTCGAAGTCGGCGGATGCTCGGTCATAATCTTTCAACTGCTTGTACAAACACCCCCTCAATATGTATGGAAGTGGATTGGCCCGGGTCTTGGCAATCTCTCCGGTGTAGAACTGGACGGCATGGTCCAGGAGGACGACCTCTTCCGGCCCGGCCCACTGCCCCGCACTGCCGCAGGAGACCCATAGCCTCCCGGCCTCGACTCGCTCCACGACGTAAACCCGGAAGGCCACGGCCTGGTGTCCGGTCGTTGGTTCGATCCGTTCGGGGGTCCGTCCCGGCAAGACTACCCGGACTCCAATCCAATCGCTGCCCGACCGCCCGGCATCGTTTGGCATCGGTTGGCACCAGTAGCGAAGGAGGCTGGGATAGAACGTCGTGCGGGATTCGCCGGGGAACTCTGGCCTGCTCACTCCTCAAGGTCCGGCCGCTCGTCACATGAGTCACTTGCCGGGCTGCTGATCCGTGCCGATCGGCCTCACGATCTCCCCGTACACCTCCGGCCTCCGCTGACGGAGGTTCCGGCTGTTTAGCCGGGCCTGCCGGACCCGCCCCAGGTCGATCGTGCCGGTGATGTAGCCCTCCCCCGGCTCCGTGCGGGCGGCGAGGATCTCGGCGGGCCACTGCCCGATCATCGTCCCCGAGCCATACGCCTGGTTCGTGGCGACCATCGCCACCTCGTCCTGGAACATCGCCGACTTGACGATGAAGTCCTCGACCGCCCCCTGCCGCCCGTTGATCCAGACCAGGACCTCGGCCCCCTTGAGCGAGAGGATGCGGAAGCTCTCCGGGAACCAGCCGTCGTAGCAGGTGAGGATGCCGATCCGACCGAAGTCCGTCTCGAAGACCGGGAAGCCCTGCCCCCGCTGCATCGCCCACTCGGGGTCGTTCGTCAGGAACCACTCGTCGTCCTTGCCCTGCGGGGGCATCGACCAGGGCGGCTCGCCCTCGAAGTGGTCGACGGCGGCGTGGACCTTGCGGTACTTGCCGGCGATCTCGCCCGAACGGTCGAACAGCAGGGCCGTGTTGGCGAACGATCCGTCCTCAGAGACCTCCCAGCAGCCGACGACCACGTAGATGTTCCCCGCCGCCGCCGCCCCGGCGATCCGTTCCGTCTGCGGACCCGGGACGGAGATCCGGCCCAGGAGATACTCCGGGAAGACCACGAGTTGCGCCCCGTCCCCGGCCGCCCGCTCGATGTAGGGGATCACGTCCTCGCTCGGGTCGAATCCGGGTCGAGGCAGGTCGGTCTTGTCGTAGCCGAGCATCTGGACCGCCGCCACCTTCACCCGGGTCGGTTCGGGGGGCTCGCCGCCCGATGCGATGAGGGCGGGCAGCAGCAAGGGTATGGAAACGGAGAGCGCTATCGTCGTCTGGAGTCGCATCTGGAGTTCCCCCCTCGCCCAAGGCCCCGTTCCACTCACTCGTCGATGTTCAAACCCGCCTGTGATCGTCCCGGTCCGGACCGGGCTGGCCCGATCCGCACGATGGGCGACTCACCCAACCCGTGCCATGGTTGCCGGCGTCCGGGCCTGGCTGCCGACCCCGAAGTCCGAGCGCCGCCCTGGCCGGGTCAGGATAGTCCCGGCCGACGACATCCGCAATCCGGCCCGCCACCGCCACGGTGTCCGCACGTTCACATTTTCTTTGCGGATGACTCCAGCGCAGGCTCCCGGGAGAGGACGCCGGGAAGAAGGCCACCTGATGAGCCGGTGGGACGCATGGCCGGCGGGATCGCCCAGGCGTTCTACGGCGGCGTGCCCGAGGAGATCGCCCGCCAAGCCTACCTGACCCTCGTCGACTCGCTGGCCGGCGTGACCCGCAGGTTTACCGAGGCGTACGGCTGCCGATGAGCGATCCCATGGAGTTCACCAACCCATCCCGCCCCGGGTCCGCACGAGTCCGGCAAGCGGGTCATCGCCGGGCACACCTCGCAGAAGACCGGCGAGATCCTCGACCTGGGGCACCTCGCCTGCATCGACACCTACTGCCACGGCGGCGGGTGGCTGACGGCGCTGGATGTCCGCACGGGGGAGGTCTGGCAGGCCGACCGGGAGGGGAGGATGCGCCACTGAGAGTTGGGCGGCAGGGAGCCTACTTCAGATAGTGCCAGTAGATCACCCAGTTCAGGATCGCTCGCTTCTGCCCCGTCGCCACGCCCGGCCTGATCGCCTCCAGTTCTTCCAGGCAGGCATCGAATTCGATGTCCTCGAACTCGGCATGACGGCTCCGATCGCCCGGTCGTCCTGCCCGATGGATGTCGATCGCCTCCACCGCTCGGTCGTAGAGCCGGCACATCAGGTCGAGGGCGGCACGACGCTCCTCCTCGGTGATGCCGGGCGCTCGCCTCGCCAGCGCCTTGAGGGCACCGTCGGCCCCCCCGTAGCTGCCGTGGCCCTTGAGCCGGATCGCCACGTCGCAGGCGACCTCGAACAGGTCCGTGGCCTCTGAACCTCGATCGACCAAGACCCCCTCACGATTGCTGGTAGCCGGTCGCCAACACGCCGCAATCCGGGCAGGCGAACAGGTAGTAAGTCCCTTCCACATGCCCCGGGTCGTCAGGATGCCGCCAGCCTATCGGCCCGGACGATGCCCGACAACGATCCCCGAACTCCAGGCAGAGCCCGAAGCTGATGCCCCCCTTGACCAGGAGGCAGTCAAGTCCGACAATTGTCACAGGACGCCATCTCCTCGGCCTCTCGGCTGCGACCCCAGCACCTCTCCTCTCTGATCTGGGGGCATCATGACCTATGCCAAGTCGCTCAGTGAAGCCCTTCCCGGTGCCCGGTTCCGGGTCTGGCACCTCTGGCTGCTGGCCCTGTTCGTGGCGGTCGCCATCGTCAACATCCAAGACCAGGGGCGTACCGAGCCGGTCCTTGTTGTCCTGGCGAGTGCCGGATACGTCCTCTACGGCTTGCTCGGCTGGGGAGGATGGCTCGTCGCCCGTCGGTTTCGATCTCGGCTGGGGCCGACGACGGCGCTGATCCTCTACCTTGCCTCCATGGCGGCGCTCTTCGTGGTGGCGACGATCGACTATCTCCTCATCGAGCACGCCTACGTCGTCGGCGGGCTCGACCTCGCCCGACTCCCCGGCGTCGGTCGGTTCCTCGTGCGGTGGTGATCCGGGGTCATCGGAGCACCGCAAGATCCACGACGCCGCCCGGAAGCGCCCAACCCGATCGCCTCGGTCCCGCAGCGGAGGCCATCTCGATGAGGACTCCCGTACCTGTCTCCCGCCCGATCCGCTCCCGGCGTGGGAGCCGCCGTCCCGGCTTCACGCTCGTCGAACTGCTGGTGGTCATCGGGGTCATCGCCGTCCTCGTGGGCCTGCTCCTGCCGGCCACCTGACCGGCGAGGGAGTCAGCACGCCGGTCGGCGTGTACCAACAACCTCAAGCAGATCGGCCTGGCCCTGCGCAACTACCACGAGGAGCACGGCTGCTTCCCGCCCGCCTACCTCGTCGACGAGCGTGGGGAACCGATGCACAGTTGGCGGGTCTTGATCCTGCCGTGGCTCGATCAGCGGGCGATCTACGAGCAGTACCACTTCGACGAGCCCTGGGACGGGCCGAATAACCGGCGGCTGCACGACCTGATCGTCTCGGCCTACGCCTGCCCGAGCCATGCCGGGCAGGGGAACTCGACCTCCTATGCTGCCGTCATCGGCCCGGGGACCGCCTGGGGTAAGTCGGGGTCGAGGACGCTCGGGGACTTCCCGGACGGGCCGGACAGGATCATCATGCTCGTCGAGGTCACGTCCCCCACGATCCACTGGATGGAGCCGAGGGACCTGCGATTCGACCGGATGGGCTTCACGATCAACGGGCCGGACGAACCGACGGGCATCTCCAGCGACCACCCGGGCGGGGCGAACGTGCTCCTGGGGGACGGGTCGGTCTCGTTCATCAAGGACCGGACCGGGCAGGAGGACCTGCGGGCGCTGCTGACGGCGGCGGGCGACGAAGCGGTGGGAGCTTTCTGATGGGAGACTCGACCGTCGAGCGAGGACACCGGGCCACCGCTGGGGGAGTTGCAGGGAAGGCCCTGATGCTGACCATGTTCGCCGCTGTGATGTTCTTCGCCGGGCGGATCTGGTCGCTCCGGGAGGTCAGGGAGGCGCAGCGGGCTGCCGGTCAGGCCGAGGAACGACGGCTGGCGTTGCAGGCCGAACTGATCGAGTGTCGGAACGCTCGGCTCCTGGAGGGAACAGAGCCCTGAGCGTGTTGCACACCGACTTTTACATCAAATATCACTTTGTTCTTGATGTGGGTCCCTCCCGACGGGGGTGGGTGGAACGAACTCATTCAGATCGTCGTTCAGATGGGACTCCCGATTCGTTCATGCCCCGGTGATTCTCGATGACTGCGCCCGACATGGGGCGAGACCCTCTTTGAAGAGGTCATTCGTCACCTGGAATTCCCTGAGGAGCACCGTGGCGTGAACCTGATCGCCTTGCAGCCTCCCGGAGCCGGCCCTACGACGGACCCAGACGTGAAGAGGGGCACGAGATGAACCACGTCGAGGCCGGGCTCTCGCCAGCGGAGCGGGGGCGGCTGGCGCACAAGGGACGGCTGCTCTACGGCAAGTTCTGCGGGACCGGGGGCCGGGGCATCTGCGCCGAGAGCTTCGCCCTCTACCACCTCTGGCGGGGCGAGCCCGTGGTCGCCCGGGACCTGCTCGCCTTCCTCCAAGCCCGGATCGAGGCCCTCGGCGCCGAGGACCCGGAGGGCCGGCTGGCGATGACCCGGGAGCTTGCCGACCGAATCCGGCGCCACCTGGAGTCGAAAGGGGACGAGCCACCCGACCCATCACAATGGGCGGCGATCCTCAAGGCGAAGAAGCAACCGCCTGCGGGGGACGCCTGCGGATCGGGCCGATGACGTTGGGCCGACCCGTGCCGGGATCGACCCGGGGAGAGCCCGACATGGCGGACGGGTCCCGCTCAACCGGTCGGTCGGATCGCCGCCCACCCGTAGACGAGCGTGAGATAGGCGAACAGCACCGTCAGGCCGTGATACCCCAGCCGAAGCCACCACGCCGTCAGGTGGTCCTTCACGTCGAAGACGGCCTGGAGGACGATCCGTATCCCCCAGAACACCGACACGAACAGGCAGACCCCACGGGCCAGCCCGCCCCCGCCCGCTAGCTCCCGGGCGTGGAAGAGGCTGATTAGGGCGAATGCGACGATGCACAAAACGACGTAGCCGCCGTAGACCCAGTACATCTGGCGGTGCAGGCGGGGGAGCGACCGGAGGTCCTCCCGCCAGTTCAGCCGGGAGGGGACCAGGGCCGAGGCGATCAGGATGCCGAGGTGGGCGATGCCGCCCACGAAGATCAGGGTGGCCATGGGGTCCTCCGGCATCAGGTCGCCCCCACCGCATCCAGGAACGGCACGACGATCCCCGTGACGAACGGGCGGTGGAAGAGGAGCGGCGCCGGGGCGAGGAGCATCCCCGTCGTGAACGCCCATCCGCGACGGCCGGAGCCCAGCCCGAGGCCCCGACCGACCCCGCTCCGCTCGGCCAGCAGGCCCGCCCCCTGGAGCAGGAAGAACGCCGTCGGCCCCCCGTAGCCGCCCCCGGCGGGGAGCGAGATCACGGCATCGTGGACCAGCCCGCTGGAGGCGAATCCGGCGAGGACGGCCCCCCGGCGCCCAGGCGGGACTTGAGCGGGCGGAAGAGGAAGCGGTGGGTCAGGTCCCGGAAGGCCGTGTTCCACCGCCGGCCCCAGAACTCGCCGAGGCTCGTCGAGGCCAGGGGCCGGTCCATCAGGGGACTGGCATCGACCCCGGCGCGTCGCCAGGCGCAGGAGAGGAGGTGGAAGGCCCCGAAGTGCAGCGCCATGACGATGCCGACCATGCCGGCCCAGCCGACGGCGTAGGGGAACTCGGCGGGCACGAGCCGGGCCAGGCCGAAGAGCACCGCCGCCCCCAGGGCGAGCTTGCCCGAGGCGAACAGCCACTCCCCCGGCGTCGGTGTCCGGGGGGACGAGCGGGGGTCGAGGAACCTGGCGGCGTCCATGCCCGGCCACGCCGCCAGGTAGCCGACCGATCTCCAGGCCGGTCCCCCCCGGGCGGGGGTACGCCGCCAGGTGAGCCACTTGCACCCGCAGAAGATGGCGAATGCCAGGGACCACATGAAGGCCCATCGGGGCCAGGTCTCCGGGGTCAGCAAGGCCACGGCCGTGGGGAGTACCACGATCGGGGGCCATCCGTGCCACCAGCGGAGGCCCGCCCCCGAGGGCTTCGACGACCCGGCGGGGCCGTCGTGGGCCGGTCGTTGCGTCCGAGCGACTTCGGTCAAGGACGCCCTCCCGATCGCCTGGCGACCATGCTCGTCCGAGCCCACGGGGCGACTCGGACGAATCGACCGCCCAGCCCAGAGCACCTGAATCACTCCGCCACGACGACGCTGCCGTGGACCACGGCCCCCTCGACCAGCAGGGCCGAGGCATGCGCCTCCCCGGCATCGGAGCGATACTCCTGGCCCTCGCCGACCGCCGGGGCCGGCTCCCAGGTCATCCCCCGCAGCCGGGTGACCAGGGCCTCCACGTCCCCCGGTTCGGCCTGCTCCTCGGCCTTGCCCACCTCCAGCGCCTCCATCACCGCCCCGCTCAGCAGCCGGTCCCAGACCTTGAGGCACGTCGCCGCCTTGTCGAACAGGTCCAGGGCCACCACCCGCTTGCCCACGGCGACGGCGACCCCGACGGCACCCTCGACATACCCCAGCCGGGACCGGAACTCCTCCAGCTTGCCCTTGTAGCTCTCGTAGGTGTCGGCCATCGCCGCCGTCTCGGAGCTTGAGCCCATCGCCGCCATCTGCCGGCTGACCTCGCCCCAGACGGCCATCTGGTCGGAGGTGTGCCCCCGGTCCTCCTTGAGCGACCGGGAGACCGACGCCTTCAGGTAGTGCCGCAACTTGGAGGAGGAGTGGCTGCCGCCGTGGCCGAACTGCCGGCTGCGATAGCGCCAGCGGCCCTGCTCGACGCAACTGACCGGGATGGTGGTCTTGCTGTGCGCGGCGACCAGGACCGAGGTGTTCAGGACCCGGTTCTGCTTCGCCCCCCGCAGTTCCTCGCCTTCGAGGAAGAGGACCCGTGAGTCCCCCGTGTTCTCGACGAGCAGGTCGGGCACCGAGCCGCCCTCGCTGACCTCCTCGACGGCGACGGTGCCGGCGGCGATGGCCTCGTCGGAGAGGAGGTAGTCCACGACGCCATCGGCCTCCGTGAAGAGGGGGAAGACGGCCAGGGCCTCGTGGCGGATCGGGTCGCCGATGCGGAGTTCGGGCAGAGTGGGCATGGCAGCCTCCTGGTGCGGGACGGGATGTCCCCGTCCCTCGGACACGGCAGGCCGAGGGGGAGTTCGACGGCGACTGTCGGATCGGGGACGACGGGACTGGTTGGATGGGGCATCAAAGGATTCGTCCCGGCCCTCCGGAGATTACGCCCCGGGTTCGCTTGCGTGTCGGGGAATCGGCCCCGAGCACGGCCCCCGGGGGAAGGTGGCGATCGGCCTGGATTCGAGGCCGAGACGGACCACGGGCAGCCAGGTCGGCATAACCTATGCGAACCGGCTCGACGTTGGGAGAATCGCTGGGGGCGGCGAAGGGGACCCTCGATCCCGACATCCGCCCTCCACGATCGCCCATCGAATCCGAGGAGGCCAACGATGCAGCCCGAGATCGCCGACCGGATCGTCGAGCAGTTCGAGCGCGGGCAACTCTCCCGCCGCCAGCTTGCCGCCCGGCTGATGGGCCTGGGGGCGGCCATGGCCGTGACACCGCAGGCCGTCAGGGCGGCCCAGGCCCGGGACAGCACCTTCGCCGCCACCGGCCTGGACCACATCGCCCTGAGCGTCCGGGACGTGTCCCGCTCCCGGGAATTCTACAAGGAGCACCTCGGCCTGGAGGTCATCCGCGACGGCGGCGAGCAGAACTGCTTCCTGGGCCGTGAGGACGGCTTCTTCCTGACCCTGTTCCGGGGCGAGGAGCCGGGGCTGCACCACTACTGCTACGCCATCCCCGACTACGACGCCGACGAGGCCGAGCGGAAGCTCAGGGACGCCGGGCTGGAGGTGCGGAGGGAGTCGGGCCGGGTCTATTTCAAGGACCCGGATGGCATCGAGGTCCAGGTCGCCGGTTCGTGAGCCCATCCATGCCGGGACTCCCGGGACGCAGGTTATCCGGGCGCCGGTTTTGCGGCGCTTCGCCCAGGGTCATCCCACCGGCTTCGCCGAGGAGGTCGCCATGGCCAGGTGCGAGGTGTGCGGCAACGACGATCACCTGGCGTTCGAGGTCGTCACGGCGGGCCACCGCCACGTCTTCGACTGCTTCGAGTGCGCCATCCACAAGCTGGCCCCGATCTGCTCCCACTGCGGCTGCAAGGTCATCGGGCACGGCATCGAGGCCAACGACACCTTCTACTGCTGCGCCCACTGCGCCGGGAGGCCGGGGTGACCGGCGTGGCCGACCGGGCCTGAGCCCGAGGAGCAGTTCGCCCCAGAACCCGAAGGAGGGGCCATGACCGCCGGACGAAACCGCAAGGTCCTCCTCGCCTCACGCCCGCAAGGCGAGCCGACCACCGAGGACTTCAAGCTGGTCGAGGCCGAGGCCCCCGAGCCCGGCCATGGCCAGATGCTCCTGCGCACCATCTACCTGTCGCTCGACCCGTACATGCGCGGGCGGATGAACGCCGGCCCCTCCTACGCCCCGCCCGTCGAGGTGGGAGCGGTCATGGAGGGCGGCACGGTCTGCGAGGTCCTGGAGTCGAACCTCCCGCAATACCGGCAGGGCGATCTCGTCCTGGCGAGGGCCGGCTGGCAGGAGTTCTCGCTCTCCGACGGGGAGGGGGTGCGGGAGGTCGACCCGGCGCACGGACCCATCTCCCATGCGCTGGGCGTGCTCGGGATGCCGGGCCTGACCGCCTACACCGGCCTGCTCAACATCGGCCTGCCGAAGGCGGGCGAGACGCTGGTGGTGGCGGCGGCGTCCGGGGCGGTGGGTTCGGTGGTCGGGCAGATTGCAAGGATCAAGGGATGCCGGGTCGTCGGCATCGCCGGGGGCGAGCGGAAGTGCCGCCACGTCGAGGAGGAACTGGGGTTCGACGCCTGCCTCGACCACCGCCAGCCCGACCTGCACGGGCGCCTGGGAGCCGCCTGCCCGGAGGGGATCGACATCTACTTCGAGAACGTCGGCGGGGCGGTGTTCGAGGCGGTGCTGCCGCTGCTCAACGACTTCGCCCGGGTGCCGGTCTGCGGCCTGGTCGCCCACTACAACGCCGCCGGGCTGCCCGAGGGTCCGAACCGCATCCCGGCGTTGATGCAGGCCATCCTCGTCAAGCGGCTGACGCTGCGGGGCTTCATCGTCTGGGACTTCGCCGAGCAATACCCCGACTTCGTGTCCGACATGGGCGGCTGGCTGCGTGAGGGGCGGGTCAGATACCGGGAGGACATCACGGAGGGGCTGGAAAACGCCCCCCGGGAGTTGATCGGGCTGCTGAAGGGCGAGAACTTCGGCAAGAAGATCATCCGGGTGGGCTCGGACCCGACTCAATGATCGTCGGGAGGGGCTGAGACGGAGCGGCGCCTCCCTGGATCGACCTGCCCCCGGGATGAGGTATCAGACCCGCCGCCGGTTGTCCTCCGGGAAGGGGTATTCCATGAACCGGGCCGTGTCCCGTGCCACCGCCTCGCCGTGGTGGCGGGCGACGACCCGCAGCGCCATGTCGATCCCCGCCGAGATGCCCGCCGAGGTGATGACCTCCCCTTCATCGACGACGTGCTGATCGTCCAGGACAGACACCTGGGGGAAGGACTCCCGCATCCAGTCCAGGACCATCCAGTGGGTCGTCGCCCGCCGGCCGTCCAGCAGCCCGGCCTTGCCCAGTAGCATCGACCCGGTGCAGACCGAGGCCAACAGTTCGACCTGACCGGCACGATCGGCGATCCAGTCGACCAGCCGGTCGTTGCTGATCTGTCTTCGTACTCCCCAGCCACCGGGGACGACGAGCACCTCCAGCGGCGGGCAGTCGTCCAGGCCGCGGTCGGCCACGACCTTCAGCCCGCCCGTGGCGACGACCACGCCGGTGTCCTCGGCGACCAGGACGACCTCGTAGGGGGACGGCTCCTCCCGCCTGCGGTCCTCGTCCGTCCGGGTGACGGAGAAGACCTCGAAGGGGCCGGCGAAGTCGAGGACCTCGACCTCGGGGAAGACCAGGATGCCGACTCGGCGGCGGGTCATCGGGGATGCTCCATCAGGGTATCGGAACCGAACCGATCGCTCACCCCGTCTCGTTCGCCTGCGGGGCGAGTGGCTGCCGATTTGCTCCCCCGGCCTCCTGCATCTGTCGCAGATGCCGGGCGACGGCCCGGCGCAGCAGCAGGGAGATCAGCCATAGCAAGGGCCGGGGCGCCGACGCCCGGGGATGCAGGTCGAACCTGCGGACGACCCGGGAGCCCCCGCTGACCGATTCGAACTCCCAGGTCTCGTCGAAGCCGGTCGCCAGGCGGGACAGCGGCGGGGAGAAGCCTCCCATTCGGAGCCGGAGCCGACGGGGCGGGTCCCACTCGACGATCTCCTCGGTGTGGGTCGACCCGTCCGTGTTCGAGACCCGGATCACGGTTCCGACCACCTGGGGAGTCCGGGCCTCGAACGCCGCCGCCCTGATCCCCGGCAGCGGACCGTAGCCCTGGAAGTCGGTCCAGCGGTCGAGGTCGAGGATGCGCCGGGCGATCTCCTCGGGAGGGATGCCCAGCGTCTCCTGGCACAAGAAGGTGATCGGCTTCAACTCCGGGGACTCCTGTACTCAACGACCTCCCCGATCCTATGGGGTGTCCAGATCCTCGAAGGTTGTCCTTCGTTCGATCGCCCCGTGGGGCACGCCGTCGACCTCGGCGTAGGGCTCGACGAAGAAGTTCAGCGCCGGACCCCGCTGCGGGGGCTCCAGCGTCAGGTGCCTCCCCCGGCTGAACTCCAGCCGGTCCTCGTCGTGGTGCCCGAAGAAGTAGTCACTCCGCGCGGGGTCCTTGGCCGCCTCGCTGGCGTCCACCGGCACCCAGCCCCGCCCCTTGACGTATAGCTCGGCCCAGCAGTGGTAGCCGGAGACCTCGCCCGAGCCCCGCTCCCCCGGCAGGGGCAACCCGATGGCGAACCGGGCGGGGATGCCGGCCGACCTCGCCATGCCGATCAGCAGGGCGTGGAAGTCGGTGCAGTTGCCCCGCCGCACGTCGCAGGCATAGAGCGCATCGCCCCGGCCCCAGCCGGTGCCGCTCTTGTCGTAGGTCATCGTGCCGACCACCGCATCGTAGATGGCCCTGGCCCGCTGCTCGTCCCCCTCCAGGCCGGCGGTCGCCTGCTCGGCGAGCCTCCGGATCGGCCCGTCCAGGGGCACGAGCGGCTCCGGGGCCAGGTATCGCTCCCGCTCCTCCGGGCTCAGGGGCTCCCGTCGACCTGCATTCTCCCGGCGGGTGGCGACGATCGTCATCGTGACCGTGGCCTCGCCCCCCGGGCGGTCGATCCGGACGTGGAGGGACCGGTTGCCGACCCCCGGCTCCCGCCCGAGGGTCACGGGGGCCGGGGCGTCGATCGTCAGGCGGTGGATCGTCTGGCTGGCGTCGTCCTGCGGGACGGGGAGCCAGAGGTCCAGGTTCCCGGCCCCCTCGGGGATATCCTGGACCGTCGCCCGATAGGTCAGCGCGAAGGTCCGCTGGCGGGGGGCCTCGTCGTCGGCCCGGCCCGCCTGCGGTAAGGCGAGTAGCATCACCGGCAGCGCTGCGAATCGGATCGGTCGTGGTCGGCCCATGGACACACCCTCGGGTTCGGTTCCGGACGGTGCCCATGGTGGCGTCGGGGTCGCCTCGGTTCAATGCCCCCGGGGCCGAGGGGTCGCCCTCCCCGGACCCGCCTGACTACGGCCGCTCGTCGGTGTCCGTCCCTGCACTCGCCGACTCCTCGGCCTCCTTCGGCACCAGCGGCCCCCGCACCGCCGAGTCGTCCCCCCTCGGGTGGTCCCGCCAGAGCCAGCGCAGCATCTCGGGCATGATCGCCCCTCCGTGCCTGTTGGAGTGGCTGCCGATCCCCCACACGTAGGCCACGTCGTAGCCCTTCTCCTCCAGCGCCTCGGCCATCCTGAGGTTCTGGGCGAACCAGTCCCACTGCGGGTCGTAGCGGCCCCCACGCCGGACGCCCCGGTTGTCGTTCATCCCGTCCTGGAGGAAGATTCGGATCGGTTTGGGCTCGGCCCCCCGGACCAGATCCGGGTAGACGTGCCCGCCCATGATGTTGACGTAGCTGCCGATCGTGCTGATCACCTTGCGGAACTGGTCGGGCCGGTGCCAGGCCACGGTGAAGGCGCAGATCGCCCCCGAACTGGCCCCGGCGATGGCCCGGCACTCCGGGTCGTCGGAGATGGCGTACTCCTCCTCCAGGGCCGGCAGCAGTTCGTCCACGATGAGCCGGGAGTAGGTGTCGTCCAGGGCGTTGTACTCGACCCGGCGGTTGGTGGTCCGGTCGCCCCAGTCGGCGTCGGTGGCCTCCGGCTGGTCGGCGGTGTGGCCGGGGTTGATGAAAACGCCGAGGGTGACCGGCATCTCCCTGCGGTAGATCAGGTTGTCGAAGACGGTGGGGATGCGGTAGCTGCCCTCCGGGCCGAGGAATGCGTGGCCGTCCTGGAAGACCATCAGGCAGGCGGGCTCGGCGGGGTCGTACTGGGCCGGGACGTAGACCCAGTAGTGGCGGGTGGTGCCCGGGTAGACCTCGCTGGCCAGCGTGAGCGGGCCGACGACCTCGCCCTGGGGCACCCCGTCGTGCGGCTCGGAGTCGGGGCCGAGCCGGTAGGCGTCGTCGGGCGACTGGGCCAGGACGGCCCCGGCGACCAGCGAGAAGGCAAGCGAGCAGGCGACGGCGGTCCTCATGGCGAATCCCCGAGGGAAGGAGAGCGGCCCGGAGGGACGGGGCGGCCCCGTCCCTTTCGGCCCCCGAGGATAGCCGGCGCCTCCTGCCCCGGCAACGACCGGCGTGCCTCGGGTCGGACTCAAGGGAGGGAACGAATCGAGAAACTCAGATGCGTTCCGGCTCGGCGACCGTCCGCTCGTCCGTCACGTCCCCGGTGTTCCGGGTGCCGGCGGGCTCGAAGAGCAGGACGTGGACCTCCTCGTCGGCGACCGGGCGATGCTCGACGCCCCGGGGGACGACCAGGAACTCGCCCTCTTCTAGCCCGACGTGCCGGTCCCGGAACTCCATGCGGAAGCGGCCCTTGACGACCAGGAATAGCTCGTCCTCGTGGTCGTGCCGATGCCAGGCGAACTCGCCCCGGAACTTGACCAGCTTGATGTGCTGGCCGTTCAGTTCGCTGACGATCCGGGGGTTCCAGTGATCCTCGAAGAGGGCGAGCTTCTCGGCGAGGTTGACCTTGATCACGGGATTGGCTCCGTGGGAATCGTCCGGGTTCCTCGGGCCTGCCGGTGGCGCCACCGGCAAGGTCGAGGCCGGTATTCTACCTGCCTCGTGACACGTCCGGTGGACGGCGAAATCGCATCGAAGCCCCATAGGCCCGGGGGTCATTCGGCCCTTGGGACGTGCCGATAACGACACCGATCCTCTGCGGGGCAGACGTGCTGGACCATCTTCGGTTCGCAGGCCCCGATCCGGCGGAAGTTCTCCCGTCCCTGGCGAAGCGACAGGCCGTGATTGCAGCCGGAGGGGCCATCCAGGGCGTCGAGGTCCGTCCCGTCATCCTCCCAGAAGCAGACGGGGCAGATGTCGTAGTAGCCTCGCACTTCCAGCGTGAAGTGGTCGCAACACGGAAACTGGAGTAATTCCATCGGCATCCTCCTCGAAGTCGAACCCGAGATCGACCATCGCACTTCCCGGAGACCGAAGTCCGATCGTGACCCACCCGCTGCCCGTCGGAGAGATCACGACGGATGTCCTCGATGCGGCCCGGGAGCCGGCGAACTATACGCTTGACAATCAGTGGTCGTGCGCCCATGATCCGGCTCAAGGAGGGCCGGACCATGAATCTGGTGGTCGAGTCTCGGATCGTCGGCACGTTCCTCGGCTACGCACCAGGAGCCATCCATCGCCTGGACGACGGCAGCGAGTGGGAGCAGGTCGGCAACGTCAAGGAATACGTCTACCGGGAGCGACCGACCTGCCGCATCCTCCGGGACCAGGACCGGCTGTTCCTCGACGTGGAAGGGACCAGCGGGATCGCCGAGGTGCGGCAGTTCGCCGGCAAGCGGTGGTCGGGGTCGGGGGCGTATTGAGGCGATACTCCTGGAAGATATGGGCCTCGTCAGGCGGAAGGTTGCAGGACGATCTCCGGAAGGGTCCATCGACATCCCCCTTGGGGTTGCTCCCGAGATCGATTTTCGCATTCCACGGAGTGCGATGACCCATCATGGCCCCTTGGTCTGGCCGTCGGAGACGATCAGGCGGTGGCATTCCGCCATCGTCGGCGGCTCGGTCCGACCCGCAAGCCGACGGATGACCTGCTCGGGGACCGGTCGCTCACGCCGCTTGTTCCGATCGAGGATCGCCGGCAGCGGCGGCTCCACGTAAACCACCTCGATGCGGGCGCCGTAGCCGGCGAACAGGTCGATCCAGCGGCCCCGGGTCTGCCGCAGCAGGTTGGTGGCGTTGAAGGCGAACGACCGGCCCGACCTCAGCGACTCCCGGCACCGCTCCCGGGCGAGTTGGACGACCCCGCCCTGGTCGTCGGCCGGATCGACGCCCAGTTCGCCCCTCAGGTCGTCCAGCGAGACCACGGGGAGGTCGGGCCGGTTCGCCGCCAGCCAGGTGTCCTTGCCGGACCCGGGCAGGCCGGACATCATCGTCACCGTGCAGCGGTATTCCTCGAAGGGGGCGTAGTGCAGGCTCGGCGCCGGCCGCCGGAAGAACAGGAAGCGGGCCAGGTCGTTGGCGAAGGGATAGGGCCGCTCGAAGCAGCCGACCTCCTCGGCGACCATCTGCCAAAGGTGTAAGTTCTCCTCGGGTCGCCCCATCTCGGCGGTCGACCGGCCCCGGGTGTCGGCGAGGGCGAACAGGTAGAGCAGCCGGTTGCCGGCGAGTCAGGACATCGAGGCGACCTCGTGCTCGGGCCGCTCCCGTTCGAGGAGGAAGGGCGGGCGGCCGTGGAACCGGACCAGGCGGCAGATCTCCTCCCGGGTCGCCAGGTCGCAGCCCAGGTCTCGCAGCGCCGAGCGGGCCAGGTGCTCTCCCTTGATGGCGTGTTTGGGCGAGGTGACTCGCCCGGTCTGCGGATCGACCTGGGAGGTCAGCGGCTTGCCGGCATCGTGGAACAGGGCCGTGAAGATGAGGACCATGCGCTCGTGGGGGGAGAGCGATTCCCAGCCATCGAGCCGGGGCAGTTGGGCGCAAACCATCTGCGTGTGGGTCCACACGTCCCCCTCGGCGTGCCAGCCGGCGTGCTGCATGCAGCCGGCCATCGCCCGTGCCCAGGGCTGCTCGCCGGCCCACGCCAGGATGCCGTCGATCCCGGAGTTCGAGAGCGTCTCCCAGTTCATGACCAGATGTCCGCATCGTCTGCCAGCAGGTTCGGCGTCATGGCCTGATACTGCCAGTGGGCGCTCCGCTTGACCTTCTCGACGAACTCGGGCCGCACGAACTTCGCCCGCCCGGTGACGACGCCCCCGGCCTCGGTCCGCAGGTAGAGCCCCTCCATCCGGTCGTCGGCGCACCCCGTGGTCGGGTCCTCGAACCGGCTGTCGAAGCGGGACGGGCCGATCAGCGCCTCAAGCCGGCCCCTCGATAGCGATCCGTGATGGACGACGGGGACCGTGGGGATGCCGGCCCCGGCGAGCAGGGCCAGCCGCCGCCGGAGGTCCAGGAAGGCTCGCTGCCGCTTGTCGTAGAGGTCGAACTCGAAGAAGTAGTGCGGGAGCTTGCGGTAATGGACCGAGTGCCGGGCGTAGACCCACTCGCCGAAGAGGATGTAGCGGTCCTCCAGCCGGTCTTCCAGGACGGGACGCTTGACGGCCGCCCATTGCTTGAAGAGGTCGTATTGCGGGTGCATCCCCTCGGTGATCAGATGCCCCCGGCACTGGAGGGCCATCCGGCCTGCGGGGGTGAAGTGGAGGCCGACGTTGGTCCCGTCCAGCTTCTCCTCGACGATCAGCGAGGCGTCGGCGAGGAGCCGGAGCGACTCGGCCTCGCCCAGGTGCTTGTCGTCGTCGGTCCCGGTGGAACCGAAGAGGTGGGGCGTCCTCGGGTACTTGACGAACTCGTCGTGCGAGCGCCCCATGGCTGGACCCCCGTCTCGCTCCCCACGGGCCGCACCCTGGGTGCGAACCCCCTCGGCGGGAATCGTGTCCCCCTTCACCACGCAAACTCGACCGGCCCTTGCAGACACACGCCCGAGCCGACTGGTTCGAGGCCCCACCTTGAGCGTCCCCAGGTCTCCGGACGGAAGCCCCGACCCTGCCATCACCACGCCCGGGTCGGCAGCCCCTCGACCGCCGCCCGGAACCGCTCGTCCCAGGCGAGCCAGTCGGCCTCCGGCAGGATGCCGTAGACCTGCAAGCCCGGCGGCTCCACCGAGGCCCAGAGGAAGGGCGGCACGTCCTCGTCGTCGCCGAACCACCAGGGCACGTCCCGGTGGCGCACCGCACCCGGCAGCCCCTCGTAGATGCCCGAGAGCCGCCGCCAGTGCCCGTCGCCGAAGCGGCCCCAGTCCAGGCCGTAGACCCGCTCGACCTCGACGAGGCAGCAGAGCCCATCAATCGGCGTGGCCTCCAGGTTGTCGTAGTAGGGGATCGCCACGCCGTCCTCCTCCCGATGGGCTTCAGATCGCCGCCATAGCCGTGTGCCCGCATCCGGTCAGGACGACGGCCCGGCCTGGGGGAGTCGGGGGAACACCCAGCAGGAGTCGTGTGGCGCCATCCCGATGCGGGGGTAGTACGAGCGGGCCAGAGGCGCCGCCAGCAGGATCAGCGTGGTCCCCGTGCCCGCTGCCTCGTGCGTCCGGCGGATCAGTTCCCGACCGATCCCCCGCCGCTGGAAGGCCACGTCCACCGCCAGATCGGACAGGTAGGTGCAATAGCTGAAGTCGGTGATCGCCCGGCTGACCCCGACCAAGAGGCCATCGACCCGGGCGGTGGCGATCAGGTCGGCGTTGCGGAGCATCCCCAGGATCGTCCCCGGCTCATCCACGGGCCGGCGATCGGCGAGCGTGGAGCGGACCAAGACATCGAGGAACTCCTCGGCGCCCAGGTCCGGCTCAAGGGCGTAGGCCACGTCCGGCATCGTCATCCCCGCTCCTCCGATCCCATCCGGATCAGTACTCATCAGGCACCAGGACCGTTGCCTCGATGGGCCGGAGAGCCGGGGGTATCCAGGTCCGGCGGGACACGCTCACCGCTTCCTGGCCCGCTTCTTCGGGGAGGAAGCCGCCATCCGGGTCGTCTCCGCAGCCGACTCGTCCTCGCGGAACGAGGCGAGCACGAATCGACGATCGAGCGGCTGGGGCAACCGGGCCGGCTTCTTGAACACCGAGATCAGGTTGCTCAGTTCGGATTCCCTCAACTCAAGCGGCCGGGCCATCACCGCCCAGGAGACGTTCTCGGTGAAGTCGGGCGTCGTCAGCGACCCCTCGTACCTGTAGTAGTCCCCCCGCCGCTCCGGCAGGAAGATCGTCGGGTCGATCGTGACCGCATTGTCGGCGGGCTGCTCCTGGGAGACGTTGAGGGAGCCCGCCACATGGGCCAGGAACTTCACGATCGGGGCGTTCTCGGGGGCATCCTCCGAGAAGCTCAGGAAGACGCTGACCACGGCGAACTTCGTCCCGTCGTCCACGTTCCAGTGGACGAAGTGCAGTTCCATCGGGGATCGATCGCCGTCGATCAGGTGCTCGCTCGGGTGGTGGAAGTGGAACGAGGTGAGCCGATATCGGTGCCCGCCCAGGGTGATCGTCTGGGGGTTGTCGGGGAGGATCTCCACCTTGACCCCGTGGTCGTCCCTGAGCACGAGACCAGTGCTCTTGCCCTTCCACTCGATCCGGAGGCCCTCGTCCCCCAGTTCGGCGTAGATCGGGTCGCGGAGGTTGATGGGCGACTGCTGGGCAAAAGGCATCGACTTATCCCCATATTATCGATCCGAGGAGGCTTCATCAGACCCCGGGCATGCCGGGACGCCGACCGAAGATACACCTCCGAGACGAGAGGGGCCATGCCTTGATGGGTCGATCGATCCGATCAATGGACCGTTGAGTCTTCCCCGTGCGGTGACCGCCCGGACGAGGCTCAAGCGGGGGGCAGGTCATCCCCGGTCGGGCGGCGGGGCCGGGCCGGACGACGGCACCGGGGTGAGCGTCTCGCCGGGACGATCCGCCCCCGGGTCGAGGCCGGGGGACCGGCCCCCGCCATGAGGATGGTGGGCGGCGGCTCGGGATCGGGCTGCTCGGCGTCCTCCCCCGGACGTGGCGGCGAAGGCGAGCAGGCCCGCCGCCGTCATCGCCAGCCCCACCACGCAGACCCCGACCCAGCCCGCCAGGTCCCAGCCCCAGGCCCCGCCGTAGGAGCCGATCGCACCGCCGATGAAGGCGGCGACCATGTAGGCGGTGTTCATCCGGCTGCGGGCCTCGGGCCGCACGGCGAAGATGCGGGACTGGTTGGAGATGTGCGCCGACTGCGCCCCCAGGTCCATCAGGACCACCCCCGCCACCAGGCCCCACAGCGTCCGGCCCAGGCCGGCGAAGAGGAGGAAGGAGGCCAGGACCAGCGACAGGCCCGCCCCAATCGTCGAGCGGGGGCTGCGGCGGTCGGCGACCCGCCCCGCCAGCGGTGCGGCCAGCGCCCCGGCCACCCCCACCAGGCCGAACAGCCCGACCGCACCGGCCTCGTATCCGAAGGGAGGCCCGGTCAGGTGGAAGGCCAGGGTCGTCCAGAAGGCGCTGAAGGCCCCGAAGCCCAGCGCCCCGAAGAGGCACGACTGCCGCAATGCCGGCTCCTCCCGCAGCAGCCCGCCGATCGACCGCAGCAGGCCGAGGTAGGACATCCCCGAGTGCTCGGGCTGCGACCTCGGCAGCAGCACCCGCAGCGCCAGGGCGAGGCCGACCATAAGGGCGGCGGCCACGGCATACATCGCCCGCCAGCCGAGGTGTTCGCCCACCACGCCGCTGACCGTCCGGGCGGCGAGGATGCCGACGAGCAGGCCGCTCATCACCGTGCCCACCACCCGGCCCCGCTCCCCCGGCCCGGCGAGGTGGGCGGCGAAGGGGATGAGCAGTTGCGGGGCGATCGTGGTGACGCCCACGGCCAGGCTGGCGGCGGCCAGCCAGGGGTAGCCCGGGGCGGCGGCCACGCCGAGCAGGGCGACCGTGACGGCGCCCAGCATCGCCAGGACGAACGACCGCCGCTCCAGGCGGTCGCCCAGCGGGACGAAGAGGAGCATACCGGCGGCGTAGCCGACCTGAGAGAGCATGGCGACCATGCCCATCCGGCGGTCGGGGACGCCCAGGTCGGCGGCCATGTCGGCCAGGAGCGGCTGGGCGTAGTAGAGGTTGGCGACCGACAGGCCGCAGCCCGCCGCCATCGCCCAGAGCGTACGACGATCGATCATGGGTCCTCGTTGGGGAGGGATGGCGGTCGTCCGGATCGCCTCGGCATCCGTGCGGCGTCATGCAGGGAGCCTGGCCCATGGCGGGCCACCTCCCACCCGGACCGAGCCCCGCCGCCATCCGCCCCGGGATCGATCCCATCATCTCAGATCCGCCCGGGGAGGAGGAAGCCCGTTCGGTCCCCGGGGCCGACGCCCCGCCGTCGCCCACGATTTCGCATGCCCGCCGTCGCTTCGGGTTCGGGAACGCTTTGTCGGACGCCGATCGCCTGAGGAGGGAGGCCCGATGGTCGGCACGGGGGTAACACGCCAAGCGGGAAACTCAGTAACGTTTCCTTGTTATTGAGTCATTGGGCTGGTCGGGTTCTGCGGGTCGAATGAAGGCAGCAGGTGCCGCCACGCCAATCCCTTGACGATTTTCTGGATGGCGGGCCAGGAGACGCCGTAGTCGGCGGCCAGCTTGCCGATGGGCACACGCTCGCCATGGAGCCGGCGAATCTCCACGACCTGATCGACCAGCAACACGGAAC
Source organism: uncultured Isosphaeraceae bacterium (assembly GCA_963779675.1). Classification (GTDB taxonomy): domain Bacteria; phylum Planctomycetota; class Planctomycetia; order Isosphaerales; family Isosphaeraceae; genus CAVZZM01. The sequence continues at coordinate 123,717 of CAVZZM010000007.1, forward strand.
CGGCCTCCTCGCCGAACTTCCGCCTGCCGTGGCGGATGGCGTCGGCGGCGTTGGACTTCTGCGTGTCCCATCGGAGATTGGTCAGTCGGTTGTTGCTGGGATCGCCGTCCCAGTGGCAGCAGACGAGCCCCTCAGGCCGAGGACCCGAGAATGCCTCCAGGACGAGGCGATGGATGTACCGAGGTGTCTTCTTTCCTTCCTTGTGGAGGCAGACGACGTAGTGACCGCAGGCTCGGCGGATCGGCTTCAGGGGAAGCCACTCCTCAGTCATCCGACCCCGGCGACCGAGGCGATTCCAACAGGACTGTACCATCCCTTCCCGGCTGACACGGTACCCCGGGAATCCTTCGATCGGCTTGAACTCTTCCATGCCCTTATGTAGGGGGCACGGACCGATTTTCGTGCGACTCGCCCGATTATCGACTGCTCACGAACTCCGGCTCGGCCTCGGCAGACCGGAGCAGGCACGCCGTCAGCCTGCCCGCCCCGCCTCAGGTAGCCGCCCGCTCATCGTTTCTGTAGAAGCAGCACGTCCCTATCAACGCGCTCGACCGCCAGGCCGAACCGCTCCCCCAGCCAGGCGAACGTGCCGGGGCCGTAGAAGCTGACGTGGGTCGGGTCCTCCTTGTAGTGCCAGGCGGCGAAGCGATCCCGGGAGATGACCAGTTTTGTCATCACCCCCAGCCAGCCGCCGGGCCGGAGCAACGCCGTCAGCCGCCCACAGTCCTCGGCGGGCCGGCGGAAGTGCTCGACGACCTCGGAGCAGGTGACGAAATCGTACTGCCGGCCCAACGCCCCCGGGTTCGGCCTGTAGAGCGGGTCGTACTCCTCCACGAGCATACCGGCCTCCCGAAGCATGACCGAGAGGGTCGGACCCGGGCCGCAGCCGTAGTCCAGGCCCCGCATCCCCGGGCTCAATCGGCCCAGGAGCGGCCCGGCCAGGCGGCCGAGGAAGCGGCGATACCCCCGATCCGACGGGTCGTTCTGGTGGAGGTCGTAGTAGGCCCGCTCGGCCGCCGCATCCAGGTAGCTCCCCGGGTCGGCGGCGACAAGTTCGCATCGGGGGCATCGGAAGTAAGCCCGGAGCCGGTCCTCGTAGTACGGCTCGAACCCGTGGGAGCAGAGCGGGCAATCGAGCATGCCGGATCGATCCCTGTGTCTCGGCGGGCGAGGAGCGGAGAAGGCCCCGGTGCGAGCACCGAGAGGCATCCCTATCGCCGATCCCCGAAACCCGCCATCATACCGATCCCCAGTTCGGTAAAGAAGCGGACCACAGACCCGGATCTCGTCGCCGGCCGCTCGTTATCACAGATTTGTTTACATCAGGTACAACCAACTGGACGAGATCGTCCAGTTCATGGTTGCACATCTGGCAACCGGTTCGGTTGCCGACCGGCACCGACCCGCATCCAGGTCAGCGACTTGATCGAGGTCGCCGGAATCCTCCTCTCGACGACCCCAGCCTGGTCCCGGACGCCCAGGTAGCTCTCCCCGATCTCGGTGATCTCGTAGCCGGCGGGCAGGGCATCCCCGAGGATCGTGATCTCGTAGACGGTGCCAAGGTCCTTGATGCTGACCGCCTGCCCGACCTCCAACCCGCTGAAGAGGCCACTCGGCGCTTCCACGGGGCGAGCCCCAAGGAGCACCAGGCCAGCCGTTGCAAGGATCATCGCCCCGATCAACGTCCGCTTCTTCTTCATCACCTCGCTTCCCCTCGACCGTACTCCGATCATACCCCGATAATAATCCCCGCCCGGTACGGGGTGACGTAGTGAGTCGCCTCGCCCGGGGTCCGTTCCAAACTCCGCAAGACCTCGGCCTTGGGCACGGCGACATAGGAGGACCTCATCGGCGTTGCCAGGTAGCGTACCCAGACGGTATCCGCCTCCCGGATCAGCCTCCGGAGTTCCCGGTCCGTCACCAGGCGTCGGACCTCTGGGCGTTGAGGAAACCGCAGGATCGTCGCCCGTTCATCCTGCACCGACTCGACCATCGCCATCGATCAATAACCTCCAGGGTTGTCGACCAGAAAGTCCCTCGCCAGGTATTGCCGGTCGTTCCCGACCGTGACCACCGTCTCGCTCTCCGGATCGATCCCCAGGTGCCCGAGCACCTGGACGAGCATCTCTACCCAACCAGGCGGATCTCCCCAGAGCATGACGACCCTGTAACCGCCGAGCGTGCCGGATCGCCCGAAGAGGTTCGTCTGCTTGGCAAGCTGCCGGATCGTGTACCAGTCCCAGTTCTCTCGCTTCTCGCCAGTCGGGGCGTACTGACCACGATCGTTCAAGGCGAACACGTCGCCGATCGTCACGACCTGCCTGTAAACCTCGTCGACTTGGGGGCCGAACAGAGCAACCAGCATCCCAAGCGAGTTGGTCATCTGCTCGTGCCCGACGTGCCCGGGACGGACGAACCAGCGGTTGCCATCTGGGTCCGGGTATCTGCTGTAAATGAAAGCGAGCGAGCCGACCTGGCCCCGGATCTCGTCCGGGCCTCGGCGTAACAAAGATGGGTCGAACACATGGACTTCTTGCGGCGGCATGCTCGGCGACCCTCCTCGCTCAACGCCCCGGCTCGTCGATCGGACGCAGGACCTCGCCACCACCCAAGTTGAGTTGACACCTCTGGTTCCCGAACCCGGCGTACGGCTGGGAGGGAACCTCCGGGGTTGCCTCCCGCCGCCCGTAGACACGTCCCGAGGCATCGAAGTAGACCGTCAACCTCCGGGACAGGACCAGGCACGCCATCACGCCCCGCTCCCTGGCAACCCGGCCGGCGTAGCCTTCCGCCGCCTCGGGTTCCAGCGCCTCGTCCTTCAACTCGACCCGCTGATAGGCACAGGCGGTCCACCTGAGCACGAGGTAGGGCCGTACGGGTTCGTCGGCCCAGGCCAGCCAGTCGGCATAGTCCTCGGCGGCGATCCGCCGGACTTCCTCGGGCTCGATCTCCAGGGCCTCGGCGAGCCTGGCAAGCAGGTCGGGGGCGACCTTGCCGCCGTCCTCGAACGACCGGATGCGGTTCGCTCCCCGGCTCAGGTTGCGATAACTGACCAACCGGGCAAGCTGCCCGGTGGTCAGGTTGCGCCCGAGCCGACGGTTCCGGAAGAAGTCGCCCAGGCGGCTCACGATCGATCTCCTGGTTCCCGTTGCCCCCCGGTCAGGCGAGGCATCACGACCGTCCGGATGTAGTTCAACTCGTCGTCATCCACGAGTCGGAACGGGACACCCTCGTCCTGGTGCCTGGAGGAGAACGGACAACGGTCGTTCTCGCAGTACCCATCGGAGTCCAGGTCCACGTTGCAACGCCCGCAGATCGCCCCCTCGTAGTACGAGTCCCGCTCGGCCCGGCACGCCTCGCAGAGCCCGCTTTCGTGGCTCTCGAACTCCTCGCCGCATTCGTCGCATTCCGCCATCTTTTGATGCTCCTCGATTGGTGGCTTTTCGACCTCGCTCACGCTGACTCGGGGGCCGTCACTTCTCGGGCAAACCCATGTAAAGTTGACACCTTTTCGAACTGGACACCGAACAGGTAGTGCGGCATCAGTTCCGTGTAACCACCGACCAGCAGCGCCCGGTGAATCAACAGGGCGGGGATTTCCCCGAAGTGGTTGTTCGCTAACCCGGCGAGGGCGTGCAGGAGGGCGTTGTTCAAGATGCGGAGGAAGTGTCCGTTGATCTCTTTCAGACGCCGCTCACGCTCCTCCGGACCGATCGACCGGTCGGCGAGTACCCGCCTGCGGTAGGTTTCGGGGTCGAGGAGCCGCCTCAGCATCTCCGGGTCGGCGTCGGCAATAATCGGGGCGACCAGGCAGAGAGCGTTCCAAAGCACGGTGTCGTCCAGCGACAGAGACAGCAACCAGCGAAGGAGCCGAGGCAGGTCGGAACGGAGCACCTCGCCGGCATCCCCCTCATCCTGGACCTCCATCCAGTTCAGGCAGGCGTCAGCCGCCATGTCCCAGTCCATGAAAAGCACGATCCGCCAGACGATTCGACCGCCCTGGACGGAGTACGAGGCTTCCGCCTCCTGGAACATGAACGGATCGAATGCCGCCCGATCCAGCACGACGAGATTGCCCTGAGTCGAGCCCTCTGGAAGTGCCTCGATCAGCCTGGTCGCCGCCCGCTGCCAGTCTTCGAGAGGATGGTACGGCGGGCCGTGGCTGTCCCGGGAGGCGAAGGACTGCCACGAACCAGGGCCGTTCGATCGGAAGAAGGCCGGGAGGATCGTGTCCCGGAAGAGCACCAACTCGGTTCGGACCCGCTCGATCTCGGCATCCAGGTCGATCTCGGTTCGCATCGCCCGTACTCCACGCCCAGGATTCAGATCAACAATCGGTCTTCCGACGCCCCCAGCGCTGCCTTGGGACCGTCCCCGTGCCCGGGGGGAGGTACGGGCTGTCGGTCCAGATTCGGAGGAGCCCCAGGACGACCTCGGCGTAGCAGTCCCGGCAGAGGGTCAGTTGCTCGTCGAGGTGCATCAGGTCCGTAACCGAGGCTGACCGATGATCGAGTGGGTCGCCGCAAGCCCAGTAGACCGGATCGGGGCAATCGGGGACGACCATCGGCGGTTATCCCCGGTTCACGCCGCCCCGCCTTCATCGGGTCGGATCTCCTGAGCCGGCTCGTCCTCAGGGCGAAGCCTCGCAGAGCCGGCGTCGATGACCAAGAGCGAATCGACCAGGGTTCGCCCTTGCGGTACTCCTTCCGGCGTAGCCCCAACTCCAGGGCCTCTCGGAGGTACTGCTCGACCTCGAACCGGTCGGCGTCACCGTAGGTCGTCACCCGGACCTCCAGGGTGTGCCTCGACCCCGGGGCCAGCATCACGTCCCGTCGGGCCAGTTCCTCGATCTCAGCTTCGGCGCTCTTCCTGTCGTGAAAGAGCCCGGCCAGGCTTTTCTCGTCCGTCCATCGCCGGTCCGGGCCGAGGTAGTAGTACGGCTCGTCCCGATCCTGGTGGTCCTCAATGATGTACCTCGGAAACTCCGGACTCCCAGCCCGGATGGCCTCCATCCGGCCCTTGACGACCTTGCCCATAGATTCCCTCTCTCGTTTCACTGTATGCTCATCGGTTTCCGGTCAGGCGACATGAGACGCCCGCCGCCGCTCGGCCTTGCGGGTGTAGTAGCGGGCGAGCTTCGTGACCGGCTGGCTGCGGGCCAGGACCCGGGTGTGCTCGGCGATTGGCTCGTCCAGGAACGCCTGGGTGGGCACCCGGACCTCGACGTGCCAGGTGTAGCGGCGGTCGTCGCCGACGAAGGGCCGGACCACATAGAAGTAATCCAGATCGGCGTAGAGCCGCCCGTGGTCCAGGAGGGGGTGGGTGTCCACCTGGAGGCCCTTGGGGTCCGAGGAGCAGAAGAGCGAAGCTGCGTACCCGGCCCTCCCCATCTTCCAGCTTTCGTCGTACTCCTGATTGGGAAACGCAACGCCCTTCATCGGCGTGCGGCCCAAGTCGTGGGCGTCGAGCAGCATGGGGACGATCCACTCGGGATCGCCGCCGCCGTGGGCAAAGACGTAGGTGCCCTTCTCGTTGGCGTCCTGGTTATTGCCGACGAACCAGACCATTGCTCGGACCGACATTGGAAACTCCTCGGGGTGCTCAACAGACACGACCTCGCCGGCGGTGTTCGTATGTTTTGAATGGGTGTTGCGGGTTTACGACACCCGAAGCCCGTCGGTTGCGGCGCCTCCGGCGAGGTCGGCTGCGTACCGGTGCTCGACGACCAGGGCATCCCCGAGGTAGTCGTGCTCCTCACCCATCGGGCAGTGCTCGGCGAGCCAGGCCCGACCCTCGTCGCTGAGGGGGTAGACCAGGACGAGCGTGCCGTGGGCCTCGACAATCAGGTCTGCGTTGTCGCTCATGCGTAGCTCCGGCTCCTCTGGTTGCGTTCCTGGGCAGGAAGGGTTCTCGGACGAGTTGAGTCGGGGTCGCCGCCTCGACGACGGCGACACCGAGGCCCGCTACTCGACCCCGGCCTGCTCCAGCAGCCGCCGGTACTGCTGCTCGGACCGCAGCCCGACCAGCCGCCCGACCTCGTTGCCGCCCCGGAAGGCGACGACCGTCGGGACGGAGGAGACCCCGAGGGCGGTTGCGATATCGACTCCCTCGGCGAGGTTCAGCTTCAGGATCTTGGCCCTGTCCCCATACTCGCCGCCGAGCCGGTCGATCAGCGGGGCGAGTGCCCGGCAGGGATTGCAAAGAGTCGAATAAACATCCACCAGGACGGGAACCGGGGAGCGGAGGACCTCGGCCTCCCAGTCATCGCCTCGGATGTGTCTGGCCATGGACTTGCTCCTCATCGTTCGGAGGTTCGATCGGGTTCGAGGACTCGGGGGGCAGTGTTTGAGGACAGGTTGCATGTCACGCGAACCTGCGGAGGCCGTAACGGGTCTGTCACCGGCCCCGTCCACGGAGACGGACAATAGATCGGCCTGACGTAGAGGAGGAGGACGCCATGCGAGCCGAGATCAACAGACCGACGCTGGCCGAGTTGTGGCGGGTCCTCTCCACGATCCTGGAGTGCCTGGAGGTCGAGGATGCGGCCGCCGTGGCCCGGGGACTTGCGGTCTCCGTCCTAATAGGGCATACCACCGAGGCGCACGAGGTCCGTGTCGAGCGACGGGGAGAGGTCGTGCTCGTCTTCGCCGCCTTGCCCACCGAGGTGGCAGGGGTGCCGGGAGCGGGCCGTCCTGATCGGGAGGGACGGGAGGCCCGGAACCGGCGGCGTACCCTCGTTGCAGGCTGAGGCTGGTCGAGTTTCTCGACGAGCCGCCCACCGTCGACCAGAACAAGCAGGCCAGCCGGCCCGAACCGGCTGGCCTCGTTCATTTGTCTGGGCACAGGCGATGACATCCCCCGGTTCAGACCGGTAAGCTGACCACCCCGGGCGGGATGCTCCCCGCCATCCCCTCGACGACCGCCGCCGACCAGAACTGGACCAGGCCCCATGAACCACCGCCCCTTCGGCAGGACCGGGTTTCAGACCTCGGAGATCGGCCTCGGCTGCTGGCAACTCGGCGGCACCGACTGGGGCGACCTGGACGACCGGAAGGCGCTCGACATCCTCGCCGCCGCCATCGACTCCGGCGTCAAGTTCCTCGACACCGCCGACGTTTACGGCGACGGGCGCAGCGAGGAACTCATCGGGCGCTTCCTCCGGGGCAGGACCGAGCGGCCCTGCGTGGCCACCAAGCTCGGTCGGGCCGGCGGAATCTACCCGGACGGTTACACCGAGGACGCCCTCCGGGCCGCAACGCAAGCGTCCATCCGGAGGCTGGGAGTCGAGGCACTCGACCTGACGCAGTTGCACTGCATCCCCACCGAGGTCCTTCGCCGGGGCGAGGTCTTCGGCTGGCTTCGCAAACTCAAGTCCGACGGGCTGATCCGGGACTTCGGCGCCAGCGTCGAGTCGGTCGAGGAGGGGCTGATCTGCCTGGAACAGGACGGGCTCGCCTCGCTCCAGGTCATCTTCAACGTGTTCCGCCAGAAGCCGATCGAGGAGCTATTCCCCAAGGCCGAGCAGCAGGGCGTGGCGATCATCGTCCGGCTGCCCCTGGCAAGCGGGGTGCTCTCCGGCAAGATCGGGAGGCAGACCCGCTTCCCGGAGAACGACCATCGCAACTACAACCGGGACGGGCAGGCGTTCAACGTCGGCGAGACCTTCGCCGGGCTGCCGTTCGAGGTCGCCGTGGACCTGGCGGAAGAGTTGAAGCCGCCGGTGCCCGCCGGGATGACGATGGCGCAGATGGCCCAACGCTGGATACTGGACCACCCGGCGGTCTCGGTTGTCATCACGGGGGCGAGCCGCCCGGAGCAGGCCCGGGAGAACGCCTCGGTGTCCGACCTGCCGCCCCTGAGCCAGGAGTTGCACGGGCGGCTCTCCGAGTTCTACCGGGAGCGGGTCGCCAACCAGATCCGGGGACCCTACTGAGCGGATCGGGGATGGTAGAGCTTGTGTAGCCGGATATTTCGAACCCCACTGCGGCTCGGTTGCCTCAAGGGATCGGTTCGAAGAGCCGAATCGGGAGCGCCTCGACCCTGCGGTGAGAAACAGCCATGACGATGGGCGAACCCACGGAACGCCCCGGTTGGACCGCCTACCTGCCCAGGCTGGTCGCCCTGGCGGTGATCGTCGCTTCGAGCGCCTGGGTCGTCTGGTCGATCAATGCCCATCTCGGCTGGCCCGCCAGGGTCCTCCACGTCCTCGGGGCGGGCTTCGTCGCCTTCATGGCCGGAGGGCTGGTCGGGGTCGAGGCGATCAACGTCTTCTCGACACTGGCGGTGCTATCGCTGGCGACGGAGGGCGTGATCCTCGGCGGCAGGCACTACGGCTGGGCCGGGGCGGTGCTGGGCATCGTCGCCGGTTTCCTCCTGGCTCCATTTGCTGCCATCGTCGCCACGGTGTTGGTCGTGGCCCTGGCCTCGCTCGGCTCCTCATCGGGTACGTCAGGCGATCAGGCTCCGGTCGAGCCGACTTGCGAACCGCCCGGCCCGGAGCCTGGAGACTCGGGGCCGGGGACGCCCGGCTGAGCCCCCAGCCAGTTCGCCTCCAGCCACGACACCTCCGCTCCCAGGGCCTCGGAACGCCGGTCGAAGGGGCCGAGGACCGGCCCCCCGACGGGCGACATATCCGCCAGCCACCGCCCCCTGTCGTCCGGCTCGACGTGGCTGGCCCTGGTGATCCGGGCCGGACCAAGGACGGAGAGGTCGATCGCCTCGCCGTAGATGCCCCGTACCGACCCGTTCCGTTCGACGATCAGATTCACGTTTACACCTCGTTGGGCTTGTTCGGTCGGATGATCCGACGACGGGGCCGATCCACGAGCATCCCGTCCAGGGCAGACTGGACCTGGGACAACTCGGTCGCCACCCGCAGCCGCAAGTCTCCGCTGTCCCGGAGGTCCTGGGCGCCGATGCCCCGTACCGCCCGCTGTGCCTGGTCGACCAACTCGTCGAGTTGCTCGTTGCTCCGGACGTTCAGAAATCTGAACCTGTCGAAGAAGTCGCCCAGGTTGCCGATTGCGCTGTCCCGGAAGACCTTGGGCTTGCCGTCCTCGCCTGGCCCGTCGATTCGCTCGGTCAGGTGGGAGACGAGCCGACCGAACTCCTCCAGGAACGCCGACTCTGCCATCTGAACCGCCTCGTCGAACCGGGCGGCGACCCGGGCACGCTCGGCCTCGTAGAGGACGGGGTTCAACTCCCGGAGGTAGTCCGGCGGCTCCACCGAGGGGAAGTCCCACGAGACATCGAACAGCCCGACCAGCGTCTCCGGGTAGTCCCCGGGGTTGAAAAGTCGCCCCAGCCGCTCGGCGGCAGCGGTCTTCAACTCGGCGTAGTGCCGGTCGAGGTTGGCGACGGCCTCGGCAAAAGCTCGGTCCGGTAGTCCGTCATCAGGGTGGTAAATTCTTCCACCTGATCCCGCCGGATCAGCCGAACGCCCGGCTCGGGGAACGGCAGGCTCATCGACTTCCAGGTCGAGGCGATCTTGCCCCGGATGGCGGTCACCGCCTTGAAAGCAGAATGGCTGGTGTCGAGCAGCTTCTTCCCGGCGCTGAGGTACTGCCCCTCGGCGTCGAACGGCCGGGCAGCCTGGGACCGCTGCTCGGGGGTCAGGCTCTTGCGGGTACCGAGCCAGGAGAAGGAGACCCGGACCGCTGCCATGTTCGCCCGGAGGTTCTGGGCTGCGGACTGGCTGCCCCGGGCGTACTCCGGGGCTCGTCGAGGACGGAATTCATCGGTAACCTCCGTGGTGTCAATTTCGCTTTGCGTTCGTGGTTCGCCGGAGAGGGTTCCCGAACCGCTTACCTCGATCAGTTCAGCGAGGGGTTGAAGTGCGACGGGTTGCCGGGCGGCATCATCCCGCCCTGGTTCCGGGTGTAGATCCCCGGGCGATCCGCCGACAGGCAACGCCCGCTGGCCCAGTTGCGTAGCCGCTCGACCGACTCCCCCGCCGTCACTGAAACTGGGACGACGTTCCTGGCTGCCTCGACCAGGGGTACGTCCAGGAGGGCAGAGAGGCGGCAGGCCGACTTAATTTCGGCCCCGGTCCAGCCCTCGTCCCGGGGCCACGCCTGATCCGGATTGATGCCGGACCGGTCGATGTACATCTCCCAGATGCCGAGCCGTTCCTGTTGGCCGGGGAGGTCGAGGAAGAATGTGCCGTCCCAGCGTTCCGCCCGGCTGAACTCCGGGGGCAGCTTGCTTACGTCGTTGCTGGTGGCGACGACGAAGACATCCGATTCGTGGTCGGAGAGCCAGGTCAGCAGCGTACCGAAGAGACGGGCGCCGACCCCACTGTCGGACTGGCCGCTGGACTGGACTCCTGCCAGGGCCTTCTCGATCTCGTCGATGAAGAGGACCGAGGGGGCCATCGCATCGGCGATCCTGAGCGCCTGACGGATGTTCGCTTCGGTTTGCCCCACGAGGCTTCCCATCAGCGTCCCGACATCCAGGACCAGGGTCGGTCGGCCTGTCTCGTTACCCAGCGCCTTCGCAAATGCCGACTTGCCCGTACCCGGGACTCCCAGGAGCAGGACGCCCCGTGGGCGTACTCCCATACCACGGCGACTGCCGCTCAGGGCCTTCTTCGTGAAGCTCTTGAGGGCGTCGAGCCCGCCCAGGTCGTCGAATCGCTCGCCGCCCCGGTGCAGTGTCAGCAGGCCGCTCTTCTTCAGCATCCCGGACTTCAACTCCCAGAGGGTCTCCGGGACGACCTTGCCGTGGCGTACCAGGGACAGGCTGAAGGCGTTCTCGGCTTCGACCCGGGTCAGCCCCGCCGCCGCATCGAGGACCACGCCCAAGTCGTCGCCCTCGGGCAGTTCCCCGGCCTCGGTGGCGATCCCACGGGCGATGGTTTCGAGTTGATCCCTGCCCGGCAGGTCGTGCTCGACGACGGCGAACAGGCGTTCAAGCTCGATCGGAATCTGCACCACGGGCGACAGGACAACCACGATTTTCCCGGCATGCTTGCCCCGGCTGATCGACGAGTCGAGGGCCTGGACGATCTCGGCAGACCCGAGGAACCGATGGAAGTTGCGGAGGGCCAAGAGGGTCGTACCGCCCGGACTACCCAGGGAGTTCAGCACCTTGACCGCCGACAGCGGGTCGGCAATGGCGGGCGTGATCTCCGAATTGGCGACCTACCCGTTGATGCTCAGACCCCGATCGATGTCCCAGGACACGAGGTCCCAGCCGTTCTCCCGGGCGACCTGGGCGATCTCCAGCAGGGCGTCGTCATGCTCGTGGCTCTGGACCCAGATGCCGCTGAATGCGGCACGGACGTACTCCGACAGGCGCTCCGAGAGCGTCATGGCTTGCTCCAGATGATCAGAGGTGGCAGCAGGAGAGAGAGGGGGCCGTGGGCGGGAACCACGGCCCGGGAGGATCAGCTTGACTGCCGGAGGTCCTGGCTGGCCTGCTGGCCCTGGTGGTAGTAATCGGCGGTCAACTGCTCGGCGGTACGCTGCCCGAGGGCCTGCTCGACGTACTGGCTTGCGATGCGGCACTCGACGCCGCTGAACCCCTTGGTCTCGACCTTGGTCTCGCCCTTGGGGCCGACCATAATCTCGATCAGCTTGCTCACGAGACACCTCCGGCGACCTGGACGGTCAGCTTGATCGATCCGTCTGGGAGGGGCTGCTCGTGGACGGAGTGGCCACGCTTGCGGGCCTCGATCTTGGCCCTCTCGACGGCGTACGCCTGGAGGAAGGCGTCGAGGTGTTTTGGGTCGCCCCAGGCACCCTCGTAGGTGTCGTAGTTGACCTGCCCTGTGCCGAGGTCGGCGACGGCGGGGTAGTGCCAGCCGGGCAGCTTGACGGCCAGGCCGGTGACCTCGCCGCTGAAGAGCCGGACGGTGCCCTCGAACGGCTCGTCGAGCTTCAGCCGCCTGCATGCGGCCCTGATCGCCTCGGCGTCCCGGACCTCGGTCTTGATCGTGACGATGTGGCTCAACTGTTTGTCCCCCAGGGGTTGCTGGTCTTCGTCATCCGCTGGGGGGAAGTGTCCGGATACGAGTTAGCTCGGGGGTTCGTCCTCAAGGCTTGGGGCCGGGGTGGGGCGGAAAGAGTACTCGGACGCTGCCGGCCTTTTCGACGTCGGAGTCGTGGTACGGAGGGACCCGCCCCGGTCCTCGGAGATGTTTACAGGTTGTCCGGTCGACGAACCGGTCAGGTTGGGAATTTCCCAAACTGCCGGGGATTCGCCCCGCCATCCGCACCGGTTCCAGGGCATCCAGTCGCCCCCGGCGGCAGGTCTATCGGAGAGATTGTCCAATAGAGGGCTGCTGGTGCATCACGCTGCTCGTCGTCCCGGCAACTTTCCAGAACGGAAAGTTGCCGGGGCGGATCGAAGCCCGGCAGATGGTCCTTTTGCCCCGGTTGCCGGTCGTGGCCACGTACCAGGACCCCGGGGCAGGCCCGATCCCCCGCCGACCCGATCGACCCTGCCCACCGTCGACCTCGACCCATCCCCGCTGACGACGGCGAGGTGATCCCCCCTTGATTCCCCGTCGTCTCCAGTTCTACAATGTAGAACAATGAGGGGAGGAGCGATGCCCGACGACGACCTGCTGGGGACCTTCGAGCAACTGGTCCTGCTGGCCCTGCTGCGGCTGGGCGAGGACGCCTACGGCATGACCGTCCGGCGGGAGATCGAGGAGCGTACGGGTCGGTCAGCCTCCCTGGGGGCCGTCTACTCCACGCTCGACCGCCTGGAGGCCAAGGGCTACGTCTCGTCCCGCTCCGGCGATCCCACCATGGAACGCCGGGGGCGAGCCAAACGCTTCTTCAAGGTCGAGCCGCCGGGCCTGGAAGCACTCCGGCACACCCTCCAGGTTATCGAGCGGATGCGGGAGGGGCTGGGGGGCACCGGCCAGCCGATCGGGGCGACCACATGAGCACGACCAACGATCAACCTCTCCCGGTCGACCCGGCCCGCTCCTGGAGGGCCGTCCGCTGCCTGATCCAACTGGTCGCCCCGAAGCGATACCAAGAAGCACTGCTGGGCGACCTGATCGAGGAGTGGGAGACCGTGATCCGCCCGCAGTCGGGGCCGGGGCGGGCGGAGTGGTGGCTCTGGCGGCAGGCCCTCGGCTCGATCCCGCCGTTACTCTGGTTGCGCATGACGCAGGAGGTCCAGATGTTCCGGAAAGCCATGATCCGCTCACTGCTGGGTACCCGGCTGAGCACCGAGGCGTTCGACGCCCGGCTTGCCCTGGTGGCCTGCACGCTCGCCGGGGTTGGCATCGTCCCCATGGCGATGATCGCCCTGATCCGAAACCAGGGCGGGCGTGCCGAGGTTCTCCTTGGCATCGGCCTGGCCCTCGTGGCGGGCCTGATGTTCCTGATGATGGGATTCGTCATCCGCCAAGGAGCTACCCGAATGAGCAAGGTCCCCCTGCGCCGCCGATGGGCCGAGTTCGCCAGCTACCTGGGCGGGATCGGCCTGCTGGTTGGCGGCTACAGCGCCATCCCTTCGCTCGGGCTCAGCCCCGCCGGGATCGTGCTCATGCTGCTCCTGGTCAGTGCCTTGAGCGTTGCCGTGCTGGTACTCGGGATGATGAGCACGCTCTGCCTGGTCCCCAAGGAACCGGCGTAGGGCAGCCTTTCACTTGCCTTACGCCCCGAACCCGAACAACCTCGCCGCATTCCCGCCCAGGACCTTCGCCTGCTCCTGGGCGGTCATGTGCGTCAGGTAGGACCTCAGCCGCTCCCGGTAGCCCCGATACGACTCGGCGGTGGCCTCGGCGCCGAACCCGCCCCCGTAGATCAGCCGGTCGGGGCCGTAGGCGTCGGTCAGCGTCCGGATCACCGGGGCGATGTCCCGGTGCGGGTATTGCCGCTGCTCCGGGATCGACGAGAGCTTCATGATCGTGTTCGGGTAATTCGACCAGCCGACCACGATGGCGTGCTCCTCGGGGGTGCCCTGGAAGGGTCGACCCATATGGTCGATGATGACCGTCGTCCCGGGGAACGCCCCGATCAGCGGCTCGAAGCCGGGGGCGTAGCGGGGCTCGAAGTGAAGCTGGACCGCCAGGCCGAGGTCGCCGACGTGCTTCCAGAGTTCCCGCAGTTCCGGCGTGCCGAAGGGCGGGAGCCGATCCGGGGCATAGGCGTGGATGCGGGCGGCGACGATCTGCCTCTCCCGCCGCCGGACCAGTTCGGTCATCCGGTCGAGCGAGCCCGGATCGTCGGCGAAGAACAGGCAGGTGCCCTTGAGCTTCTCGCCTCCGACATCGAGGCAGTGCTCCAGGTAGCGGTGGTCGTCCTGGTAGGGCTCCGGGTGGACGACGACGGCGTAGTCCACGCCCGCCTCGGCCATGAGCCGCAGCAGGCGTTCGGGCGGGGCCGGCTCGTCGGGCTGGTACGGACCCTCGGGATGGTACGGAAACCGGGGGTCGTCCTTGCCGGCGAAGCAGTGCAGGTGCGTGTCGACCACGGGGGGATGGTGGTCGTCATTCCTCGGCCCGGACGAGCCCGGACGAGGCCAGGAGCGGGGAGGCGGCGGCGGCCCGGAGGAGGTGGCGGCGATCCATGGCATTGTCCTGGGCGAGGAGGTCGGAATCGTCGATCCGACAAGATTACCAGGCCACATCGGGGCGGGCATCGGGGAGAGCGGCAAGGCCGAGTTGATGCCAATGGTTGCGCCGGCATGGGCGAGCTTTCCCAAGGGCAACCCCTCGTCCCGGGGCGAGGTCCTCGGCGGCGTTGCCTTCCGACCGGGTGGCGGGGTATCTCGATCATCCCGTAGGCTGTTGGGCGACCCCGGTACTGACGGCAAAGCGGAGGGCCGACCATGGCGTTCTTCCTGGCTCCCCTGGCGTCGATGATCCTGGCGACCGTCGCATCGGCCCCCGGGCCGGCGATCGAGCAGGATGAGCCAGCCCGACGTGAGACTCCTCGTGCCCCCCAGCAGCCCATCGAGTTGCCGGGTTCCCGGACTTGCTCGCCGATCACGAATTCGATCGGGAATCCTTCACGTTCGTCCGCATCCAATACGATCCGGTCGGCGGTCGGAGGCTGCAACGGATGTGGGCCACCGACTACCCGGTCGCCGAACTGAACCTTGTCGCCCAACTCGGGCACCTGACCCGGTTGGATGTCTCCGAGCCCAGCCGGGTGCTGCGGCCGACCGACCCCGAGTTGGCGAATCATCCCTTCGCCTACCTGTCGGAGCCCGGGGGGCTCGGCCTGGACGAGGCCGAGGCCGTCGCCCTGCGGGAATACCTCCTCGGCGGCGGGTTCCTGATGCTCGACGACTCGTGGGGCGAGGCCCAGTGGGAGCACCTCCGGGCGGCGCTGGGGCGGGTCTTCCCCGGCCGTGAGCCGGAGGAACTGCCCCCGGACCATCCGATCTTCCACTGCGCCTTCGACATCGAGGAGAGGCCGCAGGTCTGGAGCATCCACAGCTTCCTGTCGGGGGCGGAACCCGGCCTCGGCGATGCCTTCGAGGCTCGATACCTGGGCATCTCGGACGAGCGGGGACGGCTGATGGTGCTGATCTGCCACAACACCGACCAGGGCGACGGCTGGGAGCGGGTCGGGTTCGACGAGGACTATACCCGGGAGATGTCGCTGAAGGCGTTCCCGATGGGGATCAACGCCATCGTCTACGCCCTGACTCGGGACGACCGGCAATGATAGTCGCAGTACGAGCGGCATCGGAGCCCGAAACCCTGTGGGCGACAGGTCGGTCAGAGGGCTCATCCCGAGTCTTCCGGCATGGATCAAGGGAGAACACAGAGCCGGATCGATCGATCACCCTCCTGCCGTTCGCTGGCCCGGACCTGCCCCCTCGACTGCGTTGGCAAAGCAAGCCGAGCCGCTGGGGCCTGGATGGCTCGGGGGCGTTGCGGGTCGAGCCCGACGCCCCGACCGACTTCTGGCAGCGGACCCACTACGGCTTCCGGGAGGATTCCGGGCACTTCCTCCACGACGTTGTGGCCGGGGACTTCGTGCTGACGACACACGTCCGTTTCCGCCCGGCCCACCAGTACGACCAGGCCGGTGTCATGGTCCGGGTGTCGGCGGATTGCTGGCTCAAGTCGTCGGTCGAATACGAGCCGGGAGCCCCTTCCCGGCTCGGCGCCGTGGTCACCAATTTCGGGTACTCGGACTGGTCCACCCAGGACTTCCCGACGGGGGCCGGCGAGACGTGGCTGCGGGTCCGGAGGGAGGGCGACGACTACATCGTTGACATGTCGGCCGACGGTCGGTCGTGGGGGCAGATCCGCATGGCACACCTGCATGAGGGCCGGGGGGAATCGGTAGCGGTCGGTGTGTACGCATGCAGCCCCAAGGGGCCGGGGTTCGTGGCAGAATTCTCACACCTGGCGATCTATCCGGGGGGAATTGGGGGCGAGACCACCTGACCTCGCTCATGGCCTCTGCGGAGAGGATCACACCTCCGACGGGCCGTGCCAGGGGGGGCCACACGAACCGTACCCGAGCCGATCCGGATCGCCCGCCATGATCGACCCGACCACCTTCATCGCCCCCGGGGCCGTCGTCCTCGGTGATGTTTACATCTGCAAGAATGTGAGCATCTGGTACAACGCCGTCATCCGGGGCGACACCGAGCGGATCGAGATCGGCGAGTCGACGAACATCCAGGACCTCTCGATGGTCCACGCCGACCCGGGCGTGCCCTGCGTCGTCGGGCGCCGGGTCACGGTCGGGCACCGGGCCATCCTCCACGGCTGCACCGTCGAAGATGAATGCCTGATCGGCATGGGGGCGATCCTGCTCAACGGCGTCCGGGTCGGCTCCGGCTCGGTCGTCGGGGCCGGGGCGCTGCTGACCGAGGGGACCGAGGTCCCGCCCGGCTCGCTGGTGCTGGGCGTGCCCGGCAAGGTCGTGCGACAGGTGGACGATGCGATGCGGGGGCGGATCGACCACGCCTGGCGGCATTACGTCGAGGAGGCCCGGCGGCATCGGGCCGGCGACTTCCCGATCGCCCCGCCGACCATGCCCGGATGATCCCCTGGGGAAGATGGGGCTTTCCCTGCCGAGGGGCTGGCCCCATTGACGCCCCCGGGACCCGGGCCGTAGCATTCAGTTGGGCCGCCCCCGAGGATTGAGCCGGGGCGACCCACGGTCGATGCGTCGAAAGGAGGCGATACCTTGCCAGAGGGTTCCTTCCCGACCTGACCAAAGCCAGGCGGTGTCCGCAGGCAGCGGCCCGCCTTCTTTATTGCGCGGCGCCAGTTGGAAATGGATTTCCACCTGAGGAGCCCGGCTTCTGGTCCACCCGTGCCGGAAGCCCGAGGGAGACCGAGCGAGCGGGATCAGGCCGTTGTTCTCGCCGTAGGCAGTCCGATCCCGGGTGCGGCTCCGACAACCTCATCGCCCACGGAGATCGGGGTGGTCGGCTCGGATGCCTTCGCCGCCTTGACCTTCGTCCTGGGCGGCTCGGCCTGACGCTCCGCGCACTGCGGGTGGATGCCGGCCCGGGAGTAGACCGGCTGCCGGCAGACCGGGCAGCGTGCCCGTGTCGAGATCGGCGCGTGGACATGCTTCGGATACATCGGGGCCTCCCCGGTGAGTCGGATCGAGGTCACCGAGGAAGCCGTTCCAGGGGCGACCGCAGGAGGGACCGGGGAGCCCGCACGAGCGGGCTCCTCAGCGGTTTCGTCCCGGAGGGCGATCAATATCGCCCGCCACCGCCCCCATAACCGCCGCCGCCGTAGCCGCCGCCCCCTCGGCCACGACCGCCGCCGTAGCCACCGCCACCGCCCCGGTCCTCCCGGGGCTTGGCCTCGTTGACCGTCAGCCGCCGGCCGTCGTGCTCTTGGTCGTTGAGGCCGTCGATGGCGGCCTGGGCCTGGGCCTCGCTGTCCATCTCCACGAAGCCGAAGCCCTTGCTCCGGCCCGTGTCCCTGTCCTCGATGACCTGGGCATCTGCACGGTGCCGAACTGCGAGAACAACTGCTCCAGGTCCGAACTGCTGACCCCGTAGGTCAGGTTGCCGACGTACAACTTCTTGCCCACCGCTGCTCTCCTGGACGCGGACGTGACGGCCCTGCGATGCGTCCCGGGCCGGGGGGAAATCGGCGTGCGTGGCGATCCACGCCTCGGCCATCCCCGCTTCGAATGGCTCGGGGATGTTCAGCGCATTGCCGGCGACCTCCGAGTCCCCGGCGAGCCGCCGCACCTCGGGGGCGTCGGACATCTCGAAGGGCCGCAAGACCAGCCGCCCGGTCTCCAGCGTCGGCTGCCGGTTCATGGATCCTCTCCGTTGGCGATCCCCGTCTCGTCTGCCCCGGTTCTCGCTTCAGCCTCCGGATCCAAGAGCCTCAGGCCCAAAGCCATGCATATCTGGTCGAACGTATCGCTCCTCAGCCGGGAGCCCTGGTTCATGAACCTTCTTGCCACATGCTCGTTCACTCCCGTTTCTTTCGCCAATCGCCATGCGGTTAACCGACGCCGCCGTATCGCCCTGCGGAGGGCATCACTCGGGGTCTCCCTCGTGCAGTCGCCGTCCCGGTTCCTGGATGACTCCACCATCGAACTCTCCTGTACCGCTCCGAGCCAGAGGCGCTGTCAGGACCGATCCCTGGGCCGACCTCCTGGGTTCCTCGCACTGGATTCGTTTGGTCCCAAAAGCTATCCCGGCCTGGCATCGAATGTCAATGTTGATTGAAGATCTCTCTATATTTTTGGTTTACAACAAAAGTGTTGAAACAATTTCAATGCAACAACGAGTGCATGACCGCAGGATCGGGGGCGAGGAGTTGACCTTCCGCACGGATACGGAGACGCTCGTGGACGAGCGGACTGGCTCGGGACCCCAGGCGACTGGGGCTTCGACCGCCCCGGCTACCCGGAGGGCCTCTACGTCCACGGCGTCACGGTCAAGGACGGCGAGCCGGTCACCAACCCGGTCATCTACGACAACGATGTCTACGACGACGTGTTCGACGACGAGTGGGCCTACGCCATGGCCAGCCTGGGCCGGATGGACCTCGCCGGCCTGATCGTCACCCCGGTGCTGACCGACTTCTGGGGCTTCTCGAAGCCGGGATGGAAGGAGACCGCCCTCGACTCCCGGGCCAACGCCGAGGCATCCGGCATGCGGATGGAAGGCATCCCGCCGATCACCGTCGGCACGGAGGCCGAGAGCGAGCGGTCAGGCGAGCGCAAGGACTCGGCGGGGGCACGCCTCTACGTCCGGCTCATCAACGAGCAGTTCGAGCGGGACCCGGGCCGTCCGCTGATCGTCAACATCGGGGGCCAGGGGGCCACGCTGGCCTCGGCGTACACGATCGACCCGGGCATCGCCGAGAAGTGCGTCGTCTACTACACCGACCTGAAGGTCTACAACGGGCACTACCGCTGGGCCTCCGAACTGGTCGCCCGGAACTTCCGGGTGGTCAGTTGGGGCGACGACCACTGGTGGATCACCAAGCCCTGCCAGGACCGGTGGCGGGTGCTGCCCCGGCCCGAGCACTGCGAGACCGAGGACAACGGTCCCCGCAGCGGCGAGTGGCGTCGGCTCACCGACCTGGGCGTCCCGCTGCTCGACCACATGGTCCACCAGTTTCGCAATCGATCGGAATACAGCCGGGGCGAGCGGAAGGCGGATGGCTACCTGGACGGGACGTTCATCCACGCCTGGCTGCCGGGCCTCTTCGCCGACGCCGCCCTGATGGAAGTCCGGGGCAGCGAGGCGCTGCACGTCACCTCGTTCACGCCCGAGAACGAGCGGCGGGCCAAGGAGTTCACCCTGGAGGTCCTGCTCAATCCCGGAGCCTACGGCAAGGAGCGATGACCATGGACCATCTCCTCCGGCTGCTGCCGCTGCTGGCCTGCCTCACGGGCCAGGCTTTGGCGGCCGACCTGCCCGATCGGCCCCGGCTGGTCATCCTCTCGGACATCGGCAGCCTCACCGCCGGGGTGGCCGAGCCGGACGACGGCCAGTCGATGATCCGGCTGATGCTCTACGCCAACGACTTCGACATCGAGGGGCTGGTCGCCACCTCGAACCTCGGGCACGGGCAGCGGGTGCGGCCCGACCTGATCCGCCAGGTCGTGGACGCCTACGGCGAAGCCCGGCCCAATCTCCTGCTCCATGACGACCGATATCCGCAGGCCGACGACCTCGCCGGGGTCATCAGGGCGGGCCAGCCGATCGCAGGGCGGGATGTCCCGGTCGAGCGGAGTGTCGGCGAGGGCAGGGACACCGAGGGCTCCAACTGGATCATCCGGGTCGTGGACCGAGATGATCCTCGACCTGCCTGGGTGCTTATCTGGGGCGGTTCCGCCGACCTGGCCCAGGCCCTCTGGAGGGTGCGGCAAGATCGGAGCCCCGAAGACCTCGACCGGTTCGTCGCCAAGATCCGGGTCCACTCGATCGGCGACCAGGACTCGACCGGCCCCTGGATCAGGGACCAGTTCCCCGGCCTGTACACGGTCACCCAACGCCGGGCCTACCGGGGCATGTATCGGGGCGGCGACCCGGAGTTGGTCTCCTCCGAGTGGGTCCGGGAGCACATCCACGGGCACGGCCCGCTGGGCGACCTCTACCCGGACTACGACGGCGGCGATATCTGGTCGAGGACGCTGGGCCGGGTGCGGGGGATCAAGGAGAGGGACACCCCGTCGTTCCTGTCCCTCGTACCCAACGGCCTGGGCGATCCCGAGCGGCCCTGGCTGGGAAGCTGGGGCGGCCGGTTCGAGGGCGAGGGGAATCGGCTCGCCGACGTGGCCGACCCGGACCTGGACACCTCGGGCGACCCGGACCCGAGGATGTCGTCGGTCTACCGCTGGCGACCGGCGTTCCAGGCCGACTTCCGGGCTCGTCTCGACTGGTGCGTCGAGTCGTACCAGGAGGCCAACCACCCGCCGATCGTCCGCATCGCAGGCCAGCGGGAGCGAACTGTGTCGCCGGGCGAGATCGTCACCCTGGACGCCAGTGCCTCGTCCGACCCGGACGGCGACGGGTTAAATATCGACTGGTCGGTGTACCCGCCCCCGGGTGACGGCGAAGCGATCCCCATCGAAGACCTCGGTACGGGCCTGGCCCGGCTCACGGTCCCCCCGGGCGTCACGGGGCGCACCATCCCGGTCCTGCTGACGGTCACGGACGACGGCGAGCCGGCCCTGACCCGGTATGGGCGGGTGCTCGTCCGGGTCGGCGACGAGGCGGGATCGAGCCCGAGGTGACCAGATCGACCCCGCCGCACGAATAGATTTACAGCATCCAGAACTCGTAAGCAGACTCTCGTCGGTGCCTCGAACCGGGAGTTCAGACGAGCTACACCTCAGCCGCCCCGCCGCACCCGCTCGAAGAACTCGACGATGGGCCGGGGGTCGTCCAGCCCGTGGGGGTGGTGGTCCTGCCCCGGCTTGACGATCCGCTCCACCGGACCGCCAAGCGCCCGGTACCGCTCGAAGACGACCTCCGAGTTCTCCCGGTGCGGCACCACCGTGTCGGCGTCCCCGTAGACCAGAAGGATCGGCACCCCGGCGTCGGCCAAAGGCGCCAGGCGGTCCACCGGATTGAGCCGGGAGGCAATTGCCTCCTCGTCGTCCCGGAAGCCATAGGCCCGGAGCAGCTTGGACCACTCCTCGGGCGAGCCCTTCCCCTCGCCCAGCCCCTTGGGACGCCCGCCCGGCCAACTCCGGAAGTCGCAGACGCCGTTGTCGAGGTAGACCAGCAGCGTCCGATCGGGATGCCGTGCCGCCCAGGACAGGCAGTAGAGCGCCCCCCGGCTCAGGCCGATCAGGGCCGGCTTCGGCGACAATCCGTGCTCCCCGACCATCATCTCATAGAACCGCTCCCACTGCTCCATGGCCCGGGGCGATCCGAACTGGTCGGGCACGGCGATATAGGCCAGGTGCCATCCCCTACGGAGCAGTTCGAGGTCGGCGTTCGGGAACGCCCCGAAGAACTCGCCCCGCCAGGCCCAGGGGCGTCCGGGCAGGGGCTCCGGGGGCTCGACGATGATCGCATCGGCCCCGCCGACCCGGAAGTCGTGCCGGACGAAGCCGTGCCAATCGCTCACCCGGCCCGGGAAGGGGTGGGGCTCGTCGCTCGTCACGGCGCTCAGGGCGATCCCGAGGATCAAGGTCGGGAACGTCATCTGGTCGGCCCTCCGGTCGGCATGCGGGTGATTCGTCGGCTCCCTCATCCTCGGACGCTGGGACGATCTACGCAATCGAGCAGGTCCTCGACGACGAGACCCCTGACATGTGGAGCGTCTCGATGCCGGTGGATCACGGGCTGCACGACCAACTTCACGGGCCGTCGTGAATCGTGATCGGAGGACGCCCTCCCCGCCGAACTGGCCCCCACGCCGAGCCGCACCATCTCCTGTAGTCATTCGTATAGGAGACTCGGGTTGCTCGACATCGAGGCGCTGGAGTTCCCCCGATGTCACAGGGGTCGGCTCGTGAGCGTAGACCTGAAAATCGCATTGATGCAATCAGTGGAGGTGCGGCTCAGGGAGGTCCGGCGATGGACGTTCATTCCTACTTCGAGCGGCTGGTGGAGACGGCAGGGCTGATCGCCCGGCATCCGGACTATCCCGGCAAGCATCGGGTCGTCGAGGACTGCCGCGCGGAGGTCGAGGACCTGGCCCACGCCGGGCGGATCAGCGCCGAGCAGGGCCAGGCCCTCCTGCACATCCTCGCCGGGGCGTGCCAGACGACGGCGTGAGCGGTCCCCCGGGGAGGTCGCCCCGATCCCCGCTACCCGTGCCTCACCGGGCCAGACTCGTAGTAGGAGTCCACGGCGGGCTGGCCCGTGGCGTTCGGCCCCGCCCGGTCGTCGGCCCCGAGGTAGCGGTAGGGCAGGGCCACGGCCCGCCGGCCCCGGCAGGTCACCAGCCGCCTCCGGCGGTCGTAGCCCAGCCCCGCCCGCCTCAGATCAGCAGCCACCCGCCGCCCCGCAGCGTGGCCGTCGGTGAGCTTGACGTTGGCGAGGTCAAGGCTCGCCAGGAACAGCCCCTCCTCGGTGAGCCAGGAAGCGGCCCGCCGGATCAGCCCGAGCTTGTCGCCGACGTAGTGCAGGCCGTGGACGCAGGTGATCAGGTCGAACGGGCGGTCCGGCTCCCACGTCCGCACCGACGCCTCGACCAGCTTGAGCCCCGGGAGCCCCTCGGGGATCGGCCGGAACATCCCCGCCAGATCGACGCCAAGGATCGAGACGAGGCCATCGAGCCCCTCGTCCCGCAGCCGCTCGGCCGCCTGGATCAGGGCCGTGCCGCTTCCGCAGCAGAGGTCCAGCCAGGCCGCACCGCCTCGCCCCTCCTCGACGGACTTGAGGAAGCCGAGGGGATCGAGGCCCAGTTCCCGGTCGTAGCCGTTGGAGCCGGCGAGGCCCCGCTCCCGGTTCATCCGGCAGTTGGCGACGACCGCCGACCGCTCCAGTTCCTCGTCGGCGAGGAGAACCACGCTCGAAATCACGACCCCCGGGGAGGGGATTCGGGGCGAGCGATTCACCCCCCGAATCATGAAAATCCGGGGCGAGTCGGTGCCTCGTGTAACATGCGGCGTAACATGCAGACCGACGAGCCGCACCAAGGCTTCCAGATGCATTCCGCAAACTATTGCGGCAAAAGACTTTGGAGAGAGCCACCGGTGAGACTCGAACTCACAACCCCCGCTTTACGAAAGCGGTGCTCTGCCGATTGAGCTACGGTGGCGGAAGGGACTTTGATCCTACGGCGCAGGCATGCTGATGTCAATGTCGGGCGGAGCACTGAGTTTCCGTCATCAGGACCTTCCCAGGGTCGATGCGGAGCATGCGGCGATCGGACGACAGGCCGTCCGCATCGACCGTCCCGGCCCTCTTGCCGTGGGCGGGGAACCGTGGGACACTCAGCCGTTGAGCTGGTGTGCGTCCATGAGGCGTGACGCGAACGTTCGTGGGCCGTTGATTGGTACGAGGGCGAGGACTGGCGACGTGAAACCGAATCCTGTCAAGCGTGCGTTGAAAGAGGGCAAGCCGCAGGTGGGCACCTGGCTGTCACTGGGAAGCGTCTTCGCGGCCCGCTTCCTGGCGCGGACCGGCTTGCCCTGGTTGACCGTCGACATCGAACACACCCAGACCGATATCCAGACCGCCGCGCTGATGTTCGGGGCCATCGCGGACGCCGGCTGCGTTCCGCTCGTGCGCGTCTACTGCGGGCGGCACGACCTGATCAAATCGGTGCTCGATTGCGGCGCCATGGGCATCGTCGTGCCGATGGTCATGGACGCGGATGAGGCACGAATGATCGTCCGGGCGGCGAAATACCCGCCGCTGGGAAATCGCTCGGTCGGCGGGAGCCTGCATGCGCTGAACTACGGGGCGACCGCGGAAGACTATTTCGCGAAGGCCGACACCGAGATCCTGGTCGTGATCCAGACCGAGCACATCGATGCCGTCGAGCGTGCCGACGAGACCTATGCCGTCGAGGGGGTCGATGCCGTGTTCGTCGGTCCGAACGACCTGATGGCCTCCATGCGAGGCCCGGATGGCACTCCTCCGAGCAAGGACGAACTCGAGGACGCCCTCCGTCGCATCCGCGAAGCCTGTGCCCGGCATGGCGTGGCGAGCGGGCTCCACGTCTACTCGGTCGAGCAAGCTCAGCAACGCATCGCCGAGGGCTGGCAGTTCGTGGCCGTCGGCGAGCGAGCTGAAGTTCATGCTCCAGGGCGCGACGAACATCGCCAGGGCCATGCACCCGGAGCTTGTCCCCCAGGAACTTGCCAAGTATTGAGCCGAGCGACGAGTTCGGAGGCCGCCGCCATGTCCGTGCTGCTGATCGGCACGCTGGACACCAAGGGCCGCGAGGTCGAATTCGTCCGGGATCGGCTCCAGGCGCATGGTCTGGCGACGGTGGTCGTGGATGCCGGGACGTTCGGCCCCCCGTTATGCCCGGCCGACATCGATCGCGACGCCCTGTTCGCCTATGTGGGGACATCGGCCGACGACCTGCGGCAACGGGGCGACCGGGGCCTTGCCGTCGCGAAGGCCGCGGAGGCCGCGGCGCGGCTGGCGGCGGAACGGGCAGGGCGGGGGGAGGTCGAAGGCATCTTCGCGCCTCGGCGGCTCGGCGGGGACGACCATCGGCGCGTCGGCCATGCGGGCGGTGCCGATCGGCGTCCCGAAGGTGATGGTCAGCACCCTGGCGAGCGGCCAGACGCGGCCCTACGTCGAGGGGAGCGACCTGGCCCTCTTCCCGGCCGTGGCGGACCTTGCCGGCCTGAACCACCTGACGCGGTCCGTGCTGGCCAACGCCGCGGATGCCCTGGCCGGGATGGTCCGGGGCCGGGCCGCGATGCCCACGGACGCTGAACCCGGGCGGCCGATCGTGACCGCGACCATGTTCGGCGTGACGACGCCCTGTGTCACGAAGGCCCGGGAGGTCCTCGAACGATCCGGTTGCGAGGTCCTGGTGTTCCACGCCACCGGGGTCGGTGGGCAGGCCATGGAGGCGCTGGTCCGCGACGGTCGGGTTGCCGGCGTGCTCGACCTGACGACCACGGAACTGGCGGACGAACTTGTCGGCGGCACCCTCTCGGCGGGGCCGGATCGGCTCGAAGCGGCCGGTCGATCGGGGCGTGCCCCAGGTCGTCAGCGTCGGCGCCCTCGACATGGTGAACTTCGGCCCGCGCGCGACGGTCCCGAGCGGCCTTTGAAAACCGCGCGTTCCACGTTCACAACCCGAACGTGACGCTGATGCGGACCACCCCCGAGGAGAACGCCACGATCGGCCGTCGGATCGCGTCTGTGCTCGCTCGGGCGCGGGGGCCGACCGCGTTGATCGTTCCGCGTGGCGGCGTCTCGGCGCTCGATGCCCAGGCCAACCGTTTCACGACCCGGTCGCCGACGCGGCCCTGTTCGACGCGCTGGCTGCTGGGCTGGCATCGCATCCGTCGGTGTCGCTGATCTTTCGAGACGAACACATCAACGATCCGGCCTTCGCCGAGGCGGCGGCCGGGACGCTCCTCGAGTTGCTGGCTCGATCGGACGCGGATGCCGATGGGAACTGAGCCAGATGGTGTGGATGAAGGAGGTCTTGATCCATGAAACGGCGGGCGAAGCGACAGATCACGTTGTTCTGGATGATGGTCATGGTTGCCGGGGTCGCCATAATACTGGCCCTTGGGACTCGGCTCGATGTCGGTGATCTCGCGGAGGTGATTGGGCTGATCGGGCTGGTGGCCCTGGCGACAGCGGTTTTCCTGGCTTTACTGGTCGGAGGGCTGGTGGCGATCGCTTCGGCGCAGATGTTTATCCAGAGCTGGGGACGACGGTTGGAGCGTGATTCTCATGAATGCCGTCCGCGAGAACTGAGATTCTGGAACGGTTCCGCGCGAAGGTGGCGGCCGGCCGGCCGATCATCGGCGGTGGGGCGGGGACCGGGACTGAGCGCCAAGTGCGCCGAGGCCGGTGGGATCGACCTGATCATCCTCTACAACTCGGGCCGCTACCGCATGGCGGGACGGGGCAGCCTGGCCGGGTTGATGCCCTACGGCGACGCCAACGCGATCGTCATGGAGATGGCCCGCGAGGTTCTGCCCATCGTCACGGAAACCCCGGTTCTTGCCGGGGTTTGCGGGACCGACCCGTTTCGCGTCATGCGACGGTTCCTCGTCGAGGTCCGCGACGCCGGCTTCGCCGGGGTCCAGAACTTCCCCACCGTCGGTTTGATCGATGGGACGTTCCGTCAAGGGCTCGAGGAGACCGGCATGGGCTATGAGAAGGAGGTCGCCATGATCGCCACGGCGCGGGAGATGGACCTCCTGACCTGCCCCTATGTACATAACGAGGACGAAGCTCGGGCGATGGCGGAGGCCGGGGCCGACATCCTGGTGCCGCACGTCGGGCTGACGACCAAGGGCATGATCGGCGCGAAGTCCGCGCTGACGCTCGACCAGGCGGTGAAACGGGTTCAGGCGATGGCCGATGCCGCGTGGGCCGTCCGACCGGACCTGTTGGTGTTGTGCCACGGCGGGCCGATCGCCGAGCCGGAGGACGCGGCGGAGGTCTTCCGCAAGACGCGGGGGATCGCCGGCTTCTTCGGCGCCAGCAGCATCGAGCGGCTGCCGACCGAGCCGGCGATCACGGGTCAGGTCCGGGCGTTCACGAACCTACGACTCCAGGGCGATGAGCCGCTCTCGTAAGCCCCAGGGCTCGTCGGCGTTCCGGGTCGTCGCCGAACTCTTCCCACCACTCGATGTCGGGCGCGGTGTCGGTCAGCGGAGCGTTGTCGGCATCCTCTCGAGGTCGGTGTCTCGACCTCGACGATGATGCGGGCCCGTCCCTTCCGGGAGGTTCTCCGGTAGGTGGAGCGTGATGATCCGGTCGGCCGGGATCACGATCTCGGTACGGTAACGACTCACGGCAAGCCTCGCTCTCGTCGGGGGAGGAATGCGTCTCGGAACAGGGCTCGTTGTCCGGGCCGCGGGAGGGCCAGGGACAAAGCAGTGGTGGATGGAGATGTCTGATGGCTCCCGGATCGACTCAATCCGGACGTGTCGGAGTCGCGGGGCCTCGGACAAGGGTCTGGATCCGTCCCTCCTGCACAATGACACCATCCTGGTTGATGATCTGTCGATGCCAGGTCACGAGCCCGCGCCGGCCTCGGGCCTGGGGCTCGATCGACTCCACGCGCGTAACAACCCGGATCGTGTCGCCGAAACCGATCGGTTTGAGAAACTTCCACTCGAGCACCTGGAGGAACGCCAGGGTGTCGACCCGTGGGGCGTGGCTCGCAAGGCCGCTGGAGATCGCCAGGCCAAGCAACCCGTGGGCGACCGGCTTCCGGAAGGGGCCCGTCGCGGCGGCTTCGTGGTCGACGTGTAACGGGTTGAAATCTCCGGAGATCCCCGCGAACTGGACAACATCCGCTTCCGTCACCGTTCGCCCCGAGCTCTCCCATTCGTCGCCCGGAGCGAGGTCGTCGAGGCGTAACGCCCTGATGGTCTGGCGTGGCACCGTGGCACCTTCTCGCAGGGAGGGACGTCGCTCCGTATCGAAGCCAGGGGCATCCCAAGGTCGAGTTTCTGGGAGGGCGAGGCCCCCGCCGAGCCGTCTTCCGGGGAGGCGCGGCCCGTGCCCAGCCGTCAGGATGGGGGCCTCGCCCTCCCGGTCACGGTAGCGTATCGGACTTTGGAATGACCCTGGTGTCGAAGCCTTCACCAGGCAAGTTGGAATGAATTGTGCAAGAATTGAGAGTCGACGTCAAGCAGCGGCCCTCTGGCGAGCGGCTTGCCGAGGCGTGCCGATCGCGGGACAATGGACACGGGGCGCCTTCCGGATCCGCCCAACCGCGCGACGTTGGTGATCGCGCCCTGCCCATGCCGTCCACGAGGGACGGTTCCAACGGAGATTCTCGAATGGGTCGACTCTTCAAAATTCTGATCGCCGACGACGAGCGGCCGGTCGCGAACGGTCTTCAGGGTCAACTGGAGGCCCTGGGCTACGATGTGGTCGCCGTCGTCGACGATGGCCAGCGGGCAATCGAGGTCTGCCGGCGCACCCTCCCCGACGTGGTGATGATGGACATCGAGATGCCGGGGCTCGACGGCCTCTCCGCGGCCCGTCAAATCGCCGAGGACCCGGGCACGCCGGTCATCATCCTGACCGCACACGGTCACCCGAACCTGGTGGATCAGGCGATCGACGGCGGGGTCATCCAGTATCTGCTCAAGCCGGTGACCAGCCCGGCCTTGCACGCCGCGATCCAGACGGCGCTGGCCCAGTCGCGAGAAGTGCAGTCGCTGCGACGCGAGGTCAACGCCCTGGAGATGACGCTCCGCGAGCGCAAGCTCATCGAACGGGCCAAGGGCATCCTGATGACGCGACGGCACCTCTCCGAGCCGGAGGCCTTCCGCTTCCTCCAGCGCCAGAGCCAGGACAAGCGGATGCCCATGGCCAAGCTGGCCGAATCGATCGTCCAGGCGGACGAGTTCTTCGAACCCCCCGCGAGTTCCGGGGCCTCCACAGGGTAAGATCGACCGTGCCTGGTCGCTTCGACTGACGTTCCGCTCACGAAACGGCGGGATCTCTCCCATCCCCGCCTCCCCGTTTCGTGGCCCCGACGGCGGTCCCGACCCTCCGCGCCTGGCCACAACGCGAACCGAACCGGGGCCGTCGCGTCCCGATCCGATCAGGACGAGCCCGGGGAACGGTCCGGCTCGACGCAGAGGCGGACGCGGGTGCCCTCGCCGGTCTGGCTCTGGAGGGCCAGCGTGCCCCGGTGCCGTCGCCAGATCCCGTTGGCGATGCTCAGGCCGACGCCAGCATGTCCGCTCTTGGTGGTGAAGAACGGCTCGACGGCCCGCTCCTGGACCTGCGCGGGCATCCCAACGCCCGGTGTCGCGCACCTCCAGCACGACCCAACCGCGGTCGTCGACCGACGTCCTGAGCGACACCGCCCCGCCGGACGCCGGCATGGCCTCCAGACTGTTGCGGATCAGGTGATCGAGCATCGCGGCCAACTGGGCCTCGTTCCCGCGGATCGGGGGGACCGGGCCAGTTCGGTCTTCCACTCGATGCCAGGGTTCGACTGTCGCCGAGATTTCTCGGCGACGACCTCGCGCGGCGATCTGGTCGAGCGCAACCGCGCATCGCCGGGGGCCGTGGCGGTTCGCGAGTAGTCGATCAGCCGGCGCGCCACACCGGAGGCGTCGATGGCCGTCCGGATGATCGTGTCGGCGAGCATCAACGGATCGACGGCCGCGGGGAATCCGCCATCATGCGGAGCAGCTCGGCGTTGCTGACGATCGCGCTGAAGGCGTTGATGACGTGGTGTCCGACACCCGCCGACAAGCTGGCCGAGTTCGTTGAGTTGATCTGACCGACCTCCGGGCGTTCCGGCTGGTTCATGGCTTGGGAAACCCCGAGGGGAGACGGCCTCGAGTGGAATCGGAGAGTCGGATTGCTCCGGAAGCCGTGAATGCGCAGGAGCGAACTCAGCGGATCAACCGGGCCTCAATCCAATCGGCAGAGTCTTCAACATCTCCCGATTCTCCGAATTCGGTGGCGAGGATCAAGACCCGGCCCCCCGAGATGTCGAGGTCGACGGGAGATTGGGTCGTCACGGCGTTGCATCGCCGGGGAGACGAAACGCTCCTTGCCGTCGACAAGAACACGGAAGACGACGCTGCGCACGGTCGCCCGGCCCGATCGTCCAGGCCGATCCGGGCCTGAAACCGCGTATCTGCCGGTTCGAGAACGTAGGCCAGCAGGGTGCGGGGCAATGTGCCGAGGCCGCGGTCGTAGCTCACCCCATCCAGGACAAGGGGATGGCCGTCCCAGGTCCGATCCCGGCCGTAAGACTTCGGGTGACGGCCCAGGTAGCCGACGTACTCGGCGCCTCCGGTCGGCCGTTCGGAGAGGTAGGCGACCGCGTCGCTCCGTACGTGGATCCGCGCAGACGACATCCAGCGGCGGGCGGATCTCCGCCCCGAACCGGGTCGTGGCGACCAGACGGCCCTTCTCAAGCCTCGGGTTGGTCGACGCCCAGGCGGGATCCGTCGACGAAGGTCAGCTCGAGGTAGAGCGCACGCGGTTCGGGATACTCGACCAGGGCCGGGTCGAATCCCGAGGGCGACGACCGAGGAGCGGGGGATGTCGACCTCGTCCGGCGTCGAGTTGCATGGCGATGGTATCCGGGCCGACCCGGATCAGGCCGCCGGTCATCCGGTCGCCGTTGCGAGAGCCAGAGCACGTCCGCGTCTCGTGGCTCGTCGATCAGGAGCGCCGGACAGGGCCTGCCGGGCCTCGGGGACGCCGGGCGGGGCCAGGACGACGCCCGAGGATGTTGTCCAGCGGGACGAGCGTGGCGGCGTCCTCGAAGACGGCCGGCATCGCCCAGACGCCCCATCCTCGGCCGGGCCGATGATCGCCCGGAGCCGGTCGCCGCCGGGAAAGAGGATGACGCTCCGCTCGAAGGCGGAACGGGACGGCAGGGTTTCGCGCGAAAGGGTGACGATCTGGCGAGGCGAGGAGCACCCGGTCCTCCGTCGCCCGCGAGGGTCAAGGTGCCCGCGTCGTTGTCGAGGGCCGCGATCCGGCCGCTCGCCCGTGCTGCCGTCGGTCAGGGCGGCCTCGAAGACGGGGTCCGAGGGGACCGTCGGAGCCGGCGCCCTCCGGCGTGTCCCCCTCCTGGGCCAATGCGGGCAGGGACAGTCAGCGCCACGGCGATGGCCAGGAACGTCGTGAATCGTCGGTACAACAAGGCGAACGTGCTCAACGCTGGAAGATCGGAAGGTAATTGTTCGGCATCTGGAGGATGATCAACGCCATCGCCGTGCCGTACTCGTTGCCGATCGAGTCCTGCCAGTAACCCTGGCCAGTACGTCGGCGAATCAGTTCGTCGCGGATGGCCGGATACCACTCAAGCCAGTCCGCGCCGCCGCGGATCCAGAAGGCCTGGGCGGCGTAGTAGTGGCCGTAGAAGTAGTGGCTGAACCGCTGGCCGAACTTGATCTCCGGCATGTACTGCTTGAGGTAGTCGATGCCGTCGTCGATCTCCTCGGCATCGTAGACCGCCGCGCTGTAGAGGGCGACCACCCCGGCCGCCGAACGCGGAAACGCGCTGGCCCCGCCCTGGAGCATGTAGCGAAACCCGCCGTCGGGGTTCTGCGACTTCTTCACGTAGTCGATGCAGGCTTCGACGGTCTCCTTGGGCACGAAGATGCCCGCGTTCCGCGCGGCCCGCAGCGCATTGATCTGGCAGATCGTCACCGAGAGGTCGGCATCGTTGCGCACCGGCTGATAACGCCAGCCCCCCTCGTCGTTCTGGGTATCGACGATCAAGCCGGACGGCCTTCTCCAGCTTCTCGCGTAGCTCCGGCCGGCCGGACATGCCATACGCTTCGGCCAGAAACAGCGTGCCGAACCCGTGCGAGTACATCGGGCCGTGCGTGGCCGACCCGGCGACGCAGACGAAGCCGGACGGGCTGGTGTTGTCCAGAACGTACTGGAGTGCCCGTTCGATGTGGGCGCCGTAAGGCCCGCGGCCCGGCGTGGACCCGGAGGCCATGAAGGCCAGGCCCGCGAGGCTGGTCACGGCGATGTTGCCCCGGTAGGCGCCGCTGCCGAACGAGCCGTCGGTATTCTGCTGCTCGGCGAGCCAGGCCAGGCCTTCCTGGATCGCGCGGTCGGTCTCGGCGGTCATCAGTTCGAGCGACCCCTCGGGCACGTCGCCGGTACGGCCCTCGGCGAAGGCGCCGGCGTCGTCCTGCGCGGCGACCGGCAGGGCCAGCAGCGCGGAGAGGACGAAACCCAGGCCCAGCGGGACGGACGTGGGCCGCCCCGGGCGATGATTTGTCGGGGAATCATGGTTGAGCCCCCCCGAGGACTGGCCCTTCTCGGCGACGACCGAGAAGTAACGGGTGATCAGGTCGCGCTTCGACGGGAGCATCTCCTCCTTGAAGATGTTGTCCATCTCCTCGCGGAGCTGGGGCGGGAGGTCGCCCCAGATGTCCTTGCGGTTCGCCAGGGATTCCTCGGTGGTCGGCCGCAACGGCTGTTGCGGGCCGACGCCCTGGCCGGTGTTGCCTGGTTGCTGGCCCGGCTGCCCCGGTTTCTGTCCCGGCTTGAGGCCCGCCTGCTGGGTCATCCGGCTCATCTTCTGCTGGCCCTGTCCCTGGCCGCTGGCCTTCCGGAGTTGTTCGAGGATCTGATCCAGTTCGGAGACGACCTCGTCCTGCTTCTTGCGGGTTTCCTCGCCGGTGTCGGTGTCGGAGAGTCGCTTGCGGACCTCCTGCATCTTCTTGATCGCCTCGGCCAGCGGACCGCTCGGGTCGCCGTCTTGCTCCTGCTCGTCGTTGCGCTTGCGGCCGAGGATGTCGATGAGGTGTTCGTCGAGGTCCTTCTCCTTGTCGCCGAGCTGGTTCGGGTCGTCGGGTTTCTTCGGGCCGATGACTTCCCCTTTGGCATCGGGCCCAGCGGCTGACCGTCCGGGCCGATCGCCGGCATGGCCGGGCGTCCGTTGGGGGCGGGTTTTTCGTCGGTGACGCCGCCCAGCTTCTCCAGCAGACTATCGAGCTGTCGATCCTCGGAGGAGACGTCTCCAGGCTTGGGCTCGTCCCCGCTCGCGGGATCGTTGGGCTTTGACTGCTCTTCAAGCTGTTCCAGGAGGCGGTCAAGCGCATCGTCATCCGACTGCTGAGCGAACCCGACCGCCGGCCCGGCCAGCAGGGCGACCAACATCGCGAGACAGGCGATTCTTCGCGTCGGCATGGTCATTCCTCCAGGGCATCCTCTTCCCTTGGTTTGGTCAGGTCCAGGGCGATATCAATGATATTGCGCTGATCGTCCTCAAGTCGAGTCAACTCGGCATCCTGCTCGGGGGTCAGCTCAACCTTGCGACGCCGGAGCTCGTCGAGCGCCTCGGTGCGGAGGTTGACCTCCTGCTGGAGCATCTTGAGCATCTTGATCTGAGCGGCGGTCGTGATTCCGTCACCGCCACCGCCGCCTCCGCCACCTCCTCCGCCACCACCGCCGCCGCCTTGCTGAGCCTCCCTGGGCCTTCTCGGGTTCCATCGCTTCAAGGAGCTGGCGGAAGCGGCGCGCGGCGGACTTCTCGGCCTCCTGGGTTTCGGTGTCGGTCTGCACGCGCTGGAGGAGACGGGTGGCGAGGCTCATCTGCTCACCGGCCTTCTTGAGAGTCAGCGCGAAGACCGGGGCGTCCTTGAGCCGGGAGGTCAGGTCGTCGGTTTCCTGTCTTAGGGCCGTCTCGATGCGCGCCAGGGCGCGGACGCCGGCCTGCTGCGCGGGGGTCAGCTCTCCGGCCTCCTCGCGCTTCTGATCGTAATCGTCGGTGTCCGTGGCGAGTTTCTCCTGGCGCTCGGCGAGGGCCTTCAGGCCATCCTTCATCCGGGCGAACTGCTCCATCGCCAGTTGTTCCTCGACGCGCTCGATCTCCTCGTCGATGTCCTGGATGGTGTTCTGGAGGTCGGCGAGGGCCTCGTCCTGGTCTTGCTCGGCCTCCTCCCCCTCGTCGCCTTCCATGCCTTGCTGGGCGTTGGCCATGCTGCCGGCCGCCTGTTGCCCCGAACGGTTGGCGGCGGTGGCGCGGTTCTTCTTGAGCTTCTGAAGTTCCTTCTTGAGTTGCTCCTGGAGTTGTTGCTGCCGCTTGGCCAGGCGCTGGAGTTCCTCCTTGCGTTGCTGGTCGTCGGGGTTCTCGCCGGCCTTCGCGGTGTCGGCCTTGAGGTCTTTCTGTTGCTGCTGGATGTCCTGGATCGCCTGCTGGGTGGCCTTGAGCTCCTTGAGGATCTGGGCGAGTTCGGCTTCGCGGCGGTTTTCCAGGGTGTCGACGAGTTCCTTGAGTTCGTCGCGGGCTTTCTCCTGGTTGGCCCGCGCGGAGCCCATCTGGTTGTCCTTCATCTGCTGGCCGCTCTGCGACATCTTCGCGGAGGTGCCCTGGCGACGGCTCTGTTCGGAGGCCTCGCGGAGCGCGGCGGCGGCGTTCGGGTCGGCCTCCTCGATCCGGTTGGCCATCTCGTCCATCTTGGATTCGAGGTCCTGGAGCGATCGGGCGATCTCGTCCTGGCGGGCGCCCAGGTTTTCCAGCCTGGAACGCTGCTGGCCGTCAAGCTGTTCGGGCGATTTGCCCGTCAAATCGGGCTGGGCGGCCATCTCCGCGGCGGACTTCATCGCCTCCTGCTGGTCCTGGAGGATCTTCTTGGCGTCCTGGACCGCGCCCCGGTAGGTCTCGAACTCCTTCATGTTGTCGAGCATCCGGCGCAGTTCGTCGGCGATCGCCTTCTGGTTCTCGCCCGCCTGGGCCAGTTCGGCCTTCGTCTGCTCGACGGCCTCGGACGGCGGTCCGTTCTTCGGGGCCGGGGGTGTCTCCTTGCCCTCGGGCGGGCCGCCGGCCGGCTGACCTTTCGATTCGGCATCGGCGTTGGAGTCGGCCTCGGCCTGCCTGGGCTTTGACTCGCCGTCCTCGGCAGGACGGTCCGCGCCTGCCGGTGTTGTCGCCGGTTCCGGTTTCGCGGCTTCATCCTGGGGCCTGTCGGGGGCCGCCTCGCCCGCTTCGGGACGTTTCTGATCCGGAGCCCCAGCCGCGGCCCGTTCCGGCCGGGGGATGGCGTCGAGCCCCTTGAGGGCGCGTGTGAGGTTCTGCTCGGCGGGACCGAGGTGGTTCTCCTCGATCCGGGAGACGCCCTCCCGCATCTCGCGCATCTGGTTCTGAACGTCGGGGTTCTCGATCTTGAGGTTCTCCAGGTTCTGGAGGAACCGGTCGATCTTTTCGGCCAGGCCGTCGGCCTTGCTGGTGACGCGGTCGGTGACCTGTCGCTGGATCACCGAGGCGTTGGACAGCTCGTCGCGGGCGGCCTCGTCGAGCGATTGGGCCTGCTCCAGCGTGCGTGACGCCTCCTCAACGGGGGTCAGGGCTCGATCCTGCATGTCGGCGATGCGGGCGAGCAACTCGCGGATCTCGCGCTGTTCGGCCTCGAGTTGGCGGGCGATCTCCTCCGGGGTGACGACGCGGAGCCGGATCTCGCGGCTCTTGCCGGTCTTGGGGCCGCGGAGGTCGTCGCGGTCGCGGGCGTCGGCATACAGGGTGACGAGGGCGCCCGGGGTGAGGTTCAGCGGGGTGAGGTCGAAGCGGTGGGCCACGTCCTGCTCGTGGACGATGCGGCTCCTCGGCGGCCCACAGCGGCAGGATGACCTCCTCGGTCGGCTCCGAACCGCTGGCGGCGACCCGGTAGATGAGACGGACGGTCTCCAGACCGTAATCGTCCTCGGCGGCAATCGCGACGGGGACCTCGGCGTTCGGCGTCACGTCGCGGTCGTTGGCCGGCTCGTGGATCGCCACGAGGGGCGGCTCGTCGACCAGGGCGCGGATCTCGAACCGGGTGGCGTCGCGGTCCTGGCCCTCGAAGCCTTCGGTGTCGAGCAGGTCGAACGTGTAGGTTCCCGTCTCCTCGACCAGGATCGTCGCGGAGATGCGCCGGGAATCGGCCCCAGCGATGGCGACCGGAAGACCGGTGCCCTCCTGATCGCCGACGGCGCGACGGAGCGCGGCCTTTGCCAGTGGCTTGTTGGCGAGCGCGGTCACCTCGACCCGGCTACCCTGGACCGCCTGGACCTGGGTGCGGCCGGGGGCCATCGTCTCGGTCGCCAGGCCGGTGTAGGACGGTGGTGTCACCCGGAGGGACAGGTTCGCGAGGACCGGCGGGTGGGACGACGGAGACGGATTGTGGGGCCGTCCGGTCGTCGTTGCCGGTGACGGTGAACTGGAACGAGCGGTCGGTCTGCTCGATCCGGCCGTGGAAGACGTTCTCGGTGTCGCGACGGAGGACCTGCGTCTCGCTCGAACCGTCTTCATAGGTGTATGTGACCCGTGCCGTGTCGGGAACACGCTTGCCCGGCTCGACGCCGACGGCCAGTTTGTACTCCGTGCCCCGCGCGACCCGGGCCGGCGCCTCGATCAGAACCAGTTGGGTTTGCTTCGGCCACTGAGACGACCCGAAGGGATGGAACAGCCGCGCCAGCGCCAGCCGGCTGACCCCGGGGGCGGCGAACAGGACGGCCGCGGCGATCGCCGAGGCACCCAGCGCCGAGAGCCAGGCCCGACGCACCGGACGCGGATCGACGGCGTCTCGGAAGTCGATCGTCTCGACTTCCTTCAGGGCGGACTGGATCGTCGCCTCACGTAGCGAGGAGGAGCCGGAGAGTCTCGGCCGGCTGGTTCTCGCCGAGCCGGAGGAACTGGACCGTGCTGGCCAGCCGGTCGTTCAGGCCGGGCCAGTGCTGTTCGATCCGCAGGGCGATGTCCAGGTCGCGGAACCGGACGATCAGGGGGGCCACCACGTAACGCGCCGCCAGCCACGCGAGCAACCCCGCGATCCCGATGAGCAGCCCCAGCCGGACCTCACCGGCGAGGTGGAACGTCCAGTCCAGCAAGCCGGCCGCGAGAATCGCCAGGACCGCGCCCGACCAGGACCCAGCTCAGGCCGTGCAGGGCGAGGAGCCGCCGGACTCGACTTCGCAGCGCCGCGATCCGCGCTTCCAGGGGATGTCGACCCACCGAATCCTCCCGCCCGGGGTCGCCGGGCCGCATGGGTTCACCGAACGCTAACCTTTATCATACCATTTGCTTACGCTTCCGCAGAACCCATTCCAGGGTCAACAGGCCCAGGAAGAGCCCCAGCACGATGGGATTGCTCCAGAGGGGAATCGGCGGGTCGGTGTCCAGGGGGACCATCTGTGGGGCTGGCAAGTCGTCCAGCACACTGGAGACCGTTACAGCGGGGGTGTAATATTTTCCGCGCGAGACCGCCGCCGCCCGGAGTAGCTCCGGCTCGTTCATCCGCACCTGTTCGAACTCGCCCGACGGCGGATCGACCTGGAACGACGTCGTGGGCATGCCGCCTTCGAGCAGCGGCGGCGGGAGCAGGCGAACCTCGTACGGCCCTTCCGGCGCCTGGGGCAAGACGCCCTCGAAGAGGTCACGCACCGACGGCGAACGGCGCAGCGTCAACCGTCGAGGCCCGCGGCCTTCGCGTTCGACCTGCACGGTCACCTCGTCGCCGGCTGGGCTGAGGCCCGGGTTCACGAACCGGACCTGAACCCGGATCGGTTGCTCGCGACGATAGCGGCGACGGTCGGTGGTGATCTCGGCCCCCTTCTGGCCGAGCAGCTTCGAGCGGGCGAGGAAGCGGATCGTCTGGATCCAGTAACGGCCGAAATACTGGTCGGCGACCCGGAACCGCCATTTCCAGGTCTCGTCGACCGCCTGGAACATGACCTTGCCGGCCCCGACGTATTGGTAGAGCAGCAGCGGCAGCGGGCCATCCGAGCCCGAAAGTTCCGGGTGCGTCATCAGGACGAAGGCGAGCTCCTGCTTGCGAGGGATTTCGAGAAACCAGTCCATCGGCTGGAGGCTCTCCCAGATCTGGGCGTTGAGGGCTTCGTCGTCGGCGAACCGGAAGATCGGGTGCGTTCGCCCTTCGGCGGTCAGCGTCGGGCGGAAGGTGTTGATCGGGGCGCCGGTGCCGGCCGGGTCGCGGGCCTCGGCGAGCTTGATCGGCAAGAGCGGTTCCAGGGGCGTCCCGCGGTAGGCCAGCGGGTCGTAATTCTGGCCCGCGATGAACAGGGCCCCGCCGCCTCGCTTCGAGACATAGGTCGCCAGGTTCTGCATCTGGCTGGTGCTCAGGAGGCTCGGGTCGACGTCGCCGAACAGGACCGCGTCGTAGGAGAACAGCCCGTCCGGTCCCTCCGTCTCGTTCGGAAAGGTCGGCAGGGCGACGGCCTCTTGCTCGCTGTATTCCGGGTCCGCCGATTGCAGCACGGTGCGCAGGTCGATCGTTCGGTCCCGCTTGAGGAACGCCAGCAGGTAGCGATACTCGAACCGCGGGGTGCCATCGACGAGCAGGACCTTGAGCTTCTGGTCGCGGACGCTGACGCGGCGGCCGATGCGATTGTTGTCGGTCAACAGCTCGCGGGGCCGTTCGTCGATCTTGAGGGTATAGACGAACTCGCCGACCTCCTCGGGACGGTGACGGATCTCGAACGGCGTGGACTGGCCATCCGCCGGCGCCTTGACGGTGACCCGGTCGATCTCCTCCCCGGGAGCTGTCGGGGCGGCATCGACGGGCTTGCGCAGCAGTTGAACGTCGACCGCCTCGCCCGCGAAGCCGTGCCCGGCGAGGCGCGCCTGGAACCGGACCTGGTCCTCCACGAACGCGACCTCGTCGACCATCAGATCGGTCAGTTCGAGGTCGCGGGTCGGGGCGGCGTCGCCCAGGCCGACGACATAGAGCGGCACGTTCTTGGCTCGGGCGAAGTCGGCGGCCTTCGAGAGCGGTTCGCCGTCGGTCGTCTGGCCATCGGTCAGGAGCAGGATGGCCGTCGGTGGGGCGCCCGCGCAGGTCGGTCAGGACGTGCCGCACGCCGTCGCCGAGCCGGGATTGATCGCCGGTCGGCTCAACCTCGCCGAGTTGTCGCAGCGCCGGGGCGATCTCCTCGGGCGTGTCCATCTCCGCCAGGGTGCGCGCCTCGCCGGAGACCAGATAGAGGCGGACCTTGTGGTTCTCCTCAAGTTTGGTCAGGAGGGCGGCGTTCTCGCGTTCGAGCCAGCCGCGAGCGACCGCGAGGCGCGTCGGTTCCGCGCTGCCGTCGCCCTTCGCGAGTACCTCGGCGCGTCGACCAGCCTCCGGGTCCTCGTACTGATCGGCGACGGACGTGCTCGCGGAGTCGTCGAGCATGACCACGAAGTAGGGCAACCCGGTGCGATCGACGGACAGCACGGCCTCACTCAGCATGAACATCGCCAGCAGCACCAGGCCGACCCGCAGGCACGCCAGCATCATCCGATACCAGGTGGCGGCCGATCCTTCTCGGCGGTACAGCCAGAACACCAGCGCCGCGCCGCCGAAGAAGATGACCAGGGCAAGGCCCTGGTTCCAGGGTTGCTCGAAGCGGATGTGAGGAGAGATCGCCTCCCCCTCACGAGCCGGCGGCACCAGCGCCCAGACCAGGCCATCGACGGCCCCCTGGTATGCGGCGTTGTACGGGTTGCCGTAGCGGGCGACCGCCTGCCGAGCCGCCGTGGCCCCGGACGTCAGGTAGACGGAGCCGAGCCAGACCAGGCAGATCAGCAGATGAATCACCACCAGGGCGGCGATCAGCTTCAGCAAGCCCAGGGGGCCGGCCAGCCAGCGTCGTTCTCGAGGTTCGCGGTTCGCCACGGTCGAAGGGTGCTCCGGCTGGGTCGTCCTCGGTCGCAATCGGCCGATTGGCCGTCGGTGCGACCCGGGTAATCTTAGCGCGCTGCGCATGCGAGGGGAATGGTGCCCGAACTTCCACGCCAGAATCGATTCGGCCAGCAGCAGGACCAGGACCGCCCAGAGCAAGGGCCGGTGGAACTCGCCCCGCTGGCCGAGCGAGGCGGCGTCTGCCTGAAGCGGGCGCCAGTCGTCGTCATAAGTGAACTCCCAGCCCGGAAACCGGCCTCTCAGGTCCGAGGCCGAAAGTTTCGACGGGTTGCTTTCCGCCGGGTCGACGTTCGCGGCGAAGGCGAGTTCGTTCTCGACGGGTGCCCCGATCCGGGCCATGTAGGTACCGGACAGGTCGGTCTGGTCGTAGCGCAGGAGGCTGACGTCGCCGTCCGGTTTCAGCTCAAGGGTCGCGGTGCTCCCGTCCGGATTGGACAGGGCGACCGCGGCGCCGGAGGCCGAGGGGGGATAGACCTGAACCAGCGGCTGGCCCACGAGCACGTTTCGTTCGGAGATCCGCCCCGACGCGGCGAGTAGCATGATCTGCTCCATGACGGGCGGGTAGCTGGGATGCAGCGGCCAGGCCGTCCAGCCCGTGTCGGCGGAGGTCGCCACCTGGACGACCCGGCCGCGCTGGCGGGGGGCCTCGACGACCGCCGGGTCGCCGCTGGAGAAGGCCAGGGCGACCCGGGCCGTCGAGTTTTTCGGCACGATCAGCTTGTGGTAACGGGCCGTCTTGACGTTGGTCAGGCTGGCGGTCACCGCCGGGTCTTC
Organism: uncultured Isosphaeraceae bacterium; assembly: GCA_963779675.1. GTDB lineage: Bacteria > Planctomycetota > Planctomycetia > Isosphaerales > Isosphaeraceae > CAVZZM01. The sequence continues at coordinate 164,162 of CAVZZM010000007.1, forward strand.
CCCGTAGAAGATCTCCACGATCGGGTGCCGGAACTCCAGAGGATCGATCTGGAACGGGTCAACCCCGGCGCCGGTCTCCCCCACGGTGGGGCCGATCTCGGCCGGAAGAAGTCCCTTGCCCCGGGCGAACAGCAGGCCGTTATAGTTCTCCGGGACGACCTCATCGCCACCGAAGACGACCAGGCCCCCGCCTTGCTTCAGGAAGGATTCCAGGGTGGCGGCCTCGGTCGCGGTGAACCGGGCGACGTTGCACAGCGCGATCACGTCGAACGCCGACAGGTCCCTGCCCGAGAGCTGGGACTCGGCGATGACCTCGGCCCGGATCGGCGAGGGGGGAGGCACGTCGTCGCCGGCCGCCCCGGTGTCGGGCGGCGGGCTGATCGCGGCCTCCAGAAAGGTCGTCTCCGACTTGAGGGACTCGACCCTCGGGTCGCCATCCACCAGGAGGGCCCGAACCGCCTCGCGAACCGGCATCGCCAGGGTACGGCGATCGTCGACCGGGAGCAGGTCCTCGTCGGTCTGAACCTCGATCACGTGATCTCCGGCCTCGGCGAAGCGGTAGTTGAAGGCGACAATCTGCTCGCCTTCCGGGCCGAATTCGACGGGCTGTTCCTGGATGATCCGGCCGTCGACGATGAGCCGCGCGGCGATCGAACGCGCGTCCCGGGCCCGAACCGGCGGACGCGGGCGCTGACGGTCACCGGGCTCGACGGCGTGACGATCGGCGGTTTGAGCTGAAGGTCGATCACCGCGTGGTTCGCGTCGTCGGTGTCGCCCAGGTCGACGACCGTGGAACGGGCGCTGCGGGCCGTCAGCCGGTCCAGGAGACGCTTCAACCCGTCATCCGAGGTGGTGCGCCCTTCGGAAAGGCCCCAGCTCGCGGCTTGCAGGTCGGTCAGGAAGACGATCTCCTTGCGAGGGATGTCGGAGGCGTCGAGTACGTCCTCCACCTTGGCGAAACTCGCGGCCAGGTCAACGGCGCCGTGGGTCGCGTGGAGCGTGCCGAGTTCCTTGAGCGTCTCGGCGCGGTTGAACGACGGCGCCCCGATGACGACTTTCGGTGGCGCGCGCCCATCGTGACGACGCTGACACCGTCCCCCTGCCGGGCCGCCTTGACCAGTTGATCGGCAAGCGATTTGGCGGCGTCGAACCGGCTCGAACCGCCGGGCGCGTAGGTCATGCTCAACGACCCGTCGAGGACCAGCACCCAGTGGGTGCGCTGACCGGGCAGCAGGGGGATGGCCCCCCGGCTCTCCAGCACCGGCTTGGCCATCGCCAGCACCACGAGAATCACCAGCAAGGTGCGCAGGGCGAGCAGCAACCACTGTTCGACCCGCATCCGCCGGCGGTTTTTCTGCATGGCGGCCAGCAGAAACCGCATCGCGGCCCAGGGCATCTCGCGATACTTGCGCTTGTTGAGCAGATGGATGATGATCGGCAACGAGGCCGCGCCCAGCCCCCAGAGCATCAGAGGGTTCGAGAACCAGGCCAGCGGTAGGGGCACCAGCAGGGACAAGGCGGTTCTCCGTTATTCGTTGCGATCGGCCGGGCCGTCGTCGGAGGGCCCGGAATCAGATAACGCGCCAGGATGCGGCCCAGAACCTGCTCGCCCCGGGCGTTGGCGTGGACCGGGTCGCGCTTGAAGGCGTCGAGGCCCTCGCCCGAGTCGCGGTTGGAAGAACGTGGAGCGGGCATCAGGACGACTCTGGAAACACCTTGAGGTTTGACAAGCGACAATCACTTCAAGCGCATCCGCGCGTTCCCAGGTAGCTGGAAAGCGCCACGTCGAGGCCCTGGTTGGTGCGGAGCGGGACGTAGTCGATGTTCGCCATCTGGCAGCCTTTCTGCAATTCGTTGACGAACGCGTTGATCTCGTCCTGGTAGGCCTTGCGCAGGGCGTACGGGTCGGTCAGCACCTCGCCGATGTCTTCCAGGCCCTTGAACAGGGTCGTCTGCCGGAAGGGGAAGTCCAGCTCGGCGGGGTCGAGGATGTGGAAGACGATGACCTCGTGGCGTTTGTGACGGAAGTGACGAAGGCCGGCGAGGATCTGGGCGGGATCGTCGAAGAAGTCGGAGAGAATGACGATGATTCCGCGCCGCTTGATCCGCTCGGCCAGGTCGTGGAAGATCGCCCCCATGTCGGTCTTCCAGCACGCCGGCTGGGCGTCCATGACGTGGAACAGCTCCTTCAGGTGCGACGGCTGTCCCGACGGCCGCAGGTAGCGGCGGACCTGGTCGTCGAAGATCGGCCAGGCCGACCGAATCCTGCTGCTGGAGCACCAGGTACGCCAGCGCCGCGGCGACCCACTGGGCGTACATGAGCTTCGAGACGTTGTCTTCCGAGGCGTAGGCCATCGACTCGCTGGTGTCGACCAGCAGGTAGGCCAGCAGGTTCGTCTCCTGCTCGTACTGCTTGAGGTAGTACTTGTCGGTCTTCGACCAGACCTTCCAGTCGACGTGGCGGATGTCGTCGCCCTGGGACATACTCGCGGTGCTCGGCGAACTCGACCGAGAAGCCGTGGTACGGGCTCTTGTGCAGGCCGGCCACGTAGCCCTCGACGACCATGCGGGCCTGGAGGTCGAGCCCTTCGAGGCTCGCCAGGGTCTGCGGGTTCAGATACTTCTGGTAGTTTTCCACGTCTTGCCGACGAGTCAGGCCCATCGTGGCACGTTGAGAGGGACGGCGTGTGCTGGCGTTCGGCCCGCGCTGTATCAAGGAGGCCCGAGGGCGCCCGGGACCATCGACCCACACGATCAGAGTCAACCGACCTGGGCGGACTTGAAGATCTTGGGCAGCTTGCCGGCCTGCTTCGGCATCGCCCTTCGCCGACGGGGACGACCTTCAGCAGGCGTTCCAGGATGTCGTCGGGACTAAGGCCCTCGGCCTCGGCGTTGAAGTTGGTGACGATGCGGTGGCGGAGCACCGGCAGGGCCGACGGCCCGGATGTCCTCGCCGGAGACGGCGGTCCGGCCGTGCAGCACGGCCCGGGCCTTGGCGGCGAGCACGAGGTACTGGCTGGCGCGGGGGCCGGCGCCCCAGCGAGACGTAGTCGCGGATGAACTCGGGGGCCCGTCCTTGCCGCGACGGGTCATCCGGGCGATCCGCACGGCGTACTCGATGAGGTAGGGGGCGACCGGGACGTTGCGGACGACCTCCTGAAGCTTCAGGATGTCGGCGCCCGAGAGGATCTTCGAGACCTTCGGCTTCTGGCTCGAGGTGGTCAGCCGGACGATGTCGATCTCCTCGGCCTCCTCGGGGTAATCGACCAGGATGTTGAGCATGAAGCGGTCGAGCTGGGCCTCGGGCAGCGGGTAGGTGCCTTCCTGCTCGATCGGGTTCTGGGTGGCCAGGACGAAGAACGGGTCGGGCAGCCGGTGCCGCTCGCCGCCGACGGTGACCTGGCGCTCCTGCATGGCCTCGAGCAGGCGGCCTGGGTCTTGGGGGGCGTGCGGTTGATCTCGTCGGCCAGCACGAGGTTGGCGAAGATCGGCCCGCGGAGGAACTTGAACTGGCGGACGCCGGTGGCCTTGTCCTCCTGGATGACCTCGGTGCCGGTGATGTCCGAGGGCATCAGGTCGGGCGTGAACTGGATGCGGTTGTAGCGTCAGGTTCAGGGCATCGGCCAGGGTGTGGATCATCAGCGTCTTGGCCAGCCCGGGCACGCCGATCAGGAGGCAGTGGCCGCGGGCGAAGATCGCGATCAGCAGCTCTTCGAGAACCTGCTGCTGGCCGACGATCACCTTGCCCATCTCGCCCTTGAGCTGGGCGAAGGCGTCGCGGAGCCGCTCCACGGCGGCCAGGTCGTCGTGCTGCAGTTCGGCTGGTCGGGTTGGCATCAGCCACGCGAGGCGCTCCTGATCTCGGACGCACGGGCGGGGTGTGGTAACACGCGGGAGGGAGGTCGAGAGTCACTCCGCGGGGGTCGACCCACGACGCTCGATACAGGCGTCACGCGACAGGTTCCACGTTACTCGGGTGACCCCGAATCGTCCATCGTTCCTCTCGGCCCCAGCGCCCAACCACGGCACTGGGTGGCGATCAGCGGCGGCCCGCGGCGAGACCCGCACGGCCAGTTCCGACACCGGGTCGGCGAACAGCAAACGTTGCACAAGCCGGCCGTCCCCGCGTTGACACACGACGACCGGGAGACTGGCGAGTTCTCCTTCCAGCGACCGTTCCGGGCTCGGGTACGCGACGACGAGGCCCTCGGCGAGGACGAACGACCAGCCGGCCAGCGGGGCCGGCCAGGTGCCGTCGCCAGGCGATCCCGCCGTCCTCAACGGAATAGGCGGTCAGCGTGGCGGCCCGCTGGCGCAGTAGACGCGGTCGCCGTCGATGGCCAGGGCGTCGGGGTGCTCGCTGAGGTCCTCGATCCCCAGCACGCCGGGACCAGAGCGTCTCGCCGGTCGCCGGGTCGAGCCGGACCAGCTCGACTGCCGTCTCGCAGGACGAGCAGCCGTCCGGCATCGCCAGCAGGCGGGCGGCCCGCTTCGGGGCAGCACGGCCGGCTCGCGATACGTCCAGACGTCGCCCCCCTTGCGGAGGTCGAACAGGGCGACGGTCCGGGGTTCGACGACCAGGGCGATCAGGTCGTCGTCGATCGGCAGCGGGTCGCGGGCCCAGACGCGGTCGGCGCCGGGCTGCGGAAACTCGCGAGCGGCGCAGGCCGGTTCCGGCGTCGAGGACCACGACCGCAGCCGGGCTTCGCGGACCTGGAGCAAGATCCGCTCCGGCATCGGCGATGGAAGTGCGGGTTGAGCGCCCCGTCGGCCGGGGCGTACGACCAGTCGATCAGGCCGGAGTCGCCGTCGATGGCCAGCAGCTCCCGATCGCCTCGCAGGCAGTAGATCCGGTTGCCGACGATCCGGCCCCGTGCAGCCGACCGGCCGGCCTCGTTGGCGTCGTCGCTCCGGGGCCGGGCGAACGGGTTCGGCCCGCGACGGCCGGCGTCCGGGTCGCCGGCGTCGAAGCTCCAGAGCCTCGTCCCATGGTTCAGGTCCAGGGCGACCAGCCGGTCCGCCGTGGCGGCGACCACGCGGTCCGCCAGATAGCCGACCCAGCTCCGGCTCGCCGTCGAGGTCGGCCGACCAGGCAGGCGGCCACTGTTCGCGTCGATCGGGCTCACCGTGGACGCGTCGACCAGGAAGATCGCGCTCGTGCTCGTCGTCGGCGGCAGGCCCCGCGGCTCGAATCGGGCGGGACGGACGCGGACCAGTGCGAGGACCAGGCGCGTGCCAGCGGGAGCGGGAGGACTCGGCTCGCCGATCAGGCCGACCATGCCGTGAAGGGGCGTTCGAGCTCAGGCGATCGGCCGCCACGGACGGCGACCGACTCGCCGTCGTCGCCGACGACGAACGTCGCCGAAGCGGGACTGGGCCTGCAGCGTAGGTTTCACTGGCCGGGACACGATCAGACCCTGTGCCTCGTAGGCCCGGGCCAGACCGAGCAGGGCCCGGCCCTGGAGGGAGGCCGACGCCGATCCGGCCAGCAGCCGCTTGTAGGCGCGGGCCGCCTCGGCCGGGCTCCGCCTCCTGTTCCCAGTGGTCGCCCAGGGCCAGGCAGGGCCTCGGGCGCGACCTGCGGCGACCGGGTAGCTCAGGCCGACCTCGGCCAGCAGGCGCGGGTCATGCTCGCGCGGCCCCGATCGAGCAGGCCGCGAGCCTTCGCGTCGTACTCGCTCGTAGAGGTCGCGGCCGCCGTTCTGGAGGAGCGACGCCAGCCGGTCGGCGATCAGCCGGTCGGCCCGAACGGTCGCGATGGTCGTCGGCGGCGATGCTCAGCGCGCGGTAACGCGGTCTCGGTCAGCAACTCCTGGAGCGGTCGACGGCGCGTTCGAGTTCGCCGGCGTGCTCGAGGGACTCGGCCAGTCGCAGCCGGGCGGCGAGCGCATCGCGATCGGCCGGGCGCGCCGTCGGCGGCCGCCTGCGAACCGATCGGCGGCCGCAGCCCAGCGGCCTTCGGCGGCCGGCCTCCTCGCCCAGCCGCATCAGCAGTCTGATACCGCTGCGATCGCGGCCAGCTCGACGAGCGGCTGGCCGTCGAGGATCTCGGACCGTCGGCCCGGTCGATGGCCGATTCGAGGCTTTCGAGGGCCAGGTCCAGCTCGCCGACCGCCTCGGCCACCCGGGCCAGGCGGACGTAGTTCGCCGCGCTGCTCGGGCGCTGCGGCGATCTCCTCGCGGTAGCGCTGGATCAGCCGGCTGTTCTGGCAGAAGACGACCAGCCGGTCGGCCTGCGCGACGATCAGGTAGCCGTCGCCGACGGCGAGGTTGCCGCCCGCTCGGTGCCGAACGCCTCCTGGAGCGGGATCGGGCCGCGGTCGGCCCGCAGGCCGGTCGCCTGGTCGAGCACGTGGATCTCGGTCCGGGTCGGCCAGTAGATGTAGTCGCCGGCGAGCAGAGCCGCGGCCGTAGCCCTGGTAGCCGTGCGCCGGCCTCGGGCCAGTAGACGAGGACCTTGCCGGTCTTCGCGTCGAACGAGTAGACGCGGTCGCCGGTGGCGACGAGCCGGCCCCTGGGCGACGCCCAGCAGGTGCGGCGACCTCGCGGCAGCGGGTCGGTCTTCCAGACCAGCCGGCCGGTGGCGGCGTCGAAGGCGAAGATCTCCGGGGCGTCGTCGGGGGCGACGATCACCAGGCCGTCGTGGACGATCGCCGGGTTCAGGTCGCGGTCGATGCCGCCGGCCCCGGCATCGACCGGTCGGGTAGGTCGCCAGCCAGCGGATCGCCCCGGTCTCGGCGTCGAGCGCGGTCACGGCGCCGAGGTTCGTCTGGTAGTAGAGCGTCGGGCCGTCGAGCGTCAGCAGGCGGTGCCCGACGTCCTGCGATTCGGCCATCCCCGGACATGTTGTCCAGCGCGACGGTCGCCTCGCCGAGGTAGCGGACCCAGCGGGCGTCTCGCCGGTCTCGGCGTCGAGGCAGGCGACGTACGAGGTGAGCATCGTGCCGACCTCGGTGATGCCGACGTAGACGCTGCGGTCGTCGGCGACCGGCGATCCCTCGAAGCTCGCCTGTCGGCTCGTGCCCTTGCGCGGTTCGGGCAGCTCGACGTCCGAGGCGCGGCGCACCAGACAGCTTGCCCTCGACCTCGCGGTTGTTGCGGACGGCCAGCAGATAGCTGGTCGCCCAGCCTGGGGTCGGACGGGCCGAGCCGGGCGAAGATGCGGTCATCGTGGGCCGTCAGGGTATAGCGGGGAACCCCCGACGCAACCGGGACCGTGGTGTGCGGAACGCCGCGGTCGGCAGGGGCTGGTCCCAGGCCACCGGGACCTCGCCGGCCAGACCGGCACGATCTTCCGGCAGACCGCCCGGAATGCGTTCCCCGAGGTTGTACGCCACGACCCGTTCCGGTTCGCAGACGATCACCTGATCGCCGAGCACGATGGGGTGATAGGCCAGCCCCTCGTCGGGCCGGGGCGGCCGCGCCGTCATGAATCGGTTCATCATGAACGGGTTGGATTCGCGCACCGGGCTGATCGGTTCGAGCGGGACGTGCCACTGGAGCGAGCCGACGTCGATGGGTGTCGGCGCGATCCTGGTGCGGGTCGGATCTCCCGCGAAGGTCGGCCAGCGGCTGTCCGGGGGAGCGGACGGGCTCAGACCATCGAGGCGAATGGCCTCGACGAGGCTCTTCAGGTACGGCCCCGTTCGACCGGCAAGGATGCCCTGCGTGTTGGGATAGCGATCCGCGTACGACTGCAGGTCCGCGCGGTCGGGTGGGTCCTGGCCGATGGCCGTCCGGCACAGCAGGGCCTTCGCGGCGACACGCGCCAGATCGACGTCCGGGTCGGGGTGGATCAGGTCCGCGGCGGGCGCCTCGGCCCCGGGACGAGTCGCCGGTAGTAGGCGAGGGCCTCACCGAACCGACCGTCGCGAAAGGCCAGGTCCCCGAGAAGGTCGAGGGCGTCATCCGACCAGGAACTGGCGAAGGCCTCGGTCGACGACACGACGCAGCAAGGCCTCGTCCCCGTGCTCGGCGCCGTCACGGAACCAACGCTCGGCCTGGGGGTCGATGCGACGCCGGTAGATGGCCCGGCCTTCGTCGGGGAGCGTGGCCACCCGACGCTGGATGTCGCGCCTTACGTCCACATAGAGATGGGATTCGCCATCGCCGCCGATCGCGGGCACCCGGGCGACCGACCCGCCGTGATCGCGGATCACCCGTTCGTAGATCTCGATCGCCTCCGGCCAGTGTCCCGTGGCGACATGGTTCTCCGCGTTGCGCAGGAGCAACTCCGCCGAGACGCTCGCATCGGGCCGGAAGGTGGTCCCCCCCGGCCGTTGGGCCCGCGCCGTCGTGGTCCCCATGACGACGATCAGGGAGATCGCGAGGCCAACCTGGCCCACCTGCCGCGAGATCGTTGTCGAGCACTTCAAGACCATGACCTGCCCTCCTTGCGTGAGGCCCCCCGACAACTGGGCCAGGGGTCGATCAGGCAGGAGACTCTCGACGAATGGAGATGGATATGTCAGGGATGAGTCGAGGAATGCGCGGGGGTAGCGTCCGTGTCCCGGGCATCACCGCACGGAACGGCGGACACCGCTTCTCCCAACTCGAATTCGTTCGGCTTCCCTGCTTGCATGCTCTATTATCCGCTCTGTTCCCTCAGAGGCAATCCCCGACCGCCCGCAACCGGCCATTCCACTAAAGTAAAGCTAAAGCAAACTCAGTGCCACGAGGCCCGGCGTGCAATCCCTCGGAAAAACGGCGGTCGTTCGCTCTCAGGGCCGGATCAGCGCAAAAGATGTGCAGCCTCGGCACACGGATCTGGCGGATCGGAACTTGGTTCGAAGCCAACCGAGGGGTGACCGGACCGCGGTTGAGAACGCGGCCCGGCGCGGTTCCTCGAAAGAGTTGAGGAACGTTCTCGGTTGACGCTTACTTGACCTTGGCAGGTTCCAGGGTGATCTCGCCCAGGTCCGTGACCGCACCCGGTTTGACGGTGACGGCCATCCCCCGCGAGCCGCCCTCGGTCACGTACCCGACCTTCTCCTGCCACAGGACGATGTTCTGGGTGCCGGCCGGAACGCCGGTGATCTCGAACGAGCCGTCCTTGCCCGTGACGGCGAAGAACGGGTGATCGAACACGAAGACCCAACCCTTCATCCAGGGATGGATGTCGCAGTTCAAGGCCAGGGGCCGTCTCTCGGCGACGAGCTTGGTTTCCAGGGCCCCGTTCGGCGGCAGCGCGATGTTGCGCGCCGGGTTGACGAAGCCGGAATACCGGACGTTGTGACCGACCGGATCACTCGACTTGAAGGTGACCGGCTGGGTCTGGATCATCGCCGTGCTGTACGGGAGGAACTCGCAGTTCTTCTGGTCAATCGTGATCTCCGCGTGCTTCGCCAGCAGCGCGGCCTCGGCTTCGGGATTGCGGCCGGTCGGACGAGGCAGGTACGCGAAGGCGTTGGCCACGCCCTTTGTCGACGGGTCCACGACCAGGCTGCGATCGAGTAGAGTGGTCGCGGCGCAGACCTGGGCATCCTTGACCGAGGCGTCTCCCTGTTTGACCAGCACCGCCGGCTCGGGAGCGTTCGGGCCACCCCAGACCAGACGGCCCTTGATCGTGCCAAAGCCTTGCTGGGCAGGCGTGGAGGTCGCCAGGGCGCGAACCATCGGCGCCGGAGAGGCCGCCTCGCTCCGCGTGGTCGGGGTCAAGCTCAGCCCAAGAGCGAGAACACCCGTGAGAGCGGCCCCGGAAAGAGCACCGAGGCAGGCCAGAGACGATTTGACGAATCCCATGATACGGCGTTCCCCCGTTGAGAGAGCGTGGTCGATCAAAAGTCGGTAAGGCCCTGGGAGTTGCCTCCCAGGGACCCAGGGAGGGCTTTATCTTATCACGCGACCCGCCGCAATGAAAACCTTGTGGCATCACCGACCAGGGTCATTCCAAGGTCCGCTGCGACACCCGAACCGGGAAGGCGAGGCCCCGACCGAGCCACCCATCCCGACGGCTCGGTCGGGCCCCGCCCTCCCGGAATCCGACTTTTGAATGACCCTGCATCACCGACAGGAGCCTTCCAGAGGGTCGACGCGGCGCCGGACCGGCAGAGCGCGGCGATCGCGACTCTCTTATTCGGCGGGGGGCGATTCCGGCACCGCCCCGTCCTCGGTCGCCGCGATCGGATCGAGAATCGTGTCGCCCGGTTCCTTGATCGTCACCGTCGCGTCCGCGGTCCCATCACCCGGACGGTCACAGCCAGGCCCCGAGACGATCACGGCGGCCGCTGCCAGGAGGAGGAAGAAGAAACAACGCGGTTTCGAGCGGGTCTTGCGGTTCGGCATTGCGGATGAGGCTCCGTTGGAATCGCGTCGGGGCAGGTCGGAGGGTTCCGACAGTCAGGTAGGCGAATGAAACAAACGCGAGGAAAGCCGACGAGGTGCCGGGTCGATCCCCAGGGAGATTCCCGCCGTGTCGGTTTGGGCCCTCGGGCTCGGCGGGATCAGCGAGAGCAACACCCACGCCAGGAGCGCCAGAATCGCGACGAAGGCGAGCCAGGCCACGACCACCCCAATGAGGATCGTGATCCCGGCAAGTCGAGGCGAGGTGTCGGTCAGGGTTGGGGACGTCTCCGGTCCCGCGAGAACGGAGGACGGTTGCGTGCGGGCCTTCGCGACCCCGGAACGGGTCGACCGAGCGGTCCGCAGTCGCTCGGCGCCTTCGTGACGAAGGGCGTCCGCCAGGTCTCTCGGATCGGTCAACGAGTCGAGCGGAGGCCGCTCGCGCCGCGACGGCCTCGGGGGGGCGTCGGCGGCGGTCGTCGCGGTCCCCGCCTTGCGGACGGGTGTCGAACTTCCTCCCGAGCGAGCCGCCGCGAGCTTCTCCTTCAGGGTCAGAGAACCAGCGCCCGGCGTTGTTGTCGGTGTTTGCGTGACGGTCGTCGCGCCCGGGTCCGCCGCAGCCCCCGCCTTGCGGACGGGTGTCGAACTTCCTCCCGAGCGAGCCGCCGCGAGCTTCTCCTTCAGGGTCAAAGAACCAGTGCCCGACGCCGTTGCTGGCGATTTCTCGACGGGCGTCGCGCCTGGTTCCGCCATGCGTTTCGGCGATCCCGTGGGACCGGCGGTTCCACCCGAGCGAGCCGCCGCGAGCTTCTCCTTCAAGGACAGGGAACCTCGGGACGAGGGCGGGTTCGCGCCGTCGGGCCGGTCGGAACTCTCGATTGTCGAGGATGTCGGTGTTGTCTCGGGAGGGGGACCGCCGGAACGCGCCGCGGCCAGCTTCTCCCGAAGCGACAGGGGCTTTCCTGGAGACGGGGCGCTCGGTTGCGTGGCCCTGTCCTGATCTGACAGAGCCGGGGCGTGTGAGGACGCGGGCGTCGCGTCCGAGGACTCGGTGGGCGTGGGCCCCATGACCGTTGGCTCGGGTTGCGGGCCGGGCGCTCGGGGCCTTGAGCGTGTTCACCTGTGCGACCGGCGCGGATCGCATCCAGCTTTTCCTGGAGCGTCATCTTCTTTGCCATGATCGTCCGCGGGGGCTCGTCTCAGGTGAAGTCGAACATCTCCAGGTCCGCGGACACTTCACGGAGCCGGGCATTCAGGTAGGTGCGAATTTCTTCACTGGTCTTGAGCTGAAGCACCTGGTGGGCAAATCGTTCGGCCTGGGCCGTCGTCACGGAGGCCAGCAACGACTTGATCGTCGGGACGAACGCGGGGCTCATGCTGAAGCGTCGCAGGCCCATGCCGAAGAGGGTCAGCACGGGACGGGGCTGGCCGGCCATCTCGCCGCAGATCGTCACCGGGGTCCCGGTTCGGTTGCAGGCCTCGAGCACCATCTGAAGGATGCGGAAGATCGCCGGGCTCAGGGGCTCGCAAAGATGGGCCACCTTCGGGTTGTCGCGATCGGCCGCGACCAGGTACTGGATCAGGTCGTTGGAGCCGATGGAGATGAAATCCGTCTCGCGGAGAATGGCCTCGATGCAGATGGCGGCGGCGGGCACCTCAACCATCACACCGGTTTTCACGTCCTGGCCGAACGGGACGTTTTCGCGACGGAGGTTGTGCCGGGTCTCCTCGACGAGCCGGTTCACGTACCGCAGTTCCTCCAGCGTCGTGATCATCGGGAAGAGCATCTGGACGCGACCGAACCGCGCGGCGCGCAGGATCGCGCGGATCTGCTTCTCGAAGAGCCGCGGATGCTCGAACGACAGGCGAATCGACCGCCAGCCCATGAAGGGTTGGCCTCGTCGCGACGGCCGAGATAGGGAACGGTCTTGTCGCCGCCCAGGTCGAGCGTCCGGATGGTGATCGTCTTGTTCGGCGCGGCCTCGATGAACTGGCGGTAATGCTCGAACTGCTCCTCCTCGTCCGGGACGTCATGGTGGGCGAGGAAGAGGTACTCGGTACGAAACAGGCCGACACCGGTGGCGCCGACTTCATTCGCGGCGTGGGCGTCGGAGAGGTTGTTGATGTTTGCCAGCAGTTCGACCTGCGCGCCGTCGGCACTGACGGCGGGCTTGCTCGCGGTTCAGGATCAGCCGATCCTTGAGCAGGACGAACTCGCGCTGCATCTTGCGGAAAGCGGACGCGGTTTCGGCGTCGGGTCGAACCATCACCAGTCCGTCGCGGCCATCGACGACGATCAGGTCGCCGGTTCGGATGGTCGTCGGTGATCCCCGAGGCCCCCGGAGACGGCGGGGATCCCCCGGCTCCGGGAGAGGATCGCGGCATGCCCGGTCCCGCCGCCGGTCTCGGTGACGATCCCGCCGATGTCGAGCTCACCGAGGCTCATCGCCTGGCTGGGGAGGATCTCGTAGGTCACCAGCACGATCGGGTCGTCGCCGTCGGGCTCCGGTCGCGGCGGCTGCTGGACCGTCAGGTGGGAGGCGATGCGGGAGATCACGTCCCGCACGTCGGCCATCCGTTCGCGATAATAATCGTGCTCGATGCGGGCGAAGGTCGCGGCGTACTCTTGCAGGACAAAATTCAGGGCGGACAGGGCCGTCAACTGGCGCGACTGGATCCGGGCACGGACCTTGCTGAGAAGGTCGCGGTCCTTGACGATCTGGAGATGGCTCCGGAAGATCGCCGCCTCGGACGGGCCAAGTTCCAGGGCGACTTTCGCAACGATGCTCTCCAGCTCGGACGCCGCCGCGTTCACAGCTTGATTGAAGCGCTCGACTTCCTGCGGCACCAGCCCGGGGTCGGTCAGTTCAACGGCCTCTCCCTTACCGAATACGGAATCGATCCGGTAGGCGATCCCCACCACGACACCGGGGCTGACCGCGATCCCTCTATATATCATGAGTAGCCACGTCCCGCTCCCGGGCCGGCGATGGCATTGGCGGCTGGGTCACCACGACACTTCCGGGCGACGACATCGCCCCCCGAATGGCACGACACCACGTCGGTGCCCCTCGAGGACGCGCCGAACGGACATCGTGCGCTCGTCAACCGAGTCAAGCCACGAGGTGACATACCAGGCCGAAAACTCGCAAACCACGGGACTGTACGACGAGTTCCCAGGTTCTCCTACAGCAACTTTCATACCTCAGATGGCCCGCCAAGACAAGCCGGCAGCGGTGGACGCATCGGCAATCGGCCGGCGGGGTCAGGTCTCCGGCATCGTCCTGGATGACGTCTCGATGGGCCGCTCCGCGCGGTCCTTGCCGGGGCGCGTCATGGCCCCGACCGCCCAGAGAGTCAGGGCCATGGCCCCGTAGGCGAGGGACCAGTGGTATGGGGTCTGGCCGTCGGCCGCATGACCGCGGCCGAGTTCGGCCAATCGCTGGACCGCGGCGCCAGGCATCAGGATCGGGCTCGACGGCAACGGGGAATGAATCACGCCGAAGAGACTGAAGACACCAGCAAGCAGCAGCGTCGCCGCGGCCGACTTCAGGCGCCGATCGATCAGTTTCGCCAGCGCCGCGCCCCAGAGCAAACTGGCGACGAGGAACCCGCCGCCCCCGGCCAGCGCGGTCATGGTCTGAACCCAGCGTTGCGCCGGGCGCCGAGGTCCGAGAACGCGACGACGCCCGGCTGCACGATCTGGTCGATGTTCAACACCGACAGGTACGCCAGCGCGGGAACGCACGACAACGCCACCGCCGGGTAATGCCGCCAGGGGGTCGCGTGGAACGACTGCGAGGTGATCTCCAGGCCCACGAAGACCAGGATCGGGAAGACGATCGCCTTCGGGATCAGAACGAAGATCCAGGCAAAGTAGCCGAAGACGCCGGCACCGCCGACAAACAGGGCGGTGGCCAGGGTGTAGGCCGCGCGTCCCCCCATCGCCTTGTAGGCCGGATGGCCAATGTAAGGGGTGGTCTGGATGACCCCGCCGAACAGGCCGCCGACCAGGGTGGCCACGCCCTCGAACGCGATGATCTGGCCGGTCGGATACTCGTCCCCGGCGGCCGAGGCGCTCTCCGTGCAATCGATTCCGCCGACAACGGTCGCCAGCGCCAGCGGGATCGCCACGGGCAGGTAGCTGGCGGCGTCTCGCCAGAACACCTCGAACCAGGCGAGCCAGGCGTCAACCGGCATCGGCAGCACGGCCTGAAGCCCCGACGTCGGCAGCGCCTCCGGCCCGGGGCCGAGCCCCAGCAGGAACATCCCGTAATACACGGCCAGCCCGGCGAGCACCGCCCCGAGCGCGCCGGGATGCGCCGGGCAGCTCGATCCGGGCCGTCATCGTGGCCAGGATCAGCGCCAGGGAGACGAACCCGGCGACCGGCATCGCGGCGATGTCCAGCAGCGGCAAGAAGCTGATCAGGACCAGGGCGATCGCCGCCAGGGAACCCAGCAGGCCCGCCCTGGGAACGGTTCGACGCACCCAACCGCTGATCGGGGCGCAGGCGAGCTTGAACAACCCGGAGGCCAGCAGCATCGCGATCCCGACGAACCAGGCGTGCCGGGCCGCCTCGTCGAGACCAAGGCCCAGCCCGCCCGAGTCGATCGGCAGTCGTGCCCTCTGGAACGCGGGACCGAGCACGAGGAAGACCGAGCCGAAGGTGCTCGGGGTGTCCAGGCCCAGGGGCATGGCGGTGACGGTCGGCTTCCCAGTCCGTCGCGCGAGGCGGAACGCCATCACCGTGTAAATCAGGTCACCAACCAGAACGCCGACGGCGGTCCCCGGAATCATCCGGTTGAGCACGAAGTCGCGAGGGAAGCCGTAGGCCCCGACCAGCAAGCCGGCCATCAGGATCATTCCGCCGATGTTGTCCAGCATCAGGCCGAAGAACGCGTTGACGTCACCTCGTGCCGCCCACGCGTAGCGGCCCGGCCGGGCGATTGCATCGGAGGGTCGGGACAACAGCGGGAAGCTCCAGGTCGGGTTGGAGATCGGGCCTGTGGAGAGAGATCGTCCGCGGAACAGGGTACATCCAATCTCAACGGTTGGGAACGCCTCGATAAAACGCGAGCCCGGGCGGGCGGAGGTTCGAACTCGATCCTGTCGGCACGGAGATTCTCCGAATGCCCTCGTCACAACTCGTGGCCGACTTCGTACAATATGGGGGATCTTGCAGGCCCGAGGACGGCAGGAATCGTCCCGGGCATTTCCAGGCCCCCTGTCTTCCAACTCTCGGAGAACCAGGAAGGCGCGATCTCGGTCTTCCGATTCTCAGGGAAGGCGATGCCGACGGCTCACCGACGGGTGAACCCGGGTCGCATCCGTTCATGGGGTTCGCCGATGCCCGCGACACCGTTCACGCGACCCTGGTCGCTCCAGGTGCCCGGCTTCGAGATCCTGGGCCCCATCGGGTCCGGGGGCATGGGGGAGGTCTATCAGGCCAGGCAACTGGCCCTCGGGCGCACCGTCGCGTTGAAGTGGCTACGCGACGACGGGCGCGCGCAATGCGACCGCAACATCGAGCGGTTTCGCCGCGAGGCCGAGTTGATGGCGAAGGTCCACCATCCGAACATCTTGACGATTCACGACTGTGGGATCGCCGATGGCCGTCCCTATCTCGTCATGGAGTATATCGACAGCGGCGACCTGCGCCGACTGATGAGTTCGGGGGTGCCCGTCGCGACCCGAACGGTCCGTGACCTCATGAGGCCGATCTGCAACGCGGTCGCGTGCCTGCATCGCAACGGCATCCTGCATCGTGACCTGAAGCCCGAGAACATCCTGATCGCGGAGGACGGCCAACCGAAGGTCACCGACTTCGGCATCGCCGTGCTTCGCGAGTGCGTCGGCTCGATCACCCAGACGATGCAGGGCCTCGGCACCCCGGGCTATGTCGCCCCGGAACAACAATTCAATCTCGGAATCGACGAGCGGGTCGATCAGTACTCCCTGGCCGCGTTGTCGTACGAACTGTTGACCGGCGTCAAGCCGCTGGGACTGTTCAAGGCCCCGTCCCAGCACAACCCCGGGTTGTCAACGGCCGTCGACGAGGTCATCCTGCGCGGGATGAACGAGAACCCAACGGATCGTTTTCCCTGCGTGGGAGACTTCGCCGCGGCGCTCGACGACGCCCTGGCCGCTCCATCGTCCGCGCCGTCCGAGGGGCCATCGAAGGCAACTCCGGAGGCACCGCCGCGCAAAAAACGCCGGCTCGTCCGTCGCCTCGTGCTCGCACTGGTGCTGCTGATCCTCGTCGGTCAAGCGTTGAAGAAAAAGGAACCGGGGAAGGCGATCCCACCGGCCGTCCCGCCGTCGGCGGTCGATCCGGAAGTTTCCGACGGTGTTGGCGGCCCTCTGGCCCAGCCGCCCGTCGTGGATGAGCACCTCATCGAGCTCCAGGCGTATCTGTACTGGCTCGAATCCGGGGCACCCGACGGCGAGGAAGGAGTCCGGGCCAGGACGATCAACTGGGACAGGGCCGTGAAGAGCGTCCCCGGCGACTTGCAGCGACTCGCACACGAAGTCTGGAAGTCCCGTGGATCGCCGGAAACGGAAGACCCGGACGAGGCGTTACGCGGACAGGAGCGGGACTGGGCCGAGGCCCTGCGCCTGCTGGAGGAACACTTGCATTCGCGGATTGGTGAGGTCGAGCCCCAGGTGATCCCCAGGGAACCATCCGCGGAAATCAACCGGCAGGGTTCGGGGCCCGAGGTTCAGACGATCGAGAGCCCCCGTCCCGAGACCGACGCCACGACGACGACGACGACGAACGAACCGATCGAGCCAATCCCGGCGGAACCGAATGGACCTCGGCGATGAGGCGCGGCAGACCCATGGACGAGGCACGGCATCAGGAAATCGCGCGCTGTCTGTTTCGCGAGTCCAACGACGCGCTGTTTCTGTTCGATCCTCGCGACCATCGGGTGCTGGACATCAATCCGGTCGCCCAGCGCCTGACGGGCCTCGACAAGACCGCGGCCTGCGCTCTGCGGGTCTGGCAACTCTTCTCGAGCGCCGATGGCCGGGGGATCGCCGAGCTGGTCGACGCGTATCAGAAGACCGGCTTCTTCCACTCCCGGGAGGGGTTCGTCCTGAACCGGGAGGGTGAGGAGCCCTTGCCGGTGAACGTCAGCGTCAGCCGGATGCACACCGAACCGGCCCCGATGGGCCTGGTCGTCGCCCGCGATATCTCCGAACGGCTTCGGGCGCAGGACGAGCTGCGCGCGTCGGAGCGGCGGTTTCGCAGCCTGGTGGAAACGGCGCGAGTGCTGATCGTGACGCTCTCCGCCAGCGGGAACATCACATCGGTCAACCCCGTGTTTGAGGTGATCACCGACTGGTTGCGGGACGAGTGGCTGGGCAACCCGTTCGCGGACCTGCTCCATCCCGACGACCGGTCGCGCGCCCGCGACTCCTTCGAACACGCGATCCAGAACGACCACGCGCCGCTGTTCGCGGCCCGGCTCGCGACGAAGTATGCCGGCTACCGGGACCTGGAACTGGTCTCGATCTCGCGAGTGACCCAGGGCCGCACCGCCGGCATCTCGCTCATCGCTAGGGACGTGACCGACTCGCGACGTGCCGCGGAGGCGTTGCGGCGTGCCGAGGAACTCCGTCGGGCCAAGGAACTGGCCGAGGTGGCCAACCAGGCCAAGAGCGAGTTCCTGGCCCACATCAGCCACGAGATCCGCACCCCGTTGACCTCGATCCTGGGATATACCGACCTGCTCCTCGAGCACGAGCACACCGCCGACGGGCCTGCCGATTTTCGCGAGGACGTCGAAATCATCCGGCGCAACGGCTCCCACCTGCTCGCGTTGATCGACGACCTGCTTGACCTGAGTCGCATCGAGATGGGACGGCTCCGCGTGGAACCGGTTCCGTGCTCACCAACCGACGTGGTCTTCGACGTGGTGAAATCGCTGAGGCCGCAGGCTCGCGTCGCGAACGTGCCCCTGATCATCGAACCCCCGGCGGCGATGCCCGCGACGATCCGCACCGACCCGTCGCGGTTGCGACAGATCTTGATGAACCTGGTCGGCAACGCGATCAAGCACGGTGGTGGGGAGGTCCGGGTCCGGGTTCTCCTCGACAGCACCCGGCCTGACGGCACGTGCCTGGTCTTCGAGGTCGCGGACACCGGGGCAGGATTGAACCCAGAGGAAATCTCCCGGCTGTTCCAGCCATTTTCCGATCTCGCGGCGCCGAATGGTCGAAAACCAAGGGGCGCGGGCCTGGGCCTGGTCATCAGCCGACGGCTCGCCGAACGGCTGGGCGGTGGGATCACGGTTCGCAGCACTCCTGGAGCGGGAAGCACGTTCGCCCTGTCGCTGCCGGTCGCTTTCGCCGCCGAGGGCCCCCAACGGGGAATCGCCGACTCCGCACCCACCCGGGACGGGCCGTTCACTCCAGCCCACCCGCCCGAGGGCAGGGGGGCGCCGATGCCCCGCTGGCGGGCCTGCGCGTGCTGGTCGCCGACGATTCGGAATCGAATCGGAACATTCTCACGCTGAGGCTCGAACGGGAGGGCGCCCTGGTCTCCTCGGTGCGCGACGGCCGATCGGCGGTCGACAGCATCCTCGCGGCCGAGAGTGCGCGGCACGCATTTGACGGCGTGCTGCTCGACCTCCAGATGCCCGTCATGGACGGCTTCGAGGTGGCGGCGACCGTGAGGTGTCAGGGCATCACCGTCCCTCTGATCGCCCTGAGCGCGTACGCCTCGGCCGATGACCGCGACGACTGCCTCAAACGCGGCTTCGACGCCTTCCTCACCAAGCCGATCGACTGGCGACGCCTGGTCGAGAGCCTCGCCCTGCATGCCCGACGGAGACCGTGATGAAGTCGGAACCGAGAATCGGGATGGCGGCCGAGCGCCGTCTGACCGTGGACGCGACGAACCGGATCCCGTTCGTCGACGCCCGCATGCCGGCCGTGCTCGCCACCCCGTTCCTCATCGCCGAGCTCGAGTACGCGGCGCACGACGCCGTCGCCGGTTGCCTGGAGGACCACGAGCAAACCGTCGGCACCTACGTCGAGGTCGAGCACCTCGCCCCCGTGCCGGAAGGGCTCAAGGTGACCTGCCGGGCCCGGGTGATTCTCGTCTCCGGCGCGATCCTGACCTTCACCGTCGACGCCCACGACGGCACGAGCCGGTCGCGAAGGGCATTCACCGCCGACGGGTCATCGACGTCGACCGCTTCGCCCGACGGGTCGCGCGGAAACGGGGCGGGGCCTGACCCGTCTCGTCAGCCCGGAGCCGAACTCCTGGGGTTCCTGCCCACTGGCATCCGGCGCATGGTTCTCGTTCCCTTGCCGACCCGGGGCGTGAAGCCATAAATCCAGGCGCAGGGCCTTCTGGACCGTCCCCTTCTCCAGTCGGGTGGCGAGGTACTGGTTGGCCAGGGAGCGGGCCAGGCCCGGGTAGGTCGGGTACGGATGAACGGTCTTCCCGAGATCGGCCAGGGTCAGACCGTTCTCCATCGCCACGACGAATTCCTGGAGGATGCTGGTGGCCTCGACGCCCAGGACCGTCGCCCCGAGGACCTTCCCCGAACGGTCGACGACGACCTTGGCAAGCCCATGAGGCTGGCCGTCGATCCGGGCTCGGTCGGACTGGTCGAACTCGGCGCGGAAGGTTCGCGCGTCCAGCTCGGCCTCGCGCGCGGCCGCCTCGGAGGTCCCGACCGAGGCGACCTCGGGATCGGTGAAGGTGGCCCAGGGCATGGCCCGATAGTCGATCTTTTTGGGAAGCCGGAGCACGGCGTTCTGGAACACGACGGCGGCCTCGCGCTCGGCGGCATGGGTCCACTGATGGTGCCCCAGCACGTCGCCGATGGCGTAGACGTTCGGGGCGCGGGTGCGAAGATAAGCATCCACCTCGATCCCGCGTGACGGATCGACGGGGATGCCGAGGGCTTCGAGGTTCAGGCCATCGATGTTCGCCAGTCTCCCGGTCGCCACCAGAAGTTGGGAGGCGCGAACCTCATGCTCCTTGTCGTTCCCCTGGCCGTCGCGATATCGGACAACCTTCTCCGCCCCATCCTGCCCCACGCGATCGACCTCGGCCCCGGTGATGAACTCCATGCCCTCGGCGGACAGCAGCTCGCGGAGGCGTTCGGAGACCTCGGGATCTTCCCGGGGAAGGACCCGGTCATTGCGCTGGATCACCGTGACCCTGGTCCCCAGGCGGGCCAGGGCCTGGCCGAACTCCATCCCCACCGGGCCGGCGCCGAGGACCACCAACGAGGCGGGCAGGGCCTCGAGGCCCCAGATCGTCGTGTTATCGAGGTAGCCGGCCTGGTCCAGTCCCTCGATCGGCGGGATCGCCGGGCGCGATCCGGTGGCGATCACGAATCGTGTTCCGTTGAGGAACTCGACGGTCCCATCGTCGGCTTCAAGCCGGATCGTGTCGTACGCCTCGAACGTCGGCGAGCCCCGGTAGACGGTGATCCCCTTGGCCTCGAGGCCATGGCCGGAGTCGCTTCCGGCGAAGCTCGAAACCACCTCGCGCACCCGTCCCATCACGGCCGGGAAATCCACCTCCACAGTCGGCACGCGCAGGCCGTACGCGCCGGCCCCGCGGGCCTCCTGAGCGATCCGGGCCGCGCGGATCAGGGCCTTGCTCGGCACGCACGCCGTGTGGGTACACTCGCCGCCCAGGTGGTACTTCTCGATCAACGCGACGCGGGCCCGACCCGCGCGGCGGCCGACGCCACGTTCAGCCCGCCGGAACCACCACCCAGCACGACAAGATCAAACATCGTGGGACCTTTCAGGGCGTCGAGCCTTCGCGATGCGAATGGGGAACAACCGTGTAACAGCCAGGCGCGGCCGTCCCACACGTTCCCTCTTGCAAGTTTCGTGTCACCGCGAGGGGCCGACGGCCCGCACCGCCGCTCCGACTCAACGGAACGGCCTTCGCCCAAGACGACTTCGAGCGTCATTGACCATCGCCAGCGCCCGCGGTTCGACCTTCAGGAACCTCGTCAGTTGCGAGGTCGAGCACCCTAACGCCTCGGCGGCCAGCTTGAGGTCGTGATCGAACGCGGCGACGGCATCCATCGCCTCGGCCAGCAAGGCCGGGAAATCGTCGTGTTCCGGGCTGACCACGATCTTGCCTCCCCGGCAACGGGACCGCCATAACTCCGATGGCCCGACGGCAGGGGCGGGATGCTCCGGCATGTCTCCTCCCGGCCCCAGCGTCCGGATCTCCAGCGCCAGCAGCACGCGGAGCCGTCGCAGGGCAACCTTGCGGTTCTCACCCTGGCTGCGCCGCTCGTTCGCCTCGGCGATCAAACCCGTCGGCCGATGGGTCAAGATCGCCGCCGTCTCGACCTTGTTCCGGTTCTGCCCCCCCGGCCCCGACCGCCTCGCGAAACGGACGTCGCAGTCGTCGAGAAGGTGGTCGGGATCGAGGGTGGCGGGGTGGGTCATCGGCTCGACCTCAGCCATGTGACATCACCTCTGGAGACGCGATCACGGGACGTGGTACGATTCTGATTGAGTGTGGGATGACAGCCGCGTCCGGAACGATTGATGATGCCTTCCAGCCCGTTGATGAACGAGTTCTGGAGGGACGTGGTTTCGATCGGGCGCAGCGGTTGTCACCCTCCTCGGATTGCTCTACGCCATTCGACAGATCCGGAAGACCCAGTCCGCGGCGGAAGCCGCGAGGGAAGCGGCCGACCGAGCGTTGAGCGAGAGTCGTGGGCAATTTCAGAGATATGTCCTGACGAACACCCTTCGGTTTGTCGCCGAGGTCAAGATTCATGTCGGAAACACGGCCTGGGATCGGGCCTATCTTCGCATTGGCGACGCCGCGGAACAGGTTGCCCAGCTTGCGAACATCGATCCGCAATGGGACTCATTCGCGAAAGAACTGCGCGAGTGGGAGACAGTAATGCAAAAATTGTCCGATAGGTCAAACAAACGATTCCAGGTCAGTCGATGGAGTGAATTCTTGGTCCGGCTTCAACGCATGATCGACGATCAGCACGGTCCGTTCCGGGGCCGCGATCAGGAGGTTCCGCGATGATTCCAAGGGGGAAAGTGCTCGAAGTCCTGAATAGCTTGATGAAGAAAACCAGGGCCAATGAGGTCAACTGGCAACCATCGGGAGTCAATGAACATATCTACGTCGTCAATTTTCAGAATTCTTATTTGTCAATCGAAGGGACAGTCAACAAAAATAACCAATTGATCGGCGATATGAAAGATTCTTACGAGGTCCGAATTTATCGGTCGGTTGATAACTCGGACACGCTCGTTGCTCGTTACTCATTCGGTCCCACGGACTCTGATCGTGCTCTGGTTTCCGAACTCTATGAGCAAGCGGGCCGGGTTGCGACGGGATGGGACCAGGTTTTGGAGGAAATCGAGGAAGCCGTTGCTCATCCCGGCCGGATCGGGCTCGAGGTTTGAGAGAGTGTACAAGACGGTTCTTGTAGGGTGGGTGGAGTCTTCGGAACCCACCACGGCCGCGCTCAAGATGGTCGGGTTCCGAAGACTCCACCCACCCTACGAAGCCAGGATCGACCTCCTACAGCTTCGGAATGTCCACCCGCGAGCCGCCCTTCATGGCCGACTCGTGGGCGCAGAGGCCGACCATGGTCCAGTTGGCCGAGGTCTCGGCGTCGGGGAAGGCGGGCTGGGCGCCCTTGATGGCCATGAGCCAGGCGTGGACCAGGTGCGGGTGGCAGCCGCCGTGGCCGCCGCCCTGGAGGAACGAGAGGTGAGTCGGCGTCGACGATCGCCTTGCGTGAACCGCTGGAGCGGCTCGGGCAAGCGGGCGGCGTAGTCGGGCACCTCGGTGCGCTGGGGGATCTCGGGCTCGGGGATCGGCTGTTCGGGCGTGCTCTTGGTGTGGATGACCGGCTCCTCGCCCTCGACCTGCTGCCACTCGAACGACTTCTTGATGCCCGTGACGTCGAAGCTCTCGCGGTACTGCCGGGCGGTGTCGAACAGGCTGCGGGTGACCTCGGCGACGACGTCGGAGTCCTTGATGGTGAAGGTGGCCGTCTCGATGGCGAACGGGCTGCCGTACTTGCCGATCAGGTCCTCGCGAATCCGGCCCGAGCCGTGGCAGACGACGCTCTTGGCGTGCGGCTTGCCGGGCTCGCGAGGATCGCCAGGCAGGGGCTGACGCAGTGGGTGGCGTACCACATCGGCGGCAGGCCCGGCCAGTAGTCGGGCCAGCCGTCCATGTCTTGCTGGTGGCTGCCGCGGAGGAACTGGATGCGGCCGAGTTCGCCCTTGTCGTACAGGTCCTTGACGAACAGGTACTCGCGGCTGTAGACGACCGTCTCCATCATCATGTAGACCTTGCCGCTCTTGCGCTGGGCCTCGACGATCTGCTTGCACTCGTCGATCGAGGTGCCCATCGGCACGGTGCAGGCGACGTGCTTGCCGGCCTTCAGCGCGGCGATCGACATGGCGGCGTGGTCGGGGATCGGCGAGTTGATGTGGACGGCGTCGATGTCCGGGTCCTTGAGCATGTCGGCGAAGTCGGTGTAGCGGGCCTTGATGCCGAACTCGTCGCCGCACTCGTCCAGCCCCGCCTGGTCGCGCCGGCAGATGGCGTGCATCTCGGCGTCCGGGTAGTCCTGATAGATCGGGATGAACTCGGCCCCGAAGCCCAGGCCGATGATCGCCACGCGGATCGGCTTGTCGCTCGCCATGGAGAGGGTCCTCGAAGGGTGTTCGGTTGCGACTTGGCTTGCAGGATAGTAGGCTGGCGCGACGAAGGCAAGCCGCTGGCCACCCGGGTCAGGGTCATTCCAGGGTCGTCTTCCGGGAGGGCGAGGCTCCCGCCGAGCCGTCCGGGATGGGCGGCTCGGCGGGAGCCTCGCCCTCCCGGTAACGGTGTCGTGTCGAACCTGGGAATGACGCTGCCACCCGGACCCCGCTGCGGTTCGTCGGCCATCGTTGCCGGGTGGGGAAGCGGAGCGGAGCGGAACCCACCATCACCATTGATTCCCCGGTGGGTTCCGCCACGCTGCATCCACCCTGTGCTGATTCGACGAAACGACTCCCATGCCCAACGCCACGAAGCCCCCGTCCGCGTCGCGATCATCGGCGCCGGTGCCGTCAGCGATTATCACCACGTGCCGGGCATCCGGCTCGACCCCCGAGCCGAGCTGGTCGCCGCCTGCGACGCCGACCCGACGCTCCTCGAACGTCGCAAGGCCGAGTGGGGCATCGACAAGGTGACGACCGACTACGAGGCCCTCTGCGCCGACCCGGAGGTCGACGCCGTCGTCATCGCCACGCCGAACGTCACCCACAAGCCGATCGCCGCTGGCCGCCGCGAAGGGCGGCAAGCACGTCATGTGCGAGAAGCCGCTGGGCCTGGACGCGGACGAAGTCCGGGAGATGTACGAGGCCGCCCGAGACGCCGGGGTCGTCCACATGACGGCCTTCACCTACCGCTTCGCCCCGTCGATGCGCTACCTGCGGCACCTGGTCAAGTCGGGCGCGCTGGGCACGCCCCGGCACTTCCGCTCGCAGCGGTTCCTCGACTTGCCCGAGACGAGCTGGGGCTGGCGGCAGTACAAGAACAAGAGCCGGCGCCGGCGACCTGTTCGACATGACGATCCACCGGATCGACTTCGCCATCGACCTGCTCGGCCCGATCGCCCGCATCTGCGGCGCCGTGGCCCGGTTCGCCCCCCGCGACCTGCCTGCCCGACGGCACCGCCTGCCCCCCTCCGAGGTGGACGACTGGTCGTGCCTGATCGGCGAGTTCGCCAGCGGCGCCACCGGCGTCTGGGAGGGGACCACCCTGGCCAAGGGCTACCACCGCGACGGCTTCGGCCACGAGTGGGCCGAGATCAACGGCTCGGAGGGCTCGGCCGTCTACCGGCTCCACGAGCCGAACACGATCCTGCTGGGCAAGACCGGCAGCGACCTCGCCCCGGTCGCCGTTCCCCGCGAATATCTCAAGCCCGCCGGCAGCCCCCGCGACCCCGACGCGGGCGAGCCCGCCACCGTCTTCCGCTACGACCTGATGTGGGAGTTCGTCTCCGCGATCGTCGAGGGCCGCCAGGCCGTCCCCAGCTTCTACGACGGCCTCAACGCCCAGCTCGTCGCCGACGCCATCCTCCGCTCCCACGCCGAACGCCGCTGGATCGACACGCCCCCGGCTCCGCGCTGAGGACCGCGGCCGGGTTTCCCACGTGCGGCCGAAACCCGGGTCCAGCGGGTCCCATGAGCGCGACTCTCCCCCTTATTCACCCCAACCCTTACGTTCGCAAGGGTTCTTCTTCGTCCCGACGCTCCGCGTGGTTAGGCCATTCATGATGCTCTGCGTCGGCCGGGCCGGGCCATCTTCATGTTGGATGGGAATGCGGAACGTCCCAAAATGCATTCCCAGGCGAACGAGGGGCGTGGACTGGGGAAACTCGCCGAGGAGCCTCCTGGATCGGGAAGCTCAAAAAGTTCTGTACCGGGCGTTTTCACGGCATTATGATGTCGCCCGCGTTTGCAAAAGATTCGAAAAGAATCAAGCCAAAGTATTCTGGAGGAATTCGAACATGCAGAGATCACATGCGCAATGGGTCCGAATTCTGGGCCTCGCCGTGTCCGTGGGCCTGGTTTCGACCGTGCTGGGGAATCCGGTCCAGGCCGCTTACATCATTGAGGTGGACACGGATGGCGCAGTCAATGGCTCCATCACGTTCAACCCGAATTTCCAATTCGGGGGTGACACGACCACGGCGACGGCATCCGTGGCCAGCACGGCGGTGGGCCTGACGGGCGGGAACAGCATTTACGGCGGCAACGGCACGGCCCAGCCGGATACCTACCTCTTCAACTACACCCCCGGCACCGACGTCGACAACGTGAGCTTCACCGCAGGCACCAGTCTGGGCGCCGGGAACGTCGCCACGGGCCTCAACGGCGGCCAGAACGGGACGTACAACGTCTATGCCACCTGGCCATCCACCACCAATGTCACCGGCGGCCTGACAACCTTCGAGCTGACCGGAGCGGGCGGCTCCCTCTTCAGCACCGACATCGACCAGAACAACCAGGGGACCGCCTGGGTCCTCCTCGGCAGCGCGACGCTCCAGGCCGGCACGTCCTACACCCTCGCGCAGCGGGCGGGATCGAACACGTTCGTCTCGATGCGCTCGTCGGCCGTGATGTTCGAGGCCGTCACGACAGCGGTCCCCGAGCCGACCGCCCTGGCCCTGCTGGCCCTCGGCGGCGCCGGCCTGACCCTGGCACGTCGAAACCGCCGTCGGGGTTCCTGAGAGGGGATCGCGAGAACCGGGGGCCGATGCTACGCCGAGACGTTCGCCGAGCGCTTCCGAGGGGTCACAGGACACCCCTACGAGCAGGGCTTCGACCTTCGGATCGTGCCCGAGAAGCTGGCCGAGCCGCTCCGATGGTCGAGGCCCAAGATGGTCTTCGTGAACTCGATGAGCGACCTGTTCCACAAGGATGTCCCCGACGACTACATCCTGGCCGTCGTCCAGGTGATGCAGCTCGCCAACTGGCACACCTACCAGATACTGACCAAGCGATCGGAGCGGATGCGAGACCTGCTGTCGACGAAGCTGCGGGAGCAGCCGACGAGACGCCACATCTGGTGGGGCGTGAGCGTCGAGAATCGCCGACACGGGCTG
This sequence comes from uncultured Isosphaeraceae bacterium, assembly GCA_963779675.1. Taxonomy (GTDB): domain Bacteria; phylum Planctomycetota; class Planctomycetia; order Isosphaerales; family Isosphaeraceae; genus CAVZZM01. The sequence goes on from CAVZZM010000007.1 coordinate 191,078, forward strand.
CCGCGAATCGATCACCTGCGAGCCGCCCCTGCGAAGGTGCGGTTCCTGTCGGTCGAGCCGCTGCTGGAAGACCTCGGCAAGATCGACCTCGAAGGGATCTACTGGGTGATCGTCGGCGGGGAGAGCGGTCCACGGGGCCAGGCCGATGGAACCGACTGGGTCCGTACGCATACGCGATCAGTGCCAGACGCTAGCGTTCCGCTTCTTCTTCAAGCAATGGGGCGGGGTTCGCAAGAAGCGGGCGGGCGTGATACTTGACGGCAAGATCTACGACGAGATGCCGTCCAAGAAGATCGCGCCATGACCGATGGCCGATGACCGAGCGGCGATTGATCGCTCGAGGGCCGAATGGCTGATGGCTCGATGACCTGAGACTGTCAACGGGGGTAGGGCTGTGGTGAGGCAGAAATTCGGGGGAAACTGGACCGAGGATAAGCTCGGTCGAGTAGGCGAGTATTTGTGAGCGGTACAACGTTGCGCTCAAGAAGCAGCGGTTCAAGCGTGAGTACATCGACGCCTTCGCGGGGACTGGATATCGGGAAGTTCGGGACGAGGCCGGACGGCGAGGCGGCCTGATGTTCCCCGGCTTGGCCGAGCCGGAAGTGCAGCGGTTTCTGGACGGTTCGGCAAGGATCACCCTGAAGGTCGATCCATGCTTCCACAGGTTCACCTTCATCGAGAAGGACCCGAGGAAGGTCAAGGAGCTTGAGAAACTCAGGGGTGAATTCCCGGACAAGGCAGATTCGCATCGAGATGCGGGGACGCCAACGAGTGGGTTCAGGCTCTCTGCTGAGAGGAGTGGAAAGACCGGAGAGCGGTTCTCTTCCTCCAACCTCGGGACTCCTTGGGGCGTTCTGTCATCGGTCATCGGTCCTGACTGTCTTCGCGTGTGGCTCACCAGAACGCGCCGATGAGGTCGGTGAAGGCCGACGAGGTCGTCGAGCGTTCGGGATGATCCGTCGATCGCCGAGGGCACCTCGCCCTCGGCCCTGGGCGTGACGACCACCCGACCGACGGCCGTCCCGCTGTTGGCCACGCCTGCATCGGTTGAGGTCACGGTGAAGGTGCAGGTGGTGTCCTCCTCTCCGGTGGCCGTCACGATCACCGGCGGGAGAGTGATTGACTCGCCGGGTTGCAGCTCCGGCTTCCCGAACGGCGGGTCCGCCAGGTCCAGCTCCAACGCGCGACCCATCCGTCTCGTGCGACAGGCCCTTGCCCAGCGAGACGTGGACGACCACGCCCCGCATCGGCGTCTTGCCCAGGTTCGTCACCGTGAGGTGGAACTGAACGGTCTCGCCCTCGGCCACCGTGTCGGGCTCGTGTCGAATATCAACCCGGACGGGCAGCGGCGTGACCTTCACCCATTCCGATCCCTCGCCGCGCGGTTCCTCCGGGATCATCCCACCCCGGACGAGGGCCTGTTCGATCGCCCCCAATCGGCGGTCGAGCGTCTGTTCCAGGTCGCTCAGGCGACGTTCCACGTCATTGCCGGCCGATGAGACGACCGGGCCACCGGCATGCTCCGTCAGGTTCGGTGTCTGGTCCGCTTCGGGCATGGGTTCCCCCGCCTCATCGCGTAACGCGGCCTGGTTCGGTTCGCGCCCGACGATCAGTCGGTCGCCGGGCGTGAGGTCATAATTTGTCGAGTTGTCGCCCCGGAGGATCGCCGCGAGGTCGACCGGGCGGATCGTCGGGCCGTCGGCGCCGTCGGGTGCGGGACGGACGAGCCGGATGGGCGGTAATGGTTCCTTCAACGGCACGCCACCGGCGTAGTTCAGGGCGTCGAGGACCGAATCCCGCCCCGTGGACGGTATGCGTCCCGGAGCGGCGACCTCGCCCATGACGTAATAGACCTTGCTGTTGTAAGCCGTGACGTCGACAAAGACGCGATCCGTGTCACGGGGGTCGACGGCGACCGCCGTTTCCGTGACCGGGTCCATCTCGACGAGCCCGAGGACCTCATCGGTCAGATGCCTCCGGAGGTGCTGGACCACCTTCTCCTTGATCTCGGGGAGGGTCAGCCCGGCGACCTGGACCGTCCCGTAGAAGCCGAGCGAGATCGTGCCGTCAGGCCGTACCAGACGCTCCCCGGTAATGGGTCGGCCGGGCAGGGCCTCGAGCACCTCGACAATCAGCATGTCGGGCGGGTCGACCACGTACTCGTTCAGGGCGGGGCGATCGGCGGGGACTCCATCCTGCGCGGTCCCGGCCATTCTCCAGGGACAAGCCGGTGGTCTTTTCAGCATGTAGAGGGACATCGTGACTGGGGCATACAGGCCACGATTTGCCTTGTGTCGGCATAGTTGCAGACGCCCGCAAGCTCTCCCTCCAGAGTGAACAATCCGCCACCGCAACGGCCCGGCTTCGGGGCGTGGTCGCACTCGATGGCGAAATATTTCGTGTCTCCCGGCAATCCCCCCAACCTCCGGGTTGGTAATGTGGGTTGTCCAGGCCGTCGCGTCGTTCCCCTCGGAGCAACCCGCGGCGATCATCTTCATGCCCTTCTCCGGCTTCCATTCCATCGGCACGATCCTCGCGACCGGCAGAATGCGTCCGGGACGGATGCGGAGCAGGGCGACATTGGAGCTTATCGAAGTCGAATTCCAGTGCCTGGCCCCGAGACCGATCGACCATGTGGACCTGCGCGGGCCGCATGCCGTGTAGGATGCTGTCGAACAGGTCGACCTGGATCTTCAACGGAAATGACGAGCCCGGTAGCGGGTCCAGTTCGCCGTACTTGAAGGTGTGGGCGCAGGTCAGGATGATGGATTCCTCGGTCGTGCTGCGGATGACCGTGCCGGAGCCGAACCCGATCGAACCGTCGTCGTCGAAGACCTTGATCCGAACCACCGTCTCCCGGGCTTTGGCCCCGCCGACCAGGGCATCCCGGTCAAGCGGGGGTTCTTCAGGGTCGCCGGCATCGACACCCCGCCCTCATTCGCATCGAACCTTGGTATGCGACGAGGGTCCAGCGCCGGTTCCGCGGCGGCCTCGTTGGAGGCTGGTCCAGGGGAAGCACGGTCCCGGGTGGGAGCGAGTAGGTGATCTCACCCCCCTCGGGCATGCGCAGTTCTTCCGCCCCCGGCTTCGAGCATCGAGATTTCTCCCCGCCCGTGAACGGATACCACGGGGTCGCTTCCCAACGGCTCGTCGTTGGGCTCGCCGGACGGGCCGATTTCACCAACAAGACACCGGGCGGGGACGCCCGATCTCCCGAAGGGCCGCCGTCCGCCTGGAGGGCGCCCCCCGCGATCAGCCCGGACAGGCCGAGCAGGCCACCGGCCAGGAGAACAGCAACACTCACCTTCAGCTTGGCCAGGATCATCCCTCGCATCACCCCTCCCGTGATCGTGAGTACTGATGAGGTCACAACTTGCGACAAGGCGCCCGCTCCTCCGGCAGCGAGGCTCGCCGCGGCCTGAGCGGTCCGGTGGACCAGCGCCGGCGGGACCAAAACGGTCATCGCGGTGGCCTGGACATCAGCAACACCGGCCGCGACGAGCCCCGCGGCAGGTGCCAGCCCGCGCCGGAGGAGCCGGGCGCGGAGCAGGTCGCGGCCGCGCGACAGCCGGCTCTTGACCGTCCCGACCGGCCAGCCGAGCGTCTGGGCGGCCCGCTCGTGGCTCTGTCCGTCGAGGTCGCAGGCCAGGATGACGGCGCGAAAACGGCCGGGCAGTCGGCCGATCTCCTCGTAAAGCAAGGACTTCCGATCGGGATCGGCCGGGGCCTCGCTGTCATCGCGACGGTCCGCGTCCAGCTCGGCCGCTCGCTTCTCGTGGAAACACCGGCGCACCCGGACGTCCTGGCATACAGGGCGACCCGCAGCGCCACGCCGTGCAGCCAGGGGCCGACCGACTCCCGGTTCCGCACCGAACGGGCGTTTTTCAGCAACACCAGGAAGGTCGCCTGAAAGGCATCCTCGGCGTCGTTCGGGTCGCGCAGGACCGCCCGGCAGGCGCAGGACGGTCGGCCCGTGCCGCTCGACCAGCGCCTCGAAGGCCGCCTCGGCGGCCTCGCCCTCCCGGTTCGCGAACCGTTCCAGAAGCTGCCCGTCCGTCAACCCGGCGTGTGTCCCCACGCGGAACAGCGTGTGGAGTTGCCGGACCACCCCGCCGTAAGACTGCATCGCCGGTCGTCCCTCCGGTCGCGTTCGTGCGTCCGGAGAGTAGTGTACCGAGGACTGGATTTGGTTCCGACTTTTCGGGCACCCCTCGACCGTTTCGTCATCGTCTCAGGGCTTCGTGACGATCGGCCCGATGTATTCCGTCGCCACCACGATGTCATCGAACAGCACGGGGCTCTCGCGGGCGGCGTCCACGTCATTGCGGCGGTTGTTCGTGTCGGTCACATAGTGGAGGAGCCAGAAGAAGTTGATCTTGAGGTCATCCGTGGTGCGCCAGCGGAAGCCCTCGAAGGGCTCGCCACCCTGCTCCGGGAGGAGGAAACCGAGGCCGGTCCAGCGCTCTCGGGGAGTGCCGGGGGCGACGTGCATGACGAGCGTGCCGTCGAGCCAGAGGGCGAGTTCGCCGTCGCGGCGGTCGGGGGCGGAGTTGCACTGCATCATGACCTCGACGCACTGCCAGCGCCCCTCGGGACGACTGGTGGGTCGGCCGGCTTGATGCTGTTCCCCCAGTAACGATCGCCGGCGGAGATCTTCATCTCGGGCCAGTAGGCGTAGAAGTTCCAGACGCCCGGCGGCGGGACGCGGCCGTCCTGGCCGGTCGGCTCGATGCCGACGGTCATGCGCTCGTGTCCCTCGGGCCGGTCCCGGCACTCCCTGGGGATACGGTGTCGGTGGGTTGTAGCCACCGAGATGGACGAAGTGATGCACGTAGCCGGCATCCTCCGGGAACTTCACGTAGAATCGGGCGAACACGCGGTCCACCCCGCGTGGCAGTCGGGTATAGAGGTGGCCACCCGTGTTCTGAGGAGGACGGGCGATCATCCGGATCGAGCGATCCCCGGTACTGGCGGGTGGAGTGTCGTCGTCGAGTGACAGGACCTTCCCCCCCTCGTTGCTGATACTGCTCCAGCGGCCCGAGAGGTCGTCGAGGCTCGCGATCTCGAAGTTCTCGGCCAGCAGCACATGGGGGTCGTCGTCAATGTTGGCATCACCCGGGTAGCGGGAGGCCAGTCCGGTTCCTTCGGGCAGGGTGGCCGGTTGAGCGAGGACGTCGTTCCCTCCCCCGACCACAATCGTCAGGACGAGCAGCCGGCATGACGCGACGAGACAGGAGCGATCACGCATCGAGTCCTCCCTCCAGTGTGCGGATCATCGAGCGGGGCACCAAAGGCGAACGGCCGCGCGGCCCGAGATCGAGCGGCGCGGCCCGCTTTCGTTCCGGTCGTTCGGTGACGACTCACTCTACGCCGCCGTCGGGTGCTGATCCAGGATCTCCTGAAGCTCCTGCGGCGTCGATCGTCTCACGCTCGACCAGCGCCGCGGCGATGGCATCGAGGCGCCGTGCGGCGGTCATCCAGGAGCTGCCGGGTGCGCTCCAGGCAGGCGTCGAGGATGGCGCGGACCTCCAGGTCGATCTCGCGGGCGGTCTCCTCGCTCCAGCTGTCCCTTGCCCTGCCCGGCGCCGGGCAGGAACGGGCCGCGGGCCTCGCCCTGGTAGCTGACCCGGCCGAGGCGGCGGCTCATGCCGAACTCGGCGACCATCTTGCGGGCGACCTCGGTGGCGCGCTGGAGGTCGCTGGTGGCGCCGTCGGAGAACTCGCCATACGTCACCTCCTCGGCGACGGTGCCCGCCGAGCAGGGTGCAGATGTAGTTCTCCAGCCAGGAACGGGTGTGGAGGAAGCGGTCATCCTCGGGACGGTAGAGCGTGTAACCCAGCGCGCCGGAGCCGCGGCCGATGATCGTGACCTTGTGGACGGGGTCGGTGCCGGGAAGGGACTGCGGGCGACCAGGGCGTGACCGGCCTCGTGGACGGCGATCCGCTCGCGCTCGTCGCGGCGGATGATCCGTTGGCGCTTCTGGGGACCGGCGATGATCCGCTCGACCCCCTCCTCGAACTCGGAACGGCCGACCGACGACTTTCCCTTGCGCGCGGCCAGCAGGGCGGCCTCGTTGACGAGGTTCGCCAGGTCGGCCCCGACGAACCCGGTGGTCATCGCGGCGATCTGCCGGAGGTCGATCTCGTCCCCCACCGGCACGTTGCGGACATGGACCCGCAGGATCTGCTCGCGGCCGACGAGGTCGGGCCGGTCCACGGTCACGTTGCGGTCGAACCGGCCGGGACGGACCAGCGCCGCGTCGAGCGTCTCGGGGCGGTTGGTCGCGGCCATGACGATCACGCCCTTGTTGGCGGCGAAGCCGTCCATGCAGACGAGCAACTGGTTGAGCGTCTGGTCGCGTTCCTCGCCGCCGCTGGTGCCGCCCGAGGAGCGGGCCTTGCCGATGGCGTCGATCTCGTCGATGAAGATCAGGCAGGGGGCGGTGGATTCCGCCTGGCCGAACAGGTTCCGCACCCGTGCGGCACCGACGCCGACGTACATCTCCATGAAGTCGGAGCCGGAAAGCGAGTAGAACGGCACGCCCGCCTCGCCGGCCACGGCGCGGGCGAGCAGGGTCTTGCCCGTGCCCGGCGGGCCGACCAGCAAGATCCCCTTGGGGATCCGGCCGCCGAGCCGCTGGAACTTTTCGGGGGACTTCAGGAAGTCGACCACCTCGCGCAGCTCACCCACGGCCTCGTCGATTACCGGCGACGTCGTCGAAGCGTGACGCGATCGCTCGTTCGGATCATAGACCTTGTGGCGACTCTTGGCGAACGCCAGGGCCGAGCCCAACCCGCCCGCGTCGGACGACGAAAACAGGGCCACCCCCAGCACGGTCAGCATCACCAGGGGCAGCAGGTAGGCCTGAATGGCCGACGGCCCGCTGTAGGCATCATAATTGCCTTCGGGGATGTGGGCCGCCATCAGGGAATGAAGCTCCTGATCGTGCTCCATGCCGAGCCTCGGGGCGCGGAAGCGGACTTCCTTCCCCTGATCGAGAATCGTGCCGATGACTTCTCCCGCACCGACCTTCAGGGACGTCACCTTGTCGTCGGCCAGACTCGGCCCGGAATTGCCCGTAGGTCAGGGCTTTCGGCGAGGACGGCAAGCGGCTCAAGGACAACGCCACCACGATCAGGATGGCGACGCACGAGCGGGCCCAGGTAGACCCAACGGCGCAACTCACGAGAACCGTCCCGATTGGGGGAGGACTTCTTCGAGCTCATGAGGCGGGATCCGTCGATCTCAGGATCGGGGCGCGGGCATCGCGCCCCGAGTGATGAAGGAGGCCGGGAGGACCACGTTGTCCGAACTGTGTCACGAAGGGATGAGGCGGGTTATCACGATCATAAAGGCTTGCGAACAGATAAGTCAACGCGCGATGGTCGAGTCAGGACGTTCCGACATGAGGGGAGTGCTCCGTCAACGTCTCAGTGCTGCAGCGTCTCGGAGAGGGCGACCCGCAAGCGATCGGCGGAAACCGGCTTCTCCAGACAACGCTGGACGTCCAGGTTGAGCAATTCGGCGCGAACCTCCTGGTCGATGATCGCGGAGCAAACGACGATGGGCAGCGTGGGGCTCTCGGCGCGGATGCGGCGCGCGACCTCGATGCCCCCGTAGATCGGCAACATGATGTCCAGAAGGATGAGGTCGAGCCGGCCCTTCTCCTGATGGTAACGAGCAACGGCTGACGGCCCGTCCGCCGCCTCGACGGGTTCGTAACCCCAGTTTCCCAACAACCGGACGAGCATGCGCCGCACGAGCGGTTCATCCTCGACGATCAGGACACGGCCCGTTGAGGTCGCATCATCTGGACTTACAGGGATCACGACGGACACCACGCACGCTGAGGACGTTGAAGCAAGACAGGATCAACATCGGTCGGGGCTCACGCCACCCGGCCAGGTGGTGAGTCCGCCTTTGCGCCCTGGAGGGGCAATCGTCGGAACCGCACGATAGGCTGCCGACCAGGTTGACTCTCGCACGATCAAGGGGTTTTCGTCAAGCCGCGTCAACCGCCCTGGGGGACAATTCAACGTCGCGTTTCCGTAAGGGCCAGAGGGTGGTGTCCATTACCGCCGGATTGGGTAGACTGTCGCCGTCGTGTCGGGGCCCTGAAGACCGCGAGCCATGGATCGACCCATGAAGATCACCTGGTACGGACACGCCGCGTTCGGGATCGAGGCGCGGGGACGCGGATCATCCTCGACCCCTATCGTTCTCCCGAGGCGGGTGGGTACGAGCCGATCGGTGACGAGGCCGATGTCGTCGTGGTCAGTCACGAGAACGACACGTACCATAGCCACCTGGGCCAGATCGCGACGCCGTTCGAGGTCGTGCGGGGCCCGGAGGTCCCGCCGGGAGGGGTCGAGGTCCAGGGAACCCGCTTCGAGGCGATCCCCTGCTTCGAGACCCCCGAGAAATACCCGGGCGACGAGGTGACCATCCTCCACTTCCGGGCCGAGGGACTGCACGTCGTTCATCTGGGAGATCTGGGCCATGCCCTGACGGACGACGAGATCATGCCCCTGCGCGGGGCGGAGATCGTCCTGGTCCCGGCGGGCGGCCCACCGACGATCGACTTCCCGTTGATCGCGCCGTTGCTGGACGCGATCGGCCCTCGGGTCGTCATCCCGATGCACTACAAGACCCCGAGGATCAACCTCGACATCCAGCCCGTGGAACGCTTCTGTGAGGCCCTGCCAGGCTGGCCGGTCGAGCGGCCGGGGACGAGCGTATTCGAGATCAGCCCGGAGACGCTGCCGGATGGGCGTCGGATCGTGCGACTGGAACATGCGCGGTGATCGGGAGAAACATCTGACGCAAGGCGCGACGCCGCGAAACGAAGGGACCTCGTCCTCGCGGCGTCTCATGAGTCGTTTCGTCTCAGAACAGCTCATCCATCGGCTTGCCGCCGTCGACGATCCAGTAGGGCCGGCCGCGGGGGGTGGTGTACTGGGTGGCCAGATCGATGTCCATGGCCCTGGTCATGGTGGCGACCAGGTCCATGACGCTGACCTCGCGATCGACGACCTCGACGCCGTCCACGTCGGTCTTGCCGACGACCTGGCCCCCCTTCATCCCGGCGCCGCCGAGGACGACCGACCAGCTTTGCGGCCAGTGGTCGCGGCCGACGTTCTGGTTGATGCGCGGGGTGCGGCCGAACTCGCCCATCCAGACGATCATCGTGGTGTCGAGCAGGCCGCTCTGCGGCGAGGTCTTCGACCAGCGCGCCCATGCCCTGGTCGAGCTTGGGCAGAGGTTGCCGGTCGAGAGGGTGTTGAAGATGTCCTGGTGGTTGTCCCAGCCGCCGAGAGAGACCTCGACGAAGGTGACGCCCAGCTCGACCAGCCGGCGGGCCATCAGGCAGCCCTGGCCGAACGAGTTCCGGCCGTAGCGGTCGCGAATCGGGGCCGGAACATCGTCGAGGTTGAAGCCCTCGGGTGTACTTCGAGTTCATCATCCGGATCGTCTTGCTGTAGACCGCCTTGTGGTCCAGCGGCGACAGGCCGCGGTTGGACGCCGCGAAGCGGTCCTCGACCGACCCGAGCATCGCGAGCCGACGCATCATGCGGGCGCCGTTGACCCCCTTGGGAGGCTGGAGATTGGCGATCTCGGAGTTCGGGTTCTGCACCATGAACGGGGCGTGGGTCATCCCGAGGAAGCCCGGCCCCGACGCCCGGCGAGTTGATCGCGATGAAGTGGGGCAGGTCGATCTCGACCTTCGCCGCCCAGCTCGAACGAGCAGACCGCGCCGAAGCTGGGATGGACGATCGTCGGGTTCGGGGCGTACCCGGTGTGCATCATGTAGGTGCCGCGGTCGTGGTTGCCCTTCCTTGGAGTTCAGCGAGCGGATGATGTTCAGGTGCTGCATCTGCCTGGCGACGTTGGGCAGGTGCTCGCAGATCTCCACGCCGGGACCGGCCGAGGTGGCGATCGGCTGGAAATCGCCGCCGTTCTTCGAGCTCTCGGGCTGCAGGCTCCAGGTGTCGAGCTGGCTGGGACCGCCCCCCATCCAGAGCAGGATGCAGCTCTTGTTGGTCCTTCGCGGGCGACTGGGCATTGGCCTGGAGTGCCCCGAGGAACTGCATGGCCGGCACGGCCAGGGCGGAGGTCGCCAGGTGGCCGAGGAAGTGGCGGCGACTCATCCCGCCGGGCGTCGTCAGGCGATCGATCATCGGTCGGTGCCCCCTCTGGTTCAGGCGTTTCGTCCGTTGTGCGACGGCCCGTGCTTCGGCGAGGGCCGGCCGCGCCTTCCCGGCACGGGCGGGATCAGTGGTTCAGGACGAATTCGTTGGAGTTCAGCAAGGCCCAGAAGATGTCCTCCAGAACGCCGGTCGAATCCGGGCTGGATTGGAGCATGCGCGAGGCCTGGGACAGTTCGGCCTTGGACGGGCCGCGGCTCAGCGCGGACAGGTAAAGTGCGTTGATCACGTACTCGGCCTGGCCTCGGGGACGGGCCAGGGCTTGCTCCCGGACCCGGGCCAGGAAGCTGCCCGGCTTGCAACTCGTGGCGTTGGCGATCAGGTCGCCGTTCATCATCATCAGGGCTTGAGGGATCGTCCCCTGAAAGATGTTGCTCTCGATCGCCTCGTCGTTGCCGAACGTGAAGATGAACTGACGCAGCCACTGGTCGCGGCGACGATCGGTGTCGGCCGAGCCGCCCGCCTTGTGCGCGTCGGTGGCGACCAGCAACGAGTCGAAAAGCTGCTCCGGGGTCATCGGCTTGAGCAGCATGTGGCTGAACAGGGTGTCATCCTTCGCGTTGCTCTTGGTGCGGACGCTCGAAAGGCCGTAGGGACGACTGGTGGTGATCCAGCGGACCAGGTCCTTGACGTCGTAGCCGTTGGCCTGGAAGTCACGCGCGAGCCGATCGAGCAACTCGGGATGGCTCGGCGGGTTGTGGTCGCCGAAGTCGTCGACCGGGTCCACGAACCCGCGGCCCATGAAGTGGCCCCACATCCGGTTGACGAACGCGCGGGCGAACTGAAGGTTCTCCGGCTCGGTGATGAACCGCCCCAGTTCGGCGCGACGATTGACGTCGGTGCTCTGGCTGATCTTGGTGCCGTCGAGGAAGGTCGGGAAGGCGATGCCGAGCATCGCGTTGCGTTTCTCGTAGGTGGAATAGGCGTCGGTCGGCTCGTCGCGGACCTCGGTCGCCACCTGGACCCGGGCCCGGTGGCGTCCGTCTCGTAGATGTCGCGGGACCGCACCCCCTTGAAGAAGGCGTTGATGCCCCAGAAGTCGGCCTGTTTCCAGTCGTTCGACGGGTGGTCGTGGCACTGGGTACACTGGATCTGCTGGCCGAGGAACAGCCGCGTGGTGAACGAGGTGAGGTTGACCGCGCCGTCGCCGAGATGGGCGATGGTGAAGTTCGTGGAGCCGTTGTCCTTGTTGGACCCCTGCGCGGTGACCAGTTCGTGGACCGTCTCGTTCCAGGGCCGTTCCTCGGCGAACTGACGACGGAGCCAGCCGGCCAACCTGTCACGATCGACATCACGGTTCTCGGGTCGACGACCCACGAGCAGGTTGGTCCAGACCGTCCCGAAGTTCTTCGGGTAGTCCGGTTGTTCCAGAAGGTAACCGATCAGCTCGGCCCGCTTCTCCGTGTTCTTGCTCCCAAGGAACGCGGCGGCTTCCTCGGCCGAGGGAATCCGCCCGAGGATGTCAAGGTACGCGCGACGCAGGAACTCGGGGTCGGAGGCGAGCGGCGAGGGTTCGACATCCAGGTCCTTCCACATCGCCTCGATCAGGGAATCGATGTAGGAAGATGGTGCCACGGAGCCCGGCTTGGGGGCATCCGTTGACTGGTCGGCGGGCGCCGCCGACAGACATGTCGTCGTTGCCAAGACGAGCGCCGCGACCAGGGCGACGGCACCTGTCCGGGTCGCTACGCACACTCGCCGATCGCGGGTCGGTCCCATCGGCGTCCTCCAGGTTATCGTGATCGGATGTGCAGTCGGAGCGGCGAGACGCCGCGAAATTTCGAGGATTGGCTCTCTTTAAACTTAAGTCATCGAATCGGAAGGCGTCAAACGATATTTTGACGGGAACCAAGGTATCGTGGATGCAGATCCATTCCGGCGTGGGAGCATCGCAGAGCATCGGCATGTAATCTACGCGACTGCCTCGCGCGTTGTGACAGGCAGGTTCGAAAGTGTGGAACAGCCGAGGGCGGCTGTCCCATCTGTCGATCTCCTATTATCCCCGTCGTGGAGCGACCGAGGCCAGCTCAGGCCTCGTCCTCAAGGGTGTCGTCGTCATCGCAGGGCATGCCGGGGTCGAACCACGGGTAGATCGCCGGGAGGACGATCAGCTTGAGGAGCATGCTCGTGAGCAGGCCACCGATGACGACCGTGGCGAGCGGGCGCTGGACCTCGGCACCGGCGCTGGAGGAGAAGGCCATCGGCACGAACCCGAGGCTGGCGACCAGCCCCGTCATGAGGATCGGCCGCAGGCGCGACATCGACGCCTCACGGACGGCGTCGCGCACCGGCTGGCCCGTCTCGACGTTCTGGCGAATTTCGGCGACGAGGACCAGACCGTCCAGCACGGCCACCCCCGAGAGGGCGATGAAACCGACGCCCGCCGAGATGCTGAAGTTCATGTCCCGGAGCCAGAGCGAGAGCACCCCGCCCACGGCCCCCAGTGGGACCGACAGGAAGATCAGGCCCCCAGCCGCAACGACCCGAACGTGCTGTAGAGAGCATCACGAAGATCAGCGCCAGGGCGATCGGCCCCATCTCGGGCTCGCCGAACTCGGGGGGATCAGGCTTCGGGCCTGCTGAAGCCGCTCACCGACCTGCTGGCGCGCCCAGTAAATGTCGGTTCCGTCGGCGAAGATAATGAAGACCGCGGAGAGACCGAACTGCGAGATCGAGCGGACCTCCTCGATTCGCGGGATCCCGTTCATCGCGTTCTCGACCGGGATCGTGATGAACTGTTCGACCTCCTCGGCGCCCAGCCCCGGGGCGTCGGTCAGGGCCATCACCTGCACGTTGGTGATGTCCGGCAGGGCATCCACCGGCAAATTCAGCAGCGAGAAGGCGCCCGAGACCGCAAGGCCGAGCACGCCAAGCAGGATGAAGCCTCGCTTCCGAATCGAGAAGTCAATCAACGCGTCGAACATCGGGTTTCCTGTCCAGTTTCGGCGGTCTCGGGGGCACGGTCGTCGCGGGAGGGCATCAACACTCAAGGACGCATGGCGAGACTGGCGAGTGAGGTTGGGCCGGTTCCGGCCTGGTCCGTCGCCTCGAAGACCGCCTTGAGCTTGAAGGCGCCCTGGACGACAACCGGCTCGCCCGCCTCAAGGCCCTCCAGGACGGGAACGCGCGTGTCGTCACCTGTGCCCGTGCGGACGACTCGACGCCGAAAATGCTCGGCATCGGTCCGGACGAACACGATCTGGTCCTCGCCATCGCTCAGGATCGCCGAGGGGGGGACATAGACGACGGGCGTTGACTGGGGGCTGATGACTTTCGCCTCGACGAACATGCCCGGCTTGAGCTGACGGTCCGGGTTGTCCGCCCTGGCCAGGAGCTGGATGGCACGGGTCTTCTCGTCAACGAGGTCGCCGGCATAGAGCACCCGCCCCTCGAAAACCTCGTCGGGATAGGCGGGCGAGGTGAATCGAAGGCGGCCTTCGTCCTGATCGACCTGGGTGCCGAACTCCGACTCGTGGACCTTGACCCGGACGTAAACGCTCGACAGGTCAGCGACCGTGAAGATCCGATGCGTGGGGTCAACAGCGACGCCGGGCACGACCAGTTCCCGATCGAGGATTGTGCCGTCGAAGGGCGCCCGGATCGGGTAGAGGCCGATCGGTTCGCTCGCCGATTTCCCCGATTGCAGGGCCGGATCCTCGTCGCGCGAGATCGTATCGTCTTCGCGACTATCGGGCGGCACCCCGAGCACACGGAGTCGCTCCCGGGCGACCCGAGTCGCGGTCACGGCCTGTTCAAGGCCCTGAAAGGCGACAGTGTGGTCGCGCTTCGCCTGATACGCGACCCCGTCCATCATGGCTTCGAAGCTTGCACGCGCCGCCTGGTATTCGGCCTGCGCTTGCTGATGAGTTTCGAGCGAGACAGCGTCGTCAGCCCGGAGCGCGGCCCGGCGATCGTGGGCCGATCGGGCTAGGAGGAACTTGGAATAGGCGGTCATCAGGCGTCCGAAATCCCGCCCGACGGCCCGATCGGCCAGGTTTTTCTCGATCTGCTCGGGGCTCAAACCGGCTTCGAGCATCGAGAGCAGATCGCGCGTGGCGCCGTAAAGTTGCTCCTGCCATTCGGCCTGCGTGCGAGCGACCTCGAGATTCTGGATGGCGACGACCAGCTCCAGCTTCGCCTGGGCCACGTCCGGGCTATTGATCGTGGCCAGGAGGTCACCGGCCGCGACCTCCTGGTCAACATTGGCGGCGACCGAGTGGACGACTCCCGCGGCACGCGGGTTGATGAAGGCGTATTGGGTCTCGTCGGGCTCGACCTGGCCGGGGGCCCTGATGGCTTCGTTCAGCACACCACCGAGCGAAGCCTCGGTCTCCAGGTCGATCGCCTCTTGCTGCGAGCGTGCCAGCTGGACCTGTCCATCCGAGAGTTGCGAGCGGCGCGTTGGCGATTGCGTTACCGGGATTATTGACGGTTGCGGCGTCGCGGGGACAGGCCCGTCGGGGCGAAGGGCCGCCCAGCTCAACGCGACGCCGACCATCAGCCCGGCCACGCCGAATACGATACTTCGTACCGGGCCTCGGGGCACGATGGATACGATCGAGAAGGTCCGGGTCGGTGCGGGGGAAGTGGCAAGGTTCGACATCGTGGCCTCGGTGGGTGAATCTTATGTGCAAACTTGTTTCACAGTCAGGCTCTCGGAGGGCAGGCGTTTACCTGCCGTCGTGTTCCTCACGAGTGGCGGAGAAGGCAACGAGTGGCCGAGACGGCACTCTTGGAAATCAGGCATCCGCCTGACGCGCAGCCAGCAAGTCGTCAGGCGGACGCCTGATCGACACAGAGCTCGTGCGACCGGTAGTGACTGCGATGTCAGCGACGGTCGAAGAGGACGTGGAGCATCCCGTTATGCATTCCCACGGGGACCGTGGGAACGAGGGGTTGCGAACGGGAGGAGTTCCGCGAGGAGTCCCCACTTTCCGGCGCTACGCGAGTGGGGACCGCTAAAAATCGCCCCGCGCCAGGGGGAGATGTGAGACGGCCGCCCCCGGCTGTTCTGGAACGTTGATCCTGTCGGCATCGTTCCGGATTGCAGTGGTCATCGGTACGTCCTCCGTTCCATGAGCCCTTCATGCTCGACTGGGCTCATGATAAGGACCATCCTTAAGACCACCGTGAAGCGAACCTAAAATTCTCCTTATCAACGCCCGGGGGCGAATGTTCCCCCGGTCGCAACGGGAGGATCGTCATCGCCCCATCCGGCCACGTCCGGGACGTTCCGTTGTCGGCCATTTCCTGGAACGTGGCACGGTGCGCGGCGTCCGGGCAACCCGAGGGAGGGAACCCTCGGGTCGTCCGGAACGGCGATGTGGCGACCAATCAGGCGCTTTCGCGACGGAAGTGGATTTCGTGGAGACGCCGGTACAGCGTCGAGGTGCGGATCAGTTCGGCGTCGGTGCCGACGGCCTCGATGCGACCGTCGTTCATCAGAACGATCCGATCGGCGAACTCAAGCGAGCCCAGGTTGTGGGTGATCAGGAACGTGGTACGACTGCGGGCGAACTCCTCGATCGCCTTGCGAATCAGGGCCTCGTCCTGGATGTCTACCGCACTGGTGGCCTCGTCGAGAATCAGGATGGCCGGATCGCGCAGCATGGCCCGCGCCAGGGCGATCCGCTGCCGCTGTCCTCCGGAGAGGCTCGATCCCCGTTCGCCGATCAGGGTGTCGTAACCCTCCGGAAACTGGCTGATGAACGTGTGGGCGTAGGCGCGGCGGGCGGCGGCTTCAATCTGTTCCCGGGTGGCCTGCCGGCAGCCGTAAGAGAGATTGTCCGCCACAGTCCCCTCGAACAGGATCGTGTCCTGAAGGACCATGCCGATCTGGGAACGAAGGCTACGCTGCTGGACGTCGCGCAGGTCGTGTCCGTCGATCCGGATGGCGCCCGTTTGCACGTCGTAGAAGCGGGGCAACAGGTTCATCAGCGTCGACTTGCCGCATCCGTTCGGGCCGACCAGGGCGATCGTCTCGCCGTGTCGGACGGTCAGATCGACGCCTCGCAAAACCGCCTCGCGACCATCGTAGCTGAAGCCGACATTGTCGAACTGGATCGACCGGACGTGCCGCTTCAGATGCACGGCGGGGGCCTTGTCGGCAACCTCGGGCTCGACGGTCCATCAGCGCGCAGATGCGGTCCGACGCCGCGGCGGCCCGCTGGATCTTCGAGTGGACGTTCGAGAGCTTGCGGATCGGGTCCGAGACGCCGGCCAGCATCGCGTAGAGCGTCAGCAGGTCCTCGATGGCCATCGGCTGCGAGGCCAGTTGCAGCTCGAAGAAACCGAAGTTAATCTCGGTCGTGTGCCGCAGCACCAGGTACGATCCGGCCAGCAGCGCGATCATCACCGTGATCAGCGAGAGCATCTCCAGCACCGGGTCGGACAGGGCATCGATCATCGCGACCCGGACGCTCTTGCGGTACAGGCTCTTGGTTTCGAGGAAGAACCGTCGGCGTTCGCGACGCTCCATCGTGAACGCCTTGACGACCCGGATTCCCTGGAAGGTCTCCTGGAGGATCTTGTAGATGTTCGACATGCTCTCCAGCGACTTCCGCACCGCCCGCTTCATGACCTTGCCGACGCGGTACGTCGCCGCCGCCGAGACGGGAACCAGGATCAAGGTCAGGCAGGTCAGCCGCCAGTTGAACCAGAACGCCCCGGCCAGGCAGGTGACGATCCGCAACGGTTCGCGGACCACCTTGCTCATCAACGTGCTGAGGCCCTGCGAGAGCGACTCCATGTCGTTGGTGAACCGGGACATCAACTCGGCCGTCCCCTTGTCGGAGAAGCGGGCCAGGTCCAGCGCCAGCGTGCGTCGGTAGAAATCGTTGCGGATGTCGAACAGGCAGAGCTGATTGATGTCCGCGACCAGCACTTCCTGCGAGAACATGAAGACGCCCTTGATCGCCACGCAGACGAGGACCGCGGCGATCAGCAGCAGCAGGGTGTGGAAGCCATCGGCCGGCATGTAGCGGATGATCGACCGGCTGAAGCCAGTTGCAGACGTCCAGCCAGCGGCGCTGCTTGGCCAGGTCGGCGTTGAGGGAGGCACGGCGATGGGCCATGCCGGCGGAGTTCTCGTCGCGGGCCATCTCGAGGGCGCGGTACAGCTCGTTCTCGCGAGCGTCGGCCACGGCCGCGCGGCCGCGTTGTTCGCGCAACGCGCGTCCTTGGCGGCCTCGTCGGGCTGGACGTTGGGCGCCTCGGCGACAAGGTCGTCATACCGACGCTGGGCCTCGCGCAGGCCGAGGGTCGCCCTGTCGAGTTCCGTCTTGGCGGCCTCGAACTGGTTCGTCAGCGCCTCGTGACCGTCCTGGCCGCGATCGGCCTCGCGTTCGACCGTGTCGAGGATCTCCAGCCGCGTCTCGATCGCCTCGATCTGCGATGCGGGTCGAGACCAGTTCCTCGGCCACCCATTTCTGGCAGTTCTGGCTGTGGAACAGGATCTGGAGCAGTGGGTAGACCGCGCTGAGGTTCGTGAACCAGAGCAGGGCCACCATCACCGCACAGCCGAGCGAGAGCACGAAGCGGCCCCGGTACGGCCAGGCGAATCGCGCGAGACGGACAAAATTTCTCATGAGTTGACGGCGCCGGAGAGGGGTCCCAGGGCTTCCTTGCCACCCCGGTCCGAAACGTGGCCGCCACGGACCGGGTTCGGGCCGGGACGTTTCCTACCCGAATCGTCGGCAGGAGACAAGCCGAACGTGCATGAAAAGTGAAACCGGCTTCGATCCTGATCCGAGAGTGACCTTGGCAAACGGAGAAGGACGGGTTAGGATTCGTCCCGTTTCATGCCCCGCCCGGGATGGGTGGACAGCCGTCAGGGAGGACGGAATGAAGGCCCTCGCGCTGGTCGATGCGCCGGACCACGTCTGTTGCCGCTATCGAATCCAGGCCTTCGCTCCCGCGCTGGAGGAAGCCGGCTGGTCGATCGCTGTCGAAGGCCTGGCGCGGAACCCGACGGCTCGGGCGTTCCAGCTCCGTCGGGCCGGTCGATTCGACGCGGTGATCCTCCAGCGCAAGTTGCTGCCGGGATGGCAATTCCACATCCTTCGACGGGCCGCGACGCGGCTGCTCTTCGACTTCGACGACGCGGTCCAGTACCGCGATTCCTACGATGCCCGCGGTCCGCTATTCCCAGCGGCGGCTCGCCCGTTTCGCCCGCACGGTGCGACTGGCCGACGGCGTCCTGGCCGGGAACGACTTCCTGGCCACGTGTGCCCGACTGGCGGGGGCGGACTTCCGAACGGGTCCACGTCCTGCCGACGTGCATCGCGATCGAACGCTACGAGCCGAAGGCCGTTTCGGGCGACCGGGCGCCGGCCAGATTGAGCTTGTCTGGGTCGGCTCGTCGAGCACGCTCCAGGGCCTGGAGCAGCGCCGGCCGCTTGCTCGAGCGGTTGGGCCGCGAGGTGCCCGGCCTGCGGCTGCGGCTGATCTGCGACCGATTCGCCCGGTTCGACCCGCTGGAGGTCGTCGCGGTGCCCTGGAGCGAGGCGACCGAGGTCACGCGGATCGCCGACCGGCGACATCGGCATCAGCCTGGTTCCGGACGACCTCTGGAGTCGAGGCAAGTGCGGTCTGAAGCTGCTCCAGTATCGCGCCGCGGGCCTGCCGGTCGTGGCCGACCCGGTGGGCGTCCACTCGCAGATGATCCGGGACGGCTCGACGGGTTGCTGGCCGGTTCGGACGACGCCTGGGTCGAGGCGGTTCGCCGCCTGGCCGCGGGCCCGGCGTTGCGTGTCCGGATGGGCCAGGACGCCCGTCGATGCGTCGAGATGCCGTTACTCGGTGGCGGCCTGGTCGGACCGGCGTTCGTCGCGGCGTTGTCGGGAACCGAGCCCGTTCGCCCCGCGCCGTCGCCGCGACGATTCGATCGGAAGCCGGGCGAGCGCATGCCGGCGAGCGCGTGTTCCGACGATCTCAGCCTCTGGACACCATCCGAGACATTCCGCCTCAATTCACGATGGCTGTAAAGAAGGGCCCTGCCCTGATGCCCGAAACCTTCGATCTCGCAGCCACGGAGGTGAACACCGCCGACGCCGGGATGGCGACGCGAGCGGCTGTTCCGCGCTCCGGCCTGGGACTGGGCCCAGACCGGGAGACCTGGGCTGGTGGGTTCGCCCCGAGTGGCGCGACGGCCCTGATCGGTCCCGAGGGCCTGCGACTCGCCGACTGGCGGGCGGACGGGGCCGTGACGACGATCAAGGCCGGGCCGCACCGGATCGTCTACCGGGCCGAGCTACCGGGCCGGGGCGCGGTGTACATCAAGCATTTCCTGGTTCCCAACGTCCCGGCGACCCTTCGCCAGTGGTTCCGACGCGGCAAGGGACGGAACGAGGCGAAGCGCGCGGCGCTGCTGGCAGCCCTCGGCGTGCCGACGATCACTCCGATCGCCCTCGGGGAGCAGCGTCGGCGCGGGTTCCTGTTCGAGAACTACCTGGTCACGCCTGAGATCTCCGGGACCATCCCGCTCGACGCGTTCGTCGAGACGCGCCTGCCGGCCTTGCCGAGCCCGAGCGTGGCCGGCTCCGGCAGGCGACTGGCCGAGGTTCTGGGCGACCTGACGGCCCGGCTCCACGAGGGCGGGATCCTGCACACCGACTTCCACCCCGGCAACCTGCTGGTCCGGGTTGATCGCCGACGGCGAGCCCCGGCTGGCGATGATCGACCTCGACGCCCTACGGGTCCGTCCCGACCTGCGCCCTCGGGAGGCCCTGGAGAACCTGGCGCTGCTGAACCACTACTTCTGGATCCGTTCCAGCCGGGCCGATCGCTACCGCTTCCTCCGGGCGTATCTCGCGAGGTCGACGATGCCGACCCGGATCGGGCGCCGGGGCCCTGGCCAGGGAGATCGAGACGGCCACCCGCGCCTGGGCCGAGCGGCTCTGGCGGCGCTGGGGGCGGCGCTGCCTGGGGACGAACAAGTACTTCGCCACCTACCGGGCCGGTCGCGGCCTGGTCGGTCGCCCATCGCGACCTCGACCCGGAGATCGTCCGCGTTCTGATGGCCGACCCGGATGCCCCCTTCGCTCGACCGGACGCCGTGCTGCTTGAAGGACTCGCGGACGACGACCGTCGCCGAGGTGCCCTTGGAGGTTGCCGGGCGGACCGATCCCCGTCATCTACAAGCGGTTCAACCGCAAAAAGCTCCTCGACCCGATCTATGCCCTGTTCCGGCCCTCAAGGGCCTGGCGCGCCTGGCAAAACGGGCAACACCTGGCCAGCCGGGGGTTGCCGACGCCGCGGAACCTGGCGGTCCTGGCCCGGATGGCGACCGGGCGACGGTTCCTGCCGAGGCACTACCTGCCGCACGACACCTATCTCGTCACGGTCAAGGCGGAACCCTCGATGACCCTGACCGACTACACCCAGCGGTTCCTGCCGACGCTGAGCCCATCGGAACGTCGAGAACGCATCCACCGACAATTGCCCGTGCTGGCCCGTTTGATCCGGGCCATGCACGAGCGATCACTCTCGCACCGTGACCTGAAGGCGGCCAACATCCTGGTCGAGGGACCAGCAGGTTCCGACGATCCGACGTTGAGCCTGATCGACCTCGTCGGCGTTCGACTCGATCACCCGATCCGCCCGCGTCACCGCGTTCAGAACCTGGCGCGACTCCAGCTCAGCCTGGCCCGGGCCCGGGCCGCACCCGTACCGATGCCCTGCGGTTCCTGCGAACCTACGATCCCGGGGCCTTCACCACCCGAGGCGGCTGGAAGGCGCTCTGGCGGGCGATCGAGGCCGCCAGCCGCCTCAAGGAGAGCCGGAACCTCCGCAACAACCGTTTGCTGTCCTGATCGAGCCGATTGTCGCCTCGCATTCGACCGGAAGCCGAATCGAACCGACTCGAATTGTGCCGACCGCCGAGGCCCACCATGCACCAACGACCCCGCTGCCCATCCTCGCTGACGATCGTGCTCGGGTGCCTCTTGCTGACCGCCGGACTGGACGGCTGCGCGCTGACCGATTCCCGAGGCGGCAAGCCACTGGTTCCCAGCCGGTACACGACGGCCGTCGGCCCGTACCGGATCTGGACCAACGGGCCGGTCAAGGCCGACGACCCGGCGCATCGGCGAGTTACTGGCCCTCGACCGACAGCTCCAGCGTCAGCTCGCCTTGCGACTCGACCCGGCCACGGGCCCGATCGAGATCTACATCCTCGACGACCGGGCGGCCTTCGACCACTTCCTGAAATTCTATTACCCCGAACTGCCCTCGCGACGGGCCTTCTTCCTGGCCCAGGGTGACCGCCGGGTCGTCTACACCTACCGGGGAGAACGTCTGATCGAGGACCTCCGGCACGAGGCGACCCACGCCTTGCTGCACGCCTCGGTGGCGGAGCTACCCCTGTGGCTCGACGAGGGGTTGGCGGAATACTGCGAGGTTCCCGAATCGACCGGCGGGGTCAACGCCGAACACGTCGCGAGGCTGCCTGGTGACCTGGCCTCCGGCTGGGCGCCGGACCTGTCTCGGCTTGAGGGCCTGATCGACGTTCGCCAGATGACCCCACGAGACTATCGCGAGTCGTGGGCCTGGGTTCACTACATGCTCGACGGCCCCCCGGCCAGCCACGCGGCCCTGCTGAGCTACCTGGCCGACCTGCGGGACGGACTGCCCACCGAGCCGCTCTCGGCCCGGCTCGACGCCCGGGGCGCCGAGGCCGACGTCCGCATGGTCGCCCATTTCGAGCAGGTCCGCAGCCGCCCGATCGCGGCCGCCCCGAAGCCATCTCGAACCTCGAATGTCGTCGTCCGAGGCCAGGACCCGTCCCCGGAACCCGTCACTCCACGCCACCGCGGCCTGTTCGGCCGGATGCTCGACTCGGTCGGCCTGGGACGTCGCTGACGGGACGGCTTGACAGGAGCCTCGCCCTTCTGGTGGGGCCAACGCGCTCACGGTCGATTTCCGGGGTTCCCGGGCGGGTCGGGATCAGAACTCGTCGGCGCTGATGGCCTCGCCACTGCTGAGAGTGCTGAGAGCCGCCACGTGGTGCCGCGGATCGAGTCCTTGAGGAACCGGACGCTGCCGTCGCCGAGCAAGACGTTCACGCCACCGGGGTGGTAGCTCCCGGAATTGATCGCGGCGAAGGTCGGGCCGCCCTTCTTCTCCCGTTGGCCGATCAGGTCCAGGGAGTCGCCGGTGGCCGGGTCGGGGATCTTCTTATTGGGCGTCCAGGCGGTGGTGAAACCCGACTGATACACGCCGCCATCGAACCACTCGGTGTGGCCCTCCACCTCGAAGTCACACGAGCCGCCGCGGTATTCGGGTGCCACGGCGAGGGGGGCGGCATTCGGGGCGGGCACGGCGTTGGGATTGGTGATGTTCGCCAGGCCGCCGCAATCCATTCGCAGCGGCCGGTAGGTCCTCACCTCGGCGGCCAAAATCGTCTGGCTCAGGCCGTCGGTGAACTCGGCGAGCCTCCGGCTGCGGTTCGGGCCGAATGCTCCGCGGTTCTGTGCCGAGTTGAACCCGCCCCAAACGTACCAATCGCCCATGTTGTAGCCGTAGTTGGTCACGCCGAACGGGACGCCGTCTTCGACCCTCGGCATCGTGCGGACTTCGCTCGGGCAGATGTAGGTGGAGATCGACAGCGACAGCACGGTGGTGTTCTCGGGCACCTCGTACTCGACATCGAAATTGATGGCGTTGAAGCTGTTGCCCTGCTCCAGCACGGGCAGAATCCGGCTGTGGACGCTCCAGCCGCCGTTCCACGCCACGGTGTTGCCGACGCCCCGCATGCAGAGCGACGGCGGCAGGGCCCCGACCGAGGTTTCGTAGTTGTGCAGGGCCAGACCGATCTGCTTGAGGTTGTTGGTGCATTGCATCCGCCGGGCCGCCTCGCGGGCCGCCTGGACGGCGGGCAGGAGCAGAGCGATCAACACGCCGATGATCGCGATGACTACCAGCAACTCGATGAGAGTGAACCGCGCGTCGTCGCGGAATTCGCATGGCACGGGCATCCTGAAGGCGCATTGTTTGAACTTGAGACTCAGTATCAAAACGAGAAGCGAGCTTCGCCGAAGGGGAGTGCCCTGTCAAGTCATTCGCGGGAACGTCA
Organism: uncultured Isosphaeraceae bacterium; assembly: GCA_963779675.1. Lineage (GTDB taxonomy): Bacteria > Planctomycetota > Planctomycetia > Isosphaerales > Isosphaeraceae > CAVZZM01. Next base: position 214,356 of record CAVZZM010000007.1, read on the forward strand.
CGCGAAAATGCACGATCCGCCCGGCATTGTCGAAATGGCCGGGCCTCGACATGGCCGGCGCGTGTGCCCGTTGACGGATGATGGTGAGACTGAGTCGCGATTTCAGACCGGAATGGTTTTCCGCTTGGCGTGCGAGTCCTCGTAGCCTGACAGCCTGACGACGAAAATCGAAAACACGACCGTGACGGCCCGCGGCATCCGCCGCTCAGGTTTCAGGGAACCTGGATCACCGCTGCATCCGGTGATCGCCTCGGCGAACGTCCAGGCATCCGCCGCTCAGGTCTCAGGGAACCTGGATCACCGGGGAGGCTTCGAGGAGGCGGTGGCCCTGCTGCTCGTCGATGTTCAGACGCGAGAGGAAGCGGTGGCGGAGGGTGCGGAGAAGGTCTTCGATGGCTTCGGGGGTGGATCGGGTCAGGGGGATCGCGCCGCCGGCTCGGCGGTCGTGGCCACCGGCGTTGCCGAGGCCGTCGACGACGTCGCGGAGCACTTCACCACAGTGGCCGCCGATGTGGTCGGAGCGGACGGAGAGCTTGATCATGCCGTCGAACTGGCCGACGGCGAGCACCCAGGCGACCCGGTCGAACCGGATGAAGAAGTCGGCCAGTTCGGCGATGATGTCGGGCTGGGGCACCTCGCCGCACCAGGCGACGATGACGTCGCGGTACAAAAAGGCGTTGGCCAGGGCATTCTGGAACGTGGCGAAGTAGCTCTGGGGCAGGCGGGGGTTGCGAATGCGGGCGAGCATGTCCTTGTCGGAGCGGGGGAACAGCCAGACCAGCGCGCCATCGTCGCTCGGGCCGGCCTCGCGAGGGTAGCCCATGATCTCGGATTCGATGCCGTAGTACAGTCCGGTGGCCACGCGGGGACACGGGACGATCTTCTGTTCGAGCAGGTAGCCGGTGACCATGGTGCTGGTGGCGCCGGCGTTCGGGCGGATGTCGCGGAAGGCCACGCCGTCGAGCCTTCCCGGCGTCTCGTGGTGGTCGAGAACGGCGTGGGGCGTGACCCGCTCGCTGTTGCGACGGCCCGTCGCCGGCTGGGTGTCGACCATCACCAGTGCGGTCTCGGGACCGAAGACGATTTGCTCGATCGGCACCAGGGACATCTCGAGCAGGTCGACCATCGCCTGGTTCTCGGCGCGGGCGATGATGCCGTCGAGGGTCATGAGCACCGCCTTGCCCGGCTGCCGCTGCTGGAGCAAGGCTTCGAGCCCGAGCATGCTGGCGAGCGCGTCGGGATCGGGATTGACGTGCGAGGCGAGCACCACGCGCTCGAAGGGCTCCATCGCGGCCAGGAAACGGTCGGATCGGTTGGTCCGGGCCGGGGCGGTCGCGGAGTTCGTCACAGCTCTCGTCACCTCAGAAAGCCCCCCGCAAGCTCACCGCAGAGTGGTCTGGTCCGCCGGGGCCTGATCCGCCGAAGGAGGCCGCGGACCTCGACGGCCATCCTGCCACTACACAGTACGAGTCTACGGTATCCGCCGCAGGCCCCGCCAGGGCCCTGGTTACGGGGCAGCATCTGGCGTGCCGATACGAGCCGAGGACGACGCCGGGCGGCCCGTTGTTGCGGATGATGGGGCCGCCGCTTCTCGGGCCTCGATTGCCTGATAGGCGCGTCGGCCCGCTCCTGGGGGGTTGGCTCAATGATCCCGGAGGTCACCGGGGGGGGGCGGAAGGCGAAGGCGACGATCAGGCCGATCAACACGAGCATTACCGCGGCATTGAGTCGGACGCTACGACGGTGCAGGCGGTCGAACCGGCCGGATTGCTCCGGGCCGGCGTCGCGTGCGGCGTTGATTGCCGGCGTCAATGAGTTGCCACAGTAGAGCATCACCAGGATGGCCGCCAGGATCAGGAACGCCTGAACGCCAACGGCCGCGCCCCGGTACTCCGGGTAGCTCAGGGGCGCCCCGAGGAACGCCGGCAGGGCGATGGCCCCGCAGGTCGCCCCCCAGGCATAGTACCTCGGGAACAAGGTGCCGCACGAACCGGGCCGCCGAGGGCGCATCGAGCACGCGAAAGATCAACGGCGCGACCCCAAACGAGAAGTACAGGATGCTCCCCAGCCAGCCGGCCAGCGTCAGTAGGTAGGTCGCGTCGAGAACCGATCGCACGAACGGGGCGCCCAAGAGCGAGACTCCTGTCGGGGGAGTGGGGAAGGCCGGGGGCAAGAAGCGTTTTCCGTCACTTTCCTTCATTCCCCGACCTCCGTTCCCGATTCCATCGAAAATCGAAAACGCGGGAGCGAATCCGGGAGGAACCGGAGACGGGAGATCGGGAGGGAATCGAGGTTCCAGGTTTCTGGTCGGAGCGCCGATTCAGGCGCCGGTCCTGGTCGTGAGCTTCGGCGGGGCCACGCCGGCACCCAGGCCGCCGTCGATGCCCCAGACCTGGCCGGTAACCCAGCTCGACTCCGGCCCGAGCAGGTAGGCCATCGCACTGGCGATGTCCGCGGGTTCGCCGAGGCGGCCCAGCGGGTGAAGCGACTCGCTGTAGGCGCGGCCGGAGTCGCTCTTGAGCAAGGGCGCCGTCAGCGGAGTCTGAGTCAGGCCCGGGGCCACGGCGTTGAACCGGATGCCCGTTCGAGCATAGGTGATCGCCGCCGACCGCACCAGCCCCTCGATGCCCGCCTTGGCCGCGCCGATCGTCTCGTGATTGTTCACCCCCTGCCGGACGGCCACCGTGCTGGCGAGCACGATCGAGCCCGACTTCCGCCGACGCATCGGCCCCAGCACGGCCCGGCAGGCGTGAAAGGCGGTCGTGAGGTTCTGATGGATCGCGTCGGCAAAGTCCTCGGGGGTGGTCAGGTGGAGTGGCTTGAGGAAGATCGAGCCGACACAGTGGGCGAGGCCGTCGAGCCGGCCGAACGTCTCGACGGCCCGCGCGACCGCGTTGTCGAGGTCCGCGGGGCCCCAGCCTCACCGGCAACCGCCAGGGTACGCTCGCGGCCCAGTTCCGCGGCCAGCGCGTCGAGTGGCTCGGGACGGCGCGCGAACAGGACGACCGTATCTCCCCGGTTGACGAGCTGGCGTGCCAGTTCCGAGCCGATCCCTCCCGAACCTCCCGTTACCAAAACACACTGCCCGGACATGACGGCCTCCTCCAGAAACCGGGTGAGATCCTCGAATGTCTCTATGTCGCCGATTTATGAGATATCAACGAGGTCCGAAAAATGAACAGTCGCCTGATGCGAACCGGTCCTCAACCATTGGTCCTCAGGGATGGGTGATCAGTCATCGGCCCTCGGCCATCGGCCATCGGCCATCGGCCCTCGGCCCTCGGCCCTCGGCCATCGGCCATCGGCCCTCGGCCCTCGGCCCTCGGCCCTCGGCCATCGGCCATCGGCCATCGGCCATCGGCCATCGGCCATACTGGGACTCAGTCGTTCCCAGGATCGTTGTAGGCTCGCCAGGGAGTCGGTCAAGGCGCGCGGCGACGCCGGGCGTGCTCGCGAGGTCGCGGGCCCGCCCGGCGTCGGTGAGGGTGGTGTTCCGGGAAGGTGCGGGGAGTTCAGGGGCCCCGGGCCGACCGGACATGAATCGTTGCAGGGCATCCTTGTTGATGTTCGGTTTCGGCTCCGGTTCACCGGCCGGAGGGGGGACGCGCGCTTTGCGCTGGTGTCGGCGACCGGCACTTCCGAACCGTCGGGAAGCCGCATGACCTGCGAACCGTCCGGCTGCTTGATGATCTCGGACCCGTCGGCGTAACGCAAAACCTGGGAGCCGTCCGGTTGGTCGATCACCTGCGTGCCATCGGCCAACCGGGTCACCTTCGCGCCCGGCACGGGGGTTGTGGGGGCCCGGCACGGGGGGCCGTCGCGGCGCCACCCGTCGCGATCACCGCCGGGTTGCCGCCCACCAGGGGCGAGGTCGGAAACTGCGAGGCGGGAGGCAGGTTCGGCAGCGCGGCCGGGCGCCGCCGGGGAGCATCTGACCGGCCTGCGCCGCTTCGAGGACGCCGACCTGCCCTCCGGGCAGGGCCGCGGTGTTCGGGGCCTCGGTGAGTGGAGCTTGATACGTGTTCGGGGCCACGACCCCGTTCGCCGGCCCGGTCGCCGGGGCCCCGCTGGGGGGCGTGGGGGTCAGGGCCGGCGGGGCCGATGGGCCCCGGTCGGCGGCGAAACCACCGACCGCCGACGCCGCGGGCGGAGCCGGAACCATCGCGGTCGGCGGGGCCGCGGCGGCCGTGTTCTGGGCGGTTTCCGCCGAACGATCATCGACGCCCCCCGTGACCGAGGCGGTTTCCGACTTCATCCCGTTGACCCAGTAGGCGAGCAGCCGGTAGGTCGGGTCGTTGGGCCCGGTCAGGATGGGGCGGTTGTCGGGCGGGTGCGGGCTGATCGAGCGGGTCAGCAGCTCGCTCTGCAACGGCTCGCGGAAGTTGATGAGGCGCAAGACCTCATCGAAGTTCGCCCGGACGACGTGCTCGTTGAGGAGGTCGTTCCGGGTACGCGCCCAGACCATCTGGAACTGGGTGCCCTGTTCCTCGTTGTGGCAGCGGGCACACTTCTGCTGGAGGGCCCGGTGGACGAACTCGCGAAACTCGCCAAATCGCTTGACCGACTGCACCTGGGGCATGCCGGGGATCACCGGCATGCCGGGGGGCAGGGGGCTGCGCTGGGCGGCGTCACGCAACTCGCGGAGGCGGTCGGAGTTGAGCATCGCCGGCTCGGGTTGATCGACCGACGTGCGGACCACGCCCTGATCGACCTCCGGGGGCCGTTCGCGGAGCGCCTGGAGCTGGAACTCCAGCGCCTCGACCCGCTCGAGGCCGGGGCTCAGCCGCTTCAACGTGGCGATTTGCTCCTGGGCCTCGTCGTAGAGCTTTTCCTTCATGCACCAGTGGTAGAGCTTCATCCGCTCGTCAGGGTCGTTCTCGGGGGCCGTTCCTCCTTGTACTCATAGAGTTCGTGGATCGAGCCAAAAACGCCCACGACCTGCCGGCGCGGGAAGGGCAGCTTGCCGATCGGGGTCTTGACGAGGTAGCCGTCGTCGGTCTCCAGGACCTCGCCCCGGATGACGCGGCCGTCGGACATCAGGAGCACCGTCGGCGCAGGGGTCGACGGCGCCACGGACGGTGCCAACTGGTCCGGCGTGGTGGGAACCTGGGGCGGGACGGCGACGGTTCGCGTCGCGAGCCCCGCGGCCAGCCCCAGCGCGGCCAGGCCGGCGACGGACAGGGATAGGCGCTTGGGTCGGGACATGACGGTCCTGGGGGCCAGGAGAACGGTTGACATGAGTGGCGGAACCTTAGTCCGAACCCTAAAATCCGTCAAGACGAAGCGAAACGACGTGAAATGGACCGGGATTCGCGGCACGGACGCCCCACGGGGCGTTGGGCCCATCCGTCCCCCGACGAGGGTAAGAGTCATGACCTCAGAGGATTCCCCGAGGCTCGAAGAACTGATTGGCCGGGTCGTCGTGCTCGATCTCAGTTCGAGCTACGTGTGCCTGGGCACCCTGGTCGGTTACGACGAATCGTTCCTCGACCTGAAGGACGCCGACCTGCACGACTTCCGCGATAGCACCGCCACCCGCGAAGTCTACGTCTACGACTCGGCCCGCTTCGGCGTCCGCCGCAACCGGGCCCGCGTTCTCGTCCGCCGCAACGACGTGGTGGCGATCACGTGGCTCGATGATGTTTCGGAGTCATGAGCATGCCTGCCTGGCTGGCCGTGGTGCTGATCGGTGCCGTTGTCTTCGCGTTCCTGGCCGCGATCACCCGGAGCAAACGAGGCCGTTCCCGGAACTCCGACGGCCTCGGGGACGGTCGGTCCGAGGACAACAACGGTCGCGGGCCCTCCGGGGGTGGGATCGTGAACGGTGCGCTCGGGGCGATCGGCGGCCTTCTGATCGGCCATTGGGCCGCCGACCAGATGTTCGGCCGGGACGACAACGACGACGACCCGGCCGATGACCCCGACGCCGACGATGCGGCGAACGAGTCGGGGCCGTCGCATGCTGGCGCGATCGAGGAAGGGGAATCGCGAGGCGGCGCCACCGCGGCCTGGGACAATCATGACGGCGGAGGGGACGAGAGCGGAGACGGCGGAGGAGACGGCGGCGGTGATTATTAGCCAGGGGTCGAAACGGCGAACCGGCCCCGGGTCGGTCCGGCTCGCGTTAGAAACGGACATCGGGCAGTTCGGTGACGGGCTCAGCGGATCAGGGGGTGTACAAAGCAGATCTTGTAGGGTGGGTGGAGCCCCCGGGACCCACCGCGACGGCGCTCAAGACACCGAATTCAGACGGTGGGTTCCGGGGACTCCACCCACCCAACCCATATGAAGCCAGGATCGACCTTCTCGTGTTCCCTCTCAGTCGAGCCCCTTGAGCTTCACGTTCCGGTACCAGCAGTCCGAACCGTGGTCCTGGAAGCCGAAATACCCCTTCTGGTTCAGGTCCTTGATGGCGACATCGCCGAACTTGTGCGACGAGCCGTCGGGGCGCTTTCCGCCTTCGGTCCACTCGGACTGGTCGATCCGGGACACTTGCTGGCCGTTCAGCTCGATGGTGACGACCGGCCCCTCGGCGGTGATCGTCATGTGGTTCCACTCGCCGACGGGCTTCTGGGCGTTGGACTTCGGCGCCACGAGATCGTAGACGGCGCCCGAGTCGTGCACGCCGGTGCCCTCGGTGTCGTCGATGGCGATCTCCAGGCCCGTCATGACCGGGTTTTTCAGGTCGCCGACCCGGATGAAGACGCCCGAGTTGCAGCCCCTGGAGAGCTTGTAGTCGAAGTCGAGCACGAAGTCCTTCAACGGCTCCTTGTAGGCCACGATGTAGCCACCAGAGCCGTGGGGGTTCAGCCCCTCCTCGTTCGCGTTGGCCGCGGGCATCGGCTCGCCGGTTTTGTTGTTGATCCAGTTCGTCGCGTCCTTCGGCCCGGCGTAGATCGTGCGGAATGCGTCGTCGTCGGCCATCGCGACGGCCCAGGGTGCCAGGGCCAGGCCGAGCAGGCCCGCGCTCAACAGGCGGATCATGGTGCGTTCTCTCCCGTGGGTTCTGGCTGTCGTCAACAATCCCGATCGGTGCCCCGCGCGGCTCTTTGATTGTTGAGACGCGGCGCGTCGCTGTCCCGTCTTGCGATCATTGGGACCGCGCTCACAATAGCACTCTTGAAGACCCATCGCCATCGGCGACCACCCGACCGGCATCGTGCCGCGTTCGACCGAGCGAGTCGTCGGAAACTCCGGGAACCCGCCCATGTCCGTCCGCACCGCCCGACGTCGGGAGCAACTCGCCCGGGGCTTCAAGGCCGATGGCATCGAGGGGCTGCTTGTGCTCTCGGAGCCGAACGTCCGTTACCTGACCGGCTTCGAGGGGGACTCGTCCTCCCTGGTCGTCCTCCGCGACCGGGCGGTGCTCGTCTCCGACGGCCGCTACGCCGAGCAAATCCGCCTGGAGTGCCCGGACGTCGAGACCTACATCCGGCCGGTCGAGCAACTGATGATTCCAGCCATCGGCGCCGTGATCGGCCGGCTCGGGATCACGCGACTCGGGTTCGAGGCGGCTCACCTGTCGGTGGCTCAACTTGAGGAGTTCGCGGCAAGGCCCTGCCGGCGACCGTCGAGTTGAAGCCGATGACGGGGAAGGTCGAAGGGTTGCGGATGGTCAAGGACCGTGAGGAGGTGTCGGCGATCCGGGCGGCGATCGACATGGCCGAGCGAGCGTTCGCCATGCTGCGTGCCGGAGCTGCGGCCAGAGGACTCAGAGAAAGACACCGCCGATGCAATGGAGGCGTACCTGCGGCGTTGCGGGGCGACGGCCGCCAGCTTCCCGCCGATCGTGGCCGTCGGCCCGAACGCGGCGCGGCCCCACTACCGGCCCTCGCCGACGTCGCGGATCGGTGACGCGGATTTCGTGCTGGTCGACTGGGGGGCCTCCGGCGCCCCGTACAAAAGCGACTTGACGCGGGTGGTGGTCACAGGTAAGGTCACAACGAAATTCGAGAAGGTCTACCGGTCTGTCCTGGCCGCGCAGGAGCGTGCCAGGGCCACGGTCCGCCCTGGAGTCAAGGCCGGGGACGTCGACGCCGAAGCCCGGGCCGTCATCGAGGAGGCGGGCTTCGGTCGCTTTTTTGACCACGGCCTGGGTCATGGGGTGGGCATGGAGATCCACGAAGCCCCCTGGCTCCGCAAGGGTTCCGACATGGTGCTCCGGCCCGGCATGGTTCTGACCCTCGAGCCCGGCATCTACCTGCCTGGCTGGGGGGGCGTCCGGATCGAGGACGACGTTCTGGTGACCGCCGACGGCTGTGAGGTCCTGAGCCGCGTGCCCAGGTCGCTCGATTCGGTTCGGGGCTGAACTTGCTCGACCGCAACGCCCGAAATCACTCGATTTTGGAACGAATCAAAACGGACGGACGACCACGGTGTGGCGGGCGGCCACGCCGAAGGCCATAGATGACCGCTCAGCGCCGGAAGATCGTTACCGACATGCCGGAAGACGTGCCCAAGCCGTCCGCGACGGAGTCGCCGGACGTTCAGAAGATCCGCCACCTCGTCCGGTTGATGCACCGGTACGACCTGACGGCCATCGATCTCGGGGAAGGGGAGAGCAAGATTCGCCTGCGCCGTCGCGTCGGTGGTGACAGCTCGACGCCCGCCTACTATGCTCCGCTACCGGCCGCGCCGCCTCCGATGCCAACAGTGGCGAACTCCGCCCCACCGACGGCGCACGCCCAGCCGATCGTCCCGGCCCCCGACGGACCGAAGGGCGTGTTCATCGAGAGCCCGATGGTCGGGACCTTCTATTCGGCATCCACGCCGGACGCCGCGCCGTTTGCCCAGGCGGGCACGACGGTTCGGGCCGACACGACGGTCTGCATCATCGAGGCGATGAAGGTTTTCACCGATATTCCCGCCGGGCTCTCCGGGACCATCACGGAGGTCCTGGTCAAGAACGGCCAGCCGGTCGAGTACGGCCAGCCGTTGTTCCGTATCGAGCCGGCGTGATCCCCGGGGCGGCCTCTCCGGTCGAGTCGGTCGTTGGACCGCCCCGGCCGCGATCGCGGCCCGCCCCGGCCCCCGGTTCCGTCTCGATCGTCTCACTCAATCCCGTCTCTCCAGCCGTCCGCCCTTCGAGGGATCGATGTTCCAGCGCATCCTGGTCGCCAATCGCGGCGAGATCGCCCTGCGGGTCATCCGGGCCTGCAAGGAGTTGGGGGCCGAGGTCGTGGCCGTGTACTCGCAGGCCGACCGCGACGCCCCCTATCTGGAGCTGGCCGACCGCGCCGTGTGCATCGGCAAGGGGCCCAGCGGCGATAGTTATCTGAACATCCCGAGGATCATCGCGGCGGCCGAGGTCACCGACGTTCAGGCGATCCACCCCGGCTACGGGTTCCTGAGCGAGAACCCGAACTTCGCCGAGGTCTGCCGGACCAGCGGGTTCGCGTTCATCGGCCCGCCCCACGACGCGATCCGCAAGCTGGGTCTCAAGACCGAGGCCAAGGCGATCGCCGCGGCGGCGAAGGTCCCCTGCGTGCCGGGCTCCGACGGCCCGGTCGACCACCGACGCCGAGGCCGCGCGGATCGCCGCCGAGGCCGGCTACCCCGTGCTGATCAAGGCCGCGGCCGGCGGCGGCGGCAAGGGCATGCGGATCTGCTGGGAAGAGGCCAAGCTTCAGTCCGCCCTTCAGTCGGCCCGCAACGAGGCCGAGGCCGCGTTCAAGAACCCGAGCGTCTACATCGAGAAGTTCATCGACCGTCCCCGACACGTCGAGGTGCAACTGCTTGCCGATAATCACGGCAAGGTCCTGCACCTCTGGGAACGCGACTGCTCGCTCCAGCGTCGGCACCAGAAGCTCGTCGAGGAGTCCCCCTCGCCGAACCTGCCCGACAAGGTGCGACGCCGCATGTGCGATGCCGCCGTGCGGCTGGCCAGGGCCGCCGGATACACCAACGCCGGCACCTGCGAGTTTCTGGTCGACGCCGACTTCAACTTCTACTTCATCGAGGTCAACGCCCGCATCCAGGTCGAGCACCCGGTCACCGAGGCGGTCACGGGGCTCGACCTGATCAAGTGGCAGATCCGGATCGCCGCGGACGAGCCGTTGCCGTACAGCCAGGCCGACATCGTGCAGATCGGCCACTCGATCGAATGCCGGATCAACGCCGAGAACCCCGACCACGACTTCCGGCCCTCCCCCGGCACCATCACCGACGTCCGCGTTCCGGGCGGCCGCGGTGTGCGTTGGGACTCGCACATCCGCCCGGGCTACCGGGTCCCGCCGAACTACGACTCGATGGTCGGCAAGCTGATCGTCCACGCCATCAATCGCGACGAGGCCATCGCCACGATGCGACGGGCGCTCGACGAACTGGAGATCGAGGGCATCCCCACCACGATCCCGCTCCAACGTCGCGTGATGCGCAACCCCGATTTCGCCGCCGGCCGGGTCGACACCACCTGGGTCGAGCGCGTCTTCCTGCCGCCGAAAGCGGGAGGGGCTTTGTAAGTTCCTGGGCCTTCCCCGAGAGTGGCCGTCAATTCGTCCTTCGAGCCGTCCAGGAGACGGGACCCAGGCCATCCCCGGTCTCGCCACGCGCCGAATTCGGCCGTGTTGCCCTTGAAAAAATTCCTTTTGTGGAATATTATTCCCCGGGAGGAATGATCGACAGGGATGCCGGGCACCGACTGGGTTTTGGCAATGTGAGGAGCGTGGATAATGAAGTGGGTTGTGCTGTTTGATGGTGAGTTTGTCGAATGGCTCGCGGGTCTGGAAAGGACGATAAGGCGGGAAATTCTAGCTTATGCGGAATTGCTTCGGCTTCGAGGGCCGCACCTGGGGCGTCCCTATGTGGACACGGTCGCGGGGTCTTCTTTCCCGAACATGAAAGAACTGCGGATTCAGTTCGCGGGTGATCCCTGGCGCGTCCTGTTCGCCTTCGACACCCGGCGAGCCGCGATCCTGTTGGTTGGCGGCAACAAGTCCGGGAATAAGCGGTGGTACAAGACCCACATCCCGATTGCCGACGCCCGCTTCACGCGGCATCTGGAAAGTCTCACAGAATGAGGTTGGATGAAATGCCTGTCGACATGAGAGACTACCTGGCCCGGCTCCCAGTCGAGGAGCGGCACGCGGTGGAAGCCCGAGCGTCTGAACTGATCGCGGAGGAGGCAACCCTCCGCGATCTTCGCGAGATCCGGAACCGCTCGCAGGAGCAGATCGCGGAGCGATTGGGCGTTCAGCAAGCCGCCGTCTCGAAGCTGGAGCGTCGCGCCGACATGTACGTGAGCACGCTTCGAGGTGTAATCCAGGCGCTCGGAGGTGATCTCGAGATCGTCGCTCGATTCCCGGATCGACCTCCTGTCCGGATCGTCCAGTTCCGGGGCCTTCGCGGTGAGAGGTCGTCGAGTTAGGCCCTCGTCGCATCGGCCACCGTGCCCTTGCGAGCTCCTTCATTCTCACCCGGGTCGGAGGAGCGGCACCGTCGCTTTTCCGGTCGCGCTTTTCTATGATGAATGGGACTCTCGAACTTCCCGGGATCGCAATGTCCCCGAACGCCCAGGATCATCGGACCGAGACATGCCCCGCCCGCTCCTCGACGCCACAACCGAAGAACTCGCGGGCTGGTTGGCCGAGCGGGGACACCCGGCCTACCGGGCCCGTCAGGTGATGCGCTGGGTGTTCGACCGCCGCGCGGAGTCATTCGACGGCATGTCCGATCTGCCCAAAGGGTTGCGCGCGGAACTGGGGGAGCACTGGCAGGTCTTCGGCACGGCCGTCGCTCATCACGACGTCGCTCCCGATCGCACCGAGAAGTTGCTGCTGACCTGCGACGACGGTCGGACAATCGAGTGCGTGCTGATGGCCGAGGCTGATCGCCGCACCGTCTGCGTCAGCACGCAGGTTGGCTGCGGGATGGGCTGCGTCTTCTGCGCGAGCGGGCTCAAGGGGGTCGTCCGGAACCTGACCCGGGCCGAGATCCTTGAGCAAGTCCTCTGGCTCCGCAACCGGCTGCTCGAGGGGGAACGCCTGACGAACATCGTTGTGATGGGCATGGGGGAAAGCCTGGCGAACCTGGACAATTTGATCGCGGCCCTCGATCAGATCTGCGCGACGGATGGTCTGGGGCTGTCGCAGCGTCGGGTGACGATCTCGACCGTCGGGCTTCCCGAGAAGATGCGGAAGCTGGCGGCGCTGGATCGGCAGTATCACCTGGCGGTTTCCCTCCATGCGCCGACGCCCGAGCTGCGCGACGAACTGGTGCCGATCAATGCCCGGGTGGGCTTGCCGGCGGTGATGTCGGCCGCCGACGCCTATTTCCGAACCACGGGTCGACAGGTGACTTACGAGTACGTGATGCTCGGCGGCGTGAATGACCGTCCCGAGGACGCTGTGGCCCTCGTCCGGTTGCTGGCCGGTCGCAAGGCGCACGTCAACCTGATCCCGTACAACCCGGTCGAGGGCCTGCCTTACCGCCGACCGACCGACCCGGGCATCCGGCGCTTCACCGGCATCGTGCGGGACGGCGGGGTCAGCGTCACCGTTCGCAAGACCAAGGGCCGACCGATCGACGCGGCGTGCGGCCAGCTCCGTCGCCGGTTCGCACCCGAGCGCGCGGCACCAATGGCAACGATCGGTCGGTCGGACTGAACGAACGGCCGGGGTCGTCGACTCGACCCGCCAGAGAACCCGAGACAGGCGGAGGGCGGACAGGTGGCGACCGGAGAGACCCTCGAGCAGGAGCTGGAGTCTCGCGACCCCGACGTCAAGTTGATGCTCCAGGTGCGCGACGACGTGCCGGGCGCCTTCGAGGTGCTCGTCGAGCGGTATCAGAACCGTTTGCTCGGTGTCCTGGCCCACCTGGTCGGCCGGGCCGACGAGGCCGAAGACCTCACTCAGGAAGTCTTCCTGCGACTCTACCGGGCCCGCAAGGGGTATCGACCGAAGGCCAAGTTCTCGACCTGGCTATTCACGATCGCCAACAACCTGGCGCTGAACCACCTGCGCAACAAGGGCCGGAACCCCGCCGCCGGGCCTGGCCAAAGCACCGACAGCGGTTCCCAGAGCCTGCGTCCCGGCCCCCAGAACGTCCCAGCTCAGGACGGTACGGCCTCGGCCCAGATGCGCAAGGCCGAGCTGGCCGAACTCGTCCGCGAGGCGCTGGAGGAACTGGGCGAAGATCAGAAGATGGCCGTCCTCCTCAACAAGTTCGAGGAGATGAGCTACGCCGAGATCGCCGAGGTGATGGGTCGCTCGGATGCCGCGATCAAGTCCCTGCTGGCGAGGGCCCGGATGAACCTGCGCGAGAGACTCGCACCGTATCAGCTAACCGAATAATTCCGTTTCATCGGAGAGTGCGGCAGGCTGGCACAAGGCCCCCCGGCGTCCCGCGCGGGACCGGGCCGGCGGAAGGCCCCCAGGTCTCGAGGCGATCGTCGGAGGGGTATGTGAGCTTCGCACTCCGATTTCGTCGCTGGTCATCGACCTGCCTGGAGGCTGTGGAAGGCCTCGTTTTCCCGATGTCGTGCCTGATCTGCGAGGCTGACGACACGGACGGACCGTTCTGCCTCGCGTGCCGGGAGGAATTGATCGAGGCGTCCGACGGGGCCTGTCCCCGTTGCGCCCTGCCGCGAGGCCCCTATACAGGTTCAAGACCGGAGACGACGGCGGGGACCACGGGGCGGCGAGTAAGACGGGCCGATGGGTGTTCGTGGTGCCGCCGACGCGCGCTCGGGTTCGATGCCGCGCTGGCGATCGGGCCGTACCAGGGGCCGATCCGCGATGCCTGCCTGCGGCTGAAGCATTCCTCGGGGGCATGGCTGGCCCCCTGGCTGGCCGATCTTCTCTTCGAGGCGCACGGCGAGGCCCTCCGCCGCGAGGTTCCGCCCGGGTCGTTACCGGCCTGGGTCGTGCCGGTCCCGCTCCACTGGCGCCGGCTCCGTTGGAGAGGATACAATCAGTCCGAAGCCCTGGCGCGACGGCTGGCGAATCGGTTAGGATGGGAGGTCCGGAAACCGCTGCGGCGCATCGTCGCGACCCGACGGCTTCCGGAACTGAACCGCCGGGAACGAGCCGAGGCGCTGCGACAGGCTTTCCGCGTCCGTTCGACGGCCGGGTTGGAAGGCCGCACCATCGTACTGGTCGATGACATCCTGACCACCGGCGCCACCTGCGGGGCCGCCGCGAGGGCCCTGAAGCGAACCGGCGCGGGCGCGTGGTCGCCGTCGTGGTGGGCCGGGCTGAGGGGACACGATGACCAAGCCGGAGTCCTTGACCGACGAGAACCTGCCGACCCTTCGGGAACGCGGTCCAAACACCTTGCTTTTGCGGATCGGCACGCGCGGCAGCTCCCTGGCACGCTGGCAATCCGGGTGGGTCGCGGAAAGCCTGCGGCGGCTCCATCCCGCCCTGGAGGTCGAACTGGTCGAGATCAAGACGCAGGGCGACCGCGACCGCAATTCCCCCCTGGCGTCAATTGGTGGTCAGGGCCTGTTCACCAAGGAGATCCAGCGAGCGCTGGCCGACGGCCGGGTCGAGGTCGCCGTCCACAGTCTCAAAGACCTGCCGACCCAGGGACCGCCGGGGCTGATACTGGGGGCGGTACCGCCTCGTGAGGTACTGGCGGACGCCCTGATCGCGCCGACTCACCGCACGCTTGAGGGGTTACCGACGGGCGCAACCGTCGGGACGGGGTCGTTGCGTCGTCGGGCGCAGTTGCTCCACCTCCGGCCCGACCTGCACGTCGTCGACCTGCGCGGAAACGTCGAAACCCGGCTGGGCCAGGCCCTCGATGGTCGGCTTGATGCCGTGGTTCTCGCCGAGGCAGGACTGCGGCGGCTCGGCCTGGAGGGGCACATCACTCAGCAACTCGCCCCGCCGTTGTTCCTGCCGGCCGTGGGGCAGGGGCCCTGGGGGTGGAATGCCGCGCGGACGACGCCGCGACCCGGACGCTGCTGGGGCCGCTTGACGACGCGGTCACACACCGGGCCGTCCAGGCGGAGCGGCGGTTGCTTTTTGAGTTGCAGGGAGGGTGTTCCATCCCGATGGCCGCCTGGGCCCGTGAGGTCGAGGACGGCCTCGCACTCGATGCCGCCGTGTTCGATCCGACAGGCCAGGTCCGCCTCGCGGCCCAACGGGTCGGCCCCCGGGAGGACCCCGATGCTCTGGGTCGCGCCGTGGCCGACTCACTGCGTGCCCAGGGGGCCGAAACACTGCTGGCCGCCAGCCGCTCTCAGGAATGATCCTCGATCCGGCAGCCGAGGGCCGAGGACCGAGGACTGAGGGTCGAACTGTCCTCAGTCATCGGCCCTCGGCCCTCGGTCATCGGTCATCGGTCATCGGTCATCGGTCATCGGTCATCGGTCATCGAAACTTGACGGAGGCGATGATGCCCGGAGTCCACGTTCAACAGGCTCGGCCTCTTGTTTCCTGACCACCGGCTTTGTACGCTTCGGGTTGCACCTGACACGCAACCGCGGGTGGTCCCCATCGCCGCGCCGGCGTCGCCTCGCGATGGCCGAGTCCGATTTCACTCCGGGACCACCTCCGAGATCGACACCAAGAGATTCCCAGGAGCGTTTTATGCACGCACCCAAGTGGGTCGCGTTGTGGGCCGGGTTCGTCCTTTCCGGCCTCGTTCTGTCTCAACCGGCACGGGCGATCATCGTCATGGGCGATCCGGGCCGGAACCTCGCCAGCACGAGTCCGGTCCCGGACGGTCTCGACCGGTATGTCGGGTCGTTCGGCGGCTTCCTCGGGACGCCGATCGGGCCCCGATACTTCGTGACCGCCGCGCACATCGGCAATCAAGGCACGTTCCGTTACAAGAACGGGACATCGACCGAGACGGTCTATAACGACCTGACGCAGGTCGGCACGCTCGACGATCTGGCGATTTTCCAGATCAACACCGGGCCGGATTTCTCCCTCGTGGCGCCCCTGTACACGGGCTCCAACGAGGTGGGATTGCCGCTGGTGACGCTCGGACGCGGTACGGTGCGCGGCGCGGAGGTCCGGCTCCCGGATTCCCCATCGGGAGCGCTTCGAGGCTGGGGTTGGGGGGCCGGCGACGGCCAGCTCTCCTGGGGGACCAATACGGTCGACCAGGTCACGCAGTTCACCAACACCGGCGATCTCCTGTTCTTCGGTTTCAGTGCCGGGGCGGGGCCGAACGAGGGGACCTACTCGTCCGGAGACTCTGGCGGCGTGGTCTTCGTGCAGGACCCGGCTGATGGTGTTTGGAAGCTGGCCGGAATCAACTCCTACGTGGACGGTTTGTTCAGTTATAGCCAGGCCGGGCCGTATTTCGGCGCCGCCCTGTTCGACACGCGGGGGTTCTTCGTGGGCAACCCGAGCGATAACGAATTCATCGCGCCCGATCTGCTCGATCCGGTCGAGGCCGGTTCCTACGCGACCCGGATCTCTTCCCGGATCGGATATATCCAGCAGATTACCGGGGTTCCCGAACCCGGTTCGCTGATCCTGCTGGGGATCGGCGCCGTCGGCGTGCTGGCGATGGGTCGCAAGTCCCGGCGCGGTTCGGTCGGGACAGAAAACCGCCAGTGACCGTTCAGGGCGTCCGATAACACCGGAAGGGGGGCAGGACGCCCCCCCGGTGAACGGATCGCTCGGAGTGGCCACGCGTGCGACGCGATGATCCCCTGAAAAGTTCGCTCTCGAACAAACCCGACGGCCGGGCCTGGCCGTGGATTGGGCCGCTCGGTCTCGGGCGTCTGGGCCTGGGCGCCCTGATCCTGGCGACGAGCCTGGTCCTTGGGCTCCTGGCCTCGTGGTGGCTGGTTCCCGCCTACCTGGCGCTGATGGTCTGGCTGGTTCTCGCTCCGGCTGATTCGCCGAGCGAAAACTACGTCAAGGAACCAACTTCCGACGATCCCAATTCAAGCGCCGAACCGTCCGGACGAGACCGCGAGACGATCTCGGCGCCCTGGCAACCGCCGGGCGGTGGGACCGAACTCCTGAACACCGACGGTGTCGAGGCGGAGCCCGATACCGGGGGCGTGGCGACGGAGGTCGCCGAGAAGCCCGGCAAGGGGGGACGCCGCAAGGGGAAGTCGCGGGCCAGGTCCGCCCGCGAGAAGACGGTCCCGGAGCCCCCCCCGGCCTCATGGGTCCGGGTGGCTCCCGGCAAGTTCGTGAGGGTCGAGGGCGCGGAAACCCTCCCCGATGATCCGACTGCCACGACCCGCTTGGCCCTCGGCGACCAGAACGCCTCGGAAGTTCATGCCGGGGAACCCACCCCCGAAGAGACCCTCCATGAGCCTCTCGCGCCGGAACTGACAGAACCGGAGGTCCTCGGTCCCGCGTTCGAGCCCGTTGACGTCGGCATGGAAGACCAGGCGGCGTTGATCCTGGAATGCGACCCGATTCCGCAGGACCAGCCGGACGATCCGGTGGTCACCCCAATCGCTCACGAGATCATCGACTCCGCGGGACCGATCCACGAGCCCTTCTGGATGTCCGGGACCGCGCCGATCGCGCCCCACACGATCGAGTTCGGGCCTCTCGACCCGATCCACCAGGACGATCCGGGGCAATGCGCGGCGCCCGGAGTCGAGCTGGAGACCGAGCCGATCCCGTCCTCCCGGTACGAGACCGTATTTGAGGATGACGTTGCCAGCGAGCGAGCGCCTCACAACGACGCCAGCCTGCCTCCCGAGGTGCGGACAACGAGCTTCGAATCATCCCGAGCCACCGACACCCTCAGCGCCGACGTCTGGGAGGCCCCCGCCGAGACGGACGTTCGCGGGCGGGTCGATGAGCTTACGCCCGCCGAGAACCTCGCGACGGCCGAGGAACCGATCATTCCTGGAGAGGGGGTGGGGCCCTCGGAACCCACCACCCTTTGGGACGTGAACACGGTGGGTCCCGAGGGCCCCACCCACCCAACGCAGGCTCAATCCCCTTCGCATACGCCCTCTGAGAACGACGGGGAGACGGACCAATCGACATGCCGGGAACACGTGTTGGACGATCGACCTTCCGAACCGGAGAGTGATCGCGACGAGCCCACCGCTCGCGTGGTCGATCTCGGTGAGGGGGGGGATCACGACACGGGTGCGGGCGTCGTTGCGGGAGCCGAGGAGGATCGGGATGTCGGCATCGCCTGCGATGCCGCCCCGACGCCCTCGCGGCCACCCGGCGACGCCCTGGACCTCGTTGCGGGAGCCGAGGAGGATCGGGATGTCGGCGTCGCCTGCGATGCCGCCCCGACGCCCTCGCGGCCACCCGGTGAGTGTCCTGTGGGAAGCCGCGACGATCCGGAGCGTCGTCGACCGCGCTCGAACCCCGATCCGGTCGTCAGGCCGGGGAGGGCAGGGCGGGGCTCGGGCCGGATCGTCCGGGGACGGCGGGTGCGGAGACGGAACCCGTCTCCCGCCCGTCCCCTGGCTCGCTCGCGACGCCGACGCGGTCGCGGTGGGCGTTCCTCACGCAACATCGATCCCCGGGCCCCACCCGTTCAACGACCGTGAACCTCCCGAAGTGGAATTGTAGGAAGATCGCCACCCAAGGGGAGGGGTGGTACCGTTCTCCCGGTTGGAGAGAGGGCCTCAAGGGGTTTCCCGAGGAGCCCACCTCGGACCCTGACCCGAGACACTCGACAACGGCATGACGTGACCCTGGCGATCGTCGCGGCCCGGCCTCGGCCCGCAAGTGGGCCGATGGTTTGGGCTCAATACGAACCAGGAACGGCCGAGCCCGGTGCGGCCGAGGTTTTCGGGCGCAGCGCCCCCAGGCCATTCCAATACGGACACCTCGACAACGAGGGCCCCTGGAGGCCGCCTTGACCGAGGCGGCTGCCGCGAACCCGGGGCAGGTCCGGACCCAGATTCGGGCGAAGAGTGTCCGGGGTCGCGACCTCTGGGTCGCGACCCCGGGCCCATCGTTCTGCGACGGGGATAACCCTGGGCATGACCGTGTGCTCATTGAAAGGTCGTGTTTCCGGGGGGGCGAGGCTCCCGCCGAGCCGCCGATCCCGACGGCTCGGCGGGAGCCTCGCCCCCCCGGTTCCGGTGTCGTATCGAATTTGTGCATGACCGTGGGAGACTTGACGCGCCCGGGGCGGGGTCGTGAGAATCGTCAGGAGACAACCGGCGCGCTCGGCCATTCGCGGCCTGTGAACTTATTGCAACCGAAGGACTTTCGCATGTTTGCCCGACCCCTTGTGGATCACCTTCGGATCATGACCGCGCTCACGGTCGCGGGATGGGCCCTGACCATTGCCGGGGTGCGAGCGGCCTCTCCTCCAGAGAAGACGACCGGCACGAGGTACGTGAGCCCGGCGGAGGCCCGGATGCGGGCCGATGTCTCGTTCCTGGCCGACGACCTGCGGGAAGGACGTGGGCCCGGCACGAACGGGCTCGACGACGCGGCGGAATACATCGCGACGGCGTTCCGCGAGGCGGGCTTGACGACCGCGCCGGGGGCCGAGGAGTACTATCAGCCGTTCACCCTGCCGAGCGAGCCGATCCTCTCCGGGGATGTCACGTTCGCCGTCGAGACGTCGGCCGGAAAGGCCCTTTCCGCCGAGCCGAAGACGGATTTCTCGGCCCTGGGCTACGGTGGCGCGGCCGACCTTCAGGACGTTCCTCTCGTCTTCGCCGGCTACGGCATCACCGCCAAGGACGAGGAACGCGAACTCGACTACGACGACTACAAGGGCCTCGACGCCAAGGGCAAGGCAGTCCTCATCATCCGTCGCGAGCCCCAGCAGGACGACGAGGACAGCCCGTTCGCCGGCACCCAGACGACCACCTACGCCACGTTCCGACACAAGTACCGCAACGCCGAGGAGCACGGGGCGAAGGCCCTGCTGCTGGTCAACGACACCGGCAGTCTGGATGGCGAGACGGACCAACTGCTCGACTTCCCGGCGGCCGGCTTCGACGGCGGCGACATCCCGTTCGTCATGATCTCCCGGGCCTACGCCGACCGGCTGCTGGCCGCCTCCGGCGCCCCCACGCTGGCCGAGCTGGAGAGGCTCGATCGACGAGGACCTGAAGCCGGCAAGCCAGCCGCTCGACGGGCTGAGTCTCGACGCCGCGTACACCATCGAGCGCGGAGCGGATCACGGTCAAGAACGTCGTCGGCGTGCTGGAAGGGGCCGGGCCGCTGGCCGAGGAGACGATCGTCGTCGGCGCCCATTAC
Organism: uncultured Isosphaeraceae bacterium; assembly: GCA_963779675.1. Classification (GTDB taxonomy): domain Bacteria; phylum Planctomycetota; class Planctomycetia; order Isosphaerales; family Isosphaeraceae; genus CAVZZM01. Next base: position 234,473 of record CAVZZM010000007.1, read on the forward strand.
GACCACCTCGGCCTCGGCGGGATCGGGCTCGCTGGCCTTCGGCAGTCCGCGACATCCACAACGGGGCCGACGACAACGCCTCCGGCACCGCGATGGTGCTGGAACTGGCCCGCCGCCTGGCCCGAGCGCGACGACCCGCTGCCCCGCCGCGTCGTCTTCATCGCCTTCTCGGGCGAGGAGCGCGGGCTGCTCGGCTCGAAGCACTACGTCGACAACCCGCTCTATCCGCTTAACCAGACCGTCGCGATGGTCAACTTCGACATGGTCGGCCGGCTCGACGAGAACGACCTGACCATCTACGGCGCGGGCAGCACTCCCGGCATGAGCGAGATCGTCAAGAGCCTGGGGGCGTCGCTCGGGTTCGACATCAACCTGATCGAGAGCTGCCGGCATGCAGTTCGGCGCCAGCGACCACGCCTCGTTCTACTACAAGGACATCCCGGTCCTGTTCGCCTTCACCGGCACCCACGCGGACTACCACCGGCCGAGCGACGACACCGACAAGATCAACTTCGAGGGCATGACGCGGATCGCCGACCTCGGCGAGCTGGTCCTGCTCGACCTGGCGCGACGCCCCGAGCGGCCCGAGTTCACCGCGTTGTCGTCCACTCGGCCTCAAGCGGCCTCTGGCCAGCGCCAGCGGCTCGACCAACGTCTACATGGGGACACGGCCCGTCGTACGGCGAGGAGGTCGAGGGCGTCAAGCTCGACGGCGTCTCCGAGGGCAGCCCCGCCGAGAAGGCCGGCCTGAAGGGCGGCGACGTCATCGTCGGCTTCGGCGGCGAGCCCGGTGAAGAACATCGAGGACTTCATGGCCGGCCTGGTCAAGCACAAGCCAGGCGACGAGGTCGAGGTCGTCGTCGAAGCGGGATGGCGAGGAGACGACCCTCAAGGTCAAGCTCGGCACTCCGCGGGCAAGACTGAGTAGGGGCATCTGAAGCGGAACCCGCCATTGATATGGCCTGTCGGTGGGTTGCGCCGCTGACCCACCCTACGTGAAATATGTGGTTCCGCGCGGATTTTCATCCGGCGACAACGGTCGAATCGCCAGGGACCCGCGGTCGGGAGAATCGAGACGAGTGGAGGCACCCCTGGCCAACGGTTGGGATCGCGTGCGTGCGGTCGTCATGGCGGCGACGGTATCGGTCCTTTCCCTCCTCCTGGCCTCTGGCTGCGAATGGCCCGGAGAGCCGGCGCTGAGGATCGTCACCGACCTGGGGACCGCCGAGACAGCCGCCCTCTCCACGGCATTCGCGGCCTGGAACGCGACTCGCGCCGGCGGCCCGCAGGCGTGTCGCGGATCACTGGGTTCATCCGCGCCGGGGGTGGACCTGGCCGATCTCGTCGTTGAGAACGCGGGAATCGACCTGGTTCTCGGGCCACGCGACCTCCGGCCTGGCCGTTCTCCAGCGAGCCTCCCGGCTGGAAATCGCCGAGACAGGCTCGACTTCAGATGAGCCCCCGGCTGCCTGGTGGGTCGTGCGGCGCCCCGAAATGGGCCTGCGGTTCGACCCGGACGTCTTCGAGGCCCGTGCCATGGCACCGCCCGATGGGTGGGATGTCCTGGATGACCCTCGCCTGGCCGGTCTGATCGCTCTCGACGACCCTCGTCGCGATCCGATGACTCTGGCCCTTGCCGATGCCCGATTGCGGGCCGGGGCCTGGAACGAGGGGTACGCGGCGCTCGTCCGGGCTGCCGGACAGGCACAGCCGATCGGCCGGGTCGGCGGCGCGGCCCTCGCCCTGCTGTCCCAAGGGGCTGTGGCCCTCGCTCCGGAGGCCCATGGGGATCGAGACGACGTCGAACAGCCCCCGTTCCTCCCCCTTGGCTCCGGTCCGATCGTGGGCGTGGCGGTCGTTCGAGGCGCACCCCGAGCCGATGCCGCTCACGCGTTCCTGCGATTTCTCGACGAACGTTACGCGCTTCAACCCCCTCCGGACAGTGTCGATCTCAGCGCGCTCGATCTGCTTGCTGACCTTCTCGGGGCGACCCTGGTGGACGCTCAGGACGAGCTGGTCGGAGCGTCCCGGGTACTGGCGCGTTGGCGAATCGAGCCCGAGCGGCTGCGGAGGTTTCTGATCGAAGCCACCGCCTTGGCCGCCGGCGTCGGTGCAGGAGCTCGCGCGCGCCGACCCCTCCGGCACACTGGTCGAGGCACTGGCCGCCCAGGTCGCCCCGGACCTGGAGGCCCGGGTCTGGCTGCTCAATAGTTGGGATGACGCCCCTCGCGGCCGCATCGATGGGCAGCCGACTCGCTGCCCTAGCGGGGGCCGTCGACGGGGACGCTCGCCGCCGACCCCCGGTTCCGTGCCTGGCTGCGAGCCGAGTGGACGGCCTGGGCGCGACAGCGCTACCGTCGCGTGGCCCGCAGGCCAGGATCGAGGGCGGAACGCGATCGAGTCGCTCCGGGGACGATCGCCCGCCCTGGAGCTGGTTCATGATCCGTGTCGTGCTCGACGGCCTGGTCAAGCGGTTCGACGGCATCGCGGTCGTGGACCACGCCTCGATGGAGATCCGCCCTGGCGAGCTGACGTACCTGCTCGGTCCGCCCGGGTTCGGGCAAGACGACCCTGGCCCGGCTCGTGGCTGGCCTGGAGGACCTGGACGACGGCGAGATCTATTTCGACGGCCGCTCGATGCGCGACCTGCCGGCCCGCGAGCGCCGGGTCGGCCTGGTCCCCGAGGACGACGCGCTCTGGCCCCACCTGACGGTCGCGGAGAACGTCGCGCTACGGGCTCAAGGCCCAGGGAGTCGGGACGACCGAGCGGCGGAAACGGACGGTCGAGACACTCAGTCTCACCCGGCTGGACAGCCTGGCCGACCAGCGGCCCGACACCCTGACGCCCGCTCCAGCGACGCCGCGCGGCCCTGGCGCGGGCGCTGGCGATCGAACCGCACATGGTCATCCTCGACGACCCCCTGGCGCAGCTGGAAGGCCGGGCGCGGGAGGAGTTCCGCGAGGAATCCTGCGGCTTGCATGCCGTGGCCGAGACGACACTCCTGATCTCGACGGACGACCCCCGCGACGCCCTGGCGACGGCCGACCGGGTGGCGGTGATCGACCTCGGCAGGATCGTCCAGGTCGATGCCCCTTCGACTGTCTATAACCGTCCGGCCGACACGTTCGTGGCCCAGTACCTCGGCGCGACGAACCTGCTCCAGGGGCACCTGGAGGGGACCGACTCCGGCGGGGAGGCGGTCGTCCGGACGCCGGTCGGGCGGCTGGTCGGCCGGGCGCCCGAGGCCCCGCTGCCGGGGGGCAGCCCGGTGGCCGTCGCCATCCGGCCCGAGTCCCTTGTGTTCGGCCCGGCGGCCCCGATCGGGCTCGGGGCCAACCGGATCGCGACGACCATCGAGCGCCAGGTCTTCCTCGGCGAGGTCCGGCGCATCCATCTTCGCGGCCCGAACGACTGGCCGCTCGTGGCGCTGGCCCTCCAGAGCCAGTCGACCGACCTTCGCGAGGGGCAAAACCTGACCGTGACCGTCGCGCCGGAGTACATCGTCATCCTGCCGAGCAAGTTTGCCCTGCCGGGTTGAGCGTTCCCCGGCGTCGCGTCGTCCGGGCAACCTCATCGTGCTCGCGATCGGGTTCAGTTGTCGTCGACGCCCGAGCCCTCGCGACGCAGAAGGAACCGGCCCTCGGTCCGGACGATCCCCTGCTTGGGTTCGCCGGTCAGGAGCCACTGGCCCTCGATCTCGTCGCCGTCGGCGTTCAGGAGGCCCCGGTAGTGGACCTCCTGGTCCTCACCGGCGATCCCGACCCGAACGTCCCCCACGCGATAGCCGGCGAAGAACGGTCCCTGGTAGGTCTTGAGGAACCGGACGGCGTCGCCGTCGACCTCGCCTTCCAGCAAGGAGTCGGGAGGGACTTCCACCTCCGCCAGGACCTTCTCGGTCAACGCCCAGGGGCAGAGGGTGCGCACCTGCTCGACGATCTGCTCGTCGGCCCCCGGGGGCAAGCCCTCCTCCATCGCCATCTCGGCGATCGGGGCCCCGAACTCGGTCAACTCGTCGTTCATCTGGCCGGAGATGCGCCTCGCCGTCCTGCTGGATGACGGCCGAGATCGGCCGCTTGTGCCCGTGCTGGGAATAAAACCCTCTCCATCGGCCGCTCAGGTCTCGTGTCGGCATCGGTTGACCTCCTTCGGTGGTGATCGACCCGGTGTCGGGACGTCGGCGGCCGGGAATCGATCTCGTCTGCTGCTATTGTGCGCGCCAGGTTTGGGAGAATTTTCGTTTTGACCAAGCACGCCGCGTGCCCAGGGCTCCTCGACCTGAACCTTGTCGGGGTCGGAAACGGATACGGTTTGGCGGAAAGCCGCTTCTTGTGTCGTTTATTCGTGTCCGGACGATGGGCCTGGGCAACGACCGCCGCCGCGTACGCCAGTCCGCTGGTTTCGAGGCGAGAATCCGGTCCAGGGCGACCATGACGACATCGTCGAACGTGTCATGGAATTGAGATGGTGCTCGATTCGCACGAAGGACGCACACTCCAGGGCCATTGTTAGGCTTCCGGCTCGCTCGATCAAGTTTCGGGCTCGATGTCCCTGGGTCATTCCAAGGTCGGTATCCGGGAGGGCGAGGATCCCGCCGAACCGACTTCCGGGAGGGCATGGGTCCGGCCGAGCCGTCGGGATGGGTGGCTCGGCGGAAGCCTCGCCCTCCCCGTTCAAGTGTCGCATCGAACCTTGGAATGACCCGGTTGGAAATCGCCGTTGGGGTGCGAGCGAGGCGTCGGTTGAGTAAGATCGAGCGGCGTCGCGGGGGTTGAGTGGGAGGGGGAGCGGTCGGAGATGGGCCTGATCCGGGCATCGGTGGTGCTGGCGAAGTTCGGCATGTGCCTGCTCGTCGTGGCCCCGTTGCTGGCCCTCGGGGGCATGGCGGTTCTCGATCGCGGACCGGACGGCGCCTGGCGCGGGTCGGCCTTCGCCGCGGCTCTGGTTCTTTTCGACCCGCTGACCTGGGACTGTCTGCGACACAGTGCCGTGGTGGCCGGGATCGTCGCGGTCGGTTCGTTCGTACTGGGCGTGCCGATGGCGCGGGTGATGGTCCGCTGGCGGTTCTGGGGGCGGAACGTCCTCGGGTCGATCGTCTGCGCGCCGTTGGTGTTCCCGCCGCTGCTCGGGGCGTTTGGCTTGCGGCTTCTTTTCGGCGTGGAAGGCCCCTCGCCGTTCCGGGCGCTGGAGGCCCCGGCGTCTCAGCCCTGGAACTGGGGCATCGGCGGGGCCTGGTTCTGCTGGATCGGGACCGGGCTGATTGTCGGTGTTCCGCTGGTTGCCCTGGCGACTCGGGGGGCACTCGAACGAATCGACCCGAGTTGGGAAGAGGCGGGCCGGGCGTCGGGGGCCTCGTCACGGCGGGCCTGGCGGACGCTGGTCTGGTCGCTGGTCCGCCCGACCGCCCTCCGCGCCGCGGCACTGATCTTCAGCGTGACCTTGCTCGATCCGGGCGGCGCCGCTGATCCTGAGACTTCGCGGCACCCTGGGCTATCAGATCGTCGAGGCCGCGACCCGGAGCGGATCGGCCCCGCGGGCGACCGTCCTGAGCGTCCTGGGATTGCTCTGCGGGGCAACGGTTCTGGTCATCGTCCGCCTTCTCTTCGGACCGTCCCGGTTGGACCTCGGAGGAGCGCCGGTCGCCCGGTCGCGACGGGCGCCCTGGTGGCGGGCCGGGCTGTTCGTGGCAGGGCTCGGCATCGGGGCGGTCCTGGCCTGGATACCGGTCCTGACGGTCCTCTCACATGCCGTGCCTCGGGGCCACTGGACGATCTCGGAGGTTTCCGGCCACGTCAGTCGGCTGATCGGCGCGCCGATGGTCCGCCGCGCGTTGATCGATTCCGCCCTGGTCGGGCTCGGTGCCGGGACGCTGGGGCTTGCCCTGGCCGGGGTATGCCTCGCGAACCGGCCATCGTTACGGGCGGGGCGACGGCCCCGGGCCCGGCAAATCGCCCGCCTGAACCGATTCGTCCCCCCGCTGGTTCTCGGTGTCGGTGTTCTGATGGTCCCCCGGATGCTGGATGCGGTGGCCGCGTCAAGCCTGATCCACTCGACGTTGGGGCAGGGGGCGGCCCGCACGATCGACGGTCTGGCAAGGCTCCTCGACCCGTTCCGAACGCCCGGGATCGCCGCGGTGATTGCCCTCGCCCTGACGCGACTTCCCTGGCTGTTGGCCTCGATCGAGTGCGTTCGAGGCCGCCAGCAACCCCTTCTGGAAGAGACGGCTCGAACCCTCGGCGCCTCCCGATGGCGGGCCTGGTGGGACGCCTCCGGCCGCCGGGTGCTCCCCCCACTGGTCGGTTCCTGGTTGCTCGCGGCGACCCTGTCCGCCGCCGATGCCGGTGTCTTGCTGGTGTTGTGTCCCCGCCTGGCGTTCCGGCCCATCGGCCCCTCGGTGCTCGATCTGGTCGATGCCCCCGATGGGCAACCTGTTGCCCGAGCCCTGGCGGCCGTCGCCTTTGTCGCCCTGACCGCGGCGTACCTGTCAACGGCCCGGACGATTCGGACAGCGCTACTCCGCTCGGTCGGACCTTGAACGCGGTTCGTCGTGACAGGCCGGCGCCCCTCGGAAACCTCCGGCTCTCCTGACGTCACAATCGTCTCTCGGCTGGCGAGAACCGCCTGGCATTCGCTATGCTGATTTGGGATCTAGCCCCTGGCCTTCCCGCCCTTTTTCGAACCCACCCGAAGATCGACGACATGGATACTGCGAAACTTGCGCTGGAGGACGGGACGGTCTACACGGGTCGCGCGTTTGGTGCCCGGGGCGAGGTGGACGGCGAGGTCGTCTTCAACACCAGCATGACCGGCTACCAGGAGATCCTGACCGACCCCTCGTACCACGGCCAGATCGTGGCGATGACGTATCCGCTGATCGGCAACTATGGTGTCAATACTCAGGATGAGGAGAGCCAACGTCCCTGGGTGCGAGGGTTCGTGGTCCGCGAGTTGAACCGCGAGCCGAGCAATTTCCGGTCGAGCGAGTCGCTTGATGGCTACATGCGGCGCCACGGGATCGTGGGCATCGACGGGGTGGACACCCGGGCCCTGGTTCGCCGGACGCGCGTCGAGGGGGCGATGAAGGGCATCCTCTCCTCCACGGACCTCGACGACGCCCGTCTCGTCGATAAGGCACGTCGCAGCCCGGGACTGGTCGGGCGCAACCTGACGCGCGAGGTCATGCCCGATGGACCGATCGTCTGGGAACGCGGGTTCGAGTCGCCCCTGGTCCTGAAACCCGGCGAGGTGCCACCACCCCCGAACAGCCGTCCCCATGTCGTCGCACTTGACTTCGGCATGAAGTGGAACATCGGCCGCCACCTGGTCGAGACCTCCGGGTGCCGGGTGACCATCGTGCCGGGATCGACCCCTCCCGAGTCGATCCTGGAGCACCAACCCGACGGCATCTTCATCTCGAACGGCCCGGGTGACCCCCGTCCGCTGGAGGAGGCCACGATAAACCTGCGGGTCCTGTTCCGTGCCGCGGCCGAGTCACGCGGAGTGCCCATCTTTGGGATCTGTCTGGGGCACCAGCTCATCGGCCAGGCCCTCGGGGCGCGGACCTTCAAGCTGAAGTTCGGCCATCGCGGCGCCAACCACCCGGTACGCAACGAGACGACGGGGCGGGTCGAGATCACGACCCAGAACCACGGTTTCGCCATCGACACGACCAGCCTGCCGGCCGACGTCGAGGCGACCCACGTCAATCTCAACGACATGACGAACGAGGGCTTGCACCACAAGAAGCTGCCGATCTTCTCCGTCCAGTACCACCCCGAGGCCTCCGCCGGCCCCCACGATAGCCAGTACCTCTTCGCCGAGTTCCGGAAGCTGATCGGTTCCTGACCGACCCGCGCGGTTCGTTCGCTCGCGGCAAGGACCCTCGGGTTCGCTGGATTTAGCCGGAAACCGCGCGGTGCGCGACGGACAGGTTCTAGCGGAAACGGGCGAGACGGGTTATGCTTGACATTCTCCCCCGTTGGGGTGGCACTCCGCGGCCTGTTCCATGCCGACAAAACGGCCCGCGGGCACCGCGCCCGCGGTGGAGAATCGCACCGGACGGCCGGCGGCCGAACCGACGGTCCGGGGTCGATGGCGTGCCGGCATCCTCGGTGGTCGAGAATGTCAAGTCGATCGGGAATCGCCCCTTCTGGAGAATCGCGTGGCGAAAGAGGAACCCATTCGCACCGAGGGCCGCATCGTCGAGGCCCTGCCGAATACTCAGTTCATCGTCGAACTCGAAGGGCCGCTGACCGGCCACCGGGTGCTGGCCCACATCGCGGGCAAGATGCGGAAGAACTTCATCCGGATCGTTCCTGGTGACCGTGTGACCGTCGAGATCACGCCTTATGACCCCGGCAAGGGCCGAATTGTCTATCGCGAACGTTGAACGAGCACACTCCCCCTCGTCATCTCGCCGACGCCGCGACATCAACACACGTTCGGCCTGCTCCACCGCGGCTCGCGGCTCATCCCTCCTTGGACCTGACGGATTCCTTCCGATCCAGACCCAGCAGGAAGCGAGCGAATCGCCGCTGTCGGTGACGAGCATACCAATCTTGCCGGGCGCGATCCTTTGTGCGTCGTGACCGAGTCGCGTCCATGGCCTCAACCTCCCATGACGAACGCCAACGAGACGTGAGCACATCACGAGAGTTCCCGCCCGAGTCAGGAAGCAGGTCGATACAGGGGATCGGTGGCCGTCCGGAATCTGTCGGCAATCGTCACCAGGCCGACAGATCAACGGCCGTCATCGAGAACGCCGGACGTGGCAAACGGGGGCCGCGCCGCGCCTCCTGGTACTACGCGTGCCTGGTCCTGGGAACCTTGGTGCTGATCCGAGTCGTCGGAGAGCGGTGGTGGCCGGTCTTGGGGTTACTCTACATGCCCCGATGGTTGTTCCTCTTGCCGGCCCTGATCCTGGCGCCCGCAGCGATCATCAAGAGAGACCGGTTGTCGCTGGCCGTGGTCGGGGTGACGCTCGGCCTCGTGGCCGGCCCGCTCATGGGGCTGAATCTGAACTTGCAGCGTCCCGAACCACCTTTGCCCGGGACGGCGGGGTTCCGGCTTCGGATCATGACGCTCAACCGAGGCACGAACGGGATCGATGCTGTTCGCCTGATTCAACTGATCGAGCGCGAGCGGATCGACATCATCTGCTTCCAGGAGCTCGGCGGGAACCCGGTTCTGCGGGAGTACTGGAAACAGGGCTGGTGGCGCACCGACTTTGTCGCGAGCCGCTGGCCAATCCTGGCCGAGTGCGAGCCCCTGGATGAAATCGAGGCCCCGCATCCTGACTGGGCAACCCGCCTGGAATGGGCCGGATCCGCCCGTCCCCGGGAGTGATGTTCGCCGTGGCCTCGCTGCACCTCGACACGGTTCGGCACGATTTCACCCGGCTCCGAGCCGGAGATCTGGACGGGATGCGGCGGCAGACATCCTGGCGTCGCCGGGAGGTCCGGCGCGTGGCCGAGGCTCTGTCCCGACTGTCGGACGTGCCGACGCTCATCGGGGGCGATCTGAACCTGCCACCCGACAGCCCGATGCGCGAACCTCTGCGGCGGCGCTACCGGTCGGCGTTCGCGGAGGTGGGTCGGGGCTACGGCTTCACCTACCCGAGCCGCTGGCCCTGGATCCGCATCGACGACGTGCTGGCCAGCCCGGGGTGGACCGTCACACGCTGCCGGGTCGGGCCGGACATGGGTTCGGACCACCGACCCGTAATCGCCGAGGTCGTCTTTCGTCGGCGGTCTGAGAAGGAGGAGCGATCACCCCACCCGGACCCTCCGACCAGACCCATGGTGTGGAAACCGACAACGCCGTACCAGGAGCGGCTGCCGATCGGGAGCAGATCGCTCGGCATAGCCATATTGCCGATCACTGCGAAGAGATGGCTAAGCTTTCCTAAAAAAGCCTGACGCCAAAGGCCTGTCCCTCATACCGGAACGCCCTGTTTTCCAGGCGTTTTCGCGCAGCCCGCGGTCATGGCCTCCTCCATCGTGAGAGTTGTTCGGGCAAGGACCCGAGTGGCGTACCTAAGCGAGCACGCTCCCCCTCGTCATCCCGCTGACGCCGCGACATTGACAGACGTTCGGCCTGCTCCACCGCGGCTTGCGGCTCATCCCTCCTTGGACCTGACGGGTTCCTTCTGATCCAGACCCAGCAGGAAGCGAGCGAATCGCCGCTGTCGGTGACGAGCATACCAATCTTGCCGGGCGCGATCCTTTGTGCGTCGTGACCGAGTCGCGTCCATGGCCTCAACCTCCCATGACGAACGCCAACAATTGGACGTCTCAAAAGGACTGTAGCTCTCAAGGCGGCCGAAGTTCTTGATGGTTCTGACGATCTCTAATAGAGAGTCTCGTGCCATGGCGCGAATTTGATCAGAATTTCTGGTAGCGATCCTCCCGACCACGGCGGTCGTGACGGTTTGCCACGTCCCTGACTGTGGTGGGCCGCGGAGTGTGCCGATTGTCCGAAGCTATTGGCGAGAGTCAGGATCGGCGATTCGGGCGGGATTGGCGCCGGTCGCGGCCTCGCCGTTGGGAAACCTGGCCGGCGGATTCGAGGGCATCGAGATCGCACCAGGGCCCTCGAGTCTGAAAGTCCGGGAGGGGAAGGGATTCCGCCAGAGGAACAGCCGCATCGGGGGAGAGGTCGTCACGACGGATGCCGATCCCCCGGAAAATCTCCAGACCTCGGCTGCGGGCGAGAATTTCACGACGGCTACGCCCTTCCGGGGCATCGAGCCAGGGGCCAGGATGCTCGCGGAAGTCGAAGAAAACCGGCGCAATCGCCCGGATGTAGGCCCAGTAGTCCGGGTTGTCGGTCTGGACGACGAACTGGCCGCCGGCGGTCAACCCGCGATGGAGGTTGGCCAGGAAGCGGGGCGTGACCAGTCGCCAGCGGGCCATCCGGGGGTCGTGGTAGGGCTGCGGGTGGTAGAGATGGACTTCCGACAGGCTGGCCGATCCGACATAACCGCTCAAAAAGGTCTGGCCGTCCTTGACCGCGAACCGAACATGGTGCAACCCGCGCTGGTTGCGCGCGCCGGGTCGCGTAGCGGATCACGACGGGCAGGACGTCAACGCCTATGTGGTTGAGTTCCGGCCGCGCCAGGGCGCTCAGCAACGTATACCGCCCATTACCGCAACCAAGGTCGAGCACGATCGGTGCCTCGCGACCGAAGATCGCCTTCCAGTCGAGCGGGCCCGTTGGCGGGAGACGCTTGATCGCCGTGCGCGCCCACTGCGGCTCGGGCAGGACCTCACCGGGGATGGGGACGCCGAACTCGTGTTCGATCATCGGATTGGGAAATTCACCACGGAGACACGGAGGGCACTGGGTAGAGAAGGCGGAGAAGAGAAAGAGGGAAAGAGAAAGAAGAGGCCCCATGCGGACGGCGGCTGGCCGTGGAGGAGGCCACAGCTCTACGGTTCAGAGACATCGCACCCGTTGCACCCTCCGCCGTCAATCTCCACTCTTTCCCCCTTCTCCTCATTTATCCTCTATTTCCTCTTCTCAATCTTCTCTTTTCCCCCCTCTTCTCTTCTCCGTGTCTTCCGTGTCTCCGTGCTGAGCCCCCTCTATCTCGGGAACACGGTTCATCGTGTAGTGGGCGATGTCGGGGTCGGCGCCGGGGAGATCGACGCGAAGTTCGTAGATCCGATCCGGGATCAGGGGCTCGCTCAGAACAAGGCGGACACGACGGCCATCCGGCGCGAGCCGCACGGACGCGACGTGCAAATCTTCCTCATCGGTCGGCGGAGAGTGATACGAGCCCTGGAAGACGTGGTGGTAGCGTCGCACGTGGTAGCGGTCCGGTTCGGCGGCGAGGGTTGAGTCGGGGGGCGCCAGGAAATCGACGTGGAAGCCGTCGGGCTCGGCGGTGACCTCCCGGATGCCGCACCCGTCGGTCCCGGTGAACCGGACCTGGTAAATTGCACCCTGCTCGGGTTCGCCGCCCCAGGCCGGCTCGCGGAGGCTGCCAACGTAGAGGCTGCCGTCGGGCGCGGGGGCGACGCAGATCGGGCCGAGGAGGTTTTCAAGGAACGGGTAGCAGGCCCCCTGCGTCTGGCCACCGACGTCCTCCAGGGTGGCACGCAGCAGAAAACGATTGTTGTATTCGCAAAGGAAAAGCTGGCCTTCCAGGGGCCCGAAGTGCCCGCCGGTGTCGGCGAAGGCAAGGCCGTTGACCGATCGTGCCCAGGGGTACGGGATGCGAACCGCGGGCGTGTAGCGGCGGGCGTCGGGGGGACCGTCGGGCGGGTCGTCCTGGCTGGCATAGCCGTACCAGGTGCCGGGCACGAGTCGGTTGATCTCGCAAGTGGTTTTCTGCTGACCCTGGTTGTCGGTGAAGAAAACGGCCCCGTCGCCGCGACGAGTGGCCCAGCCGGTCGGGTAGCGAAGCCCCTCCGCCAGCACATCGACGGCGCCGGTGTCGGGCTGAACCCGGATCGCCTTGCCCCGAAGGTAATGACGCCCCTCGATGTCGCGGGTGCGAACGTCGTCGGTGACCGGGCTGACGACCAGGCCGCCGTCGGGCCAGCGGGCGATGCCGGTCGTCCAGTCGTGGTGGTCGCGGGTGACATCCCAGGCGTCGGTGATCGTCCGCCAGCGCTCGGCCCAGCCGTCGCCGTCGTCGTCGCTGAGCCGCAACAGGGCCCCTCGGGTGGCAACGATCAGGTCGTCGCCATCGGCCATCAGCCCGAGCGGCCAGTGGGGCAAGGTGCCGGCCCATCGGTGATAATGGTCGGGCAGGCCGTCGCTGTTGGTGTCCTTGACGAGCAGGACCTCGCCGTCCATCGACCCGATGGCCAGCGTGCCGTCCGGCCTCACCGCCATGCAACTGGGCAGAACGTCAGGCGGCAACGGAAGTTGGATCGCCTGATACCCGGACCTCGTGTTTGCCCGACGCGCGGTGTCGGTGTTGTCCTCGGCGACCGTCCAGGAACCCAGCCCCAGGCCGACAACCAGCGTCAACCCGATCGCGATTCGCGAGACGTACCAGGGCGTTCGAATGTGGTATCGCATAAGGGAACCAGCAGAGCAGACCCGGGCGGCAATGGCAAGCCCGCGGATTTTTTCGCCACGACGCGCGGTTTTGTCGCTCATTTCGCCCCCCACAAAGATTGTTGACGGGTCATTCGCCTGGATCTCGAATGGCGAATTGAGGAACCAAATCATGACCTCCCCCTGAAGTCCTCGCGGGAGACCCTTGACGGAGCGGTCAGGTCTTCGGAATCGCAGGCCATTTTGGGCATGTACGACCCAAAGGCCTTCACGGTTGTGACCGTGTCGGCGATTGATGATCCGGGTGCGAAGGTGCGTCCGGAACCTCACCGTTCCACTCGCAGACATTGATCCCTCTTCCCCCCTCCGTCGCCGGGTTGCCTCCGACGACAAAACGTCAAAAGGAATTGATCCATGCCAGGTACGATCACACCTCGAGGGTACATCACCCGGTCGTTGGCCGGCCTCGTCGCCGGGTTGCTGCTTGTTTCGGCCCCCCCCACACGCGCCCAACAGGCCGGTGATGCGCCCCAGAAGGCCATCCTGGTTGAGGACGCGGGCCAGGCCGTTTCCAGCCCATCCCAGAACAATGCTCCGGTCACGAGTGAGACGCCCGAGGAAAGCCCGCAACCGACGCCGGAGCCCGCCATGACCCTGGACCTGATCCAGGGCCTCAAGGGCGGCCAGCTCGCCGTCGCCGCCGAGGGGGACGGCAAGGGACGGATGACCCTGCATGTCACCAACCGTTCCCGGGAGCCCCTCCGCGTCGTCCTTCCGCCGGGCCTGGTCGCGGCCGGAGCGACCGGTCAATTCGGTGGCATGGGCGGTATGGGCGGCGGCATGGGCGGCATGGGCGGCGGTATGGGCGGCATGGGCGGCGGCATGGGCGGCATGGGTGGTGGAATGGGCGGCATGGGCGGTGGCATGGGCGGCATGGGCGGCATGGGCGGTGGCATGGGTGGCCGTGGCGGTAGCATGGGTGGCCGTGGCGGCGGCGGTGGTGGGACGATGCCCGCGATGATGGGAATGATGATGCTGGGGCGGTTGATCATGACCCTCACCGGAGACAAAGACAGCTGGGACTACACCTCGCTGTATTCCAGTATGGGTGGTGGCATGATGGGTGGGATGGGTGGCGGCATGATGGGTGGTATGGGTGGCGGCATGATGGGTGGTATGGGCGGGATGGGTGGTGGCATGGGCGGAATGGGCGGCATGGGTGGGTTCCGTTCGGTACCTCCAACCGGCTTGCCCCAGGCCGCCTTGAAACCGGGCCAGACGCGCCACCTGCCGACCCGCCTGGTCAGCCTGAACGCTCCGGGCGCGGATGGTCGCATCGCCGTGCCGGCCAAGGGGGAGGCGTTGCGGATCGGCGACATCAGTCAGTTGACCGATGATGCGAAGGCCCAGGCGACGTTGCGACGGCTCGCCGAGACCAAGGCACCACCCTGTGAGGCCCAGCTTGTCGTCTGGCGTGTGATCGACGGGCTCGACTGGGCGACGATCGGCCGGCTGGCCCACGGCTGGGCCAATCCGTCCGAGCTGGCCCTGGCGCGCCGCTTCGTGGACCAGCTCGAAGCCCGGGGCATCCAGGGAATCGGTGAGGGCGAGGTGGCGTGCCTCGATTTCGAGGTGATCGCCGACGAGACGGGCGTCGAGGGGCGGGTCGCGGAGTTGCGGAAACTGTTGTCGGAGCATCCGATCGTCGGGCTTCGCAGCCATGAGGGGGTTCCCGCGCATCCAACGGGGCTCTGCCTGGGCTGCCGAGTCCGGCTCAAGAACCATGAGGCGGACGTCCAGGTTGCCGAGCCGGGCACCCAGGGGGGGGACTGGTCGCTCATCGGTCGGCAGAAAGTGAAGCTGGACCGACCGGACGGCACGCCCATGACCCCCGTCGAGGTTGCCGACGCGCTGGCCGGGGCCATCGTGCAGAAGTTGGTGTCGGTGACGCTGGAACGCGGGCCGCGTGTCCACGGCGAGCCGAGCTACCAGATTCGGATCGACAACATCTCGCCGCTGGTGCTCGACGGCCTGGCCCTCAGCGGCCCCGCTCTCGACGAGGCCGCCGCGGCCCTTTCGACCCGGTCGTTCGACCCGACCGAGCCGCCGCCGACGCCGGTTCGCCCCACAGCCCTGGCCGGCTTCACGCTGCCGCCGCACCGCAGCCTAACCGTCCCGGTCCTCGACGACACCGTCAAGCGACTTGACCTGACCCACGGCGTCCGGGTTCTCGCCGCGGACCTCAGCGGTTTGTGATTGGGGATTCGGCGAAGAACCAGGCGAACGCCTGACCTACACAGCATCTGTAGGTCAGGCGTTCGCCTGACGTCTTCATCTTGCGTCCAGATACGTTTCGACGCTGTTCTTGGCCTCGGCGAGACTGGATCCGGTCTGCTCCCGGAGGGCCCGGATGGCGTGGATCTTCCGGCCGGCATCCGCCAGGGACCGAACGTCCGCCGGCAGGGAGTCGGGGTGCGTCGGATCGAGGTAGGTGAGCCCGAGGTGGTCGAGGATCAGGTCGAGCTTCCCCTCAATCCGACGGAGCCGGGCCGTCTCGGCGGACGAGAGCCCCGTTGTCGAGAAAATCGAGAACATCGCGCCTCCAGTCCCGGGAAAGGATCGTGAGTCCTCGGGTGATTCGATCCCGAGGCCCCGGGATTGCGACCACCGCGCTCCTCGAAACCGGCTTCCCGGCCCATTGCGATCACCTTACCCCTTGTGATACAATGGGTTCGGGCCTTTTGAGGAGGACGTTGATGCCCGAGGAATCGATCCTGAACGCCCTGATGTCGGTGATCGCCGAGCGACGCGACCGGCCGCCCAGGGAGCGAACGTCGTATGTCGTCTCCCTGCTACAGGGCGGCGTACCGGCCATCGGCGCGAAGGTCACGGAGGAGGCCGTCGAGGTGGTCGAGGCGGCCGGCGAGCCGGGCGACGAGGGCCGCGCCCACCTGGTCCGCGAAGCGGCCGACCTGGTCTTCCATACGATGGTCCTGCTCGGCCATCGCCACATCGGCTGGAACGAGGTCGAGGCCGAACTCGCCCGACGATTCGGCATCGGGGGATTTGAGGAGAAGGCCGCCCGCACGCCGCCGGGTTGAGGTCGTCAGGGTCGTTTCAAGGCCTGCGGCGACACTGTGACCGGGCGCCTCGCCCCGCCTCTGGGCACAGATCGAAAACCGGCGTAAATCTCTCCCAAAACCCAAGCTAACTCGTTCCCACGCTCCGCGTGAGAATGCACTCCGCGACGCTCCGCGTCGTCCGGGGCAGCTTCGGGGAAGGTCGCGAAGCGGCCAGTTTTGGTCAGGCAGGCGTCCGCCCGCCGTCTTCCTACGGGAGAGCGAAACGGCCCTGGCCCCGTTACGGTCCCGATTGCAAAATCGTTCGCCCTGTGGCACCGTGGCGGAAGGCCCTCGTGGCGCGCCGCGCGCCGCGGCGCGCCCCGCTACGGCTTCTTGTCGATGGAGGAGGCACCCCATGAGTCAGGCCCCGACCGCCGAGCAACTGACCCGCAAGTCGTGCGTGCCCTGTGAGGGCGGCGTCCCGACCCTGACGCCCGAGGAAGCCCAGGCCCATCTGGCGAGCGTTCCGGGCTGGCGCCTGACCGGCGACGGCCAGCGCATCCGTCGCGAGTGGACCGTCAAGAACTTCATGGCCGGCATGGACTTCTTCCGCAAGGTCGCCGACGTGGCCGAGCAGGAGGGCCACCATCCCGACCTCCACCTGGTCGGCTACCGCAACGCCGCCATCGAGATCTGGACCCACGCCATCGGTGGGCTCTCCGAGAACGACTTCATCCTCGCCGCCAAGATCGATCAGCTTCCAGTTGACATTAAGTCAAAAGGTTGATGGAACTTACGCGCGGCAGGCGTGGGGGTCGGCCCCGCCCTCGCGGGACCCGGTCCTGGTGCGACGTCGCTCCTGAGCAGCGGCGCCGCGTCAACCCTGGGGACGAGGCTCGACTTCCCTTGTCGCTCCGCGAACGGCGCGTGTACAGTATTGGTGTCGCGTGGAATTGTGAATGTTGCAGGGAATCGAACGATTCTGGTCGACTGGACAGAGGGAGCGAATCACGATGATGCCGTTCCCGACGTCCGCGCCTCTTGAAATTTATTTGCTCGGCGTGACGGAGTTCGAGGACGCCCAGCGGCTCCAGCGCCGCCTGGTCTACGAACTTGGCGAGGCCGGCGGGGCCGGCGCCCTGGTGCTTTGCGAACATCCGCCGACGATCACCGTCGGGCGTCATGGCAGCCGGGCGCACATCCGACCCGACGACCGAGAACTCCGCGAGGCCGGCATTCCGGTCCACTGGGTCAACCGGGGCGGCGGCTGTGTCCTGCACACGCCCGGACAGCTCGTCGCCTATCTGGCCCTCCCGCTCAAGCCCTTTGATTTGAATGTCCAGGCGTACCTGGACCGCCTGGACCACGTGGTCGTTGGAGTGCTGGCGGAGTTCGACCTGAAGGGACAGTCGAAGCCCGGTCACTCCGGGGTGTTCCTGGACAACGCCCGGGTGGCGTCGGTGGGCGTGGCCGTGAACCGCTGGATCGCGTATCATGGCCTGACGCTCAACGTGGGGCCGTACCTCAGCGACTTCAACGTGCTGGAGGAGCCCGGCCCCGGCGCGAGCCCGCTGCGACAGACGTCGATGGAATCGCGACGGCAGCGCCCCGCCCCGATGTCGAAGGTGCGCGAGGCGTTGATCCGTCGAATCGAGACGGCCTTCGGGCTCGAACAGCACCACGTCTACACCGACCACCCCCTGATCCGCCGAAAGACCCGACCTCATGTCTACGTACCGAGCCTCGGCTGACGGCCCGTCGCCGTTGCCGACTTCCTCGTTGCCGATTCTCGCGAACGATTCCTCCTCGACTGCCACCACCGTGACGGCGCGACGGCTGCCGTCGTGGCTGAAGCGGCCGATCCCGGCCTCCGGCGGCATGTACGCCACGGCGAACCTGGTCGGCGAGCTGGGGTTGGAAACGATCTGCGAGAGCGGCAAGTGCCCGAACCGGGCCGAGTGCTGGACGCGACGGACGGCGACGTTCATGCTGCTGGGCGAAACCTGCACCCGCCCCTGCGGCTTCTGCGCCGTGCCCCGGGGCAAGCCGGCCCCGCCGGCCGACGACGAGCCGGAACGGGTCGCCGAAGCCTGCGCCCGGCTGAATCTACGGCATGTCGTGCTGACGAGCGTCACCCGCGACGACCTGACCGACGGCGGCGCCGACCACTTCCGTCGCACGGTCGAAGCCGTCCGCCAGCGAACCGGCGCGACGATCGAGGTTCTGACCCCCGACTTCGAGGCTGACGAGACCGCCCTCGACATCGTACTGGCGTCGAACCCCGAGGTCTTCAACCACAACCTCGAGACGGTCGCGCGACTCCAGCGACACGTTCGCCGCAAGAGCCAGTACGCCGTCAGCCTGAAGGTGCTGGAGTACGTCAAGCGCCGACGCCCCGACATCCGCACCAAGAGCGGCCTGATGCTCGGCCTCGGCGAGACGACCGAGGAGGTCGTCGAGACGATGTCCGACCTCCGCGCCATCGGCTGCGACCTCCTCACCCTCGGCCAGTACCTGCGGCCCTCCCCGAAACACCTTCCCGTCGATCGCTACCTCCCCCCCGAGGAGTTCGACGAGCTCGGCCGCCTGGCCCGCACCCTCGGCTTCCTCGACGTCGCCAGCGGCCCGTTCGTCCGCTCCAGTTACCATGCGGATGAGATGGCGCGGGCGGAGGGAACCTGATCGCCACGTCACGTCGGACGGTGGTCGATTCCCACGTTCATTGGTTAAAGACTTACATGCCGGCAACATCACCCGTCATCCACAGTGATCCCGATATCCTCGGCGGCGTGCCGGTCTTCGTTGGCACCCGTGTCCCGCTACGGAACTTGCTCGACTACCTGGAGGCCGGCGATTCTCTCAACGATTTCCTGGAGGACTTCCCGAGCGTGACTCGCGAACAGGCCGTGGCGGCGCTGCAACTCGCCGAGCAACTGCTGGTGGCCCATGCGCATCCTGCTTGACGAGTGGGTGACTCGACGGCAGTAGAGACGATCGTGCCACGGACAGGGTCATTCCAAAGTCGGGCTTCGGGATGGCGAGGCTCCGGCCGAGCCGTCGGGATGGGCGGCTCGGCCGGAGCCTCGCCCTCCCGGTCACGGTGGCGTATCGGACTTTGGAAAGTCCCTGGTGCCACTGGCCACTTGCAAGGTGCGCCGGTTTTGCTATTGTCTTCCGGCATGAACCCTCCACCATTGAGTCGGGCGTTGATTGGTGAGTTCCTCGGGACGGCCCTGCTGATCTTGCTGGGCGACGGGGTGGTCGCGTCGGTGGCGCTGCTGGACAAGCAGGGCGACTGGATCGTGATCACGACCGGGTGGGGCCTGGCGGTGATGTTCGGGGTGTATCTGAGCGGTCGGCTCAGCGGCGGGCACCTGAACCCGGCGGTGACGCTGGGCCTGGCGTCTCGGGGAGAGTTGCCCTGGGGACGGGTCGGGCCGTACTGGCTGGCGCAGATCGCCGGGGGGATCGTCGGGGCGCTCTTGGTGTATCTCGACTACGCCGAGGCGTTCGCGGCGTTCGAGGCGGAGAACGGGATCGTCCGGGGCGCGATGGCCGACGGGAAGCTCGTCGGGCCGTGGGCGGGTGGGGCCGGGGTCTTCGCCACCTTCCCGGCCTTCGGCGTGCCCTGGCGGAACGTTTTCAGCGAGTTTCTCGGGACCGCCGTGCTGATGGTCGGGGTCCGGGCGCTGACCGACCGCCGCAACGCCTCCCCACGCGGCTATCTCGAGCCGATGTTCATTGGTGCGCTGGTGTGGTCGATCGGTCTGTCGCTGGGGGGGTTGACCGGCTACGCGATCAACCCGGCACGCGACCTCGGCCCACGGATCGTCGCGGCGGTCATGGGCTGGGGGCCGGCGGTGTTCGTCTCGCACGGCTGGTACTTCTGGGTGCCGATCGTCGGCCCGCTCGCCGGAGGGGTCTGCGGCACCTGGCTTTACGACCTGGCCATCCACCGTTATCTGCCGCCCGAGGAACAGCCCAGCCCGCCCGGCGAGATCGCGCCCTGAGACGGCGTATGAGACGGTTAGTCGGGCCCTCGTAGTCAGACCGGCAGCCCCAAAACTGTGGGCCGTGCCGATGTCCAATGCCCGATGACCAAAGACCTTCGGTCGATGGACAGCTCACCATCTTAAGGCTGTGGTCTAGTCGGGTGGGAGTGGCACGCGGACCCCACCGGGCTTCAACCCCCAGATGGTGGGTTCCGCGGGCCCACCCACCCGACTCGATCTGAGAGAGGCTCCGCAAGCCTCCCGTCATCAGGTGCGCGAAGCACCCGCCGAGCCGTCGGGATGGACGGCTCGGCGGGCGGCGTTGAGCGACCGAAACGCGGCCATGGTCCGTGCCGTTCGCGTTCCGGGTGCGGTCCGCGTTCAGGCGGCGCGGCGGCGTCGCGAACGGGCCAGACCTAGAACACCAAGACCGCCGAGGACGAGCAAAGTCACGCTACCCGGTTCGGGGACCGCCGTGATCATCGCGTCGGCGATCACCCTGTAACCGGCGGGTGTGGGGTGAAAGTTGCCGGCGTTTGCGATGTAGGTGTAAGCCGCTTCATTGCCCAGGAATGGAGTGAAGATGTCGACGAACGTGGAACCAGTCGCGATGGCGAGGTTTTTGATCACGTCGTTGAGCAGCGCGATCGGCGGCGTGGATGGGGAGGCCGGGCCGAACGGGCTATACGAGCCGACGAGAATCACCTCAGCCGACGGAAGCAGGGTGCGGATGTCTTGCAGCAGGGCGGAGTAGTTGGTGGCGACCTGCCCGAGGGTCTGCATCAGCATCGCCCCCTGGGTCGCGGGATCGGCCGCCTGGAACGCGGGGTTTAAGGCGAGTTGCAGCAGGTCGTTCGACCCCAGCGACACGGAGACGGTCGAGATCGTCTGGCCGAGGGAGTTCTCAGCGCCAACGACCGCCGCGAACAGATCATGCTGGGTCGGCAGGGGGGACAGGCCCTGGTAATTCGTATTACGCAACGGATCGGACGTCGCGTCGTTGCGGCCGGTGCCGCTGAAGACGCTGGAGGTCGTCTCGCCGCTGATGCCAAGGTTGATGACCTTCGGCCGTTCGCCGTGCGTTGCGCCGAGAAAGTCGGCGAATGCCGAGACGTAACCCCGATCACCGTTCGAGACGTCGCCCAAGGTTTGGTCCGCGCCGACGCCGAAGGCCAGCGAGTCGCCCAGGGACAGATACGTTTCGTGATCGGCACGGGCCGGACCGGCGAACGTCAATGCGACCAGTCCAACGGAAAGCGCGACGACGAACCCGTTCGAGTGCCTCATCTCACCTGACCTCCGTGTTGTTGGGATCAACTATGATCAAACCACGCCTTCGTGGGCGACGGAATGTAGCCATGGGGTTTGTCCCAAGTCAATAGCGTTGAGTCCTGAAAAGTTATCGAAGATTACGATGCGTCGGGGACGTGGGTCGTTCGCCGACGCCGGCAATGAACTTGATGAGGGTGCAACGTGTCGAGCTTACCGGTAAAATCAAGGGATCAGCCCGCGCCTGCGCCGGGTAAGGGTCGGCCCGTCAGAGATCGCCAAGGACTTCCGAAAGATGCCCGAGACGTTGTTCGAGAAGGTCTGGAACCGCCACGTCGTCGCCAGAAAGGATGACGCGACTCTTCTTTACATTGATCGGCACCTGGTCCATGAAGTGACCAGCCCGCAGGCGTTCGAGGGGTTGCGGCTTGCCGGCCGAACCGTTCGGCGCCCCGACCTGACGTTCGCCACGCCGGACCACAACGTCCCGACCGAGAACCAGTTCGACATCAAGGAGCCGATGTCGCGCCGGCAGGTCGAGACCTTGCGGGCCAACTGCCGCGAGTTCGGCATCCCCCTATACGACGTCGGCAGCGGGCATCAGGGGATCGTCCACGTCATCGGCCCGGAACTCGGCATCACCCTGCCGGGCCTGACGATGGTCTGCGGCGACAGCCACACCAGCACCCACGGCGCCTTCGGAGCGCTGGCCTTCGGGATCGGCACCAGCGAGGTCGAGCACGTCCTGGCGACGCAGACGCTCTGGCAAGGCCCGAAGCCCACCTCCCTGGGCATCGAGGTGACGGGCCGGCTCGGGCCGGGCCTGGAACCCAAGGACATCATCCTCGCGATCATCCGCGAGATCGGCACGGGCGGCGGCACCGGTTGCGTCATCGAGTACTTCGGCTCGGCGATCTCGGCGCTGACGATGGAAGGCCGGCTGACGGTCTGCAACATGTCGATCGAGGCGGGCGCCTGCGCCGGCATGATCGCCCCCGACGACACCACCTTCGAGTACATCGCCCGTGGCGACCGTCCGTTTGCCCCCAAAGGCGCGGCGCTGGACGCCGCCATCGCCGACTGGAGGACGCTCCGCACCGACGACCCGTCGGCCTTCGACCGGCACGTGCGCATCGACGCCTCGACGCTGGTGCCGCAGGTGACCTGGGGCACGAACCCGGGCATGACCGTCGACGTGACCGGCCACGTCCCGAACCTGGAGGAACTGCCTCCCACGCAACGCCTTGAGGCGGAGCGTTCGCTGAAGTACATGGGCCTGGTGCCCGGCACGCCGATCACCGACATCCCGGTGGATGTGGTCTTCATCGGCTCCTGCACGAACGGCCGGATCGAGGACCTGCGGGTCGCCGCCCATGTGTTTCGAGGCCGGAAGGTGGCCGAGAACGTCCGGGCGCTGGTCGTGCCGGGCAGCGAGCAGGTGCGCGACCAGGCCGTCGCCGAGGGGCTCGACCGGATCTTCTCCGAGGCCGGCGCCGAGTGGCGGCAGTCCGGCTGTAGCATGTGCCTGGCGATGAACCCCGACAAGCTCACCCCCGGCCAGCGCTCGGCCAGCACCAGCAACCGGAACTTCGAGGGCCGGCAAGGCCCCGGCGGCCGAACCCACCTCGTCAGCCCCGCCATGGCCGCCGCCGCCGCCGTGGCCGGACGATTCACCGACGTGCGGACGTTGCTGGCGGATGGTTGATTCCCCAGCGTCAAGAACTCATCAGCATACGGCTCTGTGGAGCGACCAGCGCGATGGCCAAGCGGCGGGCTCGGACGGAGGGTACGTCTCGTCTTCAGACGCGTCGTATCAGGTGTTCGTCAGTCATGCGACCGCGGACAAATTTCTTGCGATCATTCTTTGCGAGAAGCTCGAGTCGGCCGGCCTGACGACATTCCGAGATGACCGCGACATTGATGGAGGGGACGACATCCCGGACGCGATCCGCCGTCAGATCAGGCGATCTCAGGAACTCGTCGTCCTCTTGACCCCGGAGTCGATCGACCGTCCCTGGGTTCTTCTGGAGGTCGGCATGGCGCTGGGTTGGAGGAAAGACTACCGGATCGTCGCCCTGCTTTGTCATGTCGGGGTCGAGCCGATCCCCACCATGTTGAGATCGAAGAAGGCCATCTCGATCAACGATTTCGAGAGCTATGTCGCCGAGGTGAAGAAACGCGCGGAGAAGCGATCACGATGAAGAGCGACATCCTGGTCTACGACGTGTTTCTGTCGACATCCTCGACGGACAAGGGTGTTGCGGAAGTCGTTCGTCGGGCGTTCGAGGAACGCGGACTGACGGTCTTCACGGATTCGGCGCGGCGTTCCCCCGAAGTCGCCTGGGAGGACAGCTTCGGCGTTGCGATGGCCGAGGCTCGGGCCTTTGTCGCGATCCTTTCCCGAGCGTCCGTGAACTCGCCCTGGAACATGATCGGGGTGGGTGCGGCCCAGGCCTGGGGCAAGGGAATCTACCTGCTGCTCGATGGGCTGACGGAAGTCCCCGGATATCTCAGACGATACCCTTCGTTTCCAATCTCCCGACTGTCGGAAGTCGTGGCCGAGGTCGAGCAAAGTATTCAGCCGCTCTCCAAGGATCAGGTCCAGGTTCTGAAGGACATCTACCTTTCACAAGGGGTCGCCACGGACAAACTCGGGGCGCGACCGGATTCTCTCGCCAGGCTCACGCGACGGTTCAATGACGCGGCGGGGGCGAAACTTTCGCCCGAACGCATTCGGTCGGAGTTGATCCGATTGCGAAAACGTGGAGAACTCCCCCGACTGAAGCGACGGATCGGTTGACGCCAGGACGATAGACACAGGCTCATGCAAGTTCGCGTGGAAAACATTGTCTTAACTCTCATCGGAGAATGTCCTTGGAACCGTTCACCACGTTTCGCGGCCCGGTGGCCCTGCTCGACTGGACGGACGTCAACACCGACCTGATCATCCCGGCCCGCTACCTGAAGCGGATCGAGCGGACAGGGTACGGGCCGTTGCTGTTCGCCGACAAGCGGTACGAGCCCGGCACGGCGCCGCCGCCGGACGAGCCAGATCGGATCGCCACGAGGTCGGCCGACTTCCCCCTGAACCTGCCCAAGTACGAGGGGGCGATGATCCTGGTCGTCGGCAAGAACTTCGGCTGTGGGTCGAGCCGCGAGCATGCCGTCTGGGCCGTGGCCCAGGCGGGATACCGCGTGCTGATCGCCCCCGGGACGCATGAGGGGTTCGCCGACATCTTCGAGGGGAACGCCTACAACAACGGCCTGTTGCCGATCGAGCTTCCCGAAGCCGACTGGCAGGCGATCGCCGAGGCAGCCAGCGCCCCGGAGGGCGTCGAGGCGACCGTTGACCTCGACGCGCAGGTCCTGACCCTCCACCGGCCGGGCGGGCCGGAGGCCACCTACGGCTTCGATGTTCCCGAGGACCAGAGGCACCGGCTCCTGCAAGGGCTCGACGCGATCGCCGAGACGCTCCAGCTCGATGAGACAATTCAGGCCCACGAACAGCAGACGCCCGCCTGGGTCACACCGCGGCCGGTTTGAACCCGAGAACGTCGGGTTCGCATGACGAACGAACGAACGAGCGAACGACCGACCGGGCCTTTCGACCCGGCCGGTCGTCGTTGATTTGCGGGAGAGCGTCCGAACCGCCCCGAAGACGCGGCGTCGATCAGGGACCGAGGCCGCCGTGGGTGCGGAACGGCGTCATGTGCGAGGGCTGGTCGAGGAACCAGAACCGCTCCCACTCATCGCCGATCTGTCGGAGGTTCTCGGAGTCGACAAGCAACTCCTCGACCCGCCTCGGCGGATAGGCCGCGTAACGCGGCAAGGGGACCGGGGCACAGCCCTCGCCCAAGGCGAGGGCCCCCACGGTCAGGACCAGGGCCGCCAGTGCCGTTCTCATTGCCTGGGGATCCTCCCGCCTCCGTTCGAGGGTCGCCCGGATCAGCCCGGTCGCGCAAGTCCATTTGCGCGTTGCCGATCCGAGGGGTCGGGGGCCGGGGCGGCTCCGTTGTGAAGCCGTGATCCGATGCAGCCGCCCGCCGACCCGTCCCGCCTGCTGCCAGGCCGGGGCCCAGCCCCGCGTGGCCTGCCCGCACCGAACGAGACGGCGAGAGGGGGCGAACTGGGGGCCGGACACCCTAAGTATCGGTCGAATCGCTCCCAGCGGATGAGGCCGAAGCCTCCCGACCCTCAGAATCGTTCGACCGAACAGGACCGTTGCCCTCATCATCGGCAAGATCGTGGTCGCCCTCCAGCAGTGGAAGATTTTCCGGGTTCATCTCCCGGACCAGCTCTTCCATCTCCTTACCGGGCTTGAACGTCACAACGTTCTTCGACGGCACATACACCTTGGCCCCGGTGCGGGGGTTGCGCGCCTTGCGGGGCGCACGCCGCTTCACCTCGAAGACGCCGAAATTACGGAGTTCGATCCGTCCTTCCGTCACCAACGTGTGGATAATTGCATCCAAAGTACGCTGGACAATGTCCTTGGTCTTGAGCTGGGTCAGACCGATGTCCTCGGAAATCTTCTTGACAATCTCTTTCTTCGTCACGGTGGTGACTCCCCGACGGCAGAATCGGCCAGGCCGCGCTTAAGTCGGCTCAACTGTATTGCTGGTATGGAGTAGTGTCAAGGGAGAAGTCGCCCGGATGGACCCAGGCCCGGGGCGGGGTCAGCCATTTGGAACGGTCTTGATATCTGGGATCACACAGTGCCAGCGACCGTCGGAAGCCGGCCGCGGTTCGGTCCCTCGGGGGCCTCGGGAAGCTGGCCGGCGGCGACGGCACGGTGGAGGTGGTGGTGCAGGGGGGCGTAGTTCCAGGGCAACCCGTGACGGTTGGTGAGGTCTCGAAGCCGGGCGAGATACTGCTCGCAAAGTTCCTGGCCCCGGTCCTGGTAGGACGGCTCGCAGTAATACACGCGGCAGCCCAGGGGACGGGCCGTCCGGGCGGTACAACGGCCACGGTTGTCCTGCCAGGGGCAGGTTGCCCCGTCGTCGACGGGCCGGACCGCCTCGGGCGCATCGGTCCGCAGCACGGCGAACTCCGCCGCAGAGAGGAACAGGGTGTGGCCGTATTCCGCGAACCGGCAACACCGTCCGCTCAGTTCACAGGTCGGCCCCGCCTCTCGGACCTCTGTTTCCAGCGCGGCGTACAGGGCCTGCAACTCGGCCCGGAACGGGGCCGGATCCAGGGCCTCGGAGCGATCGGAATCCGGTTCGTGGACGTTCATCACGAGGGGTGGTCCGGTCAGTCGGGGGTCGATTCCACAGCGTGGCGGATCTCGTCGAGAGAATAAAGCCGACCCTGGCCCGAGCCGGGGCAGAGGCCCTGCGTTCGTTCCCAATCCCCAGGTTCCTCAAGGTTTTCGGACCAGAAGGGCCAGGTGCGACACTGGGTCGGCCGCGCCTCGTAGACCGTGCAGCCGTTTTCCTGGTCCCAGAAGATGCAGTCTCCCCCCGGACGCTCGATCAGGCTGTAACGGTGGCCCACCCGGCGGACGAATGCCCGGGAGAAATCCTCGACTGACTCGCCCCGGTACTCGGCCAGCCGGGTGATCTGCTCGAGATCGACCCAGACGTAGCCGGGCGCTCCCGTGCAGCAGGCCCCGCAGCGCGTGCAAGCGAACCGCAGGCCGTCCCGATACCAGGGCCCGGCCCCCGGACCTCCTTGGGAATCAGGTTGTGTCGCCATGCCCACGCCTCGCGTTCGCTCCCTTCCACCGGACGGGTTCCCGGTGGAGCGACCGATTCTATCAACCGGCCGAGGGTTACGACAACCGGGTCGAATCCCTGGAATGGCGCCGCGGCGTGGAAACCCACGCTATGCCCAACCTTCCCAGCGCCCTATGATTGGGGAAAGCCGGGGGGCCCACCACCACGAGGAAGTTGACATGCTTGAGACGATCACGCGGGTGGGTTTGACCCATCTTCAAGTCCCGTTCAAGGAACCATTGCGGATCGCCAATGGGGAGGCGACGGTCAAGGATGCCGTGCTCGTGGCGGTCGAGACCGCCGACGGTCTGGTCGGCGTGGGAGAATGTTCGCCGCTCCCGGTCCCGGAGTCGATCGGCGGCGGCCTCAGTTCGATCGAGGCATGCTGGCGTGACCTGACCGCGACGATCGGCCCCGGCATCGTCGGCCAGCGGTTCGGCACGATCGAGGGCATCGCCGCGCTGGCCGCCCGATGGAGCGACTGCCAGCGATCCGCGGTGGCGGGGGTCGAGACCGCCCTGTGGGACCTGCTGGGCCACGCCCGCGGCCTCAGCCTGTCCGAGCTCATGGGCGCTTCGCCCGAGGCGATCGGTGCCGGCGTCGAATCGGGCCTGACTGTCGGCCTCTACCCGACGGTCGTCGATCTGCTCCGGGCGATCGAACCGCACATGGTCGAGGGCTACCGACGGCTCAAGCTCAAGATCCGGCCGGGCAAGGACATCGAGTTCGTCGCGGCCGTCCGCCAGCAATTCGGCCTCGACCTGGAGCTGGCCGTCGATGGTGACGGGTCGTACCGCCAGCGCGACACCGAGGTCCTCCGCGAACTCGACGAGTTCGACCTGCTGATGATCGAGCAACCGATGGCCGCCGACGACCTCGACGGCCTGGCGGCGCTGCAGGAGATGCTCGCCACGCCGATCTGCCTGGACGAGACGGCCCGCGATCTCGAGCGGACGGCCGAGGCGCTGGAGCGCGGGCTGCGGCCGGATCGTCAACCTGAAGATCCAGCAGCTCGGCGGACTCGGGCCGGCCCTGGCGATGCACGATCTGTGTGCCTCGAAGGGGGCCGCCTGCTGGGTCGGCACCACGCCCGAGCTGGGCGTCGGCCAGGCACAGGGCATCCACCTGGGCACGCTGCCCAACTGCAAGTACCCGACCGACGTGACCCCGAGCGCCCGCTGGTTCGTCGACGACTACGTCGTCCCGCTGATCGAGATGTCGCGCCCCGGCCGTGCTGAACGTCCCGCAAGCGGCCCGGCCTCGGCTACCAGGTCGACGAGGCCAAGCTGCGCCGCTACCAGGTGCGGCACCAGGAGTTCGCTGCGCGGCGATGAGCGATGAGTGGGCAGTCGGGCAGTGGGCGAAGGACGAGGAGGTGCCGAGCATGCTACGACTTGTCGCAGGCGATCGCGGCGGTGATGGCCGGGACGATGGCCTCGGGCGCTGGCCGGCGGGATCGTCGGCGCGGCGGTGGGGCGGCTGGCGCCCTCGTTCGTCCTCGTGGCTCCATTCGCCCGGCACCGTTCGGACCGGCCCAGGCGAATTTCGACCCCGGCGAGTTCGGCACTCGGCCTCGGGCGTCGTCTGCGGGCTGTTCCTGGGTGCCGGGGCGAGCCTGTTCCTGGTCGTGGTGATCGTCCTGCGAGACGCCTGGCTGTGCGGGCCGGGATCACCGCGCCCGACGACCGGAAGGCCGCCGGAGTCGGGGTGGAGGCTTGATCCTCCATCGCCGGGTGTCGTTCCCGCGCTTCGAGGGCCTGTTCTCACGAGCGCCCTGATGCCTCCACGGTGCCGACCGGCATCAGCCGCCGATCGAGTGCATCAGCCGCTCGGGCTTGATGAAGCGGGCGGTGTTGATCTCGTGGCCCTCCCACTTGCCGGCCACGCTGTCGCGGACGGCCTCGGCGATGCGTCGCGTCGTCGGCCCCGGCGCGGATCAGGGCGCGGATGTCGGTCTCGTCGTGGGCGAACAGGCAGTTGCGGAGCTTGCCCTCGGCGGTCAGCCGGACCCGGTTGCAGCTCATGCAGAAGGGGCGGCTGACCGAGGCGATCAGGCCGACCCGGCCGCCGCCGTCGGCGTAGTCGTAATCGACGGCCGGGCGCTGCGGGTC
Organism: uncultured Isosphaeraceae bacterium; assembly: GCA_963779675.1. Classification (GTDB taxonomy): domain Bacteria; phylum Planctomycetota; class Planctomycetia; order Isosphaerales; family Isosphaeraceae; genus CAVZZM01. The sequence continues at coordinate 263,633 of CAVZZM010000007.1, forward strand.
CTGGTCGGGGGCCGGGTGCAGGGGGCCGAACTCGGCGGCGAGGAGGTCGAGGATCTCGGCGGCGAAGAGGACCTTGTCGCGCTCCCAGCGGTTGCCGGCGTCGAGCGGCATGTACTCGATGAACCGCAGCTCGCAACCGTGCTCCCGGCAGAAGCGGGCCAGGGGGACGACGTCGTCCTCGGTCGTGCCCTTGATCGCCACGGCGTTGACCTTCACCGGGTCGAACCCGGCCGCCCGCGCGGCGTGGATGCCCTCGATCACCTGCTCGAACCCCGGCCGGCGGGTCAGCTCCTGGAACCTGTCCGGGTCCATCGTGTCGAGGCTGACGTTGATCCGCCGCAGGCCGGCATCCCAGAGCGCCTGGGCCATCGGCGCCAGCAGGATGCCGTTGGTCGTCAGGCCGACGTCCTGTGATGCCCTCGATGGCGCGCGAGCTGGGCGACGAGCACCGGCAGGTCGCGCCGGACCAGCGGCTCGCCGCCGGTCAGCCGGAGCTTGTCGATGCCCAGCGGCGCGACGGCGCGGACGAACCGCTCGATCTCCTCGAAGCTCAGCAGCTCCTTGCGGGGCAGGAACTGGACGACCTCGGGCATGCAGTAGACACAGCGGATGTTGCAGCGGTCGGTGACGCTGATCCGCAGGTTGTTGTGCACGCGGCCGAAGCGGTCGATGAGGCGGTCGGTGGGGGCCGTCATGAGGTCCATCGCCATCATCTCGGTGGGGAATCTCCACAATCGCATTAAGGTCCATCGTAACGGATTCGCCCGTCGCGAACCAGGATCGAGCCGGCGACGGCAGGGCCATTCAAATGCCGGGTTCCGGGAGGGCGAGGCTCCGGCCGAGCCGCCCATACCGACGGCTCGGCCGGAGTCTCTCCCTCCCGATACCGACCTGTGTCGCAGCGAACCCCGGAATGACCCTGCCGGCAACAACCGGGTCGTACCCGGGAAGGGACGTGGGCCTCGGGCAAGGCGAGCGATACGAGCCAGGATCAGTTCCCGAAGTCGAGACGAACCTCGCCGTCCTTCAACACCAGGCGGGCGTCGAAGGGCTTGCCGGACTTCGACCGGAAGCCCTTGAGCGTCCCGCTGCGCCCGCGTTTGAGGATCGTCCGGGCCGTCGCCGCGCTGATCCGTTTCCCGGCGATCGACTTCCAGATCGCGAACGCGCAGCCGTTCTTCCAGCCGTTGCACCCATAGGACCGCTCTTGCTCAACAACCTCGTTGCCACAGCGGGGGCACGCGCCCAGGTCGCCCTCCGTCGTCGGCCCGTCACGGCGAGGCGGTCCGGATGCGCCGTCCTTGCGGACGGGTGGGCGCCTCGCAACGGATTTCGAGCGCCCTCGACGACTCGTCGAGCGGTAGTCACGAGGCCGGGTTGGGAAGCCCTGGCCGGCCGGGACGGGGACCTCCATCAGGACGCCGTTCTCGGCGAGTTGCAGGATCACCGAGCCCGAGTCGCCGAAGGTCAACGGCTGGAGCAGCACGCGACGTTGCAACAGCTCGCGAACCTGGTCGATCGACAAAGTCTGCCCCCGGTAATCCGGCCAGAGGACGAACGTGCAACCCTCCTTCCAGCCCGAGCAGCCATACCCCTTCTTCCCGGCGATGACCGGACGGCCGCAGAGGGGGCAATCGCCCAGCCGGTCGGGATCGACCGGGTTGTTGTCGTCGGCCTGGAGCAGCGTGTGGGTGTATCGCACGATCTCCGCACGGAAGCGGTTCGGGTCGAGTTGCCCGCGCTCGATCTGACGCAGCCGGGCCTCCCAGTCGCCGGTCAGTTCGGGGCTCTTGAGTTCCCGATCTTGCACCAGGGCGATGAGGTAACGACCCGGGTCGGTCGCGGCGAGCACCTTGTTCCGCCGCTCGATGTAGCCGCGGTCCAGCAGCGTCTCGATGATCGCCGCTCGTGTGGCCGGGGTGCCTAACCCGCGTTCCTTGAGCGCGTCCTTGAGCTGTTCGTCGTCGACCAGCTTGCCGGCCGTCTCCATCGCGCCCAGCAGGGTGGCCTCCGTGTAAGGCCTGGGTGGGGTGGTTTCCCCACGACGGACGAACGGTTCGTGAGAGCCGCTCTCGCCGGGGCGGAACTCGGGCAGGACCTGCTCGTCGTCCTTCGCGTCGCCGGCCTTACGGGGATACAGGATCGTCCACCCCGGCTCCAGGACGCGAACACCCCGGGCGCGGAAGGGAACCCCGTTCGAGGCGCCGTTGAGGGTCGTCACTTCCTTCTCGCAGGACGGATAGAAGGCCGCGATCAGGCGGATGACCACGGCGTCATAGACTTTTTGCGCGGCCGGAGCCAGTTTGCCTGGAGACTTGCCCGTCGGCAGGATCGCGTGGTGGTCGTTGACCTTCGCGTCGTTGACGATGCGGCCCGTGAAGCGCAGCGCCTTCAGGTCCAGACGGGCAATCTCGGTCGCCTTTTGCGACCGGAGGTCCTCCAGGATGCCCGGCACCTTTCCCTTGAGGTCGTTGGTGAGGTAGCGCGAGTCCGTCCTCGGATAGGTGATGAGCTTCCCTTCATAGAGGGATTGGGCCGCCTTGAGCGTGGCGTCGGCGGAGAGCCCATAACGCCGGTTCATGTCCCGTTGCAGTTCGGTCAGGTCGTGGAGTTGAGGCGGTGGGACGCGCTCGGGCGTGCGATCGACGCCGAGGATGTTGAAGTCGTGCCCCTGAACGCGCCGCAGGACGTCCTGGGCCTCCTCCTCGCGGGGGAAACGATCACCGTCGAAGTGGAAGACCACCTCGCGATATCGCGTCAGGAGTTCCCAGAACGGCTCGGGCTTGAATGTGCGGATCACATCGTCCCGGCGCACGATCAGGGCCAGCACGGGAGTCTGAACCCGGCCGACGCTCCAGAGCAGGCCGCCGCTCGATCGGTAACGGACGGTGTAGTACCGGGTCGCGTTCAGGCCGACGATCCAGTCGGCCTCGCCGCGACAACGGGCCGCGTCGTACAGGGAGTCATAGTCCGAGAGCGGCCGTAGCCGTCGGAAGGCATCGCGGATCGCCGACGACGTCAGCGAGTTGAGCCAGAGCCGGGTCGCCGGCTTCCCCTGGCCGCCGGTCAGCTCCAGGATGTATCGAAAGATCAGCTCGCCCTCGCGACCGGCGTCCGTGGCGCAGATCGAGTTCCGTGGCCTGTCGAAACAGCCGCTGGATGACGGCGAGCTGCTTGCGCGAACCCCCCTGGTCGATGGGCTTGACCTCGAACCGTTCGGGCACGATGGGCAGGGTGGCCAGCGACCATTTCTTCAGGGCGGGGTCGTAGTCCTGCGGTTCCTTGAGCGTCGCCAGATGCCCCAGCGCCCAGGTCACCTGGTAGCCCTGCCCCTCGAAATAGCCGTCGCGACGGTCGCCGGCGCCGAGGAACGCGGCGATCTCGCGCGCCACCGACGGCTTCTCGGCCAGCACGACCTTCATGCCAACAACACCTCGTCCGTTGGGCCGGTTCCAGGCTCGACCTCGCCCTTGCTGGGGTCGCGAATGGCGGCCTCCTCTATTCTAATGTCCAGCAGTCCGGGTGGCGAGCCAGGCAGTGGCGATCCGACCCGTGATGAATTACCCTGCATACCAAGTCTTTCGCCTCGGGCGGCGCCGCGTCGGGCGCTCGAACAGCGCGGATCGAAGGCACAACGTCGGGAACCCGTCCCGATTGAACCCACGGAATTGAACAACCCTGTTGAGAGAAGATCCATGCCAGGATTGATCCGTTGCCTGGGGCTTGCCGCCCTGACCGCCACGATGGGGATTGTGCCCTGGGCCCGCGGCGACTGGAAGCCGGCGGAGGCGCCGTTGATGACCCGATGGGCCAGGGACGTCTCCCCCGACCGGGTGCATCCCGAGTACCCGCGCCCCCAGATGGTCCGCCACCGACTGGACGAACCTGAACGGCCTGTGGGACTACGCGATTCGTCCCCGAGACGAGGATCGTCCCGACGACTTCGACGGTCAAATTCTCGTTCCCTTCCCGGTCGAGTCGGCCCTCTCCGGGGTGATGAAGCCGGTCGGCGAGCCGAACCGACTGTGGTATCGGCGACGATGTGGAAGCCGCGCCGCCGGCCGAGGGCGGTCGCCTGCTGCTTCACTTCGGCGCCGTGGACTGGCAGGCGACCGTCTGGGTCAACGGGACAAAGGTCGGCGAGCACCGGGGCGGCTACGACCCCTTCACCTTCGACATCACCGACGCGCTGAAGGCGGAGGGGCCGCAGGAGCTGGTCGTCGCCGTCTGGGACCCGACCGACACGGGCTCGCAGCCGCGCGGCAAGCAGGTCGTCGAGCCCGAGGGGATCTGGTACACCGCGGTCACCGGCATCTGGCAGACGGCCTGGCTGGAGCCGGTCCCGGCCGCCTCCGTGAAGGGCTACAAGGCGGTGCCGGACCTCGACGCCGGTGTGCTTCGGCTCACCGTCGAGGGGCGTGGAACGAAGGGGACCGACACCATCCGCGCCGTGGCGAAGGACGGAGAGAAGGTCGTCGCCGAGGCGAGGGAACGGTCGGCGATGCGCTTGACCTGAAGATCGCCGACGCGAAGCTCTGGTCGCCCGAGTCCCCCTTCCTCTACGATCTCGACGTGACCCTCCGTCCGCGACGGCGAGCCGATCGACACGGTTCGCGGCTATTTCGGCATGCGGTCGATCGCCCTGGGCAAGGACGATCAGGGGTTCAAGCGGCTCCTGCTCAACGGCAAGCCGCTGTTCCAGTACGGCCCGCTCGACCAGGGCTGGTGGCCCGACGGCCTCTACACCGCCCCGACCGACGAGGCGCTCAAGTACGACCTCGAAATCACCCAGCGGCTCGGCTTCAACATGCTGCGCAAGCACGTCAAGGTCGAGCCGGCGCGGTTCTACTACCACTGCGACCGCATGGGCTTGCTCGTCTGGCAGGACATGCCGAGCGGGTTCGACAGCCCCAAGCTGCGCGTCGGCCCCGCGGACACGGAGGACGCCGAGCGCGACCCGGAATCCGCCGCCCAGTTCGAGGCCGAGTTGAAGGCGATGATCGATGCCCTTCATAACCACCCGTCGATCGTGATGTGGGTGCCGTTCAACGAGGGCTGGGGCCAGTACGACACGGCCCGGATCGCTCGGCTGGTCAAGGAGCATGATCCGTCGCGGCTGGTCAACGCCCCCAGCGGCTGGACCGATCGCAACGTCGGCGACGTGATGGATGTCCACATGTACCCCGGCCCCGGCATCGAGCCCGCCGGGCCGGACCGCGCGGCGGTCCTCGGCGAGTTCGGCGGCCTGGGGCTGCCGGTCGAGGGGCACCTCTGGTGGGACAAGCGTAACTGGGGTTATCGCACCTACCAGTCCCGCGAGGAACTCCAGGGACACTATAGCGACCTGCTGGAAGCGCTCGATGGCCTGCTCGGGCTTGGGCTCTCCGCGGCCGTCTATACCCAGACGACCGACGTCGAAGGGGAGGTCAACGGCCTGATGACCTACGACCGCGCCGTCCTCAAGTTCGACGCCGAGGCCCTTCGCTCGTTGCACAGCCGGCTGTCACTCCCGACCCCGAAGGCCAGGGTGTTGCTCGACGACTCCGAATTCGAGCCGCAGACGTGGCGGTTCACGGCCGAGGCCCCCGCCGACGGCTGGGAACGCCCCGACTTCGACGACAGTGGCTGGACCGAGGGCAAGGCCCCGTTCGCCCAGCACGACAGCCCCTTCTTTCCGAGCGGCACGCCCTGGACCACCGGCGAGATCTGGCTGCGCAAGGCGTTCACCATCGACGGCACGCCCCGGCCGGACGACCTTCAACTGAAGGTCTACCACGTGGTGGACCGGGCGACCGTCACCCTCAACGGCACCGCCGTCACCGAGCTGACGGCCGGCACGAGTCGGCACTACGGCCACGTGGACATCCGGGAGCATCGCGACCTTCTGAAGCCCGGTCGCAACGTGATCGCGATCCATGCCGTCAAGCCCGAGGGTGCCGCGCGATCGACCTTGGGCTTTATTCACTCGGCGATCGGAGGCCCTGACATGAGCCGACACCCTTTCGTATGGATGCTGAGCAGCGCAGCCGCGTTGCTCGCGATCGTCGGATCGGTTCGCGCTGAGCGCCCCGAAGCGGACCGCCCACCGAACATCCTCTTCGTGTTCATCGATGATCTCGGCTATGGCGACCTGAGCTGCTTCGGCAACGACGAGGTCCGCACCGAGACCATGGATCGACTGGCCGCCGAGGGAGTTCGGTTCACCCAGTTTTATGTGAACTCGCCAATTTGTTCCCCCTCGCGCGTCGCCGTGACCACCGGCCAGTACCCGGCCCGCTGGAACGTTTATGGCCACTTCGCCGCCCGCCAGGAGAACCGCAAGCGGGGGATGCCCGACTGGCTCGACCCCGATGCCGTGACCCTGCCGCGCCTGCTCCACGAGGCCGGTTACGCCACCGGCCACTTCGGCAAGTGGCACATGGGGGGCGGTCGCGACGTCGGCGACGCGCCGCTGCCACAAGCCTATGGCTTCGACGAGTCGCTCGTCTCGTTCGAGGGCCTGGGCGATCGCATTCTCGAAAACGATGGCCTGTCCGACGCGAGCGCGAAACTCGGTCGAGGGCACGTCGAGCGGGTCGAGAAGTATGAGAAGACCCGGATCTACGTCGATCATGCCCTCGACTTCATCCGCCGACACCGCGACGAGCCGTTCTACGTGAACCTCTGGCCGAACGACGTCCACGATAACCACGACCCGGCCCCCGGGGAGGCCGAAACGTACCAGGACGTCGCCGACAACGAGTTCGAGGCCCGGTTCTTCGCCGTGCTCACGGAACTGGACCGGCAACTGGGACGTTTGGTCGACGGCCTCGACGCGATGGGCCTGGCCGAGAGGACGATGATCGTATTGACCGGGGACAACGGGCCGACGGCCTGGCCCCGCTACTACCGCGATGGGGCCGGCGACGATGCCGCCCCCGGCTCGACAGCCGGCTTGCGAGGCCGGAAGTGGTCGCTTTACGAGGGGGGAATTCGCCAGCCTTTGATCATCCGATGGCCGGGACGGGCCCGCGCCGGCGTCGTCAACGAGGCGACGGTGTCGGCGGCCATCGACCTGCTCCCCTCGTTGTGCGACATCGCGGGCGTGGCCCTCCCCGAAGGCTACGAGAGCGACGGCGTGGACCTGAGCCGCGAGTTGCTCGGTGAGGTGAACACGGTTCGCGACCGGCCGATCTTCTGGGAGTACAACTCAATGGGGGGCAACCTCCGGCCGGGCCTGGAGAAGGACCAGAGTCCGACCCTGGCGCTGCGCGACGGCGACTGGAAACTGCTGGTCAACCCGGACGGCACCGACCTCCAGCTCTACGACCTCGCCGACGATCGCGCGGAGGCGAACGACCTCCACGGGCGCTTCACCGCGCGCGCCGAACGGCTGAAAGCCACCCTGCTCGGCTGGTATCAGTCGCTCCCCGAACCCGTGGGGGACGTGCGCAAGCCGGGACCGTGATCCCCGCCTTCGCCCCCGGTTCACGGTGAATCCAATCAGAACAACTGTGTTGCCTGTTCCATAATTCAAGCGATTGTGACGCCACCTGATCCGGGGCGTGAGGAGCCTCTTGATGACCCGTCTCAACCACTGCGCGACGGTGCTGGCCCTGACCTGGCTTGCCCTCGCGACGACGGTCCTCGGCGACGAGGCCCCCGCGCGCGACTACCCGGTGCGGCCGGTCCCGTTCACCGACGTGAGGATCGAGGGCGGCTTCTGGGGACCACGGTTCCAGACCAACCGCGACGTGACCCTCTGGTACGACTTCCAGAAGTGCGAGGAGACGAACCGGATCGCCAACTTCGCCCGCGCCGGCGGGCTCGAAGCGGGGCCATTCGAGGGGATCTTCTACAACGACTCCGACGTCTTCAAGGTGATGGAAGGGGCCGCCTACCTGCTGGCGCAGCAGCCCGACCCGAAGCTGGAGGCGTATCTCGACGATCTGATCGCCAAGGTCGCCGCGGCCCAGGAGGACGACGGCTATCTCTACACGGCCCGTACCCTCGGGGCCACGAACAACGGCACCGGCCCGCAGCGATGGTCGAACCTGGGCAGCAGCCACGAGCTGTACAACGTCGGCCACATGTACGAGGCGGCCGTCGCCCACTACCTCGCGACCGGCAAGCGGACGTTCCTCGACGTCGCCATCAAGAACGCCGACCTGATCGCCCGGGTCTTCGGGCCCGGCCCCGACCAGCGCAAGGACGTGCCGGGGCACGAGGAGATCGAGCTGGGCCTCGTCAAGCTCTACCGCGCCACCGGCGACCCGAAGTATCTCGACCTCGCCAAGTTCTTCATCGACATGCGCGGGCGGGCGGACATCCGCGGGCGAGTCTACGGCGAATACGCCCAGGACCAGGCCCCGATCGTCGAGCAGAGCGAGGCCGTCGGCCACGCCGTGCGGGGCGGATACCTCTACGCCGGGGTCGCCGACGTCGCCGCCCTGACCGGCGACAGGGCGTACACGGAGGCCATCACCCGCATCTGGGACGACGTCATCAACCGCAAGCTCTACCTCATCGGCAGCGTGGGCCAGCATGGCGCCGGCGAGGGCTACGCCGGTCCTTACAAGCTCTCGAACCTCAAGGCCTACAACGAGACCTGCGCCGCGATCGCCCTGGCCCTCTGGAACCAGCGGATGTTCCTGCTCACCGGCGACGGCAAATATGCCGACGTGCTCGAACGAATCCTCTACAACGGGTTCCTCGCCGGCGTCTCGCTCGAAGGGCGACACCTTCTTCTACCCCAACCCGCTGGAGTGCGACCTCACGTTCAAGTTCAACCACGGGTCGCTCGAACGCTCGCCCTGGTTCGGCACCTCGTGCTGCCCCACGAACGTCGTCCGGTTCATGCCGTCGATCGCCGGTTACGTTTACGCGGTCCGCGATGAAGACGTGTACGTCAACCTGTTCCTCAACTCGGAGGCGTCGTTCGAGGTCGGCGGCTCGCCCGTCGGGGTTCGACAGGAGACGCCTTATCCGTGGGATGGGGGCGTTCGCCTCGACGGTCGACCCCGGCAGGCCGCTCGCGAGCTGACGCTTCGCGTCCGCATCCCCGGCTGGGTGCGCGGCGAGCCGCTGCCGGGCGAGCTTTACCACTACCTCGATCCCGAACCCGCCGACTGGTCGATCCAGGTCAACGGCGAACCGGTCCGCCGCGCGCGGCGACTCGCTGGAGCAGGGCTACGCGGTCCTCGACCGCGAACTGGGCGCCCGGCGACGTGATCGACGTGACCGGTTCGACATGCCCGTCCGCCGCGTCCTCGCCAGCGAGAAGGTCGAGCCCGACCGGGGCCGTGTCGCCATCGAGCGTGGCCCGGTCGTCTACTGCGCCGAGGGGGCCGACCAGCCGGGGGGCAAGGTGCTCGATCGCGTTCTCCCCGACGACGCCACGCTCACGACCGAGCACCGTCCCGACCTGCTCGGCGGCGTCACCGTTCTGGTGACCAAGGCGCGGGAAGCCGGCCGCGACAAGGACGGCGCGTTGTCGAGCAAGGCGGTCCCCCTGACGATGATCCCCTACTACGCCTGGTGCCACCGAGGCGCGAACGAGATGGCGGTCTGGCTCCCTCGTACCATCAAGGCCGCCGCGGTCCCGCCGCCGCCAACGACCGCATCGAAGGCCCAGGCCTCGGCCTCGCATTGCTGGCACCTGGACACGGTCGACGCGCTCAACGACCAGCGCATGCCGGAATCCTCCGACGATGAGGAAGTCCCCCGTTTCACCTGGTGGGACCACCGCGGCACGACCGAATGGGCCCAGTACGACCTGGCCAAGCCCACCACCGTTTCGTCGGTGTCGGTCTACTGGTTCGATGACACGGGCCACGGCCAGTGTCGGGTGCCGGCATCCTGGCGCTTGTTGGCTCGCGACGGTTCGGTCTGGAAGCCCGTCTCGACGAAACAGGCCCCCGGCATCGCGAAGGACAGAGCCAACCGCCTGTTCTTCGAGCCCATCACCACCGAGGCGCTCCGAATCGAGGCCCAACTTCAGCCCGATGTATCGGGCGGCATCCTGGAATGGACCGTGGAGTAAGAACTTACGCGGAAACATCGTTTACATTTTCACAACCGCGAATTTTCGAACGATGTTCTTTCTCGTTCCCACGGTCCCCGTGGGAATACTGTCTTCGACGCTCCGCGTTGTCCGATCCGGGCGGGCCTCGTCCACGGTTGAAGAGGACGCGGAGCGTCCCGGAATGCATTCCCACGGGGACCGTGGGAACGAGAGGTTGAGGACGGGTGGAGTTCACCGGGGAACCTCTTGATTCCTAGGCACGCCAGGCGGCTTCGCTCAACGGTCGCGTGGCAGCAACTGAACGGCATCGACGATGACGTGTCCCGAGGTGCCGTCGTTTCGGACCTCGACGGTCGCGTTGTCGTCGAAGCTGAACGTGCCGATGGAGACGAAGGGCGCCCCGTCCTTGAGAGGGCGTGTCTGGTCGATTGTCACGGTCTCGGTGCCGTCCTTGTGGTGGATCTTCACGGGAACGGCCCTGGCCCGGTTGCTCGACGGCGAGTAGGCGATGCGGACCTCGTAACGTCCCGGCTCCAGTTCGGTACGGAAGATGGCGGCCTTCGTGCCCTTGTCGGCATCACCATCGTGTCGGTAGCCAAATTCGACATAGGGCCCGAGGACGGAGCTGAAACCCCAGTTGCCGGTGAACTCGGCCTTGGTGTCGTCGATCACGATTCCGGGAAGCGACTTCGCGGCGAGCACTCGCTTCGGCGCGGGTCGAGGCAGGTCGAGCACCTGGCCGTCGGAGACGCAGCCGTTCCTTCAGATCCTCGTATTCGACCTTCTGCACCGGGATTTCCTGGTCGATCGCCAGCGAGGCCGCCGTGGCCGCCGACTGGCCCAGGATGATGAAGACCGGCTCCATCCGGATCGAGCCATAGGCGATGTGCGACGACGACAGGCAGACCGGCACCAGCAGGTTGGTGCATTCCGCCTCCTTCGGCACGATCGCGCGATAGCTGATCGCATAAGGCCCGCCGGGGCTGATCTGGATGTCCCCCTCGTTGCGCGGCGTGGCCCTCGGCATCGACGTAACGCTGGACGTTGTGCGAATCCATGTTGTATGAGCCCATGCCGATCGATTCCGGCGTCGGGTCCGCCCCGCGCAGATAACGCTCGCTCATCACGAAGTCGGAGACCATCCGCCGGGCTTCCCGGACGTAGATCTGATGCGGCCAGTGGCCGTTGTCCTCGAACTCGTCCTTTGCCAGTCCGTAGCGAGCCGTCTTCTCGCGAATGTCCTCCGGCACGCCGGGATCGTTGGCGAGGTAGTACATCAGGCCCTTCTGGTATTGCTCATGTTCCTTGATGATCTCCCGACGGCGCTCATAGGATGCCTCGGGGTAGTCGTAGTTCATGCCGATATTGTCGGTCGAAAAGGCGCCGTGGTTGTTCGTGTCGGTCTTGAGGTTCGGGATCGGGTCGAACTTGTTGAAGACCCCTTTCCAGCCGCCTCGGAGGTAGCGCCGAAGCAGCTCGTACTGCGACGGGTCGTAGCCTTCGGGCGGCTCGAACGGGACGCGGTTCTCGGGCGCGGTGGTCAGGCACATGCGAAAGCAGTACGCCTGAATGCGCTGATCGCCCTCACCTTCCTCACCAGGGGGACCGTCGTGGATGCGCGGCAGCAGGCCGCTGGAGGGCTCCCCCGGCTTGACATAAGGGTCCACCGGGAAATCGAACTGGTGGCTGATGGCACGCCGCGTCTGGACGCCGTTGAGCGTTTCCCCATACTGGGCGTTCGACTCGCGACCGACGGTGTACGAGACCCCGGCCGCCGCCATCAAATCGCCCTCGTAGGTGGCGTCGATGAACTCCCGGCCCCGGAACGTCTTGCCCGAGAGGGTCGTGATCGCGGTGATCCGGGTTCCGTCCTTCGCCACGCCGTTCGCGCGATCGAGCCACTCGTCGCGAACGACCGGGATCTCGTACTCGTCGACAAGGTCGTCGAAGACCTGTTCGGCGACGTGGGGCTCGAAGATCCACATCGTTCGCGCGTCGCCATCGATGGCCGGGGTGCCCTGACCCTTGTTGCCGTAGTCCTGGCGATCCTGCCAGCGCCAGGCGTCGTCGTCCTGGTACTGCTGGTAGATCCGATGGTAAAAGTCACGGGCCAGGCCGCCGACGGCGTCCTTGCGGCCGCTGTCGGTCCAGCCCAGGCCACCGCTGGAGAGCCCGCCGAGGTGAACGTCGGGGGAAACGACCACGACGGTTTTGTCCATCCGCTTCGCCTGCACCGCGGCACCGATGCCGGCTGACGTGCCGCCATAGACGACCACGTCATAAACCTTCTCCTCGGCCGCATCGGGCGCTGTCGCCCCGATCAGCAGGGACACCAGCAGAACGTACATCGTGCTTCCCTCTCTCCACGACAAATTCAGGGTTCGTTCCGAAGTCTCATCTCCAGGCGTCACGGCCACCGTTCCACAATCTCGGAACGAGCGGCGGGGCCCGGCTCGCCCCTTCGAGGTTAGCGGCGACCCCCGGGGGGGACAATCATCGACCGACCGTTGCGCCGGGAAGGAAGGGCCTCGGTCGTTGGGGCCGGCCACTTCCCTCACCCCGGTGGTGCCGTTATGTTGCACGAACGTCACTTGACGGCCCCGGACCATCAAACCTGGAAGCGTCCACCCTCCCGACGAGCGAGATGATGAGCCGACACACCCTCCCCACGCGCCGTCAATTCCTCCAGAGAACCGCCGGCGCCGCGGCGGCCGGGATCTCCTTCCCGAGCCTTATCCCGGCCTCGGCGATCGGGAGAGGTGGTGCCGTCGCGCCGAGCGAGCGGATTACCCTCGGCGTGATCGGGACCGGCAATCAAGGGTTCAACGACATCCGCAGCTTCCTCGGCGACGAGCGAGTGCAGATTGTTGCCGTCTGCGACGTCAACCGCGAAGGCCTCGGCTACTGGGATGGCAAGATCGGCGGTCGCGAACCCGCCAGGCGGATGGTCGAGGAGCACGACGCGCCGGGTCGTTCCAGGGGCGGCGCAAGGGCTGCGACGCCTACGCGGACTTCCGCGAGGTTCTCGGCCGGAGCGACATCGACGCCGTCGAGGTCTGCACCCCGGACCACTGGCACGCCATCCCCGTCCTCGAGGCCTGCACGGCCGGCAAGGACATCTATTGCCAGAAGCCCCTCGCGCTGACCATCGCCGAGGGCCGCGCCATGAGTTCCGCCGTGGCGAAGACCGGCGTTATCTTCCAGACCGGGAGCCAGCAGCGCTCCGACCCGAACTTCCGACGCGCCTGCGAACTGGTCCGCAACGGACGCATCGGCGCGTTGAAGACGGTCAAGGTCGGGTTGCCCGGCGGCCGGCCCGATTTGAACGGGGAATTCGGCGGCAAGGAGCCCCGGCCGGTGCCCGAGGGCTTCGAGTACGACGTCTGGCTCGGACCGGCCCCCGAGGCGCCGTACGCCCCCGATCGCTGCCACGTCAACTTCCGCTGGGTCCTCGACTACTCGGGCGGACAGATCACCGACTGGGGCGGCCATCATCCCGACTGCGCCGAGTGGGGCATGGGGACCGAGTTGACCGGCCCGGTGGAGTTCCGCAATGTCCGTGGCTCCTTCTCGCCACCCGACCCGCTCTGGAACACCGCCACCGAGTTCTCATTCGACGCCGTTTACGAGGACGGGGTCGTGATGAACATCTCGAACTCCAACCGGATGGGCGTCACCTTCGAGGGGACCGAGGGGACGGTTTACGTCAACCGCGGCCAGATCGACGCCGACCCGAAGTCGATCCTCGACACGGTCATCGGCCCTGGCGAGATCCACCTCTACGAGAGCAACGACCACTTCCGCAACTTCATTGACTGCGTGATCTCTCGCGAGCCCACCGCGGCGCCGGTGGAGGTCGCGCACCGTTCGATCACCATCTGCCACCTCGGCAACATCGCCCTGCGGCTCGGTCGCGAGTCGCTGCGCCGGGACCCCCGGACCGAGCGGATCCTTGGCGACGACGAGGCCGCGGCCCTGTTGAGCCGGCCGCACCGAGAGCCGTGGACGCTGCCGGTTGTGTGATCGTTCGGCCTTCGCGGTGGGGGGCGCGGGTCCGCGGTTCGGCACCGTCGAGGACCCATTGTCCGTGGAACTGGAGAAATCTGCGATGGCCCGTCCGCGTCAAGTGATCGACCTCGGGTTGATGCTGCTTATCGGGCTCAGCCCGTGGGCGGTCGGATCGGATGACCCGCCCGTCACTCGCGAGGCGTTCTGTCGCCGCGTCGAGGCGCCGCCGGTGATCGACGGCGAACTCGACGATCCCGCCTGGCGGCAGGCCGAGAGGGACGCGATCGTCCACTTCCCCGCCTTCTGGAGCGGTACCGACAACGGCGACGGCACCCGGGCCCGGCTCGTCTGGGACGACGACGCCCTGTACTTCGCCACCACCATGACCGACAGCGAGGTGCGATCTTACGGTCGCAAGCGCAACGACACGCTCTGGCTCGGCGACGTCTTCGAGCTCTTCTTCAAGCCGTCCAACGACTCGCCCCGCTACTACGAGTTCCAGGTCAACCCGTGTTCCGTGATCCTGGAATTGCCCTTCCCCCAACGGGGAGACGACTTCGACGAAATCGCGGCCCTACCCCCCTCCGGGTTCGCCGCCGTGGCCCGCGTGGACGGGACACTCGACCGACCGGGGGACAAGGACCAATCCTGGCGTGTGGAGGGGCGAATCCCCTGGTCGGCCTTCACCCCGACGGGTGGGAGGCCCGAGATCGGCGACGCCTGGTCGTTCGCACTCTGTCGCTACGACTACGGGCCGGAGGGCACCGAGCCCGTCCTCATGAGCTCGGCACCGCTCACCGAGTGCCGCTTCCATCGCTACGAGGATTACGGCCGCCTGCGGTTCCTCGCGGCGCGTTGAGGCCGCGACGTGACGTCGGGCCTACGAGCCGTTCTTCATTTTCTCATGAAAGACCTTCCGGAACTTCTCAAGCTTCGGAACGATCACATATTGGCAGTAACCCTGATACGGATTATTGCGGTAATAGTTCTGATGGTAGGGTTCGGCCGGGTAAAAGGCCCGGAACGGGACGATCTGGGTGACGATGTGACCCCGGAAGACCTTGGCGTCGTTGAGCTTCTTCTTGTACTCAAGGGCCAGGTCGCGCTGTTCGGCGTCGTGGACGAAGATCACCGAGCGGTACTGGGTGCCGACGTCCGGCCCCTGACGGTTCAGGGTCGTCGGGTCGTGGGTCCGCCAGAAGACCTCGAGCAGCTCGGGGTAGGAGACGACATCGGGGTCATAGGTGATCTGACAGACCTCGGCATGGCCGGTCAAGCCGGTGCAGACCTGCTGGTAGCTCGGGTGGGCGACCCTGCCGCCCGAGTAGCCCGAGACGACCGCCTGGACCCCCTTGACTTGCTGGAAAACCGCCTCGACACACCAGAAGCAGCCGCCACCGAACGTCGCGGTCTTCAACTCCTTCTCGTGGTTGGCTTTCGTCTCGCTCGGTCGTCTCCACGGTCTTGGTCTCCGGTTGCGCGTCGGGGTCGCGGTCGCCGACGGGTGCCTGCGCGTTCCCGTTCGCGACGGCCAGCGTCAACGCCGCGGTCCCCACGACCGCCAGCGCGACGGTCATCAGCACGATCTTCATGCGATCGACTCCCTGCACCTTCGGTTCCCGTTGTCCTTCGGTCGGATGGGTGCCTCGACATCGAAGCGCCCGATCTCTAACGTCACCATTGTAGGCACTCACGTCCAGTTGTCCGAAGGAAATGTGCCGACGCGATCTGATCGGGACGCCAGGATCGACCCGGGCGGCTCGTTCACTCGACCGATCCCGCCGGTCACTCAGGCCCGGCCCGGCCCGTGGAACGGGTGCGTTTCATGGTGTGGGGCGACCAAAATGATGTAAACCAAACACGATGGAATCGTTTGACAACACCAACGGCGCGTTTCAGGTTGTCCTGTCCTCGAGGGCCGGGCAAGCAAAAAAGAGGAATGTCGCGTCCGCCGATGAGGAAGCCGTAAAGGCGTTACTTATCGATGAACGAACCTTCCGAAATAGTTCGTCCTCGCGGTCGGGGCTCGCACGTCCTCGCTTTGCAACGACCGCTTATGCGACCGGTCCTCGCGGCGAAGGCCGGGAACACCACAGATTTCCGGCGAGTGAGCCCCGAAAGAAGGCCGAGGTCGGGTGGGCACCCGCGTGAAAGTAGGGGGAAGACGCGATCGACGAGCGATCCTCCCGACCCCGTCTGCCCGTGCCTATTCGGTTCCGCGAGGATGGGACTGCCGAGGCGTTTCTCGCGCCGGTTGGAGCCGGCAGTGCCTGCTTGCCCGACTCCGCCATCCTTCTGGAATGAAGGTCAGCGGAAAATGCGCTGGACGAAGAGATACAGGTTGTTCTTCCACTCGGTCGGGTCGTGAGCGTTGCCGTCCACGTGCCAGACGTGCGGGACATCCTTCTCCTTGAGATAGGCATGCACGCCCTGGCTGATGCGGATCAGGTTGTCCTTCTTGCCGCAGGCGAGCCAGAGCAGCTTCAACTGCTCGCGGGCGCGGTCCGGGTCGGGCACCAGCTCGGCCGGCGGCTTCGTGTTGGGGGCCGCGGAGAAGGCGCCGATCCAGGCGAAGGTGTCGAGGTGGGCCAGCCCGAAGTTGAGCGACTGGCCCCCGCCCATGGACAGGCCGGCGAGGGCCCGGTGCTCGCGGTCCGCCTGGACCGAGTAGCGCGACTCGATCGCGGGGATCACGTCGTTCAGCAGGTCCTGCTCGAACGCCGCGAAGGCCGGGGCGCTGGCGAAGACGTTCCCCTCGGCCCGGTCGTTCTTCTGGGCGCGGCCGTTGGGCATGACCACGATCATCGGCGCGGCCTTCCCCTCGGCGATCAGGTTGTCGAGCAGGAGGTCGGGGCGTGCGAAGCGCTGCCATTCCGTCTCGTCGCCGCCGATGCCGTGCAGCAGGTACAGCACCGGGTACTTCTTCTCCTCGGAGTAGCCCGGCGGCGTGTAGACCTGCATCTTGCGGGTCGTGCCGACCGACTTGGAGTCGTAGGAGATCATCTCCAACTTCCCGTGCGGCACGTCGTCCTCTCCTCGTCGATGCCGGCGGGCGGATCGGGGAAGGCGGGCACGTCGTCGGGGTTCAGGACGATCGGCTGCCCCTGCCCCGCCGACGCGGCGGCCCGGCCGGGTCGGCCCCGACGGCGGCGTCCTGTTTGGTCGAGGTGGCGGCGCCGAACAGGAGCGGGGCGAACTCGTGCAGGCAGCGGCGCCAGGTCAGCCACTCGTGCGACGTGCCGGGCGACTCGTAGTAGACGTGCTCGATCCCGGCCTCCTCCAGCGCCTCGTGATAGTTCTTCACGCTCTCGTACATCCGCTCCGGCTCGTCCGTGCCGATCCCCAGCCAGAGCAGGTCGACCTTCTTGTTGAACTCGTCGGCGTCGGCCATGACGCCGCCGTGGGCCGTCTTCGGGTCGAAGGCGACGCCGCCGAAGCCCCCGCCCGCCCCGCTGAAGCCGCCGATGGACGAGAACAGGTCGAGGTGCTTGAGCGTGATCTGGAACGTCTGCATGCCGCCCATCGAGAGCCCGGCCATCGCCCGGTGCTCGCGGTCGGGGATCGTGCGGTAGGTCGCGTCGATCATCGGGATCAGGTCCTTGACCATCACGTCCTCGAACGCGCTGAACATCCGGCTGAAGTCGGGGCGGCCGGAGGGGCCCGGCCGGGCTCGGCGTCGTCGGGCCGGCGCGCGTAGCCCTGCTCCATGACCACGAGCATCGGCTTCGCCTTCCCCTCGGCGATCAGGTTGTCCATGATGAAGCCGACGCGCCCCTGGTTCGGCCAGCCCGCTCGTCCTCGCCGCCGCCGTGCTGGAGGTAGAGCACCGGATACCGTTGCTCGCCGTCGTCGTAGCCGGGCGGGGTGTAGACGAAGATGCGGCGCCATCCCTGGGTCGTCTCGGAGAAGTACCAGCGCTCCCGGACCTCGCCGTGCGGCACGTCCTTGGGGAGGTAGAAGTCGACGCCCTCCTCGGGGATCTCGATCCCGCTGGTCATCTTGCCGGTGCCGAAGAACGTCTCGCTCGAGGGGTCGTTGACCTCCGCGCCGTCGATGAACACCCGGTAGTAGTGGAACCCCGGCACCTGGGGTTCCGTGGTCGCGGTCCAGAAGCCGTCGTCGTCCTTCTCCGCGGGATACCGCTGGTCATCGAAGAACCCGAAGACGACCTTCTGGGCGTCCGGCGCCTTGATGCGGAACGTCACCCGCAGGTCGGGATGGACCCGGGGGTACTCCGCGCCGCGGATGTTGCTGGACGCGGGGACGGAATCGGCGGGCTCCGGGCCCTCGTCCTGGACGGGGGCCGCGGCCAGGAGCAGGGGCAGCAGGCCGGCGAACCAGATGCTGTTCATCGTCGTTTCTCCCGTGCCGGGTCGATCGGGACCCCGGATGGCGTCGGGCGCCTCGACACCGCGGAGCGGTGCATCGAGAGGAGGCCACCATCCCGACGCATCCTGAAGAGGCGTCGTTTCCTCGTCCGAGGGGCCCGCGTCCCGGGCGGACTCACCGATTTCGGCATCATCGGCGGAAGCCGGCCAGTTCGGGCCGTGCCGCATGACCGCGTTCGGCACCGGGTTGGACCGACGCGAACGGTACCCCCTCGACGACCGGATCGCACACGGGTTCCCCGGACGGGAACCCGATGATAGGCGCGTGTTCGCAGGGAAGCCAGCGGCCAAATCAGTTCGCACCCGGCTCGGCGGTCCGATCCCCGTCAAGAGATGGGCTGCGGATCGCGTCCGATAGGGGAGCCGGACCGCCGCCAACTCCGCCCGCTTGCGGACGCCGTTCGTCCCGCTCCGACCCCTTCGGGCCGCGAGCCCATCAGCTTCAGTCTGATCGAGCCGCGTCCCAGTCGACCGGAGATCTCTCTCAACCAATGGGCGTCAGGGTCCAATTGAGTCGCCAGGATCAGACGACCGCGTGACGTGTCCGGGTTCAACGTGACGCGGCGGGTTCGTCCGCCGACTGGGCCGAACGACCAGGGTGGCCGATCCGGCGTCGGTGGCGGGGCGGGTTCGGTCGGCGACGGTGTACCAGGAGCGCCAGGCGCGGTCGAGTTCCCGGCAGTTGGCCAGACCGTAATGCGACCGGGCCGCGGCGTCCCAGCCCTGACGCATCCCCTCCCGGACGAACTTCAGGAACCGGGGCCGTCCGCCGATCTCGACCAGGAACTTCGACACCGAGTAACCCTGACCGTAAAACCCCATCAGGTCGTCCGGATACTCTTCCTGCGTGAAGAGAACCTTGAGCGCCATGTCGACGACGACGGGCCAGGACGTTGGCGATGATCCCGTCGTGTCGCACGCGCTCGCGACGGTCCTCGCTCAGCAGCGAGGCCCCCTCGTCGGCCCAGCGCGGCATGGGCCCGCCAAAATAGGCGGCGAAGATGGTGTGCGTGATCTCGTGGGGCAGCGCCGAGGCCAGGATGCGGTCGAGCCGGCCCTCGACCGAGATGTCCTGGTCCGACACCCGTCCCCCGTTGAAGCCGAACGAGGTGATCCCGCCCGCCTCGCCGCCGGTCAGCTTCACACGCACGGGACAGGGCTGAGTCCAGTGGGGAAGCTCGCGACCCAACCAGGCGATTGCAATGGCTTTACGGCAGGATTCCGCGTGGTCGCCGACCCGTTTCGCTGCCTCGGCGGAGGGGGCCTCGACGGTGAAGTTCTGGGTCCGATAGCTCGCCCCGGTCAGCAAAGGCACCAACCCGAGCGCAAACCCCAGCCGGATGCCCCGGCCGATGACCACCGGACGACAGCGAGTCGCGTCCATGCGCCTGCCTCCTCCCTGGGGATCGAAACGACTGTCCTGACCGGGCATGGCGGCTCGTGTCCTCGCGCCTGCCCGGCCCATCGCTTCGGGAGCGATCCGTGCCCCCGGCCGCATTGGCCGCGAACTTTAGCGTAATCCCCCGGACCTGTCGCCCCCGAATTCAGGGCGACGAGAATGCATTCTAAACGTCCAAGGTCAGGAACGACCCTGTCGTGATGGGCCTAAATAAAAACTCACGAGAGGGAACGTGTGGGACAGCCGCCCCCGGCTGTCGAAACGAGAGTTGAAGCGACAGCCGAGGGCGGCTGTCCCACACGCCCGTCGAAGAGACAGCCGAGGGCGGCTGTCCCACATGCCCGCGCCCTCCAATCCCCTCCCCACGATGGCCCCGCCAGCCCGCGGCGCCGAACGAACCCAATGAACGTCGAGAGATCAGGTAACTTCCCTTGAGAAAACCAGTTGCGTCGCCAAACAGCAATGGCTTCGCTCGTCGAGCGAAGCCATTGCGAACTCAGAACGGCGGGGTCCTCTGTTCAGGCGATCCCACCGTGTGGCCGGCCCGGTTTCGAGCCCGATCAAGACGAAGCAATCCGGGTCGTGTTGAGGCCTTCGGGATGAACGCCGAGATCGTCGATGACCATGGCAACTTGCCGGGCCGCGGCGTCGTCGAGAGACCGCAGGGGACGAGGCAGCATCCGGTCGAACAGGCCCCGGTGCCGGCAGGCGGCCTCGAGACAGGCGAGCACCGGGCCGAACGCGAAGATCCGGGTCAGGCGGGTCAGGTGCGCCTGGAGGCGGAACGCGCGCTCGGCGTCGTCGCAGCGAGCCGCTTCCCAGATCGCCACGGCCAGTTCCGGGAAGGCGTTGGCCAGGCTCGTGACGAACCCGTCGGCACCCGACTCGGTCGAGGGGGCGATGTTGTCGTTGCCGTGCAGATAGGAGAAGTTCCGTTGCCGGCGATCCTCGGTCGGCCATTCCAGAGTACGGGTCAGCCAGGGGCCGACGTCCTTGCAGCCGACGATTCGGGGGTGCTCGGCGAGTCGGCGTAACTCGTCGAACGTCAACTGGTTGACGATCCAGGGGGCGTTGTAGATCACCAGCGGCTTCGCCAGTTCATCGGCCAGAGTCCGGAAGTAGTCGAGGATTTCCGGCCGCGTTATAGGCTGATACCAGGGGGGCAGGGCGGCGTAGTAGTCGTAGGGCAGGTCGTCGAACATCCGGGCGCGGGCGAGCGTGCGCGTCGTGCCCATGTCGGACACGTTCAGGACCATCGGCACCCGGCCGGCCACGGTCTGGATGGCGGTCTCCGCCACTTCAGACTGGGCGGCGTCCGGAATCAGGTCGAACCGGCCGGTCGTGCCCAGGATCCAGAGCCCATGGACGCCGGCCCCAACCTGGAACTCGATCAGACGCTCCAGACCGCCCGCGTCGATCGACTCGTCCGGGTTCAGAGGGGTCGCCAGGGGGGGCACGATCCCGTGCAGCGGAGGCAGGTCCAGGTCCATCGTCACTCCAATCGAGGCGGTTCAAGGCCCGCAATCAGGAAAAATTTAGCGATCAACCCACCGACTGTTACCGAATTAAGCCGAAGCGGTCTAACTGCTGATCCATTCGCATCTTGCTCCTGAGTCTATCCCGCTGGCGCGGTCCTGGCAACTGTCGAAACACCGCTGTTGGGCCCCTGAAACCGGAAGGTCCCGGACGATTTCCTTGATGTCGATGGTGGTGGAGGGCCGATCACTGTTCTCGGTCACACGACACGATGTCGAGTTGCGGTCGGCGATCTCCCTTTTGGGTTCGGGAAGGCCGTTCGCATAGCCCCTGCTCTCCGGCATTCTGTCGCACTCGACGCGACCGGGTCGGAGCGAGCTCACGGAGGAGGAGATCCGATGGCGACTGCCCGTTTGCGAGTGTTCCCGCGCATCGAGGAAGAGGCCCCCAACGGCGCAGGAACCGGGCGTCCCGATCCGGCTGGTGGATCTGTATCCGCTGCTCGCGCAGGCCTACCGGGACAACTATGTGTGGCTCCGAGACTTCGAGGACGATCAGGTTCTGGTCAGTTCCGATCTCTACGAGGTCGTCCGCGCCTTCTCGGATTGCCGCCCGTCGGCCTGAATGGCTGCGGCGTGGAAGTCAGCGCGTGGTGAGCGTCCTGTCCGGCGGTCCTGATTCTCACGATCCGGGCCGCCGGTTCCACGCGCGTGAGGGAAATCCACGGACGAGGGAAAGGTCGGGGGGAAGTCCCTTGCCTCGAGTGGAGCGGGACCATACCCTGAATGCAACTTCGTCGTGTCGGCCTGACTCCGGCATCGTGTCTTGCTCTCCGGGCGGTCTGTCATGAACGTGCCAACCCCTCGCGACGAATTCACCATCGAGCACCACGGTGAGATCACGCTGATCATCACCTCACCGGCTCTGGAGAACATCGACTCGAGCCTGATCGAGGACGCGGCCGGGTTCATGCTCGAACCGCTGGAGAATCAGGAGACGCCTCTGGTCGTCTTCGACCTGTCCGACATCGACTATTTCGGGTCCGCCTTTCTGTCGCTCCTGTTGCGTTGCTGGAAGATGACGACGCTCAAGGGAGGGCAGATGGCCCTGGCCTCGGTTTCCCCCCGAGCCCGCGAACTGCTGCGGATCACCTCGCTCGACATGATCTGGCCCCTCTACTCGACCCGTCGAGAGGCGATGGAGGCCATGCTTTCGGACTGACCGTTCGGCCGGACGAGCGCGACCTTCGGGGGCCCCGACGTTGGGGGTTCCTGGCGTTGACGCGTGTTCCCCGGTGAGGGGATGGCCCGGGCGGTTGGGACCAGGAACGATCTCGTTGCGGGGGGATTCGCCTCAACTCGCGAGAGCCGTTGACAGGTTCGGCAACCCGGCCGATGATGGTAACAGCAGCCTCTCGCCTCCGCCAACCATTCGGCTCGCAGTCCGCCGGGGCCAATATGGGTATCTATGACCGCGAGTACTATCGCGACGAGACCGCGGGCAGCGGTTGGTTCTCCGGCGTCGCCCCCGCCTGCCGCGCCATCCTGCTGATCAACGTCGGCATCTTCCTGCTGTGCTGGGTCTTCCGCGATGCGCGGCTGGATTCGCTCCTCGCCGCGTCCAGCCGCGACATCTTCGAGAAGGGATACGTCTGGCAACTGCTGACGGCGGCGTTCCTGCACCTCGATGCGTGGCACATCCTGTTCAACATGCTGTTCTTCTGGTTCGCCGGGCGCGAAGTCGAGTCGATCTACGGCACGTACGACTTTGTGCTGATGTACGTCACCGCGGCCATTGTCAGCACCTTCGGCTGGGCCGCGCTGGATTACCTGGGACCAGGCCAGGCGGGCGTTCCCATGCTCGGCGCCTCGGGGGCGGTGATGGCCGTGCTGGTCATCTACGCGATGTACTACCCCCGTCGGGAGGTGCTGCTGTTCTTCATCCTGCCGGTGCAGATCTGGTTGCTGCTGGTCGTCTTTCTCGGGATGGACTTCTTTCGATTGATGCAAGAGTTGAGCGGCGGCTCCTCCGCCGGAGTCGCGTTCGCCTCGCATCTGATGGGGGCCGCCTACGGTTACGCATACAAGAGTTACGACCTGCGCTGGTCGCAATTGCTCAATGGCCGGCGGTTCCGCCCTCGACTGAAGGTCTTCTCACCGGAGACACGGGGCAAGGCCGCGTCGCCGACGTCCTCGACGCCCCGGCCCTCCTCGACGGGCACGCGGTACACACCAAGCGTGTTCTATACTGAGGAGCCGGACGGCCTTGATGAGCGGCTCGACGAGATCCTGGCGAAAATCGCCCAGCAAGGCCGCGAGTCGTTGAGCGAGGAGGAGAACCGCATTCTCCAGGAGGCCAGCCGCCGGGCACGCGCCAAGCGGAGCGACCGTGTCTGACCGGCGACCACCGACCAGCCGATGGGGCCGCCCTCGCGATTCGTTCCGCGTGTCCGAAGGACCGTGACACGATCGTCGAATTCAACCGCCGGCTGGCCCTGGAGACGGAGCGGAAAACGCTTGATCGCGCGGTCCTGGAACGTGGCGTGGCCGCCGCGCTGGCCGACCCGGAGCGATTGCGTTACTGGATGGCCGAGCGGGACGGCGTCTCCGTCGGTCAGGCCGCGGTGAGTCGCGAGTGGAGCGACTGGCGCAACGGTTGGCTCTGGTGGTTTCAGAGCGTCTACGTCGTTACCGAGGCTCGAGGCCGCGGTGTGTTTCGTGCCTTGCACGCGGCGATTCGACAGGACGCGCTGGAGAGGGGCGACGTGGTCGGCCTGCGGCTCTATGTCGAGGTCGAGAACGAGCGTGCCCAGACGACCTACCGGGCGCTGGGGTTCGAACCGGGCGGATACCACGTCTATGAGGAACTCTGGATCGAGCGGGTCACGTCTCCGAACGACTGAGCGCGACCCAACGATCCAGTAACCGGGCGACGGCCCCCGAGTCGATCGCCTCCCTCCCAGCGCCACTCCGGAAGGCAGATCCTCCACGCGACCGGCGATCCGCAGCGCGGCCGCCGCGTTGGCCAGGATGACATCGCGGGCGGGCCCGGCTCTCCGGCAAAGACGGCCCGCAGCCGCGACGCACTGTCGGTGGGACCATCAACCCGCAGGTCGGCGGCGTGGACGATGGGCAGGCCGAAATCGTCCGGGGCCCAGGTCTCCGTCGAGACGCGGCCGGCGTCCACCCGGAGGACTCGGGTCGGGCCGGCCAGCGAAACTTCATCCAGGCCGTCCGGCCCGGTGACCACGGCCGCTCGACGGACGTGAAGACGGGCCAGGGTGGCCGCGATCAGGTCGGCGAGTTGTGGGGTCGGCACCCCGACAAGCTGGTAATCGGGCCGGGCGGGGTTGGCCATCGGGCCGACCAGGTTGAAAAGAGTCCGGAAGGGAAGTCGTCGCCGGACGGGTGCGGCGTGCCGCAAGGCCGGGTGAAACCGGGGGGCGAACAGGAACGTGATGCCCAGTTCGGAGAGACAGCGGGCCACGATCGGCAGCTCGGCCTCGACGGCCACGCCAAGTTCGGCGAGCACCTCGGCACTACCGGAATTCCCCGAGGCCGAGCGGTTCCCGTGCTTGGCGACGGGAACCCCGCACGACGCGACGACCAGGGCCGTCGCGGTCGAGACGTTGAGGGTACAGGCACCATCCCCCCCGGTCCCGCAGGTGTCGAGCAGAGGAGGGAACTCACCGGGCAGTACGGTCATGCGCTCACGGACGGCCTGAACCGCCCCGGTGAGCACCTCGGCGGTCTCGCCGCGCACTCGCAGGGCGGTGAGGAAGGCGGCGATGACCGCCTCCGGGGCCTCGCCCTCCATCAGGGTGGCCACCGCGGCCCGGGCCTGTTCGGCGGTCAGGCCATCTCCGTCAACAAGACATGCCAGCGCTCCGACCAGCGGGCTCGTACCCGCGCTCACGGCCTCGTTCCTTCCAGCGAGGTCGTCGGGGTCGGTGGAACGGGGGCCGGCTCCGTCGGACGTCGTAGCGGCGGAGACGGCCCGGTGTTGATGGCGGGAATTGTTGTGGAAGCCGGCTCCGGCGTAAGCAACGAGTCGCGGCTGCCGACCGTCACACGGGCATTGAGCGTCTGCTGGTCGCGCCAGAGCACCACGTCCACCGTCTGACCGATCGGGGTCATGGACACCAGGTTGATGAGGTGGTTGATGTCGAGGACCTCGATGTCGTTGTACCGGAGGACCACATCGCCGTTGCGAATGTCGGCGGCGAAGGCTGGCGAGGGTTCCTGCACCGAGAGGATGCGCGCACCCGAGGACGGTCGAGCCCGAGGTCGACGGCGCGCTGGGCGTGGACGTCCTGAAGCCGCACGCCCAGAGCCCCCGGTTGACCCGCCCGTGGCTTATCAGCTCGTTCAGGATCCACTTCGCCAGGTTGATCGGGATGCTGAACCCGACCCCCTCGCTGCCGCCGCCGCTGGAGGCGATGGCGGTGTTGATGCCGATGACCTCCCCCCTCATGTTGACCAGCGGGCCGCCCGAGTTGCCCGGGTTGATCGCGGCGTCGGTCTGGAGGAACTCCTGGTTCTCGACCCCTTCCTCCTCCAGTTCTTCCTCGTGGCGGTTCCGGGCGCTGATGATCCCGTGGCTGACCGAGTGGGTCAGGCCGAACGGGCTGCCCAGGGCGAGCACCCAGGTGCCGACGCGGGCGTCGTCGCTGTCGCCGAGCCGGGCGGCGGGCAAATCGTCGCGGCCCAGTTCCAGAACGGCGATGTCCGCCTTGGCGTCGGTCCACACCTTGATCGGCTGGAGGACCCGCCCGTCGAGCAGGGTGATCCCGATGTCGGAGGTCTCCGCCCCCATGACGACGTGGTGATTGGTCAGCACACAGAGGCCGGCCTCACCGTCGGGACGGACGATGACCCCCGAGCCGGTCTCCTCGACAAAGCGCGTCTCCCGGCTGCCCCGGCCCGCCCGGAACCCGGGCTTGCGGGCGACGATATGCACGACCGACGGCGCGACGGTTCGGGACACCAGTGCGAAGGTGCGATCCACCTGCGAGAAGAAATCGTACTGGCGATCGAGTTCGCCGTAGAGCGCCTCATCATCCCGAGCCCCCGGCACGCTCGCCTCACGGGCGTCCGGGGCGAGGGTTCGCCGAGGCAACCGTCGCCTGGGCGGACAGCGTCGGACCGCGCTGGCCGAAGGCAAGACCCATCGCAACGCCGATGGCCAGAGTGGCACCAAGGAGCAGCGGTGTGGAGGCGCGAGCCATGATCGGCGATCTCCTGTCCAGGTGGCGTGCGACGCGAGCGGCAACGTCGAGTCCAGGCCCGCCGCGTTTCCAGGAGCTGGGGGAAATCCTGTCTTCCACGAAATATACCGTCTGAACCATCCGCGGGTCAAAGCGGCACCGAAAGTTCGCAACTAAAGGCGAGACAACGAAAAACCGCCGATGGCCCGGGTGGCCATCGGCGGCGGATTCGCGTGAGGCTCGGGACATCGAGCACTCGTTGGATGCGGGACGGGATTAGCGGCCCGACTCGCTCATGTCCATCTCGAAGTCGCTCAGGTTGATGTCCCGATCGTTCTCTTCCATCCCCTTGTCATCGAGCTTCGCCCAGCGGGCATCGACGTTCGGGGCCCGCTCCATGCCGTAGCCCAGGCGTTCGTTCTCGCGCTGACAGTCGATACACGAGTTGGTGTAGGGCAGGGCATTGAGCCGCGCCTCGGCGATCTTCTCGCCACAGTACTCGCAACGGCCATAGTGACCGTGGACAATGCGCTGGAGGGCATGTTCGATCTGCTCGAGTTCCCGGCTTTCCAGTTCCGCAAGCTGCGAGCTGATCTCGTCGTTGGCCGTGTCGACCGCGGCGTCCACCTGGTCGCCGACCTCGAAGGTCGAGTTATAGGCCCGCAGGGAATCCAGGTCGCCGCTCAGGGCCTTCCGCAGGGCGTCACGACGGGCGACAAGCCGCGCATGGAGTCGAAGCAATGCATCTTTCCGGGCCATATCACACCTCCGGTGCGTCTCGCACGGTTTATCGAGCCCAGGCCCGTATCTCCAGGGGCGACATGCAAATCATGCGCCGCGAACAAGGATCAACGAGCGAATTCGCCGACCGACACCGCTAGTACGTCGCAGGTAACTCATTGGTTTGGAAAATCCGGCGAGATTTATCGGGCCCGGCGGTGGGAGGTTATGGGCGGGACAGTGCTCTCGCGGGGTCGTCGGTGATGGATCTCGGTACGAATTGGGTTCGGGTGAGAGAGAGAATCGCGTGCTTGTCAAGAGTGAAGGCAGAGTACTTTATCGTCTGAACCAACTGAAGGCAACCCACCCGGTTGAAGAAATGCCTCGGCGCGTTGATTTCGGGGACAGGCCGCATCATTTGGCGCGAACCGATCTCCTGGCGACGGGCCCGCCCAATGCGGAAGGTTCCCCCGTCGGCAATTTCGTCGGGGTGATCGCCGGCCGAATGTGGCGAACGGTCTACGGGTTCTGGCGATACGAGGAGATGGCGATCGCGTTGGGAACGCCGGGGCGCTGGACGAAGTTGATGTAGAGGTTTCCCTTGATGGAGTCGCCTTCGATGATCCATTGTTCGCGGATCTGGCCCTGGGTGGCGGTTCGGGCGACCCGCGTCGGCTTGATCCCCAGGTTCAGGACTTCCCGGCGCGTCAGTCCCTTGTAGGGATCGAGGCCAACCGCTCCGGTGGCGGCGGGCCGGTTGGCCTTCGCACCCGTCTCCTCACCGGCAGCCGAGCTCGCGGTCGCGGCCGTTTCGGGGGCCGCCCAGGCGTCATCAATGAGTCGATATCCACGACGGCGAAAGGCGTCGGCGATGCGTTCGGCCCCCGGATCGATCGTCCAGGCCTCGCGCAGCAAGGCGACGGCCGTCGAACGGTCGTCGATGAGCCGCTCGTACTGCTCGGCCAGGAGCATGCGTCCCTCGGCATCGGTGGCGCTCAGACGACTCGTGCGCTGGTCGTCGAGCCAGCGACGGAGCAGGTCGCGAGCCTGACCGGGCTGACCGAGCGTTTCGTAAGCCCGGGCGCGGGCCTGCGCTTCGTCGAGCCGTAGCGTGGAGACGTCGGTGGCTTCCAGGCCACGTCGGCGGAGGTCCCGAGCCAGGTCGGGGAAATCCGGCAACGCGGAGGCGGCCTCATCGGCCAGGGCCAGGGCGCGGTTCGGCTCCTTCGCGACCTGAAGTTCCAGGGACTTCCGGATGGCCGCGGCCAGCAGTTGTCGGTCCATCGCGGCGCGAGCCTCCGGGCCGGCGCGACGATAGGCCGCGGCCGGGTCGTTGGCATACGCCGCCTCCCAGCCGGCGAGATCCACCCGTTGGGGAGACTTCGCCTCGTCGGGAAGCAGGTCGCGGGCCACAGTCACCAGTTGGTCCGCCTCGACGGGGTTCGTGATCGTCGGCAGTCGTTGTCGCAAGGCTCGGTGGATGAGCGACGCCGGGACCGGAGCGGGAACATGGCGGCCGCGGGCCTTCCGGGCCAGTTCGATCTGGCGATCCGGGGACTTGAGCGCGTCGGGACGATCCGCCTCGATCCGGATGGCGTCGCCGGCCAGTTCGCGCGCCCGCGATCGCAACGCGGGATCGTCATACTGGTCGGCCCTCGATTCCGCCCATCGTGCCCAGGCGTCTCGGGTTCTGGCATCCTGCGGCGCCAGGGCGGCGAGGCCCTGCTCCAGCCGGTCGAGATCGGAACGGAACAACTCGACGGCGGTCACGTCAACGACCCGTCGTCCCCCTTCCTCGCGCAAGAGCCCCTGGACGCGAGCGGCCTTCTGCGAGGGGGGCGACGAGAACGCGAGCCGATCCGGAAGGCGAAAGAGGACCGGCGAGCCCTGAAGCCGCAACTGGTTCCAGCCCCGGTCCTTTTGATAATCCACCCGATCGATCCGGGCATCGACGGCCACCAGCTTCCCGACCAGGCCGGGTTGACTGCCGAGGTCCTCGATGCCGACATTCTCCACGCTGGCCTGAAGGACGGCCAGGGTCGCCAGCAAGGCGCGGATGGCGATCAGCGGCGTCATGTCAGAGGTCCTCCAGGGCGGCGCCCCGGGCCGGCCATCCCAGGGCCTCGAGCCCGTCCCAACCCTGGGGAGTGCTGAGGTAGACACCGCTCTCGGGATCGAAGACGACCCGCCACTGTCCGTTCTCGTCGAGTTGGACCGAGTTGAGTCGGGCGCCGAAGGTGACGGGCTCGCCGTCGGGCTTCCCTTCGAGCAAACGGAAATCGGCCAGGTCCAGCCAGCCGCGCTTGGTGCCGGCGAAGATCCGGTAGTCGAGGGTTCGCTGGCCGCGAGGCGAGACGTCGAGGTGGGCGTCGATCAGGACCGAACGGCCCTTGTGGTAGGTCTCGAACCACTCCTGGCCTTCCGGGCGGGTCGCGACCTGCTCGATGATCTCTTCCAGGGAGAGGCTCGCCAGATCGGCAAATATGGCGGCCTCCCGGGCGGCCTGACGAACCTCGGCGGCGTCGGGGTCGCGCAGGGTTTCGAGGGCGTCGGCAGCCACGGCGAGCTTCTTCTTCGCCACGTCGAAGACGCCCGTTTCGAGGGCCTTCAGGCCGTCGATCCGGTTGACCTCGGCAACCCGGGGCAGGTTCTCCAGGCGGCGTTGAAAGAGGCTGAAGCCGATGGTGGCGACCACGAACAGCAAGACGCCGCCGATGATGAGCTTGTGGCGATGACGCTGGGTTCGTTCCGCGAAGCTCGGTCGGGGCGGCAGCGCGATTTGGGGATGGGAACTCTCCTCGACCGATCGCATTGAAGGAGTGCGACGCTCCCGAGGCGCCGCGGCCCCGGGCGGCTTTCGGGAGGGGCGGGAACCACGATTCGTCGGGCCCGCCGGTACATCGGTGGGCGCGGGTGGTTCCGGCCGGGCCGGGCCGAGGGGGCGGCTCGTTCGCCGGGACCGCCACCGACGTCGGGCCGGCATCGGGCATCTCGTCTTCCCACTGGATCTCGATTTCCGCGGGCGGCCCGGCATCCCCCGTCGTGAACTGAGGAGGCGCGTCGGTCCACGGGATCGGCGCCTCAAGGACCGTCTCGGGGACCTCCGCGCACTTCCGGGGACGGTCCACGACCGGCGCCGGCGGCTCGGGAAGGGGGCTCCGCGGGAGCACGAACAGCCCTTCACCGCAACCCGGGCAGCGAATGGCCTGATACCCCTCGGTGCGCTGACCACGCACGGCGTGGCCTTCCGGGCACGTGACGCGGTAGTACTGAGCTTTGGGAGGCTCCGGGCCCCAAGCTTCCCAGGAACTTCCGCGCATGGCCCAACAGGTTCAACGGGCTGACCTCATCGAAGACAGGACAAGGAAACCGAGGGGAATCGGTACGGACAGCGCGCTCGAATCCGACGCGCGTGGCCGTCGAGGATGTGTGAGCGGGGGGCGTTCGACGCGACGCTCTCCCAGCTCATGATCTACCACGATTATCAAGGCGCTGGCGCACGGGTCAATCGGGGGCGACGGTTCGTCTTGCCGGAACGGGCCGGCCGGTCCCGCGACCGCTCGCGACGATCCCGGGCAACGCCAGGACGTCGCCGGGCTGGAAGGCCCGATGTCGAGAGCATACAATCCCAGGCGATTTCCCGTGCGAATCCGAATGGGTTCGCCCGCGTCGTCGAGACGTTGCGTCTCGCCGTTCTTCCGGTTGGTGATCGACCTTGCGCGCCAGGGCGGGGGCCGTGCGGGGCGGAACCGAACGTGCGAGGCCCAGGCGACCCTCGACGCGATGAGGACGCCCCGTGGGGGCGGCGAGTCCCGCCAGGCTGACCAGCGAGCACGAAACATGGGTCAATCCGAGGAACCCGGGCAACGACGGCGTCGACCACGCGTGGTGATGTTCAGCGGCAATGCCCCGCCCCAGATGGATGGCGTGGGAGACCATACGGCGTCGCTCATGCGGGAATTGAAGCGCCAGCGACCCGACTGGCGCTGGATCTGGGTCAGCCGTCGCCCCGGTCGAGTTCGGTCGCCGCTGACCTACGTGTACGGGGTGCCGGTCATCCGGCCGAACGCCTTCCTGAACGAGCGGGGCATCCGGCTAATGGCGAGGGTCGTCCGGTCACTCGGCCCCGACCTGGTTCACATCCAGGATCAGATTCATACGCTGCACCAGTCGGACGCCGCCGTGCGGGTCGCCGAGGCCGTCGCCCCACGCCCCGTCGTGACCTCGTTGCACGAGTTCCACATCGAGCTACCGACCGTCCGGCACACGATCGACGTCGTCCAGCGCTCCACGACGGTCATCGCCCACGACCGCCGTAATGCCGAACGGTGTCGGGACCATGCCGGCCGCGAGGTGGACCACCTCTGGTGGACCGTCAATACCGTGCCCCCCGCCGACCCCTCCTGGGGCGTGAAGGTCGTCCCGGGACGGATCACGACCTTCGGCTTCCTCAACGCCCTGAAGTCGCTAGGGGCCGTTTACGACGCGATCGAGCTGCTGCGGCCGGAGTTCCCCGAACTGACCTTCGAGGTCATCGGCCCCTTCGATCCGACCACCAACGCCGATCACGCCGCCCTGGCTCGCCGGCTCTCGGCCGACTGGGTGTCCTTCCCAGGGGGCTTCCCGGTCCAGGACCGCCGGCTCCGGACGAGGCTCGCCCAGTCGAACATGATGGTGCTGCCGTTCTCGGATGGCGCGTCGGTGCGGCGGTCGTCGCTCAAGGTGGGCTGGGCATTCGGCCTGCCGGTCCTGACGACCCCCCCGCCCCACGAGGAGCCCGCGATCCGCGACGAACAGAATTGCCTGCTGGTCCATGACATGGAACCGACTTCCTGGGCCGGGGCGATCCGCCGTGTCCTCACCGAACCCGACCTCGCCGACCGTCTCCGGGCCGGGAGCCTGGAGGCCGAGCGCCAGCAGAGTGCCGAGGTCCTGGCCCGCAAGCACATCGAGCTTTATGAGCAGTTGCTGAGCCGTTGAGGTCGAGCCCGCGGTCTCCCCCCCGGCGACTCGCCCGCCTCGGGCCACCCCCGAATTGATCGGGGGACCTGGATTTGATCGGGGGAACCAGGGCGTCGGGGAGATTTCGACTGTTGGTGTTTCTTTCGGAACCGGCGGGCTTTCGAACGCGACGGGCAATATCGCGAAATCGACACAACCGCTTTGCGGGAAATAACCTGCGGCTCGTCCGGCTTCATGTGCTGACCGCGAAACGCGAACTGTTGCTGTTCTTTCGAGGCGCGATCGCGGTCGCTCGCGCAGAGCCACGGAAGTTCTTGTGCCAACCGGTCCTTGCCGGGAGGGCGAGGCTCCCGCCGAGCCGTCGGGCTTGTCGGGAGGGCGAGGCTCCCGCCGAGCTTCCGGAATGGTTGGCTC
The DNA here is from genome assembly GCA_963779675.1 of uncultured Isosphaeraceae bacterium. Lineage (GTDB taxonomy): Bacteria > Planctomycetota > Planctomycetia > Isosphaerales > Isosphaeraceae > CAVZZM01. Next base: position 296,209 of record CAVZZM010000007.1, read on the forward strand.
GGCGGGAGCCTCGCCCTCCCTGTTGCACAGAACCTCCCATGTCTCTGTACTGGAGAGGGCCGGCCGACGGGCACGTCAGACGCGCAGGAAGATCCGGTTACGGTACAGGTAGAGCAGGAACAGCCACTCCGCGGCGAGGACGCCCACGGCGGCGAGGACCATCCGAAGTCGGATGAGACATGCACTTCGGCCAGTCGGTACACCCCGCCGAGGAAGAACTGGGCGATCTTCTCGAAGTCCACGAACCGGGGCACGACGTAGATGGTGATCGCATTCGCACCGATCACGGCGAAGAAGAACGCCCAGCGGCTCCAGCCAAGCACGTCGATGACCGCGTGGAAGAGGGCGAGCAGGAGGAGGCTCAGCCCGCCGGCGACCAGCACGAAGGAACTCGTCCAGAGGTTCTTGATGATCGGGAAGGACGAGCCCCAGAGAACACCGACGGCGAGCGCCACGAGCCCGGCCGCGAGGAGCCCGGCGACCCTGGTCCAGGGCCGGCGGTCCGACCGCAGCCACCCCCCGGCCAGGACGCCGAGCAGGGTCGTCGCCACCGCCGGGATCGTCGAGAGCAGGCCCTCGTTGTCACCTAGTCCGTAGTAGGGCTCCAGGATCTTTCCGGGCAAGTAGTTGCGATCAACCCAACCGGCGAGGTTGCCCGCTTTCGAGTAGTCGCCGGGGGTACCTCCGGGGGCGGCGACGTTCGCCAGGAGCGCCCAGTATCCCAGCAAGGTCCCCACGACGAGGACGACCCGGCCGACGGTGTTGGTGTTCAGCGTGAGCACCGCCGCGATGCCGTAACAGACCGCGATCCGCTGGAGCACGCCGGCAACGCGGAGGTTCTCCCAGTCGAACTGAAGCACGTTGTTGCACAGCAACCCGAGCGCGAACAGCAGGACGGTCCGCCGACCGATCCTCCAGATACGCCGCCCGGCGATCGTCCGGGGCGATCTTCGCCGAGCGAGAACGGCAGGACCGCCCCGACCAGAAACAGGAACAGCGGGAAGATCAGGTCGTAGAACCGGAACCCCGCCCACTCGGCGTGCTCGAACTGGGTCGTAACCCGTTCGCCCGTCTCGGATATGCGACCATCGCGCCAGCGCACGGGCGAGCTGATCGCCGCCGACGATCCAGAACATGTCGAAGCCCCGAAGCGCGTCGATCGACAGCAGACGCCCCGTCGGGGGCAGGGGGGCGGGTTCGCTGGGCATGGCTCGTACCGGGGGGTCTCCTGGAGGGTCGAGGCGCGGTGTTGATGTTGTCGGGTCGGGTCGGCCGGGAACCAGGACCATTCCAAGCTCGGGTTCCGGGAGGAGCGAGGCTCCCGCCGAGCCACCCATACAGGATGCTTGGGTGGCCGGGGCAAAGTGCAGCGTGCCCCGGATGGCGATCGCGTCTCCCTCCGGGGCACGAAGACTTTGCCCCGGCCACCCATACGACGTATCTTTAGGGCGATCGGGAGATCTCAGAAACGCACCTCAGTGGCCTTGCTCCTCGACATTCGCGCCCTGGATCATCCGGTCGAGGAGGTTCCGGGTCATCCGCTGGACGCGCGGGTCGTCCTGGGTGAAGTCCTTGTTCGGCGGGTTCTGGAAGCCGGGGGGGAGGACAGGACCATGCTCCACCAGCACGTGCCGGCGTTGAAGACGAGGTTGCCCTTCGGGCCGGCGTAGAGGGTGGCGGCGAATGGGGCGGCTCCTCGGAGCTGAGCGGCGCCGGAGGCGAGGACGACGAGGTCCGGGCCGCGACGCAGCGGCGGGCCGTGGTACTCCCAGCCGACGAGGTCCGGGATCGCATCCCCTTCGTTCATCCCGGTCCCCGCGAACAGCCAGTGATCGGGCTGCCGGCAGACCCAGTCTCCCAGGCCGACGCCATACGAGGTGGCGCCGATGAGTCGCTCCTCGTCGGGGAACTGCTCGACCCGGCCGAAAATGCGGTGCGGGTCGGCCGTCGGGGGCGGGTCGGAGGTCGATCGTGTGATAGACCGAATTTCCCGACAGGAACGCCAGGCTGACCCCGGCGTCGCGGGCCCGCGGACACGTTGTCGAACATCGCGATGGGTCCAGTACTCGTCGTGGCCGACCGAGAGGAACCCCTCGCCCGGAGCAGGCCCTCGGGGTCGGCGTGGGTGTCGAGGTTCGAGATGTAGGTGACGTCGTACCCTTCCTTTTCCAGCCAGAAGGCCAGCGGGAACTCCCACAGCAGGAACTCGCCCGAACCGTTGGTCAGGGGGTTGAATTTGGCAAGGTAAGCCGTTGTAGTAGAGCGAGTACGGGCGATCGAACCCGACGTCGGCGCCGGGCTCGGTGTGCCAGCGGTTCCCCTCCCAGTCGTAGAGCGACCGCCAGCCGGGCCAGCGGTTGTACGCCTGCCAGGTCAGGTCGGAGCACTGGAAGATCAGGTCGGCGGGACGGTCATCCCGGACGATGAAGACGAAGTAGCACTGATAGCCGCTGTCGAGGTGGTCAGCTTGCCGAGATAGACGCCGCTGGTCCAGTCCTCGGGGATTTCAGCGTGAACGGACGGTCCCATCGGCACTCGATCAGGTTCTTCGGCCCGTCGTCCGGGGTGGGCTGATCGACCCCCTCGAGCGGGCCGATGGACAGGACGAGCCGGCCGCCCTTGCCGCCGTAGATACCCCATCCGATAGATGTCGACGTCGTAGGGGGCCGGCGGGTCGGTGCTGACGTGGACGGTCAGCGCGTCGCCGGGACGAACGCTCGCCCGCGAACATAGGCTTCGATCGACCGGTCGCCGGGCAAAGGTGGCGTCGGGGTTCTCCGCCGGGGCGGGCTCGACGTTGTCCAGCATCCAGTCGCTCGTTCCCTTGCGAGCGTTCTCAACCTGGATCGGGTTCTCGCCCTCGTTCGTTCCCGCACGCAGGACCGGACAGGGGACCACCATGACGATGTTGAGGACCGTTGCCAGGGCCATCCCGATTGAGCGTCGTGTGATGGGCATATGTTTCTCCGTTCGGGCCCGTTCCGTCCAGATCGGGAAGTTCCCGCCCGGACGGAACCGAATCTAACGGTCGCGGCGCCGCCTCGCAACCGACAGCGGTATCGACACAGGGCCATTCCCGGGCCGGTTTCCGACAGGGCACGGTCACGGCCGAGCCACCCGAGAACGGTCCCGGGAGGGCGAGGCTCCCGCCGAGCTTCTGGGATGGGCGGCTCGGCCGGAGCCTCGCCCTCCCGGGAATTACCAGACGCTCGGCAGGAGTCTCGACCTCCCGGGAATTACCAGAAGCGTCGGACGGAGCCTCGCCCTCCCGGTTTCCGTGCCAGGTCGAACCTGGGAATGACCCTGTCCCTCAACTCCAGCCCCGCGCGTTCGGTGGGGCGATCGGTTATGGTACGGCGTGGCCCCGATTTTGGGCCCGTACCGACGGCGGATCCCGGACCGCCGGTGCGATGCGATGCCTTCCGCGTTCCGAGGAACCCGTCATGGGAAGCCGCAACGAACTGGTCCACCCGCGCGACGCGATCATGCGGACGATGGAGCGGGTGTACCGCTACCGGATGACGACGACCTCCGGCGGCAATATCTCGATCCGAGACGAGGACGGCACCGTCTGGATCACCCCGGCGCGGGTGGACAAGGGCCGCCTGACCCGCGACGACATCGTGAGCGTTCGTCCCGACGGGACGACCGACGGACGGCACCCGCCGTCGTCGGAGTTCCCGTTTCACCGGGCCATCTACGAGGCACGCCCCGAACTGCGCGGGATCGTTCATGCCCACCCGGTCGCCCTGGTGGCCTTCAGCATCTGCGGTCGCGTGCCCGATACGAGGCTGCTACCGACGGCCCGTCGCGTCTGCGGCGAGGTCGGCTTCGCGCCGTACGCCCTGCCGGGCAGCCAGGCCCTCGGCCGCAACATCGCCGTTACCTTCGCGCGGGGAACGGATTGCGTCGTGCTGGAGAACCACGGCGTCGTGACCGGCGGGACCAGTCTGCGCGAGGCGTTCGAGCGGTTCGAGACCCTGGAGTTCTGCGCCAAGACCATCATCAAGGCCGGCCCGCTCGGCCAGGTGACGTACCTCGACGACGCGCAGGCCGCCCGGCCTCGACCGCTGGTTTCTGAACCGCCCGTCCCGCGACCGGGGCCGGTCCCAGTCATCGAGAAGGAAGCTGCGGCGTCAACTCTGCGAGTTCGTCCAGCCGCAGCTATCGCCAGCGGTTGATGATCAGCACCCAGGGGGCCTTCTCCGTCCGTCTCGAAGGCGACTCGTTTCTGATCACGCCGCATCGGGTCGATCGCAGCGACCTGGACCTGGCCGACATCGTGCTGTTGCACGACGGGGCGCCCGAAGCCGGCAAGACGCCGAGCAGCGCGGCGCTGAACCATCAGGCCATCTACCGGGCCCACCCGGAGGTCCAGGCCATCGTCACCGCCTATCCCGTCAACGCCACGGCGTTCAGCGTGACCGCCGCCACGCTCGACGCCCGGACCATCCCCGAAAGCTACCTCTTCCTGCGCGAGGTTCGGCGCGTCCCCTATCGGCCTCCAGTTCGAGGAGGCCGGAGCCCTGGCCGCCCGGACCTCGATGCGCAACCCGGTCCTGATCCTGGAGAACGACGGCGTTCAGGTCTGCGGAACAAGCGTGCTGGACGCCTTCGACCGGCTGGAAGTGCTGGAATCGACCGCGGAGGCCATGATCAACTCCGCTCCCCTCGGGCCGATGGTCCCGATGTCCGTCGAGGCGATCGCCGAACTGAATCGGGCCTTCGGCCGGGAATGACCGACGCCGGTTGTCGTCCTCCGCGGGCCTCGTCGGGCCGGCTTTCGAGGTTCGTGGAATCGTTCCGGGCCGGGCAGGAAGCCGTCAGGCGAAATCCTGACCTACAAATGGCGGAGACGGCCTCGACCCTCAGGTCGAACCGATCGACGTATGCGCCGGCGGTTTCATTCCTGCGGGGGACGCTGGGAGATTATCCGCGAGATTTCGAGTTAGGAGTTGTCTTTCCTGTATTACCTATTATGCTTGGGCTGGCCAGGCTAGCCAACCCTACCAAATTTCCTAATTCTCAAGGTTGCCCCGACATCAAGAACCCGGGCTTGATGTGTCTGGGGTTTAGGCAACTTGGTTGGTGAGGGCCGGCCTCGACGGCAGCAGCGGCTGTGTGTCGGATCGGCGTGTCAGAGACCACGGTTAAGAGACATTGCATCACGAGAGGATCCCATGAAGAAACTGCGTCGCACGGTTTTCGCGGTCGCCTCACTGAGCGCGTTCGGCCTGATTCTCTGCGGAGCGGAGACGGTGACGGCCGGCTCGCACGGTGGTTCCAGCGGTGGCGGCGGCTTCCTGAGCAAGCACCACGGCGGCGGTTCCAGCGGTGGCTCCAGCGGTGGTGGCGGCTTCCTGAGCAAGCACCACGGCGGCGGTTCCAGCGGTGGCTCCAGCGGTGGTGGCGGCTTCCTGAGCAAGCACCACGGCGGCGGTTCCAGCGGTGGCTCCAGCGGTGGCGGCGGCTTCCTGAGCAAGCACCACGGCGGCGGTTCCAGCGGTGGCTCCAGCGGTGGCGGCTTCCTGAGCAAGCACCACGGCGGCGGCTCCAGCGGTGGCTCCAGCGGTGGTGGCGGCTTCCTGAGCAAGCACCACGGCGGCGGCTCCAGCGGTGGCTCTTACTGAAAACCCGTGAGTCGGGGCCCCTGGCAGTTCGGCGCCCCGGATCTCACCTGTTGTTGCCCGAAGTCGCCGGGGGGAGTCGGATGGAGCCGCCACCCCCGGCCATCCTCAATTCCGCGGCTCGCCTGAATGGGGACACGACGTGATGGATACGCTCGCAGGTTCATTTCCGGCGGACGCCGTCCCGGAGGCCCAGCCGGGCCCGGGAGGCCATCGCTTGCGTTGGGTCGTCAGTCTCTGGCTCGTGTTCCACGTCGCGGCGATCCTCATCGCCCCGGCGTCGGTGAGCCCGAGTTCCGGACTGGTGCGGTCGGCCTGGGGGCTGGTTCACCCTTACTTGCAGGTTCTCAACCTGGACCACGGATACCACTTCTTCGCGCCCGAGCCGACCGAGAGCACGCTGCTCGCCTACGAGGCGTTGCGCGGCGACGGCACGGTCGTCAAGGGTCGCATCCCGGATCGGGGGACCTGGCCGCGGTTGCTTTACCACCGACACTTCATGCTGACCGAGCACATGAGCGACGCGCCGGAGGAACTCCAGGACATCTGGTACGACTCGTATGCCCAGCATATCGGCCACGAGTTCGGTGCGAAGGAAGTCCGATTGACGCAGGTCACGCACCTGCTGCCGACGAAGGAGCGGGTTCGCGACGGTGGCCGGCTGGATGACGCGGAAAGTTACGAGGAGCAACCTCTGGGGGTCTTCCCATGCGACGACCGTTGAGCCCGGTTCTCCGTCCCCTGGCCGACACCGCGCGTACGCTGGCCCGGGACTGGAATGCGTTCTGGTACGCCCCCGCCGACCCGACCTTGCTCGGGGCCATTCGCATCCTGACCGGCCTCATGTTGCTCTACACGCATGCCGTGTGGGGCCTGGCGCTGGGGAGCTTCTTCGGCCCGTCGGGATGGCTCAGTGTCGAGCTGGTGCGGACGGTCCAGCTCGACCAGTTCGCCTGCTCATTCTGGTGGTGGGTGCCCGGCGAGTGGGCGTGGCTCGCGCACACGCTCTCGATGGTGGCGCTGGGGCTGTTCACGATCGGACTGTGGACCCGCGTGACCTCGATCCTGGCGCTGATCGTCGCGACCTCGTATGCCCATCGCGTGCCGATGGCGACGTTCGGCCTCGATCAGATCAACATCATGCTGACGCTGTACCTGGCGATCGGGCCAGCGGCGCGGCGCTTTCGGTTGATCGCTGGCTATCGGGGCGCCGTCGCGGGGCGTCGGCAACCACGCGCCCGGCCCCCAGCGCGGGGGCCAACCTGGCGCTGAGGCTGATCAACATCCACATGTGCGTCATCTATTTCTTCGCGGGCGTCTCGAAGCTACAGGGCGAGGCCTGGTGGAGCGGCGAGGCGATGTGGCGGGCGTTCGCGAACCTGGAGTATCAGTCGACCGACATGACCTGGCTGGCCTGGCACCCGCACCTGCTGAACCTGATGACGCATATCTCGGTCCTCTGGGAAGTCTCCTTCGCCTTCCTCATCTGGCGGCCCCGTTTGCGACCGTTGATGCTGGTCGGGGGGGTGGCGCTGCATCTGGGGATCGGGGCCTGCCTGGGGATGTGGACGTTCGGCCTGATCATGCTGGTCGGCTGTGCCTCATTCCTGCCCACCGAGACCGTCGGTCAGGTCGTGGCGCGGTTGTTCCAACGTCCGAGGGCCGGGGTCGTTCCCTCGGGACAACGTTCCGGGCCCCGAGCGTTTCACGACCGAGCGGCGCGAAACGGAGAGCTGGTGCCGGTCCTGACGGCCGACGACGAGCGGATGACGGGGAGGAACTCCCCGCCCCTGAGAGTCGATCCGGAACGGTTCCCGGGTTGAGCAAATGGGGCTGGCCGGGCGAATTCGGCCGGTGCCTCGTCCCCATTTCCCCGTAGCGACCCACCATCGAAGACTGTCGGAAACCCGATTCGTAGGGTGGGTCAGCGTCGTCCGCGACGAGCAACCCGCCATCGGAATGTCGGAAACCTCGATTCGTGGACGGTTCCGGAACGGTGGGTTGCGGGTCGCGGACGACGCTGACCCGACCCTACCCCGGACGGTCAACGCCCAGGTCTTCGACGGAGCGGGACTGGTACCCTGAGTCAACCGATCAGGCTGAGCTGGTACGGTCGGGATGGGGAGGGATGGAGGCTTGTCGAAATGCTCAACGTCGCGATGACCTCTCGGGGAGCGAGACCGAGCAAGCATTCCGCGAGCTGGATGCGGTTCCCGACATGCCGTAAGCGGAGAAACTCGCGACCGGCCAGGGGACCGAGAAGCGCGCGGAGGTCCGTTCGCTTCAGCGCTCGGGCGCGGTCCTCCCAGTCCTTCGGAGAGCGGTTGCGATACGAGCCGGTCAGGCGGACCGCGGGGAGGGTCGGCGCCGGCTCCTGTCGATAGTGGAGATGCCCCAGCGCCAGGGCGTCTCGATAGATCGCGATCGGCTGAGAGCCGGATCGTTCGAGAAGCGGCTCATCGAGAATCAAGACGTGAGTATAGAGCTGTCGTCCGCCCCGACCGCTGTACTCGGGTGGTCCCTCGCAGGTCCTCGAGAGCGCGAATCGCCCCTCGGGAAGCGGGTGGAAGTTGACGCTCGTCCGGTTGGACGCATCGACAATCAGGGCCCCGTGCGCGGGGGACCACGTCGACAGGGCCCGGACGTCGGCGTCGCCGACCCCGGCGGAACGGCTCACGACGTGGTAGCCGGCCTGGCCCGCCCGCGCGATCGACGTGAAGATCGCCTGTTCGGTCCACATGCGAGGGGGCCTCTCGCCCGGGGTTCAACCGATCCGCCCGATCATCCAGGCGAAGGGCTCGATGATTCCGCGAGGCTCGATGCGAAGGGGGACGAGGCTCTCCATCCCGTCGTCATCGACCAGCCGGCCGCACGAACCGGCGATGCCGCAACGGAAGAAGCGGAACCGTCGCAGGTGCGCCTCGCAGAGCCGCCAGAGGGCCGGGGCGTGATTGCGCGAAGGCGTCGGGGTCGTCGATGGGCGTCTCGCAAAGGTCGGACTTGGTGAAGATCAGGGCCACCGGCGTGTCCACCTTGCGGCGACGGGCCGAGTGCAGGGAATCCAAATACGTGACCAGTTGCATGGCGAACATCTCCTGGCCCTGGCCACCGGCGATGACCTCCAGGGCATCGACCAGCACGACCAGGCCCGAACAGCGGAGGATCAGGGCGCGGATGGTCAGGTTCGTCCTGGGGTGCTCGATCTCGGCCATCACCGCCTCACCGGCGACGTCGGGAGTGACCAGGTCGATGCGGGGCCGGCGGCGGTCCCCGGCGGTGACCTCGCAATGGGCCCATTGCCAGCGGTCGGGCTCCGATGGGGTCTTCTCGGGGAACCGCTGGCTCTCCAGGGCGAGCATGACGTTGCGGTGCAGCGAGAGCGAGAACGAGCCCCGCGCCACGCCGTGCAGTCCCCCCGCGCCTGCGCCAGCAGGTCGAGCAGCATGCCAAGATAGACGGTCTTGCCGACCCCGCTCGGCCCCAGGATGCCGATGTAACGCGGGGCCTGGCCGCGCCCGAGGATCGACTCGATGATCTCCATCGGCGCGAAGCAATCGCTGCAATTCGAGGCACCCACGTGTCCGCCGCACATCGGACAAGCGGGGACGACGGCCCCCCGGGAACTGGTTGGTGAGTATGGCATGGTCGATCACCTCGGGGCGTCAAGAGGGACAGGGGGTGGGTCTCAGCCGATCGATCGAGAGGGCACAGCGGAACCCGATGTTGTCGCGGCGGTCGAGCTCCTCCTGGCCGGTGACGAAGTGGCAGGTGGCCTCGCTGGGTAGATACGTATCGAAGGCCCCCCCGATGATCCGTCGCATCGGCCGCCAGGACTGGAAGGTCGTGCCGTGTCGACAGGGGATGGTGTCGAGCACGTCGTCCAGCCACTCCCAGACGTTTCCGGTCATCTGATGGATGCCGTTGAGCGTGTCGCCGTTTCGAAAGGCCGTGACCGGCGTCGTCGCGCCCAGGCCGCTGGCCCAGAGGTTCGCCCGCGACGGATCAAACAGGTCTCCCCAGGGATATCGCGTGCAGGTGCCCCCGCCGAGCTGTTCGGGCCAGCCGCCGGCCTTCTGCCACTCGGCCGCGGTCGGCAGCCGCTTGCCGACCCATCGCGCGTAGGCCGCGGCCTCGTGCCAGCAGATGCCGACGGCCGGGTGATCGGCCTTGCCGGCCGGAAACCGACCGTCGCTCCAGCCTGAGGGGCCGGGCCGGCCGGTTCGATCGGTGAACCGCAGGACGCTGGGCCAGATCTCGCGAGGCCAGATCTCCAGATCGTCGTAGCCGCCCGACGCCACGAACCGCTCGAACTGGCGGTTGGTCACGGCCTGACGGTCGAGGTAGAAGGGAGCGACCTCGTCGACCTCCTCTGCCCCGTTGCCGCGGACGATCGGCAGCAAGCCACCCGGAACGAGGGCCATTTGCGCTTTGATCGCCTTCCAGGCAAGGCCCGTCACCTCGTCCTCAACGTGGTCGGCGGCCGACTTCAGCAGGACGAAGGCGTAACGATCCCGGGAAATCAGCTCGTCGACGAAGCCCTGAACCGCCTCGACGCCCGTTACCGATCGGTGGCCCGGTTTCGATTCGCTCGATCGGAACGCGGGCGCGGCGACGGGGACATGGCGGCCGAACCATGTCCCGAGCCATCCCATTCGTCGCGTGTCGGGCCGGTCACTCAGGTCGATCGACATGATCACGTCCTTGTGCTGGGGGCGGGGTGGCGTTGGTGGTGGTCATCGTACCGGATCATGGGCGATCTCCCTGTTTGTGGGCACCGGCTCGGCATCGGACATCCTGTCTCAACGTCTCGAACTGCTGGAGAATGGTCCTGGAAATCGGCCCGTCGTCGTCCGTTGTGGCGGTCGCGAGGCGTTGTGGGGACGGAGATGAGCCGACATCCGAAAGCGCGCGGCGCGGCGCGGGGGCCGGTCAGATGCTCGACCTGCTCTCGTTCGAGTTGTTCCCGGGCCTCGGCGAGAAGCGCCCGGTCTTCTTCCAGAGCGTCGAGTCGAGCGTTCCATTCCCGGTCGCGTCGTTCGGCCTCGACGCGCAGCGCCTCCGTCTCCGTCTTCACCTGATGGAGCTGACGTTCGAGTTCCTCGGCACGGGCCGTTGAGCTCGCCAGCTCGGCCCGGGCCAGCGCCTCGATCCGGTCGAGCCAGCGATGGAGGCTCAGGCGGATCGGCTCCGGTCCCGCGTCGGGGCTCAACGAATCGGGCGTTGTCGATAGCTTGGTGCCCGGCATCTCTCGTCATTCCCAGGGCGCTGGTACGGGTTCGGCCTCGATCGCCGCGACTCAGCAGCTGCGTGAGATAGTTCTTTTATGTAGTAGACTGCCAATGACAAAGTGGTGGGATGACAGATGACAGAAGGCTTTTGTCATCATGGAATTCTGTTATCTGTCATCCCACCGCTTTAGGGCTGCCGGTCTACTACGAAGATCAGGGCCACGGTCGCTCCACCCACCCCACGCCGGGTCGAACGCATCTCACACACGTCCTCAACGCGCCGGCCCGGTGCGTCCCCACAGCTTCGAGATCCTCGCGGAGAGCCGACGGTTGCGGCGTTCCTGTTCCTCGATCTTGTGGAGGTCGTTGAGATGTTCACGCAAGGCCCTCATGCGCTCGTTCACGCCGAGCTCCCCGGTGGTGGCGGCCCCTTGTGTCTCCCGGACAAGCCGGGCACGAAGGGTGGCCAGCTCCGCCTGGTGTTCCAGGCGCTGGCGCTGGAGGTCGTCGGCGGTTCGCGATAACTCTTGACGGGCGTCCTGAAGCTGGCCGCGGGCGTCCTGGAGTTCGTTGCGGAGGGTGTCCGCGCTGGCGGCGACGGCCTCGGCGGCGGCCAGACGCTGGCGAGTGTGATGGAGCTGGCGGTTCTCGCGTTCCAGGGTCGCGCGAAGCTCGTCGGGCCCTTTCTGGGCGGCGGCCTCGTCGAGACGAGACTGAAGGGCGGCGATCTCCGAATCCAGGCTGGCCCGCTGGGCGTGCCAGGCGCGCCGATCGCTCTCGAATCGCTCGGTGGCGGCCTCCGCGTCGCGACGGGCGCGGTCTCGCTCGCGCTGGAGGGCCTGCTCTCCCTGGCCGTCGCCGTTCCCCTCGACGCGGCGTTCCAGCTCCTCGACCCACTGGTGGAGCTGTTCCCACTCGGCGCGGCCGGCGGATTCGGCCTCCTCCAGAATCGTCACCTGCTCCCAGAGCAGCTCGATCATCCGGTCCCGCTCGGCCAGCTCCGCGGCCAGGTCGGCCGCCCTCGTGTCTCCGGCGGCGGTTGGGTTCTCGTCTTCGATCCGGGGTGTCGGAGTCGCCAGGGCGGCCGATTCGTCCTCACGCAACTGAAGCTCGGCTTCGAGGCGGGCGATTTCCTCCTGAAGCAGGGCGATCGTGTCGTGCCAGCCGGCGTTCGCGTCGGTCGTCTCATCGGTGGTTGTGGTCATTTACGCGTTTCCTTGTCTTTCTCGATCGAACGGCATGGTCCGTCACGGTCGGCGCGCCGGATCAACCCACGACGGCCGGCTCGCCCTGAACGAGCAGGTGCGTGACCGTCGCCCGCAAATCCGACTCGACGACCGGGCGGTGCAGGATGCCGTCCAGCCCCATCGCGTCGAGGCGCGGCAAGCTGGTCTTCCCCGTCGATGCGGGTGATGCCGATGAAACGGGTCGTCTCATGCCCCTGTTCCCGAGCGGCCTGGAGAAACGGCTCGATGCCGGGTTGCTCCAGCGCAACCACCACCAGATCGAAGCGATTGCGACGGAGCAACAGTTGCGCGCCGAGACGATCGCGGACGACCTTCAGCTCGCAACCCTGCCCTTCCGGGCCCAGCGCGGCCTGGAGCAGTCGAACGGTTTCGGGATCGTCCTCGAGCACCAGGACCGAGGCGCCGCTCGATGCCCGGCGCTGAACCATGCCGACCAGTTCGAGGCCCCGCGCCACGTCCGCCACGAATAACGTGGTGAGGCCGGTTCGCTCGGCGACGGCCGCCAGGTTGAGGGCGCCGTCAAACATCGAATGCAACCGAAGTTCCACGGCGGTCAACCCCGCCCGATCGAGGTTCCCCCCCCGAGGACTTTGCTTCGCGAACGTCCGTGGGCCCCAGGACGAGGCGTCGGTGGTCGGATCGCCGAGCCGGGCCCCTCCACGGCCAGGGCCGGCAGGCTGAGCTGGAGCGGAAACGCCTGGAACATCGGCGGCAGGGCAGGGCACGGCTCGAACACGAAGCGGCCCGGGCCCGCGGTCAGCGCCTGGAAGGTCAGCAAGGCCGCCTGCGCCCGCAGCAGGGCGCGGAGCCGACGGGGGTCCGCCAGGCTGTGCTCCAGCAGCTTGACGAGGCCGTACATCGACGGGTCGATCCGCTCGCCGAGGGTCACGGCGAGCAGAGGGGCCAGGTCGGCCAGCTCAACGCCCAGGCCGTCGGCGATGCGGTCGGGCGTCATCGTCGGCGAGAAGACGGCCTGGATCCGGCCTCCCGAGACGCAGAAGCGGATGCGCTCCCGGTCGACTTCCAGAGTGAGCCGGCCCGCGTGCTGCTGGTTGTTCAGGAAGTCGATCACCTGACGCAACGGGAAGTGGGCCGTTTGCCCTTCCAGCAGCGCATCCTGGACCTCTTCCGTGGTGTCGGGCATCGCGCAGCCGGTCGTCTGGGCCTGAACCACCCGGGCGCCGACCTCAAGGGCATTGGCCACCCCGGTCTTGAGCAGGTCGGGGGTGAACGGTTTGGGGATCTGGTCGACGACGTTCGGGAAGTCCGTGTACGCCGCGAAGGCGCGGTTGCGCATCGCGGAACTGATCACGACCGGGATCTGAGCGGTGGCGTCGGCCTCGAGCAGGCGCCGGCACACCTCGTCGCCGGTGGTCCCCGGAAGCTGGTGATCGAGCAGGATCAGGTTCGGCTGGAGGGCCCCGGCCGCCTCGACGCCCGCATCGGCGGTCGAGGCGGTCGCGACCCGGTAGCCGGCCTGGGACAGGTGGCACTCGACCATCTTCAAGATGGTCCGGCTGTCATCGATGACGAGGATCAGAGGGCTTTCCATGAGACGCTCTCGGGGTCAGTCTTCAGTCATCGGGACGCAGAGGGCCGCGCGGGCGCTTCGGGTTGGAGGGGACCTGCCGGCGCGTCACGAGCGAACAACGACGGGACCACCCGTCGCAGCTCGTCGGTCGAGAACGGTTTCGCGACGAACGCGCTCGCCCCCAGTTCCAGCACACGACGACGGGTCGCCGGATCGCCGCGCGTGCTGGTCACCACCACGGGGGCCCGATCGAGCACGCCGGTTCGCTTCAGTTCGGCCAGCAGCTCGAACCCATCCATCCTCGGCATTTCCAGGTCGGTCAGGACGAGCCGGTACGGCCTCATCCGCAACATCTTCAGCGCGTGTTCGCCATCCACCGCCTCGTCAACGTCGAAGCCCAGGGCCCGCAGGTTACGGGACGCGAGCCGCCGCACGCTCAGGGAGTCATCGACGACCAGCGCGGCCTCCCGGTCCGTCGCGCCGTTGCATAACGCGACGGGGTTCGCGGGCGCCCCAACGGTTTTTGAGAATCGGATCAGGGCCGACGGCCCCAGGAAGAAAACCACCTCCCCGTTGGTCGTGAGGCTGGCCCCCGAAAGGACCGGGTGGCCTTCCAGCAGCGGCCCCAGAGGCTTGACGATCAGCTCGCGAACGCCGTCCACTCCGTCCACCCGCAGGGCGGTGGGGCCGTCCGTACCTCGGACCATCAAAAACGTAGGACAGGAATCGGGGGCGCGACCGGAGAGGCCCAGAATCGTTCGCATGTCCACGACACGAACTCGCCGGCCGTCGATCTCGACCGTGCCCTCGTGGGCTTCGGGTCCGAGATCTGATGTGGCGATCCGATGAAGGGATTCGATCGCGTCGATCGGCACCGCGAACGCCTGGTCGCTGACGCGGACGATCATCACCGGTTCCAGGGACAGGTTCGCCGGGACGCGGAAGGTCAGGCACACACCACGCCCCGGCCGGGATTCGAGATCGGTTCGACCGCGCAGTTGCGCAACCTCCCGGGCCACCACGTCCATCCCGACCCCTCGCCCGGCGATCGCGTTGGCGTCCGGGCGCGTCGAGAACCCCGGATGGAAGATCAGCCGTCGCAGGGGCTCGACCTCCGGGTTCTCCTCGGGGCCGACCAGGCCGAGGCGGCGGGCCTTCGCGAGGATCGCCGCCTCGTCCAGCCCCCGACCGTCGTCCCGCACCGCCAGGACCAGCGTGTTCCCTTCCCGACGCGCGTCCAGGGTGATTCGCCCCACCGCCGATTTGCCCGTCCGGGCACGGTCATCGGGGGCCTCGATCCCGTGACTCACGGCGTTGCGGACCGCGTGCAACAGGGGCTCGTACAGCCGATCCAGCAGGGGACGATCGGCGCCGGTGTTCTCACCGACGAGATCGACCTCGATCGTTCGCCCCTCGATCCGCGCGGCGTCACGGGCGACGCGCACCAGGCGTTGAAAGAGGCCATGAACCGGAACGATGCGGATGTCCTGGAGCGCGCCCAGACTTGCAGGCTCAGGCGTTCGAGAACCTCCCCCTCATCGCCCATCGGAATGGCGGCCTCCCGTGCGGTCGAGGCGAGCGCGGCCAGGTCCTCCGCCTGCTCCGTCAACCGACGGATGCCGCCGGCCAGGTTGCCCTCGTCGCCACCGGTGTCGGGGGAGCATTCGGAAGGGGACGGCACGGCCATTTCCAACCGCTCGATGCTCGTGCGCAGGCGTTGATGGCAGAGTTGGGCCGTGGCCGCGAACTGCTTCATCCGCTCGGCGTGCGCTCCCCACGAGCCGCGCCGGGTCATCAGTTCCGAGGCGAGTTCGATGAGTTCCTCGAACCGATCGGCCGGCACTCGCAGCAAACCGTCCGACTCGGGGCCGGCAGGCGACGGTCGAAAACCGCCCTCGACGCGATTGGCCTCGGGCCTCGCGAACGGCGGGGAATCGGCGCCTCGACCCGGTTCGATCGCCGGGAGAGGCGCCCGCGACGGGGATGGGGCCGTGTCGCCGGGCGTTCGGAACGCCTCGCGCACCGCGTCGATCTCGTCAAGCGATTCCTCCAGGCGCCGGACCAGTTCGGGAGGCGCGACGGCATTCGATGAAATCAGCAATTCTTCAAGCGAATGGATGGACGCCGACAGTCCGGTCAAGCCGACACAGCCCGCGGCCCCCTTCAGCGTGTGGTAGCAGCGGCCCAGCTCGCCGAGGCGCTCGCGGTCATCGCCCCGACCCAGGCTGAGAACATGGTCCTGCATGCGACCGAACAGGTCATCCAGATCGGCGAGGAAAAGGTCGCGGACCTCGTCCTCGACACCCAGCGCGCGGTGCCTGCGCCACAGAATCAGGAAGGGTTAAGTCAGTGAATGTTGAGTTGGTTGCGGTGGATGGCTCGTCGCCAATGGCCCGAGGCTCGGGCGCCGGGGATTTCGGATCGACCGACCGGGGCGTCGCCACGGCCCCGAACTGCCTGAGCAGCTCCGAGACATCAATCTCGGGATCGGGGCCCGGCTCGACCGGATCGGGCGGGAGAGGGCCGGCCGTTTCGGTCGATCCCCACGATGGGTCGAGCAGGGCGAGATAGTCCCCCCAACGCCCGGCCGATTCACCGAGCACCCAGTCCACGGCGGTAACGGGTGATCCCTCGCGCAGTCCGACGGCCAGGCGATCAAGTGATTCCGCGAAGAAGGCCGGGAATTCGACGACCGCGACGGGATCGGCCGCGTCCAGGCATTCCCAGACCTCGACCATCAGAGCGAGGCGACCAAGCACCTCGTCCAGTGGGGGACCACCAAGGGCACTGGCCTCGGCATGCAGGGTTTCCAGGGCAAGGCGGAGATCGGTCAAAACCGGCCCGGCGTCGTTCGGGACCAGAATCGCCTGGTCCCAAAGCGCTTCGACGCGGTCGGCCAGTCCTGTCGAGCCGTCGGCCCCGTCCCAGCCCGTCATGGTGCCACCTCAATGGCCACGGGGTCGCGGGCCGGCACATGTTGTCGAGTCATGGCCAGGGGCGCGGGGAACGCGGGTTCGGGGTTGCCGAACTCAGGCAGGGCGATCGGCGCACGCTGAAGCGTCTGACAGCGCACCCCGAGGGCCCGGGTGTCCTCGCGGACCTGGTTGACTTCCACGAGAATCACGCTTGAGGTCTCGGCGATCCGTCGCATCCCGGCGACGAGGTCCCGGGTGGCGTGAACCTGATCGTTCGCGGACCGGGAGATCTCCTCGACGAGCCGCGCGGAGTCGTCGGCCATCCGCTGGATGCGCTCCAGGGCCGCCCCCGCCTCGCGAACGCTGGCGACCTCCTGCTCCATCTCGGCCTGTTCCTCGGCCAGGCGCGGACGCTCTCGTGCGTGTCGGCCTGGATCGCCTCGACCAGGGTGCCGATCTCCCGGGTTGCGCGCGGCCGCGCGCTCGGCCAGCTTGCGGATCTCCTCGGCGACGACGGCGAACCCACGACCGTGCTCGCCGGCGCGAACCGACTCGATCGTCGCGTTCAGCGCGAGCATGTCGGTGCGACTGGAAATCCCGCTGATCAGCTCGACAATGGCACCGATCTCGACCGAACGCTCGCCCAGCCGCCGGGCCTTCCGCGCGTTGGCCTCCGCGTGGGCGCGAAGGCGGTCCATGCCGGTGATGATTCCCTGGATCTGATCCAGCCCCTGGGTCGCCTGCTGGTTCGTGCGATCGGTGGCCCCGGCGGCCTCCTCCGCGCTTCTTGAAATGCGGTCGATCCGGTCGGAGAGGGCCTCGACCGTGTGAGTCGTCCGGTTGACCGTCTCCTTCTGATCGAGTGCCCCGGCGGTCATGCGGCCGGTCGAGTGTTCCAGCGCGGTTGCGGCGTGGAGCAGCCCCGAGGCCGATCGAGACACCGTCTCGATCCAACCCCGCAGCGCACAAGGTCGGTCGCGCCATCGGCACCGGGCATCCTGCCGGGTGCGCCGTCGGATCGTAATAGCCGAATTAATTGATCCAGTTCCGTCTGCTGCCGGGACGCGCGCAAGGAGACGTCGTGGAGGCGTTGCAAGCGATCGTCCAGCGCGGGCCAGCCGAGTGTCTCCCTATCTCGGGGGCTGTCCTCCGCGTGGGTTCGCTCGTCGAGCGCGAGGACGAGCCCTCGTACCAGCCGTTCCGATCCCCACCAGGCCCCGGCCGCGCCCAGGCACGCACCCGCGAATGACCCGAGGACAATGCCCTCGATCGAACCGATCCCGATGTGCCCCGCGAGCGTGACCAGCGATGCGCCGAGGCCCACCAGACCCCCGACAGCCAGGAGTGATCGCTTCATCGCCATCGTGGTGGGCTCCGCCTATATGAGAACTCGTGAGAGGGAGTGTGTGGGACAGCCGCCCTCGGCTGTCGAGAAGACGTCGCGGAGACAGCCAAGGGCGGCTGTCCCACATTCCCCGAAAAGGGGAGTGATTCAGGGCTCGTTGCCGGCGTTCCATTGGCACGTGTACGGTTCAAATATCGAGGGCTCGGCCGGCGGGGGGCCCCCGTTCACCTCGCCGTACCAGCGTTCGGTCGCGCTGCGCAAGGTGTGCCAGGATGAGGACGTATCGAAAAGCGCGTGGGTTTTGCCGGCCCAGCCGACCTCGCCCACGACGTTCAGAAAACCTTCCATCATCAGGCCCGAGTGCGCATCCCCCGGTCGAGCGTCCACGACCACGACGCCCTGGCGATCCACGGCGAGCCCCCAGAGGCCGTGTGCCGACCTCAGGATGAGAACGGCGGGTCGAGGCCCGGGTTCCTCGATCGACGGCCATTCCCCCACCCCGGTCCAGACGACCGGCACGATCCCTCCCCGGTACGCGCGGAGGCCGAGCAGGTGTCGAGGGGCCAGCGGGACCCGCACCACCCGGCCCGGTTCGATCACCTCCACCAGGGCATCGACATCCACGGCGAATGGGTGCGATCCGCAAGTGAACAGACAGACGCTTCGCGGCCTGTAACGGTTGTCCATTGGCCTCCTCATCCCAGCCGGCGTCAATTTGATTCGTCCGGTGTCGAACCCGGGTCGCGACCGGGACGTTGAGCGTCGGGGGCCATCCCTGTCGCGTTGCTTCGAACGTTCGTCCGCCGCAGGCGTCCCTCCAACCGCCGGGCGAGCGCGTCCAACCGCTGCTCGGTCTCGCTGGTTGTGTCCGTTCCCGTGACCAAGGCCACCGGGTTCCCCCTGAACTCGGGAGTCTCTGGGCCGGCAAGGACACGGCGAATGGTCCCGGAGGCGAGGAGTCGGTCCACGTCGCGCCGCATGTCGGCGATGGCCTCGAGCAGGGAACCGGCGGATGCGTCCGGGTCGCGCACGGTCGGGCCTCCGAGCGGGTACGGTTCACTGGAGAGGGAAACCCGGCACGGCGATCGGTTCCCACCGAAGAACTCTAGGTCACGTTCCCGACGCCGGCGCGACCGATTCGCGAGGAGCGAACCGGACCGCGACCGTGTGCCGCGTGGCCCGGGAGCGAGCTTGCCCGTGTTGGCGGTTCTGGCTGAGGTGGGAACGGTGGGAAGGACGCGGATGGGCCGGCGGGCCGGTTGCCTCGACGGGCTCGCAATCGACCTGAGAAGCGCTGCGGACGGCCCGAACCTCACGGCACCTGGCGTTCCCACTTCATGCGGATGAGGTTCAGCTTGTTGGCCACGGTGCGTAGCGCGCAACCGAGTTGCTGGGCGATCTCCTCGTTGGTGTGCCCTTCCATCTTCCAGAGCGCGATCTGTTGCAGGGTTTCATCGCCCAGGGAATGCAGCAAACGGCGGTACTCGTCGGCGATCATGATGGCGAACTCGGGCGAGGGCTCGGTACCGACAACCTGTTCGAGCCCTCCGAGAGCGTCGTCGCGGTTCGCGCCGACCAGCATGGCCTCGCCAATGAGCTTGCCGCCGCCCCGCTTCAACGCGTTCTGACGCTCGAACTGATTGATCGCTTTCCGGGCGGTGATGACCACGAGCAGGCGCCAGAGGTCATCGCGATCGGCCAGTTTGGGGTCAGCGCCCTCGGCGGCGCCTCGACAGAAGGTGTCGAACGCGCTCAGGGCGGCATCCTCCTCGTCCGCGTCGGCGCCGGGGCGGCGGTTGCCCTGGAGCTTCTTGCGCGAGCCGGACCAGACGATCGAAGTAGCGTTCCCAGAGCGGTTGGGCCGCCTCGTGATCGCCCGCTTTCAGGTCGCCGATCCAGCGCGTGACCGAACCTTCGGGGTCGTGCGTCATCGAGACGCCTCCAGAACGGGGCAGGGCGGAGGGCCGCACAACGCCGCGGCCCCCCGCCCATCTCCTGACATGTTCTTCCGGAATGGTCCGAAGCGACCCGGGGCGCGTGTTCCGAACGATCGGGACGCGGCGCCCCACGTCGCCCGGAGTTGGTTCGACCGGCAAGTCCGCCGGGTTTGCTCAGCTCCCCTTCTTTTTGTCCTTCGCCACCTGGGGCGGCAGGTCCGGAGGAGGCATGGCAATTTTCGTGTTGTCCTCCGAGCCGGGCAGGGGCGGGGGCGTCGTCGGTTCCGGGAAGGCGGATTCAGGAATCTCCTCAAGGTCTCCCTTGCGATCCTCCGGCTTCAGCAGCGAGTACATGGCCTTGCCATTACGCTCGACCGGGACGCGGCCCCAGTAGGTCTGCGACTGCGGGTTGTAATAGTAGCAGTAGTGGGGATGCTGCGGGTAATAGTGGACCTGATGGACGACGTAGGTCGTGTAGCTCGGCGCCGGTTTGAAGTAGTACTCGCGGTAGTAATAGTCTCCCGAGGGCGCCGTGTTCCAGAACGAATAATACTGCCGGCCCCCGTAGACCTGCGCTTCGGCCTTCGAGTCCAGCACGGCCAGAATGGCGACCACGCCGAGAAATCCGATCAACAATCGCGAATGTGTTCTCATGCGAACCTCCCAAGGAAATGGAGCAGTTTCGTTCGCTTAAGGAGGCAATGCAATCACCGGGCCCATGGATCATAGAACCAGTTTCTGGGCCCGGTCGATCGCTGCCGTCCTATCGTGTCGTCCCCTACTGAGAGGGTGTACGGGAAGGCCCTGATCGTCTCGACATCTCGTAGGATGGGTGGAGCGTCAGCGGAACCCACCATTTTATCGATGACATGGTGGGTTCCGCTGACGCTCCACCCACCCTACCGGGACCGAACCTCTCAAACACCCTCTGAGCCCAGCATCGAGTGTGGCATCACGACGAGCTCAGCAGGGCGAGCCGCATCGGGCGGACGCGGCCCGCCCGATGCGACGGGTTCGCCGGTCACTGCTGGGGATAGTAGTAACCGCTCTGATAGTACTGGGTCGGCTGCTGGTAGTACTGCTGCTGATAGTACTGGGTCGGCTGCTGGTAGTACTGCTGCTGATAGTACTGGGTCGGCTGCTGGTAGGCGACCGGCTGCTGGTAGTACTGGGTCGGCTGCTGGTAGTACTGGGGCTGCTGATAGTACTGGGTCGGCTGCTGGTACTGGTACGGCTGAACGTTGTTGACGTACTGCGGCTGGGTGGGCTGCTGGTACGTCCAGTTCGGGGTGGTCTGACCCTGTTGCCAGTTGGTGAAACCCCCGGAGGAGAGATTGTTGTTCTGAACGCCGGGGTCGTATCCCCCGTAGGGAACAGGGGCCACTTGAGGTTGGTGGTTCGTCATGCCCTGTTGCTGGCCGCCCCCGAGGAGTTGGTTCGCCAGGCCGATCCCGAACTGTGCCCACTGCGCGTCCGTCTGGGCCTGGGCCGAGACGGGAAGGAACCCGAGGGCCACCGTGGCGGCCAGACCGAGCAGGGCGGTTCTTGCGTGCAGCATCATCTGTTGCGCTCCCATTCGTGACGAAACCGGGTCGTAGGGTCGCGGGTGGATTGCCTCACACGGGCAGCCACCAGGAGGCTCCTTGCCCGTCGTCCGGGGCCGTCCTGGCCCCGGTCTGGCCCGCCCCCGAGTGGAAACGGGGGCGGCCTTGTGCCCGCGGAGCGTCAGCGCTCCCCCGCCGTGGTGGATGCGTTCGCGGCGGTCGAGATCTGGCGATACACGTCAAAGTCGGGCAGGGTGGCCGGCTTGTGCGTCGCCGGGTGCTGCTTGTCGTTCGTTAATTTCTTCACGCGCTTGGAGACCCAGGCCTCCAGCTCGGTGATCGGACAGGTTGCCGTCCTCGTCGATGTCGCTGGAGGGGTCTTCCAGGGTGTCGAGGATCGCCTTCGCGAAGGCCCCGTGTCCCGACGCTTCGTCCTCCACGCTCTTTTCCCGGGGCAGGGACGACGCGAAGAGGATGACGCCCACCTCGTCGGAGACCAGCTCGCGCAACGAGCCGTCGCCGATGTCGAGCCCCAGCCCGCCGCTATGGCAGGTGTCGGCGAAGACCAGGACCCGGCAACGCAACGAGCCGACCATCCTGGTCAGGTCGCTGGCGGGCACGCCGGTGACGAGCAGCCGTTTGGGGTCCAGGTCGTGCGTGCCGAGGTAGTACTCGCCGGTGGTCTTGTCCAGCATCCCGTGCGCGGACAGGAAGATGATGGCCACGTCGTCGGGGGTGACGCTCTGCTGGAGCCAGAGCAGGCCCTCGCGAATGCCGGCGGCGGTGGCCTGCTCGTTGGTGAGGAACCGGGCCTCGATCTCATCGTAGAGCGCCCCGGTACTCTGCGGCTTCCAGGCGGCGACGAACGCCTCGGCGTCCCGATCCGCGAACCGCAGGTTGAGGCGTTCCAGGACGTAGTCGGAGATGCCGACGGCCAGGAGGTACGCCTTGTGGGTCCGCTCGCTCTCGGGCATCGTGTTACGGACAAAGACCTCGGCGGGCTGGCTCGACGACTCCCGGTTGTTGGCCACGACGGCGATGGTATGACGGCCGGGAGGCAGGTCGATCTCGACATCGATCGTCCGCTTTGATTCCGTGTCGCCAGGGCCGGCGGGGATCGGCCCCGTGGTGGCGGGCCGGCCGTCGAGGAGGACCTTCACCTCCTTGATGGGCAACGCGTTCAGGGCGGCGACCTCGGCCCGGACGCGGACCGTGTTGGCCCGGACCCGCGCCCCCTCGACGGGCTCCAGGACGCGGATGGTCGGCGGTTCGACGCTCTGGAGGTCGGCCGGGTCGCGCAGGTCGAGGGCCTGGTCCTCTCGCGGTCGATCGGCGTTGGCCTGCTCGACGGCACGCTCCACATCGCCGAGTTCCAGCACGCGATCGATCACGTCGGGTCGATAGAACCGCTTGCGGAACAGGTGCGCGGTGTAGAACTTCGCGGCCTGGTCGCGGCCCTGGTTGACGTGCCAGCCGATCAGGTGGTCGCCACCGAGCGAGGCGTCGTAGTAGCCCTGGGGCGTCCAGACGATCCACTCGCCGTCATCGGCGACGAACAGGCTCAGAAGCGGTTCGTTGAAGTCGCCCGTCGGCACCAGTTCGGTCTGGACCTGGAAGGGCTGTCCGCCGCGCGACAGGTCCAGAGTCACGCGCTGGCCCGCCTGGAACGGCCAGTTCCGCTCGTAGAACAGCATTTTTGCGAGGGTATCGACGTCGATGCCGTCCATGGCCAGGAACTTGTCCCCGACCGCGACCCCGGCCCGTGCCGAGTTGCCGTTCGGCATGACGTAGTTGATGACCCCGTTGGTGTTCGTGGTGAAATCGGCGTTGGCGTAGCGCCTGCCGACGTTCAGGTTGTAGATCCGGATGACCCGATCGTTCGAGGCCGTGGCGAGGTAGCGGCCATCGGTCGATTCGCTGACGGCATAGACCGAGCCCTGGCTACCGAACAGGTCGAGCCGCCCGAGCATCGTCTCCGGGTCGAGGCAGCCGATGGAGTTGTCCTGGGTGCCCAGGACGATCGCGTCCTGGCAGCCGAGCCGGTCGGTCCCGAGCAGGCCGTAGCAGGTCGGCACGCTGCCCGGCGGCAGGGTGTATCGGCTGACGACCTGGCCGGCCCGCAAATACTCCAGGGTGTAGACCTTCGTGCCGGAATTGTAGCGCAACCGGACGGAGCGATCGCCTCGGGTCGTGGGCACCTTCTCGGCTCGGGCGCCGACGTCGTCGAGGAGGCCGCGCGTCTTGAAGTCGAAGGAACGCTCCGGGTCGGCGTAGCTGTTGAACGTCCAGCGGTCGGCGCCGAACGGTTTCTTGCCGAAGGCGATGTGCTGGCCGTCGGCGGCGAAGGCGACCTCGTACACCGGGCCACCCTTGCCGACGAAGCGGTGCCGGCGCTGGCCGGTCCGGGCGTCCCAGACGTGGACCTGGCCGAAGCTGTCGCCACTGGCGGCGAGCGTGCGGTCGGGGCTGAGGGTCACGGCGGTCGGGAAGTAGGAGTGTCCTTCATAAAGCCGCTGGAGGGCACCGTTGCGGGTGGACCAGATGCCGGCCCAGTAGTGGCCGACATTGCCCGAGGGGCCCTGGCCGCCGATGACGACCAGTCCCGCGTCGGGGTAGAGCTGGTTAGCGGTCATACGACCGCCGTAAGGGAACTTGAGCTGGGAAAGAACCTGGCCCGTGGCGCCGACCTCGGCGACGGCCTGCTGCACGGCGGCCGGCCCGCCGAGGGCCTGGACCTCGTTCTGATTGAGCGAGAAGACGTCCTTGCCGTCGATGGCCGACCAGAAGTGAGGCCCCTGGCGATCGACCGCGACGACCATCGGGGCCTTCGAGGGGAAGCCGAAGTAATCGACGCCCCCCTGGGTCTTCATGTGGGCGCGGGGTTGACGTCGGGCCCAGTCCCAGACAATCACCGCGCCGTCGGCGCCGAGCGAGGCGAGGTAGGCACCATCTCGCGAGAAGGCCAGCTTCAGGGTGCCGCCGGTCGGGTGGCCGGGCAGTAGCTGGGCGATGCGGTCGAGATTGCTCGTGTCGTAGACGCGGATCGTGCCCTGCGGCGTGTGGTCGGTCACGCCGACGACCAGGTATTTCCCGTCGGGCGAATAGACGAGTGTCTGGCACAGGCCGTCGCCGGTCAGGCCGTCGAAGCCCCGCAAGGTCTGCCGCAAGGCGCCGGTCTCCAGGTCCCAGACCCTCACGAGCTTGTCGGCGCTGGAGACGGCCAGGGACTTGCCGTCGGGGCTGATGTCGATGCCGCTAACGCGGGCGGTGAAGCCCTCGGTTTCGAGGACGAGCTTCGGCTTCTCGTCACCGGTCGCCGCACCTCCGGCATTGGCGACGGCCGGTCCGGGTTGCTCGTAGGCGGAAACCGTGGTGACGGCCAGCAGGGTCGCGAACGCGGCGATCCTGAGCGGAACACCGATCGGGGCGTGTGCGGGCATGGGTCTCTCCGTGTCGGCGTCGCGGTCGTCTCGATCGCTCGGGCGGGCCGTCGTCATCGCAGCCACCAGAACCTCTGAGGTGCTTATTTCGTGTAACGGACGCTGACCGCGGCGCGGGGGCGGCCGATGACGCGGCGGACTTCCTGGAAGTCGGTGTCGACCGGGTTGCCGCGGCCGGTGGCGTCCTCGGTGACGTCCTTGGTGACGTTCTCGCCGGGGGGCGGCTCCGCGTCCTCGGGCCAGGCCGCGGCGAAGACGGCGGTGATCGTGCCGATCGTCGCCGTGCTCTCCAACGAGCCCGCCGCGCTGTCGGCATAGGCGGTCACGACGAACTCGTCAGCCCGCTGGTTGGTGATGTGCCAGCCGCGGACATCCAGGCTCTTGCCGGCCGGGATGACGACGTGCGTGTACTCCTCGTTCTCGCTGAAGGTAAACAGGCCGAGGCCGTCGATGGTCAGCGTGGCCGCGGCGTCGAACTCCGAATCGTTGATGAGCCGGATCGTGTAGATTTCGCCTCGCGCGATCTTGACGAACGCCAGACCGTCCTGGTCCTCGGGGGCACGGGCCTCGTAGGTACCGTCCGAGGTTGCCTTGATGAGAACCTCGACAGCGTAGGGGTTGTCCTCGGCCGCGCGGATGCGGGTGTCGGTGACGTCGACCGTCGGCTCGTCGATGCTCGACAGGATCTGCTCGTCCTGGGCGAGCGGCTCCTCCAGGTCGACCGTCAGGCCGAACAGGGCGGCCACGGCGGCCTTGTCGGTGATCTTCGCCTGGAACTCGTTGATGCGCTGGCCCGAACGGTCCTCGACCCGGGCCCGCAGCAGCCCGGCGACCTCGCCGGTACGTTCCTCGACGTCCCGGTAGTCGCCCGAGATGCCCAGCTCGGCGCGTCGCTTCACGTCCACGCCGGCCGCCTGGAGCGCCTCGGTCAGGGCCTTCGTCAGCGCGGGGCCGGAACTGGTCGGCAAGGTGGCCGGGCCGATGAACTGGCCGACCGCGATCGAGGTCTGGCCGCGACCGTCGAGAAGTTGCTTGATGTTCCCGGCGATGCCGGCCATCGGAGCGGCCAGGGGACCATCGGCCCGCGCCGGCGCCGGCACCGAACCGCCGATGACGGCGATCAGCAGGACCAGGGCCCCTTGCGGCAGACGCGGCCGGGACAGGCCGTTCGGCTCAACCACTCGCACGGTAAGAACTCCCTTGGACTGTGAACGATGATTCAGAAAACGGAATCGTGCCCGACGGCGGCCTCCCGGATGCGGGGTCATTCGACCGGCGCGACCTCGCGATAGGGAGAGCCCAGGCCGAGTTGCAACGCGGCTTCCTGATACGGAGAGTTGAAGAACTGGAGCGATTCCCAGGCGTCGCGCTTGATCCGGCCGCGGTCCTCGACCAAAGGCCCGAGCCCGAGCCGCCTCAGTTCGGAGTTCGACCGGATCATCACCCGCAGGTCCTCCGGGTCGTCCAGGAACAGCTCGGCGGTCACGTCCGCCAGGTCCATGTCCTGCAACAGGTGACGACGGGCGAGCGAACCGATCGGCTCGTCGAACGACTCGATCGCCTTTTCCGAGTCCGAGCCGACCTGCAAGAAGGGGCCGGTGGACGTCTTCAGTGCCTTGAGGAAGCTGCTCGTTGTCCTCGTCCAGGAACCGGTCCATCGTGGCGCGGGTCGGGAACAGGCGATCGACCTTGATGCCGGCCTCCCCGGCAAGCGAGTTCCCTGCGCGGACCTCGTCGACGAAATCGCGACGCATGCCGTCGTCGTGGCAGGCCATGCAGGACAGGCCGTTGACCACCGTTGGCGTGCCCGAGACCCGCAGCTTGTCGCTGACGATCTCGATCGGCGCGATGGACAGGGCCTGGTCCTTCGCGTTGACCAGCATGTACGCTTGCAGGCCGTTGGGCAGGTTGAAGATGATCTCACCCCCCGCCTGCTCGAACGCCTGCGCCTCGAACGGATTGTCGGTGAAAGTCGGACCGAGGGGGAACCGGGTCAGCAGGCTGCGACCGGTGTCGTTGGCGAAGTCGTAGCTCTTCCAGTAGGCGCCAAAGGCGGCGTCGTGCCGTTCGACCAGCCGGTTATGGCCCGAGATGCCACTGCTGGCGAAGCCGGCGCGGACCAGGCGATCGAGGCGGAAGTTTTCCTCGACATCGACATCCAGCCTCCTCTCCAGTTCCCCGAGTTCCTCGGGCAGTTCGAGGATCGCCTCGTAAATCGGCGGTCGCGAGGCGTTGGCGACGAACCAGTCGACCCGAAGGAACGGGATGGTGGATTCCGACAATCGCGCAACGTCCTGGGCGAACTGGCGCTGCTCGGCGTCCCGGCTCTGGTCGAACGATACGCCGTAGGGATAGGGGCGGCTCGCTCCCGAGTTCGAACGCGCCGGCATCCCTCGGAGGACCCCGTCCCAGAGGTCGGTGCTCCAGCCGAGGTCTCTCAGGTCGATCGCGAAGACCGTCTGTTGCGCGTCGATGGCCTCCGGCAGCGTGATGCGGCGCTGCCAGCTCAGGCTGTTCAGGAGCTTCGACAGGGCGGCCCGATAGAGTCGCAGGTCGGCGCTGGAGACCTCGCGGTTGTTGTGCAGCGCGGTCATCGAGAAGTAGCGGCGGAACGGGCGATCCTCGACGGCGGCACGGGTCAGGTCGTCGCGAATCGACCCGAGCACGTCCTTCAACGCGACGAAGGGCCGGGGCCCCGCGTCGGCCGAACTGTCGGGGAACGGCGCGCCGGCCTCGATCCACTCCTGGAACGCCGCCAGGTCCTCGTCGGTCGGCGCGGGCTCCTCGCCGAACGGCGGCATGTCGAGGTCCACCCCGGCACGCTGCCAGATGTACGACTGGTCGGGATGGCTCGGGACGAGGTAGGCGTGCTTGCGACGGGCCCCGTCCGGTGGGGGCGCCAGCAAGATCGCTGGTTTCAAAATGTCGAAGCCGCGCACCTCGAAATCAACCCCGTGGCAACGGTAGCAATACGTCTTCAGGAAACGAAGGCCCCGGGACGCAAGCTCCGGGCTCACCGTATCGGCCGCTCCCGGCGGTTCCTTACGGGCGTCGCGGGCCGGCGGGGCTGATTCAGCGGTGTCGGTGTTGTTGTTGTCGAGGAAGGCGAGTTCCTCCGCGGGATCGCCCGTCGGGGGGGGCGTCGGATCGACGTCCCGGCCCATGTCGGCGTTGTCGGCCGGGGCCTCTTCGATCGGGTTCTCGGGGGCCGCTCGGGACGAGCCCAAGGCCGGTCCCCGACCCTCGTCCTCAGCCGTTTCCGACGCAACGGACTGCTCCGGAAGAACCGTCTCGCTCTGGCTGGTACGAGACGCGGAGGACTCGTCAGGCCGTCCATCACGCAACTCATGCCAACCGACCCAGAGCGCGGCGACGAGCGCGAGGCCGGCCAGTCCCCCGACGATCGCGGCCAGAAGGGCGCGGTGATGGCCGCGCCGAAGGCCCGGCGCGGTGTCTGTCGCCACGCGGCCCCAGTCCGTCGACGGGCCCTCCACCGGCGCCTTGACCGGTGCGAACTCGCCCGGGGCCGACCAGCCGGCCAGGTCGTCGATTGCGTCCGAAGGGGCGTCGGTCGCTCCGGCACGATCACGGGCCTGGGCGCGGGCCTCGTGATCGGCCCAGCCTCGCTCCAGGGCCGCGACGAAGTCCCGGCAGGTCGGCCAGCGGTCCTCGGGACGCTTCGACAGGGCCCGCGCCACCGCCTCCCTCGGCCCCGCCGGCAGCCCGGACAGGTCCGGCGCGTGGTGGACGTGGCTGAAGATGACCTGGCTGATCGGCCCCGGGAACGGGTGTTCGCCAACCTGTAGCCTGTAATATGTCATGGCAAGTGAATATTGATCGGAGTTCGCGGAAACCGTGCCGGCCAGCGCCTCGGGCGCGACGTAGTGCGGCGACATCCCACCCGAATGATAGGCCGCGGACGTTTCGAGGATCTTGGCCAGCCCGAAGTCGGCGAGCCGGACCGAACCACCGACCAGGAAGATGTTTTGCGGCTTGATGTCGCGATGCTGGACGCCGACCAGGCTGCCGTCGTCGGGCGACGGGTGCCGTCGCTCGTTGAGAAAATCCACCGCCCGGGCCAGGTCGTTCATGTAACCGAGCAACTCCGGCCGGGGGATGCCCGGCCGCCCCTGGGCTCGATGTTCCTTCCAGACGTCCCAGAGACTACGGTCGCACAGGGGCATGGCGACGATCAGGTCGTCGCCGACGAACACAGCGAACTGGACGTCCAGCAGGTGAGGGTGGCGGATGTTGCGGATGATCTGGAGGGCGCGCACCTCGGGGACCGATTCCTCGCCGCCGAGGCCGATGAACTTCAGCGCCGACCCGGATGCCCCCCGGCGCCTCAGCCTCCCAGACCTCTCCGAACCCCCCACGCCCCAGAATACGGACGAGTTGGTATCCGGGGACCGGTTCCGCCCCCGCCGATCGGGACACGGGGGCCGCGGCCCGAGGCGCCGCCGGAGCGGAGAACAGGGGGGCTGTGGGAAGGCTCGATGGGCCCTCGGGGTCACGCTCGGTGGCAACGGGGCCCGGATCGTCAAAGAGGCTGTCGATCATGTGGACCGCGTCCGGGAATCGCTCGCGATACATCCTCGCCTCCGGTTGCTCGCCCCCACCACGCCGCAATTCCAGATCAAGAGCCAGCAACTCACGCAGAAGGGTTTGCCGCTCCGATTCGCCCACCTCGCCCAGCCTGTCCTCGATTCGCGGTGCGCGGCCCGCACGCCACTCGGCCTCGTACCGATCACATACGGCGATCACCTGCTCGAAGGCCGGCAGTTCCCCGGGTGGGCCCGAACCGGGCGGGTCGTCCGCCCGGATGTGTTCCGGTTGCGCATTCACGGGACGTTCCGAAACCACGCCGGATCGAGCGCCTTCAAACTCGCCCGATCCGGCACTGTCGTCGTTGGATTTCCAGGTCGACGGCCCTCGTCGACCAGATGTTCGGTTCGCCGTATCCGAGGTGTCACAACGATGGTGATCGCGACGCACGTCAGTGTAATAGTACGCGACCACGAATTGTACAGGTCATCCTTCGATGCACGTCAGTGTAATGGAACGCGACCACGAATTGTACAGGTCATCCCGCGATATTTCCCTCGATGGCAGGCTTGCGGGTTTTTTATGACTGATAACTGTCCAGGCGCCCACTCCCAGGTTCAGGCCTTGGCCCTACAGTTGTGCGAGGAATTGATCATAGGCGGCGTGAGAACCGATCCAGTACCACACGATCACGTCCCCGTCACGCACACCGACGGCCCGAAAGCTGATGCCAACCCGCGCCGAGTAGAGGGGCGGGTCGGCATGGACCTGCTTGAAATGAAGGCCCGGATGAGCCGGATCGTGCCGGAACAGTCGATACGCCTCCCGAGCCTGTCGCTGAACGTGGGCCGGCAGGGCCGAGAACAACGCGCGGAACCGTCGGGTCGTTCGCGAGTTCATAGCCGATCCGGGTCCAGTTCCTCGGTCAGCCCGGCGCGGTGCTCATCGAGGGCTTCCGCCGCCAGCCGAGCGAGCGTGTCGGTGGACCCGGCGATCGCGCGGTCGAAGTCGTCCTCGGCGGCGAGTTCGGCAAGCAACCGGGTCGCCAGCAACTCCTGCTCGGCCACCGGCCGCTTGGCCGCCTCGGCGAATGCCTGCTCCAGCAGCGTCGTCATGGCAACGTCCTCCTTTGAACGTATCATAGCAGTGAGGACTGCCGCTTGCGACGGCGGGTGCCATGAGTCGTCGGTTCCGGGTGCGACTAGTCGTCGCCGACTCGTGCTCCGGTTCCGACGGATCAAGCCACACGTCGCCGAGGGCCCGTGCCACCCGCCGGCGTCGCCGCACCCCACGATATTTTCACAACTGCTCGGGAGCCACGTGCCGCATGGTGCCTACCCTGTCATGGCGATCGGCGCGAAAAGTGGACGCGAAATCTTCTCCGGACCGCCATTTTCCGGGGACGCCATGCCTGAAAACACCTGATTCCAAGGACTTAGCGTTACGAACAAGACCAGGCCCCCTGACCTCGTCCTCCCGGAGGCTATCCGGAAACGAGTTTTCATGTGAAATCGGGTAATTTGGGTGGCCGGGGCAAAGCGCAGCGTGCCCCGGAAGGCGGCGCGTTTCCAGACCGGGGCACGAAGACTCTGCCCCGGCCACCCAATTGACGTACCTTCCAGGAGAATCAGGTGATTCCGGATGGCCACGCGGTCATTGGGGCTTCGGACATTTGAAGGGCCCTGATCCCGAGCGGCTTCGGTTGGACGCATTTGACGGATTGGAGTAAAATCAGGGACCACCGCGGTCGAGAACCCAAATCTCGAAATGGACCAGAACCGGACCTCCACGCGAAGCGGACACTTACGACATCATGGCGCACGAGCCGTTCCGATATGAGCCCACCTGTTCCGTGACCGGATGCGACCGCCCCGCGCGCTACAAGGTCGCCGCCCTCTGGAGCAACGGGAACGTCTCGGAACTGAAGAATTACGGGCTGGCCTGCGAGGCGCACCGCGAGTCTCAGGTCGATCGCGCCCGACGATCACGACAGGGCGTTCACCTGGCCGACGGGGAAACCCTGGGCGATCTGGGCGTGTATGAGTTTGTGCCCGGCGCCCTGGACGCGGAACTGCGACGGATCACCGACGAGGACCAGTAGGGGAAACCGACGGGGGCGCCGCGGTCCGCGGGGCCTCCGCGAGGGACGACAGGGCAGGGCGATCGCCGGACGAATCGTGCCGCGTCGAGGCTCTCCCGCGGGTTGGGTGAGCCAGGATGTTGGAAACGCCGGTCCCCGGATATGCGGCCAGCGCCGGGGACCGCGGGATGGAACCCGGGGGCGTGATGTCGAGATCAGAACAACGCGGCGGTTGGTGGGCCCGGGCCCGCGGTCTGCTGATCCTGCTCGGGATCGGGTTCGGGACCGTCCGGGCGGGCGAACCCGTCCCTTCTCCGGTTCGGGATCCGCTCTCGACCTTTGAGCTGCCCGACGACTGGCAGGATCGCTTCTGGAAGACGCCGGGCGTCATGGAGATGCTCGACCTGGATCCCAAGGCGCTCGCCGAGCGGGTGCCGGTCCAGGCCGGGTTCCGGCACTGCCGATGCCCGTCGTGCGATGCCTCGGAAGCCGACAATCCGCTCGAATGGGCGCCTGAGACGCCCGATGTCGTGACCTGTACGTTCTGCGGCGAAAAATTCCCCAACGACAAGGTCCCCGCCAAGGTCAAGGACGCCGTTCCCGAGGACGTCATCGAGGTCCGGCCGGGCACCCGGCATCACTATCCTTATCACAACGTCGAGGTGGAATCACAACGATACCCGGACGAACGGCTGTATCTCCACGCCAAGCGCGACTACGAGGCTCGCGAGTTTCTGGCCAAGCTGGCGTTGTACGCGGCGATCCGATACCGAGACGCGCCGCCGGACCAGAAAGACCCCCGGCTGTTGCGGGTGGCCGCGGTCCTGATCCTGCGATTCGCCCAGGTTTACCCAAACTACGCGACGCACTTCGACCAGCCGGGCCAGCCGAAGTTCCTCCAGCAAGCGGACCTGGCACCGCCGTACCGACGGGGATACACGACCGGCAAGTGGGACTGGCTGGGATGCCTGGACGTGCCGATCAACCTGGTGGTTGCCTACGCGCTCATCCGCGACTCGCCGGCGCTGATCGAGGCGGGGCAAGCGCTCGGCGATCCCGAGCCGACACGAACGCATCGAGCACGACCTGTTCGAGGCCTCGGCCGGGTTCGTCCGCGCGCAGTCGGAAGAGTACTCCGAGCTCTCGCTCTACGCCTACCGGGGCCTGCTCGCCGTCGGTCGGTTGCTCGATGACGCCCCGCTCGTCCATGACGCGGTGGCGCGGCTGGAAAACTTCGCGCGTCGGGGCTTCTACTTCGATGGGCTGTGGCGGCAAGGAGACGTCGTGCCGCACCGTCGCGTGCTGGCCCAGATCGACGGCTGGATCGACCGCCTGCTCGCCGGCTACAGCGACCCGCACGGTTCCACGCCGAGCGGCACGCGACCCTTCGAGGCGTTGACCGGCGCGGACGTGGTGCCCCAGATTGTTCTGGCCCGGGAGGCGGGGGCCGCCGCGCTGACCGACACGGTGGGCGCCGGGGTACAGCGTGCCTCGTGGCCGGCGCCGGAGGGCCCGGTCCGGGATCGCCGCCCCGTGTTGCTGGGCGGGGCGGGCGTGGCGCGTCTGGCCGTCGGCCGCGGTCCGGATGCCCTGGACGTCGAACTGCGTGGACCGGGCGACTTCGATGCCGCCCGCTCCAACCGGCTGTCCCTGCGCGTCGCGGTCGGCGGTCGCACGGTCCTCGGTGATCTGGACGACCAACTCCCGATGGCGGACGGATTCGACCGATCGACGGCGAGCCACAACACGGCCATCGTGGATGGTCTGAATCAGCGCGAAGACCTGGATCAGGCCCGCGGCCCGGCGCCGGGGTCCGATGTCCGGTTCTTCGCGGCCGATCCCGACTTTCAGGTCGTCGTCTTCGAGGACCGTTTCGCCTATCCCACATCGGCAACGTCCTATCGTCGGTTTCTGGTCGCCGTCGCCGGGGCGCGAACGCGCTACGCGATCGACGTGTTCCAGATCGCGGGAGGTCGTCAACACGATCTTCTCTACCACGGAGCGCCGGGCACGGCGTCGCAGTGGCAGCTCTCCGCCCCCACCGTTCGAGGCCCGGAGACGCTTCTGCCCCCGTCCCTGGCATTTGTGCCAGGTGCCCCCGCCTCGGGAGGCCGCTGGTTCATCCAGTCGTATGGGGCGTTCTTCGATCTGCTTCAGGGGCTGGTCGATCGTCCGACTCAGGCGGAACTGCTCGGCCCCAATCAGGGCGTTCGGCTTCACCTGCTCGGTGAGACACCCGCGACGGCCTACCTCGCCCGCGAGCCCGGTCCCCGAAAGGTGGACGACGGTCCTACCGCCGGTCCGAGGGACCGCGCCGCCCTGATCCTCCGTCGTCGCGGGCGGGACGTGGAGACGCCGCTGAACTCGTTGTTCGTGAGCGTTCACGAGCCGCTGTCGGCCGCGATCGAACCCTTGACGCGCGTCGGGCTGGTCGAATCGCCCCCGGGGACAATCGTCCTGCTGGTCCAGTCGAGCGAGGGGGACGAGCACCTGATCCTGAATGCGACCCCCGGCACCGAACAGGTCGTCCGGTTGTCCGACGGCCGGGAACTGCGCACGGACGGCCTGGTCGTGAGGGCGGGGGCCTCGGGCCTGGCCCTGGCTGGTGGGACGTTCGCCACGCTCGACACGTCGCGGATCGAGCAGGCCCGCGTCTCGGGGACGATCACCATGTCGTTACGAGGTCAGGACCGCGGGGCGCACGGGGCCTTCGTGACCGAGGAGCCCGTTCCCGAACCCGAGGCCCTGGCCGGTCGTCACCTGATCATCCGACACGGCGACGGCGCGTCTCGGGGATGGACGATCGAACGCGTCGAGCCCTCGGACCAGGGGGGCTCCCGGGTCCTCGTTCACGAGGAACCCGGCTTCCAGGTCGATTCCGAGACGGGGGACGCTCAATATTACCAGTTCCCCCGGACGCGCCACCCGGGGCCGCACCAGTTCGTCGTGAGCCGGATCGCCCGATAAGCGTCGATCCGGATCGACCCGGTCCGCGCCCGTTCCCCCGGTGGTGCCGATGTCTCGACGAAATCCGGGCGGCTTCGGGTTCCTGGCCTGGCACCCGTTGCGTTATCGTGGCGGCAGGACAGGTCGAGAACGGGCCCTTGAGCCGCGGTGGGCTTCTTGATGGTTGCACGAGGCTGGACGGAGAGCGGGTCGGAGTACGGCCTGGTGGAGTGGGGGGGTCGATCCTGGCGGTTGCGGGTCGACGCCCCCCAACCCGGGTTGTATGCGGGCGAACTCGGGCCGCTGCTCGGGCTGCAGGGCCTCGCGGCAACGGGCCGCTGGGAGCCCCAGGCCCTTTCCGGATCGAGCCTCACACGTCGCGAGTGCCACTTCAACCGGGTCGAGGCGACCTACGTTCCACCGAACTGGGGCGAGACGACGGTTCGCGTCACCTGGGCCAGGGCCCCGACGCGATGGACCTGCTGGTGGAACTCAGCACCCGATCGGTCGGTGAATTGAACGGGGTTGAGGTCGGTGTCGCCAGTTCGCTCGCTCAAGCGGGGTCGGAGTCGGTTCGATCGTCGCGCTGGGTTTGCCGAGGAACGCCGCGGCGGCGGCCCTGTCGACTGACGGCCGTGAGCCCGATCGCGACGCGATCGTCACCCTCCCCCTCGACGACGCGGCGTTCCAGGCCCCAACGCTGCTCCAGGCCGGTTCGGGATGGACCTATGCCGAGCTGGTCCACCCGGACGATGTCGCGCGTCGGGTTCGCGAAGGGGCCGGCTCGATCGACGCGTGCCCCACGATCCGTTACGGTCTGTTTGGCCACGACCTGGAGCGGGGCGTCGTCCTGCGGGCCCGGCTCCGGGGCATCTGGCTCCCAGCCGATCAGGCCGAGGCGGAGGCCCGGCGGCGGATGGACGAGTTCCTCCGAGAGCCGCTGCCCCTGACGACCTGAGAACGCCCCGTTTTCCGGTTATGTGGGACAGCCGCCCTCGGCTGTCGAGGAGACGCTATTTCCCGTCCGACGCGCTGAGTTCCCGGATGCGGACGTTTCGGAACTCGGCGCGGTGGCCGTGGTTCTGGAGGCATACGAAGCCGGAGAGCGGCTTGTCCTTCAATTCGTCGATCTGGCTCTGATCCACGTCGAGGATCGTCTGATCGTTCAGCGTGACCTTGATCCGCGGCCCCTGGCACTGAACCTCCAGCGTGTTCCACTCGCCGGCCGGCTTGACGGGGTTGGTGCTCGGGGCGACGTATCGGTAGAGCGAACCGGTACTATGCACGGAGGGGGGCTGCCCGCGTCGTCGACGAGCTGGATCTCGTAACTGTAGAACGACGGCCGGGTGGCTCGCGACTTCGATGGGTCGAACTCGGTCGTTCGGATGCCGACCCCGGTGTTGCCACCGGGTTGCATTTTGTACTCGACGTGGAAGACGAAATCGTCGAACGGTCGCTTCGTATAACGCAGGAAGCCGAATCCGTTGCCGGCGCAGACGATCTTGCCGTCCTCGACCGTCCAGACCGGACGGGTCGCGTCGCCGTCCTTGATCTCGGTCACCCCCTCGGCGACCCAGCCCTCCAGGTCGTGTCCGTTGAACAGGGAGATCATCGCGTCCCCCTCATCCGCTCGGATCGCGAGGGGCAACGAGGCGAACACGACCGCGACAAGGACAGGACGACACAGCGACATCAGCGTGGCTCCCGGATAAGGCGTCGACCGACGGCCCCGGTCGTTCGGGACCGCGGGCCGTCGATTCGACAGGGGTGGTAACGACAGGGCCATTCCTGGATCGGTTTCCGGGAGGGC
This sequence comes from uncultured Isosphaeraceae bacterium, assembly GCA_963779675.1. GTDB lineage: Bacteria > Planctomycetota > Planctomycetia > Isosphaerales > Isosphaeraceae > CAVZZM01. Next base: position 332,404 of record CAVZZM010000007.1, read on the forward strand.
GAGGCTCCGGCCGAGCCGCCCATCCCAACGGCTCGGCCGGAGCCTCGCCCTCCCGAAGCTGCCCATCCCATCCCGACGGCTCGGTCGGAGCCTCGCCCTACCGGAAAGGCGGTCAGACCAAACCTGGGAATGACCTTGCTGGCAACGATCCCCAGCTTGACCGTCCGCAACGCGAGGATCAAGACCGCAGTGTCGCCCCGAACCGGGCCGAGCAGGCGTCGAGGACCGAGCGCAACGAGCGCATCCACCTCGTCGCCGGTCAAGGTGCGCTCCGGATGTCGAAACGTCAGGCCGAAGTGAAGGCTGTGCCGATCGGCCGGGATGTCGCCCCCCTGAAAGGTGTCCAGGAACTCAAGGCCGACCAGCGTCGATCCGGCGGCATCGCGGACAGCCTCCGCGAGTACGCCCAGGGCAGGGCCACCGGAACGACCAGCGACAGATCGCGCGCGACCGAGGGAAAGGCCGGCAACGGGCGGTTCTGCGGGATCAGGTTCGCATGGGCGACCAGGACGTCGAAATCGATCTCGGCGGCCGAACACGCGGAACGAAGGCTCAGCGCATCGAGCCGATCGCGGGCGACCTCGCCCAGAAACCCGATCGGCGTGCCGTTCCAGCCGAACAACTCGCCGCGCGGCCCGCGGTGAACAGGCGATGATCCACCGGTCGACCGTCCAGGCGGCCGGCGGCGTGCAGGCGATCCAGCAACACCTCGACAACGCCCTTCAGCCCGGCGAAGTCGCGACCGAGCACGATCCCCAGATGGGTCGGCTCGTCGGGAAGGTCCCGGTCCTGTCGAGGAAGGTAAACCGGCGCGATCTCGAAGAGGGCCGCGTCGGCCATCCCGTGCGCCTCGTTGTACGCCCGGGCCGCGAGCAGGCTGGGGACCAGGCTGACGCGCAGGTTGGCCTCCCGACGACGGCTGGAATGATCGACCCGCAGCGTCCCGGCCAGGGGCCGCGGGTCGAGCGGGACGACCAGCTCGTCCGGAACGAGGCTGAAGGTGTACGCCTCGTCGAGCCCCATGCCGGTCAGGGCCGCGCGGGTCTCGGCCTCGACGCGCTCGCGGGGGCCTCGGGAGGAGCGGGTCAGCGGGACCGGGCGGTCCTCGGGGATGTGCCCGTAGCCGTGAATCCGGGCGACTTCCTCGATCAGGTCGATCTCGCGCTCCAGGTCGGCCCGCCAGCTGGGCGGGCGCCAGGTGGTTTCGCGGATCCGTGACGTCGAGCCGTTCCAGCCCGAGTGCCTCCAGGATCGTCACGGACGCGCTCGCGCGGGACCTCGATCCCCAGGATGCGGGGGATCTGGGCGTCCCGGAGCGTCACGGCGGGCCGTGCGCGGCCCTGGGCGTCGCGACGTCGATGAGGCCCTCGTGCAAGGTGCCGCCGGCGAGTTCGAGGATCAGCTCGGCGCAACGGCGGCTGGCCCACTCGGTGCGTTCGGGGTCCATCGGCCGCTCGAAACGATAGCTCGACGGACTGAACAGGCCGAGCGCCCGGGCGGTGCGACGGACCGACATCGCGTCGAAGAGGGCCGCTTCGATCAGGACGCTCGACGTGCCGGCGCCGATCTCGGTGTCGAGCCCGCCCATGACCCCCGCCAGCCCGACGGGCCGCTCGGCGTCGGCGATGACGAGCATCTCGGGGTCGAGTTCGTAGGTCCCTGGCGTTGATCGCCTTGAGCCGTTCCCCCGGCCGGGCCTTCCGGACGATCAGGCGGCGGCCGGCCAGGCGGTCGAGGTCGTAAGTGTGCAGCGGCTGGCCGCATTCGAACATGACGTAGTTGGTGATGTCCACGATGTTGGAGACCGGCCGGACGCCGATCGTCTCCAGGCGACGCTTCAGCCACCAGGGGCTCTCGCCGACCGTCGCGCCCGTGACGACCCTGCGCGGTGAAACGGGGGCAGAGGTCCGGGGACCTCGACCGTCACCGAGGTGGCCTGGTCGACGGGTGGCCCCGTCGCCGGCGGGCCGCGGGTCGGGCTCCGTCATGACCCGGTTGCCGAAGACGGCGGCGACCTCGCGGGCCACGCCGAGGTGGCTCAGGCAGTCGGGCCGGTTGCTGGTGACCTCCAGGTCGATGGCCAGGTCGCCACCAACGTCCTCCGTCCCCTCATGGTTCAGCCCCGTGAGGGCGAGTTGCTCGGCGAGCCGTTCCACGGGCATGTCGAGCCGCACATACTGGGTGAGCCAGTTCCAACTGACGATCATGATCGGGTTTCAGGTAAAAGTCTCATTGGTCATTCATTCAAGGAACGTGGGGCAGGCTGTGCAGCCTGCCCCACGTGTTCGGCGGTCCCAGGATGCGGGAACCACGTCCTCCAGGTTTTCACTCGATCGAACGACGAGGCTCGACCGTCACTCCGACGGCTCGGGGTCAACCTGTCGAATTTGCGTCGAGAGGTGGTATTCGAGGCCGTCGATCTCGTAGGTCAGGTCGCCGAAGAAGGCGACGGACCCGCTCTCCGGCTCCTCGATGGAAACCACCATCGGCGTGTCGAGGGGGATGGGTGAGGCCGTCCACTCCGATTCCCGGAAGTCCCGGGTCGGCGAGTGGGCCGTCCAGAGCTGGGCCGCCCTGGGCTCGGGTTGCGAGGTGATGGCCAATCGGGGGGTGCCACCATCGGCGTCGTCATGCGTCCAGGAGAGTTTCGGCATCGTCCGGCCCGAGGCGACGTGCCGGAACAGCGAGGCGATGCCGTGAATCGCGTAGTCACGGTTCACATCCAGGCCGTGGCCCGCGTTCGGAAGGTAGACGACGGACTTCGGGGCCTTGATGTCGTCCCAGTACAGGTTCATCGAATCGAGCGTCCAGTAGCGGTCGTTCGTGCCGTTGATCTGGAGGACCGGCACGTCAATGCGATCGAGGTAGCGTGTACGGATCGACCAGCGTCCACAGCAACCGGCCTCGCGGGGTGTCGAACTTCTGAAGCAGGCCCCGGTGGACGTAGTCCTCGATCTGTTCGCTGTACTTGCCCCACACGTCGAGTTGATGCGTCGGTCTGCGCCTTCATGTTCAGGGTGGGGATGACCATCGGTGCCGCGCCGATGACGCGGTCGTCCACGGCCGTGGTCAGCCAGGTGGTCCAGCCCCGCTTGCTCGCCCCGGTGACGACGAACGACTTGACCGGCTTGCCCCTTCCGCTCACCGAGTTCCTGAACGGCGGTCCATGGCGGCCACGGCACTCTTGACCATCGGCTGCAACAGCGGCCAATCGGCCTCGCCCGATTCGAGGTAGTTCACGAAGGTCTCGGCGATCAGATCATCCTCGACCTTTCCCTCAAGCAGGGGCTGGTTCGGCACCTGGGGCAGCACCGCGACACGGGCGCCGCAAAGCTCCGCCAGGGTGGTCCCAAGCAGATGGTCGGTCGGCTTCGGCTCTCGGCCCGTGCTGCCGCCGCTGATGAACAGGAGCACGACGTCCGGGTAGGTCATCTGGGCCGGCTGGTAGATCTGAAGGCCGTGCGACCAGGGAATGCCTCGCCAGGTCTGCGACTGCAACGCGACGCTGTAGCGCGTGCCGGCATCGGTCGTGTGGTTCGATTCCAACTGCCAGTGGAACGAGGCGTCCGGCGCCTCGACATAGCCCGCCAGATCGGGCTTGGGCAACTCGGCCCCGGGCTGTTCGGCCCGGGAAGGCCGGGCCGCAGGTTCAGCGCCAGGATGCACAGGATCGCCGGGGAGAGAACGTCTCGTAGCGTGTGCAAGGTGGTGTCCTCACTTTCGTCGGGAAGTCACCTACGGGAAGGGAAGCATCCAGGTCGAATCGGCGCCGGGTTGAGTTTCCTGGTGATTCGATCGCGTCAAGGGTTCGACTGGGCCTTCTGATAAGCGTCCACGTCGGCGACGGCCTGCTGGATCGTCTCGCGACGCCATTCCGTCAGTGCCGAATCCAGCGCGCGGGTGAGCTGGTTGGCCAGTTGGCCGGCCGCGTCCGCGAGCGACTCGCCGTGTGCGCGGATCTCGGGAAAGTCCTGGTGGTGAAGCTGCATATTTCCTGCCGTGACGCCCTCGGTGACGATCACGCGACTCGAGTCGGGTTCCTTCATCGGCGCCTCGCCTGATGTGGAGTGAATCTACCTGCCTGCCCATCATGGGGCCTCATTGTAGCAGGTGCTGTACCGCTTACGAAACGCATCGTCCCGGCAATCCAGGGTCATTTTAGGGTCGGGCTTCGGGAGGGCGAGGCTCCCGCCGAGCCGTCGGGATGGGATGGGCAGTTCGGCGGGAACCTCGCCCTCCCGGGATCGGTGTCGTATCGGACTTGTGAAGGACCCTGCTCCGCAATCCCCCGGCCGCGGTCGAGAGCGGGGAACAAACACGACGCGAACCGCGCCCGGAATCGCCGCCCGTCAGAACTGCCCGAGGAAGCGGGCGTCGTTCTGGTAGAGCAGGCGGATATCATCGATGCCGTGACGCCGCATGCAGAGTCGTTCGATCCCGAGCCCGAAGGCGAAGCCGGTGACCTTGTCGGGATCATAACCGACGGCACGCAGCACGTTGGGGTCCACCATCCCGGCCCCCCCCATCTCGACCCAGCGGTCGCCGCCGTGCCACTGCATGTCCACCTCCACGCTCGGCTCGGTGAACGGGAAGAACGACGGCCGGAAGCGGACTGGACGTCCTCGCCCAGATAGCTCTCGGCGAAGAGCCGCAGGACGGTCTTCAGGTCGGCCATCGTCACGCCATGGTCGACCATCAACCCCTCGACCTGATGGAACATGAACGAGTGGGTCGCATCCACGGTATCGGGGCGATAGACCCGACCGATCGCGACGATCCGCACCGGGGGCTCCTGCCGCTCCATGACCCGGATTTGCACCGTGCTGGTCTGGCTGCGCAGCATCAGACCGCCCGGCAAGTAGAAGTTGTCGAGCGGGTCGCGGGCCGGGTGGGCCGCCGGGATGTTCAGGGCCTCGAAGTTATGGAAGATGTCCTCGACCTCCGGCCCGCGCGCCACCGAGAAGCCGAACCGGCCGAACAGGTCGATCAACTCATTCGTCGTCTGGGTCAACGGGTGCAGGTGCCCGAGCCTCGGGCGTGGGGACCCGGGGCGGGTCACGTCCAGACCGCCGACGGCCACGCCCGGCCGTTCCAGCCGCGCCTTCGCACCGTCAAACGCCTCTTCCAGCGCCCGCTTCGTGGCGTTGAACCGTTGACCGTAGCTCTTTTTCGCGGTGCCCGGCAGTTCCTTGATCCGCTCCTGGGCGGCCCGGATCTTCCCCTGCTTCTGACCGAGATACTCGATCCGGGCGGCCTCGACATCGGCGGTGCTCGCCGCGCCGGCAAACACCGCCAGACCGGATTGCTCCAGGGATTCGAGGTCTCCGAGCGCGTCGTCGAGTGGCGAGTCGGACGGTTCCATGAGTATCCGCCGGTTCGGTCCAGATGGAAACAAAGCGGGACAGCCCCGGAGGAGCGATCCCGCTTCGTGTCAGAAACGTCCAGACGTCTCGGGGGCCGAGACGAAACCGAGCGAGGCCGGTCGTCTCAAGCGGGCAGAGCGGCGGGCCGGCGCGAGGCGACCTCGGCCGCGTGGGCATCGACTTTGGAGCGCACCTGGTCGATGACCCGGTCGAAGGTCTCGGCGTCGTGGATCGCCAGTTCCGAGAGGCTCTTGCGGTCCAGCTTGATGTTGGCGAGCTTCAGCCCGTGAATGAGCTGGCTGTACCGCAGCCCGCGCATCTCGGCCGCGGCGCTCAGGCGGATGATCCACAATTTGCGAAACTCGCGCTTCTTGGCGCGGCGATCGCGGTAGGAGAACATCCCGGCCCGGAGCAGCGTCTCCTTCGCCGACTTCAGCAGGCGACGACGGCCGCCGACGAAACCCTTAACGGCCTTGAAGAGCTTCTTCTTCCTCTTCGTGCGGGCCGCACCACTCTTCGCACGCATCGATGTGCCTCGTCAGAAACTGGTCAAGCGGGGATACGGGGCGGGCCAGGCCGGTTCGCGGAACCGGTCTTCATTCGCACCGAAAGGACGAAATCGCGATGGTCAGGTCGGTCGGTCATTCAGCGGCCGTGGCGGCCGGCGGGGCCGTCTCGGGTTCGGGGGAATGGTCCGCCTGTTCTTCCGGGGCCGGCTGGTTCTCACGAGCCCTGACGGCGTGACGCAGCTTGCGGGCAACCGCCTCGATCTGGATGAACGACTTCTTCCGCAGGCGGCGAATCTTCTTGCCGCTCTTGTGGCTGTTCAAGTGCGACGACCCGCAGCGCTTGTGGCTGACCTTGCCGGTGGCCGAAACCTTGAAACGCTTCTTGATCCCCTTGTGGGTCTTCATCTTGATCGACGGCATGTCAGTCTCGCCCAAATGAATAGCGCAAGGGTCTCCACTCGTCCGGCAGCCCGTACCGGGCCGCGCACGGCCGAGTCGAATACTGTAGCAAAGGCCTCGAACCAGGCCAACCGCAAATCGCGATTTTCCCAGGGCCGTTTCGTTCTCGGCTTTTTGTAGGGCAGGCTTCAGCCTGCCGTCTGCGCCGGTTCGAGCAAGACGGCAGGCTGAAGCCTGCCCTACGGGAAAACGAAACGGCCCTGACGATTTTCCGCAAGATCATCCCAGGGCCAGGTTTCCGGGAGGGCCGGGGCCAGGCCAGAAGCCTTCGGGATGGGCGGGCTCGAGGCAGCCTCGCCCTCCCGGTCACGGTGTCGAGGGACGTCCGAGCGGCCCCGTCGCGACAACGGGGGCCTCCGGCCGTTGGGAGGAAACGAACCGTCGGCCATCATGCGCGCGGGGCGACGATCGCGGTCATTCGCTTTCCTTCCATCGACGGGTTCTTCTCGACCTTGGCGACGTCGTCCAGGGCACGAAGGACCTCGTCCATGACCCGGCGCCCTTCCTCGATGTGGGCCAGTTCCCGACCACGGAAGAGCACGTTGACCAGGACCTTGTCCTTGTGCTCCAGGAACCCGCGTGCCCGGACGACCTTGACCCGGATGTCCTCGTCGCCCGTCTTGGGACGGACCCGGATCTCCTTGACCTGCACCTGATGTTGCTTGGTCTTGGTCTGCCGCTTCTTCTGTTCGTACTTGAACTTGCCGTAATCCATGATCTTGCAGACGGGGGGCCGCTCGTTGGGAGCGACCTCGACGAGATCCTGCCCCATTTCGCGGGCCGTCTCCATCGCCTTGCCGGTCGGCAGGATCCCGAGCATGACCCCCTCGGAATTGATCACACGCACGGGCGTGATTCGGATCTGCTCGTTGACCCGGAAACCACGGTCGGCGTTACGCTCGGTACGATCGATCGGTCCGATGGCGTCCTCCCCAGGACGTAGTTGATTCAGCCCGCCTCAGGATGCGGAGGATGGTTCGCGACGGTCGTTCAGGAGTGAGAAACGACCCCGCCACCATCCCCGGACGAAGGCGACACCTGCCCCCACGGCAGGCCAGTCGCTCGTCACGGAGGCAATCATGATTAATACAGCGAAGCGGTCGCGATTGTCAAGTTCGATTGACGGTTCGATGCGCAAACGCCACGCCGGTGCGATCGGTCAGGCCGCGTCGTTATGGACGCCCGCGTGAGCCTCGGCCGACGACGGCGTGGGAGGGCCGCCGATGCGGGGCGTGGTCGCCCTGGAGGGGCAACGAGGAGGCATGGGGGCGGGGCGGCGGGCTGATCCCGAGGGCCGCCTTGAAGATCGAGGCGAGCCGGGGATGTCGCAACGCGGCACAGCGGAGCCGGCAGGCCGTAGCCCCGCGCCGATGCGCCACTCGTCGTTCAGGCGGTCGCGCCAGGAACGGCGGGGTTTCGGGAGGCGTTCCGGTTCGTCCGGTTCGTAGCCCCGAGCCCGCAGCCAGCGGTTGCCGAGGCGAGCCAGGATCAGGCGCTGACGACCGGTCGCCTCCGCTTCCCAGCTGCCGACGCGACCGTCGCGGAGGTGGTTCCAGTGAAGCAGCGTGTCCCGGTCGGCGAACTGGGCGTTCGACGGGTCGTTCAGGTCGAGACCCAACGTCCGCAGTCGATGCCCTAACTCCCGGGTACGAAGCCGGTTGGCGTTCAGAGAGTACTCGTCGGCGATCTGGCGTGCCTCGCCCGGGTCGAGCACGATCCCCAGGAACCGGGCCAGTTGCTCGACCCCGCCGACCGGGTCGGCGATCAGGTCTTCATAGCGTTGCACGAGCCGGTGCGGTCGGGCCATCCAGTAGCGATCGTTCGCGAGGACCTGGTGGATCATGCCCTGTGAGAGCAGGTCCTCGAAGGCGAGGCGCCGCTTGTGCATGAGCGAGAACACGACGTCGCGCAGGTCTCGATGCGCGTAGATCGCGACGGCCCGGCCCTCCGCCAGCGCCGCGCGAAACCGCGGGTGCTCCTCGTGCGACTTCAGGACCTTCCAGCCCGCCGAGGGGCGTCCCTCGGCCTCGTCGCGTTCGGCGAATTCGTCACCGGTCAGGTAGCCCAGCCGTCGACCGTCGCGGTGTACCGTCAGGAGGTGGGCGACGATCTCGTATTGCCAGGTCGAACAGGCCCGGTACATCCCGACGCAGAAGACGTACATCCCGCCATCACCCCCGCTGCGATTCGTCCGTCACGAACCGGCCCCCGACGTTCGACGCCGTTGACCTGGTCAGGAGGAACCCCCTCACAACGCCAACATCGGCCGCGAGGGTTGCGCGGGTTGAATTGATTTGGCGTTTTTTCCAGATCGGCCTGCCGGTTCGCCAGCATCCGCCGCGAGGTTCGCCGCGCCCTCGTCAACGGCCCGGGGAATCGACGCCGGCCATCCCTGTTTCGCCGGCGCCCGCATCCAGCTCTTCCAGCGGGACGGGACGATAGGCGGGCAGGGCGACCCAGGAGGGGCACGAGATCCCGCAACGCCTGCGTTCGAGCACCCGCGCGATCTCGACGCTCAGGGTCGTCGCCCCGTCGCGGTCCAGATGGCGGGGATCGACGAAAACACCGGCGTCGTAACAGCCCATGCCGGGCATCCAGCACCGTCAGATGCGGGAACCTCTCAAGACGCGATTGCACGAATGCGTCATGGGACGACTCGGCCCCGGTCTGGCCCCGCCGTTCCTGAAGCGCGGGGGAGACCGGCGGGAGCAGCCAGTAGACCGGGATGCCGCGCGACGCGGTCAGTTCGAAAAATCTCTCGATGTATCTGGCGTTCCAGCGGTTGCACCAGAACCCCTTCGACATGAGGAGACGATGATCCGCCTCGGTGACGTTCCCGTCCCAGAAGGGGTTTTTGGGGGCGAGGTGGGACCCCTGGTTCGTGGCCCACTGGTGTTTCAGCTCAAGGGTCTGGTCCCGTTGCGAGCCGCTACGGCCCTCCAGGGCGCCGATCACGGCTTGCCTCAGCTCGAATCGCGCCCTCGACGACGGCAGGAGACGGTCGAGAGCGGTGCGCGCGAAGAAGGCCGGATCGCCGTAATCCCAGGCCAGCTCAAGCCATTCGGCGGTCGTGAGCAACTCCGGCCAGCTCCGCAGCGATTCCTCGGGGCCACCGGCCAGGATGTCGGCGCGAAGTCGACGAAGACCGCCCGAGGTTGTGCCCCGGCGTCGAGAGCACGACGGAGAAGCAGATAGGAGACTGGTGCCGGCGACGCCGGCGCGGCCAGGTTGTAGACCGAGAGCCCGAGCCGATGCTCAAGAAGGCGCGCGTGCAAGCCGTGCTTCATCAGGCTGTCGCCGAAGGCGAGAACCTCGTGTCCGGGGGCCTCGGCGCGGGCCGCCTCGCCGCTGAGGAACCACGAGTACGAGACCGTCGGCGTGATGTCGAGAGCATGCCGGGCGATGGCCATCTCCACCAACACCAACAGCCCGACGGCCCCGATCAGGCCGAGCGGAAGCCGGCTGGTCCGGCGAGCCCCACTGACCGTCCCGGGATGGTCGGCGGGGATCAGCCGTCGCAGCCGGCGCCGGCGCGACCCGTCCCGGAGCGTTTCCCGGTTCGACGCAGGTAACGGAGCCATCGCGGGCCCCCGTGCAAGCCAGAAGCGATCCCCCACCCACAACGACCGGGGCGGTCCTTTCGGTTGTATCGGTCGCGCGGGCGGGAGACTTGAGGGGTGACGACGACGTGCGGCCGGGTGGTCCGACCGGGAGGCGATCCGGAATCGCCCGAGTCTCCCGGAAGGTCCGTGGATTGGATGGCCGGGACCAGTGCAGCGTGCCCCATACGCAGCAACTTAAGGAGCGACCCTCCAGGCACGCCTGGGAAATGTGGGTGGCCGGGCCGCTCACTGGGCGACCCTCAGCCAGAAGGACGAGGCGCCGGAGGAGGGCGTCCCGCTTCCGTTCCTCGGCGTCGGCCAGTCCGTCGGCCTCTGCGATGATCTCACTGGGCGGCCGCCAGAGAGGGACACTCGTGTGGTACGTGCAGGCTAAACAAAGATCGACGTACGTCTCCACGATCTCGCCGTTCGGCAATTCGCGGACAAATGGCCCGCTGCGCGTGGTGAGGGACCAGGTGACGGGACCACTGGGCCGAGATCGTGCGCTGTTCCGCGGCGCCGGGAATGCGTCCGGGCCTCGTCCCGAAGCCACGCGGAATAACGATTCGCCCAGTAATGGCAGGTGGCGCATCCGAGCGCCACCACCGCGACAATCACCATCATGTCGCGAAGACGCAGTCGAGGTGTTCGCATCAGTGTCGTCCTCGTGAGTGCCACCAGGCGGACAAATTGATAAGAGGTCGACGCCCATGCATGCGCAACACCGGCCGTTTAATAGGCGTGCTTCTCGGCCGAATCGTCCGGGGCCGGCTCGTCGGTCGAGATGGGGACGGGGCCCCCCGGATCACGTGGCGGGCGGACTCGTCCCGGAGCCGGTCGATGGCGTCGGCCAGGGGCATCGAGCCGAGGTCGCCGTCGATCCGGTCGCGGTAGCTGACGGCGCCGGCCTCGGCCTCCTTCGGGCCGACGACGAGCATCACCGGGACCTTCTCAAGCTGGGCGTCGCGGACCTTGGCGCCGATCTTCTCGGGACGGCGGTCCACCTCGGCCCTCAGGCCGGCGTTGCGAAGTTCACCGACAACCGTCTCGGCGTAGTCGGCGGTCTTGTCCGAGATCGGCAGCACGCGGACCTGCTCGGGGGCCAGCCAGAGCGGGAAGGCGCCGGCGAAGTGCTCGATCAGGATGCCCATGAACCGCTCCATCGAGCCGAACGGGGCGCGGTGGATCATCACCGGGCGGTGCGGGTGGTTGTCCGGGCCGATGTACTCCAGCCCGAACCGCTCGGGGAGCACGTAGTCGAGCTGCACGGTCCCGAGCTGCCACTGGCGGCCGAGGCAGTCGCGGACCAGGAAGTCGGCCTTGGGGCCGTAGAAGGCCGCCTCGCCGGGGGCCTCCTCGAAGGGCAGGCCCATGTCCTCGAGCACCGCGCGGATGTCGTCCTCGGCCCGTCGCCAGGTCTCCCCCTCGGCCCCCTGATACTTGGGGTCGTCCGGGTCGCTCCGGGAGAGCCGGATCTTGTAATCGTCCAGGCCCAGGCTCTCCAGGACGAACTGGGTCAGCTCCATCGTGGCCCGGAACTCGGCCCGGACCTGCTCGCCGGTGCAGAACAGGTGGGCGTCGTCCTGGGTGAAGCCGCGGACCCGCGTCAGCCCGGCCAGCTCGCCCGATTGCTCGTAGCGGTAGACGGTGCCGAACTCGGCCAGCCGCACGGGCAGGTCGCGATAGCTACGCGGCTGGGCGGCGTAGATCTGGATGTGGTGCGGGCAGTTCATCGGCTTGAGCAGGTACTCCTCGCTCACGCCGTGCTCCTCGACGTGCGCGATCCGCCCGACGCGGTCCTTCGAGAAGTAATCTTCCAACGGGATGTGGGCCTCGCCGAGCAGGACCTTCTGCGTGTCGTCGTCGAGGTCGTCCCGCTCCAGCCCGGCGACCAGCGCCATGGCCGGGTCGGAGAGCATCTTGAGCGTCGGGAACTGCGAGTCCTTGTAATACGGGTAGTGACCGGAACGCTTGTAGAGGTCCACCTTGCCGATGTGCGGCGTGTACACCGGCTGATACCCGCGCTTGAGCAGCTCGTCCTTCAGGAACGATTCGAGAATGCCCCGAACCGTCGCCCCCCTGGGCATCCAGAGGATCAGGCCGGAACCGACCAGCGGGCTGATGGTGAACAGGCCCGAGTTCCTTGCCCAGCTTGCGGTGGTCGCGCTTCTTCGACTCCTCGATGCGGGCCAGGTAGGCGTCAAGGTCCTTCTTGTCGAAGAAGGCGGTGCCGTAGACGCGCTGGAGCATCTGGCTGTCGGTGCGGCCCTTCCAGTAGGCGCCGGCGATCGAGAGCAGCTTGAACGCGCCGACCTTGCCGGCGTGCGGGATGTGCGGGCCGCGGCAGAGGTCGACGAACTCGCCCTGTCGGTAGAAGCTGAGGATGCCGCCGTACTTCGGCTGGCTCAGCTCCTCGTCGATGTGCTCGACCTTGAGCCGCTGGCCGATGTCCTCGCAGAACTGGCGGGCGTCGTCGACCGGCAGCGAGAACCGCTCGAACGGCTCGCCGTCCCGGACGATCCTCGCCATCTCGGCCTCGATCGCCGCGAAGTCGTCCTCGGAAAGCGAGCGGCCGGGCACGTCGACATCGTAATAGTAGCCGGTGGAGGTCGTGGGGCCGAACGCCAGGCGAACGTCGGGAAAGAGCCGCATGATGGCCCGCGCCATGATGTGGGCCGTCGAGTGCCGCAGCACGTCGAGCGCCTCGGCGGTCCCGGCTGGTCAACAGGCGGAGCTCGATCGGTTCGGTCCGGCCGTCGTCCAGCGGGCGGTCGAGATCGACGACCTGCCCGTCGACCACCGCGGCGACGGCCGCCTCGGCCAGCCGCTTGCCGATCCCCTCGGCCACTTGCGCGGGCGGGCGCCCGCGGGGTATTCCTTGATCGATCCATCCGGCAGCTTGATCTGAACCATCGTCCGCGAGACGGCTCTCACCGTCCCGTCCTCGTCGTTTCCGGCTGGGTACGGCGGCCCCTCCGACCCACAACGCCGGCGGGATCGACGACCCAATGCTCACCTCACAGGGTAATCCAAACCACGTGCCGCCTTCCAGTCAGTGCCCCAGGGCCGTTTCGTTCTCGGCTTTTGTAGGGCAGGCTTCAGCCTGCCGTCTTCGCCGGTTCGAGGAAGACGGCAGGCTGAAGCCTGCCCTACTGGAAAACGAAACGGCCCTGGTCCGGCCCGACCCGACCCGCGACTCTCGCGATGCGCTCGGGGTTTCCTGTCGGCTCGAGACCTCGCATTTCGAGAGATGTTCTAGTCGCCACGTCCGTGACGCCATCTCGACGGACGGTCGGCGCGATCCAACGTCACGTCCTGGGTTCCGGTTGAGGAGCTTGCGAAGACCGCCGCGGGCCGGTTAGGCTCGATTGGGGAGACAACACGGGGGGCAAGGCTGCCCCCGTGCCCGACAGGAGGAGCCTGCGCCCATGTCCGTCGGTGATCCCGTACCGCAAGCTGATGGCGATGGCGATGTCGGCGTCTTCCTGGCCCGCATCCAGGCCGGTGACGAGGATGCCGCGCGCGAGCTGTTGACCCGCTACGAGGCCGAGGTCCGCCTCGTCGTGCGACGGCAGCTGCCCCGACTCCTCCGTTCGCGGTTCGATTCGCTCGACTTCCTCCAGAGCGTCTGGGGCGACTTCTTCCACAGGGTCCGCACCGGTCCGGCCGAGTTCCACGACGAACGGCACCTTGTCGGCTTCCTGGCCCGCGCTGCGAAGAACAAGGTGATCGACGAGTATCGCCGTGCCGCCAGTCAGAAGGGGGACATGCATCGCGAGGAGCCACTCTGGGCCGACGGCGAGCGGCCCCGCGAACTGGCGTCCGCCGGTGCGACCCCCAGCCAGGTCGCCGAGGCGCACGAGGCCTACGACCGGCTGCTCGTCCTGCTGCCGAACGACCGTCGCACGATCCTGTCGCTGAAGGCCGAGGGGCTCTCCAGCCGGGAGATCGGCGATCGCCTCGGCGTCAGCGAACGGACCGTGCAGCGCGTGCTGGAGGACCTCCGGCGGCGTGCGTCAGCTGGAGGGCGAAGACGCCGACCACGAGGACTGAGGGATGTCCGCGACCGTCTCGGGCCGCATCTGGGACGACGCCTCGGCACCGCCGGCGGCGCGGCTGGTGCGGCGTTTCGAAGCCGACTGGGCCGCCTCGACGCGCCGAGCCGGCGCCCCGACCCGGGCTCGTACCTGCCGGACGAGCCCGTCCGACTGCCCGGCGCCCGGCTGGCCCTGCTCCGCGCCGACCTGACGCTGCGCCGCGACGGCCGGCGAGCCCGTCTCGGTCGAGGACTACCAGAAACGATTCCCGGACCTCGGGGACGAGACCCTCGTCGCCCTGATCTACGAGGAGTTCTGCCTCCGCGAGGACGACGGCGAATCTCCCGACCCGGTCGAGTACCTCGACACGCTTCCCCGAGGTCTGCCGATCGCCTGCGACGGGTGCTGGACATCCACGACCTCGTCGGCTCGGCGCCGGACGATCTCGCTGCCGGCGCCGGGTCGCCGTCGCCGCCGGCGGTGGCCGTTCCCGGAGGTCGGCCAGACGATCGCCGGGTTCCATCTGGTCGACGAGCTGGGCCGTGGCTCGTTCGCCCGCGTCTTTCAGGCCCAGGAGCGGCAGCTCGCCGATCGTCCGGTCGCGCTGAAGGTCGCGCGGACCGGCTCGCGCGAGCCGCAGACCCTGGCCCGGCTCCAGCACACCCACATCGTGCCGGTCCACTCGTACCGGATCGACCCGGCCACGGGCTGCATCTGCTCTGCATGCCGTACTTCGGCCGCGTGACCCTCGACCGTCTGCTGGCCGACCCGCCGGGTCCGGGTCGCGCGGACGGGGGCCGATCTGCTCGCGGCCCTGGATCGGCTCGGAGCCAGCGACGGCTTCACGTCGGACCAGACCGCGGCGCTCGCGACGAGAGCTTGGCGGCCGGTCCTACGCCCGGGCCATCGCCTGGTGGGGGGCGCGGCTGGCCGAGGCGCTCGAGCATGCCCACGAGCGCGGCGTGCTCCACCGCGACATCAAGCCGTCGAACGTGCTCGTCACCGGCGACGGCCTGCCGATGCTGCTCGACTTCAACCTGGCCTGGGAATCCTGCATCGACGACCCGGACGTCGAGGCGGCCGGGCTCGGCGGGACCGTCGCCTACATGTCGCCCGGAGCACCTTGAAGGCCGTGGCCGAGGGGAACCCGGAAGGCGTCGATGCCCGTTCGGACATCTACTCGCTCGGCGTCTTGCTCTACGAGGCGATGGGACCGCGGCCGTTCCCGCAGCCGTCGGGGGGCGCGTTCGATGCTCGAGAGCCTGCTGCGGGCCGCGGCCATCCGACGCGCGGGGCCGCCGCCGCTGCGCGAGCGCGACCCCGAGGTGCCGCCCGAGTTCGAGGCGGTCGTCCTGCGCTGCCTGGCCCCCGACCCCGCCGACCGCTACCCCAACGCGGCGGCCCTGGCCGCCGACCTCCAGGCCGTCGCCGACGATGCCCCGCTGCGCCTCGCCAGCGAGCCGCTGAACAGCCGCACGGTGCGATGGTTCCGCCGCAACCGGCTCCGACTGGCGGTGGCCGTCCCGCTCGCCCTGGCGCCGACGGTCGTCGTGCTCGCGCCTCGGCTCGGCCCAACTGGAGCGGGCGAAGATCGCCGGTCAACGCACGGGGCAGGTCGAGCAGTTGATCGCGGAAGGCAAACGGCTCATGGCGGACAACCGGATCGAGGCCGCCGAGGTCAAGTTCGCGACCGCCTTCGAGATGGCCGAGGATGCCCGCGATCCCGACCTGCAAGAACTGGAAGTCGAGGCCCGCGACAAGCACCGTCTGGCCCAGGAGATCGAGCGCACCCGGGACGCCGCCGACGCCGTGCTCGGCGCGCGTCGACCCGCTGAAACTGCGCCTGCTGGGCTTCACCGGCGCCGTCGGTGATCCCTCCGCCGAGGTCGAAGCGACCCTCGCCCCCTTTTACGTCCTGAGCGCGCCGGTGACTGGACCAAGCGGTCGGACCTGACGATGCTCGACGACGGTCGTCGCCGGCGGCTGCTCGATGAGGTCGACACCCTGCTGTTCCTCTGGGCCCTGGCGCTCGACGCGCTGGAGAGCCCGGCATCTTCGCCAGGCGGCCTCGGGACGTCGGTTCCCAAGGCCCTGGAAACCACGACGTGCCCGGCCCCTGGCTGGCCTTGCGAGAACGTCTCAACCGGCGATCAACGGACGGCCAACGCCGTGACGGGGCGGGGGCCCCTCGGTCCTGGAACCGGGGCCGCCGCGTCGTGATGTCCAGGATCCTCGCGCCTGCTTCTTCTGGGGCGTCCTGGCAATGCACGAGCAGCGGCCCGGCGAGGCCATCGACTGGATCGACCGGGCGACCCGGCTCGACGTCGGCGAATACTGGTATCAGTACTATCTCGGATATATCTACCAGCGGGTCGGCGACGACGCCCACGCCCTGGGCCATTACGACGTGGCGATCAGCCTGCGTCCCGACCTCCCCTGGGCCCGGTTCAACCGGGCGCGGCTGTACCAGGCCCAGGGGGCCTGGAACCGGGCCGATCGAGGACCTCGACGCGGCGCTCGGGATCGCCCGGGGCACCGACCGGCTGCCGATCCTGCTCAATCTGGCCCTGGTCCATGAGTCGCTCGGCGATCTGCGGACGGCCCGAGCCGAGTACGAGACGATCCTCGCCGCCACAGCGGCCGGAGAGCCGCTGCAACGGGCCGCTCGACTGAACCGGGCCCGGCTGGATGCGGGGGAAGGAGCGATCGAGACGGCCCTGGCCGAGTACGACGCCCTGCTGAACGACCCGTCCGGGCCCGACCCGGAAGCGCGCCGGGGCCGAGCGCTCCTGCTCGCGCGACTCGGCCGCCCGTCCGAGGCGCTGTCGGAACTGGATCGTTTGATCGCGGCCGATCCGACCAATCCGGCCTGGAGAAGCCATCGCGCCGAGTTGCTGCTGACGCTGGGACGGCCTTCGGAGGCCCTCGACGAGGCGGAGGCGGCCGTCCGCCTCGAATCGACCCCCGCCCGTTCCCGGCTTTTGCTCCGGTCACGCCTCGCCGCGGGTCGGGTCGAGGACCTCCGGCTCGATCGGGTCGAGGACCTCCGCCGGTTGCCCCTGGCCGGGGCGTCCTTGCAAGCCGACCTCCGCGACTGTGCCCGACGGCTCGAACGGTCGCGAGATTTGGCCGGCCTGCTGAACCTCGCCGTGATCCGGGGGGCGCTCGGTCAGCCCGAAGCAGCCGAGGCCGCCCTTGCGGACGCTCTGGACCAGGTGCCCGGTTCCGCCCGCGTCCGGCTGGTCCGCGCTCGACTGCGTGCGTATGCCGGTGATCGGGCCGGCGCGCTGGCCGAGATCGCCGACGGTCTCGCCATCGAACCGGCCGATCCCCGTTTTCTGAAGCTGAGGGGGGAACTGCGGGTGCGCCCGGTGATCCGTTGGCGGGCCTGGCGGACCTCGACCGTGTCCTGGCACTCGGTTACGTGCGTGACGTTCACCCCGCGCGGCCCGCGCTTCGCGGCCCTCGGGAAGCCGGAGCAGGCCCTTTCGGCCTGGAACCGGGCGATGAGCGTGGACCCCGAGGACCCGGAGGCCTATCTCGGCCGGGCCCGAGCCTTCCTGGCACTCGGTCAGTGGGACCAGGCCCTCGCCGACCTGGAACGCGCCGGGGCCTGGGCGGGAGGACGGCCCTGGCTCCTTTCGCGGATCACCCTGGCCTACGCGCGTTGCCTTCCCGGACGCCCCGACCGGCTCCCGCGCGTCCTGGCGCTCGGTCGCCGGACGCTCGACGCGGCCATCCCGCTCGCGTTGCGAGCGGCCTTCGACGGCGCCCTGGGCCTTCCGTCGAGCCGGCAACCGACCGCCGATTCCGAGATCGCGCGCTGCCCCGGTCGCTGAGAGCCGATCCGTAAACTCCTGATTCTCCCGAAAGGTACGTCAATTGGGTGGCCGGGGCAAAGTCTTCGTGCGCCGGTCTGGGAACGCGCCGCCTTCCGGGGCGCACTGCGCTTTGCCCCGGCCATCCTACCTACTTCTTTACATGAAAATTCGTTTCCGGATCGACTCTGAGCGACGCCCGTCGGAACGGTTCTTCCCACCGCGTCCCATTCTGGTGAACGCCCCGCCGCCGGTCGGACGGAGCCGACCGGCGGCGGGGCGGATCATGTCGAGGGGCTCGAGGCGTTCGATCACTGGAATCCGCCCAGGCCGGCCCCGCTCTCGGGGGCGGGCTGGAAACGCTCCTGGAGCCGTTCGAGTTGCTGCGACTGGTTCGCTTCGTTGAGCGTCTCAGGTTGTCTTCGAGCGAGGGCAAGTCCTCGGCCTGCTTCGCATCGGCGGGCGCGTTCGCCTGGCCTTGCTCTTGCGAGCCCGTTGGGCCTTCGGAGCCGGGCCGATGAAGGTGTCGCCGCGGTGGAAGGCGTAGCGGGGGGCGTCCTTGCGGCCGGGCGCATCCTGGCGGGCCAGGGCGGTGACCTCGCCGACGAGCCCCTCGGCGGCATGAAGACGCCCCGCAGGTCGGTCTCGCCCGAGTGGAACGTGCTCCTCGTCCGAGCCGATGACCTTCACCGACACCTTCGGGCTGCGGCTCGCCGGTGCGGGCGTCGGCGACGCGGACCCGCACCCGACCGCTTGCCGGCTCCTCGCGAACCTCCATCTCCAGGGGCGTGACCAGCACGATCCCCGAGGCGTACAGGTCCTCGCCCCGGACCATCACCAGATAGGCCCCCTCCTTCGTCAGCGGCAGGTCGAGCGCCTTCGTCTGCGCGTCGTAGGCCAGGCCGCCTTCCAGGGGCACGGTCGTCTCGAACAGCGGGCGTGATCCCGGCCAGGTCGATGCCGGCGATCCCGTCGAGGTTGCGGCGGGTCAGGTAGAGCCGCATCAGGTCGACCGGATAGACCTTCACGTCGGCCTCGGCGATGTTGCGGTAGGTCAGGACGACCCGGTCCTCGGTCGTGTCGGTCGACGCCCCGCGCGGGGCTCGTCGTCGTCCTCCGTCCGGAGCGTCTGCCGGCAGCGACGGCAACCGCCGTTGGCCGCCGCCCTCGGCGGCGGCCACCGCCGGTCGCGGCGGGGACGGACCACCGTCACCTCGGGCAGCGACAGCTGCTTGCGGGTCAGCGTCTGGACCGCCTCGGCCGCGTCGGTGAACTGGTCGGCGACGCGCGGTAATAGGCGACGGCCTGGTCGGGACGGCGGCGGGCGTCGTGGATCTGGCCGATGATGTAGAGCGCCTGCCACTTGTTCGGGCTCGGCCGCTCGACCCCGTCGGCATCCTTGTAGGTGGCCTTCGCGATCGTCTCGGCCACCTCGATGGCGCGGTCGTACTGGCCGAGGTGGAACCGGCCGAGGGCCTCGCTGTACTGGAAGCTGTCGAGGAACGTGCTTTCCGGGTACAGCGTGGCGAACCGCTCGGAGAGCTTCACGACGGACGTCGTAATCCTCCAGCTCCAGGAACGACCCACGAGCGCGAGGCTGGCCTCGTCGGCCAGCGGGCTATCCGGGGCCTGGCTCAGGAAGACCTGGACGAGCCGGATCGCCTGGAGGAGCAGGTCGGAGCGGGTCTTGTCCGCCTCGGCCAGTTCCCGGCGCAGAGTCGGCGTCGTCGTCGCACCTGCGTCGGCGAAGCTCGCGAGCAACTGCGAGAGCCCGAACAGGTCGCTCTCGATCGACTCGGTGTTCGGGATACTCTCGCCAGAGGTCGAGCAGCAGGGCGACGGCCTCGAGCGGATGGCCGCGCTGGCGGAGCAGTTCGCCCAGCCGGGCGTCTTCGAGGTAACTCGCCTCGGCGACCCCGCGCCAGACGATGTACGCCCGCTCGAACTCGCCGATGTCGCGATAGGCCCGGCCGACGACCAGCAGCTTGTCGAACGGGACGACCAGCTCGGGGGACTTGTCCCGCAGGAACTCGAAGTACTGGACGATCCGGGTCGGCTCGTATGCTTCGATGTTGGCGAACAGCAGCATGCGGGCGGCGTCCTTGGCGACGTCGTCGTGCAGGGTGTAGCCGTCCCAGAGCTGCTGCAACGGGGCCGGCGGCCTCGGCGAGCCGGCCGGCCTCGAACAGGGCCTTGCCCCGGGCGTACAGCTCGTCGGGGGTCGGCCGGTACGGGTCGGTCGAGGCCTCGCCGGGCGGGAGGATCTTCGAGATCACCGACCGGTCCGAGGTGCCGCCGGGCCGGGTCGTAGGCGCTGCGGACCTCCGGCGGGCAGGGCGCGGTAGTCGCCCGGCAGGTAGCCGAAGACGTCGTAGGTGATCTGTCCCGGCGACGACTGACGTGGGCGGGAAGTAGAACGTCAGCACGCCGTCGGCCAGCGTGTGATGGCTGGCGGAGGACTGCAACGAGCCCTCGACGAGCGTCGCCCCGGCGGGCAGGTGGTCCTCGACGACCAGGAAGTCCTGCTCCCAGGCCGGCTTGCCCGCCTGGAAGGGCCGGGAGACGGCCGAGCTTGACCCCGAGCGCGCTGCCGAGCGCCAGCTGCTTGACCTCGTTGTCGAAGCTCTGTGCCCCGACGGCGACGCCGAAGCCGCTGGGCAGCGGTCGGCCCTCGAACGCGGGCTCGGCCGCGGTGTACGCCCGTCGGGTGATGATGGCCGGGACGGTTGCCGCGGTCCTGATCGGGGCCGAAATCGCGGGTGAAGCCGGTCAGCGTGACGGCGTAGCCGAACGTCCCGCGACCTTCGATGTCGAACGCGAATGCGGTTCTCGCCGTCGAGCTTGATCGCCGCGCGGGGCACGGCGATCGCCTCGCCCGCCGACATCACCGACAATCTCCTTCTGGAAGACCTGCTGGTCGTTGACCGTGACCGTCAGGCGATAGCGGTCCTCGGCCCGACCCGCCGAGCCGTAGAACGCCGACAGCGCCGCCAGGGCCGGGCCGTCGGCCTTGTGGGGCAGCCAGCCGGTGCCGATGCGGTGGGCCAGCAACCAGTCGGACGCGCCGGCGAGGATCGGGTCGTTCGGGCGCGAACGGGCATACGCCAGCGCCGCCAGGGCCGTCGCCTCGACGCGGCCGTCGAGGCTCGGGTTCGGGCTGGTCGCCCTCCCAGAACTGCCGGGGCGGGACGTTCGGGCCGGCCTCCTCCGACTTCGCCCGCGGCCCGAGCACGCCCAGGACCTCGCTCGGCCAGGTTCGGCCGATCGAGGTTCGCGAACGTCAGGGCCAGGTACGCCAGCGCCGCGTCGGACAGGTTCTGCCGGACGCGGTTCAGGGCGTTGGCCTGCTCGAAGCTCGGCCCGGTCCCGCGTGCTCAGGGCGTGCAGCAGCGCCGCGCGGGTGTCGGTGTCCGCCGCCTCGGCCTGGGCGAACTGACCCGCCAGGTAGTCGGTCGGCCCGGTCGAGCACCTTCGGGTCGGGCAGGCGACACCAGGGCGTCGGCCGCGGCCAGCGCCCAGGTGGCCCGCGCCGAGGTCAAGCCGGTCGCTCGCGGTTTCCCACGGTTTGCCCGGCCGTCGAGCGGGCCGGCGACCCACGGCCAGCCGCCGTCGTCGTTCTGGAGCGTGACCAGCTCGGAGGCCAGCCCGCGAACCCGCGACCGGAGCCGCTCGGCCTCGGGGGCCTCGACCGCGCCGAGCCCTCGCAGGTAGCCGAGTGCCGACGCCGCCGCCAGCAGGTCGCTGGCCCGGTCGATCACCGTGTCGGGCGGCTCGGGGATGCAGAAGCGCCATGGGCCGGGCGATCGGGTACGCGTCCTGCCCGAGGGCCAGCTCGATCAGCATGCGGCGCACCGAGTCGGGGACAGGACGATCAGCATCTCCGGGTCGTCGTACTCCCGGCCCGTCGGGCAGGGCGACGAAGGCCGTCGTGTCGTCCGAGGCGCTGCCCGAGGCGGTGGCATACGCCTGCAGGCCCCAGGGGCGGACCGGCACCTCGACGTCATCGCGTCGGCGGAACCCCCGTCGCCGCCGGTGCGGGCCGAGATGTCGAGCCGTACCGAGTCGCCTGCCGGGACCTCGAACGGGTCGAACAGGACCTCATCGACCCCGTCGGCCGTCGACCTCGACCGTCTTGCGGAACGTCCTCTCGTTCTCGCCGGCATACGCCTTGAGCGATGACCTCGACCGGCCCGCGAACCCCCTGGTGATGCAGCCGGGCCTGGAACCGGGGCGCGTCGCCCTCGGTCAGGATCGCGGGGACCTTCAGCTCGACGAAGAAGTCCTTGCGGACCTTCAACTCGGCGGTCGCCTCGCCGACGAGGGTATCGGCGCCGGTGACGCCCCGGGCCTTGAACTCGTAACGCGAGAGGGCCGTCGGGGCGGTCAGGGTCACGCGGGCGGTGCCGTCCGGCCCGGTCACGACGCTCGGGTTCCAGTAGGCCGTCTCGACGAAGCTCTCCCGGGCCGTCGGCGCCGGCAGCCTGCGAGCCCCTCATAGGTCGGTCGCCGCCCAGGCCGAAGTAGATCTTGCCGGTCGCGGTTTGATTCTGGACCAATGCTCCATTCTGGATGTCCGCGTAGCCCATACCACCGAAGCCGCCGGCCATGCCGCCCATGCCTGACACTTCTCCCCCGAGCCCCCCCCGCCGACGGCCCGTGGCAGACCACCACGATAGGCGTCGAAGTTCTTTGTGCTTCGCCCATCATCCCCATCATGTTCTTGTCGAACGCGACGGCCCCATCCGTCATCATCGCACCCTCCATCGGGACGCTGCCGGCGCCGGGGCCATCATCGCACCCGCCGCGGGCCTGCCGAGCTCCATGACCACCTGATCCCTCGGCCTGCTTCTCGACCTGTTCGCGAAGCATCACATCGGCGGATCGGGCGAGGCGGCGGTCCCGTCTCCTCGACGACGGCCTGGGGGACCGGGACCGTCGGCGGGCTGTAGGGGAAGAAGGTGTTGGTGGCCTCGGTCTCGAAGGCGCCGCGGCGTTCCTGGTCGTAGAAGAACGGGCCGATCGGCGGCATCGGGTCCGGGAACAGCCGCAGCAGGGCGTGGTCGATCAGCGCCAGCGACAGCTCGGCCTCGACCGGGCTGCCCGAGCTGGTCGCGGGCCTCGACCACGACGGCCACCTCCTCGCCGGGGCCGACCGCCTCGCGCTCCGGCTTGATCGTCACCCGCAGGTCGCGCTCGACGAGCACGTCGAGCCGGGCCTCGGCGAACCGGTTCTCGTGCATCCGGGCGGCGTTGAGGGTGAAGTTCGGGAACTGGTCGCCATCGACCTCCCAGTTGACCGTGTTGTTCCCTTCCTTGAGCGGCACGAGACGGTACTGGAGGATCCGGTCGGCCTCCCAGGCCAGCAGCGCCAGTCCCTCCGGCAACCGGCTGTACAGGCGGATCTCCGCCTGCTCGCCGACCTTGAACCGGCTGCGGTCGGCCAGGAATGCGCAGCGCGTTCTCGTCCTCCGACCCGGAGATCGTCAGCGTCGATCTGGGCCACGACCGGGTTGCCGAACCGATCGGTCCCCGAGGCCCGGACCACGATACGGCCGCCCTCGTCGTCATCGACCTTCAGGGTCACGTCGCCTTGCCCGTCTCGGGGTCGGTGCGGACGGTCGTCTTCGAGACCTCGCGCTCGGTCATCACGGTGCGTCTTGACGGTGCGGCCGGGTTCAAATTGCAACGGCATGCTCTGGAAGCCCCCCGGCATGGGAGGCAGTGGTTCCTCGGGCACCTGAATGATCTCGACCCCCTCGGGAACCCGCTTGAGGACCGCGACCGTCAACTCCTGGCCGACCGGCTCGCCCAGGGCGTCGAGCGTCGTGATCTCGACCGTGAACGGTTCATCATCGAGGTAAACGTCACGGCTTGTGTCCAGGGAGATGCCGAACGCCTGCACGGCGATCGCCACCTGAACCGCCTGGGCACGTTGTCCTCGGGCAGGCGCGCGGTGATCGCCACCGGCTGGGCCGCGGCGATGTCCTCGGTCTCGAATGTCGAAGGCGTAACGGCCCGTGTCGTCGGTCTTGCCGCTGAGGGTTCGGCCGTCGGGAAGCTGGACCTCGATCGGTCGTCCCGCCAGCGGGGTGCCGTACTGGTAACGGGCCACCACCGCGCCCTCGATCGTCTCGCCCCGGTAATACACCATCCGGGGCAGGTCGAACTCGAGGTCGATCTTCTCGAGCTGGTACGCCTGGACCTCGAACTGGCCGCCGAACTCGTTGCCGCCCGGCTTGTAGAGCCGGACGCTGTACGTGCCGATCGGCGCGGAGTCGTCCAGGTCGATCGACTCGTGGAACGTGCCGAACTTCGAGAGCGTCACGTCACGCGCGACGAACGGCCGTCCTCGACTATCCGTGACTTCCAGCTTGTAGGACGCGCCGGGCGTCACCGCGTAACGCCCCTCGGCGACCTCGCGGACCACGCCGCGAAGCTGGACCTGATTGCCCGGCCGATACGCCGGCCGGTCGGTGTAGAGATACGCTCGCGCGGAGAGCCCCTGGCCGGAGAACTGGGGCAGCGCGAGGCCGTTGCCGGCGGCGTGGGGACCGTCCAGGATCAGGTAGCTCAGCGCGTGCTGGGTGTTCGGGTCGAGCGTGTCCTTGAAGGTGTGCAGGAGCACGCCGTCGTCGCCGGTATGGTCGTCGAGGAGAATGTCCCCGCCCGCCGCCACCAGCACGCGGGCCCCGGGCCGTCCCTTCCGGTGGTCATGTCCTGGGCGAACACCAGCACCTGATCGCGCGAGGCCTTGACGATCGCGTCAAGGTCGCTGCCCACGATGAGGGTCGTCGCCTGGAGGGTGTCCTCGTCCGTCACCTTGACGACATGGACGCCGGGAAGCTCGACCTTCAGCTCATACGTGCTCTCGATCGGCGTGTAGTCGGCGTACTTCGGGACGTCCACCGTCCACTCGGCGTCGGGCGCCACCAGGCCGATATCGAGCGACTCGACCCCTCCCAGCGCCTGCTTCTTGCGGAAGTACGCTTCCGGGTTGAGCTTGAAGGCCGAGAAGGTCAGCGTTTTGAGGTTACGGGTGGTGACCTCGACGACGGGCGTCTCCCCGTTGCGGAATGCCCGGGGGGTGACGACCGTCAGCGTCTTGGATTCCATCACCGCGATGCGCTGCAACGCCTGGGACCGCCAGGGCTCGACGTCCACCTTGCGGTAGCGCTCGATCGCCTCGCCGGGGTTTTGCTTCTCGGTCTCGTAGAGCCGCGCGATCTCGAACTTCGCATGGCGCCGCGGGCTCGGTGCCGGGGAACTTGCCGATCAGGGTCTGCCAGGCATCGATGGCGTCGTCGATCTGTCTGGGTTCCTCGTCCAGGAAGCTCTGGCCGATCCGGAAGAGCAGGGCGGGTACCCGCGCATCGAGTGGGTTCTGGGTCACGAACGCCTGCCAGGCGGTGCGGGCTTTGTCAAATTGCTTCTGTCGCGCGAGGTGCTCGGCGATCTGAATGCGGGTGTCGAGGATCGACCGCTGGGCATTCGCGGAGAAGGGGCCGTTGGGATACTGGGCGAGATAGCCCTGGAAGGCGTCGATGGCCTCCTCGTACATGGCCCTGGGCGAGCAGGATCGTTCCCACCCGGAACGCGACTTCCTGGGACAGCTCGGCCCGTTCCCGGGTCGCGTCGTCCCCCTCGGCCTCAAATCCCTTCCCGGCCAGGAAATCCCGGAACGCCTCCAGGGCGTCCTGCGAACGTCCCCGGTTCAGGTAGGACAGGCCGATCTCGAAGGCCGCGCGGACCGACTGGCGATGCGACGGATAGGCGTCGAGGAACCGCCGCAGGGCGCCGACGCCCAGTTCCAGCGATTGCGGGTCGGGCGGTTCCGGGACGTTGTAGGTCTTCGCGATCTGATAGAGGGCACGGGCATGAAGATCGGGCGAGCGTTCCTTCGCGGCCTCGTCGCGTCCCAGGGATTCCCAGGTCAAACGGGCCGGAAGGGCCTGCCCGGCCGCAAGCTGGGACTCGGCCAGCCCGAACCGGGCCTGGTCGCGGCCGGCTGGATCAACCCCGTCCGGCGCCGGATCGACCGTTCCGTGTTCGTCGAGATACTTCTGGAACTCGGTGATCGCGCGCTGGTGGTTCCCCGCCTTCTGGCTCGCCTCGGCCATCGCGAGCAGCAGTTCGGCGCGAACCGCCGGCCCCTGGGCGAGCATGCGGGCCTGTTCGAGCAGGGCGTGGGCGGCCTCGGGATCGGGGCTCACGACCGGCTCGGGGGGCTCGATCAGCCTCCGGGCCAGACTGCGGTAGATACCGGCCAGGCTGTCCTTGCGATCGTTGGCCAGCAGTTCTTCCGCCTGGGCGCGGGCCAGGGCCTCGGCCTCGGAAAACTCTCCCGCCGCCAGGTGGACCGCGGCCAGTTCCCCACGGACCTTGGCGGCCCAGGGACCATCCGGCGAGGCCTTCAAGGACCGTTTCAGGTCGGCCTTCGCCTCGTCCAGTTGACCGGCCAGACGGTGGACAATGCCGGAAATCAGGTCATAATACGAACGGGACTCCGGGGATGCGTCCGGGCTGTCGGCCAGTTGACGGAGCGCGTCCAGCGCGGCATCATACGCGCTGCTCTTGCAGGGTGGCGACAACGTCCGCGGGGAGCACCGGCGCGGCCGGCTCAAACGCCCGGGCCGGTTTGGGAACCTCAAGCCCCTCGGGTGCGGCCGGCGCCTCCGAGCGCACCGTTGCCGTCCCCAGCAGTGTCAGGACAAGGGTTGCCAGGCAACCCAGGTTGACGAATCGTCGTCTCCAGCACGCAAGCGCTTCCATGGTCGGTTCTCCTGGGGATCAGGGCACGGGCACCGACAGAATTCGTTTGATGGCCCGATCCGTTTGGACGTTCTTGATGCCGGATCTGTTCGAGCGAGCGGGCGACTCCCGAAGGAATCGCTCGCAACCTGTCGGCCTTGGAGGACTTGATCTTCAAGAAAAACGGCCGAGAGCATAATTTCTTTGTCGCGAGTACGGCACGCGTTACGAATCACGGATTGTGGGTGTGGCGTACTCTGACCCGGCCCCACGGGTGCTTCCAGGCATTCGGGGTTCCGGTTTCGGGAGTCGCCGCAACCGATGTCTACATCCGAAGACAAGGCCAGATCAGAGGTTAGGATGCCTCGAAATCGCGCCGGGGGACGACAATTTTCGCCCTCGGGGGCAGACAACTGCCCTCGGCGATCGGCGCGTGTTCGCCCTCGGTTCGAATCGCTTGAAGATCGCTCGCTCCTGAGCGCCGGCCCGGTCGTTGCTCTGTCCGGGGAGGCCCCGGAACGTGTTGACGTTCCCCAGGTGCCGACCCAGGTCGCGCAACTTCCGGACCGTGGCCAACCTCCCGCGGTCAACGCCCCCAGGATCGCAACGGACCTCGACGCGATCAAGCAGGAACTGACGGAACTGGTTCGCGAGGGGGTGATCTCGGGCCTTTCGAGCGGCGACTCCAGGGGCTCGGGCTGGTCGGCGATCGAGATCGTCCGGGAATCCCGAGACGGCGACGATTCCTCGCCCGTCGACGCGATGGTTCAGGACGATGACGTGTCCTGGACGATCCCGGAATACGGGCCCGTGCTGCCGGGATCAAGTCCCTGGACGATCGTCGGCACGATGCAACTGGGTGACGGCCCGGACCTCTTCGCCTTTCACCCCGAGTCCGACGATTATGCGCTGACGTTCACCTCGTCGAACGCATCAAGCGACCTGGCCGACAACATCGTGATCCTCGACTGCAATCAGGAGGTCATCGCCAACTGCAGTCTCACGAGGACGGAAAACTCGCTGACGATTCGAATCCAGTCGGACCGGTCCGCGTCGGGTTCGGACCAGATGATCTATGTCAAGATTGGGCCGCCCGCCCGTAGCCAGTCGCAGGCCCAGGACGGCTACGCCCTGACCGTTCAGCCGATGAGCGCCCCTGGCGGATCGGAGGGATCCTCGGACTTCTCCCCGGCCCCCCGGGACGAGACGACATCCACCACGACAGGTCCGTCGAACCTCGGCCAGGGATCGCTCCCCGGCCCGGTCGTCATCGTCTCGCCGGCCAATCCGTATGTCTCGGGCATCCCGTCGGCGATCACCACGACGGCGACCACCACGACCTCGACCTCGTCGCGAAGCGAGGCGGATTCGCTCGCGGCGCCGTCCGAGGAGGATGGCCTTTCCGGTTCGCTGCCGGCGCGGTCCGCGGCGCCGTTCGGGGGGATCCTGTCCTTCGGCGAACCAGCCCCGACAGTCGGTTCCCACGAAGCGGCCGTGGTCGATCTCGCGCTGGTCGATCTCCCGACGTCCGTCGAGGTCCAGGATGGGGCGGACGAGATGTTGTTGATGCTCGCGAGCGACGCCTCGACCGACCTGGTGCTGCTGGATAACGCGGGGAACCTGCCGCAACTGGCGGCGGCGTATCCCAATGCGACGATCGACCCGCTCCCCCCGGAACTGGTCCATCCGGCGACTCAATCCGCTGAAGCCAGCGCGCTGGTCGATGGCCGACTCGCGGATGCCATTCTCAACGCGGGTGAGCCGGTCGCCGTCGTGGCGATCCAGGGTGCCGTGCCATCCACCTCGCAACGCGTTCTGAGGATGACGGTCGCGGGCCTGACCGCATTGATGGCCGCCCATCTCCTGATCCCCGACGTCGGCGTGTTTCTCCCGTTCGTCCGACCCCGGCGACGGCGACGCTGGCGGAACCTCTTCGGCGGCTGGCCCCACCAAGGCCACGACGGGGCATCCGACGACTGATTCCACTCCTTGCCGCAGTGGATCACGACTCCATCACCAGCGTGCCGAAGGAGCTTCGTGCTTGCGTTCGTCGCCCGGCTCGACGATGGTAAGACGTGTTACGATCGAACCTCACTCACAACGAGGTCAACACGTCATGACCGGTCGTTCCACAGGGTTGGTCAGCGCGGCCTTGCTCCTCACGATGCTGGTGCCGCGAAGCGCGGTCGGGGCCGAGCCAACGCGCGCCGAAGTCCTTGAGGCGCTGCACGACGCCGTTGGCTTCTTTCGCGATCAGGTTGCCGTCCAGGGGGGATACGTCTGGCGTTACAGCGCGGATTTGACCTACCGACGGGGTGAGGCGGTCGTCGGCCCCACGACGATCTGGGTGCAACCGCCCGG
Organism: uncultured Isosphaeraceae bacterium; assembly: GCA_963779675.1. Taxonomy (GTDB): domain Bacteria; phylum Planctomycetota; class Planctomycetia; order Isosphaerales; family Isosphaeraceae; genus CAVZZM01. The sequence goes on from CAVZZM010000007.1 coordinate 361,301, forward strand.
CACGCCGACCGTCGGGGAGGCCATCCTGACCGCCTACCACGCCACCGGCGAACGCGCGTATCTCGACGCGGCCCGCGAGACGGCCCGCGCGCTGGTGAACGGGCAGCTCGACTCGGGGGGCTGGAATTACCGGATCGAATTCGACCCCGCCGATCGGGCCGAATTCGCGTATCGCGTTCCGCCGGGGCAGACGAGGCCGATCGTGCGGATCGCGCCGGATGAACCGGGTGGTTGGGACGTCTGGCGACGCCGCGACTATCCCGGCAACAAGACCCTGCTCGACGACGAGACGACCCAGGCCGCCCTGACGTTCCTGATGCAAGTCGATGCGGTGCTGAAGTTCCAGGACAAGGCGATTCACGAGGCGGTCGGTTACGGCCTGGCCTCACTGATGATGTCGCAACACCCGATCGGCGCGTGGTCGCACAACTACGATCGATTCCCGCTCCAGCGTCCCGACGTGAACCACTACCCGATCCTCAGCGCCTCGTACCCGGACGACTGGTCGCGTTCCTGGACCAAGGACTTCACCGGCGGTTACGAGATCAATGACGAGATCACGCCGGACACGATCGACACAATGCTCCTTGCGTACAAGACTTACGGACAAAAAAAGTATCTGGACACGGCGGTTCGGGGGGGCGAGTTCCTGATCCGCGCCCAGATGCCCGAGCCGCAACCCGCCTGGGCCCAGCAGTACGACCGCGCGATGCACCCGGTCTGGGACCGCAAGTTCGAGCCGCCGGCGATCACCGGACACGAGTCTCAGGCGGTCCTTGAGACGCTTCTCAAGCTCTACCAGGCCACCGGCGAGGACCGGTTTCTCGAACCGATCCCCAGGGCAGTGAAATACTTGCGTTCGTCGCTCCTGGCCGATGGCCACCTCGCCCGCTTCTACGAGTTGAAGACGAACCGGCCGCTCTACTTCACCAAGGACTATCAACTCACCTACGACCCCAAGGATTCACCGACACACTACGGCTTCTCCTTCGAGAGCCGCCTGGACGCCATCGAGGCCGCCTATCAACGGGTGCGGGACGACCGCTCGGACGAATCGGCCCTGAATCCGGAAACCCCGATCACAACGGCGGATCTGGCGGAGCAGGTGGAGGCCGTCATCGCGGCCCTGGACGATCGCGGCGCCTGGGTCGGGCCCTCGTCGAAAATGATCGAAAGCCAGACCTTCACCGACAACGTCCATCTGCTCTGCCGGTTCCTCCAGACGAGCAAGTGAACCCAATATGGACTTCCGGGAGGGCGAGGCCCACTCCGAGCTTCCGGGAGGGCGAGGCTCCCGCCGAGCCGCCCATCCGGGAGGGCGAGGCACCGGCCGAGCCGTCGGGATGGGCGGCTCGGCCGGAGCCTCGCCCTCCCGGTAGCGGTGCCGGGTGGCCGGCGCCTTGAGGGCACCGGCACGCCCCGGCTATAACGGGAGGGCCGGACGACGTCACCGTGTCCGCGCCTGTCCCTCCGCGGAACCCCGGCATACGGAGTGAATTCGAATGACACGCCTCTGGACGTTCGCCGCCCTGTCGATTCTGATCCTCCCCCTGGGGGCGACCGGGGCCGAGGAGGACGGCCAGGATGGTCCCATCTACCAGCTACGCACCTACGCACGGCCCCCGGCAAGCTGCCGGTCTTGCTGGAGCGGTTCGCGACTCATAACCTGCCGATCTTCGAACGGAACGGCATCACTCTCGTCGGGGCCTGGGTCCCGCTGGAGGAATCCGAGGCGGATCGGCTCGTTTACCTCGTCCGGTTCCCCAGCAAGCCCGCCGCCGAGAAGGCGTGGGCCGGCTTCAGTGCCGACCCGGAGTGGAAACGTGTCTTCGCCGCCGAGAAGGAGACGCACGGCACGGTCGTCTCGAACGTCGAGACCGTCTACCTCGCCCCGACCGACTACAGCCCGGAACCCACGCCGGCGGAACCCTCGGGCTCGGGAGACGGCCACGCCTACATCCTGCGGACCTACACGGCACGCGCCAGGTAAGCTCGACGCCCTGAACGCCCGGTTCCGCGAGTTCACACGGTCGATCTCTTCCGAACGCACGGCCTGGACTCGATCCTCTACACCACGCCGATCGAGCGCAGACAAGGGGGCGGACAACACCCTGATCTACTTCCTGAGCGTCTCCGAGCCGCGAGGCGGCGGATGCAGAGCTGGGCCGCGTTCCGCGACGATCCGGACTGGCAGCGCGTCAAGTCCAGGACCGAAGAAGGCGGCTCGCTGACCAAGAAGGTCGAGATCGCTCTACCTCGAACCGACCGAGCTTCAGCCCGTTGAAGTGATCGGCGCAACGAGTCGTGGCGTGCTCGATCGACATCCACGACCGAGGCCCGCACGGCGTTCGCGGACCATTCGCGACGACATACTCATGAGGTTCTTCACGTGTCGACCCCTGGGGACTGGAAACCCCGATCATCCTGGAGGACGTCCGCGCGGCCGCCGATCGGCTGGCGCCTGGGCGCACCGCACGCCCGTGCTGACCTCGAGGACGCTCGACGAGGCCGTCGGGGGCCAGGTCTTCCTCAAGTGCGAGAACCTCCAGCGCGTCGGGGCGTTCAAGTTTCGAGGGGCGATGAACGCGCTGCTGCAACTCGACGAGGAGGCCCGCGGGACCGGGGTCGTCACCCACTCCTCGGGCAACCACGCCCAGGCGCTCTCCCTGGCCGGGAAGCTCCTCGGGGTTCCGGTTTGCGTGGTGATGCCCCGAACGGCCCCGGAGGTCAAGCGGCAGGCCACCGAAGGCTACGGCGCCCGGGTCGTTCCCTGCGAGCCGACCCTCGCCGCCCGGGAGGGGACCGTCGCCGACCTGATCGAGAGCATGGCTACTCCCTCGTCCACCCTTACGACGACTGGCGGGTGATCGCCGGGCAGGGGACCGCGGCCCTGGAATTGCTCGATCAGGCGGGGCCGCTCGACCTGGTCCTGACCCCGGTCGGCGGCGGCGGCTTGCTGGCCGGGACCGCGACGGCGGTCAAGGGGCGATCCCCGATCGACGCGCGTCGTCGGCGTCGAGCCGTCGGCGGCCGACGACGCTGCGGTCGTTCCGCGTCCGGCACGATCCAGCCGTCGAACGATCCGAAGACGATCGCCGACGGCCTGCGGACCTCGCTGGGTCGGCGGCCGTTCTCGGTGATCCGGCGGTTGGTCGACGACATCGTCACGGTGCCCGAGCCTCGAGATCCTCGAGGCCATGCGGTTCGTCTGGGAGCGGATCAAGATCGTCATCGAACCGTCGGCGGCCGTGCCGGTGGCGCCGGTCCTGTCAGGCGCCCTGCCGGTCGAGGGTTGCGGGTTGGGAATCATCCTGAGCGGGGGCAACGTCGATCTGTCCCCGATTCTTCGGGGCGTTCGGCGCGTTGATGTCCCGGACATCCGCCAAGGCCTCGGTCATGCACGAGCTGGAAGGAGCAGGAGGCGTCGCCGTGGCCGACAACCACTCATTCGACGTCGTCAGCGAGATCAACCACGTCGAGATGCACAACGCGGTCCAGCAGCCCAGCACGAGATCGCCGTGCGTTACGACTTCAAGGGGACGCAAGCTCGATCGAGTACGACAAGAAGAACAACACGCTGACCCTCCTGGCCGACCACAAGGGCCAGCTCGAGGCCGTGCTGATGGTCCTGAAGGAGAAGATGGCCCGGCGGAGGGTGCCGGTGAACGCCCTGAAGCGGGGCAAGGTCGAGGAGGCCTCGCACGACACCGTCCGCGAGACGATCAGCCTCCACACCGGGATCGACTCCGACACCGCCCGCAAGATCGTCAAGGACATCAAGGGGCTCGGGCTGAAGGTCCAGGCGCAGATCATGGACAACCGGGTCCGCGTCACGGGCAAGAAGAAGGACGAGCTCCAGGCGGTCATCGCCTACATCCGGGAGCACGGGCCCGACATCCCGCTCCAGTTCACCAACTTGACCTGACCCGATCGGCCGTTCGCCTGCTTCCGCCAGCCCTCCGAACCCCCTGATCGGCAAGGTCTTCCCGTTCCGCGCGGCCTCGTCCGGACGTGCGCTCGGGGCGGCGCGGTTCGGCCTCAAAACTCCCGATCCCAACGTCCGATGAATGGGGAGCCCTTGGAGGCATACCCGCAGGATGTGAGGGAGGAGCGACGATGGGCTTCTTGAATGGCCGCGTCACGTATGTGCGGTACCGGGTCAGTGGCGACGAGCCCCTGCCGTTCGGCGACGAGGTTCTGGAACAGGTCGAGGCCCACGCCATCGGCAAGCACGGCTCGGCCGACCCGACCGACGGGGTCACCGTCGGCTGGGCCGGGCGGCGACCACGTCCTCGACACGAACTTCGACCTGGGGAAGAACGTCCTCAACGACGCGCTTCACCTGGCGATCCGGGTCGACACCGACAAGATCCCCGGCGAGCTGCTGCGGGCCTACACCCAGATCGAGCTGACGCCCGGGCCGCGCTGAACCCGAGCGGCTTCCCGACCAAGGCCCAGCGCGAGGAGGCCAAGGAGGCCGCCAGGATCCGCGCCGAGGCCGAGGCCGCCGACGGCCGGTTCCGGCGTCGCAAGCATTACCCGGTCCTCTGGGACGGGCAGTCGAACATCCTCTACGCCGGGACCACCAGCGCCTCGGTGCTCGACCGGCTCGACGACCCTGTTCCGCGAGACCTTCGACCGCATCCTCGAGCCGATCACCGCCGGCAGCCTGGCCCTGGACCTGGCCGAGGCCCGCGGCGCGGGGCGGTCGGTCGAGGACCTCGGGCCGGTCGGCTTCATCGGCGAGGACGAGCTGGCGACCGTCGCCTGGGCCGGGGCCGACGCCGCCTGCCGCGACTACTGGGGCAACGAGTTCCTGGTCTGGCTCTGGCACACGCTCCAGAACGACGGCGACACGATCCCCCTGCCCGACGGGTCCGACGTGGCGGTCATGATGGCCAAGACCCTGACCCTCGACTGCCCCCGCGGGCGAGACCGGCAGCGACAGCCTCCGCGACGAGGGGCCGACCCGCATGCCCGAGGCCTTCCGGGCCCTCCAGTCGGGCAAGCTGCCGCGCAAGGCGGGCCTGATCCTGGTCCGCCACGGCGCCCAGTACGAGCTGACGCTCCAGGCCGAGACCCTGGCCGTCTCGGGGCTGGCGCTGCCCAAGATCGAGGAGGCCCGCGGCCACGAGCTCCAGTGCGCCCGGGTCGACAGCCTGCGGCACCTGGTCGAGACCCTCGACCTGCTGTACGAGCCTACGGCCGCCGCCGGACCGGCCCGGACTGGACCGGCGAGCTGGGGCGGATCCGCGACTGGCTCCAGGCCGCGTGAATCGCGGTGAGAGTGCGGTAGGCAGAAGGGCGAAAAGCTGGCAGAGTACGCGCACGCCCGTCGAGGGCCGGGGGACCTGCATCCGCCGGTCGCCCTCGGCCGCCGCACTTCGCATGCGTCCGTCGATGGGCAGCTACCGCCAGCACATCGGGGTCGCGTCGTTCGTGGGGGTCTCCTACGCCTGGGCCATCTACGCGCTGGCCGGGGATCCACTGGGTCTACGGATCGGTGGCGGCGCTGCTCTCGACCCTGGGCGGCTTGCTGCCGGACCTGGATTCGGACAGCGGCGTCGAGATGCGGGGGTTCACCGGGCTGCTCGGGGTGCTGGCGGCGGTGGCGGTCTGGCAGCATACCGCCATGCTCGAGCCGCCGCCGGGCTTCGAGGTCCACCTCTGGCTGGTGATCCTGACCTACGTGCTGGTCCGACACATCCTGCGCGCCTGATGCGCCGGCTGACGGTTCACCGGGGGATGAGCCACAGCGTCCCGACCTGTCTGGTCTGGGGGGCCCTGGCGTACCTGTATTACCCGAGCGGCTATCACCCGATCCGGGTGGCGATGGCCCTGGCCGTGATCCTGGGCTTTCTCTCGCACCTGCTGCTCGACGAGGTCTGCAGCGTCGACCTGAAGGGGGCGCGGGTCAACAGGGCGTTCGGCACGGCGCTGAAGTTCTGGGCGCGGTCGCCCTGGGCGACGCTGGGGATGTACGCCGTGCTCGCCTACCTGTCCTGGCGGGTGATCCAGGACTGGCCGACCGATCCGGCGGCGCTGGGCATGCCGGGTGCCGACGCCCGGATTTCTGTCCCGCCGATGGTTGGCCCCGGCCGATCCCGGAGTCCTCCTCCCAGGCCGTGAGTTGACGGACCGTCGGCCGGACCGCGGGGATTCTCGGGAGCGACGGCGCCAGATTTGCGCGGCGGGACTCGGCAAAATCCGTATAATCGGACCCGTCGCGGTTCGAGGGCGATCGGAATCGCCCGTATCCGTCCCGCTGCCGCAGGAGAGAGACGTCCGATGCGCGACCTGATCCGAACCGGCCTGCGCCGTGCTGTTGCTGACCGCAATCCTGGTGAGACAACGGCTCGGGGCCAGAATGCCCCTCGACCTGCCTCCCCTCCCCAGGCCCCGGGCGCCGGGCCGCAGGCTCGGCCCGCGGCGGCCCCGGGCATCGTGAAGCCTGACGAACCCGTCCTGGCGACCGTCAATGGCGAGCCGGTCCACCGAGTCGGAACTGACCACCTTGCTCGACCAGTTCGTGATCCCGCCCGGCAGCGAACAGCGGGCCTACGACAGCGCGATGGACCTGCTGGTGAACACGAAGTTGCTCGCCCAGTTCCTCCGCGAACAGAAGGTTGTCGTCACCGACGCCGAGCTGCAAGAGGCGGTCGCGAAGGTCGAGGCGGACGCGAAGGCACAGGGCACCGACATGGCGACGGCGCTCGTCCGAGAGCGGCACCAGCCTGCAGCAGTTTCGCGACCGCGTCTATCGCTCCCTGCAATGGCAGAAGTATCGTCATGTCGCGGGCGACCGACGCCGAGCTGAAGAAGTACACCGAACAGAACAAGGACGTTTTCAACGGCACGCTCGTCCGGGCCAGTCACATCCTCGCGTCGGTCGATCCGGACGCATCGGCCGAGGAGAAGCAGAAGGCCAGGCAGAAGCTCCAGGCGATCAAGCAGCAGATCACCAGCGGCCAGATCAGCTTCGCGGACGCGGCCAACAAGTACTCGGAGGACCCGGGAAACCAGGCCAAGCCGTCCGGCGGCGACCTGGACTTCTTCCCTCGCAAGGGCCACTTCATCGAACCATTCGCCCAGGCGGCGTTCTCGATGCGAAAGGGAGAGATCTCCGACCCGATCGAGACGGAGTACGGCTTTCATCTGATCCAGGTGACCGACCGTCGCGAGGGGAAACCCGTCGAGTTCGAGTCCGCCAAGCCGCAGATCCTCAACACATACGCGGCGGACCTCCAGGAGCAGATCGTCGGCTCCCGTCGCGAGAAGGCGGACATCAAGGTTCAGCCGATGCCCCCCGGTCTGGTCAAGACCGAGGAGCCGGTGCCTCCTCCGCCGACAACGGGTACCGCCCCGCAACCGACGCCGACAACGCAACCGACGCCGGCAACGCAACCCGCGCCGACGGCCCAGCCAGCCGCCAGGCCGAGTGGGGCCGCCACCACCAAGCCGAGTGGCGCGGCCACCAAGCCGAGTGGCGCCGGCCACCCAGCCGAGTGGGGCCGCGCCGAGCCGGACACCCTGAATCCTCGCGGGTTGACGACAATCGGAACCAACGACGAGGGGCGGAAGTGAACCTTCCGCCCCTCGTCGTTGTTGCGTATTCCCTTCCAAACCAACCCGGATCGGGCTCAGCCGAACGGGTTCGGGTCGCCGTCGCCGAGCCCGCCCTTGAGGGGGACCTTCCGCTCCGGCTTCGGGGGCGGGGGCGTGTCGTCGTTCTCGTCCTCGTCCTCCGTCGCGGCCGGGGCCTCGGACGCTCCAGGCAAAGGCTTCAGCGAGAGCGAGATTCGACGCGCGTCGGGATCGACATCGAGGACGCGGACCTCGACCTCCTGGTTTTCCTGAACGTGGTCCCGGACTCGATACGCCCGCTTGTGGGACAGTTCGGAGATGTGGATCAGGCCCTCGATCCCCGGCTCCAGCTCGACGAACGCACCGAAGTCCATCAGCTTCGTGACCTTGCCCCGGACGGTCATCCCGCGTTCCAGACGGTCCTCGACCGTGTCCCAGGGGCTGGACGCGAGTTGCTTGATCCCGAGCCCCACCTTCTGGGTCTCGCGGTCGAGCTTGAGGACCTTGACCTCGACCTCGTCGCCCAACCGGAGCAGGTCGCCGACGTTCTTCGCGCGTGCCCAGCTCAGGTCGGAGATGTGGACCAGGCCGTCGACGCCGCCGAGATCGACGAAGGCGCCGAACGGCTGGATCGAGCGGACGGTCCCCTTGCGAACCTGCCCCTCTTCGAGTTCGGCCCAGGTCTTGACCTTCAGCTCCTCACGCTCCTGCTTGAGATACTCCTTGCGGGAGACGACGAGGTTCTTCTGGAGCCGATTGGCCTCGCTGACGACTACCTTGAACTTCTCGTTGACGAAGGGGGCCGCGTCCTCGACGCGCGCCAGGTCGATCTGGCTGATCGGCATGAACGCCCGGATGCCGCCGACGTCGACCTCCATCCCCCCCTTGATGGCCTTCGTCCCACGCGCCTCGACGATCGCCCCGCGTTGCAGGTTTTCCCAGCGTGCCTCGACGGCGGCCCCCTTCCGCGACATGCGCAGGAGGCCCTCCTCGGGGTCGAACCGATCGAAGACGACCTCGATCAGGTCGCCCGCCTTGGGGATCTCTTCCCCTTCCTCCGAGAACTGGGACGCGGGGACCAGGCCCTCGCTCTTGGCCCCGAGGTCCAGGAAGATATTGTCTCCCTTGACGCTGATGACCCGCGCCTGCTGCACCCCCGGCCGATCTTCCTGGCCTCGCCCTTCCCTGGGAACGTGCGACTGGTCCTCGGCGCGGCTTTGTCCCGAACGCGGGACGCTTAGCGACTGAACGTCAAAACCCGTCATCGCCGCCTGGAGTTCGGCCTCGAGATCATCATCCCATTGACGCTTGAAGTTCGGCTCGGACGGAATCGGGGGCGGCGGCTTCGTGCTGGTTTCGAGGGCCGCGTCGATCTCCCGGTCCTCCGCGCGTTCCTTGTCCTTCCGGGCCTGGACCGGACCGCGTGGGGGCCTGTGCATGGGGACGTACGGCTGGATCGGCTTCGGGCCGGGTCGTTCTTCTTCGTTCTCGCTCATCGGTCTCGCCCGTGTGGCGTCGGTGGTCGGAATCGTTGGCAGTTGCCGGGGTTCACACAACCCGGGATGAAGGGGACATCCAGCCCTCGACTATAACGCGAGTCACGAGCGAAGGTCGAGGGCCTCCCGAAGTGTATGGCCCCCGGGTCCGAGGCACGCTTCTTCGTTCGTGCGTTCTGTGCTAGGCTGTCCAACTCTTAAACGAACGGACTGTTGGTGTTGGCGTTCCCGGGCCTCGCGCGGGCGCCGCCTCTCCAGCGACGTGCCGGGTGCCCTGGGTTCGCCGAGGATCGGGACCGGAGGGCACGCGGGAGGCGGCGGCCCCCCCCGGACAGGGAGGAAGGACGAAATCGCCATGAAGATCCTGGTGCTTGGCCTGGATTGCGCGGCCCCCGAGTTGCTTTTCGGCGACGATCGGCTGGTGAACATCCGACGGCTGATGGAGAACGGCTGCCACGGCCGGCTGGAGAGCGTCATCCCGCCGATCACGGTGCCCGCCTGGATGTGCCTGGCGACGAGCCAGGACCCGGGTTCGCTCGGCATTTACGGCTTCCGCAACCGGACGAATCACACCTACGAGGGCCTGGGGATCGTCACCTCTCGGTCCATCACCGCGCCGGCGATCTGGGACCACCTGGCGCGACAGGGGAAGCCGTCGATCATCGTGGGCGTGCCGCCGGGCTTCCCGCCCCGGAAGCTCTCGGGGATCTCCGTCGGTTGTTTCCTGACCCCCGACACCGACAAGGACGTCTTTACCAACCCCCCCGAGATCAGCGACGAGATTCGCCAGCTCGTCGGCCATTACCCGGTCGATGTCCGGGGGTTCCGTACCGAGGACAAGGCCTGGCTCCGCGACCAGATCTTCGCGATGAGCCGCACGCAGTTCCAGGTCGTCCGGCACCTCATGCAGACCAAGCCCTGGGATTACTTCCAGTTCGTCGACATCGGCCTGGACCGGATGCATCACGGTTTCTGGAAGTACCACGATCCCGAGCACGTGCAACACGAGCCGAACAGCCCGTTCCAGAACGCGATCCGGGACTATTACCTCCAGCTCGACGAGGAGATCGGTCGGACGCTCGAACTCATTGATCCGAAGGAAACCGTCGTCCTGGTGGTTTCCGACCATGGCGCCCAGCGGCTCGACGGTGGGTTCTGCGTCAACGAGTGGTTGATCCGGGAAGGCTTGCTGGTCCTGAATTCCTACCCCAGCCAGGTGACGCCCTTCGCCAAACTCGACGTGAACTGGGACCAGACGCGCGTCTGGAGCGAAGGCGGCTACTACGCCCGCGTCTTCTTCAACGTCAAGGGGCGCGAGCCCCGCGGCGTGATCGAACCGGAGGACTATGAAGCGTTTCGGGACGAGATCAAGGCCCGGTTCGAGGCCACGACCGGGCCCGACGGCGCGCCCTCGGGACGCTCGTCTTCAAGCCGCACGAGGTCTATCGCGAGGTTCGCAACGTCGCCCCGGACCTGATCGTCCACTTCGGGGCCCTGTACTGGCGGTCGATCGGCGGAGTGGGTTACCCGGAGGTCCACGTCCAGGAGAACGATACCGGGCCGGACGACTGCAATCACGCCCAGTTCGGCTCGTTTATCCTCTCATCGCCCGGCCTGCCGCGTCGCGGTCCCGTCGAAGGGGCTCACCTGCTGGACATGGCCCCGACCCTGATGGACCTGGCCGGTCAGGGAGTTCCCGCGACGATGCAGGGACGTTCCCTGGCCGACGGCAAGGCGGTTTGAGCGAGGTGAGGTTTCTCAGAGGCTATCCGGAAACGATTTTTCATGTGAAAACGAGCGGGTTGGGTGGCCGGGGCAAAGCGCAGCGTGCCCCGGACAGCGGCGCGTTCCCTAACCGGGGCACGAAGACTTTGCCCCGGCCACCCAATCAACGTACCTTCCGGGAGAATCCAGCGATTCCGGATAGGCACTCAGAGCATGGAGGGCGGGCGGCGAATGCCGTCACGATCGCCCTCGTTGGGCGTAAGGTTCACGAACGAGACGGTTCGGCATCGACCAGATCGAGGGTCGACCAGAGGCTGGGGTCTTCCCCGATCGGAAACTCGCGGCCGACGCCCAGGAACTGGTCGCCTCGTTCGGGGTCGGTGACCTGCAGCATGAAGCCGAGTCGCCGGTTCGTCTCCGGGTCGAACCCGTGGAGGGCCTCCGCCTTGAAGAAGAGTTCGAGCCGCCAGCCGGATCGTTGAGCCTGTCCGCGGCTCAGGATCGACCCGGATGGAGCACGAGGGGCGTCGGCCAGGGCACGATGGATCGGCCGTTGCTCCAGATCGACAGTGAGGGACTTCGACGACCCGTTCCGTGATCCGGGCAAGAGCGTGGCCGAAAAGCGGTGGCAAAACCGCGAGGCACGATGGATGTCGCGCGTGTCCCGGGTGTCGATCCCGACCTCAATGCGGCTGGAAAACTCCGGGTCGTCGGGGCCGGGGCCTGGATCGACTCGGATTTTCCCGTAACCTGGACCGCGATCGCCAGTCCCTCGGGGTTCCAGGCGACGCGAACCTCGGCCCAGGGCTCACGCCCTTCGAGGTGGGGCGTTCCCGGCAGCGCGCAGGCCGCCGGCAGGTCGAGCAGCGGCCCGCGCGAACCGGTGCGAGGGATCGCGTCGACTCGGGGACAGGGCAATTCCAGGCGAAACCAGAACGCCTGTGGGATCAACGGTGCGGGTGTCATCGCGTCAGGTGACCTCCGTGCTGTCGTCGAGGCCCAGGGCGGTCACGAGTGGACGTGTGGCGGAATGGCAACGGTCCACGGACGGCAGGGTTTTTCGGCGGCAAGGAGCAAATATCAGGATCATCGCCGCTCGGATTGACGCTACTCAATCAATGTAAGGAATGAAACGAAAGCGCCGGGAGGCGAACCCTTTTCAACCGTCAGTTCGCTTCCCGGGAAGAGACAATACCAAACTCGACCCGGGTTCCAGAAGCGCCCGGTCCCGAAGGACGTTTTTCCCTCTCTTCGTTCCGAACCTTATCGAACCCGTGCACGACCGGCCAGGCTCTCGGAAGAGCCGTCGTTGAAATGTGCCGAACCTGCCTGATTTCGTCGTGCCCGCACCCGAGGTGCGTTCGCCACGACCTCACGCCGTACCGATCCGCGGCGCCATGCCGCGGTCATCACTCCAGTCCAACCAACCCAACCCCTCCGGGGCGTGGGTGGCCGTTCCCATGGAACGACCATCCGACAGCCCTGGCGAATTCGATCAGGCAGGTGGGAACCATGAAGGGTTACGCAACAATGCTCGTGCGGTTCACGATCGTGGCCCTGTTCGGGATGGTTGGCCTGGCGGTGATCGTCGGTCGCGCAATACCGGAAACTCCCCGTTATCGGTTGCTCGACGAAACGCGGCCGACCCTCATCGGTCATAGTGTGTACCGATCGGTCGGCCCGGAGTCGTTCTACATCAACCGTGGCGACAACTCGATCGGTCAGTTCCGGCTCCCGGACACGGACACGCTCCAACTGGCGAGCCTCTCTCCCTGGAAGGACGAGTCCGGGGAATGGCAGGCGGTGGGCTTCTGGTCGCGCCGCACGGGGACGAAGGATAACTGGACGATGTCGACCTCGGCCCTCGCTCGGATCAGCTTCCCGAGCGGCCGACTGATCAATCGGATCGAAACCGACGTGTTGCCGAGCAGCAAGCCCACCTGGTCCCCGGGAACCGAGGCGCGCGTGATCTTCGCCGGGTCGAACGGTGGCCTCTACAGCGTGAGCTTTGACCGGGACGGGGAAAATTCCCTCTCCAACAAGGACCGTGACCCCGTCCGGCTCTCCTGGATGGTGGAGGGGATTCATGCCGAAAATCTCGTGCTCAGCGAGCCTTCGTGGCCCACCGACATCCGCATGGGCGGCAAGCTCCTCGTCTCGATGGTCTCGATCGGCCGTTTTCAGGGGAAGACGCTCGACTCGCAGGGGATCTGGTGGCTGCAGCTCGACCCATCCGGGACCGCGATCGTGGATGCGGGACGGATCACCCCGCCTACCGCCCAGTCGAACGAGATGATCGAAATGTCGCCGGTCGTCGAGTCGACACCCGAGGGCCAGTTGTTGCTGTCTTACGTGACACGAAGCCTCGGCGAAGCGATCTTCAAGCTGAACGTCGTCCCGATCGAGTTCGACCCGGAGAGCGGCAACCCCGTCGTCGCGGCGAACGAGGGCCGGACGATCTGCCAGGAGCTGCGTCCGGAGGGACCGACGTTCTCCTCGGACATGCGGTGGGTCAACTTCGTGATTCCGAGTCAAGAAGACGTGCCGCTGGTCCACCGCATGGCGGTTTCCGACTTCATCACGCCGGGCAAGAACGTACCTTCGATCATCGCCGGGCTCTCCCGACCGCGGAGCGAGCTGGTCGCCAGGTTGAAGAAGTCGGAGGCCCAGGTCACGAACCCGTCGCCGAGGCCTGCGCAACTCGGTCCAGCAAGTTGACCATCTCGATCGCCGCCAGGGCGGCGTCCGCGCCCTTGTTCCCCGCCTTCAGACCGGCACGGTTGAGCGCCTGCTCGACCGTGTCGGTCGTGAGCACGCCGAAGATCACCGGGATGCCCGAGGACAGGGCGGCCTGCATCACCCCCGAGGCCACCCCGCCGGCCACGTGGTCGTAGTGACCGGTTTCGCCCCGGATCACGCAACCAAGGCAGACAATCGCCGCATAACGGCCCGTCTCGGCCAGCCGGCGCGTGACCAGCGGAATCTCGAACGATCCGGGCACCCAGACCACATCGACCCGGTCGTTCGCGACCCCGTGCCGGTTCAAGGCATCCCGACAGCCGGCCAGCAGGGCCTCGGTCACCAGGCCGTTGAAACGCGCGGCGACCACCGCGAACCGGCCGTTGGGGGTCGAGAAATCACCTTCGAAGGTCGGCATGGGCATTCGCTGAGAAAAGGGTTGGTTGGATCGTCGTCCCGTGGAAATCCGCGTTCTCATGGCCATCGCGTGAAACCGGCCGGACGAACCGCGGGGACTGCCCCACCATCCGTCCGGCCGATCTCCTTGATCTTCGGTCCGCTCGCGGCCGTCTCCGGTCGCATTCTCTCACGACACGTTCATGCTGATCAGGAACTCGGCGTTCGTCTTCGCCTTCTTCATGCGACCGGTCAGGAACTCCATCGCCTCGACCGGGTTCATGTCGTTGAGGACGCGGCGGAGGATCCAGACCGGCGCAGCTCCTCGGGGTCCATGAGCAGCTCCTCGCGGCGGGTGCCGGAGCGCGTTGATGTCGATCGCCGGCCAGACGCGCTTGTCGACCAGGCGGCGGTCGAGGTGCAGCTCCATGTTGCCGGTGCCCTTGAACTCCTCGAAGATCACGTCGTCCATCTTGCTGCCGGTGTCGACCAGGGCGGTGGCGAGGATCGTCAGGCTGCCGGCCTCCTCGATCTTGCGGGCGGCGCCGAAGAACCGCTTGGGCTTCTGCAGGGCGTTGGCGTCGATGCCGCCGGTCAGGATCTTGCCCGAGTGCGGCGCCTCGGTGTTGTAGGCCCGGGCCAGACGGGTGATCGAGTCGAGCAGGATGACCACGTCCTGGCCGTACTCGACCATCCGCTTGGCCTTCTCGATGACCATCTCGGCCACCTGGATGTGCCGCGAGGCCGGCTCGTCGAACGTCGAGCTGATGACCTCGGCGGTCGGCGCCCTTGACGGACCGCTCCATGTCGGTGACTTCTTCCGGCCGCTCGTCGATCAGCAGGATGATGACGTAGGCGTCGGGGTGGTTCGCCAGGATGCTGTTGGCGATCTTCTGGAGCAGGACCGTCTTGCCGGTGCGCGGCGGGGCGACGATCAGCCCGCGCTGGCCCTTGCCGATCGGCGTGACCAGGTCGACGACCCGCATGTTGATGTCGTCGGCCGTGCTCCAAGCATGAGCCGCCCGGCCGGGTGCAGCGGGGTCAGGTCGTCGAAGACGACCTTCTCGCTGAGCGTGTCCGGGTCCTCGTAGTTGATCGCCTCGACGCGCAGCAGGGCGAAGTACCGCTCGTTCTCCTTCGGCGGGCGGATCTGGCCGGCGACGATGGCGCCGGTCTTGCAGGCCGAAGCGGCGGATCTGGCTGGGCGAGACGTAGATGTCGTCGGGGCAGGGCAGGTAGTTGTAGTCCGGGCTGCGCAGGAAGCCGAAGCCGTCGGGCAGGACCTCCAGCGTGCCCTCGCCGTACATCAGGCCGTTCTGCTTGACCCGCTCCTTGAGGATCTTGAAGATCAGGTCCTGCTTCTTCAGCCCCGTGTACTCGGTGACTCCCTCGCGCTTGGCGGTGCCGATCAGCTGAGGCATCGTCATCTTCTGCAGCTCGGTGAGGTGGATCTCGCCGCGCTTGATGTCCTCGTAGCGGTCGTGGATCTCGGTATCGCCGAAGAGGTCTTCATCCTCGTCCGGGTAGGTCGGAAGCTCGACGGGCTCGTCGTGCGCGATCGCCGGGTCCGTCCCGTTGGTACGATCGGGGTATCCGGTCTCGCGATCATTCCGCGGGGCGTAGGCGCATCGCGGTCGCGATCGGCGTTGGGACGCTCGCTCGTCGTGCGGGCGAGGCGTTCCGCTCGGTCCCGGGCGAGCCGATCGCGAAGCGACGCGACACTCGCCTCGCGGTCGCGCGGCGAGGCCGCGCCGTCCGTCGCGGTCGCGATCACGATATCGAGGCGCCGGTTCCCGATCGCCAAGGCGATCCTCGCCGCGGTATGGAGAACGCTCGCCGCGATCTCGAAAGTTGCCGGTGGAGGACGCGGTGGACGACGGGTTCGAACCCGCATCGGTCGTCGCATGCACTCCATTGTCCGTGGCGGGCGTCGAATTCGAATCGGCCAGGGCGGCCTTGCGGGAGCGTGACGTGCCGGTCGACTCCCTGCGGGGGCGGATCTCGTCAGCCATGGCGGGTAAAACTCCTCGTCAGGTCGGACAACGGAAATGCGGCAGTGGCAGGGTACGTTGACCTCGTCCGGCGAGCTGGAGGACGAGCATCAAGGGGAGACGGTGGAGGCGTGAGGTCGGGTCGCTTCGTTACGATTCGCAGTTGCGTACCGGACGCCCTGGGAAACACGTTCAGAGATGCCTCGTGGAAACAAACCTTGCGTGGCGATTTCAGGAACAACCGGTCAGGAGCGACCGGCACGGGGGACAGGCGCGATGTGACGATCCCAGAATCGCCCCACGGACTCGTCGAGCCGTTCCGCGTCCTCGGTGTTTTTCAGGACGGCGTCGGCCCTCCGCCGTTTGACTTCCAGGGGGAGTTGCGCGGCTTCGCGGCGTGCGACCATCTCCGCGGTCCAGCCGCGCGAGGCGGCCAGTCGCGACTGTCGCAGGGCGCGGGGTGCGTCGATGAAGACGATCAGGTCGCACAGGTCGTCCCAGCCGGCCTCGATCAGCACGGCCGCATCCAGCAGGACGGCGTTGTGCTGTCCTCGACGCGCGGTGCGGGCGATGGCCTTCTCGAAGGTCCGTCGCATCCGGGGATGCAGGATCGATTCGAGATCGCGACGGGCCGTGGGGTCCTCGAAGACGATCGCCCCCAGGGCCTTCCGGTTGATCCGAGGGCCCTCCGCCGCGGGACTGTCCGTCTCGGCGACGGTCCCCAGGACCCGCGTCCCAAACCGCTCGAGGACCCGATCACGGGAAGGGCGCTGGTCAAGCAGATGGTGGCCGACGGTGTCGGCGTCGATGACGAAGGCCCCGCGGTTGGCGAAGAACCCGGCCGCCAGGCTCTTGCCGGCCCCGATCCCGCCGATCAGCCCGACGACCGGGATCGAACCGTGCTTCCAGGGCCCGGACGTCGGCCGCGGACGTCGGGCCGCTCGTCGTGAGCGGGGGCCGCGGTCGTTCTCGAACCGATCTCGGGGATGGACAGGGTGGGCCATGGCGGTGCGGGACGGGGGCCATCTCGATGAGTGCCGCAGTGCGTCCTGGACTGGAGGACGAAGTCGGCGAAGAGGTGAAGGAGCCAGGGCGGCCCTCGCAAGGCCGGTGGCTGGGGATCAGGCCGTTTGCTCGGCGGCCAGGGGGTGAAACGGGAGATCCGAAGGCCGATTTCGCGACGGAGCGAAATCGCCGGAATCCGTCGATCGTTCGGGCTCCCGGGCCAGGCCCTCCGCCGGCCAGGGCCGCTGGTGGGACAGTTTCACGAGGAAGGAGGGACGGAATGAGCGATCGGGAGCCTGGAGCGAAAATTGATTTCGCCCCTTTATACCCCATCCACATGGTGGATGCAACGGCTTTCCCCCGCTGGTCGACCAATTTCCTCGGGGCCCAGGGGGTATGTCTCATGGGGGAACGCTGTGTATAATCGGGCCATTGCGTTTAGCGCGCTTAGGAGCCGACGGCGGATTCCACGGGCTCGCGACGCATGCGGACGGTCCTTGTCCTCTCGAACTGATCCAACCCTCGTGAAATGACCCGGGCGGCCCGATGCTTCGCTATGACTATCATGAGAGCATCATTTTCTGGGTTGTCTCCACCTCTCATGCGATTCAGCGCGTGGTGAATGAGGAACTGGTCCCCCTGGGCATGACGTTTCGGCAGGCCGAAGTCCTGGCCTGGCTGGCGATGGAGGGGCCCCCCTGTCCCAGGCCGAGCTTGCGAGGCGAATGCAGGTCGCGGCCCCGACGCTGGGTGGCATTATCGACCGCATGGAACGTGACGGGTGGGTCCAGCGTAATCACTGCCCGAAGGATCGTCGGAAGACCTTGCTACAGCCTACCGAGCGCGTGCAGCCGATCTGGGAGAACGTGCTCGAGGTGGGACAGCGTTCGCGCCCGCGCGACCGAGGGATTGAGCCCCGAGCAGGTCGAGCACGTCCTGAAGGCCCTGGCCCTGGTCCAGGAGAACCTGCGAAATCCATCCAACGACCCGGGGGACGAGACGTGATCGGAAGATTGTCCATCGAACGGATCGCGATTCTTGCCCAGTTCAGCGTGCTGTCGGGGCTGTTGCTCAACGGCGCGGAGTGCGCGGCGCAGAAACCGTCGCAGGCGACCCCGGTCGCGGTCGCGACGGCGGTTCGCCGGTCGGTTGCCGCCGACCAGTATTTTGTGGGGTCGATTGTCCCGCTCCGCACGAGCATCGTCGGTAGCGCCGTGGAGGAGCGGGTCATCGAGTTTCCGGTGGACGCGGGCGACCGTGTCCAGAAGGGGGACGTTCTCGCCAAGCTGCGGACGCGTACCCTGGAGATCCAGCTCGCCGCGGCCCGGGCGGAGCTCGAGGTGCGCGAGCAGGAACTCGCGGAGCTTGAGAACGGCAGCCGACCCGAGGAGATCGAGCAAGGGCGGGCCCGCCTGGCGTCCGCGCGGGCCCTGCGCGACCTGACCCGGACCCGTCGCCAGCGCGCCATCAACCTGAGACAGTCGGGCAGCCTCACGCCCGAGGAACTCGACGAGGCCCTCTCCGAAGCGGAACAGGCCGAACAGGCGTACCTGGAAGCCAATTCCGCGCTGGCGTTGCTGATCGAAGGGCCTCGGGCGGAGCAGATCGCGCGGGCCACGGCTCAGGTGCTCGTCCAGGAAGAGGAGATCCGACGCCAGGAAGACCTGGTGGAGAACCATACGATCGTCGCCCCGTTTGACGGCTACATCGTGGCCGAGCATACCGAGGTCGGGCAATGGGTGGCCAGGGGCCAGCCGATCGTCGACATGGTCGAACTCGACATCGTCGAGATCACCGTGCCGGTCCTCGAGGATTATGTCCGCTACCTCACCATCGGGCCCCCGTGACCGTCGAGGTCGGGCCCTTCCGAACACTCCCTTCACGGGCACGATCGCGAGTGTCGTTCCGCAAGCGGACCTCCGGTCGCGCAGCTTTCCGGTGAAGGTCCGGGTGGAGAACCAGGAGCGCGACGGCCAGGTCCTGCTCAAGGCCGGAATGTTCGCTCGGGTGAAGCTCCCGGTGGCCGAGGAACGGGTCGCCACGTTGATCCCCAAGGATGCCGTCGTTCTCGGCGGGCCGTCGCCGGTCGTGTTCGTGGTGGACCCCAGCACGTCGGACCCCAGCAAGGGGACGGCGCGGTTGGTGGAAGTCGCCTTGCGATCGGCCGAAGGAAATATGTTCCAGATTGCCAGCGGAATCGACGAGGGGGAGCGCGTCGTGGTGATGGGCAACGAGCGGCTTCGCTCGGGCCAGCCGGTCGAGGTGATCGAGATGAAACCGACGGCCGCCACGGCGACGCCAGCCCCCAACCAGTAGACCATGGGAACGGCTCCCGCATGGCTTATGGCTGTCGTGGCGGGTTGGGCGTCCGCCTGACATCCTGCATTCTGCGAAACGGACATCCTGGCGAGTCCCGGGTTCATTGTCAGGCGAACGCCTGACCCACGACGATCCGATGCGACTGGAGGGCTCATGGGACTGATCGAAGCGTTCGTCCGAAATCGCGTCAAGGTTTCGGTCGGTGTCTTGCTGGTCGCGCTGTTCGGCGGCATCGCGCTGTCGACAATGCCGACGCAACTGACACCCGAGGTACAGATCCCGACGATCACCGTCGAGACGCGCTGGCCGGGGGCGAGCCCCCAGGAAGTCGAGCGCGAGATCATCCTCGAACAGGAGGAACAGCTCAAGAGCGTCGAGGGCATGACCAAGCTGACCTCCGAGGCGATGGACTCCCTCGGTCGGATCACGATGGAATTCACCATCGGCACGGACATGTCCGAGGCCCTTCTTCTGGTCAACACCCGGTTGCAGCAGGTGCCGGAGTACCCCGAGGAGGCCGACGAGCCGGTCGTCAGTACGTCGAACCTCTCCGACCGCCCGATCGCGTGGTTCATCCTGAGCCAACGCGCACCCGGCGAGGTGGAGTTCGCCGCGTTCCTCAAGCGGCACCCGGAACTTGCGGACGTTGTGGGCCCCGCTCGTCGGAGCGGGAACGTCGCCCTGCGGATGCGACGGCTCAATGATGTCGCCAAAACCCATCCCGAGGTCGCCGAGCTGATCCCCGAGCCGATCGATGTGCCCAAGCTCCGGCTGTTCGCCGAGGATTTCATCGAGTCGCGCTTCGAACGCGTGGATGGCGTCTCCAACTCGAACGTCCTGGGTGGCGAGGAAGAGGAGATGCAGGTCATCGTCGATCCCCAGCGCCTGGCGATCCGGGAGCTGACCATCGGCGATGTTCGCGATGCCCTGCGAGGCCAGAACCAGGACACCTCCGGCGGCGATTTCTGGGAGGGCAAGCGCCGTTACGTGGTCCGTACCATGGGCCAGTTTCGCAACCCGTCGCAGGTTGCCGACACGATTATCGCCGAGCGCGACGGCGTGCCGGTCTATGTCCGCGACGTGGCGACGGTGCAAATCGGCTACAAGAAGCCCGAAGGCATGGTGCGTCGCTACGGCACCTCCAACATCGCCATCAACGCCTTGCGCGACACCGGGGCGAACGTGCTCGAGGTGATGGAGGGGCTCCGCCAGACCACCGGGGAACTGAACGACGGCATTCTCAAGAAGCGCGGTCTCGAGCTGACGCAGGTTTATGACGAGACCGACTACATCTACTCGGCGATCGGGCTCGTCCAGTCGAACATCCTCATCGGTGGCGCACTGACGATCGCCGTCCTGCTGCTGTTCCTGCGCAGTGGGCGATCGACGCTGGTGATCGCCCTGGCGATCCCGACGAGCATCATCGGCACGTTCCTGATCCTCAGGCTCCTGGGCCGCTCGCTGAACGTCATCAGCCTCGCGGGACTGGCGTTCGCGGTAGGCATGCTCGTGGACAACGCCGTGGTGGTCCTCGAGAACATCTACCAGCATTATCAGCGCGGCGAACGGGTCGTCACGGCGTCGGTGAAAGGGGCGCAGGAAGTGTGGGGGGCGGTCGTCGCCTCGACCCTGACGACCCTGGCCGTGTTTCTTCCGGTGATGTTCGTCGAGGAAGAGGCCGGCCAGCTCTTCCGCGACATCGCCCTGGCCATCAGCGCGGCCGTCGGCCTGTCGCTGATCGTCTCCATCACCGTGATCCCCACCGCCACCGCGGCCATCCTGAAGAAAGGCGGGGGACGAACCGACCGGCCGCCCGGCCGATGGAGACGGATCGCGGTCCCGGTCGTCGCGGTCGTCGCACGCCCGTTCCAGTGGCTGGTGCTGGGCCCCCTCGACGCGCTCGGGACCGGGTTCGTCGCGCTGGTGATTCGCATCAACGCCTTCCTGCAACGCAGCGTGATTCTACGACTCGTGACGGTGCTGGCGTTCGTCGGCGCCTCGATCGTCCTCAGCTACCTGCTGATGCCCAAGGTGGAATACCTCCCCTCGGGCAACCGCAACCTCGTCATGGGGATCATGCTGCCTCCACCGGGCTACAACCTCGACCAGCTCAAGGACATGGGGGAGTACATCGAGGAGCAGCTTCGCCCCTACTGGGATGTCGAGCCCGGTAGCCCCGAGGCCGCCAGGCTCGACGGCCCACCGATCAGCGATTTCTTCTACGTTGCCCGCGGTCGCCAGCTCTTCATGGGCATTCGCTCCGCCGACCCCCTGCGTGCCGGCGAACTGGTGCCCGTGATGATGAGACTCGGCAAGTCCATCCCGGGCACGATCCTGGTGGCGAAACAATCGAGCCTGTTCGAGTCGGGCTTGACGGCCGGACGGACGATCGAGGTCGAGTTCGTCGGCCCCGAACTCGGCGCGTCGAAGGACGAGGAGACCGGCGCGGAACGTCCCGGCCTGGTCGATCTGGGGGCGATGGCCCTCGGCAAGATCATGATGGATAGCGACCCGAAGGCGCCGGGGCTCACCCCGCTGATCCCCAATGCGCAGGCCCGGCCGGTGCCCAGCCTGGACCTCTCCAGCCCGGAGGTCCACGTGATCCTGAAGCCGGAACAGGCCAAGGACATGGGCATCGACGCGGTCGATCTCGGCTACATCGTGGACGCCCTGGTCGATGGCGCCTACTCGGGCGACTACTACCTCGGCGCCGACAAGATCGACTTGACCATCATCGGACAGGAACAGTTCGCCAGCCGAACCCAGGACCTCGACTCGCTGTCCCTCGCCACCCCGACCGGCGACCTTGTCCAGCTCTCGGCGGTTGCCAACGTCGAGCTTTCGAGCGGCCCCGAGCAGATCAACCACCGCGAACGCCAGCGCGCCATCACCATCGAGGTCACGCCGCCTCCCGAGATGCCCCTGGAGACGGCGATGGAGCGGATCAACAACGATCTGGTGGTCCCGATGCGGGAGAGCGGCCTGCTCGGCGGCGCCTACCAGGTCAACCTCTCGGGCACCGCGGACAAGCTCCGGCAGACCTGGGTCGCCCTGCGGTTCAACATCGTGCTGGCCCTGCTCATCACCTACTTGCTGATGGCGGCCCTGTTCGAGTCGTGGCTCTACCCGGTCGTCATCATCCTGAGCGTTCCGCTCGGCGCCGTCGGCGGGATCGCCGGCCTCTGGTTGCTCAACCAGTTCATTCTACAGCCGCTGGACGTGCTCACGATGCTGGGCTTCGTCATCCTGATCGGCACCGTCGTCAACAACCCGATCCTGATCGTTCACCAGGCGCTGATTCACATGCGCGAGGACGGCATGCCCGTGAATCGCGCGATCCTGGAAAGTGTCCGATCGCGCATCCGCCCGATCTTCATGACAACCACCACGACGGTGCTCGGCCTGCTTCCCCTGGTCCTCTTCCCCGGGGCGGGGAGCGAACTTTACCGGGGCCTCGGCAGCGTCATGCTCGGCGGCCTGATCGTCTCGACGATCTTCACGCTCGTGCTGGTGCCGACCCTATTCAGCCTGGTCTTGCAGGCGCGGGAGGCCGTCTTCCGCAAGCTCGGCCTGTCGGGTTCGGACAATCTCGACGAGGACGAGGCGCCGCGTGCCGAGTCGGCCGCTCCCCCCATCAAGGCCCAGCCGCCGTTGCCCGTGGCGTGAATTCGACCTCACTTCTGGGGGGCCTCTCCCAACTGAGGTGCCAACTCCATTCTTGTCCTCGGCGGGCCAGTTCGGCCCGCCGGGGACGACGCTTCGGTCGCGGGGCTGGCGTCTCGCCCACGGTCCTGTGATACTCGAAACGATCCGGAGATGACGCCCGTGTTCGAACCGTCGTGGACGGCCCGGCCCCCTGAGTCGGCCGGACCTTGTGCCGGGAGTTCGCGGAGCGCCGATCGAGCAACTCGCTGTGCGGAGCGTACGATGCCGACACGTTGCGGACGGCCACTCGTGGCCGTGGGGCTGATCTGCCTGGCCGCATTGGCCTCTCCTCTCGACGCGGATGCCGACGGCGTTCGGGCCCCGAAGGTCCTGTTGATTCTCGCCGACGACCTCGGTTACGGGGACCTGAGCGGCTACGGTGCGACCGATGCGCGAACGCCGAACCTCGATCGGCTGGCCACGCAGGGAGTCCGGTTCACCCAGTTCTACGCGAACGCCCCCGAGTGTACTCCGACCCGCACCGCGCTGATGACCGGGTGCTATCCCCAGCGCTACCGGGGCCTCGAATGCGCCATCGGGGTGGGCAACGTCGGTCGCTACGACGAGGCCATCGAGCAGGCGAACCGGCACGCGCTGGGCTTGTCTGTGGCCGACAGTGTGCTCCCCCGGGCGCTGAACGCCGTCGGCTGCACGACGGCGATCTTCGGCAAGTGGCACCTGGGGTATGAGCCCCGCTTCCATCCGCTGAGCCACGGCTGGGACCGCTTCTTCGGCGTGATCGGCGGCAACATGGATTACTACCGGCATCGCGAGCAGTCGCCGCTGCCGGTCCTGTTCGAGGCGCGGACGCCCGTCGAACGCGAGGGATATGCCACCCATCTGTTCACGGATGCCGCGGTCGCGTTCCTCGAGGACCAGCCGAACGACCAGCCATTCTTCCTCTACGTCCCCTACACCGTGCCCCACACGCCGATCCAGACGCCCGAAAACCCCGACAAACCGATCACCGACGCGACCTGGAACCAGGGGACACGCGCGGAGTACGTCGCGATGGTCGAGGACATGGACCGCCAGGTCGGGCGGCTTTTGAAGGCACTCGATCACCAGGGACTCGCGGACGAAACGCTGGTGATCTTCGCAAGCGACAACGGCGGCACGAAGCTGGCCGACAACGGCCCGTTCCGAGGGACCAAGGGGACGCTCTTCGAAGGGGGGATCCGCGTGCCCTGCATCGTCCGGGCGCCTGGTGAAATCAAACCCGGGACCGTCTCGGAACGACCGGGAATGACGATGGACCTGACCGCCTCGATCCTCTCCTGGAGCGGGGCCGAACTCCCGGCGGGTCAACCCCTGGACGGAACCGACCTGATTGGTCAGATCGTCGACAGCCAGCCGGAAATCAAGCAGCCGCGATTCTGGCGCTACCGCCGTGGCGAGCGCACCTGGCGAGCCGTACGCGACGGTTCGCTCAAGTACATCGACCTCCAGGACGGGCCCGATCGTGAGACGTGGCTGTTCGACCTGGAAGACGACCCGGGCGAATCGCGAAACCTGCTGGACACGCGGGCCGCGGACGCAAAACGGCTTCACGCCCTTTTGGGCCTCTGGGAAGCGGAGATGGCCCGGGATCGTTGACAGGCCGGTAAGAGCCGAGATGACGACCTTGACAGCCCCGGAATTGATTCGAGGATCAGGACATGTCGGTGGACCTTTCAGCCTGGGCGCCCGAGGGCGGAGCGCGGCGGACCTCGCCGATCGCGTTCCTGGTCCTGCTGGGGGTCGTGACGGCCTTCGCGGTGATGTTCTATCAGGTGATCCGGCCGCTGGCGCTTCCCCTGTTCCTGGCGGCGGTCATCGCGCTGCTGGCTCATCCGCTCCTCGATCGGGTCATGCACTGGGTTCACCGCCGCGCGTCGCTGGCCGCCGGGCTCGTCACGCTGCTGATCGTCCTCGTGTTCCTCGGTCCCCTGGGGACCGCGGTCACGCTGGCGATCCTCGAGCTTCGGGGCTTCCTCGAACGGTTCCGCGTGGACATCCCCCCCGGCGGCGATCTCAAGGCGACCGTCCTGGCCGATTTCGACCCCCGGCTGGCCAGTATCATGGAACGGATCGGCCACTACGTGCCGATCGATCCGAACGCGTTCCGCGGCTGGATCCTCCGCCTCGGGACCGAAAGCGGCCAGGTGCTTTATGAGCGGACGCTCCAGTTGCTCACGAACCTTCCCGGGTTCGTCATCGGCCTGGTGATGTTCCTGATCGCGCTCTACTTCTTCCTGAGGGACGGCGAGCGGATGGTTCGCGGCTGGGAACAGATGACCCCCCTGAGCCTCGAACACGACCGTCTCATCCGAACCGAGTTCATCCGCGTCTGCCGGGGCGTGGTGCTGGGCACGGTCCTGGCCGCGCTGCTCCAGGGGTTCCTCTTCGGCGTGGCCCTGTTCGCCATCGACCTCGCGGCGGGCACGGGCATCGGCAAGTGGACGTTCCTCCTGTCGTTGCTGACCGCCGGGCTGGCGATGATCCCGTTCCTGGGCGCGGCGGCCGTCTGGCTACCGACGGCCTTGCTGCTGCTGGCGAGCGGACACCACGTGGCGGGGGTGGTCCTCATCGTGTACGGGGCGCTGATCATCTCAACGGCGGACAACGTGGTGAAGGTGCTCGTGATCGGCGAGTCGGCGAACCTGCACCCGCTTTTGGTCTTCGTCAGCGTCTTCGGTGGCATCCAGGCCATCGGGTTCCTGGGCATCTTCGTGGGGCCGATCGTCGGCGCCGTCCTGTTCGCCCTGCTCCGCATTCTGAGGCGCGAGATCGTGGCGTTGAACCGGACGATGTCCACCCCCAATGGTCCGCAGACCGGGGCAACGATTTGAACGCCTCGCGTCCGTTCGATCCGGGCCCTCCGTCAGGGCCCGTCAGGCCGTCGACTCGACGGCCGTGAGCAACCTCAACATTCAACGAAACGAATGAATTGGAGCCACGCTGATGCACCGAAATCGACTCTCCGTCCTGCTCGCCGGGTTCGCCTGCTGGATCGCGATCGGCCCCCAGTCCGCCTCGGCGGCGGAAACGGCGATTGATCGTCAACAAGACGTCGTCTACGGGCGGAAGTATGGCACCGCCCTGACCATGGATGTCTTCTCCCCGAAGGAGAAGGCCGACGCAAACGGCCTGGGCCTCATCTGGGTCGTCAGCGGTGGCTGGTTCTCATCCCACGACGCGATCGGCGAGGGCATGGTCAAGCCGTTTCTCGATCGCGGTTACACCGTCTTCGCGGTCGTGCATGGTTCACAGCCGAAGTTCACAATCCCCGAGATCCTCGACGACATGAACCGGGCCGTCCGGTTCATTCGCACGCATGCCGAGGACTACGGCATCGATCCGGACCGGATCGGGATCTTCGGCGCATCGGCCGGGGGGCATCTCTCGCTCATGCAAGGCGCGGCCGGGAACGAGGGGAACCCCGAGGCCAAGGACCCCGTGGAACGGGCCTCGAGCCGGGTCCAGGCGGTTGCCTGCTTTTTCCCGCCAACCGACTTCCTGAACTACGGCAAACCGGGAAACGACGCCCTCGGCCGGGGCACCTTGAAAGGGTTCCGGGCCCCGTTTGACTTCCACGAACTCGACCCCGAGAGCCGCGCGTTCGTGCCCATCACCGACGACGAGAGGATCCACGAGATCGGCGCCCGGATCTCGCCGGTCACTCACGTCTCGGCCGACGACCCCCCCACTCTGATCTACCATGGCGATGCCGACCAGCTCGTCCCGATCCAGCAGGCCGAGCTGTTCGTCGAGGCGATGAAGAAGGCCGGCGTCGAGGCGAAGCTGGTCGTCAAGCCGGGTGCGGGCCACGGCTGGCCGGAGATTGTTCAGGACCTGAATGAGTTCGCCGACTGGTTCGACGCGCACCTGAAGAACCAGGAGGACAAGAAGGCGGACGCGGACACCACCAGTTGAGGGATCGGGGCGAGCCGTTGAAATAGGCCCTTCAATCGTGCCGTTGAGAAACTGGTGGTCTGGTCGAGGGCGGGCATCACGCGATCACAAGACGCTCCACGAGCGAGCCGCGCGCCGGAGAACGCCGGAAATCGGGGTTGTTTCGGCGCCTGGCCTTCTGTATCTTGCAGGTGCGCCGTGGAGCAGTGGTTAGCTCGCCAGGCTCATAACCTGGAGGTCGTAGGTTCGAATCCTGCCGGCGCGATCTCGATGGAAAACGATCCGCGCGCGACCCGGTATCCTCCGGGTCGCTGGCGTTATGGGGCGTGATTCGCGAACGCACGGCTCAACGCGAAACGGCAGCCCGGGGGACCACCCGAGGCTGCCGTTTGGCCTGTTATTGCGGTCGGACGAGCAGGGAGGCTCGATCCGATCGAACTCCCCGCCCGATTCCTTTCGCCGACGACTCAACCGAAGAGGTCCGTCAGCGGTTTGCCGTTGCGGACGATCATGACCGGCCGGCCGGTGCTGGTGTTGTATTCCTTGGTCGTGTCGATGCCGAGCGTGTGGTAGAACGTCGCGGCCACGTCGTCGGGGGTGATGCCGGTCCCCTCGGCCGGACCGGAGGCCGTCTTGTCGCTGGCGCCGTAAACCTGGCCGCCCCGGATCCCGCCGCCGGCGAGCAGGACGAACATCGCCCGCGGATAATGGTCGCGGCCGACGCGGGCGTTGATCTTCGGCGTGCGGCCGAACTCGCCCGAGACGAAGACGGCGGTCGTCTCCAGCAGCCCCTTGTCCGCCAGGGCGGTGAACAGACCGGCCAGGGCGCCATCGAGATCGGGGAGCTGACGGTCCTTGAGACGGTTGAAGTTGTCGTTGTGGGTGTCCCAGCCGCCGTTGGAGACGCTCACGAACCGGACGCCCGATTCGACGAGCCGGGTCGCCAGCAGGCAGCTCTGGGCGAACGCGTTCTCGGGGAACAGGTTGGCGATGCCCGGCGACTCCTTGCTGATGTCGAACGCCTGGCGAGAACGCGGCGAGCTGATGATGTCGTAGGCCCGCTGCGAGAACCGGTCGAGGCCATTGACCAGGTCGCTCGACTCGAACCCACCGAAGGTCGTGTCGAGGTCCGTCAGCAAGTTGCGCCGGCGCTCGATCTCGTCGACCGTCAGGCCGCGGCCCAGGGTGATGCCGCGCACGCTGAACGGCTGGCCGGCGCGCGGGGTGGTCTGGGTGCTGAACGGGGCGTACTCGACGCCCAGGTAGCCGGCCACCTGCGACGTGTTCGGGATCGCGACGAACGGCGGCAGGTCGCGTGGGGACGACAGTTCCTTGGTGACCACCGCGCCGTAACCGGGAAAGTTCAGCGAAGGGATCGGCCGGTTGCCGGTGTTCAGGTACTTCGTCCCCAGGTCGTGCGCGGCCAGCGTGTGGCTGACGCCTCGAAGGATCGCGTACTTGTCGGCGCAGGCGGCCAGGCGGGGCAGGTGCTCGCTGATCTCGATGCCGGGCACGTTCGTCGGCGATCGGGTCGAACTCGCCGCGGAACTCGCTCGGGGCGTCGGGCTTCAGGTCGAAGGTGTCCATGTGGGACGGCCCGCCGCCCAGGTTGATGTGGATGGCCGATGTGGCCTTGCCCATGCCGTTGCCCGAGCGGACCTCGCCGGCCTCGCCAGGCGCAGGTAGCCGGCCAGGCTCAGGCCGGTCCCGCCGAGGACGCCGATCTTGAGAAAGTCGCGGCGCCGGACGCCGTCGCAGGTGCGGTGTGTCGCCATGAACGTCTCCTCAATGGAGGGGATGATGGAGGATCAGGGGCATTTGTGACGATCGAAACGTGTGTCGGAGACCAGGACGATCGATCCCGTCCCGAGGACTGCGTCGGCCCCGGGGCAGGATCCGAGCATGACCGTTCTCAGTGGTTGGTCATGAATTCCTTGGTGTTCAGGAGTGCCCAGACCAGGTCGCGGAGGCCGTCGATCCCGTCCTCCGCGCCGGCGATGTGCTCGCGGGCGGTGGCTTGCTCGCTCGCGTCGGGCCGCCGACCCAGGGCACGCAGGTACGACTCGGTCACCAGGGCGTCGACCGTTTCGTCGTCGAGAGCGCTCGCCTTCGACGTGGACTTGCGCGCCTGCTGGAGCCGGCCTCGCAGATCTCGCAGGCGCGATTCGGCCCTGGCCCGGACCTCCTTGCCCTTCGCGCCGGCGGCCCCCGCTCCATCCGCGACTCGATGTCGTCGATCTGTCGCGTCAGAGAGCTGACCGACGCATCGTTTCGGTTCCCGCCCCGCGTCGCTTGCTGCTGTTCGGCGATCCAGCCGTCCTTGCGATCGAGGTCGCCCAGAAGTTCGGGATCGTTTTGCAGGTAGATCAACTGGAGCAGGTTGGGCTCGTCGGAACGGCTGCAATCGCAGTTGGTGTCGCGGGTGGAGCGGCCGAAGACGCCGTCGGCGTAACCGGCGCCATTGCGGCGGTATCGGGCCGTTCCCTCGGGACCGATGCCGCGCCCCGTCAGGTCGGTCGTGACCTGGGCGAGGGCGTCGGAGCTGGCCGTGGCCTGCTGGATCGCGTCGAGGATGACCTCGGCCGGCAGTCGACGAGACCTGGGCATGGCTGAAGTTGCGGTCGTCGTGCTGGTTCGTGTCGTTGGGCCGCCAGCGACCGCTGGTAGGCGTCGCTGTTGATGATCTCGCGGTGCAGCCACTTCATGTCGAAGTCGTGGGCGATGAAGCCGCGGGCCAGGTAATCCAGCAGCGGCTCGTTGCCGGCGGGTTGGCCAGGTTCATGTCGTCGGGCGGGTTGATGATCCCCCGGCCGAAGTAGTTGGCCCAGGCGCGGTTGACGAAGGCCCGGGCGAAGTACGGGTTCTCCGGCGATCGCATCCACTGCATCAGCGGCTCGCGGGGATCGTCATAATCGGCCAGGTCGATCGAGTCGCCCCCCAGGACCTTCGGCGTCAGCACGCGCGAGTCACCCCGAACCGCCTTGACGTTCTTGCCCCGTGTCGGGCGCCGCGGTTGCCGGATCGTCAATTCATCCCAGGGGAACGGCTTGCCCTGCCTCTCGACCACGTTCCGGTAGGCGTTGCGGCGGAACTGGTTCTGGTTCTGCTTCTTGTTTCCGGGTCGAAGCCCATCTCGTCGAGCAGCTCGCGCCGCAACCCGGCGGAGTCACTCGAGGCCCCGTAGCGGATCGGCTCGAAGAACGCCTGGAACTGCTGGAAGTCCTGCTGGGTCCACTGGTCGAACGGGTGCTTGTGGCACTGGGAGCATTCGAGCCGGACGCCGAGGAAGGCGTAGCTGAAGCCCAGCGCCTTCTCCTCCGGCTGCCGCAGGTTGCGGCGGGCCCAGAAGTACGGCATCGTGTCGCGCTCGGCGAAGTCGGCCGGGTCGTCCTTGCGGAAGTACGACGACATCTCGGCGGCGTACTCCTCGTAGTCCTGGTCCGGCTCGCGGCTGCTGGCCAGGACGATGCCGGCGATCAGCTCGTCGTAAGGCATGTTCTCGGCGATCCGGCGATACATCCACTCGTACCAGAGCCGGGCGTAGTCGTTCCCGCCGTTCTGGCCCTGGAAGTTCCCGCCGGAATTGCCCAGGACGTCGCAGAGGCGGTTGGTCCACCAGGCGGCATAGGTCGGCCGCTCCAGCAGCTCGTCGATCTTCCTCGCACGCTTGTCCGGGTCGTTGTCGGCCTGGAAGGCCCGGACTTCCTCGGGGGTCGGCAGGGTGCCGGTCATGTCGAGGCTCACGCGTCGCAGGAACTCCTCGTCGGTGCAGACCTCCGACGGCACGATCCCGAGCTTGCGGAGCTTCTCGACGATCAGCCGATCGACCTCGGTCGGCGTCGGCACGTCGGGATACTACGGCCCGACCTTGTCGCTGACGGGCCGCATCACCGGCACCGCCGAGACGCCGTTGTCGTAGAAGGCGACGATGTGGGTGTCGCCCGCCCCGACGCTGGCGCACGACGCCGTCCTTGTCGACCTCGGCGATCGACTCGTCATTCGTCTGGAATCGGGTGATGCAGGTGACGTCCTCGCTCGACCCATCGGCCCAGTGGGCGATGATGCGCAGCGGAACCTGGTCGCCATCCGCCTGGAAGACGATCTCGCTCGGCTGGACCTCCAGGCGCGCGAACTCCGACGAGCCGTCCACCGGTTTGGCCCCGCCTTCGAGCCATCGGTAGAGCACGTTGTATTCCCAACCGTCGGCCTCGATCACCTTGCCCCCCTTGTGGGGGATGGCCAGGGTCGGCTTCTGGATGATGAGGCTCAGCTCGGGCACCTCGACATCGACACGGTCCTCACCCTTGGCCGTCAGGGCGTCGTGGTCGGCCTTGAAGTCGTAGCCAAACAGCGAGAGGCGGAAGCCGCCGGCCCCCTGGAACGAGCCGTGGCAGGCCCGGCCGTTGCAGCCGACGCGGCTCATCAGCGGCAGGATGTGGCGCTGAAGGTCCGGGACCTCCTCGACATCGGCGGTCGAGAAGCGGTCTCGAACCGAATCCAGCACGTTGGCCCCGGCGCGGGCCTCGACAGGCCGGACGGCCATCGACAGGCCCAGGCAGACGCCGAGAAGCCCGAGGAATCGTCTCGATATCACGGTGAACCCTCCTGGTCGCGGGCCGTGGCGGTCGCCTTCGAGGCGGACTGATCCGCCTCGTCACGATCACGCGGCCCCACGACACGACCCTTGCTTTTGCGACGCACACTCTGAAACCGCTGATCCACGATCTTGTCGCGGTTCCGCTTCAACCGATCGAGAGATTCGAGCAACCGTTCCGCACGGGCGGCGGTTTGCTCTTGGTCGTAGCGTTGCCGCTGGATCTCCGCGTCCACCTGCGCCTCAAGGGTGGATCGGAGCCGCGATTCGAGCCGTCGACGGGCGGCGCTCTCCGGTTCCAGGCCAGCAAGCTGGGCGGCAAGGAGCTCGACTCGGCTCCTGGTCTTCCAGACGGCCAGAGCGAGTTCGTAACGCCTCTCGTCGCGATGGCGCAGGTTCTCCAGCGACTGCGCCTCGCTGGACAGTTCGACGATCGCCTTCTCGTATTCGTTACGATTCATGGGGGCCAGCGTCTTCAGCAGGGCGGCCAGTTCCGGATGATGATCGCCGACAAAGGCCAGGGCGATCTTCTCGCGCTGGGGGGTGAACTTCGGTCGCGCGGTCTTGCTCGCGCAGGCTTCGCCTCGACCGACCCATCCTGGCCCGGTGCCGATCGCCACTCGACGGCGAGAGCGCCGGTCGTGACCGTGCCGGACAGGAGCAGAGCGACACCGGCATGACGGAGCAAGGCTCGTCGCACGCCTCAGTTCTCCAGGAGAGTGGGCTCGGGTTCGCCCGGCACGTCACCGAGCGCCGCCAGTTCGAGCATCCAGCTGGGCAGTTCGAGGTCGTCAACCGCGTCGCTGGGCCCGGTGCTGTCCTCGATCGAAGAATCACCAACAGTGGCCGTGAGTTCGGGGCCCCGGGACGAGTCGTCGAGTAGGCCCTCGTGGCCCCGGAGATCGACCCAGGCGAGCGCAACATGCTCCCAGGATTGCGATTCGAGCGAATCGGCGGGTGCGATCAACGGCGTCGAGGTCTCACTGGACGGCACGTTGCCAACGAGTTGTCCGCCACGCTCCCCCGGCCCCTCGGAGGAGGACCACATCAAGAGCGTGAGGGTGGTTCCCACCAGCAGAGTGGCCGCCAGGGCGACCAGGGCAACCGGGAGGCGACGGCGGGCCCGGCGGCCGGGGAGGTTCTCGCCACCGATCAGGGCCAGGGCGCCGGTCAACTCGACCGCCTCGGCGACCGCGGCGCAGGCGGCCGGGTCGTGTTCAAGGCGATGCTCGAAGGCGTCGGCCTCACGACCGTCCATCTCCCCGCCCACGTAACGGAACGCCTGCCAGGCCAGGTCGTTCCGTCTCGGCCGATCGGGGAAGATCATCGCGTCAGTCTCCCGTTCCCAGGGCACGCCGAAGTCGTTCCAGGGCCAGTCTCATCCGGGTCAGGACAGTCCCCAGGGGCACATCGAGTTCCCGGGCAATCTGGGCGAAGGACTTGTCCTCGTACATCCGGGCCCGTATGACCTGTCGTTGGGCCTCGGGCAGAGCGCGCGACGACCCGCCGCACGGCCTCGATCGTCTCACCTCGAATCAGGCGTTCCTCCGGCCCGTCGCTCGCATCCGACCAGGTGAACGTCAGTCGCTCCTCGGCCCGTTCGCGACTGGAGTCGCGGCGTCGGGCCATTCGCGCTTCGTTCAACGCCACCCGGAACAGCCAGGCCCGGAATGATCCGGCCCTTACCGTGTGGCCCTGCTCGATCGCCCTGGCGAAGGTTGCCTGGAGGACGTCAGCAGTCCGGTCCCGGTCGCGCACGACACCAAGGACGAATCGCTCCAACTCTTTGGAATGCTTGAAGTAGAGACTGGCGATGAGGCCCGGCGCGATCACCTCACGGGCGAGCGGACATTCCTCCCGATCGGTCTGATCGCGGCCTTCGTGCATCGATGGCCCCACACCACGCTCTCTCTAGGATGCATGCCACGGTTGTTTTATTCTCGCGAAGTCCAGAAAACTGGACGAAGGTGTGGGACAGCCGCCCCTTCGACAGCCGAGGGCGGCTGTCCCACATTCCTCGTTCCTCGACAGTTGCGATCAAGGGACAGGGCAGAGATCGGGCTCGGCCCTAAGCGCGTTCTCCTGACTTTCGATGGCCTGGTTCTCCGGTTCGGGTGTCGGGCCTTTCCCGAAGAGCAGGTAGAGCACCGGTAGCGCCAGCATCGTCATCAACGTGTCGCAGGCCATGCCGAAGACGACGACGGTGGCCAGCGGGCGCTGGACCTCGGCGCCGACGCCCGTCGAGAGCATCATCGGCACGAACCCCAGGGCCGCGACCGTCCCGGTCATCAGGACCGGCCGCAACCGGGCCAGCCGGGCATCCTCGATCGCCTCGCGTTTCGGGACGCCCCGGGCCATACGGTCCCGGATGTAACTGACCAGCACCAATCCCTCCAGCATCGAGGCGCCCATCAGCGCGACGAACCCGACGCCGGCCGAGATCGTGAAGGGCAGGCCCATGATCCACAGGCCAAGGACCCCGCCGGCACGCGCGAACAGGACGCCGCTGAAGATCATCAGGGCGTCGCGGAGCGAGTGGAACGTCAGGTACAGCAGACTCAGGATCAGGGCCAGGGCCATCGGAACGACCAGGAGCAGGCGGCGTTCCGCGCGGATCATGTTCTCGAACTGACCGCCCCACTCGATCATGTAACCGGTCGGCAGACGTATCTCTCGGTCGATCGCCGCCTGCGCGTCGGCGACGAACGAGCCGATGTCCCGGCCTCGCACGTTGGCCTGCACGATGATCCGACGCTCACCCCATTCGCGCTGGATCACCGATGGCCCCTCGATCGTTTCCAGGCGAGCCAGCCGGGTCAGCGGGATGCGCTCGCCGCGGACGGTCGGGATCAGGATTCGCTCCAGGGCCTTCGGGTCGGAGCGGTACTCGAGTGGCAATCGCACAGCGAGCGGAAAGCGGCGATCGGGTTCGAGGATCTCGCCGACCTTCAAACCACCGGCGGCCTTGATGGCGTCGAGGACTTGCTGCGAGGCAACCCCGTATCGCGAAAGGGCCTGGCGGTCGACCACCACGTGGAGCACCGGCAGGCCGGTGACCTGTTCGGTCGTCACGTCGGCCGCGCCCGGCAACCGGGCCACGACCTCCTCGATCTCGGCCGCCTTGTCCTTCAGCACGTTGAGGTCCGGCCCGAACAGCTTGATGCCCAGGTCCGCCCGGATGCCAGCCACCATCTCGTTGATCCGCATCTCGATCGGCTGGGTATAGACCGCTCGCATGCCGGGAAGGTCGCCCGTGACCTCCGACATCGCCGTGACGAGTTCCTCCTGGGAACGGGCCTTTGTCCATTGCTCTCGAGGTTTCAGAGTGACAAAGACGTCGGTGACCTCGAGGCCCATCGGGTCGGTGGCCACCTCCGCGGTGCCGGTGCGGCTCCAGATCGAGTCGATCTCGTCGGGGAACCGCGACATCAGCAGTTCTTCGATCTCCGTGCCATAGCGGAGCGATTCGTCGAGACTCACGCCCGCCAGTCGGACCGTGTTGACAACGATCGCCCCTTCGTTCAGGCGGGGCACGAACTCCGAGCCGAGGCTGAGGCCGAGGATCGTGGTGGCGACGGTGATCGAGCCGACGAGGATCAGCGTGGCGATCGGGTTATTCAACCCCCAGCGCAGCCAGGGCTGGAAGAGACGATGCGCGATCCGGTCGACGATCGTCTCCTTCTCCCGGGGGCGTCTCGGCAAGCCGATCGACGCCAGGACGGGCATCAACGTCAACGACAGCAACAGCGAGCCCGCCAGGGCGAAGACGACGGTCAGGGCCATTGGCCGGAACAGCTTGCCCTCGACCCCCTGGAGGGTCAGGATCGGCAGGTAGACGATCATGATGATCAGTTCGCCGAAGAGGGTCGGCTTGCGGACCTCGATGGCCGCCTCGCGAATGATCGCCATTTTCGAACGTCCCGAACGATCGTGCGCCAGGCGTCGGACGCAGTTCTCGACCATGACGACGGAGCTGTCGACGACCAGGCCGAAGTCGATCGCGCCGAGGCTCATCAGGCTGCCGGCGATGCCGACCTTCTGCATCACCGTCACCGCGAAGAGCATCGAGAGCGGGATCGCCGAGGCGACGATCAGTCCCGCTCGCAAGTTCCCGAGAAAGGCGAACAGGACGGCGATCACCAGGATCGAGCCCTCGAACAGGTTCTTCTCGACCGTATGAAGAACCTGGTTCACGAGGTCGGTTCGCTTGTACACGACGTCAACGTGAACTCCGGCCGGCAGCGCTCTCGCGCACGTCGGCCATCGCCTCGTCGAGGGCCATGGTGACGTCCCGGGAGTTCTCCCCCATCCTCATGAACGCCAGGCCGAGGACCGCTTCACCCTCGCTATCACCCGTGACACCACCGCGCCGGATGACGTGGCCGATGGCGACCTCGCCGATGTCCTGGATCCGGATCGGCACGCCGTCCACCGCGTCGACGACGACCGACTCGATGTCGGAGAT
This sequence comes from uncultured Isosphaeraceae bacterium, assembly GCA_963779675.1. Lineage (GTDB taxonomy): Bacteria > Planctomycetota > Planctomycetia > Isosphaerales > Isosphaeraceae > CAVZZM01. The sequence goes on from CAVZZM010000007.1 coordinate 397,214, forward strand.
CGACGTCGTCCTTCCGATCCCCTGGACGAGGTTCGACTCACCGGCCTGAACGACGTAGCCGCCCCCGGCGTTCTGGTTGTTCGCCCGCAAGGCACGAAGGACGTCGTCGAGCGCGAGACGGTACTTCGCGAGCAACGCCGGGTCGGCCCGCACCTCGAACTGCTTGACCAGGCCGCCCCAGGCGTTCACCTCGGCCACGCCGGGCACGCGACGCAGCCGAGGGCGGATCACCCAGTCCTGTAGGGTGCGCAGCTCGGTCAGGTCGATGTCCGGGTCGTGGCTGCGGAGCAGATAGTGGTAGATCTCGCCGAGCCCGGTCGCGACCGGGCCCATCTGGGGCGGCGCGACCCCCTCGGGGAGGTCCGCCTCGGCAAGACGCTCGTTGATCTGCTGACGGGCGAAATAGATGTCGGTGTCGTCGTCGAAGATCAGCACCACCTGCGACAGACCGAACCGCGAGACCGAACGCACCTCCGACAGCCCCTTCAGACCCCCCATCGCGTACTCGATGGGGAACGTGATGAGGCGTTCGACCTCCTCGGGCGAGAGCTCCGGCGCGTTGGTGTTGACCTGGACCTGAACCGGCGTGGTGTCCGGGAAGGCATCCAGCGGCAGTTGTCGCGCCGCCGCGACGCCGATCGCGATCAGAATGGCGGTGGCCAGCAGAACCACGAACCGGTTCTTCAGGCTGAAATCAATCAGGGCGGTGAGCATCGTTCGACCTCCTTGCGATCCGATCCGCGGGTCACTCGCAGCATCCCGCCCCGATGGCGCCCTTCATGATCTCGGTCTTCAGCAGGTACGATCCGGTCGTGACGATCTTCTGGCCCGGCTTCAGGCCCCAGGCGACCTCGACGACGTCGGCCTTATCGGCCGGTCGGGTGACGATCCGCTGGGGACGGTAGACGCCGACCCCCTCGTTCAGAAACACCAGCGACGAGCCTTCCTTGCGCTGCACGGCGTCCTTCGGCACCACGATCGCGTCGTGCGGACTGCCGACCTGGATGAGGGCCCGTCCGAACTGGTTGGCCCGAAGTCGGCACTCCGGGTTGGACAGCTCGGCGCGAACGCGGGTGGTGCGCGTGGTCGGGTCCACCTCGGCGCCGACCCATGTCACCGTGCCGGTTGTGAGGGCCTTCTCGCAGTCCGGGACCTCAAAACGCACCGTTTGGCCCACGGCGACCCCGTCGATGTCGGGTTCGTACACATCGATCCAGAGCCACATCGTCGAGGTGTCGGCGACCGAGAAGATCGGCGTGGTGGGCTGAATGGCCTCGCCTTGCGTGGCCTGCCGGCGCACGACGGTGCCCCCGATCGGGGCGAGAACCTCCAGAAAACTGCTGGTGTCCCGCTCGTTTGAGACGCGATCCAGGTCGGTGTCGGTGAACCCGAGGTTGCGCAGCGTCTGCTCGGCGTCGAGGACGGCGGCCTCGGCCTGGTTGAGTGCGGTCAGCGTTTCGAGTTCCTGCCGGGCCGCCAGTGCCCCTGATCGGGTCAGCTTGGAGGTCCGGTCGTGAGTGACGTGGGCCAGTTCGACGGCGGCCCGGGTGGCGATATAACGGGTCTTCGCCGCGCTGACCTCGGCCGAGTCGACGACGGCCAGCACGTCTCCCGAGGCGACGATGTCCCCGAGGTCGGCCCGGACGTCCCGCAAGTATCCCGTGACGCGCGGGTAGATCTGGGCGTGCTGGTTGGCGTCGAAGGCGGTCTCGGCATTGGCGGTGAGATGATGCGCGTGGTTCTCCTCGATCACCGGCACCGTCTCGATCCCGACGTCGCCCGCCAGGGACTGCCTGGCGAGCCGAACCATCGGCAACGGCTGTCGGCACGTGGAACCACTCATGGTCCGGTCATGAGCGCCGGGTCCGTCAGACACTCGACGCACAGGGCCTCCGCGGTGTTGTGGGCGGCGCACCAGCCGTCGTCCGGGGCCTCCTCGGACGCGTTCTCACCGTGGCCGCAGAGGTAGCAGAAGCTCTCCGGGAGCCCGTGCTCCTCGCACATCACAAGCTGATACCGCTCGGCGACCTCGGGATGGCAGAGCGTGCAGATGTCTTCCGGAATATTGCCGTGCTCCTTGCAGAGCAGCAGGCTGGACTTGAGCTCGTCATGACAGAGCGTGCAGAACTTCTCGGGAACGCCGTGCTCCTTGCAGAAAAGCCCCGCGTCCTCGGCGGCGACGGCCGTGCCCGGCGGTTTCGCCCAGGACGGCAGCCAGTCGGGCTTCACCACGGCCACGCTCAGCCCGATCAGCGCGATGCCGGTGAAGGACGCCAGCGCGATCGAAATCCACTGAGATTTCTTCATGGTTCCGTCTCCCTATCCGATCAAACCCGCGACGGCACCCGGACGGCGCCGGGAGCTGCCCTGATTCGTCATATTGGACTGCGGTTGGGACGTGCGAACCCGTGGAGGTCGCCGCCCGCTCGACGCAAGGGCGCAACGACTCCCGAGTCACGACGGTGTTGGCGACGTGCTGGAATCAGCAGCGATAGGATTGGAGCAGGGCGAGACGCCCCGAGGTGGGAGTTGACCGGGCGGTCGCGGTCAGATCAGGTCCGGCGATCCGCGGGTGGACCGCGAGAACGGGCGACGGCTCGATCGAGATGGCCCCGAGCCCGTGAGGAGTCGAATCGATCCCATTGAGCCGGCTGTTGTCCGGCTTGAGGGCCCCTCGGCAGATGCAACTCCCGCAACCCTCGTCGTCGTGCGGGGGGGCCGAGTCATCACCGAGACCCGAGTCGTCAACGATGCCCAGGTCGTCACCGATGCCCAGGTCGTCGCTGTGGCCCTCCGCGCACGCATCGGTCAGGCACGTCCCGCAGAGCGCGGGACAGAGCACCAGTTGACCGATCAGTGGCAGGATCAGGAACCAGCGCAACGCAGAAACTCCTCGGCGTCAACAGGGACGGCTCGCGAGGCCCGACCAGGTCTTGCAAGGACACTCGGGGCATCTCGGTGGAGAATGACCCAACCTTCCATTATACCCGATTCGAGCGCCGGGTCAGTATGGATATCGGAACATCGGACGAGGAACGTGCGGAACTCGGGACCATTCTGACGACGTTTGCGACGACGGTTCGCCTGGTGTCGGGGACGGGCCAGTGCCTTCAGGGCAAAACGCGCAGGCCGATGACGGTGTTCAAAGTGAGCATGGCCCGGCGGTGGCGGATCAGGGCGTCGCGGTACTGGCGGATGACCTCGTTGAAGTCGCGCTGGGCATTGAGATAGGCGTCCAGGTTCTCCTGCCCCTCGGTAAAAAGCTGCTTGATGTCCTCGAGGCGGTGCTCGGCCCTCGGCAAGATGTGTTGCTCGATCCGTTCGACGACACGTCGCGTCGTCGTGTACTCCAGGGCCGCGTTCTCGACCTCGGCGGCCACCAGCCGTTCGAGGGCGTCCACCTCGATCTGGGTCTGCAACACGTTGCGGTCGGCCCGTCGGACGTTCCCCTGGTTGCGGTTGGCGATCGGGATGGTGGCGAAGATGCCCGCGCCCCAGGCGGTGGCGCTCCGCGAGGCGTATTCATCGTTGTTGGCGGTGAACTCATACGGGGTATACAGGGCAAAAACGTCCGGGAACCGCTCGCGACGCTGAAGCTCGGCGTTCGCCAGGGCCGAGCGGACGCCGAGCCGGTGGGCGGCGAGGTCAGGCCGGTTACACAGGGCTAGCCGGACCAGGGCCTCGGCCGGCGGGGGGGCGGCGCCTGGTCTTGTAGGGTGCCTCGCAGGTCGATCGTGTCGGCCTGTCCCGCCGGAATGGCCAGCAGGACGGCGAGCCGGCGCTTTGCCTGTCGCATCCGGGTGATAGCTTCCTCCAGGGCATTGACCGTCATCTCGCGCTGAATCAGCGCGGTGTCCAGCTCGGACTCGGCGCGGCCCCGCGCTCGACACGCTCCCGCGTGGACTGGAGCAGCGCCTCGAAGTTCGCCACGCTTGTTTCGAGGTACTGGACCGTCGTGCGGATCGCCAGCACCTCGACAAAAGCCGCGTGCAGGTTCTCGACCTCAAGCCGGACGGCATTCTGGTACTGGGCGCTGAGAACCTGCTTGCCGGCCCGGGCCAGCCGGCTGCGGGCCCGGATCTTGCCGTTCACGTCGAAGGGCTGCACCAGGCTGATGGAATAGTTGTTGGAGCCAGGCCGACGGGGAGAATGGCTGCCATACGGCACGCCGCCGGCGCTGGCGAAGATCAGCGGGTTGCTCCAGAGGCCGGCGGTCAGGATGTCGGCCTCCGCCTTGGGGATCTCCTGGAACTTGACGTTCAGGTCGGGGTTGGCGGCGACGAGCCGGGCGATGGCCAGCTCCAGGGTCAGGCCGTTTGGCGGCCCCTCGTCCTCGACGGCGGGAACGGTCAACGGCCCGTAAAATGGGCCTTCCGAACGGGGCGGCTCCGGGTTCGGGGGCGGGGCCAGCCTGGACCGCAGCTCGGCGAACGGGCTCTCCGGGACCTGTCTCGAGGCCGCCTGGAGGACGTCCAGCGGTCGCCGCTCCGGGAGCCGTTCCCCCAGCCGGGCCTCGTCGGCCCCCGGCATATTGCCCAGGGGCCGCGCGACCGAGCCGGGGATCGGGCCGAGGTGGGTGGCGTCCCGCTCACGCTGCTTGGCGTTTTCGCCGGCCGAAATGACGATGATGTCATCGGCCAGGGCCGCGGTACTCTGCCCGTGGGCATCCCGGGCCCCGAGAGCGAACGTGAGCAGCCCGCCCAGTAGTGCGACAACGCCGATCCGTCTCGACATGATTTGACCCTCCCTGGTCGCCCGGCGGGCCTCCGGCCCGATCCGTCGTCGCGGTCCTGACGGCCGCATTCCCCAACCCTGTTATCGAAACTTCGGCGGGATCGGAGCACGACCACACCGAAATGAGATGCCGCCGGAGCGGGTTGCGCCGGATTTGCGGAACGCGCGGGCCTAAGGCGGTTTCCGCTTGAGTGTCGAGTCTTCGTCGGTCAGGCTTCCGCCTGACGCGCATTCAGGAAGATGTCAGGTGGAAGCCTGACCGACACGGATCGGATGCGACCTCGACACTCAAGTCACTCACGACGAGGGCCGCTCGTCGTGGTCCATCCCGGGACCTTCCTGCCTGGCGGGACCGACCGGGGCCATCGCCGGCACGAACCAGTGGTAGATCGCCGGCACGACCAGCAGGGTCAGCAGCGTCGAGGAGATCAGGCCGCCGACGACGACTGTCGCCAGGGGCCGCTGAACCTCCGCGCCCGCGCTGGTCGCCAGGGCCATGGGCAGGAAACCCAGGCTGGCGACCAGGGCCGTCGTCAGGACCGGCCGCAGACGGACCTTCCCGGCCTGGAAGGCCGCCTCGTTCGGGCCCGAGCCCAGCTCGCGGACGTGCTCGGCGTAGCTGACCAGCACCAGGCCGTTCAAAACCGCCACGCCGAACAGGGCGATGAACCCGACCCCGGCGGAGATCGAGAACGGCATGCCGCGCAGCGCCAGGGCGAAGATGCCGCCGATGGCGGCCATCGGCACGGCCAGGTAGATCAGGGCCGCCAGCCTCGCCGAGTTGAACGTCGAGTACAGCAGGATGAAGATCAGGCCCAGGGCCAGCGGCACCACGATCGCCAGCCGTCGGGAGGCCGAAACCAGGTTCTCGAACTGCCCCCCCCAGTGCAGCGAGTAGCCGGGGGGCAAATCCACCTCGGCCGCGATGCGGCGCTGCGCCTCGGCGACGAAGCTGGCGACGTCTCGTCCCCGCACGTTGCACTCGATCAGGTGGCGGCGGCGGACCTTCTGCCGGAAGATCTGGAGCGGGCCCTGGTCGATGCTCAACCCGGCCAGTTGCTCCAAAGGGATCTGCCGGCCCCTCGGGTCCGACACCTTGATGCGACGCAGGCTCTCCAGATCCTGGCGAACGTCGCGGGGGAAGCGGACCTGCAACGCGAATCGCTTCTGGCCCTCGAAGACCTGGCCGACGACCTTGCCGCCGATGGCCGCCACCGCGTCGAGCACGTCCGAGGCATTGACGCCGTATCGGGCGATCGCGTCCCGGTCGACATCCACGCGCAACACCGGCAACCCGGCGATCTGCTGCGCCTTGGCCTCGGCGGCGCCGGGGACCGTCTGGAGCACGGCGACGATCTCGTCCCCCTTCCGCCTGAGCACCTCCAGGTCGTCGCCGTAGAGGCTGATGCCCAGGTCGGAACGCACCCCCGCGACGAGCTCCTGCACCCGCAGCTCGATGGGCTGCGAGTAGCTGAAGACATTGCCGGTCACGACGGCGCCCAGCAGCTCGTCGAACGCCATGACCAGCCTGTCCTTGGGGTTGAACAGGTTCCGCTCGTCGAACTCGTCGAAGATCTCCTCGGCCCGACGTCGCAGCGCGTCGGGGGCCTGGCTCCTGAGGACCTTGCCCATGACGCGGGCCAGGTTCAACGGGCTGTCGAGGGTCGTCCACTCCTCCCGCGGGCGAAGCATCACGATGATGTCGCTGATCTCCACCCCCATCGGGTCGGTGGCGATCTCGGCCCGGCCGGTGCGCGAGACGGCGGTTTCGACCTCGGGAAAGGCCATCAAAACTTGCTCGATCCGGGTGGTGTCCTCGATCGACTTCTCCAGCGCCACGCTGGGCAGCCGCCACGCCTGCAAGGCGACGGCCCCCTCGTCGAGCTTCGGCATGAACTCGGCGCCCAGGTCCCGGGCCATCCCGAGGCTCGCGGCGAAGAAACCGGCGGCCACAGTGAGCGTCACCACCGGATGGCGCAAGGCCCGTCGCAGGATCGGCTCGTAGAACGCCCCGGCCCAACGGACCAGGAGCACCTCCTTCTCCCGCACCGGCCCGCCCAGGACGATGGCCGTCAGGGCCAGCCCCAGCAGGGCCGTGGGCATGAGCAGCAGGAGGATCAACTCCTCGGCCGGCAGTTGCGCTCGCAGCAGGGCGTAGACCTCCGGCGGGCGGCCGAGGCTCGACGCGGGGATTTCGAGGTTCCAGAAGATCAGGCCGAGCGGCAGGCCGACCGAGACAGCGGCGATCGCGAGCGACGAGATCAGGCGATGCCGTCGGCACCAGCCGATGAACGAACTGGGTGGATCGTGAGGCCGACGCAAGGCCAGCGACGCGAGCACGGGCATCAGGGTCAGCGACAGGATCATCGAGCCGGCCAGGGCGAAGATCACCGTCAGGGCCATCGGCCGGAACAGCTTGCCCTCCATGCCCCGAAGCGCCAGGATCGGCAGGTAGACGATGGCGATGATCAGCTCGCCGAACATCGTCGGCTTGCGGACCTCGATCGCCGCGTCGCGGACCACGTCGAGCAGCGGCCGGTGCTCGTCCGCCGACGGGCCGTGCCCGGAGAGCCGCCGCACGCAGTTCTCGATCATGATGACCGAGCTATCGACGACCAGGCCGAAGTCGATCGCGCCGAGGCTCATCAGGCTGCCGGCGATGCCCCAGGTGACCATGTTGTCCAGGGCGAAGAACATCGCCAGCGGGATGGCGCAGGCCACCACCAGGCCGGCCCGCAGGTTGCCCAGGAGCAGGAACAGCACGACGATGACCAGCAGCCCCCCCTCGGAGAGGTTCTTCAGCACGGTCAGGATCGTTCGACGCACCAGGTCGGTGCGGTCGTAGAAGACCTCGATCGTCACGCCCGGCGGCAGGCTCGGCTCGATCCGTTCGATCTCCGCCTTGACGCGATCGGCCACGACGCGGGCGTTCTCGCCCATGAGCATCATGCAGATGCCGGTGACGGCCTCGCCGCGACCGTCCCGGGTGACGGCCCCCTGGCGGATCATCGGCGCGAACCGGACCTCGGCCACGTCGTTGACGTGGATCGGCGTGCCGTCCTCCCGACTGGCCAGGACGATGTCGCCGACGTCCTCCAGCGACCCGATGAGCCCCTGGCCGCGGACGATCCGCTGCTCGTCGTCGTGGACGATGTAGCCGCCCCCCTCGTTCGAGTTGTTCGCACGCAGGGCGTCGAAGAGTTGGTTCATCGCGATGCCGTAGTTGAGCAGCCGCTCGGGCTCGACCTCGACCTCGTAGGTCTTCAGCTCGCCGCCGAAGGTGTTGACCTCGACCAGCCCCGGCACGGTCTTGAGCTGGTAGGCGACGTACCAGTCGAGGATCGTGCGCAGCTCCATCAGCGAGTAGCCCGCGCCGCGCACCTCGAACTGGACGATCTCGCCGAGCCCGGTCGAGATCGGGGCCATCTCGGGCTCGCCGTAACCGGCCGGGATCGCGTCGCGGGCCTGCGACAGCCGCTCCAGGATCAAGGCCCGGGCCCAGTAGATGTCCGTGCCCTCCTCGAAGATCACGGTGACGGCCGAGAGGCCGAAGCGCGAGGTGGAGCGGATCTCCTCGACCCGAGGCAGGCCGCTCATGGCCGTCTCGACCGGGAAGGTGATGTACTGCTCGACCTCCAGCGGCCCGAGCGCCGGCGCGTTGGTCAAAATCTGGACCTGGACGTTGGTCAGGTCGGGCACCGCGTCGATCGGCAGGCGCTGGACCGAATACAGCCCGGAGCCGATCAGGAGGACGGTGAGCACCAGGACCAGGAAGCGGTGGTGCAGCGAAAAGTCGATGATCCAGTTCAGCATCCGGCCGGCCTTTCATCCAGGGGCGTTGACATGTCGAGGAACGGAGCGACGTCGGCCTGGCGGTCGCTAGTGGTGATGCCCCCCCTCGGCCAGCTCGCCGCGTTTCATCTCGGCCTTCAGGGCGAACGTCCCCTGAACCACGACCGGCTCGCCGCCCTGGAGGCCCTCGACGAACCTCGACGACCTCGGCCCCCTCGCGACCGACCGTGACATCGCGCCTCGTGAATTCGTTCTCGGCCGCCTGGACGAAGACGAAGGTCTGGCCCTCGTCGTCCTGGATGGCGGTCCCGGGCACCTGCACGACATCCTCGGCCGTCCCGATCGGCAGCTCGATCTCGACGAACATGCCGGGCTTGAGCTGACGGTCGGGGTTCTCGACCACGGCGGTCATGCGCACGGTTCGGGTCTCCGGGTTGACGATCTCGCCGGTGTAAAACACCCGGGCCTCGAAGGTCCGATCCGGGTAGGAGGCGGACGTGAACCGGATGGTGCGTCCGTCGAGGCCCTCAAGCAACGCCAGGTCCTTTTCGTAGATGTCGGCCTGCGACCCAGACGAGGGACAGGTCCGCCAGGTCGAAGAGCCTGGTCTGAGGGCCGACCCGCTCCTCGACGACGACGTCCTTGGCCAGGATCGTGCCGTCGAACGGGGCGTTGATGGCGTAGTGCGCGACCTCCTCCCCCTCTCCCAGCGGGTCCATCCCGGCGACCTCCTCCTCGCTGTAGCCGAGGATGTAGAGGGCCGAGCGGCTCGCTCCCTCCGCCACTTTCGCCTGTTCCAGCGTCTGCTCCGCCTGCAACAGCTCCTGCTCCGAGGAGAACTTGATCTGCTCCATCAGGGCGTTGTAGGTGGCCCGAGCCGCCTCGTAGTCGGCCTTTGCCTCCTCGAACTGGCTCTGGCTGACGCTGCCCCGCTGGGACAGGTTCGCCATGCGCTCGTTCTGGGCGCGCGTCTGCTGGAAGCGCGCGTAGGCCGAGACGAGTTCCTCCCGGTAGGTGCCCATCGGCCGGTCGCGGAAGCGGTCGGCGATCTCCTGCGGAGTGATCCCGTCTTCGAGCGCCTTGATGAGGGCCTGGGTGTTCTCGTGGATCGTCCGCTTCCAGTCCGTGTTGACCCGGGCGATCCGGGCGTCGAGCCGGGCGCGGACGAGCGTCAGCTTGGACTGACCGATTTCCTTGCTGTCGATGACCGCCAGGGCGTCCCCGACGGCGACCCGCTGCCCGAACTCCACGCGGACTTCGTGGACGGTCCCCTCGACCAGCGAGTAGATGTGGGCCAGGCGGTCCTCGTTGGGAGTGAGCTTGCCCGTGACCCACTTCGTCAGGGTGAAGCTCGCCTGGCGAGCCGGGGCCACCTCGATCCCGGCGCTCGCGCCTGCTCCGCGGTGAGAGCGACCGTGCCGGGGGCGTGATCGTGGGCGCCGGCTTCCTGGTGTTCCCCGTCGTGTGATGGGGACGGATGTCCCGGCACCTCGGCGGTGACGGGACGCCCCGAGGACAGATACATCCCCCCGGCACCCAGCGCGGCGGCGGCCAGGAGGCAGGACACGAAGAGCGAGACCCTCAACGGGCGGGACATGAGCGCGATCTCCGGATCGAGAGAGGGGACCGAGGAACCACAATCGCGAAAGACGGCGCGGACGGGTTCCGCCCCGAGCCCTCGCGACGCCGCGGAGGACAGCCTCGCAGGTTGTCGGTGATCCGGGATCAGATCAGGAAGGATTGGCAGGCGATGCGGACCGCGCGACCCGTGGCCGTCGCGCGGTGACGGGCGGGAGAAGGCGGGAATTGATGTGAGAACGCCGACAACCGTCCCGGAACCGGGGCCATCTCGGGGACGACCGCCCCATCGTCGAGGGGTGCCTTCGGAACGTCGGTGTAAGCGATGACCGTCGCACCCTGGCAGAGGCACCCGTGCCCCGTGTCCTGGCAGGGATCGTGCGGCGACGACTCGTCGGGGATGGGTGACTGACGCGGTTCCTGACTCATCCCCGCGCACGGACTGGCCACCCGGGCCGTCCGACACAGGATCGGATCGGCCAGCAGCAGGCCGGTCACGATGAGAATGAGCCCCAACCGGAACACGCAACGCCTCTCAAAAACCAGGCCGGAGAAGATGGATCATCATTGTAGACGCCCCACGCGAACCGAGACAACACCGATCGCACGGCGTCGGCGTCGGCGCCCGACGCGAATACGTCGTCGGTTGATGCGTCCCATTCGGGATCAGGCATGCAGGTCGATGTCCTCGGGAGGAACGCCGCGAACGCGCCCCGGGGAATCGCTCGGGATGGGAGTTGTGACGCGGGTGTCGTAGGCGCGTCCGAAGCGGTTGGCGAGGAAACTCTCCAGATCGACCTGTTCCTGTCGCACGAACCCCTGGTCGGGGAGCTGACCGGCGACGTGCAGGTCGACGACCGCGCAGACGCCGGCCGCCGTCGTGATCTGGATCGCGCTCCAGGGCTCACCCGCAATCCCCTGGTGATAGATCTTCCGCGCGTCGGAGAGCTGGACGAGGTCGCCGCGCGACCAGCCCGACACCGTGCAGAACACGACCACCACATCCTGGTACGTGATCGGGACGGCGGACTCCAGGATCTCCTTGAGCAGCTCGCGACGGTGTCCCAGGCGCAACTCGTCGATGAGGAACGCGACGAGTTCCCGGTGGCCCACGTAGCGGATCGTCTTGTAGTTGAGGTCGCGAACCCGCCCTTCAAGCGTCTCGCAGAGCGTCCCCAGCCCGCCGGACGTGTTGAACGCCTCGTAACGCACGCCGTCGAGCGAGAAGTGCTCCAGGCCCTCCAGAGGCAGGACATCGATGCGACGGTGCTCGTGGATCGCCTCGCAGGGATTGCAGTACTCGTTGATCAGACCGTCGGTGGACCACGTCAGGTTGTACTTGAGCACGTTCGACGGGTAGAGCGGCAAGGCGCCGACCCGCATCCGCACGGTCTCCAGCCGGTCGAAGGTGCGCGTCAGGTCGTGGGCCAGGATCGAGACGAACCCGGGCGCGAGCCCGCATTGCGGCATGAAGACCTGGCCGGGGACCGCGCGGGCGGCGGTCGCCGCGACCTGCCGGGTTGTCTCGACGTCCTCGGTGAGGTCGAAGTAGCTGATGCCCGCCGCCAGCGCCGCCTCGGCAACGCGCGGGTTGAACGAATAGCTCAGGGCCGAGATGACGAGCTGCCGGTCGGCCATCGCCTCCGCGAGCGATGCCGTCGAGGTCGCGTCCACGTTGCGAAGTTGAACGTCGAGGCCCTTCCCCAGCCGTTCCAGGGCGTCCGGATCGACATCACCGGCAACAACCTCGTAGTCGCCCGTCTCCGCCAGAAACCGTGCGATCATCCGCCCGATCTTCCCGGCGCCCAGCAGGAGAACGCGGCACCATGGGGATGTCCTCGAGGTTGCTCAATGAGGGTGATCGGGCCGCCCTCCCACCGAACGCCGACGGTCGTGGAGCCAGCCGACGAGCCCCCTGGGAGGATTGTAGGCGTCGGGATGGATGCGAATCTTGGGCGGGCGGCCGGCGTTGCCGACTGTCTGAGGATATCCGGACGATCGCACGCCGAACATCGTCGGATACCAGGCCTGGGCATCAAACTGCGGATGATAGTAGCTGCTCCAGCCGCTACCGGGATAATACTGCGCGAAACCGAACATGTTCCGGCCGTAATCCCAGCCCTGGGCCTGAACATCGCTATTGTGAACGCCGAGGACCAGAAAGGTCGTCAGGGCGATGAGGCGAAGTGTCGTTCGCATGGGTTCTCCCGATGATCCGGGCGGGAGTCGTTCGCTCGGGACGAGCCCGCCGGCTCACGTGCCGACGCCCCCCGCCGAGGTCGCGATCTCGCCCTCAACCGAGAGTATGCCCTACGGACGATCGCGCCGAACGATGGCCGTGTCGATCTCGGCCGGAGCGGTGGAGGCGCATCGTCGAGCCAGGGTCGCGTCGGGCGTTAATCGTGCCCTCCAACGGACGATTCCGGCTCCCCAGGCTCGGAGGGGTTCGTGCCCCCTCGACGCGGTGGGCGGTGGGTGATCGCGTAGAGATACCACTTCAGGTACTTGGGCAGCCAGGCGCGGAGGTTGAACCGGGATTCGCCGGCGGAGCGGTCCCGCCAGGTGGAGGGGACCTCGGTGATCCGGCGGCCTCGGGCGTGGGCCTTGGCGGTGATCTCCAGCGAGTACTCGAAGCCGCCGGTGCTCTCGATGGGGGCCTCCAGCAGGACGATGCGCCGGTAGGCGCGGAAGGCGTTGGTGGCGTCGTGGGTCGGCAGGCCGGCCAGGTGGTAGAGGCTGACGCCGGCCAGCCGCGAGAGCGTCTTCTTGAGCCTCGGCCCGCCGATCTGCCGGCCGCCCTTCATGTACCGCGAGGCGCAGACGATGTCGTACCCCTCGTCGCGGATCTTGCCGACCATCTCGCGGCACGACGGCCAGGTCGTCGGACAGGTCGGCCATCGTGATGACGACCACCTCGGCACGGCGTCGCGGCGATCCCGGCCCGGACGGCGTTCAGCACGCCCCGGCCCAGGGTGTTCTTGACCAGCTCGACGTAGGGGTAGCGGGACTGAAGCTCGCGGACGACCGGCACGGTGTTGTCCTCGTCGAAGTCGTAGACGACCAGCACCCGCTTCGGCAGCGGGACGTGACGGTCGATCTCCTCGAGGGCGCGGGCGATGTTCGCCCCCTCGTTGTAGACGGGCATCACGAAATCGACGACGGGCTCGGACGGGGAGGCATCCATCAGGGACCTCTCGCGCGTGGAAACCAGCGTTCGGCGGCCCCGGTCAGATCCCCCCGAGCTCGGATCTGATCCTGGATCCAGGGGATGATCTCGTCGAGCGCCTCGTCGAGCGTCGTCGTCGCCTCGAAGCCCAGCAGCCGCCGGGCCTTCTCGACCGAGGGAATCGCGCTTCTGGACGTCGTAGGTGAAGGGCTGGTCGGAGACGACCCGCAGCGGCTCGTCGGGCCCCTTGATCTTCTTCCAGATCGCCTCGGCCAGCTCCAGCACGGTCGTCGCGCGGGCGGTCGAGAGGTTGAAGTCCTCGTTGGTCGCCGCCGGCGACTCGATCGCCAGGCGGATGCCGCGGGCCAGGTCGCCGCCGTAGGTGTAGCAGCGCACCTGGCGGCCGTCGCCGAGGATGTGCAGCGGGTCCTGCCCCTTGAGCACCTTCTGGACCAGGTCGGGCACGACGTGGCTCATCGCCAGCTTGACGTTGCCCGAGCAGGATCTCGCGGTCGGACAGCGCCCGCTTCTCGCCGACGCCGATGCAGTTGAACGGCCGGACGATCGTGTAGGGCAGCCCGTACTGCTCGCGGGCCCCCTGGGCGAAGTACTCGGTGGCGAGCTTCTGGAACCCGTAGGTCGATTGCGGCGGCGGGCAGCGGCGCTGTTCCCCCTCGGGGGTCGGGTAGACGTCGGTGCTCTCGTAGACCATCGACGACGAGACGACGGTGATCTTCCGAAGCGTCCCGGCCCGGTGGGCCCGGATGGCCGCGTCGAAGGCCGCCGCGGTGATCCGCTCGTTCTCGGCGATCAGGTCGTAGGCCAGCTCGTGGAACAGGGAGATCCCGCCGATGATCGCCGCGCCGGCGACGAAGTGGTCGCAGTCGGCCAGCAGGTTCGACGAGCAGGCCGACGTCCTTGGCGTCGCCGACGACGCTCGCGGTACCGCTGGTGGGTGTCGTAGGCGTGCTCGACCGGCCCGTACTTGGAGTGGTTGTCCAGGCCGACGACCTCGTGTCCGGCGTTCAGAAGCTCCTCGACCAGATAGCCCGCGATGAATCCGGCGGCGCCGGTGACCAGGATCTTCACGAAGGAAAGACTCCCTTGCCGAACAGGTTCCAGATGTCGACGACCGGCGTCGACGGCCGGCAGCTCGCAGGGCGCGGTACTCGGGGTGCGGCGCCCCGACGAAGAGCAGGTCCGCCCGGTCGAGGACCTCGCTCGACCGGCAGGAACGCCGGGTCCTTGATGTGGACGTCGGTGCAGAGGCAGCCGGCCGACTCGTAGTCGAGGACCTTGCGGAGCTTGTACGAGAGCGACTCGCGGGGGTCGTCGCTGTCCCCCTTGAAGGCCATGCCCAGGATGCCCGTCCGCATCTGGCCGAGCGGCCAGCGGGCCTTGATCTTGCTGGACCAGGAAGTTGGGCAGGCCCTCGTTGATGAGCATGGCCGAGTGGCCGAGCGCGAAGTTGTTGTCGGCGGCGGCGGCGAGCTGCATCGTGTCCTTGAACAGGCAAGGCCCGGCCGCGAACCCGCTGCGGGGCAGGCCGGCCATGCGCGGATAGTCGCGGGTCATCGCCTCGTGGATCTTGTAGAAGTCGAGCCCGTAGTTCGCCGCGATCATGAAGAACTGGTTGGCCGTGGCGAACTGGATGTACCGCCAGAGTTCGTGAAGATCTTGGTCAGCTCCGCCTCGATGGGCGACAGCGCGATGAGTCGATCGGGCGATCTTGCGGAACAGCTCGGTGGCCATCGCGACCGCCTGCGCGTCGCAGCCCGAGACGATCTGCGGCTGTTCCGGCAACTCCTCCATCGCCTTGCCTTCGGCCACGCGCTCCGGGCAGAAGGCCACATGGACGCGCTTGCCCGTGCCGAGGACCATCTGGTGGATCTTCTCGGTCGTGCCGGGGAAGACCGTGCTCCGCAGGATCACGCACTGGCCATCGACGAGCCTGGGGCAGCAGCTCCGCGAAGAACCGCCGCATCGTCTGGAACGTCGGGTTCAGGTGCTCGTCGACCGGCGTGCCGATGACGACCACGACGAAGCTGCGACTGCGAGATCAGGGCCGGGTCGTCGGCGACCACCAGCGTGCGGCCGAGCACACGTCGCAGCACCGGCTCCGCCCCGTTCTCCAGGAACGGCATGCGGCCGGCGTTGACGGTCGCGACCGCCTCGTCGTTGATGTCGTGGACGCAGACGTTCAGCCCCGCATCCGCGAAGGTCAGGGCCAGCGGCAGGCCCACGTGGCCGCACCCGCCGATGACGCACACATCATACCGAAAACCCATCAGGCCCGCCTTGTTCGATGGGAGCGTCCGGCGGAGATCGCGCTCCCCGCCCGGAAGGGAATTCGAGCCCTAAATCTCGTCATCAAAGCCACTTAGGAAGAGAACTTCCGATTGGTTTCTTCCGGTATCCTAGCAGACCCCTGGAGAGGCTGTCCAGAGAGGGGATCGGTGCCGGACGGACGACTCAGGCCCGTCAACGCGCGGCCCGATGCTCTCGGAAGGCGTCGAGGGCCGCGGACATGTCGGCGGGCGGGGGCGAGGCGAACTGCATCGGCTGGCCGGTCGTCGGGTGGGCGAACTGCAACCTGTGGGCATGGAGGGCCTGGCGATCGATGAGAACCCGTTCGCGCTCGGTTTCGGAAACGTCGCGCCGGTCGGCCCCGAGCAGCTCACCAACAGTCAGTCGCGCGCGTCCCGAGTACGGCTTGTCGGCGACGATCGGATGGCCAATGTGCAGCAGGTGGACCCGGATCTGATGGGTACGCCCGGTCTTCGGTTTACAGCGGACCAGGGCGTAACCCCGGAACCGTTCGAGGACTTCGTAAAACGTGACCGCATCCCGACCTCCCTCGATCAGCGATCGCACGGCCATCTTCTCGCGGACCGTCGGGTGGAACCCGATCGGCCGGTCGATGTAGTCGCTATCCCGGTCGGGCTCGCCGTACACCAGCGCCAGGTATTCCTTCTGGACGGTTCGCTCCTCGAACTGGAGGGCGATCTTGCGGTGGGCGCGGTCGTCCTTGCCGACGATGACCAGGCCCGTCGTGTCGCGGTCGAGCCGGTGGATGACCCCCGGGCGCTCCGGCCCGCCGACCGTCGAGAGTCGCTCGAAGTGGAACTGGAGCGCGTTGACGAGCGTGCCCGACCAGTTCCCCTTGGCCGGGTGGACGATCATGCCCGCGGCCTTGTCCACGACGACGAAGGCGTCGTCCTCGTAGACGATCTGGAGCGGGATGTCCTCGGGGGTCGGGGTGCCGTCGCCGATGTCGGGCAGCCAGATCCGGATGCGGTCCCCCTCATGGACCTTGTACGACGCCTTTGTCGGCTGGTCGTTGATCAGCACCGCCTCGGCGTCGATGAGCTTCTGGATCACGCTCCTGGAGAAGTCCACGAACCGGGCCACGAGGTACGCGTCGAGCCGACGACCCGACTGGCGCGCCCGCACCACGAATTCGACGGGGGTTTCGGAAAGCTCGGGAGGCACGGCGTCTCCTCGACAGGGACCGGGCGGGCGTCGGTCCCGCCCCCACCAACAGAGTATCACGGCCCGCGTGATCAATCAGGACCGAACCGGGCTCCAGGCCCGCATGTCCGCCCTCTCCGACACGTCTCGACACGTCTCGACCCCTGCCTCACCAGACAGGGCGACACCGAGCCCACCACCAGCCAGGGCTGGCGCCTCGGGGCGTGCCCGTGAATCATTCACTGACACGCTCTCAAGGACGATCCGGCCACTCGACCGACATTTCTTCCGAAAGGTCGGGAGAACTCGGATCGTCTCTCAGCGTCCGAAGAGGGGGGAAAAGGCGAAGTTGGCGAGCTTGGCGAACAGGCTGCGTCCGCTGTACGAGCCGCTCCACGGGACATCGCACGAGCCGCAGAGGGGCGTGGCCTCGGGGTTGCGGCTGGCCAGGGCGTGGCGGAGCCGCCGCATCGGCTCGCCGTTCCAGACGTCGCGGGCCTCCTGGGACCGCAGGTCGCCCAGGACGTGTTCGCTGCGGAGGTCGCGCCCGCAGGAAACGACCTTCCCCGTGTAGTCGATCGTCATGCCGACCCAGGGCTGGTGGCAGAGCGTGTAGCGGCGCCGGCCACCCCGGGACGCAGCCCTGTCGGAGAGGTCGGCAGCCGCCTCACCCAGGGCGTTGTGGAACCGGACAGGCCGCACGGCGACGCGGTCGGGCCAGGCGTCGAACAGCGCCCGGGTGCGCTGGAGCGCATGGTGGGCCGCCTCGGGAGTGGCGCCGTGGGTGCCAAGGTCCGTGATGCTGAGCCGCAGCGGGGATTTTTGAACCTCGGCGGCGTTGAGCAGGGCGCGGATGCCGTCCAGGGTGCGCTGCCATTTCCCCGGCACCCGAAGCCGCTCGTAGGTGTCCGCATCCGCGCAGAAGTCGGTCTTGACCTGTCGCAGCCCGGCCGCGATCAAACGGCCGGCCCGGTCGTCGTCCAGCAGCGCGCAGTTGCTTGAGAACCGGGCCCGGAGGCCCAGGCCGGTCAGGTGGGCGACGTATTCCTCGATTTGCTTGTTCATCAACGGTTCGCCGTCGCGCTGGAGCGAGATCGAGCGGACCCGAAACGAGCGCTGGAGGTTGGCCACGATCTCTCGAAAGACGTCCAGGGGCATTCGTCCCGAGCCGTTGGGGAAGTGCGCCAACGGCATGCTCTGGGGGCAATAGACGCAGCGCAGATTGCAGAGATTGATGGTCTCAATGGCGTAATAAATCGGCGCGCCCCAGTTCCGCGCGCGACCGACCGCATAGCTCAGGCCGGTTGCCGCGTAGCCGAGTGGTCCCAGGGCGTCGGTCCCCATGCCGGACATGTCCTCAGTTCGACTGGTGCACTTTTCAGCCGATCAGGCCCATATCGAGAATCGTTGATGACACAAATTTAGGGCTGGCAATAGGTTATGGATTCCGTGCCCATTTGATCACTAAATCCGCAAGTGCATGCCATTTCTAGGCTTACGAAAAACCGCACCAGTCGAGCACAGAGGTTGCGCCGGAAGCGTGCGGTCTGACCGGCCGATCGCCACGAAATTGTGATGACAGGAAATCATTATAGTACGGAATTGTCGATCTTCCAGGCCGCGATTCGGAAGTCGATGAATTTGCGACCCTACGGGGCTCCCGGATGCGGGCGTGCGCTGACGGGTGGGGGCCTTTGACTGGAGGGTTCGGGTGTGGAACGAGGTAGAGAACGCGACCGGGCATTCGTGCTAGACTGGTCTAGACCAGTCGGGCAAGGGGAGGGGGGGAAACCATGACTGACGAGAGAACGAGCGGGGCCGCGATGGGCAACGAGACAGTCGGGGCCTACGAAGCGAAGACCCATCTCCCTCAACTGCTCGACCGGGTCGAGCACGGGGAGACCATCATCATCACCCGGCACGGCAAGCCCCTGGCGAAGCTCGTCCCCGCGCTGCCCGAGAAGGTGCGGCCCGACGTGCGGCAGGCGGTCAAGGAGATGCTCGAGTTCCGCGACACGCACGGCCCGAAGCTCAATGGTCTCAAGGTCCGGGACCTCATCGACGAAGGTCGGCGGTACTAATCGGAAAGGGCCCACATGTCGCAAGGAGTCACGAACCGACTCGTCCTCGATACATCGCTCACACTCGCCTGGTACTTCGCCGACGAAACCGACGCCTATGCCGACGCCGTCGCCCGGTGCCTCGCGTCGGCCGAGGCGTTCGTGCCGTCGCTCTGGCCGCTCGAAGTCGCCAACGCCCTGGTCGTGGGCGAGCGGCGGAAGCGGAGCACCGCGGCCCAGGCGGCCGTGTTCCTGGCCCACCTGAAGTCGCTGCCCATCGTCATCGACCCGGAGACCGACGCTCGGGCCTGGAGCGACTCCATCGGCCTCGCGCGGCCCATACGCTCTCGGTCTACGATGCGGCGTACCTGGAGCTCGCCATGCGGCGGGGGCTGCCGCTCGCCTCGCTCGACGACCCGCTCAAGGCAGCGGCGGCGGCCGTTGGGGCCCCACTCTACTCGATCCCCTGAATTCAAGTCGGCCGATGGTCCTCGGAACACTCGGCTTTCGAGGGCCGCCAGGGCTGCGATTCCGGTTGGCCCGCAGTGAACAATTATATAGGCATGGTGGCCACGCGAGGAGAAGTGATGCTGACACGCCAAAAGATCCTACTTCTGATACTCAAGCTCGCCGGGCGTCCCGTCCAGCGAATTGAGTTGATGAAGTGGTCCTTCCTCCTTCGCCACGAAACCGCCTCGAAGGGGGGAAGTTCGTTCTATGACTTCGTTCCGTACCGGTTCGGGCCCTTTTCCTTCGGCCTCTACCAGGAGGTCCGAAAGCTCGGCGAACAGAGCTACATCGTCGAGGACGATGAGCAGACGTGGCGGATTAACCCCGAACTCGTCCGCTCCGACCCGGAACTCGCCCCGCCGGTCGATAAGGAGGTGCGGCGGCTCTTCGCCCGGCTCAATCGCCTCTCGCCGAGTCAGCTGGTCGATTACATGTACGAGCGGCACCCGGAATTCACCGTCAACAGCGAGCGGACCCAACTCCTCCCCCGCCCGCGGACCGAGGTCGCCGTGTACACGGCGGGCTATGAAAGCATCTCGGTCGACCGCTTTCTCAACCTCCTCGTTCAGAACGGAATCGAGCGTCTCATCGACGTGAGGAACAACCCATCATCTCGCCGCTACGGGTTCCATAAGAGCACGCTCATCCGATTGACAGGTAAGCTCGGAATCGAGTACCTCCACTTCCCCGAACTCGGGATTCGCTCCGAGAAACGTCAGCTCTTCCCGGCCGATGGCGACCGAGGGGCCCTCTTTGACGAGTATGAGAGCTCGACACTCCGCACAGAGACCGCGGCTCAGAAGACAATATCTCAGCTCGTGGCCGAACGGCCGAGCGTTCTCGTCTGCATGGAGGCCGACCCAGCGTGCTGTCATCGAAGCCGCCTAGCTAACCGAATCGCTCGTATCACGGACCTGCCCATTAGCCACCTTAGATCTTAGAGCCATGAACACCATCACGACGACGCGGGAAAAGGTTCTCATAACGGTGATGACCTACCCACATCCGTCCGAGAGCTATCAAGAGCTCGTGTGCACGGCGGGAATCACCGAGTCGCTGGAGTGGGTGAGGCTCTACCCGGTCGATTACCGCTATCGGGCTCGAAACCAACAATTCAAAAAGTACCAGTGGATTGATGTCGATCTTGGGGCCCCGAAGTCGAACGATAATCGCAAGGAGAGCCGTCGCCCGGTCCTCGACTCGGTCCGGCTCCTCGGCGAGCGTCTTCCGACGAAGAACAATTGGGCAGAGAGGCGGGCCCTCATTGACCGGATGCCGCATTACTCGGTCAAGGAGCTCAAAGAGCTCTTTGACAAGGAACGGGTCTCGCTCGGCGTCGTCCGCCCGACACGGGTCTTGGACCTCGAAATCCGAAAGTCCAACCCCGAGTGGAAGCCCGAATGGCAGAACATCTACGACCAGCTTCGGCTCTTTGAGCCTCCTCCAAAGCCGCTTCGGAAGCTCCCGTACTCCTTCCATTACGTCTTTGAGAGCGAGGGGAGCAGCAAGCCGCATACGGCGATGTGCGAGGATTGGGAACTCGGCACGCTCTTCCTCAAGGAGAGCGACCGGCTCGGCTCGGAGGAGGCGGCAGCCGAGAGCGTGAAGAACAAGTTCCTCGGCGAACTCTGCCGAGAGGACAAAAATACGCGATTCTTCATGGGAACCCGTTTCCCCTATAACGTCTGGCTCGTGCTGGGTGTCTTCTGGCCTCCGAACCTCGAAGCCCCTTCGAAAGTCGTCGACAAGCAACCCACTCTCTTCTAACTTCCCAAGACGGTTCGCCATGCCGGGACTCAGGCGCGGCCTGTCCGTGATCTATCGGGGCTGGCCGACGGCCGGCGTGTTACGCGGCTCGACGAACAGGGGACTGAAACACCGCTCACCTCGCATCGGCTGCCGGTGATGGCCGAAGCCCCCCTTCGAGTGGGGCGTCTAGGCTCCGGGGGCCGACCAACTCGCCTTTGCCCTCCTGGCCGAAGCATATCTGAAACTTCATGGGTCCCGCGCGGATGATCCGGGTGGTGCCTTGACCGGCATCCCGGACGGTCGTAGCGTGAGCGGGCGGACCTGGATCGGAACCGTTTCGGGAGTTGTTGACGATGTTCCTGCTGATTTTGCTGTCGGTTGCGCTGGGCGGCTCGGAACCGGAGCATCCGGGTGCCGTGGCAATCCTGCCCGCTGGGGCGGAACTGGAGACGCTCTGGGGCGAGGGGGAGTTCACCGAAGGCGGGGCGCTGGCCGACGACGGGGCGATCCTGTTCTCGGACATCGGCGACCGCACGATGCGGTACGACCCGGCGACCGGCGACGTTACCGTCTTCCGCGCGCCCAGCGGTCGAACCAATGGCCTGATCTTCGACCCGAAAGGACGGCTGATCGCCGCCGAGGGGGCGAACACCGGCGGGGGCCGTCGGGTCGTGGCGATCGATTCCGATGGCACGGTCACCCCTCTGGCCGACAAGTTTGAAGGCAAGCGGTTCAACAGCCCGAACGATGTGGCCGTCGACGCGACGGGGCGGGTCTATTTCACGGACCCCCGATACGTCGGCGACGAACCCCGAGAACTCGACGACGAGGCCGTCTACCGGATCGACCCCGACGGCTCGGTCCAACGGCTCCGGACGACCGCGACGAGGCCGAACGGGATCGCCGTCAGTCCTGACGGCCGGGCGTTGTACGTCTCCGACAATGGCCCCGAGCGCAAGGCGTTGCTGAGGCTGGACCTCGACCCGATAACCGGTGCGGTGTCGAAACCGAAGGTCCTGAAGACCTTCGGCAACGGTCGGGGCATCGACGGCCTGACCGTGACCGAGGGCGGCCGGATCGTCACCGCCGCCGGAGCGGGCCGGCTGGCGGGGGTCTACGTCTACGAGCCCGACGGCACCCCGCTGGCCTTCCTCGACGTGCCCGAGGCCCCCACCAACGTCGAGTTCGGCGGTCCCGATCGCCAGACCCTCTACATCACCGCCGGCAAGGGCCTCTACCGGATCAAGACCACCCTGACCGGCCACCACCTGTGGCCCCCGAAGGAATGACGTTAGGAGTGACGTTCGTTCGATGGGATGGATTGCGTCCGTGTTGGCGGAGCGCCGAGATCGAGGCCCTCATGATCGACGCCCATGTCCACGTCGTCGACACTCACCTGCCCGGCGTGCCGGAAAAGCACACGGCCGGGGGTGAGCCGTTCGCGGGGCGTCCGGATGCCGTTGCCGACGACCTGAAGCGCACGATGGCGGGCTCCGGGACGTCGCAGGTGCTGGCGATGGGCCGATGGGCCGCGCCGGCGGACGACCCGCTCGGGATCAACGGCGTGCTGCGGATCAAGACGCTGGTGCCGGGCGTCCACCCGATCGGCGTGTGTGACCCGACCCGTTCCGGCGATCCCGACCACATGCGACGGGTCGAGGCCGAGCTGAAGCGCGGCCGGGTCAAGGCGCTGAAGGCGTACCTCGGCTACCTGCATTATGGTCCCGAGGCCCCGGAGTACGCGCCCTATTATGAGCTGGCCGCGAGCCCATCAACTGCCGGTGATCTTCCACACGGGCGACACGTATTCGGCCGAGGCAAAGCTGAAGTATGCCCATCCGCTGCGGGTCGACGAGGTGGCGGTCGACCACCGTGGCGTGCGGTTCGTCCTGGCCCACTTCGGCAACCCCTGGCTCTTCGACGCCGCCGAGGTCACGTACAAGAACCCGAACGTGTTCGTGGACCTCTCGGGCCTGCTCGTCGGCTCGGCGGCGGACTTCGCGGCCTATGGCGAGAAGGGGGTGCTCGACGACGTGGTGACGGGCCTCGCCCGAGCGATCCGCTACACCGAGGCCCCCGGCCGCATCCTTTATGGCAGCGACTGGCCCCTGGCGCCGATGACCGTCTACCGCGATCTGATCCGCCGCATGGTCCCCGACGACCATCGCGAGGCCGTCTTCGAGACCAACGCCCGCGCCCTGTTCGGAATCTGAACGAGCCCATCTCTCCCGCGACCGCATTGACCCCGGCGCACCTTGATGCCCTCGAAGGTCGGAAGCGGGCCGACCAGTCAGGCCGGTTGCTCTGCGGCCTCGACGGCGGGACGGGACCGGCTCGCCCAGGTCAGGCCGTCGAGTTGCCGCGGGCCGGGGGCCGGTTCGAGCAGGCTGGCGAGGGAGCCGACCGCCATCGTCATCAGGCAGCCGATCAGGGCGTACCAGAGGAAGGAGACGGAGGTCGCGAAGCAGACCGGCAGGAGCACGGCGACGCCCGCGACCCAGCCGATCAGGACCCCGCGTGCCGTGGCCCTCGGGACCAGGATCCCCAGGAAGAACAGCCCGAGCAGCGGGCCGCCGACCAGGCCGATCACCGAGTTGCTCGCCTCCAGGAGCGTGCCGAGATACTGGACGAGGAACGCGAGCCCGATGACGAGGGCCCCGTAGCCGAGGGTCAGCCGGCGGGCGAGCCGCAGTTGCGAGCGTTCCGTCCGGTCCTCGATCCGCCGGAACTGGCCGTAGAAATCGACGAGCGTCGCCGACGTCAGCGAGTTGAGCCCGGCCGAGACCGTGGACATGCTGGCGGCATAGATCGCGGCGATGAACAGGCCGGGGAAGCCGGCGGGAAGCTGGGTGACGGCGAAATACGGCAGGATCTGGTCGGGCTTGCGGATCAGCCCGGCGGCCAGCGGGTCGCCGTGGACGCGATAGAAGGCGTACAGGATGACGCCCGTGCCGTAGAAGACGGCCGTCACCGGCAGGACCAGCCAGAGCTTCAGCCAGAGCCCGCGCTGCGCCTCCTTCAGGCTCCTCGCGGTGAGGTAGCGCTGGACGGAGACCTGATCGGTCGCCATCTGGACGAGGTGCATGAAGACCGAGCCGATCAGCAGGCCCCAGAGGGTGACGCGCACCGTCGGGTCGAGGCTGAGGCTCAGTTCGAGCTTGCCCCCGTCCCGTGCCAGGTCGACGACGCGGCCCATCCCGCCCGGGACCCGCGCCAGCGCCGTCAGGGCGATCGACGAGCTGCCCGAAGAACAGCACGCCGAACTGCATCACGTCGGTCCAGATGACCGCCTTCATCCCGCCGAGCGTCGTGTAGAAGGTCGTCAGGACGCCCGTGCAGAGGATCGTGAACCAGAGCGGCAGGCCGGTCACCTGCTCCAGCGCCAGGCGCCGGCGCGTAGGTCGCCAGCGCCAGCCAGAGCAGGACGCGGAGGATGAACGACGCCGAGGCGAGCGTCCGGACCTGGACCGAGAATCGCTCCTCCAGGTACTGATAGGCCGTGTAGAACCGCGACTGGTAGAAGAACGGCAGGATCAGCAGCGTCGTGATCGGCGTCGCGATGAAGAAGCCGAGGTTGACGAGGTAGAAGGCGAACCCGTTGGCGTAGCCCTCGCTGGGCGCCGCGAGGAAGCTGATCCCCGAGAACAGGGCCGCGAGGATCGTCATCCCCAGGATGATCCGGCCCATGTCCCGCCCGGCCAGGAAGTACTCGCTGAGGCCGCGCTGCCCCCTCGTGAACGAGACCCCGATCGCGACCGAGGCCAGCAGGTAGGCCACGAAGACGGCGATGTCGAGCCAGGTGAAATGGGCCATGAGCGATCGTCTCGGGGGATGTGGGTCAGCCGCCCTCGGCTGGCTCTGCTTCGACAGCCGAGGGCGGCTGTCCCACATTCCCGGAAATGGGGAATGATTTAGACGCCGAGGGCGTTGCGCAGGAGGAAGCCGCCATCGACCAGGAGGGTCGCGCCGGTGATGTAGTCGGCATCGTCGGACGCGAGGAAGGCGGCCGTCTTGCCGATGTCCTCGGGCGTGCCCATCCGGCCCCAGGGCAGGGCGCGGCCCGGCCTCTCGGATGGCCTCGTCGCTGAAGAACTCGCGCTCGCCGGGGGTGTCGATCCAGCCGGGCTCGATGACGTTGACGTTGATCCGATGCGTCGCCAGCTCGGCGGCGATGGTCTTGGCCATGTGGTTCAGACCGGCCTTGCCGGCGTTGTAGGCGACGCTCCGGGCATACGGCGTCTCGGCGTGGACGCTGGAGATGAAGACGATCTTGCCCCCGCCGCCGCGCTCGACCATGTGTCGCGCGACGAGCCGGCTCATGAAGAAGCCCGCCGTCAACGTCCCTCGGAGCACCTTCTCGAACGTCTCGGGCTCGTAGTCCAGGAAGTCGCCGCGGATGGAGAACGCGGGGTTGCTGATGAGAATGTCGATCCGGCCGAACGCCTCGAGGGCGCGGGCCACGATGCGTTCGCACGAGGTCGCATCGAAGGCGTCCCCCTCGACGATCTCGGCCCGTCGGCCGAGCGCCCGGATCTCGTCGACGACGGCCTCCGCCGCCGGCGGATCGTTCGCGGTCGTTGAGGGCCACGTCCGCCCCGACGCGGGCGAGTTCGAGCGCGCACCCCGGCCGATGCCGCGCGCCGCCCCGGTCACCAGCGCGATTTTCCCCGAGAGTTTCAAAGCATCCTCCGATCGTCGTCAAGATCGAGTCCGACATGGCCGATGGCCGATGGCCGATCCCCAATGGCCAATCCGCGATGGCCGATTCCCGATGTTCGATTCCCAAGACGGTTTCGGTCGTGGCCGTTCTGGAATCGTCCATCGGTCATCGGTCATGCGGCATTCCGTAAGGGCCGTCGAATGTGAACCCCAGCGGTCCGAACCGCTCCCGGATCGACTCCAGGCCGTTCTTGACCATCAGGATGTCGGCGCCGTGGGTGATGAACGGGCGCCGAGGTCCATGAGCTCGCGGGTCCGCTCGGGGAGAAGCTGGGCATGCCCCAGGCCTTGCCGGCGCGGTCGGGCGGCGGCGATCTGGCGGATGGCGTCCTGGACGGCGGGGTGGTCGAACTGGCCGGGGATGCCGCTGAGCACGCTGAAGTCGCGCCGGCCCGAGGAACAGGACGTCGACCCCCTCGACGGCCGCGATCGCCCCGGCGTGCTCCAGGGCGGCCGGGTCCTCGATCTGGATCACGAGAAACGTCTCGCTCGTTGGCCTGGCGGACGTAGCGGCCGAGCGGCATCGGGCAGTACGGGGTTGTCGGCGTTGCCGCTGTCGAGCCCGCGCGGCCCAGCGGGGCGAACTTCGACCAGGTGACGACCTCGCGGGCCTCGGCGGCGTCGTCGCAGCGCGGGTACATGATCCCTGCGCCCCGGCCTCCAGCAGCCGGCCCATCCGCATGAACTCGCCCTTGGCGGGCCGGGCCATGATGTCGGCCGTGCCGACGCGGGCGGCCCGCATCAGCGTGGCGGCCGTCTCGACGCTGAGTGGCGTGGTGCTCCAGGTCCAGCCAGATGCCGTCGAAGCCCATCAGGCTCGTCAGTTCGAACAGCGAAGGGTCGGTCAGGACCAGCGCGGTGACGAGCACCGGCTCGCCGCGCTTCAACTTCGCCTTGATCTTGCTCGCGCGCATGGAACGTCCCTGGAAGGTCGAGGGGAGGGTGGGTTCCGGCGGAATCGTCTCTGCGTCCGGTCCGGGGGGAACGGGCCGTGTCACGTTACCCGATCGGTGCCCGTCAGGCGAGCAGCTGCCGCGACGCGACAGGAGCATTCAAAGGCTCGACCCGGCACTCGCGTCGGGAGGGCGAGGCTCCGGCCGAACTGTCGGGATGGGCGGCTCGGCCGGAGCCTCACCCTCCCGGGAACCGACCCTGGAATGGCCCTGCCCGTCACGGTTCGACGGCGAGACGGTAGTTCGGCCCGTCTCCAGGACCACGGCCACCGCATCGCCGGCCGAGACCAGGGCGAGGCTGCGCAGAGCGAGGACGATCCCATCATGCGCGGCATGCACCGCCGCAACGGTGCCGCCGATCGGGGCCGCGACGAGGCCGAGGGCTCACCTTCCTCGATGGCGTCCCCCAGCGCCACGGCCGGCTCGAAGACGCCGCCGATGGGGGCCGGGTGCTGGACCTGCAGGATGCCGGAGCCCGGCCTGGCGTCCTCGACCACAATCGGTTCCACGTCCGGGAAGACGACCTCGCCGTCGATCATGCCGAGGTCGATCAGGATGTTGCGGCACCCGCTCACGTACGCCGCGACGCCGCCCGGGTCGCAGCCGCCGCCGCCCAGGAATTCGGCATAGATGGCGGGAACCCGGGCGTCCCTCGCGACCGAGAGCGAGCGGCCTTCGAGCGTCGGGTCGGTCCCCCAGATGACCGGCAGGCCGAACGGTCGGGCCATGTGACGCTGACGGTCGAGGACGGCGGGGTCGGGGTGGAGCATGTAGCCGGCCATCGGGTACACCGTCATGGCGATGCCGCCCGCATGCAGGTCGATGTAGGCGTCGGCGTCCCGGATCAGCCGGGACAGCGCATCGGCGGCCCGCTCCGTGACCGATCCCGACGGACGCGCCGGGGCAGGAGCGGGCGAGGTCGAGGCCGTCCTCGCCCGTGCGTCGGCCGAGGCGGAATGCGGCCTCGTTCACGACCGGCACGAGCGTCACGCGCCCGCGTCGCACCCCCGACCAGTTCGGCCCGAGCCGCCGGATCGCCGCGATCGGCTCGTATTCGTCGCCGTGGACCCCGCCGGTGATGAGCACATGCGGGCCGGTTCGAGGCCCCTCCAGACGTGTGGCTGTCAGATCCACGGGCCAGTGCTCCTCTCGTCATCGCCGCCATCGCGACCGGCATGTGACTAACTATCGACCAGGGTGTGGTGGCCATTGATCATCAGATCAAGGTCTTCGTAGGGTGGGTGGAGTCTTCGGAACCCACCGCGACGGCGATCAAGACGATAGTTTCCGAAGACCCCTCCCTCCCTGCCGGACCATTGTCGATCGGAACCCAACGCGACGGCGTTCAAGATGGTGGGTTCCGAAGACTCCACCCACCCTACGGGGTTCTGCGGGAATCGTTTCGGACCACCTCTCAGCGTCCGGCTTCCTCCTCGTAGAACCAGGCGATCGGGACCGAGCGG
The DNA here is from genome assembly GCA_963779675.1 of uncultured Isosphaeraceae bacterium. GTDB lineage: Bacteria > Planctomycetota > Planctomycetia > Isosphaerales > Isosphaeraceae > CAVZZM01. The sequence goes on from CAVZZM010000007.1 coordinate 425,409, forward strand.
AACCGCGACGAGATCCGGCCCGTGGCCTCATCCCGCACGTAGTAGGTCAGGAGCGCCCGGCCCTCGTGGAAGGCGAGGCTGGTGTAGGCGTACGTGTGTCGGGATCGGTCTCGAGGTCGCGCCGGTGCGACCAGGTCTGGCCCTCGTCCGTCGAGACGGCGGCGGTGAGCGGGGTCCGCTTGCCGCCGTGGCCTTCGCCGTCGCGGTAGGTGTCGTTCCAGATCAGGAGGAGGTCGCCCGTCGAGGGGATCCGCCGCAGGGTGGCGGGGGCCTCCGGGGCGCGGACGCCCCAGGAACGCGCCTCGGTCCAGGTCTCGCCGCCGTCGGCCGATTCGCTGGCGGCGATGTGGCCGAGCTGGGTCCGGAAGTGCATCAGGAGGCTGCCGTCCGAGAGTTCCACCACCTCGGGCTCCATCGCCCCACGTTTCGGGTAGTCGACCGAGCTCGCGGCCCCGCCTCCAGGTCCGCCCCTCGTCGTCGGAGAGGTAGCAGACGCTCTCGAAGTGCCCGTTGCCGGCGACGTCCGCCGTCGTGGCCACCGGCACGACCAGTCGCCCCGTGGACAGGACGGTGACGCGGTCGTTGTTCAGGACGTGGTAGCCGGATCGCATCCGTCACGCAGGATCGGCTCGCCGAAGGCTCGCCCCCTCGTCGTCCGAGATGCGGAGGAAGACGTCGAGGTCGGTCGTCGAGTTCTTGACGAGGTAGAAGAAGCCGATCGGACCGTCGAAGTACGCGGGGTTGTGGAGGCGTCGGAGGGTGGCCGACATCACGTTCTGGCGGCCGACGTTCTCCTGGAGGACCCGGGGGGTGGACCAGGAACGCCCGCCGTCGGCCGACTCGACGGCGATGATCCGGGCCGTGGCGAAGTCCGATCCGCTCCCCTGGAACTCGGTGGTCGCGTAGAGCAGGCGGCCGTCGCGACGGACCAGCACCGAGCCCTCGCTGTAGCGCGGGTTCTCCTCGGTGGCGGGGAAGACGTCGCGATGAAAGGGCGTGTCGGCGTCCTCGGGCACGGGTCGGGCGAGTTGCAGCAGGGCCTGCGCCGCCCGGACGCGCACGTCGAGCACGGGGTCGTCGAGCAGGGCGACGAGCGCGTCCCGCGCCTCGATCGCCCGCGCCTCGGGGGCGAACTCGGCCGCGTAGACGCGCACGGCGGGGTCGGGATGCCGGAGGTTCCGGATCAGCGCCGATTTGCCGCCGTCGTCGCCGAGCGCGGCCAGGGCATGCTCGAAGTAGGCCCGGGTGAGCGGGTCGGAGAACCGGGCCGCCCCGTCCCGTAGCGCCGGCAGGTCGCTCGCGTCGCCCGTTCGGGCCAGGATCCAGGCGGCGATCCGGGCCGTCTCGCCGTCCTCGTCGGTGACGTACCCGCGCAGCAGGTCGAGCGCCCCGCGATGCCCCCAGCGGGCGAGGGCCGCGGCGGCCATCATTGCGAGCTTGGGGTCCTCGTCCCGGGTCAAGGCATCCCGTAGCAAGACGGCCGTCGCCGACCTGGCGGACCTTGAAGAGGCTCTCGCAGGCGTGGACGTGCCCGTAAGGATCGGTCGCGGCCTAGGACGTCGAGCAGGACCCGGACGCGGGAGAGGTCGCCGGCCCGCACCAGCTCCCGGGCCGAGCCCGCAGCGCTTCTGATCGTCGGTCTCGGGCCCCAGCAACGGCGCGAGGGCCGACCGGACCTCCTCGCCGTGGCCGTCGAGCGAGAGGGCCTCCGCCGCGTGCATCGAGGGCCAGAACTCGTCGGAACCGAGGCCGGATCGAAGGATGGACAGGCACCGATCGCGGGTCGGGTCGTCGAGATCGAGGGTCGTCGCCGGCTCGTCCGCCGTCGCGGTTAGGGTCAGGGCGAGCATCCAGAAACCGAGCATCATCACTCGACTTGCCATCCGGTCCATGCGTTCGGCCCCCCGTTCGACTGCGGCATTCACGATCAATCCGCGGACGACCCCGACCACGGACTCGCGGTTCTCGGTGTGTCGTTGCCCGTGCCAGGGCCCCGACCTGGCTACCATAACCTGGAGCGGGGCCGGTCGAAAGCGGCGACCGTCAGGGTTCGAGTTCCGCCGAGCCCACCGGAGGGCTTTCGACTCGTCCCCCATCCTGTTACGATCAGCCTTCGATGTGCCCATGCCATCGGTGCCCCGATGATCCCGCAATTTGATCGAGGTCCGCATGAGTTCGTTGTCATGGCCGCTGTGTCGAGGCACGCCGCTCAGTGGACAGCCCGCGTTGAGGTGAACGGGGCATCCCGATTCTCGGAGTGATCGAACCCCCATGAAACACCAACGTATCCCGCTCTGGAATGATCGTGCTCGGGTTGATTCTGACTCTATCGCATCCCGCGGCCCGGGGTGACGAGACCGGCGGCGGGCGAGTTCTTCGAGACGACGATCCGGCCCTTGCTGATCGCGAAGTGCCAGACGTGCCACGGCGTCGAAAAGACCAAGGGGGGCCTCGACCTGACCTCCCGGGAGGGGCTTCTGGCCGGGGGAGACAGCGGGCCGGCCGTCGTGCCGGGCAGGCCGGACGAGAGCCTGCTGATGGATGCCGTCCATTACGACCTCGAGCCGAGGATGCCGCCGAAAGGCAAGCTCCCCGAGGCCGAGATCGTCGGCGCTGGGGCGATGGATCGAGCTGGGCCTGCCCTGGCCGGGATCGCCCGCCGGGGAGCGGGGCCAGCCCGGACCGTCGCGACGACCGCCGAGATCGCCGGGAGACCACTGGGCCTTCCGGCCGGTCCGCGACGACGTGGTGCCGCCCCGGGTGCTCGACGAGGACTGGGTGAGGACGCCGATCGATCGGTTCATCCTCGCCCGCCTCGAAGCCGAGGGCCTGGCCCCGTCGCCGCCCGCGGATCGCCGGACGCTGATCCGGCGCCTCACCATCGACCTGACCGGACTTCCGCCGACGCCGGAGGAGGTCGAGTCGTTCGTCCGGGATCGGGTCGCCGGACGCCTACGAGCGGCTCGTCGATCGCCTGCTGGCCTCGCCCCACTACGGCGAGCAATGGGCCCGGCACTGGCTCGACGTGGCCCGCTACTCGGACACGAAGGGGTATGTCTACGCCCGCGAGGAGGGGAACTGGGTCCACGCCTGGGCGTATCGGGACTGGGTCGTGCGCGCCTTGAACGAGGACATGCCGTACGACCGGTTCCTGCTCCTGCAACTCGCCGCCGAGCAGGTCTCCGACGACCCGGCCGACCTGGCCGCGATGGGGTTTTTGACCCTCGGGCGGCGGTTCCTCGGCGTGACGCACGACATCATCGACGACCGGATCGACGTGGTCACGCGCGGCATGCTCGGGCTGACGGTCGCCTGCGCCCGCTGCCACGACCACAAGTTCGACCCGATCCCGACGAGCGACTATTACGCCCTTTACGGGGTCTTCCGCAACTGCGCCGAACGCCTCGTTCCGGCCGGAGGTCTCCGGAGCCAGGTCGATGGGGAGGGCGCCTTCGCGGTCGGCCTGCGCGAGCGTCAGGACGCCCTGCGCGATCGGATGAGCGGCCGAGCGGGCGGCCGCCGCCGAACCGGGTGCGCGACCGAGTGACCGACTACCTGCTGGCCCAGTTCGAGATGCAGAAGTACCCCGAGGAAGGCTTCGACCAGGTCTTCGCCGAGGACGACCTGATCCCGGCGTTCGTCCGCCGCTGGCGCGACGCCCTGGCGAGGGCCGGCGAGCGCGACGATCCGATTTTCGCGGCGTGGCATGCGTTCGCCAGATCCCGCCCGACGAATTCGCGAGCCGGGCGGGGGACGTCTGCCGGTCGCTGGCGGATCGCCCGGAGGGGGCCGTCAATCCGCTCGTGGTCCGAGGCGTTCGCCGAGCCTCCCGGGAGCCCTCGCGAGGTCGCGGAACGCTACGGGAGCTCTGTTCCGCGACGTGATCGACCGCTGGGAGGGACAGCTCGACCAGGCCGTGCGACGATCAACCTCCTCCCGAGACGGACTGCCCGATCCCGACGCCGAGGCGATCCGCCGGGTCCTCTACGGGCCGGACTCGCCGTGCGAGGTGCCGGACGAGTCGATCGTCAACGTGGAGGGGTACTTCCCCAGCGACGGCCATCACGGCCCTCTGGAAGTTGCAGGGCGAGGTCGATCGCTGGCTGATCCGCTCGGAGGAGGCGCCGCCCTACGCGTTGATCCTGACGGATCGCGAGACGACGGTCGAGACGCGCGTCCTGCGTCGAGGGAACCCGGCCAATCTGGGAGAGGTCGCCCCCCGACACTTCCTCCGGGTCCTCGCCGGTCCCGATCCGCGCCCCGTTCCGCGAAGGCAGCGGGCGGCTCGAACTGGCGAGGGCCATCGCGGATCGCGACAACCCGCTGACGGCCCGCGTCCTGGTCAATCGCGTCTGGATGCACCACTTCGGGGCCGGGCTGGTCCGCACGCCGGGCGATTTCGGCACACGGGCCGGGCCCCCGAGCCATCCCGAGCTGCTCGACTGGCTGGCCGATCGGTTCGTCTCCGAGGGGTGGAGCCTGAAGCGACTCCATCGCCAGATCCTGCTCTCGGCCACCTATCGGCAGTCGTCGGCGGGCGCCGAGGATCCGTAGCGGCGCGAACTGGCGATGCGCGAGGACCCGGAGAACCGCTGGCTCTGGCGGATGCCGATCCACCGGCTCTCGTTCGAGGAGCTTCGCGATGCGCTCCTGGCCGTCACCGGGGAAATTGACACGCCGGATCGGGGGCAAGCCGGTGGACATCTTCAAGGCCCCGTTCCCGACCTGTCGGACGCTCTACGGCGAGGTGGACCGCGAGGACCTGCCGAGCGTCTTCCGGGTCTTCGATTTCGCGAATCCCGACCTTGCTGATCCCCCGTCGCAATGAGACGACCGTCCCCCAGCAGGCCCTTTTCTTCCTGAATCATCCGTTCCTGCTCGAGCCGGGCCCGCGCCCTGGTGAGCCGGGAGGAGATGGCGACCGCGACGGGCGCCCGAGGAGAAGGTTCGCCTGCCTGTATCGCCGCGTTTTCCAGAGGGAGCCGACTGCGCGATCAACTTGACGCGGCGGTGGCTCTGGTCGAGGCCGCGCGGCCGAGGGGAGCCGCGTTGTCGAACCCTCGCCGACGGCTCGCGACTGGCAGTATGGGTATGGGCGTTATGACGCGGATCCGGGCGGGTCGTCGACTTCCACCCCCTGCCCCACGATACCGGGGCAGGCGCTGCAGGGAGGGCCGTCGTGGCCGGACGCGGCGCTGGGATGGGTTCAGTTGACAGCCGAGGGCGGGCATCCGGGCAATGACCTGGATCATGCCGCCGTCCGGCGCTGGGTGGCCCCTCGGGATGCGACGATTCAGATCCGATCCCGGCTGGTGCACGAGGTCGACTCAAGGGGACGGAATCCGTGGGTTCCTGTGCGGCAGCCGGCAGGGGACGATCCAGATACGCCGAGGTGCATCATTCCGACGCCCGGTTCGACGTGGATGCCCTGGAGGTGAAGGCGGGGGATACGATCGACTTCGTCGTGGATATCCGGGACAACCTGAACAGCGACCAGTTTCTCTGGGCTCCCGTGCTCGTGGAGCAGGGCGCGGAGGGAACGACGACCTGGAATGCGCAGGCGGACTTCGGCGGCAAGCCGGCCCCGCAGCTCGACCCCTGGGAGCAACTCGCGCAGGTGCTGCTGATGGCGAATGAGTTCTACTTCGTCGAATGACGCGGGTCGAGGATCCGGGACCGATCCAGAAGACCGATGACCGAGGCCGGCCGATGACCGAACTGCACCGCCCACTCATTGCTCATGGCTCATCACTCATTGCTGCCCATTTGTCCGGGAGGTAACGATGGACGGTCCGCACGCGAACCAGCGCCCTGACGCGTCGACATTTCCTGGCCCGATCGGGCCTCGGGCTGGGTGCTCTGGGGGCGTTGGGCGTGCTGGCCGACGCGGGCGAACTGGCTCGTGGCGCGGAGGTCGAGGCGGAATGCCGATGCTGGCCCCGAAGCGATCTCACTTCCCGGCCAAGGCGAAGCGGGTCATCCACTTCTTTCTCAACGGGGGGCCCTCGCACGTGGACACGTTCGACCCCAAGCCGGCCCTCGCGAAGTACGCCGGACAGCCGCTGCCCGAGACCCTGCGCACCGAGCGCAAGACGGGCGCGGCCTTTCCCTCGCCGTTCACGTTCCGCCGAGTACGGTCAGAGCGGGATCGAGGTCAGCGAGCTGTTCGCCGAAGACGGCCCGGCCACATCGACGACATCGCCGTGATTCGCTCGATGTATGCCCAGGTGCCCAATCATGAGCCCTCGCTGATGCTGATGAATTGCGGCGACTCGGTCCAGTCTCGGCCGAGCGTCGGCGCGTGGACGCTTTACGGGCTGGGGACGGAGAACCAGAACCTGCCGGGCTTCATCGCCATGTGTCCGGGCGGCTACCCGATCAAGGGGATCGAGAACTGGCAGGCCGGGTTCCTGCCCGGGGCGTATCAGGGGACCTATATCGACTCTCGTCACGATCGGCCCGACCGGCTTGTCGAGAACATCGAGCATCCGCACGTCAGCGACCGATGCCCAGCGCCGGCAGCTCGACCTGCTGTCGAAGCTCAATGCCGAGCATCGCGAAGGGCTGACCGGACGACCGGCTGGAGGCCCGGATCCAGTCATTCGAGCTGGCCTTCCGCATGCAGATCGAGGCGGCCGAGGCGTTCGACATCTCCCGAGAGCCCGAGTACGATCCGTGAGTTGTACGGGTCGGGCGTCCACGGTCGTCAGACTCTGATCGCCCGTCGGCTGGTCGAGCGAGGGGTCCGCTACGTCCAGCTCTGGCACGGCGCCGGCCAGCCCTGGGACAATCACGACAAGATCGAGGAGAACCACCGCAAGCTCGCCCGGGAGATCGACCAGCCGATCGCGGCCCTGCTGACCGACCTGAAATCGCGGGGCATGCTGGAGGACACGCTGGTGCTGTGGGGCGGCGAGTTCGGCCGCACGCCGTCGGTCGAGCTGGGCGGCGATGGCCAGTCGAAGCTGGGTCGCGACCACAATCACTACGGCTTCAGCGTCTGGATGGCCGGAGGCGGCGTCAAGGGGGGGACCGTACACGGCGCGACCGACGAGTTCGGCTTCCGCGCCGAGCAGGACCCCGTGAGCGTGCACGACCTGCACGCGACGCTCCTGCACCTGCTGGGCTTCGACCACGAGCGGCTGACGTATCGGTACGCAGGCCGGGATTTCCGACTGACCGACGTCCACGGACGCGTGTTGCACGACCTCGTGGCCTGACCGGACCGCGACCGTCGCGGTCCGGCGCCCCATCGAGCCCGTTCGTTCATTCCGTCTCCGGCCGGACGTCGCCGTAGGGCCAGGGCTTGCCCGTGAACGGGGGACGGCCCTTCGGTGAGGGCGCGGTGCCCGGCGTGAGCTGCCTTGCCAGCTCGATGCCGGCGTCGCGCATCTGGCTCCCGGCGGTGATCTCCAGGTTGCTGTAGCTCGTCAGCCGCGTCTCGTAGCCGCCGCCGTGCGGGCCGAAGGCGTCTTCGGTGGGGACGTAGCCGACGCAGCCGTTCGCCAGCGAGACGGGGAACGTGAACGGGAAACCGCTTCCCTCCTTGATCTCCAGGCCGTACTGGCAGAAGTACTCGGCGGGCGTCGTGACGAAAACGGCCGGGCCGACCTGCACGGCCTGCACCTCCACCTCGGCGGTGGGGGCCTTTTGGAGCAGGGCGTCGAGCATGACGGTCTCCTTGGCGAACGTCCACTCGGTGGGGTCCACCTTCGAACGATCGCGCCTCGACGAGTTCCAGGCTCCTCCGGGCCCGTTCGGGCGACGGCGTCCGCCGCGCGATCGTGAGGACCTCGCTCCGCGCGGCGACCGGGGTGAGGGTGCCGGGCTCCATGCTCAGCAGGACCTTCAGCGCCTCGGCGCCGACCCGGCCGCCGACGATCTGCGGCCCAGCGTTCGCCGCTCGGGTACACATGGGGGCTCTGGTTGTCGACCTGGGTGATGTCGCCCGAGGCCCCGGCGAGGAAGACGACGACCGCGTCCTCGCCGTAATAGCCCTGGATGACCTTCTCCAGATAGTGGATGTAGTTCGCCGAGATCCCCCCGGGGCTCGTCGTGGCGTGGCAGGCGAAGTTGACGACGCAGCCCAGCAACCGGCCAGGTTCCCCGGCGTCCCAGGCGCCGACGACGCCGACCTCCGGGTCGACGGGGCCGGCGGGCTCGACGATGTCGGGGTTCCCGAGCCCCGGGTGGGTGACCGTCCGACCGTCCTTCATCAGGAAGCGGCGGTTGAACGCGACCGAATCCTCGACGCCCGAGCCGACACCGCCCCGCGCCTCGACCCGACGGTCGTTGGCCTCGCAGATCGCCTCGATCAGGGCCGTCTCGACCTGCTCCAGGTAGTCCGGGTCGACGCACGTCGACTGTTCGTAAGCCAATTCCTGCACGAGCGGCGAGGCGTGGTCGTACTCTGCCCGGCATGATCCAGACGATCGGGCCTGACGAGTGCGAGTGCGAGGCGCCGATCAGGATCGAGCCGGCAGGGATGCCCGTCGCGCCCTTCGACCGCCCGGCGGACCTTCTGGACGGTTTCCCGACGGATGCCCAGCGCGTCGATGCCGACGATCGCCACGCGGTTCGTCCCGTCGTCGAAAACGGCCGCGCGGACCTTGCAGGGGTCGTGGACCGTCTTGTGGTACGACTTGCCGTAGCCGCCCGGCGCCTCCATGCCGACCTCGGGCGTGATGTCCCTCTCGGCGAACCCGGCCTTGAACGGCGGAGCGTTCGCGGGTTCCTCGTCGGCGAGGCAGATGGCCGGTACAAACAGGAGGCAGAGCGTGGCGAGACAGCCCACGATGCGGCGTGACATGGCGAGTCCTCCGAGTTGATCCGGGTGGGTCACGAGGTCGGGAGTAATTCCGGGATGGCCTGCCCGTGGGAGACGATCGGGATCGGCCGGCCGAGGCGGTCGGGGATGGTGACCCGTTCGTAGTCGATGCCGAGGTGCCGGTAGATGGTCGCCAGGAAATCATGCGGGCCGACGCGGCGATCGACGACGTCCTCGCCGCGCGGGTCGGTCGCGCCGATCACCTGGCCGGTGCGCGATGCCGCCGCCGGCCCAGATCATCGAGTTGGCCCGCGGCCAGTGGTCGCGGCCGGGCTGGACCGTCCCCGCCGGGGCGCTGGCCACCCCGCCGCCGCTGCTCGCCACGTGGGAGATCCGGGGCGTCCGGCCGAACTCGCCGGTGACGATGACCAGCACGCGCCGATCGAGCCCGCGGGCGTAGACGTCCTCGATCAGCGCGGAGACGGCCTGGTCGAAGGCGGGGCCCGGTGCTGGAGCGCCTCGAAGACGTGGTGGTTGACGGCGTGGTCGTCCCAGTTGGCGACCCGGCCGCAGAGGGGGCCGTCGAAGGTGGTGGTGACGAGGTCGACCCCGGCCTCGACCAGCCGGCGGGCCATCAGGCATTGCTGGCCCCAGGCGTGGCGACCGTAGCGGTCGCGGAGCTTCGGGTCCTCGCGGTCGAGGTCGAAGGCGCGGGCGGCCTCGGGGCTGGTCAGCAGGTCGACGGCGCGGGCCTCGAACTCGTCCATGGTCCGCATCGCGTCGTGAGCGGTCGATCGACCGGCGGAGGGCGTCGAACCGTTCGCGGAGCCCGATGCGGCGCCCGGAGGCGGCGGGCCTCCGGCTCGGGAAGGCCGACGTTCGGGACCCGGAACTCGGGGGCGCTCGGGTCGCCCAGCACGGCGAACGGCTCGTAGGCGGCGCCGAGGTACGCCGGGCCCGGCGATCGTGAAGCTGTCGTAGCGGACGATCGGGTTGACGCCGATGTAGTTCGGGATGCGTGCGGCGGCCCGCCCGAGCGCAGGTAGTGGGCCACCGCCATCACGTCCGGGAGCACCGGTTCGGGCTTGTCCTGCGGGTCGGGGTCGCCGGAGAGGAGCTGGAGCGAGCCGGCCGGGTGGCCGCCGCCGGTGTGGGCCATCGAGCGAAGCACGGCGAACTTGTCGGAGATCGCGGCCTGCCGCGGCAGCAGCTCGGAGAGTCGGAGCCCGGGCGTCTTCGTGGCGATCGGTCGCGAACGGCCCGCGGAACTCCGATGGGGCGTCGGGCTTCGGGTCGTACGTGTCGAGGTGGCTGCACCCGCCCCGCAGCCAGACCAGGATCACCGCGGTCCGCTCGCCGGCCGGCGCCCCGCGGACTCGGCTCGCATGCGGAGGAGCCCCGGCAAGGACAGCGACCCGAGGCCGGCCAGGGAGGCCCGCAGGAACACGCGGCGCGACGGCTGGGCGGGAGGCAGAGTCATGAACGGGAAACCTTCGTGGGAGACTCACGGACTCACCGGACTCACCGGACGACGCGGACCGGCCGGCGTTCCCGGGCGACTCGCGACCGAGGCCTCCGTGAAATGCAACGGGGACGACGACGTTGAATTATTGTTGGAATCCTGGCCGCGTTCAACCCCATGAAGGACGACCCCCGATCGCCGCTCCTCCGAAAGGGTGTCCGAGACGGTCGGTCGGGTCATCGTCGGGTGGGTGGAGTCTTCGGAACCCACCATAGTCGTCGATCCCGATGGTGGGTTCCGCGGACTCCACCCACCCGACAAGAGCCTTCTCGTACACCCTTTGAGCCGACGGCCGATGCGGGATGGTCCGCGTGACGTGCACGGAGACGTCTGCGACGCCGACGAGAGGCCGAGTCCCCGGCCGCTCCGGCTCCTGTCGCCGGGGAGCCGACACCCCGGGTCGATCCGAGGGAAGAGGCCGGGGATGGCCGCTGTCCCGCCGGCGGCGGGGGAGGCTATACTACGGGCGAGTCGCCGGGACGACGCGGCGACCGCGTCGACACCAGGGCTCGGGAAGGGGGACCCGCGATGAGGACGACGACCACCGGGACGACACTGGACCGCCGCGCCTTCCTGGCCACCGCGGCCGGGGTGGCGCTGGCGACGCCCGCGGCCGGGATGGTGTCGGCGACGCCCGCGGGAGGGCAGGGGGCGGACTCGTCGCAGTCGGGCTATCCGATCTGTGCATTCGTCAAGTTCATCCAGGCGCTGGGCCATGACCGGCTGGCCGAGACGATCCGGGGGCTCGGCTTCGACGGGATCGAGGCGACGGTCCGCCCCGGGGGACAGGTCGAGCCCGAACGCGTCGAGGAGGAGTTGCCGAAGCTCGCCGAGGCGCTGAAGGCGCACGGCGTCGACCTGACCATCATGACGACGCGCATCGGTCGCGCCGACGACCCGCTCACCGAGAAGGTCTTGCGCACGGCCAGGGGGTTGGGCGTGACGTGTTATCGGATGGACCAGTACCGCTACGACCTGTCGCGCCCGGTCGTCGACCAGATCGAGGCGCTGCGGCCGGTGGTGCGTGACCTGGCCGCGCTGAACCGCGAGATCGGCATCCGCGCCGTCTACCAGAACCACGCGGGGGCCCAGTACGTCGGCGCGTCGGTCTGGGACCTCCACGCCCTGCTCGGCGACATCCCGACGGACGAGATCGGCGTGGCCTTCGACATCCGGCACGCGACGGTCGAGGGGGGGCTGTGCTGGCCGGTCCACTGGAACCTGATGGCGCCGCGCACCCGGGCCGTCTACGTCAAGGACTTCCGCTGGGACGGCCGACAGGTGGAGAACGTCCCGCTCGGCCAGGGCCAGGTCGACCCGAAGTTCTTCGAGCTGTTGCGGCGCTCGGAGTTCCGGGGGCCGGTCTCGCTGCACGTCGAATACCTCGAGGAGGCGGGCACCGGCCCGAACGTCGCCGCCCTGAAAACGGACCTGGGCACGCTCCGCAAACTGCTCGTCGGCTGATCGGGGCGCGGGCGGCGCCCTACCACGGTTCGAGGGGGGACCGGCACCAGGGTGCCTGCCCCCTGTTCCCGCCGGCAGGGCACTGCGGGGGCCGCTACGACGACTGGGGCGCAGGCCGATAGGGGTAGCGGGCCTGGTCGAGCGGCAGGCCGCGGACCTCGATGCGCGAGGGGTCGTGAGTGCCCACGCCGGCCTGGGCGAGCAGGCGCAGGTGGTTCTCGCCCTGGAAGGGACCCTCTCCGTGGGGGGACATCGGGTCGAAGCCCATCACGGCGGTGCCGATCGCGTCGGTGCAGACGCCGTTGCGGCCGGCGAGCAGGAGCTTCGGCTCGACCAGGGCGATCCCCTTGTTCCAGTGCCCCTCGCCGCCGGAGATCGAGCGGACGCCGTCGACGATGCCCAGGTCGGTCGGCCGGGCGCCGAAGATGTCGGCCGTGACGCGCGGCACCCGATCGGTTGAGGTTCGCGACACGCCCTTGTGCGCCGGCGGCACGCCGGCCGGGACGCCCTTCTGGCCGGAATGGAACTGCGCGACGCGGTGGATGAGCCCGCGCTCGTCGGGGGCGGTGTCGCCGTAGAGCGCCGTCGGCGTGTTGCCGAAGCAGTTCTTGACGACCCCGGTGATGCCGGCCGTGGCGTGCTGCTTGAGCTTGGCCAGCGAGATCAGGACGTCGGTCTTCTCGAACCGCTCGTTGAAGTCGAAGGCCGGGTAGGCGAAGCCGCCCCAGGGGACGTCCAGGCGGCTGTAGCCGCGGAAGGCGCCGCGGTTGCGGGTGTCCTCGAACGTGACCTTGTGATGGCCCGCCTCCTGAATGGCCCTCACGTCCCAGCCGGATTCGATGAGGCTCTGTTCGAACGGCCGTTCCCAGTAAAGGTTCTCGACGAGCACGATCCGACGCGCCCCGGACTCGGCCAGGATCGCGCAGAGGGCCGCCACCGTGTCGGGCTGGCTCTGGTACGTCTCGCGGGCCGGCAGGCCGAAGACGGGGTCCCAGGTCATGCCGGTCAGGTTCAGCTTGACGGTAACGGTGCGGTTCTCGACGAGGTCCCGGACTCCGCCGATCAGGTCGAGCATGCGGTCCATCGCGGCGCGGACCTGTCGGGGGTCGTAGGACTCACAGCGCACGACGGCCACGGGCACGGCGGGGGCCTCGGCCGAGCGATCGCGGCGGGCCTCCTCCCCGGACGCGGGCACGGCGGCGGGGGTCGCCCTCCCGAGGCAACCGGTCAGCGCCAGCGAGCCCGCGGCCGTCAGGCCACCGGCCAGCAACGAGCGACGGGAGACGGGTCGGTCCATGGTTGAGGACTCCGGGGGACACGGGATCGCGGGCGTTCGGAACGCGACAGGATCTCCCAGTCTACCCGAGCGCCGATCGGCCGGCGACCCGCCCGGGGCGCCACTCAGGGTTATTCCAAGGTCGAGTTTTCCGGGAGGGCGCGGCTCATGCCGAGCCGTCTTCCGGGAGGGCGCGGCCCATCCCGAGCCGTCGGGATGGGCGGCTCGGCGGGAGCCTCGCCCTCCCGGGAACGGTGTCGTCTCGGACTTTTGAATGACCCCGGGTCGCCACTCCGAACCGTCCCAGGATCGGACCTGCAGGGGGTGGGGGTTCCGACCGAGTCGTCGGGATGGGTGGCTCGACGGGAACCCCTCGACGTGGTCGAGGCGGAGTTGGTGCCCCGAGGATCACCCCCGATCACCACTCATCACGTAGCGTTTCTCGACCTTGGCGGCGACCGTGCCGATCCCGTAGTAGCCGATCGAGATGCGGCCGACGTGGGTCAGCAAGTCGTAGGCACGCCAGCGGCCCCAGCCGTAGTCGGCCTCCATCCAGAGGATGAGCTGGGCGTAGGCCTGGGCGATCGACCGCTCCATCGGGCAGCCGCTGGCGACGGCCATGATCTCGTCGGGCGACTCGATCCGGGGGCCGGGGGGCCGCGACCGCTTGCGCAGGCCCACGGTGATGGTCGTCTCGGCCGGCATCTCCAGGCCGGTGGCCGAGAGCTCCCCCTGGCCCATCGCGGCGTGGGCGTCGCCCAGGTAGAGCAGGGCGCCGGGGACGTAGACGGGCAGGATCACGGTGTTCCCCGGGCAGGTTTCGACGAGGTCCATGTTCCCGCCGTGCGGCCCGGCCGGGAGGGTCGTCGGCGTGCCCCAGTCCGGGGCCGTCCCCAGGCAGCCCAGCATGGGGGCGTAGGGGATGGCGACGGAATCGCTCCAGTGGACGAGGCCGTCGCGGATCGGGCAGACGTGCGAGCCGTGGGGGCAGTCGGTACCGAGCCACTCGCACAGCTGCTTCGGGTCGGCGGTCCTCGTGGCACACTGGCCGATGGTGGGACGGATCTCGCCGATCGTCACCGCCAGCGAATCGCCCGGCTCGGCCCCCTCGACCCAGATCGGTCCGGTCAGCGGGTTGCTGTACGGCATCGCGGCCTTGTCGCGTCGATCGTCGTCACCGCGGATCTGGCCCGACAGGGCGTCCTCGGTGGCCACCACCACGGATTCGCCCGGCTCGATCCGGAGCCGGGGCTCATGGTGGCGGCTGAACTCGTAATACAAGGGTCCGATCGGAAGGTGCCTCACGGCAGTCCTCGCGGGGAAGTCGGGGCTTCACGTCGAGTCGATGTCATCAGGGTTCCCGGGGGGCCTCGAAGATGGGCGTGCCGTCGAGATAGGTGGCCACCGGCCGGATCTCGCGGATCTCGTCCTCCGGGCAGGTGAGGATGTCCCGGTCGAGGACGATGAGGTCGGCGTGCTTGCCCTCCTCCAGCGAGCCGATCTGGTCCTCGAGGAACAGCAATCGGGCGTTATTGATCGTGTAGAACCGGATGGCCTGCTCGCGCGTCAGCGCCTCCTCGGGGTGGAGCCGGTCCTCGTAACCCCTGGCCTTGCGGGTGATCGCCACCCACATCCCCAGGAACGGGTCGTAGGGATTGATCGAGCGCCGCGGGCCGATCTTCTGCATGTGGTCCGAGCCGCCCCCGGCCGTCACCCCGGCCGCGAACAAACTCTTCAGCGGCTGGAAGTAGCGCAGGCGGTCATAGCCGAACTGGGCGACGAGCGTGCGGGTGTCGAGATACAGCCAGGCCGGCTGGATGTCCACGACCGCGCCCAGCCGGGCGGCTTGCTCGATCGCCTCGCGGCTCATGAAGTTCGAGTGGGTGATGCAGGGCCGGGTCGGGGCGACCGGCGTCTCCTTGTTGACCTCCTCGTAGGCGTCGAGCAGCGCATGCACCGCGCCGTCGCCGACGCTGTGGGCCGTGAACTGCAAACCGGCCTCGACGGTCGCCCGGACGATCGGCAAGAGCCGCTCCGGGGGGATGAACAGCACGCCGCGGTAGTCCGGGTCGTCGATCGAGTAGATGTCGCTGACGCCCCAGGGCTTGCGCATGTAGGCGCTGCCGGTGAGCATTCCGCCGTCGAGGAACATCTTGATCCCGACGATCCGCAGCATCGGCCCGCCGCGTCGCAGCGGATGCTCGGCCACGGATCGGATCTCGTCGCGGATCGCGTCCAGGTCGCCCGAGGAGTCGACGCCTCGCGAGATCCCCACGCGAACCGTCAACGCGCCCGACTCCAGCAGGTGGGCGTAGCGGTCGATGGCCGATTCGCTCGCGTTGCGGTCGATGATCGCCGTGATCCCGACCGAGTTATAGTCCCGGAACAGGTCGATCAGCCGCTCGTCCTGGTCCTCCTCCGTGGCCTGGCGGCCCGGGGAGTCCGCTTTGACGTAGCGGGTGAGGTTGCGGAGGATACCGGTCGGCTCGCCGGTCTTCGGATCGCGCTCGACCTTGCCCGGCCCCTCGGGTCGGAAATCCTTGTCGATGCCGCTGAGCTGAAGCGCCAGCGAGTTGATCGAGGCGTCGGGGCCGGTCGAGAAGAGGACGGGGTTCTTCGGCGCCACCCGATCCAGCTCCTCGCGCGTGGGGTAACGCTGCTCCTTGAGCCGGGTGATGAACACCTGGCGGACGACGACCCACTTTCCCTCGCCCAGTTCCTCGGCCCGATGGCCGATGTACTCCAGGACGTCGGCAATCGTCTCCATCTCGGGGATGGGGTGGTCGAACTCGGTCATGCAGGCGCCGGTCGGGTGGGTGTGGGAGTCGATCAGGCCGGGCAGGACAGTCCTGCCGCCGAGGTCGACGATCCGGGTCTTCGGCCCCCGGGTCGCCATCACCTCGTCCTCGGTCCCGACGCGGATCAGGCGGCCCCCCTGAATCGCGAGGGCCTGCGCGATCGAGAAGTCTTCATCGACAGTGACCACCTTGCCGTTGCGGAGGATCAATTCGGCCTCCTCAGACCGCGCGGGGCCGTTGAGGAGCCCGAGCGCGAGGAGGGTGAGCGAGAACCAGTTCACGGATCGACGTGCGATCATGGGGGTGCCTCGAAGGGGGAATGGCGAAGCGATCAGAGTCCCTTGGTCCTGTAGCCCTCGCGCGCCTCACGGCGGACGAAGCGGTTGGCCTCCTCGACATTGGTGATCTTCAGGGCCTCGGCGTCCCAGGCCAGGGTCGTCTCGGGGAAGCGGGTCGCGAGGCAGCCCAGCAGGACCATCTCGGTGAGCGGACCGGCATAGGAAAACGGCGTGGAGGTCTGGCCGTTGCCGCGGCAGGCCTCGACGAACTGGAGGTAATGGTTGTCTCCGTCGGGCTCGGGACGCTCGTAGTCGGCGAATTTCTCGGCGGGCAGGAGGACCGGTGGGGCGATGTAGGGCGAGTAAAGAACTCCCTTGGTGCCGATGTAGAGGGAGCCTTGATTGCTGAGTTCCCGGTCGCCGATCCGGGCCTTGACCTTATCCGGCGGGCGGCGGTCGCCGTCGTACCAGGTCAGGGTGAAGCCCTCGGTGGTGTGCGGGGTGGCGGGAAACGAGTAGCGGACGACCGAGTCGAGGCCCCAGCTATGGTCGTTCGGGGCGCCCCCTTCGGAGCGAACCTCGGTCGGGGCGGTCAGCCCCAGGGAGCCGAAAACCGGGTCGAGGATATGGCAGCCCATGTCGCCGAAGGTTCCGGTGCCGAAATCGAGCCGCTTGCGCCAGACGCCCGGGTGATACCAGCCGGCGATGAACGGCCGCTTCGCCGCGACACCGAGCCAGCCGTTCCAGTCGAGGCCGTCGGGGACCGGGTCGTTGCGGTCGGGGCGGGGGGAACGATCGCCCCACTGCTTGCCGCTCCAGCTGTGGACCTCCCGGACCTTGCCAATGGCACCGTCCCGGATCGTGGCGACGACCGACTTGTGGACGGGGTTGGAATGGATCTGGATGCCCATCTGGCTGACGATCCCCGATTCCTTCGCCGCTCGGGTGAGCTGGCGGGCCTCGTGGAGCGTCTGGGTGAGGGGCTTCTGCGTGTAGACGTTCAGGCCACGCTGAATGGCCCGCATGGTGATCGAGCCGTGCATGTGGTCGGGGGTGGAGATGTTGACCGAGTCGAGGTCCTTCTCCCTGTCGAGCAGCTCGCGGTAGTCCTGATAAACGCGAACGTCGGGGAAGAGTTTCTTGACCTCGGCGGTCCGGTTGAGGTCCACGTCGGCCACGGCGACGAGCCGGAGATACGGGCTGGCGGTCAGCGAACGGATGTCGGCGAGGGCCATGCCCGAGGCGCCGAAGCTGGCGTGGTTCAGCGTCTCGCCGGGCGCGGCGCCGCCGCCGCGCGACATAGACATAAGGGAAGGCCAGGCCCCCGGCCAGGACCTTCAGGGCCGAGCGTCGGTTCATCGCGGAGATGGGCATGATGTTCCCCCGGGGACGGTTCGGGATCGGATCTGGGGCGAGGCTAACCCGGCCCGTGGGGCGTCGCAACCACCTACCCCGATCGCGCCGGTCGCGCTGGCTGTATCGAAATGAGGATCAAGGCTTTTCTCTCGACGCGGCCGCTGGTATCGTGAGTTGGACGATTGTTGGAGAACTTGACTCGGGCGGCTCTCACGAGACGAACGGTGTGGAGGAGTGGACCATGCTCCGGTGGACGACCCTCGCCGTGGCGCTGCTGGCGGCCCTCGGCAACGTTCGGGCGTCGGGCGGCGAGGCCGCGGAAGACGCCTTCTTCGAGGCAAAGGTACGCCCCGTGCTGGCAGGCACCTGCCTGAAGTGCCACGGCGAGACGAAGGCCAGCGCCGGCCTGCGGCTCGACTCGCGCGAGGCGATGCTCGCGGGGGGCGACTCCGGCCCGGCGGTCGTGCCGGGCAAGCCGGAAGAGAGCCTGATCGTCGTGGCGATCCGGCACGACGATGATTTCCTCAAGATGCCGCCCGGTGACGACCCCATCGCCCGGCAGGCGATCAACGACCTCACGGCCTGGATCGCGGCCGGGGCGACCTGGCCCGATTCGGTCGCGGCGACGACGCTCGACACCGAGGACCACTGGGCCTTCGTGCCGTTGCGCGAGGTCGAGCCCCCCGCCGACCCGACCGGCTGGGCCGAGACCCCGATCGACCGCTTCATCGCCGCCGGGCACCGCGAGCAAGGGCTCACCCCGGTCGGGCCGGCAGACCGGCGGGCCCTGATCCGGCGCCTCTCCTTCGACCTGCTCGGCCTGCCGCCGTCGCCGGAACGAGTCGAGGCGTTCGTCGCCGACGAGGCCCCGGACGCCTACGAACGGCTCGTCGACGAGTTGCTCGACAGCCCGCGGTACGGCGAGCGCTGGGGACGCTACTGGCTCGACCTGGCCCGCTACTCCGACACCGCGGGAGATAACTCGGATTATCCGATCCCCGAAGCGTACCTCTACCGCGACTACGTGATCGACGCCCTCAACGCCGACGTCCCCTACGACCGGTTCCTCCACGAGCAACTCGCCGGCGACATCCTCGCGCGGGAAGGTCCGCCCGAGGACTACGCCCGCCGCGTCGTCGCCACCGGCTTCATCGCCCAGGCGAAGCGGTTCGGCACCCGCGAGCTGGAGGACATGCACCAGATCATCGAGGACACGCTCAACACGACCGGCCAGGTCGTGCTCGGGCTCTCGCTCCGTTGCGCCCGCTGCCACGACCACAAGTTCGACCCGATCACGGCGGCGGATTACTACGCCCTCTACGGCGTCTTCGCCAGTACCGAGTATCCCTTCGCCGGCGCCGAGGAGGTGCGGCATCCGACCCGGTTCGCCCCGTTGATCCTGCCGGAGGAGGTCAAGGCGCGGGAGGCGAAGCACGCCGCCGAGGTCGCTGAGATCAAGGGGACGCTCCAGAAGGCCGAGGACGGAGAGCGCGCCACGCCGCCCGGCTCGCGGAGCTGAACCGTCAGGTTAGCGAGGCCCAGGGACGAATCAAGGAGATCGCCGAGGGGACCGAGTCGTCGGCCCTTGAGGAGTTGCAAGCACAACTCGACGCGCTGAAGGCTGACCAGGAGAAGGCCAGGGAGGCGATCGAGGCGGAATTGAAGCCAATCCGGGAGGAGCTGGCGCGCCAGGAGGAGCGGTCGCCGCTGGACGGGGCACCGATGGCGTATGCCGTCCGTGAAGGCACGCCGACCGACGTGGCGATCCAGATTGGCGGCGATCCCCACAAGGCCGGCGACGGTCGTCCCGCGCGGGGTGCCGGAGGTCCTCGACCCCGGCGCCGACCTGGCGATCCCCGAGGGCTCCAGCGGTCGCCTCCAGCTCGCCGCGCTGGCTGACCGGCCCGGCGGGGCACCTGTCGGCCCGGGTGATGGTCAACCGGATCTGGCAGCACCACTTCGGCAAGCCGATCGTCGCCACGCCCTCCGACTTCGGCCTCCGGGGCACGCCTCCCACCCACCCCGACCTCCTCGACTACCTGTCCCGCACCTTCATCGCCTCCGGCTGGTCGATCAAGGCGATGCACCGCCAGGTTCTCCTGTCGAAGACCTATCGACTCTCCAGCGATCACAACCCGGCCGACGCCGAGATCGACTCGGGGAACGCCCGATACTGGCGGTTCGACCGCCGACGGCTCGACGCCGAGGCCCTCCGGGATACCTTGCTGACTCTCGGTGGCGACCTCGACACCTCGCGACCCGGCCCGCACCCGTTCCCGCCCAAGGACAAGTGGCGCTTCACGGCGCACCACCAGTTCAAGGCGCTCTACGACTCGAACCACCGCAGCGTCTACCTGATGGTCCAGCGGCTGCACCCGCACCCGTATTTGAAGCTGTTCAACGGCCCGGACACGAGCATGACCACGGCGGTCCGCGACGACTCGTCGGTGCCGCTCCAGGCCCTCTACCTGCTCAACAACCCGTTCGTCCACGACCAGGCCGGCCGGTTCGCCGAGGCGCTGATCGCCGCGGAGTCGGTCCCGGCCTCGCGGCTCGACCTCGCCTATCGCCGGGCCTTCACCCGGCCCCCCTCGGCGGCGGAGTCGCGACGGGCCCTGGCCTTCCTCGAACGCTACGCGCAGAGCCTGGAGTCCGACGGGATGGACCCGGGGCGCCGCGAGCGGGAGTCGTGGTCCGCGCTCGCGCGGACGCTACTGGCCTCGAACGAGTTCCTCTTCATCAATTGACGAGTTGGCACGACCGGACACTGAGGGAGCCCGCGAAATGGCCCAACACGACCTGCCACGCCGGACCTTCCTGCGACGCGCCGCGGCCGGCGCGGCGGCCGTCGGGGGGTTGGGCCTCTATCAACGCCTCGCCCTCGCCGCCGAGTTGAACGGCGGCCACCCGCTGGCGCCTCGGCCGGGGCACTTCCCGGCGCAGGCCAAACACCTGATCCTCTGCTTCATGACGGGCGGGTTCTCCCACCTCGACACCTTCGATTACAAGCCGAAGCTCCAGAAAGACCACGACAAGGAGTTCGGCAAGCGGAAGCTGCTCGGCTCGCCCTATAAGTTCCGGCCGTACGGCGAGTCGGGCAAGATGGTCAGCGAGCTGTTCTCCCACGTCGGCTCGGTCATCGACGACGTCTGCTTCCTGCACTCCGTCCACGGCGACTCGGGCGGCCACTCCGCGGCGACCCTCGGCATGCTCACCGGGTCGGTCACGATCCCGATGCCCAGTATCGGCTCGTGGGTCAGCTACGGCCTGGGCACGTTGAACATGAACCTGCCCTCGTTCGTCGTGCTGGCCGCCAAGGACCCGTACAACGGGTTCCAGGCCTGGGACTCCAACTTCCTGCCGGCCTTCCACAAGGGGGTGCGCGTGGTCCCCGGCCCGGACCCACTGCCGGACGTCGAAAGCCCGGTGACCTCCGTGGGGCGCCGGGAACTGGAGAGTCTGATGCTCCGCGACCTCAACGCGGCGCACCTCGGGCCCACCCCGGCGACATCGACCTGGCGGCGCGGATGGCCACCTTCGACACCGCCTACGGCCTGATGCGCGAGGCCCCGGAGGTCTTCGACATCGGCAAGGAGTCGGAGGAGACGCTCCGGCTCTACGGGGCCACGGCCGACGATCCCTCGTCGTTCGCCGCGCAATGCCTGACCGCCCGTCGGTTGGTCGAGAACGGGGTGCGGGTCGTCGAGCTGTTCGACGTCGGCTCGAACAGCAACTGGGACAGCCACAACGACATCGAGGACCACCGCAAACTCTCGCGCAACATCGACCAGCCGATCGCGGCCCTGGTGGCGGACCTGAAGCGCCGGGGGCTGCTGGAGGACACCCTGATCGTCGGCTGCTCCGAGTTCGGCCGCACCCCCTGGCAAGACCTCTCGCCGAAGGGCCGCGGCCACCACGCGAGCTGCT
Source organism: uncultured Isosphaeraceae bacterium (assembly GCA_963779675.1). Lineage (GTDB taxonomy): Bacteria > Planctomycetota > Planctomycetia > Isosphaerales > Isosphaeraceae > CAVZZM01. Next base: position 446,797 of record CAVZZM010000007.1, read on the forward strand.
TCACCTGCTTCCTGGCCGGCGGGGGTGTCAAGGGGGGCTTTAGCCACGGCGTCTCCGACGAGTACGGCGCGAAGGTCGCCGAGGACCCGGTGCACGTCCACGACTTCCACGCCACGATCCTGCACCTCCTGGGCCTCGACCACGAGCGGCTCACGTATCGCTACAGCGGTCGCGACTTCCGCCTGACCGACATCCATGGGAACGTCGTCCGCGAGATCATCGCCTGAACCCTCGATCGTCGGGACGTTCCCGGGACATCACCTACGATGTCGCGGCTGGAGAACCGCCGGGGGACCGCTGCCGAGACCGGCGTTGGGTTCGTTCGGAAATCTGTCGCAAACCGTAGTGAAAACAAGCGGTTACGCCGAGAAAACCGGCGTGATTCCGGCGCCGTGCCCCGGCGTCGAATCGCCCGGTTGGGTTCGTTCGGCGCTCACGGTCGACGAACCGCCCAGCCGGCGTGATCGTCAAATTCGTTCTCCGCGGTTCGCGTTGCCAACGAGCCCCGCGGTCGCGCAGCGCGCACTCTTCCCGCCTCGTTCAGTATCGAGGACGACCCCCCGAATATTCTGTCAAAATTGGATGGCCCCGAGCAACCACCCCGCGCCCCGCCCCGCCCCGCCTCGGTCATCCCGAAATGAGACGACCGTCGGTTTCGTCATGGGTCCTGGAGGGGAGGGGGGACAGAACGTTGTCGTCGGGGGGGAGTGGTCGGAGCCGCAGCCAGGGGGCGCAACCGCGACGCCGGGCGTCGGCCAGGGCCGCGTGGATCGATCGGAGCGGGGCCGGGTGGACCAGCCCGAACGTCGCGTTGGCCCGATCGCCGCGGACGTGGAGGCGGAGGAAGGCGCCCGCCAGCACGGCGTCGGAGACGTGGCCCCGGACTCGGCTCGACAACCGACCGAGCAGGCGGTAGAGCCGGGCCAGAGAGGGCTCGGTCGCGTCGGGGAGCGTCCCGACCCGCAGCGGCCAACGCGCCACCCGGGCGACCAGCCGGGCCATCTCCGGATAGCTCAGGTACGGCCCGACGACCGCGTAGCGACGGCCCGGCTCGCCCACCCCCAGGGCCGCCCGATGGGCCCGGGCAAGGACCGTCGCATCGACGACCGGGATGCCCCCGCCGGGCACGACCACCAGGGGGGCGCGGGCCATCGCCAGCAGCAGGCCCGTCGAGGTCGGCCGCGGGTCCCGCGGGCCGATGACCATGCCTGGACACAGGGCCACGCATTGCATCCGGTCGCCGACGCCGTTGAGCACCAGGCGCTCGGCGGCTCGCTTGGTGCGGGCGTAGGGAGAATCGACGCTGTCAAGGTTCCAGGGGGAACCCTCGTCGGCGGGCGCCTCGGCGGTCCCGGCGGCCAGGGTGTGAAGGGTTGAGGTGTAGACGAATCGCTCGACCCCGGCGGCCTCGCAATCGGCCAGCAGGCCCCGCGTCGCCTCCACGTTGATCGCGAGGGCCAGGTCGTGCGGATCGTGCCCGAGGCTGACCCAGCTCGCGGCATGCACCACCGCGCGAACGCCGCGAACCGCCTCCGCCCGGGTCGCCGGGTCGCGCAGATCGCCGTGGATCCAGGAGATCGGTGGATCTCCAGGCTCGACGGGAAGGGGGCGGCGACTCAGCCCGCGCACCGGGTGCCCCGCCCGCGCCAGCGCACGCGCCACGTGGCCCCCGACGAAGCCGCCGGCCCCGGTCACCAGGACGGGCCAGGCGTCCGGGGTGACACCGTCATCGAAGGCCGCCCGAGCCGCGCCCCCGGGCGCGTCGTCGCCGGTCGATCGCCCCTTGAGTGCCCCATCGCTCATCGGCCTGGAACTCCGGGTTCCCCCCTCAGTCGGATTGGTGGGTTGCGCTGCACTGACCCACCCTACCAGAACCGTCTCTCACACGTTCTCAGAGGGCCTCATATAAATGGGAGCTAGCTCCGAGCCCGCGAGGTGCCCGTCCCCATTTTGTCAGGGCCTCTCACGGACGGGAACAGATGGTCAACGAGCGGGAACGTGCCTCGACAGGGCCCTCAAGGAACGCTCCAGGATCGCGGGATCGGTCGCGCCGCGAGCGACGCCGGAGATCGCTCGCGCCACCTTTTCCGTAACGGCCCGGTGCCGACCCGGGGGCAGCGACGGCATCGCGAACGACCAGGCGACCGGGATCGGCCCGACGTGGCGGTTGACCCGGACGTCCAGAGGCAAGTCCCAGCTCAGGTTCGGCGGCAGCACGGCGACTTCGTCCGGCGCGGCATGCGACCCCGCCGCGACCGCCCACGCGAGGGCGGTTAGCCGCCCCGAGTCGGGATCGACCAGAAGGGCGTAATGCAGGTCCACGTCCTCGTGCCGGCCGTTCACCAGGAGCACGCTGGGCGTGCGGAAGAGGGCGAAGGTCGGCGTCCGGGCGATCAGGCTCCCCTCGTCGAGCCGGGCGTCGGCCGTCCGTAGCACCAGCCGTTCGATCACCCCCAGGGTGTCCAGGACGGCCTCCGGGCCGTCGGACGTGGTGACGAACTCGCGATCGCCGACGGGCACCGCGTTACCGACCCCGATCCGGGCCAGCCGGAAGGAACCGTCGCGACCGACCACCTCGGCCGCGATGACCGTCCGTAGCAGCGTCGCCGTGGTCCGGGCGGAACCCGGGAGGCTCGACAGGTCGCCGGACCCAAGTCGCGGCACCGAGCGGATGACCCGATGCGTCCAACCGGCCGGCGGCCCCGCGCCGACCTCGGCCCCCGGTTCCAGATGGACAAGCGGGGGGAGGTCCGTCGACGCCGCCCGCCCCGCGCCCCCCTCGTCCGGGGCGAGGGCCGTCGCGAGGACCACCAGGGCGGCCCCGGCGGCTACCGACCCCGAGCATCGCAACCTCGCAACCGTCCTCATCCCGACCACCGCGACCTCCTGGAGACACGCCCCGTTTCCTCGATGAACTTCCCCATGGTCGCGCGACGACACCACAACCGTCAATTCCTCAAACCAGGCACTCAGGTCCCATTCCGAGGGAGTCGTGCCCCTATGAGTTTCCCACGTTTTCAAAATTACGCCAACTTCCCAAACTAGCCAAGTTCCCAAATGATGCGATATAGTAGAGTGATTGTGTGCCACGACCGTGGTCGATTGCGCACGTTGTACGGGCATCTCCGGGCCTGAGTGACCTTGAGGAACTCGGGTGGCCACCGTCGGGGTAGTCCGGGGACGCGACAGGCGAGGAGCGCTGACACCAGATGAGCCGTCTTCTACCGCGTATCATGGTCCTGGCACCGGGTGGGTCCGAGGGAACCGGATGTGGTCGTGGCCGCCGACCGCGCCGGCGCGCTGGGGCTCCTGGATCTGGTCGCGGCCCCGGCGGATCAGGATGTGCTTTCGCGGGCGTTGCGGCGGATCGATCGCCTCGGGACCCGGTCCTTCGGGGTTCGGCTGGATGCCGGCGCGATCGCGACGGCCCGGCCGGGGTCGTGGCCCGAGGGCCTCGCCGTCGTCGTGGCCGTGGAAGAAACTGGCGCGGACTGGACGGCGATCCTGAACGCGATTCGCGAGACGGGTCGGATTGCCCTGGCCGAGGTCACGTCGAATGCAGGGGCCGAGGCCGCCCTGGCGGCGGGGGCGGACGGGGTGATCGTCGCGGGACATGAGGCGGGCGGCCGTTGCGCGTCGTTGTCGTCCTTCGTCATGCTCCAGGGCGTGCTGTCGTCGGGAAACCCCAGGGCATGGGTACGTGGGGGGATCGGCCCGCGGTCGGCCTGCGCCTGCATGGCGATGGGGGCGGCGGGGGTGGTCCTCGACGGGGCCGTGCTCCTGGCCCGGGAGTCGCCGCTGGTCGAGGAGGTCCGCGCGCGGATCGCCCGGTTCGACGGCGGCGAGACGACAGTGCTCGGGACGGAGGGCGGGACGCTGCTGCGGGTCTTCGACGTGCCGGCAACGGCCGTCGAGGGACGTTCCCGGGCGGACGCCGTTGACGGGCGAAGGGTCGAGGCCGCCGACGTCGGCTGGTCCGTACGACAGTCCTGGCCGGTCGGTCAGGACGCCGCCCTGGCGGGCGAGCTGGCCCGCCGGCATGTGACGGTCGGGGGGATCGTCCGGGCGGCCGAGGAGGCGATCGATCGGGGGCTCGAACGCGCCGGTCGATCCGACCGCTCGCCCCGGACGCGCCGATGGCCGTCTCGCACGGGACGCGCTACCCGATCGTGCAGGGGGCGATGACCCGCGTCAGCGACACGGCCGACTTCGCGACGGCGGTGGCCGAGGGGGGCGCGCTGCCGTTCCTGGCCCTGGCATGCTGCGGGGGCCGGAGGTCCGGGCCTTGCTGGCCGAAACATCCGCCCGGCTGGGGGATCGGCCCTGGGGCGTCGGCCTGCTCGGCTTCGTCGCCGCCGGAACTGCGGGCGGAGCAGGTCGAGGCGATCCGCGCGGCCCGGCCCCCCTTCGCGCTGATCGCCGGGGGCCGACCGGACCAGGCTCGGGAACTCGAACAGGACGGCATCGCGACGTATCTGCACGCCCCGTCGCCCGCCCTGCTGGCCCGTTACCTGCGCGACGGCGCCCGGCGGTTCGTGCTGGAAGGGCGAGAGTGCGGCGGGCACGTCGGCCCGCGGCTCCAGCCTGGTGCTCTGGGAGCAGGCGATCGGTTGCCTGCTCGACGCCATCGATCGCGGCCGCGAGATCGACCCCGGCGAGTTGCACGTCCTGTTCGCGGGGGGCATTCACGACGCCCGCTCGGCGGCGGGGGTCGCCGCGATGGCCGCCCCGCTGGCCGCGCGCGGGGTGAAGGTCGGGGTGCTGGTCGGCACGGCCTACCTGTTCACCCGCGAGGCGGTCGAGACCGGGGCGATCGTGCCGAGGTTCCAGGGCGAGGCCGTGCGCTGCCGCGAGACGGTGCTGCTGAAGACGGGGCCGGGGCACGAGGTCCGCGTGGCGCCGTCGCCGTTCACCGCGACGTTCGAGGCCGAGCGGCAACGGCTTGCGGGCCGAGGGGACCTCCCTGGAGTTGATCCGCGAGGCGCTGGAGGGCCTGAACACGGGCCGGCTCCGGGTCGCGGCCAAGGGGCTCGAGCGGCCGGATGGCGGCCGGTTCGCCGCTGGTCTCCCTGGAGGAAGCCCGGCAATACGAGCGCGGGCTCTACATGCTCGGCCAGGTCGCCACGCTACGCGACCGGGTCACGACGATCGCCGACCTCCACCACGACATCAGCGCAGGGGGAACGACATTCCTGGAAACGGAGCCGGGGCCGACCGCGACGGCCTTGCCGACGGCCGACGCCCGACCTTCCGATATCGCGATCGTGGGCATGTCGGCCATCTTCCCCGGCGCCGCCGACCTCCGCACCTTCTGGGAGAACACGCTACGCGGCGTCGACGCGATCACGGAGGTCCCGCCCGACCGCTGGGACTGGCGGCCGTATTACGACCCCGACCCGAAGGCCCCGGACCGGATCACCTCGAAGTGGGGCGGCTTCCTCCCGGACATCCCCTTCGACCCCCTGCGGTACGGGATGCCCCCGACCAGCCTCCCGTCGATCGAGCCGGTGCAACTCCTGGTTTTGGAGGCGGTGCGGGCCGCGCTGGGGGACGCCGGGTACGCCGAGCGGGCCTTCCCACGCGAGCGGACGGCCGTCGTGCTCGGCATGGGCGGCGGGGCGGCGCAGCTGGCGATGGGCCACGCCTTCCGCTCCTACTTGCCGATGCTGGAATCCCTCGACCCCGAGGTCGGCCGCTCGGCGCGTGCGCAGGCCGAGTCGCTCCTGCCCGAATGGACCGAGGATTCCTTCCCCGGCTTCCTCCTGAACGTGACCGCCGGCCGGGTCGCCAACCGCTTCGACCTGGGCGGGCGCGAACTACACCGTCGATGCCGCCTGCGGCTCGTCGCTGGCGGCCGCCTCCCTGGCCGTTCGCGAGCTGGAGACCGGCGCCGCCGACATGGTCATCCTGGGCGGGGCCGACACGGTCCAGAACCCATTCACCTATCTGGCCTTCAGCAAGACCCACGCCTTCTCGCCGCGCGGGCGGTGCCGGCCGTTCGACGCGTCGGCCGACGGCATCGTCATCAGCGAGGGCGTGGGCGTCGTCGTGCTGAAGCGGCTGGCGGACGCCGAGCGCGACGGCGACCGGATCTACGCCGTCATCAAGGGGGTCGGCAGCTCCAGCGACGGCCGGGACCGCGGCCTGACCGCCCCGAACGGCGAGGGGCAGGCCCGCGCCCTGGCCCGCGCCTACGAGAAGGCGGGCGTCGCCCCGGAGAGCGTCGGCTACGTCGAGGCCCACGGCACCGGCACGGCGGTCGGCGACGTGGTCGAGGTCAACGCCCTCTCGGAGTTCCTGCGGGCGGCCGGGGCGGCGCCGGGCTCGTGCGTCGTCGGCTCGATCAAGTCGATGATCGGCCACACCAAGTGCGCCGCCGGGCTGGCCGGGCTGATCAACGCGTCCCTGGCCCTCCATCACCGGATCTTGCCGCCGACCATCGGGGTCGAGCGGCTCAACCCGAAGGCCGACCTCGCGCGACGGCCCGCTCCAGGTCAGCACCGCGACGCGGCCCTGGCTGCACGCCGGCGAAACGGCCCGCCGCGCGCGGCGTCAGCGCCTTCGGCTTCGGCGGGACGAACTTCCACGCCGTCCTCGAAGCGTATGAGGGGGACCTCGCCCCACGCCTCGCCCCGGTCCGCAACTGGCCCGCCGAGCTGCTCGTCTGGCAGGCGGACGACCGGGACGAGCTGCTCGGCCGCCTGGATCGGCTCGCGGCCCAGCTCGACGCCGGGGCGCGGCCCCGGCTCCGCGACCTGGCGCACACCCTGGCCGGCCGCTTCGATCCCGACGCCCCGGACCGGCCCGACGCTGGCCGTCGTCGCCACGACGCTCGACGACCTGCGGGCGAAGCTCGCGACGGCCCGCGACGCTGATCGCGAGCGGGCGTCCCGAACTCAACGACCCGAGGGGCCTGTTCTACGAGGAGAGGCCGGCGTTCGCGGGAGCGACCGTCGCCTTCCTGTTCCCGGGCCAGGGGCGCAGGCCCTGGAGATGCTCGGCGATCTGGCCCTCGCATTTCGAGGAGGTCCGCGGCGCGTTCGAGACGTTCGACACCGCCCTGGCCGGAGCGGGACGGCCGGCCATCGGGCCGAAGGTCTTCCCGCCCCCGACGCTCGACGAGGCGGGCCGCGAGCGGGCCCGACACGACCTGACGGCGACCGACGTGGCCCAGCCCGCCGTCGGCGCCGCGTCGGTCGGGATGCTGCGGCTGCTGGGGGCGCTCGGCCTGGAGCCCGGCGTCGTGGCCGGCCACAGCTACGGGGAACTGGTCGCGCTGCACGCCGCCGGGCTCCCTGAGTGTCGAGGCGCTGGCGGTGCTCTCCGAGGCCCGCGGCCGCTTGATCCTGCGAGGCCGCGGGGCCGGAGCCCGGCACGATGGCCGCCCTGGCCGCCGGCGCCGATCGCGTCGAGGCCCTCGTGAAGCCGGCCGCGACGGCGTGGTCCTGGCGAACATCAACGGCCCCCGGCAGACGGTGATCGCCGGGACGCGCGACGCCGTCGCGCGGGCCGTCGAGCAAGCGCGGGTCGGAGGGAATCCGGGCCTTCGATCTGCCGGTCGCCTGCGCCTTCCACTCGCCCTGTGTCGCCGGTGCCCGCGGGCCGCTCGCCGATCTGGCAGGCGGCCTGATCGACGCGGCCCCGACCCGGCCGGTCTTCAGCAACGTCGACGCCGCGCCGCACCCGGCCGACCCGTCGGCCATCGCGACGCGGCTCGGCGATCACCTGGCCTCGCCGGTCCGGTTCGCCGAGATGATCGAGGCGATGCACGACGCCGGGGCGCGCGTCTTCGTCGAGTGCGGCCCGGGCGCGATCCTGGCCCCACTGGTCGGGTCGATCCTCGGCGATCGCCCGCACCGGGCCGTCTCCTGCGATGCGCCGGGGCGGCCGGGGATCCCGGCCCTGCTGCACGCGCTCGGCCGGCTGATCGTCGCCGGGGTCGCGCCGCAGCGGCTGGGCCGGCTGACGGCCGGCCGCGACGCCGCGCCGGCTCGACCTCGATCACCTGCCGATCGAGCGACGTTCCGGAGCTGCCCCCCTCGACCTGGCTGGTCAACGGCAGCCGCGCCCGGCCCATCGCCGGCCCCGAACCCCGACGGCTCGGCCAGGCCCCCGAGCAGCTCGGGACGTCCGCCGAGCGGACGACCCCGGTCGCGAGACACGGTGCGGAGGCCGCACCTGGCGAGACAGAGCGACGAGAACACGCGGTATCGAGCGAGGAGCGAGGCGTTCACCGCAATGGAACGGCCGCGCCCGGCCCCGACCGCCCCGGGAGGATGTCGCATCCCATGACGAACGGAACTCACGCCCCGACGCGCAAAGGCACCACCGGCCCCGCGCAACGGGCATCTTCCGGCGGCCACGCCCCAACCCGACCCGGCGTCGGTGACGCCAGCGGCAACCCCGAGGCCGAACCCCTCGCCCGGGGCCGCCCAGGTCGTCGAGGCCTTCCAGGAGACGATGCGAAGGTTCCTCGAGGTTCAGCAGGCCACCATGCTCGCCTACCTGTCGGGCCGATCGGCGGCGCCGGCCGCCTCCAAGCCGCGGGCCGCCTCGTCGAACCCGCAACATGCCCCGGAACCGACACCGGCCCAGGCGGTGCCGAGCCGTCCCGACTCGTCCCCGCATCCCGAGCCTCCTCCGCCTGCCGGGCCGGTCAACCGGACCACGGAGCGGAACGGGACACCGGCACCGGTCGAACCGTTGGAAACCCTGCCCCCGTCCGTGCGGGCCGAGCCAACGATCGCCGAGCGGCTCGTCGAGATCGTCCGCGACCGTACCGGCTACCCGGCCGAGATGCTCCACCTGGACCTCGACCTCGAGGCCGACCTCGGCATCGACTCGATCAAGCGGGTCGAGATCCTGGGGACGCTCCGCGACGCGCTCGAAGGACTCGTCGGATTGACCGATTCGAGCCTGATGGACAGCCTGGCGCGGGCGAGGACGCTGGGCGAGATCGTCGAACGTCTCGAAGCCGCCCGCACGCGTCCAGAACCGGAAGCCCCGGCCGGAGCCGGACACCCGGCCGAAGCCGCGGGAACCCCGGGCCCTCCCTGCGACGGCTCGTGCTCGACGTGGTCGAGGCCCCCCGACCGGAGGAACGGGCCGGGCTGGCCCCCGGTCGCCTGGTGATCGTGACCGACGACGGCCGCGGGGTCGCCCGGGCCATCGCCGAGGAGCTGGAAGCCGAGGGGCACGAGGTCGAACTGGTCCGCCCGCGAGACGTGGACCTGGCGTCGCCCTCGGCCGTCGAGGCGCACCTGGACCGCCTGCGCGGATGGTCGTCCGCTCGCCGGGATCGTCCACGCGCTGCCGCTGCGGGATGCGCCCGTGCCGCCGGGCTGGAGCCGGCGGCCTGGTCGGCTCGGATGGACGCCGAGGTCCGCGGGCTGTTCCTGCTGGCCCGGGCCGCCGCCGACGACCTGGAACGCTCGGCCCGGCAAGGGCGGGGCCTGCCTGATCGCGGCGACCGGCGCTCGGCGGGGCCGTTCGCGTCGTCCGGCGAACACGCCGACGACTTCTTCCCGGGGCAGGGGGGATCGCCGGGCTGGTCAAGACGCTCGCCCGCGAGTGGCCCGAGGTCCGGACCCGCGTCGTCGACCTCGACCCCCGGCGAGCCGGTCGCGATCCCTGGCCGCCCGGCTGCTGGCCGAGATCCAGACCGACGACGGCTGGCCCGAGGTCGGCTACGTCGGCGGATCGTCGGGTCCGCCTTCGCGCCGTCGAGCGACCGCTGGGCATCGATGGCCCGGCCGCTCGAACTGGCGCCCGGCGAGCCGGTGCTCGTCACCGGCGGGGCCGGGGGATCACCGGCGGTCGTCGCGACCGAGCTGGCCCGTCGCTGGCGGCCGACGCTCCTGCTGGTCGGCACGAGCCCGATGCCCGACGAACGCGAGGAGCCCCGACGACCGCCGGGATCGACCTCGCGCGGCCGAGCTGAAGGCGGTCCTGCACGATCGCCTCCGCCGTCCGGGCGGCCCGTCGCGCCCGCCGACCTGGAGCAGGCCTACCGATCCCTGCTCCATGCTCGCGAGATCCGCGCGACCCTGGCGGCGATCCGCGAGGCCGGGGCGGTCGTCGAGTACGCCCAGGCCGACGTCCGCGACGCCGACGCGCTCGGGACGACGCTGGAGGGCTGGCGGCGGCGGTTCGGCGATCCCGTCGGCCTGATCCACGGCGCCGGGGTGATCCAGGACAAGCTGCTCCGCGACAAGACGCCCGAGGCGTTCGACCGCGTGCTCGGCACCAAGCTCGACGGGGCGCTGAACCTGGCCCGACTGCTCGCGGCCCGAACGCTGCGGTTCGCCGCGCTCTTCTCCTCGGTCGCCGGCCGGTTCGGCAACCGGGGCCAGGCCGACTACGCGGCGGCCAACGAGGCGCTGAACAAGCTGGCGATCTGGCTCGATCGCCGCTGGCCGGGGCGGGTCGTCTCGGTGAACTGGGGGCCCTGGTCGGGCGTCGGCATGGTCTCCGACCTGGAGGAGCACCTCGGCCGTCGCGGGCTCGGCATGATCGCCCCGGAGGCCGGCTGCGCCGCGTTCGCTCGACGAGCTGCGACGTGGGCCGCAAGGGGGAGGTCGAGGTGATCCTCGCCGGGCGACTCGGCGACGCTCGAGGGGCCGCTGCCGAGGGCCGCGAACGAGCCGGCGGGGGTCGGCCCGATGAGCCGACGTCCGCGCCCGCTCGACATCGCGATCGTCGGCATGGCCTGCCGGTTCCCGGCGCCCGCGACCTGTTCGCCTACTGGGACAACGTGCTCGCCGGCCGCGACTGCATCCGCGAGGTGCCCCGCGTCCCGCTGGGACCCGGCCGTCTTCTTCGATCCCGACCTCGGCCGACGACCGACCGGGTCGTGCCGTCACGGGGGGCTACCTCGACGAGCCGATCGCCTTCGACCCGGCCGCGTCACGGGATCATGCCGCGGACGGTCGAGGGGGGCGAGCCCGAGCAGTTCCTCGTGCTCGACGCCGCCCGCGCCGCGCTGGCCGACGCCGGGTTGCCCGACGGGCCGGCCGACGGCCGCCGCGTCGAGGTGGTCGTCGGCCGGGGCAACTACTTCAACCGGGGCAACCTGACCCGGCTCCAGCACGGCCGGATCTCGCCCAGACGCTGGCGATCCTGCAGGCCGCTGCACCCGGAGTGGGCCGAGGCGGACCTCGAGGCCGTCCGCGCGGACCTGAAGGCGAGCCTGCCGCCGTTCGAGGCGGCGACGATCCCCGGCCAGCTCACCAACGCGACGGCGGGCCGGGTCGGCCCACCGGCTCGACCTGCCGGGGCGAGCTACGTCGTCGATGCGGCCAGCGCCTCGTCGCTGGTGGCGCTGGACCTCGGGGCGCGGGCGCTGGTCGAACGGCGGGCCGACCTGGCGCTCGTCGGCGGGGTCTACCTCGAGGCGGACGTCGATTTCCCGATGGTCTTCTCGCCGGCTCGGCGTGCTGTCGCGATCGGGCCGGTCGCGGCCGTTCGCCGACCGACGCCGACGGGATGGTGCCCGGCGAGGGGGTGGGCGTCGTCGTGCTCAAGCGGCTGGCCGACGCCGAGCGCGACGGCGACCGGGTCTACGCCGTCCTCAAGGGGGTCGGCCTGGCCAGCGACGGCCGCGGCGCGCGGGCTGGCCGCGCCGGACGCGCGGGGACACCTGCGGGCGATCCGCCGGGCCTATCGCCGCGGCGGGGATCGACCCGGCGACCGTCGGGCTGATCGAGGGGCACGGCCTGGGCGTGCCGGCGGCCGACCGGGCCGAGCTGCGGGCGCTGCGGCGCGGCCTTCCCGCCGGCCGCGAGCGGCGAGGCACGCGTCCTCGGCGCGGCGTCGGCGCTGATCGGCCACGCGATGCCCGCCGCCGGGATGGCCGGCCTGATCAAGGCGGCCCTGGCGCTGCACCATCGGGCCCTCCCCGCCGGCCCGGCACGCCGACCGACCCCATCCGCTGCTCGAACGGGCCGACAGCTCGCCTGACGCTGAACCCCGCCACCCGCCCCTGGATCCACGGCGAGCCGACGCCCGCGGCGGGCCGGGGTCAACGCCTTCGGGTTCGCCGGGATCAACGCCCACGCCGTCCTGGAGGAGCACGCCCCCTCGGCCGACGGCCTGACGCCCGGCGTGCCTGTCCGCTGGCCGAGCGAGGCGGTCCTGCTGGCCGCCGCCGACCGCGGCGGGCTCGCGGATCGCGCCCGGCGGCTGGCCGCGCAGCTGCGCGACCGTCCCGACGTTCCGCTGAAGGACCTGGCCTTCACGCTCAACGAGGCCGCCGCGGGCGCCGGCCTGCCCGCGCGGCTCGGGCTGGTCGTCGACGTCGGTGGACGACCTGATCGGGCGCCTGGAGGCGCCTCGCGCCCGGCTGGCGGACCCGGCCTGCCGGTCGATCCGCGACGCGCGCGGGGCGTACTTCTGGGAGCAGCCGCTCGGGCGGCACGGGGGGGCTGGCGTTCCTGTTCCCCGGCGAGGGCTCGCAATATCCGGGGATGCTCGCCGACCTGTGCCTGCACTTCCCCGAGGTCCGGGCGCTGTTCGACACCTCCGACCGCCTGGCCCTCGAATCGGGCGCGATCGAGCCGCCGAGCGAGCGCTGTTCGGTCCGATCGCGGAGCCGAGCCCGGCCCTGTGGGAGTCGGGACGGCGGTCAACGTCGTGCTGTCGTCGCAGTGGGCCCTGTACCAGCTCCTGCGGCGGCTCGGGCTGCGGCCCGACGCGCGTGGCCGGCCACAGCAGCGGCGAGTTCCTGGCGCTGGCGGCGGCCGGGGCGATGCGCGTCGATCGGGAGCTGGAGCAGCGTTTCAACGATCTGGCCGTCCTGTTCGGGCAACTGGAGACGTCGGCGGCAGGTCCCGACGGCACGCCTGGTGGTCGTCGCGGCCGACCGGGATCGGGTCGAGGCCGCACTCGGCGACGAGGCGGGCGCGGGTGGTCGTCGCCGTGGACAACTGCCCGCACCAGGTCGTCCTGGCCGGGTCGGGCGGCGCCGTCGAGGCGGTCGTCGCCCGGCTGCGGGCTGAGGGCGTGCTCTGCGAGGACCTGCCGTTCGCTCGCGCCTATCACACGCCCGGACTTCGCCGCGGCGCTGGGGCCGATCCGCGCGTTCTTCGAGACGCTGGAGATCGCCCGGCCGACGACGCCGCTCTACTCCTGCTGCCTCGCCGGGCGGATGGCCGACGACCCCGAGGCGATCCGCCGGCTGGCCGTCGACCAGTGGACGCGGCCGGTCGAGTTCCGCCGGACGGTCGAGGCGCTGCACGACGACGGCCTGCGCCTGTTCGTCGACGTCGGGGCCCGGGGGAACCTGGCCGGGTTCGTCGAGGACACCCTGCGCGGCCGGCCCGCCTTCGCCGTCGCCGCGAACCTGCCGCGACGATCCGGGCTGACCCAGCTCAACCACCTCGTCGCGGCCCTGTTCGCGCAGGGGCTCGACCTGACGCCGGGGTTCCTCCATGCCCGCCGTCGGCCCGAGCCGATCGACCTGGAAACCGCCGCCGGCGGTCCCGGGGACGACGATCGGGCTGAGCGTCGGGTTCCCCGAGATGTCGCTCTCCGACCGGCTCGTCGAGCGGCTTCGCGCGACGACGGCCGGGCCATCGAAGTCGAAGGCCGCCCGGGCGTCGGACAGCCCCGAGGACGTCGAGGAGACGTGCCCGACGCGACTCGATCTCGCCCGCGAGGCGGCCGGTGACGACGGCCCCCCCTGGCGGGAACTTTTCCGAGACCGGACGTCCCCGCGGTTCGATCGGGGGGAACTCGACGGGAGTCGGCATTGGGGATCGTCCCCGTCGGCCGGTCTGCTTCCCGCGCTGGATTTCGAGCTCGGGCCGGACGAGGACGATTCAGCCATGCTCTCCTTCCTCGATACGATGGATTCGTTCCTGGAGACGCAGCAACGGACGATGGCCGGTTATCTCTCGACGTTGGGGGAGGAAACCGCGGGACCGGACGCGTCGTGGCCACGATCGCCGGCCGGGGAGACACCCGTTGCGGAGCCCACCCTCCCGGTCAACGGGGTGGCCGACCTGATGCCGGCCCGCCGCGAGCCCGGCCCCTGGGCCGGTGAGGTCCGGTCGTGGGTCGAGGGGCGCGAGGTGGTGGCCGTCGTCACGCTCGACGCGGACGGGGACCCCATCGCGGAACATCACACCTTCGGCGGCCGTCGCATCTCGGCGGTCGACCCGGACCGGAAGGGATTGCCGGTCCTGCCTTTCACGGTGATGGCCGAGATGCTGGCCGAGGTCGCGGCGCGGCTGGCGCCCGACGGCTCGACCCTGGTCGGTCTGCGCGACGTCCGGGCCCGGCGCTGGGTCCGCTACGAGGACGTCCCGATCGCCCTGGAGATCCGCGCCGAGGTCGACCCCGCGAACCCGACCGAGGTCCGTGCCGCGCTGTTCAATCGCGGGGCGCCGGGCACGCCGATCCCGGACGACGCCGAGGCGGCGGTCGAGGGCGTGGCGGTCTTCGCCGATTCGCGACCGGGGCCTCCCCCGGCGTCGGCCTTCGACCTGGAGCACCCCGAGTCGAGCCGCTTCACGGCCGGGTCGATGTACACCGAGCAATGGCTGTTCCACGGGCCGGCGCTGCGGGCCGTCGTCGAGGTCGGCCCGCTCTCGGATCGCGGGATCGAGGGGACGTTGCGCGTCCTGCCGAGGCGGGGCCTGCTCCGCGACCCCGACGGCCCGCTGCCCCTGAGCGACGCGATCGTCCTCGACGCCTTCACCCACCTGCTCGGCCTGTGGGGCCTCGACCGGCTGGCCGAGGGGGACGTCGTCTTCCCGCTGAAGATGGGCCGGCTGGACATCTTCGGGGCCGACCCGCCCGAGGGGACCGACGTGGCCTGCCGGATCGCGGTGCGGTCGCTGAGCCCGTACCTCGTAACGGTCGATGCCGAGTTCGTGCGGCCCGACGGCCGGGTCTGGATGCGGATCGAACAGTGGGAGGACTGGCGGTTCTACTGGCCGTCGCGTTATCGCGACGTCTTCCGGCAGCCCGACCGCGTGCTGCTGGGCGAGCCCCTGGAATTGCCCGGGCGCCCCGGGGGCCGTCGCCGTCTGGCTGGAGCCCCCGGCCGACATGGGACGGCCGGTCTGGCGCGACGTGCTGGAGCGCGTCCAGCTCTCGCCCGAGGAGCGCGCCGGGCTGTCTCCGACCGCGGGGCCCGAGGAACGTCGCACGCTGCGGCTCTGGGGCCGGATGGCCGCCAAGGAGGCCGCGCGGCGGCTCTGGCTCGCCGAGGGGCATCCCCCCGTCTACCCCGCCGACCTGACCATCACGCCCGACCCGCACGGGCGGCCCATCCTGCGCCCGGGTTCCGAACCGGGACGCGCCGAGGACCTGCCGGCGGTCTCGATCGCCCATGCCGGGGGCGTCGCGGTGGCCCTGGCGGCACGCGACCCGTCGTCGAGGGTCGGGATCGACGTGGAGCGGGTGGTCGACCGTGGTGGTTCGTTCGAGGAGCTCGCCTTCTCGCCCCGAGAGCGTTCGCTCCTCGACCGGCTCCCCGCCGAGGGCCGCTCCGCCTGGATTGCCCGGCTCTGGTGCGCCCGGGAGGCCGCGGCGAAGGCGACCGGTCGCGGCCTGATCGCCGGACCGTCGAGCGTCGAGGTCGTCGAGATCGACCCGGAGACCGGCGTCATGGACGTCAACCTGGGCCCCGAGCTGGCGGCCGCCTGCCCCGACCTGGCCGGAGAACCGTTCCGCGTCACCACCGCGTTGCGGGGCGAACATGCCTGGGCATGGACCTTGAGGGAGACCCCCGGATCATGAGAGAAGCCGCCACCGAATCCGCGATCCTGGCCGACCTCGCCACGCTCCTGGCCGACTTCCAGGGTCGCGAGTACTCGGGCCCGATCGACGCCGAGACGCGGTTCTTCGCCGACCTCGGCCTGGCCTCGATCGACGCCGTCGTGCTCGGCGAGACGTTGCAAGCCCATTACGGCCAACCCTTGCCGTTCGGCACCCTGATGGCCGAGCTGGGTCGTCGCGACGATCGGGACCTGTCGATGGGCGAACTGGCCACCTTCCTGACCCACCACCTCGACCGCTCGACGTAGGGTGGGTTCCGCTGACGCTCCACCCACCCTGCGAGATCGCCGATGACAAATCAGTGGGATGACAGATGGCCAATGGTCGATGACAGATGGCCGAGGGCCGAGGGCCGATGACAAATGGCCAAGGGCCGATGACAGATGGCCGATGACAAATTAGTGGGATGACAGATGGCCGAGGGCCGAGGGCAGAAACCTATTGTCATCATGGAATTCTGTCATCTGTCATTTTGAATCTGCCGGTCGACTGCCAGGAATGCCTTCGTACACGCTGTGAGAGGAGACCTCGACATGCCCAGGATCTCGGTCGGTGGGCTCCAGTTCCACATCCAGCAGGCCGGCGAGGGGCCGGACGTGATCCTGATCCACGGGGTCACCGGCGACCTCTCGATCTGGTTCCTCTGCCGGGCGATGGAGGCCCTCGCGGTCGACCATCGCGTGACAGCCTTTGACCTGCGCGGGCACGGCTACAGCGACGTGCCGCCCTCGGGATACACCTCGGCCGACCACGCCGCCGACGTGCTCGGCCTGATGGACGCCATCGGGGCCGGCCGGGCGCGGCTGGTCGGCCACAGCTTCGGGGCGGTGATCGCCGCCCACGTCGCGGACCTGGCGCCCGAGCGGGTCGAGGGCCTGGTGCTCTCCGACCCGTACTTCCCGTCCCTGCGGCACCTGGAAGACGTCAGCAAATGGGGGCACTGGCAGAACTTCCGGGCGGAGGCCGAGGAGGCGGGCGTCCACCTCTCGGACGAGTTCTGGTACGACCTCGGCAAGTTCTTCGACCAGGTCCGGCACCTCGACGACGAGTCGATGCGCCGCTTCCGACACGCCGTCGGCCTGCCCGCCACGAACCGCCTGCTTCGCCTCGGCGGCACGACCTGCGGCGACGACACGAAGGTCGAGGCCGGCCTGACCTCCGAGCGGATCGCGGCGATTGACGTCCCCGTGCTCGCCCTTTACGGCGAGGCGTCGCCCTTCCTGGCGACGGCCGAACATCTCTTCAACCACCTTCCCGACTGTCGACGCGTGCTGATCCCGGGCGCCCGGCACCGCGCCCCCGAGGAGAACCCCGAGGCGTTCGTCGCCGCCGTCCGGGACTTCCTCGAATCGCTCGACGCGACGACCGCCGCGGAGGCGACGCGATGAGCACCCGATCGCCGTCGGTCATCGTGCTGACGGGGGCCGCGCGCGGGATCGGCCGGGCGACGGCCCGGGCACTCGGCACGCGCGGGCATCGCCTCGGCCTGATCGATCGCGATGCCGAGGGGCTGGCCGAGGTCGTCGCACGGCTGCGGGAAGACGGCGTGGAGGTCGCCTCGGCCCCGGCGGACGTCACCGACGCGGAGGCCCTCCGGGCGGCCATCGCGGCCCTCGAATCCGAGATCGGCCCGACCGAGGTCCTCGTCGCCTGCGCGGGGATCGGCGGTCTGACCCTCCTGCCTCAGCTCGACCCGACGGCCCTGCGGGCGATGCTGGAGGTCAACGTGGTCGGCGTGGCCAACGCGATCGACGCGGTGCTGCCCGGCATGATGGAACGGGGGGTCGGCCACATCGTCGGCATCTCCAGCGTGGCCGGCTACCGGGGGATGCCCTGGATGGCCGCCTATTCGGCCTCGAAGGCGGCGCTGACCACCTACCTGGAGGGCCTGCGGCCCGCGCTGAAGCGTCGCGGCGTCACCGTCACGACCGTCTTCCCCGGCTTCGTGCGGACCGCGCTGACCGAGGACACCCCGTTCCGCAAGCCGGTCCCGATGATGGAGCCGGAGGAGGCCGCACGTTACCTTGTCCGCGCGGTCGAACGACGGCCTCGGGATTATGCCTTCCCGATCGGCACCGCAGTCGGCATGGGCATGCTCCGACGGCTCCCGAACCGTCTCTTCGACTGGATGATGGACCGCGCCGGGCCGCGGGCCCTGACGGTGGACTTCTGATCCGAATCTGGTGACGACCCGTGATGACCTCAACCGCTTCGTTCCCGTCCTCCGAACTGGCGACCTCCGCCGGGTTGTTGCGCTGCCTGGACTGCGCCTCGGCCCTCGACGGCCGGTCGGCATGTCCGCGCGTGCGGCCGGTCGTACCCGGAACGGGACGGGATCGTCGCGGCGATCGGGCCGCTCGACGGGCGGAACCGGATCGCCTCGGAGTTTTACGGGGGGGAAGGCTGGCGGCGATTTCGGCGCTGGGAACGGCTCTTCCTGGCCCTCCAGGGGGGCCAGCGTCGGGCGCACCGGCCGATCCTGAAGCACTTGCCGGCGGTCCCCTCGGCCCGCGTGCTGGAGGTTGGCATCGGCGACGGGGACAACCTGCCGCTATTGCCGACCGGCTGGGAGGTCCACGGCGTCGACCTTTCGCGGAAGCGGCTGGAGGACTGCCTCCGACGCGTGCCCGGGATGGCGGGGCGGCTCGTCCTGGCCGAGGGCGAGGCGTTGCCGTTCCCGGAAGACACCTTCGACGCCTGCCTGTGCGTCGGGGGATTCACGTTCTTTCGCGATCATGCGTCCGCCCTCCTCGAGATGCGACGGGTGACCCGGCCCGGCGGCGTGGTGGTCGTGGCCGACGAGGTGCCCTGGCTGTGCCGGTTCGGCATCGGTCACATGCTGGGCCTGCCGCGGATCGACGCGTGCTGGCTGCGCGGCCTCGGCCTCGACCGCGAGTTCATCGCGATGGCCTTCGATCTGACGCTGGACCTCGATCGGCTCGTCTCCAACACGTTGCCGGGGACCACACGGCACGCGATCTGGGGAGGCCTGGGGTATTGTCTCGTGCATGATTGAGTCTCAGGGTCTGTCCCGAATGGTGGGCTGCCGGGAGGGCGAGGCTCCGTCCGAGCCGCCTTTGGCGGGGCCCGCGGCTCGGCGGGAGCCTCGCCCTCCCAACAAGGGCTTATGAATTATTGAACTTCGGTGTCGCGTGAACCGGGGAGGAACCCATGTCGACGACCGTCCAGGGTGTGATCAGCGGGCGAGAGGAATTGTGGCGCTGCGTGTCCTGCGGCGCCGGCATTGCCGGCCATATTGCCAGCCATGATGATGTCGAGTCGCTGGAATGCCCGGCGTGCGGGCATGCGTACCCCGTCCGCGAGGGGATCGTCATCGCCCGGGAATCGACCGGGTCGAACAACGAGATCGCCCGCGACTTCTACGACGGCCCGCTCTGGCCGAGGTTCCGGTTCTGGGAAAAGTTCACCTGGGTCAACCTTGGCGGCGAGCGTCGGGCACGCGACAAGGTGCTGCGCCACCTGCCGAAGGGGGAGGGCCTGAAGCTGCTCGACGTGGCGATCGGCGACGGGGTTTACCTCGACTGGCTGCCGTCGAGCTGGTCGGTCGTCGGCGTCGACATCTCGCGCGTGCAACTGGGCGCCTGCCGTCGGCATGCCGGGACGAGGGACCTGACCCTGATACTCGGCGAGGCCGAGGACCTGCCGGTTCGCGACGGCCGGTTCGACGCCGCGCTGAGCATCGGCGCGTTCAACTACTTCAACGACCCGGAGCAGGCCCTGCGCGAGATGGTGCGGGCCGTGCGGCCGGGCGGCACGGTCGTCGTCTCGGACGAGATCCCCGACTTGACCGACTGGTTGCCGTTCCGCAAGATCGGCCTGTCCGGCGTGGATCGCTGGATCGTCTCCCGGATGATGCACCTGGGCGACGCCTTCACCGACATGGTGGAGCGGCACCGCACGCTCGACGTCGAGGGGATCGCCCGTCGGGTGCTCCCGGACTGCCACTTCGAACGGATCTGGCGCGGGGTCGGCTACGTGTTCGTGGGCCGGGCCCCCGAGTGATCCCCGGGAACGTCGTCGTACGATGAGTCTACTCACCTTCATCCTCCGAAACCTGATGGGCCGGCCGGTCCGCACGGCGCTGACGGTGCTCGGGCTGTCCGTCGCCGTCGCCGCGGTGATGCTCCTGACCGGCATCTCCTGGGGGTTCGAGCGCTCCTTCCTGGAGATCTATCGATCTCGCGGGATCGACCTCGTGGTCGTCCGCGCCGGGATCAGCGACCAGCTCTCCAGCAACCTCGACGAGGGCCTGGCCGGGACGCTCCGGACGTTCCCCGGCATCGCGGAACTCTCGCCGTCGCTGATGGATTCCGTGTCGTTCGAGGAGGCGAACCTGGTGAGCGTCCTGGCCAACGGCTGGGAGCCGAACAGCCTGCTGGTTCGCGGTCTCCACATCCTCGACGGTCGCGCCCTGCGCCCGGGCGACGGTCGCGTGGTCCTGCTCGGCCGCGTCCTGGCCCTGAACCTGGGCAAGAAGGTCGGCGACCCGATCGAGATCGTCGGCGAGCCGTTCCGGGTCGTGGGCCTTTATGAGAGCGCGAGCCTGTTCGAGAACGGCGGGCTGGTCATGCCGCTCGGGGAACTCCAGCGGATGATGGGACGGGAGGGGCAGGTCACCGGGTTCGTCCTCGTGGTCGATCCGGGGGTCGACCCGAGGGCCCTGGGCCGGGAGATCGAGGCACGCGTGCCGGGCGTCGCCGTGACGCCGGCCGGCGATTACGTCGAGTCCAACGTCCAGATCCGCCTGTCGCGGTCGATGGCCTGGGCCACCACGCTCGTCGCCCTGGCCCTCGGCTCGATCGGCCTGCTGAACACCATGGCGATGGCCGTCTTCGAGCGCACGAACGAGATCGGGTTGCTCCGGGCCCTGGGCTGGCGACGTTGGCGGGTCCTCCTGCTGCTGATGAGCGAGACGGCGGCCCTGGGCCTGCTGGGCGTCCTCGTCGGCGCCGGGCTGGCGTTCGCCGGGGCGCGGGCCTGATCCTCTCGCCGACGTCGCGCGGCTTCATCGACCCGAACCTGTCGCCGGGTGTTTTCGCGATCGGCCTGGCGATGGGCCTCGGGTTGACCCTGCTCGGCGGCTCCTACCCGGCCTTGCGGGCCTCGCGGCTCGACCCGACCGAGGCGCTCCGCCATGAATGACGAGACACCCCACGCTCGATCGACCGACGTATCGACTGACGTGTTGCTGCGCGGGCAGGGCCTCGTGAAGACCTATCCCGACGGCGACGTCCAGGCCCTCCGCGGGGTCTCGATGACGGTGTCCGACGGGGAGTTCGTGGCCATCACCGGCCCCTCGGGCTGCGGGAAGAGCACCCTGCTGCATCTGCTCGGCGGCCTCGATCGGCCCACGGCCGGCGAGGTCGACTTCCGCGGTCAACCCCTGGCGAGCCTCGATCGGGACGCGTTCCGGGCCCGCCAGGTCGGCTTCGTCTTCCAGTCGTTCCACCTGGTCCCGACCCTGACGGCCCTGGAGAATGTGCAAGTTCCCATGTTCGAATCGGATCGTCCCCGCGCCGAGCGGTCGATCCGGGCCCATCAGTTGCTTTCTGACGTGGGGGTCGCCCACCGTGCCGGACACCTGCCGCGCCGGCTGTCGGTGGGCGAGCGGCAGCGCGTCGCCATCGCGCGGGCCCTGGCGAACGAGCCCGCCTTGCTCCTGGCCGACGAGCCGACCGGCAACCTCGACTCGAAGTCACAGGGCGAGATCCTCGACCTCCTCGGTCGGTTGCGTCGCGAACGCGCGTTGACGATGGTGATCGTGACCCACAGCCCGGAAGTCGCCGCCGCCGCCGATCGCGAGATCCGGCTCCTTGATGGCCGGGTTGTCGCCGAATGAGGCCCGACGCGTCGAACCGAACCCGCCGGGTCGAGGCCCGGAACCGAAACGGGAGCGAACCATGCCCTCACCTCGACCCAGGATCGTGCTCCTCACCGGCGCCTCGGCCGGACTCGGGGCGGCCCTCGCGCGCGAGCTGGCCCGGTCCGGGCACCGCATGGCCCTGGTCGCTCGTCGGCGCGGCTCGGCTGGAGGACGTCGCCGCCCAGGTCAATGACCTCGGCGGCGAGGCCCTGGTCCTCCCGCTCGACCTGGCCGATCCGTCCGCCCCCGCAGCCGCGGTCGCGGCGACCGTCGCCCACTACGGCGGCCTCGACGTTTTGATCAACAACGCGGGGATCGGGCTCCCGGATTACTTCGGTCAGTCCGACCCCGACGCCCTGCGACGACAGCTCGACGTGAACCTCAACGCGCCGGTGCTCCTGGCCCGCCACGCGTTGCCGTTCCTGATCGATTCCGGGGGGACGATCATCAACGTCGGGTCGGCGATCACCACGGCGGCGAACCCGATATTCGGCGCCTACGGCACGACGAAGGCGGCGTTGTCGTACTGGACCGACGCCCTGCGTCGCGAGCTGCGGCATCAAGGCGTGCGCGTTTGCCTGGTCGAGCCCGGTCCGATCGCGACCGAGTTCTTCGCGGCGGTCAGCCGGCTCGACGGCGGCGACATGGCCCTGGGGATCGCCCCGCCGCCGGATGCCCTCTACAACGCCCTCCGCGACCGACCGCCGGCGCTCACGACGATCTCCGCCGAACACGCCGCCCGCCGGATGGCCCGTCTCCTTCAGCGTCCCCGACGCCGGCTCGCGCTGCCTCGACGGATCGTCTGGCCGCTACGGCTGGTGGGGGCCCTGTTCCAGTTGTTGCCCGGCCTCGGCGACCTCGCCCTCTCGGGGATGATCCGTCGCGTCGATCGCGAACGATCTCGCCGCGAAGGTCGGTTCGCGCGCGTGCCCCGTCCCCGTCCGCTTCGCTCGGGCCGTCCCCATGCTTCGGAGCCCCTTGAGGACGCGACGTCGCGGATGGACCAGGTGTTCGGGCCCTCGTGATGACCAATGGCCGATGACCGATGACCGAGGGCCGATGACCGAGGGCCGATGACCGAGGGCCGATGACCGAGGGCCGGTCGCGTCAGGCGAACGAGCGCGGATCGGCCGGCCGCCGTCGGTGATCGGGACGGGCCGAGGTCCGCCCTGGAGGGATTTCGACGGGTCGATCCCGAGCGCGGCGTGGATCGTGGCATGGATGTCGGGGATCGAGACGGCGTCCTCGACGGGCGTTTTGGCCAGGTCGTCGGTGACACCATACGCCCCGCGATGCCGCAGGCCGCCGCCGGCGAGCACGAGGGTGAAGGCGGAGCCCTGGTGGCCGCGCCCGCCGTTGGCGTCGAAGTGCGCGGGCCGGCCGAACTCGGTGGCGACGACGATCAGCGTGCGGTCGAGCAGGTCGCGCCGCTCCAGGTCGAGGATCAGGGTGGAGAAGGCCGAGTCGAGTTCCTGGATGAGCAGGTGCTGCTTGAGCTGGCCCTCGTTGTGCGTGTCCCAGCCGGTCCCGTTGAGGAAGCCGAGGTTGTGCGAGACCTCGACGAACCGGACGCCGGACTCGACCAGCCGACGGGCGAGCAGGCAGCGCTGGCCGAACTCGCCGCCGTAGTCCTCTCGAAGCGCGGACGGCTCGTCCTGGAGGCGGAAGACCCGGTTGAACCGCGGCCCGGCCAGCGCGAGGCTCTCCGCGATCGCCTCGTCGTAACGGGCCACGGGCTCGGCCTCGACGCCGCCCCGGCGCAGGACGCCCAGGAGACGTTCCCGGGCCGCCTGCCGGTCGGGGGTCACCTCCTCGGGACGGCTGAACCCCGCGGGACCGGACTGGGTGTCGGTCAGGTAGACGTACCCGGCCTTCGGCCCCAGGAAGCCCGGCCCCCGGCTGACGTTGGGGTAGCCGATCAGCACGTAGGCCGGGACGCCCTCCGCGGCCGATCCCCGCTCGTGGGCGACGATCGAGCCGATCGACGGGTACGCCAGCGTGCCGATGGTCGGTCGTCCGGTGTGGACGCGGTGGGTCGCCGCGGCGTGCTCGTCGATCACCTCGTGGTGCACGGTCCGCACGGCGGTGATGCGGTCCATCACCCTCGCGGTGCGTTCGAGGTGGCGACAGACCCGGACGTCCGGGACCGCGGTGGCAATCGACTCGTAGGCCGAGCCGGCCTTCCGCGCCCCGGGATCGCCCGGGGCTTTCGGGTCAAAGGTATCGATCTGGGCCATCCCGCCGCCCAGCCAGAAGAAGATGCAATGATCGGCCGTCCCGCGGACCGGGGCGTTGTCGAGGGCCAGGGCGGTCGTGCCTGGAAGCATCGCGGCCGAGAGCCCCGGCGGAGACCGCCAGGAAGTCGCGACGGCTGGGCATTTGCGAGGGTGGATACACGGCGTTCTCCGGAGATCGGGGCCGGCACGATCGTTGGATCAGGGCATGAACAGGAATTCGGGGGCGTTGAGCATGGTCCAGAGGACGTCCTCGAGCCGACGTCGCCAGGGCTCGGCGAGCCGGTCGGTGGGCGGGTCGCCCCGGCGCGCCTCGGCCTCGCGCTGACGCTTGATGACGTTCGCTTCCTCGGTCAGGTGGTTCGACCAGGAGACATACCGTGGGGGCGTCCGGGCGGGCCGTTCGGGATCGGTCGTCGTCGGCTCGACCTCGCGGCCGTCGTAGCCCTCGCCCAGGTAGGCGACGAAGGCCGATCGCTCGTCCGGCGTCGGCGGTCGCGTGAAGATGCGGAGGAAGAGCCGATCGACGAGTTCGTCGACCGGTTGGTCCTCGAGCGCCAGGGCGGTGGTGCCGTGGTCGTCGGAGAGGCGGGTCAGCCAGGTGCCGACGGTGCCGTTGGCCAGGATCGCCGGCTGGAGCACGTTCGGGTCCCGGTCGCGGACGGTGCGCGCGTTCGGCCGTGTGGATCGCCAGCCGAAGGCCTCCAGCACGTCGATGACCGCCTGCACGCGGGGCAGCGACAGGCTGGGCCGATCGCGTTCGTTGGAGGTGGAAGCGAACTGCCAGGCGCGGCGAGGGAGCCCCAGGCTGATCGAACTTTGAATGGCCCGGCCGCCGTCAATGTCGAGGCTGATCTCCTCGGTCCGCAACGGCTTGCCGGCGGCCAGGAACAGCGAGTCGAGGAGTTGCTCGGCCGAGAGCCGACGCCGCGACGGGGCCGCGAACAGCGGGTCAGTCGCCGCCAGGTCGGGATCGGCGGCGCGTTGATAGGCATGAGAGTTCAGGATCAGACGGGCCAGGTGCTTCAGGTCGTAACCGCCGCGGACCAGTTCGCGGCCCAGGAACCGGAGCAGCTCGGGGTGCGAGGGTTCGCCCTTTTCCCAGTCATCGACCGGTTCCACCAGGCCCCGGCCCAGGAAACGCCGCCAGAGCCGGTTGGCGATGACCTGCGCGAACCGCTCGTTCTCGGGCGCGGTGATCAGGGCCGCCAGGCGCTCCCGGGGCGAGAGGTCGTCGGCCAGGGCGGCGGCAGGGTCGTCGCCGGAGAGCAGTTCCGGGAATGGCCAGTACGGCTCGACGGCGGTCCCGGGCTTCAGTGTGACCTGGATCAGCGGCTTTCGACCCAGGCCGTGCAGCGTGTCGAGGGGCACGCTGCTGGTCTTCGGCACCTCGATGGGTTTTTCGCCGAGCATCGCGGCGAGCCCGAAGAGTTGCTTTTGAGTGGAATCGTGCCCAGGGGCGTCGTGGCAGCGAGCGCACTGCATCGCCACGCCGAGGAACGCCGAGCTGACGATGACCGCCTTTTCGGCCATCGGCACGTCGTTCTCCGAGGCCATGCCAAACCCCGCCGGGCCGCCCTGTCGCAGGCTGCCGCTCATGCCGATCAGCTCATGCACGAACAGGTCGATCGGTTTGTTGTCCAGCAACGACTCGTAGATCCACCAGCGGAACGGGCCGGTGTTGTTCAGGGTGGGGTTCAGGATGTTCGGGTTCTCGGCCAGCACGTCCTGCCAGTAGCCGACCCAGTGATCGGCCCAGCGCGGGTCGGCCAGGAGGCGGTCGATCACCAGGGCGCGGCGGTCCGGTTCCGGGTCGGCCAGGAAGCGGCTGATCTCGCTGCTCGGTCGGGACGACCCCGACGGTGTCGAGCGTCACCCGTCGCAGGAAGGCCAGGTCGTCAGTGAGCGGGGTCAACGGCGTCGGGGGGGAATTCGATTCCCAGGACGCCCCCTCCTCGATCCAGGCCGCGAGCCGACGGACCTCGTCCTCGGTCAGCGGTTCCCCCTCGGGAGGCATCCGATCGAGTTCCTCGCGGCTCTTGACGCGATAGAGCAGCTCGCTCTCGTCGGGCGATTTCGGCACGAGGGCCGGCACGCCCGAATCGCCTCCCGCGAGAATGCCCTCGGCGCTATCGAGCCGGAGCCCGCCGCGAACCGTCTTTCCCTTGTGACACGAGTAACACTTCGCCTCAAGAATGGGCCGGATTTGCGACGGATAGTCCACCTCTCCCGACCCGGTAGCCAGGCGGTCCGCCTCGGCATGGCGGGCGGCGAGGAAGTGGTCGATGGCGTTGTGGGCCGGGTAGCCCTCGGGCAGCGCGGGGATCGTTGGTTCCGAGGTCGACGCCAGCCGGTGCCGGGCACGATCGCGACGGGCCTCCCACGCGGCGGCATGGGGGCGGAACGCGGCGGCTCGCCGATCGGCCTCTATATGGGCCAGCCGCGCCTCCTCGGCCTCCCGGTAACGGCCCCAACCGACGTCGTCATAGGGAATCACGCGATCGAGGCCGGGGGTCAGCAGGCGGAACGATTCGGAGCCCTCCGGCGACCAGGCGACGACTGTCTCTCCGGGTTCCGGCCGCAGGAGGCCCGAGCCGCGACGGCCACCGATGATCGTTTCCAGGATGACGAGGTGCGACCCGCCGTTGGTCTCGAAGGTCATCCACGACTCCCGGTTCCCGGGCGGGGCGAAGCGGAAATCGGGGCCGAGGTCCAGGTAGTCGGTGCGGATCGGCGTGTGGCCGTCGGTGATCGGGGGCGGGAACGGTGTGGTGAGGAGTTGCGCCCGTCGATGAACAGCCGAGTGGCCCCTCGACCTCGCAAGAGCAGGCGATGCCGCCCCGCCGGCAATTCCACCCGCGCCACCGCGCGGAGCAGGAACGGGTTCGCCCGGTCGGCCCGGATGCCGGTGTCGATGTACGCATGAGGCA
This sequence comes from uncultured Isosphaeraceae bacterium, assembly GCA_963779675.1. Classification (GTDB taxonomy): domain Bacteria; phylum Planctomycetota; class Planctomycetia; order Isosphaerales; family Isosphaeraceae; genus CAVZZM01. The sequence continues at coordinate 473,628 of CAVZZM010000007.1, forward strand.
CCCGAAACAGGCCGAACGCGTCAACGGTGTAGGATTCCGTCACGTCGGGGTCCGTGGTGGGCCACTCGATCTCCTCCGGGATTCCCTCCTCGCTGATCTCGACCAGGATTCGACCCGCCGGTAGTCGTTCCTCATCGATCGTCGGGGGAACAGGCTCGCCCTTCGAGATGCGAGCGACCGGATTTGATCCGACGAGAAGACCGAACAGGATCAGGAGGCCAACCCACGGCCGCCAGGGTCGCGACGATGACACCATCGGGTCCGTTCTCCCGGGGTCGACAAGGTTCGGAGACTTGTTTTACGGCGCCCATCCTACCCGAAATTCACGAGGAAGGCGCGCCTGTCCCGCGGAAATCGCTCAGAACGCCGTCCCCCGGCGGATCGCCCACTCGTGGCCGGACGTGCCGTTGCCGTGCCAGAGCAGCAGGCAGAAGCGGATGCCCTGCGCAGGGCGCGGTTCAGGGCGTGGACGATGTGCTCGATGTCGGCGATGACGGCCGGCCGCTCGTCGATCTCCGCCCCGTCCCGCAGTGCGTCAAGGAGCGTGTCGAACGTCGCCAGGCCGTCGGCCGGGTCGTGCCAGACGAGCGCCTCGCCGTCCAGGTCGTCGTGAAAGCCGAACTCCGAGAGCGGCCGGACGCCCCGCGACTGTGCCAGCTCGTCCAGTTCCTTGACGTGCCGGGCCAGCGCCTTGCCGTGGAGGAACGTATGGATCTCGCCGACCTCCGACTCGAAGTAGGGAAACACGCGGACGGTCCGGACGTCGATGCTGCTCATGATGTTGCCCAGCACGATCAGCAGGGCGACGGCGTCGAGGGCCGCCGCGAGCAGATCGAGCCGCCGCCATTGCGATCCCGGCCCCAGCACCGCCAGCATTGTCACCGGCACCGCCACCGCCAGGGCCACCGCCGAGACGTAGAGGCCGATCCGATCGCCGCGGCGTACGACCTGAGCGTAGCGGTCGGGGTAGCCATCGGGACGTGCCATCGTCGACGCTCCCGAGACATCACGCCCGACGCGTGCCGGCCGCGTTCACGCCGCTGCCGACGATCAGGTCGTGGCGGTAGGCCCAGTCGTAGAGCCGTCCTGTCCGGGCGGGGGCCAGTTCCTGGATGTCGTCGTACCCGTCCTCGGCGAACCAGCGCGTCAATTCGTCGATCGTGTGATGCGACTGGTACCGCGGCGCGTACCAGTCGAAGTTGTCGCAGACGCGCAGGGTCCAGTCCGGGTGGTTCGAGAAGTTGGCCACCTTGTTCAGCGTCTGGCGGGCGACCGGCACCCCGCCCACCAGCCCCAGCCCGGCGCAGCCCCATTCGAGCCAACGGGGGGGCATGCGGGTGGTCGCCGCGCGCAGGGTGCTGTTCAGCCACTCCTGGGGGGGCGTGTTCCGCCGATACAGCCAGACGGCCAGCCGTCCCCCCGGCTTCACCCGACGGGCCACCGCGGCGAACGCCCCGCGCGGGTCGGGGCCGTGGTGCAGCACGCCGATCGAGAAGGCGGCGTCGAAGACGCCTTCGGCCAGCGGCAGCGCGAGCAGGTCGGCCTGCACGATGGCGACGTTCGGCAGGTCGTCGCACAGCGCGGCGGCCTTCTCGACGGCGTCGCTGAGGTCCACCCCCACCACGTTCGCCCCGAACCGCCCGAGCAAGCGGGCATAGCGACCGCCGCCGCAACCGGCGTCGAGCACGAGCTTGCCGGTGAGGTCGCGAGGTTCGAGCCCCGTCTTGACCCGGAAAACCGCCTCGTCCTCCTCGTCCCGGGCGACGTCGTAACGGTTCCATTGCCGGCCGAAGCTGGCCGCGTACTGCTGGCCGGCGAACCGGGGCACCCCCCCCTCGATCGGGTACGATCGGCCGCAGCCGGCGCAGGTCAGAACGTCGCCCGGGGCGGACAGGTTTCCCCGGCACCGGGGGCAGCGCAGGACGTCGAGCAGTTCGGGCATCATGCCGATCAGTATAATGGATGGCGCGACGCCGGCCCACGGCGAACGCCGCGCCCGGAGACTCGTGGATCGTCCGATGCCGACGCACCCTCCCGAACCGCTCCTCGATCGCGTCCGCCGGTTCCTCGACCGGCGGCGGGACGCCCTCGGTGCCGGCGTCGTCGTGGCCGTCTCGGGGGGCGGGGACAGCGTCGGGCTGTTGCGAATCCTGCACGCGCTGGCGCCGGAGGTCGGCCTGGAGTTGACGGTCGCCCACCTGGACCACGGGGCGCGGCCGGAGTCGGCGGCTGATGCCCGGTTCGTGGCGGAACTGGCCGCCGCGCTCGATCTGCCGTTCGCGCTGGGCCACTGGGCGCCGAGGCGGTCGAGCCACTTCGAGGCCGACGCCCGGACGGCCCGCTACGACTGGCTCGCCCAGGTCGCCCGGGAACAGGGAGCCTCGGCAATCGCCGTCGGGCACACGCGCGACGACCAGGCCGAGACGATCCTGCACCGAATCGTTCGAGGCACCGGCCTGCGCGGCCTGTCCGGCATGCCGTCGCGGCGTCGGCTGTCGGGGTCGTTGACGCTCGTCCGGCCCCTGCTCGTTACGACGCGGGCCGAGATCCGGGCCTACCTGGCGGCCCTCGACCAGCCCTACCGGGAGGACCCCACCAACACCGACACCGCCCGCACCCGCGCCCGGATTCGCCACAACCTGCTGCCGAGGCTCGCCGACGAGTACAACCCGAAGGTCGCCGAGGCCCTGGTCCGGCTGGGGCAGATCGCCGGGTCCGAGCAGCGGCGTCGGGAACGCACGCGGTCGCGACGGGTCGAGGAGGCCCTGTTTGAGTCGGGGCCGAACACGATCGTCCTCCTGATAACGGTCTTGAACCGACTGCCGACCGCCGAAAGGGTGGAGGTCATTCGCCTGGCCTGGCGGCAATGCCGATGGCCCGAGGGGGCGATGACCGCCCGTCACTGGCGGCGCTGGCCGCGTGTGTGAGTGAGAGGCGGGGTCGGTTCTCGATCGGGGGAGGGGTCGAGGTCTGGCCCTCGGGCGACGTCCTCCGGCTCGTCCGGTCGCGGGGCACCGACCCGGCCGCCGTCGTGGCGCATCCCCGTCGCGACCCCATCGCGTTCCCGGTTCCCGGTTCGGTCCGCTGGGGTGCCGGGCGGATCGTGGCGACGCTCGACCCGTCCGTTCCATGCGACGAGCGGGTCGATTTCGAGGCCCTGGCGTCAGTTCGCGACCCCGACGGCCCGCCGGTCCTCGAAGTCCGGGCGCCCGCGACGGCGACCGCTTCGACCCGCTCGGGATGGACGGCAAGTCGATGCCGCTCAACGACTTCTTCCGCGGTCGGGGCGTTTCGCGGGACGACCGCGGCGCCGTGCCGCTGGTTTGCGACGCCCGGGGCATCGTCTGGCTCGTCGGGCACCGGATCGCCGACCGGGTCAGGCGGACCGAGGCGACCCGTCGGACGCTCGGCCTGCGCTGGGAGGCGGCCGACCCGGATGGCCCCGAGGGTTGCGATTGACCGCGGCGGGGACCCGTCGTACCATCCCCGGACCTATCTCGACCGTCACACCGGGGCGTGGACTGCCCGTTTCGACTCCCTCGGACGTGCCGACACTTATGACGGAAACGGCGTCAACGCCCCGCGCGACGATCCGGCTGGCGCTGCTGGTGGAACTCGGGCTGTTTGTCCGGGTGCTGGCGGCCGACGCGGCAACCTGGGCCGCGGCGCGGAGGGGCGTGCGTTGGCTGTTTCCCGACACCGATCTCTACTGGCGGCTGGGCGAGGCGATCCGGCTGGGGGCACCCTACGAGGTGTCGCAGTGGGGCGTGCCCCACTTCGCCCTGCGCGCCCCCGGCTACCCGCTGTTCCTGGCCGCCTGTCAGGGCCTCTTCGGCGATCGCACCCTGCCGGCCCGGCTGGTCCAGGCGGCGCTGGGGGCGTCTTGCATCTGGGTGGTGTACCGGCTGGTGCGGCGGGTGGTGAACGGAGCCCCCGAACCCGACACGTCCTCACAATTTGGGGGGGAAAGAGCGGACCCTGGAAGCACCCCGTCGCGGTGTTCGCTCGGGACGCCCGCCCTGATTGCCGCGGCGCTGGTGGCCGTCGAGCCGTACACGGTGGCGACCTCCGCCGTGCTGCTCTCCGAGGCGTTGTTCCTGCCTTTGATGCTGCTGGGGCTCTGGGGGCTGTCGGTGATCTGGTCCCCCTCGGCGGAGCAGGGGAGAGCGCAAGGATATTTTCTCAAAGCGGTTGCGACGGGCGTTGCCTGGGGCGCGGCGGTGTTGACGAAACCGTCCTGGGCGCTGTTCCCGCCGCTGGCGCTGGGGGCGTGGGTGGCGTTCGCGGGTGTCGGGTGGAGGCCCCGGGGCCGGGCGCTGGCCGGGTCGTTGGCGGTTGTTCTGGGACTATCGGCGATCATGGCCCCCTGGTGGGTGCGGAACGAGCGAGTCTTCGGCCGGTTCGTGCCGACGGCGTTGTGGTCGGGCGCGAGCCTGTACGACGGCCTGAACCCCCGCGCCACCGGCGCCAGCGACATGAGCTTCCTCAACGAGCCCGAGGTCCGCGCCTTGCACGAGGAGGCCCAGGACGCCATCCTGTCGGCCCGGGCCCTGGCCTTCGCCCGCGGCATCCCGTTCGGGTGCTCGAACTGGCGGCGATCAAGGCGGCGCGGTACTGGTCCCCCTGGCCGAACCTCGAAACGGTCGCGCTCGCCCTGGGTGGCCCTTGCAAGCGCCCTAGTCGTTGTCCCGCTTTATGTTCTGGCGATCGTCGGGGCCTGGGACCGTCGTCGCGACCCCCGCGCGTTGATGATCCTGGCCGCCCCGGTCCTGTACTTCGCCGCGATCCACATGGTCTTCGTCAGCTCGATCCGCTACCGCATCCCCGGGTTCGTCCCGGCCCTGGGGCTGGTGGCGATCGGGCTGAAGAAGACTCATGCAAAGTCGCAAAGTCGCAAAGGAAGGCCGGAATGAAGAAGACTCACGCCAGGCCGCCAGGCCGCGAAGGCGAATCGGGCTCACGGTCTTTTGGTCATGTCCGTGGGTTCTTGATTTCTTGGATTTCTTGGCGGCTTTGCGACTTTGCGTGAGTCTTCTTCCCGATCGTCTTCCCGACCCCCAGGCCACGGAGGGCCGTGCCGATGTCGACAGCGGCTGAGTTGCCGAGGGGCCGGACGTTCCGGCTGCGGAAGGTTCTGTTCTGGGGGGTGGTGCTGGTTCTGTCGATCCTGGCCGGGGCGGTGGGGTTCGCCTACTCGTACGTCACCGACAGCGACACCCTGGCGGCGCTGATCCGGGCCGAGGCGCCCCGGTACTTCCCCGGGTCGAGCCTGGAAGTGGGACGGGTGCGGGTGCGGCCGTTCGTCGGCGAGGTGACGCTCTCCCAGGTGCGGCTCCGCCAGGTGCTGGGGACCGGCACGGACGGCGCGCCGGTGTTCTTTCCCACCGCGCAGGTGGCGTGGGTGAGCATCCGCCATGATCTGAAGGCCCTGGCGCATGGGGAGTTCCAGCCGAAGGAGATCATCGCCACCCAGCCCGTGTTGCGATTGCGACGGCGGCCCGATGGCGACTGGAACCTGGAGGGCTTGCTGGCCGACCCCTGGCCGGCGCCGCCGCTGGATACCATGCCGACGGTCCAGGTCCTCAACGGCACGATCGAGCTTCACGACGAGACCGGGGCCGGCCCGCCGGTGATGATCCTGCAGGGGGTTTCGCTGCGTGCCGAGCCGAGCCGCGAGGGCGGGCCGATGCGCATCGAGGGCGAGGCCCGCGGCGGGCCGTTCGACCGTTTGCAGTTCGAGGGGACCTTGGACCGACGCACGGGACGGCTCGCGCTGAGCCGGGGCTCGATGACCCGGCTGGCGCTGACCGAATCGCTCTGCCGCTGCCTGCCCGACGACGCGGACCGCGCCGCGTTCCACCAGCTTGGACTCTCCGGCGGCGAGATCGACCTGGACCTCGACGGGCTGACCTACGATCCCGACGGCGGCCGAGCCCCTGCGCTACGCGCGGCCGGTTGCGGCTGCGGGGCGGCACCCTGACCCGCGACGACCTGCCGTTCGCGCTCTCCGGGCTGGAGGTCGTGGCCAGCGTCCGCGACGGCCTGATGCAGCTGGAGAGCGCCCGGGCCGCTACGGCAAGACGCGGGTGTCGGTCCAGGGCACGCTCTCGATCGACGACCCGAAGGCCGGCCCGATGGACCTGACCGTCAGCGCCACCGAGCTGGAGCTGGGCGAGGAACTTCGGCGCGCCACGCCGACGGAGTACGCCGAGCTTCTGGCAGGACTTCCGGCCGAGCGGCTGGGTGGACGTCGCCGCGCCATCTCGTGCGGGACCGCCCCGACGGCGCCGGTTCGGTTCGGCATGAGCGTGCGATGCCGGGACGTGGGGGTCGAGTACTTCAAGTTCCCCTACCCGCTCCGGCAGGTCCGCGGGACGATCGTCTGGGAACGGTCCGACCATCGCGCTCGACCTGGAGACGATCGTCGGCGGCACGCTGACCGGCAAGGGGACGATCCGCGACCCCGGCGACGACGCGGTCGTCGACATCGACTTCGAGGCCTCGGCGCTGCCCGTCGACGGCGCCCTGATGGCGGCCCTGCCGCCGGAGGTCGCCAAGGTCGTCCGCGACTTCGAGCCCGACGGCACCGTGCGCGGGGTCGTCCACTTCCGCCGCTGGCCCCCCGGCGACCCGGAGGCCCCGCCCAACGCGGACGCCGACGGCGTCGCGATGCACGCCGAGCTGGATCTCAACGATGGCTTCATGCTCCGATGGGTCGGCATGCCGTACCCGATCGACAGCCTGACCGGCCACCTCGACCTGAAGCCCGACCGCTGGACCTTCCACGACATGCGCGGGCGCAACGGCCGGGCGGTGCTGGAGGCCTCCGGCCAGGTCCGCCAGACGGTCCCCGGCCGTTTGCCCGATGTCGAGCTGGCCATCAGCGCCGATCACCTGGAGTTCGACCAGCAGCTGCGCGACGCCCTGCCGCCGGAATGGCAGAAGACCTGGGAGACGCTCAACCCGAGCGGCGCCAGCCGGGTCGAGGCGCACATCCGCACCGGCCCGGACCACGTGCCGCACTACCACCTGACCGTCGTCCCCGAACCGGCCGAGACCCGCGTGCGGCTGGTCCTGACGCCGATCCTCCCCGGCCCCGACGGCCGCCCGAGGCCCGGCCGGGAGATCCGCCTGCCGCTCGATGGAGCAACGTCGCCGGCACGTTCGTCTTCGACGACGGCACCGTCACCATGAGCGACGTGACGTGCGTGTTCCGCGAGGCGCCGGTCAGTTGCAAGAGCGGCACCGTCGTCCTCCAGGAAGACACCGGCGCGTTCCACCTGGCGGTGCGGGACCTGCTGGTGACGAAGCTGCGGCTCGACGCCGAGCTGCGCAAGCTGATGCCGCCGGTGATGGCCGAGTTCGCCCAGCGGCTCGACGACGGCCGGACGCTGATGCTCCGCGGCGACCTGGCGATCGACTGGTCGGGCCGGCCCGGCGTGCCGGCCCGTTGCGACTGGGAGAACGGCATCGTCGTCTTCAGCGGCAACACGATCCAGACCGGCATGCCGCTGGAAGACCTCCAGGGGGAGGTCCGCGACCTCTCGGGCTCGTCCGACGGCCAGGACCTGACCGTGCGCGGGTTCGTCGACCTGGCGAGCATCCGGCTCCAGGGGCAGCAGGTCACCCAACTGCGCTCGCCGCTGGTCATCGACCAGGACTGGGCCCGGTTCGACGACATCCAGGGGCAGGTGCTCGGCGGCCGGGTCCTCGGCCGGGTGGCCGTGAGCCTCGACGCCACCCCGCGGTTCGAGGCCCACATGGAGCTGGCCGAGGCCGACCTGACCCGCTACACCATGACCGTCCGCGGCCGGCAGGACCTCCGCGGCAAGGTCTCCGGCCAGCTCGACCTGGAAGGCGAGGGCAACGACCTGCGCACCGTCACGGGGCGACGGCTTCGCGGCGGTCGTCGCCAGGGGGACCTGGGCAAGCTGCCGATGTACCTGAGCTGGGCCAAGGTGCCGAACTTCCGGCCCGCCCACCCGCACCGCCTTCGACGAGGTGTACGTCGGCATCGCCCTGGGCAACGGCCAGGCGGTGCTCGACCCGATCAAGTTGACCGGCGACGCCTTCAGCCTGCTCGGCTCCGGGACCGTCGAGCTGGTGGGCGACCAGGACCTGGACCTCCGCCTGAGCCCGCTGTACGGCCGCAGCGAGCGTCCCGCTGCCGCTGGTCGGCCCGGCGATGCGCGAGGCGACCGGCCGGGTCGTCGACATCCACGTCACCGGCCCGCTGGTCGCCCCCCGGGTCGACCCCGAGCCGCTGCCCGACGTCTGGTCCCGCGCCTCGACGGCCGTCCGCCGCCTGGCCGACCGCGACGAGTCCAACACGACCACCAGCGACCGCCCCCCCATCACCCCGCGCGACCGCCGCCGATCCACCCCGCCCGGCCCCGCCGCCCCCGGCTACACCCCGGCGCCCGTCCCGCCGCTCCCCGCCATCCCCCCAGCCCGCGCCCCAAGCCCCGACGCCCCCCCGGCCCGCGCCCCAAGCCCCCGCCCCTCGGTCCTCGGCCGCCTGCTCCCCGGCCCCCGTTCCTGACCGAAGCCTCCTCAGCCAGTCAAGGGAGGCTTGGACGGAGGGGTCGCCTCGCGAACCGGATCGAGCCGCATGGGCATGATATCACGATCCGAGACATTCCGTAAAATCCGCGTCATGCCGATTTGCTCGTTGCAAAGCGCATAACGGATCGGGATAATTGCCAGACGTTCGGGATTTCACGGCCAATCGGGCGTGATACAACACGCCCGTTCAGCGGCCGAATACTTGTTAGGCCGCAAGCCACATTCGTCTTTGGAGGATGCACCGACGACAGTTAGCTTTGGAGGGTATGCTCTTGCTCTCTCGATGCTTGTCCTGTCGGGCTTTCTTGGCTGCAACAGGGCCTACTTAGGAAGGCCACCCGCCTCCAGATGGCACGAAGCCCGAGCCGGCGGCCAGCAAGGACAGGCTGCTTCCGGGCCTCGCTACCGCCGGACGGGATGAGGAACTCCAGAAGCGGGCGAAGCAGAGTTCGCTGAGGAGCGCGAGAAGCAGAACAAGCAACTCGCCACGGAATTCGAAGCGTTCGTGTATCCCGGCAGCCAACAGTTCCGCGCGGGTGGCGACACCCGAATCGCCCTCTTCATCTACGCGACAGGCGACGGCCTGGAAAAGGTCAACGACTGATATCGTGAAAAACTCGACATCGATGGAAGTTAAGAGGCGTACAGTATGAATCCACAGGCTGAAGCTTTGGTGAGAACCGAATTGCGCGCCGCCACGCAGAACTTTATTACGCTCTGGCGGACGGAGAGCGAGGCGGCACTGGGGCAGGTGCATGCCCCAGCCGGTGAAGCGACATCCGCCTACGCCTGGATTTCACTCGCAGGCAATGTTATATGGGCATCCACCTCGCTGATGGCGCCGGAAGCTACAGTGGCGATCCGAGTGATGTCCTTTGCCGGATCGGGGGTGCCCGCGCTGGCGGGTCTCCAACAGGTGTATCAATCTCCCGATCCGACCGAAGACAACATCCGAGTGCTCCGACGAGCCATCTCGTTGAATCTGGCCGCTGCGGCGGACGCCATCAACGTGGACACAATCGTGAATGCCGCTTTTGCCGTATGCGACAGGCGAAACCTGAACGAAACCAGACAGGCCGGCGAACGGGAACGCCTTCTATGGGGTTTCGTTTTCTCTACTCCTTACGATGGCCGCAGGCAGAAGATCCAACGCGTTGTGCTCGACGCATGCGCTCGAATCGTGGCCGTGGCGGTCCGGCTGTCCGCGCGCTATGAGTCTGAAATGGCGGCGCGAGGTCTGCAGATGGTTGCTTCGGCTTACGCTTCCTATGGGATCAGCATTCAATCCGCACTGATGGGCAACCCGATTGCGGTGACGCAGCAGGTCTCTCAAGCTCCAGCCACGGCCCGAATCATGTTTCCATTCAATCACTGGCTTGCGGGCCAAGAAGCTTATTGCAGCCTGATGCGAACTCTTGGCATGGCCGCACCGCCGCGCGGAACAGCTCATTAATCCGCAACCCGCGTAGAAAAAAGGAAAAGCGGTCAACCCATAGTATGGTTCGTTCTTCACTAAGGACGGGAAAAGGGGGACGTAGCGCATTTATCGATTATCGCGCTACGTCCCCCTTTTTTCTTCTGTTAGGACATGCACAATCGTTGTGTATTCATGAATATTCGTTGCATTGAACGCTCGTGGCTGTTAGGGTGCGTATCGTCTACAATAGATCGCCCTGACACAGGAATGGAGAGTTCAATTCTATGAGAAATTCGACCGATTTGACCGGCCGTCGCCGCGCCCGGGTGGCGTGTTCGGCCCTCACGATCGCGGCTTTCTTTACCGTCGGGCCCCTCGCGCTTGTCACTCGCGCGGACGTCGTCGACCCAAGTGAGACGATTGACGGTCGGACGCAGTTGCGCCAGGCCGAGCTTTGGTGGCAGACGATGTTTAACCTGCCGGAGGCCAGCAACCCGATTCTGGACGCGACGGGGGACGATGCCCTACGCGCACAGGTTGGGTCGGTACTCTACCTCGCCGGGTCGTTCGAAACGAGCTCCGAGCGGTCGATCACGATCGAACCGGGGACGACCCTGTTTTTTCCGTTGTTAAACTTCTATCTCGATAACACGGGGGAGATTGACCCGACCGCAACACGCCCCCCGTTTTCCGTCCCGTACACGGACTCCGTGCCGGATTTGCTCGACCTGATCGCCATGCCCCCGAGCCAGGTCCAATCGCTGTTCCTCGAGGTCGACGGCGTATCCGTCCGGTCGATAACCGAGTTGCTGGGCTACCGTCAGGTGACTGACCCGAACGCCCCGTTTACCAATGTCCTTTCCTCGCCGGATAACCTGAGCCTCTATTTCAAGCTTGATCCGACGTTCGGCATCGGCAATCCCTTCGACGCGGCCAGCTACCCCGCCTCGATCTTCCCGGCCGTCCTGGACGGCTACTGGGTGGGCCTGACGCCGTTGGCCCCCGGGGACCACACGATCCGATTCGGGGGATCGGCAAACGTGGGGCTAACCCCCCCCTTCTTGCAGATCTTGCAGAACAACCTTGTCCATGTCCGGGTCATACCCGAGCCGAGGAGCCTGCTCCTGCTGGGCCTCGGGTTCGTGGCGACGGGCCTACTTCGATCCCGTCGCACAGCCTGAGCGGCGGGTGGCTGGGGTAACGTCTTCGTTACCCCGGACTTCTCTCGAAGGAAAACGGGGACAAAGGAAAACGGGGACATAGGACAAATGAAAACGGGGACATAGCGCGTTCCTGGCGGATTTGCCATCTCCAACCCAACCCGAGAGGGCTCGGAATTGCGCAAGGGAAAACCGGTGTCAGTTCATTTTAATCAGGGAGAAATTGCCGGATAAATATGAACTGACACCGATTTTTCCCCCGATTTTTCCCTGACACCGATTTTTCCCTCCGATTTTTCCCTCGGGGGTTAACCTCGCGCTGCACCGGACCCCGGCAGCCCTGGATCGGGTGCTAGCATACCGCGAGTTTTTTTGGGTATGATCCTCGGGAGTGAGGTTCCTACGACGATCTGAGGAAGCCGGCGGATGACTCAACTCTTGGATCAAGCCATTGAAGAGGCCCGGAAGCTCCCCGCGTCCGAGCAGGACGCAATCGCCACACTTATCCTGGAAGTACTCGCCGACGACCGCCGTTGGGACGAGACGTTCGCCAACTCGCAGGACCAATTGTCGAAGCTGGCCGCGAAGGTGAGGCGGGACATCGCGGACGGTCGTGTCCGGGACGTCGGGATCGACGAGTTGTGAATTCGCGAATCGCGGAGGACTTCCTGGCATACTTCGCCGAGCTGCCCGATGCGGTCAAGGATCAGGCCCGCAAGAGTTACCGTCTCTGGAAGGTCGACCCGTCTCATCCGGGCGTGCGCTTCAAGCGGATTCACAACCACGAGGCGATGTACTCGGTTCGGGTCGGCAAAGGATGGCGAGCGTTGGGCCTGCTAGACGGCGACACCATCACCTGGTTCTGGATCGGATCGCACGCGGAGTACGACCGGCTTATCCGTTGAGCGGGCACGCCTAGGGAGCGGGAAGTCGAAGGGGACATTCTGATTCCTCAAGGGTAGATGGGCATCTCCGCCCGATCGACATCACGCCATCCTCGAAGGAAGAACCTCCATGGAACGAGAACACGCCAAGGACTTCGACCAGGAACTGCTCGACCTCTATGACGACTACGCGCACGGCCGCGTGGGCCGTCGCGAGTTCGCCCGTCGGGCGGCGGCCTTCGCCGTCGGCGGCATCACCGCCGAGGCGCTGCTCGCACGGCTCAGCCCCAACTACGCGCTCGCCCAGCAGGTCGCGCCCGACGACGCGCGGATCCATGCCGAATACGTCACCTATGAGTCTCCCAAGGGCGGCGGGAAGATCCGGGGCCTCCTCGCCCGCCCGAAGGCCGAGGGCGCGAAGTTCCCGGCGGTCCTCGTCATCCATGAGAATCGCGGGCTGAACCCGTACATCGAGGACGTCGCGCGGCGATTGGCGGTCCAGGGGTTCCTGGCGCTCGCCCCCGACGCGCTGACGCCCGCTGGGCGGATACCCGGGGAACGACGACGAGGGCCGCGCCATGCAGGCGAAGCTCGACCCCGCCCAGATGACGGAGGACTTCATCGCGGGGGCCGAGTTCCTCAAGACGCACCCGAATTCGACCGGGAAGGTCGGCGCGGTCGGCTTCTGCTTCGGCGGGGGCATGGTCAACACGCTCGCCGTGCGGATCCCCGAGACGATCTCGGCGGCGGTGCCGTTCTACGGCCGCCAACCCCAGGCCGGAGGACGTGCCCAGGATCGAGGCCCCGCTCCTGATCCATTACGCGGGCCTGGACACCCGCATCAACGAGGGGTGGCCCGCCTTCGAGAAGGCGCTCAAGGCCTCGAACAAGAAATACGAGGCCCACATCTACCCGGACGTCAATCACGGGTTCCACAACGACACGACCCCGCGCTACGACAAGCAGGCCGCGGAACTCGCCTGGGGGCGGACGATCGCGTTCTTCAAGGAACATCTGAGCTGATCGTACCCACCATGCCCGAATGGCGAGGAAGGACGGGGAAATGGAGAGAAAAAAGACCACCATATGGGAATCAGGCTGACGAGTGGCGCGGATAGGAAAACAGGGACATCGCGCGTCCTTGGCTGATTTGCCATCTCCAACTCAACCCGAGCGGGCTCGGAATCGCGCGATGTCCCGGTTTTCTGTTCTTGGCGATCGGTGAGCCTCCGCGGTAGATTTTTGACGATCGCTCCGCCATGATGGCCTCCTCCGAAGGGCGTCTTTCTGTCTTCATCCGTCGAGGGCCTTCTGGTGCAGCCATTCAATCGCCGCCGATTCCTCGGAGCTTCGCTCGGTGTCGCCGCGCTCGGCCTGCCCATGTGGGGCGGGGACACGATCGCTCGGGAGATCGAAGGCGAGGATCACGAGGGGCCTCTGGGTTCGCTGTTCTTGACCTGGCGACAGGACCCGACGACGACCATCGTCATCCAATGGGTCGGGGATTCACGCCCCGGGAATGGGGCCTCGATCCAGTACGTCCCGCTGGATGGCAAGGTCTGGCGATCGGCGGCCGCCGCCATCAAGCCCTTCCCGGGCACGGATCAGGTCGTCCATCGCTGCGAGCTCACGGGGCTGACCCCCGGCGCGGAGTACAGGTTCCAGGTCGGTTCGTCATCGCCCACGTATCGGTTCCGCACGATGCCCGCCAGGGCGACCGACGAGTTCCGCTTCGTCAGCGGCGGCGATGCCGGGACCGGTGACGAGGCGAAGAACTCGAACAGGCTCGCGGCGAAGCAGGACCCCTACTTCGTCGTGATCGGGGGAGACGTGGCCTACGACAACGGGCGGTCTCCCGAGACCTTCCTGAGGTTCCTGCGGAACTACCACGAGACGATGGTCGATTCGCAGGGGAGGCTGATCCCGCTGGTGACATGCCTGGGCAATCATGAGGTGGACAGCAAGCGCGACAGGTCGAGGAACGCGGCGGGGAGCTACCTCTCCGTGTTCGACGCCCTCTTCGAGGAGACCAGCTACGGCGTGCTGGACTTCGGCGATTACCTGAGCCTGGTCCTGCTGGACACGGGGCACCTCTCCCCGATCGGCGGCGAGCAGGCCGACTGGTTGGAGAAGACCCTGGCCGATCGCGAGGACCATCCCCACGTCTTCGCCATCTATCACGTCCCCTGCTACCCGTCGTACCGCGACCCCTGGGGCGACCGCGGGGACAACGGGGCGGGGGCGGAGCAGCGCAAGCGATGGAGCCCGCTCTTCGAGCGCTACCGGGTGAACATCGCCCTGGAGCATCACGATCACACCTTCAAGCGCACGCATCCCCTGACCGACGGCAAGATCGACGAGAAGAACGGCGTTCTGTACCTCGGGGACGGCTCCTGGGGGAAGCTCCGGGTCCCCAAGTCGCCCGAGGACGCCCTTACCTGGCCAAGGTGAGCGAGAATTATCACGTCACCATGCACCAGCTCCACGGGGAGCGCCGATTCCACGTGGCGCTTACGGGTTCCGGGAGGATCGCCGACGTCACCACGTCGATCGGCAACCGGACCTCGTCCTGAGCCGTGCACCATCAGGAGTCGCGGATCGGTGCCCGCATCGGCTTCAGAATCCCCTCAACTGCCCCGCCTTCGCCCGACTACCGACGGTTGGCTGGGGCCGGCCTCGACCCCAGCCAACCGCCGCCTAACCGTGCGCCGAAGCGGGCCCCGGCCGCCGCGGGCGACTCCCGGGAACATCAAGGCGATCGGTCGGCGGCCGGGACCCGCTGAACCTGGGCGTGAGGCGGCGGGATGGCCGGGACAGGGCCGGAGGCATTTCCCGGCCCCATGCCTCCTGATCCGGGGTGCGCCCCTCCCGTTCGCTCGACTTCGGCCCCTCGGCCGGGATGGAGGTGGGGCTCCAGCCGAAGCGTCGGGCGGCTTGACCACCCGGGCCGATCGCTTCAGGCCGTTACCTGGCGGTTCGACTGCGCGTAGAACGAGCAGGCGTAGAGGCCCGCCGCCGCGACGAGTCCGTAGACAACCTTGCCCGCGATGTTGGAGTAGCCGTCCAGGACCGCCCCATTGCCCGTCGTGACGAGCTTGACCAGGTCGAAGTTCGCCAGGCCGACGAGGCCCCAGTTCACGCCGCCAACGATCAGCAACCCCAGGGCAACCGCCTTCGGGACCTTCATTGCATCCGTCCTTTCTCGATGAGCCAGAGGCTCGGGTCTAATATATTGAGCGATGCAACCGCATCACCACCGCGGTTTGTTGTAGGCCGTGGCCTCCGGCCGTCAACGTGGTGTTGAGAAAATGTGGGGAAGGCATCCGACAATGTTAAGGAGGGGAACAGGGGACGGAACATCCACACCTGTAAGTGCATAACCTCGCGATGCGGCGACTGGACGCTAAAAAAGGGGGCGGAGGTGAATGGCATCAAGCTAATGCCGCAATGTCCTTTGCCAACAAGTCTTTGCGCAGTTCCTGCCGCGGTTTTTTCATCCGGGGATACGGCTTGGGACGCCGCTTCCGGACCCGAGGCTCGCACCGGCCGGGCCGAGTGGGGTTGACCACCAGCCGCGGCATCGCCTCTCCGGGCTTCGCGTCCCGCAACCACCGCAACGCGTCGACGAAGCTGATCCGGTCCACCGCCACCCGCTGCCGCCGTGCCGCCGCACCCATCACCAGCCGAACCAGATCGGACTCGATCGCATGGACCATCAATTCCTTGAGCACCCCGTCAACCGTCTTGCAACGCAACACATCCATCTTCAAGCTCTGCTCCAAATCACGTAAATACTCCCCCACTTTCCACCGAGTTCCATACAGGCCATCCAACGCTTCCAGCGGGCAGGCCTCGGCGTCGAGCAACGTCGTCACCAGGGTCACCGTGCGTGTGCGGAAGCCCGGCCGGCCGACGTTGTACGGCAACTCACGCACGGGGATCGTCTCGGGCAGGCGGGCCAACTCGACGCTCATCCAGGCCGGGCGGGCCTTCGGCTTGATCCACTCGACCACCTGATCGAACCCGCCCAGAGCACGCAACCAACGCGCGTGGTCGTCCCGCGATCGGTTTCTGGCCGCGGAGGCCGGTGTGCGGCCGGCCGGGCGTGAAGTCGACAATCTGCTTCTGGTGGACACGGAACACGGCCTGCACGCCGCGACCGAGCACCAGGGCCAGGTGAGCAAAGGAACAAAAGCCGCGATCGCCGACCAGGACGTCCCCGGCTTCGAGCGTGGGATGGACGGCATCGAGTTGGCCCATCTCGTGGGACCGTGGCGGCGTCGCGACGACATCCCGCAGCAGGCCCGTCCCGGCGTGGAACAACGCCAGAATTCGGGCGACGGGGAACCCGCGGCCGGGTTGCTGGTTGCCGGGCTGGCCGAAGTGCCGCTGGAGTTCGGGGGTGTCGGGCATGGAGAACGCCGAGCCGTCGATCAGGAAGGTCCGATGCCCGTGCCAGCGGCCCTCGATCTCGGTGTGGGGCACAAGGGCACGGATCACGAACCCGAGCAGGGCGCGGACGACGGCCAGGGGCAACCGGGCGCGGGCCTGGCAAGAGGCCGACTCGGAGAACGTGCGGCGGGCCTTGTGCGTGACGTGGGTCAGGGCCGTATTGCCGTGAAGAACCTGAATGACGAACCAGAGGATGGTGGTGAAGGGAGTCAGAAGGGCATCGCGCCGCCAGCGGTGCCCCTGTTGCTTGCAGAGGTCGCGGACGTCCGCCTCGTCGAGGTAGGGACTGAGGTCTTGCCGAAGCCGCCGCAGCGCGTTAGGAATTCGTTGAGACATCGGGGGGCCTCGTCCATCACGGGTTGTGTGATAACCTTATGATGCCGGGAGCCCCCCGGTGATCTCAAGTCCCGGATAGATCGCCGGTTAGCGAAAGTTCCTTAATGCCATTCGGGACATGGCGCGTTCCTGGCGGATTTGCCCTGTCCAACTGAGGCGGAAATTCAGGCCACGACGGAACGGCTACTCGGCCTGGCCGCGTGACTTGCATCGAATCCCTGAAAGTACAGCTCAAGGAATTCCTGAGCCGCTGACCTCACCGCACCGCGCTGCCACGCAACGGCAAGAGGCGCGATCGGGCCGCCGTTTGACAACGTTGCCAATCAAAAGCTGGCCCTGTCCCGGCCACTTTATCATCCGTTAAATGCTCGACGCGGGACGATCGGATACGAGGGCCTGCGCGACCGGCGGCATGAGCAAGCAACTTCCCATCGCACGTGGTCCTCTGGCTACCACGGCGTTTCCGCTCGTTTTCTTTGGGCCGTCACCCGAGTTGAACGAGGCGACCTGAGAAATCTTGAAGAATTCGACAGAAATATCGTCGGGATGGGCCACGATTTGCGACAGCATCGGCTCGGGCAACGGGTTTGGCCGGTCGGTTCGTCCTTCGGGCGCATCAAACCGGAACCTGTTGGACGCACGAAGACAAGGCGTGTTCGCGACGGGCCGCGTGTCCGGAACGCGCCGAGGGTTCCGTACACGAGAGGAGACGACCCAACATGATCAATCTGCTGAGACGATGGGCGTGGCTGCCGGGCCTGCTCTGTGGCGCCGGTCTGATGATCGGCTGCGGCGGCGGCGCCGGCGACGTGGACGACGATGGCACCAGCGAGGTGATCGAGGAAGAAGTGGCGTCCCCGCCGGGCGTTCCCTCGACCGACTTCGGCGAGATGCCCGGCGCGGACAACCCGCCGCGCGACGTGGTCCCGAGCGAGCCGGGCCTGGCCCCCACCGAGCCGGTTTCGGCCCCGCCGAACTCGCCGGATGAGACGTCCGGTTCGGCCATCGAATCGACGCCCGAGATCAACGCGCCGGCCGAGGATTCCACCCCCGACCTGACGGCCCCGGCGGCCGACACCGACACCGATACGATCGAGGCCACGCCGGCGCCCGAACCCAAACCCGCCGCCGATGAGGCGGACACCAAGAAGGATGAGAGCGGCAGCGACGGCGACCAGCCGAAGGACCAGTAAGCCTCTGGAGCCCAGCCAGGGCCGATGACTGAGGGCCGAGGGCAATCATTGCCGGTTGCCCTGCCACGAATCGGACCTCGGTCGTTGGTCCTGATGGACACAGGAAGTTGTCAGGCTAAGGCCCGACCTACAAGCTCTTTGTAGGTCGGGCCTTAGCCTGACTCTTTGCTTTAGCTAATACAATGAGCAATGAGCAATGAGCAATGAGTGGGAAATGAGTAATCGCCGAGGGCCGATGACCGAGGGCCGATGACCGAGGGCCGATGATGAGGCTCCCGATCACATCGGCCCTCGGTCATCGGCCATGCGGCTCGGCCTTCTCCCAACATCCTGGAACCGTTGGCGCCCTACGGCCTGTCGGTTCGCGGGGCCTCCAGCGGCGGGGCGAAGTTTGCCGGGACGGGCGGGGTGAGCGGGCCGGGGGGGATCTTTTCCAGTTCCGGCACGGAGGGCGGCAACGGGACCGGCTCCAACTCCGTGGCCGGTGGTGGGAGGGCGGGCACCAGCGCGGGCTCGGCCGCTCGTGGGACGACAGTGCCCGATGATGGCTCGGATTCGAGGAACGCCGGCTCGGATTCGATGAGCGTCGGCTCGGATTCGATCCTCACCGGGGCCTGTTGCTCGATGACCACGGGGGGAGCGGGCCGCTCGATGACCACGGGCGGGGCGGGTTCGACGACGGTCACGGGTTCGACCACCGGGGCGGCGAACAGGATCTTGCCGTGCGCGTGATGGGCCGACTGGCGCACGCGGCGGTTCCGGTCGCGGACCGCGGCGGCCCGCAGGGCCCCAGGGCGCGGGCGTCGCCGATCGCCCCGAGCGCCAGGGCCGAGGCGTTGCGCACGTCCTTGTCGCGGTCATTTTGAAGCAGCCAGACCAGGTCGGGCACGGCGCGGGGGTCGCCGATCCGGCCGAGCGTGATCGCGCCGTCGCGACGGCTGTTGTCGTGCCGGCTCCGCAACCGCCCCAGGGCGTCCTGGAACGGGTCGACGATCGCCGGCCGCAACACGACATGGGACGGCACCACGACCGCCGGCGGCGGTGTGAACGGCGTGCCGACGACCACCGTCGACCGCTTGCCGAGGCCGAGGAGCCCCTGCGCGGGGCCGTTCTCTGCGCCGCGGCCAGCACGGCCCACGCGGTCAGCAACCGTCCTGTCCACCTGACTGACTCTCGCATGACACGCTCCCTCTCGGTGTTCGCCCGCGACCACCTCACCCTTTTTTCCTGAGGGTGTAAGGTCGCACGCCCCGTGCCATGCGCGCCTCGAAGCACCTGGACCGTCCTCCGCGCTCCCCCGCCATCCCCCCGGATTCGTGCCTTTCGACACGAGAACCCCCGCGGCCCATGCCGGCGACTCGGTGGCCAGGCCGGGGGTGGCCGGGGCAACGTCCTCGTGCCCTGGATCTGCTTGCAGGCGTTACGCTTACGTCGCCGTGGCGCGAGGGCTTCGCCCCGGCCACCCGGGCCTGAGCCAGGGAGTGGTTTCTCAACAGGGGCCACCCTTGCAAACCGAGGGAACGTCGGAGAACGGAGAACCGTCGCGACGCGACCGCAACGTCTTGACGTGTCGTCCCGAAAGCCGTGCAAATTCTACAATTCACCGGCGTCGGGACATCCTGCCGTCCTGGTTCTCGCGGGTGGCCGCGACGAATGATGTGCGGGCCCGTCGGGATGCGACGGTTTCTCGGTCGCGACCGGCAAAGTCATCCCGGTCGCGATGAACACTTGCGTCCCGAGTTCCGAAGAAGGGAAGATGAGAGAGAATCATTTCCGGAGTTCCGTGGTGTGGGCCCGTTCCGAGTCGCCCTTCCGGACCACGAAGGGCCGGGCACGGGAGACGGCGAACGGAGCCCCGGATCGGCCTGCCGCGTGACTCCGGGATCTCGCGGTCATCACACGATTCGAGGCTCATTCGGTCTTTGCGATCCGAAGTGGAATCGGCCGGTCCGGGTGGCCGGGGCAAAGTCCTCGTGCCCCGGAGCGACGGACCGGGGCACGAGGACTTTGCCCCGGCCACCCAACCGACGTGTCTTCTGGAAGATCGGGAGATCCCGGATCGCCTCTTACAGACTCCACACGGATGTACGGACGGACGGTGGGGACGCAACTGATGACGACTCCGTACAGCGATGCCGGCATGGCCTACGGGCCGGACACCCCGAACCCTCGCGTTGGCCGGGCGGCGGCATCGGTCCCGGACCGATCGGCCGGCGACCTGAACCATCCCGACGATCCGATTCCATCCGGCGATCCAGCCCATCCCGAGGCGCGGATGGACGGATCAGAACCGCCCGGGATGTCGGCCCGCCGCGGCGATCCCGATGCCCCGTCGCGGAAGACCGGCCGTACGCGGTCGAAAGCCCGCCGGGCGGTCCTTGAGGATGACCTCGACGCGCTCGACGCCACGGCCTTCGAGTCCGACCTGGTCGACGAGGACGAGGGGCCGATCGTCGTGATGGCGCCCCGGCCCTGGAGCCCGCCGGCCACCATCCTGCCGGCGCTGCTGCTCCTGTTGCTGGCCGTCGGCCTGATGGCCTATCGCGCCATGGCCGTGAGCGACTGGCAAGGGCTGATCGCCGAGGGCCGCAGCCTCCTGTTCGCCCGCAACGATGCCCCCGCGAACCAGGCACAGGTCGGATCGACCGCGACGGTCCCGGACGATTCCGACAAGGTGTCGGCCGTCGCCGGTGTCACGGAGCCCCCGGCCCTCGTGCCGCCCCGAGACGTCACGCCGGAACCGGCACCCCCCGCCGTCGTGAAGACGCCCCCGATGGTCGAGCCGGCGCCGTCGATCGTTGATCGCCAACCTCCGATGAGCGAGCCGGCCCCGCCGATCGTCGCGAGCACGCCCCCGCCCCCCGAGCCGATGCCCCCGGCGCCCGAGCCGATTCTCCCGGCCCCCGAACTGACCCCACCGTCTCCCGCCAACGCCGCGCTCGAGGCGGAGCGTGAGGCCGTCGCCAAAGCCAACACCCTGCCCGAACCCGCCGATCGAGCCGACGCGGTCTCCCCCGCCGCCCCGCCCGACGAGCGGACGGCCGCGGCGCTCGACGACATCCAGCGGGAAGCCGATCGCCGTCGGGCCGAGCAGGAAGAACTCTCGAAGCTCCGCAAGCAGGCCGAGGCCAACGCCCCCCCGCCACGTCGCGCGATGCCCGGCTTCGGCTTCGGTCGTCCCGACAACCAGCAGATGATGGCCCTGATGCGCGAGCTGCAAACCCAGCACCTGGAGATGATGGACCGCATGCTACGCCAGATGGAGGGTGGCCTGGGCCAGGGGGGCGACCCGGTCTTCGGCGGTCTCGCCGCGCCCGGCCAGGGGTTGGGCCGCCGGCAGGCCGAGGCCCTCCAGCGCGCCAATCGCGACCTCCAGCGCCTTCGGGACCGGATGGCGCGCGGCGGCGCCCCCGGCCTGGCCGGCGGCGCCCTGCCCGCGATCCCCCCGCCCCCCCAACCCGGCGGCGACGTCCAGGCCTTTTCCGTCCCCGGCGGCGGGGGCGGCTTCATCCTCCGCTGGGGCTTCCCACCCCAGGGTGGGGGGAACTGAGAGGCGATCCGGGAACATTGTTCAATATGAACTGAAGCAGGCTGGGTGGAGGCGCAGTTTGAGGAAGGATGACCTTGTCGGGGTCGTCAGGCGAACGTGACATCGACGATCAGGACGATCGCCGCCGCCGCGACCGCGAGCCGGAGCAACCGCGCCCGGCTGCTCACCCCTCCAACCCCGAAGTACGCGACGACGTTGGGCTTGAAGAGGTAGAGCAGCAGCAGGGAGTTCACCACGAAGTAGCCGATGGACTCGAGCAGCTCGGCCTGCGGAACTCCGCCCGACAGGGCCATCGCAAGGCCCTGGCTCAGGATGGCGTAACCGAAGGACAACGCGACCAGCCACCACGCCCAGCGTGCCCCTTGCCACATTCCGACACCGACGAGGCACGCGAGGGCAGCGAGGACGGCCAGCCCCGGATCGTCGACCGGCCCGATCCATTCACCCCGCATGATCGGCACCAACGCGAGCATAAGGACCAGCACAAGAGCCCCGCAGGCAATGTCGAAGGTCGAGAGGATCGCGATCCCCAGAGGGCGTGGTGTCATCTCGTTCCCCCCTTCGTCTCCTGATGGGCTGCCCACCCGGCGCGCCTTTCATCGTCCCATGCATCAACGCGCTGTTCAATCCACGACTGGCTGGATCGCGGTTTGCACGAACTTTGCATTGCAAAGTTTTCTGCCGATGACCGATGGACAATCGGGGGGCAAATGTTGACAATAGGCAGGCCCGTCTCCGGGCCGGGGCCGTCCGATCGGGGAGTGCGCTTCCCGACGGTCGGGTGATTTCGATGGCCCGCATTGCATGTGACGTCCGGCCCGCGCCGTCACGATCCATTCGTCTGCCCTGCCCAGCCCATGACCCAGATGACGACGACGAACCCCGCGCCGGCGCCCTCGGATGGCACGCCGCTCGCCGATTACCTTCGGGACGCCCGTCGGCGGGTGGACGAGGCGCTGGAACGGTTCCTGCCGGCGGCCGACGAGGCGTCGGGCTGCCCGCCCCGGCTGGCCGAGGCGATGCGCTACAGCCTGATGGCCGGCGGCAAGCGGCTGCGGCCGTTGCTCTGCCTGATGGCGGCCGAGTCCTGCGGGGCCGACCCGGTCCGGGCCCTGCCGGCGGCCTGCGCGCTGGAGATGGTCCACACGTATTCGCTGATCCACGACGACCTGCCGGCGATGGACGACGACGACCTGCGGCGGGGCCGTCCCACCTGCCACAAGGCGTTCGACGAGGCCACGGCGATCCTGGCCGGCGACGGCCTGCTGACCCTGGCGTTCGAGGTCGTCGCCCGGCACACGACGCCCCCCGAAGCCGCCGCGGCCTGTGTCCGCATCCTGGCCGAAGGGGCCGGCCCGGCCGGCATGGTTGGCGGCCAGATGGCCGACCTTCAGGCCGAGAGCCGCGACGACGCCACGGTTGAGGCCCTCGAAGCGATCCACCGCCGCAAGACCGGCGCGTTGCTCCGATCGGCCCTCCGCATGGGCGCGGCGGTCGCCGGGGCCACGCCGAAGATCACCGAGGGCCTCGACACCTACGGCCGCGCCGTCGGCCTGGCGTTCCAGATCGTCGATGACCTGCTCGACGTCCAGGGGGACGAGGCCAAGATGGGCAAGCGGGTCCAGAAGGACAACGCCCTCGGCAAGTGGACCTACCCCGGCCTGCTCGGCATCGACGGCAGCCGCGCCCGTGCCCGCGCCCTGGCCGAGGAGGCCGTCGCCGCGCTGGAACCGCTGGGAGACCGCGCGGGCCGGCTCAAGGCGCTGGCGGTGGAGTTGCTGGGGCGGGAGAGTTGAGCGGGGGGAGATGAGGAAGTTCACCACGG
The DNA here is from genome assembly GCA_963779675.1 of uncultured Isosphaeraceae bacterium. Taxonomy (GTDB): domain Bacteria; phylum Planctomycetota; class Planctomycetia; order Isosphaerales; family Isosphaeraceae; genus CAVZZM01. The sequence goes on from CAVZZM010000007.1 coordinate 497,010, forward strand.
AGACTCGGAGGACACGGAGAAGAAAAGAGGGGAAGAAAGAGATTTACTGCGGAGGGCGCGGAGGTCGTAGAGATCAACTAAAGCAGAAATCAAAAATGTGGGCGGGCCGGGGCGTGGTGACGACAGCGGGTTGGGCGGACGTGAAGGACGCCCCGAATCTCTGATCCGGTGTCCATGCCATGTTTGAGAGGATCGAGCGATGATCGACGCCATCACCCGAAATCCACTGCGCGTCTCGACGGACGGGACGGCCGGGCCTTACATCATGGTGCCCGTCAGCCAGCTTGACGAGGTTCGTCAACTCCTGGAGAAGAATCGCATCCGCTGTTGGGTCGAGGAGGACGTCATCTCGCTCAATGGAGCGCCGGAGGTCGCGGTCGTGAATCTGGGCCCCGTGGCGGACGTTACGGCAATCCAGGCCATCCTCGACAAGGTCCGTTAACCGGGTGTGGCCATGGCTTTGTCGGATGATATCCGGATGCTTCGGGCCCGAGTGATAGGCGACCTCAATTTATCTCATGATTATTATGAGGACACAAAAATTGCCTGGCGTTATCTCCACAACGCCGTTGCGGCTGGGCAAGTCTTCACCATTCGGAACCAGACAACCGGCACAGTCACCACGCAGGTGGAACTTGCCTCCAAAGCACGCGGCTACGTTACCAAGCAACTGACCGAGGCCACGTTCCAGCAATTTCTTTCGATTTTCGAAAACTTCTATTTCGATTTTTTAGGACTTTGGCTGACGGCTTACCCGCAAAGCTTGGGAAAGAAGATGGTGGACTTCAAGTCGATTCTGGAATTGCCGGACAAGGCCGCCATCACCCAACTTGTCGTGAGAAAGGAATTGAACGAAATCCTCTACGACCGACCGAAAGGATGGTTCGAATATCTGGAGGAAAAGGTGAAGCTCGGTTGTCCCTCGGCAGGTGAGGTCGAGCGGATTGCGGAGGCCAAGGCCACGCGCGACGTTCTCATTCACAATCGGGGAATTGCGAATAAAACCTATGAATCGAAAGCGGGTCGCCTCGCCCGGTTCCAGGAGGGGGACAAGATTGACATCCCTGAACATTACCATCGAGAGACCTGGGAATTGATTCGCAAGGTGGTTTCCGACATCACAGATGCTGCAATGATAAAAGTAGCATAGTTGTTTTTTTCGTTCTCACGATCCGCGTAGGAACGAGTTGTCATGAGATTGCCACTAAAGGATGTGCGCAGCAGTGGCCTCGCCTTCCCCTCCCGGAAGCCGACCCCGGCCCCCCGGACCTTGACTTGCACCCGGCAGTGAGCGGTACGTGTCGATAACGAGGTGGGCGGTGCGGTGCCCATCTTCCACGAAAGACGATTCGACGATCAGGTTTCAAGGATACGCCCACGATGACCAGCCCCGCGCTCTTGCCCCGGATCGGGTCGCCCGCCGACCTGAAACAGCTCAACGAGAAGGAACTCGAGCGGCTCGCGCGGGAGATGCGCGACGAGCTGGTCGGGGTGGTGGGGCGGCGCTCGGCGCACTTCGCCTCGAACCTCGGGGTCGTCGAGCTGTGCCTGGCGCTGCACCTGGCCTTCGACTTCTCGGCGGACAGGGACCGGCTCATCTGGGACACCGGCCACCAGATCTACCCGCACAAGCTGATCACCGGCCGTCACGATCAGATCCACACGATCCGCACGCAGGGCGGCCTGATGGGCTACCCGAACCCGGCCGAGAGCGAGTACGACCTGTTCATGACCGGCCACGCCGGCTGCGCCCCTCGACGGCGCTGGGGTTGAAGCTGGGTGACGTGCTGGCCGGTCGGCCGGACCGGCACGCGGTCGGCGTCATCGGCGACGGGGCGTTCCCCTCCGGGATCGTCTTCGAGGCGATGAACCACGCCTCGGGGCTGAACCAGGGCAAGTTCCTGATCGTGCTGAACGACAACAAGATGTCGATCTGCCCGCGGGTCGGCGGGCTGGCGAACACGCTCGACAAGGCGCGGATGTCGGCGACCTATGCCGATGTCAACAAGTGGGTCAAGCGGCTGTTGCCGGCGATCCCGCTGGTCGGCGACCCGGCCGACCGGATGCTCCAGAACCTCAAGGACGCCGTGAAGGCGTCGATTCACGGCGGGATGCTCTTCGAGGAGCTGGGCTTCACCTACCTCGGCCCGATCGACGGCCACGACCTCAGGACGCTCCGGCACTACCTGGAGAAGGTCAAGGGGATGAACGGCCCGGTGCTGCTCCACGTCCTGACCGACAAGGGGCGCGGGTTCGCCCCGGCCGAGAAGGACCCGGTCAAGTTCCACGCCCCCCAGCCGTTCCAGAGGGCCGAGGACGGCATCATCCCGCTGAAGACCTCCAGCAGCAAGGCGTACACCAACGCCGTCAGCGACGCGTTGTTCCACGCCTGCGAGCGCGACGGCCGGGTCGCCGTCCTCACCGCCGCCATGTGCGAGGGGAACAAGCTGCAGAAGATCCGCGAGACCTTCCCGAAGCAGTTCTTCGACGTCGGCATCTGCGAGAGCCACGCCGTCGCCTGCGCCGGCGGGATGGCCAAGAGCGGGGCCAGGCCGGTCGTGGCCATCTACAGCACGTTCCTCCAGCGCTCGTATGACCAGATCTTCCAGGAGGTCGCGCTGCAGGACCTCCCGGTCGTCTTCTGCCTCGACCGCGCCGGGTTGGTCGGTTCCGACGGCCCGACGCACCACGGCAGTTATGATATCGCCTACATGCGTGTCTTCCCGAACATGGTCGTGATGGCCCCCGGCGACGCGCGGGACGTCACGCCGATGCTCGACTTCGCCCTGGCCCACGACCACCCGACGGCGATCCGCTACCCGAAGGCGAACCTCGAAACGATCGAGCGCGAGGCGCAGCCGATCGAGCTGGGCCAGGCCGAGATCCTGGAGTGGGAGACCGACGGCATGCTGATCGCGTGCGGCACGCTGGTCGGCACCTGCCTGCGGGTCGCCGAGCGTCTCAAGCAGGACCACGGCCTGCGCGTCGGCGTGGTCAACGCCCGGTTCGTCAAGCCGCTCGACAGGGCGACGATCACCAAGGCCATCGAGGAGTGCGGCTTCGTCCTGACCGTCGAGGAAGGTTGCCTCCCCGGCGGCTTCGGCTCCGCCGTGCTCGAAGCCGCCAGCGACGCCGGGCTGAACACCAGCCACGTCCGCCGCCTCGGCCTCCCCGACCGCTTCGTCCTCCACGCCGAGCGCGAGGAACAACTCGCCGAGGTCGGCCTCGACGTCGACGGCATCACCGCCGCCGCCCTGGACCTGGCCCGCACCGCCGGCGTCCCGTCGGGCGAGAACGGCGCGGCCGTCGGGGATGAGGGACGCTGGGCAGGGTGACGCCCATCAGAAAGGGCAAGAATCGGGTGGCCGGGGCAACGTCCCCGTGCCCCGGTTTGTCGCGCCCGTCCCGTCCGGGGCACGAGGACGTTGCCCCGGCGATCCGACAGTGATATGTTCAAATAGTGGGCGGTGCTCGCCCAGCGAAGACCCGAGGTCGAAGTTGAGATGAGGACGGTCATGTCTCAGGACATCCCCCTCTTCACCGAGGCGGCCTTGGCGGTCCTCGACAGGCAGCCCTTCGATTCGCAATCGAAGGCTGGTTACGAGATCATGTCCGGTGGGTTGGTCTGGCCCGACGAGTTCCCGGCGTTTGCGTCCTCCGACTGGCGGGTTGTCGCCGGGGGCTTGGTGCACCGTTATCTCATCGCTTATCGAGCCTCCCTCACCCTGGGCTTGGAACGCGCGGCATACCGTCCGATCTGGGAACAGGCCATCCGGCAGGCACCGCGATGGCCCGGGCTCCGAGACGAGCGTCGTGGCGAGCGGGCACGGCGACGGCTGCGAGCCGCCAAGCGCCGTGAGTCCCGTTGCTTCGAGGATTTCGAGAGGAAATCGTGGTAGAACTTGTAGGTCAGGCTTCAGCCTGCCGTCTTCCGCTCTGCCCGGAATTAATCCGCAAACCTCATCAGCCTGACGCGCATCCAGGAAGACGTCAGGCTGAAGCCTGACCTACGAAGAGTGGCGACCCGACCCGTTGAGATCGCGGCGGGGTATCCCGGAACCCGATGAGATGAGGACTCCGGACATGGCCACGGAGCCGATGTCCTCGAAGGCCACGATTGGGGATGGTGTCCTCCTGCGGGGCATCTCCTGGCGGACGTATGGGGCCCTGCTCGATGAACTGGAGCAGGCCGGTTGCCATCGCTGGCTGACCTTCGACCGTGGCGACCTCGAAATCCGGCCGCCGACCCTCAGACACGAGCGGGCAAGGCATCGGGTCGGGCGCATGATCGAGGCGATGACCGAGGAGTTGAACATCCCGATCCGTAGCGGCGGTTCCCCCACGTTCCGCAGCCAACCTCTTGAGATGGGCCTGGAGCCCCACGAGTGTTACTGGGTCGAGCGCGAGCCCCGGGTGCGGGGGCGGAAGACGCTCGATCTTGACGTCGACCCGGTCCCGGACCTGGCCGTCGAGGTCGAGATGAGCCGCAACATCCTCGACCGGCTGCCGATCTACGCCGCGCTGGGGTTCGCCGAGGTCTGGCGGTACGATGGGAAACGGATCGCCGTCGTCCGGTTCTCGCCCGATGGAACTCCCACCGAGCAGGACCACAGCGGCGTGTTCCCGTTCCTGCCGATGAGCGAGATCACTCGTTTCCTCGAACGTGCCGAAGGCATCGACGAGACGACCTGGATTCGCGGCTTCCGCGCCTGGGTGCGGGAGGAACTCGCCCCGCGACGGGGGCGGGAGGGGGCCTGAGCGAGCGACCGCCAACGACGTTCCGGGAGGGCGCGGCTCGGCGGGAGCCTCGCCCTCCCAAAGGCGTGGCTCGGTCAACCTCCGTCAGTCGGTCGCCTCGTCGTGCTCGAAGTGCTTGACGAGGGTCACCTCGTTGCCGGTGGCGTTGTAGCGGAACTCGTCGACGAGGCCGCGGGCGAGCATGATGCCGAAGCCGCCTTCACGGAGGCCCAGCTCGTTGCGGAGTTCCAGGTGGCCGATCGGGTTGTCCTCGCTGGCGGCGTGCGGGAGCATTGCGGGGTCGAAGCCCGGGCCCTGGTCGCGGATGACCAGGGTGACCTTCTTCGGGTCGATCCGGTAGGTGATCCGTAGCGGCAGTTCGGCCTTCTTGCGGTGGCCCCACTCGATCGCGTTGCCGCCCATCTCCATGACCGCCTGGCGGAGGTCCTTGACCTGCCGCTCGGTCAGCGGGGTGTGGGCATAGAGATCGGTGAGCATGTCGTTGATCTCATGCAGATAGGCCACGTCGCTGCGGAAGTCGAACTGGATCTCGCCGGTGGTGCCGCGCTTCTCGTGCTCCTTGCGCCAGCCCAGGGCGGTGTCGATCGCCTCGTAAATCTGCGACGGGGTGAACGGCTTGGGGATGTAGCCGTTGGCGCCGACGCGGATGCCGTGCAGGTGGTTATCGACGTCGTTCAGGGCGGTGACCATCAGCACCGGGATCAGGTTGGTCTCCCGGTCGCGCTTGAGGCCCTCGCAGACCTCGAAGCCGTGGACGTCCGGCAGCATCAGGTCGAGCAGGATGACCATCGGATCGTACTGGCGGACCGCCGGCAGGACGTCGGCGCCGCGGAAGAGCTGGATCGGCTCGAAGCCGCGGGCCTGGACCAGGCTCGCCAAAATCTCATTGGTATCGTGCTCGTCATCGACGATCAGCACGTAACGCGGCATGGACCGTGGCCTCGCTGGGGAACGAGGTCGAGAATCAGGACAATTCACGCATTGTGTCGCGCGGCGGCCCGGCTGGCAAGCCACGCGCGAACGCGTCGCAACGCGACGACGTGGGCGGCCCCCTTGCGATCCAGGGGTCGCGGGCGCCATAATGGATGGTTACGCAACGAACCGCCGCGTGCCCCCAATTCCCGTCCCGCGACCGGGGCGACCCGGCCCGTCCCACTCCGAATTTCTGTCCCGACCCCCCTCAAAACGCCCAGGATGCCCTCATGGAACAGAGCGCCTTTCGCATCACCGAGATGATCGAGCTCGTCGGCAACAGTATCTACATCTTTCAGGCGTTTCTGGCGATCTGGGGGATTTACAACGTCATCCTGCTCTACCGGGGCATCAAGAAGAAGATGCTGACGGACGCGCAGTCCGCCGGGCTGATCGCGCAGGTTCGCGAGCTCTGCACGAACCCGAAGTCACCCGGCCCCGAGGCGGCGGTGGCCGTCTGCCAGAACCCGCCGTACTGGCACACCGGGCTGGCCCAGCTCGTCACGGTGGCCCTGACGAACCGGAGCAAGGGGCTGGCCAAGGTCAAGCAGTTGCTGGTGATGGAGTTCCACACGGTCGTCATCAGCAAGCTGGAGAACCGGCTCGCGTCGGTGGCCACGGCCGCGAAGCTCGCCCCGCTGCTGGGGTTGCTCGGCACGGTGCTGGGCATGATCGCCGCCTTCGGCCGGATGGGCGAGGGCCAGAAGGCCGACCCCAGCAGCCTGGCCGGCGCCATCAGCCTGGCGCTGTGGACCACCGCCATCGGCCTGATCATCGCCTCGCCGCTGTTGATCGCCGCCAACGACATCCAGGCCCGCCTCCGCCTGCTCCGCGACCAGACCGAACGCCAGCTCAGCGATTTCCTCGAAATCCTCGAACAACTCGAAGCCCGCCCCGGCGGTACGACCCCACGCTCGGGAACGTATCGGGCGGTGCTTCCTCGTTAAGCAATGAGCAATGAGTTATGAGGGAAGACACAAGAAGTCCAGGGGCGAACGTCGATGGGGACGGTCAACCGCTTCGAGGATCTGATCGCGTGGCAACGGGCGAGAGAGTTGACGAGGCGAACGTATGAGGTCACGCGGAGGGGTGAGTTTGCGAGCGACTACGGTCTGGCGCGACAGATTCGACGGGCCGCGGTTTCGGTGATGTCGAACATCGCGGAGGGTTACGAGCGCGGGAGTCGCCAGGAGTTCCATCATTTTCTTTTCATTGCGAAAGGTTCGTGTGCCGAGGTTCGCTGCCAGCTCTACATCGCATTCGACATTGGGTACATCAGTCCTGAAGAACTGGACGACCTCCTGAGACTCGCCGAGGAAGTCGGCCGGATCATCGGCGGCCTCCGTGCGGCCGTCGCCCGACCACGAAAAACCCCGCCCGACAAGAGCTGACCCGCTTCAACATTCACTAATAATCCTTCGCTGAACTGCTCATTGCTCATTGCTCATTGCTCATCGCTCATTGCTCATTGCTCATCGCTCATTGCTGAGGCATCATGCTTCTCCAGCGCCAAGTCACCGGAGGCGTCAACACCGACCTGGACCTCACGCCGATGGTCGACGTGATCTTTCAGTTGTTGACGTTCTTGCTCCTGACGTATCAACCGACGCCGGGTGAGATCGACGTGCCCGTGGCGCGGCATGGGATCGGCGTCGAGCGGGACGAGGCGGTCGTGTTGTCGATCGAGCCGCCGACGACGGCCGGCGGGGAGGCGATCGTCAAGACCACCGGCCCCGGCGGTGCGACGGTGACACTCGAAAGCGCTGAGGCCATTCGTGAAGCCGTCACCGCAGGGGTTCGCGAGGATCGCCGTCGCGTCATCCTCGAAGCCGACGGCTCGGTGCCTCACGGCGAGATCCTGCGCATCGCCGCCGCGGCCGCCGAGGTCGAGGGGGTTATCCTTCATATTGGGGTCGAGGAGCCCAAGTAGCTCAAAGGGTGTACGAGAAGGTCGGTCGGGCCTGCGTGGTAGGGTGGGTGGAGTTTGCGGAACCCACCATCTTGGGCGTTCACACGGTGGGTTCCGCGGGCTTCACCCACCCTACGCGTGCCTTCCGGTACACTCTCGCCGACCGCGCTTCGGCCGCACGCCCTTCCGTCCGGTCGTGCCTGTTGTGGGTTGTTCGACCGTCCTTTTGCAATCGAGTGGTTTCATCGTGCCATCCTGGGATGTCTTTCATTCGGAACGTCTGGAGGTCTTGCGGGGCCTGAGCCCGGAAGAGGTCCGCGCGGCGCTGGCCGCCGGGTCGATCCGGGATGATGACCTGGTTCGTCCGGCCGGCAGTGCCGAACCCTGGTCGCGACTCGGCGATCAGCCCGGCCTGCTGGGGCCGCCACCGGTCGTCGAGGCCGACGAGGACTTGGCAACGCGCGACCAGGACGCCGGCACCTTTCCGCCGGTTCGGCTGCCGGAGGAGATGGCCGGGCCGCACCCCGAGGCGCCGGGATCGCCCCCGACGGCCTCGCCGCCGGGCGAGCGCTCGGTGTACGACCTGGACCAGTTTGCTCCCGATGACTCCGACGACTTTGATTCTCCGTCCGACAACCCCGCGGCCCAGGGGTCGACGCGTACCGACCACGACGCCCTGGCCAGGGCCCGGACCTCGAAGACAGCTCACACTTCGAACTCGACGAGGTCGAGCCGGACGACGACGAACCGGGCCGACGAGGCCCCGGACACCCTGGAAGGCCGCGGCTCCGAGAGCCTCCGCGCGCTGCTCGACGACGACGATCGGGACGATCTCGGCCCCACGCCGGCCACGGCCTCGGCCCACCGGTGAAGGCCGGGATCGACGCGACGGCCGTTGCCGGGTTCAAGGCGCCAAGCGATCTCGATGTGTCGGCCGTTCTCGACGAGACGATGGCCCCGCCGGCGGGATGGACGCGGGATGACGATGGGGATTTCGACGAACCGTTCGAGTTCGACCCCCAGGACGAGGACGAGGACGCCGCCGAGTTCACCCTCGCCCCTTCGGAAGGGCGTGCCATCGAGGAGATCGACCTGACGGCGATGGTCGACGTCTCGTTCCAGCTCATCCTGTTCTTCCTGGTCGCCGCCACGGCCGTGTATCTGAAGACCCTGGAGATCCCCGAGCCGAACCCGGAGAAGAACGAGGCGGCGGCCGTCCAGCCCCGCACGATCGAGGAGCTGGAGAGCGACTTCATCCTCGTCGGGATCGACCCGGAGGGAGCGTTCACCATCGACCACGAGCCGGTCGAGCCGTCGCTCTCCGCGCCTGGCCTATCGGCTCCGCCAGGCCCGCACCGAGTCGGGCCGCACCGCCATGCTCCTGACGGCCGACGCGAAGGCCATGCACCGCTACGCCGTGCTCGCCTACGACGCCGCCAACGACGTCGGCCTGCGCATCGCCATCGCCCGCCCCGCCTCCGCCCGTGCCGACGCCGCCGCCCCGCCCCCGCCTCCCGCCCCGCCGGCCGGCGGCAGGCTTCTGATCCCCGAACTCGCGGATGTTGTCCATTCCGGACCGCATCGGGGCCTCAACTTCTCCTGTGCACGTCTTCAGAAAGCGACGCAATTCGTTCGGGATCATATCGGGCGTTCGAGGAGCGTTCGTGAAACAGCGTACGCTCTTCCGCTGTTTCGGGGAGGCGGATCAAGGCACGCCGCATCGAGAGTGCACTCCACTCTCGTTGGGATGATCGTCGTTCCGACGCCTCGGCTCTCCGACCCGAGGGTCGCGCATCGTTCCGGTCGGTCCCGACAATCCGGCCGATCGGCCGGCGATCGGCCCGGATCGGCGACTCAGGGGATGATCGCCTTCAGATTGAATCGGACGCCCTTGCGGAAGCCGACGCCCGGAGGAGGGCTGCCGGCGAGTCCGGTGAGGTTGGCGGTACGGGTAACGCGATCGGTCGTCTCGATCAGCCCGATGTTCCCTTGGCGGGTGACGAAGAGGAATGCGGCGTTTGCGTCCGGCACGAGCCGCTGCGATTCGGCGTCGTAATGCATGAGCAGCTCGTCGACAGGGCGACCTTCGGGAAGCGTGCCGGCGGCGATCAGGCGGTCGAGGTTCCGCAAGTCCCGTACGCTGATCTCCCGGACGTTCATCCCCAGCGCCGCGCAGCACGTACGTCTCGGTCCCGTCCGGCGACCGATGAGTGGTGCACACCAGGTCGACGCCTGTCCGGGACGCCCAATCCGCCAGTTGCCCCGGGTCGCGGGCTGCCTCGTCTCTGGGGATGTGGGGCGGCCAGTGGGGCCGATAGCCGGTATCGAGGTCGTAACAGAGCCAGGCATGCTGACCTTCATTGATCGCCGGCGAGAGGACTGCTCCGATCACTCCGTCGCCGAACCGGGCCGCATTCCCCAGGGCCTGAGGGGCGGGGGGCAGCGGCTTGTCGGCGACGACCAGACCGACCGCTCGAGACGCGGCATCGTCGGTGATGGTCCGCCAATTCTCCTCCCACCACGCCTGCCACCGCCGTGCCTGTCGCCCATAGATGCGGCGCTGAAGAACCTGCCGCCGCGGATCTTCGCTCAGGCTGATGCTGAACAGATCGGCGTCTTCGAGGTCCTGGCCAGTCAGGACATGCAGTGCGCCGACGATCTCACGCACGGGCCTTTTCAGGCCGAAGTATTGCCCCCCCCTTCCTCCGTCCAGGTCGTGCGCCTGCATGAATGCGGTCAATTCCTCGTCGCCGACGATCAGCCCGTAATCGCTGCTGCTCGGGAGCAGGGTCCTGGGGAGGGCCCGGATCAGCGCCGGCACGGCCCTCGGATCGCCGATCGCACGCAGGGCGAATCCCAACCGGCGTAGCATCCGGTCCTCGGTGGTCCGATCGAGTTCGGCGCACAGTATCGGCACCGCGTCACGCCCGACGATCACAAGCTCGCGCATCAACAGGCACCACAACTCGGTCTCGTCGACGGTGTGTTTGAGCTTCCGGAATTCGTGGAGGATCTGCGCCGTCCGATCGGTCGGCCTCGCCGACAGGGTGGAGGCGAGTTCTCGGGCCGATTTCAGCCGTTCCTCGGGCGGGATGGCCGGCGTGATAAGCATGTTGTAGGTGGTCGTCCCCCCTTCCTTCACGACGACCGGCGGTTGCTGTCGGGTGTCCCAGCCCATGCGATCGCCGTGCGTGTTGACGAAGTAGGGGAAGTTCTCCCCAGGGGCGGCTCGCAGGAAGAATCGGCCCGCCTCGTCCACCTCGGCCAGTCGGACAGGGGAGACGCCCCGCCCCGCCGGCTGGGAGGGGCCGAAGAGGCCGAGCATGATCGGTTCCCCGCCTTCGGAGACGGTGACCGGCTGTCCGGTGGCCGTGTTGACGACCTGGCCGGCGATGAATCCGCCGCCGATGAGGGTGAGGGGTGGCAAATCGACCTGTTCGCCGGCCAGGCACTCGCGGTCGGTCAGCGCGACGCAGACGCGATCCGCCGCCTCGGCCAGGAAAACGTAGCGTCCTTCCGGCACCACCAGGCGGAATCGCCCGGCCGCGTCCGAGGCAGCAAACGTCTCGCCCCATTCGTCGACCCGCCGGGCCGTGATGACGGCACCCGCGGCGGGCTGAAGCGTGACCCCGTCGGTCACGGTTCCCGTCACAACACTACCGGCGGGCAGCGTGACGACGACCTCCGCCGGAAGCGCATCCGCCTTGCCCCTGGTCGCGGGTTGGTCCGGGTGCAGCACCTCGAAACTGGTGGGGACCGCCTCGCCGCTCGGCCACGTGTAGACCCCCAGCCCGTCGAGCTCGAACCGGCCCTCGGCGTCCGTCGTCACCGAGAGGAGGTCGGGGATCGGTCGATCGAAGACGAAGTACGGCACCACGGTCGCCCCGGCGACCGGCCGCCCATCGGCGTCGATCACCCGGCCGGAGAGCGTCGACGCCTCGCGGGCCATCCGGAGTTCGACGACTTCTTCGACGGCTCGGAAATGGAAGAAGCTCATCCCGATAGGCCGGTCGTCGGCGAAGCCGAAGACCCCATAGACCAGGCGATCGAGGTGTCCCTCCGGGCGGGGCGGGACGAGATCCGTGAATGTGTAGCGACCGTCGGCATCCGAGACCGTCCTGGCGATCTCGACCGGCGGTGAGGTCCGGCCCTCGACCCGATAGAGCCGTACCGAGATCCCGGCCAGGGCCGACCTGCCGGCGTCATCGACGCAGCGTCCGCTGATCGTATAAGTCGTTGCCTCGGGTTCCTCGAACCCGGCCGGCGCGGCCGCGCCGGGGCCGGGCCTCGGCGCCCGGCATGGCGTCGGTCAGGCCCGCCAGGGCCATCACGAGCAGCAAGCCGGCCGCGGCCGGCGCCGGAACGGTCCTGGCCGAAGGGGACCGCAGCAGCCGTTCCACGCGCGCCTTGAGGCGGTCGGTCGAGGTGAACAGCCCGATCAGGCCCGGCGCGATGGAGGCCGGGGCCAGGCTCGCCGCCAGCTCGACGAGCGTGGCGGCATACGCGGATCGCTCGTCCTCGGACAGCGCGGCGAACGCCAGTTCGTCGCAGGCGGCCTCGCGTTCGGCCTGCATCTCCCGGACCGTCCACCAGGCGACCGGGTTGAACCAGTGCAGGATTCGCGCCGACAGCAGCAGCCAGTTCGTCCACGAATCGCCGCGCACGAGACTGCGCAAGCTCGTGCGCCAGCACATGGCGGAGCCGCGCGGACGTCGCCTGCGTCACGATCGATTCCGGCAGGACGATCCTGGGGTTCCAGGTCCCCACGAGGCATGGGCTGAGGCACGCGGGCGTCACCAGCAAGGCGGGGGTGCGTTTGAGTCTTGAACCGCGTGCGGGATGTCTCCAAAAGGGTCAACAGGGCGGCGTCCGTCACAGGGCGACAGGCTGAGAGGCGCCGTTGCAGGACGATCGCCGTCGCCAGGAGCTTCAACCCCAGCACGAGGCAGCCTGCCAGCCAGATCGACACCAGGATTCGCGAGAGGGATACGGGGCCGGATCGGCCATCGAGGGAAGGCACGAAGGCCCTCGCGGTCGCCGGAGCGAGAGCACGGCGTCTCTGAAGGAGTGGCCGCATGGGCCAGAGGGGTATTCTGCCGCGGATGTCGGCGGCCGCGTTGCGATTCGACGCTCGGTTCGTCGGTGGCCGGCGATCGAGTCGGCACGATGGGGGACAGCCGTGAGCGAGGCATCGTCGTGCCGAGGCACTCGGCGCGTGCTCGCCTGCGGGTCCCAGCGGGCAAGATTGAACACACTCCAGGGACTGACGGGGGTCGCCACCAACAGCAACCGCGTCAGGACGACTCCCCATAGCAGGAACCGCCATCGCGGCGACAGGCGTTCCCCGAGGCATCGCAGGAGCAGGACGACCAGGAGCGCCAGCACCGCCCCCTGCCAGGAGGCCCGCCAGATCGCCGGTCCGATGGTGTCGAGCAGCGAGATCATGGCCGTTTCTCCCGGGAGTGCTTCTTCTGGGCGAGGAGTTGACGGAGTTGCTCGATCTGGTCGCGATCGAGCGCGGACTCTTCGACGAAGTGCGTGAGCAGCGCCGCGACATCTCCGCCGAACGCCTTCTCCAGGAACGATCGGCCTTCCTGCGCACGCAACGTTGGCGGGAGACGGCGGCCCGGTAGATGTAGCGCGATCCGTCGACGTCATAGGCCAGCGCCCCTTTCTCGACGAGCCGGGCCAGGAGCGTGCGGATCGTGCTGTGGTTCCAGTCGTGCGTCGCGCGGAGCTGCCGGATGACGTCCGCCGCCGTGCAGGGGCCGGCCGCCCAGACCCGCTCCATGACGTCCCATTCCGAATCGGAGATCTGAAGGCCGCGCGCCATCACGGGTCTCCTCTGGCCACAACTGTAGCGGAATTTGACTACACTCGTGGCTACATGTCAAGAGCCGAAGGGGTTCTTTTTCGCTCCTCCGCTGTTTCGGGGAAGTCGATGAAGTCACGTCGCATTGGCGGTACACTTCATCCTCATTGGGCATGATCGTTGTTCCGTTGCCTCGGCTCTCCGACCCGAGGGCTGCCACCGATGCTCAAGATCCCGGCGATCATCGACGATGCCAGGTGCTACCAGGTCGTCCGGGACCTTCGCCGGCCTGACGTCGGCCGTTGCTCCCACCGTGACTCGGAGCGTGTGATCCGGCAAGGCTACGATGAGACCCAACCTCAACGGCGATGCTATGAGTGCTCGGCGTGCCGTCGCCGGTTCGTTGACCTCACGGATACCGTCTTCGCTGGTCACCACCAGCCGCTTCGGGTCCTGGCCCTTCCCTGTACTTCATGGGCTGAACCCCTCCAACGAACGGATCGCCCGGGAGTTGGACCCCAACACCGACGACGCCTAGCGGATGATCTCGCAATTGCGGAAGGGGATCGTGCAACGAAAGCCGGACGTCACCCTCTCCGGCGAGGTCGAATGCGACGAGGACTGTGACGTCGCCGGGCATAAGGGTGCTCCAGGGCGAGGGACACTGGAGAAAAAGAGGCCGCCGATCTTCGGGATGATTCAGCGAACCGGCCGGGTCGTCATCCGGATGCTGGAGAACGTGCAGCAAGTCACCATCGTCCTGCTGATCCGGGCGACGATCGCCCCGGGGATCGTCGGAGGGGCACCGAAGAGGGCGCGGGGCCGATCAGTCGCGGAGCGGCTGATTGAGCACTTCACGGAGCTGATCGAGATCCGCGGGCTTGACGAAGTAGCGGTCGAAGCCGGCGCGGTGAGCACGTTGCCGGTCGCTCTCCTGGCCGTAGCCGGAGAGGCCCACCAGGTGCAGGACTGTCCTGTCGATCTCGCGGCGGAGCCGGCTGGCGACCTCGTAGCCGTCCATGCCTGGCAGGCCGATGTCGAGGAAGACCAGGTCGGGCTGGAACTCGCGGGCGGCGTCGAGGGCCTCCAGGCCGTCGTGGGCGACCCGGACGGTGTGGCCCCAGCGGCTGAGCAGCTTCGCCAGGCTGCGGGCCGAGTCGAGACTATCATCCACGACCAGCACCCGGCGCGCCGACTGCCTCGCGGGGCACGGGACGGGGCTGGTTCGGCAGACGGGTTGCTCGGATGCCGATCGGGCGCCGGGCAGGCGGATGACGAACTCGCTGCCGGAGCCGGGACCGTCGCTGGAGACGGCGACCCGGCCGCCGTGCTGCTCGACCAGCGCCCGCACCAGGGCCAGGCCGATGCCCAGGCCCCCGTGCGTGCGGGCCAGCGAGGCTGTCGGATTGCGTGAACAGCTCGAAGACGTGGTCCCGAAGGTCGTCGGCCGATCCCGATGCCGTTGTCGCGGACTCGGACCTCGACCCAACCGTCGCCGTCGCGGATCGCCTCCAGCCAGATGTCGCCCGCCGTCGTCGGTGTACTTGGCCGCGTTATTCAGCAGGTTGGCGACGACCTGGGCCAGCCGGGCGCGGTCGGCCTCCAGCACGATCGGCTCGCATCCGGCAGCGACACCGACAGGTGGTGACCGTGCTGGTCGATCAGCGGCTGAACCAGCTCTCCGCGCGTGCTGCGAGGACCTCGTCGAGCCGCACCAGCTCGCGGTGCAGGGTGATCTTGCCCAGGGTCACTCGCGAGACGTCCAGCAGGTCGTCGACCAGCCGGGTGATGTGCCGGACCTGGCGCTCGAAGATCTCCAGGCCCCAGGGCAGGTCCGCCGTCTCCGTCGGTCGTCCGGAGCACCGCCAGGACGTTCGACAGCGGGGCGATCGGGTTGCGCAGCTCGTGGGCCAGCATCGCCAGGAACTCATCCTTGCGGCGGTCGGCCTCGACCAGCTTCTCGGCGCGATGATGCAGCTCGCGCTCCATCCGGCGACGGTCGCCGATCTCGCGGAAGATCATGACGACGCCCCGGAGGGCGCCGTCCTCGCCCCGGATCGGCGCGGCGGAGTCGTCGATGGGCCACTCGGTGCCGTCCCGGGCCAGCAGCACGGTATGGTTGGCCAGGCCGACGATGTTGCCCTCGCGGAGGACGACCTCGGCCGGGTTCTCGACCGGCGGCGCGGGTGTCCTCGTTGACGATCGAGAAGACCTCGCGGAGCGGCCGGCCCGAGGCCGCGTCCTGCGGCCAGCCGGTCAGCCGCTCGGCGACGGGGTTCATGTACAGCACCCCACCGTCCGGGTCGGTGGCGATCACCGCGTCGCCGATGCTCCTCAAGAGGACCCGGAACCACTCGCGCTGCTCGTATAATTCCTGCTCGGCCTGGCGGCGACGGGTGATCTCGCGCGAGAGGGCGTCGATGCGCTGATTCAGCTCGGTGAACCGGCCAATCGCGGTATCTTTCGGCACCAGCCGGAGCAACGCCAGTGGCCCCATGTCGCCGGTCCGGGGCTGAAACAACGCCCCTTCGGCCCGGAACGCCCGCGGCCCCTCCGGGGTCGTGATCGTGCAGGGCGCCGGGCACAAGGTCGCGTGTCCGGGTGCAGAGTTTCAGGTAGTCGAGCAGGGCGCCGGGCGGCCCCGTCTGGTAGTCCGACAGGGAACGCCCGCTCAGGCCGCCGGGGGGAACGCCGAACTGTTGCTCGGCGGCCCGGTTGGCGGCGTGCAACGTCCCGTCGGTGGAGGCCAGCAGCATGGGCTCCGGCAGCAGGCCGGCGGTCTGTGAGAAAGGTGGTGATGGACGACGGCGCGGCTATCCACCGAAGTACTCTCTCCCCCGCGCCGCCTCGGCCTCGGGGGTGGACTTCAGGTGAACCACGACGCGACACCCGGGCGCCCCCTCGGCGATCGTGCTGTCGAGGACGACCTTGGCGTACCCCAGGTTCTCCGCCGCGATGACCCCGAAGACGTTGGAGGTCATCATGCACATCGAGGGCCGTCCCAGGACTTTTTCGGCGAACGGGCAGGCCCGGTTCCCCAGGACGATCTTCGTGTCGTCCTGCTCGATCACGTAAAAGTCCCCCTGGATGCGTCGCTTCAGATCGACGAGCACCTCGGCCACCTGCTCGCGAGACAGCCGGGAGGTGTCCAGGGCGGCCCGGTACTGCGCGGTTGATCTGGTCCCCCATCCGCTGCCCGACCACGCTGACGAACCCGGACGCCTCCTCCAGCCCGACCACGTCCTGGAGCGTCCCGGACAGTTCGCGGATCAGTGTCCGCAGGAACCCGTCGCGCTCCAGGGCGATCGGGAGTTGCTCCACGGGCCGTTCCGTCGTGGGGTTCGTCGGGTTCATGGTCGGTCGACCTTCAAGATCGGGGCCTCGGTCGGGAGCCTGTCCAGCACGATCACTCTAGCACGGACGCTCGCGACGAGGGAAGCAACCATACCGAAAGGCCCGAATGTTGATGTTCGATTGCGAAAACCTTCTCGATCACGGTTCACAGGTCCGGGAAAGCCCTCACGGACCCTGACGTGTGCCCTCTGTCGTGCCGAAGCCGTCCGGAGTCAGAACGGGGCGTCGTCTTCGTCCTCATCCTCGATTTCGACTTCGTCTTCGGGGTCGTCCGGGGAGACGGTGGTGCCGGGGACGGTCGGGGCCGTCGGTGCGGCCCGGTCGGCGGTGGCCTGGGCATCGAAGGGTTCGGTGATGGGCCGGCCCTGGTCGTCGAGCCCGGTCAGCAGGGCGACCTTCTTCTCGGCGCCGTCGAGTAGCGTCCGGCATCGGACGAGCAAACGCACGCCGTCCTCGTAGCGGGCCAGGGCGTCGTCGAGCCCCAGGTCGCCGGCCTCCAGCGCCTCGACGGCCCGACCGAGCCGGCCCAGCGCCTCCTCGTAGCCCAGTCCCTCAGGGGCGTCTCCGTCCGCGCCGGCCTTTGTCTCGTTCGCGGTCTTCGCGTCGTCCATGGCGTGTCCTCCCTTCCGGATTTCCTCGACATCCTACCCGAGGCCCCCCCAACGAGCGAGCCGGATGCCCGCGCGGAACCGAGCCCGGCCGGGCGTCCCCGGGTGCCGGTGACTCGCGACCGACAGGAGCGGATCTTTTTTGTTTCTTCCGGTCGAAACCGGACATATTATGAATGTTCACCGACAGTCGTCGGCCCCGGCCCCGGTCCGGAGGGCGGCGGCGGGCGCGGCCTCGCGGAAGCGGTTCGCCCGCGTCGGGCGTCGATCGAACGGCTCAAGAAGTCCCTCCACCAACCGGCCGCGACACCACGAGGCCTGCCCGGCCCCGCGGCCCTCACGCCACAGAGGACGACCAGCCCATGACCGACCCGAAGACGAACGCTCCGATCGCGTCGCGAGTTCCTGAAGGACACCGGCAAGATCGCCGCGGCCTCGGCCCTGGCCGGCGTCGCCATCCCGGCGGTCCACGCCGGCGAGGACAACACGATCCAGGTCGCCCTGGTCGGCTGCGGCGGCCGGGGCACCGGCGCGGCGGCCAACGCCCTGTCGGTCAAGTCGGCCCGATCAAGCTGGTCGCCATGGCCGACGTCTTCGAGGACCGGCTCGGCCTCCAGCTACAACGAGCTCGAGAAGGAGTTCAGCGACCAGATCGACGTGCCCGAGGACCGCAAGTTCATCGGCTTCGACGCCTACAAGAAGGCGATGGACTGCCTCAAGCCCGGCGACGTCGTCATCCTGACCACCCCGCCGGCCTTCCGCTGGGTCCACTTCACCTACGCGATCGAGAAGGGCCTGAACATCTTCATGGAGAAGCCGGTCACCGTCGACGGGCCGACCACCCGGAAGATGCTCGAGCTGGCCGAAGAAGGCCGACGAGAAGAACCTCAAGGTCGGCGTCGGCCTGATGTGCCGCCACTGCGACGCCCGCGAGGAGCTGCTCGACCGGATCAAGGACGGCGAGATCGGCGACATCCTCACCCTGCGGGCCTACCGGCAGACCGGCCCGGTCGGCTCGGCCTTCAGCGGCCCGAAGCCGGACGACATCAGCGAGCTGATGTACCAGATCAAGCGGTTCCACGGCTTCCTGTGGGCCAGCGGCGGCTGCTACAGCGACTTCCTGATCCACAACATCGACGAGTGCTGCTGGATGAAGGGCGCCTGGCCGGTCGAGGCCAAGGGCACCGGCGCCGCGCACCTACCGCGGCGACGACATCGACCAGAACTTCGACACCTACTCGGTCGAGTACACCTTCGACGACGGCACGCAAGCTGTTCCTCGAAGGCCGCAACATCGCCGGCTGCCACAACGAGTTCGCCAGCTACGCCCACGGCTCGAAGGGCTCGGCGGTCATCTCGACCTCGGCCCACTCGCCGGCCAAGTGCCGCATCTACAAGGGCCAGAAGATCGACGACAAGGACAGCCTGATCTGGGCCTTCCCGCAGCCCGAGCCGAACCCCTACCAGCTCGAATGGGACGACCTCATCGACGCCATCCGCAAGGACAAGCCCTACAACGAGGTCAAGCGCGGCGTCCGAGGCCAGCCTCGTCACCTCGATGGGCCGCATGGCCGCCCACACCGGCCAGGTCATCACCTACGACGAGATGCTCAACTGCAACCACGAGTTCGCCCCGAGGTCGCCAAGCTGACCCTCGACGGCCCCGCCCCGCTCCAGGCCGACGACGACGGCACCTACCCCTTACCCCAGCCGGGCAAGAAGCGCAAGCGCGAGTATTGATCCGACCCGACGGGTGAGCCGTCGCGGGGTGGGGCTGGGCACCGCCCCACCCCGCGAATCGGGATCGGTGTCCGGGACCTGGAGGATTGTCCCGAACTCCAAGGGGGGACGAGGCGGCCCATGACGTTCACGTTGGGTGGGTGTGGAGAGCAGCGGAACCCACCACAGCTTCTCCACGCAGTCCCTTCCCTGGCGATTGATCCGGCAAGAGCGATACCGGGAACTTGTTTGCCCGACACGCTCCCTCGTAGAATAGTTCCAGGAGGGATCGTGATGGATGAGGTTCGGTTTCACGTCCAGGTGGGTGAAGATGGGATCATCCGGCCGCCAGGCACGGTCACATTGCCTCGGGGACAGGTCGAGGTGACGGTACGATCCGCGCCGACGGCGACCGAGGCCGACCCCGACCCCCTCGCCACGACGCGTGCCTGGATGCTGGAGATGGTCGAGGAGGTCGAGGCGGCCGGCCCTCCGCGGCCTCAAGACCTCGCGGAGCATCACGACCACTACGCCCACGGGAAGCCAAGGTCGTAACAGCGGTCTTCGTCGACTCGTTCTACTACATTGCGCTCTTGAACCCGTCCGATCAGTTCCACTCCGTCGCTGTTCAGGCGACCCGGGCGCTCCGTAGGCCGCAGGTCACGACCCCCTGGGTACTGGTCGAGGTCGCCGATGCCCTGAGCATGCCTGGCCTTCGAGGGACCGTCCGGCGTTTCCTCGGCCGGCTGTCCAGCGATCCGAACGCGCGCGTCGTGGGTCACGAACTGGGCTGGTACGACCGCGGTCTGGATCACTACGGTCGACGGCCCGACAAGTCCTGGTCGCTGACCGTTTGCATCAGCTTCGAGATCATGGCCGAACTCGGACTGACCGAGGCGCTGACCGGCGATCATCACTTCGAGCAGGCGGGCTTCCGTGCCCTGTTGCGTTCATCGTGATTCAGGACGCGTGTCGCCACGCGACCTGGTTGTCCCGGTCGCGCGGCGACACGCGCCTCCGGGCGCGCCCGCCTCAACGGGCGGAGGGACGTCTCGCCGCGTCGAGCCTGGTGGAGATCGGCCGTCAGGTATCACGCCGCCCTGCGTTGTGTCGCGACCTGCCCGGAACGTCGTCGAGGCGGCGTGTGGGGTGGGTGTGGTTCCTGGCCGGCATCGAGCCGCCAGGCTCCGAGGCTGGGCGGGTGGAGTGACTCGTGTCGGCAGGCGCGACGGGCGGAGGCGGCGAAGCTGGTGAGCAGGCCGATCGTCAGATACCACTGCCAGAACGTCGGGGTGCGCAGGAAGATCAGGGAATGCGGCCAGGCATCGAGGATGCGCTGGTGAACCGCCGGCACGACGTTCAGCGGCAGGTACATGCCGAAGACGACCCCGATCGGCACGACGCAGGCCCTCAACGATCCGGGGGGCCGCATTAGCCATCGCCAGCGCACGCGGGGGACGCCCGTTCGGCCGAGGCCCCGGCGAGCATCGCCTGGCCGAGCCACAGGCCCGAGAACGCGATCCCGGCGAGCGCCAGGTGGGCCTTCTCGTAGCAGGTCCAGTGGGTCGGGTAGAAGGCCCGTTCGAGGCCGACGAGGATCGTCGCCCCCAGGCCGACCCCCATCATCGACCGCCCCCACGCGCTCAGCGTCGGGCAGCCGGTCGCCCGCCGCGCCAGCCAGGCGGACACCGGCATCAGCAGCGCGGCCATCGCGACCATCCCGATCGTCAGGAACCGATGCCCGACCGGGTTATGCACGCGAGAGCCCAGCCGGCTCAGAACGCAACAGCCGTAATCGAACCCCGGCGGCAGCCCGGCCAGCGCCAGGATCACCCCGACCCCAAAACTGATGTAAGCCGCCGGCAGCACGACCCGGATCACCACCCGCGACGAGGCCCGCCCGGAGGCAAGGTCGCGACAACCGCGCGAGACGACCCCGAGCGCCAGCCGGGCCTGTTCCACGATCCCAGCGGCCCCGAGGCCGCTCCGGTCGCGACGATCCGGCAAAATGGGCCGGATTTGACGACCGAATGACGCCGCATAAACTTCCTGACTGTACGCGACGAACCGCCGCGTCGAGGCCAGCCTCCCTGCCATCCTCGTTCCTCCCCAACCGCCGGAGGCGTCTCAGGTAACGCCGACTTCTCCATCGGCAAACGAGTCATCGGCTTGAACGCGCTGATGACTTCAATTCCGATTGCGACGGGTGGGGGTGAAAGGGAATGTTCGAATGCATTCGCAACGCGGGTTCTCACGCCCCGCGCGGCCCCGCGGGTTGGAAGAAAAATGAGAAAAACGGGGGCGGAGGGAATCATTCCGAGAATTCCCTCCGCCCCCCGTTTTTCTTCCCAAACTGCCAGAACCACTCGTACGTCAGGCGGTGTCCGAGGCGCGTACCATGTTTACGGTCTCCCCTTCACCGACGGTGACGGTCCCATCGGGGCTGGAAGACGGTAGGACGAAGTAACGAACCCGCGCCTTCGGCGTCCCGTTTTCGAGGAACGTGTCGTTGACTGTTTTTCTGACGGACTGGTTGGCCTGCAACTCGTCGTCGTCCAATAATAATTCATTGTTGTCGACAGTCCGAGCCGAGAATCGCCCGACCTGCCCCGTCCCATTCTTCAGAAGGACCGTGATAGCGGTCGCTGATCCTGTCACCCTCTTCGCTTCGCCTTCCGCATTTCCGTAGGACATCGGAACGTTCCTCCGGGTCGCATGACCCAACGGATGGCCGCCGTACCGCTGTCGCATCGTGCGCCGAGTCCGGCGTAGTTATGTTCCCTCGGTTGAAGCTAACGACACCGGCTGGGCCACGCAAGCCCCCCGGGGTCAGAAACCAGGGGGGACACAAAACAGCGACATCGCGCGATTCCGAGCCTTCTCGGGTTGCGTTGGACAGAGCCAATCCGCCAGGAACTGCGCCATGTCCCGAATGGCATCAAGCTAATGCCGCAATGTCCTTTGCCAACAAGTCTTTGCGCAGTTCCTGCCGCGGTTTTTTCATCCGGGGATACGGCTTGGGACGCCGCTTCCGGACCCGAGGCTCGGATCGGCCCGGCCCGGCCGAGTGGGGTTGACCACCAGCCGCGGCATCGCCTCTCCGGGCTTCGCGTCCCGCAACCACCGCAACGCGTCGACGAAGCTGATCCGGTCCACCGCCACCCGCTGCCGACGTGCCGCCGCACCCATCACCAGCCGAACCAGATCGGACTCGATCGCATGGACCATCAATTCCTTGAGCACCCCGTCAACCGTCTTGCAACGCAACACATCCATCTTCAAGCTCTGCTCCAAATCACGTAAATACTCCCCCACTTTCCACCGAGTTCCATACAGGCCATCCAACGCTTCCAGCGGGCAGGCCTCGGCGTCGAGCAACGTCGTCACCAGGGTCACCGTGCGTGTGCGGAAGCCCGGCCGACCGACGTTGTACGGCAACTCACGCACGGGGATCGTCTCGGGCAGGCGGGCCAACTCGACGCTCATCCAGGCCGGGCGGGCCTTCGGCTTGATCCACTCGACCACCTGATCGAACCCGCCCAGAGCACGCAACCAACGCGCGTGGTCGTCCCGCGATCGGTTTCTGGCCGCGGAGGCCGGTGTGCGGCCGGCCGGGCGTGAAGTCGACAATCTGCTTCTGGTGGACACGGAACACGGCCTGCACGCCGCGACCGAGCACCAGGGCCAGGTGAGCAAAGGAACAAAAGCCGCGATCGCCGACCAGGACGTCCCCGGCTTCGAGCGTGGGATGGACGGCATCGAGTTGGCCCATCTCGTGGGACCGTGGCGGCGTCGCGACGACATCCCGCAGCAGGCCCGTCCCGGCGTGGAACAACGCCAGAATTCGGGCGACGGGGAACCCGCGGCCGGGTTGCTGGTTGCCGGGCTGGCCGAAGTGCTGCCGCAGTTCAGGCGTGTCGGGCATGGAGAACGCCGAGCCGTCGATCAAGAAAGTGCGACTTCAGGACAACGGCATCATTGTGGTCCTCGTCCTTCGCGCTGTAGACCAGTGTCACCGTCCCCTTCTGAAGCTCTTGCGTCAGGCGTGCGAGCGGTTCCTCGTTCCGCCGGAGTTCGGCGCGATAGCGTTTCTGGAACTCCGCCCACTTCTCGGGATCGTGTCCGAACCACTTTCGTAGTTCCGTGCTCGGGGCGATGTCCTTCAACCAGAGGTCGATGCGGGCCTTCTCCTTCGACAGGCCCCGCGGCCAGAGCCGGTCGACGAGGATGCGGGCCCCGTCGGCCTTCTCGGGCGGCTCATAGGCGCGTTTGATCTTGATGTCCATATTCAGCCCTCGGGGGCCCGGTTCAATAGCCGGTGAATTCCTCGGTACGGATCCTGTCGTCCGGGACGCCCGCGTCATCGAGCACCTGGCGCATCGCGGCCACCATCGACTGAGGGCCCGAGAGGTAGTAGATCGGGCGGCTGAGGTCGGGAACGTGCTTGGCGATCATCGCGCCGGTGATTTGCCCCGTCTCGCCGCTCCAGACCACGTTGGATCGCTCCATCTCGGTCATCGTGGCAACGAAGGTGAAGTTCGGGTTCTCCCGCCGCGCCATCAAGAACTCGTCCAGGAACGCCGAGTCCTCGGGCCTTCGGTTCGAGTCGAAGAGCACGATCGTGTGCGGGAGCCTCTCGCGAGTGGCCTGCAAAACAATGCTACGGACGGGGGTCACGCCGATGCCCCCCGAGAGGAACACGGCCGGGATGCTGGAGTCGCCGTGGAGCGTGAACGAGCCGTAGGGCGCATCGAGCGTCAGTTCGGTCCCGAGCGGCACCATCGTCAGGGAACGCTTGAAAGCGGTGTCCCGCAACCGGGTCGCCACCATGAGATCGTCCTCATAGGGAGCGCTCGCAAGCGTGAACCCCCCGAATGTTCCCCTCCGCGTCGGTTTCCGGAGGGTCGTTGAGCGTGATGTCACAGAACTGGCCCGCCCTGTACGAGAACCCCGGCGGCTTCTCGAAATGAAAGGCCATCGTCTCGTGAGCGATCTCCTGGCGGCCCGTCAGCGTGATGTTGTGAATCGCCATGGCATGCGAACCTCGCTGGCTTGCTCCTGGCTTGGAGGGAAGGTGTGTGGAGGGAAGGTGTTGGAGGGAGTGTCGTCCCTCGTTCCCACGGGACCGTGGGACGAGGGTTTGTGAACGGGGGGTTCAACGAAGGGCCTCGAAAATGTCGGGGGGCAGGTGCTGGAGGGAGCCTCAACGAGTCTCCCGGTCAGCGCCTCCAGCCTCCTCGGGTGGAGCCCATGATGCCGTTCATGAGCGGCCCGAGGGAGTTGGTCGTCCGGGCCCCCAGCGGCGGCATGGTCGGGGCGCCGCCCAGGCCGCCACCCAGGTAACCCGACGAGTACGGATACGGCGTGCCATATCCATACCCAGGGTAGCCATAACCATATCCAGGAGAACCGTAGGCGCCGCCGTAGGCCGGGTAGCCGAAGGGCGAGTAGCCATAGGCGGGGAACCCGACGGCACCGGCGCCGACGGCCGCCGGGCCAATCCCCCCGAACGTCTGGAAGCCGCCAAATCCACTACCGATCCCGCCGACCCCCATGCCGCCGAACCCGACGGCCTGGGCCTGCGCCCGCCCGCCGCCCGCGACCATGACCACGACCATCGCCAGCACGCCCACCGTGGCCAGTACGATCCTGTTGCCGCCCATGTTGCGTCTCCTTGTTGCTCGGATCCTGGCATGTGTCCGTGATCCGTGTCCAATTTCATTCTACGTGGCGGCCGTCCAGTGGACAGAACCATTCGCCGGTTCGACCTGCCGGGCTCGTCACCGACGACCCCCCTTGAAAGAATTCGGAATTGCCGGGCCCCGGCTGCCAGGATACGATCTCCATCCCACCCGCGATGGGGGTTGTCGGGGGCGTTGCGTCAACGCCGAACCGGCCCCGCGTGAAAATCGCTGGAACTGTCCGCTCAACCGTCGCATAATCGACTCATGCGGTCCTGAACCGGTTCTTATGCGAGGTTGGTTTCGGGGAATCACCCTTGATCGTCAACATGGTTGGTCGGATCATTGAGGGATCAATGCGGGCCCGGGACGCGGAGAGGGAACGGAGATGACGCCGACCGGCAACGAGCAGAGATCGGGTGTGCTGCTGATCGCCGAACCGGGAGAGACGCCGCCCCGGGTCGTGGTGCTCGAGGGCGCCGAGACCTTGATGGGGCGGGATTCGAGCTGCGATGTCGTGCTGGGATATCCGAACGTCTCCCGGCGGCACGCCCGTCTGCGGCGTCGCGAGGACGGCAGCGGCTACGACCTGGAAGACCTGAACAGCACCGGCGGCACGCGGATCAACGGCCGTCGGGTGTCGGGGGCGACGCTCCCCCTGCGGGACGGCGACTGCGTTCGGATCGGCGATTGCGAGCTCCAGTACCGGTCGGCCCGAGAGGCCCCGACGGCCACGGTCGACCGTTGCGAGGCGACGATCCTCGGTGAGCGCGACACCTCCGCCTCCGCCGAGAGCCGGCTGGCCGACGTCCGGGCCGAGGAGAAGCTGCGGGCCATGCTCGACATCGGCCGCGAGCTGGTCGGGGTTCATGACCTGGAGGCCGTGCTCGGTCGGGTCCTCGCCGCCCTGTTCCGGCTCTTCCCCCAGGCGGAGCGTGGCTTCGTGCTGATGACCGATGGCGACGGTCAGGGCGAGGGCAAGGGCGAGCCGACCCTGCGCGCCTTCAAGGACCGCCGGGGGGGACGGTCCCGAACCGGGCCGATTCAGCTTCAGCCGGACGATCCTCGACCATGTCATCGGCCGCGACAAGGCGATCCTCTGCACCGACATCGCCGACGACACGCGGTTCGCCCAGAGCGGAAGCGCCCAGGATGCGATGTTCCGTACCATGATGTGCGTGCCGCTGCGCGACCACCGGCGCCATCCGGTCGGCCTGCTTCAGCTCGATACCGACCCGGCGCGCGGGACGTTCCTCCAGGGGGACCTCGACCTGCTGGTCGCCGTGGCCGGGCCGGTCAGCGTGGCGGTCGACAACGCCCGTCTCCTGCACGAGGCCCACCGCGCCCGGGAAGAGGCCGTCGCCGCCAACCAGGCCAAGGACCGCTTCCTGGCGGTCCTCAGCCACGAGCTGCGCACCCCGCTGACCCCCGTGCTGATCTCGACCTCCGACCTGCTCGAACGCGACTTGCCCGCCGATCTGCGGCCGACCCTGGAGATGGTCCGCCGCAACATCGAGATGGAGGCTCGACTCATCGACGACCTGCTCGATCTGACCCGCATCGCCCGGGGCAGTCTGCGGCTCGATCGCCGTCGCATCGATGCGCACGAGGTCGTGCAACAGGCGCTCGGCATCTGCCGGGAGGTGATCCGCGAGGCCGGTCAGGAGCTGGTCCTTGAGCTGGAGGCCCAGGCGCAGCCTCGTCGAGGCCGACCCGATGCGGCTCCAGCAGGTGATCTGGAACCTGCTCCAGAACGCGGTGAAGTTCACGCCGGCCGGCGGGACGATCACGATCCGGTCGTCCTGCCCGATCAGCCTCGACGGCAACGAGCGGATCACCCTGGAGGTCAGTGATACCGGTGTCGGCATCGCCCCGGACCTGCTGGGGCGGATCTTCGACCCGTTCGAGCAGGGGGACCCCGAGCAGTCCTTCCGCACCCGCGGCCTCGGGCTCGGCCTGGCGATCAGCCGTAGCCTGGCCGAGGCGCACGGCGGCCGGCTGATCGCCTGGAGCGAGGGCCCCGGCCGGGGCGCGACCTTCTCGCTGGAGCTGCCCCTGGCCGCCCCGACCAGCCTCACCACCCGGGAAGTGCCGACAGCCCCCGACATGCCGACGGTCCCGGTCCCGGCTAGGCCGCCAACGCCAACGCCCCCGATGCCAACGCCCCAACCCCCTCCTTGCGGCTCCTGCTGGTCGAGGACAATCGCGACACTCTGCGTAGTTTGTCAATGATGCTGGCCGCCCGGGGCCACGACGTCACCGGCGCCGAGAGCCTGACCGCCGCCCGCAACGCCTTCGCCGAAGGCTCGTTCGACATGCTCGTCAGCGACATCGAGTTGCCCGACGGCTCGGGCCTCGACCTGATGCGCGAGCTCGGCGCGACGGCCCCGACCGGCATCGCCATGAGCGGCTTCGGCTCCGAGGAGGACATCCACCAGAGCCGCGAGGCCGGCTTCTCGGTCCACCTGACCAAGCCGATCGTCGCCGGCCAGCTACTCGACGCGATCCGACAGCTCCTGCCCGCCGGCCACGCCGGGGCCTGAGCGTCGAGCCGCCCATCCCACCCGACGGCGTTCGAGAGGGCGAGGCCCCGGCCGAGCCGCCCATCCCGACGGCTCGGCAGCGGCCTCGCCCTCCCGACAAGGGCCGGCTCGCGCGACAACTTCCGTGGCCCTGCACCAGGATCGGGGAAATCGGCCCCGCCGGACGCCGGTTCAACCCAAATCTCCTGTATTTCAAGGACTTGTGCCATCTCGTCGGGTTCAACCGCGTAACTCCTGCTGTCATCGGGGATCTGTCATCTGGAACCTGTCATCTGGAACCTGCCCACCGGCCCCGGCTGGATTCGAGAATGCCCCCGGCTGGGATCTGGTTCGCCACGGGGGGAACGGATACAGTTGAGGTCGGCAGCGAAGTCATATGGGTCGCCTGGACAGTATTCTCCTCAGGAGCGATCCGATGGAGTTCGACTATCTCCTCGTTCGCGACGACGGCGATGTCACGGTGGTCACCTTCACCGAGACGAACCTGGAGTCCGAGTCGGTGGTCCAGTCGGTAGGCGACAGCCTGTACGCTCTGGTCGACCGCGGCAGGACGAAACTGGTGCTGGATTTCAGCAAGGTGCGCTTCGCGATCTCGACGATGCTGGGCAAGCTGATCGGCCTGAACCGCCGGATCTCCGCACAACATGGACACCTGGCGATCTCCGGCCTGAGCCCCTACATGCAAACGGTCGTCGAGACCAGCCGACTGGACCACCTCTTCCCCATCTACCACGACGAGGACCAGGCCATCGAGGCAATCCGGGCCGCCGAGGGTTCCGCCCCTCCGAAGCCGACCCAGCACCCCACGTCCTGACCGAGAACGTCCCGCATGACCGATCCCCGAGGACCGATGCCCGATCACCGGGCATCGACCCTCGGCGACCGGATCCCGAACCCGTGTCGTAGACCAACCGCCCTAAGATGGTGAGCGGTCCATCGACCGAAACTCTTTGGTCATCGGACATCGGTCATCGGACATCGGTCATCGGTCATCGAACAGAAAACCGGAGAAATCCGGTGTCAAAGGAGAAATCCGGTGTCAAGGGGAGAAAACCGGTGGAGGAGAAAACCGGTGTCGGAGCATATTTCGCTATTTGCTAAAATATGAACTGATCAGAAAATACGACAGCCGTCAAAGGCGCAACTCAAGTCAAGGCCAGTATTTTCATCGGTTCGGGTGCCGCCAGAATGGCGGCGTGACGGCTGACACCGGTTTTCGACCTGCTCCCGACCCACCTCAAAAATCTTTCAGTAGCAGAAAAATCGGTTGGGCGGTGAAGGGATTGTGGCGGGTCAAGGGGATCTCGATGCCGGCGAGCAAGAACCACTTGCCGACGAGCCGGGTGCGGTAGCCGGGTGTGAGGCTGAGGAAGGTCGAGCTCGGATCGCTCCCGGAGAGCGGTGTGGAGAGGTTGGCGACGAGCGTCACCCACTGGTCTCGGAGCCGAGCGTCGTCAGAACCCTTCCAGTACCGGCCCATCCCGAGATTGGCGAAAAAAAAAGGATGTACTTCCAATGACGCCGCTGGTGGGGACGGTCACGCCCGCGCCCCGCGGACGGCCCATGTGCCGAAGGGGTCGCACCAGAACTGGTATTGGGGGCTCAGGCTTGCCACACCCTGACCGTTGACTCGGCTTCCCGTCGGGTTGCGGATGGCGAGTGCAATGGTCTGGCTGAAGTCCCTGCTCTCCGAGAGCTGAATTCGGGGGCTGATGACGAGATCGCCAAAGCGATTGTGGTAAGAGTCGCTGGTCCCGCCCTTGTTTGAGACCACGAACGGCAGGTCGATCCGGAACTCGAAACGACGGCTCAGGGGGGCGTAGAGCGTGTACCCGCCAAGGTACTGATTGCCATTGTGGTTCACATCGTTGGCAGAGACGAACGAGAGGAACCAGGCGCGGAAGAGTGTTCCCTCAAACGAGTTGACCCATCCGCTCCGAGGGGCACCTCCTCGGCCGGGCGGCGGATTGATGAACGGCTCTCGCCAGCCGTCGGTGAAGAGCGACGAAAGCGTCAGCGGCCTCCAGGCCGCCTGCTTGGCGTCCGAGTAGGCGTCTTCAAAGAGCGATGCCTTCGCCGTGCCCAGAAACGAACGGCGAATACCGGGTGCGGGGGACGGCTCACCTGGTTGCAGCTCCCAGTCCACAGGCCACGCGGCATCGGGGGCGAGATCTCCCATCTCCTCGCTCAAACTCCACAACAAGTCTTCCGCCTTTGGCGAAGAAGTCGGGAGACCCATGGGAACCTGGGCTTGAGCCGGAAGGATCGGGACTAGCACGAGAGCCCAGGCGAGAGTGTGGATCAGGGCCGTTGGACGGGCGTATTGAACAAAGTTCCCCGAACGTGCTCGCTCCATCAGTCACCGCGCGGGGTGGGATCTCCCGTTCGACCGACCGGCAGGCGGACCGAACCAGTCACGCGGCGAAGCCCGAGCCTCCGTCGTGGCCTTTTCCTGTTCTATCGACTTTGACGACGCCGATCTTGATTTGAATGGCCATGAGGTTTCAGAACGCCCGATTGGACACGGTCCTGATCCAAAGAGGAGAAAATCGGTGTCAGAGGAGAAAATCGTGTCAAGAAGAAAATCGGTGTCAGCCGTCACGCCGCCATTCTGGCGGCACCCGAACCGATGAAAATACTGGCCTTGACTTGAGTTGCGCCTTTGACAGCTGTCGTATTTTCTGAGCAGTTCAATTTTTCCACTTTCCTGGACCGTCCCCGAGGTCTGCGTCTGATTGACTTGCCCAGCGTTGCGGACATCGACTTGACCCAGGGGCGAAAAAGGAGGCGGAGGGAATCATCAGAATCCGAGCGGGCGACAATCTTCCCCTCGTTCGATTTCTTTCGTCACCTTTTCCGGACCCATCGGCCTTGCGGACCTCCGTAAATCATAAGAAATGTCGGCAGCCGATCCCGGCATCGACCGGGTGTGAAGATCGTGCTCATCCCCCGGTCCGCTTCGCACGCGGTTTCCCGCGCCTTTGCCTTTGCCGTTGGTGGTCGGCGCCGGGGTTTCGTGAGCCGGCACGGCGGCCTCGATGGGGGCGACCGATTCCACCCGGCTGACGACGGAGCCGCGCGCGAGCCGCGTGCGGAGGAGGTCGCCGGGCGCAGGGAGGCCGCGTCGCGGACGATGGCGCCGGCGTCGTCCTGGGTGAGGCTGTAGCCGCGCGCGAGGACCTTCAGGGGGCTCAGGGCCTCGAGCTGCGCGGCCATCCGGGCGAGCCCGTGGCCGCGGCGGTCGAGGTCGGCGCGCATCGCCAGCCGGGCGCGGGTGTCGAGGTCGTCGAGTTCGGCGCGGGCGGACCGGACGTGCTCGCGACCGGCCCGCGCCAGGCGGTCGGACAGGCGATCGACCTTGAGCCGGGCGCGGGCGGCGACGGCGCCCAGGGCCCGCGCCAGGCGGTCGCCCTGGCGGTCGAGCGTCGCGACCAGTTCGCGGGCCTCCGGCACCACCCGCTCGCCGGCCTCGCTGGGGGTCAGGGCGCGGAAGTCGGCGACCATGTCGGCGATCGTCACGTCGATCTCGTGGCCGACGGCCGAGACGACCGGCAGCCCCGAGCCGAAGATCGCCCGCGCCACGACCTCCTCGTTGAACGGCCAGAGGTCCTCGAGGCTCCCCCCGCCCCGGGTCACGACGACCAGGTCGGCCCCGGCGACCTGGTTGGCCAGGGCGATCCCGCCGGCGATCTGCTCGGCCGCCCCGATCCCCTGGACCTTCACCGGCACGATCAGCACCTCGACGCCCCCCAGCGCCGGGTGACGACCTGCAGGAAGTCGCGCACCGCCGCCCCGGTCGGGCTGGTCACGACCACGATCCGCCTCGGAAACCGGGGCAGGGGCCGCTTGCGGCCGGGGTCGAACAGCCCCTCGGCACTCAGCCGCGCGACCATCTGGCGGAACGCCAGCTCCAGCGCCCCGATCCCCTCCGGCTCGATCGCGCGGACCTGGATCTGGTACTCGCCGCGCGGCTCGTACACCGTCACATCGCCCCGCACGCGCACCGCCAGCCCGTCCTGGAGGTCGAACCGCACCCGCGCGGCGGTGCTCTTCCACATCACCGCCCGGATCGACGCCCGCTCATCCTTCAGGCCAAAATACAGGTGCCCGGACCTCGGCCGAGCCAGGTTCGAGATCTCGCCGACCAGCGAGATGTCGGCGAACCCGTCCTCCAGGCTCGCCTTGATCGCCCCGGTCAACCGCGAGACGGTCCAGGGCGCCGGTTCCCCCCCGATCCCCGGGCCCGCCCGACCGCGTTTCGGGCCTTCAGAACGATCGAACAACGGCAAACTGCCGGCCATGCGCAGGCGCTCCTTCGCAATGCGGTCGAGAGGGAACCGAGGCCGAGGCTCGCTCCCCTCCTTACAGAATGCGACGTCCAATGCTCAATGACCGATGACCGATGGCCGATGGCCGATGACCGATGTGACGTAGGGTGGGTGGAGTCTTCGGAACCCACCATCTTGTGAACAAAATCCACCATCTTGTGAGCAAAATCCACCATCTTGTGAGCAGCAAATTGCGGTGGGTTCCGAAGACTCCACCCACCCTACACTGGATTGATCACGTCTCGTTCACCCTCCTGGCCATCGACCATCGACCATCGGCCCTCGGCCCTTGACGGCCGGATCACGAATCAGTGTAGCGACTCCCCCTGGCAACGGATACCGGAGCCACGCGACGGCCGAGGTGCCGGACCAAACCGGGATTGCCCCGGCGAACACTCTCGCTCCGCTTGCCAGTCCCGCCCCCGCATGGCATAGTTCTTGCGCGGCCTGCGCCGTTTCCCTTGTCTACGGAACCCGCCAGGATCGCCGATTCGGTCGAGTGCCGCTCCGGTTGGGTCGGAGAGTCATCGAACCGGGCGGCCGAGTCGGCGGATCACCCGCGTAAATGATGTACTCAACTTGACATACGGAGGACCTCGCGATGATCCGGCGCTTGCGCGAACGGGGCGGGCCGGCCGGGCGCACCCGCGACCGGAAGGCGTTGCACCCTGGGATCGAGGCGGTTGAGCCCCGGCTGCTGCTCGACGGCGCCGCGGCGTCGGTCGTCGGCAAGCAGGTGGCCGACGTCGCCGATCTGGTGCTCAAGGCGGCCGCCGCGCCCGAGGGGGTCTGGACGGTCGGGGAGACGACCGTCACCTACACCCTGACGATCACCAACAACGGCGACATCCCGGCCGAGGGGGTGACGCTCTTCGACACGCTGCTGCAGGACGTGACCTTCCTGGGGGCCAGCGACGGCACGTATGACCCGGCCACTCAGACCCTCACCGCGTCGCTCGGCACCCTCGACCCGTCGGCGACGACCCAGGTCACGCTGATGGTGCGGCCCGAGGAGGTCGGCAACCTGCTCAGCTCGGTGTCGGTCTGGACCTCGACGCCCGAGGAGACCACCGACAACAACGTCGCCGCGACGTTCAACCAGGTCATCCCGGTCTTTGTCGGGCCGTCGGCCCCGATCAATCAGGTCGGGCCGGCGCCGGTGGTCACGGCGGTCCGACGGCTCGGCTACCACAACGCGCCGACGGCCTTCACCGTCACGTTCAGCCAGCCGATGAACGCGACGACCGTCCAGCGGTCGGGCAATTATCAGATCAACGTGTCGATCGAGAACGACCGGCTCGACGACAGCACGAACTTCCCCGTCGGCATCCTCTTCGCCGGTTACAATGCCGCGACCCGGACGGTGTTCCTCCTGCCCAGCCGACGGATCGCGCTGAACGACCCGGTGGAGTTGACGATCAACGGCAACATCGCCGGCCTGACCAACGCCGACGGCGTCCCGCTCGACGGGAACGGTGACGGCCGTCCCGGCGGCATCTACACGACGGTCCTCGATGGCTTCACCACCCGGCCGCCCCGCCCGCTGCCGCCGCCGCCGTTGCGGCCGGTCCACCCGATCCCTCCCGCCACCCCGGCGCAGCGGCTGCACATCGAGCGGTCGGCCGCGATCCTCACCGCCCGCCTGCAACTGGCGTCCCGGGTGCTGCCCCGCCTGCTCGCGGGCCTCTGACCCTCCGACCGGCCCGCGGCGCCGACCGCGCCACTCAACTCGCCCCGGGCCGAACCGCAGGTGCCAGGCCGGCGGGTCGGGGCGGGGCACGCCGCCTCCGCGCGACTCAAACGGCAAACCGGCACGCTCAACCACCGAGCGTGCCGGTTTGCCGTTTCTTGTGGGGCCGACGGGGCCCGGGCACATAAGTTGCGAACTCGACGTTGCGATCACGGAGATGCTGTCGCCATCCACCACCTTTTGCCCAACGGGTGATCCAATGCGAGAAAGGCTGAGCGTCGTCCTTGCCTTGCGCGGCTGTCCCGGGATGCGGCCTGCTGGTCGCCGTGGCGGTCGCCGCGAGCGCGACCGAGGCCCCCTCGGCGCCCCAGCCGCCGCCCGACGCGATCGCGTCGGCGCAGGAGCAACGTGACGTGCCGGTTGAGCGGCCCGAGCAGAAGAAGTCCGAGCACGACCGGTCGGACGTGTTCAAGGCCCCGAACTCGCCGCCGGCGTCGGAGGCCCTGAAAGATCAGCCCCAGGACGGTCGTCGCACGGGCTTCGATTTCTACCGGGACGCGCTCGGCACGCACGTGCCGATGACGCCGTTCGAGGAGGTCATGAAGGCCGACGTCGCCATGAAGCCGAAGATCGTGGACGCCCAGCGCGCGCTGCTGGAAGCGCGGTACCTCCTGGAACCGAAGCTCGACCCCGAGGCCACGATGTCGCGGGGCAAGCCGCTGTGCGTCGGCCCGACGGCCCGACTCCCCGAGGGGGTCGGCTGGGACGACCTGGCCGCGATGAAGCCCGAGGAGGTCCGCCGGCGCGGCCTGTTCCCGTATCCGCCCCTGCCGCACCCGAAGCACGAGCCGGGCGGCCAGGTTTTCCCCCAGTCGCAGATCGACATGTTCCCCCGACTGGAACGGTTCGACGTCGCGTTCGACATCCCCGAGGTGTTCCTGCCCGAGTTCCCGCCCGCGATCTTTCTGCAGAACCGGCCCGAGCTGGGAGACGTCTCGCGCGGTGAGGTCGTCTCCATCAACAATTACTACCGGCTCTTCAAGGACATCCTCACCCCGGTCCAGCTCGACGGCCTGCGGCTCCTGCTGACGCCCTTCCCCCAGGAGGAATTCAACCCGACCGACGACCGCAAGAGCCCCCAGCCGAGCCTGGGCGTGACCTGCCTGGATTGCCACATCAACGGCCACACCACCGGCCAGTTTCATCAGAGCCCCGACCTCCGGCCCCAGCAACGCCGCTTCCGGCTCGACACGGTCAGCCTGCGGGGCGTCAACCAGCAGCAGATCCACGGCTCCAAGCGCAGTCTGCGCTCGGTCGAGGACTTCACCGAGTTCGAGCAGCGCACCGCGTATTTCAACGGCGACGAGATCCACGCCATCAAGAAGGGCATGAACATCCTGAACCGGATTCAAGTGACCCACATGGCGCAGATGCAGAACATGCTCGACTTCCCGCCGGCCCCAAAGCTCGACCCGATCACCGGCCGGCTGGTCCCCGAGGAGGCCACCGAGTCCGAGATGCGGGGCGAGGAGATCTTCTTCGGCAAGGCCCAGTGCGCCACCTGCCACCCGGCCCCGCTGTACATGGACCAGCAGATGCACGACCTGCACATGGAACGGTTCACCCGCGAGCCCGGCGACGGGTTGATCAAGACGTTCACCCTGCGCGGCATCAAGGACAGCCCCCCCTACTTCCACGACGGCCGCTGCTTCACCCTGGAAGACACCGTCGAGCTGTTCAACCTCGTCCAGGGGCTCAACCTGAACTCCCGAGAGAAGACCGACCTGGTCGCCTTCATGCGTCAGCTTTAACATTGCCGATGGGACCAACCGCCCCGCGGGGACCCGATCCGGCCGGTCGGCGAGGCGCGGCCTCGTCCGCCGTCCCTGGCGGCCGTCCGGCCCGACGGCGACCGGTGTCCATGTCCCAGAAGGAGAGGAACACGCGCGATGTCCGATCACCACGCCACGATCGAGTGGACGCGAGAGACGCCCGACTTCGACTACCAGAGTTACAACCGGGACCACGACTGGACCTTCGACGCCGGCATCACGGTCCCGGCCTCGGCCGCGCCCGGCTACCTGGGCAGCGAATCGCGCGTGGATCCCGAGGAAGCGTTCGTTGCCAGCCTCTCCAGTTGCCACATGCTGACCTTCCTGGCCATCGCCGCCCGGAAGAAGTACGTCGTCGACCGCTACCGGGACGAGGCGTTGGGCGTCCTGGACAGGGACGCGGACGGTCGCCTGGCCATCGTCCGGGTGACCCTGCGGCCCGAGGTCACCTTCAGCGGTGAGAGGATGCCGACCCCGGAGGACATCGCCCAACTGCACGACACGGCCCACCACGCCTGCTTCATCGCCAACTCGGTGAAGACCGAGGTCGTCGTCGAGCCCCGTTGAACCGTCCCCGCCGAACAGCTCCCGCCCCGCGACGAGGCCGGACATGGGAGGTTTTCTCTACCTGAGCCTGATGTTCCTCGTCATCGGCGCCTGCGGGTTCACCCGGAAGGGCCTGCCGCTGACCTCGACGCGGCGCCTGACCGGCGCTCGGGGCCGGGTCGTCGGCGGCCTGTGCCTGGCCGCCGGCCTGCTCATCTACGCCTTCGCCTGGTGGTTCGCCACGCCCGCCGAGCGGCAGTCGATCCGTTCCCTGAGCATGGGGATCGTCCTCGGCGTGCTCGGGACAATCCTCGTCCTCGGCGACAACCTCTGGGGCGAATGACCGGTCCGTGTCGGACGGCCCCGACAAGGCGTTGTTCGGCCCATCGCGCGCGTCGATCGAGAGGCGCCGGGAGACGTCCGACCGCCTCCGTCGGCCCGCCGACTCGGACCATCCGCACCTCTGAGACGAGAGCTTGCGTGATGGCCAGGAGCGGTTGGGTTCCTGGCATGCGGTGTATTACGCCTTTTGTTCCAACCACTGCGGCAGGTTCCGCGGCAACTGGGACTGCGACTGAGGCCCGCGAGACGGCTTCCGGCCGGGTCCCGAAATTCCAGCGCCAACCGTCTGAACCAAAAAAAGCAATTTGGTTTTTTGCTTGCAAGAATGAGATTGAAAGATTTACCTTCATGTCTCGTGATGGTCTGGTCCGTTGACGACGATTCGTTGAACGGCACCAGCGCCCGGAATGCGGCGAGACGATTCCGCCCGTGGCGAGGATGCCGGGCCGCTCGGGATCTCCGGTCCGCATCGACGCCAGATCCGAGGCGGCCTGGCCATCGCCATCGCACCCGTGGCACCGTCCCGACGCTCGGGATGGGAGACACGAACGTGGAGGTGATCCAATGCGACGCAGACAACGAGCCAGGATGATCCTGGCAGGCGGCCTCGCCGTGGCGGCCGTCCTCGGATCGGGCGTGACGGCCCCGAGGACCGCACGGGCCGACCTGTACCAGGGGTATGCGACCGGTTCGGACTCGGGGACCGAGGTGATCTTCCGGGTCGTGTTCGACCCCGCGGTGGCCGGCGGCGCCATCGCGACCCCGATACTCAGCGACACGCTGCGCCTGGATGGGATCGACTACGTGCCGGGCGATCGGTCGCGGGTCGTCGTCGGTGCCCAGACGGACCCCCCCGGCGGGGGGGCCATCACGCAGTACGACGTCGTCGCCGGGACGAAGAAGGCCGACTTCATCACCTCGACCAACGCGGTCACGCCGACGCCGCCGGCCTCGGGCGCCTCGCGGCCCTCATCGGTGCTCTCGACGCCGTCTCATGCGTATTACGTCGAGAACCAGTTCGGCTTCACGGGTGAGACGAATCGAATCATGCTGATGCCGTTCGGTGGCCCGCCCGGCTCGGCCGCGGCGGCCTTCGACGGGTCCATGGCCGGCGCCCTCGGGCTGAAGAACTTCGAGGGGCTCGAGATCGTCGGCGGCCGCCTCTATTTCTTCGCCGAGGACCACACGGCGCCGGACTTCCGCGCCCTCTACAGCATCGCCCTGGATGGGACCGGCTTCTGGGACGGCTCCGCTCCCCTGCAAGCCCTGGGAATGTTGACCGAGGGCGCCGGCTCGACCGACGGCAGCGACGAGCTCGACCTCGACCCGACCACCGGGCTGCTCTTCGGCAGCAACATGGTCAGCGGCGAGGTGATCGTCTGGGACGCCGCGACGTCAACGGGCGGTTTCCTCATCAGCCCGGGCGACATCGCCGCGGCGCCGGCGGGCTCGAACCTCGCGCGCCTGAAGACAGGGCTTGTTCGACGGCATCCGCACGACGGACAACGGCTTTCTGGTCCTGACCGGCCTGGACGGGGTCATCATGTCGGTCGACCTGCCCGGCATCGCCTTCGACGGCCTCGACGACGGCGACCTGAAAATCCTCTACGACGACACCATCGTCGGCGCCGGCTACACCTTCGACGACATCACCCCGCTGACCCTCGTCCCGGAACCCGGCAGCCTCGTGCTCCTCGCGCTCGGGTGCCTCGTCCTGCTGAAGACGCCCTGGCGGCGGGCGGGTGGCCCTGGTCGATAGTCTTTTCCAGGCGCCACGGGCCCTCCGCGACCCGTGCTTCGGCCCCGTCGGACGAAGTCACGGGCCGCGGAGGGCCCGTGCGCCTGGCGTTGGTGGGTGGGAGGAGGCGACGGTTCGGTCGTCGATTTTCCAGGAGGTTTCGGTTGCCGAGAACGTGTTCGGGGGCTCCTTGCGGCGTGGCCCGTGGCGCGGTAGTCTCACCGATATGGACTTCGAGTTGATCGGCGAGCTCTCGGACGTCGAGACGATCGCGGTCAACCTCTCGGTTCGCGAGAATGCCGACCTCAAGGCCCGCCACGGTGGCCGGCGTTGGCGGAAGCTCAAGGGCGTCGGCACGGTCCGCCTCACCAATGGAAGCGTTCGCCGGGCCGAACTCCACTGGTACGAGGCGCACGGCGTCGGCAAGCGGAAGATGAAGATCAAGCGGCTCCTGGACTAACACGATGGCAGGCCAACTCGTCAGGCCGGTGTTCGCCGTCTGCGTCGCCAACGACGGTTGCGACGACCTGTCGGCTGGGATGCTCTACCAGGCCCTACCGGACGAAGCGGCGGCCCGCGAGGGCCTCCTCCGGATCATCGACGACTCGGGCGAGGACTATCTCTATCCCGCCCACCGCTTCGTGATCGTCGAGGTGCCGCCGGAGGAGGAGCCGAGGCTCCTTGCCGTCGCGTCGACGAACGTCGCCTGACCGCTCCTTTGGCCTCTTCGGTCAGGAGGACGGGCGCCCGGCGGCGGTGTGGTGACGGCATGACGTTCGACGAGTCCGTTGAGATCGACGCCGAACCGGCCGCGCTGTTCCGACTGTCGCAGGACTACGGCCGGCGGTTGGAGTGGGACCCGTTCTTGCGGTCGGCGTGCCTCGTCGGCGATGCCCGCGAGGCCGGGGTCGGGGTGCGCGCCCTCTGCGTATCCCACGAGCGGGTGGGCGATGGAAACCGAATACGTCTCCTTCAACCCGCCGCGGACGACCGCCGTCCGGATGACAAGCGGTCCGTGGTTCCTCGACACCTTCGCGGGCTCCTGGCGGTTCGAGGAGATCGCGCCGGGCGCACTCGGGTCGGCTTCCGCTACAGCCTGCGGGCCCGGCCGGGCGGGTTGTCCTGGCTCCTCACCCCGATCCTGCGCGGGTCTTCGCGCGGGACACGCGCGATCGGCTGCGGGCCCTGAAGGAGGCCGTCGAGCGTCGCGGCGCTTTGACGAGCGCGGGGGCCGACGCCGGGGGCCTCGGAACCTCTTCAACCCTCACTCCGGGCCCGTCGGGCCAAGCGTGATCGGTTGAACACGCTCGGATGGGAAGGAACCCGGCTCGCAACTCAAAGGGGGGTGGGCCGCCCAACAGGAGGGCCGGGTTCGGCCGGTCACTTTCGCTCGTCGCCGCGTTTGAGGAGGTTCTCGCCCTCGTCGCCGACCTCGTCGGTGGCGACGTCCAGGACGTGCTGGAGCTGGTCGTCCTGGGCGTCGGGGGAGGCGGCGGTGGTGGTCTCGGCGACCTGGGCGTCGCGTTGCAGGGCGTCCCGGGCCTGCTCGGCGGAGAGGGTGGCGCCGGCGCTGGGCGGCCGCGGCCGCGGCGGGGGAACCATTGCCTTCGGCCGAGGGGGGCGGTTCGCTCGCGGCGTCGGCGGGGGCGTGGCGGGTCAGGTTCACCGACAACGTGCCGGGCACGGCCACGACGACGCCAGTCGACGGCGGGGCGATGCCGGCGTTCTGGAGCGCGACCTTCGACCGCAAGCGGACGTCGCTCTGGAGCTTGAAGGCGTCGATCCCCCGGGCCGGGAACCAGTAATAGGCCCGCAGCCGCACACCGCCGGCCTCCAGGGCCTCGACCAGCGCACGGGCCGGCGGGTCGTTCAGGATGCCGTCGTGCGCGCGCAGGGCGCCGGCGATCGCCTCCTGCGCGGCGACGGCCGAGACCTCGTACGGGATCACCACGTCGAAGCTGCCGCGGACGCTGGTCGAGGCCGTCCGGTTGACCATGTCCGACTTGAAGACCGTCGCGTTCGGGATGCGGACCTGGTGGCCATCAAGCGTCACCAGGATCGTCGCCCGGGTGTTCAGCGCCTTGACGACCCCGGTATGCCCGGCGACCTCGACGTAGTCGCCGATGCGGAAGGGACGTCGGGCACCCAGCAAGATCGACGCGATGAAGTTCTCGACGATGTCGCGGAAGGCGAACGACACCCCGAGGGCCAGCACGCCGGCCAGCCCCAGCCCCGGCAACACCGTGTCGGCGACCCCCAGCACCCACAGCGCGGTCACGAAGCCGGCGACCACGATCGCCGCCGCCGACCAGCGACCCGAGCACCGATCGCAACAGCACGTTCGACATCAACGGCGCCAGCAGCACGTCGGCGAACCGCCAGAACGCCCGCGCCAGCATGATCGACAGGGCGAAGATGGCCAGCCCTCCGAGGATCAGCAACCACTTCTGGGAGAGCGCGTCCCAGAAGGCGCCGAGCCGCTTGCGGGCCAGTTCCGGGGCCGTCAGCACCTGGGCGTCGGTCTTGGTCTGGTTCAGGATGAGGTTGACCCCCTCGACGCGACGGACGAAGTCGCGCAGGCGGTCGCGGGCCTCGTCGCTCTCGACGACCCCGGTCAGGGTGACGACCCCCTCCTCGACCGAGACGTCAATTTGCCGCACCCCCGGATACTGCGGCAAGAGCCGTCGGAGCTTCCGCTCGACCTGCTCGTCGCTGACGCCCTGGTCCACGGCGATCGTCCCGGCCGCCTCGGCGACGGTCGCCTCGGGGTTGTCGGCCGTCGGCGCGGCGACCACGTCGGCATCCCGCGCCGTCGCGGGCGTCTCGGCCGCCGGGGACGGCGCCAGGATCGGCAAATCCTGCGTGATCGCCCGAACCGGCGCCCGCGCCCCGATCACCGCCGCGAACAACACCAACACCCCCGCCAACCGCGCCATCGCCTCATCCCCCCAACGACCCGACCCATAGCGTAACGCCTTCCGGGTTCGAACCTTGGAGCCTCCGCCCGGTCCGCAACCCTCACAACACCAACACCGTCCACCGCAAACCACGGGCCGGGGTCGGCGAACGTCGGAGGAGCAGGGGGCGTTCCACGAAAGCCGGGTGACCGGGGCAAAGCGCAGCGTGCCCCATGCGCCGCAACTTCAGGAGCCCCCCTCTTGGAATGTCGGGAAGTCTGGGTGGCCGGGGCAAAGTCTTCGTGCCCCGGACGGAGGCGCCGTCCCCAGTCCCGGGGCACGCTGCGCTTTGCCCCGGCCATCCGGACAACCGACTTTGCGGGGGTTCCCGGACATCTTATCCCAGATCCACCTGAAGTTGCGGCGCATGGGACACGACGACTTTGCCCCGGCCATCCGGGCGAATCAAGCCAATCTGGGTGCGTCTCAGTAGTCCTCGGGAGAGATCGTCTCGCCGCCGGCGGGGGTGGCGAGCTTCTGGAGCACCGCCGGGTCGATCGTGTTTCTGAGGAACCGGACGGAGCCGTCGGCCATCAGGACGTTGGCACTATTCTGGAACGGCCCGCCGAAGCCGTCGGGAGAGCGATTGATGCCGAGGGCCGGGTCGCGCCAGTTGGCGGGGTGGCCCCAGGGCCGGAAGCGGGCGGGAACCTCGCCCCCCATCAGGGTGTTCGAGGTGCCGTCGGGGATCGCCTCGATCGACCGGGGCCTCGCGCCGCCGATCAACCAGGCGTTGCCGGCATAATGGCTCAGGGCGTAGCCGTCCGGGCCGACCCGGTCGTCCTCGTCGGGGTAGCCGGGGTTCAGGTACACTTGTAACTCGGTCTGAAAGACCGTCGCGTTGCGGGGGTCGTCCCAGGGCAGGTCGAAGTTGATGGCGTTGTAGAGCGCCTCCTGCTCGATGTAAGGGAGCAGCTCCACCGGCCAGCCGCGCAGGCCCCGGCCGGTGGCGTCGAACGTGCCGCCGGGCGGGAAGGTTCCGTGCTCGGCGAGATAAGTGTGCAACCCAAGGCCGATCTGCTTGAGGTTGTTGGACGATTGCACCCGACGCATGACCTCTCGACCCCCGTACTCCTCGATCACCGACCCGTTCAGCAGCCATCCGGTCTGATGGGCGACGCCCGTCGCGGCGATCCCGGAGGCGAACAGCAGCACGACCAGGCCGACGACCATCGCCGTCCAGCGAGCCTTCCAGGCCGTCGGGAACGGACCCGGCTCGTCGCCCTCCACCTGCTCCGGGATCGCCCCGGCCAGCCAGCGCAGGAACAGGTGCAGTCCCAGCGCGAACCCGACCAGGCACACGACCGCCGTGGCGAGGCCGTCCCACGACACCGACACCTCGGGCACCGTGCGAACCAGGAAGAAGGCCCAGCCGACGAGCAGGTTGCCGATCACATCGATCGGCAGGAAGAACCCCATGCACATCATCAGGACGCACAGGACCACGACCACGACCAGCACATCGATCCGCGTGAACCCTCGGCGGCTCATGGGGGCGTCTCCCCGTCGTCGAGCGGCGTGCCCTCCCGGGAAGTCGGCTCGGCGGGAGCCTCGCCCTCCCGAGGAGATTCCGGGTTCATGGCCTCGCGGACCTCATCGTTGCCCAGGGGGCGGATGGAACCGTCGGTCC
Source organism: uncultured Isosphaeraceae bacterium (assembly GCA_963779675.1). GTDB lineage: Bacteria > Planctomycetota > Planctomycetia > Isosphaerales > Isosphaeraceae > CAVZZM01. The sequence goes on from CAVZZM010000007.1 coordinate 539,429, forward strand.
AGAGCGCGAGGCGGGGGCCGTTGAAGAGGTCGGGCTCGACGGCCAGGAGCCGGCCGTTTCCGTCGGGATCGGCATGCAGGCCGCCGACATAGACATACGGCATGCGAGACGGATCAGGCACGCGCCAGGCGGCGTCGGGGACCGCGGTCACGTCGCGATCGGGCGGGAAGCGGCCGTCGTGGCCCCCTGCATAGCTCCAGAGCAGGAGCCGGAGTGCTTCGAGGGAACGGCGACGGGCGTCGTCGCGTTCCCTTGACGCCGATTCGGCCGCCTCGACGGCCTCCGGCCCGGCCAGCGTGGAGGTGAAGGCGCCGTCTTTCGGTTTCCAGGCGCCGGGGGTCATCAGCTCCCGGGCGCCGGAGATCATCGTCAGCACCAGCAGGAACAGCAGCCCCCAGAGCGCCGTCACGCCAACGGCCTTGCCGTGGTCCAGCCGGGGCAGCCGGGGGAAGTCGGCCCGCAAGGCGTTCCACGCCCATCGCACGACCAGGGCACAGACGAGGAACACCATCAGGAAGAACGAGATCGACTGAACCCGCATCCGGGCCAGGTCGGTCAGCGTGACCGTCGGCATCCCCGCGTGGGCCGTGCCGGGCGGGTCGAGGAGCCACAACAACACCGCGGCGAGCCGCAAGATCGGTCGAGAGCGCATCGGAAACCGCCCGAGACGTGGGAACCAGGCCGACGTGATGGCACGCCCTGTCCCGGACAATTATCCGACCATGGCGGATGAGGGGTCAAGGGGCCGAGGGGCCGAGGAAGAAGGGGTCGATGACCAATGACCAATGACCAATGACCAATGACCAATGACCAATGACCAATGACCAATGACCAATGACCAATGACCAATGACCAATGACCAATGACCAATGACCAATGACCAATGACCAATGACCAATGACCAATGACCAATGACCAATGACCGATGACCGATGGCCAAGCAAGCCGACCGCTGACTGCGGATCGGTCATCAGCGATCGGTCATCAGCGATCGGCCATCGGCCATCGCCCATCGGCCATCAGCCATCGCCCATCGGCCCTCGACCCATCCCGGACGTTCCCGGGAGGGCGAGGGTTGTCCAATCCTCACGTCCGTCGGATCGCGAGCGGTCCGGCCGGCCGGGTGGGTGCGGGCGCGGTCGACGCCGCGGCCGACGCCTCCGACGTCATCACCGACACCAGCGGCGAGATGACCGGCGGGGCCAGCGGCCCGATGGGGCGCGAGTTGGGCAGGATGAACACCCCGCCCCGCTTGCCGACCGGCCGCGTCGGGCGAGCTGTAGACCCCCACGTTCTGACGCTGCTGGATGTCCACGTGGCCCACCGGCAACCCGAGGAAGGTCGAGTTCGTCGCCCGGCCGACCCGAATCTCCGCCAGGTAGCCCAGCGTGTTGACCACCGCGCCATCGATCGAGCGGGCGTAGATCTGGTTCAGAGTGCCGCGCGTGTTGATCAGCGCCGAGCCGGCGATCTCCGGGTGGAACGACTCGCTCAGGCCGGTCAGCCGGTTCGGGTTCGCCAGCACGACCGAGCCGACCGGGTTGAAGTTCGAGGAGCCTGAGTTCGAGGCGTTGTAGATCGTGACCGTGTTGCCCTTGGCCGGGTCCACGCTCGTGACCAGCGCCGGGTTGATGTCGATGCTACCGAAGGCGAACGGCGGGTTTGTCGGCGGAACCTGATTGGTCAGGCTCGACGGGCTGGTGACCTGCGTCGGCGTCCCCTCAACGACGTTGTCGTTGGTCGTCGAGACGGACAGGATGCCGAACAGGTCGGTCGTGGCCTGGAAGGGGTCAAACGTCGCGGCGCCGGTGAGGAAGCCGGTGGGCACCCCGGCGACACCCGTTCCGCCCCCCGAAAGCGTGAAGCCCGGATCGGGGAGGAAGGCCTTGCCCGACGGCACGGCCACGCCGGTCGCGAGGCTCCGGTTCACGTTGATCGGCTGGGCGATCTGGGCGTTGCCGTCGACCAGGAAGGTGCCCTCGTCGGTCTCGCCGATGCCCGTGATCGTGCTGAAGCCGCCCGGTACAAGGTTGGCGACCGTGAACTGACCGCGGAACTGCGCCATCGGTGACGTTGAAGACCTGGACCACCTGGTCGGTGCCCACCAGCACCACCTGGTCGCCACCGAACCGCCCCAGGCCGAGCCCGGCATCGCCGCCGGCCGGGACCGGCGTGCTCAGCGGGATCGTCAGCGTCTTCGCGCCGGTCCCGGGCGTTGAACCGGATGAGCTGGTTGGTCGTCGGGTCGTAGCCGAAGATCTGGGGATCGTCCAGTTGCCCGCTCGCACGGCCCGGCCATCAATGTGGTTGACGAACAGGTTGACCCCCGCCGGCGCGACCCGCGCCGCCGGTGGCCGTCGTGCCGCCGATCGGGATCAACTGGACGTTGCCCTGCGCGTCGATCCGGGTCGTGAACCCGGCGGGGGCGTTGGCCCCGGCGACTGTCGTGTCGATGGCCCCGGGGACCGTCAGGCCGCCGACGCCGGCCACCTCCAGGGCGCCGGTGGTCGGGTTCGCCACGAACATGACCGTCTCCTGCACCGAGCCGGCTCGGCAGCAGCGACTACTGATCCGTCGAGGGGGGCAGCGACCGCAAGTCCACGAGCGTCGCCGGGCCGATCGAGTTGAGCTGCACGGCGCGGACGCCGCCGACCAGGCTGATCGCCCCGTTGGCGATCAGGTCGAACTGGGGCAGCTTGACGGCGTCGAGCTGGTTGGCTTCGATGCCGCTGAGCGAATTGAACGGAACGTCGGCGTCCTTGATGCTGCGCAGCTTCACATGGCCGTTGCCGCCGACGAGCCGACCGATGATCTGGGTGCCCGAGCTGGAATTGTCATAGACGATGTTCAGCGACCCGTCGGGATCTTGCGTCGTCCCCTTCAGCGTGCCGAGCCCGAAGAGCGTCAGGGTGACCAGGCCCCCCTCGGGCGTCGTGAACACCATCCGGCGGTCGCTGGGGGTCGAGCCGCTGACGATGTTCTGGAGCTGGCCGTTGTAGCGGGCCAGGTCCTGCTCGTTGATCGGCTCGCCAAAGGGGCCGATCGGGTTGCCATCAAGGAGCATGCGCTCCTCCAGGCCCTCCAGAGCGGGCCGAGCCCGCAGCGCATTGCGTGCCATCGTGGGGGTCCCTCCCGTCGTCTGATCGCCAGGTCCGACGGCGTCCCGCACCGCAAGACCAACGCGGCCCGAGGGCCGCCACGACAGTTACGATCGGCACGAACGGGCAACCGGCATGACCCGAAGACCACGAATCGCCGCCACGCCCCTCCAGACGCGGCCGGTCCGTCTGTCGAATCGTCCATCCCGGCAAGGAATCGTCCATCCCGGCAAGGACGGGACGTTCCATGACAGACGTGGACCAGGAACCGCCCCGGCTGTCATCGGACCTCGGACCTCGGACCTCGGACCTCGGCCATCCTGTCATGGATGCACCGCCAGCCCTCGAGACGGCTGGGCCCCGCCCCACGGTCCCACGTCGAGATCTCGATGAACCCTGGCAACCGGGCCGGTCCGCCGGTACACTCGCAACATCTCCCCGCCAATCCGGGGTCGCTCCCTAATGGTTCGGGGGCGATCCGGACCAGACGGGACGCGTGCCGCGCACGCCGTTTGAGACGTCCCGACGAACCGTCCACCAACCCATCGCATGTCAGAGGAGGCACCCCCGGTGCGCCGCTTCGTAACTGCTGCCCTGTCGATGACCCTGCTGCTCGGTGGTTCCGCCGCCGGATTGATCGCCCAGGACGAAAAGACCGACGCACCGAAGGCCGAGGCACCGAAGGCCGAGGCGACCTCGGTGGCGGAGCCGACCGCCGAGGCGCCGATCCCGCCGGAGGTCGAGGCGAAGCTCGAGGCCGCCCGCCGCGCCGTGGCCGAGGCGATCGTCGCCGCCCAGGATGCCGGTCTGGTTGACACCTCGATCAACCCGCCCCCGGTCCTCGAAATCCTCGTCACCGGCCGCGCCAACGACGCCAGGGTCCTCCGGGACAAGGCCGAGGAACTCAAGGCGAACGCCGAGGCCGTCCCCGAGGCGGGCGTCAGCCTCGAGGTCTTCGGGGCCTGGTTCACCGGCCATGCCGAGGAGGTCGAGGGGATCACCGCGGAGAAGAACGTCCGCATCATCCCCCCCTCGAAGGGCCTGAAAGCCTTCTACGATCAGCGTGCCGAGGTCCTCAGCCGCTACATCGATGAGGCTCGGAAGTCCCAGGGTGGCGACGCCGAGGCAGAGAAGGCCGACGCGAAAAAAGCCGAGGACATGAAGAAGGCCGAAGAAGCCAAGAAGGCCGAAGAGGCCAAGGAAGCCGAAGAGAAAAAAGCCGCGGAGATGAAGAAGGCCGAAGACGCCAAAAAGGCCAAGGAAGCCGAAGAGAAAAAAGCCGCGGAGATGAAGAAGGCCGAAGACGCCAAAAAGGCCAAGGAAGCCGAAGAGAAAAAAGCCGCGGAGATGAAGAAGGCCGAAGAGGCCAAGAAGGCCGAGGAGGCCAGGAAAGCCAAGGAAGCTGAAGAGAAGAAGGCCGAGGAGATGAAGAAGGCTGAAGAGGCCAAGAAGGCCAAGGAAGCCGAAGAGAAGAAAGCCGAGGAGAAGAAGGCGGCTGAGGACAAGACGAAGGACGAGGACGTGACCCCCGCCCCGAAGCCCTCCGTCCCCGTTGAGGCCGAATCCGACGCCAGCGACACGCCGAAGGACCAGCCCAGGGACGACGAACCCAGTGATGAGCCCGCCCCTGACGGCGACTCGCGCTGAGACCACGCGACCGGGGCAACGGGAAGAGTCAGGCGAAAGCCAGACCTACACATGCATGTGTAGGTCTGGCTTTCGCCTGACTCTTGATCTTCGAGAACGATTCGGGACCAACTCACCTCCACTTTCGGGACGGGCACTTGGCGAGCGGGGCCGGGCCTGTTACCCTTTTGGTCCCCTCAATTTGAACCATGCGGCGATCGGCCTCGCGGTTGAGGAGCGGCGGCGGTTGCGGGACGCCCGGACGGACGACGAACGGGTGGGCCGAGGACTGGCCAGCCGGTTCGTCCGCGCGAGGCGTACCGACCTAGCGGAGGTGGACCGCCGTGACGGCGACCGCGTCGACCAGGGCCATGTTGAGCTTGTTGGGGCTGGCCTGCGACGCCGCGCCGCGCTCGGCGCCGTCGGCGTGCTGGTCCTGCCCGAAGGGCCCCTCGACTGGCAGACCGTCCGCGAGAGCTGTGCCGAGACCCGCCTGCTCATCGCCCTGGCCCAGCCCAAGAACATCGAGGCCGCCCGCGACGCCGGGCTGACCGTCGTCGAGGTCGACCCGACCGACGCCGCCATCACCGAGCGGATCACCCTGGCGTTGATCCAGGCCGTCGCCGACGGCGAGTTGAAGTCCGGCGCCCGGGTCGTCGTGGTTTATTCCGGCTTCGAGGCCGAGACGCTCGACTCGATCGCCGTGATCCGCCTGGGGGAACACCTGGAACGGCTCACCGCCCGAGACCTCCGGGCGCTGGAGACGACCGTTCCGTTCGAGACGCTCAAGGCCGTCGTCGACGTGGCCGTCGAGATCGGCCGAGAGGGCCGCGAGGGCAAGGCCGTCGGCACCCTGATCGTCGTCGGCGACAGCCGGGACGTCCTGGCCCGCTCGCGCATCCTGGGCTTCGACCCGTTCAAGGGCTATCGCCGCAAGGAGCGGAACCTCCGCGACAACCGCGTCCGCGAGGCCATCAAGGAGATCGCCCAGCTCGACGGCGCGTTCGTCGTCTCGCGCGACGGCACGGTCGAGGCGTCCTGCCGGATCATCGACGCCCCGACCACCGGGCTGATCCTGCCCAAGGGCCTCGGCACCCGACACTGGGCCGCCGCGGCGATCACCAACGCCACCGAGGCCCTGGCCGTCGTCGTCAGCCAGTCCACCGGCACCGTCCGGCTCTTCCAAAAAGGCGAGATGATCCTCCGCATCGCCCCCATGCGGCACGTCCGGGCGATGAAGTGGAAGGAGGAGGAGACCGAGCCCCTCCCCCCGAAGTCCGAGAAGTCCTGAACCCCGGTCGCGACGGGTGCGACCTCCAGGCCCTCGCGGACGCGGGAGATCGGCCCGTCGTGGCGCGGCGTATGGTCGGATCGGGTCGAAGATCCAGGGTCGGTCAGGCCGTGACCTCGTAGCCCTCGCGCTGGGGACGGGTGAGCCAGCCGTTGGCCTCGTCGTCGCCGGTGATCTGCTCCTTGTCGGCGTCCCAGTGGAGGGTACGGCCGCCGAGTCGCAGGGCGATGTTGGCGAGGTGGCAGGTGGTCAACGCGCGGTGGTGGGTCCAGACGTCGGAGACCGGCGTCTTGTTCTCCCGGGTGCAGCGGATGAAGTTGGCCATGTGGCTCTCGAGCGGCTGGCCCTTGCGCAGCTCGATCAGGAGTTCCTCGGGGACCGACTCCTCGTACAGGGCCGGCACGGCGCCGCCGGAGAGGTCGATGCGGTCCCGGGTGACGAAGATGCGGCCGTGCTGGCCCTCGAAGGTCACGCCGTTCTCGGTGTCGTCGCGGATCTCCATCACGATGTCGTCGGGGAAGGTGGCCTTCACGATGAAGGCGGTCGGCGTGTTGAAGCAGTCGTCAACCTGGGGCCAGCCCTTCTCGTAGGCGACGGGCAGCTCGCCCTTCTCGACCTCGATCTTGCTCGGGCCGGTCTCCTCCATGCCGATGCCCCACTGGCCGATGTCGACGTGGTGGGCGCCCCAGTCGGTCAGCTTGCCGCCGCTGTACTCGTACCACCAGCGGAAGTCGGCGTGGCAGCGCTCCTTGATGTATTCCACCTTGGGCGCCTGGCCGAGCCACATGTCCCAGTTCAGCTCGGCGGGGGGCTGGCTCTTGGGGAACGGCCCGCCGGAGGGGCCGCCGCCGATGGCCGCGGTGACCTTCCGGATCTTGCCGATGCGGCCCGAGCGCACCAGGGCCACGGCCAGCAGGAACACGCGGTTGTGGTCGCTGCGCTGCTGGGTGCCGACCTGCAAGATGCCGCCGGTCTCCTTCGCGACCTTCGCGAGCAGCTTGCCCTCGTCGATGGTCAGGGTCAGCGGCTTCTCGCAGTAAATGTCCTTGCCGGCCTTCAGGGCGTCGGCGGTGATCTTGGTGTGCCAGTGGTCGGGGGTGCCGCAGATGACCAGGTCGATGTCGTCGCGGTCGAGGAGCTTGCGATAATCCTCGTAGGCGTCGGCCTTCCCCTTGCCGATGTGGTCGTCGTTCTTCGGCCCGTTCGACGTGGTCCTTGTCGACGTCGCAGACGGCGACGATGTCGCCGTAGTTGCTGGCGTTGCGGGCGTCGCCGGAGCCCATCCCGCCGCAGCCGATCAGCCCGATGCGGGGCCGCTCGTTCGCGGATTTCGTCTCGTCGGCGAGAGTCCGCCCGACGGTCGTCGTCAACGGCAACAGCAGCGAGCTGGCCGCCGACACGCGCAGGAAGTCGCGTCGGTTCTGACCGTGAATCCGCATCGTCGCGTTCTCCTGGAAGGGTCAAGTGCGCGTGCGGGACCGCATCTCGCCATGCGTCCCCGGCGCCGAATGGTCCTGGATGCAGGATACGCGCCCGATCGTGCCGTCACAAGCGGCCAGAGGCGGAGAGACACCCTGGGACCGGCACGAACTCCCGTCCCGTCGCGGGCTCGATTCCGTCGTTGTCTGAAAAGGTGTACGAGAAGGCTCTTGTCGGGTGGGTGGAGTCCGCGGAACCCACCATCGCAATCGACGACATGGTGTATGAGACGGTTTTTGTAGGGTGGGTGGAGTCTGCGGAACCCACCATCGGGATCGACGACTGGGGCAAAACGGCCGTGGGAACCAACTCCCAATGGCTCATCAGTTTTGGCACTTGAATGCGTTTATATCGGGCTTTTTCAGAATATTCGGCGTGTGGGTAACGTCTGAGATTCTGATACCGAGGCAAGCTCGCAGTGCACTTGCACCACGTCCCGAGGAGGTTTCGATGCGGAGCCGCAAACATTGGAGACTGCCAATCATCCTCTGGGCTCTGCTTCTGGCTCACGTCGAGGGGCTTCGGGCGGACGAAGGTTCGGTGGCAGCCTCTGCGAGTCTCCGACAACCCGCAGGGGCCACAACTCGGTACGAGTACCACTTCAACCGCAATTCTCTCCGAGATAGCCAACGTGCCGGGAACGCCCTGGTCGCCGTCACTAACTCGGGCAACCTGCTGCGGTTCGATTTTGAAACACGGAAACTGACCCGCGAATGGTTCGGACCCTCTATGGTCGTCTGCCTGGGTCGAGGCGAGGGAGACTCCGTACTCGCGGGCTTCGAAGACGGGCGGGTCTGTAGGGTCAATCCGGCAACTTTAAGTCGTGAGGAGATCGCGAAGCTACCCGGCAAGCCTCAATGGATTGGCTTCGCAGCCGGAGGTCAACAAGCTCCCGGAAGATTGGTCGCCGTGGTCGAGCAGTCGAGGTGGGTCGAAGAGGACGGCCAGAGATGGCGAGAGAAGTACTCGGCCGTTCTCAACCTGGCCACAGGCCAGGCGTACGCCACCAGTCGCCTGGCAACGACATTCCTCCTGGATAGCAAGCACCGGCTCTGGTTGGGCGGAGACCGGGGCGAGTGGGGCGGATGGTGTTCTTACGTTGATTTGGACGCCGGTAAGCTGAGTTCTATCAGGGGCATCCGGAGAGTTGTGAAAGACCTCGACTTGGACTTGGGTGAAGTGTGGGATGGGGTCTATGGCTTTGTCGAGCTCCAGGATGGGCAAGTCTGGGCCTACGGCGGCGTTTCTCATATGGGCTTCAATGAAGCATTCGTCCGTCGGGTCGATGAGGGGAAGGCCGAGGAACTCTTCCGGTCCGATAATTCCGTAGAAATAGGAGCCTTCAACGATGGAAAGGATGCTCCGAGGCCCAGAAGGCCCTGTTTACCCATCACTCACATTATCGAGACTCGGGGCGACGAGTTCCTGGTGTTCTCGTATAGCGATCTCTTCCGCACCGACTCGAAACTCACACGATGGACCAGGGCCCATGACCTGAATATCCAATACCGTTGGGGACGGCCTGACTCCGTCGGCTCGTACCCATCAATAACTGCGGTTCACAGGCTGGAAGGGCAAGGCGGAGGTCTGCTCTGTGCGACCGCCCTGAACGGCTACGTCCTCATCGTCGAAGACAAGGAAGTGCATTACGCGATTCCCAACCAGCTAGGGACCGACGATATCGTACGGGCCGACTCCACCGAGGGAGGAATGCTCTTCCGAGAGTGGGACGGAGAAATCCCGCCTTGGCGATACGAGGCCGGGGAATGGAGTCAGGACCCGTCTGCCCCGGAAGAAGAGGCCGAACCCGATGGATTCGGGTTCGTTGCCCCCCCATCTATGAGCCGTCCCGGCTCTGCTGGGATGGACTTGGCCGCCTGTGGGTGGCCTTCAGAGGTCTTTGGATGGCCGACCTGCGGACTTGGCGTATCCATGCGTTCGGCTCGCTGCCGATGATGGGGCGAACCAAGCTGATTGGGGTGTACTCGGACGGAGAGAGCCCAGGTGAGGTCATCGCCACTCTGGAAGGGCGTGGTGTGGTCTTCATGCAAGTCATCAGGGCTCAGCAGTAGTGCCGCCCCCCGGCCGGGTGGTTGTGGCGGAGGCTTCGACGCCACGGCTCAGCGATGCGCGGCCGTGGCGTCGAAGCCTCCGCCACAACCACCCGACCGCGACAAAGGACGCGGTTGTCCCTGGGGGCCTGTCGGGTGGCCCAAGGTATCCTCCCGGACGATCCGGTCCAGGCGACCTGGCGTCAGCGACAAGAGGATAAAGGGGGTTGGACTAAACCGCTTCGCGGTAGACCCTTGAATCGAAAGCCTTTACGGCGTCATGGCCGGTTCGGCGGCGGTCGCTCATGAGCCCCGGCCAAGGGTGCGATGGGAGCCGCGACGCCCTGGAGTCCAGGGCCGGACGCCGCCGGCATCCACGGGTCACGACCTCATCGGAGTCCGCAGCTCGGGCGCGGGCCGCCGGGGTCGGCGTCCGGCACATTCGCCCCCGGAATGGGCCGCCGCGTCCCGCCCACCCTCATCGCCCACGCTTCCCGTCCTGGGCGTGCAGCAGCTTCCGCCCATCCGCACGGATCGCCCCGTCCGGTCCGACGTGGCGGTACAGCGTCTGGCGGGTGATCCCCAACTCCTTGCAGAGCTCACCCACCTTCGTTTCCGGCTTCCCCATCGACGCCATCGCCAGGCGGAGCTTCGCCGCCGTCATCTTGTACGGCCGGCCGCCGCACCGGCCCCGGGCGCGGGCCGCGGCCATCCCCGCCCGCGTCCGCTCCACGATCAGCTCCCGCTCGAACTCCGCCAGCGCCGCGAAGAAACCGAACACCAGCTTGCCGCTCGCCGTCGTCGTGTCGATCGTCGCGCCGTGGCCGGTCAGCACCTTGAACCCAACCCCACGCGACGTCAGCTCGTGCACCGTGTTGACCAGGTGACGCAAGTCGCGGCCCAGCCGGTCGAGCTTCCACACCACGAGGGTGTCCTTCTCCCGCAGGGCCTTCAGGCAGGCCGCCAGGCCGGGGCGGTCGTCCCGCTTGCCGGAGGCCGTGTCCTCGTAGACGTGCCGGGCGTTCACCCCGGCCGCCTTCAAGGCGTCCCGCTGCAAGTCGGTCGCCTGGCTCCCGTCCGCCTTGCTCACCCGCACGTACCCCACCAGCATCCTCATCCCCTCGCCACATTGACTGATCAGTCGCTTTGTTATGTCACGTAAACGTTCGGTTGCGGGACGACCGCCCCGGCCGCCGGGAGGCCATCGGGATCGGTCACTCATCCTGTCACGTTTTCTCCGTCCCGTAAACCAGGCCGTCTCGATTTTACGTGACGGTCCGCCGCCTCCCCCGGGCGATCATGGACGCTCCCCCCTCTCACCTCAACACGGGAGCACGCCATGACACCCCTGCGACTCCGAATGATCGAGGACCTGAAGCTCCGCAACCTCGCCCCCAGGACGATCCAGGCCTACATCGGGCGCGTCGCCGCCTTCGCCCGCCATTTCGGCCGGTCCCCCGAGGACCTGGGCCGCGACGAGGTCCGGGCCTACCTCCTCCATCTCGTCCGCGAGAAGCACGTCTCCTGGAGCACCTACAACCAGACCGTCGCCGGGCTCAGGTTTCTCTACGAGGTCACCCTCGGCCGGGAAGGAGTCCTGGTCCGCGTCGCCTGCCCCAAGCAGCCAAAGAAGCTCCCCGTCGTCCTCGGCCTCGACGAGGTGGCCCGCCTCTTCGCGGCCGTCGTCGGCCTCAAGCACCGCGCCATCCTCATGACCGCCTACGCCGCCGGCCTGCGGATCTCGGAGGTCGTGGCCCTGCGGGTCGACGACATCGACAGCCAACGCATGGTCCTCCGCGTCCGTCAGGGCAAGGGGCGCCGCGACCGCTACGTGATGCTCTCGCCCCGACTCCTGGCCCTGCTCCGCGAATACTGGAAGGCCGCCCGACCGACCGATTGGCTCTTCCCCGGAGACCTTCCGGGACGGCCTCTGACCGCCAGCACCGTGCACCGGGTCTGCGTGCAGGCGGCCCGGGACGCCGGCCTGGGCAAGCACGTCACCGTCCACACCTTGCGGCACAGCTTCGCCACCCACCTGCTCGAGGCCGGCACCGACATCCGGACGATCCAGGTGCTGCTCGGGCATCGCAACCTCAAGACCACCGCGGTCTACACCCACGTCTCGCCGGTCGCGGTGGAGGCGACCCGGAGCCCTCTCGATCGGCTCGGCCCCCTCCCCGGGGAGACGATGCCATGACGCCGCCCCGTCTCGAAGTCGCCGACGTCATCCGACGCCATGGGGACGCCTTCCTCGACCGGTACGGGGACGCTCTCAGGCCCGAGCAGCGCCACGCCTTGAGCGACATCGCGTCCTGTCGGACCGCGGCGTTGGGCGGCCATGTCGAAGCCTGCGACCGGTGCGGGCACCGGCGGGTCGCCTACAACTCCTGCCGCAATCGCCACTGCCCCAAGTGTCAGGCACACGCCGCCGCCGACTGGACGGAGGCCCGCGAAGCGGAACTCCTGCCGGTCGCGTATTTCCACGTCGTCTTCACCCTGCCCGCGACGCTCAACCCGATCGCCTTGCAGAACCCGCGGGTGGTCTACGGCCTCCTGTTCCAGGCCGCCGCCGCCACCCTGCGACAGGTCGCCGCCGATCCCAAGCACCTCGGGGCCGAGATCGGCTTCCTCGCCGTGCTGCACACCTGGGGGCAGAACCTCCAGCACCACCCCCACGTCCATTGCGTCGTCCCCGGCGGCGGGCTCGCGCCCGACGCCTCGCGGTGGATCGCCTGCCGGCCGCGGTTCTTCCTGCCGGTTCGTGTCCTCAGCCGCGTCTTCCGGGGCAAGTTCCTGGCGATGCTCCGGGCCGCGTTCGACCGGGGGCGGCTCGCGTTCCACGGCAAGCTCCGTCCTCTGACCGACCCCGGGGAATTCTGCCGCCGGCTCGCCGCGAGCGCCCGGACCGAATGGGTCGTCTACGCCAAGCCGCCGTTCGGCGGACCACGGCAGGTGCTCAAGTACCTGGCGCGGTACACCCACCGGGTGGCGATCAGCAACCGCCGGCTCACCGCCCTGGAAGGCGACCATGTCACCTTCGGTTGGAAAGACTACGCGCAGGGCGGGAGGCGGAAGACGATGACCCTGAGAGCGACGGAGTTCCTCCGCCGTTTCCTCTTGCACGTCTTGCCGACGGGGTTCGTGCGGATCCGGCGCTACGGCTTCCTCGCCAACCGGGCGTGTCGGTCGAAGCTGGAGCTGTGCCGGAATCTGTTGTCCGCCGCGATGCCGCCCGTCGCGATCGAGCCGGTCCCCGGGCCGCAAGTCGCCGTCGATGAACGGCCCAAGGCCCACGCCTGCCCCGCCTGCGGTGAGGGCCGGATGGTCGTCGTCGAGGCGTTGCGTGCGGCCCCGGTCGAACGGCGAGGACGACCGGAGCGGGGGCCGATCGTCGAACTGGTGGGGTACGATACGTCATGAGTCGACCGCGTGGCGAGGATCGCCATCCGACCGCCGCCGTCGAGCCCGCCCCGAGAGGGGTGACCGGGGATTCCCCGCCCGACGCGCCGGAACTGGCCTCCCGAACCGGGAGAGCGATGCGCGATCGCGGCCTCAGGGGCGTTGCCAGGATCACGCGGCGGTGGGTTGACCTGCCCGAGGGCCACCGTTGCCGGGCGGGGCGGCTTCCTCCGAAGGGCAGGCCCTCGATTCAATCCCCATAGCCGGGGCCGTTCCCGCGGTTCAGTCCAACCGATTGTATCCGGAGTGCCGCGAGGCCCTTCGTGAGGGCCACGTTCGGCTGACGGCACTCCGGATACAATCCTCTGCGTTATCCTGCACAATGCGGGCGAGGGGACCGGCTCCATTTCATCCTTGCCTGGTTCCTGAAAGTCTGCCAAAATAGCTAGACCGGCTAGCTGAAAATGAGGCACCCCCGATGATCTGGAATCTTGCCGAAGCAAAGAACCGACTGACCGAGGTTGTGAACCTCGCCCTCACCGAAGGCCCGCAGACCATCACCCGCCGCAATGACACGGTGGTCGTCGTCTCGGCCGAGACGTATGCGGAGTTGACCGGAAAGCGTCAGAGCTTCAAAGACTTCCTTATGACCGGCCCATCCCTCGAAGGGCTCGACCTGGAACGCGACAAGAGCCCGATGCGAGATGTTGAGCTGTGAAAGTCCTCCTCGATACCTGCACCCTGGCCGAGCTTCGGAAGCCTTCGCCGAATGCGGCGGTGGTCGCGGCTGTGCAAGCGATTCCCGATGCTCAACTCTATGTGAGCGTCCTTTCGCTCGGTGAAATCGCCAAAGGTGTCGGCCTCCTCGCTGCCGGCAAGAAGCGAGACGCTCTCGCGGCGTGGCTCGCCGCTCTGGAGAATCAGTTCTCCGACAGACTCCTCGGCATCGACGTTGAAACCGCAAAGCTCTGGGGCGAACTGACGGCTCGGGCCCAGAAAAAGGGAGCCGTCATCCCGTCTACCGATGGCCTCCTCGCGGCAACCGCCCTCCGTCATGGCCTGCACGTCATGACCCGGAACGAGAGCGATTTCAAGGCCAGCGGTGCCCGCATCGTCAACCCGTGGCAGGGCTCGTAGAGCGAGGGTTCGCCATCTCGCTCCGAACTCCGATGCTCTGCCCCAGATAAAGGGAATTCTCTCCGGCAAATCTCGGCAGTCGGACCCGTGCACCGGGGGGCACGGAGGCTAACCGCGGTCGTTGTGACCGGCCGAGAGGAGCGAGATGAGGGCGTCGAGATTGACGGGCTTGGTGAGGTGGTGGTCGAAGCCGGCCTCCTTCGAGCGGCGGCGGTCCTCGTCCCGGCCGTAGCCCGAGATGGCGATGATGACCGCGTCCCGGCCGCACTCCTCCTCGCGAAGGCGTGAGGCGACCTCGTAACCATCCATGCCCGGAAGCCCGATGTCCAGGAGGACGACCTCCGGTTGAAAGCCCCCGGCGACCTCGATGGCCTCCCGCCCGGTCGAGGCCAGCGTGACCTCATATCCCCGACCCCGGAGCAACACCCGCATCATCCGGGCGGTGTCGTGGCAGTCATCCACCACCAGGACCCGCATCCCCGGACGCCGCTCGTCGCCGTGTGGCCTCGGACCCTCCATGTCCCCCTTCCTCCTTATGACTGTCCCCCGGTCCGCTCGACGAGGCTGGCGACGACGGCCACCAGCTCGGCCGGCTCCACCGGCTTGGCCACGTGCGTCTGGAACCCGGCGAGCAATGCCCGCCTCCTGTCCTCCGAGCGGGCGAAGGCGGTGAGGGCCACGGCCGGGAGCGTCTTGGCCGCGACGCGGCTCCGGACCTGGCGGATTAAATCGTAGCCGTCCTGATCGGGCATGCCGATATCGCTGACGAGGATGTCGGGCCGAAGGGCCTCGACGAGACCCACGGCCTCGGCCGCCGACCCGGCGACGGCCACCTCCGCCCCGCACTCCGTCAGGACCCGACGGACGAGCTGCCGCGCGTCCGGATCGTCGTCCACCACGAGCACCCGGATGCCCGCGAGCGGCCTCTCGGAGCAGTCGTATTCGCCGGGCTGATCCTCCTTCGGCCGGACCGTCTCCGGCCGGGCCTCGTGCACGACGGTGATGGGCAGGCTCACCACGAACGTCGAGCCCTGGCCCTCGCCGGGGCTCTTGGCCCGCACCGTGCCGCCGTGCAGCTCGGCGAGCTGCTTGACGATGGCCAGGCCGAGCCCCAGCCCGCCGTGGCGGCGCGTCGTCGAGGAGTCGGCCTGGCGGAACCGCTCGAAGACGTGCGGCAGGAACTCGGGCCGGATGCCCGTCCCGGAGTCGATGACGGAGACCTCGACGTGCGAGTTGACCCGCTCCAGGAGCACCTGGACGCGGCCCCCCTTGGGCGTGAACTTCACGGCGTTGGTCAGCAGGTTCCAGACGACCTGCTGGAGCCGGGCCGGGTCGCCCGAGACGGGGCCGGCCAGCGGGTCGAGCACCTTCTTGATGCGGACCCCCTTGGCGTCGGCGGCCGGGGCCACGGCGGTGATCGCGGCGTCGATGACCTCGGCCACGTTGACCCGCTGGACGTCGAGCCGCATGTTGCCCGAGATGATGCGGGAGATGTCGAGCAGGTCCTCGATGATCCGGACCTGGATCCTGGCGTTGCGGTCGATGACCTCAAGGCCCTCACTCAGGTCTTCGGGGTCCACCGGCCCGGTGCTCAGGATCCTGGCCCAGCCGAGGATGGCGTTGAGCGGGGTCCGCAGCTCGTGCGAGAGGGTGGCGAGGAACTCGTCCTTCAGGCGATTGGCGGCCTCGGCGTCGGCCTTCGCCTTCTGGGCGGCCTCCAGGAGCCGCTCGCGTTCCTCGCGGGCCCGCTTCTCGGCGGTGATGTCGCGGCCGATCTTCGAGGCCCCGATGATGCGGCCCTCGGCGTCGCGGATCGGCGAGACGGTGAGCGAGACGTCGATGATGGTGCCGTCCTTCCGCCGCCGCTTCGTCTGGTAGTGGTCCACCTTCTCGCCGCGGCGGATGCGGCTCCAGGATGCGCGGCATGTCCTCGACCTGCTCGGGCGGCATGAGCATGGAGACGTGGCGGCCGATGACCTCCTCGGCGGTGTAGCCGAGGATACGCTCGGCCCCCTTGTTCCAGCTCGTGATGACGCCGTCCAGGTCCTTCGAGGCGATGATGTCGTCGGAGGACTCGACGATGGCCGCCAGCCGCTCGTTGCAGCTCCTGGGCCCTCCGCTGGTCGGTGACGTCCCGGCCGACCTTGGAGGCCCCGACGATCTCGCCCTCGGCGTTGCGGATCGGCGAGACGGTGAGCGAGACGTCGATGACGGTGCCGTCCTTCCGCCGCCGCTTCGTCTGGTAGTGGTCGACCTTCTCGCCGCGGCGGATGCGGCCGAGGATGCGCTCGGTGTCCTCGATGGCCTCGGGCGGCATGAGCATGGAGACGTGCCGGCCGATGACCTCCTCGGCGGAGTAGCCGAGGATGCGTTCCGCCCCCTTGTTCCAGCTCGTGATGACGCCGTTGAGGTCCTTCGAGGCGATGATGTCGTCGGAGGACTCGATGATGGCGGCGAGCTGCTCGTTCAGCAGCTCCGCCCTCCGCTTCTCGGTGACGTCGCGGAAGACGAGGATGACGCCCGCGATCCGGCCCTGATCGTCCTTGATGGGGGCCGCACTGTCGTCGATCGGGCATTCCCTCCGGTCGCGGCCGACGAGCACGGTGTGGTTGGCGAGGCCGACGGTCTGGCCGGTGGCCAGGACCTGCTCGACGGGGTTCTCGACGGGCCTCCGGGTCAGCTCGTTGACGATGGGGAAGACCTCGGCCAGTCCCTTGCCGTGGGCCTCGGCGTCGGGCCAGCCCGTGAGGGCCTCGGCGACGGGGTTCAGGAAGAGGACACGCCCCTGGTGGTCGGTGGCGATGACGGCATCACCGATGCTGGCGAGGGCCGTCGCGAACCAACGCTCGTCGAAGGGTAGGGTTCCGCTCGATTCGGTCATGGGGCTTTTCTGTCCATCCGCCTCCCCCGCGATGGCGGGGCTCCTGCCGGGCGGTGGCAGGGCCTCGCCGGTGCCGTCTTCTCGGCAACTCCAGGACCCACGAATATAGCGAATCCGTCGCATCCTCGCTGCCCGGAACGGCAGGTCGGAGGCGGTCGTTCAGCGCCGTTGGCCCCGCGGCTCTCTCGGCCCGGTCTGCCCGGCGATCCTTTGAAATTTTCCCAAAAATCGGTTCTGAAAGATACGCCGGTGCTCGGGGGGAGGCTGGCTGGCACGAGGAACATAAAGGCCCCTTCTCCGACGGCCGCCACTCTCGGCAGAGTCGATGGATCTCGGTGAACGGGCGTTTTCCGGGCTTCGGAACCCCCTGGCCTCGTGGATCGTAGGTTCATGAGAGCGACGGGTGGTCCGTTCCAATACGGCCCTGATCCACGCCCGCCGCAGCGCGCTCGACCGGGCTCGCGACTGGTACGGGCGCGGCGTCGCGTGGCCCGAGCGCATGAAGATAGCGGTCGGAGATCTTTCGAGCCGATCCGCGTCGAAGCCGCCACCCCGCCGGGTGTGACCTAGGATAGATGGGAAACCGCTCGCTCGATCGGCCTGGGCGCGTCCCGGGCGGGCGCGGCTCCGGCCGAGTCGCCGATCCCGACGGTTCGGGCGGGTCCGCGCAGGGGACGCGGTCGACGTCGAGGCCCATCACTCCGGTTCTCACGCGCTTCCGGCAGGGATGGCCGTGGGGTTCCGGGCGGGATGCGGCGGCGCGTCCGGTGGCCGGATCGAAGTTGCTCAGAAACCGGGTTCATGACCCTGTCGCATCGACCGCAACAGGATTTTTTAATATTGTCCCTGTCGAATGGTCCTCGTGGTTGTTAATATGCATCCGGGCGAACCCAGCACCACGGGCCGGGACGTGCGCGATCCGACCAACGGGGCTCGGTCGCGGGCCGAAAACGCGGGTTGATGGAGACCGGCGGCGACCGGCGTTGAACTCACCGGCGCAGTACTCACCCGGCCACGCGGCGCGACCCGCAAACCGTCAGGCAACGGCTCCCGTCCTCGTGTGACGATTCGCTGCGCGGGTCGATGCCTCGGAAGTCCGTCCGGGACGCGGTCATGGCCGCCGTCCCCGAACCATCGCGGTTGTCGTCGATGAGGACGGCTCGGTCCGAAAGGCGCCCGGCCGGTGGTCCTGGTCCGATCCGAATTCCGATGCGCGCTCGTCCCGTCCTGGATCGTCGAGGACGACGACCGCGATCTCCGAGAAGGGAACATGATGATGAGAAGGGTCTTTCTGGCGGTCGTGGTCGCGACCGGCGCAACCGGCTCGGGCCTGAACGCCCAGGTGGTGACGAAGCCCGCGCCGGCGCGTCCGGCGGCCGCGCGAACCCCGGCCGCGACGACGGCCCCCGCGGCCGCCCCGGCCAGTCGGGACGACGACGAGAAGGCGATCGAGGCGGTCGTCGATGCGTTCATCAAGGCCTTCAACGCGGGCGACGCCGAGGCCGCCGCGGCGACCTTCGCCGAGGATGCCCTCGTCGTTGTTGAGGAGGGCGAGCGGGTCGAGGGCCGCGGCGCCATCCGCGACCAGCTCGCCGCGTCGTTCGCCGACAACCCGGGCAGCACGATCGCGATTCAGACCGATGCCCTCCGCTTCCTCGGCCCCGACACGGCGCTCGAGGAGGGTGGGACGACCATCACGCCGGCCGGGGGGGGACGCCCGAGCACTCCCGGTTCACGGCCATCTATGTCCGGCACGACGGCCGTTGGCTCCAGTCGGCGATCCGCGACGAGGATACGGGGGAGATCTCGGCCCACGACCGCCTCAAGGAGCTGGAGTGGCTGGTCGGCGAATGGATCAACGAGAGCCAGGACGCGGTGGTGCACACCACCTGCAACTGGACCGAGGATGGCAACTTCCTGGTCCGAGAGTTCACCATGAAGACGCGGGGTGAGCCGGTCCTCTCCGGCACGCAGCGAATCGGCTGGGACCCGACGCGCCTTCAGTTCAAGACCTGGATCTTCGACTCCGAGGGAGGATTCGGCGAGGGGTACTGGGCCCGCGACGGCGACCGGTGGGTCATCAAGGCCGAAGGCGTGCGGCAGGACGGCCAGCACGCGTCGGCAACCAACATCATCACCCGTCTGGGCAAGGAGCGGGCGAGCTGGCAGTCCGTCGACCGCACCATCGGGGGCCTGGCCGTGCCCGGCGTCGACGAGTTCGTCATCGTGCGCAAGCCTCCGGAAGTCGGCAAGTAAGGCCGCTCTCGTCAAGCAGGACACCCTTCCTTCATCGAGGACCCTCATGAGTTATCGAATCTTCCGGACGCTGGGCCTGGGCCTTTCCCTCGGCGTACTCGTCCTCCCGGCCGACGTCTTCGCGGGTCGCGGGGGCGGCATGAGTCGAGGCGGCGGTGGCGGCATGAGCCGAGGCGGCGGTGGTGGGATGAGTCGCGGCGGGCAGGTGGCGGTGGTGGCATGAGTCGCGGCGGCGCAGGTGGCGGCGGTGGCATGAGTCGCGGCGGCGCAGGTGGCGGCGGTGGCATGAGTCGCGGCGGCGGCGGGTGGCGGCGGCGGATGCAGTCGCGGCGGCGCGGGCAGCGGCGGTGGTGGTATGAGTCGCGGTGGCTCGAGCGGTGGTGGGCTCGGCGGCGCCGGGTCCATGGGGCACTCGCCCTCCTTCAGCACGCCGCGAACCCCGAGCGGTAGCGCCGGCGGTGCCCAGGGGCGCAACCTCGCGGGCAACAATTCCGGCGCCGCTGGCAATCGAACCAACGTGAACAACGGCACGGCGGCCACGGGCGCCGGCGCCGCAAATCGCAACCAATCGGCTTATCCCAACGCGGGCGCGGCGCCGCAAATCGCAACGCTCAGCGGGCGCCGGCGTGGCCAACCGAAACCAGCCGGCTTATCCCAACGCGGGCGACGGCGGCCGCGGGCGCCGGCGTCGCCAACCGGAACCAATCGAATTATCCCAACGCGGCGCGGCGGCCACCGGCGCCGGCGTCGCCAACCGGAACCAATCGAATTATCCCAACGCGGGCGCGGCGGCCGCGGGCGCCGGCCTGGCGAACCGGAACCAGCCGAATTATTCCAACGCGGGCGCGGCGGCCGCGGGCGCGGCATACGCCAACAACCAGCCGAATTACTCCAACGCCGGGGCCGCCGCGGCCGGCGCCGCCTACGCCAACCGGAACCAGTACAACGGCTACAATCCGGGAATGGTCAACGGCTACTGGAACGGCAACAACACGGGCGTGGCGGCATACGGCGCCGGCGCGGCCGCCGGGGTCGCGGCCTGGGGGGCCGGCTCGCCGATGTACGCCTACGGGTATTCCGGCTACGGAAATCCCTACTCGGTCGCCTCGGCGGTCGGGGCCGGCATTCCGGCCGGGCCCGTGGACGGTTCGCAACCGGTCGCGGCCCCGGCCTACGACTACTCGCAACCGATCAACACGACGGCACCGGCCCCGGACCCGAGCGTGGCCGATCAGGCGACCGCGGTGTTTGACCAGGCCCGCGCCGCCTTCAAGAGCGGCGACTATGCCACGGCCCTTCAACTCGCCAACCAGGCGCTCGTCCAGATGCCCAACGACACGAACCTGCACGAGTTCCTCGGGCTGGTTCAGTTCGCCCAGGGCGCCTACGATCAGGCGGCGGCCTCGCTCTACGCCGTGCTGTCGGTCGGACCGGGCTGGGACTGGACGACCCTCAGCGGCATGTATGACGACACCAAGACCTACACCGACCAGCTCCGGACGCTGGAGGACCACATCCGAGCGAACCCGCAGTCGGCGCAGGACAGTTTCGTCCTGGCTTACCACTATCTGTGCATGGGCCACGACGAGGCCGCCATCAACATGCTCCAGCAAGTGGTGAAGCTCCAGCCGCAGGACACGCTCTCGGCCCAGCTTCTCGCCAGTCTCCAGCCTGCCGACACGGCCCCTACGGCCCCGCCGGCCCCGACCGCGGCCCAACCGGTCGACGCGGGCAAGCTGACGGGCACCTGGGTCGCCCAGTCGCCCCAGGCCGCGAAGATCACCCTCAAGCTCAACGACGATTCGAGCTTCAACTGGGCGGCCGAACTCGCCGGGCAAGCCGCCGCTGTCGATCACGGGCACGTCGACGCTCGAGAACGGCCTGCTCACCCTCGCCGCGACGGACCCCCAGGCCGGAACGTTCGCCGGTCAGGTCACCCCGCAGGACGACGGTCATTTCAACTTCCGCACCGTGGGTGCCCCGGCGAATGATCCGGGCCTGAACTTCGCACGCTAACGCGACGCGGCGGGTCAACTCCGGTGGGCCCCGAACGCAGCAGCTTGAGGCAGCAACTCTTCTGGAATTCTGGTATTCCCGAAACGCTTGGGTGGCCGGGGCAACGTCGTCGTGCCCCGGAAGGTTCTGAGAAGGAGACGCCATCCTCCTCAGCCCCGGGGCACGACTCTGCCCCGGCCACCCGACGGGCGCGAATGTCTCCTCAGAGGGCCGTTTCCATGACAACCGCGACGAAGGTCGCGGTTGTCCCTGGGGGCCTGTCGGGTGGCCCGGGGCCTCATCTCGGACGATCCTGGCCAGGTGGCCTGGCGTCGCGCCGGGAGGAAAAAGTGGGTTACCCGGCACGACCACCCGTCGCGGTTGCCCCCCGGCCCGAAGCGTGATAGCATCGAATTCGATGCGTTAACGATGCGTAGCCGGAGGGCCGCCCATGCTCGACTTGAACCGCGACATCCACCCCCTGACCGACTTCAAGCGGAACACGCTCCGAGTTCCTCTCCCAGCTGAAGGCCACCGGCCAGCCCCTCGTCCTGACCATCAACGGCAAGGCCGAGCTCGTCGTCCAGGACGCCCGGTCCTATCAGCGGCTGCTGGAGATCGCCGAGCGGCTCGAGACCATCGAGGCGGTCAAGGAGGGACTCGCCTCGATGCGACGCGGCGAAGGGCGCCCGGCGGACGAGGTCTTCGACCGGCTGGAGCAGGAACTCCGAGGCCCGGCCGGGCGATGACCCATCGGATCATCGTCCAGCCCCGGGCCGAACGGGACATCGTCGAGGCGGCCCGCTACATCCGGGACGCCTCCCGCTCCCCCGCGACGGCCCTCCGCTGGGCCCGACGGCTCCGGGCGAAGATCGACACCCTGCGGGCGAATCCGGGACGCTGCCCCGTCGACCCGGATTCCGTCGTCTACGGTCGAGAAGTCCGCGTCCTGCTCTTCGGCAAGCGGCCGGGCGTCTATCGGGTCCTGTTCACCATCGAGGCAGACACGGTCCAGGTCCTCACGGTGCGGCACGCGGCGCGGCGGAGCCTCCGGGAAGAGATGGAGGATGAGGAGTAGTTCAGGCGGAAGTCGCGGTCGCTGGGGGCGAGTAGGCGTAGGTAAAGGGAATTATCCTGCACAATGCGGGCGTGCATTGAAGGCCGGATTCCGTCGGGAAAGAAACCCGTCGCGGCTCGCGGCGACGTTCCCTTGATTTCTTGACCGAGTTCCTTGACCGCGGCGGACCGGAGAATTCGAGCGGGCACGGCGGAGGGTCGGAAAGGCAAGATTTCGGCCGTTTCGAGAGACGGTCGACTGATGGATTCGAGCCCAGGAGGCACCTTTCTCCGTCCCATTGGGGCGGCTATAATACCAAGGGCTTATCGTCAGTCGTGGCTTACCCTCGGCGGGCCGGTCTGCTGAGCTTTTGTGTTAGGCTCATAAAAACAAATAAAAGAGTAAACACACAATGAATCGCACGATGAATCGAAACGAGTTCCTCAAGCTTTCCACGGGTATCATCGGTGGACTGAGTATTCCCGGTGTGTTTGGGGACTTCGCCCACGCTGCGGAAACTGAATCGGGCAAAGGCATTGCCTTGGACGATTCCTATCTCCTGAAGGGCCTCAATGCACTGGCCAGGGCCCACCGGATGAGCGCGATGGCCGGGCATCTCGGGGCGTCCCTGGTGGCCGGTTACTTCATCGGGAAGCAGCGTCCGGATCTCGATCCCGAAGTTTACAAGGGAATCGAAGGTGATCTCGATCGGGTCATGGGCGGGGAGTCGGTGTTCGGGTCGAAGATGACGAAGAATTCGAAGATCGCGGATTCGGAGCTGTTTGAAGCCTTTCCGAAGGAGAAACCGAACGAAAGCCTGATCGACGGCATCGCCGAGGCGCTCGAGAAGAACATCAAGACGCCGCGCGAGTCCGGGCACAACGTGATTTTCGCCTCCATCGCCATTCACGCGCTCAAAGAACACCCGGATTTCGCGACCCCATCGATCATCGACGGCATTCGCAAGCTAATTGGCCTTTTCGACAACGCCCACCCTGGAAGCGGTTACTACGGGAAGGCGAAGGGCCGAATCACCGGGAACAAGATCACCCTTCCGGAGGGGGATGATGGGACGCCGCCCTACACGGATGTGAAGGGGATGGTCGAGGCCGTACTCGATGAGATCATCAACCAGGATCCGAAAGTCCAACGCCAGGGTTACGGAGGTCTCGTGCACGTCAACAACCACGCCGCCGCTATCACCGACCTCGCGCAGTATGGCTATCCCGAACTCGTGCCCGCGGCGATCGCGTCGCACCGCCGGCACCTGCGGCTGTGGCGAAACCTGCCAAACGTAGCCGATGAATTCGGCCCGGCGCCCTTTTCAGAGTTCAGCCCTTACACTTCCGCCTACTGGACTTCCGGCAAGGTCCCCTACGACCACGCGCTGCTCACGCACCGCGTGAAAACCATGTTCGGTTTCGACGAGCTGACGGAAGCCATCGACGACGAGCGGAAGGAAAAGCGGGCTTACGACAAGCTGCGCTACATGATGTAGTTCGAAAACCGCGACCGTAGCCTGTCCGATCGCCCGACTGAAACGAGAAGGGCTTTTATCTGTCGGTCGACCCGCGCGGCAGAGCCGACGTGTCTCATTTAACGGACGATTTCGAGACTCACCGGCGAGTGCAACATAAATGGCATTCTCCGACGGTCGCCATTCTCGGCGGAGTCGATGGATCTCAGTTAACCGGCGATTTCCGAGGCTCGGAACCCCCTGGTCTTGTTGATTGGAGGTTCCTGAGAGCGATCGTTGGTCCGTTCCTCATGCAGGAATCGCCATCGAGAACGTCGGCCCGGGATGCCTGGCGGGCCGTAACGCGGGTGAGTTCGGTTTGGCGGGGGCCGGGGCGGGTCGGGGTGATCTCGGGGACGGACGCAAGACTGCGCCCCTGTTCCTCGGGACGAGCCGGGTTCGCTCGACGGGGCGATCTGACGAAACGACCCCGCCCGCGCCGGAGGGAACCCGGGGCGGGCGGGGTCGGGAAATTGAACGGCGGTCGCGCGGCGGGCGGGGTCACTCGCCGCCGGCGGCGGGCTTGGCGTCGGACTCGTCGCGCTGCTTGATGAGCTCGGGGAGCAGCGTTTCGAGCTTGCCGCGGGCCTCGACCGAGTGGAGGTTGCCCACTGGCGTCGACGACGAACAGGGCGGGGATCGAGTTGATGCCCCAGCCGCTGGAGAACTTGCTGTTCCAGCCGTCGCCCTGGTAGTACTGCGGCCAGGGGATGTCGTTCTTCTTGACGAATTCCTTCAGGGACATCAGGCCCCCTTCGGATTCCGGCTGGTCGAGGCTGACGCCGATGAACTCGACGCCCTGGTCCTTGTACTGGGCGTACAGCTCCTTCATGTGGGGCAGCTCGGCGACGCAGGGGCCGCACCAGGTGGCCCAGAAGTCGATGACGACGACCTTCCCCTTGAGGTCCTTCATGGAGATCGTCGAGCCGCTCACCGCGTCGGTGAACTCCAGCTCGAACGGCTTGCCGATCTGCTCGCGGCGGCGGCGCTCACCGGCGATCATCGAGCCGAACATCGAGTCGGGGTAGTCCTTGAGGATGCGGTCCTCGATGGCGGCCTTCTTCTCCGGGTCGTCGGTCAGGCTCGCGACCATGTAGAGCACCTGCGGGCCGCGCTCGTCCTTCGGGGCGATCTTCAGGAACTCGTCGGCGGCCTGCTGGGCGGCGTCGAAGTCGCGGTTGGTGCTCAGCGCCAGGCGGAGCTTCCAGAACGCCGCCTCGACCCGAAGCTTCTCGCTCTTGGTCTCGGCCAGCACGGTGGCGATCTGCTTGCGAGCCGCCTCGATGTCGCCGCCCATCACCAGGCTGGTCCAGTACTCGGGCAGCACCTCGGGCACGCGGGCGTTCTCGGGGTGGGCCTGGTAAAGCTCCTGGGCCAGTTTGGCCTTTGCCTCGGTCGCCTCGCGGTGCGTGCGGGCGTAGTCCAGAATATACGCCTGGTCCTGCTGCTTGCTGGCGTCGAAGGTCGGAACCTTGACGGCGTCGTAGTCCTTGAGGATTTCCTCGGCCGACCGGGGCGAGGTCGCGGCCGGTGCCTCGGCCGCCGGGGCATTCTGGGCCGTCGCCGCCGCCGGGACCGCGGCCAGCAGGCCGGCCGCCGCCAGCGCCGCCCAGGTTCGTTTCCGGGTGACAATCACGTTCGATCTCCTTGCAGGTGTGGATCGCAGGGTGCCGATTCGAGTCGTGGAGCAACGACCACGCCGCGCGGGCCGACCGCCGGCGCACATCGTACCCATTGACGGTAAAAACCTTGCGTAGATTCGTCAATCCAATGCCATTATTGATCGCCGAATCATTTCGGACAGCAGGGTGGGTCCTGGTCGGGGACTGGGAAGGGCCTCGGCTGCGGGATACGATACGGAGGGGTCGAGGGGTCGAGGGGTCGAGGGGTCGAGGGGTCGAGGGGTCGAGGGGTCGAGGGGTCGAGGGGTCGAGTAGATCAGGGGTCGAGGGACCGGGTCTGCGTAGGGTGAGTGGAGTGACGGCGGAACCCACCGGGTTCACTCATGCCGGGAAATCGGTGGGCTGGTCGGGGTGGCCGGGGCAAAGTCCTCGTGCCCCGGCGACTGACATCTAGAGGTCGTGAGCCGATCCGGGGCACGCTCCGCTTTGCCCCATACGCTGCAACATAAGGCGGATCTGGGATCAGATGTCCAGGAACGATCGCAGGGTAAGTCGTTTGGGTGGCCGGGGCAAAGTCTTCGTGCCCCGGGCTGGGGATGGCGCCACCGTCCGGGGCACGCTGCGCTTTGCCCCGGCCACCCGGACGTCCCGACATTCCCGGAGAGTCGCTCCTTGAAGTTACTGCGCATGGGGCACGCTCCGCTTTACCCGGGCCACCCTCTCGTTCAAGGTAGAGGAGACGGGATCTGAGAGATCGGGGCCGAGGGAGGCGGGGAGATGTGGGGATTGCGTGTTGGGGTTGGTGGGCGTCGAGGGTGGACGGTCGGGGGCGGCTGGATCGGCATGATTGTGCTGATCGTGGGCGGCGTCGCTCCGCTGCGCCGCCCAGGACGTGCCACCGGCCGCGGAGGCCCTGCCGGCGCCGATCGCCGCGGCCGACCCGAAGGCCGAGATGGCGGTTCGTCGGGCGCTCGATTATCTGCAATCGACCCAGAAGCCCAGCGGCGCGTGGGTGGCCTCGTTCGGTGAGGCGACCAGCATCACCTCATTGTCGGTGATGGCCTTCCTGGCCTGCGGCCACCTGCCGGGGGAGCCGGGGCCGTATCGCGAGACGATCGAGCGGGGCATCCGGTTCGTCGTCGCCAGCCAGAAGCCCAACGGCCTGGTCGTCGCCCGCACCAGCCACGGGCCGATGTACTGCCACGGCATCAGCACGCTGATGCTCGCCGAGGTCGTCGGCATGACCACCGACGAGCCCCTGGCCTCCGAGGCGCGCGAGGCGCTGTCGAAGGCCGTCGCGTTGATCCTGGAGGCCCAGGCGCTGGAGAAGAACGCCGACAACGCCGGCGGCTGGCGGTATCAGCCCACGAGCCGGGACAGCGACCTGAGCGTCACCGGCTGGCAGGTGATGGCCCTGCGGGCGGCGAAGTCGGCCGGCTGCGCGGTGCCGGCCGAGCGCGATCGACGAGGCGGTCGATTACGTCAAGCGGTGCGCGTCCCGGGGCGGCGGGTTCGCCTACCAGCCTGGCGGCGGCGCGAACAACCCCCGCACCGGCTGCGGCATGCTCGCCCTGGAACTCTGCGGCGCCCATCTCACCGACGAGGCCGTCGCCGGCGCCGAATACTTGATGAAGAACCCGCCCCGCTGGGGCACCCAGTACTTCTTCTACGAGGTGTACTACTGCCCCCAGGCGTTGTTCCAGATCGGCGACGAGTACTTCCGCGAGTATTATCAGCGGCTCGTGGCGATCTTGCTGGAGCGTCAGGGGCCCGACGGCTCGTGGCTCTCCGCCGACGGCGGCGACCGCTCCGGCGGTCGCGACTACTGCACGGCCATGGCCGTGCTCGCCCTGGCCGTCGAGTACCGATATCTGCCGATCTACCAGCGCTGAGGGCCGTCGGTGGGCTCGACGGGCCTGGCCCGTGCTCCGCGCCGATCCGGCACACGTCGAGCCGGGGGCACATCACAGCCGTTCCGTCGGCCTCACGTCATGAGAGGGCCATCCGCCCCGCGCGGAAGTCGATCGTGAGGACCTGGCCCCGGAGGAAGTCCAGGCCAAGGAGGCCGTCAACTCCGGCATCCGGCGGCAGGTTATAGGCGAGGACCGGAACGGCGAGCCGGTGCTGGCCCAGAGCCGAGAGACGGTTGACAACGATGCGCGGTACGAGCCGAACGCCCTGGCCCATCGCCACCGAAACGCGATCGGCGGACGCATCCGGGTCGTAACCCACGGCGACGAGCAATGGGGTGCGGACCAGACTGATCGTCGCGCCGGTGTCGAGGATGAGCCGGAGGTCGGCTTGACCATGAGGGCCGGAGAGGCTGGCCTCGACGTGGATCGGGCCGTACGCCGCCTGGAACGGCTCACTCACAGGACAAGCGCCATGTCGTCTGGCAGCGCCCCGAGATAACGCAACGCGAAGCGACCCGGACGGAGTTCCAGGAGCTTCCGGTCCACCGCGTCCCGATCCGGGCTGTGGAACAGGACCGTCCCGGCCAGGAGCCGTTGGTGCTCGTCGGTTCGAGGCTCGCCGATGAGCACCCATTCCGGCGCGTATTGGGCCTCGATCTCCTCGATCGTCAACATCTCGTTCATGCGCCCCCCTTTGCATTCGCCTTATTTCATCATCCCGGATCCTGTTCGGACCGTCAACGTCGCCGGCTCGGGGCCTCAGGGTCATTCCAAGGTCGGTTTCCGGGAGGGCGAGGCTCCGGCCGAGCCGTCTTCCGGGAAGACGCGGCCCTTGCCGAGACGTCGGGATGGGCGGCTCGGCGGAAGCCTCGCCCTCCCGGTTCCTTGTCGTATCGGACTTTGGAATGACCCGGCCCGGGCCCACGAGCCCACAACGGGAGGGTGCGAACCAGGCCGAGACGACGATCTCCTCTCTCGTTATGGCCCAATTCTCTTGAATCGAGGGCCCGAGTCCTCTACGCCGGCCAGGCATTCGGCACAAAATGCCAAACCTTTTTCGGCGCCCGAGTGGGCCCGAATTGCGAAAACTTCCAGGAGGGTTGGCAATCCTTGCCTGCGTCCCATGTTCGTCCCGGACGGTGGCATCCGGTAGATTAATCCACGCGACAGAGAATTTACAAATCGAACGGCGCCTGGTTCAAATAAGTGTCGAATTGAACGGAATTCCATCGCCCCCGCGCACCGGGTTCATCCCCGAGGCGTGGGGG
Source organism: uncultured Isosphaeraceae bacterium (assembly GCA_963779675.1). Classification (GTDB taxonomy): domain Bacteria; phylum Planctomycetota; class Planctomycetia; order Isosphaerales; family Isosphaeraceae; genus CAVZZM01. Next base: position 568,018 of record CAVZZM010000007.1, read on the forward strand.
GTTGGATGAGAGCCGGTTCCTCCACGGGACGATGTGGACCATGGGGGATGGGATGAAACCCTTCGGATACCAGCACCGAGAGGAACGGCACCGATGAAACGCTCGCCCTGCGCGGTGATCGCGCTGTTGACCGCAATCGCCGTGTTCACCGTGGGAGACTTCGCCCGCGCGGAGTATTCGTTGATCGCCAATGGCGGCTTCGAGACCGGCGACCTCTCCGGCTGGACCGTCGCCAGCCTCCCGCTCGGCACCCAGTACGACCCGGGGACGCCCGCCGCCGCGGGCTATTATGCCCAGGGGACGAGCGGCGCCACGCCTGTCTCGGGCCTGCCGGCCCTCCTCCCGGCCTCCGGCACCACCTACGCCCTCGCCGACATGACGGCGCAAAGTTCCGTGGCCCTGATCCAGAGCGTCACGGTGCCCCTGGAGGCCGTCGCCCCGCAACTTTCCTTCGACATGTACGTTTATGACTGGTACGGCGCCGGGCGCAGGGGACCAGCCTGGACTACCGCTCGACGGATCCGATCCAGCACGCGCGGGTGGACTTGCTGACGGCCGGCGCCGACCCCTTCTCGACGGCCGCCGCCGACGTGGTGCGAAACCTCTACGACGGCGTGGACACGACGACGGCCAACCCGACGTTCACGCACTACAGCGTCGACCTGACCGGAGTGTTGACGCCGGGGCAGACCTACCAGCTCCGCTTCGCCGTGGCCAACAACCTGTTCGTGCTGAACCAGGGGATCGACAACGTGAGCCTGACGGCCGTCCCCGAGCCGGCCGCCGGCCTGCTCCTGCTGAGCGGCTCGGCCCTGCTCGCCCTGGCCGACCGGCGTCGCCGGCGCCCCGCCGGCCGGGCCCGCCCGTGATTTGCTCGTCCCGCGCCCGGGTCGGTTTCCTGCTCCGGAAATCGCAACGGATGAGGCTGTGTCGGGCTGTGCCATCCGCGTAGGTCAGGCTTCCGCCTGACTCTTCCCACGACCGCGGCCCGATGAAGCCGACCGCGGCCCGATGAAGATGTCAGTTGAAGATGTCAGGCGGAAGCCTGACCTACAAATCCGAAACGCAGGCGGGGCCGAGAAGTCAACGGCCCTGTCCGGCGTCCTTCACCGCGTGTGTCCTCTAACCATCAGGAGAGCCCCATGAACCCGGATTCGATCGCAGACCTCACGCATCGCCTGGCCGTTGTCGAGCAACGTCTTGACGCCGCGCACCGACGGACGCGGCGGGCGACGGTTGCAGCGGTGCTGGCGGTCGCCGGCACCATCCTCTGGTCCACCACGCCCGAGGTGCGGGCGCAGTTCGGACTGACGCTGACGAACCTCAACGCCCGACTCCTGGCCGTCGAGGCCAAGACCGCCGCCCTCACCGACGACGGGACGAATTTCGCCATCACCGGCCGCAACGTCCACATCGTCGACGGCTCCGGGCAGACCGTCAGCAACTCCGCCCTGGGCAACCTGACCGTCGGCTACAACATCTCTCGCGGCGGCGGCAACGACCGCCGCGACGGGTCGCACAACCTGATCGTGGGCGAGAAGAACAACTACCGCAGCTCGGGCGGCCTCGTCGTCGGCTATCAAAACGAGATTAGCGGTGGATTCGCCTCGGTCAGCGGCGGGTCGTCCAACACGGCCAGCGGCGCCTTCTCCTCGGTCAGCGGGGGGGAGTTCAACGTGGCCAGCAGCCAACTCTCCTCGGTCAGCGGCGGGTCGTCCAACATGGCCACCGGCGCCGGCGCCTCGGTCAGCGGCGGATACAACCGCTCCGCCACGAACCTTCACAACTGGGCCGCCGGCATGTACTTCTCCGGGCAATGAGGACCATCCCCGCCGGGCGGCGCGGGGCAAAGGGGCGAAAAGGGGGGCGGAGGCCACGTTGACACGTCTCGATCAAGAACGGGAGGGCGGCCTCGTCCTCCCAGCAAACCAACCTGCGAATGAACCCGACCCCCGGGCCCCGCGGCTCCTTTCCCACGTCCCCTCGTGGGCCTGGAGCGGGTTGCCGAACTCGGCCCCGCGGCCCCGGCCGGCTCGCGCCGCTCAGTGCCAGAAACCGAAGTACCAGGTGCGTTTCTCGTTGTGCGTGTCGTTCGCCAGGGTCGCCTGCCTGGGAACGGCCGGCTGGAACGGCGGCGCGGCGGTCGGCGGTTCGTCCTCAACGACGCGGGGCCCCGGTCGATCGAACGGCTCCTCCGGCTCGGTCGTCTCCCGGGAGGAGCCCTCGTACCACGCGCCTGGGGAACGCGGGTCGTCCCTGGCGGTGATCGTCTCCAGGATGGTCGACGTCGGCGCCTGGGCCGCCGCGACGAGGTCCTGGAGGGTCGTGGAATCGCTCGGCCCCTCCGAGACGCGCATCCTCGGGTCGTGCCCCAGCGGACCTCGTTCCGCGTCCGGAACAGGCGCGGGCCGCAGGGCCCACGACAACGCGATCGCCGCCGAGACCAGGCCGACCACCAGGAGTTGCCCCGCGGCATCCCGCATCATGCGTGGAACGTCCCTCATGATCTCCGGATCTCCCTGGCGACTCGATTCGACGCCTCACGTTCTCGATTTCGAGAAGGCCGCGGCCCGGCCCCCGGGCACTCGGTTTCCGGTCGTAACGGTCGGGGCCGCACCGCCTCGCTCGATCCCCGGAATGACGCCCGAACGCATGCGATCCTCGTCGGTCGCGACGACGCATCGTCGCGCCCTCGGGGAATTCGCCGGCTCAACACGATTATTCCCTCGAAATCCCGCCCCGATCCGCGTCGCGAACGGCCGGGTTTTCGAGGACGTACCCCGTGCCGGAAGGACGTTTCGAGAGGCCCGAACGATCCGCATCCCGGGGCCCACGACCCGGCCGGCACACAGGCGCCGGCACGCCGTCATGGACACGCGTCCTGGAAGCGCATGACCCTAGAGAAACCGGGCCTTCCGTTCAAGAAAATTTGAAAAAAAATGAGACAGAGAGATGGGCGGCGCGGCCACTGGCCGCGCTCCCGACGCGGGCTCGTGGGCCCCGGGCCGGCCGGCGGCGTTGACCATCCGAACAGGTTCCGGGACGATGAATTGGGTCGAACTCAAAAGGAGGGGCGTGAACGGGCGAGATGCGGACGATCAAGGAGATCGAGGTCCGCGACGCGCCGGAATGGGTGCGCATCGGCGACGCCTCGGACCCGACGACGGACAACGTCCCCGGGCCGTGATCGTTCTCATCCCCAGCCCGGATCGGGGCGCGGTGGACCGGAAGCCCCTGGAACTCCGGCCGGCCGGGCCGCGTCGCGTCGCGCTCTCCTGGGGCCCGGCCGGAAAACAGGGCGCTGGTTCCGTGAGTGAACCGTCGGCAGCCGGCCCTCACCTGGAATGATCGAGTTGATGAAGGGAACCGTGAGGGTCGGCCTGGCCCGGGTTGTGGATCAGACCGCGGTCTTCTGCCGGGCGCGGCGCCGGCGTTGCGCGACGCCGAGCAGGCCGACGAGGCCGAGCCCCGCCAGGGCCAGCGAGGACGGCTCGGGCACGGCCGTGATGCGGATCGTGGCGATCAGGTCGTTCGGCGAGATCAGGTGCGAGATATCGTAGCCGCCGAGCGTCGTCCGACCGTCGATGCTGGCGAGGTACGACGAGAAGTCGGTCGGCCCGCCGAAGACGAGCTGGGCCGTCCCATTCGTGGCGACGTGATCGTTGATATCCACGCCGACGAGGAACGCCGCGCCGACGCTCGGGTCGTCGACCTCGGTGCCGGCATCCCAGGCCTGGCTCCCGAAGATCTGGATCGTCCGGGTGCTCGTGAGCTGCCCGCTGGCATCGATGAGGGCGCCAACGGTATTGAAGAGCTCGACCGGACTGGCGTTGTCGTTGCCGAAGAAAAAGTCGTTGGACGGCACGATCATCGACGCATAATTCAGGAAACGGCTGGTGGTCGGGTCGGTGACGTCCAGGAGGCCCATCGCCGAGCCGCCCGGCCCGATCGGGGCGGAGCCGACCGTGATCTGAGGCCCCTTGCCGCTGAACGCGGCGGTGATCGGGCCGGTGTTCGCGAGTTCGGCGACGGTCTGGAGCGGGGTGCCGGTCAGATTGTCGCCCGCGCTGAACGACGAGAACGACCCGTCATGCAGGCCGAACCACACGGGCGAGAAGGCGAAGCCCCCACCCGGCTGCTCGTTGGTGACGGAGATCTGGATCGACTCCGAGCGGGCGGGGGACGCTCCGGCCAGGGCCAACAGCAGGCCCAGGACCGCGAGAACGAGTTTCGACGCGACGTTGTGCATGTGCATGGACTCCTCCCCTTGTGGGTCGTTGCCGGGGGAACTTCCTCATTCCTCGAATATGCGGCAGCCGACCATCGTCGGGAGATTAGTCGCGAGGATCGCCGGGACGTTACAGGACAATTTCGCGCGCTGGCCCCAGGGGGCCGGCCTCGGCCCGAGGGCATTCGCACCGAACCGGGACGGATGATGCAGAGTTCAGGACGGTTGAGAGGCGCACGACCATGACCTCCGAACGGGAGGCCCGGCCCTCCCGGAGCGAGGCCGAGCCCGCCGCGTTCGACGCGAGAACGTGGGTCGAGGAGCACGGCGACGCTTTGTATCGCTATGCGATGTCGCGACTGGGCCGCCACGACCTCGCCGAGGACGTCGTTCAGGACACCTTCCTCGCGGCCCTCTCCGCGCGCGGCCGGTTCGAGGGACGGGCCAGCTCCCGGACCTGGCTGGTCGCGATCCTGCGTCGTAAGATCGTGGACCGACTTCGGCGGGGAGAAGGACAAGGACCGGGCGCGCAGGCGGGCTCGACCGGGGCGCCGGGACCGCTCTTCGACAAATCGGGCGTCTGGATCAATCCCCCGTCGCGCTGGACGTTGCCCGACCAGGCGATGGAATCCGACGAGTTGCGGGCCGTGCTCGACGACTGCCTCGACCGGCTCCCCGACCAGCTCGCCGAGCCCTTTTTGCTCCGCGAGGTCGACGGGCTCGACGCCGAGGAGGTCCGCCGCAGTCTCGACCTGACCGCCGGCAACCTGCGTGTGCGGCTACACCGGGCGCGCCTCCTCCTGCGAGGCTGCCTGGAACGGAACTGGTTCGATGCCTGACCCGAGCCGCGTGCGGCACCCTGCCGAGGAACCCATGACCTGGCCCAAGCGTTGGCTTCAGATCCTCAACCTGCACTGCCGGGAGGCCTCGGCCCTCACGTCGCAGGCCCTCGACGCGCCCCTCGCCCTCCCGGAACGCCTGGCGCTCCGCGGCCACCTGCTCGTCTGTGGCCCCTGCCGCCGTTTCCAGAAACACTTGCTGATCCTCCGAGATCTCCTGCGCACCGAAGGTCGTTCCATGCCCCCCGCCAAGACCGCGAACGGAGACGGCCTCCCCCCCGCCGCGAAGCACAGGATCATCGCCACGATCCGGGAAACCCTCCAGGACAAGGGCGAGAACGAGAACGACCCGAACCCCTCGGGCCCCTGACCCCAAGCCGACCATGATCTCCCGATTCGACGCCCCGGATGATCGTCGGCAGACCGACGCCCCGCTTTCATATACAATCGAGCCGAGGAGGGACCGATGCCGACACTCACGCCCGAACAGCGGCGGGCCGTCCAGGACGCGGGGAATGCACCCGTCCGCCTCGACGATCCCGCCACGAAGACGTCCTATTTCCTCATCCCCGAGGACCAGTACGAGCGCCGTCCGATCAATCCTCGAAGCCGTTGCGGACATCGACATCCGGGATGCCTACCCCCTCATGGACCAGGTCGCGTCGGCCGAAGGCTGGGACGACCCCGAGATGGACGTCTACAACCACTGAGGAACCCCTTCAATCAAGGGGTCGAGTTACCGAGTGTGCCCCCGGCCGTTTGAACGCACGGCCCGCCGTCCCTCACCGGTTGGAGGCCCGCATCTCGAACTCCCTCCTGGCGAGTTCCGCCAATTGCACCCGCAGGCTCCGTTTTTGGGGCTTGTTCCCGATGGTCAAGTCCCTGATTCCTGCATGGCCATTAGCACCCGGAGCGGGGTCTGGGGCTCGACTCCCGTCCTCGTCGACCACAAATCTATGATGCCACTCCACCTGGAGGTGAGGGAAACCCTCCGAGTCTGGCTCAGGCCGGAGCCTACGTACCTCATCCACGTTGAGCCGGACGATTACATCGACCGCGGCGTTCGCTTCCGTGAAGCCGTACGCCTGTTCCGCCGTCGTCAGCCGTTCCGCCCAGACGGAGATCCGGTGCAAGGGGTCTTCCTCCTTCTCCTTCGTCGTCGGGACGAATGACCCCTCGTGGATGATCTCCCCAAACTTGGATTTGTTCTTCTCCTTGCACACCCGCCGCACCCATTCGTCGCCATCGAGCGGCGTGCCATCTGCCCCTGGCTCCTGTTCCGTCCCTGGTCCCTGTTCAATCATTGGCAAGACGGTAAAGAAAAACAGCCTCACGATACGGATCGGAACCCGTATCACGAGGCAAGGTTCATGGTCCCACACGGGCTGATCACCGGTTGCCGGGGAAGAGCCTCAACCTGGCAACGATCTCAGCGAGCACAACCTTCTCCGGGTCGTAAGGGGCGCCCAGATGCCGCCAGTACCGCGATCCCGGTAGAAGAACTCCGCCCCCTCTTCGGTCATCTCCAGCGAGAGGTAGTGGTCCCCTCGTTTCCAGATGTAGAGCAGTTCGCCATCACCCCCGGGGGCGGCGTCCGGCATGGCGAGATCGCCCTCCACGGCATCGCTCAGCCGCCACCAGATCGTCATGGCCTCGGCCGCCAAGGACGAACTGATCGACTCCTGCTCGACGAGTCCCTGGAGATACTTGCGATGCTCGTGGACGAGATCGCCGAAGGCGTCCGTGCGGGCGACCTCGATCTGCTCGGCGGGATCATCGAGAACCCACAGGATGTTCGGCGCCACCCAGCTTGCGTAGAAGCTCAGAATCGAGATCGTGCTCCCCTTCGGGACAGAAGGCGAAGCGACGGAGTTCCGGTCATAAACGTCGCAAGTTGCATGGAGGGCGAGATTTCGACAATTGTCCAATCTAGTCTCGGGACCCCACATCGTCGTAGCCCTCAACCTGCATCCGAGCCGAAGTAGAGTCTGAAGATACCCTCTAGTTCTTCCCGTGCCAACGAAAAGTAATGGCGGACCTCATCCGTGTTCAGCAAGACACCGCCTCCCCGGGTGTTCAGGTCCTGCTCCACCATGATGACCCGCCGCTCGTCCTTCTCCGATTGCTCTTTCTCCGATTGCTCTTTGATGATCGTGCCGCTTTTGCACCGAAACCAACTATTCAGGTCAAAAGCATCCGCCAGGCGGTACGTCTTCAGCGCGTGGAGCTCGAACTCTTCGGGTCGGTTGATCGGCCCTGCCAACCATTCCTCTCGACAGAAACGACGGGAAATGGTTCGAGCTGGACACTCGTCCAATGCCGCCCTCATGACGATGCTCGCGACCCGATTGACCTCGGCGGGCATGTGCTCCTTGTAGGCGATGAACAGGTCGGTCGCCCGCTGGAAGTGCTCCTGAAGGTCGACCGATGACTCATCGCCTACCCGGGAGAAGAAGTCGAGACGCTGGGTAGTCACCTGCAAACGAATCAGCGAATCTTCACTCTTCAGGATCGCCCGGGGGAACGTGCCGGCCAACGAATGCGGAAGATTCTCGGGCGGCTCGAGCGACACCGGTTCTCCGGTAAACAAGTCGTCCCACTTCGACATGAAGTGGCTGAGGAACTTGCTGCCCCGGTAGTTCACCGCCGAAGTGAACAGGACGGCCTGGGCCTGGATTATCCTGAAGTTGAGCACCCACTCCTCCGAGATCGAACCCACCCGCTTCCACGGAGACACGGGCCTTTCCGTTCGCACCTCCAGCGGATGTGCCCCGAATGCTACAGGGACGCCGAACCCTGTGCAAGCCGCCCGGGGCGAGCGAAGCGGCTCCCCGATACTGATAGACCTAGCGTGGCACGCTGGCCAGGCTTGCTCGAAAATCGGCAAGTCGAACAAGACACAATCTATTCTATGCCAGAAGCTTGCGTGTAACACACGTGAAGATGCCCCCTGTCGCGTTTCAGGGCCCATCGAAGTTCGGCCCGCTCACCGCCCATCCCCCGGCCCATCGGCCCCCTGGGCGATCTCTCGGAAATACAGGCGGATGAGGCGCGTCGTAGTCGGCTCGGTAGTTGCCGCGGGTCATCTGGAGGATCTCGGTGCGGAGGTGGCCGGGGAGTTCGCCCCAGTCGCGGCCGGTCTCGGCGCGGACGAGGGATTGCAGCTCGGCGAGGTCGGCGGGGGCGACGCCGGCGGGGCGGGACAAGGGGTCGGGGGAGGGGCCCTCGATGGGCGGGCCGGGCGGGTCGCCGGGGCGGCTCGGGCGAGGGCCTCGGGGCCGGTCGTGGGCTGGGAGGCGGTACGGAGGCCCTCGGCGGCCTGTCGCATCGACTCGGCGGCACCACCGGCGGGGGGACGGTCCGAGGAGGACGGGGCGCGGGCCTCGGCGAGCTGCTGCGCGGCACGTTGCTGGGCGTCCTGGGCGTCGGCGAGCGGGCTGGGGGGGCGGCTTCGGGGGCTCCCTCGTCGCTCGGGCTCGGGGGGGCCGTCGGCGCGTAGGGCGACGGCGAGGTCCTCCGCACGCTGGGCGGCCCGCTGGAGGGTCTCGGCGGCGCGGCGCTGGGTGTCCCGGGCGGCGTTCTGTTCGCCTCGGGCGAGTTGCCGGGTGCTCTGCTCCATCATCGGCGGGGCGTTCTGGCCGAGAAGCTGGGCGGCCTCGGCGGCCGGGCCACGGCCGCGAGGGCTGGACTGCTGGACGCGGTCGCGCAGCTCGGCGATCTCACGGGCCAGGGCGGCGGTATCATCGCGGATCGCCTCCTGGTCAGGAATGCGATCGGCCAGCAACGCCTGGAGCTGCTCGCGGAGCCGACGTTCGCGGCGGGCCAGCGCGACGGCCTGCATCGCCTCGTCGTCGCCGATCGTCAGGGTCGGGTCCTCGGGCAACGGGGCATCATCCGGATCAGGCTCGGGGGCCGTCTCAGGCAGGGAACGGGCCAGCTCGTCGAGCCGGTCGGCGGCCTCCCGGGCGAGGTTCTCGGCGCGAACCGGGTCGCGCCGGCCCATCGCCTCGACGACCCGCGCCTGGGCGACCTCGGCGGCCCCCCGGTGACGCTCGGCGTCGCGTCGGGCGTCCGACGGCGGGCGCGGGTCGATCAAGCCGGCGGCGGCCTGGTGTCAGCGCCTCCTGCCGGGCGGCCAGCGGGGCGAGTTGCTCGGCCAGCCGGGCGCGGGCGGCGTTCTTATCGGGCGTGCGGTCGTACTGCTCGTGAACCCCCTTGATCTGCTCGATCAGTTCCCGCTGTTGCCGCACCAGGGACTCGGCCGGGGCACGGGGGTTCTCGGGAATCGCCGGCGGCTCGGCGGGAGCCTCGCCCTCCCGGGACGCCGGCGGCTCGGCGGGAGGGCGAGGCTCCCGCCGAGCTTCCGGAATGGGCGGCTCGGCGGGAGAGCGAGGCTCCCGCCGAGCTTCCCGGAATGGGCGGCTCGGCGGGAGCCTCGCCCTCCCGGGACGCCGGCGGCTCGGCGGGAGCCTCGCCCTCCCGGGACGCCGGCGGCTCGGCGGGAGCCTCGCCCTCCCGGGATGCGGGCGGCTCGGCATCGTTCCGCGAGTTCTCGGCGCCGCGCGAGCGCGGCGACCTGTTCGCCAACCGGCGCACGATCCGTCAGACGGTCGGCCACGGCCTCGATCGCCCCGACGGCCTCGGTAACGGCGGCCTCGACATCGACAGGCCCGAGTTGGTCGGCAACGGGCTCGCCAACGTCGGGCGGCGGGTCGGATCCCGCCTCCGCGTGCTCCAGGGCCTCGGCGGCGTGCTCGGCCCGCCGCGCGGCCTCGTCGCGCGCCTGTTCGGCGTCGGGCACGTCGAGCGCGGCGCAGGCGCGGCGGCGACCCGTCGCAGCTCGTCGGCGCGAACGATGACCGATGGCCGATCACCAATGGCCGATGTCCGATCCCCGATGGCCGATGGATGAGCGCCATCGGCCATCGGGCCATCGGTCATCGCCCCATCGGTCATCGGACCATCGGCCATCGGACCATCGCCATCGGTTCTCGACCCCTCGACCCCTCGACCCCTCGACCCCTCGACCCCTTCTTCCTCGACCCCTCGACCCCTGGGTCCCTCGACCCCTTCCCATCGGACCTCGGCGGCAAGTTCCTCGGCCACGTCGTCGGCGGGCATCTGGCCGTGGAACTTCTGGTGGAGGCGGTCGAGGGCGGCGTCGGGCGTTGAGGACGAGGGCCGGGAGGGCATCGCGGCGCACGAGGGCCAGGGCATCGGCAAGGACACGGGCACGGCCGATGGCGCGGTCGCGCTGGGGGGCGAGCCGGTCGGCGTCGGGGCCGAGGTCGAGGGCCGTCAGGTCGGCGGCGACCTCGGCCTGTTTTTGAGCCAGCGGGGCGAGCCGGTCGGCCAGGTCGGCGGCGGCGCGGTCGGCGTCATACGGCTTGCCGCGGCGGGGGGCGGTCTCGCGGAGGTGGCGCTCCAGGTCGCGGGCGACCTCCTTCGTCTTGCGGCGGGCCTCGTCGAGCTTCGGGCGCACCTGGTTGCGGAGCTGGTTGGCGTCGGGCAGGGCGCTGGCCAGGCGGTTCAGGGCGTCGCGCGGCGCGGTCCAGGTCGCGGCCGAGGTCCCTCGGGTTCGGCGGCGTCGAGTGCCTTGCGGGCCTGCTCCTGGCCGCGTCGGGCGTTGTCCCTGTCGCCGCGCTTGTTGTCCGGGACGGGCAGGGCGTCGAGCAGGACGCCGAGGGCCTGCTGTTCCTGTCGGATCGGTTCGAGCCGTTTCGACAGGGCGGCCCGCTCGTCGTCGGTCGGCTTGTTGCGATCGGCGACGGTCTGGCCGACGGCCTCGTTGGCCAGGTCGCGCAGGCGTTCCTGCCGGCGGGCCAGCCGTCGGGCGAAGGCGCGGGGGTCGTCGGGGACGCTCGCGATGTCTCGGGCCAGGCGCCGCAGCTCGTTCTCGGCCTGTTCGAGCCGCTGTCGAGCGGTTTCGAGGTCGCCGCGCTCCAGGGGCTCGACGGCGGCGGCCAGCGCGTCGGCGTTGAGCCGGCCGCGCTCGTTCTCGGCCAGCGGGGCATCGACGTCCAGGGCGAGGCGGCGGGCGTCGTCCTCGACGCCGCGCTGAACCTCGGCCAGTTCCCAGAGGCGCCCGGCCAGCCAGGACGGATCGGCGGTGCGTCGGGCCTGCGCCTGCTGCCGATCGGCCAGGCGCGGGCCTGCTCGGCGAGCCGGTCCGCCTGCTCGGCGCGGGCGGCCAGGGCCTCGCCTCGCAGGGCCGGGTTCTGGTTGATCAGGTCGTCCAGCTCGCGGCAAGCTGATGCTGCTGGGACCTGGAGCATGTCGAGCCGGGCGCGGTCGGGGACCGGCCCGCCGTCCGGAACGGCCTGGTCCGCCTGTTCGGCCAGGTCCGTCCTGACGCTCGGCGAGGGCGGCGAGCCGTCGACGGTCGTCCTCCTGCTTCGCCAGGCCGTCGAACTGGCGGCGAACCTCGTCGAGCCGGGCACTGGTGGCGGCCAGCCGCTCGTCGGCCCGCTTCAGGTCGTCGAGCCGTTCGCCCGGCTGGTCCTCGTCGAGCCGGGCCTGATCCAGCATGGCGCGGGCCGCCTCGGCCTCGACGTCGGCCGCCTGGCGGACCGGCCGGGCCAGCGGGGCGAAGGTGGGGTGCTGCTCCAGTTCGCGGGCGAACAGGTGGAGCCGGTCGATGACCTCGCGGGCGGCTGCTCTCACGGTCGCGGACGTCCTGGCGGCGGTCGTCGTCCCAGTCGCCGTTGTTGCGGGCCGCGGCGTCGGCGGCGTAGCGGAGTTGCTCGGTCGCCTTGCGGTTCTCGGCCGCCGTCGCGCGGATCGCGTCGAACGCCTCCAGCAACCCGGCCCGGTCCGCCTCGGCCAGGCGGGCCAGCAGGTCGTTGTCCACCTGGGCGACGATCGCCAGGGACCGCTCGGCCGACCACGCCACGTTCGGCCCCCTGGGCTCGGGCCGGTTGTCGGCGACGCGCACGCGATACCGCAGCACGTCGCCGGGCCGCAGGCCCAGCGGCGCCAGGTTCAGCAGCGCGTCGCCGCGCACGATGGGTCGAGCCCAGCCCCGGCAGTGTCGCGACGACGTGCCCCGTCTCCGGCGGGGCCTCGGAACCGTCTCGCGCGATCGCGTAGTGGAGCTCGACCGACGTCACCGCCACGTCGTCGCGGGCCTCCAGCCCGACCGGCAGCACGTCGTCGGGCCGCGACTCGGCCAGCACGTCCTCCCCGGTCGTCAGCGCGACGGTCGGCGGCCGGTCCGGGCACCACGATCACCCGATGTTGCCGATCGGGTCGATTCTCCAGATCATAACGATCGACCAGAGAAAGCTCGTAAACCCCCGACGCCCACGCCGGCACGATGGCCGTCCAGGTGTTGCGGTCGACTGGACGGTTCCATCGCGACGCGCTCGGTCGGCGGTTCGTCGGTCCCGGATCGAACATCATCAACATCCGCCGCCGTGCCCGGTCCCTCCCCCGGCGCCGGCGCCGGCCAGTCCAGCTCGGCGGCGACGACCGGCCGGTTCGTCGTCAGCGTCAGCGTCACGGCGCTGCCTTCCCGGGCGTCGATGCGGTACGGGTCGCGGGCGGGGTAGGGGGGTTGAGCGGTGTATGCGGGGGGCTCGACCCGGACGTCGAGCGACGCGACGGCCGGGGCCTCGACGGCGCGGATCGCGTGCCGGTCGCTGCGGGCCGGGCCGTTCTCGACCCGATAGGTGAACGACCCGGCGACCCTCGGCAGCGTCACCCGCCAGGTGCGCTGGCCCCGAGGATCGGCGACCGGGTCGGCGGTCATCGCGGCCTCTCGGGTTCGGCCCGACCGTGGCGTCGGTCCAGAGGAGGCGGGCCTCGTCGTCCGAAGTGGTGGAGCCGTAACCGAGGTCGGACGTCGGCGACGATCGGCACGTCGTCGCCGATGGCCACGACGCGGTCGCCGTCGCGCACCGTCACGACGTAGCGGCCGACGCGCTCGATGTCGGCCCAGGGCATGACGAACCGTCGAGCCAGGGTCGGCGAACGGGTCGGGCCGCAACAGCGCCGGCAGCGCCACCAGACCGACCGCCGACGCCCCCAGGGCCAGCCGCCGCGCCGAGGGCCTCAACGGCAACGCCCGCGCGGGATCGATCCGATGGGCGTCCCCGGCCGCCTGGTCGGCCAGGGCGGCGATCAGGGCGGGCGAGCCGTGCGCCGGGCCAGGCCGTCGAGCAAGCCCACGGCGCCGGTCAGCCGCTCCTGGAGGCCCGATTCCCCCCGCTCGGCGACCGCCGCCAGATCAAGCCGCCCCAGCCGACGGACCAGCGGCCGGACGACCCGCCCCAGGACCAGCCCGACCCCCGCCACGACCCACGCCCCCCACAGTCCCCAGCGCAACCCCAGCGGCAGCACGAACATGAGGTCAGCCGCCACGCCGAGCGCAACCCCGACGGCCAGCACCAGGGCCAGCGTGCCCCAGACCCGCGCAACAGCGCGACCGCCCGGATGCGGCGGTCGATCCGCCTCAAACCGCGTCGGATGCCGTCAGGAAGGCGCCGGGGATCGGTCGTCGCGGTCGTGGTCATGGTCGAAATCCTTCTTTCGTAGGTCAGGCTTCCGCCTGACATCTTGACCACGAAGAGTCTAGTAGGGTGGGTCAGCGCAGTGCAACCCACCATCCATCTCATCGAACCATCTCATCGAGCGGGTGGAACGGCAACCGAACCCACCGTATCTCCATCCAAGCTGGTGGGTTGTGCTGCGCTGACCCACCCTACGAAGACTCTCTCGATGCGTCACCAGCCCTGATTGGGAAGTCCCAGGGCCGAGGCGATGGCGTACCAGGCGTGGACCGCGTCGTCGGGCTCGGTGGTGTCAAGGTGGGCGACCAGCACGCCCGGCGCTTCCAGATCGAACTGCGCCTGATTGCCAGGGAGCCACCAACGGTCGAGCACCGACATCACCGTCGCCTCATCAGAACCCGAGAGGTAACGGACCTCGACCGCCTCGCCCGAGGGCTCGACCTGGACCACCAGCCCCACGGCACGCGGGTCGTGCGCGCCGATAGGACCGAGGGCGAATCGGCTTGGATTGCGGGGCGAGGTGAGGTCGGTCGGGTCATCCCCGTAGTGCCGGATCGCCCAGGCGGGGGCGGTCGGATCCACAAAGGCCCACTCCGGCAGGCTTTCGGGCAAGGCACGGGGAGGTGGGGCGACGTCCTCGACGGCCTCCTGAAGAACAGCAACACCCGCGCCGGCCACCGGATTGACCGGCGCGGACGCCGCCCGCGAGCCGTCCGGAGCGCCGGAAACAGCAACACCGCCGTTTGGCGGCTTCCCCCCCCGACCGGCCCGCGCGAGCACCTCGGCAAGGACGTGGCGGTCCGAGGCGATGGCAATGGCATCCGGACCGGCCCGCGTCACGAACAGCGACTGGGCCTGGCCGAACTCAAACTCGCGAATGCGCTGGAACCGACCTCTCGTGAAGATGTCGAAGACGGCGACCACGTGGCCGTCCAGGCTCTCGACGTGGCTCGCCGCGGCGGCCAGGTTCGCGTCAACCGCCGTGCCGAGGGGCTCCGGGTCGTCGCGGTAGAGCAGCAGGTGGCAGCCCCCAAACGACTCGTTCGCATCGCCGGTGTGGTCCCGGGACCGGCGGCCTCCGGCCATGGCCAGGTCGATCGGCCGATCCGGCAGCGCATCGGCGACCCGCGACCATGCCCGACGCTCCGGACCCGAACTGGAGCCACAGGCCAGAAGCCGGAAGAGCTCCAGGATCGCCGGCACCCTGGTCCGCATGGAACGCTCTGACGACAGCGGGCCGCGGGCCACCACCAGCGTCTCGATGTCGGGCGGTAGCCACGAGATCAGTTCGCGGACGTCCACCATCGCGACGATCTTGATCCGACGGGCCAGGGTCGCGGCCCGCAGCCGGACCTCGGCGTCGTCGTGGGTCGCCGCCACCCGCCGCAAGGTCGGTAGCACGTCGGGGCCGAATGCCTCGATCGCCCGCGCGGCCGCCTCGCGATCGGCATAACGCGCCGACCCCAGCTGATCGACCAGCGCCGCCGTCGCGGGCACCACCTCGCCCGCAACGAGCGGCCGGGCCGTCCCCGTGCTGCCCAGGGCGGCCAGCATCGCCAGCATCCCCAACGCCTGCCGCGGCCCGCTCATCGCGTACCTCCCTTCCCCCTTGAGCCACTTCGCAGCAATGAGCAATGAGTGGGAAGATGCCGGTTTATCGTCCATTCATTGCCGCCTGAACTCTGGCCTCCGCGTCCTGTCCTCATTGCTCATTGCTCATCGCTCATCGCTGATTGCTCAGGGCAACCCCGCGCGTTTGCGCAGCACCCATTCTCCCGTCAAGAGGCCGAAGAACGCCAGGAGCCACTCGGGACGATCCCAGAGTCGCGACGACTCGACGCGCGTCCGCACCACCCGTCGGGCGTCAAGCAGGCCGGGCAGGGCCTCGATCCCGTAGTCGGTCAGGACGCGGCCTCCGGTCGCGGCGGCCAGGGCGTCGAGCTCGTCCCGGGAGGCGGCCAGCTCGACACGTTCGGACGTTTCCCGGACCGCGACGGTCAAGCCCGCCTCGGGCATCCCCCCCTCGGCCTCCATGACCTCGGCCAGCGCGGGGGCATCGAGCCGCACGACGTACTCTCCGGGAGGCAATCGCGGGGCCGTTCCCTCGAAGACCCGGGGCTGGTCCACCGCCGCCCGCAGCGGAACCACCGCCACCGCCTCGCCCACGGCCGATCGGCCAGCAGTCCCCGACGCCGTTCTCTCCGATCGGCCATCGGCCATCGGACCATCGCTCCCTCGGCCATCGGCCATCGGGACATCGCTCCCTGGGCCATCGGCCATCGGACCATCGGTCATATTGGCTGCCGTCCCTGCCGCCTTGAAGACCCGGGCGGCGACGATCAGGCCGGGGCCGACCCCGGGGGCATCCTCGGTGAACCGGGCGCGGATCGTCGCCGTGTCCCCCTCAACGACTCGTGGCGGCACCGCGCCAAACTGGACCAGCCGGTTGCCGGCTTCGAGCTTGCCTCGGGTGGCCCACTGGGCGACCTGGCCCCAGAAGCGGTGGTGGTACAGGTCGCCGACCCGGTAACGCCAGCGCCAGGTGCCGTCGGTGCCGACCCACAGCACCTTGCCCAGGCCGTACGGCAGGGCGGCGATCGTCGCCTGATCGTCCCCAGCCTCGCCCGCCTCTGTCCCGCCCGCCGTGGCCAGGACGGTGGCCGAGGGCTTGGGCGTGCCGGCCAGCACCCAGGGCAAGGGTGGCAGTTCGGCCCAGGTTGCCGGGACGCGGGCCGGCTCGTCGGCGAACTGAAGCATCGGCCAGGGGCCCGAGATGGCCGAGGCCGTCGGCACGATCGCCACACCCGCCGGCAAGGCTGGTCGCGACGTGCCGGGGGCCGGCCGATCAACCGGTACGAGCCGCACGTTTCGAACCGGCAGCAGGTCGCCGAGCGTCTCGATCGCGGCCGGGACCGACGGCCAGTGCTTCGGCCCGACGGAGACGACCAGCGTGCCGCCCCGCTCGGCGACATAGCGATCGAGCCGCGCCCAGGCATCAGCGTCGAGGTCGTCGGGGCCGACATCGCCCAGCACGATCAGGTCGAAGGCCCCGAGCGGGTCCGGCGGCCGAGGGGCGTCGGGGTCGCCGGACGGGTCGGGCCGGGGGGGCAGGGCGGTCGGGTAGACCGTGCCACCGGGGCCCTTGGGCTGTCGAAAGACGATCCCCTCGAACTCAACCCGAGGGTCGCGCATCAGAGCGTTGCGCAGATACTGGAACTCCCAGCGGGCCTCGCCGTCGATGGCCAGGACGCGGGCGGTGTCGTCGGTGACGGTCACCTTGAGGGTGCGGCGGTCGTTGTCGGGGCGGACATCGCGATCGGCCGGGCCAACGGCGACGGCCAGTTCGACCTCGCCGGCCTCCTCCATCGGCACGACGAACGAGACGACCGGGCGACCACCCCCGGCCTGAACCCGCACCACCTTGCGGATCGGCGATCCGCCCGGCCGCTCCAGCGTCACCGGCAGCTCGCTCCCGGAGGGCAGGCCGTCGGCCTTGACCGTCACCTCGACGCGGGCGATCTGGCCCTTATCCACCGTCGCCGGCGCGGACCGCCGCGACCGCCGCGTCTCGGGGCGCCGGCTCGGTCGAGCCGATCAGCACGGGAAAGACCGGGATTTCGCGCCCCGCCAGCCGGGCGGCGGCCGGGTTCGTCGGCTCCGGGAGGTTCCGGCGGCCGTCGGTCAGGAGCACGACACCCAGCACCGGCGCCCCGCCTTCGGGCTCCTGCAAGGCCCGCTCCAGGACCGGCTCCCAGTCGGTCGCGAGGGCGTCGCGGTCGGGGGGAGTATCGGGATCGGGACCCCCGGCCGACTCGTCCAGCCGACTCGCCAGGGCCTCGGGAGACGCCTCGACGATCCCCCGGGCGAAGCCGTACGCCTCGACGTCGTGGTCGGACTCCAGGCGATCGAGCCAGCCCGGCCTCCAGCAGGCGCCGGGTCAGCTCGTGACGAGACATCGCGCCGGGGTCGACCGACGGGCTCAGGTCGAGCAGTCGTCGCAGGGCCTCGCTCTGCTCAGCGGGACGGTCGGGGTCGGTGGTGGCCATGCTCTCGGAGAGGTCCACCCCCAGAACGACCCGGCCCCGCACGCGCTCGCTCTGGGACCGCTCGGCGATCGGTTCGAACAGCGCGGCCACCAGGGCCAGGGCGGCGAGCCCCCGCAGCGCCAGCAAGGCCAGGCCGGTCCGGCGCGACACCAGCCGCCGCTCGGTGCGGTACAGGACCACCATCAGCCCCAGCGCGATCACTCCGGCGGCGCTCCACAGCCACCATCGCGCGAGCCCCGCCGGCACCAGCCGCAGCCCGCCGCCAAGATCGAGGCCGAACCCTTCCCAGCCCATCCGTCGGCCCCTCCGGGAAATCCCCGCGACGCCCGACCCTCGCCCAGGCGACACGCGGGAAACCGATCGTCATCTTAACTGTCCCGAGCCATGGTCGTACAGCAACAACTCGCAGCAATGAGCTTCGCAGCGATGAGCTTCGCAGCAATGAGTGATGAGCCATGAGCAATGAGTAGGAAGATGCCGGTCCATCGTCTGTTCTCCGCCGTCTGAACTCTGGCGTCTTCGTTCTGTCCTCATTGCTCATGGCTCATTGCTCATTGCTGCGAAGGGGCTCATTGCTCATCGCCGAGGAGCGCCGTATCCTCCAGGCGATCACCCGTCTGCGTAGGGTGGGTCAGCGCAGCGCAACCCACCAATTGATTTGGCTGGTGGGTTGCGCTGCCTGACCCACCCTACTACACGGACTCGACACCCCTCTCCATCCATCTCAAGGCTCAAGGGGAACGCGCTCATGCAGGATCGAACTCGAAGCGATCGCGACCGCCGCGGCGTCGGCATCGCAACCGCCGTGCTGGCCGGGTTGCTCGCCACGACGGCCGTGACGCGGGCGGACGACACGACGGCCGAAAAGGACGACGCCCGGCGCGGCCGAACGTCGTCTTCATCCTTGCGGATGACCTCGGCTGGACCGATCTGGCCTGCTTCGGCTCGGGGTATTACAAGACGCCCAACATCGACCGCATGGCCGCGCAGGGGATGAAATTCACCGACGGCTACAGTTGCGGCCCGAACTGCCAGCCCACCCGCGCCGCGCTGATGAGCGGCCAGTACGGCCCGCGCACGGGAGTGTACACCGTCGGCAGCCGCGACCGCTTCGACTGGCGGAGCCGAAGCCTGGAACCGCCCGAGAACGTCACCAAACTGCCGACCGAGGTGGTCACGATCGCCGAGGCAATGAAGCAGGCCGGCTACGCCACCGGCATGTTCGGCAAGTGGCACCTCGGCGACGACCCGGAGCACCACCCGTCGTCCCAGGGCTTCGACGAGGCGATCGTCAGCGCCGGTCGGCATTTCGACTTCAACACGACCCCCAAGATTGACGTTCCCGAGGGGACCTACCTGGCCGACTTCCTGACCGACAAGGCCGTCGATTTCCTCGATCGCCACCGGGACGAGCCGTTCTTCCTCTACGTGCCGCACTTCGGCGTCCACAGCCCGTATCAGGCGAAGGAAGACCTGATCGAGTCGTTCCGCGACGTCCCGCCCAAGGGGGGCCACGACGACCCGACCTACGCCGCCATGATCGCCAGCGTCGACGAGAGCGTCGGCCGCATCCTGGCGAAGCTCGACGAGCTGGGCCTGGCCGAGAACACGCTGGTCGTCTTCTCGTCGGACAACGGCGGCGTCGGCGGCTACGAGCGTGCCGGGATCGAAGGGCTCAAGGGGATCACCGACAACGCCCCGCTCAGGAGCGGCAAGGGTTCGCTCTACGAGGGGGGCGTGCGCGTGCCCTGGGTCGCCCGCTGGACCGGCAAGGTCGAACCCGGCTCCACCTGCCACGAGCCGATCCTCAGCGTCGACCTCTACCCGACCCTGCTGGAACTCGCCGGCGCCTCACCCCCGAAGGACCAGCCGCTCGACGGCCTCAGCATCCTGCCGATCGTCACCGGCGAGGCCGACGATCTCGACCGCGAGGCCCTCTACTGGCACTTCCCCGGCTACCTCGGCGCCCGCGGCAACCAGTGGCGCACCACCCCCGCCGGCCGCATCCGCCAGGGCGACTTCGTGCTCCAGGAGTATTTCGAAGACGGCCACCTGGAACTCTACAACCTCGCCGACGACATCAGCCAGGCCCACAACCTCGCCAAACAAATGCCCGAGAAAGCCCGAGCCCTGCACGACCAGCTCGCCTCCTGGCGCGAGTCCATCAACGCCCCGATGCCGACCCCCCGAACGCCCGACAAGCCCGCCGCCACGAAGAAGGCCCAGGCCAAGGGCAAGGCGAAGAAGGCCCAGGCCAAGAGCAAGGCGAAGCGAAAGCAGGCCAACCCCTGACGACCAGATACGCTGTGGTGGCTCATGTCGGGAGAGCGTTGAACGACCCGTGAATGGTTGGCCGGGGCAAAGCGCAGCGTGCCCCAAAGGCTGGGACTTAAGGACGACTCGTGTCCAAATGATCCGGAGCGGCCATAGCACAGGGGCCTTGGGGGGCCGGGGCAAAGTCGTCGTGCCCCGGTGGGGGACGGCATCGCCTTCCCAGCGCTGTCCGGGTCACGCTGCGCTTTGCCCCGGCCACCCCCATTTTCTGGGCATTTCTGGAGAGTCGCTCCTGAAGGTCCGGCGTATGGGCGCGAGGACTTTACCCCGATCACTCCGATCGCTTTACCGTTGTCCCGACATGAACTGGCTGTGGTTCGCTCCGGTCACGAGCCGCAGCCAGACCGTACGATGGCCCGAGGATGGAACGCCAATCCTCCCTGGTTCAATTATACGGCTGCCCCTCCGGGTGCGGAGGCTCGGGCTGCGGCGCGGGGGGGTGTGGGCGTCGGCGAAGCGCTTCGCGAGTTGGTCGACCAGGTCGGGATGCTCGGCGGCGAGATCGTGACGCTCGCCGATGTCCGTGCGGAGGTCGTACAGCTCGATCGGGCCGTCGAGCGTCGGGCGGACGGTTTTCCAGGGGCCCATCCGGATGGCGGCCATTGTTTTCTCGGGGATGATGGCGGGATTTTTGCCCGACGCATCTCGGAATACTCCCAGTAGAGGGCGTCGTGCCGCGGTTGCTCGTCGGGATGGCCGAGGAGCGTTGGCACGAGGCTGAGGCCGTCGATGTCCGGGGGCACGTCGGCCGTGGCGCCGGCCAACGCGGCGAAGGTCGGCAGCATGTCGGGGAAATAGCACGGCAGGTCCGACTCGGTCCCCGCCGCGATCCGGCCCGGCCAGCACGCGATCAGGGGCGTGCGGATGCCCCCCTCGTATAACGACCGCTTGAACCCCCGGAGCGGGCCGCACGAGTCGAGCGTCCCCTCGAAGCGGTTCGAGGCGCCGTTGTCGGAACAGAACATCACGAGCGTATTGTCGGCGATGCCCAGTTCGTCGAGGAGGTCGAGCGTCTCGCCGACCTGGCGGTCGATCATCGTGCAGAACGCGGCGTGGACCTTCGCGTTGACCGGCCAGGGCCGGTCCTTGTAACGCTGCCAGGCCGGGTCGTCCTCCGGGATCGCGTACTCCGCGTGCGGCGGGGTCCAGGGGGCATAGCAGAAGAACGGGCCGTCCCTGTGCTCGCGGAGGAAGTCCTTCATCCGCTCGAACACGAGGGACTGGCTGAATTGCCGCGCCGTGCCGGTCTTCGGATCGACCGTCGGCACGCCGCCCGGCCCGTGGTCCGACGCCTTCGCGTTCGAGGGCAGCGGGTAATGCTCGCCGTTCCGGATGAGGTAGTCGGGGAAATACTGGTGGGCATGAACCTGATGGTAATAGCCGAAGAAGGTGTCGAAGCCCTGCTGCTCGGCGGCGCCTGGCGTGTGGATATCGCCGAGCCCCCACTTGCCGAACCCGCCGTTGGCGTATCCGGCCGACTTGAGGACCTCGGCCAGCGTCACGTCCTCGTCGCGCAGGGGCACCCCCCCGGCGTTGGAGCGAACCGAGGTGTGCCCCATGTGATACCCGGTCATCAGCGTGCTGCGTGCCGGGCGCAGACGGTGCAGCCGCTATAGGCCTGCGTGAACCGCAGCCCCCGCGCGGCCATGCGGTCGAGGTTCGGCGTGGCGATCGCCCTCGACCCGTAACAACCGAGGTCGGCCACACCCATGTCATCGGCCATGATGAAGATGATGTTCGGCCGCCCGGCCGCGTGGACCTCTCCCACGGTGACCTGCCCCACCAGGGCGAATGTCGCCAGTACGAACAGAACGCTTCGCATCAAAGTTCCCCTCGATGATTCTGTCTACCCGGGCCGTAGGTCAGACGTCCGCCTGACGGTCCGATCTTCGTAGGTCAGGCTTTAGCCTGACGGTCTTCGTGGTCGAAGCCGTCCGCCTGGAAATCCGCGAGCGGCGCGAATGTGTGGACTGTCAGGCGGACGCCTGACCTACGAAGATCTGTCCACTGCCCACTCATTGCGTCTCGGTCACGCGTGGGTCCGGCGGCAATTCCAGGTCCTCCCTGGAGACGGCGCAGGGGGCACCGCCCTCGGGGATCTCGACCCCGGCGGCCCAGAGGATGCCGTTGACGACGGCCTGGCGGAAGCTGTCATTGGCGAAGCATTCGTGGAAGTGGCCGCAGACGGTGCCGAACGAACGGCCGCCGTCGGGGCGGTCCAGGGCCCAGCCGACAACGTAGGTCTCGCCGTTGACCTCGGCCTTCATCAGCGGTTTCGCCTCGGGCCGGAACTTCAGCTTGATGTAGTACTCGTCGCGCATCGGGAAGTCGTCCCATCCCCGCGCGATCGGGTGGTCCGGGTCCGCCTGCGTGACGACCGAATCGACAATCGGGATCTCGGAGAACGTCCGGTGGAACCACGCCCCCATGTGCTCGAGCTGCTTCTCGGCGGCCTCGCCGGGCTCCGCGTCGGTGCCCCAGTGGATCTCGACCAGGCCGACGCCCTGCTTCAACAGCGATTCGACCTGCGCCCGGCGCTCCGGATCGGCGAACAGCACGTTCCCCCCGACGGCCGTGTAGAGGACAATCGCATCAACACCTTCCAGAACCTTTGGATCGGTCGGCCAGCCGTTCGAGACGACCGTCTCGACCCCCGATGTCTGCTTCAGGCACCTGGCCAGCAGTTCGGACTCGGCCATGTACTCATGAGTCCGCGGCGCATGGTCGCGGTCCTTGCCGATCAGCAGGATCTTCGTGGAAGCGTCCGAGGCGTCGTCGGCCAGGGCGCACGATGCGCCGGCGGCGAGCAGCGAAAGGGTCAACAGCGAGACGAGCGTCCGCATGAGGGTTGCTCCGTTTCGTAGGGTGGGTCGTCCAGCGAACCCACCGATTCGATGGTGGGTTGCGCTGCGCTGACCCACCCTACGGCAGCGCGGGGCGAAAGTCAGCCCTCCGCCCCGACGTCGGCCAGGCCGCGCTCGCGGACGATCCGACGGGTGAGGTAGACCTCCAGGCAGAGACCGGCCAGGGCGGCGAGGACCAGGAAGCGCCAGATCGGGTGCCGCTCGCCACGTCCCGAGGCGGCGAACAGGCGGCCGGGCAACTCGGCCGGGTCGTCCTCGAAGACGAGCGGCCAGCCGGCGGCCAGGGCCTCGGCGTCGGCCGTCGCCAGCGGCTCGGGGTCCCACTCGCGAGGGTCGGCGGCCACCGACACATACGAGACGCCGTCGGGCAGCTCGAACCGGTAGAGCCCCGGCTCGTCGGCGGACTCCAGCCGGGCACGGGTTCGACCGCCGCCGCGCTCGATGGTCGCCTTCAGCGTCTCGCCCGACGGGGAGACGACGTCCACGGTCTCGGCACCGGCCGGCATCTCGACCGCGCCGAGGTCCACGGCGATCGGCTCGCCGGGCCGCACAGTGCCGGCGCCGGGATCGGCGTCGGCCAGGTGGAAGACGAGCTCGTGGACCAGGGGGACGAAGTCGGGGTTCACCGGCAGGGTGCCCCCCTCGGCGTCGAGCGGACCGGCCAGCAGCAGCACCCGGCCGTCGCGGTGGGGCCGCTCGACGATCCAGGGATCGCCCGTGTCGAGCCTCGCCAGGACGGCGGCGGCCGGGGCGCGCGTGGCGGGGGTCAGAACCCGGTAGGCGAACAGGTCGGCGTCGGCCAGCGGGGGGGCGTCTCCCCGGGCGAACGGGGCGAGGCTCGGCCCGGCGAAGCTGGCCGGCGACGGGTGCGCGACCGCCTCCCGCGCCGTCGGGTCGCCCCGCCAGGCGCCGATCTCCGCCGGCAGCCAGCCGGCGCCGTCGCGGTAGAGCGTGCCGTTATATGCCTTGGCGTCGATCTGGTCGCCGGGGGCCACCAGCACGCCGCCGCCTCGGCCCAGGAACGCCGCGACCGCCGCCTGCTGGGACGAGTCGAGCCGGTCCACGTTCGCCAGCACGACGACCTTCTGACCTTCCAGCGACCCCGCGTCGAACGCCTCGATCGAGACGACGGTGGCCGCCACCTGGGGCGTGTCGTCGCCGGTCGGGGCCAGGGCGGCGCGGAGGTAGTCGACCTCGCCGCTGAGCGGCTCCAGGCCCGGCTCGCCGTCGACCAGCAGCACGGGCAGGGCGGCGACGACCTCGACCGCCCGCGACGCCTCGTCGTTGGCGGCGAGCGGGTCGTCTCCCGGGGCGAGCCGCACGGTCAGCGCGTGCGCCCCGGGTTCGGCGATCGTGGCGCGGAACTCCAGCGGGATCCGGCCCCCCGGCGGGATCGGCCCGACGACCTGCGACAGGCCCGGCACCGGCCGGCCGTCGACGAGCAGTTCGGCCGTCCTCGTCAACTCGCCGGGGCCGGCGTTCGCGATGGTCGTCCGCACCGTCAGCGGCAGCGCGGCGGGACCAGCCCTCGCGGCAGTTCCAGCGGACCGACCGACCCGTCGGCCCCCTCGACGGTCCCTCGCCGCCGAACGCGACCGACCAGAGCCTCGGCGTGACGCCCTCTCGACGCGCGTGCTCGGCGTGCAGGTCGCGGAGCAGTCCCCAGCGGGCCGACTCGCCCGACCGCCACGGCAGGGCCTGGCCGTCGGTCAGGATGATGATGTCGCCGGCCTCGTTCTCGGCCCCTTCGAGCCGTCGCAACGCCTCGGCGATCGCCGCCGGCAGGTCGCTCGACCCCCGCGCCGGCGGGGCCTTGCGCAGGACCTCGTCGACCCGCGACGAGGTCGTGCGTCGGCGGATCGACCAGCGGCGTCGACCCGGTCGCGGGCCAGCAGGACGCCGACCGTGCTGCCCGGCGCCAGCCGGCCGAGAACGTCGCGCGCCCAGGCGACCGCCTGGTCGTGGGGGGTCGTGCCGCCGACCGTCCGGGCCATGCTGTCGGACCCGTCGAGGATGAGCACCACGTCGCGCCGGGCGGTTTGCGAGCCGCCGCCGCCCGCCCCGCCGCCACCGTTCGCGCCGACATCGGCGCCGGCCGGGGTCGGCGTCCAGAACGGTCGGGCCAGGGCGAGCGCGACCAGGCCGAGCAGCAGCATGCGACCGGCCAACAGCAGCAGGTCGGTGATCTGCAACTTGCGACGGGCGCGTCGGCCGATCTCGAGGAACTGCATCGCGCCCCAGTCCACGACCACCGCGCGTCGGCGGTTCAGCAAGTGGATGACGACCGGGATCGCCACGCCGAGCAGGCCGAGCAGCATCCAGGGGTTCGCGACGCTCCAGCTCAACGGACGATCCCCCGGCTCGACCGCGCCGCGAGATAGTCCAGCAAGGTCGTCTCGACGGGCACGGCGGTCGAGACCTTGTGGTAGTCGGCCCGGATCGACAGGCAGCTCTCCCGGATCGCCTCGCAATGCGCCCGGAACCGCTCCAGGTAGGCGTTCCGCAGCGCCGCGGGGTCGATCCGCAGGGAACGGTCGAGGTTCTCCAGGTTACGGAACTTCGCCGGCCGGCGGAACGGGAACTCCTCCTCCTCGGGCGCCAGGACCTGCAGAAACAGGACCTCGTGATGCCGGTGCCGCAGGTGCTTCAGCGCCAGGTTCAGGTCGTCGGTCGCGTCGAACCCGTCGGACAGCACGACGAGGAGCCCGCGGCGACGGATCAGCCCCGCCAGGTTGTCGAGCACGCGGCTCAGGGGCACCTCGCCGCCGACCTGCGCCTCCTCCATCGCCTTGCAGAGCACCGAGAAGTGCCCCGGCGCCGATCGGGCGGGGATCATGGCGCGGATGTCGCTGTCGAACGTCACCAGCCCCACCGCGTCGCGCTGGCCGAACATCAGATAGGCCAGCGACGCCGCCACCCGCTTCGCGTGCTCCAGCTTGCTGACGGTGCGCCCCGCGTAGCCCATGCTGCCGGACGTATCGAGCACAAGGTACGCCTTGAGGTTCGTCTCCTCCTCATATTCCTTGACGTAGTAGCGATCCGTCTTGCCGAACGTGCGCCAGTCGATGTGCCGGATCTCGTCCCCCGGCCCGTACTGCCGGTGCTCGGCGAACTCGACGGAGAACCCCTTGAACGGGCTTTTATGCAGGCCCGACATCACCCCCTCCACCACCAGCCGCGCCAGCAGTTCCAGCCGGCCAAACCGGGCCAGCGCGGTGGGGTCGAGAGGCGGCTGTTCGGCTGGTGCGGAGGCCATCGGGCTCCTCATCGTAAGAGATAATTGATCTCGAACGGTGTCTCCAACGAGGTCGGAACAATCTGCACGATGTGCGCACTGAGCAGGGCCAAGGCGATCAGGGGGACGACGATCATCAGGAGCCAGTAGGCACCGACGATCCGCCCCGCGCGGTCGATCCAGGACGGCTCCGGCCGCCAGCGGTGCCCGAGCGAGAGGATCAGCCACCCCATGGCCACCGTGAGCCCGACGACATTCGGGTTATTCCGGATCACGTAGGCGGATTGCCGAGCAAACTCCGCAACGGTGGACTCGCCCGTGCTGCCGCCAGTGACGCGAAAAATGGTAAACTGGACCTCATGATTCAAGATGAAATAGCTCAGCCCGAGCGTCGCCCCGACGCTGGCCACCCAGCCCGGCTGGCGACTCAGCCGGCGCATCGTCGGCCGGGGGGACCACAGCCGCAGGCCCAGCAAGGCAACCGTCCAGGCCGCGACGACAAGGACAACCGCATCCAGCACGAAAGGCACCCGGGCCAGCACGGCCACCAGGTCCCAGCCGGCCTCGGGCGGCGCAAGCCTGGCCGATCGACACGCTGTCCCAGATGGAGGCGAGTCCAGGCAATCCCGGCCGCCGTCGCCGCGATCAGGACCATCACGTCGAGCAAGGTGAAGGGGCGGGGCGATCGCGGCGATCGCGTCGCATTCTGCATCGAGCCGGCTCCGTTCCCGATCTGTCCCGATACCGGGATCATGCTACAATCGATCTCCAGCATCGTAGACCTGCGCCGCGACCGCCCACAAGCGGATCTCGGACGGGCCCGGCCCCCGGGAGCGACGATCATGGCCTCGATCCTCCGCCAGGACGTCAAGGGCGACCCCACCTACCCGACCTCGGACGGCAAGCCCATGGCCGAGACGGACCTCCACCGGCAGATCATGGTCGACCTGATCGAGACATTCGAAGACCGTTACGCGAACGATCCGGAGGTTTACATCTCGGGGGACCTTCTGCTGTTCTACGAGCAGGGCAATAAGCTCCGGCACGTCGCTCCCGATGTCTTCGTGGTGTTCGGCGTCCCGAAGGAGCCGAAACGGCTCAACTACATCCTCTGGGAGGAGGGCAAGGCACCCGACATCGTCATCGAAGTCACTTCCAAGTCGACCCGGAAGGAAGACAAGACGAAGAAGCTGGACCTGTACCGCGACGTGCTCTGCGTCCCGGAGTATTTCCAGTTCGACCCGACCCAGGACTACCTCAAGCCACCGTTGCAGGGGTTTCGACTCGTCGAGGATCGTTACGAGCCCATCAAACCGATCCAAGGACGGCTGCCCAGCGCCGTGCTCGGCCTCCATTTCGAGCGTGACGGCGACCTGCTGCGCCTGTACGATCCGGTCGCGGGCCACCGACTTCCCACGCGTCGTGAGGCAATACTCCTGGCCGACGCCGCGCGGCAGCAGGCCGACGCTCGACGTTTGGCTGCCGAGGAGCGAGAACCAGGCGCAGGCCGAGAACGACCGCCTCCGCCGGGAGCTTGACGAGTTGCGCAAGCGGCTCGGCGAAGGCTCGTGACCCTCACGCCCCCACCAGCCGCCCCGCCGCGCGCTCGGTCGGGGCGGGGATGGTCGCGATCAGGTGGTCGACGACGGCGTCGGTGTCGATGCCCTCGGCCTCGGCGTGGAAGGTGGTGACGATGCGGTGGCGCAGCACCGGGTGGGCGACGCGGCGGACGTCGGCCACGCCCACCGCGACCCGGCCTTGCAGCACGGCGTGGGCCTTGGCGCACAGGATCAACGCCTGGCCGGCGCGGGGCCGGCGCCCCAGGAGACGCAGCGCCGGACGGTGTCGGTCGCCTCGGGCTCGCCCGGCCGGCTGGCGCGGACGAGGTCCCGGGCATACGCGAACACGTGATCGGCCACCGGCACCCGCCGCACCAGGTGCTGCAACGCCACGATCTGCTCGCCCGAGAGCGTCAACGACGGCGGCGCGGGGGGCTCGCCGGTGGTGGCGCGGAGGATCTCCAGCTCCTCCTCGGGCGTCGGGTACGGCACCCGGACGTTGAGCATGAAGCGGTCGAGCTGGGCCTCGGGCAAGGGGTACGTCCCCTCCTGCTCGATCGGGTTCTGCGTGGCCAGCACGAAGAACGGGTCGGGCAGCTCGTAGGGCCGGCCGCCGGCCGTGACGTGCCGCTCCTGCATCGCCTCCAGCAGCGCGGCCTGGGTCTTGGGCGGGGTGCGGTTGATCTCGTCGGCCAGGACGATGTTGGCGAAGACCGGGCCGTGGATGAAGGCGAACCGGCGCCGGCCGGTCTCGGGGTCGTCCTGGAGGATGTCGGTGCCGGTGATGTCCGACGGCATCATGTCGGGCGTGAACTGGATGCGGCGGAACGACAGGCTCAGGATGCGGGCCACCGTGCTGACCAGCAGCGTCTTGGCCAGCCCCGGCACGCCGACCAGCAGCACGTGCCCGCGGGCGAACAGGCCGATCAGAAGCTGCTCGACGACCTCGTCCTGACCGATGATGACCTTGGCGATCTCCGATCGCATCCGCTGGTAGTCCTCGGCCAGTTGCGCGACGGCGCGGACCTCGTCGACGGGCGGTTGGGGGTCGGCGGGCATCGAGCGTCCTCAGAGGCATAGGGCGTGGCGTGGGCCGTCGGGCCGGTCGGCGGTCGAGCGGGTGGGTTGGGATCGCCCGCGACGTTCATGCAATCCCGGTTGCCAGCGTGACGGGCCCCCAAACCCCTGTCAAGGGCGCGGCGACGGCCCCCGAGGTCGCGGCCGTGAATACCCACCATCCCCCATTCCGCCCCCCGGCCGGCGACCAACCACGGCCGCACGGCCGGGCCTCCGGACGTGGAATGCTCACACCTCGATGTGCCGATTCCGCCTGTCCCGGCGCCGGTTGCGTCCCGAGCGGAAACGTCTTGCCGACCTCCCCGGTCGTGGCCCCTCGACGGTGCGCCCTGGACTGGAGCGGCCAGGCGGCGCACTTCGACCAGACGCCTGGGACAAGGCAGGGGGCCCCTCGACCGCTCGCCGCTACGGTTCTTGGTCGGGATCGCGGGTCATGCGGTATTGCCGGGGAGAGCTCGGTTGCCCCTCCCGATCGAGGCGTGCCTCGTTCTGGAGGAACAGCTCCATCCGGGACGCGTTCGCGGTGAAGCCGCCGCGGTTCTCGGACGAGACGACGGAACTCCTGGAAATTCTGGATCCCGACCCCGAGCTGGAGCGAGAAGTCCAGCGTGGCCGACCCGGGATCGAACGACTCGTTCGCCGCCAGGTTGCGGAACCAACGAAGCTTTTCCGTCTCGGAGAGGTTGGCCCGCGGGATCAACGGAGAACGCGCGGGGAGCTGGGCCGTGGAGTGGCAACTCAGGCATGAGGAGACCGGGTTATCGACCGGCCCATTCCCCCGTCCCGCCCACCCCAGGGTGCGTGGCGCGTTGATTCCCGCCGGGGGATTGGACCGATACGCCACGATCGGCGAATCGACATTGATCCAGCTTTCCATCGGTCGCTCTCCGCCTTCGAAGGCGGACGGGGTCAGGGTGGGATCATTGCCCCAGATCAGTGCCAGGGGGCGGAGCTTCTTCCAGGGGCAATCGGCCATGATCTCCGTGTCGTAATGGAACGTGCCGAACACCCACCCCGCCGACGGGGCGCGGTCGTCGCGGACGGCGATATCGACCTGGAGCAGGCGAACCCTGGTGTTCTCGATCGCCTCGGGGGCGGAGCTGCGGTCGATGTCGGCGACCCACTCCGGCGCCCCGCTCAAAAACGGCACGCTGGTGTCGGGCGCGGTCGTGAACAGGAGCTTGAACGAGACCGTCCCCTCGGGAAACCGGACCGCCGAGCTGTCGGGAGCGTCCGGGTCCTGCCAGACCTGGCCGACGGTGAACCCGCCCGCGGGATTGTAGAACCCGACCGCGAAGTTGCGGTACTGCCGAGACTGGGTGGCGGCGAGTTCGAAGGGGCGTGAGGAACGCTCCCGGGTGAGCCCGTGGACGAATTCCCGCCCGTTCGGCCCCCAGTGCAGCCAGGGGGCATGATACCACTTCCGGACGGCGTTGTCCTGAACGACGAATTCGACCTCAAGGTTCCCTTCATAACAGTACTCGATCACGGACGTCATGTAACCCACGGGATCGGTCGTGAAGTCGATCGCCTCCCACGGCAGGTTTTCCGCCGCGGGTTGCGTCGCGGGATACTCCTGGCTCAATTCGAACCGCGGCCCGGTCCACCCGGCGGGCGTCGGGTAGCCGACATCAGGGAAGGTCCCCGCCTCGGCCACGGGCGTGGCGACGCCCAGGATCAGGGCCCATGCCCACGAGCGTTTCACGGTATGCCCTCTCTTTCCAGGACAGGCAGGAATCGCGGGACGGAAACAATGGAGACGTGGCGAACAGGGAAACGGGGTCGACCGGCCTCGGTGGTCCCAGGATACGACGATGGGCGAGCCCCACCCCAACGAAAACCAGGACGTACCCGCGGGCTCGTGGTCCCTCAGGCCACGACACCTGACGACCAGGAGGCGAAGGTCAACGATAGGGGCAGGGGCGGTTCCCCCCGGGGCCCGGCCGGATACGCCCGGAAGGGGCGCTTTTGCTTGTACAGCTTCAACAGCGTTTCCCCCACCTCCCTGCCTTCCGGCCTGGGGTTCAGCGCGTTGGCCTTCTCCTGCCACTCGACCGCCCTGTCGAAGTCGCCCGTCTCGGCATAGGCGGCGGCGAGGGCCCCGAGGTCGAAGTCATCTTCCCAACCGCTCAATTCGCATGCCCGAAGGGCCAGCTCCACCGCCTTCTCACCGTCCCGGACCTTTCCCTGAGGGCACGTGGACAACAAATACGCAAAGTAGGATAGGCATGTATTGGATTTCGGGTCGATCCGAATCGCCTCGGTATAGTCGGCGATCGCCCGGTCGTATTCCCCCTTGAACGCCAGGGCGAATCCGCGGTTGCCGAAGGCCAGGGCCAACTCAGGGTCGAGCCGGATGGCCTCGGTGCAGTCGGCGATCGCCCGGTCGTATTCCCCCTTGGATATCAGGGCGAATCCGCGGTAGCTGAAGGCTGGGGCCAACTTGGGGTCGAGCCGGATGGCCTCGGCGTAGTCGGCGATGGCATTATTGAAGTTACATTTATTTGTGAATATATTTGCTCGTTCTAGGAAAGCCGGGGCCGACTCGGGGTCGAGCCGGATCGCCTCGGTGTAGTCGGCGATCGCATTGGCGTACATGCCCTTGCGGGCCCAGGTGACGCCACGCTCGTAGAAGGCGGAACCCATCTCGGGTTCGAGTCGGATGGCCTTGTTGAAATCGGCGATCGCCCGGCCGTGCTCCCCCTTGAGCTCCAAGGCGGACCCACGGGAGCGGAAGGCGATGGCCGACTTGGGGTCGAGACGGATGGCCTCGGAGTAGTCGGCGATCGCCCGGTCGTACTCCCCCTTCTTGCTCCAGGCCATTCCCCGGACATGGAACGCAAGGGATAACTTGGGTTCGAGTCGGATGGCCTCCGTCGAATCGGTGATCACCTCGTCGTGCATGTTCTTGAAACTCCATGCGATGGCACGGCCGAGGAGGTGCGACGCCCGCTCGGGCTCGAGTCGGATGAGCTCAGTATAATCGGCGATCATCCGGTCGTATTCCTGTTTGCGTTTGAATGCGTTGGCACGGCCGAAATAGGCGATTACCAACTCGGGATCAAGTCGGATGGCCTCGTCGTAGTCGGCGATCGCCCGGTCGTATTCGCTCTTATCGCTCCATGCGTCGCCACGGAAGACGAGGAGAGATGCGGATCCAGGATTAAGCCGGATGGCCTCGGTGTAGTCGGCGATCGCCCGATCGTGCATTTCCTTGAAACCCGATGCGAGGCCCGGCCGATGAAGGCGGAAATCGACTCGGGGTCGAGCCGGATCGCCTCGGTGTAGTCGGCGATCGCCCGGTCGTATTCGCCTCTATGTCTCCATGCGATGGCCCGGCCGATGAAGGCGGAAATCGACTCGGGGTCGAGTCGGATCGCCTCGGTGTAGTCGGCGATGGCCCGGTCGTATTCGCCTTTATCTCTCCATGCGTCGCCACGGTAATCGAAGGCCATGGCCGACTCGGGGTCGAGCCGGATCGCCTCGGTATAGTCGGCGATGGCCCGGTCGTATTCGCCCCTATATCTCCATGCGTCGCCGCGGGAACGGAAGGCGATGGCCGACTCGGGGTCGAGCCGGATCGCCTCAGTGCAATCGGCGATGGCCCGGTCATACTCCCCCTTGCCTTTCCATGCGATGGCCCGGCCGAGGAAGGCGATGATCAACTCGGGGTCGAGCCGGATCGCCTCGGTATAGTCGGCGATGGCCTGATCGTATAGATGCTTATTCATAATTGTGTTTGCGCGGGCGTTGAAAATCGGGGCCGCCTCGGGGTCGAGCCGGATGGCCTCGGTGTAGTCGGCGATCGCCCGGTCATATTCGTCCTTATGTCTCAATGCGATGGCCCGACCGATGAAGGCGGAAATCGACTCGGGATCGAGTCGGATCGCCTCGGAGAAGTCGGCGATGGCCTGGTCGTACTCCTTCTTGTCGAGCGAATCGCGGCCCCGCCGAAGAGACGCCGATGCTGCCGATTCGTCCGGATCGGCGGCGAGGGCGGGGAGAGCGATCGCCACCAGGATGGGCACAGCCATCATGCCCCGAAGCGGTTGCCGGATCATCTCTACGGCCTCTTCCTGATATGGTTGAATCAAAGGTCCAGGACATCCCTCCAGGGTATCGACCCCGACTCTGGTGTGAAAGGAAAGAGTCGAGACGCGCGGGAAAAAGGGATCATTCGGTTCGCGGCGCCGGGAGTGATGGTCCTCGCGCAGCGTCCGAACGTCCCACTCGCCGGACCGTTCCGAGGGGCCTGATCGGCCGGCGGCCTTCGTCGCCAAGATTCCGCGGCGATTGACGAACATCCCTCGCGGAAGGTACCGTCAGGCGTTCGATCGCCAGGAAGCCAGGCATGGCCACGGAGGGCGACCGGTAACGGAGACGCGGGAAACCCGAATCCCATCGAGCGATCGTCAGGCGTGCGGGTCATCTCGGGAGATCGGATCGCGTCCCGTCAACGTGCGCCTCAGCGCAGGAGTCGGGGGGGCTCAAGCACGGCGATCGCGGGTTTGCGGAAGATGACGCGGAGCCGTCGCACGCGGCCGGGTTCCAGATGCGGCACGCGGGCCAGGGGCACGGACCAATCACCGCGTCGAAGGGCGGTTCGCCAACGGATGCTGCGGCCCTCCGACCATCGGCCGTCGTCGTCCGTCCACCAGACTTCGATGCCGACGCCGGCGCTTTCGCCCGGCAGGCAGAGCCGCGCCGCCGGGGCCCTCGGAACGTCGCCCGGCCAGGCGTACTCCAGGTACGAGACCCAACCGGGCGCGGCGATGAGACCGTCGCCGAACTCCTGGACGCGGAAGTTGCCGGCCGGCCGGCCAACCGCCACGACGTCCCCGAGGTCCTCGGGGCCGACGTCCCGGATGTGGGCCGAGATGTCCGCGCCTCCGAAGAGGGGCTCCCGATCCTCCGGGGGCACGTTGGAGACCAGCACGGCCCGCGCGTCCCGGTCGGATCGATCGGGGACGGCGATCGCCGCGCCCAACATCTTGAGTGGGTTTTGCCCCCGGTGGCACCAGGACGACCGCGTGATCGGGTCGAGCACCCGCAGCACCTGAGCACGCGGGACCCCCCGGGCTCGACAGAACGCCCCGAGCCGATCGATCGCCGCGAGCACCCCGGGCTGGTCGGAGAAATGGTATTGCCGGGCGCGCCCCGGCAAGGCGGCGTGTGTGGCCAGCAGAGCCAAAGACGCCATGGTCGCGACGGCCAGGGACCGCGTCCATCGCACGTCGAACCGTCGCAACGGTCCCGACAGGGCCGGGCTCAACGCCAGGATCAGCCCCGAGGCCGGGAACAGGTGATAGCGCTCGACCGACAGGAGCCACACAGACGAATCGCCGAACGGCTTGGAATAGGGCAGGGCATAGCCGCCAACGATCAGCACCAGGCCACAGGCGATCAGGCCCGCGTGTCCCGGACGACGAACACCGGCCAGAACCGCGCCCAGCAGGACGGCCACCGACAGGCCAAGCACCGCCGCGGCCGGCAGTTCGTGAACGTTCAGCGGGCCGAGGACCCCCGGATGAGTCGGCGTGCGGTACACGCCGACCAGGGCCGGAGCGAGTACCTCGAAGGGGGCGCGGGCCACCCGCATCCAGACCTCCGGGTCGAGCAGGCTCGCCGCATGGCTCGCGACGCTGCGCGACGTCTCGTGTCGCGCGACCAGGGCCCGGATCGCCAGGAAGGCGGCCGTGCCGGCCAGGGGAACCCCGGCGGCGCGCCGAGAGCGTCGCCCCGCGCCGACGAGCACGCGCGCCGCGGCCACGGGGCCGGCGAGCAAGCCGATGGCCGAGAAGGCCGGCGCCAGGGCCGTGGCCCCCGCGACCCTCAGCCACGCGGACCGACGGCCCGATTCGACCGCCGAGATGCTCCCCAGCCAGGCCGCCAGGGTCGCCACCAGCGCCCAGGTGAACGAACTGGCCGAATACCAGTAGACGACCTCGTCATAGACCCACAGGACGTTGAATGCCGACGTGGCCGCCAGGGCGGTCGTCCGCGATCCCGTTTCGCGAACCACGATCCGGTAGATCAGGAACAGACAGAGCAAGAACGGGACGAATGAGGCCACGGTCAGGGCGGTCGTCACGTTCTCCAGGCGATGTCCCGCCAGGTCCCAGGCGACCCGGGTGACGACCTGAAAGGCGGGCGCGACATGTTCATTGAATCTGAGGAACAGGTACTCGACGAACCCGTGGCCCTCCTGAAGCCAGCGAATCCGTTCGATGTCGTCGTAGAAGAGGCTGGGGTGCCCGAGTCGTAACGACCGGGGGCCAACGAGGGTCGCGAGATATGCGACGAACAACGAGACGCGGGCAAGTCGACCGGACCGGGGCCGGTTCGACAAAAAGCGCGCCATTGCGTCCATGGGCAATCTCGCCAACGACTTGAAAACGGGAAACGATCGGAATGACGACACTCGTCAAACGATCGAGCGCGCTTTCGGGGATGGCGTCCATCTCGACAACACGACGCTCCGGGCGCGGCCCGATCTCCCCGATCCGCTTCGCGGGGGCCGAGGGTAATCGGAATCGGGCCTCGGGTCGATCCGAAAGAGCGGCGAGCGGCCGGGGCAACGTCTCGATGCCCCATGGGCCGGAACGTAACGTAAAGCGCGACTCTCCAGGGATGGGGGGAAATGTGGGCGGCCGGGGCAAAGAGCCGCGTGCCCTGGAGGGAGACATCGTCCCTGGGATCGGGGCATGAAGACCTTGCGCCGTCCTCCCAAAAATCCTATCTTGAGGAGGTTTCTGGGCATTTTGATCAGAAATCAACCTGCAGTCGCTGCGTCGGGGGCAACGCGCAACGCGCCCCTGCGAATCACTCGACATCCCGCTCCTTGGTCAGGCCGAGCTTCCGGAACAGGAGGTTGTAGAACTTCCGGGAGTCCTCGGCGACGGCCTGGACGGCCTTGATCTCGCCGGAGTCGAGCCAGATGCCGTGGTAGAGGCAGCGGTCGACGGTGATTTTCAGCCCGACGTCGGATTGGAGCACGTCCATCGTTTTGTCGCAAATCGGGCAGTTGATCGGGTCGCTCGGGCCCATCGCCGGCAGGCTGGCGCGGGTCTTGAGGAACTGCTTGCGCTCGGCGTCGGAGAAGCTCATCTCGCGAGAGTCGATCACCGCCTCCATCTCCCCCTCGTCGAGCCAGATGCCCCAGCAGTTGTCGCACATGTCGACTTCAACGCCCTCGTAATCGGTCCGGCGGAGCATGAGGTGGCAGCGCGGGCAATCCATCGGCATATCTCCCGAGGGTCAGTGGGCGGCTCGCACACGATCATCCCGCACGGGCCGTCGCGGATCAAGCCTCCGGAATGCTGTTCGCAGGAATCGACTGCGGCGAACCGTGCCGGGGCGTTGAGAATCGGCATCGGTCGGCGTGACAACGATATGATCTCTTATCTCGATCAGGGAAGGGGCCGAGGCGGGCCGTTCACGCCTCGGGGCCGAAGCCCGACCCTGAAATGCCCCGGATGGGGACCGGCCCGAAGACGCTCAGAGGCGATCGGGAATCGCCGGATTCTCCCGGAAGGTACGTCGAAGGGTGGCCGGGGCAAAGTCATCGTGCCCCGGTCGACACTTCAAGGCCCAGACCGGGGCACGAAGACCTTGCCCCGGCCACCCAACATGTTCGCTTTTACATGAACAATCGTTTCCGATCAGCCTCTCAGCGAGCCATCCGGCCGATGTGCCAGCGGACGAGGTTGAGGTGGTCCGAGTGGAGCGGGCGGACCAGCCCCAGGGCACCCGAGACGCGGTCGATGCGTGTGTTCTGGACGCCCGGGTACGGTGCCGGTCGGCCGTAGCCGCTCAGGCTCGCGGACCAGTAGTTCTCAACCTGCTCGGGCCGCCGTTCCCGCCCCGAGGGCCTGGAAGAGCAGGTCGTGATAGATCGCGGCCGGATCGAGCAGAGTGAGCCGCGCGGGAGGCTGCCCACTGCTGGTGAACATGAGGGCCGCCGAGGTCGCGACCAGACAGCCGGAACTCTGTCCGATCAGGTGCAACCGGCTCGGCTCCACCCCGGCGTGACGAAGGGCCGCGGCCAGGATGGGCCCCTGGTCGACGGCGTGGAGCTGGTTTTGTCGGGGACGAAGGGGGCGCGACATCGTGTCGGCGTTCCACTTCCAGCCCAGGACATTCACGGTCGACCCGTAACGCCCGCCGATCACCTCAGCGTAACGCTCGGCCATGGTGAAGTGCATGACCGGGTCGAACGGGTTGGTGCCGTGGACGACGACGATCGTCGGCCGACGCGCGTCGATCGGGTCGCCCCAGCGGGCTGCCTACGGTCAGGTTGACCAGGACCCCGCGGCTGGGTTCCGAGCCCCAATCCGCCAGCCGGAGCCCGCCATCGAAAGCCGGGGTCGCCGTCGGCGCAACGAACGTCAGCAGCACAACAAGGGAGAACATCACAATGAGGCCGGGTTCACCGTGACGGGCGCTTCAAGTGGGGCAACATCCAGGCGATCCAGGAAACTCTAGCATGAAAACGGACGCCGGGCGTTGCCGCGATGTTTCCCTGGGGCCGCATGCCAGGGGACAGCGTTCCCGAAATCAGGACTCATTAGGCTTCCGCATGTTGACACTTCGCACGGACATGCGAGAATTGGCTCGGTTGTGCTCGCGTATGGAACGGAGGGACAGTCGCGATGGTGCGCGAAGGGCTCGACGAGGGGCACGACGCCTGTGCTTCGGACGAGCGGACGCCCCTTGTCCCGGGCGATCCGGATCATCTGAGCGCCGTCTACGAGGAGCTGCGACGGGCGGCGCGGCGGTTGATGCGTGCCCGGGCCTGGGACGAGCGATCGCTCGACCCGACCGGGCTGGTCAACGAGGCCGTCATCCGCTTGCTGCGGAGCCCGAACCTGAAGGGGAACACCGACCGGGGCTACCTCTACGGCGCCGCGGTGCAAACCATGCGACGCATCCTGGTGGACCGGGCGCGGCGCGACAGCGGCTGAAGCGGGGTTGTGGCTGGAAGCGTCTCCCCCTGGACGGATATCTGGACGAGCTGGAGGCGCGGAACATCGATGTCATCGAGCTCGACGAGGCGCTGGAACGGCTGGCCCGCTGGGATGAGCGGCAGGCCGAGATCGTCAGCATGCGCTACCTGCTCCGGATGAAGGTCTCCGAGATCGCCACCTACCACGGGATCTCCACCACGACGGTCAACAGCGACCTGGCGCTGGCGCGGGCCTGGTTGCGCCGTGAGCTGGTCGGCCCGAACGGTCAGGGCCTCGGGCCAGGAGACGTCGCGTAGGTCGTCCGACCGGTTCCGATTCCGGTTCGGGTCCGCTTGCGTTGCCCGAGGGCATGCAATCCCTCAACGCCATGTCGGCACGCGGAGGACGCGATCATGGATGCCCGACGCTGGCAAGCGGTTCGCGAGGCGTTCGCCGAGGGCCTCCACCTCGACCCGGCCCGCCGTCATGACGAGTTGCGGCGCCGGTACGGGGACGACCCCGGCCTGGTCGCCGAGGTCGAGGACCTGCTCGGCCAGCACGAGGCCGCCGTGGTCGAAGGGTATTATGTGCCCCCCGACGACGTCGGCGACGAACCGACCGAGCCGATCGACGACGACCCGCCCGGACGAACGCTACAGCCCGGAGAGCGCATCGGACCGTATGCGATCCAACGGCTCCTGGGCCACGGCGGCATGGGAACGGTCTACCTCGCTGAGCGGGTGGAGGACTACGATCAGCAGGTCGCCCTGAAGTTGATCCGCGCCGAGGTGACGACGGGCCGGTCGAGACGGTTCCATGCCGAGCGCCAGGTGCTGGCTCAGCTTGAGCACCCGAACATCGTCCGGCTGCTCGGCGGCGGCAACACGACATCGGGGGCGCCTTACCTCGTCATGGAGTACGTCGATGGCAAGGCCCTGGACGAGGATTGCGACCATCGCGGGCTGAGCGTCCACGACCGGGCCCGGCGTGTCCTCCAGATTGTCCGGGCGATGGCCTACGCGCACGACCAGGGCGTTTTGCATCGCGACCTCAAGCCCTCCAACATCCTGGTGACCGCCGAGGGCGAGCCCAAGATCACCGACTTTGGGCTGGCCCGGCCGATCCTCCGGGAGACCGACACGACGCAGACCGACTCGACGACGATCCTCGGCACACCCACCTACATGGCCCCGGAACAGATCGGCGACGGCCCCGGTCGGAACCTGCCGGCCGGGGATTGCTACAGCCTCGGCGCGATCCTCTACCGCCTCCTGGCCGGGCGGCCCCCCTTCCGGGCCAGCACGCCGTTCGAGACCTGCCTGAAAGTCATCCACGACGAGCCGTTGCCGGTTCGCGCGCTGAACCGCGCGGTGCCCCGAGACCTGGAGACGATCGTCCGCGTGGCGATGGCCCGCGACCCGGCCGAGCGGTTCGCCACGCCCCAGGCGATGGCCGAACAGCTCCGACGGTTCCTGACCGGCGAGCCCCTGACGATTGCTCCCCCCTCGGCCTGGGGACGGCTGGCCAGGCGGGCCGTCCGCCACCGTGCCGGGGCCGCCGCCTGGGCCGGCACCGTCGCCGGCCTCCTGGCCGTGCTGATCGTCGCCCTCGTCGTGGAGAACGCCCGATACCGCCGTGAGCGCGACCGGGCCGAGGCCGGCCTCCAGACCATGAAGGCCCTGCTGAAGAACCTGACCCCGGGCGCCGATTACCTGATCGTTGGGGAACCGCTCGGGCCCGATACCCTGCACAGGTTCCGCGCCGAGATGCTCGCGTTCCACGAGCAGGCCCTGGCGCGGGTTCCCGGGGCCGCTCGGGACACCGAGATCTTGTACCGGACCGCCCTGGTCAATTATCAGATGGCCATGTCGTTCGAGGTCGTCGGCCCGAAGGAACATCATCCCGAGATCATGGCGCATCTCGACCGTTCGATCACCTTGCTCCGCGACGTGGTTCGCGCGGAGCCAGGGAACCCCGAGTATCGCGATGCCCTCGTCCGCAGCCTGTCGGCGCGTGCGCTGGCCCGTTACGATGTTTCGAGAGATGACCCTCGTGCCGTGGCCGACGCCAACGGGCGTTACGGGCCATCGAAGCCCTGACGCGCTTGAGGCCGGTTCCTCAACGGGCATCCGGCACCGTGATCGCCGGCCTGGGCGGCTCCGCCATGCCGGCGCCGAGGAAGAAGCCGGGATGCGCCGGCTGGTTGTAGCCGACGTTCTGCCAGGCCACGGCGAGCCGATACGTCGGGTCGTGCATCAGCGTCGTCAGCCGGCGGTTGGCGGGGATGGTCGTGGTGAAGATCCGCAGCTCACGGTTGTCGCGGGACCGCCAGATGACCTCCTCGCGCCAGTCTCCCAGGATGTCGGCGCACAGGGCGGGGTTGGCCTTCGTGCCGTTGTTCGAGGCGCAGCCGAAGTCGCGCGCGAGAGCAGCCGCACGGATCGACCACTCTCGGGGCCCCACTTATCGATGATGGTGCCGTCGAGCAACTCGCGGAGCGGGTCGGCATCCCACCAGACGCCCATGTTGCACGACCGGGGCTTCGGGCCGATGGGCTCTCCCTTGCAGGAGAACAGGCCCTCCAGGCCACGGCCGGCGGCCCAGCACTCGGCGCCTTCGTGTCGGGGGTCGATGTCGAGGGCCAGGCCGCGGCCGACGTCGGGGGAGGGCCGGCTCCAGAGGATCGCGCCGTTGGCGGCGTCGCGGAACTCGATCCCGTGCGGGTGCCGGGGTTTCTCGTGGATGTCGAAGACCTCCAGCCCTGGCCGACCAGGGTCGAGGTCGGCGAGGTGCAGGGCATCGCCGTGACCGAGGCCGGTTGTGTAGAGCCCCGTGCCGTCGTCATCGACGCACATGGCGCCGTAGGTGATCTCGTCGCGGCCGTCGCCGTCGACGTCGCCGACGGCCAGACCGTGGTTCCCCTGGCCGGCGTAATCCGGGTGGCCCTCGTCGCTGTCGAAGGTCCATCGGTGGGTGAGCCGTCCGTCGCGCCAGTCCCAGGCGGCGAGCACGGTGCGGGTGTAGTAGCCCCGGCACATGACCAGGCTCGGGCGCCGGCCGTCGAGGTAGGCGACGCAGGCGAGGAAGCGGTCAACCCGGTTGCCGTAGTCGTCTCCCCAGGCGGCGACGTCTCCCCGAGGCGGGACGTAGTCGACCGTCGCCAGCGCCGCGCCGTCGCGACCATCGAAGACGGTCAGGAACTCCGGCCCGTCGAGGACGTAGCCGCGGGCGCCGCGATGATTCGCGTCGGCGTCGCCGAGAACCCGGCCGTTGCCGTCGAGGGTCCCGTCGGCCGTCTTGCAGGCGACCTCCGCCCGGCCGTCGCCGTCGAGATCGTGGACGAGAAACGGCGTGTAGTGGGCCCCTTCGCGGATGTTCGGCCCGAGGTCGATCCGCCAGAGCAAGGCGCCGTCGAGCGTGTAGGCTTCGAGCTTCGTCTGGCCGGTGACGCCGTCCTGCGAGTTGTCGCGGGGCCGCATTTCCTGCTTGAGCACGATCTCGTAACGGCCGTCGCCGTCGAGGTCGCCGACCGAGGCGTCGTTCGGCGTGCAGCCGTCGGGGGTCTGGAGCGGGATCGAGAGGAACGGCTGCGCGACGGCCGCCGACGGTTCGCTCGACGTCCCCTCGCGACCGTCGATGACGGGCCGAACGCTGTAGGTGACATCGCGGTCGGGGTCGGCCTCGTCATCGACGAGATCGGTCGTCGCGGTGATGGGCTGGTCGGTGATCCGCACCGCCGGGCCGCCGTCGTTGGCACGCTCGACGTGGAACGCGATGCCGGCCGGGTCGGTCCCGAGCAGCCGCCAGCCGACGTAGACCGAGCCGTCGTCCCGACGGATCGCGACCACGCCCCGGTCCAGCCGCTCCATCTGCCGCTGGGCGTGCGCCTCGGTCGCGAGCAGCAGGCAGACAGCCAGGAGGAAGCCGGTCCGGGTTCTCATGGAGACTTCCTCTCCAACGGATGATCCATCCCCCAGCCTCGGGCCCCGGATCAATGGTGAATGGATCGAAAATCCTTGTTGTGAATGGGGCGCGGGGATGAGAGGACGGGGCCCGTAACGCGGGGGGTCAGGGGCTCTCGCCGGCCTCGGCGGGGGGAGTGGTGCCGACGGCGGCCGTGTCGCCGGTGCCGATGGTCGGCGCGGCGCCGGGGGCCTCGGGCGGCTCGACGACCGAGCCGCCGGTGCCGACGACCGGCTCGGTCGGGACCTCCTCGCCGGGGGACACGTCGCCGACCCGACCGGCGCCTGGGCCGATGCCGACGGCCGTGTCGGTCTCCTCGGTCGAGCCGCCGCAGCCGACGGCGACGATCGCCGAAAGCACCAGCGCGGCGGCATGGGGGAGAACCCCCCGGATCCGGGCCATCGGGTCGATCATCGGTCGTTCCTCGCGGGTTGTTTGGATCGCCGTGTGCCAGAATAACGCCCCCGCATCGGGATCGCGAGAGGGGGCCGTCACCCCGGCCCTCGACCACGTGCGACCGGCAACAGGTCAGATGCTGGCCACCTCGCCGAAGTACTCGTGGTCCTCGTTGTAGCCTCCCTCCCCCTCGCCGAAGGTGCCTTGGCTCTCCGACGAACTCAATGGCCCGGACCCACTTGACCATCTTGAAGCCGAGCTGGTTCTCGACCCGCAGCCGCAGGGCGCCCCATGCAGCGTGCTCAGCGGCTCGTCATTCATCTCGTAGGCCAGCAGCGCCTGGGGGTGCATGAGGTTCTTGATCGTGTGGCTGTCGTAGTACTGGCCCCCCTCCAGGCCCTCGCCATACGAATAGAAGACGGCGACCCGCGTCTCGGGCTTCGGGCGGACCAACTGGATCAGCTCCGCCATCGGCAGCCCGCCCCACCTGGCGATCCCGGACCAGCCCTGGATGCAGTGGTGCAGCGTGATCTGGGCCTTCGTCCCCAGCGCCCGGATCTCCTCCAACGAGAGCTCAACCGGGTTCTCGACCAACCCGGAGACCTTCAGCCGGTAGTCCTGGAAGCCATGCTCGGCCAGCGCCTTCCACTCCTCGCAGGTGGGCACCTTGCCGTTGGGCCAGAAGAAGGGGGAGATGTCCTCGCGGGGGAACTCGGCCTGCGGGGTGGAGCGGTTGAGCAGGAACCCCATGATCGGCGTGACGATCGCCGCGGCGACATGCTGGAGTGCTCGGGGATACCGCCACGCCGTCCAGTTGGCCAGCGCGTTGACCGCCACAACCACGCCGAGGCCCACCAACCCCAGGTACAGGCCGATCGTGCGGGCGTCGTCCGTGCCCAGCACGATATGGTTCATGTTCCGGACAAGCCCGCTGAGGGCGACCATCGCCACATGGACGATCAGGAAGGCGACGAAGGAGCACGCGATCAGGAAGTGGAGCGAACGGCCGATCTGGCGGTTGCCGGGCAGCTTCGGATACCAGGGGAACCGGTTCGTCAAGGCCGGCGACATCGACGGCCCGGTCAGGATCGCCAGCGGGGCCAGGACGAACACCACGCCGAAGTAGGCCAGTTGCTGGAGGGCGTTGTAGTGGTAGAACCCGTTCGGCTCCGGCGGCAGGTGGAAGGTGGCGTAATGGACGAAGACGGCCCAGGCGTCCGGGACGATGCTCCAGGAGGTCGGCACCAGGCGCCGCCATTGCCCGGTCGCGAACAGCAGGACCACGAAGATCAGGCCGTTGCTCACCCAGAAGACAATGCTGAGGAAGTGCCAGTGCCGGGCGATCCCGACGGTGTGCCGGCCGCCGGGCAGGCCGATCCAGGGGGAGAGAGACCGGGCGTCGTCCTTGGACGTCCAGACGCGATCGGTGGGGACCGCCATCGGCGTCAGGCGGAGCCACTCCGTGTTGGGGGTGCAGTGGACGTTCCAGTAGAGCCGAGGGTGGTCCACGAGGATTTGCAGGCCGCTGCGAACCAGCAGTGATGATGAAAAGGAAGTTCACGTAATGGGTAATGCGAAGCCAGGCCGGAAAGCCCGAGGGGGCGGCGACGTCGGGGAACGTGTCGGCGGGGGCCGCCAGGGACGGCAGGCCGAAGGCCGCCCACTGCAAATAGGCCACGGCGATCGGGACCACGATCGGGGCCAGGAGCAGGAGGAGGGCGCCACGTCGTATTCGCATGTTCTTATCCTCAACCGGGGCCACTCGTCCCAGGATAACGCCCCTCGACGGGACCGCGAGATGGTCGAAAACCCCGCCCTCGACAACGCACGAGGCCCCACGAATTGCGGGAAAATGCTCACACCAGCCCGCCGATTTCACTCCTCATCCACGATGCCGGGACATAACGATGCCAGTACAAAAAAAATTCGTCCGATGGGCTCGATTCGCGACAACGATTCGGCCGGTTAACCCTCGGAACCACCCTTGAAT
This sequence comes from uncultured Isosphaeraceae bacterium, assembly GCA_963779675.1. Taxonomy (GTDB): domain Bacteria; phylum Planctomycetota; class Planctomycetia; order Isosphaerales; family Isosphaeraceae; genus CAVZZM01. The sequence goes on from CAVZZM010000007.1 coordinate 612,004, forward strand.
CGGCGACGCTGTCTGCCCTTCGCACGGTCCGCCTTCGACGAACCGGCCGCCCGGCCGATGGCCCTGCCCGGCGTCGGGTGTCACGAACCCGGGCCTCGGGCGTAAAAGCTGGGAGGTGAAGAATGATCCGATGCGTCAACAATGCGCCGGAAATATTCCCGTTCCGCGTTGAATCCTCCATCCATGCCGTTGTAAAATGAAGTGTGATCGCCCATTCGGGTGGTTCGCCTTTCCTGTAGCAATCGCGTTGCCCGCCGCCGGGCGCCGAAATCTTGCCTGCGCTTGCCCCGGAACTGAAACGATCGCTTGGAATCGCCCGTGACCCGGCGCGTTGCGGTCGCGATCTCGCGGAGGAGCCGCCTGGCGAGGAGTCCGTTACCGTGTTAAGAGACGCCTTCCGCCGCCTCGATGACGCATGCCCGTGGCTGTCGCGCTGGCTCGGCGGCCGACTCGACATCCAGTTGCCGGCGATCGTGGTGAGCGTGCTGACCCACGCGGTCATCCTGATCCTGTTCGGGATGATCGGCTACGCGGCCGCCACCGACCGCAACCGCGAGATCCTCTCGGACCTGGTTGCCGTCGACCTCGACGACTTCGCCACCCTGGACGAGACCGAGGTGGTGGCCATCGAGGACACGGTCGCCACGCCGACGGCGGCCTCGACGGCGCCGGTGGTCGCGCCGATGATCGTCGAGGTTCCCTCGGGCATCGCGCCGGCGGACGGGCCGGACCTCGTGCCGGAGCAACTGGTGCTGGCCAACCGCATGGTGCTTGCCGACGGCCACCCGGCTCGACACGTCGCTGACGATCCGGGGCCAGGGGGCCGAGCACGTCGACAGACGTCGAGGGGGCCGTGGACCGGATCGCCGTCGAGGTCCTCCGCCGCCTGGAGAAGGGCCGCACCCTGGTCGTCTGGGCGTTCGACGCCTCGGGTAGCTTGCAGGACGAACGCGGCCGGCTGGCGAAGTACATCGGCGAGGTCTACGCCCACATCGACGACCTGGACACCGGTGGCCTGGCCAAGCACGACGGGCTCCTGACAGTCGTGGCCTCCTTCGGCAAGGACCGGAAGATCCTGGCCGAGCCCACCGCCGACGTGGCGGCGATCACCCGGGCGATCAACGCCGTGGCGCTGGACACCTCGGGGGTCGAGAACACGTTCCAGACCGTCGCCGAGATCGCCGCCCGCTACGGCAAGTTCAAAAAGGGCGACAACCCCTACGGCGTGATGACGGTGGTCGTCACCGACGAGGTCGGCGACGACGAGGCCCGGCTGGAACCGGCCATCGCCGCGGCGAAGGCGGCCAAGATGCCGGTCTACGTCCTCGGCTCGCCGGCCCTGTTCGGGCGGACGCAGGGGTTCATGGACTACAAGGACCCGAAGACCGGCCAGGTCTACCGCCACCTGCCGGTGCGGCAGGGCCCGGAGAGTGTCGCGGTGGAGATGGTCAAGCTGCCGTTCTGGTACGGCGGGCCGCAGTACGACCTGATGGACTCCGGCTTCGGCCCCTGGGCGCTGTCCAGGCTGGCCAGCCAGACCGGCGGCATCTACTTCATCGCCCGGATCGGCACGGCCCGGATCACCTTCGACCCGGCCGGCATGCGCGAGTATCGGCCCGACTGGTCGAGCCGCGAGCAGTCCATGGCCCACGCCCTGAAGGACCCCGTGCGACGGGCGGTGATGCAGGCCGGCACGATCACCGAGCAAAACCTGCCCGACCCGCCCTCGCTGGAGTTCCCGGCGGCCGACAGCCCCGAGTTCAAGCAGGTCATGGCCGGTGGTCAGGAAACCGTCGCCCGGATCCAGTACACTGTCGATGAGGCCCTGGTGCCGATCACCTCGGCGATCGAGGCCCGTGACCACGAGGATGCCCGACGATGGCGGGCGCACTATGATCTGGTACGGGGACGCCTGCTCGCCGTCAAGCTGCGCTGCTACGAGTACAACTTCGCCTGCGCCCAGATGAAGAAGGAGCTGCCCAAGGCGTTCTCCGACCCGAAGCACAACGCCTGGCGGCTGGTGCCCGACGCCCGCATCCAGTCCAGCGACGCCGCCGCCAAGGCCGCCGAGGTCGCCCACGAGTTGCTTGAAAAGGTCCTCGAGGAGCACCCCGGCACCCCCTGGGCCTTGCTGGCGAAGCGCGAGCTGAAGGACCCCTTCGGCTTCAAATGGGTCGAGGTCACCAAACCCCCACCGCCGAAGCGAAACAACAACCCGGGCAACAACAAGAAAAACGATCAAAAGAAAGCGATGCCGCGGCCCACTCCCCCGAAACTCTGACGCACGGCCCACGCTCGCACTGGTATACTGAACGCCGCGGGGCCGATGGCCCTCGGCCCTCCCAGACGGACTCATCCCGACGGTCGTTCGACGACGCACGCACCACCTCCCGACATCCATTCAAGCTGGTCGAACCTCTTTGATTCTCTGGATTTGCATGCGAGGGACGCCGCGTCATGGAATCTCCGGTAGCCCACTCGTCCAACGACGGCATCTATGGCCTGGTGGACCATCCATCCGACTCCGCCACCGAGTCGAAGGCCTCCCCCACGGTGCCGACCGCCGCGCCGACCCCGTCCCCGACGGCCACCCCCACGGTGCCGACCGCCGCGCCGGCCCCGACCGGCTGGTTCGGGAGGCTCCGCACCCGGGCCCTCGGCCCTGCGCGGGGCCAGTCGGCCGCGACCAGATCGGCCGCGCCGGGCGGCAACGGCAAGTCGGGCACCCCGGGGGGCGTCCGCTTGCGACGCAAGCCGGTCAAATCTCATAACTTGCGAACCGAGGTGCCGGCCTGGTTCGTCTCGCTGCTGGTCCACGGGGTGATCCTGCTGACGCTGGGGCTGGCCAGTCTCGCGCCCGAGGTTCGCAAGGCGGTCGCCGAGCTGAACTCGGCGATGGTCGACACCTCGCTCTCCGAACAGCAGGCCGAGGAGCTGGTCCATATCTATGCCGACCCGACGGACATGCAGCGGACCGAGGCGGTCGCCGAGATGGTCGCGGCGCCGGGGCTGGGTGCGGGGCTGACTTCCGCCGGCGCCCCGACCGAGACGCCCAGGTCGCCATGCGCACCAACGTCAGCGAGCGGAGCAGCATGCCGGCCCCCTCGGTGGTCGCGCCGCTGACCGGGCTGTCGGTCAAGCCGCCGTCGTCGGTCCTGAGACGCGAGATCGGCGGCGGGGCCGGCGGCATGATCGCCGGTGACGTCGCCCGACCGGTCGACGATGTCGGCGAGGCCCTCGACCAGCTCGCCCGCGAGATCCTCCGGCACCTCCAGCGCCACAAGCTGACGGTCGTCTGGATGTTCGACGAGTCGAACAGCATGCGAGACGACCAGCAGGCCATCAAGGAGAAGTTCGACCGGGTCGTCAACGAGCTGAAGCTCCACCACGACGCGGTCAGCGAGGAGACGGCCGACGCGCTGAACCACGTCATCCTCGGCTACGGCAACACCATCCACTTCGCGCAGGACCGGCCGACCAACGACATCAGGCTGATCGGCAAGGCGATCGACCACCTGCCGGTCGATGAGACGGGCAACGAGAACATCTGCACCGCCGTCACCGCGGCGATGAACCGCTACGGTCGGCTCATCACGAAGGAGCGCCGGCTGCTGCTGGTCGTCGCCACCGACGAGTCGGGGGACGATGGCGCGTTCGTCGAGAAGGCCCGGCAGACCGCCGTCTCGGGGGCGGTGCCCATCTACGTCATCGGCCGCCAGGCCATGTTCGGCGACTCGACCGTGCGGCTGCCTTACAAGGACCCGATCACCGGCGACACCTACTGGCCGACGATTCGCCGCGGTCCCGAGACCGCCGGGCTCGAGAACCTCCAGTACGACGGCCTCCACGACCGCTGGGACGAGCAACCCTCCGGCTTCGGCCCCTACGAGCTCGCCCGGTTGGCCAAGGACACCGGCGGCATCTACTTCCTGCTGCCCAGCGAGGAAACCATGCGCTGGAAGAAGCAGGAGCAGGCCTACTCGATGGCCACCCTCAAGGAATACGTCCCCGACTACGAGAGCCGGGGCGCCTACAACGAGCGGGCCCTGAAGTCGCCCCTACGCCGCGGCCTTGTCGAGATCATCAACCAGACCCAGAAATTCGGCTTCCGCCGCCATTACCCGATCGACCCACCATCGCTCGTCGAGGCGATCACCGCCGAGTTTCCCAAGGTCACGGAGCAACTCAACGTCCTGATCGCCATCGAGCAGCGCCTCCGGGCCCTGGAAAAGGAGCGCGACCGCGAGCCCGAGAAGCGCTGGCAGGCCGCCTACGACCTGATGCTCGCCCAGGTCGTCAACTACCAGATTCAGGCCTACGAGTACCGCGCCACGCTGGCCGACATGATGCAGAAGGTCCAGCAAGGCAAGCTCAAGCCGAAGGCCAAGCCGGTCCCGGGAAAGCGGATCGTCGAGTGGGAGATCAACCACGCCGACGACAACAAGGCCCCGGCCAAGGAGACCGAGAAGAAGCGTGCCGAGGCCAAGGCCCTGTACGAGCAGATCCTCGAACGCCACCCCGCCAGCCCCTGGTGCGACCTGGCCCGCCTGGAACTCGGCCGGGGCTTCGGCTGCCGCCTCACCGAGTGGACCCACGACCCCCGTTACGCCGAACGCGCCAAACTCGTGCCGAAGTATTGAGTGGCGAACCGGAAACGGCACATCATGTGAAAAAAGGAGTAGGCTGGGTGGCCGGGGCAAAGTCTTCGCGCCCTGGTTTGGGGACGCACCGCCTTCCGGGGCACGAAGACTTTGCCCCGGTCACCCATCCGAGGTATCTTCCGTAAGGTCGTGAGGTCCCGGATCGCCTCTCAGCCATCCGCGTCCTTGGCCTTCGGGGCGGGCTGGTCCTTCGCCTTCGGCTCAGCGGGCTGGTCCTTGGCCTTGGCCTTCGCTTTCGGCTCAGCGGGCTGGTCCTTCGACGGCTCCTTGATGGGGGTGAGTTGGACGTCGCTATAAGCGATCGGGTGGAGCAGGTAGCGCGGTTCCCACTCGGAGTTCTTGCGGAACTTGACCGGCTCCTCCAGGAACTTGGTCAGCGTCTCGACGACCTTGGGCTCGAAACCGAGAAGACGGTTGCCCTGGAGTCGGGTCTCGAAGAAGGCGACCTTGCTGAGGGGGTGCCGCTCCAGGACGGGTTGCGCCGACTTGGCCAGCTCGGTGTCCCGATCGCCGGCGATCAAAAGCATCGGCAACCGAGGCGCCAGCGCGGTGAGGGCCGGGGCTAGCCGGGTGCCCCAGGCTTCGGCCGGTGGCGAGATCATCGCCAGCGCCCCGAGATCGCTGAGCCGTCCCGGATTGGCGACCGCGCCGCCATCGTAGGCCGTCCACTGGGCCACGAGGTCGGCACCGTCTCCGATGGCGATGACACCGAACTTGCTCAGGTTCAGCTCGCGGCGATTGTGCCGATCAATCAAGAAGGCGTAGGCCGTGTGCAGGTCGCCCAGCAAGGCCGCCAGGACCTCGCGCTGAGTGGCGTCCCGGCGCTGGGCGGCCTGAGGCCGCATGTCGACCAAAAACACGGCGTAATCTTGCTGCTGGAGGTGTTCGGCGAGGGTCTTGCCCTCGAGCGACTCGATCGGCTCCTGGAAATCCTTGCTGGAGTGGCCGGTGCCGGACTGGTGGACGAGCATCAGCACGGGGGCATCGGGACCGCCGCGCGCGGGGTAGAACACCGCGTCGAGGGAGACGCCGTCGGTGGCGGTCAACTGGAACGTGGCATAGAACGGCCACTGAGGCGCGACGGCCGGCGCCGCCCCGCCGACGGCTTTCTTCTGGGCGGCGCCGCCGAGCGGGTCGGCCACCCCCTTGCGGACGTCCTTCGGCGGTGCCCCGACGCCGATCCGCAGCCCGCCTTTCGGGGCCGGGGCCTTCGCGTCGGCCTCCGCCGCCTTCCTCGCCGGCGCCTCGGCCCATCCCTCCCCGATCGCCGCCACCATCACCGTCGCGACCGCCACGACAGCCAACCCCAGAACTCGCCCTGCCTTGTTGCGCATCGCTCGGCCTTTCGCTGGCTGCCTGATCGGGAACGATCCGTCCGGTCGCCGCGCGGGCTCCGCCACCCTTCAATCGTAGCGCCCGATTCGGCTCGGAACAGCGCCGCCCCGATCAACCGTTGGCTTTCTTCGACACGTCGCGCCCGGATGGCAACCCATTCGCCGTTGCCAGGGCCCTCGAAGAGAAGCCGCGTTCCCCGGTCCGTTCCGGCGGTCCGACCACGGCGTTGCAGGCTGGCCCGGTGAGTCGTGGCGTGGGGGTACGTTCGCTGGTATCCTGGGCGGACGGGTCGGGCGGTGCGTTCGGGTCGTGCCGTCGTACTTCGAGAGAACCGCGAGCGAGACACTCCGATGCCGCGTTGCCCGCGCCTGGTTTGCCTGGTCCTGATCGCCGGTTCGATGGCGGCCCCCGGGGCCGTCGTCAATGCGAACGGGGAAGAGGCCGCGAAAAAGGTCGTCTTCGTGGCGGGGAAGGCTAGCCACGGTTACGGCGAGCACGAGCACCGCGCCGGTTGCCTGCTGCTGGCGAAGGCGCTGGAGGCGGGCATGCCGGGGTACGAGGCCGTGGTCGTCACCGAGGGTTGGCCTGAGGACGACGCGGTTTTTGAAGGGGCCGACGCGGTCGTGCTGTACTGCGACGGGGCCGGTGGGCACGTCGCGCTGCCGCATCGCGAGAAACTCGCCGAGTTGATGGCTCGGGGCGTCGGCCTGGCCTGCCTGCACTTCGCGGTCGAGGTCCCCGAGGGCCAACCGGGCGACGACTTCCTCGACTGGCTCGGCGGGTACTTCGAGCTGGGCTGGTCGGTCAACCCGCACTGGAACGCCCGGTTCGACCCGCTGCCCGACCACCCGATCACCCGGGGGGTCGAGCCGTTCGAGGTCAACGACGAGTGGTACTATCACATGCGGTTCCGTCCGGGGCGGAAGGGCGTGACGCCGATCCTCTCGGCCGTGCCGCCCGAGAGCACGCTGAACCGCCCGGACGGCCCCCGCAGCGGCAACCCCGAGGTGCGACGGGCGGTCGCCGCGGGAGAGCCACAGACCGTCGCCTGGGCCTTCGAGCGTCCCGACGGCGGCCGGGGCTTCGGCTTCACCGGCGGGCACGTCCACGGGAACTGGGGGAATGACGACTTCCGTACCATCGTCCTGAACGCCATCGTCTGGATCGCCCACGGCAAGGTGCCGGCCGACGGCGTCCCGAGCGCGACCCCGACCCGACAGGAGCTCGAGGCCAACCAGGACGAGCCGAAGCCCGCCCGGCCCGCGCCGTTGACCGTCGTACCGGCCCGGTGGTCGGGCATGGCGTCCGCGGGCGGCTCGGAGGATCATGGAAGGCCCGCGCGGGAACTCGGGTCGTCCCGAGTTCGTCGTTCGGCCGAGGTGGAAACGGCTGCAATGGAACTCGGTTGGTAAGGGGCCCATCGCGATGCGGAAGAACTTCGTCCTGACCCTGACAGGCGCCGACCGGATCGGGATCGTCGAATCCCTGACCAAAATCCTGCTCGATCGCGGCGGGAACGTCGAGACCAGCCGGATGGCCCGGCTCGGCGGCGAGTTCGCCGTGCTGATGCTCGTCTCCCTGCCCGAGGAGCAGTTCGCCGACCTGGACGGCGATCTCGCCGGCCTGGTCGCCCGCGGCTACAAGGTCACCACCGCGACGACCGGGCAGATCGACGCCGAGTCGCAACCGGGCGGGCCCGCCTACCAGATCGAGGTTCACGGCGCCGACCACGAGGGGATCATCCACCGGGTGTCGCACTACCTCTCCCGACGCGGAATCAACGTCGAGTCGATGGACACGGGCACGATCCCCGCCCCGACCAGCGGCGTCCCGCTGTTCACCATGACCGCGCGGGTCGCCGTGCCGCCGGACCTCGCCGGCCAGGACTGGGAGGCCGGCCTCGAAACCCTCGGTGACGAGATGAACCTGGAGATCCACGTCGGCCCCGTCGAGAACAACTGACCCGACCTCGTATTGACCTTGTCGAACCGTGTCGGTCGGCGCTACCCCTGGCGGCGGCGGGGGGTTACAATGGCGGGTGCGGGCTGCGGGGTCGGCTGACGACGCGGACCTGCCCGCCCCGTCTGATCGCGCGACACCCCCGCCGAACGTTGCCAAACCCACCCTCGACGAGACACCCCGAGGGCCCGGAACTGGCATGGATCGACTCAGTGGATTGACCGTCCTGTGCTTTGCCGGCACATATGCCCTGGCGCTCCCCAGCGAGCTGGCCCGGTTCGTCGTCCGCGCGCCGGGGCGATGGTACGCGACGGTCGGCCTGACGGCGCTGGCCTGGGTCGTCCAGACGGCGTACCTGGGCATGCGGGCGGTCCACGAGCAGGAGCTGCCGATCGCCTCGGTCTTTGAGTCGATGCTGGTGCTGTCCTGGATCCTCGGGGGGATCGCGCTGTACCTGATCGCACGGTTGCCGAGAACGGCGGCCGTCGGGCTGTTCGTGCTGCCGATGGTGGTGGGGCTCTCGGCCTTCGCGGGGCTCTCCGGGAAGCGGGGAGCCGCCTGGACGAACAACTGGGCGCACTGGGTCACGTTCTGGGGCCTGGTACACGGCACGCTGCTCTTGCTC
>CAVZZM010000008.1:0-808203 GCA_963779675.1 uncultured Isosphaeraceae bacterium
CGGAAGCTGGTCTGGTACCGGGTCCGCATTGTCGTGACCGGCACCTGGTCGTAAACCGTCTCGGTCACGGTCTGATAGAAGGTCTGCATTTGCGGCACCATGGCCGGCGCAGTATCCCGCCGCGCCATAAGCCGATGCATACCCATACGAGCATGCAACACCGTCGGCCCCGTGGCCGCATTTGTGACATGCCGATGCCGTGCTATCCAGGCCCAGGACAGCCCCCAACATCGTGATCACAATCCCCAATCCGCGCCCGTTCATCGTGATGCTCTCCCCCTTGATGCGGTCTCTTGTCCAGGTTCCTCCCTGTTGACCCATGTCTGCCATCCTGAAAAACTAGCCTGATCGCGCCGGACCTCCGAAATTGCCTCAATGGCTTGATCCGGTCAGTCGAAAGGATAGCGACTAACATGCCGATCTTCAATAATTTCCCAGGAAACCGAGATGATTTTTTTGTGTAAACCTCTTGGTCGATTTATTCCAATGTAGAACCCCCAGGTTTCCAATCGCGTCAACCGTGATTTGCTCATGACGTTAACGCAAGGGGACGCTTCCGTTCCGACGGGACCGCAACAGGACTGGCCAGAGAATTGCTTGCGACCAGCCCAATGATTGAGAAATCATCTGCCGCAAGGGGGCCGACTCTAGCCGGGACGACAACCTGGGAAATCTGGGTTCCCTGGCAGCGGGGTGCGGTAATTGTTTCTGGTCCGGCTGAGTGATCTGGGAGAATGGGGCGATCTCTCACCAACCCCACGGAGGTCGCCCCATGACCCGCCGCACGCTGGTCGCCGAGGACGAGATCGAGGCCGCCGCCATGGAGCAGGCCCTCGCGATGGTCCGCGAGCTGAGGCAACTGGCCGACGCCACCCCAGACGGCCACGTCCTGGCCGGCGTCGAGAAGGCGGCCGTCGAACGCGGCCGGCGGTTCGTCCGCGACCGGCTCCAGGACGTGCTCAACGCCCAGGCGGCCGACCTGGAGAAAAAGGGGGGCGCGGCTGGGACTGCCCCTGCGGCGGCCGGCGACGCCACCACGGCCGGGCCGAGCGTCGGCTCGTCACCGCCGCCGGCGACGTGACCTTGTCGCGGGTCTACTTCACCTGCCGGGCCTGCGGCCGGCATGCCCACGCCCTGGACGACCGCCTCGGCCTCGACGGCTTCGTCAGCCCGCACGCCCAGCGGCTGCTCTGCTCGCTCGGGGCCGACTGGTCGTTCGAGCGCCTGCGCCCGCCACCTGCGCGAGGTCGCCGGGCTGGTCGTCTGCGACAACACCGTGCGCAAGGTCTGCGACCGCCACGGCGGCCTGATGCGGACCTGGCAGCGGGAGGACCCCGAGGCGGCCCGGCCGTTCCGCGCGGCCGCCGGGGACGTCGAGTTCCAGACCGACGGGACCTGCGTCAACACCACCGGCGGCTGGCGTGAGGTGCGGCTGTCGATCTTCGCCAAGCGGAAGCCGCGGCGAGCCGGTCATCGACCTGGACGACTGGGACGAGCAGCGGATGCCGGCCCCGCACGTCCGGGTCGCCACGGCGGCGATCCGCACCAGCGCGGCGTTGGGTCCGCAGTGGCGGCGGGCGGCGGCGCGGCTGGGGATCAAGCGGACGGACGAGCTGACGGCCCTGGCCGACGGGGCGAAGTGGATCTGGAACGAGATCGAGAAGAACCTGCCCGGCGCCGCCGGGGTGCTGGACATCTACCACGCCGGCGAGCACCTGCACGCCGCGGCGGTGGCCCTGCACGGGCCGGGCCCGGCGGCCGAGGCGTGGTACGAGCGCCGCCGCCGGACCCTGCTGGAGTCCGGGTCTGCGGGCCTGCTGGCGGAATTGGCGTCCGAGCCCGGGGACGTCTCGGGGTTGGTCGGCTACCTGGGCCCGCACGGCGACCACACGCCGTACCGGCGGCGGCTGGCCGAGGGCCGATCGATCGGCAGCGGGATGGTGGAGGGGGCGTGCAAGACGGCCATCGGCAAGCGGCTGAAGCAGACCGGGGCGCGGTGGAAGGTGCGGCGGCTGGAGCGGATGGCGGCGCTGTGCTGCCTGGATTACGGCGAGCAGTTCGACGCCTACTGGAAGAAGGCCGCCGGGTAGCGACCAGATTCCGTTACCGCACCCCCGGCACGAATGCGACAGGTTTTTTCTTTGCAAAGTCGCCATAGATGTTGTATTTAACTGAGAGCGTTCGTTTTATCTAGTTACCGTAAATTCTTAAACCCCCTAGAGCACGTCGAGTATCTACGCTATCGTGAATCGGCCCCGAACCGGGCTTGTCCGTAAGGCTCGGATATCCGCGGGAAGTTGACTGGATCGAAGCCACTACAGGAGAGAGCACCCATGTCGAACCGTCGTTTGATGAGCTGGGTCGCCGCCACGGCCGCCTTCGGGTTTGGGGCGTCGGCGATTGCTCAGGACGCGCAGGCACCGCCGAAGGTCGCGCCGGTCCCGCAGGCACCGCCGAAGACCGCTCCGTACCCGCAGGCCCCGCCGAAGATGGCCCCGATGCCACAGGCACCGCCGAAGGCCGCCCCGTACCCGCAGGCGCCGCCGAAGGCCGCCCCATACCCGCAGGCGCCGCCGAAGACCGCCCCGTACCCGCAGGCGCCGCCGAAGACCGCCCCGTACCCGCAGGCACCGCCGAAGACCGCCCCGTACCCGCAGGCGCCGCCGAAGACCGCCCCGTACCCGCAGGCACCGCCGAAGACCGCCCCGTACCCGCAGGCACCGCCGAAGACCGCCCCGTACCCGCAGGCGCCGCCGAAGGCCGGTCCGATGCCGCAGGCGCCGCCGAAGGCTGGTCCGATGCCGCAGGCGCCGCCGAAGGCTGGTCCGATGCCGCAGGCACCGCCGAAGGCTGGTCCGATGCCGCAGGCACCTTATGCTCCGGCCAAAGGTGCTCCCCAGTCCTGATTGACGTCGAACTCGGACCTGGATCACGACGCAACACTACAAGCCGTCGGCTTCCACGACCGTGGATGCCGGCGGCTTTTCCGTTTGCCAGCGAGCTCACGACCTTTGAGGGTGACCATCCGGCGGCCCCCTCGCCCCATCCTGGCGTGAGAACAGGCATAAGATTTGCCCAGGCGTACCGGATATTGTCGACGGCCTTCCACTGGCGAGGCGGACCCAGTTCCGGTATGATCCTTTCTTAAGGATCGAGCACGCGCGGTCCGTTGCGGAATGACCCACCGTCAATCCTCTTCGTTTTGCCTCAAACCCGACCTGCGTCGGCCCCCCGCCTGTACCTTGCTTGTTCCCCTACGCTGGCGCATTGTCTCCGCACGCCCGACGAACGTCGCGACGGGGGACCAGTGATCCCGGGCCGAGCGACGTGTTGGTGGTGCGCCGGGTTCGGCTGGCCTTGCACCCGGACCGCGGCGTGTGGGTTGGGTACTCGAAGTGTGTCAGGAATGCCGGCGACATGGGCAGTCGGTTGTTCCGCGGTTTTCTCAGGCGATGGTCATGAATTCAATCGATTTGTGAAAGGAGTTGCCCGCGACATGCGAATTTACGTCGGCAATTTGGACTATTCGGTGACGTCGGATGATCTTCGGGAGATGTTCGAGCCGTTCGGGACGGTCGAGGGGGCGGACGTCCAGCTCAAGGCCCGCACCGGCCAGTCGCGCGGGTTCGGGCTGGTCGACATGCCGAACCAGACCGAGGCCGAGGCGGCGATCGCCGCCCTGAATGGCAGCGATCAGAGGGTCGGCCACTGACGGTCAACGAGTCGCGCCCGCGCCGCACGGTTCGCGACATGTACGCGGTGGCGGCTGGTACGGCCGCTAATCGCGTCCAGAATGCTCGCCCGTGCACGACATCAATCGAACACAACACCGGTCGGCGCCGGCGGACCAGTCGGCCCCGCCACGTCGCAACCCGAATGGTTTCTGTCGCCGTCGATCGATGCGGGCCGGCCGTTGCGGCGGGCGTGCGAGGCCGTAATCTGAGAGCATCCCCGAAATGTATGGCGGCCCTGCGCCTGTCGCTTCTCGCACAGCGACCCACCGCCTGTCGGTTGCGTCCCGCGGTTCGACCTGGTCAGCGATGCAACCAACGACCGCGATCGCGAACGAAACCTGGCTGTCTTCATCGACCTGGAAAACCTGGCCCAGGGGTTCCAGACCCAGCGCAAGGCCAAGTTCGAGATCCAGAAGGTTCTGGAGCGTCTCGTCGAGAAGGGCAAGCTCATCGTCAAGAAGGCGTATGCCGACTGGAGCCGTTACCAGGCTTACACGGCGCCCATTCCACGAGTCGGCCATCGAGCTGATCGAGATCCCCAAGCGGAGCGCAGACCGGCAAGAACTCGGCCGACATCCGCCTGGTCGTCGACGCGATGGACCTCGCCTGGAGCAAGCCGCACGTCGATACCTTCGTGATCGTCTCCGGCGACAGCGACTTCTCGCCGCTGGTCTCCAAGCTGAAGGAGAACGGCAAGCACGTCATCGGCCTGGGGATGAAGGGCTCGACCTCGCGAACTGCTGCGCGACAATTGCGACGAGTTCATCTATTACGAGGACCTGGAGCGTTACGAAGCGGACGAGCAGCAGATCGCCACGCAAGTTCGACACCGCCAGTTGCCGGAACGCAAGCGGGAGGTCTTCGCACTCCTGATCGAAGCCTGCGCGGCCTTGCGGCGCGAGAATCATGAGATGCTTTACGCGTCGATGATCAAGGACACGATGAAGCGCAAGAAGCCATCGTTCGACGAGAGCTACTACGGCTACCGCAGTTTCACGCACTTGCTGGAGGACGCGCGACAACAAGGGCGTCGTCGACATCGAGCGCGAACCCGAAGAGCGGGACGTACGTCGTCGTGCGGTTCGGCGACGAGGAGAAGCCCCGCCCCCTTCCTGAGGCCCCTCGACGCCGAAAGCGGACCTGAGACAAACCGGACCGACCGAAAACCGAATCCGCCCCCACGCCCACGATTCGCTCGAAATTGGGTGTCGAACGGTACGAATCGTGCGGTGACATCATTCTCAAGGGGATTGTTCCGGCGTCGATGGCGACCGTGGATGCTGGCGATCTCCGGGGCAATTGTTGCCCCGGTGGGATGCTAACCGCTCCGCGTCGCCGTTCGTGGATGGCACGGTCGGCTTCGCACCGGGCGAACCTCTCCCGTCTCGAGATCCGGGACGGTCCACAGCTCAGGAGGTTCGACCAAGATGTCTCAAGACGAGAACGACGACACGAACGAGAACGAGAACCTCGCGCACAACGACCCGGTGTACGGCCCGAGCGAAGAGTCGACCGCCGTGCCGTTGCCGCCGCCGGAATCGCAGCTTAACCCGCCCCCACCGAAGCCCGACCCACGACCGACACCCGGGCCGCCGCCTCCCGCCGAGCCACCGCCGGCTTCGTCTACCGGCACGACGATCTTCTCAATCCTCGCCGCCCTGGTGCTCATTGGCCTGCTTGCCGCGGGCTGGTACTTCGGCATGGGGCCCGGCGCCAAGAACGATCAGGACTCGGCCAATGTGGCGGATGTGGACTCGACCGACAGAGAAGCCTCCGCGCCGGAACCACACAACGCCCAGGTGGAGACCATGAAGTCGGACATTCAGTCGCTCAAGGAACGGATCGACGCGATGCGGGAGAAGGTTGACGCGCTGGCCAAGGCAAGCCCCGCGCAAGCCCTGATGCCAATCCAGGAGAAGTTGGGGACGCTGGACGAGGTCTCGGGGACGGTTCAGGACCTCTCGCAAAAGCTGACGGCCACAACCCAGCGACTCGACACCGTTGAGGAGTCCGTCAACTCGTTCGTCGGAGTGTCCGCCAGAATGCAAGAGGACATTTCGCAGTTGAAGGAAGCCGTCAAGACGACCGCGGCCGAGATAAAGACGACCGAGCCTGCGGGCTCGTCCTCCCCGTCAGAACCCAAACCGGTCTCGGCCGGGCCAACGCTGTCCGAGGGCCTGGAACAGGTGAGCGGCCTCGTGGAAGAGCGTCAGTATGAGGATGCGCAGCCGATCCTCCGTGAACTTCGGCGAAAGTTCCCCACCGATGCTCGGGTCTGGTACTACTCGGCCCTGGCCAACGGCTTCGAGTCCGGCAACTGGGAGGGCGAGACGCTTGAGTTCGTGCACCAGGGCGCCGCTCGCGAGCGCGTCGGCACGCCGGAATCCTCGGTAATCGACACCACCTTCAACGACCTCCCGTCCCAGACGCGGAACTGGTTGAACTATTACCGCCGGCAGGGGCAATAGTGGTGGGAAGTGCGGCACGATCGAGCGGCGCTCGACCGTTCACGGTCGCTCACTCGTGTCGCAAGGCATCGATCGGGTTGAGCAGCGCGGCCTTGGCGGCGGGGACCAGGCCGAAGACGACGCCGGTGCCGGCGGAGATGCCGAAGCCGAGCAGCAACGGCCCAGAGGGGACGACGACGTCGACCATCTGGGGGTGCAGGCTGGCCAGCGCGCGTGAGGCCGTAGCCGAGGCCGATGCCCAGCCCGCCGCCGAGCAGGCTCAGGGCGACGGCCTCGGTCGAGGAACTGCAGGAGGATGTCGCGGCGACGGGCGCCGACGGCCTTGCGCAGGCCGATTTCGCGGGTCCGCTCGGTGACGCTGACCAGCATCACGTTCATGATCCCGATGCCGCCGACGAGCAGGGAGATGCCGACGATCCCCGCCAGCACGGCGGTCGCCACCAGGCTCATGCTGTTGAACGCTTCGAGGATCTCGTCCTGGGTGCGGATCTGGAAGTCGTTGGGCTGGTAGGCGTCGAGCCGGTGCCGGCGGCGCAGAAGGTTGACGATCTGGCGCGGGCTTCGGGCACCGCCTCCTCGCTTTCCGCCTGCGCCGTGATCGCGATCAAGCGTCGCGAGCGGGGATACATCTTCAGCGCCATCGTGTAGGGGACCAGCACGATGTCGTCCTGGCTGTTGCCGAGGAAGCTGCCTTTTTCCTCGAGGATGCCGATGACGCGGAACCGCCGCCCGCCGAGCAGGATCGTCTGGCCGACGATGTCGTCGTCGACTTCAGCTTCTTGAGGACCTCGCGCCCCACGACGCAGACCTGATGCGCCCGCTCGACGTCGATGATCCCGAACGGCCGGCCGACCGCGACCGGCGAAGTTGCGAATGGCGTGGTACTCGACGCGACCCCCTCCATCGACGTCGAGACTTCGTCGCGGCCGAGCGTGATCTTGACCCCATCGCGGCGGATTAGCGGCGAGATCGGCGCGGAGGACCTCGCACTGCTGCGCGATCGCCTCGATGTCGGCCTCGTCCAGCTCGATCCGCCCGAGCCGCTTCCCCTCCTCGCCCGGCGGTCGCTCGGGCCAGACCCACATCGCGTTCGTGCCGAGGCCCTGGAGGAAGTCGGCCACGTAACGGGTGAACCCCTGCACGACGCTGACGACCGTGATCGTCGAGGCCACCGCGATGACGATCCCCAGCACGGTCAAAAGCGATCGCAGCCGGTTCGACCGGAGTTGCTCGAAGGCGGTGGTGATGTTGGGGAGGAGGAGCATGGGGAATCGCGGCTCGATTAGAAAAAGAGGCGAACCGGGACATGGAAATCGTCGAACAGACCGGGCAAAGTCAGATCGTCGGAGTCGGCCAGGGTGCGGATCGGGGCGTCCTGAGAAAAGATGTGGATCGCATGTCGTTCCGGGTCGAAAACGAGCACCGCGAGCACGCCGATGTTGAGATACTCGGCCACCTTCTCCAGAACCTTCGGCCAGCGGTCGTCAGGCGAGAGGACCTCCGCGACGAGATCGGGCGCGACGTCGAGGTAACGATCCGGAAGCGGTCCCCTCGGGACGCGGGCGAAGCTGTAATACGCCACGTCGGCTCCACGCACCGTGTCGGGACCGTGCCGGGTGACCACGCCGGAATCGTTGCCAAGAACCCGGCCGAGGTCGCGATCCTGAACGTGCGAGCGCAGTTGGAAGTAAACGTTACCACACACTTCCCCGTGGCGCGGCTTCGGCGGCGGCATGCGGACGATCCTCCCCGGACCAGTTCCTCCGGGCATCCCGGGTCGTGGCGACGGCCAAATTCCTCGGCCGAAAGCAGGGGTGTGGTCGCAGTCGCCATGGTGGCCCTCCGTTCTCCCTGTCACTCGGTTAATTAGATTAAATTCCCAGAATACTTCGATCTATATGAAATTGGTCAGGTGAGCGATATCACGGGTTCCTCATGGGGCTCGACCCGCTCGTCGGAGGCGATCAGCCCGTCACGGATCTTTACCACGCGGTGGCAGCGGGCGGCGACGTCGGGCTCGTGGGTGACGATGACGATGGTCTGGCCCTGGCGGTGGAGATCGTCGAAGAGGTCGAGGATCTCGTCGCTGGTGCGGGAGTCGAGATTGCCGGTCGGTTCGTCGGCGAGCAAGAGCGACGGGTTCTGGACCAGGGCCCGCGCGACGGCCACGCGCTGGCGCTGGCCGCCGGACATCTGACTCGGGCGGTGGTCCATGCGGTCGGCCAGGCCGACGCGGCCCAGGGCCTCGGTGGCCCGGTCGCGGCGCTCGCGAGGCCCCGCGCCGGAGTAGATCAGCGGCAACTCGACGTTGCGCAAGGCGGTCTGGCGGGGCAAGAGTTCGAACGTCTGGAAGACAAAGCCGATCTGCCGCCCCCGCACGCGCGACTGCTCGGACTGCGAAAGCGCCGCCACCTCGCGGCCGGCCAGCCAGTAACGGCCGGCCGTAGGCACATCAAGCAGGCCGATGATGTTCATCAAGGTCGACTTGCCCGACCCCGACGGTCCCATGATCGCCAGGAACTCGTTGCCGCCGATCTCCAGGTCCACGCCCCGAAGCGCGCGGACCACCTCGGAGCCCATCTGGTACTCCTTCGTGATCGCTTCCAGGCGGATGACGGGTTCGTTGTTGGACATTGCTGCTCGATCTCGTGATGTCAGCCGACGCAAGCCACCGATTTGTTCATGCAGTAAGGTCGGTTGCACTCTGCCGACTCACTCGACACATTCAACCGTTGACCGGGGACGATTCCCGTCCCCCGTTCAAGAGCTGGACCTCCGTCTTCAACGGGCCGTTATCGGCGGCGAGGTAGAGGGTTCGAGTGGGGAAGGCGAAGTCGGTGTTCAGGCCGGACAGTTCGCGGACGAGGGCGAGATTGATGCGCTGCTGGATGTCCATGTAAAGGTTGTAGTCGGGGCTCAGGACGTAGTACACGACCTCGAAGTTCAGCGACGAGTCGCCGAAGGCCGCGAAGTGGGCGCGGTCGAAGCGGGTTTCCCCGGCGTCGTTGATGATCCGTCGGATGATTTCGGGGACCTGCTCGAGGACATCGGCGGGGGTCGAATATAGGACACCGAACGAGAAGACGACCCGGCGTTCGACCATGCGCTTGTAGTTGCGAATGCGGCTACCGATCAGGTCGGAGTTGGGGAAGATGATCTGCTCGCCACCGAGGCTGCGGACCCGTGTCGTCTTGACCCCGATGTGCTCGACCGAGCCCATGAAGTCGCCGTTGATGATGAAGTCGCCGACCTCGAACGGGCGGTCGAGCACGATCGCCACCGAGCAGAAGATGTCCCCGAGGATCTGTTGCAGGGCGAAGGCCACGGCGATCCCGCCGACGCCCAGGCCGGCCAGAAGCGGCGTGATCTCGACGCCGAAGGCGCTCAGAACCAGGATGGCCACGCTGGTCCAGATCGCGAGCAGGGCGAAGAACTTCACGACGCCGAAGGCCGTTTGCGCGGCCGCCTCGGTGAAGTTGGCGAACCGGAACCCATGTTGCAGGGCGGCATCGGTGGCACCGCTGGCCCAGGAACCGGCCTGGAGGAAGATCACGATTAACGCCAACGTCCGGATGGTGTGCTCGACCGTCTCGACGCCCCCCTCGGCCCGCATGTCCACGAAGTAAAGGGCCAGGAACGCGGCGATCGCCAGCACGCTGAACGTCCAGGTCCGGTCGAGGATGTGGAGGAAATAGTCGTCGTATCGGTGCTCGGTGGTCCCGGCACGTCGTCTCAGTCGGCGCCTCGCGATCGTCGCCACGAGCTTGAGCACGAGGAACAACGCCGTCAAAACAACCAGGAAAATGACCCAGCGCGCGACCGGGATGCCCAGCCAGTCGAGGCCCTCAACGCGGGCCAGCAATGCGTCAACGTTCATGGGTGATTCTCCGAGCCCTCGTGAGGTAGGAACCGCCCCAGACCTTGTGGAAGGCGGCCGGTGCCCACCCTACGAGGACTCCTCCGCGAGGGAAAGGGGGCGTCAGTCCCGCTCCGGGGCCTCGTCGCCGACACGATCCGGCTCCATCTCCACCACCTGGTCGCCGTCTTTCAATTCGTCGAGGGCACGAAACGGGCCGGTGACGACACGCTCGTCGGGTCCAAGGCCGGAGCGAACCTCGACCCGGCGCTCGTCGCTCAGGCCGGTCTCGACGGGCCGGGCGCGGGCCACGCCGTCCACGACCACGAACACGATCTTGACGTAACGGGCCTCGGCCTCCCGTGCCTTCTCGCCAGGCCCTGCCATGTTCCGCTCGGCCCATGAGCGGACGGCCGGGGTATCCGGGAGGTCCTTGCGGCGGCGGTGGACGACGGCCTGCACGGGCACGCCCAGAACATCCTCGGCACGGCGGACCTCGATCTCGACGGTCGCGGTCATCGCCGGCTTCATCGCCCAGTCACCGGGTTCGATCGAGACGAGCGTCTCGAAGCAAATGACGTTGTCCGTGGTGGACTTTCCCTTGGGTGCGACAAGGTCCACCAGGCCAGGGATCGGCGTGGACGGGTCGGCCTGGAGGAAAATGCGGGACGGCTGACCGGCTCGCACCAGCGGGACGTCCGTCTCGTCCACGTCGGCCCGGACCCGCATGCGGGAGGGGTCGCCGACGGTCATCAACTTCGTGCCGGGCAGGTTCGTCGTGCCGGCGATAACGACCTCGCCGACCTCGACGTCCAGGTCGGTGACGACCCCGGTCATCGGGGAACGGATGACGGTGAAGTCCAGCTCCTGCTGGGCCGTCCGACGCATGGCCTCGGCCTCGGCCAGATCGTTTCGGCTCATGGTCAAGGCGGCTTCGGATTTGTCCATGATCGAGCGCGCATCCGCGACCTCGGTCGGTGTGACGGCCCCGCGCCCGGCAAGCTGGCTGAGCCGGTTCAGGTCGCGAAGCGACTTCTCGCGGTCCGCCTCGGACTGTCGGATCGCCCCTCGTAGGGCCGCGATGCGGGCCTCGGTCGAGTCGAGCCGGGCGCGGGCGTTCAGGTCGTCGAGTTTCACAAGCACATCGCCGATCGAAACCATGTCCCCCTCCTCGACCTCCACGGCCACGACCCGTCCGACGATCTGGGAGGCGATCTCCGCTTCCTCGATCAGTTCGACCTCGCCGGGAGCGGTAATCGTCTCGACGACCGGCCCGCGCGTGGGAGGCCCCAGCGTCACCTCGCGGGCCGGGAGCTTGACGAGCTGCCAGTTGAGGTCCAGCCCCGAGGGATCGCGACGCAGGTTGACGGCCGCCACGCAGGCGACCAGAGCGGTGATGCCGAGCAGACCCAGCAAGGCACGATACATCAGTCAGGGTTCCTTGTCGGCGTACAAGTGGGAGAAACGGGCCAAAGTCGGGTGACAGATGACAGATGACAGTAGGAGTTACGCAGTTGATTCCTCAAGTCCTGAGCCCGCATGGAGTTGTGGAAATCGGCCCGCCGGATGCTGGTTCAGCCTAAACTCGTGCAGATCAATGGCTTGTGGCATTCTGGCGGGTTCAACTGCGTAACTCCTAGACAGATGACAGGTTCCAGAACTCCGCTACCCACTACCCACTACCCACTGCCCACAGGTTCCAGATGACGGGTTCCGAAGCACCGAAGAACGTGTTGCGGATGCGAACGACCATTGTCGGTGCGTCAATCCGGAATCAGCGTCATCCGCATGCCGGCGCCGAGGATCAGGGTCAGGCCGATTCGGAGGGTTGATTCGCCGAGCCATAGGACGGCGCAGATAAACAGGGCGACGAAGAGGTTTGACTGGCCCCTCCGCCAGGCCCCGGTGGCCAGGACCAGCCATCCCAGGATCGCAAAGGCGTCGAGTTGCTGGAGGGCGACCCACAGGGCGGCCGGATAGGTACCGGAGGGAAGCAGGAGGGTCGCGGAGGTCTCGACATCCGGCCGCCGCAGGGCAATCATCAACCCGACCCGGACGGCCAGCCCCAGCACCCAGAAGCCCTGCGCCGCGGCACAACCGGCCAGCCCGGCATCGAATCGGATCAGCCGACCCGACAGGGCGGCGATCCCGGCGAAGCAGGTTGCCGTCAGGATGGTTCGGGCGAACAGCCAGAGCGGCTCGCCGACAAAGTCGCCCAGTGCATGCAGGGTGGCCCAGAAGATCAAGGAGTCTTGCTGGGTGTCGATCGCCTTGCGGATGACGTCGTCGGGCACCTCGCCAATGTTGCGCGACTCGACGCGTGCCGCGCCTCGTTCCACCGACCTGGCCAGGCCGTGGCCACGCATCCCCGACAGCCACGCGGAGATCTGGAGGAGCACCACCATCCCGATCCAGAGGGCCAGGATCGCGCCGAACCTCGGCGCACGGCTGCCCGGCGGTCCCGTTGCCGGCGGCCTGGTCGATCCCGAGACCTCCGTCGTCAATGCCTCGCCTCCTACGATGAATCGCGGGCTGCCTCAATGCCTGGCCACTGGAGAACATCCGGACGGTCGCCGAGTTCGCACCCGGGCAGGGTAAATCAAAGATCGCTCCGACACCCATCTCGGGAAGGCGCGGCCCCTGCCGAGCCATTGGGATGGGCGGCTCGGCAGGGGCCGCGTCCTCCCGAAACCCGAACTTGGAACGCCTCGGCGTACCATCGCGTTATGGGTGCCGGTTTGTCTGAGACCCGTTATGATACAGGTTGATGGCGGTCTGAGTTTCGGGAAATCCTTTCGTCGGAGTGTTCGTCGGTGATCGCGGGATCTTTCCGATGAGGCCCCGGAATCGATCCGAGCGGGATAAGGATCGTGGGTTCGAGGTTCGCGGACCCAACCGCTCAGACGGACTCCGACGATCCGAGTCGCAGAGGGGGACTCGAATCCTGGTCCTGATCTTGCGGGAACAATTCTCTTCGAAAGCACTGGGTTGCTCACGACGTCCGGCTTCGAGAGGGGAGGGGTTCGGATGTTCCGCCTCAATGCTCTCAGGACAAAACCGCGTACGGCCGACTGGAAAGCCGGACGGTTGTTCGCACGCCCGGTCGCGATCGGCCTTCTCGGGGCCTGCGCGTTTATACTGGCGAGGACGGTGGTTGATATGGAGAGCAAGAGCACGCAGGTTCCCCAACCAAACCGCACAGTAGATGACATCCGTCGGGCTCGCATGGTCGAGGAACAGCTCAGAGCACGAGACATCCATGAGCCTCGGGTCCTGGCGACGATGGCGCGTGTGCCGCGACACCTGTTCGTCTCGGTCGAGCAGCAGCCGATGGCGTATGACGACCGCCCGCTGCCGATCCCGGAAGGGCAGACGATCTCGCAGCCTTACATCGTTGCCTTGATGACCCAGCTCGCCCGCCCGGAACCCAGCGACCGGGCGCTCGACGTCGGGACGGGATCGGGCTACCAGGCGGCCGTCCTGGCGGAGCTGGTCGAGCATGTCGATAGCATCGAGATCCACCAGTCTCTGGCTGATGCGGCTCGCGGACTGCTGAATCGTATCGGTTATCAGAACGTCGAGGTTCGTCATGGCGACGGCTACCGGGGCTGGCCGGAGCACGCTCCATTTGACGTGATCATCGCGGCTGCGGCGCCCTCGGAGGTCCCGCCGGCCCTGGTCGAGCAACTGGCACCTGGAGGGCGACTGGTACTGCCAGTCGGCAGCCTGGGCTTGCAGACCCTGGTCGTCATCGAGAAGCAACTTGATGGTTCGACCACGAGCCGCGAGGTGACTCCGGTGGCCTTCGTTCCCATGACCGGGGACGCGAGAGCCACGGTAAACCGTAGCCCTTCGGCGACCGTTCCTGTAGGGTGGCCCTCGTCCACCGTCTCTCGGGAGGTGGGCGATCCACCCCGACGACGATGGAGGTCGCACCCGACATGACGAACGCATGGCTCCTGTCGCTCTGCTGCTGGCCTCGGCGCCGTCGGCCAGTCGGCGCCGATCGAGAACGAAGAAACCTTCGCCCGGCGGCCAAACCTCGTTCTGATCGTGGCCGACAACCAGGGGGCCTGGACGCTCGGCTGCTACGGCAACCCGGACATCCGGACGCCGCACATCGACCGGCTGGCCGCCGAGGGGATGCGGTTCACCCGGGCGTTCGCCGTCAACGGGGTTTGCTCGCCGACGCGTGCCAGCCTGCTGACCGGCCTGATGCCGTCGCAGCACGGCGTCCACTCGCTACCTCGGGGCCAACGAGGCCCAGATGGGGCCGGATGCGTATTGCACCATCGGCGAGTTCCGGCACGCTGCCCGAGGTTCTCGCCGACGCCGGCTACACCTGCGGCCTGGTCGGCAAATGGCACCTCGGGGCGAACCTGCACGCCGCAGGAGGGGTTCACGTCCTGGATCACCATGCCCCACGGCCATACCAGCACGTTCTACGACGCGCCAGGTGATCGAGGATGGCGAGGTTCGCGACGGAGCCGGGCTACCTGACGGACCTCTGGACCGAGCACGCCGTCGTACTTCGTCGAGGCGAACCGTGATCGGCCCTTCTTCCTGCTGCTGACCTACAACGGGCCCTACAACCTGGGCGGCCTGCTGTTGAAGCCGGCGCGGAACCGACATGCCGCTGAGTACGCCGACGCCCTGTTCCCCTCCTTCCCCCGGGCCGAGATGCATCCCTGGCTGTTCAACAACAAGCAGTTCCTGAACAACCCCACCGCCATCCGACGAGTGGCCGCCGAGACCAGTGGCGTGGACGACGGCGTCGGCACGGTCCTGGAGACGCTGGAACGGCTCGGCCTGGACAACGACACGATGGTCGTCTACACGGCCGATCAGGGTTGGGTCGGCGGCCAGAACGGGCTCTGGGGCATGGGCGACCATACCCGTCCGCTGGCGGCCTTCGACGGCATGATGCGCGTGCCGCTGATCGTCCGACAGCCGGGCCGGGTTCCCGCCGGGAAGACATCCGACCGGATCGTCGACACCTGCGACCTCGATCCGACACTCCTCGGCGCCCTCGGCCTGGCCGATCGGATGCCGGACGACGCCGCGATCGCCGGGCCGGGACGCCTCGGCGATCCTGCGCGGGGAGGAGCCCGACGGCTGGGACGACGTCGACCTTTTTCGAGAACGAGAACACCCGCGATCCGCACGCCGGAATGGAAGTACGTCCATCGCCACCCCGACGGCCCTCACGAGCTGTACGACCTGGCCGCCGACCCGCATGAGAAAGTCAATCTCTATGGTCAACCCCTCCAGGCCAGGACGCAGGCCGAATTAAAGGACCGTCTCGACGCCTTCTTCGCCCGGTACGCCGACCCAAAGTACGACCTCTACCGCGGTGGCGGATCGAAGACGCACCTGCACATCGCCTCCCCGGCCGGCGGCTGAAGGCGAGCTCGTGAGCGGGAACCCGGATCATTGGTGTTCGTGTTCACGGACCTTGCGGTACGACTGCCGCACAAAGCCGAGCACTGTCCAGCCGCTGACCATGCCCAGCAGGTAGCTGCCCACGATCAACGCGGCCAGCGGCAGGCTCATCGTCCAGGTCAGGAACCTTAGCTCGACATACTTCAGGTTCTGGATCGAGAAGATGAAGACGAGCCCCAGGAACAGGATCAGGATGATCCCGTAAACGTAACGCATGACGTCGGCTCCGATGTGGGGGGAATACGAGACAACCGGGCGGGGCGATCGGACAACTCGCCCCACGGGACATTCTACCCCGAGAACGAACCGGAACTGCCTTGAAGTCCCAGGAAAGCCGGGAGGCCGCCGTCCCTCGATCAAGGACGGCGGCCCCGTCGTGTCGCGGCGGGTTCGACCCGGTCGGTCAGGATCGGCCCAGATCAGATGTCGTAGTACAGGAAGTACTCGTACGGGACCGGCCGGAGGTTGACCTGCTCGAGCTCGCGCTCGCGCTTGTAGGCGATGTAGGTCTCGATGACGTCCGGGGTGAAGACGTTGCCCTTGAGCAGGTACTCGTGGTCGGCCTCCAGGGCGTTGAGCACCTCGCCGAGCGAGCCGGGGGCCTGGGTGATCTGGGCCTTCTCCTCGGGCTCGAGGTCGTAGAGGTCCTTGTCGATCCCCTCGCCCGGGTCGATCTTGTTCTGGATGCCGTCGAGGCCGGCCATGAGCATGGCGGCGAAGGCCAGGTAGGGGTTGCAGGACGGGTCGGGGCAGCGGAACTCGATCCGCTTGGCCTTCGGGCTCTTGCTGTAGACCGGGATGCGCACGGCCGCCGAGCGGTTGCGCTGGGAGTAGACCAGGTTCACCGGCGCCTCGTAGCCGGGCACCAGCCGGCGGTACGAGTTGGTCGTCGGGTTGGTG
This sequence comes from uncultured Isosphaeraceae bacterium, assembly GCA_963779675.1. Classification (GTDB taxonomy): domain Bacteria; phylum Planctomycetota; class Planctomycetia; order Isosphaerales; family Isosphaeraceae; genus CAVZZM01. The sequence goes on from CAVZZM010000008.1 coordinate 16,401, forward strand.
AAGGCGAGGATCGACGGGGCGTGCTTGAGCAGGCCGCCGATGTACCAGCGGGCCATGTCGCTGAGAGCCCGGCGTAGCCCTTCTCGTCGTAGAACAGCGGCTTGCCGCCCTTCCAGAGGCTCTGGTGGCAGTGCATGCCCGAGCCGTTGTCGCCGTACATCGGCTTCGGCATGAACGTGACGGTCTTGCCGTGCTTGCGCGCGACGTTCTTGATGATGTACTTGTACCAGAGCAGGTTGTCGGCCATCCGCACCAGCGGGCCGAACCGGATGTCGATCTCGCACTGGCCGGCGGTGGCGACCTCGTGGTGGTGGAGCTCGATCTGCATGCCGACCTCCATCAGCTTCAGGATCATCTCCGAGCGGATGTCCTGGAGCGAGTCGGCCGGCGGGACGGGGAAGTACCCTTCCTTGTGCCGGAGCTTGTAGCCGAGGTTCTGGCGCCCTCGTCGCGGCCGGTGTTCCAGGCGGCCTCGACCGAGTCGATGAAGTAGTAGCCGCATCGCGACTGCTGGTCGTACCGGACGTCGTCGAAGACGAAGAACTCGGCCTCCGGGCCCCAGTAGCTGGTGTCGGCCAGGCCGGTCGACTGGAGGTAGTTCTCGGCCTTCTGGGCGATGTAGCGCGGGTCGCGGGTGTAGTCCTCGCCGGTGATCGGGTCCTTGACGTTGCAGATCAGGGTCAGAGGTCGGGATCTCGAGCATCGGGTCCATGACCGCCGTCTCGGGGTCCGCGAACAGCAGCATGTCCGATTCCTGGATCTGCTGGTAGCCGCGGATGCTCGACCCGTCGAAGCCCATGCCCTCGGTGAACTGGCACTCGCTCAACTCCTGGACCGGGAAGGAGAAGTGCTGCCAGACCCCGGGCATGTCGATGAACCGGACATCGACGATCTTGGCGCCTGCGTCCTTCGCCAGCTTGAGCACGTCGCTCGGAGTCTTGGCCATGAAACTGCTGCTCCCAACTCGTTGTTGACTGCGTCATCGTTGCGTTCTCCCTGGCATCGGCGCAGTTCCGGGAAGTGATACCCGAAACCGCCTGTCGGTTTCAAGGGTAGGTTCCGTTGTCCTCAATGGGCCGACGGCACAACCGGAACCTGGAGGTCGGACGAGCCGACTCTCGTCGATCGAATGCGCCGCGGCGGAACGCGTCATCCATCCAATCACTTCGGACCGTGAGTTCCATCATTCTGCACCCGAGCGACGAGGCCCGTTCACACCGAGGCCGTGCCACGGCCAGGAACATCTCGAGGCGGTCGAACAGGCGGCTGGTGGCGTCGAGTCGCTCAGGCAGCTCACGCCGGAGCTCGTCCGGGTCGGGACGGCCCATGCGGCGGGCCAGGGTCGTGAAGGCCTCGGAGTCGGGCGGCGGGACGGTCGTGTCCCGGGCGTTGCCGCGGACGACCCGCAAGGCGTCGATCAGCTCGCGGCAGAAGCGGTGGCCCGCCCGCAGGGTCGCCGCCGATTCTGGATCGACCCGCCCAGCGGCCTCAAGGGCCGCCAGCGCCGCCAGGGTGTTCGGCGTCCTGAAGGACGGGATCGGCCGCCCCGAAGTGGATCTGGAGCGCCTGGACGAAGTACTCGACGTCAACCAGCGCGCCGGGACTGAACTTGGCGTTGACGGTGCCCGGGTCGACGAGCTGCTTGACCTGCATCGCCCGCATCCGCCGCAGCTCGGCCGAGGTCGAACGGTTCGGGGCCGTAGACGAACCGGTCGCGATGGGCTTCGACTCGGCGTGACAGGGCGCGGATCGCCCGGCAACGGCGCGGAGCCGGATCAGCGCCTGGCGCTCGTACGCCCAGGCCGAGCCGCCCGGCTGGTAATAGGACTCGAAGGTACGTCAACGAGGTGGCCGGAGGCCCCCCCTTGCCGTAGGGACGCAGTCGGAAATCCAGCTCGAACGTGCCGCCGATCTGGACCCCCATGACCGCCCGCAGCCCGCGCACGACGGCGTCGAAGTAGTCACTGGCGGCCAGGGCGTCGGCCGCGACGCAGTCATCGTAAACGACGATCAATTCCAGGTCCGACCCGAAGCCCAGCTCTTCTCCCGCCGAACTTGCCCAGGGCGCAGAGGGCCGACGGCACCCGGCGAGCCCTCGACGCCGGACGGGAGCCCGACCTCGGACGCGGCCTCGATCCAGGGCCTGGCGATACGAGGCTCGGATGACGGCCTCGGCCACCGCGGTCATCTCGGCGGCGAAGCGGTCCGGCGTGGCCTTGCCGACGATCCCCCGCAGCCCGGCGCGGAAGACTTCGCGATCCCGCACGCGGCGAATGGCGCGGCGACGGTCCTCGGTGCCGTCGGCCGCGTTGACCGCCTGGGTCAGCTCCGCCTCCAGCTCGGGCATCGAGACGGTCCGGTCCCAGGTCGACGGATCGTTGATCAGGGGCAAGATCAGCTCGGCCTGGTCGCGCAGGTAGTCCGTCCAGAGGAACTCACTCTCGCCGAGCACCCGCACCAGGGCATCGAGAACCTCGGGGCGATCCAGCGTGGCGAACTCCTCGGCCCAGTTGGGCCGGGCCATCATCTCGGTGGCAAATCGGCTGAAGTGCCGCAGGGCGGTCTCGGGATCGGCGGCGTGCGGCAGGAAGCCGCTGAAGTGCTTGATCAGGATGATCGTCAGTTCCAGCGCACGCATGGGGGTGCCGGAGGCGATCGGTCGGCCGGAGCGGTCATTGACCCAGAGAACGTCCTCGGCGTGGCCGTCGCCAGTACGGATGTCGGCCTGGACGATCCGGATTCCGCAGCGTGCCAGGGCGTCGGCTAGCAGCGAAAGGAACCCAAGCTGGTCCCGAGCGACGACACGGACGACCGTGGCGAAGTCGGACCCCAGCGGATCGATGGTCAGGTCGAGCGGACTGGATCCCGTCCGGCTCGCCCCGGTAACGATGAAGCGTCCGCACGAACCGGCCGATCAGTCGGTGATGCACCTCGTCGTACCGGTTTTCGCGCAGGAGAGAGGTCAGTTCGGCCAGTTCGGAACGAAAGGCATTCCAGTCGGGGGGAGGCCCTGACGGATCGATCTGACGAACCTGAAAGACATCGACCAGCCGACGGAGGCGGTCCGGCGTGATCGCCGCGTCGAGAGCGGCCGATCGTGCCGAGACGGCCCAGGCCGGGAAGACCGAACGTTGGTCGTTTCGTCGCGTGGCCCCGGGCCGGCACGGGTGGCGGCTCGGAGGTGAAGATCCACGCCGTCATCGATCGACAGGCCCTGAACCGTCAGGAGCATGGCGAGCGTCGCGAGGAACTGGAAGGCGTCAAAACCGACGACCTCGACGCTCCAGGTGCCGGGAAGCTCGACGAGTTGGGCCTCGACGACTGCCGGGCACGTATTGGATAGTCCGCGCATCCGTTCCAGATGCCGGCCGATCGCCGCCACGTCGAAGGTTTCAAAGTACTCGTCGCGAAACGACTTCAGGACATGGTCGACCCATGCTTCGGGGTGGTCGGCGACCAATTGGGCGGCGCAGTTGCGACAACTCGGGCATGGTCAAACGGGGCGTCCCTGGGCGATAATAGTCGGCCCGCGGCCGACCGGCAGGCCGATACAGAATGAATCCGTTCGCGTCGGCGCGCCTCGCGAAACTGTCAGCATAACCCAAGGAGGTTCCCCGGCTCAATGAGGCTTGGCCTGATCGGAGACATTCACGGCGACATCCGGGCACTGGAGGCGACCTTTCGGCACCTGGAAGTCGCTCGGGATCGATGACCTGCTCTGCACAGGCGACCTTGTCGGCTACGGCACGTACCCGGACGCGGTTGTGGCGCTGATCCGAGACCGGGCGATCCCTTGCGTTCGCGGCAATCACGATCGCTGGGCCGTCGAGCGTCGGCGGCTGATCGGCCCCCGGGGCTGGAAGCCGGCCGTGCTCAAGGACGAGACCTGGGCCTACCTCGAAATGATGCCGGTCTCCCTGAGCCGCAACCGAGCCGATCGGGTCGTGACGGTGCATCACGGTTCGCCGGTCAGCGATACCGAGTTCGTCTCGCCTTACAAACCACTGCCGGAGTCCGTCGAACGGTTCTGGGGCGACTCCGAAGCGGAACTGCTGGTCCTGGGTCACACACACCTACCGATGGTCGAACGCCTGGAGCACAACCGAGTCATCCTCAATCCCGGCTCCGTCCACGGCGTCTCGGGCGTGCAAACGTCGTACAGCTTCGCCGTTGTCGACCTCGAGCCCGACGTGCTGGCCGTCCGGGTCTACGACGTCCGCCTCGGCCGCATCATCCGACGGGACCCGGTCACGCTTCCCGACGATTTCTGACGGAAGGCGTTCGCGGAACCGCTCGATGACTGAGGGACGATGACCGATGACCGAGAGACCATGACTGAGGGGCATTGACCGTTGGCCGATGGTCGATGAACGCGATCGCCCTGCGAAGGCCTGGATGACTGGCCATCCACATGCCTCGACCATCAGTGCTCGACCATCGGTGCTCGGCCATCCATATGCCTCGGCCATCGGTTCCTGGCCATCGGTCATCGACCTTTAGGCAAACAAAAATACCCGGTCCCGCGTCGACGTGAACTGTCGCGGGACCAGGCCTCATGATTCGATCGGAGCCACCTGGGCTCGGCTTACTTCGATTCAACCTTGGCGAGATACTTCTCAGGGTCCGCCTTGACTTCGTCGACGCAGCCCTTGCAGCAGACGAAGATGTCCTTGTCGCCCGCCTCGACCTTGATCGGGACGCCCATGCTGCCGAGCGGCTCGCCGCTAGCCGGGCAGACCTTTTGGGCCAGGGCCAGGACCACGTCGTCGGCCGGCAGCTTCTGGATCTGGGCGATGTCCTCCTCGCTCAGCTCGACATTGGCCGCCGCGGCGTCACCCGCCGGCTCGGTGACGGCATCACCCGCCGGCTCGGTGGTGACGTCATCCGCCGACTCGGTAATGACAGCATCCGCCGGCTCGGTGGTGACATCCCCTTCAACCGGGACGACGTCCGGCGTGGTGACGTCGGTCGCCTCGACCGGGGCCATGTCGTCACTCTCAATGTCCGTGCCGGTGTCGTTACCACAGCCGAGGCCGATCAGGGCCGTCAGGGCCAGGCTCGCGGCCCAGCAGGTCATGCGCAACATCGTGATGAGTCCTCCTCAGGATCAATTCGCGGAGATTGGGCCGATCCTCGTTCTGGCGGCTGAAACCTTCCAACCGTCGGGCCCAAATCAACCCGATTGTAGAACGGTGACGCTGGAAGTGCCAGGGGCCTTTCGGCCTGCGACGGCCTCACGGTCGGGAACCGGCCCGTTCAGAGCGTGTCGGGCGGAGGATCGACGGCCGTCGGCTCGACCGGGATGCCCCGGTAGATGCGGCGATTGTCGAGGCCGTAGACCTTGTCGGTGAATTCGCCGTCGCCGTTGGCGACGAGCCGGTGCCGGGCCACCATGTTGACCTTGGCGTCGAGGTCATCGACGAACGAAAGGATCAGCGCCTCGAGGGTCTGGGGCAGGATCGGGGCGCCGAACTCGCGCTTGCCGTGGTGGGCCAGGATGGCATGCTCCAGGCAGAGCAGCGTCTCCTCGGGGAAACCCTCGATGCGGCCGGCGGTCTCGCGCACCAGGTCGCGGCCCATCTGAACGTGACCGATCAACTGGCCGGCCTTGGTGTACTTCGCGGCGACCGGGTGATACTCCAGCTCGCGGAGCTTGCCGATATCGTGCAGGATCGCCGCGGCGACGATCACGCCCTTGTCCAGCGGAGGGTTGAGCCCGGCGTAATACTTGGCGTAATGGTCGGCCACGAACCCGCTGATCCGGGTCATGCTCCAGACATGCTCGAGCAGTCCGCCGGTGTAGCCGTGATGGAAATTCATCGCCGCCGGCATCTTCTTGAAGAGCTCGGCCTGATCGTCCAGGATTTCCAAAACCAGCCGCTTCAGGTGAGGCTGCTCGATATAGCGGTCAATGCAGTCGCCAACCGTCTTGAACAGCTTCTCAGGGTCGAAGTCGGTAGACTCGACCAGATCGTAGAAGTCGTACCCGTCGTCGGCGTCCTCGGGGACGGCCGGACGGATGTTCAGGATCTCGAGTTGAAGTCCATATTTTGGTTTGACTTCCGTGCGAACATGCATCCGGTAGGCCACGCCGATCGTCCAGGTTTCCGCTTGTTTCAGGAACCGGGAATTGGCCCAGACCGGGGCATCGACCGTGGTACGCTTGTCTCGAAAGACACATTTTACGAACGGCTCGGCCTTGTACGTCTCGCCGCGGGTCTTGCTCACCAGGGCCGCGAAGCACTCGGCCTCCAGGCCGTCGACAAGGTCCGACAATCGCACCACGTCGAGCGTGCCGGTCCTCGCGACGCCGTCGTGAGCGTGGCCCGTGCCGTTGCTCATGTCCATGTCCGCCATGGTTGCCACCCCCTTGTGGTCGTTTGGTCGTGGACGCGATCCGTCATGTTGGCGGTGCGATCCCCCCGGCGCCGCGCCTTCCTCATCGTTACAGTATCTCACCAGGAACGGGGCGAACTTCAGCGAAATCCCCACAGACCGCAGAATTGCTGGCCATCCGATGACTACCGATCATCGGAATACCATGTTCGGTTGTCCCCTACAAGAGTGTTCAAAAGGACACGTGAAGTGTTATAGGAGGATTTTGCGGATTTCGGCGAATCCGCAGGGCAATGAAGACGAATCGATCGGCGGGTTGAGGTTTATCACGGTCCCGATCAAGGAACGGCTCATGAAGACGGCGCGACGACGGTTGGTAATGCTGGCTGTAATCATCGGCGCTGCCGGGTGTGAGCAGGGGGATGCCCCGTACTCAACGACGGCATGGGAATGGTGGCACGGGCGTTACCCCCGGTCGGGGCACCCTGCAAGGTGCAGTTCCGCCGCGACCTGCTCGGCACCTCAAGGGACCTGCCCGTGCCACCGATGACCGACAGCATGAACGGGGCGGAAACCAGTCTCTCGGGAAGGTTCCTCCGGATGGATGATGAGTGGATCGTCCTGGAGCGGAATGACAACGAGCAGGTCTGGGTCCCTCGGGAGGTTGTCCTGGCTGCTCCAGGTCACGACCCCTTGACCTGGACCGGGCCGTCGCCAGGGACGACATCCCTGCCCAGCCGGCCGGTTGGTTCGGGATCGGTCATCTGCTGAGAGGCTCATCGACGAACAGGAAGGACGATCTGCGATGATGCAAAGGGCCGCCGATGTCCTGGGAGCGCTGGGCTTGCCGGCGCCGATCGCCGAGCTATCGGCGCGGCGCTGGGATGTCGTCGTCGTCGGCGCCGGGCACAACGGCCTGACCTGCGCCGCCTATCTGGCTCGGGCTGGGAAGAACGTCCTGGTGCTGGAGGCCCGCAAGCGGAGTCGGCGGGGCCTGCACGATCGACTGAGCCGTGGCCGGGGGGTTACCGGGTGTCGCCGTGCGCGTACCTCGTCGGGCTTTTGCACCGTCGCGTCATCGAGGAGCTGGACCTGCCGGCGCGCGGGTTCCGGTTCACGGTCTCCGACGCCGGCATGTTCGTGCCGTTCGATGACGGCGAGAGCATCCAGCTCTGGGACGACGACGCGAAGTGTGAGGCGGAGATCCGCCGGCTGTCGCCTGGGGACGTGTCGGGCTGGCGGGCGATGGCCGACGTCAAGCGACGGCTTCGCGATGCTCTGCGACCCGACGGCGACGGCGACCTCTGGATCGGGACGAGCACCGACCGAGGGCAGATCGAGGACCGGCTCAAGGGGCGACGCCGAGGCGATCGGCATGCTGTTCGACTGGTCGATGGTCGAGTACGTCGAGCGTTACCTGTCCGACGAGCGGCTCCAGATCGCGTACCTGGGGCAGGGGGTCATCGGCACGAACGCCAGCCCGCACGATCCGGGAACTGCGTCGATCCACTTCCACCATCAGTCGGGCCGACTGGGGGGCGTCGCCGGGTTGTGGGGGTACGTCGAGGGGGGCATGGGGATGATCTCGATGCTCCTGTGCGACGCCGCCCGGGAGGCCGGGGCCGTGGTCGCGACAGGCGTGCCGGTGGCGCGGATCGAGCCGGGCAGGGGCGTTGTGTTAGAGGGAGGGCGAGCGGATCGAGACGCCGGTGATCGTCTCGAACGCCGACCCGAGGGCCACACTCCGCATGCTCGGCGAGGCCGCCGATCCGGGCTGGAAGATGCCCGCGTCGAGGCCGTGCCGCAGGTAGGTTGCACGGTCAAGATGAACGTCGCCCTGTATGAGTTGCCGAACTTCCGCGCCCGTCCCGGCACGTTCGAGCCACACCACCTGGGGCAAATCAACATCCCCCTGGGCAAGGCCGAGTGGCACGAAGCGCACCGAACCGCGCAGGTCAGGCGGCCTGCCACCTCGAATCTGGGCCGAGCTGTACTTCCAGACGGTCCACGACTCGAGCGTCGCGCCGCAGGGCGTTCACACGATGAGCGTCTTCGCCCAGTACGTACCGTATGCCTTCGCCGAGGGGGACTGGGGTTCCCGCCGCGAGGAGGTCGGCCGGATCACGCTCGATTCGATCGGCCGGTTCTGCACGAACCTGCCCGACTCGATCCTGCAGACCCAGGTTCTCGGGCCTCCCGACATCGAGCGCGAGGTCGGCCTGACCGGCGGCCACATCTTCCAGGGCGAGTGCCTGCCGCCGTTCCTGTGGGACCGTCGGCTCGAACCACGCACGCCGATGCCGGGTGTCTTCCTCTGCGGCGCCGCGACCCATCCCGGCGGCAGCGTCATCGCGATCAACGGCCGCAACGCCGCGATGGAAGTTCTGGAGGAGACGGGTTCGCGGGCGTGAACGCATGCACAAACTGCTCCACCAAATCCTACGCAGGCGGGCCGTCGTTCTCAATCAGGCCGACGATCTGCTCCGACATCCGGTCCCATGTGTGTTCGCGGAGGCGCACGGAGAACGGCTCGACAGCGGCCCGACAGGCGTCCTTCGTCTCGCGCCAGCGGCGGAGACGGGCGACGAGGTCGGTGACGTCCTCGGGGTCGGGGATGAGAAGCAGGTTTTTCAACTCGTCCGGGTAACGGTCCGCGATTCCGGCGACCTCGGTGATAAAGGCGGGCAGGCCGCAGCACAGGGCCTCCTGGGTGACCATCGAATACCCCTCGTACCGCGACGGCAAGACGTGGGCGTCGGCGGCGCGGAGCAAGTCGGCCATGTCGGGGCGGAAGCCGAGGAAGTGGGCCCGTTTCTCCAGACCGTCCTCGACAGCGCGGGCCTGCCAGAGTGGCAGTTCGGTCCCCCGGCCGATCACCGAGAGGTCGGCATCCCAAGACGGCTCGGCACACAAAGCCTTCCAGGCGTCGTACAGGATGTCGAACCCCTTGCGACGGTTCCCCAGGGCGCCGATGAACAGGAGCATGGGCCGGTCGTGCGACCAGCCGACGCGGTCTCGTGTGGTCGCACGTTCCGCGGCATCGGAGGGGTGGAACAGGGCCGGGTCGATGCCGAGGTAGACCGGGTGGACGACCTCGGGCCGGACGTCGAAGTGATGGAGGATGTCGTTGCGGGTTCGCTCGCAGGTCGTGATGATCGTCCGCGCCTTCGGGATGATCCGCCGCTCCTCCTCCTTGAAGACGTTGTAGGCGATGCGGTTCTTCAAGTCCCAGATCGGGTTGCGGATCGCAGGAGGCTTGTCGATCACGTTTATGTGATGGACCCAGTTGACGTCCCCCCAGTCGCAGCAACCGCCGTTGACGATCACCCGGCCACCCTGACGACTGATCTCCCGGGCCTGGCGGCGACCGAGCCGGTGGACGAACGGAACCCCCAGCAAGTAGGCGTTCAGAGGACGAGCGGCGCGGTGGTAGGTGACGTTGGGGCACGCCCTCAGGTCGTCCTCGACCCGGCAGGCGACGAGATCGAGGTCATCGCCGCGGTGGGCAAGATAGGAGGCCAGGGCATAGTTGCACCGATCCATCCCGCCCGTCTTGATGATGTCCGGCGCCACCAGCAGAAATCGACCCACGCGTCCTCCCTCTCCCGCCGCGGGGCGAGCCCACAATGCCTGTCGAGCCCGTCTGATCTCGGATCAGCCAGGCGAACGAATCATTTCAATGGCTGGCGTGAGTCACGGCAACCTCATTTGCCCGCCAAGGTTCTCGGATTCGACGTTGGTGCCGCGGTGGGGCGTCGTGCCACGGCGAAGAGTGAGGTGCCGGTTCGGAGCCGACCATCGAGTGCGCGGCGTTGTTCCAGAGAATACGCGAAGTTCAAAATCCGCGGCGCCGGCCAGGGGGGAAGTCTCAGGTAGCGTTGATAGACCACCGAGGCCGGCTCTCCGGGCCGGGCGGTCGCGCGTCTCGCCCGGCGGCGGAGCAGGGGGACCATCCAGCCGCCCCACCAGAAGAGGGACAACAGCTCCAGTCCATTGCCGTCGAAGGCCGTCTGAAACGTTTCCGGAACATAGCGCCGGCGATGTCCCTGGACCGCGTCGAACTCGCCGAACAGTTCCGGCAGGGCAGGCACGCTGACAACCACCACGCCACCGGGCCTCGCCAGTTGACCGAGCCGGGCCACGGCGGCGCGGTCGTCGTCAAGGTGTTCGAGCACGTCGAGCGCCAGCACGGCATCGTAGTTGGCCGGTTGAGGATCGACGGGGAGGTCGCGGGTCAGGTCGGCCTCAATCAGCGTTCGGGTGGGTCGTCGGCGATCCAGGGCTTCCAGAGCATCTCGGGCGACATCCAGACCGTCAACGCGGTAGCCAGTTCGTTCCAGATGCTCCAGGGTCACACCCCAACCACAGCCGGCGTCGAGGACACGGTCGCCAGGCCGCAATCCCAGGCGAAAGAGCAGGGCGGCCGTGAGGCGGGCACGGGCACGCCACCAGGGATGGCGGCGGACCGACCTCGACAGGGCCACGAGGATTTCCTGGGGCATGTGCGACCCGGCGTCACCCCGGTTCCAGGTGACGATCACGAGGAGGCCCCTTGCACGCGGTTCGCGACAAGGTGGGGGCCGCGCTCGGGGATCGCTCCCGCCGCATCGACCCGACGGCGTGCCGAGCTGACCTCGACGAGCCCCGCTCCGGCGTCGTCGTAGCCCTGGTACTGAGCGGCGATATACGTCGGGCGCTGTTTCGACTCCAAAAAAATCAACCGGATATACTCGCCGATGATCCCGAGACAGACCAGTTGCAACGCCCCCATGAACAGAACGATGCTGATCAGGCTGGCCCACCCCCGGGCGCGGTGTGGTTGACCAGGGCGTCGGCCAGCGCCCATCCCATCAAGCCGACGGCCACGACAGCCGCCGTCAGACCCAGATACGTCACCAACCGCAATGGGTAACCACTGAAGCTGACCAGACCGTCGATGGCCAGGCCGATCAGCCGGGCCGTCGTGTACTTGGGCCTTCCCGAGGCGCGGGCCGACCGCTCGTACTCCAGGCCGACCTGGCGGAACCCGACGAAGGAGCGTAGACCGCGCACGAACCGCATCCGCTCCGGGAGCGCCCGCAGGGCCTCGACGACTTTCCGATCCATCAAACAGAAGTCGCCGCTGTCGAGTGGGATCTCCAGCTCGCTGATGGCCCCCAGCAGCCGGTAGAACGTGGCATAGGCCAGCCGCAGGAATGGGTTCTCCTTGCGATGGCGGCGGACGGCGTAGACGACGTCGTGCCCATCCCGCCAGAGCCGATGGAACCGGGGGATCGTCTCGGGAGGGTCCTGGAGGTCGCCATCCATGACCATCACGGCCCGGCCCCGGGCGTGGTCCAGGCCCGCCGAGACCGCCGCCTGATGGCCGAAGTTCCGACTCAGGTTGAGCACGGAGAGATGCGGATCGCCCCGTTGCAGGTTGTCGATCTGATCGGCCGTGGCATCACGGCTGCCGTCGTCAACGAACAGGATCTCGTACCGAACCCCCAGCGCGACCAGCACGGCCGTGAGCCGGCGATGGAGGAGATCGACGTTCTCCTGCTCATTGTAGAGCGGAACCACGACACTCAGTTCGGGCGAGCGTTCGGGGTCGTCCTGGACCATCGGCGCCTCCGTTGCCTCAACGGCTGGAGTACACCCGATCGCCCGGTTCGGAGCAAGGTCAACCCGGTCCTGGGGAACGACAGCCGAGGGCGGCCGTCCCACCGCCAGGTTCGCCGGGCGTGCTTCAGAACACGGCGATTCCAGCCCACACGACCACGGTCGGGTCGGTCTTGAGGATCTCGAGCGGCCCGGGGCGTTTCAGATCCGACGCGAACCAGCGGGCGAAGGTGGTACGACGGGCCTCGGATGTTCCCATGATGCCGGCGACGACCTGATCCCGTGTCCCGCCCTGCTGGAGCGCGCCGGTCCAGGACGCCCAGCCATACGGATCGGGCGGTCGGCCCAGCAGCGAACGGTAGAGGCCATCGACGAGCCCCTCGGGCGTCCCTCCGTTACGGACGTAGAATTCCTCCGAACCCAGAACGTATCCGAGGATGACGTCCTCGCGAACGCCGCCGGCAAGCTGGTCGCCCCACTGGACGACCGTCGGGTCGTTCTTGAGCGATTCCAGGGCCCAGGCGGGGCGACCCAGGTTCTCAACGAACCAGCGGGCGACGGTCGTACGGTACGCCTCGGTGGAACTCAGGATGCCGGCGACGACCTGATCCCGTGTCCCACCCTGCTGGAGCAGGTCGGTCCAGCCCGCCAATCCATACGGATCGACCGGACGGCCCAGCACCGCGCGGTACAGGCCGTCGAGGAACCCCTCCGACGTGCCTCCATGCACCGCGTAGAATTCGTCGGACGCGAGAATGACGGCATGAAGGTCCGCGACCTTGTAGGACGCGGGAGGCGGTGTGTTGGTGGTCGGGGCCTTGCTGGTTGTCGTGCCGTAAGTCAAGGCCCGATAGGCGCTGACAATGCCTCCCGTGATCGTCTTGCCCGTCAGTTGGGCGTCCGGCTTGGCGCTGACTCGAACGCGCTCGACAAGCTGCGCAGCAGTGAACCGAGGGTTCCTGTCGGCGACGAGCGCGACGACCGCCGAGACGTGCGGCGTGGCCATCGAGGTGCCGGACTTCGAGGCATAACCACCGCCCGGTATCGTGCTCAGGATGTCCACCCCCGGCGCGGCGATGTCGACGGTGCCAGGGCCGTAGTTCGAGAAATCGGCGAGGTTTCCGTCGCGGTCCACGGCCGCGACGCTGAGCACGTTCGGCAGCCGGATGCTGGGCGGGTAGCTGGCGACGACGTCGTTGTTGGCCGACTCGTTGCCGGCGGCCGTCACGAAGACGACACCATTGGTGTTGGCGAAGGCGATGGCATCGTCAAGGGCCTTCGAGTCATCGGGGCTGCCCCAGCTTGCGTTGATGACTCGGGCGCCGTTGTTCACCGCATAGTAGATCGCCGAGACGGCGTCGGTGATCGAACCCTCGCCGTTCGAGCCGATGAACTTCAGCGGCATGATAAGGACGCCCGGGGCGACACCGACCACACCCAAACTGTTGCTGGCCGTGGCGGCGATCGTGCCGGCGACGTGGGTGCCGTGGCCGTCGAGGTCGCGGAGGTCGTTATTGCGGTTCAAGAAATTCCAGCCGTTGACGTCGTCCACGTAGCCGTTGCCGTCGTCATCGCGGCCGTTGTTGGCGATCTCGCCCCGGTTGACCCAGACCCGTCCGTTGAGGTCCGGGTGGGCCCGGTCCAGGCCGCTATCCACCACGGCGACGATCGTTCCCGGGCTTCCCGGGTCAACCTCCCAGGCCTCGGGCGCATCGACATCAATGTCGTTGCCGTTGTTCAGCCCCCAGAGGCTTCCGAGCATGGGGTCGTTCGTGTAGAACGCATCGACGGAGATCGTGGCGTCCGGCTCCACGTAACGCACGCCGGGAAGCCGGTAGAGCGTGCGGACGGCGGCCTGGAGGTCGGCCCCGGCGGGGAGTTCGACCACTCTGGGGCCGTCCGGAAACGACTCGGTGATCCGGGCGTTGAATCGATCGAGCGCCACCTCGACCGAACGCGAAGGCACGTCCCCGGAGAACCCCACGAGGAGCGGCTTCGCGGCCGTCGCCGACAGCAAGGCCCGCCCTTCCAGGTTCTCCAGAAACAGCGCGACCGCCCGGCGCATCGGCCTGCGTTTCATGGTTCCTCGCCGTGTTGCGGATCAAGCGGGCATATCAAAGTCGGGCAAGGCGATGGGGATCGTTCCCCTTCATAACCAGTCTATCGCATGCGCATGGCGGGCTCGATCGCGATTTTTTGATGCCGATGGATGAAGCTTCCTCGGATAGCAAGTGTCCCGGAGCGTTCGGGACGCAAGCGCCCTTGAGGTGAGCCGAAGGTTTACCAGTTGAGATTGATGTTTCTCGGGGCGTCCTCGCTGCTGATCAGATTGTTGCCGTCGTAGTAACGGACCCGCAACAGACGCATGCTCTGGGCACGGTTGGCCTGCCAGCCGACTCGCGAGTTGTCGGCCGAAAAGGTCGGGTCGTAGGATTCAAGGGAGGTCACGTGCGTGGTGACGCTGAACTGAAGTGGGTCTCCCGAGCTGCCGAAGCTCCCCCAGCTTGAGGACTGGCCGTTGGTGATTTCGTAGGTCAGCACGTTGTCCAGGACGCTAAGACGCTGGGTCCACCGGATCGTCTCGTTGCTGAAGAACAGCGGCCAGGCCTTGTCGGAGACGCGGACCGCGACCTGCGACTCGTCGTACCAGCAATCGGCTTGAAGCCCGCCCTGGCGGAACGGCTCCTCGCGGAAGTTCAGGTTGAACACCATGAGAGTCCGCGCGGGGTCCGGCTCGGGGGCCATGATCGTGGTGACCTGCGGCCCGGCTTCGAGGATCGAGGGGTCGCGGACGACCAGTTCCCAGTCCTCCTCGATCCGAGTCGTTCCGGGCGGGGCCGCCCCGGCGGGGCCTGACCAGCCGGGGAACAGGCTCACGAGAAACACCAGGGCGGCGGCCGTGGTTGACAGGGCATGACGGCGATTCATGGACGTTCCCTCCTTCGTGTGGCGGGGCCGATCAGTAAGAGAGGTGCAGGCGCACGGCGCCCCCTTTGCTCCAGTCCAGCACCTTGTTGCCCAGGATGACCCCCGGGTCGCCGAAGCTCAGCGCCGGCTGGACGATCACGTGCTTGTTGCCGCCGGTGAGCTGGACCTTGACGATGCGCACGCTGGCGAACCGGACGATCTCGTACCAGGCGTTGTTGCCGTTGCCTCCGGAGTCCCGGTAGATGGGGATGGTGACGGGGTTGCCCTTGATGGCTTCGAGGTCGTCCTTGATGCCCGCGCTGAGCCCCGGATTACCGTCGAGAATGAGCGTTCCAGTCACCGGGTCAAGCTGGATCACCCCCCCCATGTTCGCCATTTGCTGCGGGCGTGATGCCGTAGCGGATCTGATCGCCGAGCGTCTTCGTGCTGTTATTGCTGACCCCGACCTTGACAGTGCCCCAGTTGCCGGGGAGGTCCTGCTTCTTGGCACCGTAGAGGACCGATTCGCCGACGCCATCGGAACCGTTCGACACGGACCCGTCGCTCGGGTTGTAGGTGTAGTCGTCCCTGGGGGCCTGAGACGTATCCTCGCCGATCATCACCTTGTAGGTCGGTTCGTCGAGGACGATGGGAAGGAGGTTGAGGTTCATATTGGGGGTTTGTTTGTAGCCTTTGATCTGGAAGTTCTCGATGGTCGCCGTGCTCGAGACCGACACGTCCACGCCGTCGGAGCCGAAGACGGCGGCGAACGGCGTGGGGACCTTCCCGCCTCGATCGGCGTTGCGTTGCGCGGTGACCTGCACGGAGTTGAACAGGGAACTCAGGGCCGGATCGGTGTTCATGTTGTGGGACATGGGTAGATTGGCGTACCCGATGACGCACGTCGCCGGACGATGAGTTGCTCGGGTTGTCCCGCAGGATCCGGTGACGTCGTTCAGCACCCGGTTGGATCGCCCGACTTCCAGGGCCTTGGAGCGGGCGCGGGCGAAATCGGCCGACGCGGTCCGCGCCTCGAACCAGGTTCTCCAGGCCGGCTTCCGTGGCGACCAGCTGCATCGCCCCCGCCAGGGCGGCGGCATCGGTGGTGGTCCAGAGCTGCGACCTCGCCGTGCCGATGATGCCCGTGTCGATCGACAGGCCCATGCCGCCCACCATCACGGGCAGCATCATGGCGAACAGCACCAGGGCCTTGCCTCGGCGCCGGTCTCGGTGTTCGGGCGGCCCGGTCCGCCCCGGGGATCGTGACGCGATCATGGTCCACTCCGTAAGTTCGAACTCGCCAGGCGAAACCTTCTCGACCTCGACGCGGGGTCACGGATTAGAATCAGGCCGAACCCGCTCGCTGCTGAGCGTAGCCGAGGCTTGAAGGGTCGGGTTGCCGAGGTACTGAGGCGTCGGCAGCCAGCTCACCTCGCCGTAGGAAATGCTGAGTTTGACCGTGACCTTGTTGTCCAGGTCGCCGAGCTTGATGCTCCGCCAGTTCGAGGGCGTGATGGAGATCGTCCCCCTGGTCATGTCGATGCCGGAACTGGCCAGAGTCTGGTTGATGCGAGCGTTGACCGTCGCTCTGATTGCTTCCGGGGATCACGGCGACGCGGCAGCCTTCCCGCGCCGCGGAGGTCAGCAGTTGTGTCACCATTCCGAGCCGGATCATCTCGAGCTGCCCCAGCAGCAGCATCACGAACAGCGGGGTGACCAGGGCCATCTCAATGATGGCCGAGCCCTGCCGGGGTGGCCGCCGACGGTGTTGGGCGCGCATGGTCAAAGTCCTCCCGACGTGGCAAGGAGCCCGTCGCTGATGCCGTTGTGTTGGAAATGCAACCAGGCCGCGGCCGCGAGTGGGGCCTCGCCATCATGGGAACCCTACGTCGCGATCACCCGAGGCGTCGGCCTCGCTCGCGAGGTGTTGCCTGGAGAGAACAATCGACGCGGGTGAACCCGAGGTATGTGGCGTTCGCGAGACTTGCCTCGGCCGGCGCCCCGCGCCATCATGGGGACGCGAGGCCCTTTGACCGACCGTTCGAACCATGCGGAGCCCGGTCCATGTCCTGCACGCTCTTGCTCCTGGCGATGCTGCTGCCGACGGCCGAACCGGGTCGTGCGCCGATCGCCCTGCATCCCGACAACCCGCACTACTTCCTCTTCCGTGGCAAGCCGACGATCCTGGTCACCTCCGGCGAGCACTACGGCGCGGTGCTGAACCTCGACTTCGACTTCATCCCCTACCTCGACGAGCTGGCGTCCCACGGGTTCAACCAGACCCGCACCTTCTCCGGCACCTATCGCGAGGTCCCCGGCTCGTTCCGGATCCAGCACAACACCCTGGCGCCCCGGGCCCGGACCGTTACGGTTCGCCCTGGGTTCAGACCGACGACGGCAGGTTCGACCTCGACCGCTTCGACCCGGCGTACTTCAAGCGGCTGAAGGCGTTCGTCGCCGCGGCCGGTGAGCGGGGGATCGTCGTCGAGTACGTCCTGTTCTGCCCGTTCTACAACGAGGACCTCTGGGCGGTGAACCCGATGAACGCCCGGAACAACGTCAACGGCGTCGGTGACGTCCCGAGCAAGGAGGTCTACACGCTCAAGCACAAGGACTTGCTGGAGAAGCAGTTGGCGTTCGTGCGCAAGGCCGTCGGTGAACTGCGCGAGTTCGACAACGTCTATTTCGAGGTCTGCAACGAGCCGTATTTCGGCGGCGTCACCGGCGACTGGCAGGACCGCGTCATCGCCGACGATCGTCGAAACCGAACAGCGACATCGGCACGACGCACCTGATCGCCCGTAACATCGCCAACGACAAGGCCAGAGATCGAGAACCCCAACCCCGCCGTCTCGCTGTTCAACTTCCACTATGCCGACCCAGCCGCGGCGCTCGACAACTACGGGCTGAACAAGGCCCTTGGGGACGACGAGACCGGCTTCGACGGCAACGACGATGCGCCTTACCGCAAGGAGGCGTGGAAGTTCCTGCTCTCCGGCGGCGCCCTGTACTCGAACCTCGACTACTCGTTCACCACCGACCACGAGAACGGCGCCGCGAAGGTCGAGGCCCCCAATCCCGGCGGCGGCGGTCCCGAGCTGCGCAAGCAACTGGCCATCCTGAAGCGGTTTCGTCGAGGGGTTCGACTTCCTCCGGATGAAGCCGCTGCCCTCCATCGTCCGGGGCGATCTCCCGAAGGGCACCCGCGCGTTCGCCCTGGTCGAACCGGGACGGCAGTACGCCCTCTTCCTCGATGGCGGGGAACAGGCCGACCTCCGGCTCGACCTGCCCGCCGGTCGCTACCGCGCCGAGTGGGTCGACACCCGCTCGGGCGGGGTCGTCGCGGCGGAAGACCTGAAGGCGACCGACGAGACCGACGACGCTGCGATTCGCCGAAGTACCAGTGAAGACATCGCGTTACGGATCATGGCGCGGCAGGATTGACGGCCTGCTCGGGCATCGTTCTCGGTTTGGTGTCTCCTGATTCGCTGTGTTTTCCTCTCTGGAGAACCCCGATGTTGGTGTTATCGCGAACGGTGCTGCTCGGGCTGGCGTCGTTGGTCCTGATCGGCCTACCGGGAACCTCCTCCCGCGCAGAGGCCCCGAAGCTGAAGGTCAGCGACAACCACCGCGTCCTGGTCCACGAGGACGGTTCCCCCTTCTTCTACCTGGGGGACACGGCCTGGGAACTGTTCCACCGCCTCAACCGGGAGGAGGCCGATCTGTACCTCCGCGACCGGGCCGGCAAGGGGTTCACCGTCATCCAGGCCGTCGTGCTGGCGGAACTGGACGGGCTGCACGTCCCAAACGCTTATGGTCATACGCCCTTGATCGACGACGATCCCACCCGACCGAACCCGAAGTACTTTGAGCACGTCGACTGGATCGTCGAGCGCGCCGGTGAACTCGGAATGGTCGTCGGCATGCTGCCGACCTGGGGCGACAAGTTCAACAAGAAGTGGGGCGTCGGCCCGGAGGTCTTCACACCGAAGAACGCGCGGGCCTATGGCAAGTTCCTCGGCACGCGCTACCGAGACCAGCAGGTCCTCTGGGTCCTCGGCGGCGACCGGCCGATCGAGTCCGACGCCCACCGCGCGATCGTCGAGGCGATGGCCAACGGCCTGAACGCGGGGGACGGCGGCGCCCACCTGATGACCTATCACCCGTCCGGTGGCGGCGGCTCCTCCCGATGGTTCCACGACGCCGACTGGCTCGACTTCAACATGATCCAGTCCGGCCACGGCGCCCTCGACATCGCCAATTACGCGATGATCCGGCAGGATTACGACCGAACGCCGATCAAGCCGGTCCTCGATGGTGAGCCCCGATACGAGGACCACCCCATCAACTGGAAGCCCGAGAACGGCTGGTTCGACGCCCACGACGTCCGCAAGGCCGCCTACTGGGCCCTGTTCGCCGGCGCCTGCGGCCACACCTACGGCTGCCACGACATCTGGCAAATGTGGCAGCCGGGCCGGCCCCCCATCAGCGCCGCCCGCACCCCCTGGAAAAAGGCCCTCGATCTCCCGGCCTCCCACCAGATGCAACACGCGAAGAACCTGCTCCTCTCACGCCCTTATCTCGACCGCATCCCCGATCAATCGCTGATCGTCGGTGATCCCGGGACAGGGGGGCCGCCATCGCCAGGCCAGCCGTGGGAATGACGGGTCGTATGCCTTCATTTACCTACCGACCTCCCAGCCGGTCACCATCGACATGGAGAGGCTGTCGGGGCGGGAAATCGTTGCGTCCTGGTACGACCCCAGGACAGGCCATGCCCAGGAGGCCGGTCGATTCCCAAGAAAAGGCCGCCAGGAATTCCGCCCTCCCGCCGAGGGCCCCGATTGGGTGCTGGTTCTCGACGATGCCTCGAAGAACTATCCCCAGCCCGGACCGCCGTGATCCGCCCTGGACAGCCCTCGGTCTCAGTAACGTCTCGTGCAAGCCATGCGGCTCGACGACGCGGATCTGGCCAATCACACCGGCAAGGCAAGAATGTCTCTCTTCGTCGAGATCGCGGTCGAACTCGTCGAGAAGAACGTTCCCATGGAAACGTCGACTGGAAGGGTTCAACCACTATCATTCATGCGCCGGAGTTCGACGTCGCCCGACTGAACTTCCAGAAGGCCGCATGGCCCCTGGCAACGACCGCCACACATCCGTTATACTACCGACCAAGCCGTCCGCCGGAGTGGCGACAGAGAGCGAACGAGTTCAGGACGGGAGCAATCTCTCTTGACGCAAGAGCCACGATAGCAGACAGTTAGTCGATCGTTGGAGAGGTGACCGAGAGGCCGAAGGTGCGGCACTGGAAATGCCGTGTACGTGTCAAAGCGTACCGAGGGTTCGAATCCCTCCCTCTCCGCTTTGCGGATGGTTGACAAATGGCTCGTGCCCTCCTGGCACGAGCCATTTCGCTGCGCGGGAAACCCCTTCGTACCCGATCTCTTCCTCGGGTATCACGAAACGGTTTGCACGCCATTCTACGGATCGAAGTGCCATTCTTTTGAAATGACGGCACGGCACTCGCGGTTGAGGTTCCCAAACTGGTGATTCCGATGGCCCATACGTCCCGATGACGTGGCGGCCCGCCCAACGGAGTTGAGTCAAGAAATACCGGGGCACGATCGACGCCGTCTTCTGCCGCGCGTTCGACAGTCCGGACATGAAGGAGGATTCTCCTCCGCGTGTACCGGAGCGATCGCGACCTACTCACTCCGGCTTCACAACTCCTTCAATGCGAAAAATCCGGTCGTGACGGGTGTCCACGACATACAGGTCGCGACCGCGGGCACAGACGCCGTGGGGATGGAGCAGTTCGACGGTCGGAAGGCCGTGGCCGCGACCCAGCACCGTGTCCACGCGACCGGATCGGGGATCGTAGCGACGGATCGCCGCGTTCTCGTCGTCGGCGATGAAGACGCACCCCGTCTCATCGACGGTCAGATGCTTGGGCATGTTCAGTCGGGCGGCACGTCCCGGCCCGTCGACATAACCGGGTTGGCCATCGCCGACCACCGTGCGGATCGTGCCGTCGGGGTCAACAACACGCAGCGCGTGGCCGCCTCGTTCCAGGATGTAGATGTGCCCGTCGCTGTCAACCGCCACGGCTCGGGGATCCGCCAGGGGTGCCTCCGTTGCCTTCGACCCGTCCTCGGGAACCCCTTTCTCACCGTTCCCGGCAACGGTACGGACGATCCCGGTCTCCAGGTCGACGGTTCGGATGCGGTGGTTACGGATGTCGGCCAGGTAGAGATGCCGGCCCGGCGGGTCGAGGCTCACGCACATGATGTCTTGAAAGGTCGCCGCCGTCGCGGGACCACCGTCCCCCCCATCGCCGGATTGTCCGGTCCCGGCGATTGTGCGGATGGTCCCGTCGTTCGGGTTGATCGCCCGGACAACGCGATTGAACGAGTCCGCGATGTAGATCGTGCCGTCCCTGGCCACCGCCACGTTATGCATGCAGTTGAAGACAGCGTCGCGCGCCGGTCCACCGTCTCCCGAGTAGCCGATAGCGCCCTTCCCGGCGATCGTGCGGAGGTTCTCAGTGGTCTCGTCGTAGGTCAAGACGCGTCCGCCATCGAACTCGACGATGACCATGCGCCCCTCGGGAGTGAAGGCCACCCCGAACGGTGCGTGGAGCGGACTGGGCGTCTCCGCGGCCGTCGTGCTCGCGTCCTTCTCGCCGGGCTGCCAGTTCCCGATCAGCAGGCGGACGTTCGGATCGGCCGGCCCCTCCGGGAACGGCCCCGCACCGAGGCTGATCGCGGCGGCACTCAACATCAGCAGACGGAAGGCCGCGAGATTCGCCACCGACCGAGCCCCCGCCGTCTTGGTGGTTCGTTGCAACATGGAAGATCAAAGCTCCTTCGGAGTATCAGGAACCCGGTGAGGAGAGTCCGGAACCGGCTAAGGGATTCGCGCCTCCGTCCGGTTCCGCGTCATTGAGGTTGGTCCTCACTTTACCAGAACGATTCGCGGTCAACCCATGTCCTCCACCAACCCTCTTGATTGGGTTAGCTGGCGTCGCCCGTGGGGGAAACCGGCTCAGGTCGCCCAGAACTTCAGGGACCGCCGCGCCCACGATGGGCCTCGAGTCTTCCTTCCGGAACCACGGGAAGTCTTGACAGGGCAGGTCCTCATGACGACCGGGCCTCCCGCACCTGGGGTGGAGGTCGCAGAGTCGTCACACGACGGATCGCGCCCCACGGTCAAGATCATTGGCGCGAGGTTTGCGATCCCCGATCGTTACGGCTTGTTCCCGGCGACAGCCCTCAAGGGATGGGCGAACCGGGCGACCTGTGGCGATCGGGAAGGCAACGTCATGCGACGTTGACCCATCAGATAGAGATCACGACCTCATTGATTCAAGTGGAGGTTCTCGATGCGGACCATCGTGGGCATGTTCGAGACGCGTGACGCGGCGGAAGATGCCGTTCAACGCTTGCTGGCGGCCGGGTTCAACCGGGACGCGATCGGGGTGGCCATGCGCGATCCTCGCGAGTCCGGCGAGTTGGCTGAGACCACCGGGACCGACAACCTGAGCGCCGAGGGCGCAACCGCCGGCGCCGTCTCCGGTGCCGGTGTGGGGGCCCTGATCGGCCTGGCCCTGGTCGGCAGCACGCTGATCATTCCCGGGGTCGGCCCGGTATTGATCGGTGGCAGCCTGGCCACCGGGGCCGTGACGTCCGCCGGCACGGCGGCCGCGGCCCTGACCGGCGCGGGCATCGGCGGGGTTTCGGGCGGCCTGATCGGCGGCCTTGTCGGCGCCGGTATTCCGGAGGAAGAGGCCACCGGTTACGCCGATCGGATCCACAAGGGGCATGTCCTCGTCGCCGTCACTACCGAGGATGCCGATGGGGCCCGGGCACGGCAGATCCTCATTCAGGAAGGGGCCAAATCCTCTTGAGGACGGCCGACGACGGGACCGCCAATCACAAGAATGACAGGATGACTCATGACAGAACGGACCAGGAACATCCCACGGCTGTCATCGGTGATCCTGTCGTTGAGGACCCACGACCACAACCGTACTGGACCGACAACCCTCAATACATGGGTATCGCCGATGTCCAATGCCTGATGACCAAAGGAGATTCGGTCGATCGACCACCCGCGTTTTTCGGGCTGGCGGTCCAGTACCATCCGCCCAGTCCGGGGCATCGCGCCCGGGCCGGCCGGTTTCGTCGGGGACGCGAGGAAGGACGCATCGACACGGGTCGACGTGACATCTTCCCGTCAGATCCTCCGCCAGCGATTGTCGTCGCGAGCGAGCAGGGCATCCGCGGTCCTGGGGCCCTGGGTCCCCGGGGCGTAGAACTCGGGTTGCTCGTCGGATCGCTCCCAGGCTTCGAGGATCGGCGTGATGAACCGCCAGGCGTTCTCCACCTCGTCGGTGCGGGTGAACAGGGTGGGGTCGCCGAGCATGACGTCGAGCAGGAGTCGCTCGTACGCCTCCGGAGGGCGGTCGGCGAACGAGCTTCCGTAATCGAAGTCCATGCGGACCTCCTGCAAACGCCGACGCGAGCCGGGGATCTTCGCCTGGAATGACAGGCTGGCCCCCTCGTTGGGCTGAATCCGCAGGATAAGCTCGTTGGGGCAGCCGGGATCGGAGTAGTCCGGGCCGATAAACAGGGGCGTCGGCGGGCGTCGGAAGCGGACCAGGATCTCGGTGAACCGCTTGGGAAGCCGCTTGCCTGTTCGCAGGTAGAACGGCACACCGGCCCAGCGCCAGGATTCCAGGTTGATTCGCAGCGCGACGTAGGTGCCGGTGCGCGAGTCGGGCGAAACGCCTTTCTCCTGTCGATAGCCGAGAACAGGCTGACCGTCGATGGAACCGGCGGTGTACTGCCCCCAGACGACGTTGCGTTCGACCTGCTCTGGAGACCAGTGGGGGAGCGACTGAAGAACCTTGACCTTCTCGTTGCGGACGGAATCGGCCGAGAGGTTCACCGGCGGTTCCATCGCCACCAGGCATAGGAGTTGGAGCATGTGGTTCTGGACCATGTCCCGGAGCGCGCCCGAGGTGTCGTAGTACGACCCACGGTTCCCGGCCATCCCTCCCTCCTCGGCAACGGTGATCTGCACCGACTCGATATGCTCCCGGTTCCAGATCGGTTCAAAGATGGCGTTAGCAAACCGAAGCGCCATGATGTTCTGGACGGTTTCCTTGCCGAGATAGTGGTCGATCCGGTAGATCTGCGATTCGTCCAGCGTCCTCGAGAGGTCGCGCGCGAGCGTGTGCGCGCTGGCGAGGTCGTGGCCGAAGGGCTTCTCGACCACCACCCGGCTCCACGGGCCATCGTCCGCGAGTTGATGGGGATAAATCAGACCGGCACGACCAAGATGGTCCACGATCGTTGCGAAGTACTCCGGCGCCACGGCCAGGTAATAGAGCCGATTTCCCTTCGTCCCTTGTGTCGCGTCGACCTTTTCCAGCGTCTCCTTGAGACGAGCGTAGGCGTCCGGGTCGTCGAACGTGCCGGAGGTGAAGACGACATGTCGGGCGAATTCGGGCCAGGCCTCCTCCAGATTGGGATCGTTCGTCTGATCGGGGATGGTGGCGTGTAATGTCTCCCGGAACTGATCGTCGTCCCAGTCTCGTCGGGCGAACCCGACGATGGCGTAGTCGTCCGAGAGATGTTCGGCCCGGGCCAGGTGGTACAATGCCGGTGCGAGCTTGCGGTGGGTCAGGTCCCCCGTGGCGCCGAACAGAACGATCGCGCACGGATCGGGCTGGTTCGTGAGCCACTTGGGATCGGATGCCTTGCTTCCGTCCTGCTCGTTCTGGTTCGGTCCCGCCATCTCGATTCCTCCCTTAATCGCTCGCGTCGTCCGGAATCCCCCGATGGGGGAGTCTAGGAGGACGTTGACCGACGATCAAGCCAGGTGAGCCGACGCGACCCTCCTGGGGTCGTCGCAAGGGTGTCGCGTTGAGGACGCGGTTTGGTGGGCCGGTCAAGAGACAACGAGGCGTTCACAATTTATCGGGACGCCGTCCTGAGACGTTGATGCCATTGCCTTGCCCCTCGTGGTAGAAGACCTGTCCGGGGGAGAGGTCCGTGACTTCCACGAGACCCGCCTCCTGGAACCAGCCGACCACCTCTTCGAAAGAGTGCCAACTGAGGTACTTCGGGGCATACCAGTCGAGCGTGTCGCAGACCCGAACCTCCGGGTCGGGATGCATCGACACCCCGATCGTCAGGACGTTCAGGGCGACCCCGGACCTTGCGATCAAGCGGCGAGGGCTCGCCATCAACCGCGACTTCCAGGCCCCGACCGGCGCCAAGAGACGGCTCAGAGTGACCAGCACGCCGAGGGGCAGACGGGTCGAAATGGCGCGATGGGCCTTCATGATCCGTTCCAGCAAGGGACGCTCGCGACGGTAGACCCAGACGACGATCCGGCCCCCCGGCCTGAGCAACCTGGCCAGGCCGAGAAACGCTTCGCGCGGGTCGGGCGTGTGGTCGAGCACTCCGAGGGAGTAGATGTGATCGAACGAACCCGGTCGCAGCGGGGGTCGGAGCAGATCACCCCGCACATAGGCAACGTCCGGTTGCGACGCCGTCAACTCGCGAGCCGCCTGTAACGCCCAGCTCAGGTCGAGCCCAATGACGCGGGCGCCGGCGTCCGCGGCGATCCTCACATAACGCCCCATCCCGCAGCCGGCATCAAGCACCAGGCGCCGATCCAGGTCCTCCGGAACCAACCCGGTCCGGTTGTAGAAGGTCGCCCGGTCCTCTTCCGGTCGAAGGATCCGGAACCGGTTCCACTGGAGCGAGTACGCGGACTTTGTTCGGGCCTGATCGTCCATCATCCGTTCCAGGGCCTCGGTCCGGCACGTTGAGAGATCGGCACGAAAGACGACAGGGTCATCCGATGCCGTTCCCGGATTGTTGGCTGGCTTGCTTCTCTTCGGCCGCACTGCGACGAATGTAGACCGGTTCGAGGAACCAGGGGTCATCCTGGTGTCCTGACAGGTAGGCCTCGTGGGCCAGGGCGAGCAGATGTAGCCCGTGCGGGTGGTTCTGGTCCGGGGTCGCGCGAATCAGATGGTCAGGGAGAGCCAGAGCAGGTCGTTCCAGCGCCGGCCCCAGGACCAACGTGCCGTCGGGTAGTGCCTGGCAGAACGGTGCGGACGAAACGATCCGTGTCGGCCCCTGACGGATCGGGGGCTCTCCAGGAGCGGCTCGCTGGTACTCGGCCGCGAACAGTTCACCGCGCTGGGCGTCCGCGACCACGCAGATTCGCAACGAGGAGTCGTCGGCGTTGCGGGCCAGGGCGTCGAAGCTGTCGAGGCCGATCAACGGTCGGGTGATCGCATAGGCCAGGGCCTTCGCGGCGGTCAGTCCGATCCGGAGCCCCGTGAACGATCCCGGCCCCAGGCCGACCGCGACGGCATCCAGGTCGCCGGGGCGCAAGTCCGCACGGGACAGGAGGTCGCGGAGCGTCGGGAGCAAGGCGCGACCGTGGCGGATCGTAGGTTCGGTATGCGTGTTGAAGGTCGCGCCGTCGTCGCGGAGGACCGCCAGCGCGGCCTGGAGCGTCGAGGTATCGAGGGCCAGCAGTTTCAACGGTGTTATTCCGTGCATGGAGGGGCCTTGTGACGACGTGGCGGCGTGTGCTTGACCTTGACCCGCGCCAACGGCGGCCTGTAGATTAAGAAGATTCGTAGCTTGCAGGAATGCCGAGCGCAGTCCCTCCTCGCGCCCCGTCCTCCCCGGAGTCCTCCCCGGTGCGCCGCGCCCTCATCAGCGATATTCACGCCAACCTGGAAGCCCTGGACGTCGTTCTGGAGGACATCCAGGCCCAGGGGATCACGGAAATCTTCTGCCTCGGCGACATTATTGGTTATGGACCAAATCCTCGCGAATGCATTGATCGAGTCATGGAGTCTTGCAATACCACGCTCCTTGGCAACCATGACCAGGGGGCGTTGTTTGATCCGGATGGGTTCAACATCGGCGCCGAGCGCGCCATCTTCTGGACCCGCGAGCAGCTCGAAAGCCCAAACGATCGCGTCAACAACGAGCGTCGCTGGGAATTTCTCGGGGAACTCCCTCGGACGCATCGAATGGGCCCGTTTTTGTTCGTTCACGGGTCGCCGCGAAACCCGCTCAGCGAGTATATCTTCCCCGAGGACATCTACAACCATCGCAAGATGGAGCGTCTCTTCCAGCTCGTCGAGAAATACTGCTTCCAGGGGCACACCCATGTCCCCGGGATCTTCACCGAGGGCTTCCAGTTCTACGCCCCCGAGGAGATCGACAACGAGTATACCCTCGGCGAAGGGAAGGTCATGATCAACGTCGGGTCGGTCGGTCAGCCCAGGGATGGCGACCCGCGAGCCTGCTATGCCATCCTCGATGACGGCATGCCGGCCGGCGTCGATCTCTCCGCGTCGGAGGAGGGAGACACGCGAGAGTTCACCTCTTCGAGTGGGCCGATCAAGCTGACGTTCCGCCGCCTACCCTACGACTTCGAGACGACCATCAAGAAGATTTACGACATCGCCGAACTTGAGCCATTTCTCGGCGACCGTCTTCGCCAGGGTCGATGACCCAAGCTCGTCGCGACCGCGACGAACCTCCTTCTGGACCAAGAAGAGGAACGACGCCGGGCCGTCGGCCCCGAAGCGCTCGAACTTCTGAACGCCCGTCAACCCGGGCGACCTGAACGTGCTCTATCGTCTTTTTGCCCATTGATCGCCAACGCAGCTGAGGCCCCCATCCGATGAGCATGGAGAAGCGTCTGGTCCTGTTCTTCGTCCTGTCCGTCAGCTTGATGTTCGGGACGCAGTTCGCCCTGGATCGGATGGGAATGCTGCCGAAGCCCGCTCCCAAGCCTCCCGTGGCGAAGGATGCGACCAAGGCGCGCCGGACGAGGCCCGGCCCGCCACCGATGCCAGGGCCGACGCCACGGTCAAGGACACCGAAAACGACACGGAAACGGACACGGCGGTGGCCGCGACGGAGCCGGTCAAGCCGGCTCCAGACGTCGAGCCGGAACCGGCCGCTGCTGACCGGCCCAAGGTCGAGCTGGCGGCCGCCTCCGAACTCGTCTTGGGATCGGCCGAGCACTCGTCCCCCTACCACCTTGAAGTTCACCTCTGCCAGCGCGGGGCGGCGGTTGAATCGCTCTACTCCTCGCGTTACGAGGCAGAGCTCAAGGAAGGCCGCCCCCACGATCGGCCGCTGGTGCTGATCCAGCCCGAGGGCCATCCCAGTCACCGAGCCCGCTGTCCTTCGCGATGAGCCTGACCCGGATGCTCGGGGAGCAGGAACAGGGTCTGGCGGAGGAGGAAACCGACCCGGCACAGGGCGAGGGCCTCGGAACAGACGAGGAGCTGGATCGGGCCGACACGAAGTCATACGTCCTCGCGCGGCGACTCTGGGAGGTCGTTCGGGACGAGCAAGGACGGGCCGTTCACCAGGTGACCCGGCCGTCCCAGGGAGGTGGAAAGGCGATCCAGGGACAGGAAGTCCGCTTCCAGACCCTTGTTGACCCGGACCTTGGTCTCACCGTGACGAAGGTCTACCGCCTCTGGCCAGGACAGGACGGGTTCGAGCTCGACCTGGAGTTCGCCAGCCCCACGAGCGAGCAGACCGTCGCGTACCAGTTGTTCGGGCCCAGCGGCTGCCCATCGAGGGGGAGTGGTATACGGGAACTTTCCGCGACGTCTTCTTCGGACTGGTGGACGCCGCCGGCTCCATCGAGATCGACACGACGAGTGCCTACGAGGTCGTCAAGAAGGCGCAACCGGGCAAGGAACCGGAGCGTTTCACGCGACCGATCGCCTACGCCGGTGTCGAGAACCAGTACTTCGCCGTGTTCCTCCAACCGGTGCCGGTGCCCGACTCGCCGGAGAAAAGTCAGCTCGACGAGGTCCGTGCCGTCCTCGCCGACGACGTTCCCGGCAAGGACTGGCAAAAGGCCGATGTCTCGGTTGAGCTCGATTCCAAGCCGATCGAACTCGGTGAGAACCGCAAGGTGACGCACTCGTACCGCGTGTTCGCCGGGCCGAAGCTCGTCGACACACTCGCAGCCTATCAGGCAACCGACCTGGCGTCGTACCGCAAGGGCTGGCACCTCTGGGTGGTTGGCGATCTCGGCGCCTCGTTCATGTCCAAGTACTTCATCCGGCCGCTCCTCAGTCGGATCCACGCCGTGACGGAGTATCTCGCCGGCCTGTTCGGCGGCCGGCAGGGGAACTGGGGCATCTCGATCATCCTGCTGACGGTCGTCGTGCGGCTGATCCTGTTTCCGCTCGGACGGAAACAGGCCCGAGCCGCCAAGAAGATGCAGGACCTCCAGCCGCTCATGGCGGAGCTGAAGGTCAAGTATGCCGAGGACAAGGAACGGCTGACCCGCGAAACCTTCGCCATGTACAAGCAACACGGCGCCAATCCGATGGGCGGCTGCCTGCCGGCGTTGGTCCAGCTTCCCGTGCTCATCGGCCTGTGGCAGACGCTCAACAGCAGCGTCGCGCTCCGGAACACGCGCTTCCTCTGGATCGACAATCTGGCCGCGCCCGACATGCTTTTCAAGTTCCCGTTCCCGATCCCACTGGTCGGGCAATGGCTGGGGCCGTACTTCAACCTGCTGCCGATCTTCGTCGTCGTGCTGATGCTGGTTCAGACGAAGCTCTTCTCGCCCCCGCCGACAACTCCGGAGGCGGAAACACAGCAGAAGATGATGAAGTACATGATGATCTTCATGGCTTTCATCTTCTACAAGGTGCCGGCTGGCCTGGGCATCTACTTCATCACCAGCAGTTTGTGGCAGATCAGCGAGCGATTGTTGCTGCCGAAGACCAATCTTGGGAAGGCCCCGGAGTTGGTGGTCGAACCGGAATCCGGCAAGGAACGGCGCGGTCGGGGCGACACGGGCCAGGCGCGCCCGGTGTCGGGGCGAAACCGAAACCAAGGTCCGATGACAGTAACGGCGGGGCCGGAAGTCGGGGGGGCCGATTTTCGGGCCTGCGCGAGCGGTTCCAGCAAATCCTCGATGATGCCGAGAAGCAGCGTACCGTCCACAACTCGGGGGGTGGCACCGAACGGAACCGCGAGCGTGACCGCAACCGCCCACGGCCGAAACCGGGTCGCAAGCGCTGAGCGAATCGGAGCGGCTGTCGGGACCTGACCGGCCCATGACGCAACTCGACAACGACGACACGATCGCCGCCGTGGCGAGCCCGGGCGGGCCAGCGTTGCGGGGCCTGGTACGAGTGACTGGCCCGGACGCCTGGACCGTCGCCCTGGGTGAGTTCGAACCGGAACGGGGGGACGCACGTCCCGACCGACCGGAGGTGCGTCGGGGGCGGCTCCGGGTCGAGGGACTTCGAACCTTGCTCCCGGCCACGGTCGCCCTCTGGCCGGGACCGCGCGACATACACGGGTGAGCCCCTGGCCGAGATCCACACGATCGGGTCGCCGCCCCTGGTGCAGGGCGTTCTACAAAGCTGCCTGTCCCGAGGGGCCCGGACGGCCGAGCCCGGCGAATTCACCCTCCGGGCCTTTCTCAATGGCCGTATGGACCTGACGCGCGCCGAGGCGGTGCTGGGGGTCGTCGAGGCGCGCAACCCGGCCCAGCTTGAGGCGTCGCTGCGACAGCTGGCCGGCGGTCTCTCCAGCCCGATCGAACGACTACGAGACCGGCTCCTCGATGTTCTGGCCCACCTGGAAGCGGGCCTGGACTTCGTGGATGAGGAGGACGTGGGCCCCATCGCCCGTTCCCAACTCGCGGATGAGCTTGCCGACGCGGCCCTTGAGCTGCGCCGGCTCACGGCCCAGTTCCGCGATCGCGACCTGCCCACCAGCCGGCCGCGCGTAGTCCTGGTCGGACCGCCTAATGCGGGCAAAAGCCGACTGTTCAACGCCCTGATGGGCGAGGGCCGGGCCATCGTCTCGCATGTCGCGGGAACCACGCGCGACTATCTCTCCGCCCCGACGATCTTCGACGGGATCGCCGTCGAGGTCATTGATACCGCGGGAATTGAGGACTCGGCGCAACCGATCGAGTCGCAGGCCCAGGCGTTACGGATGGCCCAGGCGGTGTCGGCCGACTTGCTGCTGGTCTGCGAGCCCACCGACGAGGCCGCGGTCTTGCTGGACTGGCCCGATCGTCCACACCTGCGCCTCTCGACGAAATGCGACCTCGCCCCGGCCCGTTCGGGCACGATCGGCACCAGCGCAACCACGCACGTCGGGCTCAACGCACTCCAGCGCGCGGTGGCCGATGCGATTCGGTCGCGCCTGGACGATGGGGATGCTCTGGCCGTTACGGGCGCCCGTTGCCGCGACAGCCTCGACCGCGCCGGAGGTTCTCTGGTTCGTGCCTCCGAGGTTCTCAGCCTCGGTGGTGGGGACGAGCTGGTGTCGATCGATCTCCGACAGGCGCTGGAGGACCTCGGGCAGGTCGTCGGCGTCGTGGTGACCGACGACATCCTCGACCGGATCTTCAGCCGGTTTTGCATCGGCAAGTAGTGTGTTGCGATCTCCGGGCCGACGGATGGTTGAACGGCGGCTTCACGACCCTGCGCGTCTGGGATTTCTTCGTGTTGCGATCTCCGGGCCGACGGATGGTTGAACGCCCGCGCACGATCAATTGACATGGTTCCGTCCGCGGCACGCTCGTCACATCCTCGGGTCGAGGCGGGGAGCGAGTTCTCGTCGCGAAACGGTGGGCCGATGGCCCTCGCCAAGTTTTCCCGAACATTGAAGGGATCATCATGCTGAATCGGAGTGAATTCACGGCGGTTCCGTCACTGGTTCTCCTCTTCTCCCTCCTGGTTTGCGCAGGCCTTGCGTTCGCCCATGACCGGCCTGCCGGGCCGATCCACAAAACCAGATCCGCGGTCCTGGGACGCAACGGCATGGCCGCGACCAGCCAACCGCTGGCGACCGAAGCCGCCCTCGAAATCCTCAGACAAGGAGGAAACGCGATCGACGCGGCGATCGCCGCCAACGCCGTTCAGGGCGTCGTCGAGCCGATGTCCTGCGGGCCGGGCGGCGACCTGTTCGCGATCGTCTGGGACGCCGAGACGAAGCAGCTTTACGGACTGAACGCCAGCGGTCGAGCACCGTATGCGGCCACAATCGAATTCTACGAAAAGAAGGGGCTCGACCTGGTCCCCACCTACGGCCCGCTCAGTTGGTCGGTGCCGGGATGCGTGGACGGCTGGGCCGTGCTTCGCGATCGGTTCGGCTCGATGCCGCTCGGCGAACTGCTGGCCCCCGCGATCCGGTATTGCGAGGAAGGCTATCCCGTCAGCGAGGTGATCGCGTCGAGCTGGAACGCGTCAAAAGCCACCCTCTCGGAAATCCCGACTTCCGCCGCCTGTTACCTTCCCGGAGGAAACGCCCCGGCGCAGGGAGATGTCTTCCGCAACACCGATCTCGCCCGCACGCTACGGAGGATCGCTCAGGAGGGACGCGATGCCTTCTACAAGGGGAGCCATCGCCGACGAGATCGTGGCCTATTCCGAACAGGTCGGCGGCCTCTTCTCGAAGCGCGATTTCCTCGACCACACGAGCACCTGGATCGATCCGGTATCGACCACTTACCGCGGGCATCTCGTCTGGGAATTGCCCCCGAACGGGCAGGGGATCGCGGCGCTTCAGATGCTCAACCTCCTTGAGCCCTACGACCTGAAGAGCATGGGCCCTCAGTCGGCGGAGGCGCTGCACCTGATGATCGAGGCCAAGAAACTCGCCTTCGAGGATCGGGCGAAGTACTACGCCGACCCCGAGTTCGCCGATGTCCCGGTCGATCTGCTGATCTCGAAAGCGTATGCCCAACGACGGGCCCTGGAACTCGACCCCGAGCGCGCCAGCGATCGACCGATGCCCGGCGACCCCCTGGAAGCGGACACGATCTACCTGACGGTGGCGGACGGCCAGGGCAACTGCGTCAGCTTGATCCAGAGCAACTTTCACGGGTTTGGCTCCCAGCATGTTCCCGGCACGCTGGGCTTCGCCCTCCAGAACCGCGGGGCACTCTTCGCCCTCGACCCCGACCACGCCAACCGTCTCGAGCCTCACAAGCGGCCCTTTCACACGATCATTCCGGGTTTCGTCACGAAGGACGGCCGGCCCTGGCTCAGCTTCGGGGTGATGGGCGGCGACATGCAGCCGCAAGGTCACGTCCAGGTCCTGTGCAACATGATCGACTGGGGCATGGACGTCCAGGAGGCCGGCGATGCCCCACGATTTCGCCACTACGGGTCGTCGGAGCCGACTGGCATCCCCTCGGAAGCTGGAGGGGCGGTCTACGTCGAGACGGGGATTGCCCCGGACGTTGTGGACGCGCTTCGAGAGAAAGGGCACCGGATCGATTATGGAGGGATCGGCGGCTTCGGGGGTTATCAGGCGATCCGGATCGACCTTGACCGAGGTGTGTTGATCGGTGGCTCCGACCCTCGCAAGGACGGTGCCGCGTCGGGGTACTGATCTCCGACCGGACACGATCATCCCGACGACGGGCCCCGAAAGGAGAACCGACCGGGGCGGGACGACCCGGAACGCATGACGCGACGGTGAGTGGTCGGTTGTGGGACCGGAACGCGAACGGTAGGCTGCCCATCTGTTCCGAGCGTGGAGAGGCGTCGGGGTATCCCTCGGTCGAGCGGCGGTCTCCATTCCATCTGCCAACGGGAGGGGCCATGGGCCGGCTGCCACGGATCCGGTTCTCGATGGCGTCGGTGATGATGCTCGTCGTGACGGCGGCGGCCGGCTCGGCGTTCTTCGTCGAGGTCAGGGAGCACGCCAGGACGGCGAGCATTGGGATGTCCTCGCAGTACGACCTGGCCGCGGTCGGAACCCTGGCCGTCAGCCTGACCGCCGTGGCGCTCGGTGCCCTCAAGCACCACTCGGCCGTGCAGATGATGCTCCCGGCCACGATCACCTATCTCGGCTTCCTGTCGGTGATCTGGATCGCCGAAGCCGGTTACGAGCGGTTGCTGTTCTACTGGGTTCAGATCGCCTTTGCCTTGACCGTCGCCTTGCCGCTGGTGGCCCGGCGCCACGTGAAGGCCGAGTTGCCGAGGGGACCGGGACGGACCTGGTGGAAGCGGACGTGCGAGGCGGTCGTCTTCGCGTTCCCGAACATGGTGCTGGTCGTGCTGGGCGGCTTCCTCCAGGTCCTCTGCGCCGAGGCCGTGGGTTCCTTCTTCTCGTAAGCCGATGGCGATGACCGCCCGGTTGGTGTAGGGTAGGCACCGCTGACCAGGGCCCGATGGCCGATGGCCCTGGGGAAGGGGTCGAGGACCGATGGGAGATGCGTGATAGGAGATTGGCGATGGGCGCTGGGCGATCAACCATCAGGAAGAGATCTCCTGGATTCGGCCATCGAAAATCGGCCATCGACCCTACGGCATCCCGTAATCGAGAGGCATGTCAGGGGGAGCGATGGCCGAGGCGCTGGGGCAGGCGTTCGCGCAGGTGCTGGGTGATCCGCTGGTCTGGGGCATCATCCTGGCATCGGCGTTGTACGGGACCTTCATCGGGGCGGTGCCGGGGCTGACGGCGACGATGGCCACGGCGCTGCTGGTGCCGTTGACGTTCTGGCTGGAGCCGGTGCCGGCGCTGGCGGCGATCGTGACAATGACGGCCTGCGCGATCTTCTCGGGAGACATCCCCTCGACCTTGCTGCGCATCCCCGGCACGCCGGCCTCGGCGGCGTACACCGAGGAAGCGTACGACTTCACACGGCGCGGCCAACCAGGTCGCGCGCTCGGGGTGGCGCTGTTGGCGAGTGTCGTGGGTGGGCTGTTTGGGGCACTGGTCCTGATCGGGCTCGGGCACTGGCTGGCCCGCGCGGCGTCGTGGTTCAGCGCGGCGGAATACTTCTGGCTCTACCTGCTGGGCCTGAGCTGCGCGGTGGTGATCGCGCAGGGATCGCTGGCGAAGGGCTTGCTTGGGCTATTCCTGGGCCTCTTGCTCTCGACGGTCGGCCTCAGCGCGGTGCATCCGGAGGCACGGTTCACATTCGGTCGGCCGGAGCTGTTCCAGGGGATCAACTTCATCGCGGCGATGATCGGCCTGTTTGGGCTCTCCGAGGTCCTCAAGGGCCTGACCCAGCCGGCGCCTGACGCCCTCCCGGAACCCGCTCCCGACACGTCGACAACACCCCAACATGGCTGGCTCCGCACGATCCTCGCCGAACCGATCCAACTGATGGCGAGCCGGCCCGGGGCGGTATTGCGGTCGGGAACGATCGGCACCGTCGTCGGCATGCTTCCCGGCGCGGGTGCCGACATTGCAAGCTGGGTGACCATGGCCGTCACACGGCGGATTCAGGGGGCCACCGCCAAGGGAGAGCAAGCCTCGCTGGAACGGATCTGCGATGCGGGAAACGCGAACAACTCGGCTTTGGCCGGCGCGTGGATACCGGCGCTGGTGTTTGGCATCCCGGGCGACTCGGTCACGGCGATCGTCATCGGCGTTCTGTTGATGAAGAACGTCCAGCCGGGGCCGGAAATCTTCGTCGCGCAGGCACCCCTGGTTTACAGCCTGTACCTGCTGTTCATCCTGGCGAACCTGGTGCTGCTGCCGGTGGGATTACTGGCGATTGCCCTGGGCAACCACGTGGTGCGCGTGCCCCGCCGCGTGTTACTGCCGATCATCCTGCTGTACTGTGTCGTTGGATCGTACGCGATCAACGGCAGCGTCTTCGACGTCGGCATCATGCTCGGCATGGGCCTGCTCGGGTTCCTGCTGGAGCGCCGGGAGGTGCCGCTGGGGCCGGTCGTACTGGGCATCATCCTGGGAGGCCCACTGGAGGAACGGTTCATCCAGACGGCCACCGGGGCGGGGGGTTCGCTGCTGGGGTTCGTCGACCGTCCGGTCGCGGCCGTCCTGGCCGCGGTGTGGTTCGCTCTCTGGGGTTCGATGGTGGTCCGACTGATCCGCAAGCCGCGATCGCGGTTGCTCGATCCCGAGGTGATCGGCACGGAGCCCGCCGACGCCAACGCCCCTCCGCCCGCCTCGCGGCGCTGAGAGGGCATACGAGACGGTTCTTGTCGGGCGGGTGGAGCGACAGCGGAACCCACCAATCCAACACGAATGACGGTGGGTTGCGCTGTCGCTCCACCCACCCACCCTACGCCGAGTCGAACGCGTCTCGCATACGCTGTCGGGAACGCAACGCGGGCGGTAGGATCGCCCGCGCCCGCGATGCTGGACGAATTCTCGACGAGGCGCCTCGGACCTCGGCTCAGGGCTTGACGATCGTGCCGTCGCGACGGCGGACGCGGCCCCAGAAGAGGTCGAAGGGGGGGTCGTCGGTGACGGGGAACCTGGCGGCGAGGTTCTCGTCGAGGTCGATGCCGAGGCCGGGGCGGTCATTGGCCCAGTAGTAGCCGTCGCGCAGCTCGGGGCAACCGGGGAAGACGTCCTGCTCGGCCTGGGTGAAGGCGCGGGCCTCCTGGATGCCGAAGTTGGGGACGGCGAGGTCGAGGTGGACATTCGCCGCGTGGCCGACCGGCGAGACGTCGCCGGGGCCGTGCCAGGCGGTGCGGACGCCGAAGAACTCGCACAGGGTCGCCAGCTTGCGAGCGGCGGTCAGGCCGCCGATCTGCGAGAGGTGGACCCGGATGAAGTCGATGAGCTGGTCCTTGATCAGCGGCAGGAACTCGTTGGTGTTGTTGAACAGCTCGCCCATCGCGATCGGCGTGCTGGTCTGCTCTCGTAGCTGGCGGAAGTAGCCGAGGTCCTCGGGGCTGAACGGGTCCTCGACGAAGAACGGCCGGTACGGTTCAAGGTCCTTCACGAGCTGGATGCCCAGGATCGGCGGCACGCGCTCGTGGATGTCGTGGAGCAATTCCACCTCGTCGCCGAGTTGGTTGCGGAGGTGCTCGAACAGCCGGGGGACGATGCGGACGTACGGGCCAGGCTCCCAGATTGTCGGGGAATTCCGGACGGACTCATGATTCATCCCGTAGGCGTCATGGCCCGGGATGCCGATCTGGACGCGGACGTGCCGGTAGCCCTGTTCGATGAAGCGGCGGACGGATTCCTCGACTTCCTCATAGGTGTCGCCGCTGGCGTGTCGGTAGGTGTCGACGGCCTTGCGGCAGGCGCCCCCGAAGAGCTGGTAGACGGGCATCCCCGAGACCTTGCCGAGGATGTCCCAGAGGGCCATGTCCACGCCGCTCAGGGCGTTGTTCAGCACCGGCCCGTTGCGCCAGTAGGAGCTGACGTAGCTCGACCGCTCGATGTCGTTGATCCGTAGCGGGTCCTGGCCGATCAGGAACGGCTTGAGGTACTCGTCGACGGCCGTCTGAACCACCCGCGCCCGCTGGGTGAAGGTCGCGCAGCCGAGCCCGTACAGGCCCGGCTCGTTCGTCTCGACCTTCACCACCACCAGGCGGATGCCGGCCGGCGCGGTGAGGATGGATTTGACGTCGGTGATCTTCAGCTTCGGCGGCGCGGTTGTGTCGGTTGCCGGGGCGTCGGTGTTGTCGGACGCCCCGTCAGCCTGTTGATCGTCGAACCGGGGGAGCCCGAGCATGCCGGCGCCCAGGAGGCCGGTCTTGAGCCAGTCGCGACGGTCCATGTTGGTGTTTCCTCGATGGAGGGTGGGGGCGGGTCGGATCACCAGTCGACGACCGAGCCGTCGTCCACGTCGTAGGTCTCGCGGTTGGTCCAGTCGTGGCCGATCTTGTCGGCGAGGGCCTCCTCATCCAGCTCGATGCCGAGGCCGGGGCCCTTGGGGACCTCGACGTAGCCGTCGACGACCCGGAACGGGGTCTTGATGTAACCGTCGCCGAGGTTGACCTGCTCCTGGCACAGGAAGTTGGGGATCGCCGCGGAGAGCTGGAGCCCGGCGGCCAGCGAGATCGGACCGAGCGGGTTGTGCGGGGCGATCGCCGCGTAATACGCCTCGGCCATCCCCGCGATGAGCCGTACCTCGGTGATGCCCCCGGCGTGGCAGAGGTCGGGCTGGAGGATCGACGCGGCGCCCTTTTCCAGGATCTCGCGGAAGCCCCACTTGGTGAAGATCCGCTCGCCGGTGGCGATCGGCAGGTGGGTCGATCGGGCGATCTCGGCCATCACGTCGACGTTCTGGCACTGCACCGGCTCCTCGATGAACATCGGCTGGTGCGGTTCGAGGGCCTTGATGAGCAGCTTCGCGGTCTGCGGCGAGATGGCGCCGTGGAAGTCGATGCCGATGTCGGTGTCGTCCCCCGCGGCCTCGCGCAGCGCGGCGAAGCGGTCGGCGGCGTTGCGGACGAAGCCGGGCGTCTCGACGATCCGGGCCGGCCGGTCCTTGGCGACGGTCGTCTTGAAGGCGGTGAAGCCCTGCCGCCTCGCCTCAGTGACGTCCTCGGGCGTCCGGACGTGGGCGTAGGTGCGGACCCGGGTACGGGTCGGGCCGCCGAGCAGCTCGTGAACCGGCACGCCGAGGGCCTTCCCCTTGATGTCCCACAGGGCCTGGTCGACGCCGCTCAGCGCGCTGGTCAGCACCGGGCCGCCCCGGTAGAAGGCGTGGCGATAAATGGCCTGCCAGTGGTGCGTGACCATCCTCGGGTCCTTGCCGATCAGGTAGCCTTCCAGCTCCTTGATGGCCGCGGCGCAGGTCAAGGCGCGGCCCTCGACGATCGGCTCGCCCAGGCCGACGAGCCCGGCGTCGGTGTGGACCTTCAGGAACAGCCAGCGCGGCTTGACGAGGATCGTCTCCAGCCGGGTGATGCGGATCGGCTCGCCACTGGCCTTCAGCCCCGAGGCCCGCTCGCGGCCGGCCTGGTCGTACGGGGGGACGTCGGGCGTGCGGGCGTAGGGGTCCTGCGCCGCCCGGGACACCAGGGCCCCGACGGCCGCCCCGCCGCCGGCCACCCCGAGCAGGGTGGCCAAAAAGGATCGTCGACGGGTCGCGTGCGCGTTCCTCTCGTTCATCACTCGTCTCGCCTCGCCGGGATTGGAGAAGTGTCGAACCCCCATGGTGGGGCGATCGTCAGGCGAGGTCAATTCACTGTCGGTGATCCCGGGCACGCACCAGGGCTGGACGGCCGGGGGGCGACGGGGGAATAATTGATGTCCCACCACGGAGAACCCACGAAGGCGGCAGGCCCTGGTCTGCTCCTGGAGAGGTCGCGACCCGCTCATGCCACCGACGATCCGCATCGTGATGCTCGGCACCGGCGACTTTGCCGTGCCGACCTTCCGCCAACTGCTCGATACCGGCCACAACGTGGTGGCCCTGGTCACGCAACCCGACCGGCCGCAGGGCCGGAAACAGGAGTTGATCCCGAGCCGGATCAAGGTCGAGGCCCAGCAGCGCGGGGTGCGGGTCGAGCAACCCGAGGACGTCAACGCGACGGCGGGGGTCGAGTTAATCCGATCGATCGGGCCGGACCTGCTGGTGACGGCCGCGTACGGCCAGATCCTCTCGGCCGAGTTGCTCGGGGTCGCGCCGATGGGGGGAATCAACCTGCATGGTTCGATTCTGCCGTCCTACCGGGGTGCGGCGCCGGTGGCGCGGGCGATCCAGCACGGTGAGGCGGAGACGGGCGTCACCATCATCCGCATGACCCCCCGGATCGATGCCGGCGGCATGATCGCCATGGCCCGAACGCCCATCGACCCGGACGAGACGGCCGGCACGCTGGAAGAGCGACTGGCCCAGATGGGGGCGCCGGTGGTGGTCGAGTCGATCGCGGCCCTGGTCGCCGACAACGTGCAGGTGATCCCCCAGGAGCGGGCAAAGGTCACGAAGGCCCCGAAACTTCGCAAGGAGGACGGGCGGATCGACTGGGGCCGATCGGCCCGCGAGGTCCACAACCTGGTGCGGGCGATGCAGCCCTGGCCGACCGCCCAGACCGTCTGGAACCCCTCCGAGCCGGGCAAGTCGCCGATGCGGCTGATCGTCCACCGGACACGAGTCGTCGCTGAGGGCCCAGGGCAACGGGACGCCAAGCCGGGGGAGGTCGTCGATGTCGATGCTGACCGGCTGGTCGTCGCGGCCGGTCAGGGCAACGTGGAACTGATCGAGGTCCAGGTGCCCGGGAAACGGGCCATGCCGGTCGGCGAGTTCCTGCGCGGGAACCGGGTGCGTCCCGGCGATCGGATGGGCGATTGAGGGTTGAGCCCAACCTGGCCGATGGCCGAGGACCGATGGCCGAGGACCGATGGGGCTCGGCAGGGCGACATGCTTCCGGGTTTGACATCGTCCTGCGGTGGTTGCATGTTCCCTCATCAAGCCGTTCCCAAGAACGGGACTGGGCGATAGAATACAGGTTACGACGAACCGGGTGAGGTCTTTGCGGTCCCGACGCAATCGTCGCCCGTTGTTCCCATACGTCGAACGTCCCTCCCGACGATGTTCCCCTGTCCTTGCGAGGTCACATGCCGATGGAGGAGACGCCTCCCACGACCGCTCCCCCACCAGCGCAGGAAGCTGTACATCGAGACAGTTGGCTGTCAGATGAACATGCTTGATAGCGAGCTGGTCGTCGGCCGCCTGCGTCAGGAGGGGTACGAGCTGACGGGGGACATCCACCAGGCTGACGCGATTCTGTTCAACACCTGCTCGGTCCGGCAGCACGCCGAGGACAAGATCTACACCGCCCTGGGCCGGCTCAAGCGTCTCAAGGAGACCCGGCCTGACGTCTCGATCGGCGTTCTGGGCTGCATGGCGCAGAAGGATCAGGCCCAGATCCTCAAGCGGGCGCCCCACGTGGACGTGGTCGTCGGCCCCGGTCAGCTCGCCCGGGTGCCGGAACTGCTCGAACAGGCCAGGGTGGACAGGACGCCCCAGATGGCCGTCAGCCTGCCGCGCAACGGCGGGACGAAGCTTCACGTCGTCGATAGCTTCGAAACGTACGACCCCCTCGCGAGCCGGCGATGCGCCCGAGCCCGTTCCAGGCGTTCGTGCGGATCCAGATGGGATGCGACAAGTTCTGCACGTACTGCATCGTGCCGTCGGTCCGGGGGCCGGAGCAAGGCCGACCGCCGGAATCGATCGTTGACGAGGCCCGGCAACTGGCCGACCAGGGCGTCCGGGAGATCACCCTGCTCGGCCAGACGGTCAACAGCTACACGCACACGACCCCCGACGGTCGCAAGGCCCGCCTCTCCGACCTGCTGTACCAGCTTCACGACATCGACGGGCTGGTACGGATCAAGTTCATCACGAACTTTCCCAACGACATGACGGACGACCTGCTGCACGCGGTCCGGGATTTGCCCAAAGTTTCCCGATACCTGCACGTTCCGGCGCAAAGCGGGTGCGACGAGGTGTTGAAGCGGATGAAGCGGCATGTACACGGTCGCCCTGTACGACGACATGATGCAACGCATCCGCGAGACGATTCCCGGCGTGGCGGTCTCCAGCGATTTCATCGTTGGCTTCTGCGGCGAGACGGAGGCGTCGTTCCGCAAGACGGTGGAGCTGGTCGAGCGATCTCGATTCAAGAACAGTTTCATCTTCAAGTACAGCCCCCGAACCGGGACAAAGGCCGACGCCCTGTACCCGGACGACGTGCCGGAAGAGGTCAAGCGGCGCCGCAACAACGAGCTGCTCGCCGTCCAGACGGCCATCAGCCGGGAGGACAACGAGCCATTCGTCGGGCAACGGGTGGAGGTGCTCGTCGAGGGGCCGAGCAAGGCGGCGGTCAAGCAGCGAGCCGAGGGGGGCCGGGACGGCGAGCCGGGCGCCGGGCCGATCCAGCTCAGCGGCCGGACGAGCTGCGACCGGATCGTCGTGTTCGAGGGGAACCCGAGGCTGGTCGGCCAGGTCATCCCGATCGAGGTGGAAGACGCCAGCCCCGTCACCCTGTTCGGCCGGGTGGTCACGTCGGACCTGGTCGTCATCGGGGCATGAGCGAGACGAGCCGGATGATGAGGGTCACGAGCATGGCGAGCCGGCTGGACGAGATCGTCCGGCGCTGGAGCGAGGTCGCGGAGGTCGCCCCGGACTGTCTCCCTCCTCGGAACGGCACCCCGGTCCGGTCGGCGCGACCCTCGGCGACGACTCCCTTCGTCCCCCGGCCGAGGCCCGCCGCATCGCGACGTGGGAGCGGCTGCACGCCTACAGCCTGCCGGTGTCGCTGAAGGCGTGGCTACGGCTCTCCGATGGCCTGTACCGCGGGGACAACTGCCCGCTGATCCACCCCCTCTC
The DNA here is from genome assembly GCA_963779675.1 of uncultured Isosphaeraceae bacterium. GTDB lineage: Bacteria > Planctomycetota > Planctomycetia > Isosphaerales > Isosphaeraceae > CAVZZM01. Next base: position 58,362 of record CAVZZM010000008.1, read on the forward strand.
GGCGATCGGGCCGATGATCCCGTTCGCTCGGGTGCCCGAGATGGTCGTCCAGCCGGAGAGCTGGTTTGAAGTGGGCAACCCGGGGACGGAGACCGTCTGCATCGACCTGGCGTACACATTACCGGGGGATGGATCGCCGGTCTTCGCCTCGGGAGACGACCTGCGCGGAACGCCGCCCGCGGATCATCGCCCCGAGCTTCCAGTCGTGGCTGCTCCGCGTGCTGGCGGAGGGGGGCCGCCCCTACTGGCTCGACCCGGACTTCGCGACGCTCGGCGACCCGTGGGCCGAGCACCTTCGACACGCCCCCACGCCCCCACTTCCCGAGTACCTGCGCCCGTACGCACCCGCCGCCCGCCACCTGATGCACCCCGGCGCCGACGACCGCGCCGTCGCCGAGCGGCTTGGCCTCTCCCGAGGCGATGTCGAACTGCTCTTTCGCCACCTCCAGCACGCGGCGACCGGTTGAGTTCTTGGGCTTTACGTCGTGCCCGATTCCGGTTCCCATACGCCGTGGCACGGATTGCACCTCGCCATCGCCGACCAGGCCGGACGACCGGCCGAGGAGACGGCAACTCAATGACGCGACCGACGCGCAACGCCCGGTCGCTGGTTCGTGGATGGCGTTGAAGTTCGCCCTGGCGCTCGGGCTGCTCGGGATACGCCGATCGCCACGAATCGCGAACAGCTCGCCGGGGTGCTGGCCCAGCGGCACGACGGGCGGCTGTTCGTGCTGGCGTTCGGGCTGTACATGACCGGCGTGCTGCTGGCCTTCCTGCGCTGGTATCTGCTGGTGCGGGCGCTCGGGCTGCCGTTCCGGCTGAAGGACGCGTATCGGCTGGGGTTCATCGGGATGCTGTTCAACTTCGTGATTCCGGGGGCGGTCGGGGGCGACTTCGTCAAGGCGGCCTATCTCTGCCGCGAGCAGGGCACGCGCACCGGGCCGATCGCCTCGGTGGTGGTCGACCGGATCGTCGGCCTGCTGGGCCTGTTCCTGCTGGCCTGCGTCGGCGGGAACGGCGGGCTGGTCGGGCCTGGATGACGACGTCCGGCGGCTGGTCGGCTGGGCCTGGGGGTTCACGATCGGCGTGTCACTGTTGCTGGTGTTCGCCTTCCTGCCGGTGAAGCGGGTTCGAAAGTCGAAGCTCGGGATCGAACTGGCGGCGGTCGGGGCGTCGTACCGCTCGCGCTTCGGCGTGATCGTGCTGGGCACGGCGATGGCGTTCGTCACGCACACGCTGAACGTCCTCGCCTTCTACTCCGCTCGGCCGGGCACTGTTCCCCTCGGACGTGCCGGGCCTGACCGAGCACTTCCTGATCGTGCCGCTGGTGCTGTTCAGCACGGCGGTGCCGCTGCCGTTCGGGGCCCTGGGCGTCAGCGAGCAGGTCAGCGACCGGCTGTTCCGACCTGACGGCCTACTCCGGCGGCGCGGTGGCGATGATGAGCTTCCGCCTGCTCCAGCTCGGCGGGGCTGTCCTCGGGGCGTGCGTCTACCTGGCGAACCAGTCGCAGGTGAAGGCCCTGACCGCGGAGGCCGAGCATCTGGACGAGGAGCTTGCCGCCGAGGAGAGCGGGCCCAGGGCGAACGGTGACCCGCCAGACCGTGCCCGCGGATGCGGTCCGGTAGGGCAGGGTCAATGCCGTGCAGGTTCTCGATGAAGACGGCAGGCGGACGTTGCCCTACGAAATGGTGCCCGGGTGGCTGAGGGTCCCCTCGCGGACCTCGCCGAGGAGGTAGGTCGTCTTGGACTGCGACTCGTAGTAGGTGCGCATCATCATGTCGGCGACCAGGCCGACGAAGATGCTCATCAGCGCCGGCCAGCAGGAACATGACCGTCAGGACGGGCAGGGGGGTCTCGATGAACGTCTTCGGGGGCCAGGCGTCGGGTCGACCGGGAAGGGCCAGGGGAAGACGTACTTGTAGTAGAACATCAGCAGGAAGCAGGCGATCGCCACCAGGAACGACCAGAGGCCGAGCTTGCCGAAGAAGTGCATCGGCCGCTGCGCGTAACGCTGGTAGAAGCGGATCAGGATCAGGTCGAGGACGACGTTGAAGGTGCGGCCCAGGCCGTACTTCGACTTCCCGGCCGTCGCGGGCGGTGGTTGACGACCAGTTCGGCGACCCCGCCCCCTGCCAGATGGCGAAGATCGGGATGAACCGGTGCATCTCGCCGTAGAGCCGCACGCCTTCGAGCACCTCGCGGCGGTACGCCTTCAGCGTGCAGCCGAAGTCGTGGAGCGCGACGCCGGAGATCCGCGCCACCAGGCGGTTGGCGATCTGCGACGGCACCCGGCGGGTCAGCCACCTGTCCTTGCGGTCCCGCCGCCAGCCGGAGACGACGTCGTAAGCCCTGGTCGAGCGTCTCGAGCAATCGGGGGATGTCGGCCGGGTCGTTCTGGAGGTCGCCGTCGATGGGCACCAGCACGCGGCCGCGCGCCAGGTCGAGCGCCGCCGAGAGGGCGGCGGTCTGCCCGCAGTTGCGCCGCAGGAAGGCGACGCGGACGTGCTCCGGGTCGGCGGCCTGGATCTCACGCAGCGTCGCGACGGTGCCGTCGGTCGAGCCGTCGTCGACGAAGATCAGCTCGTAACCCAGATCGCCGCCGCCGAGCGCCGCCGTCAGCTCGGCAGTGGAGCGGGCCGACGTTGGCGACCTCGTTGTAGACCGGGATCAGGACCGAGAGGTCGGGGGTCGTCGACATGCGTCGGTTTCAGCCGGTCATCGTCCGAGCAATCGTAGGGTGGGTCGGCGCAGCGCGAGCCATCGGAGCAGAGGGCTGGGATGCTTCCGATCGCGATCCCGACAAGGTCCTCACACGCAGCCGGCCCCGCCGTCGATGAACTGCCGGAGGTAGCGACCGCTGAGGATGACCGACTCCTGTCGGCGTTCGAGGGAGCCCTCGTACGCGCGGTCCTCGACCTCGACGGCGACCGGGCCGTGGTAGCCCGCGTCGGCCAGGGCGCCGAAGTAGGCGCCCCAGTGCACGTCGCCCTGGCCGGGGATCTTCGGGGTGTGCCAGAGCTTCGGATGCGCCATGATGCCGTGGTCGTCGAGCGTCGCGCGGTCGATGCGGGCGTCCTTGGCGTGGACGTGGTGGAGCCGGTCCTTGAACTCGTGGATCGGCGCGAGGTAGTCGATCATGCTGCCAGATGAAGTGCGAGGGGTCGTAGTTCAGGCCGAAGTTCGGGCTGGGGATGTCGTCGAACATCCGTCGCCAGATGGCCGGGGTGGTCGCCAGGTTCTTGCCGCCGGGCCACTCGTCTCGGCTGAAGAGCATCGGGCAGTTCTCGATGCCGACCTTGACCCCCTTGTCTCGGCGTGATTGACCAGCGGCTTCCAGACTTCCAGGAACCGCGGCCAGTTGTCGTCGACGGAGAGGCTCGGGTCGCGGCCGACGAACGTGGTGACGGTGTTCACCCCGAGCGCGGCGGAGGCGTCGATGACCTTGCGGCAGTGGGTGATCTCGCGCTCGGCCTCGGCCCGGTCGGCCTGGAGGACGTTCGGGTAGTAGCCCAGCGAGGAGATGAAGACGCCGTGCTCGGCGACCAGGTCGCGGATTCGCTTGATCTCGTCGTGGCCCAGCGACACGACGTCGATGTGGGTCACGCCCGCATACCGACGTTCGGCCTTGCCGGGGGGCCAGCAGCAGACCTCGACGCACGAGAACCCGTGCCGGGCGGCGAACTTCAGGACCTCCTCGAACGACAGCTCCGGCACGATGGCCGTGTTGAACCCGAGCTTCATGGCTGCCCCCCGCCGGTCGCGTCACGTGGCGTCATCCGGCCCCATCCTAGTGGATCGGCGCCCGGCTATCCAGCGGTCAAGGTGATTCAACAGGGTCATTCAAAGGGCGGGCTTCGGGAGGGCGAGGCTCCGACCGAGCCGTCTGAATGGGATGGGCGGCTCGGCCGGAGCCTCGCCCTCCCGAAGCCGGGATGGACGGCTCGGCCGAGGCCTCGTCCTCCCGGTTCGGGTGTCGCGGCGAATCTTTGAATGGCACAGGGTGATTCAATCGAGTTACGCCCGCCCGGCTACGGTTGAAGCTCTTTCGCCAAGACCTTCTCGATCTCCCGACCGTTCGCGTCCCGGCCAAGCACCGTCCCGCCGGGGCCGATCAGGATGAGCATGGGGAGGCTTGAGCCGACACCGTACGGCGCATCCTCAAGGCCGTATGCCTGCGCGACCGGGTTCGGGAAGGGGCCGACGATCGCCTGGGGCCAGGGTTGGCCCCTGTCGGCGACGAATTCGCGGGCATCGGTGTCGTCCTCGCCGACGATCAGGCTGATGATCGCCAGACGGTCGTCGTCGAACTTCGCGCGGAGGCCGTTCACGCGGGCAATCTGGAACCGGGACTGGTCCTTGTACGGGGCGCCGAAGTCGAGCAGGAGATACTTGCCTCGGTAATCTTCCGGGATGGAGATCGACTTTCCCTCGACGGTCGTCACCTCGACGCCCGGCGCCTTCTGGCCGACCTCCAGGGTGGTGCGGGGCCGCAGCCGCATCAACCCCAGGTCGAGCGGCTCGACGATTCGGCCGCCGGGGCTGGACGGGATAACGATGGTGCGCGACACCGTGGCGAACGGTCCCGTGTCGCCGAAGAACGGCTCTTCGCCGACTAGGACGATCACCCGATACTCGTCGGGCGGCACGTCGTCGACGCGGAACGAGCCGTCGGGGGCCAGGCCCACCGTGAGTTCGCGGAGACCAGCCCGGTAGGCCCTGCCCTCGGGACTGTGAAGCCACTCTCGGGCCCATTTGAGGTTGGCCTCAACGTCCAGGTTTGTCTGATCGCGGAACTGTTCGAGAGGATACGGGGTCGATGCTCGGTTGGTCACAATGTACGCCCTGGATTTCGCGGTGAAGTCGACGGGTTCGGTCCAGCCCAGGGGCGGGGCGACCTGTCCCAAGACCGTCTGGCCGGTGCCGCCATAGGTCATCCGTAACGTCTCGCCGGGCACAACGCGAACCGCCTCACCGTTCGTGCGAACCGCTTGAGGCGAGTCTTCTGGGTCCATGCGCATGAGGCGCAGGTCGTCCATCGGGATCACCTGGTCGAACGCGAAGCGGCCCTCCGCATCGGTGGTGCGCTCGTGGATGAAGCTGATTCGGATGTCATTCGTCTCCGGAACCTGGAGGTCGCCCCTCAGCATGAGCGGCCGGTTCGCGCCGGGGCGGTCGCCGATGAGATAGCGGCCCTCGATGCGGGCGAAGGGCAGGGCCTGTATCGTCGTCGATTCGTCCAGCTCTTGCGTGGTCGCATACGCATAGCCCGTCTTGCCGAGGACGAACACGAGGCTAAGCTCTCGGAGCGGTGGGACCGGGAACGAGCCATCCGCGTTGGTGCGCGATCTCCGGTCGCCCTCGTCTGGTGCTTGTTCCAGTTCGCCGTCCCGGACATGGATGGTTTCCCGGTTTCCCGCGGCGACGACGACGCGGGCGTCGGCCAGCGGGGTGCCGTCGGGCAAAACGACCGTGGCGGTCCGTCCGCCGGGCTCGGCGGGCGTGAGCAACACCTCGTAGTCGTCGACGGCCCGCTCGTCGGCCTCGAATGTCCGGCTGACGAACGGGGCGTGACCGAGCGCGATGATGCGCAGCTGGAGGGGAGCAAAGGCCACGGGGACGCTAACGTTGAGGGAACCTCTGGACGCCATCAGCAGGGCCTCACTCGGCCTGGTCCACTCCTTGACCTCGCCCGTCTCGGGATCGACGGTGCCGACCTCGACCCTGGCATCCCCGATTTTCATCTTCGTCTCGGCGTCGCGCAATGTGCCCTGGACTGTTATCGACGGTGTGAGCGTGACGACGACTTCCTCACCGTTAGGTACGACGAATTGCTGCGACTTCGTAACGATCTCCTCGCCGCTCGGCATGACGAATTTCTGCGACTTCATGAGGTATCCCGTCAGGCTCACGCGGGCGAGAAGCCGATCGGCCGGAGCACTGTCCCAGACGGCGCGGCCCTCGGAGTCGGTCCAGAGGTCAACGCCCAGGCAGTGGTAGCGACGCCAGTTGTCGACGTTGACGAAGGCCCCCGTGATCGGCCGGCCTTCCGGGTCGACGACACGGACAGGGAGGATTCGAGGCGTGCCGAGCCTAATCTCGACCTGCGGGATCGCCGTGCCGATCTTGATCTCCCGCGCCGACGGCGCGTGGCCGGGTGCCCGGACAACGATGTGCCAGGTGCCGGGCCTGAGCTGCCCGGTGCGGAAATGACCGTCATCGTCGGTGGCGACCGCGAAATCCCGGATCGAGGCGAAGTCGATGCTGGGGTGCTCGGTGGTGATCACCAGCGCCCCGGCGACGGGGTTCCCCTCGTCGTCGAGCACGCGGCCCTCGATCGGCACGCCCTTCTTAAGCACCGAGACCGCCGTGCCGGCTCGCAACTCGTCGATGGGCGGCGGCTCGCGGACCCCAACACGCTGGCGGTCGCTGATGTAATCCGGATGGGTGATGGAAAACGTGCGCAACTCGCCGGTCGTCTCCGGGGCGCCGCCGGTCTGCCAGCGGCCGTCGGGACCGGTCGTGGCCCGGAGGTCATAGAGCAATTCGGCGGGGTCCTTACGCTCGATATTCGAGTTAAGGCTCGTGAGGGAGACGATTGCTCCGGCGACGGGCCGGTCTTGATCGTCCCGCACCATCCCGCCGAGCGTCTTGCCGGGTTGAAGTTCGATGGTGTCCTCGTCCGGGATCGGCGTGCCACGCACACCGTAGAGGTGGCGCTGCATGGCGTGGCCGTTCCCCCAGACATCGATGATGAAGTAGGTATCGGCTGGTCCAGTCGAGTGCTCGATCGCAATCCGACCATCAGCGTCGGTTCGAGTCCAGAAGTCGTCGAACGGCTTCCGAACCCGGACGTTCGCGTGCGGGATCGGCGCGCCGGTGTCGGCGGCGACGATGTGAAGCTGTGTCGTCCGGCCGGGGCCGGTGCGGGGGCGGGCGGTCACGAAGTCGGGCAGGGGGGGCCGGTCCACGTTCTCGGGGGGTGGGTTCTCGTCGGGCGCGGGGGCGGGTGTCTGGGCTTGCGGGGGCGTCGGCTTCGCCTGGTCGTCCTTCTGGCCGAGGGCCAGGGGCATCAGGCCGGCGACGGCGATGGCGCTCGACAGCAGGGCCGCGGTGGTCGCGAGTTGCAGTTTCGTCCGGAACATGGAACGGAGGACCTCCTGGGCCAGGGTGGCGACGGCGGCCGGGCCGGTGCCGGTCGCCGCGAACTGGAGAGCCGCGTGAACGGTCTGGTCGGCCCACGCCGCCGGCACGCAAACGGACCGGGCCGCCTCCGGGACGAGGGCCGACGCGATCAGGCCGGCGGCCGGCCCGACCCCACGCCGGGTCAGCCGCACCTTCAACCGCTCGCGGCCGTCGGCCAGCCGGCGGCGGAGGGTCCGCGGCGAGGTGCCGAGGCGGTCGGCCGCCTGCTCGTGGGTCAGACCTTCGAGGTAGCAGAGTACCAGCGGTGCCCGCAACGATTCGGGCAGGCGGTTGAGCTCGTCGTAGAGTTCCGCCCAGGGGGGGCCGTCGTCGGATGCGGGGGTGTCGGTGTTGCCAGCGCGGGCCCGAGCCACCATCTCGCCCCCCACTCGCTCGTGGTGACGCCGCCGATCGGCCCGATGCCGGGCCTGACGCGCGACCCGGACGGCGACGCCGAACAGCCAGCTCCCGACCGAGTCGCGACGACGGACGCGCCTGGCCTTGCGGGCCAGTACGAGGAAAACGGCCTGAGCGGCGTCCTCGGCGTCATGCGGGTCGTCGAGCACCCGTCGGCAGAGCCGCAGCACCATCGGCCCGTGCCGCTCGACCAGGACGGAGAACGCCGCCGAGGCGTCGTCCCGCGATCCCGTGACGAAGCGTTCCAGCAACGCGCCATCGCTCAAGCCGCCGAGCGTCCCGACCCGGAACAGGGCGTCGATCTGCCGGTAAATGGACTGCCTCGGTTGCGCGGCCATCGTTCGCCCACCCTCCTCCTCGATTGTCCGGCCTCCATCTCCATAGTGCCGTCTCCTGGCACGACACGGCCAACTTTTCTGCTTCACGAGATCTCCGGAATGCTGGACAATCGTCGTGGAGAAGACTTCTCGGGGAGACATGCCGATGGCCAGCGTCTCGCAGGTCGAACGATCAATGACATTGAAGAGTTCGCCCGTCGGCCCGATCCGGGGCATCCCGTCGAGCTGGTGCGGGGGAGGATCGCCCGGATGAACCCACCGAGGCCGTATCACGGATGGGTCTGTGCCAACGTGATGGGGATTTTGCGTCATCACGTGCGGGAACTCGATCTCGGCTACGTCATGGGCAACGACTCCGGCATCATCACCCAGCGCAACCCGGACACCCTTCGCGGTGCCGATGTGGCGTTCTACAGCTATGCGAAGGTGCCGAAGGGAACGCTGGCCCGGGGCCGCTACCTGGACGTCCCGCCCGACCTGGTCATCGAGGTGCTTTCCCCCGACGACCGCTGGCCGAAGGTGCTGGCGAAGGTCGCCGAGTATCTGGAAGTGGGGGTGCCGGTCGTCGGCGTGCTCGATCCCGAGGCGCGGACGATGCACCTCTACGCCGGGGACCACCCGGTCCGCATCCTCAACGCCGACGACGAGCTGGCCCTCCCCGACCTCCTGGGCGACTTCCGGGTCGCCATCCGGCAGTTCCTGGATTGAATGGGGGGACGAGACGGTTGGTCGAGCCCGCGCCGGGTGGTTGGCCGCTGATGTCGCTCCACCCATCCGACGGGGACCGCCTCGTTCACCCGTTCAGGGACGGGATTGCCGCTGGGCCTCGCGACGTTTGCGGGTCGGGATCACGAGGGCGGGAACCTGAAGCTTGGCGTCCCGCAGCCGTTGTCGGAAGACCGAGAGGATGTTGCTACGCGTGACGATGCCGATGAGCTGGTGCGGCTGGGCCCGGCTCACCACGGGCAATCGTCCGATCGAGTGGTTGACCATGTGGTCGGCGGCCTGTCGAACCGTGCAGTCGTCGTAGACGAACCGCACGGGACGAGCCATGACGTCCGAGATGACCCGGTCGCCGGCAAGCGACGCGGCCGACAGGCTGCGACGGGTCAGGAGCCCGACAAGCACGCCCCGTTGATCGACGACCGGGAACCCCTGGTGCGACGTCTCCGCGGTGCCCTGGGCGAGCCAGTCGCGAACCTGAGTGACAGTGTCCTCTGCCCGGATCGTCACGACCGGCGATGAGGCCACATCGGCGACGAGAACCTGATCGAGGGGGTCCGCCTCATACTCTTCCGGCGTCCGGATGCCGCGTCGCGCGATCTTTTCAGTCATGATGGAGTTCCGCATCAGCAAGGTCGAGACGAGGTAGGCGGCCGCGCAACCGCCCAGCAGGGGCAGCATCCCGAACGGTTCGAGGGTCGTCTCGAAGGCGAAGACCGCCGAGGCCAGCATCGCCCTCGAGGCCCCCGAGAAGATCGCGGCCATCCCCACCAAGGCGGCGATTCGCGGGTCAACGCCCAGCGCCGGGGCGACGTTCGCAAGGCCGATCCCGATGATGGCCCCCACCCCACCGCCGATCGTGAACAGGGGCGCCAGGGTTCCGCCCGATGTTCCGCTCCCGAGAGCCACCGACCAGGACAGGAACTTCAAGGCGCAGAGAAACGCGATCGAGGAGGCCGCGAGCTGGTTCGACAGGATCGCGCTGATGTTGTAATAGCCCACGCCCAGCGTGTCGGGGGCGAAGTAGCCAACGACACCGACGACGACCGCGCCGATCGCGGGCCACCACATCCAGTGGATTGGCAGCTCCTCGAAACCGTCTTCGATGGCGTAGACGATCTTCGTCACGGCCACCGCGATCAACCCCATCACGCCACCCAGGACGATGTAGGTCGCCAGGGCGGGCCCGGCTCGGTTGCGCCAGATCGGTCATCGCGAAGACGGGCTCCATGCCCTCGAACATCATCCGGACGCCGGTCGCGGCGGATGCCGCGAGCGTCACCGGGATCATCGAGCGGGGCCGGAACTCGAAGAGCAACAACTCGATGGCGAGCAGGACCGCCGAGACGGGGCTCCCGAACGTCGCGGCCATCCCGGCCGCCGCGCCGGCGGCCAGCAGCGTCTTGCGCTCCGAGGCGGTCGTGTGGATGAACTGGCCCAGGACCGACCCCAGCGCCCCGCCGGTCGCGATGATCGGCCCCTCGGCGCCGAACGGCCCACCGGTCCCGATCGAGATGGCCGATGAGATGGGCTTCAGAAAGGTGACGCGGGCGGGGATGCGGCTCTCATTGGTGAGGACTTGCTCCATCGCCTCCGGGATCCCGTGGCCGCGGATCGCCTTCGAGCCGTAGCGGGCCATCAAGCCGATCACGATGCCGCCGATCACGGGAATCGGGATCGACCAGGCCCCCAACCGGGGGATGGCCTCCGCCGGGCCGCGCCAGTACCGAGAACTCGCCGAAATACGCCAGGTTGGTCACCAGCGCGATCAACCCGATGAGCAACTGGGCCACAACCGCGGCCGTCATCCCGAGCACCATGGAGAACCCGCATACCAGCAGCACGCGCTGATCGATCAGTGAGTAATGGGGAGGAACCTGGGCGGCTTCGGTCACCAGGTCGAGTGAAGGTGAGAGCGTCAATCCATCGGTCGTGGCCGACTTCGCAGGTTCCCGTTCGGACATCGTTTCCCTCGGTAATTCGGGTCGAGCAACAAAATGCCTCGATCTTCCAGAGTAACCGAAACGCGGGCGATCGCGTAGCGCCGCTGGGCACCGAGCGGGGGCGTGGCCTCATCCAAAGAAAACCCGATCGGCCGGCCTTGGCCCCACGATACTACCCAACAGGCCCCCGAAGCCCCGGGGCTGGGCGTTCGTCGTCCGTCTGTTCCCTGGCAACGCGAAGTCGGAGACGGTGGAAGGGACGGACGACGTCCGCGCGGCCGGCTGGTCGTTGGTGTCGTCGGGAGTCGGGACCGGCCAGGCCAGTGGGGTCGGTGATTCCTGGGGCGGCCGGGAGTTCTCGAGGACTGCGATCCGTTTGTCGCGAAACAAACCCATCGGCCGGAACTTCTTTGGTGGCATTGACTTGAGAACCAAATCCGACGCCGCGCCGAACGAACCCAACGGGCCCGGTCGAGGCCAGGAGACGGGAGTGTTGTGTTCGTTGGGTTCGGGACGATCGGGACAGGCGGAAGGACCGCGTCGGACGGCGTTTGCGCACGTCGCGTTACAGAGCGACTTCGAGACGAGCAAGCGCGGAAGTGGCGCGGATTTCGGACGCGCCAGCGGACGACAACTAGGGGTGAACGGCAGGGACCGTCGCGGGCGTGGTCTCCCGGGGTGGGGCCGCGTGGCTCGGTCCGATCGACGCGCCGCGCTTGCCTGGCGGAACGGCCGCCGGGCGCGGGGGTGTCCAGACGCCCGGCATCAGGGAGGTGTGAGGTGGAGCCATTGGAAGTCCGGCGGTCGCGCCGGCTCGGTCGTCGCGTCCGGACGGCCTCGGTCGAGGTCCAGTCGCTCGAACCGCGACATTTGCTAACCTTTTCGCCGTTGTACTTCGGATTGCCCGACCTGACGGTCGAGGGCATCGCGGCGCCGGTGGCGGCCTATGGTGAAGACCTGGCCGTGACCGTCACCGTGCGAAACCTCGGGACCAGCTCGTTCGTCGAGCCGCTGGCCCTGGAGCCGAACGCGCCCAGCAGCGCCGACGCGCCGCCATCAGACGTGGGGGTTTACATCAGCCGGTTCCCAAGGTTCGGCCCCGGCGCGATCAAGATCGGCGACGTGGCCATCCCGACAGTCCGGCAAAACAGCTACGTCCAGGTGACCGACACGGTCACGATGCCGTCGCGACTGCGAGGCCTGCCCCCCAACGGCGGGCAGATCTACGTCTACTTCCGCACGGACATTAACCGGGCCGTGATCGACCAGGACCGCACCAACAACACGACCCTCCAGGGCGTGCCGGTGCAGATCGCGGCCCCCTTGCCGGAGCTGGTCGGGCAGGCGATCGACGTGCCGCCGGTCATGCAACCGGGCGACGCGATCGCGCCGGTCATCAAGATCGCCAATTACGGCACGACCGACCCGGACACCCAGGCGACGTCCTTCAACGTGGCCCTGGTGGCGTCGACCGATCCGTTCTTCGGCCCTGGCGACCAGGTGCTGACAACCTACACGGTGGACAGCGTGCCGCCACTATCGTTGGCGCCGATGCAGCGGGCCGTGCTCGGAAACGTCAACATCGACGACCCGGTCAACGTGATCACGCTGCCGACCCAACTGGTTGCCCTGCCGTTGTCCCCCGCGCAGTACTACATCGGCGTGATCGTTGACCCGGAGAACGTGATCCGCGAGATCAGCGAGATCGGCCGCGGGCCGGACCCGTCGCTCAACCCGATCCGTCCCGTTGGACCGCCGATCCCGGGACTGCCGCCGGCCGGGCAGGTCGCCCTGCCGTCGAACCCTGAGAACGTCTTCCCCTACGGCCCGTATGGTCCGCTGCCGACGGTCTACGGCGACTTTCTGAACTCGGAGGTCACCGTCGTCGGCGCGGGGACCAGCTTCACGAAGGCCGCGGCGAATCGGGCGTCAATCCCCTCGTCGTACCGCGCGGCGTTCCCGTCCGGAATTGCCGCGAACCGGGCGTCGAGCCTGCGGAATGGGGTCCTCTACACCATCCGGGCCCATCGGGAGAACCGCCCCGAGGCGGAGGATTCGTGAGTCGGCCGAGGCCCGAGCCGAAACGGGATTGAGGGAATCGGCCGGGCGCGGAGGAGCACCGTCCTCCGCGCCCGGCCGTGACGACCGGCCCATCGCCCTTCTGTCGCCTTGACCCTCGGGCCTCGACCTCCCTACAATCGGCCCCTTGGAGACGGGGCCGACCGGATGGACCGGAAGTTCGGTCCCGTCGTGTCGGCGGACCTCTCCCGGATCGAGTATGACCCGTCGCTACGTCAAAGAGCTGGCCAATGGCGAATCTGTCGACGAGATCTACCTCGTCGCGGACAAGCAACTGAGGGCCAATCGCCAGGGCAACCTGTACCTGCACCTCGACCTCCGGGACAAAACCGGCACGGTCAGCGCCCGGCTCTGGAACGTGACCGAGGAGCAGGCCGCCCGCTTCGAGCCGGGCGACTATCTGGCCACGCGCGGCAAGGTGCAGGTTTTCCAGGGGGCGCTGCAGGTCATCCTGTCGCATATCGAGGTCATCTCGTCGGCCGGGGTCGAACCGGCCGAGTTCCTGCCCCAGGCCACGCGTGACGTACCGAAGCTGACAACTCGGCTCCGGGAACTGCTGATGGGCCTAGGCGACCCGCACCTCCGCGCCCTCGGTGAATGCTTCCTGATCGACGATGCCTTCGTCGCCAGGTTTACCGCGGCACCGGCGGGGGTCAAGAACCACCACGCATACCGTGGCGGCCTGCTGGAGCACACCGTCACCATGATGACGGCCGGCGAGCGGATCGCCGACCTGTACGATGAGCTGAACCGCGACGTGTTGCTGATGGGCATCTTCCTCCACGACGTCGGCAAGGTCGATGAACTGAGCTACGATCGCTCCTTCGCCTACACGGACGAGGGGCAGCTCGTCGGCCATCTGGTTCAGGGTGTCGTCCTCCTGCGCGAGAAGGTCGCCCGCACCGCCGACCTGACCGGCGAACCGTTCCCCGACGAGCTGCTTCTGCGACTGGAGCACATGATCGTCAGCCACCACGGCGCCCCCGAGTTCGGCAGCATCAAACTACCGATGACCCCCGAGGCCGTCGCGCTCCATTACCTCGACAACCTCGACGCCAAGCTCCACGTCTTCACCCGCGAGATCCGCGACGACCCCAGCCGCGAGTCAAACTGGACCCCGTACAATCCGAACCTCGGCCGTCGCCTCTACAAGGGCGAGCCCGGTTCGCGAAACGGTGACGGAGCAGAGGTCGAGGCATGAGGCCGATTCGAACGCAGTGATGGCCGATGATCGATGGCCAAAGTCCAAGGGCCGATGATCCATGGCCGATGATCGAGGGCAAAAGTCCAAGGGCCGATGATCGATGATCGAGGGCCGAGGGCTGATGACAGGCTGGAATATAGAGAATCGAAAAGATCAGGCGACCCCTGGATTCCTTCCACGAGGCCCGCTAAGCTCGACATCGGACATCGATCATCGGACATCGATCATCGGACATCGATCATCGGACATCGGCCCTCGGTTCTCGCTCGTCCCCTTCCCCGAGGCCTCCGCGCCACTTCCTCCGATTCCCCGCGACCCGGCGGCACGATGGCCGTGTGGGGTGGGTACACTATGGGATGAGAGGGGCCTTTTGAACGCAACGACGGGCAAACGCCGAGGCGGGACGTTCTGATGGACTCATCGTATAGCGATCGCGTACTCAAGCTCGTCGCGACGCCCGACTACAAACCGCTGACTGTCAAGGCGCTGTCGCGGCGGCTGGAGATCGAGCCGGCCGATTACCCCGAGTTTCGATCGGCCCTCAAGGGCATGATCCGCGCGGGCGTGTTGGTTCAGGACAAGGCCAAGCGGATCCAGAGCATGTCGGTCGCCGCGGCCGACGCCGGGGCAATCATCGGCGTGTTCCGACGAACCTCGAAGGGCTTCGGGTTCGTCCGGCCGCACCGTCCCAGGGCCGAGGGACGCGCCGGCGATATCTATGTTCCCGTCGAGGACACGCTCGATGCCTCCTCCGGCGACGAGGTCGCCGTCAAGATCACCAGGAAGCCGCATTCCCCCGGCTACAACGTGCAGGGCCGTATCGTGCGGGTGGTGGCGCGCGCCTCGGGACTGTTCGTCGGAACGTATTTCGAGGAGGCCGAGGCTGGCTATGTCCGGATCGACGGCACGAACTTCCAGGAGCCGCTCTACGTCGGCGATCCGGGCGCCAAGGGGGCCAAACCAGGCGACAAGGTCACCGTCGAGATCGTCCGTTACCCCAGCCCGGAGTACGAGGGCGAGGGGGTTCTCACCGAGATCCTCGGGCCGCGCGGCACGCCGGGCGTCGACACGCTCTCGGTCATCCGCGCCTTCGGCATCCCCGACGAGTTCGACGACGAGACCCTGATGGAGGCCCGCGAGCAGGCCAGGCAATTCCACGAGGAGGAGATCGGTACCCGCCTCGACCTGCGAGACACCCTGACCGTCACCATCGACCCGGCCACCGCTCGCGATTTCGACGACGCCATCAGCCTGTCACGCGACGAGCGGGGGTTCTGGACATTGGGCGTCCATATCGCCGACGTCAGCCACTTCGTCCCGGTCAATTCGGCGATCGACCGCACGGCCCGCACGCGAGGCACGAGCGTCTACCTGCCCGACCGGGTCATCCCGATGCTGCCGGAGGTCCTCTCCAACGCGCTGGCCAGCCTGCAGGAGGGCAAGACGCGCTACACGATGAGCGCCTTGCTCGAGTTCGACCCGGAAGGGATCCGGACCGACGCCTCCTTCGCCCGATCGGCGATCCGGGTCGATCGTCGCTTCTCTTACGAGGATGCGTACGCCGTCATGATGGAGCCCGACGGCGAGGCTGTCACCCGCGTCGAGGTCGCCCCGGAGGTCCGCGACCTGCTCAAGCGGATGCTCGAACTGGCGATGATCCTCCGCAAGCGACGGTTCCGCCGCGGGGCGCTGGAACTGGTCATGCCCGAGGTCGAGGTCGATCTGGGGGACCAGGGCGAGGTCGTCGGCGCCCACCTGGCATCCGACGACGAGAGCCACCAGGTCATCGAGGAGTTCATGCTCGCGGCCAACGAGGCCGTCGCCGAGCACCTCAGCGAGCGGCACGTCGGCTTCCTCCGCCGCGTCCATGCCGATCCCGAGGACACCAAGCTCATCAAGTTCGCCGAGTTCGCCCGCAGCCTCGGGCTTCGAGATCGAGGACCCGCTGAGCCGGTTCGAGATCCAGCGCGTGCTGAAAGAGTCCGACGGCGCCCCGGAACGCTACGCCGTCCATTACGGTCTGCTCCGCAGTCTCAAGCAGGCCATCTACACGCCGGAGCCCGAGGGCCACTACGCCCTGGCCAGCGACGACTACTGCCACTTCACCTCGCCGATCCGCCGCTACCCCGACCTTCAGGTCCACCGCCAGCTCGCGGCGCTGCTGGCGAAGAAGAAGCCGAAGAGCGACCCCGACGAGCTGGTCGTCCTGGGCGAGCACTGCACCCGCACCGAGAAGCGCGCCGAGGCCGCCGAGCGCGAGCTGATCAAGGTCAAGTTGCTGACCCACCTGGAGACGCGGATCGGCGAGGAGTTCCACGCCGTCATCATCGGCGTCGAGGACTTCGGGTTCTTCTGCCAGCTCGTCGAGCTGCCCGTCGATGGCCTGGTGCATGTGACCAGCCTGTCGGACGACTTCTACTACCTGGAGGCCGATACGCACACGCTCATCGGCCGGCGCTCCGGGAGGCGCTATCGGCTGGGGGACAAGATTGAGGTCCGTGTTGCCCGGGTCGACATCGATCGTCGGCAGCTCGACCTCATGCTGCTGGCCGCCGAGGATGATCCCGAACATCATCTGCCATCGTCTCGTACGAGGACCCGGCCGTCTCCCGGCCCGAAGCCATCGGCACCACGGCGCGGCGCCAGGAGCGCCGGACCGCAGGCCGAGACTGGCTCGGCGGATGCGACGGGTTCCCAGCCGTCGGGCGCGGGCCCTCTCGGAAGCGTCGCGCGGTCGAACCGCCCGACGCCGCTCCGAGGTCTTCATCGCAGTCGAAGAAGCCTGCGTCAAAGAAGCCCAGCCGTAAGAAGAAAGGACCGAACAAGGGCAAGAGGCGGCGTTGACGCCGCAGTCGAGCGACGAACCACCACGACGAAACCGAGGCGTGATCCGCGCCGGATCGTTCAGGAGTCGGACGAACCCGCGGGCAACGAGGGTGAGACGATCGACATGGGAATGTCCGAATCGTCTCCTGTGTCCTGATCGGCTCTCTGGTCGGCGGCGACAACAACCGCCAACCTCGGCAAGGTTCCTCCTAGGTCCCTCGTGCAAGGTATTCGTAACAATAACGTCGTTAGGTTGCCCTGGAGCGTGTCCAGAACATACCACGAACCACACGCGGCACAGGTCGCGAGCAGCCGGTCAGGCTGGTCGAGATCGGGCTGGTGCAGGTCGAGCGAGTGACAGCAAGCGGGGCATCCTTGATGGATCGAAGCGTGGATGTCGCGTACGACCTCGCACGGAACCAGCAAGGACAACGGTATTGGCCGGTCCTTCGCCATCGCCTGTCCTCTACCTTGAGGTGTGGGCGAATCGAGTTCGGGCATCCACGGCGTCGTGGACGATCCCCGGTAAATAAAGCCTGACCTTGCGATCGCGTCAGCAATTATAAGCAGTCAAGACAATCCTTGCAATCGAAAAAACCTGCGATGTCTCGGGTTACGATCAAGTCCCAAAAATGGACGAGCAGGCGGGGCCCCTGGGAGTCGAGCATCTCCATTCCGCCCAGAATGCGACAGGTCCCCTCGCCGCCCCGACATTGATCCTGCGTCGATCCTGCCAGCTTGATCTTTAGAAGCTGATTTTGCCCGGGCATCCCAGTCACTCACCCTCGATCGGTTGCTGATGGTACAACTTGAGATAGCTTTCAAAGCGGCCTTCGTCGATCTGACCGAAATGGACCGCATCCTTCACCGCACAGTTGAATTCGTGAGTGTGTGAGCAATCGGGGAAACGGCACAGCGGGATGTAAGGACGGAATTCGACGAAGTACTCCTCCAGCTCGAACGGCTCGACGTCCCAGAGTTCGAACTGGCGCATCCCGGGTGTGTCGACAACATAGCCGCCGAAGCCAAGGCGGATCAGCTCGGCGTTGGTCGTGGTGTGCTTGCCCTTGCTGGTCCCCTCGGAGACTTTTCCAACACGCAGGTTCAGGCCCGGATGGATCGCGTTCAATAACGAACTCTTGCCGACGCCGGACTGCCCCGAGACGGCGGTGGTTCCCCGTTCGAGCACTTCGCGAATGCGGGGGATTCCGCGGCCGTCGGCGGCTGAGGTCGGAATGACCTCGTAGCCGAGCTGGCTGTAAAGCCCGATGACCCACTGGTACTCGGCCAGGTCGACAAGGTCGGCCTTGTTCAGCACGATCACCGCATCCACGCGGCCCTTCTCCGCCGAGATCAGGTAGCGGTCAATTAGCGGTAGCTTCAAGCTGGGCTGGGCGAAGGCCGAGACGATCAATACCTGGTCGATGTTCGCGACGATGACCTGCTCACGATGTCGGTAGCCGCGTGTGACGACGCCCTGGCGGGTCTCGACCTTCTCGATCAACCCCTGGTCGGCGCCCCAGGGACGGAACCAGACCCGGTCGCCAACGGCCACGATGTTCCGGGCATCGATGGACAGGGTCTTCAGCAACCGTCGGACGCCGCAACGGTACGCCTGGCCTTCGTCGGTCTCGACGATGGATTCGAGCCCGTGCGCCCGCACGACCCGGCCTCGCAGGCACTCCGAGAGGTCGACGGCCAGCGACGCGGCCGGGTGCTCCGACTCGACGGCCTCAACCTCACCCTCGACCGGCTCGGCCTCCTCGACGATGACCGTACGCTTCCGGGAGAGCTCTCCCTTGGCGCGGATGCGCTCGCTCGATGTCGGCTCAGCGCCGACCGGCTCGCCCTCGTGATAGCGGCGCGTCATGTCGTTGGCGCGGGTCCGCTTCTGACGGTTCTTCCGCAGCTCGACCCGGACCTTCTTCTTCTTCGACACGTCAAGCCACCCGGGCTCGGGACTACAAGGTTTGTTGTCACGTCTTCGGACGACCAGAGTGACACGTCTCTGAATTGTAGCAAATCCACAGCGGCGCGGCGTTCGATCGGCGCGGTCCGGGTTTGACATTCCCGGATGCCGACTCCAGAAGCGCCTGATTTTCATTCGCGAACGTGGCGCGTTGAATCCATGATGCCGGGATGGTTAGGGAGTTGGCGCCGCCCGGGCGGGGCCATACGATGCGCTTGATGGCATTGTTCGCACTCCGAGTGAGACGCGGACCAAAGCCTGCACCGGTCTGCCTCGCCGGGTAGGCGTCGCCGCCCGAGGCCCGGCCAACCGATTGTGACACCTCACCGCGGGCCGGCACCTCGCGAATCCGGGGACCGCGGTTGTTGCCATTCGAGTCGACGCGAAGCGAAAGGACCGAAGCCGTGCGACGCATGCCCCGAGGTTTCGCGGCGACGACCGCCGGGCTCTCGATGGCCCTGGCAGCGGTCGTGGCCGTATCGTCCAGCGTGTTTGCCCAGAACAATCCGGCGACGACGACAGCGAACGGGCCGACGCGCCCGCGCCGTTGGCCCGGTACGTGCCGGGCGAGAACCTGGTGATGCTTCTGGAATTCTCCGGGTTGAAGGGCCACGAGGCGGCCTGGAAGAACTCCGCGTCGTACAAGGTGCTGAACGAAACGTCGACCGGTGAGATGCTCCGCGACCTCGCCGCTCAGGCGGCTGAGTATTACACGTTTAAACGACCCGAGCGCCGGCTCAACGGCGGGGACCTCCTGGCCCTGATCGAGCACACCGCGCGGAACGGCCTGGTCTTCGGCGTCACCGGCCCGGTCGCCGGTCAGCCGGGCGATTCGCACGGTGTCATCGTCATCCGCAACGCGACCGATCCGGAAACCAAGAAGCTGTTCGGCAAGCTCCTGGCCGAGACGATGGGCCCTGAAGCCAAGCCCAAGGCCGGTGATCGTGGCACGCGGCGGATTGTCGAGTACACCCCCAAGGGGTCCGAGACGCGCTGGGCCTGGTGGGTCGAGAACGGCGACCTCGTCTTCACGCATGCCAACGATCTCGACCTGATCTTCGCCGTGCTCGACGGCAACGCGACGAACGCCGTCGAGCACCCGACCCGCGTCGAGTTGTCGGCCGCGGAAGGGCCGTTCGAGCCGGTCGGCTGGATGTTCCTCGACATCTCGCAGTTTCCCGAGAGCGCGCTCCCTCCCGAGCAGCGAGCACAGTTCGAGTCGCTCAGGGCTTCGAACCTGAAGCGGATCGACTATCGCTGGGGCTTCGAAGGTCCGGCGACCATGGGGGTGGCCCGCATCCTGGCCCCCGAGCCGCGATCGGGAGCCCTGGCCATGATGGACCAGCCAACCTTCAACATCCACGACCTGCCGCCGATGCCCGCTGGAGTCGACCGTTTCGCCGCCTTCGCCTTCGAACCGCTCGGTCTCTACGAGCAGTTGACGGGCCTGATGATCAAGTCCAAGCCCGAGGCACAGGCCAAGGTTCAGGCCTTCGAGAAGAAGGTCCAGGACACCGTCCACCGCAACCTCCGCCAGGACATCCTCGGCGCTCGGCCCAAGGCCGTGGTCTACGCCGCCCCGACGCAGCGCGCGGCGGCCATGGGAGGGTTTAACCCCCTGGCCGCCGTGGCGGCGAGCACGAGTGTGCAGGTTCCCAAGATCACGCTGGTCGTCGAGGTGAAAGATCCCGACGCCTTCACCCGTTCGCTTGACGAGCTGATTATCCTGGCCAACCAAACGTTGGAGCAGCAGATGGGGGGAGGTTCGGGCGCCCGCGAGGACGGCAAAAAAAGCGGTTCGCGGCGGTCCAAGGACGACGACGACGGACCGGAGCCGCCGCGGTTCCGGCTGATCTCCTCGTCCCCCAAGACCTTTGTGCTGCAACTCCCCGAGTCGCTCGGGTCCATGGTCAACATGAACCTGACGATCGCCCTCGGCCGGAAGCATCTCGCCGTGGCGAGCACCGCGGAACTGGCCCGCCAGGCGCTGGCCCTGGAGAACAGCACCGAAGGACGTTGGGTGCCCATCGGAAACCTCGCCGAGACACTCGGCCGGCTCCCCGAAACCCTCACGTTTCTCCAAATCAATGACTCGACGGACACGCTTCCGGACGCGCTGGCGAACCTGCCCCAGACCGTCGACGCCCTCATGACAACGATGACCGCGAGCCGAGAGCAAGCCACAGCGGGCCAGGTGGCCGCCACACCCGGACGTAACGCTCCGGACCGGGTGAGCGAAGATTCCGGAGGCGCCGGCGGCTATGAATCCTTGCCGGAAGAGTCGGTGGATTCGCTCGACGAGTCCGCGAGCGGTCCCGTTGGACCGGGCCCGGGACAAGGGCAGGGGGGGAAGGACAAGGACGAGGTTGAAGCCCCCACCATCCATCTGGACCCGGCCAAGGCCCCGAGCGTGGCGGCGGTTCGGCCCCTGCTGTTCCCCGGCTCGACGGCGGCGTCCGTTGATGCGCAAGGCATGCGAATCGTCACCCGGACGGCCTTCCCGAACATCGCCTCTCCCTCGAACGGAATGTCCCTGGCTCTATTGATGCCGGCGATCCAGGCGGCGCGAGACGCGGCCCGGAGGGTGGCGGCCGGTGAAGGGATCGTGCCACCCGAGAACCCGCTGGGTGCCCTGGGGGTCAACCCCGTCTTGTCCGATCTCGGTGCCGCCTGGGCCCCCGATCCCGCGATGCTGCAACAGCTTGGCGAACCCCAGGATGTGGCCGGATACCAGGTCCGCCCTCCGACCGGGTTCACGAGGCAGACACTGGCCTCCGCCCCGAACGTCCGCGGCGCGGCGCGTTGGCTCGGGCCACGGCGCGACGACGGATCGACGCCGAACCTCCAGCTCACCGTCCTGGATGCGGCGTCGGCACCTAACGACCTCGACGACCTGCTGACCGATGAGGCCAACACCCTGAAGAAGGACATGGCGCTGGAGGACTGGAAGGCCGAGCCGATTGAGCGAGGTACCATCGATGGCCACCCCTTCGGTCTGCTCGAATGGCAAGCCCTTCACCCGGGTGCCAAGAAAACGCTCCACGGTTTCCTCTACGCGTCGAAGCTCGGGGAAGACGCCGTCGTCATCCTGAGTCAGGACCTCTCGCGTGCGAACCTGGAGCCGGCCAAGGCGGCGGCGCTGACGTTCCACGGCAAATGATGCCCCGGTCGCTAACGTATCGAGTGTTCAATTGAACGGTAACTAGAGTGAGCCTGACTCACTGCTTCGGAGGCGTTGCGATGGAATTCGTCCACGAGCTGACCGCCCGCCTCGAGAACAAGCCCGGCCGACTGGCCAAGATCTGCGCCTCGCTGGCGAAGGAGAAGGTCAACATCCGTGCTCTCTCCGTTATGGACACCGACGAGCGTAGCGTCTTGCGTCTGGTCGTCGACCAGGTTGATCCGACGCGACAGGTGCTGACCTCGCTCGGCACCGAGTACGACCTTCGCGAGGTCCTGGCCGTCGAGATGGAGAACCGCCCGGGCGCCCTGACGAAGATCCTCGAACGGCTGGCCGACGAACACATCAACATCGAGTACGCGTACGTCTCCGGTGCCACGGCGCCCGGGCGTTCCCTCGGGATCTTTCACACGTCCAACCCGAAGCGGGCGATCCAGGTGCTCATGGATGCCTCGTCAAGCAACGGCCAACAGCGCGACGCAGGTCGTCGGCCGCTTCACGTGCGCTGATCGCACTCCGGCCGAGATGAGACGCAGAAACGTGCCTCCCGGTCGGGCGCGAACGCGGATCGCGTTCGGACTCGCGTCGTCGAGCAAGGAGGCTCGGCGATGCACTCGCCTCCTTCCTGGATGGTCCTTCGCCTCGACGTCACGCCGTCGGCGACCTCGGGCGAATGGCGGTGACGTCGGCTGTTCTCCCGATCGATCGACAGGAGCCTGAACCCTATGGGCCTGGATCCCGAACCGGTCGAGACAACGGGGACTGAGCCTTGTCTGCATGTCGTGCTGTATCAGCCTGAGATCGCGGCCAACGCCGGGTCGATCGGCCGGAGTTGCGTGGCCGTCGGGGCTCGGCTGTGGCTGGTCCGACCGCTCGGGTTCCATCTCGCAGACCGTCACCGACGCCGCGCCGGGCTGGACTACTGGGACCATCTCGACTGGCGTGCCGTGGACGATCTTGACGAGGTCTCACGGCGCACCCGATGGGACGGCTCTGGCTCTTCTCCACCAAGGCCCGGTTGCCTTACACGGAGGTTGCCTACCATCCCGGCGATGCCCTGGTCTTCGGCCCCGAGAGCCGGGGGTTGCCCGACCGGCTGCTCGCCGAACATCCCGACTCCGCCGTTCGCATCCCCATGCGGCCCGAAGCCCGCAGCCTGAACCTGGCTGTCGCGTCGGCCGTCGGTCTGTACGAGGCGGTTCGACAGATCGAGACGCATGCCCGAGAGGAGCGGAACGGCCCGGACGAATCCGAACGGGCCGCGGGGCGAGGCTGATCCTCGCTCCGCGGCCCGGGAAGGGTGGTCGTCACCCCTCACATAGTTACGCATTGTCACGGCACCAACGGCCCGACCATCTCGGTCAGAGACCGCTGAGGTCGGCCGCGACGGCTCGGACGCCGTCCTGCAGGCCGTACCGCGCGACGACCGCCTCGGTTGCCGGAACGGTCCAGCTCTTGCGGGGCGGAATGCTGATTCCGGCCAGGGGCTGGGGGACCACGCCATCCTTCCTGGTTTCGGGCCCGGCGATGGCCAGGCCGTTGAGAACCATCGGGCTGACGTTGTCGATCCGGATCTTGTACGTCTGGTGCCCCTTGACCTTCGGCCCCTTGGTCAGCTGGGCGCGAACCAGTCGGGACAGCGCACCCTCGGCGATCGAGTCGGCCAGGAACGCTGTACGCAGCTCGGCCAGTTTCTCCTCGGAGAGCTTTTCCTTGCCCTCGAAGTCGGGCAAGGCGGTGGGCAGGGGCACGGTGTATTTGCCCGTGCCGACCCACTGACGACCCGCCGCGTCGGTCGTGGCCAGGGTGACCTCCGCCTCGCCGGTGTCGGTCAACACGACCCGGGCCGCCAGGGCCGGGCCGTCGGGACGGGTCGGGATCTTCCGCTCGACGGTCAGGCCGATGAGGCCGACCTCGTCGAGCATCGCGGCCAGTTGCTCGGCCCGCTTGGTGTACTCGGGCGACTTGGTCTCGACCTCGATGTAGAACCGGCCCGAGTCCTCGTCGGTCATCTCGCCTCGGGTTGCGTCGAGCCGCTGGACGAACTGCCGGGCCAGCGCCAGCTCGCTGGTGGTGGCCCACCGCTTCGAATAGCGGCTGATCATGGTCCAGTCGAGACCGGCGGCCACGTGCCACATCACCAGCTGCGAGACCGTCTCCGGGGCCTTCTCCTCCGCCAGCCGGACCACCGCCGCGATCACCCGCGGGTTGTCCGTCAGCTCGCGAAGATCGAGGATCCGCAGCGGCTCGTCCTTGGCGGGAACCGAAACCCGGGCGTCCGCCGTCGGGCCGTTCAGGCTGACCAGGCGTGTCGGCAGGCTGCGCGTCTGGCCCGGCTGAAGGGCCGACGCTGGCCGGACCGGTCGGGGGCACCGAGCGGAACCCGCCCATGCCGCCCATGCCGCCGCCCATGCCGCCCATGCCACCGCCCATGCCGCCCATGCCACCGCCCATGCCGCCCATCATGCCACCGCCCATGCCGCCCATCATGCCACCGCCCATGCTGGAGAACAGCGAGGTGTAGTCCCAGCTGTCCGGTCGCCGGTGAGCTGCATGATCAGCATGCCGAGCATCATCATGCCCATCATGGCGGGCATCGTTCCGCCACCGCCGCCCCCGGCACCACCCATGCCACCGCCCATGCCGCCGCCCATGCCACCACCCATGCCGCCGCCCATGCCACCGCCCATGCCACCCATGCCGCCGCCCATGCCACCCATGCCGCCGCCCATGCCACCCATGCCACCCATGCCACCGCCACCCATGCCGCCCATGCCGCCACCGCCGAACTGGCCGGTCGCGCCGGCGGCGATCAGGCTCGGGGGGAGCACGACTTTCAGGGGTTCGCCCGTGCGGTTGGTGACCGACAGGGTCATGCGGCCGTCACCGATGCCCTTGGCGTCCACGGCCAGGTCACCGTTGCGAACGCCTTGGAGCAAGTCGACCGTCTTCAGTTCCGCCTTCGCGGGAGTTGCAACCGTGTCGCGACGGGCCGTCGCCTGCGCGAGGACCGGCGCGGGCACGGACATGGTGAGTGTCAAGAAACCGCCGCCGAGAGCGGCGGCAAGGGACAAACCAGGAAACCCAGAACGCATCGCGAACCTCCTTCCGGGTCAATCAACGGATTGGTGTCATTTCGATCGCAAGCGGGCAACGAGCGACTCACATGGTCGCCGACAGCTACCCGATGGCGTGACTCGAGGCGTGTTCGAGAGTCCAAGACCGTCGCTACCAGGCCGATCCAACCTCTATCGAGCCTACCGCGCCAGGAGGAATTTGGGAGGAAATCCGCCGGGTTTGGGAAGGCCTGGTGTCGCCCCGACCGCCCTCGCTGCTAGTCTAAACGCCGACGGGCCGACCGATATTCGATCTCACTCACGATTTCGTGCCCCCTCGGTGCCGCAGGCCCCGCGCCAGCCGAACTCTCGTGCACGCACGGAACAACCGTCAAAATTGGCTGCTTCAATGCCAGTTGTTGCGATTCAGGATTTGAACCATGAAGTTCGTCTCTCATCTCCAGTGCCCGAGTTGTGGCGCCAAATACCCTGCGGATCGCACAATGAACCTGTGTCCACGGGACGGACGTCCCGTGCAGGTCGCCCTGGACCTGGAACGTTTGCAGGCGGAGCGTGGTCCTGATGGGTGGTGGAACCCCGATCGCCACGACCTCTGGCGGTTCGGCGGCTTATTGCCGCTCGACGCGGCGGACAATGACGATCGTCGTCAGATCATCAGTCTGGGTGAGGGCTACACTCCGCACATTCCCTACGACCATCCGTTGGCGGGTCGTATCGGCTGTTCCCTGGAGGTCAAGGACGAGGGCAAGCCGCATCACGGGTTCGGCGGCAACCCGACGTTGTCGTTCAAGGATCGGGGCATGGCGATGACGGTGTCGATGGCCCGCGCCCTGGGTATCCACCGTCTGGCCGTGCCGACCCAGGGCAACGCGGGCGACTCCCTGGCCCGCTATGCCATCGCCGCCGGAATCGAGGCCGTCGTGGTCATGTCGCCCGACACCGACCGTCCGGTGCTCGGGTCGGTCGCGGCCCTCGCCGCGCTGCATCCCGACCGTGTCCGACTGGAGCTTGTCGACGGCACCATCATCGATTGCGGCAAGCGGGTTCGCGATCACTACGTTCCCCAGGGCTTTTTCAGCGTCGCGACGTTCCAGGAACCTGGCTGGCGAACGGAGGGAAAGAAGACGCTCGGCCTGGAGTTGGCGGAGCCTCGCGGTGATCGTCTGGCCGAGCGCCGGTGGCAGGTCCCCGACGTGATCGTCTACCCCACCGGCGGCGGAACCGGCGTGCTCGGGATGGCCAAGGCGTTCGACGAGCTGGAGGCCCTCGGCCGGATCGGCCCGGAGCGCCCTCGAATGGTCTGCGTACAGTCGTCGGCAACGACCCCCCTGGTGCGGGCCTTCGACGAGGGAGCGGACGACATCACCCCATTACCACCGGGACAGACGGTGGCCACCGGCCTGAACGTCGCCCAGAATGTCGGGCACGCCCACGTGCTACGGATCATCCGATCATCCGGCGGTTGTGCCCTGGCGATCACCGACGAGGCCATCCGCGACACGATCCGGACCGAATGGCGTGAGCGTCGCTTCGCATGGTCTCCCGAAGGCGCCGCGACGCTCGCCGCGCTCCCCGAACTGGCCGACCGGGGGATCGTCCGCCCCGGCGACCGCGTCTCTCTGGTCAACACCGCCTCACCCGAGAAGTACCTGCCCACCATCCGCGACTGCTTCGACGGCGGGTTGTAGGGGATCGTCGATTCCTGGATCCCAGATCACAGGATTCCAGATGACAGAATAGCTTTGCAGGCAACCACTGCTGTCATCTGGAATCCTGTGATCTGGGATCCAGGTCGAGCCGCTCGGGTAGAAGTCTTGCGCTCAAGCGGGCTTTCCCCCGACCTGCACATCGCCGGAGACCTCGGAGAAGCTGTCGAGGCACTTGCGCAGGGTCGGGGCCAGGTCGTCGAACCGCTTTGATTCGACCGTGTACTTGACCTCGTAGTTGAACCGTTCTCCCTGGAACCGCCGTTCGAGGACGGTCATTGAGAACGGCCCACGCTGGGTGCGGACGACGGTCTCGAGGGCCTTGCCGTCTCCCTGGGGCACCACCTCGCACGAGAGGACCTCGCAGTCGGGATCGATCTCCTTCAGGCCGGCGGGCAACTCGCGCTTCAGGACGTCGAGGTCGAGCGGACCGTGCGAATGACCCACGACCACCGCGTTATCGGCCCAGATGCCGTGTGAGGGGCCGTTGGCGAACAGGAGTGCGATCTCGGCGGGAGCGAGCGCCGGTTCCCAGCCTTTGGGAAGGTCCATGCCGAACCGAAATTCCCGCTGAACCCAGCGATTCGCCGTTTCGTCCACCCGGTCGGCGCCGGTGTTGGGCGGCGTGAACCGGGCCGAGGCCACCATCGCGTCGAACGCGGGCCGGGCCGTCTTCCAGGTGTCCTCATCCACGTTTAGGACGAAGGCGTAGAGCTGCCGGTGAGCGCTGATCCGCACGGTCAACTCACGCCACGAGGCGCCGGGGCCGGGTCGGAACTCGCGGAGGGTCTCCAGCCGCTTCGAGCCGTTCGGTCCCTCGACGATCTCGTTGCGCAGCAGCGATCCCGGTTGGTTGCCCCGCTCGGCGTTGGTGTTGATGCGGGTCCTGTACTCGTCGAGACTCTCGGGCGCCAGGGCCAGCTCGCAGGCCACAGCGCCGGGACGGTCCGGGTCAGCTTGCGGGATCTTGGCGACGAACGCATACTCCTCCCGCTCGCGGACGACGACCTCCCAGCCCTGCGGCATGTCGAGCTTGAGGCCGAACTTGGGGGCCTCGAAGGAAATAGTCGGGGGCGCCGATTCGTCTTCACCCACGACGAACCCCAGCGCGGCGAGTCCGGCGATCAGCAGCAATCCCATGGTGTGATTCCCCCGTGTCATCGGTTCGTCGCTTTCGGCTCATCATACGGCAGAGCGAACTGCTTCGCGATTGTCCCGCCGAGCCAGCCGAACGGAACGACCCCGGCGAGCAAGTACAGGACGATGCCGTCGGGTGGGCCGTCGTAGTGGTAGAGGACCAGAACCCAGAGAAAGACCGGCCAGCCAAACAGGGCATACCCGATCCAGAAGGCCCGCGCCGGCCCGCGCCGGTAGAGGATGCCCAGGATCGCCGCCTGGAGGGAACCGAGCACCCCCAGGTTGCCGAGGATCAGCCCCGCGATGAACAATTCTGGACCAGGACCATTCGAACTGGCGGCGAACGCGACCGCCGCCAGCACCACGACGCACATGATCATCGAGATGGTGATGCGAAACCGACCCATGGTGGAGCCTCACCCCTGGTCAGAATTCCCTGAGGAACTCCGCCGCGTACGACCGGACGTGCGTGCCGTTCCGCGTGCGTGCCGTTCAGGATTTGGAACGTCCGCAGCTGTTCGACCAGCGGAAGCCTTTCCTGCAAAAACGTCACGATCGCCCTGGCCGCGTGCCGTGTGGACGGCGCGCGGCGGGCGAACGCGGATCGATGGCGGGCGATCGCGGATCGATAGTGTCGGACACGGCGAGCCAGCCTCAGAGGCCCGGCGCCTCCGAGGGGGCGTTCGTTTCGGGCGTGACCGGGTTCGCGCCGGGTTCCGGGATCGTGGTCGGCTCGGTAGGCAAGACCGGCGTGATCGGGTTCCCACCGGATCCCAGGTCCGCGCCGGGCTCCGGGGTCGGGGCAGGTTCCGGGGCCGGGGCGGTGTCGCTCGGCGTTGCCGGAGCGGTCGGCGTCGCGCCGGGGGCTGGCGGGGCCGGGGCGGTGTCGCTCGGAGTCACAGCGGGTTCCGGAGCCGGGGCGGACGCGGGCACGCGGACTGGCTCGTTCTGGTCGAAGCTCGACGTGGAGACGGAGTTATCCGCCGTGGGAGAACCGCCGGCGCCCTGGAGCGATCGAGCATTCTGGAGGTGCTGTTGCAAGGTCGCGACCGTCTGGCCGGCGAACTCGCGGACCTGTGGAACCTGGGCACGCTCGGAAGCGGCCTGGAACACGGTGATCGCCATGAGGTGCGCGGCTTCCTGCTGCTTGAGGTACGCGCGGTCGAACGACTCGCCGCTGAGACCGGCCAGGGCGTCGAGGACGGCCTGGTCCTTGTAACCGAGCGTTGTCGGCAGGGGGCCTCGGGTCACGGCGGAGAGTTGCTGGATCTGCTGATTGGCCTTCGTGTGGTCGTTGACCATCGTCTCAGCATACGAGCGGACGGCCTCCGACCCGGCATTCCGCAGGGCCATCTGGCTGACGGTGATCTCGGACAGCCCCCCGGCGTAGGCCGCGCCGAGGAACAGATTGTCGTTGATCGGCCGCGCCTGGGCCGTCTGCGGCTGTCCTGGCGGTGCCTGTCCCGGCAGAGTCCGTCCCGGCTGGACCTGAGCAGGCTGAGGCTGAGCGGATTGGGCCGGTACGGGTTGCGTGAACCCCGGTTGAGCGGGGGCCGGCTGGATCTGGGTCGGCTGGGTCGGGGCCGTTGGGGTGAAGCCCGGCTGAAGCTGGGCGTACGCGGTCGGGACGGCGGCCGTCAGGGCAAAGGCCCCGGCGAGGCTGGTGATCCGTCTCATCAGAAGTTCTCCCCTGATCGTGGTGTGGGGCGTCGCGTTCGGGTCTCGCGGGGCGGGTCGTTCCGTATCGTTCCGCCCTCGCCTGAAGCGAGACCCCCGCGCAGGGCACCGCAAACCGCAGGCCAGGATCGGGTGCAACCGACCCCGACGCGGGAGAAATCCCGATCGCGGTGATCGCCGAATAGCCCTATCTCGCCTCGCCCACCCGAAACCCATCCTTTCGACAGTGTTCCTCCTCGCCCTCGTTGTCTTCCGCGGAGTCCGGATGCAGGGGGTCGTCGGGATCGAAAAAGAGGTCCGCCAGGCCCATCGAGACATGCGGGCCAGTCACACCTCCGTCTTTCCCGGCCTCGGTTTCGTCGGTTTCGGAGGTCTGGCCATCGGGGCTCAATCGTCAAGCCTACATGTATTTCTCTGGGTAGCAGACAGCGGGCAGTGGACAGATCAACAACAGGGGAAGTCCTCCTGGAACCTGTCATCTGGAACCTGCCAACTGCCATGCGGTATTCTAACGATCCAGCCTCAAGATTTCGGGGGCGGATCGCGGATCGCCATGACAACATCTCGGGGTCAGACGGCGCGTTCCACCCTATCGATTCCGACCACCGAGAGCGAGATGGGAGGTTTGCCGGGGCAGGCCCCGGGAATCGACGCCTTTCGATGTGAGGGCAATTGCCCCGGCGGATGGCGTGGGGGCAGCGCCTCCCGCCGTTACAAGCCGTTCGGAGACCTGAGAGGACCGCTCATCCTCATCAGTGCTCACGATAGATAAATTAAAATAGTTCTTCTCTTTCGATGAAGTAGGAACAAGGAACGCAAGCGATGGCGATCGCGGAATCAAAGGCCCCCAAAACTCGTCGCGACTGGTGGCCCTACGCGGCCTTGGGGTTCCTGATGGTCCAGATTGCCCTGGCGGTCGTCCCGAGGGCGCGACCGGGCAAGGCCGGGATGGTCTGCTGGTATCTGGGGGGCGACCGGCTCTTGTGGTGGGGCCTGGCTCTGCTGCTCCTCCTGATCGCCGTGATCCGCTCGGTCTGGCGACGACCGTTCTGGAACCGACGGAGGGCCGCCGGTTTCGCGATGATCGCCTTGCTGCTCGATTTTGCCGCTGACGTATCGCGTCTATCCGTCCTCCCACGCCGGGGCGCCGAGCGCGGTCCGGTTCCGGGTCCCGCTCGATGGGCCGGTGACAGTTGGGTGGGGCGGAGACACGCCCGACGTGAACTACCACGTCGCCTCGCCGGGCCAGCGATGGGCCTATGACCTTCTCGTTACCAGGGACCGGGCATCGCATCGTGGTGACGGCCGACGGTGCGAGGACTACTACATCTATGATCGACCGGTCCGGGCGCCGGCCGGGGGAACCGTTCGGGCCATCGCCGATGGCGACCCCGACATGCCGATCGGCCAGCTCGGTGGGGGCCACGATCCGGGCGGCAACCAGATCGTCCTGGACGTCGCGCCCGGCGAGTTCCTGTTCCTCTGCCACCTCAAGCCGGGGTCGATCCAGGTCGCGCCTGGTGAGGCGGTGGTCGAGGGCCAGGAACTTGCCCGCGTGGGCAACTCGGGAAACACCAGCGAGCCCCATCTGCACGTCCATCTCCAGGACTCGCCCAATCTGCTCATCGGCGAGGGCATCCCCCTGGAATTCAGCGACTACCGTTCTGGCAACCGGCTTGTCCGTCGCGGGATGCCCCGAGGCGGCTTCGACGGCGGGAAACTCGTGGGAGAGGTCGTTGAGCATGTGGGATCGACTCGGCCCCGGCCGCCAGAACGTCCGCGTGATGATTCGTGACCGGGTCCGTTTGGTACACCCTGGAGTGACAAAGGCATGGATGGATGGTTTGCCGCGAGGTCGCTCTCGACGGGACCGGGGCCGGCGTTCTATCATGGGGGGAGGTTCAGTCACATCGCCCTGGCGCCGCCGGCGCCGGCCGCATTGCCGACATGCAGAGAAGGAGCGGTGCGGGTCGAGCGACTCACCCGAACCGTAAGCAGTCATGGTCGCAGTCGAGACGGACGGGGGCCTGGAGGCCCTCTCGGGTTCGGTACGCGAGTGGTTTGTCCGGACCTTCCCCGCCGGGCCCACTCCGGCTCAGGCGTCCGCCTGGCCGGCGATCGCCGCGCGCGAGAACCTGCTCCTGGTCTCACCGACCGGCACAGGCAAGACCCTGGCCGCGTTCCTGGCGATCCTCGATCGGCTTGTCGGCGAGCATCTGGCCGGGACGCTGCGGGAAGGATTGCGGTGCGTGTATGTGTCGCCGCTGCGTAGCCTGAGCTACGACATCGAACTCAACCTCTCCGAGCCGCTTGAGGCGATCGGCCGCGGGCTCGGACTTGATCGGCCGCCAATCGAGGTGGGCGTGCGGACGGGCGACACGTCCTCCTACACTCGCCAGAAGCTGCGGGACCGGCCCCCGCACCTGCTGATCACCACGCCCGAGAGCCTCTCGCTGCTGCTGAGCCAGGAAGCGTGGCACGAGCGGTTCCGCACGGTCGAGGACATCGTCGTCGACGAGGTGCACGCCCTGATCTCGACCAAGCGCGGGGCCGACCTGTCAGTCTCTCTGGAGCGGCTCGCCGCGCTGGCGGATCGCGACCCCTGCCGCGTCGGGCTCTCGGCGACATGCCGACCCGCCGAGCCGGTGGCGCGGTTCCTGGTCGGCGTTGGGCGGGACTGTCGCGTCGTCGAGGCCGCCGACCCTGACGGGCACCAACCGATCGAGCTGGCTGTCGAATCCCTGATCGAGCACGACGAGGCGCCGAACCGAAACCTGACATACCGCCGGCTGCTGAAGCGGGTCGGTTCCGCCATCGAGGCGAATCGGACGACCATCGTCTTCGCCAACACGCGTTCGTTTACCGAACGGCTCACCCATGACCTGCGCTCGATCTTCGGCCCAGATCCGGAAACCGGGCAGGAATCCATCGCCGCCCACCATTCGGCCCTCGACGCCGGACGTCGTCGCCAGGTCGAGGCCGCTTTGAAGGCGGGCGAGCTCAAGGCGGTCGTGACCAGCACGAGCCTGGAACTGGGCGTGGACATCGGCACGGCGGACCTGACGGTGATGGTCGGCCTGCCCGGTAGCGCCGCGCGGTGCCGCCAGCGCGTTGGTCGGTCGGGCCACGCGGTCGGGGCGACGACGCGCGGGCTGCTCCTCGCCGCCTCCGCCGCCGAGCTGGCCGGGGCGATCGTCACGGCAGACGCCGCCGAGAACGGGCGGGTCGAGCCGCTGCGATCGATCCGCGCACCGCTCGACGTCCTGTGCCAGCAACTGATCGGCCTGGCCTGCGTCGGCCAGCACGAGGCCGACCCGACCTTCGAACTCGTCCGGCGGGCCGAGCCGTTCCAGGACCTCGACCGATCCGACTTCGACGCCTGCCTGGCCTTCCTGGCCGGCGAGCTGCCGACCCCGGCCGGGGCCTACGAGCCGGACCCGGACGCCGCCCCGAAGTGGACGGCCTCTCGACTGTGGAAGACGAACGGTCTCTTCGGCATCCGCAATCAGCGGATCGTGCGGTGGTTTCGATCAAACGTCGGCACGATCACCTCGGAGGCGACGGTGCGGGTGTTGGCCGACGAGGTCGAGATCGGCACGCTGGAAGGGGCGTATGCCGAGCGGCTCCAGGCCGGCGACCGCTTCGTGCTCGATGGCCGGTCGCTGCGGTTCGACCGTCTCGACGGCCTGGTCGTCCATGCTCGATCGGCGGGGGGCGACCCCGACCTGCCCCGCTGGACCAGCGATCGGCAGAGCCTCTCCGCCGAGCTGGCTCGCGACCTCGCCCACTTCCGCGCAGGAGGCCGGGCTTCGATCGGCCGAGGGGCCCGTCGTGCTGCGGGATTGGCTGTGCGCGACCTATGGCCTGGCGCCAGACGCCGCCGCGGTGCTTGATGGCCTGTTCGCCGCCCAGTCGCAGCTCAGCGAGGTGCCGGCCCCCGGCTCGCTACTGGTGGAGGAGTCGCCGCATCCCGAAGGGTTCGCGTACGCCTTCCACGCCCCCCTGAGCCGCGCGGCCTGCGAGGCGCTGGGGCGGGCCGTGGCCGCCCGGCTCGGACGCCGGTTCGGTCGCGATCTGTCGCTGGTCGTCTCCGACCTCGGCTGGTCGATCCGCCTCGACGGCGGGGGCCGGCTCGACGAGGCCGACATCCCACCGTTGCTCGCACCCGCCAGCTTCACCACCGACGTGCTCGACGGCCTCGACCGGGGCGAACTGCTCGCTCGGCGGTTCCGACACGTCGCCGCGTCCGCCCTGATGGTCCTGCGCAACCCGGAAGGGAGCCGCCCGAGGGTGGGTGGCCTGTTGTGGGTCAGCAACCGGCTCTATCCGCTGGTCCAGGCCGCATGCCCCGATCATCCGTTGCTGCGTGAGACGCGCCGGGAGGTGCTGGAAGACGTGCTCGACGCGCCGACGGCCCGATCCTGGCTCGAGTCCGGGCCCGCGTTGCGGTTCCGTCGTCTGGCGGCCCCCTCGCCGTTCACCGCCGCATGGATCGACCTCGGCGGCCCGGAGCCGCTCCGCTTCGAACCGCCCGAAGCGGCCCTGCGACGGCTCCACGCGCGGATCACCCAGCCCGGCAAGTGATCTGGTCCCACCAGAGGGGTTCCGAACGACGCTGCTCCCGAACCATTGTCGTCGGCGCTCTGGTTCACGTATCATCGCGGTCCGCAACCGCGATAGGACATGCTGACGACTCGCGGCGACGCGGGAAGGACGCCTCGGGATGCCACGGAACGGTAGATCGTCGACGCGGCAAGCGGGCCGTCGGGCCACGGCCCAACCCCGTCGTGATCTGATCGCCGGCCCTGGAGGCTGGCAGTTCGCCCCCGAGGGCGCGGCGGTCCACCTGGCCGAGCGGTTGGCGGTGATCGCCGACGTCCATCTCGGCTACGAGTGGCGCGGGGGGCCGGCGGCGACATGGTCCCCGCTCACTCGCTTTCCGAGACGACCGACAAGCTCGCCCGGTTGCTGGGTCGCGCGACGATCGACCGGCTGGTCGTGGCGGGCGACCTGGTCGAGTCGTCGCGGCCGTGTCCGCGTACGAACCGGGACGTTCATGCCCTGCGAACGTGGCTGGCGCACCGCGGGGTCGAACTTGTCTGCCTGCGCGGCAACCACGACCCCCCGCGCCGGCCTCCCTTGCCGATCTCGATGGAAGTCGGTGGCTGGACGATCGCCCACGGTCATCAGCCGATCATGGCCGAGCGGTTGATGATCGGCCACCACCACCCGATGCTGCGGGTCGGCGGGGTGGTCGCCCCGAGCTTTCTGGTCGGCCCCCGGCTGATCGCCCTGCCGGCGTTCTCGCTCAACGCGGCCGGCCTGAATGTCGCCTCGACCACCGCGCTGCCGCCTGTGTTCCTGGACGACGAGATTCCGACTACTCGCCGGTCTCGGTGACGACCCTGCTCGACTTCGGCCCGCTCGCACGCTCGCCGTCCGGCTCCGGCAGGCTGGTCGGTCTGCGGAGCCGTGAACCCGGGATCGGCCCGACGATTCGTGCAGCCCGCGTGACAGGCGCGCCGGGTTCTGGCAGCATGGAACCGCGCGTTCCGATGCTTCCCAACAGACGCATCCCGCCGCGAAAGGAGCGAGCATGAGCGATTCCAGATATCCCTGCGGCGGCTTCCGACGACGGAACTTCCTCGCCGGTGCACTGGCCTCGGCCTCGTTGCCCGCTCTGGGCGCGGTGCGCGTCTCGGCCCAGGAGAAGGAAACGAACGCGAGCCGATCCACCCGCGCCGAGACGGTCGCGGGCCGGCTCGGCATCCCCGGTCCCTGGCCCGGCCGCGTCGTCGAGGTCAAGAACCCGGCCATGATCCGCCACGGCGAGAAGGACCGCGAGGCGGTGGGGGCGTCCGTCGGCCGTGGCATGAAGGAACTCACCGGCGCCGACGACGCCGTCGAGGCCTGGCGCACCCTGTTCGAGCCGGGGGACGTCGTCGGCATCAAGATGAACCCCGTCGGCAACCCGCTGGCCAACACCTCCAACGAACTGATGCTCGAAGTGATCGAGGGCTTGAAGTCCGCGGGCGTCAAGCCGAAGGACATCATCGTCTTCGAGCGCTACAAGGACCAGTTCATCGAAGCCGGCATGGCCGCGGCCGTCCCCGACGGCATCGCCTGGACCGGATTGAGCGCCACGTATACCACGAACCAGCTCGCCATCAACGGCGACGACAAGGGTTCCGGCTTCAACGACCCGCTCTCCGGCTACGACCCCGACGAGTTCATCACCATGGAACTCGTCCACGACGGGCATCGACCCGAAGGACGACCGCACCCGGCGCTCGCACCTCGGCCTGCTCGTCACCCGTCGGGTCAACAAGCTCGTGCTGCTGCCGGTGCTCAAGGACCACGGCTCGGCCGGCATCACCGGCGCGCTGAAGAACATGAGCCACGGGCTGGTCAACAACGTCGCCCGTTCGCACAGCACGCCGCACACCAACGCCTGCAACCAGTTCACGCCCGAGGTCGTCTCCCACCCGATCCTCCGCAAGAAGTGCGTCCTGCAGATCATGGACGGCATCAAGGGGGTCTTCCAGGGAGGCCCGGGGGCGTCGAACCCGAAGTTCACCTGGGAGCACAACAGCCTGTTCTTCGCCACCGACCCCGTGGCGATGGACAAGGTCGAGTGGGACATCATCGACGCCAAACGCAAGGCCGAGGGCCTGCCGGTCGTCGCCGGCATCCGGCCGCGCGGTGAACGACCCCCTGGGCACCGAGGGCTTCGACGTCCGCCAGCCGCAGCACGTCCCCCTGGCCGCCAACCTCGGCCTTGGCGTTTTCGACAAGATCGATCACCGCGTTGTGACGCTCAAAGCAATGAGCAATGAGCAATGAGCAATGAGCGAGGGCCGATTGATCACCAATGCGCAATCAAGGACTGGCCATTTTCGGTCATCGGTTCCTTGGTCATCGGTCATTAGTCTTCCTCATCACTCATTGCTCATTGCTCATTGCTCATTGCTGCGAATTACTGTTCCCATCCTCCTGGAACCCAGAGACCTCCGCCTCCTCCATGATTCACGAACTGATGAACAGCCGGATCCGACGAATTCTCTACCTCACTTTGGCCCTGGCTCCCCTTGCGCTGGTGTCGTGCGACGGGGTAGGGCGAGTGGATCGAAAGGTCAGCAAGGTGGTGGTTCCGGACACGCCGACGATCCTCGCCGAAGCTGAGGATGCTCCGGCGGGGACCGCGTACGTCGTGCCTGTCCCTGAGTCGGAGATCGTTGTACGCCGCACGGTTTACGTGCCGATCTACTCGCACATTTACATCTCGGATTCACTGAGGCCCTACGGCCTCGCGGCCTCGCTCTCCGTGCGTAATACGGACCCGACGCATCCGATCGTCCTGCACTCCCTACGCTATTACGACACGGCGGGGGAACTCGTGCGCAACGAGTTGAAAGCCCCCCTGCGCATCGACCCGATGGCCTCGGTCGATACCTTCGTGGCCCCGAGCGACAAGAGCGGCGGCCTCGGGGCGAACTTCCTCGTCGAGTGGGTCGCCACCGCGGAGGTCAACGAGCCGATCATCCAGGCGGTCATGATCGGCACCGCCGGCGGCCAGGGCATCTCGTTCGTCACCGACGGCCAGCCGATCGAGCACAGCCCACCGCCACCAAAGGATGAGCCAGACATCGCGTCGAAGAACGAGGACGCGCCCCCCGACAATGCGCCCAAGCCCTCGCCGTGACTCCGGGGTGGCTCCGAGGTGGCGAAGCCGCTCGGGCTCTCGAGGACGATCTTGAGGCGATGTCTCCAGTCAGGGCGTCAAGACATTCGCCGGCTCAACGGCCGTTATCCCGGAGTACCGCGGAAAATCTTTCGTGTTGAACGTCAGAAGATGCGTTAAACCATGCACCATCATGGCCGCCACCAGTCGGGCATCATGGGCGTTCTTACCGATCACCGGCGTTCCAGCAACCAGCCGCTCCCAGACTCCGTACAACACCGGTGTCTCATCGAGCAAGCGGAACAAGCCTTTAAGGTTTGCAAGCTCCGTGGCCGCTTCGGCCGCCGTCTTGCCCAGGCCGTTGACGCTGGTCGGACGGGTGCATACCACCCAGAACTCATAAAGATTCTGGGGGACGATGTGGAGCGTGTGGCCCACCCCAACGAGGTGTTTCACGGCATCGAGGGCCTGCTGGTGTTTCGGGTGGCCGGGCTCGGCAAGCCGCGTCAGGATATTGGTGTCCACCAGATAGCTCATTCGCCGCGACCGGCGTAGAGATCCTCGCGGTCATCGGCGATGGTGACGCTTCGGGCTGGATGGGTGTCGACCCAGGCTTTGAGACGCCGAGACCACTGGTCGGGAGACTCCGCCGCCACGGGGGGGTGGGGACCTGTTGCGAGACTCAAACTCTCTCTGAGCGTGGCGACGAGTTTTCGAAGATGGTCAGCCACAGGAGCGGGCAGCCCCGTAAGATCGAGGTGCTCCGAGGCTCCGGACGGCGCCTGTGGGGCATTCACTTCAGGCTCGATGCTCATCGGCTCATCTCAATTCGCAAAGGAGCACGAATGTCCTTCGAGTGT
The DNA here is from genome assembly GCA_963779675.1 of uncultured Isosphaeraceae bacterium. Lineage (GTDB taxonomy): Bacteria > Planctomycetota > Planctomycetia > Isosphaerales > Isosphaeraceae > CAVZZM01. The sequence continues at coordinate 96,363 of CAVZZM010000008.1, forward strand.
AGCATGGGAGGGGGCTCCACCGCACAACCTTCGCGCTTCTCGGCACCATCCAATCAACCCTCTTGTACATCGCCATCGAGGGGAATCGTGGCGCTCACCGCCGGGAGCTTTCACGGTTGTGGCAGTAATACACTCCTCATGGATGGCGGGGTTCATTTCGTCAAGGACTCGATCAGTCCGTCGGTTTGGTCGGCCATGGGCAGACGGGCAGACGGCGAGGTCGTCGAAGACACGTTCTGAGAACTCCCGGCATTCGTGGGGGCCGGCCATCAGCGCGGGGGCCGGAATCCCGTCCCTTGCACGAACCCTCAGACAGTTGTCTAATGACGGGGCGTCCGGGGGCGTGCCGATGGGGGGCCGTGTCGAACGAACGGGTTGGTCGATGTGTGCTGGCGTCGAGTTGGCGACCACCGTGGTGGCGTGTTTCGGCCTGGCGGGGATCTTTCATCCCGCGCTGGTGCTGGATCGGCGGCCCCGGCTTGTCATTCTGGTGGCTCTTGTGCCGTTTGCCCTGCTCTCTCCGGCCTGGATCTCGGCGGATCAACCGTTCTTGCGCTTCCTGGGTGCGGTCTGCGCGGTCGTGGTGATCATGAAGCTCTACGACGTGCACCTCGGGGCCCATCGGGGCGATGTTCCCGACTGGCGGACGTTTCTCGTGTTCCTGCCCAACCTCGCGTCCGTGGTTCTGCGCAAGCTCGATGACGAGCCGCGACCGGGTCGCGAGGAGGACCTCATCCGGTTGTCGAAGGCGAGCCTGGCCGCCTGCGCCGCGATTCTGGGGATGGTCGGGGTGTTTCAGGTGGACTGGCGGGCGTATCCGTTCGCTGTCGAGCATTGCGTCAAGGTTCTGGGGGCCTTCCTCATCCTGGTCCCGACCACGGCGGCGGCGGCGTCCGGATTGCGGTTGCTCGGACAGCGGGTGCGCGAGCCGATGGACAACCCCTTCCTGTCCAGCACGCCGGCCGACTTCTGGCGTCGTTACAATCGGCCCGTCACGCAGTTCCTCTATGAGGATGTCTTCCGACCCGTGGGCGGTCGGAGATCGCCGATCCGGGCGACGCTGGTCACCTTCGCCGTCTCAGGGGTTCTGCACGAATACATCTTCGACCTCAGCGTCCGTCGGATCCAGGGCTACCAGTTGGCGTTCTTCCTGATCCAGGGCCTTGCCGTCGCGGCAACGATGCGGCTCCGGCCCAGGGGATGGCGGACGTTCCCGTGGATCGTCGGGACCCTCGCGTTCAACCTCACCACCGGGACCCTCTTCTTCGCCAGCGTGAATGAGATCCTGCCGTTCTACGTCGCGCGGACATCGTGATCGGGGTTCATCCAACGAAAGCGGGCGGCCCCCCGCAGATCGAGGGGGCCGCCCGTTGCACGGTTCGGATTACCGAGGGTTGAAAGGTGGCCCGCAGGGTTTCGTCACGGGCCTCCTCCTGGCTCAGTCGCAGGTCAGGCAGGCTGGCACGGCGACCGGCACGTAGCTACAGGACTGCACCGCCACCTGCCGGGCGACGGTGCGGGCGACGCAGCGGTTGACCGTCACGGGGACTTGCTCGGCCACCGTCACGGGGACTTGCCGCTCGACCGTCTCGGCCACCATCCGGCAGGTCTTCACCGGCACCCGTTCGACCCGCTCCTCGGCGGACCATCTGGCAGGTGCGGATGGGGATCAACTCGACCTTCTCCTCGGCGACCATCTGGCAGGTGCGGACCTCGTAGGGCTCGACCCGCTCCTCGGCGACCATGCGGCAGACGGTGACCGGGCAGTTCTGGACCCGCTCCTCGGCGACCATCTGGCAGGTGCGGACCTCGTAGGGCTCGACCCGCTCCTCGGCGACCATGCGGCAGACGGTGACCGGGCAGTTCTGGACCCGCTCCTCGGCGACCATCTGGCAGGTGCGGACCTCGTAGGGCTCGACCCGTTCCTCGGCGGACCATCTGGCAGGTGGTCACCGGGACCTGTTCGACCCGCTCCTCGGCGACCATGCGGCAGGTCCGCACGGGGATTTGCCGGATGGCCGTCTCGCGGACATACGAGGTGGTCGGTCACGTTGCGAACCACCGGGCGCGAGACGAACGAGCGCTCGGCGACCAGTCGGGGAGGGCACTGGACGGCCACCGTGGCGCGGACGGTCGGGTTCTTGTGGAAGCAGCTAAACAGACCGCGCGGTCGACAGGCGTTGCACGGGTCCTCGACCGGCACACGCACCTGCCGCTCGACCAGCGGGCCGGGCACGGAGACCATCTGCGTCTCGTAGTAGCCGCACTCCTCGACCAACTGGCGAGTCGTCGTCACCGGCCGGCAGACGGTGTACGGCTGCTCGACCATCTGCGTCTCATAGGTGGGCCGCATGACGGTGTAGCGCCGCTCTCGGCTTGACGTCTGGTAGACCGGCTTCATCACCGTGTACTTCCGCTCGCGGCGCTCGGTCTGATAGACCGGCTTCATCACGGTGTACCGCTTCTCACGGTTGATCGTCTCATAAGTGGGCCGCATGACGGTGTACTTCCGCTCGCGGTGCTCGGTCTGATAGACCGGCTTCATCACGGTGTACCGCTTCTCACGGTTGATCGTCTCATAAGTGGGCCGCATGACGGTGTACTTCCGCTCGCGGTGCTCGGTCTGATAGACCGGCTTCATCACGGTGTAGCGTCGCTCCCGGTGCGCCGTCTGGTAGACAGGACGCTGAACGGTGTACTTCCGCTCGACGAAGGAGGTCTCCATCACCGGCCGCATGACCTTGACGTCCTCGGTCTGGTACGCGGTGCGGTACCGCGTCTCCATCACCGTGGTGGGGACGTTGTCATAGACCGTCTCATACACGGTCTCATAGGCCGGCGCGCAGGCCGGCGCCAGGGCCACGGTGCGGCACTGGGTGGCAACCACCGGCGCCGGCAAGGCCCGGTAACGGCACGCGCCGCACCAGGACGCGCGTGCTTCTCCCGCGGTCCCGACCCCGGAGGCCGCGGCAATCAGCAGCGCCGCGGCCCATCGTCTCGTTCTCGAACACGTCGACATGCGTCACTCCTCTCGGGCGAATCGCGCCTCCCTGACACGCTCGCCCCTCGAGTCGTCCGGACCGTAGGAGAACCATGCCTCGTCCCTGAGAACGTCTCCCCAGAACAGGAAACCCAACCGACTCAAACAACCCAGTCCGCCCATTTGAACCAAAAATCAGGCGGCAACGACACTTTCCTTCAACTATAACATGGGTAATTTACGAGGATCCGGAAATCGAAGGAAATCCTGGAGGAGATCCAGCCGGCGGTCCGATACAACCAATTCCAGCCACGATCACCACCATTCAGAATGATCTTAGAGCAAGTCAGGTTCCGCAATCACCGGTGCGCCGATCCGATTCCGCCAAAGCTGGTCCGGTTGTATGGCTTGCGCAACGTCGCGGCCGAAGGCGTGGTCTTGGAGACGTTCCGAGGGGACGATCCGGGTGAGTGCTTTGTAGAGATTGCAACCGAAGTTACCCGATGACGCCGGGACGGGTGAGCCGAGCATCCCGGACAACCGGACCTGGCTTCCCCTCCCCAGAGGCAATCCGGTCACGACTTTCGACGTGAATCGACGCAGAATGGGTGGCCGGGGCAAAGCGCAACGCGCCCCGAACTTGGGAACGGCGCCTCCGACCGTGGCACGAAGACGCTGACCCGGTCGCTCAGTGTTCCCGAAACCACATCTGAGGCCAGTTCCCGGCTCGCGTCTCAGTTCCACTCCGCCGGTACCGGCGACCGCGGCAGGCGGATGGCACCCGGGCGCATCGGGTGGGACGGAACGGTCATCGTCGGAGGCACCGCGGATGCCGCCTTCGGCCCCGTCGTCGGGGACACCTGGTTGCCCTTGAGCCGGACGGCCAGCACAATCGGTCCACACGAATAGGCCGCCCAGCGCGGGTCGCGAGACTCCAGGCGTTCCGGCCAGCCGCGCTGGGTCGCCACGATCAGCTCGGCCGGCACCTCGCCCCAGGGGGTCGTCACCGTGATGGCATACCGTCCCGGCCCGATCGCTCGGAGTTCGTCGTTCATGGGCACCTCCCGGACGCACCTGCACATGTCCTTGTGGTCGAACTCACGCCAACGCCCCATACTGTACACTATTACTGTACAGATGTCACCTGAATTCCGGCCATTTTTCGCACGTGCCGAACGGGCCTGACGTTGGGGCGAGCGGAGGGTCTCGAGTCGTGAACCCGAGAACACCGACACGCAACCTCGTTGCGATCACGAGGGCGTCAGCGGGTGGCGCCTCGACGAGCCCGCGAACCAGATGGGGCGTTGAGGCGGCGGCGGCGCGCGGAGCCCCGTCGAGGCCGCGAACCGGATTCGGCGATGCAACCCTTTTATCAGGAAGGAGTTGGGATCGGAAATCCGGGTAAAAAGCGACCGTTAGGGAAACAGCAACAGTTGGCCGTGGTGCGCGGATCGCCTTGCCGGGGCGTCGATTCCCGTTGCGTATTGGCCCCGAAGGGCGAAACAACATCAACACCGCAAATCCGGACCCGAGCCAGTCGGATGGGAAATCGCTTATTGATTCCGGGGGGCGGCCGGGACCAGGCTGAGGAAGCCGTCGCGGTCGAGCCGACCTCGGAGGTCGAGGCCCACCCAGTCGTCCCGTCCGGGCACGAGGGCCTCGAGGCGGCCGACCTCGTCGGGGGGCAGTGGGTGGCCGTCATCGCCGACGGCGCGGAGGGCAACCCCTGGCACAGCCTGACCGACCGTCCCTGGCTTCTGGCCGATCTGGTGGACGTCGCCGAGGTGGACATCGGCCGTCGAGACGGCGAGCAGGCCCAGGGTCGGGTGTTCCAGGTGGGGGAGGTAGAGGTCGATGGTCTCCGGCCGGGAGGCCCGGTCGGGGAGCGCTCGCGGGCCTGGACGGCCGCCGCCACGACGGCCTGTCGAACCGCGAAGGCGGTGATCGGCGTTTCCAGTGGCGGCCCAATGGCCACCACCACCCGACGCCGCCAGCCGCGCGGCCACTTGCGGAAGAAGCGACCGCCGGAGTAGCTGAACAGGCTGCCCCACAGGTTGTCGAGGTAGACGGGCACGACCGCCACGTCCTCTCGACCCTTGAGCATGACTTCCAGGCCGCGGTAGAACGGGCCGAGCAGGCCGTTCCTCGAGATCTGGGCTTCCGGGAAGATGGCGACCAGGTCGCCGCGGTCGAAGGCCGCCCGCACCGCCTCGATGGCCGCCCGCTGCGCCCGGGGGCCACGCTCCGGCACCGGGATGATCCCCGTCGGCAGGGCGAGTTGCCGGAAGACCGGGATATTGATGTATCGCGAGTTCACCAGTGCCTTGGAGCCGACCCGGGGCACCGTGGCCGCCAGCACGAACCCATTGATCCAGGAGATGTGGTTCACGGCGAGGAGGACCGGCCCCCGCCTCGGCAGGTGCTCGCCCCCGACGACCTCGAAGCTGTATCGCGGCCAGAGGATCGCCCGCACGATCCCCTGGATGATCCAGGGCAGGAGCAGGACGAACAACCCGGCCGCCGCAACCGCTCCGACGACCCACCAGGCCCAGCTAGGCATCGGTTGGGGCTCCGTCGGGTTTTGCATCGGGAGGATTGCGGAGGGGACGGATCAGGGCCAGGGCGAACAACGTCGTGACGGCCGCCGCCACGAATGTCGGCCGGAACCGCCCGCCGAAGAGTTCCGAGGCCTTCGCGAAGAAGAAGCCCCCCGTGACGCTCAGGTTCGTCACCGCCATGAACAGCGCGTAGGTCGACGCCGCCAGGCGCGGGTCAGACGCCTCCATCGCCAGCACGTAGAACAGCGACTCGGTCCAGCCGTTGGCCAGCCCGAACAGGAACCCCATCACCCCCGCCGACCAGGCGCCGCCGACGATCGCCTGGCCCGCCTCGGTCAGCACCAGGGCCACGACCGCGATCCTCAGCACCCAGCGACGGCCGAGCCAGGCCATCCCCAGCGGCATGATCAGTCCACCGGTCGCCCGTCCCAGGTTGCGCAACGAGCCGAAGATCCCGATGCCCTTCGCGTCGACCCCGAGGTCCTGCTCGTAATAGACCGGCAGGTTGATCTCAACGCCCCAGGCAACGATCGCGTAGAAGGTCCCGAAGGCCAGCAGGGCCAGCGATCTCGGCCGTAGCAGCACCCGCAAAGCCTGCCAGTCAAACTCCTCGTCGCCGAATCGCCGACGCGGCTCGCCGAGAACCGCCCCCATCACGAGTGGAACCAGGGTCAGCCCGGCGCAGGTCCAGAGCACCCGGTGGCCCTTGTCCGGGCCGGTGCCGGTTCGGTCCAGCCAGTAGCCGAACGCGAGGGAGAAGATCGTGGCCGTGAAGAACCGGGAGAACAGGAGCAACCCTTGCACGCGAGGCCGGTCGGCTGGCGGGGTGATGTCCATGACCATGCCGTCGGTACAGGTGTCGTAAAGCGCCAGTCCACAGACCGTCAGCACAGCCACGGCGCCGAAGAGGGGCAGGTGCGTTCCGGGGTCCACCCACGAGAGCGCGACCAACCCTCCCGCCTGCAGCGCCAGGCCGATCAGGATGTAGGGCATCCGGTGGCCCAGGCCGAACAGGTTGACGCGGTCGGATAGCGGTCCGGCCAGGAACTTCAGGACGAATGGCAGCAGGGCGAGCGACTGGACCGTCGCCACCGCCGCCTTGCCGACCCCCGCCGCCATCATGTAGCCGGGGTTGAAGTTGACGAAGTAGGCGAAGACGACTCCCTGGACCGCATAGGAGAGGACGACCAGAGTCAGATAGCGGGCCGGCGTGCGGTCGAGCCGACCGGTCGGGACCATGACATCCCTCATAACGTATTCGCCCGGTCAGGGGACGGGCTCGATCGGGCCCCCGACGCCTGCGACGAAGGCCCGCTCGGCAATCGGCCGTGGCGGAGCCCTTCGGCGAGGATTTCCTTGGCGCGTTGCGGCCAGTCCATCGCCTCGACCCGCGCGATCGTCTCCTCGATCGGATAGGCGATCCGCTTCAACTCGATCCGTCCATTGTCGATCACGGCGTAGGCGGCGCGAGGGTCGCCGTCGCGGGGCTGGCCGACGCTGCCCGGGTTCAACACGATCGAACGGCCAACGGTCAGGTTGAACTGCATGTGCGAGTGACCGACGCAGACGATGTCGGCGTCGGTCGTCTGCAACCGCTTGGCCCAGGCGTCCGGGTCCTTCAACACGTACTCGTCCAGCGGATCGCGGGGCGTACCGTGGACCAGCAGGAACCGCCGGCCGTTCAGAACGAGCCGCTTCGTCAACGGCAGCTTCAGCAGATACTCACGCTCCTCGCGATCCAGAGACGCCCACTGATGGGGCCGGCTGATTCTGGTCAGGTAGCGATACCCCCCCTCGCCAGTGACCGGCACGTTCTGGGCGACTCCGTGGTCGTGGTTGCCCCGGATGGCATGGTGCGCCCGCTCCATCGCCCAGCGCACGCAGAGCGAGGGGTCCGGCCCGTAGTCGACCAGATCGCCTAGCATCAGGCACACGTCGTGCGGCTCATCAATGGCCGCCAGCGCGGGCCAGTTCGCGTGGATGTCGGAGACGATGAGGATTCTCAAGGTCGGCCGCGTCGCCAGGGGTTGAACCGAGATTGCATGTCAGGTGAAGCCATCCGTCCAGGCTACGCGAGCCAGCGGTCGTACCACAACTGAAAGATCAGAAGCGTCCAGAGCGGCTTGCGGTGGTCATGGCTGCCGTCGCGATGTTCCGCGACGAGTCGGGCGACCGTCTCAGGCCGGAACAGTCCCTGGCGTGCCAGGCGTTGCGGGCCGAGCAGGTCGTCGAGCAGGTGGGCCAGCGGCCCGCGAAGCCAACGGGCGACGGGGATGCCAAAGCCCTTCTTGGACCGCCTCAGCGTGGACTCGGGAAGCCTACCCAGGGCGGCCCGTTTGAGCAACCGTTTCGCCTGTCCGCGACCGAACTTGTAGGATGGGGGCAACATCTCCATCCAGTCGACCAGATCGGCATCGAGAAAGGGAGCCCGAACTTCCAGGCCGCACGCCATGCTGGCCCGGTCGACCTTCATCAGGATGTCCTCGGGCAGGTACGTGTCCTGGTAGAGCAGCAGCGAACCGGAGAGCGGGTCGAGTTCCTCGCCCAAGGGGACCAGTTCCAGGGCGCGGCGAAGATGCTCGGCCTCGACGTCGAGTCCCATCGGTTGGGACAGCAAGGCGGCGATCTCCGCTCCGTGGAACGAGCCAAGCCATCGCTGGTGAGCCAGTGGCGGCGGCTCGGACGCGCCTCGGAGGAACTGCTTGGCCTTGAAGTCGACGCTAAAATTGCGATGGTCCACCGGCAACCGGGCCGACCGCCGCGCCGGTCAACCGCCGCGCCGGCCCCGGCAGACGTCGGAACAGGCTGGCGGCCCGTTCGGCGGCGAAGGTCGGATAGCCGGCGAGCAACTCGTCGGCGCCATCGCCGCCGAGGGCGACCGTCACTTCCTCGCGGGCGAAGCGACTGAGCAAGTGCGTCGGCAGAACCGAGGCGTCCCCGAACGGCTCGTCGAGCCAGCCAACGACCTCCGGCAGCAGTTCCAGCACCGTCTCGGCCGAGAAGGTCCGCTCATGGTGGTCGGTGCCCAGATGTTCCGCGACGGCTCGCGCGTGGGGGCTCTCGTCGAAGCTCGGGTCGTCGAAGCCGATCGAGAACGTGTGAATGTTGCCCGGCGGCTCCAGCTCGGCCAGCGCCGCGGCGACGCTCGACGAGTCGACGCCGCCGGACAGGAATACTCCGAGTGGCACGTCGGAGCGACGGTGCCGGCCGACCGCGTCCCGGAACATCGCCCAGAACCGCTCCGATGTCGCGTCGAACGACTCGGCGGCGGGCCGGGGCAGGGGGGGTGCCCAGTAGCGCCGGATGGTCGTCTGGCCGTCCTCCCAGATCAGCGCATGCGCGTGCGGGAGCTTGCGCAGGCCCCGCCAGATGGACCCGGGGGCGGGGACGTACTCATAGAAGAGATAGCGGGCCAGGCCGTCGTGGTCGAGGGCGCGGCCGACCTCGGGATGAGCCAGCACGGCCTTGGGCTCGGAACCGAAGACAAGGCCGCCGCCGGGCAACTCGGCGTAGAACAGCGGCTTCTGCCCCATCCGGTCGCGGGCCAGAACCAGCCGGCGCCGACGACGGTCCCAGAGTGCCAGCGCGAACATGCCGTTGAGTTCGCGGACGAAGTCGGCGCCATGCTCCTCGTAGAGATGCACGAGGGTCTCGGTGTCGCAGTCGGTCCGATAGCGGTGGCCGCGCCCTTCGAGCCAGGCCCGCAACTCCGGCTCATTATAGAGCTCGCCGTTGTACGTTACCCAGACCGAGTCGTCCTCGTTGGCCATCGGTTGGGCGCCGCCGACCAGATCGATGATCGCCAGCCGACGATGGCCGATGCCGAGGGGCCCGTCGAGATAGTACCCGTCGCCATCGGGCCCTCGGTGGCGAATGGTCGCCGTCATCCGCTCCAGCACGTCGCGTTGGGCCGGCATGCCGTCGATATTAAGGAATCCGGCGATGCCGCACATGGTGGGGTGAATTGCTCGCGGGGGGCAAAGGGTCGTTGACGGGATGCCACGGGCCATCGGGCCTGATCTACTCGGCGTCGGGATCGATTCCCATCGCCCGTAGCCGTTCGGCTAGACGCTCGGCCCTTGAGCGCTCGGTCTCAGCCCGTAGTTGCTCGGTCTCGGCCCGTAGGTGTTCGGCCTCAGCTCGCTGGCGCTCGGATTCGGCCCGTTGCTCGGCCTGGTCGCGCTGGCGGGCCATCTCGACGTAGCTGGCGAACGGTCGGCCGTCCGGTCCGATACAGATGGAGCGTGTTGTCGATCAGTTCGAATCGGACGGCCAGCCGAGGGCTCGTCCAGCCATTCATCTCGGGGATGGCCTGGAGGCGGCCGCCCTCGCGAGACCAGCCATTCAGAACGATGTGGTCGGGGTCATAGGCATAGTATTCCTCGACGCCATGCCGCTCATAGAACTGAAATTTGCGGATCATTTCGGCGGGACGATTGCCCGGCGAGAGGACCTCGAAGACGACCTGCGGGGCAATGTCACCCTCGCGCCACTGCTGATATGATCCGCGATGTCCCTTGGGTCGGCCGATCACGACCATCACATCGGGCGCCGCACGAAGCGTCGGCTCGCCCTCGACGGGATACCAGAGCAGGTCGCCGGCGACGAAGACGTCGGGCCGGTCTCGGAAGACGGCCTCCAGGCCCTCCTTGACGGTCACGATCCACTCGAATTGAAGCGTGTTGTCCGCCATGGGCTGGCCGTCGCTGTCGGGGTAAGCCACCTCGTCGGTGGTCCGCGGCGGTTCGAGTCCGCGTCGATGCGTTCATGAGTCGTGGGCCTCCAGGCGAACGATCGCGATCGGCTCCAGCGTACAGCATCCAGCGCCCGGCCGAAAGTCGGGCAATACGCCGACGGTTCGATCTGCCGGTTGATTTCATCTCCGGAGATGCCTAGGCTTTGTGGGAACTCACGTCCTGCTGTTCAGGAGCCCTTCATGGCCTCGTTCGACCCCATCGATTTCGACCCGAACGCTCCGCCTCCACCCTCGACAACCCCACCAGTGCGACGGGGATTCGTGCTGGTCTTCCTGGTGTTGAGTCTCTTCGCGCTGGTCGTCTACGGCGTGCCGATGGTGGCCGATCGCATCGGCTACTCATACGAGGCGGGCCGGGCGCGGGCCGCGGCCGAGATGCTCGCGAAGCTCGACGAGGAAGGGTTGATCAACCGTTCGTCGGCCCTGTTCCGGCTGGCGACGGCCAAGGTGGCCCCCGCAGTCGTGAACATCCAGAACCTCAAGGTGGTCCGCCGGCCGGCCGGCCTCGGCGGGGGGGCAATCCCGACCGAGTCAGGATCGGGTTTCGTCATCGATAAGGACCGGGGCTACATCGTCACCAACAACCACGTTGTTCAGGACGCCAACCAGTTGCTCGTCCGTTTCGGTCAGGGTCGCGAGCGGTTCGCCAAGGTCGTGGGGACCGACCCCAAGACCGACCTGGCCGTGCTCAAGGTCGACGGGCTCCGTGGCTGTCGCCGCCGAGTGGGGCGATTCCGACCAGATCGACATCGGCGACTGGGTCCTGGCCATCGGCAGCCCCCTGCAACTCGATCGGACGGTCACCGCCGGGATCGTCTCGGCCGTCGGCCGGGACCTCCGCGGCCAGATCCTCGGCCAGGGTGGGTATGAGGACTTCATCCAGACCGACGCGGCCCTGAACCCGGGCAACTCGGGCGGGCCGCTGATCGACCTGAACGGCCGGGTCGTCGGCATCAACACGGCGATCGTCACCCAGTCCGGCGGCGACGAGGGCATCGGGCTGGCCATCTCGTCGAACCTGGCCCGCCGCGTCGTCGAGGACCTGATCGAAGACGGCCGCGTTTCCCGGGGTTATCTCGGTGTGGCGCTCAGCGAGGTCAACGCCGACAAGGCGAAGGAGCTGAAGCTGCCCGATCGCCGTGGGGCCCTGGTCATGGAGGTCGAACCGGGCAGCCCCGCCGAACGGGCCGGGCTGAAGGCGAACGACGTCCTGATCCGTGTCGGTCAGCACGACGTGGATGATCCTTCCGACCTGCGGCTCCGGGTCGCGGCTCTGGCAGCGGGGACCACGGTGCCGCTGGTCCTGGTTCGCGACGGCCAGGAGCAGACCGTCACCGCCACCGTCGGCGAACTGCCCGTCCTCCTGACCCTCGGGCTGCGTCTGGTCGACGCTCCCCATGAAGTTCTCGAGCGGTTCCCCGACGACCCCGAGCAGGCCGTCTTCATCGCCGACGTTGAGCCGGGCAGCCCGGCGGCCCGTGCCGAACTCGTCCCCGGCTTGCGGATCGTCGCGGTCGGCGAGACTCGAGTCTCAACCCCGAGCGGAGACCCACGAGGCCGCCGCTCAGATTTGACCCGACCAGGGGATCCCGCTAGAAATTCAGATCCCCGGCGGGTCGCACGGCTCAGGTGGTCATCGGCTTGAGCCGCGGAGGCCGGCGATCGTTGAGGATGCATCCGACCGAAGCCGCGCTGTTCGGCCTATCTTGGCCATGTTTCGGTCGTATCCCGTGGGTTCGATCCAGTGGAGGTAGTCGAGTCGTTCCCCGCCGCGTGGTTCGACCCTTGACTTGGACACCTGGATCACGGGACAATCCTCTCGGACGTCGCCACGGTCCGGTTTCCCTGTTCCAGGCGTTGTTCTGAACCTTCACAGCACCATTGGACTACAGGAACGGCAGATTTTGCCGTGTCAAGGGGCTAGCCCGTCAAACGAAGTCCAGTCGCCGAGCATCGCGACAATGACAGCCGACATAACCGCTAATTTTATGCCAACTTACAGGCATCGGCAGGGAGCGCTGTGAACTTCAGAAAAACTTGACCGGTTCTGGGGTCGAGGTATAATTCCGTCGAACCGCAGCGAGACAGGGCACGGTAAGCGGCCCCTCGGTGAGATCGGCGACAGGTTGCGTCATGCTCTCGCTGAGCGGCTACGTTTCGCCATGGACCCGGGCCTGAGACCTCGTCCCGTCACAGGAGTCCCCGGTGCCCCGACAGTCTGAATCCACCCTCGCCGCCATCAAGCAGGCGATCGACATCGTCGCCTTGGTGGGCGAATACCTCCCTCTGCAGCGTGCCGGGTCGAAGTTCAAGGCCCTCTGCCCGTTCCACGACGACCATAATCCGTCCCTGGAACTGAACCCCGAGCGCCAATCCTACAAGTGCTGGAGTTGCGGCGCCGGCGGCGACATCTTCGACTTCGTGCAAGAGTACGAGCGGGTCGAATTTCCCCGAGGCGTTGCGCATGTTGGCCGAGCGGGCCGGAGTGGCCCTCCAGAATGACCGGACGGCGGCCCCGGCCGGTGGGCCGTCGAAGACCGAGCTGCTGGCGGCGGCGGCCTGGGCCGAGGCCCGGTTCGCCGCCGCGCTGAGCGGCTCGGACGCCGCGTCGGGGCTACGTGCGGGCTCGCGGTCTCTCGGATGCCAGCGTGCAGCGGTTCCGGCTGGGGTTCGCCTCCGAATCGCGCGACTGGCTCCAGCGCGAGGCCCGGCGCGACGGGATCCGTCCCGGCCGCGCTGGAGGCCGTCGGGCTGGTCGCCCGCAAGCCGGATTCGCACGCTGCTTGCGCGACCGGTTCCGCGGCCGGCTGATCTTCCCGATCCACGACCTGCGGGGCCGGGCCATCGGCTTCGGCGGCCGAATCCTGCCCGAATTCGAGAAAGCCTGGGCCGACCGCGGCCTGACTGTCGCCAAGTATCTGAACTCGCCCGAGACGCTGCTGTTCCAGAAGCGCCGGAACCTTTACGCGGCCGACCTGGCCCGGGCCGCCGCCCGGCAGGCGGGCTGGGTGGCCGTGGTCGAAGGATATACCGACGTGATCGCCGCCCACCAGGCGGGGCTGGAGAACGTGGTCGGCACCCTGGGCACCGCCCTGGGCGACGACCACGTCACGGCTCTGCGGCGGCTGGCCGACCGGGTCGTGCTGGTCTTCGACGGCGACGCGGCGGGTCAGGGGGCGGCGGACCGCTCGCTGGAGATGTTCCTGGGCCACGAGGTCGACGTGCGGGTGCTGACCTTGCCGGCCGGGTCGGACCCCTGCGACTTCCTGCTGGCCGAGGGGGCCGCGGCGCTTCTCCGCCCTGGTGGACAACGCGGCCGACCCGCTGGACTTCGCGATCGACCGGGCCTCGGCCCGCTTCGACTTCGACTCGCCCGAGGGGGCCCGGCAGGCGGCCGAGTGGGTGCTGTCGATCCTTGCCCGCGTCCCGGCGGGTCAGCGCGGCCGGGCTCGACCTGAAGGTCGCCAAGGGCCTTGACAAGCTGTCGCGCCGGCTGCGCATTCCTGTGGCAGACTTGAGTCGTGAGCTGCGTCGGTTGCGTCGTGCCCGCGGCGCACGGTCGCCCAGCGGTCGCGCGAACCGAGCGCGGCTCGGTCCGTGTCGGACCATAAGCCGATCCGACCATCCGACCTGGACCCGCTGGACCGCGAGCTGGTCGAGCTGGTCCTGAACGAGCCGGCGATCGTCGCCGCACCTGATGACGCGTGTCCCGGCCGACTCGCTGCGGGACGCTCCTCTGCGGGCGATCTTGCAGGCGTGCTACGACCTCTGCGTGCGAAGGCCAGATCGCCGACGTTCGACCGGGTGACCTTGCGGCTCGACGACCCGGGCTGCGGGCCCTGGCCGCCGGGCTGGTCCTGCCGATCGAGCAAGCCGCCGCTGAACGCGGGGATCGCACCCGCACCGATCGAGGTTCGCCTGGCCGGTCTCCTGGCCCGTCTGGCAGGCGTGAGAACGAGGATCGCTCTCCGGGAGGTGAAAGCCGCGCTCGCGGAGATCGATCCGACAGCCAACCCTGATGAACACCAAGCCTTGGTCTCGGGAATACCGACCGCTTATTGATGACTCAGCGGCCGGGCACCGGGAAGACAACCGGCGTCCTGACCCGTCGTCGTGGGAGTGCGTCCCGAGGGAGAGTGATTCGATGGAAAAGATGGACGAGGGCCTCAAGACGCTCCTCGACCTGGGGAAGCGGCGTGGCTTCCTGACGTTCGACCAGGTCAACGACCTTCTGCCCGACGAGGCCAGCAGCCCGGAGAAGATCCAGGCCGTGCTGGAGACCATCGACGAGATGGGCATCGAGCTGGTCAACGAGGAGGAGGCCGAGTCGCGACTGCTCGCCAACGGCGACCTCGACGACGACAGCGACGACCTGATCGACGAGGCCGAGGACGAGGACGACGACTCCGGCGAACTGACCCCGGAAGACCTCGACGAGATCTCCCGACGGATCGACGACCCGGTGCGGATGTACCTGACCCAGATGGGCGAGATCCCGCTGCTGACCCGCGATCAGGAGATCGAGCTGGCCAAGCGGATCGAGATCACCCGCAAGAAGTTCCGCCGCCGGGTGCTGGAGTGCGACTATGCCCTGCGGCTGGTCGTCGACGTGCTCAAGAAGGTCGACAGCGGCGAGCTGCCGTTCGACCGCACGGTGAAGGTCTCCGTGACCGAGAACCTGGAGAAGGACCAGATCCTCCAGCGGATGAAGCCGAACCTGGCGACGCTCGACCACCTGATGTCGCACAACGACCGCGACTTCCGGTCCTACGTCCGCGCCAAGGGAGACCTGGAGGCCCGCGGCCAGATCCGCCGCGAGCTGACCAGCCGCCGCCGCAAGGCCGTCACGCTGGTCGAGGAGCTGTCGATCCGCACCCAGAAGGTCCAGCCGCTGATGAAGCGGCTCGAGCAGATCTCCGGCCGCATGGGCGAGATCCTTCGCCAGCTCGAAGAGCACCAGCAAGGCCGCGGCGCCAAGGAGGACCGGGCCAACCTCCAGAAGGAGCTCAAGGACCTGATGCTCCTGACCCTGGAGACCCCCTCCACGCTCGCGCATCGCGTCAAGGACATGTTCGAGCGGTTCCGCGAGTACGAGCAGGCCAAGCGCGAGCTCTCCGGCGGCAACCTCCGGCTGGTCGTCTCGATCGCCAAGAAGTACCGCAACCGCGGCCTGTCCTTCCTCGACCTGATCCAGGAGGGCAACACCGGCCTGATGCGGGCGGTCGACAAGTACGAGTATCGCCGCGGCTACAAGTTCAGCACGTACGCGACGTGGTGGATCCGCCAGGCGATCACCCGGGCCATCGCCGACCAGGCCCGCACGATCCGCATCCCGGTCCACATGATCGAGACGATGTCGAAGCTCCGCAACGTCTCGAAGAAGCTCCTCCAGGAGAAGGGCCGCGAGCCGACCATCGAGGAGACCGCCCGCGCCGCCAACATCTCCGTCGAGGAGACGCGGCGGGTCATGAAGATCAGCCGGCACCCGATCTCCCTCGACCGCCCGGTCGGCGAGAGCGAGGACAGCTACTTCGGCGACTTCATCGAGGACGAGGCCGCCGAGAGCCCGATCAACGCCGCCACCCAGGAGATGCTCAAGGAGAAGATCGACAGCGTCCTGAAGACGCTGACCTACCGCGAGCGCGAGATCATCAAGCTCCGCTACGGCCTCGGCGACGGCTACACCTACACGCTCGAAGAGGTCGGCCGCATCTTCAAGGTCACCCGCGAGCGTGTCCGCCAGATCGAGGCCAAGGCCGTCCGCAAGCTCCAGCACCCGGTCCGAGTCCAGGCAGCTCGAAGGCTTCCTGGAAAGTACCGGCTGACCCCGGCAAACCAACCGCCGGTCGCCCCGAGGCGACCGGCGGTTTTTTTGTTGGGAACGAGGTCGTTCGGCAAGATCGGTGGCCAGTCGCTCGCATGAAATCAACGAGGCCCTGGCGTTACAGTTCCGCGATCGCGATCGACGAGTCTCATCGCGTCGCTGCGAACCTGGAGAAGCAGCATTACACGGTCGTTCCCGAATCTGTCTATTGCTCGATGAAGCTCCGATGCGATCGGTGTCACGAGGAATTCTGGTTCTCGGCGAATGAGCAGCGAACCTGGTACGAGGAGTGGGGGTTCTGGATCGACTAGATCCCGAGACAATGCCGCGAGATGCAGGACGCGGCTCCGCGAAGAACACGGCCGGGCCTGACCTCGCGCCTCTGCCGGGCCGAGTGGTCGGAAGGAATGGCCATGTGCGGTTCCGGAAAGATCGAAAGGGCGGAAATGGCATCGGAAGTCCAGGAAAGGCGGGCCACGATCGAGGACCTGTACCGCGTCGAGGGCAAGGCGGAACTGATCGGCGGGAGGATCGTCCACCTCATGGCCACAGGTCGTAGACCCCACCTCATCGCGGCGCGGATCTATCGGGAGCCTTGCCGAGTACGCCGACGCGACCGGCCGCGGCGATGCCTACACCGACAACATGGGGTTCGCCGTCCCGGAGCTCTCCTCCGGCCGTGAGTCGTTCTCGCCCGACGCCGCGTATTACGACGGGCCGCTCCCGGACAACGATATGGACTTCATCGCAGGCCCCCCGACACTCGCCGTCGAGGTCCGGAGCAAGACGGATTACGGCCCCGCGGCCGAGGCCGAGATGGCCGCCAAGCGGGCCGACTACTTCGAGGCCGGCACGCGGGTCGTCTGGGACGTCGACCCGCGTGTCGAGTGCGTCCGCGTCTATCGCCCGGAAGCGCCCGACCGGCCGGCCACATTCGAGACGGGCCAGAACGCCGACGCCGAGCCGGCCGTGCCGGGTTGGCGAATCGCCGTGGCGGACGTCTTCGCCTGACCGATTACCTCGATCTCTTGACGATGACCTGGAACCTCGGATACGTGCCGATCACGGAATTCGGCCGACCCTCCCCGGAAGGAGTTGCCATGCCCGCCACCGCCGAGAACCTCCGCGAACTGCACGGACTTCACCAGCGGGTCAAGGCCATCCGCGACCGGCTGGCCTCCGGGCCGAAGACCCTCGCCGCCCGCGAAACCTTCCTGGCCAGCCGGCAGGCCGGCACTCGAGGAGGCCCGGAAGGCATTGAAGGATCTCAAGGCCCACACCAGGAACCGCGAGGTCCAGCTCCAGTCCCTCCAGGACAAGATCGGCGACCTGCGGGTCAAGCTCAACCAGACCAAGAAGCAGAACGATTACGACGCCATCCGCAACCAGATCGCCCACGACAACGCCGCCGTCGCCAGGATGGAGGACGAGATCCTCGCCGACCTTCACCAGGGTCGACGAGGAGGCCGCCGCCCTGGCCGCCCAGGAGGCCGAGGTCAAGGCCCTGGCGGACGAGGTCGCGACGACTCGCGCCAACTGGGAGGCGCAGGTCGTTCCCATGCAACCAGCAACTCCAGGAACTCGAAGACAGCCATCATCTCCGCCGAGCAGGTCATTCCCGACGATCAGCGCGATCAGTACCGCCGTGTCGTCAAGCAACGCGGCGCCGACGCGATGGCGCACATCGAGATCACCGACCAGAAGCGTCGCGAGGAGGGCGCCTGCTCCGGCTGCTTCGTCGCCGTGACCTCCCAGATGATGAACGAGCTTCGAATGGCCGACGCGCTGACCTTCTGCATGACCTGCGGCCGCATCCTCTACCTGGCCGAAGAGGACGTCAACCACATCCGCCGCGAGGTGTCCTGAGCCTCGGCGTCGCGGGAACCTCCCGGCCCCCGCATGGCCGATGAATAATGGCCGATGACCGATCCGTAAGTCCCCAACGACCACTGACCATAGGTACTAAGCGCTTCCCTGACTGGCGCAAACGAGGAGTCTCGCAGGGCCGATCGCTACGATGGCAACGGGTCGGCCGCCATCGGATGCTCCGGAGCGGATGCGGTGGCTTCGGCCCACGCTTCGGGGCCTCCGTCGCGACGGGCTCCTCGGGCAGGAAGAAGAAGGCCATGCCGAGGATGGCGTAGATCATCAGCAGCATCACCCCTTCGAGCCAGTTCGACTCGCCGTCCTCGGCGACCATCCGGGCGATCATCACGCTCAGGATCACCGCCACGATCTCCAGGGTCGTGAACAGCAGGTCCATCGGCTCGGACCGCAGGTAGCTGGCAAGCACCAGCACCGGCGCGACGAACAGCGCGATCTGCAGGGCCGAGCCGATCGCGATGCCGATGGCCAGGTCCATCTTGTTCTTCAGGGCCATCAATACGGCCGTCGAGTGCTCGGCCGCGTTGCCGACGATCGCCACGACGATCACGCCCACGAAGACCTCCGTCAGGCCGAGTTGACTGGCTCGTCGCCTCGACGGCACCGACGAGGATCTCGCTCATCCAGGCCACGAACAACGTGGCGACCAGCAGCACGATCCCGGAGCGTGGTGACGCTCCAGGGTCGCCACGTCGCCGTGGCCCTCCTCCCCCTCGGGGTTGAAGAAGTCCTTGTGGGTGATCAGGCTGAAGACGAGATGGCCGACGTAGGTCAGCAGCAGGACCAGGCAGACGGCCACACTCAGTTCGTGCTCGAGCATCAGCCGCTGGCCTTCGGTCTGGTCCGGCCACGCTCGGGCAGCGCGTAGAAGATCGCCGGGATGAGCATGGCCATGGCGGCGAGGACCATCATCGTCGCCCCCACGCCCGCCGCCGTCCGGTTGAACCGCTGGACCCGGTGCTTCAGTCCTCCGGCAAGCAGGCTCGCTCCCAGCACCAGCAACACGTTGCCGATGATCGAGCCGGTGATCGACGCCTTGACCACGCCGTCGAGTCCCTTGAACAGGGCGAACAGGGCGATGATCAACTCGGCCGCGTTGCCGAACGTGGCGTTCAGACAGGCCCGCCGACGCCGGGGCCGAGCCGGTGGGACAGGTGCTCGGTCGCGCGCCCCATCAATCCGGCCAGGGGGATGATCGCCACCCCGGCGACCAGGAACCGCCAGACCGGCCCCGCGTCGGCAAACCGGAGCAAGATCGCCAGCGGAACGGCCACGAGCAACACCTGCAGCCAACCGGCCTGCCGAGGGTCGAGTACCTCCCGCATCGCGTCCCAGGCTGAGCCCGCCTCAAACGTCCCCTGCGCGTGAGCCAGCCCCCTGGTTTTCCGCCGCGACGGAACCGCTCCGGGTTGGCTGGCTCGCTCTGCTCCGTTGGTTGACTCGCTTCTTCGTCACTTTATAATGTCTCCCGACCCGACCCCCAAAGGGTCGAGACAGACTCCCGAACCTGAGAAAACCGATCACTTTCGATCATGATTGAGAGGCGCACGCATGGCTGCTAACGTGCAGGAATTCACTGATGCCAACTGGCAGTCGGACGTTCTGAACTCGGACACGCCCGTCATGGTCGACTTCTGGGCCCCCTGGTGCGGTCCCTGCCGAATGCTTGCTCCGACGATCGAAAAGCTGGCAGGGGAGTATCATGGAAAGGTCAAGATCGGCAAGTTGAATACCGACGAGAACGTCGACACTCCCGGCGGTTTGCCGCATTTCCTCGATCCCCACGGTCGTCTTCTTTCAGGGTGGCAAGGAAGTCAGCCGGCTGGTGGGTGTCAACCCCGAGCAGAAGTTCAAGGACGCGATCGAACAACTCGGCGTGTCTTGACACGGGAACCTTCTCCTTTCATGGGATGGGATCGGGTCCATCCGAGCTGGATCACGGAGTCACGGAACCCGGTTCTCCAGCGGCCTTGCCTTGAGGATGAGCAAACAGTTGCCCCCCCAGTCCGACCCGGATCGCCGCGTACGGATCAAGGTCTGTGGACTGACCACCCCCGGTGACGCCCGGATGGCCGCCGACGCCGGGGCGCACTGGATCGGCTTGAATTTTCATCCGCCGTCACCCCGGTTCGTCGCGGACGACGGGGCGGCGGCGATCATGGCTGCGCTGCCTGAGAGCACCCGGCCCGTTGGCCTCTTCGTCGATCGGCCACCCGCCGAAATCGCCGCGCGTGCCGGACATCTTGGCCTGCGAATCGTCCAGCTCCACGGCGACGAACCGCCCGAGGACGTCGCGGACCTGAACGCCGCCGGATTGTGTGTCGTCCGGGCGTTCCGCCTCAAGGACCCCGGCTCCATCACTCGCATGGTCGCCTACCTCGGTCGCTGCGCGGACCTGGGGGCCTCCCCCGTCGCAGTACTCGTCGATGCCTATGTGGTCGGCCGCCCTGGCGGAACTGGTACGATGATCGACAACGAACTGCTCGAGTGCCTGCCCCACCTACCACATCTGATCCTGGCAGGTGGACTGTCCCCTGCAAATGTCGCCGATCAGGTCAAGGCGGTACGGCCATGGATGGTTGATGTCGCGGGAGGGGTTGAAAGTCAGCCCGGCCGAAAGGACCCGGAGAAGATCGCCGCGTTCGTTCGAGAGGCGCTCTCGGGATGTTCGCGGCCCTGAAGCGGCGACGCACCTCCTTTTCAAAACACCGTTGACACACGCGTACGTGTGTTCTATCATCCGGTCGCGAACGGCGGACCTGGCCTGTGGCGCCGCGTGACGCTCGGATGGTAAGAAGCGGAGTGTTCGATGGAACGTGATCGTCTCGGGCGCCGGCGCCGTCCCGATCAGGAGCGTGGGCTCCGGCCACTTCACCCGCCGTTGCCGGAAGAATGGATCAGTCGGGCCCTGCGACTGGCGATGTCGGAGTCGGACTGGGCCCGGTTCGAGGCCCTGGTCCGCGACCTGGGACGGGGTGAACAGACGCAGGCCCGTGCCTACGGGACCACCTTATCGCGGCTGATCCACTCCGTGCCCGCGCCCCAACCGGAACCAGGCCCGCTGGACTGGATGGACTGGGAACGGCGCAAGACCTTGCGGCTGCTGCTGCCGAACCGTGCCCGTTGAATTGAGTCGTGCCGGGGTTACCACCCCTTTCCCTCGTTGGGATGACCCGGACCGCGCTCGACCGCCACCCGTGTCGGTGTCGGATTCGACCGCTGTCGGCTGGTCTCCACCCTGCTGAGTTCTTTTTAGGAGTCTCGCATTGGCAACCGTGGACGCAACCCGTGGAGACGTCAAGGACCCGTCGCTGGCCCGCTTGGGCAAGCAGCGGATCGAGTGGGCCGAGCGCGACATGCCCGTGCTGCGGGCGATCCGCGAGCGGTTCGAGCAGGAGCAAGCCGCTGGCCGGCATGCGGATGAGCGCCTGCCTGCACGTGACCGCCGAGACCGCCAACCTGGCCCGCACCCTGAAGGCCGGCGGCGCCGACCTGGTCCTTGTCGCCTCCAACCCGCTGTCGACCCAGGACGACGTCGCCGCCAGCCTGGTGCAGGACTACGGCGATCGCCACCTTCGCCATCAAGGGCGAGGACGAGCACAGCTACTACCGGCACATCGCCGAGGCCCTTCAGCACAGCCCGCACGTCACGATGGACGACGGTGCCGACCTGGTCAGCGCCATGATCTTCATCGCCCTGGACCGGCTCGACGACGTCCACCCCGAGGTCCGCAAGTGGGCCATCGACCCTCGACGCCGCCGGCCGGAAGAAGCTCGTCGCCGACGTCGTCGCCAGCATGGAGGAGACGACCACCGGCGTCATCCGGCTGCGGGCGATGGAGAAGGACGGCGTGCTGAAGCTGCCGGTCATCGCCGTCAACGACGCCCAGACCAAGCACTTCTTCGACAACCGCTACGGCACCGGCCAGAGCACGCTCGACGGCATCATCCGCGCCACCGACGTGCTGATCGCCGGCAAGAACATCGTCGTGTGCGGCTACGGCTGGTGCGGCAAGGGCGTTGCGCTGCGGGCCCGCGGCATGGGCGCCCAGGTGATCGTCACCGAGGTCGACCCGATCCGTGCCCTCGAAGCCGCCATGGACGGCTTCCAGGTCATGCCGATCGCCCAGGCGGCCCAGATCGGCGACCTGTTCATCACCGTCACCGGCAACATCCACGTCATCCGCGGCGAGCACTTCGAGTGCATGAAGGATGGCGCGATGATCTGCAACTCCGGCCACTTCAACGTCGAGCTGGCCCTGGACCAGCTTGCCAAGAAGGCCGAGACGATCAACAAGGGCGTCCGCGAGTTCGTCGACGAGTACGTCATGAAGGACGGCAACCGGCTGTACGTCCTCGGCGAGGGCCGGCTGATCAACCTGGCCGCCGCCCACGGCCACCCGGCCAGCGTCATGGACATGAGCTTCGCCGCCCAGGCGCTCTCGACCGAGTGGTCGATCAAGAGCAAGGGCAAGCTCGACCACAAGGTCTACCAGGTGCCGAAGGAGGTGGACGAGTACGTCGCCACCCTGAAGCTCCAGACCATGGGCATCGCCATCGACACCCTGACCGACGAGCAGAAGAAGTACCTCGATAGCTGGGAGATGGGCACCTGAGCCCACCTCGATCTCCGGCCCCGGAATAATCATGACGCCGCCGCCCGATCGTTCGTATCGGGCGGCGGCTTCGTGCGGAATGGGTTCGCGTCACGAAACGACTCAACGCCTCACGTTCGACTCGCCGTTGGGATCCGGCCGTTCGGCGATCGCTCCAGGGCCAGTTGGGTCCTTCACGTGATGAAGCAAGAGACCATGCCCGTTTCGGGTACCATTCCAACACTCCCGACAATCGGCGGGAAACCAGGTGGTGACGAGCCTCTGAACGCTGCCACTCGCAGGGCCGATCGCGTAGGCGCCGGCTTGCAACTGGTCGTAGAACCGTTGCAGAACCTGAGGCTCAGGGGCGAGTTCCGGGAGATACTCCACCCGGACGGCTCGACGTCCTGACGCCAGGAATTGGAGAACCTGAAAGCTATCCCAGTCCTCGGCGATCACGTTGCAAGGCAATGACGTGGTTCCCGACCGTTGGATGTCGTCGAGGATTTCGGACAGCGTTCGCTGATGGATCTCGCGATCGCCGCCGCCGAATGTCCAGATCGAATCGTCGACCGGCGCATTTCTATCCAGGTCGTTCAGATGGATTGTGAACGGTAGGGACCACGCCAGGGCCAGAAGGGCCGCGACCTGGAGCCCCCGGACGAACCGGGCCGGGGCGTCCGTTGGCGCGGGCAGCAGGACGCGGACCAAACACGCGACGGCTAGCACAGCAGGGGTGACGAGGAACAGCCCGTAGCGGTGCGCCCCGAACTGGATGATCGTCGAGCCTCCCACCAGGCAGAGGATCGCGGCGCTGAGCGGAACTCCCAAGACCAACGCCAGCCGGTCCCACTGTCGTGAGCGGATCAGTTCCCGGCCCCCGAAGGCGGCGACGGGCAGCATGATCCACCAGAAGAGACGGTCATGGTGGGGATGGTCGCCGAAGCCGATCGCGAGCAGCAGCCGGTCGAACCAGGTCCAGAACTCCCACCAGTTGTGTTGGTTGGCGTAGCCGAACCCGTAGGTCGCGAACAGCTCCTGGGTCCGAGGCCGACTCAGGATCGAGAGCCCCGCGATCAAGACGATGAGAACGGCCAACCCCGCCCCTGCAATTCGGAGCACACGACCTTGCGTGGAGAACTCTCGAAGTCGGGGGCATGCCTTCGTCGCATAGATCCCCAACGCGATCGGCGCGAGAAACAGTCCGGTTGGGTGGGCGATGCAGCACGCCGCCCAGGAGAGCCCCAACCCGACTCGACTCGCCCGGAACGCAAAGTAGATGACCAGCAGCGAGAAGAGGATCAACTGGGAACAGTCCACCCCCGTCCGCGACCAGACGATCTGCGCGGGCAGGACCGCCATCAGCACGGCCGCGATCCGCGCCGTGGTTCGATCGAGGACGCGACGGCCCAGCACATCGGTCAATACCACGGCAAGCAAGCCGGCAAGGACCGAAGGCAGTCGCAAGACCCAGAGCCTGGGCTCGAACACCGTCAGGGCCAGCGCAACCATACCGGTATGAAACGGACTCGTCGGGTTATGGGTCGGGGTCCAGAAGGTGTACGGTTCACCATGCAGGAACGCATACGACTGGTTGCCGGACCAGGCCTCGTCGCCGACGAACGGTGGAAGCGCTTCCAGGCTCGAGAGGCGGAACCAGAACCCCAGGGCGAACAGGAGAACCACGTTCGCCCCGCGGAGGTAGCGGACGCACCTCCCTGAACTCATGATCGCCTCCCTGCAATGCGCGCCGGTACCGCGGTCGCGACGATCATATGGGGGGAGGTCCCTGTGTCAAGGTGAGCCCTGTTCGGGGTCGCTCGGCACGTTGCGTCGACTCGGCATTGCCGGGTGGCCATCCGGTTGTCTACGATGCTCCTTTCGTGCCCGTAACCGATGAGAGAGAGCAGAGATCGAGATGGCCGAGATCCGACCCTTCCGTGGTGTCCGCTATGACCTCGCACAGGTCGGGGCCTTGTCCGACGTGGTGGCACCACCCTACGACGTGATCGGTCCCGAGCTGCAAGACCAGCTCTACGAGGCCAGTCCTTTCAACGTGATTCGCCTCGAGCTGAACCGCGAGGAGGCCGGCGACGCACCGGGCCAGGATCGTTACGCGCGCGCCGCGAAGTTCCTCAAGGACTGGCGCCGGCAGGACGTCCTGCGCGATGAACCCGACCCATCGCTGTACGTTTACCACCAGACCTTCGAGGTCGAGGGTCGCTCGTACACCCGCAAGGGCTATTTCGCACGGGTTCGGCTCGAACCGTTCGGCGAGGGGAAGATCTATCCGCACGAGCAGACGCTCTCCGGCCCGAAGGCCGATCGGCTCGCTCTGTACCACGCCACGGGGTTCAATCTTAGCCCGATCTTCGGCCTGTATCCCGACCCGGAGAACGCCACGCTGGCGGCCATCGAAGCGAGCATCGTGGACCGCACGCCGCTGGAGGCGACCGATCACCTTGGAGTCATCCACCGGCTCTGGCCGGTCGCCTCGTCTCAGGCGCACACCACGGCGCAGGGGTTGATGATGGACCGGCCGGTGTTCATCGCCGACGGCCACCACCGCTACGAGACGGGCCTACGCTACCGTGACGACCTGGCCGAGCGGGGCGAGCTGTCCGGCCCGGACGACCCGGCGAACTTCTGCCTGATGATGCTCGTCAGCATGAGCGACCCCGGCCTGCGAATCTTGCCGACCCACCGGCTGGTTTCGGGCTTCCCGGGCCTGACGATGGACCGGCTCAACGAGCGGCTGGCCCCCGAGTTCGAGGTCGAGGATTTCGGTGAGGGCCCGTCCGGCTGCCGCGCGGCATGGCAGGAGATGGAAGTCGATGGCGGTCAGGCGGTCCTCGGTTTCGGCACCGTTGCCGACAATCGTTGGGGCTCGCCCGGCTGCGATCCGACGCCACGATGGACCGGCTGGTCCCCGACCAGAGCCCTGAATGGCGGTCGTTGGGCGTGAGCATCCTCCGAGAACTCGTGCTCAACCACTTGCTCAAGGACGACGGGACGCCCGAGACGCGCTATGTCCACCTGATCGACGAGGTCATCGATGACGTGCCGGCCAGGGGTTGCGACCTGGCCTGCCTGGTCCCCCCGGCCGGCATGGAGCACGTCGAGGAGATCGCCTCGAACCTCGAGAAGATGCCGCCCAAGAGCACGTACTTCTACCCGAAGCTGCTCACCGGACTGGTGCTCAATCCGTTGCGTTGAACGAGGCGTCTCCTGGTCGGGGGTGACAGAACCGCGCTGCCGTACCCGACCAGGAGATCGCGACACGTGCGGGTTCCGGATCAGAACCCCGGTTCACCGATCGCATGCAGCAACTGCTCGAAAGTCGCGTTGCGGAAGTACTCGATCTGGGCCGGGCTGAAGATCGCCGGGTTGTCGTATCGGTAGGGGTCCATCGCCAGGATCCCGCCCAGCGAACGTTCAAAGATGTCGCGTCCAACCGGGCCGTACTTGCCGTTGTTCCGCGTCGCCTCCTGGAGCATATAAAGGAACAGATCGGTGTTGCCGTCGGTCGCCGGGTCGTAAGGGCGTCCCGAGCAAGACGCGATGAAGGTACTCTTCCCCGGAGGGCAAATGCATCTCGCGACCACGCAAGAGGTTCGTTTCGATCAGGTCCAGGTGCATCACGCCGTCGATGATCTGTCCCTGGCCAATGTTCGGCGCCTCGCCGCCGATGAGGTCTCCCGGCACCAGGATCGGTCGGTGAGATCGGGATCAGCAGTTCGCACATGACCGGGGCGATCTTGTCGTCGAACGCCGCGGCCGGCTGGGCGTCGGGACCGAACATTAGCTTGAACGGGACGCCCGCGTCGGGGCCTCGTAGCGAGGGGTCCACCGGAGACTTGAGAGTTCCCCGCGCATCGACCACCACCTGGTTCGGGACCAGGGTGTGACCAACCCGGTAAACCGCCCCCGAGAACTCGAAGGGGAGCCGGTCCCTCGGGGTGACGTTTTCCGGAAGCGGGCGACCGGTCAGCTTTGGGGCCCACTGATTGGCGACGATTCCCTGATAATAGCCCAGGACGAGACGGCGGGTCATGTTGAACGCGGCCGATCGTTGATCGGCGTTCAGGGCGGCAGGGTTCACACCGTTCAGAAACTGGGTCATCACCGCGTTATGCAGACGTTGGAAGGCCAGGTGGACCTTGGCGAGTCTGGCCGTTGTCGTCGTTCCGTTCGTCACCGATGATCGCCCGCCCATCCGCGTCGCGAAGCAGGTCCTGGCCGCCGGCACCGAGCCGGAAGAACAGGCCGTCCGGCGTGTAGAACTCGGGCTGGAGTTTGGGGCCTCGACCATAGACCGAGTCGAGATCCAGCGCGGGGGTCCGCATGTTCATCGGCGCGGACGGATCGGGCATCGGCCCCTGGCCAGTCACGCCCATCAGCGTGATATCGTGATCGACGAACTGCCCGAAGAACACCAGCCCCAGCGGGATGTCGGGGGCGAACGCCGGGTTCCGGGGATCTTCTTCCATCAATCGCGATATGTCCCGTACGTCGGGCCGAGTGGCGGCGCCTGGACCGTACGATACAGAGTCCGATGTCAGGTGGTCGAACGTCTCTCCACCCGGCATCGGGCTTCCATCAAATGGCCGATCGGGCACCCCTGGCTGGCTGACGATCGTTAGCGGAACCATCGCGAACCGCCGTTGTGTCACCAGGCCAAACTCCATCCGGTCGATCCCGTGGTCCCTCATGCGAACCGGCATCGCGAACAATCCCTGATCGTTCGACTTCGTGAACCGATCGCCTCGGGAGAGCCGGCCGTCGCCGTTGGTGTCCATGCCGACAATCATGTCGGGAAGGGTCCGCCCGATCACGCGAAAGGTCGTCCGGTCCGTGATGCCTTCGCGTGGCGAACCCATCGCCGAACCAGGGGCCAGCATGACCTGCATCGGGTACGGCCGGGGCACCTCGGCCGGCGTGGCTATCTGAGAAAGTAGCTCTCGCGATTCCAGGTTCTCAAGCCGAGGCTGGACGGAGGTTCGGTGGCGATCGACTAGACAACGCGATGCAATCATGGTGGATGCCCCTTGCTATCGACGCGACCCGGACCCGCGAACGAATGCGATATGTACGCCGCGGAGCGACTAAACTTTATCGCGCTCATTCTCACGAGGGTAGAATAACTGAAGGCAGGTGAGGAATCCGGAAACATTGCAGTCATCGTGCAATGGCGCGTCGTCGCGTACCGGGAGTGTACGACCCGATCACCCTTCGATCAACTTGCGGTCAAACTCACTTCCACCCGCGCGAACTCGTGGGGCGTGAGGTCGAGCGAGACCGTGTCGCCATCGACCGGCAGGTCAATGAGCGTCTCGCCGTTGAACTGGGTCTGACGGGCCGCACGCGGGTTTCGAAGCAGTCGCAGGCGACAGCGGGCCGCGCGCCGGACGTCTCCAGCAGGTGGAACACCAGTCGTGGCGTCTGATCCTCACCGTCCGGCATGACCGGCTCGACCCGCGTCACGGCCACACTGCGGTGATCGAGCTGGTAGAACCAGCCCGCTGGCCCGGGGCCGGGGGCCCGGCCACGCCCGGCACCACGGCGACCGGACCAAGCATGTCCTGCGAGGCCGCGAAAGGATGATCGTGGTCCAGCACCACGCCCATCCGGAACCGGCGGCTCGACTCCCGACCCGCCACCAGCAAGGTATCGAGCATCCGGGGACCATGTCGACGGTGGTGTGCCAGACCGCCGAACAGCAAGGTGCTCCGTGCGCCCGCCGCCGAGACCTCCAGGGCGTCCGGTGTCTCGGGGCGAGCGGAGGACGTCGCGAAAGGAGTCAGCATTGAGGTGCGACGAAGCCTGGAGTCCGCCTCGGGCCACGCCCACCGGCAGGCCAGGGCGCAGGCCCAGGGGTCGGCGTCCGCGATCTGGCCGAGCCAGGCCGTATCGATCTGCGAGAGTTCCACGGTCAGTTCGAGCCGCGCACGACCGCGCCACAGGCGGTACTGCTGGCGGAAGCGAGCGAGCGGTCGGCCGTCGTCGGGACCCCGGAGCGTCCCTTCCGAGACCGCTTGAACCAGGGCCGGGCCGCCGTACTCGACCTCGAAACGGTCGGAATGCATCGTGCTGGAGGCATCCGATCCGTCCGTTCCGGTCAGCCCGTTGATGACCAGTTGCTGGCCGATCCGGGCCGAGGGTTCGCCGGGAGCGCGTAGCGAGCGGATTCCGCCGGTGGTTTCGTCGATCTCGACTTCCATCGCCTCGTTGAACAGAACGCGACCTCGGGCCCCGACCGTGCCCGTGTCCGCCGGGGCCCGATCCGGGACCGTCTCAAGCGGTACCCAGGCGTAGCCAAAGGCCGGCAGGTCCACGACGGCCCTCACGCCGTCCTCGGTGAACTGGGCGGCAATCAGCGGGCCTTCGGGGCGAAGGTCGGCGGCTGCATCCGGCAAGAGCACCGCCGCCCGTCGCGCGACCCCCAGCGGGTTCAGGATCAGACATCCCGGACGATCGCCAGATGAGGCCCCGACGATGCCGAGTGCTGTTGCTCGGGCCCACGACGGTTCATTCTCGTCAAGCAACGCGGCGGCCTCGCTTAGCCGCCCTGACTCCAAAGCGTCCTCGACCTCGGACAGGTCCGTTCGATCGGCCTCGGGACGGGCCGTCGTGCCCGATCGTGACGACGGAGTGTCCACGTGACGGACCTCGTAGCATTCCGAGGTCGTCGGCGGCTCGGAGGCGACCGGGCCGGATAGCTCGTCTTCCGTCGCTGTGGCGTCGGAGAGCGACGATTCCGCCCGGCTCGATGGTCGCGTACCGTCGTCCGGCGCGGGCGAGCCGAGCGTGTGGCACAGGGCCGAGAGCGTCCGCACGGAGTCGAGGCGTGCCCGGAGCGCGGTCTGGACCACTCGTCTCGAGATGGGGGTCGGGTCGCGTCGCGCGACCGCCTGGGCCAGGTAAGGGAACGTGTACTGATCCAGGTCGGGCTGGAACGACTCGTAAGGGCGGTCGGTGAGGTGGAAGTAATCGCTCGCGGTGACCCAGCGGGCCAGCACGGGAGAATAGGCCGCCACACGACGGAAATCGCGATACCACCCCGACCCCGGATCGGGCCAGTGGACCATCGCCAGCGTGGCGACGTGGTCCTCCTTCATCGACTTCGCGATCCGCCAGGGGAGCCGGGTCGCTTCGGACGGGCGATCCGCGGCGATCGGCGGGCGGGTCAGCGCTTCGAGCTGAGACCCGTCGGGGGCCTCCCAGAGCCGCTTGGCTTCGGGAGGGACCGGGAAGCGGCCATCGTCGAACCCGAGGTGCAGCGCGTAGCGGAAGCCGAACCGGCGGGCGATCTGGGGAAGCTGTGGGTAGAGCCCGAACCGCCGTCGCGCCAGGGTCTCGGTCGTGCGGTCGTCGATCAGGCGGCGGTAGGTCTGCTCGCCCTGGCGGAACTGCCAGAGGACCGACTCGACCGGCCGCAACGGCTCGTCCGCCTCGCCGTAGGCCCCCCCGACCACGTCGGCCCAGCCCTCAGTGATCGCCGTCGCACAGCCGTTGCAGGCGTTCGGGATCGCGGGCGGCCAGGGCCTCGATCCCCCGCGCCGGGCCGAGGAACGTGACGGGAGTTCGGGAGCCCAGGGCGTCGGCGAGTGATCCGGTCGGTAGCGAGGGATCGAGAAGGCAGAGATCGAGGATGTAGGCATCGACCGGATAGAACCGCTCGCGGGCCTGGGTCAGCAACTCGAACGCGGCGCGGAGGCGGCTCGTGGCGGCGGTCATGTCCCCCGACTGCCAGGCCCGCGCCCCGTTGAGGACCTCGCGCCGCAGGCTCTCGTGGTCGAGACAATCGGGGTGGCCCATGGCGGTCGTCAGGTCGCGCAGCCACCACCAGGCGGCACCAAGAGCCAGATAATCGAGGACCACCGGGTCGTCGGCGTCGCCCGGCGGGGGGGCGTCCGGAAGGCAGTCGAGAACCTGTCGGATCAAGGTCGGTCGATCGGCGGCCCCCTCGATGAGAACGGCCGCGGCGTCGTCGAGGAGCATGCGGTAATCGGAGGGAAGCCGCCCCTCCGAGCCGGCGGCCAGCACCCGGATCTCGTTCGGATACGGATGGTTCGGATAGTCCGACGCACTCGATCCCCGGGAGTTCCCCCGCGACGGCGAGGGCCGCCGGGTGCCAGGCCGCCGTCACCGCCGCCCACGTCGCCTCGGCCTCGCGATCGGGCTGCGAGTCCAGAGGCTCCTGCCCGTCTCGAGGAATCAGGGCGACGACCCGCCATCGACCGGCGGGTTCCTCGACGGTGGTCGCATCCGGCTCCGGCGTGCCCTCCGGTTCCGAGGCCGCTGGCGGTTCCTGGTTGGGAGTGTCGGGCGGATTCGGGATGACGTCTTCAGGCTGGGGCCCGTCGGGCTCCATCATTCCACCCCCAGGCTTGACTTGAGATCGTGCAACTCGGCGGAGAGGGCCTCGACCTGCTCTCGCAACGACTGGACTTCCGCGCGAAGTGTCTCGGCTTCGGCCGACCAGCCCGCCGAGCGCGTTGGTGTTTCAGATCGTTGGGACACCCTGGTTTCGCTGGTTTCGAACTCTTTCGTGGAGTTTTGCTGATATTTCTGACGAACTCGTTCCAGCTCATCCGGCGGGTACAGGCCGTGGGTCACGACCACCCCTCGCCTCTGGCCGGGAGGGGAGAGGTACACGATCAGCGCGCGTTCCTCAAGGAACCGCAGGATCTCTTCGAGCCGGGCCAGGTCGGGGATCGGGTCCATCCGGCTGGCGCAGGCGCGGAGGTCGCCTTCTGTCTGTGGGCCACGGAGCAGAAGCTCGGCGATCACCGCCATCTCCGCCGGCCGGTGCTTCAGGTCGAGCCAGTCGTAAAGGCTGTGTTTCCATTTGGTTACACGTCCTGACCCTTCGGTCAACACGGCCGCGCCCTTCTGACGAAGCTCGTGAAGGATCTCCTCGACGTCATCGGCGTCGTAGCTGGTCAGGGGGTCGCGGTTCGACTTCTGATTGCAGCCGGTCACCAGCGCGGAAAGCGACATCGGATAGTTGTCAGGGGTCGTCTTCTGCTTCTCGACCAGGACACCCACCACCCGGCGCTCTCGGGGTGACAGGGGAACCCAGGTCCGCTCCGGGGTCGGCATGCTCATGGTTGAGGAACCCCTGACCGGGCCGGAACGGCGCCGGCAACGTGGACGCGACGCGCCGTCACGGGTCGCCAATCGGTCCGGAAGGTAGGTGTTGCTGTTGTGTCCGAGACCCAACGAAAGGCCGAGTATTTTTCCAGAACCTCTGTTCCAGAAATCGGTTAGATCGCTCAAACTACTCGGCCCTCGGCTGGCGATGTTCCCATCGTAGCCCCGGAGAGAGTGTTCCACAAGCGAGGCGAACAGCGGACAGTTCCACAATCCCGCACGGCTCCGGTTTCTCCCGGCGACTTCAAAAACGGTCAAGCCGCGCCCTGGTGTTGCTGAAGTGCGCGGCCGGGTCGAGAGTCGAGTCGGGCCAGACGGTGAGGTAGCCCCGATAGTCGATTTCTTCGAGCGAGCCGAGGTACTCCTCCCAGTCGAGGGCGCCCGAGGGGAAGCCGAGGCCGCGGGGGTTGGCGACGATCGACCGACCGCTGGGGCCGGTCGCGTCGGTGGCGTAGGCGTGGGCGACCCGAGGCCCGAGGGCGACGGTCGCCCCCACTGGATCATGCCCCATCCGGAGGAGCGCCCCGGGTCGATGCTGGCGGCGAGACTCGGCACGTCGAGCCGATCGAGGAAGGCGCGCAGCGTCGAGCCCGGCTCGGAACCGGTCTCGACGGCAAGTCGCACCCCGCGATGGTCGGCGCGTCGGCCGAGTTCTTGCAGGGCGTGGTCGAAGGTTTCGCGTCGACCCGCGTCGTCCGACTCGCCCGGCACGGCGCCGACGCGGGCCAGCACGAGTTGAGAGCCAAGCTCATACGCCATCGCCATGGCCCGATCGGCGCGGGCGAGACGGTCGTCGAGTTGCTCGATCGTGTCGAACGGGCGACGGGTGGGCAGGTGCAGGGCGATCAGACCCAACTCCACGGAGCGGATGAGGTTACGAAGCTCGCGACGGCCCGTGGCCGACAGTCGGTCGGGGTTGAGGTCGTCGGCGGCGTCGAGCACGACGCCCCGGGCGCCGATCGTCGCGGCCTGGCGGATCTGGTCGCGCAAGTCTCGGCCCGGTGACGGGTTGATGCGAAGTCCCAGGGGCTGGCGGATCATGCCTGTCGGTGTCCTTCGGAGGCGACGGCCCCGATTGGCGCCAGGGGCCGGCTTCGGATTCAATAGGTGCTGGGGGGATGGGGCCAACGTCCCCGTTCCGGCCCTTGAGTTACACGCTTCATTGAACGCGGACGCGGGTTCGTTATCCAGGGGGAACGATGGCAAGCGTGGCGATGACGGCCCGGCACGTCCCGCTCGACATCGCGCCGGAACGGCTCGCCGCGCACGTCGGCACGTGGGAACGGCCGGCGATCCTGGAAGGCGGCTCGGGCCTGGGCCCGCGGGTCGTTGGAGCGTTTACACTGCCGAACCGCGCCAGGTCTTCCGGGCATTCGGCCGCACCTGGGGCATCGAAATCCGGGACGACTCGATCCGCGAAGGAAAGCACAGCGGAGTTGATCCACTCAACGGTCTGGCAACGATCCGCGAAGGAAAGCACAGCGGAGTTGATCCACTCAACGGTCTGGCAACCTGGCTGCGCACGCATCACCTGGACGACACCGACACTCCGTCCCCCGGCCCCGACGAGCCCCCGTTCCGGGGCGGCCTGATCGGGTTCTTCAGCTACGACCTGGCGCCTCTGATCGAGCGGCTACCCCGACGAGCCCAGCCGGATTCCGACATCCTCGACATCGAATTTGGTCTCTACGATACCGTCGTAACTGTCGATAACCAAAACGGTTGTGCGATTCTCTCGGCGTTCGACCTCCTCGGTGAAGGAGAGGCCGCCCTGAGCGCCGCGCATCGTCCGGTGGCGCGATCGGCTCGCGGCGCCGGCGCCCAGGGCCGGGAGATCGCGGGTCGTGTCGCCCATCACGAGCAACGTCTCCCGGGACCAGTACCTTGCGGCGGTCGAGCGGGCGCTGGAGTACATCCGTGCCGGTGATGTCTTCCAGGTCAACCTGTCGCAACGGTTCACGGCGCGGGGGCGTTCGATCCGCTCGACCTCTACCGGCGATTGCGGCGGGTCAGCCCGGCGCCGTTCTCGGCGTTCCTTCGGTCTGGGTGATCAGGCCGTCGTCTCGTCGAGCCCGGAGTGGTTCTACCAGACCCGAGGCGACCGGATCGTCACCCGGCCGATCAAGGGGACCCGGCCTCGCGGAACATCACCGGCAGAGGACGCCCGACTGGCCGACGAGCTGCGGTCGAAGCGCGAAGGACCGCGCCGAGTTGACCATGATCGTCGACCTGGAACGAAACGACCTCGGCCGGGTCTGCCGGTACGGGTCGGTCCAGGTCACCGAACCGCTGACGGTCGAGAGCTACGCCCAGGTGCATCACCTGGTCGCGACCGTCGAGGGCCGATTGCGGCCGGAGTGCGGCCCGGTCGACGTGGTCCGGGCGGTGTTTCCCGGCGGGTCGATCACCGGCGCGCCGAAGATCCGGGCGATGGAGATCATCGACGAGCTGGAGCCGACCCGCCGCGGCCTTTACACCGGGGCGATCGGCTACTACGGCTCGAGGAGCCTCGGCCTTCAACATCGCGATCCGCACGCTGCTCGTCGAGGGGGATCGGGTCACGTATCAGGTCGGCGGCGGCATCGTGGCCGACTCGGTGCCGGAACTCGAGTACGAGGAGACGCTCCACAAGGGCCGCGGCATGCGGGCCGTCCTGGAAGGAGGCGGCTCATGATCTGGGTCGCAGGGACGGATCGTCGCCGACGACGCGC
Organism: uncultured Isosphaeraceae bacterium; assembly: GCA_963779675.1. Taxonomy (GTDB): domain Bacteria; phylum Planctomycetota; class Planctomycetia; order Isosphaerales; family Isosphaeraceae; genus CAVZZM01. The sequence continues at coordinate 130,827 of CAVZZM010000008.1, forward strand.
TGACGATCAGCGTCCTGGACCGCACCTTCGAGCACGGCCTTGGCCTGTTCGAGACCCTGCGGACCTGGAACGGTCACCCGACCCTGCTGCCGAGACACCTCGACCGGCTGCGGCGATCGGCGGCGGAACTCGGCCTGCCGCTCGACCCGTCCCACCTGCCGGACGCCGAGGCCGTCGCCGAGCTGCTTCGGGCCGACGGCCGCACTCGGCGATGCCATGCTGCGGATCACGATGAGCGGAGGGCTCTCGGAGTCGTGTGGTTCGGTCGGTCTGGATGCGGTCGGCGCCGCTGCCGGACGACGGTCGCGGGCGGATTCCGGCTCGCCCGGAATCCCGGAGCATGGAGCCTGGAGACGAACTGGCCGCGTACAAGAGCCTGAACTACTGGCGGCGTCGCCGAGCTTACGAGCAGGCACGGCGTCGAGGGGTGTGATGAGATGCTCATCCTCACGAACGACCTGCAGGTCCGCGAAGGGAGCCGGACGAACGTCTTTGTCGTCACAGGACGGCGTGATCCTCACGCCGGTCCAGAGCCGTGGGACCGATCGAGTCCGATCACCGAACCGATCGTCCGACAGCACGTCGAACGGGCCGATCGTCCCCGGCATCATGCGTGGCGTGGTCCTGGAACGGGCGGGCGGCTCGGGCTCGACGCCGGGAGGGGACTATCTCCGAAGCGCGCTTCAACAGGCCGACGAGGTCTTCCTGACGAACTCCGTCCGGGGCATCATGCCGGTCCGTTCCTGGCTGTCGAGGGAGTATCCGGCTCCCGGACCGATCACGCGGCGGCTCTGGGAGGACGTGCTCCAAAGGCTCGAAGCCGGGGGATCGGAGGGATGACCCGTCGAGGCACCCCTCAAAGGGCGTCCGAAACAATCGGTCGGGCAATCGTAGTAGACCGCCAATGACAAAACGGTGGGATGACAGATGACAGAAGTCTTTTTCCATCATGGAATGTCATCTGTCATCCCAGTTTTCGGGCTGTTGGTCTCGTAGGGTGGGTGGAGTCCTCGGAACCCTACCGGGAATAACGCCGAAGATGGTGGGTTTCGAGGACTCCACCCGCCCTAAAAAGCCTTCTCAGCCGGCATCGACGGTGACGAGCACCTTGCCGGCGGCCTCGTGGCCGAGGGCGACGGAGCGATCGTCGACGCTGAGGACCAGGGCGCCGGCCTCGGGGCGGTTCTCGACGATCTCGGCCCGGTGCCCAGGTCGAGCCCGCATTCGGTCAGGTAGCGGAGGAACGCCGGGTCCTGGTCGACGACGCGGACGAGCCGGAACCGCTGGCCGCGGCGTCAGGGCGGTCAGGGGACGCCGCCGGGCTCGGGGAGCGAGCCGTCGGCGCGGGGGATCGGGTCGCCGTGGGGGTCGACCGCCGGGTGGCCGAGGAAGGCGTCGATCCGGTCGATCAGCCGGTCGCTGACGGCGTGCTCCATGTGCTCGGCCTCCTCGTGGACCTCGTCCCAGGGCATGTCGAGCGTCTGCGACCAGGAACAGCTCGAGGAGCCGGTGCCGTCGCAGAACCTTCAGGGCCAGCGCGCCGGCCGGCGCCGGTGAGCCGGGCGCCCTCGTAGGGGGTGTAGGTCGCCAGGGCCGGCGGCCTCGGAGAGCGTCTTGAGCATCCCGGTGACGGTCCCCGGCGAGACCGGCCAGCGCCTGGGCCAGCTCGCCGGTGGCGACCGCCGCGTCCGGCTCGCGCCGGGCGGCGATCAGGTAGATCGTCTTGACGTAGTTCTCGACGGTGAGGGTCGGCACCATTGTGCTCTCCGGGCCGACGTGCGAACGTGGCCGTGCGGGCGACGGTTCGACCGGGGCCGCCTCCGTCCCTAATCGTAGCCCACTCCAACCGCGCCGGGGAGGTCCACTCGCGACGGGCCGAAAGTTGAGCCGCCGCTCGCTCGATCCGATCGATTCAGTCCGACCGACTCGTCGCTGTCCTCGCTCGTGCGTCGATGCGGTCGCCCACCCGGAGCCAGACGGCCTTGAGGTAGGCGCCTTCGAGGGCGTCGAGGGCGACCGGGATGGTCGGCCGAGGCGCCGGTGACGGCGAGCACCCGGGCCGATCGGCCCGCCTTCGCGCCGCGGCGCGGAGCAGGAGCAGGAACTCCTCGGCCGGCAGCAGGCCCGAGCACGAGCAGGTCAGCAGCAACCCGCCCGGCTCGACCAGGCCCATCGCCAGGACGTTCAGGTCGAAGTACTTGCGCTTGCCCGAGGGCGACCTCGTCGCGGCCGGGGATCAGCTTGGGCGGGTCGAGCACGACGACGCCGAAGTCGCGGCCGTTGACCCCCATCTGCCGCATGTAGCCGAAGGCGTCGGCGTGGACGAGGCTGGTGCGGACCTGGTTGAGGTTGGCGTTCTCGCGGGCGACGGCGATCGCCTTCTCGTCGAGGTCCACGCCGGTGACGTCCTTCGCCCCGCCGCGGATCAGGGCGTTCAGGCCGAAGCCGCCGGTGTAGCAGCAGACGTCGAGCACCGATCGGTCGCGGCAGAACCGGGCCAGGTCGCGGCGGTTGTCGCGCTGGTCGCAGAAGAAGCCGGTCTTGTGGCCCCCCTCGAACCGGACCCGGTAGCGGACGCCGTGCTCGTGGATGGTCACCCGGTCGGGCAGTTCGGGGCTGGCGACCGGACGGCCGGGGAAGTCCTCGGCCAGCGCGATCCGCTCGTCGACATGAACGCGGAACTGCCGCGTCCCGCACGACTCGGCCAGGAGGTCGAGGATCGGCCCGATCCGCTGATACATGCCGAGGCTGAAGATCTCGACCGAGAGGACGTCGGCGAAGCGGTCGACGATCAGGCCGGAGAGGCCGTCCCCCTCGGCGTGCAGGACGCGATAGGCGTCGGTGATCTCATCGAGCCCGAGCACCTCGCGACGCAGGGCCACGGCCTCGTCGATCCGCTCGCGCCAGAAGTCCGTACCGGGCGGTTCGTTTCCCCGGGACAGCAGCCGCAGGGCGATCTGCGATCGGCTGTTGCAGAGCCCGAAGCCGATCGGCAGGCCGTCGCGGGCATCGACGACGCGCACGAGGTCGCCGTCGCGAGGACGGATGCTGCCGACCGGCCCGGCGATCATCTTCTTGAAGACGAACGGGTGGTGGCCGGGCGCGCGGATGGCCACGGTGGGCAACTCGCCATTCTCGTCGAGCGGGCGGTCCGGGACGGGCATCGGCGGCAAGGCGGATTCGATCTGAGGTCGGGGCATCGTGATTTCTTGATTAGTTCCCGTGGCCCTGGTTCTTCCCGTGGGCATGAGTCATGGATGTTGGCCTGGATCGTCTACCGCCATTCCCAGAGCGATGGCCGCGGCGTTGAGTTCCTGGTCGGCCGAAATGAGCGTGGTTGTCGGAACCCTCGTGAGGATTTCGAGGGCAGCCGCCAGTTGGACGGCGTCATGACCTCGCAGGACATGGGCCCTGGCGAGCGTTGCAGCGTGGGCTATCAGACCGGCGATCATCTCCACGGTGTAGATATTGCTGGTTAAAGTCGAGTTTGAAGTCGGCCAGCGCGGTTACGGCATCGGAAGGGGTGAGGCCGCCACCCCGCTCCCGGCGAGTTATGGCCGCGACGGTCTCGACGAACGTGCCGCGAGCCACGAATAGAGAATGACCTGTGGCCGGCGAGCATTGAGCTTGCAACCACGTCGTACCCGTTTCCTGGACGTATCGTTTGACCAGGGCACTGGTATCCAGGAAGAACGTGGCCACCTTATCGCCGCTCGCGAATCACGGTCTCGGAGAGAGGCTCTCCCTGGATCGGAACCGCCCGGCGGTTGCGGTACGGCGCAAGGTCGGTGATCGGCGGGCGGACCTCGCTCAGAAGGCCCGCTTCCACCAGTTGCCGCTGGATCTCCAGGTCGTCTTTCCGTTCTACGGCTCGTGATGTTGCCGCCTCGAACGACAAGGCCCCCTCCCGTTCTTCGAGCAATCGGAGCGCTTGCTCGATCACGTCTTCCGCTGATGCGTAACGGCCACTCTGGACCCTGGATCGGATGATGATTTTCGAGCTTTCCGAAATCTGAACATTCACAAGTTTATCTCCCGAGCCCGGATTCAAAATACCGAAGCGCGGATCGGGGTCAATCCTCGTCCCCATCCTCCTCGTCGTCATCGAGCCCTTCGAGGGCGTTCGGGTCGTTGCGGGCGAGGCGGCGGAGCCGGACGAGAAGCGCCGTGGCGTAGCGTTGAACGGCCAGTTGCTTGGTCATGACCGCGTCGTTGGCCGCGTCGAGCGGGATGGCCGCCAGGATGCGGTGGGACTGGGCCAGGCTCTCCCAGCCGGCACTCAAAGCACGCTGGCGGATTTCAGGACGGGCGTCCGGGTCGCGGGCCAGGGCCATCGTCTTGCGGGCCTTCTTCATGAGGGCCTGCGCCTGTTGCAACTGCCGGAGCACGGTCCCGGGGCTCGTCTCGGCCATGCGCCGACTCCTGATTGAGAACGCCCCGAGACCGGCACGGTCCCGGGACTTCGATCCGACACGATTTCCACTACCGGAGGCACCGGGGTGTCGTTATCTTAGAAGTCTGACCCGAAGCAATCAATCTCGACGGGAGCCGACATCGTATGGGCGACTCCTTCGATAACGACCCGGCGACCTTCGCGGCCGACGAGACGACCGTCGCGACGGTGTCCGAACCGAAGACAACGAACACCACCGCGACGCGCCGACAGCCGCCCTATCACGTCATCCTGCTCAACGACGAAGAACACACGTTCGAGTACGTCATCGAGCTCCTGGCCCGGCTCTTCGCCCACCCCCGTCGCAAGGGCGAGGAACTTGCCTGGACGATCCACAAACACGGTCGCGCCGTGGTGTACACGACCCACAAGGAGAAGGCCGAGCTCAAGCGTGAGCAGGTTCTCTCCTACGGCCCCGACCCGCGCATGGAGATCTCCCGGGGGCCGCTGGGCTGCTACATCGAACCGGCCCCGATGGACTAACTGTTCGCAGCAATGAGCAATGAGGGAAGAGAGAAATCTCCGCGGACCTCATTGCTCATTGCTGCGAGAGCCTAGATGGGCAGGACGCGGCGTCTGAGTTCTCGGGCCGCGGGTCCGAAGTGGCCTTCACGAACCTGCTCGTAGACGGCCTCGCCAACGTTCGCCAGTTCGGAAGGCGGCATGCCGACGACCGCGGCGCCTGCGCCGATGGCGAGAATGTCCTCGGCGATCCCGATGGCCATGTCCGGGATGCCCAGGTTCTGGTGAAGCATCCGCCGGACCGAGGGGGCGAAGTAGGCGACGCCGGCCGCCGCGGCGGCGCCGGCCAGGGCGATCCCGAGCGTCTGGGGATCGTAACGGCGTTCGCCAGGCCGTTGTCGCTCGAACTGGCGGCCCAGAAGCCGGCCAGGGCCCGGGGATCAGCCCCGGGGCCGACGATCGGTCCGGCACGAAGGGAAGCTTGTCGACGACCATCTCGGCGGCCGCGGCCAGCGCCAGGGCCTCCCAGCCCTTCGACCGTCGCGACGCCGCCAGCAGGGCCGGCCCGTAGGTCGCCTTCAGCCCCGAGATCGCCCCCAGGGCGATCCCCCTCGCCATCGTCGCACCATCGATCATCGGTGTGGCCCCGGTCGCAATGGGAACGGACGTTGAACGAGAACGTAGGCCGGTCGTCCCGCTCCGCTCGATCGGAGCGACCGCCGCTCACAGCCGGGGAACCTCCTGCAAGAATCGAGCCAGGTCAGCCGTCCTCGCCCGCCAGCGCCGCCGGCAGGCCGGTGGTGACGTCAGGGTAGCGGAGCCGGATGCCCAGTTCCTCCTTGATCCGCCGGTTCGAGGCCCGCTTGTTCGAGGCGTCTCGTCGGGATTCGCGGCGGCCGCTCTCCGGTGGCTCGAACCGCGGTGCGGGCAGGCCCAGCCCGTCGGCCACGGCGCTATAGAACTCGAACCGGGAGACCGGTCGGTCGTCCGTGGCAAGATAAAGCGACGACGGCGGCCCCGGATGTTCCAGGGCCGCGACCGCGCACGCGGCGGCGTCGTGGATCTCGATCAGGTTCAGCCAGTGGTCCGGGTCGCCCGGGATCGGCTCACCCCGCTCCAGGCTCGCCCGACGCAGGATGCGTCCGGGGCCATACAGCCCCGAGAATCGCAGGATGACGGCGACCAGACCCTGCGTGCGACACCGCTCGCCAATGAGTTCTTCGGCGTCGAGGACCACCCGCCCGGAGTCGCTGACCGGCTCTGTCGGTGACGTCTCGTCGATCCACGCGCCATCCGCCTGACCATAAACGCCGGTCGAACTGGCGTAGACCAGCCGGCCGATCCGACCGTCGAGCCGGTCAAGCACATGGCGAAGTCCGTCCACGTACACGTCCCTCATTGGAACCCCGGCCTTGCGATCGAAGCCGACGCAGAACAGGACGCGGTCGGCGTCCGGGAGCGCGGCCAGCGTGGATGGGTCAAGGACATTCGCGACAACCGGCTCGACGCCCCAGGCGGATAGTTCCGAGGCCCGCCGCGGCGATCGAACGGTCCCGAAGACGCGATATCCCTTTTCGCGTAATTGCATTCCAGCGCGGCGCCCAGGTAGCCACAGCCGACAATGAGAGCGGTCTTCATGGTGGAGTGGTCCTGGCGTCGTCCTGGGTGTCGGTCTATGCACCGTCGCTCTCGACCGGTTCATCGGCCAGCGACCCGGGGGGGGCGACCGATTCGGGACAGCCGGCGTCGAGATACGCCTGGAGCAGGATCTGCGCAGCGATCCGGTCGCGTAGCGCCTTCCGCTTGCTGGCCTTGACGCCGCTGGAACGCAAAACCTCCTCGGCCTGCGTCGTCGTGTAGCGTTCGTCGAAGTAGACGACCGGCACGCCCGTCGATTCGGCAAGCATCGTGCCGAACGTTCGCGCTGCGCGGGCCGACTCTCCCTCCTCGCCGCTGGCATGGACCGGCAACCCGACGACGATCCGGGCGATTCCCTCCTCGGCGACGAGTTCCCGGTAGTGCCGCGCGTCGCGCTCGGGTGTCCGCCGCTCGTAGACCTCCAGAGGCGTGGCGATCGACCGACCGGGGTCGCTCAGCGCGGCGCCGACACGCCTCAAGCCGTAATCAATGCCGAGGATGCGGCTCATGGGGAATTCACCACGGAGACACGGAGGGCACGGAGAAGAGAAGAGGAGAAATGAGAAAAACAGAAGAACATGAAGGAGAAAAACACAGGGTCCGAAATAAAAATACAAAATTGCTCAGGTGATTTTCAATCTAAGTTTTTATCTTGATAGTTTTTTCCAATTGTTTGTTCGTTTCTTTATTCATCCGGGATTCCGGGCGGTTCTGTCAGAATGATCTCTCTGGGCGTATGATCGACTTCAGCCGGTGTCTCTTCTCGGCTCATGGATGCAGCCATTCGTCCCGATTGCGAGGTCAAGGACGGTGGTCAACATCCAGAGGCTCATCGACGACCTGAAGTGCTTCGAGACCGTCCGCGAATTGCGATGGCCACAAGGCGTCACTTGTCCCCATTGCGACTCCTCACGGATCACCAAACAAGGTCACGATTCGACTCAACCCGAGCGTCGACGTTACCAGTGCCAAGCCTGTCAGAAACACTTCGACGACTTGACCGGAACTGTCTTCGCCGGCCATCACCAGCCGTTGCGGGTCTGGATCCTCTGCCTCTATTTCATGGGGCTGAATCTCTCGAATGAACAGATCGGCCACGAGCTAAATCTCGACCCCGACGACGCCCAGGTGATGACGACCCAACTTCGAGAAGGCATTGTCGAACGCAAGCCCGTCGAGCCCCTCAGCGGCGAGGTAGAATGCGACGAAGTCTATGTGGTGGCAGGACATAAGGGCTATCCCGAGGCGGTGAAAAAAAAGGAAGGCCCCCACGCCGCCGACGGCTGAAGGGGGAGCGAGGGCGAGGGACTCTGGCCAAGGAGAAGCCACCCATTTTCGGTATGATCCAACGAGCCGGGACGGTGGTGATTCGGATGCTGGAGAACGTGCAACAGGTCACGATCTCGCCGCTGATTCAGGCGACGATCGAGCCTGGAACCGTCGTGTACACCGATGAATATGACATCTATGCTCGACTGTCCAAATGGGGCTACGGCCATCGGACGGTTTGTCATGCCGCCGGGGAGTTCGCCCGTGACGAGGACGGCGATGGTTTCTGCGAAGTCCATGTCAATACGATCGAGGGCTTCTGGTCGTTACTCCGATCCTGGCTCCGTCCCCACCGAGGGGTTTCCCAAGAGAAGCTGCCGCTGTACCTGGGATTCTTCGAGTTCGTTCACAACGTCCGGAAGCGGGGGAAAGCGTCTGCTTGGAGCCTTGATCAGCCTCTTGGTCAAGTAGCCGCCCGGAATCCCGGACTTTAGTCTTCTTCTCTTCTTCTTCTCCTCTTCTCTTCTCTTCTCTTCTCCGTGCCCTCCGTGTCTCCGTGGTGAACGCTCCTCCTGTTCATAGATGCGCCCCATGCCCCGCCTGGTCGAGCCCCTCGACGAGCTTCTTCAGGGCGTCGAGCTTGTCCTTCCGGGCCACCAGGGTCGCGCCGCCGGACTGCACGATGACGACGTCATCCAGCCCGAGGGCCATGATCGGGTGGCCGTCGTCGGCGATGACGACCGAGCCGCGGCTATCGACCAGATGGGCGGGCCCTGGGTGGCGTTCCCCTGGGGGTCGTGGGGGATCAACTCGGCCAGAGAGCGCCAGTCGCCGACGTCCGACCAGTCGTAGACGACCTCGAGGACCTTGACGTTCTCGTAACGCTCCATGACGGCCTTGTCGATCGGGATTTTTGTCATCTCGGGGAACTCCCGGGCGATGACCTCGGCCTGTCGCGGGGTCCCGAGTGCGGGGGTGATCCGATCGAGGACGGCGCTGATCTCGGGGTGAAACCGGCGAAGGGCGTCGAGCACGGCCTTCGCCTTCCAGACGAAGATGCCGGCGTTCCAGACGTAGTTGCCGGCGTCGAGATACCGCTTGCGCCGTCTCCAGGTCGGGCTTCTCCTTGAAGACGGCGACGCGGTACAGCCCGACGCCCTCCGGTTCGCCGAGTTTCTCGGCCTGCTCGATGTAGCCGTAACCGGTTTCGGGGCGGGTGGGTCGGACGCCGAAGGTGACGAAGGCGGTCGGGTCGGCCTCGACCGTGTCCACGGCCGCCTTGACGGTCGTGCGGAACCGCTCCGGCGGGCGGATGACGTGGTCGGCCGACTTGACGATCATGGTGCCGTCGGGGTCCTTCCTGGCGATGATCGCCGCGGCCAGGGCGACACAGGGGGCGGTGTCGCGCGGGCAGGGTTCGCCGACGACGTTGTCAGCGGGCACCTCGGGGAGCTGGTCGCGCACGCCCTGGGCCTGGTCGGCGCCGGTGATCACCAGCACCCGGTCGGGCTCGACCATCGGCGCGATGCGGTCAACGGTGTCTTGCAGCATCGAGCGGTCGCCGAAGAGCTTCAGGAGCTGCTTCGGCCGGTTCCGCCGGCTCTTGGGCCAGAACCGCGTACCGCTGCCGCCGGCCATGATGACAGCGTGGAGCATGAGAGAGGTATCCGTCTTCGTGGAGTTCCGTGGTTTTACGGGTTCGACCGCGACTCACCGACATGGGCCAGCGCCATCTCCAGAACGCGGTCCGACAGGTACATGCCCGACCGACGAAGCTGTTCCAGGACGGGCCGGGCCGTCGGAATCCGACCGGTTTGCCTGGCCAGCAGGACGAGGCTCAAAGTGCCCTGGAACGGGATGCCGAGGCTCCGAGCACAGCGACGGGCGGCGCGGTCATCCAGGATGACTTCGCACTCCGGATCACCCAGGGCCAGGGAAAGCACGCCCGACTCTCCCGATCCGAGGTTCCAGGGCAGCAAGGTGTGTGGGGTTCGAGGAGCCGGGACGACCCGCAACCAGGGCGTTCGGTTCATCTCGTGGACCGTCGGGTCGCCGGGACCCCGCGCCGCGATCTCCTGGGCCACCACATCGGGAACCATAACATCAACCCCGGGCTCCTGGAGCATCTCCAACAGCGCGACCCGGCTCAGAAAGATGAGCGGCGAGGCGTTCATGATGCGTCTGGAGGCCACGGTCCAGTTCCTCTCGAAGTTCGTCGATATCGACGTGAAACGCATCAATGCGCCGCCGGGCCAGAGCGTCGATGAAGTCGGTCCGGTCCATGCCCGCAACCCGGGCGGCGATTTCGTGAGAAATCTCACCCTGCTGGTACCAGTGGATCGCCGCCGCGAGACGCAACTCGCGGGCGAACTCATCCGGCGCGTCGCAAGGAGGAAAAGACCTCGTCGGGGAGTTCCAGGGTCAGGGTCGCCATGCCATGCTCGCTCCTTCCATTCGGCCCGGTCCCTTGAGGGCCCACCTCGGGGGTTGCGAAGGCCGCGGTTCGGGAACTCTCTCCATTGTAGGGAGTCTCCGCGGAGGTACAGGGTTTCTGTCGAGTGGACGATGCCCACCCGACAAGAATGGCCTCAATACGGAACCCCGCCGGCGCGCGCTGCTTTCAGCGCCTCGGCGTACCATTCCAGCTCGTTGAGGAACCGCTGGGCTCGCTGGTTGTAGGCGTCATCGTTCGGGTTGCCGTCGTCGTCGAAGGCGTTCTGGACCCTGGGGACCGGGAAGATCGACGGGATGCTGGGCATGCCCAGCTCGCCGAGCATGGCCCGGAGCTGTACGGCCGCACGCACGCCGCCGAACGAGCCGGCCGAGTAGCAGACGATCGCCGACGGCCGCCAGTAGTATTCTTCGAGGAAGTGGTCGAGCAGGTTTGAGAGCGCCGGCGGGATGCTGTGATTGTACTCGCCCGAGACGATCAGGAAGGCGTCAGCCGCCTTGATCTTCCCGGCCAGGTCTTCGAGCACCGCCGGCGCCTCGCCCTTCGGATGTTCCTTGTACATCCTGTCGAGCAGCGGCAGAGCGTACTCGACCGGATCGATCAGCGTGGCCCGGTGGCCTCGGGCACGGCAGGTATTGGTGATGAACCGGGCGGCCTTGATGCCCTGACGATCGCTCCGCACCGAGCCGTAAATGACCAGGATATCGAGCGGCATGAAGTGAGAACTCCGGGGGATCGGGCGGATTGATCGAGTCGCGACTCGGCCTCGTCACCTGAGATAAAGAGGCCCATCCACAACCATCCCCGGCTGGATCTTCGCCTTCAACTCGGCGGCGTCGAGGGCGAACAAAGGACTGATCTCGATACCGAAGGGGACCGAGCCGTCGGGGCGGCGGGGGACGGTGGCGCCGGCGGCTTCGAGCCAGCCGGCGAAAAGGTCGCTCATGCGCTGGCGGACCGAGGCGGGGGACTCGGCGCCGGTGGCGTTCTTCAAGGGCTCGAACTCGATGGCCCGGTCAGTCTCGACCAGGCACCAGCGCTCGGCCAGCGGCAGGGCGTCGAAGATGAACTGCTCGAACTTCACGGCGTTCGGCTCGGTCGGAGAGACGCGCTGGCCGGATTCGTCGATGCAGGGGACTTTCTTGAGGGCGCGGTGGAACGGAAGCTGGCCGGCGCCGGAGACGAGCCGCTCGATGAAGGACCGCTCGAACAGGTGGATGGCGATCGAGCCGGCCCAGAACCGGAGGCGGCCATCGGGCTCGCGCTGCTCGGCCAGATCGGCGGGGAGGTCGGAGTACTCGATGACCTGGGGCTGGCCGTCGGCGGCGACGACGACGCCGACCCGCTCCTCCGGGTGGGCCTTCTCGACCACCTTGAAGGCGATCTCGGCATCGGCCCGGCGATGCAGGCCGATGTAGCCTGGCTCGGCGATGTTGACCAGCGGGTTATCGACCTGGAAGTAGAAGATCGTTCGCACACCGCGGTCGCGCATCTCGTCGAGGCAGCTCGGCGTGCCGCCAGGGCCCGGGGCGGCCAGCGCCGCCAGGGTGCCGCCGTGGCCGTCGGGGCTCAATGCCACCTGGCCACGATCGCTCAGGAGGACTTTGCCGGTCTCGCGATCGACGGCCGGCATCTGGCCCTGGGTGAAGAAGCGGACGTGATCGAGCCCGAAGTGGCCCCGCTCGGCGAAGTAGGCGACGGTGTCGTGGTGGTTGTCCGGGCTGGTCATCACGTAGAGCGGGATGAGCGTCTCGTGCCGCCGCGACAGCGCCAGGACCTTCTCGGCATGGATCTGGAACAGGCTGGCGGTCGAGACCGGGCCGATCGGATACGTCCCCTTGGGCCCGTCGAACCCGAGGCGGGTTCCCTGCCCACCGGCGACCACCACGACGGCCACCTCGCCGGCAGCCAGGGCGGCCTCACCCAGCTCGGCGGCCTCACGACGGGCGGATCGCTCGGCATCGGTGTGGGGGAGCCGGTCCACCGGCATCGGCTCGACCTGCGCGCTCGGGTGCGATGCCGACTCGTTCCCGTGCACGAGCGTCGCCACGAGCCTGTCGATTCGCTCCAGGTCGATCGGCTCCAGGTTCTCGACCAGCCGGGAGCGGCCGTCGGCGTCAAGCTCGTCCCAGAACCGCAGGAGGTGCGTCTGACCGTGGCGTTCCAGCCGCTCGGCCAGGGCAGGGGGGGGAAGGTCCGACCGTCGACTCGCTTCGTCCTGGGTCATCGTCCTCACCGTTGACGGTCGTTGCCACGCTGTGCCGTGTCTTATCGTCGGGGGCTGAGGTTTCGAGACGCCAGGAACCCTCTTCGGGGAGGGCGAGGCTCCCGCCGAGCCGTCGGGATCCGAAGCTCGGCGGAGGCCTCGCCCTCCCGAGGGCAGGATGGAGAACCCCACCAGGCCCGTCGGTCAAAACCTCAACGCGAGGCCATCGTAGGCCAAAGCCACGCCGACGGGCAAGGCAGAGTTCGACTCGGCATGTTTGAAGGCGTGGCTCAGGTGCGTCAGGAACGTCCGTCGCGGCGTCAGCCGGGCCACGGTCTCCAGCGCCTGGTCGAGATTGAAGTGGGTGGGGTGCGGCTCGTACCGCAACGCGTCCAGGATCAGCGTGTCGAGCCCTTCGAGCAAAGGGATGCTCTCGTCGGGAATGTGGCTGACGTCCGTGCAATAGGCGAGGTCGCCGATCCGGAAGCCGACGATCGGGGTTCGGCCGTGGTTCAGGCGGATCGGCACGATCATCTGGCCAAGGGCCCGGAACGGCTCGCCCGGGGCGATCGGCACGAAGCGAACCTGGGGCACGCCGCCGCCGAGCTTCGCCGCGTGCTCCGAGAAGGCGTAGCTGAAGACCCGTCGGATCGTCTCCTCGACCGTCGGCTCGCAGTAAATCGGCACCGGGCCGCCGATCCGCGCGGGAACAGCCGGGCGTCGTCGAGCCCGAACAGGTGGTCGACGTGATGGTGCGTGTAGATGATCGCGTGCGCGAACCCGACCCGCTCGCGCAGCAACTGGAGCCGCATCTCGGGGCTCGTGTCGATCAGGACGTTGCCCGCCGGCAGTTTCAGCAGCGCGCTGGGCGCGTCCGTTGGTCGCGCGGGTCGTCCGACGTGCAGACCGGACAGTCGCACCCGAGCACCGGAACGCCGGTCGAGGTGCCGGTGCCGAGAAACACCAGCATTCGCTCCGCCAGTACCGACCCAACAGCCTCCTGTCCCACGCGCCCCTCCATCGAACCAGCCGGGTTCCTCGCCCCACGCTCCCGAAAGGACAATATTGTAGCGACCCGGGCCGCCCGAAGTCATCTCCGGTGGACCCAACCGCCCGGCTCCGATAGAATTCCGCGCCAGGGCGAACTCGTTATGCTCACGAACAGGCTCGGGGACGTCCGCCCCTGGAAGGACTCCTCGACCGTCGATGTCGCGACCCTCCCGGCCCTGGGATCGACCGGAGCGATCCCGGCCCGCGATCCTGTCCGTTTAGGGGATGAGCCCACGTTTCGACGATCGGGCGTCTCCGTCGCAACGGGCTGGGCCGCCTTCGCCCCGCGGCTTGACATGCGGCGGCCAGTCTATCAAAAATCAATTGACGAATCGACTTACGGACAGGACCCCCGACGCGGGGCGAGATCGTACATGGAACTGATCAGCGAACTTTGGGACCGGACCACCGATGCCTTCAGCGCCGTCTCGGAGGGGATCTCCGACGGCCTGGTGCGCATGTTCGGGAATGCCAACGAGCGGGTGATCCGACGGCTGCGGCCCCGCGTCGCGCGGATCAACGACCTGGAACCGTCCCTCCAGCCGCTTTCCGACGACGAGCTGATGGGCAAGACCGAGGAGTTCCGGCGACGGCTCGCGGACGGCCAGTCGCTGGACGACATTCTCGAGGAGGCGTTCGCCGTCTGCCGGGAGGCCGGCCGCCGCTTTCTCAAGATGCGGCATTACGACGTCCAGCTCATCGGCGGCATGGTTCTGCACGGCGGCAACATCGCCGAGATGATCACCGGCGAGGGCAAGACCCTGGTCGCCACCCTGGCCGCCTACCTCAATGCACTTGAGGGCAAGGGCGTCCACGTCGTCACCGTCAACGACTACCTGGCTCGTCGCGACGCCGAGTGGATGAGCCCGCTGTACAACGGCCTGGGGCTCTCCGTCGGCGCCATCCAGTCGGACATGGACGCCCGCGAGCGCAAGCCGATCTACAACGCCGACATCACCTACGGCACCAATAACGAGTTCGGCTTCGACTATCTCCGCGACAACATGAAGCCGACCCGCGACCTCCAGGTTCAGCGGAAGCTGAACTACGCGATCATCGACGAGGTCGACAGCATCCTGATCGACGAGGCCCGCACGCCGCTGATCATCTCCGGCCCGGCCTTCGACGACGTCAAGAAGTACGCCGAGGCCGACCGCATCGCCCGGCTGCTTCGCAAGGGTGAGCACTTCGAGGTCAAGGAGAAGGAACGCTCGGCCCACATGACCGACGACGGCGTCCGCGAGGCCGAGCGGATCGCCGGGCTCGAGAGCTTCTACACGCCCGGCAACATGGAGTGGCCGCACCTGATCGACAACTCGCTGAAGGCCCACCACCTGTACAAGCGCGACCGCGAGTACGTCGTCAGCCCGCAGGGCGAGATCATCATCGTCGACGAGTTCACCGGCCGCCTGATGACCGGCCGGCAATGGTCCGATGGCCTGCACCAGGCCGTCGAGGCCAAGGAGCGGGTGCGGATCAAGGAGGAGAACCAGACCCTCGCGACGATCACCCTCCAGAACTACTTCAAGCTGTACGAGAAGCTCTCGGGCATGACCGGCACGGCCATGACCGAGGCCAACGAGTTCTGGAAGGTCTACACGCTCGACGTCATCGCCATCCCCACCAACCGCGAACTGCGTCGGATGGCCCACGCGGACGTCATCTACCGGACCGACCACGAGAAGTACAACTCGATCATCGAGGAGATTCGCGAGCATCACGAGATCGGCCGGCCGGTCCTGGTCGGCACGACCTCGATCGAGAAGTCGGAACTGATCTCGGCGATGCTCCAGAAGTTCGGCATCGCGCACCAGGTCCTCAACGCGAAGTACCACGAGCACGAGGCCGAGATCGTCGCGCAGGCCGGCCGCAAGGGGATGGTCACCATCGCCACGAACATGGCCGGCCGCGGCACCGACATCATCCTCGGCGGCAACCCGGAGTTCATGGCCTGGTCCGACCTCAAGCGCGAGGTTGACGAGGAAGGGCGGCCGTTATATCCAACCCGCCTGGAAGTGCCGCCGGAAGTCTGGCAGGCCGCCGTCGACCGTTACGAGCCGACCATGAAGGCCGAGGGCCGCGAGGTCGCCGAACTCGGCGGTCTGCACGTCATCGCCACCGAGCGGCACGAGTCGCGCCGGATCGACAACCAGCTACGAGGACGTACCGGCCGTCAGGGCGACCCCGGAAGCTCGCGCTTCTTCCTGTCGCTCGAAGACGACCTGATGCGGAAGTTTGCCGGCGAATGGGTCTCCAGCATCCTCCAGCGGCTCGGCATGGAGGAAGGCGAGGCCATCGAGTCCCGGATGGTCAGCCGCCGCATCGAGGGCGCCCAGAAGAAGGTTGAGGAGCGCAACTTCGACTCCCGAAAGCACTTGCTCGAATACGACGAGGTCATGGACGAGCAGCGCAAGCGGGTCTACGGCTTCCGCCAGGAGCTGCTCGACGGCGAACCGGCCAAGGACGCCCTCATCGACATGATCGACCGCCAGATCGAGCGGGCGGTCAACACCTACCTGGCCGACGACTACGGCCAGGCCAGCTTCGCGGAGTTCGCCGGCAACCGTCTGGGGGTTGAGTTCGAGGCCCGCGACTTCCGGGGCGCCTCGTTCAACGACGCCGCACGGCTGGCCCACGACCAGGCCGAGTCACAGGCCCTCGGCCAGGTGCGCGAGGCGATCGAGGAAAACCTCCCGTCCGACGCCGAGCCGTCCGAGTGGAGCTGGCAGGCCCTGGCCACCTGGGCCAACACCCGCTTCGGCTCGAACCTCAAGGATCGCGACCTGCGACGCTTCGCCGAGTTCTCCGGCGGCGATGTCGAGCTTGATCGCGGCGGGCTCGAAGACCACCTTATCGAGGTGGCCGTCAACGCGATGCGCGAGGTCGACTTCGACGAGGCGAAGCTGTTCCTCGACCCGGATTTCGGCCGTCGCGTCCTGGCCGGCTGGTTCTCCCAGAAATTTGGCCTGGAACTCGACCCGAAGGAGCTGGAGGGCCAGCCCCGTGCCGAGGTCATCCGTCGCCTCGAAGCGGAGGCCCGTGCCCACTACGCACGCAAGGAGGCCGAGTTCCCCGTTCGCGTGGCCATGACCCGCTTCTTCATCGAGGGCGGCCCCGGCCACCCGGCGCGTTACGATCGCGAGGCCCTGGTCGCGTGGGTGGCTCAGCGGTACGGCGTCGATCTCGACATCGAGGAGATCCGCCCCCTCCGCAAGCAGGAGATCCAGGACCGCGTGATGGCCCTCGCCCACGAGCACTACCGCGGCGATGCCCTCGCCAGAACGCTCAATGAGAAGATCGACGCGACGTTCGGCCTTGAGCCGGAAGACGAGGAGAACGTCTCGGAACCGGACGCCCGGGCGCTCGACGACCTCAACGCCTGGGCCCGTCAGGAACTCGGCGTCGAGACCACCAGCGCCGAACTGGCGGAACTCGGCCGGCTGCCCGCCCGGATCAAGCTGATCGAGGCCCTCGACATCCGCTACCGGCCCGAGATGCGCGAGCTGGAGAAGATGTTGATCCTCCAGTTCCTCGACTCGAGCTGGATGGAGCACCTGCGCACCATGGACCACCTGCGCAGCTCGGTCGGGCTGCGCGGTTACGCCCAGGTCGACCCGAAGGTCGAGTACAAGCGCGAGGGGATGCGGATCTTCGAGGACATGTGGACGGGCGTCGGCGACAAGGTCACCGACCTAGTGTTCCGCATGGAGAGCTTCGACCCGAACTTCCTGCACTACCTCGGCTCGCGCTGGAACCTCGATCGGGCCCGCACCATCCACGAGGCCCCTCCCAGCGACCACGGCGAGCCCGCCGGCGTCGGCGCCGGTGTGCGTGCCCAGCAGGAGGCCGCCATCGCGGCCAGTCAGAAGGGGGACAAGAAGCCCGAGCCGGTTCGCAACACCGGCAAGAAGGTCGGCCGGAACGACCCCTGCCCGTGCGGTTCCGGCAAGAAGTACAAACAGTGCTGCATGCGCAAGGGCGGCGACGGCGAGATCTTCTGAGCACGTGTCTCAACAGGTCGCCGTAGGGTGCGGTGGAGCGACAGCGGAACCCACCATGTCTTCGAGATGACGGTGGGTTCCGCTGTCGCTCCACCGCACCCTACAAGGATACGATCGACCGGCTCATCGCGTCGAAAACCTGCGTGTTACCGTCCGGGGTAGGGTGGGTCAGCGCAGTGCAACCCACCGTTTCCGGGCTGTCCGATGGTGGGTTGCACTGCGCTGACCCACCCTACGAATCGAGGTTTTCGACAGAGCACGAACCGCCCGTTTTGTGTTGGCCGGGACGACAGAAGATTGAAGCCGGTACACCTCGATTTGAAAGTTCTTCCACGCGAATCCTTCCGCAAGTCGCAACCGACATTTTCCTTCAAGTCCCGACGATCGGTGAAGATCGTTCGCAAGCTGCTGGAAGTGGGCCAGTTTGAGCGCGAACCCACCCGGGAGAACCAGGGGCACGGGAAATCTCGAAGGTTCGAGCCGTACAGGGCACGGCGGTTGCTTCGAAACTTGACTAATGAGTCGGGCGGCGCATGCCGGGGGCGCGTCGGGACCGGCATCCTCGGGGACGGGATGGCCCGAGCGAGCGAACGAACGACGTGGAACGGGAAGGGATTCCCCCATGCCGTATGTTTTCGACACGATCTACCTGCTCTTGCTGCTGGTCGGCTCGCCGGTCTTGCTGTACCGGGCGTGGACCGCGGGCAAGTACCGCGACGGCTGGTCGGAAAAGGTGCTGGGCAAGGCCCCCCGACGCATCGGCCGGCAGCCCTGCATCTGGTTCCATGCGGTCAGTGTCGGCGAGGTGAACCTGCTACGGCCGATCGTGGCCGACCTGGCCCGGCGACGGCCCGGTTGGGAGGTGGTGATCTCGACCACCACGATCGCCGGCCTCGACGTCGCGCGCCGGAACTATCCCGATCTGGTGACCTTCTACGCCCCTCTCGACTTCTCGTGGGCGGTTCGGAAGGCGATCGGGCGGGTGCGTCCGACGGTCCTGGCGCTGGTCGAGCTGGAACTCTGGCCCAACCTGATCCGAGAGGCCAAAAATGCCGGGGCGAGGGTGGCGGTCATCAACGGCCGATTGAGCCATCGGAGCCATCGTGGCTATCGCCGTCTGCGCGGGCCGCTCGCGGCGACGTTCCGCCGCCTGGACGTGGTCGCCGCCCAGACCGAGGAGTACGCCGCGCGGTTCGTCGATCTCGGGGTGCCCCGGTCGAAGGTTCACGTCACCGGCTCGGTGAAGTACGACAACCTCGAATCCGAGCGCGACAACCCGCGCACGCTTCGGCTGCGATCGGAGCTGGGCCTGAACCCGGCCGATGTGGTGTTCGTCGCCGGCAGCACGATGGAAGGCGAGGAGGAGGCGGCCTGGGCGTCGTATCGGGCCGCGCGCGTCGAGCACCCCTGGCTGCGGCTGGTGATCGTCCCCAGGCACCCGGAGCGGTTCGACCGGGTGGCGGCCATGCTGGAGTCGAAGGGGGCTCGGGTCGTGCGTCGCAGCGCCGGGCCGTTGACGTTATCGACGGGTCGTCACGGAACGACAGGCGACCTGCCGGTGCTGCTCATCGATACGATGGGAGAGCTGGGGGCCGCCTGGGGCCTGGCCGACGTGGCGTTCGTTGGCGGGAGCCTGTTCGCCGGTCGCGGTGGTCAGAACATGATGGAACCGGCCGCCTACGGCGCCGCGGTCCTGTTTGGTCCGCACACCGGCAACTTCCGCGACGCCGTCGAGGGATTGCTCTCCGTGGGAGGGGCGCGTCAGGTCGCCGACGCGGCGGAGTTGGCGGTCGCCCTCAAAACCGACCTGAACGACCCGGAATCCGCTGCCGCCCGGGGCGCCTCGGGTCGCGCGTTCGTCCTGGCCCAGCACGGCGCCGCCGCCCGTACCGTCTCATCACTCGACCGTCTGGTCGACTCCTCGGTTCGTCGTCGCGTCTCGGGGACCGTGGCCGCCGCGGCCCTGTGAGATGTCGTATGGTGTCTACTGAGTCCAGCCCTGACAATGGGACAGGACCGATGACCGATGACCGATGACCGATGACCGAAACAGACGGTCGCGGGTAGCGAATCGGTCATTGGGAATCGGTCATCGGTGATCGGTCATCGGTCATCGGCCCTGCAGGACTCAGTTAAGAAGGCTCGGCCGGTCGCCATGACGAACCATCGTGATCGCCTTCGCCCCGCAGGCCCCGCACAACCTGGCGGAAACGCGGGACAGTCGTCTTGATCCCCAACGGGAGTTGGCGCAGACTGTCGAGACGTCACAACCAGCTCCTCGTCGAGGCAAACTCGACGATCCTATGTGAATTCGTGTGACTCCGTTCAGTTCGGGAGGACCGCATGTCCGAAGAGACCAAGGGCCAGGCCCCGCAAGCACAGCCCCAGGCCCAGCAGACCGAGGTCGTCGTCGATGATTCGGGCACGCTGCCGTCCTACTCGAATTTCTGCCGCGTGACCGCGACCCCGGAGGAGGTCATCCTCGACTTCGGCCTGAACCCGCAGCCGTTCGCGACCGGCCGACAGGACGTCAAGGCGAACCAGCGGCTGGTCATGAACTTCTACACCGCCAAGCGGCTGCTGACGGCCCTGGGCATGACGATCCAGCGGCACGAGGGCACCTTCGGCGCGATCGAGCTGGACGTTCGCCGTCGCGCCGGCGCCGTCCAGCAGCCCACGAACCGACCGACCGCCCAGCCCGGCGAGGTCGGCCCGAAGGGCGTCGTCGAGTGACACGCCTTCCGGGACGCACGCCCCAACTCCACTTGATTCGTCCACCGATTCTCCGGCACGAGCCGACCCCGTCTGGCGAGCCGACGAGAATCGTCGCAACGCGAAGCTGATCGGACCCGCGCCCGCACGGCCCGCTGCGCTTGCCCTCGGGCACGGTGGAGCGGGCCGCATGCCCTTGCGGATGATCGCGTCGCTGGGCAGGTCGGGAACCCCTCAAGTCGCCGCAGACCGGGCCACATCCGACCCGAAATGCCGGGCCTTCCGGTTGTTTTGGTTGATCCCTCGGGCCGGGTTCGGCCGATCCTGAGTATCGTAGTCGAGCGGTCCGCGCAGGACGGTCGCGCTCCCCGATGGGGGCGTGGCCGTGGCCTGTCCGGTCGGGTGTCCCAGAGCGAGCGGGTGACCGGGAGGCGCCGCGCCGTGACGATCGAGTCGAGACCGGGTGTCGCCGAGCCTGTGCCGGCCTCGGTTCCAGGATGGACGAGTCTCGCCCGAGGAGATGACGGAATGTCTCAGCCTTCCCGACCGCCCGCCCGAGGATCGGCGCCGCGGCGGCCCCGGCGCCAGTTGCCGAATCGAGCCCGGTCCAGCCGCTGGAGGACCGCAAGCTCCCGGCCCCGATCATCCCGACCGGATTCTACCGACGGCCGACTTCAACGAGTTCGATGACTGGCAGCGACGAGCACGACGATCGGGACGGTCTCGATCACGTCAACCGAGTCGCTGGCCACCAGCGCCGCGCCGTATACGTCCGTCGCTCAGTTGGCCCCGTCGTCGGCCTTCGGCGGCGACATCGTGCGGATCCAGGCCGGACCCGGCGGCGACTTCGGCAAGGGGGTCTACGCCATCAGCCGGGGGGCCGGGGGCAACACCGGCGCGATCGACAAGCCCGGCGTGATCTACCGGGTCGATCCGGCCACCGGCAAAGCCAGCATCTTCTTCGACCTGAACACGGTGCTGGCCGTGACCAGCCCCGGCAACCACGCCGGCGAATGGCCTGGGCGACGAGACCGGCCTGGTCAACTGGTACGACATCAGCGTTCGACCCCGAGGGCATCTTCGACGGCAAGCCGTCGATGTTCGTCTCGTCGGTCGACCGCAACGACCCGAGCAAGAACGTGATCTTCCGGATCGGGCCGGACGGCGCGTTCCTGGGGGCGTACATCAAGTTCGACCTGGGCTCCGGCGCCGGGGCGTTCAGCTACGTCGCCCAGCGCGATCCTGGTGCCGCCCGTCCAGCAGCAGGCTTTCCTGCGGGGCTGATCTCGGGCGACGGTTCGCCCATGGGGACGGGCACGTCCGACCGGCTTCGTGGCGCTGTTCTTCGACGCCAACGAGTTCCGGCCGGGCACCAACGTGAAACCGCCGACCCTGCCGTCGGGGGCCGTCGCCGACCCCGGCCTGTTCTTCGGCCCGCAGGTCGGCCTGACGTCCGTCGAACAGCGATTACTCGTCGCCGGTCTACTCCGTGTTCACGCAACTTCGGCGTTCCACCCGGCCCGATCGAGCCTGGCTCAGCCGGGCCTCAGCGGCGTCCAGGGCTCATCGGCGACCTGTTGATCTGAGTCCCATGCCGGCTACGCGGTCAACGCGGACCCGGATGGGAACCAGGCGCTGCAGGGGACGGGGGACATCACGGGCGCTCATCGGCTAACTTCCCGATCTTCGGTGTGACACACGACCTGGTCGACCATCGCCGCGATCCAGGCCGACGGGACGACGCCAGCGGCATCGACCAGCTCTCGGCCGCCGGCACGCCCTACCGCCGGTTCCAGGACATCGCCTTCGACCAGTTCGGCTACTTCTCCTACGGCACGACGGCCGCGACCGCCGGGAGCCACCGTGACGGTCGGATCACCGACGTACGCCGGCAACATGTTCGTCTCCGACCTGGCGAGCGGGCTGTCCGTTCGCGGTCGCGCATCCCGGCCGACTGCCGGCATCGACGGTGATTACGTCCTCCCGGTTCAGGGCGGCGGGCTCGGCGGGTGTCGTCTTCGACCCGACGACCGGCGATCTCGTCCCGACGTTCCCAGGGTGGCAACACTCGGCGGCCGGATCGTCCGGATCACGCCCGACGGGGTCGTGACACCCTTCGCCAACGACTTCAACACGTCGGGCAGCTACTTCTCCGACAGCTTCATCGACTCGAGCCTGAGCATCACGTTCTCGGCCGACGGGACGACGCTCTACGCCTCGGACAACGACGGCATCTGGCAGTTCAAGTCGATCCTGAGCCTGGCGTACTCGATCGGCCGGGAGATCACCGGCCTGAGCGACCTGCGCAGCCTGGGCGTGCCCTACGAGGGCCAGGACTCGGCGATCGCGATCATGGACACGGGCATCGACGCCCTGACCCCGAACTTCCGCGGCCGGGTCTCCGAGGGCTACAGCGTCCTCACCGGCGGGCCGGGCAACGACGACCCGACCCCCACGACCATCCTCAACGGCCACGGGACCGAGCTGGCCAGCGTCGTCGCCCAGTTCGTCCCCGAGGCGACGCTGGTGCCGGTCAACATCGTCAGCCCGAACTTCGGCGACATCGACCCCGGACACCCAGGTCGGCCGCCGACAGCCAGTCGCTCTGGGAGGGCATGCAGTTCATCTCCCGGAACCCGCTGGTGCAGGACCCGGTGCGGGCCAACAAGCTGGACCGGATCATCGCCACGGCGACCGGCATCGGCACGGTCGACACGTTCAACACCGAGCAGACCGCCTTCCGACGCTATCCGCAGGTCGTCCTGGCCCTGAAGGGGGCCGCGGCCCGGCTGCGCCGCCAGGGCATCCAGCCGATCGCGGCGGCCGGACAGTTCGGCGTCGAGGCCGGCAGCGGCCACGCCGTCCACCCTCCTGAACGGCGACCTCAAGGGCATGTCGCTGCCGGCGATCCTCAACGAGGTGCTCTCCGTCACCGGCACCTATCCGTTCCCGTACACGCGCGGGGCCGCGGGTCACGCCCGACCGACCCGATTACCAGGGGGCCTTGCCGCGACCGATCGGCCCCATCACCGTCGTCGGCAACGCCGGACGCCGGGACCGGGGCGGAGCCTGCTCGGTCAGGCGGCGGTCGTCGGGGCGGGCGACAACATCATCTACGCCGACAAGCTGCTGGCCGCGGCGAACCGCATCCTACACGACCGACTACGCCGCCCCGGCGGTGGACGTCCCGGTCTTCCGCCGGACCTTCGCCGGCGACCTGGACACTACAACATCTTCACCGAGGCGGGCACCAGCCTCTCGGCGGGGATGGTGACCGGCTCGTTCGCCGTGGTCGCCTCGGCGATCGACTACTGGACCGAGCTCGCCCACCGCGTCGACGCCGCGACCGTCGACGCTACCTGACCACCCCGGTCGGGTCAACCAGCTCGCCTTCGGCACGCACTCGCTGGTGGACCTCTCGGCCTACGCCAGCCCGGACGCCATCAACTCGATCCTGCAATGGACCGCCGTGCCGGCGACCGACACGCCCGAACTTCCTCGACGCCGATCAACCCGCAGCCGCTCTTCGGCAGCACCGGAGTTCCCGGCAGTACGCCCGGGTGGACGTCGGCAACGCGATCGCCGCGATCGAAGGGCACGATCGCGCTGAACTACCTGATGGCCCACGACGCCTTCCCCCTGATCGACCGGAACAACAACGGCCTGATCACCGCCCAGGAGATCCAGACGTTCGTGGACGCCTCGGCGACGTTCGGGCTTCCCGGAGCTGGGGGCGATGGCCCGACTGCTCGGCGGCACGGCCACCGTGCCGCTTGAGCCAGGTTCAGCCGACCGTGCTCGGCGAGCTTCGCCGACGGACCCGACATCCTCCAGCGGCGGTTCAACTTCTTCGACTACGCCGCCGACGGCCAGCTCAACGGGGCGATCTCGATGGACCAGATCTACTTGCTGGCCCACAAGCTGCTGCCCTCACCCGACGCCTTCACGGTCACCGACCGACAGCGGGCCTCGCACAACGGGTTCCTGGTGAGCCCGCACCCGCAACGGAACTTCACCTGGCTCCAGCACCTGCTGCCGACCTACGTGTTCGTCCCGCGCGGCATCGCCCGGAAGTTCGAGAACCTCTCGCCAGCCCGCTTCCATGTCGGCCGTGGTCAGTTGCCCGGCACGGTGACCCCGTTCTACACGCTGTTCTCCCCCCATCGAGCGAGAACGCGAGTGGCGGCTCGAACGATGGCGGCCCAACACGGTTGGATCGACCACCGGCGGAACGACTACCGGCGGGTCAACCACCGGCGGGTCAACCACCGGCGGAACGACCACCGGCGGGTCAACCACCGGCGGGTCAACCACCGGCGGGTCAACCACCGGCGGGTCAGCCACCGATGGGTCAACCACCGGTAGTTCGACGGGGGGTGGCACGACCACCGGTGGTTCGACGGCTGGTGGCTCAACCACCGGCGGAGCGAGCAGCAACGGCAATGGGGACCAGTCGTCGCCGACTGTGACTGACCCTGGCAAGGAAATCCTTGATCGTCTCGACGACCTGATCCACCGGAACGCGGTGTCGAACGCGAACCAGTCGACCACCCTCGGGGCACCGACGCCGACCGGCACCATCGGGCGCCGATTCCTGAAACGTCTGGTGACTCGACCACAACGCTTGCGGCGGACAGCGACCCGGCGACCGAGGCGTCGACAGCGACTCCAGTCCAGGGGAATGCTGACAGCGAGCAGGAGTCGTCCACGACGACAACAACGACCACGACGACGACGACGAACGCCGCCCAGCGCCGCGACGAGGTCCTGGCCAGGCGTCAGACCGCAATCGAGCATGCCAGGGCGAATCAGCTCAAGGTGCCTCCCAAGGACGACCTGAAGTGGTATGAGTGGGTGTTTAACCCAGTCAAGGTTTTCAAGAAGATCTTCTGAGCCCACCTAGGGCGAAATCGTCCAGGTTTAAAATCGCCCGGCCACGCCTCCTACGGGAGGCGTGGCCGGGCGTTTCTGTTTGCGCACTCATTTGGACAAGCCAACCCAAGGGGGATGACGACGTCGCGTTCGAGAGCATCGCTTCAGGCCGGCGGCTCGCCGGGAGGCTCGCCCTCCCGCCAACACGTCTCGCTGGGAGGCTCGCCCCACTGCTGCGCACAACTTCGGCGGCATCTCCGAAATAACTCGTTCCCACGCTCTGCGTGGGAATGCCGTCCGGGCCGCTCCGCGGCCTTTTCTGTCGAGACGCCCTGGACGACACGGAGCGTCGCGGAATGCATTTCCACGCGGAGCGTGGGAACGAAGGAAAACGATTCGAAATAGGGAATTACGTTGATTTCCGAGATGTGCGCCGCAGTGGGCTCGCCCTCCCGCCAACACGTCTCGCCCTCCTGCCAACACGTCTCGCTGGGAGGCTCGCCTTCCCGGGAAACGCATCCTGACGGACCCTCTGGAGGGTGAGGCTCCCGCCGAGCCGACCGTCCTTCGGATGACTCGCCGAGGATGGGCGCGGCCACGCTTCCGGCCTCCCGCGTTCCCGTGTTCGCGAGTTCCCGATCATTGATTGTCCCGGAACTACGGGCCATGCAACGCGAGACGCCCCGGCACGCGCGACCCGAAGGGCCTGCGTACCGGGGCGTCCGACCTCCTGGACCATCATCGTGCCGCGAGGTGTGCTGTGATCGCGGTCAGAGCGTGAAGTGGAACGTCTTGGTGAGGAGCCGCCAGAGCCACCAGCCGAAGGTGCAGTAGCCGCCGTCGATCTTGGCGAAGCCGCGCAGGCCGGGCTGGAGGGTGAGGTCGCTGGTTGTCGACCGGGATGATGACCTCGTAGACGGCGTTCAGGGGCTGGACCTTGCCGGTCTTCTGGTCGGGCTTGGTGGCGATCTCGCCGCCGGCCAGGTTGGACAGCTCGGGCGGGATCTCCTCGCGGTTCCGCTTGGCGATCTCGGCGACCTGGCTGCGGATCGTCTGCTCGGAGTCGCCGTAGATCTTGATCCAGGCCCGGTTGTCCGGCTCGATCAGGTCGATGTCGGACTGGTCGAGGATCAGGTGCGCTTCGAGGTTCGTGGGGTCGCCGACCTCGCAGAACGGCTTGCCGGGCTTGAGCCACTGGCCGGTCGTCTCGCGGTGGGGCACGCCCATCGCCACGCCGTCGCGGGGGGCGTACAGGTACAGCTTGGCGATCTGCTCGTTGACCTTCTCGATCGAGCGGCTCCAGCGCCTCGGACTGCTCGAGGAACTGCATCGCCATCTCGCGGTCGGCGATGCTCGGATCGAGCGGTCGTACGCCTGGTACTTGACGTTGTTGATGTTCTGCTCCATCTGGAGCTGCTCGCGCTCGCGGAGCTTCTCGGGGTTGGACAGGGTGGCGAGCAGCTGACCCTCGGCGACCGGCTCGCCGTCCCGGACCTTCAGCTCGACCAGGCGGCCCGGGACCTCGGCGTAGACGGTCGCGGGCTTCGCCGGCGTCAGCACGAGCGTGCCCGAGACCCGCAGCGGGGTCGGGATCAGCAGGATCCCGGCGGCCACGGCGACGAACCCCGCGAAGAACGCGGCCGCGCGTGCCTTCTTCACTTTTCGCATCCTCCCGGGTTGGCGGACGAACTTGAAGATCTGGTAGAGCGGCATGACCAGCAGCGGGACCAGCGACGCCATCGCCAGCATGTAGCTGATCGACTGGAGCCCGTACGGCTTCAGGAACTGGGACAGGAAGAACAGGATGCTGAACGTGATGAACCAGCGGTACAGATAGCTGGCGATCGCGTAGGTGACGAACAGCCACCGCCGCGACTTCGGCATGTAGCTCTGGACCGGGACCTCCAGGCCGAGCACCTTCTCCTGGAACAGGTAGGCGAAGAACTGCGTGCTCTTGATCCGCAGGTTGGGGATCTCGAGCCAGTCCGACATCACGTAGTAGCCGTCGTACCGCAGCAGCGGGTTGGCGTTGAACAGGATCGTGTTGACCGAGCAGATGAACATCGTCGCCAGCATCAGGCTGTTCAGCAGCCCCGGCTCGGTGTTCCACCAGACGAACGTGGCGATCGAGGCCAGGAAGCATTCGACGTAGATGCCCGCCGCCGAGATCCAGATCCGTTTCCACTTGTTGGGCAGGAGCCAGCTGTCGGTCACGTCGCAATACAGCGCCGGGGTGAGCACGAGGAAGAGCATGCCCATCTCGTGGACCTCGCCGCCGAAGTGCTTGGCGGTGAGGCCGTGGCCGAACTCGTGGATGACCTTGATGACCGCCAGGCTGCACCAGAAGTAGAGGATGGTGTGCCAGTTGAAGAAGCTCTGGAACTCGGGCAGCTTCGCCTGGAAGGTGGTCCACTGCGACAGGACCAGGGTGATCGCCGCCAGCATGCAGCCGACGCTGGCGGTGACGAACCAGGGCGTGAAGATCCAGCGGAAGTACGGGTACATCCCGTTGAGGAGCCGCTCGGGGTCGATCGAGCGGGATCTTGATGTAGAGGATGTTGGCGAAGAACTGGCCGAACCGCTTCCACTGGTTCTTGCGGCGGCGCTTGATCAGGACCTTGGCCTGCTCGGGCGTGTCGACCTGGATCAGCCCGGCCTCGTGGAGCTGGGCGGCGAACCGCATCAGGTCCTCGACGGCGATCGTCTGGGGGCGGTACTTCCGCTCGAAGGTCCGCTTGACGTCCTGAAGCGTGTGCTCGCCGTCGAGCTGCTCGAGCAGGAAGTATTCCTCCTGCTTGAAGCGGAAGTACTTCAGGGCGATCGGGTCCTTGACCACGTAGTGGGTCATGCCCTCGTAGAACTGGGGCTGGACGACCAGGTCGGGGCGGAGCTTGACCTTGAGGTGCTCGGCCGCCTGCCCGGCGGGCGGCGCGGAGGAGGGGGTCAGGGTGGGTGCGGACATCGGCGGCCCTCGTCGTCCTGTCGTGACCGGCGGAAGCGAACGCGGTGACGGATTGTGCGTGGCAGGCGTCGCGAGCCTCGGGTGAGCGGGAGACGGCGCTCCGAACCCGGCTCAACGGGCCGGGGCCGCGGCGTTCGCGTTGGCGACCGGCTGGCTCGGAGTGGCGGTCGCAGAGAGATGAACCACCATCTGGGCCTCCATGCCGGGACGGAGCGACAGCTCGGGGTGGTCCGGGTCGTCGGTCTGGTAGACCTCGGCGACGATCTGGACTTCGGAGCGGCCAACGCTGGCGATCTCCCGGGACATGCCGGTGACCTTGCCCTCGAAGACCCGGTCGCTCGATCGGCATGTTGGCCCCCTCGACGACGGAGCGAACCTCGACGGTGTCGCCGACGCGGATCTGATTGGCGTTCTGGAGCGGCACGTAGCCGTGGAAGCGGAGCTTGTCGATCCGGCCGAGCCGCACGACGGCCTCGTTGGCCTGGACCGCTTCCCCCAGGCTCTTCATCCGGTCGGTGACATAGCCGGTGAACGGAGCGGTGATGATGTGCTCCTTGACGGCCTGCTGGGCCAGCTTCAACTCGGCCTGGGCCAGCTTCTGGTTGTCCTGGGCCTCCTCAAGGGCCGCATGGGCGGCGGCGACCTCGGCCTCGGCCTCATCCATCTCCTGGCGAGAGACGTTCGCGGAGTTGATGTTGGCGAGGTTCCTGGTCCGAGCCAGCCGCGCTATGGCCACGTATTTCTGCGCGTCGGCTCGCTTGATCGCCCCGAGAGAGTTGGCCGCCACCGCCGCCTTGGCTTCGGTCAGCCTGGCCATCTCGTCGTGGAGCCGACCGATCGGTTCCCCTTCCTCGACGCGGTCGTGGATCTGGGGCTCGATCTGCTTGAGGACGCCTTCCCGCATCGCGGCGACGTCCGACTTCTCGATCCAGTCAATGCGGCCGGACACGACCAGAGTTCCGGCGGACGGCCGGGGCGCCGGCGCGGTCTGCTGGGCCGCCGCCGTCGCCGAGATCGTGGCGGCCAGTCCCGCCGCCAGCGCGAAGCTCTTCGAGAATGCGTGCATCTCAAACTCCTGTGGAGTCAGCAATGAGCAATGAGTGATGAGCAATGAGGACCGCAGCCCGTCGTCTTCCGTAGGTCAGGCTTCAGCCTGACAGCCTGGAACTCAGCAATGAGCAATGAGGACGAATCAGAGTGAGCCGGGAGCACGAGGGAGGGCGAAGGTGTCTCGCCAGGTGGTCTTTCCCTCATCGCTCATTGCTCATTGCTCATTGCTCATTGCTGTGAATGGCCCATTGCTGCTGGAGGTTAGCTGAGGAACGGCCAGCGGAACAGGACGGTTTCGTACCAGAAGTGGATGACGTCGCGGAACAGGACGTAGGCCAGGCGGGCGTCGCCGCACTCGATCCGGGCCCGGACCTCGGCACCGGGGCGGAGCTCGTGGTTGCGGGCGAGGAAGTCGTCGCGAACGTTCGGGCGGGAAGACGACCTCGACCTTCACGACGTGTTCCGCCTCTTTCGTCTCCGCCTTGCTGGCGATTCGCTTGACGTAGCCCCGGTAGCGGTGCTCGGGGTCGGTCGCCGAGACGAAGTAGGCTTCGAGCGGCGTGTCGGCGTCCACCTTGCCGGCGGCCTTGGCCTCGGCGAGCCGCTCGCGGGCGTCGAGGATCGGCCCCATGTCGCTGTCGTCGACGTCGACCTCCATGACCCACTCGTTCTCGGCGTCGGCGCTCATCGTGGCGACCTGCACGAGTTCCTGGCCGACCTCGACGGGGCGGTTCATCAGGTCCTTGCGGATCTCGAACGGACTGATGATGACCCCGTCGATCGGCGCGCGGACCGTCAACATGGCGAGTTGCTCTTCGAGGATCTTCCGCTGTTCGGTGGCCGACTGCCGACGGATCTCGGCCTCGGCCAGCTCACCGTGGAACTGGGCCTTCTCGTCGGGCCGCAGGCCCGACTGGGCAAGCTGCTGGTTCAGGAAGGTGATCCGGTTGGCCGCCTCGGAGTACTCGCCCCGGACGCGTTCGAGCTCCTTGGTCAGCTCCTTGCTCTCGAGTTCCAGGAGGACGTCCCCCTTCTTGACCAGGGTGCCGTGCTGGATGCCCTCGGGGATCGTGGTGACGACGGACTGCCAGGGGGCGTAGACGATCTGCCGCTGCTGGGGCAAAAGCGAGCCGCGGCCCTCGACCGTCAGTTCCCAGGGGACCAGCGCCATGACCAGGATCAGCGTGAGGATCAGCCCCAGAACGGCCAGGATCTTGGCGAAGGTGCGACCGCGAAACAGCCGCAAGGGCGACCCCATCGCTTCGAGCAGCGGCCGGCCGAAAATCTTCGAATGCTTCTGGGCATTCCAGAGAGCCGTCGAGGCGTGGCGAGCGACGACCTCGGCGCGGGCCTGGGCGTCGGTCGGGGCCACCTCGTCGCCGATCTGCTCGGAGATCAGGCAGCCGAAGGGAACTTTCTCCTTGCTCGGGTCGGTCTCGGGCTTGTGCAGGATCGTGATGATCACCGCCTTCGAGCCCGACTCGTCGACGTAGTATTCCAGGCCGTCGCGGATCTCGGGCGGGAACCCCTCGGTGCTGCCGGTGTAGACCAGGTCCTCGCCGGCGTGGATGGCCGACTTGCCGAGACGGGTCATCTCGCGAACGAGGTTCGCCCGCTGCTCGACGATCTCCTGGCCGCTGATCGCCTCGACCATCGTCCGGCCGCCGACCTTCAGGATCACCGACAGCCGGTCCACCCCGACCAGGCGCTTGCCGTCGTTGGCCACCGAGAAGCAGGCTTCCTTCAGGTCGAGCGAGTTGTGGATCGCGTGCGTGAACCCTTCGAGCTGGTTCCAGAGCCGTTGCTGCGACATCATCTGCCGCATTTGCCGGTTCTTCAGGTACTGCACCGCCAGGTCGCAGAGGTCGCTGATGAACCGCAGCGTGCTCTTCTGGGTGGCGGCCCGTCGGGTCGGGTCCATCAGGACCTCGACCAGGCCGACCGGCTGCTTGTCGACGATCAACGGCGCGATGATCAGGGAGAAGGCGGTCGGGTTGCCCGCTTGCGCCATGCCCTCGACCGTCGCGCCCGGCGGGATGATCTGGGGCTGCGAGGCCTGCGCCATGCAGGCCAGCAGCGCGTCGTGGGGCCCGTTCCGCGCCCGGCCGTCCATCAGGCCGGTCTGGCGGAACTCCAGCTCGTTCTGGAGCCGCAAGCCCCCGCGACCGTCGAGCAACCACAGCGCGCCGCCGCTGGCGGCGACCGCCGCCACGACGCGCGAGAGGAACTCGCCGTGGAACTCCTGCGGCTGGATGTCCGCCTCCGCCAGTTCGGCGATCTCGGAGACCAGCTTGCGGATCTGGTTCTTCGTCTGCTCGAGCACGCCGGGATCGATGGTCTCTTCCGCCATGGTTGTGTCCGAGGGGGCTGGTGGGAGGCGTCCGCGTCCGGATCGCGGGGATCAGTCACTCGGTCAGCCGATCGGCCGTTGCGGCCCGCTGTCTCGCCGCGGCCGGTCGCCCGACCGCCTGGCAGGACCGCGTCATCCCCAACGGGACAGCCGTCTTCCCGACCTTCCTTCAAGTTTTTTTCCGACCCGGTTTCCAACCCGCGTCGTCATCCCCGGTGTCCGCACGCGGGACCACGATCCAATTGCATGGATGATTGCGATTTCGCCGGTCGGTTTCCTGATTACGATGTCTCAACCCGGAAGGTTTGGTCGATTCTGTCGATTCTTTCGAATCGACGCGGCCGGCGGGAACGATGTTACAATCGGGGCGTTCGCGGCCGGTCCCGACGATTCGCGGAACACTGGCCATGTGGCGAGCGTGGCGTTTTACCGAACGAACCCAACCTCGGTTTTTCTTGACGGAA
This sequence comes from uncultured Isosphaeraceae bacterium, assembly GCA_963779675.1. GTDB lineage: Bacteria > Planctomycetota > Planctomycetia > Isosphaerales > Isosphaeraceae > CAVZZM01. The sequence continues at coordinate 162,768 of CAVZZM010000008.1, forward strand.
CCTTTTTCCGTGAATGAACTTGGCGCAAGCGTGACGTGCAGGTTTTCGAGCGGTGCGAAGCTGGTCGCGACGACCGATGACGACGGACTGAGTCCGACCCTCGTCGCGCCGAGGGTCCCCGGCCATGAATGAGGGGAACGACTCGTTGGCCCTCATCACGGGTGCGACCGGAATGCTCGGCAGCCACATCGCCGAGCGGCTCGTCGGTCGGGGCCGTCCGGTACGCGCCCTGGTCCGGCCGGGGGCCGACACGGCGTTCCTGGAGTCGCTGGGTGTCGATCGCGTGGTGGGAGATCTGGCCAATCCGGCATCGTGCGACGACGCGGTTCGAGGGGCCCGGGTGGTCTACCATGCCGCCTCGAAGGTGGGCGATTGGGGCACCTGGGCGGAGTTTCAGACGGGTTGTCTCGATGCGACAACGCACCTGGCCGAGGCCGCCGCGCGGGCCGGGGTCGATCGGTTTCTCCACATCAGCTCCACCAGTGCCTACGGCCATCCGGTCGAAGGGGGACCGCCGGTCGTGGAATCGGCGCCGCTCGGTCGGAACCTCTGGCCGATCTGGGACGACTACACCCGCGGCAAGGTCGAACAGGAGCGGCTGCTCTGGCGGATCGCCGAACGTAAGAGCTTGCCCCTGACGGTCATCCGCCCGAGCTGGCTCTACGGTGAACGCGACCGTACCACCACGGCCCGGATGGTCCAGCGGATCGGCGCGAAGGGAATCACCCTGATCGGGACGGGAGAGAACCCGCTCAGCGCGATCTACGCCGGAGAGGTGGCCGAGGCGTCGATCCTGGCGGCCGACGATCCCGAGTCGGTGGGCGAGGCGTACAATGTCACCGACCTGGGGCCGATCACGCAGCGCGAGTACATGCGATGCTGGGCCGAGGCCCTGGGCGTCGATCCCCGCCCGAGGCGCTGGCGGCACTCCTATGGGTTCGTCTTTGCCGGGGCGCTCGGGCTCGAGGCGTTCGGTCGGGCATTTCATCCCCAACGGCCGCCGCTGATCACTCGTTACGCAACCTGGCTGCTGGCCCGAGATGTCTGCTACAGCACGTCGAAGGCCCGGGAACGGCTCGGCTGGCGGCCGACGTTGACCTATGAGGAGAGCATCGCCCGGACGGTTCGCTGGTATCTCGAGCGCAACCCGCAGGCCCCCGGCCTGATCCGGGCCACGACCGTCTCATGAACAAGCGAGCGACTTGAGCCGTACTTCCTCTGTGTGGAACCGGATGCCAACGGATTTCACGATCCGGAACGACCGGCACCTTCGGCGGATCGTGCTCGACCGGACAGAACCTCCACATTCTCTCACCGAGGAGACTTGCTCTGATCGCGTGGATTCGTCAGGATGAATGGTCGTTGAGTTCTGGGCAAGTTGCTCCAGGGCGCGGTGCACTCCTCGTTGACGCTGAGTTCATGAGTCGGGCAACGATCTCGTTCCGTCGGTCTGATCGACTCGGCAATCTTTCGTCCTTTCCGCGATCGCGACAGCCCGAGCGAAGGGCTGATCCGCCCACCCTGTTCGAGTTTCGTCACACCTCTTTCCTCCCGATTGACCCACGAGGGACGCGACGATGATGTACACCCCTGGGATCAGGTTACGATGCCTCGCCCTGCTCGTGGGCGGCGCCGTGTCGCTCGGTGGCCTGGCAACGGAGGTCCGGGCTCAAGACCAACCGGATCAGGCCCCGACCGGGCCGATCCCGTCGATCCCGCCGGAACTGCTGGAGAAGCTCGCGGAGCGGGGGGCCGGCCCGAACTTGCAGGCGAGCGACTTCCCCTCGCTGGACAAGATCACGGAAGGCTACGAGAAGGTCGTCTCGACGGCCGACGGCAAGCAGAGCTTCTACACGATCTGGGTCCGCAAGAAGGACGGCCAGATGCTGGCCGAGCTGCCGCGCGACTTCGCGAGGCAGAAGCACTTCATCGCCCTGACGGTCGCCAGCGGCGAGCGTTACGCCGGCCTCCAGGCCGGCGAGATGTACGTCTACTGGAAGCTCTACGACAAGCGGCTGGCGCTGATCGAGCCGAACGTCGAGATCCGATCGACCGGCGACCAGGAATCCAAGGACTCGGTCGAGCGGCTGTTCACCGACCGGGTCATCCTCGACGTGCCGGTCGCTGACGGTCGTCCCCCGGGGCGGCCCGGTGATCGACCTGGACGAGTTGCTGGTCGGCCAGGCGTCGAAGTTCTTCGGCGGTCAGGTGCGTACCGGCAACTCCCGGCTTGCCGAGATCAAGACGGCCAAGGCGTTTCCCGAGAACGTCGAGCTGGCCTTCGAGGTTCCCATGGCCAACGGCCAGCTCCAGACGCTGCACTACTCCATCAGCCTGATCCCGGAAAGCACCGGCTACAAGACCGCGCAAGGCGGACGAGCGGGTCGGCTACTTCACCACCGCGTACTCCGACCTCGGCAAGTTCAAGGAGGACGAGACGCCGCGTCCGCTACATCAACCGCTGGCACCTGGAGAAGGCCGACTCGAGCCTGAAGGTCAGCCCGCCCAAGGAGCCGATCGTCTTCTACATCGAGCACACGACGCCGATCCGCTACCGGCGCTGGGTCCGCGAAGGGCGTTCTCTTCTGGAACAAGGCGTTCGAGAAGGTCGGCATCTCCAACGCGATCGAGGTCTACTACCAGGACAAGGCCTCGGGCGCCCACATGGAGAAGGACCCGGAGGACGTCCGTTACAACTTCATCCGCTGGCTGAACAACGACGTCGGCACCGCCATCGGCCCCAGCCGGGTCAACCCGCTGACCGGCCAGATCCTCGACGCCGACATCATCCTGACCGACGGCTGGATCCGCCACTTCTGGTTCCAGTTCCACAAGGAGCTGCCGGACATCGCGATGGAGGGCTTCAGCCCCGAGACCCTGGCCTGGCTCGAACACCATCCCAGGTGGGACCCCCGCGTCCGGCTGGCCCCGCCTTCCGAGCGGAACTACTGATCGTGTCCGAGCGTGCCCGGCTCGGCGCCCAGCCGTACGGCGGTCACCCGCTGGCCCGGGTCGACGCGAAACCTGCTCGGCGACGACGAGTACGACGGCCTGGTCGGCCGCCACAGCCAGACCAACGGCCTCTGCCTGGCCTCCAACGGCAAGGCCTACGACGTCGCCGCGATCCGCATGCTCCTGACCATGATGCCCGACGACGAGCCGAAAGCCGACGAGCCAAAGGACGGTGACAAGGACGGCGACAAGAAGGACGAGGAGAAAGAGGACGAGGACAAGGAGACGAAGGACGAGAGCCTGCTCGACGGCATCCCCGAGGAGTTCATCGGCCCGATGCTCGCCGACCTGGTCGCCCACGAGGTCGGCCACACGCTGGGCCTGCGGCACAACTTCAAGGCGTCGTCGGCCTACACGATGGCCGAGATCAACAGCAACGAGCTCAAGGGCAAGAAGCCCTTCACCGGCTCGGTCATGGACTACAACCCGGTCAACATCAACATGGAGACCGGCGAGGTCCAGGGCGACTGGACGATGATCGACATCGGCCCGTACGACCTGTGGGCCATCGAGTACGGCTACACCTTCGACGAGAAGGCCCTCGACAAGATCCTCGCGCGCGTCTCCGAGCCCGAGCTGGCCTACGCCACCGACGAGGACACCAGCGGCCCCGACCCGCTGGCCCGCCGCTACGACTTCAGCAAGGACCCGCTCGACTACGCCAAGAACGCAGATGCGGCTGGCCCGCTACCACCGCGAGCGGCTGCTCGAGAAGTTCGTCGAGGACGGCGACAGCTGGGCCAAGGCCCGCTCCGGGTACGAGATGACCCTGGGCTTCCAGACCAAGGCCATCAGCATGATGGCCGAACTGGATCGGCGGCGCGTTCGTCCACCGCGACAAGAAGGGGGACCCGGGCGACCGCGCCCCGGTCGAGGTCGTCCCCTGCGAGCAGCAGCGCGAGGCGCTCGAGTTCGTCATCGACAACACCTTCCGCGACGACGCCTTCGGCCTGACCCCCGAGCTGCTCGCACGCATGAGCAGCGACAAGTGGCTCGACGGCGGCGGCTACCGCGACGCCCTGAGCGACGAGCCCGGCCTGGCCGATCCACGACCGGATCATGGGCATCCAGTCCTCGACCCTGACCATGCTGATGAACCCGACCACCCTGCGACGGGTTTACGACAACGAGTTCCGCATCCCCGCCGATCAGGACGCCCTGACCCTCCCCGAGATGCTCGACTCCATCGGCGACGAGATCTGGTCCGAGCTGAAGGACCCGGACGAGGCGCGATTACACGGCCCGCAAGCCGATGATCTCCAGCCTCCGCCGCAACCTCCAGCGCGAGCACCTGGAACGGCTGATCGACCTGACCCTCGCCAATGGCCCCGGCACGGCGGCCTCCAAGCCGATCTCCAACCTCGCCCTGATGGAGTTGCGAGAGACTCGCGACGCCATCAACGGCGTCCTGGAGAAGATGGACACGAAGATCGACCCCTACAGCCGTGCTCACCTGAGCGAAGCGGTTGCCATGATCGACCGGGCCCTCGACGCCCAGTTGATCTACAACACCGATGATCTCGTCCCGAGCTACAACGTCCCGATGATCATCTTCGGCGACGAGAACGACGCCCGGTCGCCGCGGTCCCCGAACCGCTGAGGTAAGGGCCGGACGCAATCCAACCGGCGATGTTGCGATGCCTGGGGCGGTCCCGAGAACGGGACCGCCCCGCTTCGTTTTGGGTTCTCTCCGTGATAAGAGTGATCGCGACCACCAGCTTGCCCATACCGCCGCGGCCGGATAGCATCAAGAAACCCTCGCTGGCCATTAACCACATTTAGCAAGCCTGGAATCTATTTGTGTTCTCACGCATCTTTCGGGGCCGCTGCTGATGAAGCCGCAATCGACACTCGTTCGGGTCGTACTGCTTCTTGTCGCAATCGGACCCTCCCTGGTGACTGCACAGCAACCAATTACCTTGGACGATGTTAAGGAAGGCTTGCCGGAAATCCGGGCGGACGAGCCCACGGCCCGCCATTTTTCGGCGGAACAGGCGGCGAAGTATCTGGATCGCTCGGCGCTGAACTGGCAGAAAACCAAGAAGTGTGCCACATGCCACACGAACCTGTTCTACATGGCCGCGCGTCCCGCGCTGGCCTCCGTCCTGCCGGACTCGGGCGAGGTTCGCCGCTTCTACGAAGATTACCGACGAGTCCGCTGGCAGACGCAGGGGCCAACGGAAACGCGGGGCTTCTGGCCGATCGTCGTCGGGACGGGATTGACCCTCAACGATGCGCAGACGACGGGCACACTGAGCGACGTGGCCCGCGAGGTGCTCGACATGCTGTGGACCGTGCAACGCGAGGATGGTGGCTGGAACTGGCCCCACTGCGAGTACGCGCCGCTTGAGATCGACGATCATTATGGCGTCACACTGGCCGCGCTGACCGTCGGCATCGCCCCCGACGGCTACGCCAAGACCTCGCAGGCGCGCGCGGGCCTCGCGAAACTGCGTGTCTATTTGAAGAACAATCCGCCCAAATCGCTGCACCATCGCGCCATGCTCGCCTGGGCGTCCGTCCGGGTTGATGGGATCGCCACGCCCGAGCAGCGCGATCAGACGTTGGCCGAACTGTTGGCCCGGCAGCTCGACGACGGCGGTTGGTCCACGTCCGGCTTGCTCACGGACTGGAAGGGACTCGCCCGCGACGACGGCCAGCCGCTGGCCACCACAACCAGCGATGGCTACGGAACCGGCTTCGTGATCGTTGTCGCGCGGGAACTCGGCCTGCCGGCCGACGACCCGAGACTGGAGCGCGGCATCTCCTGGCTGCTGGCCAATCAGCGCGAGAGCGGCAAGTGGTTCACACGCTCCCCGGTCCAGCGACTGTGGCAACCTGATCTCCAACGCGGGCAGTGCCTTCGACGTACTCGCCTTGCAGGCGTGTGGCAAGTTGCCTGGCTGGCCTTTCGACACCACCAAACCGACAGCACGGTGAGACATGAAATCACAATGGTTTTTGAATCGACGCCGGTTCGTACAAACCGTCGCCGCGGCGGCAACCACGGGCAGCCTCGTCAACGCCGGCGTTTCCCGCCTGCGCGCCGCGGACGCCGGGATCATGGGCGAGACCGATCACTTCTGGTATCGCGGCGCTCCGGACGGGCCGTATATCGACTCACAGCGCGACAACAAGGCCTTCGGGTTCGGCGACGGCAAGATTTATTTGTCCGAGGACAATGCCCGGACCTGGGCACACAGCGCGACCTTCCCGGACGCGGACAACATCACGTTCAGTTGCTTGCTCAAGAATGGAAACATTCTCTTCGCCACGCGTGAAAAGCTGTTCCTGAGCACCGACAATCTCAAGACGCATCGCGAGATTATCGTCAAGGATCGCGATGGAAGCGATTATCGACCGCACGCCGCCCAGAACCCCGATCAGCCCGGCTGGTATTTCCATTCGCTCGACGGCATTCACACCTGGGACATCGACGGCAGGGAAATGCTCGTGTGGGGGAATTACTGCAATGTGCTCGGCGGGCCGGTGCCTGTAAACATTTACTACTCCACGGACGGTGGGGAGACGGTCAAGATCGCCTATTCGTTCGGCAGGAACCCGAACTTTCAGGAGAAGGGGACCGCGCCCGAGTCGTTCCTCGGCGATCCAGAAAACCCCGTCATCTGCCGACATGTCCATTGCGTGACCTACAATCCGGCCGAACGGGCATTCTACGCCTGCACCGGTGACATCGACCGCGGTCACGGTAAGGAATGCCACTGGCTGCGCGGGACCTATGACGCTCACGCGGATCGTTGGGACTGGACGGTGCTGATCTCGGTGGACTCCAATTCGCGTTACAAGTCGGGCGGCATCAATTTCGTCGACGGATCAGTTGTACTGGGCGGCCGATGCCAACGGGCCGAAGCCACCCGACGAGACGCATGACCGCGGGATCTTCCGGTGCGCTCCGGCCGACCTGACCGACCCGTCGAAGCATACCCGGCTGTTCGATGCGGAGTTCGAAATGGCGAACATGATCATCCAGGATGGCGTGATGGTGGCCGGGCACTGCGCACCGGCATCGACCTTCAAGACGGGCATCGCCTACTCGCCCGACCTGGGCCAGACCTGGGCCGAATACGATCTGGCCGAGTTCGGCCGCGCGATCTCCCGTCCGCTTCCAGCCGAAGAACAGTGACGGCTGGTTCCGGATGGACCTGCGAAAAGGATGGATCGAGCGCGGCGAGGTGCTTTTCATCAAGCCAAAGCCATAACCGACGGCCGATTCTCGGGGGTCGATCCTTGATTCTCGATCAATCCTCGGACATCGGTGCTCAATCCGCCTCGCACGCATCCGCCCGTTTCGCGTTCCTCCACGTTCCAATCGGTCATCGGCCCTCAGACATCGGTCATCGGCCCTCGGTCAGAACGGTATTGAGCCGGGTGGAAACGATGGGGTGGAGGATTGAACCGGGGTATCAAGCGCCGTGTTCCCGGCCGGTGGCGGTGTTGTCGCCGATTCTTCGAGGTTCAGGACGCAGCGGAAGCCCAGGTCCGGCAACTGGGCGTCCGGACGCATCCCGTCTCGACGTGAGATCATCCACTCCGGCGAGCTTCCCTTGATCGTCAGCAGCGGGAATCGCGGCTCGTCCCGGCCCGGGCCTTTCGGGTCAACGGCGGCGGACGATCGGAACTGCTCATAATACGATGGGTCGAACCAGTCGGCCGTCCATTCGCGGACGTTGCCGGCGAGGTCGAACGCGCCGTAGGGGGACATGTCCAGCGCGAACGACATGACCGGATCGATCTGTCCGAACTGCCGGGGACGGTCCCAGGCGGGTGGGGATGATCCCCAGGGATGAATGCGGCCGTCGATCGTCCGGCCGGTCATCTCCCACTGGGCTTCCGTCGGCAGGGCCTTACCGGCCCACTGGGCGTACACCTGGGCATCGCGGGCACTGACGTCGGTCACGGGCATGTCGGGCGGGATGTTCGCGTCACTCTCGGAACCCGCGGGTGGACCACCTTCGGCATGGCCGGTGGCTTGCTGGAAGGTCCGGTACTGGCGGATCGTGACCTCGTGCTGATCAATGTAGAACGGGGACATCGTAACCGGGTGCGCCGGGCCTTCTTCGATGGGACCGCCATTGCGGCCCATCGTGAAGGTGCCTCCCGGGACCAGGACCATCGCGGCGCCGTCCTGGTCGCAGGTGATCTCCAGCGGCCATCCGGTCGGGTGGACACTCACCCCCGGCCGGGCACGGAAACCGGGCGGTAGCGGATTGGGGGCGAGGTCGGCCGTTTCCAGCGCCACGCCCGGTCTCACGCCTCGGTTCGGGGGGCACCAAAGGAGGACCGAGTCCGACATCGACCGACGTTCCGGGAGGGGCCCCGTTGTCGACGAGGAGGACCAATTCGGGTTCCGGTTCGATCTCCATGGTTGGCTCGGCGAGTTCAGCGATCACGAGTGGGACATCGACGAAGAGGGGCAACCCCTGTCGGCCCCGGTTCAGCGCCTCGCGAGCCCGTTCCGCGGCGACCGTCTTCGGATATGCTTTCAGCAGGCTGTTGAGTTTCTGGAGGGTGCGTTCCGCGTTGCCCTGCTCGGCGTAGCTTCGAGCATCCGCCAGAGCGATCTGCGCCTCGCGTTCGAGAGCCTCTGCACCGGCCCGATTCGCCTGGAAGAGGGCCGTGTCGTCGGACTCGAGTTCCGCGTAGTCTTCGAGCGTATCGTTCGGTTGCAACGTTCGAAACAACACAAAACCGGCAAGCAAGATCACAGCGACCAGCGCGGCGCCGACTGCGATCCGGGTGCGCTGGCGGACCTCGTAGGTATCGAAGACTGGGGTCTCATCGGCAAGCACGCTCTTCTTCTCAATGGGATCGTCCTGGCCCCGGTTCCTCGACTTCCGCTTGCTCCCCTTGCCGGCGGATTGGTCGGCCTCCGGGTCCTTTCCCTTCTTCGACTTTTTCGAGGCTGGGCGTTCCGGCTCGGGAGTGGGTTCCTCGGCCGGCGCGGTGTAGCGGAGGCGCGGCAGCGGTTGACCGGGCATCCGCGGCGGCGGGGGCGATTGGGGTTCGTCGGCAGGATTAGCCATGCGCGCGGCCCCGAGAGATCGGGTTCGTGGTGAGCGATGTGGGCGAGGGGGTCTCGGATCTGAGCGTCCCAATCCGACACGCTCCAGCCTACCCGCCATAACGGTCCTCGGCAACCCGGTGTTACCAAAGCCGACTCGGATGTGTAGGCGGTTCGCCACGCTGTCCGGCGCGGGCCTTGCTCTCTTCAAACTCCCTGGGAGCCAAACGCGGGCACGTGGATCAGGTACTGGCCTTCGACCGGGCCTGACCGATGCGATCGAGGAACGCCGCATTGTCGGGATACTTCGACATCTGGCGGATCAGGCCCTCCATCGCCTCGACCGGCTTCATGCCCGCCAATGTCCGTCTCAAGAGTGTCACGCGGGCGAGGGCTTCCGGGTCGAGCAGTCGCTCCTCCTTGCGGGTCCCGGAGCGAAGGATGTCGATGGCCGGCCAGGTCCGGCGATCGGCCAGCGCGCGATCGAGGATCAGCTCCATGTTGCCGGTCCCCTTGAACTCCTCGAAGATCACGTCATCCATGCGGCTGTTCGTCTCGATGAGACAGGTCGCCAGGATCGTCAGCGACCCGCCCTCGTCGAAGGCCCTCGCGGCGCCGAAGAGGCGCTTGGGGGTGTCCAGCGCCTCGGATGTCGACCCCGCCTGACATCGTCCGGCCGCTGCTGCTGAACTTGTTGTAGGCTCGGGCAAGCCGGGTCAGGCTGTCGAGCAGGACCAGGGCGTCACCTCCCGATTCGGCGATCCGCCGAGCGCGATCGATGGCAAGCTCGGCCAGGCGGATCTGGTCCTCGGGCGCCTGGTCGTTCGAAGAGGCCACCACCTGCCCCTGAACCGACCGTCGCATCTCGGTGACTTCCTCGGGCCGTTCGTCCACCAGCAGGACAGTCAGGGACACATCGGGATGGTTCGTCGCCACGGCGGCTGCAATCTGCTGGAGCAGGATGGTCTTGCCCGTGCGGGGTGGGGCGACGATCAACCCGCGCTGGCCTTTACCGACTGGAGTAAGAAGGTCCATCACCCGGGGGCCGATCGGCTCGGCTCCGTTCTCCAGCCGTAGACGTTCGCGAGGGTCGATGGCGGTCAATTCGTCGAACGGGGGCCGATCGACGTGCCGAGTCGGCTCGAGTCCTTCGATCTCGGTTAGCTCGACCAATTTCGGGTTGGTCTCACGCCCCGAGGGCAGTTCGACCCGACCCGACACCTGGGCCCCCTGACGGAGCTGGAAACGCGACAGGAGCCCCGGATCGATCAGGGGGTCGGCCGGGGCCACCCGGTAATTTCGGGCCGGATCACGCAGGTAACCACGTCCATTAGGCTGCAACTCCAGGACGCCGGAGTAAATCCGTTCGGCGGTGCTCATGGGGGACGCTCGATGATGGCGGGGGAGGACGCTCGATGATGGCGGGAGAAGGAAACGCTCGGCGAGTTGGTCCAGCCGTTGAACCGCGTCGCGTGCTTCGGTTCGAGATGCTTTTGGTGTGCGAGCCGCGGGGCGGGCCGCGGTCGCCAACGAATCGGAGGATTGGAAGGCTTGGCGCAATGATCCTGGGGTTGAGATGATCGCGATGTATCGAAATTACCACGCGGACCGTCCCGAGTCTATCGGGCTCTCCGGTTTCGCAGAGGCATTCCCGGGATTGACCCGGCTGGAACCGGGAGGGCGAGGCTCCGGCCGAGCCGCCCATCCCGGCGGTTCGGCTGTCGCCGCGCCCTCCCAGAAACCGACCTGGGAATGACTCTGGCCAGTTTCACTGAAGCTCAAGCGAATCTGTCTATGGGTTTCCGCTAGATCTTCTTGAAAGGGGTGATTGCTGCCTGTCCCCCGCTGGGAAGCTCCGCGACCTGATAATCGCCGAACAGATTAGGAGCTTCATCCTTCAGGATCCGCAACATCTCCAGGGCGACCTTGCGGATTTCCGCGTCGGCGGCGACGTCGCCACGCATCTCGATGAAGTGCCTTAACGCCCGCGCGTTCCCAGTGACGAAGATTCGGGTTTCGGTTGCGTTCGGCAGGACGGACCGTGCGGCCTCGCGAGCCTTTTTTCGCCGGAGCGTCCTGTCGGGGATGTCCGCGAACTTCTCGGCCAAGCCGTCAGCGAGCTGCTTGTAAACCTGCTGACACTTTATGATCGCTTCCAGCCAGATCTGATGCAATTCAGGGTCGCTGGAGATCGATTCGGGCTCGACGAACGCCGCTTCGGACTCGTCGATGAACCGCTGACTCAACTGGGAGTAACCGAACCCCGCTCGATGCCTGACAAGTTCGTGCGTGAAGGATCGGCTGACGCCCGTGATGATGAAGTTGAAGACGGCGTGTTCGAGAACGGACCCGTGTCCAACTTCCAGAAGATGACCGATATAGGCCGAGTTTCCGCCGGGCCTGGGCTTCGCATACGACATGTAGCAGAGTCGGCCGGCGACCTCGATCAATTTCTGGCCGGCAACATCGGTATCCGTAGTCCAGCGACTAACCTCATGATCTTCCAGAAATTGGGTGATTTGACCTTCGTCGATGGACTGACGACCGACCAGGTAGATTCGGGGCTCGCGGAGGATCGTTGTCGTCTGATCGGTGTCCATGAGGGACATTGTAGTGGTCCTCCTTGACCAGGTTCAATTGAAAGAAAGGCGATGTCCCCGACAATCCTTTGGCATACAATATCGACTGCTCCGATGCCTTTGCTCCATCTTCCTCGAATGTCGCCATGCGCAAGATCCGTCTCCAGAAATCCGCCTCCGACCGGCTCCGCGAGGCGTTTGAGCGCGATCTGAACGACGTTCAGCGCGAGGCCGCCACCGCGCCCGACGGCTTCAACCTGATCCTGGCCGGTCCCGGTTCGGGCAAGACGCGGGTCATCACCTACCGGGTCGCGTTCCTGATCGCCCGCGGCGTGCCCGCCGAGAGCATCCTGCTGGTGACCTTCACCCGGCGCGCGGCGCGGGAGATGGTCGGGCGGCTCGAAGGGTTGATCGGGCCGCAAGCGGCGAAGGTCTGGGCCGGCACGTTCCACCACATCGGCAACCGCCTGCTGCGACGCGGTGCCGAGGTGCTCGGGCTTCGCCCCGAACTTCACCATCCTCGACAGCGAGGACCAGCGCGATCCTGATCAAGCTGGCGATGGAAGACGCCGGCCTCGTCGGCACCGGCCGGCACGGTCCGAAGCCCGCGACCGTCCACCATCTCATCAGCTACGCCTTCAACGTCGGGAAGCCCCTGGCCGACGTGATCGCCGATCGCGCGCCGGACCTCTCGGTTTTCACCGAGGAGTTGAACGCGGCGGGCGAGGCGTATGCCCGTCGCAAGCAAGCGGCCAACAGCCTCGACTACGATGATCTCCTCGGCCATTGGGCGCGCCTGCTCACCGAGTTCCCCGACCACCGCGCCGCCCAGGGCCGCATGTTCCGGCACCTCCTCGTCGACGAGATGCAGGACACCAACCGCGTCCAGGCCGAGCTGGTCGAGACGATCGCCCGCGCCGGGGCAGGGAACCTGACGGCGGTCGGCGACGATTCCCAGTCGATCTACCGGTTCCGGGGGGCCGACTACGACAACATCCTCAAGTTCCCCGATCGGAACCCCGGCGCCCGGATCTATCGGCTGGAGACGAACTACCGATCGACGCCCGAGATCGTCGCCTTCACCAACGCCTCGATCGGCGCACAACCGCACCGGGTTCGGCAAGAAGCTGGTCTCGGCCCGCGAGGCGAGGATCGAGGCCCGTGGTCGTGCCGACCGCCGACGCCTACGAGGAGGCCGACCTGATCTGCCAGCAGATCCTCGAGGCCCACGAGGAGGGCGTCTCCCTGAACAGAATGGCGGTCCTCTACCGCAATCACCACGACAGCATCCTGCTCCAGGGGGAGCTGGTCAACCGCGGCATCCCGTACACGGTTCGCAGCGGCCTGCGGTTCTTCGAGCAGGCGCACATCAAGGACGTGCTGGCCCACCTCCGCATCCTGGTCAACCCGCGCGACGAGCCGTCGTGGCGTCGGTTGCTCCAGCTCTTGCCGGGCATCGGCCCGGCGAAGGCGTCGGCGGTCTACTGCCCGGCTCGCCTCGGCAGCCGACCCGCTGGCCGCGCTTGAAGGACAACGGAGACGATGGCCGCCCTGCCGACCAAGGGCAAGGGGCCGTTCGCCGGCTTCGTCGCCGATCTCGACAAGGTTCGCGCCGTGGACCCGGAGGCCAACCCAGCCGCGGCCATCGGCGCGATCCTCCAGGGCGGATATCCCGCGATCGTGCGGTCACGCTACTACGAACGTCCGGAGAACCGGATCGCCGACATCGAGCAACTTTCCGTCCTGGCCGCGCGTTACGACAGCCTCGAAAAGCTGATCGCCGACCTCTTGCTGGCCGGCGACGTCTACGGCTTGGACAGCGTCGAGGCCGACGCTCAACGATTCGGACGAGACCCTCGTCCTCAGCACGATCCACCAGGCCAAGGGGCTGGAGTGGTCGCGCGTGTTCCTGCTCCGGCTGCTCGAGGAGGGCTTCCCCTCGGCCCGTAGCCTGGCCGAGCCGGACGGCGAGGAGGAGGAGCGACGGATCTTCTACGTCGGCGTCACCCGCGCGATGGACGAACTCACGATGAGCTACCCGCTGACGTTGACCCGTCCCGGCCGGGGCGGGACGTTGATCGCGTCATCCCAGCCGGTTCCTGACCGAGGTCGATCCCGGGCTCGTCGAGCAGGCGGTCGTCGAGACCGACATCGACCTGGCCTGGACCAGCGGTTCCCATCGGACCGAATCGTGACGCCGGGGACCGCCACAACATGAAGCTCGGCATCCTCACCGACATCCACGAGCACGTCGAGTTCCTCGACCGGGCCCTCTCCCGCCTGCGATGCGAAGGCGTCGATCAGATCGTGTTCCTCGGCGACCTGTTCGACTTCGGCGAGCGGTTCCACGAGGCGGGACGTCGGTTGACCGAGGCGGGGGCCATCGGCGTCTGGGGGAACCACGAAATCGGTCTCTGCCTCGATCCCCGCGAATCCTTGACGACAACGTACGCCGGGCCGGGCCTCGATTTCCTGGCCACCCTGCAACCGCGCATGGAACTCGAAGACTGCCTGCTCTCGCACTTCCTGCCCCAGCACGACCCGACGGACCTCTCGCAGCCCTGGTATCTGGAACGCCCGCCCCACACGCTCGAAGAGACGTCTCGCCTGTTCGCGGCGGCCCCGCAACGGGTGATGTTCGCGGGCCATTACCACCGCTGGCTCGCGGTCAACGAGAGCGGGCCTCTGGAGTGGGACGGCTCGGCCCCGCTGCGGCTCGCACCTCCCGTCACGTTGGTTCGTGATCATCCACGCCGTGTGCGACGGCTGGTGCGCGATCGTATAACACGGAAATCGGCTGGCTCGTGCCGATCGACCTGAGGAACGAGGCGGCCGACGGAGACGGGACGACAGCGCAGCCGTCGCCACTCGCGACTCGCGTTCCGAATGCTCCATCCCAGGCCGAAGTCACGCCGGAAGACCTGCTGGACCGGCTCCGCGATCTCGCCGAACGTGAGGACTCGCACAACGAGGAGATACTTGAACGCCTGGTCGTCCGTTTCCCCGCCGAACGGCTTCGTGAGGCGCTGACCGGCCGTCTGAACGACCTGCAAGGCCCTCATGGAGCCGTCGTGCTCCGCCTGCTCGAAGCCTACGCAACCGACGACCTGCTCTCGGAACTGGCCGATTCCCTGGAGGCGCACAGCGAGGAATTGCCTCCGGAACGGCTCTGGGAGGCGATGGAACTGCTCCAGGGAACAGGACTCATCGACGACCGCCCGGAACTGGCCGCGTTGTGGGACGAACTCAACGACCTGCTCGACGCCGGTGATGCCCCGATTGCCGAGCTTGCGACCCAGCTCGAGGATGACCCGGACAGCGTCTGGACGGCGCTGGAGGGACTCAAGACGGTCGAGCCGGACGTGCGGGCGGAGATCATCGCCGGCCTGGCGAATCAACCGGCCGGCCCCGGGTTGCTGGAGTTCTTCCGCCTGCTCGCGCTCGGCCCCGACGCGACCACCCGGAGCGCCGCGGTGGAGGCCCTGTTGACGCTCGATCTGGCTCGACCTGTTGTGACTGAGGTGCTGGAAAGGCTCGCGAACGAGCATCCCGACCCGTCGGTGGGGCGCCGGGTCGCCGCGCGGCTCGGCGAACCGATCGGCTCGGTGTCGCGGGCACCCGGTGCTCTCCTGGTGGCTCATCCCCGGTTGCTGGGTAGCCGGGTCACAACGCTGGATGCGAGGGGACGAGGTGTCATCGCTCTGTTGACCGAAAACCGGGGCGAGCTGGTGGGCGCGGCGTTCCTGTGCGATGTGCTTGCCGGGGTCGTCGATGTCTCCGGGCTGATCGGTCGCGACCTGGCCGAGACGCGACAGGTTCTCCTGGAGTCGGTCGGCACGTCGCTCGCGTTCGTCGACGACGACCACGCGCTGGCGCTCGGTCTGCTCGCCGGCAATCTGACCCTGATCGGGCCGTCCACGAGCCCCGCCTTGCCTTACTGGCTCGAGCGAACGGCCGGGGCGGTGTTTCGACCTCGGCCCTTCGCGCTGGAACCACTCGGCGCCAACTGGGACCCCGAGGCCCTCGCCTTCGATGAGGTCCGCGCGCGGGCACTCGATGTACTCGACGCCTGCCCCGGCTGGGTGGACGACTCCGACCTCACGTATGAGATCGCCGAGGAATTACTGCTTCGCGAAGGGGACGCACCGCCCGACCCGATCCGCGATTCCGGGGCGTACCGCTTCCTGTTCGAGGGCCGGCGCCCGGCGCGGCTGGAACTGGACCTCCGCATGCTCTCCTGGATGTCGGCGTTCTGGTTGTCGTCCGTCGAGGCGGACCGCGCGCTTTCAGCCGCGACAATGGCCTGGCAACTCTCCGATGCCCAGCACGTCGTGCCGGGCCACCCCTACATCGTCGAACTGACCACCCGCAGCCTCAGTGACGGCGCAGGACAACCTGAAACGGGGCATCGACCTCCGCGACCCCGCCACCCGGGCGCGGCGGTCGAAGATCGCCTGGCCCTGACGCGCTGAGCGGCCGGAACGCGGATCGCGGTATCGATCGCGAACGGCCGCACGCCGGGACCTTGTCCCCGGCCGCGGCCGTCGGTTCGGGTCGCGGATTGCGGAGGTCGTCCGCTCAGGTCGGCTCGTGGCACGGCCGGGACGGGTCGCAGCAGAACTCGTGGTGGACCTGCTCATCGTCCGGGCCGAAGCTCTTCATCGACCGCAGGCACCAGTAGATGGTGTTGTCGTAGTCATCGTTACGGGCATGGGTGCCATCGGTGTAGATGTACATCCCCTTGCTGCGCAGGTGGCGGCAGGGTTCGGCCTGCCGGGGCTCGGGGGTGGGTGTCGGTTTCGCATGGCTCAGCCCTCCTCCCAGTTCTCTTGCCGGCGGCGGTCAGCAGGGCGCCGCCTGATGGCGGTCCGGGCGATCGCGACCTTGTAGGCGTTCCTCGAGAGCGGTTTGGCCTGGGCGACGGCGGCCCTGGCGGCGGCCGTCGGCCGTCTCCTCGGTGATCGCCTTGCCGGTGATCTCCGCCTCGGCCTCCTCGCTGCGGAACGGGATCGGCGCCACCTGGCTCATGCACGATGCGTGCCTTCGAGACCTTGTCCCCGTCCATCTCGCAGCAGACGCAGGCGACGACCAGCGGCCAGTCGTGCGACTGCTTCCAGCGAACCTCGTAGGTGGCGTTCTTGCCCTTCGACGCCGGGACCATGACCTCGGTCAGAAGTTCACCCTGCTGGACAGTCAGCTCGCGCTCCTCCTCGGCGGTCGGGACCTTGTACAGGTCCTCCACCGGAATGGTCCGCGTCTTGCCGTCGGTGCCGACGACCGTCGCCTTCGCGCCGAGGGCGATCAGGGCCGGGGCCAGGTTCGACGGGCTGACGAACAGGGCATCCTGATCGGTCATGAAGATGGCATGGTAGCGGTTGTCGCCCTTGCGCACGAGATGGCCGGGGTCGCCCTTGGCGAAGTCCGTCGGGGTGAATTCCCCTTCCAGCTCGCGGATGAGCTGGCCCTGCTCGTTGCGACGGCCACCGAGCAGGCCGAACCCGTTGCGGTAGTACCAGCAGCGCGGTCGTTGCAGCAGGTTCCCCGCGACCGTCGCCATGTTGCGGATCTGCGGGGTGCCCACGGCGCGGGTGGCCACCCAGAGGGCCGGGTACGACGGCTTGATCTCCTCATGGGTCGAGCAGGTCGGCCAGGCGGGTGTTGCCGCCGATGGTGAGGCCATCGGCCCCCTTCTTGACCCCGGCCAGTTCCTTGATCTCGCGGATGTACACCACCCGGTCGGGCGTGGCGATGTACTCCTTCATCCGGTCGAGCAGGTCGGTGCCGCCAGCCAGGGCCATGGCGGTATCAGAGCCCCCGAGGGCCATTCAGCGCCTCGTCCGCGCTGGCCGGTGCGACGTATTCAAAGGCTTTCATCTCGGTTCACGCCTCCCCGTTCTGGGCCAGGGCATTCAGGACGTTCATGGGACTCATCGGCCAGTTCGGGACGCGGACGCCGATGGCATTGGCCACGGCGTTGCCGATGGCGGCGGCGGTGCTGATCGTCGGCGGCTCGCCAACGCCGATGACGCCGCGATCGCGCATCTCCTTGGTGTGGTACGCCTCGACGACGATCTCGGGGATGTCGCTGGCACCGGCCAGTTTGTACATCTCCATGTCGGGGTTCAGGAAGAGGCCCGTGGTCGGGTCCATCACCCGCTCCTCGAACAGGCCGTAGTTCAGGCCCATGATCACGCCGCCGTAGACCTGGCTCTTCCAGGTCAGCATGTCAATGATCAGGCCGGAGTCCTGAACGGCGACGATCTTGTTCAGCCGGACGACACCGGTCTCGGTGTCGACCGAGACCTCGGCGAACTGGCAGCCGGCGACGCCGTTGGAGGAGAGCCCTTCGACGAATGCCCCTTCAGCGGTGATGGGCATCATGCCGATCTTGCGGCAGGCGTCCTTCCAGGCCATCTTCGGTTCGCCGTCGACGAGTACCTTGCCGTCGGCCAGGCTCATTTGCTCCGCCTTGGCACCGGTGGGGCCTTCCAGCTTCTTGAACAGGGCATCGCGGGCCTTGGTCACAGCGTCGAAGGTCGGCGGGCTCATGGACGGCGTGGTCGTCGAGCCACCGGAAGCCTGTCCCGGCGGGAAGATCGAGTGGCCGATGTTGGAGTTGATGTCAGTCGGCTGGAGCCCCAGCATCTCGGCGGTGATGATCGCCAGAACGGTGCGAGCGCCGGTGCCGATGTCCTGGGTGGCCGACCGGACCTCGACCGAGCCATCGGGGTTGATGATGCAGGCGACTTTCTTGTCCTGCGCCCCGCCGCCGCCCCACTGGTGCAGGCCGAGCCCCACACCGCGCTTGACCGGGCCCTTGCCGTGGGCGTCCCGGTCCTTGCGGGGCTTGTACTTCTCAGACCAGCCGAACAACTCCGCGCCGCGGTCGAGCTCGGCGTTATAGATCGGCGTTCGGAAATCGTCCGGGGCGAGGTTCTTCCGACGGAACTCCAGCGGGTCGATGCCGAGCGTCTCGGCCAGGTCGTCCATCACAGCTTCCATCAACGCGCAGGCCTCGGGGTGGCCCGGGGCGCGCATTGCGCGGGCGTTGCCGGCATTGATGAAGACGTCAGAGTGAACGCGGCGGTAGTTCGGCACGCTGTAGACGTACGGCAGCTTCCCGCCGACGCCCGCTCCGCGCGTGATCCCGCCGGTCCCATGTGTCTCCGAAATGATGGAGGAGATGGTGCCGTCCTTCGACGCGCCGATCTTGACCTTGGCGGTGGCGCTGGGGCGGTTGCCGGCGGCCATGTGCTCGTGGGCACGCTCCAGAAAGATCCGCACGGGCCGGCCGGCCTTCTGGGAAAGTTCGGCGGCGGTCGTCCCCCAGATTTCGGCCCCGAACTTCGAGCCGAACCCACCCCCCATCACCTCGGTGATGACGTGGACGTTCGACTGCGGGATGTTGAACTTGCCGGCGAGTTCGCCTGCCGTGGCCGTGATCGCCTGAGTGCTGGCCCAGGCGCGAATCTTGTCGTCGGCGTCCCACTGGGCGCACAGGCCGTGGGTTTCGAGGCAAACGTGGGTGATGACCGGCACGCTGTACGTGCCCTCGATCACCGTGTCGGCTTCCGCCATCGACAGATCGGGGTTGCCCTGGCTCTGGGCGCGGCCCTCGCGGACGTTGCCGCCCCGAGTGATCTCCGGCGCACCCTCGACCATCGCCTGTTCCTCGGTGACGACGTGAGGAAGGACCTCGAAGGCGACGTCAATGGCGCGGATCGCGTCGCGGGCCTGCGCCTCGGTCTCCGCGGCCACCGCGGCGATGTCGTCTCCCTGGTAACGCAGGGTCGAACCCTCATTGGCGATCACGACGACGGCCTTGACGCCCGGCATCGACTCGGCCTTCGACGTGTCGAGCTTGGTGATCTTGCAGTGGGCGTGCGGGCTATACAGCACGGCGCCGAAGAGCAGGTTCTTCGGGTGTTCATCCGAGGGGTACTTGGCCCGGCCGGAGGCCTTGGCCAGCCCGTCCAGGCGGGTGATCTCCTTGGAGATCAGTCGAGGTTCCGAAGGCCAACTGGGCATGGCTCAGGCTCCTTTCAACGACTTGGCCGCGGCCAGGGCCGCCTCGAACACGCCGATGTAGGTCCCGCAACGGCAGATGTTGCCATCGAGGCCCTGCTTGACGTCTTCCAGGGTCGGCTCTTTGCCCTTGTTCTGGTCCAGGAACGCCTTGCACGCGGTGACGAACCCCGGCGTGCAATAGCCGCACATCAGGCCGTCGTGCTGGAGGAAGGCATGCGGGACGCCCCCCTCGCCGGTGTCGAAGCTCTCGACGGTCTCGATCTTGTGGTCGCCCGTGCAGGTGATTGCCAGGGTCGTGCAGGAGTAGACCGGGTCGCCGTCGAGGATGACGGTGCAGGCACCGCAACTCGCCCGATCGCAAACGCGCTTCGGGCCGGTGACGTCCAGCCGGTCCCGCAGGCTGTCGAGCAGCGTGCTCCGCGGCTCGACCTCGCAGTTCATCGCGTTCCCGTTGACGTTCAGGGTGATCGTCGTCGTCCCGGAGACAACTTTGCTCGCCTGTTCGTCGGCCGCCCGCGCCTCGTTGAGCGCGGTGGTGGCCTGGTGGGTCAGGACGGCCGACGCCGCGGCCAGGCCCGAACCTCGCAGGAAGTCGCGTCGGCTATGTCCCGTCGCGCCGTCCCGCGAATTGGGGTCGCGTCCCGTCATCACAACATCTCCCCGGAGTAGTTCGCGGAAAATTCCATCCGATCGCGCCGAGCCGGCAGGGGGCGGGTTCCGGCCCCGGGCCTTGAAGGGAAAACACACTATGGCCGTGCCCGGGCGCGAAGGCAAGACTTGACCACCCGGGTTCTCCAACATTCGTTTTCGAAGCCCGGTGCCACCCCATGAGGCCCTTTCCCTGGGGTGGACGCCTACTGTGCAAGCGCGCCGAACGGATCTTCGAGGGCCGTGACGACGGCACGCCGCGACGAAGCCGGCGCGGTCCCGATCAGACATCCGTCTCGATCGGCAGTTCCAGCCTCGGCCCCCACTCGTTCCAGGAACCGTCGTAGTTCGCCAGCGCGTTCCAGCCGAGCCGGTGCAGATTAAATAGCACGACCGTCGCCGCGACGCCACCGTTGCAATAGGCGATGGCCGGCGTTTCGGGCGACACGCCAAGTCCCTCGATCCGCTGCCGGACCTCCTCGACGGGTAGGAACCCGCCCCCATCGGCGAAGAACAGCTCGCGGGGAACGTGAAGCGCGCCGGGGATGTGGCCGCCTCGCGGACCACGACGCCGACGGCCGGTATACTGGCCGACGTCCCTGGCGTCGAGGATCTGGACGTCGGCCCGACCGAGCATCGTCGCGACCTGTTCGGCGGTCACGCGGAGCGCCGGGCGGGGGCGGGGATGGAACGTCGCTCGTTCGACCTCCACCGCGCCCGACTCCACCGGCCGCTCTTCCTCGACCCAGCGGTTCATCCCGCCGTCGAGGATGGAAACCGCGTCGTGCCCGTAGTAGGACAGGGCCCACCACAGCCTCGTGGCGTACTGCCCCCCCATGTGGTCGACCGCGATGACGTGGGTGTCGTCGCCGATCCCGCGCACGGCCATCGCCTCGGCGAAGCGTTCAGGGCCGGCGATCTGGACCGGCACCGGATCGTCGAGGTCCACGATGTCCTCGGTCCAGTCGACATAGACCGCGCCCGGGATGTGCCCGGCCAGGTACTCCTCCCGCGCCCCTCGGTAGGTCGCCTGCTCGACGCCCGGTTCCAGCGGCTTCGTCGAGACGTACCCCCGCATGTCGACGACCCGGACGTTGGGGTCATCAAGGTGCGCTTCCAGCCACTCGGTCGAGACGATCGGGTCGATATCGGGCATGGTGTCGATTCCTGGTGCGGTCTCGGAGGTCGTGACGCCTAAGAATAAACCAGGGAACCGAGACTGGGCAGGGTCAATTCGCAACCCTGGAGACGTTCCGTGAAATCGCGACGGCAATTCTCGCTCCTGGGGCTCATGATCGCGGTCGGGCTGGTGGCGCTGGCTCTGGCCTACCTGGCCGCGGAACGCCAGAAACGGCTTGTCGTCCTTGATGCCGAGATCGTCAGGGCGAGGGAGCGGGCCGCCTGGGCGGATCGCATGGCCGATCTGGGCTACATCTCGAACGCACAGCTCGCCTCCGATCAGGGAATGCTCAAAAAACTGGAAGTCGAACGCACCCGCCTCCTGCCCGAGGTCCCGTGACGCCCCCAGGAACATTCGAAATCGAACGGTTTTCGAGCGGTTGAGGCTCCCGCCGAGCCGCCCATCCCATTCCTACGGCTTGGTGGAGGACTGTTGCCCGAAGCAAAGCTTCTCGTGAAATCCCGAAGCGAACATTTCGTCGCCCTGTCATCAACGATCTCATCCGGTGCCGCGGGCCCCGCGTTCGCACCATCCATTCAAGGACGATTTAAATAAATCAGTACTGATCTCCGGAGATGACCTCTCCGCCGTTGCGGCTGCCGAGGGCTTGCCAGACGGCGACGACGACGCTGTCCTTGACGAACCGCACGCTGCCGTCGCAAGCCAGGGCATTCACCCCGCCGGGGTGGAGGCTGTGGGCGGTGACGTTGTGCGAGAGGCGGTCCCACCACTGGTTCGTTCGGCTGCTGTGCGGCAGGCCGCCCCGACAGTCGACGTCGCGATCGTTCGGCGGCCGGATGTGGTTGTACATGCTGTGGCCTGGCGCGCCATACACCCATCGGCTGCCCCGGGTCTGCTGGAGGGCCAGGCCGGCGCCGTGGCACTGGCTGGCGTAGTCGGTCAGCTCCGGGCCGGTCGTTTTGTTGTCGTTGCCTCGGGTCAGGACGAAGCCATTCGTGGGGCTGATACCGTCCCAGGTGGACGGCCCGCCGAGGTCGGCCTTGACCGTCTCGCTGATGCACACCGTCTGGCTCGACCCGTCGCTGGATGTCGGCGAAGGTGATCGCCGAGTTCTCGAAGAAGATGCCGGTGATGCGCACCCCCGACGGATTGCGCGGCGAGAGCGGGTACGTCGTGCCGGTGTTGAGCGGATAATTGTGGATGCCGTTGTCCCCCTGGAGCTTCTGGAACGTGTCGCTCGGGCAGAGCAGGGCCGCGAGCGTCAGGTTCAGGATGGTCGTGTTGGCCGGGCTGGTATCAGGGTTCAGGTCGAAGTTGAGGGCGTTGTGGGCGTTCATCTGATCGAGTTCCGGCAAAACCTGGGCATAGGCCGAGAAGTGCTGCCCGCGACCGTCGAGGAAACCTCGCAACCGTCCCGGCGGGAACTGCGCCGTGGCTATTCTGATAGTTATGCAGCGCAATGCCGATCTGCTTCAGGTTGTTGGTGCACTGGGCACGCCGGGCCGCCTCGCGCGCCGCCTGCACGGCCGGCAACAGCAGCGCGATGAGCACTCCAATAATGGCGATGACGACCAGCAGCTCAATCAGCGTGAAGGCAGGCCGGGGACGGGTCGGACGCATGGTCGGTCCTTCTCGGGGTCGTGGTCCGCGTGCTAGAATCCGGTCAATACGCGGCATGATCCTGACAGGCCGACATCACCGACGCAAGGGACCACCGACACGATTCGAACAGGACACGACACGATCATGTCGGACATGCTAGACCTCGAGAACGATCTGCGGGCCTTTCGCCAGAGTCGCGGCTGGTCTCAGGAGGAGGTGGCCCGGCGGGCGGGGCTCTCGCGAGCGGGGGTCAGTGCGATCGAGTCGGGCCGGCTGGTGCCCTCGACGGCCGCGGCGCTCGCGCTGGCGGCGGCGTTCGCATGCCGTGTCGAGGAGCTGTTCCGCCTGCGATCCGCGGGGCAGACGGCCGAGACATGGGCGTGGCCCCCCCAGAGTGAATCGAGCCGGTTCTGGCGGGCGGAGGTCGCCGGTACCGTGCGGCTCTACCCGGTCGAGCCGACACCACTAGGGTTCGTGGCCCACGACGGCGTCGCGAGCGGTGGAACGATCCGCATCGAGACACAGGCGGCCCCGCGCAACGCTGGTGATGGCCTGTTGCGACCCGGCCGTCGGCTTGCTGGCGGGCGAGCTGGCACGGACGGCCGGGATGAGGTTGATCGTGCTGCCGAGGTCCAGCCGGTCGGCACTCGAACTCCTGAAGCAACGCCTGGTTCACGCCGCCGGGTTGCACCTGACGGGCGCGGGTCACGGGGAGGAAAATGCCGATATCGTCCGTGCCCGGCTGGGACATGGCCATCGCCTGCTACGAGTGACGCGGTGGGAGGAGGGGGTCGCATTACGGCCGGGACTGGGAGTGGCCACGATCCGCGAGGCCGTCGGTGCGCCGTTGCGGTGGGTCGGCCGCGAGGAGGGGTCCGGGGCGCGTCAGTGTCTCGACGAGGTCCTCGGCGACCGCCGACCGCCCCGACGGCTGGCCCAGGACCACCGGGGCGTGGCCGAGGCCATCCGCTGCGGTTGGGCGGATGCCGGCGTCTGCCTCCGCCTGACCGGCGAGGAGGCGGGACTGGATTTCCTCGCCGTGCGCACCGAGTCGTACGACCTCTGCCATGCGGACGAACAGGCCGGCGATCCCCGCCTCCGGGCGCTGGTGGAGGTCGTCCGCTCCGCCTCGTTCCGCCGTCTGCTCAGCGAACTGCCGGGTTACGACACCGCCGCCTCCGGAGAATTGCAGGATGTCCGTTGAGGAGTTCGCCAGGGTTGACGTCGACCACGACGCAGCGGCCGGAGAGTGGTCCTGCTCGGTCACTGCGGAGCAGGTCCCGCACATCCACTTCCCGGGCTCGCTGACCATTGGGTCGAAAGGAACGTGCGCCGGGGCTCGGTGATAGGCCCCCGGTTGACGGTTACGTCACCCGAAGCAACGTACTCGATTCGGAATTGCGGGCGAAACCTTGCTTTGGGTGGCAGGACCGCG
Organism: uncultured Isosphaeraceae bacterium; assembly: GCA_963779675.1. Taxonomy (GTDB): domain Bacteria; phylum Planctomycetota; class Planctomycetia; order Isosphaerales; family Isosphaeraceae; genus CAVZZM01. The sequence continues at coordinate 187,235 of CAVZZM010000008.1, forward strand.
CTCTCCCGAATCGTCATCCTGAGGCTCGGCGGGAGCCCTTCGCTTCCTGGGTGGATGTCCCAGCGAACCCGGGCATGACCCTGGTGACGCCCCGACTCCCCCTTGCGAGTTCGTGGGCCGGTGGGTCTGATGGGCTCCTTTCGACGAGCACCGGCCCCGAAGCGAGTGAGACGGATGAAAGCGATCGTGTTCGAGCGGTTCGGCGAGCCTGCCGAGGTGTTGCAGGTCCGGGACGTTCCCAAACCGGAGCCGGGGCTGGGCGAGGTGCTCGTGCGGATGATCGCCACGCCGATCAACCCGTCCGACCTGCTGGTCGTCCGGGGCCGCTACGTCAAGCTACCCGATCCCCCCGCCACACCGGGGTTCGAGGGTGTTGGTGTCGTCGAGAAGGCCGGGCCGGGGCTGATCGGCAAGTTGGCCGTGGGGAAGCGCGTCACCGTCATCAACGACAAGGGGGGGAACTGGGCCGAGTACGCCGTCATCAACGCCCGGCAGGCCCGGCCCGTTCCCGACGACCTGCCGGATGAGCAGGTGGCCTCCTTCTTCGTGAACCCGGCGACTGTGCTCGGCATGGTGCGGCATGTTCTGCAAGTGCCACGCGGGGCGTGGCTGCTCCAGTCGGCGGCCAACTCGAACCTCGGCAAGATGATCGTCAAGCTGGGCAAGCACGACGGCTTCAAGACGATCAACGTCGTCCGTCGCCGCGAGGCGATGGCCGAGCTGGAGTCGCTGGGGGCCGATGTGGTCCTCTCGACCACCGACGGCCCGATCGATGAGCAGGTTCGACAGGCCGTCGGCGGTCCCGGTGTCGGTTACGCCCTCGACCCGGTCGGGGGCGCGATCGGCAGTGGCCTGGTCCGCAGTCTCACCCCTGGGGGCCGCATGCTGGTCTACGGCTCTCTGTCCGAGGAGCCGCTCGAAATCCGGTCCCGAACACTTATCTCCGGCGCGCTGGACATCCAGGGGTTCTGGCTCGGCCACTTCATGAGGGGCCGCTACATCCCGCAGAACCTCCGGCTCTTCCGCGAGATCGCCCGCCTCATTCGCGCCGGCACCCTGGCGACGGAACCCGGCGAGAAGCGACCGCTCGATGCGATCGGCGAGGCCGTCGCGCTGTCCGAAACATCCAGCGCTCCGGGGAAGGTCTTGCTCACCATGTCCTGAGCCACCGGTTTATTGAATCCAGCGTGGCCAAGGGCCCATTCACGGTTCCAGAAGTTTTCTCGTTCGTGAGAAGTTCGGAACCGTGAATCGGCCCTGGCCACGCGGCATAACGTCAGGGCCGGGAAGCAGCCATCTCCCGCCACGGTTCGCGTTGAGTTTGTGCAAGGGGCATCAGGACTTACGAGAATTCTCGAAGAATTTCGTCGAATCCCGGGCCTCGCGGCGGTACAATTCGCCGGACTGGTTGACGCGGGATCGTTCTCCCGGGTCCGCCGAGCGGGTTCGGCCGCCTGTCGGCAGCGAGCCTCCCTGTCGCGCTGCCACTCTCCCTCCTCTGAGGCGGATCGCCCGCTCGGGCCATCCGGTCCGGTCGGGTTGCCTACCTTTGTGTCGCGGCGTAGAATCCGAAGGGGTGTCGATGTCCGTTCACCCTGACGGAAACGACACCTCGAAACGTGTCGGCAGCCTCCCGCAAACCCTTTTGAATCTTGCCTTTAGAATAGACCTGCCGAGGCGGTCGAATCGCCCGGTTGCCAATCATCCGGCGGGTCGGAGACACGCGACAATGAGCATGACGGAATCCACGGTTGCCCAGGATTGGCGGGCCATTGCTTGCCTGGCCCCCTCCGGGGAGCGCCTGCTATGCGTCGGCGGCAGCTCGGCCCAGGTGCGCGCGGCCTATACCGGCGCCTGGGGTGAAGTGATCCGCGACGAGGACCGGCCGACCGTGAAGACGATCTCTCTGCAACGCTGGGAGGGCCAGATCTGGGCTGGCCAGTGGGTTCATCAGTCGAACCTGCCGGTCCCTAGCACCCGAGGCAAGAACGGCACCAGCGAGTCCGCCGACGCGGTCGAGACGGAGACCGAGACCGAGGCGGAGGTCGAGGCGGAGGCCGTCGTTGAGGCGGAGGCAGAGCTCGACACCGAGGGGTGATCCCTCGGCGCCGGTCGCCGAGAACGACCCGCACGACCTGGCCATCTCACGGAAACCCCCGGCACGACCGGGGGTTTTTTCGTGGTGCCGATCCATCCAGGCATACTCAGGCTCAGTCAGGGCCGTTGCCAGGGGTCGTGTTCGCGCTCGACTGGGCCAGACGTCCAGGCCGGGGAAGGCTGCCGCCACGCGCCTTGCCAGGTCCTCGACCCCCGGGCGCTCGGTGGCGTGGTGGCCGGCGACGATCAGGCCGATCCCGCGGCCTTCGGCTTCCAGGGCGCGGTGAAACCGAGCCTCGCCGGTCAGGAGCACGTCGGCCCGGGCCCGGGCGGCGTCGTCGAGGAAGTCGTCGCCGGCGCCGCAGCAGATCGCCACGCGCTCGACATCGCGTGATGGGTTGCCCGCGAACCGTAGCGCGGTCGAGCGGAGCAGATCGCCTACCCGTCGCGCAAAGACCCCGAGGGGTTCCGGCCTCTGCAGACGACCGATTCGCCCTGATCCGGGGCCGGCCGGCACCGGGTTCAGCGGGTAGACGTCGAGGGCCGGCTCCTCGTAGGAGTGGGCCGTGCGGATCGCCGACAGGACCGGCTCCAGCCGCCGTTCCGGACAGACCATCTCGACCCTCCACTCGGCGACCGATTCGCGACGGCCCCGTTCGCCGAGGGTCGGGTTCGTCGTCTCGCCGCCGAGGAAGGTTCCTTGCCCGGCCGTCGCGAACGAGCACCCCGAGTAATCGCCGATCCGGCCCGCCCCGGCCTGAAACGCGGCGGCCATGACCGCCTCGCGATCGTTTTCCGGGACGAAAACGACGACCTTGAGTTCCTGCCGGGTCGGCCCCGTGCGCAAAGGCCCGACATCACGCAGGCCGATCCGCTCGGCCAGGCCGTCGTTGATGCCGCCGGCGGTGTTGTCGAACGCCGTGTGCGGGCTCAGGATCGCCACGCCGGCCCTGGCCAGCTCCCAGAGGAAGCCTGTCGCTGGCTGATCGGCCCGGATCGCCTTGACCGCCCGGAAGAGGACCGGGTGATGGCTGACGATCACCTCGGCGCGACGTTCGATCGCCTCAGCGGCCGTGTCGGGCGTGACGGTCAGACAGGTCATGACGCGATGGACCGGACTGGCCGGGTCGCCCCAGAGCAGCCCGACATTGTCCCACGGTTCCGCCAGCCGACCAGGCGCAACCGTTCCAGCCAGTCCGCCACGTCGGCGACCGTCGTTTGCCTCATGCCTTTCCGCGACTTCGACACAGCTCTTGGACCTCGCTTACTGCGTCCCGCATGTCCGATGGCTGATCGTCATCGGCCATCCCACCTGTCTGGAATTGCCGGTCCTCTACGGACTGATCCGGTACAGGTGGACGTCATAAGGCGCAAAATCGTCAGTGAAGCGGCCGTCGCGGGCTGCGATCGTGCGGTCCTCACCGATCACCTCGACAGTCGCGGACGCCGGCACTCCAGCGATCGTGAAATCGCCGCGGGCCGGGGCGTTCCGCATGCCGACGGCGAAGGCGTAGGTTGACCCGCCGTGACGTTTCACCAGCAGGTCGATGGGGACCGCCTCGTCCGACGACGTCACCGCGCCACCGTCGGCGATCGTCGGGCTGTTCAGGACTGGCGCGAGGTCGTGGATCTGGCGGTTGATCGCCGTGACGGCCGAGAGCATTGTCTTGTCGGCCAGCAGGGCGGCCTCCTGGAACCGCGGCTCGAACTCGTGGACGAAGTAGATCAGCCCCTTCGAGCCGTGGATGAGGGCCATCCAGACCTCGGCCCGGACCTGTTGCGGGGTCGCCTTGTGTTCCGCGTCGCCGATGTGGGTGCATTCAATGCAGTTCCAGACGGTCTGGCGTCCCCCGGTCCACGTCAACAGGCGATCGACCCCCTTGGCGACATACCACAGGAAGTCCTCGCCATCGGGACGCTCGATGCCGGCGACGGGGTAAACGTCGAACGAGACGATGTCAGACCCCTTCACATACTGGGGGTAGTCATCGAGGCTCGCCCCCGAACCGCGGCCCTTCCAGGCGTCGTTGGCGACCCCCTGGCCGAGATTCAGGATGACCGGACGGGTCGGATCGTTGGCACGAATCTTCTCGTAGTCCGTCACGATTCGCGACGGGGGGACTGGCGGCCCGTAGCCGCGACGGCCGGTCTCCGGGTCGGTGACGGGCTGAGCGTTGTCGGGCTCGTCGCCGTGCATCCAGCCGACGATGACGGGGTCGTCCTTGTGGGCCAGCCCGACGCGGCTCTGGTCGCAGATCACCGACATCCCGGCGTCGCGCAGGGTGTCGAGTTGCTCGTCGGTCGGCCCGCGCCAGAGGCCGACGTAGAGGTTGATCCCCGCGTCCCTGTAGCGTTTCGCGTTGCTGGGGCTCTGGAGCCAAACGGCGATCGGGAAATACCCCGGATCGGCCGGCGGCCCGTTCTCCCAGCGGGCGTATGGAGTTGCGTCCGTGTCAGCGGCCGGCGTCTGCCCGACGATCAGGGCACCGAGGAGCCAGAGGCAAGTTGTCATGACGTGGATCTCCGGGGTTTGTCATCCTGGTTCAACCGACACAGCGTGATCGAACGGGACGACCACTACGAGAGGAAGGCCCCCACCGCGGGAGCGCCGGGCTCGCGGCCGGGGCGGAACAGGCTGAGGTCAAACGGGGGGGGGCGGTCGAGGAGCAGGTCCACCACGACCGCCGCCGTGCCTGTTGAGAGTTGCAAGCCGGCACGCCGGTGTCCCGTGGCGACGACGACGTTGGAGAAGCCCGGCGCTGGGCCGATGGTCGGCCGGTTGTCCCGATTACCGGGGCGCAGGCCGGCCCAGCAGCGTTCGACTTCCGCGTCGGCCAGGCTCGGGCAGAGCATCACGGCCTGGTCGAGCAGGTCGCGCACGGCCCCTGGCGTGGGTCGGGAGTCGAACCCGGCGTCCTCCTCGGTGGCCCCGACGAGTACCCGGCCATCGTCCCGGGGGACAAGGTACTTCGGCCCATGTTCGATGATCCGGTGAAGCGGCCGCCGGTCGGCACGTAGCAGGACGATCTGCCCCTTGACTGGCGGCGTCGGCTGCCGCACTCCGAGACTCTCCAGGACCCCACCCGACCAGGCACCGGCCGCGACGACGACCCGATCGCAGGGCAAGGGGCCCTCGGCGGTCCGCACCGCCACCACGCGATCATCAACAGTCGCGAACCCCTCCACCGCCAGGCCGGGCCGCAGGCAGGCGCCTCGCTCCTCGCAGGCGGCGGCCAACGCCTTGAGGTGTCTGGGGTTACGGATCTGAGCGCGGTCGGGAAGCAGGTACGCGACGTGAAATTCGGGGGTCAGGCCCGGCTCGATCCGGGCGACCTCTCGCGGTCCCAGCATCTCGTACTCGACGGCCTCCGAACGCCACATCCCGGCTCGCTCGTCCAGCTCGGCGGCCTCACGATCGGTCCGGGCGATATCCAGCGACCCGCAGCGGCGATACCCGTTGTCGATGCCCGTCTCCTCAAGCAGCGCTTCGGACCAGGACGGGAACAGCCGGGCACTGAGACTGCGGAGCGCCTCGTCGGGGTGGCCGGTCGGCCTCCCGGCCGGCGGTGAGATGATCCCGGCGCCCGCCCACGACGCCGCGCGGCCCAGGGCCCGCGGTCGAGGACCGTCACCGCAACTCCCTGTTTCGATATGAGATACGCGATCGACAGGCCGATCACGCCCCCGCCCACGACCGCCACGTCCGTCGCCTTCATCGCGTCATTTCGGTTTCATTGACCTTGGTTTCGTCACCGGGACGGGGCCGGGATCGCCCGGTCCTTCCAGACCGATTCGGCGACGCGGTACAGCCCCCGGCCTTCTCCGGCGAGGATCAGGTCGGCGCCGTCCCAGGCGATCGCCTCGACCCCGTCGGCCTCGTAGTGAACCGTGCCGATTCGTTCCCAATGGTTTTCAGCAACACGAGCGTAGACCCGCGCCACCCCGTAGGACGCCACGGCCAGGAGACGGCCATTCGGGGTCAGGTCGGCGCCCGTCACGGGTTCCACAAACTCTTTGAGGATCGCGACTTGCTCCGTTACGCCCGGCGTGAGCAAGGTGGTTGTTCCCTCCCCGGGCAGGCGGAAGACCGTGGCTTCCCCGCCGTCGTGACGCTTGGAGATCACCAACAGCCGAGAACCGTCCAGGACCATCCCCTCGGCGTCAAAACGGCCCGACGGTGGGAACCGGTACGCGGCGGCGAGCCGGGTCGGCAAGGGGTCGTCGGCGGCGGGTTGGGAGGGGTCGGGCTCGTCGAGGCGATAGACCATCCGGAGCGGCAGCCGCCCGCCATTGTTGCCAATGTCGCCGAGATAGAGGTGCCCCGCGTCGTCGATCGCGATGTCTTCCCAGTCGATGTTCGGGGCCGCGACGCGGTACTCGCGGATCAAGGACCCGTCCCGACGGACGGCGAACAGGGCCGGGGGGTTGCCCGAGTCGTTATGGGCCCAGAAGGCCCCCGGATGCCGGCGACTGGCCACCAGCCCCGAGGCCTCACGAATCGGCGGGTGGTCGAGACGGCCCAGAACCTCGACCCCGACCCCATCGCCGACGAGCAGGCTCAGGGTTAGACCACCCAGGATGGCGAGGACCATCAGTGCCTCTCCTCTCGCGAACACGACCGGCCGCACACGTTCCCGAGCGGACATCGTAGCAGAGTCAACGACCGGATGACCACGGGCCGCTCGTCGTCACGGGGTGAGAGTCCGCGATCCGGGTGCCCGCTTGCGGACGGCGGACGGCCCGATACACTCAGTGAAGGCTTGCGATCCGATCCGGACGCGGCCCGATCCGACCGGGTTCTCCCTCCGCCTCCTTACCCGACTGGTGAGAACTATGGAACCGCCTCAGATTCGCCCCGGCCTGGTCCGGACCCCAGGCGGCGAGCCGTTGGTGCGCGTGGTGGCCCGCTTCCCCAACTCGGCCCAGGGGAACTCGGTCATCCAGCTCCTCACCAGCCTCGGCGTCCCGCACGACCAGCTTGGCGTCACGCCGCCGGAACGCACGGGATGGGGGCAGGGCATGGTCCTGTCGATCGGCTGTCCCGACCCCAGGCTTTTGCCCCGGGTCGAGGCGATTTGTCGAGGACAGGGGGCGGAGGTTTACCGCCAACGGCCCTGAACACTTTTTCGGGGCCAGGTCTCCCCGGCCGTCGTGCCACGATCGAGTTTTCCAAAACGCTTACCTCGCTGGGACAAACTCCATGCCTTCTCGCCTCGCAATGCTGACGTTCGGTCTTCTGGCCGCGGTCCCCCTGTCGGCCTTCGCCGTGCCGCCCGACGCGGACGTGCCCGCGTTTGCGAAGGAGGTCCCCCAGGTCAAGACGGGCGACCCGGTCCTCGCGTTCAACGGCAAGGACCTCAACGGCTTCTACGTTTACCTGAAGGGGCACGGCTACGACGACCCGAACCATGTGGTGACGGTCCAGGACGGGATGATCCGCGTCTCGGGCGAGGATTATGGCGGGTTCGCCACCGGCGGAAACTTCCGGGACTACCACCTGATCGCCGAGTGGAAGTGGGGCGATCGATCGTTCCCGCCGCGCGTGGGTAAGTCGCGAGACTCCGGCATCCTGCTCCACTGCGTCGGCGCCGACGGCGTGGCCGGCGGGCAGTGGATGGAGTCGATCGAGTGCCAGATCATCGAGGGGGGAACGCGGCGACTTCATCCTGGTCGGCGGCCGTAACAAGCCGACGATGACCGTCGAAACCCGTACCGGCCCGGACAACCAGCTCTACTATGAAAAGGGTGGCGAGGCCGTTACCCGCAACTCGGGCCGATTCAACTGGTGGGGCCGCGACCCGTCCTGGAAGGACGTCGAGGGGGTTCGTGGATCGCGCGACGTCGAGAAGCCGGCCGGCGAATGGAACCGGCTGGAAGTCATCTGCGACGGCGATACGATCACGAACATCGTCAATGGTTACGTCGTCAACCGTGGTACGGGCTCAAGCCACACCGAAGGGAAGATCCTGTTCCAGTCCGAGGGGGCGGAAATCTTCTTTCGTACCATCGAGGTCCGACCCATTGTGAAGGCCCCGAAGGAGTGAACGGGTCGATCGCCGATCCGGGGCGGTGGCCTTGTTCGAAGGGATCGAGGGTGGCTCGCTTCAACAACCGCATGCATGGCTTTTCCCACAGGGGAAGCCTGCGGTTATAATGAACCGTGAGTCGATCGTTCGCCTCCTGTCCGAGGTCCCGTCTCGATGCGTCGTCTCGTACCGTTCAGCCTATTCCTGATGACGTTCGCCCTGCCGATGCCGGCGGTGTCCGCGACAGGACCCGGCCGCGTTGCGGGGCGTGGAGGCGCTGAGCGGGCGGATCGCGTCCATGACCTCGGGCGAGGCGGCGCTGGCGGGGCTCGCCATGCTCAAGGCGGAAGTCCCGGCCGACGACCCCGGTGTGCGGGCGGTGGCCAAGAAGCTCGACGGTCGGTTCGCCACGTCGAGCTACACGCCCGAGCAGCCCGGGACCGGGTGGCTACAGCATCTACGAGGCCGGTGTGACCGCGCTGTTCTACGCCAACCTCGACCCGAGTGGGCTACCGCGGCCGGATCGAGGCCATCGCTCAGTCACATCCTCTCCAGCCAGATGTCGAACGGCGGCTGGGACTACAGCCATCGCATGAACGGCCCGAACGGCGACATCTCGATCAGCCAGTACGGAGTGCTCGGGCTCTGGGAGGCCGAGAACGCCGGCGTGCGCGTACCGGCCCGCGTCTGGGACGCCGCCGCGCGGTTCTTCCTGTCGAAGCAGGACGGCGCCGGGGGCTGGACTTACCACCCCGACGAGCGGACGCCGGCCACCATCTCGATGACCGCGGCCGGGCGTCGGCAGCATGCTGATCTGCAAGCGACAGCTCGAACGTCAGCGGGCGACCTCCTCGGAGAGCCCCAGCAGCCTGCTCCAGCCGGTTCTCTGGCCGACCCCGACGCCCCCCAGGGATATCGGGCGCGGACCTCGACCGGCGGCGATCAACGCCGGGGTCAATCACGGGCTCGACTGGCTCGCCAGCCACTGGACGATCTCGAAGGGGGCCGTCATGGGCGCAGTCCGTGTTCTACGGCCTGTACGGCCTCGAGCGGGTCGGGGCCCTGTCGGCTCGGCAGGAGATCGGCAATCAGCCGACTGGTTCGAGGAGGGCCGTCAGTTCATCCTCTCGACCCAGCAGGGCGACGGCACCTGGAACGACACGTACAACGCGGGGCCGAACACCTCCTGGGCCGTGCTGTTCCTGACCAGATCGACCGAGAAGTCGATGCGGCGGATGCGAGGTCGAGCGGCTCGGCGCCGGCACGCTCGTCGGCGGTCGCGGGCCTGCCGGACGACCTGTCGAGCCTCACGATTGCCGGCGGGCGCGTCCTCGTGCGGCCGATGAATGGCGCGGTCGAGCAGATGCTCGCCGTGCTGGAAGACCCTCGTGCCGAGGAGGCCAACGAGGCCCTCGCGGGGCTGGTCAGCCGCTACCATGTCGAAGGCCCATCGGTGCTTCAGCCGCACAAAGTCGCGGTTCCGGAAGCTGCTGGCCGACCCCGACCCCGGCATCCGCGCCGTGGCGGCCTGGGCCCTGGGACGAACCGGGGATTTCGACGTCGCTCCCGATCTGATCGTCGCCCTGGAGGACCCGGAGGACCGCGTCGTCACGCAGGCCCTCGACGGCCTGCGCTTGCTCAGCCGCAAGATCGACGGCTACGGACCGAAGCCCGGCGCGTCGGCCGACGAAAAGCGGACCGCCGCGCGCCAGCTGGCGGTCCTGGTACGAGTCGATTCGACCGCCGGAGTTCGCCGGCCCGGTCGATCGACCCTGACGTTAACCTCCGTGGAACTCGCCGACCGGCACCCGCCATGAGCGAACCGCGACCCCAGTCGAACGACCCGAGCCCGTCCGCTCCACCAAGGAGCCTGTCGCCGGGGCTCGAGGCCAGGGTCCGGGGTGAGTCGCGGTACGACCAGGTCACGTCGATGCTGATGGCGGTCGTCCTCGGCGCCTTGCTGACCTTCAGTTACCTCGCGGTGGTCTACGCGACGAGCCAGGCGTACGCCTCTCGTGTGGCCGCACCGCTGGAGATCATCGACGTGGCCGGGGGCGGCGGGTCGCCCGAGGGAGAGGTCGGCTCGACCGAGGACCTGCCCGTCCCCAATGCCGAGCAAGCCGACCTGGCCTCGAACAACGAGGTGGATGCCAGCGAGTTTGAGGACCCGCACCGTCATGGAAACGCCGCCGACCATGCTCGACGCGGCCGCCGATGTCGGCGAGTTGCTGGCGGACCTCAGTCAACCCATCACGGGCCAGCAAGTCGCCAGCGGGAAGCGGGCCTCGCGGGTCGGCGCCGGGGTGCCCGGCTTCGGCTCGGGAACCGGCGGCGGTGGCCTCGGGCCGGAAGACCGCTGGAGCATTCTCTATAATCCCGGTCAGACCAGCGAGGAATACGCCCGGCAGCTCGATGCGCTCGGAGTGGAACTGGCGACGATCAATGGTCCCGACACGCTCGTCTATGCGTCGAACTTCTCCGCCGCCAAGCCGACCGTCCGCATCGGCCCCAGCCGGGGCGACGAGCGGCTCTATTTCGCCTGGCAGGGACGCGGTCGCAAGGCCTCCGACGTGGAACTGCTTCAGAAGGCCGGCATCTCCGTCGGTGAGAAGCCGATCTTGCAGTTTTACCCCAAGCGCGTCGAGTCGACGCTCGCTCAGTTGGAGGTTCGCTACCGGGGCCTGCAACCGTCCGAGATCCGCGTGACCCGCTTTCGAGTCGTCCCGCAAGCTGGAAGCTACGGTTTCGAGGTCATCGATCAGCAAGCCCTGCGCTGAATCCGGTCATCGGTCATCGGTCATCGGTCATCAGTCATCCCCAATCCCATCCAATCCTCAAGAACCCCTCATGGCGACGCTGGAAGTCCACGACGGTCGAGGCCGTGTCGAGTACGTGACGATCTCGCGGGACAGCACCGCGCTGATCGGCTCGGACCCGAAGTGCGATGTCGTGGTGCCGGGCCCCGAGGCCCTGCCGATCCACGCTCGGCTGCGTTGGCGACGCGGGAAGTTCCGGGTCGAGGCGACCGCCGAAGCGCATGCGTTGCTGGTCAACGGCCAGAAGATGGTCAAGAAGAGCCTGCGGCAGGGGGACGAGATCCAGATCGGCGACTGCCGGATCTTCCTGCTGAACGAAGGGGATACCAGCCCGGATAACGAGAAAACGCGGATTCAGGAGAAGCCGCCCGCCGCCGCCGGCCTGGAGGCGGCAGACTGGCTCAAGGATTTGGAAGTCGCCCCGCCGTCGACCGAGACCGTGGTCGCCGATCGCCCAACGCCGGCCGCCACTCCCGGTGGCTGGTTGCAGCGCGCAGGAACCCGATCACCCGAAACCGCTCCCGGCCCGAGGCCGTCCCGATCCGTGGAACGACCCGGTGGAGACCGTGCCGAGGACGATCGGCCAAAGTCGACGTGGTATCGCCGCGTCTCTCGGGTCGTCGTCGGGACCGAACAGGCCCCCGGGGAAGAGCGCATCCTGACGTCGCCCCTGGTGCTGGGCCTCCTGGGAACGCTGGCGGTTCTCGCTCTCCTCAGCTACGGCCTCTGGGGAATCATCGCCCGCCGAGCGGCCGACAACGCATTTCAACGGGCCAGCGACACCTTGACCGATGGGGATTATCTCAACGCGATCCGCGAATTCGACCGCTTCCTCGAACTCGCTCCCGACGATCCCCGAGCCGGCAAGGCGCGGGTGCGGCGGTCCCTGGCCGGCGTCCAGCGCTTCCTTACGGGGGGCGGCCAGGCCTGGACCGAGGCGCTGAAAGCGGCCCGTGGCATGGTCCGCGACGTCGGAGACGAACCGGCCTTCCGCGATGCCCGCGCCGAGACCGCCGCTACCGTCCTGACAATCGCCGAAGGTCTGGCCGATCGGGCTCGACAGACGGCCAACCCGAGCGACCTCGATCAGATCGATCAGGCGATCGCCCTCCATGACACGCTGGCCGGGACCGCCGCGCCCGAGATCCGGGAACGCTCCCGCCTTCCCGACAAACTCTCGGCAGCCCGCGCCGCGATCCGCAAGGCGGTGACGCGGCAACGAGCTTTGGAGGCGATGGACGACGCGATCCGCGCCGGCTCGGCCGTGGGGATCTATCAGGCTCACGATGCGTTGATCTCGGAATACCCCGACCTCGAGGGCGACCGAGCCCTGATCGAGCGGATGACCCGCGCCAACGAGTTGTTGCGGCAAGCCGTCGTCCTCGATGACACGACGCGCGACGCGACGACGGAACCCCGGCCCGAACCGCTCGGCCCGCCAACCTCGCTGGTCATCCGATCGGTTCGCCCTGGATCGTCGGGAACCGCCGACGGTTCCGCGACGGTCGTCTTCGCCCTGGTTGAGGGGTTGGCCTACGGCCTTTCCTCGGTCGATGGGCGCTCCGTTGTGGCATCGCTCGGTGGGCCTAAACAGCCCATTCCCGCCGTTGGCGGTCGGGGGTCGCGAGCCCTCGGCGCTGATTGTCGACTCTCGACACGACGACCTGCTTCGGCTCGACGCCTCGACCGGCCGGCTCCTCTGGAGGCTACCCCTGGAGGGACCGGCCACGGAGGCCCCGCTCGTGCTGGGGAACCAGGTCTTCCAGACAACGTCCTCGGGCAAGCTCCTGAGGATCGACCTGGAGAGCGGCCGACTGACCGGAACGCTCGACCTGAAGGTTCCCCTCGACAACGCCCCGGTCGCCGACGAGCTGGGTCGTCACCTCTACCTCGTGGCGAAGCGGTCGGTCCTCTACGTGCTGAGCCGCGACCCGCTGGCCTGCGTCGGCGTCGAGTACCTCGGTCACGAGAACGGCTCGATCCCGTGCCCCCCGACGCGAGTCGGTCGTTACCTGATCCTGCCCGAAAACCATCAGCTGGCGAAGTCCGATGGCGCATTTATCTGCTGTCCGAGGACGGATCGACAATGACGCCGCGGCAACAGGTCGGCGTCAACGGCTGGACCTGGGACTCGCCAGCCACCGGGGGCTCGGTCCTCTGGTGCTCGGCGATCGGGGCGGCCTGACCGCCTATGCGATCGGGGCCGAGACGGAGCCGTCCCCACTGAAGACGATCACCGGCCTCCCTCCCGATGCGGTCGACACCGGGCCGGCCTTCACGAAGGCCCGTACCGAGCGGGAACTCTGGCTGTCGTCCAACCGGATCGCGCGCTACGACCTGAACCCCGAGCGCGGAGAGCTTCAACCGGCCTGGACCGTCGTGAACGTCGGGCCGGCAAAAGGGCCGATCCAGACCGCCGGCCGCCGCGCCGTGTTCACGCAACAGCCCGACACGGGGGTCGGGACGGTCCTGCTCGGGATCGACACCACCGATGGGACGGTCGACTGGCGCACGACCCTGGGCCGTCCCTGGCCGGTCGAGCCACTCGCCGCAAGTGATGGCGACGGGCTGGACACGATCGGCATCGATGGCCGTCGTCTGCGCGTCCCTCTTGCGCAACTCGATTCGGGCGGTTTTGTCGAGCTTGCCGAGCCGGCGCCGGGAGCGTTCCGGATGCCGCCCCGACAGGAGACGCGGCTTCGTCAAGGGACACTGAACGTCCTCGTGCCGGCCGAAGGTGCCCGTCAATTGCTGGTCGCGGACGGTTCGGGGCCGCTTCATCCGGTGGACCTCCCGGCGCCGCTCGCGGCCTCCCCCCGCTTCTGGGGGGACGATCTGCTCATCCCCGCCGCCGACGGTTTGGTCTACCTGATCGACCCACGCACCGGGGCAACCCGTGCCGATCCCTACGTGCCGCCTTACGAGCGAGCCCGCCCATACCGATGGCTTGGGCCGACCCCGCTGGATGGAGGGACGATCGCGCTCGTGGACGAGGCCGGGCGGATCCGTCGACTGGCCCTTCAGGACGGCAACCGGCGCCGGCTCATCCTGGACGGCGAGGAGCTCGATCTCGGGAGCACGCCAACGGCCGATCCCGCCTCAACCGTCGAGGCGCTGATCCTGGCGACCGCCGATGCTCAGGTCCGTTCGCTCTCGGCCCGGGACCTCAGCCCCGTCGGGGCCTGGCCGTTGGCGTCCCCTCCCGAGGTTGGTCCGGCGTCGGTCGGTGACGGCGTGATCCTGGCCGATACGTCCGGCATGGTTCTCCTGTTCGGGCCGGATGGTCAGAAGCGCTGGGAGGTCGAACTGGAGGATGGCCCCCCCGTGGCCCCTCCCAACGTGCTTGGAGAGGATCTCTGGTTCCTCGATCGTGGAGGACACCTCGAACGCCGATCGCTGGTCGACGGCTCTCGTTCCGATCGCGTTCCGCTGCACGCCTTGCCGACCGGCGGCGCCGTGGCCCTCGGCGATGACCTGGTGGTGCCGCTCGCCCCCGGCACCGTCTGCCTGTTCACCCCCACTTCCCGGCCCGAAGCCCCCCCGACCGAGGAGCCGCTCGACGATGCAGGTCGGTAGTCTCGCACCCGGGTTCGACCTTCCTACCGTAACGGTCCCCGGCCGTCCCCCCGGCCGTGCCTGCCTGGCCGACTCTCGGGGACGATGGCTTGCGCTTGTCTTCTATCCCCGCGACTTCTCGCTCGTCTGTCCCACCGAACTGACTGGGCTCGGGGCACGCATTGAGGACTTCCGCGCCCGCGGCTGCGACCTGCTGGGTATCAGTTGTGACACCGTGGAGACTCACGATCGCTGGCTGGCCACCCCGCGTGCCCGGGGCGGGGTCGCCAACCTGGGGTTCCCCCTGGCCAGCGACGCCGACGGCTCGTTGGCCCGGTCGTACAACGTGCTCGTCGACCATCAGCACGTCGCGTTGCGGGGCCTCTTCCTGATCGACCCCAACGGTGTGCTCCAGTATGCGGTCGTCCACAACCTGAGCGTCGGTCGCGGGGCCGATGAGGTCCTGCGCGTGCTCGCGGCGCTTCAGACGGGCGGCCTTTGTCCGAGCGACTGGGGGGCGGGCGACCCGAACCTCGACCCGGCGGAGATCCTGGGACCAGGCAGCATGATCTCGCACTACCGCATCGAGGGCGAGATCGGTTCGGGCAGCTTCGCCACCGTCTTCCGCGCCGTTGATCTGACACTCGAACGCAGCGTGGCACTGAAGGTTTTGAAGTCATCGGTGCGCGTCTCGCCAACGACCGTGCTGGCCGAGGCGCGGTCAACGGCCGCGCTCAGCCACCCGAACGTCTGTACGATCTACGCCGTCGACGATTCCGAGGGCGTGCCCTTCATCGCGATGGAATTGCTTCAGGGCCGGCCGTTGAGCCGGCACCTGGAATCCGGACCGTTACGACCGGAACGAGCGGCCGACATCGCCCGCCAGTCGGCTTTGGGCCTGGCGGCGGCACACGCCGCGGGGATCATCCACGGCGACCTGAAGCCCGATAATGTCATGGTCGACGAGGACGGCCGGGTCCGGCTCCTCGATTTCGGTCTGGCTCGCCGCGACAGTCGCACGGAGCTCGACCCCTACGCCGAGACCGCGGCCCTCGGCGTGGCCGAAACGGCCGGGATCTACGGCACGCCGGGATACATGGCCCCGGAGCAAGCTCGGGGCCATCGAGCCACGCCCGCCAGCGACATCTTCACGTTTGGCGCCGTGCTGTACGAGATGCTGACCGGCGAACGGGCCTTTCCCGGCGAGAATGTTCTCCACGTCCTGGACCAGATCCGCAACGTCGATCCCGACAGACTGGCCGCGAGATTGCCGGAACCGTTCGCCGACATCCTTCGATGTTGTATGACGCAAGATCCGGCGGCCAGGACGATCCCGATGCGCGAGATCGCGGCAAGGCTCTCGTGAGCCTCGCGACCGCAAGTCTGGTCCCGGTATGATTTCGTCGTCACCTCCCAGGTCGTTTTCACCAATCGTCGATCCTGTCACTTCCCTCTCGACAAGGAACGAGCCCCATGTCGTGGACTCGACCAATCTCTCGAGCGGCCGCCGTCGTCCTGACCTCGGCGGTCGTGCTGACGGCCTCGGTGGTCGCTCCGCGCATTGGGTTGGGTCAAGGCGAGGCGGTGGTTCCCGGGCGTGACCTCCTGCGAACGCCCCCCTTCGACCGGATCACGCTGAACGACGGCACCACTCTGGAGATCGAGCCGATCAGCCCGCGTCCTCTGCCGGAGTACGACTCCAGGCTCGCGCAGCGAGTCGCCGATCGGGAGAACACGATCCCTCGCGAGGGGAACATTCTCCTGCCCAGCCAGAAGGAAGAACTCGCCGCCCGGAAGTCGCGTGCCGAGGAAGCGAAGAAGGCGGCCGATCAGATCGCCGAGCTGAACGTCAAGCCGCTCAACGACCCGAACGTCTACAAGGTCAAGCGAACAAGCATCCGGTCGATCGAGTACTTCGAGGACATGCTGCTGGCCGCGGGGGAACGGCTGGTCGCTCAGCGGAACTTCGCGAAGGCCTTCGAGCATTACCTTCTCATCAAGAACCGGGCCGGCGACTGGAAGGGACTTCAGGAGCACGTCGATCGCCTGCTCTTCGAAGAAGCCTCGGACGCCCTTCTCAAGAACGATGCGGAGCACGGCCTGCGGTTATTGCGGGAACTCTATGCGCCGGCCGGACTTTCCCGACCTGCTCGACAAGCTGGCGAAGGGATACGGTGAGCCGGGTCAAGCGTGCCTTCGAGCAAGGGGCATACCCTGAGGGGCGTCGCGATCCTCCACGAATTGAGCGGGTTCGCAGCCGATCACCCGATCGCGGCCGAGTTGCGGGGGCTGTTCGTCCAAAAGTCCCAGGACCTCGCCGAGCGGGCCGCAGGCCGCCGACGACCCGGCATCGCGAGCTGGACCTGCTGGCCGATGCCCTGCACGTCTGGCCGGACCTGGAGGATGCCGAAGCCCTCTATCGAGAGGCGTTCGCCGCGCCTTCCGACCCTGGATGTCGCGGTCTCCGACGTGCCCCGTCCCGTTGGCCCTGGGTCCGATCGCCGGCCGATGCCCGGGCCTCGCGGCTGCTCTACCTGCCCATCCTGGCGGCCGACGACGAGGACGCCTTGCGCGGCCGTCGAACCGATCAACTGGCCGCGAACCTTGAAGTGGCCGACCTCGGCCGACGGCTCGACCTCACCCTTCGAACCGGCCCCTCGTGGTCCGATGGCTCGGGGCCTGTGACGGCCATCGATGTCGTCCGATCCCTGGCGGAACGGGCCGACCCCAACTCGCCCCGCTACAGCGCTCGCTGGGAGGACCTGCTGGATCGGGTCGAACTGGTCGACCCGCATCGCGTCCTGATCTCGCTACGGCGTACTCCCCTCAAACCCGAGGCGTGGTTGCGAGGCCCGATCGGCCCGGCCCACGCAGGCCGTGACGGTCTGGTCCCGATGGCCGACGGTTCCCGGCAGGTGGTGGGAGACGGCCCGTTCATTCTCCGGTCGATTACCGACTCCACCGCCACCTTCGCAGCCTCGGACAGCCAGGCGGTCGCAATTCGACGGATTCGCGAGGTCCGGGTGCCGGATGGTTCCAACGCTGTCCGGGCGTTGCAGCGCGGAGAGGTTAGCCTGGTCGAACATCTGCCGGCGAATCGCGTCGCGGAGGTCTCGGCTGATAAGGACTATGGCGTCGGGCGGTACACCCTAGCCAGGCTCCATTTCCTCGCCCTCGACGGTCGCACCGTGGTCCTCTCCAACCGCATGCTGCGTCGGGCAATCTCTTACGCGGTCGATCGCGAGACGATCCTCGAAGAGACCTTGCTGGGACGAGATCCGGATGCGGAAAACCGCCCGTCGGACGGCGTCTTCCCCGTGGACAGCTACGGCAACGCGCCGGGTGTCGAACCGCTCGAACACAACGCGCTGATGGCCCGGATGCTCGTCGCGGCGGCGCGTGCAGGAAATGGAATCGGGGCCGATCAAGCTGACCTTCGAATATCCCGCGACCCCCGAGGCCCGGCTCGCCGCCCCGAAGATCGCCGAGTCGCTCCGCGGGCCGCGGGCCTGGAGATCGAGGCGGTGGAGCGGCCGGAGTCGACGCTGGAGACCGATCTTCGCTCGGGACGGCGGTTCGACATCGCCTACCGCGCCCTGACGTGTCCCGAACCGGTGGCGGACGTCGGCCCGCTGATCTGCCCCGGCTACGACGCGCCGACGAGCACCGACTCCCTGGGGGCCATCGCCAGCCCGCGCATCCTGCAATTGCTCCTGGGACTGGAGCACGCCCCGGAGTTCCCCACCGCGCGGGGGATCGTCATTCAGCTCGACCGCGAGGTCCGCGACGAACTGCCGATCATCCCCCTCTGGCAACTTCAGGATCACTACGCCTGGCGGGGCCGGCTCAAGGGCCCGGCCGACGAGTCGAACGACCTGTATCAAGGGATCGAACGATGGGAGATCGAACCCTGGTTCGCCCGCGACCCGTGGTGAGCCGGCTCACGCGGCAACTTTTCCTCCCGACCGCCTTGTTGCTGGGGCTCGGCGCCGCCTGGCAGGCGAACCCTCCCGCGACTGGGGACGACAACACGCCGAAGACGTCTTTCCCAGGTTCGCGCGCTAGCGAGAGTGAGGTTGCTGAGAAGAGGCCCACCACGACACCGAAGTCGGCCCTGCCCGTGGAACAGCGGCCCTACGCGATCCGAGTCTGGGTGGTCGCGAGCCCCGACTCCCGGCTCGACGACGAGGGCCGAGAGCGGCTCATCAAGGACTGGCACGCCTTGGTCGATCGGTTCGTCGGCGCGCCCTGGGACCTGAACGTCGCGACCGGCGACGGGCCGTTGCTCGGGCTCGATCTGGAGCAGGTTTCCGCCGAGTCGCTGGCGCCCCTGGCGGACGGCGTGGACAAGCTCTGGATGATTCGGATCGACTCGGATGGAAACGGGGGATACGCCCTGACCGGACGCGTCTACGACACCCTGACCGGCCTGCTTGGGCCGGTTCACGCATTCAACGCTCCGTTCCCAGAGGATGCGGCGCGCTCGCTTCTGAGGCTGTCCGTCACTCTGTTCACCCCGACCGCCGAGATCGGGGCGGAGGTTGATGGAGGTGTTCGTGTCACCGTGCAAGGAGCGACCCTGGCACCCGCCGACCCGATCGGGGCTGTCGTCCCCAAGGGGGCATTGCTCGTCCCGGTCCGGATCTTCCTCAAGCCGGACGGAACGGTTCGTCAGGTCGCGCCGATCGGATGGTCGTATTTGCGGGTCGAGGAGCACGACGGCTCAATGATCCGCTGTTCCGTCATCAGCAGCCTTCGCGACCCTCTCAGCCGACGGATCATCGGGCGTCACCGGCTTGTCGCCGTGGGGGTAAAGCCGGCTCGGGTTTCGTCGCCCTTTCGGTTCGAGACGAGGCCGCCCGATAACCGGCCGGCGGCCGGATACACGTTGACCTGGAGGGCTGGCCCCAACGCGGAGCCGAAACTGGTGGGCTCGACCGACCGGGAGGGGCGTATTCGCATACCGGCCGATCTGTCGGACGGGCTTGTCACCTTGCGCCTCCTGGCTGGTGGGGTCGAGCCGCTCGCCGAGTTTCCCATGCTGCCCGGCGAGACGACCGAGGAGCGCGTAGTTCGGGTCAGCCCGATGTCGGAGGCGGTGGCCCTCGAAGCTCAACTCGATGCGCTGCGTGACGAGGTCGTCGACATGGTGGCCACCCGGGCACGGCTCGATGCCCTGCTTCAGTCCCGGATCGCCGGCGAGGCCTGGGATGACGTCAAGGTCCTGCTCGATCAATACCACGAGTTGCCACCGTCGCAGGTTTTCGTCGATCGTCTGGAACAGATCCGGCGCGAGGGGAGCGTCGGCAGAAGGAGCAAAAGGTGCCCGTTCTGACCCGCACCGCCCAGGCCCGGCTGGCGGACACGGAATCTCTCATTCTTCGATACCTCGACGACGAGTTGTTCGAAGGTTACGAGAGTGCGTACCGGGAATCGGTCGGTCTGGCAGACACCCCTCCCTCGCCCCGATGGTCGGCGTTTTCCCCGTCCGGAGGTGGCTTCCGCGTCTTCCTCCCGGGCACCCCAAAGCAATCCCCCGCTCCGAACGACAAGTCAACGCCCGCGATGACAACGTACACTTCACAGGAAGACAGACTGACGTATTCAATTCGCTACGGTCCCTCGCCTCCCGAGCTTGCCGTCTCTGAATCGACCGACATTCGCGAGGCCCTTCAGCGCGGTCGCGACCTCATCGCCGCCGAGCAAGCCGGCCGGCGCGTCACCGGCGAGCGGGCGATCACGATCGACGATTTGAAGGGGCTGGACTTCTCGCTGGAACCAACGACCGACGGGGGGGCCGCAAGGGGCCCGTCCGTCGCGTGCGAACATACTTGACCGGGCAGGATCGCTGGTTCCTGCTCAGCGTCGAGGGTGCTTCTGAGGAGGTTCGCTCGAGACGAACGGAAACGTTCTTCAACTCGTTCCGTCTCGAGGCGCCGAAGCCCGCCGCACCACCTCCCGCACGTGCGCAGCCCCGGCCAAAGCCCGCCGCGCCCGTTCCCACCGGAGCGACGCCGTTCTGAGCATCCTTCCCGGGAAGTCGGTTCAGCGCAACCAGTCGAGCTACGGATGATCGCGCCGCGCTGGCACGTCTACTCGCTCGGGGACGGCTCGTCGTCCTCGACGTTTTCAACGGGGGGTGCCTGGCCCTGGGGGCCACCGCCGAAAAGCTTGGCCAGCCGGGCCCCTCCACGGAAGAGGCGATGGAGCGCGCCGGTTGGAAGACGATCAATCTGGCTGTACCAGGCCGTCACCATCCTCGTGAACTCGAGCATTTTCTCGAGTTGCTCACGAGTGTAAGCCTCGTGCTCGTCGCCCTGTTGCGCTTCCTCGACGCAGTGTTCCAGCAGAGAGATGGTCGGGTCCATCTCCCGGCGCTTACGCTCGGCCATGATGACCCGGAACGTCTCCATCACGTCCTTGAGCGCCTCGAAACGGTCGCGACGGTCTCCGATGATATGAACGCGTTTCACGACCCCCCAGGTGATCAGCTCGCGAAGACTCGTCGACACGTTCGATCGGCTGACATCCAGCAGGTGGCTGATCTCCTCGGCATCGAGCGCTTCGGGGGCGATGAACAGCAGGGCGTGAACCTGAGCCATCGTCCGATTGATGCCCCAGGCCTGGCCCATCTCGCCCCAGTGGAGCACAAACTTCTGGGCCGCGGGGGTCAGTTCCACGTGTTGGTTTCCGTGCGATCCGTACAGACTGTCACCACCGAAATGATACTCGCCCCGGCGGGACCGTCAAGCAGTTCCCCGAATCCCTTGGGGTCATTCCCGAGTTTCAACCGGGCCCTCATCCGGGAGGTCGAGAAGTTCTCGGACTGAAAGTCGCTTGCATCCGGGACGGGCTTGGATGCCGACCATCCCGGCAAGGAGACCACTGGGAAGTACCGTCCTTGCGGCCCAGTCACCAGGGCCTCATCCGCCAGATTGTTTTTGCCAGAAGTCCCGAAGCGTCGATTGCGATGATATCGATACGGGATCGTTATGCCCCGGTTTCCGGCTCTCTGGCAACTCGACCCAGTGGGACGGACATCACTGCGGGGGAACCCCCGAAACAACGCGGCCTCAGCCATTTTGCGAAACGAACCCATTTGACGGAACTTCAATCATGGTAAAAGATTGCGGGCGGATTTCGGGGATGTGACGTGGGTACCAGAACGGGCCAGGGCCCTTCAAGAGGCTGGGGACTCTGGCAGCCGGGACACGCTCGAAAATTTGGATTTTCTCTTGCGTTACGTCTCTTAGTTCATTAGGATTAAGTGTCTGACCCTTCAACGGGGAGGAGCCATCCGGCGCGACGATCTCGGAACCCCAACGAGGACGGCGATCATGACGCGGCTGGCACAATTAATCGGCGTGCTCTCGTTCGTCCTTGCCGTCGCGGGGTGTCACCGAACGCCCCCCGGTTCACCGGTCCAGGCGGCACGGACCGAAGTCCAGGCACCGGGCTCGGCACTCGAATCGGGCCCCCCAGCAACTCCGAGCCTGAACTGGACCGGCTGACTTACCGGATCATTCCGGAAGAGGCGGTCCTGATGCCGGGCGACCCGGCCGTGCAGTATCTCGTGGAAGCGTCTCTGGGCCCTGGCGACCGGGTTGAACTGCCGAACGCCGCGACGTGGAGCGTCGAACCGGAAGGGGTTATCTCGATTGAACCGGGAGGCTACGCACGTCCGGTCGGCACCGGTGAGGCCGTCATTCGCGCCCATGAGCAGGACCGTCTGATCGCCGAGACGACGGTGAGTGTGCGGGTGCTCTCCAACACCGAACGCCCCTGGGATTTCGCGGCGGACATCGTGCCGATCTTCACCCGTAACGGCTGCAACACGGGTGGTTGCCACGGCCGGGCCGAGGGCCAGAACGGCTTTCACCTCTCCCTGTTTGGCTACGACCCGGAAGCGGACCACCGGGCGATCTCTCGCGAGGCCGGGGGACGCCGGATTGATGGGTTCCGGCCCGAGGAGAGCTTGCTCATCCGCAAGGCGACCGGCCGCGTACCTCATGGCGGAGGCGTTCGGCTGCCGGCTGACTCCGATGCCTGCAACACCTTGATCGCCTGGATCGGCGAGGGGGCGCCTCGGGTGCGCGGAAGCACACATGGTCCGGTCGTTGACGTCACCGTGGAGCCGGAGACGATCTGGCTCGACGAACCCGGCCCGCGGCAGCTTCGCGTCGTGGCCCATTACGCGGACGACCACCGGCGCGATGTCACGCGCCTGGCCACCTTCCGGACCAATGACGATTCGTCCGCGATCGTCGACGAACAGGGGCGAGCCCGGTTACTCCGTCGCGCCGAGACGGACCTGATCATTCGATTTCAGTCCGAGGTGATCCCGGTGCGGATCGCCGCGCCGATCAACCCGGACCTCGCTTTCGATTTCGCCGCGTTGCCGCGTCACAACGTGATCGATGAGAAGCTCATCGAACGGCTCGAACGACTGAAGGTACCGCCCAGCCCACCGGCCGACGACGCACGCTTCTTGCGCCGCGTCTCCCTCGACCTGACCGGGGAACTCCCCCGTCCCGACGAGATCCGGTCATTTGTGGACGACACGGCCCCGGAGAAGCGCGCCGGAAAGTCGACGAGTTGATGTCGCGCCGCGAGTTTCTCCAGTTCTGGGCGATCAAGTTCGGCGACCTGCTGCAGATCACCTCGAACCGCTTCCCGGGCGCCGGCTATTACCAGATGTGGCTCCAGCAGCAGCTCGCGGAGAATGCCCCCTGGGACGAGATGGTCGTCCAGCTCCTCACGGCGACGGGCAATCCCACCGTCAAGGAAGGTGGCCCCGCCAATTACGCTCTGGACGGCCCTGATGCCAAGGCCCGTGCCGAGTTGACTGCCCAGCGCTTCCTGGGGCTCCGCATCCGCTGCGCCCAGTGTCACGACCATCCGTTCGACGTCTGGACCCAGGACGATTACTACGGCCTCGCCGCCGTCTTCGCGAAGGTTCAGTACGGCAACCCGATGATGCCCGGCGGCATGATGATGACCGCTGAACCAGGCGTCACGATCAATCCCGAGGGCCAGGTCGTTCATCTGCGCACCGGAGAGGCGGTCGCCCCGCGGTTGCTCGACGGCACGACGGTCGAGGTGGCGAGCGGCGAGGACCCGCGCCGGGCCCTGGCGTTATGGATGACCGCCCCGGAGAACCCCTACTTCGCCCGAGCCGCGTCGAACTGGGTCTGGGCTCAGTTCTTCGGCCGCGGCCTCGCGGACCCGGCCGACGATCTGTCGGCGGCGAACCCTCCCGTGCATCCCGAACTACTCGATGCACTGGCGGGACACTTTGTCGAGAGCGGCTTCGACCTGCGCGACCTGATCCGCACCGTGGCGACCTCGTATGCCTACGGGCTTTCATCGGCCCCGGTTCCGGGCAACGAGGACGATCGGCGGTTCTTCTCGCATCAGTTGCCCCGTCCTCTCACAGCGCATCAGATGGCGGATGCCCTGGCGCACGCCACCGACGTGCCGAACGTGTATCCCAACCGACGGCCCGGAACGGCACGAGCCATCGATGTCTTCGATCCGGCCACGCCCAGCGCGATCCTCGACACGTTCGGGCGTTGTGAGCGAACCAACGGCTGCGCGTCCGTGGCCACGCCCGCCCTGAGTCTGCGACAGGCGCTCATGCTGATCGGCGGCGACGTGATCGACGGCAAGGTGGCCCACCTCGACGGCTACCTCGACAATTCTCTGGAGTACGACATCGGGCCAGGCGACCTTGTGGAGAGCCTCTACCTTCGTACCCTGTGCCGGTATCCGACCCCCGAGGAACGGTCGTTCTGGACCACGGAACTGGAGTCCGCCGGATCGATGCGGGAAACGGCTGAGGACCTGTTCTGGGCCTTGCTGAATTCTCGGGAATTCGCGTTCAACCATTGAGGGGGACTCACCACGGAGACGCGGAGGGCACGGAGAAGAGAAGAAGAGAAGTATGAAATGACAAAAACAATGAGAAAAATTTTTGAGTTTTGAAATAAATGCTTTTTGAATTTGTCATGTTCTCCTGTTTTCTCTTCTCCGTGTTCTCCGTGTCTCCGTGGTGAATTTCCCCTCCTCTCTCGGAGGCTTCCTCATGAGACCTTCCCGGAACGGTCGGCAGTGCGACGGTCCAAGTCGGCGCGACTTGCTCCGCGCGGGCGTCCTGAGCGCCTGGGGCTTCGGTCTGGCAGACCTGCTGCGGCTCCGGGCACGAGCGGCGGGCGAGGCCGACGCCTATGGTTCGCATGACCCACCGGCCCGGGCCCGGGCGTGCATTCTCATCTGGCTGGCGGGCGGGCCGTCCCATCTCGACACGTTCGACCCGAAGCCGGACGCCCCTCCCGACGTGCGTGGTGAGTTCAACCCGATCGACACCTCGGTTCCCGGCGTCCAGATCAGCGAGGTCTTCCCCGAACTCGCGAGGTTCATGGACCGCGCCACGCTGATTCGCAGCGTCACCTCGCCGGAAGCCGAACATGACCGTGCGACCCACCATCTGATGACCGGCTATCGGCCCAGCCCGGCCCTGGTTTACCCGAGTTACGGAAGCGTGACGGCCCGGATTCGAGGGTTTGGCACAAGCACGCTGCCCCCTTACGTCGCCGTCCCCGATGCCCCGGCGTTCGCCACGAGCGGGTATCTCACGCCGGCGTTCGACCCCTTCGTCGTGGGAGGCGACCCGAACCAGGGCAATTTCCGCGTCCGCGATCTCACCCCACCCGATCGACTCACGCTCGAACGGCTCCTGCGGCGCCGGAAAATGGTCGAGACGCTGGATCAGTTCGCGCACGACGTTCCCGAGACCGCGTTGACGACGAGTCGCGACTCGTTCGCCGAGCAAGCCTACGACCTGCTGACCTCCAACGCTGCGCAATCCGCGTTTCAGATTGACGCCGAGAGCGACGCCACCCGGGAACGCTATGGTCGCACACCGATTGGCCAGGCATGCCTCCTGGCGCGTCGGTTGGTGGACGCGGGGGTCGCGTTCGTGACGGTCACGGACCGTGGCGGGGGAAGCGCGGTTGCCTGGGACACCCACGTCCAGAACTTCCCCACGATCCGTGACCAACTCGCCCCGCCAATCGACCGCGGCGTCGCCGCTCTGATCGGCGATCTCGAGGCCCGGGGAATGCTCGAAAGCACCCTGGTTGTCATGATGGGCGAATTCGGGCGCACGCCGAAAATCAACGGCAACGCCGGCCGCGATCACCACGGCCGGGCCAACAGTATCCTGATGGCAGGCGGCGGAATGCCGCGCGGGGCAGTCATCGGCCAGACTGACGAGACGGGGGATTCCCCGATCGATCGCCCCATCACGCCGTCCGACCTCGCGGCGTCCCTTTTCTTCGCACTCGGAATCGACCCGGAACGTCGGCTTGCAACCCCCGACGGTCAACCGATCCGGCTGGTGAAAAGCGGCAGGCCCCTTCCCGAACTGATGTGACGCCGAATGAGATTCACACAATTCTCTCAAGGCCCGCCGCCCAAAATTGTCCTGGGCCGCGGGCCTTGAAATTGAGTCGGGGCCTGGACCACTTCGAGGTTCAGGCGGTCCTCGACAGGACGCTGAACAGCCAGACCCCCAGAGCAATCGTACCGACTAGCAACAGCATCAATCCGACGCCCAGGGCCGCTCCGAGGGCGAGCAGGTAGTTTCGCGAGGATTTCGAGAGCCGCTCTCGTTCCAAACTCTCCGGCGCCTGGGCCTGGACCTGTTTGAGGAGGCGGAGGTTCCGGCTGTTGGCCTTGAAGCCGACGTCGAAGAGGTCGCCGATCAGGGGGACCGAGCCCAACCCCATGTCGACGAGAACGTTCGCGGCCATCCGTGCGGCCACCGACCGGGGGACCTTGTAGCGGGTGACTGCAAGGAAGACCAGGCCAGTCTGAATCACGGCGCTGACAAAATCCCCGGCACCGGGGAGCAACCCAAGCAACGCATCGATCCCCAGCCGAAACCGGGTGCCCGGGATGCCGATGGAGTTATCCATCAGCCAGGCAATCCGCTCCAGCAAGGCGTCCGTCCCCGTCTCCGTGGTCGGTTGACTCGGGCTCGGACGGGATCGAGCGATGTTGACGGATTTCGCACCCACCAAGAACCCTCCAGGAACAACGCGGCCCGACCCGAACCTGTCTCGTGCCGAACCGCGTCTTTCGCTCTCGCGGATTACGTTGTGATCTCAGGGCGTCCGGGGGCGTCGGGCATTGGCCCCGAAGAACCCGAACGCGAGCAGAACGATCGCGCCGATGATCGACAGGATCCAGCCGGCCGGCTCATAAGGTGACGTTCCTAGCCTGAGCATCCAGGCGACCCCGCCGCCGACCAGCGACCCGACCACGCCGAGGAGCAAGGTGCCGACCCAACCCATACTATCCTTGCCCGGATGAAGCAACCGAGCGATGGCGCCCGCGACCAAACCGAACAGGATCCAGCCGATAATACTTCCGATCATGGGACATCTCCAATCATGAGTGTGTTCTGAATGTACTGATCGTTCAAATAACCCGAAGATTACGGAACGACCGCCGTCTGTCCTCACGAAGAACAGCATTTCCGGTGCCAATTGTCCTGGGCATTCCGTGGACTTCCCTCGAACCACCGTGTGGCCCAGACCTCAATCCGCTCGAGATCGTCGTCCGGGGCGTTGGGGGAAGTACCGAAGGCTGCTATCATGAAGCGTCGGGTCCCGACGCGGGCCAAGACGTCCCCGCACCCTGAGATAAGTGAGAGTCCTCTCCCTCATGGCGACTACCCCCACGACCGGCCCACAGCGAGTCGCCGACCTGATGGCGATGCACGATCCGAACCTCCTTGCCGTGCGGACACGGGCGGATGGACCGTCGGGGGCGTTGCCTTTGACCGACGACATGCTTCGCGAGTGGCCCTCGGGCGACCTCTTCGGGTTAAGCCAGAACGCCGGCATGGGCTGGGACGTGTCGCGGGTGGCCGGCGACCCCTACCTCATCCTGAGTACGCTGGGGGGGCTACGCGACCCGGATGGGAGACCGATCGCCCTCGGTTATCATACAGGTCATTTCGAGATCGGTCTGCTTGTCGAGGAGGCGGCCAACGCGTTGCGTGAACGTGGAGCGGTGCCCTTCGCCGGGATGGTGAGCGACCCCTGCGACGGTCGAACGCAGGGCACACCCGGCATGATGGATAGCCTTCCTTATCGCAACGATGCCGCCATTGTCCTTCGCCGGTTGATTCGCTCTCTACCGAGGCGCCGGGGCGTTCTCGGGATCGCGACCTGCGACAAGGGGGCGCCGGCCATGATGATCGCCCTGGCCGGGATGAACTCGCTGCCTGGTGTGTTCGTGCCTGGGGGCGTCACCTTGCCGCCGGCTCACGGTGAAGATGCCGGTAAGGTGCAGTCGATCGGAGCGAGGTATTCTCACGGCGAACTCTCGATTCAGGAGGCGGCTGAGTTGGGATGCCGGGCCTGCGCCAGCCCCGGCGGCGGGTGCCAGTTCCTGGGAACGGCCGCCACCTCGCAGGTCGTGGCGGAGGCACTCGGTCTGACCGTCCCGCACGCCGCGCTGGCCCCCTCCGGCCAGCCGATCTGGCGGGACCTGGCCCGACGCTCAGCGCAGGCCCTGATCGACCTCGCGGGGGCCGGCCTCGCAACCCGAGACATCCTGACCGACGCCGCGGTGCGCAACGCGATGGCCGTCCACGCCGCCTTCGGTGGGTCCACGAACCTGTTGCTGCACATCCCGGCGATCGCCTTCGCCGCCGGATTGAGACGACCGACCGTCGACGACTGGCACGAGGTCAACCTCAAGGTCCCTCGACTGGTCAGCGTCCTGCCGAACGGGCCTGAGTACCACCCGACGGTTCGCGCCTACCTGGCCGGCGGGGTGCCGGAGGTTATGGTCCATCTGCGCGACCTTGGTCTTTTGGATGATTCCGCCTTGACGGCAACTGGCACAACACTGGGCAGTGTCCTCGATTGGTGGGCGACCAGCGAACGCCGCGCCCGGCTTCGCGACCGCCTCTTCACGGAAGACGGCGTTGATCCCGACGATGTTATCATGAGTCCGTCGAGGGCACGAGAACGGGGCCTGACGAGCACCGTGACCTTCCCCCGTGGCAACCTCGCTCCCGAGGGTTCGGTCATCAAGAGCACCGCGATCGATCCGACAGTCGTCGATGCGGACGGTGTCTATCGCAAGCTCGGCCCGGCCCGTGTCTTCACCCGCGAGTCCGACGCTATCGCCGCTATCAAGGGTCAGGACCCGAACCCGATCCGGGAGGGGGACGTCCTGGTGCTGATCGGTCGTGGCCCGATGGGCGCCGGGATGGAGGAGATTTATCAGATCACCGCGGCCCTCCGGTACCTCGCGTTTGGCAAGCATGTGGCCGTGCTGACCGACGCCCGGTTCTCAGGGGTTTCGACCGGCGCGTGCATCGGCCACGTCGGCCCCGAGGCCCTGGCGGGGGGACCGATCGGGCGGGTCCGCGATGGGGATCTCATCCGGATCCTCGTCGACAGGGTCCGACTTGAGGGGTCGGTGGACCTTGTTGGGGCCGAGGGCGTCGAGTTCGAACCCGGTCGTGGATCCGAGGTCCTGGCGACGCGAACCCCACACCCCGCGCTGACACCCGACCCCGACTTGCCCGACGATACGCGGCTCTGGGCCGCGTTGCAGGCCGTTAGTGGCGGGACCTGGGGCGGCTGCGTCTACGACACCGACGCAATCCTCAAGGCGTTGCGGCCCAATATGCTCCATTTCAAGGCAACCAATCCGTAAACGATCGTCCGCGATCACCCTTCCCCTGAGACGGCCTGCGAGGTAGGCCCGATGCCACGCGATTCCACCCGGCCTGGGTGTGACGCGACTGGGCGTTCCGTTCCAGAGATACAGGAAACTCATGCCTCCGAAACGCATCCTGCTGGTCCTGCACAACCCGCCCCTGCCATTCGGGAAGGCGATGGGCCGCTGGTATTATGTACTGCTGCGAGAACTGGTCGCGCGCGGGCATCGCGTGGTGGCCTACGTGCCCTGCTCCACGGAGTCGGAGATTTCGCAGACCCTCGACCTTTTCCCTCGGCCCGATTACGACGTCCGTTGCTTCCTCCACCAGAAGAGTCGGGGGCTCTTTGGTAAGTTCCGGTCGATGACCAGGCCATTCTCGTACATTCTCAGCCCGGAACTGTTCCAGGATTTTAACGCGGAGGCGGCCCGGGGATTCGACCTGTTGCACTTGGATGGAACCTGGTGCGGATGGCTGGGCCTCTCCCATCGTCCGCGAGCCGTCCTCTCGGTTCCGTTTCTGATGCAAATCGACTTCGCCGACCAGCCGGTGACCTCGGCTCACGATGCGATCCTCCGACGGGTGGCCGCCCCGCGGAAGGCCGGGTGCTACGCGGTTACAGGAACCTGATCGGCGTGAGCCCACGTCTCGCCGAGTACATGCGTTGCCTCGCCCCCAGGTCCCGGGTCACGTCGATCCCCTTCGCAATGGACCTGGATCTGTACCCGATGCTCGATCCCCACGTAGGGGACCGGCCCCCAACGATCGGCCTGATCGCCTCATTCAACTGGACCCCCGGCTACACGGCGGGCCTGCGGCTGGTCCAGGACCTCTGGCCCGAAGTCAAGCGGCGCGTCCCGGAGGCCCGGCTCCATCTGGCAGGGGTCGGCGCCGCGAAGTGTTCCGGGATCACCTCGGCCGGGCTGACGTGAGAATCGACGACCATGTCGCAGACGTCCCGAACTACTTCCGGGGCATCGACTTGCAACTCTACGCACCGAACCCTAGCAGCGGCATGAAGTTCAAGGTTCTCGAGTCGTTCGCCTTTGGCGTTCCGGTGGTCACCAATGCCTACGGCGTTGAGGGCCTGCCAGCCCGCGACGGAACCCACGCTGGTATCAGCGACGACAACGCCGGGATGATCGAACGGACCGAAGCCCTGCTGCGTGATCCGGTACGGCGAGAGGGTCACCGTCGGGCCGCCCGAGTTCTCCTCGAGGAGCACTGCACGCCGGGGCCGGTCATGGAAGCCCACGAGGACCTTTATCAACAGATCCTGGAGGATGCCGACCGCTGACACCCACGCGGTGGCGGTCCACCTTCAAGAGTCGAGACGATTCAGGAACCAGGTGACGGCCTCGTGCAGGTCCGCCACGATCCCATCCGGGCTGTGCCCCGATTCCCCCAAGGTCTGGAGCGATTCGGGACCATAACCTGTCAGGACGAGGACCGTCCGGCAACCCACCGCCCGGCCCGCCTCCAGATCGCTTCGTTTGTCACCCACCATCACGGACCCACTCAAGTCGATACGGTGTTCGCGTGCCGCCTGTAATAGTAATCCTGGATTGGGCTTTCGGCATGAGCAACCATCTGAGGGATGATGCGGGCAGTAATAAGTCCCATCCAGGTGGGCCTCCTCGGCGGCCAGCTCGTTGTGAAGCCGCGTGTGAATCGTCTCGACAACGTCACGGGTGAAGTACCCCCGCCCGATCCCTGCCTGGTTCGTAACGAGGATCACCTGAATGCCGGCCCGATTCAGCAGCCCGATGCCCTCCGCGGCGCCGGGAAGCAGTCGAAGCCGCGACGGGTCGCTCAGGTAATCCGCCTCCTCGATGATCGTCCCATCCCGGTCGAGAAAGGCTGCCGGCCGAAGCTCCATGTTCTTCCATTCCCCCGCGTTCCGTTGCCATGAGATCCAGGCTCCAGGCAGAGTAACCGAGTGGGTGGAAGCCGGGAAGGTCGATCGGAACTGGCCCGAATTCCGTGCAGAGTCGCCCTACTCGAAACCGGGCCAGTCGATTAGGATCTGGGCATCTCGCAACGGCGTGCGGGTGTTGCCCATCCTTCGAACGCTCAGGGATGATCTGATGTACATTGTCACCGGCGCCGCCGGCTTCATCGGCAGCAATCTCGTTCATGCCCTCAACGAGCGGGGCATCCGCGATGTCCTAGCCGTCGACGACCTGACCGACGGGGACAAATTTCGCAACCTCCGCGACTGCGATCTCGCCGATTACATGGACTTCCGGGAGTTTCGCGATCGGGTGCGCCGAGGTGCCCCGGAACTGGCGGCCACGGCGTTGCTCCACCAGGGCGCCTGTGCCGACACGACCGAACCAGACGGTCGCTACATGATGGACAACAACTACACCTTCTCGAAGGAGTTGCTCCACTGGGCGCTCGACCGACGGGTGCCGTTCGTCTACGCCTCCAGCGCCTCGGTTTACGGGCTAGCGCGGGTATGCGCCGAGACGCCCGATTGCGAGAACCCGCTCAATGTTTACGCGTTCTCCAAGCTCCTGTTCGACAACTACATGCGCCGTCTGACGGAAGTCAAAAGTACGGTGGTCGGCCTCCGTTACTTCAATGTGTACGGCCCGCGCAAAGCGCACAAGGGCCGGATGGCCTCGATGGTGACTCAGATCCTCGATCAGTTGGTGCAGACCGGCGTCGCTCGTCTGTTCGAGGGGACTGACGGTTACGCCGATGGCGAGCAACGGCGCGATTTCATCTACGTCGGTGACGTGGTGGACATCAACCTGCACTTCGCCGCGCAACCGAATGCCCGGGGGATCTACAATTCGGGAACCGGACAGAGTCGGAGCTTCAACGACATCGCCCGCATCGTGATCGAGCGGTTGGGGGGTGGTCGAATCGAGTACGTGCCGTTCCCGGCGTCGCTTGAGGGAAAGTATCAAAGCTTCACGGAAGCCGATGTCTCGCGGCTCCGCAATGCCGGCTTTGAGGGGCCTTTCACAACGCTTGAAGACGGCATCGCCCGAATGTGCGATGCTTGTGGCGTGGGGCCCTCGCGATCCGGAATCTCCGCATGTTGAGGGCTTAAGGATGAGCGTTCTCAATCCGCGGCTGGAGGCCCTGGTCCGGTCTCTGCGACCGTGTGCCGTGGCCGTGATCGGTGACGTGATGCTGGACCGTTACGTACGCGGACAGGTCCGTCGGCTGAGCCCCGAGGCGCCGATCCAGGTACTCGAAGTCGCCGATGACGAGCGGATGCCCGGCGGCGCCGCGAACGTCGCCATGAAGGCCGTCGGCCTCGGGTCGACGGTGCGTATGGTCGGCCTGATCGGAGAGGATGCATCCGCAGCCGAGTTGCGGGCATTGCTGGCGACCCAGCCTGGTCTGACCGACGCCCTGTTGAGCGACCCTTCGCGCGCAACGACGGAGAAGTCGCGATTCATCGCCCACAATCAGCAATTGCTCCGCGTCGATCGGGAGCGGCGCGTCGAGCCCAACGAGGGCGTCCGCGAGCGGCTCGCCGAGCTCGCCTACGAGGCCGCGGCGAGTTCCGACGCAGTCATCCTGGAGGACTACGGCAAGGGCGTGCTCTGCGCCGAAGTGGTCCGGGCCGCCCTGGAGGGGGCTCGCAAGTCCGGAGCTCGCCGTCGTCGTCGACCCCAACGGGCGGAACTACCGCCGTTACGCCGGTGCGACGGTCCTGACGCCGAACCTTCGCGAGACCGAGATCGCCGCCGAACGTCCCATCACCGATCTCGCCGACCTGGAGGCGGCGGCCGCCGCGCTGGTCGAACAGACCGGGGCCGCGCTGGCGGTCACGCGCGAGAGCGAGGGCATCTCTCTGTTCCGGCGATCGGCCTTCGGCCCGCTCAAGCATGTCCATGTCCCGACCGTGCCGGTCGAAGTCTTCGACGTGACCGGTGCCGGCGATGCCGTGGCGGCTAGCCTGGCGATCGCGCTGGCCTCGGGCATCGAGATGGCCGATGCATGTGCCCTCGCCAACCTCGCCGGTCGCGCCGTGGTCCGGCAGTACGGCGTGGGGACGATCTCCGTCGGCCACCTGCTCGACGAGGCCTCGGAATCACCTCAACGTTCGAACAAGGTCGTCAACCTCCCTCGGGCGATCGAGCGCATCCGCGAGGTCCGACGTACGGGCGGCAAGGTCTCGTTCACGAACGGCTGCTTCGACATCCTGCATTACGGTCACGCCCACCTGCTCCAGTTCGCCCGCGGCCAGGCGGATTTCCTGGTGCTCGGCCTGAACACCGATGCCTCGATCCATCGCCTCAAAGGGCCGGACCGGCCGATCGTCTCGGAAGACCAGCGCTCGACGATGCTCTCACTCTACCCCTTCGTCGACCTGGTGGTCCTGTTCGACGATGACACGCCGATGGCCTTGATCGAGGCCCTCAAGCCGGACGTGCTGGTCAAGGGGGGCGACTACACTCCCGAGACGGTCGTTGGTCGCGACATCGTCGAATCCTATGGGGGCAAGATCGCCATCTGCCCGCGCCTCGACGGCCTGAGCACGACGGACCTCGTTCGCAAGATCCAGACGCGCAAATCGGCCTGAACTCGACGACGACCGCGGGGTGGGTGGTGTTTCGACACGCCCACCCCGCGAGCAGGATCGGAACCTATTTTCCGAGCACGAACCGGGCCCTCGCGTGGGAACCCGGAACGTCGAGAAGTTCGCAGCGCAATTCCTCCTCGATCGAATCGACCCGGAGGGCGAAGGTCAGCGCATGGATACCGGCCGTCAGATCGAACGGTTCGCCCGCCGCCGGGCCTTCGATCTCTTCGCCATCGACCCAGATCTCGACCAGTTCCGAAGGGACGTTCAGCTTCAAGGCGATCGCTCCCGGCATGGTCACTTCGACCTCACAACGGGCCAACGCCATGCGGACCGGGGCGCCGAGAGTTTCAAAGGCCGTTAGGTCGGAACGGGGGAGAACCCCGCGGACCGTGCTGTACGCCGGTTCCCACGGGTACGATTCCTCGCCGCGAATGGCCGCGACGTAACCGAACCGCCGCAATGCATGAGCCTGTTCCGGGCTACCCGGCTTCAGGATTCGCCAGCGACGCGCGACCGAATCACCGGGGGAGACCGAGTACGGCCCAAGCTTGCCCTAACTCGGACAGGAACCGGACGAGATCGACGAGTTCCTGGCGGGTCATGTCCTCGGTCAGACCGGCCGGCATGAGCGAGCCGCCGACCTTCTGCTCGTCGATGTCCTCAAGGGCCACGGTGATCTCGCGGTCATCCGCATCACGAATCACGAGCGCCTCATCGTCCTGACGAACCTTCAGTCCCGCTCAGGATGCGGCCGTCGGCGGTCGCGATCACCAGCGTATGGTAGTTCTCCTTGATCGCCTTCTCCGGTTCGAGGATCGAGTCGAGCAGGTAGTCGACGGGGCGCTGGCACCGATGCTCTCCAGGCCCGGGCCGACCTGCCCACCCGCTCCGGCGATCGCATGGCAGTTCAGGCAGGCCAGGTCGGCGCGCCGGTAGACGGCTTCCCCACGGGCCGGATCGCCGATCCTGGTCACGTCGGCCACCAAATGCTCGCGCTCGGAGGTCGAGAGTGCCATCGCGGCCGATTCCAGGCCGCCGGCCGTGCGTAACGCCTCGATCAGCGCCGGGTCGGAAGTCGCGGCGGCTCGTGCCCCGCGAACGCCGAGCTTGGCCATGTCGGGCGGTAGGGACATTCCTTTGAGTGCGGCGGCGAGTTGCCGGGCACCACCTTGACGGTTCACGAACGCGGCGAAGAGGGCGGGAACGTTCTCGACAGGTCGCCCGTGCTCAGCAAGGCCAGGGCACGCTCGGCCGCCCGCTTCGGGTCGAGCCGCGCCAGCGCCACCACGGCCGAGGTTCGGACCGTCGGGGCATCGTCTGATCCGGCCAGTTGATCCAGAGCCCGGATCGAATCGTCTCCCCCCAACCGCGCCAGTGACTCGATCGCTGCGCGGCGGACCGGCTCGGGCGCTCGTCGTTGTCGCGAGCGATCCGGATCAACCGGGGCCGCTGCGATCCGAGCTTCCAGCCCCCAGGGCACGCGCCGCCGCAACCTGCTCCGCAACCTGCGTGGCGTCGTCCAGAACCTGACCGAGACGAGGGCCCAGATCTCCGGTCGGCTGCACGTTCCGGGCTTCCGACCCGTCTACCAGGGCGGTCAGCCATCGCGCTCGCTCCTCGGCGGTTCGTTCATCGTCAAGGGCCACGTCGACGGCCCTGGCCAGGTCGTCTGGACGTCCGAGGGTGCCGATCAGCCGCATCAGGTCGGCGGCTTGGTCAGCAGGGACATCCCTCGCGGCGAGCGTTTTCAGCAGTGTTCCGACGACTTCCGACGATCCGGCGGCCTCCAATGCGAACAGGAGATGGTCCGGGTTCTTGTCAAAATCGACGGTCCCGGCCTGCAAGGCGGGAACCCAGGACGGAGCCAGCTCTCGGGCCGTCAACCACAGGGCATAGTCGAGGAAGCGGTCCCTCGGTTGGTCCAGCGCCCGAAGGGCGAGTTCGGCGGCGTGCGGGTCAGGGAATCGAGCCAGGGCGCGAACGGTTTCCAGGCGGACCCGAGGGTGCTCGTCCACCACTCTCGGCCCCAGCAGTGAGAGGGGGGCGTCGAGCTGGTCGGCCCAGTCCCCCACCACAGGCACGGCCGCCGCCCGAACCCGATAATCGGGGGATTCGAGCAACGACGCGAGCAGCTCCGGTTCCACCTTGCCGAACGCCTGGTGGAGCCAGAGAGCTTCGAGTTGCCGGGAACCGAGTCCGTTCGGGTCGGTCCGTTCGAGCCACGCGCCCAACTCCGGCAGGACCGCGTCGGCACCTCGTTCGTGTAGCACTCGACGGGCATGCTGGCGTGTCCAGTCTTCGGGTGACGCGAGCGCGTTCGAGCAGGGCGGATACCGGGGCCTCGACCAGCTTCGGCCGCTCGACGCGGGGACGGTCTCGATGGGTGATGCGCCAGATCCGGCCGTGGGTGTGGTCGCGGCGGGGGTCGCGGAAGTCGACCTCGCCGTGCTGGATGATCGGGTTGTACCAGTCCGCGATGTAGATCGCGCCGTCCGGGCCCATCGTCACGTCGATCGGGCGGAAGGCGGGGTGATCGGAGGTGATCAGTTCGGGCTGCTCGCGCGAGGCGAAGCCGGACGCCGTCGTCGCTGAGCTCGAAGCGGCAGACGCGGTGGGCACGGAAGTCGCAGGTGATCAGGTCCCCCTGCCAGTCGTCCGGCATCTGGCGACCGCTGACGAATTCCAGCCCACAATGTTTCGGGCTGCCGGGGTTCAGACCGGCCAGGACACGAGGGGCCTCGGGCGCGGTGACATAGTACGGCGCCCGGAACCATGTAGTTGATCCCCTCGCCCCCGGCGCCGTCGGTGGCGAAGTGCTGCCCCCACGGATCGATCCGATGGCCCCAGGGGTTGATCAGGCCGTACGCGAAGACCTCCAGGTCCATCGACCGGGGGCGGAACCGCCAGATGCCGCCGCCGTTGAGCCGTCGCGGGCCGTGGGGCGTCTCGACATGGCTGTGGATATAAATCGATTGGTTGAAGTACAGGGCCCCGTCCGGCCCCCAGCGGAAGGTGTGGAGCATGTGGTGGGTGTCCTCGGTGCCGAAGCCCGAGAGGACGACCCGCCGCGCGTCGGCCTTGCCATCGCCATCCGTGTCGGACAGGTGGACGAGTTCCGTGCTATTGGCCACGTACACGCCACCGTCGCCAGGCGCGATGCCGGTGGGCACCAGCAAGCCGTCGGCGAAGACGGTGCTATGGTCGGCCGTGCCGTCACCGTCGTTGTCCTCCAGCACGATCACCTTGTCGTTCGCCTCCTGGCCCGGACGGATCTGCGGATAGACTTCTGAACTGGCGACCCAGAGGCGCCCTCGCGAGTCGAAGTTCATCTGAATCGGCTTGGCGATCATCGGATCGGACGCGAACAGGTTGATCTCGAACCCGTCGGGGAGCCGGAACGTCTGGCGCTCGCGTTCGGGGTCGGGATCGGGAACCGGGGCGTCCTGTTGGGCCACGGCGGACCGGTTGCCAAGGACGATCAGCACAAGGACAACGACGCGAACCATCAATGATTGGTGCCAGGTCATCGGCCCGTTTCCTCCTCGTCGGTGCGGATCAACTCGTATGTGTGCGGCACGGGCCGACGCAGGTGGGCGATCTCCGCCTCCTTCTCGGCAATCAGCGGGTCGAACTCGGGAACCTCGGCGGCGTTGCGACCTTGCTCATGCTTGCGGAAGCCGTAGAGATACGTCTCGTTCTGGGGACGCCAGCGGTGAAAGAACAGGACGTTCTTCTCGACAATGGTGAGACGCAGTTGCTCGACCTGATCGAACTCGGACCGGACTGGATCGCGACGCCGCTCGCCCATTCCTTCGCGGTGGCCGAGGCGACAGTCGTTCCATCGATCTCCAGCCGGTATCGACCGGGAGCCAAGGAGATGACTTCAAGGATCGCTCCTCGGGAACTCGGGGCCCGGCATTCGCGATCGGGGCGGGCAGCGAGGGGAGTTTTGCGTCCAGGGTGCGAAATCGAACGCCCCGAGGCGTTACCTCGATACCGCTCAACGACGTGCCGACCGACTCCGGCTTCCCCGCCTTCGCCTCGATCTCGACGGCCCAACGGTTGTCGGGCAGGTCGAGCCCCGACACCAACGCCTTGGCGACCTTCCAGTATCCCTGGGAATTCAAATGGATTCCATTGGTCGTATATGATTGGGGCCTGGCCCCTTGAGGATCGTTCCCAAGATCTTTGTCGTACAGGTCCACGAACCGGAACCCGCGTACGCGGGCGATGTCCCGGATGGCATCGCGGTAGAGTCGGATTGCTTCATTGTGTTCCGAGGGATCGGGCAGGGGCGAACCGAGGTTCTCGTGGCGAATCGGGCCGATTAGCACGAGCCGGGCGTCGGTCGGCTCCAGAGCCTCAATCAATCGGTTGTAGCCCGCGATGAACCTCGACAGCCCCGACTCGCCCGCGAACGACTCATTCATGCCGTATGCGAGCAGGATCACCGTGGGGCGCTGCGCCGAGACGTCCTCCACGAGCTTCCGAAATCCGTCCTCCGGGGTGCCGAATCGCGCCCTCGCAATGCCAAAGACCGTGTCGCCACTCCAACCAAGGTTGCGATACGTCACGTCGCGATCGGGGAACCGGGAGGTCATGCAGGTTTCCAGGTACGCGCGGTCCTGCTCGCGTTCGAAGAATGCGTCACCGAGAAAGACCACCCGATCGCCATTACGAAGCTCGAACGGGCTCGGCGACCTCACCGGCGCTCGTTCGCGGCACATACTCCGGTCGTCGCCCAGAAGGCCAGCAAACTGCAAAGGAGCCGGCACGCATGTCTCATGTCTTTCATGGAAATCCTGGATTGGGCGTCCATCGGGTTCGCACCCCCCGTTTTCGCATCACACCACAATATGTGGGAAAGCGTAGCGTGGGACATGCGGCCCGAGGAACCTGAACGGGAATGGCTCCAGGATAACCGACGGGAGGGGTCAGGCAACGGCCCGGCTCCGGACGTTGTGGGGGCTCGATGAGTTTAGGTACTCGACGGCGCGAGTTGGGACGATCTCGCCTATAATGGTCGCTGCGAGAACCCGCAACTGCCAAGTGCATACCGATCGGACCCGGGACGATGACGAGTCCACGTTTCATGAGCATCGACCCGAATTCGACCCAGGACGCCAGCTCCAGGGCAGGGTCGGCATCATGACCAGCCGAACCGCACTGGAAAAGATGAAGTTCCCGGTTGCGTCGGGGAAGGCGGAACATCATCCAGATGTCCTGGCCCCCGCCGATCTGGAGCAGGCGATTCGCGACGCCGACCCGGACGCTTTCCTCGTCGAAGCACGAATCTTGCGCCGGGTCGTCCGTCAGGATCGAGGCGTCGGCATGCTGGGTCGTCACGCCATCGGCCGCCGTGGTTACGCGATCGACGGTCAGCGGGCTCTGGCGTTCCTCGACCTCGACGAACTCGGTTTGCCATCGGGGATCGAGCTGCCAGAGACCCTGATCCTGATCGCCCGGCCCGATCCGAGCGACCTCGCGTCCCTGCCGGCCGAGGAGAGCTTGCTGGACGCCTGGCGCGTGCTGGCTCCAGCCCGCGTTCAGGCGACGTTGAAGCGGCGGGTGGCCGAGGGCACTCTCGACCTCGCCCGGATCCACCAGCGCATCGACCGGATCGGGCAGGCGGAGTTCGATGAGATCCGTTCCGTCCTCCGCCAGGAGCACTACCTGCAGGACGCCCGCGACCCGATCACCAGCTACGTGGAGTTCGCGTCGCTGTTCGCCGAACTGCGTTACTTCGCGCCGGAGATGTTACCCAGACACTTTCCCTCGCTGGGCGACCCAGGGCGTATCGACACGATTCTCGCCGAGGATTTGGACATCCCCGGACTGCTGGCGCACTATCGCCCTCCTGGTGCTCCCGACCTGCCAGAGCCGGGCCCCGTTCGAGATGACGAAGACGAAACCGGGCCTTACGTTCCACTGGAAGACGAGGAACAGAGGACCGATCTTGAGCCCCGGGTGCGCACGCGCTGGCTCTACCGATTCCTGGTCCGAAAGGCCAACCAGGCGGCCGCGCGTGGAAACCACATGCGGGCGGCGATCCGTCGGATCCGCGCTGCGCGGTTTGCTCCCGTGGGTCGCGAGGAGAGCACTCGTGAGGCGGCCCGTCGCGAGTTGGAGCGACTGGCCCAGCAACTCGTTCCCGCGCTAGGGCTTCGCGGATCCGAGGTCTCGCAGTGGCGACGGGCCCTCCCTCCCCTCGCCAGCCGTGCCGGCCGAGGGATCTGGAGCCGGGAGGCGCGGCTGCTGTACGACCTTCAGAAAGTCGTCCTGGACCACGGTCGCGAGATCTACACGGTCGACCTGGTGGAATGGGCGCTCTCGATGGGCCAGCGGCCGATCAAGCGGCCACTTCCGTTCCACCGCGAGGTGCTAATTGGCCAGCATCTCTTCTCGGCCCGCAGAAGGCTGGCGAAGGTTCGCCTCCCGGAGGTTGACCGTGATCGGCTCGCGGTTCTGCTCCACACGGCGGTGGATCGTTCGAAGCAAGAGCTTCGGGAGGTTTTCCGCCCCGTCGTCGCGCAAACGCTCGCTCAGACCGGCTGGGTGCCCTCGAACCTCCCCGAACAGGTCGCGCTGGAGAAGCTAACCGAGGAATTGCTGGATCGCGTCGTCGATCGGGGCTTTCTCAGCATGGGCGACCTGCGAGACGCCGTCTCGCGGAGCAAGCTCAAGTTGCCCGACCTCGCCGGGATCGCCGAGTTCTGGCACGGTGATCGGTTGCTGCGAACCGACCGCGCCCTGGCCGTACGCATCGACGGTGTTTATCGACGGGGTGAGGTCTACCTGCGCTGGCTCCAGCGGATGAGTTCGCTGGGGTTCGGCACCCGGTTCGGCCGCCTCGTAACGCTTTATATCACCCTACCGTTCGGTGGGGCGTACGTCTTGCTCCATGGGCTGGACCACCTGATCCATCTGGCCATGAGCCTTTTCGGCAAGCACATACATGTCCACCTGTTCCATACGGCGACCTTCATCGGGCTGGGTTTCCTGCTTATCGGGTTGGTGAATTCACTAAAGTTCCGCCAGTCGTTCGTCCGTTCGATCCGTCAGGCGGCCACCAAGGTCCGAACGCTCCTCATCGACGTTCCGGCCTGGGTTCTCGATCACCCGGTAGTCCGGGCGATCGTTAACAGTCGGCCCTTCAAGAAACTGACCCGATGGGTCGTCAAGCCGCTCCTCTTCACTCTGCCCACACTCGCGGTGCTGGCTGCCCTGGACGTGACGCGGGCCGACACCCTGCTGCTGGGTGCCGTGGCGTATGCCGCGGCGGCCCTGATGCTCAATTCTCGAGCCGGGCGAGACGCCGAGGAGATCCTGGCCGACCGTGCCGTGCGGTTCTGGCAGCGGCTCCGACGCGACTTCATCCCGGGCGTGTTCCGGCTGATCATGGAGACCTTCGACCGCTTGCTGGAGACGGTCGAGCGCATCCTTTACGCAATTGACGAATGGCTCCGGTTCAAGAGCGGCCAGGGCCCAATCATGCTAGCGGGCAAGGCGGTGATTGGTCTCGCCTGGTTCTTCATCACGTACCTCGTGCGGTTCGGGGTCAACCTGGTCATCGAGCCCCAGGTCAACCCGATCAAGCACTTCCCGATGGTGACGGTCGCCCACAAGGTGCTGTTTCCGGTGATCCTGGCGATGTACAAGGCCATTCAGGCGCCCCCCTGTATCTGCACCGGGACACCGCCGGCGCGATGACCCTGGCGCTTCAGTTCATCGTGCCCGGGATCTTCGGGTTCCTGATCTGGGAGTTCAAAGAAAACTGGAAGCTCTACGAGGCGAACCGGCCCCGTGACCTCCGGCCCGTGATCGTCGGCAACCACGGCGAGACGATGGCCCGGCTGCTTCGACCCGGCTTCCACTCCGGGACGATCCCCAAGCTCTTCGCCAAATTGCGGCGGGCCGAGCGGAAAGCGAGCCTGGGGTCGCGCAGACTCCCGAGCCCGAGTCGCAAATACCGGGACAAGCTGAACCATGTCGAGGAGTCGGTTCGCTTCTTCGTCTGTCGCGAGTTCCTCGCCTTGCTCAACCTCAGCCGGTCGCTGGCAGGTGAAGCGATCTCGCTGGACGCAGTCTGTCTGGGGACGAACCGGGTCTGCATCCGCCTGAAACACCAGGGCTACCCGGATCAAACGCTCGTCATCGCCTTCGAGGACCAGTCCGGCTGGCTGGTCGCCGGGGTTAGCGACGCGGGCTGGCTGCCCGAACTGTCCGTGCCCGAGCGCGCTACGGTTCGCGACGCGCTGGCGGGCTTCTACAAGCTTTCAGGAGTCGACCTCGTTCGCGAGCAGATCGAGGCCCAGCTTGGTCCCGGTCGGCATGCCTACGACGTAATGGATTCCGGACTGGTGGTCTGGACCGATTCTCTGTTTCAAACCGAGGTGATCGTCGACCTTCGGGGCAATCCGCCAGTTTCCTCGGATCGGTCCCCACCTGTCCTGTCGGGCCAACAGAGTTCTTCCGGGACGAATATGATGGTGTACTCCCAGGTGCCCCTCGACTGGACGTGCTGGGTCGAAGTCTGGGAATTCGACCGCGACGGCCCGGGGCATCGGGTTCCGGCCGTTCCGGGAATCCGGTTGCTTCCCGGCCCGGAGACGGTCCGATGACACGATGGGAGGGACGGGATCCTGAGAAGGATTCGACGTTCCGGCACCAGGTCAAGGATGCACCCAGCCGGGCGCTTCCACCACGCAACTCTGGCTGATAAACTTGATCAGATCGCTCCCATTGCGACTTCCCCAACTCAGTTTCGACGCGAGGCGAACCCGTGAGCAAGCGACGCCGTACGCCGACCACGGAAAACCACCCGAAGCCGACGACGAGCCGTCTGAGCCGTCGTCGCTGGCTCTGGGCCGTCGGTGGGCTGGGGCTTGGCTCCTCCCTGGCGTATTCCGTCTACCGGATCGCCGAGGCCGATGACAATCGCGACGACGCCTCTCCTCCCGGTCCCGCTCCCGATGGAATGGTTTGGGTTCCGGGTGGGACGTTCTGGATGGGCAACGAAGACGAACGGTTCCCCGACGCGCAACCGGTGCATCAGGTCACTCTCGACGGCTTCTGGATGGACCGGACCGAGGTCACGAACGCTCAGTTCGCGAAGTTCGTCGATGCCACCGGCTACAAGACCGTCGCGGAGCGCAAGCCGATCTACGAAGACGTCATCAAGCAGCTTCCGCCGGAGGTCGAGCCGCCGACTCGCGAGCAGCTTGAGCCGAACCTCGTACCCGGTTCCCTGGTTTTCACGCCGCCGGACCAGGTGACATCTCTGAACAATCATCTCCAGTGGTGGGCCTGGGTGCCGGGAGCGAGTTGGACGCACCCCGAAGGCCCAGACAGCAACATCGACGACCGGATGGATCACCCGGTCGTCCACGTCTGCTTCGAAGATGCCAACGAATACGCCCGGTGGGCCGGCAAGCGGCTGCCAACCGAGGCCGAGTGGGAGTACGCCTCTCGCGGCGGGCTCGATCGCAAAACATTCGTCTGGGGCGAGACCTTTCGCCCGGATGGCAAGTGGATGGCCAATACCTGGCAGGGTCAGTTTCCCAGTGAGAACACCGGCGAGGATGGCCATGAACGGACGGCGCCCGTCGCGACGTATCCCCCGAACGGGTACGGGCTTTACGACATGGCGGGGAACGTCTGGGAATGGTGCGCCGACTGGTATCGGGCCGACTATTACCGTGACAGCCCGAAGCGAGACCCGAAAGGCCCGGATTCAAGCCTCGACCCGGCCGAACCGCACGTTCCGAAAAGGGTCCAGCGCGGGGGATCGCTGCTTTGCAGCGATCAGTACTGCGTCCGTTACCGGGTCGGAACGCGGGGCAAGGGGGCCATCGACAGCGGTGCCTCGCACATCGGGTTTCGCTGCGTCAAGTCGGCCGGGTAAGTCCAGAACAGCCCTGATACGTTGTTCCTGAATTTCAAAGAAAGCTCGCACTCACGACAGTCGTCGAACTGCGGACGCAGGGAATGACGGAACTATCGTTGATCGGTTTCCGAGCCTGGTCCGTCTTTCCCCTCTCACCCTGAGACATGACCTAGGGTTCTCCCAGAGGACAGGACCGGGGTTCATGGATCGAGGGGCGAATGTTGATACGACACAAAGGTAGGGCGCTGAACAGCGGTCGGAGAGTCGTCATGTGGCGGACGGCAAGGTGATGCTCGGCTGGTGGGAAGGCGAAGTCTACCGAACAACCCACGTCGCCCTCGTCGACGTCAGCCTGCATGGAGTGCAACTCATTGTCGAGGACCCACTTCC
This sequence comes from uncultured Isosphaeraceae bacterium, assembly GCA_963779675.1. GTDB lineage: Bacteria > Planctomycetota > Planctomycetia > Isosphaerales > Isosphaeraceae > CAVZZM01. The sequence continues at coordinate 231,303 of CAVZZM010000008.1, forward strand.
GAGAGGAACCGTTGCCTGGGTCTACCTTCATGAAGTCGGGCTGATTGACTGGATCGAGTGCGAGGTCGTCGGGGTCGAACCGCTCGATCGTCGGCGGAGTCGGGTCCGCATGAGATTCAAGACCGGCTGCCCTTACCACTTCTTCCGATCCGCGGTGCAAGGCTGTTCCCTGCAGGGCCATCGAACGCCCGCGCCGAGCGAGGAGTTCAGCGACCGGCTCTGGCGCTGAGGGGCCTTGCCCCGCGCCCCTCCAGGCCCACCGCGAGCTCGATGCCCCTTCGATACGAGGCTCAGTGCTCGTTGGAGTCGATGTAACCGAGCGATTCCAGGAACTCGATCATCCGCTTTATGGTGAGCTCCTTCCAGGGTGGCCGGTTGAAGAAGCCGTGGCCGACGCCCTCGGCCGTGAACAGTTCGGCCCGGACGCCGACGGCCTTCGATCGATCGACGTATTCTTGTCCCTGGGCGAGCAGACGGTCCTCGGTGCCGTAGAGCAGCAGGGCGGGCGGGTTCTCCGAGTCGAGATCCAGCGTTGGCGAGAGACGCCGGGCCAAGGCGGCATCGCCGTCGACTCGCTCGACGAGTTGCGGGACGTTGTCGAACCGAACGACCGGGTTGAACAAAACCAAAGCGCTGGGCCGGGGCGAGATCGATCGATCATCGTCCTCGGAATCGGGGGCATTGGCCGTCACGGTGCAGGCCGCGAGGTGGCCGCCAGCCGATCCACCGGCAGCCACGATGCGGTTCGCATCGATCCCGAGCTCGCTGGCATGCTTCTTCAACCACCTCATGGCGCTACGGGCGTCCTCGACGCACTTGTCAGGAGTGACACCCTGGCGTGACTTGACCCGATAGTCCGCGCGGGCCGCGACCATGCCCCGACGCGCCAGGGCGTCGGCCTGATCGAGAAACTGCTCTGTTGAACCGTTGGTCCAGCCGCCGCCGAAGAAGAAGACGATCGCCGGCCGGTGGTCCGAGGCGTTCCACCCCTCGGGATATTGAAGGATCATCCCCAGGTCGCCCTGGGGCGTCGTCTTGTAGGTCCTCGTCTCGGTGCGGACCTCGTTGTCGGGGGCCTCGGCACGCGATACCGTCGAAAGTCCGAGGATGATCAGCGCGAGCAAGAACGTGAACCGATTCATGTTGGCCTCCATCAGCGGGTGGGTTCGCCCAGGAACTCGGGTGGGAAGTCGGCCACGGGTGAGCCCTGCGGGTTCCGCAAGTTATTCGAGCCGCCACGGTCAGGATTGATCGGGATGAACATCCCGTTCGTTGCTTCCAGCTTGCCGAACATCTCATCCTTCAGCCGTTTAAGCACTGCGCGTGGTCCGGGTCATGGATCAGGTTGGTCGTCTCGAGCGGGTCGGTCTGGATGTTGTACAACTCGTCGGTGTCCCAGATGCCGTAGTAATGGATGTACTTGAGCTCGTTGGTGCGCAAGGCGTGGATCGTCGGCGTCTGGGGGAAGTTCCGCTCCCAGAAGTACTCGTAAAGTAGATCGGTGCGCCAGCCATCGGCCTTGCCCCGAGCGAGCTTGAGGAAGCTGCGGCCGTCCATGTGCTCGGGCGTCTCAAGCCCAGCGGCTTCCAGAACCGTGGGGCCGACGTCGATATTGGCGACCATGCCGTCGACAACCGTGCCGCCCGGAAACAGATCGGGGCAGTGCATCAGCATCGGCACCCGCATTGACTCCTCATAGGCGGTTCGCTTGTCGATCAGACCATGTTCGCCGAAGGCGAAGCCGTTGTCTCCCATGTAGATCACGAGCGTCGAATCGAGCATGTCACGCGTCTTGAGGAACTCGAGGATGCGTCCGACGCTGTCGTCGACGGCCAGCAGGGTTTCGCAGTAGTCGCGGTAGAATTCGGCGATGTTGAGATTGGAGTGGTACGGGTACTCGACGCCGTGCCAGCTATTGCGCTGGTCGATGACCCACCTTGGCTTACCGGCGAGGTTCTCGGGTGTGGCGGCCATCGTCGCCGGGGGATCGAAGGGGGCGTTATCATAACGCCCCTTGTGTCGATCGGCGGGGATGAACTGGGCATGAACGGCCTTGTGCGACAGGTAAAGGAAGAACGGTTTGTCGCTGGTTCGTTCCCCCAACCAGTCGAGGGCGTAATCGGTCAGCTCGTCGGTGATGTAACCTTTCTGCGGAACATGCCGGCCATCAACGTTCAGGCCGTTGGGGCTGGGCAGATACGTGCCCTGGCCCTTGAACGACACCCAGCGGTCGAAGCCGGGACGGGGGTCGTCGCTGGCCCCTCCCATGTGCCACTTGCCGAAGAAGCCCGTCTCGTAGCCGGCACGCTGGAGATATTGGGGGAAGAAGATCGTACCGGGAGGGACCGGGTTCTGGTTATCGACGACCCGGTGCCTGTGAGCATACAGACCGGTGAGGATCGACGCGCGGCTGGGCGAGCAGAGCGAGGTCGTCACGAAGGCGTTTTTCAGATGGACGCCGTCATGCGCCAGGCGGTCGAGGTTCGGAGTCTTGAGAAACGGGTGATCCATGAACCCGAGGGCATCGTAGCGTTGGTCGTCGACCAGGATGAAGACCACGTTACGCGGGGCCTCGTCCGAGATCCGCGCGAGCGGTTCCAGGCCAGCGGCTCCCAGCTCGTCCTGTCCGTGAGCGGAACCCACCCCGTCTACCAGCAGCATGATTATGGCAAGCAGACGGAGTAAAGCGAGCCGAGTGTAAGGTGTGGCGTGCATTGTCGAGAGGTCTCCTCGGTGGCGTGAGCTACGGAGTTTTATCGTATCCCCGGACCGTTGGCCCGCAAGGGGCGGCTGGTTCTCGAGGCCGATGGGATCGGAACGACACACAGGTTTCTCACGACAGGAGGGTCAGGAGAACGGCTGTGCGCGCCCGGAGACGACCTCGCGCCGAGGCAGCGTCTCGGGGGGGACTTGTTTGTCGCTGTCGCGTGTGCAAACTCGCGTCGGTCGCCAGCATCCTGGTACCACAATGGCCGCGAGCAACCTGGCCGATGCGGGAGAGACCTCGCGAACCATGCGGAAAACTTGGGAAAACCCCGCCGAATCTCGAATTCGACGCGGTAGCGAACGGCCCGAAAGCCTTCTGGCATGCGGCATGAAATGAGAGTCAACAGGCTCGGGCAGTTGCGGCCGGGCGGAGCCGGTGCCGCGATCTCCAGGAGCAAGGTTCCGCACCACGAGTCCCATTCATGTCCGGACAGTCACGCCGGACGAGGAGAAGTCACATGAAGGCGATGCGTATCCTGGCGTTGACGGGCTTTCTGACCGTCGGTGGCTTGATGACCCTTGGCGCCGCGCCGGCGAAGGCCCAGGGGTTCGGCCTCAGCATCGGCCGGTCGCCGTTCTACGGGAACAGCTTCGGCCTCTCGATCGGCAACAGTCCGTACGGCCTCTATGGTCCCGGCTACGGGTCGGGCTACGGATATGGTGGCGGCTATTACGGACGACCGAGGATTCCGGCCTATGGGCCGGGCCCAGGCTGTGGCTATGGCTATGGCTATGGCTATGGCGGGGGATACAACCGCGGCTATCACCACTACCGAGGCGCGTACGGTGGGGGCTATGGACCACGGGGCCCGTATCGTCGCGGCTGGTAATTCATATGCCATGATGCCGATTGGTCAAGATCACCGGGCCGCGGCAGGGAGGGCCTTCCTGTCGCGGCCCGTTACCATTGCCGCTTTGGTTCAAGATGAGTCGACGTCGAGCAACCGTCTGCGCATTCCCCTGAAGTATCGTGTCCTGACAGGGGGCATCGAGCGCCGATTCCTTCATCTTGAGCACGGCGGATTCAGGCACGAACGCGGGTGCGAATGTCCCGAAGAGTATGCGCTCAGGGCCGATTGTCGAACACAGATTCGCGATCCCGCCGACCCCTTCGAGCATCGCGACATCGACCGAGACGTTTCCCCCGGCAACCAGACCGGTGAGCCGGTCGCCCAGCAGGTCGCGCAGGGCGTTGAGCAGGATGACCTTCACTCCCTCAGCCTGTCGGACGAGGTCGGGCAGAGGATTGACATCCACGGTCGGCACCCGCAAGAGGTGGGGCTGTGTTCGCTCGTCCTCCATCTTGAGGACGATCTGAACGATCAGCCCCGCGCTGGCTCGCCAACCCGAACAATTCTGGCGCGACGCGGGTCGTCGAGGGTGTAGCCGTGGTAGTTCGGATGCAGCCGGATGCCCGGCATGCGGTGGACCTCGGCGCAGCGGCGCAGGTCTTCCCGCCAGTCGGGCAGGCGGGGGTTGACCGTGCCGAACGGGACAAGCAGGCCCTCGCCGTGGCGCCGGCAGTCGTCGGCGAGACGGGCGTTGACGGCGGCGACGTCCTCGTGCAACAGGGCGTCGAGGCTGCCGACCCAGGCCTGCTCGATGCCCAGGGCCTGGAGCCGGCGGACCAGCGCGACGGGCTCGTCGAGCGGCAATCGGCGGAACGGCCAGCGGTGGAGGTAGGCGTTGACGTCGATCATGCCTGGATGCCCTTTTCGCGGAGGATTGGGGCGAGCAACCGCCGGAGGTTCTCGCCGAGGATCGAGCGGCGGGCCTCGTCGGTGATCTCGGCCCCGTGAACCTTGCCCAGTTGCGAGGCGAAGCTACGGCCGCCCGCGTCGCTGCCGTAGAGCACGCGACGGCCCCCAACTCACGCACGGCCATCTCGACGAACCCGGCGGTCGGGTCGGAGCCCGCCAGGTCGACCCGGATGTTCGGGTGTGCCCGTACCGTGCGGATTCCGCGCTCCCAGTCGCCGCCGGTGTGGCCGCAGACCAGCGGGACTGTCGGGAATCGCGAGGCCAGCTCGACCAGGTCCGCCGGGCTCGACTCGCCGGGCAGGTTGCCGCCGGCCTTGATCCAGGTGTGCTGGAAGATCAGCGCCTTCAACTCGGCGGCGCGGCGGATGATCGGGTCGATCGCCGGATCGTTGCAACGCCGCGCCACCCAGAGCTTGATGCCGACCATCGGCCCATTCGCGACCAGTCGGTCGATCTCCGCCAGGCTGGCCTCGACGTGGTTCGGGCTGACGTAGGCGAAGCCGAAGGCCCGGTCGTGATGGTGGCCAGGGCCTGCAGGACCTGGTCGTTCTGCCGCCGGAGCTCGTCGGGCGACGGGTCGGCGATGAGCGACATCCCCATGTACACGCAGACCCGCTCGATCCCCATCCGATCGGCGTAGGCGATCAGATCCGGGCCATCCGTTCGTCGGGCGTGCGGCCCTCGAAACCGACGAGGTGGCAGTGCAGGTCCCAGATGCGCATGGTGCCGTTCCTGCTCTCCACTGCGGGATCGTGGGTTCCCGGTCACAGCTGGATTGCAGACGCGAGCAGATACGCGATCAGGTCGGCCATCTCGCGGGGGTGATCTTCTCTTCCAGCCCCTCGGGCATCAGGGACCGGCCGGGGCTGGCGATCTCCTCGATGTGTCGCGCAGCACGGTCGTCGTCTCGCCCCCGGCGCGCTCGAGGGTCAGGCTGGCGGCCGACTCGCGACTCGATCAACCCGGCGACGACCCGGCCGTCGTCGAGGGCGACGGCGTATTCGAGGAAGTCGGGGGCGACCTCGCGGTTCGGGTCGAGGATGTGGATCAGCAGCTCCTCGGGCGTCCGATGCTGGACGCAGGCGAGGTTCGGCCCGACCGCGTGGCCCCGATCGCCCAGCCGTGGCAGGTCGCGCACTCGCGTTCGAAGACGTGCGGCCGACATCGCGGTCCGCGAGTCCGTTCCGCGCGGCGAGATGCCGGCCGGTAGCGGGCGATCACCTCCCGCGGGCGCCGCGGCCGTTGAACCCAGCAAGCGGACCGGCGCGTTCGCGGATCGCCGGGGTCCTGCTGTTCAGCAGGACCGGCCGGCGGGCCGAGCGGGATCTGGCCGAGGCGAGGACGCCCGGCCTCGATCGCGTCGAGCAGCGTCGGGTGCCAGAGCGGGCGGCCGAGCAGCAGCTGGAGGACCTCACCCCGGACCGCCGGCGACATAGCCCCGCCAGTTCTCGGAGCAGCAGGGTGGCGACCTCGGGCTCGGCGAACGTCGCGAGCGTCCGGGCCGCCGCGAGCTGAACCGCCTGCGGCTCGCCCGGGGCCAGGAGCGGGCCAGGTCGGCCTGCGCTGCAAGGGCTGCTGGCCCAGCAAGGCGATGGCCCGCTCGACGTCTGACGGCGCTCGGGCCTCGAGCCTCGATGCGGAGCCGTTCGGTCGACATACGTCTCCAGGTCGGCGAACAGACGGGTAACCTCGGCGACGTCTTCCGCCTCGAGCGGCAGTCGCGGAGCGTCTGCGACCACGCCCTGCGAAAGCCCGTCGCCCAGTGCGAGGACCAGATCGAGCCGACCGTCGGTGTCGGCTTCGTCGGTGCGCTCGATGCCGCGATCGTCCAGAGGCTGCCCGCCTCCTCCGATCTGCCCCGGCGCCGATCTGGAAGGCCAGGGCCTCGACGAGGTTCCGAGGCCCGGGGCTGCCGCCGGGCCGTTTCGACCTCGGCGTCTCGACCAGTGACAACGGCACTCGAACAACGGCCAAGGGGACGCGGCCGACCGAGCTGAGCACCGCCGTGCGGATCCAGGGGTCGTCGGCGTCGCGGCGGGCGATCAGCGCCGAGCGCCGCTGATCGCCGTCGGGATCGTCCATCTCGCCGAGCGTGAAGGCGACCTGGAACCGGACCCGCGGGTCGGGTCGTCGGCCATCTCGACGACCCGATCCCGGAGTGCGGCGGGATTCACCGAGCCGAGGCTCGGCCAAGCCGGACGGCGTGCTCGCGGACGCCTGGATGCGTCGTCCGAGACGAGCCGCCACGAGAGTCGGCTTCGTCCTCGAGCGCCCAGGCCTCCGAGCCCTTCCAGCGACCACAGAGCATGCAGGCGAGCCGAGCGGCGACGCCTGGTCGCAGCAAGGCTCGCGGAGCGGGTCGATCGCCTCGGGGTCCTGTCGCTCGTAGATCAGGCGGTGGGCCGTCTCGCGGTGCCAGGCGTTGGGGTGTTCCAGCAGGGCGACGAGGTTCCGCCGTGGTCGGCTCGCCGCCAGCTTCGGGGTCGGTCGAGGCGTGAACCCCGGCGGGGACAGCCGGTAGATGCGGCCCCGGTCGTCGCCGCTGCGGAGGTCCAGCCGGGCGCGGATGTCGTCGGGGATCGACCAGGGGTGCTCGATCGTCTCGCGGTACATGTCCAGGACGTGGAGCGTCCCGTCCGGGGCGTTGACGAAGTTGACCGGGCGGAACCAGGTGTCGGTCGAGGCGACGAACTCGACCGCGCCGGGGTCGGCCCGGGTCGCGCGGAAGGTCACGCCGTCGGGCTCGACGGCTCATGCGGTGGATCAGGTTGTTGGCGACCTCGCCGAGGAACAGGTTGCCCGCGGAAGCCTCGGCGGGTAGGCGTCGCCCCGGTAGGCGGTCACGCCGCTGGAGGAGGTCAGATAGCCGGCGCCGACGAGTTCGCTCCGGGGCAGGGCCTTGCCGATGGCCGACCCAGCGCCGGGCCGCAGGGCACGCCAGGGTTCGGGCGGGCTGATGCGGTACATGGGGATCGTGTCGCCGGCCGGCGGCGGCGTCGTGGAGCGGGCTGGGGCGCGGCGAGCTAGGGGTTGCGCGCGAGGTAGCGGGCCGGGAGGACGACGTGCTCGGCCGGGTTGCGGATGTTGCAGAGGAAGCGGTTGCCCCAGTCGTCGAACGTGTTGCCGAACCGGGCCCCGCCGGAGATCGCCTCGAAGCGTCCGTGACTCGGGTCGAACCGGAAGTCGCGCCGACAGGACGGGACGGCCGGCGCCTCCGGCTCGTCGGCGGGCCGGATCTGCCCGCCGTTGCCCGAGCCGGCGCCGTAGATCGCGGTGGTCGAGACCCCAGATCGAGGTTGTTCATCACCGCCTGGACGTTGTACTTGCGGAAGCCCGTGAAGACCTGCTCGCGGACGTCGGCCCGGCGGTCGCCGTCGGTGTCCTTCAGGTACCAGATGTCCGGGGTGGCGGCGACGAAGACGCCCGCCCTTCCAGGGGGCGACGCCGGTCGGCCAGGAGAGGCCCTCGGCGAAGAGGTGGCCCTCGTCGAAGCGTGCCGTCGTCGTCGCGTGTCGATCAGCAGTCGGACCCGGCCGATCGGCGGGTCGCCGGTGTTGTCGGTGAACGGCTGGTCGTTCTCCGGCTCGACATGCGGATAGTCGGTCATCTCGACGACGTAGAGCCGGCCGTCCTCGTCGTAGGCGCCGGCGACCGGGTCGGCGACCAGCGGCTCGGCGGCGAGCAGATCCATGCGGAACCCGCTGCGCGTGCCTGGAAGGTCGCCAGGGACTCGGCGGGTGCCAGCGGCGGTGAACCGGGGCAGGGGGGCATTGTCGTCGTCGAGGAAACTGCCGATGTCGCTGTTTCGCTCGCGGACTGGGTACGGATCGACTTCAAAGCCGGCGGCAATCCGATCACGATCAGGCAGGCGACGAGGGTGCGCGTCATTTGTGGGATGGCCTCCGAGGGTTGCGGCATGGGCTCGATCGGATCGTTTGGGCCGATTGTACGGGCACCGCACGGCTCAAACCACCATTTCGCACACAGGATCGTGCAACCTGTTCGCTCCCGGACCCGCGCGATGGTACAACGTCGGTTGTTCCTCGATGTGCCTGCCGATCGACAACCGGAGAGAGCGAACTCATGAACCGACGTTCTGGCCTTGAAACGATCCTGCTGGCCGTCCTGGCGATGGTGTTGGTGTTTGTCCTGCCGGCGTCGCGGGCTGATGATAAGGTGACCGACATCGGCCAGAACCTGGAACTGTTCGTCGATCGCCACCACATCGCGTCAATGGACGGCGTGCAACTGGCGCTTCATCCGCCCCGCCCGGCCGAGGTGGCGGTGCGGTTCGACAAACCCTGGGAGGGGCCGTACTCGGCATACGTCACCGTCTTCCGGGACGACGACCTGTACCGGATGTACTACCGAGGCTGGGCGGACCTGAACGGCGACCAGTTGACCTGCTACGCGGAGAGCCCCGACGGCATCACCTGGACCAAGCCGAAACTGGGGCTCGTCGCGTTCCAGGACTCGACCGAAAACAACATCGTGCTCCGGATGCCGGGGTTGCAGGGCACGCACAACTTCGCGCCGTTTCGCGACGACCGACCGGGCGTGCCCGACGATGCGCGTTACAAGGCCCTCGGTGGCCAGCCTCCCTACGCCTTCGCATCGGCCGACGCGCTCCACTGGCGACGCCTCGACCCCAAACCGGTGATGACGAAGGGGGCGTTCGACTCGCAGAACCTTGCCTTCTGGAATCCCCAACACAACGCCTATAACGCCTATTTTCGCATCATTCGCGACCGGGTTCGCGCGATCGCGACCTCATCCTCGGAAGACTTCCTGACCTGGAGCGAGCCGACGCCGCTGGATGTCGGTGATGGTCCGAAGGAGCACTTCTACACGAACGCCACTACCCCGTACTTTCGCGCCCGACTATACCTTCATGTTCCCCAAGCGGTTCGTCCCCGGTCGCAAGCGGCTGCCGAACCATAAGGAGACCGGTATTTCGGATGCGGTCTTCCTCAGCAGCCGCGATGGCACCCACTTCGACCGTACCTTCAGCGAGGCGTTCATCCGCCCCGGGCGCGATCCGCTGAACTGGGGAGACCGCAGCAACATGCCCGCCTGGGGACTGGTTCAGACCGGCCCTGATGAGATGTCGATCTACTACAGTCAGAATTACCGGTATCCCTCCGCACATCTCCAGCGCGGGGTGCTACGGCTCGACGGGATCGCCTCGGCTCATGCCGACGGCGAGCGCGGCGAGCTGATCACCACGCCCATCCAGTTCTCGGGCCGATGGCTGGTGCTGAACTTCGCCACCTCGGCCGCCGGCAGCGTGCAGGTCGAGGTCCAGGCCCCCGACGGAGCCCCGATTCCCGGCTACGAGCTTGAGGCGTCGAGCCCGATTTACGGCGACGAGATCTCCGAGGCGTACTCGTGGCAATCCGGCCCGGACATCTCCGAACTGGCGGGGCGGCCCGTGCGATTGCGGTTCCTGCTTCAAGATGCCGACCTGTATTCCTATCGGTTCGCCGAGTGATGCGACGATCACCGACACCTCCGGCCTTCTCGACAGAACGTCTACAATGGGGCGGTCCCGTCCACGGCAACGATGCTCAGGTCTCCGACCTCAGCCGATCAGGAGCAAGGGGTTCATGATGTCGGATACAGCTTCAGAGTCGGCCCGCCACCGAAACCGGAACCGGGACCGAACCCCGCGCCCTCGGATCGACCACTGAGTATGTCCGGCTGGATCGGGACGCCAACGGGCGCGGTGGTCTGGCTGATCTGGTTCAGCCTTCTGGTGGCCTCGTTCGTGTTCGTCAAGATGACGCCGCTACTCCTGCTGATCGAGCTGGCCGGCATGATGTTCGGCCTCTACGCCTCATCGCTGGCGTTCCGCAAGGATCGCGTCGCGGGGTATGTCGTGACGATCGCGATGGTCTTCTCGTACGTCTTGCTGAACTCCGCCCTGTACATGACGACCGTCTGGACAAACCCCCTGGCCCGCTGAGCGAGCGGACACGACGGCTTGGCGGGGTGGATGGGGCTCCCGCGCCGCGGTCGTAGGTTCTCGTGGTCGATCGGCCAGGGCCTGGCCGACCGACCGACCGACCGACCGGCGAGCATTCTGTGCAACCTACGATGGTGTGAGCGGTCGGTCCAATCCTTGTGTTTTCAGGTGACTTCTCGAACACTCGATCAGGGCAGCTTGCGGATTTTCAGGCCCTGGAACTCGATCGGGGAGCCCTCGGACTCCAGGCAGAGATAACCGGCGGTGGGCTGGCAGTGATTGCCGCCGGAGACTTCCTCGCCGTTGACCCAGAGCCGCACCTCGCCGTTGATGGCCCGCACGTAGTAGTGGTTCCACTCGCCGGCGGGCTTGCTCCGTTCCTTGCGGGGGAAGCTGCGTGATCCGTTGGGCGAGGTCGGCGGGAAGGGGGTCATCGTCGACGTGCCGACGGCGAAGACGTCGCCGTGGGTCGTGAAGAAGTCTCCCTTCTTCCCGGTGCGTTCCTCGTATTGCTCGGCGAAGGCGTTGTCGAGGACCTGCACCTCGATGCCGCCGGAGGGCAGCTTGTTCGGCTCCAGGCCCTCCATCGCTTTGGCCGGCGACCAGACGAAAAGCCCCGAGTTCCCGCCGGGCTTCAGGTGTCGCCAGCGGACGACCAGCTCGAAGTTCTCGAGCGGTTCCTTTGTGCGGGTCACGCCGACGGGCGTCCCGGTGCAGTGGATCCGGTCCCCCTCGAAGGTCCAGGTTTCGGGGTCGCAGTTGACACGGACGAAGTCGTCCCCGCCAAGTGCCTCCCAGCCCGGCCCGGTCCCGTCGATGGTGGCCTTCGGCGGCGTCTCCGACTCCTCGTCCTGTGCCAGGCCGGGGGTCGTGGTGATCGCCAGCATCAGCACGCCGACTCCGAGCGTCGCGCGTCGAAACGGTGCGAAGTTCATGGGTGCATCTCGATCTCTTTTGAAGGGAATGACGGTCGCGGCCACATCGTAATCGGCAGGACGGGCCAGGGCAATTCCGCGCGCCGCTCGAACCACGTCATCCCTTACTCCCAGGACAGCGTCACGCCCACGGCCGTTGGAATGTGCTCGCAGGTTCATTCAATGATCGGGCTTCGGGGGAGAGAGGCGCCGGCCAAACCGTCATCCGGAAGGGCGGGGCACCCGTCGAGCTGTCGGGATGGGCGGCTCGGCCGGAGCTTTGCCCCCCGATTCAGGTGTCGTAACGCACCTTCGAACGACCCCGAGCATTCTCGGACGCTTCTGGACCCGGTAGGCTATGTATGCGATCCTGAAAATGGTTTCCGCATGGTTGTCTACTGAGTTCCGCATGACAGAGGACCGAGGACCGAACTTGTTCTTTGGTCATCTGGAATCGTCATCTGGAATCTGTCATCTCGAATCTGTCACTTGTCATCTGTCCTGTTCCCCTGTCCGGCCTGGACTCAATACGTCTCCTCCGAACTTCGTTCTTCGGCGGCATGGCGTCCGTCTGACGGCTTTCGACCGTTCGCCAGACAGACCTCCGATGGCCTCACACGCCATGTGGCGTCTGGTCTTCACAATCGTGCGATCGCCCACGAACCGGAACCGGGCCGGCGGGCCTCTCCGAACCGTTCACCTCGGAAGTGAGTTGTCATCATGGATCCGAACGCACCCCAGCCGACGGACGTCACCGCGCCGGACGCAACCTCCACGAACCCTCCGGGCGATCCCGCGACGCCCACGAACCCTACGGTCGATCCCGCGACGCCTATGCCCCCGCCCTCGGTCGAGTCGACACCGCCTGGCTGGCCGGAATCCTCCCGGTTAGTCCCGGTGGCGGTCGGGGCCGGGCTGCTGATCGGCCTGCTGGCCTGGGGGGCGGCGAACTGTTCCAGGAAGTCTTCACCCCGACGCTGACCCTCGAACGGTCGCTGTCCAACGAGATGATCGCCCTCAGCCGTGTTGCCGCCACCCGGACCAGCATGGTTTCCTACGGCCTCCTCGGCGCCTTGCTCGGTCTGGGCCTTGGAGTGGCCGGCGGACTGGTGCGGCGATCGGTCAAGGCGGGCCTGATGGCCGGAGTGGTCGGGCTGGTCCTCGGCGGGGCGGCCGGCGTCGTGATGTCGATGGCGCTGGTCCCGCTCCACGATCGCCACTACGACCCGGACACGCAGGACATGCTTCTACCGCTGGCGATCCACGCGGGCCTCTGGGGACTGGGTGGCCTGGCCGGCGGGCTGGCCTTTGGCCTTGGGCTCGGGGCGAAATCCGAGCGCCTCGTCCGTGCGGCGATCGGCGGCCTGATCGGTGCTCTCTTCGGTACGGTCGTCTACGAACTCGTCGGGGCGATTGCCTTCCCGCTGGCAAACACTGTCGGCGTGATCGCCCAGTCCGGAGGGGCTCGACTGTTGGCCTGCGCGGCGGTCGCGATCGGCACCGCGATCGGCGCGGCGGTGATGCTCCGGCCCGCGCGGACCAGGCCCGCAACCGGGACGCCCCCGATCAGCGCGACCTGATCGGATCCCTTCTGTCCCCAATCGTGATCGTTCGCTGGAGCCTCGCCCTCTCCAGCCCAAGAGGAAGTTGGCGAATCGTCACGGATTTTCGGACCCGCCCAGTCCACCCCCTAGAAAACCTGGGAGTTCTCCATCTTGCAGGGTGGGCACGGCCCACCATCCTCGATTGCAAGACTAGATGGTGGGCCGTGCCCACCCTGCAAGACCGCCAATGACAAAATGGTGAAATGCCAGATGACAGAAGCCCTTTGTCATTATTGACTTTTGTCATCCGTCATCCCACCATTTTAAGGCTGTTGGTCTACTACACCGTCAGCCCTAAAATGGCGGGCTGCCCATCGACCGCAGTTCTTTGGTGATTAATCATTGGGCATTGGGCATTGGCATTGGCATTGGGCATTGGGCATTGGGCATTGGGCATCGGCCCTACCCACGGTTCCAGGGCTGTCGATCGACTTCGCGGACCTGACGAACCTTCTCGAATTCCCTCTCAAGGGGATTCCGGGTCGTCCGCGGTCGGGGGTGTCGAGAGGTCGTGTAGGGCCTGCTGGGCCTCGCGGTCGAGGGGGTCGCGTTCCAGGGCCAGGAGATACCAGGAACGGGCCTCGGGACGTCGGCCGACGGCGCGGCAGATGGCGCCGAGGTCGAAGAGCATCTGGCGATCTTCGGGGCCGGTGAGCTTCTCGGCGCGGAGCAGCAGCGTGGCCAGCGTGTCGAGGCTCTTGGCGGTTTCCAGGTAGGGTCGGGCGGCCTCGGATTGGCCCGCAAGGACCAGGGCGCGGCCGAGATCGGAGGCCGAGGCCCGGGTGTCGGGTTCGAGGCGGTGGGCGATCCGGAACTGGCGCACGGCCTCGTCGGCATCGCGGCGGGCCAGGGCGAGCTGACCGCGCAGCCGGGCGAGCTCGGCGTGCTCCTCCGGCCCCTCGGCCACCGATTCGGCGGCAGCCTCCGGGTCGCCGAGGTCCAGGGCCAGCCGGGCGCGCAGCGCGCGGGCGTCGGGATCGTCGTCGGGCAACGGCTCCAGGATGGCTCGGGCCGCGTCGTAACGGGCGAGCCGCCGGTAGTTCTCCGCCTGGGCAAGCCGAGAAAGACGGTCGTCCGGGTCGGCCTTCAGAGCACGCGCGAGGGTCTCGACGTGCTCGTCGGGATACCACCAGATCATGTCGGGAACCATGCTCCAGATCCAGGTTTCGCGGTAGGTCAGGGGCGTCTGCGCGGCGAGGGCCTCGAAGGCGGCATCGAGCTCGCGTCGGCGGAGCTGCATGGCGAGGAGGTAGATCCGCTCGCGACGGGCCTGGATCAGGTCCGGGTTGCGCGCGATCGCGCGACGCAGGGCGGCGTCGGCGGCCGGGTAGCGGTGCCGTCTCAGCTCAAGCTGGCCGGTGACCTCGTCGGCCCAGGGACGTAGGGGATGATTCTCGGGGATGTGGGACAGGGCGTCGAGGGCCTGGTCGGTCTGTTCGTGAACCATCGCCAGACGGGCGCGTAGGCCCCAGTCGAGGCCCGTCGGCGGTCGCAGTCGGGCCAGTTGCCGAAGCCCGACCTCGGCCTCGTCGTACCGTGCCTGCTCGAACGCCGTGATCGCCCGCTCCCAGATCGGCTCCGGATCGGACGGCGGCCACGCCATGACCACGGCCACGATCCCAACGCCAACGACGGCGACAGCGAGCAACCCCAGAACCAGCAAGGGTCGACGGCGTTTCGTGCGGGGCATCGCAAGGTCCCAGGGGGGTCGAGGGGTCCAGGACCATTGATCGAGGACCAAAAAATGATGACCAAGGACCAAGGACCAAGGACCAAGGACCGAGAATGACGATCGCGGACTGCGAATCTCACATCGGCCCTCGGCACCTGGCCATCGGCCATACGGCCATCGGCCATCGGCCCTCGGTGCTTGGCCCTCGGCACCTGGCCATCGGCCTTCGGCCATCGGTCCTCAACTCATCCGTCGAACCACGTCGCAGGTGGGGGCCAGGATGCAACGAAGGCGGGCCGGCCTCGCGTGGGGTAACGCGGGGGCCGGCCCGAATGGTACTCCGGAGACACCGCCCCACGCTTGGCGGGTCGCGCGGTGGCGCGGCGTTACGTCGTCGAGCCGACGCCGCTTAGTACGTGTGTGAGATGCGTTCGACTCGTCGTAGGCCGGGTGGAGCGATGGTTGCTCCAATCTTCGTCGTAGTCCAGCAACCCTAGAACGGCGGGTTACCAATCGACGGAAGCTCTGTTGGTCATCGGGCATTGGACATCGGCACGACCCACCGTTTTCGCTCTGTTGGTCTCGTAGGGTGGGTGGAGCGACAGCGCAACCCACCAATCCCAGGCGAAAGACGGTGGGTTGCGCTGTCGCTCCACCCACCCTACAAAAACCTTCCCATACACGTTCTCAGTACTGATCGGCGCTGATGACTTCGCCGCCGGCGCGGGTGCCCAGGCCCCACCAGATCCGCTGCTGGATGGAACTCTTGGTGAACCGCACGCTGCCGTCCCCCATGGCGGTGTTCACGCCGCCCGAGTGCAGGCTGCTGGCGTTGACGATTTGCGAGCCGTCGGTCCCGCACCCCGCGCAGCCGTTGCGGCACGAGCCCCAGGTCTGGGGCGAACGGGAGTTTGGCGGTACGATGGTGCAGAACATCGTCCAGCTCGGTGAGCCCATCGCCCATCGGGTGCCCAGCGAGTTCTTGAAGTTAGAGGTCGGCGTGCCGCTCTTCCACGTGGTGTCGCAAATCTGGATGAACTGCAGCACGGCCGGGGCGTTGGAGTAGGCGTTCAGCGTCACCGAACCGCTCGGCGCTGAGACGCCGACGATGCCGTTGCGCGCCTGCGGGTTGTTGCTCAACTGGTTGCCGGTGGCCACTTCCGAGAAGGCGACGGTGTTCGAGGTGCCGTCGGTGCAGTCGCGGACGCCATAGCAGTGGTGGAACGTGAAGAGCCCCATGCTGCCCTGGCCGGTGCCGGCATCGTTGCCCATGCCCGAGCCCAGGGTCGTGGGGCCGACGCTTGCCTGGTAGCTGTTGGTGTTGCTGACGCCGGCCCGGCCGTCCGACGGGCAGAGGAACGCGGAGACCCGGGTGTTGAAGACCGTCAGGTTGCCGTAGTAGCCGGCGGGCGTCCGGCTGGCGTGCCAGACCGCCAGGTTGAAGTTGGCGGCGTTGTACAGGGCCTGCTGCTCCATGAAGGGCAGCATCAGCGCCTGCGCGCTCCAGTTGTTCCAGCCGTAGATGGTGCCGGGCACGCTGTAGGTCCGGCTCGCGCCCATCGGGAACGTGTCGTGAACGCTGTGGTAGTTATGGATCGCCAGGCCAATCTGCTTGAGATTGTTGGTACACTGGGCGCGTCGGGCGGCCTCGCGAGCGGCCTGAACGGCGGGCAGCAAGAGGGCGATCAAGACCCCGATGATGGCAATGACCACCAGCAACTCGATCAGCGTAAAACCGCGTCGCGTTTGATGACTCATGGAAAGCAACGCTCCTCGAAGACTGGAAAGGGGAGGGAAGAGGCCACGCCCCGCGGGATGACGGATGCCACGGAACGTCGTGATCGATCGGCCGCCCCGACATCAGGTCGGCCGGCCCGTTGGCCAACGGAATGAGGATGACGCACGACCGGCCTCAAGAGACCGGTCGGACGAAGTGACAACGAGACGAGAGGCGTGCGTATTACTTCTGGGCGCCGCCACTTTGCTGGTCGTAGAACTCTGCCGACTTCTCGGCGTCGGCCAGCGCATCGTCACTCACTTCCACCGTGGTCCCCTCCTCAAGCCGATCGCTACCGCAGCCGGCCAGGGGCAGCAGGCTGAGGGAGAGCACGGCGCCATAGAGCGCCAGGAGGCCAAGTCGGGAGACGTTCAATCGTGTGCGAATCATGCAACTCAACCCTTTTCGATTCGTGATGGCCCGCCCGGGTGCGCGCAAACTCCCACGCGCGGTGTACCCCACGAGGTGTGGCCAAACCCTACGGCGATCAACTGGTCCGACGGACGAAGGGAGTCAGCAATCAAGGTGGGACGAGACAGGGGCCCCGGAGTCAACCCGGTGATTTAGCCGTCATGACAAGGTCAACGAACGACTCAAACCCGGGCCAAAACCAGACGTGAACCTCGCGGTCCCGAAAATCTTAATGAAAATGGCCCACTGCCGGGAATTCGAGGTGAGTCCGGGTTCTCATGCAAGAATTCCAGCCCAGCGAAATGATCATATAGCGTTCGAGATGGTCTTGGGAAGAAAAAAAGCACCATCATCCCAAAAAAATCGCTATAGAGAATTCTGGGGCATTCCATCATGGCGACCCCGATGACTGCATGCAAATCGCGGGGCAGCACCGATTTTGTCCGGTTATGGATGGTTTTCGAAGCGACCTTCGAGCCGCCGCGATCGCCACTTCGACATCGTGTCGGGGCACGAATCGGTTCGGAATCGCTTCGCATGCCGACCCTAACCGACAACGAGAACCTCAAGGGTTCGCGGGCCGTGGACACCTTCGACGCGGTTCAATTCGATGTCGGAGGTGGCCGACGGGCCGGAGACCCACGTCAGAGGATGGCGGGCGGCATCGCCGTCCAGCCGGGAGAACGCCTCGGGGACCAGCCCGACGACCTGGTCGGCCCGGACGATGCACAGGTGGTAGTCGGGCAGCAGGCGTTAACGCCGCGACGGCCCTGGGCGGCGCCGCCGTCGAGGACGATCGTGCCGGTCTGCGCGATCCCCAGGGCACAGGCGGTCAGTACGCCGTCGACCTGGTCGAGTTGCTCGTAGGTCAGACCGGGGTCGCGGAGGACCTCGATTCCCGGCGGCAGCCAGTCGCCGGGCAAGTCGGCCGGGACGGCGAGCCGGCGGATGCCCCTCGCGGCGCAGGCTGCGGCGATCGCCGAGGGCAGGTTGGCCGCCGCGACCCGTCGAACCGTCGCCTTGTACTCGGCAACCCGCTCGATGAACTGCGCGACCTGCTCGGCGGGCGGGGCCTCGTCGGCGTGTCGGTAGGCGCGATCGACCGGCACGTCGTCCGGGCGTTCGGTCTCGGGCACGTCGGCCAACGCCTCGCGGATGCGGTCCAGGATGGCCTCTCGGGCGGCGCTCATGAGCGGGTCCTCCACCACTCGCGGAAGGTCTGCTTCGCCACCGGGAAGACGTCGCGCATGGCGGTCCAGCCGCCCAGCGGGCCGGGCAGGCTCTCGATGAACCCCCGTCGCACCATCGGCTTCTGGCCGAGACGGCCGAGCCGCTGCGCGGCCTCGTAGCGCCGACGGTCGGCGAAGACCCACGACATGGTCTTCATCGCCAGGCTCTCCGGCGCCAGCGACGAGCCGTGCTCCTGCTTGTGCCGGACGACCTTCCCCCGCAGGTGGATCAGCACCTCGGGGATGTCGATCTTCACCGGGCAGACCTCGTAGCAGGCCCCGCAGAGCGATGAGGCATACGGCAGCGAGGGGGCGTTCTCCTCGCCGACCATCAACGGCGTCAGGATCGCGCCGATCGGGCCGGGGTAGACCGAGTTGTAGGCGTGCCCGCCGGTGCGCTCGTAGACGGGGCAGATGTTCAGGCAGGCGCTGCAGCGGATGCAGTTCAGTGTCTGCCGGCCCGTCCGGTCGGCCAGGACGCGGGTGCGGCCGTTGTCGAGCAGGACGAGGTGGAACTCCTGCGGCCCGTCGCCGGGGGTCACGCCGGTCCAGATCGAGGTGTACGGGTTCATCCGCTCGCCGGTCGAGGAGCGGGGCAGGAGCTGGAGGAAGACCTCGAGGTCCTGCCAGGTCGGGACGACCTTCTCGATCCCCATGACCGAGACGAGCACCTTGGGCAGGGTCAGGCACATGCGGCCGTTGCCCTCGGACTCGACGATGCAGACGGCGCCGTTCTCGGCGACGGCGAAGTTGGCCCCGCTGACGGCCATCGGCACGCTCAGGAACTTCCGTCGCAGGTGGGCACGGGCGGCGGCGGCCAGCTCGCGGGGGTCGTCGGAGAGCCGGGCGATGTGCATCGTCCGCATGAACAGCTCGCGGATCTCGGCGCGGTTCTTGTGGATCGCCGGGACGAGGATGTGCGACGACCGCTCGTGGGCGAGCTGGACGATCAGCTCGGCCAGGTCGGTCTCGGTGACGGCGATGCCGGCCTCTTCCAGCGTGGCGTTCAGGCCGATCTCGTCGGTGGTCAGCGACTTGATCTTGATGACCTCGCGGGCGCCGTGGTCGGCGGCGATCGCGGCGACGATCTGGTTCGCCTCGTCGGCGTCGCGCGCCCAGTGGACGTGCCCGCCGGCCTTCCGGACCGACTCCTCGAGCTGGATCAGATAACGGTCGAGATGACGGAGCGTGCGCTCCTTGATCGCGCGGCCGGCCTCGCGAAGGTGCTCCCAGTCGGGCAGCTCGTCAACGACGGCGGCCCGCTTGCCGCGGATGGTCCGGGTGGCCTTGCCCATGTTGCGGCGGAGCTGGACGTTCCCCAGCGCCGCCCGCGCGGCGATCGGGGAAGGGGACGGTCGGCCCGGTCGGCAGCCCTTCGGAACCCATCAGACGGCCCTCCCGTCGTCCTCGGTCGCGGCGAGGATCTCGGCGAGGTGGATGATGCCGACGCCCGACCGCTGGCGGTGCAGGGCGCCGCCGATGTGCATCAGGCAGGAGTTGTCCACCGCCGCGCAGTACTCGGCGCGGGTGTCGAGGACGCAACGTAGCTTGTCGCCGAGCATGGCCATCGAGGTGTCGGCGTTCTTGACCGCGAACGTGCCGCCGAACCCGCAGCACTCCTCGGCGTCGGGCAGCTCAACGAGGTCGATCCCGCGTACCGCGTTCAGCAGCCGATAGGGGGCGTCGCCGATCTGGAGCATCCGCAGCGAGTGGCAGGTCGGGTGGTACGTAACCCGGTGCGGGAAGTACGCGCCGACGTCCTCGACGCCCAGCTTCTCGACGAGGAACTCGGACAGCTCGAAGACCCGGGGCTCAAGCGTCTTCGAACTCCGCGGCCAGCGCGGGGTCCTCGGCCAGCTCGGCGGCCAGCGGGTAAAGGTGGCGGACCATCCCGACGCACGACGCCGAGGGCGAGACGACCACCTCGGCATCCCGGAAGACCTCGACGAAGCGCCTCGCCAGCGGGATCGCCTCGCGCTGGTAGCCGGTGTTGTAGTGCATCTGGCCGCAACAGGTCTGTTCCAGCGGGAACTCGACCGTGTGGCCGAGCCGCTCCAGCAGCCGGACGACGGCCTGGCCGGTCCGGGGAAAGAGCGTGTCGTTGTAACAAGTGAGGAACAGGGAAACTCGCATGGATCTGCTTCCGCCGGGTCGTCGCCTCGCCGGGACGACCGGCAGCGGGCTTTTTCGGGGACCGTCCGGGGTGGGTCGAGGGCGTGCCGCCGGTGGAATCGCCGGCAGATGTCCCGGCGGTTCGCCTCGCGCCGGCACACGACCCAGCGTAACCGCCGGGAGACCGCGCGGCGACCCCGTACCGCGGGCATCCCGGTTCCACCATCGGCACGCTGAGCCGGCGGGATGAGATCGAGGTCGGATCACGACCGATCCGCGTCCTCGTCTCCCTGGGACACATCGCGGCGTCGCCCGTCCCAGAGGAGAAACGCGGCGATGCCCAGCCCCAGCGAGACCAGACCATAGGCGATCACCTTTGGTTCGAGCGATCCGAAGACGTAGAGCCAACCGGCCAGGGCCAACAGGGCGGGCAGGGGGTACAGGACCATGCGGAACGGCAGGCGGGCCAGCAGGTCGGGCTGCGTTCGGAGGTACACCACCGTGCCGATCTGGCCGACGAACTGGATCAGGATTCGCGAGGCGATCAGCGCGCCGATGACCGTCGGCAGGTCGACCAGGCAGGCGAGCACCGACAGAGCCCCGACCAGCAGCAGCGAGCGGTGCGGGAAGTCGCCGGTCGGGTGGGTCTTCGCCAGGCCCGCGAAGAAGTGGCCCGTGCTGGCCGCGGCATAGGGAACTCGGCTGTAGCTCAACACCCCGGCGAACACCGAGGTCGTGCCCGTCCACAGGATCAGCACCGTGATCGCCCGCGCCGCCCAGGGGCCATAGCGAACCTGCATGAAGTCGCTGGCGATGTGCGGCGAGGCCATCACCCGATCGATCGGCAGCACGCCGAGGATGCCCAGGTTCATCACCAGATAGATCGACGCCACGGCCACGACCGAGATCAGGATCGACCGAGGGATCGTCCGCTCGGGATGGATGACCTCGTCCCCCAGGTAGCATACCTGGTAGTAGCCGAACAGGTCATACATGGCGATCCCGAGCGCCACGCCCATGCCCCTCGCGAACCGGGCGTCGAGCGTCCAGGCCCCCTCCGGGAAGTCGAAGGCCAGGGCCGGGTCGAAGCGGGTCATGCCGGCCAGGATCATCCAGGCGACCGTGGCGATCATCCCGGCCCAGAGCACGACGACCATCTTCCCCGCCACCTCGATCCGTCGGTACGCCAGGCGCGACGACTCCGGCCATCATCGCCATGGCCAGTATTTGCCCTCGCGTGACCACCCAGACCCACGGCGCCATCCCGCCCGACGAGATCTCCAGGCTCCAGGCGATTTGTTTGAGCGGCTCGATCAGAAAGCCCGCGTACTGCGACAGGCCGATCGCCCCGCTGGCCAGCTCCAGCGGGGCACTGAAGAGGAACTGCCAGACGAACAGGAACTTCAGCATCCGCCCGACCCAGCGACCGCCGTAGACGGCGTCGTAGAAGTGGTACGTCCCTCCCGACCCGGGGAACGCCGCCGCCAGTTCGCTCCAGACCAGCCCGTCGGCCGCCGCGATCAACGCCCCCAGCGCCCACCCGACCATCGCCTGCGGCCCGCCCATCGCCGCGACGAACAGGGGGATCGTGATGAACGGCCCGACCCCGACCATCATCCCCATGTTCAGGCTGACGGCCTGCAACAGCGTCAGTCGGCGTTTCAGCATACCGGGCTCCAATGTTCCTTCACGCACGCGGCTCTCGTCCTGATCAGGTCGGCAACGTCGGCACGTGCCTACGCCATCGCGGTGCCCGAGCCCGTCGTGGATTGTGGAAAACGCTCCATCGCCCAGAAGACGAGGTCGGTGGCCGGTGACTGGATGCCCAGGCGGGCGAGCTTCGAAGCGATCTGGCCACGGTGGTAGGTCGCGTGGTTGACGACGTGCCGCATCACGACCCAGGGGGGCAAGACGGCAGAACGGCTGCCGCCGCGCAGGACCATCGGCCGGTCGGCCCACTCGGGCGTCATCGTCGTCAAGAGGCCGTCGACTGTCGCGTACGCCCGGTCGAGCAGGGCCGCAGCGTCGTCCAACGTCGGCAGCTCCGCCTCGGTCGGGACACTGGTGATCTCCTGGCCCGTCAAACCGCGGAGCCAGCCCTCGGTCGTGATGGCCAGATGCACGAGCGTCGCGCGAACCGACGACAACCCCGGCGCTGGCTCCGCGGCGTATTGCTTGGGGGTGAGTTTCCGACATGCCTCCAGCACGAGGCGGTCGGCCCAGCGGTTGTAGTCGAAGAGTGAGGTGAAGTCGTCTTGCATCGGTTCGTGAACTCCTTGTTTGGAATCAAGCAGCCTGGGAGTGCCCGCTCCTGTTCACCGGCCCGCGGGATCGTCTTCGGGAAGCGGGCTCGCGTGACGGGCAACCGCGAGATCCATCCGCACCAGCTTCTCGAGCTGGTCCGAGGGACGTAAGGGATCGGGGGAGGACATCAGGCCGCCGAGGTTCCGGAGTACCTGCACCGGTGTGATCAGCAAGCCGAACGGAAACCCCCACCACCCGAGCACGAGCGACGACACGGTGCCGACGAGTTTCGACTTCCGTCCGCAGCCGTGGCAGCAGACCTCCGGCTTGCTGTTCCAGGACGTCATCACCAGCGCGGACCAGACCCGGTACGAGGTGTGAACATCGACCGGTCCTTCCCCCCCACATCTCGGGCAAGGCCCTTCGTGGATCGCTTTCAGATTCTGGACCACCTCGTCCTCGGGAACCTGGTCCGCCTGTTCAAGAACGACGGCCTGGACATGACAGTTCTCACTGCAGAACCGATACTCTCCCTCGCGCTTGCCGCCGAACAGGATGGTGGTACCACAAACATCACAGCGAGCCATCGGAGCCTCCTGACCGAGCACCCTTCGAGATTTGTGTTAACAATTCAAGTCCGATCGTTCCTCATCTAAATGGAAGATTACGACATCGACCGAGATGCGTCCCGGCCGGCACGACCCGCGGTAAGACGCCCCCAGTGACACGACCTCACATTGCCCCAGCACTCACGGAGGTCAGTCGTCGAGGCCGTCCTCGGGCGTGAAGCCGAGCTGGTCCGCGGCCTCGTTCAGGGTCCAGCGGCTGCCGGGATTTCGGGACATGCCGTTGACGACGACAAAGGTGCCCTCCTCCAGCTCGGCCTCGATGGCGCGGGTGAAGAGCTGCACGGCGTCACGGTTCGAGAGCCAGAGGATGCGGTCGGGGTGGTCGCGGGGGACGTCCTCCGTGCGGTTCGCGCCGGGCAGAATCCAGCCGATCCGCAGGGCAACGACGGTCAGGCCGAAGACCTCGGCGAAGCTACGGCCGAGCCGCTCCCCCATCAGCTTGGTGGCGCCGTAGGGGTTGCCGGGCCGGGGGATCAGGTCGGTCGTGATAGGGTCATGCGGGTCGACGCCCTTGTACGCACCCATCGCATGGTTCGAGCTTGCGAAGATGAACCGCTCGACCCCGGCGGTCGCGGCGGCAAGCAGGACGTTGGCGACAGTATCGATGTTCGGCCGGTAAAGCTGCTCCCAGGTGGCTGGTCGTCGGGATTGCCGGCCAGGTGGACAACCGCGTCGGCCTCGTCGAAGTGGGCGGTCCAGGACTCGTCCCACTCGGCCAGGTCGGCGACGATCAACTCGGGGTCGTCCGGGTCGAAGCGGCTGTCCATCGGGATGATCTCGTAGCGATCGGCCCACGCCTCCCGCAGCTTACGGCCGATGTTCCCGGCCGCGCCGGTGATCAGCACGGTCCGCGGGGCCTCGTCGATGTCCTCTTCGTCCTCCTCGTTGAAGGGGCGGAGGATGGGCAGGTCGGAGGAAGAGAGGTCCGTCGATTCCGGTTCATCGTGCGGCATGGTCCTATCCTTCCGCCCGCCGGGTCGATCGTCTCATGGTTTGATAGCTCCCGTCGCGGGTGGCGTGGCCTTGAGAGGCATCAGGATGCGCATGGGGATCTCGTCCCCGAGGTGCCTGCGGCTCATCCGGTCGATGACCAGAACTCGCAAGAACAGTTCGGTGTCCGGCTTTGCAATCGGAACCCGGATGGAACCGGAAAAATCCCCGGAGGAGGGGTCGAAAATCGGCGGCCTTCGAGCCGTGTGAGATTTCCCCATGGACCTTGTGATGCTGCACGATCTCGATAATGACGACACTCGGCACCGCGTACACATTATCTCCCCAGGACAACGTCCCCTTGACTGGATACCGAGTTCCCAGGACGAGAGGTGGCGGGTCGTGCGCCGGCGGCTCCGTCATCGTAACGGTGATCCCTTCTTCAATGCGTGTGAACCCGATCGTCAGGATCAGGAGGAGCGCAAATGTCCCGGTCACGGGGAGCAACATGCTGCGGGGCCGTCGTCTCATCGGTCTTCCTCACGGGTCGAACACGGGACGCCACTTCGGCCTGGTCGACTTTCAGATGCCGATCAAGGGCGTGAGTCCGGGAATGCCCCAGTAGTAGCCGAGTTCGTAAAGCCCGAGCAGGACCCAGTAGGCGCCGAGGACACAACCCGTTCGATCGATCCAGCTTCGTTCCGGTTTCCAGCGCCGGAATAGGATCAGGGCGATCCAGACCGTTACCACCGCCGGCCCGATCCGCCCAACAACGAACGGCCAGTAGCTCGAATCGGCCGAACTGATGGACACGGTCCGGAACAGCCACAGTGACAGGACGATCGCTCCCCCGGTCGCCATCGCGACCGATCCGGCCAGGCAAGCCGCCAGGCCAGGTTGATAGACGAGACGCCGCAAGCTCGGTCGGGGACGACGCATCCGGACGATCAGCATCCCCAGCATGGCCGGGCAGACGAATCGCGAGGAGATCGCCGCGACCAGATTGGTCGTCCACTGTGGGTCGCTCATCCCTCGCAAGACTCCGAAATCACTCCCTCTCCAGTAATTCCGCGCCAGCGCGAAGCCGACGGCCAGGACGGCGACGAGGATGATCCCATCGAGGATGGTGAATCCGCGTCGCCGAGGCTCGACGGATCGGGCCGTGCCGGGCGTTTCCGGATCGGGATGGACCATGGCGGGGATGGCTCCAGGTCAGCCCCAGAGGAGGGGGAAAAGAACATCGAGCATCACGTTGCCGAGCCAGCACCAGGCCAGCCAGCGGCCCAGGTCGTCCCGCCAGTCGGCCCGAGCACGCCAGCGGCCCGAGACGACCAGCAGGGCCCATACACCGAGGATGCCCCCCGTCACATCAGCTTCATAATCCATCAATCCCAGGGAGTAGGACACCATCTCGAGGGGGACTTCCCAGAGGAAATACTCGCCACGATACGCGGTGAGAGCCAGACTTAGGACCAGAAGATAGCCCAGGATGCCCAGGGCCGTGGCGGTGGCGATCACTCCCGGTCCCGCTCGGAAGCCGAGCCGGATGACTCCCGGGCGCCGGAATGTCGCCAGGCCGATCCCGAAGGTGGCCACGACCAGGAACGCGATGAAATCACACTGAACACGCTTCGCGGGAATTTCGAGAGCCAGGAACCAGGCGGGCGAACCCGGCCAGGGCTCACTCCTACTCGCGATGAAGCTCAACAAATTGAGGAACCCTTCGTGGCTCTCCACTACGGCGGCGACGGCCAATATCCCGAAGGTCGCGAGGATCAGGCCATCGAGCCAGGTGAACGGGCGATGTCGCATGCTCGGGGGCGCTCCGTGACTGGGTTCAGGGGAAGCTCCGCAGCACGCGGTCGACGGCCTCGATGAAGAAGAACTCGCCCCACATGACCGACTCATCGACCCCGAGGTTCTTGTGCTTGTGGTAGACGCCGTGCTTGAGGATGCCTTCCCAGTTCTCGTCGTTCCAGGCGACGTAATGATCGTTGCAGAGGGCGTCGAGGATCGACAGGGCGGCGTCGGCGTAGCGGGTGGCCTTGATGGGATCGGCGGTCAGGTCGGAGAGCTGCCAGAGGCCGCTGGCGGCGATGGCCGAGGCCGAGCTGTCGTCCTGGCGGTCCCCCTCGGTCGCGTCGAAGTCCCAGGGAGAGACGAAGTTCTCGGGCAGGCGATCGACGAAGTGGTCGGCGTTCCGCTCGGCGACGGCCAGATCGTCGAGGTTGCGGGTGTAGGTGAAGACCGTGCCGTAGCCGTAAAGCGACCAGGCCAGCCCGCGCGACCAGTCGCTCTCGGCGTTCAGGCCCTGGTGGGTGCTCTGGTGGAGGAACTCGCCGGTGTCGGTATCGAAGATCCCCTCGTGTGCGGTGCTGCCGTCGGGCCGGACGATCGTCCGTTCCGTGGTGCGGCAGTGGGCGACGGCCAGGTCATAAAGGGCCTGATCGTTCGTCTCCCGCGCCGCATAGAAGATGATCGGCACGTTCATCATGATGTCGATGAACAGACTTTGCGGGCCGATGAACGAGCTGAGGTACTGCCCCTTCTCCTTGAACCGCAGGGCGAGGGTTTGACCAGCGGTGATGAGCACGTCGTTCAGCGCCGGGTCGCCGGTGCGCTCGTACCAGGGCTTGTAGGTGTTCAGAAAGATGAAGCCGAGATCGTGGACGTCGCGATCGTGCTTCTTATGTTCGATCAGGCGGCTGTAATGCTCGGCCTTCTCACGCCACCAGGGGTGGCCGATGCGGCCGTCGAGCGTCCACATCAGCCCGGCGTGGAACCCGGCGCACCAGTCGGTCCAGAGCTCGCCTTCGTGCTTCCACGAGCCGTTGCTGGTGTAGATCGGGAAGAAATCGGGATAGCGCTCGATGGTGGCGCCGACCTTCTTGGCGGCGCACTCGATGGCGCGGTTCAGGCGAGGGCGTAAATCGGCCAGGTCGATGATGCGGGGCTCGGCCACGGACAGGGCTCCCTTCACGGTCTCGGCTCAGGTCGAGTCGATCCCGACCACGTACTTTTGAACCTTTGTTACCGTCCCCATCGTGGTTTTGCAACGCTCCCGGACCGGGGGAGGCGGGATTCACCACGGAGAAGAGGGGATTCACCACGGAGACACGGAGGGCACGGAGAAGGGAAGATTGAGAAGAATGAACAGAGCCGATCAAACCTCTTGTTGTTCCCGTCCTTCTTTCAGAAACCTTCCCGCTTCTCCGTGCCCTCCGTGTCTCCGTGGTGAATCCGCCTCCCCCGTTCCAGGGTCGAGATCATCGCCTGCCGAGAATGCCCGTCAGCAGTTCCGTCGGGATGTTCCCACCGCTTAGGATCAGGCCGACGGACTGACCCGCCAGTTCGTCGCGCCGTTTCGTCGCCGCGGCGACCGCCGCCGCCCCGGCGGGCTCGACCACCTGGCGAGACGTGTCCACCAGCAGGCGGATCGCCGCCTCCAGTTCGGCGTCGGACACCAGCATCATGTCGTGGACCAGATCGGGGAGCAGTTGCCTCGGCAGGTCGAATGGCTGGCGGGTGGCCAGGCCCTCGGCGAAGGTGGCGACCTGCTCCGTCTCGACGTATCGACGCTCACGCCACGACCGGTACACCGCCGGCGCGCCCTCCGCCTGCACGCCGACGACCCGGATCGCCGGGTTCACCGCGCGGGCGACCGTCGCCATGCCCAGCACCCCGCTGCCCGCTCCGACCGGAACGAAGATGGTCTCCAGCTCCGGCTCGACTTCCAGGAGTTCCAGGGCATAGGTTCCGACCCCGGCGACCAGCAATGGCTCGTTGGCCGAGTGGACGTAGCGCAGGCCGTCGCGGTCGGCCCGCGCCTCGGCGGCGAGCCGGGAGGCATCGAAGTCGTGGCCGCTCAGGACGACCTCGGCCCCGAGGGAACGAGTGGCGGCGACCTTCACCGGGTTCGCCCCCTCGGGCATGTAGATCACCGCCCGAACCCCGAACAGCCGCGCCGCATACGCGATTGACTGCGCATGATTGCCTGTCGAGACCGCCAGCACACCACGATCTCGTTCGACGGTCGAAAGTGTCGACAGCAGGTAGATCCCGCCCCGCACCTTGAACGCGCCGGTCGGGTTCAGGTGCTCGCATTTCAGGACCGCCCGGCACCCGAGCACCTCGGCCAGAGCAGGGGGCTCCAGCACAGGCGATGGTCGCAAATACGGGGCAATCGCCCGCCGGGCACACAGGACATCCGCCAGAGTCGGAATGGGCCAGGTCATAGGGGGGGCCTCGCATGAAGGAAAAAGACTCACGCAAAGCCGCAAAGTCGAAAGAAAACACAGTATAAAAAACAATTCATAAAATATAAAAACTTGAAAAAATAAATCATATAAAGAAAGCACTTATATTTTTATTATTCCATTGCGGCTTTGCGGCTTTGCGTGAGCCTTTCTTTCCCCACTAGATCACCCGCCCAGCAGTTCCAGGACCTCGGGCGCATCGAGGCGAGATGCGACGATATGAGCGGCGGAGAGGCCGGTGGCCGGGCTGTGGTCGTGGGGCACGCCGACGGTGAAGGCGCCGGCGGCGGTCGCGGCGACGACCCCCGCCGGGCTGTCTTCCAGCACCAGAAGCGCGGCGGGCTCGACCCCAAAGCGAGCCGCGGCTGTCTGATAAATCTCCGGGTTGGGCTTGCTACGTGTGACGTCCTCGGCGCCTAGCAAGAAGGCAAAGTGGTCGGTCAGGCCATGGTTGGCCAGCAGCCGGTTTGCGTACTCCCGTCGCGACGAGGTCGTCACCGCCCGGGGAATCCCCCGGCGTTCCAGGTGCCCGAGCAGCGCGAACAGCCCTGGAGTCGGGTGGATCGCCGTATCCACCAGGGCGTCGAATCGCGCGCGAGTCTCGACGAGCAGATCGTCGAGCGATTCCTCAAGCCCCGCCATCTCCCGGAACGCCTTGCCCGCCACCGGCCATTGGCGGCCGATCATCGCCGCCATGATCTCGGGCGTGAAGACCTTCCCCCGGCCAGCCAGCATCTCGCCAGCGACCCGGACGAACAGGGCCTCGGTGTCGAACATCAGACCGTCGAGATCGAAGGCCACGGCGAGGATGGGGTCGGCAGGTCGTTCCGGAAGGTTGTCGATCATCGTCTCGTTCGCTGGATCGGGGGATGCCGGTATTCAAATGGGATGGATCGCGTGGCCAATTGCATGCTCGCTCACGTCGACGACCGACGCCGGCCCCGGACGCTCTCCGGGAACAGGGCCACCTGATCGAGCGTGCCGTCGTCGCCCAGGGGGATCGGCAGGAAATCGGTCTCGAATGCGAGGCTCGGGTTCGACATGCACGTCTCCGATCAGCGCGGGTGTCACCCAAAGCGTCGGCAGTTCCAGGGTGTTCGGGATCAGCACCATGCGGGCCTCGGAACGGGCGGATCGCCAGCAGGTGTCGAGGCAGGCGGCCAGCACGTCGCGGTCCGTCGGCAGGGCGAGCGGCACGCGGGCGCGGGTCAAAAAGTTGCTGGTGAAGGAGTTGACCCGCATCGGCGTCGGGTCGATCTGCCGGACCAGCCGCTCGGTGGTCAGGTCGGCCAGGCCGACGCCCAGCGCGTTGCCGCGGGTCTCGGGCGAGAGGTCCAGCACGGCCAACCGGGTGACGACCGGCCGGGGCAGGTCGGGCATCGTCTCGACCCGCTGGCGGCCGATCACGTTCGGGTCCAGCCCGGTGCCGCTGTAGTTCTTGCCGAGTTCGCCGACGATCAGCACATCGATCTGGTCGAACGGCAGCCGGCCCATGAGTTGGCGGGCCTCATCGAGCAGCGTCGGTTCGACCTTGAGAATCTCCTCGGGTTCGACGGCGACGACCTTCGCCGTCCGCTCCTCGGCGTTCTCCAGCAGGGCGACCCCGAGGGCCACCGGCGTGTGGTCGAGCAGGAACGCACCAACCTCGGGCAGGAGCGTGAGCAAGCCCGGCAGGCCGAGCTTGTGCACCTGGGCGGCCCCTTCCCGCTTGCCCAGGCCGATCGTCAGCATCTTGACCAGGCCGCTCTCGTAACGACCGGTGAACGAGGTATGCGGCTTGATCCGGTTCAGCAGGACGATGCCGTCGGCCTCGAGGGCGTTACGGTCGAAGGCGATCGGCAGGCCGAGGCTGTTGGTGCCGAGTTCGACCGTGTCCATCTCGGACGCGAATCGGGCAGCCCATCGCGTCCTCGGTGACGCCGAACTCGGCGAGCAAGGCCCGCTGCCCTTCGGCCGTGCCGCCGCCGTGGCTGCCCATCGCCGCGACGACGAACGGCGACATCCCGAGCGCGCTGATGGTGTTCACCACCGCCCGGGCGATGTCGGCGATGCCGACGATCCCCCGGCTACCGACGGTCACGGCCACCGATCCCGCCGGGCCGGACGCGCTCGACTGAGCCGACTTTCCCGGATCGCCCGCGCGACCGACCCCGGCGCGTCGTCGAGGGCGGGCTGGGCGAGGCTCTGGCGGACGCGGGCGATCGGCGGCAGGTCCATCGGGGGCTCACGTCGGACTCAGGGCAATTCCTCCTGACTGGCCCGTCCCACGATACCGCAACACGATCCGTCGCGCAAAGCCGAGCCGGTGGTCGAGCGAGCCCATGCGTCCTCTCGTTCCAGCCGCCCGGCGGTTCCGGGCCGGCAAAACGACGAGGGGCACGCCGACATGGATGGCTGGCACCCTAACCGATCCGGTCACTCGTTCCAGTAGACCTCCTAGTGCGGCCCCCTCCAACGGCCCCCTGAGAGCCCGGCGGCGATTTTCTTTTTCATCTCATCCAACGCTTGGCCCCCGAATTCTCGTACTACATGGTTAGGACCGGCGAATGTCGTCCCGGGCGGACCGGGGCGGCGGCGTCGGGACGACCACATCCTGAGGAAGGAACACACAGATGAAGTCTCTGATCAAGTGGCTTGGCCTCATGCCGCTGCTCTTCGGCATGGCGATCCTGGGTGCCGGTTGCGGCGATACTGGGATGGACGACGGCGCCGCGCCTGACGACACCGTTGTGTCGACCGAGGACGCCACCGTGACGACCGATGACGCCGGTGACGTGACCGTCGACGTCGAGGAGCCCACCCCGGACGCCACTGCTCCTGCCGACGCGGACGTCACGATCGAAACGGATAGCACCGAGCCGGCGCCGACTCCTTGATCTCGAGTTCGGTTTCCGGATGCCATACGAGCGGCGGTCCCGGCGCAACCTGCGACGGGGCCGCCGCGTCGCATTACGGGTGCGCCGAGAGACCGACCGGGTTTCCAGGAAACGGCGGGATGCTCCGGGGTTTCTGGCGATTTCGGGAAAATGGGTGTTCTTGCAAGCCCGGTCGGTCGATCTAATGCCGTCGGGGCCTTCCGACAGGCAAGCGGCCTTCAGAATGTTGGGAGGGTCGACGCGCGAGCCCGTGCGAGGATGCGGGCGACGACGGATCGCTCGGAGGCACTTCTTATGACCGAGGCCGCGCCGGATTGTTCAAGCGGCTTGCGACGAAGCAGGTTCGCATGCGGTCTGATCGTGGCCCTTGCCCTGATCGCGACCCCCTCGACAACAGCGCACGCGGGGCTGTTCGATGGGGATCGGCTCGCGGCGACCAACCGGAGCCTCGCCGGCACGGTTCTCGACTTCACTCATAACCATGGTGCGGACCATCGGCTGTTCTCGACGATCCTGGGGATGAAGCGCGACCTGTACGTCTACCTGCCGCCGGGATACACGCCGAGTCGCGCCTACCCGCTGATCCTGTACTTTCACGGTGCCTTCGGCGACGAGCACTCATTCCTCGATGGCGGGAGGTTGGAGGACCTCGATCGGCTGATCCGTGAGGGCCGCTTTCCCCCCTGCATCGTGGCGTGTCCGGACGGGACGTATTCGGGTCGGGATACGCCGTTCAGCCCTCAATCCTTCTTTGTCAACGGACTTGGGGGGCGGGTTGAGGACCACATTCTGTGCGAACTGGTCCCATTCCTGGAGTCGCGATTCTCGATCCGCCCGGAACGGCAGGCTCGTGCTCTGCTGGGGATCTGCTCGGGGGGCTTCGGCGCGTTGAGCCTCGCGATCCGGCATCGCCACCGCTTCGGCGCCGTGGCGACCCTCTCGCCGGCAGCGAACTTGCGGTACAAGTGCCACGTCGGCCGCTACCGAGAGGACTTCCACCCGGCCACCTTCTGCTGGGAGGACGAATACAAACCGTTTGAGGTCGTCGGCCGCTACGCTCGGGGACTGATCCGGTTCCCCGCCTGCCTGTTCCTCGGGCCGGTCTTCGGCTGTGGCGCGGAGGTGACCGACCGGATCGCCCGCGTCAACCCGGCGGACCTGCTGTTCACCTCGGGGATTCTGCCAGGCGAGCTGGACATCTACATCCATTACGCGGGCCTCGACAACTTCAACTTCGACGCCCAGTCCGAGTCGTTCATCTGGCTGGCCTCCCAGCGGGGGATCGCGGTGACGGTGGGCCGCGACCCCGAGGCCAGGCATAAACTTCCCTACTTCCGCGACAACCAGAAATACGCCGTGCAATGGCTCGCCAGCCACCTCCTCCCGCCGACCGACGCCGCCCCGTACCGACCCGCCGTGCCCCTCGTCGCCCACCCCGACGGTTCGCGCGCGTCACGGTAGCCGGGACGGCCAGAGATGAGCCATCCGTCGCAAGGCCCCCCAGCCGATGACCGATGACCGATTCCTGGCCCCTGGAACTTGGGATCACCGTCGCGGCTACGAGGACTTCGCCTTCCGGGCCGACGCCTTCTCCGTTCGGGCGCCGGGACGGTTGGCGGCGCGGCCGCTGGGTTTGTCGGGGTCGTAATTCGGGTTCGGGGTCGGGTCGAGCGAGCCGGTGGCGTCGTGGAGGCGAGCCATCTCGGCCTTCAATTCGGTGACCTTTTCGGGTTGGTCCGCCGCCAGGTCGTGTTTCTCGCCGATGTCATTGGACAGGTTGTAGAGCTCGTACTGGTCCCCCTCGAACCAGTGGATCAGTTTCCAGTCGCCCTGACGAACGGCCGTTGACGGGGCGCCGCCCTGGTTGCCGTAGTGGGGATAGTGCCAGTAGAGCGTGCGGACGGGCAGTGTGGCCTTGCCCTCCAGGAGCGGGACGAGACTGACGCCGTCGCACGGTTGGTCCTGGGGCATGGGCACACCGGCGACGTCGAGCAGGGTGGGGAAGAGGTCGGGACTGCTCACCGGATCGTGGATCACGCGACCGGGTGAGACAACGCCCGGCCATCGAACAATCAACGGTTCGCGGATGCCCCCCTCGTACATCCAGCCCTTGCCGCCTCGCAGGGGGAGGTTCGACGTCGGCCAACCCTCGCTGGTGGAGAGGCCGCCATTGTCTGAGGTGAAGATGACCAGCGTGTCGTCGCGCTGGCCGAGTTCATCAATCGCCTTGAGCACCGTGCCGACCGCCTGGTCGAGCGCGTCGACCATGCCGGCGTAGACGGGGTGCTCCTGCACGAGCCGGACGTCGCGTTCTCCCTCGCGGCCCCATGTGGATTCGAGGCCGAGCCGCTTGCGCTTCGCCTCATACTTCCGTTCCAGGTCCTTGCGGGCCATCAGCGGGGTGTGCACCGAGTAGAACGAGAAGTAGGCGAAGACCGGCTCATCCTTGTGGTCCTTGAGGAACGCGGCGGTTTCCCTCGCCAGCCGATCGGGCAGGTGCTCGCCAGGGGGGCCGTCTTCGAGGCGGGGGCTTCCATACGGAGAAAAGTACTTTTTGCCCCCGTACGGACCGCCGCGCTCGATGCCGCCCTTGTTGACGTCGAACCCCTGGTCCTCCGGCCACCATCCCTCGGGCCCGAGGTGCCACTTGCCGGCGAAGAAGGTCGCGTAGCCGCCGCTCTTGAGGGCTTCAGCCAGCGTGGTTGCGTCGTGTGCCAGGCGGTCTTGATACGAGGCGGGGAGCAGTTTGGTGTTGCGCTTCCACTGGTCGGGGGTCATCGCCGCGCCTATGTAGTCCGTGACCCCGGTGCGCTGGGGATATTGCCCGGTCATCAGGCTGGCCCGGGTCGGCGAGCAGACCGGACACGCGGCGTAGGCGTCGGTGAACCGGGCGCCCTCGCGGGCCAGGCGATCGAGATTGGGCGTTTCGTAGAAGGTGCTGCCGTAGCAACCCAGGTCGGGCCAGCCGAGGTCATCGGCCAGGAAAACGACGATGTTCGGTTTCGACTTCTCCGCGACGCTGGTACGTCCCACAACCAGAAGGGCCAGGGCGGCCAGAACGAGCGGCCGGAACCACCAGTGGTCGACGATGCAACGTGCGGTTGTCTTCAAGGGATCGTCCTCATCTTGATGCTCCGCGTTGCCAACGCGAGGAAGGGCCGAGGCGCGCCTCAGCGTACTCGCGCCAGGAAAGCGAAACAAGCCGCTGGGACTGGCGATCACCAGTCATGCGCCAGCTCTCCAGGGGAGACGGAACGCAACAGCGGACACGTCGATGAGCACGGATCATCCAGACCCGATCACCGCCGTTGGGAGCGGTTGGGCCGGTCTGGTTGCCGGGGTCGAGGCCGAGGATGCGGCCCCGGGGGCGGGAGCGATCGACGAGGATCGGACCGTTCGGGGTCGTCTCGACGTAAGACGTGTTCCCGACGCTGTCGATGACGTCGACCCGCAGGTGGAAGCGGGCCGGGGCGTCCGGCGGGACGGTCCAGATGTAGCTGCCTGTGTTGTCGAGACGCTCGGCGACCGGGTGCCACTGCGTGTCGTTCGGGTCGTCGGCGAGATACGAGATCATCACCGGCTTCTTCGCCAGGTGCGGATCGGACGCCTGCCAGGTAATCAGCACCTTGCCGAGGTTCGGGCCGGTGCCGATCCGGGGCGGGAACAACTGAAGGGCCGGCGGCTGGCTGTCCACCTCGACCCACATCTGGGGGCGGTCGCCGGGCCGGGGCGGGCGGTCGCCCAGGCCGGAGGCGGCCTGAACGACCAGCCACAGGCCATAAGTTCCCTCGCCGCCGAGGTTTACCGGGTAGGGAGAGTGGCGGTCGGCATCCTCGGGCTGGCGGCTCCATGTCTGGCCGCCGTCGCGCGTGATCCACAGTTCGACCAGGGCCGGTCCATCCGGGCCGGCGTCCTCGACGGCGTATTGAAGTTCGAAGGCCGGGCTCTTGACCAGCAGCGAGCGGACGCTGTCCGGGTCGGTGGTCGCGGGATCTCGGGGGTCGTGCGACGACGGCGCGGCGGCGGCCGGGCCGGTCGTGTAAAAATCGCGGTCGTCGCCGGGCGACCGGCCGAAGTCGCCCCCCGATGGGGCCGTCGTCGTGAACCCGGAGGGGGTGTCAAGCCGCGAAACCGACCGGATCGGCGCAATCTCCGGCGGCTGCTCGAAGTTCCGGACATCGTCCACCGACGGGGTGGATACCGCGGCGATCCCGTCCTCGAGCCGCAGGGTCGTCAGCGCCCGGTTACCGGCGGTGTCGTCCACCCAGGCCTGCACCAGCAGCGGCGCGGCCGTGCCGGCGTCCCAGAGCTCTTCACCGATCAGCCGGCGATCGTGGATCGGCACCTCGCGCCAGTCCCGTGCCCCCTCGGTCTGGTACTGGATCACCAGCGACTTCGGGTCAAGGTGCTCGTCGCGCATCTCCCAGCGCACTCCGGCCACCGAGCCCCGCCGTCCCTTCGATGTGATCTGCAAGCCCGGTGGTGTCGTGTCGACCACCACCCGCATGTCCGGGCCGTCGAACTTTGCGTCATCGGGGGGGTACGGCAGCCCGCGGTCGTCGATCGTCCGGACGGCGAACCAGTACTCGGCGTCCCTCGGCGCCCGGAACGTGAACGAGCCACGGTCCGGCGTGATTGAACTGGCCAGGTGCCATGACTGTCCCGAGTCTACCGAAAAGTAGAGTTGGACTTCCTTGAGCCGTCCGCGGTCCCTGGGGTCAATATTGAACGGGATGCGGAACGACTGGTTCTTGGTCGGGATCGCCGCATCGCTCTGTGGGGTGGCCGGCGCCGTCAGGCGTCCCGAGGGGGACTGCGCGAGGGCCTGTCCGGGCGCAGCGATCCCGCCGGCCAGGGCCATTAGCCCGAGCCCGACAGTCGCCAGCAATTCCCGGGGCCCCATCGGCATCCCCATCCCCCTGATTCGAGCGACCCCGTCTTCCAGGACGGGCGGACTCCACAACCACAACCGAACTCGCTCGCCTGTCACCCGTTACGATTGTCGGCCTGTCCCCTCGCCCCGTCTCGGCTCGTTCCGACGGGCCGGCGCAGAGGCCATCAACTGGCAGGGTTATCGACCCCGACGGTCGGTCCGCTTGAACGGAAACCGCCGGAAGTTCGGGTCGTAGCGGTTCAAAGGGAGGAGGGAGGGGGGCCGTCGTGGGGATGAGCCTCGCGTCTTCGAAGTCAGACGACCATACTGTCGCAAGATCGAGCCTTCATACTCAGAGGTCGCATGACCATGGACCTCCCGGTCGCGATCGTTCCCAAGGGTTGCACGACGACCGCGACGGCCCAAGTGCCGAGTCAGGACGAGCCACCCCGGACACGCCGGACGATGGCCGAATACTGGGACGCAAGCTCGCGGATCCGACCGAAGTCGCCCGCTCTGATCAGCTTCGGGTCGACGAGCTGGCTGCCGACCCCGAGACAGCAGGCCCCCGCCTTCAGGAAGGCCTCGGCGGTGTCGAGATTGACCCCGCCGGTTGGCATCAAGCGAACCTGGGGCAATGGTCCGTGCAGGGCTTTCAGGTAAGCGGGGCCGCCGACATCGGCGGGGAAGATCTTCACAACGTCGGCGCCGGCTTCCCAGGCCGACAGGACCTCGGTCGGGGTGAACGCGCCCGGCATGACGACCTTGTCGTAGCGTCGGCAGAGTCGGATGACGTCGAGGTTGACCGTCGGGGCGACGAGGTACTCGGCGCCGGCCAGCAGGGCGGCGCGGGCGGTCTCGGGGTCGAGCACGGTGCCGGCCCCAAGGACGATCCGGTCCCCCAGGACGCGGCGTGCTTCCTTGATCACGTCGACGGCCCCCGGCACCGTGAAGGTGATCTCGGCCGCCGTGACTCCGCCCTCCGCCAGCGCCTCGACGACCTGGATCAGCGGCTCGGCCGACTCCGACCGAACCACGGCGACGAGGCCGCCCTCGAGGATGCGCGTCAGCGTGGCGTCCCGAGACATGATCGAACCCCTCTCGCTATCCGTCGATTCCGCCCCCCTGTCCTTGACAGACGTTACCGCGCCCGCACGGGCGTCGGGAAGGGGTTCGTCGCTCTTCCTTGAGATCACGACCTGATGGCCTGGACGTTCCTCCTCTTGCGGCTCACTCGTGCGCGAGCTATCTTCAGCGTGACTTGATCCGGATCGGCACACGACTCAACACCGGCCGCGTCGGCGAACTCCGTGTCGATGATCACCTCATATTTCCGCTCTTCCCAGGTGCCCTCATGATCCTCGGCAAGCTCTGGCGTTCGATCCGCGCCCAGTTCAACAAGGTTGCCAACTGGTTCCAGGGTGTCGATCCCATCGCGGAACTCCAGTACGAGTACGACCATTCGATCGAGCAGCTCAAGGAGGGTCGCGAGGGGCTGGCCCAGTACCGGGCCCTCGTCGAGCGCGTCACCCGGCAAGTGAACGAGGACAAGAAGCACGTTGCCCAGCTCGAAGCGAAGATCAAGGCGTATCTCCAGGCGGGCGAGCGCGAGACCGCCGCCCGGTTCGCCCTGGAATTAAAGAAGGCTCGGGAAGACCTGGCCGAGAACGTCAAGCAGCTTGAGATTCACGAGCAGGCCTACGACAACCACCTGACCAAGATCAAGCACGCCGCCGGCAAGCTGAACGAGCTTCAGGATCGCATCCACAAGTACGACGCCGAACTCAAGATGAGCCGCGCCGAGGCCGAGGTCGCCGAGCTAGCCAGGGCGTTTAACTTCGACGTCACCACGGACTTTGGCCAGGTTGAGAGGGTCATCCAGAACCGCATCGACACGAACCGGGCGAAGGTCCGCGTCGCCTCCGACCTGTCGGGTGAGGGTCTGGAAGAGATCAAGCGCGAGCAAGCGATGGAGAAGGTCCTGGCCGAGCAGGCCCTCCAGGAATTTGAGACGCAGAGCGGCCTGGCCCCGCCGCCCGGCACCGAGACGACGACCAAATCACTCCCTTGAGCGTCGGCCCCGCACCCATCCACCAGATGAAGGCGACGAACCTCATGGCCAAGAAATCCGCCGGCAAGGAACCCTCGCCACGACGCACCGAGTGGCTCGACGACAAGACCGACACCCCGTTGATCGACGACTACGCCCGCTCGCTGGGCTCATTCCTCGACGCCCTGGCCGACGGCCGCGTCGACAGCAAGGAACTCAAGGCTCAGGAGAAACGCCTGGTCGCCTTGATGAAAGAGGTCGAGCCGAAGCTCGACGATGACCAGCATGAGTTGGTGACCCAGCTCCTTTGCGAGGTCACGGCCTACAGCATCATGCAGGTCCTCCACGAGCTTCACGCCGCGCGGTCGAAGACGATGCTGAACCTCTGATGGGCCCGGGGAGCCTCGGTCAGGCCCCTTGGGTTGCTCCGCTGGGGACCGGGGAAGGCCGATGACGCGACGGTGCGAGTCGATGGTTGGTGTCATTCTTCGAGTGTCCATCCGGGGGACGGAATCATGGCCCGGCGCACGCCCACCATCGGGAAACTGCCGCCACGTTACTCCTTCTTGATCAATCCCTACACGGACATTCGTCTCAGCAAATGCCCGAAATGCGAACGGGCGACATATTTACGTAAATTCGCATTGATGATTCAGGTGCAGGGCTGGGGCCCACTTGTGCTCGGCAAGACGTGCCGGTACTGCTCGCGTTGTGAACTGATCATGGCCCACCAGGATGAACTCGAGTTCGAGCTGGAACAAAGCTTCTCGCGGATCGACCCCAAGGTCATCGGCAACGACTACTTCGTGTTCGGGACGCTCGACAAGAAGGTCTGGAAGCAAGGTCTTCGCGAGGGTGGAGAGCCACTGGACGAGGCCCTGGATCATGTCGCCGATTTCAAGCACGTCCTCGACCTGAAGGTCGAAGGAGGCTGGGGTCCCGCCTGAATGCCAGGAACGCCCTTCCGAGAAGAACCCATCGGCCATCGCTCCTCGAATGGGACTGTTCTCCGGTTTGAAGGATCGGCCATCGGCCGTCGGCCATCAGCCATCGCTCCTCGAATGGGACTGTTCTCCGCCGCGGTGTATACTGGTCAGGAGCCCCCGCACCCTGACGAGGTACCCGCCGTGATGCTGGAGACCGACCGACTGCACCACGAGGACTGCCTGGCCGGCCTCGCGACGTTGCCGGCCGGGTCGGTCGACCTGGCGTTCGCGGACCCCCCGTTCAACATCGGGTACGACTACGACATTTATCACGATCGCCGCGCCTGCGACGACTACCTCGACTGGTCGCGACGCTGGATCGAGGGGGTGGCTCGGGTCCTGTCCCCAACGGGCAGCTTCTGGCTGGCCATCGGCGACGAATATGCCGCCGAGTTGAAGGTGATCGCCCATCGCGAGGTCGGCCTGCACCTGCGGAGCTGGGTCGTCTGGTACTACACGTTCGGCGTGAATTGCAAGAACAAGTACAGCCGTAGCCACGCTCATCTGCTTTACTTCGTGAAGGACCGCGAACGCTTCACTTTTCATGCCGATGATCCCGCCGTGCGGGTGCCCTCGGCCCGTCAGCTCATCTACGCCGACAAGCGAGCCAATCCGAAGGGCCGACTGCCCGACGACACCTGGATCCTCCGCCCTCAGGACGTTCCCGACGGCTTCGGCCCGGATGAAGACACCTGGTACGCCTCGCGCGTCTGCGGCACCTTCAAGGAGCGCGCCGGCTGGCACGGCTGCCAGATGCCCGAGCAGGTGCTCGGCCGGATCATCCGGGCCTGTTCGAGCGAAGGGGACGTGGTGCTCGACCCGTTCGCCGGCAGCGGCACGACCCTGGCCGTCGCGAAGAAGCTCGGCCGCCGATTCATGGGCTTCGAGCTGTCCGAGGAGTACGCCGCCCGCGCCGAGCACCGGCTGGCCGCGATTTCCCCCGGCGACGCGCTGGAGGGCTCCGAGACGCCTCACGTCCAGCCCGGCCGGCGGCTGGAAAACCCGACGGCCCGCCGCCGCGTGGTCCGGGCCAACGGGGCCTCGAAGGCGCGTTGAGGGGCGTATCGAGTCGTCGCGGCCCCGGGATAGAATGGGATCGGGCCCTCGAAACCAGGAGACCCCGCGATGCCTTCCCCGTTTCCCGGCATGGACCCGTACCTGGAAGCCCCGGACATCTTTCCGGACTTTCATCATCGGTTCGCCACCGACTTGAGCACGATCCTCAACCTGAACCTGCCGGCGCCCTACTACGCCCAGCTCGAGATGCGGCCGGAGCTGGGCATCCTGGCGGAAGGGGGCGACGAGGGACAGCCGCGGCGGCGGATCATCCCCGACGTCCTGGTTCTCAAACATCGAGAGCCAGGGAAACCGGACACTGGCATGGCCCTCGCCGAGCCGGGCGGGGGCGTGGCCGTCGCCGAGCCGTTGACGCGTGCCGAGTCGCGGGCCGTGGAGTTCGCCACGCTGCCTGACGAGCCCGCGCGGCACTATCTCGTCGAGATCCGCGACTCGACCCGCGGGCACGAGCTGGTCACACTCATCGAGATCCTCAGCCCGACCAACAAGCGGCCCGGCCCCGACCGCGACAGCTACGCGGCCAAGCAGCGCGAGGTTCTGGAGAGCGGCACGAACCTCATCGAGATCGACCTCCTGCGTAACGGCCGCCGGGTGCTCCCCTCGACGGAGCTGGAGGCGGCCGTCGCGCGGCTCGTCCCGACCCCGGAGTACCTCATCCTGGTCAGCCGCTCCTGGATGCGATCCGAACCGATGTGGGGCTACCGCGCCTATCCGGCCTATCCTGCGCGAGTGGCTCCCCTGCATCGTCGTGCCGCTCCGGGCCGACGGGCCCGCACCCATGCTCGATCTGCAAACGGTCTTCAACCGTGCCTACGACGGCGGCCCCTATCGCCGCGGCGCCGTCGACTATACGAAGCCCCCCGAGCCACCCCTCCCCGACGATGATGCCGCGTGGGCCGCGTCGCTCTTGCGCGAGCGAGGCCTCCGGCCCCGGACAGAGCCCGAGAATCGGTAAATCCTCCCGATCCCGCACATCATTGCGAACGCGGCATGGTTCTCGATTGACATTTGATGAACCACGTTTCCATGATCTATGGATTCAATAGATGCTTCTGGAGCCCGTAGAGCCGGAGCTCCCGAAGGTCATTGCATAACACGATCCGGATGACGATCACGATAACGAGCGTGGGCCCGTTCGGGGTTTTGCATGCGTTTCCGGCATTCTGGTTGACGATCGGCCCCACAGCGCCTCGCGGTTTGGCGTCCGATCACGTCCGCGGTTTCTCTTCCGTTCCGTATGCGGTCTGCCCATTGTCTCAATAAGGTGGCCGTTTGATGCGAAATCGTCAGGGTTTGCTCCGCGTCAGGGGAGGCCGCCGATCGGCCTCCCCTGATCGAGTCCGGCCGGCCGCGCGATTCCAGGCCCGGTTGGAACCGCTTGAGGTGCGTCAGGTGCTCTCGGCGATCGCCGTCGGCGCGGCCGCGGGGAGTGCCCCGGTCGTGGAGCTCCTCGCTGAGGACGGGTCGGTGATGCGGGAGCTCGACGCCTTCGACCGTCGATTCCGTGGCGGCGTCAATGTGGCGATGGGGGACGTGACTGGCGACGGAACGCCCGACATCATCGCCGCCACCGCACACAACGCCGGTCTGGTCAACGTCTTCGACGGGGCGACTTACCGCCTCGTCGGCTCGTTCCAGCCATACGGCCCCCGATATCGGGGGGGCGTCAACGTGGCCTTCGGCCAGTTGTCGACCGACGGTGGCGGCGAGATCCTCACGGGCACGGCGGCCGGCCGGGCGGTTGTCAAGGTCTTCGACGGCGCCACCCTCGCCGAACTTCAGCGGATCAAACCGTATGGTCCCGGTGTCTGGGGGGTCCAGGTCGCCGCCGGAAATCTCGATGGCGACTATACTTCCGAGATCATCACCGCACCGGCCCTGGGCGGCCCACCGGTCGTGAAGAGCTTCGATCCGGCGACCGGACAGCTAACCGCCGAGTTCCTGGCCGATGCGCCGTGGTACCGAGGTGGCCTCCAGATCGCCACCGGCGACTTCGACAACAATCGGGTGCCGGACCTCGCGACCGTCCCGCGCGCGGGCCGAGGGCCGAGGTGCGGGTCTGGGCGGGCAGCAGCGAGGGCATCCAGCAGGTCGGCGGGTTCAACGCGACGCTCGACCGTCGCCTGGTCGGCGGGACCGTCCTGGGGGCCGTGGAGACGTCCGGGCTCGAGCCGGATCGGATCGCCTTGACCCGGCAGTTCTTCCTCGGGGCGCGACCCGGCGGCCCGACCTTCACCGCGCAGGACTCGGCGGCGGAGTCCACCCGTCGCGTGGCCCTGTTCGACGCGGCCGGTACGCCCGTCGGTAGCCTGGACACGCCGGGGCTCCGGGGGAGCTTCGACTTCTCGTCGGTCGCCGCCCCGGTCTTCGGCCAATACGCCGGGCCGAAGCAATACGCCGTCGCCTACAACCCGACCTGGCCCAACTGGGCGCCGACCGCGAACACCCAGCTCTTCGATAGCGACTTCTTCAACGACGCTTTCAAGGGATTGTGGGGCACCGACAACACCGGCCAGGGGCGCAATGATCTCGCGACGATCCAGTCCGGCGGGTTCAACCTGGTGCGGCTTTACAACTGGAGCCCCACCCGAGGCGCGAACGACTCGGCCCACCTGTCGTTCCTCGACAAGGCGAACGATCTGGGAATGCACGTGATCGTCCCGGTTTCGGACTACTTCCTGGGCAGCGACCAGTACGCCTGGGGCTCGACCGTCCCGGCGAACAACGATTTCAGCAGCGCGCCGGTCGCCATCCAGAACGCCCTGAACGACTTCATCAAGAGCATCACCGAGAACGGCGCGATCCATCCGGCGGTGCACTCGATCTCCGTCGGGAATGAGCTGGACCTGGGCATCGACAACGACCCCGGCACCACGGCGAAGCTCCAGCGCACCCTGTGGTGGGTCGTGAACCTTCAGGCCGCCCTGAGCCAGATCGACTCCGGCTCGAATCACCCCCTGCTCACCATCCCGATCAGCAACGGCGACCAGGGCGCCTGGGCCGGCGGGATGGCGTCGGCGAACAGCACCACCACGACGCTCCAGCGGGGCGTGAATCCCGTCGGCCCGCCCCCGCCGCCCTGGCAGGCGGACGCGTACGCCGGGATGGTCGTCAAGATCGTCGCGGGCACCGGGACGGGCCAGGCCCGCACGATCACGTCGAACTCCGGCGACACGTTGACCGTCTCCGAGGCCTGGGCGACCGTCCCGGACGCCACCTCCGGCTTTGTCGTCGAGTCCCCGAACCCCCGCTCGTGGTACGAGATCTTCGACCAGGGGGTGACGTCCGGCGAGCGCGTGCCGATCGGCTCGGTGCCGGCAGGCCCCACGGGCCGGTTCACCAGCGACGTCTCGGGCCTGGCCGGCTATAGCTGGTACAAGGACTGGTTCTATAACTCGATCAACACCTTCCAGGAGTTGGACGGGTTGAAGAACCAGCTTGTCCAGTACGACACGGGCCTGCCCAGCGGCAACGGTTTCGCATGGTCCCAGCAGTGGCCGGGCACGAAGCTCAGCGTGCCGCTGCTGCTGACCGAGCTGGGCTTCAGCCGGTTCAACATCGGAGCTGACGCCCAGAGCAATGTCGTGGCCAACAATCAGGCCCAGGTCGCCACGAACGTCCTGATGACCTCCGACAACCTCATGGGGTACACCATCTTCGAGTT
This sequence comes from uncultured Isosphaeraceae bacterium, assembly GCA_963779675.1. Taxonomy (GTDB): domain Bacteria; phylum Planctomycetota; class Planctomycetia; order Isosphaerales; family Isosphaeraceae; genus CAVZZM01. Next base: position 275,098 of record CAVZZM010000008.1, read on the forward strand.
CAACGACGAGCCGAACAAGAATGGCTACACGGGCGGCCCCGCCTCCGAGGTGTTCTTTGGCATCAACACGTACAACGCCTCCCAGAGCGGCTTCCGCAACGGTTCGTTGCTGTACAACCTCCAGACTGGCACGACCCCGTGGGCGGGCGGGACGCTTCCCAGCCTCACCTACCCGGTCTACCAACTGACCCCCGTCCCGTCCGGGGCGACCACCCTGATGAACCGACTCAAGGGGATCTTCAGCCAGGTCCACTGAGACGGCGCCAGCGCCCGACCGGCCCGATGAAACGGAGCTCGTCGCGATCTTGGCCAATCCGCTCGATCGAGATCGGATCGACGCCAGTCGCAACGGCCAACGAGGCCACCCACCGTCGGACATCCCGGATCGCCGGGACGACGACGTGGGGTCGAGCATTGCGAGGTTGGTATCGGCCCGAGCCCGGACGGTCGCGCCGTCCGGAAGCCTGGCGTCGTTCCTGGGCCGCCACAGACAACCCGTCGCGGCGCCGTTCCAGGGCGGCGAACGACCCATCGCCGCCCCACGGGCCCGCATCCGTCCGTCGGCCGTTCCTGAACGCCTCGTCATCGATGCGTCGGATGCGATCGAGCACGATCGAGGCGAACACCGCCTCGGCGACGACCGCCTGCTCGGCCTCGCCCACGGCCCGGAGGCTGGCCTTCCAGCTCCGCAACCGCCGCGAGAGCTTCGCCCGCTCCGCCCCATCCAGCACGACCCGTTCGGCGTCCAACCCGTGCCGCGTCGCATTCCGCCGCGATCGGGCCTTGCCCCGCACCGAGTTCGGCCCGGTGCTCTTGCGCACATTGTTCCGATTCGCCCCGCGCCGCGCCGGTCATCCCCCGCCCCCCACTGGCCCGCCGATCCGCTGATGTCCCAGGATCAGTATCGAGGCGGTGGGCGTCGCGATTCACGAAAGGCGTGTGGTGTGACACCAGACCAAAGGCGTCTCGGACGTGATGCGTGGGATCACCGCCCGAATCGTGTTGCCTGGAGGTGTCCGTGATCCTACCTCGCGAACATCCGGATCATCCCGCCGAATCCCTTGCACCATGCCTGCAGGATCGAGAAAATGATTGGGTGTCCGGTATGACACGGAACAATAGGCGTGTTCCAACACACCGCATTCTGCGGCCGAATACGTGTCAGGCGGCGGGGAGGTGCTCTGTGAATCCGGATCGTCGAGTCTTTATCCTCGTGATGAGCGGCGTCATGGCCGGGGCACTGACGGCGTCGATCGTCCCCTGGTCACCACTCCCCAAGGCGGTGCTGGTCGGCGTGATCGCGGCGATCGTCGCCGCATTGTCCGGCTTCGTTTTGGGTCCGAGGAGCGCCTCCTGACCTCGCGCTGCAGCGGACCCCTGCCGCCGCGGTTTTCGCTTCGACTCAGGGCTTGCTCGGCGGCCCGGTCCGTTGAGCTTTGGAGACTATGAAGCCGGGGGATCGTTTTCTTCGGCCGTGGCTCAATTCCTTCGTTAGACGGTGGGAGAACTGAATAATCGAACGGCCGCAGCGAAGAAGCCGTTGCGGGTCTAACGACAAGCCGAAGCCTCCGCGCATCGGCATCGTTGATGGCCGATGTCGGGTGGTCGTCATGGCGAATCTGGAGACGAGAATGAACAAGTACTTCGTCGCCGGTAACGTCTGGCTCTTCACGTCGGTCACATTATTTCTGGGGCAGACGGTCGCTCGCACCCAGCCGCTGATGTACTCGTTCTTCGGCGTTGGTGCTTGGATGTACCCCCTCGCATACCACGGCCTGATCACATTCTGTATGAGTGCCGCGATCGTTTGTTTTCTCCTGATGTGGGTGGGCTCGAAGCGGGCCGGGAAACGGGAGCATGTGTATTCTGAACTGTCCTGAAGTGAAATGGCGAATCGTAGAGCAGAAGGGGACATGTAAAGCAGAATTGGTCGTAATTCATGTTGCGGCGATGGTTTTCTAGATGTGTTCAGCCAGCGTGTCAGGCCGGCTCATTCGTTAGATCCTTTTTCTTAATCCGTCTTGCTCTTCAACCGATTGGGCATGTGCCGCGACCTTCGGGTCAGGCCCGTTCCCGCAGCCGCCGCAGGCCGAGGCGCGACGGCCGGGGACGCGACGATCAGGCCGAACAGCCAGAGGGTGCCCGGCTCGGGGACGCTCTGGGGCGTCAGCAGGTGGGATTCGATAGCTTCTCCCACCATCTGGGCCGGTCGCCTCGGCGTGGACCACGATCCGCCCGGCGTCGTCGATACCGGTCGCCCTGTAGAGAGTCTCCTGGATCAGCGGGGTGACGAGCATGTCATTCAGGTTGTATACGGGATTGTCAAAGTGGTCGAGGTAAGACGGTCCCCCCGCGCCGACTCCCCTCGGGTCGTCGGGCGAGCCATCTGGCCCGGCGCCCGACCTGTTCCGTACAATTGGCGGCATGCTCTACACCACGATGCTCCGAGGGGTGTACGGTCTGGTCTATGGCAAACTGCCCGAGCCGCCCGACGAGGGGAGGGCGACGGGCCTGGTGCTGGTGGCCGACGGGGTGGGCGGGCTCGATCTGTGCGGCATGGCCTTGCGGTACGCCGCGGCACGGGCCGGGCTGCGGCATCGGGTCCAGGTCGTCGGCTGGGGGCACGGGTTCGGGCGCTGGTACCGCGACCTGACGAACGTCGCCAACCACGTCGCGCAGGGCCGCCGAGGTCGTCGCCGAGGTCGCCGCGTTCCGGGAGCGACAGCCCGGCGCCGCCGGTGTTCCTGGTGGGGAAGTCGGGCGGGACCGGGATCGTGGTCCGGGCGCTGGAAGCGCTGCCCGAAGAGCGCGGTCGAGACGGTCGTATTGATCGCGCCGGCGCTGTCGCCGGAGTATGACCTGTCGAGGGCCCTGCGGGCGGTCCGTCGCGAGATGGTGGTGTTCTGGTCGCCGCTCGACGCGATCATCCTGGGGCCGGGAACCAGCCTCTTCGGCACGATCGACCGGGTCCGCAGCCCCGGCGCCGGGATGGTCGGGTTCCGCCGGCCCGAGCGGCGCCGACACCGCGCAGTACGCCAAACTGCGCCAGGTGCGTTGGCACCCGCGGATGTGGTCGACCGGCTACCTCGGCGGCCACGTCGGCCCGGACAACCCGAGGTTCCTTCGCAAGTATGTCGTTCCCCTGCTGGTGGTTGGGACCGAATCGGCCGCGGCGCCGGGGGCGGGGTCAAGCCCCGCGCGGTCTGCGCCGATAACGTAATGGCCCACCGACGAGGTCGCACGCCGCCGCACCCGGAACGATGCCCTTCGAGGCGCCGGGCGGCCCATTGTTCGCGGCACGCGGGCGTGTCCGCCCTGCCCGATAGGTCCTCTCTTCCGGACCTCGTCCCGCTTCGACTGGTGATTCCGGCCGACTCTCGCCACAATGTGGGGGTGGCCGGATCGTTGGCGTCCCGCCCCGCGCGAGCCCGGCGGGCCGCGGCCCGTGTTCGGGTCCCGGCCCGCACGCTCGCCCCGTCTCGTCCGGCCGGCCTGGTCTGGAGACACCCGGCCCGACTACCGACCGGGCGCAAGGCCGGCGAGCGTCCCAAGAACTGGCACCCTGGAGACCCACACCGCGTGGCGGTCCCTGCTCTCGACCCCGAGCACTTGCGGCACTCGACCCGGATCATGCACCCGCGTCGGGAGCAGGGCCGCCCCGCACTGACTTCTCTTTTCCCCGATGCCGGCCGGTCCGCGTGGGCGGCCGCCGGATCGGCTCTCCCACCCGCAATCCGCGCGATTTCCGCAAGGAGCCTGACGCCGCCATGAGCACGCACCCCGCAGACGACCGGTACCGTGGCCTGGAGCCGCCATCGAGGCCCCCCAGGCGCCGGCACGATCGTCGCCGTCCGACGGCCGCGAGATCCTCGACAGCCGCGGCAACCCGACCGTCGAGGTCGACGTGATCCTGGCCGACGGCACCGTCGGCCGCGCCGCGGTCCCCTCCGGCGCCAGCACCGGCATCTACGAGGCCGTCGAGCTGCGCGACGGCGAGAAGAAGCGGTATCTCGGCAAGGGCGTCACCAAGGCCGTCTCCAACGTCAACACGTCGCTGGCCAAGGCCGTCAACGGCCGCGACGCCACCGACCAGGTCGGCCTGGACCGCGCGATGATCGAGGCCGACGGCACCGAGAACAAGGGCAAGCTCGGCGCCAACGCGATCCTGGGCGTCAGCCTGGCCGCCGCCAAGGCGGCCGCCGCCCACTGCGGCCTGCCGCTGTACCGCTATGTCGGAGGGGCCAACGCCCGCGTGCTGCCGGTGCCGATGGCCAACATCATCAACGGCGGCAAGCACGCCGACAACAAGATCGACTTCCAGGAGTTCATGGTGATGCCCATCGGCGCGGAGAACTTCTCCGAGGGCATTCGCATGGTGGCCGAGGTCTTCCACACGCTCAAGGGCCTGCTCAAGAAGGCCAAGCACAACACGGCCGTCGGCGACGAAGGGGGCTTCGCCCCGGACCTCGACAACGAGGATGCCCTGAAGTTCATCATGGACGCCGTCGATAAGGCCGGCTACAAGGCCGGCCGCGACGCCGACTTCGCCATCGCGCTGGACTGCGCCAGCAGCGAGCTGTTCGACGAAGGAGGCAAGAAGGGTTACAAGTTCTGGAAGTCGGCCCCGGACAAGGTGCTGTCCGCCGATCAGATGATCGAACTGTTCAGCGGCTGGCTCGACCGCTACCCGATCGTCTCGATCGAGGACCCGCTCGACCAGGACGACTGGGACGGCTACGTCAAGTTCACGAAGGCCCTCGGCGACCGCGTCCAGATCGTCGGCGACGACTTCTTCGTCACCAACACCAAGCGCCTTGCCGACGGCATCGCCAAGGGGGCGTGCAACAGCATTCTGATCAAGGTCAACCAGATCGGCACGCTGACCGAGACGCTGGCGGCGGTGGAGCTGGCGAAGTCCAACGGCTACACCTCGGTGATGTCGCACCGCTCGGGCGAGACCGAGGATGCCACCATCGCCGACATCGCCGTGGCGACCAACTGCGGCCAGATCAAGACCGGCAGTGCCAGCCGCTCCGACCGCGTCGCCAAGTACAACCAGCTCCTGCGTATCGAGGAGGAACTGGCGCTGACGCCCTGTATAACCCCGCCCCGCTGGTCCGCCATCGCGGCGTCGGGGGTTGACCTTTCGAGCTGGTGACCCGGACAATCGTAACGGGGGCGGGCGGGGCGCAACGCCCCGCCCGCCCCCGGGTTGTTTCCCCAGGAGGCTCGCGCATGGCGACGCTCATCAACGACCCGATCCTGGAAGACCGCCTCCTCGAGGAACGCCGGGCCTCCGGCGGCGACAGGTATGACGAGGTCTGGGATGGGGTTTATGTCATGTCACCTCTGGCCGACGACGAGCATCAGGATCTGGCGGCGGGGCTCACCTTCGCCTTCTATGCGACCGTGAGCGTGGCGGGCCTCGGCCGGGTTCGCCCCGGTGTCAATGTCACGGATCGTGAGGACGACTGGCGGAAAAACTACCGCTGCCCCGACGTCGTCGTGTTCCTCAATGACACGTCGGCACAGAACCGTGGCAGCCACTGGCTTGGTGGCCCCGACTTTGCCGTCGAGATCGCCAGCCCCGGCGACCGCTCGCGCGACAAGCTGGCCTTCTATGCCCGGGTTGGCACCCGCGAGTTACTGCTGATCGACCGCGACCCGTGGGTGGTGGAGCTGTACCGTCTCCAGGAGGGCGTCCTGACGCTCGCCGGCACCTCCCGGCTGGAGACGTCCGAGCCGCTGGCCAGCACGGTCCTGCCACTGAGTTTCCGGCTGGTTCCGTGGGAGGGCCGGCCTCGGGTCGAGGTCGTTCACCAAGGCGACCGGCAGCGTTGGATGGTCTGACCCCGGACGGGAACTCCGTCGAAACGCCCCGGACGCAAGCTGAGAGGAAGGCGGGAGCCGATAATCGGACGAAAGATGGACGTAGCTCGCGGCATCAAACTTGTGTGTTCGTCCAGGCGACCCGAAGGACGCGACTCCCTGTGTAGGGGATGAGCCCTCCTGAAAGGTGTTCGGTTCCCGGCGTTCGGGATTCGGGAGGCCCCATGCGACGCATTGCCCCGAGATTTGCCCTGTTGCTCTTGGTGGTCGTGTGCGTCCCGGCCCGGGGACAGCTCATCCAGCGGTTTCGGGACAACGCCAACCTGCGCTGGATCGATCACCGGCTGGCCGGCACGATCGACGACTATACCCAGAACCACGACCAGGACCGCCGGCTGTTCTCGCCCATCCTCGGCATGCCTCGCGACCTGTACGTCTATCTTCCCCCCGGCTACACGCCCGCCCGGCAATACCCGCTGATCCTGTACTTCCACATGAGTTATGTGGACGAGCACACGTTCATCAAGTCTCGCCAGATCCAGCAACTTGACCGGCTGATCTGCCAGGGAAAGGTTCCCCCGGTGATCGTGGCCTGCCCGGACGGTACCTACAGCGGCGAGAACAGCACCCGGTCGGCCCACTCGCTGTACGTCAACGGCCTTGGCGGACGGGTCGAGGACCACGTGATGAACGAGGTCGTGCCGTTTTTGATGGGTCGATACTCAATCCGCCCGGAACGGCAGTCCCACGCGCTGCTCGGGGCTTCGGCCGGCGGATTTGGCGCCGCGAGCCTGGCAATCCGCCGCCGCGATTTCTTCGGCGCCGTCGCCACCCTGGCGGCGCCGTTGAACCTGAGGTACTCGACCGTCGACGACCGTTACGCGGCCGATTTCGACCCGGCCACGTATCGCTGGAAGACCACCTACGACCCGGAGGAGACGGCGGGCGTTTTCTATTTCGGTCTTGGTCGGACCCCGGCGCAAGCACATCGAGCCGGTCTTTGGCAACGGCCAGGTGGTGGTCGGACGGATCGCCGCGGTCAACCCGGCCGACCTGCTGTTCAGTTCCGGGTTGCGACCTGGCGAGTTGGCCATCTACGCCAATTACCCGGCTCACGACAACTGGAACTTCGATGCGCAGGCCGAGTCGTTCGCCTGGCTGGCCGCCAGCCGGGGCATCGCCGTCGACCTGGAGCGCGTCCCATGCGCTCGCCACGGCCTCGGCTACTTCGGCTCCCATCACGACGACGCGTACCTCTGGCTGGGCCGCCACATACTTCCCCCCACCCGCGCCGCCGTGTTGACCGGCGGGCCGATGCTCCGATAGAGCAATCCCCCAATAGGCCCATGTCGAGTGGATGAAAGCCCGATATCCTTCCGTGGCTTCACCGTCACATGGTCCACGTTTCGATCCGGGCGTGGGCGGGGGATCGGACCCTGGAGTGCCCATCGAGCCGGTTGAAACAACCGGCCGAACTCAACCTCGCAATCGTGTCGTGGCCAGAACAATAGGGTTTCATCCCTATCCGCGGCGATCTGTGAACCAACTCTCCCAGAAGCCTGTGCCTGACCCGTCCGGGCCGAGGGTGTGGCGCCTCGTAACGCAACGGGTGCAATAGCGCCGAGACGACCCGCTGATTTTGCGGGTTGCGACGGGCGTGCAGGGCCGCGAGAACGCCTCGCGCCGCGAAATCGAGAAAACGCGCGATGACTCCCTGATTCCACCTTGACATCGTTCCGGAAACGTCCTAATAACACAACGAGCATGATCGACCTGTTGAGTCCGGCCAGTACAATGGATCAGAACCCACAACAGATGACCGAATATGGTTTTGAATCGGTCATCGGCTATCGGTCATCCGTCAATGGCCATGTAGGTCTCAGTCGAGGTAGTCGGTCAGCGAACCAGGCCCCGAGGTGAGGTTCACCAGCGATGGCGGCGACCAAAAAGTCGAAGTCCGGCACGAAGGCCGCATCGACGGCCAGCAAGACCACGGCCGGCGCAGGGACCAGCGCGTCGAAGAACACCAAGGCCGCCCCCGTGAAGGACGGGACCAACCCGAGCGCCCCGAAGGCCAGGACCACCGCCCCGAAGAAGGCGGCCCCGGTCAAGATCACCGACAAGCAGCGCGACTTCCTCAAGAAGATCCACGATGCCGGATCGACCGGCTACGAGCCGGCCAACAAGAACGAGCAGCGGGCGATCGATTCCATGAGTGAAAAGAAGCTCCTGAAGCGCGGCTCCAAGAACAAGGAGAAGGGCGTCTACCGCTACCTCCTGACCAGGACCGGCGAGACGCACCTGACCATCGCCGCGGCACCCTCGGCCTGAACCGGGAGAGACAGGCCAGCCCCGCCCGGCACTCGGGCCTTATCACCAGGAACCAGGCACCACCCCCTTCGGCCATCGAGGGGGGTGTTTCGTTTCCGGTCGAACGGATGACCGTACGCACGCGTTCCAACCGGAACCGCCGGCGCGGTCCCGACAACCGGACAGGAGACGACGATGTTTCACCAGCAGAGATTCACCATCAGCACCCGCGGTCGAGGGACGTATGAAATCACCAACCGCGTGGGGGACGTGGTCAAGGCGTCGGGGGTCCGGCAAGGTCTGTGCAACGTGTTCGTCCACCACACCAGTGCCTCATTGATCATTTGCGAGAACGCCGACCCCAGCGTCCGGGCCGATCTGGAACGGTTCTTCGCCCGGCTTGTCCCCGACGGCGACCCCCTCTTCGAGCACACTCTCGAAGGGGACGACGACATGCCCGCGCACGTGCGATCGATCCTGACCCAACCCTCGATCTCGGTCCCGGTTCAGGACGGTGCCTGCGCCCTCGGCACCTGGCAGGGGCTCTTCCTGTGGGAGCATCGCACCCACCCTCATCGCAGGCACATCACCGTCAGCGTCCTGGGGTGATCGAGCCCTGCGCGTACGCCTCGCAAGGGCCCCAGTCGGCGCTCCTCGTTCTCCCCTCACTCGCCATCGCCGTTCGGACACTCCTCATTACGTCACCGAACGACTTCGTTCCGGTCTTGCGGCCCGATTCCGCCGACGGCTACCCTGGGGACTGTCACGAGTTGAGGAGACCGTTCGATGTCGATGCGCGATTGTGCGGTGCTTGTCCTGGCCACTGTGCTGGCGGGTGGCCTCTCCAGGGCCGAGGACGAACCGACCGACAAGCCGGCCCGGAAGAACGCGGCCCCGGCCGTTCCGATCGAGGCCGAGGGGATCGCGAACCTCTTCCGGCTCGGTCCCGACCTGTACAGCGGTAGTCAGCCCGAAGGGGACGCCGGGTTCGAGCAGCTTCGCGATCTCGGCGTGCGGACGATCGTGACCGTCGACGGCGCCCTACCGGACATCGAACGCGCGCGCTGGTTCGGCATGCGTTATGTGCATCTGCCGATTGGCTACGACGGCGTCCCGCGCGATCAAGCCCTGCGAATCGTCCAGGCCGTGCGGGCCCTGCCAGGGCCGGTGTTCATCCACTGTCATCATGGCATGCACCGCGGCCCGTCGGCCGCCGCGGTCTGCGCGATGGCGACCCTGGACTGGTCCCCCGAGCGGGCGCTGCGATGGCTCAATGAGGCCGGGACGGCCCCCGAGTACCGCGGACTTTATGAGTCGGTCGCGTCGTTCACCCCGCCGACCGACGCGGAACTGGCCGAGGTCGGCACCGACCTTCCCGAGCGTGCCGAGGTCCCCGCGCTGGTCGAGGCGATGGTCGCGATCGATGCGCGCTGGGACGCCCTGAAGGCCATCCGAGCCGCCGGGTTCCACGTCCCCGACGACCAGCCGGACCTCGACCCGCCGCACGAGGCGCTCCAGCTCCGGGAACTGTTCCGGGAGTCGGCTCGACGGCCGGACACGATCGATCGTGGGGCCGACTTCGCCGGCATGCTGGAACTGCGCCGAACGTGAAGCCGCCTCGCTGGAATCCGCGTTACGATCGGTCGACGATCCGCCTACCCCCGCCGCTCGCGAACGCGCCGAGGCCGCGATGACCCGTACCGAGCAATCCTGCGCGTCGTGCCACGCTCGGTTCCGGAATTGACGGGTAAACCGGCCGGAACCTTCGCAATCCAGGGAACCCCATGTTCGGTTTCTTCACGAAACGGCGGCGGGAGCGACTCCGCAACCAGCCGTTCCCGCCCTTGTGGTCGGCGATCCTGGAGCGCAACGTCCCGCTGTACCGCCGCCTGTCCGACGCGGATCGCGCGCGAGTTGCAGGGCCACGTCCAGGTCTTCCTCGCCGAGAAGTACTTCGAGGGCTGCGGCGGCCTGGAACTCAACGACGAGATCAAGGTGACGATCGCCGGCCAGGCCTGCCTGCTGTTGCTCCATCGCGAGACGGACTATTACCGGAAGCTGATCACGATCCTCGTCTACCCCGGTGCGTACGTGGCTCCGTCGTCTGGAGCCACTGGGCGGCGGTGGTTTGATCGCGGGAGAGCAGGGGAGGCTGGGCGAGGCGTGGGGGCAAGGCGTGGTCGTGCTCTCCTGGGACGACGTGCGACGGGGGGCCGCCGACATGCGTGACGGCCAAAACGTCGTGCTCCACGAGTTCGCCCACCAGCTCGACCAGGAAGACGGCGCCGCCGACGGCGCGCCAATCCTCCCAGGACGAAGCCGCTACGTCGCCTGGGCCCGCGTGCTGGGGGCGGAGTACGAGCAGCTACGACGCGACGCAAGCCGGGGACGGCCCAGCGTCCTTGACGACTACGGCGCCACCAACCCGGCCGAGTTCTTCGCCGTCGCCACCGAGTGCTTTTTCGAGAAGCCCGGCCTCCTCCGTCGCCGACACCCCGAATTGTACGAGGAACTCCGAGCCTACTACCGGCAAGACCCGGCCCGGCTCGTCGAGGATGAGGAAAACCGGACGGGTTCCTGAGCGTGAGGCCCGGTCGAGCCGATCGCGCGGGACGGGTCGATCCCAACGTCACGGCCTCGTGGTCGGGGCACCCGAGCGCCCTGGAATTGATGCTAGGTTGGAGCGTCCGAGGGTTGCGACCCCGTTCGCTCCCGGTGGGTCGTCGATCACCGGGACCTCGATCCCCCTCGATGCGATCCGGTTCCCCGCTCGGAGGCGACCCCATGCGATTTCGAGAGCTGTTGTTGGGCACGGCCGCCCTGCTCGGCCTCCTGACCCTGGCCGGCCCCGCCCACGCGGGCGGCATCGGTTGCTCGACCTGCGGCCCGGCCCCGCTCCTCGCACACGGCAAGGCGGCCTGGCAGGCCAGGTTCGAGAACTGGCAAGGTTGCGCGAACTGCAACCCGCGCGACCCCTTCTTCTGCGGTTCGACCGGCGCCAACGGGTCGAACGGCTATTGCAACCAGAGGTTCCAGGCGGTTCGTCGCATCGGCGTTTTGACGAACCACAACCAGTTCATGGGCGATAGCTGGCTGCACCGCTACCAGGGCGGGTTCAACTTCAGCAGACCAGCCGCCTCGGTGCGACAGCCGCTGGGCGTCACGCAGGGCTTCTGACCTGGGGGCGGCGCGACCTCTCGCGTCGTCCCTTCCCCAACCGATCGGGGGCGCGTGTCGGTTGCGTGGCGACGCGTTGGCGCGACATAATCATGCGAGACGGACTCAACGCCGCTCGAAGTTGTCGAACCGCGCGTCTCTCGGCGTCTCCCCGGGCCCGATCGGTCGATTCCGCCCAGCGAGGTGGACCTCGACGAGAGACACGGCGCGACGACATGGAGATGCCCGCATGCGCCAGGCCTCGTCGACGCCTCGCTGGCTGCCCATCCTCCTGATCGTGGTCCTCGGCCTCCCTCCGGCCGCCAGTTTTGCCGGAGCCGCCGGATGACCCCGAGGGGGTCGCCTTCTTCGAGACGAACATTCGACCGCTACTGGTGGAGAACTGCCAGGGCTGTCACGGCCCGGACAAGCAGAAGGCGGGCCTGCGGCTCGACTCGCGGGCGGCGGTCCTGGCCGGCGGCGACCTCGGGCCGGCCATCGAGCCCGGCGAACCCGACGCGAGCTTGCTGATCGATGCCGTCCGCTATGACGGGTTCGTCCAGATGCCGCCGAAGTCGAAGCTGACGGACAACCAAATCGCCGCGCTCACGAAGTGGGTCGCTCAGGGGGCAACGTGGCCGGAGTCCAACACCTCCGGGACAACCGCACCGTCCGGGGCTGACAATGATGCGTTCGACCTCGCGGCCCGCGCCCAGCACTGGAGCTTCCAGGCCGTGCGGCGGCCGAGGGTGCCGGACGTCAACGATACGTCCTGGCCACTGTCGACGATCGACCAGTTTTTGCTCGCCCGGCTGGAAGCGGAAGAGCTGCACCCGCGCCAGACGCCGATCGTCGTACCTGGCTGCGTCGCGTCACGTTCGACCTGACTGGTCTGCCTCCGACCCCCGAGGAGATCGCTGCATTCCTCTCGGATGAGTCCGCGGATGCGTTCCCGAGAGTCGTCGATCGCTTGCTCGACTCGCCCCGATACGGCGAGCGCTGGGCTCGGCACTGGCTCGACCTCGTCCGCTATGCCGAAACGGCCGGCCACGAGTTCGACTACGACATCCCGAACGCCTGGCGGTATCGCGACTACGTCGTCCGTGCCTTGAACGCGGACGTCCCCTACGATCAGTTCGTCGTCGAGCACATCGCCGGCGACCTGCTGGAGTCGCCCCGTCGCCACCCAACGACGGGCGACAACGAATCGATCCTCGGGACCGGGTTCTACTGGCTGGGGGAGGGCACTCACTCGCCGGTGGACGTCCGCGAGGACGCGGCGGCGCGGGTCGACAACCAGATCGACGTTCTTTCAAAGGCCTTCCTCGGGCTCACCGTCGCCTGCGCACGCTGCCACGACCACAAGTTCGACCCGATCACCCAGCGCGACTATTACGCCCTGGCCGGTTACCTCCGCAGCTCGCGGCACCAGCAGGCCATCCTCGATCCCCCCAGCCGCTTCCGGCCCGCGATCGCCGAGTTGCAGACACTTCGATCGAACATCGTGACAAGGCTCAGGGAAGGGGGATTGCTCCCCGATGCTCCGGAAGAAGCCCCGATTCCGAGCGTTGAGCCCACCGCCCGGCAGTTCGCCGGGTTCGACGACGGCACCTGGGACGGCTGGATCGCCACCGGCGATGCCTTCGGCGCGGCGCCGACACCAGGGCGAGGGGAACCGAGGCTCATCTGCGACCGCCCGGCCGGAGGAGGAACCTCCCGGGGCCGGCACAACCCGTCCGATGGTCGAAGTCGCTCCCCCGGGCTGGGCGCACAGCGGCCTGGTCTCGGATCGACTTCGGGCGTGCTACGGTCGCCGACGTTCACCATCGAACAACCGTATCGTTCACGTCCTGGCCTCGGGGCAGGGGGCGGATCGATCTCGTCATCGACGGCTTCGAGAAGATTCGTGCCCCGATCTACGGCGGCCTGACGGTCGGGATCGACTCGGGACGCGACCCGCGCTGGTATTCGATCGATGCCGCCATGTGGGTCGGCCATCGGGCGTACCTGGAGGTCGCCGACGGCGGGGTGGTGGATTTCAACGGGCAACAGAGCCACGTGCTGCCGGGGGACGGCTTCGTCGCGGTCGACTCGGTCTGGTTCTCGGACCTCGGGACGCCGCCCACCTCCACCCGCCGGCACCAGAGCGTAGGGCGAACTCGACGCGGAACGACGCCCGGAAATCGAAAGCCTCGTCGCCCGATACCAGGAAGCTTGCGGACTCGAACCTCCCTGATCCGGCGCTCGGCCTGGCGCTCACCGACGGCAACGCGGAGAACGTCGCGGTCCACATCCGGGGAAGCACGCGAACCCTGGGCGATGTCGTGCCCCGCCGCTTGCTGGAAGTCCTGGAGCGTTCGCTCGGCTCGGCGGCCGAACCGCCGGCCGACGGCAGCGGTCGGCTGGAACTGGCCGACCGGCTCGCCGATCCGGCCAACCCACTCACGGCCGCGGTGATGGTCAACCGGGTCTGGCACCACCACTTCGGCGCGGGGATCGTCGCCTCGCCCGACGACTTCGGGCACATGGGGCGGCCGCCGACCGCATCCCGAACTGCTCGACTGGCTGGCCTCGGAATTCGTCGCGCAGCGGCTGGTAGCGTCAAGGCACTGCACCGGCTGATCGTGCTGCTCGCGCGGCGTACCGGATGGACAGCATCGGGCGACCCGGAGGCCGAGCGGCCGACCCGACGAACCGCCTCCTGCACCGGATGAACGTCCGCCGGCTGGAGGCCGAGGCGATCCGCGACGCGATGCTCGCCGTTTCGGGCCGGCTCGACCCGCGCATGGGCGGCCCGAGCGTGCCGCCGCACCTGACCCCGTTCATGGAGGGCCGCGGCCGGCCGGCCCGATCGGGTCCGCTCGACGGCGACGGCCGCCGCAGCCTCTACATCAACGTGCGCCGCAACTTCCTCTCGCCGATGCTGCTGGCCTTCGACTTCCCGACCCCCTCGACGACCATGGGCCGCCGCAACGTCTCGAACGTCCCGCGCAGGCCCTGACGCTGCTGAACGACCCGTTCGTCGTCGACCAGGCGCGCCGCTGGGCCGGGCGACCGCTCGCCGAGCGAGGCCGGCTCGGCCCGGCCGAGCGGGTCGAGCGATGTACCTCGCCGCCTTCGGTCGCCCGCCGACCGACCGGGAACGCCGCCGATGCGCTCGCGTTCCTGGGACGATCGGAGCCCGACGATCCCGCCGCCTGGGCCGACCTCTGCCACGTGCTGTTCAACGTCAAGGAGTTCCTGTCGTTCGATAGGGCGACTCGGACGGTCGCGATCCATCCCGCCACCGGCGTCACGATCGCGAGCCTCGCGAGGCCGAGTCGACTCACATGCATTGCGGACGATTCCGACCGGCCCCGATGACGCGTCGCGAGATGCTGCGGCAGGCCGCCAGCGGCTTCGGCGCGGTGGCGCTGGCGGCACTGCTGCAGCGACCCGGCTACGGTGCCGACCGGCGGCCGACAACGACGTCGAAGCCGACCCGCTCGCGCGCCGGCCGCCGCACTTCGCGGCGAAGGCCCGGAGCGTGATCTTCCTGTACATGGACGGCGGCCCGTCGCAGGTCGACACGTTCGACCCCAAGCCACGGCTCGACCGCGAGCACGGCCGACCGATCCGGATGGAGACGCCGCCGACGCAGTTCAACAACGTCGGCAACGTGCTGAAGAGCCCCTGGGAGTTCCGCAACTACGGCGAGAGCGGCATCCCGGTCAGCGACCTGTTCCCGAACGTCGGCCGTTGCGTGGACGACCTGGCGATCGTGCGGTCGATGGTGTCGAACTTCTCGGAGCACACCGGCGCGAACTACTTCCTCCACACCGGCTTCGGCCTCCAGGGCCGGCCGAGCCACGGCGCCTGGGTGACCTACGGCCTGGGTTCGGAGTGCCGGGACCTGCCCGGCTTCGTCGTCCTGAACGGCGGCCTGATCCCGCCCGGCGGGCTCGACTGCTTCCACAGCGGGTTCCTGCCGGCCTCCTACCAGGGCTCGGTCTTCAAGGCGGGCGCGCCAGCCGGTCGCGAACATCACGCCGGCCGGAGATCAGCGACACAAGCTCGCGCTGCTGCGCGCGCTCGACTCCGAACGCCTCGAACGCCTCGGCGAGGACGACGCGGTCGAGTCGGCGATCGCCAACTACGAGCTGGCCGTGCCGGATGCAGACGGCCGTGCCGGAACTGATGGACCTCGGCCGGCGAGACGCCAGGCAACCCGGCGCTCTACGGGCTCGACGACGGCTACGAGCCGACCACGAGAACCTACGGCCGGCAGTGCCTGCTCGCCCGCCGGCTGGTCGAGCGCGGCGTGCGGTTCGTCGAGTTGCTTTGCCCGAGCGTCGGCGCCGATCGCTGGGACCAGCACAGCGGCCTGAAAACCGGCCACGAGAACAACGCCCGCGCCGTCGATCAGCCCGATCGCCGGCCTGCTGACCGACCTCAAGGCGCGCGGGCTGCTCGAATCGACGCTGGTCGTCTGGGGCGGCGAGTTCGGCCGCACGCCGATGGCCCAGGGCTCCGACGGCCGCGACCACAACCCGTTCGGCTTCACCATGTGGCTGGCCGGCGGCGGGATCCGCGGCGGCACGATCCACGGGCGCCACCGACGACTACGGCTACTACGCCGTCGAGGACAAGGTCGCCATCCACGACCTGCACGCCACGATGCTCCACCTGCTCGGAATGGACCACAAGCGGCTGACCTACCGCTTCAGCGGTCGCGACATGCGCCTGACCGACGTCCACGGCGAGATCGTCCACGACATCCTCGCGTGACGTTGTCAACGCGCGATCCCGGGAGCATCCAGGGCCTTGCCATGAGTGACCCAGGGCACGAGCCGGACGCCGCGACGGTCGATTCCGACGATGCGATCCCGCCTCGTGTCGCCTTCGTCTACGACGACGATGCCTATGTCGAGACGACCCGGCCACCCGATCGCCGGGCCCCGCGCGACCGATCGGCCTGATGGGACGGCAGGTCGCCGGCCAGGCCTTTCTCGATGCCTACCTGGCGCACGGTCGCTGGACGGAGCTGGTCGCGGTGGTCCATCGCCAGGCCGCGGCGCAGTCGTTGTTACGAACCTGCGAGCGCCATCCGTCGAGCCGGTCGCGCCCACGTCGACTGCGCATCGTCGAGAAGACGAACTTTCACGACGATTTCCTCCGTGATCCGCCCGCGACCGTCTTGCACGTGCCCAACCCCCCCGACGCCCGGTACGCCTGGGCACGGCGGCGGACGGCCCCCGATTCGTTCGCGCTTTCGGGGGTCACGCACACGCTCAGTTCCGACGCCGCGGTTCGCTATCTTCGCGAACTGGTCACCGCGCCATTCGCCCCCTTCGATGCGATGATCTGCACGTCGCGCGCGGTCGTCGAGATGGTCCGAGCCATCACCGGCACCTATGCCGATTACCTTCGCGAACGGTTCGGTGGTTCGCCGGAACTGTCGCTTCGGCTGGCGCACATTCCGCTCGGGGTGGACACCCGGCGGTTCCAGCCGGCGAGCCCGGAGGAGCGAGCGACGCACCGCCGCCGACTCGGGCTGGCCGAGGAAGCCGTTGTCGCCCTGTTCGTCGGCCGCCTCTCGCACCACGCGAAGGCCCACCCGTTCCCGATGTTCCGGGGCCTGGCCCGCGCCGCCGCCGAGACCGGTCGCCCGCTGCACCTGGTTCTCGCCGGTTGGGCCGCCAACGCCAACGTCCAGGCCGAGTTCGAGGCAAGCGCCGCGCCGCGTCGCCGACGGCCTGAACGTGACGTTCGTGGATGGGTCCGATCCCGACCTCCGGTTTGCCGTCTGGAGGGCGGCCGACCTCTTCACCTCACTATCCGACAATATCCAGGAAACGTTCGGGCTCGTGATCGCCGAGGCAATGGCGAGCGGCCTGCCCGTCGTCGCCACCGACTGGAACGGCTACCGCGACCTGGTCGTCGATGGCGAGACGGGGTTCCTCGTCCCCACCCTCATGGTGGCCGGGGCAACCGCCCTGGCGGCTTCGAGGCTGGCGCTGGGCGAGCTGAAATACGACCACTACCTCGCCGAGTGCAGCCAGGCCGCGGCCGTTGATGTTACCGCGGCCACCGGCGCGTACCGACGGCTCATCGAGGACGCCGACCTGCGTCGTCGAATGGGTGAAGCTGGTCGTCGCCGCGCCGTCGAGCGGTTTGACTGGGGCCGGATCATCCGGGCCTACGAATCGCAGTGGACCGAGCAGGAGGCGATGCGCCGGGACTGGCAGTCCCGATCACTTGACGACCAAACTCATTCGGAAAGTCAGGGCGATTACCCCGATCCCGAAGTTTCCTTCCGGGCGTACCCGACTGCCTGGCTGGACGATGCCGAGGAGGTCGAAGCCGTCCCGGATGCGGTCGACCGAATTGGCGAATTGCTCGCGTCTCCACTGACCAACCACTCGGGCCGCCGTCGCGTGAACGATCCCAACGTCCTCCAGGCGATTCTGGAGATAACCTCCACTCCACGGACGATCGCCGATCTCGATGCGTTCTTCCGTCAGGCGGGCATTCCTCAGCGAGCCGGGCGGGCCACGCTGGCCTGGATGCTCAAGTACGATCTCCTCCGGGCCGCGCACGATCCGGGGCTTCGCTCGCCCGGTTCCGGATCGAACCGTTGAACGACCCCGGAAACCCTCCTGGACATCCCGTTGAGTCTCGGGAAAGAGGAGCCATGATGCCCACGAATCGCGCCTCTGGAGTGACCCGGCGGATCGGCCTCGGTGTCGCTCTTGTCAGTCTGTTTTCCGTCTCGACCGCGATCGCCGACGATCTCCCGGTGCTCGTCGTGCCGTCGAGCGACCTGCCCTTGCAGGTCGATGTCGCCTGGCCGAAGTCGACAACATCGGCACCCGACCTGGCCTGGTTCCTGGTCGCTGAGAATCAACCGAGACGCGCGAACCCGCGTCGATCGCGTGACCGGAGTTCACCCCGACGGGACCGTGGACGCCAATGCCTGGCGGTTACTGGCAACGATCCCACCCGCTCAGGGCAAAGCCCTCCGGCGATTCCGACTGGTGTCGGAGGAAGCCGGCAGCAAACCCTCATCCGACAGGCCCGCCCTGCGCATCATCGACATCGACGATCGCGGCCTCGGCGTTCAGGAGGGCGACCGGACGGTTCTGGTCTACAACCAGGGCATTCGAAGCAAGGTCGGGCGTGCCGTCGAGCTACGACCGCAGCAGTTATGTCCACCCGATTCACGGCCTCGACGGCGAGGTGCTGACCGACGACTTCCCGGCCGATCACCGACACCACCACGGCCTCTTCTGGACGTGGCCCCATGTCGTCGTCGACGGCAAGGACTACGACCTCTGGCTCGGCGGCAAGGGGATCGAACAGCGCTTCGAACGCTGGCTGGCACGAGAATCGGGCACCGCCGCGGCCGTGCTGGGCGTGGAGAACGGCTGGTACGTCGGCGACACGAAGGTGATGACGGAGCGCATCTGGTTGACCGTCCATCCAGCTCAAAAGGAGGCGCAAGCGATCGACGCGGACTGTTACTGGGAGCCCACCGACCGTCCTGTCACCCTGTCGGCGCGGAGGGCAAGAGCTACGGCGGCCTGACGCTTCGGTTCGCCCCTCGCGCGGACACCGTCATCACCACGCCGCAAGGCCCTCGACAGGACGACCTGCTCATCACGCATCTGCCCTGGGCCGACCTGACCGCACAGTTCAGCGGGGGCCGGGACGTTCCGGCGCCGCGGTTTTCGTCGCGCCGGACCATCCCGACTTCCCGCCCGAATGGATGACCCGCCACTATGGGGCCCTGTGTGTCGGCTGGCCGGGCGTCGAACCGCAGGCCCTCCCGCCGGGTAAGCCGTTGGCATGCCGGTATCGTGTCTGGAATCCACCGGGGGCCCGCCGATGTCGCACGGTTGAGCACAGCCTACACGGCGTTCGAGTCCGAAGGGGCGATCCGCTGGGAGCATGAGGAGAACGAGAAGGACCGCCCGAGCCCGTGATCGAACCCGCGCGTTCGCATCCGGGAGGCGACTCGATTCCTCTCGGGTTCGCCTCCCGAACGAGGTTGCATGGAGCCTCAACTCACGGCTTCACCAGCACGGGACCGTCAAACGAGAGGCCGTCCCACGACGCCTTGCCCGTCACGCCCTCGCGTCGGAACGCGACGGCGACCGGTCGGCCGTCGATGACGACCCGGACACCGATCGCGTCGGGCGACTCGATGCGACGGGCGTCCCAATCGGGTGCGTTCTGGCCGCGATAGGGGAGCAGGACGGTGAGCATCTCAATCCGGCGGTCCTCCTGGCGGGTGCTCGCCTCGACGTGCCATTGATTGGGAAAGTCCTTGCTCGGTTTCGGATCGTAGCCGTCCCACTGCCGGAACGCGAGCGGTTCGGGGGTGAGATACGTCACCGACACTCCCGCGCGAGGCTGCTGCGCCGAGAGCCGCGCGTCTCCCTCACTCACGTCGAACGGCGCCAGGGCGTGGAGCAGGAACTGGAAGCGGCTCGGCTCTGGGGCGCTGCAAGTCATCGTAGAGGACCACGAACGGTGTCGGGACATCCTTGACCAGAACCACGTGCCTCTGGAACCGGGTCAATCGCCCCTCGTAAGCGGCGGTGGCGTCACCGACAATGTAGTCGTGGTCCGTCGTGAGTTCCTCGGCGACGATGCGTCCCTGGGGCTCGGGGGAGGGCGTCTTCTGCCCCTTGCCGTTGACCAGCACCGCGTTGTGCGCGATCGTGCTGTGCGCCCACCCATAGTGGAACTTGCTGCCGTGGAGATCGCGGTAGACGCAGGTCGTCAGCAGGGCCTCGCCGTAGGCGTTGAGCTGGAAGGAGTTCTGCGGGTTGTGGCCGTGGCTCCGCGAGCCGAACGGGCTCGACTTGAACAGGAGGTGAACATCGTCCCGGCTGTCGAGCAGCGTGGTGTGCAGGCTCGCGACGCCGATCCCGTGGAAGACCTTTGAGGTCGGCAGGTCGGTCGGTGCTTTCGGTTCGGGAAGAGGCGGCAGGTTCGCCTGGTAGAGGAACCCGAGCACTCCCTCCTCCCCGCGCATGTCCCATTGCTCGGTCCACCAGCGCCAGTAACCGGCATGACCGTTGCCCGGCTGGTTGGCCCCGGCACGGAGGAAGTATTCGAGAAAGCCGCCCCAGCTCGACGACGGCGGGTGGTACGACAAATCGCCGAACCCCATGTTCGGCGTTCCCGGCGGCGCGACGTAGAGCGGGAAATCGACGACCTGGGCAAAGAACGGCTTCTTCAGGCCGTCGATCCCCAGGGCCGAGTCCGCCACCTGCAACCACCAGACCGCCTTGCTCATGTAGCCGGCCCAGTAGCTGGCCCCCTCGTGCCAGCCGCCGTCGTCGTCGGACCAGACCGGATAGCAGGCGGAGAACTTGTTGACCGCGTAATCGAGCCAGGTCGCCGCTTCCGGGATCTCGCCGAGAAACGCGATGCCCGCCTCGCCGATCTCGTGCCAGACGCGGTTGCCGTGGCTATTGTACGGCCGGTTCAGGTGGCCGACCCCGCGCTGGACCTCGCCGCTCTCCCAGGCGTCGGCGACGCGACGCCGCATGACGCGGCGGACGATGTCGCGGTCCTTCTCCGAGAGCACGTCAAAGGCCCAGTCGTAGGCCCTTGGAAAGCGATACAGCATCGGCTTGGCCGCCTCGCAATTCAGGCGGAAGTTGGTCGTCCCGTCCGGGTCCCATGAGGCGAGATGCAGCACCCAGCGCCGGGCGGCGTCCTGGTACGTCTTCTCGCCCGTGAGCCGAGCGACGAAGGCGAGTACCTCCGCCTCCTCGCAGGCCGTCACGGTCTGCTCCCGGTTGGGCCACCAGTATTTGACCAGCTCGGCGTTTTCCTTGTCGCGGGCGGACCCTGGATGCTCGGGCTCGGGCGTCGGACCGGCGGCGATGATCCGATCCGCGCGACGGCGCAACTCGGCGAACTCGTCCGCGGCGCGGCCCCTGGCGGCCTCTCGGAGCGTCGGCAGGTCCTCGGGACGCATGAAGAGGCGGGGATGCTCTTGCGGAACCCGCTCACGTTGCTCGGCGCGCGTGGGCATCGGGAAGGCAACGGCGTCGGCCGGGATCGTGAACTGTCGCGCCAGGCTCCAGTTGGATGTCTCTCCGTCGGTGGTCTGATAACGATATCGCCAGGAATAGGTTCCCGGCGAGAGCGTCTCGTCGTGGGTGTAGGTCGGCCAGGGGACGTCTTCGACGGTGATGTCGTCGTCGAAATCGCGGCCCTTCGCAATCTGAACAGTATAGGTCGCGGCGTCGTTCTCGTGAACCCAGGTCAATGCCGGCGGGTTGAGCCGGGTGACCGACTCGTTGGCGGGATGATATCCCCATTCATCCGGCGCGGGTTCGCGGTTTGAGATCGTCGGCCCGGCCGCGGCCGCGCTGATGGTTAATCCCAGAGCGATCGGGATCGACAACAGGAATCGAACGGCGTGCGTTCTCATGGGTGGGCCTCCAGCCAACGAGCCCGGAGGCTCGCGGGCTTCCGACTCGACAAGTCGAGTTCGAGGGGAAGAGAGCAATAAGTGTCCGGTTCCGGGACGCCACGGCAACGGCGGCAACCCGTCCGGGGCGGGAAAGTCCTCTAGCCGACACCCCCGGCATAGCCGGGGTTCAGAACGATGTCAATGGATCGCCGCGCGGTCTTCGGGAAACCCCGACGGATTGAGGATAAGGGCAGGACCCATCCGTCACGACCTCAAACCGGAAGGTGATAGACGCGTATCGCATTGTCGTGGAACAACTTTCGCCGATCGGCTGGGCTCCGGTCGCTGACAATCGTCTTGAGTGCCTCGACCCACTGGCGGAGCGTTGCGGCCCGGGTGCAGACCGGCCAGTCACCACCGAAAACGACGCGGTCGGGGCCGAAGGAATCGAGGACGTGCTTAACAATCGGGGCCAGGTCGTCGGGCGTCCAGGGGCCCGGGGCCGCCGACGCGACGATGCCCGAGACCTTGCAGACGACGTTTTCCCGCTCCGCCAGGCGAGCCAGGTCGTCACGCCAGGCTGACAGGTCTTCCGACCGAACACTCGGGTTGCCGCAATGATCGAGGACGAAGCGTGTCTCCGGGCAGGCTTTGACCAACGAATCGGCGTCTCGCAGTTCCTGGGCCCGCATGCAGAGATCGAAGCTCAAGTCTCGCTCTCCCAGCATCCGGATGCCGCGCTGGAACTCGGGCGCGAGACAGTAACCTCGCGGCGTGCTGGCGCCATGGAGGACCTGACGGACGCCCTTGACCTCGGGACTGTCCCGGAACCGGTCAAGGTAGCTCCCGAAGTCGTCGGCGGCGGGACGGCCGCCGATCACGCAGCCGACCAGCGGACCAACCCCGCGACGGCACAGGTCGATCACGTACTCGGCCTCGTCGACATGCTGAGATGGTTCGACATCCACCTCCATGTAGACAGCCCGAACCACGTTCAGCCCCTCGGCGGCCTCCTGGTAGTCGCTGATCAGGTGGTTCCGGGAAAGGGAAGCGTTCCCTTTCAGCCAGGGAAGTTGGAGTCGGTCGAGGTCCCAAAGATGCACGTGCGTATCGACGATCGGGATCTCCGACGCGGGCACATCTCCGGGATCATCCGACGCGGACGCAATTCGTCCCCCACCTCGGACGGCCCATGCCATCGCGGCCGTTGAAAGCCCCCAACGCAGAAAATCACGACGGTCCACCACCATCATCGGCTCCTTCTTGATCGAGAACATCCCGCCGAGACTCATACGTGTACCCACGGATTTCAATCAACGTGCGGCCTGGCCGACGGGGCCCACTCACGCGACCTGCAACAGACTCAGGACGTTCAGGAAAGCCATCCACAGCAACAGTGTACCCACAAGCAAAATTCGTGGCAGGCGGTCGGGAACGAGATCGCAAAGGCCCCCGGTCAGGAACAGGGCGACCGGCAGGAGGGCCGGGAACAGGTAGCGTGCCTGGGCCTGAAAGGCCACCGACACGTTGAACTGGAGGTACAGAGCCCACAGGGTCATCAAGACGCACGCCAACACCACGGCGGACTGCCACGACGCTCGATCCGCGAACTGACGGCGATCGTTACGGAACCATCGAGCTAGCGCGACGAGGCTGAGCCCGACGAGGGCCGCGGCGACGAACCCGGAGTGGCGGTAGACCCAGGAGGGGAGCAGGACATCCATCCAGCCGAAACGGCCCCAGAAGCTCTGCCAGGTGGATTCCCAGAACAGTGGCCATCGCGCGTCTGGACCGAGGGGCAGGGCCTCGAACCGGACCTTGTAGAAGCGGATCGCCTCGCGGCTGCCGGTCGGCTCGCCGTAGACCATCAGGTTACGCACGATCCACCAGCCGCAGACGAGCAGCAACCCCGCCGCGGCCCCGGTCGCCAGAGCCAGCCCCCTTCGCCAGGGGTTCGCTCCCTCGTCGGAGGCGTTCCAGGCTCGGAAGACGATGACCAGCGCCAGGCCCGGTAACAACGCCAGACCGTTCAATTTCGACAGCAGTGCCAGGCCGACGGCCGCCCCGGCCAGGACCATCCGCGCGTCGAACTCCGCCCGTCGCAACCCCCGAAGCCACACAAACAGGGTGGCGGCCGAGACGCAGTTGATGGCCGCGTCGTTGCTCACCGTGGCACAGTTGAAGCTGAACTGCGGGAGCAACGCCACGAAGCCCGCGGTGGCGACCGCCCAGGACGGTCGTTCCGGCGCCAGTTCGCGAGTCGCCGCCCAGCAGTAGAACACCGCCCCCGCCCCGAACATCGCCGCCACCAGCCGCGAGACGTAGAGCAGGTCGTGTGGGTCGGCCGGCAACGCCAGCGCGACGGCGCCGGCCGCGGCGTAGTACAGCGGCGGCTGCATCGACTCATACGGCAGAAATTTCAAGGGGTGGTCAATGCCGGAGAACCGCGCGTAATCCTGGGTCGCCGGATCCATCGGGGTCGCGACCACCTCTCCCTCGGGAACCTGGTCGAATTGATAATGGACCACCGGCAGGATGTGCCAGCGCCGTACCTGCATGACGGCCTGAAGGTGGGCCGGTTCGTCCGGAGCCATGAACGGCGGGATCGCCAACACCCAGACCACTTCGATCAAGAAGCTGAGCCCAGCGATCAGCAACCCCGTCCCGAAAGAACCGTTCGGATGGGCGCGGGCGCGTTCCGACGGCAACGCCCCGGCCCTTTCCGACCCGGCCCCTCCACCGCCAGGGGACGCCTCCGGCCCTCTCCTCGACACTTCCAAGTCACTCCCCCTCCCGAGCGCTGCGGTCGGTTCCGGTTCTCCTCCCCCAACAGGGGCCGCCGATCCGCGCTGCCGTCGTTTCGTCGTCCCGCCCAGGATATCCGATCCCGGACACGAACGAGATGAGGCGACTGGAACGTGGCCCCAGCTCTTTCGGAAATCTTCGGGAGATTTCCGGTGACTGTGCGCGGGTTTCCTACGATGTTAGACGTGGTGGGGTCCGTCCCTTGTGACGCTCCTGGTCCTGGTTAAGGCGCGGGCTTCGCACGCCTGACAGGACGGCCGGGACGTCCATTACCGAACGAAGCCAATGGCCGATTTTTGCGACCTTACTCACTGCGATTATTCAGGTTGTGACGCAGAAACGAGGCGACTGTGGAGCGTGTGAACGACGTTGGTGAGCGTCGGCGATCCGGTGATCCGAAGGCGATGGGGCATGGTCAGGCCAACGTCGGCGATCCGGCATTGCCGAGGGTATCTCAACCCCCGGGGTCCCGGTATGATGGGTCGATGCACGACTGGCGGCGGGTGATCGACGAATTTCTGGAGGAGCGGATCGCCGAGTGGATTGCGATCCGTCGATACTTCCACACCCACCCCGAGCCCAGCCGCGAAGAATACCAGACCACCCAGCGAATCGTCCGGTTGCTGGGTGAGGCGGGGATCGCCCACCAGGTCGTCCCCTCGGGGCGGGGCGTGATCGCCGGACCGGAAGACGATGGTTCGAAACCGGCCCGCCGGATCGCCCTGCGAGCGGACATCGACGCACTGAGGATCCAGGACGAGAAGGACGTTCCGTATCGTTCCAGTCGAGATGGCCTGATGCACGCCTGCGGCCACGATGCGCACACGACGATGGTGCTGGCCGCCGCCAGAGCGCTGGATCATCTGCGCGAACAGGCGCGCCTGCCGTTTCGCTGGCGAGCGATCTTTCAGCCAGCCGAGGAGGAGGGGGAGGGGGCCGCCGAGATGGTCGGCGCCGGGGCGATGGACGGTGTCGATGCAATCCTGGCCCTGCATGTGGACCCGGATCGTCCCCTGGGCTGTATCGGCGTGCGGCGTGGTCCCTTGACGGCTTCCTGCGGAGAGTTCCATGCGGTCGTCCTGGGACGGGGCGGTCATGCCGCCCGGCCGCACCAGGCGATCGAGGCGATCCCGGCCGCGGCCCAGTTCGTCGCCTCTGTGCATCAGCTCGTGCCGCGATCGGTGGATTCCCGCGACCCGATGGTCGTCACCTTTGGCGCCATCTCGGGGGGCTCCCAGTCGAACGTGATCCCGGAGCGGGTCATCTTGCGAGGCACTATCCGCACTCTCGGCCGGCGGATCTCGACGGCCGTCGAGGAGCGGATGCGGCAGATCGCGTCAGGCATCGCCACGGCGACCGGGACATCCATCACTCTCACCTTCCTTCATGGGCCGGATGCCGTGGTGAACGATCCGGCGGTGACGGACGTGATGTCCGCCGCCGCCGCCGAGGTCGTCGGTACGGAGGGCGTGGCCGAGATCCCGCTGCCAAGCCTCGGCGGCGAGGACTTTTCGGCATACCTGTCGCATGCACCCGGCTGCCTGCTTCGCCTCGGGGTCGCCAGCCCGGGTGCCACGGACTGGCCTTCCCTGCATTCGCCCCGGTTCGATATTGACGAGCGAGCACTCCTCATCGGTGCCAAGGTGCTGGCCAGGGCGGCGGTTCGGCTATCCCTCGTAACGGAATCGTGAGACAGGCCAGGCCGCGCCGTACAATAGTTCTTTCAGGCTTGAGTGGCCGTCCCGCGAACGGCCCTCGCGACAAGGTAACGCCGCATGGACATTCCCCGCTTCACACGCAACGACTGGCCCACCCTGGGCGTCGAACTGGAGTTCCCACTGGTCGACGCCCGGACGATGGCCCTCCGCAGCGCCTTCGATGCCGTCCTGGCGGGGGTCCCCACCGCGCTCGCCGAACGCATCAAGCCCGAGTTGATGCAATGCTACCTGGAGATCAATACCGAGGTCTGCCGCACCGTCGCCGAGGTCGAACGCGACCTGAAGGCGAAGATCGAGGCCGTGGAAGCGGCGGCCGAGGCGGTCGGGGTCAAACTGCTCTGGTCGGCGACGCACCCGTTCTCGCAGTGGCACCAGCAGGAGATCACCCAGAACGAGCGGTATCTGGGGCTCGTCGAGTTGTTACAGGACTCGGCACGGCGGCTGGTGACCTTCGGTTTACACGTGCATGTCGGCGTCGATACGGGCGACAAGGCGGTGATGGTCGCCGATCGCATCCTCCGGCATCTCCCGACATTGCTCGCCCTCTCCGCGAACTCTCCGTTCTGGAACGGTCGCGACACGGGCTTGCACTCCCAGCGCTCGAAGGTGATGGCCGATTTACCTTCGGCGGGCCTACCGCCCTTGATGCGCAACTGGAGCGAGTACGTCTGGCTGCTCCGACACATGATCAACACGGGGTTCATCACGTCGATTCGCGAGGTATGGTGGGACGTCCGACCGCACCACAACTTCGGCACGATCGAGGTGCGCATCTGCGACGTGCCCTACGATCTGCCCACGGTCCTGGGCCTGACCGCCCTGATCCAGTGCCTGGTGCACGCGCTCTCCGAGGAGATCGACCAGGGCACCTATCAGCACGATAGCCATCCGATGATGGTACGTCTCAATAAGTGGCGGGCCTGCCGCCACGGCCTCAGTACCGAACTGGTCGACCCGTACACCGAGGAATCGACCCCGGCACGTCACGTCGTACGGAAACTGGCCTCAAACCTGATGGGCACCGCGAGGGAGCTCGATTGCGTCGACCACATGGAGTTGGTGATGGACCTCAGCGAGCGTCCGACCGGCTCGGAACGCCAGCGGGCGCTGGCTGAGTCGTGCCGTGGCGACCTCGCCGAGGTTGTCCGGAGGATGACGGCCGAGCCGTGGTGCTGAAACTCGCCGGCAGCCTCCTCATCGCTTCATCCGCACGACCTCATCGAGACCGGTCGTGGGGTGGGGCGTCCCTTTCGTGAAACCCGTTTCGCGGGGCCTTGATCGTGTGGGCGGCCACCTTGGCCGAACCGGGTTCGCCCGGGGTGGGACACAAACCGAGGGGGGCCAGCTCGCCTCGAACCACCCGAATGTGTCGCGGCGCATCAATTCCGAGCCGGACCTGCCCTCCTTCCAGTCTGACGACGGTGACGCAAATCTCCTCACCGATGTAGAGCCGTTCCATCAACTTCCGGGTCAGGACCAGCATGGTGTCTCGCCTCCTCGAAGTATGTCGTTGCGGACGCGTGCCGTCCCCTCGCCATCGTCGGGTCAACGCGACTCCCGAGGAGAAGCGTAGTTCACGGTCGTGGCACGTCAGGAGTTCTACGCTTCAATGATGCTTGCGTGACACCTCGCATTGAGTAGTCGCTTCACTGGTCAAGGATCGAGAGAGGGTCGCATTTCCTTGCCTCGATGGCGATAATACCCTGGAACGACGAGGCTGCGGGGCGGGAGTGGTTGCCCGCCCGGTTCGTTATTGGTGCTCACGAGGGGATGATGTCGCATTCCGCCGTCATCGTGATCGGCTCAGGTTCCGCCGGTCTTACCGCCGCTTTGTACACGGCTCGCGCCAACCTGTCTCCGCTGGTCTTCGAGGGGAAGGAACCAGGTGGTCAATTGACGTGGACAACGGAGGTCGAAAACTTCCCCGGGTTTCCCGAAGGGATCATGGGTCCGGAACTCATGGACATGATGCGCCGACAGGCCCAGCGGTTCGGTGCCGACTGCCGGTACGAGACGGTCATCGAGGCCGACCTGTCTCAGCGTCCGTTCCGGATCAAGACGACGGACGATCCCAGCGGCGACCCGAAGCAGCGGGACCAAAAAGGACTACACGGCCGATGCGTTGATCGTCGCCACGGGGGCGTCCGCACGCTGGCTGGACGATGTGCCGACCGAGCGTCCGTTTCGAGGGGCCGGGGTGAGCACGTGCGCGACCTGCGACGGCGCGTTCTACAAGAACCGGGAGATCGCCGTGGTTGGCGGTGGCGATTCGGCTGTCGAGGAGGCGACCTTCCTGACCCGGTTCGCCACGAAGGTCACGGTCATCCACCGTCGCGATGAGTTGAGGGCCTCGAAGATCATGCAGCAGAGGCTCCTCGACAATCCCAAGATCGAGATGGCCTGGAACGCGGTCGTCGAGGAGGTCTACGGCGAGACTGAGCCCTACAAGCAACTCAAAGGGGTGAAGCTCAGGTCCACGACGGACGAGTCGATCCGCGACCTGCCGATCGACGGGCTTTTCCTGGCAATCGGCCACGACCCGAACACGGCCGTGTTCCGCGGTCAGCTCGCCATGACCTCAACCGGCTACCTTCTTAATCGCACGGCCATGGTATGGGATGGGGTGGACGCGCCCGGGATGACCCTTCGAGACTTCCCGAATTCCTCCACCGCGACCAACGTCGAGGGGGTATTCGTCTGCGGGGACGTCGTCGACACCCACTATCGTCAGGCAATCACCGCGGCCGGTTCGGGATGCGCGGCCGCGATGGACTGCGAGCGTTGGCTGGAGGCCCAGCACGAAGACTAAAGACCGCCCCAGGCCGTCCTGAAGCCGGCCCCCTGGACGTTGGCTGACGGTCCTGTCACCATGCCCTGGGCGACGCGTGGGTTCCGGATCGTCCCGTCGGGGCGCCGATCGCGTTCCCGCATCACGAAACCCGAGTCACCACGAGGTCCGGAACCTCCCTTCTTGCCAGCCCCGCGAGTTTCCCCTGACCGATCCGGCTGTCTTGAGATACAATACCAGTTCGCCACTGTCCCCGGGCCGTGACCGGACTCAACGCCGAACGTCAATCGCATACGGAAGATACGATGGAGAGTCGACCACCCCAGGAGCCCTCCCGGAAAAATGCCAACGGTCGCAAGCCGAATGGTTCAGGGGGAGCGCCCACCCCTCCCTGGCTCTGGGTCTTCCTGATCGCCGTCATTGGTCTGATCATCTACCTCAACACGTCGAAGAACGAAGTCGAGGTGGGGTATTCCTGGTTCCTCGATCGAGTTGCCGAGGACAATATCAAGAGCCTCTGGATTCAGGGGACCGAGGTTCGGGGTGAGTTGCGTGAGCCGCAGACTTACGAACCTCCGAACTCGAAGACGCCGCGGAAAGTGACTCAGTTCGGGACGTACTTCCCATCGACAGACTCGATCCAACCGGTGATCGACAAACTTCGGTCCCCGGATCGGGACTACGTGCGGATCGACACCACCGCGCAGCCCGGTGCCGGCGGCCTGCTCTGGCTCACCTTGTTACTGCCGACGTTCCTGATTGTGGGCTTGGTCTACTTCATGATGCGCCGCGCTCGCGACCAGTTTGACGGCGGCATTCTGGGCAGTTTCGTGAAGAGCCCGGCGAAACGGCACGACAAATCAAAACAACGCACGACGTTCGACGAGGTCGCCGGTCTCGAGAATGCCAAGGCGGAACTGCAGGAGATCGTCGAGTTCCTGAAGAGCCCGGAGAAGTTCCAGCGCCTCGGCGGCCGCATTCCCAAGGGCGTCCTGCTGATTGGCCCGCCTGGTTCGGGGAAGACGCTGCTCGCGCGTGCCGTGGCCGGCGAGGCGGGGGTGCCGTTTTATTCGATCTCCGGCTCAGAGTTCATCCAGATGTTCGTGGGCGTTGGTGCCAGCCGCGTGCGCGACATGTTCAAGACCGCCAAGGAGAACAGCCCTTGCATTCTCTTTATCGATGAAATCGATGCTGTGGGCCGTGTCCGGGGTGCGGGGCTCGGCGGAGGACACGACGAACGTGAGCAGACGCTCAACCAGATCCTCACTGAGATGGACGGCTTCAGCCCGAATGAGAGCGTCATCGTGCTCGCGGCCACGAACCGCCCCGACGTGCTCGACCCGGCGCTGCTGCGTCCAGGACGGTTCGACCGCCACGTAACCGTCGATCGCCCGACCAAGAAGGGACGTCTGGAGATCCTCAAGGTTCACTCGCGAAACATTCCCCTCGCGGCCGACGTCGAGCTGGAATCGATCGCCCGCGGAACTGTCGGGATGAGCGGAGCGGACCTCGCAAACCTCGTCAACGAAGCGGCCCTGATCGCGACCCGAGAGGACAAGACCGCCGTTGACATGAAGGACCTCGATGCCGCGCGTGACAAGGTCATCATGGGGGCCAAGCGCGAGGAAGTCATGACCGAGAAGGATCGGCGGCTGACGTCCTACCATGAGGCGGGCCATGCCCTGGTCGCCTGGCTGACCCCCGGCGCCGACCCGGTACACAAAGTGACGATCATCCCTCGTGGCCGGGCCTGGGTGTTACCCAGTTCCTTCCCGACGAGGATCGCATGGGGGTCAACGAGAGCGACATTCTGGCCGAACTGGCCGTCGCACTCGGAGGGCGGGCGGCCGAGCGGCTGGTCTTCCATGACCTCTCGGCCGGCGCCGCCGGCGATCTCAAGCACGCCACCCGTCTGACCCGCATGATGGTCACGCAGTGGGGCATGAGCGAGCGAGTCGGCCCTGTGTTCATCCGCGGCTCCGAGGAGCACCCGTTCCTCGGTCGCGAGATCTCCGAACCGCGCGACCATTCCGAGCATACACAGCAGCTTATCGACGAGGAGATCTCACGCATTCTGCGCGAGGCGGATGATCGAGCGTACCGACTCCTGGAGGAACATCGCGATGAGCTGGACCGGATCTCGGATTCGCTCATGGAACGCGAGGTTCTCACGGTCGTCGAACTTGAAGAACTCATCGGGAAGCGCGCGGCCGGGGCCATCGATTCGACCGGTGACGAGGTCGTGGCCTCAATCGACAACCCCGAGTGAGCCGGCTGGTTTTCCATTCGTCTCGATCGGGTCTCTGCCCCGCTCCCGAACCCGGAGTTGGTTGGAGGTTCTGCTGAGGAATGCAAGCCCACTCGGTATCGAACCAGTCCGTGCGGGACGATGATTGACGACCGGATGCCCTGGGGTATGCTGGACGCGTCGTCCTCCCTTGTGGTCGTGGTTCGAGAGGTCTCGCCGTGGTCGTTCGCTCCGCATCCGAGGTTCCCGTCGTCAGTGCCGGTGTGATCGTGGCCGACCACCTGAGCACCCCCATCAGCCACGTGCCGGCCCCAGGCGAGTTGGTGGTCGCCGATGACCTGATCCTGAACATCGGTGGCGGGGCCGCGAATGCCGCGATGGACCTCTCCCGGTTGGGCGTCCGCTCGGCGATCTGTGGCAAGGTTGGCGACGATGCGTTCGGCCGATTCGCCGCCGATGTGCTCGTTTCCAGCGATATCGACGTCCGGTCCTTGACCGTCGATCCTGACCGACCGACCAGTCAGACGTTGATCGTGAACGTCCGGAGCGAGGATCGACGATTCATCCACTGCTTTGGGGCCAACGAGGGGTTCACGATCGAGGACCTCGACGCGGCCATCGATCCACCGCCGAAGGTCCTCTTTATCGGCTATTTCTTCATCCTCCCCAGGCTTGACGGAGAGGCCCTGGCCGAACGGTTCGCCAGGTTGCGCCGAGCCGGGACAACGACCGTGCTCGATGTTTCTTGCCCCGGGCAAGTGGACTATCTTCCCCGGCTCCGTCCAGTTCTGCCCCACACGGATGTTTTTTTGCCCAACACGTACGAGGCGAGCCTGATCCTCGACGAGTTCGACCCGGTCCGTCAGGCGCGGGCATTCCACGAACTAGGGGCCCGTCGCGTGGTAATCACCCAGGGTGGGGAAGGGGTCGTTTCCGTCTCCAACGACATGCAGGTTCGCCTGGGGGCCTACCCCGTGACCTTCGTCGACGGGACCGGAGGCGGCGATGCGTTCGATGCCGGCTATATCGCCGGACTGCTCGACGGTCTCGACGAGGTCGCCTGCTTGAAGTTGGCCAGCGCCGTCGGCGCGAGCTGCGTTCGAGCGGTCGGAACCACAGCTGGCGTTTTCACCCGCTCCGAGGCCGATGCCTTCACTGCCCGGCACGAACTTCCGGTCGAGCGACTGTGACCCAAAGTCATCGTCGAACCATTCGTGATGGTCGAGCACTGAGCAGTGACTCACTCATCTTAGATGTCGAGAATCAGTTCCGCGAGCCAACCATCCGCCGTCGCTTGAAGGACCAATCCGTGATGGGTGACTGCTTTGACCTCGTGGTCGAGGATGTGTCGGTCGTGGTCGATGGCCTCGCCACCGATGGTCGCTTCGAGTTTCGTGCCATCGTCGGCGACCTCCAAGTCGAAGCGGGTGTAGAGCCGATGCGTCGTCTCGAAGCGGAAGATCAGTTCGTTGAGCCAGTCAGCGAGCAAATCGGCCGGCGATTCCGACTGGAGCGCGATGGATTCGGACACATGGTCGTGGACCTCGTCACGGTTCACAACGATATAGTCGAACAACCCCTCGGCCGCGGTCCGAAAGAGGTCGTTACGGTTTGTCCCGGTCACCCGAAGCCCGACGTCGGCGGTATGCTCGAAGTGTTCGGTGGTGCCCACGCCTTCGACTCCCAGAAGTTGTCCTGGATCAATTCACATAAGTGGATTTGTTGATCCGTCGCTTTGAGTCACGCTCAACACCGTGACGATCGTGTTGAGGTTCGCGCCCATGTTTTCAAAACGTCAACACGTCGAGATTATTGTCGACGACCTGGGTAACGACACCTGAATGATCCAGTTCGGGCGACGAACCTTCGCCTCATGGTGGCCGTTATTGCCTGACTTCCCTTCCTCGAGTATTCGCGAGGTCCACGACGATGGTCGCAGAAGGTCAACCCGCTCCCGATTTCCGCCTTCTTGATCAGGACGCTCACGAGGTGACGCTCTCGTCACTTCGCGGCACGCCTGTGGTCCTGTACTTTTACCCGAAAGACGACACCCCCGGTTGCACCAGGGAGGCATGCGCTTTCCGCGATGCTCGGGTCGAATATCAAGCGGCGGGTGCTCACGTAATCGGGGTCAGCCCTGACTCTCCCGACTCCCACAAGAAGTTCGCCGAGAAGTACGAACTGAACTTCCCACTGCTTGCGGACCCGGACAAGCAAGTCTGCCAGGCCTACGGTGTCTGGAAGGAGAAGAACCTGTACGGCAAGAAGAGCATGGGGGTCGAGCGGACCACCTTTGTGATCGATGCTCAGGGAACCATCCGGAAGATCTTCCCCAGGGTGAAGGTCGATGGGCACTCCGAGGCGGTTCTCGCGTCGATCAAGGCGTCGTGAGGATCTCTGACCCAGGTTTTTGCCATCAAGCATCAGGCCCTCAGCCGACCTTTCCCGACCGAACGGACGGACCGCGGGATCGATTCCGAATCCAGACAGACATAAAGGCGCCGCGGGGAGATCAGCCGACCAATCGGACCGCGGGATCACCTGGCAAGTGAGCCTCGAGATCAAGGTCGTCCCGACGACCCGCGAGGTGGCGTTCCAGCTTGCGAAGTGCCTTGTATTTTTCGTCACTGACACGAGCGGATGGGACGTCCATCGCGTCCGCGATTTCAGGGACCGTCCAGCCTCGGGACCAGAGTTCGACGATACGATCCTGGCGAGGGGTCAAGACAGCCCTTCGGGCAGTCAGGAGGATCTCCCCGAGTTCGAGTCGATCACGGTGTCGCTGGTCATGATCGGTGCCGGGAGATGTCTGGTCGTCGAGGGTTTGATATTTCCGGGAGCGCTGAACACGCTTGCGCACCATATCGATGGCTCGAACCAGCTCGCGTCTTTCCGGGGTGTCGTCGGCCAGAACGCGGTTCAGGTCGAGCTCGCCGGCCCGCGCCTTGGTGAGCAATCGACAGCAAACCTCCTGAGTGCAATCATCCCAGAGGCCCGGGTCGAGATGAGCGTTGCGCCAGCACGCCGTGCAATACCGTTGGATGTCGCGAACCAGGTCCGTCTCGGTTGCGCTGGCCGTCAGGGCGGCCAGACCCATGACCAGGGCCATGGTCGCCGGTCCGGCACGCAGCGAGCGAGCCCCTTTCACGGCTGGAGAATGATCTTGGGACATGAGCGGAACTCCGGCGGACGATCGCAGGCCCCATCGGGTCAGGCCCGAGAGAGTAAGAACAGTTGGTCCGTATTCCAACGGACAGCCAAACGCTACGATCTGGCCACGGGTAAAAACAAGAAGTCGAGAGGCCAGGGCTCATCGTGGTGGTCATCGGGGATATTGAGGCCGAACAATCTGCCATCCCCGGTCGCGAGCCAGCTTATTCAACTTACCGCGGGGGTGAACGACAACGGCTCGACCCACCCGTTCGAGCAGGGCTCGATCGGACCAATTATCTGCGTAAGCGACCGCGTTGTCCATCAGAATCCCACGTTCGGCGGCCCAGCGCTCCGCCCAGTATCGCTTACCATCGCCATAGCAAGGGGGGCCACTACCGATCCCGGCGATCCGGCCCCGCTCGATCCTGATCGGGGTCGTTAACATGGAGGTGCATCCGAGGTACATGCTCAGGGGTTCGAGAACGAGTGCTGGCGAGGAAGAGACCAGCACGACCGCGGTCCCCTGGTTCCTCAGCCGGTTCAGATGCTCGACGACCCCAAGGTACAACCGAGGTCGAATGTACTCGACGAAATTGTCGTAGGCAAACCGCTCCAGATCGACGACCGGAACCTGCGTGATCTGACGAAGACCGTAATCGACCAGCCTCCCGTAGTCGAGCCGACCAACCCTGTGCTGGAGACCGTGGAAGACCGCTCGGAGCACGAATGAACGACGCAAGAGCCCGTGTCGTCGCAGAATTCGAGCGAATAGATAGGTCGTCGTCTCCGCGAGCAACGTCCCGTCGACATCCAGGAAGGCGACCTGGGGCACGGGATCAAAACTAGGCCAGCAGGTGCGTGGCGACCCAGTCGCCGATTTGAGCGAAGAGCCGCGCCACGGTGCCATCGCCGCCTCCTCCGAGGCCGGTTTCTCGGCCTCGAGGGACTGTCTTCTGGTCAAGTCTGAACCGCCTGGAGAATGTTTCCGAGTTGCTCGGCGATTTCCTCGGCGTCGCCGTGGGTTCCGGCCTCCACGATGACGCGTACGATCGGCTCGGTGTTGCTCGCACGGACATGAGCCCAGCGACCGGGCCAGTCCAACCTTAGGCCATCGAGCCGATCGTTCCGAGCGTCCGGATAGGCGTCGGCGATCGCGTCAAAGAGCGTCTCGATCGGGGGAGCGTCCAGCGGAAGCGTGTGCCGGCGCTTGACCATCGCGTATCTTGGAAACTCGTCGACCAGGCGCGAGAGTGGTTCTCCCGTCTCCGCCATCAGATCAAGCACGAGGGCCATTCCCAGAAAGCTGTCACGCACGAACCCGACTCGGGGATCGATGACACCGCCATTCCCCTCTCCTCCCAGAATTGCTCCTTCCTCCCGCATTCGCTCGACGACGTGAATCTCTCCCACCGGTGTTCGGTGGACCGGGCAGCCGTGTTCGTTCGCCAGGTCCTCCGACACCCTGGAGGTCGACAAGTTCATGACGATGGGGCCACGGGTGTGCTGTAGTCGATGCCTCACGGCCAGAGCAAGGGTCAACTCCTCACCAATGTAACGGCCCTTCTCGTCCACGATCGCCAGCCGGTCGGCATCAGGGTCCTGTGCGAAGCCCACATCGGCCGACTCATTGGGCACACGGTTCGCCATCACGCGGAGGTTTTCGGCGGTCGGCTCGGGAGGATGGTCGTAGTGACCGTCCGGGTCACCGCCGACGATCGTTGCCCGACAACCGAGTGCCTGAAGCAACGTCTGCCCGAGGCGGCTTCCCGAGCCGTGGCAGGCGTCGAGGACGACCCCGAAGCGGCGAGCCCGGATCGCATCGACATCCACGATCTCGAGGATGGCGTCGAGATGCTCATGATCCGGGTTATGCAGCGTGTGAACTTTTCCCAACACGCTCCAGGGTGCCCATCCAAACTCGCGACGACCGAGCCGGACCAGGACGGCCCGACCTTCGTCGGGGCTGACCACCATGCCTTCGGGCTGGAAAAACTTTAAACCGTTGTACTCGGGAGGGTTATGCGAGGCCGAGATCTGGATGCCTCCGCTTGCCCCTCGATCTCGAACCAACCGGCCGATGGTCGGTGTCGCGGTCGGCCCGGCCAGAAGAACGTCCCGCCCGGTGGCAGTCACACCGGCGAGTACGGCGTGGACGAACACGGGGGCCGAGACTCGACCATCATGGCCGACGACGATCGGCCCCGGTCCACAGCCCGACGCGTATGCCGCGGCGAATTCGACGGTCGAAGCGGGATCGAGCCCGCTGCCGACGATGCCTCGCAACCCCGATACACTCGCGATCCTCGTCCCGGCCACGTGCGGCTCCCTTTCCAGGGTGAGAACGGGTGACGGCCCCGCTCTCCAAACCATAGTGCATTGCGCCCACGCCGGGCAAGTCCCACGCCATGGCGAAGCCGTCAGGGACATCCTCGGGTTCGACTCGACGCCCGATTCAGGAGGCGTCTCGGGGTTTGCGGAATCGTCGGGCCTCCGACCACCAAGTTCGGAACCTCAACCGCGACCGCCCTCGCAGCAAGTCTCGCAGATCGTGTGACAACGGGCACAGATCAACTTCGCACGGATCTCGATCAGAGGGCCGCCGCACGCGGGGCATCCCGGACGGGATGCCTGGCTTTGTTCCTTCGACGTTCGTGGTTCCAGGGTAGGATGATTGGGTGATTCCAAGGTAAATCTCCTTGGACGGGGCTTCGTTCAAACGGCGACCTGGCAACTCGCCTCCGCTTCTCGATCAGTTCGAATCCCTGTCGTTGTGGACAACCGCATTCAACACGCGGTTCGATCTTTCCCGTCTCTACCAGTCGCGCCGCATTGACAGGGAACTCGGGAACTCCCACTTCATCGCTTTAGATGGCGGCACCGAACACAGGGCGAGCGATTCGAGACCGGGCGTCTGCGTCAGGCGATTGAGCAGAGGGTTGGCGTGGTCGCCGGTATCGGAACCGAAAGGCAAGGCAGTTTGGAACTTCCGTACATACCAAATGGTTTGACGGCCCCAAGAATGAGTAAATCCGGGGATTTTCTCGGGACCCACCCCGAAGAATCCCGATAATCCTCATGGCTTGCCCCAAGACGCCGCGAGTGTCCAGGCGATCGAGTGCGGTTGTCCCTCGTCATTCGAAGTGCTCGGGGTCGACACAAACGTCCGTCCCTCGGGGTGACTTCCGGGGTGTCAAGATTGAGGGCCACGCCAAGGAGGGCCGATGAGACAGGATGAACCAACGCCGCGACCTCAGGTGCGAATCGTCCCGAGTGGCGAAGCCCTGGAATCACGACAACTCTTGACAGGAGGGGCCGGGAGCATCTTCGCCATCGTTCCCGGCGAGGTCATCGCACCAGGCCAGGCGGCGGAAGTACATGTCGCGATCGATTCCACGCGATTCACGACGCCCCGAAACTCCCTGCTCCTGGGAATCGACGTCGCCCCGGCGAGCGGTTCGAACGTCAAACCGCGGGTCGACGCCGTCGTTGGGGAAGGTGGTGGGTCTGTTCGGCCCACCATGCGATCGACGTATTCGCCGTACATGAAGGATGACAGAGTTGTCACGGGCGCGCGCCACCAGCGCCGTGCTGGTGCCGTTAAAGGTTGATCCCGCGAGTGCGACGCCTCTCGCCCTCACAGTGAAGATTTCCGGGGAACATCAGACGACCGGGAAGGTTCTCTCCGGTTACTTCCTCCCGGGAGATACCAATGACGACGGCAAGGTCAACACGAACGATATCGATGCCATCTGGTCCTCGATGGGCTCGGTCGCCGGAGAGAGCACCTACAAGTTCGACGCGGACGCCAATCGTGATGGTCGCGTCAGTGCCATCGATCTGATGCTCGCCAAGTATAACGAAGGGGCCGGGACCAACGTCACGCCAATCGTCACCGCCGACCTGAACCCGGTGAGTGACTCGGGCACGGCCGACCGCAAGACGGTTTACAAGGACGTCGTCTTCGAGGGCAAAGGTACACCCGGGGCCCGGATCACGTTCACCGAGGGGAGTGGCAAGATCGCCCCCGCCTCGACAGTGATCGGTGGTGACGGGACGTACAGCCTGACGATTTCCCTGGCCCCGGGCGACAACACGTTCAATGTGACATCGCAGGACGCGTTCGGGCAGACGATCAGCGGCTCGATCACTCCGGTGACGTACCTCGAACCGCTGGTTCCCGTCGAATCGCCCAAACCAGCCCCGAAGGTAGACACCGGCGGCGAGAAGGCCCCCAGCACACCGACGGACCCGGTGTCGGTTCGCTACCAGCTTCTGCAGCAGACGTACCCCAACGCCTTCAAGACGATGTCGAGCGATCAGGCTCAGCAACTGCGCCTGCAAATCGCCTCTCGACTGGGGTGAGGTGAGGATTCATTCCACCTCGTCAGTCGTCTCCATTCTCCAGGGCCCGGCGGACCGCATCGCGGACCGCCGGGTCCGTGTCGTTGACCGCCAGGATCAGGGCGGCTCGACTGTGCTTCGTCCCGAGACGACCCAGGGCCCAGGCGCAAGAGGCTCGAATTGTCGGGTCCGCGTCGTGCAACCTTTGGATCAATACGGGCTCGGCCGAGAGGACGCGGCGCGTTCCCAGAATCAAGGCCGCGTTCCGGAGGAGCCCGGACCGCTTGGCGCGCGACATCGCCGTGCCTTTCAGCGACCGCTTGAACAAATCTTCATCCCGATCCATCCAGGAGATGAGGTCCGGGTTCCGCCACTCGGACTGTGCGGACAGATCGGGATCGCGGCCGGGAGCGGCCTTCCGGTTCCAGGGACAAACGTCCTGGCAGATGTCGCAACCGAACGCCCACCCGTTCAGTTCGGTCGCCATTGTTTCCGTGATCGGCCCCTTGTGCTCGATCGTCCAGTAACTGATGCAGCGCCGCGCGTCGAGTTCGTAAGGACCGACGAAGGCGTCGGTCGGGCACGCTTCAAGGCATCGCGTGCAGGACCCACAATGATTGGCCTCGTGCGGCGCGTCGTAATCGAGTTCGACATCCAGGAGCAGCGCACCCAGGACCGTGAAGCTTCCCAGTCGCCGGTTGATCAACATCGTGTTCTTGCCGATCCAGCCCAGTCCCGAGAGCTGGGCGAAGTCCCGCTCCAGGAGAGGTGCCGTGTCGGCGACCGCTCGTCCTTGAACCGAGGGCGCCTCGGTCCTGATCCAGTCCAGCAACGACCCTAACCGACGCCAGAGAACCTGGTGATAGTCCCGTCCTTGCGCATATCGGGCGATCTTCGCCCGCCCAGGTTCTTCGAGGCCGTCGTTCGGTTTGTTATAACTGAGGGCCACCATCACGATCGTTCGCACGCCCTCGAAGACATATGCGGGATTTGACCGCTCCCGGGACCACCTACCAAGGTAACTCATGCCGGCCGCGTGGCCCCGCTCAAGCCATTCCAGAAACCGCGGGTGACCCGGTGGCGCAACCGCGGGTGCAATTCCGACGGCGTCGAAACCCAGCCGGTCGGCCTCGCGTCGTAGACCGTCGCTCAGTTGTTGAGAACTCTTCGTAAGAGTCGAACCTACCATCGCGGCTCAGAACGCTCCAGCATGGACGATGGCGAGCCGGGACCGCGAACGCGAACGTCGAGTCGTCAGGCGGTGGTTAACGTCGACCCGCTCCTCAGCGCCGTCGAGTCCTTGACGCCAAGGTTTTCATAGATCCTTCGGGTCGCATCCGACTTGTTCAATGTGTAATAGTGGATGCCGCGAACACTGTTGTCGAGGAGATCGCGACACTGCTCGGTGGCCCAGTGAATCCCGACACTTGAAACGTCATCCCCCTCGCAACGGTTGATTGCCCGCAGCAATCGCGAGGATAACGCGCGCCGAGTGCCAGGTCCGCCATGCGAAGCATGCTGCTCTTGCGTTCGATCGGCATGATCCCGGCGATGATCGGTACGTGGATCCCGGCAAGTTCGCAGCGCTCACGGAAATCGTAGAAATCGCGATTGTCGAAAAAGAGTTGCGTGCAGACGTAATCGGAACCCGCATCGACTTTCTTCTTGAGGAACTCCATCTCCTTGACCCGGTTGGGCATACCGGGATGCCCTTCCGGAAACCCCGCGACACCAACCCCGAACCCTCGAGTATCAGGATGGTTCGGATATTCCTTGATGAACTTGACAAGTTCATCGGCATATTGAAAAGCGTCGCCAGTGCGATCGTAATTCCGCATTGACCTCGGCGGATCACCGCCCAGGGCAAGAATGTTTTCCACGCCCGAACCTGCATATCTATCAAGAATCAACCGAATTTCTTCTTTTTGATGACAGACACAAGTCAGGTGTGAAACAGCCGTCAAGTTCGTCTGTTTCTGTATACGAAGAATCAGATCGTGCGTTCGCTCGCGAGTCGATCCTCCGGCGCCGTACGTCACCGACACGAATGATGGTTGTAGACCTTGCAGCTTGGCGATGTTCGCAAAGAGCTCTTCCGAGGCCTCATCCGTCTTGGGAGGGAAAAACTCGAAGCTGAATGTCGTCGGGTGAGCGTGAAAAATATCTTGAATGTGCATGTTGGTCAGCTAATTGGTCGGCCGAGAGAAGTTGGCCCGCGGGTTCGATCCGGTCGTCAACCGAAGTTCGATATCATCAGGCAAATCGCCCCCAACCTCGGATTATATGG
The DNA here is from genome assembly GCA_963779675.1 of uncultured Isosphaeraceae bacterium. GTDB lineage: Bacteria > Planctomycetota > Planctomycetia > Isosphaerales > Isosphaeraceae > CAVZZM01. The sequence goes on from CAVZZM010000008.1 coordinate 316,150, forward strand.
AATTCGCGCCCTTCATGGGAGCCCAAGCCGTACTGACCCTCTGTTCGAGGGGGGCCGCATACGAGCGAGTCCGGGGAATCAACTCGCGAGGGACGCCCGAACCGTGATGTCGTGCCGAGCCAGGATCGACCGGACGAGGTCCGCCAGTTCGATCGACCGCGGGTTGTCGCCGTGCAGGCAGATCGAGTCGATACGATTGTCGAGAAAAAACAATACCTGCGATTCGATCTCGACGGGGTCGTCGAGAATCGCGCCTGGCTGCGTGCGCGGCACGAGACGACCAGCCGGGCTGTAGCGACGGTCTGCGAAGCCCTCCCGAATGAAAGGAACGTCCCGGGATCGGGCCAGGCGCTCCAGAACCGTGTGGGGCATTCCCACGAGCGGCAGATGGGTCGCTTGCAACGCTTCAACGACACCATCGGCCACTGCCGGGTCACGCTGTGCCTGATTGTAGAGCGCCCCGTGCGGCTTGATATATCGAATGACCGCCGCGGTCCTGGAGGCAAGGTCCGCGAGGTGATCGAGTTGTTCGAGGATCATCTCGCGTATCGCCGAGGTCGGATGCGACTGCTCGCGACGACCGAACCCCTGACGGTCGGGATATCCCGGGTGTGCCCCCACGACAACGCCGAGTCGTGCCGCACTCGCCAGGGTGGCCTTGATGGATTCAGGAGTACCGGCGTGTGAGCCACACGAGATGTTCGCGGAGCTGATCCGGGCCAGCAGGGCTCCATCCCAGGGGAAACCCTCCCCAAGGTCGGCGTTCAGGTCAATGGTGCGTCCGGCGACGGTCACAGGCGTTCTCCCTGTCGCCTCTCGTAATCACTTCGGGTCATCGGCAGAAATTGCAAGCGATCCCCGGCCTGAATCGGGAAGTAGGCGTCGTCCATCCCCACGATCATGAGGGGGGTGCGGCCGATGAGGTGCCACCCGCCGGGGGAATCGCACGGATAGATCCCGGTCTGCCTGCCGGCGATCGCCACGGAACCGGCCGGGACCCGAGTTCGAGGAACGTCCCGCCTGGGCAATCCGCTGAGTCCTGAAGGGAGATATCCGGCATAGGGGAAGCCCGGCAAGAACCCGACCGCGAACACTCGGTATTCACACTGACAATGAAGGTTGACAACATCGTCGATGCGCAACCGAAGGGCCCGGGCCACCTTGTTCAGATCGTCCCCATCGTAGAGGACCGGAACCTGGCGAAGCGGACCTTTTGATTGCCGGGTGCCATCTACTTGCAGACCGCTCAACCGGGCTTCGATCCAGGCCGGGTCGGAGTTCTCGGGGTCGAGGTAAACCGCGGCGCTACGATACGCCGAGACGACATCGTTCACCCCCGGCAAGGCAAGCTCACGAACTGCCGAGGCCCAGGATGGGGCGGACACGTCATCGTCGAATCGGACGAGATATGCCCACTCTCCGAGCGGTTCTAGATGGATCATGGCAAACCCTGGTTACGATCGACACGAATGCCACCACCTCACGCGGCCGCCAGGCCCCGCGCTGATTGTGTCGAAACGAACAAGCCCGGCTGCCTCACCAGCGACTTTGTGAAGCCATGTCTCATTTGAAGTATTCTGACTCTACTTCTACTGTCTTGGCCGCTCGTGCGGACTGATCTTCAGTGGTGCCAATTGATTACGTGCCTTGTAGCGATAAAACCGCGCCGACTCGTTCCGCTCCAGCCGGCGGGTCCGCTCCCGCGCCACTCGGACCGGCGTGCCGCACCGGCTGGTCCGGTGCAGGATCAGCGCCAGACCCATCCGCACCTGCGGCACCGTCAGTGCCGGGACCGCCTTTTTTCCCCCGATCGGCCTCGACCACGAGGAACCAGGTCGCGATCAGTGATAACGCGATGTGGTGGTGCCACCCACGCCAGTTCCGCACCTGGTACGCCCCCAGCCCCGCCTCGCTCTTGGACCGCTGCAGGCACTCCTCGATCCGGTGCTCCGCCTTGGCCACCCGGGCGAACTCCGCCAGCGGTGTGTCGCGGGCGGCGTTGGAGAGGTGGTAATCATGCTTGAGCACGCTGCCGTCAGTGGACCGGACCACCACCAGCATCTCCTCGAAACCGACGACATGCCGCTCGACCCTCGACTCCACCGGCCGGGCGACGATCTCCACCTCCAGCGGGCCCTTGGCGCCGTCGCGCACGGCGAGCTTCGTCCAGGCCGCCGCCGGCAACGCCTCACACCAGGCCCGCACGCCGCGGAAGGGGGCCTTGGGCCGACGGCCGTGACCGCCGTACTCCGGCGGTGGCTCCTCCAGGGCGCGGACGGTCGTGTTCGCGGGCACGGCCAGCAGGTAGCGTTCGCCGTCGTGGGCCAGCCGCCGACGGAACCAGGCCGGCCGGCCCATCTCGTCATCGCCGGCGACCCAGCCGTGCGGCAGCGTGCCGCCGCGCCGCCCGAGCATCTCCAGGGCCAGCTCGTGCCGCGTCCGATACTGGACGTCCCTGGGAACGCCGGCCTTGCGACGCCGCTTGCGGTCCCCGGCCCATCCCCGGGGCAGGTACAGCCGGAAGTCGACCAGGGCATGCTCGGTGTCGCTGACATAGCCGAGGAAGACGCCGACCTGGCAGTTGTCGACCTTGCCGAGCCGGCCGCACCACTGCCGCTGCACGCCGACGGAGGCCGTCCCCTTCTTGGCGAAGGCCGAGGGGTCGATCACGAGCACGGCGTCGGGCCGGCCGATGGCGCCGGCGACCTGGCGGGATAGTTCGCCGATCAGCGGGTCATGGTCCCAGTCGACTTCGCCGACGAACCGCTGGATGGTCTGACGGTCGAGGTCGTGGCGGTAGGCGATCGACTCGGCATTCTTGCGTTCGACGTCGGAGAGCAACCCGGCGAGATAGGTGCGGGTGTGGCTGCGGCTCTCGGGGCTGGGCAGCGAGGCGGCGAACGGCACGGCGAAGTCCTCCAGCCGGCCCATCACCCCGCGGAAGAGGGTGGGAGGGACCTGGCAGCCGGCGAGCAGCTGTTCCTTGTGGCGCTGGAAGCGGGGCTCCATCGGCGGTCTCCTTCGGTCAGACGTTGTCCTCCGGAAGGCATTGATACAAAGAACCTTGGCCCGATCAAGCGACTCCAGACAGTAGAAGTAGAGTCAGGAAGTATTAACTCAGGCCATCGCAGCCCAAGTGGAATGAACGGACTGAGTTCAATCCGACTAAAATGGTCTGCGACGATAGCGCTGAAAAAACCTGTCGCGTCTCGTGAAATGATTGCGACTGATCGGGTGATACGGCTTGGGATCGAGCCGAAACCGAAACAATGATTCAGGATTGGACACGACGCACGGAGGTCGGTCATGCTGGTTCTCAGCCGCAAGCGCATGGAAGGTCTGTGGATCGGAGACAAGATCCGAATCACGGTGGTCAAAATCGACCGCAATTCGGTGCGTCTGGGGATCGACGCCCCACGAGGCGTCTCGATCATCCGTGAGGAATTGCTGGATGACATTGAGGCGCGAGAGGCACGCCGGTGCTGGAACCTTGAGTCGGCAAGGACCCTGGAGGCGACTTCCTGAATCGGGAACCCACATCGACGATCCGAGCCGAGACCCTCGGCTTGACGGCCGGCCTTCATCGCGAACGACGAGGCCGGTCGTTCGCATTCACGAGGGGCGCTGGTCCGATTAAAAGACCAGTCCCGGCGTCTCTGCCTCTCCACCCTTCCCGGGCTCGATGTAACCTTCTTCCTGAACGTCGATGCCCTGGAATGCGGCGGACGCCCTAGGGCCAACCACCAGCGATTCGAGGGTTAACGGGAGGCCCGACGAAACGGGTGGCGAATTCTCGAGCGGCTTGGGGATGTCCCAGATCAAGGCGATATCATAGTTTGGCTGGCTGTAAAAATACGTCCGGACAACGTTGCCGTTGTCGGCATTGAAGATCAGCCGCTTGTATTCGTTCAACCGCATCTTGTCCGTCTTCATGAGCTGGACGGCTGTGTCGGGATCGAGCTCGCCCAGGTCTCGAGCCAGCAGATCAACAACAGCAGCCTGAAACGGAAGTCGTTCGACCTCGGGAGGCGCTTCCTTCTTCTTGTTTGCTGCCTGCGCTGCCTTGACCCGTGCGAGGACGTGCAAACGAAGAACATCAGCCTGACCACCTTTCTTGTTCGTCCCTCCCGAAACGTCGAGGAACGAGGCGATCAAGTCGAACTGGCTCTGGTCCACCGTCAGAACAGGTTGCTGGGCCCTGGTGAGAGGCTTCGGTGGACGAAGGTAGATGCCCGCCTGCTCGAACTGATCCGCGATGGGTGCTTGCAGGTTCTGGTCGAGGCGCTGAAGGTAGCGCATCCGATCCAGCGACGCGTTGAGTCGGGTCTCGTAGGACTTGCCGCATCCGGCCAGGATCACCACCATGCCGCTTGTAAACAGTGTGGCCAGCAATCGCCTCATCAGATCGGATCCTCCCGTACCACCCCAGGGTTGCCGCAACCCAGAGACGCGACACCGCAAATCGAATCGCCGGAATTCACTGTCTCGGGAACTTGTTCGCCTGTCAAGTTGGGTGGGCCCGACCGAACGCGAGATCAGTGCCCAGAATTCGCCAAGCTGAAGTGCATGACGTTGTAGACAGGGAGCGACTGGACCAGATCATCACTCTCCTGAAGCCGTGTCGAGCTCGTGCCGTCCTAGAGACACATGAGGCGATCGGCATCCGTGGGAAAGACGTTTCGCGAGATGCATGGCGGCAACCGCCAATCGCATCCATTCCGTCGCAACCTCAGGTGCGAGTTCAATGTTCGTTTCTCACGCCGATCTGAACAAGGCCCTACAATTGTTTGTCGGCCGGGTCCGAACCAACTCGATCGGGAATAGAATTCATTGCGGGTTGGTCCTGCCTGCCCACGTACGCGAACTGCCACGTCAGTGAGGCGTCCCAATCGACAGCACACGTCGGATCTTTTGGCCGGGTTCCGGGGACTTGAGGTCGACAAGGACCATCGCTGGGGCAAACTCAGAGTTCTCCGCGCGGAGCAAGCCGTAGTCCCCGGATCGCCGGAACCATCGGATCAGCGGTTCACCGTGGACCCACGCCACCACCATCGAGCCGTCGAGTTGCTCGGGGCTCTCCCTCTCGGCGGAGTAGGCCACTCGGGCACCCTCCGAGACAATCGGCGACATGGCGTCGCCCTCGATGACGAGGCAGCGGCCTTCGCTCTCTGCCGCCATCCAGGCCGCTTGGTCGTGGAGATTCTCTCCAGGCACCGGCGACGTCTCGGTGATCGTCGAGTGTCCGTTCGTGCCGACCGATGCGGACCTCGAGGATGTAATTGTCAGATCTCGTTCCCCGTTCGGGCGCTTTTCGAGATGCTGCAACGCGGTCCTCAGCAGCGACCGCACCGTGTGAGTGGAATCGCTGGGGGCGTCAGGTTGGGGGGGGGTCCGAAACTTCGAGCCCCGGCCGTGGAGCAACCACAACGGCTCCACGGAAGTAAGCTCCATGAAGCGAAGCAGCACCTCGGCGGGGACGGTGACCCCGGATTCGTAGTTGTACCAGGTACGGATGGGCAGACCGAGACGTCGAGCCATCTCCGACCCTCCCCGGTCTCCGTACAAGTCGGTACGAATCTCCCGAAGACGCTCCGAAAGGTGACACTTCACTCGGACAGTCTCTGGCCGATTCTTGCGCCGGGCCATGCTGGTGAGACCTCAGTGATGGACCTCGCCGGCTGCTCCTACTCGACATCGAGCAGGGTGACCGAAAGCGTGCTCTCAAGGGGTATACGTCATTTATAGCGATAATGGCCGCGGACGGAAAGGATACATCCGGGAATGTAGTCTTAGAACAACGCAATCAATCACGCAGGATCGTCGCGTGCCATCACAAGGGCTCGTCCGTGGCCCTGGTCGATTGGACGAACGACCTCCGCGTCGGCAACGGGTACGAGGAGGATGAGGCCTGGGGGATCGGCCCGTGGAGGAGACTTGATCCGCTCGAGGCGGTCGCTGCGCGGGATCGCCAGGATTGCGATTTCAACCTGATCGTCGATCAGGTTCTAAGGGAAGATCAATGGATCTTCGATTCACCTACATTTTGTCGTTTTCATCGACGTCGAGGTCCATGAGGAACTCGGCCACGGCGTCTTCGCCCAGTTCGGGCCCGGCGTCGGGCTCGGGTTCGGTCTCTGGCTCCACCACGGAGTCGACGGCCACGACTTCGGGGTTCGTCCCCTCCGACTCAACCTCGATCTCCAGGGGCGACTCCATCACGGTGTCGCCGTCGTCGATCGGGATGGCGTCGTCGTCCGCAGCGACTGCGACCGCTTCGGAGATGACTGGTTGGGTGGGGACCGCAGTGTCGCCGGGTTTGGCCGCGGCGCCGACGGTCTCGACCCGAAATTTGACCCCTCCGATCGAGATCTCATCCCCCGACGAAACCGCTTGCTGCCCTTCGACCTTTTCGCCATTGACGAAGGTGCCATTGGAACTGTTCAGGTCCTTGACGATCAACCGGCCAGCTTTTTCAAAGAGCTCGCAGTGCTTGCGACTGACCTGCGAGGACTTGATCTGGAGCTGACACCCCTCCTGGCGACCGACGACCGTGACACCCGGACCGAGCCGGTGGTGATTGATCGCGCTGCGGCCACGGAGGACGACAAGTTGGAACGGCATGGGACGGAATTCCCCCTGACCACCAAGACCCAGCGGAGGTGCCAATTTCGCGATTCGGTCCACGTCACCACTTCCATTATCCATTACCAACGGGATTCGCCAACGACTTTCCCCGAAACTGCACCGAGTTCTCGCCTCGGGTCTTGCAATCCCTCCGGCGAACTTTATACTAGCTCGTGTCTCGTTTGACGCGGGAGTAGCTCAGGGGTAGAGCACCACGTTGCCAACGTGGTTGTCGTGGGTTCAAATCCCATCTCCCGCTCTCTAAATTCCTTGTCCACCGGGGCTGGCGGCTTTCCTCGGGCACGTCGGGTCGTGTTGGCGGCCAGAGCCGCACAGCCTGATGTCGCTGATTAGGATGCCGTTGATGAGCACCCAGGATGATGACCAGCGGACTCCTGACGACGCTCAGGCGTCCGGGGCGGACTCGGCGACAGAAGCCGAAGAAACGAAGCAGAAGCTCGATCTTCAGGTCGAGATCACGGAAGTCGGCCCCTGCAAGAAACACCTGAAGGTCTCGATCCCGCACGAGGATGTCGAGCGCCAGTTCCAGGAATCGCTTGGTACGGTTCGTCGTGAGGCGGCAGTGCCCGGCTTTCGACCCGGCCGCGCTCCCGCCACTCTCGTCCAGCGGCGATTCCGCAAGGAAGTCGAGGGCCAGGTCAAGTCGGCACTCCTGATGGCCGCCCTGGGGCAGCTCGACGACGAACACAAGCTGAACCCGATCTCGCAACCCGATCTGGACATCGAGGCCATCGAACTGCCGGACGATGGTCCGCTCCAGTTCGAGATGGACGTCGAGGTCCAGCCCGATTTTTCGTTGCCAGACTACAAGACGCTGACCGTCAAGCGACCCGTCCGCACGCTCAACGATGCCGATGTCGACGCGCAAGTCCGCAGCTTCCTCGAACGCTACGCTCAGGAGGTTCCGAAACTGGAAGGCGGGGCCGAGATCGGCGACCTGCTGACCACCGACATCCAGTTCCATAAGGATGGCATCAGGGTCAACGAGGTTAAGGAGGCCAAGTTCCGGCTCCAACCCGAGTTGCGGTTCCAGGACGGTCATGTTCCGGACCTCGACAAGGCCCTCGTCGGTGCCCGGCCGGGAGACGTACGGGAGGCCGAGGCCAGGATCGGGACTTCCTCTCCGGATGCGGCGCTTCGGGGCCAGAGCGTCCGCGTGACGTTTAACGTCCTCGATCTCAAGATTTTGCGGTTGCCGGAAACCGATTCCCAGTTTCTCCACGGAATCGGTTTCGACAGCCTGGAGGAATTGCGGGACCTCCTGCAGCTCCATGCTGGAACGACGCTTCGCCTATCAACAGCGGGAAGCGGTTCGTCGCTCGCTCCTTGATCAGCTTCGGGCTCAGACCCCCTTCGCGCTACCATCCGACCTCGTCGCCCGCCAGGAGCGTTCCGTCCTGCGGAACCGCGTCGCGGAACTTCGGGAATCGGGGCTCTCGGACAGCCAGATCCGGGCCCGCGAGGCCGAGATCCGCGCCAATGCTCACCAGGCGACCGAGCACATGTTGCAAGAGTTCTTCATCCTTTCCCGGATCGCCGACGCGGAGGGGATCGAAGTCGAAGATGCGGACCTTGAGCAGGAAATCGAGGCGATTGCCGCCCGGTCGGACGAGAGCCCGCGCCGCATCCGTGCCCGCATTGAGAAGGAAGGCCTTGCGGACAGTCTGGCTACGCAACTCCTCGAACGTAAAACAATCGATCGAATTCTGGAGTACGTTTCGATCGATGATGTCTCTCTCGATCACGAGGAGCGCGACATCGAGACGCTCGATGAGTCCGCCAGTCCCGGCACGTCAAGCGAGGAAGGATCGACAGCGGCCGAGCCAGGTTCGGGCGAATCATCGGCCGACTGACGGTCGTTGCGATAGGCTCACGGCGTGGTGATCCCGATCGATGCGGTCGGGACAAAACGCTCGGAAGCGGCTAGGCGATGGAACCGGCCTGCGTTGCATCCGGACCGCGTCCTCGCCGCGTCAAACACATTCCGGCTGGCCTGGCCCGATAGGTTCGCCACGCCCGCGACGTCCTCCCTCTCATGATCCCGGACATTCCGACCCGACGACGAGGATCCCATCCATGTCGCCCGACTTCGCATCTCCGCTCAACCATTCGTTGAGCGTCCCGAGCCTGCAACGCCACCGGGACTACGCCCGGCAGAGGCAGATGACGCTGACCGATCTGCTGCTCGAGAACCGAATTATCTTCCTGGAAGGTGCCATCTACGACGCGGTCGCCAACCACGTCATCAAGCAGATGCTTTACCTTCAGTTCGAAAACCGCACCCAGGGGATCAGCTTCTACATCAACAGCCCCGGGGGTTCGGTTTACGACACTCTGGCGATCTACGACACCATGCAGTTCATCGAGTGCCCAGTTGCCACGTACTGCATCGGGCTGGCCGCTTCCGGAGCCGCGGTGCTGCTGGCCGGCGGTGCCTCGGGCCGTCGATTCGCACTGCCGCACTCGAAGATCATGATTCACCAGCCCCGTGGAGGTGTCTCCGGTCAGATCTCGGACATCGAAATCCAGGCTGAGGAGATCCTCAAAAGCAAGCGCGACATTAACGAGATCCTGGCCAAGCACACCGGCCAGGAAATCGATCGTGTCGCCCGGGATACGGAGCGAGATCGTTACATGGCGGCCAACGAAGCCAAGGAATACGGCCTGGTTGACGAGGTGGTCGGACAGATCAACAAGGAAGGTGGCACGGGGCCCCGGCCTGACGGGCCCCGAACGCATGACCCCCTACCTCCCGGTTTCATGACGACTACCGACGCCATCTCCATCCCGATTCCAATTGCTTGTTGAGGATACGCGCCATGCCCTTGATCCCGATGGTCATCGAGAAAAGTGGCCGCGAAGAGCGCGCGATGGACATCTATTCGCGCCTGCTCCAGGATCGAATCATCATGCTCGGCTCGGGCATCGACGACCACGTCGCGAATGCGGTCGTCGCCCAGATGCTCGTGCTCGCCCACCAGGACGACAAGGCGGACATCCACCTCTACATCAATAGCCCCGGCGGAAGCGTCACCGCCGGATTGGCGATCTACGACACCATGCAGTATGTTCCTTGCGACGTCGCCACGTACTGCATCGGTCAGTGTGCCAGCATGGGCTCGCTGCTGCTTTCCGCCGGCGCCAAGGGAAAACGCAACTCCCTGCCCCACGGCCGGATCATGATTCACCAGCCTCTGGCCGGCATGGAAGGCACCGCCACGGAGATCATGATCCATGCGGAAGAGTTCATTCGCATGAAGAAGCAGCTCAACGAAATCTACATGAAGCACACCGGGCAGACCCTGGAGCGCCTCCAGGAAGATACAGACCGTGACCGCTTCATGGGCCCCGAGGAATCCAAGGAATACGGCCTGATCGACAACGTCCTTGCTCGAGAGCTGCAGTTGCCCACGTCCTGACCGGAAATGACCCCGAACTCAACCAGAGACATGACACGAGCCCACCCGACGATCGCCGGGTGAGCTCGTTCTCGTTGATCCTTCCCCATACCGATTGATCAGCGCGGCCCCGAACGGGTTGCTCTGTCGCTTCGGTCTGCTTCGGCGACCAATTCCGTAACCATTGTTTCGTTCGCGCCGGGGAAACGGTAGCTCGAGAGGTCTCGCACGCCGACCCATCGGAACCCCGAGGCCAGATCTGGCTCCGCATCCGGAACCGCGAGTTCGCAGTCGTGGAAGTGAAGCTCGACAAGGCCATGTGGATAGACGTGCCGCACGACGCGACGCAGCGGGCCCACAACAACTGGTATGCCCACTTCTTCCCAGCACTCGCGCTCAGCGCACGCTCGGGGGGTCTCGCCCGGGTGGCACTTTCCACCCGGAAACTCCCAGTACCCAGGCATGGGTGAGCCAGGTAAGGGAGGTCGCGGGCGAATCAGGAAACGTCCCGCGCGACCAATCAGGCCGATGCCGACTCGCGTCGGTCCCTCGCTGGAATGCACGCTCATATCCGCCGGATTTCGGGATCTTTCGCGAGCGTGGCGGCAACTTCCGGGTTCAATGCGGCGAGCTTCTCCATCACGGTCGCCTTGGTCTTCTCGAGAGCGCGACCAGGAGAGCCCATGATGTTGTAGCCGCAATCAACATGCATCAACTCGCCAGTGATTCCGCTCGACAGGTCAGAGAGCAAGAACATGCCCGCGGAGCCGACCTCCTCGCGCTCGATATTACGATCGAGCGGGGCGGACAGTTCGTAGAGGCCTGAGAGCTTGTCATGGTCGCCAACCCCCGAGGCCGCCAGCGTCTTGACCGGCCCGGCCGAGAGGGCGTTCACACGCACCTTCCCGGGGCCAAGGTCAAACGCCAGGTACTTCATCGATGCATCCAGGGCCGCCTTGCAAACCCCCATCAGGTTGTAGCCGGGGACGACGCGCTCGCCACCGAGGTACGTCAGTGTCAGGATCGACCCACCATCGGTCATCAGCGGGGCCGCGTGCCGAGCCACCGAGACCAATGAATAGACGCTGATGTCCATTGCTTTCAGGAACCCCGCGCGGCTCGCCTGCACAAAGGGGCATTGCAGGTCCTCTATGGGTGCGAAGGCGACGGAGTGCACCACGAAGTCAAGTTTCCCGTAGACCTCCTTTGCTTCGGCGAACACTCGCGCGATGTCTTCGTCGCTCTGGACGTCGCAGGGAGTGATCAGTTTCGATCCGACCGGCTCGGCCAGTTTCCGAACCCGGCGCTCCATCTTCTCGGCAGGGAGATGCGTGAAACCGATCTCGGCACCCTCATCGAGCAGTTTCCGGCTGATCGACCAGGCGATGCTGTATTCGTTGGCGACCCCCAGCACGACCCCCGTCTTCCCGCTGAACAGGCCCATGAGCGAAGCCCTTCGCAAGTTCCTGCCATGAAAGTTCTTGCGGGGTCGACATCGCCCCGCCAGCGCAAGCCCCCAAGATACCGTTCGACCAGAGATCACACAACACGGACATTCTCGTTGACGTGTCGCGTCCATGCCCGAAAGAGTCGAACTTCCATCCCGAACCGTGATGCCCCCAGGGACACGCTCATGTCCCGCCGATCCTTCGGAGAGGGGTCGCGGCTGGAGTCGTATTCTCCCGGGGCGAGGCCGCCTCGAATCTTGCCATGCGGCTCGTTCGCTTGTGCGTCCCCCTGACATGGCTTTCTCAAGTTGCTATAATAATTGAATGGGCTCGGGGCTTTGACGAAGCCGAACCCTGGCATATGCATTGCCCGGATGCCACTCCCCAGCCTCGTCCCACCGGTTCGCGGCCAGCCACGGCCGACGCAGAGGATGCGTGCAACTATGGCTCTCCCCAAAGTCGTAATCGTGGGCCGGCCCAACGTCGGAAAATCCTCGTTACTGAATTGGCTCGCCGGTCGGCGGATCGCCATCGTCGATGATGTGGCAGGCGTCACAAGGGACCGTCTCGGTGCCCTTGTGCAGATTGGCGACGACAAGGACGCCAAGTTCTTCGAGATCGTCGATACCGGCGGCGTCGGCATGGTCGATCGAGATGATCTATCCGCGCACGTGGATCAGCAGATCGAGGCGGCACTGGTCGAGGCCGATCTCATTCTGTTCGTAGTCGACGTTCGCGAGGGTTTGATGCCCCTGGACGAGGAGGTCGCTCGCCGTTTGCGCTACGTCAACAAGCCGGTCATCCTGGTCGTCAACAAGACGGACGAGCCGTCGATGGACGAGAACGGCCAGGAATTCTACAAGCTCGGGCGTGGGAAACCCGTCGATGTCTCGGTTCACCAGAACCGTAACAAGCCGCGCCTGCTTCGGATGATCGAGGAGACCCTCCCATTCGGATCGATGGAAGAGCCGGCCGAAGAAACGATGAAGGTCGCCGTCGTCGGTCGTCCGAACACCGGAAAGTCGACCTTCATCAATACCCTGGCTCGTGCCGAGAGGATGATCGTCTCCGAGGTTGCCGGGACCACGCGCGACTCGGTTGACGTTCGCTTCGAACTCGATGGAATGCCTTTTATCGCAATCGATACGGCGGGCGTGCGCCGGAAAGCGAAAATCCGCGACGATCTGGATTTCTACTCGATCCATCGCGCGGAACGATCCATTCGCAGATCGGACGTCACACTTCTGTTCCTCGACCCGACCCAGGGCATCACACGACTCGACAAGCAACTCGCCGATTATGTCACGAAGCAGTATAAGCCCTGCGTCTTCGTCGTGAACAAGTGGGATTTGATTCGGTCCGATCCGACGAGCCCATCGACCGATGCGATGCGTCGCACGGCGCACGGGATCCAGCACGCATTCCGCACCATGTCCTACGCGCCGATGGCCTTCGTCACCGCCCGTACCGGCAAGAACGTCAAGGCGTTGCTGAACCTGTCCCAGGCCATGTTCAAGCAAGCCCGTCGCCGGGTCGGGACCGGGGAGTTGAATCGTGTGCTCCGCGAGGCCGTCGAGGCCCACCCTCCCGCGATGCGGGAGAATCGTTCGCCGAAGGTGTACTTCGCCACCCAGGTCGGCATCGAACCGCCGACCGTCGTCCTGTTCGTCAACAAGCCGTCGCTGTTCGACCCGACCTATCAACGTTATCTTCTGAACGTCTTCCGCGAGCGTTTGCCTTTCAAGGACATCCCAATCAAGCTTTACCTGCGGGCGCGGACGCAGACGGAACTCCACGAACGACGGCAACGCAGTTCGGAGCCCGGCATGGTCGACGGGCCGATCGAACCGGGAGCCGATGACCCCGCTGGTGTCTGGGTGGGCGACCTCGAACGCGAGGTCAACGACCTGCTCGATGATCTCGAAGGTTGATGGTCGACGAGCCGGGGCCGATCGAGTCGTCCGAGCCGACATCGCGAATCGTTCGGCAGGTGGTGGCGTCTCCTCCGAGGAACGTCTAAGATCCCTGGCGTCCCTCCCGGTGGCCGTTCCGGCTCCGTCCACCAGAGAGGACTTGAGAATTCCTGGATCGGACATCTCCCGAGGCGACCCACCATGAATCGCTCGAACCGTCGTTCCTTCCTTTACTCGCCGCGGCCATGCTGGCGGCCTCGGGACCACTGGCGTTGAATCGACCGTCGTGGGCGATCGGCCCCATCGGTCGATCAAGGCCGAGCCACCTGAAGCTCAGCCTCGCCGCCTACTCGTATCGGAAGTACCTCCAGGGCCCTGAGCAAGAACATGGACCTGTTCGGTTTCTGCGACCTGGCCGCGGACATGGGCCTGGACGCCGTCGAGCCGACCTCATATTACTTCCCGCCGGATGTCGACGCGAACTATCTAAACCGGCTCAAGCTCCACGCGTTCCGGCTTGGTCTCGACATCTCAGGCACGGCGATCCGTAACGATTTCTGTATCCCGCCTGGCCCGGAACGGGACAAGCAGCTGGAACACACCCAATCCTGGGTCGACCACGCCGCTACCCTGGACGCCCCCGTTATCCGAATCTTCGCCGGCAGCGTTCCCAAGGGCATGTCGGAAGACGAGGCGATCCGGCTCACCGTCGAGGGAATCGAACAGTCGCTCGAGTACGCCGCCAAACGCGGGGTCGCACTCGCCCTGGAAAACCACGGTGGAATCACGACACAGGCGGAAACGCTGGTCCGGATCGTCGAGAGCGTGAAGGCCCCCGCGGGAAATTTCGGCATTAACTTCGATTCGGGCAACTTTCGTAGCGAGGATCCCTACGCCGAGCTGGCGATGATCGCTCCCTACGCGATCAACGCCCAGGTTAAGGTCGAGATTCACGGCCCTGATGGAGCGAATCTCCCGGCGGACCTCTCCCAAATTGTCGACATCCTTCGGCAGGCGAAGTACTCCGGATACGTTGTCCTCGAATACGAGGCCAGTGATGACCCGATGGACGCGATCCCGAAACACATCAAGGAATTGAAAGCCTTGATCGGCTGATTCGGTATTCGGTCGATCCGCGAACCTGGTAGGGTGGGTCAGCGCAGCGCAACCCACCAATGCATAACGTGGTGGGTTGCGCTGCGCTGACCCACCCTACCGGGAGTTGGTGCGGCCTTCCCGGCTGGAAGCCGGGCCGACCGGCCTGGGTGGTTGGATGTGGGCGGAGGCTGGAGGGCCGGACATCGACTCATAAGGCGCCGCCAGTTCGAGAATCCGTCGAGCGGATTCGGCCGCGACCCCATCCGGGGCGATCGCGACGGCCTCGGCGCAGCGACCGCGGCCTCGCCGGCCCGGCCCGCGTCCAGTTCGACGACCGCGAGCCCGTACAGGGCCTCGAAGAGGTCCGGCGCCAGGGCCAGGGCGCGCTGGTACGCGGTGCGGGCCGTCGAGAAGTCGTCCTCAACCAGATGGGTGGCTCCGATGCGTGCCGCGATCAGGGCGGGTCGAGGGGATGATCCCAGCGCAGAACGCCAGGTCTCCCGGGCACGTTCCGGTCGGCCGAGGTGAAGCCAGAGGGTCGCGATCCGGTCCGCGACCTCCCAGGATCGAGCCGCCATGGGATAGGCGTCCTCAAGCGTCTTCGCCGCAGACTCGGCACGGCCGGTTCGCAACAGCACATCAACCACCCGGTTGAGCTCGTCGAGGTTTCGCCAGGAAACGCCCGGTTCCGCATCGAGCTCGGCCGTCGCAAGGGCCGCAAGCTCGATTCCCACCTGCTGGGCGCGCTCCGTCACGCGGAGGGTCTGGTGGGGTGGTTCCAGCCGGGCAATCTGCAAATCAAGCGGCAGGGCCGCCTCGTACATGCCCCGAGCATGATAAGCAAGTGTGAGCGCAAGTAACGACTTCCCATCGCTCGGATCACGCACAAGCGCCTGCCGCAACAGGTACGTCGTCCGGGCCGCAGAGAGGTCGAAGACCGGGTCGAACGGCATCCGGAACCGGGCAATTGGTTCCTCCGGCGAGCCTGTCGGGTCGAGCGTCGCCTCCAGCAGGCCCTCGAGTTTCCACGGTCGAGCCGCCCCCGGGTCGTGTTCGCGAGCCCGGCGTGCCTTGTCCAGCCCGAGCAAGATCAGCGGACGGGCCAGATCGGTCTGCCCGCGGGTGACGAGGCTAAACCCGACGTTGTAGAGGGCATTGGCCGAGGCCAACAACTCTGTCGTTGTCGACGGCCCCTCGATCGTCTCGCCCTGGAAGTGTTGACGCACAAAATCGACCGGCGTGCGGGCCGGCTCGTACGACTCGTGAACGAAGACGGCGGCCATCGGATCGAACCAGACGCAACACCATCGTGGATCGGCCAGAAGCGTTGCGGAGATGCCGGCGTTCAGGCCATGCACGTTGTCGACCAGGACGCCAGGGCGTTGCATCGACTCGAGTTCCTGGTTCCAGCCGGCCTGACCGGAGTTCATCAGACGTTCAAGGCCGAGATATTGCCTGTAAACCTCGGGGCCAATCACCTCGAGCCGCGCGTCGGCAAAGACTTTCTTCTCAGGGCCATGATAATATTCGTACAGGGCCGCATGTCCATTATGGAAGCAGACAAACCGATCGGGCATTCCCTCCTTGCCGGCGACTTTCGTTGCCTCGTGAGGATACCAGAGCGGCTCCTCACCGAACCCGATCATCCGGCCCTCTCCGGTCCAGGCGTAGACCTGGCCGCTGGCGACGGCCGCGATCGAGAGAACGAGGGCGCCGAAGGTGAAGGCCCTGGGAAGGATCGCCCACGGTGGTTCCTGGCCAGTTCGCTGGGATCGCGACCGGCGCACGGCCGCCGCCCACTCGCCGAAATTCCAGGCCGTGAGCGCGCCTACGACGGCCGCGAACTGATGGCTGTTCCGGGTCGCCTTGAGACTGAGCAGGCTGAACGCCGCGAAGAGGAGTAGGCGGAAAGGCCGCAACCGCCACGATTCCTCCCGATGCTCAGGCTCCGTTGTCTTGGATTTCCGACCCTTGCGGCGCCCCTTGGGAGGCGCCGATCGACTCGAAGGCTCCGGCGCTGAGCGTAGCCGGTTGGATACCTTCCATAAGATCGGCAAGACGAAGCTCAGTCCGCCCAGAACAAGGGTCGTCAGTTGGAACTGGAGCGGCAAGCTTCGAAATCCCATGACGACGATGAAGGAAGGCGGGCCGGTCGAGGATAGCGAGAGGACCGGCATTAGTTCCCCGATGGTTTCCGCGAACGTCGGGTCGGCCATCGTCCGGGCGAGCTGGAGCGGAAACAACGCCCCAAGGAGCCCGTAAGGGTTCGCGACGCAGGCCGCCAGCGTCATCGACGAGACGATGCCGACTGTTCGCCACCAGGAACGTCTCGACGTTGCGTACGCTCCAGGACGCAGCCCCGCATCGACCAGCGCAAAGGTCAGGACGATCGGGCCCAGCACGAACAGGCCCTGTGTGTTCACCCAGAGCACCTGGACGACAGGCAGCAGGTACGCGAGTCGAGGCCGCTCCTCCCAGCGCGTCAGGATCGCGAGGAACGCGGCCAGATACAGGAGAGTCAGCGTCTCCGGTCGCAAGTACATTCGCCCACTGAGCAGGAACAGGGCAGGCAGCCACGACAGGACCATGACCCAGACCGGCCAGCCGGCTTGCCTAGAGGTGATTAGGAGAAGCAGGGCCGCGCAGGTGACGACACACTTGGCGAGGTTCAGGCCGACCACGCCCCAGTGTTCGTATCCCAGGCTCAGCAGCACCTCGAAGAACCAGTGGAGGTCGACCCACAGATGATCGGCCGCGCCGAAGGTATACCAATCCTTGACCGGAATTCCCGCGCCAGCCCGGATCAGATCGCCTGTCCGAAGGTGCCACCAGAAGTCGGTGTCCTTCATCGGGAAGCAACCGAGCAGGAACGCCAGGCCCAGAAAACCGAGAACCAGGGTCGCGTCCGCGAGATGGAGCGTGATGGGACTTTGGCTGGTCGAAAAGGCGTGTGGGGCCGTTGCCAACGACGTCGCCGAGCGCTTGACCCTGGGTTCCGCGTCATTCGAGGATCGGGTTCGGGCCATGAGCGAGATCACCTCGATAACAACGGAACGCCGCGGAGACGTCTGCCCTTTGAAGTGTATCGAAGCCGCGTCGACGATTCGAGCCCGACCGCTCCTGAGCGTTGAAACGGCATAACGCCAGTGCTACGCTACGCAGACGGCTTGCGGCTCCGTTCACGTACGGAGTCGATCGCCGAGCAAGCAACCCATCGACCGACACCGGAGGAAACCAAGATGCACTCTACGTTCTGGCGGGGAATCGTGGCCATGGCCCTGGGCGTCGCCCTGGTCGGTGGCGTGGCAGTCGCGGCCGATGACGAACTTCAGGTCGGCGATCCGGCGCCTGAGTTCACCTTGAAAGCCTCCGACGGCAAGACCTATAGCCTGTCGGACTACAAGGGGAAGTCCCCCGTCGTGCTCGCCTGGTTCCCGAAGGCATTTACTGGTGGATGCACGAAGCAATGCACGTCTTACGCGAACGCTCCCAAGGAACTTCGCGATCTGGATGTCGCGTACTTCACCGCCAGCGTCGATGACGCCGAGACGAACACCAGGTTCGCCAAATCGCTCAACGCCGACTACCCGATCCTGAGCGACCCGACCAAGGACGTGGCGAAGAAGTATGGGGTTCTGAGCGACCGCGGGTTCGCGCAACGGGTGACCTTCTACATCGACAAGGATGGCGTCATCCGCGCCATCGACAAGAGCATCAACACGGAGCAGGCCGCTCAGGACACGGCCTCCAAGCTCAAAGAACTGGGGCTGACCGGCGAGTGAGGCAACCTGGGAACGGCCGGGGGACTCGCGTAACAGTGGTCCCCCGGCAGGTTCCTGTCACTACGTGTGGCCCTATCGAACGGAACTGGACCGAACTCAGCGACTAAGGTGCGCTGAAGTGCCGGCGCGGTCGGTTGCTTGCTGCGCCTGGCCCCAACGCGCCTTGAGCTCGCCGAGGATGCGCCAGAACAGCCGGCTGTGCATCCGACCGCGAACTCGACCGCTTGCGGCGGCGTTGAAGGAGTGAGGCTCCGAGTATTCGATGTGATGAGCAACTTCGTGGAGGAACGTGTCGAACAGTTCTTCCATTGGCCGCCGGCCGGTCTGACGGTCGTGGCTGTAGACGCGGACCAATCGTCTCCGCCGATAGTACCCCCCGAGGACGCGAACGGTTGGCCGCGTGTTGATGTCGAGCACGAATTCCTGCTCGCACGAGTAGATCCGTTCGAGTCTCGCTCGGAACAGCGGGGCGAGCGCCGAGACGGGTGGCTCGAAGCGAGCCCGGGTCGAGGTTCCTGAGGAGACTTCCGGGGTTGAGCCGACAGCCATCCCGACGAGAGGCCCTCCCACCGGAGCCTCGTCGGGGGCGACGTCAGGGCCGCTCACCTCGACCACAAGACGACCTCCGACCCGGTCGACCTGCTCGGCAAGTCGGACGATGTCGAAGTCTCGAGGATCAATCAGTTGCCGACCGCCGTTGGGGTGGACCAGCCAGTATCGTTCAGGCATGGACGGGAAGCCGGTTCAAGTTCGAAACCCACGACCGGCCGACGTTGCGTCGATCCGGTATTGCATGCGACGCGATCCCGAGATCGCTCGAATTGTTTGGGGCTTCATCATAGCGGGGCCACGACCGCGACGCGAGCCGTGACCCCGTGCGAGTTGTCCGGGGGAGCCGAGCGAAGCTCCGCCGGATCGTTCCTTCTCATGCCCGTCGATCTTTACGCTGGTTCAGGTTCAGAAGCGGCCCGGCCGGAACCATCTCGGTGTCTAGCGGAGGCGCCAGGGCAATCGGCACGGTCGACTTCATCGCGGCCCCGTTCGATACGGGTGCGGACGCGGTGCGAACCGTCGCGCCGGACGAGAACATCCCCAGTCGCACCATCGAGGCGAACGGCGCTTGAACGGGAACGTCGAACAGGTTCGCTCCCCCAAACTGAGGGATCTTTCCCGTGGCCGGATCGCGCAGGACCGGACCGCTTGACAGCCGCACGATCCACTGGGCCGTGGAAACCCGGAAGACGGCGAGGTCCGCCTTGCCGTCGCCATCGTAGTCTCCCGGGATCGGAACGTCCATCAGGTTCGGCCCGCCGAACTGAGGAACCTTGCCAGTGACCGGGTCGCGAAGAACTCCTCCGGCGGACAGCTTGACGAGCCATTGCGCCGTCGAGGGGCGGAACACCGCCAGGTCGGTGCGGCCGTCGCCATCAAAGTCGGCCGGGATGGGGATGTCCATGAGGTCCGGGCCCCCGAACCTGGGCGCAAGACCGGTGGCCGGGTCGATGACGATCCCTCCGCCGCTGGACTTCACCACCAGCCACTCGGACGTGGCGGGGCGGAAGACGGCCAGGTCCGTCTTTCCGTCACCGTCGTAGTCTCCTGGAATCGGGATGTCGTAGAGGTTCGCGACACCGAACACCGGCAGGGCGTTCGTCTTGGGATCGCGTAGAACCCCACCCGACGACAGCTTCACGATCCACTGCGCCGTCGAGGGTCGATACACCCCCATGTCGGTCCTACCATCACCGTCAAAATCGCCGGTGATCGGAACGTCCATCAGGTTCGGGCCGCCGAACTGCGGCAGGCCGCCCGTGGTCGGATCGCGTAAGATTCCGTCGCTGGATTGTTTGACGATCCACTGAGCGGTCGAAGGGCGAAACAGGGCCAGGTCGGTCTTCTGGTCGCCGTCATAATCGGCCGCGACGTCCTTCAAGGTGAAGCGTCCCACCTTGTTCGCATCGTAGTTCGTGAACCACATGGCACCGTCGGGACCGAGCGTGATCGAGGTTGTCCGCCCGTTCGACGGAGACTTGTAGCTCTGGGTGGTCCCATCCGGGTTGACACGACCGATGCCTCCTGAGACGGCCTCGGTGAAGTACATGATACCGTTCGGAGCGGCCGTGATGCCCTGCGGGCCGAATGCGGCAACCCCGACTGGCACGTTGGCCGGACGCGGCAGTGCGAACTCCTGGAAGGCCCCGGTGAATGGGTCCAGCCGGCCGATCTTGTCCGTCCGCAATTCGGTAAACCAGATCTTCCCGTCTGTGCCGGTGGTGATACCGAGCGGATAACTCGACGGCGTTGGGATCGGATACTCTGTGATCTGACCCGTCACAGGATGAACTCGCCCGAGCTTGCCGGTCTGCTGCTCGGTGAACCAGATGTAGCCGTCCGGTCCGAGCGTAATCCCAAAGGGATTGCCGTTCGCAGATGGGACCGGAAACTCGTCAAGCCGGGACGTCGCCGGATCGATCCGGCCGATCCGGTTGCCGGACTGCTCGGTGAACCAGATCTTTCCCGTCGTGTCGATCGTGATGCCCGTCGGATGGCTCCCGCTCGGTAGGTTCATACGCTGCGGTATGGAAAAGGATGCAATGATCCGATCCTGGGCCGGACTGTATTGTTCGACCCGATTCGCGCTCTGGGCCGTGTACCAGATCGTGTTGGTGCGAGAGTCGAAGACGAGACTCTGAGGCGCCTCGGAGAGGTTGGTCGAGACGAAGGGGGTCGGGTTGTTGACGTTTATCCGGACCAGCCGGTTCGAGCCGTTGGCGGTGATCCAGAGGTCGCCGTTCGCCCCATTGACGATCGAGGACGGCCCCGCTCCGGTCCCGGGCTGAGACGCGGGCGTCGTGTTGAACTCCAGAAACCTTGCCGCCATGAGGAGCCGGGGTTCGAGTGACTCGCACACAGGACGCCCGGCCCGAGCGACTCGCGACGACGAAACGAAAGCCGATCGAATCCGGTCGCGAGGCGCGCAACGCGGAGCGAACTTCCAGCCGCTGTCCATCCATGAGCTGTCATCCTTGCGGGTTGTGGTCGGACAACGCCGAGCCAACCGAGGTCGCTCGACGTGGTGTCCGGCGATCCGTCGCCAATGGTCCTCAATGTGGTCGGAATCCGTCCGCGCGAGAGCCCTCGTGAGCGACAACATATGCCGCGTCGGGGAACGCGAGACGAGGAGTCGTCCATCGAGGTCCGAACTGGTACACGCGGCCGGCCCTCCCTGATAACGGCCTGGTGAGTCACCGCGCCTGATGGTTCTCTCCGCGGTACCTGGCCACCACTGCTTCTGAACTCGTGCCCTGGTTCGAAATTGCGACACGAGACACGAGAATTCCTGAGAAACCTCCGGCTCCCGGAATGTCTCGAAGGCAGCCAAGGATACTGAAGCAGGTCGCGGATATCAACACCCTGGTCAACGAGTCGATGAAGGGGTCCCTTGCGAACTTGCGAAGCTTGCGAAGGCGTACACCCCGAACGTCAACTCGAAGACGCCACCGTTGCTATCGTCTGGTAGATTTGATTTGGAGTAAGGGTCCTTTTGAGAATCAGATTGTCTTTGGTAACGACTCGCGAACTCTGAGTTCGAAAGCGCAACGCCAATTTTGAGGGGGGGCCTTGAGATGCGCCGAATCCTTTCCCGCGAAGCCCTTACGCGACTCGCTTGCATGATCGTTCTGGGGGGGCTCGGGATCCCGAACTTCCGCCTGCTGACTGCCATTCAAGCCGAACCACCCCAGGTCGCCCTGGAGAGCCTCACGCCATCCACTCCGAGTGAAGCCAAGGCTACGCCAGGGCCCATGGTCGAGGACGATCCTGAAATTGAAAAGCTCGTCGAGGCGCACAACACAATCCGCGACGAAAACGAACTCCCCCCCTTGACCATCAACCCAATGCTCAACGCCGCAGCCCGCGTGCATTCTCTCGACATGGCGAGCCACAACCTCATGGCTCACGAAGGAAGTGATGGTTCGACCCCTTCCGAGCGTATCGCCAGACAGAAGTACAAGTACCAGAAGGTCGCCGAGAATGTTGCCCAGGGATACCAGACGATCGACGCCGTGATGGAAGGTTGGATGAACAGCCCGCATCACCGAGAGAACATTTTGGGGGAATACAAGGAGATCGGTGCCGCCCGGGTCGAGAGCGAGGACGGGACGCCGTACTGGACTGTCGAGTTCGCGACCGCCTGGCGAGTCCTCGATCCGGAAGTGGCGAGTCAGAAGCTTGTCGATGCAATTAACAACGTACGAGCCAGGGCCGGCAAGCCGCCACTAAGAACCCGAACGGTCCTGAAGTCGGTTGCCATGCAACACGCCCAATCCTTGGCCGAGGCGGATGAACACGCTGGGGAACGATCCGAGGAGCGGGAAAACCCCCTCAACAAGGTTGCCGAACAGGGCTACCAATACCGCAGCCTCGCCATGGCCGGTGCCTCCGCCCAGCCCGATGCAAGCGAAGTTGTCCAGACATGGACGAACCAGGGAGACGGGCAAGTGAATCTCCTCGGGAACTTTTCCGATGTCGGCGCTGGCTACGCAGTCGACAAAGCTGGCCGTCCCTTCTGGACCGTGATCCTCAGTCTACCGCTTCGTCGCCCTTGAATTGCCCCCTCAGTTTCCCCAAACCATTCGCAGGCTACCCTTTTCGTCGCTTGAGCGATGTGTTTTTCTCTTGATCGTACCGTTCTCGGCGAGCATGATGAGTGTTGAGCAGTCATATCCTTTTACTCTCTCGACGCCGGGCTCGACGACGACCGCTCCCGTTTGGGATGTGGCGTTGATCCTCCTCTCAACCGGCGGAGGTTCGCCATGGACGTTCGATTTTTCGTCCTCGAAGGACAGGGGATCGACGAGCACGAGATCCAACTCGTGGGCTCGGAGCTCCTCATCGGTCGATCTGCGTCCTGTGACCTTCAGATTGACCACAGTCGCGTGAGTCTGGAACATTGCCGGATCAGCCGTCGGGACGATGGGCGGATCGTGGTCCAGGACCTCCACTCGACTTACGGAACCTTACTGAACGGCCGCGACATCGAGCTTTCCGCACTACACGACGGTGACTGCGTACGGATCGGGCCCGTCGTCCTCCTCTGCGCCTTCGGGTCCGAAGGGAGTGTGGCCCGTCGCCGAGTGCTTGAGGAGTATGCCACTCGAGATGAGCTTCGACCTTCGATCCTGGCCGCTCGGCTTAGAGACCCCAATGACGACTCCCCCATCGTGAATACGGCGCGTCAGATCCTGGAACGCATCGCCGGTGAATCGGAGAATTTCGCCGAGGTGGAACCTGTCTCGGATGTGGATGACCCGCCGGTCCGGTTCCACGGAAAAGCAGGGCGGGCCCGGATCCAGATGAACGAGGGGGTCGCCCACGTGAACCTGCTCGATCGAGCCATCATCAACGATCTGGACATCGAACAGATCGCCGATGAACTGGAGGCTCTCATCCGGGACGGCCGGCGCCGGATACTGGTTGACTTCGGCAACGTCCGACAGATGTCCAGCCAGGCCGTCGGTGTCTTGATTCGCGCCCAGAAGCAGTTGAAGGCCCAGGGTGGGCTTCTGAAAGTGTGCAACCCAAACCCTGAGGTTGCCGAGATCTTCAAGATCACGAACTTGATCAGGGCGATCGAGATTCATGTCGATGAGCAGGCCGCGCTCCGAACGGGCTGGCCGGACACCGCGCCCGAAAGCGCCGCGGCGGCGGCCGTGGCCTCGGCTCACGCGACGCTTCCCGCCGATCCACGCATTCAACCCTTTGCCCGCCTGGGGGCGGATCTCCACAACGCGACACCCGTGGTCCGCCTGGTCATCGAGAAGGGGAAGTCCAAGGGGAAATCGATCCCGATCACTGGCTCAAAGTTCGTGATCGGTCGCGATCCGAGCTGCCAACTTCGACCGGCGAGCGAGGCGATCAGCCGTGCTCACACCCGGATCGAGGTTCGTGAAAACAAGGTTTTCGTCCGCGATCTGGGAACGACGAACGGGACGATGCTCGGCGGCAAGTTGTTGCTGGGAGAGGAGGCGGAGGCTCATAACGGAGAGCCCCTCGTCATTGGTCCCTTGGCCTTCACGTTCTTGATCGAGTCCCGGCCCCCGATGTCGAAAGTTGCCGGTGAGGACCTCGAAGATGCGGCGGCGAGCTGGTTGATGCAAGGCGTCGGCGGCAATCTCGATGACACGGCCTTGCATCCCTTGCCCGTCGCCGAGGCAGCCATGCAAGCCCGGCAGAAGGCCCTAAACGAGATCCGACGCCTGCAGCATCAGGTCGTCGGTGATGTGACCGTCGTCACCGTCCTGTCAACCTCCCTCAATGATGAAGAGCAGATCGCGCCCGTCCGTCATGAGCTGATCGCCCTCCAGAATCAGCCCGTTCCGAAACGCGTCGTGATCCGCATGCGGCGCGTGACGGAGATCTCCAGCCTGGCGATCGCCATGCTTCTCGGACATTTCCAGAGGCTCGACCGCCTGGGTGGGGGCCTTCGGCTCTGCGAGCTGCGTGACGAGACTTCGCTGCCCATCGAGGAGGCCTTCTTGACGAGCCCCGTTCGCATCTACACGAAGGTGGAGGACGCCGTCCGGGAGCCCTGGCCGATCACCTGAATGCCGGTTTCGAGTGAGCGACTCGGACCGTGGTTTCTCCTGTCAACCGTCGGCGTGACTCAGCGACCGACCGGCAGGTCGACCGATTCGATGTCGCGCTGGAGCGCCGCGGTGGCTCGGCCGAGAGCTTGCCGGGTCGCGGCACCGACCTGGAGACTGAGCTGTCGGTGTTGTTGTCCGGGGCCGGAAAGTCCGAGCGCATCGATGGTCTGGAAGATTTCCTGAACGCGCGGGTCGGCCGCGATCCCCGCCATTCCGTTCGGGTCGGCGTCGACAGTGCGGACACGAGCCGGCCGTCGCGACGCCGGCACCCAACGATCCGGAGCAACACGGACCCACAGGGTGGCCACCACCGAGACACTGGACAGATCGGGCGCGATCTCCAGCTCGGTCACGACCATCCCGGTTCGCCCCGCGCGTTCCACTTGACGTCGGGATGTCTTGAGCGGATCCGGCACCCGAGTCGACGGGGCGCCCAGCAACTCACCCAGGACACCTTGCGCGACCCGCGCCAGTTCGTTCGGCCCGGCTTGCCGAGGGTTCTCGGGGAGAACCAGACCGAGGTAGTGAATATAGCGAAGGCCCGGTTCCCGGGCGATCTCCGTCGCCGCCCGACGGATTCGCCAGGCGTTGTCCGATTCCGGAGCCAGCCCGACAAGGTCCTCGATCGGCGCAGGGTCGATAGCGCTCAACGCGAAGCCCCGGCCCTCCAGCATGCGACACAGGTCGTCCAGGGGAAGGGACTCGGGCGTGTCGAAACCGGCTCGCCAGGCTTGCCGCAACATCCGTCGTGCATCGTCCGAGGGCCGGTCGATGGTGTGAATGAGTTGCGATTTCAAGGTCACGAGCAGCAGCGGGGGGCGAACCGTCGTCTCTCCACCGGGATCGAGCTTTCGCAGCTCGTTCTCGACCCATTCCAGGATCGGATCGGCCTCGCCGACCGCACGATGCGCCTGGCGATCGTGTCGCCAGTGTTCGAGACGATCGCGACGCTGACGACGTGCCAGTTCCAGACGACGGGATTCCTCGTCTTCCCAGAACGGCAAACGATCCGGGAGGTTCTCCTCCGCCCACGCACGACGGACCACGAATCGCGTTTCGCCCCGGGTGGTCGGATCGAGCACCTGTCCCAGAATCACGCGTCCATCACGGAGAATGATCCGGTCCGCCGCCGAGGCATCCGGCGCGGAGGGGAGCAGTAGAACGAGACAAGAACAGAACACGATGGACGCCATATCGTTCTCTCCACACTCCACGATGCCCAGGGCCAATTCAAGCCGCGGAGAATTATAGGGAACGGGGGAGAGCGCGCGACACGACCGCGACGCCTCGGAGCGCCGCGGTCGAAACAATCGGCCGATCCGGAAGGTCGCGGTTCACTTCTTCTCCTGGGAGAGAAGCTGGATGACCTCGGCGACCGGCTGGGGCATGCGGTACTCGTCCCAGCGGAACTTGTAGATCGGCGGCTTGAGGCCGAACCGTCGTGAGACGACACCAACCGAACTCAGCGTTCCGCCGATCGCGTTGCCGGGCATCCCGAGCGCTTGCTGAAGCTCGGTGTTCGGATACCCATTGGCTCGCGTGGCGATCTCCGTGAGCACGGTCCGCGCGCCCACCGTGATCTCGTTCCAGACCTGCGTGAGTTCCTCGGTGGTCCACGGTGTCCGTCGCACGTGAGGCCCCTCACCCTGCCCCCGGCGACCACCTCCCCGGCGACCCGCCGGGCCACAGGCCCCGCCCATCCCCGCCCGAAACGGACCGGCCAGCTTTCGCAGTGCGCGGCGGACCTCCCTGGGCTCCCCTTCAATGGTGATCGTGACTTTCGCCATGCTGTCTACTCCTCTTCGAGATGTAATCTCTACTGTCAATTTACGTTTCAACGAGAGCCAGACTGTTTCAGTATAAAAACTGCAAGAAACACTGTCAACAATTCAACAGTTTCGTGGGAAACCGCATCGAGTTCTGCAGTAACAAGCCTGGTATCAACCTAATACACTACGGAACTAGAAAAGGTAAGCTGCGGAAACGCGAAAACCCTCTAGTGTTCACTGGTCGGTGATCTCGTGGACGCACGGAGTCCCGGATGGATCCTCGAAGGAAAAACTCAACACGCGCTGTCAGGGAACTCGGTGATTCCAACCTCGCGTGCCCACTCTTGACGGCAAACCCGCTCGGTTGGACAATCGCGGTCAACACGGCCCGTGGTCGAGTCGCTTCCGAAGCTCAACGGAGTTCAGACGATGGGATCATTCGCCGTTATCCTGCCCGCTGCTGGACTCTCCAGTCGCTTCGGCGACTCGAAACAGAAGAAGATTTACGCCGATCTTGAGGGACGGGCCGTCTGGTTGCGGGCGATCGAGCCGTTCCTCAACCGGGATGACGTCACGCAGATCATCCTCGCCATCCATCCCGAGGATCGCGAGCTGTTCGAGCGTCGTTATCACGCGAACGCCGTCTTCAGGGAGATCCAGGTGATCGAGGGGGGAGCGGAACGGCATGATACCGTCGCCATGGCCC
Source organism: uncultured Isosphaeraceae bacterium (assembly GCA_963779675.1). Classification (GTDB taxonomy): domain Bacteria; phylum Planctomycetota; class Planctomycetia; order Isosphaerales; family Isosphaeraceae; genus CAVZZM01. Next base: position 343,556 of record CAVZZM010000008.1, read on the forward strand.
TCGAACACGTCGATCGCGGTTGCGGGTTCGTCGCGGTCCACGATGCCGCTCGTCCCTGCGTTTCCTCGGCGTTAATCGACTCGGTTTTCGCGGCGGCCCGCGAACTGGGCGCGGCGATTCCTGGAGTGCCGGTGGTCGAGACACTCAAGAGAGTCGATCCTGATGGGATGATCCGCGGCACGGTCTCTCGGGCAAACCTGGTGGCCGTTCAAACGCCCCAGGCGTTCCGGATAGACCTCCTCCGGAGTGCCTACGCGAACCGCGACCGCCTGAACGACCCGATCACGGACGATGCCCAACTGGTCGAGGCCCTCGGACACGCTTGCAAGGTCGTCCCGGGCTCGCGATCCAACCTGAAGATCACGACCGCCGAAGACCTGCAACTGGCCGCCTTGATGATCCGATCGCGGTCGCAACCCACACTCCCACCATCCGTTCATCCGTTCACCGATCCGGTCGAACCCTAGCGACGGGTGGAGGGTTTAGACGGATTCCGGAACCAGCGCATCCAGAGGCTTGATCGGCAACCCGGGGTTGATAGAGTGGGCCTCATGCGACTTGAGATCGAACACCCGAGCGGAGCCGAGCCAACCGTGATGCGTTACATGCGGATCGCCGTTTCGTTACTCCTTCTGGCCGGGTTCTCGCGAGCAGCGGGACCGGACGCTCGCCAGCCGCGCGTGACGCCAGGCCCGAACGAACCCGACTGGGTGGCGATCCTCGACGCCTATTACGGACTTCGGATGTTCAAGGACCTTGCGAACCCGGTCGAAACGAGCCCGGACGAAGTCCCCGGCCTGTTCCGGAAGGCGGGACCTGGGCCTGTGCGATACCAGCCAGTGATCGCGCTAGGGCTTGAGACGGTCAATCGTGGCGGATGGTACGAGCCCGGCAAGACCGTAACTGAGCCGAATCGTCACGAGCTCTGGTCGTACCAGTTCAAGAACACGGGCCGGGACCTCGAAACCGGCGAGAACCTTCCACCCCCGCTTTCGGAAGGGGCGAAGGTCGAGTTCGACCCGGGTGATCGTCCGTTCGGCCTCTGGGTGGCCAACGATGGGCTGGACGATGGTGGCGTGTTCACGCAACCCGCTGTCGTGCGGGCGATCAACGCCCGGCTGGCCGGACAGCCGTACAAGGCCATGATCTATCCCTACCGGGACCGGGCAACCGGCGAGGTGGTCGCCCATAGCTACTTGATCGGTTGGGAATACTCGACCAATGACGACTTCCAGGATGTCGTGTGCAAGGTCGACAACGTGGAGCTGATCGGCCCGTAAGAGGCCCGATGCCTGGGGGCCTCGCGGTCGGTCATCACGCAATCAGCGGTTCCCGTCGCCAGACGATCTGGCAACGATTCCCTTCGGGATCGTTGAAGAACGCCGTGCGCCACGAATCGGCATGAACTTCACTGTCGGTCTCGAACCGAACCCCCTGGCGTTCGAGTCGAGTTCGCGTGTCGTCAAAGTCGTCCACTGCGAAGGCCAGATGGAAGAGATACCGGGTTTCGGCGCCCTGGGCTTCGTCCGGGCGTTCGATGATCTCGAGCAGGGAACCAGCCTCGTCCGCGAGGAAGTATCCGCGCGTCGGTGCCTTGCTGTTGTCCACAATCACTTTCATCTGGAAGGCGTCCTGATAGAAGGCCCTCAGAGGTTCCAGGTCGTGGGCGAAGATCGCGAAGTGTTCGACTCGGGGCATGTTTCGCCTCAGCTACGGCTCAGTTTCGATTTACGACGGCCCGGGGTAACGGTCCCGGAGATCCCGGCCATTCTGAGGATCACGGACCACTCCTCAGGCGTGACAGGTTGAACCGAGAGCCGGCTCCCTTTCCGCAGGAGTTCCATTCCGGCCAGTTCCGGCACCGTGCGTAAACTCGGTAGGGTCAACGGTGGTTCGATCGCCTGGACCGCCCGGATGGAGACCTGGAACCAGGTGGGATGCGAGGGGTCGCTCCCGGGGTCGTGATGCCGGGCGCCCGGGTCGAATGCGGTCGGGTCCGGGTGGGCCTCACGAACGACCTCCGCGATGCCCACAATCGCCGGCGGATCGGCATTGGAGTGATAAAAGAGCACGCCGTCGCCCTGTTTGACCTGATCCCGCAAGAAATTTCGCGCCTGGTAGTTCCGCACGCCGTCCCAGCCGGTTGTCCGATCCCGCGCGGACATGAGGTCCGCGAAGGAAAAGCATTTTGGCTCGCTCTTGAACAGCCAGTAGGCCATGAGTTCGATACCTCGAAACCAACGATCCACGTCGGGATTGTGCCCAAGCTCTGTGAATGTTGCAACAGGTTGCCTTGCCGTTGACGGCTGATGACAGGGGGGCCTGATCGTTCGACGACCGCAAGGGTTCCGCACGATCGAGGCCATGGCCGGTAATCATCCACGATCTGGCCCATCGCGTGCCGCTCCGGTCGAGCGAGACGCGGCAAAGACGTCCGCGAGCACTCGACCCGTGTGCGTCATTGTCTGGGCAACTCGTTCGGGAGGGCCTTCGGCGACAACCTGCCCCCCCGCTTCGCCAGCCTCGGGACCGAGATCAATGACCCAGTCGGCCGCGGCCATGACGTCCGGGCTGTGCTCGACCACGATCAGCGAGTGGCCCAGGTCGGCCAGCCGGTCGAACGCCTGAAGCAAAACCGTGACGTCCGCGGGATGGAGCCCGGTCGTGGGCTCGTCGATCACGAAGACCGACTTCGGGCCGTCCGCGGAGCGGTTGAGCGCGGCAGAGGGGCCGCCGAGAATCGCGGCCAGCTTGAGCCGCTGGGCCTCCCCCCCCGAGAGGGTATTCGCCGGCTGGCCGAGTCGCAGGTAATCCAGTCCCACATCGAGCAACGGCCTCAGTTTCGCCTGAACTCGGGGACGGTTGCGGAAGTGGCCGAACGCTTCCCGGACGGTCAGGTCCAGCGTCTCGGCGATCGACCGGCCGCGATAGGTCACCTCGAGAACCTCGGGACGATACCGAGTGCCCCGGCACTCGGGGCATCGCACCATCACGTCGGGGAGAAATTGCATGTCAACGAGCCGATACCCATGCCCCTCGCAGGCTTCGCAACGCCCGCCCGCGACGTTGAAACTGAACGTTCCCGGAACATATCCCCGCGCCTTCGCGTCGTGCGTGGCGGCGAAGATCTTCCGGATCTCATCGAAGGCTTTCAGATACGTGACGGGGTTGGATCGGGGCGTGCGGCCGATGGGGCCCTGGTCGATCAGGGCAACGTCGCTCAGCGAACCCGCCCCGCAAAGCTCGTCGAATGGGAGCGAAGGCAGGCTCTCCCCCTTGACCTGTCGGAGCAGGGCCGGAAACAACGTCTCCTCGATCAACGAACTTTTCCCGGAACCGCTGACCCCCGTGATCACACACAGGACGCCCAGCGGAAACGTGACATCGATCTTCTTGAGATTGTGGCCTCGGGCACCACGCAGGACGATGGCCCCCTTGTCGGTTGGGCGGCGGGTCGTCGGGATGGGCGACGTCCGTCGACCCGACAGAAAATCGCCGGTCAGGGACTCGACGCAGTCAACCACCCCGTCAGGGGCCCCTCGATAGACGATCCGTCCGCCCGCCTCGCCCGCGCCCGGCCCGACATCAACCAGCAGGTCCGCGGATCGCATCACCGAGGTCTCGTGCTCGACTACCACGACCGTGTTTCCCGAATCGCGGAGCCGACTCATCGACTCGACCAAGCAGTGAACGTCGCGTGGGTGCAAGCCGATTGACGGCTCGTCGAGGACGTACAAGGTATTCACCAGGCCCGAGCCGAGCGCCCTGGTCAGGGCGACCCGGCGGGCCTCGCCGCCCGACAGCGACCGCGCCCGCCGGTCCAGGGTCAGGTATCCCAGGCCGATCCGGTCGAGGTACGCGAGGCGCGACCGCAACGGTTCGATCAACTGGCGGCCGGGCCCGTCACCATCCCTTGACATCCCCTGGACATGGGCCAGTGCCTCCTGGATCGTCGATCGAGAGACCTCGGAGATGTCGAGGCCCTCAACCTTGACGGCGAGCGCCTCCGGTCGCAGCCGGGCCCCGTCGCACTCCGGGCAGGGCCAATCGCCGCGCCAGCGGCTCAGGAAGACCCGATAGTGCATCTTGTACGACTTGCGTTCGAGGATGCGGAAGAACTCCCGGAGGCCGACAAAGCCGGGGGCCCCTCGACGACCAGTTTGACCTGATCGAGGGTCAAGACGCGGAAGGGCTGATCGGTGGGGAGGCCGAGCCGGGGTGCCGCGTCCAGGAGTTGCTGGAGCCGAACCCGATGCTTCGGGGTCGTCCAGGGGGCGATCGCGCCCTCCGCCAGGCTTTTTGAGGGGTCCGGCACGATGCGAGCCATGTCGAAGTCGATCACGCGGCCGAGCCCTTCACAGGCCGGGCACGCCCCGAGCGGGCTGTTGGGCCGGAAGAGGCGTGGTTCCGGCGCGATGTAGGCGGCGCCGCAAGTGGAACAACGCCAGGCACGCTCGAAGGTGCGATCGCCGAGTTCGAGTTCCGTCAGCAGGCGACAACGCCCGTCTCCCTTGTCAAACGCCGTTTCGATCGAGTCGATGCGTCTTGAGGGGTCGTCCGCCCCTCTCACCAATCGATCGACGATCACGTCGATCGTGCGGCCGTTCTGAGGTAGGGGCACCGGCCCGGAACCCAACATGATAGCCTGGCCGTCGACCAGGATACGGACGAACCCATCCTCCCGGAGCGAACCCGCCAGGGCGTCCAGGTTCGTGTCCGTGGTCAGTTCGACAGGGAAGGCGATCTGGTATCGAGTCCGTTCGGGCAACTGTTCGATCGCGCGGACCACCTCGGGCGGTCCAGCGGGACGGACTTCCGTGCCACAATGTTTGCAAATCACCCGACCGGCGTGCGCATAGAGCAAAGCCAGGTAATCATGGATCTCCGTGATCGACCCGACCGTGCTGCGGCCCGATCGCCTCGACTGCCACTGGCTGACCGCGATCGCCGGCGGGATCCCCTCGATGCGGTCGGCATCGGGCTTGTCCAGGGTTTCCAGGAACTGTCGCGTGTAGGTCGAGAAGGTCTCGATGTAACGTCGTTGACCTTCCGCGTACAGCGTGTCGAAGGCCAGGGAACTCTTCCCGGAGCCGCTGACGCCGGTCAGGACGATCAACTGGTGATGCGGCAGGTCCAGATCGACGCTCTTGAGATTGTGGGTCCGAACACCTCGAAGGCGAATCCGCCTGATCTGTTCGTTTCCGGGCATCCTCTCTCAAGCCTCACAGCCTTGTCGATGGTCCTTCGCTCCGTCTCGGCCCCTCGCCGACCTAGTTTCGCAGGCTGGAGAGCGGGGCGGGGATGCGACCACCGTGGCGAACGAAGCGGGTTGAACCGCCAGCGGCATGGATGGGAAGGATCACCATCTCGCCAAAGAGACCACCGAAGACGGCCATTTCTCCGGCCTCCTTGCCCGGAACGGGGATGACGCGCACGGCGGTCGTCTTGTGATTGATGACGCCGATGGCGACTTCATCGGCGATCAGGGCGGCCAGGGTCTCCGCGTCGGTGTCGCCCGGCACCGCGATCATGTCGAGCCCGACGGAGCAGACAGCGGTCATGGCCTCGAGTTTCGAGAGCGTGAGGTCGCCGGCCGCCACCGCCGCCGCCAGCGCCGCATCCTCGCTGACGGCGACGAACGCACCCGAGAGGCCGCCGACCGAGGACGAGGCGAAGCTGCCGCCCTTCTTCACCGCGTCGTTGAGCAACGCCAGAGCGGCCGTCGTGCCGGGTGCTCCCAGTCGCTCCACGCCCATGGCCTGGAGGATCTCGCCGACGGAATCGCCCACCTGAGGGGTCGGGGCCAGTGAGAGATCGACGATCCCGAACGGCACGCCCAACCGGGAGGCCACTTCCCTGCCGATCAGCTCTCCCACGCGCGTGACGCGGAAGGCCGTGCTCTTGATCTCCTCGGCGATCTCGCCGAGCGTGGGAGGGACCGAGGCGTTTTGAATCAGGTCTTCCACGGCGGCCTTGACGACCCCCGGACCACTCACGCCGATGTTCACCACGCAATCCGGCTCGCCCGCCCCATGAAACGCCCCCGCCATGAAGGGGTTGTCGGTCGGGCGCATTGGCGAAGATCACGAGTTTGGCGCAGCCGAAGCCATCGTGTTCGCGAGTCTGCTCGGCCGCGGCTTTCAGAACGTGCCCGAGCGCCTGGATCGCATCCATGTTGATGCCGGCGGCGGTCGTGCCGACGTTCACCGAACCGCAGACCGCGCTGGGTCGTCGAGAGGGCCTCCGGCAGGGTGGCGATCAGGCGTTTCCCGGCCTCCGTCCAGCCCTTCTGGACCAGGGCGGTGAACCCTCCGACCAGGTCGACCCCCACCGCCGCGGCGACCTCGTCGAGCGTGCGCGCGACGGCCATCAACCCCTCGGTCGAATGCCCCGCGGCGACCTGCGCGATCGGGACTGACGGCGATGCGACGATTGACGATCGGGATGCCATAGCGGCTCTCGACGTCTCGGCAGACCGCCCGAAGTTGACCGGTGTATTTGAGAAGGCGATCGCGGATGCGGTCGCACAGGACGATCGGGTTCGGGGAGGCGCATGGGGCCAGGTCGACACCGACGGTGACCGTCCGGACATCAAGCTTGTGCTGCCGGACCATCCCCAACGTCGCCAGGACTTCTTCAGTGCGGTACAACGACGTTGCTCCCTTCGGGGTTACGGGCCGCCCCCACCCGGACCGGGCTCGGTTCGCTCGTGGCCAGGAAGATGTTCTCGTGCTGCACGAAGGCCTCAAGGCCGAGATCGCGGCCATAACGCTCCAGCTCGTCCCGGACGGTGCTCGGAGGTAGGTCGTGCGGCAGGAAGGCTTCCATAACCAGGGAGAACCGACCACCCTCCGTCCGGGCGTACAGGTCCAGGATGTTCACGCCGTGCTCGGCCAGGCAGCCGGAGATCCCGTGGATGTTGCCGGGGCGGTCCACCCCCAGGACCGTCAAGATGAAACGCTCTCCGTCGGAAACCGCCGGCTTGCGCTCGGCGTCGGCCTCAATCACCTTGACCGTCAACTGAAAGCCGGCCGCCTTGCCCGGCGATCGCGGCGGAGAAGGCGTCAACATCGATGCGATCCGCAAACTCAACCGCGACGATGATCGTGAAGTACCCGCGCATGACGGTCTGGCTCAATTCCAGGACGTTGCCGTTCCATTCCTGGATCGTGGCCGTGACCGAGTGAACGATCCCGACACGATCGGCCGCCGTCACCGTCACGATGTAGTGACTCATCCCGTCTCCTGTCCCGACATCTCGGTCGATCCGGGCCGCGGACTGGTTCTCACCCCGATCGCAAGGGCCGCCCAGCCAACCAGGAACGCGACCCCACCCAACGGGGTCATGGGACCAAGCCACTGTCGAGGGCCAATATTCAACGAAAGCGCATAGAGGCTACCGGAGAAGAGGAGAACACCAACAAGGAACGCCCAGGCCGACACAGTGAGGCACCTGGTACGGGCCCCTGGAGCCTCAGAATTCCGACGGCCACGATCGCGATCGCGTGGAACATCTGGTAACGAGCCCCGGTCTCGAAGGTCTCGAGCTGTCGAGGTTCCAGGTGCAGCCGTTCTCGGAGGTAATGCGCCCCGAAGGCCCCCGCCGACACGGCGAGGAACCCCAGGACCGCCCCCGTCTTGACCCAGCGGGCCCATTCATGGTGATCCCATCACTCAAGGTGTCGCGACCGGTTCCCGGGCCATTGTGCGGTTGAAGCCGAGAACCTTCGCGCGAACTTCGGCGGCGAGAAACAACGATCCCGTCACGCAAATCAGGCCGTCCGAGGGAGTCAGGTTCCGTGCCACGTCCAGGGCCTCGTCCGGTGTCGAGGCGATCGTCGCCGCCTGACCCGTGAGATCGAGCACCGCCGAGAAGACGTCCCGGGGAGGCACGGCCCGCGGGTTCTCGACATAACGGGTCGCGACGCAGCGATCAAACAGGGGCAACAAGGCGTCAAGCTGCCCGGAGAGGTTCTTGTCGCGCGTCGTCCCGAAGACGAGAGTTCGAGGCACTTCAGGGAAACACGTTCGCAGCGTGTCGGCAAGGGCCTGCGCCGACGCGACGTTGTGCGCACCATCAACGATCAGCCAGGGTGATGTTCCCAGGAGCTCCACCCGGGCCGGGAACCGAAGGTTCGCGAAGCCCTGAGCCACCCTCGCGGGGGAAACCGTAAGCCCCTGGTCCGCGAGGAGGTCAAGGGCCGTGAGGGCCAGGGCCGCGTTATGGGCCTGATGGGGCCCGAACAGCGGGAGTTCGAGGGGCCCCAGTGGGAACGCCAGCTACGAACCTGGACACTACCCGCCCGAGGCAGCGAAATCGGCGCAACCGGAGGCGCGTATTCAAAACCGAAGTGCGGCCCCAATTCATAAAGTCGGCTCTCTCGCTGGCCAGCCACCCGACGGATCACATCGAGCGGTTCCGGATCGGTCACGCCGGTCAAACAGGGCGTTCGATGCTTGATGATGCCGGCCTTCTCGTACGCGATCGTGCCCAGGGTGCGGCCGAGCTGTCTGGTGTGGTCGAAGGAGACCGAGTTAATGATGCTCAGCGCGGGCCGTACCACGTTGGTCGAGTCAAGGCGCCCGCCCATGCCGACCTCGAGGACCACGACACCGGCGTTCCGACGGGCGAAGTGCAGCAGGCCCATGGCGGTCGTGACTTCGAAGAACGTGAGTTCCCGGGCACCCGAAGCCGTTTCGGTCGCGTCGCAGTCGATCACGACGGGTCGTATCGACTCTGTCAGTTCGACCAGTTCCGCGGGGGAGATCTCACGTCCATCGATCTGAAACCGTTCCTCAAGGCGGTGCAGGTGGGGCGAGCAGAACAGGCCCGTCCGGGTGCCCGAGGCCGTGATCGCCCCGGCCAGCAGCGCACAGGTCGAGCCTTTTCCCTTGGTTCCAGTGACATGGATGATTCGAAACGCGTCTTGCGGGTCCTGAAGTCGGCGCAAGCAGGCGGCGCATTCGACCCAGTCGAAGCTCCGCCCCCCCTCGGGGCATCGTCGACCGCTCGTAGTTGAGCCGGCCATACAGGAAGTCGAGGCACGATCGGTATTCATCGGTCATGAAGGGATCGCCCTGGCTCGTCCGCCTGATCACTGGAAAGGTCGTCGGTGGCTTCCACCGTGGCACACGACAGGGTCGCCTCGATCTGCTTGAGGAACTCGTCCAGGCCCATCCCCTTGACGAGATACTCGACCGCGCCGGCGCCGAACGCTTCGAGTTGAGAATCGGCGTCGCCCAGCACCGAGAGGATCGCGACCCGCATCCGTGTCGCCGCCGGGTCGCTTCGCAGGGACTCCAGAACCTCGAACCCGTTCAGGCCCGGCATCCAGACGTCCAAAAGCAAGAGGTCCGGCCGCACTTGCTGGGCAAGCGCCACGGCTTGCAGCCCATCGACCGCCTCATAGACGATATGCCCCTGGGCCCGTAGGACCGGGGCATAGACCGACCGAAGCTCCGAGTTATCGTCGGCCAGGAGGATCGTCGCCATCGTGGATCTCCACCCCCGTTAATCGCACGATGTCCTCAATTCGAGCCCAGCCTGATCCTCCCACCTCTCTCCCAGCATAACCGCCCGCCCCCTTGTCGAGCCAGAGCGGCTCATCCAGGAGTCAAACCGCTCGGGCTCGACCCGGCCGCCAGAGTCCATTTAATCGATTAAAACAGTTCAATCAAATCTCCCCGCCTAACCAGTTGCCCGGATTTACCCTGATTTGCTGAACTCTCAAGACCACCTCGGCGCGACCCGATAAGTGGGTGAGTCGGGAGGGAGGGCCTGAGGGGCACTCTCTTGGTTTGAGACGCGACGGACGGCAAGGAGGCCGACCCGATGCGGCGAACGTCGAGCGAGATCGTGGCGGAGTTCCTCCCGGTCTTGCTGGTGATGGCACTTCTCGGGGGATCGTGGCTCGCCATCGTGGCGTTGTACCGCCATGCTCCGATCACTTCGGAGACGACGGAGCCGGGCCGTCCGGCGACCACCCCACCCACCACCAGAGACACCATCGCGGTCGTTCGGGACCACGACGAGGAACCCGACGAGAACGCGCCGGAGATGCCGGTCGAGACGCGGCCGGACCCCACCATCGAGATCTTGGCGAACGTGTCGAAACAGCGCGAGGCGGAGCGACAGGCGACCGAAACCGCGGCCCGTCGTGCTTCGGCACTGACCGAGGCCAGGTCGAGGATCGTGGCTCGTACCGGGACGTTGCAACGCCGACAGCTCATTGTCGATGGCCAACTGGCCGCTCTGAAGACCCATGGCCGACGCCTGGAAGTCCAGGTGGACGCACTGGCTCGACTACGAGACGTGCTGGTCGAGGAACGTGACGATCTGGGCCAACAGCTCGCGCAGGCGCGATCGAGAGACGGGTACGCGGTGCTTCCCTACAAGGGGCCGAACGGAACCTGGCGACGACCGATCCCGATCGAATGTGCCAATGGGACCGCGACGATTCAGCCGGACGGGCCGAGCTTCAGCCTGATGGACCTCTCCCTGGGGTTCGGACGGGCAACACCACTTGCCGCAGTCGTGCAGCGCTATTGCCTCCACCTGTCTGAGGGGGAGAGCCCGGACGGCGCCCCGGTCGTCCCTTACTTGCTGTTTATCGTACGACCCGACGGGATCCGTCCCTACTACGAGGCGCGTTCCCAGATCGAGCCGCTCGGGATCGCGTTCGGTTACGAACTTGTCGAGCAGGATGAGGAAATCGAATTTCCGGACCTCGATGATCTCGCCGAGTGGTCCGAGATGGCCCCCTTGCGCAGTCCATTCGCGCAGGGAACGCCGACACTCGAAGATTTCCTGCCGAGCGATCATGCCGGCTCGAACACCGACACCACGAGTCCTGTCTGGAAGCGGTCCGAGGAACCCCTGACCTCGACGGGCTCACGAGACGGGACGGGTTCGGAGTCGGAGTGGAAGGCGAGCCGTGGTCTTGCATTCAATCCGGCGCCGTCTCGTCCCCCTGTCCTGGGTGGGCACGTGCCGAATGGTTCCGCCGAGAACGTTCTCGGAAATCCGAGACCCCCGGGACGTGGCCCGATCGCCCTGTCGGATCGCAACTCGTCCCTATCGGCTGGTGGGAGCGAGTCGAATGCTCAGAACACGGGCACGCGACCTGGCCTGACTAACGCGAATCAAGGGAATCGAGGACGACTCGATGAGGGGCAGCCGAGCGGGTTCCACGGCATGGCCGCCGAGAGCGCTCGTTCCCGGAATGAAGGCGGCGTCCCGGCAACCGCCGGCCTCACCGCGCCAAACAGGGCCACGGGTTCGGGGAACCTGCTCGCCGGAACGTCGATCCCGAGAGAAGCGCCCTGGCCGCCCGTCTCCCGAAGTCTGACCGCCCGGGGTTCGGGACTTGAGAGTGCGCCGAGGGTACCCGAGAGGGGACCAACCGGGGCCCTGCGTCCCGAAGCGTCCCGGACGGGTTCCGGGGAGGCCCCGTCACAACCCGGCCTGGCTGCGGGACACCAAAACCGAAACGCCAACGGAACTAGCCGGAGCGTTTCGGACCACCCGGCCCTCGGCGCGCCCCGGTCTAACTCGATCGTCGGGAGTGGCGCCGAAGACAACGCGCTCCTGGGGGGGCCAGGGGGCAGGGGTGGCTCGGGGCTCGCCGGGTTCCGGAACGTCCCCGAACCGGTCCTTGATCTCGTGGTCGTCTGCCGTGCCGATGGTGCCCTGATTCAGCCCGGGGGATATCGGCTGAAAACGGCCAAACTGGAAGACGGTGAGGTTGTCTCGACGCTTCGCGGGATTGTCCAGCACCGCCAGAAGCTTCGGCCCGACGTCCGGTATCGTCCCCGGATCAAGTTTCTCGTCGAACCGGGAGGAACCGCGGCGTACTGGGAGGCCCGTCGTCAGACCGCGCTTGCTGGGCTGGGGTGGCCGATCTGGCTCGAGGTCGCGGAAGGTTCAGCCCCGACTCGCCTGCTCGACCCGGAGATCCTGAGATGACGCGACAGAACGTCACGCCTCCCGTCAAGCCGTACTGGCGAATCATCGCGGAACTCGTCGCGGTCCTGGTCGGCATCATCTCGCTGGGCGCCATCGCGACGAATAGGTCCGATGTCGGGACGGTGAGTCAACCCAAGCGCGATGTCGATGCGGGCCCGCTGGAGGTTTCCGTCCCCGACAGTCCGGCGACGGACCCTCGATCGACTCCGGAATCAGACGCTCGATTACCACAACCGCTCCCGGCCCCCGAGCCCGACCGTGCCGCGATCGCTCAGGCCGAGTCCGAACTGTCCCGCGCCCGAATGGAACGAGACGAGGCGGATCGCCAGGCTGCCGAAGCACAGGAGGCCCTGCGGACCGCCGAACTCGAATCCGCGAAGGCGGCCCTCGCCGCGAAGACCCTGACGGAACGGATTCGCGACCCCCGAGCGCGGATTGCCTCGGTGCAGCAGCGCGGCGCGGTGCTCAAGACGGACGTCAACCGGTTGCGGATGGAGTTGACGTCGCTCGCCCACGCTCCGCGGCCCCGACGCAAGGTCCTGAGCGACCGGACGCCAGTGGCACGGGTCGTCGAGGGGAAGGAATATCACTTCGAGGTCCGCGGCGATCGCGTCGCCTACATCAACCTCGAGAGTCTCGTCGACAGGCTCGAAGCGGATGCGCGCATGCAGATCCGACTGAACCTGGGGAGCAGCCGTCCGATCCGCTCCACGGTCGGCCCAGTCGGCTCGTTCTCACTCGCCTATGAACTTGGTCAGGCCCCGACCGACCCGCTCGAAGGGATTCTGGGACGATCGTTCAGTTACGACCTCGTCGGTTGGGAAATTGTGCCGGTCCGCAACGTGAGGGGAGAGACCCTGTCAGCGATCCGGAACCCGACCTCGGAATTCGCCCGGGTGGTCAACTCGCTGAACCCCTCGCGCTCGACGATCACGCTGTGGATCTACCCCGATGGGTTCGGGACGTATCGACAACTCCTTGATGTCCTCCACGAACGTGGCTTTCAGGTCGCCGCGCGGCCGCTCCCCTCGGGCATCGCGATCCGGGGCAGCCCGAATGGTTCGCTCTCCGCGGGGCAGTGAGGCGCATCGGATCGATGACCCTCAAGGACGGGAGGCATAGGCCCCACCGGAGGCCGCCGCGATGGACTTCAGGTCAAGTCCCGCGGCCCCTCCCGCCAGGTCGATGCAGTGGATGGGCACCTTCCGGGAGTTCGATTCACCGATCGCCGCGACGGCCCCCTCGGGAAACGCCCCGTCGGAAAGCAGAAAGACCGCATCGGGACGCATCCCCAGCGCATAGGCTATCGCGGCCCGAGGGTCCGTGTCCCCTTGCGCGTCCACCGTGTGAAGCCAGCGAAGCAGCCGGGCCTTCGAGTCCAGTTGCGCGGGCTGCGGAAGCCCGCCGGGCTGAGGAAGGGGACGATCGTTGTAGAAGATCACGAGGAACTTCTGCGGCCATCGCAGCGCGTTGACGCTGCGCCTGAGTTCTGACTTGGCGCGTGCGAGTCGAGCCTCATCCGACATGCTGCCCGAACAATCGACGACGAACACGAAGAACTGACCGCGCGCCGGATTCCGAAGAACGACGCTTGCCGCCAACGAGGAACCCGATCCAAGTCCGCCGGTTCGCCGTAGGACTGTGTGCCCGGCGGGCGCAGGAACTCGGAGGTCTCCGACGACGACCTCGAACGAACCTCCTGGCCGTGACAGGGCGACGTTTCCCATGACAGGCAAGCGAGCATCATGCCGAGCAAACCGGGTAAGATCGCCTTGCGAACCGTTGTTGCCTCGACATTCCACATATCTCGATCTCCGGGACGATCCACGGAGCCATGAGACGCCCACGGCCCTGAGCACCGAATGGGAAACGATTCAAGCGGTCCCGCCAAAGACGAGCTGAAATGCGTAGTCGATGGCCACGCAAATCAGAAAGAAGAGCATCCCGAGGAACAGGCTGACGACGAACAGACCAACGACCTCGGAGGACTTGTAGGACGCTCGATCGCGATATTTGGAGAGTCGAGACTTCATGTCGCCGAGTCGACGCCGATACGACGTCCTCCGGTAAGTCGGGATGTTGAGACCATTATTATAGGAGCGATTCGACGATCTCCACCAGCCTCTCACACGGTTCACTCCAGGAAGTGGTGGAGTCAAGAAGCGATGAGGTTTCGCGCGGGGTTTCGAATCGGCTCGTGCTACACTCTCACTCTGGGAATGGGCCCCGCCCTCTCTGGGAACTCGACATCGCATGCTGCCCGGCCCGGTCTTCAATGTCGAGCTGTTGACGTCCGCGACGAGCCCGTTATTTCGTTCTCAGGGGGATTTACGGCCTGGTCTTGTTGATTGTGCTCTGGCAGAACTACCAGGCGAACTTCTGGTGGCGAAGTCGACGCCTGGGCGAAGTGACGATCAGCGAGATGGCCCGGTTCGCCGAGGGGCTGTTCTGGTCGTTCGCGATCACCCAGGCCGTGACCGTGCTGTTACTGACGCCCGTGATGATGGCCGGGGTCATCGCCGACGAGAAGCAGCGCCGCACGCTTCACTACCTGATGGCCAGCCGTCTTTCGAGCGCGGAGATCGTGCTCGGCAAACTGTTGGCGAAGCTCCTGCATCTCGCCGTGTTCCTCGGCGTCGGCTTCCCGGTGCTCTCCTTGCTGACGCTCTTCGGCGGGGTGGCGCCGGAGTCGATCGGCCTGTCGTACGCTCTGACGGTCTCGGCGCTGATCTTCGTGGCGGGGTTGTCGATCCTCGTCTCCACGTATGCCCGCACGGTGCGCGAGGCGGTCCTCGTCGTGTTCCTGCTCGCCGGGGCCTGGCTGTCCCTTCCGCCCCTGATCGAGCAACTCCTTCGATATACCTTCCCCGGGCTCGAACGGTGGATCGGGCCGATCAATGCCTGGGTCTTCGCCACGAACCCGTTCGCGTCTTACCGGGAAGTGGGGCCTTCGCGCCCGGAACGAGCCCCGGGACGATGGCGGCCTGGATGATGGGGCTCCAGGTGGGTTGTGGGGTGGGGTTCGTCGCCTTGGCGACCTGGCGGCTGCGACCCGTCTTCCGTTCCCAGGGGGAGGGTCCCCGTCGCGGGACGGGCTGGGGGGCTCGCCTGAGCCGACCCTGGCGGCTCTTGCCTCGTCCCGAGATGGGCGGCAACCCGATGCTCTGGAAGGAGATCTACGTTGTCCGGTCAGGAGGGATCATTCGATGGGTCGTTCGCGCTCTAAGCCTCATCGGCGGCGCGGTCCTCATCTACTGGACCGCCTGGTTTGGCTACGATGCTTTCCGGGAGTTCTGGATGGGAGTGAAGCCCGCGCGTTCGTTCGGGGACCCGCGAAATGTTCAATGGATATCTCCGGGGCGTGACGGGACTTCTCTACTCCCTCTGGGGGCTGGGGCTCGCCGCGGCGTCCTCGGCGGCGGTGACTTCCGAGAAGGAAGAAGACACCTGGCTGAGCCTCGTGGCGACCCCGCTGGAGGGCCGTGAGGTCCTGATCGCCAAGATGGTCGGCGCGGCGTGGTCACAGCGGGCCGTCGGGGCAACCTTGCTGGGGCTCTGGTTCGTCGGCGTGGCCACCGGCGCCGTCCACCCCCTGGGGATGGTCGTTGTCGTGGTCGAATTCGCGATCTTCACCTGGTTCATCGCCGCGCTCGGAGTGAGCCTCTCGCTGCACAGTCGAAACACCACGAGAGCGACCGTCGCCGTGGTTGCGATCCTCCTCGTCATCAACGGTGGCTATCTGATGTGCTGCATCCCGATGGGGCCTGGTACGGTCGCGGTCGCGCTCGGTTGCACGCCGATGATTCTGGTTGCTTCCCTGTTGAATTACAGCGAGTTCTGGGGTGTGCTCGGTTTTGAACCGAACGGCTTTTATAATGGCGACTGGGTCGGGGAACTGATCCTGACTTGCATCCTGGGAACGATGGCTTACACCGTGGCCGCCGCGTGCCTGACCGGGCATGCGTTGAGCGTCTTCGACGGGAAGGTCGGGCGCCCCACCCGGCACCGGTTCGACCTGTCGGCAAGCCCGCGCCCGCTGGACTTGAAAAAGCCCCCCATCATCGGTCCCGATGACCTCGCATGAGTCTTCCCGGGATGGCCGGCGCGAGCTTCCGACGGAGAACCTGATGCGCACCCAACCCCTGCTGGCGGTTCGTGATGTCGAGGCGAGCAGTCGATGGTATCAACGCCTGCTCGGCTGCCGGAGCGCGCACGGCGGCGCGGACTATGAACGCCTGGTCTCGAGGGACGGGTTGATCCTCCAGTTACACAGGTGGGACGTCGACCACCACCACGGGCCAATCGGTGATCCCGGCGTGAAGCCCTATGGCAATGGCGTTCTCCTCTGGTTCGAGGTCGATGACTTCGACCTCGCCATGACCCGCATCACGGAGTTGAAGGCCGAGGTCCTCCTGTCCCAACATCGCAACCCCCCGACCGGCGACGGTGGGCCAAACCACTGGGAATGCTGGTTGCGCGACCCGAATGGCTACACGGTCGTCCTGGCCAGCCCGGACGGTACGGCAGGGTGAGACCGGGTTCGCCAGGGCGACGCCGGCGAACCCGCTAGCGGTCTCCAATTCCAACCGATTCAGGTAGGGCCAGGTGCCCGCCGAGTCGCCGTAATGAGTGGCTTGTCGGGCGAATCGCCCTGCCGGGTCGTACCGGCCCCTTGAGTATTGACTTCAGTGGCGGAGACGATAAACACGAGCGGCGGGAGCGCCGCCATACCAGTACGTAGGGATATTGACATCTCGGACAAGTTCGTACCGATCCTCGAAGTCGGGCCAGATCTCGTGGATGCCAAGGTGCTTGTCCGGGTCGAAGTACGTGGCCGCCACGATGATCTCCGGTGGGTCTTGGCGAAGCCGCTCACGTACGTCCGGCCGATCCGTATGGCCGAAGACCTTGAGAAAGAACAGATCGACAAGGTCGGGGCCGACCGGAAATCGCCCCGTCAGCGAGTAGTCATAGAGATGTTGGCCGGAGGTGATGATCGGATCGTCGGGGTCGGTATTCTCCCGGATGGCAGCAGCGACGGCCAAGGCGTTATCTTGCGAGACGCAAGGGTTGTCCCAATCACCCCAGACCATGACCGGGGCGAACATCTTGCTCGCCATCAGGCCGTTCCGGTACGCCCTCAGATTTTCATACCCATTCATGATAGCGGCGATGAAGATGAGACTGAGATAAAGACGCGGGACAATCCACGTCACTCGCTTGGCGCGGGCCAGGTCAGTCGTGCGCTTCAACCCGATCGCTCCGAGGAAAGCGGACGACAGAAAGAGCTGAGTCCAGTGGTATGATACGCCCCCACCCTTGAAGATGTCGTACAAGGGGGGGAGGGCGAGAAGCAACCCCAACCCATTTGCGATCCAGAATCGTCGGCGGCGCGGTTTCCGGGCGGGGACCGAGGCAAGGAGGCCGACAATCGCGGGGAGGGTGAACCATTGCGAGCTGTAGAGGAAATCCTTGAAGTGGCCCCAGAGGTAGGCCCCCCGATCGATGTTCATTACCTGGAATCGGTTGTATTGCAGTAGCGAGATGTCCCGATAGTAGCCGAGCATGGTCCAGGGATCGGCGCGAGCGATCCAGACCCAGCTCAGCAGCAACGTGCCTCCGACGGCGATGCCGATGATGTGATCGACGACGGCGAGTCGGCCTCTCAACGAATATGCAAGATAGAACGACACGATCGGGACCAAAATGAAGGGCTCGCGCAGAAAGATCGCCAGTGTTATTAACATGCCGCTCAGGAACGAGGACCAGCGGGCCGGTCGGGCCGAGAGCAGGATGAGGGCGATCAGGTAGACCAGCGTCGCCGCCATGATCGCGTTGCGGACGCCGAATTGCGTGTACCGGGGATGACTCGACGCAAACGTCCAGGCCAGCGACATCGCCAGCGCGGGGCCCAGGACGACCACCTCCAGAGGAACCAACCCAACGCCCCCGCGGCGCTCGCCGCCATGACGCAATCGAAAAGGCGGAGGTTCCGTAGCGGTGCCGCGTCGGGCATCCCGACAAGGTTAACCACGATGTTCATGTACAGCGACATGAGCGATGTCGGAGACGCTCGATGTCCGGCCTCGGCCATCATCGCGTTGAACGAATAGAACCCCTCGTCCACTTGTGGGGGGCCGCCGATCAGCGGAACTCGCAACAGAAGCGTCAAGACAAAAGGAGCAAAAACAACTGTAAACTTCTGCATTCGGCGAGAGAAACGGGAACGCACCACCGGGATGCCGAGGGAGTTCCCTGGCTCCGGCTGGTTGTCTTGCAACAGCTTCATCGCGAACATCCTGAACAGGTCCAGGGGAGCGTTCGACCGGCCGGCGACCGATCCGACGCGTGGTCCGTCAATGCCACCTCAAGCTCCTGGAGACACGGCGGCAATCGCGGCCGCGGGCTCGTCCCGAGTCGCCCCGGCATCCTCGGGGCATGCGATGACGACGAGGCTCATGCCGAAGGGGAAACGGGCCGAACGGAGCAGGGGGGCCTCCAGCGCGAACAGGCGGGTCAGGATCGCGTTCTCCCAGCCCGGCACGGCTTCAATGTTCGAGCGGTACATGTCGCGGGGGCGGAAGAGGCGCTTCGACAGGATCACGGCGACGATCAACGGGAACAGGATCGTGTTGAAGTAGCTGCAACGCAGTGCACGGAACCCGGCACCCTGGAGATGGCGCTTCAGTGACTTCCGCGTATAGCGACGGACGTGCTCGGAGACGTAGTCCTCGCCGCTCCATAGCCATTCGTAGGCCGGAACCGTCGCGATGAGGCGGCCGTTCGGTCGCAGCGCGGCCCGCAACCGGATTAGGAGCCCGACGTCATCCTCGACGTGCTCCAGAACGTCACACGCCAGCACGCAGTCGGTCCCCCCGGGAGGCAGCCATTCGTGGTTCAGGTCGATCGTCGGCAGCCCACGCTCTCGGCAGACCTCGAGGGCGTCGCCGGAGCGGTCGGCGGCCACGACCTGATATCCCAGGTCGCGGAGGCCGACTGCCGTCGCGCCCATGCCGCTGCCGAAGTCCACGATCTCGCTACCGGGGGGAACGTGACGCGCGACCAGGGAACAAAGGACTTCCCGACGCGCCCGATACCACCAGTGGGTGCGGTCCAGGTCCTCCATGAGTTGGAAGGCTTCCGGCTTCATGGTGGCATTGCTCCGAAGAATCGCGTCGAATCGACGCACCGAGGTTCTCTCGACCGTAAATTGACCGATCCGCGGCCCTGGCGATCCAGCCCGTCGGGGGTGCGATGGGCACCGCCGCTGCTTACCCTCCGGCCAGAACATAGACCTTTTCCCGATCGCCGGGTATCAGGAAGGAGCGGGACATGCGCGCGGCATAGCGGGCGAAAAAGGCGTCGAGCGCCGGCTCGTCAAACCGCAGGTGGTGCGTGCCCTGGCCGGGGTCCGTGCCATGTCGGGCGACCGACGAGAGCAACGGCAGGCCGCTGCTGGAGAGGTTGCGGATCGGTTCGCCGATGATGACCTCGTTCCGCGCCGCCCGACACATGCGTTCCACGACCGGCGACGGATCGGGCAGAAAGTGATACAGGCTCGCGTGCATGACCAGATAATCGGCCGTCGGCAGGGGATCGTCGGCGTGAAGGTCCCGGACCTGGCCCCGACCGCCCCGACGGACCACGCGGTCAACGAACCGGCGGTTGAGGTCCAGGCCGGTGTAGTCCACCGACTTGTGCCGCAAGTAGCGGTCGTACAGGGTGCCCGGCCCACAGCAGAGGTCGACCACACTGGACCCTGTCGGGATCAGCTCGGCGATCGCCCGGTATCGGGACGTGTAATGGCGACCATAGAGGCCGAGCATGACCGACTCGTAGAGGAAGGCGCTCCGGTAGACCAGGCTCTCGGCCAACGCTCACCTCCCCTGTTCGATCGTGACATGGTGTTCCGGGACCGGTTGGTCCCGGCGCGGGCCGGCGTTCAGGACCTCCCGGATCGCGGTCTGAGGACGCCGGCAGATTGTCAGGTACGAACGCCCCATGTATTCCCCCAGGATGCCCAGGAAGATCATCTGGACGCCGCCGATGACCAGCAGTGTCACCATCAGCGACGACCAGCCGACCGCCTGCGCTGAGAAGTTCTCCGGGACCAGCAACCGATACAGGACGACCCAGACGGCGAGCAAGGCCCCGAGGACCGCCAGCACAAACCCGCACCACGCCACCAGCCGCAAGGGACGCACCGAGAAGGAGGTCGCCAGCCGCGTCCAGACCCGGATCGACTTCAACAGGTTGTAATTGCTCGACCCGGCAAAGCGGTCGTGATGTTCAACCGAAACCTGCTCGATCCGGGACGTGACCTGGAAGAGCAGACCGTCCAGGTAGGGATACGGGCCATCGTAGCGACAGACGAGGACCGCCACCTCCCGGCGAATGATTTTGTAGGGCGAGAGATAGATGTGTTTCGGCTTGCCGATGACCCACTCGGCGACCTTCCCGTTGAACCAACTGCCGAGGTTCTTCCAGAGCTTCTGTCGCTTCTCCCGGAAGTCCGCGTAGACCACGTCCGCCCCGGCCTGGGCCTTCGCCAGGAGGGCCGGGAGGTCGCGGGGATGGTGCTGCAGATCGTCGTCCATGATGGCGACGTAGCGGCCCCGCGCAACCCGCAACCCGGTGAGGATCGCATTGTCCTGGCCGAAGTTGCGCCGAAGGTCCACGCCGACGATGTTCTCCCGAGCCCGGCTGAGGGCCTCGATGACGCGCCAGGAGTCGTCCGGCGAGCCGTCGTTGACCAGGACCAGTTCGTAACTCAGGCCCGGCGGAGCCAGCGCCTCCTCGATCGCGGCGGCCAGGGCGTCGAGACACCCTTCGCTACGATAGACGGGGACGACGATCGAGAGCGTGGGCGCGGCGGTCCCGTCGGTACTTTCCGAGGGGAACGAGAGCATGGGGAGGGTCTCGTGACACATGAGTCGTGGGGGCCCAGCGGAAGTCGTAGGGAACAGCCAGGGGTGATCGAACGGTTCAGTCGGACTCCTGCCTCGCACTACCAAACATGGCGGTCGGGGCGACCGTGGTGGCTCTCGAACGGTCCTGTTCCAGGAACGCGGTGACTTCACCGACGACCCGAGCCTGCTCCGCCTCGGTGATTTCGTAGAACAGCGGGAGGCGCAGCAATCGCCCACTGAGGCTCTCGGTTACGGGCAGGTCGCCGTGCCGGTAGCCGTAGGTTTGCCCCATCGGCGAGCTGTGTAGCGGCACATAGTGAAACACCGCCTGGATGCCCTGCTGCTTCAGATGGGTGAGCAGGGCGTCCCGCATGTCCTGATCGCGGAGCACGATGTAGAACAGGTGGTAGTTGCTGACGCATTCCTCCGGGATGTACGGCACGCGCAGGAGGCCCTCGTCCTCCCACGGCTTCAGTTGGTCGTGGTAATAGTGATAGATGTGCCGACGGCGCTCGGAGATGGACTCGAGCATCTCGAACTGGGCGTACAGGAACGCGGAGCAAATCTCGCTGGGGACGTAGCTGGAACCGATATCGACCCAGGTGTACTTGTCAACCTCGCCACGGAAGAACCGCTGACGGTTGGTCCCCTTGTCGCGAATGATCTCGGCCCGCTCGACGAGTTCGGGGTCATTGATGCAGAGCGCCCCGCCCTCGCCGCAGATGTAGTTCTTCGTCTCGTGGAAGCTGTAGCAGCCGAGTTGCCCGATCGAGCCGAGGGCGCGACCGTCGTAGAAGGCGTTGACCCCCTGAGCGGCGTCCTCGGCGACTTTCAGCCCGTACCGATGGGCAATGGTCATGATCCGATCCATCTCGCAGCCGACCCCGGCGTAGTGGATCGGGAAGATCGCGCGTGTCCGTTCTGTGATCGCATCCTCGATCAATGCGTCGTCGATGTTCAACGTGTCGGGCCGGATGTCGACGAAGACCGGCCGGGCCCCCAACCGCACAACGGCGGTGGCCGTCGAGACGAAGGTGAACGAGGGCAGGATCACCTCGTCGCCCGGCTTCAGGTCGAAGAGCATGGCAGCCATCTCGAGGGCCGCCGTGCATGAGGGCGTGAGAAGGACTTTGGGGACCTGGAAGCGATCTTCCAGCAATCGGCTGCACCGCTTCGTGAACTGCCCATCCCCCGAGATGTCGCCGAAGGTGACGGCCTGAGCAATGTAATAGAGTTCCTTGCCCGCGATAAAAGGCTTGATGAACGGGATCTTCGACGACATGCGCACCTCATTCCCTGGGGCCAATCGTGCCTTGAACGCTGCCGTTCTGGGACGTCCCGACCAGTTCCACACCTGAGCGAGAAACCGAGCCGCTTATTTCCATACATTGAAAATCAAGGATGCGCAAATTCGATGCCGCAGGCAAGCCACGCCTCTTTGCCATGAAATCGCCGGACAATTCGCATATCAACCGCGGTGGCCCGGGACGCCTGATTCGCCTCGCGACCCCTTATATTGGCGATAACGCCGATGCAAGCATCGAGCGCATGGATCGAAACCAGCCCACGATTATTAATAAGCATGCTTTTTCTATCATGGCTAAAATAAACTTTCTAAGATTTCCAGGTAAATCACATATGCGGTTTTCGCGTCCCTGTCGAGCAGCGAAGTATAAGACGGCCTCCCTGATTTCGCAACGGCTCGCCTCACGAATGAAAAATCGCGTCGCTCCCGGACATCATCGCGTCCTGGGGTTCTTGATGTTGGCAATTCCAACCGACACACACAGTGGATCAAGGAGAATTGCTTGCGTGATATCGCAACGGTCCCGAAAGAGGGGGGAGATCTACGTCCCGAGCGATGGGGCCCCTGCTCGCTTGCTTCGCCAATGTGCTGCGCCGCGGGTTCACGAACCGGGACACCACTTCCGTTGCGATGACACCGTTGGGCCGTGAGGGCGGTTCGGCCGACACAAGCGGATTGTCGGTGGACGGCGGGGACGGCTATAATTGCAGGGACCACTGGTCGAAAATTTGTCGAACATCGAGACTCGGATCGCCACGGGGGGCGCATCGCATGGGTGGATCGTCGGGCCTGGGGGGGGAGCTCCGGGAGATCGCCGAGCGTGAGCCGCTACTGGCCGTCGCGCTGGGGGCGGCGCTGATCGCCTTTGCCACGACGCCAATCGCCTTCGCGATTCTCGGACGAATGTCGTGGTTCCGGGCCCGCCGCGGTCGGACGTTGCAGCGGCCGGAGTTCTGGTCGGTCGTCACGTCGATGCTGCTGGTCATGGGCGTGCCGGCGATCTTCGCCCTGCTGGCCCTCAAGAGCCGCCACTACGATGAAAGCCGATACGAGTTCGACCCGAACCAGACGATCTCGGTGCTCGACCAGGGGCGGCAGTACGAATCGCTCGAACAGGCCGATGAGGCCGTGCGGGCCGAGCGAAAGCGGCTCGAAACGGCGCGTCAGGAACTGGTCGAGTCGGTCAAGGCGATCGACGAGGCCATGCTGCCCCTGCGCGCGGCGGCCACCCAGCACCCGGCGACATACCAGGCGATGCCGGGCGTGCTCGACGCGCTGGCGGTCATGCACCGGCGGATCGGGCTGGATGCGCCCCAGCAACTCCTTGATGAACTGGCCCCGCCCGCCGACCTGCCCGCTGTGCCAACCTACGTGATGGCCCCGTCGGGTGGACCGTTGGCGGCGGTCGCCGCGCCGGCCCTGGCGACCTCGACCGCGACGGCCCCGTCGCCGATGGCTCCCCGTAACGGCTTGCCGCCGTCGGTGAAGCAAATCGAGCTCGCGGGCGTGCCCGAGCCTCAACGTGATCTGGCTGCATTGCTGCCACTTTCCGACGTGCCGACCGGGTGGGTCGTCGGCGAGATGGGGGGCAAGCACCTCGAAACCTTCAACGCCGAGAACCTGTACGAGAAGATCGACGGCCGCGCCGAGAGCTTCATCCAGTACGACGTGGTCGGCATGGCGTACACCTTCTACCATCCCGAGAAAGACGAGGCGAACGAGGCCCAGCTCTACATCTTCGAGATGGGCAGCCCGTTAAAGGCCTTCGGGAAGTACAGCTCGGAGAAGCCGCCGGAAGCCGAGCCGATCGAGCTGGGGGACGAAGGATACACTTCCGCCGGCAGTGTCTTCTTCTACCAGGGGCCGTACTACGTGCAGGTGGTCACCACGACCGACGACCCGGAGGTCGCCGAGTTCGCCCTGGCGATCGCCCGCCAAGGTCGCCGGTGGGCCGGAGGCCCCCGAACCCACCCCGGCGCCCAGCCTGGCGGCGGCCGTCGGCTCCAACCCGACACCGGCAACCGCCCCGACCACAACCCCCGCGGGCGATCCCATCGTCCCCGCCTTCGGAGGAGGCGGTCCCGGCTCGACGACGATCGGTTCGACCGCTCCGGCCGTCGGCGGCCCGGAACCGACAACGGCCCTCGCCACCCCGGCGCAACTGTTCAAGCTGCTACCATCGGGACCAAAACGGTCGGGTGAGACCTATGCGTCGCAGGACGTCTTCGGCTACGCCTTCATGACCGACGTGTTCCTGGCCGACTACAAGCCGAGCGAGTCGGTCTACTGGCAGGGTTTCCTCCGCCCTTATGCCACCCCCGAGAAAGCCGCCGAGGTGTTCGACCAGTACGTCGCCGCCGTCAAGGAATATGGCGGCGAGGTCGAGGAGATCGAGGCCGAGGGCGCCGATCAGATGGTTGTCAGCTCCCTCTACGGCCTGTTTGACGCTGTCTTCCTGAAGGGGAACACGATCGCCGGCGCCAACGGCTCCACCGAGCGCGAGCCGACCGAGCAGTTCGCCCGGGAATTCGCCAGGTCATTGCCCGGAGAACGTCCCCACCATCGACACCGGGGACGAGACCCCCTCGACCGACGCGGAACCGGACGGCTCCGAACCCTGACCGTCCCCGTTTCGAACGCCGTGACCGTCACGCACCGCGCCACCAGCCTCCTCGAAATCGATCGTCCACCGCACCGGAACCTCTGCTCGCCGGGAGTCGGACATGGCCGAGAAACTCACGAAGACCCAGTTGCGAAACCTGGAACGCCTTGGCGGGGTCAACCCGGCCGACCGAGTCGTTCTCCCGTCGACAATTCCTGACCCAGGTCGGCGGAACGGCCGCGGTCATCGGCGGGGCCGTCGGCGCGGGACTCGTGATCCGCGACCGCTGGGGGATGGAGGGGGTCAAGCCGCCCCCGCCGGTGCGGTTGAAGGACTACGGCGTCACGCGGCCGGCCAGCAAACCGAGCCTGGTCGTGGTGCGTTCTCAACGCCCTCGAGGACGCGACGTTCGCGTCTCGGGACGAGGAGTTCGCCGCCCGGGAGGCCCAGGCGCTGGCGATGGTCAAGCGGCGCCCTCGACGAGATGGGCGGGGTCGACCAGTTCATCACCAAGGGGGACGTGGTCGTCGTCAAGCCGAACATCGCCTTCGACAAGAACCCGGACCTCGCCGCGACGACCCAGCCCGACACGGTGGCGGCCGTCGTGAAGCTCTGCCTACGCGCCGGGGCCCGCAAGGTGATCGTCTGCGACAACCCGATCAACAACCCCGAGAGCTGCTTCTTCAAGACGAAGGTCGGCGAGGCCGCCGAGCGGGCCGGCGCCGAGGTGATGATGCCGCAAGCCAGCTACTTCGAGCCCCTGTACGTCGGCGGCGAGTCGATCCCGGACACCTGGTCGATGTTCTATCGGCCGTTCCGCGAGGCCACGAAGGTCATCGGCGTCTCGCCGGTCAAGGACCACAACCTCTGCAAGGCCACCGTCACGATGAAGAACTGGTACGGCCTGCTCGGCAATCCTCGGGCGCAGTTCCACCAGGACATCCACGGGATCATCTCCGACTTCGCCCTGATGATGCGTCCGACCCTGGTCGTCGCCGACGGCCGCAAGCTGCTGATGCGCAACGGCCCGACCGGCGGCAGCCTGAACGACGTCAAGCGCGGCGACGCGATCGTCGTCGGCACCGACCACCTGGCCGTCGATAGCTGGTGCGTCACCCGTTTGCTGGAGAAGCGCCGGCACGAGATCATCTACCTCGACAAGGCCCTCGCCAAGACCGCCGCCCGAGGCACCCCCCTGAACGACTGGCGGCCACAGTGGACCCGCGAGGTGACGGTCTAACGAGGCCCGCGGCGCTTCGTCGCATCGCAATCACGCTCGCGTCCCGAGGTGATCCGACTCATGGTGGACACCGAGGCGAACGAGGAACCAGGAGAGCCTGAAGGACCGTTATCAAGCGCTCAGGACAGGAGGCTGACTCCCGGCGAGATTCAAAGGCTGAAGGACCACGGGATCAATCCGCACGTTCTCAAACCGAACTCCCGCCATGATCTCTTCAAAGACCGGAAGGGCAACATCATCGTCAAACCCAAGGACAGCAGTGGACCAGGCGACGAAACGGGTTTGAACATCAACGATTTGGGTTGACGCCATGAGCACGACCGAGTCTCTCGCTCGGTTCATCATCGAGAATGCGGTCCTTCCCTGCGACACGATGGAGCAATTGATCGGGACCCAGCCATCCTGCACGTGGAAGCCGGGTGATCCCATCGCCAACACAAAGCTGGAGCGAAAGACGTACGGTTGTTTATTCGAATCAAAGCTCCCGAGGACCGCGGACCTTGAAAACCATGTCGAAAGTCTGCTCAACGAACTGCGGCCGGCGGCGCCGCGATTCGTGACCTTCCCAAACTGAAGTACAATTTGCTCTTCTCTTGTGTGGTCTATTGCTCGGAACGACCGACCCTCTTCTTCGATCACGGGATCATCGCATCAATCAAGGACCTTGGGGCCGACTTCGACATCGACCTCTATGTCCTCCCCGTAGCGGAGTGAATGCTGGGAAGGGCGCATTCGAGAACGCGGAACACCGCGTTCCTTCCTTCCAACATCATGGGGGCCAGGTGCCACTCCACTACGATACCGGGACGAGATCGCCATGAGCCAGACGATGCAGCTCACCGTGCCACCGAAATCGGGATTTCGCGTCTCGAAGCGAGCGTTCGCGCGGCTTTGCCGGGCGAACCCGGACCTTCGGATGGGGCGTTCCGCGACGAGGGAACTGTGGATCATGCCGCCGGCCGGTTCGGAATTAGGATCGCGCAACGCGGGGCTCACCGGCCAGCTCTGGGCCTGGAACCGAGATCGTGGGCTGGGTGTCGTGTTCGACTCCTCGAGCGGCTTCACGCTTCCCAATGGGATGATCCATGCCCCGGATGCCGCCTGGATCCGTCGCGAACGATGGGAGGCCCTCAAACCGGCCCGACGCAAAGGGTTCGCCCCGATCTGTCCGGACTTCGTCGCCGAATTGACCTCGCCGAGCGATGAGCCGGGTGAAGTTCGCAACCGCATCGAGGAGTTCATGACCCAGGGTGCCCACCTCGGCGGGTTGCTCCACCCCAAGACTCGGATCGTGGAAATCCATCGTCCCGGTCGCCCGTTGGAGGTTTTGAAGAACCCGGCCACCCGCTCCGGGGAAGATGTCCTGCCCGGGTTCGTGCTCGACCTCAAGGGCATCCTTTTTGACTGAGAATGAGACGACCAACGGCACTCCAGGCGTAACGATGAGCCACTCCCTCACCCGATCAACGCGACGACGACGGATCGGCCCGGCCTCCTCAGGGATCACCATGACCCCCGAGGAGTTCGACGCCACCCCGCCCGAGCATTTCGAGCCGGGATATCGTTACGAGTTGATTCGCGGAGTCCTTGTCGTGTCGCCTCCCGTCAGCGATGCCGAAGCCGATCCTAATGATGAACTGGGATACCTCCTGCGAACGTATCGGGAAACCCATCCTCGGGGTGGTGTGATCGACAAGACCATGCCCGAACGCGGGGTGCCGGGAACTCCGAATCGCCGACGGTGTGATCGGGCCATCTGGATCGGGCTGGGGCGAACCCCCGACACCTCCCGCGATGTCCCCTCGTTCGCCGTGGAGTTCGTCTCGTCCTCCCGTCGCGACGTGGTGCGCGACTACGGACAGAAACGCGACGAGCACCTGGCCGCCGGGGTTCGCGAGTACTGGATCATCGACCGATTTCGACGCATCATGACCGTCTACCGCCCGGGACCGCTCGGGCCGACTCACCAGATCGTGACCGAAGCCGAGACGTACCGTACCGAACTTCTTCCCGGTTTCGAGCTGCCGCTCGCCCGGTTGCTGGCCCAGGCCGACGACTGGCGTCGGAGGCGCACGCGTAAGCCCCCAGCGCAAGGAGCCGACTGATGGTCAAGATCCGCCGAGCTTACGAGGTCCTGTTCCTCGGGCTCTTCCTGTTCTTCCTGCTGATCACCGACCTCCGCTACCTGAAGGGGTGGCCGGTGTCGATCTTCCTGGAGGCCACGCCCCTGGTGGCGGTCTCCACGGCGCTGACAACCCACACGATCTATCGAGGGCTGGTCTGGGGCCTGGGCATCATCGCCATCACGATGATGCTGGGGCGGGTCTGGTGCAACTGGATGTGCCCGTTCGGCATCATGCACCACTTCTTCGGCTGGATCGGCAACCGTCGCAACACCAAACAGGCCATCGAGGTCAACCGCTACCGCAAGATTTACGCAATCAAGTACGTGATCCTGACCGTGATGCTGGTGATGGCCAGCCTGTGGATCATCCCGACGATCCTCGGCGCCCCCGGCGGATCGCCGAGGCCTACAACGAGTCCGCGTTGCAGGCGACCCTCGAATCCGGCACCACGGCCCGGACGTTCGAGCAGTCGTTCGGCCTCGCCGGCTGGGTGGTCGGGCTCTCCCTCTTCGCCGGCGGGGCATACGCCTTGCTGCGGGCGGTCGGCACGCTCAAGCCGGTTCGGTTCCGGCGGATCTCGCTGCCGGTCGCCCTGGCCGCGGTGGCCCTGGTGGCGCTCGGGATCGGGGCCGTGCGGGCGGGGTTACCGGAGACGGCCTCGGCCGTCGGCAGCGGCCTGGCCCGCTCCGCCGCCGAGAACAAGGAAGGGAACAGCACGCTCCAGATCGGCTTGCTCGACCCGATCGCGCTGACGGTGCGGTCGATGACGACCAGCGTCTTGCCGACGGCCCACATGGCGACCGAGGGGGTGTACACCGAGCCTCGCGAGTACTGGTTCGCCTGGGTCGTCGGGTTGATCTTCATCGGCTTCCTGGTCGCGAACTGGTGGATCCCGCGGTTCTTCTGCCGGGCGATCTGCCCGCTCGGGGCGCTGCTGGGGATCTTCAGCCGGTTCGCGATCTGGCGGATCGACCGCGACCCGGTCCGCTGCACCGACTGCGACCTCTGCCTCAAGAGCTGCGAGGGGGCCTGCGACCCGCACAAGGACCTGCGCAAGAGCGAGTGCTTCGTCTGCCTGAACTGCATCGAGGACTGCCCGCACGACGCGCTCTCGTTCCGGTTCCTGCCCCGCAAGGAGAGCGAGGTCCCGGCGCCCGACGCGGGCCGTCGCAGCGTCCTGCTGGGCGGGCTGTTCGGGCTGCTGTTCTTCCCGATGGTGCGGAAGTCGGGCGGCGTGGACAAGAACTGGAGCCCGAAGGCCATCCGGCCCCCCGGTTCGGTCGCCGAGGACGAGTTCCTGCGCCGCTGCATCAAGTGCGACCAGTGCATCCGGGTCTGCCCGACGAACGTCCTCCAGCCGTCGCTGTTCGAGGCGGGCCTGGAAGGGCTCTGGACCCCGATCATGATCTCGAAGATGGGCTGGTGCGAGTTGAACTGCACGCTGTGCAGCCAGGTCTGCCCGACCGGCGCGATCCGCGAGATCTCGATCGCCGAGAAGCTGGGAACCGGCCCGTTCGAGGCGAAGGGGCCGGTCAAGACCGGCACCGCGTTCTACAACCGAGGCCGCTGCCTGCCGTGGGCGATGGACACCCACTGCGTCGTCTGCGAGGAGGTCTGCCCGGTCAGCCCGAAGGCGATCTTCACCCGCAATGTCGAGGTCGTCGACCGCTGGGGGGCCAAGAAGGAGTTGAAGCGGCCGTACATCGACGCCGAGAAATGCATCGGCTGTGGCATCTGCGAGCACGAGTGCCCCGTCAAGGACGATCCCGCCGTCTACGTCACCGCCATCGGCGAGACGCGGGCCAAGGAACGCACCTTGTTGCTCTCGCTGGTCGAGGACGACGTGACCGCGAGGGAGAGCATTTGCGTGTAATCACCTCTCAAAATACCGGATCGTGGCGGCTTGCTCTGTCGAAAACCTGCGTCGTGTTGCCCTCCGGGGTAGGGTGGGCCCGCGTCGTCCGCGACGCGCAACCCACCCTACGAATCGAGGTTTTCGACAGAGCAACAACGAGACTTATCGGTGAACTCCACCCGTCCGCACTCTCTCGTTCCCACGGTCCCCGTGGGAATGCATTCCGGGACGCTCCGCGTCCTCTTCGACCGTGGGAATGGCCCGACCGTCCCAGACGACGCGGAGCGTCGAAGACGGCATTCCCACGGGGACCGTGGGAACGAGGGAAACGCCTTGCGACCTCAAGAGTTGCAACGAGATTCGGTGGAGATCGGCGAGGAGCCTCGCAACAACGGCCCCATTGCCAGGCGGAAACCGGATCGACGAAGACAGCCCACGACCCACGATGATCTGTCATCTCATCGACGACCCGGGCCTCGACCGAACCCGGCCGGGGTTTCTCGCGTAGGCAACCAGGAGACGAGCCGTTCGCTCGGACAGGAAACTCATCAAGGAGTGATTGAGGATGCATCGAATTCGTGTGTGGTGCGGTCGGGGCCCTGGCCCTCTTGGCCGCGTTCGGTGTTCGCGCCGCGGAACCGGCGGACGAGACCGTTCGGTCGAACCTGAGGTCGGGGATCGACTCATCAGGCGTTGATTCGGAGGTCCGGCCGCAGGACGACCTGTTCCGGCACGTCAACGGCACGTGGCTGGATACGGCCGAGATCCCGGCCGACCGCTCGGCCGACGGCGCGTTCTACGCCCTTCGGGAGAAGTCCGAGGCCGACCTCCGGGCGATCATCGAGGAAGTCGCCGCCAGGGGAGACAACGCCCCCGGCTCCGAGGCCCAGAAGGTCGGCGACCTGTTCGCCAGCTTCATGGACGAGGATCGGGTCGAGGAACTCGGGTTGTCGCCGATCGAGGACGAGCTGGCGAAGGTCCAGGCGATCGACGGCAAGGACGACCTGGTTCGCACCCTGGCCGAACTGGGCCGCCAGGGCGTCGGCGAGCCGTTCGGCGCCTACGTCGACACCGACGCCAGGCAGTCCGACCGCTACATCCTCTACCTGACTCAGGGCGGCCTCGGCCTGCCCGACGAGTCGTACTACCGCGACGACAAGTACAAGGACGATCCGCGAAAAGTACGTCGCCCACATCGCGAAGATGTTCGAACTGGCCGGCATCGCCGACCCGACAAGCCAAGGCCGACGCAGGTGATGGACCTGGAGACTCGCCTGGCCGGCGAACCACTGGGACCGCGTCAAGAGCCGCGACGATACCCTGACCTACAACAAGAAGACGATCCGAGAACTCGCCGACCTGACCCCCGGCTTCGACTGGGGCACCTATTTCGAAGTCCGCTGGGCGCCGAGGGGATCGAGGAGGTCGTCGTCCGCCAGCCGAGCTACTTCGAGGCGATGGCGAAGGCGATCGACGAGGTCCCGCTCGACCAGTGGAAGACCTGGCTGGCCTGGAACGTCCTGCGCGCGCCATGCCCCGCTTCTGAGCCCGCCGTTCGTCGACGAGAACTTCGACTTCTACGGCCGGACCCTGACCGGGGCGCCGGAGAACCGGCCTCGCTGGAAGCGCGGCGTGGCGACCGTCGAGGGCGCGCTCGGCGAGGCCCTCGGCAAGCTCTACGTCGCGAAGCACTTCCCGCCGAAGGCCAAGGCGCGGATGCAGGAGCTGGTCGCCAACCTGATCGAGGCGTATCGCCAGGACATCCAGGGCGCTCGACTGGATGAGCCCCGAGACCAAGGAGAAGGCCCTCGCGAAGCTGGAGAAGTTCACGCCCAAGATCGGCTACCCCGACGAGTGGCGCGACTACTCGAAGCTGGAGATCAGACCGCGACGACCTCGTCGGCAACGTCCAGCGCGCGACCGCCTTCGAGGTCGATCGCCAGCTCGCCAAGCTGGGCAAGCCGGTCGATCGCAACGAATGGTTCATGACGCCGCAGACGGTCAACGCCTACTACAACCCGGGGATGAACGAGATCGTCTTCCCCGCCGCGATCCTTCAACCGCCGTTCTTCGACATGGAGGCCGACGACGCGGTGAACTACGGCGGCATCGGCGCCGTGATCGGCCACGAGATCGGCCACGGCTTCGACGACCAGGGATCGAAGTACGACGGCGACGGCAACATGAACGACTGGTGGACCGAGGCCGACCGCAAGGAGTTCGAGGCCCGCGCCGCGAAGCTGATCGCCCAGTACGACGGGTTCGAGCCGAAGCAGCTTCCCGGCCAGAACGTCAACGGTTCGCTGACCATCGGCGAGAACATCGGCGACCTCGGCGGCCTGACGATCGCCTACAAGGCGTATACGCTCGTCGCTCGACGGCGCGGAGGCCCCGGTCCTCGACGGCCTGACCGGCGACCAGCGCTTCTTCATCGGCTGGGCGCAGGTCTGGCGGACCAAGTATCGCGACGCCGAACTCGAGCGTCGGCTGGCCATCGACCCCCACTCCCCGGCCGAGTTCCGCTGCAACGGCGTCATCCGCAACATCCCCGAGTTCTACGAAGCATTCGACGTGAAGGAAGGCGACGACCTCTACCTCCCGCCCGATCAGCGCGTGCAGATCTGGTGAGCGTGACGAGCAAGCCGCCTCACGCCGACCCATTCGAACGGGGCGGGCCTGCCGGTAGGGCCCGCCCCGTTCGCCATTTTGAATTCGCCTGGATTGCCCTGTCAGTTCGAGCGTCACCCGCCGAGCCCTCTGTGTCCCCTGGCCGTCATCACGCCCCAGAACCAGTCGATCTTGTACCGCTCCACCTCGACCCTGGTCAATCCGGCACCCCTCAGCAGGTTCTCGCATTCGGAGGTGCGATAGGCGCGGAAATGCGCGTGGTTGAACCGTCGCAGGAAGAAATCCAGGACGCTACATGTGAAATAATCATGACACCAGTCTGTGATGACGAATTGGCCGCCGACCTTCAACACCCGCTTCATTTCTCGCAAGGCGCATTAAGGCGCACGGAAATAGTGGAAGGCGCTGGTCGAGACGACGATGTCGACCGACTCGTCGGGCAACGGGAGGGCATCGACGCGGCCCGTCGAGAAGATAGCCGAGCCTGCCTTCCTCCGCCTGGCAACCGCGAGCATCTCCGGGCTGGGGTCAATGCCGATCAATTCCAGGTCCGGCACCGCATCCGACAGGGCATGGAGCAGAACCCCCGTACCGCAGCCGATGTCCAGGACGCGGTCGCCTGGTCGAACGTCCATGCGCCGGATCGTCTCGCGGATAGTCGCGCCGATGTAGGATGACCAGCGACGATCGTAACGGCCCGCAAGCCGAGCGTATTCCACCCGCACAGGGTCGTCGCTCATAATCCCCATCAAAACTCTCCCCCCGCCTTCCATTCCGCCGCTGACGTCACGTCCTAATCGGACTTGGTCTTTGTCAGCGCACTGCCTTTATGCACCGCGACGTGATCGGTCTTGTCACTCTTGATTTCGTATTGCGGATCATCGGCGGACGCGCGATGCGTATGGCCCTTATAATCAAAGTCCTTCTTGTGAATCTTCTGGATCGTCCCGCCGACGCGCCCGGCTTCCGAATTCCAGGTCACGTGATCGCCAACCTTCAACTTCGCTGCCATGTCGATGACCGCCTGAATATGGGGCCTTGATATGAATCGAATTGAGGAGGGAGAAAGGGTCAGGGAGAGAGGAAGGGGTCAACAGCCAATCGGAAGCATGAACAGCCAATATCGGCTCCCGACCGTTTTCCTTCGTTCAGGTCCCCGGAAGACCCCACCGTCGCGGAAACCACGCGCACGCCCAGTCGCTTACGTACGAAGGTGCGCCTACCGCCAAGCTCAGCGGACCGGCCCGCCGAGGGATGTCATTCGCACTACCATCACGCGCCGGGTGCCACTGGTCGTAATCGCAATAGTGTCCGGGATTCTTCGAACCGAAGCCATATTCGAGCTCAATGTGCCGCTCTTTCCGTAACGGGGTCCTTTTCGGTTCGCTCCCTGGCAAACCCATCGCAACCGCCGCGCATGCGGCGGCGCAACCTCGTCCCGCGCGCGTGGACTGGCCTGAATCGCTTACTTGAGTTTTTCGGCACGCTTCCGCGCCACTCGGTCACGCTGCATCTCGCACTGACGCTCGCGTTCGCGAAGAATCGGCAGAATCTCCTCCAGCGACGCCGAGCCGTTCGCCATCATTCCCATCATCAGGAATAAATATTTGCTCGGGCGATGTCCCATCTGCAGGTACATCAACGTCACGCCGATGACCGCCACGTAAAAATTCGCCTCCTCAGCAGAATCTGTGGGTGCGTTTCGGCTCCGGAAGCTGCCCGAGGTTGTGCAATAGGGCCAGCTTCGCCACTTTCGCCGTCCGAAATCCGTACGACTTTCTCGTCACCAGTTTCACCTTGTTGTTCAGACCCTCCACCGCTCCCGACGAAATCGCCCCGCGGGCTCGGAACCAGTTCAAGATCAACGGCTGATGATTCCTCAGGGTACGAGCCACCTTCTTCATCGGCTCCAGTCGCGATCGCATCACCCGACGCGTCCACTCGTCCAGGAACTTCCCCGCCCAGGCAGCGCTCTTGTACTCCCAGAACCGCTGGAAATCCTCGCGCTGCAAGTATGCTCGCATCGTCCTCAGGTTGTACTTCAACAGCTCCTTCAACTTCACCGTCTGCTTGTCCGTCAGGTTCTCGGGTCGCTTCAACAGGCACCACCGCGACTTCTTCAACACCGGCTCGTAGCCGTCCTTCACCAGCTTCTTTGCCTCCTCCGCCCGGATCTCGTCCAACGCCTTGCCGAATTGCTGCATGACCTGGAACCGATCCAGCACGTGAACCGCATGACCCAACCGCTCGCGGATCACGTTGAGGTAGGGCTTCCACATGTCGCTGCACACGAATCGCACCCCCTGACAGACCGGCTTCCCCAGGCCGTCCAGGCAGACCCGCAAGCTCACCTCGGTCCGGTGTTCCGCCACGGCCAGGAGCCGCTTCGTCGCCCCGCTGATGTCGTAGACCAGCGTCATATACGTGTGCCCGCGTTGCCAGGCGATCTCGTCGATCCCCAGGGCCGTCACCCCGCTCAGGTCGCGGTGGGCCAGGCCCCACTCGACGGCGTGTTCCACCGCCCGGCGGACGCTGTCCCACGAGGTGCGAAAGATCGTGCCGACCTCGCTCCAGCTCAGCCGCTTGGCCCAGCTCGCCAGATACCAACGGTAGGCCGTCGTCAGTTGGTTCTTGCCGTCGCCCCAGGGGACCACCTCCACCGTCACGCCGCACCGCTGGCAATCGACTCGGCGCATCCGGTAGGCCAGGAAGACGAGGATCCCCCACAACGGGACGAACTCGAACCGGCGCTCCTCCAGGCGATCGTAGGGGCGGCCCTGCTTCAGGCACCCGGAGCAATACGGGCGACTGTTCTTGCGGGCGACCATCTGGACGGCCAAGGCCGGCCCGCCGTCCTGCTCGACGAGTTGGGCGTCCCCGTAGGTGAAGGACTTGAACTTCTCGACGCGATTGAGGATCGTCTGGATACGCATCCTGGGGCATTCCTGGTGTTGATGAAGCGTGGTAACTCCATCTTGACCGGAGGGTGTCCCAGGGTGCGATCTTTTCCCTCAAAAGCCTCTTCCTCTTCAGATCAAGCACCCACGGATTCTGCCGAAGAGCCAAAATTCAGAAGCACCCCTTGGCGGTTGTGACTGATCAGGTGGTCGAATCGGGCGTACGACTTCAGCCAGCGGAAAAACAGCTCGATTTGCCATCGATGCCTGTACAAAAGGGCGATGATCAATGCGTCGACCTCCAGCAAGGTCGTGAGCAAATAGACCGGGTTCTCGGGATCGTCGGCGGGGATGATCACCACCTCGCGGAGCACCAGGTCCGGAGCGTTGCGATGGGGCGATCCCCGCAGCCGAACCAGCCGATCGCTGACGATCCCGGCCTCCCGGGCCTCGGGCGTCAACTCCCGCGTTTCGACGGTTTCGAGCTTCGGGCAACGCGGCCCAGGCCCCCGGGTCCGCATCACGAAATCGGCCGATTGGGACGCGTGGGCCGCGATCAATTCGAAGCTGAAGATGCCCCGGTCGTAGAGATGGATGGCACCGGGTGTGATGGTCTCCCGAGCCGTTTTCGCCTCGCTTTGCTGCGCGTCGGGGATGACCAACAGTTCCGGGAGCCAGGTCTCGACATCGACGTGGAAGTCGAGCCGAGCACCGGTTTTACTGCCGCGTCGGCGAATCGACCAGGCGACCGACGCCGCGGCCTTGAGGAACGTGCCGTCGACGGCGAGCACCTTTCGGTAGAGATCCGTCAAGGGCGTGGCGTCGTTCCTCGGCTCGGCCTTGAAGACTTCGCATCGGAGTTGGTCGAGGATCGGTTGCAAACGGGCGGGGTCGGCGATTTTGTTGAAGTCGGAGAGGGTGCTTTTGCAGAGTTTTCTGATGGTCAGGTGCTTCTGAGCTTGCCGCGTCGCGCTGAAATCCTCGATCGTCCGCAGGGTTCGCAGGCCCGGATTGAAGAAGGCCAGGAGGTAGGCGACGAAGACGTCGTCGAGGAAAAGTTGCCGATTTCCGTGTGGGGCCTCGTCACGCAGTTGATCGACGAGCCGTTCCAACGATTGAATTTGCGAGGCCCCGAAGACCCGTTCCGGCCAGACGGGCAGAGCCCTGCTGAGTTGCTCGGGCGAGCCGACGTACTCGGGTCGCTTCGAAGGAGGAGTCAAACCAGCGGATCGCTTCTTGGACGCCATGCCAGATAGAATGACATCCAAGCCCCGATCGCGCAAGTGAAGATTTGATAAAGATAATCCCGGACACTATTCCGAGGACGACCAGTGGCACCCAGAAATGACTCCCTACCAGTGCCAGCCGCCCGCTCGGTTAGGCGATTCGCCTTCGGGCGCCGCTGGCTCTGCTAGTGCCGGGCCGAACCGGAGCATTGGCAGAGCCAGTGGCACCTAGACATTAGCACTTATCGCCCAATAGTGCCACGCCGCCGTCGGAGCTTGACCGGACGTGCTTTGCGGAGGTTGCTCGGATACGTTTCGGTCGGATTCCCCATCCGACTCCGCTATGCGATGTCCTGGCCGCCCGACTATGCTCAGGACTTACCTACCACGATCCGAAGTGACACGCCGGCCAAGGCATGAAGCAACGGATCGAGGATAGTGCATGATGGCCTGCAGGGAGTGGGTGGGAAGGTTCCATTCGCTCGCCTCTACCAGGGTTGATCCACCCGTCTGGGCGGACCCTCGAATCGTACCCGAGCAGCCCCCGCAAGGCATTGCGGAGGTGTTGTTTCTCGCTGGTCAGAATGATTAGCCTGGTTGTCCGGGCGGCTGCCTCTTGCGCCAGAAGTAGGCGAAGATAGTGGAGTCGTCATCCCCGTGGTGCCGAATACCCCCTTTTGGGACCAATATCTTCACGTGCAAGATAATCTTGTGCCAGCGACAAGAAGTCGGCCTCAAGCACCTCGCCCGTGAAGTCGGTGTCGTGGTTGACTTTGTCGATTGATTCGCACCTTGAATCGTCGTCATTGTAGAGGGGAAGACCCTTGAAGACAACGAGAGATTGGTACTCTTCTTCGTTCATCGTGTGCCTCGTCGAAGGTAACGCCGAGCCGCCGTCAGCTTACGAATGTGGACTGCGGGGCTTCGCCGCCTAACCCGTTGTAGACGAACGAAATCTCGTGGAAAAACACGGCGGAACAGTCGTCTCATCCCACCCATCCGAACGATTTTCCCGCACGTTCCGCCGATTAGCAACCGAGTGTCGCGGCTAGACGAACTAACGGGTGCGGCGGAACTGACCTCAACGGCTCGGGGAGAGGCCCGAGGGGAGGTGGGGCCGGTGCGCGTGCATCCACAACCGGAAGATCACAACTCGCGGCTTACGTGAATCGCAACGCCCACCGCCTCGATACTCACCCTGGGGTATCAGCCGATCGACGGAACAGAGCGGGGCAGGGGGATGACCAGTGCGGCGCGGTCGGATCGGGAGAATGCACGACGCAGCACTGGGCCGAAGTCGGCGCGGGGCAAGGCCCGATCGTGGCGTAATGCAACGTGGCATGGGCTCGACGCCGGTCGGGTGGTGCTCGATGGGGCGGAGCGGGCGAAGCTCTCGAGGTGGGTGAAACGCTGGAATGTCAGCCTCCGGGCGGTCGGGGAGGCCGAGCGAGCGGTCGTCGCCGAGGCGGTGTTCGCCTCGATCGTGCTCGATCGCTTCCGGCGGATCGACGAGCAGGCGTTTCCGCAAAGGCGGGCGTCGGCCGTCACGCAGTTCGATCGGTTACGCCAATGGAACTGGAGGCAGCCATCGGACGGCACCATGTCGAACCGGCTCGCGCCGCCCGCGTGCTCCGGTCGTCCCCATCGGCTGTGCCTGGGTGGCCGATCGGTTACGCCAACATCTGCACCAACTGGACAACAAGGGCGTCTGGGACTCGGGCGAGGCCGTCGCGGTGCTCCGGGTGCTGAGTCGCGACCCGCTGGCCCACGATCCCAACCAGTTCACCATCACACTGCTGCTCCTGCCGGGGAGAACAAGCGGTCGAGAGCCGGTCCTGGGTTTCCCCTCCCTGGGCCGCATCCTCGATATCGGCTCCAGGCCCCTTTATTTCTGTAGGATTTGGAGGGTGAAGCCGCCGACGCCTTTCCCGGGCGGGCGTGGCACGATGGTTGCTGGACCGACGAGGCCCTGGTGCATCGTGGTCGCGATGCGGGGACCGGGAGTGAGGTCTAGAAACGTGATCGACGATCCAGATCTGCCGGACGTCGGGGTTCGGCTCGGTGACGATTCGAACGCCCTCTGGAGGGTGTGGGCACCTCACGCCAAGAGGGTGGTATTGGTTCTTTACGACGACGGCGTGGCGAGCCGTCGCATCGCCATGACGGCCGAGGCACGGGGTTTTCATGCCGTCGAGGCCCGCATCTCGGGGCCGTCGCAGCGGTATGCCTATGCCCTCGACGGCGAGCCGCCCCGGCCTGACCCGGTCTCGCGGTGGCAGCCGGAAGGTGTGCAAGGGCCGTCGGCGTTATACGACCCTCGAAACTTCGCCTGGGATGAAGGGACATGGGGCGGTATCGCTCGCGACGAGCTGGTCTTTTACGAGCTGCACGTCGGCACCTTCACGCCTGAAGGGACGTTCGACGAGGTGCTATCCCGTCTGGACGACCTGATCGAGCTGGGCATCACGGCGATCGAGCTGATGCCGGTCGGCCAGTTCCCCGGCTCGCGGGGCTGGGGCTACGACGTCGTGTTCCCCTTCGCGACGCAGCACAGTTACGGCGGACCGGAGGCGCTTCAGCGGTTCGTCTCCGAATGCCATCGGCGCGGAATGGCGGTCGTCCTCGACGTGATCCTGAATCACCTCGGCCCCGAGGGCAACGTGTTCCCGCGGTTCGGTCCCTACGTCAACGAGCGTTACCGTACCGACTGGGGCCCGGCGATTAACTACGACGGCAAGCACTCCGACCCCGTTCGGGCCTTCGCGCTCGAGTTGGTGCGGATGTGGGTCCGCGACTTCCGATTCGACGGCCTGCGGCTCGACGCCGCCGACCAGGTCTACGATCGGAGCCCCCGGCCAATCCTGGCCGAGGTGGTGGAGGTCACGCACGTCGAGGCCGACCGGCGGGGCCGGCCTTGCCACATCGTCGCCGAAACCGACATGAACGATGCCCCTCGCTTCCTCGACCCGCCGGAACGCGGCGGCTTCGGCCTCGATGGTCAGTGGAACGACGATTTCCACCATGCTGTCCACGTCGCGTTGACCGGCGACGCCTCCGGCTACTTCGTCGACTTCGCCCCAGGCCCGGATGCACTGGTAAAAGTGCTCGAGCATGTCTTCGTCAACAACGGGACCTACAGCACGTTCCGGGACCGCCGCCACGGCGCTCCGGCCGATGCGTTCCCGGGCGACCGCTTCGTCGCGTTCACCCAGAACCACGACCAGGTGGCCAACGGCAACGCCGGAAAGCGGCACGCGACAGTCCTGGGCTCCGGGCAACTCCGCCTGGCGGCCGGCATCCTGCTGCTCGCCCCGCGCCTTCCTCTGTTATTCCAGGGCGAGGAGTACGGCGAAACAAACCCCTTCCCGTACTTCTGTGACTTCGCCGACCCCGAGTTGGTCCGGGCAGTCCGCGAGGGGCGTAAGGCGGAGTTTGCCCACTTCGGCCGCGAGGACGAGCCGCCCGACCCGCTCGCCGAGTCGACCCGAAACCTGGCCGTCCTGAGCTGGTCATGGGACGACCCCATTCGCGCTGGCCTGAGACGGCTCTATCGCGACCTCCTTCGGCTGCGTCGAACGTCCCCCACCCTACGTGATTTCCGCCATCCCCGTGTCCAGATGCATGGCGACGGTACGGTCGTCGAGGTCGAGCGGGGGGGCGTCGAACCTGACCCGACGCCGGGCCTGCGCATTCTGCTGAACCTGAGCGCCGCGGTCCAGCCGATCCCGCCCGGCCCGGAGTTCGGAGGGATCGTGCTTCGATCCGAAGTCGCCGAGTACGGGGCCAACATCCCGGCAGGACCGGAGGGCCGAGACTGTCTTCGTCCCAACGAGTTCCTCGTGCTGGCGACGACGATCCCTTGAGCCGATCGTATCGGCGAGGGGCCGGGGGCGTGCGGGACTGTCGGCCAATCCGGAAGTGCGGGATGGACCGAGACATGGCTGCGTCAGGCCAGCATGGCGGCGACCACCTCGCCGTCCTCCCGACGCAATCCGCTTCGCCACGGATCATCCCCCACCGAGATCGGTGGATTCGGGTTCATCGAGGGGGGGATTCGTCACACCGCTGGCGACCGAGCCCATCGACCGCAACCTCGTTGCGCGGCCGGCGGCCCAGGCGCGCAGGTTCTTCAGCCGTTGCTCCCCCTTGAGGTAGTAGAAGTCGTCGAGTGCGGCCAGATTCTCGGCGAACCGCCGGTCGCGGGTCGCCGTCCAGCCGGGCGCGGGGACGGGCCCAACCCTGGCGGACCATCTCTGCGTGCAACGCCTCGGCGATGAGTTGATGACCGACGATCGACGGATGGACATGGTCGACCAGCCAGGCGTCGCCCGTGATCCCGCCGGGGCTGCGGTCGGCGAAGAGCTTCTGAACGTCGACGAGCGGCGTGTCGGTCTCGCGGGCGATCTCGAGAACGACGGCGTTCATCGGGCCCAGGATGCGGAGCGGGCAAATGTCCTCATCACGCGCGCGGCGGAGGGCCGCGCGGGCCTCGTCGAGTTGATCGAGGTTCATCAGACAGGTGCCGAGAGTATACCAGAGGCCGGCGTGCCGGTCGTCGATGTCGAGAGCTCGCGTCAGATACTCGACGGCGGAGCCCATCG
The DNA here is from genome assembly GCA_963779675.1 of uncultured Isosphaeraceae bacterium. Taxonomy (GTDB): domain Bacteria; phylum Planctomycetota; class Planctomycetia; order Isosphaerales; family Isosphaeraceae; genus CAVZZM01. The sequence goes on from CAVZZM010000008.1 coordinate 384,911, forward strand.
CGTTGTCGTAACGCGCGCGGGCCGCGTTCCAGTAGGCATCGAACAGGAGGCGTTCGGCATCGGTCAGGCCGTCGCGGTGCTGGGACTTGAACGGCGGCGTCTCGAGGTTCGACACCGGATTGGCCAGCAGGACGGGCACCCCGGCCTCGCGCGCCGTCGCCACCATGCGGCCGAGATTGTACGTGTAATGGTCGATGACGCCCTGCCGCCAGGCCGCGTCGCGGTGGTACGACTCCAGCCCCCCTTTGTAGTCCAGCAGTGCGTCAACCTCCGCCGGCAAGATCGCTCGATCCTGATCGACCTGCGTCACGGGGGCGACCGCCAGACGATCAAGCCCCTCGCGCAGCACGACAAACGTGCGCAGGCGAGACGCCGCGCCCAGCAGTCCCCGTACTGGTCCGGGCAGGCGTTCCAGCGTGCTGTAGGTGCGATCTTCGAGAAACTCGTTATGGCCGGTGTAAAGCACGATCAGGTCGGGCTGGTAGTGCAAAACCTCCTCGAGAATCGGCACGAGCCGGTAGCTGGCGTACGAGACACCCCCGCAGTTGACGACCTCCCAGCGCCGGGAGGGGTCGGCGGCCTCAAGGCTCAGTCGCAGCCAGGTCGTGAACGACGTCTCGACGGCGAACGGCCGGCCCTGCACGGTCGATCCGCCCAGGCAAAAGATGCGGAACGTGTCCGGGGCCTTTCGGGTGGGGAACGACTGGGGCCGGAAACAAAGCTGGCGTGCTCGGGGGACCTCGTAACGACGACTGGTCTGGTCGAGCACGAAGAGCGGCTGGACCGCGGTGAACCCGACGAACGGGTCGGCATGGCGGTCGGGATGCCCGAGGTCGAACGCCCGAAGGACCAGCTCGCTTGCCAGCAGCGGAACGAGGCCGATCCCCACCGCGGCGATCCGAAAGAGGATTCGCCACCAACGCCGTTGTCGGGGGCCGAGGCCCACCATTGCACCAGTCTGCATCACGTTCGCGGCCCCTCGCGATATCGCCCCACCTCCTAGGCAACAGCACATTCACGAGCCGGCCGCACTCGGCGGCCACAGGCGCGGCCCCGCGTCGGGCGCGTGCTAGGGTGGGGCACTACCTCGGCCCGACCCTAACATCATATCCGGTCGCGGCGAGCAACAATGCTCCAACGCGCCCGAAACCCGGACAGGACGAGAAGGGCCAGGCTCACAGCGGTCCCCACAAGCGTTGCGTCCGTTAAATGGGGACAGGTACCCGGCCCACGACACGTCTCTCGGAACAAGGTGGCTTGCCTCGGGGCCGGGAGCCAGTCCCCATTTTCCTCCCTATTGAGCCATCCGACCGTGAATCGGTATAGGGTGTCGAGTTCGGGGAGTGGCGAGTCGAAAATCGCCCGGTTCTTGCCGGCCGGGTGCGGGGAGCGCGAAAGAGAGGGCGTTGCTGGTCGATCAGGCCTCCGTCGGAGGGTCGCCGAGGTATCGTCGGATCAGGTCGGGAAGCTCGCGGGTGAACCGGCTGCGCGGCATCACGGGGTCGCAACCGGCGGCGCCGGCGGCGGCCAGACTCTCGGTGTCCACGTGCGAGCCGAAGGCGAGGAACGTGGCCTCCGGGGCGAGGTGGCGGAACGCGGCCAGGGCCGTCGGCTCGACCAGTTCGCCGGCAGCCAGGTCCACAAACACGGCCCGAGGCGCCCATTGTTCGATCATCGACACCGCCAGCGCCTGGTTGCCCGCTGTGAGAACCTGATGTCCCAGCGCCCGAGCGGTCCCGGTGACCTTCGAGGTGAAGATCAGGTCGCGGCTGAGCAGCACCCCAGTCGGCCGGCCCGACGGCTGGGAAGGGTTCGGGGGCGTCGTGGGACCCGGAACATTGACGATCACGGCGAGGTCTCCGGAGGGAACCGGCTCAGCGGCGATCGAGCCGCCGGAGGCGACGTTGATGGATCACGATCACGGCGAGATCTCCGGGTGAAACAGCCGCTCGACCCAGGAGGGGTTCAGGTCCGAGAGGTCGGCGATCACCGCGTCGGCGCCTGCCTTCCGCAGTTCGTCGGACGTGTAGGAGTGGGTCACGCCGACGGCCCACATCCCGGCCGCCTTGGCCGAGCGGACCCCGGCCAGGCTGTCCTCGACGACCAGGCAATGGGCCGCCTCCAGGCCTGTGCAACCGGTCGAGCGGAGGGCGTCCAGGGCCAGGAAGTAGCCTTCCGGGTCGGGCTTGCAGCGCTCGGTGTCCTCGGCGGCGATGATCGCGTCGATGAACTCGTCGAGCCCCAGCCGGGTCAGGGCGAACTCGATCTCGGGCCGCAGAGCGCCGGAGCAGATCGCGATCGGAAACCGGGCGGCGAGCGATCGCACGGATTGCGTCGGCGCCCGGGAAGGATCGCAGGCCGGCGGCGGCCCACGATCGGCGTATCGCTCGGCCTTGCGCGCGATCAGGTCGTCGATCCGCTCGACCCGGTCGTCCTGGCCGGCCCGCGGCGAGTGCCACCGCGAAGCAACCGCGGTCATCGTAACCGAGGTACTCTTCGTGGTACTGCGACTCGGTGAGCGCGATGCCGACCTCAGCGAGAACGTCGCGGAACAGGGTCGAAATGAACCTGTTCGTCGTCGACGAGGACACCATTGAAGTCGAAGATGACCGCGCGAATCATTACAGCAGGTTCAAATTGGCCTGGATTCGGTGGCCGACCGGACAATCGAACGTGTCGGATCGGCCGGAGGACGAAGGAATCGAGGAGAGCGAGCCACGGCCCCAGCGACTCATGCCCACCCGAATCATGGCTTGAGAGCGGTCCGGACGCCGAACGGAGTCAGATCGCCTCGGGGCCACGCTCACCGGTGCGGATTCGGATGCAGTCGTCCATCGGGAGGATGAAAATCTTGCCGTCGCCGATCTTGCCCTCGGCTCCGCTACGGCCCGCCTGGATGATGGCGTTGATGGTCGGCTCGACGAAGTCCTCGTTGACAGCGATCTGGAGCTCGATCTTGCGCAGGAGGTTGACCGTGAACTCGTGGCCACGGTAGACCTCGGTGTAACCCTTCTGGCGTCCGAACCCCTGGACGTCCATGACCGTGAGGCGGAAGACCTCGACCTGAGTGAGGGCTTCCTTGACCGCCTCCAGCTTTGTCGGCTGGATGATCGCGATGATCAACTTCATAAGGGCCTGCCGGCTCCCCACCCGGAAATCGTCGTCGTCCGCGCGCCCGACGGGTTCTCGGGCGGTCGAGTCGCATTTTCCCCGACGACACGCTGTAATCACCTTGCCCCGAAAGCGTGCCGACGTCAACACAAAAAAGTGCCCGACACGTCGAAGGTGCATCGGGCGTCGGGGTCACTCCCACGACATTCAGCGAGGCCGGGCGGTCGAGGCTCAGGGGGTCGGATTTGTCGTGGATGACGGGGCATCAATGGCAGGTGGTTCGATCAGTCCGCTGGGTTCCGGGAACCCGGCGTCGAGATCGGCCGGCGGGGCCGCTGGCATGGTCGTCCCGTCGTTGGCGGCCGGGGCAGGGGCCGGCGCCTCCTCGATGGGCTCGAGGTTGGTCGGCGGCGGGGGGGTCGCCAGACCGGATGATGGCGACGAGGCTGCCGGTGGGGCCACGAACGGACCGGGCTGTCCGGTCGGTGTCGGCGTGCTCAACTGGCTAGGAGGCGCCGTCATGTAAGGCCCGCTGGACGGGACGTAATCGCCCGCCGGTGCGTTGTACATCGGGCCAGACATCGGCGCGGGGGCCATCGCGACCGTCGGAGCGTAGGCGCACCCACCCGAAGCACATCCAGCGCCTGCCACGCACGGGGTCGGGAAATCGTCGCAGGTTGTGCAGTGGCGCAACCGGTCACACCCGCCGCCAGCGCAACCGAGATCACCAGGAGTTTTGACCGCGACATGTCGCGTTCCTTTCCGATCGGAAGTGAGGCCGTCTTCAAGATTTCCGAGGCCCTGCGGAGTGGTCCCCCCCTCCTGAGGGAACCCGCGGCAAGCCTCTTTCGGGCGTGTGCATCATCGTCATCGTTCCGCCACGATGCTGAGACCATTCCAAAAGGTTTGCGATCTCTCGCGACGATCGTAACGGTCGTCGCAGGCATTGTTTTCAGGAAATCTAAATGGCCTAGGTAAAATTAGATGGCCTGATCGCATCCTTCCTCCTTGAGTCGTTTGATTCCGCAGGTCGTCGTCTCGGCCAGCACGCGTCGGGCGGGTTCGGCAACCCACGCAAGGCGCGTTTCTCCCTAGGTACATTGGAGTTAGTTCAAGTTTCAATGCCCCTAGTTATCGCCGCTCGACCTTGCACGGACGGACCGTGTTGCAAAAAAACAATGAAAGCTCGCTGGCAATCATCCATCATCCTTCTTTGGCGATTGACAGAATAAGCGATGCGACCTAGGTTCGGATGGAGCTGCATGTTATGAGATTCGTAGCTCTCGCGGCGACGCCGTTGTCGCCGTGTGTCGCGATGCCGCAAGGGGAGCCGCGCCATGATGCGCACCACCGCACGCCGGGATGCCCCGAACCCATCCCATCTGCAGATCTATCTGAAAGACATCAACGACACGCCTCTGCTAACGGCCGAGCAGGAGCGCGAACTGGCCGAACGGATCGCGGAGGGCGATCCCGCGGCCCGCGAGCACATGGTCAAGGCGAACCTGCGGCTGGTGGTGAACATCGCACGTGGGTACCTCGGGAAGGGGTTGCCGCTTGAGGACCTCATTGAAGAGGGGAACCTCGGGCTGATGAGGGCCGTCGAAGGCTATGACGGTGGAATGGCAACCCGGTTCAGCACGTACGCCAGCTTCTGGATCAAACAGTCGATCCGCCGTGCCGTGATGAACAACGGAAAACCGATCCGCCTTCCGGCCTACATGGTCAGTCTCCTCTCGAAGTGGCGTCGCGCGTCGCTGGCTCTGGGAGAGCATCTGGGCCGCCCGCCGACGGCCGAGGAGGTCGGCAAGGCGTTGAAGCTCTCGAAGAAGAAGGTCGGTATCGTGGCCAAGGCGATCAAGGTGAACAACCTGACGCCCCACCCAGAGAACAATGAAGAGGAGCCGCCGATTCTGGATGAGGTGCTGACCGACGACCGGACCAAGACCGTCGAGGAGCAGATCATCGAGGCGGACTACCTGCATCGGGTCCTCCGGCGCCTTGATAGTCTCGACGATCGCGCATCGACCGTGATTCGCATGCGGTTCGGCCTCGACCCGTACCCACCGATGACTCTGCGCGAGGTCGGCGAACGGCTCGGTTTGACTCGAGAGCGCGTCCGCCAGCTCGAACACCACGCCCTTCTCGAACTCATGGAGTCCGTCGCCGAGCACTGAGCCGTCCATCGAACCGGACGATCTCGAACGGAAGAACGCGCAGGGCCGTTGGGAACCGCCGACGCAACGGCACGTCGCGTCTTTCGTGCGAAAACGGGCACATCCCGGACGGCGTTCGGCGCCTCCGAGTGGTGATCCTGGCGCGGGATCAAGGACGTTGATCTCCAGCTCAGCCGAAAGCGGGGATGGCCTCGGATTCCACGTTGACGACTCGGTGGATAACGGCTACCTTTCCCACCGCTCGTCACGACTCATCACGTCTCGACAATCCTGCGCATCAACTGGTCGTACGGCCATCACACGACGAGGCGGTTCCCGGTTTCGGGGCATGTTGGCCATGGAAGGCCAGCACTCCCGCCGCCTACGCTCACGTGGGGGTAGTTGCCGTGTCGGGTCATCTCCTGACAGCCGGCCAGTGTCGTCCTCGCGCCTGGCTCTTGCTCACACTGCTCGCCTTGCCCTCCGGGGTAATGGCCCAGATCGTCGGCGCGTCGGAAGCCTCTCCGTCGGTCGATCCGATCGTGCTGTCCGCGGAACGAGTGAGCTACTGGGACGAGGAAAACCGGCGCTGGGTCTTGCTAGATGGCCACGCGGCAGCGTTCCAGGGCCCAGATGGGCTCCGTGCCTCACACGCCGTGGCTCGAATCGATACGGTCCACAAGGGCAGGTCGATCGTCTACCGTGTCGAGGTCTACGCGGAAGGGGAAGTCCAGGTCACCGAACGCCCGGGACAGTCATTTCCGACACTCCGCGTCCATCATGATTCGCAGTCCGATGTCAAATTCCGTTCGGATGGTCCCGGTGGCATCCAGCACTTGCCGGCCCCTCCCGGCCAGAACGGGCTGCTGAGTCGGGGCTTCCCGTCGCGGCCACAGCCGCCAGTCGCTTCATCCCCGGGTCCCGCTCAGCCAAGGGTTTCCCGAGCCGCATCGGTGCCGATTCAGGCCCCGAAGTTGGATCCCGAGGTCCAGCGGTGCGAATTCGATGACGGGTTCCCAGAAGGCCCGACCACGGACCCGATGCTCCTGGAAGAACCCGAACAGGAGATGACGCCGAGCATTGATCAGGGGCCGTTCGATGAGGGCATGAGCCCCGATCTCGGCGCTGAGCCCTACGTCAATCCTGACGACCTGGTCCCACCGGCCGAACTGGCCCCGGAAGACACGACGGAGCGACCGGAGGTAGTCGCTCCGGATGCGCCTCCGTTGTTGCCCAACACAAGACGCCTGATCTCCATCAACCCGAGAGATTCGGGGGCAAACTTCACATACGAGGTTCTCCCCGTTGACGGCGACAGCGGGCTCTACAAGCTCCTGCTTCGGGGAGGTGTCCGTATCGTCGCGGAAGAGCCGGGCAAGGGCATCATCGACGTCTCCGCGGACAATGCCGTGATCTGGACGAAGTTCGGGGATGGTGTCGGCCCCCCCGGCCTGAACAACGTCACGAGCATGGACACGGACCCGCGACAGCCCTTCGAGGTTTATCTCGAAGGCCATGTCGTCTTCCGGCAAGACCGGCAGAAAGTCGCGGGCGATGGCGACCAGATGGAGGTCTTCGCCGATCAGCACTACATGGATTTGCGAAACGAGTGGTTCATCGCCGAACAGGCGGAGTTGACTCTCTTCGACTCGCGGTTCATGACCCCGATCAAGACGAAGGGGGAACAGATCCGGCAGTATCGTCCCGTGATCGGGCAAACTCAGGAGGGCGCGGTCTATGGCCCCTCTCAGATTCGGGCGGAACGAACCCTCATCACCGGGAGCCGCTTCCCTACCCCCGGATACCGGTTCGAGAGCCGTTCCGTCGATCTCACCCAGCTCTACGAGCCGTTGATCAACCCCTACACGGACCGGCCGGTTCTCGACCCCGAGCGGGCCGATGCGCCCCAGGACGTCGGTTGGCGGATCGATGCGCGTCAGAACGTCTTCTATCTCGGTCCTTTGCCCGTGTTCTACTGGCCGAGACTGCTCACCGATTCGGATGACCTGGACCCACCGCTGCGACAGATCCAGTATCGTTACAACAACTACTTTGGGCACCAGGTTTTGACCGACTGGAGCCTCTTCAAGATCCTGGGAATCAAGCGCCCCTACTTCATCGACAACTGGAACCTCGACGTTGATAACCTGAGCAATCGTGGGCTTGCCCTGGGCTCGGAATTCGGCTGGTCCGGCAAGGACCTGATCAAAAACATCACTGACCCATATAACCGTCGTTCGGACGGCCCGTCGAACGATCGCGAGTATTTCGGGTACTTCAATATCTGGGGGTTGAAGGACCACGGGAACGATGTTCTCGGCACCGGGCGGGCCGTCGTGACGAACGGCCCGTCGTGGTCCCAACGTCGATTTTTCCGCGATAACGTGCCGCCATTCCAGGACTTTCGCGGGCGTTTCCTGACCCGGCACATGCAGTCGCTCGTGTCGTCCGATGCGCCGTTCGACGAAGACCTGAGACTGCAGCTCGAAGCCGCGTATGTCTCCGACCGCCACTTCCTCGAACAGTACTACAAGCGGCTTTTCGATTCCGGGCTCGACCAGGCCACCCTGGCCTATCTCATCCGTCAGCGTCAAAACACCGCGCTCACACTGCACGCCGAGGTTAACCTTCAGAATTTCTACACGGATACCCAGTGGTTCCCGAAGCTGGACTACTACCGGCTCGGCGACTCCTTCCTCGGTGACTGGTTCACCTACTGGCAGAACTCGGGCATCGACTACGGCAACACGCACACGGCCGTCGAGGTGGCAAACCCCGGGTCTTCGCATTTTTGCCGTTCGATCCGGTCTCCGCGACGACCGGCCCGTTTCGTACCGGCCGAGCCTGGACGAGCCATGAGCTCGACCTGCCGCTGGATCTCGGCTTCCTGAGGGTGGTTCCTTATGCGCAGGGGCAACTGGTTGGCTGGGACAATCAGTACCAGAACGCGCTGCCGTCACTCGAACTCTTTCCGCGCCTTGGCTCGCAAGCGTACATTCGCGGGGCCCAGGGCGCGAGGCTGGGCCGGGCCTGGGGCGCGGTCGGCGCTCGGGCCAACATCATGGCCTGGAAGGTATTTCCAGGTGTCGAAAGTGAGTTGCTGAACCTGCATGGTCTCGCGCACAAAATCAATTTCGACGCCAACTACCGGACGGCCTACTCGAATGTTCCTCTGGGTCGGATCGGTATTCAGGACGATCTCGATTACAACACCTACGAGTTCGTCCGGCGCTACTTCGCCATGGAGCAGTACTCGACCGTCTTACCTCCTCAGTACGATCCCAGGTTGCTAACCCTCCGTCGAGGAATCACGCCGATCACTGGAACGACCGATATTCAGGCCGACATGCAGACACTTGACCTGGGGATCAGGCAGCGGCTGCAAACACGACGCGGTCCCGAGGGCAAGCGTCGGGTCGTGGACATCATGACCCTGGACCTGACCACGACCTATTACCCGAACGCCAATCGCGACAACTTCGGCACGCCGTTCGGGCAGAACATGTACAACTGGGAGTGGTACATCGGCGACCGGACCAGCCTTCAGTCATACGGTTGGTTCGAGTTCTTCGACATCACGGGCCAACCTCTCTATCTGGCGAGCCCAAGAGGGACGAACGATCCGTTCGGAGTTCGGGTCATCACCAGCGGCGTCTCGTTCAACCGCCCTCCGCGCGGGAATGTCTTCATCGGTTACTCGGTGATCAACACCGGTCCAATCGCGACCTCCGCCTTGAACGTCATGTTCAGCTACTGGCTGAGCCCGAAGTGGTATAGTTCGTTCGGCACGTCCTACGACTTCGGCAACGCGATCCTGCTCGGTTCGACGGTGGGGATCACTCGCATCGGGGCGGACTGGCTGACCTCGATCGGGCTGACGGTTGATCCTCAGCGAAACAGCTACATGTTCGGGTTCGAGCTCACGCCTCGACTGAGCCCAAGCCTTCGATTCGGCTCCGGTGGAGGTGTGGCCCGCTTCGATTCGCGGTTTGCACCGACCGAATGATCGAACCTCCCTCCTCGTGGCCGGCATGAGACACGGATCGTGCCGACCTTCGATCCTCCCTCGAATTCGGGGCGATGAGGAACATGAAGACATCGACCACCACAACCCGAGAAGCTCACGATCTCGTCGGGGCGCGTCCGTCTTCGGAGAAACCTGACGAGGAGCTTGACCTCGAGGGAAGCGAGCCGCTCGAATGGGCCGCGCTACCCGGGCGGCGCACAACTCGCGAAAAGCTACATGCCGGTTTGCGAGGTCTGAAGTTCGCCATGCGGGGTGATTCGAGCTTCTTCGCGCCACGCGTATCGTGGCCTGCTCATGGCCCTGACGGCCGCCTTGCTGGGGGTAAACCCCATTTCGTGGTGCCTGCTGATCCTGGCGGGTTCCCTGGTGCTCATCGCCGAACTGGCGCACAGCGCCGTCGAGACGCTCGCCCGAGCTCAAGGCGACGGCGAGCCGACGCTGGATGTCGCTCGCGACATCGCCACGGCGGGCGTTCTGGTGGCCGTGCTCGCGACCGTCGCCATCGCCGCGTTCGTCTTCACGCTCCGGCTTGGTGACCTACTGGCCTGGTGGTGAGCCGCCCCGGTTCTCACGAGGCGAGACGTGCCGAGACATCGACAGGCGGGCCGACCAGGCTGATGATCCGACGGAACTTGCCCGTGCGGGAATCGGGTTCGAGCTTCGGGACCACCTCGAAATCGATGTCGATCAAGCCGAGAAAGCCATACAGGCGAAGCTGTCGGTCGATGGCGTTCCAGGCGTGCGGAATGTCGAGCTTGGCGTCGGGGAGCAATTCCAGGCGAACCCTGATCCGGTTCCGCTCAACCTGAACGGCCTGCCACTCCCGGACCTCTCTCGTGTAGTCGAACGCATTCTTGAACACACTGTTGATCATCATCCGGTATGTGGTTCCGTCCCAGATCCAGAACGAATCGGCTGTTCGCCCTTCAATTCGCTCGACCCGGGGCAACCGGCTCCCGCAGCGGCAAGGCGACGTTGCCATCGTTACCAAGTCCCCGATTTCGTAGCGGATGATCGGCTGGACGGTGTTGGCCAGATTGGTGATCAGCACCTTGGAACCGGCCTGTCCAGGCGGGACCGGGCGATAGTTCTCATCGACAACCTCCAGGATGGACCAGTCGGCATTGACGTGGGCCCCCTCGTCGGTTGGACAACCGTTGCTCAGGAAAGGGCACTCTCCGGTCGCATAGTTGTTCATGACGTGGATGCCGAACGCGGCGTCGATGCGACGCTTCGCGCGTTCCGTGAGAACCTCGCTATTGTTCGTGATCTGTCTCAAGGTCGGCGCAAGCCGAAGCCGGCCGGCTTCGGCCTCAAGGGCCAGCATCTCGAGAACGCCCGCATAGGCGGTCAGAACGTCAGGACGGAAGGCGTTCAACCGATCAATGACGTCCGGGTCGGTCTGGGAAAGCCACTCGATTTGGAGATAGCGGCGGATGGCGGGCGGCATGTACTCGAACGACGAGGCGGAGGGATAAAAGCCTCGCTTCAACGTGACGATGGCCAGTCGGAGGGGATGCACAAGCCGTCTGGCGGCCTGGGCGATCGTCACCCTCTGGTTGTTGCCGCGGGTCATCTGGAGCCCGAAGAGGAGTTCGAGCACGCGCGGGTGCTGAACCATCAGCATTGGCTGGCCCTGGCTCCCCGACGTATGGCTCACGGCATAACGGTTCTGGAAATGTCTACCCTCGTTCGCCGGCTCGTCGATGAACCGTTCAAGGTCCACGCGGCGGATCGTAGGGTCCGTGATCGAATCATCGAAGTTCGCCATCAACTCGGACTTGTTCGTGGGGGGAAGATCCTCTAGAACGAACCGATGTGGGTCAATTCCCTGGTATTTCGCTCGATAGAAGGGGGAACGGGCCACGGTGAGCTGGACGAGTGAACGAAGGCGACGGGACTGGATCGCGTTGATGTGCGCGGTATGCATTCTCATGCCACGACGTAGCGCCAGCGTTCGCACCGTGAAACCGATCATGGGAGGTTTCCCTTCCTTGAGAGGACCTCGTCAGGCGTGCTCCCGGGCATGGAGCGCCGCATGTTCCGACTCGTCTGCAGGACGTGTGTCGCGGCCCCGTCGGACCGTCAACTCGATGCGATCAAGGTACTTCACGTTGGCGCAGTCGTCCAGTTCATCGGTGTGGCAGGCAGCCGGGTTCTTGATGAAAAACCGGAACGGGCCGCCGTTTTCCACACCAAGCGGCTGGTCGGCGAGTTGATACAGTATGACGCACTCCGCGCGAACCGGCTCGAGCGGAATCGAAACGTGGAAGTCGTCGCGATCGGCATGAAGGGTCAGGTAATTCGCGTCCGCCCTGGGTCGGGCACGTTCGAGCAACGCATCAAGCGACACGCCATCTCCCCGACGGCCCGGCTGAAATCGGGAGACATCCGCGACCTGAGCGTCTTCGGGGAAGGCTCGGAGGTCGTCGGACGTCAAGGCCAGAGGAACCTCAACCGCGCCATCAACTCGCAGCCTGTTCACATCGGACATCGTCGCTTCGTCCCGTCAAGAGATCGGCAATCGCCTGTCGCGACTTAACCGTAGATCAGATAAGGGGCTCGACGCTCGAGAAACGATTGCTCGTCCTCGTGCCAGAGTTCACAAAACGCTCGGTGCAATTCCTGGAGGCTCTCCCCCCCGGTCGGATCGAACGCCTCGATCAGCGCCCGTTCCCGGGCCGAACCGAAGAGGAGATCGATCGCGATCGGATCGGTCACGAACTCGTACGGTTCGGTCCGCCAGGCGAACGCCTCGGGGCCTTGACCGCGGGCCAGCGCGATGCATGCGGCATAGAGCCCGACTGATCGAAACCGGCCCCGCGAAATCACGTGGGGTTGCGCGCCCTGGCAGACAAGGCCCGCATGCTTGTGGAACATCGGCCGGAAGGCGCAGGGGCGGAGCAGGGCACCGGGAACCTCGTTTAACGGCGTGGTGATCGCGTAAGGATCAATCCAGGGTGCGCCCGAGAGCTCGAAGGGCCGGGTGGTGCCGCGTCCCTCGGAGAGGTTCGTCCCTTCGAGCAAACAGGCACCGGGGTAGACCTGCGCCGTTGAGGGCATTGGCATGTTGGGGGACGGTGCTACCCAGGGGATTCCCGTATCGTCCCAGGACATCGCACGACTCCAGCCCCGGCAAGGAATGACGTCCAGGTCGAGATCGAGGCCCCGCTCCGCCTGGAACATCCGGGCCAGTTCGCCAACGGTCATCCCGTGCCGGATCGGCAGCGGATAGGCGCCGACGAAGCTCTCGAAGCCCGGCTGGACGGTCGGCCCTTCCACGACAACCCCACCTATCGGGTTGGGGCGGTCAAGCACAAGAAAGCTCAGCCCGAGATCGGCCGCGGCCTGCATGGCGTAGAGCATCGTCGCCGCGAACGTGTAGTAACGGCTGCCGACGTCCTGAACGTCGAAGATCAGGACATCGATCCCGTCGAGCTGCTCGGCCGTCGGGACGAGGCTCGAGACCTCCTTCCCGTAGAGGCTGTGAATGGGCACACCCGTGCGGCGATCCAACGCATGCTCGACGTCCTCCATGTCCTGGGCCTCGCCTCGGGCCCCATGCTCCGGCCCGAGGAGGGCCGTGAGCGTGACGTCGGGAGCGTCGTGAAGGAGGTCGGCGAGGTGTCTCATCCGCACATCGACCGACGTGGGGTTGCAGATCGCTCCAACCCGTCGGCCTCGAAGTCGCGAGAAACTCTCCTCGACGAGAGCGTCAAGACCGGTCCATACCAGGCGATCGGGGCATGAGGCGTTCACTCGGACAGTGCCCTACGAGCCAATTGGATCGCTCCGGCGGCGGGTTCCGGGACCGCGGTTGAGAGAACCTCGGCCTCGACGAAACGTCGCAGATAGTCGGACATCGACTCCGAGACGATCGGGGTCGAGAGCAAGAAACTGCCGGCCATCGCCAGGGGGAGCACGCGGTCCGTCCAGTCCAGGCCCCGCGCGACCGCGCGGATTGTCTGCCCGAGCTCGAAACCCGCCGGTTCGAGGATCCAGGAACGGACGTCCGGATCGTCGTCGGCAACCGCCGCGACGGCCTTCGCCAGCCCGGCGATCCGGGTCCGATCCATTCCCTCCGCATAGACCGCCGTGATGAGCTCATCCGGATGAGCGATGTTGAGCTGTCGGCAAAGCGCGACGGCCAGCGGGCCGCCATCTCTCGGAATGTCGGCCGGCTCTCGCCCCCCTTTGGCCTTGAGAACGTTGAGGGCTTCGCGACCATCGATTCGACGGGCCACGAGCCGCAACCCGGCCAGCGCGACGGAGTACGCACTGCCTTCGTCGCCGAGGAGATGCCCCCAGCCGCCCGCCCGCACGGTACGACCATCATGGGATCGGCCCACGGCAATCGAGCCGGTCCCGGCGATCACCGCGACCCCCACCCCCTCCGGAGTTCCGGCGGCGAGGACGAGGTCTCCATCATTGACCAGAACGAGCCGATCCGCCCAACCGTCCGATTCCGACCAGCCTTCCAGCAATGCTCGGTCCTCGGGGCGGTCGAAACCGGCCAACCCCAGACAGGCCACCTGAACCGGTACTCTCGGAATCGAGGCGTCGACAAAGGCGAGGGCAATGGCGGTCCCGAGTGACGCCCGAGCGGCGTCGCGACCAACCGCCTTGGCATTGGAGGCCCCGGCGACGCCCCGGCCCAGGCTGGCCCCCCCGACATCGGCGAGCCAGGCCGTCGTCGAGGTTCCGCCACCGTCGATGCCGAGCAAGAGGGAGGATCGCTCACTCATCGCGGGTCCCTCCCGGTCTCGGCGATCACGGCCGCCCGGACCTGGCCATTGTGATCGTTCAGCAGTTGGTCGGCATGCTGGACATCCACGCCCGCCAAGGCCATGACCAGCGCCGGCTTCAGCCTTCCGTTCGTTTCGAGTAAGAGGTTGAGTGCCTCGGCCTCGTCGATACCGGCCAGGTCTCTGAGGATACGGCGGGTCCGGATGCGGAGCTTCTCGTTGCTGGGATGGAGGTCGATCATGCGGTTGCCGAAGGTCTTGCCAATCAGGACCATCGCGCCAGTCGTGATCATGTTCAGAATCAGTTTGGTTGCGGTGCCGGCCTTCAGGCGGGTTGATCCCGTGATGACCTCCGGGCCGACCAGGGGGGCGATGACCAGATCGACGGAGTCGTCAAGCAGGCTCGGACGGTTGCAAACGACCCCGATCGTCCGGGAACCGATGGTGCGGGCGTGCCTCAACGCACCAATCACGTAGGGGGTTCGCCCCGAGGTGGCGATGCCGATAACGAGGTCCCGAGACGTGACCCCGATCGCCTCAAGGTCCGCGCCACCCTGGTCGGGATCGTCCTCGGCCCCCTCGACGGCACGAGTTAAAGCCGTCGGGCCTCCGGCGATGAGACCGACGACCAGTTCGGGAGAGGTGCCGAAGGTCGGCGGGCATTCCGAGGCATCAAGCACGCCCAGACGACCGGACGTACCAGCACCAATGTAGACGAGGCGGCCCTGATTGCGGAAACAATCCGCGACCATCTCGACCGCACGCGCGATCGTCTCCGCGACCTCCGAAACGGCGGACACGACCTTGGCATCCTCGGCATTCATCAGGGCGACGATCTGCTCAGCCGAGAGTGCGTCGATCGTTTCGGAGGCCGGGTTGTGCGCCTCGGTCATCAACTGATCTTCCAGCGACATGTTCCATCGATCCCCAGCCTGGTTGCGAGCGTGATCTCGTCTAGTGTTATCGGTAATTGTTAGTTTATCGTAATTGAGGAGTCGTTCGCGCCTGTAGCGGAGGAACCTGACGAACCAGATGCATGACATGTTGACATGCCGGCAGACTGACACCCCGTCGCCGTCTCGCCACCGTGCCGCTGGACAGGGGCCCCGATCAGGTGCGCTTCCGCGAACGCCCTTTCCCGTCCCCCTGGGGTTCGTGGCCATGGTACGTGGTCGTGTGCATGGCCGTGGCCGGTGGAATCGGGACCGTGCCGGTCGGGGATGGGGTCGGCGGCGGCGAGGACCAGACGGCCAGTCTCCACGCCCTTGGTCCCGATCAGGCCGTCGGCCAGTTCCCGAATCGTCGGGGACGGTCCGCGCAGAAGGATCACTTCCAGGCAGCGGTGAGCATCGAGGTGGACATGGGTGGTCGTCACCACCCGTTCAAGATGGGCGTGCTGAAGCTCGGTCAACCGCTCGGCCACCCGGGAGGAGTGATGGTCGTAGATGAGCGTCAAGACCCCCATCGCCTCGCTCTCATCCTGCGTGATCGCCTCCTCCATCAGGGCGGAGCGCATCAGGCCCCGAACCGCTTCGCTGCGGTTGGGAAACCGGTGCTGCTCGCGGTAGTTGTCGAACTTCTGGAGGAGTTCGCCACCGATCGCGACACTGAAGCGGACCAGAGGATCTTTCACGATGGGTCTTGGGCCGTGAATGAAGGACTGAGGACAGTGAGCCACCAGCCAGGGCGAATGAACTGATCTTCAGGATAACGGGATCAGGGCGCCCGGCAAAGTGGCCCGCCCGAAATCGCGGAAATCGCGGTGCATCGCAACGTTCTGGTGCGGCCCACTGTCCGCTCAGGATTCACTTCACGTCATCGAGCGAGACCGGCCGGCGCTCCGTGGCGGCGATCATGGCGGCTTCGAGAACGCGCTGGGTCTGGTAGGCGTCCTCGAAGTCAGGGAGCGGGACGGTCGGTTCCTGGCCGGCGAGGACCAGGAGGATGTCGAGGCCTGGTTGGTGAAGCCGTGCTCGTAGCCGATGATGTGGGCGTCGGGCCACCAGTGATCGGCATACGGGTGGTCGCCGCCGTGGGTGCACATGATGGTGGTCCAGCCCTGAACACCGCGGGGTCGAGTGGCGTCGTAGAACTCCAGTTCGTTCATGCGTTCGAAGTTGAACCGGAGGGAGCCCTTCGAGCCGTTGATCTCGAACCCGTTGCGGTTCTGGTTGCCGGTGGCCTGGCGGGCGGCCTCGAAGATGGCGACGGCGCCGCCGGAGAAGCGGGCGAGGAACGGGACGTGTCGTCGACGGTGACCTGCCCCTTGTTCTCGCCAACACCCGACCCCCGCGGCGATGCCGCCGGCCGTGGCGCCGGTGACTGTGGTCCGCTCCTTGATGAACGTCTCGGCGATCGCGCCGGGGATCTCGGTGATCTCCTCGCCGGTGACGAAGCGGGTCATGTCGATGATGTGGGCGTTGAGGTCGCCGTGCGCGCCGGAGCCGGAGACCTCCCTGGTGAACCGCCAGATCAGCGGGATCGACTCGTCGGCCCAGTCCTGGAGGTAGTAGCCGCGGACGTGGCGGATCGTGCCGAGGGCACCTTGCTTGACGAGTTGGTGGGCGAAGGCGACGGCCGGGACGCGGCGGTAGTTGTACCAGACGAACGTCTTGACGCTGGCCTTGCGGGCGGCCTCGACCATCTCGCGGGCTTCGGCCAGCGTGCCGGCGATCGGCTTCTCGCAGGCGACGTGCTTGCCCGCCGCGATCGCCGCCTTCGCCATCGCCGCGTGCATGTTATTGGGCGTGACGATGTCGACCAGCCCGATCTCGGGCGACGGACCACCTCTTGCCAGTCGGTCGACGCTTGCCTCCAGCCCCAGTGGTCGGCGAAGTCCTTCGACGCTTGCTCGTTGCGGCCGACAGCAGGTGTGCATCACGGGCTGGATCGGCGGCTTGAAGAACTTCGCGACCTGCGACCAGCCGTTGGAGTGGGTCCGTCCCATGAACCCGCCACCGATCATCGCGATGTTGATCTCGCGCATCAGGAAACCCTTCTTGAAGATGATGCCGGTTGCATGGAGGGCACGCCGAGCGGGGCCGCGCCCGGTTTTCAAGTTTGGTCGTAGGCTCGGCAAGTCCGACCGCAACGGCCATCGTGGGACGCCCCTCGATACCGAACCGTACTATAGCCCGGCCCCGGGCCATCGCAAGTCCCGAGTCGTCCGCCTCGCCCGCGCGACCGGCAAGCCCAGCATCAGACAGGATCACTCGGATGTAAGAGGGGGGAATCGAACTGATACCCGACCGTCCTGACCGACGCGACGTGCGGACGAGCGCGATCGTGACAACCGTCCGCGTTGTATGCTTCCAGGCACGCGATCACGGCCCGACCGTTCCGTACCGGCGCGAGGGCGGCCTGTCGCCGCTATGATGGGGGGCATAACGAGCTCAACGCCACTGGAGGATCGACCATGAGCATGCGCTTCCTCGCCCTGGCCCTGGCGGTTGTCACCTCGTCCGCGGCGGTCGGGGCCACCAACCGGCCGAACGTCGTCATCGTGATGACCGATGACCAGGGGTACGGCGACCTCTCCTGCCACGGCAACCCCGAGATCCAGACGCCGAACCTCGACGCCTTGCACGCCGGAAGCATTCGCCTGACCGACTTCCACGTCGCCCCGATGTGCACGCCGACGCGAGGCCAGCTCCTCAGTGGCCGAGATGCCCTGGACAACGGCGCGATGAACGTCAGCAGCGGCCGGACGATGCTCCGCCGCGGTATCCCGACGATGGCTAACGTATTCGCCTCGGCCGGCTACCATACCGGCCTCTTCGGCAAGTGGCATCTGGGAGACGTTTACCCCTACCGCGCGATCGACCGCGGGTTCGACACCGCCGTCACCTTCCCCTCCTCCCACATCGGCTCGGCCCCCGACTACTGGTGCAACGACTACTTCGACGATACCTACGAGAAAGACGGCGCCCGCGAGCGGCTCGACGGCTACTGCACCGACCTCTTTTTCGATGAGGCGATCGACTGGATCCGTGCGCGGGGCATCGCCGGCGAGCCATTCTTCGCCTACATCCCGACCAACGCACCGCACGCGCCGTTATGGGTGCCCGACTCGTACCGTGAGCCCTACCGTCACCTGCCCGACGACATCGCCAGTTACTTCGCGATGATCGCCAACATCGACGAGAACATGGGCCGGCTCGAATCGGCATTGAAGAACACCTTGATTCGCAATGACACAATACTGATCTACCTCACCGACAACGGCGGCACGGCGGGCGTCCGACTCTACAACGCCGGCATGAAGGGGGGCAAGATCTCGCTCTACGACGGCGGACACCGCGTCCCCTGCTTCATCCGCTGGCCGGCGGGCGGCCTGCGAACGCCGGGCGACATCGACAAAACCACCCATTGCCAGGATCTTCTGCCGACCCTGATCGAGCTCTGCGGGCTCGAGGTTCCGGCCGGGACGTCGTTCGATGGAACCAGCCTGGCTCCGCTGCTACGGGGCGACCAGGATGAGCTGCCCGATCGGATGCTGGTCGTCCAGTTCAGCCGGATGAACGCCCCGGCCCCGAAGGAAGGAGACGCCGCCGTGCTCTGGGGCCGCTGGCGACTCGTCAACAACGCCGAGTTGTACGACATCAAGGCTGATCCCGGCCAGCAGGACGACATCGCCGGCGAGCACCCGGAGATCGTCGCTCGCATGCGCGAACACTACGACCGTTGGTGGGCCGAGGTGGCGCCGGAGGTCAACGACTTCAGCCGGCTCTCGATCGGCGTCGAAGGCCAGGGCCCGACCTTACTCACACCGTGCGACTGGCAAGACGTCTTCCTCGACCAGCAGCGGCAGGTCCGCCGGGGAGAGCGGAAGAACGGCCCGTGGGGCATCGTCGTCGAGCGGCCTGGCGTCTACCAGTTCGAGCTACGACGATGGCCGCGCGAGTCCGGCCTGGCCCTCGCGGCGCCCGCCCCGGCCTTCGAGGGTGTCGACGGCTCCTATCCACCCGGCGTGGCCTTGCCCATCGCATCGGCACGGCTCCGCATCGGCGAGGCCGAGCACTCGAAGTCGGCGGAGCAGGGGGCTGAGGCCGTAACCTTCCGGGTCCGGCTCGACGCCGGCCCGGCGGACCTGAAGACATGGTTTCTCGACGACGAGGGCAAGGAGTTGTGCGGCGCATACTACGTCGAGGCTCGGCGCATCGGCCCCTGATTTGGGCACGAAGGTAAACCGAGTCGATCGTGCCCCCGAGAACAGGGAGGGCTTGGGGGTCGATCGGGATCAGTGCGAGAGGAGGGACTCGAACCCTCACGCCTTGCGGCACAGGAACCTAAATCCTGCGCGTCTGCCAGTTCCGCCACTCTCGCCGATCACCGAATCAGCAGTTGTCATGCCGATCCGGTCGTCATGCGGATACAGCCGCGATCGCGGCCCCATTCTAAATAATTTTTTAGCGATCTTGGGGTTAGTGAAGAACCACCTCTCCTGCCAGACCACTGTCTCGTAGTTCGGGTAGGCTCCCCCCACAGACCGCAGTTCGGCGAGCCTCCCCGCCCTGCTCCTCATTAGGCTAGGTAACGGCTAGGGCCGTCGCAAGAGAGTCGCCCCGCTGTATCAGCCGGAGGACGGTCTCGCGACTGGCCGAGACCTCCACCCGATCGCGGAGCAAGAGGGCCAGCACCGCGCAGGACCACCGGCTGCGCAGGAAGCCGAACTCGTGGGCGGTGGTCACCAGGCGAGAGGAAGGTGATCCTATAGACAGAGGCGAAAGGGACGGCCGCTAGGGGTGAGCCCGGCGACGGCTCGGCCGGAACGGTTGAGACAGCGGTCGAAGGTGCGAGAGCTACAGAAGACATGCTCGAGTGTGCAGGGGTGGGTGAGAGGAGAAAAATTTTTTGGCGATGGGGGTCCATCGCAGCCGGCAAGGCCATTTGGCCATGCGATGAATGTGGACTGGCGGTTGTCCAGGTTCCGTACCATATCTCCAGTATGCCACGGTTGTGCGAGAATGGTTACGGGACGGATACTGGCCCGGGTGTGAGAGGTAGTTCATGGCGATCATGTCGTTCACGGTAAAGCACGGGCGGGCCCAGGATGAGGCGCGTACGAGACTGGAGAAGGCTGTCGAAGAGGTTCGGTCCACCTGCGGTTCGCTACTAGAAAGCGTCGAATGGTCCGACGATCGCAGCGCGGTCACGATGAAGGGTAGCGGCGTCCTGGCTGTCATGCGGGTGGACGGCGAGGCGGTCCATGCGGAGATCGACATTCCAGCGTTGGCGGGATTGTTCGGCAACTCGCTAGCGGGCCGGCTCAAGGAGATCGTCCAGAAACAACTCGCGAGAGCCTGATCGGCGCTGCTGGTGCCCGATGGCTGTTGGCCAGGTCTCGTCGTGAGAGGAGGAACCGATGGAGCAGGTCTGGCCGTTCGCGGGACCGCCGGAGACGGTCGTCATCGTGCTCGATCGCATCCTCAGCGGCGAGGCGCCGTTGCGGCTGGTCACTCACGACGTGGAGGACGGAGACTGGCAGTTCCTCGATGGCGAACACGTCTTCGAGGAGGACGCGGTGGTCGTTCTGCTGGGCGAGATGGTCCAGTTCGACCCGAGCCTTCGAGAACTCGCCGATCTGCCGGCAGGCTGGCATGCCTGGCGATCCGGTGGGGGTGGGGCCTGGCAACGGGCGGCGGGGGAGCCACCACGGGAATTCCCGGCCGTTGATGTTGGGTAATGGGCAGAGTGGTCGATCGAGACGGGTTCCCGGGCTACAATTGGTCGAGAAGTGAAGAACCCGGGAGGTTTCTGGGATGTCCGAACTCGTCGCCTTGATGCTGGCCGTCATTCCGTTCGGGGCCCATGACTCCTACAACTCCTCCGAGGCGGTTGGCGCGAAGGTGGTCGAGTTCGCCCGGAGCAAGGTCGGCGAGGTGATCGGTAACGGCCAGTGTACGGCCCTGGTTGCCGAGGCCCTGAGGCACGCCGGGGCCAGGAGGCCCAGCCGCGCGGGCGGCTGGGGCGAACCGCTCGACTCGCTGGCCGAGGCCCGTCCCGGTGACGTCCTCGAATTCGAGGATGCTCGGTTCGCGGGTCGTCGGGTCAATCCGAACCGGACGTTCACCCAGTGGTCGTACCACTTTCCGCATCATGCGGCGATCGTCTCGGCCGTCAAGATGTCGAGGAGTGCGGTGGTGTTGCGCGTCCTGCACCAGAACGCGAAAGTTCGCGGGCAGGACGAGAGCGATTCCGTCAAGGAGTGGACGATCAACATGGCCACGCTTCAGGACGGGACCGTTCGCGCATACCGGCCCATTTTGTCGAGGCCTCCCGAAACCGAGGGGTCGTCGAGATGATCCTCAGCCATCGAGAACTCGCATGAATCGCCGACGATTTCTGGTAGAGAGCCATCTGGGGCTGGCCGGCATGCTTCTGGCGGCGGGCTGGCCCACGACTCGCTCGTTTGGTTCGACGCGGCCCCTGGCTCGTGAACTCGAGATGGATGTGGCCATCGTGGGCGGCGGGCTCGGTGGCTGTGCCGCGGCCCTGGCGGCGCTACGGGCGGGCAAGACGGTCGTCATGACTGAACCGACCGACTGGATCGGCGGCCAGATGACCCAGCAGGCCGTTCCGCCCGACGAGCATCCCTGGATCGAGCAGTTCGGGTGCAACGCTTCGTACCGAGCGCTTCGAGACGGAATACGAGCCTACTACCGTCGGCATTACCCGCTCACGGCTGAGGCGCGGGCCAGTCGGCATCTCGACCCGGGCAACGGGAGTGTCTCGGCCCTGTGCCACGAGCCCCGGGTGGCGCTGGCGGTGTTAACGGAGATGCTCGCCCCGTATGCCTCTGGAGGACGGCTGACGGTCTTGCTCGAACACGAGCCGGTCGCGGCCGATGTGGACGGCGACCAGGTTCGCGCCGTGACCGTGCGTGACCGGATGAGCGGCGATGAGGCGCACGCTGATTGCCCCGTACTTTCTCGACGCCACCGAGCTAGGCGACCTGCTACCGTTGGCCGGCGCCGAGTTCGTCACCGGCGCCGAGTCTCGAGAGCAAACTGGCGAGCCGCACGCCCCGGACTCGCCCCAGCCCGATAACCACCAGGCGTTCACCTGTTGCTTCGCGATCGAACATCGCGAAGGGGAGGACCACTCGGGCGATCCGCCGGCCGAGTACGACTTCTGGCGCGACTATGTGCCCGAGCTATCTGCCCCCTGGCCGGGACCGCTTTTGAGCCTGACATACTCCGCCCCTCAGACCCTCAAACCCACGGCTCGCGGGTTCGACCCTCAACCCCCGGGTGGCGGCCTCTGGGTCTACCGACGGCTCGCCGACCCCACGAACTTCCTCCCCGGCACGTACCCGGGAGGAATCTCCCTGATCAACTGGCCGCAAAACGACTATTTGCTCGGCAACCTTGTGGGCGTCTCGAACGAGGAGGCGGACCGGAACATCGCGCGGGCGAAGCAACTGAGCCTGTCATTGCTCCACTGGCTGCAGACCAAGTGTCCCCGTCCCGACGGCGGGACTGGCTGGCCGGGTTTGCGGCTGCGGCCGGACCTCGTCGGCACGGAAGACGGGCTGGCCAAATATCCCTATATCCGCGAGTCGCGCCGGATCAAGGCGGAGTTCACGGTGGTCGAGGAACACGTTGGTACCGAGGCCCGCCGGGCCGCGACGGGTGAGGAGGTGACCGAGGGGGAGCCGTTTCCGGACTCGGTGGGTGTGGGGAGCTACCGGATTGATCTCCATCCCTCGACCGGCGGGGACAACTACATCGACATCAGCGCGCTGCCGTTCCGGGTTCCACTGGGGGCATTGATCCCGGTTCGCGTGGAAAACCTGCTGCCGGCGTGCAAGAACCTCGGGACGACCCATATCACGAACGGCTGCTACCGGCTCCATCCGGTCGAATGGGGCATCGGCGAGGCGGCCGGGGCGCTGGCGGCGTTCTGCCTCGACACCAAATTGTCTCCCCGTGCGGTGCGTCACTCGGCGGCGCGGCTCAAGCACTTTCAGGCGGCCCTGACGTCTCAGGGCGTGGAGATCGCCTGGCCCGCCTTGCGGCCGAGGTGAGCCGTCGCCCTCCTGGATGCGTCGTTGGCTTCCCCATCAGCCCTCCCTCAAGTTGACTTACGGCGCGGGTTCGTGCGGGTCGGGCCCAGCAGGAACGTCGAGTGGGGGCATCGGGCAGTTCAGAGCGTCCGCCACGGCACGCAGTAGTTCCCCTTCCTCAAGCGTGATCTTGCCGTCGGCGCCGATGCACGCCGCGCACGCCGAGAGAACCTGTTTCTTCAGTTGGGGCGCGGCGGACGCCAGGGTGGTTCAGCGCGTCGTCGATCGGTTGCAGGCCGATCGCATCGCTGGCCAGGAACGGGAGCGTGGCCTCGGGCCAGTTCAGGGCCTGCACGCCCGCGTCGAAGGCGCGGGCGGCGCCGTCGGGGTCGTCCTGGCCGACGCGGGCCAGGGCGGAGAGGATGACGCCGGTCGGCTCGACCAGCGGACCGGCGCTGCGGTATCGTTCCACCGCCGGCTTGACCACGCCGTGGTGGACTCCCAAATGTTGCAAGAGCATGCGGCTCAGGGCGTACTCGAAGAGGTCCACCCGATTGTCCGCCTCGGTCAACGCCCGGACATTGGCAACAAACGTCCGGAACTGGGCCGCCGACATCTGCCGCAACGCGGGCAGGGCCATCTCGACGAGTGGGAGCCGGGATCGGGGGTCGAGCTTCTGGACCTGTGGCACGGTTTTCAGCGTTTCCTCGTAAACCGCCGCGTCTGCGTTCCGGGAGAGCCCGGCGAGTTGCCGGGAACGTACCCCTTTCGTCGTCGTCGAGCAGCATGGCGAAGACCAGCGATCGGGCACGATAAGGAGCGCGGGCGGCGTCCGTTAGCCCATCGGGGATCGACTCCAGCAACGTCGAGGCATAGGCGAGTTGCGCCGGGCCGAGCGTGCCGATGCGAGTAATGGCTTCAGCGGGGTTAAACCGCATTCGCGGCTGCGCGGCGGATTGCCGGGAACGGCTCAACTCGGCCTGAGCGGCTGCCAGGCGGTGGGTTGGCGGGACCAGAGAGACCTGAGAAAAGTCGCCGTCGAACGACGGATCGATACGTCGGATCCGATCCGCGAGAGGAGGGTGGCTGGCCAGCAGGCCGAACAGGGCCGTGCCTCCGAGCGCGTTGCCGAAGAACATGTGGCTCGCCTCCTCGGCTTCCGGGTCCTTGATCTTCGACCCGGCCGACAGCGCCCCGATTTTTTTCAGCGCCCCGGCGATACCGTCCGGGTTCCGGGTAAACTGCACGGCGGAGGCGTCGGCCAGATACTCGCGCTGGCGTGAGACCGCCGCCTTGATCAGGCGGCCGAAGAACACCCCGACCCAGCCGATGACGATCAGCGCCAGGCCGAGCAGGGGCAGCGGGTTGCCCCCCTTCTTGTTGTCTCGGGCGCCAAGTCGGTAGTAGAAGCCGGTCGTGGAGCGGAGGATGATCCAGCCGGTCAGGCTGATCAGCAGGATACCGTACAGCACGCCCATCAAACGGATATTCAGCCGCATGTCACCGTTGAGGATGTGGCTGAACTCGTGGGCGATGACACCCTGGAGCTCGTCGCGAGAGAGAGTGTTCACGGTCCCTCGGGTCACGCCGATGACGGCGTCGCCCGTCGTGAAGCCCGCCGCGAAGGCGTTGATCCCCTTCTCCTTATCGAGCAGGTAGACCGGAGGAACGGGTGTCCCGGCGGCGATCGCCATCTCCTCGACGACGTTGAGCACCCGGCGCTCATCGAGGTCGGTCGTGTCGGGCGGGATCGGCCGACCCCCCAGCAGTTCGGCCACGGTGTGGCCGCCCCCCGAGAGCGCGGCGACCTTGTACAGACTGCCTCCACCGACCAGTGCGGCCGTCGCGACCGCGACGGCCCCGAACAGGGCGGGGTTCCAGAACTGTTCGGCGACCGTCAGGGCTCGAACGGCGGCTCGATCGTCGTCCGTGTCGGCGAAGAGGAACAGGCCCGCGACGACCAGGTAGATCGACGCGATGATTCCCACGACCGCCACCACGAAGTACGCGACCAGCAGCCCGGTCTTCTTGCGGGCCTTCTCTTGGTTCTGGAAGAAATCCATGGGCGGATGAGTTCTGGAAGGTGTGGGGTAGCGCGGGTCGTTGGCGGTCCCTGTCCCTGTCATTGACTCCCCATCCCCTGAACCCATCTTCCATTTCCAGGGAGGCGGCTTCCAGACAACGGGGGACAGTCATCAAGGGACAGGGAACAGAACGAATGTCCGTATGACAGCCGATTTGATGTGTTTCCGAGCTAAATAGCCCGCGAATCAGAATTGTACACGAGGGGCTTCGCGCTCCTTGGGCGACTCGATCTCGAAGAGCTGGGCCGGGCCGAATCCGAACATGTTGGCGAAGATGACGGCGGGGAACTGCTCGCGTTCGGTGTTGTAGGTCATCACGGCGTCGTTGTACGACTGTCGAGAGAAGGCGACCTTGTTCTCGGTCGTCGAGAGTTCCTCCTGCAGCGCCAGCATGTTGGTGTTGGCCTTCAGGTCGGGGTAGGCTTCGGACAGTGCGAACAAACGTCCCAGGGCGCCGGTGAGCTGGCCCTCGGCCGCTCCCAGGCTGTTCATCGCGGCGGGATCGCCCGGGCTGGCCGAGGCCCGTTGTTGAGCGTTGACAGCCTGATTGCGGGCGTTGATGACCGCTTCGAGCGTCTCACGCTCGTGCGACATGTACCCCTTGGCGACCTCGACGAGGTTTGGGATCAGGTCGTGACGCCGCTTGAGTTGCACGTCAATCTGACTGAACGCGTTCTTGTAACGATTGCGCAGGGTGACCAGCTTGTTGTAGATGCCGACACCGAAAAGCAGCAACAAAACGAGGATGCCCCCGCCCACGATGAGGACCCAAACCAGGGGTGACAAAGCGAACAAAACTGGCGGCATGTCTGAAGCTCCCGAATCCCATCGCACGACGAGTGTGTCGAACTGTTGCGTTTGTTCCCGCGGTCGCCGGGGCGAACCTCCCCGACGTCCGATCAGGTTGGAGGCACGATCGTACAGCGACCGTCCGCCGATCGCTCGTCTTTTCGCTCGCGGCGGTCGGATGTTGAGTGGCGCGCCGGTGATGCCCCGAAAACCTCAGGGCCCCGGCTGGACAGCGCATCCGGCCGGGGCCCCTGAAATTGCGTTCGGTTGATCCCGAGGAGGGCAAGCGCGATGTCAGTCGCGCGACTGGAGCTTGGAGAGCAGTCGAAGCATCTCCAGATAGAGCCAGATCAGCGTGACCATCAGGCCGAAGGCGCCGAACCACTCGAACGTCTTCGGCATCCCGTGGGCCTCGCCCTTCTCGATGAAGTCGAAGTCGAGCAGCAGGTTGAATGCCGCGACACCGACAATCACCAGGCTGATGCCGATGCCGATCGTGCCCGTGCTGTGGAGGTACGGCATCGACATGCCAAACATCTGCATGACGAACGAGATCAGGTAGACGAGGCAGATTGCCCCGGTGGCGGCGACGATCCCCATGCGGAGTTTGTCGGTCACGCGGATAATACGGCTCGAATAAAGCACCAGCATGACGAAGAGGGTCATCATCGTCAGCGAGACCGCGTTGACGACGATCCCCGGGTACTGCGCATTGAACATCGCCGAAATCGCGCCCACGAACACACCCTGGACCGCCGCGTAAAGCGGTGACGTATAGGCGGCAACGGTCGGCTTGAAGATCGTGATCAGGGCCAGGACGAAGCCCACGATTCCCGAGCCGATCAGGATTGTCGTCGTCAACTGGTTCCGCCCCAGCGCGATCCAGGACCATGCCGCCGTGGCCAGCAGGATGGCGAACAGGATCATCGTCTTGACCGCCGTGCCCTGGACGGTCATCGTCCCGGCCTTACTGGCCGACATCGACCAGTCGTCGACCGTCGATTCCAACGCCCGGAAGGCCGGGTTTCCCGTGGTCGTCTGAAGTCTCACGATCGCTCTCCAGGATCCGTATAGGTACGTGGCCGCGTCGTGCGCTCGCAACCGCACGACGAACCGGGAACGGCCACTCCTGACGCTATTCTTGTGCGTGAGTCCGATTTTAGCAACTGAATCCGGCGCGGGGTTGCTCCGAATCCAACAATGAACCTCCATGTCGTGCGTTCGAAGCTCGCCCAGTCGAGTCTCCCAACGGCAACCTTGTCGGTGGTTCGAGCGTCCGTTACGATCCGGGCTCGTCGGATCGGGCGGAGGTTCCCCGGGTGATCTCGAAGCCGTGTCGGCAACGATGTTGATGAGGAGATCGTCGATGAGGCGAGCGATCGGTTCGGCAGCGTTCCAGATGGCGGTGATGGTGTCGTTGGTAGGAGTGATCGCCGCCGCAACGACCTCGGACGACGAGCTTTCCGCTCCTCTGAAGTCGCTCCAGGGCGAGTGGACGTCCGGGGCCCCGACGGGGACGGGCCGGGGACGTGGACGTTCGAGGGGCCAACCGTCACCGTCGAGTTTCCCGGCGTCCGCTACGTGGCCACGGTCCTCGTGGCGGGGACCGACTCGCTAACTCAGCTCGACTTCACCATCAGCGAAGGCCCCGCCGACGTCGTGGGCCAGACCGTCCGGGGCATCGTGAAGGTCGAGGGGGACTCCGCCACGCTCTGCACAAGCTACCCGGGCGGACCGCGACCGACGTCGTTCGAGGAGACCGAGGGGGCCTTCCGCTTCACGCTTTCCCGGAAGCCGGCAAGCTGAGACGAACCGTCATTGGACCGTTTCGGCGAATCGTCGATCCGAATGGCATCGCCGGGCGTCGCCGTCGAGCCCGTCCGGAGCGGCTCACGACGTCGCAGGATGCGCAGGCGGCCCTCGCGGGCCACCGTCGTGAACCAACGCGCGGTGATCGGGTCGAGCCCCCGCGGGTCATTCCCCCAGACGGCGAGCAGGTCGATCGAGTGTTGGTGTTCCGCGAGCAGTTCGGCCCAGGCGTCCGCCCGCTCCCGGGCGGCCTCCGGCGCGTCGAGGATCGAGATTTCCTCGAACGCCAGCACCGGAGGGTGTGCGATCCCGGGTCGGACCTGGACCGGGAAATAATAGTGGGCCGCCTCGTAATTCGACCAGACGACCCCGCCGGTCCCGACGCCAAGTAGCGTGCCGGCATGTCGTAAGGGGTTCGCCCGGAACTCCGGCCGGAGGTCGAGCAGCAGCGTTCCGACCCGGTCCCCGCGATCGATGTAAGGCGTCGCCCGAAGAAAGGCCGGCACGACCCGGTTGGATTGCAGGGCATAGTCCCATACGAAGGCCGACTGCACCACCAAGGCGATCCCGAGGGCCGCGGCACCCAGACGCGTGAAAGTTCGACTCACTCCGAGATCAAACAGCGGAACCAGCGCAATCAGCCCCATCAGTACGACCCGCTGGGAGAGGTAGTTCCCGTGCTTTTCTCCAAGCGTGTCCGGCCCGACCACACCGCCGACGATCAGCAGGACCGCGAGGACCGCCCAGCCGCGCAGGGCCCTGGACAGACAACACCGGCGTTTCGTGGTTGTCTGGTGCGCCTCCGGCATCTTCAGCCCTGGGCGGCCGGGATCGAGCGATCGTTCCCGCGATCAGGGCGGCCAACCCCAGACTGGTCCAGAGGACCGGGGTCAGCAGCGCGAATCCAGGCCAACGGCCGCTCACGAACGGCAACGCGGCCTTGCTGCCCAGCGTGAGCGGATCGACCCACGTCAACCGGGTCCTCCAGGAGGCCAGTGAAAGGGGATCGTCCAGCTCCATCCAGAGTGGATCGATCGCGCCGCCCCCGCTCATGATCGAGCGATACAGCACGGCCAGGGGCAGTAACGGAGCAAGACCCACCACGGTCCAGAGCCATCGGCGGCGTCGCAAGGAAGGCGAACCGGGCGTCGTCGCCGTCAGCACGACCAGGCCGACGACAGTCAGGCCCAGGGCGACCACGTGCGCGAAGTAGGCCGCGACCAGAGTACCCGCGACGATCGCCGCCAGGGCCGGGCCGGGCCGGTCGCGCCGCTCCCACCACACGCCGAGCACGACGGGGAACAGGCAGGCGCCCAGGAGAAAGCTGGAGAAACCGAGCAGCCACGTCACATTCAGCGCCAGCAGCACCGCGATCAGGGCGGACACCGACAGTCCCGGCACGCCTCGAACCCGCCATCGCAGCCAGAGGATCGCGCCTGCCAGGCCCACAAGCGTCACCGACATCAGCACGCGGTCCGCTTGCCAGGGCGAAGCACCCAGCGCCATCAGGCCCATCAAGACGAGATGCCCGGCCCAGTTCGGGATCAGTCGCCAGCGCACCTCATAGGCGGGAGAGGCTGCCGAGGACTCATCGAGCGATTCAAGGAGCAGGTGTGCGTTGTAGAGGTGAGCCGGCCCATCCTGGGTGACGAACCCCGGAACCAGCCAGATGGCCGTCAGTGTGGGTGTCACCATCAGAGCGAACAGAACCAGAGCCGTACGGGCCCGGGGGCTCGGGGACGATCGGGCTTCGCCAGTCGACTCATCCGCGACCGACGGGGGGCGG
Source organism: uncultured Isosphaeraceae bacterium (assembly GCA_963779675.1). Lineage (GTDB taxonomy): Bacteria > Planctomycetota > Planctomycetia > Isosphaerales > Isosphaeraceae > CAVZZM01. The sequence goes on from CAVZZM010000008.1 coordinate 414,425, forward strand.
GGGAGTTCCCTCTCCAACACAAGGTGCTCCTTCGTGGTGGCCGGCCCGGCCTTCGGGCCGCATCGTCACGGCGAGAGGCCGGGCACTGGTGCGTAACAACCGGACTGACGCCCGTTAGACGGCCCACTCTCCGTTTGGAGCGAAGGCCCCAGGTCGCAACCGCTGCGGTGCGGCAAGGTCCTCAATCACGCGCGGCCAACCAACACCGGGCATCAAAGGCCCGGTCTGGCGTTGAGGCGAGTATACACCATTCTCAACCGTCGAGCGTGAGCAATTCCTGGTTGGCCGAGCCCTCTACGGCCGGAGAATCGGGCCTTACCAGAAACGCCGTCGTGCGTGGTTCGCCCTGGAGGGAACCACGCACGACGGTGATCGGCAATCCTTGATCGAGCCTGACTCGGTTTGGTCAGTTGGTCGACCAAACCTCAGTTCTCATACTGGCGAGCGATCCGGTTGACGGGGACACTCGTATGTTCGTCGGAGAGTGAATCATCATAGAGATACTGCATGACGTAGGCGTCCTCGCTGGTGTCCTCGAAGAACTCGCGAATGACCTCTGAAGCGCGGAAGCCCTGGACCTTGAAGAACAATTGCGACTCCAGGCTGGTCTCGCGGAGCAACAGGGCGATCCGGGTCCGTCGGTGGCTGGAGAGCTTGCCGGCGAGCTTGGCCACCATCTGGCGACCGACCCCCTGGCGACGGAATTCCGGATGGACCGCGAAGTTCAAGACCTGCAAGCGTGTCTTGTGCAACTCGTAAATCATGAACCCGACAACCCGTTCACCGTGCTCGGCGACCATGCCGATACAGTTCCGCTGCCGGAGGACGCGGAGGAACTCCTCCTCGCACCAGGGAAACTCCTGGCTGGTATGCTCGATGGCGAGGACCTCGGGCATGTCGCGGCGGATCATCCACCGGATATGGACCCGGACCTGCTGGGCCTTGGGGGTCGGGACCGTGCTCATCGAGCGTCTCCTTCCGTGGACAGTTTGGACGGCGACCGGGCCCGGCGATTCCACTCGCGGGGACCGAGGCGGTCGACCTGTTCGGGCCTGGGCGTCGGTGAGGCAAGGGGCCGATTGATGGGGACGCCGCAGTCGCATCGCCGGGCTCCTCGTCCTGGGAGTTCGGCGACAGCTCAGGCGGGGCGGATTCTAGCGGAGGCCCACCCGCCTGCCAAGGTCGCTTCGACCCCCTGCGGACGGCTTACCAGATGCCGCTCGTCCGCGTTCGCCTGCCGTGATATCGGCCGGGAGGATGCGGGGACGTGAGGATTGTGTCGATCGCGCCGGCCGTTTGTTACCAAGGTTTCGTTGTTGCAGACCAGGATGGGCCCCCGAACCTGTGAGAGGCGGTCTCACGGGCCGGGTGCCCATCCTGGTAACAGTCACGTCAGAGTGCGCGGGCGCGTCATGACCGATCAAAATCGTCCGAACGAATACTGATCATTCGAGGGGTCGAAATCGCGCTCGGTCAAGCCGATGTTGAGCTTCAGACTGGTGTAGGTGTATTCCTCGACCAACTTCGGCGGTTGGCCCGGTCGCTCCGGCCAGTCGTAGGCTTCGAAACGAATCGGCAGCCCCAACTCGCGATCGATGTAGACCTTCACGCTGTGGAACATGAAGTCGGATTGCCGTTCCGGGTGCGTCGAGACGATCAGGGTGCAGGACCGATCCCCCACCTGTGCGTTGGAACCGATCGTGACCTGGGTCTCGCCGTGCGTCATCTCGACGGCCCAGCGCCTCCGAGAGCGTGTTCAGCAGATGACCGAAGCCGGCCTCGGTGATCGGGTGGCGACAGTCCTCCATCGCCCGGGCGCCGCGGGGGTCCATGGCGAGCGTACCGGCGAGGAACTTCCCGAACCCGATATCATGAACAAGCGCCTTGCCTCCGTGTCGCCCCGACACGTAGATCGCTTCGCGACCGGCCCGCGAGTCGGGGCGGAGCATCTTGAGGTAAATGCTCATTGGGCGAGTGCGGACCTTCATGTGCATCACATACTGGGGCGTCATCCGACCGCCAATCCGCTCTCGCTTGAAGAACAGGCAGGAGTAGTCGACAATCTCGGTCTCGTACCGTGCCTTGCATTCCGCGATGAGCCGCCTGGCTCGGACGATCGGGTCGTCAATCTCCGCCGAGATCGAGGGGGAGCGTTCGCGGTCCACTCCATCGTGATCGAGCGACGGTTTCGGGCGAGGCAGGGGGCGTGAGTCGTTGGTCTTCGTGGCAACGCGAGTGACCGTCTTGATCGGCCCGGCCGGGCCGATCGAAGCGGACCCGCTCTCGACCTCGAGGGCCAGAACAGCCGATCCCGTCGGGCCCGTATCCCGTTCTGGATCGGGAGGGTCAGCCAGGGTGGCCACAGGGGCCATCAAGGCGAGCCCGACAAGAACCCAGAGCCCTGTTCGACGGCCCGAGGCCTCTCTCTCCCCAGATTGCAGGATGCGGTCGACGTGCATGGGGCACACGTTCCTTCCACCGGCCGACGCCGGAAAGGTCGAATGTCTATCGCTCCGGTTCGAGCGTGAGCATCGAGAGTTCGTGGAGACGGGTTGGGCGCCCCGGAGTCGCATCTCGGGATGGCATACCAGGATCGGGACACAATCGACCCATCTTGCAAAAACTAGACCGTGCGCCGCAAGAAAAAAAACCCAGGTTAGTTGGGGGAATAACGGGGTTCTGGTGGATATCGAGTGTGTTCGAGACATGGTCAAGCCACAGGGCTTCACTTTATTACAACCATCGCAGACCAAGCTTACAACCCAGGGACGGTTTCCGGGTTGAGTTGGTACACTCAAGGCGCGTCGGAAAACCGCTGTGTCGGAACGAGGAGTTACCAGGATGGCGGACGGTGATTACACGATCGAACCAATCGTCTCGGCGCCTTTCGACGAGATCTCTTATGTCGCGTGGCGTCCCGAGACGGAGGACGCGATCGTGATTGACCCGGGGTTTGAGCCCGAGACGATCCTGGCGTTGCTGGCGAGGACAGGACGCAGGCTGACCGCCATCTTGAACACACACGGACACTCCGATCACATCGCGGGCAATGCCGCCATGAAGGAGGCGTACCCGACCGCCCCGCTGGTCATCGGTCGAGGGGACGCCCACATGCTCACCGACGACGAGGCAAACCTCAGTCGTCCGTTCGGGATGCCGATCCTGAGCCCGCCAGCCGACCGACTTGTCGGTGAAGGGGAACGATGCGACGTGGCGGGGTTCTCGTTCCTGGTCCACGAGGTCCCCGGCCACAGTCCGGGGTCGGTCGTGTATGTCTGCGACCAGTTCGACCCTCCGTTCGTTTTTGGGGGGGACGTTCTGTTCGCCGGATCGGTCGGCCGGGTCGATTTCCCTGGCGGCAGCGGCGAGACGCTCCTTGCCGGGATCCGTCAGAAGTTGTTCCGCCTGCCCGACGCGACGATCGTCCTTCCCGGTCATGGCCCGGCCACGACGATCGGGATCGAGAAGCGCGAGAACCCGTTCGTGGGCCAGCGCGGAGGCATGATCCGCCTGGATTGAGCGCCGGACCGCGGCCGACTCGAAGCATGCTCAATCACGTCACGTCGTGCTTGCCTCGTCCTGGAGAAGTCGACCCTGTTCCGCGATCCAGTCGTCGAGTCGAGTGCGCGTCGGGAATCGGGTCGCCATGAACACGACCAGCGCGACGGCAATGCCCAGGTTCAACGCCCGGCCTTCGAGCATGAAGACAATCGTATTAAGAAATGCGGCCCCCTCCAGGAGCGCCAGGCCAATGATCATCTGGGTCTGATAGATCGCCGCGAGCGCGACGGTCTCGTTCGTCGATCTGTCCAATTTTTTCGAAACCAGGTCGGTCTGCCCAGATGCCAGCGCCTGACGCTGGCCGGCGATGACCAGCGTCGGAAGAGTGTAGTACATCAGCAGAGACAGTCCCGCCGCGAGGAGAGCGATGAGCACGAGCACCGAGGAGAGGTCCAACCGGTCCTGGACGATGATCGCATCCTCGCCGCTCCGCACGACAAAGGTCATGAACAGGAAGATCGTCACTCCGGCTATCAGGGAACCGCAAATGATTTGCATGGTTCTCAGTTGCCCGGCGATTTCCTCGCGAGACGGAGTGCTTGGCGTGGTCATTTGTCGTTTTTCCCTTCAAAAGTCGTTCACTTTGCAACGTGGGACGGTAAACCACCGCTCCTCAACTTATGACGCGACGCGATGTATCGGATAGATCCGCACATCGACCCCTCGGGCATAGTGAACCAGTGGTGACTCCTCGGGACACGCGATGCCCGCGGCATCGAGGAGGGTTTCGTCCAGGTGGTGTAACACGGCCGCCTGAACAGGGTAGGGAACGTGATGGACCCGGCCTTGGTAGAGCTTCGTTCCCCGTTGCGCATAGAGAATGTAACGCTCGATGAGGAAATGCGCGAGCGTTCCGGCCGTGACCTCCGCGGGCCTTCCTTCCGGCGTGTAGCTGAGGTCGCAAAAGGCCGGATGCCGGGGGCTGCCCCATCGTGACGAACGGTAAGTGATTACCGGCTGCGTCCGTGGATCGCCGACCCCGGACTCGACCATGCTCATCCGGGCGTTGTGGTAGGGCAGGTGCCAGGACCACCGAGCCAGCGCTACCGCCACCGGGTTCGCCGCGTCGAGACTGAAGAACCAGACGCCGGGATCGCGACCACCCCGGTGGACGTAGGTTCTGACGTTCACTTCGAGAAAGTTCGAGAGCCAATGAACCGATGGCACACCCACCGGCCGGACACCGCTCATCGCGAATGGGACGAGCCCGACGTAAGCCCGACCATCGAACGTGTCCACCTCCAGACCTTCGGGGATCAACGGTCGCAAGACCTCTACCGGCACAGCCCAGTGCAGAAACAACAGGTGTGACCAGACCTGCCGCATCACGACCGGGGCGGTGGGCCGTTTCGTCGGCGCGAGTCGGTCGATGGACGGTTCCGTCCCCTGGATGTCACCCGGGGTGGTCATGCAATACTCCGAACCGTGGATCGAAGACCTTACGTCGCCTCCTCCCAGTGTATTCGCAAGAACCATGAAGGTCATTGTCCGGGTGCCAGGAGGCGTATTCCTGAAGCTCGCGGATCGACCGGGCTCCGGATCGCATGGCCTGGACCGATCGCTCTGATCGGGCGAGAATGAACGGACGAGGAATTCTCGAAGGACCTTGAGCCATGCATTGTACCTTCTGTGAGGCTCCATTGCCCGCAAGGGCGCGGTACTGCCCGCAATGCGGAGCGGCCGTCATGCAGCCGCCGACCTGGGACGAGGTGGGCCAATCCGGGGAACTCCAGGGCAAGCCTCGATCCTCTCACGAATACGCATACGGTTTTAGTCCTGGAGAACTGGCCGACGATCTCGGGCATACGAAGACGGTTTCTCGGGAACACCATTCGGTGTCGACCAGCTCGACCGCCGTCATCTGCCTGGCCAGCGGGATCGCCGCGTGGACGATCCTGCCTATTATCGCCGCGATCCTCGCCGTCATGACCGGGCATCAAGCGCGTCGCGAGATCAAGCAATCCAACGGATCGCTCGAAGGTCATGGCCTGGTGACAGTCGGCCTGATCCTGGGATACCTTCAGGTGATCCCGTTGATCGTGTTGCTTGTCCTCGGGCTGGCCGTGCTCCTGTTCGGCGCCGCGCTTCATTTGCAGCGTTTCTGACGCTAGGTTGATCCTCGAGAAGACGTTCGCAACGTCGAGGCCGATCGTGAACGTCTGGGGTATCTCCGACCTCCACCTTTCGTTCGCCCGACCCGATCGCCGGGAACGCTACGCCGCGCGCTGGCGTGACCATGCCGAGAAGATCGAACGGGAGTGGCGCGAAGTCGTCGCGCGTAAAGACCTCGTGCTCCTGCCGGGCGACCTCTCGATGGCTCGAAACCACCGCGACCTTCAGCCGGACCTTTCGTGGCTCGCTCGGTTGCCCGGAACCAAGGTCCTCTCCGCCGGGAACCACGACGCCTGGTTCAACCGAGTCGAGGCGATTCGACCGATGATGCGCCCTTCCATGTTCGTTGTCGGCGGCGATGCAGTGGAGGTCGGCGGCCGGATCGTCTGCGGCACGAAGGGTGTCCCCGTGCCATCCGACGACCCGAATTCCATCGCGCCTCCCCTGCTCGAACAGGAGCTTGCCGCTCTCGACCAAGCTCTGGAGCGAGCGGTCGACCTGCGAGTCGGCAACGCGCCCCTTTATGTTCTCTGGCACTACCCGCCGTTCGATGACTACCGCCGTCCCAATCCCTGCGTCGCGAAGTTCGAATCCGCAGATGTGACGGCGTGTCTCTACGGTCATCTCCATGCCGAGAGCCAGTGGCCTCTCGCGGTACAGGGAGAAGTCCGAGGGGTCCGTTACCACTGCGTCGCCGCCGACGCGATCGGGTTTCGGCCCTTGCGAATCTCATGTTCTTGAGGCCGTCAGAAACGGACGGTTTTGCATGGCCGAGGACCGATGGCCAAGGACCGGGGACCGGGGACCGGGGACCGGGAAAGACCGAGGAGCGAGGACCGGGGAACAAGGACCGATTGATTCTTCGCGATCAGTTCCGTCCTCGGCCATCGGACACTCGGACATCGGCCTGTTCTGCACTGGTCGTGTCAAGGCGTCTCGGTGGTGAGGGGGTCCCCGATCGATCTCATCCAGGCGAGCAACTGGGTATTCAAGGTTTCGTAGGTCGAACGGTACGTTGATGAATTCGCCAGGTTCTCGTTTTCTTCCGGGTCGTGGGCGAGGTCGAACATCTCGTCCTCGACGCCCGGTTCAAAGTGGCGGATCAGCTTCCAGTCAGGCGTGCGGATCATTCGCATCCGTGCAATCGCCCCGTGGTGCATGTCGTACTGGCCGAACAGGGTGTCGTTCCACTCCACGGGTTCGCCCTTCAAGATCGGGGCAAAGCTACGACCGTGGATCTTGAGGTTCGGAGGTGTCCCAACCCCGGCCATGTCCAGGAGCGTGGGAAAGAAATCGAGCTGCTTGACGACCTGATCGATCGTCGTCCCCGGTTTGACGACACCCGGCCAGCGCACCACCAGAGGAACGCGGATCGACTCCTCAAACATGTTCGGCCGCCGCCCCGAATGCCCCTCGGCCAGCCAGACCCCGTTTCCCTTGTGCCACAGCCCGTTGTGGCCGATCTGGTAGCCGTGGTCGCTCGTGAAGATCACGATCGTGTCGTCGGCCAGTTTCAGCTCCGCGAGCAGCTTCAACAAGCGGCCCACATTACGATCGACCGAATGGATGCTGCTGTAATACTCGCGGGTCAGTTTCTTCGTCCGGTCGATGGGCAAGGTCAAGCCGGGCGGGTCGGGAAGGGTCGGGTCGAAATCGAGGTAGGGGGCCGAATCTTGCTTGGGGACTGGGGCATAAGGCACATGCGGCGCCCGGAAGTGAACCGACGCCAGGAAAGGCCGGTCTTGGTGGCTTCTGATAAACTCGATCGCGTCGTCGACCAGGAGGTCCGGGAGTGAGCCCTCGAACTTTTGTTCGACGCCGTCTTTCTCCAGCGTCGGGTCGATCGGTCGGTTCCCACCACCTCGGAAGCCGAAGAAGTGGTCATAGCCCTGACCGGTGGGATGATAACGGTCGAGATCACCGAGGTGCCATTTGCCAAACAGGGCCGTGGCGTAGCCGGACGCCTTGAGCAGCTCAGGCCAGCCGATCAACGAGGGGTCGAGCCCCAGGTCCGGTTCCGCCATCGGGTTGATCCAGTCAGTGATGCCGACTTCCGTGCCGTAGCGGCTACAAAACTGGCCGACGCGAGAGGGTGAGCAGACCGGCGTGGTCGTAAACGCATTGACGAAGACTGCGCCCTCGCGGCCGATCCGGTCCATGTTCGGCGTCTGGATCTCGGCGTTTCCGAAGGTCCGCATGCCCCAGCGGGCCTGGTCGTCGGTGTACAGGAACAGGACGTTCGGTCGTCGAACAGGTTCCTCGGCCCGGCTCGGTCGACCGGCGAGCATCACTGTCGAGTGTAGGGCGAGAACCAGAGGAACGGCACCACGCAACACGATTCGGGAGTGTCCGGGAGAATGATTCATGGGCCGAGTGTCTCCGGAGAGAGAAGTCCGAGGTGCCAGTCGCGGGTACGGCCCATGGTGCCGGATCGAAGAGTCGCGATCAAGGGGACGACGCCGACGCTCGTCGAGTCACGTCGTCACGCATGCCAGCGGGGGCACTCTCCGTGCCCTCGAACATGGAGGTGACGATGGCATGCTCACGCAGCTTGGCGATGTACTCCTCCATCTCCTTGCGGAATGCCTCTTCCTGGAGCTTCGTCGTGATGGTTCGTTGCACCTCCTCGAAGGGCTTCGGTCCGGCCGGACGGCGGGACTCGACACGGATGATGTGGAACCCGTGAGGCCCTTCCAGGAGCGGACTCACCTGCTGGATCGGAAGCCGTTCAAGTGCCTCGTTGACCGCGGGGGAGATGGACGCCCCGGGGCCTGTCTCCCACGATCCCCCCTTGGCGGCCGTCGGTCCCTCACTCTGAGAGCGGGCCAGGGTGGCGAAGTCTGCCCCGCGTTGGAGTTGATCGCGCAGTGATGCGGCCTTGCGAAGTGCCTCGGCACGCTCACCGTCGCCGGGCTTCACGACGATCTCGCGCCAGACAATCAGGGCGGGTTGCTGGAACTCGTCCAGGTGCGCGTGGTAATAGCCGCTAAGCTTCTGCGGAGTACCAGGGGTTGCCACACGCCCCTGCATCTGCATCTGGAGAAATTCACGAGCCAGTGCCCCCTTGCGGAACGACTCCTCCATCAAGTCCAGGGATCTGCCCTTCTCCTCCAGAACCTGGCGCAGCTCGATACTCGTTTTTGACCTTGTTTTTGCGGCAGAGTTTGGGAATTTCCTGTTCCTGCCACTGCTTGCCGACGTGTTCGTTGAACATTTTCTCTTTTTGTTCCGAGGTCAGTAGCCGTCGCTTCGCTTCTTGAATCAGGAGGGTGCGGTCGATGAGTTGCTGGAGAATGATTCCGGCAAGCTGATTTCGCTCCTCGTTTGTGAGACTCTGCCCATCGGGGATGTAGGTCGTGCGATAGTCTTCGACGCCGGAGACCAACTCGGCCAGGGAGATGTGCTCACCATCGACAGTCGCCACCGAGAGCCCAACGATTGTTCCCCGCGCCAGCCCCGAGCGTATGGCCTCTTTCTCGGCCTTCTCCACCGCGATCGCCATCACCTGCGAGTCGTCGGGCTCCTCATGAGTCGCCGATGTACGGTTGACCGACGGGTCGATCGTCGCGGCGACCGACTCGGGTTCCCGGACCAGTGGTACCGGCGCCGTTTCACGCGATAGCGTCACCGGATCGGGTGGCAAGACCGGCAGGTTCACAGGGGCCATGATCTCCGGATTCGGCTCGGGGACCCGGATAGCGTTCTGGATCGGCAAGGCGGCAGAGTCTCGAATCGCGATCGGAGCAACCATGCTCGTGGTTGAACGTGTTGGTGACGAGATGTGATCACTTCGCTGGGCGGCCACACCCACGCGGGGCAGGCCGGCGTTGATCGACTCTCGCAGTGATGGCAGGTTCTTGATGCGAACCGGCGAGGCAGCGTCGCCATCCAGACTGCGGATCGAGCGTTGACCCACAATCGACATCGGCGCGGTCGTGGCCGATCCGGGGGGCAATCCGGCGTTGATCGATTCGCGTACCGGAGGCAGGCCAACACCCAAACCGATCGGGTCGGATGCCCGCGACGGGGGCTGCGCCGAGCGACTCTGGGCGCATCCGGTGAGAGCCAACCCCAGCGTGAGGGCCGAGACGGCACGATGGTTCATCAGATCCCTCGGGCCTGAGTGTTGGGATGGGAAGCCGGCGGCCTTGGGGGGAGCAAGACCGGCGCGTCGGTTCGAGCGGTCTGTCCGCGAAACCGGTTGCGTGGAGCCCGCGCAACCGGCGCCGATCAATTCAGTACGAGGGGAATCTGTCGGATGTGGACCACGACGTATCGGCGACAGGATCGGGGGAAGCTAGCCCGATTTGACGAACGCGTCAAGGCGAAGTGATCGATCGGGATGACTGTCATGGCCCGGGGCGGCGGGGGTCAGTCAGAACGCGCCTTCCAGCGGGTCGTTGACCGCCGCGAGGTTCTCGAACCGGGTGATGTTCTTGAGGAAGGTCATCTTGGCGGTGCCGGTGGCACCGCTTCGGTTCTTCGCGACGATGACCTCAGCGATGCCAGGCTGATCATTCGGGTCGTAATATTCCGGGCGATGCAGCAGCAGGACCAGGTCGGCATCCTGCTCGATGGCGCCTGATTCGCGAAGGTCCGCCATGCGCGGGCGGCGATCCTCTCGGTTCTCAACCGCGCGGTTGAGTTGGGAGAGAGCGATGACCGGAACCTGAAGCTCCCGAGCGAGGGTCTTGAGCCGTCGGCTGATCTTGGCGATCTGCTCCTGACGGCTATCTCGGCTGTTCTCCGAGTCGATGAGCTGGATGTAGTCGACGACAATCAGGCCGATGTCCTGTCGCATTTTCAGGCGACGTGCGTTGGCCGTGATCTGGAGCATGTTCCGCGCGGGGGTGTCGTCGATGAACAGGGGCGCATTCTGCAATTCGCCATACGCATCCCCGAGCTTTCTCATCTCGCTCGTGCTCAATCCATGTCCTGTCTTGAGCTTGTGGCCGTCGACACGCGACTTGCGCGCACAGTAGCCGCTCGGCGAGTTCCAGCTCGCCCATTTCGAGGCTGACGAACAGCACGCCGGTGCGACGTTCCAGGATCGCATGTTCGCAGAGGTTCAATGCGAACGCCGTCTTTCCCATGCTGGGGCGAGCGGCCACGATGACGAGTTGGGTCGGCTGGAGGCCCCCGAGCATGTCGTCGAGCTCGTAGAAACCGGTGCTAATTCCGGTCGTCGGGTGCTTGTGCTCGGCCCTCAGGGCGATCCGGTCCATGGCCTTGGTGACGACATCCTTCAACTCGACCGTCTCGCCGCTGATCTGCTCCTCGGCGATGGCGAAGATCCGCTTCTCGGCCAGTTCCAGCAACTCGTCGGACGTCAGGCTATTGGAGTAGCCTTCGCGGAGGATCACATTGCAGCTTTCGATGATCTCGCGTTGGACAGCCTTCTGCCGGACGATCTGGGCGTAGTATCGGGCATTGGCCGCGTGCGGAACCGACGAGACGATCTGTTCCAGCAGTTCCTCACCGCCGATCTTGCCGTAGACGCCTCGTCGGGTGAGGTCCTCGGCCAGAGTGATCGAATCAACGGCGCGGCCGAGGTCGTATAGATCGCGAATGGCCTGGTAAACGATCTGGTGACTGTCGCGGTAGAAGTCCTCGACCTTCAGGATCGGAATGACATCGTGGAGAGCATCATTGTCGAGCAAGAGGCTCCCGAGAACGCCCTCCTCGGCCTCCAAATTTTGAGGCGGCAGACGATCACCCAGCGGGCCTGCCCCAAGGGAGGAGCTGGCAACACCGCTGGCGGAGTCGCCGAGTTGGCGACCGTAGCCGTGGCCATTCCCGTTGGCGTGCTTGCCGGTTAGAGACATCGTCGACCAGACTCCCTCCGATCGAGTCGAGCCGAGGAACAGAACCTCTGGACTTTAAGACCAGATGCCCACCCCACGGCCATGAGCCGGCCCGCGTTCCGTCGATCCACCGATGCGCCAGGAACTCTCGAACATCCCTGCGCAGGTGGATGCCTCCGTCTGAGACGAGGAAATGATTCGCAGCCGGACCTACTGAACAATGGTATCGGCGTGACGCCATCACGAGCAACAGAAAAACCGCCCAGATGGTCCACAACACGTCAGAGTCAAAACGCATGGAAGCGATCGGGAAGAGATGATCGGGTAGCAGATCTCTAACAACGTTGGTACCCTTCCAGACGAAACGATCCGCACCCTGCGCAGGGCGCGGATCGTTGGTTTCGAGCGGAAGGCATAGGTCGGAGTCGCTGAAGACCGTCAGCCCTCGGGGGCCTCTTCGGTGTGAGTCGGGACGACCCAGAGCTTGACCTCGGTGGTGATGTCCTGACCCAGGTAAAGCTGGATCGTGTACAGGCCCAGTTCCCGCAACGGGCCTTCTAGCTTCACGTTCTCGGCCTCGATCGGGAAGTTGTCGGCCTGGAGAGCGGCCGCAATCTGGTCGGCGTTGACCGAGCCGTACAGGTGACCTTCCTCGTTCGCGTTCGCCTCGATCGTCAAAGAACGTTGGGAAATCTGAGCCGCAAGATTGACGAGATCGGCCCGCTTGGCCTCTTCGAGTTGTCGGAGCCGTTCGCGGTGCCGCTCGACGATACGCAGATTGTGCGGGGTCGCGAACGTTGCCAGGCCCTGGGGAAGCAGGTAGTTGCGCGCGAAACCGGGGCGAACCCGAACAAGTTCGCCAGGCTTGCCGACATGCGGCACCGTGTGGGTCAACAGAACATTCATGAAGCCGTTCTTGGCCCGCATGGGATGGTTCTTGCGACGCTCGACACCAGGCTGGCGGATCGTTGCGGTTGCCTGCGCAGCAGTACCAGACTTGGACTTTGCCGATTTCTTGTGGGTCGTCTTCGCCATGTTGCGGGAACTCCGAAGGCATTCGCTCCGCTCGGCGACCGACGTTCCGTACAAATCGGGCCGTTCGCGATCGGATCGACTCAGGTTAGAATGGGATGTCTTCGTCGGGTTCGTCGGATTCAGGTTCGGGGGCGTTGGGGCGTCGACTCAGGGGTTCAGGAGCGGGGCCGGGGCCGAGATTACGCGAGGGAGGACCGTTGGAGCTACCGCGGGAATCCGGCGCGGAACGCTGGTAACGTGCGGGTGGGGCACCGTAGTCGTCGTCAGCAGCCATGTTCGATCCCGCTCCGGCGTCCTCGCGACGGCCATCGAGGAACTGGATGCGTTCGGCCTCGATCTTGATCTTTGTGCGTTTCTCGCCGGTGGTACGGTCGTCCCAGGAATCCAGGCGGAGATAGCCCTCGACGTGGACCGTTCGCCCCTTCTTCAAGTACTGGCAGCAGTTCTCGGCCTGTCGGTTCCAGACGGTCACGTCGACGAACAGCGTGTCCTCGCGTCGCTCCCCCTCGCGGGTGCTAAAGATGCGATTGACCGCCAACCCTAGGTCCGTCACGGCGTGGTTGCTGGGCGTGTAGCGTAGCTCGGGATCGCGTGTGAGATTACCGATCAGGAAGACCTTGTTCAGACTGGCCATCGTGGTTGACCTCCCCGGCCTGCTCGAGCGGTGGTCCGCCCCGGTGTATGCCGTCACGAAATACGTAGACAGGTGTCCCCCTGGCCGAAGGCTACCATACCAGATCGATTGGCACAAGGCCACGTCGAGCATCCGCTTCCGGCGAATCGGCCAATCCGGAACACCGTTCTGGGACTCGGAGGGCAGGGACGACCGGAGCGCCTCGTATCAATCGGGGAGAGCGAACCCCTCAATCGCGGTCGCGGTCGCGGTCGCGGTCGCGATCTCGGTCGCGGCGTGGGCGGCGACGGTCGTCGTCATCGCCGCGGGCCGCTTCCTCGTCGGCCGCCGGCGTGGAGGTCATCGCCTGGTTGACAAGGTGGTCCGCCAGCTTCGGGTGGACCTTCAGGATCAGTTCCCGCAGAACCATGTCGCTGAGGCGGCAATCGGCAGAGATCTCCTTCAGATCGGAGCCATCGGTCCGGAAGAAGGTCAGGAGATAGCTACCTTTCTTGTGCCCCTCAACGGCATAGGCGAGCCGGCGTTCGTCCCATTGTCGGCTGGCGACGATCTCGGCGTTGTGCTTCGTCAGGATGTCATGCACGTGCTGAACGGCGGCGTCCCAGTTCACGGCCGCCTTCGTGCTGTCCAGCAAGAACATTCCCTCGTAAATGTTAGCAGGCAAGTTCGGAGCTCCTCGGCAGAGAATTTCTCGGTGGCCAGCAATAGTAGTGGTAGATCAGGACAACGAGCGATCACGGGCTAGGATGAGTCAGGGACCGGTGATTGTCCGCTCGCCTCCTACCGGCTGGTTGACCGAACAACGCGGCCGGGCGATACGATCAGGTCCGGGTTCCCCCTCAAGCAACGGTGTCCTTCGGGCCATTGAATCGGTTCATCGCGGCGTCGAGTCCCTGGGTGACCCACACGGCCACGGCCTGCGTGGCCGCGATCAGGGTGTCATCAATTACGGACCGTTCGGCGGCGCGGAACCGGCTGAGAACGAAGTCGGCGGCATCGACGAGGCCCCGATCGCCGATCCCGATGCGAAGCCGGGCGTAGTCCTGCGTCCCGAGTTGGGCGGCGATGTCACGGAGGCCCTTCTGACCACCGTCGGAGCCCCCCCTCCGGATTCGGACGCGCCCCAGTGGCAGGGTCAGGTCATCGCAGAGAACCAGGAGGTCCGTCGCCGGGTCGAGTTTGTAGAACTGAACCGCCTGTCGCACGCTCCGACCACTGAGGTTCATGAACGTCTGGGGCTTCAACAGCAGGACGCGACGGAAGTCGATCTCGGAATCCGCGAACAGGCCGTCGAACTTGCGTGTAAAACCGGCGTCGGGGCATCCGACGGCGAGCCGGTCGAGCGCCTCGAAGCCGATGTTGTGTCGCGTTTCGTCGTACTTCGAGCCCGGGTTTCCCAGGCCAACCACCAGCTTCCTCATGGGTCATGCGACGAGCGGGCCGACGGATGCCGACACGACCGCGATCACTCCTCAGGTTCCGTCTTCTTTGTTCCTGCGCCGGCCTCACCCCCGCCTTCTCCTCCGGCGCCGGCCTCACCCTCCTCGGCACCGACCACCGGGCGTCCGATGACGTGCAGAAGGAGCAGGTTCGGGTCCGCGTCGGTCGTGACACCTTCGGGGAGCGGCAGATCGCGCACGTGGACGCTGTCGCCCACATGGAGTTCACCAATCTCGATCTTGATCACATCCGGGATCGCGGTGGCCCGGCAGACCACCGGCAAGACATGCACGAGAAACTCGACGAGGCCCCCCTCGTTCACACCCGGCGCGGTGCCGTGGGACTCGAGCTTGACCTCGGTGTGGACCTGCTCCTGTGCGTCGACCCGCGCGAAGTCCAGGTGAATGATCTCCTTGCCGAGGTGATCCCACTGGATGTCCTTGACGAGGGCCATCTCGGTCTTGTCGCCGATTTTGAGCTCGGTCAGGTGAGCCGACTTCTTGATCATCAGCCAGACGTCGCCGCGGGCCAGCGAGATCGGCTGGGGCGGCTCCTTGTGGCCGTAGACGACCGCCGGAATGCGGCCCTGGGCACGGAGCCGGCGGGAGACACGGCTGCCGGTCCCCTTATTTTTCGCGGGGTCGCGCGGCTCAACCTGGATCGAGAGGAGCATCTGACATGACGGACCTTCGCTTCCCACTGAGGCCCCTCGCCCCACCGGGACGGACGACGCACCGGTCGGCCGCGAGGACGGGGAGCCCGAGCGTGCAACTTCTGGCTGTGTACGATGCTTCGTCAACCAAAAAGGCGGCCCGGTGAGGCCGCGCATCGAATGATTATGCTGAGGGTTCCCTGGCGACGCAATCCCAATGCAACGAAAATCCCTCCGCGGCCCAAACTCCAAACTCCCCGATCCTCGACCTCTTGCATCGTGGTCACGCGGGGAACAGCCGGGACACGGGCAGGACGACCTCGGGGAAGGCCAGCGGACGGACCTCCTGACCGGAGCGGAACGTCTCGACAGTCTGGTATTTCCCATCTCGAGGATCGCGGCGGACCTCCACGGACTTCCCCTTGATGTTTACGACCCAGTAGTCGGCGATCCCCGCTGAAGCGTAAATCTTGCCTTTGGTATTGCGATCGGTCGACAGGGTGGTATGAGCCACTTCGATGATGAGCCGGACGTCCTCGGCCCTCGGGTGCTGCTTTGAGTAGTCTCGTCGATGCATCCAGGCGATGTCCGGCAGGGTCAGGCTATCGAGTTCGGGGATGCCCAGGGCTTGCTGTACCCGAACCCAGACGGCTCGTCGCGGCAAGCTCTTCGAAACTCCATTCGTTCAGAAGCTCGACGATGTGGTCATGAATGGGCTTGGGCAAGGTCATTTTGACAATCTCGCCGAGGAGCAACTCGTGGCGATCATCGGTGTGGTCGAAGTCGCCACGCAGCCCCATCTCCTCGAACTGCTCGTAGGTGACGCGGGTGGACGTGCTCATGCGGGGTTCCCGGATTGAAAACCGTGCTTCGATCACGCGGGCGGCTGGATCTCCGTCGTCGGGCCGACGGAGACGACCGTCATGGGGACGAGGGGGTACTGGTCCACGACGCGACGCAGGTCCGAGACCGTGACGCGGCTGTAGTTCTCGATCTCGCGCTCGACCGGCATGTACTCGCCACGGTAGGTCCAGTAGAAGCCCAGGGGCATGAGTCGGCCCATCGGCCGCTCGCTCCTCAGAACCAGTCGGGAGAGCACCTTGTTGCGAGCCTGCTCCAGTTCCTCGGAAGTCACACCGTCGGCCATGACCTCCCGGTACGCATCGGCGACCCGCGCCAGGTTAAGCTGGGCCTCCTCGGGGTCGCACGAGAGGAAAGTGAAGTAGGCCCCGGCCCCCTCGTATTCCTGGTAGGACAGTTCGATGCCGTCGGCGTAACCGGGGTCGATCAGCGCCCAGTAGAGCCGCGAGCCGGTGTGGTCGCCGAGGACCTTCGCCAGTAGCGAGGCCGCGTAGCGATCGTCACTCTCCTGGGGCGGAGCGTCCGCCACCCCGATGAGGGTCTGCTGGTTGTCCTCGTCGCGTTTGAGGGCCTTGAACGCTCCGGTGCCCCGTGGCGCGGTGACGGCCCGATCCGCCGGGGGGCCGGCCCACGCCCCGCAGTGCCGCTCGGCAAGGGCGATCACCTCGTCCCAGGAGGTCTTGCCGGCGACGGCCAGCACAAGGTTTCCCGGCGCATAGCGGTGTTCGAAATAACCGCGCATCTGGTCGACCTTCAGCGCCTCGATCGACTCGACGGTCCCCAGGACGCTCTGGCCGAGCGGGTGCGGGGCGAAGTGGGACGCCTTGGCCTCCTCGTAGGCCACCATCATCGGGTTGTCCTGGTACATCCGGATCTCTTCGATGATGACCTTCTTCTCCGTCTCGAAGTCCTCGGCGCGGAGGCTGGGGCGAAGGATGTCGGAGAGGACGTCGAAGGCCCGGTCGAGGTACTCCGGCAGGCAGGCGACGTAGTAGATCGTGTCTTCCTCGGAGGTCTGGGCATTGTGCTTGGCCCCGATCCGATCCAGGTCGCGGTTGACCGTCAGGGCATCGCGCCGGGGAGTGCCCTTGAACGCCATGTGTTCGAGGAAGTGAGAGACGCCGGCCAGTTCGGGCGACTCGTCACGGCTACCCGTCTTGACGAAGAACCCGGCGGCGACCGAGTGCGCCCGGTCGTCCAACTCGGCGATCACTCGCAGGCCGTTGGGCAAGGTCGTTTCGTGGAACTGCACGATGTTCAGGCTCCGAGGCGACGGGTTCGAACGAGGGTCCCGGGGGCGTGTTTCGCTCCGTTCCGAAGCGATCCATCCTACCGCGCTCGCCATCCTGGACAAAGCCGTCGCGAACCTCGTCCCGGACGATTGCAACATTCCCGGAACCGGCGCCGGGGTCTCGCCCCAATCCGCCGGGCGAACCGGGGAGCCTCGTGCGGCGACCGTCGCGGCGCGTGCGCCCAGCATGCGCCCGAATTCCGGCGTAAGTCCTGACAGAGACGAATTGTTATGACCGATTCGACGTTGGGTTCGTTCGTCGCTTTCGCCCGTCTCCGTGTCTGGGACGACGTTCCATTCCATCGGGTTGCCAGAGTCCAGACGGACGGCGAACGCCCGGCCCTCTGGGGGGAGGTCCTCGGGTAATATCGTTGGCAGGGTCGCGGAACTTCCCCGAAAAGCCCCGGGCGGACTTCAGCCCAGTTGGGCCAGGAACCCCGCCATCTCATTGGCGGCTTGCTGGTTGCCGACCGCGCGGGCCTTCTCGATCCCGGCCTGGAGGTACGCCGGAGCGGGCTCGATCTCCCCGTCCTCCATGTGGGACTGGCCGAGTTGCTGGTAGGCCGCCACTTCCTGATCGCCCGGGTTGTCCGCGAGGAGCGCCTTGAGCCGATCCCGGCCTTCCTCCGTATCTCCCTCCCGGATGCACTGCATCGCCAGCCCGTACCTGAGGAAGGGGTCCGTCGGGTCCGCCTCGAGGCTTCGCTCCAACATCAAGCGGCGTGCGGACTTCTCGGCCATGGGATCTCTCGTGGCAGGTCGGCGCGGTTGGAGGTCACGGTCGCGCTCAAGGTACCCAGGTCATGCCGATGCTGTCAACCAGTGGCAGGGCGAGCGTCATCGTGATGGCGCCGGATTGTCGCGGTTGTATGGAAAACAGGGCGGTCTGGGAGAGCGATTGGTGACTCCGTTCAAGCAGTCAATCCAGGGAACCGATGGAAAGCAAGTCGGATCATGGCTTTGCCGGGGTCTGGGTGAACCAGGGTCCGGCGAGTGAGCACCATTGCTGGCACCCGTGAACCGGGCCGTCGAACGTGGCGCTCGCCTCGCGACTCGCGAGGTGCGCCTGCGAGCGACCGCGAGTCGGGGGGCGGCGAGGTCGACTGGACGAGGGCCACCACCGTGCCTCAGCCCCGAACGAGTCGGGTTGGATGGATGCGCTTGTCGCTGGATCGGGACTGGCGTTCAGCCTGGCACGCTGATCGGTCCCCCGGGCCGCCTGACCGCGACGGTCCGAGGCGACGTCTCGACCGTCGCGACGGACGCCGGTCGTCCGAGGCCGTGCGGCGGGTGATGCCCAGCGTCGTGAACATCACCAGCGAGAAGCGCGCGGCCACGAACGTCCGATGGCCGTTCTCGCCCCGAGGAGAACCAGCGCCCGCGGGTCAGCGGCATGGGCACCGGCGTGATCCTCGACGGTCGGGGCTACATCCTGACCAACCAGCACGTGGTCGACCGGGTCCAGGGGATCGAGGTGCTGCTCTCCGACGGCACGAGCTACCCGGCGCGGGTGGTCCAGCAGGACCCGTCGATGGACATCGCCCTGCTGAAGATCGACGCGGGCCGGCCGCTGCCGGCGATCCGCATCGGCACCTCGTCCGACCTGATGGTCGGCGAGACGGTCATCACCATCGGCAACGCCTTCGGCTACGAGAACACCGTCTCGGTCGGGATCATCAGCGCCTTGAACCGCAACGTGACGCTCTCGGACGACCAGGTGTACCGCAACCTGATCCAGACCGACGCCTGCATCAATCCCGGGAACTCGGGGGGGCCGCTGGTCAACATCGACGGCGAGTTGATCGGGATCAACGTGGCGGTCCGGGCCGGGGCCCAGGGGATCGGGTTCGCCCTGCCGATCGACGACGTGAAGACGGTCGCGCTCGAGATGATGAGCACCCGGCGGCTGGCGGCGACCTGGCACGGCATCGTCGACCGGAGAGAGCCAGCAGGAGGACCATCGCGTGGTCTACGTCGCGGACGTCCAGGCCGGCAGTCCGGCCGAAACGGCCGGGTTCCGTCGCGGCGACCTGCTCCAAAAGGTCGGCCACCTCGAGGTCCACAACCCGATCGACCTGGAGCGAGGGTCTCCTGGACCTGCCGCCCGGCCAGCAGACCGATGTGGTCGTCCTTCGCGGCGGCGAGGAGCAGAAGCTGCCCCTCTCGGTGCAACCTCTACCCACGTGCCGTCCCTGACCCGGACGACCAGATCTGGACAGACGCTGGGCCTCCGTACCGTGCCGGTGACGCGTGAGTACGTGGCGGCCGTCTCCAGCGATTTCCGGGGGGCTCTACGTCAAGGAGGTCTGCGCCGGCAGCCCCGCCGACGTCGCCCAGATCCGCGCGGGTGACATCCTGGTCGGGATGAACGTCGGGCCAGCGCGACTGGGAAACGATCCGCCCCGACAACCTCCTGTTCATCCTCTCGCGGCCGGAGGTGCCCAGGCGCGAGTCGATGCAGTATTATTTCGTGCGGCGCAACGGGTTCGTCCAGGGTCAGATCAACCTGGCCGGCATGGCCCCAGCCACGGCTCGACGCTGACGGTCGCGCGGCCATCGTAAGCATGCTTCACGGCGCATCCGACGTTGCATGAACCTGGCACCAGACTTGCTGACGGTCAAGAGGAAAATGGGCGGGACGTTCGCGATCTCGCGCGAGACCCGCCCCGGTCGGTTGTGCGAGCGCGGATGATCGCTCCCCTGGGGCGTGTCCAGCCGCGAGCGACATCCGCAGGAGACGAAACGATGGTGATCCTGACCAAGTCGTCATCCGCGCCGGGGACGGCGCTGTTCTACATCACCGCCGGCTCGCTGATGACCATCTGGGCGGCCGTCTGGTTCTTCGCATTCCAGCCCGAGAACCGGGTTGCCGTCGGGCTCTGTGCGGGCTTGTTTCTCACCGGCCTCGCCTTCCTGGTGATCGGCTTCGGTGTCGGCCGCATCGGCCGCAGGCGAAGCAGGCGGACCTCGAACCGGAACCCGCACCCGAGGAGACGGGCCCGGAACCCCCAGACGATCCAGACGAAGTGAGTGTCCGCGCGGGCTTTCGGCCCGATTTGCCTGGAGGCGTGGATCGGGCCACGGGCTGGGCTTCGGCTATCCATTTCCAGTTCTGGCGGGGTATGCTGACGTTCGTGCGGGATCCCCGGGATCTGCGCGAGAGCGCAGGACGCTGGGCTGACGCATGCGTGTGGTCGTCGCCCCGGACAAGTTCAAGGGTTGCCTGACCGGCCCCCGAAGTGGCGGAGGCGATGGCCCGCGGGGTTCGATCGGCCTGTCCGGGGGCGCGAGGTTCGCTCGGTGCCGATGGCCGACGGTGGCGAAGGGACCGTCGAGGCACTGGTCAACGCCACGGCGGCTCGTATCGTTACGGACGGTCACGGGCACCGCTGGGTTCTCCGATCGAGGCGCGGTTCGGCCTGCTCGGGGACGGGCGGACGGCGGTGATCGAGATGGCCGCGGCCTCCGGGTTGGTCCTCGTCCCGGCGTCGGAACGCGACCCGAGCCGTACCACGACGCGAGGGACCGGCGAATTGCTGCGAGCGGCGCTGACGGCTTGGCGTCGATCGGGTCATCCTCGGCATCGGCGGCAGCGCCACCAATGATGGCGGGGCCGGGTCTCGCCCAGGCCCTCGGCTTTCGGTTGCTCGATCGCGACGGCCTTGAGGTGCCCGACGGTGGCGGTGGGCTCGCTCGACTCGCTCGTATCGACCCGTTCCGGCGAGGCTCGACGGGCTCAACGGTGTCGATGTCTCCGTGGCCTGTGACGTGGACAACCCCCTCTGCGGCCCCCGAGGGGCCTCGGCGGTTTACGGTCCCCAGAAGGGGGCGACGTCGGAGATGGTCGAGGAACTCGACCGCAACCTGGATCGCCTCGCGACGATCATCGAGCGGGACCTCGGTGACAGCATCCGGGACCATCCCGGCGCCGGTGCCGCCGGCGGTCTGGGTGGCGGGTTGGTCGCCTTCGCCGGTGGGACACTCGAAACGGGCGTCAGACTGGTCATCGATGCCGTCGGTCTGGAGAAACATCTGGAAGGGGCGGACCTTTGCCTGACGGGGGAGGGCTCGCTCGACGGCTCGAGTGCTCATGGCAAGACGGTCGTTGGTGTGGCGGGCCTGGCGAGGTCCCGTTCCGTCCCGACGATCGCACTGGCTGGGACGCTCGGGGAGGGCGTCGAGGCCGTCCTCGACCGGGGGATCGACGCCTACTTCAGCATCTGCCCCGGGCCGATTTCGCTCGATGAGGCGATGGCAAGTGCCGGGCCGCTCCTGACCGGACGGCGAATCAGGCGGTCCGTTCGTTCCTCGCCGGTCGCTCCAGGGTCGACTCGATGACACCGGGAGATCCCGGTTCCATTGGTGAATTTGGTCTCATTCGATGGATTCGATCTCAGGCCGCGAGACACGATCGAGTGCGACTCGGCGTCGGCGACGATTGCGCCGTGATCCGCGTTCAGGACAGTGGCGAGTTGCTGGTCACAACCGACATGCTGATGGACGGCCGCCACTTTCGCCTCAATGAGGACGGCCCCGAGGCGGTAGGTTACAAGTCGCTGGCCGTGAACCTCTCGGACATCGCGGCGATGGCAGGCGTGCCGATCGCGGCGCAGGTGGCGGTGGCGCTGCCCCGACACGACGCCGTATCGGATCGCGCGGGGGCTGTTCGCGGGCATGGCACCCCTGGCCGAGCGGTTCGGCGTCGCGCTCTCCGGCGGCGACACGAACGGCTGGGATGGGCCACTTGTGATCTGCATCACGCTGATCGGCGAGTCGGTCCCCCCTGGACCGGTCCGCCGGTCCGGGGCTCGGCCGGGAGACGTCCTTCTCGTGACCGGTCCGTTGGGGGGGAGCATCCTCGGCCGCCATCTGCATCCTCAGCCCCGAGTATCGCGAGGCCGCGCTGTTGCACCAGGAGGTTCCGATTCACGCCATGATCGACCTCTCCGATGGACTCTCCTCGGATCTCGGTCATATCCTGGAAGAGAGCGGTGGACTGGGGGCGACTCTTGATGTCCGGGCACTTCCTGTTCACGACGATGCCCGCCATCTGTCGACATCCGATGGGCTCGATCCGCTCCAACATGCCTTGAATGATGGGGAAGATTTCGAGTTGTGTCTCGCACTCGCACCTGAGGACGCAACCCGGTTGAGTGTCGATCCGCCGGACGGCGTCCGTCTTCACGTCATCGGCACGATCGACACGGTCCCCGGAATCCGACTGCGTCACCCCGACGGACGGACAGAAACGGTCCAGGGAAGGGGGTTCGACCACCTCGGCTGAATGTTCGTACGCGGCGTTTTCCAGGAGCGGAGCGGCAGAAAACCGTGATGCAGATTCGTCGATTGGAACGATCACTTCAGTTGGACGTCGCTAGCGAGCAGGAGACCGCTCGGCTGGCAACGGCGCTCGCGGAATGGATGACACCTGGGACAGTCGTGGCCTTGATCGGTCCCCTGGCGCCGGAAAGACGCGCCTCGTCCGTTCCCTCGCCAAGGCGCTCGGTGGAGACCCCCTGGAAGTATCGAGCCCAACATTCGTGCTGATTCGCGAATATCAAGCCCGGCTCCCTCTGTATCACTTTGATGCCTATCGACTCTCATCATCCGAGGAGTTCGAGGCGATCGGCGCCTCGGAATACTGGGAGGCCGGCGGGGTCTGCCTCGTCGAGTGGGCCGATCGTGTCGAGGACCAGCTTCCCGAGGATCGCTGGACGATCCGGATCGAACACCTGGGACCGTGCGAACGACAGTTCACGATCGAGCCACCGGCGCAACACCTGTCGAGTTTGCCGAGGCTGGAATCCACGATCCGGGACGCGAACGCTTGAGCGGGCCCGGGCTGTTTGACCGCCGATCGGATTGAGCCTAGGGTTGGCGTGGGGTCGGAATCGGTACGACCCGGACATCAGGGAGCACGCCAACGTGAGTCTCGCGACCGCCTTGAGAAGCGCCGGCCCCGACACCAACGACAGCGCGTCGAACGCACCATTTCGGCCGTTACCAGTGACGAGCCTGGCCGAGGCCGGCCTGAACACCGCTCAACTCGAAGCCCTCGTCCTCCGGTTGCTCTTGAACGTCGGCACCACGACGGGGCGACGAATCTCGGAGGAGTTGGGCCTGCCGTTTGGGATCTTCCCGGACTTCCTCCGGCAACTCAAGAACCAGCAGATTGTTGCCTACACCAACGCGGCGACCGCGAACGACTACGTCTATAGTTTGACGGACCAGGGCCGTGCCCGGGCGAAGGTCTACTTCGACGAGTGCCAATATGTCGGCACAGCGCCAGTCCCGTTCAAGGACTACGTGGCGAGCGTCGCGGCTCAGACCCTGGCCGGCGAACATCCGAAAGAGAGCGATCTCCGCCGTGCCTTCTCGGACTTGCTGATCCCCGACGAGATGTTCCGAATTCTCGGCCCGGCCATCAACTCGGGTCGCGGGATGTTCCTGTACGGTTATCCGGGGAACGGCAAGACGAGCATCGCCGAACGAATCACACGCTGTTTCGGCTCGACGGTCTGGATCCCCGCGCGATCGACGCCGAGGGTCAGATCATCAAGCTGTACGACCCGGCCAACCACGAGGCGATCAAGTCGGTCGAGTCGGGCCTGCTTCGCGAGGATGACCACGACCGCAGATGGATCGAGATTCGCCGACCGACCCTGGTTGCCGGCGGCGAACTCACGATGGAGAACCTCGAGATTTACTATGATCCGGTCACCAAGATCAGTGAAGCGCCGTTGCAGATGAAAAGCAACAACGGCACCTTCCTCATCGACGACTTTGGTCGTCAGCGGATGGAACCGATCGAATTATTAAACCGCTGGATCGTTCCCCTGGAGAAGCGCTACGACTTCCTGACCCTCGCCAACGGCAAGAAGATCCGCGTGCCGTTCGACCAGTTGATCCTCTTCTCAACGAACCTGGAGCCGAAGCAGCTGGTCGACGAAGCGTTCCTGCGGCGCATCCCGTACAAGATCATGGCCCCCGATCCGTCCGAGGCGATTTTCCGGAAGATGTTCGAGGTCTTTGCGCCGAAACTGGGGTTCCTCACGGTGAACCCGGAGGCGATCGACCACCTCATCCGCGAACACTACACGAGCGTCGATCGCCCGTTTCGATGCTGTCAACCGCGTGACCTGCTTCTCCAGGTGCGAAACTACTGTCTCTATAACGACGTGCCCCTGGAGTTGAAGCCCTCGTACTTCGACTTCGCCGCCGCCAACTATTTCACCGTCATGTAGAGCAGTGCGGTGGGTCGGTCAATGTTTGGGAACACTCAAAGACGTGTTCCGCGACGGACCCGATGGAGCGTCCCCTGGATGAGTCGGCCTGTTACGTCCCGCGCCGAGATCGGCCGGACTTCGCAATCCAAACCCAGAGGGCCAGGGCGCCCGCGAAGTCCTCGCTCGCCACCCGGTACGGCCCGGCCAGAAGGGCGAGCCCATCGGGTGCCAGGAGGCGGTCGAGGAGGTTCGCCACGAGGGGCACGAGAGGGCGCTCGTAGAGCACATCGGCGCCGAGAATCACCGGGAACGTCGCGTCGGGCAGGTGTCTCCAGTCGAGCGTCGTCGTCTCGTAACGATCCGGGGCGAACCCATTCTCCGAGGCGCTCCAGGCAACGAACCGGAGCGGAGTGGCGTCGTAATCGGTGAAATGGACGCGCGGGATGCCGGCATGGAGTGCCACGAGCCCTGCCAGACCGAGCCCGCAACCGATCTCCAGCACGGCCCCCGATGGAGAACCCTCCCAGGGCTCGGCCGCGACCGCATTCGCCAGCAGAAAGGCCCCCGGCCAGAGATAGGCCCAGTAGGGCATGTAGTCGTCCCGACGATTCCAGTCGAGAACTCGAGGATCGTCGAGCAGCCGGTCCGGGTCAGCGGGCACAACCACCTTCACCCCATGATCCCCGATAGGGACATCCACGACCTTGCAAGGACCATCGTATGGCGATTCCATCGTCGTTCGTCGGGGCCTCTCAAGGGTTTCGTCATCTCGCGCCCGATTGGGGCGCCTTGATGTTACCATGACCGCTCGAACCATCACCGCTCCAGAAAACGAACCGGAGCGGATCGGTTCCCTCGTCGTTCGCGATCCGGCCAGGGTGCCGAGGCCCGCATCATCCGTCGTGGAGTGGGACTTGTGGGATGGGCCTTCCCCGTTATATCGTCGGAGTCAACCTTCCCGTCCGGAGGTGAGCGAACATTGTCCGTCGTGCCGTTCCGACAGGGGCCTAATCCATGAATTCGCGGTTCACCAGGATCGTTTGGATGACCCTCGGGTTCTTCGTGCCGTCCATCGGCATCCGCGCCGAGGAACCGACGTTGGACGGAAACTGGGCGCTCGTCATCCTCACGTACGGCGAGGACGAGTTCGCGGTGATCGAGATTGAGGAGGACGGACAGGCACCTTCGGCGAAGGTGCTCAGCGCCCAGCCGTTCCTGGGCGTTCTGAAGGTCAAGGACACGCGGCTCGACGCAACCTCCCTGACCCTGGAACTCGAGAACACCCGGGACCCCGCACGGTTTCTCGGAACGATCCCGACGGGAGACGAACCGGGGCCAATCCTGGGTTCCTTCTCCTTCAAGGAGGGGCTTCAGCCCGCGCGGCTTGAACGAACGAAACGGACGAAGGTCGGCCGTCTCTCGGGTGGCCGGGTGCTCCGCGAGCTTTCGCGGATCCAACGAATCGAGGACCCAAAAGAA
Organism: uncultured Isosphaeraceae bacterium; assembly: GCA_963779675.1. Classification (GTDB taxonomy): domain Bacteria; phylum Planctomycetota; class Planctomycetia; order Isosphaerales; family Isosphaeraceae; genus CAVZZM01. The sequence continues at coordinate 440,520 of CAVZZM010000008.1, forward strand.
CGTCACGAGCAATATCTGGCCCTCATTCAGAACGATCCCAAGAGCCCGACATGTTTTCGAGTCTACGAGCAACTCCTCCAGAACGCCGAGGCGGCCGGGCTCGACGAGGTCGAGGTCCGCGATCTGATCGAGCGCTGGCAAGCCGAGGCGGCCCCCTACGGCCCCGCCTGGCTCAACGAGACGCGGGTTCACGCATTGAGGGCGATCGAAGGGAATCGACCCTACGCGAAGGTCGCCGTGCGGCTGGCCCGCCAGGCCCTCGACCACATGGGCCCCGGCGCGGACCTGCAACATCGAGCCGACCTGACCGGGTTCCTGGCTCGCGAGGCGTCCCTTGCCGGTGAGACGGACATCGCCAGGGTAGCCAACGGTCTGTCTGATGTTCTGGAGGGTCAACTCGACGTACGGTATCGGAACCAGGTTCCGCCGTTCCGACCGAGGCGGTTCGCGGGCCGCAACTCGACGGAGAGCGACCAGGTCGTGCTCGTGGAGTTATTCACAGGCACCCAGTGTCCGCCCTGCACCGGGGCCGTGTCCGCATTCGACTCCTTGCTGGCGACCTTCGAGCCTAACGAGTGCCTCGGTATTCAGTATCATCTCGATGTCCCATCCACCGACCCGATGACGAACGAGGCGTCACGCGCCCGCGCCGAAACTTACGGGATTGTCGCGACCCCGACGATTGTCTTCAACGGATCCATTGAGACCACGTGGGGCGGCAATCTGGAATCGTCGAAGGAACTCTACCAGGCGTATCGGCGGGTCGTCGAGCGGGGGCTGTCCGGCAAGGCTCGGGCCACGATCGACCTGGACGCCTCAAGGCAGGGGGACACGATCGCGATCGACGTTGCGGCGAACGTGAATTCGACTTCGGAGGACGACGTGCTGGGCGGCCCAGCGTCCGACTCGCTCCGCCTTATGCTGGTCCTCGTCGAGGGTTCGCTGCGCTACGTCGGTGGCAGCGGCATCCGGCTTCACCATCAAGTCGTTCTCGACATGCCCGGCGGGCCCCAGGGGTTCTCGTTCCTCGGCGGGACGTGTCACAAGATGTTGACGGTCGACCTGAAGCCGTTGCGAGAGCGGATCGCGGCCCGTCATATCCAGTTGAGGCAGAACCCAACACTCCCCATGCCTCTACCATCGACCGACTTCCCGAAACTGACGGTTCTCGCCTTTGTGCAAAATCACCAGGACCGGAGCATCTGGCACGCCGTCACGTCGCCGCCCCTGACGGAACCGGTTCGATAAAATCGAAGTAATGTGATGAAGCGCCTACAGCGAGGCTTTCTTGTGCCGCGGTCGTGATGAGAGTGAGATCGACTTCCAGCCCGGTGAATTCTCACCTGGGGCGTGACCATTGGCACCCTCGTCGACATGATTCGCGGCGTCGATGGCGGTTTCGAGAAACTTCTGGAAGCCCGTCGTGTCCAGGTCGCTGGCAACATGCGCGGTCAACACGATCTCCTGCCAGGGCCCGCGCAGATTCGTCACCGCGACCCGATCGGCATCGCTCATGACGGGGGGGCGGGCCTGGTCAAACGGCTTCAGGTCGAGCTGACGTTCCAGGGTGGCCTGCCGGAAGCGGTTTCGCGGAACGTGGAACCGGAGGGTCACCACCCACTCGTTCGAGGTCAGCGCTTCGAAGAATGGCGGTGCGTCCGGTGTTGCCCCCGCAACCCGAACGACCGAACGATTGGACCAGTCAACGGTCGGGAAGCCGCCTGACTCCTCGATGCGATCCACGATCCTCTCCAGGATCGATCCCTCCCAGCGAACGGGACGACCGGTGCGGGTGACGCGGTCCCTCGTGTGCCAGGTCCGGCCATCCAATTGCCAGGGCATTTTGACGCTGGGGTCGAATTCCCTGGTGGTTCTCGCCTTGCGAGCCTCCTCGACGGCCGCGCGCGCCGCGGCATCGGCATCGAACCGGGGGCGTTCCTCGTACTGGCCGAGTTCGAGGATGCCCTTGAGGATGGCTCCGGTCAGGCTGCCACGCGCCTCCGCGATCTGCTCCGGAGTGCCCGAGGCGACGAGCCGGCCACCGTTCGCGCCGGCTTCCGGACCCAGGTCGACCACCCAGTCCGCCGTCTTGATGACGTCAAGGTTGTGCTCGATGATGACGACGGTGTTGCCGAGGTCCGCGAGCCGGTGAACGACATCGAGCAGCTTCCGGACGTCGTCCATGTGCAGGCCGGTGGTCGGTTCGTCGAGCAGGTACAGCGTCCGGCCGGTATCGGGACGGGCCAACTCCGCAGCCAGCTTCACCCGCTGGGCCTCGCCGCCGGAGAGCGTCGGCGCGGCCTGGCCAAGCGCGACGTAACCCAGGCCGACATCCTGAAGCGTCTGGAGAATCCGGCGGACCTTGGGCACATTCGCGAACAGTTCCAGCGCCGCCTCGACCTTCATGTCGAGCACGTCGGCGATGGTCCGGCCCCGGTACTTCACGGCCAGAGTTTCGGTGGTGTAGCGTGATCCGCCGCAGGCCTCGCAGGTGACCCAGACATCCGGCAGGAAGTGCATTTCGATCCGTTTTTGACCGGCCCCCTCGCAGGCCTCGCAGCGCCCGCCGGGAACATTGAAGCTAAACCGGCCTGGCGTGTACCCGCGCACCTTGGCATCCGGCATCTTGGCGAAGAGTTCGCGGATCAGGTCGAACAGGCCCGAATACGTCGCCGGGTTCGAGGCCGGCGTGCTGCCGATCGGTGTTTGATCGACGCGGATCACCTTGTCGATCCGTTCCATCCCGTCGATGCGGTCATGCGCCCCCGGAGTCACCGAGGCACGGTTGAGCTGCTTCGCGGCGGCCTTCCAGAGAATCTCCTCGACGAGCGTGCTCTTGCCGGAACCGCTGACCCCCGTCACGGCCGTGACCACCCCGATCGGCAACGCCACGTCGATGCCCCGCAAATTATGATGCCGGGCCCCGCGCACCACGATCGCCGGCCCATCCGCCGGCCGTCGGTTCGTCGGCACCGGGATGGCCGCCTTGCCGGAGAGGTAGCGGCCGGTGAGCGAGGTTCGCGAGCGCTTGACCTTCGACGGGGATCCGGAGGCCGTAACGTGACCGCCGGCATCGCCCGAGCCGGGACCGATGTCGATCAGGTGGTCCGACGACTCAATCACCTCCCGGTCATGCTCGACGACAACGAGCGTGTTGCCCAGGTCGCGGAGCCGCTTCAAGGCGCCGAGCAGCCGGGCGTTGTCTCGCGGATGGAGGCCGATCGTGGGTTCGTCGAGGACGTAGAGCACGCCAGTCAACCCGCTGCCGAGCTGGCTCGCCAGCCGGATGCGCTGGGCCTCGCCGCCGGAAAGCGTCGGCGTGCCCCGCGAGAGCGTCAGGTAGTCCAGGCCGACATCGACCAGGAAGGCGAGCCGGTCACGGACCTCGCGGACCAGATCACCGGCGATGTGACGCTCGTCGGCGCTGAGTTTCAAGGTTTTGAAATACGACAGCGCCTTGTCCAGCGGCCATCGGCTGATCTGGTCGAGGGTGAATTCGCGGAACCGGACGGCCGCCGAGTCGTCGCGGAGTCGCGTACCCATGCATGTCGAGCACTCGACCTCGCTGACCATGCCCTGGAGCTTCATGCGGTACAGGAACGAGACGCGACCGGCTTCCTCCAGGGCGGGGAACAGCCCCTTGTAGCGAAACGAAAATGCCGGTTGTCCATTTGTCGCGGGGACCTGGAAGAGTCGATCGCCCGTTCCATGCAGCAGGGCACGCCGTTGGCGGGCGTCGAGCTCGTCGAACGGGACATCCAGGTCGATATCGAGCGGTTCAGCGATCGCCTCGATCATCGCGCTGAAGAACGTATTCTCGTGAAGGTCCGGCCAGGTGACGACCGCCCCCTCGCGCAGGCTGAGTCGGGGGTTCGGGATCAGCGCGGCGGGGTCGGCGCCGGGTTGGAAGCCGAGCCCCTCGCAACCGGGGCACCAACCCAGCGGGCTATTGAACGAGAAGTGGTGCGGCGAAAGCTCCTCGAAGCTCCGCCCGCAACTGTCGCAGGATCGATGCTGGCTGTACCGCTCGACCGGCCAGTTGGCCTCGACGTCGTCGTCGCCGACGCGGGCGATGTGGACCACGCCCTTGCCGAGGTCGAGCGCCGCCTCGACGGAACCCGCCAGTCGCGATCGGGTGGAACGTCGCACGACCGCCCGGTCGACGATCACCTCGATCTGGTGCGTGCGGCGGGCGCTCAACTTCGGCGGATCATCAAGGCTGTGAGACACGCCGTCGACGCGAACCCGGGCGAACCCGGAACCGCGGAGATCGTTCCAGAGATCGTCGTAGTTCTCGCCGTCGCGTCGTTCCGCCGGCGCCATGACGTAGATCCGCGTGCCTTCAGGTTCGTGCAGGATCTTCTCGACGATCTCGTCAGCCGACTGGGTGCCGATCGGGGTGTTGCATTTCGGGCAATACGGTTGGCCGAGCCGGGCGAACAGGATGCGGAGGTAGTCGTGGATCTCCGTGACCGTGCCGACCGTGGACCGCGGGCTCTTGCTAGTCGTCTTCTGCTCGATACTGATGGCCGGGGCCAGTCCGCTGATGTGCTCGACCTTCGGCTTTTGGAGCGGGGAGAGGAATTGCCGGGCATAGCTTGACAGACTCTCGACGTAGCGCCGCTGCCCCTCGGCATACAGGGTGTCGAGGGCCAGGGAACTCTTGCCCGAACCGCTGGGGCCGCTACAGACGGTCAACTTGTGGCGTGGAATGTCAACATCGATGGCCTTCAGGTTGTGCTGCTCCGCGCCCCGGATCGCGATGGTGGAGAGTTCGGCCCTCGAACGGCTGGCCCGTCCCTTCGTCGTCTTCCGCGATCGTCCGGGACGTGCCTTGCCGGGTTTTCGGGTCGAATCTTCAAGGCTACGGGCCAGGGCGACACCGGTGTGGCTGCCGGCGATGCCGGCCACGTGCTCGGGCGTGCCTTCGGCGACGACGCGACCGCCGCCGGCGCCCCCTTCGGGGCCAAGATCAATGATCCAGTCGGCGGTCTTGATCACGTCGAGATTATGTTCGATGACGACGACCGAGTTCCCCTGCTCCTTGAAGTTGTGGAGGACGTTCAGAAGCTTTTGGATATCGTCGAAGTGAAGCCCGGTGGTCGGCTCGTCGAGCACGTAGAGCGTCCGGCCGGTCGGTCGCTTGACCAGTTCGCGGGCCAGCTTGATGCGCTGGGCCTCGCCGCCGGAGAGCGTCGGCGAGGGCTGGCCGAGCTTGAGATAGTCGAGGCCAACGTCATGCAAGGTCTGGAGCATCGCGGCGATCTTCGGCACGTTCGCGAAGTGTTCGAGCGCTTCCTGGACGTCCATCTCCAGCACATCGGCGATGCTCTTGCCCTTGAAGCGAACGTGCAGCGTCTCGCGGTTGAACCGCTTGCCCTCACAGACGGGGCAGGTGACCCAGACATCGGCGAGGAAGTCCATCTCGAGCCGGTTCGAGCCGTTGCCCTCGCAGGCCTCGCAGCGCCCGTCGGGGACGTTGAAACTGAACCGCCCGGGCTTGTACCCGCGTGTCTTGGCGTCGGGCAGGCGGGTGTAGAGGTCGCGAACCAGGTCGAGGAGCTTGATGTAGGTCGCCGGGTTCGAGCGCGGGGTGCGGCCGATGGGCGTCTGATCGATGTCGATGATCTTGTCGAGATGATCGATTCCCTCGATATCGTCATGACGCCCGGCTCGGATCTGGCGCCGTTGAGGTCGCGGGCGAGACGGTCTCGCAGGATGTCGCCGACGAGTGAACTCTTCCCGGAGCCGCTCACGCCGGTGACGCAGACCAGCAAGCCGAGCGGAAACGCGACGTCAATGTTCTTGAGGTTGTGATGCCGGGCGCCACGCACGGTCAGCAACCGATCGTCGGGGGGCTTGCGAACCCGGGGCACCTCGATCCGCTTCGTACCGGAGAGGTACTGTCCGGTGAGGCTTTCTCGGTTCGCGGCGACCGTCGCCAGCGTGCCCTTCGCGACGATCTCGCCCCCCTTGACGCCCGGCCCTGGACCGAAGTCGACGATGTGGTCCGCGGCGCGCATCGTGTCCTCGTCATGTTCGACGACGATCACGGTGTTGCCGATGTCGCGCAGGCGAAGCAGAGTCGCGATCAGGCGGTCATTGTCTCGGGGATGAAGACCAATGGAAGGCTCGTCCAGAATATAGAGAACCCCCACCAGCCCGGCGCCAACCTGCGACGCCAGGCGGATTCGCTGCGCCTCGCCCCCCGAGAGCGTCGGCGCCGGCCGTTCGAGGCTCAGATAGTGCAGGCCCACGTCGACAAGAAACCCCAGACGCCCCCGGATCTCCTTCAGGAGTTCCTCGGCGATCGTCATCGACAGCGGGTCGAGCACTGCCGGGACCGGGAAACCGGAAGGGGTTTCCCCCGGGCCGGCCTGAGAGGGTGCCGGGAGGGGCACTCCCGGTTCCCGTACCTGGGAGATTTGCCCGTTCGTCGCCGGCACGGACCGTCCGGCCAGCGCGTCGAACCAGGCCGAAAGCGCTCCGATCGGCATGGAGAGGAGTTCGGGAAGCGTGCGGCCACTGACCCGAAACGCGCGTGCCCGGGGGTTCAATCGCGCGCCGCCGCAGTCCGGGCAGGGCATCGACCTCATGTACGGTTCGAGCATTGCCCGGGTCGGCCCGCCGTTGGCGTTCTTGTACTTGTCGAGAAGGTCGTTCGCGACGCCGTTCCAGGGCTCCGAGTGCGCCCAGCCTCGTCCCCGACGCTTCCAGCGGTGAACGATGACCCGATCGCCGGTGCCGTGGAGCCAGGCGTGCTGGTACTTCGGGTCGAGCGTGTGCCAGGGGCCCTTCAGCAAGGTTCTTCGCGATGGAGCACCCTCGTCCGCTTCGAGGTTGGCGGCGACCCCCTCGAAAAGATGCCGGCGCCATCGGCCCATCTTGCTAACAGGCCCGAGCGGTTCGATAGCCCCGTTCCAGACCGACTTCGAAGGGTCCGGCACGAGTCGATCGGCATCGAAATCGAAACGCTCGCCGAGCCCATCGCAACCGGGGCACATTCCCTGGGGGCTGTTGAAACTGAACAACTGCGGGCTGGGCAGGTCGAAACCGATCCCGCAACTCGGGCAGGCGTGGTTGGCCGACAGGACCAGGTCGGGCCGGCCGTCGGCGGTGATGATGACCGTCCCCTCGCCCCGCTTCAGAGCCGATTCGACGGCCTCGCTCAGCCGGCCACGGATCGTCGGGCCGACCTTGAGACGGTCGATCACGACTTCAATGTCATGCTTGATCTGTCGGTCGAGGGCGAACTTGTCGGAGATCGGCAACACCTGACCATCCACCCGCGCGCGTAGATATCCGGCACGCCCCAGTTCGGCGAGCAGGTCCTTGTGTTCTCCCTTCTGGCCCCGGATGACGGGGGCCAGGATCGAGAACGCGGTCCCGGCCGGCAGTTCGAGGACACGGCCGACGATCTGCTCGCGCGTCTGGGCCTTCACGGGCTGATCGCAGTTTGGGCAATGACCGAGCCCGACGCGCGCGAACAGCACGCGGAGGTAGTCGTGAATCTCCGTGATGGTGCCGACCGTGCTCCTCGGGTTGCGACCGGCGGTCTTCTGCTGAATGGAGATCGACGGGCTCAGGCCGTCGATGCGGTCGACCTCCGGTTTGGGCATCTGGCCCAGAAACTGCCGGGCATAGCTCGACAGGCTCTCAACGTAACGTCGTTGCCCCTCAGCGTAGAGCGTGTCGAACGCCAACGAACTCTTGCCCGAGCCGGAAACCCCTGTGAAGCAGATCAAATGGCCGCGTGGAAGGTCGAGGGAGATGTCCCGGAGGTTATGCTCGCGGGCGCCCCGAATCACGATGTCGGTCGTGTCCATCCCTGGTGCGTCCTCTGCGTCTTCGCGCGGCGGATTCGTGAGGCGGTCCCGGTGCGGTTCGGAGGGTCTCCAGAATGTCTTATACTATACACGTGTCAGTCGACGGTGTCTATCCGCTCGGATCGACCTGGAGGCGGAAATCTCGATTGGGGACCGGGGCTCACCTGGATTTTCGAGCACACCCACGGAACCGTTCAAATGGGTCGATTCCTCGTGGGACGCGATGCGATCCATCCGTTGTGATCCGGGATTTCTCCTGGTCTGGAGAGTGGTCGGCCCCCACGTCCATCGGTTAGCATCTATGAGAAGGAATCGCCCTCCGTTCCGGTCATGTCCTGATGGTTTCACGGTGGAGTCTGGTGCCATGTCGGAAGAGCCGTCCATCCGTCCGATCGAAGGCGACGAGATCCGTGCGAGGCTGACGGAGTGCGCGGCGTTGCTGCGGGAAACGCCTCATCTTGATGCCGAGTCGCAACGTGCCCTGGCGGACCTCGTCACGGAGCTGTCGGAGGCCCTTCATCCTGAGGCGGGCACGGATCACGCCACACACCTGGCCGAGACGTCCGCCCAGTTGATCAAGGCCCTGCACGAGCAGCACGACCCCGGGCTGATCGCCTCGGCCCGATCCCGGCTCGAACAAGCCGCCGCCCGCGCGGAGGCCAAGGCCCCTGTGGCCACCGGAGTGGCACGACAGTTGATCGATGCCCTCTCGAGCATCGGAGTCTGATCGCAAGGACGATCTCGGAGACGGCCCCCGGCCAAAGGAGTTCGGAATGTCCCGACTCCTCTGGCGACAGGAACCTCTCGATCCCAACAACCCGGAGGACACTCTCATGGCTCAGGCGGTCGTCGATCCCGCGGAACTCCGAAGGTTCGCACAGAACCTCAAGCGGTTCAACGATGAATTACAGAGCCAGATGGCCATGATTCATGGTCAACTCGTTGGCCTCGGGCAAACCTGGCGCGACCGCGAACACGATAAGTTCGTCGAGGAGTTCGAGCAAACGATGATGGCCATAGGCAAATTCGTCGAGGCCTCGAACCAGCATATTCCGTTTCTGGTTCGCAAGGCTGAGAAGGTCGAAGACTACCTCCAGCAGCGCTGATCGGCGAGACGAACTTTACACCAACGTCCGGGGGGCCGTCGTCACCTCCCCGTCGCTCCGGGCTGATGTTGCGATCGATCGCCGTTCCCATCACAACCCGTTCCTCGCTCAAGATGGGGCAAGCGGAGATGGCCGAGTACGCGGAACTTCTCTCCGTCGAAGTCCTCAAGGACCTTCGGGTCGCGCTGGTCCGCTTCGCCGAGGACACCAAGCTCGCCCTCCAGGATGTGGATTTCGACATCCGTCGCACCCGGGAGTGGTTGTCGAACGAGCAACGACTCTACTGGCAGTCCGAGATTCGTCGCTGGCAGCAGAAGCTCTCGCAGGCCAAGAGCGAACTGCATCGCAAGAAGCTCTCTCGATTCATGGATCGTCAGCCCGACACCAGCCAGGAGGAGAAGGCCGTCAAACGTGCCGAGTTCCGCCTGGAGAACGCCCAGCGTAAACTCGAGCGCGTCAAGCGATGGATACCGGAACTCCAACACGCCGTACAGGAGTACCATACCCAATCGCAGCCCCTCGCGGACCTTCTTGAGATGCAGCTCGTCCGCGACCTCGCTCGACTCGATCGCATGATCGAGGCCATCGAGTTGTACACGAGGATGAGTACCCCAAAGCCCGAGGGCCCCGCTTCTTCGGCCGGCGCCGCTTCGTCCTCGGAGAGCATGGGCCGCGGTGACGCCCCGGCGACCGGGTTCGAGTTCAACCCCTCTGAGCCTGAGAAGGACGCGACCAAGCCGACCGATGACGACCAGACTCCTCAAAAACCAGGCCGGACGTCCTCGAGTGAGGCGAAGACGCATGAATGGAAACTCGGGTTGGAATAAGCTCAACGACGCGATGAAGACACTCGCCGAGGCGTGGGACCAGACCGAATCGGGCTGGCGAGACTTCAAGCGCGTCGAGTTCGAGAAGCACAGCATCGCCCCGATCGAGTCGCAGGTCGGCGCGACGTTGCGAGGCATGCAGCAGCTCAATGAAGTGCTCTCCCGGCTCCGTCGCGAGTGCCGCGATGACGCGGAATGACCGCCGTGCGACCATGAGAACTGGACGGCCCCAACATGCCTGAACCGGACCTGATCCGCCGCGAGCGCGAGGCGGTGCGCAACCTCCTGGACGCGATCTCCGAACGTGACCGACGTGAGACCGAACTGCTCACCTGGGACCAGAACCAGAAGATCGCGATCGAGAAGCAAGCGCGCAACGATCGTCAGAAGATCGACGCCCAGTTTCACGCAGGGGAGTCGTCGGCCCGGGAGGAGATCCGCCTGGCCCGGGAGTCCATTCCGAGACGGCTGGAGGATCGGGTCGGCGAGGTTGCGACGAATCGCGACAAGGTCTTGCGACAGGTCCAGTTTCGCATCCGCCAGTCGAAGGCCCAGGCCGAGGAAGAGGCCAATCGGGCGCGCTGGGAGGCCACGACGCTCTTCGAGGCGTCGAACGCCGACGCCGAGACGGAGCGTGAGAAGGCCAGGAAGCAGATTGCCGAGTCCGAGGAGGCCCTCGCCGAGTTGAACGTCGAGACCGATGCGTTCCTGAAAAGCCATCGCATGGTTCGTACCAGCGAACCACTCGACCTCCGACGGATCGTGGAACCAGAAAACCGCGAGGGCCCGGCAGATCCCATCCCCGCTCTCGAAGCCAGCATCGCGGAGGCCGATCGGGGGCTCGCGGCCCTTGAGAAGCTCTTTCTGCCACGCTTGTTCCGCGATGCGAACGTCGTGGTGATCTACATTCTGATCGCCCTGATCGTAACCGCGGCCGCGGTGCTCGCGACCGACCCGCTCACCGGGGTCGAGATCGGGGCCGCCTCCTCCCTGCTACTCGGGACGATCGCCGCGCTGGTCCTGTACCGTGTCGCAAGGCGTCAGGTCGCCGCCCGGTTCCCGGGGTTGAGCCGTTCCCTACGGGATTGTGCGTTCCTCGTCGGTGCCTCGCAGACGTGGATTGCTCGACGGTGCGAAAGCCGACTCGAAGAGTTCAAACAACAACATACCGCGGAAGTCCGTCACGCCGAGCGCAAGCTCGCCGGACTGCTCGAGAAGTTCGGGACCGAAAGCGATGAGGAGACGGCACGAATCGACAAGGAGGCTCGGGAGCGTTCCGATCGCATCCGGCAGGAGCACGAGGACGAACTGGCCTCGATCGTCCAGACCGCGTCGAAGCGGAGTGAGGACCTGAGACGTTGGTACGACAACGAACTGCGAGAGCTCGAGGATTCCGACCGCGCCCGTCGCGAGGACTTCCAGTCGAAGCTGGAACACGCCTGGTCGGGACTCGTCGAAACATGGCGAACCCGCATGGACAACTGGAACAGCGAGACGCGCCAGATTCACGAGGCATGTGAACATTATTTTTTAAATTGGTCGGGTCCCTCCGGTGTGCCGTCGAACTGGTCTCCTCCGCGCGAGCCCGCGCCGGCCATGAGGTTCGGCGATTTCACCGTTGATCTCGGAGCGATCCCCAGGGGCCTTCCCAGGGACGAGCGGTTGCGGAACCCTGGGGCCGAACGGGTGACGCTCCCCGCGCTCGCGCCGATGCCCGAGGGGGACGGCGCGTTCGTCGTCCGGGCTTACGGGGACGGTCGCGAACCGGCCCTCGACCTTCTCCGGGCGATGATGCTGCGCATGCTCACCTCGGTCCCTCCCGGAAAGGTTCGCTTCACGATCATCGACCCGGTCGGGCTGGGCCAGAACTTCGCGGGGTTCATGCATCTTGCCGACTTCGACGAGGCCCTGGTGGGGAGCCGGATCTGGACCGAAGACCACCACATCGAGAACAAGCTCGCCGACCTCACCGAGCACATGGAGAAGGTAATCCAGAAGTATTTGCGCAATGAGTTTGAGACGATTCAGGATTACAACGAACATGCCGGCGAGGTCGCCGAACCGTATCGCGTGGTGGTCATCGCGAACTTCCCGGCCAACTTCAACGAGGCCGCGGTGCGTCGGCTTTTGAGCATCTGCCAGAGTGGCCCGCGCTGTGGCGTCTATCCGCTGATCATGGTTGATGAGCGCGAGACCATTCCCGCCGGGCTGACGATGGCGGACCTGGAACGAGGGGCCACCATCCTGTCCTGGCGCGATGGCAAACTGTCCTGGAAGGACAACGACTTCGGTGGTTATCCCCTGACGCTGGATCGCCCTCCCGTCGAATCCACCCTGACGTCCCTCCTGCGGATCGTGGGAGAGCAGGCCAAGGAGGCGTCGCGGGTCGAGGTGCCGTTCGAGGTCATCGTGCCAGGGCCCGACGAGTACTGGACCGGCGACAGTCGCCGGGAAGTCGTCATACCGCTTGGCCGGGTCGGGGCCAACAAACTCCAGGACCTTCGGCTCGGTCGGGGAACATCGCAGCACGTGCTGATCGCCGGCCGGACCGGCTCGGGCAAGTCGACGCTCCTCCATGCGATGATCGTCAGCGCGAGCCTCCGCTACTCGCCCGATCAGGTTGAACTGTACCTCATCGACTTCAAGAAGGGCGTCGAGTTCAAGACCTACGCGAGCCACCATCTGCCCCATGCCCGAGTCGTGGCCATCGAGAGCGAACGGGAATTCGGCCTGAGCGTTCTCCAGCGTCTCGACGTCCTGATGAAGGAACGGGGGGATGTCTTCCGGAATCGTGGCGTTCAGGATCTCGGCGGCTACCGCGACTCAATGCGGCCGGGCGACCCGGCCATGCCACGCATCCTGCTGATCGTCGACGAGTTTCAGGAATTTTTCGTCGACGACGATCGCACCGCGCAGGATGCCGCCTTGCTGCTGGACCGCCTGGTCCGGCAGGGCCGTGCGTTCGGCATCCACGTCCTGCTCGGGTCGCAGTCGCTGGGCGGGGCGTTCACCCTGGCCCGTAGCACGATGGGACAGATGGCCGTTCGGGTCGCTCTTCAGTGCAGCGAGTCGGACGCGCACCTGATCCTCAATGAGGAGAACACGGCCGCACGGCTGCTCTCGCGTCCCGGCGAGGCGATTTACAACGATGCGAATGGCATGATCGAAGGAAACAACTTCTTTCAGGTCGTCTGGCTGGCCGACAATCGTCGCGACGACTACCTGAGCCACATCAAGCAACTCGATCACCAGAACGGCGCGCCAGTTTTTCGCCCTCAGATCGTCTTCGAGGGGCAAGTCGCGGCCGACCTCACCGACAACCATGTCCTGAGGGCCCTGATCAACGCGCCGTCGCCTCGGGAAAACCCGCGTGCCCCGATGGCCTGGCTGGGTGATGCCGTCGCGATCAAGGACCCGACGGCCGCGACCTTCCGTCGCCAGTCCGGGGCAAACCTCCTGGTTGTCGGCCAGAACCCCGAACCCGCGATGGGCCTCTTCCTGGGTGCCGTCGCCGGCTCTGCGCGCCCAGCACCCGACGCGAGAGGCCGGCGAGACCTCGACGCCGACAATGCGGATCGTCTTCCTCGACGGCACCCCCGACGATGCCCCCTTCGCCGGCGTGCCTGCGCGTTTGATGGAGGGCCTGCCGGGCACCGACGTGATCGACTGGCGCGACGCGGGGCGGGTGATCGCGGAAGTGGCGTCGGTCATCAAGGCACGCCAGGAGGAGGCCCGTTACGAGGCCCCTCCCATCTTCCTCTTCCTCTACAATCTCTCGCGATTCCGCGACCTCCGCAAATCCGATGAGGATTTCAGCTTTTACAAGCGTGACGATGCCAGCGCGAACCCCGCCCAGCAGTTCGCCGAGATTTTGAAAGAGGGCCCCGCCTACGGGGTCCATGTGATCGCCTGGTGCGATAGCTGGAACAATCTGCAGCGGATGACGGATCGCCAGTCACTCCGCGAGTTCGAGCTGCGCATCCTCTTCCAGATGAGCCCGAACGATTCGAGCAACCTGCTCGACTCCCCCGTGGCCGGCCGGTTGGGACCACACCGGGCCTACTTCTCGAACGAAGAGGAGGGCCTTCTCGAAAAGTTCCGACCCTACGGCCTGCCCCCGGACGAGTGGTGGCGCGATTTCCGAGACCGCATCCGGGAACGTGGCGACCTAAGCACCGTCTCGGATTGAGGCACCCTCAACTCGCTCGTACCCCGGTCGCTCATGTCACCTGCTTTCGAGCCCGATCCCCGAGGATGAGGGAAAGCATCGTCTTCGCGTCCTGGATGCGGCCGTCGTGGACCATCGTGAGGGCCTCGTCCCACGAGACGACGAACGGTTCGAGGGCCTCGTCTTGCTCCAGCGAGGACGCTCCAACCACCAACTCGCGACACGAGAACAGATACATCCTCTCGGTGAAGACCCCCGGGGAGACATACCACTCCCCGAGGCGAACGATCGTCCCGGCGTTGTACCCGGTCTCCTCGCGAAGCTCACGGACCGCGGTTTGTTCCGGCGTCTCGCCCGCGTCGATCGTCCCGGCCGGGACCTCGATGAGCGTCGCGCCCACCGCGTAGCGACGGTTGCGCAAGAGGCAGAGATGATCGGCATCCACCTCGGGCAGCAAGGCGACCGCGCCCCGATGCACGACGACTTCTCGCTCCACAGTGGAACCGTCAACGCAGACGACCTCCTGCAACGCGAGATCGATCTTGCGGCCTCGGTAGATGACTCGACGACGGGGGCTGGGTTCGGTCAAGAGCGGCTCCCTCTCGACGGTTGTCTCCGAGAGGGTCTGGACGGCACCGGTCGGCCGCGACCGTGCGCCTTGCACGCCCCTCTCAGGCCTGGTTCTCACGGATCGTCAGGACGGGGCAGGGGGCCTCACGAACGATCCGTTCCGCGACCGAGCCCAGCAGGACGTGGCTCAGGCCCGTCCGGCCGTGGGTGGAGATGACGATCAGGTCGATGTCGTGATCGGTCGCGTACGAGACGATCCCATCGACCGCGTCCCCCCAGCGCACCTCGTCGCGAACCGTCTCGGGCCGGTCCTGTTCGGGGTCGAGGATCCGGGTCAGGGCCTCTCGAGAGCGGGCCTCGGTCTCGGTGTAATACTCGGGCGGAACGGCCGTGATCAGCGACGGGTCCGGGCCGACCGGGACGACAACGTCCGGGATCACGTGAACAAGATGAAGCGCCGCCTCGAGCTTCGTGGCCAACCCGCAGGCGTAACGGACCGCCACCTGGGCATGGTCGCTGAAGTCGGTCGGCGCCAGGATCGAACGAATCTCGAACACGTGCCAGGGCCCTCAACGCTCTTCACGAACCAGAACGTGGAACCGCGTCCAGCAGGTCGCTGGTGATCGGCCCCGGCTCGCCGGTGCCGATCGGGCGGCCGTCGCATTCGACGACCGGGATCACCTCGGCGGCCGTGCCGGTCAGGAAGCACTCGTCGGCCGTGTAGATGTCGTGCCGGTCCATCGTCCGCTCGACGACCGGGATGTCCGACGTCGCGGGCCAGCTCGATCACCGCGTCGCGGGTGATCCCTTCGAGGATGCCGGAATCGATCGACGGGCGTGTGCAGCTCACCGCGACGGACGATGAAGATGTTGTCGCCGGTGCACTCGGCGACCTCGCCGCGATGGTTGAGCATCAGGGCTTCGAGACAGCCGGCGTTCGTGGCCTCGATCTTCCCCAGGATGTTGTTCAGGTAGTTCAGCGACTTGATCCGCGGGTTGAGCGCCGCGGGGTGGTTGCGGATCGTCCCGGCGGTGACGATCTTGAGGCCGTGCTCGTACAGTTCCGTCGGGATAGAGCGTGATCGAGTCGGCGATGATGATGACCTGGGGGTCGGTCGTCTTGCGGGGGTCCAGCCCAAGGCTGCCGGCGCCCCGAGTGACAACCAGCCGGATGTATGCATCGGTCAAATTGTTGGTCGCGACCGTCTCCCGCACGGCCTCGGCCAGTTGCTCCTTGGCCATCGGGACCTGGAGGTGGATCGACCGCGCCGAGTCGTAGAGCCGATCGAGGTGCTGGGCGAGCCGGAAGACCCGCCCGCCGTAGGCGCGGATCCCCTCGAACACGCCGTCGCCGTAAAGCAGGCCGTGGTCGTAGACGCTGATCTTGGCGTCGGCCTTGTCGTAGTACTTGCCGCCGATGTAGACCTTCAGGCTCATCCAGGGGAACTCCGGGGTTGCACCAGCATTGTTGCGGTGATCCAGCCGGGCCATCGAGGCAAACGCCCCCGGACACGGCGTCACGTCACCTCGGTCGTCACCGGGACACCCGGCGCGGGTCGAGGGTTCGCGATCCTTCCAGGGCGGTTTGGAAGGCAGGGACCGCGGGACCAACCCGATTGGCGACCGACCACCCATGCCCGGCTGTTACATCAGGGCCGGGCACATTTCCTCGACCCGCCCCTCCGCGAGCCTGAGCGTCCGGTCGGCTTGCTGGGCGACCTGGGCGTCGTGAGTGACCATCATCATAGTGAGGCCGCGTTCCCGGTTCAAGTCGCGCAGGAGTTGGAGAACCTCACGGCCGGTGGCGGCGTCGAGGTTGCCGGTCGGCTCGTCGGCCAGGAGGATCGCCGGGCTCTCCGGCCAGCGCGCGGGCAATCGCGGCGCGCTGCATCTCACCGCCGGAAAGCTCGGTCGGCCTGTGCGTGAGCCGGTGCCCCAGGCCGACCCGTTCGAGCAACTCGGTCGCCTGCTCGCGGAGCCGGCCGCGTCGGGAGAGATACCCCACGACACCGTGGCGAATCATCATCGGCGTCAGGACATTCTCGAGCGTCGTGAGTTCCGGCAGCAGGTGGTAGAACTGGAAGATGAACCCGAAGGTGCCGTTACGCAGGGCGTCGCGACCGCGATCCGGCAGGTTGTCGATCCGCGTGCCCTTCGAGATGGACCTGGCCCGCGTCGGGCGCGTCGAGCAGGCCGAGGACATGGAGCAGCGTGCTCTTGCCCGACCCGCTTGACCCGACGATCGCCACGAACTCGCCATGTTCGGCCTCGAGGTCGACCCCGTGGAGCACCGGGACGCGGGTTCTTGCCCTTGCGGTAGCCCTTCGTCGAGCCCCGTGGCGGATCAGATGGATCGCCATGCGATTCGCTCCGGGTTGAGACGTCCGTGGTCATTCGTAACGCAGGGCACGGACCGGGTGCAGCTTCGCCGCCCGCTGGGCGGGCCAGACGCTCGCGGCCACCGCGATGAACAACGCCCCGCCGACGATCCAGGCGACCGTCCAGGGATCGATCAGGGTGGGGATCTCGTCGAAGTAGTAAATCGTGTCGTCGAAGACCTTGCGGCCGGTTAGCTTGCTCAGCGCAGTTCTCGATGTCGTTGATGTAGTGGACGAACAGCAAGCCCGCCGATCATGCCGACGCCGCTGCCGACCAGGCCGAGCGACAGGCCATACGCCAGGAAGATCTGGCGGACCCCGGCCGTCGAGGCGCCGAGGGCCTTGAGGATGCCGATGTCGCGGGTCTTCTCGACCACGATCATCGAGAAGATGGCCAGGATGCCGAAGCCGGCCACCGCGATGATGAAGAACAGCAGGATGTTCAGGATGCTTTGCTCGACCGCGACGGCCGCCAGCAGCGGGCCCTGAAGCTGCTCCCAGGTGCGTACCCGGAACATCCCCAGCGACATGCGGTCAGAGCTGGGCCTGGAGCGTCAGGGCCAGGGCGTCGAGGTCCTCTCCAGGCTTGGCCCGGATCTGGATCTGGTTGACCTTGTCCCCCATCCCCCGCAACTGCTGGAGACGCTCCAGCGGGCACGTAGACGTGCATCGAGTCGTATTCGCTCATGCCGCTCTTGAAGTAGCCGACGACGGTGAAGTCGTCGTTGGCGGGCTGGATCTGCTTGCCGGCGGTCGGGAAGGTCAGGATGACCTTCGAGCCCTGCGGGACGACGACGATGTCGCCGAGCCCGGCCTGATGCTGGGTCGCCAGGGCGTAGCCGATGATGGCGCCGTCGTCGGGGACCTGCTCTTCCATGTCCTTGCGAAGCAACGGCGGCGAATGGATCATCGGGATCGAGCGTCTGGAGAAGCTCGCCGGCCGGCGACCGCAGCTTCAACTCCTCGCTCACCTCGAACGAGGGCGGCACGGGCTTGCCGTCCTGACCGACGAGGAACTCGGAGAACTCACCGGTCTTGGCCCGCTGCTCGGGATGGATCCCGATGAGCTGGACCTGCCGCGTGATCGTCTGGTCGCCGACGAAGAAGGTCGAGCAGGGCATACAGCTCGGTCGTCGGGGCCAGGGCCTCGATCCGGTCGCCGGCCACGTCCTTGATCCGGGCCATGACCTCGTCGGGACGGGGGAAGCCGTCGAGGCTGTACGATTCGACGACGACATCGGCCAGCACGCCGTGGAGCCGGTCGCGCATCTTCTCCGAGAACCCGGCCATCACCGAGTTGACCACGATCATCGTGGCGACCCCGAGCATCACGCTCACGATGCTCGCCAGCGCGATGTAACGGGTTCGGAGATACCGCCAGCAGAGCAGGTACTTGTACATCGCGAACGGTTCCCTCCGTCGAGGTGGCGGGACCTCCGGTCCCACGTTCCGCGGCGCCCGGTCACGTCCAACGGGACGGCCGGCTCGTCGAATGTCCCGACACGCGCCCCGAGCCCCTCCTCAAGACTCTGGCCGCAGGAGGGGGAAGAGAATCACGTCCCGGATATTCTGTCGGTTGAGCAAGAGCATGCACAGTCGATCCATGCCGATGCCGAGCCCGCCCGCGGGGGGCATCGCGTGCTTGAGCGCACGGATGAAATCGTCGTCCATCGTGGCCATCGAATCCTCGGCCCGCTGTCCTTCAAGCTGGTTGCGGAACAGTTCCTCTTGAAGGATCGGGTCGTTCAGCTCGGTATAGGCGTTCGCCAGCTCCATGCCGCGGACGAACAGCTCGAACCGCTCGGCAACCGTCTGGATCGGCGGCCTTCCGCTTCGTCAGCGGGCAGAGCGGGGCGGGGTAGTCGATGACGAAGATGGGGCCGCTCAACGCGGGCTCGACCAGTTCCTCGAACAACTCACCGACCACCACGACGTGCTCCTTGCCGGTCGTCTCGATCCCCGCGTTGCCGCCCGGTCCTGGACGCCGTCGGCGTCGTCGATCGCGACGCCGGCATGCTCCCGGAACAGATCGGCGTAGGTCGCGGCGCGGCCAGGGGGGCGACCAGTCGATCTCGTCCTCGCCCCAGGGACGGCGGAACTGGCCGCCAACCGCCTCGATCGACCCGACGATCAGAGCTTCGGTCAGGTCCATCATGGTCTGGTAATCGCCGAAGGCCTCATAAGCCTCCAGCATGGTGAACTCGGGGTTGTGCTTGCGGCTGATCCCCTCGTTGCGGAACACGCGACCGATCTCGTAGACGCGCTCCATCCCGCCGACCAGCAATCGCTTGAGGTGCAGCTCAAGGGCGATGCGGAGGTACAGATCGATGTCGAGGGCGTTGTGGTGGGTCACGAACGGCCGGGCCGCCGCGCCCCCGGCAATGGCCTGCATTGTCGGCCCCTCGACCTCGACATAACGGCGCTCGGCCAGCACACGCCGGAACGCGGAGACGATCCGGGTACGCCCGAGGAACGTCTGCATCGACTCCGGATTGCTGAACAGGTCGACGTACCGCTGCCGGCTGCGCCGCTCGACGTCGGTCAGACCGTGCCACTTCTCGGGCGGAGGAAGCAGGCTTTTGCTCAGGAACGTGAGTTGCTCGGCGAAGACGGTCAATTCGCCGGTGTCGGGTGACGCCCAGCGTGCCGTCGATGCCGACGAGGTCGCCCAGGTCGAGTTCCTGAGCCAGCGGCCACCCGGTCTCGCCGACCTGCTTCTTGCCGAGGTAGACCTGGACCTGGCCGGTCCAGTCACGAACCTGGAGGAAATGAACCTTGCCCATGTCGCGCCGGAGCACGATCCGGCCGGCGATGCGAACCGGTGAGCCGGGGTGGTCCGATCCCGAATCGGGCACGGCAAGTGCGCGGACCCGTCGATGGGCTGGGTGTCTCGAACCGCGAGCCCCACGGATCGAGCCCAGCGTCCGAGATGCGTCGCAGCTTTTCCCGGCGAACGGATTCCAGATCGTCACGAAGTGCTTCGGTTCGGGCATCGTCGGTTTGGGTTCGAGGCTTGGAGAGCGTGCGACAGACGCGGAGTCGAGCCCAAATTCTAGCGATCGGCAGGTTCGGTCAACGTCAACCGGATAGTCCCTCGGCAACGGACCCGGCCGCGGGCACATCCCTGGAGGACCGGATTGAGCCACCTGGCACGCAAGATGCTGCCGACACCTGTTCGAGCATCGAGCAATGCCCCCCTCGATGACGACCGGGGTGATCGGGGCCGTTCCCCTGACTGCGGACAGGATCGACCGGCAATCCACCGACGTCGTTGACCATCTGGCCTGAAGATGGCGATGGGATGGTTCGGAGTCGGTTGCCTCGCTCCGTGAAGGAACCCCCCTCATGGCCACCAGGAAAGATCAGATGAGGATGGGTCACCCGATCGTGGTGACGTTCCTCATCCTTGCCATCATGGCCTTCATGTACTTCGCCGCCGAGTTTCTGCGGCCGCTGGTGCTCTCGATCCTGCTCTCATTCGCCCTCTCGCCGATCGCCGCGTTCCTGGAACGTCGTGGGCTCCCGCGGTTCCTGGCGGTCATCCTGACGGTTGTCGTGGTGCTGGGAACGCTCGGCGGGGTGGGATGGTCGTCTGGGACCAGTTCAACGCGCTGACCGGACAACATTGAGCGGTACCAGGGCAATATCGAGCATCATATCAGCGAGATCTGCCGACCGGAGGACGAATCAACCCTATCGAAGATCAACGAACTGGGCGAGAAAGTCACCAGCAAGCTGGACCAGGAACCCGCGACCGGGAACGCCCCCGGCGAGGAGGGGAAGCCGAAGCCGTCCATCGCCCCGTCGAGCGTCCCAGAAGGTCGAGATCGTCGAGCGTCCGTCCTTTCGAGAGCGGCTGCGAGCAGGCCGTCGGGCCCTACCTGGAGGTCGCCGCGATCGGCTCCTTCGTGGTGATCCTGGTGATGTTCATCCTGCTTAATCGCGACAACCTCAGCGACCGGATCATCCAGCTCTTCGGCATCGCGACGGATCAGCTTGACGACCCGGACGATGGACGAGGTCGGCCAGCGGATCAGCCGCTTCCTCGGCATGCTCGCGACGCTACAACGCGACGTTCGGCCTGGTCGTCGGGATCGGGCTCTGGTTGATCGGCGTCGAGTACGCGGTGCTCTGGGGGTTTCTGGCCGGGGCCTTGCGGTTCATCCCCTACGCCGGCCCGGCCTCCGCGTTCCTGATGCCGCTGGTCTTCTCGATCGCCAGCTCGCGACACTTGGTACGAGCCGATGATGGTGATCGTCCTGTTCGGCGTGCTCGAGACGCTCGTCGAACGGGTTCCTCGAACCGATCCTCTACGGCAAGACGACCGGGGTCTCGGCGGTCGGGTTGCTGGTCGCGGCGATGTTCTGGACCTGGCTCTGGGGCGCGGTCGGCCTCTTGCTCTCCACCCCGATGACCGTCTGCCTGGCCGTGCTGGGCAAGTACGTTCCCAGCCTCTCGCGCCTTCGGGACACTCGCTCGGCGAGGAGAGCCGAGCTGGACCCCGACGTCCGCTACTACCAGCGCATCCTGGCGCTCGACCAGGACGGGGCGACCGAGATCGTCGAGGAAACGTTGAAGCACACCCCGCGGGTCGAGGTCTTCGACACGATCGTTCATCCCGGCCCTCTCCCGGGCCGAGCGCGACTTCACGCGGCTCGAGATCGACGAGCGTGAGCAAGCGTTCCTCTGGCGGGTCACGGGCGACATCCTCGACGAACTTGACGTCGGTCCCCGAGATCGAGCTGAAGACCGCCGATCGCGACGAGCGAAAGGGGCGTCCGGAGAACGGTGCTCGGGGTGGCCTCGAACGACACGGCCGATGCGCTCGTCGTTACGGATGCTCGGCCAGTCGTTGAAGTCCCATGGTGTCGAGATGGAGATCCTGACCGTGCCGGAATCGGCCCTGGAGCTCTCCGAGAATGATCATTGAGCAAGACGCCCGGATCGTGGTGCTGATCTCGCACTTGCCGCCCGTCGGCCTGACACCCGCTCGCTACCTGGTGCGACGGTTGCGTTCGCGGATGCCGGACCTGACGATCGTCGTCGGCCGCTGGGGCGAGGGGGGCGTGCCGAGTCGGCCGAACGTCGACTCAAGGACGCCGGCGCGAATGCCGTCGTGTTCTCCCTGGCCGAAGCCCGCGACCGCATCCTGGGCGTCAGTTCGACATCGGAAAGGCGCGAGCCGCCCCTTGCCCGACGACCTTCCCAGAGAGCCCAGGGAACCTGTTGACGTCAATGCCTAACGCGGGAACCCCGGTGGCCTTTGAGCAAGTCAACCCGAACCGGGTGGGCGAGACCCATCCCGAGCCGTCGGGATGGGTCGCTCGGCCGGAACCTTGCTCTCCCGGTCAACCGCCCCGGGAATGCCACGAGGCCGGGCCCTCGATCACTTTGAACCTGCGCCGGGCGCTGCTATGATGAGGGTGAAATCGGGTGGGTGACGTTCTCCGGTTCGGCCGCGCAACGCCCGCCGGGCGCCTCCCATCGGTAGACGTTCCCGGCTTCCACCCGCGAGAACGCGATCGGGTTCGCCACCTTCCCAGCAGAGTCAACGCATGCCGACGATCCGCGTGGAACTGGACTACGGCCGTCGCAGCGCTCCCGGTGGAGTTGCCGCCGAACGGGCTCGTCGGCCCACTTGAGATCCAGAGCGTCGCCCCACTCGACAGATCCCGAGGGGGCCGTGGCGCGTGCCCTGGTCCATCCCACCGGGTCGCCTCCACTCGCCGAGATCGCCCGGGGCCGCAAGTCCGCCTGCATCCTGGTCTGCGACATCACGCGGCCGGTCCCGAACCCGATGCTGCTCGGGCCGGTCCTGCGTACCCTCCACGACGCCGGCATGGCCTCGCGAGGACATCCGTCATCCTGGTGGCCACCGGCCTGCATCGCCCCAGCACCGCGAGCGAGCAGGTCGAGATGCTCGGCGCGGAGATCGCGGGCACTATCGGGTCGAGGACCATCACGGCACGCATCAGGACGAGCACACCTATCTCGGGCACGACCCCTCGGGGCGTGCCGGCCTGGATCGATACCCGCTATCTCCAGGCCGACCTGAAGATCGCCACCGGGCTGATCGAGCCGCACCTGATGGCCGGCTACTCGGGCGGCCGCAAGCTGATCTGTCCGGGCATCGCCGGCCTGGAGACGGTCAAGCACTGGCACGGCCCAGACTTCCTCGAACATCCCAACGCCGACTGCGGCATCCTCGACGGCAACCCGGTCCACGAGGAGAACACCCGGATCGCCCGGATGGCCGGCTGCGACTTCATCGTCAACGTCACGCTCGACGAGCAACGCCGCATCACGCTCGGTCGTGGCCGGCGACATGGAGCAGGCGTTTCAGGAAGGCGTCCGGTTCGTCGAGCGGGTCGTGCGGCGCGGACGGTCGCCGAGCCGGTCGACATCGTCGTCACCAGCGCCGCGGGCTATCCGCTCGACACGACCTTCTATCAGTCGGTCAAGGGGATGACCGGCTGCCTGCCGATCGTCAAGCAGGGGGGCACGATCATCCTGGCGGCCAGCCTGACCGAGGGGATCGGCAGCGCCGAGTTCCAGTCGCTCTTCCGAGAACACGCCACACTGGACGCCTTCATGAGCGCATCCTGGAGAAGGATTACTTCGTGATGGACCAGTGGCAACTTGAAGAACTGGCGAAGGTGCGACGACGCAGCGCGGGTCAAGATGGTCAGCGACGGCCTGTCGCCGGAGGTCCTCTCGGGCCTGTTCGTCGAGCCGGCGTCGAGCGTCGAGGCGGCTGTCGCCGCCTCGCTCGGATGACTATGGCCCCGAGGCCCGGTTCGCCGTGATCCCGAAAGGCCCCTACGTCCTGCCCACCCTGCGCTTGCCGCGAGTCGCGCGACAAGCTGACTCCGTCCGAACCCGACACACTTCGGTCGAAGGACTCTGGCTCCCGAATGATCGGCTGGTCTCGATGGCGAATCGGTTGCTTGGCTCGTTGATGTCCGTCCTCCGGAGCCGGGCGTTCAAGTATCTCGTCGGGGTGGTGGTCCTGATCGCCGTCGGGCGGCACGTCCATAAGGTCTGGGGCCAGATCCCCCCGGGTCGCTACGATCTGGCGGCCCGCCCGTTGGGCTATCTGGTTCGATGCTCACGTACGTCGCCGGGCTCAGCTGCTTCGGACTCTACTACGGCCGGATCCTCGAACTGGCGGCGACCCCCATCCCCTACCGCCTCGCCCTGCGGGCCTATCTCATCTCTCATCTCGGGAAGTACGTGCCGGGCAAGGCGCTGGTGGTGATGATCCGGGCCGGGCTCTCGGCCCGAGGGGCGGTGTCACCGGCGTCCGCGGCGTTCGCGACGTTGTATGAGACCCTCGATGATGATGTCGGCCGGGGGTCTGCTCGCCGCCGTCGGCTTCTGTGTCCCGCCGGTTCAGCCCTGGTACGCCCTGCTGGGGTTCGGCCTGGGGGTCGGTTTCCTCGTATTGGTGACTCCGCCGGTCTTCCCGAGGGCCTGCCGGATCGTCAAGATGCCGTTCCCCAACGTCGGGGCCGGAGGCCATCCCCCGGGTCTCCTGGCGACTGATGCTCGAAGGGTTCTTGTTCGCCTCGATCGGTTGGGTATTGTTGGGAGCCAGTTTGCTCTGGATCATCGACGGGGTCGGGTTGCGAGCGGTCTCGCCGGCCTTCTGGCCGTCGATCGTCGCCGAGCGTCGCCTTCGCCACCGTCTCCGGGTTCGTGATCGCCGTGATGCCCGGCGGTCTCGGCGTCCGGGAGGGCCTCCTGATCGTGACCTTGACGCCGATCGTCGGCGACGTGCTCGCGACGCATCTCGGCGCTGCTGCTTGAGGCTGGCTGGGTCGCGGGAGAGGTCCTCGCTTCCCTGATCTTCTTCCCCCTGCACCTGACCGGGCGTTCGAAGGAACCATGCTGAGCGTCGTGATCCCCGTCTACAACGAAGCGGACAGTCTCCCGACGCTCCACGCCGAGCTGTCGACGCCGCCGAGCCGACCTGCCCGGACGAATCGTTCGAGTTCCTCTTTGTCGACGACGGCAGCCGCGACGGATCCTGGACAGGTCATCACCCGGAAACTGGCGCGGTCCGACCCTCGCGTGTGCGGCATCCGGTTCCGACGGAACTTCGGCAAGGCGGCCGGCCCTGACCGCTGGCTTCGACGCGGCGCGGGGCGAGGTGGTCTTCACCCTGGACGCCGACCTCCAGGACGACCCCGCCGAGCTGCCACGACCTGCAGGCCGACGCTCGAAGAGGGGCTACGATGTCGTCAGCGGCTGGAAGCAAACCCGGCACGATCCCTGGCACAAGGTCTGCCCGAGCCGCGTCTTCAACTGGCTGGTCAGCCGGATGACCGGCTGCCACCTGCACGACCACAACTGCGGGCTCAAGGTGTATCGGGCCGAGGTCCTGCAGCGAGGTCGACATCTACGGCGAGCTGCACCGATTCATCCCCGTGCTGGCCCACGCCCGCGGGTTCCGGGTCGGCGAGCGGGTCGTCACAGCATCGAGCCTCGCGAGTTCGGCCGGTCGAAGTACGGCGTCTCCCGGTTCGTCAAGGGCCTGCTCGACCTGCTTGACGGTCCGCTTTCTGACCCGGTTACGGCCAGCGGCCGCTCCACGTCCTCGGTGCGATCGGCCTGGGCATGCTGGTCTTGGGTGGGCTGGGGATGATTTACCTGGCGATCGTCTGGCTCGACCCGGCAGCACGAGCCGATCGGCAACCGTCCCTTGCTGGTCTACTCGGCCACGCTGCTCGGCGTGGGCACCCAGTTCCTCTGCCTCGGCATCCTGGCGGAGCTGGTCACGTCTTACAACATCCGGCGCAAGGACATGTACAGCATCCGCGAGGTGCTCAGCAAGCCGGCCGGGCCTCCGAACCCCGACCGCGCCGAGGTCACGATCGAGACGAGGAACTGATGTCCGAACCTATCGAGCCGATCGACCCGATCGAACCCGACGCGCCGATCAATCCCGACGTGCCCATCAATCTCGACGCGCCGATCGATCCCGAGACGCCGATCGTGGCGAGGCCCCGGCCGCAGACCCGGCTTCGTGGCGATGCTGGTGATCACCTCCGCGACGGCCCTGGCCCTCGGGATCGCGCTGCGTGCCCCGGTGAAGTACGGCGCCAACGATATCTCGCGCTGGTGTACCGTCTGGAGCCTGCTGGAGCGAGGGACTTACGTCATCGACGATTGCCCCTGGCAGGGGGACACGCAGGACAAGGTCAAGCGGGCCGACCCCTTCGCCGAGGTGCCGACGGGGAAGAGCCCCCGAAACACTTCTATTCGAGCAAGCCGCCGTTCCTGCCCACGATGATCGCCGGCATCATCTACCCGTTCCGCGCCGCCACGGGCGTTCCCCTGGATCACTTCGTGGCCCAGGCGCGGCTGCCGCGCTACGTGGAGAAGGAGGGCGAGGACGACCCCGAGACGACCGAGCGGGTTCTCGAGAAGCCCCGAACCCCTACAAGTGGCCGGTCGATGTTCTCTACTTCAATCCGATCGTCATCCTCTTCAACGTCGTGCCTTTTTTCTTCCTGCTGATCCTCTACGCCCGCTACCTCGACCGGCACGCGGCGAACGACTGGGCCTGGATGCTCTGTCTCGTCGTCGCCGGGTGGGCGATCCTGCTCCAGCCGTTCAACCAGACCCTGAACAACCACACGATCGCCGCCTACGGCGCGTTCTTCGCCATGTACGGCCTCTCCGTGATCTGGGACCGCGAGGAACCGCCCGCCTGGCCGTTTTTGCTGTGCCGGTTTCTTCGGCGCGTTCTGCGCCTGCAACGAGTTGCCCGCCGCGCTCTTCGGGATCCTGCTGTTCGTCGTCTTGCTGGTGAGGTTCCCGCGTCAGACGCTGCTCTACTTCGTCCCGGCGGCGGCGGTCCCGTGCATCGCCTTCCTGGTGACGCAGTACCTCGCTTTCGGCCAGCTCGATGCCGGTCTACGAGGAGTTCGGCACGAAGTCCTACGAGTACGAGGGGAGCTACTGGCAGACTCCGCTGGAGATGGATTACTTCAACAAGCATCCCGAATCGCAGGCGAAGTACCTGTTCCACATGACGTTCGGCCACCACGGCATCTTCTCGCTGACGCCGGTCTTCCTCTTCTCGATCTACGGCGCCGCTCGGATGATCGCCGAGCGTGGCGGCTGGAGGACCCCGCGGGCTCGGCTGCGATGACACTGGTGCTGACCGTCGCCATGATCGCCTTCTACACCTGGAACCCCAAGGCGCGCAACTACGGCGGCTCGACCCAGGGCCTGCGCTGGCTGTTCTGGCTGATCCCGTTCTGGCTGCTCACCCTGCCCGAGGGGGTCGAGGGCGGGCCAGAACGGCACCGCGGTTGCGCTGGCTGTGCCTGGCGGCGCTGGCGGTGTCGGTCCTGTCGGTCGGCTACGCGATGCGGAGCCCCTGGAGCCACCCCTGGCTACTCGACTTGCTCGAGCACCTGGGGCTCTACACGCTCCAGCGGTGAGCACGGTGGGCGATTCGGGCGGCTGAAGCGTGCTCGGTCAGAGCTTGAGCGTGGCGCGGAGGATGCCCGGATCGTCGGTCGTCATGAGCCGGAAGCCGAGTCGCTGCAGAGGTGGCGCATGCCCACGTTCTCGGTCAGGACGTCGGCGACGATCCGCTCGAGGTGCTCGTCCCGGCCGAACTGGACGAGCCAGCTCAACATCTCGGTGCCGACGCCCTTGCCCTGGTAACGGTCGGTGACAAGCAGGGCGAACTCGGCTCTTCGGTATTGCCCGGCAGCTTGCTGAGCCGGCCGATCGCCCAGATCTCCGATCGGCCGTCGCCGTTGGGGTTGCCCTCACCGATGAGGGTGATCTCGCGGTCGTAATCGATGAAGCAGATCCGTGTCAAGCTGTTCGTGCGCGATGCGTTGGCTGAGCTTCATCGCGTGGAAGTAGCGGAGGTAGACGCTGCTCTCGGAGAGCGGACTCGTGGAACCGGACGATCCGTCGGCTCGTCCTCGGGGCGGATCGGCCGGAAGTGGATCTCCAGTCCATCCGGCAACCGCCACGACGAGCTGTACGTGCGCCGGATACGGCCGGATCGCCATCCGGGGCAGGTCGGTTTCCTTCACGTCGAGGTCGTGGAGGACCACGCGGGCGTCCAGGACCAGCATCTGGCGATCCGAGGCCAGCAGGGGATTGACGTCGACCTCCCGGATCCAGCGCTGCTCGACGATCAGTTGGCTGAACCGGACGAGCAATCGCTCCAGGGCCGCCAGGTCGACCGGCCTGCGGCCGCGGACGCCCTTCAGGGCATTGTAGATCCTGGTCTGTTCCATCATCCGCCGCGCCAGCGTCGTGTTAAGCGGCGGCAGGGCCAGGGACCGGTCCCTGAAGACCTCGACGAGTTGGCCGCCGGTGCCGAACAGGAGGACGGGGCCGAACTGGGGATCGATGCTGCTGCCGACGATCAGCTCGTAACCGTCCCGGCGGATCATCGGCTGGACGGTCACGCCCTGGAAGTGCCCCGCCCCCGCGTGCTCGCGGACCGCTTCGGCGATGGCCTCGAAGGCCCGGCGGACCTCCCCCTCGGTCGTGATGTCAAGCCTCACGCCGCCCACATCGGTCTTGTGCGTGATCGTCTCCGAGTGGAGCTTCAGGACGACCGGGTAACCGATCGTCGCGGCCGCCGCCGCGGCGTCGTCGGCGGTCGTGGCGACGCGAGTCGGGACGGTCGGGATCGCGTAGATCGAGAGCAACTGCTTGGATTCCGCCTCGGTCAGCAGCCTCCGGCCGGAGTTGCGCACCGACGCGATCAGCTCCTCGGCCAGCTTCCGCATCCGGCCCTCGTGCTCGAGGCCGGCGGTGCCGAACGGCGTCTCGTACAACGCTTTGAGATTGTACGAATATTTCCACATATAGGAGAAATTCAGGCAAGCGGTGTCCGGGTAGTCGAACGTCGGGATGCCGGCCCTGTTCAGAACCGCGACCCCGGCGGCGACGGCGGCCCCCCCATCCAGCTCGCCAGGACCGGCTTGCCCATGCCGTGGGCGTAGGGCTTCAGCAGCTCGGCGGTCTGTGTCGGGTCGGTCATGTCCTGGGGTGTCAGGATCACCAGCAGACCGTCACTGTTCGGGTCGCGGACGGCCACATCAACCGCCGCGGCGTAACGGCCTGGGTCAGCGTCCCCGAGCACGTCAATCGGGTTACCGTGGCTCCAGGGCGCGGGGAGGATGCGGTCCAGCTCCTCCCGGGTCGCCTCCGAGAGCGTGGCAAGCTCGCAGCCGTTGGTAATCAGCGCGTCGGTCGCAAGCACGCCGGGGCCGCCGGCGTTGGTCAGGATCGTCAGTCGGGGGCCTCTGGGGCGGGGTTGCTTGCCGAGAACCTCCGACATGTTGAACAGGTCAGAGATCCTGGCGACCCGGATCACCCCGCAGCGCCGGAAGGCTGCGTCGAAAACCTCGTCGCTGCCGACCAAGGTGCCGGTATGCGAGGCTGCCGCCTGGGCGGCCTCCTCGGTGCGGCCAGCCTTGATCACAATGATCGGCTTCGAGAGGGCCACCTCGCGCGCCGCCGACAGAAACGAGCGGGCATCGCCGATCGACTCCATGTACAGGACGATGGCCTTCGTCCGATGGTCGTTGCCCAGGTGATCGATCAGATCGCCCCAGCCGACGTCGAGCATCGACCCAAGGGAGACGAAGGCACTGAAGCCGACGCTCTCGCCGAAGCTCCAGTCAAGCACGGCCGTGCATAGGGCGCCGCTCTGGCTGACGAAGCCGATCCCCCCCGGCTGGGCCATCGCCCCGGCGAACGTGGCGTTCAGGCCGTTCTGCGTGTTCATCACCCCGAGGCAGTTGGGGCCGATAATCCGCATCTGGCCGCGGCGGGCCTCCGCGAGGATCTCCCGTTCCAGGTCGGCCCCGTCGGAGCCGACCTCCTTGAAGCCGGCCGAGATGATGATCGCCCCCAGGACGCCCGCGTCGACGCAGCCGGCGATGACCGACGGGACAGTCCGCGACGGGGAGACGACCACGGCCAGGTCGACCGGTTCGGGGATCTCCCCCACGCTCGGGTAGGCGCGGATGCCGAGCACGTTCCGGCGCTTCAGGTTGACCGGGTAGACGGTGCCGCCGAACGGGCTGCCGATCAGGTTGCGGAGGATGGTCCGGCCGACGCTGCCGGGCTTCTCGGTCGCACCAACAACCGCCACACTGCGCGGTGAGAAGATCGCGTCGAGCGGCCGTCGCTCCTCCGCGAACATGTCGGTCGCGCCATCCCCGGACGCCCGGATTTCCGCCATCGGACTTCCGCCTTCGGTTGGGGAACGTACTATGGAAACATGGATCACGTGGTCAGTGGAGGCGGGGAACGTCCGGAAGAGCGATTCGTCAATCGGGCCCGGACAGCGAGCGGGTCGATCGCGGCGGGCCTGAGCACCATGACCTTGATGCTCCCTACTTGCGTTCGATTATACCCTGGGGTGTCGCTTCGGCCAGTTCGATCCTTGTAATCGCCCCAACCGGCCCCCGCCGCGAGTGACTTACCGCGGGGCGGCTCCGCGACCGTTGCGGCTGACGTCCACGAACCAGGGTCGCGTCGTCGCGGATTTCCTCGTCAATCGAGATCAAGGCCAACCATGACATCCGTCCCCCTCACCTGGCAGGATCTCGTTGACATCCTGCTGATCGGCTTCTTGCTCTATCGCCTGTTTGTGTTGTTTATGCGCTCGCACGCGCTGCAGATCCTGCTCGCGGTTTTGACCCTCTACGTCTTGCAACTCGCCGCGCGAAGCATCGGGTTGGTACTGACAAGCTGGTTCTTCGAGACGATCCGACCCGTTGTCATCGTGATTCTTGTCGTCGTGTTTCGCAACGAACTACGGGAGATGATCCTCCACACCAACCCCATCGGCTTTCTCATGGGGCGCACCGAGAGCACCGGACGGGTCGATCTCGCCGAACTCTGCAAGGAGGTCTTCAGCCTCGCCACGGAACGTGTCGGCGCGTTGATCGTGCTCACGAAAGAGGACTCCCTGCTCGGCATCGCCCGTGAGGGCTTCGAACTGGACGCGCGGTTTGACCCTCGGCTGATCCGATCGATCTTTCTCAAGGACAGTCCGCTGCACGACGGCGCTGTCGTGATCGAAGGTGATCGCCTGGTGCGGGTCGGCGCTCTGCTGCCCCTCTCGTTGCGTTCCGATATCTCCCCGGAGTACGGTACGAGGCACCGGGCCGCGCTGGGGGCTAGCGAGCATAGCGACGCCGTGATCATCGTCTCGTCCGAAGAGCGGGGCGAAGTCACCGTCGTGCATCGCGACCAGATGGTGGAGCCCCAGAACGTTGGGGAACTGGAGATCGTGCTCGAAAACCTCTGGTCGGTCGAGGAGCCGGCGTTCTTCAACCGATCTCGGGTCTTGCTCTCGATCCGCCACATGGCCGCGTATGCGGCCACCTGCCTCGCCGTCGGCGGCTTCTGGTGGTTCTTCTTCGGCACCCAGCAGTCGATGATCACGGTGAGGGCGAATGTCGATTTCCAGAACACCCCGGAGAACCTGGTGCTGGACTACATCTCAGACGAAAGCGTCGAGGTCCAGGTCCGCGGACGTCGTGTGCTCATCGACTCGCTCCGACCGGATCAGCTGCGCGTGTCGGTGGACCTGGCCAACCAGTCGCCCGGACTGAACAAATCGATTCCCCTTCGCGCTGAGGATGTCCAGATTCCCCCCGGTCTGGAAGTCGTGCAATTCACACCATCGCGTATCCGTATCGACCTCGTGCGTCGGGTGGTGACGAATCTGTCGATCGAGCCGGTCTTCACAGGCAAGCTGGTCGAGGGGTATCGCATCGGTTCCATGGAGTTGACCCCCCCTGAAGTCTCCGTGGTCGGCCCCGAGTCGGTCTTCACCTCTCAGGAGGCGCGGGCCACCACCCAGCCGATCAACCTGAGCACGTTCAACGCACAGCGTCCTTCCATCACGGCGGACATGGAGGTTGTTCTCTTCCCTGCCTCGATCCAGACGGTCAGTGGCGAGCCCGCGAAGGCCCGCGTGGCCCTGACAATCGTGCCCATCACCGTGAACTCGACCACCGAACCCGAACCTGAAGCCGTACCCAATTCCGAACCCGCGTCCGCGTCGCAGCCCGCCGCGCCGGAATCATCGACAACTCGGCAAGTTCTCCCGCACTGGAATGCCGGCACGACGACGAAGAGGCCGCGCCAGTTCGCGAACCGTCGCGCCCCGGCCGGCGTCTCGGGATGATCGAATGGGAACAGAATGTCATGGGCTCCGCGGCTGTCGTGCGGAAAAGGACCGAAAATGCGTGATCTGGTCGTGGGGGCCGCTCAGTTCGAGCATCGCGATGGCGACAAGGCATATAACCTCAGTCGCATTCGTGACATAACTCGACGGGCTGCCAGGCACGGGGCGGAGATCGTCAGCTTTCACGAGTGCGCGATCACCGGCTACACGTTTCTTCAACACCTCGCTCGCGAGGATCTGGCCGCGTTGGCCGAGCCGGTTCCCCATGGACCGTCGGTCCGGGCGCTCGTTGAGATCGCCCGCGAGCACGGCGTGGTCGTGATGGCCGGCCTGATCGAGATCGACGACGATCGGCTGCACAACACCTACGTCGTCGCCACCCCGGACGGCGTCCGCGCCCGCCACCGGAAGCTGCACACGTTCATCAGCCCTCATTTGACGCCAGGTGATCGGTACACGGTGGCCGAGGTTGCCGGGGTGACCGTCGGCATCCTGATCTGCTACGACAACAACCTACCGGAGAACGTCCGGGCCACGACCTTGCTCGGCGCCGAGGTCGTCTTCATGCCGCACGTCACCGGCTGCACGCCCTCGCCAATGCCAGGGCGCGGGCCGGTCGATCCGGTGCTCTGGGAGAACCGCCATCGCGACCCGGCCCGATTGCGAGGGGAGTTCCACGGCCCCAAGGGGCGTGGATGGCTGATGCGCTGGCTGCCGGCTCGCGCCTGGGAGAACGGCGTCCATATCGTCTTCACCAATGCGATCGGCCGGGACGGCGACACGATCAAGCCGGGCCTCTCGATGATCCTCGACCCACACGGCGAGGTGCTGGCCGAATGTCACGAACTCGGCGACGATGTGGTCGTCGGCCTGCTCACGAACGAGGCCCTCGAACAGGCGTCGGGGCGCCGCTACCTCCGTGCCCGACGGCCAGAACTCTATGGCAAGCTCGTCGAGCCGCACCCGCCCGGCACTCGTACGGAGACCAAGCCCGGCTGGGCCCTGGCTCACGACGGCGACTCCGAACCACGTCCGCCCGCGTCGCAGTGATTGTGGGCGACAGGACGGAAGGCGCCCCGTTCACCCGGTCCCTCAACCCATCACGGAATGGCCGAGGACCGATGGCCGATGGCCAACGACTTCGATCCGCTTCGAGCGCATCGTCCATCACCCCTCGGTCCTCGTCTCTCGGCCCTCGGCCCTCGGCCATCCTGGAATCTGTCATCCTGGGATCGGCCCCCGGCGACCTGGGTTCTGGACTCGATCGTGAACGACCCGGGGCGGCCCGTGAAGGGCCGCCCCGAATCGAAGCATCCTCAGGTTTCAGATCAACCCGACATCAGATAAGCTTGGTGTTCGCCGGGGTGTGGACGACCCACTTCGGCCGCGGGCCCCATTCGAGTTTGTCCGGGAAGGTGTCGAGCTTGGAGTTCAGGGCCTGCTCCCAGCTCACGTCCTGGCCGGTGTAGGCCGACATGCGGCCCATGATCGCCGTGAGCGTGCTCTCGGCCACCCGCTTCAGCTCGTTGAGCGGCTGGCCGGCGTGGATGCTGTCGAGCATGTCGATATGCTCCTGGACGTAGGGGTTGATGCCCTCGCGCCCGGATGCGCTCCTTCACGCCGCCGGTGAACCGCATGGCCGCCGTTGCTCGTCCAGTGCCCCTTGGTGCCGGTGACCGTCTCGGAGACGTTGTTCGCGCAGCCGGCGATCTGCCGGCACATGCTGTGGACGTACACGTCGTTCGGGAACTCGTACTCGACGGCGAAGTGGTCGTAGCTCTGGCCGTGGCCCTCGCTGTCGTTGACCTGCCGGCCACCCATGCCGACGCAGCGGACCGGCGTGGCGTCGCCCAGCGCCCAGCGGGCGACGTCGAGGTTGTGGACGTGCTGCTCGACGATGTGGTCGCCGCAGAGCCAGAGGAAGTGGTACCAGTTGTGGAGCTGGTAGGCCATGTCGTCCATGCCCGGCTGCCGGTCGCGGACCCAGATGTTCCCCTGGTTCCAGTAGACGCGGGCCGTCTTGATGTCGCCGATCAGCCCGTCCTGGATCTTCTTCATGCCTCGATGTACGGGGCCTGGTGGCGCCGCTGGGTGCCGGTGACGACGGCAAGGCCCTTCGACTTCGCCTTCTCGGCAGCCTCCATCACCTTGCGGATGCCGGTGCCGTCGACCGCCACCGGCTTCTCGCAGAAGACGTTCTTGCCGCTTCTCGATGGCGTATGCGACGTGCTGGGGACGGAAGCCCGGCGGGGTCGCCAGGATGACCAGGTCGCAGCAGTCGACGACCTTCTGGAAGGCGTCGAAGCCGACGAACTTCCGGTCGTCGGCTGACGTCGAACTTGCCCTGGCACTTCGCGTTGCCCTTGAGCCGATCGTGACAGCCGTTGACCTTGTCCTCGAAGACGTCGGCCATCGCGTGGATCTTGATCTTCTTGGACGACGAATCGGCCGCCTCGCAGATGTTCTCCGACGGCGCCGGTGCCACGGCCGCCGCAGCCGATCAGCCCGACCTTGAGGGCGTCGTCGCCGGCGGCATGGACCGATGGCACGAAGTTCAGGCCGGTGGCCAGCACGCCGCCGGCGGCCAGGGACGAGTTCCGCATGAAATCGCGTCGCGAGGCGCCGCGCTGCTGCCCTTCGGATCGGTCATGCTGTCGATTCTCCCGAGTGAGTGCGAGAGAGGGAAGACGCGACGAGGCCATCCCGCCGCGCGGGCGGGGCCGGGTTTCGTGGAAACGCAGATCACATCTGCGGGCCGCCCTTGACCACCTTCGACTTCAGCCCCTCGCAGGTTCTCCTGCTCCTTGTAGGGGCGAACGACCCGGAAGCCGACGAACGTGGCGTCGGTATGCCACCAGATGCTCTGGGGCCGCTGCGGGTCCTGGACGCTCCAGTCGGGGTCCGAGCCGCGACGGGCCGCCGAGCGTAGCTCGTCCGGGTCGTCGTCCCAGGACCCGCCCCGGACCACGTAAGGATACTCCTTCTCGTCGGGCAACACCACGGGCTCGACCACCGCCTCGCCCGCAGGGAAGGTCGCGTAGATGTCCGGCGATGTAGTGGTCGAGAACCCATTCGGCGACGTTGCCGTAAATGTCGTGGAGCCCGAACGGGTTCGGCTTCTTCAGGCCGACCTTCTGGGGCCCCTCGCAGTTCTCGAAGTACCAGGCGTACTCGTCGAGCTGCTCCGGGTCGTCGCCGAAGAAGTAGGTCGTCGCCGTGCCGCCGCGGGCGGCCCACTCCCACTCGGCCTCGGTGGGCAGCGGTAGGGCTGCTTCGGTCTTCGTCGAGAGCCAGCGGGTGTATTCCATCGCGGAGTGGTGGGTGATGCAGATGACCGGTTGGCCCTCGCGGCCCAGGCCAAACGTCTCGTCGGCATAGGGGGGCGTCGGCCGGGTGATCGCGTCGGCAGCCTTCTCGTGTCTCGGGCTGGTCCTCCAGGTCGACTCCGGCGGCCTCCTTGTCGGCGATGTCGAAGCTGAAGGCGAAGTAGTCGTACTCGTCCCAGGTCACTTCGTTCTTGCTCATCCAGAACGGGTGCGACCTTGACAAGTCGGCGGCGGGCCTTCGTCGTCCTCGTGGTCCGCCTCGTTCTCCGGGCTGCCGATCGTGAACGTCCCGCCCGGGATCGGGACCATCTCGAACTCGATCTCGGTCCCCTCGATCGTCTCGGTGTACGGCTTCATGTCGTCCGGCAGAGGATCGACCTGTGAACTTCGGCGACGTCCTGGGCACGCGCGATGCAAGCGATGGCGCCGCAAAGAGCCAGCGTTCCGCCAGCGGCGGGCGAAGGTGGGAGAACGACCTCACGTGTCTGGTAAGCTCCGTGGATGGTTGGACACCGGCCGCGACGCCGGCGACGTTCGATCGTCTTGGAGGCATCGATGGTGGGTTTCGATCCAGATCATTTCGCTCGGCCGCGACCCTGGCGGCGGCCTGCGAGGTGGCGACCCCGCAGCTCCTCGGCGACGTCACGCCGCTCGCGAAACGGTTCGAGTTCCGCGAGACGCACATGGGCACCGAGTTCAAGCTCGTAGTTTATACCAACGGTGAGAAGCAGGGCCAGACGCGCCTCCCGGGCCGCCTTCGATCGGGTCGCCCAGCTCGACCAGGCCCTCAGCGACTACAAGCTCGACAGCGAGCTGATGCGACTTTGCGAGCAGCGCCGGCGGCCCGCCCGTGCCGTCGTCAGCGACGACCTCTTCTCGGCCCTCTCACAGCGCAACGCGAGATCGCCGAACGGACCGGCGGGGCGTTTGATCCGACGGTCAAGCCGGTCGTCAAGCTCTGGCGTCGGGCCCGGCGACAGCAGGAGATGCCCGACCCGGACCGGCTCGCCGAGGCCCTGCGCGCTGGTCGGCTTCCGAGCTCCTCACGCTCGACCCACGGGAGCAGACCGTCCAGCTCGCCGAAGCCGGGCATGCAGCTCGACCTGGGCGGGCATCGCCAAGGGGCTCGCGGCCGACGCCGCCCTGGCGACCCTGCGCGAGCACGGGATCACATCGGCGCTGGTGGCCGCCGCCGGGGACATCGTCGTCGGCGATCCGCCTCCCGGGCGCATCCGGCTGGCGCGTCGGGATCGCCCCGCTCGACGATCCCGACGGCTCCGCCCGAGCGATTCCTGAGCCTGATCCCATGCGGCGGTCTCGACTTCCGGCGACTCCGCCCAGTATGTCGTCGATCGACGGTGTTCGCTATTCGCACATCGTCGACCCGAGGACCGGGCTCGGCGTCGTCGAGCGGGCCAGCGTCACGGTCGTCGCCCCCCAAGGCGCGCTGGCCGACAGCCTGGCGACGTCCGTCTACGTCCTCGGGCCCGAGCGGGGCCTGAAGCTGGTCGAGTCGACTCCCGGAACGGAGGCCCTGATCGTCTGGCGGGAGGACGGACGGAACCGTGCGAGTCGATCGAGTCGAGCGGCTGGTCGGCGTTACCCGAACCTGCGGCGGACGAACCGGAAGGCACGGCCCTCGACAACACCGACACACGAGTTCCGTGAGGGATCTCCCTTGTCCCCGAAGCCATTCGGCACCATACTCGCTCGCTACTTTCGTTGAAACCCGGCAATTCGACCAGAGGTAGAACTCGGGGGCATTCCAGGCGACCGGAGGAAATCTCAGGACGATGCGCATCCGGAGTGGTCGCCATTCGACGATCACGAGCCTATCTTGAAGAAGAACAGAGATTGCCAGGAATGTATCGGGATCGCGAACACCGATCCCGGTCGACATCACCAACAATCACGCTTCGAGTTCAGAACGACGCATTGCGGGAAGTAAAGCGTCCGCATCCCAGGAAGCACGCTATCCCCAAACCCAGCCGGCCCAGGCACCGAATTTCGAAAGGGTTGTGACTTTGAGAAGTTTCCGATGACATCCGCGCAGGCCATTACCCGGTTCGCGTTCGCTGGGCTACTCGGGCTCGCGGCGACGTTGAGCGCGACGGCCCCCTGCCGGGCTCAGGCCCCGATCGAACAAGTTCTCCCCGATTCGACGCTCGCTCTCGTCGAAGGTTGACAACGCAAGCGACCTTCGCGACGCCCTTGAGTCTTCGCAACTTGGTCAGCTGCTTAAAGATCCGGCCATGCAGCCGCTTAAGAAGGACGTTTTATCGAAGCTCGAGAAGTCCGCTCAAGTCATTCGAGAAGCAGGTCGGCCTGTCGCTCCGAGCAGGTCCTGACCTTGCCCCAGGGGCAGACGGCCATCGCCGTCATCCCGACCCCGGGCAACAAGGCCCGGCCGTTCGCGGTCTACGCGGTGGCCGATGCGGGCGACAAGGTCGAGGCCGATGGACAAGTTCATGGCCAGCGCCACCGACCTCGCCAAGGAGCAAGGGGTCAACGGCCCGCGATGAGGAGTTCGAGGGCGCGACCCTCCACGTCCTCCAGAAGGAGCGAGACCGACCCGCCGGTGGCCTGGACCAAGGCAGGCAGCGTCTACCACTACGCGACCGAGGTCGAAGTCCTCAAGGAGGTCCTCAAGAACCAGAAGGGTCGTGAGGACAGCCTGGCCTCGAACGAGGCGTACCAGGCGATCGTCGCGAAGGCCGGCAAGGACGCCCAGGCCGTCTGGTATCCTCGACATCGCCGGCGACGGTCAACCTGGTCCGTGACGGTCCTGAAGAGCCAGGACCAGGGCAACGCCATGGTCATCGAGAACCAGCTGAAGCTGACCGGCCTCGACGCCCTCAAGGCCGTCGGCGGCGGCCTGGCCTTCAATGTCGGCCCGTACGACCAGCTCGGCAAGGTCTTCCTCTACGCCCCCGGCGAGTCGCAGGGGCTTGCTGCCCCTGTTCCAGATGCCGCAGGTCGACCTGACCCCCGAGCACTGGGTGCCGACCTCCGCCTCGAGCTACCAGTCCGTCAGCTGGGACCTCGACGCCGCCTATGAAGCCCTCAAGAACTTCACCGACAAGAACTTCGCCCAGGGCATGCTCGAGGGCATCGAGCAGCAGATCGCCGGCCCCAACGGCGAACGCATCCGTTTCCAGGAAGACGTTTTCGGTCCGCTCGGCGACCGCTTCTCGATCATCAGCGACTTCGAGACACCCGGCGATGAGACGACCCAGCGGGTGGCTGCTCGGCGTCGAACTGGAGGATTCCGCGGCCTTCAGCAAGACCCTGGACAAGGTGCTCGCCCTGACCAATGTCACCCCGAAGAAGCGGCAATTCGAGAACACCACCATCTACGAGTTCGAGATCCCGGCGATGCAAAACGCCGAGCGCGGCCGCGGGCCTGGAAGGACCGATCAGCGTGGCGATCGCCGCGATCACCTGTTCCTCTCCCACCCGGCGTCGATCCTCGAGCAGGTCATCCGCGGCGGCGGGCCAGCCCTCGCCGAGACGCCGGCCTACCGCGCGGTGGCCGAGCATTTCCCGAAGGCGTCGAGCACCCAGTCGTTCACTCGCTCCGAGGAGCAGGCCCGGGTGCTGTACAAGATGATCCAGAGCGGCCAGCTCAACGACGCGATCAAGGAAGCCGCTCGCAACGCCGGGGGCGAGGTGCCCGACGAGGCCTTCATCGACCCGGCCAAGCTGCCGGATTTCAGCGTCTTCCAGAAGTACATCTCGCAGAGCGGTGGGTTCGGGGTCATGGAGCCCGACGGCGTGAGCTTCACCCAGTTCACCCTCAAGAAGGAAACGCCCTGACTGCAACGAGTCATCGGTGCGTCGCGCGAACCAGGATGCTGAGCAAACGCTGGGCGGCGGCACCCCGAATCAGGGTGTCGCCGCCCTCGTTTTTCTCGGGATCGCCTCAAGCCTCACGACCGCGCCGACCGATCCTCTCTGCCGAGGACGCATGCGGATGCCGCGCCCCCGGGGCGATCCGTGGGCATGAGGACGGCTCAAGGAGGAGAGTTATGGACGATCGCAACCCGTCAGTCAACCTGTCGACGTCGCCGCGGTCCCGCACGACCCGCCACCCACGGTCCCACCGCCCTCTTCTCGAGAACCTCGAAGGCCGCGCACTCCTCTCAACACTGGCCCCGATCGGTCCCGTCACGGTTCCGGCGGGCCTCGGCTACCAGGTTCCCCTCGACGGCGGTGCCGGCGATCCGCAGACCTACCGTGTGACATCGAGCAACCCGCAGGTGCAGGCGAGCGTCGCTCAGGGGAACTTCCTGACCCTGAACGTCTCCCACACCTCGTCCGGCGCCAACGATCCGTCCTACTCAGGTCAGATCACGTTTCAACTTTTCGAAGACCTGACCCCAAACACCGTCAACAAGATCGAGACCCTGGTGAACCAGGGGTTCTATACCGGCAAGAACTTCCACCGGATCGCCTCGGGCTTTCCGGGGCCGAACGATTACATTCTCCAGGGTGGGTCGGTCAATGGCTCCGGCAGTGGTGAAGTGAACCAGCCCGGCTTCCCATTCGCCGACGAGTTTGTCCAGCAGTTGGCCTTCACCGGCAGTGGCCAGCTCGCCATGGCGAACGCTGGAGACGACACCAACAGCTCGCAGTTCTTCATCACGACCGGCTCGCCCCGCTTCCTCGACTTTCAGCACACGATCTTCGGCCAGGTCGTCTCGGGCGACCCGACGATCATGTCGATGATCGACACGGCCCGTAATGGTACGACTCCCGTCTCGCCGATCCTGATCGACTCCGCGACGCTGTCTCCGACGAACCCCGACGGCGTCATCCACGTTGACGCCACCAATGCCCCCGTCGGCGCGACGTCCACCATCACCGTCACGGCGACCGATCCCAACGACGGCTCAACCGTGACCCGCACGTTCGATGTGAGTGTCACGCAGAACACCACCCAGGAACGTCCGTTCCTGGAGCCCGTTCCGAACCAGGTGGTCGGCCTGACCAAGACGACCAGCCCGGTCCAGGGGCAGACGGACATCTTCCAGATCCCGGCTGTCGATCCCAACGTGCCCCCGGTCGACCTGACCTACATCGTCCAGGGTGGTGTCTCGAACGGCGCGTTCACCAACGTCAAGAACGCCACGGCGTCGGTGGATGCGAATGGCGTCGTGACGGTCGTGCCGACCGCGGGGTTCACCGGTGTGATCGACTTGCTGGTCGGAGTCGGGGGCCCAAACGCCAGCACAAGCACGCCAAGCGACTTCGACACCCAGCCGCTCACGCTGACCGTGACGAACGGCTCCCCGGTCAACCTCCAGCCGATCGCGATCTCGGAGACCGTTCCTGTCGTCACATCGACCCAGAACTCGGTGCAGCTCCAGGGGTTGACGGCCAACCCCAACTCGGACCAGACGTTGACCTATGAGATCCTGTCGAACCCGACGAACGGCACCGTCAGCAATTTCGACGCCCAGAACGGCACGTTCACCTACACCCCGAACGGTGGGTTCCTGGGGACCGACACGCTGACGTTCCGGGTCCGCGATCAGGGTGATCCCGGTCCGAGCCTCGTCAGCGAGCCGGCCACTGTCACCCTCACGGTGGGTGGTGGCGACACCGGCGCCGTCCGCGTTCTTAGCGACATCCTGGTGATCACGCCCCCACCGAACCGGACGTCGGTGCCCAACACCATCAACGTGAACCTGGTCAACGGCAACCTTCAGGTCGTCGTCAACGGCCTGCTCGACCTTCAGCAACCGGCCTCGACGAGCATCAGCCGCATCGTCTTCTACGGCTCGAAGAAGGATGACCTGCTCGCCATCGCCCCCGACATCACGCAGCCGGCCCTCCTGAACGGTGGTCAGGGGGGAATGAACATCCTGAACGCCGGCGGTGGCGCGGTCCAGGCGAACCTGTGGTACGGTCAGACCTCCATCACGGGAAGCCCCAGGCGAGACATGATTTACGGTCGACTGAGGCGCTTCCAGGTTCAGCCGAGCGAGGGAGGGGACCTTGTTTTCGCTGGGACCCCCGGTATGCCGGCCACTCTGCATTCGCAAGGGGCCCCCCCTCGCGGCCAGTTTTACCGGCTCCTGAACAACCGACTTATTCCGCTTCCCCAGGCCCAGGCAAGCCACGCGAACCCCCAAAACTCTCCGCTCATGCAGCGCCTCAACGAACGGCTCGCCGCCCGGAGGAACCGTACGTAACGATCAGCAATTCTCCAGGGTCCCATCCACCCGGCCGCGCCGCTTCCGAGTTTCTCTCGCAATTCAGCGCGAACCTCATGGACGTTAACCGAGTCGAACCTGAGACGCGATCGGAAACACCGGCCCCAAGGATTCGATGGCCCCCGCCATCCCAGCCGTTCGCGTCTCACTCGACTCATCCGGGATCGCGTCCGAGACGCTCGGTGGCCGGTGGACTCCCCCTTGAGGAACTGCCCCCACCAGACCCGCCGAGAACGACGTTCCCGAAACGCGGAGGCTCTTATCGAGCCATGCATAACAACAGTTCGGACGGATTGTTGACCGTCCGGTTCCAGACGCCGGCTCGAACCTGGGAAAGCCTGGGTACGACCCTCCGCCTGATCTTGTGAACCCTCGGTTTGAACGCTAAGATGAGATCTCTTCCAGGCGCCGTAGCCAAGTGGTAAGGCAGCGGATTGCAAATCCGTTATCCCCCGGTTCGAATCCGGGCGGCGCCTCTTTCGATAGCTTTTGATACAAGTCAGCCCGAGGCGACTAAGGTTGTCTCGGGCTTATGTTTGCGCCGAGCGGACTCAGCTTCCGATTTATCGGTGATTCCGCCAGCCTCAGGCTCACCCCGTTCCTTTCCGCTCTCTGTACGCTGCTATTGCGCTGCCAGGGTTCGGCCATCAGCCCCCATCGCGGCCACGGCATGGGTCCCGATTCGGGATGCGGGGAAGTCTCGGTTGGGCAGAACTTCGAGCGCTGCGGTCTGGACATGCAGAACTGCATGGTAGACCTTCGGGCAGACGCGGAAACCATCTTCATGGCGGTCCCATCCTGGTTCTTGAGCGGATTTCCTGATGTAAACTCAAGCTCCCGATGGGTTCTGCTGAGTACTCCTCCCGGGATGGGCCTTAAATCGTAAGTGGTTCGGACAAGGGCTCTCAATCTCAGACACACCTCTCGTGATGTACCCTTCACGAGATCGGCGATCCCGGGCGATCCGTAAGGTGGTCTGGTAAAATTGTCGTGCCGGTTGGGTGGGTGGGACGAGGCCTGAGCGATGTTGCGGAGTCGCTGGAACTCGGACATCGCCCCCGTCCATAGAACACCACGAACCCCAACGGCCGAGTGAGTGGACCGCCATGAGATCCAAGGTGAATTTGATTCCCGCGACCGTGATCGGGAGTTGGTCCTTTCCCGGTTGGTACGAGAAGCTCGTAAGCGACGTCTCGGCCCACCCGACCCTCTACGGACCGGTTGACCGCGAGGAAGCGCTGCGCGATGCCGTTCGGCTGGCGGTGGATGACCAGCTTCGCGTCGGACTCGACCGGATCACCGACGGCGAGATGCGTCGGGTCGATTTCAACCTGGGGTTCTACGACTTCCTTGAGGGCCTCGAACCGATCCCCAGGGCGCGGTTGTGGGGCCGCCCGCGCCACGACCAGCGCGGCAAGTATGTTTGCGTGGCACCCTTGAAGGCCCCGAACGGGCTGGGCCTGGTGGACGAGTTCCGACGCCTGCGTGAGATCACCGACGCCCCGGCCAAGATGCCGATTCCGGGCCCATTCACCCTCTCGGGTTGCATTCAGGGCGGCGAGGTTTACCCAGACCGGATGGCCGTGACCGAGGCGTTGATCCCGGTTGTCAATTCGGAGATGAAAGCCGCCGAGGCGGCGGGGGTCGATTTCCTCCAACTCGACGAGCCGAGCTTCGCGTGCCACCCCGACGACCCCGATTTGTTTCTCGACGTGATCGCCCGAACCGTCGAGGGAGTCAACGTGTACATCAGCATGCACATGTGCTTCGGAAACTATCGGGCACGGGCCGTGGGATGGCGATCGTATCAACCGCTGTTTCCGCACATCGGAAAGGCGAAGGTTCATCAACTGGCGTTTGAGTTTGCAAGCCGTGAGATGGCCGAACTCGATTTGCTCCGTGACCTACCGGAATCGATGGACGTCGCGGCAGGCCTCGTGGACGTCAAGAACACCTGGATCGAACCACCGGAACTGGTGGCCGAGCGACTTCGACAGGTGATCCGTCTGGTCCATCACGAGAGGGTGTCCGTGACACCTGACTGCGGTTTCTCGCAGACAGCCCGGCATATCGCCCTGGCGAAGGCCCGGAACATGGTCGAAGGTGTCCGGATTGTTCGAGGGGAGTTGGGGGCCACGCAGGCCTGAGCGGTCATCCATCGGGCCGAACGGCCATCCTGTTGAGCCTTGACGACTGGAAGGTGTTACGCGATCGGCCCCGCTTGAACCTCGAGATCGCCTTCATACTGGCCAAGGTGTCCATCCTCATCTTGCCTGGATCACGGAGTGCGGTACGGACAATAGAACATGGATGGCTGATGACCGAAAACCGAGGACCAATAGACCGATGATCGCTGACCGGGGACGAGTCAAAGGTTCGTGAAAACCCTGTCATCTGTCATGCCTCGTTTGCCATGGGGCCTCAATAGGTGTTCACGATGATCCAACCCGTCCAGCGCGGGCCCGAACTGATTGCCGAGGTCCGGGAAACGCATCCGCCATCTGGCGGACTTGCGGTCTGGTGGCTCGGGCAGAGTGGCTTTCTGATCAAGTCACAATCCGGAGTTCTCCTGATCGACCCGTACCTCTCCGATCATCTCACTCGCAAGTACGCCGGCACGGGGAAGCCTCACGTAAGAATGACGGAGAACCCGGTCATGGGGGCTGAACTGGTCGATCTCGTGGACCTGATTTTGTGCAGTCACAAGCACTCAGACCACATCGATCCGGGGACGCTGCCCGACCTGATGACCGCGTCTCCGGCCGCCCGACTTGTCGTCCCCGAGCCGCTGGTCGATCACGCCGTCTCGATCGGACTGCCACCTGAACGGGTCGTGGGGATCGCTGCCGGCCAGAGCATTGAGCACCGCGGTTTCCGGGCCCGGGCGATCCCGTCGGCCCACGAGGGACTCGACACCGACGACCAGGGGCGTTACCTGTACCTGGGCTATGTGATCGAGGTCGAGGGACGTCGTGTGTACCATAGTGGCGACTCGATG
This sequence comes from uncultured Isosphaeraceae bacterium, assembly GCA_963779675.1. Classification (GTDB taxonomy): domain Bacteria; phylum Planctomycetota; class Planctomycetia; order Isosphaerales; family Isosphaeraceae; genus CAVZZM01. The sequence goes on from CAVZZM010000008.1 coordinate 485,133, forward strand.
CGTTACAGCGAGTTGGAGTCGTGGCTGGCACCGATCCCTTCGATGTCCTGTTCCTGCCAATCAATGGACGGGACCCGGCCCGGGGAGTGCCTGGGAACATGTCGGCAGCCGAAGCGGTCGACCTGGCGACGCGCGTTAGGTCCCGGTTCGTTGTCCCGCATCACTATGACATGTTCACTTTCAATACTGCTCCGGTCAGCGAGTTCGAGGCCGAAGCCCGACGGCTGCCGGAAGGGACCGCGCCCGAGTATTGCGGTGCGGTCAACGCTGGGAGATCTTGCCGTGAGCATCACTCTGGGCATCGACATCGGCACATCGGGTACGAAAACCATCGCCATCAATGAACGGGGCACAGTCCTCGCGAGCGCCACTGGCGGAATATCCCTGCGATTATCCTCAACCCGGCTGGTCAGAGCAGGAGCCCGATCAGTGGTGGGCGGCCACGATCGCGACGATCCGCGAAGTGCTGTCCACGGCCGACCTGAAGCCCGACGACATCAAGGGGGTTGGGCTCAGCGGGCAGATGCATGGGGCCGTGTTGCTGGATGAGAAGGGATGGATCGTCCGCCCCGCGCTCCTCTGGAACGATCAGCGTACCGGCACGCAATGTGAGGAGATCGAGTCGCGAGTTGGTGGGCGTAAGGCCCTCATCCGCATGGTCGGGAACCCCGCCCTCACCGGCTTCACCGCGCCGAAACTGCTGTGGGTTCGTGAACATGAACCCGCCAACTGGGACCGCGTGCGGCAGGTTCTTCTGCCCAAGGACTACATCCGGTTCCGGTTGACCGGACAGTACGCTACCGAGGTCAGCGACGCCTCCGGGACCTTGTTGCTCGACGTGGCCAACCGCCGTTGGAGCACGGAGTTGCTCGGCAAGCTCGACCTGGACCCAGCCCTCTTGCCCGACTGTTTCGAGAGCCCCAAAGTCTCCGCGACCGTCAGTGAGGCTGGCTCGGAAGCCACGGGACTGGCGAAGGGGACCCCCGTGGTCGGTGGAGGGGGAGACCAACCGGCGGGTGCGGTCGGCAACGGGATCGTTCGTGCCGGGGTTGTCTCGGCGACCATGGGAACCTCGGGGGTCGTCTTCGCCCACACATCTGAACCAGGCTTCGACCCACTCGGGCGGTTGCAACGGTTCTGCCACTCGGTCCCCGGGGAATACTGCGCCTTCGGTGTAGTTCTCTCGGCGGGAGGGAGCTTTCGCTGGGTGCGCGACGAGCTGGGCGATCTGGAGGTCGAGGCGGCGAAATCCGCAAGAGTCGATCCTTACGACCTCCTGACTGAGGAGGCGGCGCTGGCCCCAGCCGGCTCCGAGGGGCTCTTCTTCCTTCCCTATCTGACCGGCGAACGAACCCCGCATTTCGACCCGAATGCACGCGGCGGCTGGATCGGCTTGACCGTCCGCCACGGTCGGCAACACATCATCCGATCGGTCCTGGAGGGAACCATCTACGCGATGCGAGACTGCTTCGAACTGATCCGGGAAATGGGTGTGGACATCACCCAGGTTCGCCTCTCCGGTGGCGGGGCCCGGAACCCCCTCTGGCGGCAGATTCAGGCCGATATCTACGGTCAGGATGTCTGCACTATCAACGCTGGAGAGGGCCCCGCATTCGGCGCGGCTCTGCTGGCGCAGGTCGGAACCGGCGGGTTCGCTTCGGTCCCCGAGGCGTGCGACGCGACAATCAAGGTCGTCGAGACGATCCGGGTCGACGAGGCGTCAAAGAAGGTCTTCGACAGGGGCTACCCGATCTATCGGAAGCTCTACAAGGACCTTCGGGAGACGTTCCAGGAGATGAGCCGTTTCGTCAACGGGTAGTACCTTCCGATCTTCGAGGAAACCTGAAGAATTCGCTCGATTGGAGCCTGAACTTGGCCCGCCGAACCGACCGTCGTAAACGTCCGCGGGATCAACCACAACCGTCTTCGGCATCGGGTCCGGTGCCTGACCGCTCCAAACTCGAAGGATCTCCCTCGGGACCCAGTATCTGGGCCCGTCCGCGGTTGATTCTGGCCGTGTCGCTGCTGCTCAGCATCCACACGCTCCTGGCCGTCACCAGCCTGGTTCGGGAAAACCCGACGGTCGACGAGGTGGCTCATCTTCCAGCCGGCGTGACCTACTGGCAAATGCGGACGTTTCGACTCTATCCGCACAATCCGCCGCTGGTAAAACTGATCGCAGCATTGCCGGTGGTCCTGTCCGATCCCGAGATGAGTCGGATCTACAGTTTGCCAAGTTGGCAACAACCACTTCCTGTTCACGCCTCTGTGGCACACGAGTTCGCCGTCGACAACGCGGGACGTTACTTTGAACTGTTCACCCTGGCTCGGCTGGTCATTCCGGTCTTCTCGGTTCTCGGCGGCCTGGTGGTGTTTTCCTGGTCACGTCGGTTGTACGGCGACTGGGGCGGGCTGCTCAGCCTCGGGCTCTGGTGTTTCAGCCCCAACGTGCTGGCCCACGCACGGCTGGTGACGACCGACATCGGAGCGACGGCCCTCGGTGTCGGAGCGACCTTCGCGTTCTGGCTCTATCTGAAGCGGCCCACCTGGGGGCGTGCGGCGATCTCGGGCCTGATGCTGGGCCTCGCGACGCTGGCCAAGTTCAGCAGCCTGTTGCTGTTCGGCCTCTGGCCCCTCATCTGGCTGGCTTGCGAACTGACCCGTGGCCGTGATGGAGCCACGAGGCGCTGGCTGGCGCGATCGGGCAGGGGGCCGTCATCGTTCTCGTCAGTCTGCTGACCATCAATCTCGGCTACGGCTTCGAAGGGACGTTTCGTCCGCTCGGTTCGTACGACTTCGCATCCGGGCTGTTGACGCGAGAGCGGCCCGCGAACATGCCGCCTCGTCATGATACCAACGAGTTGATGAACCTTGCCTGGCGGCATCGCGTCAATCGGTTCCGAGGGACGTTGCTGAGCGATCTGCCGGCTCCCCTCCCGGAGTACTTCCTGATCGGCTTCGACTTGCAGAAGTTCGAGGCTGAGGGAATCCCCAGACACTTCCTGGACCCGGATGCCCCCGAGGGTGAAATCATCGGTTATCCCGTCTACCTGGATGGCTCGTTGCAATCGAGCGGCTGGTGGTATTACTACCTCGCTGCGCTGGCGTACAAGGTTCCTGAGGGGACCTGGGGACTGCTCGTCCTTGGACTGGTGGTGCTGGCGATCTCACCACGATCGCGAGCGACCTGGGCGGACGAGCTGGCGGTCGGGATCGTCCCATTGACCGTTCTGGTGGTGATGAGCTTCGGGACCGACATCAATCTTGGCCTGCGTTACATCTTGCCGGCGTTTCCGTACCTGTTCATCGCCACGGGGAAGGTGGCACCCTGGGTGGCGGGCCTGGTTCCACCCATCCGACGGCAGGTTGCGATTGTTGGTGTTGCGGGATGTCTCGGAGCAAACGTCCTGGCGGTCGCCCTGATCCACCCCCATTACCTGGCGTATTTCAACTGGGCCTCCGGGGGCGCGGCGCACGGGTCGGAGCATCTGATCGACAGCAATCTCGACTGGGGGCAAGATCTGGTCAACCTGCGGGACTGGCTTCGCGAGAACGCTCCGGGAGAGCGGGTCGGGCTCGCGTATTTCGGTCAGATCAACCCGAACCTGCTCAAGCTCCGAGAACTGGCGTATGACATGCCGGGCGAGGGGTTCGACTGGTTCCTGGCGCCCGCGCTGCCAGGCACGATTCGGCCCATGAACCCAAGCTGGCCCGTCGATGGCTCACCGGCGCGTCTGGAGCCGGGGCTTTACGCGGTCAGCGCGTCGTTCGTCCGTGGCTTGCCGTATTCGATCTACGATAGCTCGATGCGTATTCCGAACCTTTACCCGGCCTGGGACACTCGCAACACCGGGTCGAGTCGTCCGGCATTCGGTTACTTCAGTCAACTGGAACCGATCGCGAAGGTCGGTGATTCGATCTTCCTGTATCGGGTGACTCCCGACGTTGCGAACCGGATCGCGCCGCTCTGGGACAGCGCCCGTTAGGACCTGCCGGGTGAGTCGCCCGAAACGGTCTGTGCCACTCGGTTCCTACTTGCGTCGGGCTTCCGTCAACCTTAAAACCGAAGGCCCCGGCGCGAACGGGCCGTGCGCCTCTTCATCGCCACGGGACGCTTTCGCCGAACCGCGCGGCCCGAAAATCGAAAGGGAGAACGACGACCGATGGCCGATCAGAACCTCGACGTCCGCGTGCGCGCGGCGATCGATGCCGGTGAAGGCATCGTGCGGCTGGCCCCGACCTGGGTCCCACGTTCGTTCCTGATGCCCGGCGGGAGGTTGAAGCTCGCCCGACAGGACCTGTACGCTCTCGGAACGCATCGAGGCGGCATCGACGAGCGCTGGTTCGCCTCGACGACCCCGGCCGCCAACGAGGGAGCGCCTCCCGACGAGGGCCTCAGCTACGTCGTTTCCAACGGCGACCGATTTACCCTCAAGGACGCCATTGCCGCTCACGGCCCCGAGATGATCGGCAAGGCCCTGTGGGACACCTACAAGAAGTGGCCGGTCTACTCGAAGTTTTTCGACAACCTCGGCCCCATCCCGCACCACATGCACCAGAGTCAGGAACAGGCGGCCCTGGTCAACCAGGAAGGGAAACCGGAAAGCTATTACTTCCCACCCCAGCTCAACTGGACCGGGAACAACTTTCCGTATACTTTCTTCGGCCTCGAACCGGGCACGACGAAGACGGACATCCGCCGCTGCCTGGAGCGCTGGAACGAGGGCGACAACGGCATCCTGGACCATTCCAAGGCGTATCGCCTGAAGCCGGGCACCGGCTGGCTGGTCCCCCCCGACGTCCTGCACGCCCCCGGATCGCTTGTGACCTACGAGCCGCAGTGGGGCTCGGACGTCTTCGGCATGTACCAGTCGATGGTCGAGGGCCGTCGCGTTCCCTGGGAACTGCTGGTCAAGGACGTTCCCGAGGACAGGAAACACGACCTCGATTACCTTGTCGAACAACTCGACTGGGACCAGAACGTTGACCCCAGTTTCAAGGACAATCACTACCTCGAACCAATCGTCCGCACCGGTGGCGAGGGTCGCGGTTACGCCGACAGGTGGGTCGTCTACGGCACGGTCGCCGGCAAGCAACTCTTCAGCGCGTGCGAGCTGACCATCGAGCCGGGCGTCTCAACCAAGATCCTCGACCCCGGCGCCTATGGCCTGATCGTTGTTCAGGGGAGCGGTTCGATCGGCTCCCTCGATGTCGACAGCCCGAACTATATCCGCTTCGGCGAGATGACGATGGACGAAGTCTTCGTCACCGCGAAACGGGCCGGCGAAGGCGTCACCTTCACGAACACCGGCAGCGAGCCGTTCGTCAGCCTCCGCTACTTCGGCCCGGACACCCACAAGGACCTGCCGAAGGTGGGAGACCACAAGAACCGTTGACCGTGGCCGGGCCGACGCCGCATCAGGACCGTCGTAGCGATGAGCGATGACCCCTTCTCGATCGAACCCGACGCCCTCGGCGGCGACTTGCCCGAGGAAATGCACGGTCGGATCAAGTCGGAGCTCGTCCCGGGAGAGCGGGTCCTGTGGGCGGGTCGGGCCATCGCCCGGCCTGTCAAGCCCGGTTGCGGTTATCTTGCGGGCGGTGGAATCGCGCTCACCCTGTTCTTCTTCGGCGGCCTCGCGCTCGCCGCGGCACTCGGGGTGTTGCCCAGACTGCGGTCCCGTGAACCAGACGATTTCTTCACGGGGATCATTTGCTCGGGAATTGGCGCCTTCGTCGTTTTCGCGATGTTCGCGACCTGGAGGAGCAAAAAAGCCGAGCAAGCACGAACCGCCAGGCAGCTCTACTCCGTGACGGATCGCCGGGCGATCATCTGGAAGCCCGCGATCTCGACCGACGCCCTGGAGATCCACTCGATCGGGAGAGGTCGTATCGAAACCGTTCATCGAATCGAATACCCCGACGGTTCGGGCGATGTCGTCTTCAATTTCCCGGGAGGGCCTCCTGTGAACCACCCCGATTACATACCGGACTCGATCCGTTTCAAGGGCATCCCCGAAGTTCGTCGCGTGGAAGACCTGGTGCGCAGGACGCTACTCCCACCGGACTCGGGGATGATCTCTCGGCAGTAGGCTGGGAATTACCCATCAGACCGACTATGTTGGGCGATGCCCGAACCGCGAGGGTTGAGATAACGAACGTGGGCAGCCGAGTCCTTGCCCACGCCCCGACGGCCTTCTTTCGGAGGTGACCTCGCGATGTCCGCAACCACCGTGTGCCCGACCGAGGCCGAGCCCGAGATTGAGCCCCGGATCGTCCTCGATCGGATCACGTACTCTCAGTATGAAACGATCAACGACGCGGTCGTCGACCGGCCCGATCCCCGGATGATCTACGCCGGCGGGAGGCTGACCCTCTTGAGCACCTCGCGACTGCACGACTGGTTCGCCGAGTTGCTGGGGCTTCTCGTCACGGCCGTCGCGACGGGCTGCGGCATCGAGTGGGAGCCGTCCGGACAGGCCACCTACCGGCATCCCGACCTCGACGCCGGCATCGAGGGGGACCGTGTCTACTACATCGGCGGGAACGCGCGGCTCATGGGAGGTCCGCGGGACATCGACCTCTCGACCCAGCCGCCGCCCGACCTCGCCATCGAGGTCGAGCATACGCATCCGGCCGACGACGCCCTGATCGCCTGGGGCCGGATCGGCGTCCCGGAGGTCTGGCGGTTCGACGTCAGGAAACGGGCCGTCTCGTTCTGGCTACGGCGTGAGGACGGCACCTATGCCTCGGCCGATCGCAGCGCGGCCTTGTCGATGCTTCGACCGTCCGACGTGGACGAACAACTCCGCCTGGCCGAGGCGCTCGGCAGCACGTCGAGATGGCACGCCCAGCTTGGCAACTGGGTTCGCGTCACCCTGTTGTTGCCTCGTCGGGATGAGCCGTCGTGAGTTGAATGCCCACCCCACAAGAGCAGAGACATGAGCGACAATCATACGAACAATTATCCGAAGCTCCACAATGCCGCCTGGCCGGGCGTCGTCGGCAAAGGGGGCGAGGGGAACGAGCCGACGATCGACCTCGACACCATGCTCGACCTCACGGCGGGCGCGGAGGTCGACGGGGTCAAATTCGACGGCTTCGACCTCTTCCTGTTCGATCCCCACATTAACATTGATGCCGGCGACGACGAGTTGAAGGCCCTGGCCGACAAGGCGTCGTCGCGCGGGCTGGTCATCGGCTCGGTCGTGGCGCCGATCTGGCCGCCGACCGGTGGTGGCTCGGCGATGGGCGACGACGAGCAACGAGGCAAGTTCCTCACGCAGGTCCGCAAGGGGTGCCGCATCGCGCAGAAACTGCGCCAGATGGGAATCCGCCCTCATGGTGTCGTTCGGTTCGACACGGCGTGCAGCCCGGCCGAATGGGCCGTGAACCCGGAGGCCAGCCAGAAGCGAATCGCCGAGACGTTCCGGGAGGCCGCCAAGATCGCTCGGGACCACGGTGAACAACTGGCCGCTGAGGGCGAGATCTGCTGGGGCGGCTTGCACTCATGGAAGACCGCCGTCGACCTGCTGGAACGGGTCGGTGAGCCGGAGACCGTAGGCTTCCAGGCCGACATGGCCCACACCCTCCTGTACACCCTCGGCGAAAACTGCCGCCCAAGGATCGAATCCTTCCCGATGACTTCCAGTGGGAAGACCGGGCGACGCTCGATGCGGCCATCAGGACAATGACCGACGCCCTACGACCCTGGACGATCGACTTTCACGTCGCCCAGAACGACGCAACAGTCCACGGTTCGGGCACGCACGACCATACCGGTCGCCATTGCCAGGCCAACGACCCCAACGGAAAGCTGGACATCCCCCACCACGCGGGCTTCTGGCTACGCGACGACCAAGGGAACCTGACGAAGCGGTTCCGGCACATCTGTTGGGACGGCTGCATGTTCCCCAACGCCGTTATGCTGGACCAGCAGACCTGGAACGACATCCTCGCGGCGATGATCGCCGTTCGCGATCAGCATGGCTGGCAGGAGTAAGTTCCTGCGATGTCGACGGGGGCTCTCCTGTAGGGTGGGCACCGCCCACCATCTACGCCACGGTGGGCCAAGCCCATCCTACAAGAGAAAATCAACACAGGTGAAATCATGGCCTCCAAGAAACCGCTGAACATCGGCATCGTCGGCTACGGCTTCATGGGCCGGACTCACTCGAACGCCTACCGGCAAGTCAACCAGTTCTTCGATGTTGCGTACCGTCCCGTACTCAAGGCGGTCTGTGGTCGTACCGAGGAGGGGGCGAAGGCATTCGCCGAGAACTGGGGCTACGAGTCGCACGAGACCGATTGGCGAAAGCTGGTCGATCGCAAGGACATCGACGCCATCGACATCTGCACGCCGAACGACACGCATGCCGAGATCGCCATTGCCGCGGCCGAGGCCGGCAAGATTGTCCTCTGTGAGAAGCCGCTGGCTCGTACCTTGAAGGAAGCGTTGCCGATGGTCGCAGGCCGTGGAGAAGGCCGGTGTGCCCAACACGGTCTGGTACAACTACCGACGCGTGCCGGCTGTGGCCCTGGCCAAGCAACTGATCGACGAGGGACGCCTCGGGAAGATCTTTCACTATCGGGCCGAGTTCCTCCAGGACTGGACCATCTCCGCCGACCTTCCCCAGGGGGGCGCGGCGCTCTGGAGGCTCGACGCCAACGCCGCCGGGTCGGGCGTGACCGGCGATTTGCTGGCCCATTGCATCGACACGGCCTTGTGGCTCAACGGCGACATCAAGAACGTCTGCGCCATGACGGAGACCTTCGTCAAGGAGCGGAAACACAACCTGACGGGCAAGATCGAACCGGTCGGCATTGACGACGCCTGCGCCTTCCTCTGCCGGTTCGAGAACGGATCGCTCGGCCTGTTCGAATCGACCCGCTACGCCCGCGGTCACAAGGCGCTCTACACCTTTGAAGTCAACGGCGAGAAGGCGTCGCTGAAGTGGGACCTCCACGACCTGCATCGACTCGAATATTTTGACCATAATGATGATTCGATCATTCGAGGGTGGCATTCGGTCCACGTGACCGACGGCGACCAGCCGTACATGAAGAACTGGTGGGTCCCCGGCTTGCAGATCGGCTACGAGCATACGTTCATTCATCAGGTGGCCGACTTCCTGACGAACCTCGCCAATGGGGAACCGACTCATCCGACCTTCCGCGATGCCCTGGCGACCCAGGCCGTGTGCGACGCCGTGCTCGACTCGGCCGAGGTCGGCAAGTGGGAGAGCGTCGCCCCGGTTTGAACGGCTTGTGAGTGGCGACGAAGGCATTCCGACCCGCGTTCCGATTCCTGACCGATACCAGGTTGTGAACCATTGGACACGCCCATCCGCCCGCATCAACGGCTTCGCATCGTTCATGGAATGGCCCTGATCGCCGGGCTGGCGGTCGGGCTCTGGCTGGTGCTTCCCGACGTCCAGGCTCAGAACGATCGACCGATGGGCACGTTCGGCAACGTCCCACTACTGGTCGTTGTCTCGATCCTGGGTGGTCTCTCGCTGGTCGGGCCGCCGATTCTGCTGATCGGAGGTCGTCACGGCCGGCCCTGGGGGGCGGGCAAGATCCTGTGGTTCTCGGAAGGGATGGCCTCCTGGTTGTTGTGGCCGCCGATCGTCGTCGCTCGCGTTCAAGGGCGGTCGATGGGAGACACGATCTCGGGGCCTTGCTTCGCGTACGGAACGCCGCTGATGGCGATCTACACGACGGCAGCCCTGCTCGCGGGCGGTTGGATCCGGCCGGGCCGGCGCCGAATCAGACGATCGCAACTCGAGCGATTCGGGCTCCTGCTCGCGATGCTCTGGGCCTGTACCGGTCTGTACGTCCTCTATTTGCTCTACGCTTCGGACATCTTCGGCCGGAAGTAGAACCGACCGGGGCCACGATCGCAACGCTTCGAGGAAGGAACACGCTCGATGAAGACCGGGATGAACCTGCTGCTCTGGACCGACTTCGTGACGGACCAGCACGACCCGCTGCTGGACCAGATCAAGGCGATCGGCTTCGATTCCGTCGAGGTGCCGATCTTCAACACGACCGACCTCGCTCCCTATGAGCGACTGGGCAAGCGGCTCAAGGCGCTCGGGCTCGGGGCGACGGCCGTCACGGTCATGACCGAGGCCACCAACCCGATCTCACCCGATCCGAAGGTGCGTGAGGCGGCCGTCGCGTACCTCGATCGAGTCCTTGAGTGTGGCCAGGCGTTCGGCTGCGAGATCCTTTGCGGTCCGCTCCACTCGGCTCTCGGGACGTTCTCCGGCACGGAACCGACCGCGGACGAGTTCAAACGCGGCGTCGACACCCTCAAGAAGGCCGCCGAGAACGCCCAGTCGCGGGACATCCGCATGGCGATCGAGTACCTGAACCGGTTCGAGATCTACTTTCTCACCACGGCCGAGCAGGCGGTCCGATTCGTCAAGGCGGTCGATCATCCGTATTGCAAAATGATGTACGACAGCTTTCATGCGCACATTGAGGAGAAAGACCAGGGTCGGGCCATCGCCTCGTGCGCGTCAGAGACGATCCATGTCCACGTCTCCGAGAACGATCGGGGCACGCCAGGAACCGGGCAAGTCCACTGGGACTCGTTCTTTGCAGGTCTCGAGAAGACCGGCTACGACGGCTACATCACGATCGAGGCGTTCGGCCGAGCCTTGCCGGCGCTGGCGGCCGCCACGAAGGTCTGGCGCGACCTGTTTCCCGACCCGATGGGACTCTGCCGCGAAGGTCTGGCCTTCATGAAGCAACGTGCGGGGCTTGCCTGAGGCGAGGCGTTTCGTCCGTCGCGGTCGTGACGGATTCGCGACCAGGTTCGGGCGCCCTGGCGACACCCCGGGTGCCGATCCTATAAGATCATCGAGACGCGAGATTCGAGTTCAGACGCCGACCTTCGCCCGCTCTTTATCACCCCGGCGTTCGGATCGTTTGCGGTCTTCCTCACCGAGGATCGCTTGCGGAGACGGATGATCGACGGAGTGACCTCGACGAGTTCGTCGTCCTCGATGTACTCGAGCGCGATCTCGAGCGTGAGTTGCGGGGTGGCTTGAGCAGGACGTTCTTGTCGCTGCCCGAGGCTCGCATGTTCGTCAGTTTCTTTTCCTTGATCGGGTTGACGACCAGATCGTCGATCGCGCGCATTTTCGGCGATGACCATTCCCTCGTAAACCTCGTCACCCGGCGCGACGAACATGATGCCCCGCTGCTGGAGGTTGTCGAGGGCGTACGCGATCGCCTGACCGCGTGCGTTGCTGATCATCACGCCGTTGGGGCGGTGGGGAATCTCCCCCTTGGCCGGTCGATAACCGTGGAAATTGTGGTGGATGATCGCCTCGCCCTGCGTGGCGCTCGAGCATCCGGGTGCGCAGGCCAAGAAGCCCCCGGGCTGGGATCATGAACTCCATGTGGGCATAGGTGCCCTTGTAGTCCATGTGCATCAGCTCGCCTCGGCGGTTGCCGACCAGCTCCATCACCGGCCCCTGGTTCTCCTGCGGCACGTCGATCGACGAGGTACTCGTACGGCTCTTCCAGAACACCATCCACCTATCGCGTGATGACGTGCGGCTTGCCGACGGAGAGCTCGTAGCCCTCGCGCCTCATCGTCTCGATCAACACCGAGAGGTGCAGCAGGCCCCGACCGGAGACCATGAACGAGTCGCGGTCCTCGGTCGGCTCGACACGCAAGGCGACGTTGGACTGCAACTCCTTCTCGAGCCGGTCCTTGATGTGCCGTGAGGTAACGTACTAGCCCTCGCCGACCAGCGGCGAGTCATTGACCGTGAACAGCATGCTGAGGGTGGGCTCGTCCACCTCGATCCGCGGCAGGGCCACCGGATTCTCGGGATCGCTCATGGTGTCGCCGATATCGACGTCGGCCAAGTCCGACCACCGCCACGATGTCGCCCGCCTCGGCCTGTTCGACCTCGGTTCGACCCAGCTTGTCGAAGACCATCAGGCCATCGACGGTCCGTGTCACGAGCGCGCCCCCGCGCTTGATGAGGGCGGCACTTTGTCCCCGTCGAACCTGGCCCGAAACGATCCGACCAATCGCGATCCGGCCGACATATTCCGAGAAGTCGAGGCTCGTGCAACGCACCTGGAGCGGGCCGTCGGGATCCACCTCGGGACCGGGCACCCGTCTCGAGGATCAGGTCGAGCAGAGGTTGGATCGTCCCGGAGGTCGCCGCCGAATCGTGCGAGGCAAACCCGGCTCGGCCCGACGCGAAGATGTACGGAAAGTCGAGCTGGGCCTCGTTCGCGCCCAGTTCGACAAAGGTGTCGAAAATCTCGTTGAGAACCTCGTCGGGGCGTGCGTCGGGACGGTCGATCTTGTTAATCACAACGATCGGGCGGAGTCCGTGCGCGAACGCCTTGCGCATCACGAACTTGGTCTGCGGCATCGGCCCTTCGAAGGCATCGACCAGCAGCAGCGCCCCATCGGCCATCGACAAGGTGCGCTCGACCTCACCGCCAAAGTCGGCGTGGCCTGGCGTGTCGATGATGTTGATCTTCGTCGCCCCGTAAGTGATCGCGATGTTCTTGGCCAGGATCGTGATGCCTCGCTCGCGTTCCAGATCGTTTGAGTCGAGGATGCAGTCGCCCTGGAGTTGGCTGGCGCGGAACTGTCCGGACTGGCGCAGCAAGGCATCGACCAGGGTGGTCTTGCCGTGGTCGACGTGGGCGATGATGGCCACGTTTCGAATATCGTCGCGTCGGATCATGGTCTGTGTTCAGTCCGCCTTCGAATGGGCGAGCAGGAGGGGTGGTGTCGGCGAGAGGTCTTCGTGGAGGCGAGCGGTCAAGAAGACGGCACACGAGGTCACGAATTCTATTCAACCCAGCCTGGACAGGCAAGTTCAGCCATGGTCATGACGAGAAGGATTCTGTCCTCTTTGCTCATGATGCACCTGGGTAGCGTTTGGCCCCAGCATGGCTCAAGGCTGCGAATTCTCGGCCTTCCGAGAGAGTGCCCCGTTGCGAGCGACACTCGCAAATCGCGTTGGATGCCATTGACCCCACTGGCGGAAGCGACTCATGATAGGCGGCAATAGTCGTTGCGCGATTCGCAGTCGTGACTTCGGCCGCTCTTACTGATGCACCCAGATTCCGATCGGGACGAATTCCTCGAGAAGGACTTCGCCCCGCCCTGTCGACCTGAGGAGTACCCCATGTGGGGAATCGAAGCCGCCGATCTTCCCTCCATTCTACTCGCCGTCGGAAGCCTAGTCATTCTGGAGGGACTTCTCAGCGCGGATAACGCTCTGGTCCTGGCAGTCATGGTCCGACATCTTCCGGATAAAAATGAACAAAAGCGAGCTTTACGATACGGGATCTGGGGGGCCTTCGTGTTCCGGTTCATCGCGATCCTGACCGCCAGCTACTTGCTCCGGTTCTGGTTCTTGAAGGTTCTTGGTGGTGCCTATTTACTTTTTCTCTCCGCGAAGCATTTGATTTTCCCACACCCCGAACACCACGGAGACGAAGTGCCGAAGCGTCGCTTCGGCTCGGGGTTCTGGGCGACCGTCATCAACGTCGAGCTGGCTGACATCGCGTTCTCGATCGACTCGATCCTGGCCGCGCTCGCGATGGCCAGGGGCCTTCCCCAGCATCTCCAGGACCACCCGATGCTCACACTCGGGATCGTCTACCTCGGGGGAATTCTCGGGATCATCGCGATGCGGTTCGTCGCTGGGTTTTTCCTGACCCTGCTCGATCGCTTCAAGGGCCTGGCCATGGGAGCGTACTGGCTGGTTGCGTGGATCGGCCTCAAGCTCGTCGGTAGCGGACTTCATGACGCCTTCAACCCGAAGCAGTACCCTCTCGATATCGGGTGGCGGGCATCAATTCCGGGCCCGATCAAGACCTTTCGCTGGGAGATGCCGGACGTGATGTTCTGGTCGGGCATGGGCCTGATCATCCTCGTGAGTCTTCTCTATCGACCACGCAAGGCCGGTCCCGTCGAGGCCGAGCCCGAGCAGCCTGATTACTGATCGAAATATCATTATGTCGAGCACTCGCCCGCCTGCCGTCTAGCTTATTGATTAATTTTTATTCATGTTTATTTTATTAAATATGTTCATAAAAATATGAATGAACATTTGAAAATTTTTAATGAAATACAACAAGACGTCATACGGAAACTTGACTATACAGAGACTTGAGAGCGTTCATGCAAAGCATCCATCCAGTGGCTTTCCAGGGGCCATTCGAGACTGGCCATCATGGCGAACGGCGACCTGCATAGCTCTTCAAAGTGCACTCCGCGACTCCTCGACCTCCCTGGGCTTTTTCTGAAGGAATTGCGCCTGGGCGAGTGCTATGATCCTAAATGATGTGATGGCGAGACGACTCGTCCGAAGTGTCGAGAAGACGAAACCATACTGATGAAACGGCGTACCTACAATCTGGAGAGAGCTTTGATGCGACGATGCCCGCGGAGTGGCCTGTTCCTGAAGTTTGGCCTTGCGGTTGCGATCATGATGGCGGCGTCGAGCCCTGGACTGGCTCAGTGGGCCTATCCGCGTCGGTTCGGTGGGTACGGCTGGAACCGTTGGGGGGCAGACCCGGGCGCCGGTTACATGGCGGCTTCGGGTGCTTACGCTCGCGGCCAGGGTGCGTACGATGTCGAACTTGCCAAGGCTCAGTCGATCGAACGCGACTCACTCATCAAGTGGAACAAGGCGCTGATGGCCCAGCGTCGCGTGCTTGACGCGAAGAAGTCCCAGAAGGACGCTCAGGACCAAGCCGAGGCGAGGGTGGAGATCGCCACCAACAACCTCCACAACGGATCGACCCTGAACGACCTGCTCGAACGAATTCTGGAAACCGACCCGACGGTGACCAGGGTCGCGGTCGCCAAGGCCCCGGTGACTCCAGAGCTGATACCGCGCGATCCCGTTCCAGACCGCCTCGGAACCGATCTCGCTCTGCCTCGATCAGCTGACCGAGGGCGAAGCGTGGCCCTTCCCATTGTCCGACCCCGAATTCGCCGCGGGTCGCCAGCGTGTCGGTCAAGCGATTGACCGCGCCCTCCAGGAAGATGTCAAGGGCGAGGTCTCGCCGCAAACGGTCAGCGCCATCAAGCAGGCCGTCGCGACACTTCACGATCTGTACGAAAAGAACACCAGCGAGACTGAGCCGGGGTTCTACGATGGTGATCAATTCCTGAGAACGATCTCGGGGCTGGCGAGCATGCTCCAGAACCCGAACGTCAAGCCGGTCCTCGACGAGTTGGAATCGTACAAAGGTGGCACCGTCGGCGACCTCATCGCCTTCATGCACAGTTTCAACCTGCGCTTCGGCCCGGCGGAGGATCAACGTCAACGCGAAGTCTACGAGATGCTTGCCAGCGAGTTCGAACGCATCCTGACCAGCGAACTGAACACTCCCGACACCGCCTCGGCCGCGAACCCGGCTACCTCGGCTCGTGATCTCCAGAACGCCGCGAAGGACGTGTTCAAAGGCATGTCCTGGGATGAGCTTCATGCCGGCGACGGTCAGTCTGCAACGCCTTGAACCAGGCTGTTCCGCTCGTTAGGAGGCCAACCTGGGACGCCGCTTGAGGCGAGTGGCGTCTCCGTAACTCAGTTCTTCGATCGATGCGAGCCTGACCTCGAAGCTGTACATCGACACCCACTGGCGAAACATCCGGCACGTGGTCGTTCCCTCCTCCACGCCATTGTATGATGGTCAACTCACCGTCCTCAGTCGCCAAAAAAAAGAACAGAACAAAGGGAGCCGGCCGATGCTTCGCGTCCTGCCCTGTCTCGCGATCGTCCTCGGAGTGCTCTCCGCGGCACGAGGCGCCGACCCTGATTCGGCACGTCCCAACGTCATCTTCTTCCTCGCGGACGATCTCGGTTTCGGCGACATCGGCAGCTACGGACAGCAGCACATCAAAACGCCCAACATCGACCGGCTCGCAGCCGAAGGCATGCGCCTGACGGTCCACTACGCGGGGAACGCCGTCTGTGCCACGTCGCGTTGTGTGCTTATGACTGGCAAGCACCCTGGGCACGCCTTCATCCGCACGAATCAACAGTATCGCAAGGGCCAGGAGGGACAGTATCCGATCCCCGACGAGACGGTCACGATGCTGGAGCTTTTCCAGGATCAGGGCTACAGGACCGGCGCCTTCGGCAAGTGGGGACTGGGAGCACCCGATACCTGCGGCGAGCCGCTCCGACAGGGTGTCGATCGCTTCTTCGGCTACAACTGTCAGGCTGTTGCCCATAACTACTACCCGACGTACCTCTGGGATGATGGACATAAGCTCCCGCTGAAGAACCCCGCATTTTCCGCTCACCAGAAGTTCCCGGAGGGGGCCGACCCGAACGACCCGGCCAGCTACGATCGCTATTCCGGAACCGAGTACGCCCCGGACCTCATCGGCGAGCAGGCGCTGAAGTTCGTTCGCGACAACAAGGAGCAGGCCGTTCTTCCTGTACTACCCCACCACGGTGCCGCACCTCGCTCTCCAGGTGCCGGAGGACTCTCGGGCGTTGTACGAGGGCGCTTTCCCCGAATCGCCCTATCTCGGGGGCCGCGGCTACCTCCCCAACCAGATGCCCCGCGCCGCTTACGCCGCGATGGTCTCCCGGATGGACCGTGAGGTCGGCCGGCTGCTGGAACTGATCGAAGAACTGGGGCTCGACGAGCGGACCATCTTCATCTTCAGCTCCGACAACGGGCCTCTCTACGAGGAACACGGAGGCACGGACACGGACTTCTTCAACAGCGCCGGGATCTTCCGAGGCCGGAAGGGGTCGCTTTACGAGGGCGGAGTGCGCGTTCCTTGCCTGGTCCGTTGGCCGGGACGAATCGCCGCGGGCAGCGAGTCGTCTCGCGTCACGGGCTTCGAGGACTGGCTGCCCACGCTTCTGGAGTTAGCCGACGCGACGGAGTCCATCCCCGGTCAGATTGACGGTATCAGCTTCGCGGCGACGCTGCTCGGCCAGGAACAGCCGCCACGGCCGTTCCTCTATCGTGAGTTCCCTTCCTACGGGGGGCAGCAGAGCGTACGTGTTGGCGACTGGAAAGCCGTGCGACAGAACCTCAGCAGTGGACCAAAAGCCCGCGCGGGCAATCCCGGTCCCGTCGAGCTCTACAACCTGGCGAACGATCCCTCAGAGTCGATGGACCTCGCCGGAGAGCATCCGGATCTTGCCGAGTTGCTGGCCTACATCATGCGGTCTCAGCACGTGAAGTCCGATCTGTTCCCGATCCCGGCGCTCGACGGACCGGCGAGCGCCGAGTGACGTACGAACAATCGCATTCAATGCGGCTTGTTCTATCCCTCGGGCAGCAGGTAGCCCTCGGCAACGGTCTGAAATCGGCGAACCTGTTCGTCACGCCACGTCGTATCGTGGCCGAGGGATTCGGCGAGCAAATCGGCGACCCGAGGAGCGGCCTCGATGCTGGCTCGAGCATCCAGAAGCAGCGCGCGGGTGCGGCGGGACAGAACATCCTCGACGCTCCGAGCCCACTCGTGGCGTGCGGACCAGACCACCTCACCCGTTAAGTAAGGCAAGTGAGGGTGGAGCGGTCGGGACCACTCCGACCGCTCTTGGATCACTCCGCGAACG
This sequence comes from uncultured Isosphaeraceae bacterium, assembly GCA_963779675.1. Taxonomy (GTDB): domain Bacteria; phylum Planctomycetota; class Planctomycetia; order Isosphaerales; family Isosphaeraceae; genus CAVZZM01. The sequence continues at coordinate 502,727 of CAVZZM010000008.1, forward strand.
GCCTCGGCCTCGGTCCCGAACACAACCAAGGGGTCACTTGACGATCCGGGTTCCGAAGTCACGGCAACACTCTCGCCAGGATCGGGGGCGCCATGGAGTCGGAGCCCTTCGGTCGTGCTGGGTCGAGGTGTCAGACCAGCTACCGGAATGGCCTGATCGACCACGTCGGCCCCCATGCGACGGTACGTGGTCCACTTGCCTCCGGTGATCGTGATTAATCCCGATTCCGAGACGACGACGGCATGCTCACGCGAAAGCCGTGAGGTCGCTCCCCGGGGATGATGTGGGCCCAGCAAGGGTCGAAGTCCCGCGAAGACACTGAGAACATGGGAGGCATCGGGAGCAGGATCGAGGTAGCGGCCCGCGTGTTTGAGGAGGTAGTCGATCTCCTCGTTCGATGGATGAGGCTCGATTGGTGGGGCGCCGGTGATCGGGATGTCGGTCGTACCGAGAAGCACGCGATCATGCCAGGGAATGGCGAACAGGACTCGGCCATCGTCGGTCTTTGGCACCATCACCGCCGCGTCGCCGGGCAGGAACCGTCTGGGCAACACCAGATGGATGCCTCGGCTCGGACGGAGCAAGTCGGGGGAACTCGGCTCGTCGAGGTGTCGGACCTCATCGGCGTACACCCCGGTGGCGTTGATCACTCCCCGCGCCCGGATCGAGAACTCGTCCCCAGCCTCGGCATCACGCACCACGATTCCGGAGACGCGACCGGCCTCCTTACGAACACCGACCGCGGCCAGGTAGTTCAGGGCGACCCCACCGAGATCGGCGAAGGTTCGAAGAAGGGTGATGACCAGTCGAGCGTCGTCGAACTGGCCGTCTTGGTAGATGATGCCACCCCGAAGCCCTTTTGCGCGGAGGGTCGGCACAAGCCGTCGGGCCTTCGACGCCGAGATTGGTCCCGATCGACCGAACCCGCGGCCACCGGCCAGCAGATCATAGAGCTTCAGCCCAGCGCCGTAGTAAGGCAGCATGAGCCAGTTGTAGGCGGGGACGACGAAAGTTCGCGGGGCCACCAGGTGTGGGGCATTATGGAGTAAGACCGTTCGCTCATTGAGCGCCTCGCGCACCAGGCCGAGGTTGCCTTGAGCCAGATAGCGAACTCCACCGTGAATGAGCTTGGTGCTACGACTGGACGTTCCCTGGGCAAAGTCGTGCGCCTCGACAAGGACGGTGCGATAACCACGTGCGACCGCATCCACGGCAGCCCCGAGCCCTGTCGCTCCTCCGCCGATGATCGCCAGGTCCCACGGCTCGTCCGACCGCAGTCGTTCGATCAGTTCCGCCCGCGCGGCAGGCCGGGCCACGTCCCTGTCGGCGAGAGTCATCGCAATGGTTCTCCCATCCTCGGGATGTTCACCTGTTGCCTCGCCCCGTCCAGAAAGTCCAGAGGAAGTACACCGGAATGCCCGCGAGGATGCTCAGGACCGAGATCAGGGCCGCCGTGCGTTGTCGGGGGTCCGGCTGTACGAAGACGGCCACGACCAGCCCACCAGTGACCGCGAGAAACAAGGCCGGAACGACTGGATAGCCAGGCGTCCGGAAAGGCCGAGGCAATTCCGGACGTCGCCAGCGAAGGACATACACGGCGCTGACTGTGAGCATGGAGAACAGCGAGAGGCCAACTCCCGAGTAGACGAGGATGTTCTCGAATGACCCGGTCCACAGCAAAACGAGTGCCCAACCGATTTGCAGGCCCGTGGCGACGGCGGGTGTCCCCGAACGCGACAGCCGGCCTGCGATCGGTGGAAATTGCCCCGCGCGGGCCATCGCGTAGGCAACCCGCGGTCCGGTCAGGATGAACGCACTCAATGATGCCAGCAAGGTCAGGCCGATGGCGACCGACATCGGTCGCGCGATTCGCTCTCCGAACAGACGACTTGCGGCGAGTTGTGCGATCGGGGCCACCGCGTCGGTCTTGTCCGGCAGCAGGTTGGACGAATCCTCGACGATGCTGCGTACGTCGTCGGCAGAGAGCGCCAGTGCATAAAACATGTTCAAGGCGAGGTAGAGCACCAAGACGACACCGGTGCCCAGCAGGATTGCCATGGGCAAGCGACGCTGTGGGCGTTCGACTTCTCCGGCGATGTAAGCCACGCCGCTCCAACCGGTGTAGGCGTACGCGATGTAGACGAACGAGAAACCCATGGTGACAACCAGGTCGGCGTCGACGGGAGGACGATCGGAAAGGTGTTCCCAATGCTTCCACCCGACCGTCACACCAGCGGCCGCCAGCAAACCCAGGATGCTCAGCTTGATGATGGTCGTCGCACCTTGAACCCGAATCGATCCGGAGTGACCCCGGGAATGAACGATCCCGAGCACCACGATCGCCAACGTGGCAAACGCTCGCTGGGCCAACACGACGTCCACGTCGTCCAGTTCGAGCGGCGAGAGAAGGTACTTCGCGGCCGCGAAGCCCGACGCCGCGATCGGGCCACCGAACCCGATCAGGAACGAGACCCATCCCGACAAGAACGCCGGTAGCGGTCCGTAGGCTTCGTAAAGAAAGACGTAGTCGCCGCCGGAACGGGGTAGGGCCGCCGACAGTTCACAGAGGGTAAGCGCACCGCAGATCGCGACCACCCCTCCAACAACCCACAGGGCCAACATCAACTGATTGCTGCCCGTGTAGTAGACCGTGTAGCCCGATGTCGTCAAAACGCCGGTTCCGACCATGCTAGCGATCACGACGAACGTCGCCGTCGCCATGCCGAATCGCCGGATCTCGGATGTGGGCTCGGCGCTCTCGCCGTCCGGGCTTGTCACGTTCTCGGTCCCATTGCCCATCAAGGTCGCGCCGACTCGGGTTCGGTGCTCACCGACGGCTTCGCTCGTGCTTTTCGGGCAGGGGCGGTGGGGGCCTTACGGAATACGGCGAGAAAATTCTCACTCAGTTCAGGAGGACTCTTGAGCGCGATCGGATCAAATCCCTCGGCCTTGATCTCCTCGATGAACACGTCCTTCGTCGCCCGGACGTGCTTCGCGACAAAGTCCCCCTTTGCCTTTTCGCGATCGAACTCGACGATCACGAGGCGACCCCCGGGACGCAAGGCCATGCGGATTGACGCAAGCATCCTGTCAGGGTTCTCGAAGTGGTGGTAGGTGTCGCAGAGGAAGACGACATCCACCGAGCGTGGTTCGAGGTTGGTTCCGTCTTGCGCGCCCTTGACCGTCTCAACAACCTCGCCGAGCCCTCGCTCATTGGCTCGATTCTCGATCAAGTTCAGAAATGCCGGCGCGATGTCCACAGCGTAGACCTTGCCGTCCGGCTTGACCTGCTCGGCGAACAGCAGGGAAAAGAGCCCGGTGCCGGCACCGATGTCCGCGACGTCAAGACCGGGCGTCAGCTCGAGCATCGCGGCGATGGCGTCACGCTGAGCGGAGACCTCTCGCGACTCGCTCTCAAACCGATCGATATAGGATTTTGCGTCGAGGTCAGGGCTCTGGAACTTCTCGTTGATGTCGGAAGGAGCCTGGCCCTTGGGTTCCGGTCGATCCTGGGCACCGACCGACGCAACCAGCAGGACGGCCGTGGAAGCGGCAAGGGCAACGGATCGGAGACGCGTCGGGTCGGTCATCATTGGATCTCCCGGGCGAATGGACGGGCCCCGCTCGACAGTGCAGGTTCATAAGGTCGCAGTCGACTGCCACAATGTAAGTGGCCCGGAAGGTTTTGTGAACGGGTTAGTCCCCTGTCGTTCGCTGTGCCGGTCTCTCTGCAGGGTCGATCATTTTTATAAACCCTCTTCTATTCCAGGGTGTCGGCTTCGTGTTGACGACTCTGGATTGCGCTCCAATCGGCTTGCCATTTCCCGGTGGTCCGTACGCCCTCAGGATGACACGAACCTTGGTGGAAAGTGGGTGGGGTGGAACTGGCAAGCCGAGCATGGAATGACTCTGACGAGTTCATGAACTCATCCAGGAGGGAACCTCACCGGCTTTCGGCAGGCGAATGAGACTCATGCTGAGGATGTGCTCGTGGCTCTCCACGGCATCGAGGGCCGCTTTGGGAGGAGCATTGTCGAGGTTCACGACACCAATGGCATCGCCTCCCTGCTCCTCACGGCCCACGTTCATCTGAGCGATGTTGACACCATGGTCGCCGAACGTCTTGCCGATGAAGCCGATCAGTCCGGGACGGTCGTGATGTGTGAAGACCAGCATCGTCCCGTCCAGATGCGCATCCAGGCGATACTGACCGAGCCGGACGAGCCGTAGGAACTGGTGTCCGAACAGAGTGCCCGCGGCCACATAGGATTTGCGGTCGGTGTCGACCTCCGCCTGAATCAGCGTACTGAAATCCCCTGGTGCCTCAGCGGTTTTCTCCTCAATGGTGATCCCGCGATCCTTCGCCAGGGCCGTTGCGTTGACCAGGTTGACCTGCTGTTCCAGGGCCGATTCCATCAATCCCGCCGCGAAGGCCGCGGTCAGCAGCTTCGTGTTCTTGAGGGCCACCTCGCCACGATAAGTCAGGCGGGCGTTCTTGAGCGTTCCTCGGACCATCTGGGAATGCAGCAGTCCCAGTCGGTATGCGAGGTCGAGGTCGTTGCGAACACTCTCGAGTTCAGCGCGGTCCAGGGTCGGTACGTTAACGGAGAAACGGACCTGGCCTCGTGTGAGGTAATCGGCGATGAGCTGAGCCGCCTCGACGGCGACGTTGATCTGAGCCTCCTCGGTCGAAGCCCCCAGGTGCGGAGTCGGGATCACCTTCGCGTGGCCGACGAGCGGGTTGTCGGCCGGCGGCGGTTCCGGATCGAAGACGTCGACCGCGGCACCAGCGATCTTTCCATTATCAAGGGCGGCGGCCAGTGCCTTCTCATCGATCAACCCACCCCGAGCACAGTTGATGATCCTCACGCCGGGCCGCATGCTCTCCAGTTGCGACGGACCAATCAGATTTCGGGTCTCGTCGGTGAGCGGAGTGTGCAAGGTGATGTAGTCGCATCGCCCCCAGAGGTCATCGAGCCGCGTGACGCTCTCGATCCCGAGTTCCAGCGCCTTCTCGGCAGAGAAAAAGGGATCGTATCCGAGCAGACTCATCCCAAACGCTCGTGACCGCTCGGCCACGGCTCGTCCGACTCGGCCCATTCCGATGATGCCGAGCGTCTTGCCTTCGAGTTGCGAGCCGGTGAACTTGGTTCGTTCCCATAAGCCGTTCTTCAAACTCGCGCAGGCCGCGGGGACGTTGCGCGAGAGCGCCAGCATCAACGCGATCGCGTGCTCCGCCGTTGACACCGTGTTCCCGCCCGGTGTGTTCATGACGACGATGCCACGCTTCGTCGCGGCCGGCACATCAATGTTGTCGACGCCGACGCCAGCTCTCGCGATGGCCTTGAGGCGCTGCTGACCTTCGAGCACCTCCGCCGTAAGTTGCGTGCCCGAACGTACGATGATCCCATCCGCATCCGCCAGCGCAGCTCGGAGGGCGACCGGGTCCTTGGCAAGCTTGAGGTCGACCACGACCTCGATGTCCGGAACGGCACGGAGTTGCGCCAATCCTTCCTCGGCCAGTTTGTCAGTCACAAGCACGCGATGCGGCACGGTACGCTCTCCAGGCAATGCGGGGTGATCCCCACGTTAATAACAATTCCGTTCAAAGCCCTGGGTGGCCGGGGCACGCGTGAGTGAGAGCCGCTCGCCCGGTACTTCGCTTCCGGCTCAGTCGTGTCCGCGACCATACACGTTGCGAGAGTTCCAGGGTGCGATTCGCCAGGTGTGGCATCAAGGCCGAAGGGCTCTCACGGTAACGAGCGGCCCCTCGGACCTCGATGCGGTGCTCTCGTCGCTGTCAACTGATCTGGGCAGCGGCCCTGTCACCGAGCAGAACTCGCTGCGCGGCACTGACACCTGCGCCGGGCTCGAATTCATGACCGAGCTCGGCCAGCACCATCTCCAGACCAGCCAGGGCGGCCACGACATCCAGTTCGTCGTTATAACCCATGTGGCCGATGCGAACGATCTTGCCCTTGAGCTTGTCCTGTCCACCCACGAGGGTGATTCCGAACTTCTCGATGAGCCTGGATCGGATGTCGCTGTCCTTGACGCCGTCCGGAACCCGGAAGGCCGTCAGACCTTCCGCGGGGCGAGCGCTGAAGAGCTCAAGGCCCAGGGCCTTGACTCCGGATTGGCAGGCTTCGCTCATGCGGCGATGACGCTCCCAAACGTTCTCGATCCCCTCGGCACGGATCAGTTCGAGAGACTTCACAAGTCCAAAAATCAGCGTATGAGCAGGCGTGTACGGAGTATCGAAGTCCGCGAACTTCTTCCGCGCGGCCTTGAGACTGAAGTAGAACGCGGACGGCTCGAAGCTGTCGATCCGCGCCCAGGCCTTTGGGCTCGCTGTCAGGAACGCGAGCCCCGGCGGCAACATGAGGGCCTTCTGGGACCCGACGGCCAGGAGGTCGACGTTCCAGGCGTCGGTGCGGCATTCCATCGCGCCCACGCCCGAGATGCCGTCGACAGCGAACAGGGCATCCGTTCTGGCGACGACCTTGCCAATCGCCTCGATCGGGTGGCCCGTGCCGGTCGAGGTCTCACTCAACGTACCCATCACCATGGAGACGTCGGGATGCTGTCGCAAGGCGTTTCGACCGCCTGCGGATCGACCGGCTGGCCCCAATCGAAATCGAGGGTCATCGTCTCGATCTTGTGAGCCTGGCAGATCTTGGCCCATCGCAGCCCGAACCAACCGGCGTTGAGGACGAGGCCCTTCCCACCGGGGGGAATGGAGTTGACGACCGCGGCTTCCATGGCGCCGGTGCCGGTGGCCGCCATGATGACCACGTCGTTCTTGGTCTGGAAAACCTCTTGAAGTCCTTCCGTGGCTTCCTTGATCGCGTCCTTCGTCCTGGGGTCACGCGAGTGGATGACCGGTTTGGCCATCTCCAGGAGAACTTCTTCGGGGACCGGTGCCGGTCCGGGAGTCATCAGGCGCGGCTTCCGCATGTCGAACGTCCTTCTGGCAATCTAGCACGAAACGGCCCGCCCGCCACTCGTGGACACGACCACGGTGCGGAGGGGCCGATCGACCTAAATAGTTTAGCGAGCGGACACGGATTCGGGGAGGGATGTTCGGCAATGCCGCCCAAAAACACGCGAAACCGTCACCGTCTGACGATGTCGGAACCGGTCACGGCGAGACTCACGGACTCGAGGTCCGGCCGCAACCTCATCGTGGCGAGCCGGTGCAGACTCGAGCACTGTTCCAGCACGTTAACCCGTCCGAGACGTTCGAGGTCCTCCCGACAGGCGACCGGGGCGACGACGGTGATCTCCACGTCCCTCTTCAATCCGGCGACCCGTTCGACAAACGGCCCCCATTCATCGAATCGCTCCATCGGCTCGCGGAGGTAATAGACGATCTGGGGCTCTCGAACCTCGTACAGGTACACTCGTTCCTCGGGCGAAAGTCGTGCCAAAGAACGGCGTGCGAATTCCGTTTGTTCTCGATAGAGATCGAACCCTGGCAGGACGAACGACTCAATCTGGACCACCACAAGCAAGACCGTCGCGAAGAGTGTCGCCAGCGCGGCGTCGTTACGCATTCGCAGCCGAAAGAACGCCATGACGGCCAATCCGACTCCGCTCAGGAGAATGGCTGGGCCGAGCAGGAAGCCGCCGGGGAGGTCACGAACCTGGCTGACTCCGTAGGTTCCTGCCCCGGCGATGACGAGTGCGATCGCGGCCGTTCCAACCAGTCGAACCGCATTTCGATTTGGGGTCGCAGCCGCGTACCAAGACAGTCCGTAAGCCGCAAAGATCGACAGAGGCGGGAGGACCGGAATCGCCTAATGCTTATGCTTCGAACCAGCACGACAACAATCGCCACGTGCCGGCAGGTTGATCCCGATCTCGAAATCCGGCGACCCAACCTCTGAAAACGAACGGTGTCCAGGGAAGCATCAGCAGAGGAACCATGTACAGATAGAAGAGGGGGCCCTTCTGACCGCCCAGGTTCACGGAGAAACGGTCGAGGTTCTGTTGCCGCCAGGCGTCGAGAAATGTGGGCTCCTGGCAAAAGGCGACGATCGGCCAGACGAGCGAGAGAACCAGCAGGATGGCCTATCCGGTCGGATTGATTAGAAACATCCAGGGGCGTTTGCGGCAGGAAATCAGTGCGAACAGACCTCCGCCCAGGCCGATGAACGCAGGCCCGAGCGGCCCCTTGATGAGGGAGGAAAGTCCCGCGGTTGCAAAGTACCCCAGACCAACCAGCGATTTCTCAACGCAGTTCGACCCTGCCCAACATCAACCTGACTGAACCCGAACATCGTCAGGGCGGCCGTAACGCCCAGGCAGAGCAACATGTCCGACTCGGCCAACCTTGCCTGGAAGAGAACATAGAAGGCCGTGAGTTGGATGAACCCGGCCAATCGACCGATCCGGTCACCGTGCCAACGAACTGCTAATAGAGCGGCGAGCCATGCGTTGAGGATCGTGGCGACGAGGATCGAGAGCCGGACTGCCCATTCCGCCTCGGTCTGGAAGATGGCCATGGAAGCAACGATCAGCCAGGACGTCTGTGGCAGTTTCTGCCAGCATGGCACGCTGGCCACCCGGGGAACGACCCAGTCTCCAGTTTGCAAGAATTCACGTGCCGGCTCCGCGAAGAAGGCCTCATGGTATGTCAAAACCCATCCCGGGCCGAAATCCAGCAGCAGGAGGGCCGTACCATAAAGTATGATCCAACTGATGGAGCGTCCCGAGCGACCGGTTTTGGTTCGACCGGTCGATTCGATCATCTGGTCCATGCCCGACACCACCCTGGTTCCACGAGTCGAGTTCGGGATGCCCCGCTCCCCCAATCTCGGACGACATCCAGGGTTCTGATTAACTCAAAGCAACCAGAGGGTGTTGTCGGAAGGTCAGGTCAACGCGCCCTCAACTCTCCAGTCCGTTACGGTCGGGAAGACCGGATTTCGCGTAGACATTCTGGGGATTGAAGACCGGCTCGGAATCGACCTTTATCTCGCCCTGACGATCGATCCTTCGGAAGAAGCAGGATCGGTAACCGGCATGACAAGCCCCACCCCGCTGTCGTGCACGGATCAGCAGAACGTCGCCGTCACAGTCGAGTCGGATCTCCTCCACGGTCTGGGTGTGCCCTGACGTTCCCCCCTTGTGCCAGGACGACTTCCGGGAACGGGAGTAGAAGTGGGTCTGTCCTGACTCAATGGTGCGTCGGATCGCCTCTTCGTCCATCCAGGCCATCATCAAGACCTGACCGGTTTCCGAATCCTGCACGATGGCGGGGATCAAACCGTCGTCCGTCCATTTGAAATTGGCGAGAAATGGCAAGGGAGCGAGATCGTCACTCATGTCCATCCACCGTGTTTGGTTCCCCGTCGAGACCCTCTCGACCGCGCTGGACGAGTCGAGAATGCATTTGTTCGAGAACGACTTGGTGCCTGCCGGCGAATGACTTGCGATCGACTTCAAGCGCGAAATCGATCCAGTCGAGATCAGCCTGGGTGTTCCCAGCCTGACCAAGCACCACATCCAGGAGGTCATGGTGAAACAGGGCGTCCGGGTTGTCTTTCAAGACCCTGGAGGCCAGTCGGGCGGCGATGTCGCGACGCTGGAGGCCTTCCGCCGAGTGGATCGCCTCAAGGGCCTTCGATTCCTCGAGTGACGATAGGTCGAGTCGGTCCAACTCCTCCGCGCTCGAGCACGAAACGTCGTCGGGTTCCACGGAGCCAGGCCAGCGAAGTTCGAGCCCCAGCCGCCGGCGGAGTCGGTCGAAAGGATAGCCTTCGTAGAGCGCCGCCAAAGCAGGGCGCCGGGAGAGTTGTTCTCGAAACCGGATCACCCCCTCCAGCTTCGCCCTCGATATCGCGTCTCCCTCCGCGGCGAACCGGGCGGCTTCGATTGGCGTCATTGTTGAATCCGCAACGTGGTCATCCCGTCGGAGCCCGTTTCGTCCCTGGTGAATCCAGGTACTCTCATAGAACGACTCAACGGCATCCCTCGTGAGCCGGCGCCGCGTCGACTCGTCAAGTTTCGAAGGAAGCCGGAACGTCCAGATGGCGGCATCGAGTAAATTCAGCGGCAGCACACGCGGCTCGATCACCGGGGGGGCTCCGGCAAGGCCAATCACGGGAACAATTCGATCTTGCAGCCGCGCCGCGAATTCCTCGAAAAGGGCTCGGTCGGGCGTCGAGAATCGGAGGGCTCCATCACCGACCACGACACTCGCCAGAACTCTCGGCAAATCCGACAGTTCGAGGGCCGCGCTCGGCTCGGGCATCGTTCTGTCGAGCCACTCGATGGCCTCGTGTTGGAGACCTTGCCGCGTCCCTTGGTGGTGTTCGCCAGGAACCTCGACCATGCGCACCGTCTCGGGATCGATCAGGTCCGTCAAGGCAACGGTTTCCAACCAAGAAATCGAGCCGGCGACGCTGAAGTCGTCCGCCAGATGCTCGGCACCGGCTCCATGACGGAGCACCTCGCCAAGGCACCAGGCGTTGGCCGCGGGTTCGAAGTCCACGAACGCAGCCAGTTGGACAAACTGGTCAAGGGACTCAACGGCGTCGGCGTTCCGTCCGAGCCAGGCGAGACAGAGCGCTTCGTTGTAACGCGCCTCGGGATCAGGGGGCTCGCTGTCGGCCAGCGACCGAAAGACCTCCGCGGCGATCTTGAGGTCTCCCATGTCGCCGCCCCGGAACGCTTCGTCCCATCGCGTTCGACGCTCCTCACCGGCAGGGGAACGGAGCCGATAGACGGTCCTGGCGGCTTCGGGAAGAACCTCGGACAGTTCCAGGAGTTTGAGGGCGTGTGATGCCGCACGGTCCTCTGGATCTAGTCTCAACGCCTGTTGCCACGAGGCCCATGCCGCCAGCGGGCGTTGAAGCCTCAGATGGTGCCATCCCTGATGAACCAGGGTGAGCGAGCGATCAGACGTCGGCCTGCCCGACTCTTGCGACATGATTCGCGCCGGATGAATTGGTGAAATGGCGTTGGGATCTCGTGCGGTCCCGATCCTGTCCGACAACGGAGGCCATCGACTCATGCGACCTCGAACGCGTCCAGCAAGAACGCGCCGAGGTCATTGGCATGATGGGTCATCGTCCCGGGATGAACAGATTTGGTCTCGGTTTCTGTTCGGGTTCGTCAGTAGGCGGCGCGGTCGAACCTGGGGTCCAGATGCCGCCGGGAGTTGTGGCCCCTCCGGTTGGAGCATCGGAACCTGGGGTCCAGATGCCGCCCCGGGAGACTGAGACGCCAAGATCGCCCGATGCCGTGGTGACGCGGGGCCCGTACTCGGCGAGAACCGCCTGGAGCATTCGGCTGTCGAGCATGACGTCATCGGGGTCGTCTGGGTTGGCGACCATCCGAACAAGGCCCATCTCGATCAGGTTCGACAGGATGATCGGGCTCGACGCCCGATCGTTCATGGTTTGTTCGAGGATCACGGCAAGCTCGGGCACCCAGAGTTCAGGGGCTTCCGTGTTCGCGCAAGCGGAGGTCCGCGAGGGCCCAGCGCACCGAGTTTACGCCCTTGACGTCCGGGTCGGACTCTCGACCACGCCGCAGCCAGGACGCGGCCTCTCCCGCGTCACCGCGACCGAGGGCAAGGTTCGCGAGGTCCTGGAAGACATTCACACGACCGACATCCGGACGAGTCAGGAGGTGGGGGCGTTCCACGATCGCCCGCGCGGCACGCTCGATGGCGTCCGGAAGCATCGCGTTTCGAGCACGTGCCAGAAGAGTCACAAGACGATCGTCGTCCAGGCGATCGGCCGGTACCAGGTGCAGCCGAGCAAGGTGGAGCGTCTGAAGATCGACAGTATCCGGGTCGACCTCCGGTTCCGGAGCGATCCCCAGTTTCTCGCGAAGACGGTGATAATTCGCTCCACCAGCCGGCTGATACTGTGCGCTCATTTCGTACTGTAGCACCGCGCCACGGAGGGCCACCTTTGTACGCGGATCACTCGATCCCGAAACCTGTTGCGGAGTTCGGTTGCCCAGATAGGGCATCGGGGTGTTCGGCCACACCTCTTCCACCACCCGCGCCCTCTCCTGACGCTGGAGTTGAGAGGTCAACTCGGGAGGGCTATTCTCCGGCAACCACCAGTAAATCCTCATGGTGGCGAGATGTCGCGGCAGCTTCGCCACTTCTTTCGATTTGGGCTGAGCAGGTGGAACCGAGTCGCCAGCCAGGTCCGTGAACCACGAGGTCAGTTCGTCCAGTCGACCGTCGTCGAGACCTTCGAGGATGACGATCTCCTGACCAACGAGAACTCGCCCCAGAATCCGGGGATAGTCCGTGATCGCCTTAGGAAGGTCTCCGGCCGGTTTGGGACGGTCCAGGAGATGGAAGCTTTCGACCTCCACCGATTGTTCGTCCTCCGGGTCGAGGGGAACCAGGCCCGTCGCATCGACGCGATCGCTGTCCTTCAACGTTCCCAGCAGCCTGGCGCGATCGCGCAACGTCCAGATGAGTTGCAGTTCCTCGACCAGATCATCATCGTCGAGGGGCGCGATTAACTGGCGGAGGGCCTCAAGATCGACCGCCTCCGTCGTCTCTCCAGCGGATTCGACATAGCGCTTCAATGCCGCCGAACAACCAGCCAGGTCGAGTGTCCACAGCCGGCAGAGACCCAGGTTGCGTTCCGCCACGGCGATTCCGTCACCAGCCAGCAGTTCAAAGCCTGCCGCGGCGGAGTTCCAGAGCCCTGCCTCCCCCAGTTTGTACGACTCATCGAACCGGCTGCGCCGTTCTTTACCCAGGTTTTCTGGCGCGGGCGACAGACGGTCAGGGTTTCTGAGCCAGAGAGGTTCCTCGGGGTCCGCCTCGATCATCTGGATGCTGGAAACAAGCGACTGGTTCTCCTGGTACCCCACACCGCCACGTAAGGCCAGGGCGAGTTCAAAATGCATCCGCGCGGCCGGCATGAAACCGACCTCCTTCGCGACCATCCCGATCAATTGCGCGGGGATGGCGAGTCCGGATCGCGCTTCGACCGGGATGGCGTTGAGAGCCAACTGGAGTACATCCGCGGCCGCCTGTGGGCCCGAGGTTTCGAGAACGGAGCGGACCAGCAAGGCCCGGCTGCCGACGTGCTTCGGGTTCCTGGCGACGACATCGTCCAGCAGGGTTCGTGCGTCGTCCGATTGACCCCTACGGATCAAGATGGCCGCTTTGCGATTGGCGAGCCACGGGTTCGAGGGAACCTTCTTGAGCCCTTCGTCCAGTGATGCGAGCGCCGCGTCAACCTGACCGCCCTCGAGAAGACGCTGTGCCTTGTCGGCGTAGCTCTCGACTTTATGACAACACCACTTGAACTTCTGCCCGCTGCCGCATGGGCAAGGAGCGTAAGGGTCAACTGCGGCCATCGCATTATCCTGAATCGATAGTGGAAGTACTCATCACTGGTTGAGTCGAAGCCCCGCAACCAGCCTGTCCAGCCCCACACCAGATAGAGCACGAGTCACGCTCTGCGACCTGGGCGTCGGAACGAGCTCGGCCAAATTCACCCAATTTCGACGGAAGTTTCTTACAGCGCAACCTGTCCGATGACGTGGCGGTTCGCTCCGTCAAGGTTCTGGAATCGGCGTGAAGGTGCCCAGGGATGGCGGACAAGCATCATCTGAACGTCGCGTGGGACGTCGGGCGGTAACCCGGAGGTTCGTTGCCCAGTAATCACTTACTACCAATCCACGGTAGCAGACCGTGCCGGTTGGAGTCTATGGAGTAATCCCCTCGCGGTCGTCGTGGTTATGCCGCAGTGTTGTGGGCATGAGCGAATAAGGAACGGACTGGCAATCCACGTCACGCCGATTGCCAGTCTCCTGAGGGAGGGTCACGATAAAGTTCGTAAGATCAGGCCGACCGATTCTCGAATGGTCACTCGAGGATTTCGTCGGGGATGTCGATCCCGATCGAACCCGATCCCCCATCGTCGTTCGTGAGCCCCTCGATCAGGGTCGGGTTCTCGGGATCCACGTAAATGATGATCTGGATCGGGGTTCCTTCGGGTGGTGCCTGCAGAATCGGCACGTCAATGGTGATTGTGCCATCGGCCGCGGATTGCGCCGCGCCCTGAAAGATGTCCGGTTCCTCGGTTCGATAAATCAAGACTTGCGTAGGGACCTCGACCGGGACCGCGAAGATCGGATCCATCTCGAGTCGTCGTCCGCCAACAACTGGCGGCAACGCGCCCGGACACGGCATGCGTGTGAATCGCCCAGATTTCAAGCGAATGTGCACGGTTTTTACCTTTCTCTCGCACGTTCAAGGGGGCGTCGAGATAACGCGGTGATACGGATCGGCCAATCCGACCCGGGCCGAACCTCCTCCGGTAGGATCGAGGCTGTCTCGGCGGATGTTCTGGTTTTCCGTCCCGCGTTGGGCGCGAGACGGGAGAGATCAAAGCTGTGCGGCTCCTGTCCAGTCCGGCTACGCGTATTGCCCGCGTCTCTCCGAACCCACTAAATCGCAGGAGGTTGCGTTCCGAGAACCCGCACGCGCCTTAGGATTGAATGTTGACAGTCGGCATTGTGGACGCGATGCATAGGCAGGGCCTCGACAGCGATTCGCCGCTCCGGGGATGACGCAGCGACCTCAGATGGGTTCCTCGGCGTGCGTTGCGTCGACAGGGCGACCAGATTTCCGGGTTGGTCACCGATTCGTTCTGCTCCTGGACGGACAGACATGAGACCCGTCATACGGTTAGTCTGCCGCGGATTGCCTGCGAAGTGTCGACTCGGTCGCGACGAACGGCGCGGCGGGGAGCACAACCGAGCCCTGTTTGCATTGCGGAGGGCCAATCGAGGCGGTCTGGGAAGATCCCTCGGACGAGTACACGACGCCTCTATCACTCGCGCTGACCCCCGAAGAGACCCCACCGTGGCTCGATTCAAACCCCTTGGGTTCCATCGCCTCTCTACCTCAGGTGCCGAAGCAGGTCGGCCGGTATGAGGTTCGCGAGTTTCTGGGGGAGGGGGGTTCGGCCAGGTCTACCGGGCATACGACCCAAGACTCGACCGTTACGTGGCGTTGAAGGTTCTTCGCGATGTTCACCCGACCGCTCGCGTCATTGAACGGTTCTTCCGCGAGGCACGCTCCGCGGCGCAGCTTGATCATCCCAACATCGTTCCTCTTCACGATGCCGGTCGCGACGATGGGCGTTGCTGGATTGCCTACCAGTACGTCGAGGGACGGACCCTCAACCATAATCAAGACCGTACGGCCAATCGAACCGATCCCCGGGAGGTGGTCCGGATCGTCCGGGCATTAGCCGACGCGCTCGACCATGCCCACCGTCGAGGAGTGGTCCACCGCGACGTCAAGCCGGCCAACGTGATCGTTGAGCCCACGGGCCGCCCTCGCCTGACGGACTTCGGTCTCGCGCGCCGACTTGACTATGACGCCACGCTGACAGTCGAGGGAGCGATCCTGGGCACGCCCGCTTACATGAGCCCTGAGCAGGCCGCGGGCCGTGGGCATACTGCCGATGCTCGTAGCGACGTCTACAGCCTGGGCGTGATGCTCTACGAACTTCTGAGTGGCACGCGGCCCGCCAATTTGCCCAGCGGGGCCCCCGCCTGGCGCGTCGAGCTTCACCGTCCTCCAAAGTCGTTTCGAGAACAGGGTTGCCGGGTTTCGTCATCCCTGGAATACATCTGCCGCAAGGCCCTCGCGCTCGATCCCACGGAGCGTTTTCCCGACGCACGAAGCCTCGCCGTTGCCCTGAGTTCCTGGCTCGACAGGCCCCCTCCGCGATCGTGGTTTGTCCGGGGTGTCGTCCTGACCGTCGGGGTGGTGGGAGGATTGGGACTTGGTCAGATCGCGAACAGGTTCGTCTCCGAAACGGGGCACGTGGCGATCCATCGGGATCGTCCCACGCCGGTGCCGCCACAAATGGGGAACTCAACGGCGACACTCTCACGCATCCACATCACAATACCGCCCAGAGAGGCTGGGCTTGTTGTGTCTGAGAAGAAGGGGGGACCAGGCCTGTATCATCGTCCGGACTGTGGGTTCGCCCACCTGCTCCCGACCGGCCAGCGTATCGAGTTCGCTTCACCGGACGAGGCGCGATCCCAGGGCCTCTGGGCCTGCGGCGTGTGTTTCTCGATGACGAAGCCATCGCCACCCGACCCTGGTCGGGGCCAGTCCTCCAATCCGTGACGACACGCGGTCCGGCCCTCGAGTCCGTTTGAACCCGATCACGGAATTTCGGGCATTGTTCCGAGAATGTAGGCCAGGAGGTCGCGAAGTTCGTCGGGGGACCGCACCAGTCCGGCAGGCATTGGCGATGTGTCCTGTTCTTTCCGCACCTCGATGTCGTCACGTTCGATCGACCGCCTGGTCGCGTCACTCAGCAGGAGCTCAACGGACGAGTCGGTTTCATTAACGACCAACCCGGTGACGATCTGCCCATCGCCCGTCGCGATGCTTGTGGACCGGAAGATCGGGGCGACCTGCTTGCCGGGAAGAAGGATCGATTCGACGATGTGAGCGGTCGTGAACCGATCTCGCGCCCCGGCCAGGCTCGGTCCTCCGTCGACAGCCAACGTGTCGGTGATCGCGTGACACTTGGCGCATCCCAGTCCATCGGGACCGAACAGCTTCCGACCTCGTCCGGGATCGCCGTTTTCGACTGCCTGCGACCAGTCGACCGCGAGAAACACCTGTGGAATCGCCTCGCCTGCCGCGTTGCCGGCCTTCAATCGCTCGGCCAGCGTGGCCAACCCCAGGCGTTCGGGCATCGTGGCTGTGACCCGCTCCGGCGCACGCAGAAGTAGTTCTGGTTGATCGAGACCGGGAGATGTCACAAGGCGGACCAGTACATCGTTGCTGCCGGGCCGCACGTCGAGTCGGAACGAACCGTCTTCCTCGGTCAGCACGCGGCCGTTGAGGCGCACGAGCACTGATCCAGCCTTCTCGACCCGAAGCTCGGCGCTTCCGTCCTCCGCTGCCTGGAGGCGGAAGTAGGCATGATAGGCAGATGGCCCCTCGGGAGAACCGAGGTCAAGGCCTCGGTTGGCATCGACTTCAGTCCAGGATCGCCGTGCATCCCCGACCATGTACTCGGTCGAGAGGTCGATTGGGCCATCTTCAGGCTGTGCGCCATCTTCAGCGTCTCCGACCGGGAACGGACCGATGAGCCAGGCTCTTTCGACCGGACGCTCCGCTGTCTGACTGAGCCGCTTCGCCTCGATCTCGCGGCGGGCGGTCTCGATGAGTGTCCGGTACTGGGGGTCGTTGAGAAGGTCGAGGAAATAAGCGGCCTGAATGCGGATGCGTGTCGTTGGGGTCCGATTCGATTCGGTCTCTCAAGAGGACCACTCTGCGGAAGTCCTCCCATCCCTTGTCACGGTGTCGCCACGCCTCGGCAGCGGTGAAGCTGCCTATGGGACCTAGGGTACGGAGATCGATCGTCTCGTCGGCGTACTTGACCTTGAACTCGGCATTTTTCGCCTCATAACGTAGAGGGATCGCCGGATCGAGCGGACCAACGGAGGGCGGAACCGTCAGGAGACGCCCGACGGCGAGCACGCCCGCCAGCCGCTCTGCCGGATGATCCGACGTGCAGAGCCGTGCCAGTCGGTCGGGTTGGGCGATCACGGCCAGGGTATGTGACGCTGCTTGCCGGAGGTACGTATCCTGGCTTCGGGCAGGTCCCTGAACAATCGACTCGACCAGGGAAGCGCCGTTCTCGCCCCGGATGCCGCGCGCTCCGATAACGGCGGCTAGCACAACACGCGGGTCGGCGTCCTCCAGAGCGCGTTTGAGAACCGCGTCTCCTTGACCGGAGAGGTCGGCAGCAGGTCCATCGCGATCAGAGTCCGAAACGCCATCCGGCGCGATGCGGGGTCGTCGCTGTGCGACCGGTCGAGGAGAAACTGGCTTGGGCGAAGCAACTCGGGAGAGTTCTCCGAGGGGTCGCCGACGTGAGCGGCGATCCAGCCCAGGTGCTCGACCGCCGGGGAGGCCGGTGCTCGGTGGTCAAGCCTCTCGACCTCGGTCTGGAACCGCCGTACGCCAAGCCTCGCGTTCTCCGGGCTCAGAAAGCGGCGGCGGATGAGCTCCTGGTGGACGTCGTGTCGCCGCGACCAGGACGGGCCGACAGAGCCGACCACAGCGTTTCATAGTCGGCCTTCACGACGTCAAGCGGCTCGAACGGATGCGTCTGCCGGATCGTCTTTCGTCGTGATCATCACAAGATCGGCCACGTAAGAGGGCGACCACTCATTGTTCTGCATGTAGCTGATCACGCCGAAGACCCGCCCCCCCCGGCCGACGGTCACGCCCATCGGCCGTGCGGTGTTCTCGCCGATCAGCAACGGGTGTTCTTCGACGGCATAGCTCGCACCGCGCGGGATCAGGCGGAAGGCGTCGATGCGGCGCTGGCCCCATCGCGCGAGCAGCAGGCTATCCCGGTAAGGTTCGGGCAATAGTGTGTCGTCGTGATAGGCCATGCCGACAGGGACTTCCCGCCCCAGGCCCGCGCCCTCGTCCATCGTTTCGAGCAAGTCAGCCCTGTCGGGCGATTTGCCGGCCATCCAGCCCCGAGGCCACGCGAAGTCGGCCCCTTCGACAACATGCAGCAGCCGAGCGGGGCTGTACGCGGCGGGCATCGACTCGTGATCGTTATCGTTGGTGAACAGTTCCCAGCGACGGTCGAAGCACAGGCCGAACGGCCCCCTCAAGCCGGTGGCGTGAACGGATTGAAACCGGCCGTCAGGTCCGAACCGGAAGACGCCTCCCTGCCCGGTGTACGGAATGCGCTGGCCCGTCGCCGTGGCGATGGTCCAGTGCCCCCAGTGGTCGGGACGATTTTGCATGTCGCCATGGTTCAGGAGCGGATCGCCCGCCGTGATATAAAGCTTCCCGTCTGGCCCCCAGGCCATGCCATGCAGGGTGACGTGGAGATCGACCGGCCAGCCCCAGACGAGCCGCTCGGGGGTCAGTCCGTCACGCCTCGTTCGACCCTCCCGGAAGATGTAGAGGGCGGCATTGGTCATCACGTAGAGGTCGTTGCCGCGGATTGTGATGTCGTTGAGCCAGGTATGCTCGGGAAAGCGATAGAGGAGCTGTCGGGGTTTGTAGCCGCCGGAGTCCTCCGGTTCGTAGACGAACAGCGCCTCACGGCCACCGACGAAAAGGCGGCCCTCGGCGTCGGCCCGGACGGAGAGCAGCGACTCTCCCGGCACCCGATCGATCAGCTCGACCCGAAGCCGATCATCCGCGACCTTGTAGTCAACCGAACCTGGACCACTCGGGCCTGCCGCCTGCGAGGCAGCGGGTAGAGCAGCCACCGCGAGGGCTTCGGACGCGGGATTTGCCAGTGCGGAACTGTCGGTGAAATCCGAGGTGTCGAGGTGCCAAAGTCCGAGAGTTTGCCCATCAGCGGCGAACGGCCGGTCGGGCACCCTCACGATCTCTCGAACACCTCGGGAAATCCGCAACTCGTCGATCAAACCGTCGCAACCGATCGACCCGGGCGGGTAACCCCCGACCCAGATCGGGCCCGGCTGGGGAGTCCCCACGCCGGGCGTCTGCACGGTGTCGGTGACCTTCCTGGCATCCACGTACAGCCGGACGCGGTCCTTCTCGTGGGTCATCACCAGGTAGTGCCAGGATCCATCGACGACATCGATGCCCGAGTCGATTACCTGCGGCGACGCCCCCGGCAAGAAGGCGGCGAATGTCCCGGTGCCCGCGACCGTGTAGAGTTCCCAGTGAGAACTCGACGCCTTCAAACTACTTGCGACGATGATGTTGTAGCCTGTCTGGCCGTCGAGCTTCGCCCAGACCTCGACCGTCCGCGGTGGTTCCTGATACTCCGGTCGCGACGCCACGGCCACGCAACCGGATCGCGGGTCGAGGGCACTGCCAAATCGGCCCTCCGGGGCCAGGAGCGAGGGTCCCGCCGTCGGAAGCGGTAACGACCGTACAGCGAAGGTGATGCCCAGGCCGATCGAGGAGGGCTCTCGACATCCCTCGTTCCTTGCCATCTCTGAGGTTGGCGTCGCCGGACTCAGGCCCTGGCGGCCTTGGTCACGCGCTGGGGGATGCCCTCGCCGGTGAAGCGGGCGGTCTTGCCATTGCGGGCGACTTCGTGGAGGCGGATGGTGCCGAAGCGGTAGTCACCCAGATTGACCCGGTGAGTCGCGGATTCCGTCAGCACGGGTTCTAGGGTCTGGACGCTGCCATGCCAGCCGTCGGCGTTCTCCTTGAACTCAAGACGCACGGCGACGGACTTGTTGCTGCCGTTGTTGCCCTCGATGAAAAGCTGGGCGGGAACCTTGCGGGGCTTCATGACGAGTCATCTCCGGACTGCTTGGAGTTATTCGGTTCGTGTCTTGGCCCGTACCCGGCGTTCCTGCGTCGTCGCACCCGGGTCGAGTGGCGAGACCGTGAGGAGTGCGCCCTCGGGCCGAAGGCGCGATGCCGGGCGGGGAATCCGACCACGATATCAGGCCAGGATCTCCTTGACAACCCGACCGTGGACATCGGTCAGGCGGAAATCGCGGCCAGCGTAGCGGTAGGTGAACTGCTCGTGGTCGAAGCCGAGAAGGTGCAGCACGGTGGCGTGCAGGTCGTGGACATGCACCAGGTCCTCGACGGCCTTGTAGCCGAACTCATCCGTGGCGCCGTGGACGTGCCCCCCCTTCACGCCGCCACCGGCCAGCCAGGTGGTGAACCCGTAGTGGTTGTGGTCACGACCGTTCATCTTGCCGGCGTTGGCACCGGGCGTCGGCAGTTCGACGACCGGGGTACGGCCGAACTCGCCACCCCAGATCACCAGGGTGTCTTCCAGCATTCCGCGCTGTTTGAGGTCCTTCAGCAGAGCGGCGATCGGTCGATCGCATTGTCCCGCGAGATTGCGGTGACCGGACTCGATGTCGTCGTGGTTGTCCCAGGGCTGGCCCGCGCCGTGCCAGAGCTGGATATAGCGGACGCCCCGTTCCAGCAGGCGGCGGGCCACGAGGAGCTGCCGGGCGTGGACGCCGGGGCCGTACATCTCCCGGATGTAGGCCGGCTCGTTCTCGACATCGAATGCGTCGGCGGCGTCGGACTGCATGCGATAGGCCAGCTCGAACGACTCGATACGCGCCTCCAGCTCCGCATCGTGTTGGCGACGTTCGGCGTGCTCGCGGTTGAGCTGCAAAAGCAGGTCGAGCTGGGTCCGCTGCTCGCGGGGCAGGACGTGCTGGCTGCGGATATGGGCGATCAACTTTTCGATGTCGGTGTGCTGGCTGTCGACGTAGGTGCCCTGGTAGATGCCCGGCAGGAAGCCGGACTGCCAGTTCTGCGTCTCGGAGATCGGGTAACCCCCCGGGCACATGACGACGAAGCCGGGCAGGTTCTGGTTTTCGGTGCCGAGCCCGTACAGCGCCCAGGAGCCAACGCTCGGCCGCGCCTGGGTCGCGTCGCCGCAGTTCATCAACATGAGCGAGGGTTCGTGGTTCGGAACGTCCGCCTGCATCGACCGGATCACGCAGATGTCGTCGATGCACTCGCCGACGCTGGCGAAGATGTCGCTGACCTCGATGCCGCTCTGCCCGTACTTCTTGAACCCGAAGGGCGAGCCCAGCGCCGCGCCGGTCTTCCGCTCAGTACGCAAGTTCTCCGTCGGGAGGGACTTGCCATTGAACTTCGTCAGCGTCGGCTTGGGATCGAAGGTGTCAACCTGGGACGGCCCACCGTTCATGAACAAATGGATCACCCGCTTTGCCTTTGGCGCGAAGTGGGGCAATTTCACGGCGAGAGGGGAAACCGGCCCCGTCGCGGATGGTGCCGTCCCGGCCGCGCGGGCGGGTTGCAAGAGCCCCGCGTCGGCGAGCAGGCCACCGAGCGCCATGGCACCGAATCCCATCCCGGATCGGCAGAGCAACTCGCGGCGCGTCAAAAAGGCGTCCTGGGGGCGAGGGGCGTGGTGCGACATTGTGGGGCCCTTATGGATAGAGGGGCGATTTCCAGGTTCCGAGGGCCGTGTTCAAGTGACGGGTCGAGACGCGGATCACGTGCCGGCCTGTCGGTCATCCGCCCTCGATTCGTTGATGTTCGGCCAGCCGATCGCGGACGTTTTAATCAACATACGCGAACTCATTCGTCAACAGAAGCACTTGCGCATATTGCTGCCAGGGGGTGAGCCGGGTCGGTAGCGGGCCGTGGAAGTCGTCGCGGGCGTTCCATTTCGTGACGGCGAGCCCGGACGGGTTCTCGACGACTCGAATGGCCGGCATCCAGGTGTAGGAGTCGTACGACGCCTCGGCTCGGCAATCGACGACGAAGTCGATCGTCTCTCCAGCCGCCACCTCGTAGCGTCCCACCTCGGTCGGGATGTCGGTGTTGTGGGCCGTCCATTCCCCGAGTGGGCCGCCCCGACCGGCGACGATCCGGCCTCGAACGCCATCCCCCTTGTCGCTCTTGTGCCCAGAGAGCCGGTCGATGGTGACGACCGCATCTTCCGGGGCCACCCAACGCACGATCGCGGCGTGGTCGGCGTCCTGGCCGACGTGGCCGCCCTCGGCATGGCGGTGGAGGTAGCTGAATTCGGGGTGCGGAACCTTCTCGCCGAACTGCCATGCCTTGCCGTTCCAGTGAGGGAACTCGGCGAACGCGCTCACTCGGTCTGTCGCCTCGTCGAACCGCCCATACCCGTAACACCAGTTGGTGACGACATCCGGCCCGGGCTCGTTCTCCCGTTCCGAGACGAACCGGAGAGCGACCTCGACTTCGCGGGGCTCGGCCGCTCGTCCGAACAACGCCTGATAGAGGGCCTGGACCTTTCGCTCGGGAGTGCCGGTGTTCTCCGGCTCGACCCGGGCGGCGAGATGGCGCGCCTGCTCGGCGACGAACGGGCTGTTCATCAGGAACAGAGACTGCTGGGGGACGGTCGTCTTGTAACGGCGTGGACTCGAGGCGTTCGGGCTGGCCAGATCGAAGGTGCGGAACAGGCTGGGGAGGTTCTGCCGGTCGATGAAGGCGTACACGGTGCGACGAGTCGAGAACGGCGGATCGACGATGTCGACCGAACGGCCGCCCATCGTCGTGTCGAGCCGATCGGCGACCGCAAGCATCGCGTCACGCAAGCGGTTCGAGCTCGAGCCGCTGCCGGTTCTGCTTCCAAATCAGGGTGTTCTCGGGGTCGACGGCCACGCATTCGGAGCGATCCAGGCTCTGCTGTCGGTAGGTGTTCGAGAGCAGGATTCGCCGGTGCAACGCCTTCAGGGACCAACCCTCCTCGACGAACGTGGCGGCCAGCCAGTCGAGCAACTCGGGATGCGTGGGCGGGTCGCTACGGAGCCCGAAGTCGCTCGGCGTGTCCACCAGGGCGCGGCCGAAGTGGTGCATCCAGACGCGGTTGACGATCACGCGAGCGGTGAGAGGGTTGTCCGGGCTGACGATCGCGCGGGCCAGTTCAAGTCGGCCGCTCCCTGCGTTGAACGGTTCCCGATCGGGACCGGAGAGGACCTTCAGGAACCGTCGGGGGACGCTGTCGCCGCGACGTCCGCTGTTGCCTCGGAGGAAGACGTAGGGATCATAGGGTTGGGCCTTGTCGACCATCACCATCGCCCTCGGCGGGCGCCGGGGTGCGTCGCGTCCAGTTCGGCGACCTTACGGTTCAGGGCCGAGAGGCGGTCCCGCTCGGCGCGGTTGACAAGCCGGCGGAACTGGTCCGGGGCCTTCCGGGATGGTCAACGGGCCTTCAGGGGTTTCGAGCCGGGCACGGATCGCCCCCAGGTCGGCATTGTCGGGCTCGGCCAGGGCGTGTGCGAGCAAGGTGCCGTAACGACGGGCAACCTCGGCCATGGAATCGGCGGGGGCGTTTCCGGCGACGGCGTGAACGACAGCGGCCCGCAACGGGTCGGCCGGGCCGGAGGCGTTCTCGTCCTCCAGCCTGTCGGTGATCTCGACAGCCCGGGCGGCGAACGTGTCGTCGGAGGGCAGGGCGGCGAAGCGCCTGCCAGGGGCCGAGAAGCGGGTCGCCAACGGCGCCGGTGGCTTCGACCAGGCCCTTCCAACGGCTCGCGACGTGGCGGAGCAATTCGGGCCGGATCGAGTTTTCGCGGGCGATGGCATCAAGCCGCTCGTGCCGCGGGTTTAGCTCGATCGCGACGGACGCGGCCAGGTAGTCGGCGAGCCGGTCGGTCAACTCCTTGCGGAACTCGGCCCGCTTGTCGGTGATGTACTGCTTGATTTCGTCCGTCCGCTTCTGATGCTCCGCGCGGTACGCCTCGGAGCCGCCGGCCTCGCCATGCCCGGCCAGCAACGGCAAGTCCTCGGGTTCCTCGCTCGACGCGAAGACCCCGTAAAGGGAGTAATAGTCCTCGGCGGGGATCGGGTCGTACTTGTGGTCGTGGCAGCGGGCGCAGGCGACGGTCAGGCCGAGCAGGCCCCGGCTGGTCACATCGATTCGATCGTCGATGATGTCGTCCTGTCGGTTCAGATACCGGCGGCCGACCGTCAGGAATCCCATCGCGGCAAGTTTGTCCGGCTCCCCTTCATCTTCTGGGAGCAGGTCGGCGGCGAGCTGTTCGATCACGAACTGATCGTAGGGCTTGTCCTGGTTGAACGCCCGGACCACATAGTCGCGGTAGGTGTACGCATACGGATAGCGACGTTCTTCCTGAAATACGTAACCTTTTGTGTCCGAATACCTCGCGACATCCATCCAGTGCCGCCCCCAGCGTTCACCGTACCGGGGTGAGGCGAGCAGGCGATCGACCACCGTCGCGAAGGCGTCGGGAGACTTATCGGCCACGAAGTCGGCGACCTCCTCGGCAGTCGGTGGCAGACCAGTCAGGTCAAAGGTGACGCGGCGAATGAGCGTATGCCGGTCCGCGGCAGGGGAGGGGGCGAGCCCCTTCGACTCCAGGCGAGCCAGGACGAACGCATCGATCGGGTTGGTCGCCCAGGACAGGTCGCGAATCGTCGGAGGGGCCACCTTGCGCACGGGCTGGAATGCCCAGTGGTTTTCCTCGGGACTGGAGGCCGCTGCCGGTGTCGTCCCAGTGGAGGGTTCCGGCCAGGGGGCGCCCATCTCGACCCAGGCGGTCAGGTCGAGGATCACCTCCTCCGCCAGCTTGTCCCCCTTCGGGGGCATCTTGAGGAAGTCGTCCGTGTGGGCCACACGCGCCGATCAGGAGGCTTGCCTCGACATCGCCCGGAACCACCGCCGCGCCATAGTCCCCGCCCTTCAGGGCCGCGGCCCTGGAATCGAGCCGAAGACCCGAAAACTGCTTGTCCGGCCCATGGCACGACACACAGCGAGCGACCAGCACGGGACGAACCCGAGACTCGAAGAACTGTTCGGCCTCGGACGGGTCGGGGGCCGCCGCACGCGACGAGAATGCCATCGCCACCATCGACGAGATCCCTGCGAGCATGATGATGCCGGCGCGTCCCAGGGGGGCTGTCCGTCGCATGCTGGTCCTCTCGTGGAGTCGCGAATCAATCCGGAGGCCGATGAGCGGTGGCGTGTTCCGGCGATTCTATCGAGTCTCCCGTCCGGGCAGCGTGAACCCGGCGGGCCTGGGCGTGGGAGGGAGGCGGCCACTGAGCGGGAGCGATCGAGTGGAGTCGGCGGGTTCCGTATCCCCTCGAAGGCCGATTCGGACCGTGCGTCGCTATCGACCAGGGTCGTTCATGAATTATCCAACATTGTTTCGGCCCACGGCAAGGGCGATTTCGAGAGCGAGCCGGATTCCCGCGCCGGATCGTGAATTCAGGTTCATGAATGGCCAAGCCTGGAATTGGAAAATCGCAAATTGATTCGCTATAAACAAGGGAAATGACTTAATTTGAACTATTGCCGAACTTCGCAGCCTTTCGCTGGCCCATCCCGTCCTTGAGCCAGTCCGTTGGGTCGGAAGCGGAGCGGGACAACTCTCGTGATCGGCGTGGTGGCGTGTTGCCCGCTCATGCCCCGACGGCTACCTTGAGCCATCACCGACATGCGACCTCAGCGTGTTGGTCTCCGAACGCCCTCGCATCTCATGTTCTTCAGGGAAAACGACACCATGATGCTTCGTATCACGAACCTCACCAGGATTGGGACCATTCTGGCCATGTTGACGATGGTCCCCAGGCACAACACCTTCACGAGCGCCGCCGAGCCGGGCGCAACGCTTGGCTCGATCGAACGTACGGACGATTGATTCAGCGAACTCGTCCCTCCGGATGCCCGCGTCGAGATCCTGGCCGACGGTTTTGACTGGGCCGAGGGGCCGGTCTGGGTTCCCGAAGACGGGGGGTATCTGCTCTTCTCGGACGTTCCCAGAAACGTTGTCCACCGCTATCGCGAGGGGAAAGGCGTTGACATTTTCCTGCGTCCCAGCGGCTACACAGGCACGAAACCTCGGGGTGGCGAGCCGGGGTCCAACGGCCTGATGCGGAGCCCCGAAGGAGACCTGGTGCTTTGCCAGCACGGCGACCGCCGTGTGGCCCGATTGACTCGCGAGGGTTGGACCTACATCACCCTGGCCGACCGATTCGAGGGGAAGCGGCTCAACAGCCCCAACGACCTCGTCTTCCATTCCAGCGGCGATCTCTACTTCACCGACCCTCCCTACGGCCTGCCGAAGAACGTTGACGACCCGACCAAGGAGACGGACTTCCAGGGCGTGTACCGGATCTCGAAAGATGGCACGCTGTCGCTGTTGACCAGGGAGTTGAGCCGTCCCAACGGCATCGCGTTCTCCCCGGACGAGAAGACGCTGTATGTGGCCAATTCCGACCCGGAACGCGCCGCTCTGGATGGCGTACCCGATGAAGGAGGACGGAACGATCGGCACGGGCAAGGTTTTCTTCGACGCGACGAAGTGGGTCAGTCCCGAGCGGAAGGGCCTGCCGGATGGCATGTGCGTCGACGCCTGCGGCAACCTGTTCGCGACCGCCCCCGGGGGCGTGATCGTTTTGACTCCCGACGGAACCCACCTGGGCACCTTCGCGACCGGCGAGGCGACCGGCAACTGCACCTTCGGCGGTGATGGTTCCGACCTCTACATCGCCGCGGACATGTACATTGGCCGGGTTCGCCTGAAGACGAAGGGGGCTGGTTACTGAGCCTGGTAGAGTCGAGGACCGAGGACCGAGGACCGAGGACCGAGGACCGAGGACCGAGGACCGAGGACCGAGGACCGAGGACCGAGGACCGAGGACCGAGGACCGAGGACCAGGACCGAGGACCGAGGACCGAGGACCGAGGACCGAGGAGGACCGAGGACCGAGGACCGATGGACGATGGACGATGATCGAGGGTCGTTGCGGTTTGCGAATCGGTCATGGTACGCGGAGCAACGCGGATGGGGCGAATGGCGCGGAGCGGATTGGAGGGATCGAGTTCAGCAAGGCCGATGGTCCTCGGCCATTGTCCGCCATCGTCCGTCGTCGGTCATCGGCCATCGTCGGTCATCGGCTCATCGGTCATCGGCCATCGGCCATCGGCCATCGGTCATCGGTCCTGGCTTGACTCCATACCGAGAACGGCGGCGGATTGGAAACGCGGTGATTTCTATCGGGCCGGGGCGTCACGTCGGCACCGGGCGGGCGTAGTGAGTTCCGTCCCCGGAAGACCCGTCGTATGTGTCGCCAGTTTCCGGGGATCGGTTCGGCGACAGATTCGGCGGTGCCGATTGCGTCGTCGAGCGAGGGCCGGTTAAGATCGGCGCAACGAGCGACGGGTTGGTCGCCTCGACATGCCTGGGGGTGGCGCATTCTGTCTCGCTCGGCTCGGGGAAATGTCTCGGACTGGAGGGCACGTCATGGGGCTCGACTCGGGCGCCCTGATCAAGAAACTGAACAGGACGTGCCATCGAGGCCCTCCAGGCGGCGGCCGGGTCTGTGTGTCTCGCACACGAACCGGTGCGTCGAGGTCGAGCACTGGCTGCTGAAGCCTGTCGGAGGCGGAGAACACCGACCTCACCCGGATCTTCCGCCATTTCGAGGTCGACCCCGCCCGGCTCCAGGCCGACCTGACCCGGGCGATCGACCGCTTCAAGACCGGCCACGACCGCACGCCCCAGTCTCTCGACCACGATCGTCGACCTGATCGCGCGAGGCCTGGCTGATCGCCTCGATCCAGTTCGGGCAGCCGCAGGTCCGGTCGCGGCATGCTGCTGCTGGCCCTGCTCTCGGACGACGAGCTCGGCCGGCTCGCCCGCGAGGCCTCCGGCGAGTTCGCGAAGATCTCGGTCGAGACGCTCTGGTCAAGCCTGCCGGAGATCGTCGCCGGCTCGCCCGAGGACGCGGTGCCACGGCCCGACCGGTCGACCGGCCACGGGGCGGGGGCGCGCGCCGGCACGCCCGGCGAAGGCGGCAAGCCGAGCCGCACGCCGGCGCTCGACCAGTACACGATCAACCTGACGCAACGCGGCGCCGGGACGGGAAGATCGACCCGGTCATCGGCCGCGAGGCCGAGGTCCGCCAGATGGTCGACATCCTGATCCGCCGCCGCCAGAACAACCCGATCCTCACCGGCGAGGCCGGCGTCGGCAAGACGGCCGTCGTCGAGGGCTTCGCCCTGCGGGTCGCCGCAGGGCGACGTGCCCCCGGCGCTGCAGAACGTCGAGGTCCGCACGCTCGACCTCGGGCTGCTCCAGGCCGGCGCCGGGGTCAAGGGGGAGTTCGAGAACCGGCTCAAGCAGGTGATCAACGAGGTGAAGGCCTCGCCCGTGCCGATCATCCTGTTCATCGACGAGGCCCACACGCTGATCGGCGCCGGCGGCCAGGCCGGGCAGGGCGACGCCGCGAACCTGCTCAAGCCGGCCCTGGCCCGCGGCGAGCTGCGCACGATCGCCGCGACCACCTGGGCCGAGTACAAGAAGTACTTCGAGAAGGACGCCGCCCTGGCCCGGCGGTTCCAGGTCGTCAAGGTCGAGGAGCCGGACGAGGACCGCGCGGTCGTCGATGATGCGCGGGATCACCGGCATGCTCGAGACGCACCACGAGCGTGCGGATCCTCGACGAGGCGGTCGAGGCGTCGGTGAAGCTCTCGGCCCGCTACATCCCGGCCCGGCAGCTGCCCGACAAGTCGGTCAGCCTGCTCGACACCGCCTGCGCCCGCGTGGCGATCGGCCAGAGCGCCATCCCGCCGGCCGTCGAGGACGCCCGCCGCGAGATCGAGCACCTCGAGATCGAGATCGGCATCCTCGACCGCGAGGCCGCCACCGGCGCCGGCCACGACGAGCGGCTGGCCGAGGCCCGCGAGGCTCGGCAGGCCGCCGAGGCCCGCCTGGCCGAGCTGGAGGCCCGCTGGGAGCAGGAGCAGGCCCTCGTCGACGCAGATCCGCGACCTCCGCGACCGGCTCGAGACGGCCCACGCCGCCCGGAAGGTCGGCGGCGAACGGCGACCGGCGCCGGACGCGCCGAGCCGCGCCGCCGAGGAGCGGCAGCTCCAGGCCGAGCTCGACGCGAGGACCGACGCGCTGCGGTCAGCTCCAGGGCGAGATCGCCGCTGATGCAGGTCTGCGTCGATGGCCAGACGATCGCCGAGGTCGTCGCCGGCTGGACCGGCATCCCGGTCGGCAAGATGGTCGCCGACGAGATCCAGACGGTCCTGAAGCTCCAGCGACCGGCTGGAGGAGCGGGTCATCGGCCAGTCGCACGCCCTGGAGGCGATCGGCCAGCGCATCCGGACCGCGCGGGCCAACCTGACCGACCCGCGACGGCCGATCGGCGTGTTCCTGCTGGTCGGCCCCAGCGGCGTCGGCAAGACCGAGACCGCCCTGGCCCTGGCCGACACCCTCTACGGCGGCGAGCGGAACCTGATCATCGATCAACATGTCGGAGTACCAGGAGGCGCACACGGTCAGCGGCCTGAAGGGCTCGCCGCCGGGCTACGTCGGCTACGGCGAGGGCGGCGTGCTGACCGAGGCCGTCCGCCGCAGGCCGTACAGCGTCGTCCTGCTCGACGAGGTCGAGAAGGCCCACCCCGACGTCATGGAGCTGTTCTTCCAGGTCTTCGACAAGGGCATCCTGGAGGACGGCGAGGGCCGCGAGATCGACTTCAAGAACACGGTCATCCTGCTGACCTCCAACGTCGGCACCGACACCGTGATGCGGCTCTGCGCCGACCCCGACACCGCCCCCGACGCCACGGCCCTGGCCGAGGCGCTGCGGCCCGACCTGCTGAAGGCCTTCCCCGCCGCGTTGCTCGGCCGGATGATCATCGTCCCGTACTACCCGATCGGCGACGACGTGATGAAGCAGATCATCCGGCTCCAGCTCGGCCGGATCGCCCGCGGATGCGGGAGAACCACCGGGCCGCAGTTCACCTACGACGACGCCCTGGTCGACGAACATCGCCGGCCGCTGCAAGGAGGTCGAGAGCGGCGCCCGCAACGTCGACCACATCCTGACCCGCTCGCTGCTGCCCGAACTCTCGACGAGTTCCTCGCCCGGATGGCGACCGGGCGAGCCGATCCGCCGGTCCACGTCTCGATCGACGATCAGGGCGGCTTCCGCTACGAAATTGTCTGACCCTTGTCGGATCGAGGCCCGGCTCGATCGTCGCGCCACTTCCGTTTTTGCCGATCGTGCGGATCGCGCGAGCCGGAAATTGTTTGTGGGGAATCACTTCGTGGGATAGCTTGAATTGATGGGGTCGATCACCTCGTTCGCGACATCCCGAACGGGGTCGCGATTCGGGTCGCCTACCCCCGTGGAAAATGCGTCCATCCCCGACGATTTCTGCGAAGGGTGCCCCCATGACGCCACGTGGGACGGTTCGGGCGAGAGTCGGCCGGGCCCGCGATGACGGACAGAAGTTCGAGGTCGTCTGGGATTACCTCGCGGCCGAGGACCCTCTGGAGATCCGAATCAGCACGGGCGAGTCAAGTCTGCGCCGAACCCGGGCCGTGGCTGTCACGATGCGGACGCCGGGGCATGATGCCGAACTGGCGGTCGGCTTCCTGCTAAGCGAGCGCATCGTCGGCAAATGCCGGTGAAATCGCGGGGGTCGTACCAGAGCCGAGTGAGGTTCCGGGACGGCGGCTGGGGGATGTCGTCCGCGTGGACTTGCGGCCCGGTGCCACCGTCGACCCGGGTCGTCTGGAGCGAAACTTCGCCGCGACCTCAAGTTGCGGAGTTTGTGGCAAGGCCAGCCTGCGGGCGCTCGGGCTCGATGGCTGCGCGAACCTGGCGAGCGTCGGACCGAGCCTCGAACCGGCGATCATTCACCGATTGCCGGCAGAACTCCGGCGCGGTCAGTCCGTCTTCGACGCGACCGGTGGCTTGCACGCGGCCGCCCTCTTCGACGGGGACGGTCGGCTACTGGCCAGCCGCGAGGACGTCGGTCGTCACAACGCCGTCGATAAGCTCATCGGTGCCCGGGCGCTGGGGACCCTGGAGGCGATGCCGGCGCGGGGCGAGCCCCTCGGCCTGCTGGTGAGCAGCCGCCTCGGGTTCGAAATTGTCCAGAAGGCGCTTTCCGCGAAGATCGCGGTGATCGTGGCCGTCGGCGCGCCGTCGAGCCTGGCGGTGGAAGTCGCCGAGACATACGGGATGACCTTGCTGGGGTTCGTTGGCCCGCATCGGTTCAACGTCTACTCCGCCCCCGAGCGCGTCCAGCAGGTCGGCAACGTGGTGGCGGCGACCGTCGAGGATCGATCCGCCTGAAGGCCGGACGATTGACGGGGTGTCGCACGATTTGAACGTGGTCCAACCGAGGTGATCGCGATGCCACCCGACCCGAGTCATTCCTCTCCCGCTTCAGGACCAGCTGGGGCCCCATCCGGCCAGCCGCTTGCCGACCACGGTCATCCCTGCGAGGAGCCACCGGAGGAGCCCGACCACCCGCACCTGGGCCGACCCAAGGGCCAGGCGGCCGGTGCGCCCTCGGTGTTCCATGCGATGAAGTCGGTCAGCCGGCAGTCGGGCCTCGGCCGCGGTCTGAAGATCCTGTCCAACCTGAACCAGGACGGTGGGTTCGACTGCCCGAGCTGCGCCTGGCCCGATCCGCCCGCCGGCCATCGTTCCCGCTTCGAGTTCTGCGAGAACGGCGCCAAGGCGATCGCCTCTGAGACGACGACGAAACGCATGGACCGCCAGGATTTCCGCCGATGTTCGGTCGCCGAGATGGCCGAGCATTCCGACAACTGGCTCGAACAGCAAGGACGGATCGTCGAGCCGATGGTCCTTCGGCCCGACTCGACCCACTACGAACCGATCTCCTGGGACGACGCCTTCACACTCATCGCCGACGAGTTGAACGCCCTGGCTTCACCCGACGAGGCGATCTTTTACACGTCCGGCCGAACCAGCAACGAGGCGGCCTTCCTCTACCAGTTGTTTGTCCGCCAGTTCGGGACCAACAACCTGCCCGACTGCTCGAACATGTGTCATGAGTCGAGTGGCCGCGCCCTGACCGACACGATCGGGATTGGAAAGGGAACGGTCCAGATCGAAGACTTCCTCAAGGCGGACCTGATCCTGCTCATCGGCCAGAACCCAGGCACGAACCATCCCCGGATGCTGTCGGTCCTGCAAGGCGCGGCACGGAAGGGGACGCACCTGATCGCGATCAATCCGTTGCGAGAAGCCGGGCTTCAAGCGTTCGCGCATCCCCAGTCGCTCAAGGGGATGCTCGGTGTGGCCACGCCCCTGTCCGAGCGATTCATGCGGATCAAGATCAACGGCGACCAGGCCCTGATGCGCGGGATTTGCAAGGCCCTCTGGAACCTGGACCGCCCGAGCCCCGGCACCGCGGTCGATCGGGAGTTCCTCGCGGCCAAGACGACCGGGTTTGATGCCTATGCCGCAGCCCTGGGCGCGACGACCTGGGAGGAGATCGAGGACCGCAGCGGAGTCACTCGTGGCGAGATCGAGCAGGTGGCCGCGCTGGCGGCCACGACCGATCGGATCATCTGCTGCTGGGCGATGGGCTTGACCCAGCATCGCAACGCGGTGGCGACAATCCAGGAGGTCGTCAACTTCCTCCTGATGCGCGGGGCGTTCGGCAAGCCGGGCGCCGGGGCCTGCCCGGTGCGCGGGCACAGCAACGTCCAGGGCGATCGCACCGTCGGAATCTGGGAGGCCATGCCCGACAGCTTCCTCGACGCTCTCGGCCGCACTTTCAACTTCGACCCGCCCCGACACCACGGATTTGATACTGTCGGCGCGATCCGGGCGATGCACGAAGGCAAAGCCCACGTCTTCTTCGGGATGGGGGGCAACTTTCTCTCGGCGAGCCCGGACACCGCCTACACGGCGGAGGCGCTGCGACGCTGCCGGCTGACGGTCCAGGTTTCCACGAAGCTAAACCGTTCGCATCTCGTGACAGGCCGGAGGGCGCTGATTCTGCCCTGCCTGGGCCGCTCGGAACTCGACGTTCAAAAAGGTGGCGAGCAGTTCGTCTCGGTCGAGAACTCGATGGGGGTCGTCCACCAGTCGCACGGGCGGTTCGAGCCGGCGGGCCCATCTCTCCTGAGCGAACCGGTCATCGTCTCCCGGCTCGCTAGCGCAACCCTCGGCGACCGGACGACCGTGCCCTGGGAATGGCTGGTCGCCGATTACGACCGAATCCGCGACCGGATCGAGCAGGTCGTGCCGGGGTTCGACGACTACAACGTTCGCGTTCGCCAGCCGGGCGGCTTCTACCTTCCCAACCCTGTCAAGGACGGCGTGTTTCCCACGACGGACGGCAAGGCCCACGTCACAACCGCTCCGCTGACCGGTCTCGAACTTGCTCCCGGACGAGCTCGTGCTGATGACGATTCGCAGCCACGACCAGTTCAATACGACCGTCTACGGGCTCGACGACCGCTATCGAGGCATCACGCACGGCCGTCGGGTGGTCCTCCTGAACCCCGAGCGACATGGCCGATCGCGGGCTGTCTCGCGATCAGGAGGTGGACATTACCAGCCTGTTCGACGGTCGAACACGCGTGGCTCACCGCTTCGTGGTGATTCCATACGACATCCCCCGTGGCTGCGCCGCGGCGTATTTCCCCGAAGCCAACGTGCTGGTTCCGGTCGACAGCGTCGCCGAGAAGAGCAACACGCCGACCTCGAAGTCAGTCATCGTCACGGTCACACCGGCGGTTCCAACATCGGCCCCGAACGGCAACGCGGCGATTCTCGAGTCGAGTTCTCTCAAACAACCCCACAGACGTTTTTGAGTTCCGGATGGCTCGCCTGGGGACGAGCCGCCTCGTCATCCGGTCGCGTCGGCGTGGTTGGGCCTTAGAGCGTGTCTAAAAAGCCAGTTTCTTGGTCAATCGGCGGCTCATCAGATGAACCATCGACCATTTGATCATCGCCTCGCTGCTGGTGATCGTCCCCTCATCGTCCTTGCTCAGCCGCCGGCTGCGGCCCAGCCAACCGAACGTCCGCTCGACCTTCCAGCGGTGCGGCAGCACCTCGAATCCCCGTGCGTCGTCCGACCGCTTGACGATCTCCAGCACGATCCGACGCCGCGGGCAGAGCATCCGCACCCACTCGACCAACTGCCCGGCGTAGCCGCCATCGGCCCAGATCCGCTTGAGTCGGCTGTAGCGGTGCCGGACCGCCTCCAGCACCAGTCGGGCGCCGTCGCGGTCCTGGACGTCCGCAGGATGCACCACCAGGGCCAGGATCAGGCCGAGCGTGTCGACCAGGATGTGCCGCTTGCGGCCGTTGACCTTCTTACCGCTGTCATAGCCGTGTGGCCCCCTTTTTCGGTCGTCTTGACCGTCTGGCTGTCCAGGATCGCGGCCGTCGGCTGGCGTTGCTTCCCCTCGGCCTGCCGCAAGTCGCCCCGCAGTTCGTCGTGGAGTCGGTCGAGTGTCCCGTCCTTCTTCCAGGCGGCGAAGTACCCGTAGACGGTCTTCCAGGGCGGGAACTCGTGGGGCAGCATCCGCCACTGGCAGCCGGAGCGGACCAGATAGAGGATGGCATTGACGATCTCACGCCGCGGATATTTGACGGGCCGGCCACCGGGCTTCGGGGCCGGGATGAATCGAGAGACCTGGGCCCACTGGGCGTGGCTCAGGTCGGTCTGGTAGGCTCGTCGGATGTCCATGACCCAAGGCTAGGTCACCCTTTCAAGACACGCTCTTAGGGGGACCATCGCGAAGGAACAGACGGGCCCTCGACATCGTCGAACTCGCACGTCTCGATCAAATCTTCTTCGTCGGTTCGTTTCGATCGGCATTGCGCCGATCATTGCCAGGCCGAAGAAGACGACCTCGTAGCCCAGAACCCAGAGCGCGGCGAACCCCAGAAAGGCGGCGAAGAAGTTACCGGTTTCCTGCGCATAGCGACGCAGTCCCAGGAACAGAATCACGCATCCCGACCACAACACGAGCCGGGCCAGGGTCAGCCGAAAGGGGTGGCGGGTTGGTGTCGATTCGCCCCACTCGTCAATCCGCGGATCACCAAACGGAAACAGGTCGTGCGGATCGCGTTCCGGGTGGTCCATTCGATCGTCGCTCCGGGGAACCTGGCCATTCGCAACACATTCCGAAGCGGCCGGCCTGGGGTCGTTGCGTCAGTTGGCGTCGGCCGGCCGATTCTCGGGAGCATGCGTTCGGCCCCGGCCACCGTGGGTAAGGTGGTCAAGCCGTTCCAGAAACGCCGCGTCCAGGCAATCCGGGTGGCCGCGGATGTAACGGATGCACTCCAGCATGACCGGGCCGCGGTAGCCGACGACATCCAGCGCGGCGATCCATCCATCCCAATCGAGCGTCCCAAGGCCGGGAGGGTCGTGGACGTCCTTGCGGCCGTCGTTGTCGTGGACGTGCGTGGTATGGAGGAGGGGACCGGCGGCGAGCGTCTCGACGGCCGGAGTGGAGGCAATGTGAGCGTGGCCCGTGTCGAGAGCAAGGGCCAGTTCGGGTCGGTCCAGTTCTGTCACCAGCGACGCGAGATCGGCCATCCGGCTGCCGGGAAAGACCCCGGGGGGCATGTTCTCGACGCAAACCCGCAGGTCGGTGCCGACAACGTGATCCGCCAGTCTCAGCAAGCTCTCCGCCAGCGCGTCCCGACGCACGTCGAATTGCTCGGAGTCGGACAATCCGCCAGGATGAACCACTAGCACACGTCCGCCGACCTCGGCGAGCCAGTCGGCGCAGCGGGCCACGTCATCTTGACTGGCGAGTCGGCCAGCGGAATCGGGATCGGCCAGGTCGACTCGCCTTGCCTCAATCGTCCGTCTTCCCCAGCACGCATGGGCGCTGTGGATTGTCAGGTTGAGAGCTTCCACCCGCGTTCGCAGCGGTCCCGGTGCCGGCCTCTGCCCCCAGTCGGGCAGGATCTCGAGGCACGTCGCGCCCATCCGACACGCCAGATCGAGATCGATCCCCAATTCTCTGTTTGAAAAGCCGTAAGTGATCATTGTACCGAGTGGTCGGACGATCGGTGGGGCGTTTGTACGATCCTGGGACAATGACATCAGGCGAGCCGTTCCATGATGGGCAGTGCGGGAATTTGTCGCGTCCTGGCGACCCGAAGCCGACCGCTACATCCTACCGTATTCGGCCCCGGGAACGTAGAGACCGAGAGGAGCGGAGTGAGACATCTTGTCGTGGGCGTCCCGGCACGGCATGATACCTCTTTGGCCTCCATTCGGGACGGTCGGTTGTCCCAGCATAACCGATCACTTCATGGGTACGCCTGCCTCGCCACGTTCTCCGGAAAGGATCGATCCGAATGCCGCCCGTTGCTCTGGTGGACCCCACCACGATCGACACCTCCAGAGTGTTGTATGACCTGGAGGGAATCCGCCAGGCGAACCCCCAGCGCTTCGAGATGGAGCACCTCACGGCGATCGTCCACCTGGACCTCGAAGGGGGCCTGGTCATCGGCTACAAGGACGTTCGCCCGGACGAGTTCTGGGTTCGGGGCCATATCCCCGGCTTTCCCTTGATGCCGGGCGTCCTGATGTGCGAGGCCGCGGCCCAGCTTTGCAGCTTCTTCAGTATCCACAAGAAGCTCATCGACGAGGGCGGATTCATCGGCTTCGGCGGCATGGACGACGTTCGCTTTCGAGGTCAGGTCAAACCGGGGGACCGTTTGCTGATCGTCGGCAAGCCAACCCGCCTGCACCGCCGTCAGACGGTCTTCGAGACGCAAGGGTTCGTCGGGCCCAACATGGTCTACCACGGACGGATCATTGGCGTGCCTCTGTCGGGCCAAGACGTGGGATGAGTGCATCGCACCCTTCGATCAATGTCTCCCGGTACACGCTGGCTTATCCTGAGGCGCCCCTCGACTGGACGGAGGTCTTCAGCAACCCCAATCCGGTCGAGCTCGAAATCGGGCCGGGCAAGGGCCTGTTTCTGGCGAATGCGGGGGCCGCGCGACCCGACCACAACTTCGTCGGTGTCGAGAAGGCGCAGAAGTACGCGCGTCGAGCCGCCGAGCGAATCGCGAAGCTCGACCTGGCGAACGTCCGGGTGGTCGCGGGCGACGGCCGGCGGTTCCTTGCCCAGTTCGTTAGGCCCCGGAGCCTGCACGCGGTTCACGTCTACTTTCCCGACCCCTGGTGGAAGTCACGGCACAAGAAGCGACGGGTCTTCAATGAAGACTTCGTGACCGAGTCCGCGCGAGCCCTGATCCCCGGCGGTGAGCTTCACCTCGCCACCGACGTCGAAGAGTATTATGGGGTGATGACGGAACTCATGGCGGGTCGCGGGGACTTCGCTTTCCAGCCGACCCCGGAGGCCAGGGACCCGGTGCACGACCTGGACTACCTGACAAACTTCGAGCGGAAATACCGGATCGAAGGCCGACCGATCTACCGTGCTCACTACCAGTACGAACCCGACGTCTCGAACGCCACGACGTTGTGACGCAATCGGGCTCGAACCCGTCATCACGGACGAAGTCCAGCGCGACGAGCCTCGGTAGGGCGGAGGATGGAAACGCGGGGCCCCACGTCAACCTCGCCTGGCTTTGAGAGGAACGATGAATCAAAAGCCCAAACCGGCAGGCCCCAATCCAACACCTCCCAGGCACCTGGCCTTTCGGGCCTGGGGCACGCTGTCTACTTTCTGGGGCACTCCCGGGGCGGGGCGGATCGCCCTGTGCAGCCCGCTGGTCGGGTTCGTCGCCGGCCTCGGCGCCGTGGCGTTTTTGAAGCTCCTCGAGTTGATGATCCACCACGTGCTCGGTGGGGTGTTGGGTCTCCACATGCCGCCGACGGGCGAGTCGTTGAAGTCGGCCTCGACGATCCTTTACGGCATCGCGGAGTCCACACCCTGGTGGCTCGTGCTGCTGGTCCCGACAATCGGCGGGCTGATCTCGGGGTTCATCGTGTTCACCTGGGCGCCCGAGGCCGAGGGGCACGGTACCGACGCGATGATTCGCTCGTTCCATCGGGGTGGTGGCCAGATCCGCACCCGGGTCCCTCTGATCAAGTCGATCGCCTCGATCATCACGATCGGCACCGGGGGTTCGGGGGGGCGGGAGGGACCGATTGCGCAGATCGGCGCGGGGTTTGGGTCGTTCCTGGGCCGGGCCTTGAAGTTGACGACGAGCGAGCGGCGGTTGCTGATGCTCTCCGGCGCGGCCGGGGGCGTCGGGGCGATCTTCCGAGCCCCCATGGGAGGGGCGCTGTTCGCAACCGAGGTGCTCTACGCAACGGCGGCCACCGAGTCCTCGGCGCTCTTGCCTTGCCTGGCCAGCTCGATCATCGCGTACTCGACATTCGCGCTGTTCATTACCCCCAAGCCGATGTTCCAGGTGCCCCCGCTGGCCTTCCACGGCCTGAGTGAACTGCCGATGTTCGCGCTCCTGGCGGTGGCCTGCGCGCTGGTCGGCTGGCTTTACGTGAAGGTGTTCTACGGGCTTCGCGATCGCGTCTTCCAACCGATACCGATCCCTCGACAACTCAAGCCGGCTCTGGGTGGCTTGCTGCTCGGAATTCTGGCGTTGTGGTTCCCGCAGGTCATGGCGGGAGGGTACGGCTGGGTCCAGTGGGGGGCCATCGGGGAGCCGAGCGATCTGGTGCAGGCCGGTGAGTCGGTCTTCGTGCCGAACCTGGGGGGATGGGCGCTGCTGTCGCTCGCCCTGTTGAAGATTGTGGCCACTGGTTTGACGATCAGTAGTGGCGGGAGCGGCGGTGTCTTCGGGCCCTCGGTTGTCATCGGTGGCCTGCTCGGTGGGGCGATCGGACAGCTTCTCGTTGAGTTGTTTCCGAACTGGGGCCTGCAACCCGCCGCGTTCGCTCTGGTGGGCATGGCGGGCTTCTTCGCCGGGGTCTCCAAGACGCCGATCACCTCGATCTTGATGATCTGCGAGATGACGGGCAATTACAGCTTGCTGGTGCCGCTGATGTTGGTCTGCGGTTTGCATATGGCCCTCTCGACGAGGCTGGACGCTCTATGAGGAACAGGTCTCCAGCCCGATCGACAGCCCGGCGCACCAGGGAGACTTCGTGATCGACGTGCTTGAGCAGATCAAGGTCGGCGACATCCGGATCCGGAGTCAGAACCTGGACACGGTCCCGGAAAGCACGCCGTTCTCGCAAGTTCTCCGGCGGGTCGCGAACTCATCCGAGACGATCTTTCCGGTCGTCGACGGGCAGAACCGGCTGACCGGGATCTTCACCCTGCGCGACATCCGGCTCGCCTTGCTCGGGTCGGAGTGGGGCCCGCTGGTACTGGCCACCGACATCGCCACCCGACCGGTGCTGACAGTCACCACGGAGGACGACCTTCACACCGCCCTGCGACGACTGACCGAGTTGAACCTCGACGAGATCCCGGTCGTCCACTCCGACGAGCCGTCCAGGCTGATTGGCCTGCTCTCTCGACGTGATCTGGTCGCAACCTACACCGCGCAGATTCGGGCCTTGCGTGCCAAGGAAGCGGTGTAAGTTCCTGGAAACCACGTTGGCGAGGCCCGGTTGTCCTCATGCCGCGGGACCAGTACTCGGAACAGGCGATACTCTCATCGAGAAAGGCCGATTTCCCGCCCTGCCGAGCCGACGACCAGAGGCCGGCGGCCATCGAGAATTGACACGACTGGCCGGCGTGAGACTGTGCCATTCGAGGTCCGTCCCTTGACGATCTACGAGTTTTACATCGCGGGCCAACAACGGCCTGTGTTTCATGCCGAGCATCCGGACGACACGACCCGGCGTGACGAGCGTGGTCGTCCTGTCCGGGCCCGGCTGGAACGCTGGTGGCGCGATCTGCTGGCAACCATGAAGCGGACCGTCCGCAAAGGTGGCCCAAAGGTCCAGAAGGTCTGGAATCGGCTGAACCGCCGGCCCCCGCCGGACGAGCCCCTGCTGAAAGGGTTGCGAAATGCTCGTGAGGTCACGATCCTTCATCCCTCGACGGTGACCGAGACGCAGGCCCGGCATCACTGGTCACGCTACCTGGCCCGACG
This sequence comes from uncultured Isosphaeraceae bacterium, assembly GCA_963779675.1. Classification (GTDB taxonomy): domain Bacteria; phylum Planctomycetota; class Planctomycetia; order Isosphaerales; family Isosphaeraceae; genus CAVZZM01. The sequence goes on from CAVZZM010000008.1 coordinate 543,012, forward strand.
TTGGAGGAGCCACATGGGCACCCTCCTCTGGGACCTGGCCATCAGCCCTGGGGTCGTCCTGATCATGGTCGTGCCGGGACCGAACATCATCGGCTACTGGTTCACCTACCGGATCATCACGCACCTGCTCGCCATGCGGGGCGTGCTCTGGGCGCGACACGGCTGGATCCCGTTCCGCTTCGAGGCCCATCCAGCCCTCGATCGCGCGATCGCCCTGGACGATCGAGTCCGAATTGATCGTGTCTCCGCGGAACTGGGCCTGGACGATCTCGACGACTTCATGCGTCGGCTGGTCGAGCATCTGCATGAGCAGTCGAAGCGTGCCGAGCACGATCCGGAACAAACCTCGGCTCGTAACCGGACGTCTCGCCTGCGAGGAGCGAGACGACGCTCCAGGGCTTCCGACGAACACGGCGACACGGAACGAACCGACAGCGTCTTCTAACCCGCCCCCCGGTCGAATCGCCGCACGTTGTCGAGGCCCGATCGCCCCGCTACGATACGGACGGGTCCGCGGCGCCGCGTGAGAGTCAACCGACGGAGAGGTCGAGGCCTGAGTCATGAGTCAGGGTCGCGTTGCGAAGCCAAAACGACAGCCGTCCGGGCTGTTGCGTGCGCTTCCGAACCTCCTGACCGGGCTCCGGCTGGTCCTCGGAATCGCCTTTCCTCTGCTTCCCACAAGCTGGCGGCTGCCCGCGTTCCTGGTCGCCGCACTCACGGAAGCGCTGGACGGGCCACTTTCCCGATGGTTCGGGGTGACCAGCACGTTCGGTAGACTGTTCGACCCGATCGCCGACAAGGTCTTCGTGCTGGCCGTGCTCCTGACGCTACTGGGGGACGGCCTGCTGTCATGGTGGATGATCCCGTTGATCGCCGCACGAGACATCCTGGTGGTCGGAGGCGGCCTCTGGGTTGCCGTCCGGCATGGGCCGACCGGCCTGAAGCGCATGCCGCCAACCCTGCCTGGCAAGCTCGCAACCGGCGCGCAATTCGTCTTGTTGCTCGTCCTGGTGGCCAGTCCCGTTGGGAACCTGACCTGGCCTCTCGGCGTGTTGCTCGCGTTGACGACAATCCTGAGCCTGGCGGCGGGCCTTGATTACCTCTTTCGCTACCGTAGAGGAATGACGGACCAATCTCCATGCGGCTCCTGAGCTACAACATCCACAAGGGCATCGGCGGTCGCGACCGCCGTTACAGCCTCGAACGGATCGCTCCACGTGATCGAAGTTGGAGAACCCCGACCTGATCTGCCTTCAGGAGGTGGACAGCGGCCTGAAGCGGTCCGGCCACCACGACCAGCCCAGGCTGCTGGCCGAGGCGTTCCACGCCGTCGGCGATCCTGTACCAGCTCAACGTCCACATCAAGGACGGCGGCTACGGGAACCTGCTGCTCTCGCGCTGGCCGCTGCTGGGCCACCACCAGATCTCGCTGCGTCTGAATCAGCGCAAGCCGCAGAGGTGCCCAGCTGGCGGTGGTGGACACGCCCGAGGGCCCGTTCCATCTGGTCAACTACCACCTCGGCCTGGCCGAGCACGAACGGCACTGGCAGGTCGAACACTTGCTGGGCCACCATCTGTTCCGCGAGGGCTCGCACCTGCCGACGGTGGTCGTCGGCGACACGAACGACTGGAAGGAGACCCTCGCTCACGGGGCCTTCCACCGGCACGGGTTCCGCCAGGTCACAGCGCCCCGGGTCGCGGTTTCGCTCGTTCCCGGCTTACATGGCCGTCGGTTCGCTCGACAAGGCGTTCTTCCGAGGGCCGCTGGAGGTTCGCCACGCCCACATCATCCGCACCCCGCTGGCCAAGGTCGCCTCGGACCATCTGCCGCTGGTCCTCGATCTTCACATCCGCTCTGAGCAGGAATGAGCTGGTTGGGAACGCCGACCGTACCATCCGGGTTACGAGGGCCCGCCGATGGATGAGCGCGGCATCCTGACGGTTCAGCAGCCTTCCAAGACGTCGTCGGCCGTCGCGAGAACTTGAACCGGCTGACGCGGGCCTGCAGGCCTTCGATCGAGTGGGACAGGCGATCGGTCGCGACATGGAACTCGGCGATGGCGTCGGCGGCCTGCGCGGGCGGACTCGGTCAACTCGGTCATGGCCTCGCTGATCTGGCCGACGCGGCCGTGCTCTGGGCCTGCATGCTCTCGCGAAGCGACTCGAAGCGGGGGGTCAGGTCCTCGACCCGGGTCAGGATCGCCCCGAACTGGGCGCCGATCTCGATCGTCTCCTTGACCTCCTGCTGGACGCCCTCGCTGAAGCCGGCCGACCGCGGAGACGCCCGAGGCGACCGCGCCTGCATCTGCTCGACGATGCGGCGGATGTCGCCGGTGGAGGTCTCGGTGCGGTCGGCGAGCTGGCGGATCTCGCGGGCGACGGCCGAGAAGCCGAGGCCCGACTCGCCGGCCTTCTCCGCCTGGATCGATGCGTTGAGCGACAGGATGTTCGTCTGCTGGGCGATCTTGGCGATGGCAGTGACGACCGACCGGATCGACTCGGAGTTGCCCTGGATCTCGGCGAAGCGGGCGGAGATCGCGCCCCCGGACTCGGCCATGGTCCGCATGACCGACTCGATCGCGGCCAGCCGCGTCACGGCCCCGCCCGGCCTGCTCGGCGGTGCCACGAACCGCGTCGGCCACGTCCTCCATGGTACGCGTCAGTTCCAGGGAGGTCGCCGAGATCTCCTGCACGGCGGCGGCGGTTTGCGACACCGCCCCGGCAACGGTGTGGACGGCCTCCTCCTGCCGGCTCGCCGCGACAAGGATCTGCTCGGCGATCGACGCCAGTCCGGCTCGAGGCTCGGACCATGCCCAACCAGCCCGCCGAGGTCATGGACCATCCCGCCGAGGTCCTCGAGCAACAGGCCCGTCTCGTCGTTGGCATCGCTGATCGGACGGACGGTCAGATCTCCACCCGGCCACGAGCCGGGCCACCTCGCCGGCACGGCGAATCCGCCCCGCGACCCGTCGCGACAGGATCACGAGCACCATCAGAACCGCCGCGACGCCCACGGTCCCCAGGCCCAGTCGCTGAAGGATCGATCGGACGGATCGGCGCCAGGATCTCCGACTCGTCGACCGTCATCGAGACCGTCCAGCCACCGGCCGGCACCTTGGCACTGGCCGTGTACGACCAGTTGCCTGTCGCGGGTCGAGGATCCGGCGGGGCGGCAATCCCTTGGTGGCCTCGTAGGCCGTTGTCAGCAGCGTGGCGGTCGGTCTGACTCGATCCGGTCTCCCTGGATCGTCAACGACTCGGATCGCGCTCGGTGTCCTTGCCCGTCAGGTCGATGCCGCGATCGCGGGTGGAGGCGATGACTCGACCCCGGCCGCTGACCAGAGTGATCCGAGCCGACTGGAACGGCCGCAAGCCGAAGAGGAAGCGTTCGAGAGAACCCAGCGCACCGGTCGACACCCGCGATGCCGACGAACCGACCATCGATCACGATCGGCGCCGTCTGCTCGATGAGTAGCTTCCCTCGTACAGGTAGGGCTCGGTGATCAGGCCCGAAAAAGGCTGGTCGACGAGCGGCCCGCTCCGCGTTCCTCGGTCCAGGAGGCGCTGTTGGCGGCGCCGCTGGTCGGGCCCGATGCCTTCAGACTCCGAGCCGTCCGGCAACCCGGTTCTTCACGCCCTGGTAGTAGTAGCTGGTTTCCATGTCCACGAGCGGTTCAGGCTGGATCTGACCAGGACCCTGGCGATCGCGAACCCAGTAGGGGAGGAAGCGCCCGGCGTCGCTGACGGCCCCGGTCGGGCAGGTCTCCCCCTGGCGACCGAAGGCGTCCTGGCCGTCGGCATCCGGCTCGTAACCGAAGTAGGCCGCCGGTGAATTGCGGGTTCTCCTCGAGCACCAATCGGGCCAGCTCCACGGAGGCGGGGCGATTCCCGAAAAGGCCCGCTTCCTGAGCTGGCGGCCATCGTCCGGGCGACGTCAGGCACTCCGCGTTGGACCGCGCCACTTCCGCGGCGATGCTCCGCAACTCGGCATCGATCCGTTCGAGACTCGACGAGATCAACTGCGTTCGCAGACTCAGGATGCCCAGGCTGATGGTCAGGCCCATCACCAGGAGGATCGGCAGACCACTGGAGAGCAGGATTTTGGTCTGAAGGCTGGAGCGCGAACTCACGGGACTTGATCGACTCATGTCCCCCTCGGCGGCTTGTCGGGCCTCATCGCCCGAGGTCTCAACCCCGTTCGCCACACGGCACGGCTCGGCCGCGACCGTGGTAGTTTATGCTATCCGAGGGGGATATACAAACTGAGCAAAGACAATAGAATTCCCACGCCGCAAGGAATGCGACTTGTGCACATCGAAAGGATTGCCCGGGTGCTTGAGCGTACCCGAGCAGTCATTAGACGTCGTCGACCGGAGACGACACCGGACTCGGGAGGAACCACGCATAATACACGGCACAACGTGGCCCACGCGAAGGTTCCGATCAATACTCGTACGTGCGGATGCCGCCCGAGCCCCGTTGCGTGGAGGGCCAGCTCCTCGGCGAGGGAATGCGATCCGTTGCGCACGGCGTCAAGTGGTACAGTCGGTCGCCGGTCGGGGTGGGATAATGGCCGGTGACGCAGGCCCGGCAGAGCCGTTCGGGGGCGAGGCCGACGGCGCGGGCGAGGGCTTCGACCGGCAGGTAGCGGAGGCTGTCGGCGCCGAGATCGCGGGCCAAGCCGTTGCTGGGCGTCGTCGGAGAGGAAGCCGCCGGGCAGATCGGCGTACTTCGGGGCGACCAGCTCCTTGCGGCTCGACATGTCGATGCCGTAGAAGCAGGGGGCGATGATCGGCGGGCAGGCGACGCGCAGGTGGATCTCGCGGGCGCCGCCGCGCTCGCGGATCTCCTTGACCAGCGCCCGCATGGTCGTCGAGCGGACGATGCTGTCCTCGACCAGCAGGACCCGCTTGCCGTGCGAGGACCTCGGGCAGCGGGGTGTACTTCAGGCGGACCTTCTTCTCGCGGCTGGCGGTGCCCTCGATGAAGGTGCGGCCGAGGTAGCGGTTGCGCATCAGGCCCTCGACCGACGGCAGGCCCAGCTCGTAGGCCATCGCGTCGGCGGCGGCCTTGGCGGTGTCGGGGACCGGGACGACGATCGTGCCGGCGTCGGTCGGCACGTCCTCCAGGCGGGCCAGCTCGCGTCCCAGCGCGGCGCGGGTCAGGTAGACCGAGCGGTCGTCGAGCGTGCTGGCGACGTTGGCGAAGTAAATCCACTCGAAGAAGCAGTGGGCCGTCGGCGACCACCGGCGGCGAACCGCTCGTACCGCACGCCGCTCGGGCCGACGATCGCCAGCGTCCCCGGCTCCAGCGAGCGGATCGTCGCGGAAGCCGAGGTTGGTCAGCGGGACGCTCTCGCTGGCCGCGGCGAACAGCGGGCCTTCCTGGGCGATGCAGAGGGGGCGGATGCCGAGCGGGTCGCGGGCGACGACCAGCTCGCCCGCGGCCGTCAGCAGCACGACGTTGTACGCCCCGTCGAACTTCTCGGCCAGCCGGGAGAAGACGCGCCGCCAGTCGGTGCGCTCGCCAGGCTCGAGGTCCTGGAGCTGGTGGCTCAGCTCGTGCATCAGGATCTCGGTGTCGGTGTCGCGCTTCAGGTGGTAGTCGCCCTTGTCGAGCAGCTCCTGCTTGAGCTGCGTGTAATTGGCGAGCTGGCCGTTGAAGGCGACGGCGAACCACTTGGCCTTGCGGCCGTGCGACCGCTCGAACGGCTGGGCGTAGCTCTTGTCCTCGGGGCCGCAGGTGGCGTAGCGGACGTGGCCGATGGCCGCCGGGCCGTCGTGCCCGCTCATGATCGCGTCGAACTTGGCGCGGTGGTTGAGCCGGAACGCCTCGGCGACGGTGCCCAGTTCCTTGTGCGTCTCCAGCAGCGCCTGGCGGTCCGGGCGGTAGGCGGTCATGCCCGCGGCGAGCTGGCCGCGGTTCTGCATGTCCAGGAGCATCTGAGGGATCAGCCGGGCGACGCTGTTGATGTCGTCGGGGTTCGGGGCGAGCGGGGAGACGGCCTGCCGGCGCATGGAAGACGGCCGCCACGCCGCACTCGTGGTTCAGTTCACCCATGTGCGTGCTGGTCCCGGGAGAGACCCGTCCCGACCCTCGCAGTCCGGGTCCCGGTGGACCGATGCGTGGGTAGGCGAACTGGGCCTTTGGTTCGGCTAGGAGGGGACGCAAGTTCGATTATAATGTCGGCAGACCGGCACCGACAACCTCCACGACCGATGGCGGACCGGGTACTCGTCGGGCTGTCGACGGACGGAAGTGCCTGCTCGATCCAGGAGAAACGTCGATGGGCCGCGATCTGGTCCGCGACGAGCTGGTGCATTCGGCCCGCACCTGGGTCGTCAAGGTCGGCACGAGCGTCCTGGCGGCCGCGGACGGCACACTCGACCTCGACCGCGTCGGCCACCTGGCCGAGCAGATCTGCAGCGTGGTGGACACCGGCCGGCGGGTGGCACTGGTCAGCTCCGGGGCAGTCGGCGCGGGGCTCGGCCAGCTCGGCCTGAACCGCGGCCCGACACCCTGCCGCAGCTCCAGGCCGCCGCCGCGGTCGGCCAGGCGTACCTGATCCGTGCCTACGACGAGGGCTTTCGCCGCCACGGCCGCCATGCCGCCCAGCTTCTGCTGACCCACGAGGACTTCGACAGCCGGCCCCGCTACCTCAACATGCGGAACACCCTGACGGCCCTGTTCGACTGCAACGCCGTGCCGGTCATCAACGAGAACGACACGATCAGCGTCGACGAGATCAAGTTCGGCGACAACGACCGGCTGGCCGCCCTGGTCGCCAACCTGCTGCACGCCGAACTGCTGGTGATCCTCAGCGTCGTCGACGGCCTGTACCGCAGCGACCCGGGCGACTCGGGCGAGGCGGCCGGCGAGGTCATCCCGCTGGTTCACGACACTCGACGACGAGACGCTCGCCCTGGCCGGCCTGAGCCGGAGCAGCGCTGGGGACCGGCGGCATGCGGACCAAGCTCCAGGCGGCCGAGGCCGTCACTCGTGCCGGCGGCTCGGTGGTCATCGCCTCGGGCCGTCGCGAGGGAACGCTCACCCGCATCCTGGCCGGCGAGCCGGTCGGCACGCTGTTCCTGGCCCGCGGCCGCGACCCAGCGCGCCCGCGGCCGCTGGATCGGCCTGGCCGCCCGACCGCGCGGCCACTTCGTCGTCGATGCCGGCGCCCGCAAGGCGCTGGAGTCGGGCGCGGGGAGCCTGCTGGCGATCGGCATCGTCGAGGTCGATCGGCTGCTTCGATCGGGGCGACGTCGTCGGCATCCGCGACGTGGACGGCGTCGAGTTCGCCCGCGGCCTGACCAACTACGGCACCTCCGAGGCCCTGCTGATCCGCGGCCAGCGAATCGACAACGCCCGTCAGGCCCACGGCCTCGACGCCCCTTACGACGAGGTCGTCCACCGCGATAATCTCGTTCTGACCCGCTGAGCCGTTGGCGGCGTCCGGACCGTGACCGAACGGGCGAACGCTCCGGTGACCGGGGCCGGCGCCGGTTTTTCGGGGCGAGTCCTCGAAAATCGGCAGAGTGGGCTGTTGGTGTTTCCTGGGATCGCCGGGGGCCTGGAACGCCGCCGGGATCGCCGCAAGCTCAGGGAATCGGAATGTTGATGAAGTGGAACGGGACCTTCACCTTCGCCTGGGTGATGCCGTAAATCTTAAGGAAGGCTGGGTTTCCAACCCCTTCCCCGGAGACAAGCAACAACCGCAGCCGGACCTCGCCGCGGACGAGGCGGGGTGTCTGGACGTAGGACGACAGGGTGCGGCCGGCCTTGTCGACGGCCTCGAAGCAGCGATCGAGACGGTGCGGGTCAAGGTCGTCCGGGGGTTCCGTGAGAGTGTTGATGTTGTCGGCTGCCCCGTGTCGTGGCCGCAAGCCGAGTTCCAGTGCGACCCGAGAATTGGCGGGATCGTTCCGAACGGCATAGACGGTCACGAGAACCTCATCGTTCCGAAACGCCCTCCCGGCGGCGTTCTCCAGCGAGGCAATCAGGGGATCAGGCCGTCGCATGGCCACGACGAGCGGCACGACCCCACCCAGCCGACGGATCGACCGCCCTTCGCCCTCGGGGTGGCGCAGCTCAACAAGGATCGGCATGGTCGCTCCCCCGACCAACCCAACCACCGACGCCGCATCGGGTTCGATCGCGTCGTGGTTCGCCGGGTCATCGACGAGCAGCGATTGATCACGGTCGTCCACGGCCTCGGACAATCGAAGGCTCGACGCCAGGCCGATCTGAAACCGGGGCTCGGCCTCCACCTGGAGCCGCAGGTCGAACTGCTCGTGACGCACCTCCTGAGCCGGGGCGGCTCGAGGTCCAGATCGCGCTGGAGCTGAAGGCCGCGGATGGAGATCCGAAACGGCCCGTGAATCGACACCGGCGCCCGTCGCCGCCCGGCCTCGCTCAGCATGACCCCGAGCACGACCCCCTGACCGGGCAGGTCCATCGGCTGGATCTCGTGACGCAGGTTGGCGTTGGAGCAAAGCTGGTCAATCGCTTCCCAGAACGGGACAGCCCCCGGCGCCGCCAGCACCACCCGCCGCCCGTGCCATTCGTTGCCAGGGCGCGGGTCGAGCATCAATGGGATGTCCGAGCGGTCCGTCAATGTCTCGACGACGCGGGGCAGGGGGGTGTTGGTGAAATCGAGCCGCACGCGCGTCGGCCGCACCAGGCGCGCCGTCTCGATGACCTCGATCAGTTCGATCGACCGGGCACGCACTTCCGCATCGGGAGACTCGCTCCCCTTCCGCAGGGCGGGCAAGGCCCCTTCCCCCATCGCCTCCAGCTCTCGTGCCGCCTCTTGCCGCTCGGCATAACGCGGCGACGCCAGCCGCGCGACCAGGGCCGACGGATCATCGCGAATGACCTGACCATCCGTGGGAAACGCCCCAAAACCGAAAACGATCATCATCGGCAAGAGCCAGGCACACGGCACGGGATCAGTCCTGATGCCCGATTTCAAGTTCACGGCATCGGGATGTCGTGGAACTCGAACTGGACCTCGGTGGTGGCGCGGTTCATGTCGTAGAAGCGAAGCTGGGCGGGGGGGCCGAGGTCGCCCTGGTTGTTCATCAGGGTAATGGTCATCCGGGCCGCCTCGGCGTCGACGCGGCTCGAGGACGGATACCACTGGTGGTAGGCGCGGCCCTGGGCGTCGAGGATCTCGATCTGGCTCTGGGGCATGTTGGGGGACCGCAGCGCCATGAGCTCCGCGTTGATGCGGCCGGAAAGCCCGAGGCTGGGGTCGCTCGCGCTGGTGGAGCGCAGGGTCAGGTCGATGGTCGTCCGTGGCTGGTCCGGGTCGACGCGGACCTCGTGGATCTCGAGGGAGACATCCTCGGCCTGAAAGGTCTTGCCCGGGGCACTGGCCAGGTCGATGATCAGCGGGATCGTCCTTGCGGGCGGCGACGATCACCGGGATGGACCCTCGTAGTGTCTTGATCGCGGTCGCGGGCCGGGCTCGGGAAGGGACCGAGATGGGCCTGCAACTGGAGGGTCGTCGTGCTGGCCCCGAAGCCGAAGTAGCCGGAGGTGCGGACGGTCGCCGCGTCGGTGGGGTCGGGCAGGAGGTCTCCGCCCTGATTGTCCACGGCTTCCTCAAGCGTCAGCGGGCCGCTCTGATTGACGACCATGCGAGGCTCGGCGACGACCTGGACATCCAGGTAAAACTGCTCGCTGGTTGCGCCGGCAGGGGACTCACCGACGATCGCCTGGCCGGCGCGGACGATCCGGGCCCGGGTGTCGTTGCTGCCGAACTTGCGGTCGCGGTGGAGGTGAATGCCCTCGACGCTGATGCGGAACGGCCCGCTCTCGTCGAGGATCAGGTCGTTGGCCACCGGCCCACCGGCGTAAAGCTGGACGGTCGTCTCGAGGCCCGGAACGGCGCCGCCCTGAGCGACGGTATGACGCAGTTCGGCGGCCTGGCAAAGCCGATCCAGCGCTTGCCAGAAGGTCACCGGCTCGGGATCGGAAAGGGTGACCCGCTTCCCCTGCCAGATCGGATTGATCTCGGGGACGAGTTTCATCGGCACACCCGACCGCCGAGCCAGGGCGGCGACCACATCAGGCAGCGGCGGCGTCCTCGAAGTCGAGCCGGACGGAGGTCGGCCGCACCAGGAGTTCGGCCTCGATCCTGGTAATCAGTTCCCCGGCGCGCACCCGCACCTCGGCGTCCGTCGAGTCGCGGGCGGCCCGGAGATCGGGCAGGCCGCCGTCCCATTTCTTCGAGGGCGTGGGCGGCGGCCTCGCGATCAACATAACGCGACGCGCCAAGCTGTTCGCACCAGGCTCGCGGGATCGTCCGGGGCCGCGGCCAGCATCAGCGAACCCATCAGGACAATGTGCGCGACCGTCATTCCGAATCTCCCATGCTGCGGGGTCGATCGCGACCCCGACCCTCCCAATCCTCAAACGACGGATCGCCGCAACGTTCTCGGGGGTTGGAACGTGGTCGAACACGGCCAACGAACTCGAACGATCTCAACGATTCCGGACGGCCTTCCCCTCCGACCTTGAGAATCCGCCGAGGCACGTTGACACAAGCAGTTCCGATACCGGACTCCCCACCAAGAGACACCGTCATCCTCGATCATACCTGATCGCCGCGCGATTGCCACGTACAGGCCCTCCGGAACAGGAGCATTCCAGAGTCGGGTTTCCGGGAGGGCGAGGCCCCAGCCGAGCCGCTGGGATGGGGGGCTCGACCAGGGCCTCGCTCTCCCGATCCCCATGTCGTATCCGACTTTTAAATGACCCTGGCCCCCCGGAATCAGGGCGGGGCGTCTCGACAGCGCACCGGGACGTTCCGGCCTCATTCGAAAATCAACCGGATGACGGCGGCGGAGGCGTGGGCTACAATTACGTGTCTTGTCGTTCGGCGCCCTCGTTGCGCCGATATTCAGGGAACCCCGGCTGTCTCTGGTGACGTCTGGCCACCGGCCGGGAAAGGCAAAGGAGGTCACTGATGTCCGCGCGACGCCACGCGATCCGTCTGTCCGGCCTCGGCCTGGCCTATCTGCTACTCGCCGCGACCCAGGCCACGGCCCAGTGGACGACCGACCCGTACGATCCGTGGAACATGGCCTACCGGCCGTTCGTCTATCCGAATTTCTACGAGAACCGCGCCTTGCCGAACCAGGCGCGTCTATCGTCGATCGCCCGCGGCGGCCAGGCGACCGGCAGCTACTTCGAGTCGATCAACGGGTTCGAGCCCGACCTGTTCGGTGGCTCGAACACGACGCGCCGGGGCCGTGGTGTGCCGTATTATCAGGCGACCCGAGGGCAGGCCGCGTATGACGCCGCGGCCGCCATCTCTCCCGACCGGGCCTACGTTCCGAACCGGGGCGACACGTTCTACGAGGACCAGGCGGCCCGGCAACAGCTCTTCTTCGAGGCGCTTCGAGAGCGCAACCCGCGTCGCCGTGCCGAGTTGCTGGGCGAGGTCTCGGCGGGAAGGCTCGAAGCGGCCCGCTCGGCGTCCACGCCGGTGACCGGCCGGTCGGGACGAGGCCGAACCGCGATCGGTGCGACCGACGACGATCCACGTCTCGACCAGGCCCCGCCGGTCACTCAGGACCGGGCGGATGATGGCCTGGACCTGATGCGCCCGCTCACGCCGCTCGAGCGGCCCGCGACCGGCCGCTTACCCAACCGCAACGGCGGCCGAACGCGGCCGGGCGAGCGGGAGTCCTTTCGGGTGCCCACGAACCGGATCGCCGTCCCACCGGAAGTTGAGTCGCTGATCGATCGGCCGATTCTGCCGAATTGACGGGACAACGAGGTTATTGTGCGACATCCGCCCGAATCCTCATGGATCGAGCGACAGCGCCCTTCCGACGGTGGCCGTCGAGCTCACGATGACTGGCTCGACGGCCGCCGATTTCGCGTGTGAACCACCCTGCCATGCGGTCCAGTGGCCCCGAGACGCGGCGACACGTTGACTGGGAACAGGCAGATCTTACAATGGCGCTGTCCCAGTTGAAAATTCGGACAGTGCAGGTTCGGCTGAGCGACAAGTTTTGGCGCTCCCCCCTTGCGAGCCCGGGGGGATTACCGATATCTTTGTCGCTCGCGAGGTAGTCTCGACGTTTTCGATACAGTCGTCCCGGCTTCTTGGCTGGGATTTTCTTTGGCCCGACTTCGTGAACACTTTCACAAAGTCGTGCCCACCAGGCGAACATCGACGTCATGGGAACGGAATTCACGCCGATTTTCCTGTTCATCCTGGTCGGCATCTTGACGGCTGTCGGGATGTTGTCCGTCAGCGCCGTTTTCAGCCCGGGCCGCGGGCGCGAGACGATGGTCAAGCAGATGCCCTACGAATCGGGGATGGACCCGATCGGCGATGCGCGGCAGCGGTTCGACGTGCGATATTACCTGATCGCGATCGCGTTCCTGCTGTTCGACGTCGAGTTGATGTATCTGTATCCCTGGGCCGTGGCGCAGTGGAGCGTGGTGGACCCGCCGGCCTCCGCCGGGCTGAACGACCCGGCCGTAGAGGTGGGTAGCCCCGCATTCCGCAGCGTCGCGGACTTCCGCCGACCCGCGTCCCAGCCCGCCGGTGTGGATCTCGCGAATGTCACCCGGCAGGCCGAGGACGGGGCTCAGATGGCGGCCCTGCTGGGAATCGGCATCCGACCCGAATTCCGCAGTGTGGTCTTCGGCGAGATCCTCGTCTTCATCGCCGTGCTGGCCGCGGCGTTTGCCTACGCCTGGCGTAAGGGAGTCTTCGAATGGCGTTAGAGCCGAGCCCTCCGCCTCCGAGTCCCGATTCTGACCAATGCCGCGAGCCAGCCGCGAACCATGGGTGGGCTCGAGGTTCCGGAGAACACGATCGTCACCAGCGTCGACTCGGTCGTCAACTGGTGCCGCAAGTACAGCTTCTGGCCGATGCCGTTCGCCACCGCCTGCTGCGGGATCGAGCTGATGGCCGTCGGTGCCAGCCGGTTCGACATCTCCCGCTTCGGCGCGGAGGTGATGCGGTTCTCCCCCCGACAGTGCGACCTGCTGATCGTCGCCGGCCGCGTGGCGATGAAGATGATGCCGGTGCTCCAGCGGATCTGGCTCCAGATGCCCGAGCCGAAGTGGTGCATCAGCATGGGGGCCTGCGCCTGCACGGGCGGGGTCTTCGACACCTACGCGGTGGTGCAGGGCGTCGACCGCTTCATCCCGATCGACTGCTACATCCCCGGCTGCCCGCCGCGTCCCGAGCAGATCCTGCGGTCGCATGATGGACCTCCAGGCGAAGGTCCAGCGGGGCGGTCGCGTCTTCGGGACGGGCCTGCCCGAGCTGGCCGAGCGTGAGAAGATGCTGACCGAGAAGCGGAAACTGCCGGCCGGGTTCGCCCTGGCGGACGAGCGCGGCGACGAGGACCGGTTCGGCTACCGACTGCCCGGCGGGGCCGCGCCGGTCGGGCCGACGAAACGAAGTGAGCCCGCACGGAACCACGATGAGCACGAGCACCCCGCGCCACCGACAGTGGACACCGACCTCTCTCCGGGACGCGTCCGGGCCCTGGAGATCCTCGGGCGCGTCCTCGGTTCGCCGCCGGAAACCGAGCGATTTCGCGACAACCTGCGGGCGTTCGTGCCACCGGCGCGACTCTTCGAAGCGCTCCGAGTCCCTGAAGGACGAGGGCGGCTTCGACATGCTCGCCGAACTGGGCGGTGTCGACTACCTGAAGTATCCCGGCCGCGACCCGAACCGTCCCCGGTTCGAGGTGCACTACGTCCTGCTGAACCTTGAGACGGCGACCGGCATCGTGATCAAGGCCGGCGTGGACGACCCCGACCCCCGTCTGCCGTCGGTCGTGCCGCTCTGGCTCGGTGCCGACTGGATGGAGCGGGAGGTCTTCGACATGTATCGGCATCCGGTTCGAGGGCCACCCCGACCTGCGCCGGATCCTGATGCCCGAGCGAGTTCGTCGCCTTCCCGCTCCGCAAGGACTACCCGCTGCGCGGTCGCGGCGAGCGGCACAACTTCCCCCGCATCACCCGGGCGCAGTCGTGAGCGGGCCGGGCCAGCGCGATGCGGTTCGTGATCCCGGCGACTTGCCCTGGCCTCCACCCGGCCGCTTCGTCACGCACCGGATCGTTGCCTCTACGAACTGGACCGCCGCATCTCCGCCGATCCGCCTCCCGCACCCGTTGAGGGTTCCATGCCGGTCAACCTGCTCGACGAGTCCGGGGTCGAGACCGAGAGCCGCGAGTACCACTGGACGCTGAACTTCGGGCCGCAGCACCCGGCGACGCACACGACGCTGCGCCTGGTGCTGGAACTCGACGGCGAGCGGATCGTCAAGGCCACGCCGCACATCGGCTACCTGCATTCCGGTTTCGAGAAGCTCGGCGAGCACCTGAACTTCAACCAGTACGTCACGATCGCCGACCGCAAGAACTACATCAGCCCGCCCTACAACGAGATCGCCTGGCACAACGCGGTCGAGACGCTTCTCGACATCGAGCTGACCCCGCGTTGCAAGTACATCCGAACGATCATCGGCGAGCTGTCGCGGATCAGCGACCACCTGCTCTGCACCGGCGCCGCGGCGCTGGACCTGGGGGCGTTCACGGCGTTCCTCTACGCTGTTCAACCTGCGGGAGGTGATCTACGACATCTACGAGGAGATGTCGGGCTACCGCTTCCACCCCGGCTACACGCGGGTCGGCGGCGTGCTGTACGACTTCAACGAGCAAGGTACTGAACAAGATCCGCCGGCTGCAGGACGAGGCCCCGAAGGCGCTCTCCGACATGAGCCGGCTGCTGTTGCGCAACCGGATCTTCACCGACCGGATGCGCGGCGTCGGCGTGCTGCCGAAGGAGCTGGCGATCAGCCTGTCCACGACCGGCCCGATGGCGCGGGCCAGCGGCGTCACTCGCGACCTGCGGAAGGACGAGCCCTACCTGGCCTACCCGGAGCTGGAGTTCGACGTGCCGTACGCGACCGAGGGGGACTGCTACGCCCGTTTCCAGGTCCGCATGGAGGAGATGAACCAGAGCCTGCGGATCATCGAGCAGGCCGTCGACAAGCTCCCCGGACGGGCCGGTCAACGTGCCGATCGCCGAGAAGTTCCCCCTGCCGGACAAGGCCACGGCGTACAACAGCATGGAGGGCCTGATCCAGCACTTCGAGCTGATCATGCCCAACCGCGGCATGGAGAGCCCGAAGGACGAGATCTACGCGGCCGTCGAGAGCCCCAACGGCGAGCTGGGCTATTACCTCGTCGCCGACGGCAGCCAGACCGCCTGGCGGGTCCGCACCCGGCCGCCGTCGTTCATCCACTTCGCCGATCTTCCCGCACATCATCAAGGACCACCTGATCGCCGACGTCGTGGCGATCCTGGGCAGCCTGAACATCATCGCGGCGGAACTGGATCGATAACGAAGAACACCGCGAAGGGGCAGAGAAGCGAACGACAGAGAATCGTGAAAAGAGGATCAAACGAGGTTCAACGGCCGGGATGGCATGCGTGCCATCTCGAGGATTTCGAAGGTTGAGCTGGATTGGCTTCTGATCTCTCCGCGTTCTTCGCGCACTCCGCGGTGAACCCGATTTCGAGAGGTTGAGATGGCCGCCGACGCGACGACCAGGCACGCCGATGCTCACCGAGGAGATCCGCGAGCAGATTCGCGCGTTCATCCCGCGTTACCCGAGCAAGCGGGCCGTGACGCTGCCGGCCCTGCACATCGTGCATCGAGCATTTCCGCTGCGTGCCGTACCAGGCGATGGCCGAGATCGCCGAGGTTCTCGAGATCGCGCCGGCCGACGTCCACGACACGATGAGCTTCTACGGGTTCTTCCCCCAGGCCCCGATCGGCGACGTGCGGCGTGTGGGTCTGCCGGTCGCTCTCCTGCATGATCCGCGGCGGCGACGAGCTGCTCGAACACGCCTGTCAGCGGCTGGGCATCGAGCCGGGCGAGACCACGGCCGACGGCACGCTGACCGTCGAGTTCGCCGAGTGCCTGGGCATCTGTGACTACGCCCCGTGCGCCCTGGCCGACGACGGGCGGTTCTTCGGCCCGCTGGACGAGGCCACGGTGGATACGATGCTGGACGAGTTGAAGAAAGGCCCCGTCGCGTCGGCGCCGACGACGCCGGTGCTCTGTCCGCCGAAGGTGAGTGATTCGAGCCAGATCGACCGCTCGGCACGGCCGACGGCCGCAACCGCGAACCAGCCCGAGGCCCGGTGACGGGTTCCGCCCACGCGGCGACTCATCCGTGTCTCCGAGCGAACCGCACGAACCTGGAGAGCCCAAGGTGGCCACGTTCGAACCTGTCCTGACCCGCAACTTCGACGTGCCCGACGGCCACACGCTGAAGGTTTACGAGTCGCGCGGTGGGTACGCCGCCGCCCGCAAGGCGCTGACCGAGATGGACCCGGACGCGGTCGTCAACCTCGTCAAGGAGTCCGAACTGCGCGGGCGGGGCGGGGCAGGGCTTCCCGACCGGGCTGAAGTGGACGTTCCTGCCGAAGGACCGCACCGAGACGCTCATGTGCGTCAACGCCGACGAGAGCGAGCCGGCGACGTTCAACAACCGCCACCTGATGGAAAAGGACCCCCACCAGTTCCTCGAAGGCATCTTGATCTCCTGCTTCGCCACGCGGGCGGCCACGGCGTACATCTACATCCGGTTCGAGTACATCAACGCCTACCGAATCCTCGAGACGGGCGATCGCCGAGGCCCGCGCGGCCGGGCACCTGGGCCAGAACATCTATGGCTCGGGGTTCGACCTGGAGGTCTACGTCCACCGGGGCGCGGCGGCCTACATCTGCGGCGAGGAGACGGGGCTGATCGAGAGCCTCGAAGGCAAGCGGGGCTGGCCACGGATCAAGCCGCCGTTCCCGGCCGTCGAGGGGGCATTCCGCAAGCCGACGGTCGTCAACAACGTCGAGACGCTGGGCTGCGTGCCCCACATCGTCGAGCGCGGGGCCGACTGGTTCAAGTCGATCGGCACGCCCAAGAGCTACGGCCCGAAGCTGTACACGGTCTCCGGGCACGTCAACCGCCAGGTGTGCGTCGAGCTGCCTCTGGGCGTCACGGCCCGTGAGTTGATCGACGAGCACGCCGGCGGCGTCTGGAAGGGCCGACAGGCCAAGGCGGTCGTGCCCGGCGGCATCAGCATGGGGGTGATGTCGGCCGAGGAACTCGACACGAAGCTCGACTTCGAGGACATCCGCAAGACCGGCTGCCTCGGCCTCGGCACCGCCGCGTTGACCGTCATGGACGACCAGACGAGCATGGTCGATTATCTCGTACAACACCTGCCGGTTCTTCGCCCACGAGAGCTGCGGCCAGTGTACCCCCTGCCGCGAGGGGACGACCTGGTTCTACAAGACGATGAAGCGGATCAAGGCCGGCGGCGGGCGGATCGAAGACCTCGACGTCATGCTCAACCTCGCCAACAACATGGGGATCATGCCCGGCACCACCATCTGCGGCCTGGCCGACGGCGCCGCCTGGCCAGTCAAGAACGCCGTGGCGAAGTTCCGCCCCGAGCTCGAGGACTATATCCGCACGCACCAGCGGCCCTCGGCGGCCCCCAATCCGCTCCAGGTGGCCATCGTTCACGGCGATTCGCCCTACAGTTCGAACGCCACCATGCCCGACCCCACGACACCGATACCAGGACCCAACTCCTGGGCCCCACTGCAAATCGCCCCGGCCGGGCAGGTCAACCCTCCCGACCCTGAAGACCCGGTCGAGGAGGCCTCCGAGGAGTCGTTCCCGGCCAGTGACGCGCCATCCTGGACGCACCTGGGGATCGGCCCACCCAAGTAGGGTCGGCGACTCCGTCAAGGAAAGGTCGGTCGGGGGCGTCGGGAAGATACTCTCCGGGGAACACGAAACGCGAGGCTCCGCAATGGCGACGATCATCATCAACGGCCAGGAATACACCCTCCCCGAGGGGGAGCGGCTCAACGCCATCCAGGCCGCGCAGCGGTTCGGCATCGACATCCCGTACTACTGCTGGCACCCCGCGCTGTCGGTGGTGGCCAACTGCCGGATGTGCGAGGTCGAGGTCGGTAGCAAGGACCCGAAGACCGGCGAGATCAAGATGATCCCGAAGATGGTCCCGGGCTGCCAGACGCCGGCCAAGGACGGGACCGTCCTCGTCACCGACAGCGAGAAGGTCCAGGCCCACCAGCGGATGATCATGGAGTATCTCCTGATCAACCACCCGCTCGACTGCCCGGTGTGCGACCAGGCCGGCCAGTGCGGCCTGCAAGACTATAGCTACGAGCACGGCCAGGCGGCCCACCGGTTCGTCGAGGAGCGGATCGTCAATCCCCGCAAGGACGTCTCGGAGCAGATCCAGCTCAACCAGGACCGGTGCATCATGTGCACCCGCTGCGTCCGGTTCACCCGCGAGATCACCCAGACCGACGAGCTTCAGGTCATGCGCCGGGGCAGCCACGCCGAGATCGACGTGTTCCCCGACCATCCGCTCGACAACCCGCTGGCCGGCAACGTCGTGGACCTCTGCCCGGTCGGGGCCTTGCTGGACAAGGACTTCCTGCACCGGCAGCGGTACTGGTTCCTGTCGCGGCACGACTCGATCTGTACCCGCTGCTCGACCGGCTGCAACATCTACGTCGAGGAGAACCGGGGCCAGATCTGGCGGTTACGCGCCCGGAACAACCCGGAGGTCAACGACTACTGGATCTGCGACGAGGGCCGCGTACAGCTACAAGGCGGCCAACGACCCGAACCTGCTCCGGGCCATGTACGTCCGCGAGAACAACGACCTTCAGCCGGCCCCGGCCGACCAGGGCCCTGGCCGCGGCCGGCGATGGGCTCGAACAGGTCCGTGCCGCCGGGGGGAAACTCGCCGGCATTTTCTCGCCGTTCTTGACCGTTGAGGAGGCCTACCTGCATGGCCGCCTACCTCAAGGGACTCGACCCCGACGCCGTACTGGCGCTGGGGCCGGTCCCGACGCGGGGCGACGACGTGACCTTCACGCCCGACCAGCGCAAGGGCCGCACCGGCGACACCAGTTTCGTCGTCCCCCGGCCGTTCACGATCCACGCCGAGAAGTGCCCGAACGTCAACGGCGTCGTCTCGATCCTGGAGCATTTCCAGGGGGAGTTGATCGACTACGAGACGATCGTCGGGCGAATCGCGGCCGGCGAGTTCCGTGGGCTCTACGTCGCCGCCAACGCGATCGACCCGGCCTATTCCGACGGCGGACGCCCGGCAACTCCGGCCGAACGTCGAGTTTCTGGTCGTGCAGGACGTTCACGTGACCGAGCTGGCCCAGGCGGCCGACGTCGTGCTGGCCGGGGCGACGTTCGCCGAGAAGGCGGGCTGCTACGTCAACTCTCAGGGACGGCTCCAGTACGCGGCCGCCGCCCTGCCCCCGCGAGAGGGCACCCTGCCGGACCTCGACCTCTTCGCGATCCTGCTGAACCGCGGGCCGGGCCGATCCCGTCGCGAGAGGTGCTCGAGGAACTGGCCGGCACCGTGCCGGCCTTCGCCGCCGCCCGTGGTGGTACGCTGCCGACCTTCGGCCAGCCCCTGAGCGAACCCGCGATGGCCAACGGCGATGCGTTCGTCTATCGCGACCCCTGGTTGACGGCCCGCGGCGACAAGGGGGATCGGCCCGGCGAGCCCACCCCCAAGGGTAGTCGCAACGCTTGAACTCAACGAGGCCCGAGGCCGCCGGAGCGCCTTGGGCCACGACCGACCGGACGCGACGATCCGGAGAAACGGTCCGAGACGCGAACGAGGGCGATCCTGCAATGCAGTGGCTGGACCTGGACCTGCTGGGCATCTTGCTGAAGATCCTGATCGTGGTCGGGGTGACTCAGGGTGCCGTGGCCTACCTGATCCTCCTGGAGCGTAAGATCGCCGCCTGGTCGCAGGACCGCGTCGGGCCGAACCGGGCCGGGGCCGAGTTCGCCCTGATCCGGCCGTTGGCCCGCACGGGGTTCTTCCATGCCCTGGTCGACGGGGCCAAGATGATCCTCAAGGAGGACGTCATCCCGGGTCACGTGTCGAAGACGCTGTATGTCCTGGCGCCGTCGATCGCGATCATCACCGCGACGATCGCCTTCGCGGTCGTGCCGTTCGGGCCGGTCGGGCCCGGCCAGGTGATGCAGTTCCAGATCGCGCCGGGGATCGACGTGGGGATCCTCTACGTTTTCGCCATCGGCAGCCTGGCGGTCTACGGCGTGATCCTGGCCGGCTGGTCGTCGAACAACAAGTATTCATTCCTGGGCGGCATGCGTTCCAGCGCCCAGTTGATCAGCTATGAGATTCCGCTGGGAATGTCGATCCTGGGGATCGTCCTGTTGGCCCGTTCGCTCGACCTGAACACCATCATCAACTATCAGGACGCTGGCCGGATGTTCCACTTCGGCGACGGCTCGCTCTGGCTGCCGGCCTGGGGCATCTTCATCCAGCCGATCGGCTTCCTCCTGTTTCTGGTCAGCGCCTTCGCCGAGACGAACCGGTTGCCGTTCGACCTGCCCGAGTCGGAGCAGGAGCTCGTCGGCGGTTACCATACCGAGTATTCGGCGATGAAGTTCGGCATGTTCTTCCTCGGCGAGTACCTGCACGTCATCACGGTCAGTTTCCTGGTCGTGATCCTGTTCCTCGGCGGTTGGGACTTCCCCTTCCTGAACCAGGAGCAGACCGGTCCCCTGAGCGCCTTGCTGAAGGCACTGGTGCTGGTTGGCAAGGTGTTCTTCGTGATTGTCTTCATCATGTGGGTTCGCTGGACGTTGCCCCGGTTCCGTTACGACACGCTGATGGACCTGGCCTGGAAAACGCTGATTCCCCTGGCCCTGATCAACCTGGTGGCCACGGCGGGCATCGTGCAACTGCTTCGGGGCTGAAATCGGGAGTGATGGAACGACCCGAGAACAGCGGACAGATCATGAATTCCAAGAGTGGACATTAAAGTTTTCTTTCAGAGGACAGCTCCCAGAACACAGGTTCGTATTGCACGGCAACGCTCCGTTCGCTCGATCTCGGCTTTCAGGCCCCCGAGTTTCTATGCGTGACGGCAATCGGAAACCTGTCATTTGGAACCTTTTATTCGGACTGCGAAATCACAAGGTAGGAGGCAGCCGTGCGATCTGACAACCCCAGCCTCAAGCGGCTGGAACCGCCGAAGCTGACCTGGTACGAGAAGACGTACCTTCCACAGATCGCCGAGGGGCTGTGGATCACCGGCCGGCACACCGTCACGTCGGCGGTGCTCGGCAGGGTCCAGACCGTGCAGTACCCCGACGAGGAGTCACCGCGGTCGGACAACTATCGAGGCGTCCATCGGCTGAACAAGGACGAAAACGGTCGGGTCAAGTGCGTGGCGTGCATGCTCTGCGCCACCGCCTGCCCGGCGCACTGCATCGACATCGTCGGGGCCACCGCTCCCGACGACTGGGACGGCCGCGAGAAGTACCCAGAGGATTTCGTGATCGACGAACTCCGGTGCATCTACTGCGGCATGTGCGAGGAAGCGTGCCCCGTTGACGCCATCGAGCTCACCAAGTTGTACGACATCACCGGTCTCTCTCGAGAGGAAATGATTTACGACAAGGAAAAGCTGCTCTCGGTGTTCGACCTCACGAAGGATGCCGAACCGATGAGAACGGGCAACCCGCCGCCCGCCCTGACCGCGTTGACGACCACCACGCGGGCTGGTGTCGAGCCCGAGCGTCGGACGCTCCCCGGCCCGAGCTCGGAGAACCCGGGCATCGTGCGAGGTGGGGAGGACCGTCGATGAGGACGCAAGAACTGCTCACCGTCGCCTCGATCGTCCTGGGGGCCATCGGCACCTGGTTGATGCTGCCGCACCGGCACGGGTCGTCGAAGCCCCGGAATGTCCACATCGCGGGCTTTGCCCTGGCGGTCCTCGCCGTGCTCCTGCTGATGGGCCTGTTCACTCCGCCGGGGCCGATCCTACTGCGACTGTTTTTCTATGCCTTCTCAATCGCCGCGGTTCTGGGCGGCATTCTGATGGTGACCAGCCGCAACCCGGTCTACAGTGCCCTGTGGTTCGCGGCGGTCGTTCTGTCCACGGCAGGTCTGTTTCTGGAGGCCGGGGCGCAGTTCCTGGCGGCGGGCACGGTCATCGTGTACGCCGGGGCGATCATCGTCACCTTCCTGTTCGTGATCATGCTGGCGCAGTCGACAGGCCAGGCTCTCTACGATCGAACGGCCCGCTCGCCGGCACGGGCCACCCTGGCCTGCTTCCTGCTGCTCTGGACGCTGATCTATGCCCTCGTCGCCGTCAAGTCCCCGACGGGCGAGCCGCTGGCCGCCAGGACGGCGCCTGATCGCCTGTTTGTGACCGCCCGACTGGCCGATGCGCCGGGACTGCGACCGGGTACCGAGGTCGCCGCTGTCGTGGACCAGGCGGTCCGGGCGGACACGGCGCGGATCATCACGCCGACCGCCAAGGAAACCCCCGAAGGCGTTCCGGTCCCACACGTCGCGGGCCTCGGGGCGACGCTCTATACCGACCATCTGATCACGATTGAGGTCGTCGGTGCGATTTTGTTCGTCGCCCTTGTCGGCGCGGTGGCGATCGCGACCCCGAAACCGCCGATGCGTCCCGTGACGGGCGGGCGTTAGGTTCGGCAATCACCGATCGGAACCCGACGGTTCAAGAACGACGCTCCGAGGTCCGAACCGAGCGTCACGCAAACGTAACCCAAGAAGAGTCGAGCCCCACAATGTCCCCCGAGAGCTTCAACTTCGACATCCTGACGAACTACCTGATCGTCGGGGCCACGTTGATGGCCCTGGGCATGGTCGGGTTCCTGGCTCGCCGCAACCTGATCGTCATGTTCCTGTCGGCCGACATGATGCTCCAGGGCACGAGCTTGACGCTCGTCGCGTTCGGCCGATATCACGGGAACTGGACCGGTCAGGTCTTCATGATCGTCATCTTGACGGTCGCGGCCAGCGAGGCGGCGATCGCCCTGGCCCTGATCCTGGTCCTGTTCAACCGCACGCAGTCGCTGGACGTCACGATCTGGCAGGACATCCGCGAACCGGGGACATCGCCGACGCTCGACCGTCCCGAGGAGGCCGAGCCTCTGGACGCGACCCCCGGCCCGGAGTCGTATCCGCACCTGACCCCTTCCGGGATCGAGCCGGAACACCCGCAACATGACTGGTTGCTACGACGTGACTAGACCAGCCCAGACCACGGGGCCGGATCGAGCCAGGGGTGGGATGAACCGACACGTTCAACCACGCCCGTTCCATGACCCGAAGACACGACCCGGCGGCACAATGACGAGAGATCCCAGGGCAAACGCCCGTCGGGCCCGGCCCGCGAGCGGCCCTTTCGACGCCCCGAGAGTCATCGAGACGAGGAGCCGCGAGACGTGAGTGGGTTCCTGTTCCGCAACGCCTGGCTGGTGCCGTTCCTTCCCCTGCTGGGAACGGTCATCACCGCCGCCGGCGGACGCTGGCTGAAAGAGCGTTCGCACTGGCCCGTGATCCTCGGCATCGGCCTGTCGTGCGTCGTGTCGATGGGATTGTTGTTCTCTCTGAAGCCGGCGGAACGTCGCGAACGCGGTTCCGCCGTGGGAACGGCGCTGGAGGTCCGTGACAGCCAGGCGGACGACACCGCACAGGTCCACAGCACCGTGACGGTGTACCGCTGGATCGATGCGGGCGACCTTCACATTCCGATCGAGCTACGGATCGACGGACTGTCCACGATGATGATCTCGATGGTCACGCTCGTGTCCTTGATCATCGCGATCTTCTCGGTGGGTTACATGTCGGGCGATCCCGGCTATGCGAGGTTCTTCGCCGAGATGGGGCTATTCGTCGCGGCGATGACGACCCTGGTCCTCTCGAACAACTTCGTACTGACCTACGTGGGCTGGGAAGGCGTCGGCGTTTGTAGCTACCTGCTGATCGGCTTCTGGTATGCCAAACCATCGGCCGCGGACGCCGCCGTGAAGGCGTTTTTGGTCAACCGGATTGGCGACGTTGGTTTCGCCATTGCGCTGTTCTGGCTCTGGAGCATCGCGCCCGATCCGGGGGGCGGCTTCAGCCGGCTCAGCTACGACAACATCCTGAACACAAGCATTCTCGGCCTGTTCGAATACTGGGAGCGCACTCGGGATCGTGCTGCTCCTGTTCTGGGCGGCGACGGCGAAGAGTGCTCAGATCCCGCTCTTTACCTGGCTGCCCGACGCGATGGAAGGCCCGACGCCCGTCTCGGCGTTGATCCACGCTGCGACGATGGTGACGGCCGGCGTCTACCTGATCGCGCGTTGCAGCCTGCTAGTGGCAAGCGTGCCCATTGCCCAGCTCATCATCTGCATCATCGGTTGTGCCACGGCTCTGCTCGCGGCGGCCATCGCGGTCACGCAGACGGACCTGAAGCGCGTGCTGGCTTACTCGACGGTCAGTCAACTCGGCTACATGTTCATGGCCCTGGGGCGGGCGTGGGGAGCGTCGGTCAACTGGCCGTCGTGGCGGGGATGTTCCACCTGTTCACACATGCCTTCTTCAAGGCCCTGTTGTTCCTCAGTTCGGGCAGCGTGATGCACTCGATGGGCGGGGTCATCGACATGCGGCGATTCGGCGGTCTGCGGCACCGGATGCCGTACACATGCTGGACCTTCGCGGTCGGCGGCCTGGCGCTGGCCGGCATCGTGCCGTTCGCCGGTTTCTGGTCGAAGGATGAGGTCCTTTCCGCATTGAAGCTCGCCAGCGAGGCGGCCGAGGTGGAAGGACTCGGCTGGGGGGTGGTCTACACGGTGATCTACTGGACGGCGATTTTCACCGCGTTTTTGACCGCGTTCTACACCGGCCGGGCCTTCTTCCTGACCTTCTTCGGCCCCGAGAAGCTGCCGAGCCCGGATGACCCCGAGGCTCAGCCGGAAATCGACGCCGTCGTCCATCCCCACCCCGTTCTCCCCGTGGATACCCCGGCACCCGAGACGGCCCAGGCCCGAGAGTACGCGGCGGCCCTGGGAAGCGAGGCCCCCGCCGGCCTCGACGAGGCCGCGATGCGGGCCGCCGCGGCGGCCGGTTTTGCCGTCGAGCAACCCGACCACAGGGATCCCCACCGCCCCGCCGACCTCCCTCGGCCGACCCCGGCGCCACCGACGAACCGGTCCCCCAGCACGGGCACGGTCACGGGCATGATCACGACGACCACTTCGGACACGAGTCCCCGCCCATCATCTGGGTGCCGCTGGTCCTCCTGGCCATTGGTGCCATGCTGGTCGGTCTACTATTCGGACCGCCAACCCACTGGTTTGAGCATCAGATCATCGAGTATACGCCTTACTTCGCGACGCACCTCGGCCACGCCGAACACCATACCGACTGGGCCTCCATCATCATCGGCACTCTGGCCGGTGTCGGCGGGATCGCCCTGGCCGCGGCCATGTACGCAACGCGAAGCGCGATTCCCAGCAAGCTGGCCCGGGGGCTGAGGCCGCTCTACAACGCATCCTACAACAAGTTCCGAATCGATGAGATCTATGACGTGCTCATCATCATGCCGACGAGGGCCCTGGCGACGGTTAGCAAATACTTCGACATTTACGTGGTCGACGGCCTCGTGAGGTTGACAGCCTGGGCCCCGAGGTTCATGGGTCGGGAGATGCTCTCCCCGTTGCAGGGCGGCCTGATCCAGCTTTACGCCTGGACCACGGCCCTCGGCATGGCGATCCTGCTGATGTTCTTGCTGTTCTACTGATCGAGCAACGCACGATGGGTCGGGGCCGGCGAGGCCCCGACCCCCGGAACGACGCGGGCACGCACGTAAAACGCCGCGACGATCACGGGGCCGCACGGCCCGGTTGACGATGACGAGGATGAGGACAACGCGATGGCGAGCCTGCTGTTGATCACCGTCCTGCTCCCGCTATTCGGGGCGCTGGTCCTGGCCTTCTGGCCATCGAGCGACTACCGAACAGCACGCTGGTTCGCGCTGGGCACGTCGCTGGTGGCGCTCGGGTTGAGCCTGGTACTGGCCGTCAACTTCGACACGACGACGGCCGCCAAGTACCAGTTTGCGTTCCAGAGCGGCGGTCACCTGGGGCTCCCCTGGATCAACCTGGGAAACGGGCCTGGCATTCGCTTCGCTCTCGGGCTCGATGGCATCAGCCTGACTCTGTTGGTCCTGACGACGTTCCTGATGATCCCCTCAATTTTTTCGTCCTGGGAGTCGGTCAAGGAGCGAGCCCCGCTGCACTATGCCCTGTTGCTGGCGCTCGAGACGGGCTTGCTCGGGCTGTTCTCCAGTCTGGACGTCGTGCTGTTCTACATCTTCTTCGAGTTCACACTGGTCCCGCTGTTTTTCCTGATCGGCATCTACGGGGGGCCGGAGCGTCGGCGCGCCTCGATCTATTTCTTCCTGTACACGCTGGCCGGCAGCCTGCTGACGCTGCTGGGTGTCATTACGCTGGTGCTGGTCCACCGCAACCACAGCATTGGACATGTGCTGACGTTCTCGATCCCCGAGCTGACCGCCGGTCTTGCCAACCTGACCTGGGGCCCCTGGCAGTACGAGTCGACGACCTCGTGGACCAGCCCCCAGACGCTGATTTTTCTGCTCCTGTTCGCCGGGTTCGCCGTCAAGGTGCCGCTGTTTCCGTTCCACACCTGGCTGCCGCTGGCGCACGTGGAGGCCCCGACGGCGGGCTCGATTCAGCTGGCCAGCGTCCTGCTGAAGGTCGGTAGCTACGGCTTCCTGCGGTTCAACCTCGGCATGACGCCAAACGGCGCCTATTACCTGATGCCGTTCCTGGCGACGATCTCGGTCATCGGGATCATCTACGGGGCCCTCACGGCCATGGCGCAGAGCGACGTGAAGCGGCTGGTCGCCTACAGTTCGGTCAGTCACATGGGGTTCATTGCGCTGGGCATGTTCACGCTCACCAGGACCGGCCTGGATGGAGCGGTCATCCAGATGGTCAACCACGGCTTGACGACCGGGGCGTTGTTCGCCTGCGTCGGCATCTTCTACGAGCGATATCATACCCGCGAGATGTCGGAGTTGAGTGGCCTCTGGGATCGTTTGCCGCTCCTGGCCTTCTTCCTGATCCTGGCGTCGCTGGGATCGGCGGCTGTGCCCGGGCTCAACGGCTTCGTCGGCGAGTTCCCGATCCTGGTCGGCGCCTTCACCGCGACCCGTTCTTCGCCGTGCTGGCGACGATCGGCATGGTTCTCGGGGCCTACTATCTGCTCTTGATGCTTCGCAAGGTGGTCTTCGGACCGCTTCGTGAACCGAACCATGACACATCGCACGATTCAGTTCACGGCGAGGCGAACGAACGTCACGGACACGTGATCCGGCCGATCGGCTGGCATGAGGTGGCCGGACTGGCGCCGTTGATGGTCCTGATCGTGGCCATCGGCGTCTATCCGCGACCGATCTTCGAACGAATCAGCCCAGCGGTCAAACCCTATGTCGATCGCTTCTACGTCGAGCCGGTCCAGGAGCCGGGGTTCGCAGGGATGACCGTGAACCAGGCTGACAGGGGGCTCATGGCTTCCACGGCCTCTCCGTCCGGACCGATCCGCATTGACTTCAACGGCACCGACGTCTCCGATCTGGCCCGGGTTGACCTCACCAGGCCGGGCTCGGGGCCGCGGGACCGTTTGTCCAAACCCTCCCGGACCAGGACCGCCCCTGATGAGCAACGACGCCCTCTTCGCCTTCCAGCGGACCCTGACGGTCCTGCTGCCCGAGATCCTGCTGATCCTGTCGGCCGTTGTCATCATGACGGCCGGTGCGTTCATCAGCACCTCGCGACGGGTGTGGTCAATCGCCTCGGTCGCCGCTCTGGTCGTCTCCCTGATCGCTCTGTTCTCGGTGTGGCACACCAGCACCGACCCCATCGCCTACAGCGCCGTCATGCTGAACGACGCCATGTCCGGTTACGCACGCCTCGGTCTGCTGCTCATGGGGTTGGTCCTGATCGCCCTGGCACACGATCAGGTGGAAGATGGTCGG
The DNA here is from genome assembly GCA_963779675.1 of uncultured Isosphaeraceae bacterium. Lineage (GTDB taxonomy): Bacteria > Planctomycetota > Planctomycetia > Isosphaerales > Isosphaeraceae > CAVZZM01. The sequence goes on from CAVZZM010000008.1 coordinate 570,972, forward strand.
GCGCCCGAGTTCTTCGGCGCGATCTTGCTGATCCATGCCGGCGCGATGATCGTGACGGGTGCGAACGAACTCGTGTTACTGTTCGCCGGGCTGGAACTGGTGAGCATCCCGACGTACCTGCTGCTCTACCTTCCGAAACGAACACCGGCCACCCGGGAAGCGGCGACGAAATACTTCTATCTGAGCATTTTCAGCTCGGCTCTGTTCCTGTTTGGCCTGGCGTACCTCTACGGGTTGACGGGGGTGAGCAACCTGAAGGCCCTTTCGTACATCATGCACGCCTTCGAGGGCGACGCAGGCCGTCCACCGTTGGCCTTCGCGTCTGATCGCCCTGCTATTCGTGATGGCCGGGCTGGGCTTCCGTGCCGTGGCCGTCCCGTTCCACTTTTACGCGCCGGACGTCTATCAGGGATCACCGACTGTCGTCGCCGCGCTGCTCTCGTGGGTCCCGAAAGCCATCGGCTTCGTGGCGATGCTCCGGGTCCTGACCGCCGTGATGGGTGGCACCGGCGCGTTGGCCGACAAGGCCGTGTTGCTGGCCTTCATCCTCGCTGTGGTAACCATGACTCTCGGCAACACGATGGGCCTGCTTCAGAACGATCTCAAACGTCTGCTGGCATACTCGTCGATTGCCCATGCCGGATACCTGATGATTGGCATCGCCGTCGCCTTTCGTGATGCGCCTGGTGGTGCGAGCGCTTACCCGGGTGGTCAAGCCATCATCTTCTACCTGGGGGTCTACGCCCTGATGACTCTCGGTGCCTTCGGCGTGATCCTGGCGCTGAGCACGCCCGACCGTCCGGTCGAGTCGATTGATCAGCTCATCGGCCTGGGGCGCACACAACCTCTCCTCGCCCTGGCATTCGCCCTGTGCCTGTTCAGCCTGGCGGGAATCCCGCCCCTGGCTGGGTTCTGGGGCAAGCTCTATATTTTTGCCTCGGCACTGTCGGTGGAAGGCTCGGATAGCCGACTGTTCCTGATCCTGACTGTCATCGGCGTGCTGAACGCGGCGATCGGAGCGTACTATTACCTGCGAATCGTCATCTACATGTACCTCCGCAATCCCGACCCGAACTCTCGCCCTCTCGAACCTCGCACCCCGTGGGCGACAGGGCTGGCCGTTGGCGTCTGTGCGTCGCTGTCATTGATCCTGGGGCTGCTCCCGGAGCCACTCAACGTCGCGAGCCGGGAGGCGGCCGTCGCCGGGTTGGAGTTGCCTGAGCTCGAACCGACCATTCAACCTGTCGAGGGCGAGCCTCCCACCCGGGTGGTTGTCTCCACGAACAACGCCCGCTAATCCAATGCGGGCTTGATTGACGTGCCCGGCTAACCCCGGGCGACGGACTCGGAGAGGATCGCTTCGAGTTGATCGAGGTCGACGGGTTTGACGAGGTGAATGTCGAAGCCGGCATCACGAGACTTGCGTCGGTCCTCTGCCTGGCCGTATCCCGTCATGGCGACGATCTTAAGCGTCGTCAGCTTTGGCTCCGAACGGAGTGTCCGGGCGACCTCGTAACCGTCAAGCTTGGGCAGGCCGATGTCGAGAAGCACTACGCGAGGATGAATCTCGAGCGCGGCCTCGATGGCCGCGGAACCGTCGTGAACGATATGGGTTTCGTGTCCCCAGAGCTTGAGCAGGACCGAGAGGCTGTGAGCGGCATCCACGTTATCGTCAACGACGAGGATTGGTGGTCGAGCATTCCTATCCGAATCGCAGCGGGAAATCGACGCGGCCGTCTCTGATTTGATCTCGATCAACTGGCCGTCCGCGTTCACTCCGGGCAATCGGATGACGAACTCGCTTCCGAGCCCCAATCCCGGACTGTTTGCGATCAGTTCGCCGCCATGCATCTGGACGAGTCGCCGCGCCAGTGTCAGGCCGACACCGAGACCGCCACGGCTACGGTCGAGGGACACGTCCGCTTGCGAGAAGGGATCGAAGATCCTGGGAATCATCTCGCCGGAGATCCCGATGCCGGAATCGCGGACCCGGATTACGACCTCATCGGCCTCCTGATTCGTCTCGACCGACACGCGACCACCCGAGTCCGTATATTTCAATGCGTTTTGCAGCAGGTTCGCGAGAACTTGTTGCAGACGTGCCGGGTCAGCCATCACCCAAATCGGGGCCGCTCCGGTCGCAATCGTGAGGTCGATTCCATGCTCGGCGAACAGGGGCCTCAGCGGCTCGATAGTAAGTGAGACGACTGCGATCAGGTCCGTCGGTTCGATTCGCAACGGAACCTTGCCGTGCGTAATTCGGGTGACATCGAGCAGGTCATCCACCAACCGTGTCAGATGGTCAATCTGGCTGCCGATGATCTCGCGCATGCGTTGCGATGTCTCAAGCTCATCGACGCGGCGCAGGACTTGAACGGCATTACGGATGGGGGCCAGGGGATTTCGCAGTTCGTGGGCGAGCATCGCCAGGAACTCGTTCTTTCGACGATCGAGTTCAGCGAGTTCTTCGATGCGATGGCGCAACTCGTCTTCAAGACGGCGGTGTTCCGTGATGTCCTGTCCCGCCCCGTAGATTCGCTGGATGCAGTTGTTCTCCGGATCGCGCACAGGGCGCGGCCGAGTTCCTCAGCCAGCGCACTTCACCAGACCCCGTGACGATCCGCAACTCGCAGCGATCGCTCTCGCCGGACAGCACGAGGTCGATGTGTTCTCGGGCACGGTCGAGATCGTCCGGGTAGATAAGGCGGGCCCAGCCGATCGACTGGGCCTCGGCGGCCGAGTAGCCCGTGACGCGAAGAAACGCGTCTGTAAGCCATTCCAGAGTCAAGCGACCGTCGTCACTCACGCGGAATGAGTACGTGAAGTCGGAGATCGCCTCGGAGATCCGGCGATAACGCTCCTCAGCTTGCCGGATTGCGTCTTCAGAACGCTTGCGATCCGTGACGTCGCGGAGCGAGGCGAGATAGGCGGGTTGACCTTCCCACTCCGTCTCGACATTCCGCATCTCGATGATCCGCGAGTCGGCCTCGGGGCAGGGCAGATCGAGCTCGGTCGTCTCGCCCGGGAGGATGGGGATGCCGAACGGGCTGCCAATCAATCGGACGGCGTCCCGACATAACAAGACCTCGGCCGCCGGGTTCACGTAACGGATCAGACCGCCTCGGTCGATGACCAGCACGCCATCGGCGTTCTTCTCGATCATGTTGCGAAACCGCGCCTCGCTCGACCGCAAGGAGGCTTGCATGGCCGACCGCTCGGCCTCCCATGCCCCGGTTCGCGTGAAGTCGCTGCTCATGGTTGCTCGAATCCCGGTTCCACCGGACCATGCAGATTTGGTTCTTCCGTGAACATGTGGTCGAGTCGGCTCAGCTCACCGGGAGTTACGTGCGCGAAATTGCCTGACAGGATACCACTGACATTACGGAAGAGTTCCCCGATGTGCATCCCATGCGAATCGATGGTGAACTCGCGGATGTCCTTGTCGTGGCGCGAACCACGCATCTTCAGGATCGTGATGCCTCGGCGCATCTGTCCGAAGACCTCAACGTAGCGAAGCAGGATGATCGAATCGGTCGTGGTCGAGATGTGCGTCTCGGTGATCGAGGTACCACCAAGTAGCGAGGCCGTCGTGGCCGTGAACAGGCCAGGGACCTCCTTGTGCTTGATGAACGAGCTGAGGCCAATGACGAATTCTCGGAAGCTCTTGATCGGCGCGACGCGCTCCAGCGCGGAGAGGCTGTCTACCGCCACACGTTGGGGCTGGAACTGCTCGATGACCGATTTCATGGTGATGAGATGATCTTCGAGGCTCATCGACTCGGGGTACGCATTGACGATCTTCAGCTTGCCCTCGTTCTCCAGACGGCTGAAGTCGACGCCCCAGCCGGAGGCATTACGGATGAGTTGTTCGCGGCTCTCCTCGAAGGCGAAGAGAAGGCAGGGGGAGCCTTCGACCGCACCTCCCATGAGGAACTCCGTGGTCAAAAGCGTCTTGCCAGTCCCGGTCGGTCCGGAAAGGAGAATGATGGAGTCTCGAAAGAAACCACCACCGCACATGCGGTCCAGCACGCTGTTCCCGGAAGAGATGCGCGTTTCCGACGATCGTTGCTTCAACTCGAGGGCCGAGAGCGGTAGCACGACGATACCACGCCCTGGCGTGATGGTGAAGGGCCACTCGCCCCCCTGGTGGTTGGTCCCGCGGAACTTGAGGATTTCGACTGTCCGCCTCCGGGTCTCCTCAACGAGCAGGTTGCGGAGGATGATGACGTTGTCGGAGACGAACTCCTCGATGCCGTAACGGGAGACGGCGCCATGCTCCTCGGTCCGCTCGGCGGTGATGAGGGTCGTCACGCCCAGGGCCTTGAGGCGCGCGGCTATTCGGAACAACTCGCGGCGTATCGTCGCGGGGTCGTCGAGCTGGGTGAAGATTCCCCCCAGCGAGTCGATCACCACCCGAACCGCGCCGACACGTTTGACAGCGTGCTCAAGGCGAGCCAGCAGCGCCCCAAGGTCATACTCCCCCAGCACGACGACCGGCTCGTCGGTGACTTCCGGGGAGGCATCCACGAAGGCCCAGCGATCCCGGGTTTCCCAGCCGCGAATGTCCCAGCCGAAACCTTCCATGTTCAGACGAATGTCCTCGGCGGGTTCCTCGAATGTCACGAAGACCCCCGGCTCACCGGCGTTCTCGATCCCCGCGGCCAGGAACTGGGTGGCAAAGACGGTCTTGGCGCTGCCCGAGGTGCCTGACAGGAGCGTGGCCCGTCCTCGCGGGAGGCCGCCATTGGCGATCAGATCGAACCCTTCGATCCGGGTCGCGAGCTTGCGGAGGCCGGATCCTGTTGCATCACCGATCAACGTCCTGCTCCTTCTTCACCGCGGTCGAGCCGGACCTGGCATCGCGCAGATCGAGCCCGAGAAGCACGCGGCTCCACGTCCGAAAGGTCGCCGATGATCCTTCGGATCGGCAGGGGCAATTCCTTGATGACCGTCGGGGTCGCCAGGATCTTCTCGTCCTCGGCCAGTTGGGGGCGTTCGAGAACGTCGATGACGACGAGCTCGTACCTCCCCTCAAGCTCGGCCTCGCAGATCCGGCGAAGATTGGCGATCGCCGCCTGTGATCGAGGCGTTCGACCCGTCACGTAGAGTTTGATCAGGAACGTGTCGTCCATCGGCTTGGCCCTCGACTCCCGGGCGATTCCCGGTCGAGGGAGGCCCGGCCGACTCCCCCCCGGTGTGGCGGTAATGTGAGACCAGGTGCCCCATCAACTCCAGGACCAGGAGCCGGCCCTCGTCGGCAAGGGCCCGAGCCTGAGAGGACGGCATGCCCACGGATTTGTTTCGGAGCGCCGTCCCGTGCAACTCGATCACGTCCCGAGGCCCCGCGCCGAGCCGGCCGAGCCGGGCAGCCAGTTCCCGCAAAGTTCCGGAGAGCGGGTCTGAGACCCGGTAGGTCAGACGGTCGATCACACGTTCCAGCAAGTCTTCGTATGCGATGATGAGTTCGCAAAAAACCTCGGGATTTGATGAACGCAAGGGTTGGGCACCCTGGGGCAACGTGACGCCCCGCGCCTGACTCTGGGCGGTGAACTGTTGGAGCAACCGGGCGTCCCGCTCGAGTTGTTCGATCCGCGCTTCGGCGGCGACCTTGGCGGGGGCAGCCTCGGACGCCCTTTCACTGAGGTGGTGGAGTTCGGTGATGTCGGTCACGACCACCAGGATGTGGCCGAGGCCGAGGCGGGCTTCTCCGAACCCCGACGACGCCAGCGGCGCGGCCGTGACCCGAAAGTCCCGATCACCGCGTGTCCATTCCACTACCTCGCGCCGGGACGAGCCGGGGAGATCACCTCGCCGTATTGTCAACCCGGCGGCCATCGCGAAAAAGTCGCCACCGATGGCCTTGTCGGCCTCCAACCCGAGCAACCCGGCCATCGCCCGGTTGCAGCGGACGACCGTTCCGTTACCGTCCAGAAGCGCAACACCGTCTCCCAGCGCGTCGAACAGCACGTCGCGGGGTTCCGGCGGGCCTGCCTCGTGCAAACTGAGCACCGGCACGTCCGACAGGGCGGGCGTGGTCTTCAGTCGGCGCACCAGCGCATCGCGAGCCGGGCGTTCGGGAGGCGCCGACAGGATGATCAGGTCCACATCTTCCCGGGAAACTCGCAGGAGTTCGTCGTCCGATCGAATTGAGACCACCACGAGACCGACCGCGCGCAGCAAGCGACCCAGGTCCTCGCCGGCCACATCGCTCTCTCGCAACAACAGAACGACCTTCAGTGCCTCCTTCATCGCGATTCCTCAAGTTGAGGTCAGGCGGAAGAAAGTACGACCGCGCCTCCATGAGCACCCCCACGACATGGGTAAGCCCCCGCAAGGCGAACCGAGATCGCTCGCTTCCAGGATACGAATCCGATGGGTCATGACGCCATAGGTGAACGTGATCTAGCAAGCTCGATGCCAACTCCTTCTGACGAAGGAGAACCCGTCAAGAGGTCCGCATCATGCGGGCAATGAACATGGCGTCGGAATCGAACTCATGAGGCCAGATCCGCAGCATGCCATCGGTTTTCGAGCCGTTGAGCGGATGAAGGAAGGGGTCGAGACGAAAGCCGGAATGCTCGACCAGGAAGCCGCGGACGACCTCGGCGGTCTCGGCGGGCGTCAAGGTGCAGACCGAGTAGACCAGCGTGCCGCCGACCTTGACGCCCGCGGCCGCGGCGCGCAGGAGACGACCCTGAAGTTCGGCCAGACGGTTGATCGCCTCCGGCGCGAGTGACCAGCGGGCATCGGGATTGCGCCTCCAGGTGCCGATGGCCGAGCAAGGGGCGTCGACGAGCACACCATCGAAACTACCCGGCTTGCCGGCGACACCCTTGCCATCCCAGAGCTTTGTGGAGATGTTGGTGTGAGGGCCCCGTCGAGCCCGACGAACCGTCTCCTTGAGCCGTCCTGAATGGGAATCGCTGGCGACCACGACTCCCTTGCCCCCCATCAAGTCGGCCAGGTGCAGCGACTTGCCGCCAGCCCCGGCGCAGGCGTCCCACCAGCGATCCCCTGGCTCGGGAGCGCAGGTCAGCGCGACGGCCTGCGAGGCCAGGTCCTGGATCTCGAGCTCGCCCCGCTCGAATGGCGGCAGATGGTAGACGTCCACATCGTGATCGAGCCGGGCGGTTCGAGCCGCCCGACGATGAACCCACGGCTTGACTCCCAGTTTGCGAAGTTCGCCCCAGACGGCCTCGGGATCGCGCCCCTGGGAACGGACCCACAGGGGAGGGCGGGTCTGGAGCGATCGCAGGAAATCGTTGTAGGGCCCCTGGACGGGACGTCGCCCGGCGGTTGCGGGAGCATGCCGCGAAACCAGGCGGGGAAGAGCCGCCAGGGGTCGGCGATCGCGTCCCGATCGTGAACCAACCGTCGGAACCCTTCGGAGAGCATTTTCCAGTTCGGCGCGTCTCCGAGCGGGATCAACGCTCCCGGATCGGCCCCGATCATCCGCGCCCAGACCCGGCAAGGCGCCGGGATGTCGGTCGAGTCCAGCATCATCGAAAGCAGCAGCCGCTCCTCGATGCGCAACGGCCCCAGCGGCTCGATCCAGCCTCGCCATCGGAACACGGCAAAGACCGACTCGGCCACGAATCGCTGGTCGGGCACGCCGAGGTCACGGCGACGTTTCAGGGCCGTCGAGAGTTCGCGGTCCGCGCGACGGCCATCATCGAAGACCGCCCGCTCGACTCGCTCGGCGACATCGGCCGCCAGTTCGGCCAGAAGGCCCGGCGGGGCAACCGAGGAAGGCGTCGGGTCGAGGTTCGGCGACCGGCTCCGGACCAGCGTTGAGCCGCTTTCGTGGCAACTGGGGTGGACGACGCGGGCCGCCGACGAATGCCGGGGTCGCGATCGAGGACGGTTCGGACGGGGGCTCATCAAATCACCTGGGTTGGCCCGGGGTAGGTCGCCTCGCGAGACGACGCTCCGGCTCGCTGCCTTCACACCCCCGGGCGTCTGCGCGGAGCGGGAAAGGCGGGTTGTTCGCATGAGTCGGGGAGGTTTTCTCAAGAGCCGGGCGCTCGTTGGGCCGACTTCCGTCCCGGTCGATAGCCTGCCGAGGAACCCGCGCCACGTGACGGGCGTTTCGACCTCGACGGTTTCTCGCCGTTCGAGATCGTATGGACGTACCGGCCCTCCGCCAACGTCCTGTTCGCCCGCTTCATCCGGGCCTGGAGCGCCTCGCGCGGTGGGTTGGCCGGGATCAGGGCATCGCAGCCCGACCCGATCAGGTCCTGCCGGCCGGCCTTCAGCAACGCCTCCCGAACCTCGAAATAGTTCTCCGGTTTGAAGAACTGCAACAGGGCACGTTGAAGTTTGCGGTCGCGAAGGTGCCGGGCGGTGTAGACCTCCTCGCCGGTGAAGGGGTCGAGGCCGGTGTAGTACATGCAGGTGGCGATGTCGATCAGGTGCTCCATGAAGCGATTCTAGCCGGGGCGCCTGTCCGGGGCTACCACCTTGACGGTCGCTTGCATGGCTTGTTCGAATAGTATGCCGTTAGCGGTCATTCGCGGTTAGCGGACTGGGGGGTGCAGACCGCCAGTTGGAAGGAGCCATCTAATCCCGATGAGACGGCCCGGGCCAACCGAAGTAAGGCCAACCGATCGGTGATAGACAGGCTGGCAAGCTGAATTAATGTGTCTGGTGCCGTGATATACATGCCGACGGTGGTCATATTGAAGCCGCCGGTTTGAGCGTGTAATGGAGTGTTCCATCGTGGGGATGTCCCGAAGGTCGGTGGTTGCAGCCGGCTCGGATGTGCGACGGCCCGGCGAAATAGTAGCTCTAACCTCCTTGCGTGGGTTCCTGGCACTCTGGGTCGTGCTATACCACTTCTGGAACGACATATTAACACTATTTACGGACATGGATGTGTTTTCCCCATTTGTTCGATTTGGTTACATGGCCGTCCCCGCATTTTTTATGCTTAGCGGTTTCGTCCTGGCTTACAACTATTCAGATCGCTTTCAGCGTTTGAGCGGGGCGGAGATTCTTCGATTCCAGGCCGCGCGGCTCATGCGAATTTACCCAGTTCATTTGATGACCTTGTTAACCGTGGCAGTGATGGCATGGGTGAGCAGCTTCGCCGGACATCAACTGACGGACACGGGGTACTCGGCACATGATTTTATACTGAATTTGTTCCTAGTACAGACATGGGTGCCAGACTTCAGCTTGAGTTGGAATTATCCGTCCTGGTCCATCAGTTCAGAATGGTTCGCATATTTATTATTTCCCTTGGTGATTACTATAAGCATGCGACACTTAAGGACCCCGCTTCGGGCGACGGTCTTCAGTGGTATCTCACTGGCCGCCGCAGCCGCCGTGATGACATGTTGGGCGACGCGGGCATACTACGAATTGGTCTTGGTCGTGCCAACATTCTTCGCTGGGATCGGGGCCTATTGGCTTCTTCGAGGTCTTCCGGGGTGCGGCGAGTCGATGATTTGGCGATGGTTACCGGAATTGCTAATGTTTGCGGTTGTGGCATCAACTTATACGTTAATGCATGGAGTCGTCGTGGTGTCCCTCCTTTCCTGCTTTTTCGCACTCATTGCAGTCCTTGCCGGGCTCGGCGAAAAATGCCATTCATTGTGGTCGTTCTGGCCCGCCGTTTTCCTGGGCGAAATTTCCTATTCGCTTTATATGAGTCATACCTTATGTCAAAAAATGATAAACGTGCTTCTCCCTTCATCGAAATTTGGGGAGCTTGGCTTTTCGTTAAAGATAGGATTGCTCATGTTGTATGCCAGTTTAACCATGCTTTGGTGTCTTAGCATTTACCATTTAGTGGAAAGGCCATGTCGTTCTCTCTTCAGGAGAAAAGTGCATGGCTCGGGAGGGCCTGATCAGCCGCGGTGACCGAGCCTCGACGTTGCCCACAACGTACGGCTCGAACCCACGGTCTTTGAGGGGTGGTCAACGACAGTCGCTCTACCTTTCGCGCTTTTTGTCCCGCCGACCCGCCGTCTTCCGCCCCGGCCGATAGCCCGGATTCGGCAAGCCTCGCTCGCCGGCCGGTTCGCCCTTCGACGGATTCCCCAACGAATGGTAATGATCGCCCCCGGCAACCCCGTTCGCCCGCCGTCTCCGTGCCTCAATCGCTGCCTTGGGCGGACTGGATGGGATCAAACAATCACACCCAGTTCCGATCAGATCACCGCGCCCCGCCTTGAGTAGTGCCTCCCGCACCATGAAGTAGTTCTCGGGCTTGAAGAATTGCATCAACGCCCTCTGCATCTTCCTATCTCGCAATCCCTTGGCAACATAGACTTCTTCGCCGGTGAACGGATCTATCCCTGTCCAGTAAAGTGCGGTGGCGATGTCAAACGGCGCGGGGATGAAGTCCTGCACCTGGTCGGGCCGGTAGCCGTTTCGCTTCAGAAAGAGCGCCAGGTCGATCATGGCGTTGAGGTCGCTGCCCGGGTGCGAGGCGATGAAGTACGGCACCGTGAACTGCTTCGGCTTGCCGCCCCGGGTGCTGGCCCGCTTGAATGCCTGGTCGAACGACTTGTAGTCGTTGATCTCGGGCTTCTTCATCCGGCGCAGCACCTCCGGGTCGGTGTGCTCCGGGGCGACCTTCAGGTGGCCGCCGACGTGGTGGGCGGCGAGTTGTTCGAGGTACTCCGGCGAACGCTGGGCAAGGTCCATGCGGACCCCGGAGGCGACCAGCACCTTGCGGACGCCCTCGACCTCGCGGCTCTGTTTCAACAGTTCGACGAGCGGGCCGTGGTCGGTGCCCAGCAGCTTGCAGAGCTTCGGGTGGACACACGAGAGGCGCTTGCACTTCGCCTCGACCTCCGGCCTGGTGCAGCGCATCTGATACATGTTGGCCGTGGGGCCGCCGACATCGGAGACGATGCCCTTGAATTCCGGGTCCTGACCCATCGCCTTCAACTCGGCCAGAATCGACTCGCGCGAGCGAGACTGGATGATGCGGCCCTGGTGGGCGGTGATCGAGCAAAAGGTGCAGCCGCCGAAACAGCCGCGCATGATCGTCACGGAGTCCTTGATCGCCTCGAACGCCGGGATCGGTTCCCCCCGGTACATCGGGTGCGGCCGTCGCGTGTAGGGCAGGCCGTAGATGCGGTCCATGTCCTGTTCGCTGACCGGTAGCCCCGGTGGGTTGCAGACGACGGCCTGACGATCGTGGTACTGGATCAGCCGCTTCGCGTTGAGCGGGTTCGTTTCCTGATGGATGGTCCTCGTGGCGAGGGCGAACCGTCGCTTGTCGGTCTTCACCTCATCGAACGAGGGGATCATCAAGGCATCGGCCGGGGGTTCTTCCTTCGCGCCGAGGGCGTAGGCGACGCCCCGCATGTCGCGGAGGTCCTTGACCGTCTCGCCGGCATCCAGACGGCGCGCGATTTCGAGGATGGCCTGCTCCCCCATCCCGAAGACGACGAGGTCGGCCTTGGAGTCGAGCAAGATCGACCGCTTGACCGTATCGGACCAGTAGTCGTAGTGAGCCAGCCGTCGCAAGCTTGCCTCGACCCCGCCGGCGATCACCGGGGTCCCCGGGAACGCCTCGCGGGCTCGCTGGCAGTAGGGCATCGTGGCGCGATCGGGGCGCAGGCCGATCCGCCCGCCGGGGCTGTAGGCGTCGTCGTTGCGGACCTTCTTGTTGGCCGTGTAGTGGTTGATCATGCTGTCCATGTTCCCCGCGCTGACGGCGAAGAACAGGCGGGGACGGCCGAAGGTCCGCCAGGGGTCGGCGCTCTTCCAGTCCGGCTGGGCCAGCACGGCGACGCGGAACCCGGCCGCCTCCAGCACCCGGGCGAGGATGCCATTGGCGAACGAAGGGTGGTCGACGTAGGCATCGCCGGTGACGAAGACCACATCGACCTCGTGCCAGCCTCGCGCTTCCATCTCGGCACGAGAGGCGGGCAGGGGGGGCGTCGGCGGCGCGGCCAGGGGCACCAGCGGCAATTGCGTCGGCGCGACGTTCGCCTCGGTCGGCCGGGCTGGGGTCGGGCCGATCGTGGTGACGAGATCCATACAGGCCATCCTCGCGTCGTGCGCAGGCAGACAGTCGATCAGTAATCCGTTATTATCTCAGTATCTTACGTCCCGCGGCAAGGGAGGTTCGAGACAATGGAAACAGCTCCCGAAAGGATCGGTACACCAGAGGATTTGCTTCGAATCTCGGAAGGTCCTCTGCCTGAGTTGATCAACGGTCAGTTGATCCCGCGAATACCGAGAGGTCAGCGGCTTGATGCCTTCATCGTTCAAATCGTTGCCGCCCTGGGCAATTATGCGAACCCGACCCTACAAGGTATCGTGAACGGGGCTCGCTGTGGTTTCCAGATCTTTCCAGATGATCCCAACAAAATCCGCGTGGTTGACGCCGCGTTCACTCGTCGCGACCGACTGCCGGACGGTCCGGTACGTGATGGTCATGCCAGGATCGCGCCGGATGTCGTCGTCGAGGTCGTCACACCGACCGTCACGGTGGCCTATCAGGACTCGAAGATCGAGGATTTCCTTGCGGCCGGCGTTCCCTTGATCTGGATCCCGAACCCGCGAACCCGAACGGTCCAGGTCCACCGCCTTGGTGGCCGGGATTCGCGGCTCCGTCGCGGCTACATCCTTGAAGGAGAGGATGTCCTCCCTGGCTTCCGGTTAGAGGTTGCCGCGCTGTTCGACGCGCTGTCCTGATCTCACTCCCTCGATCGTCGGGAAATCCAACTCGGCGAGAAGACGACAGTCGACAGCCGGGCGGCGAATCTCGGGTCACGGGCAATCGTGCCGAGGATGCCGGGCCAGAGCCCGACCGAGCGCCGCAGGCAGGACCGGGCCAGGGCCGCGTCGCCAAGCTTCAACGCATCGTACGCCCGGTTCAGAAACGCTCGGGAGAGCCGTCGGTTCGCCAGGCGGCGGCGTAGAGGCGGACGTCTCGGGATTGGTCGGTCGCTTCCGTGTCCAGGACATCGAGCAACCGGATCTGCTCGTCCAGGTCAAGCGTGCCTCGTTTGAACGTGTGCGTCTCGCTGGCCAGGTGCCAGCGGAAGGCGACGGTTGTCGGTCGGACGATCCAGGAAACGGCGTAGCTCCGCGCGAGCCGCAGCCAGAAGTCCCAGTCCAGGGCATAGCGATACGACGGGTCGAACCCGCCGAGGTCCGCATGAGCCTCCTTGGCGATCGTGACCGCCGAGCAGCGCATCGGGTTGCCCACGGCCAGGGCGGGGACGAACGAACCGGGTTCGTAGTGCGTGACGAGCCCGCTCAAGCGTAGGCCCTGGTACGCCTCGGGCGACACGGCCTCGACGTCTACCCGACCCGGCTCGACGACTGATTCCGGGACCGGTTCGCCGGAGTCGTCGATCACCTCGGCCACGCTCGCGACCAGGCCGGACTTGTCGAACATGCCCGGGATGACCTCCAGGTGCCGGGCCAGGTGACCGGGGCGCATCACGTCGTCCTGGTGGAAGATGTTGACCCAGGGTGTCCGGGCCAGCTCCATGCAGCGGTTCCAGTTCCCCGCCAGGCCCAGCCGTTCGGAGTTGATGGCGATCCGCGCTCGGTCGCCCGCGAGCTGGCGGACGATGTCGATCGTGTCGTCCTCGGATCGGTCGTCCGAGACGATCAGCTCGAAATCGGCCCCTTGCTGCGCGAGGATGCTTCGCAGGGCCTCGGCCAGGTGCCGGGCGCCCTGGAACGTGGGCAGGGCAACGGTCAGGGTCGGGCGATCGGTCATGGGAAACCCCGATCCACCGGATTATCTTCGGAACCCGAATCGAACCCGGCGCGTCCAAGGTCGCGGTCCTGCCGACGGCGACGCTCGACCGGCGGCACGCGGGCCGGACGATTCTCATCCTACCACGTCGGGCGGTTGACTCTCGAATCGAAGAAAAGCCGGGTCGAGAACGTCCAGGGTTCCGGGCGGACGTCCACGGTCCGCCCGCAATTCGAGGGCCCAAGGTTCTTGTGAACGAACAACGCGGCCTCAACCAGCAGGAGACGATTCGATGTCCGCACGCAGCTCGATTCGACACGGGATGCTCGCCGCGCTCCTTCTCGCCCTGTCCCACGGCCTGCCCGAGATCCCCGGCGGCCAGGCCCTCGGCGCAGTTTGGCGGGGGCGGGGTCGGGGTCGGGGGTGGTGAGGAGCTCGAGCAGTTCGACCCGCAGGAGGACCAGCCGCCTCATCCCCTCAGCGCCGCCGCGGCCCGAACGTGGCGGACGCTTCAGCAACCGCTCGACATGCCGTTCGGGGTCGAGACCCCCCTGGAGGACGTCCTGAGCTACATCCAGGAGGCGCCACGGGGCGAGAAGGACGGCGACTCGGACGACTCCGGCCTCGTGATCTACGTGGATCCCGCGGGACTGACCGAGGCCGAGAAGACGTTGACCTCGCCGATCACGCTCGACCTCCGGGGCGTTCCGCTCGCCACGACGCTGAAATTGGCCCTGCGACAACTGGGACTGGACTACTGGGTCAAGGAGGACGGCATTCTGTACATCACCGCCACAGTATCCGACAATCTCCCGTCGCCCACCCTCGCAGTTCCCGTCAGCACCCCGGCGGCAAAGGCGTGGCTGTTGCTCCACAAACCGATCACCCTCAGCTTCGCTGAGGAGGTTCCGCTGGCCGATGTCCTCAAGACCATGAAGCACCACGCCGAAGGAGACCACGGGCCGGGGCTCCGGTTCTACGTCGACCCGATGAGTCTCCAGGAGGCGGAGCGAACGATGGATTCGCCGGTCGTGATCGATCTGGAGGAGGTGCCGATGACAACGGCGCTGTCGCTCGTCCTTGGTCAGCTCGCGCTCGACTACCGCGTCCAGGAGGACGGGATCGTCATGATCCGTTCGGAGTCGGAGATCTCCGCAACCGGCCTGCCCCCGACCGGCCACGGAAGTCTGACGATCGAATATCTCGAAACCATGCTCCGCGAGGCCGAGTTGGAGGCCCAGATCGCCGAACAACGGGCCAAGGCGCGGCGGGCGGAATCGTCCATGATGGGCGGCATGGGCGGCATGGGCGGCATGGGCGGCATGGGCGGTGGATTCGAAAGCCTCCCGGTGATTCCGAGCCCACAACCATGATCCTCACGAGGCTCCCGGCGACGGGTTCCCGCCCGCTCCCGTTGAGCCATCCCTCGACTCATCCGCGAGCCGTCGCAGGACTTCCCAGGTGAACAGGCCGGAACTGTGGCCGTCGTTCCAGGAGAGCCGCACGGCGTAGTTGCCGACGGCCTCCATGCCTTCGAGCTTCAGGTCGGGCCGGATCGAGTCGGGGTCGAGGATGCGGGCGCCGGTCCACTCGTCCTTGCACGAGGCGCACGGGCACTCGGCCCGAATGTGGCGGTATGGCACGCGCGTCGATGGTTCCCCCTCCCAGGCCAGTTCCAGGGCCTGCTCGGTCTGGTGGGCACGGATCGTGCTCGGTGGTGTGTCGCTCATGGACGGGGGCTCCTGAACCGATCGGACCGCGGGCGTGTCGGGTTTTGAGAGGGCGCGTCGAGAAGACCGTGGCGGTCACACGCACGCCTCGCTCCCCCCAACATGCCGCGCAACGGGTTGAGAGCCAAGGGAATCCTGCGATGGGTGGTCGATTCTACGTAAAGGCCCCGAGCGTGAACGCTGTCCGCCGCGCCCTCGGCCGGGCGCCGGGGGGCGTGCGGGTGCTCGGTCGCTACGACCGTGAGACGATCGAGTGCCGGCACACGATGAACGACCACAGCTATGCCCGGCACTGGCCGGTCGTGCTCAGCCGACTGAGCCTCGCCGGGTTGAGCGTGGTCGAGAGACCGGAAACCTGGGGCGTTGCAACGACCGAACCCTCGGTCGGTCGGTGCGAGGACGTGTCGGATGGACACCTTCCACCATCCTGCTCATGAGATGGTGGAAGGTGTTCGCCTTATAAAAACCGCGTCAGCCGAAGATGCTGGTGATCGGGTTGCCGGCGGCGATTTGCAGGGGACGGCCGAGGGTGTCGTAGACCTCGGTGTGGGGGTCGATGCCGAGGGCCCAGTACATCGTCGCGGCGATGTCGTCCGGCTTGACCGGCTCAGTCGCCGGGTAGGCGCCGTTCTTGTCGCTGGAACCGTGGATCGCGCCACCACGGATGCCGCCGCCGGCCAGCAGGGCCGTGTAGCACTGGGGCCAGTGGTTGCGGCCCTTGCCGTCGCGATCGCCGATCTTCGGGCCGCGGCCGAACTCGCCCATCCAGACGATCAATGTCTCGTCGAGCAACCCGCGAGACTCCAGGTCCTCGATGAGGGTCGGGACGGTCTGGTCCGTCATGGGGAGCAGGCGCTTCTTCAGATCGTTGAAGTTGTCCTGATGCGTGTCCCAGCCGTTCGAGCCGGCGCCGCCGATCGACGGGGCGAAGTAGACGGTGACGAACCGCACACCGGCCTCGACCAGCCGACGGGCGAGCAGGCAGCTCTGGCCGTAGGTGGTCGCGACCGTAGGCATCGCGCATGTGGTCCGGTTCTTGGGAGAGGTCGAAGGCCCGCTTTACCTTGGGCGAGGCGAGCATCGTCAGGGCACGGTCGTAGAAGGCGTCGATTCCCTGGGCCGCGTCCGAACTGGCCAGCAGATCGGTTTGCGAGTCGATCAGGCGCTGGAGGCCCCGACGATCGTCGAGTCGCCCTAGCGGGAGCGAATCCGGCAGGCTCAGCTCTGGGAGCCGGAAGTCACGCTTGTTCGGGTCCTGGGCGATGAAGAAGGGGTCGAACTGCTTGCCGAGGAAGCTGGCGTGCTGGCCGGGGGTGACGCTGCCGTCTCGAATGACATGCGGGAACGCGGCGAACGTCGGGATCGACGGATCGTCGACCGGTCGCAGCTTCGCCACGGTGCTGCCGTAGGCGGGGTACAGCTCGACGGTATCGCGCAGCCGCTGGTCGTCGACCGGCGGGGCGTGGCCGGTCAGGCTGTAGTAGCCCGCCGAGTTGTGGTTCTTCATCGTATGATGCACCGAGCGAACCTGGGCGAACTTGCCCAGCATCGTCGCGAACCGCGGCAAGTGCTCGGTGCAGGGAACGCCCGGGAGGGCTCGACTGGATCGGCGAGAACTCACCCCGGATGCCGGTGGGGGCGTCGGGCTTCATGTCGAAGGTGTCGATGTGCGAGGGGCCGCCCCACTGATGCAGGAAGATGATTTGCTTCGCCCGCGCCGGGAGGCCGGTCGATCCCTCCGAGGCGCGGAGCAAGGTCGGAAGGTTCAAGCCCGGCGATCCCCCCGACGGCGCCCGCCTTCAGCAAGTTGCGTCGAGTCAAACGGCCCATCGCGCGAAATTCGGCACAGCCACGGTTCATGGTCCGGCACCTCCAGGGGCAGAGGTCAGCGCAGGATTGTGATTGTTCACTTGTCGGACGAATCACGTTCGATCTTGGGTGGCGTCTTCTCGGGCAGTTCGAGTGATTGAGGAAGCTCCGGGAAGATGCCTCGGATCGTCTCCGCACCGGGACTGCCGTCGATGTAGGTCCAGGTCTTGCCGTCGTCGGCGGAGACACCGATCAGGTAGGAGTTGCTGGTAAGCGTTCCACCGGGGATCGTCATCTTGAGCGTCGTGGGAACGACGGCGTAGAGGTTCGCCTCCTGCTTTTCGATCCCGCCGGGCCCGGAAATCGTCAACGACTCCATGAGGAAGCCTTCCTCCTTGAACTTGGCCATCTGGCCTGTCAGGAGCTCGATCATCTTGTCGCGCCCGCCCATCAACTCGAGGATCTTCGGGTGAGTCAGGTCGGCGAGGGCTTGATAGTCACCCTGGACGGTCGCGTCTCCCGCGGCCTGAGCCCCTTTGCGAGCGGCGTCGAGCCGGGCGTCGGCCGTGGCCCGAGGGGCCTCGGCGGCCTGGCCGATCATGGCGAGACTGATACTGCAGAGAACGGCCAGTGACGACATGCAAACTCCTGTTCGGATCGAGTCTGTTGGTTCGACAAATCGATCGTTGCGGCATTACCCGGATTGGGATCAATGTCGCAGCAAGAACTCCTTGCTGTTGAGGAGTGCCCAGGCGACGTCTTCCCAGGCCTTGCGTTGATCGTCGGATCTCGACAAGTGGGACAGAACCCCGGATCGTTCCTCGTCGGTCGGCCTACGGCTCAGGGTCGCCAGATAAAGTTCTTCGAGGAGTGCGTCCTCGGAAACCTCAGCCTCCAGCAAGCGGCCAATCCGATTGTCACGGGCTTCAAGACGCTCGCGAACCGCCTCACCATTGATGAGCTGGAAGGCCTGGGCGAGCGTTGTCGCCTCGGAGCGCTCGCACTCGCAGGTCAGTAGACGATCGGGCTTGCCGAAGACCTTCAGGAACTCACCCCCCATTTTCACGCCGGGCAGTTGCACGGCGCGGGTCTGACCGCTGGACCGGTCCAGCGATTCCCGGTGGTCGAGCGCCTGACCGATCTCGTCCAGAAGTACCTCGGCCGGGAGCATCTTGACGCGAGCCCGTGCAAAGTTCACCTCGTCGTCGGCGTTCGTCTCGTTCGGGGTCGAGGCCAACCCGTACGTTTGCGAGGTCATGATCCATCGCACGAGCGGCTTCAACCGCATTCCGTTCGCAACAAAATGGTCGGTGATCGCGTCCAGCAGGGCGGGGTTCGACGGCGGGTTGGAGCCCCGGAAGTCGTCCACCGGATCGACAATCCCCCGGCCCAGCAGGTGGAACCAGACCCGGTTGGCCATGTTGCGGGCGAACTGGGGATTGTCGCGCGTCAGCCAGTCGGCCAGGTCGTCGAGGGCGTCGGGGTCGCCAGACAGTTCGGGACTGGGACCGCCGAGTGGCTTGGGGCCCATCATCTCGCCCGAGCGCGGCTGGACCATCCGTGGGCGGCCCGAGAGATGAACGACCACGTCGCCGTTGATCTCGTGCTTGTCGAATCGGTCGCGACGCTGGTTGTTCAGGACCTTGATGTCGATGTTGGAGAAGTAAGCGGCCAGTCCGTAATAATCGTCCTGTGTCCAGACGTCGTATGGGTGATTGTGGCAACGGGCGCACTGAAGCCGGACCCCGAGAAACACCTGGCCGACAGCCTCCGCGGCCGATTCCGGCGTGAGATTGGTACGGTGAAAGCTCGCCGGCGGGTTGGACCAGGTGGAGCCTCGGGACGCGACGATCTGACGCGCGAACTCATCAAGCGGCACGTCAGCGGCGATCTGGTCGCGCAACCAGCGCTGGAAGACCCAGACCCCCTTCGGCCCCATGGTCTTCTCTTCGTTGCGCAGCAGGTCGGCCCACTTCAACGCCCAGAAGTCGGCGAACTCGGGACGCGAGAGCAAGCGATCGACGAGCCGGGCCTGCTTGTCGGGGGCGGTGTCGTCGAGAAACGCGCGGACCTCCTCGGGTTCGGGCAGGACGCCGAGCGCGTCGAGGTACGCTCGTCGCACGAAGACCTCGTCCGAGCAGATCGGCGACGGGTTGATCTTCAGCGCTCGGAGCTTGGCAAAAATGGCCTTGTCGACCGCGTTCGAGGCCGTTCCGCCCGTCCAGGCGAAGTCGGGGCGGTCGTGCAGGAATGCGAGACGGCTAACCCCTCGGCCATCGAGGTAACGGACGGCCACCGCGACCTCGGAGGGGGAATGCGCGACGACCCGGCCCTCTGTTGTGATGTCCGCCTTCGTGGGGTCGTCGAGTTCATACGACGCCTCCCGGGTGACGTCCCGACGAGCCCCGTCGGCGAACTCGGCCGTGACCACGAGTTGCTGGGACAAACCCGGCGCGGCGATGAGGCGTTCGGGCGGCCAGACTTCCAACTTGACCAGTGCCGGGCTCTCGTCGGCATCGTCGATGGCACCGTCAGCGACCCAGCCCCGTAGGGCCTCGGCCTCGGGCGAATCGGGATCGAACCGGAGCCCCCCCTCGTGCGGCACTCGGCCGGTCGGCTTCAGGAGGATCAGGCTGGAGTCGGGAGCTTGCCGGTTGATTCGACGACCGAAGGTGTCACGCGTCAGGGCCAGGAAGTCCGGGCCGGGGTTGTCCCCCCGGAAGCTGAGCCTGAATCCGCCTTTACCGCTCGGGTTGCCGTGGCACGACCCCATGTTGCAGCCGGCCCTGGAGAGAACGGCCGCCACGTCTCGCCGATAGCTGTAAGGACGTTGCGAGCCCGAATCCCGGACCTCGATCGGAACCTCCACGTCGCAGTCGTCCACCGCGATCCGCACAGTCGTCGCACCGTCCGCAACCGGCCGGATCACGCCGGATGAGTCCACGGTGGCGATCTCCTGAGCGTCCATCTCGTAGGTCGCCTCGGCAGTCAAATCCCGCAACGAGCCATCAGCAAAGTGGGCCGTCACCGCGACCTGCTGCCGCGACCGGGCGACGTCGAGTCGAATCGCGGATGGTTCGACCGAGATCCGGGACATCGACGCCGATCGGGCCGGGCTCGATGGCATGGCGACCAGCGCGAGCGCCAGTCCCCAGACGGACAACCGCATCTTGCGGAGGCAACGCATCGACTCTCCCATGATGGACTCTCTCGGATCAGAGGGAGAAAGGCGGGGCAAGAGGCTCGCCGGGCGAGAGCATACCATTATCCAAGTTAAACAATAATCGGAACTTCCCCGCCGCGTCAAGCAATGCGGGCCGTGCCTACCGGGTCGTTATGAGAACGCTCTGGTGCCCCGTCCCGCTCGACTTGACCGATCGGTCGCGGGGCCGTAGACTCCCCGCCTGCACCACCGAGCCTGCCTCCACGCCGTCCGTGATCGTTCGCCTTGATCCGAAGCGTGACGCACCCCAGGGCCGTGCCGAGTCCGTCCTGGAACGGCCGGGCCGACCGAGGAGGCTCCCACGGTGGACGCCCCTGCCACGACGATTCCCCCCTTGCCGTTGCGTGCCTGGCGAGCCTGCCGAGACCGCGGGCCGGGCTATGCTGTCCACAAGGCCATGCGACGGTCGCTGGGCCGCTTCCCGCGATTGAAGCGCCAGTGGCTTTACGCCGACCCTCGGAGCTACTGGACGCTCCGCGGCGGCGACGACTACTTTCGCGAACAGGAAGGCCAGCCCGCCCGTACCGCCCGCGCGGAGTGGATGGCCGAGCGGATCGCCGCGTACCGGCCGATTTCGATCCTGGAAGTTGGCTGCGGATACGGCAAGCAGCTCCGCTGCCTGCGCGACCGGCTCGACGCGCCGATGGCCGGCGTGGACTTCAGCCCATCCCAGCTCGCGATGGCCCGGAACTATCTCGATCACCTGACCGGGATCGAGCTGGCGCTGGCCTCGGGTGCGGCCTTGCCGTTCCCGGATCGCTCGTTCGACCTGGTGCTGACCTCGGCGGTGATCCTGCACAACCCGCCGGAGGTCGCGGAGCGCATCCGTCGAGAAGTCCTCCGCGTGGCCCGCCGGTTCGCGGCCCACAACGAGGACACGGACGTGACGTATAACCGCTACGGCTACGACACGGCCGCCTGGTACCGGGCACGCCGGCATCGCCCTGGCGGAGTCCGGGCCGATCCCGACCGAGCCGGGGAGGTCGCCGTCGCAGTTCTGCGTGGCCGTGCTGGAGCTCCCATGACGTCGGCCGCCGCGCCCGCGAGGCGTCCCACTCGTGTCGGGGCCTCCCCGCCCGAGTGGATCGAGGCCCGACGTGCCGCGCGCGACAGTTTGATCGTCACCGTCGGCGGGCAGGTCCAGCGAGTCCTTGGCATCGTCACGGCCCTCGCCCTGCGATGGGGGCTCGACCCGGCGCGCCTGGGGGTCTACAGCGGGCTGCGGGTCTATCTCGATCAGACCAACCGCACGAGTCTCGGGGTGGGGCTCGGGGCGGTGCAGGAGGTCCCGATCCTCCGCGCCGCCGGGCGGCACGACGAGGCCCGCCGGGTCGCCGAAGTGGCCAACGCGGCCAACTCCGTCACCTGTGCGGCCTATGCCGGGGTGTTGCTGATTGTTTCGGCATTCTGGTGGCTGACGCCCTCCCGGGGTCCCCTGGCCGCCGAGTGGGCGGGGGGGCTGGCGGCGGTCGCGGGCCTGGCCCTGCTGCAACGTCGGCTGAGCTTTCACGTTGCGGTCCTGCGGGCTCATCAGGAGTTCGCCCTGACGACCGAGCTGGACGTGTTCGAAGGGTTCGCCTCGGCGGTGTTGGTGATCTCCGGGCTCTGGCTGGCGGGTTTCTGGGGGCTGCTCGCGGCTGTCGGGGCGCTGTTGCTGTTGAAGCTGGCGTACCTCCACGCCCGGCATCCGCTGCGGCTGGGGTGGGCCTGGGACACGCCCACCGTGTTGCGGCTGATGCGGGTCGGTCTCCCGATCTTCTTGAGCACGGCCACCTTCGGCGCCTTGACGAGCCTCGACCGCGTGCTGATCCTCGGGTGCCTGCCCGATGGCGAGCGGGCCCTGGGGCTGTACTCGGTCGCCTTGCTGGGGACGAACTGGACGCTCGATGCCGCCGGGCGGATCGGCATGGTCCTCTACACCCACTTCCAGACGACCCTCGGCCGCACCGGCGACCCGATGGCCGTCGCGAGGCACGCCGCAGGGGCCGCCGAGGGCCAGGCACCGTTGCTGGCCCTGGGTGCTGGCGTGGCGTATCTGGGCGCGCCGATGTTTCTCGGGATGCTCCTACCGCGTTATGCCGACGGCCTGCCGGCCCTACGACCCTTGCTACCAGGAATGTTGTTCCTGGGGCTCTCCTGGCCGGCGAGACAGGCGCTCGTGACGGTCGGGCGACCCTACCGCCTTAGCGTGACGGCCCTGGCGGGAATCGCGGTCGCGGCGATTGTCGGGGTCGTCGGGGCCACGCGGATCGGGATGGCCGGCATCGCCTGGGGGATGTCGGCCGGTTATGCCGTCGTGTTTGTGCTGTCGAGCGCCTCGGCGTTCGTCGGGGCCCTGGGAGGACGGGCCTGGGCGGGCCATCTGGGCCGGGTGTTGCTGATGTCGGCCTGGCCGCTTGTCGGCGCGGTGCTGGCCGACCTCGCGCCGGCGATGTTCGGGAACCGCTGGCTGGACCTGACCGCGCGTTGCCTCCTGCTCGGCGCCTGGGTCCTCCCGTTTCTGTGGGCCTGGGGCCGGCGGCTCGGTTGGAGGAGGCCCCGGGACCGGCGCCCGAAAAGGCGCCAGGGGCATTCCCAGGTTCGCGGCCGACACTCGAACCGGGAGGGCGAGGCTCCCGCCGAGCCGCCCATCCCGACGGCTCGGCGGGAGCCTCGCCCTCCCGAAAAACCGATCTTTTGGAATGATCCCGGGGACCGCAACAATCGTCGGATCGCGATCGAGGTGACGATGGGAACGATGATGACGAACCTGCTGTTTCTCGTGCTGCTGGTCGCCTGGAGTGCGGGGGTCGGTCGGGCGATCCTGCGACGACTTGCACCGTTGCCCGATCATCCGGCGGACGCCGCGGCGCTGGTGGTCCCGCTGGGTCTGGGAATTCTCTCCCTGGCGGCCCTCGGCCTGGGTGAGCTGGGTGGGCTGAATCGGGCCGGGCTCGGGATCGTGCTGGCGGTCGGCGGGGTTGTCGCTATCTGGGATGCGTCGCGCGTGGCAAGACGATCGGGAGGGGATCGGTTTGACCCGCGCGCGTTGGGGTCGGCATGGGCGGTCGGGCCGGATGTGGCCTTTGACCTGGCCCTGGCGGCGGGGATCGTCGGATCGCTGCTGGTGGCGCTGACGCCCGTCACCGACGGCGACGCCCTGTGCTACCACTTGCAAGTGCCCAAGGAGTTCCTGTCGTCGGGCTCGGTCGGGTTCGCCCCCGACCTGCACGAGACGGTCTACCCGCTCGTCACCGAGATGCTCTACGCCGTGGGGCTGGCCTTCCGGGGCCCGGTCGCCTGCCGTTTGATCCAGTGGGCGTTCGGGCTGGTCTTCGCGGCGAGCGTGACCGCGCTGGCGCGGCCGGTCCTGGGGCAACGGGCACGCTGGGCGGGGACCATCGCGCTGCTGGTCCCGGCGATCTCGAACGGGATGGGTGCCCCGCTCAACGATGTGGCCCTGGCGGCATACGGGTGCGCGGCCCTGGTCGCCTGGTTGCGCTGGTTCGACCGCCCGACCGCCGGCGCCGCGGTCCTGGCCGGGCTGCTGGCGGGGCTCGCGCTGGGCGTGAAGTACCCGGCGATCGTCTGGACGGGAATGCTGGGGCTGGCGATGCTGATCTCCAGCCTGGGGACGATCCTGAAGCGGCGTCCCGTGAGTCATGTCGGGAAACGGTTGGAGGCTCCTGTTGGGAAGCAGCCCGATGGTGGGTTGCGCGTCGAAGACGACGCTGACCCACCCTACGATGGGAAGCCGATGGAGTTGTCGGGGTGGCCGGGGCAAAGTCTTCGTGCCCCGGTGACTGAGATACTCGGGTCGGGAGGAGATCCGGGGCACGCTACGCTTTGTCCCGGCCACCCCGACGTGAGCCGATCACTGTTCCCTCGGCATGAACCTTATCGTGTAACGACGATGGAGAGCGTCCCGAGCACGTCCTCCAGTCGATCGACGCGAAGGGTCGATGGCGGCCTCGCCACGCGAACCGCGGGAACGAGGATGCTGGCTCATGCGGTGATCTTCGGATGCGTTGCCCTGGCCGTGGGCGGCGCCTGGTATCTGCGGGCCTTCCAGCACACGGGCAACCCGGTCTATCCGTTCTTCCGGCACACGTTCGGCGGGGCGGGGATCGACGACGTGCTCGACCCGATCAAGCGGCCGATGGCGGTGACGCCCGGGAACCTGCTGACGGCGCTCGGGCCGTTGACGCTCGACCCGGACCGCTTCGACAGCGTCGCCCACCAGTTCGGCCCCGCGTTCCTGCTGTTCCTGCCCGCGCTGGCTCTGTTCCGACCGCCGGGGCGGGTGGTGGCGATCGTCGGCCTCGGCTGGCTGTTCCTGACGTTGTGCGTGACGCAGCGTCAGAGCATGCGATTCGTGCTGATCGCCGTCGGGCCAATGTCGGTCGGCGTGGCCTGGCTGGCCTCGACCTGGTGGGACCGAAAGACGGCCGCCTCGCGACTGCTGGTGTTGTCGCTGCTGTTTGTTCTCGCCTTCGAGGCGACGATCGCGGTCGGTCGCGCCCGACACGGCCTCGGCGTGGTGCTGGGCCGGGAACCGGCCGAATCGTACCTCGCCCGCCGCGAGCCGACGTTCGTCGTCGGCCGCTGGATCGACGAGAACCTGCCGCCCGACGCCCGCCTGATCGGCCAGGACCACCGCGGGTTCTACCTCCCCCGACCCTACACGATGGAACTGGCCCACCGTCGCCGAACCGGCCTGGCGGGGCACGGCGAACCGCCCGGACAGATCATCGAGGCATTACTGGATCGAGGGTTCACTCACCTGATGATGTGCCCGCCTGTTCCCGAGAATGCCGTCGAGTTCGACCCAACCCTCTCGGTCGCCCTGGGGCCGTGGCTAGCGAACCAGACACCGATCTACCGGCGCGATCTCACCGATGGCGACGGAGTTGTTCGCGCCTATGCGATCTACGAATTAGAGACCAATCCCTTCGAGAAACTCCTCCCTCCTCCAGGTTCTCGTTCCCACGCGGAGCGTGAGAACGAGGCAATGATGACCAATGGTTTCTGTCATTTGTCATCATGAGATTTGTCATGATCGGTCCACCACGAAGGACGACATGGAGGGCACGCCGATGACGCGGGAACGTCCCTCTCTGGCCGAGCTGCGTGCTCGGGTGTTCAAGCAAGCGGTTCCCTGCGTCGTGCGACGGGAAACCGAACCGGGTGTTCCGTCCCCCCATGTCCCCATCCCCGCCAATCATCGCGACGGCGCCCCGGGAAACGTACTGGCCCGATACTGGGGACGGCCGTCGGCATTGTACGGGACGTGGCTGGCGGTGCGGCTGGGGCTCTCGGCGAACCAGGTGACGCTCGCCGCGCTGGTGGCCGGGCTGGGCGCGGCGGGGGCGATCGGGACGGGGACGCGGGGCGGGTTCCTGGTCGGGATCGCGCTGGCCCATCTGGCGTTCTGGCTCGACCACGTCGATGGTCAGGTCGCCCGTTGGCGCGGCACGTCGGGAACCTCGGGGGTCTACTTCGACTACCTGATGCATCACGCCCAGGCGCTGGCGCTCGGGTTTGGCCTGGGGCATGGGCTGGCGTTGCGGACAGGGAACCCGTCCTGGTCGGTGGCGGGGTTCCTGGTCGCGGCGGGCTGGATGTTCCTGGGCATTCACAACGACTGCCGATATAAAGCGTTTTTCCAGCGATTGAAGGTCGAGGCCCGCACGTTCCGCGTCGAGGGCGGTTCCGGCGGGCGACCGTCGCCGCCGGCCCATTGGCCCCGTCGCGGGCTGGGGGTTCTGACCTGGCCCGCCTACAAGGCGTGCGAGCCGCATGTCGTGCTGATGACCTTGACCGTGCTGGGACTCGTCGCGGTGATCTGGCCGACAGGGTGGACATGGCTCGTGTCAGGCTACGTCGCCGCAATGGCGGTCCTCGCCCCCGTCCTGGCCGCGGCCCGTGCGACTCGCGCGATCCGCCGCGACGCCGTCGGCGCGGAGTTCGACCGCTGGTTCCGACCCGAACCGGGCCGCTGAGGCGTTCCCTGGCGTTGCATGAGATGACCATCTGGGCACCGAGGACACACCATTGCTAGAATGCCGAAAGAATTCGGCGTTTGTCGGCGCGGCCACGTCGTCGGTCGGCGAGGTCACAGGCCCTCCGGCGATGCTTCGTTGCCGTCAACAAATCCGACAATCACTCGCTGAACGCCTGGCTGGAGCGGACAAGGGGCGGCCATGCGGTCGAAGTTGTGAGCCGCCCGGCCGAGGCGAAGGAGTTCGTACTGCCGTGGTAGGATTAGACAGAGGCAGGCGGGGAGAGTCCTCCGCGTGGTTCACGGCCATCCAGTTCAAGGGGATCGAGAGGGAGCCGGGGTAGGATCGGAAAAATTCTGCAGCTTGTCACAAAACCGCCCACGCCAAACGTCCTTGTCGGCGAACGGCGGGGCGGGGCCCGGTCAAGATAGGTCCGAGACGTCGAACGGGAGGGAGCATCATGGTCCGGAGTGCATTGGCAGTGGTGATCGGGATCGGCCTGGGGGCGGTCGTCATGGCCGCGACCCGGCACGACGAGAATCAGGAGTCGGTCAAGTTGTTGGCCGCGCAGGACATCGTTGAGAAGCTGGACGGCAAGGAGGCGAGGGCCACGGCCGTGGAGGTGACGCTGGAACCAGGCCAGGCGGGCGTTCCCCACCGTCACCCGGGCCCGGCGTTCGGCTACATCCTGGAGGGGGAGTACGAGTGGGGCATTGATGACCAACCCGCCAAGGTGCTCAAGGCGGGGGACACGTTCTACGAGCCGACCGGCTGTCTGCACCGGGTCTCGCGGAACCCGGGCAAGGTGAAGGCCCGATTCCTGGCGTGGGTCCTGCATCCGCGGGAGGCGCGGGACCTCGTCATCCCCGAGCCGACGAGGTGACCCCGGCCCTCCCGGCGTGAGGCCCCCATGATCGACGACGTGATCGCCCTGCGGCCGCGGATGATGTCCGTCGCGTACCGGATGCTCGGGAGCGTGGCGGACGCCGAGGATGCGGTCCAGCATGACCAGCGATCCGGACAAGCTGGCCCGTTGGGCGGCGGCCGAAGTCGAACAACTCGAATCATCGAAGGAAAAAACAGTCATGAAAGTCGTCGTGATCGGCGGGAGCGGGCTTATCGGGAAGAAGCTGATGACGCGGCTCCGACAGAAGGGCCATGATGCGGTGGCCGCGTCCCCGTCCACGGGCGTGAACACGCTCACCGGCGAGGGGCTCTCCGAGGCGTTGGCGGGCGCGCGTGTCGTCGTCGACGTGACGAACGCGCCCTCCTGGGAGGATGCCGCGGTGCTGGAGTTCTTCACGACGTCGACCCGGAACCTGCTCGCGGCGGAAGCGGCCGCCGGGGTGGGTCATCATGTGGCGCTTTCGGTGGTGGGTGCCGACCGCATGACGGACAGCGGATACATGCGGGCGAAGGTCGTCCAGGAGGGGCTGATCGAGGCCGGGAAGGTGCCGTACACGATCGTCAGGGCCACGCAGTTCTTCGAGTTCCTGGGGGGAATCGCCGGCTCGGGGGCCGACGGCGACTCGGTCCGCCTGCCAACGGCCCCGATGCAGCCGCTGGCTGCCGACGACGTGGCCGCTACCCTGGCCGACGTCGCGCTGGCCGCACCGGTGAACGGAATGGTCGAAGTGGCGGGCCCCGAGTCGCTCTCCATCGCCGATTTCGTTGGCCGATTTCTGTCCGGGATCGGGGACACGCGCCAGGTGGTCGCCGATCCGGAGGCCCGCTACTTCGGAGTGGCATTGGATGCCCGCGGCCTGAATCCGGGGGCGGATGCGCGTGTCGGGCCGACGCGATTTGAAGAATGGCTCGGTCGCTCCGCGCCTCAGGGGTGATCGAACGAGAAACCAGGAAGGTCACGCGGACGACTTCCCGCGAAACTCGCCGACCGTCCCGGTTTTCTCGCAGGCCGGCCACTGGATGCCACTCACGTCATCTCATTCGATGTCGGCGCGGGATGACGGCGCGGCGCCCACGATCTAAACAGAAATGAATACAAATATCTCTGGAGAACAAACCAACAATGGATCCACCTGCGGGGCCTCTCTTCGTCGAGTCTCGAATCCGCGCCGATCGGCCGGGTTGGACGTGGCTGGCGGCGCTGTTGATCGTCCCGGCGGGGACGCTGGCCGCATGGTTCGGGTTCTACCAGTGGATGTTGCGGCTCAAGGGGCCGCCGCCGGGTTTTCCGTGGCTCGCCCTCGGGGCCCTGGTCGGGGCGCCGGTCGCGATGCTCGTCGTCGCGATCGGGCTCGTACGTGGGCGATTGTGGGCGTGGTGGGTGTCGATCCTGGTCGTGCACCTGGCGGTGATCGGGCCGGTGGTTCGGACGATGCTACTGGTCCGTGGCGGGATGTCCCCCTGGCAGCTTGCCGCCGCGCGGCCGATCGACACCTGGCCGATTCTTCCGGCGGTCATCGCGTTCGTGATCCTGGCGAGCGGCCCCGTCCGTTGCTGGATGTTCCGGGCACACCGGCTGCGTCGCGAGGAGCGGCTGTGGGCCGACGACTGGCAGGTGCGCGCCGACGCACTCCACCCCCCGGCGGGCCGACCGGAAGGCCCTTCACCACATTGAGTTCACACAATAGGTTTCGCTGTCGGTCCAGCCATCCTACGCGAGCCCGATCGATCGTCTCGGACGGCCCGGCCCGACCGCCCCGGCTTCCGGCTCACTGCCGGAACTCGGCGATGACGGCCTTGACGTCGTCGGCGTCGACCGGCTGGCCGGCGAGCGCCTTCATCGCCACCCCCATCGCCTGACCGTCCTTCGGGGCGGCCTTGATCGAGTCGGCGACCGGGGCCAGGACCTCGCGGACCTGGTCGCGGGTCAGCGACGCGGGAACCCATTCGTCGATCAGGGCGACCTCCTCGGCGCTGAAGGTGGTCTGGCCCGTCTTCGCCTCCTTCTGGATGCCCCGCATCTTCTTGATGGCCTGATCGTCGGGGACCTCTTCGCCCGTGCCGGTGGTGAACTGGGCGATCCAGTAGCGGAGGAAGTTCGTCCGAACGGCATCCCGCGCCTTCATCGAGGCTTTCAACTGGTCCCGCATCTGCTGCACAATGGTCATCGCTTCGTTCTCCCTCGCGAACGGCAGGTCGGACGCTATCGGCCGGGCTGCGTGGTCCCGACCTCGACACCGATCATAACATCCCGGGACGGGTCCTTCAGGCCCACAAGGCGGTGCCCCGATCCCCGGATCGTGGACACCGCGGGGCCTGCCGGTGTTCAAGGAGCGGGGGTGAATCTTTCGATTGCCGACACCGAACGCATAAGATCGAAGAGGATAGTCCGTCACGATCGCGCGGGGACCGGGTGCGGGAGGACGCCATGCCTCTGAATGTGCGGTACGCCGGGGATGTGGCCATCCTGAGCAACGTCGCGAGGTTGATGAACGACCCCCGCTACACGAGCGTCGGACAGGACGTCGGTGAACTGCTCGATGAGGGCATCCGCAAGTTCGTCCTCGAGTTGCGGGACGTTCGCGAAGCCGGGGCCCCGCTGCTCGGGGTGCTGATGACCCTGACCCGTCGCATCCGCAAGGACGGGGGCGAGGTCGTACTGGCCCGTCCAAGCCGTAGCATGGAACACTTGCTGGAAACGATGCGGATGGAAGAATACTGGGACGTCTTCGAGGACATCGCCGCGGCCGAGGCGTTCTTCCGCCCGAGAGACGAACCAACGGACGAGGAGCAGCCATGACGACAGGACCTGATGCCGCCGACCGTGAGCCGACCCGGGATGAGATCGACCACCTGCCGGGGCCGTTGCTGCTCGAATTCGGCACATCCTGGTGCGGACACTGCCAGGCGGCGGCCCCGCTCATCGCGGAGCGGCTCCGCGAGCACCCCGAAGTGCGGCACATCAAGGTTGAGGACGGCCCCGGCCGGCCGCTCGGACGATCGTTCCGGGTCAAGCTGTGGCCGACGCTGGTGTTCCTGAAGGATGGCGAGGTCCGTGCACAGGTCTCCCGGCCGAACGGCGACGAGGTCCGCGCGGGGTTCGCGGCCCTCGACGGCGAATGGTTGATCCGAGGACGATCGACGAACGGGAGGCGGGATGAACGACTGGAAGGGCCGCATGCGGAAGGCGGTGCGGCACCTGGCCGAGGGGTTGCGGGGAATCCGGCCGGGAACGCTGAGCGTCGGGTTCGTCGAGACGTTCCGGGTCGGGGTCGGGGGCGGTTCGGTGCCGATGGTCCGGCTGGCCACGGTGGCGAGCCAGGGGGACCGGATCATCGTCCGACCGTTCGACCCGTCCCACGTCTCGGCGATCGTCAAGGCGCTGACCGAGTCCCGTTTGAATGCCTACGCGCTGAACCCGACGACCGTCGCCGTCGGCGTGCCACCGATCAGCGGCGAGCAGAAGGAGGAACTGGCTCGGCACGTCAAGAAGCTCGGTGAGGAGGCGAAGGTGGCCGTGCGGATGGTCCGGCAGGACGCGCGGAAGCAGATCGCCGCCCGGGGACGGGGCTCGGAACGCGCCGTGCAGGAGGCCACCGACGCCGCCGTCGCCGAGATTGACCGGCTCGTCAAGGCGAAGACCGCCGAGCTGGGGGCCTGACCGGCACGTCAGGACGGCGCCTCGCTCGATTCCGATGCGGATGCAACTTCGGCCGTTTCGGCGATACGACGCGAACGACGCCGGAGTTGCCAGTCGCGGACGAGGATCCCGGCGAAGCTCAGGACCGTCAACGGCACGACGAACTCCAGGATGACGACCTGAAACGACTTGAGGGAGGGGTTACGGGTCGCGGCCAGGACGATGTTGATCGTGTAGGCGGTAAAGTAGAACAGGAACAGGCCCCTCCCAGCGCGAGATCCGATGGCCCCGGCCGAGGATCGGCAGGCAGGCGACCGCCACGGCGATCATCACCGGGATGTCGAACTCCAGCGCCTCGGCTGGGACGGTGATCCCCACCGGGGAAACCATGGCCCCCAGGCCGAGCACGCACAGGATGTTGAACAGGCAGCTGCCGATGACGTTGCCCACGGCGATATCGCGTTCGCCACGGATGCTGGCGAGGACCGACGTGGCGGCCTCCGGCAGCGAGGTCCCCACCGCCACGATCGTCAGGCCGATGACCAGTTCGGAGACGCCCAGGGCCCGGGCCGTGGCCGTTGACGCCTCGACCAGCCAACGCGCGCCGAGCGTCAGCAACCCCAACCCGACGATCATCAGGATGATCTTCAGGACCAGCCGCGGCCCCCGGACGGGCCGCGTAGGCGTCGGCATACTCCGACTGCACCGCGCGACTCTCGCAACGGCTACGCCGGACCAGCCACAAGGTGTCGACGACGAGCAGCGCGAACAAAACGAGGCCGTCGATCCGGCTGATCGATCCATCCCATCCCAGCATCAGCACCAGCAACGACGATCCGATGAGCAGGGGAATGTCGAGCCGAACGAGCTGAACGGCCACCACCAGGGGGGCAACGACCGCCGAGAGGCCAAGGATGAGCAGCACGTTGCAGATGTTGCTGCCGACGACATTGCCGAGGGCCAGGTCGGCGGAGCCCGCCAGGCTGGCCTGAAGCGTGATCGCCAGTTCCGGCGCGCTGGTGCCGAAGGCGACGACCGTCAGGCCGATGACCAGGGGCGAGATTCGCAGCGCCGACGCCAGGACCGTGGCCCCGCGCACGAACAGGTCGGAGCCGACGATCAGGGCCGCCAGACCGGCCAGGAACAACAGGGCATTCTCCATGCGATCGAACCCCAGCGGGCCATGACGGATTGAAGACGATCCGAACGCTCGACCTTTCCGGTCTGCATCCGGCCAGGTCGGCACGGGGCGCGTGCCGCGTCGCGAAACCCCGTGGTGGTTCGCTCAGCACTCGCTGACATTGACGGGGATCAGCACGGCCAGCCCCCCCTCCGAGGTTTCCTTGTACTTCGTGCTCATGTCCCGGGCGGTCTCCCACATCGTACGGATGACGGTGTCGAGCGGCACCTTGGCCCGGGCGGGGTCGCCCTCGAGGGCGAGGTTGCAGGCGGTGATCGCCTTGATCGCGCCCATCGTGTTGCGCTCGATGCAGGGAACCTGGACGAGCCCGCCGACCGGATCGCACGTCATGCCGAGGTGGTGCTCCATGGCGATCTCAGCCGCCATCAGCACCTGACCGGCCGAACCGCCGCGTACCTGGCACAGCCCGGCCGCCGCCATCGCGCTTGAGACGCCGATCTCGGCCTGACAGCCGCCCATCGCCGCCGAGAGCGTCGCCCCCTTCTTGAACAGGCTGCCGATCTCGCCGGCCGTGAGCAGGAAGTCCTCAATCCCCTTGTCGTGGGCGTCGCAGAAGCAGCAATAGTACATCATCACCGCCGGCACCACCCCCGCGGCGCCGTTGGTGGGGGCGGTCACGACGCGGCCGAACGCGGCGTTCTCCTCATTGACGGCCAGAGCAAAGCCGCTGACCCACCGGAGGACCTCGGAGAAACCATGCACGCCCTGGCGGATGGAACCCATCCATGAATCCACATCATCATACGAAGCGCCACCGATCAGATTGCGGTTGATCCCCGCCGCCCGACGAACGACCTCGAGTCCACCCGGCAAGGTGCCCTCGGTGTGGCAACCGCGATAGATGCTGTCCTTCATCACGTTCCAGATGCGGTGCAGATCGTCACGGACCTCGTCGGGACTGCGCCAGGAGAGTTCATTTCGTCGCACCACTTCGGGGACCGTCATGCCGTGCTCGCGGCAACAACCGATCAGGTCGTCGGCGGAGTCGATCGGCATGGGCAGGGCGACGGTGCCGCCGTCGCCGTCCTGTTCCCCTTCGAGGACGACGAACCCGCCACCGACCGAGTAGTACGTCTCGTCGTGCGACCCTCCGCCCGACAGGTTGGCCGTGAACCGCAGAGCGTTCGGGTGGAAGGGGAGGGCCTCGTCGCGGTGGAAGACGATGTCCTCGTCCGGGTTGAAGGAAATCTCGCGGGCTCCGGCCAGAAGGATGCGGCGGTTTGCGCGGATTGCTCTGGCTCGCGGATGGATCTGCGCGGTGTCGCAGGTGACGGGGTCGTCTCCGGCAAGGCCCATCAGCAACGCCAGGTCGGTGCCGTGACCGATGCCAGTCTTGGCCAGCGACCCATAAAGATCGACGCGCACGTGTTCGATGCGGTCGAACTCGCCTTGTTCACGGCAGGAGGCGAGGAACCGCTGCGCCGCCCGCCACGGCCCCATCGTGTGTGAACTCGACGGGCCGACGCCGATCTTGAAGATGTCGAAGACGCTGATCGACTCCATGGATCGGGCCCTTGAAAAAGATTCACCACGGAGACACGGAGCGCACGGAGAAGAGAAGAAAAAGAGAGGAGAAAAAGAAAACATTTTCTAATATTATCTTATTCTATCTCTCCTCTTGGCTTTTCCGTGCCCTCCGTGTCTCCGTGGTGGATCCCAGTGTCTCCGTGGTGAATTCCCCTCTCCGCCCAACGCAGCCAGGCCGCCGCGTCGGCGTCGCTGGGCATCCGCCAGTCGCCGCGGGGGGAGAGGCTCACGGTGCCGACCTTCGGGCCGTCGGGGACGCAGGACCGCTTGAACTGCTGGCTGAAGAATCGCCGGTAGAAGGTCCGCATGCGTCCGCTCGATCCGTTCGCGCGAGTACGGCCGGGTGAACTCGGCGTGCTCGGCGAGGAACAGGATCTTCTCGGGCGGATAGCCGAAGCGGACCACGTGGTAGAGGATGAAGTCGTGCAGCTCGTAAGGTCCGAGCGTCGCCTCGGTCGATTGGGCGATCTCCCCTGCGGCCGACACCGGCAGCAGCTCGGGCGAGATCGTCGTCTCGACGATCGACAGCAAGGTGTCGCGCACCGGCCCCGCGGGAACTCGTTGCACGGCGACGTACCGCACCAGGAACTTGACCAGCGTCTTCGGGATCGAGCAGTTCGGGTTGTACATGCTCATGTGGTCGGCGTTGTAGGTGCACCAGCCGAGCGCCAGCTCCGAGAGGTCGCCGGTGCCGACCACGAACCCGCGGGACATCAGCAGGAAGGTCCGCAGCCGGGCCTGCACGTTCTCGAAGGTCAGGTCGTGCAACGCCTCGGGGGGCACGCCGGACAGGGCCTCCTGGAACGCGGCGACGTCGAGCCCGCGGCCGTCGATCCCGAACGGGGCGTGGCCCAGCTCTCGGAACGCCTCCAGAGCCAGCGGCGCGAATGTCGATCGTCTCGGCCGCGACGCCCAGGTGCTCCATCAGGTCGATGGCGTTGCGACCGGGTGCGTTCCGTGGTGCCGAAGCCCGGCATCGTCAGCCCGCGAACGGTCGCGCGGTCGAGGCCGAGCAGGTCGCACGTCTTGACGGCCACCAGCAGGGCGAGCGTCGAGTCGAGCCCGCCCGAGACGCCGATGTTGAGCGTGGAGCCGGCGGGAAGCTGCTCGATCCGCTTGGCCAGCCCCGCGCACTGGATGCCGAAGATCTCGGCGCAGCGGCGGTGCAGCTCCGGCCCCTCGACCGGGCACGAACGGCGTGCCGGAGACCCGACCGCTTCAGGCCCGGCATCTCGTCCCGCAGGCGTGAACGGGACCTCGCCGGAACGGGCGGAGCAAGTGCCCGGCGTCGTCGAAGCTGGTCGTCGCCCGGCGGTCGGTCGCAGCTTCGACGTCGACGTCTTGCGTGATCCAGTACGAATCGCGGCGGAACGGCACGCCGTCGCCGACCCGGCCCGACTCGGCCAGCAGCCGGCCGTTCTCGGCGATCAGGCAGTGGCCGCCGAAGACCAGGTCGGTCGTCGATTCCGTCGGCCCGCGCCGGCATAGGCATACGCGGCGATGCAGCGCCCCGACTGGCCGACGACCAGGTCCGTCCGGTACGCGCTCTTGCCGATCGTCTCGTTGCTCGCCGACAGGTTCAGCAGGACGTTCGCCCCGGCGATCGCCTGCAACGAGCTGGGCGGGATCGGCATCCAGAGGTCCTCGCAGATCTCGACGCCGACCGACCACGCCCGCGCCGGCGTCGAAAGAGCAGGTCGATGCCGAACGGGACGCGCTGGCCGCCGAAACGTCACCTCGCGCCGGCTCGGAGCCGTCGCGCCGGCTGAACCAGCGGCCCTCGTAGAACTCCTTGTAGTTCGGGAGGAACTGCTTCGGGACGATCCCGAGCACCCGGCCGTCGTGGAGCGACCGCCGCGACGTTGTAACAGGCTGTTCCGACCGCGCACCGGCAGGCCGACGACGACCAGTTGCTCGCGCCCCGCGGTCGCCTCGGCGATCCGGCACGCCGCCGCGCTCGGCGGCCTCCAGCAGCGCCGACTGGCCGAACAGGTCGGCGCAGGTGTAGCCGGTCAGGCACAGCTCGGGGAACAGCGACGAGGTCGCTGTCCGTCGACCTGCTCCAGAACGCGGAGGACCTCACCGGCGTTGGCCTCGGGATCGGCCACGACCGTCCGAAGTGAGGCGCAGGTGAGGCGGACGAAGCCGAACCGATTCATGAACGGGCACACTCCCGAGGTGGACCGACACACTCGTCGTCAGCCGCGCGAATCGGACCACCGGCCGACGTGACGGTTGATTGTCCCACAGGCAAGGCCCGTCGGCCACCCGAACGAACGTCGCGGCAGGGTCATTCCCAGGTCAGTTCCCGGGAGGGCGAGGCCCATGGTCGAGCCGTCGGGATGGGCGGCTCGGCATGGAGCCTCGCCCTCCCGCGCGAGTGCCGGGTCGAACCTGGGAATGACCATGGGCGCTGCGGATCACTCCCCCAGCCAGGCCTTGCGGTGGGCCTTCTGGGCGTCGGTGGCCTTGGGGTCGGGCTCCAGTCGCCAGGATTCGGCGGCTCCTGGCCAAGCGTGGCGTCGAGCCGCATGAGACGGTCGCGGCGGGCGATCAGGACCGAGACCGTCTCGCCCGGCCGGTAGTATTCCAGCCGTTTCGACAGGCCGTCGGGTCGGACGCGGTAGTCGCCGATGGCCAGGATCTCGTCGCCGACGTTGAAGCCGGCCTCGTGGCCGGGCGTCCCGCGCTTGACGCCCGAGACGACCAGGCGGCCGTCCTCGCGACTTGGTCGACAGGCCGAGCCAGGCTTTGCCGGGCTTGCCGTCGGCCTCGGCATCGTCGGGCTTCTCGCCGTTACCGTTACCGTTACTCGAGTCCCCCTTGCTCTCGGCGAAGCGGAGGCCGAACCAGTCGAGGGCCTCGGCGTAGTCCAGCTCCTCGGTCGATTCGAGGGCGCGGGCGAAGAGGTCGTCGAGGTCGATTCCCGGCGACCTCCTCGATCGTCGCGCGGAACTGCTCGGGGGTGAACCCGCGTTCGCCGGAGTAGCGGTCGTAGGCCAGCCGCATCACGTCGTCGAGGCTCTTGCCGCCGTCGGTCGCGCGTGCGGATCGTCGGCGTCGAGCAGGAAGGCGACGACGGCCCCCTTGATGTAGTAGCTGATGCCGGTGTTCGGCGTGTTCTCGTCGCGGCGGTAGAACTTGATCCAGGCGTCGAACGACGAATCCTCCAGCGGCTGGACCAGCCGGCCGGGCGTCTCTGAAGCCGCTCGATGTCGTTCTTCGGCTTCTTCGTCGCCGGAGCCGGGCGAGGGCGGGTCGCCGGCCAGGAACTCGTCGACGCGTGCACAGCCCCGCGCGGCGGACGAGCAGGCGGTCGTAGTAGCTGGTGATCCCCTCGGCGATCCAGAGGCTGCGGGTGTCGACCTCGTTCTCGTAGTCGAACGGCCCCAGCTCGACGGGCCGCAGCCGCTTGACGTTCCAGGTGTGGAAGAACTCGTGACAGACCAGGTTCAGCCAGCCGAGGTAGGCCGGCCGGGTCCGGGTCGCCCAGCGGCTGGCCATCAGGACGGTCGAGTTCTTGTGCTCCAGCCCGCCGCCGGACTCGGTCAGCAGGTTGAAGAAGACGTACTTGTCGTAGGGCAGCGGGCCCCAGAAATCGCGCTGCGGCGCGGACGATCGCCTCGACGTCGCGGGCCGATCGGGGGCCGTCCCAGACGCCCCCCTCGCCCTCGTTGACGAGAAAGTGCGGCTTGCCGTCGACCTCGAACTCGTAGACGGCCGGGTTGCCGGCGTAGATCGGGCAATCGACGAGCGCGTCGAAGTCGGCGGCGACGTAATGGTGAGCGGCACCGCCCGGGGCGTCGGGCAGGCCGGTGAAGCTGTTCGGCCAGCGCGGGCGGCAGTTCCAGCGTGACCTCGTGCGGGCGCGGGCCGGGGTCGTCGGCGAGCGTCAGGAACGTCGGGGCGCCGTTGATCAGGGCGAAGCCGGCATCGACCCAGTTGCCCTGGACCGACATCTCCCGGCAGTAGACGCGGTACGACAGCGTCGAACTCGTCCGGCGCAGCTCTCCGAGCTCGACCCTCCAGCGGTTCTTGCGGACCTTCCGGCCGGGCAGGGGGGTGCCGTCGGGCGAGCGGACAGCCAGGGCCTCGACGTTCCGGGCGTACTCGCGGACGAGGTACGAGCCGGGCGTCCAGACGGCCATCATCAGCTCGAGCCGCGGGCGGCCGTCGGTCGGCACCCTGGCCTCGACCTCGACGTAGTGCGTCTGGGGCTCGGGGAACCGGAGGGTGTAGCGGATCGGCCGGGGCGTGTCCGCCCGGGAGGGGGTCGAGAGCGTCATGGCAACCAGGATCGGGAGGAAGA
The DNA here is from genome assembly GCA_963779675.1 of uncultured Isosphaeraceae bacterium. Classification (GTDB taxonomy): domain Bacteria; phylum Planctomycetota; class Planctomycetia; order Isosphaerales; family Isosphaeraceae; genus CAVZZM01. The sequence continues at coordinate 608,976 of CAVZZM010000008.1, forward strand.
CGAGCGGGATCAAGCGACGGATCATGGGGCCGGGACCTCGGGTGACGAACCGGGGCGGGTCGCGTCGGGCCAGCCAACCGGACCGACAGGCCCGCGAGACCGGGGAGAGCGGCCAACGCCCCATGATAGCCTCTGAAACGCTCGGCGACAGGCCCGACCGCGCCCTCGGAGATCATTCAAAGGTCGACTCCCGGGAGGGTGAGGACCCCTGCCAATCCGTCGGGATGGGCTTTCGGGAGGGCGAGGCTCCCGCCGAGCTTCCGGGATGGGCGGCTCGGCCGGCGCCTCGCCCTCCCGGCTCCAGCGACGGGTCGAACCCGGTAATGGGCCGGGAAAGACCCGAACGCCCTCGGCATTGTCCGGGCGGTTCCCCTTGCGATAGAGTGGGCGTGATTTCCCCGCACTCTCTCCCTGGATCGCCCCGACCATGCCCAGCCCGCACGTCGTCCCCCTGGACCGCCCGGACGTCCCCCCGAGGAGCGTCTCGACCCGGATGCGGAACCAGCTCGTCTACTTCACCAGCCCGTCGGAGGCGCCCGGCGTCCCCGAACTGGGCGAGCACGAGTACTTCTTCGCCGAGGCCGACGTCGCCCGCTGGCTCGACGAGGGCGTCTTCCGCCTCGTCTCCCCGCTCGACACCGCCAACATGACCGAGGTCGAGCTGAGCTACGAGCAGGAGGAGTTCCTCCAGTGGCTCCTCGACAACAAGGTCCAGCACGCCCGGCTGGCCGAGTGAGAAGAACACTCACCGCCGAGGTCGCGGAATCCTGACCTGTTCTGTTCGATATACGTCTCAAGCGAACGAACACGAACGCAATTAAACAAACACTTAAACCTAGAGAAACCTAATCAATGTTTCCATGAGTTGCAAAGCCGGCAGCGACAGACCACAAATCAATAAACCACCAGCGATGATCATTATGGTCTCAGTTTCCTCATGCGGCCTCATTGGAGTAAGTCCTCATCACCGTCCCACCATCGTGCGGATCAGGGAGAGGGGTCGGGTGCCGATTCCGCGCCCTCGACGGTGAATCTCCTCAATCCGGGATCGGCTCGTCGGCCCCGATCGGCTTGCCCTCCCAGTAGACGACGCCGTCGCGGATCTCGACGAGCCGCACGGAGCTGCCGGGGACGGGTGGGGCGTCCGTCTTCGGTAGCCAGCGGGCGAGGTCGGCCTTGACTCTGGCATAGGTTGAATCCGAGGCGAGGTTGGTTTGTTCCTCGGGGTCGCGGCTCATGTCGTACAGCTCCTCGGAGCCGTCGGCGTAGCGGATGTAACGCCAATCCTCGGTGCGGACGCCGTGGTTGCCGGGGCCGTGGGTGGTCAGGGCCGGCCAGGGGCGGGGGGCGTCGGCATCCTTCAACTGCGGCACGAGGCTGTGGCCGTCCAGGTCCGCTTTCTCGGGCAGGCCGCAGAGATCGACCAGGGTGGGATAGATGTCGACCAGTTCGACGGGCCGGCCGCAGCTCGGCTTCCGAGTCCACGCCGGGACCGGCGAAGATCAGCGGGACGCGCGGTCGAGGGGTCCCACAGGGTGTTCTTGCCGCTGATGAGCTTCTCGCCGAGGTGCCAGCCGTGGTCGGAGGCGAGCACGACGACGGTGTTCTCCTCCAGCCCGCTCGCCTTCAGCGCGTCGAGCACACGGCCGACCTGGCTGTCGGCGAAGCTGACGCTCGCCAGATACGCCCGCACCAGCGGCTTCCACTGGCCGCTTTCCTGAAGCCACTTCAACCGCGGCTCCGGCAGCCGCCAGTGGAGGTACCAGGAGAAGCGCGGGGTGTCGTCGCGATCGTCCAGAGCGACGGGGGGCATGAGGAGCGTGTCGTCGGGATAGAGGTCGAACCACCGTTGGGTTGCGTAGCACGGAACGTGCGGGTGCCGGAACCCGACCGAGAGGAAGAACGGCTCGGGATGGTCGGAGGCGGACTCGATCTGGTCGATCGCCCAGTCGGCCACTTTCCAGTCGTCCTGCTGCTCGTCCCGTTCGGGGTAGACCCCCCAGTCCATCAGCGCGATGTTGTCGGGGGTCGTCACGAACTTCTTCTCGGGGCGGGGATTGAACCCGCCATGAAAGCCCCAGACGGTGAACTCGGCGCCGTCCTTGCGACCCTCGGGGGGCGGGTAGGCGTCGTGGAAGACCTTGCCGGTGGTCAGCGTGCGATAGCCGTGCGACTCGAAGTACTGCGGCAGGGTGACGACGTCCTTCCACTGTTCGCGCCGAGCGAACCAGGGGTTCAGCGCGTAGACGCCGGTGGTCGACGGCCGCAGGCCGGTCAGGAAACTGGTGCGCGACGGGTTGCACAGCGGCGCCTGGCAGTGGGCGTTGGTGAACAGCGTTCCACGCCCGGCGAGCCGGTCCATGTGCGGTGTCGACGCCTGGGGGTGCCCGCCCAGACAACCGACCCAGTCGTTGAGGTCGTCGATCAGGATCAACACGACGTTCGGAGGACGGGCGGGGCCGTCGTCGGCCCTCGACGCCGCGCTGCCTCAGCAGCAGAACTCCCAGCACGAACACAGCTCGACAGTCACGATGGAACACGATTTCCCCTCCCCCACCAGAGGCCCTACCTCAACGCGAGACGGCGAATGCGAATGGACCAGGACAGAACCGTGAGTCAACTGAATATAATCGCGTGATTACTTACAAGATCCCTTGGCTGATCTTGCAATCATCGATCGGGCTCGGGGCATTCCGACGGTGTCCATTGTGCATGACGTGGACGCCGGGGCAAGACGGTGCCGTTGGCCGCTTCACCGGGGGAGTGGCTTGAGACTAACATGACTGTCGAGGCACCGCGGGCACGCCGTCATGCCCGCGACCTCCCGACCCGATGGCGAGGAGCCACGATGGAGACGTCCCTGGAGATCATCGTGCGGCCGACCGAGATCGACGTCAATGCGCACGTGAACAATGCCAAGTTCGTCGAGTACCTGGAATGGGGCCGTGAGGAGTGGTACGAGGCGATCGGCCTGCCCTACGACCGCCTGCTGGAACTCGGGGCCGTCACCGTCGCCGTGAACCTCAACCTCAACTACCGTCGCGAGGTCCGCCAGGGTGAGGTGTTGACCGTCACCACCCGTCCCGAACGACTCGGCCGCACCAGCTTCGCGTTGTCGCAAGAGATCCGCAACCGTGGCGGCGCGATCGTCGCCGATTCGGTCATCACGCTCGTCACGATCGATCCGACCACCCGATTGAGCCGTCCGGTCCCGGAGGAGATGGCTCGCCCGTTCCAGAATTGAGGGGACCGGGGACCGAGGACCGAGGACCGAGGGCACGAGGATGGTCGTTGACTGGAAAGTCGGTCATTGGCCATCGGTCATCGGCCATGCGGAACTCCGCGATGGCGGCATCAGGCATCAATAGACATCGCGGCCGTAACGGCCCGGAGGCCGAGAGGCTCGCGACGTAGGCGGCGGCCGACTCGGGGCTCAGCCGACCGTGGGTGGCGACGATCTCTCTCAGGGCGCGGTCCACATCGGCGGCCATGCGCTTCGCGTCGCCGCAGACGATAGATGTGGGCGCCCTCCTCCAGCCAGCGGAACAGCTCGGCCCCGGCCTCGGCCATGCGGTGCTGGACGTACACCTTGCGCTCGTTATCCCGGCTGAACGCGGTGTCGAGGCGGGTCAGCAGGCCGTTGCTCAGCGTATTCGGCCAGTTCGTCTTCATAAAGGAAATCCATGCGCTGGCGCTGGTCGCCGAAGAAGAGCCAGTTCCGGCCGGGCGCGCCGAGCGCTGCGCGCTCCTGGAGGAACGCCCGGAACGGGGCGATCCCGGTGCCGGGGCCGATCATGATCATCGGCGCCGAGGGATCGGCAGGGATCGTGAACCCGTGCGACTTCTGGACGAAGACGCCCACCTCATCGCCGGGCGCCAGGCGATCGGCGAGCATCGTCGATGCGACCCCTTTCCGGCCCCGGCCGTTGCAGCTCGAAGGCGACCCGGCCCACCGTGAGATGGACCTGGCCGGGGAATCGCGTCCAGCGAACTGGCGATCGAGTACAGCCGCGGCCGGAGCACGGCCAGCGACGGCGACGAACTCGGCCTGCGACGGTCGAGCTGAGGGAAACCGCCTGAGAAGGTCGAGCACGTCCCAGCCGCGGATCGGCTCGTCGTCGTCGATCAGATCGCGGATCGCGCCGGCGCCTCGGCCGGGTCGGTCGGCCGAGTTCGGCGAGGGCCGCGAGCAACTCCTCGGTGGGCTCCGACAGGCAGCAGCGGCGCGACAGGGCGTCGCGCACGCTCAGCCGGAGCTCCATCGCGAGTCATGACGGGCTCCTCCCCGGTCGCGCCGAGGGCGCCCAGAACCTCGTCGACAAGCTCCGGGCAGTTCGACGGCACGACCCCGAGCGCGTCGCCGACCTCGTAGGTCAGGCCGCTCTCACCCAGGTCGATCTCGACGTGATGGGTCTGCTTGGACGAACCTGGCCGGTTCAGGTTGATGCTGCGGAGGACTCGGCGCCGGATACGGATGACGTCGTGACCCGACCTCCGGGTCGCCTTTCGCCAACCTCTTCGAGGCCGAACCGTTCGCGGACGTACCCGCTCGACTCGGGTTCCCGTTGCCCGTCGGAGTGCCGCCGGCTTGCTCCTTGATGATCCGCTTGAGGGCCTTCGAGGTCTCCGAGCCTCCTGGAGAGCACAGGGTCAGGCTCGTCTCCTCGCCGCGGGCGATGGCTTCGGCGTAGGACTGGCAGTGGTAGCCGCAAGATCCGCAGTCGAGCTGCGCCATCGAAGCCATCAACCGTCGTTCGAGCGGCCGTCCCTCGGCCAGTCTCAAGCCGCTCGGCCAGGGGCAGCGCCGGGTCGTGCCAGGGGAAGTCCTCGACCGTCCCGTTGGCCCGGGGCTCGGCGCCCGCGGCCCCTGTCGGCAGCTCGGCCAGGCTGGTCGGTCCACCGTTCATCGTCCCGGGCGCGTCCTGTACGCCCAGCCAGCCGGCGAGGAACCCGTTGAGCCACGCCCGCTGCTCGGAGTTGAAGGGGGCCGATTCGGGGATGAGGGCAAGCGTCATGAGTCGATCACCTCACATCTGGGTCCGGAACTCTGCCAGGTACAGCCGATGAAGGACGAATCCGGGTCAGGCGACGGCGAGTTGCCCGGCGGCGACGTTACGTAACTCCTCGACCCCTGTGCGGCGGGCAAAGGCGGCGAACGACTCGTCGGGGCTGGATCGCTGATCGAGGTAGTGTTGCAGAAGGCGTTCGACGGTCGGCGGGACGCTCTCGAACGGTAGCGAGTCAAGCAACCGATGACCGATCGCGCGATCCTCGCCCCAGCCGCCACCGACGCAGAGGTGGTAGCCTTCGACGAGTTCCTCATCCACCTCGACCTTCGTCGCCTCCAGGCCGATGTCGCCGATATAGTGCTGGGCGCACGAGTGGTGGCAGCCCGTCAGATGAAGGTTGATCGGGCTGATCCAGCGCGCATCCGCTCCTCCAGATAACGAGCCAGGATCAGGGCGTGGCCCTTCGTGTCGGACGCGGCGAACTTGCACCCGGCGTTGCCCGTGCAGGCCACCAGCCCGGCCCGGTGACTGGAGGCGTCCCAGTCGAGGCCGAGTTCCTCGATGGCCGTCTGAACCGCGGGGATGTCGCGACTCGGCGATGTCGGAGATCAGGAGGTTCTGCCAGACCGTCAGCCGGATCGTGCCCGAGCCGTAGCGGTCGGCGATCGCCGGCGAGCCCCCGCATCTGGGCGACCGTCAGCCGACCCACCGGCAACACGACGCCGACGTAGCACCGACCCGGCCTGATCCTGCGGGTGGAACCCGACGTGTGCCCAGCGGTCCGACGGGGACGGCGGTGCCCAGCGGTCGTCGGCGACCCGGCGGAGCGGGCGTCCCGTGCTCGGCCTCGACCTCGGCGAGGAAGCGGTCGAAACCCCAGTCGTCGAGCAGGTACTTCAGACCGGGCCTTCTTGCGGTCGGTGCGGTCGCCGTGCTTGAGGAACACGCGAACGATCGCCGCGGCGACCGGGCACGCACTCCTCGGGACGCAGCAACACGCCGGTCGGCCGGGCGAAATCCTTGTGGCCGGTGATGCCTCCCAGCGCGAGCTGGAAGTAGACGCCCGAGGGCAAGTCGTCACCGGCGCCGGCACCTTCGACGCGGACGGCGCGGAAGCCGATGTCGTTGGTGTCCTCCAGGCTGGCGATCCGGCCGCCGCCGTCGAAGGCGATGTTGAACTTGCGAGGCAGGCCGTACAGCTCTCGGTGGTTCAGGATGTGGTGGTGCATCTCCTTCGCCAGCGGCAGCGTCTCGATCAGTTCCTGCGGGTCGATGCCGCTGGTCGGGCTGGCGGTGACGTTGCGGATGTTGTCGGCGCCGGAACCTCGGGTGACGATGCCCAGGTCGGTCAGGCCGGTCAGAACGTGGATGCCGTCGCGGGGGCCGATCTCGCGGATCTGGAGGTTGGCCCGCGTGGTCACGTCGGCATAGCCGCCGCCATGCCGATCGGCGAGGTCGGCCACGCCCCGAAACTGCCAGGACGGGCAGCACGCCGCCCGGGATCCGCAGGCGGCACATGAAGGAATCTTGCGCCGGGGCGACGTGGAACAGGCCGGAGAACTTGTAGAGGAAGACATCCGTGCCCCTTCGGGAAAGGCCCCAGACGCGGCGTTGGCGCGGAACTCGTCCCAGAGGGCCAGCGCGTCCTTGTCGCGCTTGGCCTGCTCCTCCTTGCTCAGCGTCTTGCCCGCGGCGAGGGCGCGGTCCTGGGCCTCGCGGTGGAGGCGCTCCGGACCGGCGGCAGCGGTTCGGCCTGGCGAGTCCTGGCCCAAGCCGGACACCCGTCCCTTGCGTCCCCGCCCCGCCCCCGGCGAGGATCGGCAGCCCTCGCGACGGCGCGGGCGACGTCCGTCCCCATGGCGAAGCCCTGGAGGAACTGCTGCTGCTCGGCGGTGAACCGGTTCAGCTCGGACATCGGCGGCGCCTCCTCCACAATGGCCAGGCCTCGGCTCAGGCGGTGGCCCCGGCCAGCACGGCCGCCTCGACGGCGCCCGGCGGCGGCGACGACCTCGAACTCGCGAGCGGCCTCGGCCTCGGCCGCCTCGGAGAAGCGGACCGACAGCGCCAGGAACGAGGACGGCGGCACGACCACGCCCAGGATCAGCAACGCGGTGGGCCAGGGCGAGTGCCCCCTTGAACAGGAAGCCCGCCGCGACCGCGCCCGCGTTGCCCCCGGCGCCGACGATCCCGGCCACCGAGCCCAGCGCCTCGACGGTTGATGAACGGCACGACGGAGAACGTCGCCCCCTCCGCCATCTGCACGAACAGGCTGAAGACGATCAGCGCGGGCAGGGCCAGCGCCAGCGCGTCCAGGCTCGCGAGAAGACCATCAGAGCCAGCCCCTCGCATGAACACGGCCGCGAACAGCCAACGGACCCGGCCCTGGAGCCCCCAGCGGCCTCCGAAGCGATCGCCGAACGGCCCCGCCGAGCGTCCGGGCGAACAGGTTCATCAGGCCGAACGACGCGGCCGCGATCCCGGCCGCCTTCAGGCCCAGGCCGAAGTATCGCTGAAGTACAGCGCGGCGACGTTGTTGATCGTCAACTCGATCCCGAAGCAGGCCCCGTACAGCGACGAACAGCGCCCAGACCCGGCCGTCACGCCGCGACGCGCAGGAACGACCGCCGGGCGTCCCGGCCCGGGAGCACAGCCCGGCGGCCCGGAGATCCTTCAAGTCGCCCTCGGGCGTGTCCCGAGTCAGCGACGTAGTAGGCGATGCCCATCAGGAAGCAGGCGACCCCAGCGACGATCATCGCAGGCCCGCCAGCTCGCCAGCCTGGCTCAACCCGACGACGCCGACGAACCCGGCGAAGACCAGCGGCATGACCATCTGCGTCACTCCGCCGCCCAGGTTCCCCCAGCCGGCGGTCGTCGCGTTCGCCGTGCCGACGCAGTTCGCGGCGAACATCATTGACGTATGATACTGCGTGATGACGAACGACGCCCCGATCGCCCCGATCGCCACGCGGAACAGCAGGAACGTCTCGAAGTCGTGCGCCAGGCCGATCCCCATGACCGGCAGCGAACCGAGCATCAGCAGGCCGGCATACGTCCGCCTCGGCCCGATCCGGTCGCACAGCCAGCCGATCGCGAGCCGGGCCAGAACGGTGATCGCCACCGAGCCGATGATGCACCAGCCCACCTGGTCCCTGCGACAGCCCCATCTCCTCGCGCACCACCGGCATCAACGGCGCGATGCCGAACCAGGCGAAGAAGCAGAGGAAGAAGGCCAACCAGGTCAGGTGGAAGGTCCGCATCGGCGTCGATCGGACATCCAGCAGGTCGATCCGGGTGGCACGGGCGTCGATCGGCATGGTCAGAACTCCGTGGTTCAGCGAGACGTCGGGGTCAGTCCCACGATCCGGCGCGTCAGGCCCCGGACAGTTGGCCGCTTCGCGGAGCGGGGCATTTCGTTCGGTGCATCGGGACGAACGCGGACGGCGCAGGCCTTGTATGCCGGTTGCCGGGAGTGCGGGTCGAAGACGGCGTCGGTCAACTGGTTCGTCGTCGCGTCATGCATGGGCAGGAAGACCTGACCAGGAGAAATCGTCGCCGTGACGAACGCCGCGGCCGGACCGTCCCCCGTCGCGATTCGACGACCGCCCACGAGCCTGGTTCGACACCGAACCGCCCCGCGTCGTCGGGATGGATCTCAACCTGCAGGTCGCGCGGGTGGAGCTTGCGCAGGACGTCCGACTTGGCTGTTCGGGTCTGCGTGTGCCACTGCGACGCGCTGCCCCGACCGGTTAGCAGGAGCAACGGGTACGACTCGTCGCCGATCTCGGGCAACGGACGAGGGTCATCGAAGACGAACTGTGCCCGGCCGTCGTCGTGGTAGAAACGGCCATCGGCGAACAGTCGACGTTGCGGCTCCTCCTCGGCGGCCCCGTCTCGGTAGGGCCACTGAATGCCACGCAACGTGTCGAGCATCATATAGCCGGTGATCCCCGAGAAATCGCAAGGCTTGCCCGCGGAAAGGCGTCGGAGGATCTCGAAGGCCGCTTCCGGCGACTCCCACGTCGAGAACATCGGTCCGCAGCCGTAGTGCTCGGCGACCAGGCGGATGATGTGAAAATCGGAGAGGGCCATCCCCGGGGCGCGGCGGACCTTCTTGAGAAGCCCGATCCGACGCTCGGAGTTGATGAAGGTCCCCTCCTTCTCGCCCCAGCCGGCCGCGGGCAACAGCAGGTCGGCGACGCGTGCCGTCTCGGAAGAGTGGTACATGTCCTGGACGACCAGGAAATCGAGACGATCCAGGACTTCCTGGAAGCCACCTTGATGGATCCAGGAGTGGGCCGGGTTGGTGCCGATGACCCACAGGCCCCGGATGGCCCCATTGCGGACGCCGTCGAGGATCTGGTCGTAGGCCATGCCGGAACGAGTCGGGATGCGGTCCTCGGCGATGTCCAGGATGCCGGCGACCTTGCGCGATCGTCTCGGTCGGCGAAGTCGTGGCCACCCAGGAGGTTCGTCGTGTTCGAGAACAGCCGAGAGCCCATCGCGTTGCACTGGCCGGTGATCGAGTTCGCCCCGGTCCCCGGCCGGCCGATGTTGCCGGTCAGCAGTGCGAGGTTGATGATCGCCTGCGCGGTGCGAACCCCCTGATGGCTCTGGTTGACCCCCATCGTCCACCAGAACGAGACGCGACGGCCGTTGTGAATCCGCTCGGCGAGGTCAAGGAACAACGGATTGTTGATTCCCGCCTCATAGGCCACCCCGGCGAGGTCGAACCGCCGCGACGAACGCGGCATAGGCCTCGAATCCGTTCGTGTGGGCCTCGACGTATTCGCGATCGATCCATCCGTTCCGGATGAAGTGGTTCGCGAGCCCGTAAAACAGGGCGAGATCAGACTTGGGCCGGATTGGCACGTGTAGCGTGGCGTTCATCGCCGTCTCGGTGCGGCGCGGGTCGATGACGATGATCTCGGGGCGATTCCGGTTGCGCATCACCCGCTCCCAGAGGATCGGGTGCGCGATGCAGGGGTTGGCCCCGACGAAGACGAGGCAATCGGACTCCTCGAAGTCCTGATAGGTGTAGGGCGGGGCGTCGAAGCCGAACGCCTGCTTGTAGGCCACGACGGCGCTGGCCATGCACTGTCGGGTGTTGCCGTCGCCGTGGACCATGCCCATGCCGAACTTCGCCACCGCCCCGAGCAGGGCCATCTCCTCGGTCGCGATCTGCCCCGTGCTGAGGAAGGCGACCGACTCGGGGCCGTGCTCGGCCTGGATCGCCTTGATCCGTCCGACCATCGTCTCCAGGGCCGTGGCCCAGTCGATCGGCCGACGGGTGCCGTCGGGGTCGCGGAGCAGAGGGCTCGTCGCGCGGTCGGGAGCGTCGAGGACGGTCAGCGCCTCCCAGCCCTTGGGGCATGCCATGCCGTGGTTGACGGGATAGTCCGACGCGGGCGTCAGGTTCACGGCCTGGCCGTCGCGCAGGTGGATGTTCAAACTGCAACCGGTCGAGCAATAGCCACAGACCATGCTCGTCGTCGCGTGCGGGCTCGTGCGTGCCGGAACCTGTCCGAGCCCGAACCGTCCCGCCTCGCGGAGCAGTTCGCGGGTCAATCGACCGTCGCGTGCCCGCAGGAGCGACTGAACGCGCCGGAACATGGAGGTTGTGGCTGCCATGTTCATGAGTGCCCACCTCCCGGCATCTTCGGCCGGGTCACGGCGGTGAAGAACAGGGTGCGTTCCAGGAACTCACCAGCCACGAGCATGACGAAGGCCAACATGGCGAGGCCCCTCACGACGGCCATTGGCATCCCGAACCCGAACACGGCAATCCCCATGGGCAACGCCATCCCGCCAATTCCGCCCAGCGCGAACCGACCGATCGCCAGCCGACTCAGGGGACCGCGGAACAGCAACGCTGAACGTTTCAGGGGCGTCAGTTCCGCATCCCGCAGGTGACGGAGGATCGCGGCCTCCGATGCGAGCTTCAGCACCGCGGCGACCGCCAGCCCATACCACGACAGGAACACGACTCGAGGCGAGGGGACCGAGCCGGCGTCGCCGGTACCAAGCGACCAGATTGCCGACAGGAGCACCGTCGCCAGGCCGAGCAGAAGGGTCGTTCCGAGAAACCTCATCCCGCCCCGCGTCGCGTGCCAGAAGGGCCGTCGCGTGACGTGGTAGACCATCACCGAACTGACCACCCCCGACAGGCCCGCTCCGGCGACCGCGGCGACCAGCGCCGACTGGCAGCCAGGTCCGGGCCTCGTACCAGACGGGTTGCCACATCTCCAGCGCCACGAACGCCATGGCGAGCTTCGCGAACCCGCCGAAGGTGACCACCTCGCGGCTCAGCCAGGAGTGCCGCAGGCCGATCACCGCGCGGTAGGCGTAGAGCGGCCGGCCCAGGTGCGCGAGGCTCGCTCCGAGCCCGATCAGGCCGAGCGACAGGAGGAGGACCAGGTGCGGCGTTGGCATCGCGAACACGCCGGTGGTCCGCCCGAGCAGGTCGAACAGGAAGCCGCCGACGGCGAGTTGCGTGAGCACCAGCATGACGATGAGCGGACTGTGAGCGTGCTCGGGCTCGACACGGTGATGGTCCGCGGGCCGGGCGTTATGAGGCACCGGCCGGCTCGATCGATACCGCGTCGTCGGGCGGGTGTGCTCCGGTCCGGGAGCACCGTTGAGAAAATCGCCCGCATCGGCACGAAGGCCCACCTCGTCGACGTCCACCACGCGAATGCGGATCGCCTCGTGCGGACACGCCTGGACGCAGGCCGGGGCCTCGCCGGCTCCGATCCGGTCCGAACACATGTCGCACTTGCGGACGATCCCCTTGCCGGCGTGGAACCTGGGGGCGTCGTAAGGACAGGCCAGCGTGCAGTACTGGCAGCCGATGCACTGGTCGTCGAGGTGCCGGACGATCCCCGTGACCGGGTCCTTCTCGTAGGCATCCACCGGGCAGGCCGACAGGCAGGCCGGGTCGAGGCAGTGGTGACACGACGACGTCACGTGCTGGAGCACCGGCAGGCCGGGACGCCCCCCACGATCAGGCCGACGTCTCGCCAGGATTCTCCCTCGTCAAGCCCATTGAGCGCATGGCAGGCCGTCACACACGCCTTGCACCCCGAGCAGCGGTCGAGGTCGACCTCGAAGGCGAGTTGCTGGCCGGGAGCGGGCATCCTCGCCGGCATGAGCGACGAGTAAAAGCCGCTGCTGCAACGGCTCGCTCACCGACTCGTGGAACTGCGAGAACCGCTCGACAGCGGTCAGGTCCCCTTGCTCGTCGAGCAGGGCCTCGACCCGCACGCCGTCGATCGAGACAACGGGGCGTGAGGAGTTCGGAGATCGAGAAATCGTGGATACACTCATGAACGACTCTGGACTCGGTGACGTTCAATCCCGAAGGGCCTTCTGCGGGATCGTCGGGAACCCGGAATCGCAGGGAGCGTGCCGCATGTCCTGGCGGTGCCGCGAATCGTCCAACCGCTGCGGATCTTCGAAGGGAACGGCGGCGGCCCCTTCGGTTTCCCGAAGGATGGGTCGCGGAATCGCCCAAGCGCCCCGCCCGCTCCCTGGGCGGAGATGCCACGGGACCGGGCAACCTCAATGTGCCGGGCCGTCGTCGGGATGGGAGTTTGCGAGCCCGGGGTCACGGAGACTCAGCCGATGTCGACGCGTGGCTCGGCAATCGTGGCCTCCAGGGCGAAGGCCAGCCGGAGCAACTCGGCCAGGGAACGGGCACCGAGCTTCTTCATGAGGCCGGAACGGCGCATCTCGACGGCACGGGGGGTGATGTCCAGATGGGTGGCGATGGCCTTGTTCGGTAGGCCCTGCTTGATCAGTTCGAGGGCCTCGCGCTCCTTGTCGGTCAGGCGTCGGAAGCGAGCTTCCAGGGCCGCGCGGTCGGCAAGCAGCGCGCGACGGCGCACGTCCTCCCGGATGGCCCACTGGACCCTGTCCAGGAGGGATTGGCGGTTGAATGGCTTCTCGATGAACTCGACGGCACCGGACTTCAACGCCCGGATGGCCATCGGCACGTCGGCATGGGCGGTGATGAAGATCACGGGAACGCACTCGCCGCGCGTCGCGAGCGCTTCGAGCAGGTCGAGACCGCTCATCCCCGGCATCCGGACGTCGACGACCAGGCAGCCTGCCGCGCCCACGTCGAAGTCGCGCAGGAACTCGACCGCCGACTCGAAGCACGCGGCACGCAGGCCGACCGTTTCCATCAGCCAGCGCAGGGAGTCCCGCATGTCCGGATCGTCGTCAACGATGAAGACCGTCGGTTCCTGCATCATCATCGCCGTCGGCGGGTAGGGTGAAGCGGAAGATCGTCGGGACGCCCGGCCCGGACTCGACGCCGATCCGCCCCTGGTGGGCCTCGACGATCGTCCGGGAGATCGCCAGGCCCATGCCCATGCCCTCGGCACGGGTGCTGAAAAAGGCGTCGAAAACTCGCCCGCGAACCTCCTCCGGAATCCCCTCTCCATTGTCCTGAACGAGAAACACGACGCCGCCCGAAGCCACCGGGCTGGTTCGTATAACGATCTGGGGCTGCGTTGGTTGCGCCGATTGCAGTGCCTCGATCGCGTTGCGGACCAGGTTCACCAGCACCTGCTGGATCTGGATCGCGTCACCGAACAGACAAGGCAAGCCGGGTGCCAGGTCCAGGTCGAGGGCGATGCCGCGTCGGGCCACCTCTTCTCGGAACAGCTCGGCGACCTCGACGACGGCGTCGTTCGGCTGGAACGGCTCGCGGAGCGGCTCGTGTCGGGTGACGAAATGCCGGATGCGACGGATGATCTGTCCGGCCCGTAGCGTCGTCGCGAGGATTCGCTCCAGGATCGGTCGAAGTTCCGTAGCGGCGCGACCAGGGTCGTCGAGGGCCACGAGACACCCTTCGGTGTAGTTCGCGATGGCGCCGAGCGGCTGGTTCAGCTCGTGGGCCAGGCTGCCGGCCATCTCGCCGAGGGCATTGGTGCGGGCGACGTGGCTGAACTGCTCCAACAGGTTCCGGTGATGTTCCTCCGCCTGGATGCGCTCGCGGACTTCACGACGGATTATCTCGTGGGCCTGCTCCAGCTCGTCGTGCTCGGCCTGTCGTTCGCTGATATGGCCCTGGATCAACCGGGCTGTAGGTCGCAGGATGAACCAGCCGATCCCGGCCAAAGCGCCACGATCAGGACCGTCACCGCCCAGCCGATCCGGATCAGATGGCCGAGACGCGCCTGCGACTCGTGCTCGTACAGGTCCACGACCTGATCCAACCGACTCAGATACTGGGACTCGTTCTCCAGGATCGACAACAGTCCCTCGCGTGTCCCGTACTCCACATCGGTCGCCGAGGATCGTCCCTGGAGGGCCCTCGCGGCGGCGCCTCGCAACTTCCGGTACGATGGTTCGAGGGCGTCGAAGGCACGCTGCACGGATCCACTCTTATGGCCGGGCAGCGACGAATCCGCGCGGCCCCGACGCAGGGCCTCGTGGGACGCGGTCCATTGGTTCAGAACCTGGTCCAGTTCCTCATAGTACCGCTCCCGGTCGGAGGCATCCGCCAGTTCCAGGGCCAGGGCCGTCCTGGTCAGCCGCTGGCTGAGCATTCGCTGCCGTTTCGCGATGTTGATGACCGGCGCGTCGGTCAACAGCCGGAGCAAAGGAGGCTGCACCATCAGCCGATCGAGCAGCAGGAGAACGGCGATCAATCCCAGGGTCAACCCGTAGTAGCGCGTCAGGAGATGCGCCGCACGATCCCGCCCGTCGGTTTTCGAGAACCTGTTCCGTCCAGCAATAAGGTCGAAGAAGCGTCCCACGTCAGTACCTATCAATGAATACGGTTCACGCATGGCTGTCGAGGATCGCGGGCGTTCGATCGAACCCATCGCCCCCGGTTGATCTCGCGGGCCCAGTGTACCGTGTCTGAGAGCAGGAGCCGATTGATGGCAGGGAACGCGAACATTACGGGCGTCGAATTCTCGCCGGGGAAGGAAACCTACGGCAAGTTGGTCCGCGAGCTCTCCGAGCCTGAGAGTGGCCCGCATGCCGATAATCTCATGACCAACGAGGATTCGTTCCCGAGGGTTTGCGGCGAGATCGCCGCGCGTGTCCCGGAGACAGGAGTTTACATCGGTGTCGGGCCGGACCAGAACTTCAGCTACATCGCGCACGCTCGACCGGGACTGGCGTTCATCGTCGACTTCCGCAGGCGCAACTTGCTCTTGCACATGTTGCACAAGGCGCTGTTCGCGCTGTGCGAGGACCGGGTCGCCTACGTGTCGAGTTTGACGGCGAGAAGACCGCAAGGAATCCGCCCGGAACGGGAGGTGACAGCCGCGGAGCTTGTGGACGGCTTCGCGAATGTTCCCATGGAGCGTGCCTTGCTGGAGGAGACCGTCATGGCGGTCGCCCGGCATCTCGCGCCCCTGGAAGTCGTGGCCGATCACGAGTGGGCCGAACTGGCGACCATGCAGGCCCGGCTTGCCGGTCCGGGGATGGAGGCTCGGTTCCTCGCCCTACCAATGTACCCGACCTTCGGCCAGTTGATCCGGACCACCGATCGCGAGGGCCAACCCGCCCACATGCTGGCTCGCGAGGAGACTTTTGTCCGCGTGCGCGACGCCCAGAGGGCCAACCGGGTGGTCCCGGTTGTCGGCGACTTCGCGGGGGAACACGCCCTTCCCCGGCTGGCCCATTGGCTTCGAGAACATGGTCAGCGGGTCGCGATGGTCTACGTTTCCGACGTGGAGTTCTTCCTGCTGCGATCGGGTCGGTTCGGGGACTACATCAAGAACCTTGGCCGCCTCCCCTGGGCCGACGGGGCGCTCTTGGTGCGGACGAGCACCCGGCCCATCGAGCACCCCGACCGCGTTGCCGGCGACCAGTCGACGACGATCGTGCGACCGTTGGAGGTCTTCCTCGCCGCGGCGCGGGCCGGGACCATTCGAACGCCCGACGATCTGTTCGGGACCTGATCCACGAACCCGGCGGCCCCGTGCCGATCTCCACCCGCGCGGAGTTCTCCGAATTTGACAGAACGACCGGCGGCTCGATCTCGATAGTGATCGATGCGGATCGGTGCGCGTCGCTCGACCGATCGGCTCGTTGGCAACACGAATCGCAGGGGTCGAATTTGACGGTCGCGCCGGCTTGACGCCTCCTCGACAGGGGGCGCAAAACGAACCCAACGCACCGTGCCGAACGAACCCAACGCGCCCTTGTTTTCGACGCAACAGGCTGTTTCCGTGGAACCTTACGACGGATTACCGAACGAACCCAACGCCGGTCCTGAGAGCCCCCCGAAGCTCTCCAGCCGCGACGCAGGGGACGCTCTGGGTGTCAGAAGTGTGCCAACGATCGAGATCAGGGACGCTGTGGAGTTCGGCGAGAAGTCGCCGAAACCACGGGTCGTTTCCGAGCCTCGCTCTCCCCGACCACGCCCTGCGCACGGCAGCTCCCGGGTTGCGTCGAGATCATCGGTTGACGTCGGCTGTCCACAACTTCACGGTTTGGGACGTGGGGCTGTGCCCGTGCGAGCCGGTGCCGACGCCTTGGGGGTCGCGGCTTTCGTGTCGGTTTCGGCAGGCTGGGTGGCTTTCCGGGCAAGCGCTTCAAAGCGTTTGCGGGCGGCGTCGCGGGCGGCGAACTGGCCGACCGGCGCATCCAGCGCGGATCGCAGGAGGCGAAGGGCGTCGGCCTCCTGGCCATTGTCGGCTAGAACACAGGCCATGTAATAGGCCGTGTCGGGCGTCGCCTGGCCGTTCGCGGTGGCGGCCTGGAGAACCTGCAAGGCCTCGTCGAGCTGACCCGCCCGGTAATAGGCCCAGCCAAGCGTGGACAGAGTTTGAGGGTTCTGTTCGGCGCGACGGACATTCTGCTGGGCAATCTCGACCGCATCCTTCTGGCCCGTCTCATCGTCCTGCTCGGCGAGCGACAGGGCCAGGAGATTGTTGGTCGCGACGTCGTCGGGCGCCGTTTCGAGAACCTTCCGCAAGATCTGCTCCGCCTCCTCAACGTTCCCCAGGCGATACGCGATGGAACCGACAAGCCGCTGGGCCGGAAGGGAGTCGGGGTCGGCCTTGAGGGCGGCCTCCGCATGCGGTTTGGCCTCGTCGGGCTGTTCCCGCTGGAGCAGGAGGGTGGCCAGACCGAGCCGGGCGGCGGGGCTGTCCGGGGCTTTTTTCACGGCGTCCCGCATCGTGGCGAGGGCCTCGTCCCACCTCCCCCGGTCTGCCCAGAGCCAGCCCAGGGTGATTCCCGGCGGGTCGAGGGATGGGTCGTTCTGATGGGCGAATTCGAGTTGCGTGCGGGCCTCGTCGCGGCGGTCAAGGTTGAACAGCGCCCGCCCGAGACGCTGCCGGGCGGGACCGTCCTCCGGGATCACGGTGAGCAGGTCTTCGAGGGTCTCCTGGGCCTTGTCCCAATCCTGGCGCCGCTCGGCGACGGCGGCCACGCCGGAGAGGGTCTGGGCATGCACGTCGCGTTTCTGGTCCTCGGTCAGCCCCGAGGAGTCGAGCAGAGTGCCGGCCCGCTCGTAATTGAGCATCGCGTCGCTGACGCGGCCTTCCGTCAGGGCGATGTTGCCGAACAGGACGAAGGTCACGGGGTACCTGGGGTCCTCCGACGCCACGTCTTCCAGCAGGCCGCGACCAGCCGGGAGCTGATTGGCGGCCAGCAACAAACGAGCCAGCATCAGCTTGGCGGGCGGGAGTTCCGGTGCGCCGCCCTGGCTTCCTGCAACTTCTCCAGGGCGCCGGCGAAGTCGCCCCGCTGGAACCGTTCGAGGGCCTCCTGGACCTCGGGGAGGTTCTCGCTCGCGTCGGTCTTAGCGTCGTCCGTCGCCGGCTTCGGCGCAACGGTACCTGGCCCGGGCTGGTTTGCCTGCGCGAGGGCGATGTTGCACCCAAAAGCCGCCAGCCCGGCGCACAGCAAGAATTGTAGACCGAGCCGGCCGAGCATCGCGGAGGTTCTCGTCGAGTTCATGGAAGCTCCACCCGTTTGAGGGGTTGACTGACAACGCCCGGTCCGGTCGGTCCCCGCTCGGCCGGCACAGAGTGGCCTCACATCCTCCCTGCGATGGTATGAAATCGGCAAGGGGATGGACAAGCGCGAGGGATCGGGTTCAATCGAATCCTCCCGGCAAGATTGCGGAGCATGCGGATTGTCGGGATTGGCGTAGCCGGGGGATGGTCAGTGTCGGGCCCGGCGGCGCGCCGTCGAACCGGCCGGTGGGAGGGGCAAACCGGACGCCAACCTGCCAGAGCAGGTCGGGCTGGTGCTTGGCCAGGAGGTATTTCATGACGACCTCATCGGAGGGCGGCATGCCCGGGTCCTGGAACACGACGCAAAGACGGGCCTCGCCTCGGAACGTCTTCGCGTTCCAGACCTCGATCAACCCGTGAGGGCGGCGGGGGATGCGGTAGTATTTCTCGCCGTTGTGGATGGTGACGCGGTCGAAGGTGCGAAACTCGTCGAACTCCCTTGGTTCGACCACGTCGCGAACCAGTTCGGCGGCGACCAGTTCCGGCACGCCGGCCCTGTACGCGTCGGCGTCCAGTTCCATCGGCACATCTTCGCGAGTCGGCAAGGGCGTGCTCTTGCCCTCGATGACCCGGAAGACCTCCCACTCGACGAGCTTTGCATAGCCTGCGCAGGGCCGGGTTGGCGATGACCATGCGCGGGAACCGCGCGGCGTTTCGCACTACCTCGTGCGCGAAGGCGGATGCCTCGCGCTGGAGTTTCTCCATCCAGAAGCGGGGGGTCGTGAGACGATCTGTCTCTGAATAGCGGAAGACGTGTGGGCCGACGTCCGGGATCGTCACGTCGGTCATGCCGCCATCGCGCTCGAGCGCCCGTAACACGGTGTCGTACGACTCCTGCCCTCGCAGGAACCGCTCGGCCGCCTCCTCGTGCAAGGCCCCCTTGACCCGGACGACCCGGTAGCTCGGACGCGCCCGGAAGGCCACCTCGCGGGCCGTCCGGTCGGACGCCGAGCGGTCGTCGGTCGCCTCGATCTCCCAGCGCAGGTAGCCGGTGCGAATCATCTCTCGCAGCAATGAGCAATGAGCGATGAGCAATGAGTCGACGCCGGGAAGACCGCCCGCGGGTGTTCGCTGCCGGGTTCCCGCCCCCACACGCGACCCGTCGTTTCCCTTCGAGCCTCAATGCTCAATGCGCCTCCCTCAATGCTCCTCCCTGGATGGCGGGAACGATCAGGATCTCGGGCGCCGTGCGATCAAACGTGCGGATCGGGGTGGTGCGGCCGGGCCCGTCAAGCCGGAAGGCGAGTCGGCCGGGAGTGACGTTCTCGGTGAAGGCCGCTTCGGCCTCGACGATGGTGTCCGGGGTGTTCGGGTCCCACTCGGCCAGGCAGAGGTCGCCGTGGCCGGTCTTGAGGAGGCGCAGTTTCGCCATGATTGATGCACTCCGTTTCGATGCGAAGGGAGATCCTGACAAGATGGTGCTCTCTCCGAGAACGCCGTGCGAGTCGATCGGGAAGGGCTTCCATGCCGGCCGAACCGTTCTCATTGTAGCGACCCTGCCGACGGCGGGCCAGCAACCATCAACGAGAGAATTTGACATGGGTTTCCTGGCGTGGGCGGGGTGGTTGATCGAGGCGAGGACTCGCTAGAATCGAATCAAACCTTCGCCCATGTCCAGACCCCCCAACCTGGCGGAACCGCCTCATGAACCTTCGCCCATCCCAGGTCCTCAGGATGATCCTAACGGCCGGTGTCGCGCTGGTTGCACTAATGGCCCTGATACTCGGAACGGCACAAGCCGACGAACCGAAGCCCGGTGAGCGGATCGAGCGCCAGGGAGACGAGATCGTCGTCTGCGGCCAGTTGTTCCACACCACGACGCCGGTCGTCCTGTGGATGGACCCGGGCGGGTACGATGCCTACCGGGTTGAGCGGCGGTTTGTGCCGTTGGAAGAGGCATCCTGGGAGAAATCGAGGGCGGCCGGGCTCGACTCGCCGAACCGTTACGGCACACGATCGGCCAGGCTCAGCCCCGAGCAGGTCGAGCAGGTTCGTGGTGGTGGCTGGGACCTGCCGACGCTCCGGAAGGTCGTTGACCAGTTCGTCATTCACTACGATGTCTGCGGCACCAGCAAGCGGTGTTTCCAGGTGCTACACGACGCCCGAGGGCTGAGCGTTCACTTCATGCTCGATGTGGACGGCACGATCTACCAGACGATGGACCTCAAGGAAAAAGCCTGGCACGCCACCATCGCCAATAGCCGTTCCATCGGCATCGAGATCGCGAACATGGGCGCCTACCCCGTCGGCGGCGCGAACCCGTTCGACCGCTGGTACGCCAGGGACCCCGACGGCACGACTCGCCTGACGATCCCCGGCGGAGTGGGGGCCGCCGACCTTCACAACCCGAAGGCCAGCCTGCGCCCGGCTCGCGATGAGCCGATCGTCGGCACGGTCCAGGGGACCAGCCTGGTGCAGTACGACCTGACTCCCGAGCAGTACGACTCGCTGATTCGCCTGACCGCGACCCTCTGCACGGTCTTCCCCGAGATCCGTTGCGACGCCCCTCGCGATGCCAACGGCGAGGTCATCCCACACAAGCTGCCCAGCGACCAGCTTGCGGGGTATCAGGGGGTGCTCGGCCACTACCACGTCCAGACGAACAAGACTGACCCCGGCCCGGCCTTCCAGTGGGACAAGGTCCTCCAGGGCGCTCGCGAGTTGATGGGACCGCGTCGCGACGAACCGGAGGACCGCTGAGCGCGTCCGGGGCTCGCTCCGGTTGAGCCGACCGCCGTACTCTGTCCTCAGTGACCTCGAGGGTGGAACAGCCGGCGGTAGGCCCGCATCGCCGTGGTCGAGGGTGCGGCCGGAATACGGGAAAAGCTGGGGGCGAAACCCGCCGGCGCGACGGTGGAAAACGACCTGTGGACTGGTGAACTCACGCAGGCCGAGCACGCCGTGAACCCGACCGAAGCCGCTAGCCTTGACCCCGCCGAACGGAGCGGCCGCGCTGGCCGTGGGCGCAACGGCGTCGTTGATCGTGACGGTCCCGGCCTCGATCCGCCCCGCGACGGCTCGCGTGGCACGACGATCGCGTCCCCAGACGCTCGCCGACAGCCCGAACTCGCCGGCGTTGGCAGCGGCGATGGCCCCGTCGGCATCGGACACGGAGCGTACCAGCACCACCGGCCCGAAGCAGCCGGCCAGGGCCGATTCAGGCGCGATTCGTTCTCGGGATCGGCGATCAGCACGGTCGGGGCGTAGAACGCGCCCGGGCCGGGCCACGGGGCGCCGCCGGCCAGGACCTGAGCCCCGGCGGCAATCGCGGCCCGGACCTGGCCGTCGAACCGATCACGAGCGGCCTCGGTGATCAGGGGGCCAACCTCGACGTCACCGGCGGCCGGGTCGCCGACCCGCAGGGACCGGGCCTCGGTCGGCGATCCGCTCGGCCCAGCGCTCGGCATCCTCGTGGCTGCCCGACAACGTAGACGCGCTTGACCGCGACGCAGGTCTGCCCCGCGTTGAGAGAAGGCGGCCCAGGCCAGGGCGCGGGCGGTCGGCTTCGAGCGGAGCATCGGGCAGGACGATCGCCGGGTCGAACCCGGAAAGTTCCGCCACCGCCGGAATGCCACGGCTTGCCAGGGCCGACAGGACTCGTCGGCCGTTCTCGATGCCGCCGGTGAAGTGTCCCTTGTCGATGGATGATGCCGACCAGCGCCCGACCGACCTCCGGCCCGCCCTGCACGGCGGCCACCAGCCCGTCCGGGAATCCGGCCTCCTCCAGACTGGCCTGGAGCCGCTGGCCGACGAGCGGGGCCAGCTCCGATGGCTTCCACACCACGGCGTTGCCCGCCGCGAGCGCCTGGGCCAGCACCGGGGCGGTCAGGAACAGCGGGTAGTTCCAGGTCGCGATGACGCCGACGACACCGATCGGCCGCCATGCCAGCCGAGCCGGCGGCATCAGCAGCCAGCGCTGCCAGGCCGGCCCGATCCGCTATCCAACCAGCGCCCGTCCCCCGTTGCGAACCGTCCACCGCAGGGCGTCGAGGGTCGGCACGACCTCGGCGGCCATCGCCTCGCCTGCCGGCTTGCCGACCTCGTCCCGCAGGGCGTCGGCCCAGTCGTCGGCGTCCCGGGCCAGGATCGCCCACCAGCGGCGCAGGAGGTCGCGGCGTTCGTTCCAGCGTGTGGCTCGCCAGTCCAGTCTGAGCCGTTCGTGCCCGGGCCACGATCCCGGCCACGGCCGCCGGTGGAGTGACCGGAACCTGACCGAGTTCTTCGCCGGTGGCTGGGTTGCGAGCGGTCAGGCTGGGCGCGGTCGTGATCGACATCAGGACGTTCGGATCCGGAACGGTTGAGGGGCTCGGGACGCCTGGCAGGCCCGGCGAGCTTCCGAGGTCGGATGGACCTCGCACAGAGGCGATTATCCGCGATCCGGTCGCGGCGCTCAATTGACCGATACGACTCATCGAGTTCGAGGATTCCGGCCAGGCCGGTCGTTGTCAGCGCACGTCGGCGCCTTGAGGCTCCGGGCGATGCGACGGCGCCCCATCCCGCGTCCCGGGTTCGTCCGTCGGTGGCGACGCATCGGTGCTCGGCCCAGCCGGGCCGTAGGCGGTCCCCCGCCATTGAACGCGGCCGGTCAAACACATCCACATCGCCTTGACCAGGATCCAGTCGGAGACGAACCCCGCCAGCGGGTACCAGACCGCCGCGCGGGCCGTGGCCGGCGATGTCCAGGCATACATCCGGTACAGCACCGAAACCTGCAAAATCAGATGCACGACCGACAGGCCGATCAGCCAGAGCGGGAACGAGCCGGTCATCCCCGTCATCCGAAGTGCCAGGCCCGCGACCAGCGCGATGAGGCCGGTCTGGCTGAAGATCAACGGTTCCAGGATCTTGCCCGCCAGCGGCCAGACGGAACGGCCGAGGGCGTCGTAGAGAATGCGGCTCCAGCCCCGGACGAGTTGCGGCAGCGAGGCGTACATTCGGGTCGAGCTGATCTCGGCCGTCAGTGCCGTGCGGATCGGCAGCCCCAGGGCCTTGACCCGCTTCGCCAGGAAGATGTCCTCGACGAACCGGTCGCGCACCGCCTCGTGGCCGCCGGCGGCCTCGTAGGCGTCGCGGCGGATCAGGATGTACTGGCCGTTGGCGAAGGCCAGCCGAGGAGCGATCGTTGTTGACCCGGAACGGCGGGTAGGACCGCATCAGCACGATGCCCATCAGCGGCTGCACGACCCGTTCCCAGAACGTCTCGCAACGCATCTCCGGCACCAGGCTCGCCAGCACCGCCCCCTCGCGGCGGGCGTACTCCATCACACCGAGAGGCTCTCCGGGGCGTGACGGGTGTCGGCGTCGAGGAACCAGAGCCAGTCGCTCCGGGTGGTCTTGCCCGGCGACGTGAAGGGCGTGGGTCTTGCCGGTCCAGCCGGGCGGGAGCGACTCGATCGTCAGGACGCGGACCCGAGGGTCCGCCTCGGCGGCCTCGCGGGCGATGGCCCCGGTGCGGTCGGTGCTGCGGTCGTCGACGATCAGGATCTCCAGGTTCGGGTAGTCCTGCGCCGGACCGACGCCAGGCAGTCGGGCAAGCTGGCTTCCTCGTCCTTGGCCGGGATGATCGCCGTGACTAGAGGCGGGTCGGGTTCGGCATAGCGGGGCGAGCGGCGGGTCAGGACGTCGAACTTGCGGTAGAAGATCGTCAGGACGAGGTGCCGGATCGGCCAGGCGAGCACGATCGCCCCGTAGATCCAGACGATGAGGTTCTGGGTCGCTGTCAGGTTCATCGCGGGGGCCTCCCTGCCTCGGATGTCTCGTCGGATACGCGACCGCCGGGGTCGGCCATCGGCTCGTCGAAGTCCTCCAGTTCGTCGCCGCGGGGCAGCGAAAGGAAGCCGAGGGCCATGCCGGCGACCCAGAATGGGGC
Source organism: uncultured Isosphaeraceae bacterium (assembly GCA_963779675.1). Classification (GTDB taxonomy): domain Bacteria; phylum Planctomycetota; class Planctomycetia; order Isosphaerales; family Isosphaeraceae; genus CAVZZM01. Next base: position 632,843 of record CAVZZM010000008.1, read on the forward strand.
GATCTCTCGCACGTCGGGCCGAACCGCGATCCCGTAAAGCGAACCCGAGCGGCACGGCGAGGGCCCCGATCAGGGCGCCGGCGACATGCGCCAGGTAGAACCGGGCTCCTCGCGAGTCCGGGTTCCGCAGGCTCGACCGGCTGCTCAGGGCCCGTCGGGTGGCGTAGCTGGCGACGACCAGTCCCATCAGTGTCCCGTAAGCGACCCGCTGGCCCGTGACCGCCGGCAGTCGAGGGATGCCGAGGTCAAGCTCGTGGACGACCAACCCACTGACGACCAGCGCCAGGCCCGTCGCCACGATGATATTGAGCACGGCCGCGCGGGCACGGTTCAGACAGGCGGCGGTGGCCGGGTCGGGCGGGTGGGGACGGTCCGGATAACCGTCGGGGTCGGTCGGGGAGATCGTCATCGGGGGCTCGGACCAGGCGTCGAAAGCGGAACCTCCCCGCCACGATAGCCCGATCGAGTGTTGGTGAATAGTCCGACTTTCGATGGCGGATCAGGGCCTCGCCTGGCTGGTCGGGGCCCGTCGACGGAGGCCGAGGATCAGCTCGACCTGGCCGATCGGCAGGCCCGTCTCCCGGGCGATCGCGTCGGACGTCATCCCGCGGTCGGCCTTGTTCCACAAGGTTCCGAACCGTTCTTCCAGCTCGACCTCCGCCGGGTCGTGACCCGCTCACCGCCGCGGTCAGGTCGGGCACGGCGATCAGCGTCGGGCCGGGTGTTGATGATTCCCCGGGCGATCGCGACGGCTCGTCAACGGTCCCGTGGTCCCCTGTTGGTGTTGTTTGGGGGGCCATTGGAGCGTCGACGTGATGGGACGGGGTGGGTCTGGAGGGATCGCGACGGCTGTCCGGGCTGGATGTCGGTGCGCCGTGCGGCGATCGGGCCGCGCAACGGCCATCGGGTCGAGTGTTGATGAATCCGGGACCGGTGTGGCGGCCTCGATCCGCAGGGCCGGGCCGAGCCTTGGGGCAGCCGCGCGGGCGGCGGCGGCCTGCCGGGCCTTCTCTTCCTTCTCGGCCTGCTCCAGCCGGTCGATCAGCGTCTCCAACGCCGCGCTGGCGTTCGACCAGGTCGCGGGCCAGCAGGGTCGCCCGCAACACGGGGACCGAACGTGCCCTGTGCCAGAGCGCTCCCGCGACGGCCGACACCACGGCCAGCAAGACGGCGAGCGTCACGATCAAGGCGAGGGTCAAGGTCGGAGAGAGGGGCAGGGGCATGGTCACGGTCCTTCCGTGGCACCCGCGGGAGTGGCGATCCATCTGCCGGCAGGATACCTCAGGCCCGCCCATCCGACCAGAACGGTTTCGCCGGCATTCCGGGCGGAAAACCGAGCGTCCGTGCCCGATTCCCTCGACGGGCCGGGAGAATCCCCTCGACCCGATTTGCCGGTTCTTCCCCGTTCCCTGTCGGATGGGCACCGCCGGCCCATCCGGCGATCGTTGGGCGGTCGCCCATCCGACAACGACTCTGGACGCGGGGGTTCAGGAAGCCCTGTCGAGGCCCGCCACGTCTCGCGTCACGCGCAGGACGTTGCCGCCGAGGATCTTGCGGATATCGTCGTCGGAGTGGCCGCGCTGGACCATCCCGACGGTGAACAGGGGCCAGTTGGTCCAGGACAGGCTCGTCGTCGCCTCGGGAGTGGTGACGTAGGGATCGTCCGGCCAGAGGGCTTCCCAGCGGTCTCGGGACCGGCCCCGTCCGGCAATCTTCCGGTTCTCCGCCGCGGCGGTGCGAGACGTGTAGGCGACATCGGTCCCGATCGCGACGTGGTCGGCGCCGAACTTTCGGACCGCGTAGTCGATGTGATCGAGGAAGGCGTTGATGTCTCCCTTGCCGCCGAGGAAGCGGGGGATGCAGCAGATGCCGATATAACCGCCACTGTCGACGATCGCTCGGAGGACCTCGTCGGGCTTGCTGCGGATGTGGCGGTTCACCCCGGCGCAGGTGGAATGGCTGGCCACGACGGGGCGACTCGACACCTGCGCCGCCTCCAGGCTGGTCTGCCAGCCGCTGTGCGCGACGTCCGGGATCACGCCGACCCGGTTCATCTCCGCGACCACCGCCCGGCCGAAGTCGCTCAGGCCGGCATTGGACGGCTCGCCGCAACCGTCGCCGATCAGGTTGCGACGGTTGTAGGTCAGGTGCATCATGCGGATGCCGAGCTGGAAGAAGACGCGGATGTAGCGCAACTCGTCGGGGACCGAGACCCACTGCTGGACCAGCGGGACGCCGTTGCCGGTCAGATAAAGGCAGCGCCGGTCCTGCTCTCTGGCGGCGACGATGTCCGCCGGCGTGGCCGCCCGCCGCATGAGATCGGGCATCATGTCGGTGAGGTAGGTGAACCGGGCAAGCCGTTTGATCAGCCGCAGCGGGTCTTGCCCCTCCTCACCGGCGTTCTGGAAGATGCAGGTCACGCCGGAGGCCGTCCAGGCCGCCTCGAACTCGGCCCGCTCGACCGGGTCGGTCACGCAGCGCGTCATTGACATGTCTTCGATGAGGTCGCGGACCTCGATCTCCGACGCCCCCTGCTCGACAGCCTTCCGCACCACGTCGCCGTCGATGGCCGACCGGGGCGCGAACCCGTAGGCGTCGAAGACGAGGGACTGGGCGTGCAGCTCCAGCCCATGCTCAAGGTCCTTGCGATCGGGCTTCAAGAGCCCCAGCGCCACCTCGCGGGCTTGCTTGATCTTCTCATTTAGCTCCGTCGCGCGCTCGACGGGCCGGGCCCCATTGACCCGTCCCCTCGATCCGGCGCCGATCAGCGCCAGTGCGGCGGACGCGCGGAAGAATCCTCGACGACGCATCAGCGTCACTCCCCAAAAAGCGGTGATCGACCGGACAGGCGAAGCCGGGCCCACGTCTGGGCTCCGGACTGCCCGTCTCGGTTTGCTTGTCGTGGACGTCAGTTCGCCCCCTCGGTTCGGGAAGGAGGGCGAGAACAGGTGGTTGGTTTCCCGGTCATCCGAGATCAGTCTACCCCGCCGTCAGCCCCGGACTCCATTTCCTGCTCGGCGAGCTTGAGACGTTGCAGGAGCCCACCCTGGTTCCAGGCGTCCCAACCTTCGATCATCTTGCCGTCGCGGAACCGGATCCAGGTGATTCCACGCAACTCCACCGGGCAATGGGTTGCCCGGCAACCGAGGCCGTCGCCGGCGTGAGTACCAGTCGCCCGCCAGCGCACGACGACATTGTCATCCTGGGCGACGGTCGCCTCCATCTCGATCTTCAGGTCGGGAAATGCCCGGAACAGCTCCGCCTGATACTGCTGGAACGGCTCGATGCCGACCACGTCCCCAAATTCCAGGTGTCCGACGCTCTCGGGGGTGAGCCACTCACCGGCAAGGTCCACCCGCCGCTCGTTCCAGACCTGCTCGAACCAGCTGTGTGCTTTCGCGACATTCTCGATGCTCATGAAAGGCCCTGACCTCAAGGGAACGTTCGAAACAAGCGGCCTGATCGGCTGGTTCCGGTAGTCTCGTTCCCGTCGGGGGGTTTCGCAAGAAATTTCGAGGGAACGCGGCGAATCGCCCGCTCCGGCCTCTTGAGGGACGCGATGTCTCGCGTCAAGGGCCGAACCGGGAGGCCATCGGGTCATCCCTGAGTGGCCCGAGCATCCGAATGGCCTAAAGCCGCCCCTGAAGAGATTCCATGTCTGAGCGAATGCTGGCCATATCTACCATAATAATCACTCTAGTGGCTTCGCAAGGCAGGCAAGTCCGCTGTTGAATAGCGAAACCGCGCGAGGAGCCACTCGTCACGTTGCTCGCGCCGGGACGCGAGCCATGCGGCCAGTTCGGCCCGCCGGGCATGCGGTCCGGTCGGGATCGCGTTGTGCCGGGGTGGCGGTCCCAGTCGCGCGACGTAATCGGTTCCGGGCTGGCCGTCCCCCGCGCCGTCGAGCAGGTTTCCCGACAGATCGGTCAGCCCGTCGGGGGGATGGCCGTTGACGATCAGGCCGTAGGTCCGGTGGAGCGGGAGCCGGAACCGGGGGCTCAGGATGACGCTTTGCGTGGCGGCGTCGTAGGATGCCGCGCGGAGCGGGAGGGGCCGGTCGTCGACGCTACCGATCCGACCGTCGCGACCGGGCCACACCAGTCGGTAGTTTTGCAGGTTCTCCGCCCGGGGCCGGTTCATCGGCTCGCTGAAGGCGATCACGATCCGCGTCGGCTGCAAGTGGACGCCCAGACGAGTCAACCCGACGACGACCGGCGCCGTGCGATCCGGCAGCGTGACCGGCTCAGGCGTGGAGAACTCCGACGTGTTCCCACGGTCGTCCTCTGCGTTGCCAAGCCGTGTGGCGGTCGCGGTCACGGACCAGGTGGTCGGCAGTTCGTCGGGCACGGTGATGGTGAAGTCGAGGTCCCCACCGGGATCGGTCGTCAGGTCCTGGCGTCCGATGAAGTACCAGCCCTCCCCGTTGGAACCACCAGCCGGATTGCCGAACAACTCGATGCGGTAGGACGCGACCGGTTCGCCAAAAAGACGGCCGATCACGGTCGTCGTGCCGGGGCTGGTCAGCGCCGCGCTCAACGTCGGGACGGGCGGCATGACCACCGGCTCGACAGCGTTGGGAGGATCCAGGTCGATCCCGAGGCCGACGTTCGAGTGGATCGAGTTCCCCCAGATCGCGTTGCCCCCGAACAATGCGGGGCTCGTGCGCTCGACCGCGACCCCGGCCCGGCCGTTGTAGGCGATGATGTTCCCTGGGAAGGAGCCGGGGCCATACCCCGGGGCCTCGATTCCACCGATGAGGGCCAGTCGGGAGCCCCGCAGGACGATCCCGTCCCTGGCGTTGCCCAGGTCCAGGTCTCCCGACCAATTCGTGCCGATCCGGTTGCCCTGGATCTGAGTGTTGGTGGGCAGGAAGGAATCTCCCAGGTGACCGACCTGTGCCTCAAGCAGGATCCCCGCGGAGCCGTTGGCGGCGATGATGTTCCCTTCGCCGGCGGTCGTCCCGCCGATGGTGACGTTCGAGGAACCCGAGATCCGGATGCCGATCCCGCCATTGCCCAGGGGCTGGGCACCCAACCAATCGGTGCCGATCCGGTTGCCCCGAATGATCGCGTTGTCCGCCCAGATCGAGGCGCCCGGGAAGGCGCCCCGGGTCATCAACACGAGGCCGTCACCGCGGTTTCCCGAGATCAGGTTGCCCTGGATCGTGCTGCCAGCCGTGGCAACGGTCATGCCGACGTTGTTCCCCAGGGGAATGGTCCCCGTGGGATCGGTACCGATCGCGTTGACCGCGACAATGTTGGGAACGTTGACCGGTGCCGAGGAGGTCAGGCCCTCGATCTCCGCGATGTCGATCCCCGCGCCGGGGAACCGGTTGATGGCGAGCCCCACGATCAGGCTGCCGATCTCGGGATCGAAATGGGCCAGGTCGTAATGGATGGAGAGACCGCTCCCCCCATCGACCTGCGCGCCGCTGAGCTCGATGAGGGGGGTGCCCTGGAACCCCGGCTGGGACGTGCCGTCGATCGCCACGGGTTCGATGATCCTCGGCAGCGCCGAGATCGGGGCGATGGTATGAACGTCCGAGCCGGGGATGTCGAAGTCAATGAGGTCCCGCGTCCCGGGATCGTTCGGATGGTCGTTAGCGTCCAGGATCGCCTGCCGGAACGAACCCGGCCCTGCATCGTCGGTGTTGGTCACGGTGAAAGTTGCCAGCAATGCCCGGCGTTCCAGCGGCTCGGCGTGAGGAACCCGCTCGCGTTGTCGGCGGTTCCTCATCCGGTCCCTTTGACATGGAGACGGAAATCCCATCGCGGCCCCCTTCCCGAACACGCGGAACGTTCCATGCAACCCGCCCCACAAGGCGAAGTTTACACCAATTCCTCGGCGGCCACCTGGTTTGTTGATGATGCGTTCCGGAACAGCCGAGGGCGGCTGGCCGACGTCCCCATCGGGTGTGGATCGGATTGCTAGACCGTCACCTGGTTCTTGGGCACCCAGGCCAGGAGGGGGGGACGTGATCTCTCCAGAGCGTGGCGGCACGCTGGGTCGGGGAAAGCCCCTCGGCGAGCTGGCGGATGTCCTGTCGTGAAAGCGGGGAACGTTCGCAGAGGAACGGGTGGCGCGGGGGACGGGCGAAGTACTGGAAGAAGATCGCGATGCGGTTCGTACGCGACGGCGGCTTGCCCCGATGGTAGTACGTGGCGGTGTCCGAGAAGATGACCGTGCCGGCCGGTCCCGTCAGCGAGCGGCACCAGCGGCTCGAATCGCCACCAACGATGTGTGCGACGAACTCCGAGGGATAAATCCGGTAACGATATCGACCGCGTTGCAGGTTCAAGAGCGCCGTGTTGGCCTCGGGAGAGAGCACCTCGTACGGGCCAGTCTGATCGTCAACGTCGTTGAGATAGACGCAAACCTTGATCATACGGTGGTCTTCGCGATCGCGGTGCCAGCGGCGGGGCCCGCCTCGCGATTGTCGGCGATACTGTAGTAGAACGAGAGCCCGTCGTAGGCGACCGGCAGGCCGAGATAGCCCTCGACAACTCGCAGCAACCGTTCGTCGAGCCCCCAACGGAAGATCTCCGGGTGCTCTCGGAGCAACTCCGCGTCAGCCGTCAGCGTGTGGGTTCCCCGCACGCTGGAACTCTCGGCGCACCGGGCCAGCTCGGATGCGACCTGAGAGGCGGCGGCCAGGAACTCCGGGGTGCCGGGAACCTCCAGTTCGTCCAGGGAGCTCAGGCTGAGCCCATCCCGCTCCAACTCGTCGACGATTCGGTTCTCGGGCGCTTCCAGCACGGGCAACAGGGCCGCGTGCGACCGACGGGCGGCCTCGTAACGGGGGCCAAGCCACCGCCGCTCCACAACGGGTAGCCCAAGCACCCGTAGCGCGGCCTCGCTCGGCAACGATGTGGCGCGTTGGATCACCTTGCGCAACCCGAGTTGCTTTCACCCTGTCCATGTTTCGGATCGTGTCGGTGAAATACTCAAAGATAAACCATCCAATCCGCCAGCTATTTCAATGCCTTTCAATATTGTCCTCGAATGAGCCCGGATGCAACGTCAATCTCCGGAGTTGTTCCCTGGTTCAACGGAGGTCCGCCTGGGGCCAACTCGACTCGACACGACGGAGCACGGAGGCTCCGGACATGCGTGCTCCAGAATGGATTGAAGAACGGAGTCCGGACGACTCAGACGCGGGAAATGCTGAGAACCGGTCCCACATCGTTCCGGTTGCTGATAACTCCATAGATGCGTTTCGTGAGGGAATTCCCCGGCGTTGTCCGGGGCATTCCCTCAACCTCGATCAATGGTCGTGCCCATGATGATGATTGTGTTGAGGTTCGTCCTGGAGAGGATGCTCATGCCCCGTAGTCGGTGCGGCGGGGCGATCGGCGACAACAACAGGCTCCATCCGGCCGGCGGCGTCCTGGGCGGCGCGGTAGACGTCGCGAAGGGGGACGCCCTGGTCGGCGGCGATTCGGGCGCAGTCGTCGTACTCGGGGCTGAAGGTGGGCGGGCGGCCGTCGAGCCAGCCGAGCTTGCCCTGGATCGGGCCGAACGGGGTCGCGACCTCGGCGGGCTTGCGGTTCAGCTTGTGGCGGCTGACGGCGTGGCGGCGGATGCCCAGGGTGGTCGTCTCTCGGAAGAGGATCTCCTCCATCCTGGGGATCGTCGCCTCGTCGCAAAGGACCGTCACCACGACGCCGGGTCGGTTCTTCTTCATCAGAACGGGAGTGACGAAGGCGTCGAGGGCGCCGGCGGCCAGGAGTTGCGCGGTGGCGTAACCGACCACCTCGCCGGGCAGGTCATCGAGGTTCGTCTCCAGGGCCCAGACCCGGTCACTGCCGGCGGGGGTGGCGGCCGTGCCGACGAAGATCCGCAGGACGTTCGCCTGGTGGGTCAGCTCGCGCGTGCCGGCGCCGAGGCCGATCCGCTCGATCGTCAGCGGGGGCAGGGGACCGAACGACTCGGCCACGGTGGCGACGATCGCCGCGCCGGTGGGGGTCGTCTGCTCCATGTCGGCGGTCGATTCGGCCAGCGGGATGCCCTTGAGCAGCTCGGCGGTCGCCGGCGCCGGCAGGGGCATGCGGCCGTGGGCGGCCTTCACCGAACCGCGGCCGGGGGGGATCGGGCTTGCCTCGATCCGGTCCACGCCGAGCAGGTCGAGCCCGACCGCGGCGCCGACGATGTCGATGATCGAATCGACGGCGCCAACCTCGTGGAAATGGACCTTCTGGATGTCAATGCCGTGGACGGTCGCCTCGGCCTCGCCGAGCTTGCGGAAGATGCGTCGGGCCAGTTCGGCCTGTCGGGGAGAGATCGGGGCGGCGTCGATCAGGGCCTCGATGTGGTGCAGGTGGCGGTGGACGTGCTCGTGAGGAGCGACAACCTTCGCATGGGTCGCCCGCATGCCGCCACGGCGAACGGTCTCGAAGGTCAGTCGCCGGGGAGCCCCAGGCCGGAAACGGCCGCCTGGATCGCCTTCGGGTCCACCCCGGCATCCACGAGGGCGCCGAGCGTCATGTCGCCCGAAATGCCGCTGAAACAGTCGAGATACGCGATGCGCACGCCGATGGCCTCCGCCGATCCCGCCAATTTGAACGACCTGTTCATCCCATACTAACCCTTTGTCTCCAGGGGACAAAGGGAAGATCTCACGGGCCGGCGTTTCTCGCCAACACGTGGGGAGCCTGCGCAGGTCGGGCTTCCGCCGGCCGTTTCCCGCGAACCGGAGAAGACTGGATCATGCGGTGGTCTTCTCGATAAGATTACACCCGTCGGAACGAACGACTTAGGAGACGCCCGGCACGCCTCGTACCCGATCGAAGCGGGGGAGGACGGACGACCGAATGCGTCAACGCAGCGAGGAGGGCCGCGTCATGGGCGGACGACTCGGGACCGGGCCGGTGTTCGCCTTCGAGTGGATGCAGTCCGCCCGCCGCTGGCAGATTTACGCCGCACGGTCGGGGATCGTGGCGATCTTGCTGGCCGGGTTGACGATCGTCTGGCTCGAGGAACTGGCGGGCCAGGGCGAGGCGACGTTCCAGCGGCTGGCCGAGGTCGGCCAGGACTTCTCGATGACGGTCGTCCTGACCCAGTTCGCCCTGGTGCTGCTGGTGGCGCCGGCGATGACCGCCGGGGCGATCTGCCAGGACAAGACCAACGGCACGCTGGCCCATCTGCTGGTGACCGACCTGTCGAGCGCCGAGATCGTCCTGGGCAAGCTCGCGGCCCGCCTGGTCCCGGTCCTGGGTTTGATCGCGTCCAGCCTGCCCATCGTGGCGATCTCCACGCTGCTCGGCGGCACCGACCCGGTCGGCCTGGCCGGCGCGTACCTCGTCACGATCGGCGCGGCGGTGCTGGCCTGCGCCCTGGCGATGGTGCTGTCGGTCTGGGGCACGAAGGTTCACGAGGTGCTGGTGGCGACGTATCTGGCCCTGATCGGCTGGGTGATCCTGCTGTGGGTCTATGCAATCGTCTTCGAATTGTGGCTGGGGGTGTCGAATTTCGAGCGGTTCTGGATGACCCATGCCCTGGTCCTGACCAACCCGCTGATGATGATCCTCTTCCCGATGGGGATCGATGGTCCCGGCAACCCGTTCAACTACATCAGCCTGGCGGAGCAAGTGGCGTTCCTGGCGGGGTGCCTGAGCCTGTCGGTGATCCTGGCCGGCGTGGCGACGGCGCGAGTGCGGGCGGTCGCGGCGCGGGCCGGCGGGCCGGTTGCGAACCCCTGGTGGTGGCGTGCCGGGACCAGAGTGATGACCTTCCCCGGACGAACCTGGCCGATTTCGGCGCTGTCGAGGCGCCGTTGGCGATGGCGGATCAACCCGACCCTCGACGGCAACCCGGTGCTGTGGCGTGAGTGGCACCGGAACCGGCCGTCGCGGTGGGGGCGAACCCTGTGGCTCTTGTTCGTCGTCGGTGCGGTGGGGTTCAGCCTTCTGAGCGTCTGGGCGGTCTGGTTCCATCACGGCGACGAGGAGTTCGCGTGCCTGGTCAACGCGCTGTCGGTGTCTGTCGGGTTGCTGATGGTTCTGGCCCCGGCGGTGACGAGCCTGGCCGAGGAGCGTGCCCGAGGCAGCCTCGACGTACTGCTGACGACCACGTTGACGACGCGCGAGGTCGTCTGGGGCAAGTGGCTGGCGGCGTACCGAGCCTGTACCGCCGCTGGCGCTGCTGGCCGGGGTGGTGGCCTTGCTGGTCGCCGAGGCCGACGACGGCCGGTTCCTGATCGGGCCGCCGCTGGTCGTTGGCCTGGTCCTGGCCGAGGGGGCCGCCGTGGTGAGCCTGGGCCTGTTCCTGGCGTTGCGGGTGCCGAAGCTCGGCCGGGCGGTCGGCTGGGCCGTCGCGATCTACCTGGTCGTCACGATCGCCTGGCCGATCCTGATGGTGGCGACCCTCGACGACGACACCTTCGGCGTGGGTGCCGGGATGGCGAGCCCCTTCATGGGGCCCCTGATTTCCAGCATGATCACCGCTGGCGAGGGACCGCGCCAAGACTGGGTGCCGATGATCTTCTGGTCGTTCTTCTGGATCGCCGTGACCGGGAGCGTCGCGGCGGCCCTGCTCGTCCGGACGATGGCGACGTTCGACCACCACCTCGGCCGGGTGCCCGATCCGTCGGCCCGTGGGTGGCGGGCGCCGGGGTTAGGGAACGTGGACGTCCGGTTCCAGATCGGGTCGTTTCGGGCCCACATCAGCAATGTCGGTGACGTGGAGGCCGCGGGCCCACCGATTGGACGGGTTGAGGCGAAGGGGGTGCCGCTCACAGGCTCGGGTTCGAGAACTCCTTGAGCGGCAGGCTAACCGGCTCACCGTGTCGGGAGCTGCGGGCGACGGCCTCGGTGAACTGCATGTAGCGTGCGCCGGTGACGAAATCGGTGTGGGTGACGGGCCGGCCCTCGCGGATCGCGGCGATGAAGTCGGCCTCGACGTGCCAGCCGCCTCGCAGTTCGGGCGGGATCGGGATGGGCGTCAATTCCGGCTCGCCGGCCGTCGCGCCCCGGATCTCGTCGCGGGTCAGGTCGTAGACGAGCGTGCCGCCGCTGCCGTACAGGGCGACCGAGTTGCCAAGGTCGTGCCAGACAACCCCGCTGAGCCGGTACACCCCGATCGAGCCGTCTTCCTGAGTGGTGAGAACCTGGACGCTGTCGGCGGTACCGACACGGACCTTCTCGCCGGTCTCGGCGTCCTTGCGGCGGGGAACGAGCTTCGTCGCGTGGGCGAACACGCGGTTCACGGGGGGCGTCCAGCGCAGGGCGGTCTCGTGCAGGATGCCCAGGTTCAGCATGTTGAACCCCGAGTAGCGTGCGACCTGCCGCCATCCGAGCGGCTGGGAACGGCTGGCCAGGTCGCTCGACAGGCCGGTCACATGCACCTCGCGCAGGCTACGCAGATATCCGTCCGCGATCAGACGACGGAGGAACGCCTCCCCGGTCAAACCGTAAGGGCTGGGTACGACCATGGCGACGAGGTCCGGCAACTCTCGGCTACGGTCCAGCATGCGCTGGGCCTCGCGGGCATTCATCGCCATGCGCGCCTGGGTAAGCACGTGCTTGCCCGCGTCGAGCGCCGCCAGGGTGATCGGGCAATGCAGGTAGGGCCAGGTGCCGATGAGGATGGCGTCAACCTCGTCACAATCGACAACGTCCTCCCAGTTATTAAAGACGCGCGGGATCTCAAACTCGCGCGCGACGCGGGCCGACGACTCGCGGCTGCGGTTACAGACCGCGACGACCCGGACATCGGGCAATTCGCGAAATCCGGGTAGATGCCGAGTCCGGGTGATCTGTCCGGCCCCGATGATGCCGATGCGCACCACGCCTCGCCCCGTCCCCATCGGCGTCGTCCTCCTCCGTCCCGTCCGGCCGTCTGCCGCCGGCTCCGGGCCCTTATTTTAGCCCAGCCGGACCGACGCCGTCCAAGGGGGGAGGAAGGTTCCGCGGGATTATCGGCGTCGATTCATGTAAGCCAGCGTGGCCGCTTCCCGCCAATCAACGATGAATGTGATGCGGGGTTGGGACCATGACCGGGCCGTATCCCGTGGTCGGGGCAGTGGGCACCTTGTGGAGTGCCGGGAACAGTCGGCGGGTGTTGCGCGGGCGCCGGCATAGCCCGAAAGGTACAGGGGACGGACCGGAGTGGGTGGTACGGCGACGGCCTGAGTGCCACCGTCGAGGGTCGGCCTCATCACAACCCGCCGGGGAGTGGGCTGGAACGCCTCCGGGATTGCGCGGACGGGATAGAACAACTCGTCGAAGAACTCCCGACCCAGGGAGCGGCCGGGCCGTTCGACCGGGGCCGGGTACTGGGCGGCTGACTCGCCGGCTGCGAGGCCGATCAACACCAGCGCCGGGACGAGGGTCGCGGCGAACGGAACCTTGCGGACGGGCGTGGCCATCAATCGGCCTCCTTCATTCGCTGGTGGTGCGCGGTCCTTGCGAGCCGGACGTCGGTCAAGGCGCCGGTTACCACCGTGATACGGTAGCACACGGCCCAGCCCCGCGACGGCCTCGCCGCGACAATCGATGTTTGAAGTGGCCCGGATGCCGGGGTTAGGATGAGGAGGGAGACGTTGACGTCGCGCGGTACCGGTCGCAAGCGGCCCTCGCGATGAGGCCGCCGGCCTCGAAATCCGCTCATTCCGCACGACCGATTGTCTCGGAGAACCCGCGATGAACCGCATCCTCGCCGCAACCGGACTCTCAACCCTCCTGGCGTTGTCCCTGGCGCTGCCCGCAACGGCCCGTGCCGAGCATGCCCGGATCAACCTGGACGTGACGGCGCCGGGGGAGCAGGCGACCGCCTTCGCGGACCAGACCCCACCGGATCACGGCAAGAACCCGCGTCCCATCGTGCACGCGCGGGTCGGCGAGACGATCCGCGTCCAATGGTTCTTCACCAACGTCTACCCACACAAGACGCTCGAAGGTGTGGTCATCCACTTCTATGTCGCCCCCCAGGACAAGATCGGCCAGCCGGAGCTACCAGAACTGGGCGCGGACGTCGTGCTGGAAACCGCCATCGACATGGACTTCAAGCCGGGCGGCAAGGCGGGCGCACGGACCACCCTGCGCATCGATACGCCGGGGGCGTACCTCGTCCGGGTCGAGTCGCTCCAGACCGACAGCGACCACGAGCACTTCGCGGCGATCGACCTCATTATCGATACGAAATAAAATTCACATATTTCGAAATTTTCAAATTAAAACAGCCCAGGGATCACGCGGTACGGGACCGAGGCGCAGTACGCCGAGTAAGCAGGGTCGCGTGAGAGCAGCCGTTCCTCGACCACCATCCGGGCCAGAAACAGCCCGTCGCAGATCGCGTACATCGCCAGGTTCCAGGGCGTGGCGTTCAGCATGAGGAAGCCGAGGTGGGTCAGGATGTACCCGGTGTACATCGGGTGGCGGACGTACCGATAAGGCCCGACGAGTTTCAATCCCCGGTTGGCGGCGACCACGCCGAAGCTTCTCCCCAGCGCGAGCTTGGCGGCGACCTGGAGGAACAGCCCCATCAGCATGCAGGTCAAGCCGACGTTGACCGGGAGAAGGGGCTCGCCGGACGTCGGGACCACCAGCAGCGGGGCAACGGTCCCCGCGAAGGCCAGCAACCAGTCCACGGGTTGCGGGGAAACCTCCGACGCGCGGCGGCGCAGCAGCAGAAGGAGGACCGGCAGCCCCTCGCTCGGCAGGAGCAGGAGATCGCCAACGTTGCCAGTCGCGGCGTAGCCGGCGATCAGGCGGTAGGTCAGGCCGAAATAGAGGGGGAGGATCAGCAGACACTCCGCCTGGTCGAACACCTTCATCGCACGCGCGGTCATGAACCTGCCTCCTCGTCCTTTTCCGGGTACGGGTTACACGCTGAGCGGGACCAACTGAGTTGGTTCCTGGAATCGCGCCCGGCATGCCTCCGCTGTCGAAATATAGATCCCGATCGATGCCGGCGAGGGTAGGCGGGGCGGGGCCTGGTGGCCGGTTGAGTCCGCACCGAGTTTCCGGAAGATTTCCAAAGCGAGTGGACGAGGCGACAGCGCGACATGTTGACCGGAATCACCATCGCCGATGTTTGACAGGGTGCAGGTGCGACCTAGGGTTCTGACGTCACGATCGTGAGGATCGGACGGCAAGGTACGACCGGCCAACGTGGGCTGGTCAGGCCGTCGGCGGCATCCGCGATCGGGTCAGGCCCGCCAGCCGACACGCTCATCCCCGGACCCGGGGGGCCGCGCTTCTCATCTTCTAAGGAGGATCACGATGAAGACCCTGACTTCCAGCATCCGCCGCTTCCTGGTCAGCGAAGATGGCCCGACGGCCGTCGAGTATGCCCTGATGGTCGCCCTGATCGCAGTCGCCGCGGTCACGGCGGTGACGACCCTGGGCTCGAACGTCTCCGCGAAGTTCGACAACATCGCGACCACGATCGGCGGCGGCGGAACCTGATCGGTCATGATCGCGACAGCAAACTTGATCCTCGCCGCGGGTTTCCACGCCGGCGTGAGCATGGCAGCCGAGCCCCACTGGTGGGCATCGCTCACCAGTCGGGCTTCATAAAAAGCCGGTGGGCGGAGCCCACCCCGTCAAACTGATGTCAACGCGACTTCCGGCGGTTTCCCGGGGTGGGAACCGCCGGTGTTTGCATGCGCCGGGGCCTTGCCAACAGCGACTTCCGAATCAACCGCGATCGCCGTTTGACAGAGACGCGACGGCGACACAAGGTTCCTACACGCACCGAGGGATGCTCTGACCCGGGCGGGCGGGATGAGGCGAGGGAGCCCACCGCCGAGTGATCAGGGTGGATGAAACGTGAGGACATCAGATGATGGAGATGTCGTTGCCTGCGGCCTGGTTCGTGACGGTGATGCTCGCCGAGGCGGCGATCATCGACGGTCTGAAGCTGCGCGTGCCGAACTGGTTGACGTACCACCTGGCCCTGGCCGGGTTGGCCCTGGCGGCCTGGAGCTGGGGGGCCGATGGGCTGTTGTGGTCGCTCCAGGGCCTGGCGGTCGGCCTGGCGCTGTTGCTGCCGCTGTACGCGATCGGCGGCATGGGCGCGGGGGACGTCAAGCTGCTGGCGGGGGTGGGAGCGTGGTGCGGGGCCGCGACGGTCTTCGGGGCCTTCATGACCTCGGCCATCGTCGGCGGAATCCTGGCACTGGGGATGATGGCCTGGTCGGGCGAGTTCGCCCGCCATCTCGGCCTGGCCCGTCAGATCGCCTCCGAGATCTACGTGATTCGCGACCCGGCGCAGCTCTCCCAGATCGCCGCGGAGCGCAAGCCGAGGATGATGCTCCTGCCCTACGGCATCCCGATCGCCATCGGGTCGATCGCCTACTTCGCCTGGACGGGGTTGCTGGTTTGAAAGGGCGTGCGAGACGGGCAGCCCTAGAACGGTTTTCGCTTGAGGTCTTCGTAGAGTGGGCACCGCCCACCAAGCTCCGGATGGTGGGCGGTGCCCGCCCTACTGGACCGGCAGCCCGGAAACTGTGGGGCGTGCCGATGGCCGATGGCCGATGGCCGATGGCCGATGGCCGATGGCCGATGGCCGATGGCCAATAACCTCCAGCCATTGAGTCGATCGGAAGTCGGATGCCCACCCCGCGATGGAAGGACGACCATGCCATTCGCACTCTTCAATTCGAGAGACGACCCCGGCTGCCGTGGCAACTCGCCGGGCAGGCGGTGTGTCGCAAGGACCGGGGGCGAACGACACCGGGCCTTGATGACCGCGTTGCAACCTCTGTCGAGAACTCCCTGGAAGGATTGATTCGATGAAAGGTGTAACGCGCGTTGTCCTGGTCGATCCGGCGCGGGGTTCCGGGGGCTCAATCGAGGCCCTTCTGACGGGGCTCGGCTCGATCCGGCTCGCGGAGGTCTGCAACAGCTACGAGGAGGCGGAGGCGTCCGTGGAGCGGGCGCGGCCCGACCTCGTGGTGATCGACCTCGACGGCGACCCGGATCGAGCGGAGAAGGTGATCCGAAGCCTGACCCACGCGCGGCCAGGGCTCGCGGTCCTGCCGGCCAGTCAGTCTCACGACGGCAACCTGATCCTCCGCACCATCCGCGCCGGGGCCAGGGAGTTCCTCCCGCTGCCGACAAGGCCCGACGATCTTGCGGAGGTCATCGATCGGCTGGTTCAGTCCCTCGGCGAAAAACAGGATGGCGACGCGGCCGACGGCTCTCGGGTGCTCGCGGTGGTCGAGCCCAGCGGGGGGGTGGGATGCACCACAATCGCCACCAACGTGGCGGCCACCCTGGCCAGGGACACCTCACGCGAGGTCGTCCTGGTGGACTTCGATCTCCTGAACGGCGCCGTGGACGTGTGCCTCGACCTGATGCCCGAGCAGACCGTGGTGGATGTCGCGCGAGTGTCGGGCGACTCGATCCGATGTTGATGATGCGATCGCTGACCCGCCACAGTTCGGGCCTTTACGTCCTGCCCGGCCCGACGACCCTGAACGACGCCGCCAACGTCGAGCCGGAATCGCTGCGTCCCGTCCTGGAAATGCTCCGCGAGGTCTTCCCGAGAATGGTGGTGGACCTGAGCAAGGGCCTGAATCTCTCCGACGTCATGGCGCTGGAGATGGCCGACACGGTGCTGATGGTCGTGCAACTCGAACCCGCCTGCTTGCGGAACGGGGCGCGGTTGCTGGACCTGTTCCGCCAGTTCGACGGCCTGATCAATAAGGTCCGCGTGGTGGCCAACCGCGTCGGCTCGACGCCCTGCGAGGTGGGCGTGAAGAAGGCCGAGGAACTGCTGAAAGTTCCGGTCCGCAGTCAGATCGTCAACGACATGAAGTCCTTCGGCGCGGCGCGGTCGAAGGGCGTCCCGCTGGACGTCGATGCGCCGGGGAGCCGCGCGCACCGGGCCATCGTCGAGATCGCTCGCGACTTCGACCCGGTTGAGCCGGGCGCGAAGGGGCGCACGCGGCTCGGGCGGTTCGCCGCATCGTTCTTTTGACGCCGACAACTCTCTCAACGGTGATCTATCTTTCTTTCAGGGCGGACGTCCGCTCACCACCCCTGAGGCCGAGGTTCGCTCCAACGGGCCTCGGCGATCGCGCGGAAATCGCGGCCTGATGGAGCGACCTCCGGGAGCCTCACGATGTTCAAGGGATTGGGACGTACTTCCTTCGGCCTGAAGCCTCCAAGCACCCACGACGGCAGCCCTCCCACCGGGACAGTCGATCCGAACTCCCAAGACGAGACGGCCCATCCCGCCGACACGACGACAGCGACCGCGCTCTCGCCGCCGACCCGCATGTCGTCGTCCTCCGGCATGGTCGCGATCCCGTCGAGCCTGTCGGCCCCATCCTCGTCCGGCGCCTCCACACCGATCCCGCCTCCCCCGACGCCTCGGGGACGTGAAGCTCCCGAACCGCCCGACCCGTTCGTCGTGAAGTTTGATTCGCTCAAGCGAACCATCCACACCAAGCTGGTCGAGCGGATCGATCACGAGCGCGCCAATCAGCTTGATCCCACCACGCTACGGGACGAGCTGCGCGGGGTGGTGGACTCGTTGATCGACGCCGAGAACCCGATGCTCAACCGCCCTGAGCGCCGGCGTCTCGTCGAGGAGATCCTCGACGAGACGTTTGGGCTCGGTCCGCTTGAGCTGCTGCTCAAGGACGACAAGATCGGCGACATCATGATCAACGGGCCAAAGAAGGTCTTCATCGAGAAAGGTGGGACGATCCAGCGCTCGAACGTGGTGTTCCGCGACAACGACCACCTGCTCCAGATCATCGACCGAATCGTCTCGCGGGTCGGCCGCCGGGTGGACGAGACCTCGCCGATGTGCGACGCGCGACTGGCGGACGGCTCGCGCGTCAATGCGATCATCCCGCCCCTTGCACTCGACGGCGCGGTGTTGACGATCCGCATGTTCGGATCGAAACCGCTTGACCAGGACGACCTGCTGCGGTTCCGGGCCTTCACGCCCGAGATGCTCGCGCTGCTGGAGGCGGCGATGAAGGCCCGGCTGAACATCATCATCTCGGGAGGGACCGGCTCGGGAAAAACGACGCTCCTGAACACCCTCTCCAGCTTCATCCAGAACACCCACCGCATCATCACGATCGAGGATGCCGCTGAGCTGCAGCTCCAGCAGGAGCACGTGGTGCGGCTGGAGACCCGGCCGCCGAACATCGAGGGCAAGGGGGCCGTCACGGCGACCGACCTCGTCAAGAACGCCTTGCGCATGCGGCCCGACCGGATCATCATCGGCGAGTGTCGCGGCGCCGAGACGCTCGACATGATCCAGGCCATGAACACCGGCCACGAGGGATCGATGACGACCGTTCACGCCAACACCCCGCGCAACGCGCTCTCGCGGCTCGAGACGATGATCAGCATGGCCGGGCTCGAATTGCCGATCCGCGCCCTGCGCAACCAGTTCTCCTCGGCCGTCGATGTCATCATCCAGGCGAGCCGGTTGCAGGGCGGCCCTCGAAAGGTCACGAGCATCACCGAGGTGGTTGGCATGGAGGGCGACACCATCATCATGCAGGAAATATTCGCATTCAAGCAAACAGGCGTGAACGAGAATAGCCGCGCTGTCGGCGAGTTCATCGCCACCGGCATCAGGCCAACCTTCATGGATCGTCTGGAGCAGTCCGGTTGCCATCTGCCGCCCGACCTTTTCCGCCAGCGACGTTCTGCTCCGAGATTGACGAGGAGGCGACGCGAAGACCTCCACCGCCCCATACGATTCTCGTTCCCACGTTCTGCATCCTCCAGGAAAACGCCGACGAGGGGCGTCGAGTCGAGGCTGGCAGAACCATGAGGGTGTGGGATCTACACCTACTGACTACTGACTACTGACTACTGACTACTGACTACTGACTACTGACTACTGACTACTGGTAACCAATCATGGACCCCATGATCCTCTCGATCGGTGTCGGCGTGATCGTCGTGGCGGTGATCATCGTCGTATTCGGAACGCTTGCAAAGTCGCCCGGCGAGGCGGCCGAGCAGCGCCTCGAACAGCTGACCGGCGGCGGTCCCCGGGGCGCAAGGCGCGCAAGGACGACCTCTCCAAAGGCATCTTGCTGAGGCCGGAGACCACGGGCTTGGGGGGCGTCGGGGACTGGTTGCCGAGCCTGGATGCCCTGGCCCGGCTTTACGAGCAGGCGAACGTCGGCATGGAGTTTCGCCACTTTCTCGCGATCCCCGTGGGCCTGCTGCTGAGCGGTGTTCTGGTCGGGATGGCCCTGGGGGTTTCGATGTCGGTGTCCGTGCTTGGCGGCGTCGCGCTCGCGGTGTTGCCCGTCGTCTGGTTGCTCATGAGGAAGCGCAAACGGATCAAGCAATTCGTCGCCCAGATGCCGGATGCCCTCGAACTGGTCGGTCGCGCCATGCGTGCCGGCCACGGCCTGGCATCGGGCCTGCGCGTCGTGGCCGAGGAAATGGCGCCCCCGATCGCCGACGAGTTTGGCCGCATCTTCGAGGAGCAGAATTTGGGCATTCCCCTGGAAGATGCGCTCCGTGGGCTGGCCGATCGGGTGCCGAAGATGGAGGTGCGGTTCTTCGTAACCGCCATCGTGATTCAGCGCAGTACGGGCGGCGACCTCGCCGAGATCCTCGACAAGATCGGCCGGCTGATCCGCGAACGGTTCCAGATCCTCGGTCAAGTCCAGGCACTCACCGCCGAGGGGCGGCTCTCCGGGATCTTGCTCCTGGCCCTGCCGCCGGGCTTGCTGGCGATGATCTATTCCATGAACCCCGATTACGCCTCGCTCCTGTTCACCACGCCGGTCGGGACCAAGATGCTCGCGACGGCCGCGGTGTGCCAGGCCCTGGGCGCCATTGCGATCAAGAAGATCATCACGATCAAGGTTTGAGAAAATGAACCTCGAATCGTTCGTACCGTTGGGGACATTTCTGGCCATCGCCCTGGGTGTCTGGGGCGTGCTCAGCGCGATCGCTGAACGACGATCGCACGCCGAGGACCGCCTCGAGCGCCTGCTACGGGGCGCCGCGGGGAGGCCGGGACGGCCGTCGACACTGATACGCAAACAGGACCGCATCCAGGCGCTGGTGACCAAGACGGCCCCGCGCACTGGCCCGGTCGCTGAAGGTCAAGGAAGAAGAACTCGGCAAGATCCGCCTGTCTCTGCTCAACGCCGGCTTTCGCGGCGAGCAATCCGTGCAGATCTATCTCGCGTTGAAGTTCGTTCTGATGCTGCTTGCGCTCGGGGTCGCGGTCCCGCTGGTGTATGCCCGTTGGGGGTTCAACCAGACAGGGCTTGGGGTGATTCTCGTGGCCGCGGCGATCGGCTATTACCTGCCCAGCATCGTCCTGAGCCAGATCAAGAAGGGCCGCATGGACGCGATCTTCCTGGGCCTGCCGGATGCCCTGGACCTGATGGTCGTCTGTGTCGAGGCGGGGCTGGGGCTCGACGCCGCGATGCGGCGCGTCGTGGGAGAGCTGGCGGGCAACTGCCCGCAACTCTGTGAGGAGCTGGCGATCAGCAACTTCCAGGTCCAGATGGGCCGGCCCCGCAAGGACGTGCTCCATGACCTCGGGCGACGCACCGGGGTCTCCGACGTGCGTTCCCTGGCGGCCATCCTGATTCAGGCGGAGCGGTTCGGGTCCAGCATCGCCACGGCCTTGCGCGTTCAGTCCGACTCGATGCGCATCCGGCGTCGTCAACTCGCCGAGGAGCGCGCGGCCAAGACTGCCGTGAAGATCATGATTCCCTTGATCCTGTTCATTTTCCCCGGCATCTTCGTTGTCCTCGTCGGTCCCGCCGGCATCCGCATCGTTGAGACCCTCGGAGCGAAGTGATGTCCGGCCGAAGGCGGCCTGGAGGTAACCCGTGCGCAAGCTCTCCTGTCGCTTCCCGGACCTGGACGGGCCGGACCACCGTCGGCCTCGCCGCGTCATCCATGCGTTGTTTGCGCTGACGCTGCTTTTGCTGGTCATGCCAGTGGCCTACGAGATCGTCATCCTCTGCCTGTCCAACTGGCAAGCCATGTACGGCCGGATCGGGCACGTCGAGACGCCGATTCTCGACAGGCTCCTGGGGGCCTGGAACAGCTCTCGTTGGATGATCCGTTCCCGGCTCCATGGAGCGTTTCACAACCTTCCCTGGCGGCCTTCGCTGATCATCGGCCTGGGGTTCGCCTGGGCCCTGTTCATGACCTTCCCCCTACGGCGAAATTGAACCTCCCGCGGATCTCGCTGTCAGGCGGTCGCCTGTCCGACGAGGGTTCACAACTTACGCGGAATTCCCACTACTTCGCGTTTGTCACACCAACCTGACGGCACATGGAGAGCAACAGGCAGGTCGAGCACTTCGGCCGGGCCGCGGTGCAGATCCACTTGCCGAACGGGACGAGCCGCTCATTGATCTCGATCCAGTAGGTTTCGGGCAAGACCCGTTCCAGCGCCACGGCAGTCTGCTCGGGGGTTCTGGTCTGGACGTAGCCCCAACGGTTCGTGACTCGGTGGACATGGACATCGACGGCGATCGCCGGTCGGCCGAAACCGACGGCCAGCGTCAGTGCGGCGATCTTCGGGCCGACGCCCCGGAACGCGGTCAGGCCCGCAAGTGTATCGGGCACGTTGCCGTCGTGCTCCTCGACGATTCGCCGCGACAGTTCGCGGAGGTCGCGAGCCTTGGGCTCGGGAAAGCCGACGCCCCGTAGCAAGCCGACCAGCTCCTCCTGGTCGAGCGAGGCCAATGCGTCTGGGGTTCGCGCGCGCTCGAACAGTCGGAGGCAGGCGGCCATTGTCGTCTCGTCACGAGTCCGGGCCGAGATCAAGCTGCCGACAAGTTGCTCGAACGGCGTGTCGTAGCCGTTGTCGCGCAGCTCGAACATCGCCGCCCTGGGAAGTCCGGCCACCGCCTTGCGAAGACGACGGAAGATAACATCGATGTCGAACGGTTCCTTACCGTTGTCGTCCGCCGTGGGTCGACTTGGCTTGATGCGCGGCATCCGCGTTGCGTCTCCGGTTCGGATCGGTCGCGAGGGCAAGCGGTTCGTTCCTTGTCCGCTCGGGCTTGTGAACGATAGGATAACATCGGTTGTCTCCCTGTCGCTTCTCCTTGCCGGACGCTCAAGGCCCCATGCAAAACCGACGCCCGATCGCACTCGGCATCGTCTTGACCCTGATCCTGACCGGGCTTGCCAGGCCGGCCGTGGTTCTTGCCGAGGGTCCCGGCCCGCGGATCGTGACGGCCTGGCCATCCGGGCCGCTGGAGGTTCGAGTCGCGTTCGATGCCCCGGTCGAGCCGGGGTTGGCCTCCTCGATCGTTGGCCGCGAGATCTCCTTTGGTGGAGTTGACCCGTCTGGCTCCCAGAAGGAGACGGACCCGACCGCGCCCACCCATGCCCTTCGGATCGCCGGAGCGCGGCTCGAAGACGACGGTCGAACCCTGGTCCTTGCCACCGACCCTCATCCGCTGGCCACCACGTACACTCTGCCCGATGCCCTGACCCTCGGGGCCCGGACGGCGGCCGAACGCCGGCAGTACGACCTGCATGGAATCGAGGTCGCGTGGTTCGAGGGGGACGAGCCGATCGACGAGGAAACGAAGGCCACCTGGAACGGCTGGTGGCCCGTGCTGGGCCCTCGGGACGCGCGAGAGGCGACCGCCGGTTCCATCGAGCAGGAACGTGGGTTCACCCGGATGGAGAATGGTTCTGGAGCCCTGGCGCTGCGCACTCTCGTTAGCCAGGTTGAGGAGGCCACGAGCCTGACCCTCCAGTTCGAATCCGACAGGCCGTTCGAGGCGACACTCGGCTTCGAGCCGGCCATGTCGGCACCCGGTCCTGGAGGGTCTCATCGACTGGAAGTGACGACCGAGACGTTCCCCGGCGAACCGGCCGAATTGACGATTCGGGTTTCCACTGGCGGCGGCCCCGAGCCCCTTCCCGATCTGGTTGCCCGACGGGTTCAGGGAGATCAAACCACGACGATCGGTCGCGATTCGTTGCGGCTGCCCTGGGCCCCCCTGGCAACACCGACATCGGCCGTGGTGCCCACGCCCCCGTTCGACCTCTCCGGCGGCGACCCCGCGAAGGGCCGCGAGGTCTTCCTCTCCGAAACCGCCAGGTGCGGCAGTTGCCATAAGATTGAAGGGCAGGGGGGAGACGTCGGCCCGGCCCTCGACACGCTCGCCGGTGTCGACCTGGCCCGGATTTACCGCGACATCGCCGACCCCAGCGCCGCGATCGACCCCGAATACCTGACCTACACCGTCGCCCTGGAGGACGGCCGTGTCGCCGTCGGTGTGGTCCGGGCCGAAGGGGCCGACGCCCTCCGCGTGCTCGACACCGACGCCAAGGTGACGGTTGTCCCTCGTGCCGAGGTGGCCGACCTGCTCCCGTCCGGAACGTCGGTCATGCCTGTGGGTCTGGCCGGTGCCCTGGGAGAACAATCAATGCGTGACCTGGTCGCCTACCTGAGAGCAACGAAGCCGACGAGCGAGGCCGATCCAGACGACGAAATGCGTTGAGGAAACGGCCCCGACCGCCAGGTCGCGGGATCGCCGGATTCGTGTCGTGCGTTGACAGACCCTGGGGCCCTCGTCTGGCCCCTCGCACGGTCGCGGAATACGGCGCGAGGTCGTGTCTGTCGCAACTGGATTGGTCTTCTCGATTATCCTGAAAGGGATACTCTGTTCGTTGTCGGTTTCGCGACCTGGGATGTTGACGCGGTCGGCCTCGGGGCACGTTCGTACCTCGGAGAGCGATGTCGTGACCAGGCTCTTGAAGACCCATGCGCTGGTGGCGCTCGTCCTGGCCGGCGGCATTGCCTGGTCCGGGGAGACTGCGCACGCCGCGGCCCGCTCGGTGGCTGTCACACCGATCACGTCCCCGGTCCGCCTGGCCTCGGTCCCACACAACGTGTTCCATCCCGCCCGGCGCATTCCGCTGCGCTGGAGCTTCTATCTGGTCCTGCTCGACGAGATCGACCTGATCTGTCCGCTCGAGGTCGAGGAAGTCAACGAGGGCCGGCTGTCGTTCTCCGGCGCCTCCGCCGGTTGCCTCGACGACCGGAAGCCCTCTCGACGGATCGTCCTGCTGCTCGCTTCTGTCGAGGTTCCGCCCCCTCAAGCCAAGTCCCTCTACCGGAACCTCCAGCGTTTCCGGTGTTGAGCCCCACCTCTGCTGGGAACACCGTCGCTTCCTGAGCGGCCGAGGCGCCGGTTCTTGCGACGCGTCCATGCGCGCCGGAACGCCTGTCGGTTTCGTCGCGCCCCGTCACCGATCTGTTCCTCCCTCCCGGATTGAGACACTCCACCGCCTCCCGAAGAGGTACCTGCGCCCATGGTCCGCGCGATCATCTCGTGGAGCCTGCATAACCGGCTGATCGTGATCCTGGGCGTCCTGGCCCTGATCGGTGCCGGCGTGCATTCCGCGGTCAACCTGAACGTCGAGGCCTATCCCGACCCGACCCCGCCGCTGGTCGAGGTCATCACGCAGAACCCCGGCGCCAGCCCCGAGGAGATGGAGCGGCTGGTCGGCATCCCGCTGGAGACGGCCCTCAACGGCATGCCCGGCCTGGAGGACCTGCGAAGCACGTCGATCGCCGGGCTGAACGACATCAAGTGCCAGTTCGCCTACGGGACCGACTACAGGGCCGCCCGCCAGGAGGTGATCAACCGGATCGCCACGGTCGACCTGCCGGCGGGGGTCCGGCCCGAGCTCTCCCCCTGGAGCCCGACCGGCGAGATCGTCCGCTACGTCCTGGAAGGGCCCGGCTACACGACCACGCAGCTCAAGGCCGTGCAGGACTGGGTCCTCAACCGCCTGCTCAAGCAGGTCCCCGGCGTCATCGACGTGACCGGCTACGGCGGCACGGTCAAGCAGTACCAGGTGCTCGTCGACCCGAGGCTACCTGCGGCAGTACGACGTGACCATGCAGCAGGTCGAGGACGCGATCGCCCGCTCGAACGCCAACGTCGGCGGCGACATCCTGACCCTGGGCAGCCAGACGCACAACGTCCGGGCCCTCGGCCTGCTCGGCGAGGGGGTCGACCCGCTCGACCCGGCCAACGTCGAGCAGTCCTACGCGATCGAGGCCGAGAAGCTCGACGACATCAACGACGTCGTCGTCACCTCCCGTCGGCGGCACGCCGATCTACGTCCGCCAGGTCGCCAGGGTCATCATCGGCCACCGTCCCCGGCTGGGGATCGTCGGCCGGGGGCGCCGAGGACGACGTCGTCGAGGGGATCGTCCTGATGCGCAAGGAGGAGAAGTCGCTGCCGACGTCGGAGGCCGTCGCCGCGAAGATCGAGGAGATCGAGACGCGACGAAGCCTGCTGCCGCCGGGCATGCAGATCCGCGTCTTCAACCAGCGGACCGACCTGGTCCACGTCACGACCCACAACGTCCTGCACAACCTGCGTCGTCGGGATGGGCCTGGTCGTCGCTGGTCCTGTTCGTCTTCCTCGGCGATCTGGTCAGCGCGGCGATCGTGGCGGTGGTGATCCCGCTGGCCCTGCTGTTCGCGATCACGGTGCTGTACCTCCAGGGCAAGTCGGCCAACCTGCTGTCGATCGGCGCGGTCGACTTCGGGATCATCGTCGACAGCTCGGTGATCATCGTCGAGAAGATCTACCGGCACGTCACCCACACGCTCACGCAGCGGCCGGCCGCTGATCGACCGGATCGCCGAGGCGACGCACGGGATCGAGCGGCCCCTGTTCTTCTCGACGATGATCATCGTCTGCGCCTTCCTGCCGCTGTTCGCCATGACCGGGCCGGCCGGGGCGCTGTTCGGGCCGATGGCCAGCACCTACGCCTTCTCGATCTTCGGGGCGCTGCTGCTCGCCATGACGCTGGCGCCGGTGCTCTGCTCGTTCCTGTTCAACGACAAGACGGAGGAGAAGGAGACGCTGGTGGACCGGGCGATGAAGTGGGCGTACGTCCGGGCCCTGAACTGCGGTCCTGGACCACCGTTTGCTGACCCTGGCCGTGACGGGCGGGCTGCTGGCCTTCACGGTGCACCTCGGCGCCGGCCTCGGGGCGAGTTCATGCCCGAGCTGGAGGAGGGCAACCTCTGGATCCGCGCCATGCTGCCGCGGACCGTCTCGCTCGAGGAGGCCGCCCGGATGGCCCCGAGGCTCCGCGAGGTCATCGCCTCGGTCCCCGAGGTCCGGGGCGTCATGTCGCACGTCGGCCGGCCCGACGACGGCACCGACGTCACCAGCTTCTTCAACCTCGAGTTCAACGTCCCGCTGAGGCCGATGGAGCAATGGCGGCCGGGGATGACCCGGCGAGAAGATCGAGGACGAGCTGGCCGCGAAGTTCCGCGCCTTCCCGGGCATCGACTTCAGCTTCTCGCAGCTCATCCGCGACAACGTGGAGGAGGCGCTCTCCGGCGTCAAGGGGGCCAACTCGGTCAAGCTCTTCGGCACGACCTGAAGACGCTGGAGGAGGCCGGCCAGCGGGTCGCGGCGGTCCTGCGGACCGGTGCCGGGGATCGAGAACGTCGGGCTGTTCCACATCCTCGGCCAGCCGAACCTGGAGATCCGGATCGACCGCCACGCCTGCGCCCGCTACGGGATCAACGTCGCCGACGTCGAGGCGGTCGTCCAGGTGGCCATCGGCGGCCGGGCGTTCTCGCAGATGGTCGAGGGGGAGAAGCTCTACGACATCGTCCTGCGCCTGCCCAGCGAGCTGCGCGACGACCCGGAGGTCATCGGCCGCATCCCGATCGATCTGCCCGTCAAGTCGAGGGCACGGCGGTCGCGACGCATCCCGCTGTCGCAGCTGGCCGAGATCGACCCGCACGCCACCGGGGCCTCGTACATCTACCGCGAGAACAACCGCCGCTACATCCCGATCAAGTTCAGCGTCGAGGGCCGCGACCTGGCCTCGGCGATCGCCGAGGCCCGCCGCAAGGTCGACGACCCGAAGACCGGCGCCCGGCTGCCGGCGGGCTACCGGATCGAGTGGTCGGGCGAGTTCGCCCAGATGCAGGAGGCGCTGGCCGGCCTGATGTTGATGGTCCCGCTGTCGATCGTCCTGATCATGGTGCTGCTCTACACGGCGTTCAGCTCGTTCAAGGACGCGTTGCTCGTCATGGCCGGCGTGCTGGCCGCCGCGATGGGCGGCGTCTGGGCGCTGCGGCTGACCGGCACCACCTTCAGCATCTCGGCGGCCGTCGGGTTCATCTCGATCTTCGGCGTCGTGGTGCAGAACGGCGTGCTGCTGATCAGCGACTTCAACCGGATGCGGGCCGTCGGGATGCCGGTCCGCGAGGCCGTCGTCCGCGGGTCGGAGGTGCTGCTCCGGCCGGTCGTCATGATCGCCCTGACGGCGATCCTCGGCCTCCTGCCGGCGGCCCTGGCCAACTCGATCGGCTCGCAGGCCCAGAAGCCGCTGGCGATCGTCGTCGTCGGCGGCATGCTCGTGGCCCTGCTCCTGCCGCAGTTCCTGATCCCGGTCCTCTACAGCTTCTTCCCGGCACCGGCCGGCACGCCGCCTGCGGCGGGCGAGCCCTCGGTGCTTGACGACCTCAGCTCCGAGCCGAGTCAGGAGACCCCATGACCAGCACTCCGACAACCGATCGGACACGAATCGGACCTCTTCTCGTCCCGGCCCCGAGATCGTCGCGACTGCGCATGAGGAACCGCGCTCTCCTGCTGGGCCTCCTGCTGTGCGTCGGCGGCGGTCGGCCTGGCCCTGGTCGACCGTCGGCGCCGAGCCGCTCGACCGCCTCGCTCGCGGCCTCGAGTTGTTCCGCCGACCGTCGCCCAGCGACCTCTCGTCGCCCGTCGGTGCCAAACCCGAGTCGAACCCGGGACCGTCCCGGGAACCCTGGGACGGCTCGTCTCCGGCTGGGACCGAGTCAAGCCAAGGCCCTGGGCCTGGATTTCGCCACCGTTCGGCTGCAGACCGAACCGACCACGCTCGAGCTGCTCGGCACGACCGAGTACGACCCCAACACCCTGATCAAGGTCCGCCCCCGGTTCGACACCCTGGTCAGCAAGGTCCTCGTCTCCGTCGGCCAGACTGTTCGGAAGGGCGATCCGCTCATCGAGCTGGACAGCGTCGCCCTGGCCGAGGCCAAGCTCGCCTTCGAGGAGAGGACGATCCAGTGGGAGTACGACCGCCGACTCCTGGACCGGCACCGGCCCTGTACCGCGAGCAGTCGATCTCCGAGCGGCAGTACGAGGAGACGCTCAGCCAGGAGCGGAAGAGCCGGATCGACGCCGAAGGTCGCTCGCGAGAAACTGGCGGTCTATCGGCCTGACCCAGGAGCAGATCGACCACGTCGCAAGGATGAGACCCCACCCAGAAGACGAGCATGACCCTTCACGCCCAGGGTGACGGGCTGATCGTCACCCGAGACGTCGTCGAGGGGAACCTCTACGACGAGAACGACACCCTGCTGGTCATCGCCCCGCAAACGAACATCCTGGGTCTGGGGCAACGTCTACGAGAACGATCTTGACGAAGGTGCAGGTCGGCCAGTCGTGGGAGGTCCAGTTCCCGTTCTCTCAGGAGCAGGTCCGGGGGCGTGTCGAGTACGTCTCCAACCGGATCGATCCGGCGACGCGGTCGCTGCGCATCCGCGCGACGATCGACAACCCCGACGGCCGCATCAAGGCCGACATGCTCGTGCGCTGCCTGCTGGAGATCCCGCCGCGGGACGGGCCGCACGGTCATTCCCCGGTCGGCCATGATTACGACCGATGGCGCTCGCTACGTCTTCATCCGGGACCCCAACGACCCGCTCCGGCTCGAGCGCCGGGAGATCGTCGTGGCCCGCGAGCTACGCGACCGCGTCATCGTCTCCCAGGGGCTTCAACCCGGCGAGGTCGTCATCTCCCGGGGCAGTCTCCTGGTGGCCCAAGCCTACGAGGACCTTCAGATGACCGAAGCCCCACCCTCGACCTGAGACGCGCCCCCGCGTTGGCCTCGCGTTGAGAACCCCTGGGGTGCCCGGGGGTTCCCGGCGCTCGGCTCCCGAATCGTGACGAGCCGCGAACCGAACCGCGCGGGACGACGTGGTCCACGAGCCCGTCCGCCCTGAACTGGTGGGCAGGACGGCCCAGCGCCCGAAGCCCCCTGGTCAACGGGCCGGGTACATCGGCACGGCCCCAGGTTCCGGGTGGCGGGTCGACTACGCCCCGTACTTCGACAACCGGCCCGCATGCGCCAGGGCCAGGGGCATGATGTGCTTGGCAAGGATCTGGCCGAGGCCGCCGCGGAGACAGGGCCGCTCGCCGAAGGTTGCGACCTCGTCGGGACGGGACCGTTCCGGCGCCGAGAGCAACAGCGGAACCGGGTGGAAGCTGTGCGACTTCATCTTGCTGGGCGTGGAGTGGTCGCCGGTGACGACGATCACGTCCGGGTTCAATTTCATGAGCTTGGGCAGCTCCGCGTCGAGGGCCTCGATCATCTCGACCTTGCGGGCGAAGTCGCCATCCTCGCCCGTGCTGTCGGTGTACTTGTAGTGGATGAAGAAGAAGTCGAACGTGTCCCAGTTCGCCCTGGCGACCTCGAACTGGTCGGCCAGGGTTTTGCCCGGGTCAAGGATCGACATCCCGACCAGCTTGGCCAGGCCGCGGTACATGGGGTAAACGGCGATGGCCGCCGACCGGAGGCCATAAAGTTCGTCGAACGACATGATCTCCGGATGCTTTGCGAACCCGCGCAACATCAGGAAATTGGCCGGGGACTCGTCCTTCAAGATCTCCCGGGCTTGCCTCAGAAACTCGGCGGCGATCTTCGCTGTCTTCTCCGAGGCGGCATCACCGGCGGCGGCCGTCGGCTCGAGAGTGAGATGGCCGACCGAGCCCGGGTCGGTGTCGGCGACCTTGTCCCCCAGCCCCTCGCCGCGGAACCGGACGACCAGGCGATACTCGCGCACCGGCTCGATCAGGGTCTCGACCCCGTCGATCTTTACCCCGGCCCGCAACCTCTCGACAAGCTTGGCGCACGTCTCGGTCGGAATTCGCCCGGCGCGGCGGTCGGTGACCTTTCCCTCCGCGTCGATCGTGCAGAAGTTGCCCCGGATCGCGACGTCCCTCGGCCCGACCTCCACCCCGATGCCCAGCGCCTCGAGCACTCCGCGGCCGATCTGGTACTCCAGGGGGTCGTATCCGAAGAGCCCCAGGTGACCAGGCCCCGACCCGGGAGCGACTCCAGGATACACCGGCGTGCTCAGGCCGACCGTCCCCTCAACGGCCAGGTGATCGAGGTTGGGGGTTCCGGCCGTCTCCAGCTCGGTTTTCCCGCCCGCCTCCATCGGCAACCCACCCAGCCCGTCGGCGACCAGCAGAACGATCTTCGACGTGTTTGGTTCCAGGAGCTGGTGAATCAACTCGTGCTCGTGCAATGGCATGGCTATCGACCCGGGTGTGCACTCGAGGGTTTCAGGCCATGCATTGTCCAGACTCCCGGCAGGACGGTCAAGCTAGCCCCCAGGGTTCCTCGGTCCCTCTAAACCACGGACTGAACCAAAACCCGCCCGTTATCGTCCTCCGCCCGTTCTTCGCAGGGTTTCTATTCAAAATTGAGTTCAATCGTTCACGGATTCATGGTCTAAAAGTGGGTTCCGCATCGTGTCAAGGATGATCGAGCTGCCGTCTCGAAAATGTTGACTTTCGGCACAGGTTTCTTTTTCGTTTGACAAGTTCGGTTAAGAACCACTATTTTCACACCATGCGTCCGCCTGACTCGGGGCGGAAGTTCGCCGACGCGTCGATGTAGGAGCACCGATGTCGCTTGGGGAGATGGCGAGCTTGCGGACGCATGCGGCCAGGGACGCGGCGAAAAATGATGGTTGAAGAAAACCTTAGTCCAGGCATCGGTGCGAGCCCGGGTGAACCATTTGCTGAATACGGTTCTTGGGCGATTTTCAGCCGCGATTCCGGAGGAGGAGACGATCACGGACTAGATGGATTAGGCAAGTAGGTCCGCGAGCGGGCCGTGCGATTCGGGGCCCGCGAGGCGGGTTTTATCCCTCAGGGCCACAATGTCTCTAGTGCCGGTCGCCCCGGCCGAGAACAATCGCACCAGAGAGCAACCTCGATTTTACACCAACCTGATTACGCACCTGTGGAGACAGCCGCAATGAGCTTCAAGTTTCGCACCCTACTGACGATCGGCCTGATGGCCTGGGGCCTCAACTCGACGGCCAACGCCGCGTTCGAGATCACGATCACCGAAACGGGCGTCGCGGTCCCCGATCGTGATCACCGACGGTGGCCCCTTCGATCCGGCCGGCTCCGGTGATGGCGTCATCGACGTCAACACGGCCGCCCTCAACACCCAGATGGCGGGGTTCGGCTACACGTTCCAGTTCTCGTCACTGTCGGCCACCTCCAACAGTACGCTGGGGGTTCCCTTCAGCCAGGACGCCGCCACACTTTCCCAGAACGGGTCCGTTTTCCGGGCCACCGGTGCGGTCGGCAACTCGTCGATCACGATCCTGGTGACCGACAACAACTACAACTTCCCGAACCCTCCGGGGTTCCTGGATAGCTCGGCGTCGGACACCTGGACGAACACGTCGGCGGCGTCCAACCGAACGTTCGGTAGCTACTACGACCAGAATAACACGATGTACGGCACAGCCCAGGCCTCTCCAGGCCTGGCGTTCAGCCCCCCGGTGGGTTTGGGGCCGTTCAGTACCGCAGGCACCGCGCTGACGACGGCGCTCTCGCCTCAGGCGATCCCCTTCGCGCTGACCAACCAGACGGTGGTCACTCTCGGCGCGCCGACGGCGGGGATGCCGGCGCCTCGTGACCAGTTCACGGGTGCCACGACGGTGTTCGTGCCTGAGCCGTCGTCCGTTACTCTCATCAGCCTGGGCTTCGTGGGCCTGATGGGCTACGGCTGGCGCCGTCGCCTCCAGACCCAGATGAACCTTGCCTGATCGACCCCAGTGATTCGCGGATTTCCGCGCGTCAACGCGACGAGCCGGCCCGATTCGATCGGGCCGGCTCGTTCGCGTTTCCATCCGCTCGTTGGGGCCTCGGAGCACCATACCCACGACTCGTACGATCGACCCATGCTCGGACCCGGAAGCATTCGGGACGAACCACACTCTTGACTCAAGGGGCGACCGCAAGGCTGGCGTTCAGGGTCACCGGGGCCTCGTCCGGCAGGCTTGTCCTTACCTGGAACGCATGGCGAAGCTCGCCCCGAGCGGTCGTTCTGGTCGGGTCGAAGATCATCGTGAGGATGTGCAGAGACTTCGCGTCGGTGTTGTCGGCAGCCAGGGTGAACCCATCCCCGCTGCCCTCGATGGCGGTGATCGTGAACGGCTTCGCCGCGCGGACGACGTAGCGACCCTGGACCGGGGCCGTGTTCGAGACCGAGCCGAGCGACAGCAACTTGGGGGTCGCGGTGAGCGTTCCCTGGACCTCGCCGGTGATCAGCACGGGGACGCTCGGGCTCTCGGGATCGTTGGTGAGCAGCCGGATCTCATCCCGGATCGGCCCCGCCGGGGCATCCGGGCGAAGCGTTACGATCAAATTGTAACCGACCCCGTCCGCTGTTCGATACGATTCCTTTAGGTCGGCCTGGACCACCTTGCAGCACGCCGGCGAGGCGATCATCCGGGTGAAGCCCCAGTCGGGCATGCCCAACCGCTCGATGGTGATGACCTGCTTCACGGTCTGGCCCCGCGAGACGACCCCGAAGTCGACGGACCCCGGATTCAGCACGATATCGGCCAAAATGTTCGAGACGATACCAAACTTGACCTCGCCCTGTCGGCCGGAGGCGGTGATCAGGTTCACCGTCAGCGTGGTGGCCTTCTTACCGACGAAGTTCCGGGTGTCCATCTCGGCCTCGATGACGGCGGTTCCGCCCGCCGCGACCGCCGAGGCGCTGGCGCGACCCGAGGTGCAACCGCAGGACGCGCGTACGTCGAGGATCGTCAGGGCTTCGTTCAGCCGATTGGTCAGGATGAAATTGTGGCGAACCTTTGCCCCGCGAGGCACCGGCCCGAAATCGACCCCGCGTTCCGAAAAGAGTGATTCCGCCCAGTCGTCCGCCCGCGCGTCCCGGAGACGGCGGCCATCCCGAACCCCATGATCAGCAGGCCGATAAACGCCGTCCTGGCGATGATCCGACTCATGGTTGCCTCCTGAACGAACCGAATCCGTTCTTCCCTCCGGAAGCCTCGGACGACTCCCCATCTACCCGGAAAAACCCATCGGTCATCACCGCGTCGTCACTCAAGCCTACTTTCCCATCCGCACACGGAAATCCAGGGACGAAACGTCCGACATAACGCGGTGATGGCTCGCGATCGGCGTGCGGATGGATGTCCCATCACCAGGGGAAAGGGTGAACTATCGCCGCCGGCGCTAGAATAGAGAATGGTACGGCCACTTCGCAGGTCAGGCTAAAGCCTGACCTACGAAGACGTTCCAGCCGCGAGACATGGAACCGAGACATCGACCAAAGGGAGAACCGCACCTTGGAATGGCATGCCACGACGATCCTTTCAGTGCGACATCGAGGGCGCGTCGCCCTGGGCGGGGACGGACAGGTAACGCTGGGGAACACGATCATGAAGGCCGACGCCGTCAAGGTGCGCACAGTTGCACGACGGCAAGGTGTTAACCGGGTTCGCCGGCAGCGCCGCGGACGGCTTCGCCCTGCTGGAACGGTTCGAAGGGAAGTTGAAGGACCACCAGGGCAACGTTCCCCGGGCCGCGACCGAACTGGCCAAACTCTGGAGGACCGATCGCGCATTGCGTCGTCTGGAGGCACTGCTGGTGGTCGCCGACGCGAAAACGAGCTTGCTCCTGAGCGGCTCCGGGGACGTGATCCAGCCGACCGACGGCATCCTCTCGGCAGGTTCCGGGGGCGGGTTCGCGCTCGCCGCCGCCCGGGCGTTGATCGGCCATACGACGCTCTCCGCCGCGGAGATCGTCCGCGAGTCGCTCCTGATCGCCGGGGGAATCGACATCTACACCAACGGGAACCTCGTGATTGAAGAGTTGGCGAACGAGCAGGGCGGCTGATCCGGTCGCCTTCGGCGGTACAATCGGTCAACATACAGATCAACGAGTTCCGCGGCGCCGATGGCCGATGGCCATGCGACTTTCGATATCCCAGGAGATCCCCATCGTGGCCGACTTGACACCCAGGCAGATCGTCGCTGAACTCGACCGCGACATCGTCGGGCAGGACGATGCCAAACGCGGCTGTCGCCATTGCCGTGCGTAACCGCTGGCGCCGCAAGCGGCTGAGCGAGGAGATGCAGGCTCAGGTCACGCCCAAGAACATCATGCTGATCGGGCCGACAGGGGTCGGCAAAACCGAGATCGCCCGACGGCTGGCGAAGCTCGTCGGCGCCCCCTTCGTGAAGGTCGAGGCGACGAAGTACACCGAGGTCGGGTACGTCGGCCGCGACGTCGAGGGGATGGTGCGCGACCTCGTCGAGGCCGCCGTCGGGCTGGTCAAGGCCGACGAGCGGGTGCGGGTGGAAGCCGAGGCGGCGCAGCGGGTTCAGGGACGACTCCTCGACCTGCTGCTGCCCGCCCGCCCCCGCCGGCCAAGTCCTGGTCCGATCCCGACACCGCCGAGGCCGACGATGCCGCCGAGCGACACAAGCGCAGCCGGGAAAAGATGAAAGCGCGACTCGAAGCCGGTGAGATGGAGGACCGCGAGGTCGAGATCACGATGCCGGGCCGTTCCGTGGCCCCGGTGTCGATCCTGGGCGCCGGCAACATGGAACAGATGGAGATGGACCTCCAGAACATGTTCGAGAAGATCATGCCGAAGCCGGCGAAGCCTCGTACCATGACCGTCGCCGAGGCCCGGCCGATCCTGCTCGCCCAGGAGATCGAGGCCCTGATCGACCCCGAGAAGGTCAACCAGAACGCCCTGGAACTGGCCCAGGGTTCCGGCATGATCTTCCTCGACGAACTCGACAAGATCGCCGGTGAAGACGCCGGAGGACGTGGGCCGGACGTCTCCCGGCAGGGCGTTCAGCGCGACCTGCTGCCGATCGTCGAGGGGACGACCGTCAACACGAAGTACGGCCCGGTCAACACCGACCACATCCTGTTCGTCGCCGCCGGCGCGTTCCACAAGAGCAAGCCCGTCGGACCTGATGCCCGAACTTCAGGGCCGCTTCCCGATCCGCGTCGAGCTGAACGACCTGACCCGCGACGACTTCGCTCGCATCCTCCGAGAGCCGAGGGCGTCGCTCGTCAAGCAGTACCAGGCGTTGCTCGAAACCGAGGGGCTGAACGTCCGGTTCACCGACGACGCCATCGACGCCCTGGCCGAGATCGCATTTCAGGTGAACCGTTCGACCCAGAACATCGGGGCCAGGCGGTTACACACGATGCTGGAGCGGGTCGTCGAGGAAATCAGCTACGACGCCCCCGACCGCAAGGAGCGGAAGGTGGTCATCGACGCCGCGTTCGTTCGCAACCGTCTGGAAGACGTGGCCCAGGATGAGGACCTCAGCCGTTACATCCTGTAGTCTCCGGGTTTCGGACATCACGACCCGATCCGGGCTGGCGTGGCATTCCCGCGTTCGCTACCCTGTTAGGCATGGCGGAACGCTCGCTCGACCTGTTGAACATCTACGAGCTGCAGGAGCCCGAGGGCCCAGGCACCTGGTCGTCTTCCAGGAGCCGGCGCTCGCCCACAGCCGGGGGATCGTGTCGCGCGCGGTGGTCGGCGAGTTCATCCCGGACGACGAGGGAGAGTTCGATCCGCACAGCTTCGAACTGAACCCGGAATTCGTCGAGGCGTTCGTCCAGTACATGAACGAGGACGCGATTCTCTCCTCGGAGCTGCTGAGCCAGGCGGCCCGGAACCCGTCCAGCCACCTCTATCTGGTGGACCCGCGGAACCCGCTCGAACAGGACGAACCGCCCCCGCCTTCCGATCTTCTGGGCCGTTTCGCGATCGATGAACACGGGCACCCCGTACTCAACTCGTTCGAGTACAACCACGACCACGCCATGTTCGATCCGATTTCCGGCCCGTCCGACATCCTCACCGACCGGTTGTTTTACAACTGGCTGCATCCGGTTGACGAGACGAAATCGGGGACACTCAGCGACCTGCCGATTGTTTCCTAGACACACCCACCGGCCAGCCAGCCGGTGCTCCAGGCCGCCTGGAAGTTGTAGCCGCCGATCAGTCCGTCGAGGTCGAGCACCTCGCCGATGAAGTGCAGACCGGGCTGGAGCCGGCTCTCCATTGTCTCGGGGTTCACCTCGTCAAGCCGGACACCTCCCGAGGTGACCTCCGCCTTCTCGAACCCCAGGGTGCCGGCGACCGGCAGGGTCAGGCCCTTCAATCCGGCGACGAGCCGCCGGCGCTCGTCCCGGCTCAGCTCCGGGCCACGGCGATCGGTCGGGATGCCGACGGCCTCCAGCACGGCCAGGCGCAGCCGTTGCGGGAGCGCGTCGGGCAGCAGATTGACGACCGAGGGCCGACCCACCCGGCAAGCCGCCTGGAGCCGGGCGTCGAGCGCCTCGGCCCGCATGTCGGGGTCGAGATCGAGTCGGAGGCTCAAGCCGTTCAGGTTCGGCGGACTGCTGGGGTTCCGCGAACGCGCCACCGCCCGGCTGATGTCGAGGATCGCCGGGCCGGTTAAACCGAAATGAGCGAACAGGACGGCCTCGCGCCGTGCCTGGAGCGTTGCGCCGGTGGTGTTCTCAACCACCGAGGCCCGGACGTCGGGAAGCGTCGTTCCCCGCAAGTTCGCCACCCAGGGGGCCTCGACGCGAATCGGGACCAGGGCGGGCCGCGTCTCCTGAATCGTGTGACCGAACCGCCTGGCGAGGGCGTAGCCGTCGCCGGCCGTGCCGCAACCGGGGTAGGACTGACCGCCCACCGCGATGATGACCCGACGCGCCTCGATCGTGCCGTCGGGAACCTGGATCTCGTAAAGCCGGTCGTCGGCTTGATACGAGAGGTCGAGGGCGGGGGCGTTGACGCGAAATTCCGCTCTGTTACGGTCGAGACGCCGCTGCAACGCGGCCAGGACGTCGGTGGCCCGGTCGCTGACCGGGAAAACCTTCCCGTTCCCCTCGATCTTGGTGGGGACTCCCTCGGCCTCGAACAGCTCGACGGTCTGCTCGACGCTCAGCGCCTTGAGAGCGGGGCCGAGGAATCGTCCCCCCTCCCCGAAGGCTTGCTGGATACTGCGAGCCCCATGGGCTTCGCGTGAGTCATACGCCGGGTCGATCGGACCGGAGACGACCCGCAGGTTGCGCAGGCCGCGGGCGTTGGTGATGTTACACCGCGTCCCGCCCGACATGAGGATCTTGACCCCGGGGCGCCGGTTCTTCTCCAGCAGGACGACCGACCGCCCGCGCTCGCCGGCGCGGATCGCCGCGCAGAGCCCGGCGGCGCCGGCGCCGAGGATCGCCACGTCGTAAGGGTCGCGCTCGGTCATCGTCGGTCGTCGTCCCGTTCAGGCGTGCCGGTTCGATCGGAGGGTGCCGACGATGGCCCGGACCGAATCGGCGTCGAGCTGGGCGACGCGGTCGGCAAGCTCATCGACGATCCGCTCGGAGGCGGTCGGGTCGAAAAAGGTCGCGGTGCCGATCTGGACGGCGGAGGCGCCGGCGACGAGGAACTCCATCACATCGTCGGTGTTGGCGATGCCGCCGATGCCCATGATGGGAAGGTCGGGCACGGCGTGGGCGACTTCCCAGACCATGCGGAGGGCCATCGGCTTGATCGCCGGTCCGCTCAGGCCGCCGATGTCGTTGGCCAGGATCGGCCGACGCCGCCGCCAGTCGACAGCCATGCCCTTGAAGGTGTTGACCAGGCTGACGGCATCGGCGCCGCCCACCGCCGCGGCGCGGGCGATCGGGACGATGTCGGTGACGTTCGGCGTCAGCTTGGCGATGATCGGCAGCGGGCAAACCTCCCGCACCCGACCGACCAGCCGCTCGACAGCCGCGGCGTCGATCCCCAGGTCCAGGCCGTGGCTGACGTTCGGGCACGAGATGTTCAGCTCGACGGCGGCCAACCCTTCGTCGCGGCCGATCATCTCGGCCATCCGCACGAACTGGTCCTCGTCCTCGCCGGCGATGTTCGCGATGACGGCGGTCCCCACCGTCCGCAGGTACGGGAGGTGATGGCTGCGGAAGTGGTCGATGCCGTCGTTGTCGAGCCCGATGGCGTTGAGCATCCCGGAGGCGGTCTCGACGGTCCTCGGCGTCGGGTTCCCGGCGCGGGGGCGGAACG
Organism: uncultured Isosphaeraceae bacterium; assembly: GCA_963779675.1. GTDB lineage: Bacteria > Planctomycetota > Planctomycetia > Isosphaerales > Isosphaeraceae > CAVZZM01. The sequence goes on from CAVZZM010000008.1 coordinate 670,964, forward strand.
TCACCGTTTTCGGGATCACCCCGCCGAGCCGTTCGAGGCGAATGAACCCGGCCATCTCACGCACATAGCCAAACGTCCCGGAGGCCACCAGCACCGGGTTCCGCAATCGGAGCCGTCCCAGTTCCACGCTCAGATCGACCACGTCCCCGCCTCGCTCGCTGCCGTTCAGTTTGCCCGGAAGTCAACTGTTGGTGTTCGACCGGACCATTATCGCGCGACCCGGGCCGGCGCGATACCCCGATCGTGGTCGAGCCGAACCAGGGCCACTGACCTGACGCCGTAGTGTCGGTTAGGATGGTCGTCTCATCGGGGAGGGCGAGACTCCCGCCGAGCGGTCCTCCCGGGAGGGCGAGGCTCCCGCCGAGCCACCCATCCCACCCCAACGGCTCGGCGGGAGCCTCGCCCTCCCGAAGAAATCGACGAGCAATCGAACCCAGTGGTGAGGTCGACGGATCAACGGAAATGATCGCCAGCAAGACGGTTATGGACGAGACGACCCTGACGGCTTCGAGCGGCTGGGACGCGAAGGGATGGGTACGTTCCATCGCCCTCGGGGTCGGGCTGTTCGTGGTCTACGCCGCCAACGGTCGCGAGATCGGCCAGTACGACACCGAACCGACGACCCTGACGGCCCTGAGCCTGGCCCGGGGCGACGGGATTTTCCTCGATCGGTTCCGCCCGGTCCTCCGGCAGCCGGACGGAACCTTGTTGCCGTTCGTCGCGGAGGCTCGGGGGCACATCGTCTCGCGATATCCCCTGGCGACAGCCTTGCTGGCGGTCCCGCTCGTGCTGCCGCAGACCTGGTACTTCGACGCTCGCTACCCCGGATGGGACCAGCGGCCCGATGTGGCCTGGAGTGTCGCCAAACTGATGGGGAAACACGCGGCGGCGGTCTTCGCGGCCCTGGCGGCGGTGGCGATTTACCGATTATTACGGAGGATGGGGTTGGGACGGGTTGCCCTGCCGGCAACGCTCGCGGCGACCCTGGGCACGGACCTCTGGACGGTCGGCAGCCAGGCCCTCTGGCAGCACGGCGCCGGCGGCGCTGTTGTTGACCGGGACCATGTTGTTGCTCCTGCCGGAACGGCCGTCGCGGCTCCGACTCGGCCTGGCGGGGCTGACCACGGCCTTGCTGGTGGCGTGCCGGGCGATCGACGTGGTCTTCGCGTTGGTGGTTCTCGGCTGGGTGGCCGCGACCCATCCCGGTCGTCTGTCGTGGTTTCTGATCGCCCCGTTGGCGGTGGCCGTCATGCTGTTGTCGTACAACCTGTCCCTCTTCGAGACGCTTTCCGGCGGTCAGGCCGCCCTGGAGGCGATGCATCCCGAGGTTCACGGGGTCGCCGGGCCCTGGGCGGGGAACCCGTTCGAGGGGCTGGCCGGCACGTTGTTCAGCCCGTCGCGAGGGTTGTTCGTCTATTGCCCCTGGGTGCTGCTCAGCGTGGTCCTCTTGCCCTGGACGTTTCGATCCTTGCCAACCGACTCGATCGTCCGCTGGCTGGTGGTCGGAGGGCTGGTCGGATACCTCCTGTTGCTGTCGTTGTATGCCGTCTGGTGGGGCGGACATACCTTTGGGCCGCGGTACTGGACCGACGCCACCCCGCTGTTCGCCGTGCTGCTGGCGCTGGGATTGAACTGGTGCCGGGAACGTGCCTGGGGGCTCACGGTCCTGTACGCCTTGACGATCCTCATCGCCGTCGGCATCCAGGCGGTCGGGGCGCTTCTGCTTTCCGAGTTCGTGGAACCTGTCGCCGACGAACATCGACCGCAACCACGACCGCCTCTGGGACTGGGAAGATACGGAGTTGCGACGCTGTCTGGTTGAAGCGGTCGAGGCCCGTGGCCGCTGAGGGCCCGTTTGGATTACACTACGGGGGCCGGTGCTCCGGATTTCGACGACCGCGAGCTCAACCACGCGAAATCACTCTTCTACGAAATGCCTCATGGCCAATGGCCAATGGCCAATGGCCGGTTCCCAGTTCCCGAAACCCTTTTCCGCATGGTGGATCGGGAATCGGCCATCGGCCATCGGCCATCGGCCATGCGGGACTCGATAGACCACCGAAACACGATGCCTAGCGAGAACGCGACGCTCTCTCGGGTTTATGATCGCCTCCGGCACGAGTCGACGGCCGAGGTCCGCTTCGACCGTGGGTCTCGGCTGCTCTACGCGACCGACGCCAGCCTGTATGAAATCGAACCGCTCGGCGTGGTCCTGCCCCGATCGTCCGACGATGTGACTCATGCCTTGCGGATCGCGGCCGATGAAGGGTTGCCGGTGTTGCCGAGGGGCGCGGCAACGAGCCTCTCGGGCCAGACGGTCGGCCCCGCGCTGGTTCTCGACTTCTCGAAGTACATGAACCGCGTCGGCGTCGTCGATCGGGACCGCGGCCTGATCCATGTGGAGCCGGGGGTGGTCCTCGACCGGCTGAACGCCCACCTCGCTCCGCTCGGGTTGATGTTCGCGCCCGACGTCTCGACGAGCAACCGCGCGACGATCGGCGGGATGATCGGCAACAACTCGGCCGGGGCGCGGTCGCTGCGATACGGCAAGACGGTCGATCACGTCCACTCTGTCGAGGTCGTTCTGGCCGACGGCACCCCGACCCGGTTCCGACCCGTCAATGACGCCGAACTGGCGAGTTTCACGGCTCGAAGGGACCGCGTTGGCACGATCTACCGGACGGTCGCGGAGACGGTGGACCGTCATCGGGACGAGATCGCCCGGCGGTTCCCGAAGATCCTGCGACGGGTCAGCGGCTATAACCTCGACGAGTTCGTGCCGGGGTTGTCGGTGAAGGCCGAGGGCTGGCCGGAGGAGCCCTGGGAATTCAACCTGGCCCGCCTGATCGTCGGCTCGGAAGGGACGCTGGCGGCAGTGACCGGGGCCGAGTTGAAGGTCGTTCCGCGACCGCCCGCGCAGGGGCTCGTCGTCCTCTCGTTCGAGACGATCCCGGCGGCGCTGGAGCGGCTCGTGGAGATCCTCGAGACCGGGCCGGTGGCCGTCGAGATGCTCGACCGGACGATCCTCGACCTTGCGGCCGGCAACCCCGAGATGGCCCGGCATCTGGAGTTCGCTTCGGGGCGGCCCGAGGCGGTCCTCGCCGCCCAGTTCTACGCCGATTCGTCCGACGAACTCGCCGACCGGGCCGACGACCTGGCCCGGCGTTTCGTCGGCCGCCCCGGAGTGCTCGGTGTCCGTAAAAGCCTGACCGACGCGGCCAAGGACGACTTCTGGAAAGTGCGCAAGGCCGGCCTGGCGCTCTTGATGGGGATGATCGGCGACGCCAAGCCAGTGGCGTTCGTCGAGGACACGGCGGTCTCGGTCGACCGTTTGCCGGCGTTTTATGATCGCTTTCAACGGATCGTGTCCGGTCATGATGTTCGCGCGGCCTGTTACGGTCATGCCGATGTCGGCTGCCTGCACATCCGGCCGATCCTGAACGTCAAGACGGTCGAGGGGGTCGAGACACTGCGTGCCATCGCGCGGGAGGTGTCGGACCTCGTCCTCGAGTTCGGCGGCGCCATGAGCGGCGAACATGGCGACGGTTTGGCGCGGAGCCGTTGGAACGCGAAGCTGTTCGGGCCCGACGTCTACCAGGCATTCGCGACAATCAAGCAGGCCTTCGATCCCGAGAACCTGATGAACCCGGGCAAGGTCGTCGCCGACCCCGATCCAGGCGTCGACCTGCGGATCGGTCCCGGCTACCGCGCCGAGGAGCCCTCGACCACCGGCTTCGACTTCGACGCGCAAGGTGGGTTCGCACGCGCCGTCGAGCTTTGTTCGGGCGTCGGCGCTTGCCGAAAGACCGCCAGCGGGACGATGTGCCCCAGCTACATGGTGACTCGCGACGAGGAGCACACCACCCGGGGCCGGGCGAACCTGCTCCGCGAGGCGCTTTCCGGCCGCCTCTCGCTCGACGGCCTGGCCGACAGGACGCTCCACGAGGCGCTCGACCTCTGCCTCCAGTGCAAGGCGTGCAAGACGGAATGCCCGTCGAACGTCGACATGGCGAAGCTGAAGGTCGAGGCGCTGTACCAGAAGTCGAAATCGAGGACGCTGCCGCTCAGCCATTACCTGATGGGGAACCTGCACCGATTCTATCCGATCGCGGCGGCGGTCGCCCCGCTCGCGAACTGGGCCGCGCGACAGCGGTCCTTGAAGCTCCTGATGGAGTGGACGGCGGGCATCGACTTCCGTCGTACCATGCCGGCGTTCGCACCCGAGAACTTCCGACGCTGGTTTGCCCGTCGCACGCCGGCGCCCGGGGCCGGTCAACGTGGCGAGGTCGTGCTGCTCGATGACTGCTTCACCACCTACAACTGCCCCGAGGTCGGACAGGCGGCGGTGCGGGTGCTCGAAGCCGCCGGTTATCGCGTGCGACTGGCGGGCCTGGCATGCTGCGGTCGCCCCGCGATCTCGAAAGGACTGCTCGACACCGCGCGCGGGCTGCGCGGGAGAACGTGGCGAAACTGGTCGGCGCGGCCCGTCGCGGCGTGCCGATCCTCGGGACCGAACCGAGCTGCCTGCTGAGCCTCGTTGACGAGTATCGCGACTTCCGGCTCGGCCCCGACGCCGACCTGGTCGCCGGCGTCAGCAAACTTGTCGATGCGTTCGTCGCGGAGCATGGGGGGCAGATCGACCTTCCCCTCGAACCAAGGCCGGGGCGGGTGTTGCTCCACGGACACTGCCAGCAAAAGGCACTCGTGGGGACGGGCGGCTCCTCGGCGGCGCTCCGGATGGTCCCGGACCTGGAACTCCGCGAACTGGACGCGGGATGCTGCGGAATGGCGGGATCGTTCGGGTACGAGCACGGTCACTACGAGGTGAGCGTCGCCCTGGCGAACCGCGTCTTGCTACCGTCGCTGGCGGCCGATCCGGGCGCGACCCTCGCCGCGCCGGGGTTCTCCTGCCGCAGCCAGGTCCACGGCCTGGCCGGCATCACGGCGAGGCACCCGATCGAACTGCTCGCCGAGGCATTAGGACCGCCGATTCAATAAGGGACTTGAGAACAAACTTTATCCTGTGACCTTCGCACCAGGGGACTCAGGAGGCATGGAGATGCGACCCGGACCCGAGATGATCCCCGTCCTGATCGATGCCGCCAAGGCCCTCAAGGGCAGCCAGAAGCGACTCTTCATGGCCAAGGCCGTCGCAGCGATGGGGCGGGGTGGACAACGCTGGGCCCAGGTGCATCTCGGCTGGTGCCGGGAGACGATCCGCAAGGGGACGCACGAACTCCGCTCGGGCATGACCTGCGTCGATGCCTTCCACTGCCGACGCCGCAAGCCCGCCGAGGAGCACCTGCCCCGGCTCCTCGATGACATCCGCAGCATCGCCGACGGCCAGAGCCAGGCCGACCCCAAATTCCAGACCAATCGGCTGTTCACCCGGATCAGTGCCGCCGAGGTCCGCCGCCAATTGATCGCCACCAAGGGCTATACAGACGCCGAGCTACCCACCCAGCAGACGATCAACACCAAGCTCAACATGCTCGGCTATAGCCTCTCCAAGGTGGCCAAGTGCCGCCCCCAAAAAGGGTCCCGCAGACCGACGCCATCTTCGAGCAACTGAAGCAGGTCAACCCCGAGGCGGATCGGGCCAAGGATACCCTGCGGATCTCGATCGACGCCAAGGCGACGGTGAACGTCGGCCCGTTCTCACGGCGGGGCCGGAGCCGGACCGCCACGAAGGCGGCGGATCATGACTTCAAGCCCGAGGCGACGCTGACGCCCTTCGGCATCTTCCTGCCCGAGCACGACGACCTCTGGCTGTACATGGCTCGATCGAAGGTCACCAGCGACTTCATCGCCGATCGCCTGGAGCAGTGGTGGGAGGGCGTCCGACTGCGGTTCCTGCGGGTGAGGACGCTGGTGATCAACCTGGACAACGGCCCGGAGAACCATAGCCGCCGGAGCCAGTTCCTCAAGCGGATCGTGGCCTTCGCCCGCAAGTACCGCCTCGTGGTGCAGTTGGCGTACTACCCGCCGTACCACAGCAAGTACAACCCGATCGAGCGGTGCTGGGGCGTGCTGGAGATGCACTGGAACGGGTCGCTGCTGGACTCGGTGGAGGCGGTGTTGGGATTCGCCCGGTCGATGACCTGGAAGGGGAAGCACCCCGTGGTCAGCGTGGTGGAGGCGACCTACGCCACGGGGGTGAAGCTGACGCCGCAAGAGATGGGGGCATTGGAGGCCGAGGTGATCCGCCTGCCGTCGCTTGAGAAGTGGTTCGTCAAGATCCCTCGCAAGCGGGGTAGGCCATAACCTTCCGATATCGTCGCGGTCGTGCGAGGAAGTTCGAGGGACCACGCTCGTCAATACGGAGGTAGTCGACCACCATTTTAGGACTGCCGGTGTCGTAGTAGGCCGCCAATGACAAAACGGTGGGATGACAGATGACAGAATTCCATGATGACAAAAGACATCTGTCATCTGCCATCTGTCATCCCACCGTTTTCGGGCTGTCGGTTTACTACGGAAGCCTTCTCATACACCCTCTGCGACGGACAACGCCGCGCCTTGATGCCGGCTCGTTGGTGGTTCCGCGCCGAAAACAGGCATCATACCATTCCCTCGCGATTGCAGCATGGTATCATGAGCCTGCACATCATCTGGTGTTTTCCAGGTAGGACGCGCTATCTGGTTCGGTTCGACCGACCTCTCCTCAGTGAATGAGGCACCCATGAGAACGTCCCGACGCGGATTCACGCTCATCGAGTTGCTCGTGGTCATCGCGATCATCGGCGTGTTGATCGCGCCTGTTGCTGCCGGCGGTGCAGGCGGCGCGAGAAGCCGCCCGTCGGATGCAGTGCGTCAACAACCTGAAGCAGTTCGGGCTGGCGATCCACAACTACGAGTCCTCCCAGGGCGTCATCCCGCCCGGTCGCATCTGGGGCCCTCGTCCGGGCAAGGGGCCGAACGATTTCCCGACGATCTTCTCCGGCACGCCGAACACGCCCTGGTTCTGCCTGATGCTGGGAAACCTGGAGCAGCAAGCCCTCCACAACGCCTTCAACTTCAGCCTCGGCTCCGAGGGATACTACGGCGGTGGCCCGCTGTCCGTCGCGGCGGGGTACTTCGCGAACAGCACGGTCGCGGCGACGAAACTGGCCCTGTTCCAGTGCCCGACCGACTCCGTGCGGCACTTCCAGATCACGCCGAGTTACAATGGAGGCGCTCTCAGCGGCCCGATCTCCACCAAGGGGAACTACGCGGTGAGCTGGGGCAACACGAACTGGCGACAATCGACCGTCGGGCGGCAGCCGTACCTCCAGTCGGCCTTTGGGCATGACATGCGCATCGGCCTCGGCAGCGTCCGCGACGGCCTGAGCAGCACCGTCTTCGTCGCCGAGGTGCTCCAGGGGGACAGCTACGACGTGCGGGGAATGATGTGGTCGAGCATCCCCGGCGGCGGTTCCTTCATGACCCGCATGGCGCCGAACAAGTTCCAGGACTATCTCGGCATGACCACCGGCGGCGACCAGTTGAACGATACCATCTTCTGTGTCTCGGAACCGATCCATCAGCTTCCTTGCGTGTCGATCAACTCCGACAATGAGCCGTTCGCCGCCGCCCGCAGTCGGCACTCCGGCGGCATCAACGCGCTGTTCGGCGACGGGTCCGTGAAGTTCCTCAAGGACTCGATCAACCACCCGATCTGGATCGCGCTCAACACGATTGAGAATGGTGAGGTCCTCAGCGCCGATAGTTACTGAGCGGTCATTCCGGACGCTTCCTTCCCGGCCTCGACAGATGGCCGCCCGGACGACGAGGATGTCGCCCGGGCTGCTCCACGTTTCGCTCTTCGAATGGCGAGGGATGATGGCCGATGGCCGATAGGGGCCGGGTTGAGGACCAATGACCGAGGAAGCCGACCGCGAATTGCGAATCTGACATCGGCCCTCGGCCCTGCTCGACTCGATCACCCGATCCACTCCGTGCGCATCCGCCTGATCCGCGTTCTATTCGGCCATCGGTCATCGGGATTCGCAAGCATGCATATTCATCAATATATCAGGTGGGGTTTTCTCCGTGGGCTCACATAATTCGGTAAGGACGCCGAATGTACTTCTGGGGTGAAGGAACGCGATTCTCATCTGGTGCGCGCCGGTTCGAGGCGATTCGTCAATCATGCGGACTCCGGCACGTGTCAACTCGGCGATCCGGTCCTCGATGCCCGCGACCCTGTAGGCGATGTGATGGAGACCGTCGCCCCGTTTTTCGAGGAAGGTCGCGATCGTGCTGGTCGAATCGGTCGGCTCCAGCAATTCGAGGCGGACGTCACCGACCCGGAAGAACGCGACGCGGACACGCTGGTCGGTGATTTCCTCGATCCCTTCGAAGACCGCCCCGAGTTCCCCCTCGTAGAAGGCGCTGGGCTTCGATCGATCGAACAGCGATGCCGATGTGATGGATTGCCTGGACTGGGGTCACGACGCACTCGTCCTGTTCGGGCCACTTGCCGGCCGATCTCGTGTCCGGGAGGGTCGGGCCCATTGCCCTCCGTTCCCCCGATCCGCCTCGGTCGCGCCGGGGGCCGTTTTCGCAAGACCGTCGAGGCCGCGCTGACGGGCCTCATGGACTCACGCTAACGGTTCGCGACCGGGCCCTCAATCCCGCCACGATCTTTCCCAAGGTCATTCAACAGTCCGAGTCGACACCGTGACCGGGAGGGCGTACCGCGTTGCCTGTTCAACGATCCGGGAACGACCTGGACGGCATTCGACCCCCTTGCCAGGGGCGGGCATCCGTTGCACAATCCAACCTGGCAAGCGAACGGTTCCACGAATGCCAGCAGCGTGGGTGGGATGCAAGAACACGACAAACTCTTCGAGGTGGACGGCAAGCGAATCGCGATGACCGGCGGGGCCGGGGTGCTCGGTCGGGAGATGGCGTTTGCCCTGGCGGCACGAGGGGCCAGGCTCTGCCTGATCGACTACAAGTTCACGCGGGCGAAGTCGGTTTGCCAGGAGATCGAGGCCCTGGGGGGCAGCGCCCTGCCGCTTGAGGCCAGCATCCTGGATCGGGACCAGCTCGAAGCGGCCCGCGACGGCGCGATCGACGCCCTCGGCGGACTGGACGTCCTGATCAACGGCGCCGGGGGAAACCGCAAGGAAGCGACCACCGCACCAGACCTGAGCTTCTTTGATCTGCCGGAAGAGGCCCTGCGGTGGGTCATGGACCTGAACCTGGCCGGGACGATCCTCCCTTGCCAGGTTTTCGGAGCGTCGTTCGCGACCCAGAAGAAGGGAGTCATCGTCAACATCTCCTCGATGAATGCCTTCCGTCCCTTGACGAAGATCCCCGCCTATTCCGCCGCCAAGGCCGCCGTGTCGAACTTCACGCAATGGCTGGCGGTTCACATGGCGATGAATTACTCCCCCGAGATCCGGGTCAACGGGATCGCGCCGGGCTTCTTTCTCACGCACCAGAACCGCTTCCTGCTGACGCAGGAGGACGGCAGCCCAACCCCGAGGGGCCAGCAAGTGCTCGCGCACACCCCGATGGGTCGCTATGGTGATCCGGCGGACCTGATCGGCACCCTGATCTGGCTGATCAGCGACGCATCCCGGTTCGTAACGGGGGTCGTGATGCCTGTCGATGGGGGATTCAACGCCTACAGCGGCGTGTGACGCAATGGCCTGACCCGGACAATGCTCCGCGTTCATTCCGCCGACGATGATGCCGCGGATCGCCCAGGCGATCCGGGCCGCCCGGACAGGGATCAATCCAGGGCAACCACCCGGTTCGACCGCTGGACCTGTTCCGTGAACGCGCTACGGCCGGCCCAGGTGACGACCAGGTGGTCGATGGCCCGTGTCAGTCCCACGTAGAACAATCGGCTGTCTCGGACCTCATCGCAATCCCAGGGCGAGGGCAACAGGTCCAACCCGGCCAGGATGACCGCCCGGAACTCCAGTCCCTTGGCGGCGTGGATCGTCGAGAGTCGCACCCCAGGCCCGGCCAGCGACCGTCGCAACCGGTTCAGGTCCTGCTCGGCCGCCAGCCAGCACACCGCGCCGACGGCCTGCAGGGCCTCGTGCAACCGATCGGCACGCCCCGGTTCCCCGGCTCGATTCCGCTCGTTGCGCGGGTAGAGCACGGCGATGTCTCGGTCGGCGATCCCCGAGCGCGGAACCGGGCCACCTGCCCGACGACCCACGCCTGCTCCTCGGCGACCGTTGCGCAGCTCCGGTAACCCGGCACGGGCCCCTGACGGGATGCCTTGCGGGGCAGGACGCGCACGTGCGTCTCCGTCTCTTCCTCGTCGGCCAGCGTCGACTGTGCCACCTGCCAGGCGAACTCGAGGATCTGCTTCGTGTTGCGGTAGTTCCGGTCCAGTCGTCGCGTGCGACCCCGGGCCTGGACACCGACCCCCGCCCAGGTGAAGGCCCGAGTCCGTTGGTACAGGCTTTGCGCCCCGTCCAGCACGATCAGCAGCTCCCCCTCCGCCCCGCCCCTCAAGAAGGCGACGGCGCAGCGGAACCAGTCCGGCTCGAAGTCGTGCGCCTCGTCGATCAGGACCGCGTCGTAACGATCCGATTGCGGCCAGAGCTCGGGGGCGCGAAGGATCGCGTCCACCATCCGGCCGCGGAAGGCCTCCCAGGTCTCCTCGTCCTGCTTGCGCAGCCGCGTCTTCGCGACCAACCAGGAGTCGACGTGGCGAACCTCGATGCGTCGCCTCGTTCCGTCGTCGAGCTGAGCGTCCAGTGCCGCGGCCAGCGCCTTGTTAAAGCAGAGGACCAGAACCCTGGCGGTCGGGTCGCGGTCGACGAGCATGCGGGCGCGGGCCAGCAGCAGCACCGTCTTGCCCGAGCCGGCGATGCCGAAGACGACGTGATGGCCGGTGCTCAGCGACCGGGCCGCCTGTTCCTGCTGGGCGTCGAGCACGTCGAGGGCCACGGAGCCCGGCAACAGGAGTTGGTCCGCGGGCAAGGACGCGGGGGTCGCGGAGCGTCGTCGGACCACGATCTCCGGACGCATGACCCCCTTGATCGTCCTGAGCTGATCGTCGGTCAGCGGATCGAACGGGAAGGCAATCGCAAAAAGTTGCCTGAGCCGGGCGATGAACGCGCGGTCGCCGGCCCCCGAAAACGCCTCGATCTCGTCGCGGCAAATGGCCCGCTCGGGAGGGAACAGCGGTGCCAGGCCGGACTCAGCAAGCTGTTTGCGGGTGATGTTCGTGAAGACAACGCCGCAGCCGTACGGAAAACAAGGACGGCCGCGGTGCGCGCCGTCGGGGTGTTGCAGGATGGCGAACTCGGGACGCCCCAGTTGGTCGATCACCGCCAGCACATATTCGCGAGCCTGCCGGTTCGGATTGGCGTGGACCTCGACCTTGGTCTCGCCCCCCTCGACCCGATGCAGCTCAACCTCGTCGTCGTTCGCTTGGGCGATCTGGCCGGCATACCAGCCCTTGACCTCGAGCACGAGCAGCCCGAAGTCATCGGCCAGGAGGGTGAAGTCGGGGTGACGGCCGGCGACCTGTGGCTCGTACCAGGCGGTGAAGTGGTCCGGCAGGGCGTCGCGCAACAGGGCATAGAGTCGCTTCTCGCCGGTGGTCGCCCTGGGCGGGCAGGACTCGGGGACCATGCAGGCCATGTTCAGATCCCGGGCGCAGGAGGAGGGGCCTCCGCAGGGGACAGCCGCCCTCGGCTGTCCCGGGTTTGTCGGCAGCCGGCAACGTGGGATGGGTCGTTAGAACCAACGAACCGGAGAAGAACCCGAGGACCGACAACCGGACGTTTCATGCCGCCGGTTGATCTCCCCGATGAATCCCCGAAACCGTGGACCACGACTCGTTCGAGGAGACCTGATGTTCGAATGGGCGGCACTGGATTCGAACCAGTGACTTCCACCGTGTGAAGATGGCACTCTAACCGCTGAGTTAGCCGCCCTTGAGGGCTGTCCCGGGGACAACCCGCCTGATCCAGAAATAGCAGATAATCGAGCCGTGTTCAAGTCGGCTGGGAAAATCAGCCTGAGCCCGGCACGGCAACTGGCGCATTCCCGATTCCTGATCCGCCAGGCACAATGGAACGTCGGGAACCGGGAAGGCGCTCGCTGCCGCGCGGCATTCGATAGTGGCCCTCCGAACGAACGGAACCGCCGGGAGGCGACGAGCATGCGGATCATTGCGGGGCAGCGTCGCGGCCATAAAATTGATGGTCCGAATGGCCGTGACGCGCGGCCGACGAGCGACCGGATCCGGGAATCCATCTTCAACATCCTCCGCGAGGACATCGAGGGGCGGCCCGTCATCGATCTTTTCGCTGGCACGGGGGCACTCGGGATGGAGGCGCTCAGCCGCGGAGCGATCCGAGGGACCTTCGTCGAGCGCAACCGCGCGAACGTCGCGCTGATTCGCCGGAACCTCGAAACCTTACGCTACGAGGATCGTGGCACGGTCATTCCGACCGATGCCTACAAATGGGTTGCCTCGTTCGAACCGATCAATGACGCCCCGTTGCTGGTCTTCGTCGATCCGCCCTACCGCGAGTTCGAGGGACGGAACCTCCGGCGCGCGGTCCGTTCATTACCAGGTTGGTCGAGAAGCTCCCGATGGGTTCAACGGTTGTCATCGAATCCGGCACGGCCCTGGGAGAGGATGTCTTGCCGGATCACGCGTCCTGGGACCTGCGGCGATACGGTGGAACTCACGTGGCGATCCGCGAGATTGGCACCAGTTCGTCCCCGGAGCACGAGCCCGAAGGGCCGGCCGACCCCGAACCGATCGGCGTCGTGCTCCCAAAACCGGATGGAGAGGAAATCGATCCAGCCGATTCGCCCGACTGAACCCAGCGGAGTTTGACCGGGTCTTGTGACTCGGAGGTCGATCCGTCGAAACTACGCGACCGGGAACGCTTTCAACCATGCCGGGCCCCACCGCCAAACGAGCCTTCGCGACCGAGGTCGTCTCCTCGCTGCGCGCGGCCGGTTACACGGCCCTCTGGGCGGGTGGCTGCGTCCGCGACCTGCTGCTGGGTCACGTACCGGACGATTATGACGTTGCCACCGACGCCACCCCCCGGCAGGTGATGGGGCTGTTTCGCCGCACGGTGCCCGTCGGGGTCAGTTTCGGGGTCGTCCGGGTGCTCGGTCCTCGTGAGGCCGGCGAGGTGGAGGTCGCCACCTTCCGGAGCGACCTGGCGTATGTCGACGGCCGCCGTCCCGAAGGGGTCGTTTTCAGCTCGCCCGAGCTTGATGCCCAGCGGCGCGACTTCACCATCAACGGCATGTTCTTCGACCCGATCGACGGTCAGGTCATCGATCATGTTGGCGGCCGGGCGGACCTCGACGCCCACATCCTGCGCCCATCGGCGATCCGGCCGCCCGGTTCGGCGAGGACAAGCTCCGCCTCCTCCGCGCCGTGCGGTTCGCGGCTCGGTTCGATTTCGAGATCGAGCCCACCACCCGGTCCGCCCTCGTCGCGATGGCCGCCGAGGTTCGCGTCGTGGCCCCGGAACGGATCGCCCAGGAGTTGCGGAAAATTCTGGTCCACCCCAGCCGGGCGCACGGCCTGCGGCTCGCGTTCGAGACGGGCCTCGTCGCGGCCATTCTACCGGACCTCGTCCCCTTGAAGGGGCTCCCGGTCCGGTCGGACGATCCCGGCGACCGTGATGCCTGGGAGCGTACCTTGCGACTTCTGGATCGCCTGCCCCTGGTCCCATCCGCCCCGCTCGCCTTCGCGGCCCTGCTTCACGCCGTCGGCATGCCCCGGGCGATGGTCGAGGGTGAGGAAGGGGTCGAACCCTCGGAGCCGTCAAGGATCGCCGGCACCATCGCCGACAGGATCGCCCGCGACCTGCGCCTCTCGAACACCGATCGCGAGCAAATTCGCTGGCTTGTCGCGCATCAGGACGCCCTGAACCACCCCGCCGAACTGCCGAAGTCACAGCTCAAACGGCTGCTCGCCACACCCGGCATCGACGACCTGCTCGCCTTGAATCGCGCCATTGCCTGGGCGACAGACGGCGACACCGCGCACGTTGACTACTGCGAGCGTTACCGTCGCGACCTGCCCGACGGCCAGCTCGATCCACCGCCGCTGCTCACCGGCGACGATCTCAAGCAGCACGGCCTGAAACCAGGCCCCCGGTTCAAGACGATCCTCGACCGCCTCCGCGACGCACAACTCGAAGGCCGCCTCGGCGACAAGACCGAGGCCCTGCGCTGGGTCGACGCGCACGCCCACGAGTTCGAGTCGAAGGACCGGCCCTCCCGTTGAGCCGACTGCCCCGATCAGACTGTCCAGTTCTGCCGGCCGTCACGGTGGATGACCTCGATGCGCGGCCGGCCCTCCCCCGCGACCAGGCGGAACCCCAGCGGCAGGACCTCGCTCACCAGTTCGACGGGTTCCTCGACGCTCGATCGACCGACCGGCAGAAGCACGCCGTCCCCAGCCCGGTAGAGTTCCAGCGACCAGGGCTGGCGATCGAGGACCAGCAACTCACGCACCCCGACGCCCGCGTAGAAGTCGAGCTTGTCGCGGGTGCGATCGTCGGGGCTGGTGATCTCCACGGCGAAATCGGGGCCGCCGCACCAGTGGGCGCCGCAGTTCCGGGCCGGGTTCTCGTTCAGATAGACCGCAACATCGGGGCAGCGGTAGTTTTGCGCCCAATCGTCGGCACGGTCACTGACATTGACGCCCTGGAAGACCTTGCCGAGCCCCGTCCAGCCGATGACGATCGTCAAGATCGTCGAGAGCCCCGTCCCGATGTCCTGGTGCTCGATGTTGGGCAGCGGCATGATGACGTAGACCCCGTCCCAGACCTCGTCGTGGCGATCCAGGCCGCGCTCCTTGCGCTCGCGAATCAGAACGCGCGCCGCGTTGTGGTCGAGAATCAGGGCGTCATGATCGTTCCTCCGGGCGAGAACCCTGCCGGGTTCGATCAGCAGGGGCGGAGCCCACGTCTACCATTCTACACCGGCCGGCTCAGGCCGTGGGCGATGCCGAACCCGGCGGAGGCGGGATGATGGTCGGCAGTTCGAGCCGGCGGCCACCCGGGCCCTTGAGCATCTGATGGACGGCCTGGGTGGTTTGCGACAGGCCGTGGATCTTGATGAAGCCCTGGGCGGCGGAGGCGTCGTACTGGTCGCCAGCCTCGTAGGTCGCCAGCTCGTGGCGGTACAGGCTAAACTCGCTCTTCCGGCCGGCGATCATGCACAGGCCCTTGTACAGCTTCACCCGGGCGACGCCCGAGACGTATTGCTGGTTCGACGCGACGAAGGCCATCAGGTCCTGGTGCAGGGCGCTGAACCAGAGGCCGTTGTAGATCAGGTCGGAGTAGGCCTGGCTGACGTGCGTCTTGAACCGGAGGGCATCCTTGGCCAGGGTCAAAAACTCGATCTCGCGGTGTGCCTCGTGCAGCACGACGGCGGCCGGGGCCTCGTAGATCTCGCGCGACTTGATCCCGACCAGCCGGTTCTCGATGTGGTCGATCCGGCCGACGCCGTGCTTGCCGGCGATCGCGTTGAGCCGCTCGATCAACTCGGCGCCGTCGGTTTCCTTGCCGTTCAGGGCGACGGGCCGACCGTGTTCGAAGGCGATCTCGACGAGTTCCGGCTCGTTCGGGGCGTCCTTCGGGTCAACCGTCCACTGGAAGGTTTCCGGTGGCGGCTCGACCCAGGGGTCTTCCAGAATGCCGGCCTCGATCGAGCGGCCCCAGAGGTTCTGGTCGGTGCTGAAGATCTTCTCCCTGGTCGCCTCGACCTCGATGCCGTGCTGGGAGGCGTAGGCCAGCTCCTCGCTGCGCGTCCACTTCCACTCGCGCACCGGGGCGATGATCTTCAGCTCCGGCGCGAGGGTCTGGAACGTCACGTCGAAGCGCACCTGGTCGTTGCCCTTGCCGGTGCAGCCGTGGGCGACGGCGGTGGCCCCGTGCGCGGGCGACCTCGACCATGCGCTGCGCGATCAAAGGGCGCCCCAGGGCCGTCGCCAGGGGATACTTGCCCTCGTAGAGCGCCGGCCATCAGCGACGGGAAGGCGAAGAAGTCGACGAACAGGTTCCGCACGTCCTCGGCGACCGCCTCGACGGCGCCGGTCCGCAGCGCCTTCTCGCGGATCGCCTGGATGTCCTGCCCCTGGCCCAGGTCGCAGGTGTAGGCAACCACGTCCATGCCGTATGTTTCGTTGATCCACTTCACGGCGACTGACGTATCGAGTCCGCCGCTGTAGGCCAGCACCACCTTATCGCGTGCCACGGGCTTCGTCCTGTCTCGAACGGGTTCGGATTGATTCGGTTCAGCAACGGGACATTGAGTTCAGTCAGTATAAGAAACCATGACCGAGGGCCGATGACCGATGACCGACACCAAACCATAGAAAGATATCTGCGAATCGGCCCTTACTTATCGACCCTCGGTCGTCAGCTCTCGGTCATCGGTCATCGGTCATCGGCCCTCGGTCATGTCGGACTCTGTCGCGGGCCGCTCGGGTGCGGAATCGCCCTGTCGACGCAAGGAGGGTTCACGCCCCGTTTTGCACGTGGAAGGCATGGCGGAGGGCCTCCAGCCCCTGGCGACCGCGATCGAGGGCCGTTGCCACATTGATCCGCACCTCGCTGGTGCTGATCAGAGCGATGTTGATCTCCAGTTCGGCCAGGGCGCCGAACATCCGCGTGGCGACCCCGGTATGGGTGCGGATGCCCACGCCCAGCACGGAGAGCTTGGCCAGTTCCGGCTCGATCAGGACGCGGCCCTCTCCGGCCAGCGCGCGGACGGCGTCGGCAGCCCGGCCGGCCTCGTCTCTGGGGACGGTGAACGACAGCAGCGTGATTCCCTCGGCGCTGATGTTCTGGACGATCATGTCCACCACCACGCCGGCATCGCCGATGAGTCGGAAGACGCGGGCGGCATAGCCGGGCCGGTCGGGCACGTCCACCAGGGTGACCCGCGCCTGCTGCTCGTCCAGCTCGACGCCAGAGATCACCAGCTCTTCCATCCCCGGAGTGACCGACACCCCGTTGTCGGTGATGATCGCGCGAGTTGCGGCGGCCGATGCGGGCCGGGGCCGAGGCATGTAGGCCCCCGAACTATCCCGAGGCGAACGATTCAGTTCGAAGGCCGCATGCACGGCCCGCAGGCTCGCAGCAGCCGAGGCGCGGTCGATCAGAACGCTGATCTTGATCTCGCTGGTCGTGATCATCTGGATGTTGATGCCGGCGTCCGCCAGGGCCTCGAACATCGTTGTGGCCACGCCCGGATGGACCTCCATCCCCTGGCCGACGACCGAAACCTTGGCGACCTCGGCGTCGTGCGTCACGCCTCTCGCCCCGATGAGCTTCGAGGCGGCCTCGGTCACGCGCAGGGTCTCGGCCAGGTCGCTCGCCGCGACGGTGAAGGTCACCTCCGTCGTGCCGTCGGTGCCGACGTTCTGGACGATCATGTCGACGACGATGTTCGCCTCGGCGATCGGCCGGAACAGGGCATGCACCACGCCGGGCCGGTCGGGCACGCCCAGGACGGTGATCCGCGCTTCGTCCTTGACCAGTGCCGCGCCGGTGACGCTCGTGCCGAGCCTTCGGGCGTCGCTATCGCCCACGACCCAGGTTCCGGGCGAATCCGAGAATGAGCTGCGAACGTGGATCGGCACGCCGAACTTCTTGGCGAACTCGATCGATCGCGAGTGCATCACCCCGGCGCCGAGGCTCGCCAGTTCGAGCATCTCGTCGTAGCTGATCCGGTCGATCTTCCGGGCCTCGGGGACGATCCGGGGGTCGGTCGTGTAGATGCCGTCGACATCGGTGTAGATCTCGCAGGCGTCGGCCCCGAGGACGGCGGCCAGGGCCACAGCCGTCGTGTCCGATCCGCCCCGGCCCAGGGTCGTGATGTTGTAGTTCTCATCGACCCCCTGGAACCCCGCGACGATGACGATCTTGCCCCCGTCGAGCGCCTGGGACATTCGCTCCGAGGAGATGTTCCGGATGCGCGCCTTGGTGTGGAAGCTGTCGGTGACGATGCCGATCTGGGCGCCGGTGAAGCTGATCGCCGGCACCCCCAGCGACTGGATCGCCATGGCGAGCAGGGCCACGCTGACCTGCTCGCCGGTTGACAGCAACATGTCCATCTCTCGCGCCGGGGGACGATCTGTGATCTCGCGCGCGAGCGCGATCAACTCGTCGGTCGTGTGCCCGCGAGCCGAGACCACGACGAGGACCTGGTTCCCTTCGCGGTATGCGCGGATCGCCCGACGGGCGGCGGCGAGGATCTTGTCGGCATCGGCGACGCTGGTGCCGCCGAACTTCTGAACCAGCAGGGGCACGTGCGGAACTCCGCGAGGGACGAAGGCTCGACGGGCGGGAGGAACGTAACCTCTCCCCGGACCAACATGATACGAACCAGGGGCCGAACTTGCAGCGCCGACCCGGTCGGCCCCGGCTCGTTCAACAGACGACAGCCGGGTAGGCGTTCAGGATCTGGTCCAGCCCCTGAAGCGTCTCCGGCAGGTAACTCTGGTCGAGGACGAGCAGGAACGTCAGCCGGTTGCCGATGGCCGGATCGTCGGTGGCCTCGCAGCGGGCGACCACGTGGCCCCGACCGTCGACCTCCAGCACGACCTGGAGCCAACCCTCGCGGCTCACCAGCTCGGCGCGCACCGTTGAGGCGATCGTACAGGTTGCCGAGCTGGTTGCGGAACGACTCCAGTTCCTCGACCCTCAGATTGGCCCGAAAGCGGCCGGAGAACCCTCCGGCCTGGACCCGAACGTCGGTCGTGATCCAGTTGCCGTCGAAGCCCTCGCTGATGCCGGCCTGATCGCGGTGCAGGGGACGCAGCCCCAGGTGCGCCCCGTTACGATCGCCGAGCAGAAATACGGTCGGTTGCTCGTTCATGGTCTTTCTGACCTCGGGTCGTGTGTTACGCCGCGTTGTCACGCGGCACGTCCTTGACCGGGCATCCACCCCGACGGGATGGGTTCTTGCGGATTCCGGCATGGCCAGGGACACAGAACAGGCGGATAGGTTCGCAGCTGGTGACCATCCTCGTTCCGTCCTCTGGAATCTGCCCTATTTCCTTGTCCTGACAGGGTTCAAGCCCCACCGGGATTGAGGAAGTGGTCGCCCATCAGCCGCCAGCCCTGGTCGAGGAACGGGCCGCCGGCACGCTGCGCGGAGATCTCGTCGTAAGTGCGGTTGGGTCCCGGTTGCGCGGTGATTCCCGAGCCGCACATGGCCCAGGGGACCGGGGCGCGGTCGTGGGCGCGGGTACGAAGTAGCGTTGCGTGGTCCGGGGAGACGAGGATGCGGTAATCGCCCTGGGACTTCAGCGACGCCAGGAGCGGGCCGACGATATCGGCATCGATCCGCTCCAGGGCCTCGACCTTCGCGTCGGCACGGCCTTCGTGACTGGCCTCGTCGGGGGCCTCAACGTGCACGCAGACGAGGTCATATTTCTTGAGGGTCTCGATCCCGGCGCGGCCCTTGGCGGCGTAATCAGTGTCGAGATAGCCGGTGGTCCCGGGCACGTCGATCCGGTCCCAACCGGCGAGCATGCCGGTGCCCCGGACGAGGTCCACCGCGGCGATGATCGCCCCGCGAACGCCGTGAGATTCCTGGAAGCTCGGCACCGCCGGCGCCTTGCCCTGGCCCCAGAGCCAGATGGTGTTGGCCGGCCGCTTGCCGGCGGCGACGCGGGCCGCGTTGATCGGGTGGTTCGCGATCGCCATGGCGCCAACCTGCATCAATTCGCGCAGGAACGCGGACCCGGTGCCTCTCGGCAGGTGGTCCGCGGCGGGTTGGTCCGGGACGTCATGCGGGGGAGTGGTTTTCGTGTCGTCGCCGAACGGGGTTTCGCCCGGCGTGCCCCGGTAGATCAGGGCGTTGCGGTAGCTGACCCCGGCATGAAACTCGACCCGCGGATGGGTCGGCGGAATCACGGCATGCAGTACCTCGATGAGCGTTCGTCCTTCTTCGCTGGTGATGTGTCCGGCGGTGAAGTCGGTCATCCGGCCGTCGAGGATCGTCATCAGGTTGCACCGCACGGCCCAGTCGTCCGGCCCCAGCGGGATGCCCATCGCGACCACCTCCAGACGGCGCGCGTCCGGTGTAGTACCGCACCGGGTCGTACCCGAAGAGGCTTAGGGTGGCCACGTCGCTGCCGGGCAGGAACCGCTCCGGCACGTTCAACGACCGCCCCAGCACGCCCTCGCGCGCGATGCGGTCCATGTTGGGCGTGCGCGCAGCCTGTAACGGGGTCTTGCTCCCCAGGGCCTCGCACGGTTCATCGGCCGCGCCGTCGGGGATCACGATGACGTATTTCATGACGATTTTACTTTTGGGCAGGTCCGTGTCGTTTCCAGTTCGTGATTCCGGGAGGGCAAGGCTCCGGCCGAGCCGTCGGGATGGGAGGGCGGCTCGGCCGGAGCCTCGCCCTCCCGGTACGAGCGAGAGCCATCTCGTACCGCCACTCAATCCTCGACCCCCAGCCGGACGCTCGGGGCGACGATGGCGTCCAGGCGATCGATCTCGGCCAGGGCGGCGGTCAGGTCGGCCTCGATCGCGGTGTGGGTCATGATCACCAGCGCCACCGGGGAGCCCGGCCCTTCGTCCCCTGGGTCGTGCTGGATCACGCTCGCGATGCTGACACCGTGGCGGCCGAGAACCTGAGCGATCGCCCCCAGCACCCCGGGCCGGTCGGCGATCGTGAACCGCAGGTAGTACCGGCTGCGCACCTGCTCGGGCGGGGCAAGACGGGGGGGCGGGGCATCGTCGGGCCACAGGTGAAGGGCACGGGCCGTCAGGGCGGCGCGGCCGACCGCCATGTCGATGATGTCGCCGACCACTGCCGAGGCCGTCGGCAGCGGCCCCGCGCCTTGACCATAGAACAGCGTGTCCCCCACGGCGTCGCCGACCACCCGGATCGCGTTGTAAGGGCCCCGGACCTCCGCCAGGGGCGTGTGCTGGAGCACCAGTCGGGGGGCGACCCGCAGTTCCAGACCCGCCTCTGAGTGCCGCGCCTGGGCCAGCAGCTTCACCGTATAGCCCAGTTCCGCCGCGTAGGTGATGTCGGCGAGCTGGAGCGTGTCGATGCCTTGCCGGGGAATCTGCTCCATCCGGACGCCGGCCCCGTAGGCGAGTTGGGCCAGGATCGCCAGCTTGTGGGCGGTGTCGGTGCCGTCGACGTCCATCGTCGGGTCGGGCTCGGCGTAGCCGGCCTCCTGGGCGCGGGCCAAAGCATCCAGGTAGGTCATCCCCTCGCGGGCCATCGCCGTGAGGATGAAATTGCAGGTGCCGTTGACGATCGCCGAGAGGGCAAGCACCTGATTGGCCGCCAGGCCGACCCCGAGCGCCTGGATGATCGGGATCCCGCCGCCGACGCTCGCCTCGAAGGCCACGGCCCGCCCATGACGACGGGCCTGTGCGAAGACCTCCGGCCCGTGTTCGGCCAGCAGCGCCTTGTTGGCCGTCACCACGTCCTTGCCGGCCGCGAGGGCATCCAGGACCAGCTGGAGGGCCGCGTCGGTCCCGCCGATCGTCTCGACCACGATGGCCACGTCGGGATCGGCGAGAACCTTGCCGGGGTCACTGGTCAATGTCGCGCCGGGCGGGAGGTCCACCGCCCTCGGCCGGGCCAGGTCGCGCACCAGGACACCCCGCAGCGCGATCCGTCGACCCGCGCGGCGGGCGATGCGGTCCGACGCCTGGTTCAGCAGGCGGACCACTCCGCCGCCGACGGTCCCCATCCCCAACAATCCGATCCCAACCCGTTCCATGCCAGGATTCCGACGCTCAATGGCGTGGTTTATGCTTGTAATGGAGACTCAGGAAACGGGCCTGGAGGCCGGGTTCCTTCCGATGGAGAGGACGAGGCGCCCGCGGCACCGTCCAATCCAGCAGTTCGGCGGGGGCCTCGCCCTCCCATAATATGTCAAGCCGGCGCAACGACGCACCGTTCGTCCTTCCGAACTAGGCTATCGACCGCCCCACGGCCTCGCAAGGACAAACGGATCGCTGGAAGCTGGGAGGTTGTGCTAAGATAGCTGATCGTTCTCGATTTGCCGCGCATCGAGAGAAAGCCTTGAAATAATTGAGGATTGTTGTACAGTACACGAAGCGATGTCGCTTCCTAGAAAGAATAGGGAGCCATCGTCCTGCCGGACCTGTACCAGCCAGGAACGCATGGTGACCAGCAACGCGTGTTTGGTTGCCGTCCTCCCGCCCGATGTCGGCTTGACCGGATGAGCCGGTCGCCCGCATGCCACGTTAAAACCTTGCCCGGACCACGACGGTCCCCCGGAAGCCAGCGAACGAGTCGCTCCCGCGACTCCAGGACTGTACGCGGAACTCGCGGCTTCGCGGAGGGCTCCCCACCGCCAGGAGGAATACGTCATGGCGAAGCCCGCCTACCGCAGGATCAAGAGGACCGGAATTTCGGGGCCTGATCCTGGGCCTTGTCGCACTGATCGGCCTGGGCGCCTTTGCCCTTCGGAGTCGCGGTAAGTCGAGCCTCCCTCAGAACCTCTTGCTAGCGACCGTCCGTCGGGCCGACCTTCACTCGACCGTCACCGCCCCGGGCGAGATTGATAGTTCCGAGAAGACCCTCATCGAGTGCGAACTCGAGAACGTCCGCTTCCGTAACGGGGGGGCCTCGATCCAGGCCAGCGGCTCCTCGATCATCATCGAGCTCGCCCCCGAAGGCTCGATGGTCGAGAAGGACCAGGTTCTCTGCCGGCTGACCTCGTCCGAGTACGAGGAGATGGTCCGGCAGCAGCAGATCGAGCTCGATCAGGATCGCGCCGAGCTGGAAAGCGCCCGCCTTCAGTACGAGACGCTCCAGGTCGCCCTGGAGGAGTATCGCGAAGGCTTGTACAAGCAGCTCAAGGAGCAGTATCAGGGCCAGATCGCCCTGGCGAAGGCCGACGTCGAACGCCAGACCGACCGCCTGGCCTGGTCGGAACGCATGGAGGAACTCGGGTACATCACGCAAAGCACCCTGAGGTCCGAGCAGAACCTGATGCTGCGCACCGCGTTGACGCTCAAGCAAGCGAACCTCGCCTACGACAACCTCGTCGAGTACACCGCGCCTAAGACGATCCTGAGCATGCAAGGCCAGCTCGACGGCGCCGCGCCCAGTTGAGCTTCCACGAGACCCGCGTCAAACGCGACCATGAGCAGCTCGCCGAGTACCAGGAGCAGGTCGATCACTGCACGATCCGCGCCCCGCACGCCGGCTTCCTCATCTACGCGAACGAGGACGACGACGCGATGATCGAGCTCGGCACGGTCGTCCGCGAGGACCAGGATCTGTTCTATCTGCCCGACCTGAGCCAGATGGAAGTCAAGGTGCAGCTCCACGAGACAGTCGTCAACCGGGTCGAGACCGGGATGCCCGTCCGGGTCAAGGTCGAGGCCCTGCCGAACGTCGAGCTCGAAGGGGAGGTCGTCGCGGTCGCCCCCCTGCCGATGTCGAAGCGAAGCTGGTACCAGTCCGACGAGATCAAGAACTTCGAGGCCCGCGTTCAGCTTCACGTCATCCCGAGAGGGCTGATGCCCGGCATGACCGCCCAGGTCGAGATCCTGACCGCCCGCAGCGACGAGTCCCTGGTGATCCCGCCTCAGGCCCTGACCGTCGAACAGGGTCAGGACGTTTGCTACGTCGCCCGGGCCGATGGCCTCCGCCGTCGCGAGGTGACGATCGGCCAGTATCACCACGACATGATCGAAGTCACCGAGGGCCTATCCGAGGGAGACCAGGTCGTCATGGAGCCGAATCGGATCGACCGCACGCTCATCGTCGCCTCCGACGACGACGCGGGCGACACGCCCCCCCGTTCGGAGACGGTCACGGAGGCATCGGACACCACCACGGACCTCGATCCGTTCCTCGAATCCTCCCCCGTCGTTGCGGCCGACACGTCGCAGCCCACGCTCTGATCGGACCTGGCCGCGCCCTGGCTCGATCTCATCTCGATCCAGCGAGCGATACGGTTCACTCGACCGACCCGCGAGCCCTTCCGGCACTCGGGTCGGTCGTCGCGCGCCCGTTGCGCGCTACCCTTCGCCGATGCGATGCGGTTTATCCGCTACAATGGGGCCCCAGAGGGTCGAACCGGGGCCAACGGGCTGATCTCCACCCCGGCGCCGGGCCGAAGCTAAAGGATGTGTCTGAGCTTGCGTGCTCAGAGGGTGACGACGCCCCAGCGGCTCCTGGCCTCCGTTATGCCGCATGGGAATCGACACCGTCCACGCTCCTCGACGACGATCAGGATCTGGGCCCCGGGATCAGAACCTGGTTTCCAGGCGCTGGAATTCAAGGTCTGGAACCCGCCCTTCCGAACCCTCTCTCCTCCAGGGATGCCAACCGGCGATGTCCTCGACCACGACCTCCCGCCGCAGTGCTCCGTCCAGATCACCCGCGTCTTCGCCCGCGCCACTGGTCAACGCCGCGTTGCTGGCCGCCGCGCTCGGGTACGGCCTTTGGATCCTGGTCGTCCGCGGGCGCATCTCCTGGCCTCCCCACGAACTCCTGGCCGGCGCCCACACACTGGCCGGCTGCCTGGCACTGGTCGGGCCGATCGTGCTGGCGCGTCGCGATGCCAACGGCGGCGGACTGGGCGAACTGGCCTGGATGACTGGCGGCCTGCTCGTCTGGATCAACGACCTCGCGGCCCTCGTCCGCGGCCAGTATCACGACCACTCGTGGGTCACGCCGCTGGGCATCGCCCCGATGGGCTTGACCATCCTGGCGGTCTTGCTGGCAAGCTGGCGGTTACAGGGGGGCGGGGCGTCGAGGAACTGGTCCTGGACCAATGTCGTCGGCTGGCTGCTCGGTTTGTTCTGGATCGGCCTCGCCCTGTCGACCTTCCTGCCTGAAGAACTGCGATCGTTCACGCCGCGATGACCGCCGTGACCGAATCGTGAGGGGGGCCTGGAGGCTCGCCTTCGCGCGGGAATGCTTGACGATCGGGGCAGGCCCGAGTAGCCTCGAATGGTGGCATTGTTCCTGAATTTCCGTCATCGTCCCCGGCGACCCGCCCGCCTCGCCGCGCGTCGGCCCCGCCCCCGGCGCCGCTCGTTGCCGTGGGGGGGGTTGCGGAACGCGGCCTCGTTGGCAGGAGTATTACCGTGGCCGTCGATCCCCAAACGGTTTCCGGCACTGAGACGCCGGTTACTATTTCCCCCATCGAGAACGAGATCCCGACCTATCGGGCCATTAGCCCGATGGCGATCTTCAGCTTTATGATGGGGCTCCTCTCGCTTGTCACCTTCGCCTCGTCCTACTTCCTGATCGCCGGCGTCGTGGCCATCCTCGCGGGTGTGATCGCCCAGCGCAGAATTCGACGCATGCCCGACGCCCTCACCGGCCGGGGACTGGCCCAGGCCGGCATCGCCATGGCGCTGGTGTTTTGCCTGTCGGCCGTGACCTTCACTTACGTCAAGGCGCTGAAGGTCCAGACCGATGCGGCCCGCTTCGCTCAGACCTACGTGAACGTGCTCAGCCAGAAGAACCTCCCGGACGCCTACTGGTACAAGCTCTTACCGTCGCAGCGCATGGGGAAGAGCCCCAAGAAGGCCCTCGACGATTTTCGCGAGAGCATCCCCACCGACGATCCGATGTTGTTCGACATGGAGCTTGGGCCCTTCAGAGGCTCGTCGACGACCTCAAGGCGGGCGCGTCGGTCCAGTTCGTCGAGATCGAGAATGCCGGTTACGAGGGTGTGACCCCCTACGCCTTCGCGGTCGCCCGGATCGACGACAGCGCCGAGGGCCCAGATCACACGATGAGGATGGAGACGACCACGCCGACCACGACCATGCGGCCCATGAGGGACCGACGTATGCGTTGTTCCACTTGCGGTCGCTCCCGGATTCGCCGGTCTTCGACTGGTACATCCACGAGATCAAATACCCCTATGACCGGGGCACGCAAACCATCGCGCCGAAACCGATCGACGACGGCCACAACCACTGATCGACCTCTCAGCGGCGCGACCTCTCCGTTTCGGTATAGGTCGCTCTGCAGCGCGGAGTCTCCCAGAGTGTTACCTCGACGACCGGCAGGCCGACCTCTTGCGCACGTTTGAAAATCAGTCGGGCGATGTTCTCCGCGGTCGGGTTCTCGTCCATGACGTGAACCCGTTCCCCGTTCTCAACCAGCACCGGCAAGATCGGGTCGTCGCGACAGAGCAGCATCGTGTGGTCGAGGGTCTCGTCGATCCAGCGCTGAACCTCACGCTTGATGTCGCTGAAGTCGACCAGCATGCCCCGGCCATCAAGCTCCGGCGCCTCCAGCACGATCGCGGCCTTGCCGTTGTGGCCGTGCAGGTGGCGGCACTTGCCCTCATAGCGTAGCAGTCGATGGCCGTAGCAGAACTCGATCTCGCGCATCACCCGGAACATGGAGTCAACCCGGCGGCTTGGGGGCCATTGTCGTCAGTCAGTTGTTCACACCCGGCCATTCTAGGACGGTCCCCGGTTCGGGACAACCACATGGAGGTTGCGTTCAGCGTCGGGCTCGATACAATGGTTTGTTTGTCCCCGCGCGGATGCTCACCCCGGATCGCAGCGGACGCTCAACCCGGGTCGCGCACGATACGATAGTCTCTGGCGAGACTGCCGGGCCAACGAGCCCGGCCGGGTTCGGGGAGCCGTGGCCGTCACCGGCCCCAATGGCTTCGGGCCGCGACCGACCGCGTGACTCGGGCGCACTTCGGGTCTTCTGGAGATCGAGACGAATGGCCGAGTTGATGACGACCGATGTGCGCGAGCTGCTGGATCGAACGCCGTTCGATGCCGCGGCCGTGGCGGACCTGCGCGAGGTTCTGGGACGCGACCCCTCCCGCTATCGCACCCTCCGCGACGCAGCCTCCGCGATGGCCGACCGCAACGAGAAGACGATGACCCCCGAGGTGCAGCTCCGCCTCGGCGTGGCCGATGTGCTGATGGGCCGCAACCACTCCGGTATCGATCGCCTCGACAAGGCCGGCGGCGTCGGCCTGGCCCATTTCTTCCGCGGTCTGGCCCTGGAGAACCTCCAGCGCTGGGACGCCGCCGCCGCGGCCTTCGCGGACGCCGCCAAGGCCGGACACGAGCCCAAGAAGTCCGAACTGCGACGCGCCGGAGCACTGCGGCGAGCCGGCAAGCTGGACGAATCGCGCAAGATCCACCAGGGCCTCAAGGAACTCGAAGGCTCGTCGGCCGATTATCACTACCAGGCCGGCGGCTTCCTGGCCGCCGACGGCGAGTTGAAGGCCGCCGCTGAGCAATTCGAGAAGGCTGTCGAGCTGGACCGCGACCACACCGGCGCCCTGTTCGAGCTGGCCTATATCAACGACCTCTACGGCAACGACGAGGAGGCCATCAATTTCTACCGGCGCTGTGCCAGCCGGCCCCCGGTCCCACTGGCCGCCCTGGTCAATCTCGGCATCCTCCACGAAGACAAGATGGAGTTCCGTGAGGCCGAGTCCTGCTACCAGCGCGTCCTCAACTTCGACCCGAACCAGCCTCGAGCCCGGCTCTTCTTCAAGGACTGCCGCGCCAGCCGGGACATGTATTACGACGAGGAGACCGAGGAGCACTACAAGCGTCTGGCCGTCGTCCTGGAGACGCCCGTCACCGACTTCGAACTCTCGGTCCGTAGCCGCAACTGCCTGCGGAAGATGAACATCCGCACGCTCGGCGACCTCACCCGAACGACCGAACTGGCCCTACTCGCCTCCAAGAACTTCGGGGAGACGTCCCTCTCCGAGATCAAGGAGATGATGACCTCCAAGGGCCTGCGGCTGGGCATGGCCCTGGAAGGCGCCGACGCCCTGCGACGACGGCCCATGTCCAGCCCCTCGAAGAGATCCCGCCCGAGCAGAAGGCCCTGCTCTCGAAGCCGATCTCCGAACTGAACCTCTCGGTTCGTGCCCGCAAGTGCATGAACAAGCTGAATGTTCAGACGATCGGCGATCTGGTCATCCGCTCCGGCGACGAACTGCTCGAATGCAAGAACTTCGGCGTCACCTCGCTCAACGAGGTTCGCGAGAAGCTCACGCTGATGAACTTGAAGCTCAAGAATGAGTGAGAGTCGATCCGAGGCATGATGTTCTGTGGGCAATCGCCATGGGGTGGCCGGAGCAAGGTCTTCTTGCCCCGGTTGTCACCCCATCGGGACCGACCTCTTCATGAATCGACGGGTTGCGCCAACCCAATTTTGTAGGGTGGGTCAGCGGCGCAACCCACCAGCTTATCAATTGGTGGGCAACCCTGCGCTAACCCATCCCACCCAGAGTCGACCGCACCTTCTTCTCGATCCCCCTCATCCTGCCGTGACCCCAGCATCGACCACCGGCCCGGTCCGCTTCGAGTTGCGACACGTCGATGCCGGTTCCGCCGCGCGGCTCGGTCAGCTCCACACCCCACACGGCACGCTCGAAACGCCCGAGTTCATGCCGGTCGGCACCAGGGCGACGGTCAAGGGGCTGACCCCCGACCACCTCCGCGCCGTCGGTAGCCGGATGCTGCTGGCGAACACCTACCACCTGGCGATCCGACCCGGCGAGGATGTGATCCGCGACCTCGGCGGGTTGCACCGGGTGATGGCCTGGGACGGGCCGATCCTGACCGACTCGGGCGGCTTCCAGGTCTTCAGCATGGCCGATCGCGTGAAGCTGACCGAATCCGGGGTGGCCTTCCGCTCCCATCTGGACGGCCGACGGCTGGAACTGACCCCCGAGAACGCCATGGCCATCCAGGCAGCCCTCGGCGCCGATGTCGCGATGTGCCTCGACCACTGCCCCGCGCTGCCGGCGACCCGGGAGCAGGTCGCCGACGCGGTCGCCCGCACTATTCGCTGGGCGCGACGCTGCCGGGACGCCCACAGTCGGCCCGATCAGGCCCTCTTCGGGATCGTCCAGGGGGGCAGTCACCCGGACCTCCGCGCCGATTGCGCCGGACGCCTCATCGAGATCGGGTTCGACGGCTACGCCATCGGGGGCGTCAGCGTCGGTGAGAGCCGCGAGGAGGTCCGCGCGGCGCTCGACGTGACGACGCACCTTCTGCCGCCCGGCCAGGTCCGCTATCTGATGGGTGTCGGCCGTCCGCGGGACCTCATCGACGCCGTCGCCACCGGCATCGACATCTTCGACTGTGTCTTGCCGACCCGCAACGGCCGCAACGCCAGTTGCCTGACGGCCATCGGCACCGTCAAGCTGCGCAACGCCGTCCACAAGACCGACACAACCCCGATCGAGCCGGGCTGCGATTGCTACGCCTGCACCTACTACAGCCGGGGCACGATCCGCCACCTGTTCCTGACCGACGAGATGCTCGGCCCGATCCTGGCCTCGATCCACAACCTTGCCTACATGCACCGCCTCACCCGCCAGATTCGCGCCGCCATCGCCGAGAACCGCTTCTCCCGCTTCCGAGAGGAAACCCTGTCCGCCCTCGGCCGTTGAGGGCCTGGGCGCCTTTGAGCGGCCGAGCCCAGGGCAGTCGGATTCCCGTAGTCTGGGCAGTTCCCTGGCGAGGCTTCGGTCGAAACAACCATGACGACACCGACGACTCGATGAGCACCTCCCCCTCTCACGAATTTCGCCCTCCTGGGGGCCGATCCGCGATCGGCTTCGGGGCCTCTCGAAGATCGCTTGAAGCGGCCTGGCCCTTACGGTTACATTGTCGGGACGACTCGGCCGCCGCGGTTTCCGGTACGGACCGGCGCACCGTGGTCCCGGCACGCCTGACTCACGAGTGATCCACGCCATGCCCGTCCCGTTCGACTTCCTGTCGCCCCTTCTCGCCCAGGCCGCACCCGCCGCGAACCCGCAGTCAGGGCTCCTGACGACGGTCATCATGTTCGCGCCGGTGATCTTGCTGTTCTACTTCCTGATTCTGCGGCCCCAGCAGCAACAGGAGAAGCAGCGTCGGCGGATGATCGACGCGCTTCAGAAGAACAGCCGGGTGCTGACGGCCGCGGGCATCTACGGCACGGTGGTGTCGATCGACTCGAACGAGGATCGGATGGTGTTGCGGGTCGCGGACAACACGAAGTTGGAGATGACCCGGTCCAGCGTGGTCCGGGTTCTCGACGGTACGGTGGAGAAGACGGCCGAGGCGAAGTGAGCCCGGGGTCGGCTCGCGACGCCGCCCGGGCCGGGACGCCGCGGATTGGTTACGGACAGGACCGTCTCTCGACGCCGGCCGCGACCCGGCCTCGCTCCCGTTTGACGCGGGCGGTTTCGCCTGCCTTCGGGGACGAATCCGGGCCCGGTGGCGCAGTGCGAGAGACGCAAGGGACCCACATGAGAAACTACGGCCTGATCTTCGGCGGTATCGCGGCGCTGACCCTCGGGGCGGCGTACGGCATCTACTCCAATGGCATCAAGCTCGGCATCGACCTCTCCGGCGGCACCATCCTGGTCTACCAAATCAAGGAGGGCCAGCAGGCCGATCGCGAGAAGATCGATGACCTGATTGTCGCGCTCCAGCGCCGGGTAAACCCCGAGGGCGTCTCCGACATCCCGATCCGCCCGGTCGGCAGCAGCCGGGTCGAGATCATCCTGGCCCAGGCCACCCCGGAGGAGGTCGAGCGGCTCAAGCGGAAGATCACCGATGTCGGCTCGCTCGAGTTCCTGATCCTGGCCAACTACAAACACGCCGACCGCGCCGTCAACATGATCGACCGGTCCATCGACCGGGGTGGCTTTCAGGCGGTGTATAACGACCCGCCGACCGGTTACCAGTGGGTGCGGCTCGGCGAGGTTCTCCAGGGGGGCAAGACCTCCGAGGGGCAAGAGACCGGCGCCCCGACCGCCGTGCCGGTGCGGAACAGCACGACCGAGCTTCGTCTGCCGGATCGCGAGATGGTCCGCGACCGCTACGTCCGGGCCCGCGTGACCCTCCGGGGCACGGAACGTCGCACCGGCGAGAAAGCGACCCGCGTCTTCGTCGTCGACTCGAACACCGAGGACACGATCACCCTCACCGAGCTGGACCCCAAGGGAAACCTGACGGGGCCGAAGCCCCACGGCTTCAGCACGATCGATTCGTACCGCATCGACTACAACCCGAGCGAGATCGAGGCCCGAGGGCTGGAGCAGAACCTTCCCGACGACCCGATCATCCGTGAGTGGGACCGGGGCGGCGGCCGTACCGAGCGTTACATCCTGGTCGAGGAGCCCCGCTCGCGACAGGAAGTCACGGGAGAATACCTCGCCCGTACCTATCCGACCCAGGACGAGCGGTTCCAGCCGGCCGTCGGCTTCGTCTTCAACGGCCAGGGAGCGAGCCGGTTCGGCAACCTGACCCGGTCTCACCTGCCCGAGGAAGGCGAACAGTTCCGTTATCGACTGGCGATCGTGCTCGACGACCTGGTGCGCTCGGCCCCGTCGATCAACTCCGAGATTCGCGAGTCCGGCATCATCGAGGGGGTCCAGCCCGAGGAGGTGGACTACCTGATCGAGATCCTCAAGGCGGGCAGCCTGCCGGCGACGATCGACCCGGTCCCTTTGCTTGAGGAGAAGATCGGCCCGACCCTCGGCCGCGACACGATCTCGAAGGGCCTTCGGGCGATCGTCATCTCGCTGGCGGTCGTTCCCCTGTTCATGATCGCCTATTATCGGTTCGCCGGCCTTGTCGCGGTCGTGTGCCTGATGCTCAACGTGCTCTTGCTCGTCGCCTCGATGTCGATCACCGGCAGTTCGTTCACCCTGCCTGGCCTGGCCGGGCTGGCGCTGACGATCGGCATGGCCGTCGATGCGAACGTGCTGATCTTCGAACGCATGCGGGAGGAAAAGGAGCGTGGGGCAAGCGTCACGCAGCAGATCCGCAACGGATTCGGCCGGGCGTGGTCGACGATCCTCGACTCGAACCTCACCACGATCCTCTCGGCCGCGGTGCTCTGGTGGGTGGGGACCGCCGAGATCAAGGGCTTCGCCCTGACCCTGATCATCGGCCTGCTCTGGAACCTGTTCACGGCCGTCTACGTGTCCCGCGCGATCTTCGACCTCTGGAACAGCCGGGGTTGGCTCCACAGGCTGTCGATGGGCCAGCTCTTCGGCAAGACGCGGATCGACTTCGTCGGCCCGAGGCGCTACCTGATGGGCGCCTCGGCCGTCCTGATCATCCTTGGCATGGTTGCCTTCGGCATGCGGGGCCAGTCGATCCTGAACATCGATTTCACGGGCGGCACGCTCGTGACCATCCAGCTCGCCGAGAATGCCGGGCCGCTCCAGAACCTGAACGCCTCGCAGCGGTCCTCCTACGTGCGATCGACGGCCGGAGAGGTGCTGCCCGACGTCACGGTGGAGACCCTCAACATCGAGGGCGAGCAGCCCGGCTACCGTTACAACATCCGGACGACCGAGGAGGATCAGCGGGTCGTCCAGTCCAAGGTCACGGAGGTCTTCTCCGACTCGCTGGCGATGGTCGAGACGAAGGTCAGCACGGCCCAGCCGATCCCCGCCGCGGCCGCCGAGGCAACGCCCGAGGAGGAAACCCCAGGTGAGACGACCAAGGCCAAGGCGAAGGCCGAGGCGCCCGCGATGGAGGCCCGCTTTGCCGGTGGCAACCGCTACACGCTGACCTTCAGCCGCCCGGTCGATGCGACGACCGTCCGGGCTCAGCTCGAGATGATCCTTGAGAAGGCCGGCGTGCTCAACCCCGACCTCACGGTTCGCCCTGGACGTCCCGGCGGATGGCAACGGGGAGGACCTCACCCGGGTGACGCTCTCGACGGACCTCGACGCCGAGACCATGAACGGCTACCTGACCGGCCTCACCGACCAGTTGAGGACGAGCCCCGGCCTGCTGTTCGATCGACTCGAGAACTTCGGCGGCGCGGTGGCCGGCGAGACCGCGCATGCTGGCCATCGTGGCGATCGTCCTGAGCTGGCTGGTGATCATCGCCTACCTCTGGTTCCGCTTCAAGTCGGTCGGCTACGGCCTGGCCGCGGTCCTCGCCCTGGTCCACGACGTGCTGATCACCCTGGGGGCCGTGGCCATCTCTCCGTACAAGATCGACCTGCCGATGATCGCCGCGTTCCTGACCCTCATCGGCTTCTCGGTCAACGATACGATCGTCATCTTCGACCGCATCCGGGAGATCAAGGGCAAGTCGCCCCGACTGACTCCCGAGCTGATCAACGCGGCCATCAACCAGACCTTGAGCCGGACCTTCCTGACCTCGTTGACCGCCTGGCTCGTCGTCGTGATCTTCTACATCTTCGGCGGCGAGGGGCTTCGCGGGCTTCTCGTTCTGCCTCGTCGTTGGCTTCCTGACCGGCACGTACAGTACCATCTACATCGCCGCGCCGATCCTCATCGAGTGGTCCGGCCATAAGCCGACCCCCAGGACGACCGGGAAGGTCGCCGCGACCCAGAAGGCCTGACGGTTTCGGCCTTCAAGGAACCGTCCGCTTTCGAGCCGGCCCGAAGCAGGCGCCGGCCGAACCGTCTCCACGGCGGTTCGGCCGGCGTTACGCCCTTCCGGAGAGTCACGAGTCGCGAAGCACGCGACCGCCGTGCAGGACGATCGTCTCGGCCTGGGCCATGTCCGTGGCCTCGGTCCGCAGGCGCAGACCACCCGTCTCGGTAATCCCCGCCCCACGTCCGATCACGACCCGGCTACCGAGATCGACCCGGACGTGCC
The DNA here is from genome assembly GCA_963779675.1 of uncultured Isosphaeraceae bacterium. Classification (GTDB taxonomy): domain Bacteria; phylum Planctomycetota; class Planctomycetia; order Isosphaerales; family Isosphaeraceae; genus CAVZZM01. The sequence continues at coordinate 704,535 of CAVZZM010000008.1, forward strand.
GGCCCCGCAAGGTGTCCAGCGCCGCCCAGCGCGCCGCGAGGGTCGAGTCGTCGCGCGCGAGCGCCTCCAGAACCGGCCCGAGCCGCTCGATGATCTCCCATAGCAGCGTCTCGCGATCGGCGCGCGTTCGATGGCCGAGCCGCTCGATCGTGGTCGCCATTTCCCGCACCGCCGCCGGCGCCACATCGAGGTCCGTCGTCACGTTCAGGCCGATCCCGATCACGACCCGACGCCCCCCCGACGAACTCACCCACTCGGGCAAGATCCCGGCCAGCTTCTTCCCATCGGCTTCGAGATCGTTCGGCCAGCGGACGCCGATCGTCCCGGCCGGCATGTAGGCCGGCTCCAGCGCCTCGATCACCGCCACTGCCACCGCCAGGGCCACGCGGGGCGCCTGGGAATCCTGCAGGCCATGGGCAGCGGGATCGAGGCCGACGCTGAACGTCAGGCTGCCCGCGTCGGACCACCACGTGCGCGACTCGCGCCCGCGCCCCGACGTCTGGCGGTCGGCCACGACGACCATCGGCAACTCGGCCATTCCCTCTTCCAGCAGGGCGCGGGCCACGTCGTTCGTCGAGCCAACCTCCTCGCGGTGGATCAGGGTACGCGCGAAGCCCATCGGGGTGGGAACGGTCATGGGGTTCGACCCTCGGGGCATTGAGTAACGGACCATCTCCGCCATGTTATCCGCACGCGGGCCGGTCGTTGCCGGCTACGGACTATCGTCTCCGTCGATGCCTCGTTACGATCGGGACGCCCGTCCGGTTCCGATCGCGCAATGGTATGGGCTGCCCACTCGACTCGCATTCCCGAGGGCCTCCGACGTGACACGATCCTTGACCTTGACGCTCGCCGCCGCCGTCTGGTTCTCGACGATGCCGGTACTCTCCCAGGATGTTCCGGCCGCGAGCGACCCGGTTCCCGAAGTCGTGGCCGGCATCACCGCGCGCGAACTCGGCGCCCACATGCGGTTCCTGGCGTCGGACCTGTTGCGCGGGCGAGACACCGGCTCGAACGAGATCCGCCTGGCGGCCGAGTATCTCGCGACCCGCCTCGAAGCCGCGGGGGCCGAGCCGGCGGGCGACGGAACGACCTACTTCCAGTCGTATCCGCTTGCCGTCGTCACGCCCGACGTGGAACACACCCGGCTGGAACTGGTTCGGGACCGAGCCGGATCTCACCAGGTCATCCCGTGCACCCTCGGCATCGACGTGTTCCCCGCGCCGGGACACCTCAACGCCAACAAGATCGAGGCGTCCGTCGTGTTCGCCGGTCACGGTCGAGTTGATGAGGAGAAGGGAATCGATGACTACCACGGGCTCGACGTCAAACGCAGGATCGTCCTCGTCCTGCCCGGCGGCCCCTCTGACGACGAGAGCGAGGCTCGCCCCCGGCCCCTCCGGATGTCCGACCTTGATCAGGTGCGCGACCGGGCCAACGAACGAGGTGCGCTCGCCCTGCTGGTCATCCAGCCGCCCGGATTGAAGGCCCGACTGCCCATGAACCATCCCGAGGACCTGATGCGACCGATCGAGCGGCCCCGCATGTTCCTGGCGGACGAGCCCGCCGAGATGCCCATGATGGTGCTCTCCGATGCCCTCAGCGCCCGGCTCGCCGAGGAGTTGGACATTGATGTCGAGTCCCCCGAACCGCGACGGATCGGTGACCTGTCGGCCCGCCTCGAGATCGCCGCCCGTCGGGAACTGGTTGAGGACCGGAACGTCGTCGGCCTGTTCCCCGGTTCCGATCCCCGGAAGGCGAAGGAGGTCGTGATCTTCAGCGCCCACTACGATCACGTCGGGGTGGACGACGACGGTCAGATCTACAACGGCTCGGACGACAACGCCTCGGGCACCAGCGCCCTGCTCGAAATCGCCGAGGCCATCGGAGCCGGCCCGAAGCCCGCCCGCAGCGTGGCCTTCCTGTGGGTCTCCGGCGAGGAGAAGGGCCTGCTGGGCAGCAAGTGGTTTACCGACCACATTTCCCTCCCGGACGATTCCCGGATCGTCGCCGACATCAACCTCGACATGGTGAGCCGTAACGAGGCCAGGACCGTCGGCATCACCCCCTCACCGGAGCACCCCGAGCACACGACACTCGTCTCCGACGCCGTGGCCGCCGCGAAGGCCGAGGGGCTGACCGTCGAGTTCAACGTCGATCACTATCATCGTTACACCGATAGCTACAATTTCGCGCGAAAGGGCATTCCGGCGATCTTCTTCTTCTCGGGGGTCCATGAGGACTATCACAAGCCGACCGACGACATGGTCAAGGCCGACACCGAGAAGGCCGCTCGGATCGCCCGCGCGGCGTATCGCCTGGGCTGGCAGGTCGCCGAGGCGGACCGGCTGCCCAGGAAGGTCGGCGTGACCGGCCACGAGCCGGAGGCGTCCGAAGACGCCCCCGGTGATCCCGACCACCCCGCGAACGACCGGGCCGACTCGAACCGGTAAGCCTCGGTCGAATCGGCCCGGATGTCGTCGTGACCACGGACAACGGTCGCGATCACTCGTCGCTCATGCGGATCAGCAACTCGCCGGTCTCGACCTGCCGGCTCACGGCGGCGAGGACCTCGGCAACCCGGCCGGGCGCTCGGCATAGAGGGTCGTCTCCATCTTCATCGCCTCGATCGACAGGAGCTTCTGCCCCTTGCGAACCGCGTCCCCCTCGCTGACGGCAATGCCGACGACCAGGCCAGGCAGCGGGGCGGCGATCTGGTTCGGGTCGGCCGGGTCGGCTTTGGGCACCTCGCGCACCGACGAGGCCAGCGAGCGGTCGGTGATGACGACCTCGCGGGGCTGGCCGTTGAGCTCGAAGAAGACCGTGCGGGTGCCGTCGGCGTGGGGCTCGCCGACGGTCAGAAACCGGACGATCAGGGTCTTGCCCTCCTCGATCTCGATGGGGATCTCAGTTCGGGGCTCGGGGCCAAAAAAGAACATCGGAGTGGGCAAAACAGACGTGTCGGCATACGACCGTTGGTGCGCCGCCAGGTCGGGGAAGACGCGAGGGTAGATCAGGTAGCTCAGGGCGTCTTGATGACTGGCGGCCCCCCCCGGAACGCCGCGGCCTTCTCGCGGGCGGCGTCGAGGTCGGCCGGGGGCAGGCTCTTCCCCGGGCGTTCGGTCAGAGGCTTGCGGCCCTTCAGAACGCGCTTCTGAAGCTCCGGCGGGAAACCGCCCGGGGGATGGCCGAGCCGTCCCTCCATGAACTCGATGACGCTCTCGGGAAAGGCCAGCTCGCGTTCGGGGTCCAGAACGTCCTCGGCGGTCAGGTTGTTGGCGACCAGGAACAGGGCCATGTCGCCGACGACCTTCGACGACGGCGTCACCTTCACGATGTCGCCGAAGAGCAGGTTGACCTGGGCATAGGCCCGGCAGACCTCGTGCCAGCGGCTTTCCAGGCCCAGCGCCGCGCTTGCTGGTACAGGTTCGTATACTGGCCCCCGGGCATCTCCAGGGCGTAGACCTCGGCCGAGGGGGACCGCTGGCCCGTCTCGAAGGGCGCGTACAGCTTGCGGACCTCCTCCCAGTACCAGCTGATCTCGATCAGGGAGTCGGGGTCGAGCCCGGTCTCGTGGGGGGTGAACCGCATCGCCTCGACCAGCGCATTGAGACTGGGCTGGCTGGTCAATCCCGCCATCGACGACATGGCCCCGTCGGCGATGTCAAGGTCCACCTCGGTCGCCTTCAAGATCGAGGCCACCTGGCCGCCGCTGATGTCGTGGGTGTGGAAGTGGATCGGCAGATCGACCTCCTCGCGCAAGGCCTTGACGAGCCGCTGGGCCGCATAGGGCTTGCAGAGCCCGGCCATGTCCTTGATGGCGATCAGGTTCGCCCCGCGCTTCTGGAGGTCACGGGCCATCTGGACGTAGTATTTCAGGTCGTACTTCGGCCGGGAGGGGTCGAGGAGATCGCCCGTATAGCAGATCGCCGCCTCGCAGAGAGCGCCCGACTCACGCACGGCCTCAAGGGCAACCTCCATGTTGGGGACCCAGTTCAGCGAGTCGAACACGCGGAACAGGTCGATGCCGGCCCCCGCCGCTTCCTTGATGAACTCACGGACGACGTTGTCCGGATAACTCGTGTAGCCGACCGCGTTCGAGCCCCGCAGCAGCATCTGGAAGAGGATGTTCGGGATCTTCGACCGGAGTTGCGCCAGACGGTCCCAGGGGTCTTCCTTGAGGAACCTCATGGAGGTGTCAAACGTGGCGCCGCCCCACATCTCGATCGAGAACAGGTTCGGGCACTTGTGGGCGTAGGCCCCGGCCACGCGGAGCATGTCGCGGGTCCGCAACCGGGTCGCCAGCAGGGACTGGTGCGCGTCGCGGAACGTCGTGTCGGTCAACAGCAACCGGGGCTGCTCGCGAACCCAGCGCGCGAAGCCTTCCGGCCCGAGTTGTTTGAAGAGCTGACGCGAGCCGTCCGTGACCGGCATGCTGGAATCGTAGACCGGGGGGGTGGGCTCGACCATCGCGGCACCGGCGGGATCGGCCGTCACCCCGGGAAAGCCGTTGACGATCACCTCGGCGGCATAGGTCAGCAGCTTCGTCGCCCGGTCCTGTCGCACGGGGAAGCGGAACAATTCGGGCGACTGGTCGATGAAGCGGGTCGTGCAGCGGCCTTCGAGGAAATCCGGGTGCGCGACCACGTTCAGCAGGAACGGGATGTTCGTCTTCACGCCCCGGACTCGGAACTCCTGAAGGGCGCGCTCCATCCGGGAGGCGGCGTCCTGGAACCGCCGGCCGTAGGTGGTGGCCTTGACCAGCAGCGAGTCATAGAAGGGCGTGACGATCGCCCCGGTCGTCGCCGTACCGCCGTCGAGTCGCAGGCCCAGACCGCCCGACGAGCGATAATGGGTGATCCGGCCGTAGTCAGGGGTGAAGTTGTTCGTCGGGTCCTCGGTCGTGATCCGGCACTGAATCGCATAGCCGGTCGTCTGCACCTCGGACTGGCTCGCAATGCCGATCTCGGGGTCCGGCAGCGGAACGCCCGAGGCGATCAGGATCTGGTTGCGGACGATGTCCACGCCCGTGACCACCTCGGTGACGGTGTGCTCGACCTGAAGCCTCGGGTTCACCTCGATGAAGGAGAACGCGCCGGCGTCGACATCCACCAGGAACTCGACGGTCCCCGCGTTGTCGTAACCGACCTTCCGGCCGATGGCCAGGGCCGCCTCGCAGATGCCATCCCGCAGGGCCGGGTCGAGGTTCAACGACGGGGCGATCTCGATGACCTTCTGGTGCCGACGCTGCACCGAGCAGTCCCGCTCGAACAGGTGAACGAGGTTGCCGTGCCGGTCGCCAAGCAATTGCACCTCGATGTGCTTGGCTCGGCGGATGAACTTCTCGAGGAAGACGGAGGGATCGCCAAACGCCGTCTGGGCCTCGCGACGCGCCTGGTCGAGCGCCGTGTCGAGGGCGTCGGCGGACTCGACGACTCGCATGCCGCGACCACCGCCTCCCATCGATGCCTTGACGATCACCGGATAACCGAGCCGCTCGGCCGCCTCGTGCGCCGCCGGACCGGGCTCGATGGGGGTCGCGGTGCCCCCCAGGGTCGGCACACCGACCTCCTGCGCCAGCCGGCGCGGCGACCTTATCGCCGAGGAGGTCCAGCAGTTCGGCGCGGGGACCGATAAACGTGATCCCGGCCTCGTCACAGGCTCGGGCGAACGCGGCGTTTTCCGAGAGGAAGCCGTATCCGGGATGGATCGCGTCGACGTCCTTCTCGCGGGCCAGGGCGACGATCTGACCAATGTTCAGGTACGATCGGATCGGCTCGCCGGCCGAGCCGACCTGATAGGCCTCGTCGGCTTTCTGCCGGTGCATCCCGAACCGGTCTTCGTGCGAGTAGATCGCCACCGTGCGAATGCCCAGCTCATGGGCCGATCGAAAAATGCGGATCGCGATCTCGCCGCGATTGGCGACCATCAGCTTGCGAAACTCGGGCATGCTCCCCCCAGTGGCGAGGTACGAACATCGGATCAATACCGGGGAGGCGTGAGGCCTCCGCCTCGACGGAGTGTCCCCATCCTAGCCGACGAACGAACTTCCGGCGAGACAGCCCCGGAGAAGTGTGTTCGTCGTCCCGACATCCCGAACGTCAGGTTCGTGACCTGAGCATGTTCACCCCCCGTCAAGGAAGCGGCACGACGTGCCGACGGGAACCCGCGTGCTCATCTCAGCCTACGCGGCCATCAACTCGGCCTCGACGTGCCGGTCGAAAACCCGAGCATTGCGGCGCCCTCGGCTACAAACCTCCCCAGATCAGTCACTTCGAGCACACAACCGGCGAGCCGACGCGCCGCAATAATCGTTACAAACCACGCATCCCTACAGGTGGCATCGCATTCGCTCGATCTCCAAATCGAGACCGTTGCGTCGAGCCCACCCGGTGGAGGGTGTGCCTCCTCGCTCCAACCAGACTCCAGGGAGAACGACCATGATGTCCTTTATGAAGCGGAACATCGCGACCGTCGCGCTCGCGGTGACGGTGATCGCCGTGCCCGCGGTCATCGCCCAGGCCTGCGGTCACAAGAAGCGCGCCGCCTGCCGACCCAGTTGCTCGGCCGGATATGTCGGCCACGGCGGCTACGGCGGCTACGGCGGCTACGGTGGCGGGTACGCTCCCATGCACCACGTCGGTTACGGCGGTGCCTATGGCGGCGGTGGATACGCTCCCATGTACCAGGCGGGGTACGGCGGTGGATACGCTCCCATGTACCAGGCGGGGTACGGCGGTTACGGACGCGGCCTCGGCCTCAATGTCGGACGCATGGGCCTGGGCGGTCGCGGGATCGGCCTGAACATGGGCGGGTTCGGGGGTGGCTTCGGGTCCGGCTACGGGTTCGGGATGCCGGGCCTCGGCGTCAACGGTCTTGGGGGACCGGGCGTTGGCGGCTACGGGTTCGGGATGCCGGGCGTCGGCGGCTTCGGTTTCTGAACGGATCGTGACACCACGGCGCACGTAACAGGGGCTCGGGATCCTGAGTGTCGAGCCAATGCAGTTCGTCGCGACTTGATTTGAAAAGCAGAAAGCCCCTTCCCGTGTGACTTCTAAATGACGGGAAGGGGCCAATGCACGATTCCGGGGCAGGCCCCGGGCTCCGGGCCTGGATCAATCGAGGCCGCCTTCGGCGATGACCGGGTTTTCCAGACGGCCGATCCCCTCGATCTCGGCGACGACGACGTCGCCCGGCTTCAAGTACGTGCCCGAGGCGTGACCAACCCCCGAGGGGGTCCCGGTGGCGATCAGGTCACCCGGCTCAAGGGTGACAAAGCGGCTCAGGAATGCGATGATCGCGGCCACGGGAAAGATCATCCGCGCCGTGGAAGACTCCTGACGTACCGTGCCGTTGACGGTCAGGCGCAGGGTCAGGTTCTGCGGGTCGGGGATGGCATCCGGTGAGACAAGACACGGGCCGACCGGGCAAAATGAGTCGTGCCACTTACCGTGCAGCCAGTCGAAGAACTTGTCCCGGTCGCGCGTCGTGCGACCGGGATTCGGGCGAAAGCCCCGGTCGCTGATGTCGTTGATGACCGTATACCCACCCACACAGTTCAGGGCCTCGGCTTCCGACACGTTTCGGCAACTCTGGCCGATCACCACGCCCAGCTCGCACTCCCAGTCGATGTGGTCCGGCGAGCACGCCGGAATGACAATCGGCGCCGGGGTTGGTCAACGTGGTAGGAGGTTTCATGAAAACATAGGGGAACGTCTGGCCCCGTTCGGTCGAGGTCCCACCACCCTCTCGGATGTGCTCGGCGTAGTTCCCGGCCAGCAGGAGGATCTTACGCGGCTGCGTGATCGGGACCAGCAAACGAGCCTCGTCGCACGGGACGGCCAGTTCGCGAATGATCGACGATCCCGGGCCCGCCGCCCATCGTGCCAGGTCTTTGAGTGAGTCGAGTGACTGTCCGTCCGGTGGGATCAGGTCGATGAGGTCTTCGGTCGTCGGGAGAATCAGGTCGACGTCCTCGGAGTCCGCATACGCCACCGCTGCCTGATCGATGGGAACCACGTGATCGTCCGCGTAATAGCCGATTAAGGGAACATCGTCCTCCATGCAGAACCGACAAAGGCGCGCCGCCGAACCTCGCACTTTCGGACGAGGATGCGTTCGAGACGATCACGAGTGGAACCTCCCCCGAGACGGACCAACATTCCAAGAACTCCAATTCCTCAATGCGGACACGATAACGCTCCCACCAGCCCCGATCAACGACCGGGTGACCTCTGTCTGTCCGGCCCCCCGCTCCGATGCCGACCGCGTCTCGCCGAACCCGCTCAAGAACCGGCCTTGCCCGAGTGGGACAACGCGGAGGTCCCGCCTGGCAGGATGGGCCCATCGAGGGATCGACGGATGACCGAATCGGTCGTTCCCTTGAGAACATGGTTGGACACATGCCCGGCCCCCAAACTCCCGAGCCGAGGTCGGGCCCGATCCGGATCGCCATCGACGGGATCGGCTCAGATGGTGTCCCGCCCCCAACGAGGGACGTGGTCGCATTCGATCAAACAAGTGCTTCACGAATGCGCACGCACGAACAAAATTCATCAAAACGGGCCCGTGAGATGCGAGCCAACTTCTTGTCATCCAAATGCCTATCTCCCGAACCGACACACTAATCCATCAAGGTTTCCTGAAATCGACAGGGTTTAAGAGCCGGGGTTTCTCGCTTGACGTCTCGGAGTCTTCGCAGGATACTGAGACTATTGTGGAAACTGATGCGATGATGCGACATAGCTCGCATGGACCTCCGTCGTCGCCGGGTGGTTCCTCCCAATCTCCTCCGTGTCGGTGACATCGAATCGCTTCACGAGAGACCGCTCGATCGACCCGCATGGAAGGGGGCCACGCAGATGTCCAGGCCAGGGTGTTCGAATCTCGCCCCCTCCAGGTTCCGTCGAGCGCGGCTTGAAGGACGTCGCGGACGAACTCGGTTGGGACGAGGGGCCTTAAACGCGGGCCCACCCTGTAACGTGATCGCCGAGACACTGTTCCGGACCACGCTTCTACACGTCGATCGGGACCCACTCCGCGATGTTCAATAACGCCATTCCTGCTGATCTTCGCCGTCGCCTTCATGGGCTGCGTCCTGGCCATCCCGGTCGTGACACGGGTGGCCGGCTGGGCAGGTGCGATCGATCGGCCCGACAAGTTCCGTCGCATCCATAAGGGGGCGATCCCTCGCCTGGGCGGTCTCGGCCTCGCGTTCGGCATGGGCCTGGCCCTGGTCCTCGCGGCCCGCGGCGGCTACTTCGGCGACTGGAATGAGGCTCCCGGCGGGTCGATGCAACTCTGGGCCGTGATCGTGGCCTCGCTGATCGTTCTGATCGTCGGCGTTCTGGACGACACGCGCGGTTTGAACCCACGCCCCAAGTTACTGGGCCAGGCGTCCGCGGTGATGGTCCTGATTCTGGGCGGGGTCCGGATCACGCATTTCAAGGTACTGGGCATTCCGTTCGACTTCAGCACCCCGTTCTGATTTCGAAGTGCTCGGCCAGCACGGCCATGCTCGACCCGTTGAGCACCGTGGTCACGCTGGCCTGTGGTTCCTCGGATGCATGAACATCTGGAACCTGATCGACGGCATGGACGGTCTGGCCTCGGGGGTCGGGTTGCTCGTCAGCGGCACGCTGATGCTCGTCGCCCTGCGTCAGGGCAACAACCTGGGCGCGGCGGCGCTGGCCGCGGCGCTGGCGGGCAGCCTCGCGGGCTTTCTGCTGTACAACTGGCACCCGGCCTGCATCTTTCTCGGCGACAGCGGCAGTCTGCTGATCGGCCTGCTGATCGGGGTCATCGGCGTCCAGTCGTCGATGAAGGGCACGACCACGGTCTCGATCCTCTTCCCGATCCTGGCGATGGGCTTGCCGATCTCCGACACGGCGATGGCGATCTTTCGCCGCTGGGTGCGAAACCTGCCGCTGAGCTCGGCGGACCGCCGGCACATCCACCACCTGCTGATCGGGCTGGGGCTGAACCCGCGTCAGGCGGCCTTGTTGCTCTACTGCCTCTCGGGGTTCCTGTGCGGCGTGGTCCTGCTGGGCGTGGCGCTGAACAACCCGGTCCACGGCGAGTTCCTGGCGCTGATGCTGGGCGGTTCGGGCTGCCTGGCGTTCCTGCTGATCCTGACCAGCCGCCGGGACGAACTGGCCTCGCTCCGCGAGGATCTCCGCGCCCGATTCGCCCGCAAGCGGCAGGAGCGGCGGCGCCAAGGCGACCTGGGAGGCGATCCAGAAGATCGAGCTCTGCGAGACCGCAGGACGCGCATCTGGGACGATCCTGCTGTCAACCGTCCGAGCAGCTCGGTTGCGACCATCTCCAGATCCTACTGCGTCCGCAACGGCCGCGAGATCATGAGGAGCGCGACCGCCGACGACGTCGTGACCGAGGTCGCCGGTGACCGGGCTCGGTCGCCTCCTTCCGACTCAAAAGCGGCGAGGACCTGCGGCTGACGGTGACCCTGCACCAGCCGCACGAGTCGGGGCTTGAGGCCGACATCGCCTTCCGCTCGCTCCAGCGGCTCGCGCTGGCGACCGCCCAGCGGCTTGAGCGTCTGATCGCAGGCGCAGGTCGAGTCCCGATCCGAGCGTTCCCGGAACGCGGTCGCGCCCGAGGCGACGCTCCCGGGATCGGAGCCGGATCAGACCGCGGCGCCGTCGAGGCCCGGTTGAGCGGTTCGCCGTCCGGTATCGACGGCCCCGCGGCGACGTCCGGGCCCGGTCGCCACCGGCGGGCACGGACCCGCTCCGCTGGCTCCGCTGGGCCTTCGGCTGGGGCTCGGAGGGCCTCGGCTGAGCCGGGCACGCCACGACGGTTCGCATGGACGTGACACCGAGGGAGAGGTGGGATTCATGGAACGGATCATCCAGCCCTACGGAGGGGGCGCCTTCGGGATCGCCGCCCGCCCGCAGCCGCCGGTACTTCCGCCTGCCGGCTCGGGACCGTGCGCCCCGACGCCACGCGGCCAAGACGACCGCGGACTACCTGAAGGCCCTTCGCCGACGGGCCTGGCTCGTCCTGCTCGTGGCCCTGGCGCTCATCCTGCCCGGCTCGGTCTTCGTCCTGCGGCAGAAGGACGTCTACCGTGCCGTCGCCCAGATCCGCATCGATCCGCCCGACTTCGACCACCGGTTCGCCACGATCGTCCCGAACGGCTCGATCGGCCAGGAGAGCCCCGAGCGCGTCCAGCGTTACGTGCCCGACAAGATCGCCGAACTCCACAGTCCCGGCCTGGCCGAGACGGTCGCGGCTCGACCCGTCGCTGAACCTGTCGCCACGCCGAGATCAGCACGGCGATCGCCGAGCTGGCCGGCCTGCAAGTCCCGCCGGCAGCCCGGACTCGAACACCTTCGACCTGTTCCTCGAGAGCCCGGACCCGGCCCGCGCCACGGCCCTGCTCAACGCGTTGCTGAACCGATTCGAGAGCGACGCCTACGAGCGAGGCGACGCACAACCTCAACAAATCGGATCGGCTATGCGACCGAGAACCTGACCGACTCTCGCAGGAGGAGCTGTCGCCGACTCGACGAACAGATCGCCGGCCTCCGCGAGAACACGGGGATGTTCACGACCGACGATCGGAACATCTACCAGGAGCAATACATCCAGCTCAACTCGATGCTGCTCAACAAGAAGGCTGCGTCACGACGATATGGTCCAGCAGCAGCGGCTCACCCAGCTTCTGGGCGGCGATCAGGCACCTCGGCCGGCCCGCCGCTCACCCTACCAGCAGCGGATCGATGAGTTGAAGCGCAGATAAGCAGCGACTTCAGGAGCAGCTCGCCAGCTACCGCCGTGTGGTCCAGCGGTTACGAGACCGATCCGGCCGTTCGACACTACGCTCGCGAGCTCCAGCAGATCACCCGCGAGCTGGAGACAGCTCTACCAGGTTCCCGCTGGCCGAGCCGGAGACCGCCGACCTCTCCACATCGGTGCTCAGCTACTCCAGCGAGGAGGTCGTCCAGCTGGAGCGCGAGGTCAAGGTTCTGCTGCGACCGGATGCAGGAGTCGATGCCGAAGTTCCGGGACTTCCAGAGCCTGGTCCGTCAGCGCGAGAGCAAAGCAGGACCGAGGTCGACGACTACCGGCAGAAGCTCAACACCTTCGCCCTGCTGCAGCAGACCCAGAACCGCCGGTCGGCATCCGCATGGCGGCCGAGGAGCCGACGTCGCCGGTCGGCCCGAACCGGAAGCTCAACCTGGCCCTGGTGATCCTGGCGGGCCTGGGGCTCGGCGCTGGGGCTGGTCTGCCTGCTGGAGTCGCTCGACCACCGGGTCAAGGCCCCGGAGCACCTGACCGCCGGCTTGACCCTGCCGCTGTTCGGCGTCGTGCCCCGGATGCGACGGCGTCGCCGGGCTGCACCGCGGCGGCCACATCTGGACGGCCGGCTCGCCGAACTCCCCGGAGGCGGACGCGTACCGCAACCTCCGGGCGAGCCTGCTCGGCGCGACCGGCCGCGAGGGCCGACCGATCGTCACCCTGCTGATCACCAGCGCCAAGAGCGGCGAGGGCAAGAGCACCACGGCGCTGAACCTGGCGGCCACCTGCGCCCGGGCCGGCGAGCGAACGCTGCTCGCTCGACGCCGACCTGAGGCGATCCAGCCTCGGCGAGGTCTTCGAGGTCGAGCAGCGATCTCGGGCTGGTCGACGTGCTTCGAGGCGAGCTTCCCTGGCAGCGGGCCGTGGTGCGCACCGACGTGCCGAACCTCGATTTCCTGCCGTCGGGCGACCCGACCGGCATCCCGGTCGACGATCCTGGGCACGCTGGAGATGCGGCAGTTGCTGGAGGGCCTTTCCGGGCACTACCACCGGGTGATCATCGACGGCCCGGCCGTGCTCGGGCTGGCCGATTGCCGGATGCTCGGCTCGTTCACCGATGCCGCGTTGCTGGTCGTCCGCTCGGGCGACCACGCCCTCGACCCGCCGCGGCGGGCCAAGGCGATGCTCGAACAGTCCCGGCGTGACGATCGCCGGGGTGGTCTTCAACGCCCTCGACGACGATCTGGAGAACTGGTCGAGCCACGCACCGGTCTGGGCGCTCGGCCTGACGGACCGACCGGCTCCGACATCGAACCGTTCGCGAGGGCTGCGAGCCCCCGCCGACCCGTCGGATCGCGGCTCCGACGTCGTCCCGGCGGGCATCGCTCGATGGCCTGAGCACGAGACGCTCTGTCATGAACCTCGATCGGCATCCGATCTGCTATCCGACGATCACGGATCGCTCATGCCTCCTGTCTCTGATCGCCGCCGATCCTGATGCGGGACCGACGTCTGGGCTTCGGCGGCTCGGTCTGGTGGGCCCGTCCCGTGATCGCGATGCTGACGGTGCTGCTCCTGCTGGCGTTCGCGGTCCGGGCCACGTTCGCGGGTCCTGGTGCGATCCTGCAGAGCCCGCTGGCGCCTGCTTGGTGGGATCGCCGCTGGCGCTGGCGGCCGTGCAACTGGCTCCGCTGCCGGGCCGCATCGCCCGGCGGCTGTCGCCGCGATCGCATGCCATCCACAGCGTCGGGGTTCTGCCCGACCTCGCCCGGACGACGACCCGGAGGCGTCCCTGCCCGAGCCGGTCGCATCCCGGACCCCGGCCAGCGTCGATCGGCCGGCGACCCTGCGCTGGCTGCTCGGCGCCTGGGCTGCCTGACGCTGTTCTGCGTGGTCGCCCACGACGCCGACCGGCTCGACCGGACATTGCTGGTCTGGGGAAGCGTCGATCGCGCCGCTGTTCCTGTTCACGGCGTTCGGGGTGGTCCAGCTCCTCGGCGGGGCCGAGGGCCTGTACGGGGCCTATGTCCCGGGGCAGGTCGCCGTCCTGGGCCCCCTCGGTGGCGGACCAGATGGCCGCGCCGGGCCAGTACGTCCTCGAACGGCTGGACCACCCGGATCAACCGCGGGGCGGCTGGGTCGTCACCCCGCAGCCGTGCGCCAGTGCGGCGGTCGGCGGCCTGATGGGCGGGCCGGGGGCCTACCTGGCCCTGGCGGCTCCTGGCCCTGCCGCTGGCTCTGGGACTGGCCCTGCATGGTCTGGCCCCGCGGGGCGGCCGGGAGTCGTTGCGGAACTCGCATCTGGTTCCACTCGAACCGCGGCGGGCTCGCGGTCTGCTCTGTCGTGCTGACGCTGCTCAGTGCGGGTCTGACCGGGTGCTCGCCGGGCGTATGCTCGTGCATGCCGTTCGCGCTGGGATTGCTCGCTCGCCGGGGTGCCGGGGGCCCGGGCTGCCGGGATCGGCTGGCTCGCCGTTGGGGCGACGTCGCTGGCCCTGCTGGCCCTCGGCGGGGGCATGCTGCTCGGGGTGGCGACGGGCCGGCCGGCCGGGGCGAGCCCGCTGAGCGGCCGGCGGCGGCTGGGAGACGACGCGGGCGCTCTGGGCCGAGACGACGCGGATCGCCCGCGACTTCCCGATCGTCGGCACCGGGCTGGGCAGCTTCCCGACGATCGCACCCTATTACAAGGCCGGCCCCCTGTCGGCGACGACGGCCTGGAGCAGCGTGCTGCGCTGGTGGTCGGAGGCCGGGCTGGCGGGCCTGGCGTCTGCTCGGCCTGGCGGCGGTCTGGTTCCTGCTCCGGCTGCCGTCGGCGCTGCGACGGGTCGGCACGGCCGACCGCATCCTGGGCTTCGCTCTGGTCGGGTCGCTCGTCGGGTTCGCGGCCTTCTCGACTGGTTCACTGGACGGTCGAGCTGGCGGCGGTCGCGCTGGCCGCCAGCGCGGTGGCCGGGACGCTGCGACCGCTGGCTCGCCGGCGGAACGGACTTGTTCGTTGAGCGAGGCTAGCTACTCTGTGGCCCGCAGCTCGCCGCGGCTCAAGGAGGAGGCCGACCCGCGATGCCGGACGCCACGTTCCTGCACATCCAGAGCCGCGACGGCGCGTCCCCCCGCGTGCTGGAACTCGACGGTCCCGTCGATCCGCATCGGCCGCGGCGATCCGTGCGAGGTCCGGCTGGCCGAACCCTCGCTGGCCGAGGTCCAGTGCCTGCTGCAGCGGCGGGGGGCCTCCTGGCACGTCCAGCCGGTCGGCCCGTCCGGTCGAATCTACCTCGGTGGCAAGCCGTCGAGAAATCGCGGCCGTTGCCGCTCGGGGTTCCGCTGCGGGTCGGCGATACCTGGCTGACCCTGCGATGGGCCGGAGGGGCCGCGACGCCCCCGCACTGCGCGTTCGAAACGCCGGTGCCTGCCGACCCGGAGATCGTTCTCGGCACCAATGTGCCGCCGGCCGAACCGTGCGTGCTGAGCGACCGCCCGTACGGCGACCCGACCCGTTCGCCGGCTCCGAGGCGTCCGGGGCCGGGCTGGACGCCGAGCGCGAGCGGCTCTCACGCTGGCAGTCGCGCCTGGAGAGCCGCGAGCGATCGCTCCGCAACCGGGCGAAGGAACTGCGCTGGGAGTCCCGCTGGCGGGCAGCCGGCGAGGTCATCCGGGGCCGTTCCGGGGCCGCTCCGCCCGGCGATCCTCCGACCAGCCAACCACCACCGACCCGGCAACCCGAGCCACCCGTACCGAGGCCGCCCCAGGCCCCGAGGGCCCGTCCCGCGTCGACGAACTCGTCGGGTTCGCGTCCGGTCCCCTTCCCACCCGAAGGACAGGCGTCCCCCGCTCAGTTCTCGCTTCCGGCGCCCACCGTCGTCGAGGAATCGGCCTCGCAATCGGCCACGACCCCGGACCTCGGGCCTGGAACGTACCCGCGAATTCGCACGTTCTCCGAACCGACGACAGAGGGCCCCCAGGGCCTGTTCTCGACTCAACCGGAACCCGATCACGCGTCCTGTCCAGAAGACCCTGAGGTCCGAACTCAGTCCGTTGACGGGAACGGAGGGGGCGAGGCTCCCGCCGAGCCATCCGGGACGACGGCTCGGCCAGAGCCCGCCCTCCCGGGATGGCAGGCCCGAATCGGCCACGAGCGACGACACTCCGAGGCCAGTTCGCCGCCCTGGGCGGCTCCCATTCCGGGGCCGACGACCCCGCATGCCCCTCCGTCTCCCGTGCTTCCGGGGCCCGAACCATGGCCGCACGGTCGCAACGTCAGTCCTGAGACCGCCCGAGGTCCGGTTCCCCGGGAGCATGGTCGGGACCACGACACCCGATCTCCCGGGTTTTCGACGGCCCCCACCGAACCGGGCGCCGACGAGCCGCCGCTGCCGAGCGTGCGCGACATCCTCACCGCGCATCGGCCCCAAGCACGTGCTTCCACACATGCTCCGGCGGCGTTATCTCGGCGTCGCCGGCCCGAACCAACAATCGGGATCGCACCGAACGTCTGGCGGGTCCCCACGAGTGCTCGCGGCGCCGTTGGCGATGGTCGTGTTCCTCACGGTCGGAAGTACCGCGGATCTGGCTGTCCTGGGTCTGGTCGCGGGACGACCGCGCGGCCGCCCGGATTTCCAATCTCCTGCTCGCGACTGACTCCTTGCCGAAGACACCGATCGAGCCCCCGGATGCCCCCGCGCCGAGTTGGTGGTCCTCCACCTCAATGCACCTTCACCTCCGCGCCCTGGCCGCGAGCCTCGCCGAATCGGGCCCGGATCGCGAGGAGGACGTTCGCACGCTGCTGGAGACGGCCCGGGGGGCGTCTCCGCTCGACCCGGGGGTTCGCCTGACGCTGCTCGGCCGGGGAGACACCACCGTTTCCTCGGGTTCGAGCCGGGACGTGGTGGCCCTCCACCTTCAAGCCAACAGACTCGCGAGGGAGGGCAAGCTGGCCCCGCCCTGAGGGCCTATCGCGCCGCCCTGGAAATGGCCATCGCGGGAGGCCCCGCGGGTGCCCCGACACCGACATTCGTCGAAGGCCCGAAGGTCCAGCGCTTCCTGCTCCCGACCGAGACGATCCTCGCGGACGTGGTTCGCGACCTGGTCGAGGCCGCGGGCGACGATTACCGACTCTGGGACGCGGCCCTCCCTCCCTCACCGACGGCCGCCCTGGCGGTCTATCGAGTGCTTCGCGAACGCGGCGACCCCGCGGCGGAGCATGCCCTCCAGCGGGTACTCGATGCCGAGGTCCCCACAACCGATCCCCGTGGTGCGCTGGCGCTGGCCTCGAAGGCGGAGGCCCTGGCGCTGGCCGGTCGTTTACCCGAGGCCGTCACCCGCTACCGGGAGTCGCTGGACCGCATGCCCGAGGGCGGTGATCGCCGAATTCTGGCCTTCAACCTGGCGAACATCGAGGGCCGACTCGGGAACGTCGAGGCGATGACGGACGCCTGGGACGAAGCCCGCGCGCCGGACCTCCACGACCCGGTGAACGTTCGGATGGCCGAGGCGGTGCGCCCGACGCGCTCCGGAAGCCCTGGTGCTGCCGAACCGACCGACCGACGCGAGGCGGGACGACGCCGTCCAGCCGGCGACCTTTGATTTCGAGAGACCTTGAGGACGATGGGGCCGCGCCCTCGGTGATCGAGCCGCGACAGGGTGTCCGACCGCCTCGGCGGCACGTGACCGACGGCTCGTCTCCCCCGGGTTCTCACACAACAGGAAGGAACCGAGTGATGTCGACGATCTCCGCGGCACCGCCCGAGCGAGTCCGTCCGGTAACGGAGCACCCCTCGCTCCTCCAGTTGTTCCGAATGTCTCTGCGGACGGAAAAGGCGGCCGTTCGACCGCTGCTCCTCGGCGCGGGTGTCTGCCTCGTCCTGCTCGTTCTGCTGTTCTGGCCGAACCTGCGACACTTCGTCTACACCTGGTCGACCGACGAGAACTACAGTCACGGCTTCCTGGTCCCTCTGATCGCGCTCTACTTCGCCAACGAGGCAGCCCGTCGCGGGCCGGTGCCCCTGCGAGGCGGTGTCGGGCTGGGCATGGGGCTGCTCTTGCTGGCGATCCTGGGACGGGTCGCGACGATCTTCGTGCCCGTCGGCATCGTTGGCGACCTCTCGTTCCTGCTCGGGCTCGCCGGAACCTGCGCGCCTATTCGCCGGCACGGCCGCGTTGCGGCGCTACGGCTTCGCCCTGGCGTTCCTGGTCTTCATGATCCCGCTGCCGATCGCCCTGTACACCGCGATCGCCTCTCCGTTGCAGCGCGTGGTGAGCCTGGCCGCGTCGAACCTTCTCAACGCGTTGAACATCCCGGTGCTGTGCCACGGCAATGTCATGACCCTTCCGGGGGGCATCCAGATGTTCGTGGCCGAGGCATGCAGCGGCATGCGACAGCTCACCGGCTTTCTCGCGCTGACAACGGCCGTCGCCTACCTGACCACCCGGCCCTCGTGGTATCGGCTGGTGGTGGTCGCCGCGGCCATCCCGATCGCCATGACCGCCAACGTGATCCGCGTCGTGCTGACCGGGGCGATCATGTACCACGTCGATCCCCGGTTCGCCCTGGGCTCCTTCCACACGATGGAGGGAATGCTGATGATGGGCCTGGGCCTGGGTTTGCTCGCCGGCCTTTGCACGGTGCTGGGATGGGTCGCTCCGCCGGCGAACGGGCCGGACGAGTCGCCGACGACCGTCTGCGGCAAGGCCGGACTCACCGTCCCGGCGGACAGCCGGGCCGACCATCCTGCCTCGCGTGGGCATCGGTTGCGGCGCTCCTTGTGCTGGGTCTGGCGGCCCAGTCGGGCGCCGAGCGCCTCGTTGAGACGCCGCGCCCTCGCATTGCGAGCCGATCTCGACCACGCTTCCCATGAGCATCGGCGACTGGGGTGGTCGCGACGTTCCGGTCGATCCGAAGGTCCTCGAAGAATCGCAGGCCGACGACTACCTGAACCGGATCTACGAGCACCCGGACCGTCCCGGCCTCCAGATGACGCTCTGGATGAACTACTCGAAGCACGGCCTGAACCTGCGGCACTCGCCCGAGGTCTGCTTGCCCTCGGGAGGCTGGGAGAAGATCGAGGCCCAGACGCGCGTCCTGGAGGCCGACGGGCCCGATGGTCGTACCACATTGACCCGGCTCGCCTACCGGCAAGGTGAACTGGTTCAGGAAATCGGATTCTGGTACTACATTTTTGGTGAAGGGCGGGTCGAACGTTACGTCCGCAGCCTGCCGATCACCAGTCGGAGCAGTCACGGACGGACGACCCGAGGCTCCGGATTGACCGTCGAGATCTTTTGCCCGGGCGATGTCGATCCGGAAGGGGAGGCCCTGAGAGAGTTCGCCTCCTCGTTGCTGTCCGAACTGGGACACTTCCTGCCGGAGGACCGCGCCGAATACCACGTCCCTTGACGCCCCCCGTGGGGCTCGAGACCATCGTCGCCGCGCTCCGTTCGTTTCGAGGAGGGAGCGACCGGCACTCTCAAGGATCAACCCATGAAACATGCGCTGATCACCGGGATCACCGGGCAGGACGGCTCGTATCTGGCCGAGTTTCTGCTGGAGAAGCCGGAGTACGTCGTCCACGGCCTGGTACGTCGATCCAGCACGCTGAACCGCACGCGGATCGACCACATCTCGGCCAACCCCGAGTACCACGACCGTTTCCATCTCCACTACGCCGACCTCGCCGACGCGTCGAGCCTGGCGATGCTGATGGAACAGGTCCGGCCCGACGAGGTCTACAACCTCGGGGCCCAGAGCCACGTCCGGGTCTCGTTCGACCAGCCGCTCTACACGGCCGATGTCGTGGGGCTGGGCACCCTGCGCCTGCTTGAAGCCGTCCGGCAGCTTAACCGCAGTCAGCCGGTGCGGTACTACCAGGCCTCTAGCTCCGAGATGTTCGGCTCGGCACCGCCGCCGCAGACGCTGGCCACCCCGTTCCACCCCCGCAGCCCGTATGCCTGCGCGAAGCTCTACGGCCACTGGCAAACGGTCAACTACCGAGAGGCGTACGGCCTGTTCGCCTGCTCGGGGATCCTCTTCAACCACGAGAGCCCCCGTCGCGGTGAGTCGTTCGTCACCCGCAAGATCACCCTGGGGGCCTCGCGAATCAAGGAGGGGCTTCAGAAGAAGCTCGTCATGGGGAACCTCGACGCCAAGCGCGACTGGGGCTTCGCCGGCGACTACGTCAAGGCGATGTGGCTGATGCTCCAGCAAGAGGAGCCGGATGACTACATCGTCGCCACGGGGGAGACGTACTCGGTGCGCGAGTTCCTTGAGTGGTCCTTCGGGATGCTCGACATGGACTATCACGACTTCGTCGAGTTCGACGAGCGTTACATGCGGCCCTCCGAGGTCGACGTTTTGCTCGGCGACCCGAGCAAGGCCCGCCAGCAGCTCGGCTGGACGCCCGAGGTCAGCACCCGCGACCTGTGCCGGATGATGGTCGAGCACGACCTGGAGCTCGCCCGTCGCGAAAAGTTCGCGTTGGGATATCAGCCGGCCTGACCGGCTCTGGCGCCTCGTTCCATCGCAACCGGAGAGGGTCGGTCGGCATCACGCCCGCCCGGCCCGCTCCGGTTCGTGGCTCCTCAAGTCTTCGTAGGTCAGGCTTCAAGCTGAAGCCTGACCTACGAAGATCGGAAACTACGAGAGACGGCTCTCAGGCGCGGGTCCAGGAGGCTTCGACCGCCTCGGTCGAGAGCTCGTTGACGCGCGTTTCGAGAGCGAGCGGCCTGGTCGACAGCTCAACGACCAGCGAACCGGCGGGCTCGTCGCCGACCGTCACCGCCCCATAACGCTTCGGCGCGACCCCGTCGAACGACGAGTAATTCACAACGCCTTCGAATCCCGCCTGTTCGGCGAACGTTCGCAGCACCTCGAAGCTATAGGCGTACTTGTGCTGTCCGTCGCAGAACAGGTAGTTGACGGCCTGGGCGATGGGGTCGTCGAAGGCGCGAGGCCAGTCCTCGGCGGTCTCGCCGCGAGCGACCTCGAGCGCGTACTCCATGCTGGGCACCGCGATCCGGGCCACGCCATCATCGGCCAGTACCCGGCGGACCTCGCGCAGGAGGGCGATCGCCTCATCGGGGTACAGGTGCTCAAGCGTGTGTGACGAATACACCAGGGCGCAACTGCGGTCGGGAAAGGGCAAGCCGTTGCGGAGATCGATCCAGAGGTCGATCCGCCGGAACAGGTTGCCGTCGGCGTTGATCATGCCCGGGATGTACTTGAAGCCGCAGCCGAGGTGCAGGTAATGCCCCTCGGGCCGCTCGGGGCCGCGGAGCCGGTAGCGAAGTTGCCTGGCCCAGTGGTTCGGCTTCGCGAGGTAGCGAGCCAGCCCGAAATAGACGTCCTTGAGGCTTTGTCGAATCATGGCTCATCCGTGAAAGGTCATTACGTGGGGCATCCGCGATGGATGGGCACGGAGAGTGGATGGAGCGTCCATGCCCGGCGGCACATCCTAGCCCAACACCGCGAGGCGCGTCCAGGCCCCTCGGACTCGATCGCTGGGCCGGCTTGACGGGATCGGCCGCTCCGGTCTAGGATGTCCCACGATGGATCAACGCGCACCCCGGATCAAGGACGATCGCGTGCCCCTCGCACCCACACCGGCCCTCCATCCTGGCCCCCACCTCGACGACGGCCCGCCGGCCGACACGGTCCCGGTCCTCGTCGCCTGCCCCGATGCGCGTCCGCCGGCCTATCAGGCCGTTGTCGGGCTGGCCCGAGCCGGGATGCTCGACGAGTTCGACACCGGGTTCTACCACGGTGGGCAGGGCCTGGCGACTCGCCTCGGAAAACGGCTCGCGCCGGACGGTTCCGCCGCCTGGAGCGGCCGCTCCGCCGCCGGCACGATCCCGAGATCCCCGCCGACCGGGTCCGCATCCATCCCGAGTTCGACCTCGCCCTGGCGTTGGAGAACCGCCTGGGCCAGGCTCGCCAGCGAACGCGACAGCGCGTGGCCCGCTGGCGGACACGGCGATTCGACGAGGCCCTCACGCGACGGCTCCGGCACCGACGCCCCTCGGCCTTGCTGGTCTTCAGCGACGTCGGGTCCGAGTTCGGCCTTGCCCGCCTGCCGGGAACTCGGGATCACCTCGGTCCTGAGCATGGTGCATGGCGACGTGCGCGAGGAGGTCGAGGTTCTCGAACGTGAGGCCGAACGGTCCCCCGACTTCTTCCCGATCTACCTGGCCGATGGGCCGGTCGATCGCCGGGAGCTGGCCTGGCTCCACGACCGGCGGTTGCGCGACATCGCCCTGGCCGACCGGGTGCTGGTGCCGTCCGATCACATCGCGGGACGGCTGATCCGTCACGGCACGCCCGCCGACCGGGTGCACATCGTTCCTTACGCGGCGGACTGCCGACGGTTCGTTCCCGACCCGGACAAACGGCACGATCCCGACCGTTGCACGTTTCTCTTCGCCGGTGGGATCACCCAGCGCAAGGGGATCAAGTACCTCCTGGAAGCCTGGCGGCAGGTCCGCCGGCCGGGTTGGCGGTTGCAACTGCTCGGTGGGTTGCCCGCGGATTCGACGCCCCTGGGGCCTATCGCGACGAAATCGAGTGGCTCGGCCGGGTGGGGCATGCCGATGTCCCCGGCGTCATGGCCCGCGCCGACGTCTTCGTGTTCCCCTCGCTGTTCGAGGGATCGGCCGTCGTGACCTACGAGGCGCTCGCCTGCGGACTGCCCTCGATCGTCACCCCGTCCGCCGGTTCGGTCGTTCGCGATGGGATCGAGGGGTTCGTCGTGCCGCCGGGCGAGGTCGAACCGCTGGCCATCGCGATGGAGCGTCTGGGGTCCGAGCCCGACCTTCGCCGCGAGCTTTCCCGTGATGCCCGCGCCGGTGCCGAGGCGTTCGACTGGCCCCGGTACCACGCCGCCATCGTCGAGTCCATTCGAGAGTCGGTCGGTCGTGAGAGGGAACCGCATCCGTGATCTGAGCGATCGAGAGCGCCGACGACCCTCGAAGGGACCACTCGCAAGGACGTGCGACGATGCCTCCGTATCTGGTCTACACCACCGCCGCGGTGATCGTCCTGCTGGTGCTCTCGCAGGTCTTCCGCCGATCGTTCGACCCGTTCGCGCCGATCTGGCTGTTCCTGACAGGTTACGTTCAGGTCTATGTCGTCCAGGCCCTCACCTACCGGGAGTACGGGCTTCGCGCCGGGGGGCCGACCTGGTGTACGCCGCCGACCTGCGGGCCCTCTGGGCGTTGCTGTGGTTCCTGCTGGTGTACTATTGCGGTCCGAGTCGCTGGATCGCCTCGAAGCTGCCTCGACCACCGTCCGGGTGGTCGCCCTCGACGGTCGGCCTGGTCGACCCCGTTCATGGTCCTGTGGGGCCTGTTCTTCGCGGGGATGGCCTTTCGTGTCGACCCGAACGAGCTGGAAGGGGGCATGAGCCTCTTCCACTCCTTCCCGATGGTGATGCTCGTGGCCGGCATCTGGTTGATCGTCACGGGCCGCAACGCGGACCGGCCCCGGCCGAACTACACGATCGCCGGCGTGGGCGTGACCGCGCTCTACGTGCTGATCTGGATGTTCAATGGCAAGCGCTCGCACTCGCTGATCGGTGTTTTGACCGGGGTCTGCGCCTTCTACGTCCCCCGCTTTCGACGCCCCTCGAAGCCGGTCCTGGGCATGACCGCCCTGGCGGGCGTGCTGGCCGTCTCCCTGGCGATCGGCTGGCGGGGGAACCAGGATTACGAGCATTCGTTCTCGGGGTTCTTCCAGTTTGTCACCGAATTCGACCTGGAAAAGGTCCTGGTGAACCTCAACGTGAAGGACCGCGGCCAGGTGACACCGGTGTCCTCCAGGCCCATCAGCTACGAGACGGAGGAGTGGGGCGGGTATCTGTTGATGATGGACACCGTGCCGAGGAAGTCCTCCTACGACTACGGCTCGTCGTACATGCGGCTCTTCAGCACCTTCATTCCCCGACTGGTCTGGAAGGACAAGCCCGTACTTCGGCCGAGACGCCTGGATCAGCGCCTGGATCGCCGGGTCGGAGATGCCACGCGAGCGGAACTTCACCGGACCGGCCATCAGCATTCTGGGGGCGACCCAGCTCAATGGCGGTGCCT
Source organism: uncultured Isosphaeraceae bacterium (assembly GCA_963779675.1). Classification (GTDB taxonomy): domain Bacteria; phylum Planctomycetota; class Planctomycetia; order Isosphaerales; family Isosphaeraceae; genus CAVZZM01. The sequence goes on from CAVZZM010000008.1 coordinate 728,367, forward strand.
GGGCCACCCTCATCGTCTTCGGGATCATCGCGCTGTTGATCCGTTCCGCGTACGAATACTTCCGCCTCTATCCCGACGTGCCCTGGGTTCAAGCCTGGTGGGCCTTGACCTTCTACAACGCCTGGCTGATGACCGTCAACGATGATCCGTTCATCTGGTTCTATTATAACTATGGGTTCACGACATTCGGCCCGATGACGGCCCTCTGGTTCTACCTGAAGCTGGCCGTTCCTCGACAGGAACCGACTGCGCCGATGGCGGCCTTCGCGTGAACCGCGCAATGCATCGCGCCTGGGCCTGGACCGACGACACGCACCGAACCCGCAGGGAGGCGGTCTCATGAAACTCGCGATCTCCTTCACCAACATCGGGCCGTACCACCTGGCCCGGTTGCGTGCCCTGGGCCAGCAGCTGCACGGGCACGGCGGTCGGTTGATCGCCTATGAAACGGCCGGGCTCGAACAGAAAGTACCCCTGGCAGGCCCGGCGCGGCGAGGAACCGTTCTCCGCGGGTGACGCTCTTCCCCGACACGGCCCTGGAGTCGCTGACCCGGTCGATCTGTGTCCGCGCGATGTGGGATGCCCTTGAGCGGGACCAACCCGAGGCCGTCGCCGTCGCCGGTTACGTGCGGCCCGAGTCCCTGCGCCGCCGCCGCCTGGGCGCGCCGACGAGGGTCGCCGGTCGTCTTGATGTCGGAAAGCCAGTCGATCGACCGACCGCGGGCCTGGTGGAAGGAGTCGATCAAGCGCCGCCGCGTGCGCCGGTTCGACGCCGCCCTGGTCGGTGGCCCGGCGCACCGGCGACTACCTCACGTTCCTGGGGATGCGGGCCGACCGGATCGCCCTGGGGTACAACGCGGTGGATAATGGCTTCTTCGCACAGGGCGCCGAGGCCGCCCGGCAGTCGCCGACGCCGCGCGTCGGCATTCCCGAGGCCCCGTTCTTTCTCGCGCGTGAGCCGGTTCGTTCCCGAGAAGAACCTGGCCCGGCTGGTCCGGGCGTTCGCCCAGTACCGCCGCTCGGCACCGTCGCGAGAGGCCTGGGATCTGGTCCTTTGTGGCGGCGGCCCCTGCGGAAGAGCGGTCGATGATGCGTTGAGATCGACCGGCGTGGCCTCGGCCGTCCACCGGCCCGGCTTCCTCCAGTGCGAGGAACTCTCGCGCTGGTACGCCTTCGCCTCGGCGTTCGTCCTGCCCAGCCTCTCGGAGCCCTGGGGGCTCGTCGTGAACGAGGCGGCGGCGGCCGGTCTACCGTTGCTCGTCAGCGATCATGCCGGCTGCGCCGCGACGCTTGTCCCCGATCCCCCGGGCACCACCGGCTGGCGGTTTGACCCCGACCGACACGGAGGACATGGCCACGGCCCTGGGGCGCATGGCCGGGCTCTCCGACTCCGAACGGGCCGAGATGGGCCGGCAAGCCGCCGAGACGGTCGCCGACTGGGGGCCGGAGCGGTTCGCCGACGGGATGATCGAGGCCCTCGAACTGGCGCAACGATCCCGTCGCCTCCGTCGTCGCGACCGGGGCATTCCCGACACACCATCGGGCCTCCCGCACGATTTCTCGCGATCGACATCCTTTGGGCCGGTCCCGCTTTCATCGACCGATCACGACCGGAATTGAGCCCGACACGCCAAGGAACCCTTCGAGCCGTCCCGGAGTCGGAGAACACCCCGCCCATGAGTCTCTCAACGTCCCCCGCGCTCGTTCGACCGGGCTCGCCGAGGTCTGGAACGTCGGCTGCACCGCATCCGCGACTCCCTGGAGTGGCGCACGTCGCAGTCCCTCCACGGTCGCGGTCCCTGGTGTCGCAACCGCTGGGGGCATCGCTACCAGGCGATGAGCCTGTCGGAGTACCACTACGTCCGCGATGGGAACCCGGAGACGCACGAGGCCCGCCTGATCGAGAACCTGCTCGACCACGGCATGACGGTCATCGACGTCGGCGCGAACCATGGCCTGTTCAGCATGGAGGCCGCCCACCTGATCGGGCCGACGGGACGGATCGACGCCTTCGAGCCGGCCCCGGAGACCCGCTCCCTGCTCGAACGGAACCTGCGCGCGAATGGGCTCGAACGCATCGTCCGCGTGGTCCCGTCCGCTCTCGCGGCCGAGCGTGGAACGGCTCGCTTGCGGATCCACCGCGACCTGTCCGGCCTGAATACGCTGGCGGACGACGACATCACCTGGAACCACCGCATCCTCCGGGCCGACACGGTCATCGAGGTTCCCCTGATGACCCTCGATGACCACGCCGACGCCGAAACCCTGGATCACATCGATTTCCTCAAGATCGATGTCGAGGGCTTCGAGCTGGCCGTCCTTCGCGGTGCCCGGCGCCTCTTGACGGAACGGCGAATCGGCTGGGTCATGCTCGAAGTCGGCGACCTGACCTGTGCCAACGCGCAGCGTGAAGCCGGCCGAGGTCCTCGACGAACTGACGACCGTCGGCTACGCATTGCACAAAATCACCTCTGACGGGGAGATCGGCCCGCGAGTTCGGGCCTTCCCGACCGGCCCCTTCTCGGCCAACTATCTTGCCGGTCCTGAAACCGGCCCATATTGAGGGGACCGCCCATGAGTCTCATCTGTCACGCTCCCAGTCGTGCGGCCATTCAAGCCTCGGCGGCCCGGTCGGGCTGGGTTCACCTCTGCAACGGGCTCGACCCGCGCCGGGACGGCGGCATGGTCCCGAGCATCCTCGGCATGACCGGCGGCCTGGCGGGGCAGGGGGGGCGCCTCACCATCGTCACGCCCACGCCCTCGCGACTCGACGAGGCCGACGTTCCGCCGGGGATCGATCTGGTCGGGCCGACCGACGACCTGGAATCGTGGGCCCGCGGGGCGGAGGTTCTCCACCTGCATGGGCTCTGGCAGGGCCACACCCGTCGGGGGGCGCGGGCGGCGCGACGGGCCGGCGTGCCGTACCTGATCGCGGCCCACGGCATGGCCGAGCCCTGGGCGATGCGGCACAAGGCGTTGAAAAAACAGGTCTACACGGCGCTCGTCGAGGGCAAGAACCTCCGACGCGCCTCGTGCCTCCATGCGCTCTCCCGGCCGGAGGTCGGCCACCTCCGCACGCTGGCCCCGCGGACTCCGGTGTGCCTCGTGCCCAACGGGGTCGACCTGGCCCCGTTCGACCACCTGCCCGATCGCGCCGAGCTGGAGTCCGGCATCCCGAGCTGGTCGGCAAGTTCGTGCTGCTGTTTCTCAGCCGGCTGCACGTCAAGAAGGGGCTCGACCTGCTCGCCTCCGCGTTCCAGGCCGTCGCCGCCGACCGGCCCGATCTGCATGTCGTGGTCGCCGGGAACGATGACGGCGCGAAGGCCCCGTTCGCCGCCCGGATCGACGCCGCCGGCCTCTCGGACCGTGTGACGTTCCTCGGTCACGTCCGCGGCGCAGCGCCCGGCGACGCCTGGGCCGCCGCCGACGCCTTCATCCTGCCGAGCTACAGCGAGGGCTTCAGCATGGCGATCCTGGAAGCCCTGGCCTGCCGCCTGCCCGTTGTCGTCACGACCGCCTGCCACTTCCCCGAACTCGCGGCGGCCGACGCGGGGATCGTCGTCGAGCCGACCGTCTCGAGAGTGACCACCGGCCTGCGCAACCTCCTCGATCGATCTCCCGAGGAGCGGTCGGACCTCGGTCGTCGCGGACGGGCGCTCGTCGAATCCCGCTACACCTGGGACCAGCAAGCCCGACGGCTCGTCGGAGGTCTACCGATGGGTCGCCGGGGGCGGTAGCCCGCCGGAAGCGATTCGCAGCAATGAGCAATGAGCGATTCGTGATGAGCAATCAGGTGGACCTTACGACGCAAGGAGGCGGTCGGACATGCCGCAAACGACCCTGAGAACGCATCGCCTTGAGGATCGTCCGCACGACTCCGAGCGGCCTGTCTTCACCTCAAGGCCCGAAAGGCCAATGCTCGCCCCGCATCGATCGTTGCTTCAGAAGGCGCGGGTGAGCGTGATCGTGCCGGTGAGGAACGAGGCGGAAAACCTGCGACGCTGCCTGCCGGCGCTCGACTGGGCCGACGAGGTGATCGTCGTCGACAGTCAGAGCACGGACGAGACGGCCTGCGTCGCGGTCGATCACGGAGCGCAGGTCGATCCAGTTCCACTTCAACGGGACCTACCCCAAGAAGAAGAACTGGGCACTCGAAAACCTCTCGTTTCGCAACGACTGGGTCCTGATCGTGGACGCCGACGAGGTCGTTCCGCCGGAACTGGCCGAGGAGATCGCCCGGCGGACCGCGGCCGACGAGGCGGACGGGTTCTTCCTCAACTCGAAGTACTTCTTCCTGGGCCGTCGCATCCGGCATTGCGGTTACGCCGAGTGCTGGAACCTCCGGCTCTTCAAGCACGCGCTCGGCCGTTACGAACGCATGCCCGCGACACCGGGGTCCCGGGCCGGCGACAACGAGGCGCACGAACACGTGGAGCTGAGGGGTCGGCTGGCCCGGCTCGATCATGAACTCGACCACCACGCCTATCCGTCCGTCTCGGCCTGGGTCGAGAAGCACGAGCGCTACTCGTCCTGGGAAGCCGAGATGTACGAGCGCTTTCTCCGCGAGCCGATCCCGGCACACATCGGCGGTGGCAAGCGCTCAAGCGGTTGCTGAAGAAGATCTATCTGCGATTACCGATGCGCCCGATGGTCCGGTTCCTCTACGCGTATGTTCTGCGGCTCGGCTTCCTGGACGGCCGGCCCGGTCTGGTCTTCTGCACGCTGCTGGCCGTCTACGATGCCCTTTGCTGGGCGAAGGTCTGCGAAGGGCGGCTTGTTGGCAAGGAGGATGAGCTGTCCTGACCCGTTCCCGGATCGGCGGGCCTTCCCCGAACCGTGGGAATCACTCAACGGCGGGCGCGGTCCCCTCGTTCCGGGGAACGGGCCCGATCTCGGCGATCGTCGCCGCGGCTGGAACGTCCGCGCGTTCCGGCAGCGCACGCCGGTACAGGCCGGCGAGTGCGTCGGCCTCGCGTTCGGGATCGTTGTGATGGATGATCCACTCCCGGGCGCGCAGGCCGTGACCCCGCGCGGCCAGGCGGTTGGAGAGCAGGGCCCGGAGGGCATCGGCCAGGAACTCCGCATCGCCGGGAGGGACCACCATTCCCGTCTCGCCCGGAATCACCCAGGAGCGCAGCCCCGGCACGTCCGAGACGACGACTGGCACGCCAAAGGCCAGGGCCGAGCCCACGGCGTCGCCCGAATCGGGCACGTTCGAGATCCGGCAGAAGACGTCGAGCACCCTCCAGTAGGCCGAACCCACGTCGAACTCATCGGCGAACGTGACGCGCTCGATGATCCCCATCCGATGCGCGAGCCGCCGCAGCCAGGACTCGTCGCGCCTCTGGCCGTCGACGACAAACTCGATGTCAAGCCCTTCCTTCAACAACCGGCGCGCGGCCTCGAACAACGTGGGCACACCACCACCGGGGGCCACGTCTCCCGAGGTCCCGACCACGGGCACCCGCTCCAGGTCGGACGTCGTCTCCTCGACCTCCGGCACGGGGATCCCGGATCGGACCACCTCGACCAGTTCCCCTGGAACGCCAAAACCGTCACGGAGGTCCTGGGCCAGGTCGTCGCCAGTGGCGATGATCCCGCGGGCCCATCGGCGGCTCAGCCGGAGGGTCGATCCCGGTGGCATGAACGTGTCGATTGTCAACAGGTAGGGGAGCTGCCAGTGCTCCGCCGCGGCGAGCCCCGCCTCGGCCTGGTCCGCCCCGAGGACATGCAGCAGGTCCGGCCTCGTTTCCCCCTGAAGCCCGAGCCGCCGAACCGCCCAGTCACGGCGCCAGCGGCTGCCGAGCCCCGGAACCTCGGCGATCTCCAGGCCCGTCGGGACTACACCGTGGAACGAGACAGAGATCGCCCGGGCGGCGATGCCACGATCGCGCAGCCGACCAATCAGGGCGCCGAGGGCACGAAGGTCTCCCGCCTCGAGCGAGCCGGTCAGCAGCAGCACGTCCGCCATGGTCGTTCCCAACGGCCCCGGTCGTCGCGCGGTCGCGTCGAGCCCCTGGAATGTCCTCAACTCGCACCCTATCACATCGTCACTTCGGACACACCCCCGATGGTCGCGATCGGTCGTCGCCGATCGTTATCTGTCGCCGCGGCCTCGTCAACGTCGGGATGAGGCGCCGAGGCCCGAGCCTCGTTGCATTCCGGTAGGATCTCGCTTAGACTCAACTTCTGATTGCACGGTTGTCGCCGCGATGCGCCCCGATGAAGGTCAACGCATGAGTTCCACCTCGCCGTCCGCGACGAACAACCACGCTCTTGATGAGCCGGGCGCCCTGCTCGACCGTCTGATCCGGAACATCGAGTCGGTCGTCCTCGGCAAGTCCGAGGTCATCAAGCTCGCGATTGTCGCCCTGCTGGCCGAGGGCCACCTCTTGCTGGAAGACGTGCCCGGCGTCGGCAAGACGTTGCTTGCGCGGGCACTCGCGGCGAGCATCTCCTGCAAGTTCCACCGGATCCAGTTCACCCCCGACCTCCTGCCGTCCGACATCCTGGGCTCGAGCGTCTATAACACCTCGACCGGGGAGTTCGTCTTCAAGCCGGGGCCGATCTTCGCCAACGTGATCCTCGCCGACGAGATCAACCGGACGACCCCGCGCACCCAGAGTGCCCTGCTCGAGGCGATGAGCGATTCCCAGGTCTCGGTCGAGGGGCGAAGCTACCCGCTGGAAGCCCCCTTCATCGTGCTGGCCACGCAGAACCCCTTCGAGTTTGAAGGCACGTACGTCCTGCCCGAGAGCCAGCTTGATCGGTTCATGATCCGCATCCGCGTGGGCTATCCGCTGCGTTCCGTTGAGCGCGACATCCTGACGAGCCATCGCGGCGGCGAGCCGGTGCAGAACCTCGAGCCGGTCCTCAGTTCCGACGACGTGATTTCCTTGCAGCGGCGGGTGCGCCAGGTCCGCGTCGACGACGCCATCTCCGACTACCTGCTCGATCTCGTGCATGCCACGCGCGATAGCGATGACTTGCATGTCGGCGTCAGCACGCGAGGGGCCCTGACCCTCTACCGCGCCGCGCAGAGCCTGGCGCTGGTTTCGGGGCGCGATTACGTGATCCCCGATGACATCAAGGTGCTCGCCGTGCCGGTGCTGGCGCACCGCGTCGTGGGCAAGTCGTTCCTCCAGGCCGGCGAGTTCGCCGCCGCCGAGGCGATCATCAACGACATGGTCGATCGTGTTCGCGTTCCATCTTGATCTGCCGTTCCCATCGTGAACCGTACCGCCCCGGTCGCGGACCGGCCCCGGCGTCGAACCCGAGCCCATAATTCATGTCCAACGGTTCTCCTCACACGCTGATCGTCGGTGAGGCGCGCCGGCCGACCCCTCGTGGCAGGTCGTTCGCCGGCCTGGCACGGCGTCTCTTGCTGGGGCTCAAACCGAACCAGCGACTCAAGCCCACTCCGGCGGGCCGGAACTACTTCGTGATCTGGCTGGCCCTGCTCGCCATCGGCCTCTACCAGCAGAGCAACCTCGTGTTGCTGACGGCGGGGCTGGCCGCCGGGCCGATGGCGGCGTCGATCTTCATCAGCGCGGCGATGCTCCGACGGCTCGAAATCGAACGCCGCGCCCCCTCCTACGTCTTCGCCGGCGAGCCGCTGACGATCGACTACATCCTGGAAAACCAGCGACGAGGCACCGCCGCCCTGGCCGTGATCGTCGAGGACGAACTCGCTCCGAGCGATCCCCGGCTTTCAAGCGTCTCCCGACTCCTGCCCAGGGTCACGTTCCCGCGTGTGCCCGCGCACGATCGAGTTCGCCTGCGTTGGCAGGCGAATTGCCCCCGTCGTGGGCGTTACCGGTTCGCGAACCTGGACCTCGTCACCCGTTCCCCGTTCGGCCTGTGCGAGCGGGCCTTGACCCTGCCGGCCCCCGACGAGCTGGTCGTCTACCCCAGGGTCGGCACCCTGGCACGGCGCTGGAACCAGATCCAGCGCGAGTCGACCGAGACCAAGCGCGGCCGGCGACACGATCGCAGCGCCAACCAGCTCGACTACCACGGCCTGCGCGACTACCGACCGGGCGATAGCCCGCGCTGGATCCACTGGCGAACCACGGCCCGCCTGGGCCAGCCGATGGTCAAGGAGTTCGAGCAGCAGCACGACCAGGACATCGCCGTGCTGCTCGACCCCTGGCTCCCTCGGAACCGGTCCCACGGCCGCCCAGCGCGAGAACCTGGAAGGCAGCATCAGCTTCGCCGCCACCGTTTGCCTGGAGATCTGCCGACGACAGGGGCGACGCCTGCTGCTGGGTTGGGCCGAGAACGCCCCGGTCGTCCTGCAAGGGACCGCCTCGATCCGGCTGCTTCACGAGATGCTCGCGCAACTCGCCGTCCTGCACGGGACCGACACGGGCCGGCTCGCCTTGCTGTTCGACGCCATGCCCCCCCAGGTCCTCCGGGAAGCGATGCTCGTGATCGTCTCCACCCGTCCGGTCAGCCTCACCGAGGAAGCCGAAAAGTCCCATCGCCTCCACGGCGCGGCGGGCCGCGGGCTGGCCAGCCGGGTGATGTTGCTCGACGCCGCCAACGGCGACCTGGACGGCCTGATCCAGTTCAACGGTCAACCGCGCCAGAACGCGGCCGGCGGCGCACCGAAACCGCTCGACGTCGGCCCTGACGGCGCGATCCAGGGCCCGGGGGCGGGCCGGACCAGACGAACAACGCCCGTGGTCGGGTCGATCCCGACGGCCGCGAGGGGAGTGAGCCATGAGGTTCGCGAGCCTCTACCGGATCAGCTTTTACGTCATGCTGACCCTGGCGACGCTGACCCTGACCATCGACTCGGCCAGGACAACCCCCTGTCGCCACTCTTGCCGATGGCGGTCGCCGCGGCCGGGCTCGTCGCCTTCCTGACCGTCGACCGCGACCCCGAAGCGCGGCCTCAGCCCGCGAGCGGCACGGTTCCTGGCCATCGGCTCGATCGTCCCGAGCTACGGCGAGTACTTGTACGGTGAATCGGTTCAACGGAACCCCACTGCTCGTCCTGGCGCTGGGCCACTGGCTGGTCTACCTTCAATTGATCAAGATGTTCCTGCCCAAGACGGTCGAGGACGACTGGTTCCTCTACCTGCTGGCGCTGACCCAGGTCGTCGTCGGCGCGTTCCTGCCCGGCGAGCACGTCGGCATCGTGCTGATGGCCTGGGCCCTGGCGGCGTTGTGGACCCTCTCTCTGTTCTACCTTCATCGCGAGGCGGTCCCGACGGCGCAGGCCGGCGGCACGGCCACGCGTGACGCCGGAACCCGACCCGAGGAGCCGTACCCCGGCCTGATCGACGGCGCGTTCGTCCTCTCGGGCCTCAAGGTCGCCTTGCTGACCCTGGCCCTCGGCGGGTTGATCTTCCTGCTGATGCCGCGCTGGGGCTCGCCTCGGCCGCCGCAGAGCCGATCGCCCCGGCTCGCGCAGAACCTGACCGGCTTCAGCGAAACGGTCGAACTGGGCCGCATGGGCGAGATCCTCGAAAGCGAGGACATCGTCATGACCATCGAGCTCTACGACGAGACCCGACAGCGCGTCGCCCCGCTCCGAGGACGCCCTGTGGCGGGGCGTGGTCATGCGGACGTACTCCAACGGACGCTGGTCCCGCCAGGCCCCCGATCCGATCGATTTCGGGACCGCCGTCCCGGAGTCCTCGCTACCCGTCCACTATTTCAGGCAGGAGATCAAGCTCGAATCGACGGCCAATGGCGTGCTCTGTTCGCCATGCGGCCGATCCTGCCGCACCTCGGGCACCGGCCTGGTGTTCAACCAGAACAACGGTGCGCTCTTCGTGGCGACATCCGTCTCCCCGGAGTACTCGCCTGATCCGCGTCCGAAGCGAACCGTACGACTACGCCGTGACCTCCAGCGCCAACATCAACGACCCCCAGTACGGGGAACGCTATCCCAACAGCCGGGACGTGTTCGGCAAGCTGCTGGAAGTCCCCGAGGACAAGGCCCTACGCGATGCCCTTCGAGAGATCACCGATCGCGTGCTCGCATGGAATTCCGGTCAACGACCTGAAGGCGCGTTCCTGGCCCTGGAGAGCTACCTGCGCGACTCGGGCCAGTTCGCCTACTCGCTCCGCATGACCGTGGAGGACCCGACCATCGACCCGATCGCGGATTTCCTGATCAACCGCAAGGAAGGCCACTGCGAGTACTACGCGAGTGCCCTGACCATGCTCCTGCGCATCGGTCGGCATCTCGGCCCGCATGGTCAACGGCTTCAAGGGGGGGGATTACAACGAGCTGGGCCAGGTGTTGCTGGTCCGCCAGAAGCACGCGCACAGCTGGGTCGAGGCCCTGGTCGGCGAGACCAGTCGCGAACGGAGCGGCGGATCCCGCTCTGGCTGACGCTCGACCCCACCCCCGCCCTGCCACGTGCGGAGTCGGTCGCCCGGGTCGGCGGCCTGGCCGACAAGTTCCGCTTCGTCAGCGATTATGTCCGGTACCTCTGGGTCTTCTACGTCGTCGGGTTCAATCAGGAACGGCAGGAACGGCTGATCTACGGGCCGATTCTCCAGCTCGTCTCCGAGGCTAAAAACGGGTTCGCGATCATGGGGACGGTGCTTGCCGGCCTGGCCAGCCGTCTGTTGCACTTTCCCGACCTGCGATCGTTCTTCAGCGTCCGCGGGTTCTTCGTGTCGTTTTTCGCGCTGCTGTTACTTGTTGGGATCGTCCGGGTGGGAAGCTGGCTGATTCGCCGCGTCATCCTTCGCGGCGTGCTCGCCACGCGAGGCAACGCCGACCTGAACAGTGGCGTGGCGTCGTACCGTCGGCTGGTCCGGCTACTCGACGAGCACGGCCTGCGCCGACCGCCCAACGAGACCCCACGCGAGTTCGCCAACCGCGCCGCCGAGTCCCTGGCCGCGAGAAGCCCCGATGACGAGGACCTGGCCGCCGTGCCCGTGGCGGTCGTCGATGCCTTCTACGGGATCCGCTTCGGCGACCGAATTCTCGACCACGAGTCGCACCGCAACCTCGAGCTCCGTCTCGACGCCCTTGAGGCCAGCCTCCAACCGGCGAAGGCCTGAGAGAGTGCACGCGACGGTTCTTGTAGGGTGGGTGGAGCCTTCGGAACCCACCAAGACTGCGCTTCAGGCGGTGGGTTCCGAAGATTCCACCCACCCTACGCAGGCTCGAGGCCAGCCTCCAACCGGCGAAGGTCTGAGTGGCTCGACGATCCCGCTCTGCCCGAAGGCCCCGCGATGCGGGTCGTGCGGCCGGCCGCCCTTGCTCTATAATGTCGGTTTCGTTTGAAGACCTGACCTGGCCGGGTCGCTCGCTGTGCAGATTGGTGGCCCGGCTCGCTTCCTGTTGATCCCGCGGACTGAGGACGTCGATTCATGCGCGCCGGACTGGTCGGTTTCGCCGGGGGTGGCAAGAGCACCCTGTTTCAGCTCCTGACCGGGGCGGTCCCGGACCCGGGCAAGGTCCACTCCGGCCAGGTGGGGATCGCGACCCTGAACGATCCCCGTCTCGACTTCCTCGCCCAGTTGCACTCTCCCAAGAAGATCACCCCGGCCACGGTCGAATTGCTCGATACCCCCGGCCTGCTTCAGGGCACGCACGGCGACAATCCCCAGCGGCTCGGCCTGATCCGCCAGGGAGATGCGCTGTTGATCGTGCTGGGAGTGCATGCCGGGGGTGATCCCGACGACGGACCTCGCCGCGTTCCGCGACGAGTTGCTGTTTGCCGACCTGTCGGTCGTCACCAACCGCGTCGAGCGGCTGGAGATCGACTCCAAGAAGCCGAGGCCGGAACGCGAGGCGATGCTCAAGGAACTTGAGGTGGTGAAGCGCGTCCGCGACGCCCTCGAATCGGGCGCGACGATCGCCTCCCTCGAACTGACCGACGACGAAATGAAGCCGATGCGGTCCTTCGGTTTGCTGACCGCCAAGCCGCAGGTGGTGATCCTCAACGCCCCCCAGGGGACCGAGGTCCCCGAGGCCGTCCGCCGGGCCGCCCCCGAGGCCCTGGTCATCGACGCCAAGCTCGAACTGGAACTGGCCGAGATGGGCGCCGACGATCGCGCGGCCTTCATGGAGGAGCTCGGCATCACCGAACTGGGCCGCGACCGGATCATCCGCAAGGCCTACGACGCCGTGGGCATCCTCACCTTCTTCACGGCCGGTGAGCCCGAGGTCCGGGGCTGGAACCTCGAGCGCGGCGGGACGGCCGTCGAGGCCGCCGGCAAGATCCACACCGACCTGGCCCGCGGCTTCATCCGCGCCGAGGTGACGGCCTTCGACGACCTGGCCCGCGCCGGCTCGGTCAAGGAGGCCAAGGCGCAGAACCTCCAGAGGCTCGAAGGCAAGGAATACGTCGTCAAGGATGGTGACGTGGTCTACTTCCGCAGCAACGCCTGACCCTCGACCACGAGCAGGGCGTTGATGAGCCGTTCCGGTGCGGCCTGGCCTCGGATCGGATAGCCTGGAGGGCCGTCGGCCGCGTCGCGAAATCGACGCCCTGACACCGGCCGCTCATGCACCGATCTCAGGAGGAACACCATGCGCATTCCGTACCTCGTCAGGCCCCTCGCCGGTCTGGCCGTCCTGATCGCCTTGCCCGGCGCGATCGCCGCCGCGGACGACGACGCCAGACCGATCGCCGACCTCCCGGAAGTCGCCCGCTTCACCTTCGAGGATGCCTCACTTGGCGGGTGGACGTTCACCGACAACGACGCCTGGCGGCTTACCGAATTGCCCGGCGGGGGCCACGCGTTGGAGCAACACAAGGCGAGCGAGTACGAGCCGAAGGTCCGCTCCCCGTTCAATATCGCCCTGGCCCCCGATGTCGACGTGAGCGACTTCGTCATGACCCTGAAGGTCAAGTCGACGGGACGCGACTACGGCCATCGCGACGTCTGCCTGTTCTTCGACTACCAGGACCAAGCCACTTCTATTACATCCATCTGGGCAAGGAGGCCGACCCCCACGCCCACAGCATCTTCCTCGTCAACGACGAGCCGCGCGTCTCGATCGCCGAGGAGCGAACCGAGGGCACTCCGTGGACCGACGAGTGGCACGACGTGAAGATCGTCCGCCAGCGTTGCCGACGGGTTGATCGAGGTCTACTTCGACGACATGACGACGCCCATCATGACGACCCACGACAACGACGTTCGGACACGGCCGGATCGGCGTCGGCACCTTCGACGACACCGGCATGTTCGACGACATCGTGATCCGAGGCCGCACGCCCGAGTCCTCGTCCCGCTGATCCCAAACGCGGACCGGGCGAGAAGCGAACGACCAGCGAGCGAAAGGAGAACCGGCCCACCGCGTTCGAGAACGCGGAGGGCCGGTGTCCTGGGTCACGGTCAATCGTTCATTCAGGACGTGAGTCCCGCGATCAGGGTCGGAGGGCCTGCCGACCGTTGCCCGCCGGAACGGGGCCGGCGGTCAGGATCTCGCCGCCGAGGTTGACATAGTCGCCAACGATCTCGAGGACCTCGTCGTTGTACGGAGTCGTCCGGCCAGATCTCGCGGTCGTGGAGCCGCTTACGCTCGCCATCCTTCTTGTCCTTGGCCGCCTCGGCGTCAAGTTCCTCGGCATCGACCTCGGCACGATAGGTCTTCTCGTTCAGCGAAATCTCGTGACGGGCCTTGCGGGCGATGTAGCGCTGGATGGCCGCCGCCTGCTTCTGGAACTCCGGGTCTTCGGCCCGGCGTTCGTCGGAGCGCTTCTGCAGCGTGGAAACCAGCGCGTCGGTCACACGACCGTAGTCGTCGTGGGGCTGGGCTGGGACCTCGTCGAACTTCAGCGCGTTCTCGTTCTCGCCCTCGCCAAGCCCGCGGTGGTCCCAGAACGAGGGGATATGCACGTGTGGCGTCACGCCCCTTGATCTGGGTGCTCTCGCCGTCGGGACGATAGAACTGCTGGATCGTCAGCTTCAAGGCGCCGAGGTTCGGGATGCCGGCGCCGGCCCCCGCGAGCTGCAAACGCTCATTCAGCATGACGATGCTCTGCACGGTCCCCTTGCCGTAGGAGCTGGAGTCGCCGATGATCAGGCCGCGGTCGTAGTCCTTGATGACGCCGGCGAAGATCTCGCTGGCGCTGGCGCTGCCGTGGTTGATCAGCACGGCGACCGGGCCATCCCAGACGGTCCCCGCGTCGTCGTCATCGAGGTGCTTGACGCCCGAGAAGTCGCGGACCTGGACCACCGGCCCCTTGTCGATGAACAGGCCGGAGAGGGTGATCGCCTCGGAGAGCAGCCCGCCGGCGTTCCAGCGGAGGTCCACCACCACGGCGTCGGCGTCCTGCTTCTTGAAGTCCTCAAGGATCTTGCTTGACGTCCTCGGTGACGCTGATGGCGTCCGGGTCGCCCCGCATGACGGCCAGGGTGTCGCCGTAGAACGAGGGGAGTCTGGATGACGCCGACCTTGAACGGTTGGCCATTCGGGCCCTTCGTGTCGATGACCTTGCCGGCGGCCTGCTGTTCCTTCAGCTCGATCTTCTGGCGGGTCAGCTCGTAGGTCTTGACCTCCTTGGAGTCGGCCGGCTGGACCAGCAGGCGAACCTTCGTCCCCTTCGGGCCGCGGATCTTGCGGACGATGTCGCTGAGCTTCTTGCCGTAGAAGTCGTCCTTCGCTCCGTCCTCGTCTTCCAGGCCGACGATCTTGTCCTCGGGCATCAGGCGGCCGTCCTTGTCGGCGGCGCCGCCGGGGACGATCTCCTTGACGATCGGCAGACCGTCCTCGATGCTCAGCGAGGCCCCGATCCCCTCAAGCGAGAGGTGGAGGTTCTGGTTCATGAAGTCTTCGAGGTACTCCGCGCCGCATGTACTGGGATTGCGGGTCGACGGCGGTCGTCATCGCCGTGAGGTACCGCTCGAGCAGGTCGCTCGAATCAAAGTTGTGGTACAGGCGATTGAGGTCCTTGTGGCGGATCGACCACCCGATGCAGGGCCTCCTCGTCGGAGTCCTCGGTCCCGGCAACCTTGAGCTGGAGCACCTCGAGCTTGACAACCTTGCGGAGCCGCTCGCGGGCCTCCTCGGGCGTGGCGGGGTAGTCGACCAGGTCCGAATCGCTCGGGTCGAAGATCGTCTCCTCGATGGTGAAGTCCGGCATCGTCTCGAGGATCTCCTGCGCGGCCTTGCAGACGCTCGTCGTTACGCTCCAGGAACCGCGTGAAGACGTCCTCGGCGAACTGGATGTCCCCTTCGCGAACCTTGTCGTCGAGCGTCTTGGCCTGGGCCATGAACTCGTCGACGTCGGCCTTCAGGAAGTTGTACTTCAGCGGATCGAGCGACTCGATGAAGTTCTTCGCCCAACGCTCGGCGATCTCATCGTTGATCGTCGGCTTGGAGATGTGGTCCCGCTCGAGCAGGGCGGTGACGGCCTGGGCCGTCAAGCGGTCGACCGGCGTCGTCTCGACGTTCGGTTCCTGGGCCGCGATCAGCGCCGCCGTCAAGGCGGCGATGCCGGCCAGAGCGATGAACCCCTTCGGTCGACGCAAAGCAATCTGGGGCATGAGTTTTGATCCCGAACGTGTGGGGAGAAGTGAGTCCGGACTCACGTCGGCGGCGCCCGGCCTAACTGAGTCACTATAGCCCGCAAGGCCGGAACCCTCAAGGCCGGCCGCCGTCGGTTGTGAGGCGTCTGTACCACTTCCATACGCTCGGCGCCGGCCAGTGTTCGACCGCCATGACCGCGAAGGCGCAACGTCAACAGCCGAATCGGGCCCACGTCGGACGAGCCTTCGTCCCGATCGGACCCAGGTGAACCATCGGCCTCGTTGGCACGCCAAAGGAGACACCCGTAAGAATTGTCGGAAATTTGACGGTCGAGCCGTCACCCGATCCACCTTCTCGGCGGAGCGCTCCGGCCCGTGACGCCCGGGGCGTTCCCGCAGTCGTAACATTCGCTCAAGCCGGGCCCCAGGAGTTGCCGATGACCAGGATACGGTGATCTCCGAATCCTTCCGCATCGCATCCGCATCACGGATGCCGTCCCGGCCGGGAGCGATCACCGACACCACGAGTCACGACAACCTGGAGCCCGCACCCGGAGCGACACCGACATGCCCCAACGCCCCTGGCTCAGTTCGCTCCTGAGCGTTCTGATCGTCGTCGCCGCCACGGTGGTCCTCTACCGACCGGACGAGCCCGCCTCGCCGCCGGTCCCACACCCGTTGTCCCGGACGCTCGTCCTGTCACCAGCGACGACCTTCACTCCCTGGACACCCCGACCGACTTGCCGGCCGACCTGCCCCGGCCGACCGCCGGGGCCATCGCGCGACCCACGCCCGCGCCGAACGGGGCGTTACCGCTCCGAAGGCCCGAGCGTTCCACCCCGGCGCCCCGCGTTCCGCCCGTGCCGATCTCAAGTCGATAGGTCGATCAGCGTTTCTCGCCAACATCTCGCAGACTGAGCAGGTAGGCGATCACGTCGGCCATCTGCTGGGGGTCGAGTTGCGTCTCCATGTTCTCGGGCATCAGCGAGAGGCCCGAGGAGATCATGGCGTCGATCTGGTTGCGGGGAACCACGTCGGTCGCCCCCTCGGCGCGCTTCAGCGTGACCGAGTTCGCCGACTCCGCCGCGATCATGCCGGAGAGGAGCCGGCCATCGGTCGTCGCGACCGTGTAATTGACATAGGCCGGCGGCACCTCGCGATTGGGGTCGAGGATGTGGACGACCAGGTCCTCGGGGGTACGGTTCGTGACCGTGGCCAGGTCGGGACCGATCTCGATGCCCCGGCCCTCGGCCTTGTGGCAGGTCGCGCAGGCCCGCTCGAAAACCTCCCGGCCCCGCGACGGATCGCCTACAAGGTCCAGGGCCGGGCGAAATTTCGCGATCACCGGCGCACGATCCACCCGTGCCGTGTCACCCAGCAAGCCCTCGGCACGCTTTCGGATCGCAGCGTCCTTGTGCGAAAGCAGTTGCGTTCGACGAGTCGGGTCGAGATCGGCCGGCGGGATGGTCCCGGCCTCGATGGCCCCCAGCA
The DNA here is from genome assembly GCA_963779675.1 of uncultured Isosphaeraceae bacterium. Taxonomy (GTDB): domain Bacteria; phylum Planctomycetota; class Planctomycetia; order Isosphaerales; family Isosphaeraceae; genus CAVZZM01. The sequence continues at coordinate 745,314 of CAVZZM010000008.1, forward strand.
GCGTCTCGATCCGTTCCGGACGGGCCAGCATCACCTCCGCCGCCTCACTGCGAACCGAAGGACTCAGCGCCCGCCATTGGGACGCGATCCCGGGGCCGACCCGAGGGTCGGCCAGGTCCGCAAGCACCTGCAACGCCGCCAGTTGGACCGTCGCGGGTTGCCGGGCGTCGAGCAGTTCGGGGAGGACCGTCCAGGGCCTGATCGACCGGCCCGAGCCCGACCAATTTGACCGCCTGAACCCGCGAGGCGGCGTCACCGTCCCCCTCGGCCATCCCGGCGGCCTGCTCGAAGAGCGATGCAAGGGCTTTCTCCGTCTCGGGATCGAGCGTTTTTTCGAGCGACGACCCGGCCCGCCGCAGGCCCTCGCCGAGACCGACGAGCAGGCGGGCGGCGAACTCGGGGTCCTCCTCCCGACGGACGGCGGCATTCACCAGCGCGCGGACCTGTTCCGCCTGGCTACCAGCCGCCGCGAGCACCGCCAGGTCCTCGATCCAGGGCGCCCCCGTTTTCGAGCCTCGGCATCCCGTTCGCCAAGCGTCAGGAGCATCCCCGCGGCGCGCTCGGGGGTCGCCGAGCAGAGGACGGCCGCGCGGGTCCAGGCGTCGACCGGCTCGCCGAAGGCGAGGTCCGCGAGGGCCTTCGACGCATGCGGGTTGTCGCCGGCCCCCAGTGCCAGGGCCGCCTGAAAGCGGACGAATGGGTCGTCGTCCACGGCGGCCTCGGCGATGGCCTTTTGAAGCGCCGGATCATCCCGACCGGCCGCGAGCTGGATCGCGTTCTCGCGCAGGCCCGGCTCCGGGTCGTCGATGATCGCCAGGATGTCGCTCGCCTTGAGTTCCCCGAGGGCCTCCAGGGCCCAGGCGGCGTGCAACCGGGCCTGCGGCGAGGACTTCTCATTCTCCACGACGCGGCGGAGCAGGGGGGTGGCCTCGGGGTTCTTCCGTTCGATGAGCAATCGATGGGCGGTCTCGCGCCACCAGGCGTCCGGGTCGGCCAGCAAGTCGACCAGTTCCGCGACCTTCGCCGTGCTCAGGGACGGCCGCTCCCGACGCTGGAAGCCGTCGGCCGGCACCAGTTCGTAGAGCCGTCCCCGGTCGTGGCCGCTGGTCAGGTCGAGGTGGGCCTTGATGTCGTCGGGGATCGAGAGTGGGTGCTCGATCGTCTCCCGGTACATGTCGAGGATCAGCAAGGTGCCGTTCGGCGTGTTGGCGAAGTTCACGGGTCGGAACCAGTTGTCGGTCGAGGCCAGGAACTCGACCCCCTCGTCGGCCCGGGTCGCCTCGTAGATCGCCCCGTTTTTCGACAACGTCTTGCGATGGACGAGGTTGCCGCCGACGTCGCCGACAAAGGCGTTGCCCCGATATTCCGGCGGGTAGGCGGTGCCCCGGTAGATCGTCACGCCGGTCGCCGACGTGAAGAAGCCGCCCGGCACCAGCTCGGTGGCCGGTGCCCGCTTCACGAAGGCGGGGTCGGAGGCCCGCCGACGGGTGCGGACGATCCGCCAGGGCTCGATCGGGCTGATCCGGAACACCGGCGCCGCCGGCCCTTCCGCCGGGATGTCGGCGATCACCGACGACGGCGAGTAGAACGGGTTGCGATCAACGGCATCGGCCGGAAGGACGATCTGTCGGATGTGGTTGCTGTTGTTGCAGGTGAACCGATGGCCCCAGTCGTCGGCGCTGTGGCCGAACTGCCCTCCTCCGGAAACCTCCTCGAAGGCCGAGCCGTCCGGCTGGAACCGGAAGTCGCGACGACGGAGCACGACCGGCGCCTCGTCCGGCCGGCTCAGGTTCTTGATCTCGCCGCCGTTCCCGCCACTGACCCCGTAGATCCAGCCGTCCAGCCCCCACTGCAAGCCGTTGACCAGCGCCTGGACGTTCTGCGTCCCGAACCCGCTGAACATGACCTTCCGAACGTCGGCCACGCCGTCGCCACTCGGTATCCTTGGCATAGAGGATGTCGGGCGGCTGGGCGATGAAGACCCCGCCGTCGTAAGGAACGACCGAGGTCGGCCACGAGAGGTCATCGAGGAACGTGGTCCCCTTGTCGAACCGGCCGTCGCCGTCCGTGTCTTCCAGCCGTCGCACCCGACCCGCGGGGACGTTTTCCGGGAACGGATAGCCCCGCATCTCGACGACGTAGAGCCGGCCATCCTCGTCATAGCACACGTCGACCGGGTCCGTGAGGAGCGGCTCGACCGCGACCGGATCGAGTCGGAAGCCGTCGTGGACCTGGAACGTCCCCAGGGCCTTTTCGGGCTCGACCGCCGGGACTCGGGGGAGTTCCCTGGCGAGGTCCTCGTCTTCCGTCGGGTCGTCGTAAGCCCAGACTGCGCCGAGTGTGATCGCCAGCAACGTCGGAACCAGGAACCAGCCGTAGGGAAATCGGCGCGTCATGGGCGTCAGTCCTGAGAGAACGGGTAGGCGGAGCCTGACCGAGGTGGAAGAGGAAGAAAGGCCCTCGGGCTCCTGGAGTCGTCGGGTCGAGCGGAGAAGGCTCGATTGTAGGTCACCCCAATGCCCCGGCTCAACCCACCGGCACGGAAACTCAGGGTCATTCCAAAGTCCGATGCGACAAGGAACCGGGAGGGCGAGGCCACCGCGACGCACATCTTCGGTGACGACACCGAAATCACTCGTTCCCACGCTCCGCGTGGTTATGCCGTCCGGGCCGCTCCGCGGCCTCTTTGCCGATGCCCCGGACGACGCGGAGCGTCGAAGAATGCGTTCCCACGCAGAGCGTGGGAACGAGTTAACGTATTTTTGGAGAAAGACTTGCGTTGGCCATTGAGGAGTGAGCGGCAGTGAGGCGAGGCTCCCGCCGAGCCGCCCATCCCGACAGCTCGGGAGGGCGGGGCTCCCGCCGAGCCGCCCATCCCGATAGCTCGGCGGGAGCCTCGCCCTCCCGGAAACCGACCCTGGGAATGACCCGGCCCCGGACAACCTGCGTCTTGACAATCGTGATCCGTCTCTCATGTAATAAGGGTTCCAGTCTCGATCGGAACCCAATCGACGATTTTCTGATGATCGGGAGTGCCTTCGAGTGGCCGCTGATCCGGGCCGCACTCGCCGGCTTCGTTCGCTGACTCTCTTCGCGATGGTCGCCGTCGGCGCTCGCCGTCGAGGCCCGCCCGGTTGCCGCGATGGGATGTCATGCGCCGGATCGTCCCGAATTCGGTTTGGAGGCCGACTGGGGCCGCCCGATCGTGGTCCGGCACGTCCCTTCCGGACCGTCTCGGCTGGATCGGCTCCCCTGCTCGCAAGAGGTGCCGGGCCAGCCTCCAGACGCTTTCACCACCCGGCGCCGTCGGTCTTCACGAGGCCATCGTGGGCCCCGTTCCGCCCTCTGGCGTGCGATTGGTGGTGGAACCCTCCTCGCCTCATCCCCACCACATCACCGACGCTCCCGAACGCCCGCCCCGCGCGAACCGGTTTCGCGACTGAGGGGCGGTGCCGCGTCGGCCTCGGCGGCACCGTTGCGCCTGGAGGGTCGGAGGCCCTGGCATTCGGGATGCGCCGAGAATGTTTCCAGATCATGAGTTCCGTGTTGCGCTCCGGTCGATCCGGGCCGCCGCGATGGTTCTGGCTGCGCCGCTGCTGATGATGTTCACCGGCTGCGATGCCGCGACGGGGCGCCCCGCCGAGGCGCCTCGGGTGACACCGGGCAGGGCTGGCAACCGGCCCCTCTCGACGCTCACGTCGTCCCCGGCCGGCCGGTCGCGGCCTGGAACGGTCCCGAAGGGGCGTCGCTGGTGTTCTATCGCACCCTTCCCAACCCCGGCGCCACGGCCGAACAGATCGCCCGGGGCGAGGCCAACCGATACGACGCCTTCCCGGGCGCCACCGAGATCACCCACCGCATCGAACGGTTGGGAGAGGGGGGAGTGGACGCGGCTGCGCGTCGAGGTCGTCGCGCCCGGCGACGGGACCCGGCTCGCGACACCCGTCACGGGAGTGGCGAAGCAAGTCGATACGGACAAATCGGATGCGACCGATCCGGGGCTCGTCCTCACCCGGCGGGTGGCCCTGGCAATCCCCGATTCCGACGCGACGTTCTGGATCGTCTGGCACTTTCCCGAATCGGCCCGCAAGGCGCTGATGCCGCAGGTCGAAGCGCGCCATCGCACGCATCGCCCCGGATCGCCCGCGCGTTGCAGAAAACCAACTGAAAGGGAGTGCGAGACGGTCCTCGTAGTCTTCGTAGTCGACGGGCAGCCTCTAAAACTGTGGGATGACAGATGACAGAATTCCATGATGACAAAAGACTTCTGTCATCTGTCATCTGTCATCTGTTATCTGTTATCCCTGCGTTTTGTCATTGGCGGCCTACTACTAGACTTTGTCGGTCAGCAGTGGGTCAGGCTTTCGCCTGACATCCCCAGTCAGGCCGTCAGGCGAAAGTCCGATCTACGAGGACCGTGGCTCGCGTCACTGGGCATCGCGACCCGAACATCCATCCTCACCGAATTCATCACGCTCATCCGAGGGTTCCTTCTCAATCATGTCCACGACCACACCACCCCAGCCACCGTTGCGGGATCGTCGCGGGCTGGTCTACAAGCCCGCGATCGGCGCCCGGCTCCGGCCCTTGCTGTGGGCCACCCTGATCGGCTTCGCCGTTCTGGGCGCCAACGGGGCCTATCTGGCCAGCGTCTCGTTCCTGGAATGGTCCCGAGGCACGCTCCAACAGACCTACTTCTACATGCTGATGTTCCTCCTGCACCTGGTGCTGGGGTTCGCGTTCCTGGTTCCGTTCCTGATCGTTCGGCTTCGCCCACCTGGCGACCTCGTGGAAGCGGCCGAACAAGACCGCCGTCCGTTACGGGCTGGCGCTGCTGGCGGCGGGTCTGGTCATCCTGATCACGGGCCTGGTCCTGGTCCGGGTCGAGGGGGTCATCGACGTCCGCGACCCGGCCGTCCGCTCGGTCAGCTACTGGCTGCACGTGCTGGTGCCGCTGCTGGCCGTCGGGCTGTACCTCTGGCACCGGATGGCCGGGCCCGCGGGTGAAGTGGGAGTACGCCAAGGTCTGGCTCGGGGGCGTGGCGGTGTTCGTCCTGGCGATGGGCCTGCTGCACTCCCACGACCCCCGCACCGATCCGACGGGCCGACCCCAAGTACACCTTCCCCTCCGCGGTCAAGCTGGCCGAGGGCAAGCTGATCTCGGAAGAGGCGATGATGATGGACGACTACTGCCTCCAGTGCCACCAGGACGCCTACGAGGGCTGGTTCCACTCGGCGCACCACTTCAGCTCGTTCAACAACCCGGCGTACCTGTTCGCCGTCCGGGAGACCCGCCGCGTCAGCCTCGAACGCGACGGCGACACCCGCGCGGCCCGCTGGTGCGCCGGCTGCCACGACCCGGTGCCGTTCTTCTCGGGGGCCTTCGACGATCCCGACTACGACGACGTGAACACCGCCAGCAGCCAGGCCGGGATCACCTGCACGGCCTGCCACGCGATCACCCACGTCAACAGCACCCGCGGCAACGCCGACTACACCATCGAGGAGCCCCAGCACTACCCGTTCGCCAACAGCGACAACCCGGTCCTCCAGTGGATCAACCAGACGCTCGTCAAGGCGAAGCCCGAGTTGCACAAGAAGACGTTCCTGAAGCCGGAGGTCCACCGCGACTCGAAGTTCTGCTCGACCTGCCACAAGGTCAACCTGCCCTTCGCCTTGAACCACTACCAGGAGTTCACCCGGGGCCAGAACCACTGGGACCCGTTCCTGCTCTCGGGCGTCTCCGGCGGCGGGGCGCGGTCGTTCTACTATCCCGAGGTGGCCAAGACCGAGTGCGCCGAGTGCCACATGCCGCTGGAGGACTCGAACGACTTCGCCGCCCGAGACTTCGACGGCGACGGCGGCCGCGAGGTCCACGACCACCTCTTCCCGGCCGCCAACACCGGCCTGGCCACCATCCGGGGCCGCGAGGACATCGCCGAGATCCACGCGAAGTACCTTCGAGGACAAGAAGTTGCGCGTCGACCTGTTCGGCCTCCGCGAAGGGCGGACGGATCGACGGCGAGCTGATCGCCCCCCTGCGGCCGGAAACACCGACACTCGAACCGGGCGGCTCGTACCTGGTCGAGACGGTCGTCCGCACGCTCGGCGTCGGCCACCTGTTCAGCCAGGGGACCGTCGACTCGAACGAGATCTGGGTCGAGTTGCTGGTCAAGGACGGCGACGGCCAGGTCATCGGCCACTCCGGCGGCATCGGCCCGGACGGCGCGGTCGACCCCTACGCCCACTTCATCAACGTCTACATGCTCGACCGCCACGGCAACCGGATCGACCGTCGCAACCCGCAGGACATCTTCGTCCCGCTCTACAACAAGCAGATCCCCCCCGGCGCCGGCCAGGTCGTCCACTTCGGCCTGGACGTGCCCGAAGGACGTCACCGGGCCGCTCACCCTGGAGGCGAAGGTCAACTACCGCAAGTTCGACCGCACGTACATGGACTACATCTTCGGTCCGGGTGAAGGGCCCGAACTGCCGGTCGTCGTCATGGCCCGCGACACCATCACCCTGCCCGTCGCGGGCGGCCCGGATGTCGACAACGACCGCCTCGCCGATCACCGGACGAGTGGCAGCGCTGGAACGACTACGGCATCGGCCTGTTCCTCGAAGGCGGGGCCACCGGCCTCGACAAGGGGGAACTCCGCCAGGCCCGCGCGGTCTTCACGAAGGTCGCGGAGGACTACGACAAGGTCGACGGTTACGTTAACCTGGCCCGCGTCCTGTTCCGCGAGGCCGATTCCCCGGCGCCCTTGATGCCCTGAACCGGGCCGCCCGCCACGATCCCAGGCCGACTGCCCCCTGGACCATCACCTGGCTGACCGGCCAGGTCAATGCCGCCTACGGCTACCTCGACGAGGCCATCGCCAACTTCCGGGATGTCCTGGCAACGAAGATCCCCGACCGCAAGCTTCGACTTCAGCCAGGACTACGAGGTCATCAACGACCTGGCCATGACTCTGTACAACCGCGCCCGGGTCGAGCCGATCGGCAGCGCCGAGCGAAGGGCATTCATGAAAGAGGCCGTCGCCACCTGGCGACGCACCCTCGAACTCGACTCAGAAAACGTCGCCGCCCATTACGGGCTCGGCCTGGCCTATGCCGACCTCGCCCGTGGAGAGGACACCGACAGTTTGCCCCCGGCCCACTACGACCGCCGCTGGGAGGGTTACACCGTCGAGGAGATCGCCCACAAGGCCGCGGCGGCCGCCGACCCGAAGGCCGAGCCGGCCCAGCGTGGGGCACGAGCCAGGGACCTGGAGGCGACCATCGCCAGGTTCCTCGCCCAGCCCCGGCCCGAGTTCCACTCGCGGCTCGACCCGCTCCACGGCGTCGTCGTGACGCTCGGTCCAGTCTTCACTCAGGAGACCGATCCGATCGCCCGCGCCGCGATCGCGTCGACCCTCTCGGCAACCCACAAGGCGATGCACCTCATGTTCCGCCCCGACGAGACCGCCGCCGGCCGCGCCGTGGCAATCGCCCGCAGCAAATAACCCGGCGGCCAACCAGAACGCCGCCTCGATCGTCATCCATCCCCTGCACCGCCCGGATGTCGCCTCGCCAAAGAGCGACGTAATTCAAGAACCGAACACAGTTTCCGCACCAAAGACCTCGGCCGATCCGTCCCCGGCGGGGGTAATCCGTACCGACTCGACCTCGACCACCCTCGACGGGGAGGACGCTTGACGATGAGGCCCACGAAACAGCAACACCGGCCCGGATGCTGTCCGACCCGGCAAACGATGGGGTCGCCGGCCCGCGACGTCTCGAAACAACATCAACACGGCCGATCGGCCCGGCTCGGGGCCCTGGCGGCGCTTCTCGCCTCGGCTTCGCTCTCCGGTTGCGGCGCGGAGGCCCCCGCGCCGGTCATCGCCGAGCCGGTCGCCCCCATCACCCCGACGGTCGCCGCCCCGGAGAGCCTGCCGGACGTCACGTTCGTCGACATCACCGAGGAGGCCGGCATCGACTTCGTCCACCGCAACTTCGCCCAGGGCGAGAAGCTGCTGCCCGAGACGATGGGCTCGGGCGTGGCGTTCCTCGACTACGACGGCGACGGCGACCAGGACCTCCTCTTCGTCAACTCCGCCCCCTGGCCGGGGCAGGACGCCGAGCGCGTTCGACAGCCCTCGCCGACCCAGGCCCTCTACCGCAACGACGGCACGGGCCACTTCGAGGACGTCACCGAGTCCGCCGGACTGAACCTGACCCTCACGGCATGGGCGTGGCCGTCGGCGACTACGACAACGACGGCGACCCCGACCTCTACCTGACCGCCCTCGGCGGCGGCCACTTGTTCCGCAACGACGGCGGGCACGTTCGACCGACGTCACCGAGCAGGCCAACGCCCGCGCCGGCGACGGCTGGCAATCCAGCGCGGCGTTCTTCGACATGGAGAACGACGGCGACCTCGACCTGTTCGTCTGCAACTACGTCATCTGGTCGCCCGAGATCGACCGCGGCATCACCACCCACCTCGCCGGCACAGGACAGCCTGGCCTACGACCCGCCGACGGCCTTCAACGGCACCCTCAACACCCTCCTGCGCAACGACGGCGGCACCTTCACCGACGTGACGCCGAGGCGGCCGGCATCGCGATCCGCACGCCCGACCTGAAGGCCCCGATGGCCAAGTCGCTGGGCGTCGCGCCGTACGACATCGACGGCGACGGCCTCGTCGACCTGGCCGTCGCCAACGACACCGTGCCGAACTTCCTGTTCCACAACCAGGGCGACGGCACGTTCGAGGAGATCGGCATGATCTCCGGCATCGCCTTCGACCAGGCCGGCCAGGCCGCGGGGCGATGGGCATCGACTGGGCCGACTTCAAGGGCGACGGCTCGCTCGGCCTGGCCATCGCCAACTTCGCCAACGAGATGGCGGCCCTGTACGTCGTCGACGACCCGGCCAGCCTCCAGTTCTCCGACCTGGCGAACATCTACGGCCTGGGCGCCCCGACCCAGCCGCCGCTGAAGTTCGGCCTGTTCTTCTTCGACTACGACCTCGACGGCCGCCAGGACCTGCTCCTCGGCCAACGGCCACCTGGAGAGCGACATCGGCCTGGTCCAGGCGAGCGAGACGTACGCGCAGCCCGCCCAGCTCTTCTGGAACTCCGGCCAGGGCGGACGAGGCCTGTTCGTCCCGGTCGGCCCCGAGCTCGGCCGGGCCCGACCTGTTCCGCCCGATCGTCGGCCGCGGCAGCGCCTATGCCGACATCGACGGCGACGGCGACCTCGACGTCGTCCTGACCTCCAACGGCGGCCGCCCACTGCTGCTCCGCAACGACGGCGGCAACCGGAACCACTGGCTCCGCCTGGAGCTGGTCGGCACGGACTCGAACCGCGACGCCATCGGGGCGAAGGTCGAGCGTTGAGGCCGGGGGACGCACCCAGCGCCGGCAGCTCTTCCCTGCCAAGGGCTACCTCTCCTCGGTCGAGCATCCGTTGACCTTCGGCCTCGGCGCGACCGAGAGCGTGGAGGCCGTCACGATCACCTGGCCGTCCGGCAAGACGACCGAGCTGGGCCGCCTTGACGCGGACGAGGTGTACGTCATCGATGAGACGAATGGCCTCCAGCGCTGAGCTCAGGGCCTCGCGTCCGGCGGTCCTCCCGGGTTGCAACCCGGGAGGACCGCCGGGACCGCGTCGGTCCAATTATCGAAGGCGGGCGCGGGCGAGTCCCGGCGACCGCGATTGCAACAATTCGCGGCAACTTCCACGTGAGGTCGGAAAGTCCGGCCGATCGAGGGAGTGACAGAGTACCACGATGTCCATCCCCTTTCGGAAACGAGGGTTTCGCAACGGAGAGAGCTTCGCGCTTCACGTTCGATCGGTTCGATCGTCCGCTCTGGCATGGGACGTGCCCGATGGGTTCGAGGCTGGTGGCTATACGGATCGTATCCCCTCGGCCGAATCGATCGGGTTCACGACATCGTCATTCACGAACTTGCCAGCCCGTCTCGTATGTTATAATCCCAGGCAGAGGGCGGATCGGGACGGAGCGCCCGGTTCGCTCCTCGGACCGACTCGCAGAGGGGCTCGCCCTTCGGTGGCCGTCCCCTCCGCCGTCGCGCCCGCCGAACCATGGATTTGCCTCTTGCAGTAATAGCACCCAGGGAACGGTGTGCGGACGGATCGGAGACGCCTCGGTTCGGCTCGGACCCCGGATCCCGTCGCGCATCGATGGCCGCCTGTCCCCTCATGCGGCCCACGCGCCCATCGGCACCCGGATACCAGGCCGCCTCGACAGCGCTCGCGATCCCCGCCACCCCCACAAGGTGGGAGGATTGATCGCGATGCGAGCCCGAGACGTGCGCCGATGGCCGTGGTTCGTCCTCCTGATGCTGGTGGCTGGGGACGATCCCGGTCGATCCGGCACAGGCCAGGCCACCCGCCGCGGCCGACCCTCTGGCCGCCGTGACTGTTGACCCGGATGCCGAGGCTGATCAGGCCCTGAACGAGGCGCTGGAGCTGGAGCGTCGTCACGACTGGCCCGGGGCGATCGAGATCTACCAGGATGCCCTGGAACAGTGGCCCTCCCGCGGTGGACCTCCGCCACCGCCTCCGCCTGTGCGAGTCGCATTATCGCCTCGGGAAGCGCTACCAGGACCGCAGCTTTCGCGAGGTGCTGCTCCGCTTGCCGCGCGAGCAGGCCCTGGAACTGCTCGACGAGATCCTCGAGCGGATCGAGTCGAACTATGTCGAGCCCGTCGGCACTGGTTCCCTTGATGCGGCATGGCTACGATAACCTGGAGGTCGCCCTGCGCGACCCGGCGTTCCTCAGTGTCAATGCTCCTGACGCCGATCCGGAGCGAATCCGCTGGCTCCGCAACACGCTGCTGACTCGACGACAGGCTCTGGCCGTGCGTACCCGTGCCGAGGCTCGCGCCGAGGTTCTGGCGGCCTGCGAGCAGGCTCGTCTCGCCGCCGGCATCGCGCTGCCGCCCGTGGTGCTGGAGTTCGCCTATGGCGCCTGCGACTCGCTCGACGACTACAGCAGCTATCTGACGCCCGATCGGCTCGACGACCTCTATGCCATGATCGACGGCAATTTCGTCGGCCTCGGCGTCGAGCTGAAGCAGGACGATCTCGGGCTGCTTGCTGGTCGGCGTGCTCAAGGGCGGGCCGGCCTGGGACGCGAAGCTCGCGGCCGGCGACCGGATCACCCACGTCGACGGCAAGCCGATGCGGGGGCTCGACCTCGATGCCGCCGCCAACCGGCTCCAGGGCGCCGAGGGCTCTCCCGTGATGATCACCGTCCTTCGCGATGGTCGTCTCGCACACCTTGACCCTGACCCGACGGCCGGTCGAGGTTCAGAGCGTCGCCGAGGCGAAGATCGTCGACCCCGCCTCCGGGGTCGGCTACATCCAGCTCATCGGCTTCCAGAAGACCTCGACCGACGAGTTGAAAGCCGCGGTCGATTCTCTGCTCCGCCAGGGGATGCGTCACCTGGTTCTGGACCTTCGCGGCAATCCCGGGCGGCCTGCTCAACGTCGCCGTCGAGATGGCCGACCTGTTCCTGGACGAGGGCGTGATCGTCTCGACCCGAGGTCGCGCGAGCGGCCAGAGCGCGGTCTATCGAGCCCACCACGACGCCTCCTGGGCCTTCCCGATGTCCGTCCTGATCGATCACGACAGCGCCAGCGCCAGCGAGATCCTGGCCGGGGCGCTTCAGGACCACGGCCGGGCCTCCATCCTCGGCGAGCGGAGCTACGGCAAGGGATCGGTTCAGAGCATCTTCCCGCTCCACTCCGCCCCGGCCGGCTTGAAGTTGACGACGGCCAAGTTCTTCTCGCCGACGGATCGGCCCTACAGCGAGCAGGGCGTCGAGCCCGACACCGCGGTGACCGTTCGAGCCCGGCCGGCCGCCGATGGCGGACCTACCTCCGCAAAATCTTCGGCGATCCGGAGACCGATCCGGTCCTCCGAACCGCCATCCAGCAGGTCCACCGGATGTCCTATCGCGCCGCCGGCTGAACGGCGCCGACTCACGCAACCCGCGTCGATCACGAGCGATCCGGGGTGGTGTCCGATCACCCGGCCGCTCGTGTCGTTGACGACGCCTCCAACCGTAACCGTCGAACTCGTGTTGATCACCCCATGCCCGAGACCCAACGCCCCGGCTCACGGCTCGACCCGACCGTCTCGTGGACGGCCTTGACCGATGCCCCGCTGGCGGGGCTGGCGCTGGCCCGAGAGGCCGAGTCGCTGCTGGCCTGGGACGAGGCCAACCACCTGGTGCTCTTCGGCCCCCGTTCCGAGCGACGCGCGGACGGCCGTGCCCCCGGCCCCATCCTGGCCGCCGCCGCCGATGACGTCGGTACGCTCGTCGCGGTCCTGCTCGAGGGCCCCCGTCTACTGCTGCTCGATGGCGACCTGGAACCCATCGCCGACCGCCCCGCGATCACGGACGCACGCACGTTGGCCGTCGACCCGCACGGCCGGTACGTCGCTGTCGCCTCGAACATGGGACGAACCCAGGTCTACACTCGTTACGGCAAGTCAGCCGGCACGTTCGAGACCCTCCAGTCGCTCGCGCAGGTGCGGTTCGTCGCCGATCGCCCCTTGCTGATCGGAGCGTCGGCCCACGGGACCGTCTTTGGGATCGAGATGGCCCCGCGCGGTGGATCGGGAGGGCTGGAGTTCGAGGAAATCTGGCGAGGGAACGTCATGTCGAAGATCGGTCGTCTCGAAGCGACCGGCGATGGCGGCATGATCCTGGCGAGTTGCTACACCCACGGGATCCAGCGATTCGACGCCCGGGGCCGCAACGAGGGGGCTTACCATCTGGGCGGGACCGCCGCCCACTCCGTGCCCGACTACCCCGGCCGGACGATCGCCGTGGCGACCACCGAGGGAGAGCTGTCGATCCTCAACGGGGCGGGAAACGTCCGCTGGAAAACCGGCCTGCCGCGCGGGCCGATCGCCCTGGAATGCGATGCCCTGGGTCGATACCTCATCTACGGTCTGCCGACCGGAGAGATCGTACGCCTCGACCTGGTCAGCCGAGCGCAACGGTCGGACGCAGCCGAACCGGAGGTCTCCCGCGCGTTCCAGCTCCCTGCGGTCGCCCTCGTGGACCGTCCCCGTCGCCCAGACCGACGAGCAGGCCGAGACGGCCGTCGTGGCGGTGCTCGACGATCCGCCCCGCATCGGCGTGATGACCAACCGAAACCGCCTCCAGTTGCTCTCACAGGCCGGTGGCATTCTGGGCGAGGCGCCCAGCATCGTCGGGGTGGGGCGAATCCTCCGAACCGCGCCCGGCTGGATCGTCGCCGCCACCGACCGTCAGATCGTCCTGTTCGACGCGAGGCGCAACGTCGCCGAACGGCTGGACATGAACTTCCTCGAAATCACGCATCTTCGGGTCCAGCCAGACACCTACGGCCTGGCGATCGTCCAGGAACGCGACCGTCTCGGTCGTGCGACCCCCGCGGGGCGCTGGGTCTGGAAGCGGGAGTTGAAGTCACCCGTTGAGGAACTGGCGATCGGGCCCGACGCCTCGACGGCGTTGACGACCGACGATGGGCAACTGCTCATCTTCGACCCCTCCGGCGAACCGGCCGGCCGGTATGCGGCCGACCCCGCCGAGGCCCTCGCTCTGTCCGTCGCCCCGGCCGGTTCCCCCCCTGATGTCGCCTGGATCACCCTCGCGCGCCACGCTCAGGTACTCGCCGGGCACCGCCGTGATGGCCGCGTGCTCTGGCAATCGCCCGTCCCCTGGGAATCCTGGCAACTTCACGAGTTGCCGGCTCACCTGGTCGTGGAAGGGCTCGACGGCCGTGCCCTGGCCTTCGACGGCGCCGGTCATGCGCGTCTCCAGGGTCGCGTGGACGCGTCCCTCTCGCTCTTCGGCAACGGCCCGGACGGAGAAGTCGTGCGCGTCTTCCGGCACGGCGAGAACCTGCAATGCACCGACCTGGCCGGTCGCGCTCGTTGGCGTACCATCGCATCCGATCCAATCGGGCCCCTGGCGATCGGCCGTTCGGGAGTCGCCGCCCTGATCGGTCGATCAATCGCCTGGTTCCCCACGACCGAGGACGATCTCCCGGCGGGTTGAACCGAGCCGCCGCCAGGAAACTCCCCGTGTTCACCAGATGGGCCCCTGAGGGCGGCCACTTTCTCGCGAAGCTCAAAGCTTCTCTGGTATCCGAACCGATCTATACTTTCAGCAGACCCCTCCACGATTGTGACGTATCGAAAGAACGTGCGTCGATTGGGACAGGCGGATTCGCGCGAATGTTCGGGTTCGCAGGCATCTATTCCGCTTACTAAGCAATTTCAAAAAAAAATTGATCGGGCTCTTGCCTGGCACATGAACTGCAGCTAGGATCGACCAGATCGGGACCATCGTAAACATCACGATCGCGGAATCGATCCGATGGGCTGGTGGGTCAGAGAGTACCCGAAAGTGCAGGACCGAGCCGACCCTTGCCTGGGTTCGAATCGGCATTGGCAGACTTTCGAGTCGTTGGTAGAATCGCGATGCGCAAGGATGCAGGGACTGGGAGGTGACGATGTCCACGTGTATCGCCCCACCGGCTCGCCTCAGCGTCCACGAAGACTGCGTGGAAGAGGCAAATCGCTACAAATGGATCGAATCCGAGAAAGCGGGTCGGGACCTCGGAGAACAAGCGATCCTCAACTGGGTCCGCTCCCACTGGAACGGATACCTTCGGAACAGGTGGCTGGAACATCTCGAAGGGCTCAACTTCTGGATCGAACTCGATCACGACGACTTCGGGCTGCTCCGAAATAAGTTCCAGGATTCGACATACGTCAGCGAGATTGTCCGGCAGTTGAAGGAGCACGGCGAGAACCTGTCAATCATTCTCTGGGCCCTCGACAACTCGCTGCCCATGGACAGCATCTTCGACATCCTGCTCGCCCTGAACATCAACAGCAAGCGGATCGAGTGTCAGCTCGTCACCCGGTTATGCAACAAACCGTCGCTTTGAATGCTGGTCGCAGTGACGGATGGAATCACTCGCCTTGAGTCGCCGTGGTGGTTCTCCAACGGCCTGGTTCTCGCTCGCGATTCCGATTCGCGCCTCCTTTCCTCCGCCCATGTCATGAATCGATCGTGGTCGCACAGGCGCCTGACCTGTCGCGATGGGCATCTGCTTGCGCAGTCGAGCGGCCTCGGCAGCCTCGTTCGAGCACGGCTTCCGTCGCAACCGGAACCTAGCGTTCCGCTTCGGTCTCCAGCAGAACAACCAGAGAACGGACGAAGCAACCCGACGCCCCGACGTCGCGCGTGGCGGTCTCGGTGTCGGCCCAGCTCGGCCCAGCGATGTCCAGGTGCACCCAGGGGGTCGACCCGACGAAACGCTGCAGGAACTTGGCGGCGGTGATCGCCCCGCCCCATTTCCCGCCGACATTCTTCAGGTCGGCGACATGGCTTTTCAGGAGATCATCGTAGTCGTCATCGAGCGGGAGTCGCCAGGTTCGCTCACCCGTTCGACGGCATGCCGCCTGAAGATCGTGGGCGAATTCCTCGTCGTTGCTGAACAGTCCGGCGACCTGTGTACCGAGCGCCACCACGCAGGCCCCGGTCAACGTGGCGAGGTCAAGGACACGCCCGGGATGTTGCTCGGCGGCATAGCTGAGGGCGTCGGCCAGGATCAAACGACCCTCAGCATCGGTGTTCAGGACCTCGACTGTCTTGCCGTCGCGGGTGGTCAGCACATCGCCGAGCTTCATGGCCGCGCCGCCGGTCATGTTTTCGGTGAGGATCAGGTAGCCATCGAGGTCCACCGCCAGCCCGAGCCGTGCCGCCGCCTGGATTGTGGCCAGCACCGTGGCGGCCCCGGACATGTCGGCCTTCATATCTTCCATCGAGGCGGAGGGCTTCAAGGAGAGCCCGCCGGAATCGAACGTCACCCCCTTACCGACGAGCGAGAGCCGCGGCGCGTTGCCCCCCGCGCCTCGGTATCTCAAAATGACGAAGCTGGGCGGCTCCGTGGATCCCGCCGAGACCCCGAGTAACCCCCCAAACCGCTCGCGCTGGATTTGATCCAGGCCCCAGACCTCGACGACCACCCCGGCCGATTCGGCCACCTCCCGGGCACGGTCCGCCAGTCGGGTCGGCGGCTTCTCGGACGGCGGGGTATTCACCAGGTCCCGAGCCAGGTTCACCGCCTCCCCGACGATCTGCGCCCGGTGCAACAGGGCCCCAAGGTCGAGGTTCCGGGGGTCGTCCTCGCGGAAGGGGGACGCAACGATCAACGTGCGGAACGGGTGCCTTGTGGGCTCCGACTTCTTCAGGTCCGGGCCTCGCGTCCCGACGATCATTCCTTCCAGGAACGCGGAGACGATGGCGGCGGCATCAAGGTCGGTACCCATGTCCGCCGTGGGTGGGACAACCGCGATCCGTTCCCGAGGCTTGCCGGCCAGGCGTTTGCCCACGGAGACGCCCGCGCGGAACGCACTGCCGGGGGTGAAGTGGTCCCTGGGCCCGAGCCCGAAAATCAGGAGCGAACCGGCCTTCACACCGGCCACGCCGTGGAGAAACGTTGCATCACCCAGCCCTGTCGCCACGTCCTTGGAGGCGAACAGCCGGGACACCAGGGAACGTGCTGCCGGGTGTTCCAAAACGAAGGGGGGGGTCATTTCGCCATCGAACACGCCCAGGGAAAGGCATTCGGCATCAATCGCGGCCGGTGATTCGGAGGTCGGGATGATCTGCATGGAGGCGTGTCTCGACAGGCTCAGGGGAAATTCGACCTGTGGCGGTTCGAGTCGAAAGCCTCATCATCGCACCGCCCCTTCAGAGCGCCAACCCGCCTTGTCACCAGGAGAACTTCGAGATACGATTCGGCCCTCTTCAATTCGACGATCGCTCGGGCAGTACGGCCGAGGTTCGCGGCGCCACGTCCGCACACAGCGCCCACCCAACAGGTCCATCAAGCCTTCGGGCGGAGTGCCACCCGGTTTCCCGACGATTGGGAGGCCGATCAGGCCGGATGGGAACCTTGCACGGAGGCACTCGTCATGGAACGCAAGCGAAGCCCGAACGGGTGGGCGACCCGAGTCCTGGTGTGTGCCGCGGCGTGCGGCCCCCTGGTCGGTTGTGTCGAGCGACGCTACACCATCCGCACGAACGTGCCGGGCGCGCTGGCGATCGTCAACAATGAGGAGGTCGGGCCCACCCCGGCCTCCCGCAGCTTCACATACTACGGCCCGCGCAAGATTACACTGATCGCGGACGGCTTCCAGACGACCGAGGTCATCCAGCCTGTCCCCCCACCCTGGTACGACAACTACATCACCGAATTTTTCACCGAGAACCTCGTGCCGTTCACCCTTCGCGATGAACGCGAGTTCTACTACGAGATGCAGCCGGCGACCATCCCCTCGACGACTGACCTCCAGAACCGGGCCGAGGCCCTGCGACGCATCGGCCAGGCCCCCCCTCCACCGCGTCGTGGCGGGTTGCTCGGCTTCTTCGGGTTCTGAATCGACAAACGACCCGGAGATGGTGAGCGTCCTATCGACCGAAGCTCTTTGGACATCGGTCCTCGGCCCTCTGGCATTGGACATCGGTCCTCGGGCTAACGGTCCACTGAGAGACAGCACCCCGATCCAGCAACGGGCGGCATCGGCCAGGGTCATCCCCGAACCGGAATTACGGGAAGGCGATGCCCCGTACGAGCGCCGATCAACGAAGAGAAGGCGAACCGGAACGATTTCCACGAATCGTTCCGGCCCACCCTGATCGCATGCGGGGTGCGATCTCGCTATCGGTCAAGGAGACCGTCAGGAACCCGGCCCGCCCTTAGTTCCACTGGTCGGACGACAGCACTTCGCCCCCGGCCCGGGTGCCGAGTGCCCACCAGATACGCCGCTGGATGCTGTTCTTGATGAAGTGGACGGAACCGTCCCCCAGAAGCACGTTAACGCCGCCGGAGTGGTTACTCGAGGCGCGGACGAAGCTCGACTGGTCGACGTTGCACTTCGGGCAGCCCACACGGCACGAGCCGAAATTGTACTGCTGGTCGTTGGGCGTCTGGATCGTGTTGAAGATCGTGAACCCCGAGGCCCCCACGGCCCAGAATTGCCCCACGGTGTTCCGGATCGTCGGCGCATTCGACGGACTGGCGCTCTGGAAGGCGGCCATGCAGGCCTGGAGGCTGCTGAGCGCCCTCGCCTGGTTATTGAAGGCGTTCAGGTTGTTGATGATGTTCCCCGACGAGAGGCCGTTGATGCTGTTTTGATGATGCCGGTTGGTCCGCTCGGGTTCATAGCCGACCAGAACCTCGGAGAAGGCGATCGTGTTGGCCGACCCGTCGAGGATGTCTCGAAGCCCATACGACCGGCGGTAGATGAACAGGCCGGTACACCTGTTCGCCGTCCCCCGGAAGACGGTGGTGCCCCGGCTGCCCAGGTAGCTGTTGCGACGGCCGTTGCCCGCGATGCCATCCGAGGGGCACAGGAACACCGACAAATAGGTAATCCGCGCGGTCTTGTTCACCGGGGTCGCGAGATGGCCGGTGACCGCCCAACTGAAGTTGATCGAGTTGAAGATCGGGCCCTGTTCCATGTACGGCAGCAGCATCGAGTGGGCGCTCCAGCCGTTCCAGGTTTCCTTGGGCACGCCGTTGTTGTTCCAGTGTTGACCACACGCCGCGCGCGACGCCCCGAGCGGAAACGTCGTGTGCGTTGAGTGGTAGTTGTGCAGCCCAAGGCCGATCTGTTTGAGGTTGTTCGTGCATTGAGCACGACGCGCCGCCTCGCGGGCCGCCTGCACCGCCGGAAGGAGAAGGGCAATCAGCACACCGATGATCGCGATGACAACCAGGAGTTCGATCAGCGTGAAGCCGCGAAGACGTGGATGCGTACTCATGGGCATCCTCCTTCGTGATAAGAGATGTGCGGGATGATGGGTCGTTTCCGACGTCTTGACCCCGAAAGCGCCGGAAGCCCACCGGACAGGGCGGTTCACCCCGACGCGACGGTCGCGGAACCGGACTGGCCCGAAAGGGACGCTCACTCGTCAAACATGCTTGAGCCGCCGGCATCCCTGGAGAACTCTTCGTTCTCGGCGTAGTACTGCTCGGTGGCCTCCATTTCGTCCTCCAGGGCCTGTTCCTCCTCCTCGGTGGTGGACGCGCCGGTGGGAACGTCGCTCCCACAACCGGTGATCCCGAGCGGGGCCCACCAGAGAAGACCGGCCACCACGAGGAGGCCGCCAATTCGAGCCTTACGTGTCGGTTGCATGAGCGTACAATTCCTCAAGGCATGGACCGATCCATGGTTGAATCATCGATTCAAACCCGAGCTGCATCCATGTGTCGAAGTGAATGGGCGATTTGCCTGGATGAACGGGCCCGGCACGATTTGCAAAAGGGCCGGAACGTGATGATCGCGCCTCGCGGGCGATCTCATCCTCATACGTACTCTCGTAACCCGAATGCCGTCAAGAAAAAAATGTCGATTTCAGGATTTTCGGGACATGATCCTGGCGATTGTCGCTTTACGATCCGCCGACATGCAATCGGGAGGTCATTCCGGGCCATGACGAGTTGCGTGGTCTAGACGCCGGCCTGAAGGGCCCGGATCGCTCACGACACACTGGCGAGCGGGCCGGAAGGATGATGCAGCGCACGCCTCAACGAAGAAGCCGGCCCGCGCCGTCGGTACACGACGGCGCGGGCCGGCTTCTCGCCTTATCATCATGTCGGTGCCGGTTCATCCGGCACGGTCGATCCGGCATGAGGTCCGCACGACGCATCGCGGGAGATCATCCCGAGCGATTGCCTCATCGACCCGTCTTGGGATCGAAAGCGCCTCGACGCAGTCGGTCGAGGAACTTGTGCGTCTGGGGTCGGAACCCAGGCTGACGAATTGTGACTCGTGTTCACGAGCCGCTCACTTCACGGAGTCCCACCCGCGGTCAGGTCGGTTCCTCTCGTGAAGTCGGATCGATCCGATCGTGCCCGAACGGTCCAGGCGGCGTCGGAGACGTCGCCCGGACGGCCCGGGGTCCAGTTCCGATCAATACTGGTTGGCGGAGAGCACCTCGCCGCCGGCCTTGGTCCCCAGCTGATACCAGGTCAACGGCATGATGCTGTTCTTGATGAAGTGGACGCTGCCATCGGCAAAGAGCGCGTTCACACCGCCCGAGTGACGACTCCGCGCCGTCTCCAGCCCCGTGTGCTGTGAATAATTATAGCAGTCCTGATGCTGCGAGTTCGGCGGCAGCATCTCGTTGAGCATCGGGCCATGCGTCATCCGCCCGGCCGCCCAGTACGAGCCGTTGGAGTTGTCCTGGTGGGTCGTCCCCGACCGCAGGGCGTCGCAGGTCTGCATGTACGTGGTCAGGACCGCGATCCCCTGCGGCATGATCATGTCCGCCCCCGACCCCTGCGGATGAGACCCGGGCCACGGCTGGCAGTTATATGTCTCGGCGCCGTTTTTCGTCGCCGTCGTATTGTCGCCGATCAATTTCTCGCCGAAGGCGATCGTGTTGCTCGTCCCGTCGATGACGTCCCGGACGCCATACGACACCCGGAACGCGAACATCCCCACGCCGACCCCGCGCGAGGTGACGACCCGCGGGTAGGTGTTGTATTGCGGGCCGACGCTGGCCCCGTAATTCGTGCCGTACGAGAACACGCGGCTCCCCGTGTCCGACGGGCAGAGGTAGATCCACACCGACGTCCGGACCACCGTCGAGTTGATGGCCTTGCGCGCCGCCGTCGCGCCGATCACGGCCCCCATCTTGAAGTTGAACGCGTTGTACAGCGGCTGCTGCTCCATGTACCCCAGCAGGAACACCAGCGAGCTCGGGCCGTGCCCGGCACCCGCGTCGATCTTGTACGCCGCACCCGCCTGCCCCATCGGGAAGACGTCGTTCGACGAGTGGTAGTTGTGCATCCCCAACCCGATCTGTTTGAGGTTGTTGGTGCACTGGGCGCGTCGGGCGGCCTCGCGAGCGGCCTGGACGGCCGGCAGCAGCAGAGCGATCAGGACGCCGATGATGGCGATGACCACCAGCAACTCGATCAGCGTGAAGCCACGTGGACTTGACGGTGTGCGTCCTTGCCTGTCACTACGATGTGAATGACCCATGATCCGGCTTCTCCTCGGGCTAGACCTCCCTCGGCCTGGCGCAGCCCCGTCGCCCAGGTCGTCGACCCTCATGAAAATGAGCAGTAGAAGGGAATTCGAACGTGAACCCCATGACACGGGAAGAGACGACCGCGAGGCCGATTACAACGCGAAAAGACGAAACAAGAACTGTTGATCGGCGGCTCGCAAGATCAACGATTCCATGATGCCAGGAATTAGTCAAGAAAATTCACATCTCCCCCAGAATATTTTTGGGCCGATGCCTGTCACAAAAACGCTATCGTCGCGTTCCGGCTCGCACACAGCGCCCAAGCATCATCCATTCGATAATGACATGTTATTTCTAAACTATAAAATTGATCAATTTCACAATTGAAAAAATTTAAATTTATTTAGAAAATTCGCGATGCGACGGTCGCAAGCGGTATCGTGGCGCGTCGTCCCGACCTGGCCGGATCGACCCTTGTGAGGAATGGTCCCCGGTTGGGCTGGCTCGAATTCTGGACTTTCATTAAAGTTCCCGGGGTCGCCCTCAGGACGAAGGGCGAATCGCTCGCGGTTCAAGCTGTTACGGATCTTGCGCCGACGACTGTCTGCCTCGCTCGACCCCGCCGGGTTCGGCTCGGGACGCCGTGCGCCGTGCGCCGATAGGCTTGACGTGACGCAATCGACGAATTCTCCGTCCGGGCCGGGCTGGGCCGCCCAGGCGGGCGTGTTTCCGCCCCCAAGGATGAGGGACGGCCGTGAAGCTCTTGACCGCCGCGATCCAGATGGCATCCGAACCGCAGGATGTGGCCACGAACTGTGATCGGGCCGACACGCTGCTGCGGCGCGCCCGAGACGCGGGGGCCGAACTCGCGGTCCTCCCGGAAATGTTCAACACCGGGTACGGCCTGTTCCCCGACTACGGCCCGTGCGCCGAGGGTTACGAAGGGCCGACGCTCGCGTTGTTGCGGGAACGCAGTCGGCAGTGGCGGATTGCGATCGCCGCGGGGTTCGTCGAGAGTGACGGGCATCACCTCTACGACTCGCTGGCGTTCTGCACGCCGGATGGTCAGGTTCAGGTCTACCGCAAGCGGAACCTGGTGTTCTGGGAGCGGTTCCGGTTCCGCCCCGGCCGCGCCCCGCTGGTGGTGCGGACCCCCTGGGGGCGAATTGGCTTCGCCGTTTGCGCCGACATGATCTATCGCAAGGTCTGGGATGAGTATCGCGACCGGATCGATGTGGCCGTCGTCGCGGCGGCGTGGCCGCGGTTCGCCTGCCGGCACACCGATCGGCCGCACTGGCTGCTCGGCCACATCGGGCCGATGTCCGGCGAGATCCCGGCGCGGGTCGCCACCGACCTTGGCATCCCGGTCGTCTTCGCGAACCAGTGCGGAACGACCCGGACGACCATTCCTTTGCTGGGAACCTGGCTGGCCGAGAAGATCGCCGATCGGTTCGCCGGTCAGAGCAGCATCTGTGACGGCCACCACGGGCCGCCCGTTCGCGCGGGCACCGACGAGCAGGTCGTCCTGTCCCCGATCACCATTCACCCTCGTCGAGGACCAGTTACATGCCATTCTATGTCCCCGTCGGGCCGCGAGGCGCCATCCTCCGAATTGGCATGTTCCTGACCGCCACCCTGGGTTCGGTGGCCTACTGGTGCGCGACCCGCCGACGTGCCTCGTTGAAAGTCGTCCCTCCAATCGCTGTCAACCTGGCGGACGGTTGACCGCCCGATCGTGGCTGAGAGTCGGTCCCAGACGTGGGAGGGCGAGGCTCCGGCCGAGCCGCGGTCCCCGCCCGGAGCGGCTCGGCCGGAGCCTCGCCCTCCCGGAAGCCCCCCGTTCGGGACAGACTCTCACCCGAATGGCAACCCCCCGGACTGCGCGGTCGCAAGTCGAATGTTGCCGTGCGCCTGCTGTTCCCCATCTCGCCCAAGCGATTCGGAAGGACCACGCCCGTCCGAGCACCCGTTCAGGGGGCTTCCGACCCACCACGAATTAAGCGATCACGCACTGCATCGCGATGTCGTGTGGTCAACCCGGCCTGCCGCGCCCCCGAGTCGTGGGGTATGATGGAGGGAAACCGTCTGACTCCTCCGGCGCAACCCCTCGCAGGGCCGTTCCCTCCGGTTCGCCCATTCGATAACCTCCTCGCAATCGCAACCGGGAGCCCACCCTCATGTGCGGTATCGCCGGCGCCTTCGACCTCAACGGTGCGCGTGACTTCCCCGCCGACCGACTGGCGGCGATGACCGACGCGATCGCCCATCGTGGACCGGACGACGAGCACTTTCATCTCGAGCCCGGCGTCGCGCTGGGGCCCGCCGGCTCTCGATCGTCGACCTGGCCGGGGGACGACAGCCGATCGGCAACGAGAACGGCTCGATCTGGGTCGCCTTCAACGGCGAGCTGTTCGAGTATCCCGAGTTGCGTCGCGACCTGCTCGCCCGAGGGCACCGGCTCGCCACCCGCTGCGACACCGAGGCGTGGGTCCATCTCTACGAGGACCACGGTCCAGAGATGTTCGACCATGCCCGGGGCCAGTTCGCCGTCTCGCTCTGGGACCGCAACACCCGCACCCTGCTCCTCGGCCGGGACCGGGCCGGCATCTGCCCGCTATACTACGCCGAGCGCGACGGTTGGCTGCTCTGGGGTTCCGAGATCAAGGCGTTGCTCTCCTCGGGAATGGTCGCGGCGCAGGCGGACCCGAGAGGCATCGACCACCTGTTCAACTTCTTCTGCTCGGGAACGACCCGCACCTTCTTCGAGGGGGTCAAGTCGTTGCCGCCGGGCCATTTTCTCCGAGTTCGTGAGGGTCGCGTCGAGCTCCAGAAGTACTGGGACCTCGACTTCCCCGACGAGGGGGACGAGGTCCGCATGGACGACCCGACGCCGCTGGTCGACGAGCTGGAGGACCGCCTGCGACGGGCCGTCGAGCGCCGGCTCCGCGGTGACGTGCCGGTCGTCAGCTACATCAGCGGCGGGCTCGACTCGACGGTCGTGCTCGGGCTGTGCTCGCGGCAGCGGGGCGGGGCGATCCCCTCGTTCACCATCGGCCTGGAGAACGCCGGGCCTGACGAGCGTTCGGCGGCGACCGAGGCGGCCGCAGACCCTCGGCTCGCCGTTGACGACCGTCATGATGGACAAGGCGAAGATCGCCAACGCCTTCCCCGAGCTGACGGTCGCCGCCGAGGGGCCGGTGATGGACACCTCGTGCGCCGCCCTGATGCGGCTCGCCGGGGCCGTCCACGACCAGGGATACAAGGTCGCGCTGACCGGCGAGGGGGCCGACGAGGCCCTGGCCGGTTACGTCTGGTACAAGTCGCAGAAGCTCCGCAACCTGCTCGGCTCCGTGACCGGCGCCTGGCTGCCGAACCTCGGCCGCAAGTTCGCCCTGGGGCTCATCGGCGGCGGGATGCCCGAGAACGCCCCCGGTTGCTGGGCATGAACGGCGTGCGGCCCGCCCAGCAAGACCTGTACGAACTGATCGCCCAGTCGCGATCGTTGCTCTACAGCGACGGCATGTGGGAACGGCTCGGCGACCACGACCCGTATGATGACCTCGACCTGACGAACGACCGCATCGGCCGCTGGCACCCGCTGAACCGTTCGCTCTATGTCGGCTACAAGGTGATGCTCGCCGGCCTCCTGATGATCTCGAAGGGGGACCGCATCGCCATGCACAACTCGGTCGAGACGCGGTATCCGTTCCTCGACGACGACGTGATGAGCTTCTGCGCCGGGATCGCCCCGGAGTACAAGCTCAAGGGGCTGACCGAGAAGTGGCTGCTGCGCCAGGTCGCGGCCCGGACGCTGCCGCCCCGAATCGCCAACCGTCCCAAGACGATGTTCCGGGCCACGTTCTCCGGCACGTTCCTCGGCCCGCACCGGCCCGGCTGGGTCGACCAGCTTCTCAGCCCCGAGTCGCTCCGGGCGACCGGCTACTTCGACCCGGAGACCGTGGCGCGTCAGCGTTCCTTGCAGGTGCGGATGCCCCGGATCACGCCCCGCCGCGGCGTGCTCGACCTGGGGCTGACCTTCGTCGTCTCGACCCAGCTCTGGCACCACCTCTACTGCGGCGGCGGCCTTTGCGACCTGCCCACCTGGACGGACCGTTCCCTGGCCGGCAACCGCGTCCCGACCGATTACAAGACCCGCGACGACCTGGCCGAAGCCCACGCCCTGGCGAGCTAATCGAACGAGAGAACCGACGGAGCCGACGATGCGAGCCGTCCTCCAGCGCGTGAGCCGGGCCGCCGTGACCGTTGACGGCGAGGTCGTCGGCCGGATCGGCGCCGGCTGGCTCGTCCTGCTCGGGGTCGCGAAGGGGGACACCGACGAGGACGCCGCCCGGCTCGCCGAGAAGGTTCTCGGCCTCCGCGCGTTCGCCGACGAGGCCGGCAAGATGAACCTCGACGTAACGCAAATCGGTGGCGGCATTCTGGTCGTCAGCCAGTTCACCTTGCTGGGAGACTGCCGCAAGGGCCGCCGTCCCGGCTTCGACGCCGCCGCGGGCCCCGCCGAGGCCGAGCGGCTCTACGAGTTGTTTTGCGAGCGAACCGCCGCGTCCGGGCCCCCGGTCGAGCGCGGCTCCTTCGGCTCCCACATGGATGTCGAGCTCGTCAACGACGGTCCCGTCACCTTCCTCCTCGATAGCCGCAAGGCGTTCTGAGCGGAAACCCCACGTCCGACCCGGATTCCGGGCGGTCGGGCGCGGGGCCGCGACCGATCCAGGGCCAGTCAAAGGGCCGCGGCGACACCCGAACCGGGAGGGCGAGGCTCCCGCCGAGCCGCCCATCCCATCCCGATAGCTCGGCGGGAGCCTCGCCCTCCCGGGGAGCCCATCCCATCCCGATAGCTCGGCGTTGGCCTCGCCCTCCCGGAAATGGGCCTTGGAATGGCCCTGGCGATCGGTCCTCCCGAATGGCATCGGGCCTCCGGTTCCGTTACATTCCGGGGATCGAACCGGGTCACAGTCGAGCCACCCCGAACTTCCCCGGAGTTCCCTAATGCCCGACGAACCGTTGTTGCTTGGCCTCGACGTGGGAACACAAAGCCTTCGCGCCGCTCTGGTGGACCGTCAGGGACAGACGGTTGCCTTCGGGGTCGCGCCGATCGAGACGAGCTACCCCCGTCCGGGATGGGCCGAGCAGGAACCTCGGCAGTGGTGGGCCGCGGCGATCGCCGCGGTTCGCGCGGCCCTGGGGACGGGGAACATCAACCCCGGCCGGGTGGCCGGGATCGGCCTGGACTGCACGGCCTGCACGGTCGTGGCCTGCGATCTCGACGGCAACTCGCTACGCCCGGCCTTGCTCTGGATGGACCAGCGGTCGTCGCGCGAGGCCGCCGACCTGTCGGCGACCGGCGACCCGTCGCTTCGTTACGTCTCGGGGCGGCTCTCTCCCGAGTGGATGTTGCCGAAGGCGCTGTGGCTGAAACGGAACGAGCCGGAGACGTACGCGCGGGCCGGGCGGATCGTTGAGTGTACCAACTGGTTCATGCACCAGCTCACCGGCGACTGGAGCCTGTCGCTGAACCACTGCGCGGTGAAGTGGGATTTCGCCCGGCCCGAGGGGGGCTGGCCGGTCGCGATGATGCGGGCCGTCGGGCTCGATGACCTGATCGACAAGTGGCCCGATCGGATCGAGCCACTAGGGCAGGGGGGGGCAACCCTCAGCCGCACGCGCCTCGGAGGACCTCGGCCTGCCCGTCGGCACCCCCGTGGCCCAGGGAGGCATCGACGCCTACCTCGGCATGATCGGGCTCGGGGCGACCGGCCCCGGCGACGTCGCCGCGATCGTCGGCTCCAGCACCTGCCACCTGGCGCAGTCGGAGAATGGGGTCTTCGGTTCCGGCTGGGCGGGCTGCTATCCCGACGCGACCGTCGAGGGCCTGTACACCCTGGAAGCCGGACAGACCGCCACCGGTTCGATTCTCGACTGGTATCGCCGCCACTTCGCCGGCCACGAGCAGGCCGAGGCCGACCGACAAGGTGTGAACGTCTTCAACATCCTCGATGCCAGGGCCGGGGAGGTCGCTCCGGGGGCCGACGGCCTGGTCGTTCGGGACGACTGGCAAGGGAACCGTTCCCCGCACAAGAACCCGCACGCCCGAGGCGCGATCGTCGGGCTGACGCTCGCCCACGGGCCCGGCCACATCGTCCGCGCCCTCTACGAGGCGACAGCCTGCGGGACCCGGCTCATCCTCGACGACGGCGCCCGGCACGGGCTGAACGTCGATCGGATCGTGGTGGGAGGCGGCGGGGCACGGTCGGCCCTCTGGATGCAGGTCCACGCCGATGTGCTCGGCCGGCCGATCTCCCTGACTCGCGATCCCGAGTCGTGCGCCCTCGGCGCCGCGATGACCGCCGCCGTCGGTGCGGGCCTGTACCGCGACCTCGACGAGGCGGCCCGCGCGATGGTCGCCATCGATCGCGTCGTCGAACCCGACCCGGCCCATCAGGGCGTTTACGACGATCTGTTCGACCGTTATGTTCAACTCTACGATCGTCTCAATGATCGTTAAACCAGCGCAACCGGACCAACCGGGGCCATCCGTCCACCCGCGCCATTCGCGTGGGTTTGCTTAGGCCATCCGTCCTCTCGATCGAACCGAAATCGAGCCGGTACGCAGTGGAGGGTTCGCGCCGCGACGGCCGATGTGCATTCTGACCGGGGTGGTCCCGGCCCCTTGAATGGCCGTTGCCCGTGCCGTCCCTCGACCCCGCCTGCCCCATGACGCGAAAGCGATCCTTCGTCCCGTCCGTCGATGCGGTCGAGCCGCGCATGCTGCTCAGCACCCTGGGAACGAGGGCGCTGCCGACGAGCCCCGCCGACGCAACGCGCCCCGGCGCGCTCCTGGCCGCCCGAGACGATGCGGTCCGACAATGTCAACGGGCTGCTCTCCGAGGAAATCTGGCAGCGGTTCACCCGTTATGCGGTCAGCCGACTGGACGGTCGCGAAGGGGCGTCGCCGGTGCAGTTCTTCGGCGACTCGATCACGGCCGCCTGGGTCACGGATGGGCGGGCGGCCTGGAATGCCCATTTCGCCCCCCTCGGCGCCGCCGATTTCGGCATTCCGGGCAGCTTGACGCAAAACACGCACTGGTTGCTTGAAAACGGCGGCCTGGCGAACCGTCCCCCGATCGTGGTCCTCCAGATCGGCATCAACAACCTGTACGCCACGAAGGACTCGGCCAGGGACACGGCCCTTGGCGTCCATGCGATCCTGCGCATCGATCCGGCAGCATTCGCCACGTACCCAGGTTCTGTTGCTGGCGATCTACCCGCCGAACCGGCCGGCGGATGATCCGCTCACCCTGGCGGTCGAGGAGACCAACCGATATCTGGCGGTCCTCGGCCGGCAACCGGGGGTGCGGTTCCTCGACCTCGGCGCCGCCTTCCGAAACCCGGACGGCAGCCCCCGGGCCGAGCTATATCAGGACAATCTCCACCTCAAACCAGCCGGCTACGCCACGGCCGCCGACGGCCTGGCCGGCCCACTCTATCAGATGATCGCGCAATCGGCCCGTTCCGCTCGCCTCCGTTCGCATGGCCCCGGGAGCCTGGGGGCCTTCGCAACCCGATCGTAAGTTCGCCCTCACCTGGTTCACGACCCGGCATCATGGATCCGTTGTGGAGTTCGCCGAGGTTTCGAAGGAGTCGTCTCGAGGCGGTCGCCCCCGAATCCGCATTGAGCCAGTCGCGAAGCGTCCCCGACGACACCACCCGGAACCCCTCGCGTACCCATGAAGCGTAAAACCTCTTTCCTTCCGACGGTCGCGCGGTCGAGTCTCGCCTGCTCCTCAGCGCGATGGGGCTAATGCGGCTCCAGAACCGGGCGGCGATCCTCCAGGCCATGCAGGACCGCTTGCCCGACAGCATGGTGGCCTCGCCGGTCAACGAGCCGGTGGACGGCCTTCTCGGCGAGGGAACCTGGCTGGGATGGCATCAAAACATCATCGACCAGGTGGACCAGGAGGACGCCCCGGACATCGCCTTCTTCGGCGACTCCATCACCGAAGCCTGGCTGTCGTCCGGCAAGGGCTCGTGGGACGCGATGATCCAACCCCTCGGCGCGGTGGATTACGGCGTCGCGGGAAGCACCACGCAGAACCTCCTGTGGCACCTCGAAAACGGCGGGTTGAAGAAGCCGCCGCGGGTTGCCGTGGTCCAGGTCGGCATCAACAATCTTGGCGAGGGGAACTCGCCCCGGGACACCGCGCAAGGGGTGCTCGCCGTCCTCAAGACGATCCGCAAGGAGTCGCCGAGCACGCGCGTGCTTCTGCTCTCCATCTTCCCGAATTGCAACCCCGTCGACGACCCGTCGAACGCGAACGTCAACGAGACGAACGCGCTGCTGTCCCGGTTCAACACGGCTTCCGGCGTCCGGTTCCTGGACCTGACCCGAGTGTTTGTCGGCCCCGAGGGTCAATCGTATCCGGAGTACTACCGGGACGCCGTCCACCTGAACGCGGCCGGTTACGAGGCCGTGGTGCGGGAACTCGTCCCGCCGCTCCAGAACGTCCTGGCGCACACCGGCCCCGACCGCCTGAACCTCTGGTTCCGGAACCGACGCTGATTTCCCAGCCCTGGAGGCGAGCCACTTCCTCACGGGAGGGCGAGGCCCATGCCGAGCCAGCCATCCCGACGGGCGGCTCGGCATGGGCCTCGCCCTCCCGGTAGCCCATCCCGACGGGCGGCTCGGCCGGAGCCTCGCTCCACTGCTGCGCACATCTTTCAGAGACATCTCCGAAACAACTCGCTCCCACGCTCCGCGTGGGAATGCCGTCCGGGCCGCTCCGCGGCCTCTTCCGCGGAGACGCCCCGACGACGCGGAGCGTCGAAGAATGCATTCCCACGCGGTGCGTGGGAACGAGTTAACGTGAGTTTGGGGAGAGATTTACGTCAGCCTTTGAGATGTGGCGCGGCAGTGGCCTCGCCCCCCGGGGAACCCGAAATTCGCCCCTACGACCCCATGAGTTCGGCCAGCTTCTCGTCGAGCAGTTCGCCGACAACTTGCGGGTCGGCCTTGCCGCCGGTCTGCTTCATCACCTGGCCGCGGAGGAAGCCCTTGACGGCCTCGGGCTTCTTCTTGCCGCCCCCCTTGAGGTCATCCAGGGCCTTCGGGTTGGCGGCGATGGCCTGCGTCGACCGCCGCAGCGATTGCGTCGCGGTCGGAGACCATGCCGTAGCCGCCCTCGGCGATGATCGTGTCGAGCGGGTCGCCCGTCTCGATCAGTTTCGACGAGGACCTCGCGCCCCTGGTTCGTGTTGAGCTTCTTCGCCCTTGACCCGGTTGATCAGGTCCGCCAGGGTTTCCGGTTTGACGGGGAACTCCGCCAGCGCGATCTTCTTCTCCTTGACGGTTCGCAGGACGTCTTGCTGGATCCAGTTGCTGGCGAGCTTGTACTCGGTCGTGGCGCCGGCCACGGCGTCGAAGTAGTCGGCAACGTCCTGGCCCTGCTCGACGAGCACGTTCGCATCGTACTCGGGAAGGCCATACGCGTCCTCGAACCGCTTCCGACGCGCATCGGCAACTCCCCGATCGTCGCCCGGACGCGCTCGCGCCAGGCGTCGTCGACCACCACCGGGACAAGGTCGGGCTCGGGGAAGTAGCGATAATCGGCCGCCGTCTCCTTCTCGCGCTGGGGCTTGGTCACTTCCTCGACGTCGTTCCAGCCTCGGGTCGTCTTGGGGGCGTCCTGGATCGTCCGGCCCGTCTCCTGGTACGCCTTGAGCTGACGCTCGACCTCGTACTCGAGGGCCTTCTCGACGGCCCGGAAGCTGTTCAGGTTCTTGACCTCGACGATCGGCGTGGCCGCCGTCGTGCCGTCGTCCTGCGTGATATGGAGGTTGACGTTGGCGTCGCAGCGCAGGCTTCCCTCCTGCATCTCGCAGTCCGAGACTTCCAGGTAGCGCAAGGTCAGCCGCAGTTCTTCGAGGCAGCCGCGCGCATCGGCCGCGGTCCGGATGTCCGGCTCGGTGACGATCTCCAGCAGCGGGATGCCGCGCGCGGTTCAGGTCGACCTCGGAGAACTCCCCGGCGCCGTGGGTCAGTTTGCCGGTGTCCTCCTCGAGGTGGATGCGGGTCAGCCGGCACAGGCCGCCCCCGCCGCCGTCCTTGCGGACCGGGATCGGTAGCGAGCCGCCCGTGCTGAACGGCAGGTCATACTGGCTGATCTGGTAGTTCTTGGGCAGGTCAGGATAGTAGTAGTTCTTCCGGTCCCACTTGGTGAACGAGGCGATCTCGGCGCCGAAGGCCAGCGCGGTCTTCAACGCGAGTTCGAACGCCGTTCGATTCATCACCGGCAGCGTCCCGGGGAGCCCGAGCGAGACGGGGTCCGTCTGCGTGTTCGGTGGCAGGCCGAACTCGGTGCCGCAGGACGAGAACATCTTGCTCTCGGTCTGAAGCTGAACGTGTACCTCGAGGCCGATGATGATCGAGTAGTCCATGAGTACCCTGTCGCAATCGAGAACGGGGACGGCGAACAATCGCTCGACCCAGACCACCGCGAAAACGCTGATTCTATCCCGTCGGCGACTCCGGCCCAAGGTCTTCCGGGCTCGCGTCATCGCGATCGGTCCCCCGGGGGCCCGACGGTGGGGGAACGACCAGCACCCGGTCGACGCGGCGGCCGTCCATGTCGACGACCTCGAACCGCGCCGTGCCCCAGTCGAACTGGTCGGCAATGGCCGGAATCCGTCCCAGCCGGTCGATGACGAACCCGGCGAGGGTGTCGTAGTGCCCATTCGGAAAGGGCGGGAGGCCCAGGTCGTCGGCGACCTCGTCGAGCGGCATCCGGCCGTCGAGCAGCCAGGAACCATCCCGGCGTCGAACCGCCATCTCTTCGGGTTCCTCGTCGGCCGCCGGCAGGTCGCCGACGATCGCCTCGAGGATGTCGTTGAGCGTCAACAGGCCCTCGACCGCCCCGTACTCGTCGAGCACCATCGCGATATGGGTCCCGGACGATTTGAACCGTTCCAGCACCTGGAACCCCGGCATCCCCTCGTAGAGAAACAGCGGCATGATCAGCAGGCCGCGGACGTCGTAGGGCTCGTGGCCGGCGAAGCCGCGCACCAGCAAGTCCTTGACCTGGACGATCCCCAGGACGTTATCGAGCGTGCCCTCGCAGACGGGGAACCGCGAATGGGGGCTGGCCGCGACCTTGCGACGGACCACCGCCGGGGAATCGGCCACGTCGATCCAGGCGACATCCTGCCTCGGCGTCATCAGGACACCGGCATGCCGGTCTCCGAGCCGGAAGACGCGGCGCACGATGTCGTGCTCGGACGGATCGAACACCCCGGCCTTCTGGCCTTGCTCCAGCAGGACCTTGACCTCCTCCTCAGTGACCGGGGGCTCGGTCGATGGTCGGATGCCGATGGCCCGGATGATCAACTCGGTCGACCCGCCCAGGACATGCACCACCGGCACGGCCAGCCTCGAGAGCGCCCGCATCGGCAAGGCGACCATCGAGGCGATCCGTTCCGGCCGGCTCAGGGCCAGCCGCTTGGGGACCAGTTCGCCCAGCACGAGGGTCACGAAGGTGATCCCGACCACGACCAGCCCCAGGGCCAGCCCCTCGCCATGAGCCGCCAGCGCCGGGATGGCCTGAAACCGCCCGGCGAGGTTCTTTGCCAGCGTCGCCCCGCCGTACGCCCCGGCCAGCGTCCCGATCAAGGTGATGCCGACCTGCACCGTCGGCAGGAAGCGGTTCGGGTCGCCGGCCAGTTCCAGGGCGGCCAACGCGCCCCGGTCCCCCCGCTCGGCCCGCCGCTGAAGCCGGGCACGACGGGCCGAGATGACCGCCATCTCCGCCATCGAGAACAGCCCGTTGGCCAATATCAGCGCGAGGAGGACCGCCAGCTCGATCAGGATCATGGACATCAACGGTAGCTCTCTCGTCTCGACTCAACCGCCCTTGCTCGCGGTTCGGCGGTTTTCCGGACGGTAGGGATGACGGAAGTCCTCGACGCCTGGGTTAAGCAACGCATCGTCAATCTCGACTTCGGCAGGCCCGAGCTGGGGTGAGGCGAACCATGCATATCCGTCGAATCGCCTGAGAACGAGGCCGATCGTCCGGTAGAGGTCTGGTTCCTCCTTCAGGTCCTCCTCCAGATAATCCATGATGTCGTCGTAATAATCTTGAAGTTCCGCTTCGCGATCAGGATCGAATCTATCGGAAATGAAAGTCACGTTGATGTGGGACCAGTTAAGGTTCACCGTCATGAAGATACGGTATGTTTCGGGCTGCCACCCCTTCGACTCGGCAAAACGATGAAGCGCCTCGGAGACACGCAAGACGGCCTCCTTCATGCTTGCTTCGACAGCCATGGCAAGACTCCTGCCGGAGGATCGCGGAGTTGGTGGAGTACCTTGGAGGACGCCCGCTGATCCCACTTCGCATCGGGTTTGTATCGCAACGCCTCAGCTTCCTTGGAGCAAGCCACCAACTCATCCCAGTTCCTCGCGACCTGACGCGGCCGTTTGACGGCCCGTAACTTGGTGGACAGACCACTCACGACGAGAAGGCCCTCGAGATCATGCGTTTCGAAGGCTCGCGGCAGGCCGGGAAGTTCAAGTTTTCTGCAAATGACGACCTTCAAACGGATCTCCAGGGCATACAGGCCCATCAAGATCGCCCCGGCGAACCTCATCCCTTGATGGAGTGTCTCCGCATCGGCAAGCCGTTCCACCGCGGCCCGGTCGAGGTCAGGGACACTCCCGCCGAACTTCGTGAACGAGTGTTGCCCAGCCATTATACCAACCCCGGCCGCCTCGTGTTCCAGTCGGTGGCGCGCTCGAAGACCCGCGCGATGCGTAGCAGCGAGTCCTCGGCGAACGCGGGGGCGAGGAGTTGGAGGCCGATCGGGAGGTTCGTCGAGGTCAGGCCGCAGGGGATGCTCACGCCCGCGATCCCGGCCAGGTTGCCGGTGATCGTATAAATGTCCGACAGGTACATCGCCAGCGGGTCGCCGGCGCGCTCGCCGAGGCGGAACGCGGGGGTCGGCGACGTCGGGCCGATCAACACGTCCACCCCCTTGAACGCCTCATCGAAGTCGCCCCGGATCTTGCGGCGGACCTTCAGGGCCTGGTTGTAGTACTGGTCCGCGTAGCCGGCCGAGAGGGCGAACGTCCCCAGCATGATCCGCCGCTTGACCTCCGGCCCGAAGCCTTCGGCCCGACTGGCCATCATCATGCGGATCAGCGGGGGGATGTCCTTCTCCTCGTCGGTGGTCGGTTCGAAGTCCTCGGCGCGATGACCGAAGATCGTGCCGTCGTAGCGGGCCAGGTTGCTCGAACACTCGGCAGGCGCCACCAGGTAATAGGCCGGGGCACCGTACTTCGAGTGCGGCAGCGAGACCTCCTGGATCTCGGCCCCTTCACTCTCATAGACCCGCACCGCCTCGCGAACCGCAGCCTCGACCTCGGGGTCGAGACCTTCGCCGAAGAACTCGTGCACCAGGCCGATCCGAAGGGGCGACGGCGGGATTTCCAGGTTCGCGAGATAATCGGGGACCGGTCGGTCGACGCTCGTGGCGTCCATCGGGTCATGGCCCGCGATGACATTCAGCAGCAACGCCGCGTCGCCGACCGTGTGGGCGAACGGGCCGATCTGGTCAAGCGAGCTGGCGAAGGCGACCAGGCCGTAGCGGCTGACCCGACCATACGTCGGCTTCATGCCCACGACGCCGCAGAGGGCCGCCGGCTGGCGGATGGACCCGCCGGTGTCCGACCCCAGCGCCAGCGGGGCCAGGTCGGCGGCGACGGCCACGGCCGAGCCGCCCGATGAGCCGCCGGGAATGCGGTCGGTGTCCCAGGGGTTGCGGGTCGGGCCAAACGCGCTGTTCTCGGTGGACGAGCCCATCGCGAACTCGTCCATGTTCGTCCGGCCGATCAGCACGGCGTCGGCGGCCTTGAGCCGGGCGATCACGGTGGCGTCGTAGGGGGGACGATAGTCCTGGAGCATCCGGCTGCCGCAGGTCGTCGGCACGCCCACGGTACACAGGTTGTCCTTGATCGCCACCGGCACGCCGGCGAGCGGACCGAGCGGACCTCCCGCGCGCGGCGCTCATCGATCTGTCTCGCCTGCTCGATCGCCTGGTCGAGGTCACGGTGCAGGAACACATGGAGCGAACCGTCGAGCCGGTCGGCACGGTCGAGATAGGCGCGGGTGACCTCCTCGGCCGAGACGGCGCCCGCGTTCAACTGGGAGAGCAACTCGACGGCGGTGGCGCGGGTGGGGTCAATCATTTTTTTCAAAGCAATGAGTGATGAGCGATGAGCAATGAGTCAAATGCTGGGCGCTGGTGGGAGGTCGAACCGTTGTGGGGAAGAGGCCGTGTTTCCCGGCACCTCTCGCCCAGTCCTCGACTCCTCCCGCATCGCGTCGGGGGTCAGTCTAGGACCGCGGGGACCTGGAACGCCTCATTGTTGCGCTTCGGGGCGTTCTGGAGGGCGGCCTCGCGCGGCAGAGACGCCCCGCGCACATCGTCTCGGAAGACGTTCTGGACGTCGATCCCGTGCGCCAGCGGCTCGACCCCTTCGGTGTCCAGTTCTTGAAGCTGTTCGACGTAGTGAATGATCGAGTTGAGCTGCTCCGTGAAGGTCTCAAGCTCCTCGGGCTGGAGCCGCAACCGCGCGAGCTTGGCGACCTCGGCGACCCGCTGTCGATTCAGGTCCATGACAAATCCGCTCTCCGGCAAGACGCAGTGGGAACGCCCGGGACGTGGCCCGGCCCCTCGGGCGCGGCCAGTCGACCGAATCAGTGTGCCAGAAGCACCCCCAGCGTTCAAGCCGCGCGAGCCGCGCCGGTCGACCTGTTTGACAGCCCGGCCGGCGCGGACCTATGATCGACTCACCCTGCCCGGAGAATGGGCAACGCGGTCCATTGGCGTCCTCGACGGCCTTTTTTGTCGGCTTCGTGAGAGGGAAACGGCCCATGCAAGGTCCGTTGGCGATCATTCTGGCGGCCGGTCAAGGCAAACGAATGAAATCGGACCGCGCCAAGGTGCTGCACGAGGTGTGCGGGCGGCCGATGATCCAGTACGTCGTCGAGGCGGCCCGGGGCGCCGGGGCACGGTCGATCATCGTCGTCGTCGGCTACGACGCCGATTCCGTCCGCATGGCCCTCGCCGATGAACCCGACGTGTCCTTCGCGCTCCAGACCGAACAGAAGGGCACCGGCAACGCCGTGAAAGCCTGCCGGCCGGTGCTGGAAGGCCATGCCGGCCCGGCGATGGTCCTCGTCGGCGACGAACCGCTGCTCCGCCCTGAGCCGCTGAAGGACCTCCTGGAACGGCAGCGTGTCGAGGGGGCCGCCTGCCTCCTGGGGACCACCGAACTGCCCGACCCCAGCGGCTTCGGCCGCATCCTCCGCGACACCGCCGGCCACTTCCTCCGCATCGTCGAACAGCGTGACTGCGAACCGGCGGAACTCGCGATTCGCGAGGTCAACCCGAGCTGCTACGTCTTCGAGCTGCCGTTGCTGTGGGACGCGCTCGAAAAACTCGGCACCGCGAACGCCCAAGGTGAGGAATATCTGACCGACGCTCCGGCCATCCTTCAGGGGGCCGGCCACAAGGTCATGGCCCTGAACATCCTGGAGCCCGACGACATCCTCGGCGTCAATGCCCGCCAGCACCTGGCGGAGGCCAACGCCATCATGCAGCGCAGGGTTCAGGACCACCACATGACCGAGGGGGTCACCATCGTTGATCCCCGGAACACCTACATCGACGGCCGAGTCACGATCGGCCCCGACACGACGGTCTGGCCCTACACCGTCATCCAGGGCCGCGTGCGGATCGGCCGGAACTGCCGGATCGGGCCGTTCGCCCACCTCCGGGACGGCACGATCCTGGCCGATGAGGTCGAGATCGGTGCCTTCGTCGAGACCAGCCGGGCGGAACTGGAACCGGGCGCCCGGGCCCGCCACCTGGCCTACCTGGGCGACGCCTTCGTCGGAGCGGGCACCAACATCGGGGCCGGCACGATCACCGCCAACTTCGACGGCCGGCGGAAGCAACGTACCGAGATCGGCCCCGACGCGAACATCGGTTCCGGTTCAATCCTGATTGCCCCGGTGACGGTCGGCGACGGGGCGACCGTCGGCGCCGGCGCGGTGGTGACCAGGGGCCACGATGTTCCCCGAGGGGCCACGGTCGTCGGCGTCCCCGCCCGACCGTTCGATTCCAGAAGACGGCACGAGAACACATGAACCCGTCGACCGTCCCACGGAACGTGCCGGGGGACGACCATCCGCGACGGACCGGACGGCCGCCCGGGACGGCCGCTCCGTCTCGCGAGTCTTCTCCGGGCACCGAGAACGCCATGCCACCACTCGACCGCCGCGCGTTTCTGAAAACCTCCAGCGCTGTCCTGGCCGGAAGCTATCTCGGTTCCGGCGGGACGGCCCACGCTGACTCCGGGGACCGACTCATGATCAAGAAGGCGATCAAGATCGGCATGGCCCCGCGGGACTTGCCGCTCGTCGAGCGGTTTCGACTGATCAAGTCATGCGGCTTCGACGGCGTGGACATGGACAGCCCCGGCCCCTACGACGCGCGACGAGGTCCAGCGGGCCCGCGACGACAGCGGCCTGGAGATCCACGGCTGCGTCTGCTCGACGCACTGGAAGGACCCGCTCTCCAGCCCCGACCCGGCCGCCCGCGCGAGACCGTCGAGGCGATGCGGCAGGCGCTCGAGGACTGCAAGGCCTGGGGAGGCACCACCGTCCTGCTCGTCCCCGCCGTCGTCAGCGCGGAGATCCCTTACGACGTCGCCTACGAACGCTCACAGGAGGAGATCCGCACGCTCCTCGACGACGCCGAGCGGACCGGGATCACGATCGCCTTCGAGAACGTCTGGAACAACTTCCTGCTCAGCCCGCTGGAGTTCGCCCGCTACGTCGACGAGTTCGAGAGCGAGAAGGTCGGCGCCTACTTCGACATCGGCAACGTCGTCCGCTTCGGCTGGCCCGAGCAGTGGGTCCGCATCCTCGGGCGACCGGATCGTCAAGCTCGACGTCAAGGAGTACAGCCGCGAGCAGCAGGAGAACGAAGGGCTCCGCAAGGGCTTCGACGTCAAGCTCGGCGAGGGCTCGATCGACTGGGCCGCCGTCCGCCAGGCCATCGCCGAGATCGGCTACACGCGGCTACGCCACCGCCGAGGTCCGCGGCGGCGACGCGGCGTACCTGAAAGACATCGCCCAGCGCATGGACAGGTGCTTCGACCTGGCCTAGGTTCGGGGGGATTCACCACGGAGACACGGAGGACAC
Source organism: uncultured Isosphaeraceae bacterium (assembly GCA_963779675.1). Lineage (GTDB taxonomy): Bacteria > Planctomycetota > Planctomycetia > Isosphaerales > Isosphaeraceae > CAVZZM01. Next base: position 783,670 of record CAVZZM010000008.1, read on the forward strand.
GGAGAAGAGAAGAAGAGAAAGAATGAGAGAATGATAAGCTGATCCTGGAGGGTGGCTTGCTCCCCCATTTCTCTCGGTCCTGTTCTTTCTTCTTCTCTTCTTCTCTTCTCCGTGTCCTCCGTGTCTCCGTGGTGAAGTCCGTTTCAATCCATCAATGGGCGGGTTCGGGGTGCGAGGCGAAGTAAATTCGCCCATCCTCCGCGCCGACGATCAGGTCCGGGACACCGTTGCCGTCGAAGTCGACGACCGTCGGGCAGGTCGTGTGTCCGGCCAGCGTGCGGTCGGAGAGCGGTCCCTCGTCGTGGAAGGTGATGGTTCCGTCCTCGTCCTGGCCGACGTTGCGCAGGAAGTTCACGTTACGGCTGTTGACGAGCAGGTCGAGATCGCCGTCGCCGTCCCAGTCGGTCAGGCACAGCTTGCGGCGACCGGTACCGCCGGCGCGGTCGGCGTTGAGCCGGAGCAATCCGGGTTCGGTTGAGCGGACGTCCTGCTTGGCGTTGAACGCCGAGGGGCCGTCGCCGCGGAATGCCCGGCGGCCCGGCTTCAGGTCGAGCGACCCATCCTCGCGACGGAACCGCTCGAACAGGGTGAGATAGCCCTCGTGGTCGAGCATGACGAGGTCGGCCAGTCCGTCGTCGTTGAGGTCCGCGACGGCCGGCGAGGTCCGCCACTGGGTGGCGAGCTGGCCGTCCTCGGGCACCCACCAGTTCCATTCCGGCCGGGGGGCGGGCCGGTCCACGCGACGGTGATCGGCCGCGCCGGTTCGAGGTCCGGGGCTGACGCGGAACCGGCGTTGCGATACCAGACGACCTTGCCCCAGATGTCGTTGACAAGCAGGTCAAGATCGCCGTCGCCGTCCCAGTCGGCCACGCAGGGGGCGGTATAACCCCACTTCGCCTCGCAAGGGCCCTGGATCGAGCCGTTCGGCCCGGCCTGGTGCCGGATGAACTGTCCACCGGCCTTGAGTTTCGAGGGTGCCGACCAGCGGGGCGGGTTGCCCCCCTCGTTCTTGAACACGGCGAGATAGCCGGCCGAGTTGCCGCAGATCAGGTCGGTGTCGCCGTCGCCGTCCCAGTCGGCGGCGGCGGGGGTGACCAGCGCGCCGAACTTGAGGTCGGCCGCCTGCTGCTGGAAGTAGGCCGGCGGCAGGAACCGGGGCAGGCCGTCCGTGACCTCGCCGGTGTGCTCGATCAGCGCCACGCGGCCGTCCTCGTCGCCGACGATCAGGTCGGTGTCGCCGTCGCCGTCCCAGTCGATCGCCACGGGGGTAATCATCTGGAGGTCCATGTGGATGGGCTGTCCCTCGGGCTCGACCAGCCGCTTCGCGGCGGCGTACTCGGGGTTCGCCCGGCTGCCGACGTTCTCGAAGTAGGTGAACCCGTCGAGGAACTCGCCGCAGAGCAGGTCGAGGTCGCCGTCGCCGTCGAAGTCGGCCAGGTTCGGCGAGGGCATGCCGTAGACGTCCACCTCGGCGCCGCCGGCCGTCAGCCGGCGCGGGGCCTGTATTCGGGCTTGGCCTCGGGACCGGCCGTGTTCTCGATCAGGTAGACGTAGCCGTGCAGCGGTCCACGGGTCCAGTTGCCTTCCGAGTCGTAGGCATCGTCCCAGCCGTAGTCGGACCAGTCGCCGACGCCGACGATCAGGTCGAGGTCGCCGTCGCCCTCGAAGTCGGCGTACCGCCACTGGTTCGCCCGAATCTTGGATGTCGGCGGCAAGAGGTTCGCGCTGGGGTAGATCGTCCGGGTTTCCTCGAAGCCGTTACGGCGGAAATCCACCACTTCCTTGCCGGGCACGAGCAGCCGGACGTCGTCGCCGATGTACGACGGCTGCACGTTGCGCAGTTCGGGGCCGACCTTCACCGGCGGCCGGAACACCGGCATCACGTCCTTTCCGCCCGGGTTCTCGAACAGGTACGTGCCCCGGAAGGGCAAGTCCGGGCAGGAGACGACGAGGTCGAGGTCGCCATCCTCGTCATAATCCATCGGCAGCGGCCAGGCCCAGAGCCCGACCCCGAGGTCAACGACCCGTTCCGCTTCGTTGTACGACAGCGGTTCCAGCTCCGAGGCACCGCGTGCAGCAAGGGCGATTACCGAGACGATCGATCCGACAAGGACGGGGGCGAAACAGGGGCGGGACATGCGGGCTCCAGTCCATTAGCGACGGAGAACCTGGGACCTCGCGGCTTGGGCCACGTGGTCTCGTCTAGGGAACGTCTCCGTCGGATCGTAAAGGCCCCGGCAGGGAAAGTCCACGCAGGAGGAGGTCGCGAATGTCGGTCATGTCGAGGGCAGGGCCCGAACCGGGTGGAGGGCCGTCGCCGATCAGGATGGGACGTTCCGCGTCCGTGGCGGCAGGCAACCCGTGGCTGCCTCGAACGAGAGTCGAATCGAGGGGCACGACATCGAACAATGTCCGGAACCCGAGCTTCTTCTGCGCGAGCCGACGGATCGCCCGCCCCCTGGGCCAGATGAGCTTCGGGTCGAAGAACAGTTCGCAGGGGTCGTATCCCGGTTTGCGGTGGATATCGACGGTGCGGGCATAGTCCGGCGCGTCGCGGTCGTCGAGCCAGAACGGATAGGCGAACCAGGCATCCGGATCGGCGAGTAGCACAAGATCGCCAGCGCGCGGGTGATCGAGCCCGACACCGGCCCGCTCCTCTCCCACAAATATCCGCGCCACGCCAGGTTCCGTCGCGAACCGATCGCGGACGGGCTCGATGTCGGCGACGTCGTGAACGTAGACGTGCGCAAGCTGATGGTCGCAGACCGCGAAGGCCCGGCTGGTGAACGGGTCGAAAATCTCGCCGAACGGGCCGGGCCGAACGCCCAGCCAACCCTCGTCCCGCAGGATCCGGTTCAGCAACACCGGCCGCGACACGTCACAATGACCGTACTCGCTGACGACCCAGACCCGGGCCCCGGCCGTCTCGGCGGCATCCAGCAGCGGGGTGCAGGCGTCGTCCAGCTCCCGGACGAGCCGGGGCATGTCGCAACCGGACGGCCCGAACCGCTGGGGGTCGTAGTCGAGGTGCGGCAGGTAGACCAGGGTCAGATCGGGCGGACCGGACAGGAGATCATCAACACCGGGGTTTCCGGTCCCGTCGACCAACCCACCGGCGAGGACCTCCGCCGCGCAACGGGCGATCCACTGCGTGCAGGGCAGGCCCGCCCCCGGCCCCCAGAAGGTGTGAAACGGGAAACGCCCGAGGCGCGCCTCCAGGCGGTCGGTCAGGCCGCGCGGGGTGCCGTCGATGCCGAAGGCCTTGTTGCCATCGGCGCCATAGTAGGGCTTCGGCGTCACCGAGAGATCAACCTTCGCCCCCTGATTGAACCACCAGAACAGCTTGGCCGACCGGAAGTTGCGCCCCTGTTCGGCCGCCCGGCGGCGGGCCGTGACGTAGAGCGGCTCGGCCTCGATCAGGGCGTTCGACTGCTGCCAGAACCGCACCTCCCCGGTGTCTCGAAAGAACCAGCCGTTGCCCACGATGCCGTGGCCGTCCGGCGGTTCTCCGGTCAGCAAGGTCGCCTGCGCGGTGCAAGTGACCGCCGGGACCACCTCGCGCAGTGTCCGCACCCAACCCGCGTCGGCCAGGGCCTTCAACCGAGGGGCATGATCCAGCAACCGTCGCGTCAGGCCAACCGCGTTGACCAGAACCAGAGGGGCAGGGGGTTCCAAGAGTTCGTCCTCGGCGCGGGGCGTGCCGTCGCGTCGTCGGGATGCACTCGACCCACGCGGGGCACGACGATTACCGTAGAGAATGAAAAGACCTGTGACAACCGCAAGAAACCGACTTCCTCGCGCCTCTCGCGGCAAGCCACCAATGTGCGACCGTTCCGATTTCCCACCTTATACTTACGTTCCGGGCGGTTCCCACCCCCACCCCATCTCTGGTCCCGGTGGCCATATGGCGGGTCGTCCCCGGGCCGGGGCGGTCCCCGCGCCGATAACGGACGACGGGCGGGGTTGGGACGAGTCGCCGCTCTATCGGCGGGGCGTCTCCCTGTTCAACGCCGGCTATTACTGGGAAGCGCACGAGGCGTGGGAGGGCCTCTGGCACGCCCACGGCCGTCGGGGACCGACCGCCGAGGTTTTGAAAGGGCTCATCAAGCTGGCCGCGGCCGGCGTTAAGGTCCGCCAGGGCCAGCGCCACGGCGTTTGCACCCACACCGCACGGGCGGCCCGGATCTTCGAGTCCGTTCGCGAACAGGTCGGAAACCGCTGGCTGGGCCTGGACCTTCCGGACCTGATCGCCTACGCCCATGTCGCTGGCGACCGACCCGGAGTCGGTGCTCCACGACCGGCCACCGCTCGATGCCCCCGCCGCGCCGCTCCTTCCGCTGACTCTCCTGTTTCGAAACCCAAAATAAGACAAAACCACCCTGATTTGTGCCGCGCAACATCAACACCTGAAATCCGGCTACGCAACTCATTGATTTCCATAAGGTTCCGCCTGCATCCGCGCACGTCCGGGACGAAAACACCAACACCCGATTTGCCGTTCGCATCAGCGCCTCTAAATCAAACCGCCGGCCGCCCCGAGGGGAGCGGTCGGCGGATTGGTGGCATGGACGAGACAGGCCTGGTCAGGAGGTCAGGGTGCGGGAGGAGAGGCTCCGGCGCCATCCGGCCCCCGCGACGACAGCCAGGACCGCCATCGAGACGGCCATGACGATCCCCTGGCCGCCTCCCTCGACGAAGCCGTAGCTGTGCAGCCCGACCCCCAGCACGAAGTTGACGCCGTACCAGGCCATCAGGACCGACAGGAAGCAGACGACCGAGGCGACGACCAGCCCGAAGGTGTTGACCCAGCCCGCGAACCGGCCGTGCAGCGGCACGAGGTAGACCAGCAGGGTGATCAGGGCCCAGACCTCCTTCGGGTCCCAGCCCCAGAAGCGGCCCCACGAGTAGTCGGCCCAGACGCCGCCCAGGATCGTCCCGGCGGCACACAGCAGCACGCCGACCTGCATGGCCCGGTAGATGAAGTTGGAGAGCGGCTTGATCCGCGCGGCGGTCGCCTGCATCGAAAGGCCGACCGCGTCGAGCTTCGGCCGACTATCGGCCACGCGGGCCCGGATCTCGGCCACCGAGGGACGGGTGGTGGCACCGGCGGCCAGGGACGCGGCCTCCAGAGTCTCGGCTTCGCGATCGCGTTCGAGAGACGCCGATTCGTCCGCCGAGAAGTCATACTGTGCCTTCGCGGCCCGGAGCGTCGCGCCCGGCCAGGCCCCCGAACAGACCGAGCATCACCCAGGTAAAGCCGATGACGCTCAGGATCCACGACCCGTAGGCCCCGGCCGTGCCGACGACCCAGTCCGGCCCGACCTCGAGCTGATCCGCCGCCACTCCGAGGACACCAGGCACCAGCAGGGCCAGGCCGAGCCCCGCGGCAGCCTTCGGGGCCCGGTTCGCCAGCTCACCAACCAGGGCAAAGACCGAACCGATTGTCAGCACCCCACCGACGGCCGCCAGCGCCGGCGCTGGCGTAGATAACCGGCCTGGGTGCCGAGCGTCGAGGGGGACCATCCCAGGTAGGAGCCAAAGAGCCCGGTGATTCCCAGGGCCGCCAGGGGCAGACCGGGCACCAGGGGCGCGGCCAGCTTCGAGAAGGCGGCGCGGTGGCGATACGTGGTCGTCAGGTAGAAGCCGACGGCCAGCAGGCCCAGGCCCAGCGCCAGGGCGAACGCCGCGTAGCTGGAGACGATCGTCAGCACGTGGATCGTCAGCCAGTAATTGCTCCGCAGGACCGGCTGGAGGCTGCCGATGGTCGGGTCGAGCAGTGGAATGTTCGCGGCCAGGATTGTCGCCAGCAGGGCCACGCCCGAGGCGGCCAGGGCCGGGTAGACCTTCCGCGAGATCAGCTCCAGGACCAGGCCGATGATCGAGGTGATCATCGCCACCCAGATGACCGTCTCGTACATGTTCGTGACCGGAGCCCAGCTCGAGATCTTGACCCGGAGGTAGAAGCCGTAGACCTCCAGCACGATGCCAGCGACGAAGCCAAGCATGCCGGCCCAGTACAGCCCGGCGCCGAGCTTGCCGGCGGACGTCGAACGATCGGTCGTGATCCCGAGGGCGATCAGGAGCAGGAAGAAGCCCACGCCGTAGGCCATCGGGGCCTTGTAGAACGGGGCGAATCGGTTGAAGTGCGACTCGCGGGCCAGGACCTCGACGGCCGGGTAATTTCCCACCGACGCCCCCAGATCGCGTGCCGTCGCCACCACCGCCTTCGCTCGGGCGTCGGGCAACGCACCCGGCGACTCACCCTCGGCTTGCAGCATCACGTCGTAGGCGGAGCGGAAGGCGGTGAGTTCCGATTCGGGGAAGCCGGCGCGGATCAACTCGTCGGGCTCGGTGTCCAGGAGGATTCGCAGCGGCACCCAGTCGGCCTTGCTCCGCAGCCACGTCGCGAACCGGGCGTTGAACGTGTCCTGCTGCTCCTTCAGTTTCGCGATCGTCGCCTCGTCCGTGTCCTCGGCGACCCCGAGCAGTTCCGGGTCGAACGGGCCGGGCGGCATGCGGTCCTTCTTCTGAAGGCCCTCGTAGAAATCGGACAGGATGCGGATGGTGTCAAGCTGGAGCGGCGAGAGCCCCGCCATGCCCGTCCGAACCTTCGAACGCCTTCATGGCATCGGCGGTGAACTTCAGATAGGCGTCGCTGCTCGGTCGCGGCAGGATGGCGAAGTCGAGCGCCTCGGCGCCGCGAGGGTTACGGTCGCGAATGGCCTGGTAGTAGAGCAGTCGCTTGCCGACCTCATCGGCCTTCTTTTCCAGGTCCGAGAGCTGCGTGGCGGCGTCCGCCATCATGCCGCCGCCGGCGCTCTGCTGCTTGCCGAGGATCTCGCCGAACCAGTCGAGAAACGTGTCTTGATGGCCATCGTGCGACGTTCACCACCGCGTCTTCCAGATCGCTGGGGGCGAGCCACTTGGTATCGGCCGAGAGCTTGTGGGCCAGCGTCTCGAGCGCCTCGCGGTCCTCGTCCGTCAGCCCCTTCAGGCCAAGCACGCGGGCCACGTCGGCCTCATTGTACTCGTCGAGCTTCGCCAGCGACTCCAGGGCCTTCCGAGTCTCGAGCCGGGGTCCCCGTCGCGTGCGGCGATCGTCTCCAGCCGCTCCCGGACCGGCGCCGCCAGCAGCATCCGCTTGAGCGGGAGATACTCGACGAGGATGAACTCCTGGTCGTTCCAGAACTCCGGGCGAACCGACCAGTCGAGCACCGCGGCCACCGGGCCCCCACTCCTCGGTGGTTTCTCCCTTGGCGTTCTGAAACTTGATCGCCTGTCGCGCGTGGATCAGCTTGACCCGCTCGATCGCCACGGTGTGCAGCGGCTTGACGCGGCCCCGGTCCATGACCGCGAGATCGGCCAGCGTCTTGTATCCGGGCTGGCCGTCGGTCTCGATCACGGGGGCGCCGACGCCGCCGGCGTCGCGGCAAGAGCTGCGGCCATCAGCAAACCGAGAGCCAACCACTCGGGACGTCGCATGGTGGCGTTCCTCTCCTCAAGGGGTGGAGAAACGCAGGCCCCGGTCTCGGGAGAACCTCCGGGCCTGTGATGTATGGAGCCGCGGCCTGTCTAGAGAACCTCGTCCTCGACATTGCCGCTGTCGCCGTCGCCATTGACACGGACGGCCCGCTCGCGTTGCCGCTTGCCGCCGTCCGAGAAGAGCCCTGCCCGCATGTAGAACTGAACGAAGGTGCCGAGCACCACCATCAGGCAGCCGAAATAGGTGATGCCCCAGACCGGGTCGTAACGCACCTGGAAGATCGACATGAACTGCCCGGTTTTTCGACGGGTTTCCGGATCTTCCAGGGCAACGTAGTTGGACTGATACAGCGTGTAGTTCTTCCAGACGAGCGGCTCGTTCATCGAAATCGTGACCGGCTTGTCCTTGAGCTCGGCCTTCGGGTCGGTCAACAGGACCTTGCTTTCGAAGCTCGCCGCTTGCTGGGTGCCGGGATCCAGGCCGACATCAAAGTCGGTCAACTTGAGGTCGAACGGCAATGTCTTGCGATCGAAGTCGTACGAGACGCGATACGTCTTGCCACCGTCCGGAAGCCGGAGCGTCCGGAAGCTGGGCGACAGATCGACCGACTGCCGTAGCCACAACTCCTTCGACTTTCCTCCCGCCTTCAACTCGACGAGGGCCGCCGGGACCGCCCGGTCCTTCTGGCCGACCGGCAGCTCGATCGGGTCGACGTCCTCGCCGTCGACGCCGGAGGTCAGGTACTCATCCACCTCGAACGAGAAGGTCACGGGCTGGACCTGGCTCTTCTCGACAAGGACGACCCGTTTGCCTTCCGAAAGAGGACCCATGCCGCGAAGGCCCTCCCGGTTGAACGCCCGGTAATAGAGCGTGCCCTCGGGCGTGCCCAGCACCTCGACGACGCTGGAACGGCCCTGCATCGCCTCGCCGAACTCATAGGGATGGTAATAGTGGACCCGGACCACCGGGGCCTCGGCCGCGGGGTTGTTCGGCAGGCTCGGAAGGCCGCTGGCGGCGAGGTACTTCTCCATGGCGCCGTCGCCCTGCGTGACCTGGAACTCGACGTAGTTCAACACCGGGTCGCCCAGCGCCGCCATCATCAGACCATCGGGGTCGAGCAACCGGGAGATCGGGACCGACGCCTTGCCCGAGAGAGTCATCGTGATGTCGCTGTCAGGAAGGACGACGCCCTGGCTCTCGCCCTTGTCTTCCGGCCAGATGTAGACGCGGTCCTTGCCCGTCTGGTCCTTGTAGTGAACCCGGACCTGGTCATCGTGAATCGGGTCGTCGGGCAGGGCCAGGAAATCCTCGACCATCCCCGGCTTGTCGGCATACTGGAAGGCGAACAGAAGCGTCCCGAAGTCACGCGCGGAACGGCGAAACTTCGGGTGGTCGGCCTTGAACCAGCGTACCTCGCCACGCCCTGTCGTGTCGGCGCGGTCGAAAATGTCGACCGCGCGGTCCGAGTTCGGCGGGGTAATGTAGGCCCCCGCCTCGATCATCGGGACGCCGTCCTCGCCGGGCTTCGGCGCGTAGTGAATCAGCGACGAGGAGGGCACGAAGTCCTTGACCGTCAGGGTGAACGGCTCGTTCGGCGAGGTCAGCACGTCCTGCCGGGCCCCTCCCAGGGAAAGGCCCCCGAGTAGAACGGGATCTGAAACTCGGTGTCCGGGGCCCCGTCTCCGGGTCGAGCGGCTGGACCCGGAAGGCGGGATGATCGATCCGGACGATGTCGGCCGACTCGTCCCCCTCGACCATCCCGAGCTGACCGTCGAACGTGTAGTTCAGACTGATGAGCGAGCCGACCAGGACAACCAGCAAGCCAGCATGTGTGATCACAAACCCGGTCTGCCGCTTCGTCCAGGGGAACCGGATGAGGGCCGCACACAGGATGTTCATCCCGAGGAATGCCAGAAGGAGGGCAAACCAAGGGCTCTGATAGATGTACTGCTGAACGGCACTCGCGCCGTACCATTTCTCGAAGAACGTCGCGTATCCGAGCACCCCAGCGAGCATCGACAGGCTGATGACCGCTAGCTTCAGCGAAGCGAAGAATCGGTAGACGGTATAGAAGGCCCGGACGATCCAGGGATCGCGCGTCGTCGACGGCGTACTCTGTCCGTCTCCATGGCCGTTGGCCGTTGGTTTGGGGGGCGGCGGCGTCGATCGCTTGGTGGTGGTCGCCATGTCTCTCCAACCGGGAGGTAGGCTCGGGGCCAGGGAGGGGCAGGATTGGTAAGGCGGGTTCCGTCAGGGACGGTGGTGGGCGGCGTTCAGAGACGGTTCGGCATGTGCCCGGTCACCGTCATCAGTATTGCATTGTAAGGTGGGCGAGGGCCTGTGGCCAGGGTCGTGGTCCGACGTCCCTGCTACGAACGCCGCGGCCCGCGTGATTCGATATTCGATTACGACCTGGCAATAGCGATTCCATTCTGACCAGGTTCCTCCGCGGCGGCAAGGAAATTCGACGACCCGATCAAACATATTGAGGAACTGGCTCGCGGCTCGACTCCGCGACACGCCCAATTCCGTCGGCCGGTTGGCCCGCACGGTACCGTACCGGGTGGCTGGATGGAGAGCGACTTGATACTCTGTGAACACCCGGAAACACTCGGGTTTGGCCCCCCGGATTGAAGAACACGGCGAGTGCGGGAGGCGCCCTTGGCCGCATCGAGAAACGTTCGATTGCGAGTCGCGGTCATCGGGCTCGGTCGGCTCTGGGAAGGTCGGCACAAGACGGCCCTGGGCCGGCTGTCGGATCGGTTCCGCGTGACCGCCCTGTACGACCAGGTCGCCCGTCGAGCGATCATTCAGGCCGCGGAACAGCGTTGCGTTGCCCCGGAAGGACTGGCGGCCACCATCGAACGGCCCGACGTCGATGTCGTGTATCTTCTCAACCCCCAGTGGTTCGGGCTCCACGCCGCGAGGTTGGCGCTGGCATCGGGCAAACCCGTCTTCTCCGCGTTGCCTGTCGCTCATCATCCCGAGGAGTTGGAGGCACTGGGGACCGCGTTCTCCGGGCCGGAGGCCCCATTCTTCACCCCGGAACTAGCACGGCGGTTTTACCCGGCGACCTTACGGCTTCGCGAACTCCTGGCAACGAGGCTCGGGGCCCCTCGTCGGATCGTCGGCCACGCGCGATTCTTCGGCTTCGATCGCTACGGGCTGCCGGGCCGACCACACAGTCGGCGCCGTTGCCGATGGCCGTCGATCCCGGCGGCAACCTGCTCGACTGGTGCCGGTTCGTGATGCAGGCCGAACCTCTCACCGTTCAGGCGTTCGGCTCCGCGACCCTGCCGCCTGCCGACATCGACTGCCGAACCCGACACCGCGGAGGACTATGGCGGGTTCGTGCTGGAGTTCCCGGGCGGATCGGTCGCACACATCACCTTCGAGCGGTTCCATCGCGAGCGCTGGGGCGATGCGACCCGTTACCTTCCACAACCCGGGTTCCAGGTCTATGCCGAGCGGGGCACCGCCTGGCTTGAGATGCCCGACCGAATCGAGTGGACGGACGCCGAGGGCTCGCACGAGGAACGCCTGCCGCTCGAACCGACGCTCGGCGAACTTCTGAACGAACACTTCCATCGAAAGGTGATGGGACAGCAGTCCCTTTCGCCGACGATTCACGATGCGCTGACCGCATCGCGACTGGTTCAGGCCCTTCAAAAGAGCCGGGGCACCGGCCAACGGATCGCGTTGCCATGAGCAGACCACCGAGGAGATGGGCCAACACCCCCTCTCCTGAACCAACGGTTCGCAACCGAGGACGAGAGCCTTGATGGCTGGCACGGATGCCCCTTCCCCGAGTTCCTGGATCTGGCGTGCGACGGTCGTCGCGGCGCTGATCGTCGGCGGTGCGCTCGTGGTCGATACGGCCCTGGTCAGTTCGGCCACCTACGATGAGGTGGCTTACCTGCGGATCGGGGCCGAGTGGTGGCGGTTCGGCAAGCAGGACCGGATCGCCCGGATGGGCTCTCCGTTGACCTTCTGGAAGCTCCAGCAGACGCCGGTCCTCTGGGCCGTCGATCGGGCCGGGTTCGGTTCTCTCATCGACGACCCGATTCGACACCAGGCGGCGCTGCTGCCTCTGGTGCGTCTCGGTTCGCTCTGGATCTGGGCCGTCGCGCTCGGGCTGACGGCCCTCTGGGCACGGATCGAGCACGGGCCACGAGCCATGGCCTTCGCGGCGTGGGCTTTCGCCCTGAGCCCGAACCTGCTGGCTCATGGGTCACTGGCGACGATGGAACTTCCCCTCGTCGCCGGGGCCGCCGCGGTGTTTATTCTCTTCCGTCGGTTCCTGGCCAACGGTTCCCGATGGGCCTTTGGCGGTTCGGCGGCGGTGGCCGGCCTGGCGTTCTCGTGCAAGTTCACGGCGATCCTGTTGCCACCACTGCTCGGGCTCTCCTGGTGGCTCGAAGGGCGACGGCGGCAAGAGCGCCCCCTGTGGCGATTCACGGCGAGGGTGGGCGCTCGATGCTGGCCTTCCTGGTCGTCATGGCGGCCGCGAACGTCCTGGTCACGGCCGGGGCGAGGCTGCCCCTCAGCGAACAGAAGGGCTCTCATCCCACGATCTCCGGACGCCTCGGACCGCGTTGGGAACGGATCATCGCGACGGCGGTCGAGACGCCCATTCCCCAGGACTGGACCGCATTCTCCCGACAGATGCAACACCAGCGAACGGGAGGCCCGGGCTACCTGCTCGGCGAACGTCGTCAGGGCGGCTGGTGGTATTACTATTTCGTCTGCATGGCCGTGAAGATGCCGCTGGGTCTCTGGTTTCTGGCGGCGTGCCGACTCGTCATGGGCCGAGGCCGCACCTCGACGTCCGGGGACCGCCTGGCGCTGACGCTGATCGTCGGCACCCTGGTCATCGTGTCCCTGGGGTCATCTCGAAACTACGGGTATCGTTACGTCCTGTTTCTGGCGCCGGCGGCCCTGGTCTGGCTCTCCGCGCTGGCCGGTTGGGGACGTCGGGGAGGGTTGGTTGCCCTCCTGGGGCTTGCGGGCCAGGCCGCCGCCGTCGCCTCGATCCACCCACACGAGTTGTCGTACTTCAACGTCGTCGTGGGCGGACCGGAAGGCGGCAAGTTCGTGCTAGCGGACTCGAACCTCGACTGGGGACAGGGCGCTCGCTCCCTGACGCGCGTTCAGAAGCTCCGGCCTGAGCTTCGCGATTTGACCCTGTTCTACTTCGGCGACACCGACCCGTCCTACTACGGGGTGGTGGGCGACCGTTTCCTCGTGGACGCCCACGAACCCCGTCGTCCCCTGCCACGTTCTCTGGGAGCTGTTTCCACGCGCTACATCGCGGTTTCGAGATCGCTGGAACACGGTCCCTGGGGCCCGGAAGGCTACTTCGACGCTCTGCGGACGCTCCAGCCGGTGGCCTGGACCGACGACCACACGATCGCGATCTACCGCACCTCCGATTTGAGTTCGACAGCCCCGTAAGCACGGATCACCGTCTCGACTCGTTCAGACGACGCTGCGGAGGGCCAGGGCTCGCTCGTCGAGCTTTTGTTCGAGCGCCTTCAGGTCGCGCTCAACGTTCGCGAGCATGTTGTGGTCGAGATTGGGCTGGTCAAACCGACTTGAGAGCAGGTCGGCCTGTTCGAGAATGGCGTGGTCCTTGGCGTAGACCGATTCGAGCTCCGTGTGCTCGATATCGGGGGCCTCGTCGTAGAACGTCTCGCTCCGCGCACCGAACCCACGTACCCGCTCGCTGATCCGTTCCAGATGCGTTGCCGTGCGTTCGAGCGCCGCACATTCGCGCGTCACGTCGTGGTCCCGGCAAGACTTCAACGCCTGGTCGATCTTCGCGTTCACGATCGTGAGACGCTGTAGCAGGACGTCCCGCAATGCGAATGCGGCGGACCTTCGCTGGCCCCGGGCCTGATAGCCGCCGTAGCCGGGGACCGACATCGTGAGTTGATTCAGCCAGGGCAGGTGCGGGAATCTCTGTTCAGCCATGATCACGCTCCACACGGTCGGTTGAGACAACTCAGGAGTCCGGGATTGCCGCCGGACTTCGCCCCGGCGAACGAGAAACGACTCGACAGCGAGCGACTCGCGCAGCGGAACCCTACCTCTATTGTACGCGAACCAGGGGCCCGGGGGGTGAGTCCTCGAGATGAGCCCGGCTGTGCATCCCCGGCGCGGGGGAGCGGAGCATGGAGACGGTTGCGTGTTCAGTAGATGTCGCGTCCCCGGGAGATCCGGTCTTCGAGGCCGTCGGCCGCGGCGGCGATTCGCCGGAACAGGGCATCGGCATCGACATGCGCGGCCAGCTCGGCCGGGAGCGTTCGGACAACCACGAAATACTCCTCGCCTCGCAACACCTTGATCGCGAAGTGCCCCTCCACCATCCGGGCATTCAACTTCAGGAGAAAGCGCGCGTCACGATCATTCGCAGGCCCACACACGGAGACTAGCGAGAGCACCGCGCGACCCTCCGTGTCCGTCCCCACCGGGCCTGCGTACACCGCCTGACGGCGATCGAGTTGCAATGGGACAATCAGCCGCCAGCCGTGCCCGAACGGGGCCGAGTCGAAGCCGGAACGAGCCACCAGCTCACGAATGGCTCCGGTCGGATCGGGGTCCGCGGGGTCGGGCGCTTCGTAAGGCCCCAGGGCGTCGAGCCCCACGTCGGCATCCGCCTGAGCGGCCCCGAGCGGGAGCCCGCAGGCCGAGCAGAAGCGATCCGATGGGTAATTCGGTGTCGTGCAGCGGGCACAGGCGAACATGGCCGTCGACATCACACTCAAGCCGCTCGAAACTGGGTGTAGTACGGGGCTCAGGGTTCCAGAATACAACGGTCAACGACCGGAAGAAACCAGTCGCCCGACCCGCATCGCGCATGAATCACCTCCCACACGCTGCGATCTTCTCAGTCGGCGATCCTCTCGGAATTGCTCGGCCGACCTGCCCCGTTTCTCTTGGGGGTGAACTTCCGTTACGATAGGATGGTGGCATCAGGGCGGTGGAAGCCGTCCCGACGTCCAACACGAGGGAATTCGTTGTCTTCCTCAAGTGTCACCCGACGTCGGGTGGGGCGACCGAGCCCAGAGGCTTCCGTCTCCTCGTCAAACACGTTGAGGTCCGCGGTGACGCGATGGTCGCGCCCGCGGCTCCGATTCCAGGCGGACCGACATGTCGCTGGTGTGTACCCGCTGCTCCCGAACGCTGGAATACTCGGGAGATCGCCCATCCTTCTGCGCGTATTGCGGCCAGCGTCTGAGCGACCCGCGCCTCGACGAGACGACACCGTATGACTCGAAGCCGAACCCGGCCCGATCGGGCGACGACCTCGGCGAGACCGTGGCCCATGTCGCGGAGCGGCCGGCGGTTGTCCCGATGCCGCAACGGGTGGGATCGTATCGGCTGATCCACCGACTTGGTAGCGGTGGGATGGGCACGGTTTACGAAGCCGTGGACGAACGCTCCGGTCATCGCGTGGCCCTGAAGCTGATCTCACCCGAATTCGTCGCCTCGAAAGACGCCCTGGATCGGTTCTGCCAGGAAGGTCGACTGGCGAGCCTGCTCGAGCACCCCCGCTGCGTCTTCGTCCTGACAGCCGACCAGGACGAGCAGGGGCGTCCTTACATTGTCATGGAACTGATGCCCGGCGCCACGCTTCAGGCCCTCGTGGAAACGCACGGAAGGTTGCCCGTCGCCGACGCCATCGCCAAGATCCTCGACGTGATCGACGGCCTCCAGGAGGCGCATCAACTCGGCGTCGTCCACCGCGACGTCAAGCCGGCGAACTGTTTCCTTGATGGCGACGGCCGCGTGAAGGTCGGCGACTTCGGTCTTTCGAAGTCACTGACCCAGGATGCCGGCCTGACGCGCTCCGGCGCTTTCATCGGCACTCCCTTGTATGCGTCCCCCGAGCAGATCAAGGGGAGGCCGGTCGATGTGCGTACCGACGTCTACTCCGTCGCCGCGACGCTCTACTACGTACTGGCCGGCCGGCCACCGTTCAAGTCGAGCGATGCGGCCGCCACGCTCGCCCAGATTGTCTCGGAGGAAGCCCCCTCCATTCGCGATTTCCGTCGTGACGTCCCACCGGCTCTGGAATCCGCCATCCGCCGGGGCCTCGACCGGGAACGGGAACGGCGCTTTCGGGACCTCGGTGAGTTCCGTACCGCACTGCTGCCGTTTCTCCCGAGCCGCCTGTCGATCGGCGGCATCGGCCTGCGCGTCGTCGCGTTCCTGATCGACGCCAGCCTGTTCACGGCCACGTTTGCTCTGTCAGGCTACGTGATCTACACCCTGCTGACGTTCGCGTTGCCCGGATTGGCGGGGCGGCTGACTCAGTTTCTCTCTCAGTACGATTTCGTTGCCAACCTCGCCTTTATCCTCCTGTTCATCATTTATTTCGCCGTGATGGAGCGCGGCTGGGGCTGCACGCCCGGGAAGTGGCTGACGGGCCTTCGCGTGACGGTCGCGGGGGTCGGCGGCCCTCCGTCGTTCCGACACGCGTTGGTGCGATCGATCCTGTTCTACGTGATCGCCGGTCTTCCTTCCAACCTCATCGAACTGCTCCAGACGGCCCCCGGCGACTCCGAGTTGATCGGCCCCGCGGAAACACTGCGACGGGTTCTCGTCCTGGGGACGACCACGATCGGCACGATCCTTGGGAGCGTCTTGATCCTGGTCTCGACGATGCGGGCGCGGAGCGGCTATCGCGGCCCCCACGAATGGATCAGCGGAACTCGAGTCGTCCGGCTGCGAGGCAACGAACGTCGACGGGCACCCCGGACCCGTCGGAAGATTCGTCCCGCGCCCATCTCCGCACACCGGCCGATCGGTGTCCTGGAGACCCTGGGCCCGTATTCGATCCGCGGGGCCGTGCGCTGGGAGCCGGAACGTAAAGTTCTGCTGGGGGAAGACACCGGTCTTGGCCGGCAGGTCTGGATCGTGTTGCGACCGCGCGAGGCCGAGCCGCCCCGTCACGAACGGCGCGAGTTGGCTCGTATGAGTCGCCAGCGCTGGTTGACCGGGGGAGAGCAGGGCGGTGCTCGCTGGGACGCCTACAACGCCCCGGCCGGCTGCTCGCTCGCCGACCTGGCCGGTCTCGACGGTCTGCCCTGGCGCGAGGTACGGCCGATCCTGGAAGACCTTGTCGAGGAACTCGAGGCCGCCTGCGGCGAAGGGTCGCTGCCGGCTGGGCTTTCGGTTGATCAGGTCTGGATCCAGCCGGACGGCCGCGCGATCCTGGTCGATGCGCTCGAGCACCGACGCGCCCTTGAGTTCCGACACCAGCGACGATGCAAGGGCACTTGAGCTGGTCCAGCAGGTCGCGGCCCTGGCTCTGGAAGGCGGTCGATGGCGGAGCGGGACTCGTCCCGACGTGATCCGCAGGGCCGTGCCCAGGCACGTCTCTCGGATCTTCGATCGCCTGCTCGGTATCGCTCGACCCTACGCGAGCGTCCGCGCTCTTCTGGACGACCTGCACGCGACCGCCGATCGGCCGATGGACCTCAGCCGAGAGCGTCGAGCCGTTCACCTCGCCGTGCAGTCGGTCCTGCTGCTCCCCGGTCTGTTCGCGCTTTATGGAGGCTCGTATTTCCTGCTGAGCCGGAGGCCGGCGGAGCTTCTCGAGAGTCGATTCGTGGTCTGCCGGCATCGCGGCCGCATCGCTGGCCTGGCCGCTGGCGTGGGTGATCTGGTCGTCCCTGATGCGAGGCGGCCTGAGCATGCGACTGATGGGGATCGCCGCGGTTCGTTGGAACAACCGGCCGCCCGGACGGCTACGCTTCGCCTGGCGGGGGCTGCTGACCTGGGCCCCGATCGCCACGGCCCTCACCCTGGCAATCGCCCTCCATACACAACTGATCCAGTTAGGAGGGAGCGTCACGCCCTGGACCCTCTTCGGAATGGCGGCGGGCCTGCCGTTCTTGTGGGTGCTCCTCTCTCTGGTTGACCCGCCGCGCGGTCTGCACGATCGACTTTCGGGAACGTACCTCGTGCCGGATTGAGTCATGACCGCGCTCCCCGCAAAGGTTCGAACCGTTCGATCCTCCGCGTCGACGCGACGATCGGCCTTATCCCTCGGTGGTCATCGACGCGATCATGGCATCGAAGTCCGCTTCAGCCGACTTGAGGGTCGCGTCCGGGCCGATCAGCTTGAAGAAGTAGCGCGCCCTGGTCGGTCTCGACGATCGCGCCGAGGAGGCGGTACTTGGGGAACGTGCCCCCTCCGGAGAACGGCGGCTGAACGTAGGTGCCCGCGACCTCGACCCGCGTCACATCGACGTTCTTGCCCTTGACCTTCGTACTCTCGACCTTCGGGGCCTGGCCGTCTTCCGCCTTGAACTGCTGCTGCCAGCGCTGGACGTTCGCCTGAACCGTCCCGGCTCCCTGGGGGAAGACGAACACGGCGAGCTCACCCGGTTGTTTGTCCCCCTCGAGCCGCCGGGACCTTCAACTCGGCCCGTCGCATCGAGGAGGTTGGTCGGCCCCGCTCCCAGGACTCGGGAACCGTAATCGTGACCCCGCCAAGATCAATCGTCTGACCGTCCTTCGCCTCGCTCTTCTTCGAACCCTGAGCGAAGCCACTGGTTCCCAGCACGAACAAGGCCATGACGAAGGCCCCGTGTCGTACGTAATTTCCTAGTGCAATCGTGGTCATGGGCTGGACTCCTGATTCACTGAAGTTCTCGACGTACCCACGCGGCTTGTCCACCGCCACGGGCGCGGCTACCATGCGTCGAGCGAATCCGAGGCCAGTCACCCGTCTCAGTCTTCAGGCAACCGGAGCCTCCACGCATGATCGCCCGACGTCTCCCGATCCCGGCCCTCGCGGTGATCTTCTCAACCCTGCTGGTTTCCGCAACTTCGGCCCTGGCCCAGAAGAAGGCCCCCGACGGGGCGAAGGTCCTGATCCTTAGCGGTGGCCAGCGCGAGCACCACGGCTACCGGGAGCAGGCATTGTATCTGTCGCAACTGCTGGAGGACACCGGGCGGTACGAGGTCACGATCGCCGAGGATGCCGGCCATCCTGGAGACGCCCGCGCTTCAGAAGTACGACATCCTGATGGTCACCGCCGACCGTCGCGATCCGGAGTTCCACCTGACAGACGCCCAGCAACAGGCGATCTTCGACTACGTGAAGTCGGGTCACGGCTACGTCTCGATCCACGGCGCCGACAACACGCCGAACGACCTGACCGACGAGCAGACCCGCGAGTGGAAGGACCTGCTGGGTGGCATCTATTCCCACAAGGGCCAGCCCGACGGCAAGGCCATCATGGGCGACTTACGTCATTCAGATCGCCGACGCCTCCCACCCGATCACGCGCGGCTCTGACCGACTTCGACCTGCACGACGAACTCTACTCCAACATGCAGATGAAGGACGACGTGCAGCCCCTGGCCACGATCGACCACAACGGACGTGACCTGGCCGGTCGCCTGGACATACGATTGCGGCAAGGGCAAGGTCTTCCACACCTCGCTGGGCCACAGGTCCTGGAAGCCCGGCAGCGACGACCCGCTGCAGAACCCGAACCTCGGCAAACTGATCGTCCAGGGTGTCGATTGGGTCGCCGAGGGCCTCCCGGACGTGAACTAGCTCCGCATGGATCGCGATTGGCGAGCAAGTTGCAGGTTGTCGAGCTCCTCCGAATCAACGCTCATTCGGAGGGGATTACACCATGCGCAGCAAGGCACACTACAGGACGCACCCGATCCACCCGATGCTGATCCCGTTTCCGATCGCCTCGATCTTCGGGGCGGTCGTGGCCGACATGGTCGGCGTGTTCGGGGCTCAACCCTGGCCTGGTCGATGGGTGGGATCCTGAACCTCTCGGCGATCGTCACTGGCCTGGTCGCCGGCATCCCGGGTTTCATCGATTACCTCTACACCGTCCCGCCCCGCAGCTCGGCCAAAAATCCGGGCCTTCAACCACATGGTCGGTGAATCTCTCGGCGCTGTCGGTCTTCGCGCTGTCCTGGCTGTCCCGCGACCTCGAAACCTTGGCGCCCGGCATTGTGACGTTGCTCCTGGAGGTCACCGCCGCCGGGCTCGTCACCTGGGGCGGCTGGATGGGCGGCATCCTGGTTTATCGGAACCAGATCGGCGTCGATCACCGCTATGCCGAGGCCGGGAAGTGGCAGGAGCAGACGATCCCCGTCCGGACCGGCGAGCCGATCGCCGTCGCATTGACGGATGATCTGAAAGTCGACCAGATGAAGTTGCTGCGACTGGAGGACGGCCGCCGCCTCGTGCTGGCGAGGACCGAGGCTGGCTTCGTTGCCTTTGACGACCATTGCCCTCATAAGGGCGGCTCACTCGCCGGTGGGTTGATGGCCTGCGGTACGGTCATCTGTCCGTGGCACGGCTCGGAGTTCGACGTCTCTACGGCGGCGAAGAAGGCCGGCCCAACCGAGAAGGGGATCTCGACGTATCGCGTCGAGCAGGACGACGGCACGGTCAACTTGATCCTGTAACGCGAGCGACCGGCAATCACTCGCCGGTCGCGAAAACGATGAGGAATGGCGGATCGCCCGGACCGCGACGGATCGCGGCCCGGACGGTTCGCATCGTTTATCCCGAGACGCGGATGTTCGGCTTGGAATCGTGCGGCTGAGGCAGGCCCTCAATGCCCGCATCTCCGTCATCACGGCGATGGAAGACGGTGCGATGCGGGAACGGGATCTCGATCCCCAACTCGTCGAACCGCCGCTTGATCCGTCGGTTCAGCTCGCGTTTCACGTCCCACTGCTGGAGCGGGCGGGTCTTGATGAAGAACCTGATCACCACGGCGGAATCGCCAAAGGCATCGACGCCGAGCATCGTCGGGTCTTCCAGGATCAATGGGGAGAAGATGCGGTCACGCCGCAGCTCGCGGCCCAGTTCCACAAGCACGCCCATGACCCGATCCGCGTCTTCCTTGTAGGCGACGCCGATGTCGAACAAGGCCCGCGACCAGCCGTGGGTCATGTTGATGACCGAGGTGATCTCGCCGTTGGGGAGGAAGTGGACGTTCCCTTCCAGGTCGCGCAGGACGGTCATTCGAAGGGTGATCTGCTCGACGAGGCCGGAGTGCTCGCCGATCTTCACGACATCGTTGAGCTTGTACTGGTTCTCCAGCAAGATGACGAAGCCATAGAAGTAGTCGCGGATCAGGTTCTGGGCGCCGAAGGCCACGGCGAGACCGATGACGGCGGCCCCGCCCATCAGGGGGGCGATCGGGATGCCGATCTCCTGGAAGACCATCAGGATGCCCCCCGCGACGATCACCACGGAGACGGCGTTGCGGAAGACGCCGACGAGCGTCTGGGCGCGGTCTTCCCGCTCGGCCCGGGTGCCCGCCATGCCGCTACGGCTGAGCAGGTGGACGAATCGCCGGGTCAACAGGCGTGAAGACCATTGCATCAGGACGATCCCGATCAGGATGGCCAGGATGCGCGGCCCGTGGTCGAGCAACCACTGCAGCATGTTGCGCAGGGCGAATGGGTTCTTCAGGGTCTCGATCTTCGACTCGGCTACCTGAAGCTGCTTCTTCGCCTGTTCGGCCTTGCTGAGGGCCGCGTTCTGCTCTCGTAGCAATTCCCCCCGTTCGGAGATGCGCTCGTCGAGCAGGTCCGTATGCTCGCGGACCTCTTGCCGGGCCTTGAGGAATCGGGCCTCGGCCTCACGCATCCGTTTGACGATCTCTTCAATCTCTTGCTTCGGGGCGCCCCCGACGGACTTCTGCTGAAGCTCCTCGGCCAAGGCCGCACGAGTCTCGTTCGCGTTGTCGGCCTTCTTTCGCGCCGTTTCCAGGAGGCTACGTTCCTGAGCGATCGCCGTGTCGAGAAGCTCCACGCGCTCCGCGACCGACTTCGCGTCCCGCTCCGCCTTCTCGGCGACCTGGGCCTTGACCTGCACGTCCTCCTGGGCCTGGACCATCTCCTCGCTGGGCGGCTCCTCCTCGGCCGGGGCTACCGGGCGCTGCTCGGCCGGCGACCCGGCTGTTCCGGGGACGGTCACGGCCTGCGCGGGAGTCAAGGGGGCCGCCGGGACCGCGCCGGCGGTTGAGTTCTCGGGCGGCGGCGACGGAGCGCCTTCCGGTGCTGGAGCATTCGTCGGGGCACCGGCCGGGGTCGCGGCCGGAGAGGCTACCGGCTGGGCCGCCGACGGCATCGTCGCAACGGGCGCCGGGGTGGTCGATGGAGTTCCTTCCGTGGAGGTCGGGGAAGGCTCGGGTTCGGGGTCTCCGGTCAACGCATCCAGGGCCGTCTCTTCCTGCGCGAGCTTCTGTTCGAGCGTGGCAATCTTCTGTTTGAGGACCCGTCGTTCCTCGATGGCCAGGTCGAATCGCTCTTTCGCGAGCGTCCATGCCTTCTCCCGACCCTTCTGATCGGTGCGAAGGGCATCGGCCTCGTCGTTCGCACCGTCCTGTTTGAGCGCCTCGAGCGCCTTCTTTGCCTCGCGGACCTTCGCATCGATCTGCTGAAAATCCTCCTCGGCGTGCGCGTACTCGCTATCGGGGTCTTCCAGGTCCGTTCGCAAGGCCTTGAGTGCCTCGCCATCGGCCTTGATGGCCCGCTGGAGGCTGGCGATCTGCTCCGCCTCGGAAAGCGCCGGATCACCGGATTGGGCCGCCGCAGGCTGCAATTCCGTGACCACGGCCACCTTCGTCAGGGCCTTGTCCGTCACCGGCGCGGCACGACGACTCGCCTTCGACCACCGGCGGGCCTTGAGTCGCCCCTGGTTCCGCGGCCAGCACCGGGATGACCGTGTCGTCCGGCAATCTCGAGTCGGCATCGGCCCCGAATGGCAGAGAATCCCCAGCAGCGGCACGAGCGACATCGAGATCACCTCCTTGTGATGCAGTCGATCCGGACGTTACAGGCAAGGCCGATCCGTCGGCGAGCCCTAGTGAGCGGTCCTCCAACGACGAGGCCCGATCACGGCCCCGAGTGGAGGGCGAGGCCAGGGCCATCACAGTTCGATGGGAACGGGGATCGTAGGGATTTCGGGCGAACCGTCAACCTGGATCGGACGGCCCCGTTCGTCCCCTCGCGACCCGCGACTCGCCTGGTCATCCGGTCCCCGCACACAATTCACGGTCTGGTCCCGAGGGTCTCCGGTCGGGGTCGTTGAACCAGACCAGGAGGGCCGCCGTCGCGGTGCCCGTCACGGTTTGCCGCGAGCACCCGGGGCCGCGGGGTCGAAGGGAGTGACACCGGGTTCGGGAAAGTAGCCAATCGTCTCAGGTGAGGTGATGCCTCCCGAGACAATGGCTTGAAGGGACTGGTTGAGGGTCCAGGAGATGTCCGTGACTGATTCCTCCGGGACGAACAGGGTGAACCCGGTGGGCGGCATGATCCCGGTCAGCACGCAGACGCAAAGAATCGTCCGGCCGGTCTTCTGATCGCGTAGAGAATTCGTGACGAGACCAAGCGACCGCATTCCGGGTTGCGGGAACTCGACAAGCACCACCCGCTTGTATTGCGGTGCCTTGCGCTGGTTCTCCAGGGCCGTGAACAGACCGCTAACCGCCTGGTAGATCGTCGTGACGACCGGCACGTGCAGAAAGAGCCAGTTGAACGCCTGGTGCAGCCGTGACCTTACAACCAGGCCGAGCAGGTAGAGGAAGGTCAGAACCAGCACGATCGCGAAGACCGGCGCGGCGTATTGGTCCCACCACTCCGGCAAGGCCGCGTAGAACGAGTCACGCTCCCGAAGGTAGCTGATGAGTCGGAAGAACGGGTCGAGCAGATAGGTCCGTACCAGCTTGTAGAGCCAGTACAGGATCCAGAAGGTGATGACGACGGGCAGGGCCAGGAACAGGCCGCTCAGGATCGCGCCCGTATCTCACTGAACAGGGGTCGAGGCGCTTCAGGGGATGGCACCGAAGGCGCCGGGGCGTCGTCGACCACGGGGGTACTCCCGAGTTGTCAGGGCGACCGATCGAGGTGGATGAGCCAAAGCCTAACCCGCATCGCCTTGAGGAGCAAATGCGAAGCTGCCTGTCAGGATTTCCTGAACGTATTCCCATATCAGTTCAGGGGATCCGTCCGATGGGTTCGTTTCGCGAAATTTCGGATGGCCCACCCGGCGGGGCCGCTGGCGCCAAGCGGTCCACCCGTCGCGGGGTTCAGCGAACGGTTGTGCTCGCTCGGCCGCCAATTCGAATTGCCAAGGAACCCACGGACGGCGAACGCCCAGCCCCCGAGGCGTCAAGGGCTTGAGGGTAGTATCGCGTCTCGTCGACCAAATATTCATCAGAAACGAGGTTCCTCGTCGAACTCCACCGCATCTCGTTGCAACTCTTGAGATCACAAGGCGTTTCCCTCGTTCCCACGGGCCCCGTGGGAACGAGGGACAGCAGGCCGGTGGAGTTCACCGAGGAGTCTAATGGCACGGCCATCCGGGCGCGGATTGTTACGGGGGACGGATTGTGTCGATTGCGACGACCAAAGGACGCGATCGACACAATCCGAACGCGGGAGGCTCGTCGAACGTTCTCTCGACAGCCAGGCCAGGGGCCGGGGCCGGTGCGATCCGGGCCTCGCCCCCGCCGTGTTCAGTAAGAGTCCGCGCTGATGACCTCGCTCCCGGCTCGGGTGATCAGTGCCTTCAGGACGATTTCATTGACCGCATCGCTGATGAAACGCACCGAGCCGTCGGCGAAGAGAGCGTTGAAGCCCCCCGGATGCTTCGAGCCCGTCTGATCGGAGGGGTTCGCCTCCGGATCGAACGGGATGCCCTCGGGCTTCGTCCAGGGGACCGACTCCTCGGCCTCGACGACTAGCAGGGTGTTCGAGGTGCCGTCGGTGAAGTTCTGGATACCAGCCGGTTCGGTCAGCTCGAACGCCGCTCCCGCGCCGACGAAGACGCGATACCCGGTGTGGCCCGGTTGAAAGGTGCCGCTCGGGCAGGCGTAAACCGGCGGCATCTGGTCGATCAGCGTCTTGTTGTGGGGGCTGTCCCAGGGCTCCTCGAGGTGGAACTGCTCGTACAGCGGGGCCTGCTCGATGTAGGGCAGGATCGCCCGCGCGAGCTCAGCAGGGGCGTGCCGTCGTCGCCGGTGATGGCGGCGGCGGGGAAGTGC
>CAVZZM010000009.1:0-304394 GCA_963779675.1 uncultured Isosphaeraceae bacterium
CCCCTCGGTCGCTCGCGACGCTCACGGACAGTGTTCCGGTCGGCGGCTCGGGCGTATTGCCCCTTGAGCCGCTGCCCGCCCCGGACACGGCCGGCGAGCCCGAAGCTCGGACCAAGCCGGACGCCCTGGTTGGACGACCGCGACGCAGGCCCCGCCGCCCCTCCCGCGCCGACCGACGTGCTCGCCCCGCCGCCCCCGGGCGAGCATGCGGCGGGAACCCTGCCAAAGTTCGAGCCGACGCCCCCCTGGCTGACGCGACCCCGAAGGCGACCGCCGTGGTGGGAACCGACGGCGAACCGGCCACCCCGACGGCCCCTTCCCGGGCGCCAAAGGAAGATCCCGAGGTCGCTCGAACCGTTCAGGCGGTCGAAGAGCCGGCCGCCGGTTCCGACCCGGCCGCGACACCCGCGTCGGGCGGCGACTGGTCCGCCCTGCGCGACCGCCTGGCCGGCGCCGGGGTCGCTCGCTACTGGATCGAGGGAGCGCCCGACGGCCGGGCACGGTTCCGCTGCGTCATCCCTCTGGCCGGCGAGACCGCCGTCGGCCAGCAGTTTGAGGCCGAGGGAGACACCGAATTCGAGGCCGCCGAGTTGGCCCTGCGCCGGATCGCCCTGTGGCGGATCGCCCGCGATGCCGGTTCGCCGTGAGTCCCGAATGGGCATTCAATGGCCGAGGGCAGATTCCAATATGACAGATTCCAATATGACAGATGACGGTTGCAAATTGGCCATCGGCCATCGGCCATCGGCCATCGGCTGATCAATCCTGAATGAGTCCGATCTCGGCCAGGGGTTCCCCCGTGTTGCGGAGAGGAGACGTATACCGCCCTGTGTCTTGCCTCTCTTGTGGCAACGAGCGGGGTGAGGGTAGCATGAATGGATCGTGAGTGCTCACGTCGTCACCGCCAGACGCATCGCTTTCCCCGTCGCCAACGACTCTGTATCGACGTCCCCGCGAAGTGAAAGGGCCCCTGTTGCCATGGCCGACGACCCGCGGCCCCGAGTGATCCTGATTGTCGTCGGCAGCACCTTGCGGGCCGAGGAGGCTGACCGCCCCCTGGCCTACTATCTCAAGCAGCAGATCGAGGCGGCCCCACCGCCCGAGGAGTCGACCGAACCGATCCGGGCGATGGTGATCGCCGACTTCCGATGGCTCCACGACGAGCCGCTCCAGGACTTGCCGACGATCTGCCTGGGTGGCCCCGGCGTCAACGCCCTGGCGCACCGCTGGCTCGAGGAACTGCCGCTGTCAATGGCCGTGGACGACCAGTATTACGTTCAGATGGATCCCGAACTCGACGAGCCCCGGGTGAGTCTCTGGGGCATGGACAACGCCACCACGCAGGTGGCCGTCTCCGCGTTCCTCCACCGTTACCTTCCCCCGTTTCTCAAACGCAGCGCCCTGACGCTGTCGGAAACCGACGACGAGCTCGACGACGACGAATCGCTGTAATCCGACCACATTCCCCGCTGAGCCGGCGCGATCGCTCCCCCGATCGCGACGCCTCCAGCACCGGCAAATCGCGGCAATGGCCGATGGTCGATGGCCAAGGACCGATGCGATGGCCGATGGTCGATGGTCAAGGACCGATGGTCGATGGCCAAGGACCGATGACCACTGCCCGCTCATTGCTCATTGCTCATTGAGTTGAGAGAACCAGCGTCCTCGGTCGCGCCGCATGCCGCCCCGGACGTCGGTCGCCGCGTTGTGGCGGCGATTGTGGGCCGAGCCCGGCCCGACTGACGATTGACGCCGACCCGGATGGGTTGGGCCACCACAGGATGTGGCCGGCGTGCGGCACCCCAACTCCCAAGGATGGAAGGGGAGATTACCCATGCGAACGACCCGACCCGACCGACCGTCACGGTCCTTGCCGGCCCTGGTCCTCCGCCTTGCGACCTTGCCAATCCTGACCACCGTCGGATCGGCCTCACTGCCCGCCGCCGAACCGGGCACCTCGACTTCGGCCTCGACCGTCGCGATCGTCGCGACCCCGCACCTGGCGGTTCTCGATCGCGAGATCGCGCTCGAGCGGGGTGAGTGGATGTGCTGGCGGATCGACTACCTGCTGCGCAATGCCGGAACCGAGACCGTCGTGGTCGAGCCGGGCGCACTGTCGGCCCATGTGGCGGGCTGGGTATCGAACTCGCGTGCCGACGGTCACGCCGTCCCCCGGCGCTCGGACGCCCACGCCTCGGGCGGCTCCGGGCTCTGCGGCACGTCGTTGGTGATCGACTCCGAGGACGAAGCGCGCCGATGCCAGGAGCGGCTGGTCCTCCAGGCCTGGCCCGCCGAGGCCGGCCGCACCCCGCCCGATCCCGTCGCCAAGGCGACCGTCCGTGCCGTCGAGCCCGGCGAACTGCCCACCCTGGAGATTGCCCCGGGGGCCGAACTGTGGGCCCGGTTGCGACTGGAGCACGAGCACCACCTTTGCGGCACGCACAACGCGCTCCTGGGCGAGCGCGATGTCGAGTTGCGGCTCGGCGCGGCGACGATTCGCGACGTGTTGCCTCTGGACCACCAGGGTCGGGTCGTCGCGCCGGTGGTGAACTGGCCCCCCGACCCGCCGGCCGAGTTCCGCGATGACCGGATCTTCCTCTCGGCCCCGGACTGCCTGCACCTCGAGGCCCACATTCCCGGCCGACGCTCGTACCGGTTCCCCGACTACCGCGATGTCGCCGGCGGCGAGCGGATGCACTTGAGCTTCTGGTATCTCGTGGCCCCCGGCACCGACGGCCGCTGCCAGGCGCGGATCACCCAGTACCGCGACCTGCCCAGCTCGTTCAAGACCCTTTATGACGGCGAGATCGTCGAGGACCTGCCGATCACCGGCCGCTGGGCCCGCGTCGATCGCATCCTCCGCGCCGAGCCCGACGCCACCGTCATGACCCTCGACGTCCGCATCACCGACTCCGACGTGGACGTCGGCGCGTTGTGGATCGACGACATCAAGCTCCAGCCCTTCGACGATCTGCTCGCCACCCCCTGACCGACAGGTCGGCTTGCCAGCGCTGCCGGCTTTCCCCCTGCCAGGCCCTCGCCTGGCCGGGGGTGTGCCTGGTAATCTGGCTGATCCGCGGACCGCGATCCCTGTCGGGGAAGCACGTCCCTTGAGCGGCTCCGTCGCTGGTGGAGGACGTGCCCCGCGACCGGTCGTCGGCATTCTTCGCGATCGCAACAACGCGGAAGAGGGAACCGCGATGAGACGAGCCTGGCTGTTGACGGTCGCCGCGGTGGGCCTCGGGACGCTTGACGGCGTCGCGGCGGACGACCCCCCGGTCAAGTCGTACGAGGTCGTGATCCCGAAGGAAGATGGCATCATCGCGACGGCCCTCAACGACAGGGGCGATCTCATCGGCTTCCAGTGGGTCGAGGAGCAACCCGGCGTGCTCACCCAGGCGCCCTTCTTCGCGCGTGGCGACGCGATGACGTACCTGCCCCTGCTGGAGGGGTACACCGCGACCTTCCCGGCGGACGTCAGCAACGACGGCCTGGTCGTGGGGCGATCGAGCAAGCCGTCGCTGCCGGGGGTGGCGGTGTTCATGCGGAACCAGGCCTTCGTCTGGGACGCCCAGCGTGGCATGCGGGGCCTCGGGGTGCTGGATGGGGACACCGCCTCGTTCGCGACCGGCGTCTCCCGGGACGGCCGGCGGATCAGCGGCCTCGCGATCGGCCCGGACCGTGTGCGGGCCTGCGTCTGGGACCGCGACGGCGACGGCGACACCTGGACGGGCTCGGCGCTGCCGCAGGAGTCGGCCACGCTGGGCTCGCAGGTCGTCGTCATCAGCGGCGACGGCAACCGGGTCGCCGCCGACGACGGGGAGCAGGCGTGCCTCTGGTCCCGAGCCGACGACGGCACCTGGGACCGCCGGGTGATCGCCGAGCGCGGGGGGCTGATCCCGAGGGCCGTCAACGACGACGGCACGGTGGTCGGCCTGCGTTACGACGGCGACGGCACGACGCAGGCCGTGCTGTGGTCCCGAGACGGCGGCTACCGGGAAATCAAGGAACCGCCGGGCTACGTCAAGTCCGAGGCCCTCGACATCAACAACGCGGGAGTGGTGGTCGGCATGATCGACGGCCCCGCCGGGTCGGAGGTCGGCCCGAACGCGTTCGTCCACCAGGACGGAACGCTCCGCATCCTCGACGAGGCCGGGCCGAACTTCACCACCGCCACCGCGATCAACAACCGCGGCCAGGTCGCCGGTGTCCTGGATTCGGGCGACGAGGAGGCGCCCGACGATCCTCGACAGGCCCCGGAAAATGACGGTCGCGGTCAATAATCGCGACGACGCCGCGAACGACTTTCCGGGTGGGATGACGATGCCTCCGCGTGAGGGAATGGTCCGCACGGCGCCACGCTGCATTGTTTGTGATGAGACGCGACACGAATCGGAGGAATTGCCGCCATGTCCGCGATCCCATTCTCGATGTCCGCCTACGCGGGCCTCGGGACCGTCAAGGGCCTGGTCCGGATCGACGGGATGGACCTGGTGCTGGAGTTCCAGGTCAAGGACGTGGTCCTCGGCGCCCTCAAATCCGGCCCGAAGGAAGTGCGCGTGCCGCTAGACCAGGTCGTGTCGATGTCCCTGGACGAAGGGTGGTTCAACACGACGTTGCGAGTCCAGGCCAACAGCCTCAAGACCTGGGCGGGGTTCCCCGAGAGCGACATGGGCCGCGTCGCCCTGAGCCTGACCCGCGACGACCGCCCCGCCGCCCGGAACCTTGTGGCCACCGTCTTCCCCGAGAAACACCCGGTCGATGGAGACTTCGCCTGAACCATTCAGAGTGATGACCGATGGCCAAGGGCCGATTCCAGATCCCAGATCCCAGATGACAGGTTCCAGAATCATGTGATCGGGAAACATATTATCGGTCCTCGGCCATTGCTCATTGCTCATTGCTCATTATAGGGATCGCCACTGGTGGCCGTCGGCTTCGATGAGGAGGGCGGCTACCGATCTTCGTAGGGTGGGTCGGCGAGCGCAACCCACCGATTCGCTGGTGGGTTGCGCTCGCTGACCCACCCTACGCAAGCTCATTGCTCATTGCTCGGTCCCGTGCCGCGGCGGATGGACTCGGCCTCGAAGGTGGCGAGGATTTCGCGTAGAGCTTGCTCCAGCAGGGGGCTGTCGAGGATGGTCGGTCGGGGGACGGGGGCCGACTCCGAACCCGTGGGTGCCGGGCGGCTCGGGCTCGGGCGCGAGTTCGGGCGCGGGGGTCGGGTCGGGACGGGTCGTGAGGGGACCGGCCGTCGCGAACGGCAGTCGCACGACGATCGGCCGGGCGGGGCCAAGGATCGTCAGGGCATCCGGCCAGTCGCGGTGCGTGGCGACGACCAGCGATCCCGACGTCCCTCGGGTGCGCTCCAGGTTGGAGGAGACGAAGATCGTCGGGAACGGTGAGTCGGGGCCGTCGCACAGCGCGATCGCACCATCGGGACCAGATGCGGCCCGGACCGTGGTTCCCCCCTCGGACAGGGTGCGAACGTCTCGTTCGGTCAGGCCGTTGCCAATATACAGCCACGAGGCGGCCGTCGTCGTCGCCGCGTCCACGGGGACAATCCTCGGCTTACGGGTTCGCCGGCTGCGCGCGACCGGAACCAGCATGAGGTCCACGGCGCCGCCGCGGCCGTCCGAGGCGTGGACATGCAAGCGATTGGCAGCGGCGCCCGTCTCGTCGGCCACCGTGCCGCTGTCGTCGTCCTCCCGACTGGGCCGAAGCCATTCGATGGACACCAGGCCGGTCCGTCGGTACAGCACGGCCACGTTCGAGGCCGGGCGGCCGGGGTCGACGATGTAGTCGTAGTCGAGCCGGAAGTGGGTTTCGAGGTGCAGGCAGAGGGCGAGAAGGACGTCGTGGCGCACGTGGGCCAGGCACCAGATATCGACCCGCATGCCGGCGACGACCCAGCCGATCTCGGTCAGGTACGTGAACGGATTGGGCGCGAGCGACGAGAGATCCCAGTACGCCACGTCCAGGTCGCCCGAGTCGGCGCGGTAGCACTCGACGACCTTCTCGGCCGACGAGCGGCCGTTGTGGGGCCGTCCCAGGACGCCGAAGAAACCGATCTGGGGATCGAGCCCGCGGACGATCCGCCGCAACCGTTCGAGCTGCGACTGGCGGGCGGGCGTGTCGGCCTCGGCCATCTCGAGCCAGACGGCAATGGCCGAGATGCGGATGCCCTCGTTGAGGAACCGGCTGCGCGGGTCGGCGCCTCGGGCCGGGCGGCCGTCGGTGTCGTCGGCCACGACCGAGGCGTGGTGCAGCGCCACGAGCTGCCACTGGTTATTGAAGACCGGGCTGCCGGAGGACCCCGGCTCGGTGTCGCAACTGTAGTGGACCACCACGTTATCGACCTTCACGACGCGGTTGTCCTGAAGCGCGACCTCCTTGGGCCGCCCCCGCGGGTGCTGGACGATGTTGACGGCCTCCAGGGGCAGGATGTTCAGGCTATCGCGGTCCAGCACGACGACGCCCAGGTCGTCGAGGCCCTCGACACCGCAGAAGGTGAAGTCGAGGTCCTCGTCGTTGAAGAAGAGTTCGTCCGGTCGCAGGGCGGCGATGGCCAACTGCCCGGCGGGGCCCGTCGGGCCGACGGCCTCGTAGTTGGCGAAGGCCCGGGCCGAGGCCGCCGTGTCGGCGTCGGGCAAGACGTGGTGGTTCGTCAGCACGATCCCGGGCGCGACCAGGAAGCCCGTGCCGGCCGCCCCGTCGGCGCGGAGGATCTTCACCACGGCCCGACCGATCCGGTCGCCGGTGCGCAGAAAGTGGAAGGGCAGCAAGTTGTCGTCACCCAGGATCAGCTCGGGTTGCGAACGAGATCGACGCCCCTTCGCGGCCTGCAGGACCAGACCGGCGCGGCGGCCGAGCCGTCGTCGTCGGTACGCGGCCGGGGCCCGCGACGGTCGGGCCCGGCCCGGTCGGTGTCGTAGGAGTGCAAAAATTCGCCGTTGAGCGGTTGGGGCAGGCCCACGACCGCCGCCTGGGTCCCGAACCCGGTCGGGCTCGATTCGAGGCCCGGCCCGGCCGCCTGCGGAACCTCCGCCAGGTCGCCCCCGCCAGGGCGTTTCGCGGATTTCATGGATGAAGCGTCCAGTTGTATGGCCAAATCAGGGTGCAAGTTCAGTCCGACATTGATCGGTCCCCGGGAGGGCGAGGCTCCCGCCGAGCTTCCGGGAGGGCTTTCCAGAGGGCGAGGCTCCCGCCGAGCTTCCGGGAGGGGCGGCTCGGCCGGAGCCTTGCCCTCCCGGTGCTGCCGGGTCGAACCCGGGAGTTCATCGAGGAACCTCGTTTGTCCTTGCCCGGCTTCCCCCCGCACGCGATCCAGAGCAATCCTTCCAACATCTAACATCGACGGAAGCCGCAGACTTTCGCGCGTTTTTTCGAGGCCCTGGGGGAACTCCACCGCGTCCCCGTCCCAAGCCAGAGGCCCGCGACGACGAGGGCTGGACACTCCGCAGGCCCCTGGAGACGTGGGTGGAAATGAGACTCCTCGCCGATCCCCACCGCACCACGCCGCAACCCTTGAGGTCGCAAGGTCGTTCCCTCGATCCCACGGTCCCCGTGGTTATGCCGTCTGCGACGCTCCGCGTCTTCCGGGCCGGGCGGGCCGTGTCCACGGTCGAAGAGGACGCGGAGCGTCCCGGACGGCATTCCCACGCGGAGCATGGGAACGAGGGATTGCGGACGGGTGGAGTTCACCGAGAAGTCTCGTGGAAATCCATGACAAGCCGCCGATTCCGGCTCGCATCTCAAGACCAGTCCAGAAGATCCGGCCGATGGGTTCGTTTCGCGAACGCGATCGGCCGCCATTCGTCGGCAACCGGCTTGACCTTGTGTTCTATTTCGATAGAATCCAAATCATTGAGGGATGCCTCGCACACTTCCGGGAGCTTGCCGACGATGGCGCGACCGCCGAGCCCGCACCCGACCGACGCCGAGCTGGAGATCTTGAAGGTTCTCTGGGACGCCGGGCCGTCGGGGCTCGGGGCGATCCGAACCGCGTTGAACCGCGAGCGCGACGTGGCGACGACCACCGTGGCCACCACGCTGACGGTGATGTTGCAAAAGGGGCTGGTCGCGCGCGCCGACGGCCCGCGCGGTTACGTCTGGTCGGCGAAGGCCGGCCGCGGCGCGACGGCCTCGGGGCTGGTCCGCACGGCTGGTGGACCGGGCCTTCGACGGCCAGGCCGGGCGGCTGGTGGCCCACCTGATCGCCGACGGCACGCTCAGCGACGACGACCGCGCCGAGATCCGCCGCCTCCTGGAAGCGGACACGGAGCCGGAACCAACGCCTCCGGGCGAGGAGGGCACGTCATGAACGTCCCGAGCGCCGTCGCCTGGCATGTCGCCGGCTGGACGATGCTGCACTTCGCCTGGATCGGCGCGGCGATCGGGCTGCTGGGCCTCGCCTGCCGACGCGGGCTGCGGCGGTCTCGGCCGGAGGTCCGTTATGCCGTCGCCCTGATCGTCCTGTCGGCGCTGGCGGTGGCGCCGGTGGTCATCGCCGCCCGGCTCGCCGCGAGCCTGCCCCCGGCATCCCCCGCGAGAGCGGTTCGACCGCGCCCCACGATGCACCTCGCCCCGCTCGCCATCGTCCCCGAGGCCAGGGAGTCGGAGACAACGGATCAGACGCGGGAAATCGATCAAGCCAATTTTGCGGGAACATACGGAAATTTCAACGATAAAAGCATCCCTGTCAGTCGAGCGAACCCTGGAGCCGCTGGCGACCGCCCTGCCCTGGCTGTGGTTGCTGGGCAGCCCGGTCACGTTCGCCCTGACGGCGTGCGGGCTGATCGGTGCCGAGCGGCTGCGACGGGGGAGCCGGCCGGTCGTCGAGGGGGACTGGCCGGGGCATTGCCGGCGGCTGTCCGACGCCCTGGGGGTCGGCCGTCGGGTGGGGCTGGCGGTCTGCGACCGCCTGGCGGCGCCGGTGCTGGTCGGGGTGTTGCGACCCTTGATCCTGCTGCCGACGGCCGCGTTGTCGGGCTGGGGCCCCGAGCAAATCGAGATGGTCTTGCTGCACGAGCTGGCCCACGTGCGGCGCTGGGACAACCTGGTCAACCTGTTCCAGCGGCTCATCGAGTCGGCCCTGTTCTTCCACCCGGCGGTGTGGTGGGCGTCGGGCTGGGCCCGCCTGGAGCGGGAACATTGCTGTGACCGGGTGGTGGTCGAGCACACCGGCCGGGCGCGGGCCTACGCCGCGACCCTGGCCGCCCTGGCGATGCCCGGCGCCTCGGTGTCGGCGTTGTCCACAGCATCCGTATCGGATCGAACCGTCCTGGCGATGGCCGAGCGTGCGGTCGTCGCCCGCATCCGTCTTATCCTGAATACGGAAGATCCTCACATGAAGCTCCCCCTGAGTCTCATCGGCCCGGCGGCGGCCCTGCTGGTCGCCCCGGCCCTGTGGGTCGGCACCTACGCCCAGCAGGCCGAGCCGGGCGACGACGCGAAGCCGGAACAGGCTGCGGCCCCGCCCGCCCTCGCCGCCGATCCCGACCTCACCGCCGAGCTGTTTGAGCGTGCGATTCGCGGGGTGGAGGTGTTCAATAACACTCAGGACAAGGCGTCTTCGCTGACCAAGATCGCCGCCGCCCAGGCCCGCGCCGGCGACCGCAAGGCGGCGAAACGGACCTATCAGAGAGCTTTCGAAGCCGCACGCAGCGTCCGCCTGGTCGAGACGATGTATCTCCCACACGTCATTACGTGGATCTCGGGATCGCAGATCACCAACGGTTTCCCCGACGAGGCGAGGGAGACGCTCCGTGAGGCGTTGCGGATCGCCGAGGAACCGACGCGGGAGGACCACGAGAGCAACAAGGGCGACATGCTGCGGTATCATATCCACAAGGTCGACTTGCTGACGAGGATCATGGAGCATCAAAAGAGGTTGGGCGACCAGGAGGCCGCTCGCGCGACCTACGAACGGACGGCCCAGCTCATCGGGAACGACCGCGCTTCGATGAGGCGGTTACAGTCCCAGTTCGGCGACCTCGATCCCGAGTTCGATTTCGACGCCGCGCTGAAGGCGCTGGATGACACGGATTTTCCCGAGAATGAGTTCCTGTTTGAATCCAAATCTCACACCATCGGGCGGATCATCGGGGAGGTGGAGCGTCGAAAGCCCGGGCGGATCGTCGTGGAGGTGGAGCGTCGGAAGCCCGAGAATGGTCGCGCGATCCTGGAGCGACTCGTTCCGGCCGCGAAGACCATCAAGGAACCCCACGGTACCGGGACGTTACTCGAGATTGCCGAGGCCCTGACGAAAATCGGCCAACCCGAGGCAGCCCTTCGTGTGCTCCGATCGATCGACCCGGCCACGCTGCGAACCCCTTTCAACCAGGCGGATCGCTTCAACCTGGCTCAGAAACTGGCCAGGACCGCCGCGGTGCTGGCGAAGACCGGCGACGCGGAGACCGCCCGGACAGCGTTCGGGGAGGCCATCGAGATCGCCCAGACCATGGACGATGAGCCGTAGTCGCCGGGCGCCCTGAACTGGGTTGTCCGCTTCCAGGTGGAAGCCGGCTGGTACGAGGATGCTCTCAAGACCGCCGAACTTGTGGGCGATCCCAACTTCACCATCAGCAAGCTCCAGGAGATCGCAGAGGAGCAAAAGAAAACCGGCGACGCGGACGCGGCCCAAGAAAGCCTCCGGCAAGCGTTGACGATCGCCGAGGCGGAACTCGCGGCGATACCGCCGGACCAACTCGTCCCTGACGAGGTGATCTCCCATCAACGCAACATCATCCACGCGGCCATCGCCCGGCTCCACGCCAAGCTGGGGGACGTGGAGCAGGCCGCCGAGGCCGCGCGGCGAATCAGCGACTCGGGGGCCGAGATCGAATCCCAGCAGGAGATCGCGCGGATCGTGGCGGGGACGGGCGACCTGGCGACGGCGATGTCGATCGTCGATTCGATCAACTCTCCCGAGGGCCAGGCGAAGGCCCTGGAAGGCGTGGCCGCCGCCCTGCCCCGTCGCGAGAATGCCGCGCCCTGAGGACGGGACGAACAACGCCCCCCGCCGTCGGAACGATCGCCCGTGCCGGGCCGGCCGTTCAGACGGTGGGGGCGCGGTCGTCTCGGGAGCCGCGGGGGGCGGGGAACAGGCGGTCGCGGGGCAGGAGGCCGTCGTCCTCGGGGGGCCGGCCGAAGAACTCGGAGCGGACCCGGTCGCGCTCGCGGTCGATCTGCTCGGCGGTGGCGCCGAGCTGACGCAGCAGGAACTCGGTCATCGACAGGGCGATCTCCCCCTCGCCGGAGAAGACCACGTCGGCCCCGAAGTGGCGGAGTTCGCTCATGTTCATTCAGGTAGGTGGCGCGGGCGAAGATCCGGATCTTCGGGTTCAGCTCGCGGGCCACGCGGATCGTCTCGCCGCTGCCCTGCATGTTCGCCGAGCTGAGGATCAGCACCACCGCGTCCTCGACGCCGGCCTGCCGCAGGGTGTCGAGATGGGTGGCGTCGCCGTAGACGGCGCGGGTGCCGTTGGCGTTCAGCATGCGGACGGTCGTCAGGTTCATCTCGATGACCACCGGCTCGACCTTGTTCTCCAGGAGCAACCGGGCCAGGGTACGCCCCACCGGCCCGTAACCGACCACGACGGCCCGATAACGCCCGGCGTTGCGGGCCGCGTCCTCGGTCGACGTGGAGGGACGTCGTGTGCGCGCCGGACGTCGGCGGGGACCGGCTGCGACATGATGCGCTTCAGCACGCCCACCAGTGGGCCGACGAGCCGGTAGAGGATCGGGTTCAGGGTGATCGTAGATGATCGCCACGGCGATCATCGTGCTGGTCGCCCGCTCGTCGATCAGGCCGAGGTTCTCGCCGGCCTCGGCCAGGATGAACGAGAACTCGCCGATCTGGGCCGGTCGCCACCGCCACCGCCACCGCCACCCGCAACGGGAATTTCGCCACCAGGACGACCGCGAGGGTGATCAGCGGCTTGGCGATCAGGATGACCGCCAGCGTCGACGCGAC
Source organism: uncultured Isosphaeraceae bacterium (assembly GCA_963779675.1). Classification (GTDB taxonomy): domain Bacteria; phylum Planctomycetota; class Planctomycetia; order Isosphaerales; family Isosphaeraceae; genus CAVZZM01. Next base: position 11,978 of record CAVZZM010000009.1, read on the forward strand.
CATCCCCGGCGACTCGACCAGCGCCCGGGGGTCGAACAGGATGCCGACCGAGACGAAGAACAGCACGGCGAAGGCGTCGCGCATCGGCAGGGCCTCGGTCGCCGCCCGCAGGCTGAAGTCCGAACGGCCGACGACCATCCCGGCCAGAAACGCCCCCAGCGCCATCGAGATGCCGAAGACCTTCGCCGAGCCGACCGCGATGCCCAGCGCCAGCACCAGGATCGTCAGCGTGAACAGCTCGCGCGAACGGGTCGCCGCCACGCGGTCGAGCAGCCAGGGGAGCAACCGCTCGCCGATCAGGAAGGTCAGCGCCACCATCGCGGCGACCTTCCCCAGCGCCAGGACGACATCGCGCAGGATGCCGACGGTGTCGACGGCGCCGGCGTTCTGATGGCCGAAGATCGTCGGCAGCAGCACCAGCACGAAGACGGTGAACAGGTCCTCGACGACCAGCCAGCCGACCGCGACATGGCCGGTGGGCGTGTGGAGGTCGCCGTTGTCGGCGAGCACCCGCATGAGCACCACGGTGCTCGCCACCGAGATCGCCAGCCCGAAGACGAGCCCCGCCGACCACCCCCAGCCGTGCGCGACCGCCAGCAGGACACCCAGCAAGGTCGCCAGCCCGCACCGCACCACCGCGCCGGTCAGGGCCACCCGACGCACCGCCAGCAGCTCGTTGAGGTGGAACTGCAAGCCCGACGCCGAACATCAGCAAGATCACGCCGATCTCGGCGAGCTGGTCCGCCAGGTGCTTGTGGGCGATGAAGCCGGGCGTGTTCGGCCCGACCAGAAACCCGGCCAGCAAGTAGCCGACGATCGGCGAGAGCCCGAGCCGGAACGTGACGTAGCCGCACACCAGGGCCGCGGCCAGCCCGCCGGTGATGGTGACGATCAGATCAATGTTGTCCGGCATGTCCGTCCGTTCGGGATCTCGGGGGTCGCGGTCGGTCGCGCCCCATCCCGTCCCGGTCGGGGCCCGGTACGCATTCTAGCGAGTCTGGCATGATAAATGACACATTTCAGGTTCACATGGCCGATGGCCGAGGAAATTCCCAGGAAGAGAAAAAGACTCACGCCCAGCCGCCAAGCCGCAAAGTTAAAAATCGCAAGTTCTTTCAATTTTCGATTCATGGCTTTCTTTGCGGCTTCGCGGCTGGGCGTGAGTCTTCTGCGTTCGTTTGCGGCTGGGCGTGAGTCTTCTTCCGACGTGAGGGGCTCAAACGGAATCGCCCATGGATGGGCGATGGGCGATGGCACATTTCAGGCTCCCCTCTCGACCATCGGGAACAGACCTTTGGCCCGCACCCCTCGGCCCTCGGTCATTGGTCATCCTGGAATCCGTGCTCGTGGAATCCGCCCCCTGGCCGCTTCGGAGGCACTCCCGTTCCAGCGAACGACTTGAGGCGCGGCCTGCGATCCTCCTACAATGCAGAGAACGCCGTTTGAACCCCCGAGCCGGAGGTGTCCCGTGAGCGATTGGAACGACCCGGAGCTGTGCGCCCAGCGCGACCGCCTGCTCGAGACCCTGCGCGGCTACGGCCGGGTGGCCGTGGCGTATTCCGGGGGGATCGACAGCACGGTCGTCGCCCAGGCGGCGCAGATGGCGCTGGGGGATCGCGCCATCGCCGTGACGGCCGTCTCCGACAGCCTGGCCTCCGGCGAGCTGGAGGAGGCCGAGGCCCTGGCCCGGCAGATCGGCATCCGCCATCGGGTCATCCGCACCGAGGAGTTCGCCGACCCGAACTATCTGCGGAACAACTCCGACCGCTGCTACTTCTGCAAGAGCGAGCTGTACGGCCGTTTGACGAGCCTGAAGGACGCCCTCGACGTGGACGTGATCGTCTCGGGGGCCAATACCGACGACTCCGGCGACCATCGGCCCGGCATGATCGCCGCCACCGAGAACGCCATCCGCCACCCGTTGCAGGAATGCGACCTGGGCAAGGCGGAGGTCCGACGACTGGCGAAGGCCTGGGGCCTGCCGACCTGGGACAAGCCGGCCACGCCCTGCCTGTCCAGCCGGATCGCCTACGGCGAGCAGGTCACTCCCGAGCGGGTCCGGATGATCGACCAGGCCGAGGGCTGGCTCCGCGCCCGGGGCTTGAGGCTGCTGCGGGTCCGCTACCACAACGGCGACCTCGCCCGCATCGAGGTCCCGCTGGAGGAGCTCCCGAACCTCGCGGCCCCCGACGTCCGCGAGGCGCTGGTCCCGGCCTTCCGCGCCCTCGGCTTCAAGTTCGTCACCCTCGACCTCGAAGGCTTCCGCTCCGGCAGCCTCAACGGCCTGATCCCCCTCGGCAACCTCCAGCACTCTGCCCCGACGCGCGCTGAGCGCCGGGGCGCTCGGGTGGTATGATGACCGATGGGCGAGGGCCGATGACCGATGACCGACGGCCGATGGCCGATGGCCGATGGCCGATGGCCGATGGCCGAAGGCCGATGGCCGAAGGTCGAGGGTTGATGACCGATGGCCGAGGGCCGATGGCTGAGGGCCGAGGGCCGAGAAGAGAGGAAGGCGGGTCGATGGGGTATCGCGATTTCGAAGACCTTCCCGTCTGGAACTCGGCCATCGAACTTGCGTTGGATGTCTACGAATTGACGGCGACGGGCTGCCTGAAGGGGCCGGCCGGGCTGCGAGATCAGCTCGAGCGCGCGGCCCTCTCGATCTCCAACAACAACGCCGAGGGCTTCGAGCGGGGCACGCATGCCGAGCTCCTGTCGTTTCTGTACATCGCGCTCGGCTCGGCCGGGGAAGTTCGATCAATGCTCCGTCTGCTCGAACGGATGCCGACGACCGCGGATCGACGCCCGGAGATCGCGTCGTTGCGGTCCGCGAGCAAGAGCATTTCTCGCCAGCTCTCCGCCTGGCTGGAGGCGCTCAAGGACAGTCCCCACAAGGGTCCTCGCTTCCAGAACACTCGATCGCGCCAGGCCGCCGACACCACAAGCCGGCGGGACGCCTTCCTGGAGACGCTTCGCACAATCCAGGCCGAGCATCCGCCGCCAGGTCCAACGAGAGATACCGCGAGCCCTCCGGGTGATATCCACGGTCCCCGCGACGATCCGGGTCGTTCGAAAGATCGTGGACGAGGCTAGATCCATCGGCCAGTCGGCCATCGGTCATTGGTCAATCGGCCATCGGTCAATCGGTCAATCCGGTCATCGGTCATCGGCCATCCTTTCCCGTTTTCCGGCCTCGTGCCGGTTGTCCCCCTGACTCGAAGGTCTCTCCTGCCATGCCCCGGGCGACCTGCCGTTGCGGCCAACCCCTGAGTGTTCCGACCGACGGCTCGGATCGGGTCGTCTGCCCGAAGTGCGGCGCCCGGGTGCGGATCCGCCTGAAGCGGGACGAGGCGAGCCCCGACGGGTTCCTGCGGTTCTTCTGCCCCTGCGGCCGTCGGCTGAAGGTCTCGGCCGTCGACCCGCCGTTGCATGGCAAGTGCCCCGACTGCGGCCGGATCGTGCCGGTGCCCGAGAAGACGGCGATGGCGGGCCGACCCCCGGGCGGCCCGCAGTCCGACACCGTGGACCTCGGTCCCGACGAACTCGCGGTGCTGGAGCGCTGGGCGTCGGGCCACGGTGTCCGGGCCTCCGGCCCGACCGACCAGGACGATCGGGACACCCCGCCAGTGCTCATGGTGCCGAAGGCGTCGGACGCCCCCAACCGTGCCGAGGCCGGGATGCGCATCTGCCCGAACTGCCACAAGCCCGTTCACCTCGGTTCCGAAGCCTGCCGAGTCTGCGGGACCCCCGTGCCTCGGCGCTGACGGATCGAGCCAGGCCCGGCCCGAACCGGCTCGCGACGATCGGTACGGTATGGTATGGAGACGCCCCCATGAGCACCGCCGGACAGAAGCCCGCGACCGTGCCTCCGCTCGTCGCCGGCCAGCGGCTCGGCCAGGCGGAGTTCCATCGCCGCTACGAGGCCATGCCGCCGGACACCCGTGCCGAGCTGGTCGGTGGAGTTGTTTACATGTCCAGCCCGTTGAGTTCGGACCACGGTGAGTCGACCCCTGATGTCACAACCTGGCTGTGCATGTACCGCCGACGGACGCCGGGGGTTCGCGTTGCCGACAACGCGACATTGATCCTTGGTCCCTACGGCGAATGCCAGCCGGACTCGCTGATGCGGATCGAACCCGAGCGCGGCGGGCGGTGCTACGTCAACGAGGCCGGTTATCTGGCCGGCCCGCCCGAGCTGGTCGTCGAGGTCTCCCGATCCAGCCGACGGTTCGACCTGGGGACCAAGTGGGCCGACTACGAGCGGGCCGGCGTGCCCGAGTACGTCGTCGTGGCGATCGACCCTGACGACGTGTACTGGCACGTTCGCCAGGGCGAGTCGCTCGTCCGGGTGCCGCCGGATCCCGACGGCCTGTACCGCTCGCGGTCCTTCCCGGGCCTCTGGCTCGACCCCCGCGCCTGCGGGCCGGCGACCTCGACGGCACCCTGGCCGCGCTCGACCTTGGCCTGGCATCACGCCCGAACACGCCGCGTTCGCCGCCCGGCTGGCCGCGGCCCACCGCGATTGAAGGGCGATCCCGTGTTCCGGCTGTCGCTCGGGAACGCCCCTGGCTTCAACCAACCAGGGGCACGCCCCGGCCCCTCAGCGCGCCGGGGGGTTCCAGTCCCAGTCGCGCAGGGCGGCGAGCTGGTCGTGGCGGGTCATGTCGAAGTGCAGGGGGGTGACGGTGATGTAGCCCTCGGCGAGGCTGGCGACGTCGGACGTCTCGCCTTCGAGGTGGTACGGCGGGGCGTAGGTGAGCCAGTAATAGGTGCGGCCCCGGGGGTCTTGCCGGCGCTCGAAGCCCTCGCCGTGGCGGCCGACGCCCATCGGCACGACCCGGATGCCCCGCGGGTTGCCCCGGTTCGAGGCCGGGCAGGTTCACGTTGAACAGCGAGCCGCGGGTCGGCTTGTTCGCCAGGATGCGCTCGATGACCCGCACGGCGTCCCTCGCGGCGCGGGGGTAGTCGAAGTGCTCGGCCAGCTCCAGCGAGACGGCGATGCTGGTGATCTTGAAGAACGCCCCCTCGATCGCCGCGGCCACCGTGCCGGAGTACAGCACGTTGATGCCCGCGTTGGCACCGGAGTTGATCCCGGAGACGATCAGGTCGGGCGGGCGGTCCATCAACTCCAGGATCGCCAGCTTGACGCAGTCGGCCGGGCTGCCCTCGACGTGGTAACCCAGGGGGCTGCCGTCCTCGTCCTCGACCGCCTTGACGACCAGGGGCGTCAGCAAGGTGATGGCGTGCCCCACGCCGCTCTGCTCCAGGGCCGGGGCGATCACCGTCACGTTGCCCAGCTTCGCCAGCTCCTTGCGCAAGGCCCGCAGCCCAGGGGCGAAGATGCCGTCGTCATTCGTCAGCAGGATATTCACGGTCGGTCCGTCCACGGGGAGGGTCATTGGGTCGGGGTGTCGATCGGCCGGCCCGCATTCTGCCCGGAGGCCCCGCCCCCGCCCCGGACCAGCCTGACAGGAGAAGGCCTCGATCGTAACGGCCCGCGGCGCAGGGCGTCAATCGGGGCCGACGGGCAGGGCCCGCGGGCTCGCCTCCGGGTTCAGATCCCCGGTTCGGGCGTGACGTTCAGGGTGCGTGGCTCGCCGTCCCGAAGGACGACGGCCTGGACCTCGTGGCCGGGCTCGACGTCGGCCGCGGCGGCGTAGGTGTCGGCGACGGAGACGGTCCAGCGGCCGTCGAGGGTCGTCAGGACGTCGCCGACGTGGAAGCCGGCCTTCGCGGCGGGGGAGCCGGGCAGCACGGCGGTGATCGGCACGCCGTCGGCCGCGACGCCGCCGTCGGCCTCGCCGACGTCCAGGCCCCACAGGCCGAGGGGGGCGAGGATGCGGGTCCGCGCGACCTTCGGGCCCATCAGCGCGCTGGGGAAGCTCGGCGATCAGGTCGCGGATCTCGCTGTCGACCGGGGTGAAGGTCATCTCGTTGGCCTGGTAGTCGATCGTCGTCTTGTAGCGGGCGAAGAAGGTGTGGCCGACGATGCCGTCGAGCGGACGGCCCAGCACGCCGCCGAGCGCCTTCAGCGCGGGGTGGTCCATGACGACCACCGGCACGTCTTCGGCCGTCAGTTCGCCCATTTTGAGCGTGTCGATCTCGGCCTCGCCGCGGGTGCCGAACAGGAACGACTTCGGGGCGTCCTCGTCGATCGCGCCGGAGCCCTCCGCGGCGCGGTTGCTCAGCAGGGTCACGGGCGAGCCGAGGTCGAAGATCAGGCGGTACGGGCCCTTGCCGTTGAGCTTCGCCTCCACGACCATGTGGTTCGACGGCAGCATGCGGAACGGCACCACGTTGGCCTCGGCGTCGGCCGCCGCCGCCGGGCCGTCATCGCGACCGGGGGCGAGCCCGATGAGGCCGGCCAGCAGGAGCAGGGGCGGCCGGCCAGTCCACGGGCGGCCGGCGCAGCCGATCGCCGTCGTGCTCGGGGGCGAAGCCGGGGTCGGCGTCGAGGTCGTGCACGGTAGGGGTCGCGGGCCGTGTGCGTCGGGCAGTGGTGGCACATGGTTCAAAGGCCCTCCCCGGCGGTCAGGGTCAGCGTGAGGATCGTCGCCGTCGCGGCGGAGTTCCAGCGGCACCTCGTCGCCGGGGCGGACCTCGGCGACGGCCGCCTGGGCGTCGGCCAGGTCGTCGATGTCGCGGCCGAGGGCCCGTTGCAGGCGGTCGCCGGGCCGCAGGCCCGCGGCAGCCGGCGGGAGAGTCCGCCAGCACCCCGGCGACCCGCACGGCGTCGGCGTCCGTCGCACCTCCTCAGCGCGATCCCGAGGAAGCCGCGGGGCAGCGAGCTGCTCCTCGGGCTGCTTGCCCATGAGGAAGGCCATGCCCTTCATCATCGGGCCGAGCATGCTCCATCGCCCGGACCTCCGCCGGCTTGGCCGGGCCGTCCTTGGTCCGCAACGCCCTGGGGATGAATGGCTCTTCGGGTTGTAGTCGATGCGGGTCCAGGTCATCCGGTCGTCGGTCGGGTCGAACTCGAGGCGGAAGCGGGCGAGCATGGTGAAGCCGAGGATGCCGTCGATCGACGCGCCGGGCAGGCCCAGGGCGTTCATGCCGACGAGCTGGAACGGGTCTTCGATGCGGGCCTTCACGTCGGTCAGCGGTGGCGCCGCCCTCGATGTCGAGCCGCTCGATGTCGGTCCAGTAGTCGTCCGGGGCCGGTTTCAGGCCGATGGCCCCGGCCGCCTCGGTGCCGACGAACAGGGCCGGGGCGCCGCTATCGACCAGGAAGTTGAACGGCCCCTTGCCGTTGATCCGCACCCGGACGAGGTAGTGGTTCGTGTCGGTCAGCCGGTAGGGCACGCGGAAGACCTGGCCGACCCGGGCGGCCTGGGGCTGTGACTCCGCGGCCGGGCCGTCCGGTCGGTCCTGCCCCGCCACGCCGGCCGCCAGCGCGCCGACCAGGCCGAACGTCGCCAGCAGCGCGAAGGTCGATCGCGTCGTCATGGAGCGTTCCCGTGGGATCGTGCTGTCAATGTCTCGACGTGAATGGTCCATGCTTTCAGCTTAGGCACAACGACCAGTCAGGGGAAGAGGTTCCGCCGGAATCAACAGGGGCATTCCCGGAGTGGTTTCCGGGAGGGCGAGGCCACGGCTGCGCACATCTTCGGTGACGACACTGAAATCACTCGTTCCCACGCTCTGCGTGGGAATGCCGTCCGGGCCGCTCCGCGGCCTCTTTCGCCGATGCCCCCAGACGACGCGGAGCGTCGAAGAATGCATTCCCACGCGGAGCGTGGGAACGAGTTAACCTATCTTTGGGGAAAGGCTTGCGTTGGCCATCGAGACGTGCGCGGCAGTGGGGCGAGGCTCCGGCCGAGCCGTCTTCCGGGAGGGCGAGGCTCGCCGAGCCGTCTTCCGGGAGGGCGAGGCTCCGGCCGAGCCGTCTTCCGGGAGGGCGAGGCTCGCGCCGAGCCGTCGGGATGGTTAGCTCGGCGGGAGCCTCGCCCTCCCGGTTCGGGTGTCGTATCGGAACCTTTGAATGGCCTGGCCGGAATCGAGACGGCTGGTTCCTCGGAACCGGCCCGTCGCGAGTCGGTAGGGCCGGCTGCTCAACCGATCGCGAACCAGGCCCCGATCAAAAGCACCTGGGCCACGACGACCGCGGCGAAACCGGCGCGGAACGAGGGCTTGCGGGTCTTGTGTCGCAAGAGGGCCATCGCCAGCGCCGCGCCGGGCGAGCCGCCGACCGCCGCCAGGACCAGCAGGGCCCACTCGGGCACCCGTCGACGGCCCCGGATCGCGCGATGCTTGTCGAGGGCGTAGACGGCCATCGTGACCAGGTTGACCGCGACCAGCCCCGCCGCGATCCAGGGCACGCCCACGAGCACCCACAGCGCCAGGGCGAGGCCGGCGATCGTCGCCCCCAGGACCAGCCCGCCCATTTGCGCGGGGGTCAACGCCAGGGGAAACCGCCCCGCCCCACCGTCGCCCGAACCCACCCAGACGGCCCGAGGGCCGCGGGCGTCCGGCTCGGCCTGAAAGCGAACCCGCTGGCCCGGCCGCAACGTGCGCGGGCCGCCTCCCGAGATCGCGGACGCATGCACGAACACGTCCTCGTCGAACGCCCGGGAACGGATGAACCCGAACCCCCGCGCGGTGTCGTAGCTCACCACCACGCCCCGCGTCGAACCCGACATGCCGACTCCTCCCCGGGCACCAGGGGCCGGATCGCGCGATCGTCCCGTTTGCATGCGTGCCATTCCAGAATGTCACTCGGATTGAGAAGGGAAATCGCGGGAAACGCCCCGGGGGCCGGGCCTTCCCGGGATGAGGATCGTACCGAAGGACGCGGTTTCTCGCCAGGAGCGGGCGTCCTGGCCCTTCCGCGACCCGTGCCAACCGCCCGCGAAATGGGATCGGTGCCGCGCTATTTCGATTGATTTTTCCGTGCCCAAAAGATATTTTAATGTTCCCGATGAGGCCCCGCGGCACGACCGATGCGGGCGAGCCGCGGGGCCGGGGCCTCCAACGCAAAACGCCCTCCCCTCGTCCCCCGTCCGGACCAGATCGGATCGGCCGTCGGCGTCGTCCTCCACCTTGAGTCCTTCACCTTCGCATCCCATCCCGGAAAGACCGAACCATGAATTCGCGACTCGGGCTCATCTCGCTCTCACTCATCCTCCTCGCCGCCCTCAGCGTCCCCGTCCCCGCGCAGGCCCAGTATCGGTCGGGCTGGGGCGGTTGGGGCGGGGCGACGACGGCGGCGGGAAGTTCCGCGCGGGGGATGGGCGTCCTCGCCGCCGGCGCCGGCTCGTTCAACGAGCAGACGGCCGAGGCCCGCTCGATGAATGTCAACACCGCCATGCAGGCCAACGAGTACATGTACCAGTCGCAGCAGCGGCGCAACCAGACCTACTACGCGAACCAGGCCGCGAAGCGCGAGCGGACCATCGAGTCGGCCGACACGATCCAGGATCGGCTCCGGAACCACCCCGAGCCCCGCGACGTTCACACCGGCGACGCCCTCAACATCGTCCTCGACGACCTGAACGACCCCCAGATCTACATGCAGTCGCTCCAGGCCGCCTCGCAACCGATCCCCAGCCCGCTCGTCAAGAACGTCCCGTTCGAGTACGCGGCCAACGCGATCACGATCAGCCTGGAGGACCTCACCAAAAGCGGCGTGCCCGACGTCCTGCTCACCACCCCGGCCTTCGAGCCCGACCGCACCGCGTTCCGGGCCATCGTGACCCAGGCCCGCAAGGAGGCGGAGAGCGGCCCGATCTCGGCCGAGACGCTGGCGAAGGCCCGGGCGACGATCGCGACCCTCAAGTCCAAGGTCGACGTGACCGTCCCCGACGGCCCCGACCGCGAGGCCGCCGACAACTACCTGAAGGCCCTCACCGGCCTGACCAAGATGCTCCAGCAGCCCGACATCACGCCGTTCCTCCAGGGCCTCAACCAGCAGCCCACCACCACCCTGGGGCACCTGCTCTCGTTCATGAACAGCTTCAACCTCCGGTTCGGCGTCGCCAAAACCCCGATGCAGGAATCGACCTACGACCAGCTCTACCCGATGCTCGTCGCCCTCCGCGACCAGGTCAACCCGCAGGGGACGAACGCGTCGGCCGTCGCCGCCGCCCCGCAGGACCCCAGCAAGCTGACCAACTACTTCTCCAGCATGCAGTTCAACCCCTCCGACTCCCAGCCGGCCCCCTCCACCACCAACGCCGTGCCCCCGCCGCCGGCCGCCGGCAACCCCTGACCCGCAACCAACCGGCAGGCCCATGAAGCCGTGGGCCAGCCGACTCATTCACGTGCCGCGCGGGTGTCCATGGATCGTCCGCGACCCGTCGCTTCATCGGTCGGAACCGGAGCACGGGTCACGTTGGGTCGATGGCACCCGGCGGCGCGTGCGCTCGAACGTGCGCCGGATTCTCGACGTAACTCCTGCCATGGCCGACGATTAGCTCGTTTCGGAGCTGGGTTCGTTCGCGCGCTTTCGGTCGTCTCCACGCCGCGCCCCGGACCGGGACGATGTTCCATTCCATCAGGTTGCCAGGGAACAGACGGACGGCGAACGCCCGGCCCTCGGCGAGAGGGTCATCGGGTAGTCTCGTGGGGACGCCCGCGGGACTTCTCCCAAAGTGTCCCGAGTCCCCCGTTTCTCCGTCCTCCTCCGATCCGGCCCGGGGGATTGCGAGGCCGCCCGTCGTTGCGTGCCGGGCGGCTCACGGTGTGGTAATGTCCACACGGGGGAACCCCGGGGAGACGACCGCCGATGCTCTCGGAACGCGCCGCCCGGCTTGCCGAATTTGCCGATTGAGTCGATCGTCATGTTCGCGGGGACGAGAAGGGGGAGGCCCAGGTCTTCCTCGACCGGCTGTTCCGCGCCTTCGGCCACCAGGGCGTGCGCGAGGCCGGGCGACCCTGGAAGAGCGGATCGGCAAGGCCGAGGGCAAGGGGGTGAGGTTCGCCGACCTGCGTCTGGAAGCCGGTCGTCCTGATCGAGATGAAGACGCGGGGCGAGAACCTGGCCCGGCATTACCGACAGGCGTTCGACTACTGGGCCCGCCTCGTCCCGAACCGGCCCCGGTACGCGGTCCTGTGCAACTTCGACGAGTTCTGGGTCGACGACTTCGACACCCAGTTGGACAGCCCGGTCGACACGCTGACCGTCAAGGACCTGGCGACGCGCTGGGGGCCGCTGGCGTTCCTGTTCCCGGAGCCGGAGGCGGAGCCGGATACGCCGGACGGTGACCCACTCGGCCGGCATCGGCATCTTGGCCGGGTTGTACCAGAAGCACTCCTGCGCCAGGTAGAAGCCGACCGCCTCGACGAGCTCGATGAGGAGCTTGAAGTGGTAGAGCGAGCGGGTCGGTTCCCCCTTGTTGTAGCTGCCGCCGATGTTCAGGATGAAACTTCCCTCGGGCTTGAGCACGCGGAAGATCTCGCGCGCGAATGGCAGGAACCAGTCCACGTAGGACGATTTCTCCGCATTGCCATACTCTTTCTTGAAATGGAGAGCGTAAGGTGGCGAGGTCAGCACGACGTCGATCGAGTCGCCGGGCAGCGGCACTTCATCAGGGCGAGCGAATCGGCGAGGTAGGCGTCCCCGAGCGGAGTGCTGTAGTACGGCTCAAAGCCCGGGATCGAGAACTTCGAGCGCAGTACCGAACGCGAGCTGGGACTGGATCGGGATATCGGACGGTAAATCAGGCATGATCGATCTCCAGGTCGCGAGCGTGGTCGGCTTTCACGCCGATTGGGCTCGAACCTCGGTCCAGCGATGATATCCTAATCGCCGGAGTTGACATTGTCAACCGATTTGCCGGGCGAGGAGGAGGCATCCTCGGGATGGATCTCCCAGGCCGAGGCGGCTCGCCTCCACGGTGTGACGAGGCAGGCGATCAACAAGCTGGTCCGGAGCGGTCAGCCTCCGCTCCTTGAAGAGTATCGGCGGGCATACACTGGTCAATCGAGAGGATGTCGAAACGATTTCGCCCTCGCGCCACCGGGAAGGCCGACGGCGAGGACGAACACGAGGGACTACGAACGGATCAAGGACGATCCTCGAATGCGTGCGAACGAAGACACGACAGTTAAACAAGGTGTACGATTATCTGCGAGCCAGGAGGCCGACCACATCGCGGATCGGAGGCTCGGCTGGGGGCGGATGGCGGAGGTCATCCTCGAAGCGCTGCAACCGAGCCAGTGAGTTGACGATACGGATGTTTCGAGGCATCCTCGCCGAGGCAGCCTTTGCCGCCCATATCGTCCATTCCGTGTCGAAGATCAAGGGGGGCCGCGGGCGGTCTACCGGACACTGGAACTACCGGGGAAGAACCCGCTGAAGGACGCCCACGCGGCGCTCGATCGGGCCGTGCTCGACGCCTATGGCTTCAGGCCCAAGGGGGACCTGCTCGCCCAGATCCTCGCCCTGAAACTGGAAGTCGCCCGGCGCGAGGAGGCCGCGCGCGCCCGTCAACGCCCCCGGCGTCCCCCCCGACCATCCCGACCCGGCCCACCTCGTCACCGACGACTGCATCCGGGCCTCGTGACGGCAACGCCACGACGGTCCACAACGTGGATCGCGCGATCCACGCCACTCAGAACGTGTGTGAGACGGCTCTTGTAGGGTGGGTCAGCGCAGCGCAACCCACCGATTCATAAGATGGTGGGTTGCGCTGCGCCTGACCCACCCTACAAAGATCGGGGCAACCCCCGGGAAAACGCTCGCCTCGCCGGCAGGGCCCGTTCGCGGCTCGTCGGGAATTCGCGGCGGGGGGTTGAGGCGGGCCGTCCGCTGTGCCATCCTGGGAACCCAACCCCTTTCCGGCCGTCGGTTCGAGGCGTTGCGCCGATCGTCGTGCGTGCCCGGCCCTCCCCGGCGTTCCCGGCATCAAACCGCAACCTGTCCGTCGTTGTTGAGTTGAGGCCACAGATCGATGACGATCCCCCCCCTGGCCATCCTGTTGATCGGCATCGTGACGGTCGTCGGCATGATCCTCGTGCTGCGGCTCAACGCCTTTCTCGCCCTGATCACGGCGGCGATCCTGGTCAGCCTGCTGGCCCCCGGGGCCCTTGATGAGAAGATCAGCCGGGTGGCCGTCGAGTTCGGGGTCTCGGCGGGGAAGATCGGCATCGTGATCGCGCTGGCGGCGGTCATCGGCCAGTGCATGATGGACAGCGGCGCCGCCGACCGGATCGTCCGGGCGTTCCTCAGCCTGCTGGGGGAAAAACGGGCGTCGGTCGCCCTGCTCTCCAGCGGCTACGTGCTGGGCATCCCGGTGTTCTTCGACACCGTGTTCTACCTGCTGGTGCCGCTGGCGCGGTCGCTGTACCGTCGCACGGGAAAGCATTACCTGAAGTTCCTGCTGGCCATCGGCGCCGGCGGGGCGATCACGCATACCCTGGTGCCGCCGACCCCCGGCCCGTTGGCGATGGCCGGGACGCTCGGGGTCAACATCGGCAACATGATCCTCGTCGGCGCCCTGGTGGCGCTGCCGTCGGCGATCGTCGGGCTGCTGTTCGCCGGCTTCATGGACCGGATCATGCCCGTGCCGATGCGGCCGATCGGCACCGAGACCGAGGGGGAGATCGCGCCGGAGTCGGAGGCGGAGTTATCGAAGCCCCTGCCGTCGTTCGGCCTGTCGATCCTGCCGGTCGTCCTGCCGGTGTTGCTGATCTCGGCCAACACCGTGCTGGACACCCTGACCCGCGAGAAAACGCCGCCAGCCTCGTCGTCGGTGGCGGTGGCGGCCCCGTCGGAGGTTCCCTCCGGCGCCGGGGCGCGGCGGGCAACCCGGCGGACGTGGTCGAGGTCGAGGCCGCCCCGGTCGAGGACGCACCCTCCCCGGCGCTGCCGGCGCGCCGCGGCGATCGCCGCCCTGGTCGGCGACCCGAACCTCGCGCTCTTGCTGGCCGCGGCGGTGGCGATGCTGGTGTATTACCGACAGTGCGGGCCGACACTCGATCAACTGGCGCACATGGTGGAGACGTCGCTGATGAGCGGCGGCATCATCATTTTGATCACCTCGGCCGGCGGGGCGTTCGGGGCGATGCTCCGCGAGTCGGGCATCAACCAGTCGATCGAGGGCTGGTTCGCCTCCGACTCGGGCCAGGTCGCCGGCATGACGATGATGCTGCTGGGCTTCGGCGTCTCGGCCGTGCTGAAGATCGCCCAGGGTTCGAGCACCGTGGCGATGATCACCGCCAGCGGCATCCTGGCCGCGATGCTGCCCGAGGGCAGACGGCCTGGGCTTCGCCCCGGTCTACCTGGCCACCGCCATCGGCGCCGGGTCGCTGGTCGGCTCGTGGATGAACGACAGCGGCTTCTGGGTCGTCGCCAAGATGGGCGGCCTGACCGAGGCCGAGGCCCTGAAATCGTGGACCCCCCTGCTCATCATCATGGGCTTCACCGGCCTGCTCGTCTCGATGCTGCTGGCGACCATTTTGCCGCTGACGTGAACCGGGATTCGGGCGGGTGGCCGTGGCGGAACCTTCGACGCCACGGCGACGTGCCGGGGCATCGCCGCGCTCTGCCCAAGCCACCCCGCCGAGGGCGTCCACCTACTTCGCCACGAGTTGCTCGAACAGTACAATGTCGAGGTTGAAGAGTTCCATACTTCCCATGGGGGGCGGTGGAGACCGGGGCGGCGTTCTCGTGCATAACGGCTTGGGTGGAGACTGCGGCATCCCCAAACCCGCGGCGGGTTCGAATCGGGAGTTTCTCCAGGTTGACCCGGCCACCCTGCGTGTCCCGCCAGGCCGTCTCCAGGGAGCCGACCCGGGAAAGCTGGCGAGGCAAATCTCGCGATACGGCAAATCGATCGACGGGATGCCACCTCTCGAAGTCATCCGAGGGAAAGACGGGCCCTGCGCATCAATGACGGGGTCACTCGGGCCACTGCGCGGCGAAACTGCTCCCCGGGCAGACCGTGCCGGCCGAAGTGATCCAGACTTTGCCCGAACTCGACGTTGCCAGATACCCAACCATCAAGGAGGTGCTGCCATGAATGACCACGAGCGCGTGAGGCTCTTGCGAACCCTGACAGAGCTTTGCGATCGTTACCCGCACTGGCGATTCGGACAACTCGTTTCCAACGTGGCCGGGTGGGCCGATGCCGAGATCTGGGACGTCGAGGACCCTCAACTTCTGGCCGCGGCGGAGTCCCATCTCGAACACTTGAGGGGCCGGGACCAAAAGGTCCTGAGTTGACCCGCCGCCGCCCGATGGCGTGCTGGTGTGACGGGCCGAGCGAAGGTGTCAGGTGTGCTCTTTGGCTGGGGGATGGCGGGGCCGGTTGGGGCGTGATACCGTCGAGCCTCGTTGGTCGGTGGTCCATCCCTGATTCCTCGTGCGATTCGCTCGGCCATGCACCCCGTCGCGATCCTGCTCGTCGGCGTCGGCCTGGTGCTGGCCGGCATCCTGGTGCTGCGGCTGCATGCGTTCCTGGCGCTGCTGCTGGCGGCCTTCGCCGTGGCGGTGCTGACGCCCCGCGACGCAGCTGGTCGACTACGCCGCCGCGCAGGTGGCCGGCGGCGACTGGACGGCAGGCCGCGGCGGCGAAGTTCGCCGGCTCGACGGCCGCCGACCGGGTCGCCGCGGGGTTCGGCGAGCACCGCCGCAGAGCATCGGCATCCTGATCGCCCTGGCGGCCATCATCGGCAAGTGCCTGCTCGACAGCGGCGCCGCCGACCGGATCGTCCGCTGCGACCCTGCGCCTGGTCGGCGCGGGACGCGCGGCGCCTGGCGTTTCTGGCCAGCGGGTTCGTGCTGGGCGATCCCGGTGTTCTTCGACACCGTGTTCTATCTGATGATGCCGCTGGGCAAGGCCCTCTGGCTGCGCACCCGACGCGACTACGTGCTGTATGTGCTGTCGATCGTCGCCGGCGGCACGATGGCGCACTCGCTGGTGCCGCCGACGCCGGGGCCGCTGTTCGTGGCCGACGCGCTGGGGGTCGGCCTGCTGACGATGATCGTCGCCGGTTGCGTCGTCGGGCTCGTTCGCCACGCTGGCCGGCTACGCTTTCGCCTCGTGGGTCAACGGCCGGCATGGAGGTCCCCCTGCGCGACTCGGCCGACGCCCGCCTGGACGACCTGGAGGCCCTGTCGAAGCGCGCCGATCAGCGACCTGCCCCCGCTGTGGCTCGTCGCTGCTGCCGATCGCGCTGCCGGTGTTCCTGATCGCCGCTGGACGCCGGGCTCGACACCTATCTCGACGGCCTTCCGGCCGGCGCGTCGCGCCGTCGTGGGTCGCGTGGGTCGAGCCGGTCGTGCGTAACCTCGGGCGACAAGAACGTCGCGCTGGGGATCGCCGCGGCGGTCGCCCTGGCGATGCTCGCCCGACGGGCCCGGGCGGGCGGGAGCGGGCTGCAGACGGCCGTCGGCGCGGCCCTGGCCAGCGGCGGGGTCGATCATCCTGATCACCTCGGCCGGCGGCGCGTTCGGCACGGCGGTGCAGCAGTGCGGCGTCGCCGGCCAGATCGCCGGCGCTGGCCGGGGGCATCAGCCCGCTGTTGATCCTGCCGATGGCCTGGCTGGTCACGGCGCTGATCCGCACGGCGCAGGGCTCGGCGACCGTGGCGATGATCACCGCCGTCGGCGTCCTGGAGCAGCCTGGCCGCGCCCGGAGATCCTGCGGCTGCCACCCGGTCTACCTGGCGCTGGCGATCGGCTGCGGCTCGAAGCCGGTCTCGTGGATGGCCGACAGCGGCTTCTGGGTCATCTGCCGGATGAGCGGCCTGACCGAGACGCGAGGGCCTGCGCACCGTCACGCCCGCTGACGGTCGTCATGGGCGTCGCCGGCCTGGCCGCCACGATGGTCGGCGCGGCGATCTGGCCGATGGTGTGACCAGGGAAACGCCCGGGTCAGTTCCTTGCCGGTGGATGACAGGGCTCGACCGGGAATGGGCACGTTCGGATTGGTGGGTTCCGCTGTCGCTCCACCCACCCGACCGGGATCGCGAAAACCGCTCGATTCAAGGGGTGGGCGTGGTCCCCTGAACCTTTGCCAGGGTTGCGTGGCCGTCCAGCTTCCAGTGTCCCCAGCGGTTCCGGATCCAGACGGTCTCGACGCCAAACGGCACGGGGGCGGCGGCGGTGGCGGCCGCCGGGTCGGCGAGCGCGACATCGCGGGTGGACCCCAGGGCGGCGGGATGGACCGAGAGCAGGGCCACGCCCGTCCCTTCCGACTCGTCCACCTGGCCGATCTGGGCCTCGGCAACCTCATCCCGACCGTACCAGGTTTCTCGCGAATGGGCGAGCTGGGCCTGGGCCGTCTCGTACCAGCGATTGACGTCCTCCGCGGTCCCGGAGGCGGCGAACGACTTCAGGGAGCCGAGATCGCCGTCGGCCAGCGCCTGCGCGGCCCCGCCTGCCGGGGCCTTCCAGGCGCTGCGCGGGCCGCATCAGGAGATAGCCCACCAGGCCGATGACGATGACGGCCAGCACGCCGTTGCGGATGCGCCTCCTCGGCAACCGATCCAGCCGCTCCCGCGCCCCTTGCTTGAGCGCCTCGAACTCCTCGTCCACCCGGGGCGGGGCGCCCATGACCGCGACCCCGGACGCATTCAGGTAGAATGGCGTGTAACACTGCTTGCATTGGTACGGTGTGTTGTTGTCCACCTTCCGGACCCTGAGCACGTTCTGGCAATGAGGGCAGATCAACTCGGGCATGGGACGGTCCTCGAATTTCAGGGGCCCATGGAGGCCCCGGATCCAGCATGCATACGATCACCAGTTAATTGAGTCGTGATGAACTAGACATGGGCAATTCTTGGGGAAAGCACGCATATTTCGCGCCAAACGAGATCGGGGACCGGCGATTCACGCCGACCCTGTTGATCCGGGCGGGCCTGATGCCCCTTGCCGAGCCGGGCGGGTTGGGGCAGACTGTCGGGACCGCACGCACTCCACTGCTCACGCCCGGACGGAGCCTGACTCACCATGACGGCCTCACGACGCGACTTCCTCCGCCGATCGGCCGCCGGATCGTTCATCGCCTCCATCGTCGGTGCCCTGCCGGCGCGGGGGGCGACTCGAGACGGCGACGCGCCGGTGATCCTGCTGCGTTCCGGCTGGCAGACCGTGAACATCGGCGACATCGGCCACACGCCGGGCGTGCTCGCCCTGCTCGAACGGCACGTCCCGGAGGCGCGGGTGATCCTCTGGCCGGGAACACTCGACCGCGGCGTCGGCCCGATGCTGAAGCGGCGGTTCCCCGCCCTGCGGTTCGTCCGGGACGCCGCCGAGATCGATGTCGAGCTGACCGACGACGACCCGACGGTCGCGCGGGCGATCGAATCGGCCGACCTGATGTTGCACGGCTCGGGGCCGTCGGTGGTGGCCGCGCGCGACCTCCAGCGCTGGCGGGAGGCGACCGAGAAGCCATACGGCATCTATGGCGTGACGATCGGCGCCGTCTCCAGCTCGACGCGGGTCGAGGGCGTGCGCGACGACGCTGCGCGATCTGCTCGACCACGCGGCGTTCGTCTACACCCGGGAGACGAAGTCGCTGGAGGTCATCCGCGAGGCGGGCGTGACCTGCCCCGACATGCAGTTCACCCCCGACGGCACCTTCGCCATCGACCTGCGCGACGACGAGGCGGCCGCGACGCTGATGACCGAGCACGGCCTGGAGCCGGGCGCCTTCGCCTGCTTCGTGCCGAGGCTACGGGTCACGCCGTACTGGGAGATCCACCCCGAGCGCACGTACTCCGACGAACGCCGTCGCGAGGCCAAGGAGATCAACTCCGCGACCGCCGAGAACGACCACGCCAAGCTCCGCGAGGCCATCATCGCCTGGGTCCGCGAGACCGGACACAAGGCACTCGTCTGCCCGGAGATGACCTATCAGGTTCGCATCATCGGCCCGCTCGTGTTCGACCCGCTGCCCGAGGACGTCAAGGCGAAGGTCGCGCCGTTGAAACGGTACTGGCTGCCCGACGAGGCCGGCTCGGTCTATCGCAACGCCCGCGCGGTCGTCAGCATGGAATGCCACTCGCCCTTGATCGCCCTGTCGCAGGGAACGCCGGCGATGTACGTCCGCCAGCCGACCGACACCTGGAAGGGCCGGATGTACGACGACGTCGGCCTCGGCGGCTGGATGCTCGAGATCGAGCAGGCCAGGGCGCCGACATCGCCTCGACCCTGCTCGGCATCCATAACGACTACGAGGCAGCCCTGGCGACGCGGGCGAAGGCGATGGACGTCGTCGCCGCCCGCCACCGCGACACGATGGCCGCCGTGCGCACGATCGTGATGCCCGGTTGATCTTGCATGGACGGGCTGCGTGCCCCCGGATACGATCCGCCCCTGGGAAACGGTCGGGTGCCGTTGGGATCGCGCAATGCCAGGAGGGCGAGAACGGGATGGAGCCGGCGGGAACGACAGCGACAGTCGACGTGTCGGAAACCCGGCACGCCGGCCGAGGGGCGTCGAGATCGGGGCTGGTCCCGCTGGCGCTGGGGGTCGGGCTGTTCCTGGTCTACACGGCCAACGGACGGCAGGTCGGCGGGGGGGACATCGTGCCGGCGACGCTCTTGCCGGTGGCGATCCTACGGGGGGACGGCCCGGTGCTCGATCGGTTCGACCACGTGTTGCGCACCCCCGCCGGGTCCATTCCGGGCTACGCGGTCGAGGAGCGGGGGCACATCGTCTCGCGATACCCGCTGGGGCCGGGCCTGCTGGCCGTGCCGATCGTCTGGCCGCAACTCGCCCTGCTCGACCGGCTCCACCCCGGCTGGGAGCGCGACCCGGCCCGCGTCCGGCTCGAATGCCGACGCATGGGCAAGAACGCCGCCGCGGCCATCGCCGCTCTCGGGGCGGTCGCGCTGTGGTTCGTGCTGCGTGAACTGGGCCTGGGGCGGGTCGGCGCTGCCGTCGGCGCTGCTGATGGCGCTGGGAACAGACCACTGGGCCGTCGCCAGCCAGGGGCTCTGGCAGCACGGCCCGGCGGTGCTGTGTCTGACCCTGGCGATGGGGTTGCTGATGGCCCCCGGTTCGATGCCGTCCTGGCGGCTGGCGCTGGCCGGGTTCTTCACGGCGCTGATGGTCGTTTGCCGGCCGATCGACCTGGTGTTCGCCGCGACCATCTTCGCGTGGGTGCTGACGCACCACGACCGGGCCGGACGCTGGGCGTTCACGATCCCGGCGGCGGCCGTGGCGCTGGGGTTGTCGGCGTACAACCTGTGGTTCTTCGACACGCTCCACGGCGGCTACGCGGCCCTCGAACGGACACACGCCCGGGCGCACGGCCTGGAGGGAACCTGGACGGGCGACCTCCTCGTCGGCGCGGCCGGCACACTGTTCAGCCCGAGCCACGGGTTGTTTGTGTACTCCCCCTGGGTTGCCCTGGCCCTGGCGGCGCTGCCGTGGTCGTGGCCGTCGGTGGGACGGGAATTGGATCGTCGCGCAACGCTCCCCCGATGGCTGCTGTGGTCGTTGTTGCCGTACTTCCTGCTGCTGTCGAAGTATTCGTGCTGGTGGGGCGGACACACGTTCGGCCCGAGGTTCTGGATCGACGCCGGGCCGATCGTCGCCGTGGCGGCGGCGGTCGGCCTGTTATGGGCCTGGTCGCGCTGCCGGCCGCTGCTGGGGGCCTTCACGGTCGCGGCGGTCGTCGCGGTCGGCATCCAGACCGTCGGGTTCCTGTGCTACCCCAGCTCCTGGCACGGCACGCCCGAGAACGCCGACCTGCACCACGAGCGCCTCTGGGACTGGCGCGACAACGAGCTCTCGCGCGGCCTCAACGAGGGCATCCGGCCGAGGGAGTGGTGAGGAACCCGGGGCCCATTCGCGTCTCGTCGAGGCACTCCGCGGTCAAACGACCCAGCGCAGGGCGCCGTCCTGGTCCGGGGCGGCGACCTCGATCCGGGGCCGGCCCTCCTCGACGACGAGCCGGAACGTCAGCGGCACGACGACGCTGGCGAGAAGCTGCGGGGACTCGACGCGCGAAACGCCCATCGGCAACAGCCGGCCGTCGCGCAGGCCGTAGAGTTCCAGCGCCAGGGGTTACGGTCGATGATGAGCACCTCGCGGGTGCCGATCCGGGCGTAGAACTCCAGCTTGTCGCGGGCCCGGTCGCCGGGGCTGAGAATCTCGATCACGAGGTCGGGCCCACCGACCCAGTGCGTGCACGAGGATGCGCGGCCCCCTCGCGCAATCGCACGGCGATATCGGGGACGCGGTAGTTGTGCTTCCAGCCCTCCTCGCGGTCGCTGACGCCGATCCAGGGCGCACGTTTCCCGTCCCGGCTCGTCAATCGTGAGGACGAGCAGCGACACGAGCCGACCGACAAGCCGCTGATGCTCGTCGTTCATCGTCGGCGGAATGACCCGCACCCCATCCCAGACCTCGTCGAAGCGATCCGCCCCGCTCTCGCGGCGTCCGGCGATGAGGCGATCGCGGAGGTCGGGATCGGTGACGAGCAAGGTCATGGGAACGGCCTCCGATCAAGGGTCATGATCTCATCCTTTCCTCACCCCGGCGGCAGGATGTCGGCGACGGCGACCCGGCCGACCTCGCGGCCATCGATCTCGACGGGGACGTCTTCGCCGGGGTCGTGGTAGGTGACCTGCTTGTAGACGGCGGCCTTGCCCCGGCCCGAGGGACCGCGGTGGACCTCGACGTGGCGGCGGGACAGGTCGACGATCCAGTAGATCGGCACGCCGACCGAGGCGTACTTGCGGAGCTTCACGCCGGAGTCGGTCCCGTAGCTCGACTCGGCGACCTCGATCAACTGCGCGAAGCGGTCGAGGCCCGGCGGGTCGGCCGGGTAGTCCTCGGGACGGCCGCGGATGACGCCAACGTCCGGTTCCGGCTTCCAGTCGCGCCCCTGCCGTGCCGGCTTTTCCTCGCTGACATAACAGTCCGTCGGCACGAGTCGGGCGGAGGAGGTTGGCGAGCCGGATCACGGCGATGTTGTGCGGCTGGCCTCGCGTCACTTCGTAAATCCTCCCCCCGAGCAGCTCGACGTGCCGGCCTTCGGGGATGATGCCGGACGGCGGCCATGCGGTCAAACTGCGTCGACGGTCAGCCGGTAGGCGGGGCTGCGCGTCCGGGTTCCGGTGGGGGCCGATCCGGGCATGGCGATCGTCTCGGAAAGGGGGCCGTGGGTCAACCTCCAGGCTACGCGACGGGCGCGCCGGGCCCAGCGGCCCGGGGGGCGACTTGTCGTCCTGAAGGGCGCGTTCCAGTTCCGGGACCTTGCGCGCGACGGCGTCCCAGAGGATGTCGGGGTCGATGCCGAAATAGGCATGCGCAGGCCAGTCGCGCATGCCGGCGATCTTGCGCCACTCGACCTGGGGATAGTGCCTGCGCTGATCGTCCGGGATGCGCTTCGCGGCCTCGCCGATGATCTCGAGGTTGCGGACAACGGCGTCGTAGGTCTTCTCATCGTCGAAGAACTGGTCGCGTGTCAGGCCGGCCACGTAACGGCCGATCCTGGCGCAGCTCTGGGCGATGTCCTGAAGGTAGAGCTGCCAGTCACGAGACATGAACGGCCTCGCGATCGACCCGCAAGCGGACCTCGGGGCGCAGCGCCGCGGGGGTGACGAGATCAACGCGCAGTCGTCAGGGCGTCTTCCAGATGGAGCTTGACCCCCATGAAGCGGTCAAAATCGGGTGCATTTTGAAAGCGAACCAGCACATCGACATCGCTATCGGTCGTCGCCTCCCCCGCGCGAACGAGCCGAACAGCGTCAGCGACTCCACGCCGAACTCCTCCCGGAGCCGGGGCGCCTCGGAACGGAGGATGGCGAGCACGTCGTCGCGGGTCATGGTCACGTTCTCACGACAGCAGGAACTCCAGGTCGTCGCGGGTGAGCTGCTGGATCAGGCGGTTGTCGGCGCCGAGGATGGCGTCGGCCAGGTCGCGCTTCTTCTGCTGGAGGTCGAGGATCTTCTGCTCGACGGTGTTGCGGCAGATCAGGCGGTAGGCGAAGACGGTGCGGGTCTGGCCGATGCGGTGCGAGCGGTCGATGGCCTGGGCCTCGACGGCCGGGTTCCACCAGGGGTCGAGCAGGTAGACGTACTCGGCGGCGGTCAGGTTCAGGCCCAGGCCGCCGGCCTTCAGGCTGATCAGGAAGACGGGGACGTCCGGGTCGTTCTGGAACCGCTCGACGCGCTCCTCGCGGTTGCGGGTGCGGCCGTCGAGGTACTCGTAGGGGATCTTCTCGGCGTCGAGCCGCTTCTTGACGACCGCCAGGAAGCTGGTGAACTGCGAGAAGACGAGGACCTTGTGCCCCTCGTCGACGACCTCCTCCATCTGGTACATGAGCATGTCGAGCTTGGCGGAGGGGTCGTCGATGCCGGGACGGGTCGATCAGGGCCGGGTGGCAGGCGGCCTGGCGGAGCCGCAGCAGGGCCTCGAGCACCTCGATCTTGGAGGTCTTCAGCTCCTCGGCGTCCTTGCGCAGCAGGGTCGCGCGGTAGTGGGCGAGCAGCTCGTCGTAGAGCCTGGCGCTGCTCGGGCTCCATGTCGCAGTGCAGGGTCTGCTCGATCTTCTCGGGCAGGTCCTTGACGACCTGCTTCTTGGTGCGACGCAGGATGAACGGCTTGAGGCGCCTTGGCCAGCAGGGCGCGGGCCTGCTCGTCCTGCCCGGCGGCGCCGCCGGCGTGCTTCTTGAAGACGCCGGCGGTGCCGAGCATGCCGGGGTTGAGGAACTCGAAGATCGACCAGAGCTCGCCCAGGTGGTTCTCGATCGGCGTGCCGGACATCGCCAGGCGGTGCCGGGCCTTCAACAGCCGGGCGGCCTTGGCCGACTGGCTGTCGGCGTTCTTGATCGCCTGGGCCTCGTCGAGGATGGCGTAGTCGAACTCGAGCTCGGCCAGCTCGACGATGTCGGAGCGCATCGTGCCGTAGGTGGTGACGATCAGGTCGTAGTCGTCGAACTGCGTCGCGCAGGGGGTGGCGGTTGGCGCCGGTGTAGTCGAGCACCCGCAGCCGCGGGGTGAACTTGGCGGCCTCCTGGAGCCAGTTGAAGACCAGCGAGCGGGGCACGACGATCAGGCTCGGCCCCTTGGACTGGCGGCGCGCCCGCCGGCGCTGCAGCAGCGCGAGCACCTGGATCGTCTTGCCCAGGCCCATGTCGTCGGCCAGGATGCCGCCGAAGTCGAACTGGCGGAGGTACTCCAGCCAGCCCAGGCCCTCGTGCTGGTAGGGCCGCAAGGTGCCCTGGAAGCCGGGCGGAGCCGTCGAGCGCCTCGATCCCCTCGAAGCCGTGGAGCTGCTTGCGGACCTGCTCGAAGCCGGCGTCGCAGCGGATCTCCGGCTGCGAGGCCAGAAGCGCGTCGAGCAGGCCGGCCTGCGACTGGTCGAACCGCAGGTTGCCCTGGTCGTCGGGCGTGCCCAGGTCGATCAGCAGGCCGTACTTCTCGAGCCATTCCTCGGGGAGCATGCCCATCGAGCCGTCGTCGAGCTTGATCATCGTCTCGCCGCGGCGGGCGGCGGCGAGGACCTCGGGCAGCGGGACCCCCTGGTTGCCGAAGTGGACCTGGCCGCCGAGCTCCAGCCAGTCGATGCTGCTGGTGACGGCCAGCTTGAACTCGGAGGCCGGGCGGTAGAGGATGCCCTCGGCCTCGACCCGCCAGCCGTCGGCGACCAGCGCCGGGATCACGCCGGCGAGCTTCTTGGGGGTGATCTCCATCGTGCCGGGGTCGACGCGGTAGTCCTTGGCGTCCTTGAAGCCGAGGTCGCCGAGCCGCTCCTTGGCCGCCTGCTCGGCCGCCACGTCGCGCCGGATCGGCCCGGCGGCGGTCGGTCTGCACGGCCATCTTGCCGGGCGGGAAGCTGGCGACGCGGGCCCCCTCGTAGTCGAACTCGAGCTGGGCGATCAGGTTGTCGCCGACCCAGTTCTGGCGGGGCGTGCGCACCGTCAGGCAGGGCTGGGGCGGCAGGTCGACCTCTTCGAGGTACAGGTTCTCGACCAGCCGGTCGGGGCCGACCCGGGCATCGCCCAGGAGCCGGCCGAGCATGGTGTCCTGCTGGGCCTCGGCAGGCTCATCTCCTTCTCGTGCCGCAGCCGGGCCATCCAGAGGTAGATGCCGGCGTCGTCGAACCGGGCGGCGCGGCCGATGCCCTGGATCACCAGGCCCGGCAGCAGGACCAGCGGCTCGGCCAGGTCCATGCGGTCCTCGCCGCGTCGACGTCGGAGGGTGCCGCGCCAGGTCCAGCGCTTCGCGGCGGCGTCGGCGCAGCGGATGTCGATCCAGAACTCCCAGGGGGGGCCGTCGTCCCATCGCAGGCCCGGCGGGTCGTCCTCGTCCTCGGTGCGCCGCAGCCGGCAGCGGCCGGTGCGGCAGAGCCGCTCGACGACCTCGGCCTGGACGTCGGGCCGAAGGATGAACCGGTTCATGCCGGCCGGGGTGCCGTTGGCCGGGGAGCTGGCCTCGGCGACGGCCTGGCTGTCGGCGTTGGTGGAGACGTCGCGGGCCAGGTCCAGCAGTTCGAGGATCTCGCGGTCCTCCGGGGCCAGCCGCGCGGCGCCGGCGGGGGTCGGCTGGTGATACCAGGGCTTCAGCGCGCCGCGGTCGCTGCCCGGCCGCTTGTGGCGGCGGGCCAGGGTGATGACGACCTGGTTGAGGCTCAGCGTGGCCGGGGCGTCGAGCACGTAGAGCAGCGAGGGCTTGGCGGCCCGCTTGGCGGCGGCCTTGGCCGCCTTCGCGGCCCGCGCGGCCTTCCGACCGGCGGCGGTGTTGGGGACGGCCCGGCGGCGGTCGCTGCCGACGACGCCGGGGCCGGTCGGCCCGCGCACGCCGCCTCGGCGCCCGTGCCTTTCGGTCCGCGACGGCCCTTGGCCCCGGCCTGGTCGGCCGCCGGTCCCCGGGGCGGGACCCCGCGGTGCGGGCCGGAACCATGAGTGGGACCATGACCTTGAGTGGAACCCCGCAGGGCCACGACCGGGACCGGGACCGGGACCGCGGCCGTGGCCGTGGACCACGGCCGGGTCCGGGACCCGGGAGCCGTGGCCGGGACCCGGTGGCCGTTGGGTCCGACGCTGGGGCCATGACCGGGACCGCCCGGGCCAGCACCGGGGTGCCGGGACCATGATCGGGACCACCCGGGCCGGGGCGCCGTTGGGCTGGAAGTGGCGCACGTCGGGGACCAGCCGGAGCGGCCGGTTCGGCGGGCTCGGCAGCAGGTTCCGGGCGTCGGCCACCAGGATGGTCGCCCAGATGTGCTTGCAGGGCTCGCCCTCGGGCCCGAAGTACAGGCAGGTGCACGAGCGTATGCAGCTTCGCGCCCCGCATCCGCAGCTTGACCTTGTACGACTCGGTCCCGCGGACCTTGGCCACGACGATCTGCCCGGTCTTGGCCGTGGTGACCACCACCCGGCCCCGGTCGAAGTACGACCGGCCCCGGGAGCGGACCCCGTCGGCGAACACCCGCGCAACTTTCTGGGCGATCCCCATCAGCACATCCTAATCGAATCGGGCGGCCGGCGGCACAGGCCGCGGCGACCTGTCGAGGTCCTCGCGCACTCCGGGCGTTCAGCCACGGCGGCTCATGCCGTGGGACGCCGGGTCAAACCCGTCGGGAAAGGTCGTCTCATCGTCAAATTCTGCGCCCGCGAGGCGGGCGAGGTCCAGGTTCCGGCACCGGCTCAGGTCAAGGCCTCGAAGGTCCGTCGCACCGCCGAGGTTGTCCGGGCCGAAGTCCGCGCCCGCGAGGTCCGCGTCCCTGAGGTCCACTCGAAAGAGGCCGGCACCTCGCAGGTCTGCACCCACCAGACTGGCCCTCCGGAACGACGCGTCATAGGCCCAGATCCAGTAAAGATCGGCCCTGGACAGGTCGGCTCCGTCGAAGACCGCATCCCAGCACTGCACGCCCTCCATCGTCGCCCCGGCGAGCTGGACGCCGGAGAGGTCGGCCCCATTGAGCACGGCCCCCGTCAGCATGGCTCCGGACAGGTTGGCCCTCGCCAGACATGCCCCTTCCAGGGCGGCATTGAGAAGGTGCGCCCCTGGAGGTCCGCCCCCGCGAGGGCGCCGACGGCTTCGTGCAGGATCTTGCCGGCGACGTTCCGGATCGTCATCAACCCCGTCTATCAACGGCCGGGCGGCGGAGCGTGCGCAGCCGTCCCGGAGCTTTGGTGAGGAGCGGTGGGTTGCGTCGCGCTCCACCCACCATACGAATCTCGTACCGAAACGGCCTCAGACGTCGAGGTTCTTGACCTCCAGCGCGTGCTTCTCGATGAACTCGCGGCGGGGCTCGACGTCGTCGCCCATGAGGGTCGTGAACAGGTCGTTGGCGGCGGCGGCGTCGTCGAGCCGGACCTGCATCAGGGTGCGCCGGGTCGGGTCCATGGTGGTCTCCCAGAGCTGCTCGGCGTCCATCTCGCCCAGGCCCTTGAAGCGGGTGATCTTGAGCCCCTTCTCGCCCAGGCGGCGGACGGTGGCGGCCAGCTCGCGGAGGTCCAGCAGCGGGTGCGCCTCGCCGTCGCGGTGCAGGACGAACCGGGGCGGCGGCTCGTCGCCCGTGACCTCGATCGGCAGCAGGACGTCGGCCCGCCAGGCGAACTCGGCGCGGAGCCGGCCCAGCCACTTGTTCAGCGTGCGGACCTCGTGGAGTTCGGCGACGCGGGTGGCGTCGGCCCCGTCGTCCGGGGCCGTCGGCCCCCTCGGCGGTGCCGGTGCCGGCGTCGGCGTCCCGGGTGCGGTCCTGATTGTACGCCTCGAGCTCCTCGCCCGTATAGAGCCAAGCGTCCTGATCCGGCCCGACGACGTGGTAAAGCGGCAACAGCCCGGTCTCCGGGGTGGGCCCGGTCCAGGAACGGCCGGAGCGGCAGGTTGCGGCGGCCGAAGGCCCGCAGGGCATTGTCCAGCGCCGAGACGATCTCGACCAGCGCCCGGAGCCGCTCGCCGGTGATCGCCTCGGTCTCGTCGTCGGCCCCGGCCGGCCGCAACGAGGCGTCGGCCAGGCCGTTGTCGATCAGGATCGCGTGCATCTCGGCGTCGGTCTGGACGTACCGCTTCTCCTTGCTGGTGCTGATCAGGTACAGCGGCGGCTGGGCGACGTAGAGGTGCCCCTCGGCCACCAGCCGGGGCATCTGGCGGTAGAAGAAGGTCATCAGCAGGGTGCGGATGTGCGAGCCGTCGACGTCGGCGTCGCTCATCATCACGATCTTGCCGTAGCGCCGCTTCTCGGGGTTCTCCTCCTCGCCGATGCCGTTGCCGACGGCCGTGATGATGTTGCGGACCTCCTCGTTGCCCAGGACCCGGTCGAGCCGGGCGCGCTCGACGTTGAGGATCTTGCCCCGCAGCGGGCAGGATCGCCTGGTACTGGCGGTCGCGGCCCCCCTCGGCGGTGCCGCCGGCCGAGTCGCCCTCGACGAGGAACAGCTCGCTGGAGTCCTGGTCGTGGGTGGTGCAGTCCATCAGCTTGCCGGGCAGGCCGCCGCCGGAGAGCACCCCCTTGCGGTTGCGGACCAGCTCGCGGGCCTTGCGGGCGGCCTCGCGGGCCTCGGCCGCCAGCAGCGCCTTCTTGATGACGTTCTTGGCCGCCTGCGGGTTCTGTTCGAGGAACTCGGCGAGCTTCTCGTTGACGACCTTGGCGACGATCCCCTCGACCTCGCCGTTGCCCAGCTTGGTCTTGGTCTGCCCCTCGAACTGCGGGTCGGGCACCCGCACGCTGACGATCGCCGTCAGGCCCTCCTTGAAGTCCTCGCCGGTGATCGCCAGGTCCTTCTTGGTCGCCGGCACGTTGGCCTTGGCGTAGGTGTTCAGCGTCCGGGTCAGCGCCGAGCGGAACCCGGTCAGGTGGGTGCCCCCCTCGACGGTGTTGATGTTGTTGCAGTAGCTGACGACGTTCTCGCTGATCGAGTCGTTGTACTGCAGCGCGACCTCGACCTCGACGGCCCGCTCGTCGTCGCGGCCCTCGAGCACCACCGGCGGGTGCAGCGGCACCTGCGCCCGGTTCAGGTAGGCGACGAACTCGGGCAGGCCCTGCCGCGGAGTGGAACTGCTGCTGCTTCGGCTCGTCGCCCCGCTCGTCGAGCAGGTTGATCCGGACCCCCCTGTTCAGAAAGGCCAGCTCGCGGAGCCGCTTCTCCAGCACGTCGTAGTCGAAGCGTGACGGTGTCGAAGATCTTGGCGTCGGGCAGGAACCGGATGATCGTGCCGGTGGCCTTCGCCGTGCCGGTGGCGCGGCACGGGCCCTTTCGGGATGCCCTCCTCGTAGTCCTGCCGCCAGACCTGGCCGTCGCGGTGGACCTCGGCCTCGAGCCACTCCGACAGCGCGTTGACCACCGTGACGCCGACGCCGTGCAGGCCGCCGGAGACCTTGTAGGTGTCGTGGTCGAACTTGCCGCCGGCGTGCGTCTTGGTCAGGACGACCTCCAGCGTGCTCTTGCCGGAGTCGCCGATAGGCGCCGACCGGGATGCCCCGGCCGTCGTCGGCGATCGACACCGAGCCGTCGGCGTGGACCGTCACGGCGATGCTCCGGCAGTGCCCGGCCATCGCCTCGTCGATCGAGTTGTCCACCACCTCGTAGACCAGGTGGTGCAGGCCCCGCGCGGTGGTGTCGCCGATGTACATGCCGGGCCGCTTGCGGATCGCCTCGATCCCTTCGAGCACCCGGATGTTGGCCTCGGTGTAGCCGCGCCCGCCGCGCGGCCGTTCCCAGCACCGACGGCAACCGCGCCGGCGCCGGCGATCGTGTTCGCGTTCAGGGTTTCCGACTTCCCTTCGGTCTCGGTCGAAGCCATGCGCTTACCCCAGAAACTCGCGCCGCAGCAATGAGTGATGAGCAATGAGCAATGAGTCAGAAGGCAGGACGCGGCAACTCGCAACGCGGCAATGAGTCAGAAGGTAGGACGCGGCAACTCGCAACGCGGCAATGAGTGGTGAACCAGAAGACGGAAAATGGCACGTCCCACGCACGAGCTTCGAGGAACTGGTGAATTGCCCCTCGGCCGAGCGTTTTCACTCATTGCTCATCACTCATTGCTGCGAGTCGCTCATTGCTCAGAGTCCTGGATCGATCCGACGCGGAAGCGGATGTCAAGGACCCGCGCATCGGGGGCCGCCCGCCTCAGGGCGGCCAGGATCTCGGGTTTGCGGAACGCCGCCAGCTCCTCCAGCAGCGCGGGGTGGGCCACCGTGACGTTCAGGACGCCCCGACGGAGCCCGCCCAGCCGTGTCTGCCGGTGCGCCTCGGCACCGACGGCCGCCTCCCAGGCCGCCTCCAGCTCGCTGGCGAGCCGGAGCTTCCCATAGCCCCGCGCCGCCAGCAGCGACCCCAGCACGTCCCCCAGGGGCTTCGGCCCCCGTCGCGTCGGTCCGCTCATGCGGTGCGCTCGCTTGTTGTGTAGGTCGATCTATTTTACGCAAACAACCCGCCAAAAGCAAGCGGCCCCGACCGGATTTGAACGATCGTAATCTCTCTTCAATACAGGGGTTTAGGTCCGATGTCAAGCCCGTTCCGGCCCCGGCCTTGGCATCCCGGATCGTCCGTCGATCCGACGGGCGAATCGTCCCGGAACAGAATCTCGACGAGAAGGCGAATCGTCGCCCTGTGATCGCGCAGCGACAAGAGGTTGTGGGGCCTGGGAACGATCACTTCCCGTGGCGTCGCTACCCCGCTTGGCCACCCGCAAACTCACCCCGGTATGTCCGCATCGTGGAAGTCACCCCGATTGTTCATCCCGATCTGGATGCAGTGTCCCCAGAACAGGTCACCATCGCGGTGATAGAACGTCACGTCACCGTCCGGGTAGAAGACCAAGCTCTCGAGCGACATGCGGCTCCTGAACTGCTCGGGAGTGATCGGTTTTTCATCCTCGTCGAGCCAGCTCTCGTTCTTCAATGGGAGCAGTTCGGCAACGGCGTAATCCTGCGGCCTCACGGGCATATCTCACCAAGTCGCCGAGAACCTCCTTGCCCGGGTCAGGGAGGGCTCGACACGCCCGTCCTCATCGGTGTCGAGGCTGAATTCGACCTTGAGGTTCCCGATCTCCAGTTCGCCGATGTACCAGTCGAGGCTCTCGTCGTAACGAAAGGAACCAAGCACATCGTCTAGCAAATCCGGTCGTCCCATGGCCGGTTCCCCTTGAAGGTCGCTTACTTTGGACGGTCGATCAGCCGTTCGAGTTCGGCTCGGCTCACGGTTTCCTGGTGTCGACGTTCGCCGAGCAGTTCCCAGAATGAGGCATCAGTCCCCAGGGCGATCTGTTCCTCATCCAGGCCCTCGACGCCGACGATCAGCGCAACCGGACGCCCGCTCGGGTCACGACGATCTGCTCGCGCTGGGCTTGTCGATGCAGGTGTCGAGGGTGGCTCCTTCGATGCTGAGGGTCTTCACAGGATCTCCTCCGTCGTCACATGCGGTGGCTTCCGTCGGATCGCTCGAATCTGACCAGGAGTTCACCTCATCCACGTCGTAGAAGACTCGAAACTCGCCACCCTCAGCTCCCGGATCGGCTCCAGGTGATCCCAGGGTGGGATCAAGCCCGGCAGGATCTTCTTGTTCCGCGTTTCCTCGGTGGGTTGGTGAGTCAGCTGGGTAGCAATCTGGTCGAGGATCGCCCGCGATCGAAGGGCCGAAACCCCGCAAGATCGTCAGCAACACCTTCGCTGAACTCGATCTGAACATGACCGAACTCCCCCTCAAGAACTCGGCCCCGCACTCAACGGTCCCGCGTCAGGGGCATCACCACGTAGGTGTACTGGTCCTCCGTCTTGAAGACGGCGGCGTTCTTGTGGTCGATCAGCTCGGCGGTGACGGTGGTCGTCGGGCTCGAGGGTCTTCAGGGCGTCGGTGAGGTAGCGGGGGTCGAAGGTGATCTCGACCGGCTTGCCGTCGTAGTTGATCGGCAGCTCGACGTTCGACCGGCCGACGTCGGCGGAGCGGCTGGCGAGCTTCGAGCAAGCCCTCGCCGAAGGTGAAGTCGACGCCGCGGCTCTCCTCGCTGGTGACGATCGACGCCTGCTCGACGGCCGACAGCAGCGGCCCGGCCTCCATCGGGATGCGGGCCTCGGCGTCGGCCGGGAAGACGTCCTGGTAGCGGGGGAAGCGGCCCTCGACGAGCCGGGTGTAGATCACCGCCCGCTCGGTCCGCACCAGCGCCGCGGTGCCGGACTGGATCGCCAGGTGGACCGGCGGGTCCTCGTCGTCGAGGTTGCGCTCGAGCAGCTTCAGCGCCTTGACCGGGATGACCGGCTGGCCCGGCGGGGCCTCGGCGCCCCCCTCGGCCTCGGCGGGGGCGCTGCCGTGGGCCAGGCGGCGGCCGTCGGTGCCGACCATCGTGATCGTCGTCGCCGGAGTCAGCTCGACCAGCACGCCGCCCAGGGCGTAGCGGGTGCTCTCGACGTCGGTGGCGAAGATCGTCCGGCGGATCAGCCGCTTCAGGTCGGCGGCGGCGACCACGTGGTAGGCCGACGGCGCCGAAGTCGGGGACCTCGGGGAACAGGTCGGGGTCCTCGCTGGGCAGCTCGAACTCGGCGTGCAGGCCGCGGACGATCAGCTGGTCGTCGCGGACCTCCAGCGCCAGCTCCTCGTCGCGCTGAGGTGCGGAGGATCGACTGCATCCGCTGGGTGGGCAGGATCGACCGACGCCGGGCCTGGTCGACCTTCACGCCGAGCACCCGGTAGCGGATGCCGACCTCGAGGTCGGTCGCCATCAGGGTCGAGCCGCCCTCGGGGTCGGCGACGAGCTTGACGTTCTGGAGGATCGGCTTGGGGCTGCGGGCCGGCACCACCCCGCCGACCATCGCCGAACGCGGCGAGCAACCCCTCGCGATTGCACAGGGCCTTCATGCTGGCGTGTCCTCCGCCTGGACTGAGCCGGGCCGTCATGTCGGCCCCGGCGGTTGGGTTGATCCGCCGGACGACCCCGCCCCGCTCCATCCTGGTGATTTGAGATGGTTGGTGGTCCGATGGGCGTCCACCGTCTTCATCGGCAGTTGAAGAGAGTAAGCCCACCGTCGTCTTCATCGCAGAGCCGGCTCCGCGCTGTGGACGGTTCGCGGTCCCTTCGAACAAAGTGAGTCTACCCAAAGACTTACCCGGACACAAGACCGCGTGTACACCAGGGGAAAACCCGTTGATAAACCCGTCGCGCCGGCCGGCATGCGCCGTCCCGGCGCCGGCACAATCGGCGGCTCGGACGGACGGGGCGTCAACGGTCCCCGCGCCGCTGACCCGGGCGCGACCGGTTGTCAACAGGTTTTCCCCCGCCCGGGGTCGATGGCGCCGCGGAGGGTTCTTCACGTCGCGAACCGCTTCGGGAACAGGATTTGCGTCAATTCCGAACGTGCGGCGCGTCGCCCCCGTCGGCGCGTTGCCGAGAGGTGTCACCGGGTCATTGAACCCACCGCGGTCTCCGACCGCATGTTCCTGCTAACGAAAGGGTTCCGCCATGTTGTACTGGGCACTGATCGCGTTCGTCGTGGCCGTCATCGCCGGCGCGCTGGGGTTCTCCGGCATCGCGTCCGGCGCGGCGATGATCGCGCAGTTGCTGTTCGGGCTGTTCCTCGTCCTGGCCATCATCTTCCTGCTGCTGGGCATCGGGATCTTCAAGGCCGCCACCTGATCCCTCCATTCCCGCCAGGGCTCGGGAACAGACAGAGACGAGACATCATGCCAGGGCGCAACGCCGCGAAGTCCAGAAAGTCAGGAAGGGCACTCGTGCTCCTCCGCTCCGCTTTCTGAGCTTTGCAGCGTTGCGTTTTTTCGTGATACCTCTTCCGACGCGGCGAACCGCGGCGGGGCTGCCCGGGCGAGCGGTTGTACGAGACGACCCGCGTAGTCGACCGCCAATGACAAAACGGTGGGATGACAGATGACGGAAGTCATTTGTCATCATGGAATTCTGTCATCTGTCATCCCACCGTTTTCGGGCTGCCGGTCGACTACCGGGCACGATCAACCATCCCGAGCGCCTCTTGAGCGAGCCGCAATTCTTACGTCGCTGACGTAAATCCGTAACTCTTTGGGAGATTGGAAGTTACGGAACGAAACACGGAAGGACAAGCTGCTGGCGGACCAGGTGGCGACTCTGTACGTTCATTGATATTTCTTCCGACGTTTTTCTCTCTTACGCTATTTACGTTCAAAAGAAACGTATAAAACGGTTGGGTTGGCCCTGTCCCGCGGCCTGTGCCGCGGGACGGGCCCGGCCAGGGAGGGCCTTGCAACATGGCGGAGGTGACGCGAATCGGCGGTGCCCTGGGCTGGCGACGGGCCGGCCTGCTGGCGGGCCTGGCGGCCTTGACGTTGGGGCTGGGCCTCGGCGGGTCGAGCCGGCTGACCTACCACGAGGCGATCCGGGCGCTGATGGGCCGGGAGATGCTCGCGCGCGACGACGGGCTGGTGCCCCGGATCGCCGGTCAGCCCTGGCTGGAGAAGCCGCCGCTCGGACACCTGGCTGATCGCGCTGTCGGGCACGCTGGCCGGCGGGGTGGACGAGACGGCCGCCCGGTTCCCCTCGGCGATCGCCGCGGCCCTGCTGGCCCTGGGCGTGGCGACCCTGGCGGCGCGGCGGTTCGGCCCCGAGGTCGGCCTGCTCGCCGGCGCCGTGCAACTGACGACCTCCTGGACGGTCGTCCGCGGCCGTCTCGCCGAGCCCGACATCCTGCTGGCGTGCCTCGTCGCCTGGACGTTCGTGGTCCTCGACCGGATGCGGGGCACCTGGTTCCCGGGGCTCTTCCCGGGTTCGACGCGGCCCCGGGGCCGGGAGGGCGAGGCTCCCGCCGAGCCGCCCACCTCGGACGCTCGGCGGGAGCCTCGCCCTCCCGGAAACCGATCCGGGAATGCCCCGATCCTGTCCCCCCTGCCCTGGCGTGACACCGCGTTCTTCCTCCTCCTCGGCGCCACCGCGCTGGCCAAGGGGATCGGCTTCGGCGGCGTGCTGGTGGTCGCGGCGTTGGCGGTGCTGCTGGCCTGGGATCGTGACGGGCGGACGCTGCGAACCCTGTTCCGCCCGGTCGGCTGGCTCCTGGCGGCGCTGGTGGCGCTGGCCTGGCCGCTGGCGGTGCTGGCTCGCTACCCGAGGGCGTGGGACGTCTGGGTGCTCCACGTCGCGGACCGCCTGGCGGCGAACCCGGAGCACTTCGTCGGCGAGCCCTGGTGGGGCTACGCCCTGTCGCCGCTGGCCCAGGCCCTGCCCTGGACGCCCTTCGCGGTCCTGGGGGCCGCGCGGTCGTGGCGTCGGGCGCGCTCGGGCGACGGTCGAGGCGGGCCGGACCGCCTCCTCTGGGCCTGGGCGGTGGTGCCGACGGTCCTGTTATCGATGGCGAGCGTGCGGAACGGGCATTACCTGATCCACGCCCTGCCGCCGTGGTCGATCTGGGCGGCGACGAGCCTGGCAAGGCTGGGCGATCGGTTGCGAGAACGGGGCTGGTCGTCCCGTCGGGTTCGCCGCGCGGCGTTCGCGACCTTCGCCGTGCTGGGGCTGGCCTGCGGGCTGGGCCACGCCGGGCTCGGCCCCCGGTTCGACCGTCGGGGGGTCGAGTGGGGCTGGTATCGAGGCCGCCTCGGCGCGACTGGCCCCGGGCGAGCCGCTGGTGCTGCTCTACGACGACTGGGACCGCGACCCGTATGCCACCCCCTTCGGCCTCGTGCCGCACGACCTGGCCGTGCGGCTGTTCTACCTCGATCGCGACGGAGTGCGCTGGTGTCGGGGCGTCGAGGCGCTCGACGTGAACCGAGGCGGTCTCGCCGTCATCGGCCGGGATCGCGACCTGCCGGCG
Source organism: uncultured Isosphaeraceae bacterium (assembly GCA_963779675.1). Classification (GTDB taxonomy): domain Bacteria; phylum Planctomycetota; class Planctomycetia; order Isosphaerales; family Isosphaeraceae; genus CAVZZM01. The sequence goes on from CAVZZM010000009.1 coordinate 47,618, forward strand.
CTGCGGCGATTGGGGCGAGTCGAGGTCGTCGCCCGAGGCCCGGACGACCGCTGGGATCGCGCCTATGCGCTCGTACCGTGTCCACCCCGACGGCCCCCCGGAACGGCTGGCCCGAGGCGCCTCGGCGGGCGGCACGGGACGCCGGCTGTCGAAGAGACGTGGGGGACAGCCGCCTTCGGCCGTCTCTTCGCGGGGGTTGGTATTCGCGGGGGTTGGTAAAGGTTCAAGGTCGTGGATGTTCCTGAAAACAGGGCGCGTTCAATTCCAATGGTCTGAGGACCACCTTGGCGTTGCCGCGCATTCTTCCTCGGGGCCCATTCCTCCCCACGCGGGGTGGTGATAGGATCAGGGGGAGGTTCGGGCGTCGGCCCCCGAGCCATGAACCACGGGACGGGCCCGCCTCGACGACGGGAACCAGCGATGGGACCGGATCGCGACAACCCCCACCTCAGCCGGATCACGACCGAGTGGGACATCGTCTTTCAGGCCCACGAGGGGCCTTCGGGGGAGATCACCGCCGCGCAGACGGCGCTGATGTTGCGCTACGCCGGCGCGATCCACCGCTACCTGCTCAGGGGCCTGGGCGACCCCGACGCCGCCGCGGAGCTGGACCAGGAGTTCGCGCTGAAGTTTCTGCGGGGCGACTTCCACCGGGCCGACCCGTCTCGGGGCCGGTTCCGCGACTTCGTCAAGCGGGCCTTGCGCAACCTGATGGTGGACTTCCAGCGTCGCAAGGGGAAGCGCCCCGCCCCTCGGCGACGACCTGCCCGAGCCGGCCGTCGACGACGGCCCGGACCTCGACGCCTTCGACCGCGAGTTCCAGTCGAGCTGGCGCAAGGAGCTGATGGCCCGCGCCTGGGATGCCCTGGCGCGGTTCCAGGAGCGAACCGGCCGGCCCGTGCATACCGTGCTGCGGTTCCGGGCCGATCACCCCGATTTGACCTCCGAGCAGATGGCCGCCCGGCTCTCGCCGCTGCTCGGCAAGCCGGTCAACGCCGGCTGGGCGCCAGAACCTGCTACGCGCCCGAGAGACCTATGTCAGCCTGCTCCTCGACGAGGTCGCCGCCTCACTCGACCCCCCCACCCACGACCGCATCGAGCAGGAGCTCATCGAGCTGGACCTGCTCGACTACTGCCGAGCCGCCCTCGACCGCCGCGCCGGTGGCGACCGTTGACCGACGAATGAAGCCAACGGACTCTCCGGCGGAACTCCTTGTCGCAAGCTCAGTTGCATCGATTCTCTTGGCTTCGTTCCGTCTCTTTTCCCGGGTGCGCCCCCCTCCACCTCGAACGCCCATGACACCGGAGCACCCGGAAGGATCGTCATTCGTCGGGTGGGTGGCGCTGGCGCTGACCCACCCGACCTGTGGCAACTCTCCCGGGCGATCCGGTAGGACCCGCCCCGACCGGGTTCGGTCCCGCCCCCCGAGACACACGCCCGCCAAGCGTGCGCCGGAGTGTGACCCGGAGATCGCCGCAACCCCTTCCCTGCCAGGAACCTGTCCCCGGTTTCGCGTCGGGTTGGCTTTGTTCGTGCATTCCCCCCATCGTCCGCGCCGCGCTCGCGGTCGTCGCCGGCCCGAACGACCCGCGGCACTCGTCACGTTGCCAAGGAACCGACGGACGACGAACGCCCGACCCGCATCGCGAGACCCCGACAGATACCATCGCCGTCCCGGCCCGCAACCTTCCGGTTATCTCTCTCGCGAATCGACGTCCTGCCCGGTTCGCCCGGTCCCGTCCCCGTCCTCCCGTCCTGTTGCTTGGGTGGCCGGGTCCAGGCGCCGCGTGCCCCATGGGCCGGAACTTAAGGAGTGACTCTCCCGGAATCCCTTGGGAATGTGGGTGGCCGGGGCACGCGGCGCTTTGCCCCGGCCACCCAAAGCCCCTGTTTTACGGACGATCCTGGAACAAACATTGGAACACGGATCGTCCTTAATACTACTCCGTTACGATGGCGATCTCGATTTGCATGATTGTGTGATATTGAATGACAGAAGCCCCTATATCTCTCGAGTTTGCGACAAATCACCTGAATGCAAGATCTATCAGTTGGCCATCCGGGGCATGCCGTAAGCTGAACGATCTCAGTGACTTGCGCGATGTAACGGAGTAGTGTTAGAATCTTTCCGGGAACTGGCTTCGGATGTCGTTCCGGGATCTCCGGGTGGCCGGGGCAAGGTCCTCGTGCCCCCATGGGCCGGAACTTAAGGACGATCCGTGTTCCAATGATCCAGGATCGTCCGTAAAACAGGGGCTTTGGGTGGCCAGGGCAAAGCGCCGCGTGCCCCGGCCACCCACATTCCCAAGGGATTCCGGGAGAGTCACTCCTTAAGTTCCGACCCATGGGGCACGCGGCGCCTGGGACCGGCCACCCGACGCCGGCGGGAGCCATGCCCGCGCCTCGCGGGCATGGCTCCGGTCCCCGATCGATCAGGGGTTGCCGGGGGCCGGTGGGGGTGGCGTGGGGGCGGCCGGGAGTGCCGGCGGGTTCTGGAGACTCTGCAGGGGCATCTCGGAGAAGTAGGCGGCGGCCTGCTTCGCCTCGTCCGGGTCGATCTGGACGGCCATCGGGTTCGAGCCCATCGGGTTGACCTGGTCGCGCAGGGTCGCCAGCATCGGGAAGAGCTGGGTGTAGGCGGCCTGCTGGGCCGGGGTACTGGAGGCCGAAGCGCAGGTTGAAGGTGTTCATGAATGAGATCAGGTGGCCGAGGGTCGTCGTGGGGGTCTCGTCCAGGCCGCGGAGGAACTGGTCGATTTGCGGGGTTTCGAGCATGTGGGTCAAACCGTAAAGGGCCTTCAAAAAGTTCTCGGCCTCGCGGCGATCCGAGGTGCCCGCCGGGACGACCTGCTGGACCTTCTTGAGCAGGGCCTCGGTCTTCGCGCGGACGTCGGCCAGCGTCGCCGAGGAGACCTCGCCCTTCTCGTCGGCCTCCGCCCGGGCCGTCTCGACGGCATTGCGCAGGGCGTTGCGCTCGGCCTCCAGGGCCGGAGTGGTCCGGAGCACGTCGGGCACGCCCGCCTTGCTCAGCTCGTTCAGGCTGATCGTGACGGCGGCCGAGGCCTTCTGGAACGGGATGTTCTTGACCAGCCGGCTATCAACCGGTTGCTGCGCCCCCTGGAGCGACTGGATGTAAACCTTCGGGTCGGTCAACTCGTCGAGGACGACGTTCAGCGCGTCGCCCGACCGGACGTCGCGGGGCTCGGGGTTGTTGCGGAGCCGATCGTAGGTTGTCGCGGCGCTCTCGTTGACCCGCTGGCGGCGGGCGGCAAGCTGCTGGTAGTAGCGCTGATTGCGGAGTTGCTGCGACTCCCACATGTACTCGTTGAGTCGCATGCCGGTGTCGGTGTTGATCGCTCGGGCCTGGGCGGTCATCTCGTTGTAGGCGCCGGCGCCGGCGGCGAAGGCCCCCATGCCTCGGGCGGCATCGCCATAGGCGGTGTTCGCCCCCCAGCCATGCCAGCCGCCGTAACCCGGCGGGAAGCCCCACTGCCCCCGCGCCGTCGTCGCCCCCGAGGCGGCCACCGCCACCGCCAACAGCGCCGACAGGCCGATCCCACGTTGCGTCATCGCGTTGTCCCTTCGGTCAGCTCAGAGTTGACGGCCATTGCATCGGCCGCCGTTGTCATTTCCATTGAACATACCGCGCGGTCCGATCAATGTCTCCGACAGGGTTTCGCCCAACGGCCGTCATCGGGCCATCTTATCCCGATGGCCGTCCCAGGGTCATCCATGAGGCCGTCGCATCCCGGATTCAGGTCGCATCGACACGCGACCGCGGCGCCGATGGCCCCGCGTGCGACCTTGTGACCTTGCCAGGGAGGCCCCCACCTCCAATACTTTAGGATGTCCCATTCCCGGCTAACGGAGGTGATCAATGGGCAAATCCAAGAAACCCGGCCGGAGCGACGCCGTGGCGACCGCGACGTCGAAGAAAATGGGCCGTACCGGCACGGCAAGGTCGAGATCGAAGGCGTCGGCGACTCCCGGACTCGAGGCGGCGCCAGCGGCCAAGGCCCCCAAGAAGGCCGTTCAGTACCGCACCATCAAGAACCCCGTGGTGATCGGCACGATCAGTCGCGAGGCAGCGCGCACGGCGGTCCTGGCGGTCATGAAGGAGCGGGAAGCCGCCGCCAGGAAGGCGTCATCATCGTGACCGTCCCCCGCACGTGGAGCGCTCGACGCCCTTCGACCCTGGACGGTTTTTACCCTTGAGCCATGTTCAAAGAGAGCGGAGCAATCAAGATAAATGCGAATCAGTTTGGCGCAAGATGAAACGATGCAGTAGAGGAACGGCAAACGAGTACTTTCCGTGTCGATTCTTGTAAATTAAACCGGCATCCCCAAGGCTAGACAACATCTGACTCACATGACTGGGGCTAAACGGTTTGGTCAGCAAGTCCTTCGATTTTTGAACAACCTCTTGCACGGAATATTCACCATCGCAGTGGGGGATGTGGGAAATGACAGTAAGAAGCGCCCGTTGACGATCTGTCGCCCGCGCCCATCGGCCCGCGAAAAAATCATTGTCGAGCTTTCGAACAATCTCATCGAATGGGACGACGATCGGCTCTTTCGATCGGGAGGATTGTTTCGCGAACCGTTGGTGAACCACGTCGTACACTTCCCTTCCCAAGAATTGAATAAAATACGGGTATCCACCGGAGATCTCAATCATCGACTCAATGAGGTTCGCATGCAGCTTGACCGGGCAATTCGCGACGTCAATCGGCTTTCGAATCGCTTCCCGACTGTCTTCTTCATCCAGACGGTCGAGAAAGATGACATGGAACATTCGCTCCGCGAACGTACGCGCCTCAACCAATTTTGGAAACAAAGTCGGAAGCCCGGTAAGAACCAACATGAATGGAATGTTCTTCTTCTGAATGGACTGAAAGACATCGAGAAGCAAGGAAAGAGGGTATTCATCCTTGGCGGCATGATCCGAAAGGTTCTGCGATTCGTCGTAGGCGAACACCACCCCCCTGCACATTTTTTTGTGAATACATGCCCATGTAAATTCTAGAACAACCTTGAGTTTATCGGAAACCATTCCAGGGGTCTGCTGATACAACGCCATTAAAAATGCATGATCCAATTTATGTTCGATATCTCTCGTTTCCGGATGAAACCCCAAGGACAATTCTTGTTCCTTGGCGATGGTGATCGAGGATGTCACAAGTGCCAAATCCGTGATCAGGCGCAGTTGCGATCCGTTCCTCGGAGATGCTCGCCGATTCGGAAAGATCGGTTCCGACCCAAAACCATCCTTCTCGGATTGCAAGGGGCTTGAACGTGTCGAGAAGCACGGTCTTTCCGACCCCCCGCAGTCCTGTCAGGACGAGGTTCTCCAGGATCACGTCTTGACCAAGCAGTCGGAGGAACTCGGTTGTTTCTTCTTGCCGACCAGCAAGATAGGGTGGCATGTGCCCGGCGCCGGGCCGGAACGGGTTGGAAAAAACGGTGGTGCTCACGACAGGCCTCCACAGATCACTAAATTTAGTCGACTAAATAAAATTAGCATCCGAGTTTTGAGTGTCAAGAATAAATTCTTGCTTCTTGGAAACGAATTCTCGATGCCATCTCAGCCTTGGTTGCTCGACCGTCCCTCTCAGGGAGTAGGGGAAACCTCGTTGTCCGTTCCGTGTTGTTGTCCCGGACACGGCGACGGACAGCGGAGATCCCGGGACGGACCATCCCGGGCGGCCCGCCTCAACCTCAACGCGCCGAGGGACGCTCGATGTTAACCTCGCCCTCGTTCTCCAGGGGACGGCCCGGCGTGCTGCGGCCTCGGGAGACGTAGCCCTTCAAAAGTGACGTCAGGCGCTCGGCGACATCCTGATGCGCGGGCTCGACGTTGTGGTGTTCCTCGACATCTTTGGCCAGGTCATAGAGCTGGACCGGCGGCAGGGCGTCGTTGTGGTCGCGACCGGGGCGGGGGTAGCTCCAGCCGCCCGAGCCGGGGCACAGGCAGAGCTTCCAGTTCCCCTGGCGGATCGCGAACGAGCCGTTGATCGAGTGATGCACGACCGCCTCGCGGATCGGCTTGCCCTCGGCCTTCCCGAGCAGGGCGGGCAGCAGGCTGACGCTGTCCTCGGCGGCGTCGTCCGGCAGTTCTACCCCCAGGGCCTCGGCGCAGGTGGCCATGAAGTCGGTCAGGCAGACCGGGTGGTCGTACGACGACCCCGGCGCGACCTTCCCGGGCCAGCGTACCAAAAACGGGATGCGGTGGCCCCCCTCATAAATGTCGGCCTTGTGGCCCCGGAAGTGATAACTGGGGTCGTGCCCGTGGGCGGCCAGTTCGTCAAATTTGGCCGTGGGGGAGCAGCCGTTGTCGCTGGTGAAGACGATCAACGTGTGGTCCGTCAGGTCGTTGCGGTCCAGTGTTTCGAGCACCCGGCCGACGGTGGCATCAACCTGCATCACGTAGTCGGCGTAGGCGTTGATGGCGCTCTTGCCCTGGAAGTCCTCGGCCGGCACGACCGGCGCGTGCGGCGCGTTCAGGGGGAGGTAGACGAAGAACCGCCGGCTGTCGAAGAACTGGCCCTCGATGAACTTGACGGCCTCGTCGGTGATCCGGGGCAGGACGTTGACGGCCTCGAAGTCCTCGGCGGCCGGCCCTTGCGGACAATGGTCTTCTCGACGGTCGGCACGTTCTCGGCGCGGTCGTCGCGGATGAAGACGAACGGCGGCATGTCCAGCGAGGCGCTGATGCCGAAATACGTGTCGAACCCCTGAGTGGTCGGGCCGTTCTGGATCGGGGCGGTGTAATCGACCTTCCAGGCGTCGTCGTAGCCGTTGGCGAACTCTCCCTTGTCGTCGGCGGTGCCGCCCCCCTTGAGCGGCCAGTCGAGCCCCAGGTGCCACTTGCCGAAGCAGGCGGTGTGATAGCCCTGGTCCTTCAGGAAGTCGGCGACGGTCATCCGGTCGGGGTCGATCAGGTGGGTCGAGAACCCGCCCAGCACGCCGGACTTCAGCCGGGAACGCCAGCAGTAGCGGCCGGTCAGGATGCCGTAGCGGGTCGGGGTGCAGACGGCCGAGCCGGAGTGCGCGTCGGTGAAGGACATCCCCTCGCGGGCCAGGCGGTCCATGTTCGGCGTGGCGATCTTGCCGCCAGGGTTCAGCGCGGCGACGTCGCCATACCCCAGGTCGTCAGCCAGGATATAGATGATGTTGGGGGGGTTCTGGTGTTCCTCGTCGGCCGCGGATGCCGGGCGATCGACCAGCCCCGATCCGATCATCAGCACGACCAGGCCCATCCCCGCGGTTCGAGCCCGTCCCCGGCGTCGCGTCGGTGTTTGTCGCATGCGGTGTCCCCCTCGTCGGTTGTGTTGAGATCGACCCGGTCCCGAGCCTACCCCGGCCGGGCGCCGTTCTCAATGCGCCGGGCCGCGCCCTCCCAATGACGGTGTCGTCGCGGACCGGGACGGGCCCGGTTTCTGGGCGAGTGGCACGCGTCCTGCATTGTGTGTTCGCCGGTTCACTGATCGAGTGCTGGACTCACGGCCGGAACGGCGGCGACGGGTCATCCGTTCACAAGGGCGACGACCATGCGTGGACACGACCATTCTCGACGGTTCGGCCGGGCGGCCCTTTCGGTGCTGATCGCCTGCGGGATGGTCGGCCCCGTCCCGGCCCAGGGCCCCGCGTCAACAACGGCGGACGCCCCGCCGCTCGCGCCGCCCCAGGGCGCCGTCGCACCGCCGCAAGGCGATGCGCAGGAAGGCGTTGAGGTTCTGACGAGGGGGCCGGTCCACGAGGCCTTCGCCGAGCCGGTCACCTTCGACCCGAAGCCCGGCCTCATCGTGACCAGGGAGCCGCCGGCGACCGTCGAGGAGCTGCCCCCGGCCGAGAAGCCCGAGGGGGACGACGTGGTCTGGATCTCCGGCTACTGGGCCTGGGACGAGGCGCGTGAGGACTTCCTCTGGGTCAGCGGCATCTGGCGCAAGCTGCCCCCGGGCCGGCAGTGGATCCCCGGCTACTGGGCGACCGTCGAGGAGGGCTACCAGTGGGTCTCCGGCTACTGGGCGCCCCTGGAGCAAGAGGCGGTCGAGTATTTGCCCGAACCCCCACAGACGCTTGAGATTGGGCCGAACGTCCCGGCCCCGGCCGATGATTATACCTGGAGCCCCGGCTACTGGAACTGGTATCAGGAGCGTTACGTCTGGAGCCCCGGCGCCTGGGTGCCGGTTTACCCGCAGTGGATCTGGGTGCCGCCGTCGTACCTCGCCACCCCGGCCGGCTGCGTCTTCGTGCCGGGCTACTGGGACTACGCCGTCGTTGACCGCGGCATGCTGTTCGCGCCGGTCTGCTTCGCCGGGCCGGTGTACGCCCAGCCGGCGTTCGTCTACACCCCGAGGGTGACGATCAACATCAACCTCATCACCAACTTCTTCTTCTGCCGTCCGCAGTACCACCACTACTTCTTCGGCGATTATTACGCCTATAGCGGCATCGGCGGGCCGTACCAGCCCTGGTTCGCGTTCCACGAGACGCGCTTCGGCTACGACCCGATCTATGCGTGGTCGGCCTCGGTCTACGGCCGTCGCGACCCCGGCTGGTCGACCTACGTCCGCGAGTCGTACTACGAGCGGGTCGAATACGTGCAGTACCGCCCGCCGACGACGTATCTGGCCCAGCAGCGCCTGCTCCTGAACCAACGCCAGAATGCTGGTGCGGCGCAATTCGCCCTCGCCAGCTCCCTGGCCCGCGTCGAGGCGGTCGAGGACCTTCGCAGCGTCCGCCTGGAGCGGATCGACGAGACCCGACGGATCGAGCTGGCCCACCGTCAGACGGCGCTCGACCAGTTCCGCGACCGTCGCGCGACGCTCGAGACGGCCGCCCGGGACCGCGCCTCCCAGACCCAGGGGGCCCTCGCCGCCCGACGCCTGGAACTGTCCCGGTCTCCCCTGGCGGCGCGGCCGATCTCGCATGTCCGGGCGACCGCCGGCGCCGGCGCCGCCGCGGCCAACACCGCCGCCGACCTCCAGGCCCAGCGCCGACAGGCCCTCGATCAGCTCGCCACCCAGCGCCAGCAGCGCGACGCCGAGTCTCGCGCGCTCCTCGACCAGCGCCGCGCCGCCCTGGGCAGCCAGGTCCAGCAACAACAGCAACAGCAAGCCGACCTGGCGGCGCGGGCCCAGCAGCACCAGCAACAGCAGGCGGCCCAGGTTCAGCAACAACGAGCCGAGCGGCTCGCCGGCTTCCAGCAACACCAGCAACAGCAGGCGACGCAGGTTCAGGACGCCCGCCAGGCGCTGGGGGACCGCCGCCAGAACGCGGAGGCCGACGCCCGCGCCCGGCTCGACCAGCAACAGGCTGGCCTGGCGGCGCAACTCCAGCAGCGTCAGCAGCAGCAGGCTGGCCTGGCGGCGCAACTCCAGCAGCAACAGGCAGGGCAGCTCCCGCAGCAGCGGGCCGAGAGGCTTGCCGGCTTCCAGCAACACCAGCAGCAAGCCCAGCTCCAGCAGGCCCAGCAGGCCGAGGCCCAGCGTCTCGAACTCCAGCGCCGGGCCGCCGCCCGACCCGACCCCGCCGCCCAGCAAGAGGCCCTTCGCCAGCAGTGGGCCCAGCGCCAGCAGGCCGAGACCGCCCTCCAGCAACAGGCCCAGCAAGCCCGCCAGCAGCAGCTTGAGGCGGCCCGACAGCAGCAGGCCCATCAGATGGAAGCGGCCCGCGCTCAGCAGATCGAGGCGTCCCGCCAGCAACAGGCCGCCGCAGCCCGCACCCAGCAGTTCGAGGCCGCCCGACAGCAGCAGGCGCAACAGTCCCAGCAGTTCGAGGCAATGCGACAGCAACGGCAGGCCGATTACTCGCGGCAGATCGAGGCGGCCCGACAGCAGCAGGCGGCCCGACAGCAGCAGGCCGTCCGGCGCAGCCGTTCGGCTTCCCGGGAGGTTCACAACCGGGCACCTCGGCCCGTTCCATGCCGTTCGGCGCCGCTCGCCAGCAACAAGCCGAGAAGGCAACGGCCCACCGCCAGCAGCTCATCGAGCAGCTCAAGGCCCGCCGCCAGGGAGGCCGGCGGTGATCGTGAACGGTCGTTCTGGACACGTCAAGGGAAGAGGCCAGGACGCATCCAGTGGAGTCGGGCCGCGAGCTGGACGGGACGGTTCATCTGCAGGATCGCGACCGTGACACGCCCCTCGGGCGTCAGGCTCAGAATTGCACCCGTCTCGGCCTCGATACGGAAGTGCTCGTCCCAGCAATCACGGCGGGGGTCGAAGAGGCGAACCTCCGCTCCCGTCTCCTGATCGCGGACCGTGAGGCGATCGGCCTTGAACAGATTACAGGCGCGACACGACAGGGCCAGATTGGACTCGTCGCCGAGCCCACCGCGCGAGATCGGCACGATGTGCTCGACCTCGAACGTCAGGTTGAAGACCGCCTCGGGGGCCCGGCAGTACTCGCAACGATTCCCGGCGCGACGGGCCACCGGGGGATAGCGCGCGTTCATGGCGACAGCGAGCGCCGCAGCTCGACCGCTCGATCGGCCGCGGCCTGGACTTCCTCGTCGACGAGGCGCTCCAGCTCGGCCTGGTCCGCCTTGGGGAACGGCGATCCCGCATCGCGAGCGATCCGCCAGCGCCGCATCAGCTCTTCGAGCCGTCGGCGCGGCCCCGCGGGGAAGTGCCGATCCGGGCGGAGGTTCCGCACGATGATGAGCGTGTCCGTCTGGTCCTCCGGAAGCTGGGCCGCCAGGGCATCGACGGCCTCGCCCGCGGTCCGTCCCATGGTCTGCGCGTGGCCCGACACCGCGCGATAGGTCATGTCGTGAGGGTCGGCACCTTCCCGGAACACGGTCAACCTGGTCATGGTCGCGGTCTCCGACTGTTCCCGTCGTCTCGCGACCATAACGCGCCGACCGAGGGCCTCACAACGGCGGATCGCTCAGCGCTCCCCCATCACCGTGACGACGATCGTCCGGCGCCTCGGCTTGACGTCGCATTCGAGGAGGAAGATCTGTTGCCAGGTGCCGAGCACGAGCCGGCCGTCCTCGACGGGCACGGTGAGTTCCGGGCCGAGCAGGGTGGCTTGCAGGTGCGAGTGGCCGTTGCCGTCGTGCCAGGCGCGTTCATGGCCGTAGTCGCGGCTCGGGGGGAGCAGGCGGTCGAGCTGCTCGGGGAGGTCGCGCTCCAGGCCGGGCTCGAACTCGATCGTGCCGATCGCCGCCGTGCTGCCGATGTTGCACGCATGAACCAGCCCGATCCCGACGCCCGACCGCGTGACGATCTCCGCGACCCGCGCCGTCAGGTCGTGCATGTCGCGGTGCCCGCGGGTCGGGACCTCAAGGCGCTCGCGATGGATCATGATCGGGCCCTCCGCGGAGTTCGGTTCGTCGCGAGTTCAGCACAACGCCTCGGAAGACGGGTCGATTCCGGGGCCGGTGCCTTGTCCTCCGTATTGTATGAAAACGGTTATCAATATGATAGGAGATGAGGAATGAGAGGGGCCACCGGCTCGACGGCGGCGCCGCACAGTCCCCCGTTCCTCCACGACGATCGGGGTTCCTCAACGCCCGATCCGGGGGCGGCAACGTCCCAACATCTTGCCAGAACGTGTCCAGTGACTAAAATCGTGACGTGAGGCCGCGCCCAACAGGGATCGCGGACGTCATGAACCCGCATCGAACCGTCGAGCGAGGAGGGCCGAATCATGCGGATGTTCCGAGGACGGCGACGACGTGTGGCTCGGCTCGGGTCGGTGACGCTGGTCGGCCTGCTCGCGTGCGGGTTGGTGGCCTACGCGCAGTACCGGCCGGGGTTGTCCCCGAGGTCGAGCCCGTTCGCGGTTCGTGGCGGGACGGCAACGACGACGGCGACAACGACGGCGACGGTCACGACCAACGAGGCCGACGGCCACGTCGTCAAGACCGACGCCGAGTGGCGGGCCCAGCTCACCCCGATTCAGTACTGGGTGACCCGGCAAAAGGGGACCGAGCCGGCGTGGTCGGGGCGCTACGCCCGCGGCCATTTCAAGGGGGTCTTCACCTGCGTCGGCTGCGGTACGCCGTTGTTCACCTCGAACCACAAGTTCGAGTCCGGCACCGGCTGGCCCAGCTTCTGGCGGCCGATCAGCACCGAGGTCGTGCAAAACGGCTGGGACCTTTCGGGATACGAGCGCCGGGTGGAAGTGACCTGCCAGCGCTGCGGCGCCCATCTCGGCCACGTCTTCAGCGATGGCCCCCCACCCACCGGCCTGCGCTACTGCATCAACTCGGTCGCCCTGAAGCTCACGTCGTTCTCCAGCGCCGCCACCACCGCGACCACCAAGCCGGCCGACCCGTCAGGAACGACCCCCCCCTCCCCCGAGGCCGGTTCGGAGGCGCCCCCGGCAACCGAAGCCTCCCCGACCCCGGCTTCGTAGTTGAGAAGCGATTCCAGGATGGTGGGGCCCCCGATGGCCGATGGTTGATGGCCGATGGGGTGTACGTGACGCGATCAACCCGGTGTCGGGTGGGTGGAGTCTTCGGAACCCACCGCGACTTCCTCACAAGATGGTGGGTTCCGAAGACTCCACCCACCCTGCGTCACATCGGTCATTGGCCATCGGCCATGGCCCCGCGGCGCTTCCAGCATGGGTGGGCCGTGCGGTGTCGAGGCGTCGGCTCCGGCGATGGGGGGCTGGCTCGGATCAATCGCGCCCGAACCGCTTGTCCTGCTCGGCCTTGCGTTGGGCCTTCTTCGCGGGGAAATCGACGACGACGAGCTTCTCGTTCGCCTCGTCGTAGGCGTATTCCTGGTAGTAGGGCAGCATGGCGAGTTGCATGCCATCGGGCTGGCCCTTCCGGATGATCTGCGCCATGAACTCGTCGTAGGAGATGGGTTTGTCCCCCTCCATGATGTGTTCGGCCCTGTAGAGGTCCATCTGGTGGGCGGCGTTCATCGAGCCGATGCGGCCGACGGTCGTGCGGTAGCCGGCGGCTTGCTGGGAGAGGTAGTCGGTCGCGGGGATCGTGGTGTCGGCCAGCACGCCGCCCTGGGCCAGGGCGTCCTCGAGTTTCAGGACGTTCTGGGTGGTCTTGTTGATGGTCTCGCGGGTCTGCATCTCACCCGACGGCGGTGCCGCCTCGGCGTCGGCGGGGGCCGCGTTGCCGGCCGCCGCCTGCTGGTCGGGGCTCGTCACACGCTTCTCCCCCTCGCAGCCCGCCGCCAGCCCTAGCGCCAGCAAGAGGGCCGGGGAGGTCCTCGTCATCCACATCATCCGGGGTCGCCATCGCATGGTCACGTCCTCGCTTCGCGCACTCAGGGGTCGGGTCGTGGGAGAAACGAGGCCGCCGGGCCGCCATCGACACCACGACACGCCGGCTCCGCGCCCTGCTCCGAGTATGTCCGGCGACCCGCCCGCGCGGCAAGAGGCTCGACGCCGACGCCAGGGTCATTCCGGGGTTCGCTTCCGGGAGGGCGAGGCCCATGCCGACGGCTCGGCGGGGGCCTCGCCCTGCCGGGCCGAAACCCAGGTCGTTCGGGCGAGCGGTTTCCCGACAATCCGAGGTGGCCTCCCCGTTCTCGTCTCTCAATCGTCGTCGTCGCGGGCCGGGCCGGGCGTGTCGGCGGGGCCTTCCAGGCGGAACTCGCTGAGCTTCTTGTGGAGGGTGTTGCGGTTGATGCCCAGACGGGCGGCGGCCTTGATCTGGACGCGGTCGCACGAGGCGAGAACCTGGCCGATCAGCTCCTTTTCGACCCGGCCGACGACGCGATCATACAGGTCGTTGGAACCCGGCCCGGCCTCGAGAATGCCCTGGCGGACCAGCTCGGCGGTCAGGGCCGAGAGGTCGCCGCCGGTACGGGGGCGGATCGGCCTCGGCGGGGCCTCGCCGCGGACCTGGGGCGGCAGGCTCTCGGCGGTCAGCTCGGGGCCGTCGCCGAGGATCACGGCCCGCTCGATGGCGTTCTGAAGCTCGCGGATGTTCCCCGGCCAGTCGTGGTCGCACAGCAGCCGCAGGGCCTCCTTGTGGACGCCGCGGACCTCCCGGCCGTTCTGCTCGCCGTAACGGCGGAGAAAGTGGGCGGCCAGCAAAGGGATGTCGTCCCGGCGCTCGCGCAGGGGGGGCAGATAGATCGGCACGACGTTGAGCCGGTAGAACAAATCCTCGCGAAACCGCCCGGCGCCGATCTCCTCGAGCAGGTCGCGGTTCGTCGCGGCGATGAAACGGACATCGACCCGGATCGACTTCGTGTCGCCGACCCGCTCGAACTCCCCTTCCTGCAACACGCGCAGGAGCTTGACCTGGAGCTTCTCGGAGGTGCTGTTGATCTCGTCGAGGAAGATGCTGCCGGTGTGGGCGGCCTCGAACCGGCCGGTGCGGTTCTCGACGGCGCTGGTGAACGAGCCCTTGACGTGGCCGAACAGCTCGGACTCCAGCAGGCTCTCGGTCAGCGCCCCGCAATTGACGCGGATGTAGGGGCCGCTCTGGCGGGGGCTCAGGTCATGGATGGCCCGCGCGATCAGCTCCTTGCCGCTGCCGGTCTCGCCGACGATCAGCACGCAGGCGCGCGCCGGCGCCACGCGACGGGTGATCCGGGCGACCTCGCGCGAGGGCGGGGCTCTGGCCGATCACGCCCGGCAGGGAACCCGGGTCGGTGTCGGTGCGAGTGTTCACGTTGCGATCGTTGGAGTCACTTCCCATCAGTTTTCGTAGGTTAGGCTCATGAGATTTGGCGGATTGATTCCGGACAGGAAGCGGCAGGCCAAAGCCTGCCCTACGAACCCGAAAACGTCTGAGGCGGGGCATGGTAGGGCAGGCTTTGGCCTGCCGTCTTGATTCTCGATGGTGGCCGGAACAGTTCCGCAAACTTCATCCAATTGACATTTTCTCTCGTTGTCAAGCCTTCGTTATCAAGATGATCAGGAGGAAACCTGAGACCTAGGAAGCGGTGGAACCTGTCGTCCTGATTGCTCATTGCGTCCTTTGAAGAAATTGGCCGGGCACCCGGGGCTGAGGACGGTGTTCGGGGCGATCGAGGGTGCTGGGCGATTCATCGACAGCCCGGTTGAGGTTGCGTCGAGTCCCGCCCTCGGGGGCCTGGCCCAGTATCCCGGCCAGCCCCAGCGGGGCCAGCCGTGTTGTGCATGTCGAAGGCAGTGGGCAGGGATGGCCGAGGTGACCGATGACGGCGATGACCGGGGGATGACTACCGACTACCGATTTCCCTCGATTGCTCGATTGCTCATTGCTGGCATTGCTGGGGATCGTAGGCAGGGCGCGTCTCGGGGTCGAAGGCGCGGAGCCGGGGGGCGAGGACGGCCGGCTGGGGCCGCAACGCGCCGAGGACTCCGGCCAGGGCGACACGCAGGTCGGGTCGGTTGTTTCGTCGTAGGCCTGCAAGAGCATCCGCTCCTGGCTGTCGACCAGCAGAGGGCCGAACCGCTGGATGCTGCGGGTCAGGGCGTCGGCGGCGCGGAGCCGCTGGTCGAGGGGTTGCGGCGGAGTTGAGCAACGGATCGGCGAGCTGCCGCTGGGCGTGGACGTCGGGCACGTCGGAGAGGGCCAGGGTCGCGGCCGGGGCCGTGACGGGGTTCGTCAGCGATTCGGTCAAGCGCCGGCTCGACCCCCGCGACGTCGGGCTCGAACGGGCTGCCGGGCCGCAGGGAGATCGTCGCCAGCAGCCCGGCGGCGGCCTGGGCGTACCCCTCGCGCTCCTGCGGCGACATCGGCCGGGCACCGAGGGCCGCCAGCTCGCGCTCGAGGATCGGCTGGAAGTTCCCCGGGTCGGACGGCTCGACGGTGAAGCCGACGCTGGCATAGTTCTTCAGCGGCGTACGGACCATCTCGCGCATCTGGATCGGGCCATACAGCAGGATCGGCACGCCGGCGGTGGCGGGGTCGGCCCGCAGGTTCGTCAGGGTGTCGAGCGTGCCCCAGGCGCCGTCGAGGATCGCCGGGCGGAGCATCACCAGCTCGACGTCGGCCGAGCCGGCGGCCAGGCGGAAGCCGTCCTTGCCGGTCGTCGCGACCGAGGCGTCATAACCCAGGCCGCGGAGGACCGACGCGACCTGGTTGCCGCGGTTGTTGTCGCCGTCGATGACGACGGCCCGGGGCGTGCCCCGCGTCGTGACGAACTGGGCCAGCACCGGCACGACCCGGCTGGCCCCCGGGAACGTCCCCCGAGGATCCAGTTGCACCAGCGCCTGCGCCGCGGCAAACCGGGTACGACGGTCGGGGCTGGCCAGGGCCAGCACGAGCGGGTGATAGGGACCGCAAGGGACGATCAGCGTGTCGCGTTCGGCGACGCGACCGAGGGTCGTCGCCGCGGCGGCCGAGAGGCCCGGCAAGCCCTCGGCCAGCGCCAGCCGTAGCACGTCGTCGAGCACCTCCGGCCCGGCGGTCAGGGCCGTCGGATAGGCGCCGGAAGGGTCTTGAACGAACCCGCCGACGCCCGAGTGCTCCACCGCCTTCTGGAGGGCCAGGGCGACCAGCAACACCTGCGCCTCGTGATCGGTCGGATCGAGCGCCAGGGCCTGCCGGGCGAACTTCAGGCCGAAGTAGCCTTCCGCCTCGCCTCGCGAGACGGTCCGCGCGGTCAGGCCCGAGGCGGGTTCCCACGTCCAGATCTCGACGTTGTCGCCGGGGAACTCGACACCGTGGGTCAGATACTTCCTCGCCTCGTCGGCCAGCAGCCGCACGGGGGCCTTCGCCAGGGCCGCGTACGACCGTCCCGTCAGTCGGGCGATGGCCTGCCGGGCCGGCTCGCGGACGACCAGCCGCTCGCCCCGCGCCGCCGGGTAGACCAGGAACGGCAGCGCCCGGACCGCGCCGATGCGGCCCAGGGCGTCGGCCACATCGGCGGCGAGCACCGGGTCCGGGGCATCCAGCGCGGGGACCAGCGCCGGCACGGCGGTGCGGTCGAGCCGGCCGAGGTTCTGCGCGATCAGGGCATGCTGCTCGGCCGAGAGGCCCGGACGGCCCAACGCCTCCAGGATGTAGGGCACGGCGTAGGGACCGGCCTTGCGGAGCTGCTCGACGGCGTACTCCTGTTCCGGCCCGGAGGCGGTCAGGGCGTCGACGAACCGTCGGATGCGGTACGGGGTCGCTCGCCCGGCGCTCCGCGGCGGCGTTGATCGCCTCGACCAGCGGCGGAACATACGGCTTCGTCGCGGGGTTGTCCTGCAGTTGCAGGAACGAGCCGATGCCGTAGCGGTCCTTGACATTCAACAACACGTCGTCCGACGGGTTGGACTGGAGGAACGCCTGGAGGTACGGCACCGCCTGGTCGGGCTTGCCGACGCGGGCGAGGTAGTCGACCGCGTCCCACAGCTCCATCGGCGTCTCGGGCGGCTTGGCGAACAGTTCCGCCCCCGGCGCGCCGATGTCCTGGGCCGTGACCGACCGCGACCGGGGCCGCGAGCAGCACGGCGCCCGCCAGCACCAGCCGCAAGGCCGGGACGAGGCTCCGGGCGCGGCGCGGGGCCGCGACGATGGTTCGTGGTTCGTCGCATGGGCTCAGCTCTCTCCCGCTCGGGGTTCGGGGTCGCGGGATCGTTCCGTCGTCCTCGTTCCGTTCGATTCCACTCGGTTCGACTCACCCCGCCACCGGGGCCGACGCTTCTATCCCTTCGAGACGATCCGGGACGGTACGTTTCGGCTGAAATCGACCAGGTGTGGCCGGGGCAAAGTCTTCGTGCCCCGGTCTTTCCATCATCACGACCGGGGCACGAAGACTTTGCCCCGGCCACCCGGCGCCCCTTCGTAGGTCAGCCTTTAGCCTGACCTACAAAGACGACCAGCTTCTACCCTCATCGCTCATTGCTCATTGCTCATTGCTACGAGTTCCGGTCCGATCAGGTCGTCGAGCGTCTCGCGGCGGCGGACGATCCGGGCGTGAGGCCCGTCGACCAGGACCTCGGCGGCTCGGGGACGGGTGTTGTAGTTGGAGGCCATGACCATGCCATACGCGCCGGCGGAGAAGGTGGCGATCAGATCGCCGCGGTTCAGAGGAGGCAAGGGGGCGGTCCTTGGCCAGGAAGTCGCCGCTCTCGCAGACCGGGCCGACGACGTCCCAGGGCTCGGTCCCCTCGATCGCGTTGTCGGCGTCGGCGTCAACCGGCTCGGCGGGCAGCCCGTCGGGCACCGACACCGGCCAGATCCGGTGGATACCCCTCGTACAGGGCGGGCCGGATCAGGTCGTTCATGGCGGCGTCCTGGATCAGAAACCGCTTGTCTCCCGACCTCTTGGTATATATCACACGGCTGACGAGGATGCCCGAGTTCCCGGCGATCCACCGCCCCGGCTCCAGCGCCAGGCGGCAGCCGGTCTGCTTCAGGCCGGGGAGCATCGCCGCGGCGAACTCCTCGACGGGCCGCGCCTCGCCGTTACGGTAGTCGATCCCGAACCCTCCCCCCATATTGTACCACGCGATCGGGTGGCCCATCTGGCGCGATTCCGCGATGATCTCGACACCCTTGGCCGCGGCGTCCCGGTAGGGGCCGACCGTCGTGATCTGCGACCCGATGTGCATGTGCAGGCCGATCATCGAGACGCCCGGCATGTCCTTGACCCGCCCGGCCAGCTCCATCGCGCGGGCGATGTCCATGCCGAACTTCGTGTTCTTCTTGCCGGTGGTGATGTAGCGGTGGGTCTTCGGGTCCACGTCCGGGTTGACGCGCAGGGCGATCGGGGCGACCTTTCCCATCGCGCGGGCCACGCCGTCGATGGCCTCCAACTCGGCCTCACTCTCGACGTTGAACATCAGGATGCCGGAGGCCAGGGCGACGCGGATCTCGTCGTCGGTCTTGCCCACCCCGGCGAAGACGGCCCGGCCCGGGTCGCCCCCGGCGACCAGCACCCGGTGCAGCTCGCCGGCCGAGACGAAGTCGAACCCGCTGCCGTGGTCGGCCATCAGCTTGACGATGCCCACGTTCGAGCACGCCTTGACCGAGTAGCAGACCAGCGGGTCGACCTCCGCGAACGCCGCCTGGAGCGCCTTGAGCCGGCCGACGAACGCCGCGGTGCTGTACACGTACAACGGCGTCCCGAACCGCTCCGCCAGTTCGGCCACCGGAGCACCCTCGCAATAAAGCTGACCGTCGCGATAGTTGAAGTGGTCCATGAATTTGCCTTCAAGCCCCGTGGTGGATCAGTAATGAGCAATGAGTAATGCCCGACCCGTGACCATTGATCGGTGTTCGGTCATCTACGATCTGTCATCGGTCATCCGCCTACCGATTCCCCTCCGCCCGCCGCGCCCGTCGGCCCGGGTAGGCGGCCAGCTCTCGGGGTCGGTTGTGCTTGAGGCAGCGGCCGTAGAAGGCGTCGAGCGACTGGCCGGCAACCGGGTCGTGGAACGCGATCACGTCGAGCACGTCCTCCCAGCTCAGGCAGCGCACATCGAGGTGTCGCAAGGTCGGCTCGAACCAGTGGAGGAACCACTCGTCGCGCTCGCCGGCATAATCCTCGATCCGGCGCCGCACCTTGCGACGGATCGAGTCGACGTTGGCCGTCCAGGTGAACGCCCCGTCGTCGATCCGCACCCGGGGGGCCAGCAAGAGGAACTCCAGAACGTCGAGGTCGCAGGCGTCTCGTTCGGCGCGTCGGAGCACCTCGGCCATGCAGGCGACGGTGCGCGCGGCCTGGTCGTAGAACGGGGCGTTCTTGACCCCGGCGGCCAGCGGGCTGTACAGCTTCGCCTCGAGCACGACAAGCTGGGTGGCGTCGCGCGCCAGGGCCAGCCCCGCCGTGCCGGGGTCGCCGATGGCGAAGTGGCCGATGACGCCGTCGGCGTGGGTCCGCGACTCCGACAGCGGGTCGCCCCGCTCCCTCGGCAGGAACGCCGACGGCAGCCACGCCTCCGAGAACCAGCGCGCCCCCGGCAGCACCGACATCGGGTAGCGGTCCCCGCCGTGCCGGTCGAACCAGTCGAGCACCACCCGCAGCAGCCAGCCCTCGTTGTACAGGACGGTCGGCGGGAACGGCGGCGCTTCGTCGTCGCAACGCGCCAGCAGCGCCGCGACCCGCGCCAGCGCCGAGCCGTCGTTGTCGTCGTCCCGGGGCTGTCCGTCGGCTCGATCCCTCATCGCGCTCCCCGATTCCCACGCCGCTCCAGGCCCACCACCGTTCCCGACTCCCTCCGCCCTCGACCCGGTTCAAGGCAGGATCTCCCGCGCCGCGAACCGGGCGATCTCGCGGCCATCGAGGACGAACGGCACCTCCTCCTCCGGCCCGTACAGTCGTGTGTGCGCGTATCGTGCCGAATCGCCCCGCCCGGTCGGCTCGCTGTGGACCTCCAGCCGGTTCCGATTCAGGTCGACGATCCAGTAAAACGGCACCCCCGCCCCGGCGTAGGCAACCCACTTCGGGCCGCGATCGAAGTGGTAGCTCGAATCCGACACCTCGATGACCAGCATCGCGTCGGCCGGGGTACGCCGCTTGCCGGCGAAGTCGCGAATCCGTCCCCGCACGACCATCGCGTCGGGCTCCGGCTCGCTGTCGCTCTCCTCGATCGTGATCGGGTTGCCCATCGAGACAAAATATCCACCCGGGACGATCCGATGCAGCAGCTCGTCGATCAGGTCGGTCGAGATCACGTGCGGTGGGTTCTTGGTCATCTTCTCGACGATCACGCCCTCCAGCAGCTCGAACCTCGGCTCCGGCCCGAACACCCCCGCCTCGGCCATGCGGTGATACTCCGCGACGGTGACGCGATGGCGCAGGTCGAACAGCGAGACGGCGTCGATTGCCGGCTCGGTCGTCAATATCTGGGTCGCCATCAAAACCTCCACGCGACGTTCGATCGCTTCGACTCACCGACCGAGGCCCGGTAGGATCTCTTCCAGGAACGCCCTGGGGCTCACGATCGGGATTCCGTGAAACGGGCTCAAAACGAGCAAGTCCTCATCTCCGCTGATGACGCACGTTGCGCGGCCGCCGAGGGCGAGATCCAGGATCATGTCGTCCTTCGGGTCGCGGCAGATGGTGACGGTCTGACCGGCCTCGATCCATTCCGAGAGCTCTTCCAGCTCGATGAGGAATCGTTGACGTTTCTCCGCCGAGACGTAGCGATCGAACTTCGGCCGATCCAAGGTCGACCGGTACTCGACCATGATCTGGGGTGACAACAGCAGGGTGCCCTTCAACAAGACCGCCTCAAAGACGCGAAACGGTACCGACCCGGGGAGCAGCAGGGCGCTGACGATCACGTTGGTGTCGAGCACGCCGCGGAGTTCAGCCATCCGACGGCTCGCTCAAGATCGATTCGAGCACCTCGGGAGTGAGCCCCCGTTTCCGGGCCTCCTGGCCGACCTCGTCCATCAATTGCAATAGCGACACTTTTGAGGGCCGGACCAGCTCCTCGAGACGCATCCCGAGCAAAAGCTCGATCGTCTTGCGCCGCTCCTCGGCGCAGGCCTCGAAGGCCCGCGCCGCGTCCTCGGAGACGGAGATCGTGATGTTTGAATTGTCCATGGCCTTGTTTTCCCGTCCGGGTAGCCGGGGCAAAGTGCGGCGTGCCCCGGAGTGACCGCCTCATGGCCGGCCCTGGCGTCGTTTTTCTTCCATGCCGTCGGCGAACTGCCGTCCGCAATTCTCGGACATCGATGGCCCTTCGGGAGCATGCTCACGGCTGGAGATGATCCCGATGTAGTCTTTGAGAAAATCGGCCATCGTCTCCCCTTCGACCGCGGGCTCGGGCACCGGCCCCCGGGTGAATCGCTCTCGCAGGCAGTCGAGGGCGAGCCGTTCCGGCGTCGTGCCCCGACGCCGGGCCTCTTCGGCCAGGGCAAGCTCGATATCAGGACTGAGGGTGATGTTCATGGGTCTAGCTCGCAAGCATACTTGATATGGCCGCTATCCTGCAACTCACCAGAACCGGGATGATTCAGAGCTTCCGAAACCAGTCCGCGTCGACCGTGACTTTCTCGACCATCTCGACGCCCACCCCCAGGCGCAGTTCCTTGAGCATCTCGGCCAGTTGATCGCCGTCGATCAGGTCGATCGGCGGGGCCCCATCCCGAATGGCCTCCTTGACGGCATCGCGCGAGAACGTCCCGGTCGTGATGAACAGCCCCTTGTCCGCGCGGCCCACGGTCGCGCCGCGAAAGTCGCGAATGTGACTGGAACCGACGACTCCCTGATAGCGCTTGCACTGAAAGACGACGTGGAAGCTCATGATCCCATGAATACGAGCGATCCCTTTTCCGTCGATGCCACCGTCTCCCGTCCGTCCGGTGACCTCGACCTGGATGAAACCGGATTCGCGAAGCACCCTCTGGACGAGTCGCTCGAATGCGTCCGGGGAAAGTTCCCCGGTGAGAAGGCGATGCAGCTCGATACGCCACGTCTTCTCATCCTCTGGCACATCTTCGTCGTTCGTCAACTCCGCAACATCCTGGTTCGGCTCTCGTGTCTTCTCGCGTTGCTCCCTGGAATGTTCTCGAACGAACCGAATGACTTCCGATGGGTCGACCTCATGGATTGCCTCCGCCCTGGAGGTCAGCGACCAGATGCCTCGCGAAGAGTTCTCAACAAGTCCGTATTTCTTGAGGTAGGTTCTTGCCCAGGCAAGGCGATACTCGACCTCTGTCTCATTTCCCTGTTCGGGGTTGTGCATCACCTCCACGACGTCTTTCGGCAATCCCATCTGCTCGATGGCTTTCTCGTTGATCTCGTGCAGCGAACCTGAGCCTCCCAGCGTTTTGAGAGCCTTGAGTACCGGATTGAACAACGCCCAGTATTGCGGCATCGAATCCATAGATTTATGCCAACCTCGCCTTCCACCCCTCCAGTTGCGTCTCCACCTCCCCCGGCGCCGTGGAGCCATACGATTGAAACGCGTTCACGGCGTTCTCGACGCCCAGGGCATGTTGCACGTCCTCGCCGATGGCCGGGGAGGCGGCCTGGAAGTCCTCCATTGAGAGGTCGGCCAGGCGGCAGCGGCGTTGCTCGCAGAGGGCGACGAGCTGGCCGACGATGTGGTGGCCGGTGCGCTGGGGGACCCCCTTCGCGATCAGGTACTCCATCAACGTCGTGGCATCCAGGAACCCGTCTTCGAGGCGCTCGGTGATCCGATCGACCCGCAGCGCGGCCCCCTCGACGACGACGGCGGCGAGGTCCAGGCAGGCGCCGACGGTGTCGAAGGCGTCGAACAGGGGTTCCTTGTCCTCCTGGAGGTCGCGGTTGTAGGCCAGGGGCAGGCCCTTGACCAGGACCAGCAAGGTCGTCAACGCGCCGACGACCCGGGCGCAGCGGCCTCGGATCAGCTCGCAGACGTCCGGGTTCTTCTTCTGGGGCATGATGCTGCTGCCGGTGCAGACGGCGTCCGGAAGCGCCAGGAACGAGAACTCCTGGGTGCTCCACAGGACCCACTCCTCGGCCCAGCCGGCGAGGTGCTCGGCGATCATCGTCAGCACGAACACCGACTCGATGGCCCAGTCGCGGTCGCTGGAGACGTCCATGCTGTTGGCCGCCACGCCGTCGAAGCCGAGTTCCCTCGCCACGAACTCGCGGTCGATCGGCAGGGTCGTCCCGGCCATCGCGGCGGCGCCCAGAGGCAGGACGTTCAGCCGCTTGCGGCAATCGGCGACGCGGTCGCGGTCGCGCGCGAGCTTCTCGACGTAGGCCAGCGCATAATGCGACGCCAGCACCGGCTGGGCGCGTTGCAGGTGGGTGTAACCGGGCAGAATCACTCGATGATGTCGGTCGGCGAACCCGAGGAACGCCCGCTGAAGCGCCGTCAGCTTCGCGGCGATGCCGTCCAGCGCATCGCGGGCCCAGAGCTTCGCGTCGGTGGCCACCTGGTCGTTGCGGCTCCGCGCCGTGTGCAGCTTGCGGCCGACGTCGCCGAGCCGCTCGGTCAGGGCCGCCTCGATGTGCATGTGGATGTCTTCCCGTTCCAGAACGAACGGAAACTGGCCCGATGCGATCTCCGCGCGAATTTCCATCAAGCCTTGCTCGATTTGCGCGCACTCGGTGTCGGTCAACAAGCCGACCTTCGCGAGCATCCGCGCGCTGCGCGATCGAGCCCCTTATGTCGTGCTCGAAGAGCCGGTGATCAAAGGAGATGGATTCCGTGAACTCTTCGACGCGGTGGTCCGTCCCTTCGGAGAACCGACCGGCCCAGGCCTTGCTCGCCACGTGCAACGTCCTCACTTCGATTCGTCGCGTAACCCCAGCAGCCGCATAAACTTTCGGCATCACTCCGCCCCAGTTTAGGCGGCCGGGGACGGCCTTGTCAATCAGCCGGGCCGCGTCTCCTCCGCGATGGGTGCGGTAACGGAATCTGGTCGCTACCCCGCGGCCTGCTTCCAGTAGGCATCGAGCTGGTCGCCGTAATGCAGGCAGCACAGCGCCGCCATCCGCTCCAGCCGTCGCACCCTCCACCGTGCCCCGGTCTGCTTGAGCCGCTTGCCGATGGCCGTCTTGCACGCCCCCTCCACCATCCCGCTGCCGATCGAACGGCCCTCGGCCAGCCGACTCCGGTACGGCGTGTGGCCGACGTGCGGGCCCAGGTAGCCGACCAACTCCGAGACGTCCCCGGGTTCGGAGGCCAGCTCCGCCAGCAGGCTTGCAGACCCGGACTCCAGCAGGGTCCGGCGGCGGCGTTCGTACCACGCCTCGGCCGCCGGGCCCGCCCTATGCAGCGCCACCGCCGCGGCGTGCAGGTGCTCCCCGGCGTGATAGATGTCCAGCACCCCGGTGGCGCCGGGCAGGTTCTTCTCGATTTCGGTCCAGATCCACTTCGCCCCATCGGCCAGGGCCGTCAACTCGTCGGTCCGCCGGAGCCCCAGCCGGGCCGCCGCCCGCCGCCACTGCGGGCCCAGGGCCGTGCTGGTGCGGATCGCCGCGGTGGCGACGCGGACATGCGGGGCCGGCATCCGCTGCTCGTCCCAGTCGTCCAGGTCGACCACCGGCTCGCCGCGACGCCGTTTGGCGAAGATCGACAGCCGCACCTCACGCCAGCCACCGACGGTATTGACGCAGGTCCCGTCAGTCTGGAACTCGACGTCGCCGGCCGCGGTGCGGAACGGCCGGGCGGCCTCGGGGTCCTCCCGCTGCCAGGTGCGCATCAGTCCGCCGTGGCGGTCGCAGATCTTGCGCACGGTGTTGTCGCAGACGCACAGCCCGGCGACCTCGCGGAGGTGGCGGGCGCAGCGCTCGAACGACCAGTCGGCCCCGAGCGTGCAGAGCAGCCGCTGGGCGTGCGGGCTGACGAAGCCGTCGAGGCCGAGGCGGTCGTCCAGCGCGTGGGCATGCTGGCCGCAGAGCCGGCAGGTGAAGTAGACCCGCGATAAGGTCACGTCGCCGGCCGCGGTGACGAGGCGACGCCGGGCCCGGCCGTGGTGGCGTCGCCGGCCGCCGCAGGGGCAGTCCCAGCCGCGCCCCCCTTTTTCTCCAGGTCGTGGGCCTGGGCGTTGAGCACGTCCTGGAGCCGTTCGCGGACGAAGCGGCGGCCGCGTTCCACGGCCCCGTTCTCGACGGCGGCCAGAACATGACCGTCCGGGGCGGCGTCGGCCAGTTGCCTCAGCTCACGGACCATCGCCAAGGCCTGCTCCAGCGCGGCGGCCTCGACCTCGTCCTCGGCAACGAACGTGCGGCGGATCATCGGGGGACCTCCCTGCGGTGGGTGAGAGATCCCCCGATTCTCCCAGATCGCTCAGCCGGACCGGAAACAATTACCGCACCCCTCCGCGATTGCGAACCGCCC
Source organism: uncultured Isosphaeraceae bacterium (assembly GCA_963779675.1). Taxonomy (GTDB): domain Bacteria; phylum Planctomycetota; class Planctomycetia; order Isosphaerales; family Isosphaeraceae; genus CAVZZM01. Next base: position 73,257 of record CAVZZM010000009.1, read on the forward strand.
GCCCCCCTGCTCCTCGGCCCTCGGCCCTCGGTCATTGCTCATCGGTCATTGCTCATTGCTCATTGCTCATCGCTCATCGCTCATCGGCCATCGGCCCTCGCTCATGGCTCCTCGCGGTTGGCCCTTGCTGGGAGCGTCGCGCTGTGTTAAACAATCCTATGTGGGGTGATTCATCGCCCCGCGTCACGGGGTGACTTTCCCCTCTCTCTCGTGGTTCGACACCAGGAGTTTCCACAACATGCCGAAGACACAACAGATCACGGTCGCCCTCGGGGCCGTCGCGGTCCTGGTGGTTTCCTCACTGGCCTTCGCCGCCGGGCAGGGAATCCTGTTCCCCGACTGGTCGACGCCGACGAAGGGCTCGTACGAGGCCCCGGCCGCCGAGATCGGCACGAAGGTCACCGCGCAGCAGCCCTGGAGCATCACGACGGCCACCGGGGCGGTCGAGGGCAAGACGCTGGAAGGCAAGCCGGTGACGGTCGTCGGCGAGGTCGTCGACCTGTCCTGCTACCTCCAGGTCGGCAAGCACGGCGACAAGCACCGCGACTGCGGCCAGAAGTGCGCCAAGGCCGGCCAGCCGATCGGCCTGCTGGAGAAGGACGGCACCATCCACATGCTGATCCCCGAGGAGCACGACCCCCGTCGCGACGGGTTCACGACCCTCCGAGAGAAGCTGATCGAGGAGATGGCCAACGTCATCAAGGTCAACGCCACCGCCTCGACGGTCGAGGGCCAGAGGGCCCTGTACGTCCAGGGTTTCGTCAAGCAGCCCTGAGCAATTCGCAGCAATGAACAATGAGCAATGAGCAAAGGCCGATGACCGAGGCATGACAGCCATCGGTCATCGGTCGTCGCCCATCGGCCCTTGGTTCTCGACCTGGTTCGGCCCTCGGCCGGCTCGGCCGATCTGTCATCTGTCATCGTGTCTGTTATCTGTCATCTGTCATTGCCCACTGCGAACCGCCCACTGCCCACTGTGAACTGCCCACTGCACATGAAGGGGGCCCGCACGATCATGAAACGCACGAGCTTTCGCACGGTTCGCGGTCGCGGCCCTGGGGCTGGCCCTGGCCGCCGTCGTCTCCACGACCACCGACAGCCGGGCCGGGGACTTCTCCGACGAGCCCCCGACACCCCCCCTGGGACTGCCGCCGGTCTACTTCCCGGCCGACAACCCGTACTCGAAAGAAAAGGCCTCGCTGGGCCGGTTGCTCTTCTTCGATGCCCGGCTGTCCTCCGACAACACCATCTCCTGCGCCACCTGCCACGAGCCGAGCAAGGCGTTCACCGACTGGTCGCCGGTCTCCACCGGCATCGGCAGCCAGAAGGGGGGCCGTAGCGCCCCGACGGTCATCAACCGGGCCTACAGCACCCTGCAATTCTGGGACGGCCGCGCCAGAAGTCTTGAGGACCAGGCCAAGGGCCCCCTGGCCAACCCGCTCGAGATGACCTCGGTCAAGAACGAGAACGAGGCCCACGAGGCCGTCGTCACCCGCATCAAGGACATCCCCGGCTACAAGGCGCTGTTCCAGGCCGCCTTCGGCGACGAGGACATCACCATCGACAACGTTGCCAGGGCCATCGCCACCTTCGAGCGCACCGTGCTCTCGGGCAACTCCCCCTACGACCGCTACAAGGCCGGCAACCCGGGCGCCCTGGACGACTCTCAGGTCCGCGGCCTGAAGCTCTTCACCAGCGACCGCGCCAGTGCGACAGTTGCCACCTCGGCTTCAATTTCACCGATGGTTCTTACGAGAACGTCGGCATCGGCATGGACAAGCCCGTCCCCGACCTCGGCCGCTACGTGATTACCAAGCGCGAGGAGGAGAAAGGGGCCTTCAAGACCCCCACCCTCCGCGATGTCGCGAGCACCTACCCCTACATGCACGACGGCAGCCTCGAGACCCTCGAAGACGTCGTCGAGCACTACAACAAGGGCGGCATCGACAACCCCTGGCTCGACGATCGGATCGTCCCCCTGGACTTCAACGACCAGGAAAAAGCCGACCTCGTCGCCTTCCTCAAGGCCCTCTCCGGCGAAGGCTGGCAACACGTCGCCCCCCCCGCCGAGGACGAGTTCCCGAAGTGAGATGACGTGACGCGGTGCGGCACCCCCCGCGGACCTCTCCCCAGGAACGGCCCGATCGGCCCCGTCCCGCCGACCGGGCCGTCCGACGTTCGGGGGGCGTCTACCGCGGGTTGAGGGCGGCGGTTGTCGTGGTTGTTCCAGCCTCGAGTTCCGCCTCCTCGAGGGCGACCAGCCGCGCCGCGCGGTCGTTGACGTAATACTCCACGCGGGGATGGGCGGGCGCCAGCCGCTGGGCGTCGTGGGCGGCCTCCAGCGAACGGTTGAGCCAGCGCCGAACGTCCGCGTGGATGTCGACCTCCCAGGCGTTCTTGGCCATCTGGAGGGTGGCTTCACAAAGACCGAACCGGGCCGAGACGCTCTCCGGGTGGGCCTCCGCCACCTGCTCGGCCAGGGCCAGGAAGCACTCCGCCGTGCGACGTGCGAGGTCGGCACGCCCTTCGCGGCGTTCCGTGGTCGCGCGGACCTGCACATGGCTGGCGATCTCCGGCAGAAGCTCCGGGACCATCGCACGCTCGATGCCGATTGCGTCGAGGTCGCCATTGAGCCGTTCGAGCAGCGCCCGGGCGGCCCGTTCCGGCTCATCCGCCGGTCCCCCCGGATCGTCCCGGAACCAGGTCCGGTGAAGCGCCCGGGTCGCAACGATGCGCGGCAGGAGGCTCGCGCACGAGTCCCCCGCCGCGCCGCGGTTCTCGCGGAGGGCGATGGCGGCCTGGAAATCGTCGTCCGCCGTCCGGTCGTGTCCCTGGCTCGCGTGGTAGCTCGCCCGCAGGAGCATGAGGGCCGGGGACCGGCCCGTCCATTCCGAGAGCCTCGTGTAGAACGCCTCGTGGCGTCGGGACACCTCCTGGGCCTGCGGACTCTCCCCGCGCAGTCGATGGCGGTACGACAGGTCGTTCAGGTCCTGCGACAGTTTCGCGAGCAGCGTGCCGTCCTCAAGGTTCGGCGACCGGGGCGTCAGCGCGTCGATGATCACGTCAAACCGATCGAGCGCGGTCGCGTCCTCCCCGGCCGCGATCGCGTACAGCCCGTCGGCATACAGGGCGTTGACATACTCGTCATGGGCGAGTTCCCGGCCGGGGAACCGGCGGCGATGCTCGGTCAGGGCGTCGAGCGCCTCGCGGAAACGGGCCGACGCCTCCTCGTAACGACCGTCCTCGCCGAGCCGGCAGCCGTGCCGCTGCGCAAGAGTCCCGAACCGAAGGAGCGCCTCCTGGCTCAGCGGCCCTTGACGTCTCAGTTCCCGGAGCCCGTCCAGCTCCCGAGTGGCGACCTGGTTCAGCCTCTCGAGGTGGACGGCACTGGGTTGAAACTTCGTGACCACGGTCAGATCGATCCGGTCCTCAACGAGCCCCGGCACGATCGCCGCGCGGGCCTCGGCCGTCGGGGGCGGGCCGCCGGGGTCGCGAGGCGGGCCGGACAGCATGAACAACCCGATGGCCACCGGGGCCACCAGAGTGGCGGCGACGCTCAACAGCGCCTCGCGAAGCGAGCGCCAGTCCCCGGACCCGATCCGGTCCGGTCCCGTCGAGGGCTGGATCTCCGTTTCCGTCGTCTTGATCTCGGAACGCCCCTGGATCGGCGTGCCGGCGAGATACCGATCCAGGTCGTCGGCCAGCGCGGCGGCCGTCTCGTAACGCCGGGCGGGGTCGGTCGCCAGGCAGGTCAGGCAGATCCGCTCAAGGTCCCCCGGCAGGTTCGCGACGAACTCGGAGGGGGGCAACGGGCAGGGCAGCCGGTCGAAGCCCCCGGCTGTCCCCCGCGCCGTCGGCCGCGCGGGGGCTCGCCCGGCCATGAGCCGGTACAGCAAGGCGCCCAGCGAGTAGACGTCGCAGCCGGCCGTGACCGCGTCCGACCCACCCAGCATGATCTCCGGCGCCATGTAGAGGGGCGTCCCCCGGGGGCCGACCCAGTGGCTCCAGGTGGCCTCCGGGTCGTTGCGCAGGGCCAACCCGAAATCGGCGACCTTCGGCACGGCATCGACCAGCGGAGCACCAGGCGGGCCGTCGAGCAGGACGTTGCCGGGTTTTCAGGTCCAGGTGCAGCCAACCGCGATCGTGAGCGTGCTGGACGGCCCGCGCGACGGTGGCCACCAGCGCCGCGGCCGTCCCGGCGCGACCGGCCCCGACAGCCGCCGCGCCAGGCTCCCGCCGGCCACGTGCTCCATCACCAGCACGAGCCCGCCGGGCACCTCGCGGGCATCGTGCAACCGGACGATGTTCGGGTGCTCGACCGCGGCCAGGGCCCGCGCCTCGGTCAGCATACGGCGACGGGTCGCGACGTCGAAGCTCAGGAACTTCAGCGCGACGACCCGCCCGGTGGCCGACTGCACGGCCCGGTAGACGATCCCCATCGCCCCTTTTCCCAGCGGCGACCGGGCGATCGCGTGCCCCGGCAGGACCGGCACGAGGACCTCGGTCAACTCGGCGCGCGGGCCGGGCGACCGGCATTGCTCCAGCGTGTCCTGGCACATCGGGCAGGTTTCCAGGTGCTCGTCGACCTCTCGCAACGAGGCGTCGACGAGCGTCGAGGCCTCGATCACGCGGAGCAGGTCCTCCAGCGGCGGGCAGGTGTCCATCGTCGTGGATCTCCGGCGACCGGGGAACGTGAGGGCAAATGGCGCGGGACAACGTGACGACGGTTTCGACCCGATCGGACGGCCGACCGGTCGAGTCGGGCCGGAGCTCGCGGCATCCCGAGCTTCTGTTCAGCTCGGCCCCGGGCCGGATTTCCGGCGCCGCTCGGCCTCAACCCGGAGCGCCTTCAGGACGCGATCGTGATACCGGTACGCCAGCATGTAGTCGATGCCCAGCCGTTTGGCCACCTCGTTGGTGGCGAGCTCCTCCACCTCGATCCGCCAGAACGCCTCCCACGTCCGCGCCAAGCACCGCGCCCGCACGGCGGCCTGCACCTGTTCGGCCTCCCGGAGCAACTCCCGAACCGTCGGGTCGGGGTCGGGATCGAACGCGATGCCGTCGACGATCCGGTCGTGGTCCTCGATGGGGACGGACCGGGTGCGCGTCCCCGCGCCCGGAGCTCATCGATGACCCGGAACCTCGCCTCGTTGCCGAGCCAGACGTGGAACCGGATGCGATCCGGGTCGTAGCGGAACGTCCGGAGCTTATTGGCCACGCTGACCCAGACGCACTGGGCCAGGTCGTCGACGTCGGGGTCGTCGCGCCCGAGGTACTTCCGGCAGATGCCGTTGACCAGAGGGTCGTACTGCCGGACCAGGTCGAACCAGGCGTGCTCATTCCCCTCGGCGGCCCCTCGCAACCGCGCCGGTTTCGTCGACCCCACGGAATCGCCCATGAGCGCCCTCCCAGAAGCCCACTGTGGAATGATCCCGACAGCCCGAGCCCGCGACGGTTGGGCGTGCGGGCGAAAAAAAATCCAGGAGGTGTTCAACCCGATCGTACACCCTGACGGAGCCGCCCCATTCGCACGGCCCCGAACCGGCCGAGACGGGAACATGGAGCCGAGATGTCCCACAGGTATGCACGCATCCTAACCATCCGTCCGAGCCGCATCAAGGGGCGATTGTGGTTCATCCGGTTCGTTGGTCCCCCATCGATAACCGAAATCGAAGGAGATCGACCCATGAGTCGCCAGACATCTCGTCGTGACCAGTTCTGGAGCGTCGGCACCTTCGTGGCGGTCGCCGCGGCGCTGGGTGGTTGGGTGGTGGTGACGCGGACGCCGGAACCGTCCCCGGGCGGGGAGAGCGGTCCCGGCGCCGTCGGGGTGGTTCGGGACGGCGACCCGACGGCGGCCGTCAATCCGAGGAACTTCGAGGCGCCCGCGGGCGAGGCACCAGGGCGGCCGGCGTCGGGTTCGATCGCCCTGGCGCCCCCGACGCCGGATCAATCGGGGGAGACCGAGTTCGTTTTCACCACCCCTCCCGACGACGGGCGGAACGACGTACCGAAGCCGACGCTCGCCCCGGAGCCGGGCCACGACGCGCCCGAGACGGGGGACGAGGACGTCCCGCAGGGGCCCGAACCGGCCCCCAACGGCGGCGCCGCCGCCACCAGCTACGGCGCGGGGGACGCCGAACCGCTCGATTCCGCGAGGGTCCTGGATCTCATGCCGGACGTCGAACTGGCGTCCCTCAAGACGTGTACCCTGAATAATGTCTTCAGCACCTGCAATCACCTGTATCTGGTCGTGGGTGACGAGAAGTATGAGGTCCTACTCTCGGGCGTCGAGAGCCCGTCGCAGCGCAAGGGGGTCAACGAGGCCAGGTTCTTCGAGCAGGAGGCGAAGGCCTTCTTGAAGAACCTCCTGGACAGCCGACCCCTGTCCTTTCACCCCGTTGGCCGGGACGCGGACCATCCCGAGGTCGTCGCCGGGCACCTGTTTCTCGTCGAGAACCCCCGGGTTGTCGACGTCGGCGCCGAACTGATCCTCGCCGGGTTCGGGTTCGCCGTCGGCGGGGCCAACCCCCAGGTCGCCGAACTGTACGAGACGTTCGAAGCCGACGCCCGCGACGCGCGCCGGGGGCTCTGGGGCGAGCCGGACCACGAGCAGATCGCCCGGCAGGAAGCGGAACGCCAGGAAGGATTTCGCAAACTGAACGGACAGCATCGGGAACGGCATGCCAACGGCATGGATCGACTGCATCAGGGCCAGTCGATCGTCGGCGACGCGCTCTCGAAAGTCGCCGAGGAGGCGGTAGCCGCCGAGCGGTTGCGGGCCCAGGAACAGAATAAGAGACTCGGTTCCATGTACGGGCCAAGGGTGGGGCCACCCAGCCCGTCGCGCCGTTGGTGCCCGGGGGCCTCGATCTCATCGGGCCTCGGTATGGCGGCGATTACCCGGGCGCGATCGGCCGCGCAGGCGCGATGCGCCTACCTCGACCTCGAAGGATCGCAATGCCCTCAGTTGGCGACGGTCGGCGGCTTCTGCGGTGCCCACCTCGCCCAGATGCAATCCCGGCAAGTCGGCGGTACGATCAGCCCCTCCCTGACTCCCGTGCCCGTCGGCAACGTCCCCTGATTGATCGGCGGATCGCGACCGCAAGGGTGAGGCGGGGACGGACAACGGGGGATTTCGGCCCGCGGCTGTCCCCGTCTCAATCCCCAAAAGGTGTCTGGAAAAGGGGTTGCTTCGCTTCGAGGGCCGAATCGTTTGGTTTGGAAGAGATTTCCGAACGATCGCCCCGCGGCCCCGATTCTGTCCATTAGAGGTGTCGCGCTGCGAGCCGGGGCGTTCGCCGTCCGTCTGTTCCCTGGCAATCCGTTGATCCAGTTGGGTTTTCAGGGGCCGCCGGATGCCGGGGGAACGGACCCGGGGCGTGGAAAAGCGCGCGAACGAAGCCAACGCGAATCCGGGACCAGGAGCTTGCGGGGCAAGGAGTTACGACAAGAACCTCGGCGCGCGATGCGCACGCGACGACGGCCGCGGGGGACGGGCGGGCCGGTCGGGAGTGTCGGGGCGGGTCACGCGACACGAGGTTTCGCGGGACCGGGCGGCGTCGGGGCGCCCCGGTGGTCCCGCGTCAATCCTCGTCCAGTTCGTAGGCGCCCCCTTCGGCTTCTCGCAGGGCGGTGGCCTGGGCCTCGATCTGGCGGCGGATCGGCCGGAGGTCGGCCGGGAGGTCCGCCTCCGGCACGTCGGCCAGGATGCGCAGGGCCTTCGACGGGCGGTGCTGGTCCCGTAGCAACAGGGCCGCCAGTTTGAGCCGGACACGGGCCGAGCCCTCGGGGAACCGCGCGGCGTAGTCCTCCATGATCGGGATCGACTCGGCCGTCAGCCCCTCGCGCTGGAGCAGCTTGACCAGGCCGAGCAGGTCACGCTCCAGCGGTCGCCAGCCCTCGGGCATGCGGGCCATCGCCTGGTAGGCCGACAGGGCCTCGTAGGGCGCGCCAGCCTCGATCGACCCGCGGAGCTGCGACAGTGCCCGGGCCGACTTCTCCTCGTCCGACACGTCCCCCGCCCTGGGCGCGTTCCCCCGCGTCGTCTTCCGTCCTCGTTTTTTCTTTTTTCCCCTGTCACCTCGACGGATCGAGTAGAGGTCCCAGCCCTCGCAGTCGACCCAGTCCAGCTTGACCATCGCGGTCCCCACGATGAAGCCGATCCCCGCGCCGATCAGGTGGAGCACGGGGCTGCCCCAGGCCAGGCCGGCCAGGATCGTGCGGAGGGCCTCCAGCACGAAGTAGATGACGGCGAAGGTGAGGATCGGCAGGTCGAAGACGGCGGTGCGCAACATGAAGCCCCAGCCATAGATGAGCAAGATGCCCAGCTCGTTGCGGGGCGCCCAGACCATGCCGATGGCCACCAGGCCGTAGATGATCGCCGAGGCCCCCAGCGAATGCCCCGTCGGGTCGGCGTGGAGCATCAGGGCCTGCTCGATCGCACACTGCGTCGCGCCGATCCCGAGGTATAGCAAGAGGAACCGCCACCAGCCGACCTTCCCCTCGACGATCAGGCCGAACCCCCATAAATAGATCATGTTGGCGATGAGGTGCATCAACCCGGCATGCAGGAAATTCGACGTGACCCATTGAACCGGGTGGAGCCCGCGACCATACTCAAGATAATACGGTTCGATCCGCGAGGGATCGCCGAGGAACATGACGGCGGCGAAGGCGGTGACGTTGACGACGATCAGGCCGACCGTGGCGATGGGCCAGTGATAGATGGGGGCGTCTGTACTGTATGGAATCATGAGGTAAGACTCGCGTGCAGGCGTTGGCCGGGTAGGCCAGGGGTGCCGGTCAGCCTACCCGACCGGCCCGCGAACTGCCAACGTTCCACGCCCTGGAGCGGGTCGGCGCGCTCTGGACTGTCTGGCATCAACCTTATACGATTTCTGATCAGCAGTTCGCGGCCTCGGGCCGGCCCGCCCCCCGGCCTGACGAAGAACCTGACCATCACGGTGGCCCCGGGCGCGCCGTTGGGTTGGCGGATCGACCTCTCAGGTGGCGACGAACCGAGTCGCCGATCGGGGAGACGGGTGTCTCGGGCCGTTCGCCTGGCGGGTCGATCGATCGAACCCACTCGCCCGCGAACCGAACCCCTCCTGGCCCCCATTCCCGCGTCTCCACAGAGGCTGTACCGCAACCTTTCCCGTTCCGTTAAACGTATTGATAGTTAATTTTACTTTATATTTCGGCGTGACTTGCGACGCCGGAGGTCTTCCCGATGTCCGACGCTTTGGTTCGTCTCGCTGAAATCGTCCGTCAGGCGGAATCGAAAACCCGGCGCAAAAGTTAGGGGAAGAAACCCGGCAGGCGGCCGAGCGCCTGGAGGCCGCCGAGGCCCGCATGCGCGTGGCCGACCAGCGGCTCCAGACGGTCCGGCCGGCGCGCCAGCGCGAGCTGGAGAAGGCCGACACCGATGAGGCGATGCTCCGCGAGCTGATGAAGAAGCTGGCGCAGGCCTTCGCCACGCTGGAGCCGTCCCAGCAGCGGGCCGCCGAGCAGGAGATCGCCGCCGCGCGCGACGAGATCAACGTCTCCCGGAACACCGCGCGCACCGAACTGGAGGCCGTTCTGAAGGAGGCCGACGCCGCCCGCCGCGAGATCCGCGCCGCCCGCGAGCAATATCACGCCCTCCGTCGCGAGCTCGACCAGCTTTTGCCTCACCTGGCGGCTGACTTCGCCGACGGCGACCGCCTGGCACGCATCGCCGAGACGTACTTCCCCGCCGGACAGATCCAGGCCCTGGCCCGCGAGATCGACGACGGCGAGCCCCACTTCGGCATGCTCGACCAGCGCGAGCAGTTCGCCCAGCTCAAGATCTGGATCGGCCGCTTCCGGCGCCTCCAGGCCTGGGCCGAGTCCGGCGAGGGCCTCGACGCCGGCCTGACCGACGAGGACCACGCCCTGCTACGCGAGACCTTCCCCCGGCTCGTCGGCATCTCCAAGATGCACATGCCGGGCTACATCGAGGCCTTCAGCCGCGCCTTCGAAACCGACTGGGACGTCTACGTCGCCGAGGCCACCGAGGCCCTGCGACTGGCCACTGAGGCCACCCGGCAGGCCCGCGAGAAGCGCCAGCAAGCCGCCGCGGCCCAGGCCCGAGGCGCCGAAAAGGACCGCGAGGCCCGCGAGGCCGCCCGGGACGACCTCGAGAAACTCAAGGCCATCATCGCCCGCCATCGCCTCCCCGAGGAGGGCGTCGAGGAATTCAACGACACGCTGGAGAAGGTCGTCAAGGGGTTCGGCCAGTCCGACGCCCAGGTTCTCGACCTGGTTCGGCCCTACGCCGAGCTCCTCAACGGCAGCCAGTTCCGGGCCTTGCGTCGCAACCTCGACCGCGAGCAGCAGGAACTGGCCCACGACCAGGAGAACGATGCCCTGCGCGAGGAGCTCGAGGACCTGCTGGCCGTCACGAGGGGCCAGCGGGTCGTCCTCGTCGGCGGCGACGTCCGCGAGGAACGCCGCCGGCAGCTCGAACAGGTCTTCGAGTTCGGCGAGCTGGAATGGGTCCCCTACGAGAGCGCCCGCCCGGCCATGCAGCGTTCGCTCGAGCAGCGGGTCCGCAACCACGGCATGGACGTGGTGCTGATCCTCAAGGAGTTCGTCGGCCACAGCCTCTCCGACAGCCTCCGGCCGCTCTGCGAGGAACAGGGCATCCCCTGCCTCTATGTCGACCGCGGCTACGGCGCCGCCCAGGTCGCCGAGGCCCTCCGCAAGGGCGCCGCCCGCATTACCCCCCGCTCCCACAACGGCGACCCCGACCCCGTCACCAACGGCCAGACCGACGGCCAGGCCGGCTGAGCGGAGCGCCGTCTCGGACCAGGGCGTGCCGTATTGGTTGAGAACCCCCTCAGCCGGACCGCGATCCGAGGGCGCCTTGAATCCGCTCCGCGTCCATGGAGGAAAACGAGCAAGACGTCGCGAACCTCCACCCCTGCCTCAAGGGGTGGGCCGGGCGTCCCACCCACCGACGTGGGCGGGACACCCGGGACCATTGGAGACATCAATTCGAGGCGGATCCGGGCCGTTGGGACGTGGAGTTCGCCCTGGGGCCTCGAACGAACCAACCCCCCGGGTTCGTCCGCCCCTGGCGTGCCCCCCAACGTACGCCAGGGGCACGGGCCGGTCGGTTCGTTCCTCATGGCGTCAGGCACGCAGCGCATCGACCGGCCGCGGCTCGCGCTTTCCGGGCCGAGGCGTTGGTGGGCGCCCATGGCCGAGAGCATCGTGTTGTACACATCCAGGCCCTCGGCGTTGACGTCGAGGATCTGGCCCGTCTTGAAACGCCCGCCGGCGCCGGTGATGGCGTGAAAGACGCCCGAGAGTTCCCGCTTCACGTCGTTGTGGCGGCCGTCGCCGGATTCGGTGGAGACCGTGATCAGCGAGTTTTCGAGGATCGTCCGGCCGTTCGCTTCCTGCGAGTCGTCGTCGTCGAGACGATGCGAGGAAGTAGGCGACCTCGCGCATCTTCATGTGAGCATGGGCCCGCAGTTGCTCGTTCTTCTTCTTTTCGTCGAACTGGTGCCACCACTCGTGGCTGCAACCCTTGTCTCCGCTCGCGTTGAGCTGCTGGGGAGTCGTCGAACTTCCAGATCGTTCGGCCGTCGTACTTGTAATCTGCCGGTCAGGCGAATCCGCTCGCCGGCCGCCAGGAACGTCAAGGAACCGAACCGGACGCGATCCATCTGGATGGCGAGCGCGTAGAGGTCGGCCATCAGGCGCCACTCCGACGGACAGCTCGTCGAGGGTGATGTCGATCCCCTGGCCGCCGGGATCGGCCGTGTCCGCCGTGGAGGAGCTGCGAACGCGGCGGCGGCTCGGGAGCCGTCCTGTGTACGTCATCGCGAAGGCCCGCTGCTCGAACTCGCGGATGCGATCGAGGTGATCGGCGATCCGCGCTTTCGAGGTGGCGCCGAGCGGCGAATTGGCGCCGGTGTAGAACCGGTAGTCGTCCACCACCGAATCCAGCACACTGCGTTTGAGCCGCCGGCGGGACGCTCGTCGCCGGAACCGTCTCCGGCGACGGGGATGGTGCCGAAGACCCGGTTGAAGAGGTCGCGCAGGCTTCTCCTGCATCGTCGCGGCGACCGTGCCGTCGCTGGTTATAGCTGTGGACGTACCGGCCGACCCGACTGCGGCGGAAGAAGGTGCCCGCGACGAGCGTGGGGACCATGCCGGCCGGCAAGCCCTTGGGATAATGGGCCTTGCGGATGACCTGGTCGATCGAGGGGCCGCCGGCCTTGGCCTCGCCGTCGGGGGGCTCGGCCGTGAACGCGCCGGCTGGCCCCGTCGTAGTGGGCGTTGATCCCCTTCTCGTCGCAACGCACCTGGTCGACGTTGCGCAGGATCAGCAGCTTGTCGGCCGAGCGGCTTGAGCGGTTCGAGGACGCCCTGGAAGCCTTCGGTTTGCAGCGGGGCCGGAATGCCGAGCCCGAAGAAGACGTTGAAGGCCCGGACCGGCACGGCCCTGGCCGCGGCCAGGCGGTCGAGAGGAGCATCTCTTCCAGCAGGGGCAAGCCCGATGGCGCCACGCTCCCGCAGTCCGCCTTTGAGCATGGGTTCGCCCGTCGAATTCGTTCGGGTGCGTCATCGCTTCGCCTCCGCTGGGACATCTCACGGCTCTCGGTTCGACTTCCGCAGACCAGATCGCTCGTCACGATGGCGGTGATCAGGCTCGGCGATAGGTGCCCGCCGGCTTTCTGGGCGGCCTTGTGAATCGCGTCGATCGCGTCGGCGTCCGTCGGCCGCGACGAGGGGGCGGCCGAGGCGCGAACTGGGTGAGCTTCCAGGTGATGGTCTCGCCGGACGCGCTCGCTGCCGGCCAGCAGGTCCATCAGTTCGGCGGAGGACCGGTACGCCACGGGTTTCGCCGAGCCGGGGAAGAGGACCTCGCCATCCTCCCGCAGCTGGTTCCCGTGACTGATCGTCTTCCCGAAACACGCCCAGCCCGTCGAACTTCTCGAGGCCGAAGGCGAGCGGCTCGAACCTCACGTGGCATCCGCGGCACGAGACGTTGGCGATCCGTTGCTCGGAGATGCGCCGTTGCGGCAGGCCCGGCTTGGAGGGCACCGGGGTCGTGTCCACTCCCGGCGGCGGGTCCTTGACGACGCCGCGCAGCAGGTCATGGAACACGAACAAGCCCGCGGGTGACCATGGACGCGTTGTCGCCGCCGACCGTCAGCACGCTGCCCTGAGTCAGCAATCCCCCGCGCGCGGGAACGGACGACCAGGTCATAGCGCGAAAGCCCGGAGCCGTTCGGCTTCAGGCCGTAGTGCGTCGCCAGTCGCGGCGTCGCGAAGGTGATCTGCGCGTTGAACAGGTCGGCGAGCGGCCGGTTCTGTTCCCAGACGACGTGCCGGAAGAACGCCAGGGTTTCCTGACGCATGTCGCCGGCGAGTTGCGGGGTCCCAGTTCGGGAACGTCTTCCGGTCCGGCCGCAGGTTGTCCAGCCGCTGGAGGTCCATCCATTCGGAGAGGAACTGCAACGACCGCTCGATCGCCCGCGGGTCCTCGAGCATGCGGTGGACGTGCGACCGGACGTTGGCCCGGGTCGGAGAGCTCGCCGGCATCGGCGGCCTTCAGCAACGCCTCGTCGGGAGGGCCGCCCCAGATGATGTAACTCAACCGCGACGCGAGTTCGTACGGGCTGACCGGCCTCGCGGTCCCGTCGCCGCGCTGGTCCTCGATGCGGTAGAGGAAGCGAGGCGATTGGAGCATCGCCTCGATGACGTAGCCGATGGCCTCCTCGTAATCGCCGCCCCCGCTGGCCACCGTGGTGGCGATGCCGCTGTAGTTGGTGACCTCTCGTTCGTCGAGCGGCCCGCGGAGCAGCCATTTCCCCATCGCGGCCACGGTCTTGCCGCATGGTGTCGTCGGTCGAGAGGTTCCGGCTCTTCGAGAACCGCGACGCGAACTTCGAGGACGTCCATCCGCTGAACGATGATCTCGGCGAGCCGGGCGTACGCTTCGACGTGCTCGAGGTCGACGTTGAGGTTATAGGCGGTGTTGCGAAAGCCATCGGCCCGCAGGTCGGGCGGCAGGTGCTCGCGGGCCTCCTTCGAGATGTCGACGCCGACGGCGCCGCGGACCGTTTCGATATACTCCGAGCACGGTGAGCCGCCGGACCCAGGGCTTGCCGGCATTGCCCCGGTGGGCGTAGACCGCCGGGTCGAGCGCCTCCAGCGACCAGGTCGCCCCCGCGTCGATCCACTCCCGCAGCGCGTGTTTCTCTTCCGCCGATAAGGACGGCCCGTCGGGGGCATCTCGTCCGATTCGACCCGCTCCCACAGCAGGCTCTCGTTCGATTTGCCGGGCACGATGACTCCGTCGCTCTCGTCGATGGCCGCGGCCTTGTTCGACAGGTCCAGCCTCCCCTTTTTCGAGGCCGAATCGTGGCACTCCAGGCAGTTACTGCGCCAGCAGGGGAGCAATCCGGGTCTCGAAGAGGTTCGCTCGTCGCGATTCCGAGCGACCGCCGGTGTGGCCGCCTGCCGCTCCCGCTCCCGCCTTGAAGTTGTGCTCGACTTCGCGAGGGCCGTCAGCGCCGGCCGTGGAACGCGACCCGATGCAACTCACCGAGCCAGGGGCGATCGCCCGTCAGTTCGTTGGCGAGGACCAGGCGGAAGTTGTTGTCCCAGTTCGAGAGTTTGCCGGCGACCTTGGTGGAGCGCCGTGGTTTGCCGTTGATGTAAACCCGCGCGTTGCCCGCCGCGTCGCGCGTGTAGACGACATGGGTCGGCGCGGTCGTCAACGCATTGTTCGGCGTGGCCGACGACGGAATGCCGTTGACGCTGGTCGTCGTGGTACGCAGCCGGACGTCGCAGCGTTTCCCGTCCTGTCCGAGCGTGACGTTCCGTTGGTTCGGGTCCGCCGAGAGCGAAACGATCCGCGCCGGACCATCCTGACGATCGCGGGCCGGTTTGATCCACGCTTCGATCGTGAGTTCGCCGGACTTCTTGACCGCGTTGGTGATCTTCTGCGCCGGTCGCGGTCGATGCGATGACCGTGGCCGACTGGACAAGGAGCCGTCCGCGTTTCCACGTCACCGCGGCCGGGTTTTCGATCTTCAGGTCGAGCGGCGGGCTGACGGACGAGCGGTCCCGGATGGTGTTTCCCTTGCCGGAGTCGAACGTGTACAGGGCCAGCACGCCGCTTGTCGGCCGTGCGCCGCGGCTCGGCGGCCCGGGGCCGGGCGGCCGGCAGCACGGCGATGCCGATGCCAAGAACGACGACGAAGACGGGAAATCGCCGATCTTCCGTGCCCCGGCGGCCCGGCATCGTGAAGGCCGCAGGAGCCGGAGAATGGCCCGCTGGATGGGTCCGCTTGCGAATGGCTCGACGCGCATGATCGTGTTCTCACTGTTCACGAGTTACCGGTTCGGGAAGAACCGCCGTAGCCCCTTCTCGAGGTGTTCGTGGGCCAGCCGGGCCGCCTGCTCGCCGTCACCGGCCACCAGGGATTCAAAGATCGCCTGATGCTCGTCGCACGTCGTCGATGGTCCGTTCCGGGAAACTGCCGAGCGGCCCGGTCGATCACGTGATCGATCTTGTCACGCAGTTGTTGCATCACGCGGGTGATCTCGTCGTTGCCCAGGAAGTGGCACAACAGTTGGTGAAACTCGGCGTCGAATCGGATCAACTCACGCGATCGCTCGTCGCGGGCGTGCTGGTGATGTTCCTCGAGGTTCCGGCGGAGCAGGTTGACCTGCTCCGGAGTCAACCGCCCCGCGAGGCGGCGCACCACGAACGGCTCGAGCGCCTGCCGGATCTCGTAGTGATTGACGATGTCCTGGATCGACAGGGATCGGACGACGACGCCCTGTTGCGGCGCCAGGGTCACCAGTCCCTCCACCTCGAGCCGTTCCAGGGCCGACTGGACGGGCGTCTTGCTCATTTTGAGCTGGGCTGCCAACTGCCGGACCGAGAGGACGGTCCCGGCTTCCAACTCACCACACAGCAGCAACCGCTTTAACTCCGAGTGCGCCTGTTGTTTCAAGGCCGTTCGCACCGGGACGGTCGCGGGAACCACCGTCTTCTCCGCGTTCGCGGCGGTTCGACTCATGGAACGGCCCCCTTGGTTGCGCGGCCTCTAGGTGACAAATCCGCCTCGTGATCGCGGATCTTACTGGAATGCCAGCGAGGGCGTCAAGTCGCCGGGTCGCCGAAATGGGGGATTGCGAAGTCACCAGGACGGTTGAAGAGAACGGAGGGGCCGGGACGATTTCGGAGAAGCTCCGCAGGCGTCCCCACAATACGACCCGATGGCCCTCCACCCGAGGGCCGGGCGTTCGCCGTCCGTCGGTTCCCTGGCAACCTGGTGGAATCGAGCGTCGTTCCGGTCCCGGGCACGACGCGAAGACGACAGGAAGGTCGTGAGAACGAACCCGAACGCCGAAACGAGCAGAAATCAATGGTTCTATCAGGGCTTATGCCGAGAATCGGGCGCAGCGTCGGCGGCACGCGAGGCGACGGTCGGCGACACGTCGGCGGCGCCACGAGGCCTCGCGACGGCCGGGCTCACGACTGGGTTGGCAGGTCGCCGTTGCCCAGGCGGTCGCGGTCGCGACGGTACCAGCTCCAGAGCAGCCGGACGGTGGCGTGTTCCAGCAGGGCGCCGGATGAGGGGAACGTGTAAAGCGGACGGGTCGCCGCCCTCGATCAAGGCGAGGGTGCTGGGGGTGATATGGGCGTCGCCGGCGCGGGCGGCGATGTCGGCCAGGAACGTCGGGAAGTTCTCCGAGGCGGCAGCGCGCAGGCGGTCGCCCAGGTAGGCATACTTCATCTGTGTCGACACGACGCGGAAGGCGATCCGCGGGTCGTCGCGGACCAGGATCGCCTCGCCGACCGGGTCGCGGATGATGCGGCATGGCCCGCTGTCGACGGGCGACTGGACTGCGTGCGTCGCAGCAGCAGGGCGTTCAGGCCGGTCGAGACGGCCTGGACCCAGCCGGGCGGCGACGACGTCGCGGAACTCGTCCTCCCGGGCGATCTGGCCGGCGGCGACCAGCTCCAGCTTGTTCCAGGGGACCCAGTGGGCCGCCTCGCCCCGCAGGCCGCTGATCCGCAGGCCGTCCTCCAGGCAGGCGGCCTCGTGGATCGTCCGCGGGGGGGACCAGGTTGGGAAGCTGATCGACCCGCCAGGCTTCGGCCGGCACGCCCAGCTCGAACAGGCCGTCGAGCAGCTCGCGAACCTCCCCCTCGGGCAGCGGCCGCCGCCAGACCCCCGGCGCCCGCGCCACCCACTGCATCGCGTCGGTCGGGTGCAGCCCGGTGACGCCGCAGATCAGGTCGCGGACGGCCTTCGGGTCGTCGGGGGCGTCGAACAGGACCAGGTGATAATCGTTGTCGGGCTTGCGGGTCGTGCTGGGCATCGCCGGCTCCGCGGGGCCGCTCGGGGAGTTCGATCGTGCCGGTCCGTCCAATGTATCCGCCACCGCGAGCCGACCCGCCAGCCGGCGCGAACGGGCCGCTCGATCAAGCCGGGGCCGAGGGCGTCCGGGGCCGCATCGCCCCCGACTGGGTCGGCGAACAGCTCGCGGAGCGGCAGGGCGAAGCCCGGCAGCACGTCGCCGCCGTCGAGGGGCTGGTCGATCGTGAGGTCCCGAGCTTGATCGATCCGCCGTGAAGGCCCGCGCCGTCTGGGTGTCGGGGTCGATGTACCAGACCAGCCGGACACCGGCGGCGAAGTAGTCGGCGAGCTTCTCGTCCATCTCCTTGCGAGTGTTGCTCTTGCTGAGGACCTCGATCGCCAGGTCGGGAATGATGGGGCAGATCGCCTCGCGGGGCATGCGGCGGCCGGGAAGCCGATCCGCCGAGATGAACGAGACGTCCGGGATGCGGATCAGGCCGGGGTTGAGGCGGACCATGCCATCGGGGGCCAGCGACGATCCCGAGCCTCCGAGGCCGCACGAAGTTGTGGAGGAGGGCGATCGACGACGCACGCCAGGTACGGATTCGTAAGCACCCACGGTTTTCCTCACGAGCACGCCGTCAACCAGTTCGTACAGGAGATCCTCGCGGTCGTGGATCTCGACGACATCCGTCCTCCGTCGCGGTCCCCGGGGCGGGGTCGGAGCGGATGCGGTCGGCGGGCATGGGGCCGAAGCGGTCGCAGAGGTCGGCGAGGGTCCAGCACGACCGGTCTGAGGTGGTGGTGGCCATGAGCCGTTCCTTTCGCGGGGCGTGGTCCGGTAGCATGGAGATTATCCGGCGTCGGGTGGCCGGGGGACAACCGCGGAATGGTGTCCCGAGGCCGATGCCACGCCCTTTGCGTGAGCGAAATCGAGATGCGTCCAGGCCGCCCCTCCGTCCGACCTCTGATCCGAGGATGCCATTCATGAGACGGATCATCCCGCTGTCTGCTCGTCGCCTCCGGTCTCGTCGTCATCGCCCCCCTGCCCCGCCCGGCCTCGGCGGCGCCGAGCTTCGACGACGCCCGACGGCTCTGGCAGACCGGCCGTTACGCGGAGGCGATCGAGGCGTATGACGCCATCGCCGACGACCTGCCGGCCGACGATCCCGCGGCCCCCACGCGGCTGGCCCTGGGACGGGCGGCCTGCCTGGTCAGCACCGGCAAGCCCGTCGAGGCGATCGATCTTCTGAAGACGACCGCCGAGGCCGTCGAGGACGCGACGAGGAAGGCCGACCTGCTCGCCCGGCTGGCCGAGATCGAGTTCGCCCGCGGGCGCTGGGACGACGCGAAGACACACGTTGACGAGGCGCTCTGAAGGCGGTGCCCGACCACTTGCTCGGCCGTTGGGTCGAGGCCCGTCTGTTCGAGGCCCGCGGCGAGCCCTTGCGGAGCGACTGGCGCTGGTTCATCGACACCTACAACGCCCGTCGGGGCGAGCTGGAGCAAGATGCCGACGCCCTGGTGATCGTCGGCCAGGCCGCCGAGAAGTACTACTGGACCAATGCCCGCGGCGAGGACCTGGCCGACGGCCTGGACGACGTCATCAACGAGCTCTACGAGCTGGCCCTGACGGTCGACCCCCGTTGCTGGCAGGCCGCCTGGCTCGAAGGCGGCTGTTCCTGGACGGCTATCGCGAGGGGGACGCCCGCAGGGAGCTGAATCGGGCGCTGCTGATCAACCCGAGCGCCGTCGAGGTGATCGTCGCGCTGGGGCGGGCCGACCTCCAGGGCTACAAGCTGGCCGACGGCCGCCGCAAGGCCGAGGACGCCCTGGAGATCAACCCCGGCTTATGGCCCGGCCTATACCCTGCTGGCCGACCTGAACATCTCCGACGAGCGGTTCGACGACGCCCTGGAGGCCGCCGAGAAGGCCGTCGCCGAGAACCCCAAGGACGAGGACGCGCTCGGCCGCCTGGCCGCCGCGCACCGCTTGCTGGTCAACCCGGCCGGCGCCGCGGCGGCCGAGGCGCTGGCCCGGCAGGTCAACCCGAAGCCGGCGACCTTCTACGCCGCCCTCGGCGAGCGCCTGGCCGACCGCCGCAAGTACCACTCGGCCGAGCGGGCCTTCCTGCTGCGCCATCGACGCCGACCCGGAGCGGGCCGACACGCGGATCGGCCTCGGCATGCTCTACATGCAGATCGGCCGCGAGGACGAGGCGCAGGGCCTCTTCGACGCCGCCTTCGACGCCGACCCGTTCAACGTCCGCGCCGACAACATGACGCAGGTCCTCCGGCGTCCTGGCCGGCTACGAGGCCGATCGAGTCCGATCACTTCCGCGTGCTGTTCAAGCCGGACCAGGACGGGCTGCTGGGCAAATACATGTCCGAGTTTCTCGAAAAGTCGTATCCCGACCTGGTCGAGCGGTTCGGCTTCGAGCCGCCGGGCAAGACGACCATCGAGATCATGGAGGACCACCAGTGGTTCAGCGGCCGGACCACCGGGCTGCCGTTCGTCCCGACCGTCGGCGCCTGCACCGGCAAGGTCGTCGCCCTGGCCAGCCCGCAGGTCGACCAAGGAGCCGTTCAACTGGTCCCGGGTGATGGTCCACGAGGTCGCTCACGTCATCACGCTGCAGCAGACCGACTTCAACATCCCCCACTGGTACACCGAGGCCCTGGCCGTCGAGAGCGAGGGCACCCCGCGCCCCCAGGAGTGGAACAAGATGCTCCTGGAGCGGGTCCCGAAGCGCGAGCTGCTGAACCTCGACACGATCAACCTCGGCTTCATCCGTCCCGAGCAGCCCGAAGACCGCCAGATGGCGTACTGCCAGGCCCAGCTCTACGCCCAGTACATGCTCAAGCGGTTCGGCGACGACGCCCTCATCAAGATGCTCGCCGCCTACCGACGCGGCCTGACCACCGACCGGGCCATCCGGCGCCTGCTTCGACGTCGAGCAAGGAGGACTTCGAGAAGGGGTACGTCGACTACCTCGACGAGGTCCTCAAGACGATCCGCACCCGCGTCGAGGACGAGGAGGCCGTCACCTTCTCGCAGCTCCAGCGCGAGGTCGCGGCGAAGCCCGACGACCCCGACCTCAACGCCCGCATGGCCTACGAGCACTTCGCCCGTCGCGACTACCGGGCGGCACGGCCCTTCGCCGAGAAGGCCCGCGAAGCTGAAGCCCGCATCACCCGCTGGCCAGCTACGTCATGGCCCGGCTGTTCACCTCGATCGGCGACAGCGACGCCGCCCTGGAGATGCTCCGCCCGGCTCTCGACGAGGACCGGCCCGAACGAGCGGGTCGTCGACCTGCTCGGCCGACCTGGAGATGAAGGCCGGCAACCTCGACGAGGCCGAGCGGCTCTACGAGCTGGCCCGCGAGGACGACCCTACCACAGCAAGTGGATCGCCGGCCTGGCCCGCGTCCACCTCCGCCAGGGGGACCGCGACAAGCTTACTCAAGGACCTGGCGATGCTCGCCGCCAACGACGCCGACGACCTCGACGTCCGCCGCAACCTCGCCGACATGCACCTGGCCCGCGAGCAGTACGACGAGGCCGCGAAGTGGGCGACCGAATGCCTCTACATCGACGTCTACGACCCCGCCCTCCACGTCACCCTCGGCGACGCCCGCGCCGGGCAGGAGCAGTACGACGAGGCCATCGAGGAGTATCAGGTCGCCCTGGAACTCGAGCCCAAGCAGCCCGACGCCATCAAGATCAAGCTCGCGCAGGCCCAGCACGACGCCGGCATGACCGACAAGGCGAAGGCCACCCTCGACGCCATCCTCGACGCCGACCCGGACCACCCCGAAGCGAAGGCCCTTCGGGAGGAGCTGGACGTGGAAAAGTGACGCCGTATGTTATGTAGGGTGGGCCGTCGCGGCGCAACCCACCACATATTATAATATGGTGGGTTGCGCTGCGACGGCCCACCCTACGAAGACAACGCCCCGGGGTTACGGGACATACACGATGCCTCGGGAGTTCGTCAGGTCGACATCTCCCCGGGCGTTCGACGCGATCGTGTTGTCCCGGACCACGGTGCCGAGGCACCAGCCGTAGGCCAGGAGGCCGTAGGCCTGGTTGTTCATGATCTCGTTCCCCGTGACCGCGTTGCGGAGCGAGGATCGGATGAGCACGCCATTGCCAAGGTTGTTGTTGATCCGGTTTTGCAAGGCGCTCGTGGGGCGGCCGATGATGTTGGACCGCGTGCCGGGGCCGAGGGAGATGCCCCCGAGCGCGTTGCCCAGGTCGCCGCGAGCCCTGGGCGTTCGTGCCGATGTCGGTGTGGAACACGACGTTGTCGTGGGCGTTGCCGACGAACTCGATCCCGTAGCGGCGGTTCGACGAGATCGTCACCTGCGGCTCGATCGAGGGCTGGAACCCGCCGATGGCGTTGCCGTGGGCGTTCCCCGAGATCCGGATGCCGCTGCCCCCGTTCGGGATGGCCGACTGGATCGCGGTGTTCGTCCCGATCGCGGTCTCGGTCACCTGCACGCCGGTCGCGTTGCCGCCCAGCTCGATCCCGTTGCCGAGGTTGCCCGAGACGATGCTGGTGCGGATCAGGTTGTTCCCGCCGCTGGAGGTGATCAGGATCCCGTCGAGCCGGTTCGGGGCCGCGCCGGCGAATGCGAAGATCCCGGCGAAGGTGTTGAACGAGATGAACCCGCTGGCCCTGTCGCGCACCTCGATGCCGTTGCGGTTGTTGCCGGAGATCACGTTGCCGAGCGGGATCACGCCGCCGACCTGCGTGTTGCGGGACGTGCCCGAGACCAGCAGCCCGTCGCCGCCGTTGGCCACGACGGTGGCGTTGTTGGCCCCGACGCCCAGGAAATTGGCCTGGACCATCGTGTTGTTGGAGTTGGTGATCCGCAGGCCGTTGCCGCCGTTGCCGCTGAGCACGTTGTAGAAGACGAACGGGTTCTGCCGGAAGGTGCAGCCGATCAGCTGGTTGCCGTCGGCGCCCTCGATGGCCACGCCGTCCAGCCGGTTCCCCAGCGCCGCGTTGCCCGTCGCGTCGGTGCCGACGAAGTTGCCGCTCAGCAGGTTCCGCGTGGCGCCCCGGTTGATCAGGACGCCGTTGCCGCGGTTGCCCGAGATCAGGTTGCCCATGCGGCGGGCGGACGAACACGCCCGCCGTGGGGTCGTTGCCGCCGGTCGCCTGGCCGCCGACGACGTTACGCGCCGCGCCCTGGGTCATGAGGATGCCGTTCCGCGCGTTGCCGCGCCGGATCGTGCCGGTGGCATCGGTGCCGATGTTGTTCATGGCGATCCGATTGTCGTCGGCGCCGTAGATCCCGACGCCGTTGCCGCCGTTGCCGCTGATGACGTTCGAGAGCTGGAACCCGGTGTTGACCGTCGCCTGGTACGGGAACACGCCGTCGTCGCTGATGACGACCCCGACCACCTGGTTGCCGGCCACCGAGTTGGCACTGGTCAGGCCAGTGGTGCCGGGGTCGTTCAGGTCGACCCAGGCCGACTGGCCGAACGTGCCGTCGGGGTTGCGCCGGACGACCGCCAGCGCGCCTGGCGCGGGATCGGTCGAACCGCTCTGGAGCGAGTCCGCGGCGAGCGTGTAGACGCCCTTCTGGTCGCTGCTGATGCCCTGCAAGTGGGCGACGTAATCCTGGCCGATCGCCCCGTTGGGATACTCGAACGACGTCCAGTGGGAGAACTGGCCGGTCGCGGTGTCGTAGTCGACCAGGTAGCCCTGGCTGATCGTGCGGCCCGACCCGACGAGGTTGGTGTAGCCGCCGGCGATCGTGTAGCTCGTGCCGCCGTTGTGCCAGATGCCGTAGGCGGTGGTGCTCGATCGAGCCCGGGTAGACGACGTCCGGCAGGAACGCATTCCCGGCGATGTCGTAGAGGAAGGCGTGGCCGGTGCCGATGGGGGCGTTGCCTTCCGGCCCGTCGGCGTTGCCGACCGCGAGGCCGCCCATCGTGCTGTGGACGTAGTTGTACGTCGCGCCGGGGTAATCGATCGTCCGGTAGTTGCCGGCCTGCGAGAGGTCGTCGGTCGTGCCCTGGAAGAGGAAGCCCTGCACGGTGCCGTTGCCGTTCTTGTAGCTGCCGACCAGCCGGACGCGGTCGCCATCGAGATTGTCGGGGCCGTAGACGCTCGTGGTCGTGGCGCCCGGGTAGTTGACCTGGTAGCTGGTCCCGCCGGCGCCCGAGATCGGCCCCTCGTACAGCAGCCCGTTGGCGCCCGACGTCCCGGTGATCAGGTACTGGCCGCTGGTGTCGGCATCGCGAATGCCCTGCCAGGCCGTGACCGGCTGGATGCCCACGGCGTCGGCGTTGTAGTAGTCGATGCTCGTCACCGGATCGGTCTGGCCGATCAGGTTGCCGTGCGAGGTCGGGTCGATCCGCACGCCGTCGCCCCGGTTGCCGGCGACGGTCCGCCCGTCGGCACGCAGGCCGATGTAGTTGCCCTCCACGGTCACGCCGGAGGCGCGTAGCGTGACGCCCGCGTCGCCGGCCCTCACCAGCGAGAGCGACCGGAGGATCGATCCGTCGGCCCCCGTCTCGAACCGCAGCCCGTGCGAGCCCCGGAAATCGATCGTCGCCACCGGCGATCCGGCGAAGCCCGGCGCCGTGGTCCCGTCGAGCAGGACGGCGTCGGTGATCGCCGGAAGGGACGTCCGGGTTACGCGGATCGTGCCGGCGACCTCGAATGGCGATGCGGTCGGGACCTGGCAGCGCGTTGGATACCTGGATCGCCCGTCGGAGGGAGCCCGGCCCCGAATCATCAAGGGTCGTCACCGCGAGCGTAGTCAGAAGCTGCCGTTCCTCCAGGGCCTCTACACCGCATATCCGGGAACGCAAGGACGGTCGCCGCCACCTCCGCGCCGTCCTGGTCGAACTCGCGGATCGAAACAAATTCGCACAACGAAGCGCCTTCATGGATTCACCTTCCTGTCAATTCAAGGGTTGCACGCGCCCGAAGTGCGCCGGAGATCGCCTCGCGCACGCGATGACCTTGATGCGATTTCATCCAGTCGAACATAGGACGTCTCAACCGGAATGTTCCGTAAATCGGCACGATTCCGGGATTGACCCGATGCCACCGGGCGGGTGACACGGATCGTCCTCGACCAGGGCGCCGATTGCGAAGCGACCCACGGGTTGAGGACGACCCGTGGCACCCCGCGCCGTTAACCCTTTCCCTTGCCTAAGTCAGCATATGGGTTTGCGGCGAATTCGGGAAAACGCCGGGGGCCTCGCGGGCCCCCCGGCTGAGACCATCACACCACCCCACGGCCGCGCACAACTTCGGCGGCAACTCCGAAACAACTCGTTCCCACGCTCCGCGTGGGAATGCCGTCGGGGCCGCTCCGCGGCCTCTTCCGCCGTTGACCCGGACGACGCGGAGCGTGGGAACGAGTTCACGTATTTTTGGGGAACAACTTGCGCGGGCCATCGAGATGTGCGCAGCAGTGCCACCACTCTCCCGATGGTTTTGTCGCCGCGGGCCGGTTGGTTGTCGTGAGGGACGCCCGGCCGGGCCATCGAGAAGGGGCGCGCCACAAACGCCTTATGCTCCAGGCCTTGTTGCCTGTCCTCCCTGGTTCCCCACGTTCCAGTTGGCTTTCGCCCGTCAATCAGTCCGCGGGAGGGAGGGCTCCCCCGCGGGTGGGCCCAGGTCCTCCAGCTTGCCGAACATGATGCGTTCCTTGCGGCCCTGCGTCACGCACAGCCAGACCGTGCCCTCGTGCTCTCGAAACGTCGGATATTGAAACGACTCCGGGGTCTCGAAGCGATACGTGCGCTCCCAGGTCTTGCCGTCGCGCGAGACGTCCACGTTGAACACGCTGCGCGAGACGCCCTGGATGCGCGTGTCCTCTTGCCAGCCCAGGTAATAGAGGCCGCCGATCCGGTCGAAGCTCGGCTTCGAGTTGCTGCCGTTCGGCACGAAGTCGCGATGCGCGCCCTCGGTCCAGGTCCGGCCGTCCGGGCTCGTGGTGAAGGTGTAGTTCCGGTTGCCGCCGTCCTGCCGACAGATCGCCATCCACGTGCCGTCGGGCAGGCGGTTGACCGACGCCTCGCTGAGAGCCAGTTCCCGCGGCTCGTTGAAGTGCCCGAGGAGTTCGAACGTGGCCCAGTCGTCATGGACCCGGGCCAGTGCGTTCTGCTTGCCGACGAAATTATTGATTACCGCATACGTCTTGCCGTCGAACGACTTGAAGGAATCGATCTGGTAGAGCCCGTAATCCTTCGCCGGCTTCGCGAACCCGTGCGCCGCCGCGTCCTCGTAAAAGGGCCGCGGTTGCATGTCGAACACCCCGGCGGCGGTCTTGAGCTTCGCCTTGTGGATGCGCCCCTCGAAGGCCCTCGTTTCCAGGTCGAAGTCGCGATACCAGGTCTGTGCCTGTCGTGCGCCGGGTTGCTCGCTGGCGAAAAAACAGCGCAGCGTGCGGTCGTCGATCCGCGCGATGCGGGGCACGAAGCAGGCCCCCACCGGCAGCGTCACGTTCTCGAACGCCTGCTCCGAACGGGCATAGGGGATGATCTCCTCGACCGCCAGCGTCTCGAGATCCACAATCGACATCGTGTCGTAGATCTCCGGCCAGGACGCGGCCTCGCCCGGTCTCTCGTCGTTGACCATCGCCACGATGTAGGCGTGGCCGTCCACCAGGACCATGTCGGAGTCGTGCGCCCCCTTCACCCGGGTCGCGGTGACGGAAACCAGGCGCTCCAGCACCCGGTCGGCCTCGCGTTTGGGTTCCCAGTCGCGAGGCAGCAGCGACGCGCCAACGCGCTCGGAACCCAGCTCCGCCAGCGTCCGGACGAGCCGCGCCGGGTCGTCGCTTGAGAGCGACTTCGGCCGATGCGCCAGCAGTTTGAGCACCTCCTCGCGCGCGCCCGTCGTACCGTTCAGGTGCAATCGTGCCCCGGCGTCACGCACGCGACGCACAAGATCGGCGCCGCCGTCGCCGCGGCCCGCCTCGTCGAGCCATTTCGGCCAGAGCCGGATGGTCTCCGCGCCCGCGTCGGCGAAGGCCTCGATGTCGTCCGGCCGGGGGATCAGCGCGAGCTGCCCGGCCTCGGGCAGTCGTTCTCGGAACCATTTGGCCTGCTCGACGCTGCGCACGCCGACGATCGTGCGACGAGGATCGCCGTGCTCCCGGACCTCGGCCGCCACCGCCCGGTCGTAGTCCTCGCCCTGTCCCTTCAGGTCGAGCAGCACGTCGATGCGTCCTCGGCAGAGCGACAGCACGTCCTCCAGGGTCGGCACCCGCTCGCCGCGGAAACGCTCGTCGAACCAGCCCCCGGCATCGAGCTTCCGCACGTCGGCCAGGGTCGCCTGTGCCAGCGGGCCTCGGCCGTCGGTGGTGCGGTCGAGCGTCTCGTCGTGCAGGATCACGAGATGACCGTCGGCCGTCGTGCGGACGTCGACCTCGACGGCCGTCGCCCCCGCCTCGATCGCCCGGCGCACGGCGGCCAGCGTGCTCTCGGGCCGGTCGACGCCGGAACCGCGATGGGCCACGATCTGCCGCACCCCCAACGGCCCCGGCGCCCCGGCATCGGCCTTCGCGCCGGCAAGCGTCGTGGGGCCGAAAAGCGTCGCGGCCGCCGCGAGCGAGAGCGCCACGGCGGTCCCCCGGCGGGGGCGTGGTGTCCGGCGGCCGAGGCCCCCGTCGGTCTGGTCGGTTCGCGAAGCGGTCATGGCGATCAGTCCCTGTGCTGTTTCGGCGTTCCCGGGGCACTCGAATGGAAATGTTCCTATTCTTTTCCCACATCTCCCGGTATCCGTCCTTCCAGCGGGTCGCCGTGGTCGCGGAGCCACGCCCGGAGCGACCGCGCCAGGTGGCGCAGCTGGACCGCGTGCGCCGGGTCCGCGGACAGATCGTTCAACTCGTCGGGGTCCTGGGCGACGTGGAACAGCTGCGTCCGCCCCGCCTTCGGATACCAGATCAGCTTCCAGCCGTCCGACGTGCGGATCATCCGCTGCGTGTCGGTGAAGTAGCCGAACACGGCCTCATGAACCTCATCGCGCTGGCCTCTCAGCACCGGCACAAGACTCATCCCCTCCACACTCCCCGGGACCGGCTGGCCGGTCAACTCACACACGGTGGGGTACAGGTCGCGGAGGGCGCACCGGGCGGCGAACCGCTTCGCGGCCGGAATCCCCGGCCCGGCGAGGATCAGCGGCACTTGCGCGGTGTGCTCGTACTGATTCTGCTTTCCCATCAGTCCGTGGCTGCCGATCGCCAGCCCCTGGTCGCTGGTGAAGACCACGATCGTCCGCTCCAGCTCGCCCCGGTCGGACAGCGCCTCGAGGATTCGTCCGACCTGCGCGTCGAGGTTCTCCACCAGCGCATAGTAAACGGCACGCTCGGCCCGGACGTCGGCCTCGCTCCGTGGGGCCGGGACGATGACCTCGTCGCGGCCGTTGATGTTCCCGTGGTCGAACGGGTGTTGCGGGCGGAAGTTCGCCGGGAGCTTCACGCCCGTCGGCTCGGAACCGGCCTTCTCGCCCCGTCGGCCAGTGGAGCGGGTCGTGCGGGGCGGTGAAGTTCACGTGCAAGAACAGGGGACGGTTTGGCTTCGCGCGGCGGATCGCGTCGATCGCTCCATCGGCGATGCGGGCGTCTGTCTCCGGGGTGAGGCCGACGCCAAGCTCCGGAATGGGCGTGTTCTCCCCGGTCTTGAACGTCCATCCGACGTAGCCGGTCACAGGCCGTCCGGTCGCGCTCGGTCTCCAGGGTGAGCGGCCGGCCCGTCGCCCCGCCGCCGCTGTAGAGGCGCGAGGTCGTCTCGTAGCCGCGGGCCCGCGGCGTCCCTTCGACGTGCCACTTGCCCGAGTGAACCGTGTGCCACCCGGCCCGCCGCATGACCTCCGGCCACAGGCTCCACTCCGGCCGGAGGGGGACGAGCCGACCCGTGGTGGCCTCGGTCACGAGGCAACGCCCGGTGATCAGTTCCGCGCGGCTGACGTGGCAGATCGGGTAGCCGCAGGTGGCGCGGTCGAACACCGAGCCGCGGAGGGCGAGGGCGTCGAGGTTCGGCGTTCTCACCGGGCCGCCGTACACGGACGTCACGTCGGCCCGGAGGTCGTCGGCGACGACGAGGAGGACGTTGGGGGGCCGGTCCACGGACCATACCGCCCGGGGAATCGCGAACAGCACCGCCAGGGTGAACCAGATCCGCACGGGGCACCTCCTCTCGATTGCCGGAGGATATGGGGTCATCAGGGGTGCTCGGTAGATAAGGCCCGGCTTTGCTTCCGAAGGGGGGGTCGCATGGACCTGGAAAACCCCAGGAAACATGGCCCTGGTCGGACGACCCACGATCGAGACGTCACCGAAATCGGGCCTTTTCTACCGAGCACTCCTGCCCCTTTCCCTGTTCCTCAAGTTGCGGGGGCCGCGGTTTGGATCCTCATCCCGAGGTCCCCAGCGTAGGGTAGTCCGTATAGCCCTGCTCGTCCCCGCCGTAAAACGTTCGTACGTCCCAGGGGTTCAAGGGGGCATCGATCCGAAATCGCTCCACGAGATCGGGATTGGAGATGAACGGCCTGCCAAACACGAGGGCATCGGCCCGCCCATCGGCTAGGGCCGACTCTCCCGATTCCCTGGTGAAGCCACCAACGGCGAGTAACGTGCCGGTGTACACCGGACGCAGGAGATCGATGGGATGGAAATCCGGGGAAGTCCCCCGCCCGTAACCGCTGTCGTAGCCGACATGGAGGTAGGCAAGGCCCAGCGGGTTCAAGAGCTGGGCGAGATAGCTGTACGTTTCGACGGGATCAACGTCGATGGTGTCATTCACGGTGAATCCGGGGGCGATCTTGACGCCGACCCGATCCGCACCCCGCACGCCGCAGAGCGCCTCGACCACTTCCAGGGTGAAGCGGGTTCGATTCGGGAGAGACCCTCCGTAGCCGTCGGTGCGACGGTTCGACCCCGTGACCTGAAACTGATTGGGAAGGTAGCCGGTCGCCGCATGAAGTTCCACGCCGTCGAAACCGGCCCGGATCGACAACTCCGCGGCCCGCCGATACTCCTCAATGACGGCGGGGATTTCCGCCGTCTCCAGGGGGCGGGGCGTCTCGAATGGCATCTTCCCACCGAAGGTGTGGACCGCGCCGGAAACGGCGATGGCCGAAGGGGCGATCGGCAAGGCATGGTTCGGCAGCAAAGACGAGTGGGAGACCCGCCCGGCATGCATGAGTTGTACGAAAATTCGGCCGCCAGCGGCGTGGACCGCATCGGTCGCATTGCGCCAACCTGCCGTCTGCTCGTCCGTGTGGAGGCCAGGGGGATAGGTGTACCCCCGGCCCATCGGGCCGGGATGGGTTCCCTCGGTGATGATCAGGCCCGCCGAGGCTCGCTGCGAATAGTACCGGGCCATCCGCTCGGAGGGAACACAGCCCTCTCCGGCTCGGATGCGGGTCATGGGGGACATGATGATGCGGTTGGGCAATTCCAGCGCGCCGACCTTTATCGGCGTAAACAGCCCGGGTCGCTCTGGCAACTCGCACCCTCTCTGGATCTGCCTAACCAGTTGGAGACGAACGAACGCTCGTGGAAAAACACGACGGAACAGTCGTCTCATCCCACCCGTCCGAAGGATTTTCCCGCGCGTTCCGCCGATTGGCAACCGAGTATCGCGATTCGGCGAACCAACGGGTGCGAAAGAACTCTCCCCGACGGCGCCGTGAGGGGCATGAGGGGACGTGAGGCCGGCACCGGGTGCCCCGGGCCGTCCTCAACCAGTGCTCCGGTTCAACATCAGAGCACTGGTCGATCACGACCCGTGGCAACCAGAAAGGGCTCCATACCAGTGCCACCCGCCCGCGGAGTTACGGGAGCCTGGACCGCGAGATCGTCCATCACAGGATTACACCGAGAGCAATTTTAGTCATAGGCATGCGGCATTTCTACAGAGGGCGCCGGGCCCAGTCTCCCACCCACTGAAGGCGGACCTCACCCGATGGGGGTGTCGTACTCCAGAACGGCCGTGCCGTGGCAGGTCTTGCTGCAAACCGCGTAGAGCTTGGCGGTGCCGGTCGGCGGCCAGTACCAGTGCCGGGAGTCGCCTGGCTTCAACGCGATGTCCTCCAGCACCTTGCCGCTCTCGTCGAGCGCTCCGATAAACAGCTCACAATCCCCGGTGTTCTCAGGATGGCCGATGCCGTACTGCGCGGTCCCGGCGGACGCGGCGAGGATCACCACGTTTTCCCGCGACCCTGGGCAGTCGAGTGTCACCGATGTCCGGATCATCAACAGGCCCCCCGTCGTGAATGTGTCCCGAAGGGCGGGCCGCGACGCCCTCGCCGCGTCACCCCAGGGGAATACCGCCGTCTGAACCACACGTATTCGACCGCGGAACGGGCGAGTTGCGACACGCCCCTTGACCCGTGGGTTCCCCGACACTTGATAAGTACTCGATTTCACGCGCCTGAAACAAGGGCCACGGCGGGAACATCTGGATTTTCGCGAGGGAGGATCACGGACGCCTCCAGGCGACCCGATCCGGGCGATGCTCTCACGGCGGGTGGCACCGGCCGGGGGTGTTGGGTGCCACGGGTCGTCTTCGACCAGTGCTCTGATGTTGAACCGGAGCACTGGTCGAAGACGACCCGTGGCACCCAGACATGGCGATTTACCAGGGCCACCCGCCCGTTACGGCCGATGGCGAGAAGACCAAGACACGACGAGTTCGGCCCGGACACCCGCCCCTGCTCGCGATCAGGGCTCCAAGCGGAGGATCAGTTCATCGACCTGGTCAAACGCCAATTTGATCTCGCCGCTCTTCAGCATGGTCGCCGTGACCTTGAACGACGTCTTGCCGATCTCGTCATGCCGGGTCAGGTCTTCGTCGAGAACGAGAATCTCGATCACGTCACCGACATCCACTCCCAACGCCCTCCGGTTGAAAGTGGCCTCGAAGCAGTCCTTTCGGGAGGATGAGATGTGACGCTCACCCCTGGGTTCGGATGTCCTCTCGACGCTGATCTTGATGTCCGGCGCACCGCCGCCCGAATCCCAACTCGACTTCCCGTCGGCTTGGGTCGTCCGGACCTTCACGCCTCCGATAACCAGCAGAGCATCATCCGCACGCAAACCGGAAGTGGGGAGCGTGACGACAAGCAAAGCGTACAAGCAGCGTCGGCTGAATCTCATGGTCCCAAGCTCCGCCGCAACTCCCTCAGACATCGGGAGCGTGACTGATAATGCAACCTGATTGGTGACGCCTAACCAGTTGTAGACGAACGAAATCTCGTGGAAAAACGCGACGGAACAGTCGTCTCATCCCACCCGTCTGGGGTATTTTCCCGCACATTCCGCCGATTGGCAACCGAGTGTCGCGGTGAGACGAACCCACGAGGGACGGCGGAACTGACCCCGGCGGCTCGTCCGGGTGGCACTGGTCGTACTCGACCAGTGCTCTAGTTCAACATCAGAGCACTGGTCGAGTACGACCAGTGCCACCCGGAAACGGCTCCCTACCAGTGCCACCCCGCCGCTGAATGATGGCTGTGACTGACCAGGAACCGCCGCGGCGGGCCGGGGCAGCGCCCGCGTGAGGTTAGGCGTCACTGCACGGCCGGCAGGATCGCGACCAAGGTGGCATAAACGAGGGCGACCTCGATTCCCATGATGACCCGACGCTTCCACGACGGCAACGCCGCATAACGAGCCGTAAACAACACCGCCGATGGGAACCCGACCAGCACCGGATAGAAGGCGAAGGCAGCGGCCGACTCGGCCCAACCTCGCGACGAGGGTGTGAGCAAGGCGCCGCGTGTCGCCATCCCGAGCAGGGCAACACAAGTCATTTGTGTCAGGACCAACGCCCGCAGCGCCATCAGAGGAGCCGCCTCATGCCCAAGCTCAGCCGCCCCGGCCGCCGAGCAAGCCCCGGGTCGAAGCGAAAACCGCGTCGGCCGAGATCCGCCGCGGTGCGCGGTTAGGAGGCGCTCCTCGGACCCATGACGAAGCCGGACAATGCGGCGACGATCGCCGCGATGACGCCGACCAGCACCGCCTTCGGGAGCGGTGACCAGGGGACGATCGACGCCGTCAGGGCCCCGGCCATGACGCCGCTCATCACGAGGATAAAGACTCGACGATCCGGATTCACAGGGCACCCCCCCGCCGTCTGACACAAAAGCTCAGCGGCCCCGCACCGCCGAGACAGCGATGATAGCACAAGAGGCGCCGCGGCGGCGCGGGGTCCGCCGCGGCGCGAGGTCAGGGAGCGGGGATCGGCGGATCACTCTCCGAATCCTCGGTATCCCTCCCGGAGGGAAAACGGGGTCAGGAGCCGATCGGAAGCATGAACGACCCATAACGTGACCCCTTTCCCTAGTTTCTTTATTCGGTCAGGAAGGACCAAGCCTTGGCCAGTTCGTCAGGAACGCTCGCCCCTATGATACCAAAAAAAAGCCATATCAGTCCGATAACTTCGTGTTGGAGTCCCCCGATGGCGAAGTCTTCAATTCTACGTTCGATCCGCTGCTCACTGGACTGTCGAGCTTGACTGTCTCGGTCGACGATATCTCTCACGTCAGCAATATCTGCCTTCAGTCTCTGGATATAATCGTCCAGACGCTCCTCCAAAATGCCGACATTTGCTTCGACGTTTGCGATTCGATCCTCGGCCGACCCTTCTGTATTCATGCAGTGCAAACCCTTCCGCATCTCGGCCGATCCGCCTAATGTTAATCCCGAGTGTGCCTTGGCCGTGACAATCCTTGGTAGACCGAATGCTCCTTTGAGCCGATTCCACCAGCTAATGATCCCGTTCTTCGGAACGGTGCTGCCGAAGAGTTGCAGGGTTTGGCTGAGCCCGTACGCTGCCGTGGCGAGGCCGAAAATCTGGAGTAATGTCCCGGCATAACGAATGGTCGCCGAAGTCGTTTGAGAGAAAGAGCAGCTGATAATCCAGCCGATTAGCAATGCGAAGGTCGCCCCGACGATCGACAGCCAAGCAGGCCTGGCTTCTTTCAACACCTGGATCAGCGCTCGCCATCGTACTTTCGGCATAACTACCTTTTGACAGAGTAGAAGGGGCTTGAAAAAGCCTATCGCCATCTGCCGCCTAACAAGTATTCGGCCGCAGAATGGGCGTGTTGGAACACGCCCATTTGTCCATGTCATCCCGGACACCCAATCATTTTCTCGATCCCGCAGGCACGGGGCAAGGAGTTCGGCGGGAATCTCGGGATTTTCGCGTGGCAGATCACCGGCACCTCCAGGCGGCCCGATCCGGGCGATGATCTCACGCATCACGTCCGGGCCGCCTTCGGTTCGGGGCCACACCACGCGGGTTTCGTGAACGCGAGCGCCCACCGCTTCGATACTGACCCTGGGACATCAGCCGATCGACGGGCCAGTTGGGGGGCGGGGGGATGACCAGCGCGGCGCGGGTCGAGGCGAATCGGGAGAATGCACGCCAGAGCACCGGGCCGAGGTCGGCGCGGGGGAAGGCTCGATCGCGGCGGAACGCGACGCGGCATGGGCTGGCGGCGGGGCGGGTCGTGCTCGACGGCGCGGAGCGGGCGAGGCTCTCGCGGCGGTTGCGACACTGGAGCGTCAGCCTACGGGCCGTGGGCGAGGCCGAGCACGCGGTCGTTGCCGAGGCGGTGTTCGCCTCGATCGTGCTCGACCGCATCCGGCGGATCGACGAGCAGGCGTTCCAGGAATGGCGGGCGTCGGCCGTCACGCGGTTCGATCGGGACCATCGCGCGGCGCTGGAGGCGGCCATCGGTCAACTTGATGTCGAACCGGCCCGCGCCGCGCGCGTGCTGCGGTCGTCCCCCATCGGCTGCGGCTGGGTGGCCGATCGGTTACGCCAATATTTGCAGCATTGGATGAAAATGGCGTCTGGGATCGGGAGGAGGCCGTCGCGGTACTTCGGCTGCTGGGACGTGACCCGGACGCCCGTTATCCCGACCGGCTCACCGTCACGCTGACGCTGCTGCCGGCCCAACGGCCCGGCCCTGGTGGTGTGATCGCCGTCCCGGAACGGGGCGCTCAATCGACCGATCTATTGAGCGAGCAAGCACTTGCGATCGAGGCGTTGTGGCGTCAGGTCGGCCGGTTCGTGGCCCGATCCGTGGCGAAGCTGGAACGCCGACGCGCGCGGCTGTGGCCGGTGTTCCTCCAGGACCGGGCCGAGGCCCCCGATCGCGCCTGGCTACCGCTGGAGGTCGCCGCCCTGGTCGCCCGCCACGAACCGATCTGGTCGCGACGGTTCCACCGGGCGTTACGCGACCTGCGACGGCTTCAGAATGCCCGGCGACTCGTCGCTGGCGCCTTGTTGTGCGCGAACGAAGCCAAGGTTACAGACGCAATGCCATATGATCCTGGAAGTTGCGGGTGAAGCCCACGGTTACGGCGGCGCACGCGGCGGGACAAGACGCCGACCTTCGGGACGTCCGACCGGGGCACGAGGACTTTGCCCCGGTCACCCGGCTCGCGTGACGGACAGGCGGCGAACGAAGCCAACAGCGATTCGACGCAACTTCGTCGAATTCAGGGTTTGCCGAACACGTTGCCGTTGGCGAGGCGCACGCGACGGGACGCGGCAGGCGTCCGGGGCCATCCTCGTGTCACGACCGCATACCGGGGCACGAGGACTTTGCCCCGGCCACCCGCCCTTGTCGTGGCAAGCGACGCGAACGAAGCCAACGGCATGACGACGCAACTCGCGTTCCCGAAGCACTTGCCGGGCAAGTCGAGTCGCTGGGAGGCGCACGCGGCGGGACGGCGGAGTGGCCCGGGCCAGGTGA
Organism: uncultured Isosphaeraceae bacterium; assembly: GCA_963779675.1. Lineage (GTDB taxonomy): Bacteria > Planctomycetota > Planctomycetia > Isosphaerales > Isosphaeraceae > CAVZZM01. The sequence continues at coordinate 108,365 of CAVZZM010000009.1, forward strand.
TGGGACGCTCGGCGGGGGCCTCGCCCCACGACCCGCCGCGACATCTCGAATGGCCGACGTAAGCCTCTCCCCAAACTTGCGTTAACTCGTTCCCACGCGCCGCGTGGTGATGCATTCCGCGACGCTCCGCGTCGTCCGGGGCAATCGCGGCAGAGGCCCCGGAGCGGCCCGGACGGCATCACCACGCGGAGCATGGGAACGAGTTGTTTCGGAGTCGTCGCCGAAGATGTGTGCGGCCGCGGGGCGACGTTCCGGGGGGCGTCGGGTTCTCGACGGCGGGCTCATCCGGCATATTGGGGGGCCGACACCACGGAACGCCCCCCTGGCCACACGCCGGCATTGACGTCGGCGGTCGGCCACGCCGACGGGACACACGCCCATGCCGGACGACCCGCCCACGACGGACGATCTATCCATGCCGGACGACGCGCGTCGACGGCCAACCCACGCCCGATGGCTCACCCACGCCGGAGGGCTCGCCCACGCCGGATGATCCGCCCAGGACGGACGATCCGCCGATGCCGGTTTACGAGAAGCTCGGGTTCTTCTACCTGGGGAAGACCTACGACATCGACCGCCGGGAGGTCGGGACCGACCTGGTCCTCTACGAGTCGAAGGACCTGACGACGCACGCCGTCTGCGTCGGGATGACCGGCAGCGGCAAGACGGGGCTTTGCCTGACGCTGCTCGAAGAGGCGGCCATCGACGGCATCCCGGTCATCGCCATCGACCCCAAGGGCGACATCGGGCAACCTGCTGCTCGACCTTCCCCGAGCTGCGCCCCGAGGACTTCGCCCCCTGGGTCGATCCCGACGAGGCGGCCCGCGAGGGGAGTCGCCGCGAGCGAGTTCGCCGCGCAGACCGCCGAGCGCGTGGCGGACGGGCCTGGCCGAGTGGGACCAGGCGGCCCGAGCGCATCGAGCGGTTCCGCGACGCGGTCGACCTGGCGATCTACACCCCCGGCAGCACCGCCGGGCTGCCGCTGTCCATGCTGCGGTCGTTCTCGGCCCCGCCGCCGGCCCTCCGCGACGACGCCGAGGCCTATCGCGAGCGGGTCGCCTCGGCCGTCTCCGGCCTGCTGGCCCTGCTCGGGATCACGGCCGACCCGCTGACCAGCCGCGAGCACATCCTGCTCTCGAACCTGCTCGACCACGCCTGGCGACGACGGTCGCGACCTCGACCTGGCCGGCGCTGATCCACGGCATCCAGGACCCGCCGTTCGACAGGGTCGGCGTGCTCGACCTGGAGACGTTCTACCCCGCCGAAGGACCGGTTCGAGCTGGCGATGCGGCTGAACAACCTGCTGGCGTCGCCCGGGTTCGCCGCCTGGATGGAAGGGGAGCCGCTCGACGTCGACCGGCCTGCTCTACACGCGCCGAGGGCGAAGCCGCGGATCTCGATCGTGTCGATCGCCCACCTGTCGGACAACGAGCGGATGTTCGTTCGTGACGATCCTGCTCAACGAGGTTCTCGCCTGGGTCCGTACGCAGCCGGGCACCTCCAGCCTGCGGGCGATGCTCTACATGGACGAGGTCTTCGGCTACTTCCCGCCGACGGCCAAGCCGCCGTCGAAGACGCCGATGCTGACCCTGCTCAAGCAGGCGCGGGCGTACGGCCTGGGCGTCGTGCTGGCGACGCAGAACCCGGTGGACCTCGACTACAAGGGGCTCTCGAACGCCGGCACCTGGTTCCTCGGCCGGCTCCAGACCGAGCGCGACAAGGCCCGCGTGCTCGACGGCCTGGAAGGGGCCTCGGCCGACGCCGGCGCGGCGTTCGACCGCAAGCGGATGGAGCCGATCCTCTCCGGCCTCGGCAGCCGCGTCTTCCTGATGAACAACGTCCACGAGGACCAGCCGGTCGTCTTCCAGACCCGCTGGGCGCTGTCGTACCTCCGCGGGCCGCTCACCCGCGAGCAGATCGCCCGGCTGACCGCCGAGCATCGGGAGGCGGCGAGCCGCACGGCCGAGGCCGACGCCGACTCGACGGTCGAGCCGGAGACCGCGACGACGACGGAACCGGGGCCGACGACCGCCACGCTCCCGGAACCGCCGACCGCCGCCGACGACGCCGACAGCCATCGGGTCGTGCTGCCTCCCGACGTGGAGGAGGGCTTCGTCCCCCCTCGAGTCCTGCTCCCGCCGGGCCAGGCCCCGCTCTACCGGCCCGTCCTGCTCGGCACGGCGCGGATGCACTTCGGCGACCGCAAGGCGGACGTCGACCGCTGGGAGACCGTCACCCTGACCCGTCCCGCCGAGAGCCTGCCCGACGCGCGACGTCTGGGCCGAGGCCGAGCCGATCGACCCGCCGGTCGCCGGAACTCGAACGCACGCCGATGGCCGGCGCCCGGTTCGCGCCGATTGGATCCGGCGGCGGGCCGGGCGAAGAACTACGACGCCTGGTCCAAACAGCTCAAGGCCCACCTCTACGCCCAACACCGCCTGACCCTGTGGGAGTGCCCCGACCCGGCGGTCATCTCCCGCCCCGACGAGTCGCAGCGCGACTTCCGCCTTCGGGTGTCGATGGCCTCTCGCGAGCAGCGCGACGCCGAAGGTCGCCAGGCTCCGCGCCAAGTACGCGCCGAAGCTCGACGCCCTGGGCAAGCGGGTGGCAAAGGCCCGGGACCGCCTGGAGGAGGAACGCTCGCAGGCGAGCCGGTCGACCTGGGACGCCGCGTTCTCGATCGGCGATTCGCTGCTCGGCGCCCTGCTGGGCCGCAAGCTACGCAGCGCCGGCGAACGCCAGCCGGGCCTCGAAGGCCGCCCGCTCGGCCCGACGCGCCGTCGACCAGCGCGACGACATCGGCCAGGCCGCCGACTCCCTCGCCGACCTCCAGCACGAGCAGGCCGAGCTTGTGTCGGAGTTCCAGCGCGAGGTCCAGCGCATCGAGCTGGCCTTCACCCCGGAGCACCTCGCGATCAAGCCCCGCGAGGTCCGCCCCCGGAAATCCGACCTGACCGTCGAGCGCGTCGTCCTCGCCTGGGTTCCCTGGACAATCGGCCCCGATGGCCGCGAGCAGCGGGCCTGAGCATCATGGCAAATGGCAGATGGCAAATGGCAAATGACAAATGACAAATGACAACACCAACAGATCCTTATCCGAGAACCAGGCACCAGGCATTGAGATCATCTGTCATCGTGGAATGCTGTCATCCCATGAGTTTGCCCTGGCCGACCTGGCTTCGAGAGGCTGGGCGCGCGCGGCGCGCCGCCGGGGAGTGGTCCCGCACCCGCCCCTACACCGGGACGGAGTGCCTCCCCGGACGGCGCAGCCCACGCCCGTCGGACGTGTCCGGTGGCAATCTTGGGTCAACCCGCGGCCCGTCGCCGCGGCGCCGAGTTGCCGTGGTTCGGGCGGCTCGGCACCCGGAGGAACGTCCTCTCGGCCTGAGCGTTGGCTCGGGCCACGTCCTGGGCCTGCCGCTCGGCCTGCTGGTGGCGTTCCGGGGCCTCGGACGCCGTGGGCGAGAGGTTGGGCCGCGACTCGCCGCAACCGAACGCTCCGAAGGCCAGCGCGACGAGGATGGCCCGAAGTCGGCCGTCTCGATGCCAATGCATCAGGGATCGTCTCCCGTATCCTGATTCTGGGACTCGTTCTCAACAGGCCGGACCGCCCGACCCTCCCGCGGCGCTCAGTACTGGTCGGCCGACACGACCTCGCCACCGTCGGCGGTCGAGAGGCCCATGTAGACGCTCGGGGTGATGCTGTCCTTGACGAAGCGGACCGAGCCGTCGCCGTAGAGAAAATTGGCCCCGCCGGGGTGAACGCTCCGGAAGTTCGGCACGGTCTGGCCGCCGTCGGAGGCGGCGGAGCCGAAGTGGTCGGTCGCCGGCTCGTAGCCGCAGTCGTTCAGGGGATAGATGAACCCGAGCCGGTCGGTGGTCGAGGCGACCAGCGCCCCGCCGACGTACTGGCTCCCCCACGACCGGCGCCGGCCGTACGCCATGAACATCACGTTGTCGTAATGGTCGATGTTCGGGTACTGCGCCAGGGGCACGCAGACGCGGTTCTCGGCGAACCCCTCGGCGACGAACGGGTTGGCGTCGTCGCCGCCGGCCGCCTCGCCCATCAGGAACGTCCCGCTGAGCCCGTCCCGGACCTCGGCGATCCGCGCGAAGTGGTCGATGCCCGAGATGCCGCGGCGCTGCGCGTTGAGGTACGGCGCCGAGACGAAGTTGTCGGCCCCACCGCTGAAGACGTAGTCCGTGGCCGCCGCGCGGTCCACGGTCCAGTCGCCGTACGAGGCGCCCACCTGGCTCTCGCTCCGGTTCGACGGGCAGAGGAACAGGCCGAGCTGGGTCCGGATGCCGGTCGTCTGCGCGTCGAACGACCAGCCGAAGTAGTGAGCCCCACCGCCGTAGTACGACAGGTCGAAGTTGAAGGTGTTGTACAGCGTCCCCCCCTCGACGAACGGCAGCATCGAGTGGAAGCCGTTGAAATTCAGGTACACCCCGGCCATCCCGCCGTGGTAGGCCGCCGGGAAGACGCCGTTGGACGACTCGTAGTTGTGGATCGCGATGCCGATCTGCTTCAGGTTGTTCACGCACTGGGCCCGGCGGGCCGCCTCCCGCGCCGATTGCACGGCCGGCAACAGCAGGGCAATCAGCACGCCGATGATCGCGATGACCACGAGCAGCTCGATCAGGGTGAATCCACGGTGCGACGCTCGCTCCTTCACGGGTTTCCTCACCTCGACGGAATCTCGCCCACCCGATGGGACCACGACCGGGCGAGCCGCGGAGGACTGCCATTGAGACTCAGTCTCAATGATGATGGGACGAGAATAACGAGCGGCCGGGCGCCCTGTCAAGGGGCCTGGTCGGTCACGGCCAGGGATGTTGAGTCATCACAGCCACCCGGGACCAGCCGGGGACGGCCCTGCCGAATCGAGGGCGTGTTAATCGCGCCCCTTGCCCTGGCTGACCGGCACTCGGAGCCGTGTTCGTTCGCCCGGCGTGCCGGCGGCCACGTCCTCCTCGTTGAAGACGGCCATGAGGACCTGGCGGTCCGTGGCACGGTTGCGGTCGTAGATGATGAAGATGCGTCCGTCGTCGGCCTGCACGCCATCGGGATAGCTGACGGTCACGCGCTCGTCCAGCAGCAGGCCACCGGACCAGGTCCGGCCGTCGTCGTCGGACAGCAAGGCGGTCAGCCGGTCCCGCGCTCGGGTGTCGTGATGCTTGACCAGCAGGAGCGTGCCGGAGGCCAGCCGTCGGATGAAGAAGCGGGCCGAGGGGTGCGCGATGGGGCTGGGCCGGGCCGATCGGCCAGGTCGTGCCCCGGTCGGTCGAGACGCTCTCCAGCAGGAAACCGGTGTTCGAGCGGATCAGCATCCACAACGAACCGTCCTTCCGCTCGACGATCATGTGCTCGTCGAACACGCGCATCTCGGGCGGGACCTGGCAACCGCCCCGAACCTGCCAGGTCTGGCCGTGGTCGGTCGAGACCACCATGCGGGCGTCTGGTCGGTCGTGCGCCAGGTCGAGGCGGGCAGCACCCACTCGCCGGTCGACAGCACGATCGGCTTGCCCATCATGACGCCGTCGGTGAGACGTCGCGGTTCGGACCATTTCGGGTGGGCGTCCTCCGGGTTCTTGGTCGTGATGGCCCACACGCCGCCCACCGCGGCATCGGCGCCGATCGCCTGGCCCAGAACACCCAGAGCCGGCCATCGGGGTCGAGCCAGACCTGGGGATCGAACGCGCGAACCGGCCCCTTGCGGTCGGGATCGATGGCCAGGACCGGGTCGCTCCAGGTCTGGCCGTCGTCGCCACTGGTGACCACCACCACGTAGTTGTTCTGGTCTTCTCCTCCGGTGGGGCTGGCGTACCAGACCGCCCAGAGGCGTCCCTTCGGCCCCATCGCCAGGCTCGGGATGCCCTGGAACGTGCGGCTGTCGATCTGGTGTTCCGGCCCGGGTTCCGTCGTGACCACCTGAGGCGGTTCGAGGAACACGAGGTCGTCGTCGGCGACAGCCACATGGGCAACCGCGACGGACAGGCCAACGGTCAAGGCGACGCGAACGAGGCTCACAGCGCTTCTCCAGGGGGACCGATCAGAAACACCTTCCCGATGAACCGGATAAACAGAACCCGGACGTCCATTCCCAGAGACCATTCGCTTACGAAGGTGGAGGAGCAACCCGGGGCCCGCGTCCAACTGTGCGGGAAATCGCCGGGTGGTGCAATGGCCGACAGGAACAGGAAGGCCCACATCAAGAGTTACCAGCGCGGCGGACGCCGGTTGCCACGGGTCGTCCGAGACTTGTGCTTTGGTTCGACACCAATAGCTCTGGCCGATGGTCACCCGTGGCACCCAATGCCTCCCAATTCGTGCCACCCGCCCGCGGCTTTCGTCGGGAGAACTTCCGTGTCGGCGGGCCCTTGCGTGGCGGGGCCGGGCGTGGAACACTCAACGGGACTTGCCGAGGGCAGGCGCCGCGCGTCCTTCCTCTCGACGCGGGGGTCGGGGCCGTGCAACGACCGCTCGCCCGACGCGGTTCGTCACGCCGTCGATTTCGAACGATCGTCTGATAACGATCAGTGCCCGCCCATTCCCGACAGTCGCAGAGCAGAGGGGCCATCATGTGTAGAGAGATCGTGCTGGCGACGCTGGTCGCCCTGGCGGGGGTGTCGCTCGCGCCGGTCGGGCTACGGGGGCAGGAGATCATCCCACACGCCCAGGACAAGCCGCCGGGGCCGGCCCTGTCGCCGACCGAGGCCATCGCGAAGATGACCGTGCCCGAGGGGTTCACGGTCGAGCTGGTCGCCGCCGAGCCGGACATCGTCAACCCCGTGGCGATGACCTTCGACGAGAAGGGCCGCGTCTGGATTACCGAAAGCCTCGAATACCCCCGCCAGGAGCCCGGTCCCGGGCGCGACCGCGTCAAGGTGCTGGAAGATACCGATGGCGACGGCGCCGCGGACACGTTCACGATCTTCGCCGACGGCCTGAACATCCCGTCGGGCATCGCCGTCGGCCACGGCGGGGTGTGGGTCGCCAATAGCCCCGACATCCTGTTCTACCCCGACGCCGACCGCGATGCCGTGGCCGACGGCCCGCCGCAGGTCGTCGTCACCGGCTTCGGCCGGTACGATACCCACGAGCTGCCCAACTCGCTGACCTGGGGCCCCGACGGCTGGCTTTACGGCTGGAACGGCGTGTTCAACTCCAGCAAGGTCAAGGACAGGAACGGGCACACGCATGAGTTCACCTGCGCGATCTTTCGCATCCATCCGAAGACCCGGGACTTCGAGGTCTTCTGCGAGGGGACGTCGAACCCCTGGGGCATCGCCATCAACGACAACGGCGAACTCTTCGCGTCGGCCTGCGTGATCGACCATCTCTGGCACCTGACCGAGACGGGCTACTACATCCGGCAGGGCGGCCCATACCCGCCGAACACCTGGCCCATCGGCTCGATCGTCGACCACCTCCATCAGAAGGCGGCGTACTGCGGGATCACCTACTTCGACTCCGACGCCTACCCGGAACCCTTCCGCGAGCGGTTGTACATGGGGAACATCCACGGCAACGCCATCAACGTGGACGTCCTGAACGACCGGGGCTCGACCTACCACGCCGAGGATGCCCCCGATTTCCTCGCCGCCAACGACGCCTGGTTCATGCCCGTCGTCCAGAAGACCGGGCCCGACGGCTGTCTCTACATCCTCGACTGGTACGACCGCTACCATTGCTACCAGGACGCCAACCGCGACCCCGCCGGCATCGACCGCCTCAAGGGCCGGCTCTACCGCGTCCGCTACAAGGGCACCCCCCGGGCGCCGAAGTTCGACCTGGCCGGCGAATCGGATGAACACCTGATCGACCGCCTGGGAGACCCCAACGTCTACGTCCGCGACATCGCCCAGCGGGTTCTGACCGAGCGGCTGATGCACGGCGGGGCCGCGGAGGGAACACGGGAGGCGATCCAGGCGCTCGTCCTCGACGGGAACGCGTCTCGCAAGGCCCGGATGCACGGGTTGTGGACGCTGATCGGCGGCCTGGAACGGCTGGACCCTCCGTTTCACGCGCGGTTGCTCGACGATCCGGATGCCACGATTCGCGCCTGGGGCGTTCGCGCGATCGGCAATGAGGGGCTGGTACACGTCCCGGTGACCGAATCCCTCGAACGCCTGCGACACGACCCGAGCCCCGACGTGCAACTCCAGCTCGTCATCGCGATGCCCAAGGTCCGCACGGGCGAGGGCGCCATGGCGCCCTTGCTGGAGGTCCTCGCGACCGCCGGGGACGACCCGTTGATCCCGCACATCGTCTGGCAGAACCTGAAGCGACATCGCCGGGCCGGTCGAGCTGTCGAGGCTCGACGAGTTCATCGACGATGCTGGCGCGGTCAAGGCGCCGGCACTGGCGGCGCTCTGGCCCCGCATCCTGGAACTGGCCGAGGACAGGGAGGTCAAGGGCCCCACCCTGGGGCGTCTGCTGCGGGTCGGGCTCGACCAGTGCACCACCGACGACCAGCGCCGGGCGATCCTCGGCACGCTCACCAAACTCGTCCGCGAAGGCCAGGTCACGGGGCGCCGCCTGGAGTTGCTACGCAACGACCTGGATGGCCTGGTCCGTGACCGCGCCGAGGCCGACGGCCCGCTCCGCGCCGAGTTCGCCGAGCTGGCCGCCTCCTGGGGAGATGAGGCCGCCCTCGACCTGCTCTCCGACCCTGGCCCGGGATGCCGACGAGCCGGACCGACGCCGCGTCCGGGCCGTCGAGGTCCTGGTCGCCGCCGATCGCGACGACCCGGCGTTGCTCGACGTCCTCGGCCGCATCCTCGCCGACAACGCTGCCTCGATCGACCTTCGCGGCGGACTGCTCGAGGCCCTGCAACGCAGCGACGCGCCGACCGTGGCCGACCGCGTGCTGGCCGCGTATCCGACGATGGAGCCGACCCTCAAGCCCCGCGCCGTCGAGCTGCTGACCGCGCGGCCCGCCTGGGGCAAGGCCCTGCTGGCCGCCGTCGCCGACGGGACCGTGCCGAAGGAGACGATCAACGTCAATCAGCTCCGCAAGCTCCAGAACAGCGGGGACGAGGCGATCGTCGCGGCCGTCCGCGACACCTGGGGCACGATCCGAGAGGGCCGCGACCCGAGGCGCGACCTCGTGATCGGCCAGATGCGCGAACTTCCTGCGGAAGTCCCCCGGCGACCCCTACGCCGGCCGGCAGGTCTTCGACAAGGTTTGCGGCCAGTGTCACAAGATCTACGGCGAGGGGCAGGAGGTCGGCCCCGACCTGACCGGCGTCGGCCGTAGCGATTTCGAGCAACTGCTCTCGAACGTCTTCGACCCGAACCTCGTCATCGGCGAGGCGTACCAGGCCACCACCGTCGCCACCGCCGACGGCCGCGTTTTGACCGGCCTGCTGGCCGAGGACAGCCCCGAGCGGCTCGTCCTGAAAGTGCAGGGAGGCAAGGAAGAAGTCGTCCCCCGCGCCGAGGTCGAGGAGACGAAGACCGCCGAGATCTCCCTCATGCCCGAGGACCTGGAAACGCAACTGAAGCCCCAGGAACTGGCCGACCTGTTCGCATTCCTCTGCCTCGATAAATCCCCGACCGACCCCGAGGCGCGTCTCTTGCCCGGCGCCCCGCCATCCCGTCCCCGCGCCGAGGGCGGCCCCTGACCGACGGCCCCGCGTTTGGGGCATCCCCGATCCCCGAACCAGAACCGGCCGCGACCTCCGGCGTGCGTCTCGCCGCTGGGCGCGGCCGATCATGCGTTCCTGAACCCTCGATTTGATGCGTGTGTCCACAAATCAACATTCGGCCGTGTTCTTGCAAAAGGATACTTGACGGGCAAGTGGGCGTATCGGTATTGTCCCGACTGCACCTCGATGGCACACCCCGGAAGATCGAACCCACCATCGACTGACGCGGACGGCCGCGCGGCGTGGGGCCTGGTTCGTACCACCCACCCGGCTGCCGTCCCACCGACTCTGGAGCTTCCTCGTGGGATCGAGCGTGCGAGAACCGGCCCGAAAGGCCGTGGCCGGCCTGTTCATGGCCGGCCTGGTGGGGGCGGGCACCGCCCCGAACGTGCGCGGGCAAGTCCCCGTGACCGAACAAACCGAAATCGAGGGCGTCGAGGTTGTTGAGGACCGGCGCGGGCCGTCCCCCGACTCGACCCGGCCCGTCCTCCGTCCCCCGGCCGTCGGCGCGCCCGTGGCGCCCGAGTTGTCCGATCGGGTCGAGGCCGCGCCCGGCGAGACCGGCCTCGGTTCCGGGAACGCGTCAAGCTCCCGTCTTGAAGCCGGTCGGCGACGGGGCGCCAAGGCCCCGCCAGACGCCCCGATCGAGTCGTCGACAACCTCGGGGGCCGTCCGTGGAACGGACGAACCCGCCGACGAGCCGCGCCGCTCGCGTCCCCTCGACAGCGCGGCCGGCGCGAACGCGAACGCGGCCGATGCGACTGCGGCCGGCGCGAACTCGACCGCACCCGTCGCGAACTCGACCGCACCCGTCGCGAACTCGACCGCGGCCATTCCATCTACCAACTTCCCCGACCGCTCCGGGACAGCCTCCGCTCCGCCGCCCCCGTCGAGCGGTCCCGACTTACAGGGCCCGTCGTCCGCTCCGCCGCCCCCGACGAGTGGTCCCGTCTTACGGGATCCATCCTCCGCTCCAATGCCCCCGTCGAGCGGTCCCACGTTCCCGGGCCCATCGTCCGCCCCGCTGCCTCCGACGAACGGTCCCGTCTTACGGGATCCATCGTCCTCCAGCCCCGTCCCCGCCGCCCCACGCCCGGACGATCGCTCGAGCGATCCCTCCGCAACCGACCTCGGGGGCTCGAATTTCGCGGCGGATCGGTCCGCTCCTGGAGGCGCCGTGCCGATGGCAACCGGCGCACCCCAGGGAACGAACGTCGTCCCGGTCGGGATCGTTCCCACGACGCCGGCCGTCGTCTCGACGCCCCTGCCCAGCCCGTCCAGCAGCAACAGCACGGTCGACGCCGTCGGAAAGGCGCTGGTCCACTCGCTGCTGATCGACAGCGGCCTGGCGCCGCCTCCCATGCCCTCCTCGTCCTGGACGGCCCCCGACGCCGATTCCGCCGACGCGACCGATGCCGACACGGGCACCACGGCGACATCCGCCGCGACCGCGGCGACGGCGACGGCCTCGGTCCCGGTGCCCCAGTCGCTCTGGCAGGGGGCCATCCCGGGCGCCGATCGGATCGCGTCCTCGGCAACGCTCGACAACGCGGCGGGCCCCGACCTCGCCCCGCTCCAGGTCGGGGTGGGTTCGACACCGGTCTCCCCGCTGGTCGAGACGGATGTCCTGGTGGGCCTGTCCGCGCAGGTTGCGGCGTCGGCCGACATGGAGGGCCGACCGCCGTCCGAGCGAACCGCGACGCCCGGTCCAGCAGCCCCTCGGGTTCGCCGTCGCCGATCCCCGAGCCCGGAACTCTGGCCCTGTTCGTGCTCGTGGCCGCCGCGATCGCCCTGCGGCACGCGAGCCTCGGCCTGCGACGCCGCCAGCTCTGATCGAGGCCATGACCTGTCCGCTCAGGTTCGCTCACCCTGGCACCTCATCAGCCTCACCCCAACCCGTCCGGGGTGTCGGGGAGGACCGGGCGCCGACCGTCGCGGCGCGTGCGCCCGGTGCGCGCCCAGTTCTCGACATAACTCCTTGTGAATCCGACAGGTTACACCCGTTTCGGCGTTGGGTTCGTTCGCGCACTTTCTGTCGTCTCCACGCTGTGCCCGCGCCCGGGACGAGTCGCGATTGTACCAGGTTGCCAGAGAGCAGACGGACGGCGAACGCCCAGCCCTCGGGTGGAGGGCCATCGGGTAATATCGTGAGGGCGATCGCAGAGCTTCTCCAAAATCGTCCCGGCCCCCTCTATTCTCCTCGACCTTTCAGATCGACTTCGCGATCGTCCCGCCTTCTCGCCCGGCTCGCGTGACGCTCGCATCTCCGCCATCGGGAACCGCCGGCATTTCCCGGCAATCTTGACACGGATTGTAAAAACGGGACTCCGGTTCCACCAGAGGCACCTCGGGAAGCGGCCTAGCAACACACACGATCGACATAGACGGAACAGAATCGCGGGCAAACCACCTCATTTCCCCAAATGTTCCGCTCTGGCACACCACGTGCATTTCCCCAAAATCGAGTCAGCCAATGGCTGATCTCCACGAACAGAGGCGGGGTGTCCAGGTCTTTTCGACCCCCGACAATTCATAAACTCAAACAGATACGTTCCGTGTCTCCGGTTCAACCCGGATGGCATTGTTCCTCCGCGCTCCCCACGCCTGGCGTCGGGGACCGTGAGAGTCGATCGCCGTCCCTCACAGCCGCACGGACGCAGCACGGACCGAGCCGAGAGCCGACAACGCGGAGCGGAGGAACCCCACGATGATGAGCACATCAAACTGGTTCGCCGCGACCTTCCTGTTCCTGTCCTCCCTGGTCCTGACCACGCCCGCCCGGGCACAGTACGCGACCACGGCCGACAACGCCCGCCCGATCGCGCGCGTCGCCTATAATTCGGCCCCGATGAGCGGGTACACATATCAGCCGACCGCGCCCCAGCCGACCTCCAACGCGCCCCAGAGCGCTTACGCCTACGGCATGGACCCCTACGGCTTCATGACGATCCTGAACAGCTACCGGGCTCGTGCGGGTCTATCACCGGTGTCTTATGATCCATCGCTGTCGTCCTGGGCGTCGCAAAACAACGCGGCCTGCAACCGCCGTGGTCTCGGCCACCACGTCAATCCGAACTGCTTCCAGAATTGCGGCTGGAATTACTCGGACGTTTACAGCGTGGCCCGCGGCTGGATGAACTCGAAGGGACACCGCCAGAACATGCTCGCCCCCTCGATCACCCGGTTCGGCATCGCCTACGGCCCCGGTCCGTACTGGACGATGAACGCCCGCTGAAGTCGGGCCGTCCCGAACCGCCCAGACGCCGATGGCCGCCGTGGTCAGGCGTGATGCCGCAACCGCCCCGGTTCCGCTGGACCGGGGCGGTTGTGTTTTGGCTTGCGCTTCGGGCGTGTGTCGGAACGTCCACCGGCCTCATGGGTTCGCGGCTCGCCTCAGTAGGGGAAGGAGGGGACCGGGCTCACGTACGTCCGCGACTCGAAGCGGAAGGTCGAGCCGTACCCACCGCCGTAAGGCAACGGAAGCCGAGGGACGCCGCACGACGGCGGGGGCGGAGGGGTCGGGACGCACGAGCAACCCCAGCGGCGGTGTCGGTGGCAGTAGTGACGACCGTGACCGGGCCCGTGCCCATAACCACCGCGTCCCCAACCGGGACCGTAGCCGATCCCACCACCATGGCCGAAGCCACCCCCGTAGCCGCTCCCGTAACCGAAGCCCGCGCCGGGGCGAGGCCCGTACGGGGCGCCGGCCTTCGCCGTGGAGATACCGAGGTCCGTTCCGCCGAAGATCGCCAGGGCGCCCGCGAGCAACGCCGTTCCGATGATCCGTCGCATGTTGTCGTCTCCTCCTACGAGTCCGGCTGATCGCCGGGAAACCGTTCGATCCCGGGCCGCCCGGCCCGGGGCGGCGATCAGGCGACCGCCGCGGCGGGCATCCCCATAATCACGGCGCGTGCCGGTTCTTCGCGGCATCGCATGAAAAACCGAACATTCACCCCAAGTCGCCATCAGGGCACGATTTGGCGTTTCCAGCCTGAAATCGTGAGGTCGACGATGTCACGGCGCGTCCGGCCAGGACTCTGGCGACGTTCAACAGAGAAGTCACGCCCGGGGCGGAACGGCCGGCGGGAATCGCGTACAATCAGGGATCGCCTCGAACCGCGCGGCATCGCGACGCAACGGACCTGACAGGGATTCGGACCATCATGGAAACGCGGCAAACTCGGCAACTCGGACCTGGACATCACGCCGATCGGCTTCGGCGCCTGGGCGGTCGGCGGCGCCGGCTGGCGGTTCTCCTGGGGGCGCGCAGGACGACGACGATTCGATCGCGGCGATCCGCGAGGCCCTCGACCTGGGGGTCAACTGGATCGACACGGCCGCCGTCTACGGCCTGGGACATGCCGAGGAGGTCGTCGCCAAGGTGCTCGAAGGCATGCCCCAGGCCGATCGGCCCCACGTCTTCACCAAGTGCGAGCGAACCTGGAACGACCAGGGCGAGGTTGGCGCCACCCTGAAGGCCGCGTCGGTTCGCCGCGAGTGCGAGGACAGCCTGCGTCGGCTGAAGGTCGACGTCATCGACCTGTACCAGGTCCACTGGCCGCAGCCCGACGAGGACATCGAGGAGGGCTGGACCACGATGGCCCGGCTCAAGGACGAGGGCAAGGTGCGCTGGATCGGCGTCTCGAACTTCGACGTCGGCCAGCTGGAGCGCGCCGCGCCATCGCCCCGATCACCTCGCTCCAGCCGCCCTATTCGCTGATCCAGCCGGGTGTGCGGGAGGCGATCCTGCCGTACTGCCGGGAGCACGGCATCGGCGTGATCCCCTACTCGCCGATGGCCTCGGGCCTGCTGACCGGCGCGATGACCCGCGAGCGGATCGCCGACCTGCCGGCCGACGACTGGCGGCGCCGCAGCGCCGAACTACCAGGAGCCGAAGCTCTCGCGGAACCTGGCCCTGGTCGACGTGCTCCGCGGCATCGCCGACCGCCACGGCCGCACGCCCGCCGAGGTGGCCATCGGCTGGGTCCTCCACAACCCGGCCGTGACCGGCGCGATCGTCGGCGCCCGACGCCCCGGCCAGATGCCCGGGACCGTCGGCGCGGCCGACCTCCGCCTCAGCGACGACGACCTCGACGAAATCGAGCGGTTCCTCCGCGAGAACCCGGCCTGAACGGGGGGACTCACCACGGAGACACGGAGGGCACGGAGAAGAAAAGAGGGAGAAGAGGGAGAGAGGGAGAAGGAAGAGGGAAGAGGGAGAAGAGGAAAGCAGATACGACCCGGACTTCCAGCGTCACCACGGAAACATGGGGACCACGGATAAAAAGTCAGACAAATTTTAATTTTTGATCTTTCTCGCTTTTCGTCATTTTAACTCTTGATCCTTCTCCCTCTTCTCCGTGCCCTCCGTGTCTCCGTGGTGAATCTCTTCTCCCTCTTCTCCGTGCTCTCCGTGTCTCCGTGGTGAACCCCCGATTCAGAGGCCGAGCAGGTCTTGCAGGGCGTAGACGTCCGGCTCGCCCTGGCGGAGGCGTTCGAGGGCGGCGACGGCGGCGCGGGCGCCGGCGATGGTGGTGATGCAGGGGACGCCGTGGCTGACCGCCGTGGCCCGGATGCGGCCCTCGTCGGTGCGGGCGCCCTTGCCGCTGGGGGTGTTGATGATCAGGGCGATGGCGCCGTTGGCCATGTGGTCGAGCAGGTTCGGCCGGCCCTCGTGGATCTTCCGCACGACCTCGACCGCGATGCCGTGCTCGGAGAGCACCTTGCCGGTGCCGCTGGTGCACATCAGGTCGTAGCCCATGCCGGCGAGCTTCTCGGCGATCGGCACGATGGCCGCCCGGTCGCGCGGGGCGACGCTGACGAAGACCGTGCCCTCCATCGGCAACCGGCACGAGGCCGCGAGCTGGCTCTTGGCGAAGGCCGCGGGGAAGTCGGTGTCGATGCCCATCACCTCGCCGGTCGAGCGCATCTCGGGGCCGAGCACGATGTCCACGCCCGGGAACTTGGCGAACGGGAAGACCGACTCCTTCACGGAGACATACCTCGGCTCCGGGTCCTCGGTGATCCCCTGCGACTCCAGCGACTGCCCGACCATCACCCGCGCGGCGGCCTGCGCCAGGTTCAGCCCGGTGGCCTTCGAGACGAACGGCACGGTGCGGCTGGCCCGCGGGTTGACCTCCAGCACGTAGACCTCGCCTTCCTTGACGGCGAACTGGATGTTCATCAGCCCGCGCACGGTGAGGGCATCAGCCAGGGCGCGGGTTTGCCGCTTCAACTCGGCGATGATCTCTGGTGAGAGACTGAACGGCGGGATGGCGCAGGCCGAGTCGCCGGAGTGAATGCCGGCCTCCTCGATGTGCTCCATCACGCCGCCGACGACCGTCCGCTCGCCGTCGCAGACGGCGTCGACGTCGACCTCGGTGGCGTCCTCGAGGAACTTGTCGATCAGCACCGGGTGCTCGGGGCTGGCGTCGACGGCCTCGGCCATGTAGCGGTCGAGGCTGGCCTCGTCGTAGACGATCTCCATCGCCCGGCCGCCCAGCACGAAGCTCGGCCGCACGACGACCGGGTAGCCGATCCGCTCGGCGATCCGCCGCGCCTGTTCCTCGTTGCGTCGCCGAGTCGCTGGGGGTCTGCCGCAGCCCCAGCCGGTCGATGACCTGGCGGAACCGCTCGCGGTCCTCGGCCAGGTCGATCGACTCGGGGCTGGTGCCGATGATCGGCACGCCGGCGGCCTCCAGGCGCCGGGCCAGGTTCAGCGGCGTCTGCCCGCCGAACTGGACGATCACACCGATCGGGTCGATGCGCTCGCAGATGTTCAACACATCCTCGACCGTCAGCGGCTCGAAGAACAGGCGGTCGGAGGTGTCGTAGTCGGTCGAGACCGTCTCCGGGTTCGAGTTGACCATGACGACCTCGTAGCCGTCGGCCTTCAGCGCGAAGGCGGCCTGGCAGCAGCAGTAGTCGAACTCGATCCCCTGGCCGATCCGGTTCGGCCCGCCGCCGAGGATCATGACCCGCGGCTTCTCGCCGACGCGGGCCTCGTCCTCGTCCTCGTAGGTCGAATAGTAGTACGGCGTGACGGCCTCGAACTCCGCGGCGCAGGTGTCGACCAGCTTGAACACGGCGTGGATGCCCCGACGCTGGCGGTCGCGGCGAACGGTCATCTCGGTCGTGTCCCACAGGTGGGCGAGCTGGCGGTCGCAGAACCCGTCGCGCTTGGCCTCGCGCAACAGGTCGTCGGGGACGGCTTCCAGGCTCTTGACCTCGCGGAGCCGGCCCTCAAGCTGGACGATCTGCTCGATGTTCCGCAGGAACCACGGGTCGATGCCCGTGAGCGCGTGGATCTCGTCGAAACGGCCATCCCGGCCAGGAACGCGTGCCGGATCGACCAGATCCGCTCGGCGTTGGGCGTGGCGAGCTTCGCCTTGATCTCGTCGATCGCCGGCCTCGTGGTGCCGGTCCAGGGGTCCTTCGGGTCGCAGCCCAGCCCGAACCGGCCGACTTCCAGCCCTCGCAGGGCTTTTTGCAGGCTCTCGCGGAACGTCCGGCCGATCGCCATGACCTCGCCGACGCACTTCATCTGCGTGGTCAGGACGGCGTTGGCCTCGGGGAACTTCTCGAACGCCCAGCGCGGGACCTTGGTGACGACGTAGTCGATCGTCGGCTCGAAGCAGGCCGGGGTCTCGCGGGTGATGTCGTTTCGCAGCTCGTCGAGCCGGTAGCCGACGGCCAGCTTCGCGGCGATCTTGGCGATCGGGAAGCCGGTGGCCTTCGACGCCAGCGCGCTGGAGCGGCTGACCCGCGGGTTCATCTCGATGACGACCATCCGGCCGTCGCTTCGGGTTGATCGGCGAACTGGACGTTCGAGCCGCCGGTCTCGACGCCGATCTTGCGGAGGATCGCGATCGAGGCGTCGCGCATCCGCTGGTATTCCTTGTCGGTGAGCGTCTGTGCCGGGGCGACCGTGATCGAGTCGCCGGTGTGGACGCCCATCGGGTCGAAGTTCTCGATCGAGCAGACGATCACGGCGTTGTCGGCGCCGTCGCGCATGACCTCCATCTCGAACTCTTTCCAGCCGAGCAGGCACTCCTCGATGAGCACCGAGTGGACCGGCGAGAGTTCCAGGGCGTAGGCGACCATCCGGTCGAACTCGTCCTTGTTGTAGGCGATGCCGCCGCCGGAGCCGCCCAGGGTGAAGCTCGGCCGCAGGACGCAGGGCAGGCCGATCTCGTCGCGGAATGCGCGGGCCTCGTCCAGGCCGTGGGCCAGCCCGCTGCGGGCGCTCTCCAGGCCGATCTCGTCCATGCGACTGCTTGAACAGCTCGCGGTCCTCGGCCTTGCGGATCGCCTCGCCGCTGGCGCCGATGAGCTGGCAGCCATACTTGTCGAGCGCGCCGGACTCGGACAGGGCCAGGCCGGTGTTCAGCCCGGTCTGGCCGCCCAGGGTCGGCAGCACGGCGTCGGGCCGCTCCTTGGCGATGATCCGCTCGACGACCTCCGGCACGATCGGCTCGATGTAGGTCCGGTCGGCCATGCCCGGGTCGGTCATGATCGTCGCCGGGTTCGAGTTGACCAGGACGACCTCGTAGCCTTCCTCGCGCAGCGCCTTGCACGCCTGGGTGCCCGAGTAGTCGAACTCGCACGCCTGGCCGATGACGATCGGCCCGGCGCCGATGATGAGGATCTTGTGGATGTCGTCGCGCTTGGGCACGGTCGGCTCTCGTCTCTCTCGATGCGGGGTGCGGCGGGCGGAATGGACGGTTCCGGCGGGACCGAACGCCAGGCCCCGGACGCCGAGGCCCCCGGCGCGAACCCGGCCGCGCCCGCCCCGACTCCCAGGACGGCACGGCCCGGAAAATCTCACGATTCTAGCACCCCCAACCCCACCCCCACAAGACCCCTCACCCGCCGCCCAACCCCCAACCCGGCCCCCGAAAACCGCTCGCAAACCCCTGCAACATCAACCAGTTCCGTCCGATGGGTTCGTCTCGTAATTTGTGCTCCCCCCCCACCAAGGCCAGTCAGCCCACCCCCGAACCCGCCGGTTCGCCACGTTCGAGTTGCCAAGGAACCCCATCCCGGAGCGCACCCACCCCACATCCATAGCATCGCCGCCGGTGAATTGAATCTTCCGAATAACTCGGCCATCGGATAGGCAACACGGATCGAGGAGGGAAAATCGAAGCTGTTACGGATCGAACTCCCAGGGGTAGACGTAGGCCATATCGCCGGGGGCAGTTCGACGATCGTGTCCCCCGCAGGCCCTTGGGCCAGGAACGGAGCGCGGCGCGTTGGGGATTCCGTAGCGATCGTGGCGCACCGGGTAGATTGATGAGTCGTAGAGGAGGCTCAACTCGGCCAGTACGTCGATCGCCCACGCCGTCTTCCGCACAATTCTGAAGGTGGCGCGCAGGTAACCGACGACCTCCTCCCCGGTGACCTGCTCCAGCGCGTCCTTGCTGCGACGGACGTCCTCGCGGAACTCCTCGGGGGTTTGCGTGTGGACGCGGCAGTGTTCCCAGCCATGGCTGGGAACCATGTATCCCGCACTCCCTGCTTTCACGCGAAAGACCGCCGCTTCTTTACCTCGGCTCCACGCGGAGACACCGGGAGGGTTCGATCGAAGTGAACGTCATGCCGCCCACCGTCGGGAGTGGCCTAGGCCCGTCGTTTTCTGGCCGGAGTCCCGACGTTCGGGACCTCAAGGGCATCCACACTGCAAGTTCACCGAATTCTGAAGGGACGTTCGATGAGCGTACGAACAATTGATGACGACTCGGTCAACCGGTCGGGCATGATCTTGAAGTTAGAATTTGGCATGGAAGACCCCGACGAAAAAGAACAGAGGCTGCAATGCGAGCGGGCCATGCACGAACTTGCGATCTGGGAACGCAAGTTCATGCTTTGTGCGGCCCTGGCCATCTTCGGGGTCATCGCGGTGATTGCCATCATCTCTCTGTTCTATTTCTCCGAGAACAGCGAAGTCCACTGTTGGGCGACGGCCGCCCTTACGACTCTCGTCACCGGTTCCTCTTATCTGGTCTTTCAGCAATCGAAACGCTAGGCTCGGTAGGCTGGCACTCTTCATGGATGACCGCCTGGTCTCAAAACGAGCGGTCCAGGCAATGTCAGCGATCCTCCGAACGAGGGCAATCCGATGATCTCCTCATCCAGGGTTTCGAACAAGGGTGCGTCCGGGAACGAGCAAGAACCACAGTTCCCGCCGAACCTGCTTGCCTTGTCGATTCTCAAACAGGTGAGAGATCGACAGGAACACAGGAGAGAGACCGATCCGAACCGGACTCAGGAGTTGATTCGCGAGGCGCGTGCTGGAGGAATGTATGGCTGCGAGCCCGACGAGTGATCCACCGTGCGTCACCATCGATTCAAACGTGTTGATCGCGATCTGCTGCAAGGAGGCCGGGCGGCATGCCCTGGCAGACGCGGAACTTGTCAACTACGCGACTCGAGGCTATCAATTCTTTGCTCCTGGGTGCATTGTCAGTGAATGCCTGTACGTCCTGGCGCAGAAGGTTGACCGGCATCAAACCCTCACACCCGCCGAGCATGCCGCGGCCCTGGCGGACCTATGCACCTACATGGGGATGCTCCAGGCTGGTCCGAGCGGGGATTTTGCGCTGACGGCCAGGTCGGAACAAATCCGGAGCGGGTACGGTGCCAGCCGATCGGCCGATGGCATCTTCCTCGCGCTGGCGGAAGAACTGACGGCCATGCGCGTGACGGAGGTCCTGACCTTCGATACGGAGCTTCCAAACCAGGCGAGGAAGAACGCACCCACCGTCGCGGTTCGAGTGCTTTCGACGGTGCCGCCGAGCCCTCCCGCCTCGTCTGCCGCGACGACCCCGACGACCAAGCCACCCCCTCCGTGAACTGTTTTGAGAACGCGATGGGTTGGCCGGGGCGGAATTGTCGTGCGCCGGCCAACTATTAATATTGTAGAGTCATACCGCGCCGGTGCATCTCCCGACTCGTCCCGACGGGGCCCTCGCGATGAAGCGGATCCGGAGTCGTTCGGCCCGGCGGTTGTCGCCGGGGCGGGAGGGGCTGGAGGCCCGTTGCTTGCTTTCGGCCTGGGGGGTGGTCGCGCCGGCCGCCGAGGTCCTGGCGACGGGAGGCATGTCGTCGTCGTGGCGGCCGTCCCGGCTGTTCATCGAGCCCGAGGCGGGCCGCGAGCCGATCCTGCGGGCGATCGCCTCGGCGCGGTCGGAGATCCGGGTGGGGATCTGCAACCTGAGCGACCCCGTGATCGGCGATGCGCTGATCGCGGCCGTCGCGCGCGGGGTCGAGGTCCGGGTGATCCTCGACCGGGCCGACTACCTCGCCAAGCCCCCGGAGCAGGCGAGGCGGCCCGCCTCCGGCCGGCGGGGTGCAGGTCCACCTCAGCAACCCGGTCTTCCCCCAGAGCTTCCCGAAATACATCCTGGTGGACAACCGCCGGGTGCTGATCATGACCCTCTGCCTGGTCACGCCGACGTTCCAGGACACCACGGGACTACGGGCTGATCCTCGACGACCCCCGCGTGTTCCGGGAGGTGGCGTCGATCTTCGAGGTCGACTGGCGCCCACTCGGCCCCGCCGGGGGAAACCCCGACCCCCGACAACCCGACCCCCGCGATTCGCGACCCGAGGCTGATCGTCGCCCCGACCAACGCCAACGCCCGGCTCGCTCGGCTGATCACCGGCGCCCGACGAACGCTCGACGTGACCAGCGAGGTCGTCGACGACCCCTTCCTGGAAGGGCTGATGGTCGCGGCCGTCCGGCGTGGGGTGCGGGTCGCTGATCGCGCCGGTCGTCTCGCGGGCGAACGACGACAACGCCCCCGCCCTCCGGTTCCTGGCCGATCGCGGCGTGCAGGTCCACGTCACCACCAGCCAGTTCCCCGCCCCCGCGAGCATGCCCTACATGCACGCCAAGTCCATGATCGTCGACGGCCGGGCCGTGTACCTCGGCTCGATCGACCTCGACGCCACCCAGACGAGCTCGCGACCGCGAGTTGGGGATCGTCCTGAACCATCCGTCGCTCACGCGACGACTCCAGGCCCAGTTCGGGCACGACTGGCGCAACACCCCGTCCCTGGCGCCGACCGGGGCGGCCCCGTCGGGCGTTGGCGGCTGATCCTCAACGGGTGTGCGAGACGGTTCTCGTCGGGCAGTTAGGACCTTCGGAACCCACCGCGATGGCGCTCAAGGCGGTGGGTCCCGGAGACGCCGCCCACCCCACGCAAACCGTGGGCCCCGAAGGCCCCACTCGCCCGACGCAGCCCGGATCGGACGTCCTGTACGCTCTCTCCACCGTGAACCCATTGATGTCGCCCGATCGGTCCCCTCCAGGGCCGACCGTCCCATTCGCATCGCCGGAGGGTCGGGCACTCGCCTCCCGCCGTGGAGGAGGGTGACCTGACGAAGCGGATCCGCCCCGAGTACTTCAACCCGGGCGCGGTCTCGAATTCGGATCCGCGATTCTACACCCGTTCTCCGACCTCGCCCGGCTCTTCAAGGACGCGAGTGCCTATCAATGGGTCGTCAACATCCCGGTACAGTTGAACTATGGCACCAACGACGAGGCCTTCTCTCCCGACGTTGCCCTGATTGCATATAACTATCAGAAAATCATCAACGGAAAGAATCCGATCGAGGCCGTGCCGGTGGCGGGGGGCAACCATCGCGGCACGTTCCTCACGGCCGTGAACAACCAGCGGTACTGGTTCAACGTCCTGCTGGGCCGCGACCCCGGCCCGAAGCCCGACGGCCTCCCGCTCGAATGATCCGCTCGGTTCGTGAGGTCGACGCGAGTGGCCCCCGGCGGGTGGTTGGCGCCAGATCGTCGCGTGCCCCGGCCACCCGCCGCCGCCGCCGTCGTCTCGGAGGCTCGCGCGGAGCGTCCCGGACGGCATCGGCACTTGGGGCGTCGTGGGGACAGGGGACCGTCGGGGCGGCGGGGTTCCTCGACGCGTTTCGTGGTCCTTCGGCCACCCACGGGGCAACATGTTCGGGTCATCTCGCGCCGTGTTGATTTTTCCGACATTTCTCGGAACATTACATTGAGCGTGCGATCAATCACGTGTACTATCAGTTCCGATCGCGACGGGTGAGTCGGCCTGCGTGGGGCCGGCCTCGCCGTCGCGGCGGAGACGGACGCGCGAGGACGAGTCAACGCGTCCGCCGGGAAGGGTTCACACTCGATGTCTCATCCGTGGAAGCGGCTTGCGGCTCTGGTGGTTGTGCTGCTCGGGGCGTCGGGCGCGACGTCCGGGCCGAATTCTCGTTCGCGATCGAGTTCGATGAGGACGGCGTCCTGCCGACGGCCAGCCCGGACATCGGCCTGGTGAACACCAGCGCCCTCACGGAGTCGCAGCTGTTCTCGGTTTCGGGCGGGCTGCTCCACCAGCGCACGCTGGACATCTTCGGCGCGCGCAGTACTGGTCCCCCAAGGACCTGAGCTACAACGGCATGCTCAACGCGGCCGACGACTTCGCGATGGAAGTCCGGATGCAGGTCCTGCAGATCAACACCCCGAACCCCGGCGGGGCCGGGTTCCAGGCGGCCGACGGCCTGTACCGCTACTTCGTGAACCTCTCGGCCGACGGGGTCGAGCTGAACACCTCCACGAGCCCGATCCTCGTCCCGATCGACGTCTTCGCGATGCACACCTACCGGCTCGAATCGCCCGGCAACAGCAACACCGTCCGCCTCTACATCGACGGCGTGCTGAAGGCCACCGGGATCGCCCCGTCGATCCCGAGCTGGAACTTCTTCAGCTGGGGAGACGGCTACACCGTGACCGGGCTCGGGGCGAACGTCGACTACGACTACGTGCGCGTCAACCCGGTCCCCGAGCCGTCCGCCCTCGCGTTGCTGTCCGCGGGCGTCGCCGGCCTCGCCCTGCTGCGCCGCAGGGCGAGGCGAAGGTCTGACGAGGACCAGGCGGCCGAGTACGTCGTCGCGACGGCGGTCCGAGCCTGAAAGTCGGACTGCGCGGGTGGCCACGGTAGGAGCAATCCGGACGGCGCCGCGGGAGATCTGATCCGGGTCGGGTCGACTCCCTCTCGTCACAGCGCCACCCCGCTGGATCCAACCGGGGCGGGCCACCGTCGCGCCTGGGCACGGTCGGCGCCCGTCCCGAAGCGGGGCGGGCGGTCAGCGGGAGGATACTTGCAAGCAATTCAACTCAACGCCATGCCATCCTTCCGTCTCCTTTCAGAGCAATGAGGCGAGCGTCGACTTCCATTTCGTCTCGACCTCTCGGCCGACCAGAAGATGGTCAATAAGTCCTTGATGGAACAGGTCGAGGAATCGCTTCAGGTCCGCTTGGCGGTAGGACCACTGCTCCTTCCCATCCACGAAGACGATATGCGTGATCCTCGCCTTCGATCGCTCTTCAAACTCCCTGAGTTCACGACCGACGAGGTTGCACTCGTAGACGGCATCACTCATCTTGCTGCCGCCTTTGGTCTTGCCCCAGTATTCCTTGATCTCCCAGATAATGCTGGGATTCGCCAGTGAAGGGATCGCCCCGTCGAGGTTCCGAGCGGTGACGTGCAGATGGTTTTCGACCAACCAGGCACACCGCCGTTGGGGGTTCGGGACGAATTGAGTCCCCTTCTCGTCACAAACCAACTGCGCGACCGCGGCAACCCCGGCGATCAGAGACTTCGAAGATTGATGATAGCCAGCCAACCGGGTCGCGTTCGTGCTCGCCTCGACTTCGATATGACGACAGAACGCCAGGGCCTCTTCCTCGGTGCGAAGAAGATCGGTTGCCTCGTCGAAATGCTCGTCTCTGGCGTCGAGATACTCGAAAAACAGCCGTGCATCTTCCGGATCAATGGGGATGTACTGGCCCGGCACGATCTCCAACCTGGCGTCCCTCATGTTCGCGATCCACTTTTCTCGCAGGTCCGCCTTCTGGCCTCGGACCACGGTATAGAAGCGGACGTAATCCCAGAGGGGATGCCTCCACCCGAGTTGCCGCCACTTCTTATCAATCGTCATCGGAAGACTGCCATCCGTCGTGTTCCAGCAACGTGGTGGGAGCGACGCCGAGAGCATCGGCCAGGCGATGGATCATCGTCAGGGTGGGGTTTCGTTCCCCCCTCTCGACGCCTCCGATATAGGTTCGATGAATGTTCGCCATGCCGGCCAGCGCCTCCTGAGAAAGCCCCCGCGAGAGCCGGATTCGGCGAACAGCCCGACCGAAGGCCAAACATTGTTCGTTCTTGGATAACATCGAAAACGACGTTACGGAATGCGACTTGACAGTCTACAGACTAAAAGTATCATGGCGGCATGAAATTCCTATTCGACGCCAGGCCGATCCTGAAGTGGGCAGGTGGCAAGCAGGCCCTCGCCGACCACCTGATCCGATACTTCCCGAACGATTTCGCCAGGTATTGCGAGCCCTTCATCGGCGGCGCCAGTGTTCTCCTGGCCCTCCAACCCGAGACGGCCATCATCGGCGACCGGAACGACTGGCTGCTCAATACCTACGACGCCATCCGCACGGACCACCTCCTCGTTGCCAGATACCTCGACGTGATGGTGAACACGAAAGAAGAGTACGAGCGGGTTCGCAGGGTCCCACCCGAGACACTCGACCTCCACCAACGTGCCGCCCAGCTCATCTACCTGAACAAAACGTGCTTCCGAGGTCTGTTCCGGGTCAACCAGAAGGGCCAGTTCAATGTACCGTATGGAGCGTACGACCGCCGCTATTACGACCCCGAAAACCTGGAAGCGGTCGCCCGATGCCTGCGCGGCGTCGAGATTCGGCATGGTGATTTCGAGCTGAGCCTGGCCGACGTGACCGCCGACGACTTCGTGTACATGGACCCGCCGTACTTCAAGCAGGGCGGCTACTCCGACTTCGATCGCTACACGAGGTGGAAGTTCCGAGCGAACGACCACATCCGGCTGGCCGCCGTCTGCCGGGAGCTTGACGGACGAGGCATCAGGTGGGCCGTCAGCAACAGCGAGACGCCCTTCGTCCGAACGCTGTTCGACGGCTATACCATGCACTCGATCGCCAGCCGTCGCGAGATCAACCTGAATTCGGGGAATCGGAACATCAACGAACTGTTGATCACCAACTACGGATGAGGGTGGCCGCCGGGTGCCCTGCCCACGCCAGCGGGGCAGGGCCGGACATCGCAAGATCGCGGCCACGATGACGATGTCCTCAAGGCCGCTCGACGGTCACGGCCATGACGACGGGGGCGGTGGCGTCGTCGCCCTTGACGAACTCGATGGTGGCGATCGGCTCGTCGGGGCGGCGGGGGGCGATGGCGAGGTAGCGGACCTGCTGGTTGCGGAGCAGGAAGGCGAACGCGGAGCCGGGGACGTCGACGCGGCGGATGTAGTCGGCGAGGTGGACGCCGTTCTTGAGGGGGTGGTCCTCGGTCGTGCCGTCGTCGTAGTGGAGGCGGACGATCATCGAGGTCGAGCCGACCGCGCCGCCGGGGAAGCCCCAGCCGCTGACGCCGCCGAGCAGGTGGATCGCCTTCGCCGTGGTGTTGCACGGGACGGTCACCGATTTCGGCATCGTCGGCGGGATGCGCCCGTTCGGGCCGTTCAGCAGGATGACGTTCGGCACCCGGCCGCCCTGCGGGTCGACGAGCGCGAACGGCACCCCCTCGACCATCTTGGGGGACCACTCGGGGAAGATCAGCCGCTCGGTCTCGGAGTCCTCGCTGTAGAACATGCCGCGGTCGCTGGCGACGGTCGCCGCGCCGGACAGGGGGATCGGCACATAATGCACCCTTGGCGGTGAGGAACTCGAGCAGGTCGGTGATCTGCTCGGGGGTGAGCTGGGTCTCGAAGCCCTCGGGCATCAGCGACTTGTCGGAGGCGACGATCTCGTCGATGTCGTCGCGCAGGACGACGTGCCGGTTGGCCTCGCTGTCGATCAGCTCCAGGGCCGTCTGCGGTCTCGGAGGCGAGCAGGCCGTTCAGGACGCGGCCGTCGGCGGTGGCGACGGTGTACTGGCGGAAGTTGCCCTCGACCGAGCGGTTCGGGTCGAGGATCTCGGTGAGGAGCTTCTCCTTCGGGTGGACGGCGAAGCCGGTCAGGTTCGGCGCGATGTCGGCCCCCATCTCGCCGTGGCGGTGGCAGGTGGCGCAGACCGACTTGAACACCTCGCGGCCCCGCTCGGCGTCGCCGGTCTTCTCGGTCAGCGGGAGGAACTTGTCGAGGACCGCCTGCCGGTCGGCGCTGGCGAGCCGGCCGCCCTGCGCGAGCAGCTCGCCGGCCCGTCGGGCGATCGGCCGGTTCGGGTGGCTGCCGAGCCGCTGGGCCTGCGAGGCGCCGAGGTCGCTGGCGGAGATCGTCCCGGCGGCGATGCCGTCGAGCAGCGCGCGGGTCCACTCCGGCCGCCGCAGGAGCACGTCGAGCGCCTGCTGACGGAGGGCCGGGGTGAGCCGTCCCCAGCGGTCGACCAGCGCCGCGCCGAGGTCGGCGGTGTCGGCCTGCGCGGCGGCGTCGAGCAGGCCGGAGGCCAGTTCGGGGGTCGAGCGGGCCGAGACCTCCTCGAGCATCCGGTCGAGCGTGTCGCGGTCCGGGGCGAGCTGGACGAGCCGTCGCGCGGCGGCGACGCGGGCCGCGGCGTCCGCGTCGGGATCGGCCACCGCGGCGGCGAGCCGGTCGCGCAGGCGCGGCCATCGCCGTCGGCGAACCGCTCGCCCAGGCCCCAGCGGCGTCGCCAGGGTCGCCAGGTGCGAGCTGACCGGCCGGGTCGAGCCGATCCATCAGGGCGACCAGCGCTTTCCTGATGCGACTCGTCGAGCGTCAGGCGCGGCCCTCGGGCCAGCCGGCGGCCAGGCCCTGCCAGGAACGCCTCGACGACATCGGGCCGACGGCCGCGGGACGACGCCGCCGAGGACGGCCGTCAGCCGAGCCGTCGGGCCGTCGCCGCGCGCGCGGTGCTCGGCGACGATCCGGACGGCAGTCGAGGACCGCCGTCGGGCAGTGGCTCCCGCGACCTGCGCGAGCAGCCCGGCCAGGAACCCCGCGTCGTGCCGGGCGCCGGCGCTGGTGGCGGCCAGGCGGAATCCAGCGGTCCCCGGCGTTCTCGGGGCGCCGCAGCAGCGCGGCGACCGCCCGGCCGGCGTCGAACGAAGCGGGCATCCCGGCCAGGGCCAGCAGCGCGGCGCGGCGGACGAGCGGCGATCGGGGTCGTCGAGCAGGTTCGCCTCCAGGATCGCCCTGGCCCCCGCCTCGTCCCTCGGCAGGGTCGCCACCGCCGCCTTGCGCACGCCGGGGGCGGGGTGGCGGAGCGAATCGCCCGGCAGGGCCGCCGTCTTCGCGTCGGCGATCGGCGAAGGCGCCCAGGCCGGCGAGCGTCGTCCAGCGCGTGCTGGGCCGGCAGGTTCTCGCCGGTGGCGTCGAGGGTGCGGTCGGCGGCCAGGGCGATCAGGGCGGGGACGACGTCCGTCTTGCCCCGCTCGACCAGCGCCCACTGGGCCTGCAACCGCCAGAACTGGTTCTCGTGCGTGAGGGTCTCGACGAGCTGTTCCGGCGTCGCGTCGTGCAGGTCGACCGGCGGCGTGGTGCCGCCCTTCTCGTCGATCACGCGGTAGATGCGGCCGTGCGACTTGTCGCGCAGGGGGGTCTCGTAGGCGTTCCCCTTGCCGGTCTCGAAGCCGATGGGCGTGGGGTTGTGCTGGACGATGTAGTTGTACCAGTCGAGCGACCCAGACGGCGCCGTCGGGGCCGGTCTCGGCGACGATCGGCGCCGTCCACTCGTCGGTGCTGGCGAACAGGTTGAAGCGGTCGTGGGTGACGAAGCCGCTGCCGGTCGGGCTCCAGCAGGTCCATGTGGACGAGGTGGCCGGTCGGCTCGCAGACGAAGGCGATCCGGTTCCAGTAGTTCGCCGGGAACCGTCGGGCGGTGTAGACGGCGTGGCCGGCGGCGGCGGTGAACTGGCCGAACCAGTCGACCTGCCGGTAGACGGTCAGCGGGTGCATCTCGCGATGGTCGGCCATCGGGGCGTTCCCCTTGCCCAGCCAGCCGCGGACCGATTCGAAGGCGCGGTTGGGGATCGCCAGGAACGACGAGTGCTCGCCGTTGGCCGTCGAATAGACGACCTCCCCCGTCTCGGTGAACCCCAGCCCCCAGGTGTTGTTGCTGGAGGAGGTGAGGACCTCCAGCTCCGACCCGTCGGGCCGGAACCGGAAGAGGCCCTGGCGGAACTGGTGCCGGGTGCCGCCGACCTCCCCTCGAACCCGGCGTAGCCGACGGTGGCGTAGACCCAGCCGTCGAGGCCCAGCCGCAGGTTGCTCGGCCCGGCGTGGGTGTCGTCGGTGTGGAAGCCGGAGAACAGGACCTCGCGCGTGTCGGCCACGTCGTCGCCGTCGGCGTCCTTCAGGAACAGGCACGTCGGGGGCCTGCGGTGACGATCAGACCGCCGCGGGCGAAGACCATGCTGGTCGGGATGCTCAGGCCCTCGGCGAAGACGGTGAACTCGTCGGCCCGGCCGTCGCCGTCGGTGTCCTCGCAGAGGGTGATGCGGTCGCGGCCCTGCGCCGAGCGGCTTCTTCTCGTTGGGGTAGTCGATCGACTCGGCCACGAAGGCGCGGCCGCGGTCGTCCCAGGCGATGCAGATCGGCTTGACGATGTCGGGCTCGGCGGCGAACAGCTCGACCCGGAAGCCGCCCGGCACGCTGATGTGCCGCATCGACTCGGCCACCGAGAGCGGGTCCTGCATGTCGTGGAGCCGGCCCTCGCCCTTGTTGCGGTCGGAGGCGGCGTCGCCCCGGTAGTCCGGCAGCTCGCCCGGCGACCGGGTGAAGGGGGCGGTGGTCCAGAGGAAGTCGGGCCGCGCCGACCGCCCAGCGGATGCCCTGCGCCACCAGCTCGTGGTAGCCGGGGTTGGTGAAGACCCGCTCGTCGTGCCCGGAGGCCGTGTAGAAGACCCGGCCCTTGCCCTGCGTGCGAACCCACGTCCAGGGCTCGGCCCGGCCGTCCTCGGCCTCGCGGACCATCAGCACGGTGCGGTCGTCGGTCAGCTTGTCGTGGGTGTACGTCTCGTCCCAGGCCTCGAACTCGGCCACGCCCTTCATCGCCGGGTGGTCGGGCTGCGACGATCTGCGCGGTGAAGGTGCCCGTCTCGTGGCTCTTGAACTGGCCGCCGACGAGCGCACGTATGCCGGCGAATTCAGGAAGCAGTACGACCCGCAGTGCAGCGACGACCAGCCCGCCGCCGCCCTCGACGTATTCGAGCAGCGCCCGCTCCTGCTCCGGGGCGATCGTCCTCGTGGTTCGCGTAGATGAGCAGGGCGTCGTAGCGGGCGAGGTTCGAGGGGTTCAGGTCGTCGAGGCTGTCGGTGTAGGCGACGTCGATCCCCACCTTCGCCATCGGGCCGACCAGCTCCGCCGCCCGCTCGGCGGGCACGTGGTGGCCGTTGTCGCCCAGGAACAGCACCTTGATCCGGGCCGCGACCGGGCCCGGGGCGGCGTCTTCATCGGCGCGGGCGAGTGTCGGTGTTGTCACGGCCCCCAGGGCCGTCAGGATGACGGCCGCCGCGATCCGCCACGCGATGCTCAATCGTAGAAACCTGTTCGAGTTATGGCGTCCCGAGCGAGTGCGTCTCATGGTGCGATCCTGGACTGTTGATGATGTCGCGACGCCGGGCGCGAGGCCCGGGGCGGATCGGGTCGAGATGGGGATGGGGGCGGTCTCGGATGGGAGTTCCGGCCCGATTCGCATCGTACAGCACCCGGGCCCGGGGCGGCAAGCGACCGGCGCGTCGGTGACGGGCCCTGCCAGGGCCGATCACGGTCCCCTGGAGAATGCATGCAGGACGGACTTGCAACGAGACAGCGGTCACGTCATCTTAGATGAATCCCGTCGGAACGTGCGCAAGTGACCGTCGGTGGACGGAACGGTCACGTCACGGGCGGTTGCCTCCCACGCTGGTCCAGGGACGGACGGTCGGCTTGCCTTGGCCCCTTGTTGCGGAGTTCCTGGATGCGACCGAAACACACGATCCCGGTGTTGGTGTTGGTGATGGTAATGATGGGCCTGCTCGGGCCACGGCCGGGCTCGGCAACGGCAACGGCTGACTTCATCGTCAACCAGGACCTCGGCACGCTCGGGATCGGCGGCCATGCCGTCTCCGGCAGCACCGCCGGGGCCGGCAACGAGGCCACGATCTATCCGAACACCAGCAACACGGCCGGCAACTGGGGCAACGATTACGTCTACCGGTTCGTCCTCGACCGGACGCTGCTGCTCAACGTGCAGCTCGACGCCGCGACCGGCGACCCGGATTTCTTCGTGCTGAACAGCCTGGCGACCGCGACCGATCCTGGCAGCGGCAAGGTCGCGACCCAGGGGGACGTCGCCGCGTTCTACGCCGACGCCGCGACGCCCGACCCCGCCGCCTTGCTACGCGCCGGCACGTATTACCTGTCGGCCGACTCGTATCTCGGGCTCGACGGCTCGGTCGGCACCGGGGACGCGACCTACAGCATCCAGCTCTTGCTGTCGCAGGTGGTCGCGCCGTTGTCGTTCGTGGACCTGGGCGACGTCGCGACCGGCACGATCGACACCTTCGGCAGCAATTTCGACACCCAGCTCGCCCTCTGGAACGCCGAGGGGTTCCTGCTCGACCAGAACGACGACGCCAGCGGCGGCACGTCCCAGAGCCAGCTCAGCCTCGCCGGGTTGGCCCCCGGTGACTACTACGTGGGCCTCGGGGGCTACTCGAACGACGTATACGACGGCTTCCAGGTCGTGCCGAACGACACGACCGCCGCCGGCAACTACGTGCTGAACTACTCCGGCGGCCAGGTCACCGGCGCCTGGGCAACCGCGCGTACCAGTACTTCCGGTTCACGGTCGTGCCCGAACCATCGTCGCTGGCGCTGGCCACCCTGGGCGGCCTCGGCCTGCTCGCCACCGCCCGACGGCGCCGACGCGGCCAGCCCGGGCCGGCCACAACCCGTCCCGTTGAGGACGGCATGGCCGAGGGCCGAGAATCGGATTCCAGAGGACAGGATTCCAGAGGGCAGGATTCCAGGATTCCTCATCCTCGGAATAGGTGATTGGCCCATTGGCCATCGGCCGTGCTGGAACCTGTCCTCTGGAACCCGTCCTCCTGTCCTCTGGAATCTGGAATCTGGAATCGGCCAGGCGGGGCCCTGCAAGCCGTGGGCAAGGCAACAGATGGGGCCGATTCCATCCGCGATCACTCGAAGATCGCGGACAGGGGTTCGCTCAGCCAAGTCGGGGGGGTCTCGATCAGGATCAGCACCGTGCCGACGATGACGAGGACGAACTGCACGAACAGGCCGATCAGGGCCAGGGCCAGGTAGCGCCGTCGCGAGCGTTCGTGGGCGCGTTGCTCCTCCTGGCGGCCGATCATCCGGCGGGCCCGGCCGATGTAGGCGTAGCCGATCAGGAAATGCACCGCGGCGCAGAGCAGCACGCTGAGCATCAGGATGCCGCAGCCCACGTCGTTGTGCAGCAAGCCCCGACCGCGGATCTGCTGGAAGGCGATCGCGGCGAACGCCACCAGCGTGCCGTTGTCCGAGCCCCGCAGGATCTGCTCGTTGCCGTAGAGCAACAACTCGTAACCCATGCCCGGGTCGAGGTCGTCGCGCTCGCGTTCGCGGTCGTGCGAACCGAGATCGGCTGTCAGGGTTGCCGTCGGTAGTTCCGGTGGCGGTCACGGTCCTCGGTCACGAGGGGACGCCGCTCCTCATCCGGCGGCCCCATGCGCTTCCGGGAGAACAGTCGCAAGCGTTGTCCGAGCACGGCAGGCCCTCCCGGAAATCGTGGTTCGAATGACAAAGGGCGACGAGAACGACATCGAGTCCGGGTCGGATGGGTTTCGCAGGGCTGCCGGGTCTTCATCGGTCCGGCGGATGAGGATTACGGAATTGGACCGGCCACCCGCGAGATCCAGGACGGGAAGCGGACACCTACCATCTTCCACTCTGCCCGGACCAATTCCGCACAATCCTTATCGGGCTGACCGACACAGAACGGCGGCGACCTCGACACTCAAGCGGAACCCGCTCCAGGCCGCCAATGACGATACGGCGGGATGCCCGATGACAAAAGTTGTTTGCCATCATGGAATTCTGTTATCTGTTATCCCACCGTATTGTCATTGGCACTCGACGACAAGTGCCTTCTCGGACGAATTCCGAGACGACACGCCGCGTCCGGCCGGAACCGTCCGGCGGAGGTCCCCGTCAGCGGCCCACGCCCCCCACATGGCGGCGGAACTTGTTCATGCGACGACCTCGGGATCGCGGTTGCCGCTGTCGGACGACGGCGACGACCAGGATGGTGGTCAGGACGGCGCCGCTGCCGTGGCGGTCGTCGTCGGTGGCCGTGTCGGTCGGCCCCGGCGGTGGCGGGGCGGGAGGGCCGGCGTCGTTCGAGGCCGCGTCCGACGCGACGACCGGGGGCGCGTTGTCGGGGCTCTGCGCGAGGAGGACGACCTCCGGGCCGGCGGTCCCGCCGGCGGCCTGGTTTTCGGCGGCGACCGCGGCGCCATCACCGGGCGGGGGCGGCGGGGCCGGCGGCCCGGCGTTCTCGGGGCTGGGGTCGTCGTCGTCGGGAGTGCCGGGGGAGGACGGCGGCGCGGGCAGCGGCGCCTCGCCCCGCAGGCTCTGGTTGGTTGCCGGCGGCGTGCCGGATGACCCCGAAGTCAGCCCGATCGTTGTCGGGGGCCCGGAGGACGCGCCGAACGGTGTCGAGGGGTTGGGCGGCACCGGCGGCGGGGCGACGAACGGCTCGATGTCGCCCTGGATCGGCAAGGGACTGTCCTGGGCCAGCACGTCCAGGCCGATCGTGGTCTGGACGCGGGCGCCGGCGTCGTCTTCCAGGGTGATCGTGATCGTTTGCCCGCCGATCGCGACGTCGAACGGCCGGGTGAGGGTCGTGGCGGTCGTGCCGGCGGCCAGGGGGACGGTCGTCGTCGTGCCGTCGCCCCAGTCCACCGTCACGAGCAGCGCGTCGCGCACCCCCGGGTCGGAGACCCGCAGGTCCAGCGTCGCCGGGTCGCCCCGCGCCACCGACGTCGGCATCGTGGCCGAATCGATCGACGGCGGCAGGTTCCCGACCGTGACCTCGAAGCCCGACGCGCCCTGGTCCTGCCCGTCGCGGGCGGTCGTGGTCACGCGATAACGTCCGTCCTGGGCATAGGTGTGGCCCAGCGATCCGAGGCCGCCGGTCTGGTAAACAGTGAATGTCTCATCAGGCGTGTCATCACCCCAGTTCACGGTGATCGTCCAGCCCGCTTCGAGGCCGGGGTCGGCCAGCGTGCCGAGGTCGAAGGGGGTCGCGGTCCCCTCGTCGGTGTCCTGCGCGGTCGGCGCGGTGAGGATAGGCGCGACATTGTCGACGTTAACGGCGAACGTCGACGAACCAGTGTCCGCCCCGTCCTCGACCGTGAGGCCGACCTGGTACGCGCCGTCCTGAGCGTAGTTGTGGTCGAGCGTCCCGAGCGGGCCAGCGTGCGTGACGTGGAACGTCTCGACAGGCGAGCCGTCGCCCCAGTCGACGGTGACGGTCCAACGGTCTAACGCCCCCGGATCGGTGAAGGAACCCAGATCGAAGCTCGTCGGGGTCCCCTCATCGGTGGTTTGCGACGACGGCGCGGTGAGGGTCGGCGCGACATTGACGACGTTAACGGCGAACGTCGACGAACCGATGTCCGTGCCGTCATCGACTGTGAGGCCGACCTGGTACGCGCCGTCCTGAGCGTAGGTGTGGCCGAGCACGCCGAGCGGGCCGGTCTGGTGGACGGTGAATGTCTCGCGGGCGAGCCGTCGCCCCAGTTGACGGTGATCGTCCAGCCCGCTTCGAGGCCGGGGTCGGCCATCGTGCCGAGGTCGAAGGTGGTCGCGGTCCCCTCGTCGGTGGTCCCGCGAAGGCGAGGGCGTGACGGACGGGGCGACATTGACGATGTTGACGACCGCCGTGCCCGCGGCCTCGGCGCCGATGGAATCGATCACGCGGACGCCGACGGTGACGACGCCCTCGTTGGTGACGGGGAACTCCAGGACGGGGGAGGCGCCGGTGATGTCGGCGATCCCGTCGCCGTCCAGGTCGAAGGCGTAGGTGAGCGGGTCGGCGGGGCCGTCGGGGTCGCTCGCCGAGACGACCACCCGCGCGACGCTCCCTTCCGGAAGGGGGCCGTTGGTGGTGATCGTGGCGATCACCGGCGCGGCGTTCTCGACCCTCGGCAGCCGGCCGACATCGATCAGGCTGCCGTCGATCCCCTGCGTGAAGTCGAAAACATTGTCGTAGGGGTCGGCATCGAGGAGCTGGAAGGCGACGGAGCCGCCGTCCTGGAGGCTCTGGAAGATCGCGTCCAGCACGGCCGGGTCGGTCGCGCGGAAGAAGCCGGTGTCGAGGGCATTGTCGCGGAACCCGCCGAGGGGGTTGAGCGACTCGACGGCCTGGCCGGCCTTGTCGGTGCGCTCGGTCACCACGTCGCTGAAGTTGCCGACCGGCAGGCCGTTGAGCAGGAGCGTGTTGTCGTCGAGGTCGAAGTCCTTGGGGGCGGCGGTGTCGCCGTCGAAGACGGTCAGCCGCACCGCCAGCTCGGCCAGGCCGCCGCCGAGCGCGTCAAGAACCTGCGTCGAGAAGCCGGCCTGGATGCCGATGGTCCCCGGGTTCCCCCGGTAGTCCACCGGCGTGCCCGTGTCAAACTGGCCCTTGAACAGCTCTTGCGCCGGGACCTGACTGACCACCCGACGCCCGTTCACCCCGACCAGGTCGAGCACGATCCCGCCGACCGGCGTCACGTCGGCCGGCAGCGTCCCGAAGCGCGTCGGCGACGTGATGGTGAACGTCGAGAGCACCACTCGCCCTTCGAGCACCTCCAGCAACGGGCACACCCGCCGACGCCCCGACCGGGTCCGCCCTCGGCTTCGGCGTGCGATCCGGCGGCGTGTTTTGCCCGAAAGTCGCGAGATCATCCACAATTCCCGAAGGGCCGCGAGGCGAGAGGGCGGATAAAAATCTCAATACCATCACAGAATGACGACGTAACCAAGTTTAACGGCTTTCCACACACCGCGCAAAGAGGCCCCCCGCAAAGTCAACGCCCCGAACCGTGGACGATCGGCCGACCGGCAAGGGACCGAGCACCCCCCGCCACGCCTCCGGCCCGGCCTGCCCCGGTCGCAACCATCCTGCCATCCCATACGCAACCGGAACGTCTCTGTTCGCAAGTGTGCCCCATGTTTCGGAAAAGCAACGCGAGCGGTGACGGTTCCGGTTCGACGCTGTTCCATGCCGACGAGGGCATGCAGGTCGGCCGGTCGACCACTTGATTGATTGGTTGCTCCCTTTTATCCTGACGGTCCAGAGGCTGCGGCTGTCTAGAAGAAAGGACGGACTACACAATGATTTATGTGATTTTTGGGCTGGTGATCCTCGTTTCCGTCGCGTTTGGGCTCTATGGCTTTCTGAAGAAAACGGAGCTTGATGCCCAGGTCTCTCAACTGGAACAAGAACGTGAAGCTCTACACCAGGAACTCTCAACGCTTGATAAGATTCGGCACGTCCCGGGACTCATAGAAAAGGGTCGAAGGATCAAGGATGAGATTGATGCCAGGTTGAAACAGGCTCGGGAGGAAGCGGATCTCATTCTCGAGCAGGCCCAGACCCGGGCCGATGGGATCCTGACCAGTGCCACAAACCAGGCGACCGATCAGGCCAAGAGGATGAAGACCGAGGCTGAGGCGGCCCTTCTGAATGCCAGGGACTCTCTGAGGATTGCCAGGGCTCAGGCGGATGCCCTGCTCGCCGAGTCCCAGAAGAATGCCAGGGAGGTCCTGAAAGAGGCCAGGAAGGACGCCAAGGAGAAGACCCAAAAGGCTGAGGAAACCCTGGAGTGGGCCACGACTTCCGCCGTCGAGATCCGGTTGAAGGCCGAGCGGAGGGCGGAAGAGATCGCTGGTAAGGCATACGAGATCCTCAAATCGCATGACCATTACGAGGCTGCCGCCCGGGCCTACAAGAACCAGGTGGAAGGTTATTCGGGCGTTTACATCGTCCCCGCATCCCACTTCCTTGACGAGTTGGCGGAGGACTATGGCTTCCACGATGCCGGCGGGAAGTTGAAGCTTGCCAGGGAACGAACCCGGATCATGGAAAGGAACGGCACCGCCGCGACGTGTAACTATGCCGAGGGATGGAAGAGGGATTACGCGATCAACTTTGTCCTCAGCGCCTTCAACGGGAAGGTGGACTCGATCCTTGCCAGGGTCAAGACAGCCAACCAGGGGAAGCAAATTCAGGAGATCAGAGACGCCTTTGCCCTTGTGAATGATAATGGAAGTGTCTTCAAAGGCGCCG
Organism: uncultured Isosphaeraceae bacterium; assembly: GCA_963779675.1. Taxonomy (GTDB): domain Bacteria; phylum Planctomycetota; class Planctomycetia; order Isosphaerales; family Isosphaeraceae; genus CAVZZM01. The sequence continues at coordinate 145,323 of CAVZZM010000009.1, forward strand.
GAATCAACCCGGAGTTCCTCGAAGCCCGGCTTGAAGAATACAAATGGGCTGTCGCTGTTCAGAACCTGAAGGACAAGCAGCGCGAGGAACAGCGGGCAATCAGAGAGCAGATCAGGGAAGAAGCGAAAGCCAAGAGAGAGTATGAACGGGCCATCAAGCAAGCCCATCGAGTGGAGGAACTTCTCACCAGAGCCCTGGAGAAAGCCAGGAGAGAGTTCGAGTTGGCCAGCGATGAAGAGAAAGCTAAATATGAGGAAGAACTTGATGGGCTGAATCTCAAGCTCAAGGAAGCTGAGGAACGGAACCAGAGGGCCATCTCGATGGCTCAACAGACAAAATGTGGTCACGTTTATATTATTTCCAATATAGGTTCGTTTGGGGAAGATGTGTACAAGATTGGCCTCACCAGGAGACTCGAGCCTCTGGACAGGGTGAGGGAACTCGGAGATGCCTCCGTTCCATTCGCATTCGATGTTCATGCAATGATTTATTCCGAGAATGCGCCGAACCTCGAAACGTCCCTTCACAAGAAGTTCCTCTCCATGCAGGTCAACAAGGTGAACAGGAGGAAGGAGTTCTTCAGGGTCAGCCTGCAAGACATCAAGAAAGCCCTTGATGAGATGGGGCTGGACGCCAGATGGACGATGACGGCAGACGCCCGGGAATATCGGGAAACCCTTGCACTCGAAACGGCCATGAAGGATGACCCCCGACTCAAGTTGAAGTGGCTTGAGGAACAAGATGCCGCAGAGGAAGCGGCTGCACTCAGGGGAGAAGTGGAGGAGGAGGAAGAATTGGTGGAGGCTGAGGAGGAAGCCGAGATCATGCCCTGAAAGGAAGACGCATGAATGGGAATCGTGAATTGGGCCAGAAAAATCGTTGTCCGAACAATGGTCGGCGGGGCCTCGCACTCCCGGAAAACGACTGCGACAGCGAGCTCGGGGGACTACGGGATCGGTCGACGCCATCGGACGGCCTCGAGGAGGGTTGGTCGGCCCGGTCGGAGCGGGTAGCATGTTGGTGACGAGACAGAACCAGCCTTGACGGCTCTGTCACCAACATGAGGGGAGTATTGATGCGACGATCCTGGGTGCTTTTCGTTGCCATTATTGCGGTCGGTACGAATGTTATGGCTCAGGGCGAACCGCCCGTCGATCAGGACGGGGGGCCTCGGTGGTACCGGGGGAACCTGCACACCCACTCGCTCTGGAGCGACGGCAACGATTACCCGGAGATGATCGTGGACTGGTACGTCCGGCACGGCTACCAGTTCCTCGCTCTCTCGGACCACAACACGCTGGGACAGGGCGAGCGCTGGATCGACGCGGCGAAGGCCCGCAAGCCGGCCGGGGACGAGGGGCTCGCGCGCTACAAAAAACGCTTCGGCGACGCCTGGGTGATGACCCGCACCGTCGACGGCGTACTCCAGGTGCGGCTCAAGCCGCTGGGCGAGTACCGCACGCGGTTCGAGCGGCCCGGCAGCTTCCTGCTGATCCAGGGCGAGGAGATCTCCGATCACTTCGAGAAGAAGCCGATCCACATGAACGCCAGCAACCTGATCGAGGCGGTCAAGCCCCAGGGGGGCAAGAGCGTCGTCGATACGATGGAGCGCAACCTGGCGGCGGTTGAAGAGCAGGCGAAGCGGCTCGGGCAACCGATCGTCACCCACATGAACCACCCCAACTTCCACTACGCGATCACCGCCGAGGAGCTGGCGATGGTCACCCGCGAACGGTTCTTCGAGGTCTACAACGGCCACCCCAGCGTCAACCAGCTCGGCGATGAGACCCACGTCGGCATTGATCGGATGTGGGACATCATCAACACCCTGCGCATCGCCGAGATGCACGAGGCCCCGTTGTATGGCCTGGGCAACGACGATTCCCACAACTACTTCGGCACGGACGGCGCCTCGCCGGGCCGGGGCTGGATCCAGGTCCGCGCCCCGTTCTTGACCCCCGAGTCGATCATCGAGGGCCTGGAAACCGGCGACTTTTACGCCTCCAGCGGCGTGGCCCTCGAGGACGTCCAGTACGACCCGAAGGCCGCCACGCTGGAGTTGAAGGTCCAGGCCGAGCCCGGCGCGTCGTACACGACGCAGTTCATCGGCACCCTCACCGGCTACGACCGGGCCCGCAAGCCCGTCCAGGACAAGGACGGCAAACCACTGCCGGTCACCCAGCGCTATTCGGACGACGTCGGCAAGGTGCTCGCCACGGTCGAGGGCCCGACCGCCCGCTACCAGCTCACCGGCGAGGAACTTTACGTGCGGGCCGTCGTCATCTCAAGCCAGCCCCCCGAGAACCCGGTCTACCCCGACCAGCACGCCCAGGCCTGGACCCAGCCGGTCGGCTGGGAAAAGGTGCTGGCCCGGCCGCGGATGCCTCGCCCGACGCGAAGGAAAAACCGTAAGCCCGGTACGGTCGATGTCCTCCCCCAAGTGGCCCCGGTCGCCCATCGTCCGAGGGGACTTCGGTCCGTGCCACTCCATTCTGACCCGTTTTCGTTTCTGGGTGGCCGGGCCAGGTCCTCGTGCCCCGGTTGTGATGCCGGGAAGATCGGGGCACGAGGACCTGGCCCGGCCACCCGTCGTCCGAGGGGACTTCGGTCCGTGGCGCTCCGTCGCCCGATTGATCACTCCCCGGCGCGGCCCATGCCCTCGTAGGTGAAGCCGAGGGCGGACATGCGTTTGGGGTCGTAGAGGTTGCGGCCGTCGAAGAGGACGGGCGCGCGCATGCGGGACTTCATCAGGGGGAAGTCGGGGTTGCGGAACTCGTTCCACTCGGTGACGATGGCCAGGGCGTCGGCGTCGTGGAGGGCGTCGTACGGGTGCTCGGCGAAGGGGAGCCGGTCGCCGTAGAGGCGCGCGGACGTTCTCCATCGCCTCGGGGTCGTGGACGCGCACGGTGCAGCCGGCCTTCAAGCAGGGCGTCGATCAGGACCAGGGCGGGGGCCTCGCGGATGTCGTCGGTGCGGGGCTTGAAGGCCAGGCCCCAGACGGCCACGGTCTTGCCCTCGGCGTCGGCGCCGAGGTGGCCGAGCACCTTGCGGGGCAGGACGTGCTTCTGGGCCTCGTTGACCTCGTCGACCGAGTGCATCATCCGGGCGGGCAGGCCCTTGACCTCGGCCATCTTGATGATGGCCCGGACGTCCTTCGGGAAGCAACTGCCGCCGTAGCCGGCGCCGGGGAACAGGAAGCTGAAGCCGATGCGCTGGTCGTGGCCGATGCCGCGTCGCACGTCGTCGATGTCGGCGCCGATAGGCCTCGCAGAGGTTGGCCATCTCGTTGATGAAGCTGATCTTGGTGGCGAGCATGCCGTTGGCGACGTACTTGGTCATCTCGGAGCGATTCGGGCGTCATGACCAGAAACGGGCGGTCGGTGCGGAGGAACGGGGCGTGGAGGGCGTGGAGCTGGTCGGCGACCTCCCGGCGGCGGACGCCGACGACGACGCGGTCGGGCTTGGTGAAGTCGTCGATGGCGGCCCCTTCCTTGAGGAACTCGGGGTTGCTGGCCGTGTCGAAGGGGACGTCGGTGATCGCCGCCATGCGGCGGGCCAGCTCGGCGTTGGTGCCGACCGGGACGGTGCTCTTGACGACGATCGTCTTGCGGTCCTTGAGGTTGCGGGCGATCTGCCTCGCCGACGGCGAAGACGCCCGCTGAGGTCGGCGCCGCCGTCGTGCCCCTGGGGCGTGCCGACGGCGATGAAGACGATCTCGGCGTCGGCGATCCCGGCCGGCCAGGTCGGTGGTGAAGTGGAGCCGGCCGTCCGCGGTGTTGCGGTGGACCAGCTCGGTGAGGCCCGGCTCGTAGATCGGGATCTCGCCCCGGCGGAGCATCTCGACCTTCTCGGCCACCTTGTCGATGCAGACGACGTCGTTGCCGCTCTCGGCGAAGCAGGTGCCCGTGACCAGGCCGACGTAACCGGTTCCGACGACGGCGATCTTCATGTCTCTTGCGGTCCTTTCGCGTCCCGTCCTGACGGCGTCTCCGCCTCCCTGCCGGGGTTGTCCGCCCATCGGCAATCGCCCCGCTCGGGGCGGCATGCCCCGGATTATCCGAAAGCCCCCGCGCCGGTGGCAAGCCCACTCGACCGGGCCGTCGCCGCGAAGCATCACGGCTCGTTGATCTGTCGCGACACCGCCCCGGCCCGCCCCCTGGCCCGCCGCGGTCCGGTCGATTACCCTGGCGGGCACGTTCGAGACACTGGGCCTCCCGGGGTGATCGACGAGGGCCTGTCGGGCCGACGTCGGGTCCAATTTCGGAGGGGGACCAGCCATGAACGAGCGGATCGACCGGCGGACGTTCCTGTGGGCGTCGGCCCTGGCCGGGGTCGGGTCGGGGCTTGTCGGCGCGGGACGGCGCAGGGCGCCGAGGCCGAGGTCGAGACGCGGCTGCTGCCGGCGCGGGCCGTCACGAAGGGTCCTCGGCATCACTTCGTCGGCTACTACGACAAGACCCCCTTCGACCTCAGCGGGCGCTTCCTGGTCGCCCACCGCAACACCTTCGCCGACCGTCAGCCCAGGCCCGGCGAGGCGGTCGATATCGGGATCGTCGATCTCGAGGATGATAACCGCTACATCCCGCTCGACCGGACGACGGCCTGGTCGTGGCAGCAGGGGGCGATGCTCCAGTGGCTCGGCTCGGCGCCCGATCGGGAGATCATCTACAACATGTTCGACGAGTCGGACCGCGCGTACCGGGCCACGATCCGGGACGTCCACAGCGGCAAGGCCCGCACCCTGCCCCGGCCGATCTACGCCCTGAGCCGCGACGGGCTGCTGGCCGTCTCGCTGCCGTTCGACCGCCTGAACCGCCTGCGGCCCGGCTATGGCTACATGGCCGCCCCGGAACGTTCCCCCGATGACCCGGCCCCGGAGGACGACGGCCTGTGGCACATGGACGTCGAGACGGGCTTTCAACACCTGATCGTCCCGATCGCGCGGGCCGTCGCCCACGAGCCGCTCGACAGCTTCCGGGGCGCCGACCACTGGTTCAACCACGCCCTGTTCAGCCCCGGCGGCGCCTGGATCACCTTCCTGCACCGCTGGAAGCAACCCGAGGGCCGGGGCTGGGCGACCCGGATGCTCGTCGTGCGGCCGGACGGCAGCGACCTCCGCGTCGTCTGGGACACCGGCATGGTCTCGCACTTCGACTGGCGCGACGACCGCACGATCCTGGCCTGGAACCGCACCCCCGAGGGAGAGGACCACTTCACGACGAAGGACGTCGAAAACGGCGACTGGCAGCTCGTCGGCGAGGACGTGCTGGTTCGCGACGGCCACTGCTCGTACTCCCCCGACCGCCGCTGGGTCCTCAACGACACCTATCCCGACGCCCAGCGCATCCAGACGCTGATGCTCTACCACCCCGACGACGGCCGTCGCATCGATATCGGCCGGTTCCCCGAACCGCCCGAGTTCGCCGGCCCGTTCCGTTGCGACCTCCACCCCCGCTGGGACCGCGACGGCCGCCGCGTCTGCATCGACTCGACCCACAAACACGGGCAACGGCAGATCTACGTCGTGGATGTCGCGCCGATCACCGGGGCGTGATCTCCAGTACGGAATGAAGAAGACTCACGCAAAGCCGCGAAGCCGCAAAGGAAGAACTCGAAGAGGAATGAATTCACGATTTTTGCTTTGATTTGATTTTGCGGTTTCACGGCCTTGCGTGGATCGTCGTTCCACCTTCTGAACTTTGCGGCTTCGCGGCTTTGCGTGAGTCTTCTTCGTGTTCTGCTTCGCGGCTTCGCGTGAGACTTGTTCATTCCGTACTGGAGATCATGGTCCCTGCAAGGGGGGCAATGGGTTGACCTGGTCGGGGTGGAAGGGCTCGACCGGGACCGTCCGGTGCTCTGGCGGCAGGGGTTCGACGCCCAGGTCGCGGATCGTCACCAGGCTGCGGAACTCCAGCCCCCGGCTGCGGAACTCGTCGGCGGCCCCTTCGAGCCGGTCGAGGACGGCGATCACCAGCGCGACCCGGCAGCCCATCGCCTCGACGGCCTCGACGGCCCGGATCGTCGACCCGCCGGTCGTCGCCACGTCGTCGAGGATCGCCACGGCCATGCCCTCTTCCAGCGGCCCCTCGACGAGCCGTCCGGTGCCGTGGCCCTTGGTCTCCTTGCGGACGAGGAACCCGCACAGGTCGGCCCGCCCCCGCGCCGGCGGCGCGCCAGGGTCGCGCCGACGATCGGGTCGGCCCCCATCGTCAGGCCGCCGACGGCCTTCACGTCGGGCCGCCCGACCAGCAGGTCGAGCACGCCGTCGGCGATCACCGCCGCCCCCTCGGCCGAGAGCGTCACCTTGCGGCCGTCCACGTAATAATGCGACTGCCGGCCACTGGCCAGGACGAACTGCCCCCGTCGCAAGGCATCCCGCCGCAACAAGTCGATCAGCCGCCCCCTGTCGTATCCCGCGCTGGCCACGCTCTCGCCTCCCCTGAATGAACCGCGCCTCGAATCCCCCCCGCCTCATTCGGCCCGCCAGGCTAGCAAATCCCCGACCCCCATGCCAGCGGCCCGGTCGGCCAGGCCGGATCATTCCCAGGTTCGTTGCGACACCCGAACCGCCAGGGCGAGGCCCATGCCGAGCCGCCCATCCCATCCTTGTTCGTGCGATCCTTGGCGGCCATTGGCCCGGGACGTCCCCCTGAAAATCGTTCAAAACGCTCATTTTCCGCATCCGAAAATCGGCCCTAAAAATCGTTCAAAACGATCATAAGCCTGAGAAATTTGCGACGATTCTCTTCGATATGCGGAAAAATTGCGAATAACCGCTTGCCATCCTGGTCAAACCCGGTATCATAGAAATCGTTCAAATCATTCAAACGGCCGAGATGTAGCTCATGACGACGATCTCGGGGACGTACTTGAAGACGCAACAGGTGGCGAACGCCCTCGGGGTGAGTGTCAGCACCGTCAAGCGCTGGGTGGATTCCGGCGTGCTGGGGGCGACGCGCACCGTCGGCAAGCATCGATTGATCCCTCGACACGAGGCCGAGCGGTTCGCTCGCATGCAGGGCCTGAGCTTCTTGATGGAGGACGAGGCCCCGTTGATCGCGCCTCGGCGGATCGACGAGCCGCTGGTCGACCTGCTGGCGACGACCCTGCGGAGTGGTCGGGGGCGGGAGGCGCGCGACCTGATTCTCGGGGCCTACCGGGGGGCCGGACCGACGGCCCTGGCCGACGACCTGATCCGCCCGGTCATGCAGCGGATCGGCCACGACTGGGAAGCCCGCGCGATCGACGTCTATCACGAACACCGGGCCACCCGGGTGGTGACCCACGCCCTGATGGAGATCGTCCACGATCAACAGGGCTGTCCCCCCGGGGACGACGCCCCGCTGGCCCTCGGCGCCGCGCCCGAGGGCGACCCCTACCTCCTGCCCGGCCTGCTCTGCGAGATGGTCCTGCGCGACCTGGGCTGGGAGGTGATGAACCTGGGCGTGAACCTGCCGCTGGCGTCGCTCGCCAGGGCGGTCCGCGCCCACCGCCCCCGCGTGACCTGGGTCTCGGTGAGCTACCTCGACGACCGGACGCAATTCCCGAGGGCGTACGCGGCGTTTCACGACGAGGTTTCCGCCGACGGCACGGCGGTGATCGTGGGCGGCCAGGCCCTGACGCCCGAGTTGCGGGCCCGGATGGTCGCGGCCAGCTTTGGGGATCGGATGGCCCATCTGGCCGAGTTCGCGCGACGATCTGCGCCCGAAGCCGCGGCGCCGACGGACCGACCCAACTCGAATTCACCCACTTGATGGATTTCGCGGAGGAGTGCCATGCACAACGTTCGGCGAAGCGGCGAGATCGACGAGCTGATCGATCATCGACGGCGGCCGAGACCCGCGTGCTCTCAACGACCGGAGGAACGGGCAGCTCCTCCGGGAGCTGGACGCGTGCAAGCAAGAGCTGCACGAGGCACTGGCCCGGGTCCCGGAGGTGGACTGGCCCTCGGGCCACGACTGGTCCGCTGGACGTCTCGCAGTACGTGGCGCTGGCCTGCGTCGAGCCGGTCTCCCGTGAGGGCACGCCAGCTGGCCGTCCTGGCCCGCCGTTACCACGAGCTCCGTTCCCGGCTGGCGATGGCCAACCTGCGCCTGGTGGCCCACGTCGCCAAGCGGTTCCGCGAACGCGGCATCGCCTACTCCGACCTGATGCAGGAGGGCTTCTGCGGGCTGCTCGAGGCGATCGACCGGTTCGACCTGTCGCACGAGACGAAGCTGGCGACCTATGCGACCTGGTGGATTCGTCAGGCGATGCAGCAGGCCGTGGCCGCCGGGGCGTACCCGGTGCGGCTCAGTCCGCGGCACCTCCGGCAGCTCGCCCAGAACCAGGACGGACTGGATCAGGACGGTTCCGCCGTGCCCGAGGTCCCGTCTCAGCGAGATGATCCGCCGCATCCACACGGCCACCCGGCCGACGATCTCGCTCGACGCCACCGTCGACGCCGAGGGCCAGTTCAACCTGCTCCAGACCATGAGCGACCCCGAGGGGGACCGCACCGAGGAGATCGACACCGACGAGACGATCGTCCGCTTGCTGGAGTCGCTGCGCCCCCGCGAGCGCGAGGTCCTGGCCCTGCGGTTCGGCCTCAACGGTCGGCCCCGGCTCTCGCTCAGCCAGGTCGGCAAGGTCCTGGCCGTCTCGAAGGAGCGCGTCCGACAGATCCAGGACCGCGCCCTGGAAAAGCTTCGCGCCGCCGCCGACGAGCTGAACGTGACCGACGCCCTGGTCGGCGTCTGATCGACGAACCCGAGTTCGATCTCGGCGCAACGGTCAACCGACGAACTCAACACGACACGGGCACGCCGCGCGGCGTGCCCGTGTCGCATTTTCGCAACGTCGTTCTCCAGTCCGCCCGCACAACTCGCCGAAGAAGAAGCGAGGAACCCAGGCGCGTCGAGGGGTCGAGGGTCGAGGGGTCGAGGGGTCGAGGGGTCGAGGGGTCGAGGGGTCGACGCCTTCGCGACCCTTGGCTTATTGATGAAGTCATGTCAACACGTCCTCATCATCTCCGTCCCGACCCGCACCGCGACCCGATCGGGCCGTTCCTGCACTACTTGATGGCCGAGTGCGGGGTGTCGCCGAACACGCTGGCGGCGTATCGGTCGGACATCATCAAGTTCTCGAAGTGGCGTCGCGAGACATGCGCCGGGGCCGCTCGAAGGACGATCGGCATCGCGACCCTGACCCGTTACGTGGACCACCTCGGGATGCGAGGGCCTGGCGCCGTCGAGCATCGGCCGGCACCTGGCGAGCCTCTCGACGTTCTTTCGCTACCTGGTCTTCGACGGCCGGCTCGACCGAGAACGTGGCGAAGCTGCTGGTGGCCCCGGCGGTCTGGGACCGGCTGCCGACCGTGCTGGGGCCGGCGGCGGTCGAGCAACTGCTGGCGTCCCCGAGCGCCGACACGCCGGCTGGGCCGTCGCGATCGCGCGTTACTGGAGACGCTGTACGCGACCGGCTGCCGGGCCTCGGAGGTCGTCGGACCTGAGGCCCGGCGACCTGGACCTCGACCGCGGGCGCGGCCCGCTGCGTCGGCAAGGGGGACAAGCAGCGGCATCGTGCCGCTGGGCCGCCGGGCGCTGCGAGGCGTTGGGCGACTACCTGGCCGGCGTCCGGCCCGCCCTGGTGGCCCGGCGGCCCGAGACGGACGTCGTCTTCGTGTCGCGAGGCGGACGGCCGCTATCGCGGGTGGCGCTCTGGCGGATCGTCAAGCAGCACGCGAAGGCCGCCGGGCTGCCGAGCTACGGTCAGCCCGCACACGCTGCGGCATAGCTTCGCGACCCACATGCTGGCCGGCGGGGCCGACCTGCGGGTGGTCCAGGAGATCCTCGGCCACGTCTCGATCGCGACGACCCAGATCTACACGCGCGTGGAACTGAGCCGGTTGCAGGAGGTCCACCGTGCGTTTCATCCGCGATCCGGCGGTGGATCGGCCGCCGCCTCCGTGAACGTGTGGAAGCGTCGGCGCGTGCGGGATGTAGTAGACCGCTGCACGGTGGGATGGTCAGGTCTCGTCATCGTGGTCCGCACGCATCCCACCGCTTCGGGCTGCCGGTCTATACACATCCGACAGGCCTTCCACGCAGGCCGGGTCGCCTCGTCGGCCTGGGTCGCCGTCACGTCGGGCGTCGACCAGCTTCGCCGGATGATGCTTCGGTAGCCGACGGGATCGACCCCCTTGGGGCTCGGGATGCCGAGGCCGACGCACGACTCGACGGGGATGATGCGGACGATGTTGCGCTCCTGGTCGCCGAGCAGGGCCACCCTGGTGCCATCGAGCACCGCCGTGTCGTTCCAGTGGCAGCGGCAGGCGGCACCCTCGGGTAGATACAGCATGACCTCCGGCACCCCCGCGTCGCGCAGGCCCTCCCAGAGCGTCGTGATTCCCAGATCGGCCATTGGCGTGTTCTCCCGCGCGGATGCTCGTGTGCTGGTTCCTTGTCACATCGGCCAGCCGCGTGCGTATGCCACGCGGACCGGCCCCGACTCGGAAGGAAGTCTAGGACACGGGACGCCGGTCGTCGGGATGACCGGTGCGTTCCGGGAGGACGCGACCCCCGCCGTGTGAACCATTCCGACGATTCGGTCGGGGCCACGCTCCGCCGGAAACCGATGATCCGGGAATGCCCCGGCGTGTCCGGACCACACACCAACTGTCAGGAAATCCCTGACACATTTTTGGACGATTCGTATTATGCTGTCCTGGTGAATTTGCACGACACAGGGGTTGGTTGCGCGACCTGTTCCTGTGCGGGCCGATCGCTCCCGCGGTTTTCGAGGGGCCGGAAACCGTCCGAGCCGGCATCCCGCCTCGGCGATGACGGGCAGGGACGAGGCGCGACCTCCACATCGGCGGATTTCTCCAGAATAGTCTGTCGCCGATTGGCGCAGGCGTCGGTTCCCTAAGGCGAGGACGTTCGATCGCAAGGCAGCGATTCATCACCTTGAGTTCGTTATCCACCTCGCCACCACAAGTTTGTCCGCAACGGCGTCGATAACGAACCAGGTTGATTCTGTCGTGTTGGCCATGACAAGGTTTGTGGTCGACCGAAGACGTCATGTCCGCCATTTGATCCGCGCCGTCGCCCCAGACGGTCGTCGGCCACCATCACACGTACATATTGAGGGATTCGGATCCATGTTCCAGAACAACGCCCGCCGGAATCGTCGCCAGTTCCAGCCCGCCGTCGAGGGGCTCTCGCTGCGGATCGCCCCCTCCGGGTTCACGCCGACGGGCTTCGGTGATCCCCTGATGGATCAGGTCTCGATGCCGACGTGTGGCCCCGAGGACATGATGGTCGAGCAGAACGGGCCGCGGATGGGCGACGACCTGGGCGTGTCGATGCCGGTTTGCTGACCAGGATGTTGAAGGCGATGTGTCAGGGAGGCTTCGGGCCGGTCGTCCCGAAGCCGTCAGGGCCAGTCAGTTGGCGTGAGAGACGACAACCTCGCCGATCTGCGTGAGGCCCGCGTCCGCCTCCTCCACAAGTCTTCGAAGCGAGTCCTCGTACGCACTCAAATCGGCGTTTGTGATGGTCTGTGCTTGCGAGAGCGCGTCCCGCGCTTCCTGCCTGGCAATTCGGTACGACGCGCGGGCGGCGTCGGGGTCGCCGGAGAGATCCGCGACATGCCCCAGCCATGTCCGTGCCCGAGCGGTGTGGTACAGGACCGAGAGGACCAGCTCCGAGTTCTTGCCGTCGCGGTTCCGGAGCCGGCGACGGGCCTCGTCGAGGAGTTCCAGGGCCAGGCCATACCGCGCGGTCGCTGTGTCGGTGTCGTCTTGTCGTGTCGGTGAACCCGGTTCGCCAATCAGCCGTTCGTGGGCCGTCCATCCCCAGGCGCAGAGGTTGATCGCCCGGTCGCGGAGCAGTGTCGCGAAGTCGCTCGTGGTCAGGTCCTCGGACCGGGCCAGCCGGACGGCCTCGGCATAGTGCCGCTCGCCGGTGGCGAACTCCTTGAGTGTGAGGTTCACGACGCCAAGCCCCTGATGGGCCTCGTACAGGTTCGGGTTCTGCTGCAGTGCTCTCAGGAAACAATCGCGGGCCGACGGGAAGCGCGACTCCTGGAGGCGGATCGTTCCCAAATTGACCAGATATTCGGCGCTCAACGACGCCAACTGTTCCGGGAACCGCCCTTCCAGTTCGCGGAAATATCTCGACGCCGCCTGATGGTCCCCGTTTCGGATGCTGAAGGTGCTGAGTTCGAGCAGCTCGTTGGCGGTGAGCTTCGGGGCTGGTTTCAGCGCGAAGGTCCCCAGGCTGGCCGGGGCGGCGATCAGCAGGCACAGGGCGATCAGGGCCAGGATGCGGCGGTTCCGCCGGATGGAAAAGCGGAGCCGCTCGGTGCGGGAGGGGTTGATTGCCTGGAGCAACGGTCGGCGCGCCAGGTAGCGCCGCAGGTCCTCGGCGAGGGCGTTCGCGTCGTGATAACGGCGGGCCGGGACTGGCTCCAGGCACTTCGCGACGATCGCGTCGAGGGCATGGGGGACGGTCGGGTCAATCCGACGGACCGACCGCAGGGCCTCGGCGCGGCGCAGGTCGAGCAGGTCGTTGACCTGTCGGGGCGTGGGCAGGGCGCGGTCGGGGGTCGGGGGGCGATGCCCGGTCAGCAGTTCGCGAAGGACCAGGCCGAGCGCGTAGAGGTCGCAGGTGGGGCCGACCTCGTCCCAGTGGTCGGGGTCGAGGAAGGCCCGGAGCTGTTCGGGGGCCATGTAGGGGAGCGTGCCGCCGCGGTTGGCTTCCTCGGCCTCCTCGGCGTCGCAGGGGGCCTGGGCCAGGTTGAAATCCAGCAGCAGGGGGCCGCCGCGATGGGTCAGCAGGATGTTCGCGGGCTTGATGTCGCGGTGGATGATCTTTCGCGAGTGAGCGTGGGCGAGGGCCTCGGCCAGCTTCAGGGCCACCCAGGCGGCGGCGTCGGCATAGGTGCCCGCGTGGGGGAAGTCCGCCCAGCCGGGGCCATCGTTGGCCTCGGCCTCGTCGGCGTGCGTGTCGCCGGCGCCGAGGGCGGCCCGGAGCGCGTCGGCCCGTCGGGGCCGCGATCGAACCGGGTTGATCCGGGTGATCACCTCGTCGAGCGACCGCCCCGGCAAGAACGGCATGCAGAGCCCGCGGAGGCCGGTCTCCGGATGGCGGTCGACGTGCGTCACCGGGACGATGTGCGGGTGGTCGAGCCGCCCCTGGATCGACGGTTCGTCCCCCCGGTCGGGCGAGACCTTCAGGGCCAGCCGACGGCCGCCGAGCTTCTCGTCACGCGCCAGGTAGACCCGGCCGACGCCGCCGCGGCCCAGCTCGGAACAGAGCTGATAGCCGAGAAAGGTTTCGCCCGGTTCCGGGAACCAGGTCGGCACCACCGGTGTCGAGACCATCCGGCTGAACGCCTGGTGGTAGCGCAGCTGAGACAGCAGCGAATCGCGCCAGGCGGGATACCGATCGCAGAACTGTTCCGGGTCGAGCGACTCGCCCTGGTCCTCGCGCAGGCAGTATTCTTCATACACGAGGCTGATCATGCGGTCATGTGTATCGATCAACTCGGGGTAGCGCTCCAGGTACTCCGCGACGGTCGGCCGTTCGCCCCGGGCGAACCGCCGTCGCAGGTCGTCCTTGATCCGCAGGGCGAGCGTCAGGAGCGCGTCGGGGCCTGTCGTGTTGGACAGGGGCTCGTCCGACGGGGCCCCTCCGGTCGATGGTCTCGGCCCCGACCGTCGTGCGCCTCCTTGAAACTGGGATGGGGCAACTCGGCGAGGCCGACGAACCGCCCCGAGTCGAGACTCATAGTCGATTTCCTCGACGCAGGAACCAGGAGTCGGAGACTTTCTTCAGCACGCGCTGAACCGTGCGCACGTTCATGCCCACGCGCTCGGCGACCTCCTCGGTCGAGTAGCCCAGTTGCTTGAGCTCCAGGACCTGGCGGTCATTGCCGGTCTGGGTGGCCAGGATCGTCTCGCGGGCCTCGCGTTCCACGGCGTACTGGCTAGGGGACGGGTCGGACGAGGGGGGCTCGAACATCAGGCCCGCCTCGTCCTCGCCGAAGCGCTGCTCTCGGCTGCGGTTGCGTTTCTGGCGGTGTTGCCGACGGTGTTCGTCGATGACCTTCTGCTCGGCGGCCCTGGCCAGGTGGGCCTTCAAGGCGGCGATGTTCTCGAACTCGAAACGATCCGACTTGGCCACGAGGCTTTTGAAGACATCATTGGCGAAGTCGGTCGAGTCGAACAGTGAGCGCATGGGGCGGTCGAGCTTCCGCCGCACAACGCGCAGCACCTTGTCGTAGCAATGGTTGACCAGTTCCGCCCAGGCGTCCTGGTCCCCGGCGCGGGCCCGTTCAAAAAGCTCGTCAGGATCGTACTTCGAAGAAGCTCCACTCATCGCCTGGACTCCACGATCCGAGGCCGATTCGACGTGGGATGCGCCCGCGCTATTTATAGCATGGGGACGACAGGTGTCACGATCATCGTCGCCACCACCACGACACGCATTGTAGCTTACCCAGACTTGTGGGAATGCGCCGAGCCCGGCCGTGAAAAAAATTCGAGCCGGCCAAAAAAACGTCGGGTGGCGGACGCCTCGCATCGAACCGTCGCGATCATTGATCTGGAAGGGAGCGTTTGTCGTGCGCCTCGACTATAGCCCACTGTAAGTCACAAGACGTGGCCTGACAATCGGGACGTGCGCGGCGGGCCCCGCTCCGGGGGCGCGGAGGGGCGGATGGGGAAGGTGGGATGAGATGGCCGTTCGCGAGATCGCCGTCAGTTCAGGCTGAAATTATGGGTGGCTCGGGCACCCACGCGCATCGCGGTGAGTTCGCCGAAAACGGGATAGGCGCCGGCCGGCAGCAGCGTCGCGCAGGCCTGGCGGTACAGCGGGCAGGTCTCGTGCTGGCGGCGGGCCGGCTCGCGGAAGACCTCCGCGGCGTCCGGGCCATAAGCTCGGTACGCGGCGATGTACTGGCTCAACGGCGAGAGCTGACGGCCCAGCGCGGCGAGGGCCTCGCGGCAATTGGCGCCGTCGGCGACGCGCCGGCGGACCTTCCGGAGCTCCACGCGCAGCTCTTTGCGCAGAGATGCAATGATGTGATGAATTCGATCTCGGTAGCGCTCGGCCGCCGAGGGATGCACCAGCTCCCCCCAGGGGTCGGGGCGACACAACGACGTCGCCCCGAGCTGGGCCGCGACATAAAGTTCCGGATCGATGGGAAGAGAGGGGTCGGAGCGGTGCAGCGCAACCAGGACCGTCGCCGCGGCCGACCACACGCCGGAGTGGGCGTACTCCCGGTGCAGTCGAGGCCGGCGCCGCAGGTAGGCGGCGCTCGATACGTTCCGCCAACTGGGGAATCACGCGCGGGGGGAGCACCAGCATCACAGAGACCTCGAGGTGTCGAGCCGCACCGGGCCTGGCCGCCTCGCCAAGGACCCGTCGTAACCCGTCCACACCCCGAAACCGACGTCCGTGTCCGGCCGCGACACATTTTTTCTTCAAGTTCCCGATTTTTATTTCCGATCGGGGGCCGGGCTTGCGTCCCGCCTTTTTCGAGTCATCTCGCCATAAACGTCAGGAAGCTCTGGACCGGCGTGATAACTAAGCCTATGATGGGCCTTCGCACTGGACGCCGGGTCCATCCCGATCGGGGCCCGCGCTTCGCGGTCTCCCGTGCGGGTCACCCAATTCGCCCCCCCTTGATTCGGCGACTTCTTAAGATGGAGACGAATCGACTTCACCCGGAATGGCTGGACGTCAAGAGCGCCCTGGCCGAGCGCGTCCGCGAGGTCCGGGAGGAGCTGTATGGCAACCACGGCGGGCCGATGCTGGCCGAAGCCCTGCGATTGCCGTTCCGCACCTGGGCCAATTACGAGATGGGGTGCACGATCCCGGCCCAGGTCATCCTGTCGTTCATCGAACTGACGGGGGCCGACCCACACTGGCTCCTGCACGGCGAGGGGGAAAAATACCTCGTCCGCGACGATCTCGAGGCCTGAGCCCTTCGCCGCGAACGGCCTCCCTGCTGTCCCCCGAGGAAACCGCGCGCGATAACGTGCCGACGAACGCCGCCCAACGGACCGTCGCTCGTCGCGATCGCGGCCCCGTCCTGACTCCGCGAATCGCCCGGTCCCTCGGGCGGACTCGCGGCCGGGCCGCCGTTCCGGCCGCCCCCCCTGAGCCCGGGGCCATTCCCGGGTCCGCCGCGACACCTGAGCTGGGAGAGTGTGGCTACCGCCGCGCATGTCTTGATGGATAGCGAAGCCTTTCCCCAGAAACGTGTTAACTCGTTCCCACGCTCTGCGTGGGAATGCCGTCTTCGACGCTCCGCGTCCTACGGGCGCCCCAATATCCGAGGCCGCGGAGCGGCCCGGACGGCATTCCCACGCAGAGCGTGGGAACGAGTTGTTTCGGTGTCGTCGGGGACGACGTGGCGCAGCCGCGACCTCGTCCTTCCCGAAACCCGACCTTTGGTTGATCCCGGCGGGTTTCGGGCCGACGACGAGAACGCCGGGCCGACATCGACGCGCCCGCTCCGCGCGAATCGCCACTCGATCGGCCAGATGGCCAGTTCGGGCGGCGTGGCGGGCTCTCCCCCCCTGAAACCCCATCCCGAGAACCTCCGAAATCTTTCGGACAGCCTCCTTGACCGTGCCGACAGGTGTCGGTAAATTACCCACGGTTGTAGGCAACCCGAAGTTCAACAGCAACGGGAGGCTGTCGGCATGGGGAAGGCGTCACCGCCGCCGCTCTCGGCGGCGCAGATGGAGGTGATGGAGGTCGTCTGGGACCGCGGCGAGGCGACCGTCGGCGAGATCTGGCGGGCGCTGGCCGAACGTCGCGAGATCGCCCGCAACACCGTCCAGACGACCGTCACGAGGCTCGAGCAGAAGGGCTGGCTGGGGCACCGCGACGAGGCCGGCGCGTTCCGTTATCGGGCGTCGCATCCGAGAGGCGCGGCGGTCGGGGGCCTGGTGCGACGGCTGGTCGATACCGCCTTCGCAGGCTCGGTCTCGGGGCTGGTCATGGCCTTGCTGGAGGACCACCGGCTGTCTCGCGAGGAGGCCGATCGTCTCCGCGCCCTGATCGACCGTTCCGAGGACGATCGGGAGGACCGGCCGTCATGAACATCACAATCTTTGATCCCGATGGGCACGACGTCCGTCTGGCCGTCCAGGTGATGATCCAGGTCGCGGTGGTCGTGGGGCTGGCCGGGGGGATCGCGGCGACCCTCGGGCGGCGGTCGGCCGCGACGCGCCATGCCGTCTGGCTCGTGGCCCTGGCCGCCGTGCTGGTCGGCCCGGCCGCGACCGTCGCCCTGGACCGGGCCGGTTGGACGTTCGGCGTGGTGAGCGTTTCGGAACCGCCCGTCACGAGCGCGGCCCGGGCGCGGAACGCCGTCGAGCCGGGCCGGCCGCCTCGTCCTCGTCGGCACCCGCACGACACGGTCGCGTCGGTCCGGCGGCCCGGTTTGACGGTGACCAGGCCGGCGTGACCGTCCGGCCGGAGGCGCACGGCGCGGCCGCGCGTCGCGTCGGTGGTCGATCCCGCCGTCGCGACGCCGCGCTGGCGACGCGCAGACACGGGTCGCTGCGAGCGTCTGGATGCTCGGCATCGGGCTGTCGCTCGCCTGGCTGGCGTATGGGCTGGTGGTCCTGGAGCGGCTGCGGCACGGGTCGCGGCCGGTCGAGGGACCGTCGGATCGAGGCCATCCGGGCCGGCGTGGCCGGGGCGCTGGGGATGCGGTCGCCGCCAGCCGTGCGGACCACGCACCGGCTCATCGGCCCGGTCGCCTGTGGCGTCGTCCGTCCCCTGATCCTGCTGCCGGAGGACCTGCTCGACAGCGCCGACGACGACCGGCTCCGCGACGTGCTGATCCACGAATCGGCGCACCTGGTTCGGTTCGACCCCCTGGTCGGGCTGTTGCAGCGGGTCGTCGGCGCGGTCTTCTGGCCGCACCCGATGATCCACGTTCTGAACCACGCGCTGACGCGGGCCCGCGAGGAGGTCTGCGACAACCACGTCCTGCGCCTGGGCGAGCCGTTGCGCTACGCCCGGACATTGCTCGACCTCGCCGAATCACGGCCCGTTTCCCGTCCCGCCCTGGCGGCGGCGGGCTGTTGTTGCCGGCCCGCTGGCGGCTGGCCGATCGTGTGGCGGGACTTCTCGACGAACGGAGGGACCTCATGGTCCATGCGAATCGCCGGATGTTGCTGGGCTGACCGCCCTGATGTTCCTGGCCGCCGCCCCCTTCGCCGTGCTCGGGACGGTCCGTCGCGAGGCCCGGGCGAACCCGCCGGCCCCGACGGCTCAAGCTGACCCGGCCCCCCCTGCCCCGTCGACGGCCGTCGACGGGCCGACGAACGCGAAGGAGGACGAACGTCCGGCCGCGACGACTGCGGGCGGCCCGATCACCGAGGAGGAGATCGCCGGCATCGTCGTCGATGCCGAGGGCCGCCCGCTCGAAGGCGTCGTCGTCGATGCCTATAGCTGGTATCCCGGCCACGAGACGACGACCGACGCCGAGGGCCGCTTCCGCCTCCGCGCCTTCACGGGGCCAGGCTACGACCCTCGCGAAGGGGCCGAGATGCGGTTCACCCACAAGGGCTACGGGCCGAAGACGTTCGATGGCGGTCAAGGGGGGCACGGCCGACCTGCGCGTCGTGCTCGACGACACGACGTTCTTCGAGGGGACCGTCACGCGCCCGGACGGCTCCCCCGTCCCGAACGTCACGGTCCGCGCCAGCAACCCGAAGTTCAACAGCAACGGGACCGAGATCGGCCGCCTCTGGACCGAGACGAGAACCGACGCGGACGGCCGTTACCGCCTCCATCGTCGAGCCCGCCACGTTCGACATCACCGTCCGCGTGCCGGGCGTCGGCGTCGCCCGGGAGAGTGGCCGGTCGATCGCGGCCGGCCAGTCGATCGCGCTCGACTTCCCCTTGAAGGAGGGCGTCGACTTCCGCGCGAAGGTCGTCGACAGCCTCACCGGCGCGCCGGTCGAGGGGCTGCGGCTGTTCCACTGGCTTCGGGTGGGCGAGATCGACATCGAGGGCCGCTCCGGCACCGACGGCATCGTCCGCATCGACGACCTGCCCCCCGGCCCGATCAAGCTCGACGTCGAGGTCCCCGGCTACGCCCGGTGGTGGTCGGAGGAGGCCGTCAGCGAGTGGAACCGCAAGACGATCACCGATCGCGGTCGCTACGGCCCCTGGCAGCGCAACTTCGACAACCTCGACTTCGACCTCTGCCCCCGGCATGGAGCCGGTGACGATCGTCGCCGAGAAGGGCGTGACGGTGCGCGGGCGGGTGCTCGACCCCGAGGGGAACCCCGTCGCCGGCGCCACCGTCGCCCCGGCCCTGACCGGCTCGGGCAACTCGCTGACCGGCGACACCCGGTTCAGCGTCGAGACGAAGGACGACGGCACGTATGAGGTGCTCCTGCCGGCCAGCGGGGATCGCGAGTACAACCTCGTCGCCCACGACGGCGGCTATCTCGAATGGCGGCACTGGGCCAACGGCGTGATCGAGCCGTTCCGCACGACGCCGGGCGAGGTGCTCGAGAGCGTCGACATCGCGCTGACCCGCCCGGCGACCGTCAAGGGGCGCGTCGTCGACGCGGACGGCAACCCCGTCGCCGATCGCGACGTCCGCGCCAGCGCCGCCGACACGCTGGAGAACCGCTACTACGACCCGACCACCCACACCGACGCCGACGGCCGATTCGAGCTGAAGTTCATCCGCCCCGGCGAGCAGCACATCCAGGTCTATCCCTTCTGGCTGTCCGCCACCGACGCCCCCGGCGGCACGAGCCAGACCGTCACGCTCGAACCGGGCGAGGTGGTCGAGGACATCGAGCTGACCGCCCAACCCGACCCCCGACAGGCCCGTTGATGGCAGGATGGTCCTGGACGGGGGAGGCTCCGGCCAGGCGATGAATTGCGACGGCTCGTCGGCCGCCGGGGCACGAGGACTTTGCCCCGGCCACCCAGACAGGAGGTGCCGGGGTGATCGTCTCGGGTCTGGGTGGCCGGGGCAAAGTCCTCGTGCCCCGGATCTGCTGGCGTCCCAAAGCCCTTCGGCGCCGGGGCACGAGAACCTTGCCCCGGCCACCCGTCGATCGGTCTAGATGAATTGGTGGGTTGCGCTGCGCTGACCCACCCTACGAATGCCCTTTCGAGCGGCCCCGTGTCTCACGCGCCGCCGAACTCGGCGGTGAGGAAGGCGTAGACCTGGTCCCAGAGGGCGGCGGCGGCCTCGAAGTCGACCTCCATCGGGTGGACGGTCTTCGGGGTCTCGACCTTCGTCTTGACGTCCACGTTCGGGTTCAGCGGGATCTGGCCGCTGGGGCCGGTGGCCAATGCCCCCTCGACCTCCGTGCTGAGCAGGTGGTTCGCCAGCGCCTCGGCGGCGGCCTGGTGCGGCGCCCCTGGATGATCGCCAGCGTGTTCGGGATGAACAGGGTGCCGAGCCCGTCGGGCTCGCGGTCGGGGTAGATGATCGCGACCGGGTTGCCGGCGTCGATCTCCAGCAGGGCGTCGTCGGTGTCGGTCAGGCCGAAGGCCAGGTCCCCCCGGCCGACGGCGATGGCCACCTGGCGGTTGCCGGTCTGGACCTGGACGTCGTTGGCCTTCAGGTCGCGGAAGTATTTCTCGGCCTTCTCCGGGCCCCAGTAGGCGAACAGACAGGCGGCGTGGGTGGCGGTCGTGCCGAACAGCGGCTTGGCGATGCCGATCTTCCCCTTCCAATTCGGATCCACCAGGTCGAGGATGCCTTTGGGCCGATCGGCCTCGGGGACGACCTCGGTGTTGACGATCAGCACCCGCGCCCGGCCGGCGAAGCCGTACCAGGTGCCGTCCTTGGCCCGGAAGGTCGGCGGATAGGCCGCGCCGTTCTCGGGGGTGAAGGGCTGGAGCAGGCCCTTCTCCTTGATGCGCAGGGTATTGAGGATCTCGTTGTTCCAGAACAGGTCGCAGATCGGTCGGCCGGCCTCGGTGATGATCGTGTTGGCCAGGCCGACCGACTTGGTGCTCTCGATGTCGAACTTCGGATCAACCCGCACGCCGGTCTCTCGGGTGTAGTCCTCCAGGATCGGCTTGGAGAACTCCTCATCGAGCGCCGTGTAGACGACCACGCGGTCGTTGCCGTTGCCGGCGGGCGCCGCCGGGGGGGACCGAGGCGTTGCCGCCGCAACCGACGATCCCCAGGGCGAGCACCACGACCGAGCCGACCAGGCGAGTCCTTGTGAGCATGGGACGCAATCTCCGTGGAGGTTCTCAACCAAAGCGCGTTTCACGACAGGGCGCGAACCGGGCGCGCCCGAACCGCCGACATCCTAACCCAACGTCCACGAATTTCTACGGACTCGCGGCGGCTTCGGCCGGGGGCGACTCGGCTACACGCGGGGGGCGGACTTGTGGTAAGGTGCGGGTGTTGCAAGGCCCCGCAGGGTTTGTTGGTTCGGGATGTCCGCGACGGGTGGACGGTGGGCCGTTTCTGGTACGCGGGCGGGTCGGGCCGCACTCTCAACGCGCGGCGGGGCGGGGACGAGCACGGGAAGCCGGAGCCACGGGTGGCCGGTACGAAGACCGATCGCAAGACGGAACGGGCCTGGACCGCTTCCCGGCGTCGGCTGGAGGAGCTGGCGATGCCGCCGCGCCCCCTGCTGCGGCCGGCGCCGCGGTCGGCGATGTTCTTCCCGCTGGTGGTCATCGCGGCGATCCTGCCTGGCCTCTACGCGCTGAACTGGTGGGACCTGAACCCGCCGGGGCCGTGGTGGGGCCTGCGCGGGCTGGCCGTGCTGGAGGGCCGTCTCTTCGACCAGGTGCCGATGCAGGGCCTGGGCTCGTTGTCGGAGGTCGAGGCGTATCACCGCGTGGCGCTCCAGCCGCCGTTGTATGCCTGGTTCGAGGCCCTGGGGCTCTGGCTCAGTCCGCACCGCGACCCGTTGATGACCGTCCTGCCCAGCTACGCCGCCGGGGCGCTGGTGGTGATGCTGGTGTACCTGCACGGCCGGCTCTGGTCGGGCATGGGGCTGGGCCTGACCGCCGCGGTGCTGACCGGCTTCAATCGCGATTTGCTGGTGCAGATGCAGCAGGCGACCCCCACCACGCTCGGCCTGGCCGGGCTGATCGCGGCGCTGTTGTGCTACGGGCAATCCCTACGCGCCGGGGCGCGCGGCTCGTGGGGGTGGGCGGTGCTGGGAGGGCTGGCGCTGGGGGCCTCGTTGATGGCGCTGGGCCTGTTCGCGCTGATCGGCGTGCCGGTGGTGCTGTTGCACCAGGCGATCCTCAAGGTCGACCCGGGCTCAACCCCCACGCGGCGGTCGGGCCGCTGGTGGCGCGCGCCTGCTGACCGGCCACGGGACGCGGGCCAGTCTGCTGGCCCTGGGGCTGGCCTTGCTGGTCGCCGCGCCCTGGTATGTGGTGATGGGCATACGGTACGACATCGCGCTGCTCGACGCCCTGCTGGCCCCACCACACGTCGGCCCCGATGGTCCGATGCCCCGTTTGCTGATCACGCTGCTGTCGCTGACGCCGGCCACGCTGCCCCTGGGAATCTACGCCGCGATCCGCGCGGTGCGGCAGGCGCTGGCCGTCGAGGGGGACGACCCGGCAAGTGTCGGCGGGGTCTTCTGGGTGGCCTGGCTGGCCGTCGCCTCGCTGGCGCCGACCTTCTGGCCGGCAGGCCCCGCGCCGCGATGACCTTGCTGTTGCTGGTGCCGCTGAACCTGCTGGCCGCCCAGGCGATGATTGACCTGGCCACGCGTCGGATACCGGCCCGCACGCTGGTCTGGCTGGCGCCGGCGACGGCCCTGTCGGTGGCCTGGTGGATCAGCGCCGACCTGCGTGAGGCGATCACCGAGCTGAGCCAGTGGCGACGGCCCGACGCCTCGACGCTGCTCGGCCTGCACCTGGGCATCGACCTGATCGTGATTCTGGCCCTGGCCACCCGACGGCTCGACCGCTGGGCTCGCCGCCGCGACGACCGCCGACGGCTCGTTCTGGGCGCGTTCTTGCTGGCCGTTCTGGGGGTTAATGCCGCCGCCGGGCTCCGCGAGGTCCGGTTCCGACACGTCGAGACGGCCGAGCTGCTGGACCTTCGCGACGTGATCCTGCGACGCGAGCGCACCCGACGGTTCACCTCGGTGGTGGTTGTCGCCCCGGAGACCACCGCGGGGGGCCTGCCGGTGCCGATCGCCCCCGGCGGCCGGCTGCGGTTCATCCTCCGCGCCACCCTGCCGAACCTCTCGCAGTTCGACCTCAACCGGCCCGAGGAGCTGCTGAACGTGCCGACCGTCCCCGACGGCCAGCGGCTGGTCATCCTGGTCGGGTCCGAGCCCCGGTTGTCGTACTCGATGCAGTCGCAGCTCGGCCTCGAGTCCTTCTATCCCACCAGCACCGAGCCGCTGGGCTCCCCCGGGCCCGCCACGCCCTGCGCACCGCCGGCGCCAGCGCCCATGCGCGCCCCAACATCATCGTCGCCTTCGCCACCCGAGACACCACCCCGCCCGACCCCAAGCGGCCATGACGTAGCTCCTGGTAGGGCAGGCTTTCGCCTGACAGCTCCCTAACGAGTGGTCGGCGGGAGGAACGACCGCGCCCGGGCGGCCTCCTCCGGGGACAGGGTGGGGGTGGGCACGCCGTCGTAGAGGTAATGCGCGTAGCCGGCCGCGTCGTAAACCCAATGCAGGAGTGCCTGGAGATCGAGCCGGGCGTCGGCGTGCGGCGGGCGTAGCGGGATCGGGATCACCGGCAGGCCGTCCCGCAGGCCGATCGCCCAGAACCCCGCCAGGGGACGATCCTCGACCCGGCTGACCATGACGGAACAGGTGCAAGGCGGGCGTTCCGCCGTCGGCAGCGGCTCGCCACCCCGAAGCAGGTCAATCTCGACCAGGTGCGCGGGGCTGGACAGGATTTGCCGTCTCTTGGTCAGATACTCGCGCGGTCCGGCCCCGGCGCTGTTCGCGGGGCCCGTGAGCTCGATCAGGCAGACCAGTTCCCGCGACCGCCGATCGCGGACCTCGATCACCGACTCGCTCTCGACATCGACCTCCGGCAGCCGCACGAGGGCGGGGGCGTCGAGCACACCCGCACCCATCGGCGCCGCGCCAGCCGGACGGGCGGACGCGACACCCAGGTCGGCCCTCCCGAGCAGCCGACGCGGCTCCTCGGGAAGTTCATGCACATAGACGTGTTCGTCAATTTTGACGATGTAGTCCGGCTGGACCTGGGCCCGATGACTTCCGCCGCCGCCGGCAAGAAGCGCTCGTGAAAGTCGTGCCAGACGTCGTCCTGTTCGAGGTACGGGTTCATCCCCGGAAACGGCGACGGCATGACGCAATCCTCTCCTCTCCAACCGGGCCCACGCCAAGGTCGGTTGTGCCTGTCCCAGCGTATCACGCGCCGCCCCACCCGGCCACACCGCCCCGGAATCGTGGCGTCCGGCCTTGACCGTCCGTGCGGGGCCGGGTAGATGAGGGCCGAATCAGGGGATGGGCATCGGAGGGAGCCGATGACGGAGCGCGCCGGATGGCTGGAGTGTCTGGTCGGGACCGTGGCCCTGACGCCCTTGATGGCGTGGGAGTTCGCGGATAGCGCCTCGGGGTTTCGGGGACGTCCCGGCGATGACGACCCGGTCGCCGCGGCGGCCGTCGACGCCCCGGAGGATGGCGTGCCGTCCGTCGCGCTGACGGCGCGGGCGGGCCGGCACGAGGTCCCGTTGCAGGCCGCCGGCCACTGGTGGCGGTACGTCGCGGAGGTGCCCGAGACGCGGGACGGCCCGGCCCCTCTGCCGGTCGTGGTGCTGCTGCACGGCTCGGGGGGCTCGGCCGGGGACGACCTCGATCGGTTCGGTTGGGCGGCGCTGGCGCGTCGCGAGGGGTTCCTGGCCGTCGCCCCCAACGGGTTGCCGGCCAACCCGGGCAAGCCGGCGGATTTCCTCCGCAACCCCCGGCTCTGGAACAGCGGCCAGCACCCGCCGGACCGGCCGCGCAGCCGGGTGGACGACCTCGCCTTCTTCGACGCCTTGCTGGCCGACCTGGCCCGCCGCTGGAACATCGACCCGTCGCGGGTCTATGTCGCGGGGCATTCCAACGGCGCGGCGATGGCCTTTCGACTGGCCGCCGAGCGGCGCGGACCGGATCGCCGCGATCGCGCCGGTCTCCGGCCACTGCTACGTGCCGGGCCCGCGCCCCGTCCGGCCGGTCCCGACCCTGTTGATGGCCGGGGTGGACGACCCGCTGATGCCCCTGGACGGCGGCGAGAGCGTCCTGCCCTGGGAGGTCCGCGAGACGCCGCCGATCGACCTGACCGTCTCCCGATGGGCCACCGCCCTGGGCCTGCCCGAACCGGCCGGCCACCTTTCCCACGATGGCGATGTTTTGGTCCAGGACTACTTCCTCGGCCCTGACCTTCCGAACCCGCCGCCGTTCCGCGTCCTGTTGATCGAGAACCAGGGCCACGACTGGCCCGGCGCGGGCCACCCCGTTCGGCCGGATCTTCCTCGGCCCGAGGACCGCGAAGGTCGACGCCACCGCCCTGATCTGGGAGTTCTTCCGCGCCTGGTCCCTGCCGCCAACCCGTTGAAGACGTCAGGCGGGGGCCGCCCATCCCGTCGGCTCGGCATGGGCCTCGTCCTCCCGGAAACTCGACCCTGGAATGCCCCTGACGACGGCCTGCCCGGGACTCGACAGGGGTTGGGTGGAGCTTCATACTGGCAAGGACCGGCCTGGTATGGTCCGGCCGGCCCGCCGTGAGGTCCATCCCGAGACCGCACCCTCCAGGAGAGAACGACCCGTGTTCGACCGCCCCCTGTTCCGCCGGTTCGCCGTCGCGATGGCCGCGACCGCCCCGGTGCTCGCCCTGACCTGGCTCGCCCCCGCCGCCCCGCCGGACGACGATGCCGATCGGCTCCAGGAGCTTCAGAACCACTACATCGACACCAAGTCCGAGGCCACCGAGCGCGCCTACCACTTCGGCTCGCAGGGCCCGGCGGCGTCTTCTCGAACCACACCAGTCACTCCAACCGGATGGTGCCGGTCTACACGTTCGGGTCGAGGATCGACCTCGGCGCGATCACCGGCGAGAACAGCCCGTACCGCGACCCCGAGAAGGTCAAGGCCCTGTACGGCGCGTTCCGGAGAACACCGTCAACCCGGAGGCCGACTACGGCGACCAATCCGGGCTCTACAAGCTCCAGAAGGACGCCGTCGCCCGTGGGGTCAAGCACCTGTTCATCGTCTGGTTCGACGGCCTCGACTGGGACACCACCCGCGCCGCGGCCATCGCGAAGACCGGTGAGGTCTACGACGAGGGCAAGGGACACGGCCTGATCTTTCAGGACGCCGACCCGGACGGCACCGCCCAGTATGGCTACGTCGTCACCAGCCCGACCTTTGACGGACCGGCCGACGCGGACCTCGACCTCAACGCCCAGACCGTCGGCGACCATTCCAGCAAGCTGGGGGGCGGCTACGACGCGAGCATCGCCGGCTCGACCCCCTGGAAACGCGGGCCGAGGTGGGCCGACGGCTACCTGAAGGGCCAGGGTGCCAACGCCGACGACAAGGCGGGGGTCAAGAAAGTCGGCGGCGTGCTGCACGCCTACACCGATAGCTCGTGCTCGGCCGCCGAGTTCGCCTGCGGCGTCAAGTCGTACAACAACGGCGTCAACGTCGGCGACGACGGCAAGTTCCTGCCCACCGTCTTCAACGACCTGCAAGACCAGGGCTGGAAGGTCGGCACCGTCACCAGCGTGCCGTTCGACCATGCCTCTCCCACGGCCATGTACGCCCACAACGTCAGCCGGGACGATTATCAGGACCTCGCCCGCGAGATGCTCGGCCTGGAGAGCATTGTCCAGAAGAACGGCAAGTTCCGCCCCCTGCCGGGCCTCGATGTCGTGATCGGCACCGGCTGGGGCCAGACCGCCAACGCCGAGCGC
Organism: uncultured Isosphaeraceae bacterium; assembly: GCA_963779675.1. GTDB lineage: Bacteria > Planctomycetota > Planctomycetia > Isosphaerales > Isosphaeraceae > CAVZZM01. The sequence continues at coordinate 172,239 of CAVZZM010000009.1, forward strand.
CTCCGTCGCGGCCAGGGCGAGAACGCCGTCGCGGGAAACACCTACATTGCGTCGGACGACCTGAAAGCCATCGACGTCAAGAATGGCGGCAAGTACGTCGTCTCCCAGCGCGTCGAGGGCGTCGAGGGCACCGAGGCCCTGCAAGCCGCCGCCGAGCGAGCCGCCGACGAGGGCAAGCGTCTGTTCGGTTTTTACGGCACCGCCTCCGGCCACCTGCCCTACCGCACCACCAACGGCGACTACGTGCCGTCCAAGGGGATCAAGGGGGTCGCCGAGAAGTATCAGCCGGCCGACCTGGAGGAGAACCCCAGCCTGGCCGACATGACCCGCGCCGCGCTGACGGTCCTGTCCGCGAGCCCGAGAAACCCTTCGCCCTGTTCGTCGAGTGCGGGGACACCGACTGGGGCCTGCACGACAACAACCTCGACAACGCCATCGGCACCATTTATGACGGCGAGGCGGCCATCCAGGCGATCATCGACTGGGTCGAGCGGAACAGCAACTGGGACGACTCGGCGGTGATTGTCAGCTCCGACCACGGCCACTACTTCGTCCTCGACGACGCCGAGGTCATCGCCGGCGCCGCCCACGACAAGGCCCTCCAGCCCGCCGCCGCTGGCTCGGACTGACCCGGCACGCCCGGACAGCGCCCGCCCGTCCGTCCCCCGGCGCGGGGAGTCCCGGGAGCGTGCTGTCCTCGACATCCTCCCGGGCGTGAGGATCCCGCCCGTCCCTGGTCATGCCGGGGCCGCCCCCCCGCTGCGACGGCCGGGGGGCGGCCCCGTTTCTGATCGTCGCGTCAGCGTTCCGTCAGGGAATGCGACACGACCTTCCAGGGGCCGCCGTCCTTGCTCAGATGGGCCTGGCCGGCGATCCCCTCGACCGGATAGCGGAACTCGACGTCGGCGGAACCGCCGTCAACGTCGAGTTTGGTGAACTCGAAATAGGGCGCATCGCCCGGTTCCTCCACGTAACGAACCGGCTCGCCGAACTTCGACAGCGCGGGGCGGTCGTGCAACGGCCCCGTCGCCAGGATCGTCAGCGGCCGACGATCGGGGGCCTCGTCGACATGGTAGTAGGGCTGGAGGGCCTCGAGGTCCAGGACGAGCTGAGCGACCTGGTCACGATCACTGGGCGGCTTGGCCATTGGCTTCTCCCTCTTGATTGTGGGGTCGTCCGGGGGCGCGACGGTCCCGGGCGGGCATGCCCACCCGAGCCACAGGCTAACGCATAACGCAGTCACGGGTGCTAGCATGCAACACATGGTTCGATCCGATGGTGCTCATGCAAGGATGGATCGAAGCTCTCGAGGTTGGGATCCTAAACCCATAATGCCTCGTGAGGGGCCATCCCGCTTCATCATACGTGCGGGTGGGGACAATCGAGACAGGTGTTCTGATCGAATGGGCGTGAAATCATTCGCGGTGGAATCTCCGTCACGTCTTTTGGCGGTCGCTGTACTCTCCTACGGAACGCCACATGACAGTTGATACATTCCATGTCACAAAAAGTCTCTTATTCATGGGACATATTGAATCAGGAATGTGTTATCTGTCATGATGGGCTTGATCGCGAGTCAGGGGCCCCGTCGTTCCGAGCCTGTCACGTCGGCGGTTCCCCCGGCATCGCCGGGCCCTCGAAACGGCGCGGGACAGGCGAGACACGTGCCGAGGAAAGACGCGGCCCCATGTTCAACATCCCACCCCGTTGTTCAGGAGCACGACCATGAAGATGAACCCCACGGACATCAAGGACTTCCCGAAGCTGCACCAGTACGTGAGCGTGGCCTTGCCCAAGGTCCAGTTCGTCGCCCCGATCATCAACGCGATCCAGAAGCACGCGGGGACGATCGACAAGCAAACCATCAAGGATGCCCTGCTCTGGGGAAGAGGGCCGTCGATCAAGGTGGTCGTGATGTCACCGCTCGGGGAGTTCACCCCCAATACCAGTTCGAACGAGCTTCGCATCCAGAAGCAGATGGTCAAGGATTTCGAGGCCGGCAAGGGCCTGCGCAAGACCGCGACGGGCAAGCTGGTATACCTGGTCGGCGTCACCCTGCTCCACGAGCTGACCCACTGGGCCGACGACCAGGACGGCATCGACACCCCGGGCGAGGAGGGCGAGCTGTACGAGAAGGACATTTATGGCAAGGTCATCGTCTGACGGAACGGGCGCGCCGGCCTGTCCAGCCCAGGGTGCTCCGAGGCGCCCTCAGACAAAGCCCGATGGCCGATGACCGAGGACCGATGGCCGAGGACCGATGGCCGATGGTCAATTGTTCGCCGGCCGTCGGTCATCGGGCCATTAGCCATCGGTGATTTGGTCATCGGCGGCCAGATTGGGGATCAGGCGCCGGCGCCGGCGCTTCTCGAAGGAGGCCCTCGGCCCACGTCTGGTCCTCGGGGCGCAGGGGAGGGACGCAGGGGGTGTCGTAGTTGATGCGGTCCCGATAACGGCCGGCCTCATACGTCTGGTTGAGCACGGCCTGGAGGTCGAGCCGGACGTCGGGGTCGTCGCCGGCCAGGGGCACCCGGGTTCTCGGCAGGCGCTGGCGGAGCGTTCGAGGGTAGATCTCGTAACGGTCGCGACGCCCGACGGCACGGTTCACGCAGATCAGGTAGTCATACTCTCGCAGCCCCCGCGCCCTCCACTCCGGCACCGCCAGCACGTGCGGACCACCCCGTAACAGGTCGATCTCGACGAGGTGGGCCTCGCTGGAAAGCACCTCGCGCTGCTTCTGGACGTAGGACGTTCGCCCCGGCCCGGCGTGCGTGTTCGACGGGCTGACCAGTTCGATCACCGTCACGACCTTCTGCCCGGCGGACAGGTCGAGGATCGTCACGTACGACTCATGGATTTCCCGCTCCGGCGCCTGAACCACCAGGGGTTCATCCTCCACGTCCTCCAGGACCGCCACGGCCGCCTGCGCCCCCCCTCCGGGGCGTCCTTGCCGCGGTTTGGGTTCGTTGGGTCGCAGCAGGATGTGGGGCTCGATCGCACGATCCGGGCCTTCCCGATAGACACGCTCTTCGACGGCCGCGACGTACCGACGGCCGAGTGATTTTTGCAGGTGGTCGGCGAGATACACCAGCATGCAGTTGTGGAGCCCCGGACAGTACAGCGGGTTCTCGAGGTACGGGTCCATGCCGGGAAAGATCATGTTCATGGGAGGGCCGGCTCCTGCGCTCGGGGGCCGCGACGGCGGCGGTCGCTCTCCGCCATCATCATACATACCCCGTGGGCTTGTTCCGGAGAGCGCGTCAATGTCCGACCGGGGCGGGCTCGACCTCCTGGCCAGCGGGGGCCGCCGCGTCGGGGGCCTCCTCGGCGGGCGACGGTCGGTTCTGCGGGCCGTTGAAGTGGGCGATGATCCGCTCGCCGAGCACGTAATAGACCGGGATGACGAACCGGCCCAGCACGGTGCTCACGAGCGATGCCGAAGGCGATGACGATGCCCAGCGAGTTCCGGCTGTACGCCCCGGCGCCGGTGGCGGTGGCCATCGGCAGGACGCCCATCACGAACGCGAACGAGGTCATCAGGATCGGCCGCAACCGCTGCCGCGCGGCCTCCTTGGCCGAGTCGATGATCGACAGCCCCTCTCGGCGCTGGAGGTCCACGCCGAACTCGACGATCAGGATCGCGTTCTTCGTCTCCAGGCCGATCAGCATGACCAGGCCGATCTGGCCGAAGACGTCCAGCGGCATGTCGAAGAGCCACAGGCCGACGATCGCGCCGAACATCGCCAGCGGCACGGTGAAGATGATGACCAGCGGGCGGATCCAGCTCTCGTACAGCGCGGCCATGAACAGGAAGACGCAGACGATCGACAGCGCGAAGATGAACACCGCCTGGTTGCCCGTCTTGAGCTCCTGGTAGGTCGTGCCGGTCCACTCGTAGCCGAAGCCCTCGGGCAGGACCTCCGCGGGCGACCTCCTGCATGGCGGCGATCGCCTGGCCGGAGCTGTACCCCGGCGCCGGCTGGCCGGTGATCCTGGCGGTCGTGTACAGGTTGTAGTGGGGCACGTCGATCGGGCCGACGACGTACTGGACGCTGCCCAGCGCCGAGAGCGGCACCTTGCTCGCCGTCGCCGGTTCAGGACCTTCAGCGTGCAGGATGTCCTCGGAACGGCGTGCGGACGTCCCCCTCGGCCTGGACGTAAACCCGCCAGGTCTTGCCGAAGCGGTTGAAGTCGTTGACGTAGACGCCGCCCAGATACGTCTGGAGTACGCTGTAGACGTCGGCCACCGGCACCCCCAGGCGGCGGGCCTTGGTGCGGTCGAGGTCGTAGCGGAGCTGGGGCACGCGGGCCGAGAACGGCGTGAACAGCCCGATCAGCTCGGGACGCTTGCGAGGCCGCGTCCAGGAACTGGTCGGTGACCTCGGCCAGCGCCTCGACGCCCTGGCCTTCCAGGTCCTCCAGCATGAACTCGAAGCCGCCGGTCGTGCCGAGCCCCTGGATCGGTGGCGGCGGCAGGACGATCGCCAACGCGCCGCGGACCTCCTTGCGGAGCTTCGCCTGGAGCTGGGCGACCAGGGCGATGGCCCGCAGTTCGGGCGACTGCCGATCCTCCCAGGGTTCGAGGATCACGTAGATCGCCCCGGCATTCGGCTGGTTGACCTGGGTGATCGGGTTCAGGCCGTCGAACCGGACCGTGTCGCGGACACCGGGCATGCTCAGCGCGATCTGCTCGGCGCGGTCCATGACCCGCGCCGTCGGCTCCATGCGTGGTGCCGTCGGGCGCCTGCAACGGTGACGAAGATGTAGCCCTGGTCCTCGGTCGGGATGAACCCCTTGGGCCGGTTCAGCAGCATCCAGCCGGTCAGCGCCAGCAGGGCGAGCGACGGGATGACGATCGTCCACCAGTGCCGCGCGGTGTAGTCGAGGAAGCTGTCGTACGAGTTCTCCAGCCATCGCATGCCCCGGTTGAACCAGCGGAAGAAGAAGAATTTCGACTCGCCGTGGTGCGTCCTCGGCTTCAGGAACAGCCGGGCCATCGCCGGGCTGAACGTCAGCGAGTTGATCGCCGAGAACACGAACGAGAAGACGATCGTCAGCGCGAACTGGTTGTACAGCCGGCCGGTCAGCCCGGGATGAACGCCACCGGCACGAACACGGCGGCCAGCACCAGCGTGATGGTGACGATCGGCGTGGTGATCTCGGCCATCGCCGCCCGCGTGGCCTCCAGCGGGTTCAAGCCGCGATCCAGGAACTTCTCGACGTTCTCGACGACGATGATCGCGTCGTCGACCACCAGGCCGATCGCCAGCACGAGCCCGGCCAGGGTCAGCGTGTTGATCGAGAAGCCGAAGGCGGCCATCAGGGCGAAGGTCGCCACCAGCGACACCGGGATCGCGATCATCGGGATGATCGTCGCCCGGAACCCCTGGAGGAAGATGAAGATGACGATCAGCACCAGCAGGAACGCCTCGACCAGCGTGTGCTCGACCTCGTTGATGTTCTCCTCGACATAGTCGGTCGTGTTGAAGGCGATCCGGTATTCCATGCCCGGCGGGAAGTTCCGGGAGAGCCGGTCCATCTCCTGCTTGACCTGTTCGAGGATGTCGCAGCGCGTTGGCGTCGGTGAGCTGATAGACGGGGATCGTCGCGGCCGGCTTGCCGCTGAGGTAGCCGGCCTGGTCGTACGTCTCGGAGCCCAGCTCGACGCGGCCGATGTCCCTGATCCGCACGAACGAGCCATCGGGCCGCGCCCGGACGATGATCTCCTCGAACTCCTCGGCCTGTTCGAGCCGCCCCTTGGCCGTGACCGGGTACTCGAACCGCTGCCCCTCGGGGACCGGCGGGGCGCCGATCTTGCCGGCGGCGGCCTGGCGGTTCTCCGACTTGATCGCGTCGATGACCTCTTGCGGGTCGATCTGCTGCTCGGCCATCCGATCGGGGTCGAGCCAGACCCGCATCGCGTACTTGCGGCCGAAGACGTTGACCTCGCTGACGCCCCGGATTCGCTTCAGGATGTCGATGACGTTGATCTGGGCGTAGTTGTCCAGGAAGTTGGCGTCGAACCTGCCGTCGGGGCTGGTCAGGTTCACGACGCACACCATGTTGGTGGTCGTCTTCTTCGACTCGACGCCGACCTGGGTGACCTCCGGCGGCAGGGTGGGCTTGGCCGTGTCCACCTTGTTCTGCACGTCGATCGCGGCGATGTCCTGCGAGTAGCCGACGTCGAAGGTCACGATGATCCGGCTGACGCCCTGGCTGGTGCTGTCCGAGGACATGTAGATCATGCCCTTGGCGCCGTTGACCTTCTGCTCGATCGGCGTCGTGACCGAGTCGGCGACCGTCTGGGCGTCGGCCCCGGTGTAGGTGGCGGTGACCTGCACCTGCGGGCGGCACGAGGTCGGGGTACAGCGAGATCGGCAGCACGAAGATGCAGATGCCGCCGACCAGCACCATCAGGATCGCCAGCACCGTGGCGAAGATGGGCCGTCTTATGAAGAAATCAACCATGACGCGGCCCCCGCGGTTGTCGAAATTGGGCGGTCGGGCCGACGTCACTCGTCTCGGGCGCGCCCTCGGTCGGGGCCTTCGGTCCCGGCGCGGCCCCGGGTTCCGGCCCGGTGCCTTCCGCCTTCGGCAACGGTTCGGCCTTCGGTTCGGGCGGCGACTTCGGTTCGGGCGGCGACTTCGGCTCGGGCTCCGGTTCGGCCCTCGGTTCGGGCTCCGGTTCGGCCTTCGGTTCGGGCTCGGCCTTCGGTTGATCGTCGGCGCGGCGCGACCGGCTTCGATCCCTCTCTGGATGGCGCGTCGGCGGCGTTCGACATCGATCCGGGTGGCGGTCGGGGCCTCGCGAGGGCCGTACTCGATGACGTCGGTGCGGACCTTCATGCCCGGCCGGGCCTGTTGCAGCCCCTCGACGATCACGGCCTGGCCTGGCGTCAAGCCCGCGTCGATGATCCGCAGCCCTTTCCAGGTCTCCAGCGGCTGGACCGGGAGGGTCGCGACCGTCCCCGCGTCGTCCACGATGGAGACGATCGGCCCGGCCTGGGTCTCCACGACGGCCTCCTCGGGCACGACGACCACGTCCCGGTACTGGCCGATGGTCGTGCGGACCTCGACGTACTGGCCCGGCAGCAACTCCTGTTGTGGGTTGGGGACGACGGCCTTCAACAGGAACGTGCCGGTGGTCGGCTCGACCGTGTTATCGAGGAAGGTGACCGTCCCCTCGTAAGGGTACTCGCGCTGCCCCTCGACGAGCAGGTGGACGGTCAGGCCCTGATCCACCAGCGCGGTGATCTCGGGCAGGTATCGGGCGCTGGGCCGCATCTCGATCTCGAGCGGATCGAGCTGCTGGATCGTCGCCAGCGGCGTGGCCGAGACGGGGTCGGCCTGCACCTGGCCGACCGAGCCGACGTAGTTGCCGACCTTGATCTGCGATCGCCGATCCGCCCGGCGATCGGCGCGGACATCCGGCAGTAGCTCAGGCTCAACTCGGCCTGGGTCAGGTCGGCCTCGGCCTGCTGGAGCCGGGCCTTCGCCAGCGCGATGTTGTTGGTGTACGACACCCTGGCCTGCTCGAGCGCGGCCTGCTTGGCCTGGACGTCGGCCTGGGCTTGCTGGAGCTCCGCCTTGCGCTGGTCGTACTCCTCCTGCGTCATCGAGTTCCGCTGGAGCAGCCGACGCGCGCGGGCCTCCTCGACCTGGGCGAAGTAGTGCTTGGCCTGGCTCAGCGCCAGCTCGGCGGTGGCGATGGCGACGTCCTTCGACTCCTGGGCCTGCTTCAAGGCGGCGGCGGCCTCGTCGCGCTGGCCCTGGGCCATGTCCACCCTGGCCTGGAACGGGGCCTCGTCGATGACGAACAGCAGTTGGCCGGCCTCGACGTTCGAGCCTTCCTGGAAGTTCTGTTCCTCGAGGAAGCCCTGGACGCGCGCCCGGATCGTCACCTCGTTCTGGGCGCTGGTCGTGCCGGTGGCGGTGACCTCGATCGGCACGTCCATCGCCCGGGCCTCGACGACCGTCACCATCGGCGGCGGCGGGGGCTGCGCCTCGGCCGCCCGCTCCCGGCACCCGGAGGCGGTCCCGATCATCGGCAGCGCCGCCGTCACCTGCCAGCAGCATGCGAGCACGGGACGAGCCGGCACGGTTCCGCGATGGTTCGAGCCATCATCGCGTCGATCGACCTCTCAAGGGGGATAGGATGGGCGGAGTTGGCCGCGTCATGGTCCCCAGGGCGACACCCCGGGACCAGCATCTCTCGATCCGTCGGCCCCCTATCGTGCGGCTCGAACCCGCCGGGGTCAAGGCGGCGCCGGGCGGGGCACGCTCTTCGCTTGATGACAGTGTAGGGCGCAACGGCTATCGTTGAGGATATCGAGGCCCGTTCCGTTCTGAACACCGACTCGACCGGCCGTGTCTCGGGCCGTTCTCAACCCATCCGGGAGCCTCCGTCGCATGGCCCGTTCCATCTTCGTGGACACCCCGACGATCCGCCTGTTACGCCGACGCAACCGCCAGGGCCGCTGGACCTACACGCTCCTCACGCGCGGTTGATGCCGCACCCATGGCTCATGGCTTTTCGACCAACGTGGTGGCCCAGGTCTGGTCCTCGGCGCCCAGGGGTGGAACGCAGGGCTTCGCGTAGTCGAGGCGGTCGCGGTAGTCCCCCGCCTCATACGTCCGGGCGAGCACGGCCTGGAGGTCGAGCGGCACGTCGGGGTCGTCGCCGGCCAGGGGGATGCGGATGCGAGGCAGTCGGTCACGGAGCCCGCGCGGGTAAAGCTCGTACTGATCGCGAAGCCCGGCCGCCCGGTTCACACAGGTGAGCGTGTCGTAGGGGCCCCGACCACGCACCGCCCACTCGGGTACCGCCAGCACGTGAGGCCCGTGGCGCAGCAGGTCGATCTCGACCAGGTGCACATCGCTGGAGAGGACCTCCCGCTGCTTGGCCAGGTACGAGTCACGTCCCGGCCCGGCGTACTTGTTCGACGGGCTGACCACCTCGATCACCGTCACGACCTTCTGCCCGGAGGACAGGTCGAGGATCGCGATGTACGACTCGTGGACCTCCGTCGGCGGGACCCGCACCACGACCGGCGCGTCGGTTTCCTCCATCACGGCAACCCCCCCACCCTCCCCGGCCCGTTCCGGACGGTTCCGACGGACCCAGACGTCCGGGATGACCTCCCGCCCCGGGACCTCGACGAACACCCGTTCCTCGATCGCCGCCACGTAACGGGGCCGAAGGTTCGGCCGCAGGTGGTCGCGGATGTAGACCACCATCGAACTATGCACCCCCGGCCAGATCTGGGGATGCTCCAGGTACGGGTCCATCCCCGGGAAGATCATGCTCATGGTGTCAACCTCGTCGAGCCCGCGGCGGTGACCTGACCTGACCTGTCCATTATACCGATGCCGCCGCGACCGGGGCCGCATCGACGTGGTGCCGGAACCAGAGCTCGAGCATCAGCAGGCCCCAGAGCTTGTAGGCGTGGTCGCGACGGCCGCCGGTGTGCTCGTCGATGAGGGTCGCGACGGCCTCGGGGCGGAACAGGCCGCGGCGTTGGGTGGCGGGGTCGAGCAGGACGCCGCGCAGCTCGTCGGCCAGCTCGCCGCGGAACCAGCGGTCGATCGGCACGCCGAAGCCCATCTTGGAACGGGACCGGATGGCCGGCGGCAGCAGCTCGGGGAAGGCCCGCTTCAGCACGACCTTCGACCGGCCCCGTCGCAGCCGCAGCTTGCGCTCCAGAGGCATCGCCAGCGCCAGCTCGACGACCCGGTGGTCGAGGAACGGGCCGCGGCATTCCAGGCTGTGGGCCATGCTGGCCATGTCCACCTTGTGCAGCAGGTCGCCGGGCAGGTACGTCAGGAGGTCGGCGATCATCGCTCGCGTGACCGGGTCGCGACGGGGGGCGACGTCCAGGCCCGTCGCAGGACGAAGCCGGGGTCGACGCCGTCGGGGTCGTCGTCGGCCGCGGCGGCCTCGGCGAGCCCGGTCGACGAAGTCGTCGGTGTACAGCGCGGCGCGGTCGGGCTCGTCGAACAGGGTCATCCAGCGCAGGTAGCGGACCTCGGGCCGGTCGGCGACCCCTTCCAGCAGCCGTCGCACCCGTCGCAACCGGGTCTTGGCCCGCGCCGAGGCCGGCAGGGCGCGGGCGAGCGGGCCGCCCAGCCAGGCGCGGGTGGAACCCGGCAGCCGGTCGAGCATGCCGGCCAGCGCCAGGGCCCGGTAGCGGTCGTAGCCGCCGAACAGCTCGTCGCCGGCGTCGCCGGTCAGGGCGACGGTGACGTGCCGGCGGGTCTCGCCGGCGACGTACCAGGTCGGCAGCGCCGAGCTGTCGGCGAACGGCTCGTCGAACTGCCAGGCCAGGGCCGGCAGGGTCTCCCACGCCCTGGGGCGGACGATGAAGCCGTGGTGCTCGGTGCCCAGGTGGCGCGGCGGCCTGCTCGGCGAAGTGGGTCTCGTCGAAGGCCGGGTCGTCGAAGCCGATCGAGAAGGTCTGGACCGGCCGGCGACGACGCCCGCTGCATCAGGCCGACGATGATCGTCGAGTCGATCCCGCCCGACAGGAACGCCCCGAGCGGCACGTCGGCGACCATCTGCTCGCGCACCGCGTCGGAGAGCGTCGACGCGGAGCCGCTCGACGTCCTCGCTTCGCGGACGGGCAACCTCGGCCTCCCAGTCCGGCTCCCAGTAGCGGTGCTAGTGTCCAGGCGGCCGTCGTGCCAGACCGCGTAGTGCGCCGGCGGGAGCTTGTAGACCCCCTGGAGGATCGTCTTCGGGTGCGGGACGTAGCCGTAGGTCAGGTAGCGGTCGAGGGCCAGCGGGTCGACCCGCCGGGGGAACTGGTCCTCGGGCAGGGCCAGCAGCGCCTTCAGCTCGCTGGCGAAGGTGATCCGCCCGCGGTCGAGCCGGTAGAGCAGCGGCTTCTGCCCCAGGCGGTCGCGGCCCAGCACGAGCCGGCGTCGGGGGGCGTCCCAGATCGCCAGGGCGAACATGCCCCGGAGGAGCGCGAACATCCCCTCCGGCCCCTCGTCCTCGTAGAGGTGGACCAGCACCTCGGTGTCGCCGGCCGAGCGCAGGGTGTGGCCGCGGGCTTCCAGGCGGTGCCGCAGGGCCGGGGAAGTTGTAGATCTCGCCGTTGAAGACGACCCAGACGGTGCCGTCCTCGTTGGAGAGCGGCTGGTGGGCGCCGGCGAGGTCGATGATCGAGAGGCGGCGGAACCCCAGCGCGGCGTGGGCGTCGCGGTAGGCCCCGGCGTCGTCCGGCCCGCGGTGCGTGAGCCGGTCGGTCATGGCCCTCAGCTCGGCCTCGGCGACCGGCCGGCCCGGCGTCCGGTCCAGGCCGCGCCGCAGATGCCGCACATGGTCCTTCCCCCAGCCCGCCGTTGCGTATCACCCTGTCCCGAAGCGTTCTCGTGGGCCTCAATCTACCATGATCGGCCTCCTCAACCGAAGTCTCGTCCGATCTTCGGCATGGCCGTTGGCCATGCCGGATTCGAGACGCCCGACCGACGTAGCAACGGCGGGTCGCGAACTCGTCAGGGTGTCTCGTCGTCCGGCCCGGATTCCAGCGACGACTCGACGGGCGGCACCGGCACGCGGACGAGGTGATCCGGGATCGACTCGGCTTTCCGGTACAGCTTGTGGGTGGGGGCGGTTGTCGCGGCGATCCGCCGGCGCTCGTCCACGCCAGCGTGTGAGGGCCTCGGCGGCCCCCGGTTCGGTGCCGATGGGACGCTCTCGGGCCTGGCGTCGCGGAACGTGCCGTGCGGCACCGGCACGAGCTGGGCCAGGCTCTCGCCGGCCCGGAAGAAGACGGTCCCCGGCTCCACCAGCTTCCAGTTCAGGGTGAAGGTGTAGGGGAGCCACCACGTCTCGACCACGCCTTCCAGGGGCACGCAATTGGCCTTCCAGCGGTTTCCGGGGCCCTTGACGTACAGGTCCCAGCCGGTCGGGGTGCGGAACAGCCAGGGGGGCGAGAACGTGACGATCCCGTGGCCGAACCGGCTCGTGATCGCCGGGGCGTATCGCGGATCCACCTCGACCCGCACGCCGGCCGGCTCGGGGGTGCCGTCCCAGGTCACGAGAACGTCGGTCGGGCAGAGCACCTGCCAGCCCCACTGGTTCGCCACGACCATCGGCAGGCAGTGATACGCATGCGGACCGGCGTCCATCCAGGCCCGGCGGACCGGCGACGGCCGCAATTGCCAGCCGTCGCCCCAGCCGTGAACGAGAACCCGCAACGCCTTCAGCTCGAACGCCGGCAGCGACCCCGCCGCGCCGTCGTCGTCTCCGGTCGCGGTCGCGGTCGCCTCGGCAAGCCGGCGCTCCAGACTCGGCCACGCGCACTTCCAGCGCCCGGCAACGCGGGCAATCCTCGGCCGGATGAAGTTCCGTGTCGCTCATGCCCCCGAATCTATCATGCCACCCCGACGCGGGGCTACCACGGGGACCCGGGCGCCGGATCGCGGTTGTGCATGTTTGCCCTCGACCGGGAGGGCGAGACACCCGCCGCGCCGTCGGGATGGGATGGGCGGCTCGGCAGGAGCCTCGCCCTCCCGGCAAACCAACCCACGAATGAACCCAACCCCTCGACCTCTCGACCTCTCGACCCCTCGGTCATCGGTCATCGGCCATCGGCCATCGGCCATCGGCCATCGGCCATCGGTCATCGGCCATCGGCCATCGGCCATCGGTCATCGGTCATCGGTCATCGGTCATCGGCATCGCCATCGGTCATGGTCATCGGTCATCGGTCATCGACCCCTTCCTTGAGGCCCCTCGACCCCGGGCCCCTTCCACGTTAGCCTGGAGGTCCGACCCGATCGGAGATGACGCGCACAAGGAGGTCCGCCCGCGATGACCGCGTCCCCAACAACCGCCCCGGCCGCCGCGATGATCCCCTGGGGCGGTGGCCCCCCCCTGCCCCTCGTCCTGCCCGATGACTGGCCGTCGCCGGAGGTTTTCGAGCCCGACCTCTCGGGCGCCCTCGACGACTATCCGGCCGCCCTGGAGCACGCCCTCGACGCGCCGATCGACGGCATGCGGATCGAGGACCACGTCGGCCCTGGCGCGACGGTGGCGATCGTCGTGGATGACCCCTCCCGATGGACCCCCGTTCGCGAGGCCCTGCCGGTCGTCCTGCGACGGCTCCACGACGCGGGCGTCCGTCGCGACGATGTGTCGATCAGCGTCGGCGTCGGCCGTCACGCCGCCGTGGATGACGAGGCGATGAGGCGTCGGGTCGGCGACGAGGTGGTCGACTCGTACCCCTGCCACAGCCCGCCGGTCGACGACCGATCGAGATACGTCGATCTGGGAACGACCTCCGAGGGGGTCCCGGTGCGCGTCTTCCGCCCGGTCGCCGAGGCCGACTTGCGCATCCTGATCGGCTCGGTGCTGCCGCACCTGCAAGCGGGCTTCGGCGGCGGCTACAAGCTGATCTTTCCGGGGTGCAGCCACCGCGAGACGCTGGGCGCCCTGCACCGCCAGGGGCTCGGCAAGGGGTCCGACGCCGGCCGCTTGCTCGGCGGCGACCCGGCCGCGAACCCGATGCGACGGGCGATCCAGCACGCCGCGGCGCTCCTGCCGGGGCCTTGCCTGTCGCTCTCGCACCTGATCGGCGAGCCGGGGCAGGCCCTGCGGGTCGTCTCGGGACACCCGGATCCGGTTCAAGACGCCCTCTCGGCCGAGGCCCGCGACCGTTTCCAGGCCCCGACGGGCGCCGCCGCCGACGTGGTCGTCGCCGGCAACGCCCCCTGGCCGGGCGACCCGATGCAGAGCTTCAAGGTGTTGCTGAACCTGCGGGCCGCCTGCCGGCCCGGCGGGGTGCTCGTCGGCGCCTTCTGGACCGACCCGGGTGAGATCGACCGATCCTTCCCGCTGCCTGCCCTGCGCGGCATCGCCGCGAGCGGAGCCGTCGGCGGCTGGGCGTTGCGTCGGGGCTTGAAAGCGGCCGACCGCGTCGCCGCCGGGCTGGATCTCTCCAGCTCATTCATGATCCGCTGGGCGCGCGAGCTGGTCGTCGATCGCACGGTCCTGGTCTATGCCCCACCGCTCCACGACCGGATCGGCCCCCGGCTCGGCCCGGTGCGGATCTTCGACGATCCGGCCGCCCTGTGGGGTGCCGCGACTCGCCGCCTCGGCCGCCTTCCCGGCTCGATCCGCATCTTCCCCCGAGGTGGCCTGACCTACTGCCCCCGCCCGGACTGATCCCTGTCACGTCCCGGTCGTGCCGCCCCAGCCGTCGAGGAGTTTCTGCTGACGGGCCATCTCCTCCCGGGCCTCCTCGGCGATCGTCTCGCAGACCAGCGTGCAGAGCCGCTCCACCAGCGGGTCGTCGAGCCGGTAGAAGACCTGCAAGCCCTCCTTGCGGCGGGCCACCAGCCCCGCCTCGGCCAGCATCTTCAGGTGCTTCGAGACGTTGGCCTGGTTCCGGCCGGTCTCCTCGACCACCTGGGTGACGTTCCGCTCGCCCCGCATGAGCGAACGGAGGATCGCCAGCCGGGTCGGGTCCGCCAGCATGCGGAACTTCTCGGCCATCAGGTCAAGGAATTCGTCGGGGATCGTGACGGGCATGGTCTTGACTAAATTGCTGACTGGGAATATAGTCATTTAATAGGGCAAACAAATTGTAGCACGGCCGTCAAGGAAGAGTAGGACCACCTGAGCAATATGGCCGGGAACGGCATGCGGTTGTCCGTCGTTGTCCTGGCCCCCGACCTGGGACCACCCCGGTGCGCCGGGGCCCGCGGCTCATGAGCGGGCACGCGGCGTGGTGATCAACCGAGAGGAGCACACACGATGAGGTTCCTCATGATGGCGAGCGTTGTCCTGGTTCTCGGGTTTCCCGGGATGGTGGCGGCGGGCCCGTCCGGGCCGATGGGCCCCCAGCACGGCGGTCGGGGCCTTCACGGCGACATAATGGGCGGTCCGATGATGGCGGCCGAGGAGCGGGAAAGCATCCACGCCCTGCTTGATGCCCACCGGTCCATCCGACGGACGGTCGAGGAGGTCCCCGGCGGCGTCCGGACGCGGACGGTCACGACCCGCCCGGAACTCGTCGAGGCCCTGCGGGAGCATGTTCGGCAGATGGCGGGGCGACTGGAGCGTAGGCAGGTTGTCCGGCCGTGGGACCGGGTGTTCCGGGACGTCTTCGAGCATGCGGATGAGGTTACGATCCGCTGGGAGGAGATCGAGGGCGGCATCGAGGTCACGGAGACCAGCGCCAACTCCGATGTCATCCCGCTGATCCGCGCCCACGCCCGGAAGGTCGACAGCTTCGTCGCCGGTGGCCGCGCGTCGGCTCGGCCCCCCTGGGCCGGGGGGCGGGCCAGGGCGGGAAGCGAGGTGATTCTGGAGGGCATTCCCCGTCCGCCGGCAGCCCGACCCGATCAGTTGCGGCCCGACCTGCGTCGCGATGGTGCTCCGCCATTACGGGGTCGAGATGGTCGAGGACCTGTTGCGGTACCGGGGCCTCCGATCGCGTATCGAACAGATGCCTCCGCGACGTGCTGAGGGACGCCCTGGGGGACCGTGGGATCGAGGCGAGTGTGAACCGGGGGAGCTTGAACGACGTTGTGACGTGTCTCGACGAGGGCCGTCCCGTGATTCTCCTGGTGCGGCACCGCCCCGTGCTGTGGCACTACGTCGTCGTGATTGGCCATCGGGGCCGCCCGGCCCAGTTCCTGGTGGTCGACCCATACAGTGAGGCGTACTGGGTCGATGGCGAGGTCCTGGAAGGGGCCTGGTCCTACGATGGCGACCTCCTGGGCAACCGGTATGAGGTTCCCCCCGGCGACGTGAGTGCCGGTGATTCGGTCGATGGTTTGCCCCGGACGGATGGGGGCGTTGATGCCCTGCATGGGTTGGTCCGCGCCGCGGTCGAGGGCCTCGGTCTGCACCCGCATCTGATGATCGCGCCCGATCACGCGCCGATCCGAGACGACGGGGGGCCGGACTGAGCAACACCAACATCCTCACAAGAACGTCTCCGATACCAGGATCGATGTCATTGGCCACTTCAGTGGAGGGATGGAGAGATCATGAGCGTTCTGACGATCACGCCGAGAGAGCTCGAGGAGTTGCGTCGGCAGGGGCGCCCGGTCGAGTTGATCGACGTGCGGACCCCGGTCGAGTACCGGGAGGTGCATGCCGAGCCCGCCCGGCTGGTGCCGCTCGATGCGCTCGACCCGAGGGCCGTCATGGAGGCCCGCAACGGCACGAAGGACGAGCCGCTGTACATCGATCTGCCGCTCGGGCAGCCGGGGCCGGCAGGCCTGCGAGAAGTTCCGGGCCGCCGGCTTCGCCAACGTCGTCAACGTCGAGGGCGGCACGCTGGCCTGGGAGCAGGCCGGGCTGCCGGTGGTGCGGGGCAAGAAGGCGATCTCGCTGGAGCGGCAGGTGCGGATCGCCGCCGGGTCGCTGGTCGTGCTCGGCACGGCGCTGGGGGCCTTCGTCCACCCGGCCTTCCTCGGCCTGTCGGCGTTCGTCGGGGCGGGGCTGGTCTTCGCCGGGATCACCGACACCTGCGGCATGGGGATGATGCTGGCCCGGATGCCCTGGAACCGGGTCGAGCCGGAGGAGGCGACGTGCCCCCGCTGATCGGGCGGGCCTTCGCTGGCTGTCGCCTCGACGAGCCTGGCCAGCGGCGGGGTGGACCATCCTGCCGGTCCTCCTGTTCGGGGCGATCGTCGGGCTGTCGCTGGGCCTGACCGGCGGCGGCGGGTCGATCTTCGCCGTGCCGCTGCTGGTCTACGGCCTGGGCGTGCCGGCTCGTGAGGCGATCGGCGTCTCGCTGGCCGCCGTGGGGGCGACCGCCCTGGTCGGCGCCCTGCGGCGGCTCGGCCGGGGCGAGGTCGAGGTCGCGCACCGGCCTGCTCTTCGCCGTCGCCGGGATGCTCGGCGCCCCGGTGGGCTCGTGGCTCGGCGGGCGGGTGCCCGAGGGCGTGCTGCTGGCCCTCTTCGCCGGGCTCATGATGCTGGTCGCCGTGCGGATGTGGGCCCAGGCGGTCCGACGGCCCGAGGAGGCTCGGGCGGTGCGGGCGGCCCGTCGACCCATGCCCGGCCGACGAGCGGGGGCCGGCCTGCCGCCGCGACCCGGGCGGGCGGCTGCGGCTGACCTCCCGCTGCTTCGCCGTGCTGGCGGTCGCCGGGCTGGCGACGGGCGTGCTGGCCGGGCTGTTCGGCGTCGGCGGCGGGTTCGTCATCGTCCCGGCGCTGGTGCTCGTCACCGGCATGGGCATCCACCGGGCGGTCGCCACCTCGCTGCTGGTCATCGCCCTGGTCGGCGCCTCGGGCGTGGCGTCCCACCTCGCCGCCGGCCGCCCGCTGCCGCTGGAGCTGACCGGCCTGTTCGTCCTCGGCGGCGTCGCCGGGATGGAACTGGGCACGCTGCTGGGCCGCCGACTGGGCGGCCCCGGCCTCCAGAAGCTCTTCGCCGTGGCGATGGTCGCCGTGGCGGCGTTCATCGTGGCCCGAGACCTTCATCTGAGACAAGGAGCACGCGCATGTTCTTCCACCAGCGGTTCATCCCCGGCCTGGCGATCTACAGCTACATGGTCGGCGACGAGAAGACCAAGCAGTGCGCCGTCATCGACCCGACCCGGGACGTGGACGAGTACCTCCAGATCGCCCGGCGGGAGGGGCTGCGGATCACGCACGTCCTGGAGACGCACGTCCACGCCGATTTCGTCAGCGGCTCGGCCGAGTTGAAGGCCCGGCTGGGCGACGAGACGCAGGTCGTCGTCTCGGGCCTGGGCGGGCGAGGAGTGGACCCCGCCTTATGCCGACCGGGTGGTCGGCGACGGCGACGAGATCGCCCTGGGCTCGGTCCGGCTGAAGGCGATCCACACCCCCGGCCACACCTACGAGCACGTCTCCTGGGCGGTCTTCGACGACACCCGCAGCAAGGAGACGCCCTGGCTGGTCTTCACCGGCGACTTCCTGTTCGTCGGCGACGTGGGCCGCCCCGACCTGCTCGGCGAGGAGGCCCGCAAGAAGCTGGCCCACCAGCTCTACGAGAGCGTCTTCAGCGTCCTGCCGGCCCTGCCCGACTTCACCGAGGTCTACCCCGCCCACGGGGCCGGCTCGCTCTGCGGCAAGGCGCTCGGCTCCCGCAGCTCGACCACCCTCGGCTTCGAGCGGCGCTACAACGGGGCCTTGCAGCCGCGGCCCGAGCCGGAGTGGGTCGCCGCGCTGCTGGAGGGCATGCCGATCGCCCCGCCGTACTTCCGCCGGATGAAGAAGGTCAACGCCGAGGGGCCGAAGATCCTCGGCCCCGAACCGCCCGGGCGGAAGGCGGTTCACGGCCAGAGAGGTCCACGAGCGGGTCTGCGAGCATTGCCTGGTGGTGGACGTGCGGCCCAAGGAGGCGTTCGCCGCCGCCCACATCCCCGGCTCGATCAACATCCCGCTCGGCCACAACCTGCCGACCTGGGCCGGCTGGGTCCTGCCCTACGACCGGCCGACCCTGATCGTGCCCGGACGACCCGGCCGACGTGCCCGAGGTGGTCACGCACCTGCTGCGGGTCGGCTTCGACGACGTGCAGGGCTACCTCGAAGGCGGGCTGGCCGACTGGGAGACGCACGGCTACGAGCTGGGCCGGCTGGAGACGATCTCGGTCCACGACCTCGCCGACCGCCTGAAAGCCGGCGAGCGACCGCCCGTTCGTGCTCGACGTGCGCACGGAGGCGGAGTGGGACGGCGGGCACATCGAGGGGGCGCACCACATCCACGGCGGCACGCTGCAGGAGCGGTTCGCCGAGGTGCCGAAGGACCGGCCGGTGGCGGTGGTCTGCGGCTCGGGCTACCGGGCCTCGATCGCCTCGTCGTTCCTGAAGCGAGAGGGCTACCCGGACGTGGCCAACGTGCTCGGCGGCATGACCGCCTGGAAGGCCGCCGGGACTGCCCATGGCCCGAGACTGACCACGCCGCCGCCGTTGGGAACTCAGAAACGGAGGAAGACCATGTCCGAGCATCACGCCACGATCGAGTGGGGTCGGGAAACGCCCGACTTCTCCTACGAGACCTACAACCGAGATCACGACTGGGCCTTCGACGGCGGGACCACGATCCGGGCCTCGGCCGCCCCCGCCTACCGGGGCGACCCGGGGCGCGTCGACCCGGAGGAGGCGTTCGTCGCCAGCCTCTCCAGTTGTCACATGCTGACCTTCCTGGCCGTCGCCTGCAAGCGGCGGTTCGTGGTGGACAGCTACCGGGACCAGGCGGTTGGCACCCTGGAGAAGGGCCCCGGGGGAACATTCGCCATCACGCGCGTGATCCTGCGCCCCCGGGTCGTCTTTGGCGGCCAGCGGACGCCGGCCCCCGAGGAGCTCCGGAAGCTCCACGAGCAGGCCCACCACGCGTGCTTCATCGCCAACTCGGTGACGACGGAGGTCGTTGTCGCGATCCCGGAGGCCGAGGCCCCCGGATCGGCACGGGGCGATCAGCCGCCGTTGTGATTCCAGGGCGGCCCGGTCCTTCACCACGCCCTGCCGGTCGCTCGGTCGGTCGAGGGGCCTGACCCGCGGGCCTCCCGATCAACGCGACGGGGAAGGAAGCCAAGGGGGGCGAACAACGGCGGGCCCACGTTCTCAACTCAGGGCCGGGGCGCGCGGATCGCCCGGAGGAGCCAAACACCATGGACACGCGACGGAACGTCATCAAGCGTCGGGCCGTGCAGGCCGCGCGGATCGTCCTGCTTGGGGCGGGGATCGCCGCGGTGGCCTACTCGGCCCGGTTCGCGCCGGTGGCCGTCGAGACCCAGCCGGCGCGACGCGGCCCGATCGTCGCCGAGGTGCTGGGCACCGGCACGCTGGAGCCCCGGGTCCAGGCCACGATCAGCCCGAAGATCTCGGGACGGATCGCCGGCATGCGGGCCGATCAGGGGGATCGGGTCGCCGAGGGGGCGACGCTTCTCACGCTCGACGACGAGGAGCTCCGCCAGCAGGTCGCCATCACCCGGGCCGACCTGGAATCGGCGCGGGCGAAGGTGGAGCGGCTCACGGTGGACCGGCGACGGACGGAGGCCGTTCTCACCCATGAGACGAACCGCTATGGACGGACGCGGTCCCTGTATACCAAGAATGCCGCATCCGCGGAGGAGATGGAGGATGCGACCGAGGCCCTCCGGGTGGCCGAGGCCGGGCTCTCCAGCGCCGAGGCGGCCATCGCCGAGGGCGCAAGGAACTGGTCGCCGCCGAGGAGTCGCTCAAGTTCCAGCAGGCCCGCCTCGCCGACGCCACCGTGACGGCCCCCTTCGACGGGCTCGTCGTGCGTCGCCAGCGCGACCCCGGCGACGTCGTCGTGCCGGGCAGTCCGGTGCTCTCCCTGATCGACACCCGCGAACTCTGGATCAGCGCCTGGGTTGACGAGACGGAGATGGCTCGGCTGCGGCCCGAACAGCCGGCCCGGGTCGTCTTCCGCTCCGAGCCGGATCGGCCCTACCCCGGCCGGGTGGCCCGGCTGGGCCGGGAGGCCGACCGGGAGACCCGCGAGTTCGTCGTCGATGTTCACGTCCTCGAACTGCCGACCAACTGGGCGGTCGGACAGCGCGCGGAGGTTTACATCGAGACCGACCGCAAGGGCTCGGCCCTTTTGGTCCCCGCCCGTTTCGTCGTCTGGCGAGCAGAGACGCCCGGGGTCTTCGTCGAGGACGACGGCCGCGCCACCTGGCGCCCCATCCGGACGGGCCTGCGCGACGCCGAGCTCGTCGAGGTGGTCGAGGGGCTCAAGGAGGGCGAGGCGGTCCTGTCGCCCGCCGCCCCCAAGGAGCTCTTGGAGGACGGCCGGAGGATCAAGACGCCATGAACCTCGCCGCGAAGGACATCCAGCACAACCTCGGCCGGTTCGCCCTGACGACCCTGGGCATCGGCATGCTCTTGATGGTCGTCATGGGCATGGGCGGCATTTACCGGGGGATCGTCGAGGACGCGACCTTGCTGATCGACCGCCTCGAGGCCGACCTCTGGATCGTGCAGCGGGGCACCCGAGGGCCGTTCGCCGAGGTCTCCCGGGTCCCCGCCAACCTCGTCCACCGGGTGACGGCCGTCCCCGGCGTGGAAAGCGCCCGGGAGTTCGTCTACCACACGATCCAGCGCGAGCACGAGGGTCGGCCGCTGCGGATGGCCGTCCTCGGCCTGAGCTGGCCGACCGACAACGGGCACTGGCTGACACTGGTGGCCGGACGGCCGCTGGCCCGGAACCACTTCGAGATGATCGCCGACGAGAGCCTCGGCCTCCACAACGGCCAGCGAATCGAACTGGGCAAGGAGACCTACACGGTCGTCGGCGTGTGCCGGGACATGATCAGCTCGGCCGGAGACGGGATCGCCTTCGTCACCGTGGCCGACGCCCGGGCGATCCAGTTCGAGCTCTCCGGCGAGGCGACCCGACTGGAGCGGGCCTCTCGCCAGGCCCGGGGCCGTCGTAGCGAGCTCGGAACGATCCAACCCCCGCTGGTCGAGCGGGCGGCCCGGCCGTCGGCCGAGCTGCCCGCCATCGCCACGCCCGGCCTCAGCGCCGTCCTGGTCCGGGTGGCCCCCGGCGCGAGGGCCGAGCAGGTCGCCGCGGTCCTCGACGGCTGGGCCGATGTCACCGTTTACAGCCAGGAGGCGCAGCGGGAGTTCCTGCTGAAGGGCTCGGTCGAGAAGGTCCGCCAGCAAATCGGCCTGTTCCGCGTCCTGCTGACGCTCATCGCCGCCGTCATCATGGCCCTGATCCTGTACACGATGACGCTGGACAAGCTCCACGCGATCGCGCTGTTGAAGCTCATCGGCGCCCCGAACACGGTGATCCTGGGGTTGATCCTGCAACAGGCCCTGGTCCTCGGCGCCCTGGGCTTCGCCCTGGCCTACGTGCTGGGTCGTCAGGTCTTCCCGGCGTTCCCCCGGCGGGTGATCCTCACCGGGGACGACCTGCTCCAACTGGCCCTGATCGTCGCCGCCATCTCGGTGGCTTCGAGCATCCTGGGCATCGTCAAGGCCCTGCGGGTCTCCCCCAACGAGGCGTTGAACTGACGATGAACGACACCCTGGCCATCGAGACGCGCGACTTACGCAAGGTGTACGGCAGCGGCAACACCGAGGTCGTCGCCATGCGCGATGTGTCCCTGAACGTGCGTCGGGGCGAGGTGGTGGCGCTGCTGGGGCCGAGCGGGTCGGGCAAGTCCACCTTCCTGACCGCCGTGGGCCTGATCAACCCGCCGACCTCCGGACAGGTCTCCATCGGCGGCGAGCTGGTCCTGGACGGCCCCCGGGCCCACACCGATTTGCGATCGTTCCGGCGCGCGCACATCGGCTACGTCTTCCAGAAGTCGAACCTGATCCCGTTCCTGACGGCCCGGGAGAACGTCCAGATCGCCCTCGAACTGGACAACCGGGCCCCGCCGAGGCCCGGGAGCGGGCGCTGGGGCTCCTGGACGAGCTGGGCGTGGGGGACCGGGTGGACAACCTGCCCTCGATGCTCTCCGGCGGCCAGCAGCAGCGGGTGGCGGTGGCCCGCGCGCTGGCCAACGAGCCGAGCGTCATCCTGGCCGACGAGCCGACGGCCGCCCTGGACGGCCAGCGGGGACGGCAGGTCATGGAGCTCTTCGCCCGGGTGGCCCACGAGCACGGGGCGGGGGTCATCGTGGTGACGCACGACCATCGGGCCCTGGACGTCTTCGACACCATCCATGAGATGGAGGACGGGGTCATCCGACCGGCCGGGCAATCCCGACACGGCTGATCCGCTTCCTCCATAACGAGCCGGACGCGCCCGCGGCGGGCGGACCGTGTTATGGGGACCGTCGCTAACGCGCCCGGCTCCGGTCCCCGTTTTCTCCCGGCCGGATTGCGACGGTGCCGACGCGCCGTTACGATGTTCGGCGATCCACGGTTCCGTGTCGAGACGTCGCATGAGTACCAGGCCCGAGGAGCCCCCGACGACCGATGCCCCGGCGTCTCCCTCGCCGCACGTCTGGTGGCCGTACGCGGCGCCGATGATCGCGTTCCTCGCGCTGACCTCGGCCGAGGCGTACCTGCCGACCGGCGACGACGGCCAGGTCAACCCGACCTGGTACGCGCTGGTCTATACGGCGAAGATGGTGATCGTCACCATTCTGGTCTACCACGGCCGGGCGGCCTGGGTGGACCTGCGTCCCTGGTGGCCGTCCCGTCGCGACGTGGCCCTGGCCGTCGGCATCGGGTTGGCGGTGACGGTCGGCTGGGTCGGGCTCCAGATGGTTCCCTACCCCCGGTTCGGCGTGACCGAGACCCGTACCGGCTTCAACCCGTTCGTGCTGCCCCCGCTGGCGCGCGTCGCGTTCCTGGCCGTGCGGTTCTACGGTCTGGTGCTGCTGGTGCCGGTGTTCGAGGAGCTGTTCTGGCGATCGTTCGTGCTGCGGATGGTCATCGACGCCGAGTTCTCGAACGTCCCGATCGGCCAGGTGACGCCGCTGGCCGCCGTCGTCACGTCGGTCCTGTTCGCCACCGCGCACCCGGAGGAATGGCTGCCGGCCGTGCTGACCGGCCTGGCCTGGGCGTGGCTCCTGTGGAAGACGAACCGGCTCTCCGCCTGCGTCCTGAGCCACGCCGTCGCCAACCTCGGCCTCGGCATTTTCGTCCTGGCGAGCGGGGAATGGCAGCTCTGGTGAGCCGGGTGACCCTCCCGGAACTATCGGCCCCCGGGAAATAACCGGAACGCCCGATCCCGCCGCGTCGATACTACCCCTCAAGCCCCGAACACTCGGGGCTGGGCGTTCGCCGTCCATTGGTTCGTTGCCAACCGGCTATCTGTGCCGCTTTCGCGGCGCGGTTGACGACGTGGCCCCGATGGGCCCCTTCGAAAAACTACGAAACGAACCCATCGGGCCGATCTTGTTGCTTCGTAAGGGTTTGGGATGGGTTTTTTGGGGTGCTGGGTCCGATCAGAGCCCCGCGACGACCTCCAGCATGCTCTCCGGGGCGGCGGCGTATTCGAAGGGCTCCATCGAGTAGCTGGCCCGGCCCTGGCTCATGCTGCGGACGGCCGTCGAGTAGCCGAACATCTTCTCGAGCGGGGCGCGGGCCTCGACGACCCAGAGCTTGCCGCGCTGGAAGGTCTTGTCGATCAGGGCGCGGCGGCTGGTCAGGTCGCCGGTGACGTTGCCGAGGTAGTCCTCGGGGGTGACGACCTCGACCTTCATGATCGGTTCGAGCAGGACGCTGCCGGCCTGTTCGACGGCCTTCTCCAGCGCGTCGGCGGCGGCCATGTTGAAGGCCAGCTCGCTGGAGTCGACGTCGTGGGTCTGGGCATCGACGAGCGTGACCTTCAGGTCCACCAGCGGGAAGCCGGTACGGCCGGCGGACTTCGACGCCTCGCGGATGCCGGCCTCGACGGCGTGGGCGTACTCCGCCGGCAGCACGCCCCCCTTGGTCGCGTTGACGAACCGGATCGTGGGGAAGCCCTTGGGCTGGTTCTCGGGCTCCAGGTCGATCCAGATCCGGGCATACAACCCCGAGCCGCCGGTCTGGCGGATGCAGGAGCCCTGGACCTTCTTGACCCCCTTCTTGATCGTCTCGCGGTAGCTGACCCGGGGTCGGCCGACGTGGACCTTGACGTTGTAGTCCTTCAGGATCTTGTTCTTGATGATCTCCAGGTGCAGCTCGCCCATGCCGGAGATGAGCGTCTGGGCGGTCTCCTCGTTGACCTTGTAGGCGAAGGTGGGGTCCTCGCGGGTCAGGCTGTTGAGGGTGTCGGCCAGCTTGCCGCGGTCGGCCGAGCTGACCGGCTCGATCGACATGCTGATGACCGTCTCGGGGAACTCGATCTGCTCGAGCAGGATCGGCTGGGCGGCGTCGCAGAGGGTGTCGCCCGTGACCGAGTCCTTCAGCCCGACGACGCCGACGATGTCGCCGGCGTGGGCCTCGTCGAGGATCTCGCGGTCGTCGGACCGGATGTGGTAGAGCCGCGAGCAGATCTCCTTCTTGTCCTTGCCCGGGTTGTAGACGCGGGTGCCGGCCTTCATCGTGCCGGAGTAGATCCGGACGAAGTTCAGGTCGCCGTGGGCGTCGTGGGTGATCTTGAAGACCAGCCCGGCGAACGGGCCCTTGGGGTCGGCCTTGCGGGTGATCTCGGTCCCCTTCTTTGGGGTGGTGGCCGACGACCGGCGGCACCTCCAGCGGGCTCGGCAGGTAGGCGGCGACCGCGTCGAGCAGGCGCTGGACGCCGACGTACTTGAACGACGAGCCGCACAAAACCGGCTGCGCCTTGCCGGTCAGGGTGGCGCGTCGGATCGCGGCGTGGATCATCTCGACGGTCAGCGGCTCCCCTTCGAGGTGGGCCATGTACTGCTCGGCGAAGGTGTCGTCGAAGCCGCTCAGGGCGTCGAGCATCACCTCGCGCCACGATTCGGCCAGGGGCGCAGCTCGTCGGTCATCTCGGTCTCGGTGAAGGTCGAGCCGAGGTCCTCGGTCTTGTAGAACAGGGCCTTCATGGTGATCAGGTCGATGAGCCCCTGGAACTCGCCGATGGTCCCCTCGGGGCCGGCGCCGATGGGGAACTGGACCGGGATCGGGTGGCTGTTGAGCCGGGCCTGGATCTCGTTGTAGACCCGGTCGTACTCGGCGCCGATGCGGTCCATCTTGTTGATGAAGCAGATCCGCGGGACGTGGTACTTGTCGGCCTGCCGCCAGACGGTCTCGCTCTGGGCCTCGACCCCCTCGACGGCCGAGAAGACGACCACGGCGCCGTCGAGCACGCGGAGCGAACGCTCGACCTCGGCGGTGAAGTCGACGTGTCCCGGCGTGTCGATGATGTTGATCGTGATCGGCGTGCCCTGGCGGTCCTTCCACTGGCAACTGATCGCCGCGGCGACGATGGTGATCCCCCGCTCACGTTCCTCCTCAAGGTGTCGGTGGTCGTGTTCCCCTTGTCGACGTCCCCCATCCGGTGGATCTCGCCAGTATAGTAAAGGATTCGCTCGGTTGTGGTCGTCTTCCCCGCGTCGATGTGGGCGATGATCCCGATGTTGCGAATCTGCTGGAGCGGGGATGGGTCGCTGCTGTCCATGATGGCCGTTCCGAGCTCTCGAAGAGGATTCAACAAATGAGGACACGCCCAGGGCATCGCGAGGTTGGGTCCGGCCCCCGCGCCGGGAGGGCGAGGCTCCCGCCGAGCCGTTAGGATGGTTGGCTCGGCGGGAGCCTCGCCCTCCCGAATCCCAATCCGGTACACGCCGCGGCGGGCCTGGAAGGTTCTAGCTTACCGAACCCCCATCCCCCCGCACAGCGCCAGTCCGACAGGACGGCCGGGGCCGGTTGTGCGAAGTCGTGGGCATCGCGCCCGATTCTGTCTCTCGGAAGGACGACGGGTCGGGCCGGTTGTCCCCCTGGCCCGTCGAGACTGGTTGACCGCCCCGCCCCCCGGTCCTTACCATCGTGACCCACGAGATCGCGGGGCCGGGGAGGACGAGACGGCATGGTCTGGAACGACGCCGAAGACGACCTCGACGAGGACGAGTTCCCCGACGACCTGGACGACGACGACGACAGCGATCTCGACGACACGACCGTCCCCTGCCCGTACTGCCGCGTGGCGGTGTACGACGACGCCGAGCGCTGTCCGCACTGCGGCCACTATCTCTCGACCGAGGACGCCCCTTCCGAGCGGAAGCCGGCGTGGATCATCCTGGGCGTGCTGGCCAGCCTGGCGGCCTTGTTGTGGTGGATCCTCCGACCGTGAACGGGCCCGACCCACAGGGCGAACCGGCCATGACCGAGCCAACGGCGACGGGGGCAGGCCCACTACGGGTCGCCCTGTTCTACGACATGGACGCCTGCCGGGGCCCGACCGGGGTGACCCGTCACGCCCTCGCGCAGCTCGAACGGCTGGCCCGGCGCCCCGACGTGCGGCTGTCGGTCGTCACCGGCCGGATCACGGAACCCGACGGTCACGCTTACTGGCAGTCGCTCGGCGACTTCGGCCCCGACCCCGGCCGCCACGTCCTGCCCCTGCGAACCCGAGACATGCTCCGCGTCTGGCGGCTGGTGCCCTGGCCCGCCGTCGAGACCTGGACCGGCGCCGTGGACTGGATTTATTGCCCCGCCGAGTTCTTCCTCCCGGCGCGTCGGGCGCGTCGGGCGGTGACGAGCCACGACGTCGCGCAGGACATCCGCTATGGCGGTCCCCGGCGACTGGCCCAGCGTCGTCGGGCGTTCGGCGCGGCCGACCTGGTCCTGTCGGTCTCGCGGTTCAACACCGAGCGGCTGCTGGAGGCGTTCCCCGACTGCGAGGGGAAGGTCGCGCAGGTCCCCAACGCCGCCGACGACCTGTTCTTCGAACCGACGCCGGAGGCCGATCGCGCGTCGGCGAGGGCGGACCTCGGCCTGCCGTCGGGGTTGCCGTATCTGCTCTCGGTCGCCAACTTCCAGCCGAGGAAGAACCTGCCGTTTTTCGTCCGGGCCGCGGGACGGCTGCCGGAGGTCGCCGCCGGGGACCTGGCGATCGTGCTCGTCGGCGAGGGGGACGACGACCAGCGCCGGCGGATCCAGGAGGAGGCCGCCGCGATCGGCCCGAAGGCGCGGCTCGTCCTGCCCGGCTACCGCCAGGGCCTCGCGTTGCGGGCGCTTTACGACGAGGCCGCCGCTCTGGTCTTCCCGTCCACCTGCGAGAGCTTCGGCATCCCGGCCGTCGAGGCGATGGCGCGGGGCTGCCCGGTGGTCCTGGCCGACTCGACCGCCCTGCCCGAGATCGGCGGCGGCGCCGGCTGGTACTTCGACCCCGAGGACGACGCCTCGCTGACCGCCGCCCTCCGCGACCTGCTCGACCAGACCGAGGAGCGGCGCCGACGGGCCGAACTCGGGCGTTCGATCGCCGATGGGTTCCGCTGGGACCAGGCGAACGAGCAGCTTGTCGAGGCCCTGCGATCCCGGCAGGCCGGGAGGGTCGTTGACGACACCGCCCCGTCCGAACCATTTCGGTCTCAACGTCTCACGGTTTCATGGCGTCCCCGCCCCGTTCCGCGACGGCCTCGCAGGTAAGTCGGGGTCGAGGAACGGGTCGTCGGTCTCGCGTCGCCAGGTCAACAGGGCGTCCTTCATGCGACGCTCGGCCTCGGCGACCTCGGGCGTGCCGGCCAGGTTGTGGAACTCCCAGGGGTCGGCCTCGAGGTCGTACAGCTCGAACTCGGGCGGGTCGGCGAAGGTGTCGAACGCCTGGCGGACGTCGGTGCCGTCGTATCGGGGTCGCTGCGAGAGGGGATACGCCCTGTCGCCGTCGATGCCAGTAGAGGGCTTCGCCTCGCCGGCGCGGAGGTTGTGAATGAGCTTGTAGCGATTGTCGCGGATCGCCCGGCGTGGGTAGAACGGCTTCGGCCCGTGGCAGTGAAACTCGCCGGCCAGGTACGTGCGCCAGGGGGCATCCGGGTCGCGTACCACGCCCCGCAACGACTGGCCGTGCAGGTCGTCGGGGGCGTCAACCCCGGTGGCGTCGAGGATCGTCGGCAGGATGTCCACGGTCGAGACCATCGCCTGGCTCACCAGCGGCCTCGACACGCCCGGCCAGCGCACGAGGAACGGCACCCGGAGCCCGGCCTCGTAGCACGTCGTCTTGCCTCGGGCGAACGGCGGCCCGTGGTCGCCGACCAGGATCACCAGCGTGTCGTCGGCATGCCCGGCGCGTTCCAGGGCGTGCAGCAGCAGGCCGACCCCGGCGTCAAACCGCTTGACGCAATTATAGTAGTTCGCCACCCGCTCAAGCTGGGGCGGGTCGTCGATCCCCTGGAACGGCCAGGCCGGGGCATCGCCGGGCTGGAGCGGGTCGACGGGCACCCCGTCGACCTGGGCCGGGAAGTGCCAGTCGGACGATTGCTTCGAGGAAGTCGCGCCGCGTGCGGGTCGGTGTAGTTGACCATCAGGAAGAACGGCGTCGTCCCCGCCGTCCCCGTCGAGGAACGTGAAGGCCGTATCGGCGATCGCGCGGACGTCGCGCATGTTCACGCGGGGCCTTTCGTCGAACTGAAAGCTCGGCTCGGGGGCGACGTGGAGCTTGCCGATGATCCCGGTGTGGTAGCCGGCCGCCTTGAGCAGGTTCGGGATGGTCCGGTCGCGATAGCGCGCGTGCAACTGATATCCGCTCTGGTTGTTGGGCTTACCTGTCAAACCAAGCTGCCCGTTGGTATGCGGAAACAACCCCGTGAACATGGCGCTACGGGACGGGCTGCACGACGCCTGCGCGACGTAGGCCACCTCGAACCGTGCCCCCTCGCGGGCGAGCCGGTCGAGGTTCGGGGTGGCGATCACCGTATCGCCGTAGCAGCTCAGTTGCAGGCCGAGGTCGTCGGCGGTGATGAACAGCACGTTCATGCGGTCGGCAGCCAGCTCGTCGGCCGTTGCCGGCGGACAGAGGGCCGCCAGCGCGACGGCCGCCAGCAAGGGTGCGTATCGAGATCGCCGCGTCATCACGTGGTCCCTCCTCGGCGCGTTCCAGTCCGGTCGTCAGGGTTTGCCACGTCGTATCTAACGCGGCATGGCCGACCGCGACAAGCGTCGAGCCACGGGCCGTCAGGTTCCCCGAGGTCCATGCCCTTCGCACCAACGGCATCGCCTGCTACAATCCCCACGAAAGGAGCCCGCCATGTCCGATGCCGCTCTGTCCCTGCTCCGTCGATGCCTGTCCGGGGAATCTCCGCCGGTTTCCGAGTACCGGGACACATACCGCGAGCTTGCCAGGGAAGGGCTGATGATCCCCGTTTCCGGGTTCACCAGCGGTCCGGAGGCGTTCTATCGGCTCACCGACCGCGCCGGACTCTCGAACTTTCCTCAGAAGCTCTCGCGCGCCTTGGCTGATCGGCAGTTCCGAATCGGGCGCGTTCTCCACGGCATCGTCGTGTCCGCCCTTGGCCTCAGCATGCTCGTGGGCAATCACGCTGTCGATTCTGTCCCTGAGCCGCGCGTTGCCCCATGCGTCAAGCGGTAGCTGGTCGGGGTTCAGCACGCCCGAATCCACGGTGATCCGCCCGTCCGGGGTGACTCCGCCGCCCTCGGATTCGTATGGGTTGAAGGCGCACCACGGGATATTGTGGGTGTGGTCGGACGATCCGATCTTCTCCGGTGGGATGCCGAGTTGCTCCATCCGTTCCGCGCAGTAACGGTCGAGCGGTTCCGCGTAGCGTCGGGCGAAGTCCTGGTGGTCGGTCATGGCCGAGGTGGTGTCGGGCATGGGTTGCGGAACGGTGGCTTAGCGGGCGGGCGGGTCGTTGGGATCGTGGGCGCCGTCCCCGTCGGCCTTCTCCATCTCGGCACACATCTCCGGCAACCGGACGGCGAAGCCGGGCAGGACGCGGCCCGAGGCGGCCTGGTCGCCCTGAAAGACGTGCTCGACCCAGGCATCGCCGCGGCGGACCAGTACGAGCACGCGGCGGGCGATCGGGTCGATGATCCAGTATTCATGCACCCCGTAGGCCAGGTACTCCTCACGCTTCGTCACGTGGTCGCGGTGATGGGCGTCGGCGCCCCTGGAGACGACCTCCATGACCAGCGCGGGGGGGCGGTGGCCGGACGGGTTCTTCGGAGTGCCTTGCAAGACGACGGCGACATCCGGGTTGCGGATCGAGACCCTGCCAGGGAGGAACAATCGAATTTCCCCACCGCCACCGTGGCGCTGGAGGATGCTCGGATGCTGGCGGCGATAGTTGGAGATCGCGTCGTACAGGAAACACACGATCAAACCATGCAACTCGCCAGGGTCCCGAGTCACTTCCACGACTCCCCGCGCCAGCTCATAGCAGAACCCCCCTTCGTACTCAGCCTCGATGAATCCCTCCAGGGTCAGCCGGCGCCCGTGGTCGGCCGGGGTGAGGAAGAGGCGGGTGGTCGTGGACATGGGGTTCAGCCCTCCGGAGTCGCGGGAGTGGACTGGTGTCGATCCTACCCCGAGCCGACGGCCCGGTTCCAGGCGGGACGGAGCCAGTGGACGAGCCCCAGCGCCAGCAACGCGGCCAGCGGCCAGCGGAGTGATCGAATCGTGTTCTCGATCTCGATGGGATTCGCGATCCCGGAGATGCCGGAGATCAGCAGGCCGCCGGTCGCGACCGTCACGTAGATGCCGGAGATCAGCAGGCCGCCGGTCGCGATCGTCAGGCCCGCGAGCGCACCGGCCCACTCGACCCAGGTCCAGGCCGATCGCCGGTTCCGGAATTCGAGCGCGGACCGCCACGCCGGGCACCGCGAACAGCAGGCAGCCCGGCAGCGCGCGCGAGCCCCTTCCTCAGTCCCAGCCCGGCATGGAAGCGTGTGTAATCCGCAGGTGGCAGCGGCGGTTGGATGTTCCAGGTCGGCAGATAGGGGAACTCCAGGGCGACGACCGGAATCGGCCCCCAGAGCAGGACCGCCGCCGTCGCGACGAGCAGGAGCGTCGCGCAGGCCGTACGGGGTGGCATTGCGACCCGCGACGGTCGCCCCGAGCAACCCCAGGGCTACGACCAGCGCGACCCCGGCCCAGAACCAGCCGCAATCGTCGAGAACAAGACCGTCGTCGAAGCCGAGGATCGCCCAGGTCTGGTTGACGACCTCGTCGACGTCCGGCGAGCGCTTCACCACCAGCGTCAACCCGATCAGGATCGCCAGCCACTCGGCCGGCCGGGGCAGGCCCCCGTACCGCATCCGCCGCGCGACGGCGACCATCCCCACCGCCAGGCAGACCGACCTGGATGACCCACCCGATCAGAATCGCGCATGAGTGTCCCAGGGTCGGCACGCGCATCACCGGCGACCCCCAGGGCTCTCGGCCGGCAACGCGAACCCCACCGCGACGCCCGGCCACCAGCACCATCAGGTCAGGCAACGTGAGCGATCGCGGTTCGAGACGGGTTGCCGTGACGTGCCGCTCCGCGTCGTGGGAGGCCCGTACCGGTGGGCGTTCGTCCTCCGGCAAGATCCATGAGATGCGTCCCCTCCTGCCTGGAAACGAGAACGGCCCGCCGGCCCCCGAGGGTTCGGGAACGGGCGGGCCGTGGGAGAGTCGGTTGAACTGGATCAGGTTCGTCGAGGGTCACTCGCCGGCCGGGGCCGGGGCGGGCTCGTCGCGGTAGCGGGCGTAGCCGGGGCCCTTCTCGGCGAGGGCCTCGAGGGCCTCGGGGCGGATGCGGACCTCGGCCTCCTGGTGGGCCTTGAAGCCGGTGCCGGCGGGGACGAGGTGGCCGAGGATGACGTTCTCCTTGAGGCCGACGAGGTAGTCGACCTTGCCGGCCAGGGCGGCCTCGGTGAGCACCTTGGTCGTCTCCTGGAAGCTGGCGGCCGAGATGAAGCTGTCGGACTGCACGGCCGCCTTGGTGATGCCCAGCAGCTGGGTGCTGGCCGCGGCGGGCTTGGGGCGGATCCACTCGGCCTTCTTGCCGCCGGCCTCCTCGACGCGGAGGTTCTCGGCGTCGAAGTGGTCGCGGGGGACGATGTCGCCCTGGCGGAAGTCGGTGTCGCCGGGGTCCTTGATCTTCACGCAGGCCATCAGCTCCTGGTTGACCCGGCGGAACTCGAACTTGTCGATGACCGAGCCGGGCAGCAGGCCGGTGTCGCCGACCGACTGTCGACGCGGACCTTGCGGAGCATCTGGGCGACGATGATCTCCAGGTGCTTGTCGTCGATCTCGACGCGCTGGGAGCGGTAGACGTTCTGGATCTCGCGGAGCAGGTAGCGCTGGACGGCCTCCTCGCCGGAGATCCGGAGGATGTCGTGCGGCACCAGCGGCCCCTCGACCAGCGGGTCGCCGGCCTTGACGCGGTCGCCGCCGTGGACGCGGAGGTACTTGCCGTGCGGGACGAGGTGCTCGCGCTCGATGCCGCGTCTCGTTGCGGACGATGATGGTCCGCTTGCCGCGCTTCTTCTCCTCGAGCAGCTCGACGCGGCCGTCGATCTCGGCGATGACGGCCGGCTCCTTGGGCCGCCGGGCCTCGAACAGCTCGGTGACGCGGGGCAGGCCGCCGGTGATGTCCTGGGTGCCGCGGACCTCGCGGGGGGTCTTGGCCAGCAGGGTGCCGGCGGAGATCGTCTGGCCCTCCTGGACCTCGATGCCGGCCCGCTCGGGGATGTAGTAGAAGTCGAGGATCTTGCCCTCGGCGTCCTCGATGATGATCTGCGGGTGCAGGTCGCCCTTGTGCTCGATGATCGTCCGGCGGACGTGGCCGGAGGGGTCGATCTCCATCCGCATCGTCTCGTTCTCGACGATGTCCTCGAAGCGGACCTTGCCGCCGACCTCGGCGAGGATCGGGATGTTGTGCGGGTCCCACTCGCAGAGCATCGTGCCCTTGGTGATCTGCTGGCCGTCCTCGACCATCATCTCGGCGCCGTCGGGGACGTCGTACTTCTCCAGCTCGCGGCCCTTGGGGTCGAGGATCTGGATCTCGCCGTTGCGCGACAGGGCGATCTTCTGGCCCTCGTCGTTGACGACGACGTTGATGCCGACGAACTTGACGATGCCGTCGCGCTTGGACTTGACGTCCTTCTCCTCGACGCCGCGGGTGGCGGTGCCGCCGATGTGGAAGGTCCGCATCGTGAGCTGGGTGCCCGGCTCGCCGATCGACTGCGCGGCGATGATGCCGACGGCCATGCCCTGCTCGACGAGCTGGCCGGTGGCCAGGTCCATGCCGTAGCAGCGACGGCAGACGCCCAGGGACGCCTCGCAGGTCATCGGGCTGCGGACCTGGATCTTCTCGATCTGCATGTCCTCGAGCTTCCGGGCCGCGGCGACGGTGATCATCTCGTTTTCGCGGACGACCACCTCGTCGGTGATCGGGTTGACGATGTTGACCCGGCTGACCCGGCCGCGGATCGACTGGGTGAGGCTGACCTCGACCTTCTCGCCCTTGTAGATGACGCCCTTGGTGATGCCCTGGGAGGTGCCGCAGTCCTCCATCGTGATGACGACGTTCTGGGCGACGTCGGCCAGCTTGCGGGTCAGGTAGCCCGAGTCGGCCGTCTTGAGCGCCGTGTCGGCCAGGCCCTTGCGGGCGCCGTGGGTCGAGCTGAAGTACTCGAGCACGGTCAGCCCTTCGCGGAAGTTGGCCTTGATCGGCGTCTCGATGATCTTGCCGGAGGGCTTGGCCATCAGGCCGCGCATGCCGGCGAGCTGGCGGATCTGCTCGACGCCGCCGCGGGCGCCCGACTCGGCCATCAGGAAGATCGGGTTGAGGTAGACCTGGCCGTCGCGGGTGTCGGTCCTTGAGGTCGCTCCATCATCTCGGCGGTGATCTGCTCGCGGGCGTGGGTCCAGGCGTCGAGGACCTTGTTGTACCGCTCCTGCTCGGTGATGATGCCGCGCTGGTAGAGCTTGTTGTTCTTGACGACTTCCTTCTCGGCGTCGGCGAGGATCTGCGTCTTGTTGCGTCGGCGTCTTCAGGTCGTCGGTGGCGAACGAGAGGCCCGGAGCGGGTCGACTCGCGGAAGCCCAGGTCCTTCATGTCGTCGAGCAGCTTGATCGTCTCGCGGCGGCCGAGGATCTGGTAGCAGTCGGCGATGATGCCCTGGAGCTGCTTCTGGCCCAGCGCCAGGTTGTAGAACGGCATCTTGGGGTGGAGGATGTCGTTGAAGACGACCCGGCCGACGGTCGTCTTGACGATCATGCCCGGGCGTGAACTCCTTCTCGCCGTCCCCCTTGAGCCGCTTGTGCGCCGGCAGGCGCATCTTGATCAGCGCGTGGACGCCGACCTTCTTCTGGCTGAAGGCCAGGAAGACCTCGTCGGGCGAGGAGTAGACGCCGTGCTCGACGGTCGCCCTCCTTGCGGTACTCGCCGGGCTCGCCGGGGCGATGCGACCGTCAGGTAGTACGACCCCATGACGATGTCCTGGGTCGGGCTGATGATCGGGCTGCCGTTGGCGGGGCTGAAGATGTTGTTGGTCGACATCATCAGCGTCATGGCCTCGACCTGCGCCTCGATCGACAGCGGCAGGTGGACGGCCATCTGGTCGCCGTCGAAGTCGGCGTTGAACCCCTTGCAGACCAGCGGGTGGATCCGGATCGCGTTGCCTTCGACCAGCACCGGCTCGAACGCCTGGATGCCCATCCGGTGCAGGGTCGGGGCCCGGTTCAGGAGGACCGGGTGGTTCTTGATGACCTCCTCGAGGATGTCCCAGACCTCCTCGACCTTCCGCTCGAGCATCTTCTTGGCCGACTTGATCGTGTCGGCGTGGCCCAGCTCCTTGAGCCGTCGGATGATGAACGGCTGGAACAGCTCCAGGGCGATCTTCTTGGGCAGGCCGCACTGGTGGAGCTTCAGGTCGGGGCCGACGACGATCACCGAGCGGGCCGAGTAGTCGACGCGCTTGCCCAGCAGGTTCTCGCGGAACCGGCCCTGCTTGCCCTTGATCATGTCGGTCAGCGACTTCAGCGGGCGGTTGCTCGAGCCGAGCACCGGCCGCTTGCAGCGGTTGTTGTCGAACAGGGCGTCGACGGCCTGCTGGAGCATCCGCTTCTCGTTGCGGATGATGACCTCGGGCGCGTTCAGGTCGACCAGCTTCTTGAGCCGGTTGTTGCGGTTGATGATCCGGCGGTACAGGTCGTTCAGGTCGCTGGTGGCGAAGTTGCCGCTATCGAGCAAGCACCAGCGGGCGGAGGTCCGGCGGGATGACCGGGATGCACTCCAGGACCATCCACTCGGGCCGGTTGTCGCTGTCGCGGAGGCTCTCGACGACCTTGAGCCGCTTGGTCAGGTCCTTGATCTTCTGCTTGCTGGAGGTCGTCTGCAGCTCCTGGCGGAGCTGCTTCGAGAGGCTGACCAGGTCGAGCCGCATGAGCAGCTTGCGGACGGCCTCGGCCCCCATGTCGGCCTGGAAGGTGTCGCCGTACTGCTCGCGGGCCTTGCGGAAGTCCTCCTCGGTCAGGAGCTGGCGCTCCTTCAGCGGGGTGTCGCCGGGGTCGACGACGACGTAGTCCTGGAAGTAGATGATCCGCTCCAGGCTGGTCGTCTTCATGTCCAGCAGGGTGCCGAGGCGGCTGGGCATCGCCTTGAAGAACCAGATGTGGACGACCGGCGCGGCCAGCTCGATGTGGCCCATCCGCTTGCGGCGGACCCGGCGAGTGCGTCACCTTGACGCCGCAGCGGTCGCAGATCATCCCCTTGTACTTCATCCCGCGGTACTTGCCGCAGGCGCACTCCCAGTCCTTCTCGGGACCGAAGATCCGCTCGCAGAACAGGCCGTCCTTCTCGGGACGGTAGGTCCGGTAGTTGATCGTCTCCGGCTTCTTGACCTCGCCGAACGACCAGCTGCGGATGTCGTACGGGCTGGCCAGCCCGATCTTGACGGCGCCATAATCGTTGATACGATCGTAGGCACTCTCGCCCATGCTCACGAGACACTCTCCTCTGCGATCACGCTGCTGGGTGCCGTCCCGGGGTGACGGAAAGTTCGCGGGGCCGACGCGGCGATCTCGGCCCCGCCCTCATCTTGACTTCAGTTTCAGTCAGGCCCAGCCCGGACCATTTCGCGGAACCGGCCGGGCCCATCGTTCATCAGGATCGGTCGTGGTCGGGTCGTGACGATTGGATCGGGATCGGGATCGGGTGGGAAAGGCGGGGTGGCGGCTCGGTCGGGGGCCGGCTCGGCCGGCGTCGACCACGAATCGAGGTCGCCGGGATCGCGGGATGATCTCGTTTGAGAGCCGCCCGGCAGCCGAAGGCGGTCGATCCGACCGCCGGCCCTGAGCCCCTGTCATGCGCGTCTTCCCACCCTGGAACGGGGACACCCTCAAGACGCCCGCCGACGGTCAACCCGCCCGGCCCGCCTCTTCGAGGGATCGCTCTTCAACGAGCCGGAATCACCAGCATCCTCCCGCAAGGTGCGATCCGGTGTGGGGGCCTGTTCAGGTTGAATTTCAACGGTGCGGCATTGTGCGGCATGGCAGGCTCCAGGCGGTATGGTCGTAAGAAGCCATACCCGGTGATTGTAAACAATCGGGGTAACGGCACCAAGGGCATTTTCTCCGGTCCGGATGATTTCACGATTTCCAGGTCATCGGTCATTCTCCGCGGCCTCCAGGAAGCTCAGGCAACGGTCGACGATCCGGTCCGCGGCATGACCGTCGCCGTAGGGGTTGTGGCGCGGGCCATGCGGGCGTGGGCCGCCGGATCGGTCAGCAACGTCGTGGTTTCGGCGACGATCGTCGCCCGGTCGGTCCCGACGAGCGTGACCGTGCCGGTCTCGACCGCCTCGGGGCGCTCGGTGGTGTCGTCGGAGCACCAGGACTGGCTTGCCCAGGCTCGGGGCCTCCTCCTGGACACCGCCGGAGTCGGTCAGGATCAGGGTGCAGGCGGCCATCCGGCGGACGAACTCGGGATGGGCCAGCGGCTCGGTCAGGTGGACGTTCCCCGCCGCGAGACGCGGGTCGCCGGTGTTGGCCAGGACACGGCCGGCGCGGCGCCTGTGATCTCCGGGTTCGGGTGGACCGGGCAAAGGAAGTGGACGTCCGGGAACCGGGCGGCGAGGTCCGCGATCGCCTCCCAGAGCCCCTCCAGGGCCGCGCCGAAGCTCTCGCGACGGTGGGCCGTGACGAGGACCGTCCGGGCGTCGGCCGGCCAGGGATCGTCCCGGTTCGTCGTGGGGCCCGCGTGACGGAGGTGCTCCAGGGTCAAAAAGAGGGCGTCGATGCTGGTGTTTCCGGTGACGGTGATCGTCTCGTCGGCGACCCCCTCGCGGAGCAGGTTGTCTCGGGCGCGGGGGTCGGGGCGAAGTGCAGCGCGGCCAGGCGGCCGGTCAGCACGCGGTTGGCCTCCTCGGGCCAGGGGGACGCCAGGTCGCCGGTGCGGAGCCCGGCCTCGACGTGTCCCACGGGGATGCGACGGTAAAACGCCGCCAGCGCGGCGCAGAACACCGACGTTGTGTCCCCCTGCACCAGCACCAGATCGGGCCGCACCGTGGCATAGAGGGCGTCGAGCCCTTCAACGAGCCGCGCGGTCAGGGCCGCGAGCGACTGGCCCGGCCGCATCAGTTCCAGGTCGGTGTCGGGGGTGATCGCGAACGTTTTGAGCATCGGGCCCAGCAGTTCGCGGTGTTGCCCGGTCACGCAGACGTGCGACCGCACGACGGCCTCGCGCCTCAGTCTCAGGATCACCGGCGCCATCTTGATCGCTTCCGGACGGGTGCCGATCACGCTGACGATGGTCCTCATGTCGTCTCGGGAACGGGGGTCGATCGGGGCGGCTGGCCGCGTCGCAGGGCGTCGAGGAAGCCGTTTCGGATCAGGTGGTCCATCCCCTCGCGATACAGGTACTTGCGGAAGAAGCCGGGATAGTGCTTGCAGACCAGATCGTCGGACAGGCCCGGTTCGACGTCCACCAGATACGTCTCCGGCAGGAACTCCAGGCCGTGGACCGTCGAGCACAACGCATGGAGGGTTTGCTCGGTGACCCAGTCGTTCTCGAACATCCTGGGATGTTCCAGCCAGCGTTCGATGGCGTCGAGGTCGATCGAATCGCGACGAATCACCGACAGTCCGCTGTTGACGCGCGGCGGGGGACGGATGCCGAAGGCCTCGTCGAGCTCGTCCGGCGTCATGCTATACCACTGGTCGGAGGCGTCGCGGTTGTAGCGGTTGCGCGTCGGGTTCTCGCCGTCGCCGAGGATCAGCAGGTCGGGACGGCGGAAGAAGACGATGTCCGAGTCGATGCTGATCAGATACTCGGCCTCGGAGAACCCGAAGAAGTCGAACAGCTTGCGGGTCGAGGGGTTCTTCAGGCGGTACTGGAGGCAGCGGTCGAGGTTACGCCGGCGGAGCGTGTCCCGCACGCGCCGGTCGGCCGTGTCGGCCGGGATCAGGGTCGCGTCAGGAAAGTGTTGTTGAAGTTTCTCGACCTGGCCGGGCAGCAGGCCGCCGTCGTGAATGTACAGCGGGTAATCGACCTCGGCGAAATGGTAGTAGCTCTTCAGCGCCCAGGTCAGGTTCATCCAGTCGCGCCGCCAGGTCAGGGCGCGGACCTCCACGCGGGCCGGCCCGCGCTGGGTGCGGGTCGGCGGCGTGTTGAGAACCTGCCGCTGGTAGCGCGCGCGGCTCAGGGCGTTGCCAAAGCCCTCCCGCCTCGCCTGCTGGAACGCCTGCCAGCGGTGCTGTCGGCGTAGCCAGCCGCGGAGTCGGTGGGTCATCGCCTGCATGGTTCCCGAGGACTCGCAATTCGTAGCAATGAGCAATGAGCCAATGGCCGATTCGCCATCAGCGTCTGTCCTTATCCGACCATCGGTCATCGGCCATCGGCCATCGGCCCTGTTCCGTTGTCCGCGCTGGAATCGATCGCTCGAATCCGGCGGGTGGCCGGGGGGCCATGTGGCCCCCCGGCCATCGAACACGGTCCGAACCGGAATCAGATCCGCTTCTTCT
This sequence comes from uncultured Isosphaeraceae bacterium, assembly GCA_963779675.1. GTDB lineage: Bacteria > Planctomycetota > Planctomycetia > Isosphaerales > Isosphaeraceae > CAVZZM01. The sequence goes on from CAVZZM010000009.1 coordinate 211,514, forward strand.
CGAGCTGCATGTTCAGCCCGAGGCCGCGGATCTCGTTGGTCAGCACGTCGAAGCTGGCCGGGGTGCCGGCCTCGAGGGTGTTCTCCCCCTTGACCATGCTCTCGTAGATCTTGGTGCGGCCCTCGACGTCGTCGGACTTGACGGTGAGCAGCTCCTGGAGGATGTAGGCGGCGCCGTAGGCCTCCAGGGCCCAGACTTCCATCTCGCCGAACCGCTGGCCGCCGAACCGGGCCTTGCCGCCCAGCGGCTGCTGGGTGATCAGGCTGTACGGGCCGGTGGCGCGGGCGTGGATCTTGTCGTCGACCAGGTGGTGCAGCTTCAGCATGTAGATGTAGCCGACGGTCACCTTCTGGTCGAACTTCTCGCCGGTTCGGCCGTCGTAGAGCACGGCCTTGCCGTTCTCGGGCAGGCCGGCGTCGATCGAGGCACTGGCGGATCGTCTCCTCGTCGGCGCCGTCGAAGACCGGGCAGACGGCCTGGAAGCCGAGCTTGGCGGCGGCCCAGCCCAGGTGGGTCTCCAGGATCTGGCCGACGTTCATGCGGCTCGGCACGCCCAGCGGGTTCAGCAGGATCTCGACGGCGGTGCCGTCGGCGAGGAACGGCATGTCCTCCTCGGGCAGGATCTTGGCGATGACCCCCTTGTTGCCGTGCCGGCCGGCCATCTTGTCGCCGACCGAGATGACCCGCTTGGTGGCGATGTAGACCTTGACCATCTGGAGCACGCCCGAGGGCAGCTCGTCGCCCCGCTTCAGGCTGTTGAGCCGGCGGTCCTTCTCGTCGCGCAGGGCCTCGATCCGGGGGACGTACTGGCGGACGACCTTGCGGGCCTCGGCCGTGGCCGTCGGGCTGCGGAGGTCGAGCCGCTCGAGCTTGAACCGCTCGGACTCCTCGGCCAGCTTCAGCGGGTCCTTCTCGCGGCCGAACGGCTTGCCGGATGTCCGGGTCGGTGACCGGGCCGCCGACGACCTCCTCCAGGGCCTTGATCATCTGCTTGTACTCGTCGGCGACCTTCTGGCTCTCGACCGCCTCGGTGTCCTTGAGCTCCTTCTCGAAGGCCTTGCGCTCTTCCTCCGAGAGGCTCATCCGGCGGCTGAACCGCTGGGTGTCGATGACGATGCCCTCGACGCCCGAGGGCACCTCCAGGCTGTCGTTCTTGACGTCCTCGCCGGCCCGGCCGAAGATCGCGTGGAGCAGCTTCTCCTCGGGGGTCAGCTCGCTCTTGGACTTCGGCGCCACCTTGCCGACCAGGATGTCGCCCGGCTTGACGTAGGTGCCGATCCGGACGATGCCGTTCTCGTCGAGGTTCCGCAGCGCCTTCTCCGAGACGTTCGGGATGTCGCGGGTGAACTCCTCGCGCCCGAGCTTCGTCTCGCGGATCTCGATCTCGAACTCCTCGATGTGGATCGAGGTGTAGACGTCCTCCTTCACCAGCCGCTCGCTGATGATGATGGCGTCCTCGAAGTTGTAGCCGTCCCAGGCCATGAAGCCGACCAGCACGTTGCGGCCCAGGGCCAGCTCGCCCTGGAAGGTGGCGGCGCCGTCGGCCAGGATGTCCCCCTTCTTGACCTTCTGGCCGACCTTGACGATCGGCTTCTGGTTCAGGCAGGTCCGCTCGTTCAGGCCGACGTACTTGCGGAGCTTGTAGATCTGGTTGTGGTCGATGATCACCCGGGTCGAGTCGACGTAGGTGACGGTCCCGTCCTCGGTGGCCTTGACGACCATGCCGCTAGTTGTCGGCGACGGCCTTCTCCAGGCCGGTGGCGACGATCGGCGGCTCGGCCACCAGCAGCGGCACCGCCTGGCGCTGCATGTTCGAGCCCATCAACGCCCGGTTGGCGTCGTCGTGCTCCAGGAACGGGATCAGCCCGGCCGAGACGCCGACCATCTGCTTGGGGCTGATGTCGATGTACTCGACGTGTCGCCGGCTGGATGACGAAGAAGTCGCCCTTGTGCCGCGAGATGACGTTGCCTTCGAGCCGGCCGTCCTCGTCGGTGCCGGCGTCGGCCGGGGCGAGGTAGGACCTCGCTCTCCTCGTCGGCCCGCATCATCGTGACGTCGTCGGTCGCGCCTGCCGTCCTGGATCTTGCGGTACGGGGTGACGAGGAAGCCGTACTCGTCGACGCCGCCGTAAATGCCCAGCGAGCTGATCAGGCCGATGTTGGTCCCTTCCGGCGTCTCGATCGGGCAGATCCGGCCGTAGTGCGAGATGTGCACGTCGCGGACCTCGAACCCGGCCCGCTTCCGGTTCAAGCCGCCGGGGCCCAGGGCCGAGAGCCGTCGCTCGTGCGTCAGCTGCGCCAGCGGGTTGGTCTGGTCGACGACCTGCGACAGCTCGCCGCGGCCGAAGAAGTACTCGATCGCCGCGCTGATCGACTTCGGGTTGATCAGGCTGCGCGGCGTCATGTCCTCGGCGTCCTTCAGGCTCATCCGCTCCTGGACGGTGCGGCGGAGCTTCAGGAAGCCCTTGCGAAGCTCGTCGGCGGCCAGCTCGTCGATGGTGCGCAGCCGGCGGTTGCCCAGGTGGTCGATGTCGTCGACCTGGCCCTTGCCCTTGCGGAGGTTCAGGATGTAGCGGATCGCGTTGACGTAGTCGAGCGGGTCCAGGGTCATCCGGTCTTCGGGAATGTCCTGGTTGAACTTCCGGTTGATCCGGAACCGGCCGACCTTGCCGAGGCGGTAGCGGTTGGTGTCGAAGAACTTCTCGTGGAACAGCTCGCGGGCCTTCTCCAGCTGCGGCGGGTTGCCCGGCCGGAGCCGCTGGTAGATCCGCAGCAGGGCGCTCTCGTGGTCGGTCGTCGGGTCTTCCTGGAGCGACTGGAGGATCAGCGGGTCGCGGGCCTCCTTGAGGACGCTTGACCGTCGCCGAGGTCGGCGTCGGCGAGGATCGTGCGCGGTCGCCTTGGAGATCGTCGAGCCGCTCTCGACGAGCACCTCGCCGGTCGTCGGGTCGACGACGTCGCCGCAGGCGATCCGCCCTTCGAGCTTCGCGGCCGCCTTGGCGCCGCCGGTGGCGATCTCCTCGGACTCGTAGAACGCCTCGAGGATCGCGTCGTCGGACGAGAACTGCGGGCTCATCGCCCGCAGCAGCGTCATCGACGAGAACTTGCCCGACTGGTCGATCCGGACGCCCAGGGTCTCCTTCTTGGTGACCTGCAGCTCGATCCAGCTTCCGCGTTCCGGGATCACCCGGCAGGCGTGCATCTTGCGGTCGCCGGCCTCGATCTCGACGACGAAGTCGACGCCGGGAGAGCGGTGGAGCTGGCTGACCACCACCCGCTCGGCCCCGTTGATGATGAACTCGCCGCCGCCGATCATGATCGGCATGTCGCCGAGGTAGACCGACTCCTCGAGCGCCTGTCTCCCCCTTGTTCAGGCGGAGCCAGACGTGCAGCGGGCGGCCGTAGGTCAGCCGGAGCTGGCGGCACTCGTCGGGCTCGTAACGCGGCTTGCCGAGGTCGTACTTGATGTATTCGAGCTTGAGCTGCTTGTCGTAGCTCTCGATCGGGAAGATCTCGCGGAAGACGCCCTCCAGGCCGTAGTCGTCGCGGGTCTCGGGCGGGATGTCGGCCTGGAGGAACCGCTCGTAGCTCCTGGTCTGGATCGAGGTCAGGTCGGGGATCGGGTAATCGTCGTGAATCCGGCCGAAGTTCCGGGGCTTCAGCGGGTGTGATCCGCCGCACGGTGGTCGAATTCGGCATCGGGTCGCGCTCCTCAAGGCGAGAAGGACGGGGGCGACTGCGGGCGGTCGGCCGGCCGCGGCGGTGCCGTCCGGGAAGGGCGGCGCGGGCGGACAGTGACGGTCGGGACGTCGGTCCCGTCCCGCCGGCGCGCCGAAGCACCCCGGCAAGCCGCGTCCGATCGGACGAGGCGGGGCCGGGGCGGTGGCTAGCGATCCGGGGCCGGTCCGCCGGTCGCGGGTCGCGGCCGATGGCCGCCCGCGTAACGGGGAGGCCCCGGGCCATCGTCGACGCCGGGGACCTTCGGGTCGGCAACAACAGTGCGGCAGTTCTACGGCGGTCGCTCAAGTCCGCGGGGCGACAGGTCGCCGACGGCGACCGGTTCGCCCGATCGGCCCGTGATCGCGATCCTTACTTGATGCTGACGGTGGCGCCGGCGTCCTGCAGCTCCTTCTGGAGCTTCTCGGCGTCTTCCTTGGAGATGCCCTGCTTGACCGCCTTCGGGGCGCCGTCGACCAGCTCCTTGGCCTCCTTCAGGCCGAGCTGGGTGGCGGCGCGGACGACCTTGATGACGTTGATCTTCTGGCCGCCGGCGGCCTCCAGGACCACGTCGAACTCGGTCTTCTCGGCGGCGGCCGGCGGCCTCGGCGGCGGCGACCGGGGCGGCGGCGACGGCCGCGGCGGCGGCCTTGATGCCGTGGACCTCTTCCAGGTAGTCGCCCAGGGACTTGGCCTCGAGCACGGTCAGCTTGACGATCTGCTCGCCCAGGGTCTTGATGTTCTCGGCGAACTCGGTGGTCGGTGCGGCGTCGGTGGCCATCGCTCGTCGGTTCCTTTCGCAGCGGAGTCGGTCGCGCGGTCAGGGACGGCGCCGCTCCATCGTCCTCGGGGGTTCAGTCGGTATCTATGACGGTCGGAGTCGTGGTGTGGGGACCACCCCACGATACTGTCGAGACGGGCGCAGCCCAGGCGGGGCCGGGCCGGGGTTCGGGTCGGCTCAGGAGGCGTCGGCGTCGGCTCGGGGCCGACTCGCCGGCGGCCGTCCTCGGCCGGCGCCTTCGGGTTCGGCGAGCGTCTTGAGCTGGCCGAGCAGGTTGGATGCCGGCGCGTTGGCCAGGCTGACGACCCGCTGCACCGGGGCCAGGGCCAGGGCGGCGACGCGGCCGATCAGCTCCTCGCGGCTGGGCAGCTTGGTGATGTCCTCGACCTGGGCCGGGCCGATCACCACGCCGTCGACGGCGCCGCCCTTGATCTCGGGCTTCTTCAGCTTCTTGAGCTGGCCGGTGATCTCCTTGGCCAGCTCGGCGACGCCGTCGCCGCCCCAGATGGCCACGCTCGGGCCTTCGAGGTAACGGCCCAGGCCCTCCAGGCCGAGGTCGGAGAAGACCTTGCGGGCCAGCGAGTTCTTGAGCGCCCGGACCTGGATGTTCTTCTTTCGCAGGTCGAGGCGGAGCTGGTTCTCCGAGGTGGCGTCCAGCCCCTTGAAGTCGAGGATCAGCACCGACCGGGTTCCGTCGAAGTCGGTCCGGAGCTGGTCCATCATGAGTTCTTTGACGTACTTGCTCATGGCATCGGTGGGGGCCAGGGGGATCAGGGTTCGGGTGAGGGTGTCCGCGTGGCGTGGCCGTGGGGCGGCGTCGTTCCGCTACGCTCACGACGCTCAGGCGACGATCCGGATGCCGGGGCTCATGGTCGCCGAGATCGTCACCGAACGGATGAAGGTCCCCTTGGCGGCGGCCGGCTTCATCGTCCGGAGGTGGTTCAGAAACGCCTGGATGTTCTCCACGAGCTGCTCCTCGGGAAGCTCAGCTTTCCGACCGGCGCGGCGACGTTGCCTCCCTTGTCGTTGCGGAACTCGATCTTGCCCGCCTTGAACTCGCGGACCGCCGAGGCGATGTCGGTCGTGACGGTGCCCGAGCGGGGCGACGGCATCATCCCGCGGGGGCCGAGGATGCGGCCCAGGGGGCCGACGACGCCCATCATGTCGGGCGTGGCCAGGGCCACGTCGAAGTCCATGACGCCGTTCTTGATCTGGCCGGCCAGGTCGTCGCCGCCGACGATGTCCGCCCCGGCCTCGCGCGCCTTCTCGGCGTTCTCGCCCTGGGCGAAGACGGCCACCCGCACGGTCTTGCCGATGCCGTGCGGCAGCGACACCGAGCCGCGGACGTTCTGGTCGCTCTGACGGGGGTCGATCCCCAGGTTCATCGCGACCTCGACCGTCTGATTGAACTTCGTCGTGCTGAAGGTCTTGAGCTGGCGGACCGCATCCTCCAGCGGCAGAGGGTCCTTCGGGGCCTTCTGCAAGAGGGCGCGAAACCGCTTCGAGTGCTTCGGCATGGTTCGCTCTCCCCGCCTTGTCGCGGGAGGGCTGCCGCCAACAGACGGCTCACTGGTCCCGGCGGGCGGTCGCGCCAGGGGAGCCCACGGTTCGGGAGTTCTCGGGGTCGTTCCGATCCGGCTCGAGCAGACCAATACGGAGCAGATCCGATCCCGATCCGATCAGCCCTTGACCTCGACGCCCATGCTCCGCGCCGTGCCGGCGATGATGCGGCAGGCGTGGTCGAGGTCGCGGGCGTTCAGGTCGTTGAACTTCGTCTCGGCGATCTTGCGGACCTGTTCCATGGTGACGGCGGCGACCTTGGTCTTGTTCGGCTCGGCCGAGCCCGAGGCGATGCCGGCGGACTGCTTCAGGAGCACGGCGGCCGGCGGGCTCTTGGTGATGAAGTCGAACGAACGGTCGTTGTAGATCGTGATCTCGACGGGGATCGTCGTCCCCTTCATGTCCTTGGTGCGGTCGTTGAACTGGGTCACGAACTGACCGATGTTCACGCCGTGCTGGCCCAGAGCCGGGCCGACCGGGGGCGCGGGCGTCGCCTGGCCGCCGGGGCACTGGAGCTTCACCTTCGCCGTCATCACCTTCGCCATCTTGATCCTCAGCAATTCGGCGCAAGAGGGATGAGCAATGAGCAATGAGTCCGGGGCACGGAGCCGAGTGTTGCGGAGCGGGGCCGGCCACGCATCGTGGAGGGGCCGGCCGACCGTTCCGATTCACTCATTGCTCATTGCTCATCGCTCATTGCTCCGTACCCTAGATTCGTTCGACTTGCCAGTATTCCAGGTCCACGGGGGTGGGCCGGTTGAAGATCGTCAGCATGACCTTGACCAGGCCCCGGGCCTCGATGACCTCCTCGACCTGTCCCTCGAAGTTCTCGAACGGGCCGTCCTTGATCTTGACCCGGTCGCCACGCTCGACGTCGATGCGGACCTGGGGCGCCTTCTCTTCCTTGGCGGTCTCCAGGTTGAGCATCTTGGCGACCTCGTCGTCGGACATCTGCGTCGGGGTGCCGTGGGCCCCGACGAAGTCGCCGACGCCGGGGGTCTCGCGGACGACGAACCAGGTCTTCTCGTTGAGCTCCATCTCGACCATGATGTAGCCGGGATAGCTCTTGCGCTCGACGATCCGCTTCTTGTTGTTGCGGATCTCGGTGATCTTCTCGGTCGGCACGACGATCCGCCCGAAGTAGAGCTCGAGGCCCTGGATCTTGACCCGGCGCTCCAGGGCGTCGCGGATCGTGTCCTCGCGGCTGCTCTGGACCTTCAGGACGTACCAGACGAGCGTCGGCGGCGGGTCGTCGTCGTCGTCATCGCGCGAGTCCCGTCGGCGGCTCGGCCGTCGGCCAGGTCGTCCTCGTCGGCTCCGGTCGTCCGGTCGTCCGGGCTCCGTCGGCCGGGTCGCCTCGGGCGCTTCGAGTCATCGGGAGCCGAGGCCGCCGCCGATTCGGCGCGTCCGTCGTCGTCCGGGTCGCGACGAGGTCCGCCCGCCGTCGGGGGTCGTCTCCTCGACCTCGAAGACGTTCGACATCCCCTCGGAGACCTCGGGAGTCGTCCGCCTCGGGCGGGGTCGGGGCCGGGCCGGTGGTTTCGTCGTCGGTCGGATGACTCATGAGGCGCCACGCGGTGCATTGGGGGAGATGGATCAAACGTCGGGACGCGGACGGGCAACGAACAATGCGACGGGCCGGTACGACCAAGGCCAGCCAGGGCGCCGGCCGGGCGGGGACGACAACGTCGGTCAGCTGGCCTGGGAGCCGAAGTCCGTGCTGTCGAACTGGAGCACGCCGATCAACTTCAGCAGGAACTGCCAGACCAGGTCGACGCCGAGCAGGTAGACGGCCATCAGGATCACGGTGGCCAGGACCACGATGGTCGCCCGCTTCAACTCGTCCTTGGTCGTCCAGGAGACCTTGTTCATCTCGGCTTCGGTGGCGATCAGGAAGTCGACGAACGGTGGGTACTGGACGATCCGGAAGACGAACCAGCCCAGCACGGCCACCAGGGCCGTGGGCACGCCGAACCGGACCGGGGCACTGTAGCGGCCCGGGTCGTTGAGCTGGGTCTCGTAGAGCCGCCAGACGCCGGCCACGACGAGCACCGCCAGGCCGAGGAACGTCCAGAGCCGGGCGTACCAGCCCTGGAGCGGCTTGTAGTGTCGGCCCGGAACAGGTTGGCGAGGAACGAGCCGAACATGCCGCGGGCCCCGCCGCCGCCGGACCCCTCCCTTGGTCGCGGGCTTCGTCGTCTTGGCCGGCGCTTCGTCTTTGACTTTGCCCATGACACCCGTCCCGGTGAATGTGCCGAACGCCCGCTGGTTCGCCTGCCGGGGTAATTCCATGCCACCCGGATGACCGATCCTCCTGTGCCGGCGACCCGATGGGCCCGGCACCCGTCACGGCATGCGAAGCACGAGCGGAGGGAATCGAACCCCCAACCCCCGGTTTTGGAGACCGGTGCTCTACCAATTGAGCTACGCTCGTAAGGTGCCGCCGGGTCCGACGCGAGGCGGCCGGCGACAGTCTCGCGTGTTCGTTCTCGATCCACGGGACGGCCCGCCCGGCCGCCGCTCGCCCGCGGACGTCCCGAAGCGTCGGGACAGACGGACTCACTTCTTGCGGGATTCCTTGTGCGCGGTGTGCTGGCGCTCCCGCTGGCAGTACTTCTTGAGCTCCAGGCGCTCGGCACCCCGCGTTTCCTTCTGGGTGCGGTAGTTCCGCTCCCCGCACGAGGTGCATTCCAGCCAGACGTATTCACGCATCGCCGACCCCTCGGATCGCTGATGGGCCGCAGCGGGCCTCGCGAGCGGCCGGATCGGGTCGCCCCGGCCGCGCGGTCGCCCGGCACTCGCGATCGATGGCCCTTACTGCAAGATCTTGGTGACGACGCCCGCGCCGACGGTCCGGCCGCCCTCGCGGATGGCGAACCGGAGGTTCTGCTCCATGGCGATCGGGGTCATCAGCTCGACGGTCATCTTGATGTTGTCGCCCGGCATGCACATCTCGGCCTCGCTGCCGTCCTCGGACAGCAGGTTCAGCACGGTGCCGGTGACGTCGGTGGTGCGGAAGTAGAACTGGGGCCGGTAGTTCTTGAAGAACGGCGTGTGCCGGCCGCCCTCGTCCTTGGACAGGACGTAGACCTCGGCCTCGAACTTCGTGTGCGGGGTGATCGAGCCCGGCTTGCAGACGACCTGCCCGCGCTCCAGGTCGGTCTTCTCGATCCCGCGCAGCAGGATGCCGACGTTGTCGCCGGCCATGCCCTGGTCGAGGGTCTTCTGGAACATCTCGACGCCGGTGACGCGTGCTCTTCAGGTTCGAGCCGAAGCCGACGATCTCGACCGGCTCGCCGACCTTGATCTGGCCGCGCTCGATCCGGCCGGTGCCGACGGTGCCGCGGCCCTTGATCGAGAAGACGTCCTCGATCGGCATCAGGAACGGCTTGTCGATCTCCCGCTCCGGCTCGGGGATGTAGCTGTCCATCGCCGCGACCAGGTCGAGGATCGCCTGGGCCTCGGGCCCGGTCGGGTTCTCCAGCGCCGGCCGGCTGCAACCGCGGACGATCGGGATCTCGTCGCCGGGGAACTTGTAGTGCTTCAGCAGGTCGCGCATCTCGTACTCGACCAGCTCAAGCAGCTCCTCGTCGTCGACCAGGTCGATCTTGTTGAGGAAGCAGACCAGCGCGGGCACGCCGACCTGGCGGGCCAGCAGGATGTGCTCGCGGGTCTGGGGCATCGGGCCGTCGGCCGCCGAGACCACCAGGATCGCGCCGTCCATCTGGGCGGCGCCGGTGATCATGTTTTTGATGTAGTCGGCGTGCCCCGGGCAGTCGATGTGGGCGTAGTGCCGCTTCTCGCTCTCGTACTCGACGTGGGAGACGGCGATCGTGACGGTCTTGGTCGCGTCGCGAACGGTTCCACCCTTGGCGATTTCGGCATATTCCTTCGCCTTGGCCTGCCCCTTGGCGGCCAGGACCGCCAGGATCGCGGCCGTCAAGGTGGTCTTGCCGTGGTCGATGTGCCCGATGGTGCCGACGTTGACGTGCGGCTTCGTGCGTACGAAAGTTTCCTTGGCCATCGCTACTCCCGTCGTCTCCTTGGTGGTCGTGGGCGTGGTGGGGATGGGGCCCACTCGGCCGCCCCGCGACACGCTCCGCCCGGCGGGCGCCGGGCCTGGGCGGGCCTCGGCCCGGCCGGTTTGGTCAGGTTCAACACGCCAATCACTCAGGCAACACGGACCCGAGAGCTGCCACTGGGACTCGAACCCAGGACCTCGTCCTTACCAAGGACGCGCTCTACCAACTGAGCCATGGCAGCGTGATTTCGTTCGATCTCGTGCGGTTCAGGGTTCCTTCGGGCTGGTGTGGGAAGGTTTTGCAGCTCGTCAACTGGGCTGCGTGCGGGACGGTGCGTTCGAGCTCGCCGGATCGCGATCGACTCCCGGATCTCGGCCCGGGCCCGCTCCCCTCCGGTCGAGCCATCGCGGGGCCGTCCGGCGGCCCCCGAGAGCGGGTGATGGGAATCGAACCCACGTAGCCTGCTTGGAAGGCAGGGGCTCTACCATTGAGCTACACCCGCGACGTGCGCCGAGCGACTTTCGTCACGCGGCGGCGGATCGAAACGGGGTCGAGGGGGGCGTCCGGCATGCGAACCTTTGCTGAGTGAATCGGGGTGCGTCGTCGCGGCGGCGTCTCCTCTCGCTATCGGTCGATTCGTTCGCGGGATCGCTCCCGAACGGGCCCGAGGACGGGTCGGGCCGGTCGAGAGTGGGTGGAGCAGGATTCGAACCTGCGAAGGCGTTGCCACCAGATTTACAGTCTGGCCCCTTTAACCACTCGGGCATCCACCCGGAACGTCAGGGCCGTCCAGTCGAGTTCGTCGCGTCGCGGGGGCCTCTCAGATCGTCCGGTCCGGCGGCTCGTACAGAGCTGGCGGTGAGAGTCGAACTCACAACCTACGGTTTACAAAACCGTTGCTCTGCCGATTGAGCTACGCCAGCCACCAGCAGGCCGTGAAATTCCTTACTATATCGCCACCCGCCCAGGATGCAAGGGGATTGTGCCATCAAGGCCCCGGTTTTTCCAGGGGCCTCGAGCGTCGGCCGATCGGCCCCTTCCGCGATCGCGACCGCATGGGACGGGATCGGGCGGTGGGTCCCGGGCCCGTCGCGGTCGGGTCGGCTTCGGAAGCTCGTGGTCTCTGTGCCGGGAGGAGAGCATCTTACCGGCGCCGGCCTCGGCACGGCAAGGGGAACGCGGCCGGAAATGCCCTCCAATCCGGTGACACCGACACGGATCGGCCCGGTTCGCGATCGTGCGTCGCGAACCGGGCCGATCGGGGAGTGTGCCGGTCGGGCGTTCCGGTCGGGGTGGCTCAGAGCATGGGCAGTTCGAGCTTCTCCTCGCCGGCGATCTTGCGGAGCTTCTCCTGGGCGCGGGACTCGATCTGCCGGACGCGCTCCTTGGTGATGCCCAGCTCGCGGCCGAGCTGTTCGAGCGTTTGCTCGCTGGACGCCGCCCAGGCCGTATCGGCTGATGATGATCCGCTGCTCGCGGTCGTCGAGGCGGCCGAGCATCTTCTTGACGGCCTCCTGCATCCGCTTGACGGCGCTCTCGTACTCGTGCTCGTCGGTGCGGTTGTCGGCGGCGGCCTCGAACATCTCCTCGTGGCCGGTGACGAACCGGTCGCGGCGGTAGTTCTCCTCGGGGATGGTGCGGGCGAAGTTCTTCATGATCGCCCAGCTCGCGTAGGTGGAGAACTTGTTGCCCCGGCTGGCGTCGAACTTCTCGACGGCGCGGATCAGGCTCATGTTGCCGTCGGAGACCAGCTCGAAGAAGTTGTTGGTCGGGCCGACGTGCCGCTTGGCGATCGAGACGACCAGGCGGAGGTTGGCCCGGATGATCTGGTTCTTGACGGCCAGGGCCTCTTCCTGAAGCCGCTCGATCTCGTCGAGGTCGTTGGTCCGGGCCCGGGTCGGGTCCAGCCCCTCGCGGAGCGCCGCGGCCCGGAACTTCAGGAAGTTCATCTTGCGGAACAGGTGCCCCTCCTGCTCCCGGGAGAGGAGCGGGACCTCGTAGAGGCTGGCCAGGTACGGGGGCAATCCCTTGGGGGCCTTGGACTTGCGCGGGGCCTTGCCGTCGGCCGGCACGGGCATCGGGCCGAGGATCTCGGTGTGCCTGGCCTTGATCTCGAAGTCCGGGTGCGGCATGTACTCGAGCTTCGTCTCGAGGATCCGCCGGGCCCGCATCTCGTTGATGATGCGGTAGACGCTCGAACGGGTGCGGCCGTATTGCTTGGTCAGCACCTCGACGGAGACGCCGCGTCGGTAGTGCTTGTAGATCTGGGTCTTCGCGTCGTCGTCCAGGGGCGAGGAGGCCGCCGGGAAGATCGCACGCTCCGGGTGCTCGCGGTCGTAAGTCTTGAGAGTCATGCGAATGGTCTCGTGTGAGCGTCCTGTCTTCCGCGCGATCCGCCGCGCGATCTCCGTCATGCGGCCGGAGCCGCCCACCGCGGCCATGCGCCGGGCCCGTCGGACGATCTCGTCGCGTTCGTCGTCCGTCAGATGCCGGAACCGTCTCCCCCGCTCCACCTGAAGTCTGGTGGCTGGCCACGAATCGGGAGACGCTGGATTGCAAAAAGCCGACTTTGGGGCGGCCCTCAACGAGGAAGCGGCGGGCCACCAGGCCCTGCCGTCGCCAGCGGGTCACGGTCTTGGTCGAGACGTTGTATCGGCGGCTCACGTCTTCGACCGTCAGGAACGGCTCGGAGGCCAGGTCCGCCGGCTGGCTAACTGTGCGGGAGAGGTCTTCGATATACTGTCGCAGGTCGTACCAGAGGTCGTCGCCCGGGATCACCACCAGGGAGGTGGTGTCGGGCCGATACCCGGTGACCCGGTAACAGAGAAACTCGTAAGGATAGTGCCGGTCGCGGCTGATCTCCGCCAGAAGGCGCTCGGCGCGGTCGATCTGCTCGATTCGGTGTTCGCGGGTTGCGACCCGAACCTGCTGGTCTTTCAGTTGCTTGAGCGCCGGGTGGCGGTACGTCGTCGCCATGTTTCCCTCCGGTCCGTTACCCGACCGAGAGAGCGTTCCGCGTCCAGGACGCCGGAATCGTTGTCGAAATTGCCGCGATCTCGCGACAGCCCATCGTGCCAAAACGGCCTGAATCGCCAGATTTTCCTCGCCCTTGAGCGGCCGTCCATGGATTCGGGCGAAGGTTCTCAGGGATTTCGTTACCTCACTTCATAGACGATCCCGGGCTTGACTTTGTTCGCGAAAAATCTACGCAAACCGGATGCCCCGGTGACAGGAAATTTACGTCGTCCTGACGTCGAACGTTCGATCCTTCTGAAAATAATCTTCGGCGCAGCCCCGATCGGACCTGTCGGCCGCTCGGCTCGCATCTCATCCCATCAAGAGGATTCGGTCGCGTTCCTTTCTTATTGGAGGGCCCGGGGCCGAGGGGTCGAGGAGGGCGAGGCCACTGCTGCGCACATCTTTCAGAGACATCTCCGAAACAACTCGTTCCCACGCTCCGCGTGGGAATGCCGTCCGGGCCGCTCCGCGGCCTCTTCCGCGGAGACGCCCCGGACGACGCGGAGCGTCGAAGAATGCGTTCCCACGCGGAGCGTGGGAACGAGTTAACGCGAGTTTGGGGAGAGATTTACGTCAGCTTTTGAGATGTGCGCGGCAGTGGGGCGAGGCTCCCGCCGAGCCGCTCATCGCAACGGCTCGGCGGCGGTCTCGCCCTCCCGGAAGACTTCGGTGTGGTATCGGGCCCTGGAATGACCTGGGTCGAACGCGGACGTCCGGTTGACCGGGGGGTCGGGGGCCACTAGAGTTAGGGGCGGCCGGCCCGGCAGGTCGGCCGGGGAGGGCTAGGGATGGCGCGAGCCGTGATCGGTGGAATCGGTTGGATGCTTGCGGTCGTCGTCGGCGCTGCTGCGGCGGCCGGCGCGGCCGAGACGGCCGAGTTGCGCGAGGTCGTCTCGACCGACGCGGCGACGCATGTTGTGATTGAACTCAAGGCGAGCGGCGAACTTCGGCCCGCCGCACACGCCGGGCGCCAAGCCGCCCGAGGCGGTGCCCCTGCGGGTCGAGAGCCGGTTCGACTTCCTCGAACGGGTCATCACGCGGAACCCCGACGGTACGCCGAAACGCGTCGTCCGGCAGGCGCGTCAGGCAGTCAACGCCATCAATGGCGAGATCCGGCCGATGGCGTCCTCGATCCGGCCCGAAGTGGGCATTCTGGTCGCCGAACTTCAGAATGGGCAACCGTTTACGTTCAGTCCGGGCGGGCCGCTGACCCGAACGGAGCTGGACCTGGTCCAGGGGCCGGGCGACCCGCTGATCTTCCCGTTGCTCTTGCCCGACCGGCCGGTGGGTGTCGGTGATACCTGGGCGCTCGGCGCCGACGTCGCCAGGGCCCTCAGCGACTACGACGCTCTGGCCACCAACACCCTCAAGGCGAAGCTGGAGGCCCTCGACGCCGACACGGCCCGGGCCCACCTGGCCGGCGAGGTCCGAGGCGCGGCCCGAGGCGGCGAGGGGACCGTCACCATCGAGGGAACCCTGACGTTCGATCGCAAGGTCAACCTCATCACCCGGCTCGACCTGACGCGCACCGAGGTCCGCCAGCCGGGGCACGTCGAGACCGGCTTCCGGTTCGAGGGGACGCTGACCGTCGCGAGAGCACCGACCGGTGTTCCCGCCCGGCTCACCGACGCCGCCCTGGAGCCGTTGCCCCTGGAGGGCCAGCCTCACCTCGCCCTGCTGCGGTTCGTCTCCCCCACCAACACGTACTCGTTCCTGCACGACCGTGACTGGCACCTGTTCTGGGACGACGCCCGCGTGGCGGTCCTGAAGCGACTCGATCACGGCGAGTTCCTCGCCCAGCTCAACCTGGCCCTCGGCCCGAACGCGGGCCAGGGCCGTCACCAGGACCCCGCCCAGTTCCGCGCCGATGTCCGCGAAGCCCTGGGCGACCGCTTCGTCGCGTTTTTGGGAGACGGCGAGGTCGGCGAGTCGGCCGCGGACCTCTACCGATATCGGGTCACCGTGCAGGGTCGCGAGGGGGACCGCGACATCCTCTGGTACTACTATTTAATTGCCAACCCGGACGGTGATCAGTTGCTGGCAACGTTCACCCTGAACGCCGACGACGCGAAACGCTTTGGCAACCAGGACTTGCAGTTGATCGGCACGCTGGAATGGCGGGCCGGCGACACCTCGAAGAACTGAGAGGACATCCGGAAACGACATTTCCTGTGAAAAGGAGCAGGTTGGGTGGCCGGGGCAAAGTCTTCGTGCCCCGGTCGTCACCCCAGGGATCCTAGACCGGGGCACGCTGCGCCTTGTCCCGGCCACCTAGTCGACGTATCTTCCGGCAGAACCAGGCGATCCCGGATGGCCCCTGTGCAGGCGCTCCTCCAGGACCAGACCATGCGTTGAGGCGACACCAGTTTCGTAGGGTGGGTCAGCGAGCGCAACCCACCAGCCAAATCCCTTGGTGGGTTGCGCTGCGCTGACCCACCCTACTAGACCGGCAGCGAGAGACAGGGCGGCACCATGACAGCTCGTCGTGAATCCAGACGCACAATCGGCATGTTCGGGATCGTCTGCCGGGTGGGGCTCGTCGTCGGGATCGGCGGCCATGTCCCGATGGCCGCCGGGCAGTCGCCGTTGCCCGGTTCCCCGCCCGGGGCCGCCGTCTCGGGACCGGCGTACCGCTTTTATGAGGAGTACACGACCGATTACAAGCCGATGGCCGAGGACGCCATCGGCCAGTGCCGGGTGGCGTACAGGGAGACGCGGACTAGCACGACGGAGACCGATCGCAGCGCGCCCGAGAGCAGCAATCTGACCGTCCAGGTGATCTATCGAGAGCGGCCGGCCGAGGTCGGCATCACGGATCACCGACGCGTCACCGCGGTGGTCCGGGGCTACGACTCGGTCCGGATCGAGCCCCTGCCGGAGGCGCTGCCGTCTGACCGCAAACTGCTTGAGGGCCTGGAGATCTGGTTTCAACCCGGCGTTGGCAAGCCGCCCGAGGTCTTCAACCTCAAGCCGGGCCGGGAGATGACCGACCCGGAATTCAACTATGTGGCCCTTCAGGTGTTCGTGCCCGACCTGGGCCACGCGCTGCCGGACCTGCCGACAACCGTCGGCGCAACCTACCCCCTCTCACCCGGCGGCATGGCCGCGCTGGTCAGTGGAGCGGCGTTTCAGGGAGAGTTGACCGGCACGCTCCAGCAGGTCAAGGACGATCCGGCGGGCGGCCAGGTCGCCGTGCTGGACATCACCGGCAAGGGCGCGATCAACCTGGGCCCGACCATCGGCCCGGGCGCGATGGCCCTCCACGCGCAAATCCAGTTCGCATTCAAGCCGGCGGGCGCCCCGGCCCCGGGCCCCGCCGCCCGATCGCCGTTTCCGGGCAATGCCGGCGCGGTGGTCAACGCGCCGGGGAAGATCGTCCGCCTCAGCCTCACCCAGCAAATCACCAGCGCCGCGGGGCAAAATGGGCGGCTCCGCCGGCAATCGCGCCGTGAGCTGGTTCTGGAGCGCCGCCCGGACGATCCCGGCGCCGAATTGGTGGTGCCCGCGACGGCCCCGACATCAACCCCGGAGAACTCGTGGCTGACCTACGTGGACCCGCACGACCGGTTTCACGTCCAGCACCCGCAACGCTTCATCCCCCAACCCGTCATCGACCCGGAGACCGGCCAGCCCGACCCGAACGCGGTCGAGCTCCTGGATCATGCCTTCTCGGCCAGCGACGTGGTCCAGCTGGTGCTCCAGCCCCGCGATCAGCTCGAACCTGAGTCGATCCGCCGCAACATCGAGGCGCAATGGAGCGCCGATCGGCTGGTGGTCAAGCCCGGGGAATCGGGCTGGCTGCCCGAAGCGGACTGGCCCGGGATGAAGGTCTACCGTCTCGAGGCGACGCTCATTCATCCCGGAATCCAGGGTGGCGCCGGGTCGCCCGCAGGGTGGCGCCGGCGCCCAGGGGATCTATCACCTCAGTTACATCGTCCAGACGACCCGGACCAACGGCCTGTACGTCGAGGCCAGCAGCGCGGGAACGCAGCCCGAGGAGTTCCGCGACCTGGTCGAGCAGATCATCAAGACCTTCCGGTTCGATCGCCCGACGGCCGGAGGCGACACCGCGGCGGGCCCCGCGCCCGCAACCACGACCCCAGGGGCTCGTCGCCCCGCCGGCCCGTCCGGGCCCACTCCCCCGACGAGCTCGATCCGGCCACCAGCGCCCGAACGGAACGCGGTGCCCGCGCCCGCGCCTGAGCCGGGCGATTCCCTGACGGTCCCGCCGGCCCCGGCTGCGCCGGCGCCGTCGCCCCTGGACATCCCGCCCCCCGCGCCGACTCCCTGAGCCGTCGAGACGTGCCGGACTTCGGCCTCAAAGCCGATCCGGAAACGGCAGTTCACGTGAAAATGGGTGGCTTATTTGGCCAGAGCAAGGTCTCCGAGTCCCGATCAATGCTCCGGGGCCCCGACCCGGGCACGACGACTTTGCCTCACACGCAGCAACTGCGGATCTGGTTTCTGATCAAACGTTCTCGACGGGTTCTTGAAATAGGTCGTTTTGATGGATGGGGCGAACTCTTCGTGCCCCCGCGGGGGACGGCACCACCGTCCCCGCGCCGTTCGGGGCACGCTGCGCTTTGCCCCGGCCACCCAAAGCCCTTACTTTACGGGCACTTCAAGGACATCGGAACACAAGCCGTCCTTAAGTTTCAGCCGATGAAGGGCGAAATTTTGCCCCGGCCACCCAACGCACGACGTCACCGCACATGGCTTCCACCCCGTCGGGGTGAATGCCCTGTCCTGCGACGGCAGCGTGCGGTTCGTCAAGAACAGCGTGGCCGCCGACGACTGGCTGGCCCTCGGCAGCCGCGACGGCGGCGCGGTCGTCTCCGCCGAGCCGTCTTGACCGTACCTCACGACGGGAGAGTTGCGGCCGGATCGGCCATCGAGCCGCTTCGTGCCACGTCTTCCGCGGCGCGAACGATCCCGCGTGCCATACCTCGGAAGACGGCGGCGTGGATCGGGTAGACCCCGTACCAGTACCCGTGGCCCCAGAACGGCACGGGGCGGAAGTAGGCCGTCTGGATCAACTCCGAGCGGCCGTCGTCGAGCGGCCGCACCTGGAACTCCAGCAAGGCCTCCCCCGGCACCTTCATCTCGGCCCGGAGCAGCAAGCGTCTGCCAGGCACGACGTCCTCGACGCGCCAGAAGTCGAGGGCGTCGCCGATTCGGACCCTCACCGGGTCGCGACGCCCCCGGCGCAGGCCGACGCCGCCGAGGATGCGGTCCATCGCGCCCCGGATGCGCCACAACCAGGTGCCGTAATACCAGCCCACGTCTCCCCCGACCCGCCGGACGCGATCGAACAGCACCTCGGCCGGCGCATCCGCGACGACGCGCCGGACGTCGCTCAGCGGATAGCGACCCTCGTCGAGCGTGGTGGGCCGGGCGGCGGGACTCTGGCCGGGCGGGCTGGCGTTGGTCCAGCGTGTCTCGACGTCGTGGCGGCCGACATGGTCGAGGGCGCGACGCACGGCGAGGTCGAAGCCGGTCAGTTCGATCGGCATGAGCTCTCGAATGCGATTCTCCTCGCAGACCATCTCCGCCTTCAGCCCCTCGACCAGCGGAAACGCGATTCCGCCCGGCACGGGCGTGACAAGGTTGATCCAGTAGGCCGACAGCCGGGGCGTCAGCACCGGGACGACGAGCATCGTACGCTTCAGGCCGATGATCCGGGCGAACCGCTCCATCATCTCCTTGTACGTGAGGATGTCCGGGCTGCCGATGTCGAACCGACCGCCGACGGTCGCCGGGGCCTCCAGGCAGTTGACGAGGTAGGCCAGCACGTCGCGGACGGCGATCGGCTGGCTTCGGGTCATCACCCACCTCGGGCAGATCATCACCGGAAGCCGGTGGACCAGGGCCCTCATGATCTCGAACGAGGCGCTGCCGGATCCGATGATCATCGCCGCGCGCAGCTCGGTGACCGGCACCGAGCCTTGCCTCAGGATGTCGCCGACCTCGTGACGGCTACTCAGGTGGGTCGAGACGTTGCCGTCGTGCTCGGATCGCCGGCCGAGGCCGCCGAGGTAGACGATCCGCTCGACCCCGGCCTCGGCCGCCGCCGCGGCGAAGTTCTCGGCGGCCACGCGATCGCGGTCGACGAAGCCTTGCTCGCCGGCGGCCATCGAATGGATCAGGTAGTACGCCGCCCCGCAGCCTTCCAGGGCCGGTCGGAGCGAGTCACGGTCGAGCACGTCGCCGGTCACCAGGTCGGCCCGGTCAGCCCAGTCGCGACCCGACAGCCGCCGCGGGTCGCGCACGAGGCAACGTACCGGATGCCCTTCGTTCAGCAGCAATGGCGCCAGCCGGCCGCCGATGTAGCCGGTGGCGCCGGTGACGAGGATCGGTTTCACGTGGCGATCTCCCGGCGGGTGGTGATGGCGTTCCGCATGGACACTACACCTCCGAGGTCCGGCGTCGTCTCAAGGTCCTCAGCAAGGCCGGCAGGTTCACCTCCATCGGCGCGACACCGATCCAGCGCGAGATCCGTCCCGGCATGGCGTCCACGCCGAGTTGACCGACGACCTCGCGGCCGATCCGGACCCGAAACTTCAAGTCGGCGCCGAGCAGGGCCGCATGGGCTCGCTCGATCCATGCGCGACGGTCCCGCGAGGTCCGCTGTCGGAGCAATCTCGCGGCCGAACGGGCATCGGGCAGGATCAGCAGGATTGTATCACCCTGGAAGTCGACGAGGAACGGTTGGCCTGGACCGTCGGACTTGACGGTGAGCAGGCCGACGACCTCCAGGGGAGTGGTCATCGGCTCAGTCCTGGCCATTGGCGTGATCGCGGGTGCGAATTTTCAGGACGCCATTCATCCGCCAGCGGGCGTGGGTGGCGTCGGGAAGTGCGCTGCTGGGCACGAATAGCTCGAAGTCCTGGAAGTCGTAGGTGATCTCCGCCTCGCGGCCGGTCAGGCGGTCATACAGGCCGATGGCGAGTTCCGGCCAGGTCCGGGTGTCGGCAACCTGAGTGGACATGGGTTGGCTCCTTCAACTGTGGAGGTTCACTCGTCAGGATCACCCTGATCCCGATGTTCCCGCGTCTACTCTAGGCAGCCAGCAAGGGATCGGCGATCGTCCCTCGGTTGTAACCCATCACGGAATTCCGGGCCGATCTCGCTCGAACGGTCGCTGCGTCACCAGACCCGGAGCCGGTCAGAAGGTCTGAGCCAACACGATCCAGACAGCAAATACGCCAGCCGAGGCCCAGGCCGGGCCGCCGTCATGAGCGGCCTGGCATGGGACTCGCTTCCGGGTTCCGACCCTGGAATGACCCTGGTCGGATGTGCGGCTCGGCGGCGGTATGCCCTTCCGGATGGGATCGTCGATGGGTTCCGCCGTCACTTCACCCAGACGACAGGCCCAGGCGGGTCAGATGCCCGACGTCAACAGCACCCAGACGACGAAGAAGCCGCCCAGCAACGAGGCCATCAACGCGATGGCGCCGGTCACGATCCCGGTGATGCTCAACCCGCCCCTGGGCCGCGACCAGATCCCGAGCGTGAGGCCGACGATGCCCCCGGCGAAGGTCAGCAGGAACGTCAGCCCCCAGCCGGCGTAGAGGACGAACTCCGATTCTGACGCCACGGCACAGAACCACGACATCGGGAAGCCCAGCAGCGATACCAGCGCGCAGATGCCGACGATCCCGCCCGCCTTGCCGGTCATCGGTTCCGGGCCGTTCCGCGCGTAGCGGGGGGTTCGCGGCGACACGGTGATTCGTGAGGCGACCGGCTCCAGGTCCCCCTCCTCGGGCAGGTACGCCTCGGGCGGGTCGAGCCGGGCCAGCACGGCGAGCACCTCGTCGCGGTCGAGATCGTCGGAATCGGCTTCTTGCAGGTGCTCGTGGATCTGCGCCTCGACGTCCCGGACGATGGCGAGCCGGTCGGCGCGGGGGACGCGGCCCAGCAGCATCCGGTCGATCGTGTCGAGCCGGGTGTCGATCAGGGCCCTGGCGGCTCTCGGTCAGTTGCAAGGTGGTGGTGGCGACCGTCATGCGTGGGCTCCTTCCAGGAGTCGGGAAAGGGAAGTCGAGACCGTCCTCCAGGCGTCCGCCAGGTGGCGGAGCCGCCGTCGTCCGTCGTCGGTCAGGCGGAAGTAC
Source organism: uncultured Isosphaeraceae bacterium (assembly GCA_963779675.1). GTDB lineage: Bacteria > Planctomycetota > Planctomycetia > Isosphaerales > Isosphaeraceae > CAVZZM01. The sequence goes on from CAVZZM010000009.1 coordinate 232,723, forward strand.
CGCCGCGTCGGCCCCGCGGGCGAGGCCTCGTGGCGCACCGCCAGGTAGTTCTCGCGGGCCAGGCGGGTCAAGACCGGGTAGACCGTGCTCTCGGTCAAGGCCAGGCCCTCCAGGCGTCGCAGCTCCTCGACGATCTGGTATCCGTACGTCTCGCCGCGCGCGATCGTGGCCAGCACGGCCAGCTCGACCACCCCCTTGCGCAGCTGCGTCTCCCAGCGGTCCATCGCGCGTCCTCGTCCGGAGTTCGTACCACGCAACACAGAGTAGCGACGTGTGCGTTTCTGTCAAGGGTGATGGTCCGGGGCATGCCCGGTTCGACTCTCATCGGGAGGGCCTCGCCGGGAGGGCGAGGCTCCCGCCGAGCCGCCCATCCCAACGGCCCGGCATGGGCCTCGCCCTCCCGGCAGACGGCTCGGCATGGGCCTCGCCCTCCCGGCAGACGGCTCGGCATGGGCCTCGCCCTCCCGGCAGACGGCTCGGCGGGAGCCTCGCCCTCCCGGAACCCGATCCGGGAATGGCCCGGCATTCCAGGGAGTTTTCGCTGGTACTGGGCCGGGCGTTCCGTATAATGAAACTCCGCAACGGAGGCCCCTCGACCTGATCCAATCCTGATTATCCGGGGACAGCGAGGAGACCGACCGTGCCTCCACCAGACGAGGGTGCAGGTCACGGGGTGGGCGGCCATCACGGATCGACGACCGCCCATTATTCTGATTTGTTCACGCCCCAATATCGACCATCATTCATTCATTCCCTGGCACGACGCGGTCCGGATCGGACCTGCCCGGCGGGAGGGCGGACGTTGCCGATCCGACTCGACAAACTGGTCGCCGAGACATATCAACTTTCACGGCGCGCGGCGCAGGAGGCGATCCTCAACGGTCGCGTTGACCTTGCCGGCGCCCGCTGTGACGAGCCGGGCCGCCTGGTCGAGCCCGACGCCCCGATCGCACACAACCCGAACCGCCCGAAGGCCCGAAGGGTCCGCACCGCGCTGCGCGTGCTGCACGAGGACCGCCACGTGCTGATCGTGGACAAGCCGACCGGGCTGTTGACCCTGCCCACCGCCATGGGAGAGCTCGATACCCTGCGACACCAGGTCGAGCGTTACCTGACGATCCGCCACGGCCAGCGGCCTTACGTCGGCATCATCCACCGCCTCGACAAGGACACCAGCGGCGCGATCGTGCTGGCCAAGTCCCCCGAGGCGCTCCAGGCGTTCCAGGAGCTGTTCAAGGCCCACCGCGTCGAGCGCCGGTACACCGTCGTCGTCGAGGGGATGGTCGCCCGGGAGCAGGGAATCATCGACCAGCCGATCCGCAGCGATCCGGGGGAGGTCCGCCGCAAGATCGCCCGCGAACCGGGTCAGGGCCGACCGGCCGTCACCCGCTACCGCGTGCTGGAGCATTACGGCGAGCAGGCCACCCTGCTGGCCTGCTGGCTGGAGACGGGGCGGACCCACCAGATCCGCGTTCACCTCGCCGGGCTTGGCCATCCGGTCGTCGGCGACTCGGTCTACCGCCCCCGAGGCCGTCCGCGCGGGACGGTTCGCTTCCGCCGCCAGGCCCTGCACGCCCAGACCCTCGGTTTCCGCCACCCCTTGACCGACGTCGAGGTCCGCGTCGAGGCCCCGACCCCCTCGGACCTGTCCTCCCTGGTCGCCCGGCTCCGCGACCGCCACGGCGTCAGCGGCGGCGCGTTTTGAGTTTTGAGATGCCGAGGCTTCAATCAGACTGTGGGTCGTGCCGATGTCCAATGCCCGATGACCAAAGGGCTTCGATCGCTTGGCAACCCACCTGGTCTCATCGTCTCGTAGTAGACCGGCAGTCCTAAAGCGGTGGGATGACAGATGACAGAATTCCATGATGACAAAAGCCTTCTGTCATCTGTCATCCCACCATTTTGTCATTGGCGGTCCAGTAGGGTGGGTCTGCGCTGCGCTGACCCACCCTACTGGACCGCCAGCCCTAAAATGGTGGGCAGTCCATCGGCCGAAGCTCTTTGGTCATCGGACATTAGGCATCGGCGCTACCAACCGTTTTAGGGCTGTCGTTCTACTACGAGGAGAATCGGCACGACGGGCCGGATCAGGCCCGGGGCGGGTTGACGTCGTAGTCGTCCTGGTCCGCCGGGACATCCACCTCGACGGCGAAGATTTGCTCGCCGAGGGGGCGGGCCTCGAAGGTCACCAGTCCGCGACGGCTGGCGCAGGGCATGCAGAGCTTATCGTCGCCACGGTACAGGAAGACCTCACCGTCCATGAGACGGTGGTAGTGGTCCTGGTCGGGCGCGGTGGAGTGGCAGAACTCGCGCTCGGAGCCGACCTTCATGCCGACCCGCCAGCCTGGTTCGAAGAGGAACAGGCGAGGCAGGGTCGGCGGCTCGTCTTGCGGGTTCGTGTTCAGCGGGGTGCCTTCAAGGCTCATCGTTGCGATCTCCCGGGCGTGGTCGTCGAGGCCGCCGGGGACGACGCGCCCTCCTCGGCCGGTTTTGACCGACTTCGGGAGGGCGGGGCGTGCAGGCTGCACGTCTCGTCGTTGCAGGGGACGTCGCGCGGTCGGCTCGCCGCAATCTTATGATAGACCCGACGGCCCAGCGGAGCAACGCCGGGGATCGACCCCAGCACCCCCAGCGGCCAGGCCATCGGCAGCCAGCGGGCCAGCACCACCACGGCATCGAACCCGGCCGATACGCGGCCATCGCGGCGGACCAGGTGCATGGCCTCCATGCAGGCCTCGCGCGTCAGCCCGGGGTGGATCGTCCGCACGTCCACGGCGGTCAGGTCCACGGGTTCGACGACCCGGTCGGGGTCGGCGGCCGACAGCAGCGCAATCGACGCCCGGCAACGCGGGCAGGCGCCGTCGTAGAGCACCCGGCCCGCCGGCTGGTCCTCCGGGCGGCCCGCCACGAGGCTGCGCAGCCAGGCCCCGGAGACGAACGCCAGGTTCCCGGCCAGCATCGCCACGGCGAACTCGGTCAGGCCGAGCGTCAGGTCGATGCCGACGTGCAGCCCCACGACCGAGGCGATGACCAGCGGGCGCAACCGTCGTACCCAGATCAGCACGGGGTAACTCAGCTCCAGGAACAGCCCGGTGTGCGTCAGGAAGTTCAGCAGCAGTGGGATAGGCGGCCATCCAGGTCAGGTCGAACCGGCGGAACTCGGCGGCGGCGATCACGCCCCAGATCGCCGTGCCCGACCACCAGGCGGGCCCCTGCAATTTCGCCAGCGCCGCCATGCCGTAGATCAGGCATAGGTGGATCTGGATCAACCGCAGGGCGAGGTTCGCCGCGACCGTCGGCGCCGGCGCGCCGGTCGAGAGGTTCACCTGGCCGTCGCGGCGTCGGGTTTTCCACTCGCGACGGGATTGCCGCCAGCGGGCGAGGAAACGGTCGATCGAGACGGCCTGGCCGCTCGCCCCGCAGACCGCCAGGTACAGGGCCCAGGTGGCGATGATCTGGTCGAACCCGTACAGGACCACCGGCGCCCGACGGGCCGTCGAGACGGCGATCGCCCAGGCCAGCACGGCCGTCACCCGGCTCCCCAGGCCGACCGTGAACAGCGCCAGGACCACCAGGCAGGCCACCCAGGCCGGCCGCAACAGCGGCTCGGGGACGTGGAGCCAGAACGACCACCCCCAGGGCGCCCGCTCGGCCAGCCAGGATTGCGCCGACGGCAGGTCGGCCCAGCCGGTCGGGCCGAGGAAGGCGTGCAGGTCCAGGCCCAGCACGAACAGGCTCCAGAACAGCAGCGCGCCGACGACCACGCGGATGACCCCCAGCGCGGTCGGGTCGGCCGGAGTGAAGAAGAAGTCGTTCCAGCCCCGGACCGTCGCCCGGCCGAGGTCGGCGACGTAGTCGCGGGGGACGGTCAGGAGGCGTCGCATGGGAACACTCCGATCCGCTCGGGAACGCTGTAGAACTCGTCGTCGTCCAGGTCGATGCCCTCCCCGTCGGCGCCCTCCAGCGCCTGCCGGGTTCGCTCGATGCTGGGGATCAGGTGCAGCGACGCATACAGGGAGACTTCCGAGCAGCCGTACACCGCCCCCAGGTGCCGGGCGTAGGACGGCCCCCACAGGGCCGGCGGCGGTTGGTGCTCCGCGTGCGGGACCGTCGCGAATTGCTTCCGTTGGTTGTGCTCGACAAACAGGTGGTTCGCCAGCGCGAGCTGCCGCTGGTAGAGCATCCGGGGCCGGGCGTCTCGGTCGGGCAGGCGGATCGTCCGCTCCGGCCGGCCGTCGTCGAACCGCATGCGGGCCTCGACAACCGGCGTCGGCGGCGGCTCGGGCGTAGTAGCGGTACGAATACCCCTGGTCGATCACCTGGTAGTAGCGGGCGAACAGGTTGGCCACGCCCCGCTGGAGCGGCGACATCGGCGGTGTCGAGAAGACCGCCGCGACGATCGCCGCGAGATGGAACAGCACGATCGCCGAGACGACCCCCCTGGCCCACAACGGCCACCCGTCGGACACCGTGACCTCGTCCCGCGGCCTCTTCTCCCTCATCGTCGTCCCCTCGCCTTCGACGCCCGATCGGCCGAGCCCCGCTCCCTGTCACACGCGACGCCTCACCGTATCCTATCATCTTGCCGGTTCCCAGCCGTGGAGATCGCCATTGTCTCCCTGTCCGGCAACGTTTTGCGAATGACCAAAAACTGCCTCAAGCCAAAATTCTTCCTATTTTGCCAAAATCTCGTTGCAGGCCGCCCGGATCGGAATTAGAATTTGCGGGGAGTGAGCGGAGACTAACGCTCGCGTCGGCAGCGCGGGACCTGGGATCAAAATGCATCACGACGCGAACTCAACGCGACGGACCTCGCGGTTGATTGCCCCGTCGTTGCCGTGACGAACCCCAACGGACACCAACTGAGCTGACATCTGGGAGGAACCACGCATGCAGGGAACGATTGCCGTTCTGATGGCGCTGAGCGGTCTGGGCTGCCATCACAAGTCCTGTGACGTCGCCTACGCGCCGGCCTGCTACTCGGCCTGCTACGGCGGTTGCTATGACGGCGGCTACGGCGGTTGCTACGGTGGCTCGGTCGGCTATGTCGCCCCGGCCTGCTACAACGTCGCGTACTACGACGCCTGCTACGGCGGTGCCGTTCTGGACGGCTGCTACGGCGGCGGCTTCAGCGGTTGCTACAGTGGCTGCTACGGCGGCGGCTTCGGCGGTTGCTACGGCGGCGGCCACGGTGGCGGTCACGGTCACAAGCACGGCCTGTTCAGCGGGCTGTTCGGCTGCCACAAGGCGAATAATTGCTGCCAGCCGGTGATGCCGGGGGCCTGCTACTCGTCCTGCTACTCGGTGGGCTACGGCGAAGCCTACGGTTGCTATTCGTCGTCGATGCCGGTCTACGGCAGCTACACCCCGGTCTACGGCGCGGGGCAGGCGCCGATCGCCAATGGTCCGGTCATGTCGCCGCAGTTCTACGACACCCCGATCTACACCCCGGGCACGCTCAGCCCGCAGGCCGGCGGGGTTGGCTCATCGCCGCAGTATGGTGCTCCGGCAATGCAGCAAGGTGTTGACGCCGGCTCGCCGCCGCCGGTGCCGTCGTCGGACGACGCCACGTCGCCCCTGAACGACACCACGACGCCCCCGACCGGCGGGGACAACGAGCAGCCGGTCCCGGTGCCGAACCCGACCGGCCTCGACAACTCGCCGATCACCGCCCCGGCCCCCTCGGCCTGAGCGCACGACGCAACCCACGATCCACAAGGGGCGTCCCACGACGCTCCAGAACCTCCACGGCCCGCCGGGAACACGGTTTCCGGCGGGCCGTTCTCGTTGTAAGGTCCAATCCGAGCGCGACCCGTAGTGATTCCCAATGTCCACCAGGGGCTCGCTTGATCTTTCCGTTGAGGGCGGTCCTGGCTTATAATCCGGGCGGCCTCGCGCCGGGCGGCCGCTTCGATTCAAGTGGCCCCGCACGGCGTCACGCCGCGCCGAGGATGGCGACGATCGGTCGTTACAGGAGCGTTCCGGGTGATGGATGGACACGTCCCGTCGTACGATGCGATGATCTCCGACATGGATTCCTCGACCTTGCCGGACGACTTCCACGAGCAGCGTGAATGGCTGATCCGCCGTCTTGGCGAGTCCCTCTGTCGGAAGCTCGGCATCTACCGCGTGCCGGATGACCTGGTCCTGTCGGTCGTCATCCCGGTCTACAACGAAATCAAGACGATCCGCGAGATCCTCCGCCAGGTGCGCACGGTCCCCCTGAACAAGCAGATCATCCTGGTCGACGACTGCTCGAAGGACGGCACCCGCGACTTGCTGCGCGAGTGGACCGAGACCGAGCCCGACCTGACGATCCTGTTCCACGAGCAGAACCAGGGCAAGGGGGCCGCCCTGCGGACCGGGTTCACCCACGCGACCGGCCAGATCGTCATCGTCCAGGACGCCGATCTCGAGTACGACCCGTCGCAGTACTTGCAGCTCATCCAGCCGATCGTCGACGGTCGGGCCGACGTCGTGTACGGCTCGCGGTTCATCGGCGAGACGCACCGAGTTCACAACTTCTGGCACTCCCGGGCCAACCACTTCCTGACCTGGCTGTCGAACATGTTCACCGACCTGAACCTCACCGACATGGAGGTTTGCTACAAGGTCTTCCGTCGCGAGGTCATCCAGGGCATCACCCTCAAGAGCAACCGCTTCGGGTTCGAGCCCGAGGTCACCGCCAAGATCGCCCGCTTCCACGTGCCCCCGCTCGACAAACGCCCGGCCCGCCGCTGCCGCGTTTATGAGATGCCCGTCAGCTATAACGGCCGCGACTATGCCGAGGGCAAGAAGATCGGCTGGAAAGACGGCGTCCAGGCCCTTTATTGCATCATCCGCTACTCCCTCGCCGACTGAGAAGCGATCCGGGAACGACATTCGGTGTGAAAGGAAGCGGAAGGGGGTGGCCGGGGCAAAGCAGCGTGCCCCGGAAGGCGGCGCTACACAGACCGGGGCACGAAGACTTTGCCCCGGCCACCCAGAAGCGCAGCGTGCCCCGGAAGGCGGCGCCTACACAGACCGGGGCACGAAGACTTTGCCCCGGCCACCCAGGTCTCCAGGAAGAGTGGTGCGTCGAGCCCTGGAATGTCCTGGCCGCGGTCACGGCAGTCTCGTAGGGTGGGTCGGCAGCGCAACCCACCGTCCTTCGTGTTGGATTGGTGGGTTGCGCTGCGCTGACCCACCCTACGAGAGACTGATCGCCTGGCAGTCCTTCCGGGAGGGGAACGCAGGGTCGGCGTCGGTCACGGCAGGCCGGGGATCTGGTAGCCTCGGGGCAGCCGTGTGGCGGTGATGCTCTGGACTTTCCACTGGTCGTCGACCTCGCGGACGCCGAGCGACCAGTCGGTTCCGCTGGAGGGGGTCAGGAAGTTGAACGAGCCGAAGCTGCCCCCGGCGTGGACGCGGAAGTCGGCCGTGCCCATGCGGGTTTGACGGCCGAAATCGACGTCGAGATGGCTGACCGTCAAGAAGTCGAACCGGGCGGTCTGGATGGTCCCGCGGATCATCGCCCGGGCCGGGTTCGTCGCGCCGGGCGTCATGCCCGGTACCAATCGCCCGACCGCCGCGAACCCCGGACCGCCGATGCTGACGCCTTCCCGGGTCAGGCTGACGTCCGGGGTCATGTACGAGAGCGCCGCGTCGGCGTCGGAACGCTCCACGGCATCGGCCAGGTCGTAGACCACCGCCTCGATCCGCTCGCGGTCCGTGACCCAGACCTGCTCGACCAGGACCACCGCCAGCGCCAGCAATAGCGCGATGCCGGCCCAGATCAGGTACTTGCCCTGCTGCCGCAGTTTCAGCAGCACCAGGAACACGACGGCCAGCACGCCCAGCACGCCGGCCAGGGGCATCGGATCTTCGGACAACCAGCTCACAACGCGAGACCTCGGGTGAGAGAGTGGATCGACAGATGGGCCATGCACCCACCTTATCCGGGCCGACCTTCCGGAACCAGGGAAGCCGGCCCGCATCACGTCTCAGAGTCTGTCCCAGACGTGGGAGGGCGAGGCTCCGGCCGAGCCGCGGTCCCCGCCCGGAGCGGCTCGGCCGGAGCTTCGCCCCACTGCTGCGCACATCTCAAAGGCTGACGTAAATCTCTCCCCAAACTCGCGTTAACTCGTTCCCACGCTCCGCGTGGGAATGCATTCTTCGACGCTCCGCGTCGTCCGGGGCGTCTCCGCGGAAGAGGCCGCGGAGCGGCCCGGACGGCATTCCCACGCGGAGCATGGGAACGAGTTGTTTCGGAGATGTCTCTGAAAGATGTGCGCAGCAGTGGCCTCGCCCTCCCGGCAGCCCCCCGTTCGGGACAGACTCTCAGTGGTCGTCCTCGGGCTCGGGCTGGTCCACCTCCGGGGCCGTCTCATGCTGAAGGCGCTCGGCGACCTCGCCGGAGACGCGGAGCGCCCGCAGGGCGTTGCCGCCGAGGACCTTCTTGATGTCCTCCTCGGAATACTCGCGGCGCAGGAGTTCCTCGGTCAGCCGGGGGTAGCAGGAGACGTCCTCCAGGCCGACCGGAGTGCTGTCGATGCCGTCGTAGTCGCCACCGATGCCGACGTGGTCGATGCCGGCAACCTCGACGATGTGGTCGATGTGGTCGGCCACCTGCGCGATCGTCGCCCGGGGAAGCTCGTGGGTCCGATACCACTCCGAGAGGGCCTGTCGGTACGCGCCGGGGTCGTCGGGATGCTCGGCCTTGATCCGCTCGCGCGCCTCGGCGGTCATGCGGGCCGCCTCGCCGTTGACGAAGCTCGTGTAGAAGTTGACCATGACGACCCCGCCGTTCTCCCGGATCAACGTCAGCACGTCGTCGGGCACGTTCCGCGGGTGCGGGCAGATGGCGAAGGCGCTGGAGTGGCTGGCGATGACGGGGGCCTTCGAGACGCGGATGGCGTCCTTCATGGTGTCCGGCGAGACGTGGGAGATGTCCACCAGGATTCCGAGCCGGTTCATCTCGCGGACGACCCGCTCGCCGAACTCGGTCAGGCCGCCGTGTTTCGGCTCGTCGGTGGCGGCGTCGGCCCAGTCGAGCGTCGTGTTGTGGGTCAGCGTCATGTAACGCACGCCGAGCCGGGCGTAGTCGCGCAGCAGGGCCAGGCTGTTCTCGATCGCCACGCCCCCCTCGATGCCGATCAGCGAGGCGACCTTCCCCTCGGCGACGATCCGCTCGACGTCGTCGGCCGAGAGGGCCAGCTCGAACGTGTCGGGATAACGCTCGATCATCCGATAGACGATGTCGATCTGTTCGAGGACCGTCCGGGCCGGGTCGGGGTGCTCGCTGGGGATGTAGACCGACCAGAACTGGGCGTCGAGCCCGCCGGCGCGAAGGCGCGGGATGTCGGTATGACCGTCACCGAGCCTGTTGCTGATGTCGAGCCGGTCGAAGGCCACGTCCCCCTCGGATCGCAGCCGCCAGGGCAGGTCGTTGTGGCCGTCCACCAGGATCGCGTCGTGGTGAACCCGTAGCGCCCGCTCCGAGACGGGAGGCGATCCGGCAGTGTTGCTGATCTCCGGCGCGTCGGCCATCAGGGCCGTCGCGGCGGCCAGCACGATCACGGGGCTCGTCATCAGGAGGCGCGGGTTCATCAGGGTGTTCCTTGGTGCGATTTGGTGCGATTTAACGGGCTGGGGATGGATCGATTGTGCGGTGTCGCCCGGTCCCGCCGCAAGGGCCGTCCCGGCCCGGCGATTCGATCGAGAGCCGTCGCACGCTCCCGAAGGGGCATTCCGCGAGCGAGTTACGACCGGCCGCCGTCGCCGTCCTGGGACTGTTGCTGATGTCCGCGCGCTCCCGGGCAACGTGGTGGATCGCGCCGGGATGAGGGAACGCCTCACAAACACCCTGACGGGTTGCTTGCGTGTGCGGTTTCAGGATACACTTGGCCCACTGTCATCTTAAAGCAGCTTTCGATCCAAGGTCATTCAACGGTTGGTTTCCGGGAGGGCGAGGCTCCCGCCGAGCCGCTCACCCCGACGGCTCGGCGGGAGCCTCGCCCTCCCGATACCGGTGTCGCGGCGACCCTTGGAATGACCCTGGCCGACGATCGACCATCGGTGATCTGGTTTCGGAGCGGAATGATCATGAATATCGGCAGGTTCAACCGATCCGGTCGGATCGTCCTTCCCGTTGCGATGCTTGTGGTCGCGCTCGGCGTCATGGCAGGCCGGGCTCAGACGCCGGCCGATCCCCTCGACGCGCTCAAGAACGCCCGGACGGCCTATGACGCGGCGCTGGACAAGGCTCGGAAACGGCTTGCGGCCGACCTGGACGAGCGGATCGCCTTCGCGAAGGCCGCCGGACGGGTCGAGATGGTCGACGAGCTGACCGGCGAGAAGGAAAAGTTCCTGGTCGAAGGGACGCTCCCCGGCTCGGCGCTGGTCGCGGCCGAGGTCCGCTCGTTCCGCTCGTCGTGGCGGCTGGCCGCCCGTTTGCTCGTGGCGACCCTCGAGAAGACCGAGCGGGAGCTGACCCGCGCCGACCGGCTCGACGAGGCCCGCCAGTTGCAGCAGGAACGGGGCGTCCTGGAGAGCGAGCTGGAGCACGACAACCCGACCCCGGCCCCGCCCCCGGACGACCCGTCGGCCCGGTCCAGGCCGGCACGGTCTGGCGCGGGTTCCTCCGGGCGGGCCGCGCGGGGGGCGGTGAGCGAAAGGCGGTGAAGAACGCGGGCATCACGCTCCGAATCACCGGCCGGGACGGCGACTGGTTCCGCGGGCTGTACCGCTGGGATGGCGCCGACGAGGGGCCGGCCGAGGTCGAGGGGTGGTTCGGCAAGTCCGACCAGACCCGCGACGGGACCAAGCGCGCGTTCTCCTTCCAGGTCGTCCGACGCGCCGGCAACAGCAAGGGCCCGGTCGGCCCCGCGACCACCCACACCGGCGTCATCCTCCGAGGCGTCATGTCGGGCATCGTCCCGCGACACCGATCCGGCCCCTTCGTGGGCGGGGCGGTCTTCGAACTCCGGCAGCAGTAGACGACCTCGGCCCCTCCCGACCGGCCGACGCATCGGGCGGGGCCCGGTCGCGATCTTCCCAATCCCGAACCCCACACCTTGCGACATGATCTCATAACGTCTGTGAGATGCGTTCGACTCGGCGTGGGGTTGGGTGGAGCGACCGTTGTTCCGATCTTCGTAGGGTGGGTCAGCGCAGCGCAACCCACCGATCGATACTCGGCGTCGCTGCGCTGGTGGGTTGCGCTGCGCTGACCCACCCTACAAGAACCGTCTCACACACCCACTTGGCGGATCAAGGGCCTCTGGAACGCCTCGGGAGGACGTTGACGTGTCCGAGAAGCGGTGTTGCCCCGAATGCGGCTTGACCATGGCGCCTGGCGCCGGACGTGGTCCGTGCCCCCGCTGCTTGATGAACGCGGCCTACCCCGAGACGGTGCTTCACCAACCGGTCGGCACGCAAAAGGATGCGTCCCGGCCCGCCGCCCGCGCCGGTGGTCGACCTGGCCATCGTCCGGGACGCGGTGGAGGGCCTGGGGCTGGTCCACCCGCGGGACCTGGAGCGGTTCGCCGACGGGTCGATGGGCGATCCCTCCCGATTGGTCCGCGCGCTGGTGCGCGCCGGCAAGCTCACGTCCTACCAGGCGGGGGCGATCCTCCAGGGCAAGGCCCGGGGCCTGACGATCGGCGGCTACCTGGTGCTCGACAGGATCGGCGTCGGCGGCATGGGGGTCGTCTTCAAGGCGCGCGATCGGCGCGACGGCCGCGACGTCGCGCTGAAGATCCTGCCGCCGTCGTTCGGCCGCGAGCCCGAGGCTGTGCAGCGGTTCCGCCGCGAGTTCCAGATCGCCGCCCACCTGAACCACCCGAACATCGTCGCCGCGATCGAGGCGTCCGAGGATCGCGGCGTGCAGTTCCTCACGATGGAGTACATCAAGGGGCAGAACCTGGAGGACCTGGTGACCGAGGGCGGCAGCCTGCCGATCAAGCTCGCGCTGCACTGCGCGATCCAGGCGGCCCGAGGGCTGGAGGCCGCGCACGCCCGTCGCGTGATCCATCGCGACATCAAGCCGGCCAACATCATGCTCGACGACTCGGGCGGGGTCCGCGTGCTCGACCTGGGCCTCGCCCGCGTGATCGAGGCCACGAGCACGCTCGGTCGCTCGACCGGCGGCACGCTCACGCAGACCGGCACCTACATGGGCAGCGTCGACTTCCTGGCCCCCGAGCAGGCCGACGACGCCAAGACGGCCGACCACCGGGCCGACATCTACGGCCTGGGCTGCACCCTGTATTACCTGCTGATCGGCCGCCCGCCGTTCCCGGGCGACACCCTTTTGAAGCGGCTGATGGCCCATCAGGAGCGGCCCGCCCCGTCGCTGCAGGCCGCCCGTCCGGAGGTGCCGGACGCGATCGAGGCGATCTACCAGAAGATGATGGCCAAGCGTCCCGACGATCGCCCGCAGTCGATGACCGAGGTCGTCGAGGCCCTGGAGGCCTGCCGCGGGTCGTCCCGGGAGGCCGGCGACGCCAGCGCCGACCTGAAGACCTTCGCCCGCACCGTCATGAAGCGTGCCGTCCCCCGGGGACAGGCACGCGACACGTCGATCTTCGCCCGGCCGCCGGGGCCGTCGGGCTTCCAGTTCGACCCCGACCTGCGGCTCGAAGACCTGGTGGGGGACTACCGCGAGGAGGCGCCCCCCGGGGAAATCTCCGAGGACCGGCTGCCGCCCCTCCAGCCGAAGCTCATCCCCCGGGTTCGGAAACGGAAGCGGCGTCGGGCGGCGGTCCCCATCGCCGGTGCCCTGGCCCTGCTGGCGGTCGCGATCCTGTTCCATGCGCTTCGGCCGGGGCCTCGACCCGGCCCGGAGGACATCCGGAGGCTGTCCGATCCGGTCTCGGGGGCCGGGCTGCGACCCGGGCCGGCCACCTTCCGTCCCCTGTTCCCCGACGATGACCTGGCCGGCTGGGTGGCCGGCAAGAGCAAGCTGGGCGACTGGTCGCTCGCGGACGGGGTGCTCTGGAACAGCGGCCCCCGGTCCAGGGGCATGAGCGTGTTGAGTCAGGCGGCGTATCGCGATTTCGTGCTCCGCCTCGAATTCCTCCAGACCGAGGACCTGAACGCCAAGATCCTGCTGAACAGCCCGCCCGGACTCGCGCGGAACTACTTCGAGATCAACCTGGATGCCGGCGACGCGATGGCCCAGACGATGGGCTCCCTCTGGGTGAGCTTCGAGGACGGCAAGCCCGTGTACTACCAGAACAACACCGACTCTCTCAAGCTCGAGCCGACCGGCTCGTGGAACACCCTGGAAATCGAGGTGATCGACGGGCGGTTCGCCTTCACGATCAACGGTTACCCGATCACCCACTTCCTGGACAAGAACCGCTGCACGGGCCCGCACCGGATCGGCTTCCAGGCCAAGGGAGGGGAACTCCGGGTGCGGAACGTGGAGATCCTGGAGATCGACGAGGCGTACCGGGCGAGGCGCCCCGCCTGCTCCTCTTCGACGATTTCGACGGGCAGCCCTGGTCGCAGACCAGGGGGGACCTGACGCGAGGCCAGGATGGGAACTATTTCATGACGGCCCCGCACCCGGGGGCCTGGGCCTTCGACGTGCCGGTCTACGGGTTGCCCGAATTCCAGTGCGACGTCGTCGGGCGGGCGGTGAGCGGCTCCGCCGAGGGCCAGGGTTCCTGGGGGATGCTCTTTCTCGCGAAGGACCGGGGCTTCCAGGTGCTCATCAACCGTCGCGGGGAACTCTTCGTCCAGCCGAGCTTCTGGACCGCCGAGAAATACCCCGAGGACCTCCGCATCGGGCCGATCACCCACCCCGCGATCCGGCCCGACGACCAGTTCAACCTGCTCCAGGTCAGCGTGAGGAAGCGTCGGGTCGACATCCTCGTGAACTCGACCCGCGTCTGCGAGCCGATCCCGTTCGACTATGACCTGGACATTCACAAGTTGGAGATGGGCCTCCTCGGCGAATCCGGGGACCTGCGCGTGGAGCTCGACCGGCTCGTCGTCCGCGAACTGGCGGCGGCGGCCTCCGGGGCGGTCGCCTCCGCCCTCGTGCTCGACCCGATGCCGATGATCGCCCCACCCGCATCCGAACCCGCGTCGACCCCGGACGGCCCGAGACTCGGCGACGTGATCTACAGCGACGATTTCCGCAATCCGGACAGCGGCTGGAATCGCGAGGACACGCCGATGGGGCCGGGGCTGAGGCCGTTCCTGCGCGATTACGACGCGGACAACGGCCTGTACTTCCTCGAGGCGCCGTCGAGCTGGCTGGGCGCCGAGGCGTGGGACTGCACCGGGCCGCTCGACCAGGAGTTCCAGATCGAGGCGGTCGGCCGGGTCTTCGGGGTGGGGGCCTCGCCGGGGGGCTGGGGCCTGATCATCGTCGGGGCCGACGGTCGGGGGCTCCAGGTCGGCATCGAGCGCCAGGCACGCCTGGCCGTCGACCCGGCGTTCTGGGGGACCGAGAAGTACCCGAACGACCCGCACTACGTGCCCCCCCTGGCCCACCCGGCGATCAAGGCCGGCAGCGAGTGGAACACGCTCACGGTGCGCGTGCGGAGCGGCAGGTGGAGGTGCTCGTCAACGGCACCAGGGTGGCCGAACCCATCAACGTCGACTGGGACATCCTCCCCGCGACGCCCGAGATCGCCATCTATCAAGCCCAACCAGGGCAGCCACGTCCGCGCGGAGTTCGACCGGGTCGAGATCCGGGCGCTGCTCGATCCGTAGTCGGCCGCCAGGGACAGATACGTGGGATGACAGATGACAGATGACAGATGGCAGATGACAGATGACAGTGGGCGATGGGCGATGGGCGATGGGCGATGGGCGGTGGGCAGTAGGCAGTAGGCAGCGGTCGGTTGTCAGCGGGCGGGCGAAAATCTTTTATCATCATGGGATACTGTCATCTGTTATGCCGCCGTTTCCGGTCTGTCGGCCGGGCGGCCCGCTGATCGTCCGCGACCGTCACGCCCGCCCGGTACGGGCCAGGTGCTCGGCCCAGGAGCGATCGTCGGCGTTCAGGGGCAACTCGAGCGCCGCGGCGTAATCGATCGACCGGGCGTAGCGCCCCCGGTCGAAGGTGGTGGCGTAGACCGCCGCCAGGTCGATCACGATGTCCGGGTCCGGCGCCCGCAGGGGGACCGGCAGCAGCGGCAGGCGGTGGCGGATCGACCAGGCATACACCTGGCAATCCGGCCGCTGCTCCCAGCGGGCGACGATCGCGTAACAGTCGCCCGGCGGCAGCGGTCGCTGCATGGGGAGCCGGTGGCCGGCCGTCAGCACATCCAGCTCGACCAGGTGGACCGCCTGCCGCAGCACGGCGTTGCGACGCGTCAGGTAGTCGCGACGGTCGGGCTCCGCCTTGTTCGCCGGCGAGAGCAACTCCAGCACCGTCACCAGCTTGCGATCGGGGCGATGGAGGATCTTGAGGAAGACCTCGCGGTCCTCGTCGAGGATGACCGTCGGGATCGTCTCGGGATCGAGCACCGCCGCCCCGCCGGCGGCGCCCTGTTGGTGTCGTGGAGCGGATTGGACCACGGCGACATCGGGCCGGATCTGGAAGCTCGTCCCGACCTCCAGGTCGACGAGCTTGACCCGCTCTTCCAGCCGGGCCTCATAATCGTCGGGCAGATGATCGGCGATCGCCTCCCGCCAGTAGGTCAGGAACGTCATGTGAAAGTCGGGCCAGTAGCCCTGAGCTTCCAGGTACGGGTCGATTCCGGGGAACGGGCCGGGCATGGGCGGAATCTCCTCGCGAGCCGAATCGGAGCGATCGGGCCGGACCGGGACGCTCGACCCGGCCTCCCGGTTCGCCAGCCGGACGCACACTTCCAGCCGGGCCTCATAGTCGTCCGGCAGGCGGTCGGCGATCGCCTCCTGCAAATAGTTCAGGAATTTCAGATGGAAGTCGGGCCAGTAGCCCCGGGCTTCCAGGTACGGATCGACGCCGGGGAACGGGCCGGGCATGGGCGGGGCCTCCTCGCGAGCCGACCCGAATCGGATCGGGCCGCTGTGCTCATTCTACCGAAAGCGGCCGTGATCATGTCGGCCGTTCCCTGCGCGCGGGCCGTTCGCGAACATCTTCCCGATTTCTGCTGGCGGGAGGGGCGGCCATGTGGTGCGATCGAGCGACCGGATGTCGGGTGGGTCGGAATGAGGGCCCGACCGATCCGGAACTCGTGCCGGTTCGGGTTGTCCCTGCGAGGAGTTGAACGATGGGCCTGCCGATCGCCGTGCGTGAGACGAGGCGCGGGATGACGCTGGTGGAACTCCTCGTCGTGATCGCGATCATCGGCATCCTCGTCGGCCTGCTCTTGCCGGCGGTCCAGGCCGCGCGCGAGGCGGCCCGCCGCGTTCGTTGCGTGAACAATCTCAAGCAGATGGGCCTGGCGCTCCAGAATTATGCCACGACGAACGATTGCTTCCCGCCCTCGGCGTCCTACAGGTTCGTCTACCACTCCGCGCCGTCCGTCCACGCCCTCCTGCTGCCCTACCTCGATCGCGCGCCGCTCTACAACTCGATCAATAGCCTGGTTCGCACCCTTCATCTCCCCGATCTCGATCCGGGACGTGAGAACGCGACGGCGGCCCGGACGTCGGTGGAGACCTTCCTCTGCCCGTCCGATCCGAATGCGCGGGCCTGGAGCCTCGGGGCGAACAGCTATCGCGCCAACATGGGGCAATGCAAATGGTGCGCTCTCGAATCCGAGGACCTCGGCGCGTTCTCGTACTGGGGCAATTGCAGTCTGGCGGGTTTCACCGACGGCCTTTCGAACACGATCGCCTTCTCGGAGAAGCCCATCAGTTCCCCGGCCGGTGGCTCGCCGTTCCGCGACTGGGTCGGACACGCCGGTCGTCCGAAGGTGAACGTCCGGTTCCCTACCCCGTTAATGTGGGTCGCGTTCTGCGCGTCACTCTCGCCGGATTGGTATATCCAACCGCCCCTCGAAGCAGGTCGGACGTGGCTGCTGGGGGACACCAGGAGCACCGGCTTCAGCGTCTACCTGCCGCCAAATTCCACGATCCCGGATTGCGGATGGGGACATGGGTACGATGGCGGCGTCTTCACCGCGCGGAGTTACCACCCCGGCGGGGTCAACGGCGCGATGGCCGACGGCTCCGTCCGCTGGTTCGGCGCCGGCATCGACCCGGCTACCTGGCAAGCCCTCGGCACGCGCGCCGGGAACGAGATCATCGAACCGTGACCGATCCTCCACACCTCCGGGGCAGATCATGAACGAATCCATCGATCGTGTCGAGCAGAACCTGAAGCGAGAGCTCGACTCGTGGAAGACGCTGGCCCCCAAGGTGGTCGAAGAACAGGACACTCCGAAGAGGGACGCCCAGGGGAAGGTTTACTCGGAATATGTCGGAACCAGGAATGGCAAACGGTTGTACAAGACCGTGATCACGGACAGAAACGGCAGGACGTTCCACGACGGGACCATCAGCGACGGCACGCGACGCTGGAAACTGGACCACAAGGAGGGGGGCGAACTCGAGACGGTCATCATCCGGAAGGCCAGCGAGGAGGTCCCGCCGTCGATGGGGGGGCAGAGCCCGAAACCCTGGTTGCTGATGTTCGTCGGTGGGAAACCGCTTCACACGGCGATCCGGGACGCGGAGCGGATCGGCGAAACCGAGGTGATCGGCCGACCGTGCGACGTGTACCGCTTCGCGAACGTCCAGGCCGGAAGGTTTCCCGCCGACGTGGTGTACGCGCTCGACCGCGAGACGTCGATTCCGTTGCGCGTGGAATACTGTCAACCGGGTGACGACCTGGCCCAACCGGCGGGACCGTACAGCGTCTGGGAAGCGAAGACCCTCGACAGCGTGGGCGCGCACCACATGCCGCTCACGTCGAGCTACGTCGCGTACCGGCGTCCCGATGAATCCGGGAACGTGGAGGAAATGGTCCGGCAGAACATCACGGTCGAGTCGCTGGAATACGACGCGCCCATCGAGGCGTCGCTGTTCCAGCCCCAGATCGGGCCGGATGTCACGATCATGGACAAAATCCAGGGGACCACGGTCTACCCGCCATCCGCCGAGACAACACCCACCACGACCATCCCGACCACGGCGAACGCCAGCGCCGTGCCGCCCACCCCCTGGTCCCATTACGCCCCTCTCGCCGGGATCGGCTTCGGCCTCTGCGTGCTCGCGGCCGGGTTCCTCCTCTGGATGCGAGGGGCGCGGGGTTGATGGGCCTGTCGAGGGCCCCGGGTTGCTGGGGGACGTATCGTTTCCGGCCCGCGGCGGGGTCGCGAGTCGCGAGCCCAGGGTCATTCAAAAGTCGGTTTCCGGGAGGGCGAGGCTCCGGCCGAGCCGTCGGGATGGGTGGCTCGGCCGGAGCCTCGCCCTCCCGGTTCGGGTGGCGCAGTGGGCCCTGGAATGACTCTGGACGCACGCCCAATGCTCTCGCGTCTCCCCCGTGGCTTCGTTATTCTGATGATGTCCGGCGACGAGGCCATCACGAAGAACGGGGTTGGAAACGGAGTCGGAACCCATGGGGGACGGGGTGGCGGTCAGCGGGTCGGAGACGAGGGCCACGCGGCTGTTCGTCATCCTGAACCCGGCGGCGGGCAGCGTCGCGGCCTCGGGGATCCACGAGTTGCTGGAGCATCACATCGAGTGTGGTGACGGCTCGTGCGAGGTCCATGAGACGTGCGACCAGGACGATCCCGCCGCGCTGGCGCGGGCGGCCTCGGAGCGCGGCTGCGACGTGGTGGTGGCCGCCGGTGGCGACGGGACTGTCTCGGCCGTGGCCGACGGCCTGGTGGGGCGGCCGACGGCGCTGGGCATCCTGCCGCTCGGCACGGCCAACGTGCTGGCCCAGGAACTGGGAATACCGCTCGACCTGGAGTCGGCCGTCGCGCTGCTGGCCGGCCCGCACCGGGTCACGCGGGTCGACGCGATGCAGGTTCGCGACCGCTACGCGCTGACCCAGGTGGGCGTCGGGATCGACGCGCTGATGATCCGCGACACGACCACCGAGACGAAACAGCGGTTCGGCAATCTGGCCTACATCTGGACGGCCTGCCGACGACTCATCGGCTACCAGCCCGGTCGATTCCGCCTGGTCGTCGACGGCGCGGAGCACCGGACGGGGGCCGTTCAAATTGTCCTGGCCAACAGCCGAACGATGGGCCGGCCCCCGTTCCGCTGGGGGCCGGGCATTCACCCCGACGACGGCCAGATTGCCGTCTGCATCATCCGGGCCCGCACCGGCTGGGACTACCTCTCCGTGACCTGGCATTTCCTGCGGAAGCAGGAGCGGCACAGCCCCCACATCCGCTACCTCAAGGCGACCCGTGAGGTCCGCGTCGAGTCCTCCCGAGAGCTGCCCGTGCAGGCCGACGGCGAGATCATCGGCCAGACCCCGGTCGAGGTGACGGTCGTCCCCGGCGCCATTGGCGTGGTCGTGCCCGTGGAGGCCGTTCCCCCGCGCGACTGAACGGGGGGGAGCGGATCGCCGCGGGTTGTCAAGGAGCGAGGGCCTCGGCCCGCCGCAACCGTTGCGGCGGCCCGACCGACTCGCGGACGAACAGCGCCGTCCCCAGGGCCGTCGCGACGGTCACACAGGCAAGGCCCAGAAGCCGGGCCGTCGCGGTCGACGGGACGAGTTGATCCGTATGGGCCAGGGGGAAGGCCAGCACGCCCAGCACGGCGTAGAGCGCGGCCCCAATCGCCGCCCCCACCAGCCCGCCGATCGCCGCCAGGACGACGGTTCGCCGGCCGCTCGCCAGACCGATCCCGAACGCGAGGCCGGCGCCGGCCCCCAGGGCGCCCCCGATGGCGACGTGGATCAGCAGGGGGATGAGCAGGTCATCCGGGGCGACGACGATCCTCTGTTCGAGCACCGGGGCGAGCAGCCGGGTCAGACCGGCCCCCGCGCCCGCACTCGCCAGGGCCCCGACGACCGCGCCCACGGCTCCGGCCCGCGGGGAGGATCGGGCCCATCCGCCCGCCGTGCCGAGGGCCACACTCAGGATCGCGCCGAGGAGCCCGTTGAGCAGCGTGGCGTTCTGGATGTTCGCGACCGATTGTGCCTTGGCCAGCGCGGCGGATAGCTCCAGGGAGCCTCGCAGGTGTTCCGGAACGGCGAACGTCTCGTTCAGGGCCTCACCGAGCAAGCCAGCGGCGACACTGGCCACGATCCCCGCCACCAGAGCGGGAACGAGCAAACGAGCCGGCCGACCCCCGTTGTCGGACGCGAGGGCCGCGGGCGGCGCGGGGTCGAGAGGGGCCTGGGGGTCGGTTCCGGGATCGCCCGGCGGGGTCTGGTCCAGGGCGTCGGTCTCGGTTGAGTTCATGAGTCTCGCTCCTCAAGGCGAGGCCGATCCGCGCCACCGCGGCGCGAACCGGTCCCTGGCGTGAGCCATCACGGTGAGATGCCGCCGATGTCCTCGACGTGTTCCGACTCGTTATCGAGCGTCACGTCCTTCAGTGGGTTGTCGGGAGAAGGGTTGCGTTATGTGGATAACAGGCGTTACATCCGCACTTCAATGAGTGTACCATTACTCGCTAAGGGCTGTCTCTGTCCGGTGGATTGGTGGGGCCGATCGCGCGCGAAGGGCCCGCTCAGCAGAAGGGCCGCAGGGCGGCGCGCATGGCGGTGGCGTCGGGGTAGCGGTCGATCGCCTCGCGGGCCAGGCATTTCTTGAGCACGGTTTCCAGCGTCGCCGGCACGTCGGGCCGGCGGACGCGGATCGGCACCGGGCTCTCTTCCAGGAGCATGCGGATCAGGTCCCCGCCCTCGTTGACCTGGTCGTAGATGAAGTGGCCGGAGATCAGGTAGTAGAGGGTCGCCGCGGTCGAGTACAGGTCGCCGGAGGGCTGCACCTTGCGGAAGTCGAGCATCTGCTCCGGCGGCATGAACGGGATCGTCCCCCGCATCTCGCCGGAGAAGGTCAGGCCCGAGAGCCCCAACCCTCGGTAGTTCTTGGCCAGGCCGAAGTCGGAAATCTTGGCCAGAAGGCCCCGCTCGCTACGACCGATCAGGACGTTCTCCGGCTTGATGTCGCGGTGGACGAACCCCAGCGCGTGGGCGTGCTCCAGCCCCTTGAGCACCTGGCTGGCCATGCGGCAGGCCTGGTTGATCGGATACTTCCCCGGCTCGGCGTTGGCGACGGCCTCCAGGTTCGTCCCCTCGACGAACTCCATCGCGAACCAGAACCGCCCCTTGGTCGTGCCCTGCTCGAGCCACTCCACGATGTTGGGGTGCTTGAGCTGACTGATGACGTTCATCTCGCGGAGAAACCGATCGACCGCCGAGCGGGCCGCGGCGCTCTCCGGGACGATCAGCTTCAGGGCGACCTTCCGCCCCGTCTGGTTGTGCTGGGCCAGATAGACGACCCCCATCGCGCCCCGGCCGATCTCGCGTAGCGTCGTGTAGTGCGGGACCGGTTGCGGGGTCACCGCGGCCTCCACCCGGCAGTTGTCGCAGAGCCACTGGATCGACTCGCGCAGGTTCAAGCGCGAGCCGCTCGCGATGTCAATGCCCGGCGGGGCGGCATGGCCGCAGCCGGCGCAGCGGATCGGCCCGAGCCCGGCCGTGCCGCCGGTCGACGGGATCACCGCCGACTCGGCCGTCTCGACCAGCAGCTCGATCGGCATCGGGGTTTCCTCGTTGGACGCCGGGACCGGACCGCCGTTGGCGCTGACGGTGGCCGCCGGGTCTTCGACCCGCACGAGAAAGATGCTCTGGCCGGCGGCGATCCGGTCCCCCGAGTGCAGCCGCGCGCGCTCCACCCGGGCATCGTTGACGAAGGTGCCGTTGGTGCTGCCCAGGTCGCGCACCTCGCAACGCGGCGGATTGATCTCGATCAGGAAGTGGTCGCGAGACAGGGCCGAGTCCTCGGGCATCGGGCAATGGACGAACCGCGAACGCCCCACGACGAAGGTGTCGTGGCCATCGAAGACGAACGACCGCCCCTTGCGGGGGCCCTGTACGACATCCAGTATGACTTGCATGATCCCTTCAATGGGCAACGATCGCGTGGTTCCAGGGCATTATACGTGATACGCTGCGCAGGTTGACTAGTTGCATTTCGGACGAACGTCGAACGCAAGAAACGCGCCGGAGATCGACCACCGAGCGGCCTCGGCGCGAGGGCGGCGCCATGCTGCATGAGACGATTCACCCGGAAATTGCCGATGCGATGGCTCGAGGCGCGACCGTCGTCGCCCTCGAATCGACGCTCGTGGCACAGGGCCTGCCCTGGCCGGAGAACCTTCAGGTTGCGCGATCGGCGGAGGCCGCGGTTCGTGCCTCGGGCGCGTGGCCCGCGACGATCGCGGTCCTGAATGGTTTGATTCACATTGGTTTGAGCGAGTCGGAACTGGAGCGGCTGGCCCGTGCCGGGACGTTCGCCAAGGCGGGCCGTCGCGACCTGTCGGCGGTCGTCGCCGCGGGTCGAGACGCGGCGACGACCGTCTCGGCGACCCTCTGGATCGCGCATCGGGCCGGCATCCCGGTCATGGCCACCGGCGGCCTGGGGGGCGTCCACCGGGGCGCGTCGCGGACCTTCGACGTCTCGAACGACCTGGATGAGCTGGCCCGCGCCGATGGGGCGTTGATCGTCTGCTCGGGGGCCAAGTCGATCCTGGACCTGCCGGCGACCCTCGAAAACCTGGAGACGCGCGGCGTGCCCGTCGTCGGCTACCGGACGGACACGCTGCCCGCCTTCACCGTGATCGACAGCGGATTGCCGTTGTCGAGCCGGGCCGACAGCCCGGCGGAGGCCGCGGCGGTCGTCGCGGCCCACCGCGCGCTCGGCCTGCCCGGAGCGGTCGTGCTGGCCCAGGCGGTGCCCGAGGCCGAGGCCCTCGATCCCACGGCGATGGAAACCGCCCTGACCGCCGCGCTGGCCGACGCCGAGGCACGCGGCATCGCCGGCAAGGCGATCACCCCGTTCTTGCTCGACGCGATCCGGCAGGCCACCGACGGTCGCAGCCTGCGCGCAACGCCGCGCTGATCCAGGCCAACGCCAGCCTGGCCGGGGCCGTCGCCGTGGCCCTGGCCCAGCGCGAGGACCGAGGCGGCCTCGGCGGTTGATGCCCGATGGCCGATGGCCGATGGCCGATCGTGCCGATGCCCGATGGCCGATGCCCGATGACCGATGCCCGATGACCGTCGGGTGGCCGGGGCAAAGTCGTCTTGCCCCGGGCTGGGGACTGCGCCGGTTTCCAGGGCACGCGGTGCCTGGCACCGGCCACCCAACTGATTCACGCGGTGCCTGGCACCGGCCACCCAACTGAGTTATGGCGGTCTCCGCATGGCGATCGAGTCTTCGTAGGTCAGGCTTCCGCCTGACGCGCATCCCGGGAAGATGTCAGGCGGAAGCCCGACCTACACAGAACGGATGCGGCCTCGACACTCAAGCGGAAACCGGGCTAGGTCAGCGTCCAGGGCTCGCGGTACTCGTAGTGCAACAGGGCGTTGGCCTCGTCGTTGTTGGTGAAGCGTTCGGCCTCGGGGTCCCAGTCGAGGCGGGCGCGGGTGGCCAGCGCGATGTTGGCGAGGTGGGCGAAGGTGGTGGAGCGGTGGCCCTCCTCGATGTCGGCGTTCGGGCGGCGTCGGGCCTTGACGTTGTCGAGGAAGTCGCGGGCGGCCTGCTCGTCGAGGTCGCCGTCGGTCGCCGCGACTCGCAACGGCTTGCGGCGCGGGGCGGGGTCCTGGAACTGGCCGCCGCGCTCGGGGACGATCCAGTAGCCCTTGATGTTGGCATAGGCGGTGCCGATCGTGCCCCGCAGCTCGACCTCCGCGCCGTCGGGCAACACCGGCTGGCCGTTGGCCTCGAACAGGCTGAAGCAGGTGAGCATGCCGGAGGGGTGCTCGAAGACGGCCTCGGCGGTATCCGGGACGGTGCGGTCGTCCTTCACGACGAACTTCCCGCCCAGGGCGGCCACCGAGGTCGGCTCCGGCGCGTCGGTGAGCCAGCGGATCAGGTCGAAGTAGTGGACGCCCCAGTTCCCCATCTGCGACGAGTACGCCTGCCACCAGCGGAACTTGTACGGCATGATGGTCGCCTGGAAGGGACGCTCCGGGCGGGGGCCGAGCCACATGTCCCAGTCGAGATCGGCCGGCGGGTCCGACTCCGGCGCCCGGCCGATGCCGTCCGGCCACTCGTTGCTGCAGTAGTAGGCGCGGGCGACGGTGAGCTCGCCGAGCGCCCCGGAACGCACGACGTCGGCCAGTTGCCGGTACAGCCGGGACGAGCGCCGGTGGGTGCCGACCTGCGCGATGCGGTCGGCCTTTCGGGCCGCCTCGATCATCGCGCGGCCCTCGGCGATGGTGACCGACAGCGGCTTCTCGACGTAGACGTCCTTGCCGGCCTGGCACGCCTGGATCGTCTGGATCGCGTGCCAGTGGTCGGGCGTGGCGATCACGATGGCGTCGATGTCCTTGCGGTCGAGCAGGCGTCGGAAGTCGGCCACGCGGTCGACGCCCTCCCCGACGTCGGGCATCTGGGGAATTCGCCTCTCCAGGGGGGCGAACCGGGGGTCGACGCGGTCGTACTGGGCGTTCAGATACGGCTCATAAACGTCGCACAGGGCGACGACCTTCGCGTCGGGCTGGGCGAGGAAGCCGCGGAGCAACTGGCAGCCCCGGTTGCCCACGCCGATGACGCCGAGGCGGACCTGGTCATTGGCCCCGAGCACTCGGGACGGCGCGAGCGCGGAGGCCGCGGCGGCCGACAGGGCCACCCCGGAGAACGTGCGGCGAGTCACTTCGGGCGTCATGGTGCGAACTCCTGTCCCCTGACCGGAACGATCCGTGATCGACCCCGGCCACACTCCGACCAGGGCCGCCCGCGGATGACTCTCCCAGACTACCGCGATCGTGCTTGCGTTGCATCGGGCTGGTGCGGCCTCCCCGGGGCCCACGGTGGCTGTTCCCTGTCGGGTCGGGTCGGGACGCTCCCGGCACGTCCCTGGAATCGCGACGGGAGGACCGCGGTGGCGATCCCGAGACCGTCATTGGCTTCGTTCGGAAATCCGTCCTAAGCTTTCCTGGAAACAAGGGGTTGCGTCGAGAAAATCGACGTCTTTTCGGCCCTGCGGACGGGCGCCCGATCGCCCCGCCGGGGTCGTTCGGCAGGGTGTGTCGGGTTCGATTCGGCCCGCGGTCGAGGAGGCATCCAGCCGGCGCGATCGTCAAGGTCGATCCCAGCAATCCGGGTTGCCAACGAGCCGGGCGATCACGTGGAGCGCACGCCCCCCGCATCCTTCACTATCGAGGCCAGGCCCCCGGGTGTTCTGTCAAATTCGGAAGAGGGAGACCGGCGTCCTCCCCCGCATCGCGGCCCTTAGCGCACGATGACGTCTCCGGATCGGACCCGGGCCAGCACCTCGGCACGGTAGGCGGCGCTCACGTCGATGGCGGCCGTGCGGATGGCGTGGGGGACGTGGGCGGAGAGGTCTTCATGCAAATTGTCCACGATGCGGTTGATCTTGACCCCCAGGCCATCCACCCCCCCGTAGGGGATGATCACGGCGACGTTGTAGAGCGTCTCGAGGAGGTTGTCGTCGTTGTAAGGATGGGAAGGGCCGAGGTCCTTGGCAAAGGTCTCGAACCCCAACCGCGTATGGTCGAAGACCCGCTTGAGCTGGAGACGTGGGAGGACGATGGGATCGGCCGACAGCCTCGGAACGCTCGATAACAGCGAGCGATCTTCCAGGCAGTCGGAAATCTCGGGTCGGTAAGCTCGCGTGCGCATCGCGACGTTCCTCCCTGTCGCTCGGTGTGCGGATGTCGTTGTATCGTCCGATGACGGCGGGCGGCTATAGTCTCGTCCTTGAGGCCAGGGTCATTCAAAAGTCCGAGACGGCACCGTGACCGGGAGGGCGAGGCTCCCGCCGAGCCGCCCATCCCGACGGCTCGGCATGGGCCGCTCCCTCCCGGCGGACGGCTCGGCGGGAGCCTCGCCCTCCCGGAACACTCGACCTGGGAATGACCCTGTCCTTGAGGCCACGGCCGGGAGGGAAAGGAACGGAGGGGACTCTCAAAATCGTTCCCTCCCCCGACGAGAGGCCCCTCCAGATAGTGAGCATGGTGGGTTCCGAGGACTCCACCCACCCGACTCGGACAGACCACAGCCCACCGTCGTCACGCCAGGATGTCCCGGATCACGTTGCCAGCCTCGCGCCCACCGGCTCGTGACTCAATCTCCTCACCGTCGTCACGCCAGGATGTCCCGGATCACGTTGCCGTGGACGTCGGTGAGGCGGCGGTCGAAGCCGTTGTGGTAGTAGGTCAGGCGCTCGTGGTCGAAGCCGAGGAGGTGGAGGGCGGTGGCGTAGAAGTCCCAGACGGTGGTGATGTCCTCGACGGCGCGGCGGCCGAACTCGTCGGTGGCGCCATGGCTGGTGCCGCCCCGGACGCCGGCGCCCATCATCCAGCAGGTGAAGCCGTCGGGGTTGTGGTCGCGGCCGGTGGTGCCGGCCTGGTGGGTCGGCATGCGGCCGAACTCGGTCGTCCAGAGGACGAGCGTCTCGTCGATCAGGCCGAGCGTCTTCAGGTCGGTCAGGAGCGCGGCGGTGGGCTGGTCGAAGATCGGGCAATGCCGCTCGTAGTCGGCCTTGAGCGTCTTGTGGGCGTCCCAGTTCAGCAGGCCGTCCACCCCGGAGGCGCGCGAGGCGCAGTACAGGTTGACGTAGCGGACCCCCCGCTCCAGCAGCCGTCGGGAGAGCAGGCAGTTGCGGGCGTAGGCGGCCTTCAGCGGGTTGGGGTCGTCGGTGCCGTAGAGGGCGTGGACGCTGGCCGGCTCGGAGGACAGGTCGGAGACCTCCGGGGCCGAGAGCTGCATCCGGGCGGCCAGCTCATACGAGGCCATCCGGGCGTTCAGTTCCTCGTCCCCCGGTCGGGCCTCGGCATGTCGGGCGTTCAGGGCGTTCAGGAAGTCGCGGGTGGCGGCGTCCTCGGCGTCGTTGACGTCCGTCCGGCGGGTCGAGGTTGCGGATCGGCTGCTGGGCGCTCAGGACGATCGCCTGGTGACGGGCCGGCAGGAACCCGTTCGACCAGTTGGCCTTGCCGTTGGGGGGCTCGCCGCGGAGGTCGGGGACGGCGACATAGGTGGGCAGGTTCTCGTTGTCGCTGCCGAGCGCGTAGCTGGCCCAGGCGCCGGCGGCGGGGAAGCCCTCGGTGGGATGGCCGGTGTTCATGAACACGCAGCCGGGGCCGTGGGTGTTCGTCTTCGAGGTCATCGAGTGGACGAACGCGATGTCGTCCACATGCCGGGCCAGGTGCGGGAGCAACGTGCTGATCGGCTTGCCGCTCTCCCCTGCGGGGCGAACGGCCAGGGGCTCTTCATCAGGCTGCCGTTCTTGCCCTGGAACGAGACGAAATCTTCCTCACCGGGCAAGGGCTGGCCGTCCCGGCGCTCCAGCTCGGGCTTGTGGTCCCAGAGGTCGACCTGCGAGGCGGCCCCGGGACAGAAGATCTGCAAGACGCGCGACGCCTTCGCCGGGAAGTGGGTCAGGCCGCGGCCCGGCCCCCAGGCCGTCGCCCCGTCGGCGCCGCCCTCACGCGGCAACCCGGCGGCCAGGTCGCCGGCGAGCAGGTGGGCCAGGCCAATGCCCCCCAGCCCGGTGAACACATGCCCGAGGAACCCGCGTCGGGACAGAACCCGTCGGCGAGCGGCCTCGACGAGTTGTCGGTGATCGTTCCGCATCGAGCACGCCCCACATTGAGAGTAGTCAGTAGTCAGTAGTCGGTAGTCAGTAGTCGGTAGGCAGTGGTCGGTAGGCAGTGGTCGGTAGTCGGTAGTCGGTAGTCGGTAGGCAGTGGTCGGTGGTCAGGGGGGTAGTCGGTAGTCGGTCGGGGGTACTCAGGACGCGGGCCTGGTGAGAGATTTCGAGTAGGCGTCGAGCATCCGGCTGACTTCTTCGAGTGCACTCATCAGAATAGTACTGTCTCCGTATCCGAGGTCGTTTGACAGGATCAGGTAATAGCGACATTCTTCGAGAGACGCTTGCGCGATGTTGTAGAATCGCATCTTGTCACCCCGCCCTTGCCTCTTGAAGCCTTCGGCGAAGTTCGCGGGAATGGAAACCGCAGCTCTTCGGAGTTGTGAGGTCAATCCGAAGAGTTCATGTTTCGGAAACGATTCCGTATATCGATAGGTCGCCAGAACCCAGGCATGGGCCTTCTTCCAGAGCAACACGTCCCGAAACGTCTGAGATCGCATCGCTCCCCTCTAGCTACATGACTACTGACTACTCTGACTACTGACTACTGACTACTGACTACTGGCTACTGCCCATTGGACTCAATCGAGAAACAGGAATTCATTCGAGTTGAACAGCGCCCGGCAGAAGGCGCGCAGGCCGTGGGCGCGGATGAGGTCGGTGGCGGCATCGATCTCAACGGGATCGGGTGGGCGGGCGTAGGCCAGGCGGAAGGCGCGGCGGACCTGATCGGCCGGGGCGTCGGCCTCGCGTTCGAGCCGCGCGGCGAGGGCCTCGGCCATGTCGAACGTGAAGCGGTGATTCATCAGCGTGAGCGCCTGGAGCGGCGAGGTGGTCGCGGCCCGCCGGGGCTCGGCGAAGGCGTTGTCGGGGCAATCGAACTCGCCGAGCAGGTCCACCCGGGCGGCGCGGGCGTTCTGGTGGTAGACGGCGCGGCGGTACGTCTCCGGCCCGTGCGTTTCGAGCGGGACGTAGGTCGCGACGTTGTCCTCCAGGTAGCGGTACAGGCGGAAGCCGGGGCCGCCCATGTCGGGCGTCAGCACGCCGGCGACGGCGAGCATGGCGTCGCGGATCTCCTCGGCCTCGAGCCGACGGGGCGGGAACCGCCACAGGAGCCGACTATCGGCGTCGATGGCGGCGGCCTCCGGTCGATTGGCCGACGCTTGCCGGTAGGCTTGCGAGGTCACGATCAGCCGGTGGAGCGGTTTGAGCCGCCATCCCCGGGCGTGGACCTCGGCGCCAGCCAGTCAAGCAATTCGGGGTGCGACGGCCGACCGCCCATGTAGCCGAAATCGCTGGGCGTGTCGACGATGCCGGTGCCGAAGTGGTAATGCCAGAGCCGGTTGGCCAGCACGCGCGGGGTGATCGGGTTCGCCGGGTCGACGATCCAGCGGGCCAGGGCCAGCCGACGGGCCGACTCGGGGGAATCGGCGGCGAGCTGGTAGCGATTCGGGGGCGATCGCATCGAGCATCGACGGGCTCGACGGGACGACCTCGCCGCCCGGCTTCTGGGGGTCGCCGCCCAGGGAGACGTGGAACGGCCCCGGGGCGTCCTGGAACTGGCCGATCCACCAGGAAGGGAACGCGGGCACGGCGGCGATCCGCCCGTTGACCCGGCCCAGATCGTCGTTCAACTCCGCCAGCCGTTGCCGTTCCGGCCCGGTCAACTCGGCGTCGAGCAGGCGCCGACGGCGGTGCGCCGGGGTGGGAGGCTGACGGTCGTCGGTGCCGGCCACCTCGGTCCAG
Organism: uncultured Isosphaeraceae bacterium; assembly: GCA_963779675.1. Taxonomy (GTDB): domain Bacteria; phylum Planctomycetota; class Planctomycetia; order Isosphaerales; family Isosphaeraceae; genus CAVZZM01. The sequence goes on from CAVZZM010000009.1 coordinate 262,144, forward strand.
TTCCGGCCATCCCGCGAGACCTCGATGCGGTATTCGCCGGCGAAGGTCGTGTGGCGGTGGTCGCGGTCGAGCTCCTGGTTGCGGTCGCTGGAGAAGACGACCCGATCGATCGATTCGGGACGGGCCAGGGTGATCGTCAAGTCGGGCCCGCTCGCGATCCAGCGAACCCCGAACTTGCCGTCGATCGTCAGGGCGGCGCTGTAGGCGCCGGCGAAGTCCTCGGGAACGCGGCTCTGGCCCTCGGCGGTGCCGCCGTTGGCGCCCAGGGCGACGTTGCGCGGGTCGTCGCCGGTGGTCCAGACCTCGAACTCGTCGATGTGAAAGCCGGTGGATGCGTCCGGGGTGTCGTCCCGGCTCGCGACGACCAGCCGGACGTACCGCGCCTCGACGGGCGGGAAGGTCTCCTCGGTGCCGTAGCGATCGACGGCGGGCCGGGACCAGCGGGCCTCGTGCTCGGGCTCGGCGGCCTTGCCGCGCGCCAGGACGCTCTCCTCCAGCTCATCGCGTTCCCGAGTCAGCCGCTCCTGCTCGGCCTGGAGCGGGCGGAGCGACTCCTCACGCTCCCGGCGCCGGGCGTCGGTCGTGATCTCTCGGCTGCCGTGATGAACGCCCGCGAAGGTGGCCGAGAGGGCGTAGTAGTCGGCCTGTCGGATCGGGTCGAACTTGTGGTCGTGACACCGCGCGCAACCGATGGTGAACCCCAGGAAGGTTTCGCTGCTGGTGCGGATCATCTCGTCGAGGGTGTTCGCCCGGATCTGCGCGGCCTGGGCGGGGTCCTGGTTGCCGACGTTGTCGTAAGGGCCGCAGACGAGGAACGTCGTCCCGACCTCGACGCGCGGGTCGCCGGGGCCGATCACGTCGCCGGCCAGGTGTTCGAGCACGAGGCGGTCGAACGGCTTGTCCTCGTTGAACGACTCGATGACGTAGTCGCGGAACGGCCAGAGGTTGTCGATGATGACGTTCCGCTCGTAGCCGTTGCTCTCGCCGAAGCGGACCACGTCGAGCCAGTGCCGGCCCCAGCGCTCGCCGTATCGGGGCGAGGCCAGCAGGCGGTCGACCAGCCGCTCGTAGGCGTCGGCGCGATCGTCGGCCCGGAACGCCTCGACCTCTCCGGGGGTGGGGGGCAGGCCCGTCAGGTCGTAGGTCACGCGGCGGATCAGGTCCCGCCGGTCGGCCGGCGGCGACGGGGCGAGCCCCCGCTCGGCCATCGCGGCGAAGAGGAAGCGATCGATCGGGTTGCGCGCCCAGGGTTCGGGGAGCCCCTCGGGCGTCGGCGGTTTGACCTCCGCGAGCGGCTGGATCGCCCACCAGTCCGCGCCGGCCTTCGACGGCTCGCTCAGGACCAGCGTCTCGGGCCAGGCGGCCCCCTCGGCGATCCAGCGGCGCACCAGGTCGACCTCGTCGTCGGCCAGCGGGTCGCCCGTCTTCGGCATCAACGGCGGCTCGCCGTCGGCCTCGGGGCGGATCAGGTCGAGCAGGTAGCTCTCCTCGGGACGGGACGGGACGACGTAGAACTCGTCGGCGACCAGGTCGGCGACCGTCGCCAGCGAGACGTCCCCCTTCGCGCCGCCCGGATGGTGGCAGCTCAGGCAGCTCCGCTCCAGGATCGGCGCGATGTCGCGGGCGAAATCGACCGGCTCCCCTCCGTGGGCCATCCGGGCCGAGCTTCCCGCGAGCAGAACGCCGAGGGTAAGGGTCAGACTGCCGGTGATGAGTGCCCGCCTCGATCGACGACCTGGGATCATGCGAGAGCCTCCTCCCGGGAAGGGCGAGCGCGTTCGTGAGCGTTGCGGCCACAACGAAACGAGTCGTTCCTACTGTCTTACCGTATCTCGACGGATTCTTCATCCCGTCACCGGTCGGACATGTGGCGATGTCGCACCCTGCCGTGCCCGTTACGAGCGTCGGGACAGGCGGATGCGCCCGGGGTGCCGTCTTGCGAACCGCCCAAAAAATGTTCAACATACGCAATGCAACGGGTTCACCCGCGACAACAGCCGGGTGGCGATCGGTGGGCGTCATCGAGGGGACCGCGATGCGATCACAGGGCGAACACGGCGGGACGCGGATGCCTCGACGGACATTCCTGGCGGCCTCCTGCGCGGGGCTGGCGGGGCTCCGGCCGGCCCTGGCGGCGCCGGCGGACGTCGCTGGAAAGGGCGGCCGCGCCGGTCGACGATCCTGTTCTTCCTCTGCGGCGGGGCATCGCACATCGACACCTGGGACCTCAAGCCCGACGCGCCCGAGGAGTATCGGGGGCCGTTCCGCCCGATCGCATCGACCGCGCCGGGCGTGCGGTTCAGCGAGCACCTGCCGATGCTCTCGCAACAGGCGCATCACCTGGCGGTGGTCAACTCGGTCGGCTCGACGGTGAACACCAACGATCACCACGCCGGCTACTACTACAACCTGACCGGCCACGTCCCGGACCCGACCTTCCTGAGCCTGGGCAACGATCGGACGCCCCGGCCGGACGACTGGCCGTACATGGGCTGTGTCGTCGCGTCGAGACGCCTACAACACCCGGAGTTGCCGAACGCGATCACCCTGCCGCACCGGCCGAGCAAGGCCCCCTACACCCGCCCCGGGCAGTTCGCCGCCCGGCTCGGGATCGAGCACGACCCGCTCTACGTCCACGGCGAGCAGGGCGAGGCGGTGCAATTCCACGCCCCGGCCCTGACCCTGGAAGGGGACGTGACCGCCGATCGCCTGCGGGACCGCCGCTCCCTGCTCGGCGCGGTGGACTCGGCACGTCGGGAGCTGGATGCGTCCCGTCGCGTGCGGACCTGGTCGCGGCTCCAGGAGCGGGCCTGGGGGTTGCTCTCCGGCGCGAGGGCGGCGTCGGCGTTCGACATCGCCTCCGAGCCCGCCGCCGTCCGCGCCCGCTACGGCGAGACGATCAACGGCCTGAGCCTCCTGCTGGCCCGACGGCTGGTCGAGGCCGAGGTGCCGTTCGTGACCGTCTTCTGGAAGGAGAACCAGGAACTCGCCAGCAAGTGCAAGAGTGCCGGCGGCTGGGACACCCACGGGAACAACTTCGACTGCCTGAGCCAGAACCTGCTCCCGGAGTTCGACCGCGCGTATTCCGCCCTGGTCGAGGACCTCGACGGCCGTGGCCTGCTCGACTCCACCCTGCTGGTCGTGACCAGCGAGATGGGCCGGACGCCGAAGATCGGCGATCGCCGCTCCGGCGGGATCTCGGGGGCCGGGCGCGACCACTGGACCCACTGCATGAGCGTGCTCCTGGCCGGCGGCGGCATTCGCGGCGGCCAGACCTACGGGTCGAGCGACCGCCTCGGCGAACGTCCCGCCCAGAACCCGGTGACGCCGGCCCACATCGCCCGGACGGTCTACCACCTCATGGGAATCGACGACCTCCAGGCCACCGACCCGGACGGCCGCGTCTACCAGCTCCTCGACGCCGGGGCACCGATCGAGGCCCTGTTCTGAGGACGTGTGTGAGACGGTCCTCGTAGGGTGGGTCAGCGCAACGCAACCCACCGATTCGATGGTGGGTTGCGCTGCGCTGACCCACCCGACAAGACTCAAAACGTCCGCAAATCAGGGTTTTTTGGGTGGCCGGGGCAAAGTCCTCGTGCCCCGGTCTGGGAACGCCGCCTACCGGGGCACGAGGACTTTGCCCCGGCCACCCCCATTTCCCGGGCATTTCTGGAGCGTCGCTCCTGAAGTTCCGGCACATGGGGCAACGTCGTGCATGCCCGGTCGTCCCCCCGGAGGACCGTTCCGGGGTGCCACCGTTTCCGGTCGGGCCCCGCTGCCTAGAATGGGGGGGTGGACACGTACCGTTGGGACGATCGACCGACCAGATCTGGGGGCCGGGACCAATGGGCGGGGGGCGAACGATCTTGCTGGGGGCGACGGCCGCCTGCGGCCTGTTGCTGGCCGTCGCGGACGCGTTCGGGGACGGCCCGGAGCCGGACGATGTGCGCGAGGAGACACCTCGGACCGCCGATCGAGGCTGGAACGCGATCACCGAGGGCATGAACCCGGCGAGCTGGGAACTGGACCTCTACAAGAACGTGCGCCCCTTCCTCGGGCCGGACGCGCCCGACCCGTCTGCCGATCCCGATGGCTACGCCCGCGCCTTCAACGCGCACTACGGGCTCCACCCGGCCCCTTACCCCAACGACGGCCTGCCCATGGGCCTGCAGCCGGGGGCTGATGGCCGACGGCAAGACCGTCGGCTTCCGGGGCGACTGCCTGATCTGCCACGGCGGGTCGATCGGCGGGACGAGCTACGTCGGCCTCGGCAACAGCCAGCTCGACCTGTCCCGGCTGATGAGCGAGTTCTCGCAGGCCACCGGCGGCGGGAAGCTGGTGCTGCCGTTCACCGTCAACAGCGTGCGAGGGACGAACAACGCCTGGCAGTTCACCGTCATGCTGATCTCGCTGCGGAACCCGGACATGACGATCCGCCGGTTCCCGAAGCTCACCGGCGCCTACCTGCCCGAGACCGACACGCCGGCCTGGTGGAACCTCCGGAAGAAGCGCACGAAGTATTACACCGGCTACACCTCGGCCGACTCGCACCGATCGAACATGCAGTTCCTGATGGGCGTCGAGGAGTTCGGCCCCGAGGAGTTCGCGGCCAAGGAGCCGATGTTCCGCGAGCTTCACGAGTACCTGAAGACCCTCGAACCGCCGCCGTACCCGTTCCCGATCGACACGGAGAAGGCCGACCGGGGCCGGGTCGTCTTCGAAACGACCTGCGCCACCTGCCACGGGACCTATGGCGAGCGCTGGACGTACCCGAACAAGATCGTGCCGCTCGACGTCGTCGGCACCGACCCGGTGCTGGCCGAGAACCTCACGCCGGGCTACATCGCCCACTACAACGCCGGCTACTTCGCCGAGCCGTATCCCTTCCGGGAGACGATCGACGGCTACCAGGCCCCGCCCCTCGACGGCATCTGGGCCACGGCGCCGTACCTGCACAACGGCTCGTTGCCGACGCTGCGCAACGTGCTCGACTCCACCACCCGTCCCACCCGCTTCACCCGTCCGCCCTCAACCGACTTCGCCCACTACGACCCACCCACGTCGGCTGGACGTACGAGGAGGTCGCCCCGACCGAAACCCCCGACACCTCGAAGCGGACCTATGACACCACCCGCTGGGGCCTGAGCAACGAGGGCCACCTCTTCGGCGACCTGCTCGACGATGCCGACCGGACGGACCTGATCGAGTATCTGAAGACGCTGTAGAAACTGGAGGTCCCGAGGGAAAATCGGTGTCAGCCGTCACGCCGCCATTCCGGCGTCACCCGATCCCAAGAAATTGGGCAATCTGGCGATTCCTGGACAGATATTCAGGCGTATTATCCGAGCAGCTTATTGAATCAGGAGAAACCGCCGGAAAAATCTGAACCGACGCCGAGAGCGGGAAAGGTGTCAGGACGTTCATTGATTTCCGGCGCGGTTCAAAATGTGATGATGACAGGGTGCCCGATGACAGCGGAGGGATGTTCCTGGCCCATTCCGTCGTGGAGCGTCCTGTCATCCTGTCATGGACAATGCACTACTTCGGCTGGCCCAGGGTTGCCAGCGTCTCGAAACGCCTGGATAAGATCGTCTTGAAACGGCTGGGCAGCCTCGGCGGTCTGATTCCAGGATGGATGGGAGGCCACGAGCGTCTTGGCATCCCCAAGCCCGAGGCCGAACAGTTGCATCGAGGCCTTGATCGCTTCTGTAATCGTCAGGCCCCGCTCCCGCATGGCCGTCAGGATTTCGCCGCGACTCGTGCCGCCTTGATGCAAGCCGACAAGTTCGTCGAGTTCGAGCGACGATCGGTCCCTGGCCTTTTTCCTGATAGGGTGAAATCTTGGATGAAGGACTGGAAGATCCTGCCCACCATGGCGAATGACTTGCAGGGTATTCTGTAGCTTGGATCGTCTGATCGGGAGAACGGACCATTGACTAGAGGGATCCGATTGCGTGAGGTGTTATTTGCGATTCTCAGCCTCATAGGATTGGTTACTGTATTTCAAAATGCAAATTATGTGACCTTATTGATCTTGGATGTGCTGTCACCCTGGTGGGGGAGATTGCTGCTGACATTTATCGCTTTTGTCGCCGCCATCGCCTTGTTTTACGTTCGAGAGGCTAACAGGCTTCGCTATGCATTGATGGAACTCGCATTTGGCGTAGTGTCCACATGGTACTCCATTTCGGCCCTCACCATCGGACCTGGGAAGTGGCCGGTGGTGGTTGCGGCGATATACCTCATCGTGCGCGGCTTTGATAACCTGAAGACAGGCCATAAGCAAAGCATGATTACCTGGCGTAGTCAGGGGATGAACGGCACGCCGGAGGAACGCGAGGAGTTCCTAAGGTCGGTCTTCCACGGCGTGCGTTTCAACGGGCGGCTGGCGATTCTATGGGCACAGGCTGCGGGCGAGACCAAACAGGAGATGTGCGACAAGATTTATGCCATAAACGTGCAACTCGCCGCCCGGCAGGCAAAGGAGACGGACTACGACGTCGAGCAGACTGAGTTGTACATCGAGGTACACCGAAAGGCTTGCGAGTCGCTCGCGGAGGACTTCAGCTTGAATGAGCCATCCTCCGAAAACTCATGATTCATTTCGGGCCGCGGAGGTCACGGGGGGGAACGGGTGTCAGCCGTCACGCTGCCCTTCGGGCGGCACCCGAACCCATGAAAATGGGCGATCTGGCGATGGCTGGGCAGTCATTCAGGCGTATCTTCTGAGCAGTTCAGTTTTACCCGGGAGGTGTCTGAACTGCTCAGAAAATACGACAACCGTCAAAGGCGCAACTGAAGTCAAGGCCCGGATTTTCATCGGTTCGGGTGCCGCCCGAATGGCGACGTGACGGCTGACACCGGATTTCTCCCAGAAAATGACGAACCAAAGTCTACGGAAGCGGTTCAAGCTCCCGCAGAGCAAAACTGAGAGCGTCTCCCACCATTCAACTGTCTTTGGACAAGGGCCGCATCAAGCTCGACGACCCGAAAAACAAGTCCAAGCGCTATGCGAAATACGTCCCGTTCTGGGCCTGAGAGAGCCAATTTAGTTGCTCCGTCCGAAAACCGGGCCCGTTCTCCCTAACTATATAAATACCAAGAGTTTGTCATTTAGTCGCAAATCGTAAACTCCTGGACCCCAACGGCTAGGAACGACCCCTATTGGCCCCTGGCCCCGTTCTTCCCTCCCAGCCTCCCAGGTCCGTGCCGCCCTCCTTCGGACGCGAAGCCGGGCCTTTTCCACGGAGCACTCCGAACTCCCTATTCCCCGCGTTGATAGGTCCCGATCAGTCGCCCTCGCGCCAGCACATGACCGTGCATGGCCTTGAGGAGGTCCTGTCTGGATGCCCCGGGAGGCAGGTCGAGGGGGGCGTCGAGGGCGAACACCTGGAAGGCGTAGTGGTGTGTCCCGCGGGGGGCAGGGGCCGCCGTAGCCGGGCTTCTTGAAGTCGTTGACGCCCTGTGGGAACGTCTCGCCGGCTTCGGGAGGAACGCCCTCGGGGAGTTCGGTCGTGTCGGCGGGAAGGTCGTAGACGAGCCAGTGGGTGAAGGTGCCGGAGGGGGCGTCAGGGTCGTCGACGATCACCGCGAGGCTGGTCGCGGCCTCGGGAACGCCCGACCAGGACAGCGGCGGCGCGATGTTCTCCCCGTCGCAGGTGTACTTCGACGGGATCGCCCCGCCATCCTCGAACGCCGTGCTGCGCAGGGTGATCGAGGTGGGGGCCTCGGGCTCCGTGGTGATCTGATCCACCGGGGCGGACGTTCCGCAACCGGCGGCCACGACGCTGGCCGTCGCCCAGAGCACGAGGATGCAATACCACCGAGCTGTCGTCAAGCGGTCCTGTGGGCATGTCATGGGGTCGCTTCCTGGCGTTCGGGGATCGTCAATTACAGGGTACGGAACGCCGCATAACAGATAACAGATGACAGATGACAGAGGCAGATGACAGAGGGCAGATGACAGAGGGCAGATGGCCGATGACAGAATCCAGATCCGGAAGGTCTCTTCTTCATGGAAGATATGGAACCGGGAATGTGGCATTTGTCATGCTGGACTCAAGAATGGGATGACAGGATGCCTGATGACAGCCGTGGAATGTTTCTGGCCCATCCTGTCATGGCCCATCCTGTCATTCTGTGATGGACAGCCCCCTGAAATCCGGCCCATTCGAACTCACGTCCCGGCTGAGTCGGCGGCGTCCTGGTAGGCGGCGAGGGTGGCGTCGTCGAACAGGACGAACCGCACGGTTGTCAGCGTGCCGGCGACGGCCAGGGCCTCGCGGGCGGCCGCCAGGGCCACCGGCGCCGCCAGGTGGACGGGATAGCCGTAGATTCCCGTCGAGATCGAGGGGAACGCGATGCCGTTGAGGCCCTCGGCGTCGGCCGCGCGGATCGCCCCTCGGTAGCAGCGTGCCAGCGCCTCGGGCTCGCCCTGCGTGCCGCCCTGCCAGATCGGGCCGACCGCATGAACGACGCGACGGGCGGGCAGGTCGCCGCCAGTCGTGATCGCCACCTCCCCAGCCGCCAGCGATCCTCGACGCGCGACGATCCGCGCACACTCCCGGGCAATTTCCGGACCACCGGCCCGGTGGATCGCCCCGCAGACCCCGCCCCCCGGCGCGAGCCCCCCGTTGGCGGCGTTGACGATCGCGTCGATCGACTCGCACGTGATGTCCCCGCGGACCAGCTCGATCCGATTCCCGTCCCCCAGTTCGATCGGCATGGCACCTCCTCCGCTCTCGTGACAGGCCCACCCCGATTGATGATACGACGGGAGGGAACGGCCCCGTCGCGAACGGCCGTCGCGACAGTCAACCAACTGATCCAGGATCGGTGTTCTCGCGAGCTGGCACATGAGTTGCAAAGGCTGGCCTGGAAACGATCGGTCACCCGGACGTCCGATCCGACGGAACAACCCTTCTTTCCGACTGCCCCGGGTTTGTCGAGGAGCTGGACCCCATGACCAAGGACACCGTGCAAAAGATCTCCACGGATGGCGTGGAAAACCGCCCGGACGCCCCGCCGACGGTCGAGAACCTCTACCCGCAAAATCCGGAGAACGCCGTGACCGAGGTGGAGCGGGCCGATCCCGGGACCCAGCAGGTCACGACCCGAGGCCAGCCGTTGCCTCGCGAGAAGACGCGGACGGGGCTCGAAGAGGAATTGCCCGTCTGGGAGGGGCGATACTCGCTCAAGAACTTCATCGGCCGCTTCGTCTGGCGATTCGTGTTGACGCTCGGCTGGGTCGCGCTGGCCGCGTACACCTGGGGAACCCGGCACGGCTACGAGAACCTGCCGACCATCACCCTGATCGTCGGCGGGCTCCTGCTGCTGTACTGGCTGACCCTGGCCTGGCAGGTCTTCAAGGCCCGGATGGGATACTATTACGAGATGACGACCAAGCGGCTGTTCGTAACCACGGGCATCTTCCAGCGCCGTCGCGATCAGGTCGAACTGCTGCGAGTTGACGACGTCTACGTCAAGCAACCCAGCCTGTTCCACCGCATGTTCAACGTCGGCACGGTCGTCGTTGAGTCGTCCGAGGACAAGATGCCGGTCAGTTACCTGATGGGCATCGACGACCCCAAGACGATGATGGACCTTGTCTGGCACCATGCCCGCACCGAGCGCGACCTGCACAGCGTGAAGGTGGACGAGGTCTGACGGTCCGTCTCTCGCGACGCGGCCGGCGGACCAGCCAACGGCTTGCCGGCCCGGGGCGCGGCGAGTAGGCTGTTCGGCATGGTCGTCGCGGACACGTAGGCCGTTTGTTTGGGAGCGTTGTGCTGATGCCCACCGTGAACGTCGAGGGGGAGAAGTCGTTCGAGACCGAGCCGGGCACCAAGCTCGTGCTGGCGATCGAGGACGCCGGGATCGACATCCTGCACCGTTGCGGAGGCAACGCCCGCTGCACGACGTGCCGGGTCCAGATCATTGAGGGCTCGCCGCCGCCGATGGAGGAACTGGAGCGCGAGCGGCTGGCCCGCGAGGGGGAACTCGGCCCGGACCTCCGGCTGTCCTGCCAGATCCACGTCGAGTCCGACCTGAGCGTGCGCGTGCTGCGACGCTCCTCGACCGAGGGCATCCCCGCCGGCCCTCGACCGGCCGATTGATTGTTTGAGCGTTCGGCCTTCCGTGCCCGGCCAACCGGGATCGCCCGGCGCGATCCCGGTCCCGTCGCGGAACAATGTCCCTCGTTACGAAGTACGCTGCTCGCCGCACTTCTTGCAACGGGTGCGGCGCCGTCGGACGCTGCCTCCACAACGCTTGCACACGCTGTACTTGGTTCTGCGACGGTTCTTCTTGCGGGGACGGAACACCACGGAGCACCTCACTTTCGAGCCGGGTCGGCGGTCGGACGGTTCGGTTCGGATCAGATCGAGCGGCCCGCCCTCGTGCCCTGGTCATCGCTTTTGCATACGCCCCGGTCACGCTCCGGGACGTTGCGCTGCATCTTATCCGCTGGAACGGCACACGGATAGATGCGGGCGTGCCCTGGAAGGGTCATCAAAAGTCGACGCACGATCTTCCCGGGAGGGCGAGGCCCATGCCGAGCGCCCTCCCGATCCTTCCCGGGAGGGCGAGGCCCATGCCGAGGCCCCGAAGCTGCGGCATGGGCCTCGCCCTCTCAATTCATCGTCTTTTTGATGGCCGCGTGCCGCCGGGTCACCCCGGTCGGTTTCCGAGAGGTTGCGGCGGGCGTCTCGCCCTCCCGGAAACGCGACTCGACTCGACCCTTGCATGGCCCGGTGCGTGTGGGGAGTGGGCTTGGCGCCGCGGTCGTGGTATCGTATTGCGTCTTGGGTCGACCGGATCGATCGCGATGGAACGTCCGGGCCTCGCAATCGAGCCGCGTGGCCCGCGCGGGCGGGCGGTTGGCCGGTCGGCGGTGACGGGTTCTCTTTCCAGTTCCAGGAGATATGAGATCATGCGATTCGCGATCGGAACGATGGCCATGGTGGGTGCGCTGGCGGTGATGTCGGGGACCGGGCACGCCGAGGAGACGGTGGTCGTCGACGGCGTGCATCTCTGCTGCGGCGGGTGCGCCAAGGCGATTGAGACGGCGGTCACGAAGGTCGAGGGAGTGACGGCCACCTGCGATCAGGACGCCGGCACGGTGACGCTCAACGCCCCGGACGTCAAGTCCGCTCGCAAGGCGATCCGCGCCATGGCCAACGCCGGCTATTCCGGAACGCCGGATAACGCCAAGATCAAACTCAAGGACAACAGCGGCGTTCCCGAGGGCACGGTCAAGACGCTGACCCTGACCGGCGCCCACAACTGCTGTGGTGCCTGCGCCAAGGCGATCAAGGGCGCCGTCGGTGAGGTCGAGGGGGTCAAGGAGGTCGACGTCGCCCCGAAGGCCGCCGACCTGACGATCACCGGCGACTTCAACGCCCAGGACGTCATCAAGGCCCTCAACGCCGCCGGCCTCCACGCCAAGGTCAAGAAATGACCAATGACCATGGCCGATGACCGATGACCGATGGCCGATGGCCGATGGCCGATGGCCGATGGCCGATGACCGATGGCCCGATGATGGTCCGATGGCCGGGGATTCAATCCCCGGCCATCGGTCATTGGACCATCGGCGTTTACTCATTGCTCATTGCTCATTGCTGCGATTTGTCGTCGTCGTTCTGTTTCAGGACGAACAGGTGTTGCTGGCCTTCGGGCTCGAAGTCGTCGGGGTAGTCCGGGTTCTCGCCGTATTCGTAGATCAGCGTGGCCTGCTGGCCGTCGTGCTTGCCGAGGCCCTTGGCGGTCGAGCCGACGGCGTCCTCGAAGACCGATCGCTCGATCTTCATGTCGATCTTGAACGGTTCCTCCTCGCCGCTGATCTTGTACGAGATCGCGAACGATTCTTTTCCCTCCTCGTCGAGCAGGAGGATCATGTCCTTGGTGACCTTGACGGTCCCCTTGAGCTGATCCTTGGGGATCTCTCCCTCGCCACTCTTGCCCGAGACGTACTCATACGTGCCGAGCCGTTTGTCCTGCTCCTTGCCCTCGTCCTGGCCCCAGGCCGGCGCGGTCATCGCCACCGCCACCGCCACCAGACCGAACCCGATCGCTCGCGCATGATGTCTTGCTCCTTCCGTCCACGGGCGGATCACGCCAGAGGCCACCGATGGCCCTCCGACGGGAGGGAGACTAACACATCCCGTTCCAAACCGCGCCTGTTCTCCGCGATGCCGGGCGAAGATCGAAAAGCCAGGCGCGACGCCGCGGCAGGCGGAGAAAAAGAAGACTCCCGCAAAGCCGCGAAGTCGCAAAGATCGGAGCAAGGGGGACGACGCAAGGCGCGGCCCCGAAACGTTCCGGATTCGGGGCAAGCCGAGAGCGGGAACCCGCTCGTCGGCCGCTTCGCTTCCGAGCTTCGCGGCTTTGCGGGAGTCTTCTCCTGGGTTCTCTCCAGGACTCAGGCGCCGAGGGTGGCGCTCGACGGCCGCCAGGACATCGGCGACGGTCTCGAAGCCGGAGAGCAGGCCGTTGCGTTGCTCGTCGCGGAGCCAGCCGGCGACCTTCTTCTCGGCCGAGATGACCGTCGAGTGGTTCCGGCCGCCGAAGAACCGGCCGATCTCGCTGTAGCTGGCGGCGGTGTGCTTGCGGGCGAGGTACATGGCGAGCATCGGGGGTGGGTCACGGCGCGGGCGCGGCCGTCGGATTTCAGCGCCTCGGGCTCGATCTGGAAGAACTTGCAGACGGCCCGTTCGATGTCCTTCAACGCGACGGCCTGGGCCGTGTGGCGGATCGTGTCGCGGAGGGCGGACCTGGCCAGGTTCAGGTCGAGCCGCTGGCCGGTCAGACGCGGCATGGGCGATGACGCTGTGCAACGCCCCTTCCAGCTCCCGGACGCTGGCGCGCAGGTGCTCGGCGATGTAGCGCAGGCTACGGCCTCGGGGACGTCGACGCCGCGGGCCGGGGCCTTGTACTTCAAGATCGCCCGGCGGGTGGTCGGGGTCGGGAGACTCGATCTTCACGACCATCCCGCCGAGGAACCGGGTCGCCAGTTCGTCGGTCAGCTCTGGCGATCAGGCGAGGGTGCTGGTCGGAGGCCAGGATGATCGGGCACCGCCTCGGCGATCAGGGCGTTGAACGTGTGCAGGAATTCGTGATGCGTCGAGCGCTTGGCGGCGAGGAAATGGACGTCGTCGACGATCAGGGCCCCGGCCTTGCGGAACCGGCTGCGAATCGTTCAGCCCGCCGTTGCGCAGGGCGTCGAGGAAGGTGTTGGTGAACGATTCGGCCGTGATCTGAACGACGTTGTCCCCGGGTGCCGGTGCCGCAACGCCGCGCCGAGCCCTTCGAGCAAGTGAGTTTTGCCCAGGCCGATGCCGCCGTGGACGACCAGCGGGTTGAACCCCGCCCCGGCCTGCTCGGCCATCTCGACGGCCGCCGCGTGGGCCAGGCGGTTGCAGGGGCCGGTGACGAAGTCCTCGAGCCGCCGCGCCGGGCGGTTCTGGCCCCTCGGCCGCTCGAAGGGCACCCTCGGGGTAATCGTCGGCGTTGGTGTCGGCGTCGGCGTTCTGGTCTTCGAAGGCACCGAAGGAGCCGGCATCGGCACCGTCGGGCCACTGGGGCGTGGTTCCTCGCCGGGCTCGGCGACGGTGTCTCCCAGGGGCGGCTCGGCGTCGTCGTCGACGTGGAAGGAGAGCGTCAAAGGGCGCCCGGCGACGGCCTCGGCCGCCTCGATCAGGTTCCTCGCGAAATGGCCGGCGATCCACTCACGGAAGAAACCGTTGGGCACGCCGACGACCAGGGCGTCGCCATCGACGCCGAGCCGCACGCCATCCCCGAACCAGAGCCCGTACTTCGGCTCCCCGACCCGAGCGGCCACCGCCTCCCGGAGTTCCGTCTCGAGCCCTGGCACTCCGGCGTCTCCGCCACCGCCACCGCCCCGCCAACTGGCGTTCCATGGCTGCAAATCTCCTCGGCCGCGTCGAAGCCGCGGAGCGGTCCGCGACCCCCGATCGGCCTGCAAGCGTTCCGTTGGATCGTGCGGCCGGCACGGGTCGCCCCGGAGGTCCCGGTTGCGAAAGCGGGGAGGTTAGGCAAGTCGGGCAACCCATTGGCCAGGAGGATATGCGCGCGCCCCGGGCCAGTGTCAACGCCCGGAACGGAGAACGCGCCGCCGACCTTGCGGGTTGCGAAGGCGCGGCCGGGCGCGGACTTGCGTCGAGAGGGGTGATGAGCGATCGGGGAGACGCCGGTGGTCGGCTACGAGCCCTCGTCGCGACCGAAGGCGTCCTCGACATCTCGGGCGCCGTGGAGGGACATCAGGACTTCCAGGCCCTCCCGCTCGATCCGCCCCAGGTTTCCGGGGTGACGGGGGTCGCCGGCTCGCCCCGCACGGCTTCGAGCAACCGGGCCTCGACTTGCGCGAGTTCGGCCCGTGTCCGGGCCTCCCGGACCAGGGCGCGGAGGTACTCGTCGGCCGAGGCGTAGCCGCCCCGGACGACCTGCTCCTCGACGAACCGCCGCAGCGCGTCCGGCAGGGTGACGTTCATCGTGCTCATGGGTCGGCCCCTTCCTCTGGCCTGGCGCTGGTCCGGCTCGAAACGATTGTAGCACGGCGGCCGATGGCGCCACGAGCCCCGGAACCGGGGCGGGAGTGCCGGTGGCACCCAGGGGGCGTCCGATTCATAATCAGTCGCGTCCAACATCAGTCGCGAACTTCGGATGAGGCGACCTCCCGATGATCTATTACGACCCGCACGACTGGTGGCAACACTTCCTGGACATCCGGGGCTCGATGGTCCGCGAGATCTTCGGCCGGGTGGCCGGGGTGGTCGTGTGGTCGGCGCTGGTGGTGGTGTTCTACAAGTTCGGGAACCCGATCGTCGGCATTCCGCCGACGGTGCATGGGCTGGTCGGCGTGGCCCTGGGCCTGCTGTTGGTGTTTCGCACGAACGCCTCGTACGACCGGTTCTGGGAAGGGCGCAAGGCCTGGGGCGGGATCGTCAACGAGACTGCGCAACCTGGCCCGTGCCACCGTCGTGAACCTGGCCGGCGACCGCACCCTGCGCGACGAGGTGGTGCGGTGGACGATCGCCTGGGCTTACGCCGCCAAGGAGCGCCTGCGGGGACGGAAGGATTTGGGGCCGATCGCGTCGGAACTACCGACGGAGGAGGTCGGCGGCGTGCTGTCGTCCGATCACGTGCCGCTGGCCGTCGCCACGCGGATCACCGCCACGCTGGCCGAGGCCCGCGACCGCGGGTTGATCTCCGACTACGTCTACATGCAACTCGATCGGAACGTCGAGCAACTGATCGACAACATCGGCATCTGCGAGCGGATCCACTCGACCCCCCTGCCCTTCGCCTACGTCGTCCACGTCCGCCGGGCGCTGATCCTGTACTGCGTCGCCCTGCCGTTCGCGCTGGTGCAGGAGTTCGGCTGGGCGACCATCCTCGACACGCTGGTCGTCGCCTACATCTTCTTCGGGATCGAGGAGATCGGCGTGGAGATCGAGGGCCCGTTCGGCCACGACGACAACGACCTGCCCCTGGACGACCTCTGCGACAAGATCGAGAAGAACCTCGCCGACCTGATCCGCGACGACAGCCCCACCGCCGCCCTGGTCCCCCGCCCGCTGCGAGATTGAGGCCGGAGGGGTCGGTCCTCGCGCGGGGGCCGATCGCCGAGGGGGACCCGCCGGAACGTGTTGGTGTTTCGAGAGCGGCGGCTGGCGGCTGGCTCGATCAACCCGGGCAGCGATGGCCGGGGGGAAGGGTGCCCCAGCCGAGCTTGTCGCGGAGGGTCCGGTAGAAGCTGTGGCCGGGCAGGCGGACCATCGGGAACGGGGTGTTGCCCCGTCGCACCGCCACGCGGTCCCCCGTGCCCAGGGGGACCTGCACCTGGCCGTCAATGACCAGGAAGACCGACACCCCCTCGCTTTTCGGGCTCATCTCATACAGTTTCTGAGACCAGTCGACCACCGGGCGCTGGGTGAGCGTGTGAGGCGCAGATCGGCGTGACGACGACCATCTGGGCGTCCGGCGGCAGAATCGGACCGCCGGCCGAGAGGTTATGAGCCGTCGAGCCGACCGGCGAGGCCAGGATCAACCCGTCCCCCCGGAAGCTCATCACCGGCGCGCCGTTGACCGACAGTTCGATCTCCACCATGTGGAACAAAGGTGCCGCGCGAAGGACAACATCATTGATGCTGCGAAAAGTTCGCGACGGGCCGCAACGGGGAATCAGGGTGCAGGACAGCGTGATCAGGTTCTCGACCGTGTAGCGCCGGGTGACCAGGTCGTCGAGTCGTTCGAGCAGCTCGGTCGGGGTCAGGTCGGCGAGGAAGCCGAGCCGCCCCAGGTTGATGCCCAGCACGGGGATCGGCCGCTCCCCCATGCGACGAGCGGTATGCAGAACGGTCCCATCGCCGCCGAGAACCAGGGCGACGTCGGCGCGCAGTTCGTGGACGTCCGTGTCGGGGCTGAGGTCGACGCCGACGAGTTGCATGTCGCGCCGGGCGGTGATCGCCCCGGCGATCCGCTGGGCCTCGAGCTCCACCTCCGTCCTGGTGCCGTTGCCGAGCAGGACCACCTTCAGCGGTCCCGGACCGGAGGGGATGAGGGATAACTCCATGATCTTCGTGCGCCAGGAGATCGGGAGAAGTCGGTTCCGCCCCGAACCCGGCCGTGTCGGCAGATCATCTCGGGGACGGTACGAGGTTACGGCCCGCGCCCGGCGCCCGTCAACGCCACTCCTCGCGTCTCGGCCCAACCGCCCGGACCGCCCCGGTCCCCGTAACGGGGACGATCCAAGAAGGCCATTGCGTGCATCCATCAACAATTCGGTCGCAAATTCTTTCGGCCGGGCTGTCCGGTTTGCTCCCCTTGTCGTCATGTAATAGATAGAGGGGATCGCGTTCGCCGTGCATCCTCTGAATGTTCGCCAGGGCGCGTCCGACGTTCCGGGCGATGGGGTGAGGGCGGCTCCGCCAGGCCCCGACCGATCGCGCGGCGATCGAGCCGTTTTCCAGTGACGTCGGACCAGTCGCCATGGGCGACTGCCCACGGCCGCGGCCGCTGTCGGATCGCGCCGAAGGACTTGAACCACACCGACGGTCGGACTCGACCGACCGTCGGAACCCGCACCCCCGATCGCCGGTCGATCGAATCGCGCACGATCGGCCGGCGGGTCGGCCCCCCCGGGAACCCTACCTACCCCACCCGGGGCGGCCTCGCCCGGACCGGCGTTTCGGCGCCGCTCCGGGCGAGGGGGCCGATTTTCCTCGTGCCGCCGGGATGAGTGGCCCGAATCAGGGAACAGAGTCCGGGGCCGACCGGGGCCGCGAATGCGTCCGATCGCATCCTTTTCCACGATCGGAACCCGGTGGTCGGCCTGACGGCCCGGTTCAGCGGTCCCGCGCCGCGCTGCAACCGGAGGTCAGTCCACGAACTTTCCTGGACTGCGATGCCGCCCACGAGGGAACGTCCCCCCGGACTTCTCCCCATCCGTCCCGCAGTCAGGAGAGCTGCACCCAGTTCGCGGAGGCGGCGTCCCCCGACTTACGGCAGAACCAGAGCGTGGCGAGCAGTTCCTCTCGCTCCGTCTTGAGGACGAGGAGGTCACCGGCGCGGCCGGCGATGCGACCGTTCGGGTTGTTGAGCGCATCCCGTAGTGGTTCGAGATGGACCTGTGCGGCGCGTCCGCTGGCGAAGTACCCGCCGTTGCCGTCGGTGCTTGTGCCCGCGACGCCAACACCGCGGGCGGAACCCCCGGCAACACCCGCGGCCGTGGTTGAACTGCCCAGGACGCCAGGGAAGCCGGCCGACACCGCGAAAACCCCGGGGCCGGCGCCACCGAACCCGGCGACGCCGATCTCGACAAGGGTGCCGTCGGCCGGGACCGGCGTCCCGCCGGCGACCCCGACCACGCCCGGGCCGCCGAGCGGCAGCGGCGACCCTGGAGATGTGGCGACGCCGCCGATGCCGCGAATGCCCGCCCCCGCGCTCAGCGGCCCGATGAACGGGCCACCCACGGCCACGGCCTTGGGCCCATCTCCGCCGAACCCAACGACGCCGACATTGGCGGCGGCGGCGAGATCCACCTGCGACAGGTTGGCATCAGGCGCGCGCTGCCGGCCGCCCGCGATCCCGACCAGGCCAGGCCCGTTGCCGGTGCCCGGATCGGGCCCCCGACGACCGGGGTCAAAAAGAACGACGTACCGCCCTGGCCCACGACCCCGGCGCCCGCCAGGGATGGGACATCGGCCGCGACATCGGCACTCGCGGTCGGCGGGACCGCATCGCCGGGGCCGCCGATACCGATCACCCCCGAGCCGCCGAGCCCGCTCTCCCCGAGATTGCCCGGCGAGCCCAGAAAGGTCGTTGAGATCCTGTGACCGCCGCCGAGCCCGACCAGGCCGGGACCGCGGTTGGGAGCGCCGACCCCGATGACGCCCGCGCCAGGCTCACGTTGCGCGGGCGTATCCGCCCCGTTCCAACCACGACCGAGGACACCGCTCATGGTCCCGTCCGGGCGCTGTTCATCCCGACGAGGCCCGGCTTCAAAAGCCGCAAGGCCGTTGAACCCCACATCGAGTTCCGAGGGCCGTCCGCCTTGCACGACGGTCGTGCTCTCCGCCATGTTCGTCCGGCCCGCCACGACATCGTCGCCACTGCCATCGCTGCCATTCGCCATGGTTGTCCCCCAACTACGTCTCGACCGGGTTGCACCAACGCCTGGAAGCCTCCCCGCCGTTGGTCGGCGCCCAACGGAGACAGTCCGAAACCCGGCCGAAAACGGGATCGGCTGCGGAACAGGCGAATTGGAGAACGCCCGAGTGGCCGTATTCTTTCGAACGTCCGGAAATTATCCCGATCCGTCACACGTCTTGCAATGCCCAGGGCCGGATGGGCAGGGTCTTTCAAAGTTCTAGAGGTAAGGGCTGCATGACTCCCTGCACAGCCTCGTCAGGCCGGGCCGCGAGGAGGGAAGAAACCAGGGACAGAGCGCGATCCCGCGCCTTCTCAGGTTGCGTTGGAGAGGGCAAATCCGCCCGGAACGCGCGATGTCCCCGTTTTCCCGTCCTGGAAGGCCGTGTTCGCCGCGTTCGAGCGCATCGGCCCGCCCGCGGAGGGGGCAATCGCGAGGGTGATCGCCCGGACGGATCACTTCGCCCGGAAGGAGGCGTGCCGGCTCCTGGCCCGCATCGGCACCGCCGAGTCCATCGAGCCCCTCCAGGCGGCATCGCAATCGCCACCATCCCCACCGACCCCGACGCCATCCGGAGGGTTCTCGAACACATCCGCCCCGATCGGGTCGTCTTCCAGGCCCGCACCGTCAGCGGCTGGCTGGCCGATCTCTGCCGAGAACCGGGCCAGGCGTTCCTGGTGGCCAACACCCATCATGTGAGGCCTGGAACCGGCGGAAAGTCAAACGCAACACCGACCGTGACGATGCCTTCACGCTGGCCCGGATGGCGGGGTCGCCTGTTTCTTCGGGACGAAGAAGGGGATCATTCGGGATATCGATAACCGTAGGCATGGCGGATGTAGGCCCGATCGACCTTGTAGTCGCCGGGATATTCCGAGCGGAGACGGTTGTCAAGGTCGTCGTTCCACTGGGGGTATTCGGAGTGGTAGCGGCGATGGGCCGTGTGGCCGAAGCGGAAGGCCTGTTCGCGGTTTTCGAAAGCATCGTCCGATCCGGTCATCTGCTTGACCGTATCGTCAACGTCCTGGTTCATGTCGCGGGCCTTATCGGAACCGAAGTCGGCCTTGGTCTGCTCCCAGTCGTTGGCGAATGCCTTCTTGACGCGCTCCATGCGCTCAGGTCGTCCTCGGTGTAGTAGCTGGAATTGGCGGCCATGATGAAGCTCCTGTTGAGAGTTAAGGTGTCATGCCGCGACGGTTCGCGCAGAATCGGCGAACAGCCTCGGGGCATTCCTGGCGGATAAGTAGACGTGCAAACGCTGCGCCAGGAGAGCCGAGGTGGAGATGTTCCCCGCCCCATGCGGGCGGGTGCCACCGGCCGAAGGTTTTTCGGTGGGGACAGAACCCCGAGGCATAGCAGGGGACAGAACCCAGAGACATCGCACGATTCCGAGCCTTCTCGGGTTGAGTCGGGCAGGGCAATTTTGCCAGGAACGCGCTATGTCCCCGTTTTCCACCTCCTAAGAGTCCCATCGCCGCCTAACGCATCGGATGAGTGAGGCCGACCGTCGGGTCGTGACCTCGGATAGTCGAGTGCATCCGAAGGCGTTCCTCGATGCGACCGCGTGAGCGAAGGAGTTGAGCCACTGCCGAAGAAACCGATCCCCGACCGCTTGACAGTCCCCCGGCTTCATAGTCGGTTCAGCGGCCCGCGCGGCGGGTCCGCTATAACCGGATGTTAAACTTTTACAAGTGTCGATATTCGCTCCGTCCCCTTTTCCGCCTCCAACTTCCTCCTGTCGCTTCGCGACCCGGACAACTCGGAAGTTGTCCGGGCCACCCCGCGGCTCGGCGGGATGACGGCCCAGATGCCGATGCCCCTCGTTCGTCAAAGTTGTCCGTCACGGTTCTGTGAGCAGGCTGCATATCTCCTCGAGGTGCTTCGACAATACGTCCCACGGCATAGAGCGCCTCCGGGTCGCCGGGCCGGTACGGATCCTCGGTCACATACACCCACCTGGCATACTTCCGGACCATCCGAGACGCCGGCCCGATCGAGCTTCGCCTGCGAATAGAGCAGCACCCCCCGCGTGAACGGCGGGTAGTCCGCATATCCGCCGAAGTAGTCCCCCCTCAGCCGCTCCTCCTTTGGCCATGAGTCCCCCTCGTGGACCACGATCACATCGGCCGCGGCGGCGGCGAAGTAGCGGCCGGGCGTCTCCGCGCCGGGTTGGCGACCGTCGGCCAGCAGCCGATACCGTGCGCAGTACCGGTTCAGATTGGCCTGATACCCGACCCCTGCCTCGGTGTCCTCGTAGCCCATCTCGTCGAAGAAGATCCCCTGAATGCGAGGGTACATCCTCAGCCACCGGTCGATGTCCTTCCGCACGTCGGCTTCGGGGCGCTTGGCGTAGCTCGTCGTGACATAGCCCAGCACCATACATCCTGCCCCTTGGAGCCGGTCGATGGCCTTGCTGTAGTTCGCATCGACCGCCTTGCCCGGGCCGGAGGCGGGATTGACGACGACCCACATGGGCACCGTCTCAAATCGGCGTTTGATGTCCATCAGGCGGTTGTAGGCCGGGTTCGTGTGGATGTCCGCCGGGTAGAGATACATTGGCACGAGCACCCCGGTCCGTTGCTGGGCTCGGAGGTGGAACTCGTGCGACCGTTGTCGCCGAGCGGCTGGCGAATCCTCGGCATCCAACGCCGCGACCGGCGCGATGAGGAAAGCCATCAGGGTCAGCAGACGCGACAGGGCGCCGGACATGGAGAAAAGTCCCTGGGGGTGAGCCACCTAACGTTGGAATTCAGCGGACCCGAAGGGGTCCGCTGCAATGCCGGGTTAGGCAGCTGTTCGATCAGCGGGGCGATCCGGGGTCAAGATCAGCTCCTGACCCCTTTTCTATAATGGTTGGAATGCGCCGGGGTGCCTAACTTCCAATTCGACGCCCTGGGGGCGTCTAATCCTTTGACTTGCGGCGCGGTGAAGTCGCCGCAAGTTCCGTGATGCTGTCGTGTTCGATGTGGGTTGTCAAGGAGTTGCCGGTCGAGAATCACGGCCCGTGGGCGTCGATGCCCAAGAATCACGGCCCGGGGGCATCAATGCCGTTTCTGACGCCCCGAGGCTGTTGAAATCGGGCAACATCCTTGCGATCCGGCGGGCGGGTGGCACTGGTGGCTTGCCCACCAGTGCTAGCATTTGCAAAAGTTCACTGGTGGGCAAGCCACCAGTGCCACCCGCCGCTGCAGCGCGAGGTTAGGCGGCGGATAGGTTCGCCGCCCGCCGCCGCAGGGCAAACCCGACAGCGATGCCCAGACCCGTCAGGCCTAGGGCGAGCGTTGACGGCTCAGGGACGGCGGTTACGCGGAGGTTCGGGCCGAAGAAGCCCTCCGTGCCGAATGAAGTTGCGGAGTCGGGAAACTCCAGCACGGAGGAGACTCCCCACCTCGGAGTAACGAAGGAGATATCCGGGATCGTCGTGGCGGTCGCAATATCGGAGTGGTAGGGATCTTGCACCGTCCCCAGTGGGGGCTGCAGGTAGAGCACCCGAGGACATAATTGCCGGGTGTCAGGGTGAGGGACCCGATGGACTGGAAGAGCCATCGACCGTTCACCGAGGTCGAACCTACCGCATCGGCGGCGTTGGTGACGGTCGTTGAGCTCAGGAGTACGGGCGTGCTGCCAGTGATATCCCAGAGCCCGACTTCGTGTTCCTGGCCAAGGCCATCGGAATCCTCGTCCCAGATGCCGAGGCCATCGACAGTGATCGCCGAGTTCACGTTGAACTCCAACCCAGAACGATGTCCTGGCTGAAGTTCGCAGGAGAACCTCCCGTAAAGTCGAGCGCCAGCCCGGCGTGCGATCGCTCGGCACCCAGGGTTAGAACGGCGAGGGCGGCTAGCAAGGACGATCGAATCGACATGGTGTTCCTCTTGAAAATCGGTTCCGATTGAATTTCAGGCAGGGTGAGCCACTTCCCTCCTTCGCTCAGCTCCTGCTCGTCGGTACGACAGCAAGGGGAGTGCTGCCGACTCCGTGACGCACTCGGGCAGGGGGCGTCACTTCCCTGCGGGGCGGGTGGCACTGGTGGCTTGCCCACCAGTGCTAGCGTTTGCAAGGATTCACTGGTGGGCAAGCCACCAGTGCCGCCCGCCGCCGTTAGGGCTGGGCGCCGGTCGCAGGCATCGAGACGAGCCGGACACAACTGGCGAGCCACCGACCGTCCCTCCGGAGAGAGACGACCGTGCCCCGGCCCCGGCTCGGACGGTCGGCCCGGGTCGAGTTGGTGACGGACCATGTGAGGTCGCTGACGAGGACGTCCGGTGTCACGAAACGGGCGTGCTCTGTGGTGAGTTGAGCCTGGATCTGCGGCGGGTGGCACTGGTGGCTTGCCCACCAGTGCTAGCATTTGCAAAAGTTCACTGGTGGGCAAGCCACCAGTGCCACCCGCCGCCACATCCGCCTGCATGAGGCCCCAGACAAGGAGGCCGGTGATCGCCCCGATCGGGATCGAGATGTACCAGTACGCCAGGATGATGAACAATTCGATCAGACCCAACACGAGCGCCGCCGACGGTGAGAACGCCCCAATGACGAGCACACCCAGCCGCTCACCCGGCGGAGCACCGGCGCGAGGCAGGGCCAGAGGACTACGGAGAGGCCGATAACCCGGGGGATGAACCAACGGCCGAGGAGGAGCTGCGAGCCGAAGGCGGCCATGATCGCCGCGACGAGCACGACGGCGGCGAGCCTCCAGAACCACGCGACTACGCTCATGGTTCGGGATTTCGCCATGACCCTTACTCCCTCCGCCGCCTAAAGAATCCATGTAAGCCGTGGGGCCGCTTCGGGGGTAACCTTGAGGTGGTTGACAGGTCCCAATGCCACTCCGCAGCGGAGCCCCACGGCCATGAGCACCATCATCGGCATCGACCTCGGCAAGTTCAAGAGCGTCGCCTGTTCCTATGACACCGAGACCACGGAGGTTGCGTATTCGACCATCCCCACCGATCCCGACGCCCTGAGCAAGGCGCTCCAACGCACCCGACCCGACCTGGTCGTCTTCGAGGCCTGCACCGTCAGCGGATGGCTCGCCGACCTCTGCCGCGAACTGGGGCTGAAGTTCCTCGTCGCCAACACCATGACCGAGGCCTGGAGCTGGAGGAAAGTCAAGCGCAAGACCGACCGCGACGACGCCCGGAAACTGGCCCGCATGGCGGCGCTGGGCGAACTGCCGAGCGTCCACGTCCCCTCACCGGAGGCCCGCCAATATCGAGAAATCGTCTCGTATCGCGATAAGCTGATCGGTCGCCGGACCGCGATCCAGAACCGCATCCGCGCCCTCTGCCAGGGGCAGGGCCTGTTGCTGCCGCCGGGGCACCGGGCCTGGACCGAGGCCGGCCGCAAGGCGATCGCCGCCCGGGCCCGACCATTGGCCGACTGCGGGCCGCTCGAACTCTGGCGTGGCGAGCTGGGCCTGGAGTTGGCCGCCCTGGAGGCCTTGATCGAACAGATCCGTTGCGTCGACGCCAAGCTGGAGGAACGCGCCGCGGCCGACTCACGTGTGCAACTCTTGCGGACGATCCCCGGCGTGGGCCGTTGCACCGCCGAGGTGGTCGTCGCGGCGATCGACGACCCGCACCGCTTCGCCACGGCCGGCCAGGTCTCGGCCTACGCCGGGCTGGTGCCGCGCCAGTTCCAGTCCGGGGCGATGGACCGCCGGGGCCGGATCACGCGGCGTGGCCCGGGCCGGCTGCGCAAGGTGCTGGTGGAGGCGTCCTGGCTGATGCTGCGGTACAACCCCTGGGCGGCGAAGCTGGTGGCTCGCATCGGTCGCGGTCAGAAGACCCGGCGCAAGCAGGCGTTGGTGGCGGTGGCCCGCAAGCTGCTGGTGCGTTGCTGGGCGATGCTCCGCGACGGCCGCCCCTGGGACCCGCGGCTCGCCGGCTGCCCGCCGTCGAGTCCCTGAACGACGGATGGATTCATCCTATTGACGGTTGATAATTTAACTATTCACGACGCTGTCCGCGTCGCCCGAGACCCGCCGGAGGACCGGTGCCCGTCAGCTCGAAGCTTTGTCTGCCCGGAGCACGTCGCCCTGAGCGGCGTGAGGAGGGCGACCTAACGAATGAGCGGCGGGCCGCATCGGATGAGTGAGGCCGACCGTCGGGTCGTGACCTCGGATAGTCGAGTGCATCCGAAGGCGTTCCTCGATGCGACCGCGTGAGCGAAGGAGTTGAGCCACTGCCGAAGAAACCGATCCCCGACCGCTTGACAGTCCCCCGGCTTCATAGTCGACCAAGCTCAGCGGACCGGCCCGCCGAGGGAAACCGTTCGAGTGACCAGCAAGCCGTCGCGGCGGGCCGGGTCCGCTGCAGCGCGAGGTTAGGCGAGCTTGATCGGAAGGGGCGCGAACGCACGATCCCCCGGCGATCCGCGAGACGGTTCCGCAACGCCCCGCCAGAGCCGACATGCCCAGACCAGCGACCGCAAACGTACCGAAGGCGCCCGCGGCGGGGCTGGCCCCATCGCGCGGCCAATGCGCCAGAAACGGCTAGAGATCTGAGCGCCGCGGTGACAGGTACTCGGCACGCTTGCGCCGGCGGCCCGATGTCCCGGCGATCGCCCCCATGACGCTCGTCATAGTGCCGTTCCATGTCCCAGTCTTGCCCCCGGACTTCCACATCGCCGGTCGTCTTGTCGAGCGTCCCGTCCATCCTCCAGCGTGACGGTCCCGTTCAGCCCCGCTGCTAGGCGACCAGTCGCCGCGAAGGACAGTTGCCAGCCCGCCAGATGTTCTGCAGTTTGGAGCGTTGGAGTCAGCGTACCGCTGCGGTACGCGTCGTTGACGGGTGAATGTCCCGTTAGCCCTCGGTGTAAGTCTCGACGACGGCATAGATTGGAGCACCACCGATACTCGCGATACCGCGGTCTTGGACATCGCCCCGGCGTAGAGCCGAGCGTACCCCAGCGATCAGAAACAGCCGAACGCCGACCGCGCGAAGCGGCCGATGTTCCGACGTGTCGCGACCCGCCGTCACATGACAGGACACGGTCCGATTCGCCGCCGCGGCCCGCGCGACGAACCTTCTGTGGGCCGTCCGCTCGCCGCTTCGAGCATTGCTCCTGGAACCCACGCGAGGCCAGAGACACGTCCGCCGCCTAACGTTGCGGTTCAGCGGACCGCCTAGCGGGTCCGCTGCAACCGATGGTTAGGCCCGTTTCGGGAGCTTGTTCATCGGGTACGCCTGAGCGGATCAGACGACCCCTCGTATCGCTCCTGAAACTCCATGTAGTAGGCCACGAGACGCGCGGAGTCGTGGCCGACACGCTCCGAGATCCGGTGGCGAGCCGCCCGAACTTCATCAATGACGGGATCATTCGGCGTCGTTTCCATCGCCACCTCCAAGCAGTTCCAGCGGAGTGACCAGCGCCGGTACGAACAGGCCAAGTAGCGTGTTGACACGTCGGATGTGGCCGAACTTGTTGGCGTTGGCCAGGTGCAAACAATTCCAGGTCACGAGGAAGTCGCACTTGTGGTACGAGGCAAGAGCCAGGTGCAGCGCATCGCCCCCAGGGTCGCCGGGCATCACCTTGTGCCGGATGTAAGCCTCGACGATCTCGGCGACGGCCGGTTCGACGGCCAGTAGCGGCAAGTCGTCGAGAGGGCCAGTCGCTCGGCCACTCGTGCCGGGTCGCCACCGCCCAACTCGTCCAGCACCGCGGGGCTGGTCACCAGTTCGTATCGCTCGTGCGCCGTGGCCCACCATTGGCGAGTCCATTTCCGGCGAGCCACGATTTCCGGCGCGGTCCGCGTCTCGTGGTAGAAGCTGGGAATCGTTGTCTCGACGTAGACTCGCGGGCAGGGCATCGGGACCTCACCGACCAGACGGCTCAACGCAGGGCGAACTGCCTCCGCCTCCATCCAGCATAACCTGCCAGCCCGACCAAGCCCAGAGCGGTTGAGACCAGGCGGCTCGGCTCGGGGACAACACGAAA
Organism: uncultured Isosphaeraceae bacterium; assembly: GCA_963779675.1. Classification (GTDB taxonomy): domain Bacteria; phylum Planctomycetota; class Planctomycetia; order Isosphaerales; family Isosphaeraceae; genus CAVZZM01. Next base: position 288,755 of record CAVZZM010000009.1, read on the forward strand.
GCTAAGATCGTCAAGCGCGAACGCCAAGGTTCAGCGGCCCCGGCCGCCGATCACTGGCCTACATGTTACCATAAAGCGATCGCGGCGGCCGGGGTCTGCTGTAACCGCCGGTTAGGCTGTCGATCGGCCCACTTTCGGGTGCCACGGGTCGTACCCGACCAGTGCTCCGATCGGCGGGTCGAAGACACTGGTCGGGTACGACCCGTGGCACCCGGAAATGCTCATCAGTGCCACCCGCCGCGGCCCGTGGCCGGGGTCCGCTGCAGCGCGAGGTTAAGCGGCGGCCGTTCGAGGGAAGACCGGGCACGAAAACCTTGCCCAGCCACCCGCCTGGGTCGGAATAGCAGATCATTTGGAAGAGTCGACGTTATTCGGAGGAGAATCAGAAGTGTTCTCCGGGGCATCAGTCGCAGTTGAATCGGTTGTCGATTCACTGCCTTGGTTATTGTGCATCGCTTGCCCGAGCGCTTTGAGATCATTTACTGTCTGCTGTCGTCGAGCTTGCTCGGCTTGATGTTGGCGTGCATTGATGTCGGTAAACCAACCCTGTTTCACAAACAGGGCGCGATTCACTCCACCTCGAATGGTCGCCATGAGTGCGACCCCAGCCAGGAGAATCACCGCGAGAGTCGCCGCGATGATCTTCATTCGTTTGGAGAAGTGAGGCTCGGTCGATCGTATTGGCGCTGGCTCCATGCTTACTTCTCCTCCACGACGCCCCACGTCTCGAGGCTGCCTAACATTGGAATTCAGCGGCCGGCGCAGCCGGCCCGCTGCAATGACGGGTTAGGCAATGAAATTGCCTGGATTACCCAATTAGCCACGAGCAATTGGGATGTCCCCTTCAGCAGTCCCCGTTCCCCCTTCGTTCCCCCTAAGATCACCCGTAACTCAATCGGCGACGCGAAGAGTTCACGGGGAGGCGCAGGCCTTGGCCGACCGGGACCTGCCAGAGCCCGACCTGGTGGGAGTCATCGCGGAAGCCGCCGATGAACGCCGTGACCTCGCCGCCGACCGGGCACCAGTCGCCCGCACGATACCGCTCGGGAGTCAGGCCCGCAATGACGATGATCTCCAGCAGGGCGGGGAAGCCGACGCCGAGATTGACCCACGCCCCGAATGGGGACTTGGCGACGACCGTACCCGTGACGGGCTGCCCGTAGGCGAACCGCTGCTTGAGCACTCCCAAGCTGCGGCCCGCTCGGGCGAACGGTGCCCAGGGAACAAGCTGTCGAGGTCGTCGGTGACGCTCATCGCCTCCCGCCGCCTAACGACCCGGTTCAGCGGCCCGCGCAGCGGGTCCGCTGCAACCGAGGGTTAGGCTCTGACAACTGTCGATATTCGCTATGTCCCCGTTTTCTGTCTATGTCCCCGTTTTCTGTCCCCGCGAATCTCCCTGAATAGATCTGCCAGCAGCGAGAATAAGAAATGTCCCCTATCTCGTCACCGCGCAGTCCAGCCACTATAAACGGCCCATCAGAAACAGAATCAGGAGGATGATCAGGATCAACCCCACGAGGCCGCCCCCCCCGGCGAGGACGTTGTTGCCGCTGCGATAGCCGTAGCCGCCACCCAGCAGGACGAAGATCAAGACCACGACGAGGATCAGTACGATGGGACTCATGGTTCACTCCTGGAGAGTAAAGACGACCGCCCACCCTCGATCACTAGCTTACCGACACGACCGGGCTCATCGACGAGACCGCGCACCAGCCAAAGACCACCGTGCGGCGCCGCACGGCCAGCCACCAGGTGACATCGTCGCATCAAGCGACAGCCAAACGCAAGCACCATTCCCGATTCGTCGGATGATCGAGGGCCCTGAACGCCTAACGACCCGGTTCAGCGGCCCGCGCAGGCGCCGCTGCAACCGAGGGTTAGGCTCTGACAATTGTCGATATTCGCTATGTCCCCGTTTTCTGTCCCCTAAAGAATCCATGTAAGCCGTGGGGCCGCTTCGGGGGTAACCTTGAGGTGGTTGACAGGTCCCAATGCCACTCCGCAGCGGAGCCCCACGGCCATGAGCACCATCATCGGCATCGACCTCGGCAAGTTCAAGAGCGTCGCCTGTTCCTATGACACCGAGACCACGGAGGTTGCGTATTCGACCATCCCCACCGATCCCGACGCCTTGAGCAAGGCGCTCCAACGCACCCGACCCGACCTGGTCGTCTTCGAGGCCTGCACCGTCAGCGGATGGCTCGCCGACCTCTGCCGCGAACTGGGGCTGAAGTTCCTCGTCGCCAACACCATGACCGAGGCCTGGAGCTGGAGGAAAGTCAAGCGCAAGACCGACCGCGACGACGCCCGGAAACTGGCCCGCATGGCGGCGCTGGGCGAACTGCCGAGCGTCCACGTCCCCTCACCGGAGGCCCGCCAATATCGAGAAATCGTCTCGTATCGCGATAAGCTGATCGGTCGCCGGACCGCGATCCAGAACCGCATCCGCGCCCTGTGCCAGGGGCAGGGCCTGTTGCTGCCGCCGGGGCACCGGGCCTGGACCGAGGCCGGCCGCAAGGCGATCGCCGCCCGGGCCCGACCATTGGCCGACTGCGGGCCGCTCGAACTCTGGCGTGGCGAGCTGGGCCTGGAGTTGGCCGCCCTGGAGGCCCTGATCGAACAGATCCGTTGCGTCGACGCCAAGCTGGAGGAACGCGCCGCGGCCGACTCACGTGTGCAACTCTTGCGGACGATCCCCGGCGTGGGCCGTTGCACCGCCGAGGTGGTCGTCGCGGCGATCGACGACCCGCACCGCTTCGCCACGGCCGGCCAGGTCTCGGCCTACGCCGGGCTGGTGCCGCGCCAGTTCCAGTCCGGGGCGATGGACCGCCGGGGCCGGATCACGCGGCGTGGCCCGGGCCGGCTGCGCAAGGTGCTGGTGGAGGCGTCCTGGCTGATGCTGCGGTACAACCCCTGGGCGGCGAAGCTGGTGGCTCGCATCGGTCGCGGTCAGAAGACCCGGCGCAAGCAGGCGTTGGTGGCGGTGGCCCGCAAGCTGCTGGTGCGTTGCTGGGCGATGCTCCGCGACGGCCGCCCCTGGGACCTTCAACTGGCCGGCTGCCCGCCGTCGAGTCCATGAACGACGGATGGATTCATCCTATTGACGGTTGATAATTTAACTATTCACGACGCTGTCCGCGTCGCCCGAGACCCGCCGGAGGACCGGTGCCCGTCAGCTCGAAGCTTTGTCTGCCCGGAGCACGTCGCCCTGAGCGGCGTGAGGAGGGCGACCTAACGAATGAGCGGCGGGCCGCATCGGATGAGTGAGGCCGACCGTCGGGTCGTGACCTCGGATAGTCGAGTGCATCCGAAGGCGTTCCTCGATGCGACCGCGTGAGCGAAGGAGTTGAGCCACTGCCGAAGAAACCGATCCCCGACCGCTTGACAGTCCCCCGGCTTCATAGTCGCCCAAGCTCAGCGGACCGGCCCGCCGAGCGAAGCCCGATGATACCAGCAAGCGCCGCGGCGGGCCGGGTCCGCTGCAGCGCGAGGTTAGGCGGTCTGGTCGACGCGTGAACACGCCCACGAAGGCGTGGGCATGCCATCCCGCCATCTGTTCCGCCCATCCGATAAAAGCATGAAGCTCAAGACCACGATGCTGGACGTTTCAGGCCTACGGGAAGTTTTGTATTTTTGTTGCCAATCGGTGGATCTCTCTCTGGTTCGAGTTGAGATTGGGTGAGGTTTACCGCCCCCGTAAGGTCGGCATCCCTCAAGTCAACAGCTCCCAAATAAGTATCCTTGAAACTGCTCCCCCTCAAATTTACTCCGCTAAGATTAGCCCCCTCAAAATCGGCGCCATCAAAGCAGCAATTTTGCATATTCGCTCCTTTAAAAATTGCTCCGGCTCCAAGCTTTGCGTCAATAAAGTCCGTGTGTTCAAAGTTGCGCTTTGGAAGTTCGCACCTTCCAACACTGAAACACTGATGTCGTCATAAGTCAAAATCGCTCCACTAAAGTCCGCGTCTGCGATAACGAGTTTGAGAGGTTGGACTTCTACTAGCCTAGACTCGCAGAGAAACTTGAGGATTACTCCTTTTCTTTCCGCGTCTAACCCCCGAAGAGTCGCCAGGGTCCGTGCTCTGGCAATATAGTGAACCTCCGATTTGGTTCCATCGTCGCTCATTTTATTATCAAGAATCAATTCTGTCATCCGGTCGAGATAGGACTGAAGGCGATCCTCTTTGATCCGATTGTCTTCGAGCTGACGAGTAGATTTCTCACGACGGTTATTGAACCAAGCCGCCCCAATGCCAAGCACGACAGGTATGATAAGAAGTTGCATCCAATCCCATAAGGTTTTTCCTCGCTCATACTCGCTCGTAGGTTTTGTATATGGCCCGAAACCTGTCCATGCTCCGAAAGCTTTCCAGGTCATCGGAGAGAAGGAGTAACCCGCGCAGAGCGACAGTACTAGAAACGCGATGAAAACTCCAATCGCAATCGGAACAACTATCGAACTCCATTCCTTGCCTCGTTGCATGGGATCACGCTCTTTCCATCAAGAAAATTGATCGGTACAACTCCAAACTTCCCCACGCCGCCACTCCGACGCCGCCTAACGCGGGAGTTAAGCGACCACTCCAGGGGTCGCCGCCGGATCGGATCGGCCCCGCGCCTCCCCCGGCCGACTCCCGGAGCCCCTTCCGGGTGGTCGCTTCAACGACGCGGGGTTAGACGCACCGAGCACGGACGCTCGGGCGCCTAGCCGGCGTTAGACGCACCACGCCCCGACGAGTGAAGGGACGCTCGCCGTTGCCCTCCGCTTCGAGCAAGCTCGCTCGGCGACGGCGAGCGTACCGCAGCGGTCAAGTCCCCGCAAGGGCCCACCGTCGCGGAAACCACCCGCACGCCCGGACGCTTACGCACGAAGGTGCGCCTAACTTCCATTAGGCGGCGATCTACCCACCCGTCGAGTCAGTTCGCTGGTGCGGGGGGCTGAAGCGCGTCTCGCGGGCCACATAGGATAACCATGTCTTCCCGGAGAGTTCGGAGGTAAAACGGGTCTGGCTCTTTGATGTCGAAGAAGAACGTTGCGGCGATCGCCGGCCTTGCCAATCGACGCTCTAGTTCCGGAGCGGAGAGCGGTTTTCCATCCGTCCCAAATGCTCTGATACGCGAGCCATCCACCACGATTTCGATCGGCTTGGACCAGGAGAACTGCATGACCGTCTCCGTAACGTACACGCTCTTCCCATTAAAGACACGCGTGACGGTGCGAGTAACTGGAACGCCTTGGATGGAACGCACGGCGATCTTAACATTATCGCCTTGTGGGATCAAATGTACCGAAGCGTATACAGGCGGCCCTGTCCTGGGTAGCGGATCGTCCTGGGCCACCGCAGCGGCACCGGAAATCAGGATGGCCAGAGGAACTGACCGCAACGCGTTAATCATAGATGTCTCCTCCCTTGCCGCCTAACTTCCATTAGGCGTACCCGGTACGCCTAATCCACATATTTGTCCTGTGGCAGATTTGCCGCAGGTTCCGTGATGTTGGCCAGATGGGATCGAGATGTCAATGGGGTCGATCGGAAAAATGCGGAATGGGTCCGCATCCGGGTTTTATCGCGTACCAAGTCCGCATTGCCACCCGGCGGGGCGGCAGTCGTTCAGGCGGCGTCGCGGCGAAAGGACGCATGCGTCGGGGTTTGGGACGGTTGGGATCAAAGGAGTTGGCGGGGGGCGAACGGGAACATGCGGAATGGGTCCGCATTCGTGCGATACGGTGTACCAGGTGCGTATTATTCCCACAAATGTCTTGCAATCGCCAAGACGGTCGGTACGCTGGGGCTGACTGTTCAAAACAACACGTACCCTGAGAAGGGGCCACGATGTCTCAACTCCTTGACCAGGTTCGCGACGCGATACGCACGTTGCACTACAGCATTCGCACGGAGGAGGCGTATGTGCTCTGGGCGAGGAGGTTCATCCTGTTCCACGGCAAGAGGCACCCGGCGGAGATGGGGGAGGCGGAGGTGGGGGCGTTCCTGACGCACCTGGCGGTGGAGCGGAACGTGGCGGCCTCGACGCAGAACCAGGCGCTGGGGGCGATCCTCTTCCTGTACCGGGAGGTCTTGAAGCAGCCGCTCGACTGGGTGGACGACGTGGTGCGGGCCAAGCGGCCGGAGCGGCTGCCGGTGGTCCTGTCGGCCGCGGAGGTCCGGCGGGTGCTGGAGGGGCTCGACGGGGAGAAGTGGCTGGCGGCGAGCCTGATGTACGGATCGGGCCTGAGGCTGTTGGAGTGCCTGCGGCTGCGGGTCAAGGACATCGACTGCGGCCGGGAGCAATTGATGGTCCGCGACGGCAAGGGACAGAAGGACCGGACGACCGTGTTGCCGGAATCGCTCCATGGGCCCTTGCGTCGGCAGATCGACCTGGTGGCCGCGCTGCACGCCCGGGACCTGGCCGAGGGCTTCGGGCGGGTTTACCTGCCGTTCGCCCTGGAGCGGAAGTATCCCGAGGCGGATCGTGACCTGGCCTGGCAGTACGTGTTCCCGGCACCCGTCGGGCGCTCGACCCGCGCTCGGGGCGTCGTCCGACGGCACCACCTGGCCGAGACGACCCTTCAGAAGTCCGTGCGCGGGGCCGTCCGACGCGCCGGGATCGTCAAGCCGGCCAGTTGCCACACCTTCCGGCACAGCTTCGCCACCCACCTGCTCGAAAACGGCTCGGACATCCGCACCGTCCAGGAATTGCTCGGCCACAGGGACGTCCGCACCACGATGATCTACACCCACGTGCTCCAGGCCGGCCCCCTGGGCGTCCGCAGCCCGCTCGACCGATTCTGAGGCCCGATCCCGTCCCCTTCCACCCCTCTCTCAAAGAGCGTCCGGCCGGGTTTCGTGAACGCGAGCGCCCGACGCCTCGATACTGACCCTGGGGCATCAGCGGATCGACGGGCGGGCCAGCGGGGGGCGGGGGATGACCAGCGCGGCGCGGGTGCGGGCAAATCGGGAGAATGCACGCCGGAGCACCGGGCCGAGGTCGGCGCGGGGGAAGGCCCGGTCGCGGCGGAACGCGACGCGGCATGGGCTGGCGGCGGGGCGGGTCGTGCTCGATGGGGCGGAGCGGGCGCGGCTCTCGCGGCGGTTGCGGAGCTGGAACGTCTGCCTCCGGGCGGTTGGCGAGGCCGAGCACGCGGTCGTTGCCGAGGCGGTGTTCGCCTCGATCGTGCTCGATCGCATCCGGCGGATCGACGACGAGGCGTTCCAGGAATGGCGAGCGTCGGCCGTCATGCGGTTCGATCAGGAGCATCGCGCGGAACTGGAGGCCGCCATCGGGCGGCTCGATGTCGAACCGGCCCGCGCCGCGCGGGCTGCGGTCGTCCCCCATCGGCTGCGGCTGGGTGGCCGATCGGTTGCGCAAGTATTTGCGGCGATTGGATAACAACGGCGTCTGGGAACGGGACGAGGCCGTCGCGGTGCTCCGGTTGCTGGGGCGCGATCCGCAGGCCCGTTATCCCGATCGGCTGACCGTCACGCTGACCCTGCTGCCGGCCCACCGGCCCGGTGTCGGTGATAAGCCTACCGGGGGGCCGTCCGCCGTCCCGCATCGGAGTGTCAGGTCGGCCGATCTGTCGAGGCGGCAAGAGGTTGCGATCGAGGCGATGTGGCGTCAGGTCGGCCGGTTCGTGGCGCGGGCGGTGGCCAAGCTGGAACGCCGACGCGCGCGGCTGTGGCCGGTGTTCCTCCAGGATCGGGCCGAGGCCCCGCGCCGCGCCTGGTTGCCGACGGAGGTCGCCGTTCTGGTCGCCCGCCACGAACCGCTCTGGTCCCGACGGTTCCACCGGGCGCTGCGCGACCTGCGACGGCTCCAGAATGGGAGGCGATCCAGAAACGACTTAACGTGTGAAAACGAGCAGCATGGGTGGCCGGGGCAAAGTCTTCGTGCCCCGGTGGACGCCCCGCAGCCCCGACCGGGGCACGCCGCGTTTTGCCCCGGCCACCCACCCGACGTACCTTCCGGGAGAATCCGGCGATCCCGGATCGCCTCTGACCGTCGCGTCGTTGGGGCCTTGTTTTGCGCGAACGAAGCCAACGAGAATTCAACGCAACTGTGGTTGGATTCAAGACTTACCGAACACGCTGCCGATGGCGAGGCGCACGCGGCGGGACCAGTCGTCAACCTCCAGAACGCCCGACCGGGGGACGAGGACGTTGCCCCGGCCACCCGGTTTGCCGTGGCGACAGGCGCGAGCGAAGCCAACGACGTCACGACGCAACCCCTGGCAATTTCCGAAGTTATCGAGGAAATTGCCGACGGCGAGGCGCACGCGAGGGGACGAGGTGCCCATCATCGGGACGATCGACCGGGGCACGAAGACTTTGCCCCGGGCACCCCACTGGAGATGATCTTTCGCGTGAACGAAGCCAACGATACGACGACGCAACTCACGTCTCCCGAAGCACTTGCCGGGCGAATGGGGACGGCGGAGGCGCACGCGGTGGGCCTCGGCGTCACTCCTCGGCGTGGGCGGGGAGGCCGAAGAGGTGGCGGACGGCGTTCAGGAGCGTGGCGTGGGGGTCGGCCTCGGGGGTGGTGGTGGCGTTGCGCAGCGCGGTGCGGGGGTGGTGGAGGTACTGGTTCTGGAGGCGTCGGGCGAAGTGGGCGATCGCCTCGCGCTGGGCGTCGTTCAGGTCGGGACAGGCATTGTAGAGGCGATCCAGCTCGCGGCCCCGGACCGAGTCGGCGTACTCGCCGAGTTCGCGGAGCAGTGCCCCGGCGTGGTGGCGGTGGCGGATCGCGGCCAGGCAGGCGGTGGTCTCGCGCTCGATGATCGCCTGGGCCGGGTCGATGCCCTTGCGGCGCCCCTCCTGGTTGCGCTGCGACCTGGGCCTGCAGGTCGTCGACGTTGTAGAGCAGGACCTGGTCGAGGTCGCCGACGGCCGGGTCGAAGTCGCGGGGGACGGCGATGTCGAGGATCAGGGCCAGGCGGTTGCGTCGGGCGCGCTGGACGCGCTCGTAGAGCGCCCGGTCGACGATCGGCTCCTCGGCGGCGGTGGTGCTGACGACCAGGTCGGCCTCGATCAGCGCCTGGCCGAGCTGGTCGAAGGGCACGGCGCGGCCGCCCCAGCGGGCGGCGGCGGCCTCGGCCCGCTCGGGGCTGCGGTTGGTCACGAGGATGCGGCCCGGTCGCAGGGCGGCGAGGTGCTGCAGGGTCAGGTCGCCCATCTTGCCGGCGCCGATGACCAGCACGGCCTTGTCGCCGAAGGTGTCGAAGACCTCGCGGGCGACGTCCACCGCGACGCTGGCGACCGAGAGCTTGCCGCGGTCCATGCCGGTCTGCTCGCGGACGAGCTTGCCGACCCGGATCGCCTGCTGGAAGACCTCGTGGAGGATCGGCCCGACGGCCTTGCGGCGATCGGCCGCCTTGTAGGCGTCGCGGACCTGGCCGAGGATCTGCCCCTCGCCGAGCACCAGGCTCTCCAGGCTGGAGGCGACGCGGAACAGGTGGCCGACGGTCGCCTCGTCGTGGTGGGCGACCAGGTGCGACGACATCAACTCCGGGGCGATCTGGTGGAAATCAGCCAGGAAATCGGCGAGGTCGGCGACCCCGGGCAGTCGTCGTCGCGGCCGTCGACGCGGCGTACAGCTCGACCCGGTTGCAGGTCGAGACGATGACGAACTCGACCCCCGGGAAGGCGGCCAGGAGCGCATCGAGCCCCTCGTCGCGGCGGGGGCCTTCGAAGGCCAGGGCCTCGCGAACCGAGGTCGGCGCGGAGTGGTGGTCAACCCCCACGGCCAGCAGCCTCATGTCCCCCTCCCCGGCGCCCGGCGTCGCGCCTGCCGGCGGCACGCCGTGGGCCGTCGGCAACAGCAGGTCGACCCCGACCCAGGTGAAGATCAGGAACGCGAAGGCCACCACCGTCAGCAGCATCACCCGACGCCCGCGCATCGACGGCCGCAACAGGGCGTGCAGCAAGAGCCCGAAGAACGAGCCACAAGCCCAGGGCGCTGAGGACCTTCGGGTCGGCCCAGCCGATCGCGGTCGTGCCGCCGTCGCGTCGGGTCGCCGCGACCAGCACCAGGCCGATCAGGAAGCCGGCGCTCAGGAGCGGGAAGGCCGCGATGATCGCCGCCCGGTTGAGCCGCTCCGACCGCTCCAGGCTGGGCAGCTTGAGCCGCCCCCCGGCGCCCGCCGGCCGCTTCTCCTTGAGCCGTCGCGACTGCGCCAGGTACATCAACCCGGCCAGGAACGCCACGCTCGTGAAGACCGCTCCGAGTCTAGAAGTTGTGCTTGTTCATCCTCTAAGGTTTCGGGATGCTGCAAGATGAGCCACGCTACCCGCCGAGCACTCAGCGGCTTTTGATTGGCGCTTTTGACTTTAGGGGCGGGGCCACGTCCTGGTAGATCATTAAGCAATTCAGGGGCTGGCCTCATCGGCGGGTCTGATTGACGCAGCGGCTGAAGATAACGGGCAACCATTGCGTAGCTGCCGGTGAAGCCTGCTGAGCAAATCTCTTCAAACAGTCGTTTCGCATGGCGTTTTCCCTGCTGCCACTGCTCAATCAGGTAGGGTTTATACGGGTCAAGAGCACTGCCATACTGCCGACTAGAGGGTTGCCATTCGGGAAAGCTCTCATGAGAAAGATAAGTGTAAACGGTGCGTTTGCCCATGCCAAGATGGTGAGCGATGTCTTTGATAGTATGGCCTTCTTTTCTCAGGGCGTAGACTTGATGGTAGTTTTCTAAGCGCTGGGTGCGCTTCGCCTCACGTTGCTGTTCGTGAGAGCTTTTGGGTCTGGGCAGGTCAGGTAGGTCGATGCCAGCGGCTTGAAGCTGGCTAGCTTCGACCGACTTAATCGCTTGCGCTTTGCCATGGAAGGCTTTTTCGAGGGTCTCTTCCAGATTTTGCAGCAGGTGAAAGCGATCTGCCACCTGGATGGCCTCGGGTGCGCCATCGCTCATACCGCGTTTGTAAGCTTTGGAGCGGTCGCGCGATAGGATTTCGACGCCAGGATGGGCCTTCAGCCAGGCTTCTAGAGTTTCTGCCGTTCGGTCTGGTAGCAAAGCAATCGGTTGATGGGTTTCTAGGTCGACTAGGATCGTGCCGTAGTGCTGCCCTCGGCGCAGGGCAAAGTCATCCACACCCAGTATTTTAGGAGTTTTTATCTGGGGTAAGGGTAGACGTCTCAGCAAATTGAGCAGGGTGCTGCCACAGCAGCGCAAGCCAAGATAAAAACATAAGCGGGCACCCGCTTGTCCACCCGAGGCGAGTGCGATCGCTTGTAGGTGTTCGACGAGTCGCTGTGTTTTTCTAGCCCAAGGAGCGGCGACGGCAGGAAAGCGTTCGGTGAAGATGCGGCGAGGGCAGGCTGGATTGACGCAAAAGAACTTACAGACGTGAACGATCAGCGTCAGGCTAAATGACACACAGGGTAGATCGGCTAATGTACGGCTGTAGCGGCTATGAACCCGATGGCTCGGCTGGCCACATATTGGGCAAAGCACTCGTGTTTGGGTAGACGTCAGATTGAGGGTCAGGTGGTGCTCACCTGGAATCAGGTCGTAGCTATCGAGATGAAGCAGCTGAAGGCTAGGTAGCAGGCAATGAAGCAGTTCCATGAGCAATGTACCCGAAAGGTAATGGCTTCAATAGTTTCCTGCTACTCGCCTCGGATCACCAAAAATTAGGAAGAGCCCGAAGTCATGTGAATATGCACCTGCTTTCGCTTAGCTTTCGCTTTAGGTGCAGGCGGCTCTCTGCTTCTTCAGGAGCAGGTTCCTCTACCGACGGGATGGCCGTAGTAGGGGCTGTTTCTACAATCTCTTCAGTCGCTGGCGCTGGTGCTTCTACTGTAGAAGTAGCCGTGCCCTCGAACATGGGCATCACGGCCCGGACACCGCGCAGCTGCTCACGCAGTTCTTCGAGCCGCGCCGTCAGGGTTTCTTCTTGAGTCACAAGGTCTGACTCTATCTCCCGCAGTTGGGGTAATACAGTTGTTGACATAGATTATGAAAGTTGAATGGTTCTCTTACAGTCAACAATACTAACGCAATTGTTGTCTAAAGCAACACAGTTAGAGAATATTAATGATTGCCACTAATCAGCGGGTGAATCGGGAGATCGTGTCTTCGCCTTCAGAACTTGTGCGACCAGGACAATGGGCCGGTAGATGTAGATGACTGCCAAGCTCAATGTTATTCATTACGCCGGGTGAAGGCACTCAAAACCGACCGCTTTGATCTATTTGTCTTTGATCTATCTGTTTACAGTCAGCTATCAAGACTTAAGCCACGTTCCAGTGACTTGACCCATGCCGATAGGCTGTTCTACGAAACCAAGTTTTGCATAAAGCTCGGGAACATCATCCGTAAATAAGTAGACGTGTTGCCCGTCTCTTCGAGAAGAAACGCAGCTTCAGGCCGTAGGGGTGGGGTGTGCAGAGGCACTATCCAGATAGGCACTCAAGACCAGCTCCCACCAGCGTTCAATTTGTTCATAGTGAGTGGCTTGTAAGCTGTTGGCCAGCGTTCCTAAGTATCTGGTCAAAGGGGAACTGCGATTGTTCAGGCAGACACCGAATTTGGCACCGTAGAATTCCTCAATGCCATCCGTCAGCGAAATTGGAGAGCCGTCGTCGGGGTGAAAAACTCTCGTCTTTTACAAGATGGGCGAAAGCTAAAAGACCTGCCAGGTAAAGCAAAACGAGGACTACAGGTTTACCTAAAGGAACTCGACTATCCGCTGACAGTTGTTTGGTTTTGGCTCAAACGTGCAGACAACAAACGAGGGTTACGCAATGCCAGCTCGACGCATCCTTATTCGGGTGTTTATCTTGTCCGTTTAGGCCGCAAATGCTGAGCGATTGAGGGCTTTTTATCAAGATTGGGGCAAGATCTGAGGCAAAGAAATTTAACGATGATGACGCTTCGATCTAGAATAATCAGTGCCTTGGCTGATCAGCGCGTCCACCACACCCCAGGTCAGTAAAAACCGATGCACTCTAGGGTGAAGCTGTGGAACTTATAAAACATCTCGGCGATCGCAATAGAAATCGAAATTGCTGGCAATTGCTGTAGTAATAGTTGCTTGAGAGAACTGGAGGTGATGAGCTGATACATGACATTTCTCCTGCGGTGAGATGAAGGTGATTGTTTTTTAGCGGCTGGTTTAGCGGCTGGAAATTGTGTACTCTAGTGGGTCATTTGCTATGCACATAGGCATAAGAATGGGCGAAAATAGGGATGTCGCACTCAATACCCCATCCCAGGGTAAGTCCTATGACTCGTCGGCAAAAAGAGCCCTTACGTCCGCTCAGCTCTGAAGAACGAGAAATGCTTGAGCGCTTGAGCCGCGCTAGCCAAGAACCAGCGGTTCATGTTGTTCGTGCTCAGATGCTGTTAGTAGTAGCCGATGGGAAGAGCTACACCGCAGCAGCCCAATCGGTGGGGCGTCGTTCAGGCGAAGCCGTCTCACACTTGGTTTCGCGGTTCAATCAGGCCGGTTTAGCCGCACTAGAACCGATGTACGGCGGTGGTGCACCGGTTGTTTATGATAGCGAGCAGCGTCAACAAATCTTAGCTACCGCCAGTCAGCCTCCTGATGCAGAGCAAGATGGTGCTGTTAGTTGGTCTTTGAGTCTCCTACAGCGTCGTTTACGTCAGCAGTCTGAGTTCTCTCTCATCAGCACTTACACACTTTGGCAAGTGCTGCATGAAGCGAATTGGAGTTGGCAATTGAATCGTAGCTGGTGTAGTACCGGGGAAGTAAAACGCCGCCGTAAGAGCGGGATTGTGGAGGTGGTAGACCCGGATAGCGAAGCAAAAAAGTCTTGATTGAACGGGCCTATCGCCTGAGTGAGCAACTAGGGCTATCTGTTTGGACACAAGATGAAGCTGGCCCTTATCGGACGCAACCCTATCAGGGAAAAGACTGGCAGCCGCAGGGTGAGCCGCTCAAGCAGCCGCATGAATATTTCCCTAATGGGACTGCCAAAATCATCACCCTGTTTCATCCAAGTGACGGTATCGTTCGAGTCCAAGGTGTAGAATCTACACCCAATCAGGTGTTGCACGCTTGGTTAAAGGCTAATCTCTCTGAGATCGTTGCCGCTCTGCCTCCTTCATCGGTGGTTGATTCAGATGAAAGCGATCGGATGATTTGGGAAAGCTGGCGACAGGGGTTGACGGTGAAGTTCACTTTGCCTGAGGTATTGCCACCGCTGCGACTGTGGTTAGTATGCGATAACCTGGCAGGCCATAAGACACCCGCTTTCGTAGTCTGGTTGTGTGAACATGGAATCCTACCGCTTTATACCCCGCTAGGGGGCAGTTGGCTGAATATGGCTGAGTCTATTCAGAAGATTCTAAAGCACAGAGCATTGGATGGCCAACATCTACGGCACCTCAACAAATTATCAATAACTTTGAAGCCGTTGCCAAAGCTTGGAATCGACAACCTACGCCGTTTATATGGGCTGGAAAACGAGCGCAGCGTAGGCAGCAGGCTCGCCTGCGGAAACGCTATCGACTACCTGCCTCGGGCGCTTGTACCTACACTCCTGTCCGCAGACAGCTTTCCTTGCTGGAGAAATGCCTATGCGCATAGCAAATGACCCACTAGTCGATAATCTTTTTTGTCGCTTTGAGGCAGCGGACTGATAGCTCCCCTGGTAGTTGCTGAATGCTTTTGTGAAAATAAGCCAATTGCCTCGTTCTGATCATCATAAGACGATGCTAATTGTAATAATAATTGTTGTGCGATGTAGAAGCGTTCACTGTTCGGCATATTGGGATTGCTAATCTTCGACCAGCTAAAGCCACTGTTTTTTCCCATATAGTCATGGAGAATATCTGCCTCGAAGCCGCAGCCGGTTACGTGAATTTTATCCTCAGGATGAAGATCGAGATCGACGCTATAGCTCAGTACTTCAGAATACTCTCCAATACTTTCCCAAAACGCCAGCGCCCGTTTATGCCAATATAGACATACCACTCATCACTCAGGATCGTAGTCTCCATCCATAAATATTCGAGAAACCGTCACTCGTATCTGCTGCATTTTCGCAGTCTCTGTTTGCTGTGGGTCGCTCCAACCACCTGCGATGATCGCCCCATATTGGGCTGGGTGGAGTGAAACGCCCTGCAGGGGAATAACAACTCTTAAGTATCGAGGGTTGTTGACGGGTAGCGGTGTGATTTGAGGTTGAACGGGTAAGTTACCGGTTTTTGGAATGACGCTCCATTTAGGGATGGCCTCAGCGTAGGGTTTAGGCGGCAAGTATAGATCAAACGCATAGTTTTGATCGTTGATAGCCTGTTGCCAGTAGCCGCCCTCGCGACCGATAAAGACAACTGCGTTGTTGGTTTGGGTCGGGCCTACGTTCCCGGGCAATATGGTTCATCTCGACGAAAAGAAACGAGCGCTTTGGGCGGATGAATTTCGCTACGGTATTGGTGGTCACCACCGGGATGGCCACAGTCATAAATCCATCGACCTACCATCATGACGCGATCGCCTACTTGGGGCCAAGCCCAACTGGGGCAGTGGCCAGTATCCCATTCACATTCCAGCAAACGCTCGTCTTTATTCAGTTCCTCGTTGAGGGGACTATTCAAGTAGGTGTACTCAAGATCGGGCTTGATGATGAAATTCCAGTCGTAGTAAGTATGCCAGGGCTTTAGCGGAAAATC
>CAVZZM010000010.1:0-405696 GCA_963779675.1 uncultured Isosphaeraceae bacterium
TGTCGTCTACTTGGTTCCATTACGTATTGCTTGAGAGCCCTTCCGGCGGGGTCAGCCCCGGCACCTGGTAGTCGGGACGGCCGGGGTCGCCGCTGAGGAACGGGTTGAACTGGGCGGCCCAGGAACCCGGCATCCTGGCCGGGCAGGAACTGCGAGGTTGCTCGTGCGGTTGAGGAGGGCGTGTGGGACGGAGAAATCGGGCAGAGGTCGGCCGGTCGGCCGCAGCTTCAACAGGACGGCGCCGAACGCCGGGAAGTTGTAGGGGGCCGGGCCGGTGATCAGGTTCCCCCCCTTGACCGGGTCGCGGCCGGTCATGGCGAAGTAATAGCCGGCATTGTGGTCGACGATCGTGTGATGCACCGAACGGACGAACGTCAGGTGGTGGGCCTGCGTGGCGGCAGCTGGAAGGGCAGGTGCTCAGCGAGACGGCGAGGCCAGGGCACGGTCGTTTCGATCGGCTTGAAGTCGGAGCGAATGCCCGTCGGGGGCGTCCGGCTTCATGTCCCAGGTATCTTGATGCGCGGGGCCGCCTTCCAGGGCGAAGACGATCAGGTTCTTCGGCCGCGGGGCCGGATCGTCGAACCCGCGGCGTCGGCCGTGGCCCGGATCAGATCGGGCAGCCCGAGCCCGAGCATCCCTGCCCCGCCAACGCGCAGAAACGCGCACAGCTGCGTGGCGCGAACTCGACCTCCGGGCACCGGCCGTCGTCAGGTCGGGACGCGTGGCCCCGTCGTCCTCCCCTGTTGGAATTGCCGAGGTGGGATCGCGACATCCCCATCTTAAGCTCCGCCAGGACATGCGGCAAGGACAAGGCCGGGCCGTAGTCCCGGGTCGAGACTCGGGAAGTCGAGGCCACGACTGCGAACGTCTCGGCGATGATTCCGAAATCACTCGTTCCCACGCTCCGCGTGGTGATGCCGTCTGGGTCGCTCCGCGGCCGCTTCCGCGGGGACGCTCCGGACAACGCGGAGCGTCGCGGATTGCATGACCACGCGGAGCGCGGGAACGAGTGAAACGTCCCGCCCTTGCCGTCTGCCGTCCCCCGCCCCACGCCTCCCCCCACGAGGAGGAACGGCCCGTGACGATCCGGGAACGAGCCATAATATGGGAAACCGACTGGGACAGGTGCCCCGGGCAACGTCCTCGTGCCCCGATCGGGCGTCTCGATGGCCGGCACTCGTCCCGTCGCGTGCACTCGTTGACGGCAATTTCACTGGTAGGTTCGCAAATTGCCAGGGGTTGCGTCGTGACATCGTTGGCTTCGCTCGCCTGTCACCTCCGCGAGCGGGGTGCCCGGGGCAGAGTCCTCGTCCCCTCCGGCCCGCCCGTCGATCCGCTGATGCCCCAGGGTCAGTTTCGAGGCGTCGGGCGATCCCGTTCACGAAACCCGGCCGGACGCTCTTTGAGAGGGGTGGAAGGGGACGGGGTTCGGGCCTCAGAGCAGGTCGAGCGGGCTGCGGACGCCCAGCGGGCCGGACTGGAGGACGTGGGTATAGATCATGGTGGTGCGGACGTCGTTGTGGCCGAGCAGTTCCTGGACGGTGCGGATGTCGTGGCCGGCTTCGAGCAGGTGGGTGGCGAAGCTGTGGCGGAAGGTGTGGCAACTGGCCGGCTTGAGCGAGCCCGGCGCGTCGGACGGCGCCGGCCGACCGCCTTCTGCACGGCCCGACTCGGCCAGGTGGTGCCGCCGGACGATCGCCCGAGCGGGGGTCGACGCCCCGCTCGAGGCCGGGAAGACGTACTGCCAGCCGGGCTGGCGGTCGGCCTCGGGGTATTTCCCCGCCAGGGCGTCGGGCAGGTAGACGCGGCCGAACCCCTCGCGGAGGTCCTGCTCGTGGACGGCCCGCGCGTGCTCGATCTGCCGCCGCAGCGGCTCGACCAGCGTCTCGGGCAGCAGGGCGACGCGGTCCTTCTGCCCCTTGCCGTCGCGGACGATCAGGTGCTTCTGGCCGAAGTCGACGTCCTTGACCCGCAGCCGGAGGCACTCCAGCAGCCGCAGCCCCGCGCCGTAGAGCAGGCTGGCGACCAGCCACTTCTCGCCGGTCGAGGTGGCCGAGCACCGCCCGGACCTCCTCCCGGGTCAGCACCACCGGCAGCCGCTCCGGCCGCTGCGCCCGGACGACCTCGCCGAACGCCTCCAGCGGCCGGTCGAGCACCTCCTTGTAGAGAAAAAGCAACGCGCTGAGCGCCTGGTTCTGCGTCGACGCCGCCACCTTCCGCTCGACGGCCAGGTGCGTCAGGAAGGCGTTGACCTCCGCCTCCCCCATCTCGCTCGGATGCCGCTTGCCGTGGAAGAGGATGAACTGGCGGATCCAGCCGACATACGCCTCCTCCGTCCGGATGCTGTAATGCCGGACCCGGATCGCCTCGCGCACCTGGTCGAGCAGCCTGGACATGTTCGCCGCCTCCCATTGCGTTCGTCTAATCCCGGAACTCCCTTGCAACACCGAGGACTCCGGGACAATCTGGATCAGCGGGTGGGATTATACGACTGAACAGTCGTGTTTTTCCACGACGTTTCGTCCGTCTACAACAGGTTAGGCGCGCCTTCGTACGTAAGCATCGGATGCGTGCGAGTGGTTTCCGCGACGGTCGGGGGCTTGCGGGGACTTGACCGCTGCGGTACGCTCGCCGTCGCCGAGCCGAGCTTGCTCGAGCGGAGGGCGACGGCGAGCGTCGCTTCGCTCGTTGGGGCGTCGGCGCGTCTAACGCCGGCTAGGCGACCGAGCATCCGTGCTCGGCGCGTCTAACCCCGCGGAGTTGAAGCGGACCACCCGGAAGGGGCTCCGGGAGTCGGCCGGGGCGGCGCGGGCCGATCCAATCCGGCGGCGGCCCGTGGAGTGGCCGCTTAACTCCGCGTTAGGCGGCTCGGAGTCCTGCGATGCTGCGAGTCGGGGATCGTGGCAGTGCGACGACGGCTCTGAGACCTCTAGGCGAGGTCGACGTCCATGGGATCCGTCACGCGGCGCGAAGCGATTCCGGGTGGGTCGATACCGGGGTCGACATCGTCGTCGTCTCCTCGCATAGCGACGGCCTCCTCGTTCGGCCAGCTAGCCTCGGATCGGCGGAAGCTCTCCCCGGCTACGGCCAAGAGGTCCCGACAGCTCTCGCGAGGCAGGCACGGCTCGAACGAGCAATTGAATCGGCTCGCGATGAACAGTATCTCTTAGATCGCCGTCGAGCGATGCGAGGCTTTTTCGCTCAAGTCGCTGCCTTCGCAGTGTTGGGTTTGATGAGCTCATCCCTTGGCTGGTGGCTCGGGCAGGAGCAAGGGCTGTTTGTCGGCCTGACCGCCGTCGGGCTCTCGTTCTTCCTCTTCAAAATTTTCGAAAGTGTATTCTCCGCCTAACCTCGCGCTGCAGCGGACCCGGCCCGCCGCGACGCTCGCTGGGAGTTCAGTAGGCTTCTCTCGGCGGGCCGGTCCGCTGAGCTTGGTTGTTAGGCGCCCTTCTGCGTGAGCGTCCGGGCGTGCGGGTGGTTTCCGCGACGGCCGGCCCTTGCGGGGACTTGACCGCTGCGGTACGCTCGCCGTCGCCGCGTCGAGCTTGCTCGAGCGGCGGCGCCGCGAGCTCCCTTCGCTCGTCGGGGCGTGGTGCGTCTAACGCCGGCTAGGCGCCCGAGCGTCCGTGCTCGGTGCGTCTAACCCCGCGTCGTTGAAGCGGACCACCCGGAAGGGGCTCCGAGAGGCGGCCGGGGGAGGCGCGGGGCCGATCCGATCCGGCGGCGGCCCGTGGAGTGGTCGCTTAACTCCCGCGTTAGGCGTTTCTGGTCGAAGCAGCTCCATGCCTGGGGGTAAGTCGCTATGGGAAAGGACCCCGTCTGTCCCCTGTGTTCCAACCGGCTAGAAAGGCAGGAAGGGGTAAAGATCCAGGCTGGGGGCTCCAATGTCTTGACCTATACCCTCGCGTGGGTCTGCACGAATTGCTCCGCCGCGTTCCCGATCGCGGTCGGGAAAGGCGGCGTCTTCCGGAAGGCTCGGCCGCTCCACGAGGACCGGCCACCGATCGAGTGACCGGAGCGTCGGATAGGCCTCCCCAGATCGGAAGAAAATCGGTGTCAGTTCGAAGAAAATCGGTGTCAGTTCATTTAGCTGCGCGAGGTGGCCGAGACGGAGGAGAACCCGCAGATCCGCAGATCGGAAGAAAATCGGTGTCAGGAAGAAAATCGGTGTCAGTTTGCTCTGTAGAAAACCCGAGTCGCACAATCATAACGTTATGGGTAATGGCCCGCAGGATGATCTCGCGGCACTGGTTCGGTACTTCCGCGCGCGAGCGCCGAGCCCAGACGCCGCTTGAGCATCGAGTTGACCGTCTCCACCTGCCACCGCTGACCGTATTTGCGCTTGAGCCGGGCGAACCGCTGTTTCATCACGCGCCGCCACCGGCCCGACGGCGGCTTGTCGGTCGGTCGGCCCCGCGTCGGCGGGATGATCGTCCGCACGCCGTGGGACCGGACGGCCGGGTGGACCCGCTCGGCGTCGAAGTCGGCGTCGGCCAGCAGCGTGTCGATCCGGGCGTGACGGACCGCCTGGGTCCAGGCCCGGCCGAACTGCACCAGATCCGACGCCGGGCCGCGCCCGGGGACCGCCGAGAGGATCATGTGGCTCTGGCAGTCGACCACGAAGACGACCTTGGGGTAGTGCGCGTAAGTCCTGCGGGGTCGACGTCTCCGGCGGACCGACGCTTGGCGTAATAGCGGCTGACGTGCCGCGACTCCATCCCCGTGCCGTCGACGGCCGCCAGCGGGACGCGGCGTTTCCGGGTCCCGTCCTTCGGCGCCCGCTCGAGCACGGCGTCGAACATCCGGCGGCCGGGGACCGACGCCAGCAGCCGCTGCGCGGCCTTCTGAAACGTGGTGAAGTGGGGGACGGTCTTGAGCCCGATCTGCGTCGCGGAGGTCGGCGTGGTCCGCCAGATGCTCCGCCAGGCCGCGATAGTCGAGGCGGAGGAACTCCTTGAGCACCAGGCACGCCAGCAGCTGCGGCTGGGTGAACTTCTTGGGGCTGAACTTGTGCCGGTGCGCGGGGAGTGCTCGGCAAGCCGCCTCGTAGGCGACCTGGAACACCCGGCGCGGTGATTTGCTCGTAGTCACATCTCATAATACGGTCGACGGTGTGCGTCGGTTCATAGGATTTCTACAGAGCAGTGTCAGTTCATTTAGCTGCGCGAGGTGGCCGAGACGGAGGAGAACCCGCAGATCCGCGAGGCCGCCGCGGGGGAAAACCCGGTGTCAGTTCATGTTTTTGGCACATCGAGGCCCGGAAATATGAACTGACACCAGGTTTTTCCTTCGCAGGTAACCAGCATTCGGAGTAGAGCCATGTCCGAGCTGATCGGGAGCAACAACAATGGTGACGGCGTTCGCGGCACCAGCAACGACGGCGGCGCCGGCGTCCGAGGCATCGCCAAGGGCTCCAACCATATCGGCGTGCTCGGCGAGAGCCGGAACTCCGGGGACGGCGTGGCCGGAATCGCCACGCGAGGCGACGGCGTTCGCGGCACCAGCAACGACGGCGGCGCCGGCGTCCGAGGCATCGCCAAGGGCTCCAACCATATCGGCGTGCTCGGCGAGAGCCGGAACTCCGGGGACGGCGTGGCCGGAATCGCCACGCGAGGCGACGGCGTTCGCGGCACCAGCAACGACGGCGGCGCCGGCGTCCGAGGCATCAGCAAGCATAAGAACCACGTCGGGGTCGTGGGCGAGAACTCGGCCGGAGGGTTCGCCGGGCTGTTCGTCGGAAACGTCGAGATTCGAGGCATGCTGAGGCTCAATGGCGAGAGCCTCGCCGCCCAGCTCGCCGACCAGCTCGCCGACCTCCGGCAACAGATCAAGGCCCTGGCGGACGCGGTGAGCGAGATCGACCTGGGTCTGAAGAGCCTCGACATGAAGGTATCGAGCCTCGAGCAGACGGTCGCGGGCCTCGAGCAGACGGTCGCGGGCCTCGAGCTGAGGGTCGCGGGCATCGAGTTCAAGATCGGCTAAACCACATCGTTGATCACACTGGCATAGAACCAGTCATGTAGGGAGGGCACCGCCCACCGCTCCCGTTACGGCGGGTGGCACTGGGGAAAACCCGGTGTCAGCCGTCACGCCGCCATTCTGGCGGCACCCGAACCGATGAAAATACTGGCCTTGACTTGAGTTGCGCCTTTGACGGCTGTCGTATTTTCTGAGCAGTTGCTCTGTAGAAAACCCGTGACACGTATAACGATCATCACGTTATGTGTGATGACTCCGAAGGACGATCTCGCGGCACTGGCTCCAGTAGCTCCGCGCCCGCAGCGCCGAGCCCAGCCGCCGCTTGATCATGCTGTTGACCGTCTCCACCTGCCACCGCTGACCGTACTTCTTCTTGTCGAATCGTTGCTTCATCCGCCGCCGCCATCTCCCGGCCGGCGGCTTCGTCCGAGGGTCGGCCCCGCTCCGGCGGGATGATCGTCCGGATGCCGAAGGACGCGGACATGCTCGTGGACCCACTCGCCGTCGAAGTCGGCGTCGGCCAGCAGCGTCCCGATCCGCGCGCGGCCGGCGGCCGCCTTCAGGCCGCCCGGAACTGCCGCAGGTCCGACCCGGGGCCGCGGCCGGGCACCGCCGAGCAGGATCAGGTGGCTGGTGCAGTCGACGACCAGGACGACCTTGGGATACTTCGAGTAAGTCGTTTCCTGCGTGCCGGTTCCGGTCTTCGACCGCCGCTTGACGTAATACCGGCTGACGTGCCGGCTCTCCATCCCCGTGCCATCGACGGCCGCCAGGCGGACCCGTCGCTTGCGGACCTTCCGACGCGCAGCGCCCGGTCGAGCACGGCGTCGTGGAGCTTGCGGGCCGGGGCGGCCTTGAGCAGCCGCGTCGGCGGCCTTCTGGAAGGTGGTGAAGTGGGGGACGCTCGTGCAGGTCGATCGTCCGGGCCAGCTCGGGGTGGTCGGCGAGGTGCGCGGCGAGCCCGCGGTAGTCGGTGCGGAGGAACTCCTTGAGCACCAGGCAGGCGACGAGTTGGTGCTGGGTGAACTTCTTGGGGCTGCAGCGGTGGCTGTAGGCCGGCAGGGCCTCCCGGGCCGCCTCGTAGGCGACCTGGAGCACCCGACGCGGGGATTTGCTCGTGGTCATATCTCATGATACGAGCCGACATGGACGACAGTTCACAAGTTTTCTACAGAGCAGCTACGTCCCCTTTTTTTTCCCGCGCGAGACCGCGCCTCACCACTTTTTCATGTTAAGCATGAAAGCATGATAGTTCTGTCGAAACCAACTCAAGTCCTGGGGCTCCTCGGCTGGCTGGCGATCAGCTTCATCGCGGCGGGCCTCGGGGCCGCCGCATCCGTGAACGCCGGCGCGTTTTACGGGCGGCTCGTTCAGCCGAGTTGGGCGCCGCCGGCCTCGGCCTTCGGGCCGGTCTGGACCGTCCTGTACGCCCTGATGGGGATCGCCGCCTGGATGGTCTGGCGGGCCGGCGGGTTCCGTGCGAACCGAACCGCCCTGGGCTTGTTCCTGGCGCAGCTTGTGGTCAATGCGTTCTGGAGCTGGTTCTTCTTCACCTGGCACCTCGGCGCCCTGGCATTTGTCGACATCCTGTTGCTTTGGGTGCTTCTCGTTGCCACCCTGCTGGCGTTCTGGCGGGCACGCCGGCTCGCGGGCGTCCTCCTCATCCCCTACGTGCTGTGGGTCAGTTTCGCGGCCGTTTTGAACCTCTCCGTGTGGCGGCTCAACCCCCAAATCCTGGGTTAGGGTGATTCCCGGGTAATTCATCAACACAATCATGCTGTGTGTTGCCGTCCGGGATCGGGTGGGCCCGCGTCGTCCTGACGCTCAACCCACGGTCGCCGGGTCGCCCGGCGTCCGGGCGTCCGGAGCTGACCTCGCGGCGATCGTGCCGTTGGCCCCGTTTTCGCCCTCATGTTTGCTCCCCGACCCCGCTCCTGACCTCGATCCGGCATCAAGGTCGGTTCTCCGAAGCGCGGCGAGGAGTTCGTAGGAGCATTCCTCGGGGGCCGCGGCCAGCGTGGGAAGGAACTCGCGGAGCAGGTGTGCGCAGGCGGCCGGACGTCCGAGCTTGTCCGCGACGATGTCCGCGGCCAGGGCCCTCCCAGGTGGACCGTCAGGGAGAAGAGCTGGGCCCGAACGGATCAGGCAGGGGACCACCGGGACGCCTGTCAACGCCGCGAGCTGGAGTGCCCCCGTGCTCATCGAGAGGCCGAGGCCATCAATGATCGGCGAGGCGCAATGACGACCGTGGCCGCCATCGACGGCGACCAGCAAATGACCGCCCGCGTCGAGGTGGTCGCGCATCTCCCAGACCTGGCCAAGCTCAATCAGGCTCGGCAATGCCAGCAGGCCGGCGGGGGCGTCCCGTTTGCGGACCAGATGACGGCGATACCAGGGGAGCTGTCGCCGTCCCTTCAGCGCAACCATGGCGGCGGGGTGCCCGCGGGCACGCAGCAGGTTGAGAAGGATGCCCAGCGGCCCGAAATGAAGCGTCAGGAGCAGCGCCGGGCCGCCCGCCCCGACCTCCGCAAGCCGATCGGCGCCGACGATCCGGCACGTGGCCCCGCGGCGCGATGCCAGCTTCTCCGGCCAGAGGAAGAGCAGCTTCGCGAGGTTGAGCCGCGTCCTCCCCAGAAGCAGCCGTCGGGATGTCAGGGCCCTCCCCCGGGGCAGCAACGGCGGCCCCGCAAGCGTTCGAAATTCGGCGAAGGTGGGACGCCCCCAGTTGAGTTCCCAGGCCGCGCGAAGAAATGCGACCGGCCAGAGGAGCACCCAGAGCATCGACCCGGGGAGCACGGCACCCACCGTCCTGACCATCAGGATGGCCACGCAGAGCCCGAAGCGCCCCACCTCGCGGGCCCAGAATCGAGGGCCTTCCGTGTGTCTGAACACCTTCACGCTCCCCCGTTTACACGGAAACAAACGCCTGACCACACATGATGCCGACCTCGGAACGAGCGAATTGTCGCATGCGCATTTATACGCATGGCCTCGGAGCAATCCGGCCTGATTTCCATGCGGCGGGCGCGGGGCCGGTCAGGGCAGGATCGCGATGACGCGGGTCGGGCCGCCGGTGCCGCCGCCGATCTTCATGGGCAGGGCGATCAGGGTGGCGCCGGCCTCGGGCACGCGGTCGAGGTTGGCGACGTTTTCCAGGCCGAAGAGGCCGGCCTCGCCGAGGGCTCGATGCGCCGGGAAATCTGTCGACGGGCCGTGGTCGAGGCTCGGGGTGTCGAGGCCGACGCCGTGCGATCGACCGCTCGGTCGCGAGCCAGTCGACGGCCTCGGCGTGAGTAGCCGGGGAAGTGCAGGTGGGCGACATCGCCGGGGACGTCGGTGCCGAGATAGGCTTTCTTGTCGGGCCAGTAGCGGCCCCAGCCGGTGCGGGCCAGGACGATGGCGCCGTCCGGGATGCGGCCGTGGGCCGTCCTCCCAGGCGGTCAGGTCGCTCGACGCGGAGCGCGGTCGTCGCGGTCTTGCCGGCAACGGTCGGTGATGTCCACCACGACGGCCGGGCCGATCAGCTTGTCGATGGGGATCTGGTCGGTCGTGGCCTGGCCCTCGGCGAAGTGGATGGGGCTGTCGAGGTGCGTGCCGCCGTGCTCGCTGCCGCCGTAAACGGCCGAGGCGTACCAGGTGCCGTCGGGCTTGCGGCCCCAGCGCTCCGGCTTCCAGTGGAATGGCTCGTCGAGCGGCCAGTAGATCGTCTGGTCGTCGAAGGTGTAGGTCAGGTCGACGGCCTTCGACGCCAGCATCTCGGCGAGGGAGGCGTCCGGCGCGGTCGGCTGGTCGGGCCGATCGGCTGGTCGCGTGCCCTGGCCGTGGGCGATCCAACCGCCGCCGATGACAAGGATTGCCAGGACCGCGAGGCTAGTGCGTGTGTGTCGCATGGGGGCCCCAGGACGGGCTGGCCCGCGCGACGCGACCCAACAAGCGTATTGGTGGGTTGCGCGGAACGGGCCCACCCTGTGGGGAATTGGTGGGTTGCGCTGCGCTGACCCACCCTACCAGGAGAAGGGAGAGAGGGGCAGGGACCACGTCGAAACCAGAAGGTGGAGAGCGGAGGCTGAAGGCCCGATCGCGGCGGTAATACCGTGCAGTCGGGCCGTTGGGCGGTTATGGTATGCGGGGGTTCGCCTCCGGCGATCGGGCCGAGAGGGAATCGATCGAGAACGCATCCACGGAGAATCGACCCATGCTGCGAACGCACATTCGCGACGGCCGCTCTGCTGGCGCTGGCGCCCTGATTGCCCCCGGCGCAGGCCAGGAGAAGACCACCGAACTGTTCAACGGCAAGGACCTCAGCGGCTGGAAGGCCGTGCTGGCCGGCGACGACGCCAAAATGGAAGACGTCTGGAGCGTCAAGGACGGCATCCTGCACTGTACCGGCAAGCCGGCCGGCTACATCCGCACCGAGAAGGGAGACTTCCACGACTACGTGCTGACCGTCGAGTGGCGCTGGCCGGAAGGCACCGAGGGGGGCAACAACGGCGTGCTGGTCCACTGCTCCGACCCCGGCGCCCTGGGCATCTGGCCGAAGTCGATCGAGTGCCAGCTCGCCAAGGACAACGCCGGCGACATCTGGGTCATCGGTACCGAGGTCGACGTGCCCAACGAGGCCGAGCGCGTCGAGGGCCGTCGCCACAAGAACCTGACCGACGATTCCGAGAAGCCCATCGGCGAGTGGAACACCATGGAGATCACCGCCAGGGGGGATGCCCTGACGATCAAGGTCAACGGCGACACCGTCAACGAGGCCACCAACTGCAGCGTCACCCAGGGCGCCATCTCGTTGCAGTCGGAAGGCGCGCCGATCGAGTTCCGCAAGGTGGAGCTGACGCCGATCGGCAACTGACGACGCCGGCCGCCGGCGGCCCCGGAATCGCGCAGTGCACGCCCTCGAATGGAAGGGCCCGGGGGTCGCATGGCCGATGACCGATGGCCGATGAACGACCCCATGACCCCTTCGACCCCTTGACCCCTTGACCCCTCCCAGCATGCATGGGCCGGGAATGATCCAGCTTGAAGACGTGTCGAAAAGTTACGACGAAGGCGCGACCTACTCGGTACGCGACGTGAGCCTGGAGATCGCCGCCGGCGAGTTCGTGGCCTTGCTGGGCGAATCGGGCTGCGGCAAGACGACGACCCTGAAGATGATCAACCGGCTGATCGACCCGTCCTCCGGGCGGATCGTCGTCGATGGCCAGGACACCGGACAGATCGACCCCGTCGCGCTGCGACGCCAGATCGGCTACGTGATTCAGGGCGTCGGCCTGTTCCCGCACCTGACCGTGGGCGAGAACATCGCCGTGGTCCCCCGCCTGCTCAGCTGGTCGGCCGCCGAGATCGCGGAGCGAGTTGACGAATTGCTCCAGCTCATCCAGTTGCCCCCGTCGGAATACCGCGACCGCCTGCCGGATGCGCTCTCCGGCGGCCAGCGGCAGCGGGTCGGGCTGGCCCGTGCGCTGGCGGCGCGGCCGAAGATCATGCTGATGGACGAGCCGTTCGGCGCCATCGACCCCCTGAACCGCGACCGTCTCCAGGACGAGTATGCCCAGATCCACCGCGATCTCGGCCTGACGACCGTGATGGTCACGCACGACATGACCGAGGCCCTCCTGATGGCCGACCGGATCGCCGTGCTCTCCGGCGGCCGGCTCGCGCGCGTCGGCACCCCGCGCGAGATCCTCACCGACCCCGGCGGCGAGGACGTCGCCCGGCTGATGGAAACCCCGCGCCGTCACGCCCGGCGGTTGGAGAAGATGCTTGAATAAGAGGGTTCACCACGGAGACGCAGAGAGCACGGAGAAGACAAGAGGAGAAGGAAAGAGGAAATCGATAAAATAAAAAATGAAAATAACAAGAGAAAACGAATAAATTAAATTTAAATATGTTAGATAATTTTTATTTTTGACATATGTAATAAACTAGATTTTTTCCATTCTTTCTTCTTCCGCCTTCTCCTCTTGTCTTCTCCGTGATTTCCGTGTCTCCGTGGTGAACCCCCCTGCCCAGTGGTTGGTAATCATGTCGGAACGATTTCTGCGACAGTTAAGTTTCCTGCCCGACAACCTGGCGAACCACCTGATGATCACCGTGATCCCGCTGGCGGCGGGGCTGGCGATCAGCCTGCCGCTGGCGATCTTGCTGGTGCGTCGGCGGTCGCTGCGCTACCCGGTGATGACGACCGTCAGCGTGATCCAGACGATCCCCAGCCTGGCGCTACTGGCCCTGATGGTGCCGATTTTGGCGGGGTTGGGGCCCTGGCCAGGAACGCTCTCGGCGTCGAGATTTCGGCCCTGGGGTTTTATCCGACGGTCATCGCGCTGACGCTCTACGGCATCTTGCCGATCTTGCGTAACGGCGTCACCGGCATCCTCGCGGTGGACCCGGCGATGACCGAGGCGGCCCGAGGCATGGGGATGACGCCGGGGCAGGTCCTGCGCAAGGTCGAGCTGCCCCTGGCCGCGCCGGTGATCATCGCCGGGGTGCGGACGGCGACCGTCTGGATCGTCGGCACGGCGACGCTCGCCACGCCGGTCGGCCAGCGCAGCCTGGGCAATTATATTTTCAGCGGCTTGCAGACCCGCAACTGGGTGGCCGTGCTGTTCGGTTGCGTGGCCGCGGCCGGGCTGGCGATCCTGCTCGACTCGCTGATCGGCCTGCTGGAGCGCGCGGTCAGCCAGCGTCGCCGGGGGCTCGCGCTGGTCACGCTCGGCCTGCTGGCGGCCATCTTCGCCGGCGGCCTGGTGGCGCCCCGGTTCGCCTCGTGGTTCCAGAGGGGCCCCTCGGGGATCGTGGCGGAAGCAGGCGGGGCCGCCCCCGGCGAGCGCGATCGGGGCGTTGACCGTCGCGCGGTCCGGATCGGTTCCAAGGTGTTCACCGAGCAGTACATCCTGGCCGAGCTGATCGCGCGCCGGCTCGAAATGGCCGGCTACCCGGTGCGGAAGGTCGAGAGCCTCGGCTCGGTCGTCGGGTTCGATGCGTTGAGCAAGAACGAGATCGACGTTTATGTCGACTACACCGGCACGATCTGGTCGAACTACATGGGCCGCGAGGAGGCTGCCGAGGACTGGAAGGTGCTGGCCGAGGTGGACGGCTGGCTGGCGTCGGAGCACGGCATTCGCGACCTGGGCACGCTCGGATTCGAGAACGCCTATGCGCTGGCGATGCGACGGGAACCGGCCGAGCGGCTCGGCATCCGGACGATCGCCGATCTCGCCGCGCACGCCTCGACGCTCAAGGTCGGCGGCGACTACGAGTTCTTCGGCCGTCCCGAGTGGCGGGCGATCCAGTCCACCTACGGCCTGCGGTTCGCCGATCGGGTCGTCTATGATCCGACGTTCATGTACGAATCGGTGGCGCGGGGGGACGTGGACGTCATCTCGGCGTTCACCACCGACGGCCGGATCGAAGCGTTCGACCTCGTCGTCCTGGACGATTCCCGGGGCGCCATCCCCCCTTATGATGCCCTGCTGATGCTCTCACCCGACGCGGCCGACCGCCCCGGCATCGCCGAGGCACTCCAGCCCCTGATCCACGCCATCTCGCCCCAGGCCATGCGCGCGGCGAATTCCCTGGTCGATCGCGACGAGGACAAGCAGACCATCGACGCCGCGGCCGACCTGCTCGACGATCAGATCTCTTCGCAGCAATGAGCAATGAGCAATGAGCGATGAGTGGGCAGTGGGCAATTACCGATGACCGAGGGCCCCGAGGGATTCCGAGGGAATCGGTCCTCGACCCCTGGACCCCTCGACCCCTGGACCCCTCGACCATCGGGATGACTACGCGACGGCCGCCTCGGCGGGCTGGCGGTCTCGGCAGAGCAGGCCGAAGCCGGGGCGTGACAGCGCGTGGTAATCGCGGAGGATCGTGGCGAGGTCCGTCGGCACGTCGTCGCCGGGACGGGTGTAGCGGGCCCGCTCGATCGTCTGGAACCCCGACTCGCGCGCCCAGGAGGCGGTCTCGTCGTAGTTGTGATAATGGACGTAACGCGGCGAGAGCAGGTCGTGAAGCTGCACGGCACGGTCGCCGACGGTGCGTGGCACGTCCTCGACCAGCCCGGCGGCCTGGCAGGCCCTTGAGGAGATCTCGACGAACGGCGCCATCGCCTTGCAGGTCGGCACCAGCAGCGAGCTTGGCAGCCGCCGGGTGAGCTTCATCGTCGGCTCGACCGTCGCGTTGAACAATGAGCCGCGGCGGGCATAGAGCCAGACGAAGTAGCGGGCGTCGGCGTCCTCCTTGAGCGTCGGCACCAGGGCGTCGAAGCAGCGACGGGTGTCGGGCGTGTGGTGGAAGACGCCGCAGGAGTAGATCGCGTCGAAGACGCCGCGCTTCAGGGGCGGGAAGAAGAGGTTGCCCTGGACGAAGTGGAGGCCGTCGGTGCCCCGGTTCTGCTCGGCGCGGACGACGCTCTCGCTGAGGTCCATCGCGACGACCGTCGCGCCGCGGTCGACCAGCGCCCTGGAAAGCGTGCCGTTGCCGCAGCCGGCGTCGAGGATCGTCTTGCCGGCCAGGTCGCTCTCTTGCCAGCCCAGCTCGTGAAGCGCGATCCGAACGCGCTGGTCCTCGGTGGTGCCCCAGGTGGTGCCGCCGTAGCGGAACATCTTCCACTGGGCGCCGAAGCTGCCGCGCGTCCGGTCCTGCAGGTCGGCGGGCGGGGCGGTGTCCCGACCGGCCAGCTCGGGCAGCAGTCGCGGGACACCGGCCTCGATCGGGTAGGCGCCGCAGCCCGACCGGCAGTCCAGCCGGCCATCGTGCTCGGGGCCGAGAAGGTCAAGGTCGCCGCCGCAATGGGGACACGCCAAAAATTCGAGAGATGTCGGCTGCATGATGATGAGCGTCCTCCATGTGATGTGATGTGATGTATGTAGTGCGGGTTCGATATACGTGGAACGAGGCGACGGGCCTCGTGCTCGTGCGAGGCCCGGCGCCCGATGTCCTGTCAGGTTGGATCGTCACGACCGTGCCGAAACGTCCTTGCGCTTTGTTCCGGCGAAGGCGACGTAGTGCAACGGCGTGCCGCCGGTCGAGAACCGATGGACGTAGCGTCGTTGCGACCGCACCTCCAGCTCGCCCCGCTCGGCCATCCCCCGGATCAACCGGGCGAAGTCCGAGTCGTTGCGGTCATCGAGGAAGTCTTCCTTGATGTTGAACGCGACGTCGCCGCCGGTGGCGATCAGGTTGAAGGCGGTGACGAACGCCTCGCAAGGGATGTCGCCGAAGCCCAGCGCGGCCACGCAGGTCAGGGCATTGAGCCGGTGGTCGACGAGCCGATCGCGCACGGGGCCCTCCAGGGCCGTCAGGTCGGCGACGACGTAGTCGTCGTAAACGTCGGGACGGTCGCGACGCGCCGCGCGGGCCGCCGAGTCAAGGATGTCGGCGCCGACGATCGTCCGGCGCCCTCCTCGGCCAGGGCCTCGCCGACCATCCCGTTACCGGCCCCGAGGTCGAGGACCCGCAGCCCCTCGGTGTCCCGGCCGTCGTCCCGCAACTGCGACGCGAGCAACTCGCGAATCACATCGGGGGACTGGCACTTGAGGACATCATAAAAGAGGTACTCGTACAGCCTCGGAACGTCGAAGAGCTCGGAGTAGTCGTGGAAGCGGATCTCCTGCCAGCCGTCGTCGAGCCGCACCAGGCACCATTCCTCGTCCTGGGAGAATTCGAGGTTCGGCTCGGGCAGCGCGATGACGAACGGGGTGGTCGGGGTGGAGCAATACGGGCTGGTCCCGGATGCTCGGTCCTCGGTCGGATGCAACAAGAGTGGAGTCCTCCTCGCCACGAGGCCATGATGAAGCCCGGTACTTCGCAAGTTCCGTCAAAGGCCCGGCGCGGCCCACGTCGAGACGACCGCCTCGTCATCGAGGCACGAAGGCCAACCCCCTGGCCGGCGATCATCGCGCCGAGGCCCCCGGGGGCGTAGCGGAAACAGGCCCCTCGTCGCCCTGGTTGCCGGCGTGTACCGGGACATCGCCGACCGGACCCAGGGGTCGTCGTTCTCACCGGGACGCTCCGAAGAGACGCCCCTCGGGTGACACCGGCGGGCCAGAGACCCGCCAGGACACCGGACGGTGTGTGTTACGTCCAGAAGTAAACCATAACCGATCGAGATGGCCACCGCAAACGCTTGATGTCTCGGACTCACCAGAATATTGCGATGCCAACGGCTCAAGGCGCCGACGAAATCGTCCGCAAGTTACCGTCTGGCAGTGGCTTGCGGCGTTTCACCTCGACTCGTTTCGGCGGCCAGCGCCCGGCGTTGCAACCGCTCGGCGCGGACGATCCGCTTCAGGGCCTCGTACGATTGCACGTCATCCTCGACCTCGACCGTGGCCACGCGCTCGCGCAGCTCCGGCAGGAGGACCCAGCGCGTCGAGGGGGACGGCTCGGGACGGTTTCGATCGGTCGCGCCGAGGGCGGCCAGGGCGTCGGCGACCTCGGTGGAGAAGGCCACGGCACCGAGCCGGTTCAGGTGGGTGAGGTCGCCGAGCAGTTCCAGGGGGCACGTCGAGCGCGTGCCGTCGAGCACCGTCAGGTTCGAGAAGCGCCGTTGCAGGCCACGAATGTAGTCCTGATGGGCCTGGTCCCAGCCGCTCTGTTGACGCCCGAGGCGGACCTGGGGATGGATCGGGTAGAGCAGCCAGTAGACGCGGATGTCGTGGGCGTCGGCCATCGCGAGCAGACGCTCGATGTAGGACGCGTTGACCGGGTTCAGGCCCCAGGGGATCGCGGCGACCAGCGCGGGGCTGTCGAGCCGGGGAGGCTCGGGAGGCGGGGCCAGCACCATCGCCCCGAGGTTCCGCCGCCAGTTGCGACGCTGGCTCTTGAGGACCCAGGATCGGGTCGTAGCGCCGTCCCATGACGAGCAGCTTCGCCTGGATCCGGATCTCGTCGCGGAGCCGGTAGGTCCTCAGCAGCTTCGCCAGCACCAGCGCGGCGAGCCCGCTGGGGTCGCGGCCGACCCGGGCCATCTCCAGCCCCTCGACGAGCGTCAGGCCGTTGGCCAGCACGTGCGGCCACTTGAACGGGTCGTCGTTGAGCAACTCGCCGTCGAGCACGATCGCCTTCGGTCGCGCCCCGGCCTCCAGCGCCCGCTTCAGCATGTAATAGGTGGGCGGCCCGGTGCTCCCTTGCAACGCGAGGTTGTACGCCCGCACCCCCAGCCGTCCGCTCGAGCACCCGGCAGAGCAGCCCGTGCTTCACCTGGCTATCGCCGATGGCCAGGACCTCGCAGCCGGTCGCGATCGTCCCGGCGTCGATCCGGCTCTGGCCCCAGGCGGCGGCCAGCAGGTTCGCCGGCGCCCACTGTCGAGCCGAGAGCTCGACCGCGATCACCAGCCCGATCATCCCGATCACACCAAGAGGCCGACGGCCCGCGCCGTCGAGCCGGCCCAGCCAACGGAGCATCCTGGTGATCGGCCGTCGCCGCCGGATCCATCTCCCGATCACGGCCCGGCCTCCTTGCCCCTGCCCCGATCGTTGCCCGTGACGCCGTTCCCCAACAACTCGCCACGCGCGCGGAACGTCCCGAGGCGAGTCATAGCAGCCCCGCGCGTTCCGGTCAACCCGAGCCGGAGGGCGTTTCTCGTCAGGGTGATCCGACCCCCCGCCGGGTGGCACGGGCGCTTTGCGAGCAGTGCTCCGGTTCGACATCAGAGCACGGGTCGTGGAGTCGCCCGTGGCACCCGCCGCGAGCTTGGCCCTGGATGAGCTTCGGGGCGGTGGTTACCCAGCGAATTGATACACGGGCGTTTCGAGGACCCGAATCGGCGGCTCACCGCCCCGGATCATTCGCTGAAGCCGTTCCACGGTTTGGGGCGCGAAGAACTGTTCGCCCGTGTCCAGGTTGACGCGCGCCGGCACGTTCTCGACGACGACGAAGCGGCCATCCAGCTCCAGAGTGTAGGTCACTCGACGCTCGACACTGACCTCCTGGCAATCCGGATCATGTTCCATCCTACCGCTCACTTCCTCGTCCGGTGGTCGATCCACTGATCGGGACACGGCTCGTAGAGGGTGATGATCTTCACCAGGGGGCGGGATGGATAGCTGCATTGGATGTGCAGAGGCCGCCCAGCGTCCGTGAAGCCCAACACGAGGCAACTCGGACCGTACTTGTCCCCCGGGTAATCTTCGATGACGTCCGCGGCGGCGACCGCCTCGCGAAGTTCCGACACGCTGATGCCGCGCACGATCGATTGATCGACCGCGTGTTTCGAGAACTCGAATTGGTCGCCAACGATCTTGGCCCGAATGGCGTCGATCAGGGACATACTGAAAATGATACTCCGGTTCGATCGACGAAACCAGCCACCCGTCCGCTCTCCCAGGGCCGTTTCGTTTTCCAGTAGGGCAGGCTTCAGCCTGCCGTCTTCCTCGAACCGGCGAAGACGGCAGGCTGAAGTCTGCCCTACAAAAGCCGAGAACGAAACGGCCCTGTCCGCTCTCCTCCGCTCTCCCGATTGTTTCGTCACCGCATGTCGGGTTCCACGAGGGAAGTCTGGTCGATCCACCGAGAAGAGCCCCGCCGCAACCATTCTATACGCCAGAGCTTGAGGAAAAGGCCAAGATCGCGGAGTGCCACTCGGCGGGGGCCACGAATCGCGGCTTATTTGCTCGCGGGCTTGCCGCGAAGCAACTGGCTCAGGAACTCGATGTCGGCGAACCCCGGACTCAGGGTGCCCTGTCGCACGACCACCAGCTTGAGGGAGGGGATGACATACAAACGCTGCTTTCCCGCTCCGCAGGCCGCGACGAGGTCCGCCGGCAACCAGTCGGCATTCGCCACGTCCGCCCACTCCCGCGCGAGGAGGGGGACCTTCCGACGCAAGCTGGCCGTGACCGGCTTCTTGAGCCACCACGTCAGGCCATACACCGGGTTGGCTTCGGTGCCCTGGAAGCAGGCCGCCAGCAACGGTCCGTCGATCACCTGCGTGTCCTTCCAGCGTCCTCCCTGGCGAACGAACTCGCCGAAGGTGGCCCAGTCCCGCGCGGTCATGAAGGCCCCGCCCCCGACCTGCGGATGCCCGTCCCGGCACCGGAACCGCCATGCGACCGTCACGCCGATCGCGTTGAGGATGCGACGGTCGAGGTACGCCTCGAACGTCTCCGAGCCCAACGTCCGCTCCATTGCATACGCGAAAGCGTTGAGGTGGTACGCTCCATACGCGAACCGCTCGCCGGGCAGCGACGTTAACGGCTTCGCGGCGATGTCCTTCCATGCCGGGCCCGCACCGCGGCGCCCCGTTCGCCGGGCGTCAGGCCGCTGGTCATTGTCAACAACTGTCGGTAGGTGATCGTCGACTTCTTCGCGTCCGACTTCCATTCGACGAGGCTCTCGGACGCGGGGTCATCGAGCGTGATGAGCCCGTCCTGCACGGCCGCGACGGCGGCGAGGCCGACAAAACTCTTGCTGCCGCTGGCGAGCATCTGGAGCGTCCCGGCGCCCCGCCGTTGTCGTAACGCTCGAAGACGCGATCGCCGTCGAAGAGGACGACCATCGTTTGACCGTGCCTGGACGCGCTGTAGTCGGCCGCGGCGGTCATCCACGCCTCAGGAGGCGCGGCAACAGGGCCGTCCGCGGCCAGGATCGCGGCAACCACAATCAACAGGGCGGGCGTTGACATGGACGTTGAACCTCGGGGCCCCGGGGCGTTCAGGGAAGGGGACGGGACGCCGAACCGGGCTGGGAATGCTTCGGAACGGCCTCGGGCCCGTATGTTCCTCCCAGGCCGCGCGCCGTTCCGCGATTTGAGTTCACGGTTAGCCGTGGAAGTTTCCAGTATTCCTCGATGCTCCTCTTCCAGCTCAGAAGGTGGTACAACGCCATGACGCCGACCGCCACGCAGAACAGGAAGGCGACCCACCACGACCGGGTCTGTCCGGGGGACGTCTGAAGCGGTCCCTCGAAAAGCTGCCAGGTCAGAAGCACCCCCGCGATCACCAGGGGGACGTCCGCGAAAACAAGGCGGAAGAGGAGCACCTTGAGTGCCCGCGCATTGGGAGGAGGCAGGGTGCTCGCCAGCCGCTCCTGCGCGAAGAACCGAATGGCCGCGAGGTACGCGGACAGGGCAACGATCAACGCGAGCAAGTTCAACGAGTCGGGCATGTGCCGTTCTCCGTCTTCAGGACGGCCTTCGCCGATCCTCCGGTTGGAATCGGAGGGCGTGGAGACCACCCGACACCATTCCGATCGACCCGGGTTGCCCGATTTCCATGCGTTCGGCAGTCGCGCCGCGTGACGAGGGACGAACACGGATTCGGCAATCGAAACGTCGTGAACCATCACGACGGGCTTGCTGGCAAGCGCCACCTCCACGATTCATGTTGTGCTGTCTGCGGCGACTGGACAAGCGAAAAACCGGAAGGGCGTGACGGATTGGTCGAGTGGCCGGGACGGCCGCGACCCGGCCGTCGCGAACGACGGCGCCGACTCGCATGAGGCCCAGAGGCGTCGACGCACGCGTCGGGAACGTCCTTGACGTCCGAATTCGCGGAGGCCGGCCGACATTTTTTGAGAATGGGCTGTGGACGATCCGCCGGGGCGCGCAAATCCACGAGTAGAGGCACGCCGCGAACGTCGCGGGCGCCGGCGCCATCGGACGCCGGTTGGGCCAGTGGTCGTGAATCAACAGGGGAGGATAAACATGCTCATGCGATTGTTCGGCGAGCTCGGGCCCGGGGCGGACCTCGGCGCGAATCGGCCCGGCCCGGCGGCACAACACCCGGTTCGTCCCCGCCACCGACGCGCTGGAAGGCCGGCAACTGTTGACGGCCACGCTGGTCGATGGCGTGCTGACCATCGAGGGCACCGCCGGGGACGACTGGGTTTATGTCCATCCGGTCCCGGCGAACCAGTACGCCAACCAATCCCCCAACCAGATGGGGCTTCCGGGCTCGTTCAACCTCCAGTATTTCATGGTCGAAGACATGAACGGAGGGGCAACCGTCTACGATTCGAACCACGTCAAGGAACTCGTCGTCAGCGGCGGCGAAGGGAACGACAGCCTCTTTTACGATCCGGTGTTCTCCAACCAGATCGACGTGTTCCTGAGAGGCGGTCCGGGAGACGACACGATCGCGGTCAGCGACGGCGCCCGGAACGTGACGGCCCACGGCGGCCAGGGGAACGACGAGTTCCTGTTCGCGGACGGCATCTCCGACGTGACCCTCAACGGCGGATCTGGGAATGATTATATCTACATTGGGCGGGGAACCGCCCACGCGGTGATCGACGGCGGCGACGGCCACGATGGCATCACGGTGGGCAAGCTCTCGTATGACGTCCAGGTCCAGAACGACGACTTTGACAGCGTCCCGGACCACAGCACCAGGGACCCGTTGCCTCAACCCATGTTCGATGCGCTGATGAGCGCGCATGAGAAACTCCAGCAGGATCAGATCAATGATGAGCTCGGAAATTGGCAGACGAAGAAACATGGCAACTCGAAGAAGGAAATCCCGCCGACCTCTCTTCCCAAATTGCCATGAGCGGGTGTGGGAGACGGCCCGATCGACCGTCTCCATCCACCAGGTCGCAAGGGAACAGGGCCGAACGGCCCAAAATCACGGAACCCAATACGATGAACGCGCAACTGTTCGATGAGAGCCAGGCCCGGGGCGGCCCTCGACGGGTCGGCCCGGCCCGGCGACGCCCCACCCGGTTCGTCCCCGTCACCGACGCGCTCGAAGGCCGGCGGCTGCTGACGGCCGGGCTGGTCGACGGCGTGCTGACGGTCGAGGGCACCGCCGGGGACGACATCCTCAAGGTCTCGACGACCGCCGAATACGTCCAGGTCGAGGGCCTGTCTGGAGGGACGCGGGTCTTCGACGCGAGCGACGTGCGGGAGATCATCGTCAACGGCGGGGAGGGCGACGACAGCATCAGTTACCGACCGGGGGCACTGGCCCCTCCGATCGCCGTGACCCTCCGGGGCAGTCTCGGGAACGACTCCATCGACATCGGCGACGACGCCCGGAACGTGACCGTCCACGGCGGCCAGGGGGACGACCGGATCATACGCGGCCACAACACCTCGACGGTGGTGATCTACGGTGGCGAGGGCCAGAACACCATCAAGAGCGCCGCCCAGATTGAACAGGACCATGAATTGCAGATGCGAGAGCGGATCCTGCGACAGGAGGAGCGGGAGAAGCGGGGCTACTGATGGAACGCCGGGCCGGGCCACTGGCGGGCGATCTCTTCCGATGGCCCGACCCGCCGGGTATGATCCCGGGATGTCGCGACGTCTTGGCTCATCATGGGACAACTCATGCGGAACGCGCCGGACGACAGCGAGGCGATCCTGCACAGGGCGGCCCACGGCGACCCCGAGGCGCTGGCCGAAGTGTTCTCGGAGCACCGCCCACGGCTGCGGGCGATGGTCCGCCTGCGGCTGGACCGTCGGCTCCAGGGGCGGGTCGACCCGTCCGACGTGCTCCAGGAAGCCTACCTCGACCTGGTCGAGCAGCTCCCCGGCTACCTCGCCGAGCCCCGGGTCCCGTTCTTCCTCTGGCTGCGGCTGCTGACCGGCCAGCGGTTGTCGCGGGTGCATCGCCAACATCTCGGCGCCGCGATGCGCGACGCCGGCCGCGAGGTGTCGATCCAGCACGGGGCGATCCCCGAGGCCAGCAACGCCACGCTGGCCGAGCGGCTGCTCGGCCGGTTCTCCTCGGCCAGCCAGGCGGCCCTGCGTTCCGAGCGTCGGGCACAGCTCCAGGCGGCCCTCGATCAGCTCGACCCGATCGACCGCGAGATCATCGCCCTGCGCAACTTCGAGGAGCTGAGCAACCACGAGGTCGCCGTCGTGCTCGGCCTCTCCAGGACCGCCGCCAGCAACCGTTACGTCCGTGCTTTGGCCCGGCTCCAGAAGGCCCTTGAAGCGGTCCCCGGCTTCCTCGACCGCTGAGCCCGTGGACGGAGCGTGCCCGATGTCCGGATCGCTCGACGACCCGAACCCGTTGGAGATGCTCGTCGAGGAGTTCCTGGAGCGCCGTCGGCGGGGCGAGCGGCCGACGATCGAGGACTACGCCGCGCGGTTCCCCGCCCTGGCCGAGGAGGTCCGCGCCGTGTTCCCGGCCCTGCTGGCGGTCGAGGAGCTGAAGCCCGGGTCGGACGAGTTCACCCTGTCCCGCGCCGACCGGGCCATCCGGCCCGGCGCCCACACGCGCCCGAGCGGCTGGGCGATTACCGTATTGTCCGCGAGGTCGGCCGGGGCGGGATGGGCGTCGTCTACGAGGCCGAGCAGGAGTCGCTGGGCCGCCGGGTCGCCCTGAAGGTCCTCGGGACGACCGATCGCCGGGCGTTGCGCCGGTTTCTCAGCGAGGCCCGCGCCGTGGCGCGACTGCACCATACGAACATCGTGCCGGTCTTCGGCGTCGGCGAGGAACACGGCACGCATTACTACGTCATGCAGTTCATTCCCGGCCAGGGCCTCGATACGGTCCTGGAAGAGGTTCGCCGCCTCCAGGGACAGGACGCGACGGCCGCGTCGGGCAATGGGAAGGTCCATCCGGGCGATTGTGAAAACGCCGGCCAACCCGCCCGCGACCGATTGGCCCGCACCCTGTTGATGGAGCCTCTCGATCCGGCCGATCCCGCTGATCCGTCTTCGGCTCCGTTCCCGACGGATCGGGCCTCGGGTGTCGAGCAACGACCCTCGCGATTCGAGGCCCGGGCGGGGCCTTGCAAACCGGCCGTTCCCGCGCCGATTCCCCGGCGCTCGACGACGACGGCGCTGGACGGGGCGGGCCTCTCCGCGACCGCCGATCCCGCCCGCCGATACGCGCGGGGCGTGGCGAGGCTCGGCGTGCAGGTGGCCGAGGCGTTGGCGTATGCCCACGACCAGGGAACGCTGCACCGCGACATCAAGCCCTCGAACCTCTTGCTCGACGCCCTGGGAACGGTCTGGGTGGCGGACTTCGGCCTGGCGAAGTCCCTCGACAGCGAGGAGCTCACCGACAGCGGCGAGATCGTCGGCACGCTGCGATACATGGCCCCGGAGCGGTTCCAGGGCGTGTGCGACACGCGCTCGGACATCTATGCCCTGGGCCTGACGCTCTACGAAATGCTGGCCCTGCGTCCGGCCTTCGACGCGACCGACCGCGCGGCCCTGGTGCAACAGGTCACCCGGACCGCCCCGCCCAGGCTGCGACTGCGGGCCTCGACGGTGCCGCGCGACCTGGAGACGATCGTTCACAAGGCGATCGAGCCCGAGCCGTCGCATCGTTACGGGACGG
The DNA here is from genome assembly GCA_963779675.1 of uncultured Isosphaeraceae bacterium. Taxonomy (GTDB): domain Bacteria; phylum Planctomycetota; class Planctomycetia; order Isosphaerales; family Isosphaeraceae; genus CAVZZM01. The sequence continues at coordinate 24,223 of CAVZZM010000010.1, forward strand.
CCGGCGAGCTGGCCGAGGACTTGCGGCGGTTCCTGGAAGACCGGCCGATCCGGGCGCGTCGGGCCTCCGCCACCGAGCGCCTGGTCCGCTGGGGGCGTCGCAATCCCGCGCTGGCGGGGCTGGGCGCCTCGGTCTTTTTCCTCTTGCTGACGATCGCCGTTGGGGCCTCACTGCTGGCGTACCGGCTCGATCAAAGGCGCCAGGATGTCCAGTTCGAGGCCCGACGCGCCGGCCTGGCCCTCAAATCGGAGTTCCAGGCTCACCGTCGCACCGAGGTCGAGCGGGAGAAGGCGATCCGCCTCGCCGAGCGGGAGGCCGCACTGAGACGCGAGGTTCAGCAATCCAACCGCCGTTTGATCGCCGCGCGCGAGGAACTCCGGCAGGCGATGTACGCGGCCGACATCCAGCTCGCGCAACAGGCCTGGAAGGAGGCGGACCCCGATCGCATGCAACGCTTGCTGGACCGTTATGAGCCGGTCCCGGGCCAGGCCGATCTCCGGGGCTTCGAGTGGCACTACCTGATGCGTCTCGGACATGCCGATCGACCCACTTTCGAGGGGGTCGGCGAGACCGCCCGGGCCGTCGCCTTTCGTCCCGACGGCCGGCAATTCGCCTACGCCGGCCGTAACGGCGTGATCTACCTCCGCGAGTCTCCGACCGGCCCCCCCAGCGTGCGACTCCCGGGCGTCGGGGAGGCCGTGCGGCGCCTGGCCTACCATCCCGACGGCCGGCAACTGGCCGCGGTCGGGGCCCACGGCACCGCGACGGTCTGGGACCTGACCGAGCGAGTCGAACGACTCGTGCTGGAGGGACATGAGGGAAACGTCCTCGACGTCGCGTATAGCCCCGACGGCACGATGCTGGCCACCGGCGATGACGAGGGCCGTTTGATCCTCTGGGATGCTCGTACCGGGGCGCGACGCTGGGCCGTTCACGTTCCCGGCTCCCCCGCGCGTTCCCTGGAGTTCCTGCGTGACGGCCGCCGCCTGGCGGTCATCCGAGGCCCCCGCTGGGTGAGCCTCGACGTCGACAACGGCGCGGTCCTCGCGCGTTCCGAGCGGATGACCGATTTCCCGATTTCCCTGGCGGTCCATCCCGACGGCCGTCGGCTGGCCACCGGCAGCACCCGGGGCACGGTACGGCAGTGGGACATCAAAACCGGGGCGCTCCTCTGGGAACGGCAGCCGCACCGCTTCCGGGTCGAGTCCCTGGCCTATGGCCCCGACGGCACGACGCTGGCCACCGGCGGCGGCGAGCGGATCATCGAGGTCCTGGACGCGGACAGCGGCTCGGTGCACGCCGCGTTGCGGGGACACCGGGCCTCGATCGTTGACCTGGCCTTCGATCCCGGCGCGACTCGCCTGGCCTCGGCGAGCCTCGACGGCACCGTGACGCTCTGGCCCCTCGCCGTCGAGGACAACCCTCAGGTGCTCCGCCGGCACGTCCAGGGGGTGCTCGACGTGGCCATCCGCCCGGACGGCCGGGAACTGGCCTCGTTGGGCGCGTACGGGACCGTGTTTTTCTGGGACGCCGACAACGGCCGTTTCCAAAGCCAACTGCTACGGCCGTCGAACTCGAAGCCGACCTGCCTCGGCTACAGCCCGGACGGTTGTCGGCTGGCCACCGGCGACCTCCAGGGCACGGTCCGGGTCTGGCAGGTCGGGGTCGATCCCGCCCGGCTGGATCGAACGATCTCGGCCCACGAGGGCGCGGTGCGTGCCGTCCTCTACCGTCCTGACGGCGCGGGCCTGGTCTCGGTGGGCGACGACGGCCTCGTGAAGCTCTGGGGCCCCGATTCGGACACGCCCGTCCGAACCCTCGACGGCCACTCGGAACGCCCGGTCTTCGCGCTGGCCCTCCGCCCCGACGGGGCCCGGCTGGCGACGGCGGGGGCCGACGGCAAGGCCGTGCTCTGGGATGCCGAGACCGGCCGTCGTCTCCTCCCGCCGATCCCCGGGGGCGGCGGGGACGTCCGCGCCCTGGCCTTCAGCCCCGACGGCCGGCTCCTGGCCCTGGGAAACCACCAGGGGACCATCCGGCTCGTCGATGCCGACACCGGACGGCCGATCCGCGACCTCTCCTGGCATCGCGGGGCGGTCGAGTGCGTGGCCTTCAGCCCCGACGGCCGCCGGCTCGCCTCGTCCGGGATGGACGGAGTCATCCGGCTCTGGGACGTCGCCAACGGCAACCCGCTGCTCGGCCTCGACGGTCACGACCACCGCGTCGAGCGGGTGGCCTTTAGCCCCGACGGCCATCACCTCGTCTCGGCCAGCTGGGATTCGACGCTCCGGCTCTGGGACGCGACGCCCCTGCCCGACGGGCCGCCTCGAGCCCAACCCGGGGCCCGGTACCCGCCACGAATCGAGACTGATGGGTGGCCGCGCCGGCGCCCCCGGGGCCGCCCGCGACGATGCCCGCGACGAACGGGCGACGGTTCGTACATCCTCCCCGGAGGATACCCCGCCCGGCCCCATTCCCCCGGTCACGGCCCGTCAACGGTGCGCCCTCGACCGGGGCGGCCGAGGGAGTGGCGAGTCGGCTCGTGCCCCGGGCTCAGTCCAGCATCTTCTGCAGGATGTGGACGCTCAGAAGGCGGCCGAACTTGCGGCCGACCTCCTTCATCGTGCCGACGTGAACGAAGCCGACGCTCTCGTTGAGATGAAGGCTCTCGCGGCTCTCCTCGGCCACGCGCACGATGAGCGTGTGGAACCGCAACCGACGTGCCTCCTCGATGATGGCTTCCTTGAGCGTTCGACCGATGCCCCGCCCCCGTTGCCGCGAGGACACGAAGAACGAGGTTTCGGCGGTGTCGTCGTAGGCCCGGCGATCCGACCAAGGTGTCAGCGATGCCCACCCCACCACCTCGCCGTCCACCACCGCGACCAGGACCGGGTGCCGTTCGTCGTGAGACTGCAACCACGACGCGCGCTCGGCCACGCTTTTCGGCTCGGTGTCGAAGGTCGCCGTCGTCGTCAGGATGGCCTCGTTGTAAATGTCCGCGATCGCGGGCGCGTCGGCCAGCTCCGCTCGCCGGATCGTGACGGACAGGCCGTTCGCCATCTGCGTACCGTGTGAGGGAGCCGCCCGACGCCCCGGCTCCGCGGCCCCTCGGCGACCGTTGGTCACGCCGAGGGCCCGTGGAACGCGGCGCATGGGCTGGGAGCAGGACTTCACGCACCGTCATTGCGGGGAGAGTTCATCCCCTTTTCCCCCGGCGTTGGACCAGGCGCGGTAACACGCCGGACCCAAGGCCGAGCAAGAGCCAGGTCGGGGGCTCGGGGATCACCGCGGGCGGGTCCTGTCCGAACCGGACGTTGTCGATGCCGATGTTATCTTGCTGGTTGCCGGGGAGATTGCTGTAGTCGATCACGATCCACAAGTCGGCGCCACTCAGGGGAGTCGCGAAGGCGAACGACGTGTGGCGTGGCGCCGGTGGAATCCCCCTCGACCCGCACGTCGCTCTGCGAGAACAATTCGCTGCCGCCGTCCAGCACGCGCACCGCGTTGATCGTGTAATCCGTGTTCGGCCAGCCGCCCAGATCGAAGCCGTGGAGCAACACGTTGAAGCCCGCATCGGAGGTCAAACGTACGTTGAGCGTGTTCGAGCTCTGGTTGCCGAACACGACGTTCATCAGGTCGCCGTACGAGTCCTGCCACAGGGACACATCGTTGCCCCCCGCCGGGCCGCTCGAGACATACTCCACGACGACGTTCGGCGTGAATCCTTCGCCCGCCTCGCCGTAGGTGAACGTCCCCCCCGGCACGGCCTGAAACGTCCCCGCGACGCGGTCCCCATAATCCTGCGGCACGTCGTTGCCGCTCACGATCGGGACCACGGCACCGAGCGCCCGCATCTGATCGAATTCCAGGATCGTGGCATGGGAATGGGTTGTCCAGGTGGCCATGACCGACAGCGCGACGAGGAACGCGGCGGTCCGCCCCAAGAGCCATCGTCCTGTGGTTTCCACGATCCGACCCCCGGAGAAAGGAGACATGCGGACTACGAGCAATATGCTATCATATAGTTGGAACTCTGGTTGTTTTGCCGCTGCGCTGATCGGTCGCGGGAACTTCACTTGCGCTCCAGCCGAATTGATGCATCATTATCGGCCCACAAACCTTCATCATCGCGATGCCGTGGTCGCCTTGCCGGTTCGCTTCATGTTCGGGCCTCGGTGGGTTCGACTGTCCGTTCTCGAATCTTGAACCGAAGCGTACCTTGATATCACAATGGTGTCCAGGGTGGCCAAATATCATTAACCATCAACCAGGACTCATGTTTGTCTCAGCGGGTCGGGGCCGCAGCGGCGCGAGATGGGGCAGGACCGTTCGGCCTCGACCGGCGACTACCGATAGATCGTGTAAGTCTCCTCCGGCGAGACGATGCGACCACTCCAGACGCCGTGCTTCCTCGCCTCGTCGTCGGCAGGCACTTCGTAGATGGCCTTCATCTCGATGGCCCGAGGCCTTCCGCCGGCCGGCAGAGGCGCATTCTGCCAGATGGCCTCGTCGAACGCGACCTCGAAGACCATGTGACCACCCGGGGGGACGATCGACCAATCGGGGACGTTCCTGTCCCACCCCCTCGGTTTCTTCGTCACGGCGACTGCCTTCTCTCCCTCGCCGGTGACGACGAAGGACAGGTTGAAATAGCCCCAACTGCACCACTCGCGCCACAGCCGGATAGGTTCCCCGGAGGTGTTGGTGACGACGACGTAAAAGTGCTGCGACGGCTGATGCAGCTCGATCGAACGACCGGTCTTCTCCCTGAAAGCCGAGGGGACGATCCGGATCGAGACGGGGCGAGTCGGGGGCTCCTTGATCGTCTCATCCCCAGGCATCGACAAGGTCAGTAGGAGGCAAGCGATCGCACCGAGGCGTCCCATCTCCTCAAACTCCGGTCGAGTGGCATTCGCCGCCGAACGCCCAAGCTCAGCGAATCGGCCCGCCGAGGGAAACCGTTGCGTGACCTGAGAGCGTCGCGGCGGGCCGGGCCCGCTGCAGCGCGAGGTTAGGCCTTTTGTATCAGCGCGAGAACGTCTTTGATCTGGATGTTTTTGTTGGTTGGCGGTTCGTTCAGAACAGCCTCGGTCATGAGCGGCAGCACGTTTTCGACCGGCATCAGCTTCAATTCTTCAAGAGCCCAAGCGTCGGCAAGAGCGAATAGTTCGTGGACATAGCCAAGAATCGCGTCTAGCGGAACCTCATGTTTGCCACGGTCGAAGTGAAGTGGATTGCTCGGACTAGTGAACTCAATAAGAATCTTTCGATCGCGGATGGTTGGAAGCGACGAATTGAAGTGGGTTAGTTCGACGCGAACATCGTAGAAATGCGGCAGCCACTGCCACTTCTCGAATGAGAAGAGATTGAACTTCTTGCTCTGATCGCGGAACCCATGCGGCAAGCTTTGGTGGAAATGCCGATTGATCTGACCGATGATCTCAAGAACGGTGTAAATGGAGTTGAGGTATGCTTCCAAGCAGCACAGGACAACCTGCTCTCCAGCATACTCCTGAATACTGTGCTGATAGATGGCCCGGTCAATGGGAGCAATAGCCCGCATCAACTCCGCCTGATGATACCGCACGCCAAATAGCTTATTCTCCAGTGCCAGGGAAAGCGCGAAAACGTGCTCCCCCTTCACGTGCGGGTGGTAATGGGCGAGGTGCGTCAAAACGTGAATGGGGCGCAGTTGGCGTAGACGTCCGTCTTCAACCATGAGGTCATGGACAACGATCCACCACTCGCCTCCACCTTCGGCTTGCATGCGGACTTTCTTCATGGTGCGAAAGTCTTAGGGCCTAACCCGTTGTCGACGAACGAGAACTCGTGGAAAAACACGACTGTTCGTTCGTATCATCTTCACGGCTCGATTGATCCTTCCGCACTTCCGGCGGCGTGGTCAAGAGGCGTCCGGGAATCGACGAACCAATGGGGAGCGGCGAAGATGCCCAGGCGACTCTGGTGAGGCCCGCGGCAGCAGCGTCACCGGAAGGGTGTTCCCGGATGGCCCCGGAGGGTCGGGGGGAGTCCCCATTCTCTCGGTCATGCCCGCGTCTCGCGGGCCCGCTCCGGAAAAGAGGGGAGGGTCAGAGCCGGTCGGTGGAGAAGGTGTTGTCGAGGTCGAGCTGGCCGGACTCCAGGCCGCGGCGGAACCAGCGGACGCGCTGCTCGGAGGTGCCGTGGGTGAAGGAGTCGGGCACGACGTAGCCCTGCGACTCGCTCTGGAGGCGGTCGTCGCCGATGGCGGTGGCGGCGTCGAGGGCCTCCTGGACGTCGCCGGGCTCGAGGATCTGCCAGTTCTGGTCGGCGTGGTGGGCCCAGACGCCGGCCAGGTAGTCGGCCTGGAGCTCGAGCCGGACGGATAATTCGTTGGACTGTTCCTGGCTGCCGGCCTGCCGCTGGGCACGCTGGACCTGGTCGGAGACGCCTGTCAGGTACTGGACGTGGTGGCCGATCTCGTGGGCGATCACGTAGGCGCGGGCGAAGTCGCCGGGGGCGCCGTACTTCTGCGCGAGTTCCTGGAAGAAGCTGGCATCCAGGTACACTGTCTGGTCGAGCGGGCAGTAGAACGGCCCCATCGCGGACTGGCCCATGCCGCAGTCGGTGCGCGTCAGGCCGGTGTAGAGTTGCAGGGTCGGGTCATCGTACTTCCGGTTCAGCTCGCGCTGGAACAGCTCGGTCCAGACGTCCTCGGTGTCGGCCAGGACGACGCCGACGAACTCGCGCGTCTCGTCGTCGATCCCGGCGTCGCCGCCCTGGCCTTGCCGGGCCGGTGGCGGGTTCTGGGGCAAGTTCTGGAGCAGTTGCAACGGGTTGACCCCGAGCAACAGGCCCAGCAGGATCAGGATGATGGTGCCGCCGCCGCCGATCGCCAGGCCGCGTGTCGGTGCGCCGCGACGGTCCTCGACGTTCTCGCTCTGCCGCCTGCCTTGCCAGCGCATGGAAGGTTCGCCTCGGAAGTGTCCGGGAGACCCCGGAACGGGAGCGGAACCCTCACGCTCGCGTCCTCGGGTTCGATTCGACACGAAGGGCCTCAGCAGGAATCATGCCAGAATCGCGAGCGCCTGGCGAGAGGCCGGTTCGAAAACCTGCGGGTTGGGCGGATCGGCCCCCGGCACGGAACCCGGGGAACTCTCGTGCCTCCCAACTCCGGGATTTCGGCCGATGCCGCCGGTCGGCTACGATGGTCCCCGAGGAACCCGCGGCGGTTCGTGCCCACCGGCGAGGGCCCCGATCACTCTTTCGACCTCTCTTGATTCCACTCGGTCTTTTCTTCTCCGAGTGCTCCGTGTCTCGGTGGTGAATTCCCGTCCCGATCTGGGAATGAGCCGGGGTTCCTCTGAATCTCGTTCGTGTCCTGACCCTGAATCGATTAAGATTGGAGCACGATGAGCGAACGACCGGGTGGAGGGTTCACGATCGGGGCGGTGCAACGGCGCATCCGGGAGCTGTACGGGGCCAAGGACGCGGCGCGGGGCGACGCGGCCACGTTCCTCTGGCTGGCCGAGGAGTTCGGCGAGCTGGCGACCGCCCTCCGCAACGGCACAACCGAGGAACTGGCCGGTGAGATGGCCGACGTGCTGGCCTGGCTCGTCACCCTGGCCAACATCCGAGGGGTCGACCTGGAGGCGGCCGTCTGGCAAAAATATGGTCTGGGCTGCCCCGGTTGCGGTCAGGTTCCTTGCGCGTGCGATCCCGCCGAGAAGCCGTGAGCTTGTGAGCGAGGTCCAACCCGGAACGGGCCCTTCTGACCGAGGACCGAGGGCCGAGGGCCGATGACCGAGGGCCGATGACCTACGAAGACTGGGATGGGCTTTCTTGCGTCTGGCGTGATCTTCGTCCGCGAATTCCGAGACTCGACACCATGAATTTGCAAGAGCGTCCCTGCCGGGTTCTCGCGACGGCCTGGCGGGCCGGGTTGCTGATCGCGGCCGTCATCGGGGCGACCCCGGCCCCGGCACGGGCGCAGGACCGGCCGGTGGAGGTCGAGAACATCCGGGTCGGGCTCGACGACACGCTACAAGATCGGCGCCTGGACGCCGATCTGGGTGGACCTGACCAGCCACGACGGGCGGTTCAGCGGAACGCTGGACGTCGAGGTGCCCGACGCCGACGGCGTGCCGACCCACTTCACCATGCCGGTGGTGGTGGACGAGGCCCGGGGGCTCGCCACCTTCGTGGCCTACGTGCGGCCCGGCACGCGGATGGCGGACATCACCGTGCGGGTCCGCGACGAGCGGGGGCGGGCCGCCTCGCGTCCCGTCCACCCGGAAGACCTGCCCGGCGGCAACCCGCCGACCGGGCTCGACCCGTCGCAAACCCTGGTCGTGACCCTGGGCAACCCCCAGGGCGTGGCCGAGGTCGCCTCGCTGGCCGGCTTCTCGGCGGCGACCTCGGCGGGCCGCGAGGGCAGCACCGAGCTGGTCGTCGTCGCGCCGACGGTGCCATCCGGCCTGCCCGGCCGCTGGTACGGCTACGACGGCGCCGACGTGATCGTGCTCGACACCAACGACACGGCCGTGATGGACGACCTGCGCAACCGTGGCGACGGCCTGCGGCGCTGGGTGCGCAACGGCGGGCACCTGGTCGTCGCGGTGGCCTCGAACTGGCAGGTCGCCCGCGAGCTGCTCGGCGACCTGCTGCCGGCCGTGCCGGCCGGGACCACGAGGCTCAACGACTCGGGCGAGATCGAGGCGTTCGCCGGGTCGTCCACGAACCAGCTCATCCCCCTGGGCGGCTCGATGACGGTCGCCCGGCTCGACGGGGCCGAGGCGCGAGGGCGGCGGGTGCTGGCCGCGACGGTCGAGACGCCGCTGGTCGTCCGCGGCGCCGACGGGTTCGGCCGGGTCACGCTGGTCGGCCTCGACGTGGATCAGCCGCCGTTCTCCAAGTGGGAGGACCGCCGCCTGTTCTGGGCGCGCGCGCTCGACCTCGAGCGCCCCGGCCGGTGCCGAACCGGCCTCGGCGACCGGCGGCGGCGGGGCCTTCTTCCAGAACCCGATCAGCGACCTGTCGAGCGATCCTCCACCGGGCGATGGACCGGCCGCCGGGCGTCTCGCTCGTGCCGTTCGGCTGGGTCGCCTTCTTCGTCTTCCTCTACATCCTGCTGATCGGCCCCGGCGACTACTTCTTCCTCAAGAAGGTCGTCAAGCGGATGGAGCTGACCTGGATCACCTTCCCGGCGATCGTCATCGTCGTCAGCGCCCTGGCGTACATCGCGGCCTACCGGCTCAAGGGGACCGAGCTGAAGATCGTCAAGCTCGACGTGGTGGACGTGGACCAGGCCGACGGCCTGGTCCGGGGGTCGAGCTGGATGACCCTGTTCAGCCCGCAGAACCGCGACTACGACCTGACCGTCACGCCGCGAGGCCCCGGGGGGTCGGCCCCGCGGTCGCCCCGTCGGCGACCTCCGCCGGCACCGAGCGGCTGACGAGCTGGTTCGGCCCGGCCGACGTGCAGTTCGGCGGCGGCAACTCCAGCGGGTTCAGCCTCTCGGGCGGCGGCTACGCCTACGGGCCCGCCGGGCGAGGTCGAGCGCCTGCGGGGCGTGCGCATCCCGATCTGGAGCACCAAGAGCTTCTCCTCCCGCTGGAACGGCCGTGCGTCGGCGGGCCGATGGTCGAGGCCGACCTGGAGGTCGTCGGCACCGACCGGCTCGCCGGCACGATCACGAACGTCTCCGATCGCCCGCTGGAGGAGGCCGCGCTGTTCTTCGGCGGCCAGGTCTACGACCAGCTCGGCACGATCGCGCCGGGGGCGACGGTGCAGGTCAACGTGACCAGCCGGATGCGGCCGCTGTCGGGCTACCTGGAGGAGCGGGCGCGGCGGTTCGTCACCGAGCAGGGGAATTATCTATCGCGCGACCGAGCGAGGCGTCTGCCTCGAACCGCCCGTGGCCGACATCGCCCGGGTGGCGATGTTCCGCGGGCGGCATGGCCGACAAGACCCCGGCCCCACCCTCCACGGCCTTCCGGGGCCTGGACCTCTCCGGCCAGCTCCCGCTGGACCGGCCGATGCTGGTGGCCCGGGTCGACGGCCCGCTGGCCGAACTCGATCCTGACCGGCGCCCCGAGCGCCCCCCAGATCGACCAGACCAGCCTGCTGCGGGTCATCCTGCCCCTGGGCCGTCCCGACGACGGCGAGACCTCGACGGACGCCGCGAAACCCGACGACGAGACCGCGGCCGACGACGCCATCATTATGATCGGCGACTGACGCTCTCCTGTAGTAGACCGGCAGCCCGAAAGCGGTGGGATGACAGATGGCAGAATTCCATGATGACAAAAGACTTCTGTCATCGGTCATCCCACCGTTTTGTCATTGGCGGTCTACTACGCAGGCCCGACCGACCGTCTCGTACACCCATTCGGCTTCAGCCCCCTGCCTTCACCCGAGACCTCAGCCATGAACCAGGACACGGCCGCCTCTCCGAACGGCAACGGCTCGCGCGCCGGCGGCCCCGGGCCGATGATCGAGACCCGCGACCTGACCAAGATGTACGGCGACCTCTACGCCCTGAACCGGCTGAACCTGGTGCTCCACCCGGGGGACGTCTACGGCTTCATCGGCCCCAACGGCGCCGGCAAGACGACGACGATGCGCATCCTCGCCACGCTGCTGAACCCGACCTGGGGCGAGGCGTACGTCTGCGGCCACTCGATCTACACCGGCGCCAAGGACATCCGCCGGTCGATCGGCTACATGCCCGACTTCTTCGGCGTCTACGACGACATGAAGGTGATCGAGTACCTCGAATTCTTCGCCGCCGCCTACCGCATCAAGGGGGCCGCGCGCAAGAAGATCTGCGAGGAGGTGCTCGAACTGGTCGACCTGACCTACAAGCGCGACGCCCTGGTCACCAGCCTCTCGCGCGGGCATGACCCAGCGGCTCGGCCTGGCCCGCGTGCTGCTGCACGACCCCCAGGTGCTGCTGCTCGACGAGCCGGCCGCGGGCCTCGACCCCCGCGCCCGCATCGAGATCCGCGCCCTGCTCAAGGAGCTGCGGGCGATGGGCAAGACGATCCTGGTCTCCAGCCACATCCTGCCCGAGCTGGCCGACATCTGCAACAAGATCGGCATCATCGAGCAGGGCGCGCTGCTGGTCAACGGCGCGGTGGTCGACGTGATGCGGCAGGTCCGCACCGACATCGTCCTGAACATCGCCGTCGCCGACCGCCAGAACGACGCCGCCAACTTCCTCGAATCCCAGCCCGAGGTCGAGAACGTCCAGGCCAAGCCGGGCACCGACGCCCTGATCGTCAAGCTCAGCGAGGGCGTCGTCCAGTACAGCGTGCTCGCCCAGCGGCTCATCGAGCAGGGCTACGAGCTGACCCTGTTCAAGGAGGACGAGATCAACCTCGAAACGGCCTTCATGCACCTGACCAAGGGGATCACCAGCTGAGGCGCGGAGCGAATGCGCCAACGCTACCCCTCGGGCCGGGCCCCGCCAAAGCTCGCAGGGCCCGGGCCACCTCGTCCTTCCCGGCCCGGCCGGACGCCACGTCCATGGTGATCGAGTACAGAGAGGAATCCTCCCGGTCGATCGGATATCCATTCAGATCCAGGAAGACCAGGGCAGCCAGGAGGCCGGTACGCTTGTTCCCATCCACGAACGCGTGGTTCATCGTGATGTGATAGAGGTAGGCGGCGGCCATGAAAAATGGGTCGTCGTGGAGATACGCGCCACCAAAGGTCATCCGTGGCATCGCCAGAGCGGACCGGAGGAGCCCTTCGTCGCGGACCCCGTCTGATCCGCCATAACGATGCAACTGGGCTTGATGGAGAGAGAGGATGTCTTCCAGGTCCAGGAAAATGGGGTTCACGAGTGGGCCAGTTTCTGGAGCGCCTCGCCGTGAATGTCCATCATCCGTTCGGCGGAAGCCCGGGCCCGCGCACGATGGTCGTCGGTGGGCAAGGGGCGAATCGTCAAACCTTGACCATCCGGAGTCACGGTGATTTCCAGGTCCGTATCGCGGTCGATCTGGAGCAAGTCCAGCACGGCGCGGTCGATGACCAGCCCCATGCTGTCCCCGATCGGCTCGATTCGCTTGACCATGATCTCTCCTCCCCTCGACAGGTCGTCGAGGTTCTCGTCGTCGGCACGACGGCGGGCACCATCATTGCCGGACAGAAGGGACAAGTGGGTTGTCCTATCTTTAGGACAGGAGGGAAGTTCGTCAATGGCCCTTGGTGCCCTGCCCGCGTCACGGAACCGAACCCCGGCCGCGTCACTCGCCCGGTGTCCTCGGGGCCGACCGGACGACTCATGGCCTGATGGACAGTTGCCCATCAGGCCATGAATTGATGCCCTGTCCAGCCGACCGCTCAGGGGGTCGGGATTGTCGGGACCACGAAGGGGTCTGGGGCCGCGATGGTCGGCCCAGGACCGTCACCGGTCCCGAGATGTCCCCTCGATGATGATGTTGTCGGTCCCGACCAGGTCGCCGAGGACGATCAGCGGGCCGGCCAGGTCGCGACGGATCAGGAAGAAGCTGGTCGGGTCGATCAGGAAGTTCCCCTGGACCAGCACCCCCTGGCCGCCGACGCCGGTCCCCTTGACCGGCTGGGGGAACCGGCCCAGGTCGCGGCCCACGATCACCGAGCCGCTGTCGCCGAGCTTCAGGTCGCCGCGGACGTTCAACCAGTTCAGGTCGCGGCCGATCCGGAGCCCGGAGCCCTCGCCGATCATCTCGGCACTGGTGAAGATGTCGAGCGTGTCGAGGTCCCCCGCCACGTTGATCAGCGCGCCGGGCTTCATCGCGTTCAGGGCGATCCGTTCCACACGAGGGGCGTCCTGCGGGGTTGACGTAGGAGTCGAGGATCGTGATCGGCCCGTAGAGGTCCACCGTGCGGAAGCCGGAGATCTGGCCGATCCGCCCGCTGAGCACGTCGATGGCGCCGACGTTCAGGATCTCGTCGCGGGTGCCGTACTGCTGCAGATAATTGTGGGCCAGTCCGAGATGGGAGGTCGGCACGACCGGGTCGATGATCAGCTCCGACTGGGGCGTCGTGCCGATGGCCATGATCTTGACCGTCCCGTTGGCCAGCGGCTCGGCGCGGACGGTGCCCGTACCGATGATCTGGACGTCAAAGGCCTCGCCCGTCGAATCGACGATCCGTACCCCCTGACCCCCCGAGAACGTCTGAAAATTGTAGTGGATTCGCAGCGGCGGGGCCTGCGGCTGCTGCCGGGCGGCGACGCGCTGGTTGAGCAGTTGCCGCAGCGTCGGATTGTAATGGGGGCCGGCGGCTGGCACCGGAACCGGGGCCTGGGCCCGCTGGGCGATCATCCGGGCCAGCCCGGGTTGCCAGACGTTCAGCCCGGACATCAAGGCCCGGCCCTCCAGGGCCCCGTCGAGAGCTGGTCGGAACGCCCGTCGACCGTGCTGTGCATCCTTGCGCTTCGCCGCCATCCGTCGCACCTCCCCGACCGGTCGGCCCGCCGTGCCGTGTCATGTCATGCCACAGCCGGTGGACCGGGTCGCCTGCGAGTCCCGGTTTCAGAACGCTCGGGTCGGCCTCCATGCCGTCACTTCCGGGTATCCGGTTGTCGTATCGGCGTCGGGCGGGCGGTCTCGGCGTTGTTTCCGTCCCCTTGGGGACACCCGGTGACGGACGCGCGGCCTGGGCCGGATGCGCCGGGGAGAGGGCGACGGTTACGGGGCCGTGTGCCCCGAACCGTTGCGGAGGACGGCCCGGCCAGGCGAGAATCAGGCCCCCGGACAAGGTCTCCGGGCGAGACCACGTTTTCCATTCCTGTGCCGAGTTCGAGCCCATCCCATGCACGGACCCCTGCTTTCCCAGAAGGCGACCCGGTTTACCGAGAGCGTGATCCGCGGGATGTCGATCGAGGCGCGGTTGCACGGCGCGGTGAACCTGGCCCAGGGCATGCCGGATTTCCCCGCCCCCGAGGAGGTCAAGGAGGCCGCCTGCCGCGCCATCCGGGACGACGTCAACCAGTACGCCATCACCTGGGGGGCGACCAGCCTGCGGCAGGCCGTCGCCGAGCACGCCGCCTGGCACCTCGGCCTTGAGGTCGATCCCGAGACCGAGATCACCGTCACCTGCGGCAGCACCGAGGCGATGCTCGTCGCCCTGCTCGCGCTGATCAACCCCGGCGACGAGGTGATCCTGTCCCAGCCGTTCTACGAGAACTACTGGCCCGATTGCGTGATCGCCGGGGCCGAGCCGCGGTTCGTGCCGATCCGCCCGCCGCACTGGTCGTTCGACCCCGACGAGCTGGCCGCCGCCTTCAACGACCGCACCAAGGCCATCGTCCTGTGCAACCCGAACAACCCGACCGGCACCGTCTTCACCAGGGACGAGCTGGAGCAGGTCGCCGCCCTGTGCCGGAAGTGGGACGTCGTCGCCATCACCGACGAGATTTATGAGCACATCGTCTACGACGGCCGGCGCACGTCGCGCTGGCCACCCTCGACGGCATGCGCGAGCGGACGGTCACGATCAGCGGGATGTCGAAGACGTTTGCCGTGACCGGCTGGCGGATCGGCACCATGATCGCCCCGCCGACGCTGACCTGGGCGTTCCGGCAGACCCACGACTTCGTCTCGATCGGCGCCGCGGCCCCGCTGCAAGAGGCCGGCGCCGTGGCCTACCGCCTGCCCCGCCCGTACTACGACCGGCTGGCGGCCGACTACCAGGCCCGCCGCGACCGGCTCTGCCGGCGCTGGTCGAGATCGGCTTCGACCTCGAATTGCCGCACGGGGCCTACTACGTGATGGCCGATTTCTCCGCCTTCGTCGGCGACGCCCCGGACGACCTGGCCTTCGCCCGTCACCTGGTGCGCGAGGTCGGCGTGGCGACCGTGCCCGGTTCGAGCTTCTTCCTCGACAAGCCCCTGGGCCGCCCCTACGTCCGCTTCTGCTTCTGCAAGCGCGACGAGACGCTCGACGAGGCCGTCCGACGCCTCCGGAACTTGCGGGCGGTCGTCTGACCGAGGGGCGTGCCGTCGCAGCAGCCCAGCCGCCGTGCCGAGGTCGCCAGAGACCTCGCGCAACGGCCGGACTCCTCACATGGTGGGGCAAGGAGTTCGAGGCCCATGACCCTGGCGGCCAGGCGATGGGGCGGGTTCCCTGCCGTCGGCAACGTGCGCGCGGCCCCGCGAGCCTGTGTGGCACTGGACTTGCGGAATCAAGAACCTACGGGACAAAAATCTGACGAGAATTGTCTCGCAACGATTGATTGACACCAAGACGGCAACGGGAGGCCGGGCATGATACCACTGTTGCGACAACCCGCGGTCCTGGCCCTGGGAATGACGTTGTCCTGGGCCTCGGCCGGACAGGCACAGCCGTACGCGCCACCGCCTCCGAACCGTGGGGCCGTGGACCTGAACCGCATGATCCACGAGATGGAGCAGCGGGTGCGCCACCTGTCCGAGGACATCGCCTCGGACATGGGCCGCTCGCCTCAGGGGCGCCATTTGCTTCAGGACACCCGTGAGCTGGCCGTCTCCGTCGAGCAGATGCACCAGGCCCTGCACGACCAGGCCCGCCCGGCCCAGGTCCGCCAGGCCTATGCGTCCATCGACGCGGCCTGGCATCATCTGGAGGGGCAATTCGCCCAGCGTGGCGTCTCCCCGGCCGTCAACCGGGCGGCGCAGCGGGTCGGACAGATCGACACGCAGCTCCATCAGGCCCTCGACATGACGGGCCCCGTGAACCTGAACGGGATGGTTCGCGAGATGGAGCAGCGGGTGCGCCACCTGTCCGAGGACATCACCTCGGACATGGGCCGCTCGCCTCAGGGGCGCACATTTGCTCGAAGACTCCCGGGAACTGGCCGTCTCGCTCGGCCAGATGGACCAGGCCCTGAACACGTATCCCGCCCCGGCCCTGGTGCGCCGGCAGTTCGAGGACGTCGATGCGGCCTGGCACCACCTGGAGTCGATGTTGAGGCAGCAAGGTGCGACGCAGGCCGTCCTGCGGGCGGCCTCGCACGTCGGGCAGATTGACGCGGATCTCCACCAGGCACTCGTTATGAGCGTGCCGACGGGCGGCGTGGCCGTCGGGCCGGCACCCGGGAACGTGTCGCGATGCGGCCCGCGTTCGGGGCGGGTGCGCCCGTGCTGGGGCTGGCGGACCAGCTGGTCGGCCAGGTCGATACGTTCCTGCAAATGTACCGACCCTTCGTCGACGACGTGCCCCAGGGGGGACGGATGCTCGCCGAGAGCCAGCAGTTGCGCGCGGCGGTCGTGGAGTTTCGCCAGGCCGCCCGAGGCGGTGCCGATCTCGCCCGGCTTTCCCGGGCGCTCGGCAGCGTCGAGAGCCAGTGGCGGAGCCTGGCCGGGGACATCCGCCGCATCGTTCCGCAGAACCGCGGGCCCATCGTCCAGGCGGCCATGCAGGTTGGCAACATCACGCAGGAGATCCGCCAGGGGCTCGATGGTCCCGGTGGACCGCCCGCGCCGCCAACGGGGTACAGGCCGACCGGCATCCCGTTCGATCCGTCGTCGTTCGTCCGCCCGGAGGTGATCTCGAACGTCCCGGCGGACCACAACCACCCTCACGATCATTGATCTCCGTCGCAAGCGAACGAACGAGGCAACGGTGTGCCGCGACGGTCCGGGCGAGTGTCCCGGACCGTCGCGGGTCGCGTCATGGAACCTCGCGGGTCGACTCGCCTGGCGCCAGCGGGACCGTCGGCTCGGGGTCGCCGTCGGCGTCGAGGACGTTGAGGACCTTGGCATACGGCAGGCTCTTGAGCTCGGGCTCGATCTGCGCGCGGTCGCCGACGATCAGGACGAGCATGTGGTCCGGGTCAAGATACTTCTTCGCCACGCGGGCGACGTCCTCCGTCGTCACGGCCTCGATCTCCGACTGGTAGTTCGTGAAGTAGTCGTCGGGCAGGTCGTAGAGGACCAGGTCCGCGAGCTGGCCGGCGACGCCGAAGGTCGTCTCGAACTCCGAGGGGAAGCCGCGGATCAGGTTCTCCCTGGCGAAGGCCAGCTCCGTCGTCGGTGGCGGGCCGGGGGCCGGTGATGTCGCGGATCTCCTTGACCAGCTCGACCAGGGCGGGCGTCGTCACCTCGGTCTGCACCGACGTGCCGGCCGCGAACGGGCCGGGGCCCTTGCGGAAGGCGAAGAACGAGCTGGCCCCGTAGGTGTAGCCCTTCTCCTCGCGGAGGTTCAGGTTGATCCGGCTGGAGAACTGGCCGCCCAGGATCGCGTTCATCACGGTCAAGCGGGAAGTAGTCGGGGGTGCTCCGGGGGACGCCGACCTGGCCGACGTACAGCACCGACTGCGCGGCCCCGGGCTTGTCGACGAGGTAGACCGTCAGCGGCCTCGGCCCGGGGGCCTCGGGGACCTCGTACTCGGGCGCGTCGCCGGGCTTCCAGTCCTTCAGGGCCGTTTCGAGACGATCGGCGATCTCGTCGGGCGTCGTGTCGCCGACGACGATCACGCTGCCGTTGTTGGGCAGGAACAGCGTCTTGTAGAGGGCCACCACGTCGTCTCGGGTAATCGCCTGGACCGACTCGACCGTGTCGATCCGGCCGTAGGGGTGCGCCTCGCTGTACAGGGCCTTCGGGAAGACGACGCCGGCGATGGCCGTCGGGCTGTCGGCGCGTCGTAGCAGGGCGGCGAGAGTTCTGCTGACGGAGCCGCTCCAGCTCCTTCTCGGGGAACGCCGGGTGGAGCAGCACGTCGGTGAACAGTTCGAGGCGCCCGGTCGGTGTGCTTGGTCAGCGTGGTGAGCGACAGGTCGCTCGACTCCCGGCCGCTGCCGGCGTTCATCGAGGCGCCGATCTCCGAGCAGCGCGCCGGCCAGCTCCAGCGAGTCGAGCGTGTCGGTCCCCTCGGTCAGCAGGTCGGCCATCAGGCCGGCGGTGCCGTCCTTGCCCTCGGGCTCGAGGTTCTTGCCCCCGTTGACGACCAGGTTCAGGGTCAGGATCGGCAGCTCGTGCCGCTCGGCGACGAGCACCTCCAGGCCGTTGGAGAGCGTCCGGCGCTGGACCGGCGGCGGGGTGAACTCGGGGGTCGGCCCGGCTCGGGCATGACCGAGCGATCGAAATCGTCCTGGACCGGCGCGTCCTCGGCGACGTTCTCGACCTGGGCCTTCTCGTCGACCGGGGCGTCCGGTTGCCGCTCGGCCGCGGGCCGGGGGTCACGTCGAGCCGGACGCGGTTGGCCGTCAGGTACTGTGTTCGCCACCCGCTTGACGTCCTCGGGCGTCACGGCGAAGAGGCGCTTCATCTCGTCCTTGTAGGCCAGCGGGTCGCCGAACTGGACGTTGTACTGGTTGAGGAAGTCGGCCTTGCGTACGCATCGACTGGAGGCCCATGATCAGGCCGCTCTCGCGGGCGGTCTGGGCCTTGGCGACCTCCTCGGCGGTCGGCCCGTCGGTCTTGAGACGCTCGATCTCGGCCGTCGGCGATCGTGACCAGCTCGTCGAGGTCCTGGCCGGGCCGGGCGGTGATCTCGACCTCGAAGGTGCCGGAAAGCTGCTGCGTCGGGTGCGAGGCGGAGGTCCGGGCGGCGAGCTGGCGGTCGTACTCCAGCGCCCGGTACAGCCGGTTCTCCTTGTCGAGCCCGCCGAGCACGGCGGCCAGCACGTCGAGCGCCGGCTCGTCGTCGTCGCCGGCCGGGACGGTCGGCCAGGACGAGCTGGGTCCGGGCCAGGGCGACCTGGTCGGTCATCGTGACGTGCTTCGGCTCCTCGAGCGTCGGCACCCGCGGCTCCAACGGCTCGACCTTCGGCCCGGCCGGGATCGCGCCGAAGTACTTCTCGACGAGCTGCTTGGCCTCGTCCTTGTCGATGTCGCCGGCGATGACCAGGCTGGCGTTGTTCGGGTTGTAGTAGGTGCGGAAGAAGTTCTTGACGTCCTCCAGGCTGGCGGCCGAGAGGTCGGCCAGCGAGCCGATGACGCTGTGGTGGTACGGGTGGCCGGGCGGGTACAGGGCCTCGAGCATCCGCTCCATCGCCTGGCCGTAGGGCACGTTGTCGACCCGCTGCCGGCGCTCGTTCTTGACCACGTCGCGCTGGTTGTCGAGCTTCTCCTGCGTCAGCGCCGGCAGGAGGAAGCCCATGCGGTCGGCCTCCAGCCAGAGGGCGCGTTCCAGGGCGTTGGAGGGGACGACCTCGAAGTAGTTCGTCCGGTCGGTGTTGGTGCTGCCGTTGATGTTGGCGCCCAGCTTCTCCAGAGGCTCGAAGTACTCGCTGTCGTGGTGCTCCGAGCCCTGGAACATCAGGTGCTCGAACAGGTGGGCGAACCCCGTGCGGCCCTTCTTCTCGTTCTTCGAGCCGACCTTGTACCAGATGTTCGACGGCCACGACCGGCGTGGTGTGGTCCTCGTGCAGGATGACCTCCAGGCCGTTGGGCAGCGTGTACGTCTCGACCTCAAGTTGCGGGACCTGGGGCTGACGGTCCTGCGCCCGTGCCGGGGAGAACGGCACAAGGGCCAGCAGGAAAACCGCCGCCGTGGGGGCCAATCGGGCGAATCGTGGCATGACTGGTGACGACTCCAGGGTGTTCTTCGGGACCCACGAGGTGCCCGCCCGCGTTTTGAGCGAACGGCCCCGGCGAGCGCATCCGTCCGGCTCGCAACCGCCTGTTCTATCCCGCCCGGGCCCGATCGTCCAGGCATTCGACCACCCCACTAGGAACCGCCCCGGCACCGCCGGGCCCGCGAAAATGGCTCGCAACCTTATGCGATCCAGAGAATTGCGTCCGATGGGTTCGTTTCGTAGTTTTCGCTTCACGAGGGAACGAGAACCCGCGGAATGGTGGAGTTCACCAAGAATCCTCACAAGCCCCCCCAAAGTCCAAAGGCGCACCCCGATCGCCGGGGTCGGACGTCGCCTCCCGTTGGATAGGTTCGGGAATTCCACTGTCGAGGTTTCGGAAAAACGGGCGAGAGAGATAGGGGCCAGGGAGGGAAAACGAGAAGGCAAACGGGGTCGAGAGCCGATCTTGACTTTCCCTTTTCCCGACCTGGCTCCCGAGCCATTTTCCCTACTTCGCGGAGCGGGCCCGCGGCAACCGATCGTCAGGCCCGATTCTTCCAGACGGAGGGATCACGGCGGCCGTGTAGCACGGCGAGTACTTCGACGCGGTCGGGGCGGACCCGGTAGTAAACGTTGTAGGGAAACTTCTGAACCCTGGCACGACGAATGTCCTGATGAAGGACACTGTGAAGTTCCGGCATCTGGCCGACTTGATTCAGGGCCTTTCGCACCTGGACCGTGAATTTCGCACCCAGCCCAGCCTGCTCTTCATACCAGTCGGCCGAAGCGTCGAAGTCCGCCTCAGCCTCCGCGGTCAGAACGACCGGAAGCGTCATTTCCGGAACCGCTCCAGCGCTCGGGCTTCCACGACCTCCCAGGAAGTGACCGCATCCGGGTTCTGCTCCAACGCCTCGATGCGACGATCGAGAAGTTCCTTCAACTCCTCGCTCAACTCGTCCGGGTCGTCCTTCTCGGACAGATCATCCCAGACCTCCCCGATCAGTCGAAGCCGGTCCTTCGTTGGCCACGACCGGACTGTGGTGAGCACGGTCTCAAAATCCATGTGCCGATTCCTTAAGTAAGTTGCTTTCAGGAGAGGCAAACGGGACGGGAGCCGATCGGAAGCAAAATCGACCAGGATCGGCGTTTGATCCGAGGAGGCCATCAGGGGAAGAGATCGTTCACCGCGAGTCGCCATCCCGGCACCGCGGGCTCGGCATCGGCGACCTGGTTTCGGCTGTAGACCATCGGTTGCGTCGGCTGATCGGCCCGGTAGACAGCGACGGTCCTTGCCATGGGATCGACGTCCCAAACCACGCGAGTGCCTGCCTGGAAGTAATCGGCACGCTTGGCGGCCAATGCGGCTTCGGCCGCATCGCCGTAGTCCTGCTCGCTACGGACCTCGACCGCGAACGTCGGCGCCCCGTCAATGAATCGCATTCGATTCCGAGGGCGGGGGCCGACGTAATAGGAGGCATCCGGCGAGAAGGACTGCCGCCCGCTGGGTAGCGGAGGGCGCTGGGCGTAGCCGATTCCATCGGGGTAGGCGACCCCCACACCGCTCCGCCGAGCATGGTCACGGAGGCTCACGGCAATTTCGAAGGCCGCCTCGGAGGGGGCGTCACCGCTGGGCATCAGGCGGACGATCCTCCCGGCGATGAGCTCGGCCTTGCCCTCCACGCGAGAAAGATCATCAAGCGTGGCGGGGGTTCGGGTTCCCGATGCCATGACGACGCCTCCATCGGGTAGCGGGTAGTCGCTCAAAGCACCGGCTCCATGCTACCAGAAATCGCCGCCATCGGAAGCCGGGTCGGGCCGACTGGGCCGGGTCATTCCAAAGGCAGGCTTCAGGAGGGCGCGGCCCCCGCCGTTCTGTCGGGATGAGATGGACGGCTCGGCCGGGCCCTCGACCCCTGATGACAGTCTCGCCGCCGACGTTTCAGGGGCATTCCAGGCCCGTGCCGCCCCCCTTCGGAAGCAAGGCCGAGTTGTTTCCAACAGCGCGGCCCTACCCCGTTCGCCGACCCAACGCTCGTCGTGGAACGTCCCGGACCAGGGCGTTGGCCGGCGTTGGCGGGTCGGGTAGGCTGGCGCCCCGAGGCCAGGACGTCGCGACGCGCGACGGCCGGCCATGTGCCGACCCGCATGGAGCCGCACCATGATCCTGACGATGCTCAACCGATCCTTCCCCTTGCTCGTCGCCGTCGTCCTCGTCTCCGCCCCGGGCGCCCGGCGCAACTGCGCCTGACGATCGACCCGGATGGCCAGGACGTCGGCACGGCCTACGTCGTCGCGCCGATCGAGGGGGACCTCGCGCCCGGCACCTACACCCTGGTCCCCGAGGGGAGTGGCGATCCCGGCCTCGCGACGGTCTTCGAGCGCCGAGGCCGGACGTTCGTCGGCGTCGTCGCGCCGGGCCTGGAGGGCGCGTCGCGAACCTTCACGCTGGAACCGGGCACCCCCGACGATCGGCCGACCGTGCGGATCAAGCCGGGGCCGGATAGAGAGTTCACCGTCACCCTCGGCGACGAGGTGCTGACCCAACTCGTTCAGGGGGAGCGCAAGCCGTACCTCTATCCCGTCAACGGCCCGACCGGGGCGCCGATCACCCGCGCCTACCCGATGGAGGAAGATGTCGAGGGGGAGGACCAGGACCATCCCCATCAGCGGTCGTTCTGGTTCACCCACGGCAACGTCAACGGCTACGACTTCTGGGCCGCCGACCCGAAGAACGGCGACAACCCGAAGTTCGGCACGATCCGGCAGACCGGCGCCGCGGTCGTCGCCGAGGGGGCCGTCGGCATCCTCCGCACCACCGACGACTGGCTCGGCCCCGACGGCGAGCCGGTCTGCGACGACGTCCGCCGGTTCACCTTCTACGCCGGCGCGAACCCGCGCATCCTGGATGTTGATGTGACGATCCGGGCCTCGCACGGCCCGGTCACCTTCGGCGACACCAAGGAGGGCATGTTCGGCCTGCGGCTGGCCTCGAGCATGGACGTCAAGCGCAAGCAAGGGGGCAAGATCACCAACGCCGAGGGGATCACCGACACCGACGCCTGGGGCAAGCCCTCCCCCTGGGTCGACTACACCGGCCCGGTCCAGGGGCAGACGGTCGGGGTCGCCATCCTGAACCACCCGAGCAGCTTCCGCTACCCGACAACCTGGCACGTCCGCGACTACGGCCTGTTCGCCGCCAACCCGTTCGGCTACGGCGACTTCAAGACGGTCGCCAGGGAAGGCGCCCACACGCTGCCCGAGGGGGAGTCGATGCGGTTCCGCTACCGGGTCATCCTCCACAAGGGCACCACCGACAAGGCCGACATCGCCGGCGCCTTCGACGCCTACGAGCACGCGCCGAAGGTCACGTTGACCGCGAAGTGACGGCCCCCTCGTCGTCCCGCCCCGGACGGCCGACGGCCGGGGTGAGGACGCCACCGACCACACGCCGGACCTTCCGGAGCGATTCTCTGGTTCGACTGGATCCGCTATGCCCTCGCCATGTCTGCCTTTTCCGCCCTGGGCGATGACGGCACGTTCGAATTCGTCGCAAGGCTGGCCGACGGCCGCGATGTAATTGCCCTCGGCTCGGTCTCTACTGTCGTGCCCGAGCCGGCGAGCGTGGCGCTGCTGGGTGTTGGCCTGCTCGGCTCAGCAGCCCTCGCCCGGCTGCGCCGCCGTGCCCCAACATCAAGATGCACCGTAACGTGACAGCGAGCGAGCGTCGGGTGGCTGGGGTAACGCGGACGTTACTCCAGTTCACAGCATGAACCGATCGGGGTTACGCGAGAGGAAAAAGGGGGACATGGGAAAAAGGGGGACAGAGCGCATTGCTTGATCCTCCAAGATGCCGATATTACC
The DNA here is from genome assembly GCA_963779675.1 of uncultured Isosphaeraceae bacterium. Lineage (GTDB taxonomy): Bacteria > Planctomycetota > Planctomycetia > Isosphaerales > Isosphaeraceae > CAVZZM01. The sequence goes on from CAVZZM010000010.1 coordinate 47,552, forward strand.
CAAATTTGCGCTATGTCCCCCTTTTTCTTTTCGGGTCAACATCGACTCGGGTCACGAGGAGATCCGCTGCTTGGAGATACTTGCAAACGAACTCCAAATCACGTTCGTCGTCCATCTTCAGTCTCCGATCCGCGAAGAACCAAGCCGCCTAACGCGGGAGTTAAGCGACCACTCCAGGGGTCGCCGCCGGGATCGGATCGGCCCCGCGCCTCCCCCGGCCGCCTCCCGGAGCCCCTTCCGGGTGGTCGCTTCAACGACGCGGGGTTAGACGCACCGAGCACGGACGCTCGGGCGCCTAGCCGGGCGTTAGACGCACCACGCCCCGACGAGTGAAGGGACGCTCGCCGTCGCCCTCCGCTTCGAGCAAGCTCGGCTCGGCGACGGCGAGCGTACCGCAGCGGTCAAGTCCCCGCAGGTGGACTGTCGCGGAAACCACCCACGCCCGGACGCTTACGCACGCGCCCGCCCAACCACGGGAGTTAAGCGACCACTCCAGGGGTCGCCGCCGGATCGGATCGGCCCCGCGACTCCCCCTGGCCGCCTCCCGGAGCCCCTTCCGGGCGGTCGCTTCAACGACGCGGGGTTAGACGCACCGAGCACGGACGCTCGGTGCGCCTAGCCGGCGTTAGACGCACCACGCCCCGACGAAGTGCAAGGGACGCTCGCCGTCGCCCTCCGCTTCGAGCAAGCTCGGCTCGGCGACGGCGAGCGTACCGCAGCGGTCAAGTCCCCTGGAGGGGCCTACTGTCGCGGAAACCACCCGCACGCCCGGACGCTTACGCACGAAGGTGCGCCTAACGCGGGAGTTAAGCGACCACTCCAGGGGTCGCCGCCGGATCGGATCGGCCCCGCGCCTCCCCCGGCCGCCTCCCGGAGCCCCTTCCGGTGGTCGCTTCAACGACGCGGGGTTAGACGCACCGAGCACGGACGCTCGGGCGCTAGCCGGCGTTAGACGCACCACGCCCCGACGAGTGAAGGGACGCTCGCCGTCGCCCTCCGCTTCGAGCAAGCTCGGCTCGGCGACGGCGAGCGTACCGCAGCGGTCAAGTCCCCGCAAGGGCCCACCGTCGCGGAAACCACCCGCACGCCCGGACGCTTACGCACGAAGGTGCGCCCCTGACGCGGGAGTTAAGCGACCACTCCAGGGGTCGCCGCCGGATCGGATCGGCCCCGCGCCTCCCCCGGCCGCCTCCCGGAGCCCCTTCCGGGTGGTCGCTTCAACGACGCGGGGTTAGACGCACCGAGCACGGACGCTCGGCGCCTAGCCGGCGTTAGACGCACCACGCCCCGACGAGTGAAGGGACGCTCGCCGTCGCCCTCCGCTTCGAGCAAGCTCGGCTCGGCGACGGCGAGCGTACCGCAGCGGTCAAGTCCCCGCAAGGGCCCACCGTCGCGGAAACCACCCGCACGCCCGGACGCTTACGCACGAAGGTGCGCCTAACCAGTTGTAGACATCCGAAACGTCGTGGAAAAACACGACTGTTCAGCCGTATAATCCCAACCGTGATTTCCATTGTTCCGTGGTGCTTGAGGCATGGCAAGCATAATCCGGAATTAGACGACCTCCTGGGGGACGGCGATCATGGCGCGGCTGCTCGACGAAGTGCGGAACGCGATCCGGGTACGGCAGTACAGCATCCGGACGGAGGAGGCGTATGTGGGATGGACGCGGAAGTTCATCCTGTTCCACGGCACGCGGCATCCGGCGGAGATGGGGGAGCCGGAGGTCAACTCCTTCCTGACATACCTGGCGGTCGAGCGGCACGTCGCGGCGTCGACGCAGAACCAGGCGCTCAGCGCGTTGCTTTTTCTCTACAAGGACGTGCTCGACCGGCCGCTGGACGACTTCGGCGCGGTCGTCCGGCGCACCGGCCCGAGCGGCTGCCGGTGGTGCTCACGCGAGACGAGGTCAGGGCCGTGCTCGCCCATGTCCCCGGAGAGAAGTGGCTGATGGCCGGCCTGCTCTACGGGTCGGGTCTGCGACTGCTAGAGTGCCTTCGGCTGCGCGTCAAGGACGTCGACTTCGGCCAGAAGCACCTGATCGTCCGCGACGGCAAGGGGCGCAAGGACCGCGTCACCGTGCTGCCCGAGACGCTGGCCGACCCGCTCCGGAGGCAGATCGAGCACGCCGCGGGCCATACACGCGCGCGACCTGGCCGACGGGTTCGGGCGGGTCTATTTGCCCGACGCCCTGGAGCGGAAGTATCCGCGGGCCGACCGCCATCCGGGCTGGCAGTACGTCTTCCCGGCCTCGAAGCGGGGCGTCGATCCGCGCTCGGGGATCGTCCGGCGGCATCACCTGGCCGAGGCCGCCCTGCAGCGGGCCGTCAAGGGCGCCGTCCGACGCGCCGGGATCCTCAAGCCGGCCAGTTGCCACACCTTCCGACACAGCTTCGCCACCCACCTGCTCGAGGCCGGGCACGGACATCCGCACCGTCCAGGAATTGCTCGGCCACAAGGACGTGCGCACCACGATGATTTACACCCACGTCCTCCAGGCCGGCCCCCTGGGCGTCCGCAGCCCGCTCGACCGGTTCTGAGGCCCGATCCCGTCCCCTTCCACCCCTCTCTCAAAGAGCGTCCGGCCGGGTTTCGTGAACGGGAGTCGCCCGACGCCTCGATACTGACCCTGGGGCATCAGCGGATCGACGGGCGGGCCGGAGGGGGACGAGGACTCTGCCCCGGGCACCCCGCTCGCGGAGGTGACAGGCGCGAACGAAGCCAACGATGTCACGACGCAACCCCTGGCAATTTGCGAACTTACCAGTGAAGTTGCCGTCAACGAGGGCACGCGACGGGACGAGGTGCCGGCCATCGAGACGCCCGATCGGGGCACGAGGACGTTGCCCTGGGCACCTGTCCCAGTCGGTTTCCCATATTATGGTCGTTCCCGGATCGTCACGGGCTCGTTCCCTCCTTGTGGGGGAGGCGTGGGGCGGGGGGACGGCAGACGGGAAGGCGGACGTTTCACTCGTTCCCGCGCTCCGCGTGGTCATGCAATCCGCGACGCTCCGCGTCGTCCGGAGCGTCCCCGCGGAAGCGGCCGCGGAGCGACCCAGACGGCATCACCACGCGGAGCGTGGGAACGAGTGATTTCGGAATCAGCGCCGAAGATGTGCGCAGTCGTGGCCTCGACTTCCCGAGTCTCGACCCGGGAATGACCCGGGACGGCCCGGCCTCGTCCTTGCCGCATGTCCTGGCGGAGCTTAAGATGGGGGGATGTCGCGATCCCACCTCGGCAATTCCAACAGGGGAGGACGACGGGGCCATGCTTGACCTGACGACGGCCGGTGCCCGGAGGTTGAGTCGCGTTACGAGCCGGTGCGCGTTTCTGCGCGTCGGCGGGGCAGGGATGCTCGGGCTCGGGCTGCCCGATCTGATCCGGGCCACGGCCGACGCGCGCGGGTTCGACGAGTCCGGGCGCGGGCGAAGAACCTGATCGTCTTCGCCCTGGAAGGCGGGCCGGCGCATCAGGATACCTGGGACATGAAGCCGGACGCCCCGACGGGCATCCGGTCCGACTTCAAGCCGATCGAAACGACCGTGCCCGGGCTGCTGTTCTGCGAGCACCTGCCTATGCTCGCGACGCAGGCCCACCACCTGACGCTCGTCCGTTCGGTGCATCACACGATCGTCGACCACAACGCCGGCTATTACTTCGCCATGACCGGCCGCGACCCGGTCAAGGGCGGCAACCTGATCACCGGCCCGGCGCCCGACAACTTCCCGGCGTTCGGCGTCGGTCCTGGCGAAGCTGCGGCCGACCGGCCGACCCCTGCCCGACTTCGTCCACACGCCCGACTGGATGAGCAACCTCGGCAAGTTCCTGCCCGGCCAGGACGCCGGGTTCCTCGGCGCCGCAGTTCGACCCGTTCCTCAGCGGCGACCCCAGCCGTCCCGACTACCAGGTGCCGGGGCTGACCCCGCCGGAAGGGCTCTCGACTGGGTCGCGATTCAGCGGCCGCCGCGACCTGCTCGCGGCCGTTGATCAGCCCTGGAGTCGGGCGGGCCGGTCGCCGATCTCGACGACCATTACAGGAAGGCCTACTCGCTGATCTCCAGCCCCGAGGCCCGCCGGGCGTTCGACCTGAGCCAGGAGCCGGCACGCGTTCGCGAGCGTTACGGGCTCGACCCGGACAACCCCCGTAACCAAGGAGGCCCGCCAGTTCGGCGGACTGCCCCACCTGGGCCAGTGCCTGCTGCTGGCCCGCCGCCTGATCGAGTCGGGCGTGCGGGTGGTCACCGTCTGCACCGGCGCCCGCTACGACCAGACCTGGGACACCCACCGCCAGCACTTCCCGCTGTTGAAGAAGTCGATCCTGCCGATGTTCGACCGGGGGTTCTCGGCGCTGCTGGAAGATATGTCCGACCGTGGAATGCTGGACGAGACGCTGATCGTCGCCATCGGCGAGTTCGGCCGGACGCCGAGGGTCGGCCAGATCACCTCCGACGCCGGGGCCGACAAGAACGGTCGCGACCACTGGCCGCACTGCTACAGCGGCGATCTTCGCCGGTGGCGGCCTGCCCGCCGGCACGATCTTCGGCGCCAGCGACCGCGACGCCGCCTATCCGGCCGAGAACCCGGTCACTCCCCACGACATCGCCGCGACCGTCTACCACGCCCTGGGCATCCCCCACGACACGATCATCCGCGACCCCCAGCAGGACCGCCCGCACGTCCTGACCCTCGGCCAGCCGATCCGGGCGCTGGTGGGGTGACTGTCAGGATGCGAGACCTCGTTCCGGGCGGCAACGCGCCGGTTTTCGGCAGGGCCGGCCCGTCCCCGTTTCCGGCCGAGTGATTTCGATTTGTCCTGCTCTGTCGAAACCCTCGTTTCGTAGCAGACCGCCAATGACGAAATGGCGGGATGACAGATGACAGATGACAGAAGGCTTTTGTCATCATGGAAGTATGTTCGTCTGTCATCTCGTCATCTGTCATCTGTCATCTGTCATCTGTCATCTGTCATCTGTCATCTGTCATCTGTCATCTGCTGATCCCACCGCTTTAGGGCTGCCGGTACTAGCGCAACCCACCATCGGACGGCCCGGAATTGGTGGGTTCTGCGCTGACCCACCCTACCCCGGACGGCTACACGCCGGTTTTCGGCAGAGCAGCTCCGTCCCCGTTTCCGGCGCCGGCCCCACCAGGATCAGGGCTTCGGCCAGAGGGCGTTGATCGACTCGACGGTCTGGTCGACGAGTTCCTGGCCGCCTTCGGGACCGACGAGGTTGCTCTCGGCGATCGCGCTGTAGCCGCCGCCTCGGACGGCGTCGGCGGTGGGAAGGTACGAGCCGGGGCCGGCGAGCTGGATAGGAAGGTCTGGAGCGCCCGGCTTCGGGCCTTCATCTGGATGCCGTAGGTGGTGAACAGCTCGAAACGGTTGGTGGCGATCGCCACGTCGCCGAGCCGGAGGACGTGGAGCTCCATCGGGACCGGGGCCTGACGGAGCCGGCCTTCTGCCGTTCGTAACGGTCCACAACGTCCTGATGCCAGAGCATGATTCGCTGCTGGGCCGGGTCCCTGGAAAGCTCGGCGACCTTCACGCGGGCCGCCGGGGCCTCCTCGGCCGAGACCTGGCGGGGCGTCAGTTCGATCGTTTCGACGTGGTGGGTCATCGGCAGGTCCCGGTGGATCTCCTGGCGGGCCCCTCGAAGGCTTCCTCCCAGGCGGCCACGATCCGTTGGGCCAGCTCGTCGAGCCGGTCGAGCCCGCGGAGCGTCCGCATCCGCTCCTCGGCCTCGCTGCGGAACATCAGGTGCGGCGACTGGTCGCCGGCCGCCCCGGTCCAGCCGAGAACGACCAGGTTCTCGCCGTGGCGCTCGCGGAGCGTCTCGCGGACCGGGTGCCAGAAGTCGGCGTTGACCGCCGAACGGCCCTCCACCTCCTGCGAGGGACAGGCGACATTGACGGCCGTCGCGATCAGCGTGCCCTCGGAATTCCAGACGCAGAGCACGTCGACGCCGTGGTCCTCGTACCCCTCGATCCCGCGGAAGTCGGGCCGATCGGTCTTCCCGTACATCTGAGCGCTGCCGTCGGCATAGACGGCCCGGCGGTTCTGGCGCGACCACGGCATGCCCGAGCCCCCAGCCGGCGCCGCCCGGCCTGCGCGGGCCTTCCAGGCGTGCTCGGCCGCCTCGGCGACCCGCCCGACGAGGAAATCAAAATAGGCGGCCGGCTGCATGACCCCTTCCCTGGGGATCTCGTAGCGGCCTTCCATCATCACCGGCGCCGTGTGGGTGTGGGTGGCGTTCAGGACGAGCTTCGCCGCGTCGAAGTCGGGAACCCGGTCCTTGAGCCGTTCCCGAACCGCGTCGAGGGCCCCTCGCGGATCGCGACCAGGTCGCACGAGACGAAGATGGCCTGATCGACCATCTTGCCACCCTCAACCGCCTCGATCGCCAGGGCGTTGGCCGTGACCGGGCTCTCCACGTTCCGGGAGATCCTCGTGTGCATCTGCCCCGAAAGCGCCACCGGATCGTCCGGCGTGATGCTCAACGACCGCGCCCCGACCTTCAACTCCGCCGCCCGGGCCCCCGACATCCCGGCGAACCCCAGCAAGGCGGAGGCCAGCCCCCACCCCAACGCCCGACACGTCAATCGACTCATTTGAGCAACGCTCCCCAGGTTCTCGGTTGGTCCAGAGCACGGAGCCTACCGCCCGAGCCGTAGCATTGCCAACAAGAAGTCGAACCCGGGCCCGGAGGAACACGGCCGGACGCCCCGGTTCCGCGGCCCGCGCGGCGGGACCGCCGCAACCGGAGGCTGGGCCGAAATCCGGCCTTTCGGGTGCCACTGGTCGTACTCGCAATAATGTCCGGGATTCTTCGAACCGAAGCCATATTCGAGCTCAATGTGCGCTCTTTCCGTAACGGGGCCCTTTTCGGTTCGCTCCCTGGCAAACCCATCGCAACCGCCGCGCATGCGGCGGCGCGACCTCGTCCCGCGCGCGTGGACTGGCCTGAATCGCTTACTTGAGTTTTTCGGCACGCTTCCGCGCCACTCGGTCACGCTGCATCTCGCACTGACGCTCGCGTTCGCGAAGAATCGGCAGAATCTCCTCCAGCGACGCCGAGCCGTTCGCCATCATTCCCATCATCAGGAATAAATATTTGCTCGGGCGATGTCCCATCTGCAGGTACATCAACGTCACGCCGATGACCGCCACGTAAAAATTCAGAAGCACCCCTTGGCGGTTGTGACTGATCAGGTGGTCGAATCGGGCGTACGACTTCAGCCAGCGGAAAAACAGCTCAATTTGCCATCGATACCTGTACAAAAGGGCGATGATCGATGCGTCGACCTCCAGCAAGGTCGTGAGCAAATAGACCGGGTTCTCGGGATCGTCGGCGGGGATGATCACCACCTCGCGGAGCACCAGGTCCGGAGCGTTGCGATGGGTCGATCCCCGCAGCCGAACCAGCCGATCGCTGACGATCCCGGCCTCCCGGGCCTCGGGCGTCAACTCCCGCGTTTCGACGGTTTCGAGCTTCGGGCAACGCGGCCCAGGCCCCCGGGTCCGCATCACGAAATCGGCCGATTGGGACGCGTGGGCCACGATCAATTCGAAGCTGAAGATGCCCCGGTCGTAGAGATGGATGGCACCGGGTGTGATGGTCTCCTGGGCCGTTTTCGCCTCGCTTTGCTGCGCGTCGGGGATGACCAACAGTTCCGAAAGTACAGAGCAGTGTCAGTTCATTTTAATCAGGGGGAAATTGTCGGAAAATCATGAACTGCTCAGAAAATACGACAGCCGTCAAAGGCGCAACTCAAGTCAAGGCCAGTATTTTCATCGGTTCGGGTGCCGCCAGAATGGCGGCGTGACGGCTGACACCGATTTTTTCTCCGATTTTTTCTCCCTGACACCGATTTTTTCTCCCCACCCACAAACGGCTCCATACCAGTGCCACCCCGCCGCACCCTCGTGAACCCAACAGCCCCAACAGCCCAGGTCAATCAGGGTGCTTCTCGTTCGAGGACGATACTCCGCAGCCGCGAGCCAGCCTCGGTTGTGAATCCCGTCGGCCGCTCACCATCCTTGTCGGGGTTGAAGCAAATCTTCAAGGTATCGCCTTCCAGCTCGTAGATGCCCCTGGATGGCCTCTCCTTATCGGGACCGACGGCCGCCGTGAAATTGATCTCCCTGGGCTTCTTGCCAGGGTCGATCTTGAAAGTGGACTCGCTGACCTTCGTCTCCCCGGATTCGCTCGGAGGGTACGTGACCGTGTATTTGTCCCCCTTGATCGTCACGGTTGCCGTTCTGCTGGGCGCCTCGATCGTCTTCCCCTCCACCACGACCGCGACAGTCTTCCACGTGCCCTGGAGCTTCTTCATATCTTGGTCGAGCTTATCATCCTGAGCCCCGGTCGCCTCGATCAGACAGCCGGTGACCATGATCAGCAATGCGTGCAGTCTCACGGCAAACCTCCTTTGATGGGTGCGACGTGGTGCCACAACCTGACCGGGTGACCCGGCTCAGCGGATTGGCTCGCCTAGGCGAGCATGGAGAGTTCATCCTCAAGCTTTTCGCCCGTGCCGAGCGGGTATTCGTCGATCCCGCCGAACCCGTTGTCGACGAACGAAAACTCGTGGAAAAACACGACGGAACCGTCGTCTCATCCCACCCGTCTGGGGGAATTTCCCGCACATCCCGCCGATCGGCAAGGGAATGGTGGGATGAGACGAATCAACCAGGGGCGGCGAACGTGTCCAGGTTGGTCGACCGGGTGCGCGAGGTGATCCGGGTGCGGCATGACCGCATCCGGACGGGGGATGCCTGCGTCGGACGGGGGGCACTGGTCGGGGGGCATTGGGTGCCACGGGTCGCACACACACTCGACCAGTGCCTTGATGCGGCGGTGGCCGTGCCCTTCCGGAAGCCGATCGTTGAATGATCCCGGGGTGGGCGATCACGACCGGGCGGTGATCTCCCTCGTGTGGGCGACGTCGGCGCGGATCTGGGCGAGCAGGTCGTCGACACCGTCGAACTTGCGGGTGGGACGGATGCGGTCGAGCAGGTCGAGCTGGAGGGGCTTGCCGTAGAGGTTGCCGTCGTAGTCGAGCAGGTGGGCCTCGACGGTTCGCGCCTTCGCGCCGAAGGTGGCGTTCGGGCCGATATGCACGGCGGCGGGGATGGAACTCCCGGCCTCATCGTCGAGGAGGGCGCGGGCGGCGTAGACGCCGTCGAGCGGAACCTGGACGTCGATCCGGTCGAGATTGGCCGTCGGGAAGCCGAGCCCGGCGCCGCGGCCGGCGCCCCGGATGACCACCCCGCGCAGGCGGTGCGGGCGGCCGAGTAGTTCGGCCGCCTCGGCGACGTTCCCCTCGGCCAGCGCCGCGCGGATGCGGGATGACGAGACGATCCGACCGCCGATTTCGGTTGGCGTGGCGATCTCGAAGGCCAGGCCCGCCTCGTCGCACCAGGAGCCGAGCAACTGGGCGTCGCCGCCACGGTCGCGGCCGAAGCCGAAGGTCGGCCCCTCGACCATCCCCCGCGCCGCGAACTGATCGATCACCACCCGGTCGAAGAACTCGCGGGCCGTCAGCCCGAGCAGCCAGGGACCGGCCTTGAAGATGCCGACGGCCGTCGCGCCGACCTCGCGCAACAGCAACACCTTGCGATCGGTCCAGGTCAGCGGCGGTGGGGCCACGCCGGGCCGCAGGACGTCGACGGGACGGGGGTCGAAGGTCAGCGCGACGGCCGGGGCGCCGAGGGCGTCGGCCCGGACCCGAAGCCGGTCGATCAGGTGGGCGTGGCCCCGGTGGGCCCCGTCGAAGTTGCCGACCGCCAGGACCGCCCCTCGGACGCGCGCCGGTGCCTCGGCGAAGCTCTCGATCGTGAACACCGGCGCAAGTCCCCTGGCCTATTACGCTTTCGTTCGGAACGCTCGTGCGTTTCGCCCCTTGTTGCCGGGCGTTGCATTATCGCCGTTGGGCGGCTTGATGGTCAATGCTCGCACAACGGGTGGCAGGGTCGTTCAAAAGTCCGATACGACAAGGAACCGGGAGAGCGAGGCTCCCGCCGAGCCGCCCCTCCCGACAGCCCGGCACGGGCCGCGCCTTCCCGGAAGACGGCTCGGCCGGAGCCTCGCCCTCCCGGAAACCGGCTTTTGCATGACGCGGGACGGATTTGCCGATGACGCGCGACGGGGCGAGCGGGTACCCTCGACGCCCGTGGCGTTACCGCGCGAACCCCATCCTTTCCCCTTGCGTTCGACCCCGACATGACGGGCGGCCTGATCGGCAAATTCGGCTATCTGGGGATCGTCCTGCTCCTGGTGCTCGGGGGCCTGGGGGTGCCGATCCCCGAGGAGGCGCCGATCCTCCTCTCGGCGATCCTGTCGCACAAGGGGGCGATGGCCTGGCCCCTGGCGCTGGCGGCCTGCTTTCTCGGCGTGCTGCTGGGCGACTTCATGGTGTATTTCCTCGGCTACTTCTACGGCGAGAAGGTGCTGAGCCTGCCCCTGACCCGCAAGTTCCTCACCCGCGCCCGAGAGGAGCAGATCAAGGGATACTTTCACCGGCACGGGATCAAGATCCTGATCGTCGGCCGATTTGCCGTCGGGTTCCGCACCGCCGCCTATTTGACCGCCGGCATCCTTCGATTGCCGCCGCTGCGGCTGTTGCTGGCCGACCTGTTCGCCGCGTCGCTGAGCACGTTGCTGATGTTCGGCCTGGGCTACTGGTTCGCCGACCGGATCGAGCAGGGCCTGCGCGATTTCAAGCATTACCTGATCCTGGTCGTGGCTCTGGCGGTGGTCGGCTGGTTGATCTACCAGTATTACAAGGCACGCAAACGGGCGGGCCAGGCGATCGGCCCCCGGGTGCTGGTGGCCGCCGATGAGGCCCCCTTGCCACCGGACGACCTCGCCGCCCTGGCGATCCGGAAGGTTCCCGCCCGGTTGTCGACACCGGAGGCCCTCCCGATCGCGCCGCCGACGGCCCGGCCACCGAGTCACCCCACCCCACGCCGCCCCCAGCGGAACCGCATCCTCTGGAGCCGTCCTCTCCGGCGCCCACGGTTTCCACGGACAACGGCTCCGATTCGGGTCTCGAACCCTCGCCGGTCGATTCGACCCCCACGCCTCGACCCTGATCGCACTGTGTGTGAGGGAGCGCCTGTCCCATCCCGAACCGTCGGGAGGGGACGAGCGGCTTTGCGAGTGCCCGACGGAAAAATTTTGGATATCCAAAAAATGGATTTGAAGTTTCCGATTGAATAAGTATGATGGGCCGGATCACAAAGATTTGGCATTCCAAGAAATCCATATCGAGGGACGATAATGGATGATCGCAAGCGTGGAGGGCGAACGCGGGCGCGGGGGTTCACGCTTGATCGAGCTGCTGGTGGTCATCGCGATCATCGGCGTGCTGATCGGCCTGCTGATGCCGGCGGTGCAGTCGGCGCGGGAGGCGGCGCGTCGGGTGCAGTGCGTGAACAACCTGAAGCAACTGGGGCTCGCCCTGGCCAACTACGAGGGGACCATCGGCTCGTACCCCTCGGCGTACATCGGCGACCCGAAGGCCACGGGTACGGCCTACGGGGTCAGCTACCCGGACGGGAACATCAACACCACGCCGGGCTTCGCCTGGGGTGCCCTGATCCTGCCGTATCTGGAGCAGGCCCCGCTCCACGCGAGTTTCAACATGAGCCTGCCGTGCTGGGCGCCCGACAACACGACGTCGGCCCGGACACAGCTCGACCATGTTCCTCTGCCCGTCGGTCTCCGGCGGCAACGAGCCGTTCGCGCTGCACCACTACACCAACGGCGACTCAGGCGCGCCGAACGACGGCGGCCCGTTCGCGCCGGCGATCCTCTTCTCCCGTAGCCACTACGTCACCAACGCCGGGATCAACCAGCCCTGGGGCCGGACGACTCCCTATTCCCACGACTTCGACAAGCCCGAGCCGCTTCCCAACGGGCAGTCGCACGTCATCGACGGCCCCTTCTATCGCAACTCGCGGACCCGGGTGGCGAGCGTCCCGGACGGGCTCTCGAACACGGTCTTCCTGGGCGAGAAGTCGTCGATCCTGTGCGACTCGACCTGGGTGGGGGTCGTCCCGTTCGCCTGCACGCCGCCTACGCCCGCGCTGGCCGTCGGACCCGAACAGCGGCGGGAACCTCGTGGGGCCCACAGCGGGCCGGACGTCCGCGACCATCCGAACATCATCATCCACGCCCCGAACCACCCGTTCGGCCACACCGACGAGATGTTCGCCGAGCACCCCGGCGGGGCCAACGTCCTGTTCGGCGACGGCTCGGTCCGGTTCATCAAGGAGTCAATCCACCCGTACACCTGGGTCGCCCTTTCCACCCGGGATGGGGGCGAGGTGATCAGCGGCGACTATTGAGGCGGCCACGGACAGGAACCAGGAGGACGACGTCGTGACGATCCGTCGCGTGGGAGGGCCCGCGGTGCTGCTGCTGCTGTGCTGCTCGTCTCGGCCCTGATCGCCGGTTGCGGCCGGGCGCCCTCGATGGGGCTGGACAGGGAGACCTTCACGACGGTTGACGCCCTCTATTCGGCCGTCAGCTTGAAGGACGAGGGCCAGCTCGATCGTAATGCGGCGACGCTGGACCAGCTCCACGAGTCCGGCCGCCTGCCGGACGCCGCCCACAAGGCCCTGGGCAAGATCATCGCCGAGGCGAAAGATGGCGAGTGGGAGCCGGCCCGCGAGGACCTCCGCGACTTCATGCTCGACCAGCGCCGATGATCGCGCGGGCCGGCACGGTTCGAGGAAACACCGCCCGAAGCTCAAACGCCCGAGGCTCAACCATCCGTCCTTCCCATGACGATCCTGTACGGGGTTCGAGGTAGAATGGCTCGGACGACGTTCGCGCGGGATCGGCCAGGGGGATTCTCCACGATGGTGCGGGCCATGGACCTGTTCGCGGGCGCGGGGGGCTTGACCCTGGGGTTCCGGCAGGCCGGCGTTGAAACGGTCTGGGCCGTCGAGAGGGAACCCTACCGGGTCGAGACCTATGCGACACTCCCCCCGGACCGACATCAAGTGTGCGGACATTCAGTACGTCGATTTCTCGACGCACCGGGGCCGGGTGGAGCTGATTTACGGCGGGCCGCCCTGCCAGCCGTTCTCGTCCGGTGGTCTCCGCAAGGCCCACGCCGATGGCCGTAACATGATCCCGGCGTTCCTTGAGGCCGTGCGGGTCGTCCGACCGGTCGCGTTCCTCATGGAGAACGTGCCCGGGCTGGTCGTCGGCGACCGCCGAGACTATCTGAGAATGGTCCTCGGCGCGTTCGAGGACATGGGGTTCCACCTGTCCCATCAGGTCGTCAACGCCGCGGACCACGGCGTGCCCCAGAAGCGCTCGGCGCCTCTTCGTGGTCGGCATGCGCGACCGGGCCTTTCGCTTCCCGGTCGAGACGCACGGGCCGGGGCGTTCCCATCCTCACGTCGCCGTGAAGGACGTTCTGCCGCCCCATCAACTCGGCGAGCCGAACCCGTCCCGGGTGTTCTACGCCCGGAACCCGGACCTTCGGCCCAATCCCCACGACGGGCATATTTATAACGGCGGTGGTCGCCCGATTGACCGGGAACGGCCCTGCCATACGATTCTGGCCTCGGCCGGCGGCAACAAGACCCACTTCTTCGATGACCTGGGGCTCGTCCCCGAATACCATCGCGAGTTGTTGGAAGGCCACCCGCCGAGAACCGGGGCCTGCCCGGCGCCCGACGGCTCACGGTCCAGGAATCGGCCATTCTCCAGACCTTCCCCGCGGACATGGTGTTCCACGGCCCCCGAAGTGCCCAGTACCATCAAGTCGGCGACGCGGTCCCGCCCCGGCTGGGGGCGTTGCTGGCGACGGCCCTCATCGGGCAGCTCAACGCCGATCGAGACGACCTTGGCCCCGAGGAACCTCGGTCGGCGGTCAACGTGGGGATGGCGGAATGGGGACGCGGCACGATATCGCTCGCTCACCCATCTCGGGGTTGGGTCCGGGAGGGCGAGGCTCCCGCCGAGCCGTCGGGATGGGCGGCTCGGCGGGAGCCTCGCCCTCCCGGGAACGAACCGGCGTCGAGGGACATCAATCCGAGGGCGCACCCGAGGAGGGCGGTGATGGAACGTAAGTTGAAGGAGAGGCTGGTCAACGGCCAGTTCGAGGGCCAGACCGAGGGGAACACGAAGCGGATGCGGGCGATCCGGGGCAAGGGGAACAAAAGCACGGAGGTCCGGTTCCGCCTGATGCTCGTGCGGTCGGGCATCCGAGGTTGGAAGGTCCACCCCAAAGGGATCATCGGGAAGCCCGACTTCTACTTCCCCGAGCACCGCCTGGCGTTCTTCATCGACGGCTGCTTCTGGCATGGTTGTCCGCGTTGCGGCCGCGTCCCCAGGGCCAACAATCCGTACTGGAAGGCCAAGATCGAGGGGAACCAGCGCCGGGACCGAGAGCACGAGGTCAAGCTCCGCGCGGCCGGCATCCGTGTCTTGAGGATCTGGGAGCACCAGTTGCGTCTGGAACCGAAGACGGTGATCGAGATCATCCGGGATGTGCTAGAGGCGGGGCGTGCCCCGGAGTAAGGGCTTGCTCAGGAATTACCTTGACGGTTTCACGAGTGCCGACTCGTTTTCCTGTAGGGTGGGCACTGCCCACCATCCGGCGATCGGTGGGCGGTGCCCACCCGACAAAGGCCCTTCAATGGTCAAGGTGGTTTCCGCGCAAGCCCTGACCGTTCGCGTGGGGATGATTCGATCACAGGGCCGGCGCCGCGGGCATCGGCGGTTCGACCTCGCCGCTGGGCCGGACGGCTTCATCCATGGACAGGACGTAGAGGAGCATCGCCAGCAGCATCAGCCCCACCACCAGCCAGGTCCGCCAGTCCCGGTGCAACGTTCTGTACCAGGCGGGGGTTGCCTTCTGGTTGGGCGTTTCGTGGTTGCGGTGGTGGCCTCGGTCGTCATGTGCGTCGTCGGTCATCGCTCGGGCCTCGGGCCGGCTCGCGGCGACTCCGGAGCAAAGGCCCCGAAGCGCCGCCAGCGTAGGATCGCGTGGGGCTCGATTCTACTTCGCGGCCCGCGACGACGACAGGGCCTCGAATCGCGAAGATCGGTGCGGGCCGTGCCTCATGTCCGTCTCTCAAAGCCAGCCCATCGCGGCGAGGGCCGCTGACATTGAGACTTTCACCAGAACGCCGGCCGTCCACTCTGGTAGCCGACCGCCAATGACAAAACGAGGCGTGTGCAATCGTGGGTCTGATCCCTCGATCCTCCGCGACGGAGCGAGTCCCCGATGCCCACCATCTCCCAGCGGATCGCCAGCGCTTTCGCCGTCCTGTGCGGGCGATACGGTGACGTCACCAGGATGGCCGGAGATCGCGACCGAGCCCGCCAGTCGCTCTACCGCGAGGCCGAGACGGTCGTCGAGGCCGTCGAGGGCACCGCGGCCGAGGCCCGGCTTGAGCAGTTGCGGCGACGCCTCGCCGACCAGGAGGCCGAGAATCGGGACCTGCGCAGCCGGTTGGATCGGGCCGTGGAGATCACCCGCGACACGCAGGACGAATTCGCCGCCGTGGCCCAGGCCGAGGGGGTCAGCCTCGGCGTCGCCCGCCGGCTCTTGCAAGTCGTGGCCGGAGCGAAGCCGGGGCCCAGCGTGGCGACATTGGGGCGGGCGACGCGGGAGGCCGGCCGGCGTGCCGGGGCCTTGCTCGGCGTCCCCGACGAGGCGGCCCGGCCCCGGGTCGAACACGCCGCCGCCGATGAGATTTTTTGGGCCGAGCCCGGCCCTCATGGTGGTCGAGCCCGAGCGCCTCTGCTGGATCACCGGGCGGATCGCCGGGTCGCGCGATGGGGCCACCTGGGCCCAGGAGTTCGCCCGGCTGCCGGCGCTCGGGCCGTGGTCCGCGACGACGGCACCGGCCTGGGTAAGGGGGTGCGGCTGGACAACGCACGGCGTCGCGACGCCGGCCTTCCCGAGTTCGACCAGGCGCTCGACGTCTTCCACACGCTCCGCGAAGGGGGGCGTGCCGTGCGACAAGACCTGGGGCGTCGCCACGCCGCGCCCTGGAGCGGGCCGAGGCGGCTCAGAAGGCCGTCGATCGACTGGGCCGCCAGGGGCGATCACGCCAGGGTCATGGCACGGCGGCCCGCCGGCTGTGGCGTCAGGCCGAGCACCTCTGGGACCAGGCCACGGCCGCCGAGGCAGCCTGGGATCGGGCCCGTTCGGCCTTCGAGTTCTTCACCCCCGAGGGGCGGCTCAATGACCGGGCCCACGCGGAGGCGATCGTGACCGCGGCGTTGCCGGATCTCAACGGCGCGGCCTGGGCCAAGACGCGACGCTTGCTGAGGCGTCGCGAGAGCTTCACCTTCCTGGATCAGATCGGGGAGCGGCTGGCCGGGCTGGGTCTGGCCCCCGAGGTCTTGTCGGCGTTGCTGGACCTGGAAGGGCGGCGTCGTCAGCCCGGGCGGGCCTCGGCGGCGACGCGGGCCTGGGCCCTGGCCCGCACGGTCCAACTGAGCAAGTCGTGCCCGGATTGGCCGGAGCAGGCCGAGCGGGTCCGGGCGGTACTCCGCGGGGTGTGGCGAGCGAGCAGCCTGGTGGAGTGCGTCAACAGCGTGGCGCGGATGCAGCAGGCACGGCACCGGAAGATGACGCAGGGGCGGCTGGACCTGAAGCGGCTGTACTGGAACCCGCGGCGGTTCCGAACCGGCCGCCGGAAGGGGGAGGCGCCGTATGGCCTGCTGGGGTTGAGGCTCCCCGAGATGAGCTTCGGCGAGTTCCTCAAGCTGACCCGGACGAACTTCGGGAACAACTGTCCGCTCAAGACGTTAACAAAACGGTGGGATAACAGATGACAGAAGTCTTTTGTCATCAGGGAATTCTGTCATCTGTCATCCCACCGTTTTCGGGCTGCCGGTCTACTACATCTTCTGTCTCGGTCGTCGGTCGTCGGTCGTCGGTCATCGGTCGTCGGCATTCCCGACGCGATCGTCAGGGCCTCTCAAAGCCAGCCCATCGCGGCGAGGGCCGCGAGGTGCTTGCAGGGGGGGGCGTCGGGAACCTGGGCGACCTGATAGGTCCACTCGGCGCAGTCGCACTGGGTCGAGCCGTCGCGGAGCTGGCAGGCGTAGTAGGGGCCGTCGTCCAGGGGGGGCAGCCGGGTCAGGCGGTACTGGAGCGGGGCCAGGGGGGTGCCCGGCACGCGCTCGACGCCGTACGTCTTGCCGCCGATGAGGATGAGCGTGGCGGCCGGCTCCGCCAGCCGTCCCGAGCCGCGAGCAGACTCAGGATCGCCAGCGGCGGCTCGGCCAGCGCGGCCTCCAGAGCGCGGGTGCCATAAGCGGCCCGCAGCCGATCCCAGGAGCGCCGGGCGTCGTCCAGGGCCTGGCGGAAGTGCCAGGTCGTTTCGTGAAACGGCCCGAGCCGTGCCTCGGCTTCCTCCAGATCGGCGCGGGAGACGTCGAGGATCATCCGGCCGCGCTGGGCCAGCTCGACCGACTTCCAGGCCGGGCCGTCCGGGTCGCGGTGGGCCGTTGGGGTCGGGAGGGTCGCGGCGCGATCCGACGATCGGACCATCGAGTGCACGGGGACTTCCATTGTCTGGGCCCTTGCGAGGGGCGGCGGAACGACCGGGGCACGTCGCGCGTTCCTTGCCCCGGCCACATCCGATCGATTCCGAACGCAACCGAATTTCCAGGCCCCCGACCGACGGCGGGCGTTGGGAACTGGGGACAGGCACCGGCCGAAGACGCCCGGAGCCAGTCCCCAGTTCCCAACGAGGGACCGTCCCGGATCGTCCCTTACTCGATCGCGGGGGCGAGATGGGCGTAGAGTCTCGGGTCGCCGTCTCGGGGGCCCCCTGCAGGCTGGCGACCCGGTAGGGCCGACCGTCCCACTCGACCTGTCGCCCCGGATGCCAGTCCGCCGTAACGGGATGGCCGCCGACCAGGCGGACCTCGCGCACCGTTGATCTCGACCCGCCGACCGGCCGGGCCGTCCGACCGATTTTCGGTCGGGGGTTTTGTACAGAAGTGGTCATGATGCCCCTCCGTGTCCCTCTGTTCAAAGGCCGCTTTGTACACACGGATGTGCCAGTACAGGAGTGTACTGAGGGTCAGAACGCGAGGCAAGGGGCCGGCGTTCGATTGTGCCGATATTGTCGATTCGCGCGTCGGGTGGCGGCGGGACGGTGACGCCGTCGACCGAACGGTTGAAGAGAATGGAGGGGGCCGGGACATTTTGGGAGAAGTCCCGCGGGCGTCCCCACGAGACTACCCGATGACCCTCTCGCCGAGGGCCGGGCGTTCGCCGTCCGTCTGTTCCCTGGCAACCTGGTGAAATCGGGCCTCGTCCCGGGGCGAGCCACGCCCGGAGACGAGCAAAAACGCGCGAACGAACCGGGACTGTCTCGTTTCGGCAGGAATGGCCGGCGAGCGAGTTGACAGATCGGGAGAGGGAGAGACCCCTCCGTGGTGAAATGACAACCGACCAAGGCTTGTCACCATCACGCAGGGGCCCCCCATGTTCAAGCTACCGGTTCGCACGTGGATCCTCAACGCCGCCGCTGCCTTTTCCGGATCGTACGGAGCCGTGACCCGGCAAGCCGAGCAGGCCGGCTGCAGTCGGCAGACCGTCTACGAGCACGCCCGCAAGGTCCAGCACCGCCTCGACTCCGGTCCCGGCGACGCGGCGGTGGCCGGACTCCACGCCGAGAATCAACGACTCCGCGAGGAGATCGGCCGGCTGGAGCGACGGGCTGAGGACCTGGTCCGTTGTGGCAAGGCCGAGCAGCGAAAGCTGGCCACCGCCGCCTTCGCCATGGGCGTCAGCCTCCGCCAGGTCGAGGACCGGCTCGGTATCCTCTTGCCCGCCGAAGACGTCCCCGACCACTCGACCCTGGGACGCTGGGTCCAGCAGGAGGCGGAGCGGGCCGGGCGGGTCCTGGAGGCCCTCGACCCGGCCTGCGCGGCCCGCGTCGGGACGCTGGCCCTCGACGAGATCTTTTTGGGGGGCGACCGACCCTGGTCGGGATCGAGCCGGCGAGCATGACGGCCGTCTTCTGCAAGAACGCCGCCGACCGTACGGCCGCGACCTGGGCCGAGCAACTGGAGCCGTTCGACCGCCTGGAGTTCGCCGTCTCCGATGCCGCCCGGGGGATCGCCAGGGCGGTCGCGGACACGGCTACGGCCCGCCGCGAGGCCCCCGAGGCCCCGGACCTGGAGCACGGCTTGGACCTCTTCCACACCGCGATGGAGGCCCACCGGGTCCTGGCCCGATCCTGGCGGCGGGCCGAGGCGGCCTGGGAAGCGGCGGAGGCCGCCGACACGCAGGTGGCCTCCGCGAAACGGCGTGGCCTCGACGCCCGGGGCGTGGCCTGGGCCGCCCGCTCCGCCTGGGCCAAGCGGTCGCGGCGTTCGCGCAGGCCGATCGGCTCGAAGCAGCCTGGAGGCGGGCCCACGCGGCGCTGGACCTGTTCGGCCCCGACGGCCGGCTCAACGACCGCTCCCACGCCGAGGCCGCAATCGCCGCGGCGTTGGTCGACCTGAGCGGCCCGGACTGGGCGAAGGTCCGCAACGCCCTGGCCGACCCGCGGAGCCTGGCGTTCCTGGACCGGATGCACCGGCGGCTGGAGTCGGCCGAGCCGCGGTCCCAGTGGCGCACCGCGATGGCCTGGCGGTGGTGGCTACGCCACCGCCGGGTGAAGCCCACGGCCCCTGACACGGGGTTGATTCGAGCGGTCGGGCGTGACGGCGCGTTGGACGCGGAGGCCCGGGCCTCCTACGACCGGGTGGCGGCGGTCCTGAACGACACGGTCCGGGCCAGCAGCGCCGTGGAGTGCATGAACAGCGTGTTGCGGATGCAGCAGGCGCGGCACCGGCGGATGACGCAGCCGATGCTGGACCTGAAGCGGCTGTACTGGAACTGCCGGGCGTTCCGCTCCGGTCCCCGGAAGGACGCCTGCCCGTACCAGGCCCTGGGCCTGGACTGGCCCACGTTCGACTTCTGGGAGTTGCTACATACCGAGCCGCCCCAGTTGACGCAACAACTGTCAACTCAAGGAAATGCCGAATGAGACAATCCCAACGAACCCAACGCCGTTACGGGCGCAAGCCGTGCAGTTCTCACGGAGTTATGTCGAATTTTGGCGTGCGCCGGGCGCACGCGCCGCGACGGTCGGCGCTGGCCCCGCTCCGACGCCCCGAACGGGCCGTGGTGAGGAAGCCGGCGCCGGGCCGGGGGACTTTGCGGCCCTCCCGCGGGTGGCGGGTGTTGCCGCCGGGCATCGCGCGATTTATGATCGCCCGCGGGGGCAAGTCGAAGGTCCCATCAATCAATTGCGGATTTCTTGAATTCCGACCGTCTCGACCCGGGGCGCCCCATGTCGGTAACGACCATTGGTCGGGTGGGCAAGGCCGCATCCTTCTTCATTGCGGGGCTGCTCGTCGGCGTCGGCGTGGCCACCGCTGGGTTCGTCCTGTTCGTGCGCGCGCAGGCCCAGGACGCTCATCGGGGGCCGGGGCACATCGTGCTGAAGCTCGGGCACGGGCTCGACACGAGTCATCCGGTCCACGCGGCGATGCGGTTCATGGCCGATCGGCTGGCGGAGAAGTCGGGCGGGAGCGTCGTGCTCGAAATCTTCCCCAACGGCCAGCTCGGCTCGGAGACCGAGTGCATCGAGCAGCTCCAGCGCGGCGCCCTGACCATGACGAAGGCCTCGACGGCGCCGCTGGAGAGCTTCGTCCCGGAGCTGGCGGTCTTCGGCATCCCGTACATCTTCCGAGACAGCGGCCACCTCTGGCGGGTCCTGGAGGGGGCCGTCGGGCGGCAGTTGCTGCGGGCCGGCGAGGCCGACGGGCCTGCGCGGGCTCGTGCTACTACGACGCCGGCTTCCGGAGCTTCTACACGATCGACCGGCCGATCCTGACCCCCGACGACCTGGCCGGGCTGAAGATCCGCGTCCAGCCCAGCCGGACGGCCATCGAGACGGTCGAGGCGCTCGGCGGCTCGCCGACGCCGATCCCCTTCGGCGAGCTTTACACCGCCCTGGCCCAGCGGCTGGTCGACGGCGCCGAGAACAACCCGCCCAGCTTCTCGACGAGCCGCCACGCCGAGGTCTGCAAGCACTTCTCGCTCGACGAGCACAGCGCCGTGCCCGACATCCTGCTGATCAGCACGAAGGCCTGGGAGGCCCTGCCGCCGACCGTGCAGCGGTGGGTCCAGGAGGCCGCCGACGAGTCGTCGCGTGTTCCAGCGGGAACTCTGGAGCCGGGCGACCGCCGAGGCGCTGGCGGCGGTCGAGGACCAGGGCGTGACGATCCACCACCCCGACCGCTCGCTGTTCGCCGCCCGGGTCGAGCCGATGCACCGCGGCTACCACGGCACGGCGGTGGGGGACCTGCTCGAGACGATCAAGCAGACGGAGTGAGCCTCGCCATGCGGAGAGCCCTCGCCGTGCTGGCCGACGTCCTGGCCCGCGGGCTGGAAGCGGCGATCGTCGCCGTGTTCGTCGCCCTCGTGCTGGTGGTCCTGTGGGGGGTCGGCAGCCGCTTCGTGCTCAACGCGCCGAGCCGCTGGACGGAGGAAGTCGCGATCTTCCTGCTGATGTGGCTCGCGCTGCTGGGGGCGGCCATCGCGTTCCGGCGGCAGCAGCACCTCGGGGTCGAGTCTCTCGTCGGCATCCTGCACCCGTCCGCCCGGCTGCTGATGGCCCTCGTCGGACAGGCGCTGATCGCCTTCTTCGCCCTGGCCGTGCTGGTCTACGGGGGGAGCGTGCTCGTCCTCGAGACGCTTGAGGCGGGGCAGGTCACGCCGGCCACCAACCTGCCGATGGGGTACGTCTACCTGGCGGTCCCGATCAGCGGGGCGTTCGTCGTGCTCTTCGCGATCGAGCAGGTCGTCGCGCTCCTCGCGGTCGAGCAGGCCGTCGCGCCGCTCGCCCGTCTCTCGAAGGCGGTTGACGGCGACGGGGGCCGTCCCGTTCCGGGGGCGATCTCCTCTGGTCCCGGCATCGAGGAGGGCCGCTAGGCGATGGATGCGCCGATGCTCATCCTGCTGATTTGTTTCGGCCTGTTGACCGCGATCAACCTGCCGGTGGCGGTGGCCATCGGCGCTGGCGTCGCTGCTGACCCTGTTCTCACTGGCCGACCTGCCGGTCTGCTTCCTCGTCGCCCAGCGGATGTCGATCGGCATCGCCAGCTTCCCGTTGCTGGCCATCCCGTTCTTCATCCTGGCCGGGCTGTTGATGGGGGAGGGGGGGATCGCCCGCCGTCTGATCGACTTCTCGCTGGCGCTGATCCCCGGCCGTCGGGGCGGGCTGGCTTACGTCAACACGGTGGCCTGCATGCTGTTCGGGTCGATCTCCGGGTCGGCGACGGCGGCCGTCTCGTCGATCGGCGGCATCATGATCCCCGAGATGACGCGGGCCGGGTACGACCGCCGCTACAACGTCGCCCTGACGAGTACCGCGGCCACGACCGGCCTGCTGATCCCGCCGAGCAACATCATGATCGTCTACGCGGTCGCCGCCGGGAACGTCTCGGTGGCCGCCATGTTCGCCGCGGGGCTGCTGCCGGGCGTGCTGGTCGGGCTGGTCGATCCTCGCCGTCTGCGTCGTCTACCGGGGCGCTGGCCCGCGATCGCGACGCTTCCAACGACCGAGACGCCCGACGGACCCGCGGATCGACGTCGCGTCGGGTCGTCGCCACCGGCCTGCGGGCCGCCCCCGGGCTGTTCCTGGTCGTGCTGGTCCTGGTGGGGATCTTGCGGGGCTGGTTCTCGGCGACCGAGGCGTCGGCCATCGCCGTGCTGTACGCGTTCCTGCTGGCCGTCGTGTTCTACCGGACGGTCCGGTCTGCGCGACCTGCCGGGGATCTTCCTGCGCGGCGGCACGATGACCGGCGTCGTGTTCCTGCTGATCGGCACCAGCCAGGCGATGAGCTGGGTCCTGACCTACCAGCACGTCCCCCAGGCCGTCAGCGAGGCGTTGCTCGGCGCCTCGACCAGCGGGATCGTCATCCTGCTGATGATGAACGCGATCCTGCTGGTCGTCGGCGCGGTGATGGACATGACCCCGGCGGTGCTGATCTTCACGCCGATCTTCCTGCCGGTCGCCGCGCGCCTGGGGGTCGACCCGGTCCACTTCGGCGTGATCCTGATCGCGAACCTGTGCATCGGGCTCTGCACGCCGCCGGTCGGAACGTGCCTGTTCGTCGGCTGCACCGTCGGCCGGATCGGCATTGCCGAGGTGGTCCGGCCGATGGTCCCGTTCCTGCTGGCCATGGTCGCCGCACTGGTCGTGATCACCTTCTGGCCGGCCGTCGCCCTGTGGCTGCCCGGCGTACTTGGGCTGAACTGAGGGCGGCACGCGACCATGAACGTCGACAACGCCACGGTGGAGTTCTCTGCGAGACGAGGTCATTCGCCGGTTCGACGCCGAGCCGGGGCTCGTACGCGTGGTGCGTGCGCCGTACCGCATCTGCCCGCTCGGAGCGCATATCGACCACCAGCTCGGGCCCGTCACCGCGATGGCGATCGACCGGAGCGTCCTGCTCGCCTACGCGCCGACGGATCACGGTCGGGTGCGACTCGCCAGCCGGGACTTCGCCAACCTGGTCGAGTTCCCGGTCGACGACGTGCCGGGCAAACAGGCCGGCGACTGGGGCAACTACCCGCGAGGCGCGGTGCTGGCCCTGCGGGGCCGATATCGCCTGGAACGGGGGATCGTCGGCGTCGTCGCGGGGGCGCTGCACGGCGGAGGGGTCAGTTCCTCGGCCGCCGTTGGCGTCGCCTTCCTGCTGGCCTTCGAGGACGCCAACGGCCTGGCCGTCCCTCCCGAGGAGAACATCGCGCTCGACCAGGCGATCGAGAACGACTATCTCGGCCTCCGCAACGGCATCCTCGACCAGGCCGCGATCCTGCTTTCGAAGCGCGATCATCTGACCCTCATCGACTGCGCCTCGAGCCGGCACGAGTCGATCCCCGCCCCGGCCGCCATGCCGCCGTTCCGGATCCTGCTCGCCTTCTCGGGCCTGCGTCGGGCGCTGGTCGGGACCGATTACAACCGCCGGGTGGACGAATGCGCGGAGGCGGCGCGGACCCTGCTCGCGGCCGTCGGCCGGCGTGAGGCCGCGGCCGTCCTGGGCAACGTCTCCGCCGAGGAGTACGCCACCCACGGACATCCTGCTGGAAGGCGCCCCGGCCCGACGCGCCGCGCACTACTTCACCGAGGTCGACCGCGTCCGCCAGGGCGTCGCCGCCTGGAGGGGCGGGGACCTGGCCGGCTTCGGGGCGCTGATGACCGCCTCGGGCGAGAGCTCGATCCGCAACTACGAGTGCGGCAGCCCCCCGCTGATCGACCTGTACCAGATCCTCGTCGAGACCGATGGCGTCCTCGGCGCCCGCTTCAGCGGGGCCGGCTTCCGCGGCTGCTGCGTGGCCCTGGTGGAGCCGTCGCGGGCCGAGCAGGCGGCCGCCGCGGTCCGCGAGGCCTACGCCCGCCGTCATCCCGATCTGGCCGGCGACGCCGCACGTCGTGCTGTGCGACTCCGCCGACGGCGCCGCGATCCTCGATTGATGCCAGCTCGCGTGCGGACTGCTCCCTCCCGGACGAATCGAAACCCGGAGCGAGGCCACCATCATGATCGAGCCGACACACGCCATCCCAAGAACCGGCAAGTCCGCTGCCCCGGTCGATCGCCATCGCGGGGGCCTGGGGCTACATCGGCCGCAAGTTCCTCGACGTGGCGCTCGCTCGCGGCCTGGAGACCTACGTCTTCGACCCCGGTCCGACGCCCGCCGACGTCGACCCGCGGCGCCTGATCCGGGTCGAGCGTGAGGAGGACTTCTACCGGCTCGACGCCGAGCTGTTCCACCTGGCCGTCCACCCCGAGCACCGCCGCCTCGACCTGCTGCTCGGTCGCCCGGAGCCGCTGCTGATCCTCAACGAGAAGCCGATGGCCGAGCCGGGCCGCCCGGAGCATTGCCGGCGGGTCGTCGAGGCCGTCGCGGCGTCCCGGTCGATCGTCCTCTACGACTTCCCCGAGCTGTTCGACCCCCTGACCGCCCGCATCCTGGAGTTCCTCGGCCGGTTCCGCGAGGTCCGGCTCACCGAGATCTTCGTCCAGCGGTCGAAGGACCGCGAGGACCCCGCCAACCCGCGCAACGCCAAGCGGATGGTCCCCATCCAGTACCAGGAGACCGTCCACTGCCTGGCCTTCGTCCTGTACATCCTGGCCGCGGTCGAAGGGGGGCGTGGATCGTGCGCTGGCCGGCGGCATCCATCTGGCCGGCGAGTCCGATCCCTACGCCCCCCCGAACCCGGAGGATTATCCCCACCCCGTCGATGGCCGTTGCCGCTTCCGGGGAGCGTTGGGGGACGTCCGCGTCGAGGGCCTCACCGACTTCAAGCGGCACGCCGAGTGGGCCAAGCGGCGCATCATCCGGGGCGTTGGCGACGGCGTCCCGTTCGAGATCGACGCCTCGTTCCTTGAGGGGCGGAAGCACCTCCGCATCGACGGCGACGACCAGCCCTGCGACCCGTCGGCCAGCTCCTACGAGCACGTCCTCGCCACCGCGACCCGCTGGGCCCGGCAATTCGACCGCGACCGGCTGATGAGCGGCCTGTTCCCCAACCCCGAGTTCACCCGGGCGACCTATCAACTCTCCAGCGCCCTGTGGCGGAGCTGTCGCGACCGCCGGGAGGTCGCCTTCGAATCCCTCGACCACCTCCTCTCCTGGGACGCCGCCTTCACCCCCGCCCCGCGGCAAGGCCCCGAACCACCCGCCGCCGGGGCGTGACGCGCGCTCCACCCGCACGACGCGGGTTCGACCGGCCCGTGTCTCGACGGCACGCCGGATCGGGAGTGGGAGTCGAACCCACACGCCCCGAGGGGCATCGGTCCCCGATAACGGTCCCCGATCGGCCAGGAGCCCCGGCAAGTTGGCGAAGACCGGTTATGCCCGGACGGGCAACCGACGCGTCTGCCATTCCGCCATCCCGATCATCATGCGGCGCGACGTCGTCCTGCCGACACGCCCGGTTTCCCGGTGGTTCGGAGCGTTGTGAGAGACGTCGCGAGATGTGACGGCCTGGTGACGCGACCGCGTCGTCGCCCGCGGGGTGGTGTTCCGGTCGCCGTGCTCGACAACGAGTGACTGGAACCGTCGTTGGAGGGCCCGCCCCGTCACCAGAACCGCCCGGCCCGTCGATGGCGAGCACCCACGGGCCGTCATCCAATCCAGTCAGGCGGCCTCGCGGGCGCGGCGCCGCAGGCCGTAGCCAAGCAGCCCGAGCCCGCCCAGGCCGATCAGCGCCAGGCTCGACGGCTCCGGGACGAGCGTGAGCTGGCCGCGAATGGCCCCGCCCGGGAAGGCCGCGTTGTGCAGGTTGACGTAGAAGCCCGACGGGTTCGCCGCGATGGCGCCCGCGTCGGTGTCGGTGGTCGTTCCCATGAACGTCGCGTTGAAGTCGACGAGGATCGAGCCGTTCGCCCCGGCGGCCCCCTGGTGAATGTGGGCGCCGGTCAGGGGCAGATCAATGTCCATGGCATTGATCGCCCAGGTGATCGCGTTCGTGCTGGTGTCGATCATGATCAGGGCCACGCCCATACCGTCGGCATCTCCGCCGCCGACCTCCTGGGCCCCATCGAGCATGGCGGACAGGGTCACCATGTCCGCCCGAGCACCGTCGGCGAAAACCAGCATGGTGACCAGGGCGCCCAGCGCCCCGGCCCATCTCCAGGAACGGTTGCTCATCAAGGTGATGTCTCCTTCATGGAAGCTCGTCTTCATCCCGTAAAGCGCGGTCCGGCCTGGCGGTTCGCCACCCGGATCGCCCTGGCCGCGCCGCGACCATCGCCACAGGCTAGTCACGCGATGGGGACGCCGGTAGGGCGAACCGAACGATGGTTCGTATTTTCAACATGCAAGCAATGGTTGCGTGTAACCAAGGGGGAGAGCCTGTGTGTTTCGCGGCGCCAATGAAGGCCGAATGCATCCAAAA
This sequence comes from uncultured Isosphaeraceae bacterium, assembly GCA_963779675.1. Classification (GTDB taxonomy): domain Bacteria; phylum Planctomycetota; class Planctomycetia; order Isosphaerales; family Isosphaeraceae; genus CAVZZM01. The sequence goes on from CAVZZM010000010.1 coordinate 74,512, forward strand.
CGTCAAAGCACAATCAAGTTGTGCCCTGATTGGCGGCGTTGTCGTCGAGGGTGCGGCAGCTTCGCGCCTTGACGATCAGGAGGACCTCGGCGCCGGGGCGTAAAAACAGGGCGGTCGCCGCCGAGGCCACCACGCTGACGATCCAGAGCAGCCCACCCGTCCGCACCAGCACCTCGACCTCGGTCCCGTGGGTGACGAGGCGGTCAATGGTCCCGGCGATCCGGTTGCGGGCGCTCGAGCTCGGCGACCGGGCCGCGGGCGAGCAGGACGTCGTCGGCCCGGATCGCCACCGACAGGCCGGTGCCGGCGGGACGGCCGTTGTAGGGGACGATCAACTCCGGCCCGCCGTCCAGCCGCAGCCGGGTCGAGCCGCCATCGCGGGCGTGGTCGAGGACGGTGGCCGCGAAGCACGTTGCGCAGGCCCTCCAGCGACCCCGCGCCGCGGTCGGCGGCGGCCAGCACGTCCAGCGGCGGCCCCTCGGCGGCCACGCGGCCTTCCTGAATCAGGAACAGGCGCGATCCCAGGGCCACGGCCTCGGCCGGGGCGTGGGTCACATACAGCACCGGGATGGCCTCGGCCTTCTGGACGGCCTTCAGCCGCTCCAGCAGGGCGAAGCGGCCCTCCAGGTCCAGCGCCGAGACCGGCTCGTCGCAGAGCAGCAGCCGGGGACGAGGCGCCAGCGCCCGCGCCAGGCCGACCCGCTGCCGCTCGCCGCCGGAGAGCGTCTCGGGACGACGGCCCAGCAAGTGCCCCACCCCGCAGAGCGCCGCCACCTCGGCCAGCCGCGCCGTCGGCCGTACGGTCGGGGACGGCCTCGCAGGCCGAACCGGATGTTGTCGGCGACGTCGAGGTGAGGGAACAGCAGGTCGTCCTGGAAGATCATGCCGATCCGCCGCCGCCGCAGGGGCCGGTGGATGCCGAGGGTGGTGTCGGTGAGGGTCTCGCCGTTGACCCGCACGACCCGGCGTCGGGCCGGTCCAGCCCGGCGATCAGCCGCAGCAGGCTCGTCTTGCCGACCCCCGAGGGGCCGAAGACGATTCCGCATGTTCGCACCGAGGGTTAGCGTTACGTCGATGCGTAGCCCCGGATGAACCTGACGCGTGACCCGGACGTCAAGAACCGCCCGGTCGCCGTCATCATCGTCGTCCCGCTCCTCCACGCCGATCAACCTCCGACTCTCCCTCGGGACGCAGGCGCCGGCAGCGTTCGTTGGACGACGACCAGGGCCGCGATCGCGACCACCGAGATCAGCAGCGTCAGCGCGGTGGCCCGGCGGGTGTCGTCGACCTGGACGGCGTCGTAGATCGCCAGGGCGGCGGTGCGGGTCAGGCCGGGGATGTCGCCGGCGACCATCAGCGTCGCGCCGAAGTCGCCCAGCGCCCGGACGAACGCCAGGATCGCCCCGGCGGCCAGCCCCCGCCAGGCCAGGGGCAGCGTGACCGATCGGAACACCGACCACTCCGAGCGCCCCAGCAGCCGCGCGGCGTCTTCAAGCGCCGGGTCGACGCCCTCGAAGGCCCCCCGCGCCGGCAGCAGGAACAGCGGGAACGCCGCCGTCGCCGCCGCCACCACGGCGCCGGTCCAGTGGAAGACGATCACGATCCCGAACTGCGATTCCAGCCACATCCCCAGCGGCGCCCGCCTCCCGAGCACCTGGAGCAGCACGTATCCCAGCACCGTCGGCGGCAGCACCAGGGGCAACGTCAGCACGCCGGCCAGCACGCTCTTGCCCGGAAACCGCCCCCGCGCCAGCATCAGCGCCAGCGGCGTGCCAACGGCCACGATCGCCAGCGTCGCCAGCGTGGCGACCTTCAGGGAGAGCCAGAGCGGGGCGAGGTCGAGATCGTTGGGCATGGGGCGCCACGCACGACGAGCTTCGGAGTTCTTTATGCTATCTGGTAATGCCGAAAGTGTTTTTCGAAATAATGACTTATGGCGAGACTCGGCCCCTGCCTCGCGGATGCGCCGGTTGTTTGGCGATTCCGAGTATTTTTAAGAATAATGATTTATAAAATGTTTCAGTTTAACGTTGAGTTTCCTCCCGCATGATGCGCTGCAAATCCATCTTGCCATGCAGGATACGGATGATCTGCACGACGCCCTGTTCAAGGCGATAGAAAAGCACGTAAGGATAGACAAGCGTGCTGCGTAGGTTCGGGGCGATCTCCGGGCGAAGCCGTCCGATCTCCGGGAATTGAGCCAACGCCTGGTGTTTGGCTTCAAATTCGACGGCATAACGTTTCGCGATCGCGGGGTTCTTCTCGATGAGGTCGGTGAGTATCGCCTCCAGGTCCACTTCCGCCTGTTCGGAACGGCGGACATCAGCCATCAGGCATTCCCCTTGGTCGCCCCCTGGCGGGCACGGATGCGCGCCAGCGTGGCGAGCGGGTCAAATGGGGCGAGCTCGCCACGATCCGCCTGTTCGATCCCGACAGCGATCTCACGGCGCAAATCGGCCAGCCTGGCCTGGTCTTCGCGCTCCTGAAGGAGCCGCAAGGCTTCGTCGATCACCGCATCCTCGGAAGAGAACTGTCCGCTTTCCATCAGCGCCCGGACGAGTTGTTCCCTGTCACTTGACAGATGGATTGTCATGTTTTGTGGAATCCTTTGCGTTTCAGGTTTGTATCTTGAACTCTCACCCTCGGAGAATGGACGGGCTAGAAGAGGCGCCCGCGGAGCGTCCAGGCGATCGTGGCACAGAGGTTGGGCAGGCACAGGAGCACGATCAACACGAGCAGCATCCCGACGCCCCGCAGCCAACCCCTCGTGCGGATCAGATACCAGGCCACCGAGACGGGATAGTATACCAGCACGAGCCAGCCGAAGTCATGGCAGGGGACGCGACGCCGCTGCCGAGCATCAGCGGCGACCCAGAGCACGACCGCCAGAGGCAGGCTGTACTCGGCCAGGAGGTTGAACATTTCCGAAGGCACGACGTCCAGGGCGGCGTATGCCACCTCGAACGCTGCCAGACCACCGGAGAGAACGGCGATAGCGGCCAGTGGTCCGGGCATTCTCATCGAGTGTCCCCATCGGTGCATTGCCGGGTCAAGTCGAGGAGGGACGACTCCGGCAGTGGTTCGGCCATGACACTAGCCGGTCCCGGCGGGTTCCACTCCGTTCCCGGAACCCTCGGGCTCTGTCGACGGCTCCGACGGGGGTCGAAACCCATCCTCTCTCAGGATGCCCTGGCCGACCTCGCCGAGCAAGAACCGGGCGAAGGCCCGCGCGTCGTCCTGGCGGTCGGAGTCGGCGACGACGCCGAGCACCTGGACGATCGGGTCGTACAGGGCCTCGTCGACCGGCACGGTGCGGAGTTCGTCGATCGTTCCGCGCGTTGGCCAGGGAGACCAGACCGGCCTCGGCGTTGCCCGTCTGGACGAACTGGAGCGCCTGGCGGACCGTCTCGCCCATCACGAGCTTCGGCCCGAGCGTCTCCCAGAGCCCGGCCCGCTCCAGGGCCTGCCGGGCCGCGACCCCGTACGGGGCGAAATCCGGGTTCGCCAGCGCGACCTTCTTGACCCCGGCCCGGACAGGTCCTCCAGCCCCTCGATCGCCCCCCCCGACGCCCGGTTCACGGCCAGCACCAGCACGCCGACGGCATACGGGGCCACCGTCTCCGGCGCGATGACCCCCTCGTCAGCCAGATCCTCGACGTAACGCCGGTTGGCCGAAAGGAACAGGTCGAACGGCGCCCCCTGGCGGACCTGCCGGGCGAGGTTCCCCGAGGAGCCGATCGTCGTGACGACCTCGACCCCGTGGTCCTTCCGGAACCGCTCGGCCAGCGCCGGCAGGACCGATTGCAGGTCACTGGCCGCCGCCACCCGCAAGGGGGCCTCGGCCGGTTCCGGTCCCACCGTCCCGGGCGCCTGGTCGGACCCCTCCGCAACCCGCCAGGATCACACACAGGATGGCACGAATCGAGATGGAACCGAAGCCGGCGGTCGTTCGTCATGGAAGGGCCATGCCTCGTAAGCTGGGATGACTCGGGAATCCTGGGGCTTTTCGAATGGGTTCATCGTACGGCCCGGCGCGAGCGGCGCCAACTTCCGCGCATTGCATCATGGCGGGCGAATACGGTAAGACGGTAGTCTTCGTGCCGGGCCGGACTCCGCCCCCGGCGACGCGAATCGTACGTAATGATGAGGCTCCCCGATCCGATGAAGATCGACCAGTTCCTGGGCCACTACGGCATCGTGGGCAACCCGTTCAGCGAGGAGGACGCCCAGACCGATACCGTCTTCAAGCATGGTTGCCTGTGGAAGATCCACCACCCGGCGTGGAACAAGTTCTACGGCAGCGCGGCCGACCCCTCCACGGCCCTGGTCTTCGGCGAGAAGGGGAGCGGCAAGACGGCCCTGCGGCTCCAGGCGGCCGCCGAGTTCGATGCAGTTCAACAAGGACAACCCGGAGCGGAAGGTCTTCGTCATCGAGTACGACGACTTCAACCCGTTCCTCGACCACTTCGCCGCCGCCGTCCGCGCCAAGGACCCGGCCGACGCCCTGCGGCGCTGGCGGCTCCAGGACCACATGGACGCCATCCTGGCCCTGGGCGTCACCAGGCTGGTCGACGAGCTGACCGGCCGAGAAGCGCGACCTGTCGATGCTCAGCGAGGACCAGCAGCGCGACCTGCTGATGCTGGCCGCCTTCTACGACCAGTCGACCGGCGAGCCGATCGAGCGGCGCTGGAACCGTCTTCGCAAGCTCAGCCGGTTCCGCTCGACGGTCGGGCGGACCGACCTCCAGATCGGCGTCGTCGTGTCGGTGGTGGCGGCGATCTTGCTGGTCCTGGGCCTGGTCTACGGCTGGCCGGCGGGGATCGGCGGGGCCGCTCTACGCGATCCCGATCTTGCTGGGCATCGCCGGCGCTGGGCTGGGCCTACTGGGGCTGGCGGCACCTGCGCTCGACCGGCTACGCCCGCGACATCCGCCGCGGCCTGCGCGTCCTGAGCCGCGACCCCTCCGCCCTGCGCCGCGAGCTGATGTGGTTCAACCCCACCGAGCTGGGCGGCCAGCCGATGCCGACGGCCTCCGGCAGCGGCGCCGAGGAGCGTTACGAGCTGCTGCGCAAGTTCATCCACCTGCTGAACCTGCTCGGCTACCAGGGGATCATCGTCCTGATCGACCGGGTGGACGAGCCGCAGATGATCGAGGGGGACCCCCGCAAGATGCGGGCGCTGGTCTGGCCGCTGCTGGACCACAAGTTCCTGCGGCACCCGGGCATCGGCACCAAGATGCTGCTGCCGATCGAGCTGGCCTACTACCTGGAGAAGGAGGACAAGGAGTTTTATGACAAGGCCCGGCCCGACAAGCTGAACATGATCAAGCCCTTGCGCTGGACCGGCCCCTCGCTGTACGACCTGGCGACCGACCGGCTCCGCGCCTGCGCCACCGAACGCCCCGGACGACGGCGAGGCCCCGCGGCTGCGGCAGTTCGTCGACGGGGCGATCTCCGACGACTATCTCCGCGACGCCCTGGGCGGCCTGCGCACCCCCCGGCAGCTCTTCAAGTTCATGCACCGCCTGCTCGAAGAGCACTGCCACCGCCACACCGAGGACAACCCCCGCTGGGACGATCGACCCCGACACCTTCCGCACGATCTACGCCGCCCACCTGCGCGACATCGAAGCCTTCGACCGCGGCTACGGCCACGGTTGACAGAGGGCAGCTCCGTCCTCGACGGGCGGGCACCGCCCACCTCTCCCGTTCGCGGAGGGTGGGCGATGCCCACCCCGAGACGATGCGCAAACGCGGCATCGGACGGTCTCCGCATCGAAACCCCTCCCAGGAACGCCCCGCCGATGGTATGGATAGCCTCGCCCCCGAGCTGGACTTCGTGAAGGCCCTCGCCCTGGAGGCCGCCGAGCTGGCGCGCGGCCGGGCCGCGAGCGTGACGCCACAGGAAAAGGCGAACCTCAGCTACGTGACGGACCTCGACCGCGATCTCGAACGTCTCATCCGCGACCGCCTGGCGGCGCGGTTCCCGGACGACCGGATCACCGGCGAGGAGTACGACGACGCCGGGGGGACCGGGCCGCGTCGGTGGTCGATCGACCCGATCGACGGCACCGGCAACCTGGTGCACCAGGTGCCGCTCTGGGCCATCTCGATCGGCCTGCTCGACGCCGGTGAGCCGGTGCTGGGCGTCATCGCCATCCCACCGCTCGGCGAGCTGTTCTGGGCGGTCAAGGGCGGGGGCGCCTGGAAGGACGGTGACCGACTGGAAGTCTCGGACGCGGATCGATTCCACACGCAAGATAATGTCAACGTCGGCACGAATGCCCTGCGCACGTTGATCCCCGGACGGTCCCCGGCCGTATCCGCGACTTCGGCTCGGCGTGCAGCGTGCAAGCCTTCGCCGCGATGGGCCGCCTGGCCGCCTGCATCTTCCTGGGGGAACACGCCCACGACCTCGCCGCCGGCTCGATCCTCTGCCACGAGGCCGGTTGCCGCATCGCCACGATCGACGGCCAGCCGCTCACCCCCGCCGAGTTCGTCGCCGCCACGCCCGTCCGCGTGCCGACGATCATGGCCCCTCCCCGCCGCCTCGATGCCTTGACCGGCATGGTTCGGCGGTTGCCGGAATGAGGAGGAGGGGTTCACCACGGAGACACGGAGGGCACGGAGAAGAGAAGAGGAGAAGAAGCAAGGAGAAAGAAAAAATGAAGAGGGAATAATTGGAATATTTGAACATTTATTATAGGAATAAATTGAAATTTTTTGATCCTTGAAAATCTATCTTGTGATTCTGATTTGATATTCTCTGCGTCCTCCGCGGTGAATCTCTTCCTTCTCCTCTCCTCTTTCTCCTCCTCTTCTCTTCGTGTTCTCCGTGTCTCCGTGGTGAATCTGACGTCTTCGGTGAACCTCATGCTCGCACTGAGTATCAACGATCTTCGCAAGGTCTACGACAACGGTTTCGAGGCCCTCAAGGGGGTGGACCTCGAGGTCGAGCAGGGGGAGTTCTTCGGCCTTCTCGGTCCCAACGGGGCGGGCAAGACGACGCTGATCGGCATCCTCACGTCGCTGGTGCGCAGGACCGGCGGGCAGGTGGAGGTCTTCGGCATCGACATCGACCGCGACTTCCCGGCGGCGCGGGCGCAGATCGGCGTCGTGCCGCAGGAGTATAACTGCAACAACTTCGAGACCGCCCGGCGGGTCGTGGTCCACCAGGCCGGCTACTACGGCGTGCCGCGCCGGGAGGCGAACGCGCGGGCCGAGCGGTACCTGAAGCTGCTCGGGCCTCTGGGACAAGCGCGACACCGTCTCGCGGATGCTCTCCGGCGGGATGAAGCGCCGGCTGATGATCGCCCGCGCGATGGTCCACGAGCCGAAGCTGCTGATCCTCGACGAGCCGACGGCCGGCGTGGACATCGAGCTGCGGCACGGCATGTGGGACTTCCTCCGACAGATCAACCGCGACGGCACCACGATCATCCTGACGACCCACTACCTCGAAGAGGCCGAGGCGCTCTGCCGACGCCTGGCGATCATCGACCAGGGCCGCATCATCTAGCGGAACAACGTCAAGGAACTGCTGCGGACCCTCCACGCCCAGACCTTCGTCCTGGACCTCCGCGTCCCGCTCAGCGAAGCCCCGGACCTCGACGGCTTCCCCGCCCGGCTGGTGGACCCGACGACCCTGGAGGTCGAGGTCCGGGCCGACCGTCGCGTCTCCGAACTGTTCCAGCGGCTCGACGCCCTCGGCATCGACGTGACGAGCCTCAAGAACAAGTCAAACCGCCTGGAGGAGCTGTTCCTCCGCATCCTCCACGGCAAGGACAACGGCCGTACCCCGGCCGCGAGTCGATGGCCTCGCGAGGGCGAGGCTCCCGCCGAGCGTCTCGTCCCGACGACTCGGCAGGAGCCTCGCCCTCCCGGCAGACGGCTCGGCGGGAGCCTCGCCCTCCCGCCCCGTGGAACGGCCCGAAACCTCAGAGCGCGAACCTTCATGTACAGCCGAACCGACCTGATCGCCCTGCAGACGATCCTCGTCAAGGAGACGGTGCGTATCCTGCGGATCTGGGTGCAGACCCTGCTGCCGCCGGTGATCACGATGTCGCTGTACTTCGTCATCTTCGGCCGGTTGATCGGCGCACGGATCGGCGAGATCTCCGTCGGCGGGGCAGGGGGGACCACGCGGACGTTTCCCTACATCCAGTTCGTCGTGCCGGGGCTGGTGATGATGTCGATCATCACCAACTCGTTCTCGAACGTCGTCTCGTCGTTCTTCGGGGCGAAGTTCCAGAAACACGTCGAGGAACTGCTCGTCTCGCCGATGCCGAACTCGATCTTGCTGCTGGGTTATGTCGGCGGCGGCGTGGCGCGGGGGTTGATGGTCGGGGTGCTGGTGACGCTCGTCGCCCTGTTCTTCACCCGTCTGCCGATCGCCAACGTCCCGGTGACGATCAGCGTCGTGGTGCTGACGGCCGTGCTGTTCTCGCTCGGCGGGTTCATCAACGCCGTGCTCGCCCGTAACTTCGACGACATCTCGATCTTCCCGACCTTCGTCCTCACCCCGCTGACCTACCTGGGTGGCGTGTTCTACTCGATCGACATGCTGCCGGAGTTCTGGCGTCGGGTCTCGATGGCCAACCCGGTCCTGTACATGGTCAGCGCCTTCCGCTACGGCATCCTGGGCGTCAGCGACATCCCGCTGGGCGTTGCCTACACTGTCATCATCGGCTTCACGGCGGGCTTCTGGGTTCTGGCCCTGTGGCTGCTAAAGCACGGGAAGGGGCTACGTTCGTGATCCAGGGACCGATGACCGATGACCGATGACCGATGACCGATGACCGATGACCGATGACCGATGACCGATGACCACTCATTGCTCATTGCTCATTGCTGCTCACCACTCACTGTTGAATCGCCATGAGCATGCAACGCACCGTCGCCACGCTGCCCGACACGGTCGAGGAACTGTGCCTGGTCCGTTTCGGGGTTCAGGCCCGGCGACCGGCGGCGTGGCCCCACGCCTGGCGGCTGGCGAGGGCGATCGACCGCGGACCGGCGGACCGCGCCGCGAAGACGGCCGGTTGCACTCCGAATCGTTCCGGATCGCTTGGAACCACTTCGGCGTGCTGCAATACTGGAGGAGCTTCGACGACCTGGAACGGTGGTCACACCGGCCGCCGCACTCGGACTGGTGGCGCGAGGCTGCCGACCGGATGCGGCGGCGCGACGACATCGGCCTCTACCACGAGGCGTACGCCGTGCCGCGCACGGAACGTCGAGTCGATCTATCTGAACTGCCGGCACATCGGCCTGTCCGCCTTCGGCCTCCCCGACGAGGCCAGCGGCCCCCGAACCACCGCCCGCGACCGCCTCGACCGCCGGACGCCTCAGCAATGAGCGATGAGCGATGAGCGATGAGCGATGAGGGGGCAGTCGTCAGTCGTCGGTAGGGAGTGGGCAGTCGTCAGTGGGCCGTGGGCCGTGCAGTTCGGTCATCGGCCCTTGGCCTTCGGATCGTCCTCGACGATCTGTCATCTGTCATCTTTGTCATCTGTCATCTGTCATCTGTCATCGGAACTCACGACACATGGGACACTGGGGCGTCAAGAGTTACGAGATGGACGAGGCCCACGACGCGCTCGACGCGGGCTTCGAGCGCGTCCACGGCGCCGCTTACGACGACCTGATGGACGACCGCAACCCGATGGCCTTCGAGCAGGTCCAGCAGCAACTCGCCGGCCCCGAGACGCTGGCCGCCGCGCTCGACGTGCTGCGCGAGGAGTTCGGTGACGATCGGGATGCCTGGGACGAACTCGCCCGGCTCGGCCTACGCCGGGGTCGTCGTCCGCCACGCCGAGCTGAAGGTGCCGATCCCCGACGACGCCCGCCGATCGCGCTCTGGCCTGGCTGGAGGCCGAGGAGATCGACTGGGATGAGGCCACCACGCGCCAGCTCCGCCGCGACAAGGAGATCGCGCCATCTGCGCAAGCTCGGCGGATGAACAATGCCGGCAATGATCGGTGATGGAATGACCTCGATCCTCCAGGACAAGGCATGAGCACGACCGAACGCCGCGCCATCCAGTTCGACCACATCGACGAGATCATGCCCGAGGTCGATCGCCTGCTGGCCGGGCATCGCACCCTCGGCAACTGGTCGCTGGGACAGATCTGCAATCACCTGGCGGCCAGTTTCCGCCACACGATCGAGGGATATCATGGCAGGTTACCCTGGGTGGTGCGGCGCACGTTCGGGCCGTTCGCCTTCGGCTGGATCAGCCGCACCGGCACGTTGCCCGCGGGCGTGAAGGCGCCGGCCGAGGTGGGGCCACTGCCCGGCCTCGACGACCGCGCCGAGGCCGAGGCCCTGCGGGCCAGCATCCGCATCTTCAACGAATACGTCGGGCCGATCCCCGAGCATCCGGTCTTCGGCCGCGTGTCGAAGGACCAGCTCGCCCGCCTGCATTGCATCCATTCCGCCCACCACCTGTCGTTCGTCCTGCCCGAGACCGGGGCGACCGCCACCGTTTCCGAATCCGAATCCTCCCAGCGAGAGAGCCGATGAGTGCGATCATCCGCGAGAAGGGCACCGGCACCGTGCTGGCCCGTGGCGAGATCGGCGCCGAGGCCGTCAAGTACGAGGGGAACCTGTACTTCGACCCCGCCGCCGTCGAGCAGGGCGTGCTGAAGGTCACCGAGCGCACCTATACCTGTCCGGTCAAGGGGGTCGCCAACTGGGTCGATTTCGTCGGCCCCGACGGCGCCACGGCCCGCAACGTCTCCTGGGTCTACCCGGAACCAAAGCCCGGCCATGAGCTGATCCGGGGCCGCTTTGGCTTCTACCTCGGCAACCGTGGAGGAACGCAGCAGGGCGAGGAGTGAATCGGGCCCGTCCTCGGGCCGACGCTCGGGGTTCGTCCTTGGGCCGTCGCGGCGGTCGTTGTATGATCGGGTCCGAGGTTCGGATCGGAACAGCTCGGGGCGACCAGGCGAGGGACGTTCTTCGTGAACCCGGAATCACCCGCGACCTCCGCCCAGCCCTGCCCGCGCTGTGGGGCCGCGCTCGATACCACGGGCACGCCCGCGGGCACCTGGCTGTCCTGCCCCGGCTGCGGTCAGCCGTTGAGGGTGCGATCCCGAGCGGTCTCGCGACCGTCCCAGCCCGATCCGAACGCCGAGCCCGAGCTCCCGTCCGTCGCCTGGGCCGACGACCCTCGCCTGGCCGAGCCGCCGGCGTGCGACTTGAAAGCGTTGCCCCCCTGGCGATCCGAACGCCGGGCCGGTGTCCTCCAGGTTCTCGTGCTCTGCACCCTGGCCGGCTTCGCCCACGCGATGTTCGCCGGCAGTTTCCTGATGGTGGTCAACCCGAAGGAACTGGCGATCTGTGGGCTGTTCGGCGCCCTGGCCGCCCTGTTCGTCGCCGTCATGGTCAACACCCTGCGCCTGGGGCGGGACCGACGAACGCCGTTGAGCACCCGAGCAATTAATGTGCGGATCGAGCGTGCTGGTCCGTCATGAGGACGGCCCGGCGGCGGCCCTCGCGAGGCCCTCGGCCCAGGCCAGGTCGTCGGCGCCCAGGGGGACCGTCAGCGGGGCGCGGTAATCGACGAGCCGGGCGTAGCGGCCGCGCTCGTAGGCCGTGGCGAACAGGGCGGCGAGATCGATCGTCACGTCCGGGTCCGGGGCCAGCAGGGGGATCGGCACCTTCGGCAGCCGTCGCCGGATCGACCAGGCGTAGACCTCGCCAACTGGGGACCGCTCGGCGCGGGAGACGAAGGCATAATAATCGCCCGTCGGCAGGGGCTGGACCGTCGGGGGCCGCAGGCCGCTGACCAGCAGGTCGATCTCGACGAGGTGAACCCCCTGCTGGACGAGGCGGAACCGCTTCTGGAGATACTTGTCGTGCCCGCTGCTGGCCTTGTTCGTCGGCGAGAGCAGCTCGATGACCGTCACCAGTCGCTGCTCGGGTAGCCGGAGGATCTCGATCCAGGTGTCGCGGACCTCCTCCTCGTAGGCGGCCATCGTGATCGCGACCGGTTCCAGGTCGGGCTCGAGCATCGCCAGCGCCGGGCCTCCACTGCGGGCCAGGAACGGCTCGGGCTCGGGGTGCTCGCGACGCGAGATGGCCACGTCGGGGACGACCTTCCGCAGCTCGTCCTTATTCCAGGTGACGAGGTGAACCTCCTCGTTGATCTGGGCGGCGTAGTTGTCCGGTAAGTCGACGCCGAGCACATTGCTGACGCTGCCGATCAGGCGTGCGTGGACGTCGGGCCAGCGGCCCTGGCTCTCCAGGTACGGGTCCATTCCGGGGAACGGGCTGGCGGGCATGACCGGTCCTCTGTTCGTGATCGCGGGGCCATCCGTTCCCATCATAACAGACGTGACCGGAACCGCCCAACGGGCGAGAACCGGCGCGGATCGCGAAAAATCGCGCGAGGCCGCTTGACCGTCCCGTTGGCCGTGGTTAGGATCTTACTTTCCCCCCGGCAGGGGGATAGAGCCATCACGGCGAGCGATCGATCGGTTGAGAGGGACACACGCGTGGCGGGTATCAGCAGCGAGCGAATTCGCATCCGGATGGAGGCGTACGACCACACCATCCTCGATCAGTCGGCCAAGGAGATCGTCGACACGGCGAAGCGGACCGAGGCCATCGTCCACGGCCCGATCCCGCTGCCGACCCGGATCGAGCGGTACACGGTCCTGCGCAGCCCGCACATCGACAAGAAGTCGCGGGAGCAGTTCGAGATCCGCACGCACAAGCGGCTGATCGACATCGTCCAGCCCACCAACAAGACGATCGACGCCCTGAACAAGCTGAGCCTGCCGGCGGGCGTGGACATCAAGATCAAGGCGTCGCCCGTCGGGGGCTGACGCCGCGATCGCTTGATCGACCGACCGACCAGACGACGGCCGGTACGAAGGCCGACCTCCGGGCCTCGACCCCACGGGCAGCGCCGCGATCGGCACGGGACGGCAGTCCCCGCCGTATCCGCGCGACCCGCGAGGGCGTGATCCCGCGTCGGTGCCCGCTTCGATCGCGACCCTCGACGTGATCGCGGCCGAACCCGGGCCAGGGTGTCTCCCGACCCTGAGTGCCGGGCCGAGACCCTTCGGGAGGAGACGACCATCATGACCGTCGGACTGCTCGGCCGCAAGGTCGGCATGACCCAGATCTACCAGGAGGACGGCACGGCCGTGCCGGTGACGGTGCTGGAGTGCGGCCCCTGCACGGTGCTCCAGATCCGGACCGAGGAGCGCGACGGCTACGACGCGCTGCAGCTCGGCTTCCTCGACAAGAAGCGCAAGAGCGCGACCCAGCCCGAGCGGGGCCACGCCCGCAAGGTGGACGCCGAGCCGAAGCGGTACGTCCGCGAGATCCGCCAGGATGCGCCGGTCGACGGGATCACCGAGGGCCAGAACCTGACCGTCGAGGTCTTCAACGAGATCAAGCGCGTCGACGTGATCGGCACCAGCAAGGGCCGGGGCTTCTCGGGCGTCGTCAAGCGGCACGGCTTCAAGGGCCTGCGGGCCACCCACGGCGTCAAGCGGATGCACCGCCACCCCGGCTCCTGCGGCCCCAGCGCCGACCCGTCGCGGACCCGCAAGGGCATCCGCAAGCCGGGCCAGTACGGCAACGCCCGGATCACCGTGCGGAACCTCAAGGTGGTCCGGGTCGACCCCCAGAACAACCTGTTGCTGGTCAAGGGCGCGGTGCCGGGCCCCAACGGCGGCTACGTCATCGTCCGCCAGACGAACAAGGTCTGAGGCCCCCCATCTCTCCCGACTACTTGACCGAAAGCGGATGGTAACCATGCTGAGCGTACCCGTCTACAACCGCGCCGGCGAGAAGGTGGGCGAGGAGTCGATCGACCCGGCCGACTTCGGCGGCGAGGTCAACAAGCAACTCCTGCACGACGTGGTGGTGATGCACCTGGCCAACCGCCGGGTCGGCACCGTCAACACCCGGGGCCGGTCCGACGTGGCCGGCTCGACCAAGAAGATGTACCGCCAGAAGGGCACCGGCAACGCCCGCATGGGCTCCAAGCGGACCAACAAGCGGGTCGGCGGCGGCGTGGCGTTCGCCCGCCGCAACCGCGACTACCGCTACACGATGCCCAAGAAGGCGGTCCGCACGGCGATCCGCATGGCGCTCCTGTCCAAGTTCCAGGACGGCCAGGCGCTGATCGTCGAGGAGCTCGGCCCGAGCGGCCCGGACGGCACGCCGAAGACCCGCGAGGTCGCCGCCGTGCTGCGGGCGATCGCGCGGCCCGACCTGACCGAGCCGAAAGGCCGCCCCGGCCGACGGCGAGACGAAGCGGGCCGCCCACGACCGGACGCTCGACGGCCGCACGGTCCTGATCGGCCTGCCCGGACTACGACCCGACGCTCTACCGCAGCGCCCGGAACATCGAGGGCGTCCAGGTCGCCCCGGTCGCCGAGTTCAACACCTACGACATCCTCAAGCAGCGGTACCTGCTGCTGACCCGCGCGGCGCCTGGAGGCGCTGCAGCGAGCGGGTCAAGCCAGCCGGTGGACCGCCGCCCCGACCCGCAGCCCCGGCCGCGGCCGGGTCGGAGGCCTGAGCCCACCATGGTGACCCTGCGCCGCCCCCCCAGTACGAACGCAAAGGGCCGAAGCTGGAGCCGTACCAGGTGATCCTGCGGCCGCTGATCACCGAGAAGGCGACCCACCTCTCCGAACGGCACAACGCCTACACCTTCGAAGTCCACCCGCTGGCCACCAAGACCGAGATCAAGGAGGCCGTCCAGGCCCTCTTCGACGTCAAGGTCGTCGACGTGCGGACCCAGAACCGCCGCGGCAAGACCCGCCGCTACCGGCTGAAGGTCGGCCGGATGCGGAACTGGAAGAAGGCGATCGTCAAGCTCGACGAGCGAGCACCGGATTGATTTCTTCTGAACGAACCGTTAAGATCGTCCGGTTCGCCACCGCAGGCGACCGGCCGGGCCTCCCGGCCTGGCCCGGCCCGCCGTCGCAAGGCGGAACCGGCCAGAGAACCATAGGATCGGATCGCGATGGGCATCCGCTACTACAAACCGACCAGCCCCGGGCGTCGCAACGCGTCGGTCAGCGACTTCTCCGAGCTGACCGACAAGAACAAGAAGCCCGAGAAGCGGCTGACCGAGCCGCTGAAGAAGACCGGCGGCCGGAACAACCAGGGCTTCATCACCGCCCGGCACCGCGGCGGCGGCCACAAGCGGATGTACCGCATCATCGACTTCCGCCGCAACGACAAGCGACGGCGTGCCGGCCCAGGTCACGCACATCGAGTACGACCCGAACCGCTCGGCGCGGATCGCCCTGATCCAGTTCGAGGACACCGGCGAGAAGCGCTACATCATCGCCCCCGACGGCCTGACCGCCGGCATGACCGTCACACAGCGGCCCGGACGCCGAGCCGCGGCTGGGCAACTGCATGCCGCTGTCGAAGATCCCGACCGGCATGCAGATCCACAACATCGAGATGCAGCCCGGCGGCGGCGCCAAGCTCTGCCGCTCGGCCGGCACCAGCGCCACGCTGACCGCCCGCGAGGGGACCTGGGCCCAGATCACCCTGCCCTCCGGCGAGGTCCGTCGCGTGCCGGCGAACTGCCGGGCCACGATCGGCCCGGTCGGCAACTCCGACCACATGAACATCAAGCCTGGGCAAGGCCGGCCGCAAGCGCTGGCTGGGCCGCCGACCGCACACCCGCGGCACGGCGATGAACCCGCACGACCACCCGATGGGTGGCGGCGAGGGCCGCACCTCCGGCGGCCGGCACCCGTGCTCGCCGACCGGCAAGCCGGCCAAGGGCGGCCGGACCCGCAAGCGCCGCAAGCAGTCGAACAAGTTCATCATCCGCCGCCGCAAGAGCGTGCGGTACGGCCAGCTGAAGATCTGATCCGGGTTCGTGCGCCGGGGCCGGGCTGGGCCGCCGTCCCCGACTCCTCGACGGTCGCCCGGGGCCGCGTCGACGCGGCCCCGTTTCCACCCAACCACGACACACGATGCCACAGGGAACCCCGGAGCTCCGGGGACGGGACTCATGGGACGTTCGCTGAAAAAAGGCCCGTACGTCGACGAGCGGCTGCTCGAAAAGGTCGACAAGGCCGAGGCCGCCGGCCAGCGCGAGCCGATCAAGACCTGGTCGCGCGCCTGCACGATCGTGCCGGAGTTCATCGGCAAGAACTTCGCGATCCACAACGGCAAGAACTTCATCAAGCTGTACGTGACCGAGGACATGGTCGGCCACAAGCTGGGCGAGTTCTCGCCGACCCGCACCTTCCGCGGCCACGGCGGCAAGGGCGGCAAGCGGCGCTGAGCCGAGCCGAGCTGGTCCGACCCGTTCGGCCGAGTCGACGACCGGAACGCCGGGGTGAGCCCCGACGCCGGCCGCCGGAACACCGGCGCCCGCCCGACCCCGAGCTCGACTGATCCCAGGACCCCAACAACCGGCACTCCGATGGCCAAGACGCAGAGCCACGCCCCCTACAAGGCGTCGCACCAGTTCGCCCGGATCTCGGTCGCGCAAGGTCCGGCCGCTGCTGGACCTGATCCGCGGCAAGTATGCCGACGACGCCCTGGATATCCTGAAGTACATGCCCCACCGCGGCGCCCGGATGATCGAGAAGGTGCTCAAGAGCGCCATGGCCAACGCCGAGGACCGCGGCATCCGCAACGCCGGCGACCTGATCGTCGCCGACGCCCGGGGCGACGGCGGCCCGATGTTCAAGCGGCTGATGCCGCGGGCCCGCGGCATGGCCTACCTGATCCGCCGCCGCAGCTCGCACATCACCATCGGCCTGGCCGACGTCGAGTCGCTCGTCGCGGCCGATGCCGGCGATGCGGACACCGATCGCAACCGGACGCGACCGACCCGTCCGATCTCTCAAGGGATGCACGCGCCATGGGCCAGAAAGTCAGGCCGACCGGCTTCCGGGTCGGCGTCTACGAAGGATGGCGGAGCCGCTGGTACGCCAACAAGAAGGAGTTCTCCGAACTGCTGGTCGAGGACTTCAAGATCCGCAAGTTCATCAAGGGCAAGTACAGCTACGCCGGCATCCCGAAGATCGAGATCGAGCGGACCCGCGACGCGGTCAAGGTGATCCTGCACGCGGCTCGGCCGGGCGTGATCATCGGCCGCAAGGGCGCCGAGGTCGAGCGGATCACCGAGGAGCTGCAGAACCTCACCGGCCGCCGGATCGACATCAAGATCGAGGAGGTCACCCGGCCGGAGATCGACGCCCAGCTGGTGGCCGAGGACATCGCCGAGCAGCTCAAGCGACGCTCGAGCTTCCGGCGCACCATGAAGCGGACCCTCGACCAGACGATGGACGGCGGCGCCAAGGGCGTGAAGATTCAGCTCTCCGGCCGTCTGGGCGGCTCCGAGATGTCGCGGACCGAGTCGGCCATGCTGGGCTCGATCCCGCTCTCCACCCTCCGGGCCAAGATCGATTACGGGTTCGCCGAGGCCAAGACCGCGCAAGGGCACATCGGCGTCAAGGTATGGGTTCACCAGGGCGATTATTTGAAGATGGAGGCCGGCACCGATGGCCATGATGCCCAAGCGGGTCAAGTACCGAAAAAGCCAAAAAGGCCGCGTAAAAGGTAACGCGACGCGCGGCAACTACGTCGCCTTCGGCGACTTCGGGCTCCAGGCCCTCGAGCCGGGCCGGATCAGCGCCGAGACGATCGAGGCCGGCCGCATGGCGTCTGTCTCGCCTGGCTCGCGCTGGCGGCAAGCTCTACATCCGCATCTTCCCGCACAAGCCGGTCACGGCCATCCCGGCCGAGACCCGCATGGGCAAGGGCAAGGGCGAAGTCGAGTACTGGGCCGCCGTCGTCAAGCCGGGCACGATCCTCTACGAGCTCGGCGGGGTCAGCGAGGAGCAGGCCCGCGCCGCGTTCGCCCGCGTCGCCTACAAGATGCCCGTCGCCTGCCGGTTCGTCGACCCGTCGGCCAACGCTCTGAATCAGCCGGCCTTCCGGGACGGTTCTTGTGGTCGACCGGCAGCCCGACAAACGGTGGGATGACACCGACTGACAGAAGTCCCTGATGACAGACAGACGTATCGTGACATCGGTCAGGGCCCGCCGGTGCGTCGTCATTGGTCGTCGGCCGTACGACCGTCCGACGATCGACCAGGACGCCCGATCCGGAGTCGATCCGAGACCAACGGCAATGGGTCAGGGACAAGGAGGTCGCATGAGCCAGCCATTCGTCTTCCGGCCGGGAACCAACGACGAGGCGATGTTTCATCACCTCCTGATCACGACGAGTACCGCCTGCCGGCAGCGTTCGGACCCGAGGAGATCGTGGTGGACATCGGCGTGCATATCGGCGGCTTCAGCTATCTGGCCCTGTCCCGCGGCGCGCACCGCGTCCACGGGTTCGAGGCCGAGCCGTCTAACCATGCCGTCGCCGTTCAGAACCTGGCCTGCCTTCGGCGACCGGGCCGTGCATCGCCAACAAGGCCGTCTGGCGGTCCGACCGGCCCGCCGGCCGGCTGTCGTTCACCTACTCCGACGACCGGGCCAACACCGGCGGCGGCAGCGTCGTGTGGGAGTCCGACGGCCCCGGCATCGAGAGCGTGCCGTTCGACGACGTGATCGAGCAGGTCACCGAGGGCGGACGCCGTCGCATTCGCCTGCTGAAGATCGACTGCGAGGGCTCCGAGTTCCCCATCCTGCTGACGGCCACGAAGCTCGACCGGATCGACCGCATCGCCGGCGAGTTCCACGAGATCGGCTGCGCCCGCAACCCGCAGACGATCCCCGACGGCGCCCGCGTGCCGGGCGTCGACCAGTTCACCGTCGAGGTGCTGGCCGAGGCCCTGCGTCGCGCCGGCTTCGACGTCACCTGGCAACGCCAGGGAGACACCAGCCTCGGCCTGTTCCACGCCGAGAGACGGCCCGCGCCCGGCCTGGCCGGCCGTCTTCGCGACGCCTGGCATGCCCTGGGGCGGGCCATCCCCCGGCCCCACCTCGGCCGCACCGTACGGCCGCGCCGACCGCCCTACCAGACGCCCGACCCGACGAGAGGACCCCACGATGAGTAAGCCCGCCGCGCTGCGCGAGCAGAGCGACGAACAGCTCGGACGCCTCGCTCCGTGAAACCCAGGAGCACCTGTTCCGCCTTCGCCTCCAGCGCCAGACCGAACGGCTGGAAGCGCCCGAGCGAGATCATCAAGGCCAAGCGCGAGATCGCCCGGATCAAGACCATCCAGCGCGAGCGCGCGATCCAGGTCGAGCGCGACGCCCAGGCCGCCACCAGCCTGAATTTGTGGATTCGCTGGGTCGCCAGACCCTGCCTGACGCAGGGCCTGACCGAACCGCAACATCCCCACCTGTCCTTTTCGATCCCGACCGACCGAAGCGGAAGACGAAAGACCCGGGACCGCCGCCATGAGCCAAGGCCAGACCAGCACCCCGCAATCGCCCCCGGCCAAGCCCGGGGCCGCCGCCACACCGAGATCGGTGTCGTCGCCAGCGACAAGATGGACAAGACCCGCCGGGTCGAGGTCGAGCGCCTGGTGCCGCACCCCAAGTACGGCAAGTACCAGAAGCGACGGACCGTCTGCCACGCGCACGACGAGACCAACGAAACCCGCGTCGGCGACATCGTCGAGATCATGGAGACCCGCCCGCTGTCCAGGCTGAAGCGCTGGCGGATCGTCCGCATCGTCCGTCCGGGCGCCCAGCGCGGCCTGGAAGACGACGAGCACTTCCGATGCCTCAGGACAACGCGGCGGCCAGCTGAGCCCAGCGTTGCTCCGAGAACCGCGCCGAGGGCCAGTGACGACGCGATCCTCCGCGCCGACGCGGGGTCTCGGAGGATTCGTCGAGAAGTTGAGCTTGCGTCGGACGGTGCTGTCGTGCGAGGATGTCGGGCTCTTCCGGGTGTCCGACGATCAGCGTCGCATTGCGGACGCGATCATCGACGGACCTCGCTCTCGCCTCGGACGCCCCCTTGAGGTGTCCGGCCGACGCGGGACGAGCCCGAGAACCTCCAACAAACCCGGCGGGTCGGCGTGCCGATACCCCCGGTCTGATCCGACCGGCCCTGGATGGGCCGGACCGCGTCGAGCGGGCTCGTCCCGCGTCGGCCCTCGACCGCGAGTGTTCCGCTCGTTTGTGTCGAGGATGTCCGACCCAGGTCGGCCGTTTCTGGCGTCGCAGGGGCGACCCCGATTCGATCCGTCGCCACGCGGCAACGATCGGCCTCCAAGAGATCGCCTGACCTGACCTGACACCGAACAACTGCCACTCGCATCGAAGCCCCAGTCACGAGATTCGGAAGCGGCCTCGCCATGATCCAGATGCAAACGCGGCTCGACGTCGCCGACAACTCCGGCGCCAAGGAGATCATGTGCTTCAAGGTCCTCGGCGGCAGCGCGTCGCGCTACAAGCGGCGCACGGCCGGCCTGGGCGACATCTTCATCGGCAGCGTCAAGAAGGCCTCTCCGGGCGGCGAGGTGAAGGCCGGCGACGTGGTCCGCTGCGTTGTGGTCCGCACCCGCAACCAGACCCGACGGCCCGATGGCTCCTACGTCAAGTTCGATCGCAACGCCTGCGTGCTGATCAGCAAGGAAAACGAGCCGCGCGGCACGCGCATCTTCGGGGCCATCGCCCGCGAACTGCGCGAGCGGCAGTTCATGAAGATCATTAGCCTGGCCTCGGAAGTGGTGTGAGTGGTCCGTCGTCAGCAGAGAGTCGTCATCGCCAACGGAATTGATAGAGCGGCGGCGGCGGGTGCAGGTTCGGGGTGACGACGACCCCGACGCCCACGCGACGCGACGCGATCCGGAGACGGCCGACAACGCGAGAGTTTCCCATGCACATCCGCAAAGACGATATGGTCGTGGTGATCGCCGGCGACGACAAGAGCCCCGAGCCCCGCAAGGTGCTCCGGGCCATCCCCTCGGCGGGGAAAGTTCTCGTCGAGGGGGTCAACCGCGTGTACAAGCACCTGCGGCCGACCCGGCAGAACCCGCAGGGGGGCCGGCTCTCCAAGGAAATGCCGGTCGACGTCTCCAACGTCCTGCTCCACTGCCCGTCGTGCAATCGCGGGCGTGCGGACCGGTCATCGGTTCACCGAGGCCGGCCAGAAGCAACGGTATTGCAAGAAGTGCGGCGCGAGCCTGGGCGACGTCGGCGCGAAGAAGCCGAGCCGCGCCAAGGCCTGATCCCACGACCGGAACGGAACCGGGCGGCACGGCCCGCCGCCGGCGCCCGCGGGTTGAAACGGTTGAAACGATTGGAACCGAGGTACACCGACGATGGCCACGAGCACTCCCGCCGGCTACCGGGCTCGCCTGCTCGACCTCTACGAGAAGACGATCGGCCCGGAGCTGGCCCAGAAGTACAACATCACCAACACGATGGCGATCCCGAAGCTGGAGAAGGTCGTCGTCAACATGGGCGTCGGCCGGGCCACCCAGGACAAGGGCCTGCTCGACGCCGCCGTCGACAGCCTGACCAAGATCACCGGCCAGAAGCCGTTGATCACCCGGGCGAAGGTCTCGGTCGCCAGTTCCGGCTTCGCGAGGGCAACGAGATCGGCTGCAAGGTCACTCTCCGCGGCCAGCGGATGTACGAGTTCCTGGACCGTTTGATCTCGATCAGCTTGCCCCGTATCCGCGACTTCCGCGGCGTCAACCCGAACAGCTTCGACGGCCAGGGGAACTACACGCTCGGCCTGACCGAGCAGGTCGTCTTTCCTGAGATCGATGCCGACAAGGTCCACCACTCCCAGGGCATGGACATCACCATCGTGACGACCTCGCCCAACGACGACCAGGCCCGCGACCTGTTGACGGCCCTGGGCATGCCCTTCCGGCGTCCCCAGGACCAGCAACGCGCCGGCTGATGTTTTTTCCCCCTGCGTTGAGCCCTGCTGAGTGAGGGATGACCCGAGCGGCCGGCACCCCGGGCCGGCCCCAGTTCCGAAGAGACTGAGGCGCCAGGAGCGAGCCCATATGTCGACCAAGGCCCAGATGATCAGGTCGCAGACGCCCCGCAAGTTCGCGGTCCAGCACCGGAACCGCTGCAAGCTCTGCGGGCGTCCGCGCGGCTACTACCGCAAGTTCGGCGTCTGCCGCATCTGCTTCCGCGAACTGGCCAGCAAGGGCCTGATCCCGGGCGTGAAGAAAGCCAGCTGGTAGCCACTCGCGGCATTGAGACACTCGCAGCTGAGCGATGGCAATGACTGGGCGGTAACGGCTGATGGGCGGTGAGCGACCGTGCTTGGCCCGGGCCCCGTCGCCTGTCACATTGGTTCTCGCTCCTGGAATCGAACCCCCGTACGCATGAGTTCACCGCCGCGCCGACGTGCGGTCCGCCAGGTTTCCACCGGCGGACCGGGGCGCGTTACCCGCGGCGGTTGACAGGACAGCCCGCCATGATGACCGACCCGATCGCGGACATGCTCACCCGGATCCGCAACGCCGTCCGGATCGAGCGTCCGTATGTGGACATGCCGACCTCGAACGTCCGCCGGGGCATCGCCCAGGCCCTCCGCGACGAGGGGTACATCTGGAACTTCGAGGAGTATCGACACCATCCCGGCCCGCACCCTGCGGGTGCTCCTGAAGTACGGCCCGAACGGCGAGCGGGTGATCACCAAGATTGACCGCGTCAGCAAGCCGGGCCGCCGCGAGTACAGCGGCTACAAGGACCTGAGGCCCGTGCTGGGCGGCATGGGGATCTACGTTCTGAGCACGCCCAAGGGCATCATGAGCGACCGCAAGGCCCGCTCCGAGAAGGTCGGCGGCGAAGTGCTGGCGAAGATCTACTGAGCCCGGCCCGAAGCGCGAGTCGGTCACCCACGACGACGTTGAGTTCACCGCGAGAGGATGGCAGAGTCATGTCCCGAATCGGTCGCAAGCCGGTCCCCGTCCCGGCCAGCGTGAAGGTGTCGGTCGCCGACTCGACGGTGCAGGTCGAGGGGCCCAAGGGCAAGCTGTCGCTGGGCTACCGCGGCGGGATCGACGTATCGTACGACGAGACGGCCCGCGAGCTGCTCGTCCGCCGGCACAACGACGAGCGCGAGAACCGGGCGCTGCACGGGCTGTACCGCAGCCTGATCGCCAACATGGTCCTGGGCGTCGTCGACGGCTACACCCGGAAGCTCGAGATCGTCGGCGTCGGCTACCAGGCCCAGCTCAAGAAGGCCAACACCATCGAGCTCCAGGTCGGCTACGCCAACCGGGTGACCATGGTGGCGCCGGACGGGCGTGACCGTCACCGTGCCCGACCCGACCCACGTCATCATCACCGGCGCCGACAAGCAGAAGGTCGGCCAGTTCGCCGCCGAGATCCGCCGCGTCCGCCCGCCTGAACCGTACAAGGGCAAGGGCATCCGCTACGAGGGCGAGCAGGTCCGGCGCAAGGCGGGCAAGGCCTTCGGCAAGTAAGCGATCGAACCCGGTCCAGGCACGCTGTGTCCGTCGAGCTGCCGGCAGCGACAGTTCGGCGTCCGGCGGTCATCGGCCCGCGGGCCAGACGCGGTCGGGAATCGCGTGAGCCACCCTGAGTCACACCGGAACCATCGCAGCAGACAACGATTGAGGCGGCCGGTCGGCAATCGGCCGCGACGAGTGGGCCCCCCGGGGCCGGAGAGGACGGGACGACGTGAGAGAGAACCTTCGTCTACGAGTGCAAGAGCGCCGCACACGACGCCAGCGTCGGGTGCGGAAACGGATGTTCGGGACCGCCGAGCGGCCGCGTCTGGCGGTGTTCCGCAGTTCGAAGCACATCTACGCCCAGGTGATCGACGACGCCGTCGGCAAGACGCTCGCCGCCGCCGGCACGCTCGAGGGCGACGTCAAGGGCCAGCTCGACAACGGCTACGGCGGCAACAAGGCCGCCGCCGCGGTGGTCGGCCGGCTCGTCGCCGAGCGGGCCAAACAGGCCGGCATTGACAAGATCTGCTTCGACCGCCGAAGCTACAAGTATCACGGCCGGGTCCAGGCCCTGGCCGACGCCGCCCGCGAGGCCGGGCTCAAGTTCTGATTTCGTTGGCAGTCGGCAGTGGGCAGTGGGCAGTTGACGAAGGATGACCGTCGTCGCTCGCTCCCACGATCGGCCCCTGTCGCGACTTGCGACGCACTGCCCACTACTGACTACCGACTCCTGACTCCGACTCCTGACTGGGGCGAAACACGTGTCCAGAGCGTCCAGCGACAATCGAGATCGCGACCGGGGCGAATGGAGCGAGAGCGTGGTGGCGATCCGTCGCTGCGCGGCGGTGGTCAAGGGCGGCCGGCGGTTCAGCTTCAACGCGCTGGTGGTCGTCGGCGACGGCAAGGGCCAGGTGGCCTGGGGCTACGGCAAGGCCAACGAGGTGCCGCCGGCCGTGGAGAAGGGCGTCAAGGACGCCCACAAGCAGATGAACCGGGTGCATCTGCGGTGCGGGACGATCCCGCACCAGGTGATCGGCCGGTTCGGCGCCTCGCGCGTGATCCTGATGCCGGCCTCGCCGGGCACCGGCGTCATCGCCGGCGGGGCGGTGCGGGCGGTCTGCCAGGCGGCCGGCATCACCGACATTCTGACCAAGGCTACGGCTCGCCCAACAAGCTGAACCTGGTCAAGGCGGCCATCGACGGCCTGAAGCAGCTCCGCACCGAAGGACGAGGTCGCCCGCCTGCGGGGAGTGTCACGTCTGATGCAATCTGCACGACGTCCACCAGCAGGCATCACAAGTACACAGCAAGACGGAAGCGGATCGGTCGCGGCCCGGGCTCCGGCCACGGCAAGACCGCGGGCGGGCCACAAGGGCCACTCGTCCGCGGCGGGGTACAAGCAGCACCCGCTGGCCGAAGGCGGCCAGATGCCGATCATCCGCCGCGTCCCCAAGCGGGCTTCACCAACGGCCGCGTTCCGCCAAGCGACTACGCGATCGTCAACGTCGAGTCGCTGGAGGCTTCGACGCCGGCACCGAGGTCGACGAGGCCACCTGCGGGCCGCCGGGCATCGTCAACGGCCGGCACGACGACGGCGTCAAGATCCTCGGCGACGGCGAGCTGACCAAGAAGCTGACGGTCACGGCCGACTGCTTCACCGCCAGCGCCGCCGCAGAAGATCCAGGCGGCCGGCGGCCAGGTCGTCGAGGTCAGCGGCACGAGGCCGGCGAGCAAGCGGCCGCGGCGTCACCGAAGCGAGGCCGCCGCCGGCGGACCGTCAGCCGGCGCCGCTCGGCGAGCCGCCGGCCGGCGTCCGGACCGTCGGGCGGGTCGCCGATGCTCGTCGTCGGCCGAGGCGGCCGCCTGAGCCGCCGAGCCGTCAAGCGACCTCGACCGGCGACGCCGATCCGCCGACGCTGCGAGCTGTCGACGTAACGGCCTCGGCCGCGGCCCGTCGACCTGCCGGGCACGACCCCTGCCGATCAGGCCCGAGGACCGCCGGACGCCTGTTCGAGAAGCTCGTCACGTCTTTCAGGATCCCCGAGCTGCGGCAGCAAGATCCTGCTCACGCCGCTGTATGCTGGCGATCTACCGCATCGGCTTCAACATCCCGCTGCCGGTCGTCGACCAGGCAGCAGCTGGCCGCCCTGGCAGAGCCAGGACGTCGCAGCGGCCGGCCGGCCGGATGCTCAGCACGCGTCGCCTGTTCGGCGGCAGCCAGCATCGGCAGACGCACGATCTTCGGCCTGGGCATCATGCCGTACATCTCGGCGTCGATCATCTTCCAGCTCCTCGGCAGCGTCGTGCCCGTCGCTGGAGAGCTCTCAGAAGGAAGGCGAGAGCGGGCGCAAGAAGATCAACGAGTAGACCCGCTACGCCACCGTGCTGCTCTGCATGGTCCAGAGCTGGTTCTTGTCAGGTCCGATCGCCAACGGCAGGGCCTCGATGGACGGTCGAGCTCGATCAGTGACCGAGTACGACTTCGGCTGGACTCATGGTCGCGCGTGCTGACGATGACCGCCGGCACGATCTTCCTGATGTGGCTCGGCGAGCAGATCGACGAGTACGGCATCGGCAACGGCATCAGCCTGCTGATCATGGCCGGCATCCTCGCCCGGATGCCCGACGCGGTCTATCGACGCTGCTGCAAGTCGACGTCCAGACGGCATCGCGCTGCGGCGGCGGACGACGGGCCTCGACGACGCTGTTCCTGCTGGCGGCGCTGTTCGTCGCGGTGGTCGTCGGCGTGATCTTCATCACCCAGGGCCAGCGGCGCATCCCGATCCAGCAGGCCAAGCACGTCCGCGGCCGGCGGGTCTACGGCGGCAGCGGCAGTACCTGCCGCTGCGGGTCAACCAGGCCGGCGTCATGCCGATCATCTTCGCCAGCAGTCTGCTGATGTTCCCCGACGTCGTCTTCAGCAGCTCGAGCCGATGCGTGCAGCCTGGAGGACGGCTTCTCGACCGTCGCTGTTCGCAGGAGCTCGCCGGCGCGTTCGCGCGAGCACGGCGTTCATCTACAACCTGCTGTACATCGTGCTGATCTACTTCTTCTGCTACTTCTGGACGGCCATCACCTTCAACCCCAAGGACATGGCCGACAACCTGAAGGACTACGGCACGCTT
This sequence comes from uncultured Isosphaeraceae bacterium, assembly GCA_963779675.1. Taxonomy (GTDB): domain Bacteria; phylum Planctomycetota; class Planctomycetia; order Isosphaerales; family Isosphaeraceae; genus CAVZZM01. Next base: position 101,000 of record CAVZZM010000010.1, read on the forward strand.
CATCCCCGGCTACCGCCCCGGCAAGCGGACGGCCGACTACCTCGAGAAGGTGATGGTGCGGATCACCTACGTCGGCGCCGGCGTTCCTGGCGCTGGTCGCGATCATCCCGACGATCGTCAGCCAGCCTCTGGACGTCGACTTCGCCGATCGCCGAGCTTCTACGGCGGCACCGGCCTGCTGATCGTCGTGAGCGTGGCGCTGGACCTGGTGCAGAGGATCGACAGCCACCTGGTGATGCGGAACTACCCGGGCTGATGAGCAAACAGCGGTAGGAGCGGGGGCCTAACAGGGTGATAGGCGGCTCGGGCCGAGATGACAACGCTCCGCCTGGTTGGTACACTCGTCGGTGAGTGAGCCTGAACGGAGGCCCGCCATCCATGCCCGCCGCCGACGAGCGTCACAACCTGGAGCAACTCGCCCGACTCGGGGCCGAGGTCTTTGAACGCCGCGTGCGGCCGTCCCTCCGGCCCGAGGATCAGGGCAAGTTCGTCGCCCTGGATGTCCGGACGGGCGGCTTCGAGATCGACGACGATGACCACGCGGCCGTCATGCACCTGCGGGCACGGCTGCCGGTGGCCGAGGTCTGGCTGGCTCGGGCCGGTCATCCCGCGGCCTATCAGATCCGACACGCGCGATGATCGCGGGCGTTGTGAATGCCCGCCTCGAGGCCGTCGTCCGGCTCCGACTACGCGGCCCGGGCGGGGCCGAGTCGGACCTGGAGGCGATCATCGATTCGGGCTTCACCTCATCACTGACGCTGCCGGCCGCCGTCGTGACCGCCCTGGGCCTCGCCCGGCAGGCCGGTGGCAGCGCGGTCCTGGCGGACGGGTCGATCCGCCAATTCGACATCTATGCCGCCGAGGTGGAGTGGGGAGGCAACTGGCGGCCGGTGCTGGTTTCGGCGGTCGGGGGAGAGACCTTGCTCGGCATGCGGCTCCTGGCGGGGCACCGGCTCTGCTTCGAGGTCGTCTCCGGGGGCGCGGTCGAGATCACTCCGCTGCCTTGAGACCGGTGGACGGGCGGCACGGGCAAGTGGCCGTTTCTTTCTGGGCGCCGCGGGCCCTCCTCGACCCGTGCTCCGGTTCCATCGGACGACGGCACGGGTCGCGGACGCAATTGTGTCCGAGAGGAAGAAAAAGCTCGGGTGCCGATCTGAAGCATTCACAGCCCATATCGGCTCCTGACCCCTTTCCCGGTTTCAACGTGGCCTCCGTGTCCGCGAGCCGCGTCAGGAGACGGCCCCAGGCGGCCCGCTTCTGGGTGGACCCGCTCGCGTCCGTCGTGATGCCACGGGCGATGTCGGCCGCGGAATGGCCCCGGTCCCCCCAGTCGGCGAGCAAGCGCGCCTCCCGTGGGAACGCGCGAAAGAGATCGACGTGGTCTCGATTACGGGTCGCGTCCATGCGGGCCTTCCTCATCCTGATCGGTGCGCGGACTGGTCCCTCAATCATCGCCGATCCGGGATGCCGATCAATCGGGGCTCAAAGGTCAACGTCCCAAGGGAAGGGCAGTTCACGCCACAGCCATACGGGGAATCGGCAGTACGCCTCCTCCTCGATGGCCCACCGGATCCATCGGTCGTGCATGGTCTTGACCCGGTACGGGCCGAACCGGCGAAGGTCACAGCTCTCACAGCCGGGCACGTCGCGCAGCTCCTCGCTCCCGGGCCAGTACTGCGGGGGGTGAGTACACGGGGGCCAGGGGTTCGACGGCAAGTAGGGGACGAGCTTGGTCGCCGTCGCGCAGGATACTGCGCGGCGAGCCGCGCGGTATTTGTCGATAAGCTCCAGCTCCGGAACGAAATAACGCGCATAGGCCCAGTGGGTGGCGGCGCTGGGCAGCGCCGCCACCCCGACCAGGGCCATCGCGGGGGCAAGTCGGATGGTACGTATCCTCATGATGTAGGTGATATCCGACGCCCCGGTCGGGCCCGTGGGACGACGCTCGGCCCTCGGACGCGTCACGACCGGGGAGGGGTCAACCTCGTTCCTGGCGATTCGGTTGGCCGCGGCGATCGCGCGATGTTTGTCGATAAGCTCCAGCTCTGGCACGACATAACGCACATAGGCCCAGTAGTCGGCGGCGCTGACAAACGCCACCACCACGACCAGGCCCATCGCGGTAGAGAGTCGGATGGTGTGCGTTCTCATGATGCGCGAAGTCTCCGGCGTCCTAACATCGACCAGGTGGACGGTACGAAGCCCAATGGCCCGTCCGGGGTGACCGGCGGACTAATCGAGTGTGGACAGGTTGGGCGTGCCACGCACTAGCCAATTGGGAAAGCGGCAATAGTCCTCTATGTCCCGGGCTTGCCGAAGCATTAGCTGATGTTGGTTCCGGATACAGCTAGGACCACACATGCGGAGACGGCAACTATGACAATGGGGCTCGATGACCTTCCCCGGGGGCTTGGGGACGCATTGCTGAGGATTGGTGCAGGGGGGCCAGGGGTTGGGTGGAAAGTAAGTGGCGAGCTCGGCCGCGGTGGCCCGGTTCTTGACGGCCCACTCGCGGTGCCATTGGACGATCTCCAGTTGAGGGACAACATAGGTCACGTAAACCTGGCGGGCGGCGTCGCTGATCAACGCCGCCATCACGACCAGCCCCAACGCGTGGGCGAGTCGAATGGTCCGGTTTCTCATGGTGGTTGCGTCCTTGGGGTGCCGATCATCGACCTGGTCCCGGCCGGAGTGGCGCCCGGCTGCGCCGCGATCGGGGCCTGGTCAAGGTTAGGGCGCCGTGCCGGCGGGGTCAATCGGTCGGGATGGCGGGGCGGCGCCGAGGCGATTGACCATCAATCGAGGGGCCATCACCACGGCCGTCCCGGGCCGCCCGCCGGACGAACCCGGTCGCCGCGTCTCAGGCCTTGACGGCGAAGATCTTCACGCTCGCCGCGTAGTCGTTGATGTTGTAACGGCGAGCCAGTTCGTGCAGTCGGGCGAGCAGCTCCGGGGTCTCGCCGGCGTTCCTGGTCGGCGTGCCGCACGACGCCCCGCCCTCGGCCGCCTGGTCCTTCTCGGCCGTTGTACAGCAAGGCCCTTCTTCGGCCACGGGCGTGTTCGGCGTACAGCAGCCTCCCTCGGTGCTCGCCGCCGGGGCGGGCGAACAGCAAGCGGGGGACGTGACGGCCTCGGGAGTGCTTGCCGACTCCCCGCCGCAGCACCCGACCTGACCCTCGATCTGCGCATAGGCGTTGAGGTCGGCCCCCGTCTCGACGATCTCGACAGGGACGAACCCCGCCTCCAGAAGGCCCTGGCGGTACTCCTCGATGGGGATGGCCCCCGCGATGCAACCGACGTAGGCCATCAGGTCGTCGACGATCTCGGGCGGGAGCGGTTTCTTGAGCGCGATGTCGGAGACGGCCACCCGGCCGCCGGGCTTGAGCACGCGGGCCATCTCGCGGAAGACGGCCCGCTTGTCCGAGGCGAGGTTGATGACGCAGTTGGAGAGGACACAGTCGGCCGAGTTGTCGGCGAGCGGCAGGTCGTCAATGGTCGCCTTGTGGAACTCGACGTTGGTGGCTCCCGCCTTCTCGGCGTTCTGGCGGGCCCGATCGAGCATCTCGTCGGTCATGTCGATGCCGATGGCCTTCCCCGTCGGTCCGACCTTCCGCGCGGCGAGGAGCACGTCGATGCCCCCGCCCGAGCCGAGGTCCACCACGACCTCGCCGGGACGAAGGTGAGCGGTCGCCACCGGATTGCCGCACGAGAGGCCCATGTTCGCCTCGGCCGGGATGCTCGTAGCTCCTCGGCCGAGTAGCCGAACGCCTCGGCCACGGCCTGCACACCGCGCGAGTCGTTCGAGAGCCCACTTGCCGCCACGGCGGCGTACTGGCCGCGGACGGTGTCGGTGATGGTCTCCTGGCGGGACTTGCTCATGGTCGTCTCTCCGTTCGATTCCGGGGCAAACTCGTCAATTGTGGGTTTTGAGGATGGAGCCATCGCGAAGGATCTAGAGGCCCGAGACGAGCGTCTTCAGCCGTCGCAACGCCTCGGGGGCGATGCAGTAACAGACCTTGGGTCCTTCCACCTCGCCTTGCACGAGTCCGGTCTCCTTGAGGATCTTCAGGTGCTGCGACACCGTCGACTGGGCCAGCGGCAGGGCCTCCACGATCTCGCCGCAGACACAGGCCCGATCCTTCAGAAGGCGGAGGATTCGGACCCGAGCCGGGTGGGCCAGGGCCCACGCGAGCCGGGAGAGTTCCGCGTCGGTCGCGGCACCGGCCGCGCCAGCGTCCTGGTTCACAACGGGCAAAAAAGGTTTCCGGGCCATCGGGTCGCGTCCTTTAAATCGTCGATCGTCGAATGACGATAGTATCGGCCGCGGCCGCGGCCGCGGCGGAAGTCAAGTCTTGAGCGTAAACTTTCGGGGGTTGAGGCACGGCGACGTCTCAGCCCGATCATTCGAAACCGGCCCGCGACATCACGATACGACCCGGGCGCGGGGCCACGATTCGGTACGAGTCGGTCGGCCCTCGATGCCGGGGGCCCAGGGATGCGTCCGGTCGGCGACCCTGGGGAGACGCCGCGGAGCTGAGGAGGAACCGCCGCGCCCCGATTGGGAAAAAATGAGGAACCCGCATGCCGGACTTGCGATCCTGAAGAATACGGGGGCGTTGCGCCCCGTTCCCGGGCTCGTTGGCATCTCGAAGTCCTCCCAAGGCCCTCCGCGCCGACTCGCGATCGGCGATTACCGAACGAAGCCAATGTCGCCGATTATGGCCGGAACCCCAAGGCGGCCCAAGGACTTACGTCGAGGGTAAAATGCCGGTTTCGACCGGCGGACCCACCCGGGATCGGCACGGTCTGGAGGGCGTTCCGGAGGTCGATCACGCGGGTTGAACGGGGCCTCGTCCCGGCCGGCCAACCCGCGCCACCCGGTCAATCCGGAAGGTTCGCGAGTTCGATTCCGTCGCGATCCCCGGGGTCGTTTTCGAGGGATCGCGGACTGGCGAAGGGTGCCGCGCGGCGTACCCTGGCAGGCGATCCTTGAAGGGGGTTGCTCCATCCGGTAGCCAACTGGTATGGCCGGAGGAACCCGAACGATCGGGGCGTGCGTCCCGGATCGCCTTGATTTGAGTATGGCCGAGAGCCTGGCTGGGGCCGACACGATCGCCACGACGCGGTCGGGTGCCACGGCGGAGAACGACGATGCAGACGCTCGACTGGGTCGATGATCGGCCTGTACTTCGCCGTCCTGTTCGGGCTGGCCTGGTGGGTGATCCGCCAGAGCCGCGACACGGCCGACGACTACTTCCTGGCCGGCCGCAACCTCGGCTGGTTCATCGTCGGGGCCTCGATCTTCGCGTCGAACATCGGTTCGGAGCACCTCGTCGGGCTGGCCGGGTCGGGCTGCACCGACGGCGTGGCGATGGCCCACTACGAGCTGCACGCCTGGTGCCTGCTGGTGCTGGGCTGGGTGATGGTGCCGTTCTACATGCGGTCGATGGTCTACACGATGCCGGAGTTCCTGGAGCGGCGGTTCTCGGCCGGCGTCGCGCTACCTGCTGTCGGTGATCTCGCTGATCGCCTACGTCCTGACCAAGATCGCCGTGGGCATCTTCGCCGGGGGCATCGTGTTCGCCACGCTGATCCCCGAGCTGCAGCTGACGCTCGGCGGGGTGCGTCCTGAACAGCTTCTGGATCGGCTCGGTCGGGGTGATCGTCCTGACGGGCCTCTACACGGTCCTGGGCGGCCTGCGCGCGGTGGCCTACACCGAGGCGCTGCAGACGGTCATCCTGGTCCTGGGCTCGCTGCTGGTGACCGTCTTCGGCCTGAAGGCGCTGGGCGGCTGGGACGAGCTGCAGGACGATCTGCGGCTCGGAGATGTTCAACCTCTGGAAGCCGCTGGTGCCGGACGGGGTCGAGGGCACCTGGGCGCCGGTGATCGAGCGGGCCGCCGACGGCACGCTGATCCGGCAGGCCTGGTACTTCAACGACAACTTACCCCTGGCTCGGCATGCTCTTCTGCGCCCCGATCATCGGCCTGTGGTACTGGTGCACCGACCAGTACATCGTCCAGCGCGCCCTGGGGGCCCGCAACGAGCGCAGGCCCGCCGCGGCAGCATCTTCGCCGCGCTTCCTGAAGCTGCTGCCGGTGTTCATCTTCATCATCCCGGGCATGATCTGCTTCGCCCTGGCCGAGCAGCGGGCAGAACGCCGCGCTCTGCAGCAGGCACTTGTACGCCGGACGGCCAGCTCGTCGCGCGAGAACAGCCAGGCCGCCTTCCCGCTGATGGTGCAGCACGTGCTGCCGGTCGGCGTGCGCGGCATCGTCGTCGCCGGGCTGCTGGCGGCCCTGATGAGCTCGCTGGCCGGCGTGTTCAACGCCTCCTCGACCCTGTTCACGATGGACCTGTACCAGAAGTTCAAGCCCGCGCGCCTCGCAGGCGCGAGCTGGTCTGGGTCGGCCGGCTGGCCACCGCGGCATGGTGCTGATCGGCCTGGCCTGGGTCCCGGTGATCCAGGGGGCACGCGGGCTGTACGACTACCTGCAGGGCGTCCAGGGCTACCTGGCGCCGCCGATCTTCGTGGTGTTCTTCTTCGGCGTCTTCTTCCGCCGGCTGAACCGCAAGGGCTGCCTGGCGGCGCTGCTGGTCGGGTTCGCGCTCGGGCCTGTTCCGCCTGGCGGTCGACACGCCGGTGTCGCTGAAGCTCGCCGGCTTCGAGGAGGGCTACCCGACGGGCTCGTTCCTCTGGATCGTCAACAACATCTACTTCCAGTACTACAGCCTGCTGATCTTCCTGGTCAGCGCGGTCGGTGCTGGTCGGCGTCAGCTACGCTGACGGAGCCGCCCGCCGTCGAGAAGATCCAGGGGCTGACCTACGCGACGCTGACCGAGGAGGACCGCCGACGCTCGCGCGAGCAGCTGGAACCGGGCGGACGTCATCGCCTCGATCGGCGTCGTCGTGGCCATCGTCGTCGCGTATCTGTATTTCACCGGATGACTCGACTCGGACTTGCCCGCGATCCAGGTCACACCCGACGTCCCGACCGGAGCCGGTGCTGACACGGAGATCGAACGGTCCATGAAGGTTCTGGTGACGGGAGGGGCCGGCTACATCGGCTCGCATGCGGTGCGGCTTGCTCGGACAGGCGGGGCACGAGGTCTGGGTCTACGACAACCTCTCTACGGCCACCGGCGGGCCGTGTGCCGGCCGATCGGCTGATCGTGGGCGACCTGCTGGACCGGCCCGCGCTGGACGCCGCCCTGCGCGACAGGCGATCGACGCCGTCATGCACTTCGCCGCCTTCGCCTACGTCGGCGAGTCGGTCACGGACCCGGCGAAGTATTATCAGCAACAACGTCGTCGGCACGCTCAGCGCTGATGGACGCGATGCGGGCGGCGGGGGTCGCGCGGATCGTCTTCTCCAGCACCTGCGCCACCTATGGCGAGCCCGACGCGGTGCCGATCACCGAGGCCGAGCCCCAGCAGCCGATCAACCCGTACGGGTTCACCAAGCTGGTCATCGAGCGCGCCCTGGCCGACTACGCGCAGGCCTACGGCTGGGGCTACGCGGCGCTGCGCTACTTCAACGCCGCCGGGGCGCGCCGTCGACGGCCGCTCGGCGAGGACCACGACCCCGAAACCCACCTGATCCCGCTGGTCCTCCAGGTCGCCCTGGGCCGTCGCGACACGATCCCGATCTTCGGCGATCAGCACCCCACGCCCGGACGGCACCTGCATTCGCGACTATATCCACGTCGACGACCTGGCGACGGCCCACCTGGCCGCCCTGGAGCGGTTCGGCCCGGGCGTCGAGTTGAAGCTCAACCTGGGCACCGGACAGGGCACGAGCGTCCGCGAGGTCATCGACGCCTGCCGCCGAGTGACCGGCCACCCGATCCCGACGCGAGATCGTCGACGCCCCGCGCCGGCGACCCCCCCGAACTGGTCGCCGACTCGTCGCTCGCCCGCAAGACGCTCGGCTGGGAGCCCCGCTACACCGAGATCGAACCGATCATCGAAACCGCCTGGCGCTGGCATCGCGACCACCCGAGGGGTTACGCGGACTGAGTTCAGGCGTGGTTCGTCGGCTTCAATCAGGCCGATCGCGCGAGCCGAGGGGGGCGATTCCATGATCGAACTGGTTCCTTCCGGGGACGATGACCTCGCCTTCCTCGAACTGGCCCAGCGGATCGTGAACGGGGCCGTCGCGGCACTCCAGGTGCGCGAACTCTATCTGGTGCATATAGACAATTGGTTCGATCACAAATGGCTCGGATGGTGGAGCGAGTGGAGCAACTGGAAGGAAAAGGAGTTGAGGGAACCATGCGTTCCTCCCTTCAACCCGAACCGGGTCCGCTCGGAGACGCACTTCACCCGGGACGCGAATCACTCGCGATGGGCGTCCGACGATCAAGGAAAGACCCTCCACGTCCGTCAGCCCGGCCGAAGACACACCCACAAACACCCGCTCGACCGGGTGGCGTCATCCGCGGCATTCCTCTGGTACAGCGGCAATACCGCCACGAACCGAGCCGGAAGTATGATGCTGTATCTCTCCGGCGCGGAGGGCTACGCATGGTATGCGTCGTTCACGAAGAAAACGCGCTGGCAGTTCGACTCGGGGTTCCGAATTACCAGGCGGGAACTGGTATCATTCGAGGAATGCGGCCGCCGGATGGAACCGGCTCGAACGTAGCCCAGGACAGGTCTTACTTATGGACATTTTCGGGTACCTCCATCAGCCGGGGCGAAGACCGTTCCGGTGAAATGACGCACGATGTCCCCTCTCGGACCCAGCACGATGATGCTCTCCAGGTTCCTGTTCGTTCTCGCGCTCCTGTCCTCACCCCGGGCGCTCGTCGCGGCGGAAGGTGGTGCTGCGCTCGAATCTCCCGACGGGCAATTGAAGGTGACGTTCCGGCTCGACGACCGCGGCGCCCCCGGCTTCGACGTGTCGTACCGCGACGTCCCGGTCGCCTCCGGGACGCTCGGACTGGAGTTCGCCGGTTCCGGGCCGCTCCGGGAGAACCTGAAGGTCGTCGAGACGCGACGGGCCAGCCGCGACGAGACCTATCCGATCCCGGTCGGCAAGGCGTCCTCGGCGCGGGACCGGCACCAGGAGTTGATCGTCACCCTGGAGGAGAGTGCGTCACCGGGTCGTCGGCTTGACCTCGCCTTCCGCGCGTTCAATGACGGCGTGGCGTTCCGCTACATGATCCCGGAGCAGGCGCCGCTCGACGAGTTTACGATCACCGATGAGAACACCCGTTTGACGTTCCCGGGCGATCCGGCGGCGACGCTCCTGCCGCTGCAGAACTACACGACGCCTTACGAATGGTACTACGACGCGAAGCCCATCTCGGAGATCGCCGCCGACACCCTGGTCGGGATGCCCTTGCTGCTCGAACACCCCCGAGGCCCCTGGATCGCCGTGACCGAGGCGAACCTGACCGACTACGCGGGGATGTATCTGTCCCGCGTCGATGGTGAACCGGGGACGCTCGCCTCGAAGCTCTCGCCGCTGCCGGGCCGCGAGGACAGGGCAAAGGTCGTGGGCCGGGCGCCGTTCGAGTCGCCCTGGCGCGTGCTGATGATCGCCGATGATCCCGGAAGGCTGATCGAGTCGAACCTCGTCTTCAACCTGAGCACGCCGTCGAAGATCGACGACCCGTCGTGGATCAAGCCGGGCAAGACAACCTTCCCCTGGTGGAATGGTTACGTCCTGGAAGGGGTCGATTTCAAGCCCGGCGTGAACACCGAGACGATGTTGCACTACATCGACTTCTGCGCCGAGCAGGGCATCCCGTACCACTCGCTCGACGGCCTCGACATCGCCTGGTACGGCGGCCCGATCCACCCCAACGGGCCGACCGACGTGACGACGGCCGCACCGTCGATCGACCTGCCGGCCGTCCTCCGGCACGCGAAGGAGAAGGGGGTGCGGCTGCGGCTCTGGATGCACTGGGAGGCCCTGAAGCCGCAGATCGACGAGGCGTTCCGGCAGTACGAGGCGTGGGGGATCGAGGGCGTGATGGTCGACTTCATGGACCGCGACGACCAGGAAATGGTCCACTTCTATCACGAGATGGCCGAGAAGGCCGCGCGGCACCACCTGACGGTCACGCTCCACGGCGCCTACAAGCCGACCGGGATGGAGCGGACCTGGCCGAACGTGCTGACCTACGAGGCGGTGCTCAACCAGGAGTACAACAAGTGGCAGCCGAGGGACGTGCACGGCACGCCCCCCGAACACAACCTCGACGTCGCCTTCGTCCGGATGCTCGCCGGTCCGCTCGACTATCACCAGGGCGGGATGCGGAACGTTTTGCCCGAAAACTACCAATTCCGCGACAAGGCCCCCCCCGTGCAGGGGACCCGCGGGCACCAACTCGCCATGTACGTCGTCTACCAGAACCACCTGCCGATGATGGCCGACTATCCGGCCGCCTACCGGGGCCAGCCGGGGCTGACGTTCCTCGTCGATGTCCCGACGACCTGGGACGAGACCCGGGTGCTGCACGCCGAGCTGGGCCGTTGCCTCGTCATCGCGCGACGCCAGGGAGACGACTGGTATCTCGGTGGGATGACCGCCGCGCAGCCAAGGCAACTCGACCTGCCGCTCGACTTCCTCGGCGACGGCTCGTTCGAGGCCGTTCTGTACCTCGACGACAAGTCCGGCGGCCCGACCTCCCTCACGCAACGCACGCAGACCGTCTCGTCGGCCGACACGCTCCACGTCGACATCCCCCACGCCGGCGGCTTCGCGGCCAAATTGTCGCGAAAGTAGGGAGGGCGAGGCTCCGGCCGAGCCGCCCATCCCGATTTTTTCCCGGGAGGGCGAGGCTCCGGCCGAGCCGCCCATCCCGGAAGCTCGGCGGGGGAGCCTCGCCCTCCCGGAACCTCGACTTTTGAATGGCCCTGGTCGGTCGGCCGGGGTCGTTGACAACGTCGGCGAACCCACGCGAGAATCCCGGTCGCGAACTCGACGGCGATCGGGCCCTCGTTCTCGATCGGGCCGGGCGCTCAACAATCTGGAACGAGACACCATGAACGCAACACGCCCGTTTCGTGCGCTGATCGTGGTCGCGATCACCTCAATCGTCGGGCCCGTGCCGGGGCGGACGACGGATCGCCGGCGCTTCACGTCCACACCGGCGGACGGTCTCTCGCCACGGCGGACGGTCGGCCGGCGTTTCTCCTGTGCGACACCGCCTGGAAGCTCGCCACGGAGGTGAGCCGCGAGGACGCCACGCTCTATCTGAAGAAACGCCGCGACCAGCGGTTCAACACCGTGGCCTTCGTGCTCTACATGCCCGGTAACGCGGGGCTGGCCGACACGGTCAAGAACCACGACGGCGACGCCCCGTTCCAGGTCGTCGACGGGCGGGCCGACCCGACCCGGCCGGTCGTGACGCCCGGCCCGGACAACGACTACTGGGACCACGTCGACTGGCTCGTCGCGCTCGCCCGGCAAATGGGCCTCCACGCCATCCTCCTGCCGGCCTGGGGCAGCGCGGTGGTGGGCGACTACAACGGCAAGAACCGGGGCGACAACGTCCTCGACGAGCCCGACGCCTATGCCTACGGCCGCTGGCTCGGCGCACGATACCGGGGCGAACCCCATCTCATCTGGATGCTCGGCGGCGACCGCCGCGCGGTGTATGGCGCGGACGATTATCGGCCGGTCTTCCGGGCCTGGCCGAGGGCCTCGGCGACGGCACCCACGACAACGACCGTCGCGACGGGGACGCCGACTTCGGCGGCCTCCTGTTGAGCTTCCATCCCCCGAAGAACAGCCCCCAGTCCTCGTCCTGGTTTCACAACGACGCCTGGCTCAGCTTCAATTCCATCCAGCACTGGCCCGAGGACCAGATCGCGGCCATCGCGCACGACTGGGACCTCACGCCGCCGAAGCCCACCTGGGTCTTCGAGCCCCGTTACGAGGGCTACTGGCGGAAACCGTACAGGGCGGCGGACTGGGGCGACTGGCAGATGCGTCAACAGGCCTGGCAGTCCGTCCTCTCGGGAGGGTTCGGGTTCACCTATGGCCACGAACGGATCTTCGGCTTCGGCGAGGACGGTTGGGACTGGAAGACGGAACTCGACGCGCCCGGCGCGAACCAGATGCGGCACCTGGTGAAGCTTGTCTCGCTCTGGGGCCCCGACGAATACTTCACCCGCCTGCCGGACCAGTCGTTGCTCGACGGCGACACGGGCAAGGCGGAGCGTTTGACATCCGATCGCCGCACCGCCATGAGGAACGCCGACGCCACGCTGACGATGATCTACAGCGCCGATGGAAGCGACATCCGGCTGAGGATGGATCGTCTCGCGGGCAAGCGGATGACCGCCTCCTGGTTCAATCCCCGCAACGGCTTATGGCGGGTTGGCGACACCGAGTCCGATCGGCCCAGGCCGTTCGCCAAGGGCCTCGACAGCGGCCCCGGGGCGACGGTCCGCGTGTGCCCGCCGGTGGAAGGCCGGGGAATTGGCTGGTTCGCAACGTCCTGCCCGGCCACCCCGAAGACGGGCACCAGGGTCATCCAAAAGTCGAGGTTCCGGGAGGGCGAGGCCACTGCCGCGCCCATCTCGGAAATCAACGTAATTCCCTATTTTGAACCGTTTTCCCTCGTTCCCATGCTCCGCGTGGGAATGCCTTCCGCGACGCTCCGCGTCGTCCGGGGCGTCCCGACCGAAGAGGCCGCGGAGCGGCCCGGACGGCATGACCACGCGGAGCGTGGGAACGAGGTTTTCGGAGATGCCGCCGAAGTTGTCCGCGGCAGTGGGGCGAGGCTCCCGCCGAGCCGTCTTCCAGGAAGGCGCGGCCCTTACGGAGCTGTCGGGATGGGCGGCTCGGCGGGAGCCTCCCCCTCCCGGTTCCTTGTCGTATCGGCCTTTGGAGTGACCCGGCGACGGGTCCGGGTCGCCTTGAATCCGTCGCCTTGAAGGGGGACACTGGAACGCCCGGCCGGCCGGGCACCGCGAATTCGTCGCGACCGTGGGCCGCATCCAGGATTCAAGGGAGTGCCGTGACGTCATGGAATGTCTAGGGCCTCGATGCACGAGTTGATCCTGGAGTGGATGCGGGCGCGGGTCGCCGAAACGGAGTCGTTGCCCGGGGCCGCCGGGGTCGGGGCGGCCCCAGCACCGGGACGACAGGGGATGTTGTGGACGTCCGCGCCCTACCAGGACGACGCGCCGGCGATCCGCACGCGTGCGGAGTTCGACGGGGCGCTGGAGCATCTCGAGTACGCGGTGTTCCGCCGCTACCAGAACGAGCTGACCCGCGCCGAGCGGGCGCGGCTCGACAACACGATCAAGAACGGGCTGTTCAAGCTCGATCGCTACCTGGAGCGGCTCGACAACGCCGACCGGCCTCTGGCCGAGGGGCGCGTCGAGCCGATCCGGGCCTCGGCGCACGACGGCCGCGAGCGCGTCGAGCGGCCCGCGACCAGGCCCGACGCGCCGACCTGAAGCTCTCGCAGCTCGACTCGCTGACCCCCGAGAGCTTCGAGGAGTTCATCGCCGAGCTGTTCGAGGCCCTCGGCTACACCGTCGAGACGGTCGGCGGCACCGGCGACGAGGGGGTCGACCTGCGCGTCTGCCGCGACGGCCTGCTGGGCGTCGTCCAGTGCAAGTACCAGCGAAGCCGCGGGGTCGTCGGCTCGCCCGACCTCCAGAAGTTCCTCGGCACGGTCCACCACACCCGCAGCCACAAGGGCTTCTTCGTCACCACCCGCACCTTCTCGCTCGCCGCCGAGCGCTTCGCCACCGACCACCCCATCGAGTTGATCGACGGCCCCCGCCTCGCCGACCTCGTCCAGCAAGCCATGGGCACCCGCACCCGCCGCGGCTCGGAAGCGGCCTGGTTCTGAACCCCGCGTTCGGAGCGACACCACCACATCGATCGACCACGGCCGGGACGGCAAGAGGGCCGCCCTATACGCAGCAACTTATAGGTTGATCTGGGACCAGGTGTCCCGGAACGGCCGCAAGGTCGATTGTCTGGGTGGCCGGGGCAAAGTCTTCGTGCCTCGGGGCTGGGGACGTCACCACCGTCCGGGGCACGCTGCGCTTTGCCCCGGCCACTCGGACTTCCCGACGTTCCAGGAGAGTCGCTCCGTAGGTTGCTGCGTATGGGACGGCACAGGGGCCGCCCCGGCTGTGTCGGGGTGGGGTTCGATCGGCGTCGAGGACGGTTCCGCTCAGTAGCGGTCGACGCGGGTGGCGCCGCAGGAGCGCCAGTCGCTTTCGATCGACTTCGCGTCGGCGTCGGATCGGGTGGTGACGCCGAGGACGATGTGGCCTTCCTGGAGGCCGGTCTCGTATTCCTTGGCGTGGTGCTCGGGCAGGCCCCAGCCGACCAGGGCCCCGACGATGCCGCCGGTCAGGCCGCCGGCGCCGGCGCCGGCCAGTCCGGCGGCGATCGGGCCGGCGATGATCAGGTTCAGGCCCGGGATGACCAGCGAGGTGCCGATCGCGGCGATCGCCCCGACGATCAGGCCGGTGACAGTGCCGATCCCGCCGCCGACGCCGGCCCCCTCGGCGGCCTTGTTCCCCTCCTCGACCTCGACCCGGGTGCCTTCCGGGTAATGCTGGTTGCGGGCCTCCTCCGTCATGGCGACGGTCACGTCATCTCGGGTGTAGCCCCGGTCGATGACCATCTTGTACGCCTTGTCGGCGGTCGTCCGATCGCGGAACAGGCCACTCACTTTCGTCTCGGTGGTGGTTGCCATCGTGATGCTCCTCTCGTGTTGCGTGTCTTTCATTCGGGGTGCCGGCCCCCACCCGTCTCGATTAAGAGGCATGGTGCGGGGCGGCCACGTTGTGGCCCGTTTCGAGCCACACCCCGGACGTCTGGAGCAATTTCCGCACCAGGACACGGGCCTGATCTCCAATCCCCTCGGAAGGTTCGCGCGTCCCCGGGCCCCATGCGTTGGTGCCTTGAACAATCACGAGTGCCGGTCCTTCATCCTGGATTGCACCCACCAGATTTCCCGAAGACTCGCGGCGGGGGCGGCGATCCTACTTGATACGGGGACCGTGCGCCCTGTCCTGGCCCCCCGGGCCTCGCGCACCCGACAGTCGACGGTCACGACGTGGGCATCCCGACAAAAACGAGGCCGTCTCGATCCAGTTGCGAAACGAACCCATTTGCCGGAAGTCACTTTTACATTAAAAGGTTGCAGCTCGTTTTGGGAGAATGAGGTTGCCTGAGACGCGGTTGGGGGTGGCCCTCCACGACATTCCCGGGAGACCATCGCCAGGGGCTGCTCCGAGAGCTTCCCTTTTCCCTGGAGCGTTCGCAGTGATCGGGGGTCGAATCAAGCCGCTCGTTCCTGATCCTGGCGACGTTGAGGCGGTTTCGATGGGGTGATCGTGAGGAAGGGTGGAGCGGTTCTCGTGTCGTCTCCCGGTTGCGGAGACACAATTCCGAGAAATTAAAAAAATGAGATCAAAAATTCTGGCCAGCTGGAATGGGAATGACGCTATGGATTCAACCGGCGAATTCGGCCAATTCTGGGCGAGGTTTGCCGGTGTGTCCGCACCTTTCCGTGTTCTCACTTTCGTACTGGGGTCGGCCCGGGTTCCCGTGGCCCGTCGGAAGGTTGCCTTTGTCGGTCGCGCAACACCAGAACGGGTTGGCCGGAAGGGATTCGATCCTTCCGGGCGGATCGCGGTGCGTGTCGATCCCATCTGTCGAGGAGGAGCATCGGTATGTCGCGTCACCTCGGGTATGGACGAACGGTTCGTCGTGGCTTCACGCTGATCGAGTTGCTGGTCGTCATCGCCATCATCGGGGTCTTGATCGCCCTGCTGTTGCCGGCGGTGCAGGCCGCTCGCGAGGCCGCCCGGCGCAGCCAGTGCTCGAACAACCTGAAGCAGATGGGCCTGGCCCTGCACAACTACCACAGTACCTTCGATACCTTCCCGCCGGGCGCCATCCCGGGCCGGCGCCCGACCTGACGACCGCCAAGAACCGGGACTTCAGCGTCCATGTCCGCCTGCTGGGCTTCTCCGAGCAGCCGGCGCTGTACAACGCCGCCAACTTCTCCGTGGCCTGCTTCAACGACGCGGCCTACGGCGACTGGGCCAACTCGACGACCACCACCACGCAGCTCAACCTGTTCCTCTGCCCCTCCGACTCGCCGCCGCGGTGGAACCACCAGGGCTCCGGCGCCATGTTCAACAAGGCCCGCGCCCCGGGGAACAACTACTTCGCCTCGCTCGGCTCGACCCTGGAGTTCGACGGCACGAAGAAGAACGGCCCGCCGAACGGTGTCTTCGAGTTCACCAACAGCAGCGGTGGCAGTTGCTTCGGCGTCCGCGACATCATCGACGGCACCAGCAGCACGATCGCCTTCGGCGAGTGGCGCATGGGCAGCGGCAACCGCTCGATGCTGACGATCCCCACCGACATCATCTTCATCGGCATGTACCCGCCTGGGGTCAGCCGCAACACCGCGCAGATGTCGATGCCCATGCTGAACGTCGGCTTCCGCCAGTGGATCTCCCTGTGCGAGGCGGCCGCACGATCCGGGACCGGTGTCTTCGGTAAGAGCGCCACGCTCGGCCAGAACTGGTCGCTGGGCCTGATCGGCTACTCGATGGGGAACGTCCTGACCGGGTCCGAACCCGAAGTACCCGAATTGCAGCATCCACGACTCCGGGAGCATCCAGAACCCCGGCATGTTCGGGCTGAGCAGCCGGCACCCCGGCGGTGCTCACGTGCTCCTGAGCGACGGCTCGGTGCGGTTCATGAAGGAATCGATCCAGTGGGACGTCGTCTGGAGGCTGGGTTCACGCGCCCAGAATGAAATCATCTCCGCGGACGAGTTCTGAAGACACCTCCGTGGGGCCAGCGTTCCCGAGATGCCTCGGAGGCGGGGCCGCCCGGTCATGCCCCTCTCCGCGGCGTCCTCTCGCGCATGGGACATTCGTGATTCTCATCGACTCATGATTTCGGAGATTTGTGTGATGCGACGCATCCTCCGCCTGGCCGCGACGGCCGCGGTCGCCCTCGGGGCCGCCGCCTGCGGCGAGGCCGACCCGTTTGATCGTCAGGCCGTCGACGGCACGGTCACGCTCGACGGCCAACCCCTGGAGAGTGGCCTGATCACGCTCAGCCCGGACGACGGCACCGATCCGGTCGTCTCAGGCGTCATCGAGCAGGGCGCCTTCGCCATCCGCGCGCCCGAGGCCCGAAGGTCGGGCCGCACAAGGTGATGATCTTCGCCAGGAAGGCCACCGGCCGGAAGGTCCCCGACCCCGACGACCCGGAGCTCATGATCGACGAGACGATCAACATCATCCCGGCCCGATACAACCTCCAGACCGGGCTGACCGCCGTCGTCCAGGACGGCGGCGACAACGCCTTCCCCTACGAACTCGACAGCAAGTAGCCCCGCCGACAACGTCGAGCCGCCGGTCGGAACCGGGTCGCCTGATCGTCCGTACCACGTTATGATGAGCGCGCGGTCAGGGGACCATCCCGTAAAGACTGAGAAGCCAGGCAAGGCACGACGATGGCGACTACGGCCCTGATCACCGGCGCGTCCAGTGGAATCGGTATGGAGCTGGCTCGGATTCACGCCGCGAGCAGGGGCAATCTGGTTCTCGTCGCCCGCCGACGGGAACGGCTGGAGGCGCTGAAGGCCGAGCTGGAGGGTAGCCACGGCGTCGCCGTGACGGTGATCGACCGCGACCTCTCCACGCCCGACGCGGCCGAGTCGCTGTTTGACGAGGTTGAGGGCCAGGGCCTGACGATCGACCACCTCATGAACAACGCCGGATTCGGCGGCCACGGCAAGTTCCACGAACGGCCCTGGTCCGACGACGCCGCGATGATCCGCCTGAACGTACTGGCCCTGACCGGCCTGACCCGCCTGTTCCTGCCCGGCATGGTCGCCCGGGGTCGTGGACACGTGCTGAATGTCGCCTCGATGGCCGGCTTCCTCCCCGGTCCGCTCCAGGCCGTGTATTTCGCGACCAAGGCGTATGTCGTCTCGTTCAGCGAGGCGATCGCCAACGAGTTGAAGGGGACCGGCGTCACCGTCACGGCGCTCTGTCCGGGGCCGGTCGCCACCGAGTTCGCCGATCGAGCCAATCTGAGGGGCGTCAAGGGGTTCAGTCATGCAATGTCCGCCGACGAGGTCGCCGAGGCCGGCTACCGGGCGATGCTCAGGGGCACGCCCATCATCGTGCCCGGCGCCGGAAACAAGCTGGCCATCCACGGCCTGATCCGCCTGCTGCCCCGTGGCCTCCTCACCCGCGTCTCCCGCAAGGCGATGGAGAAAAGGTGAACCCGACGCCGTCCCGGACGGTGAGCCCATGGCCTGCCCGGATGCAGGGGCCGTCCCCGGGAAATCGGTGCCAATGATGGAATCGCCCTTGTCAAGGGGAGAGTCGACCTGTACTATGGTCGAATTCTCCGCGGAACTGAGACGGTGGCTCCACCCCCACATGGCCCACCTGACCCGGGCCTGGCAGTCGCCTCGATGGCGGCGCCGCCCGGGGCCGATCCGCCCTGGCGATGTCCGGCCCACTGGGACGGCTCGCCGCGCGGCCGGGTTCGGCCCATCACCACGCGGAGCCGACACGAGACATGGCGGCGCGGGTCGCCCGACGAACCTCCCCTTTTTGGTAAGCGGTCGATCCGATGAAGATCCGATCCAGCGTGAAGCGCATCTGCGAGAACTGCAAGATCGTCCGCCGCCGGCGGAAGGTCTTCGTCATCTGCAAGTCCAACCCCAAGCACAAGCAGCGGCAGGGCTGAGCCGGCCGGCTCTTCTCGACGGGCGTGCCAGAGTGGGCGCGTCCGGCCTCCCCCGCTTTTGTCACGACCGCACGGAGATCGGGACGGATGCCTCGTATCCTGGGTGTCGACATCCCCAACGACAAGCGCACCGAGATTTCGTTGCGCTACATCTACGGAATCGGGCCGTTCCTGGCCCAGCAACTGTGTGAGCGGGCCCAGGTTGACCCCGGCAAACGCGCTCGCGACCTGACCGAGGACGAACTGGCCAAGCTGGCCGGCCTGCTCGACAACGAGTACGTCGTCGAAGGCCAGCTCCGCCGCCAGGTCCAGCAGAACATCGCCCGGCTGCGCGACATCAACTGCTACCGTGGTCTACGGCACCGCAAGGGCCTGCCGGTTCGCGGCCAGCGGACCTCGACCAATGCCCGGACCCGCAAAGGCCCCCGCAAGACCGTCGCCGGTAAGAAGGGCGTCAAGGAGATGCGTTGATCGGCCAGGCCGCGGCAAGGTCGCCGGCCTCGCCGATCGGGCCGGTCGCGCTCTGCCGCACGCCGGGGAGGGACCCCGAGCCCGACGGCTCGACCCGTTCCTGAGCGTTGGCCGACGCTTCCGTTGAACTTGCCTTCGGCGGACGACCCCGTGCCGGGTCGAGCGGTCGCCGCCCGGCAACCGGCTCGCCGAGCCCCTGTGGCGACGGCTCATCCGGACCGGTGCTTACTAGGCAACGCAGGTTGCCCGGACCGCCCCGACCACCGACCGAGCGGAACCCCGCACACCATCCGAGACGAATTGATCGAGCCTATCCAGGAGAGACGCAGACGTGGCCAAGGCCAAGAAGCGAAAAACCAGGCGCAACGTCAGCCGGGCGGTCGTGCATATCAAGGCGACGTTCAACAACACCACCGTGACCATCACCGACCCGAACGGCGATGCTCTGTGCTGGGCCTCCTCCGGCACAGTCGGCTTCAAGGGGAGCCGCAAGAGCACCCCCTTCGCCGCCCAGCGTGCCGCCGAGACGGCCGCCGGCGCGGCGACGAAGTTCGGTGTCAAGGAAGTCGAGGTCAAGGTCAAGGGCCCTGGCTCCGGCCGCGAAAGCGCGATCACCGCGCTGCAGGCCACCGGACTGTCGATCAAGGCCATCGAGGACGTCACCCCGCTGCCCCACAACGGTTGCCGTCCGCCGAAGAAACGGCGCGTCTGAGTGATTGAGATCGCAGTCACGATGTCAGGCTAAAGCCTGTCCTACGAAGCTCGGATGCGATCTACCTACTGACTACTGCCTACTGTCTACTTCCCAAGAAGAGGGCCATGGGACGTTACACCGGACCGGTCTGCCGACTCTGCCGTCGGGAAGGCCTGAAGCTGTTCCTCAAGGGGACGCGCTGTGACACCCCGAAGTGCGCCGTCGAGCGCCGCGATGGGCTGCCCGGCATGCACCAGTTCCGCCGCGGCAAGGCCAGCGAGTACTCGATCCGTCTGCGCGAGAAGCAGAAGGTGAAGCGGTACTACGGCATCTTCGAGCGGCAGTTCCGCAAGTACTTCGAGATGGCCCGACGGCGGGGCGGCAACACCGGCGATACGCTGATGTCGATCATCGAGCGACGGCTGGACAATGTCGTCACCCGGCTCGGCTTCGCGATGAGCCGCGCAGGCCCGGCAGGTTATCGGCCACGGTCACATCCTGGTTAATGGCCGCAAGGTCGACATTCCGAGCTACCTGGTCCGCCCTGGCGACACGATCGCCGTGAAGGACCGCGAGCATTCCCGGACACTCGTCGGCAACAGCCTCCAGATGGAAGGCATGCCGCCGGTGCCGGACTGGCTCGACCGGACCAGCACCGAGCCGCCGGAAGGCCGCGTCAGCCGCCTGCCGGCGCAGCAGGACATCGCTCTGCCAGTGACACCGCAACTGATCGTCGAGTTGTTGAGCCGCTGACGAACGACGCCGCAGGTAGTGGGCAGCGAGCCGTCGTGGGCCGTCCGTCCATCCGTTCCACAACGTGATGCGATGCGACGCCACACCGCTCTCTCGTCCTCGCCCGTAACGACTTCAATCATGCCGTCTGCCCACTGCGTGCTGCACACTGCCCCTTGCTAGTTTAATTGGAGCCCGCGCGATGCGCATTCGATGGCGTGGCCTGGAACTGCCCAGCCGGGTCGTCTGCAACCGCGAGACCCTCACCGATACCTACGGCGAATTTCACGTCGAGCCGTTCGAGCGTGGCTTCGGGCACACCGTGGGCAATTGCCTGCGGCGGATCCTGCTGTCCAGCCTGGAGGGCAGCGCCGTCACGAAGATCAAGATCCAGGGGGTCCAGCATGAGTTCTCGACGATCCCCGGCATGGTCGAGGACATTACCGACCTGGTCCTGAACCTGAAGCTGCTGGTCGTCAAGAACCACTCCGAATCTCCACGCACAATTCGCATCGAACGCGATAAGCGTGGGGTGGTCACGGCCGCCGACATCCTCCACGACGAGTCGGTCGAGGTCATCAACCCCGACCACATCCTCTGCACGCTGACCGACGACGTGCCGTTCCACATCGAGATGACCGTCGAGAACGGCCGTGGCTATCGTACGGCCGCCGAGGGTCACACCGACGATCTCGAAATCGGCGCCATCCCGATCGACGCGATGTTCAGTCCGGTCCGCCGGGTCGAGTACCTTGTCGAGAACACCCGCGTCGGCCAGCGCACGAACTACGACAAGCTGGTCCTGCGGACCTGGACGACCGGCGTCCTCGGTCCGGAGATGTCGATTGTCGAGGCCGCCAAGATCCTCCGCAAGCACCTCAACCCGTTCGTCCAGTACTACGAGCCGGGGCCGGGCCTGCCCGCCGACGGCGTCTCCGCCGACGGCCACCGCGACCACATGGTCGACGCCGAGCTCGAACGCAAGCTCAACATGAGCCTCGCCGAGCTGGAACTGTCCGTCCGGGCCACCAACTGTCTGGAAAGCGAAAACATCAACACCGTGCGCGACCTGGTCAGCCGCTCCGAGGACCAGCTCCTTCAGGTCCGCAACTTCGGCGAGACCACGCTCAAGGAGGTCAAGGCCAAGCTCCTCGAGATCGGCCTCGACCTCGGCATCCTGGCCCCCCAGCGCAGCGGGGCCTGATGGGTGTCGTCGGTTATCAGTGGGCAGTGGATCGTGGGTAGTGGTAAGAGCGACGGCTTGGCGTTCACTCGTCTTCCACGACCGGCTACTGTCTCCGACCCCGGACTTCGCCACTGACTACTGACTACTGACTACCGACTACTGACTACCGACTACTGACTATTCTGGATACGAGCCATGCGCCACCGCAAAGCCGGCCGCAAGTTCAAGCGATCTCCGGCCCACCGCCGGATGCTCCTCCGCAACCTGGCCACGTCGCTGTTCGAGCACGGCAAGATCACGACGACGCAGGCCAAGGCCAAGGAATTGCAGCCGTACGCCGAGAAGTTGATCTCGATGGCCTGCCGGGGGCTCCGCCGCCAGAACGAGATCGACGCGACCAAGCTGCCCCTGGCCGAGTTCCGCCGTTCGCTGACGGTGCTCACCCGCAAGGACGTCGCCTACAAGCTGTTCTTCGAGATCGCCCCCACCTTCGTGGACCGGCCCGGCGGCTACACCCGCATCTTCAAGCTGGCGAAGCTCCGTCAGGGCGACTGCTCGCAGATGGCCGTCATCAGCCTGCTCGGTCCCGGCGAAGAGAAGGCCAGGGCTCCGCAGCGCCCGGCCGTCGTGCCCGCGGCGAGGTAAGCTGGACTAGCCACACCACGAACACCACGGGGAGTTTTTCAACGCGAAGGGCGCCGAGGGCGCCCTCCGCGGTGGATCTCCACCAACTCCTCCACGGTGACTTCAACGAGAGGCATGCCATGAGCCACGATCCCGGTTGCCTCTTCTGCAAGATCGCGAATGGCGAGATCCCTTCGGCCCGGGTGCTCGAGACTGACCGGGCGGTGGCGTTCCTGGACATCAACCCGGTCAACAAGGGGCACACGCTCGTGATCCCCAGGGATCACCACGCCAATCTCTCGGAGGTCCCCGACGATGTGGCGGCGGACCTCGGGGGGCTGCTGCCGAGGGTCTGCCGGGCCGTTCTCGAGGTCACCGAGGCCGACGGGCTCAACATCATCGCCAACCACGGCGAAGTCGCCGGCCAGACGATCCACCACCTTCACTGGCACGTCATCCCCCGACACGACGGGGACGCCGTTCACTGGCCCTGGCCCCACCAGTCCTACGCCGGCGACGAGCTCGACCGGCTGCGCCAGGCCGTCACGAAGGCGCTCTCGCCGAACGCCCTCAACGGCTGAACCAGGCGCGGCGCTTCGGGCGGTCGATCTTCTTCCAGACCTTGGGGAAGCGTTTGCGTGCCTTGCGGGCGTCGGCATCCTGGCTGCGGATCAGACGATCGACAGCAGGACGAAAGTCGGGGCCGACCTCGGCGCCCTCGGCCTCGATCTCGTCGGCGAGCCGCTCGACCGTCTCACGCGCGACGACGGCGTCCTGGTGCGTGCCAAGGAGGTCCTGGACACGCTGGGCGGCCTTCGCGAACTTCGAGGCCGCCCGGGCGGCCTTCGGGTCGAGGGCCGTCGCGACGGCCTCGGCGGCGTAGCGAGCCCGCTTGGCCCGGATGCGCACCTCGTGGAACGTCTCCTCCGGGTCGTTCTTTCTCAGCGCGGGCCGCGCCGGGCGAGCTTCCGCCAGGTCCGGGCGACCATGGGCGGAAGGGCCTTGAGGCACGGGGCATCCGACTTGCCGGCCAGCTCGGGGCGCATCGACACATCGATCAGCCGCGCTTCAGTTCCGTGAGCCAGTCGCTGGCGAGGGTCGCGTCGAGGCGGCATCGCGCGTCGGCGTGTGGCTTGTTGAGCCGGTCGAAGATCGGCCCGAGGGCCTCACGGTCGTCGCCGGCGGCCTCCTGGAGCCGGCTGGTCAACACGTCCAGCTCGCGGACCTCACCCAGTACGCAGCCGAGCCGTCGGAGGTCGTCGCGCAGCGGTCGGGCCCATGACGGATCAATCAGGTCGCGGAACGTCCGCAAGTCGCTGCGTAGCCGGCGGGTCGCCACCCGCATCTGATGCACGCCCTCGACGTCGCCACTCGCGGCGTCGGGCGCGGCGGCGATCAGCCGTCGCACGCCGTCGGCAATCGCCGCCTTGACGGCCAGTCGCGCCGGCGCAGTCCGGCCCCGGCAGTTCGGGCTCGGGAGAAACCGGGGTCGTTGCGTCGTGGTTGTTCGCTTCGCTCATCGCTTCGCCGGAACCTTCAGGGGTCGGTCATTTTGAGGCCGATCGCGGTCAATCGCTGCCGTAGGCGCTGTGCTGACGGCGGCGGTTGGAGGTGAATTCCTCGACGGTGCCTCGGGTGATGACCTCGTAGAGGGTGGCCTCCTTGTCGCCCGACTTGCGGAGGATGCGGCCGAGGCGCTGGACGTGCTCGCGGACGCTGCCCGAGCCGGAGAGGATCACCGCGACGTTGGCCTCGGGCACGTTGACGCCCTCATTCAGCACCCGCGAGGTGGCGACGATCGGGATACTCGCCCGAGTTGAACTTCAGGAGGACCTCGCGACGCTCCTTGGTCTTGGTCTGGTGGGTGATGACCGGCACGAGGAACCGGCGGGCGATCTCGTAGACCGTGGCGTTGTCGTGGGTGAAGATCAGCACGCGGTCGCCGTTGTGGCGGTCGAGCAGGCGTCCCAGCAAGGTCATCTTGGCCGGGGCGGCCAGGGCCAGCTCGCGCTGCTGGCGATAGGCGTGATACGCCTGCGCGGCCCTCGGGCGAGCGGAACGCCTGGAACAGGAACTGGCCCCAGCCGTCCGGTGCGTCGCATGTCGATGCCGTTGTCGCGGAGGAAGTTGCGGTAGACCTCGCGGCTGGCCTCGTAGCGGAACCGCTCCTCCTCGGTGAGGTTCACGTACAGCGTCTCGACCCGGTACTCGGCGAGGAACTGGCCGCGTAGCTGGGTGATCTCGCGACGATAGACGATCGGCCCGATCGAGCTGGTCGAGCCGCTCGTGGGCGTTGTCGGCCCGTTCGGGGGTGGCGGTCAGGCCGAGGCGGAACGGGGCGATCGGCGCAGGTGGCGGCCAGGCCGTAGGTCGGGCCGGGCAGGTGGTGGCACTCGTCGAAGACGATCAGGCCGAACTTGTTGCCGAGCCGGTCCAGGTTCAGATAGGCCGAGTCGTAGGTCGTGACCGTCAGGGGCTGGATGTCGTAATAGCCGCCGCCGAGCAGGCCGACCTCGACGCCGAAGCAGAGGGTCAGCTCGTCGTACCACTGGTTCATCAGGTCGATCGTCGGCGTGACGATCAGCGTCGGCCGCCCGGCGGCCTGGATGCAGAGGTTGGCCAGGTGGGTCTTGCCGGTGCCGGTCGGCAGCACGACCACCCCCCGCTTGCCCGCCTTCGACCAGGCCTCCAGCCCCTCGGTCTGGTGCGGGAAGGCCGGCTTGTCGATGCGGATCGTCCAGCGGGTCGCGGTCGTAGTCGCGGGCGTCGTCCTTGAAGGGGACCTCGTGGTCGAGCAGGTGCTGGACGATCGTCCGGTACCAGATCGCCCTCGGCCCGGTACAGGCCCGATCCGCGGGTCGCGCTTCAGCCCCGGCACCCCTCGCGAGTCCCCCTCCGGCAGCCCCTCGACGAGGATCGTCCCCCCGTCGAAGGTCAGCCGCAAGGGCGCGGCGGTGGTCGTCGTGTTGGGCGTGGCGGCGAGGCTCATGGGAGGATGGTTCTCGCAGGTTCAGGAGAATTTCGACGGCGAATCGGTGGCTGGACAGATGCCTTGGTCTGTTCTGCCCGCGGGCCCTCGATCCACTGATCCAGGCACCAGAGCAAGGCCCTCAAGACCCAGATCAGCACCTGGAGACGAAACCGACCGAGCATTCCCTTGATGTCGCGGATGAGTCGGATCATGACCGTCGGCTCCTTAAGAACCTCGTCGCCCTTTCCGCCGCTTCAGCCAGCGGAACACATCGGCGACGGGGAGCCGGAAACCGGTCAGGACCGGGGCGCCCTCCAGGATGTCGCCGTCGGTGAGACGGACCGTCGCCTGGTCCGGTCGGTAGCAGTCGATCGTCTCCCGGTACGGATCGACTCGCCAGCCGAGCGGGCAACCGTTCGCGGTCGAGAACCGCAACTTTTCGTCGGCCACCGAGGGGGACTGGTCCGGGGAGATGATCTCGATGTGGATGTCGGGCGGGATGCGAACCGTGTCGACCGGCGAGCCGTCCTCCTCGATCGCGATGTGCTCTTCGAGCAGGAAAATCACATCCGGGACGATCGACCGGCCGGCGAATGTGCAGCGGATCTCCGGGAATGCTTCACCCGAGCCTGGCGGCTCGGCGAACTGGTTAAGCTGATCCAGAAAGTAACGGGTGAGACTGCCATGCTTCATCTGAGGCGACACTTTTGACACGACCCTCCCGTCGATGTACTCGAGATACGGGGCCTCGTCGATCCCGGGCATCCGGAGGAACTCCTCCAGGCTCAGACGCTCGCTGACCTGGGATTGGCTGGCCATTGATTCGCCCTCCATCAAAGTCGACTCAGAAATTCGGCTTCAGCCACCCAAAGACCTCCGCGACCGGCAGCCGGAAGCCGGGCAGGACCGGGCGCCGTCCAGCGCACCGTCCGGGGCCAATCGTTCGGGCTCACGGCCGGGGAGGAACACGTCGATGGACTTGCGTTCCAGGTCGATCCGCCAGCCGAGCGAGCAGCCATTGGCCGTCGAGTGGGCCAGCTTGGCACGCTGCATCTTGAGGCTCTCGTCCGGAGAAACAATCTCGATGTGGATGTCGGGTGGACGCGGCGTCTCGTTGACGTACTCTCCCCCGGCGTCGATCGCGATGTGGTCCTTGAGCAGGAAGACGACATCCGGGACGACTGATCGGCCCGCGAACGTGCAACGCAACTCGACAAACGCCAGGCCCAGCTTTCGCGGTCGAGCGAAGCGGTTGACGCGGTCCCGAAGCTCACCCTCGACCGCGCTGTGCTTCTTCTGTGGCGACACTTTCACCTCGATCCGGCCGTCGAGAAACTCCTGATACGGCCGCGCATCGAGGCCCGGTCGCGCGAGGAACTCGTCGAGCGTCATCCCCTCGATGGTTTGCGGTTGGCTGGACATGGCCCGCACCTCCCCTCGTTTCGTGGACTCAGAGTCCTTTACTTTGTACCGCAACCGCGAACTGGACGGTACTCCGCCTCCAGTCGTCTGGGGCCGCCGAGTGGACGCCCGAGGCCCGGCGATTCACCCCTCCCCTCCCACGTTTCCCAGACCTTGAGACGATCCGCGAACACCAGAGTCACGGAGAGGCCGTCGGCCCCGTTCCACAGGATGACGTGGGGACGAAAGGGCTGGCGATCCGGAGTCTTTCGCCGGGGCGCGAACCTTTGGGCCCGTTGTGAGCGTAAGGAGGACACGCCGGGCCCCGACGGTCGTGGCCCGGTCGTGGTCGCGTTTCGTCAAACCAGGGAACTGTAACGAGATGCGTAACGATACGAGTGCCTCGGACAGAACTTCCCGGGCGATTCGCCCTTCCTCTTCGAGCAGATTATGGGATAATAGGAGATGAGCCGGCACCACGTTGCGCCTCCCTCAGGATGACTTGCCGCCTCGGACCATTGCAGTTCGGGCGATCAATTCCCAGCGTGACGACGAACGGCCCCATGCCTTCACCCCCCGCCTAGCCCCCTCGGAAATACGGGGCCATCGACAGAAAAACTCCACAGCCAAACCCTCCCGACAACCTTCCGCAAAACCGACCAAACTCGATCCTGTACGTCAGTTTACCATCGCGATGGTAGTACGGCCAGCGTCGTCTGGAGGTCGCCGACCGGATCGCCGCGAGATGTGGGCCTAATATTTTGTGGTCCCCCGACGTCTAGGAACGGGACGATTACGCAGGTGAGTTCGTTCGAGAACCGGCCGTAAACGAGGTTCGCCACCCAGATGACGCCCTCGAGTCGATGATCTCGAATCCCCCGAGAGGAGTTCTGACGAGGAACTCCCCAGGGGCCCCGGAGTGAAAACCGGCACGACTTCCCGATCGCTTGTCGCTGAATAAAATAGGTTCCGGTGCGAACCTCATCATGAGCTGCGGTGACTTTGGTGACACCGATGTCCAGTCGAGGACGACGCATCCCTGTGAACAGAACCCCGTTAGGGATTGAAGAGGCGAGACCGTTATCGAGGTGCGAGATGATATCCCAAGTTCACGAACACGATAGCGCCTGGCTGGCGGCGACGGTGCGCAGCTTGGCTGTCGAGGTGCATCGGCTAGCCTCAGTTGGCAGCGCCGAGTCGCGGGAGATCGCGGCCCTGGCGGGCCGGGTTCGCCAGGTGCGCACGGAACTCGATGGTGGCAACGGCGCGATGACCCCCTTGCAACGCTGGCTCGATGGCCTGCAGCAGGAACTCGACTCGATCCCGGTCCGCGAGCCGGCCTGGACCTGATCCCCCCGTTCTTCCGGACGCACCGGCCCCCGGGACGATCGGGGCGACCGGGCGGTTGCTGCCGGCATGGCCGCCGGTGACACGGCAGGATGGAGTCGCTCGAGCGTCGCGACCCCCCCAGCCTGGCCCGCAACGGGCCTGAGTTGCGACGTAATCCCCGGATGTTGGCCCGAGCCGCGCCGGGACATTGACATGCCGATCCGCACCAGCCACGCGGCTTCGTGTCGAGGACACCGAGGCCCCAGGGAACCTCCGCGCCCGCGGCGGGGGAAGACGACTCTGTGTGAGTCGTCTTCCCCGCGGCCGGTGGCGATCACTCGCTCTTGAGCAGGGTCAGGCCGAGGTCGATCCCCTGGCCGCCCGAGGTCTGGCGGCAGTGGACGGCGATCGTGTTGCGGCCGCGGTCGGAACAGGGCCTTCTGGTCCGCGACCGAGGGGGATGTCGCGTAGGTGTCAGGTAGCCCTTGCCCTGGTACAGCGGCCGGCCGTTGACGAAGACCTGGACGTCCTCGTCGTGGAACAGGTGGAGCGTCAGCAGGTCCGACGAGGCCAGCGCGGGCAGCTCGACCGTCTTGCGGAGCCAGATCTCCGGGCTGATTCCAGGTCGTGCGGACCTCGACGGCCGGCGTGCCGCCGGTGCCGAAGCCGGCCGGGCCGCGCTTCCAGGCGCCGTCGTCGAAGTCGGGCTCGTTGCCAGCCGCCGACCGGGCTCGTCGGTCGTGTAGGCCCACTCCGTCGGCTCGCGTCGGGAGGCGTCGCCCGACCGCAGCACGGCGACCTTCGCGCGTGCGGCCGTGTCGATGGCCGGGGACTCGGTCGGGTCGACGCCCAGGTCGGCGGGCAGCACCTCCTCGGTGCGGATCACGACGGTCGGGTCGAACGGGAACCGGCCGGTCTCCGCCCCGAAGACGGCCAGGCCGCCCTTGTGCTCGGCGTCCTCGGGCACCGCCAGGGTGATCTCCAGCGGCTTGCCGTCGGCGAGGTCGCTCGCGGGCGCCTCGGGCAACTCGTCGGCGGGCAGGTCGTCAGGTACCGTAGCTGCCGTGCTCCTCGCGCGCAGGTGCGAGAGCACGCCGCGGGCGTCGGCGGGGTCGTCGGCGAGCTCGACGCGGTCCTCCAGCGGCTGGCCGTTGACCCGGACCTCCAGGGTCGAGGGCCATGCCGGCGGTCGGCCTCGGTCTGCGGGATAGTCCTGGCGGGTTGACCCGCTCGGCCCAGTCGACCTTCTCGCGCCCGGCCTTGGCGGCGACCTCCAGGCGCAATGCCGATGCTCGTCGGCTTCGCCTTGACGACGGCCTCGGGCACCTTCAGCCGGTAGGTGAACGAACCGGTCCCCTGGCCGTGGACCTTGCCCTCGGGCAGCTCCGTCGGGCCGGACCAGGTGGCCCGGCGAAGTCCTGCGGGTCGAACCGAAGGGCGACGGTGTGGTCGTCGATCCGCTCGACGCGGGCTGGGGCGTCCTTCGGCCGGACGACGAGGTTGACGAAGTTCGCGGCGATCCGCTGCCCTTCGCGTCGATCAGCTCCAGCGCCAGGGCGCCGACGAGCGGCCGGTCGAGGGTGACGGTGATCGGCTCGTCCTGCGGCGTGACGTGGTACGGCCTCCCAGGTCGCGGCCCGTTCGCTGCGGCTCCGTCTTGAACTCCTTGCCCTCGGCGTCGTGGCCGACGACCCACCAGCGCAGCGTCGGGGCGTCGGTGCGGTCGGAATAGTGGCTGACGAAGACGGGGACCGTGATCGTCTCGCCGACGGTCGCCGTCGATGGCCGGCGGGGCGTCGTAGCCGACGAAGTCGGCCCCCTGGAGGTCGGCGACGGTCATGTCGGGGACGAAGGCGTCGTAGCCGAAGACCTTGGGCGAGCGGTCGTAGTCGGCGAAGCCGTTGTGCTCCCACTCGATGTCGGTCAGCTCGGTGTAGACGTAACCCTGGATCTCGGTCGTACTTGCGGAGGAGGGTGGTCAGGTCGCGGAAGCCCCAGGAGATGTCGCGGTCGCCGCCGCCGGCCGAGACGGCGCCGTACTCGGAGTTGATCAGCGGGGCCGTGCCCTGGACGTTGCCGGGGCAGTAGTTGAACGCGCTGCCGGGCTCGGTCCGGGCGACGACCTCGGCGACGTGCTCGCGCGCGGCCTGGTCGTTGTCGATGTAGAAGTGCCAGGAGTTGAGGTCGGTCCCCTCGACGTGGTCGTAGTTGCAGGGCGAGTTGTCCTCGACCAGCCGGGTCGGGTCGAGTCTTGCGGGCGTCGGCCATCATCCGCTGGACCCACTGCTGGGTGTCCTCGTCCTGCCTTGTAGTCCGTCCGGGCGGCCGCCGAGGCCCCAGGTCTCGTTGAACAGGACCCAGGCGAAGATCGACGGGTGGTTGAGGTCGCGGGCGATCGCCTCGCGCATGCCGCGTTCCCAGGCCTGTCGGGCGACGGGGTTCTGCTGCCAGGTGTTCGGCATGTCCTGGAGGATCAGCAGGCCGAGCCTGTCGGCCCAGTAGAGCCGACGGGGCTCCTCGGACTTGATGTGGATGCGCAGGCCGTTCAGGCCGAAGTCCTTGGCCAGCTCGATGTCGTGCTTGAGGAACTCGTCCGAGGGGGCCGTGTAGATCCCCTCCGGGTTGAACGACTGGTCGAGCGCCGTGCGCAGGTAGATCGGCTTGCCGTTCAGCAGGATGCGCTCGAAGTCCTCGCCCGGGAGCTTGCCGCGGGCGATCGTGCGGAGGCCGAAGTAGGTCGTCACCTCGTCGACGACCTTGCCGTCGGCGTCCTTCAATTCGAGGGTGACGTCGTAGAGGTGGGGCGACTCGGGGGTCCAGAGCTTGGGGTCGCGGACGGGGACCTGAACCGATGGCTCGAGCCGCCGACTGCGGCCGTCCCGGCTCGACGGCGCCGCTCTGGTCCGGTGCAGGTCGGCTTCGGCCGCTCGATCGTCGGGTCGTCGGAGCGCGACCGCAGCGGAGATGAGCTCGACCGACGTCGAGTCGACGGCCAGGACCATCTGATCGTCGCACGGGCCGGGTCGATCTCGGTCTTGATCGTGAAGTCGGTCGATGTACGCCTCCGGCCGCGCCTCCAGCCAGACCGTCTGCCAGATGCCGGAGGTCGTGGTGTACCAGCCGACCTGCTTGCCGGTCGGGCAGGCTGGGGTCGGTGGGGTCGAAGGCGCGGACGACGAGGGTGTGTTCGCCGTCGCGGCCCCCTTCAGGACTGTCGGTGATGTCGGCCTCGAACGGGGTGTAGCCGCCCTCGTGCGTGGCGACCTTCGTGCCGTTGACCCAGACGTCGGCGCGGTAGTCGACGGCCTCGAAACGGAGCCAGACGCGACTGTTGCTGAAGTCCTCGGGGACCTGAACGTGCGGCGATACCAGCCGATGTCGGGCGCGTCCTGGCGCGGCCCCGATGCCGGAAAGCTTGCTCTCCCAGGGGAATGGGACGACGATCTCGCGGTCGAACCCCTCGGCGCCGGGCTCGTACCACTTGCCCTGGAGCCCCGCGTCGTCCGCGTCGAACCGGAACTGCCAGGTGCCGTTCAGGTTGGCCCAGTGCGGCCGCACGGCCTGCGGTCGGGGGTGCTCGGGGCGGGGGATCGCGTCGGTGTTGCTGTTGTCCGAGGCGGTCGTCGGCACGGCCCAGGACAGGGCGAACAGACCGATCAGCAGGGTGCGAACCATGTTGGGAAGTCTCCAGGAGCGTCAGGCAAGGCGCGAGCGAAACAAAGATCATCCATTCGGAGCATTTCCGGACAGCCCGGCGCGGGTGGGGGCGGCCTCGCACGACGTTCCCGAGCTTAGCAGACGGGTCGTGCTGGTGAAATCCGGCAGGACCGGCGGTCGGCACGGATCAGAACAGAATGCGGAAGCCGGCGGCCTGGAAGTGGCGGTCGTTGGTGAAGGCCGCCTCGAGCCCCAGACGGCGCATCACGACGAACGAGAGGTGATCGACCAGCCCGGCCAGCCCGGCCTCACCGCGCCGGTACGACGCCCACGCCTGCCGCCAGTCGTCGTCGTCGGGGACGACAAGCCGCCCGATCGCCTCCAGACGCTGTCGCAGGTCAGTCGACATCGGCGCGAAAGGTTGTCCGGGACGCCGCGTTGCCGCACTCCGCCAGGACGAACGAGGTCGTCAGGACCGGCGTGCGATTCGAGACTCAATTGCGCGTAGGCCGACGACGCGGCCCCATGCCACTGGTCATCGGCGATCCCAGATCGCAAGCAGCCCGACCGTGTCGAGAAAGACCGCTGTCACGGCTGATGCTCGTTGTGCCGGTCGGAGAGCTCGTGGTCGCCCGCTGTGGTGGCGTCGCGACAAGACTTCGTAGACTGCGTCGAGCCCGTCGTCGGGCTGCGGTTCCCCCACCGCCCTCGGCTCGAACTCGACGACGCTGTGCTCGGGCAGCTCGACCGGCGCGACCGGTCGGAACACGCCCCCCTCGAAGACGGCGCGAATGGTCCGGGTGCTCATGGCCGTTGCTCCTCCCCCGTGCCGATCATAGTCGCGGGCTCATTCGAGGGGAACCCTGCGTCGGGGATGGCCCCGGGATCATTCTCGGCTCGACGAGGCCCCCGCACCGGGAGGGCGAGGCTGCGCGGTGGGTGGCCGGGGCAAAGCGCAGCGTGCCCCGGATCGGCTTACGGCCGTTACACTTCCATCGCCGGGGCACGAGGACTTTGCCCCGGCCACCCACCACCCATCCCGACGGCGACGGCATGGACCGTCCCCTCCTGGGGTGCCGGTGAATCGGAACCGGTCGGCGGATTCGTGTCCCGAGCCTCAGGGGGCCACAAAGTCGGACGGTCGTCAGGCGGCGCCGGGGGGCAGGGTCAGGACTTGCGGGCCATCGACGGTCATGGCGACGGTGTGCTCGAAGTGGGCGCTGGGGCGGCGGTCCTTGGTCTCGACGGTCCAGCCGTCGCCCAGGGTGCGGACCTCCTTGGTCCCCAGGGCGACCATCGGCTCGATCGCCAGGACGATGCCCGGCTCCAGCCGGATGTCGTTCTTGCGCAAGGCCTTGCTGACGAAGTTCGGGACCTGCGGCTCCTCGTGCATGCCCTGGCCGATGCCGTGGCCGACGAACTTCTCGATGACGTACATCCCCTGGCTGCGGACGTACTGCTGCATCAGCCCGGCGACCTCCGTCCAGAGCCGGCAGCGGTTCATGGCCCGGATGGCCAGTTCGAGCGTCTCGCGGGTCACGTCCAGGAGCTTCTGGACCTCGGGGCTGGGCGTGCCGATGGCCAGCGTCACCGCCGAGTCGCCGCACCAGCCGTTCAGGCGGCAGCCGGTGTCGACCGAGAGGACGTCCCCCTCGCGCAGGGGACGGTGGTTCGGGATGCCGTGGACGACCTGCTCGTTGACGCTCGCGCAAATCACCGCCGGGAACGGCGGCTTGCCCTTGACCGTGCTGGGCACGCCGCGGAACAGCGGCGTGGCCTCGCGCTCCCGGAAGATGGCCTCGACGGCCGCGTCGAGTTCGGCCGTCGTCGCCCCCGGCACGGCCAGCCGGCGGACCTCGGCCAGGGCCTCGGCGACGAGCTGCCCGGCCTCCCGCATCAGGCCAATCTCGCGCGGGCTCTTCAACTTGATGATCCGGCGGGGCTCGCTCGGTCGCAGCATCAGCGTCTCACTCTCGTTGTCGTGTCGTCGCGTCTCGGTTCGTCTCGCCAGGTGGTTCGGTCGCCCTGGGGCCAGCCGATGGCCGATCCCCGTGCTCGGAAGTTGAACCGGAGCACAGGCCCGGGGCGGCCCGTGCCACCCGGAATCGGCGATCGAGCCGTGTTACCCGGCCGGCCGTCACGGCAGCTCCTCGAATGCGTCCGCGACGCGAATCAACTCGCCAGTCTCATGGTCCCACCAATATACGGGATCGGCGAACCGTGGTGCATCAGGATCGGGGAGCAAAACCAGGAGGTCGCCGCCGCCATTGTCCCCGACGGCCAGCGCGTCCGGTGGGAAATCGGGGCGTTGTCGGGCTGTTGCCGTCTCGCGGACAATATCGTTGCATGTCCGGGCCAGACGCTTGCGATCCGATGTGTCAAAAATTGGATACAGGGTGAACGAATCATTGCCCACGGGGACGTCGCCGCCGTTGGCCCGACACATTCGAGCGGTGTAGCCCGGGGAGGGCACGCCCGAGCGTCCGCTGGGCCTCTCGTACGAACCGCATGTCGAGGGGGAATGGCACCAGCCCATATCCAAAAGAAAGTCGGAAAGAGGAGGAACGGCGTCGAGTGCCACCCGCCGCGGCACGGCGGGATCAGTAGACCTGATCGTGCGTGCCCAGCGCCAGGAGTAGGATCGCCTCCGACTCGTCGTGCTGGACATACTCGAAGACCACCCGCAGGTCGTAGCCGGCGCTGCATGCCCAACAACCGCTTAACGAGCCCCGCAGCTTATGCGTCCGCAGGGACGGATGCGCCGCGTCGACCGACAACTGCTCCAACGTGGCCTCGATCGCGCCGGCCGCAACGGGACGCGACTTCAACCAGGCCCGCAAATCGGCGCGAATGCCGGCGAGCGGAGGAGCTCCCGCCTCACGACAATGCCTCACGGACGATCTCCGCCGCCGACATCACCTGGCACTGACCGGCCGCGAATTCGTTCCGAGCCTGTGTTGCGGTCGCCGCCACACGCTCTCGCCCTCTCTCGGCCAGGCGGCGACTCAACACCGCCACCAACTCGGCCTGAGAGTCCGCGTCAAGTTGCTCGGCCGCGTCAAGGACGTCGGCAAAATCACTCGATCGGCTCATGGTGAGCTCCACCCGGGGCGAAACCACCCTAATCTCGACTCGGGGAAGGAAAACGAGGTCGAGAGCCGATATTGGCGCCTCCCCTCGACCATGTTGAGCGTCAATCTCAGCCCCCGACCCCGTTTCCGCTCCCAGGATCGGGACGTGTCACAGCCAGCGGGTCGCCGAAGTCGGTTGCCGCCTCCGGGAACGAGACGCCGTGCCGGGCAAGGTTGCGGACGGCCTTGTCGGGGCCCCACTCGAACTCCATCAGGCCATCATAGCGCCTCGCTTCCGGTCTGATCAAGGGGATGTCGCCGCGGGGCCAGGCCGGAGGTGGGGCCCGGGAATGGCCCGGTTCGCGATAGAATGGTGTGAGCGGGACGGAAAAGGTGGCGGGACGGAAAAGGTGGGGACGGAAAAGGTGGCGGGAACCGTTGTTCGCCTCGAGCCTGAGAGAACGCGGCGGCCCGCAGCGTCGCAACCCGGAAACGCCCCAGACCTCCCAGCCGACCTGGTGGGGCCTGAATGTCCCCTTCGTTTTCCCGCAGCACGTCGGGAATGCCGGCCGCAACCCCCAGTTCACTCAGGAGTCAACAGCATGCGCCCTGGGTCGCGGGTGGGATCGCCCTGGTGGCGATCGTTTTGACGTCGTCCCCGGTCTCGGCACAGGATCAGGACCGGGAGCAGGGCCGTCGGCGAGCGTTCCGGGGCGTGATGGGCCGCCCTGACTCCATGCTGGCCGCCGTGCCGGAGGTCCAGGAGGAGCTGAAGCTCAGCGACGAGCAGAAGGCGAAGGTCGAGGCCCTCGCCGGCAGGGACATCGCGGAGCTTCAAGGGTTGCGCGACGAACTCGCGGACGTTCCGGCTGAAGAGCTCCAGGCCAGGGTTCTCCAGCGGAACGCCGAGATCCGTGAGAAATCCAGGGCGAACCTCGCCGAGGTTCTCGAACCCGAGCAAAGGAAGCGCCTTGACCAGATTGATCTCCAGGTTCGCGGCTACCAGGCATTCACCACCAGTGATCGAGTTCGCGAGGCCCTGGAGTTTACCGACGAGCAGCAGGCCAGGCTCCGCGAGGTCGGCGACAACACCGAGGCCAAAGTCCGCGAGATCAGCCAGAACGCCGGGGGCGACATCTGGGCCGCCATCGCCGACATGCGCAAGGCCCGCGAGGACGCCATGAACCAGGTCAAGGAGATGCTCACCGAGGACCAGTCGGCCCGGTGGAAGGAGATGACCGGCGAGCCGTTCGGGGAGAGGAAGGGGACGTTCTGATTTCTTGGCGACGGGCGGCAAAGGAGACGGAAGAAGTTACTGGGAAGTCGGCCTATTGAGAAGACGGACCAGAAATTTCCTCCGTCCCCGTTTCCGCGCCCCGCTCTTGACATTCCCGGCACTACGCCGTAGGGTCTGCCGGTTCGAGTCTTCCCGGATCTCGTAGAGTCGCACAACGCTCGCTGCTGGCGTGAGCGAGGGGCTCGGCATGGTGGCATGGACGCGGGGCCGAACGTCGAGGCGGGTTCCGGCGGGCTTCCTCGGCCTGCTCGCGCTGGTGGCCGTGATCGAAATGGTTGTTGCCGACCACGATTCGCTCTTCGTCCTTGAAGAGCCGTGGTCCTGGGGCCATACCATCAGGATGGCGGAGGCGCGCCGGCGATCACGACGTCCTGTGCTTCGGCGACAGCCTTGTGAAACTTGGCGTCGTGCCGAGGCTGGTGGAATCCCGCAGTGGCCGGGGTTGTTACAACCTCGCGCTGGGCGGAGGCCAAGCGCCCGCGACGTATTTCTTGCTACGTCGGACGCTCGAAAGCGGCGCCCGCCCTTCGGCCATTCTGGTGGATTTCTTCCCCAGGCTGATGCAGCACGAGGTCCGCCTCAACCTCGACAACTGGCCCCATCTGCTGACGTTCCGCGAGTGCGTCGAGATGGCCTGGGTGGCTCGGGACGGCCCCCTCGCCGCTGCGCTGATCCTGCGAAAAGCCCTGCCGACGGTCGGCCATCGTCGCGTCGCGCGGAAGAACCTGGCGCGTTGCCTGGCGGGTGAGCCACCACGACGGCGTAACGCTCTCCTGTTCCGCCGGCACTGGGGCGTCAACGACGGCGCCCAGATCATGGCGCCCGGGCAGTACTTTCAGGAAGACCTCGCGACCTGGTGCCGTGGGCACTTCCCCATGATCCGCAACGACCCAACCAACGCCGCCTTCGCGGAGCGTTTCCTTCGGCTCGCGTCCCGATCGGGCATTACAGTCTACTGGCTCGCGCCCCCGTTGACGCCTGCTCTCCACGAGGAGTGCGTCCGTAGTGGTTTTGATCGTGAATACACCTGCTTCCTGCGTGCGCTGGCAAGCACGTTCGAGAACGTCGTGATCGTCGACGGCCGACGTGCGGGCTACGACCCGGGCGGGTTCTTCGATCCGCACCACCTGGCCCGCGAGGGCGCGGCCGCGTACAGCCTTGCGCTCGGCGAGGTCCTGACGCAGCGACCACCCGGTTCGCGCGGTTCACGGTGGATCGTCCTCCCGCCGTACCGGCCCGCACCGGC
Source organism: uncultured Isosphaeraceae bacterium (assembly GCA_963779675.1). Classification (GTDB taxonomy): domain Bacteria; phylum Planctomycetota; class Planctomycetia; order Isosphaerales; family Isosphaeraceae; genus CAVZZM01. The sequence goes on from CAVZZM010000010.1 coordinate 138,407, forward strand.
GGAACTCTTGCCGGAAGACCTGGACCAGACGCAGGAGATCATCGCAAAGAAGGTCCAGGCGGCTCGTTGGTGGTGATTCCAGTTCGGTGTATTGACTGGGTTCCGCGCGGGCAACGAGGGCTGTAGTCAGAAGGCAGAGGGTAAGTGAAGGGGACGTTCTGATTTCTTGACGGTGTTCGGGGGAGATGAAGGGGATATTTTGGCTCGTTGGCGGCGTTAGGGTGAGAGGGTGCAGATGAAGGGGAGCAGATCAAGAGCAGGCGTCGGGCGGGTGGAGCGACACCGCACCCCACCGTCCTTCGCGTCTTCGCGTCGGATTGGTGGGTTCCGGTGTCGCTCCACCCGCCCGACAAAAACGTCTCCGCACAGCGATCCGTAGGAGTCGCTCAGTAGACCGGGTCTCCGGTTTCGATCCGGATTTGCCATGCGGACCTCCAGTTCCTGGTCAACTGGTCCTTGACCATGGTGTAGATCTTGGCGTTCTTCAGGTCGGTCGGCTTGCAGTTCGTGAGCCAGTCGCGCACGGCCTTCTGGGCCAGTTTCCTGAGGACGCTCTGGATGCTCGCGCTGGGGTTCGCCGTGGAGGACCACAAGGTCTGGATCCAGCTCATGCGATGGCTGGCGTCCACGGCTTCAATCAGGAGGGCCTGGGCGAACGAGCGATCGTTGTCCGTGAGCCAACCGGGGAGCGCGCCGGCGTTGCCGCCAAAAAAAAAGACGAGCACCTGCCAGGCTTCCATCGGAGTCAAAACGATTTCCGAGGGCGCGAATTTTTTCAGCGACATGGCGACGTCCGATCAAAAAAGAGGAGAACGGGGTCAGAGAGGGAAAATGGAGCCAAAAGCAAAAAAGCATGGCAAATACGTTGATCCGGCACAATCGACGGATGCGAAAAGGGCGACGAATACCGAGGGGTTCGTTGTGTCCCGTTTACTTCTCGTATCGGGGCCCCACTCGAACTCCATCGGGCCATCATAGCGCGGTCGATTCCGGTCTGATCAAGGGGACAAGGACGCGGGGGCCAGGCCGGAGGTGGGCTCCATGAATGGCCCGGTTCGCGATAGAATGGCGTGTTTGAACCCGAACCCGGACGCGACCCGGTCGCCGGGGTCGGACGAGACATTCCACGGGCGCCGGCGCGACCGTAACGTTACGAAAAGGAGCACGCCATGCTGTTCGTGTCGGAAGGTCGGCCGGACGCGGAACTCTCCGGGGCGCGATTGCGGGAGCTGGTGGACGGGTATCTCGATCAGCTCCGTGGTTCTCGGCCACTGCGACGGGTGCTCTTGCTGCCGCCGGACTACACCCGAGAGCACTCGTATGCCGGGCCGTTGACGTGTCATCTGTACGACCGGCTGCAAGGGGGAGGCCGAGGTCGCGGTCCTGCCCACGACAGGGACGCACTTCCCGGTCAACAAAGAGGAACGCGAGGCGATGTTCCCGGGCATCCCGACCGGTGCGTTCCTCGACCACGACTGGCGCAACGGTGTCGTCACCCTGGGCGAAATTCCCGAGGCGGTCCTGGAGGAACTCTCGGAGGGGAAAATCCGCCTGCCCGTCGCGGTCCAGGTGGACCGGCACCTGGTCGAAGGGGAATGGGACGCCATCATCTCGGTCGGGCAACTCGTCCCGCACGAGGTCATCGGGATCGCCAACCACGTCAAGAACGTGCTGGTGGGCGCCGGCGGGCCGGACCTGATCCACAAGTCGCACTGGCTCGGCGCGGTCTACGGCATGGAGCGGATCATGGGGCGCGCCGCGCAGCCCGGTGCGCGACCTGCTCAACTGGGCCGCCGATCGGTTCCTCAAGGAACTGCCGATCTCGTACCTGCTGACCGTCCGCGGGACGACGCCGGACGGTCGGCTCGTCACGCGCGGGCTGTACGCCGGGGACGACATGGAATGCTTCGAGCGCGGGGCGGAGCTGTGCCGCGCGGTGAACCTCGACGTGCTCGACCACGCCCCGGCGAAGGTCGTCGTCTACCTCGACCCGCAGGAATACAAGTCGACCTGGCTGGGCAACAAGGCGGTCTACCGGACGCGCATGGCGATCGCCGACGGCGGCGAGCTGATCGTCCTCGCCCCGGGGTGCGGCAGTTCGGCGAGGACGAGGCGATCGACGGGCTGGTCCGCCGGTATCGGTTATCGGGGCACCCCGGCGACCCTCGAGGCGGTCGCGGCGCATCCCGAGCTGGCGGCGAACCTGTCGGCCGCCGCGCACCTGATCCACGGCTCGTCGGAGGGCCGGTTCCGGATCACGTACTGCCCGGGTGCGTTGAGTCGCGAGGAGGTCCTCGGCGCCGGCTTCGAGCACGGCGACCTCGGCGCGATGCTCGATCGCTATTCGCCGGCCGACCTCCGGCCCGGCTGGAACGACGTGGATGGCGAGGAGATCTTCTACGTCGCCAACCCCGCCCTCGGCCTGTGGGGCACCGCCGAGCGGTTCCGGCAGTGAACGAACCACGAGCCCTCAACGGGAGGGCGAGGCGCCTTCCTCAACGGGAGGGCGAGGCTCCCGCCGAGCTGTCGGGATGGACGGCTCGGGCGGAGCCTCGCCCTCCCGGAAGCCGGCTCGGCGGGCGCCTCGCCCTCCCGGAAGCCGGCTCGGCGGGCGCCTCGGCCTCTCGGTTCGGGTGTCGGGCCCAACCTGGGAACGCCCCTTGGCGCATTCAAGGCTCGCCGCGCGGCGCCTTCGGCTGGTATGCTGTCGGATGGAGTCGGGACCGCCCGGAAGCCGCCACAACGACCGGAAGCGAATTCATGCATAATTTCCAACCACATGAACATCCGCACGCTTTCGGCCATCTGAACCCTCGGGAGCGTGAGGGGCTTGTCGTGGCCAGCCGTCGGAACATGCTCAAGGCCGGGCTGGCGGGCCTGGCCGGGCTGAGCCTGCCCGACGTGCTGAGGAACCGCGCCCGTGCCGCCCGGGAAGGCACGCCGATCGGCGGGAACCGGGCGGTCATTCTGCTCTGGATGACCGGTGGCCCCAGCCACATCGACACCTGGGACCCCAAGCCCGACCAGCCGTTGCAGAACCGCGGACCGTTCGGGGTCATCTCGACCAGGCTACCCGGGGTCCAGCTTTGCGAACACCTGCCGAAGCAGGCGGCGATGCTCGACCGCTTCACGATCATCCGATCGGTCGATGCTCGGTTCAGCAACCACGAGCCGAACAAGGTCTTCCAGACGGCCAACCGGGACGCCGCGCCCCGGATCAACCCCAACGGCGACAAGTACCCGGCGATCGGGTCGGCCGTCGCCCGCTGGCACGGCCCGAACCGGCCGGGCATGCCCCCTTACGTGGCCTTCCAGACCTCTCGAAGCCACATCGCCTACGGGGGCTATCTGGGCGCCGAGTACGATCCGTTCATCGCCAATCGGGCCACGCGGCTACCGATCTACACCAATGTTGGCGTGGATACCGGCAAGACCACCGGGGCCGACTTCTTCACGCTGCCGAAGGGCCTGACCCACGAGCGTTTGCTCCAGCGCCGATCGTTGCTCAACGACCTGGACAGTGTGCGACGGGCGCTCGATCACGACGACAAGCTCGCCGCGATGGACACGTTCGGCCGGGAGGCCGTCGAGATGCTGGTCGGCCAGCGGGCGCGGGAGGCGTTCGACCTGTCGAAGGAGCCGGAATCGGTCCGCGACCGCTACGGCAAGCACCTCTGGTGCCAGCAGGCGCTGCTGGCCCGCCGGCTCGTCGAGGCCGGCGTGGCGTTCGTGACGATCGACCTGAGCTATCACACGGCCTCGGGCACCTGGGACAACCACGGCGACAACGTCCCGCCCTATGGGGGGATTAGTAAGGGCCTGAAGCCGCTGCTGCCGACCTTCGATCACCTGCTCACGACGCTGGTCTCCGACCTGGAAGAACGCGGCCTGGGCGACGACGTGCTGGTGATCGCCATGGGAGAGTTCGGCCGCACGCCGTTGATGGGGACGCAGGGCAGCACCGACGGGCGCAACCACTGGGCGGTGGTGATGTCGATGGCCCTCGCCGGTGGCGGCCTGCGGCATGGTCAGGTCATCGGCGCGACCGAACGCGACGGCGGCCACATCAAGGAGCGGCCCGTCACCCCCGGCGACCTGGCGGCGACGATCTATCGACACATGGGCGTGCCGCTGGATGCGACCTACGAGGATGCGACCGGCCGCCCACGGTTCCTCCTGGACCACGGCGCACCGATCGCGGAACTGATCTGATCCGAATGTCCGAGCCGGCTCAGATCAGGCTTTCGAGCAGCAGCTTGAGCTTGCGGACCTCGACCTCGACGCTGAAGGGGTTCTCGATGCGGTCGAGGATCGAGACGGTCAGGGAGCGGTTGTAGCCGTGGCGTTCGAGCTGGCTGACGACGCGGCCGTACTCGATGTCGCCCTGGCCGATCTTGACCTGGAACTCGCCGGGTTTCTTGCCGGTGTCCCGGAAGTGGACGTTCTGGACGAACGGGTAGACCTCGTCGAAGCTGGCCCCCTGGTGGGGACCGTGGATGTAGTGGCTCGGGTCGAGGGTCAGGCCCAGGCCGGGGACGGACTGGCACAGCGCGACGGCCGCCTCGGGGGTCACGGTGAGCGTCTCGGAGTGAGTCTCGACGGCCAGGACGAGCCCCTCCCGGCGCGCGATCTCGGCCAGGTCCTTGAGCCGGGCCACCTCGTCGTCGAACGAGGAACCGGCCGGCGCGGCGGGGATCGTCAGGACGGCCACGGCCAGCGGCTTGGCCAGCCGGCACATCGCCTCGAAGCGTCGTCGCAGCGTCTTGGAATCGACATCGCCGAAGTCGAGGTCGAGCGACGCGGGGGTCAGGCTCGGGCCCTGGCGGAGCCGCTGGAGGGCGGCCTCGGGATCGGCCTCGATGTCCGAGGGCCGCAGGTGCGGGCTGTCCTCGACGATCGCCAGGTCGATCTTGTTGAACTCCAGTTCCGCGATGCGCCGCAGGGCCGACTCCAGCGGCTCCCTCGAAAAGCAGAGCGTGCTACAGGAGACGAACACCGACGAACCCTCCTTGGGCAATCGTTGCAGACCGGGGATTCTGGTCGACATCGCGACCGGCGGGGAGAGGCCCCCAACATCCGGGTTGGATCTTACCGCAGTCCCCGGCCATCGGGTAGCCCAGAAGCGTCAACGCGGGGTCGTTCAAGGGTTCGCCGCGGCAACGGAAGCCCGACCCGGGAATGACCCTGGGGTCAACGGGAACGGACCGCGTCCAGGCCCGGGTGCGCCGCCAGGACGGGCACCTCGGGGCGTACCCAGCGCGAGTTGGTCCAGCGGGCGAAGTCGGCCAGCCGGTTCTCCCGGTAGGCGATCTGGGCGGCGCAGAGGGCCTCCAGGGCACGCCGATCGAGTTCGGAAAGCTGCTGCCCGGTGGTCGAGCTGACCGCGAGGTCGTCGATCCAGAGGCGTCCGGGGGCCATCAGCTCGAACCGGAGCCGGGCCCACTGGAGGCCGCCGGCCGGCAGGTCGGCGACGCGCACCTTGCGCTCGGCCCAGTCCGAGGGGATGCCCTCCAGGGCGGCCATCCGGCTGACGTCCTGATCGCCGGACTTCCCCTCGATCCAGACCCGGACCCGGGAATCGGGACGGCTGGATCGAAGCCAGGTCCGCACGAGCAGTTCCGGGCCGCCGGGGGGAACAAAGGGATCAGACACGGCCGACGCGGGGGCCGCGTCGGCATCGAGCCGCAGGCTGCCAAGACCCGACCGCGGGCCGGTCGTGTCGAGGACCATGGCGTTGCCCTCTCCCCCGGTGACGCTCCAGCCGGCGACGGCGGCCGACGTCGCGACCGCGCCATCCTTCTCGTTAGAAGGGGGCTCGAAGCCAGGGTTCGGGGGCGCCCCGAGCCCGCCGGCCTCCGAGAGCTTCAGCAGCGCGTCGAGTCGAGCGGTCATCGCCCGGTACTGCGCGTCGATCGAGTCGTCCTGAGGCGGCGTCGTGGCCGCGATCGGCCCGATCGCCGCGCCGGGGGCACCGATCCGAAGGGCGGCGATGTCGAAGGGGGCCACCTCGACGATGATCCGGCGCCCGCCCTTGGCCGCGTCGTAACGCAGGCGGATCGCCCGGCCAATGTCGTCGATCGGCGATCTCGGCCCCCTTGTGAACGACGGCGTCGAGCCACAGGGTATACGGAGTATCGTTCGCCAGGCCGAGGTAGGTCTGGCCGTCGGCCGTCCAGGTGCGCGCGGCGAGGCCCGACTGGGGGCTGAGCAGCGGCTCGCCGCCGCCGGCAGGGGCGGGCAGGGCCCGGGCGGTCCTCGAGAAGCGGGCCAGGGCGGCCTCGCGACCGGCCGTGACGGACGGGCCCAGCAGGAGCCAGCCGGGGTCGAGTACCGCCATCGCATGCCCCAGGGGCAAGCCGGAGGCGCGGGCGTCCTCGGCGCCCCCAACCGGGTCGGCCGTCAGGACCAGCCGGTCCTCCAGGACGGCGCCCGGTTCGACGGGTCGTCGCGAGGCCATCAGCAACCCCCGTCGCGGCTGCTTGACGACCGGGGCATCCAGGTCCGGGTGCGTCGCCAGGTCGCGGCCGAGCGGGTCGGACGTGGGGCCGGCCCCTCGAAGGATGATCGGCCCGTCGCGCCTCGGCCACTGTTCGAGGTCGACGCCGACGGCCTCCCAGGCTTGCAAGGGAGAGCGGCGGGCCAGATCGGTCCGCCGGGCCTCCCGTCCCGCGGGGCCGTCGTCGAGGACCGGGGTCGCCACGGCCAGCGTGGCCCCCGGGGCCGCGGCCCGCACCGCCTCGGTCAGTTCCCCGTACAGCGTGCCCAGCTCCCGGGCACGCCAGGTCATCCAGGGTTTCCGGCCTGGTCCGGTGACATACGCGCGGCGGGTCGCGAAACGGTTCGGGTCCTGCGAATTCATGCCGGGGAGGGTTCGCGCCTGCTCGGGGTCGAACGCGGAACGGGCGAACCGGGTGAACGTGGCGTCGTCCAGCCCGCTGTCGGGTGAGCCGAGCAAGGTCGCCCCCGGCCCGAGGCGGATCAGCACGCCGCCCAGATTTTCGTGGGCCGTCCTCGGACCGATCGCGGTCTCGACCGCTCGCTTCAGCGCCGCCTTCACCTCGGGGTGGATCGGAAAATAGGCGACGGGCGTGTCGGGCTGGCCGCGGGCGTCGAGTCGCACGAGGCCCCGCCGCAGGGCTTCGGGCGAGCCCGGCGCGGGCAGCCCCGGCAACGGTCCGTCGAGCCGCAGGTCGAGCCAGGCCGTTAACTTGCGGCGCGCCGAGAATCGTCAGGGTGACATTCAGCGGGTCTGGGCCGATGGCGTCCTCGGCCGCTTGCCCTTCCAGGGCGTTGCGGCGGTCGCGGTCGGCCAGGGCGTCCGGCAGCACCGCCAGGGTGGCCCCACAGTGGTCCAGGTAACTGGCCAGGTTTCGCGCCCTGGAAACAGCGTCAACCGGCCCGCCGTCCCCGGAACCGCCGAAGCGGTCCAGGGCATGCGGGCCGGACAGCACGAGGCCGACCGTGCGCGGGCTGTCCGTTTGCGTCTCCGCCAGGCGGGCAGGGGGAGCTCGGCGGGCAACTCTTCCAGGGCGACCGAGCCGATTCGAATCGGCCCCGAGGTCCCCCGGTTGACCAGGACCAAAACCGGATCGGAGGCGTCCGGCCAGATCGGCCAGGAGCAGGTGACCGGCGCCGCCCCCTCCTCGGCCGTCGGGCCGTTGGCCCGGGAATCGAGCAAGATCCGGGGCCGTCCCGGCGGCGCCCCGGCAACGACCAGGGCCACGCCGAGTTCCGCGGGATTGCCCGACTCGACGGTCAACGTCAGCCGATGGAGCTGTCCCGGATGCGGCACACTCAGGCCCAGGGCCGACCAGGATAGCCCCGTCGCGTCGGCCGGGCCGAGCACCGCGGCCTCCGCGCCCCGGAAGAACCAGCCCCGCAGGCGGTCGCGGAACTGAGGCGCCACGACCGCTTCCTCGGGAACGGCCCAGTTGTCCCCTCCCGTCGCGATCAATGGCGTCCGGCCCGAGGCCGCGAGCCGATGCCCCCAATCGCGGGCCAGGTCGATCGAGTCCACGACCGTTCCGGGACTGCCCGGAGACGGCCGCACCTCCGGGGACTGGCCCCCGTCCGGGGCGACGACCGCGAACGAGACCCGTCGGGAGGCCGTCGTCGGGCCGTTCCACGACCGACGACGACGACGGATCAAACGGCCGATCCGCGTGCCCTCCTGGTCCTCGACCGGCTGCCACGACGCCTGCACCTCAAGGACGTAGGTGCCCTCGACGGCCGGCGCCGGGACGTTCATCAGGGTCGCCGGCGCCCTCGGGGAGTTCGCCAGGACAACGTGGGACGCCTCCCAGCGCTGGATGACCTCGCCCCCCTCGGCGGGACGAAGCGCGCCGGTCAGATGCACCAGGGCCTCGCCCGGTTCGGCCGCCAGGACGTTCAGGCCGACCCGAACCGGCACCTGGGAGTTTGGGGCCACGGTCCCGTCGCCGCCGTCGGCCAGGGCCACCTCCAGCGTGTCCCAGGGGAGCCGCCGGACCTGGATCGTCATCACCGACGGAGCCAGCGACTGCTGGGGGGCTTCCAGCAAGCTCTCGATCGGGATCGACGTCATCCGGCCGCCGGCCCGCACCGTCAGGGACGCCGAGATCGGGGCCTCGATCCGGGCGCGAACCTGTCCGTTCGGGCCGTTGCCGAGCCGCCAGCCGCCGAACGCCAGAGGTTCCGGACTGGCCGAGGTCTCAGTCGGCCAGGCGACCGCGTCGAGAACCCGGCCCGCCGAGAGGTCCAGCTCCACCGTCGGCGGTTCGGGACGGGCACCGGATGGCAAAATAGGAAGCGGGGGGGATTTCCAGTCGATCTCGACGGACAGGTGGATGGGGGCTTCAGCCCCGAACATGCCCGGTAAGGCGCGCTGGGGGAGCATGGTCGCCACGAGGGCCACCGCCATCCCAACCGTGAGTCCGCGCCATCCTGAGCGCATAAGGGAGACCATTCCCCTTGGAAATGAGAGTTCGCGTCCCTGCGAACTCCGTTGCTCGGCGACCCGGGCGTCGTGGCGATACCGGTTGCGCGACGCCCTCGACGATGCCGCGCAAGGCACGTCCCGGGGCCGCGTGCCAGTCATTCAGAGAGCACTATCGGCCGGCGGCCGGGTGAAACTGGAGGGATTTTCCGGGTTCGTTCGTCTCCGACGAGCCGCCTGGAACTTGATTTCTGGCACGGGCCGTGCTCACGGTTCAGAATTGCAAGGCCGCGAGACGAGCCGCTTAACCGAGACAGGGTCGTTCAAACGATCGGGTTTCGGGAGGGCGAGGCTCCCGCCGAGCCGCCCATTCCGACGGCTCGGCGGGAGCCTCGCCCTCCCGAAATGGGTGTCGGAGCGATCGTGGAATCCTCGTTCCCACCGAGAGCGATCGGTGTTCCGCCCCAGAGATATCGGTTATGATGGTACGGAGCAACGTCAGCTTGAGCCTGTCCAGTTCCCTGGAGTCGGTCACGAGGGACTTCGCGAGACCGTACTCACTGCCGAGAACTTCATCTCCGCTCCGTCCTGTCGTCCCGACTCGGGGCGCATTTCCAGGAAATAGACACGATGATCAGGACCATCTGCTGGGTGCTGGGCCTCGCGGCTCGGCGCGGACAGTGGCCTGGAGCCGAGCGACTACCTCGTGCCCCCGGGCTTCCAAGGCAATCCCTGGGGACCGGTGGCCACCCGAGAACGTGAGCAAGGCGAGATCCCCGCCCCGACGATGACCCCCGAGATGCTCCAGTGGGACCGCTGGGGACGACAGTACCTCCGCACCGGCGACATCGTCTTTCGACGCGGCGACGCCCACATCCTGTTCGGGTATTTCCCGTTCAGCCGGTTCATCGCCAATGCGAACAACAGCCTGTATTCGCACACCGGCGTGGTGGTCGTCGAGAAGGGCGAGCCGGTGGTCTACGATACGACCAAGCTGGGGGTCCGCCGCCAGCCGTTCGCCGTCTGGACCCTCGACATCCACGGGTACTTCGGGGTGAAGCGGCTCCGTCCGGAGTTCCAGGACCGCATCCCGCGGGTCGTCGACTTTGTCCACACGGTCTTTCGCGAGCAGGTCCCGTTCGACTACAACCTCTCGCTCGACGACGACGCCCTGTACTGCGTGGAGCTGACCGAGAAGGCCTTCCGCGCCGCGGGGCTGCCCCTGTCCGAGCCGATCCTCCTGGGGAGCATGGAACGAGCCTCGGAGTTCCCGCTCTGCATGTTCGGGCTGTGGTACGTCTCCCGGCTGGTGCAGAGCGAGCCTCTGGACTTCCAGCAAGGGGTGTACTTCCCGGGCAACGAGCGGAACGGCATCTGGTCGTCGTCCCGGCTCCAGAAGGTCTTCATCTGGCCCGCCGACTCCGAGGCTGCGCACGCCCGTAACACGACAAGCCGCTGAGAGTCTGTCCCAGAAGTGGGAGGGCGAGGCCACTGCTGCGCACATCTCAAAGGCTGACGTAAATCTCTCCCCGGAATCGCGTTAACTCGTTCCCACGCTCCGCGTGGGAATGCATTCTTCGACGCTCCGCGTCGTCCGGGGCGTCTCCACGGAAGAGGCCGCGGAGCGGCCCGGACGGCATTCCCACGCGGAGCGTGGGAACGAGTTGTTTCGGAGATGTCTCTGAAAGCTGTGCGCAGCAGTGGGGCGAGGCTCCGGCCGAGCCGCGGTCCCCGCCAGGAGCGGCTCGGCCGGAGCCTCGCCCTCCCGGTCGTTGTGCGCAGCAGTGGCCTCGCCCTCCCGAGAACGTGGCAACGGATCGAGAGTCACCTCGTGGGGCGGAGAACCCGGCCCGATCGCGCGATCCCGCCTTGCTCGATCCGGGGGCTTCTGTTAGCTCACAGGCGCTTCTCCGCGGAATCACGCGGGCCTCGAACGTTCACGAGGTCCGCGGTTCTCGCCACGCAGGCCAGGGAGGGCCCGCGCCATGTCCCGGATCGCGCCGATTGTCGTTGCCGGTCTCGCCCTGCTGGCAGCCGGCACCGCGGCCCCGGGGGCCGACGCGGGGCGTCCTCCTCCGGCCCCGCCCGACTACCCGCACGCCTCCTTCCGGGCCGAGGAACTGGGCGAGGGGTCGAGTTCCTACTGGTTGTTCGAGCCGACCGGGCCGACTCCCGAGCGGCGCCGGTCCTGGTCTTCCATCACGGCTGGTTGGCGGTCAACCCGGGGGTCTACGGCGCCTGGATCGAGCACCTGTGCCGCCGCGGGTTCGTGGTGATCTTTCCGCGCTACCATGCCGACTGGCTGACCTCGCCCTCCGACTACCTGCCGAACGCCCTGGCGGCGGTTCGGGACGCGCTCGACGTGCTCGAACTCGGGCCGAACCGGGTCCGTCCCGACCGGGAGCGGTTCGCGTTGATCGGGCACTCCGCGGGGGGAACCTGTCGGCCCTGATGGCCGCCTCGGCGAAGACGTCGGGCCTGCCGACGCCCCGCGCCGTGCTGGCCTTCATGCCCGGCGAGGTGCGGCCGGTCTCCGGGCCGAACCTGGCGGACATCCCGGCCGAGACGCTGCTGGTCGTCGTCGTGGGCGACCTGGACCTCGTGGTCGGCGACGCGCGGGCCCGGGCCATCTGCCTCGGGGCGACCGCCGTGCCGGCCGAGCGCAAGCTCTTCGTCCAGTATCGGACCGACCGTCGCGGCCCCTTCCCGCTGCTCGCCGACCACGCCGCGCCGACCGCCGCGCTGCCCCGCCTGGATACCGGGGAAGGCCCCTTCCGCGCCTTGCAGATGTCGCTGGCCGACGTCGACGTCCTCGACCGCTACGGGTTCTGGCGGCTGACCGACCTGACCCTCGACGCCGCCTTCGCGGGCCTCGACCTCGGCGCGGCGACCGACGGCGGCGACCTGGTGCGCGACCTCGGCCACTGGGGCGACGGCCGCTCCGTCACCGCGCCCCTGGTTTCCAACGACCCCGCCGCCATCCCCCGTCTCATCCCCAGCCACGGGGCACGGGTCGTGGGCTGGGACCTCAACGCCTTCTTTGGCGAACCAGGCGACACCCGACGACGCTGAGCGCGAACCGGCCCTCGCGGCGCGTTGGGTTCGTTCGGAAATCGTCCGAGGGGCCTGTTCCACAAAGGATTTACGTTCGCGCGGCGCGCCATCCAACGACAGCTGTCGCGGGAATTGCCGCCGGCGGGTTCGGGGACCGCCCGCACGGATCGTGGCGATCGCGTGGATTACGTCGAGCTTGCTTGTTTCCAGGATTGCCCGGGATTCGCGGGCAGTCCGGGGCCGGGTCGAACCCGGGAAGGACCCTGCCGACGCACGATCATTTCGCGTCGGGTTTCCGGAACATCAGGAGGAACCGGTCGGTGTGGCCGCGGATCTCGGGGGCGAAGACGTTGGTCGTGTGGTCGTCGTCCGGGTTCGCGAGCAGGTCGGGTGCGGGTTCGAGGACGAAGCCGGCGTCGCGGACCTCGCGCGTGACGATCTCGGGATCGACGCGATGGAGGCTCTTGGTGTCGCGGTCGGCCGAGCCGGCCTCGGCGCGGTGGTCGATCACGCAGTAGACGCCGCCCGGCTTGAGGGCCTCGAAGACGCGGCGATTCATCGTCGCGCGATCGACCTCCATCCAGTAGGTGTCGTGGTAGAACTGCACCAGGAAGACGGCATCGAGCTCCCCTTCGGGAAGGCCGGGGTCTTCCAGCTCGCGGTCGAGGCGAACGATGTTCTCGAGCTTCGACTGCGCGAGCCGTTGGGTCAGGCGATCGCCCGCCACCCGGTTGGAGATCTGGTTGTTCTGGGCGTAGACCCGGCCCTCGGGGCCGACGACGCGAGCCAGGACCTCGGTGTACCAGCCGCCGCCGGCCATCAGGTCGGCCACCCGCATCCCCTCGCGCACGTCGATGAGTGCGAGAACCTCGGCCGGCTTCCGATCGACATCGCGCTGGCGGTCGTCCTCGGGGCGGTCGGGGGTTGCGAGGGTCTTCCGGATCTCGGCGACCCGGTCGTCGGGGTTGTCGTCGGCCCGTACGAAGGCAGGCGCGAACGTCAGGACGACGGAAACGGCGATGGCGACATGTCGATCGATCGAGCGCATGAGCAGCCGGCGCGTCTCCGCGCCGCCCCCGGGAAGGTGAAGGTCGGCAAGGCTGTCCCTCGAAACGGGCCGATGGAGGACCGTGGGACGGTCCTTCTGAGCCGTTGACGATCGTACAACGAGTCCATCGGGTGGGACAGCGTCGCCCGCGCCGCGCGACTCACCAACGGGCGGTCCCGGTCGGGTAGGCCACCCGTCGGCCCGATCAAGATGGTGGATCAGGATGTCAGGCGAACGCCTGACCTACGAAGTGGCGCCCCGCGTCCTTGACGTCCTCCTACAATTGTGGTAGGAATGCGAACAGGTTCGAGGAACGCGCGACGAACTTCCAATGCCGGGACGTTGACGATGAGTGGCGGATCGGGTGATGCGACGACGCGGGGTGGATCGGGCGACCTGTCGCTCGACGATCTGATGGCGTTGAACGACGAGATCGTCGGCCTGGTCCGCGCGGGGCTGCCGCTGGAGGCGGGCTTGACCGGCGCGGGTCGGGACCTGCGGGGGCGGCTGGGGACGATCACCACGGCCCTGGCGGACCACCTGCGACGTGGGGACAGCTTGACCGAGGCCCTCGACGCCGAGCGCGGCGCGATCCCGCCGGTTTACCGGACGGTGGTCGAGGCGGGCCTGCGCGTCGGCAAGCCCGCGACCGCTCTCGAAGGGCTGGCCGACTACGCCCAGCGCTACACGGAGACGAGGCGCGAGATCGGCCTGGCCCTGGTCTACCCGGTCATCGTGGCGGTGATGGCCTACGCCCTGTTCGTCGGCTTCGTGATGCTGGCCGCCCCCCGCTTCGCCGCCGCGTTCGAGCAGTTGCGCGTTCCGGGACGGTCGGCGGTGGCCGGCCTGGCCTGGCTGGGCCAGTCGGCCGCCTACTGGGGGCCGGTTGTCCCGATCGTCGTACTGCTCCTGGTTGCCGCCTGGTACGCCTCGGGACGGTCGTCGGGGTTCGGCCCCGGACGCTGGCAATCGGTGCTGGGCCGGTTCCCCGGGTTCGGCGGCTTGCTGGCGATGGCCCGAACGGCCAACTTCGCGGACCTGCTCGCGTTGCTGCTGGAGTCGGGCGTGCCGTTGGCGGATGCCGTCGAACTTTCCGCCGGATCGACGGGCGACCCGAGAATGCGTCGCGAGGCCGGCGTCGTGGCGGAGGGCCTGCGACGGGGAGAACCCACCTCCGAGGCGCTGGCGGCGGTGGGCGACCCTCGGGGCACCCGTCGGCGACGTTCGTCGTTCCCACCGATCCTGTGCTGGTTGATGGCGGTCGGCGAGCATCGTGGTGAGATCGCCCCGGCGTTGCGACACGCGGCCCGTAGCTACCGACGCCGGGCGAACCTGCGCGCCCAGTGGATCCGCGCCGTGCTGCCGACGGTCCTGGTGATGGTCGTCGGCGTGTCGGCCGTCGCCCTCTACGCCCTCGTTCTCTTCGTGCCGTTCACACAACTGTTGAAGGGCCTGACTGTCGTGTCGGGAATGTAGGGGTCGAGGGGTCGAGAGGGGTCGAGGGGTCGAGGGGTCGAGGGGTCGAGGGGTCGAGGGGGCCAGAAGGGAGATTGTTGGGATGGACGCGGGGATTCGGGATTTTCGGGACCTGATCGTGTGGCAGAAGTCAATTCAACTCGCGAAGGAAGTCTACCAACTCACACGTCGGTTTCCCGCCGAGGAGCGGTTCGGGCTGACGGCCCAGGTGAGGCGGGCCATTGTGTCGGTGTCGTCGAACATCGCCGAAGGACATACCCGGCAGGGTCGGGAGTTCGCGCATTTCCTGTCCATCGCCCGCGGTTCGCTCGCCGAGGTGGAGAGTCAGCTGTTCCTCGCTGTCGAGTTGCAATACCTCGACGCGACCGACCTGAGCTTGGTCTCGTCGCTCGCGTCCGAAATCCGACTCATGGCAATCGCCCTGGCCCGAAGGGTCTCCCACTGACCCACGGCATTCCAGCGACCATGTAGGTTCGCCTTCCACGCAAAAACCGATCAGCATACAACCTGGACCCCTGGACCCCTGGACCCCTGGACCCCTGGACCCCTGGACCCCTGGACCCCTGGACCCCTGGACCCCTGGACCCCTGGACCCCTCGACCCCTGGACCCCTGGACCCCTTCCACAGAGAACCTTGTCATGCCGCGCTTCCGATATGAGGCCGTGAACCGCTGGGGCGACCCGTTCCAGGGAGAGCGCGAGGCCGAGGACCGTCAAGACCTTGTGCGTTCGCTCGAAGCCGAGAAACTCGAGCTGCGCGTTGCCGAGCAACTGCCGGATGATCACCAATGGGTTCATGCGACGGATGCGGACCAGGCGCCTCTGTTGTCGGACCAGGACATGGTGGAACCGATCGGGCCGAAGGCGGGCGAGGGCTGGATCGACGACGGGGTGGACTGGGACGCGCGATCGTCGCAAACCAGGCGGGAGGACCGGCTGACCGAGGAGGACGCTCGGGAACTCGCCGAGCAGCTTGCCGGGCTTTCGGCGGCCGGCGTGCCGTTGTCTCAGGGGTTGCGCGCCGCGGCCGAGGAGGTCCGCGACGGGGCCTTGCGACGCGCGCTGCTGGACCTGGCCGATCATCTCGACGCGGGCCAGGCCCCGGATGAGGCCCTGGAACAGATCGGGGGACGGTTGCCCGGCCACCTGCGGGGGCTGGTCCTGGCGGCGGCCCGGTCGGGACGGGTCGGGACGGTGCTCGGCGAGTTCGTCGGCTACGCCCAGCTCGCGGACTCCCTTCGGCGCTCGCTGTGGCTCGCGCTGGCCTACCCGACACTCCTCATGGCCTTTCTCGTCCTGGTCTTCGGCTTCGCCTGCGTCGTGGTCATTCCAAATTTCAAGTCGATTTATTACGATTTCGGCGTGCAGTTACCGGTGCTGACCTTGCTGCTGATCGCGGCCTCGGACGCGATCGTCGAGCGCGGGCCGGCCCTTCTGGCGCTGACGGTCTCGGGGACCGTCGTGATCTGGGTGGCGGCCCGGTTCCTGCTGGACTCGGCCTCTCGACGGCACCTGGTCTGTTCGATCCCGCTGTACGGTTCGCTCTGGCGCTGGACGGCGCTGGCCGAGTTCTCGCACTACCTGGGGTTGCTGGTGGACTGCGAGCTGACGATGAGCCGCGCCTTGCCGCTGGCGGCCGGCGGTGCGCGCGACCCGGAGCTGTCGAGGGCCTGCGCGATCGTCGCCGATCAGGTCGCCGCGGGTCGCCCGCTCTCGGAGGCCCTCTCCCTGTGGCCGGTGGTGCCCCAGGGGCTGGTCAAGCTGCTGCGCTGGTCCGAGGGCCGCCAGTCGCTGGGCGAGGCCCTGCACATGGCCGGGATGCTCTTCGAGACCCGGGCCCGCGCGCAGGCGTCCGTCATCGGCGCCGTGGTGCTGGTGTTCGCCGTGTCCTGCGTCATCCTCGGCGCGGGCGTCCTGATCGTGGGCCTGTTTCTCCCGCTGTTCCGGCTCATCAGCGTCCTGGCGTGAGGTAAGGTTCCGAAGATGACCAGTGTCAAGGCAAAACCGGTACCCGATCGGGCGAGCCCCTGGTACGGCAAGCGCTTCGGCCTGCGGCACCTGCTGTTCGCCGTGGTGGTGGCCGCGCTTGCGCTGGCCGCCCTGATCCAGTTCGGCTGGGTGCTGATCCTCGTCGGCCTGATCGCGCTGGGCGTGCTGGTGGCGCTCAGCCTGGTGGTCGTGCTGCTCAGGCGTCGGGAGGTCGAGCAGGAGGCGCTGTTGCGGTTCCTGTCGATCGCCGCGGATCGCCGGATGCCGCTGGCGCCGGGCATCGAAGCCTGCGCCGAGCTTTGCAGTGTCGGCTACCGGCAACGCGCCCTGGGCCTGGCGTATCTGCTCGAAACGGGCGTGCCCCTGCCGGTCGCCCTGGACACGGTGCCCAACCTGCTGCCCCGTTCCGCGCTGGTGTTGATCAGCGTGGGATGGTCCCTGGGATGTCTGGCGCCATCGCTGCGCGAGGCCGACGCGGCGGACCGGGCGCGCCGATCGTTCCGCCTGGGCTTCATCCCCAAGCTCGCCTACCTGGCGGGCGTCTTGCTGGCGATGGAGTTGATCCTGGGGTTCATCTTCTACTTCGTCATCCCGAAATTCGAGGCGATCTTCAACGATTTCGGGACGGCCCTGCCGGAGCTGACCCAGGTCAGCATCCGGATCAGTCACGCGATGATCGACACGGGCCTGTTGCCCCTGTTGATCCTGGGGGAACTCTCGATACTTGCCTACGGGGTGCTCGCCTACTTCGGCCTCGTGAGTTGGGAGGCCCCGCCGATCCCCTGGCTGCTGCGCCGTCGCGACAACGCGGACGTCCTGCGGACGCTGGCCGTGGGGATCGAGGGGGACCGGCCGATCGGTTCGATCCTGACGGTCCTGGCTCGCGTCCACCCCCGTAACCGGGTTCGCAAACGACTCAACCGCGCGGTCGCGCGGATCGAGGGGGGCCAACCGTGGATCTCCACCCTGCATGCGGAAGGCTTGATCACGGGGGCGGACCCGGGAGTGCTCGATGCCGCCGAGCGTGCCGGGAACCTCGCATGGGCCTTGCGCACCCTGGCCGACAGCCACGACCGCCGCCTGAGCTACCGCCTGGCCACGCTGTCGCAGGCGCTGTTCCCGGCGTTGGTTCTCGCGCTGGCCCTGATCGTCGGCTTCTTCGTCATCAGTTTGTTCCTCCCGTTGGTTCAACTGATCGACCAGCTTGCGGGAGTTCCCCGATGATCGTCAATGATCTCCCTGGCCGGCCCTCTCGACATCGACATCGACGCCCCGGCGTGATGCTCCTGGAAATGACGGTGTCGGTGATCTTTCTGGGCGTGGCGCTCGCCCTGGTCGCGCGGCTCATGGTGAACCTGGGCGCCGCGGATCGGGCCGCCGATCACCGACAGTGGGCGCTTTGTGAAGCGGAGAACGTCCTGGAACGGGCGTTGTCGCTCTCCTGGGACGACCTGACCGCCGGCGATGCGACGAACGTTCTCATCCAGGAGGCGACCGCCCGGGCGTCCCGGGCCTTGCCCGAGGGCCGCGTGGTTGTGTCGATCGGCGAGCCGGACGACGAGCCGGGGGCGCGCCGGGTGACGGTCGAGGTGGCCTGGGGCCACCCGTCGGGCCGCCCGTAGCGGTCGGTCCGGCTCGTCGCCTGGGTCTATCGGAAGCGTCCGGGAGCGCAGCCATGAAACGATTCAACGCAATTCAACGCGACCGGGCCCGGGCCTTCACCCTGATCGAGATGGTCACGGTGATCACCCTGATCTCGATCCTGCTGGGCCTCAGTTCGATGGTGCTCCAGCGGTTGATCCGAGCGGAACGGTCGGGCCGCGAGGCTTTGGAGGACCGCGCGACCGTGGCCCGGCTCGACGGCCGGTTTCGCGACGACGTCCACGAGGCGCTGAGGGCAAGGGTGGAGTCTTCCGAATCGGGACGTGATGATGGTCTCATCCTGGACCTGACGGCCGGAGAACAGGTCGTCTACCGCGTGCAAGACGGGGCCTTGACGATGTCGCGGCGCGCGTCCGTCGAAAACAAGGCGGACGGGAAAGGGGCCGACCCCGACCCCGTGACGCGATCGGAAACCTATCGTTTCCACTCTCGTCGGCAGCCGCGCTTCGACCTCGACACGAGTGAGGACGTCACGATCGCGACGCTCGCACTGGACCGGACGGAAGGCGACCCGGCCGACGACGTGACGCTCGACGCGGTCGTCGGGCTCGATCACCGCTTCGACCTCGACGCCCGAGGAAAGGACACGCCATGAGATGCCTCGTTAGGTCGGGCAACCGTTCGAGTGCGCGGTTGGAACCACGACGGCAGCGCCGGGGGACCGTGCTGGTGGTGGTCCTGGTGGTGCTCGTGTTGCTGACGGCCATCCTGGGGTCGTCGGTGCGAACGGGTTTGGCGGGCCGCGAACTGCTCTCGCTTCAAGAGCGCGTTCGCCAGGCCGAATGGCTGGCGGAGTCCGGGCTCAACCGGGCGGCCGCGCGGCTCGCCGACGATCCCGATTACGAGGGGGAGACGTGGATGGTTCCGGCCGTCGAGCTCCTGAGCCCAGCCCGGCGAACGAGACCGGAACGGGAGGGCGAGGCTCCTGGCGAGCCATCTTCCGGAAGCTCGGCGGGAGCCTCGCCCTCCCGGACGGTTCCGTTGGCGGATCGGGAGGCGATTGGTGCCCACCATGATGCGGTCGTTCGGATCACCGTCGAGGCGGACGACGCCTCGGAGCACCAACGGCGGATCACGGCGACCGCCGAGTTTCCCGTCGGCGCCGATCCCCACGCGACCCGAACCCGCTCCCTCCTCGTGGACCTCGGGCACGACGACACGACGAATCCGACCAACGAGCGGGACCGCGACAACGAGAACAACGAGGCCCCTCAACCGAGCCTGGAGGAAACGCGATGAGTTCTGATATGCGGTCGTTCCGCGGATTCACCTTGATCGAGCTGCTTGTTGTCATCGCGATCATCGGCGTACTGATCGCGCTGCTCTTGCCCGCGGTGCAGGCGGCGCGCGAGGCGGCCCGTCGCGTGCAATGCACCAACAACCTGCTGCAACTGTCGATCGCCGTCCAGAACTACGAGGCGGCCAACCAGCTCTTGCCACCCGGCGTGGTCAACCCGACCGGGCCGATCTCGAACACGCCGACGGGGTATCACTTCGGCTGGGCCGCGCGGGTCCTCCCTTACATCGAGGAGAGCGCGGTCTACAACCATCTGAACTTCGGCGTCGGCGTGTATGACGTCTCCAACATCACCGCCCGGGCCATCGTCATCGGCCCGATGCTGTGCCCGTCCGATGGGGGGGCAAATCGCGCCTCGATCGAGTCGATCCAGGAGGCGCGGGGCGGCGAGGGCGGGCCAGGCAACGCCTCGCCCTATGGCGAGGCCGGTTCCGGCGGCCTGGCCCAGAGCAGCTACGCCGCCTGTCACCACGATGTCGAGGCGCCCATCGACACGACCAACCACGGCGCGTTCTATCTCAACAGCACCATCGGCTTCGACGACATCACCGATGGGACCTCGAAGACGATCTTCCTCGGTGAGAAGCGCCGAACCGGCGATTTGGGGTGGGCCTCGGGCACCAGCGCCACGCTACGCAACACGGGCCGGGGGCCGAACGCCTTCGTCGCGCCAGCGGCCGGTGGCCCCGCCGGGGCAGGGGGCGGGGCGGCCGGCTCACCCGAAGGCCCGCTTTATGTCGGCGGCTTCTCCAGCCTTCACTCCGGCGGATCCAACTTCGCGTTCGGCGATGGCTCGGTCCACTTCCTCCGCGATTCGATCAACCCGGACGTCTTCCGCCGCCTCGGTCATCGTGCCGATGGGGAAATGATCAGCGCGGATGAGTATTGAAAGGATGTGTGAACAGGTCGCACTGGCTCTGGCCCCGCCAGGGTCATTCCCAGGTACTCCGCGGCGCCCGAACCGGGAGGGCGAGGCTCCGGCCGAGCCACCCATCCCGACAGCTCGGCGGGAGCCTCGCCCTCCCAGACTCCGCTCGGCCGTGGCCACGCACTCCCGAAATCGATTTTGAAGGGACCGCGACTCACCCAGCCGGGGCCTTTTCATCAAACATTCGATCTTATGTGAGATAGGCTGCATGTTCGGTGGGAGACATCATATCGTCCAGCAGCCCCTCAACGAACCCAGTCGCCGCCGGGATTGGGACGCGCCGTGCTCAGATAGACCGGCCCGAGGATACCCACGGCGCCGGTTTTGTTGGGCCCGTTGTGGACGCGAACGGCGATCGTGACCGTCTGCCCTGGCGCCAGCAGGCCGGTCAACCGATGGCTCAAACGCTCGTCGAGGGCGGTTCGGTTCGTGGCGGTTTCGCCCCCATTCCCGACGAGTTGGCCGTTGAGGTAGACCTCGTAAGGACCAACAACCTCCTGGAACGTGAGAGTTGCGTCCGGGCCCGTCCAGTCGTCCGGGATCGGGACGGTCGTTCGATACCAGGCCCAACCGTCGAGATCGCCGTGAGCGTGCGCCTTCGGGGGCGTATCGATCCGGGCGTCGAACCAGCCGGTATCGGCCACCGTCTCGGGACGTTGCCAGCCGGCCTCGCGCCCCAGGTTGTGCGGGTCCGGCCGGAACCGCCACGGGCGTTCCGAGAGGTCGATCGTGGCGCGTGTTGATCCGATTGCGCAGCCGCGCGAGGGTCTCGGCGCTCCAGGAACGCGACGGCTTCGGCCCGCCGGCCAGGTGGTCGAGGAACGCGCCGAGCAGCCAGTGACCGGCCGCGTTGTCGGCCGGCCCGTGGTTCAGAGCGCTGACGAGCAGACGGCCCCGCCCCACCTGCGACTCGAAGACCAGGCCGTGCGTGCGGACTTCCTGGAGATCGCGATTGTCCCAGCGCAGCAGGATCGGCACGATTTCCGACAGGTGCGCATCGAGGTCTGGCAGCACGGGCCCGGCAAGGTCGAACTGCGGAAGCTCGATCAGGAACGCGCGGGGCACCCTGTCGAGAATCGGGTGCCCCGGCAGGTACGGCCCCCCGCGCAGGGAGCCGCGATGCTCAAGGACGAAGCTGTGGTCCTTTCCGTCGGGGAGCATCAAGACCCGGGCGCCGGCTTCGAGCCGGTCGAGCAAGGGACTGTCAAAGTGCCGCGCCACGATCACCGCGTCGGCAGGATCGGTCGATTCCGCGAGGTCCGCGCCCGTCTCGAACAGGGCCCTCGTGGCGTCGTCGACCGATCCATGAAACCGCACTCCGGGAAGCCGACGATCCGGGACCAGCCAGATCGGCCAGCGGTTCGCCGCGATCGGTCGCGAGGGTTTGCGATCAGTCAACTCGGCCCGTAGTTCGTAGGGCGTGGGGGCCAGGACGTCGCCGCGAACGGTCAGGCCGGTGATGTCGCCACTCAGGGTGCCGGTGGCCTGGCTGTGTCGTACCGTTCTGACGACGGCCCCCTCGACGGGAATGGACGGGTTCGTCTGGTTAGTACGCGCGCGAAGCGTCGGTTGCAAGGTGAAACGGACCTGGCCCTCCCGGATCGGCTCGTCGCCAAAGTGGCTGAGGCGCAGCGTCACCGCGCCGTTCTCATCGTCGGCCGGATCGGCCCGGAAGCACCGCCGATCGCCGGGGGACTGGAGCAGGAACATCGTCGGCCCCTGCCAGGACCAGTCGTCGGGCGACCACTTCGGCCGGTCGAGCGGGTCGATCAACCCGGTCGAGGCGCGCGGGACGTCGCGCAGGGCGCGGACGACATAACCGCCCTGGGGAAACTGCGCGGCGGAACGCCTCGATCTGCGATTTCCGCAACCGCATCGCCTGTTGTTTCGAGTCGTCGATGAGGCGGTTGAGCCCCGACGGGCCGTACAATGTCAGCATCCGTTCGAGCCATCGGGCGTTGGCGTCGAAGAAGCCGGGGAACCAGGGTGGCCGCTCGCCGCCGTAAAGCTCCAGCATCGCGTCCCGGTCGAGCCAGGTGTCGGCGGCCATCGCCGCGCCCAGGACCAGCGGCCCCGAATCCTGTTCGGAGAGAGATGCCTTCAATCGTTCGAGCGATCGAGCCCATTCGTGATCGTTATCAAACGGGTGATCGTCGTGCCGGTCGTTGACGTCGCGCCAGACGGCCCCGCCGTGATCGTCCTCGACGACGGTGCCGGGGACCATCGCGCGCGCCGGGCCGTCCCGATCCTCGTTGGTGTCGAGGGCGGCCGTCGGGCTCGATTTGTTGGCCTGGCTACGAAGGATGATCGCCGGGTGGTCGCGGTCATCGACCGGGGTGCCGGCATGTTCATGCACGCGACCCTCCCGTTGGGCCGGGTCGATCGTGGGGGACACGGCCGGGTAGTCCATCCAGACGAGCATCCCGAGCTCGTCACATAGATCAAGATCGCGCTTCGGTGGTATCCAGTGGTGAAACTTCATGAGGTTGAAGCCGCGCTCCAGGGCAAACGCGATGTCCTCCCGGAAGCGTTCGCCCTCCGGCCTCGGGAACAGGCTCGGCGGGGAGGTGCCCACGTTCAGCAACCCCCGGATGATCCGCGGCCTGCCGTTGAGCAACAGCCGGTTTCCGTCCACCCGGATCGACCGAAACGCGGCGCGGGTGACGACCTCATCACCACCGGGGTCGTTGATGTGAACGCGGACCTCATAGAGCGTCGGTGACTCGGGCGACCAGGGTAATGGGTTCTCGACCGTCAGGAACGTGTCGAGGGTTCCGCCAGTCGCGAGCGCGGCCTGCTCGGGCGACCAACCGCCGTCGCCCCGGACGCGGTAACTCAGCCCGACCTCGGCGCGATCGGCCCCAATCAGGGGGGCCTCGACCTGGATTCGCCCCGTCTCCAGGTCCCCCACGGCCCGCACGCGCTGCGCGTCGAGGGAGACCTCCGGCACGATCTCGGTTGCGACGGCGGCGCGCGTCGATGTTGGGAAACCCATCACGGCGCCAAGGACCGCAATCGCGACGGTACAATACGCGGTCAGTTCGAGCCATCGCCATCGCCATCGACAGGTCATCGCGGGTTTCCTCGCAAGGCGTCACACAAAGATCGGTGTCGATTCCTCGTGGCCCGGATCGAGAGAGATCGCCTCATGCTAACGTGCGTTCTCAGGCCACGCCACGTCCAGAACGGCGCGACCGAACGCGAGCCACGACCGGCCTCCCATTCCTGGGGAGCCGGCCGTGGCCCGTTGCACGGCGTGCCTCGACCTCTCGTGGTCGATTCCTAAATTGTGTGATTGGCTCAGTTCCTGTCATGGAAACGGCCGAACACGCTGTGCCGTTGCGGGGCCCCTGGGGAGAGGGGCTGACTGGTGGCGGGGTGGACGGGTAGGTCGGCGGGGGGGCCGCGGGGGGGGCCGCCTGGGGGGCGAACACGGGACTGACGGCGGGGGCCACCGGGGCGGTCGCGGTCATCGAGAACGTCGCGGCGCCGACGCCGGCCGGGACGACCGGGGTACTGACCTCCGTCTCCTGCTCCGTGACGATCCGGACGTGGTCGTCAAGCCCGGCGAGCCACTCGCCGAATCGGGCCAGCTTCGAGCGAAACAGCCCCGCGCCCTTGATCTTCACCCGGCTTCGAGACCGCGTCGCGGGCAGGGAGAGGGTCTGGCTCGTCGTGGTCGCCGTTGCCGGGGCGACCACCGGGGCGGCGGCCATCGGCAGGGCCCCAGGGGAACCATCGCGGGCTGGGCGGCCACGGGCAACGTCGCCAGCGGCGCGACCGGCGGGG
Source organism: uncultured Isosphaeraceae bacterium (assembly GCA_963779675.1). Classification (GTDB taxonomy): domain Bacteria; phylum Planctomycetota; class Planctomycetia; order Isosphaerales; family Isosphaeraceae; genus CAVZZM01. The sequence continues at coordinate 162,564 of CAVZZM010000010.1, forward strand.
CGGAGTTCGGCAGGAACAGGTTCCCGAAGGTTGGGGCGGCGGTGGCCTGTGTCATCATCGGCACGGCCAACGCCGGCGCAGCCTGCGTGACGTAGACCTGCGGCTGCCCCTGCTGGACGACGACGTTCGGCCCGGGCACCTGCACGACGGCCGTCGGCGCGGGGGCGGCCATCTGCGGCAGCAGCATCGCGGCCGGTGCGGCCGGGGCCATCAAAGGGGCCACGTAGGCCGGCGCCGATGCCGGGCCGGGCGGGGCCGCCTGGGGGGCGGCGGGCGGTTGCTGCGAGGAGGGGTAACCGTCGTTGTACCCGGCCGGGGCGACGGCCTCGTCACGAGTCGCAACAACATCGTTGCGACGGGCCCCGGACGGATTCGGTTGTTGTGTGTGCGGGGTAGCCTCCCCGACGTCCGTCGCGTCGGGCGCCTCGGAACCGACAAGCTCGCTTCCCAGCCCGATCGAGACGGCCAGGGCGGCCGCGCAACGGGCGACTCGCGGACGGATGGGACCTTCCATGTGACGAACCCTCCCTGGTCAAGGCCGACCCGGTTGCCGGGTCAGGGTGTGGTCAGCCGCGACCGGAACGCGCCGGCGAGGCCCTGGTAGACAATTTGGATGCGTTCCCGTTGCGTTGCGTCGAGCGGCTGGAGCAGTGCCGAGGGGGAACGGGGGTCGATCCCCACGGCGACCAGCTCCGCGCCGGTGACCTGCGACAGGGGCTCGAAGACCTGACGGGCCGAGAAGTCGTGCCGCGCGGGCTCGTCCGGGATCGCCTCCTCGAGCCGTCGGGCCAGCTCGCTCTGGATCTCGGAGTAGGATGTATACAGTGGCATGCGTTGCGCGATCGCCTCGAAGGCCCCGGCCACCCGCGCCGCCGTCTCGGCCCCCTGGGGCACGGAGGCGACCGCCGACGCCAACCAGCGGGCCAGGGGCGGGGGGGGGCCGGCCGACTGCGGGTTGAGGCCCGGACGCGCGCCGACCTCCACCTGAACCTCGTCCGGTTCCGAGACCCGGTTTTCCAGCCCCACGACGAGGGCGAACCGGTACAGGCCGGGGGCCGTCGGCACGAACGAGAAACACGGCCCGTCCTGGTTCGCCTCGGTGATGCCCGGGCCGGAGAGCGGGACCCAGCGGAAGCCGACACGGCCTTCGGGCCGGCTCCGGGCCCCATTGAGCGTGATCTGGCGGCCGACGAGGCCGATCTGGTCGTCTCCCGCGTCGGCGGTCGGCCCCGGATCGGTCGCCGTGACGATCGTCTCATCCGTAACCGGGATGGTCACGCGGATGGTTCGCTCGCCGTCGTCGTCGCGGATCGTCAGCAGAAACCCCAGCCGCGTGGCCCCGACGGGCACGATGAAGCGGACCTGCGCGGCCGTCGGGTCGTCAAGCGCCACCGCCGGGCCCTCGACCTGCTCCCATCGAAACGACGTCCCGTCGGGAAACGGCCCGTCGGGCCCGACGACGACCCGACGGCCAGGCGCGGGCGTCCCCTCGTAAACGACCTCCGCCGCCCCCGCCCCCCACGTCGCGGGCTGGGCGTCCGCGACCGGTTCGCGAGGCGGCACGATCAGGCGGGGTTCCTGGCCCCGAACGCCATTTCCAACCGGCAGGGCGGTCCCGATCAGGCTTGCCAGGAGGACGCGCCTCGGGTAGTTCCATTCCCAGGTCATGCCGGGCCCTCCGAATCCTTCCCGGGCCAGTTTCGACTCACGCTTCGTTCTCGACACGTGTTGTATCGGCGTCGGCCCGCGATCGTGCCAGAAAAAACAGCTTTAAGTTGCACGTTTTATTTTTCATGTCGTAAGCTGCCGGATTAAGCCTGATCTGGCCTGTTGGCCGGGCCGCGGTCCGGATCGGTTTGGGTCCCGGCCATCGCGTCGATCGATGTCCGGGAGGGCGAGGCTCCCGCCGAGCCGCCCATCCCATCCCATCCCATTCCGGAAGCTCGGCGGGAGCCTCGCCCTCCCAGGACGCCCATTCCGGAAGCTCGGCGGGAGCCTCGCCCTCGCGGTATGGCCGGGCCGGGGCCGGGTCCGGATGCCGGTTGGACCGGGAATGCCGCCGGGTTGGGGGCAACGGGCATTGACCGATCGTCACTCCGGACTTATGGTGGCCGGCCCGGTGGATGCGCATGTCCGCGGCGTCACGTCCTGGTCGATCGACAAACGCGCGGCGCGTGTCCTGCGTCTCGACCGCGCGTCCGGCTGGAATCAGGTCGCGGTCGCGGTTGCCGATCTGGGCCAGGGAACGCCGAACGTCGCCGGAGCCCCCGCAATGCGGCGGGGCCGGCGTGGAAATACTCAGGAGGGGTGGCATCATGCGGCGCCGTGCCGCCACCGCCGGATGCCTGATCGTCGCCCTGAGCGCCGGTTGCCTCGGCCCGGACGGCCGGGGCGATCGGCCGACGTCGGAGGACCTGGCGCGTCGCCGCAACCTGAGCCGCGCGGCCCAGTCGGCCATCGACCGGCGCGACTGGCCGTCGGCGCTGGCGGGCCTCGAGCGGCTCGTGGCCGAGGCCCCGCGCTCGCCGGAGGCGTATCACCGGCTCGGGCGGGTTTACCAGACCCTGGGCAACCTGGCCCGCGCCGAGGAAGCCTATCGGCACGCCCTGGACCTCGACCCCGACTATCCCGACGCCCTGACCGGCCTGGGGGAGGTCGAAACCGGGACCGGCCGGCTCGAACCGGCGCCTGGCGCATATCGAGGAGGCCATCGAGATCTCCCCCGGCCCGACCGAGGCTCACCTGCGCGCGGCCGGGTGCTGGAGGACCTGGGCCGCCGCGACGAGGCCCTGGCCGCGTATTCGCGCCCTCAGCTCCGACCCCAACAACGCCGAGGCCCTCCGACGCGCCGCGGTGATCCAGCTCGCGCACGGCCAGAACGACCAGGCCCTGGCCCGCCTGACGCAGGCCCTGGAACTGGACCCGGACGACGGCGAGTCGCTGTACCACCGAGGCCGGGCCTACCTGGCCCTGGGCCACGTCGATGAGGCCGTCGCCGACCTGCGCACCGCCGCCGCCGCGCAGCCCGACCGCCCCGACATCCACTACCAGCTCGCATTGGCCCTCGAACAGGCGAGCCAGCCCGACGACGCCCTGGCCGCCGCCGAACGCGCCGTCACCCTCGCCCCCACCGACCCCGCCGCCCGCGACCTCGCCCAGCGCCTCCGTCGCTGAGCTGGGATCCGGAAGGTGTGTTCCTCCGGGATCGGCCTGGTGTGGCCGGGGCAAAGTCGTCGTGCCCATCCGCGGAACGTATGGAGGAGCGACTCTCCGGAAAGCCCAGGAAATGGGTGGCCGGGGCAAGAGCAGCGTGCCCCGGTAGGCGACATGTTCCAGACCGGGGCACGCTGAGTTTGCCCCGGCCACCCAAAGAACCTATCTTGCGGATGCTCCTGAGCGATTGACCGGAAATCATCTTATGTTATGAAAATGGGGTGATGTCGCTTGTGTCCTCGTCGGCAATGGTCTACCCGGGCACCAGGACTTTGCTACGGCCGCTCTCGAGGCGACTTCAGAACATCACGAAGCCTGAGATCCAGATGATGGCTTCGAGTCCGATCCAGACCGCTCCCAGGGTACGGCCGAAGCGGTCAAGCCAGGTCGGTTCGGCCCGCCAGTGCCCCGTGGCGCAGGCGAGTGCCAGCCAGGCCACGGTGATGCCCCCGACGATTGCGGGGACGGCATGTCCCAGGGCCATCGTGAAGAATGCCGGCAATCTCCCCCGGTGGCCGGCCACGTGGTGGTCGTGGCAAAGGCCCTGAGGAGGTAGAGCCCACCCCAGGCCGTCGCCGACAGGGCGGCAACCGTCCCGGGTCGGCTCGCGACACAACGCAAGGGACGGCGTGGGTGCCTCAGGCTGAGGGCCACCGTGGCGATCGACCACGAGAAGAGCAAGGCCGTCAGGGCTGTCGCAACCCAGGGCGATGGCCCCGTGGATCGGCCTGCCATGGTTCACGACCAGGCTCTGGTAATGCGCCTCGAACAGGCCACGAATCGGGGCCAGCGCCGAGGCTGTCGCGGCGATCAATACGCCAGCATCGAGGATGCCGAGTCGTCGGACAGGTGAGTTGGCCATGCCATCCTTGCTCATGTCGTAGGACGTTGCCTGGTCCAGGTCGATGGGGCCGGGTCACGCACGGCGCGCCCCGAATGTCCTGGTATCCCCTGGATTTCTTTCGGGCGTTGGGGGACGACGACCTGGATTCGGACACGCCTCACCTCCATCGGGTCATCCGATCACGATCCGAAGCCGAAGAGTATCGGCGGTCTTGTGCCGAAGCGAGTCGCCTCCCTACTCGCCGCCCGAGACGAGTTTCAGGCCGATGATCGAGCCGACGAGGAGGACCAGGAAGACGACGCGCCAGAGGTGGAGCGGGTCCTTGAAGAAGGCGATGCCGATGACGGCCGTGCCGAAGGCGCCGATGCCGGTCCAGACGGCGTAGGCGGTGCCCAGGGGGATGGTCTGGGCGGCTTTATTGAGGAAGACGAAGCTGAGGATCGACGCCGCCAGGAACCCCAGCGACGGCCACGGCTTCGTGAAGTTCGCCGAGAGCTTCATGCAGGTCGTGAAGCTGACCTCGAAGATCCCGGCGACAAGCAGGTAGAGCCAGGGCATGGTCGGGGGCCGCCTTGCTGAGTCCCGCATGGCCGATGGCCGATGGCCGATGGCCGATGGCCGATGGGTGATGGCCGATGGCCGATGGCCGATGGCCGATGACCGATGACCGATGACCGATGACTGCGGCTGTTTCATAGCTCGATCATCGGTCATCATCCATCGGTCATCGGTCCTGTTCCCCTGTCCGGGCTGGGCTCAGTCTCTCGCCGCGACGGGGTTGCGGAGGGTGCCGAGGCCGTCGATCTCGACCTCGACGACGTCTCCCGGCTTCAGCCAGACGGGCGGGGTGCGGGCCATGCCGACGCCCGGCGGGGTGCCGGTGAAGATCAGGTCGCCCGGCTCCAACGTGCAGATCTTCGAGATGTACGAGACGAACTCGTCGATGCGGAAGATGAGCTGCGCGGTGTTCGAATCCTGCATCGTCTGGCCGTTCAGCCGCAGGCGGATGCCGAGGGCGTGGGGGTCGGCGACCTCGTCCTTCGTGACCAGCTCCGGGCCGATCGGGGCGAAGGTGTCGAACGTCTTGCCGGCCAGCCACTGCTTGCCCGGCTTGCGGAGCTGCCAGTCCCGCGCCGAGACGTCGTGCCCCACCGCGTAGCCGGCGACGAGGTCCATCGCCTGCTCCCTCGGCACGTCGCGCCCGGCCCGGCCGATGACGACGACCAGCTCGGCCTCGTAGTCCACCTCGTCGCTGACCTCCGGCAGCACGATCGTGCCGCCGTGGCCGATCAGGCTCGACGGGAACTTGCTGAACAGGACCGGCTCCTCGGGCACCGGCATGTTGCTCTCGGCGGCGTGGTCGCGGTAGTTCAAACCCAGGCAGATGACCTTTTGAGGGTCGATCACCGGCGCCATCAGGGTTGCCGTGGCCGGATCGTGCCGCACGCCGCCACGGCCGATCTCGGCGCGGACCCGTTCCAGTCCCGCCTCGCCCATCCGCAGCAGCTCCCGCACGCTCGTCGGCAGGCTCGGGTCGGCCGCGTTGATGTCGACGTACAGGTTCTCGTGAAGCAGGCACGCCCGGGGGCCTTGCTCGGTCAGGACGGTCGCCAGTCGCATCGATCGATTCTCCCTGCGCAAACGCGAATTCCTCGGAGCCGACCAGAGTACACCGACAACCCCGCCACGGCCAGAGGCGCGGCGCGTGCGTCCCGGGCCATCCTCGGGTTCGACGCGACCCCCGAAATGGGAGGGCGAGGCTCCGGCCGAGCCACCCGGCCCATCCCGGAAGCTCGGCGGGAGCCTCGCCCTCCCGGAACCCGATCTGGGAAGATCCCTGCGACCGCGAGGTAGTCCGAAATCGTTCGGAGAACTGTCTTGTCCCGTCGGCAACGTTGCCGTACCCTCGATCCATCCGGCGTTCTGGCCCGTTCTGGTGATGGAGGCACGAGCGATGGCGTCCGAGGCGCGAGACGTCGGCCGCGAACCCGCGACACCCCGGCGGAGTGGGGGGCGGGTCGAGTATGTGGTGCTGGCCCCGCTGCGCTGGCTGGAACAGTCGCGGGGGTGGCGGCGTCGCGGGTTGATCGTGCTGTACCTGCTGGTCGTGGTGGTCCTCGGCGGGGCGGTCCGGTGGGCGACGAGCCTCAACGGCCTGCCGGACATCGGCGACCCGTTCGACGTCGCCGCCTTCCGCCGTTCCCTCGACGTGCCGCCGGACGAGGATGCCTTCACGCTGTACCGGCAAGCCGCCCGGCGGCTCCACGAGGACGCTCCGCGTCTCGATCCCCAGCGCTTCCGGGGCGACGCGATCGCGGGGTGGTCGAATGCCGGCCCGACGGCCCGCGACCAGGTTCAGGCGAGCCGCGAGGCCCTCGACCTGTGGCGTCGGGCGAGCGAGCGCGAGCGTGCCCAGGCCGTCCCGGGGGGGCGGTTCCGCATGGATCTCGGCCGGGTCGAACGAATCGTTCCAGCCCATGATGGACCTGTTCACCCTGACGACGCTCGGCATCCTGGAGGCCACCCGGCTCGAAGCGAACGGCGACCTGGCCGGGGCCTGGGACTGGTACCGCGCGGCGTTGCGGGCGAGCCGGCACGTGGAGATGGGTGGCATGTCGAGCCATCGGTCCACCGGCCAGGTGCTCGCGTCCATCACCGCCACGCACATTGCTCGATGGGCGGAAGGCCCCGCGCGTCGATGCCGCCCTGCTGCGACGGGCGCTGGCCGACGTGAAGACGGTCGTCGCGATGACCCCGCCGAACTCCGACGCGATCCGGGCCGACTACCTCGCCATGCTCTGGGCGGTGCGGAACCCGGAGGCGTGGGTCGACTGGGACGCGATCGCCACCGCCACGATGGACACCCGCTATGCCTTCCTCAGCCGGTTATCCCGGTCTCGTGGGCGTCGTGAAGGTCTGGCGCCGCGAGCCGTAGCGTAGCGAGCGGGTCTTCCGCATCCTGTACGCCCACTGGCTCTCGCAGGTCGACCTGCCGCCGAGCCGTCGGATGAAGATGGTCGAGACACGGGTCGTCAACCGCGACGTCCCGCTCACCCACCCCGACTTCCCCTATTACGCGGCCCCCGGCCAGCGCGACGCCGCGCACCCGATGTCCCCGGAAGACTTCTTCAACTGGTATCGCTCGACCCTCCTCGGCGGCTACCTCTGCCCCCCGCTCCCGTATGATCTGGCCAGCATGGACCGCGACCGCCGCGAGCTGGAGGTGCTCACCATGATCCTGGCCGAGCAACTCTACCTGCGCGAGCACGGGTCACCACCCGAGCGTAACGAGGACCTCGTCGACGCCGGCTACCTGGAGCGGCTGCCCGAGGGCTACGCGATCGAGGAACTCGAGGAGGACGCTCGGGGTTCGCGCGAACCGGCCCCGTAGACAGGTGTCGTCGAAGTACCGGGAGAGGATGCGCGTTCCGGGGAGGGGAAGACTATGCTGATCCTGGCCCCGATCGCGTCCGGGGTGCTGGTGTTGGCATCCTGCTTGCACAACCTGAATTCTTGCGTTGCCCCGCGCGTTGCCGTTAAGTTGAAGTTCTCAGTTCCGGATCAGAGAGTCGTGCGACCGGGTCGTCCCCACCGGTGGCGGCCCGACGGGCCTCCGAGGCTCAAGAGACTATCCCAACCGGATGACCGGCCGTAAGGACCATGTTGATGATGCCCATCACGCGCCGAGACATCGAGATCCTGCTCGACTCCCCCAGCCAGAAGGATTACGTCGTCAGCGCTTATGTCGACATGCGCGTCAAGGACGACGGCTTTCATCGCCAGGCCGACGTGCAGTTGCGCAACCAGGCTCGAGAGGCCAACAGCGCCCTGTCGGAGGCCGAGGCGCGCACGGTCCTCGACGCGAACATGGCGGCCATCGAGCGGGCCATCCACGAGGCCGAGCCCTCGGCCAAGGGCCTGGCCGTCTTCTCGGGTGCCCAGCGCAAGCTGTTCCACGCCGTCAACCTCGACTTCCCCGTCGAGAATTACCTGGTCGTCGATGAGGACCCCTTCGTCCTGCCCCTGCTCGAACGCTGGTATGGCGAGCCGAACTACCTGATCGCCGTCATCAGCTCGCGCGAGGTCCACCTCTTCGAGGCCAACCACGGCGTCACCGAGGAGGTCCGCGAGATCCAGAAGGACGTCGACCAGGACATCCAGCGCGACAAGCCCCGCTTCACCTACAAGAAGCGGTTCACCAAGGCCCGTCACGAGCGTCTCCACGCGCTGGAAGACGACGCCTTCTTCAAGCAGGCCGTCGAGGACATCGCCGAGCACTGGAAGACCAGCGCCTTCTCCGGCCTGATCCTGCTCGGTTCGGCCCAGGTCACCGCCGCCGTGCGACGGCTGCTCCCGAAAGACCTCGAGCACGCCGTCGTCGAGGAGGCCGCCCAGACGATGACCTCCCGCCCCGAGGACGTTGCCGACGACGTCGCGCGGGTGCTGGAGCGCTGGCGAGAGGACGAGAAGGTCCGCCTGATGGGCGAGTTGAAGGAGCGCTGGAAGGAGAACCACCTGGTCGCCAGCGGCCCGACCGAGGTGCTCGACGCCCTGCAACAGGGCCGGGCCACCCAGATCGTGCTTGGCCCGAATCGCGACATCGCCGGCGCCCGTTGCACCTCCTGCGGCTACCGCTTCGGCGCGCCGGTGGCCACCTGCGTCTACTGCCAGGCCCCCACCCGCACCGTCAGCGCCGCGCAGGAGATCTTCCGCATGGCCCTGCGGCACCGCGTCGGCGTCCACATCTTCGACAGGAACGGAACGCGCGCCACCCTGCTCGACCAGGCCAACGGCGTCGCCGCCCTGCTACGCGCCGACGACAACTGGGCCCCTGACAAGGAAACCGCCAGGGCCTCTCGGGGCGAAGTCTGAGCCCGGCCCGCCCGCGGCGGACGGACATTCCCAGGGCGAGCCACGCTTGCCCCATACGCAGCGACTCCTCTGGGAATGGTCGGGAAATTTGGGTGGCCGGGGCAAAGTCATCGTGCCCCGGAAGGCTCTGGGAAGGCGGGGCTGTCCCCCGCCCAGGGCACGAAAACTTTGCCCCGGCCACCCAAACAACCTATTTTCGGATGCTTTCAGTCTAGCGAAACCCACCAATCCGAAGCGTATGACGATGGGATCCGCCGGCCTCCGCCCAGCCCGCGCAACCCGGACAGACCGTCTCGCACGCCCTCTCAATGACCGAACCCGAGGGCCCGGCGGACCTCGGCGGGGGCGGTCTGGCCGGTCTGGACGGCCCGGGTCGCGCGGCCCATCGCGAGATCATGCCGTCCGCGACGGCCGCCTCCTCCACGCGCTCGAGATCGTCGCGCGCGAGGACGGCCCGCGCGACGGCCCCGCGGTCGGCACGCAGGAACTCGGCGATCAGGGTGCGCCCGCGGTAGCCGGTTCCAGAGCAGGAGGGGCAGCCGACCGGCAGGAAGGCGCGGGTCACGTCCAGGGCGAGGAAATCCGCCGGGTCGTCGGTGGGTCGAGCACATTCCGGGCACAATCGGCGCGCCAGCCGCTGAAAGACGACGGCCCGGATGCCGCTGCGCAGCAGGTAGGGCTCGATGCCCATGTCGAGCAAACGGCACAACGCCGACGCCGCCGAGCCCGCGTGGAACGTCGTCAACACGAGGTGGCCGGTGAGCGATGCCTGGACGGCCACCTCCGCCGTGGCCCGATCGCGGACCTCGCCGATGGCGATGACCTCGGGGTCTTGCCTCAAGAGCGATCGGAGCCCCGCCTCCAGATCCAGGCCGACCGTCGGGTTGACCTGGGCCTGGGCGACCCCGGACACGACCGCCTCGATCGGGTCTTCCAGCGAGACGAGACTGCGGCCCCCCCGGCTCGACGCGACCAGCTCGCGCAGGCAGGCATACAGCGCGGTCGTCTTGCCGCTCCCCGCCGGGCCGGCGAAGACCACGGCGCCCGACGTCTCGACGAGCAACCCGCGCAACTCGACCACCAGCTCTCCCGGCAAGCCAAGATCGTCGAGCCCATCGAAGCCCCCCGGCCCGCTCGCGGCGAACAGCCGGACAACGGCACGCTCCCCGTGCAGCGTCGGGAACGTGCTGACCCGGACGTCCGGGCCGCCCGGATTGCCACGGATTCGACCCTCCTGCGGGACGTCGGTCCGGTAGGTGAGCAGTTCGGCGAGCACCTTCAACCGCGCGACGACATTCGGGGCCACCCGGGCCGGAACCATCGCGACCGGATGCAGCACGCCGTCGACCCGCCAGCGCACGTCGAGCCCCTCCGGGGTCGGCGTCAGGTGCGCATCACTGGCCCCGGCCCGACGGGCCGACTCCAGCAACAACCCGACGACGGCCGTCGCGTACCCCGACCCCGACGGGTCGAGCCGCCCCATCTCGGATCCGGAAAGACTCGCCGAGCACCTCGGGCATTGTCGCTCAATTCACGAACGGGTGTTCGAGCCGGGGTAGTTGACCGACTGTCATCGGTCATCCGACCGATTTGTCATCGGGCGGTCTTGTCAGGGTGGGTCAGCGCGTCAACCCACCATCTTAGAAATTGGTGGGTTGCCGCGCTGACCCACCCTACGGGGCCTGTCTCGCAAGTCCTTTGAGCTTCGCGATTCGCTCTCCCAGCGGTGGGTGGGTGGCGAAGTAGGTGCTGAGGTCGGGGCCGTCGGCGGCGCCGGCGAAGACGCTCAATCGCTCCAGCAGGCGGGGGCCTCCCGACGGGTTCAGGCCCGAGGCGACCGCCAGCCGCATGCCGAGGTCGTCGGCGTCAAATTCCTGCTCGCGCGAGTAGGCCGATTGCAGGAATCGCGAGGCCGCTTGACGGATCAGCATCCCGTAAGGGCCGGGCGCGCGGACCACGCGCGCGGCGGCCGCGATCACGTCACTGCCCAGGAGGCGCTCCATGGCATGGCCGCGGATGACGTGCGCCATCTCGTGCGCCAGGACGAACCCCACCTCATCCGGTTCCCACTGGCAAAGTTCCAGCAGCGAACGCTCGATGAAGATGAACCCGCCCGGCAGCGCGAAGGCGTTCGGCTCTCCCGACGCGACGACGGAGAACGTGAATCGACGACGCTTCTCCTTCACCCGGGCCGACAACCGACGACCCAGCGTCCTCGACCCGTTCCACCTGCCCGGGGTCGACGTCGTCCTGCGGCGACATGGCCTCTCGCGCGTGCGCCGCGAGGTCGCGCCCGACCCGATGTTCGGCCTCGATCAGGTCCTGGTCCTCCCCCGTCAACGCCTGAAGGACCCAGTTCCCCTTGCGTACCTGAGGGCCGACCGCCTTCCCGAGATTGTAGAAGAAGCCCGGCATGAGTTGTCCCGCTCGTTGAAGTCGTTCCGCCCCCGGACGGCGCCGCCACAGGAGACGATCATAGCCCCGGCGGCCCGTTTCCTGAAGGGTCGATCGCCATTCGACCGCGAGGACGTGGGCGGAAGGGCGAGCTTGGAACAACCCGGGCGCGTCGCATTGGAGTCGTGGACAACCCGGGCACATGGTGTTATTGTCAGGACATCGCGCTGTTTAGCGAAAGTTGAACAGTTTGACTTGCTTGATAGCGACCGGCTCACGATCGGGGGGACGCTCACATGGAGAGAGCACGACGCGGGAGTGACGGAGTCCGGGGTTGCCACGGGTTCCGCCGCGCGGTCGCGACCCGTCGCGAAGTGTTGCAGGCTGGTGTGATGGCCCTGGCCGGAGTGTCGCTCCCGGATTTGTTCCGGATCCGCGCGGCGGCCTCGGCGGCGGGGACGACGACGCCGGGACGGGCCCGGGCCTGCATCCTCGTGTTTGCCTGGGGTGGGCCGAGCCAGCTCGACACCTGGGACCCCAAGCCCGAGGCGCCGGACGACATCCGCGGCCCGTTCCAGTCCATCGAGACGCGGGTCCCGGGCGTGCGCATCAGCGAGCATTTCCCCCAGCTCGCCGAGCGCGCCGACCGCCTGGCGATCATCCGGTCGATGACGCACGACGACGCCGCGCACCTGTCGAGCGTCCATCATCTCCAGACCGGCCATCTCGCCCCCCGGCCGAAGTCGGACGCCGACGGGCCGTCGCCGGCCGACTGGCCGCACCTCGGCTCGATCGTGGCCCGGGTCAAGCCCGTGCCGGGCGCGCTGCCCCCCGCCGTGATCCTGCCCTGGATCGTCTCGCACCCCGCGGCCCCGGGCGGCAAGGCCCCCGGTCAGCATGGGGGATGGCTGGGCAAGGCGTATGACCCGTTCCTCGTCCAGGGCGACCCGAACGCGCCGGACTTCCGCGTGGACGGCCTGGGGCTGCCCGACGGGGATCGACCAGGACCGCCTGAACGGCCGCCGCCGCTTGCTTGAGGACCTGGCCTCTTCCGGCACCGAGGGGAACGCGTGGTCGAGCTACCAGGACCGCGCCTTCGACGCCCTGCTCTCGGCCGAGGCGCGCGGTGCCTTCCGGATCGACCAGGAACCCGCGTCGGCCCGCGATCGTTACGGCCGCAACATTCACGGCCAAGGCTTGCTGCTGGCCCGTCGTCTGATCGAGGCCGGCGTGCAACTGGTCACGGTCAACTGGCACAACGACGGCCGCAACTTCTGGGACACCCACGGCGACAACTTCAACAATTTGAAGGACCGGCTGATGCCGCCGACCGATCAGGGCCTCTCGGCCTTGCTCGACGACCTGGAATCGCGCGGCATGCTGGAGGAGACGCTCGTCGTCTGGGTCGGCGAATTCGGCCGCACGCCAAGGATCAACAAGGCGAACTCCGGCCGCGAGCACTGGCCGCGCTGCTATTCCGCCGTGCTGGCGGGCGGGGGCGTTCGAGGCGGCTTCGTCCATGGCGCATCCGATCGCTGGGCGGCCTATCCCGCCTCGGACCCGGTCAGCCCCGCCGACCTGGCCGCCACGATCCTCTACGCGATGGGCATCGACCCGTCGGCCAGATCGTCGACCCCACCGGCCGCCCGATGCCGATCAGCTACGGGGCCCCGGTCACGACCGTGCTGGGCTGACAGGTTGCGACCTTTCGAGTTCTTGTAGGGTGGGTCAGCGAGCGCAACCCACCAATCCAGATCACCTGGTGGGTTGCGCCGCGATGGCCCACCCTACGGAGACTCCCGAGTCTGTGTAGGATGGATGGAGCGCCCGCGGAACCCACCAATCCGACTTTCGGGATCGCCACCGATGCTGTGCGCGGCAGTGGCCTCGCCCTCCCGAAAGGCCGAACGCCTCGGGTCGCGATCCCCTGGTCCTCCTCGTTATAATGGGGCACCCATAGGAGGCCGGGAATGCCGAGGCGCGACCGACGATGAGCATGTGCGACCGCTCGACCGACCTGGAGCGTGCCCTACGCGAACGCTTCGGCCTGGAGCGGTTTCGGCCGGGCCAGCGCGAGGTGATCGAGACGGTCCTGGAACGTCGAGACGTCCTCTGCGTCATGCCGACCGGCGGCGGCAAGAGCCTCTGCTACCAGTTGCCCTCGGTCCTCTCGCAAGGGGTTTCCCTGGTCGTCAGCCCCCTGATCGCCCTGATGAAGGACCAGGTGGACGCGCTCGAGGCCCGGGGCATCCACGCGACGTTCATCAACAGCACGCTCGACGCCGACGAACAGCGACTCCGGATCATCGAGGTCGAGGCCGGGCGTTACGACCTGCTCTACGTCGCCCCGGAACGGTTCCGGAGCCGGCGGTTCGTCGAGACGATGCAGCGGCATTCGACCGGCGCTGCTGGCCGTCGATGAGGCGCATTGCATCAGCGAGTGGGGGCACGACTTCCGCCCGGACTACGCCCGGCTCGGCCACGCCCGTCGGGCGCTCGGCTTTCCCCCCTGCATCGCCCTGACCGCGACCGCGACCGATCAGGTCCGTCGCGACATCGCCGACCAGCTCGACCTTCGGGAACCGGCCCTGTTCGTCACCGGCTTCGACCGGCCGAACCTCACGTATCGGGTCGTCGAGGCCCACCGCGAGGCGCAGAAGCTCGACGCCCTCGGTGCCGCGCTCGAGAGCCTGCCCGGCCCCGCGATCGTCTATGCGTCGAGTCGCAAGCGTTGCGAGGACGTGGCCGCGTACCTCTCAACTGAGCTTCGCCGCCGTACCGTCGTCTACCACGCGGGACTGACCCGCGAGGAGCGCAACGAGGCCCAGGAACAATTCATGGGCGGCACGGCCGATGTCGTCGTCGCCACCAACGCCTTCGGCATGGGGGTGGACAAGGCCAACATCCGCTCGGTCGTTCACTTCAACCTGACCGGCACGATCGAGGCGTATTACCAGGAAGCCGGCCGCGCCGGCCGCGATGACCAGTATGCACAATGTTTGCTGCTTTATGCGCCTTCGGATCGAAAGCTCCAGGAACATTTCATTGACAATGAATATCCGTCACGGAACGCGGTTTATGCGATCTATGAACATCTCCGCGCCCTGACGGATGACCCCATCCAGCGCACCCGCGCGGAGATTCGCGACGGCCTGGGGCTCGACCTGAGTGAGATGGGCGTGGGCGCGGGCATCCGCATCCTGGAATCGGCCGGGCCCTGGAGCAGTTCCGCCCTCGCGAGAACATGGCGATCGCGCGAATCAACGACGATCCCGGAAGTTCGCCCCTGGCCGATCGTGTCAGTAGCCAGGCTCACGTTCAGCGCATTGTCATGATCGCGCTCGAAGCGATGGTCGATCGCCGGATCGGCGAGCCCGTCTACTTCCACCTCGACGAGTTCGCGACCGCGCTCGGGCTCGATCGCGCGGCCGTGGTCCGCGCGCTGCGACACCTGGCCGACGAATTGCCGATCGACTACGTCCCGCCCTTTCGAGGCAACGCCATCCGGGTTCTCGACCGCACGCGACGCGCGCGGGACCTCACGATCGACTTCCACGCGCTGGAGCATCGGAAACGGCAAGAGTACGCCAAGCTGGAGCGCATGGTCGCCTATGCTCGGACGACCCAGTGCCGGCGGTCGGTGATCCTCGAATACTTCGGCGATGCCTCGCGCGGGCCGTTGCGGGCGTTGCGACAACTGCGGGGGCGACGGGGACGGGGACGCGGGTGAGGCCCAGCCGATCGACAACGACCAGGGGCGCGAGGTCGTGCTGAAGGTCCTCTCCGGCGTCGCGCGGGCCGAATCGCGCGGTCAGTTCGGCAAGACGATCATCGCCCAGATGCTCGTGGGCTCCGGCTCGGAACGGCTGGAGACGTGGGGCCTGAACCGCCTGAGCACCTTCGGCATCCTGGGGAACGGCCGCTTCCTGCAACGCGAGGTGGTGGAGATGGTCGACGCCCTGACGCGCGCCGGACTGATCGAGTCCGAGAACGTCGACCCCAACCGCTACCGCCCCGTGTTACGGCTGAGCCCGGCCGGTCAGTCCTGGATGAAGTCGCGCGGGGGGCCGGAGCTGAGCCTGGGCGTGTCGGCCGAACTCTACCGGAAAATCCGCGGCGTCGCCCATTCCGAGGATGGCATCGACCAGGGCACCGGAATCGATCCCATCGATCCGGCCCTGCTTCAGTCGCTCAAGGAACTCCGGCGCGCCTCGCGAACGAGGAGGGCGTGCCCCGGTATTGCATCGTCCATGACGAGGTGCTGGAACGGCTGGCCCGCGCGACCCGGAACCTTGCAGGACCTTTCCGAGATCAAGGGGATCGGCCCCTCGAAACTGGAACGCTACGGGGCCGCCCTGCTCGAAACGATCGCGGCGCACGAACCGGCTGTCGCGAATTCGGAGGCGCCCGTTTCGCCCCACGGCCCCCGTCGCGACCCCTCGCCCTCACCGGCGGCACCCACCCCCGATGTCGCGCTCGACCTGCCGACCGAATTGTGGACCTGGCGGCTACTGGAACGCGGGTTCACGATCGACGAGGCGGTCGCGATCCGCGGCCTCGATCGGCCCACCGTGCTTCAACACGCCGTCCAGGCCGCGCGCGACGGCAAGCCCGTCCCGCTCTCCGCGTTCCTCGACGACGCCACCGCCGGGCGCTGGACGGCCTGGTACGAGACGCATGGGGAATCGAAACCGCCCCCCCATCCCGACCACGACGGCCCCCCGGATGCCTGGCCACTGTTTTTCGCCTGCATGAACTCGCAAGGTCAACCGACCCGACCCTAGAACGAACCCACTTGGCCGACGAACCACGACGCTCGCGACGCCGGAACCACCATGAAGACACATCCTCTCCGTTGCCTTGCCTTCACGTTTTGGAGGTTCCTCGTTGAACTCCGCCGCATCTCGTTGCAACTTTTGAGGTCACAAGGCGTTTCCCTCGTTCCCACGCTCCGCGTGGGAATGCCGTCCTCGACGCTCCGCGTCGTCCGACCCGGGCAGGCCCATGTCCACGGCCGAAGAGGACGCGGAGCGTCCCGGGCGGCATTCCCACGCGGAGCGTGGGAACGAGGAGTTGCAGGCCGGTGGAGTTCACCGAGGAACCTCGCGTTTTGCGTCCTGGTCCTCCTGGTGTCGGCCTCGCCCGGGATCGGCGGCGAGTTTGTCGTTTATCATGAGAACGTGATGGGGACTTCACTGGAACTTCGGATCGAGGCGGTGGATGAAACCGCCTCGCGATGGGCCGAGGACCGCGTGCTCTCGGAGATCGACCGACTCGCCGCGATCTTCAGCGGCTACGACCCGTCGAGCGAGTTTTCCCGCTGGGGATCGACGTTCCAGGCTCCAACTCCGCTCGCTCCCGAACTGTTCGAGGTGCTCCAGGCTGCGGATCGCTGGCGGGCCTCCAGCGGCGGGGCCTTCGACCCGCGCGTCGAGGGGCTGACGCAGCTCTGGAAGGCGTGCGCGTTGCACGACCGAACCCCGACCGTTGCCGAGCTGGCCTCCGCGATGGGGCCCCTGCGAGCCGACGCCTGGCGCCTCGACCCGTCTAACGGCACGGCAACGCGCCTGTCGCGCTCTCCGCTGACGCTCAACGCGATCGCCAAGGGGTGGATCATCGATCGGGCCTGCCAGGCGGCCCACGATCCCCGCCACGGCGTCACGGGGCTGCTCCTGAACGTGGGCGGCGACCTGATGCCCGAGGCGCGATCGACTGGAACGTCGGCATCGCGCCGCCGAGGGGCGACTCCGAATCCACCGAGCCGTTCACGTTCCTCAAGGTTCGCGACCGCTCCGTCGCCACGAGCGGCGACGCCCAGCGCGGGTTCCGGATCGGCGGCCACTGGTATTCCCATGTCCTCGATCCTCGATCCGGTCAGCCCGTCGGTCACGTCCTCTCCGCGACCGTCATCGCCCCCCGGGGCGGCGACGCCGATGCGCTCGCGACGATCCTCAACGTGCTCGACGTCCCGGAGGGCCTGCGGCTCGCCGAGTCCCTGCCGGATGTCGAGTGCCTGCTCGTCGCCGGCGATGGCCGGGTGGTCCGTAGCGACGGCTGGGTCCGTTTTGAACAGGGGGCGCCGTCCCCCGTCGTGCCGGCGCTCGCGACGGCCCAGGGCGCCCGAGCACGCGCGACAACCGGGGCCAGGCCCACGTCAAGGACATGGCAAGAGGACCATGAGCTGCTGGTCCGGTTCGAGATCAACAACCCCGATCCCGAGGGGGGCCGCTACCAGCGCCCCTATGTGGTGGTCTTCATCGAGGACGCCAGCGGCCTCTCGGTGCGCACCGTCTCCCTCTGGGTCTCTCAGCGTGGCGCGGGGCCGGACCAGTGGCTGCCCGACCTGAGACGTTGGTACCGCGGCGACGCCAACCGCAGCCTGGCCGCGAAGAAGAACATGGCCTACACGATCGGCCGACCGACGCGCCCCCCCGGCCAGTACGAGGTGATCTGGGACGGCAAGGACGACCAGGGCAAGCCGGTCGCGAGGGGCACGTATTCAATCTTCATCGAGGCCGCCCGCGAGCACGGTACTCATCAACTCATCCGCACGCAAATGACACTTGGCGACGAACCGCTTTCCGAGGAACTTCCGGGCAATGTCGAGATCCGATCCGCCACGGTCCAGTATCGTCGAAACACTACGGCAAAACCGGGCCCCTGACGGCGAACCCAATTCATCGGTCAGTCGGTCGTCGCGACGGGCGCTCAGCATCCGGTTCGCCGCCCTGGCGCCTGGCTGCACATTTATCTTTCGATGTTCGGCCTGGCCACCGTGCTGTTCTTCAGCGTGACCGGCCTGACCCTCAACCACCCGGACTGGTTCCTCGCCAACGCCGAGACCATCGACCACGCGGAAGGCGAGGTGAACCCCGCGTGGCTTCAGCTTGAGACTCCCGCCGTCGGGCCCGATGAGGAGGCGAGCCCGGATCAACAGGTCGACAAGTTGAGCGTCGTCGAACACCTGAGAGCGCGGCACGGAATCCGCGGGGCCCTGGTCGATTTCGGCGTCGACGACTACGAGTGCATGGTGACGTTCAAGGGCCCCGGTTATGCCGCGGACGCGTTCATCGACCGCGACACGGGCCGCTACCAGTTGACCGAGACGTCTCACGGGGCCGTCGCCGTTTTGAACGACCTTCACAAGGGGCGAGACACCGGGAAATCGTGGTCCCTGCTCATCGACATCTCGGCCGTGCTGCTGACCGTCATTTCCCTGAGCGGACTGATCCTGATTTTGTACCTCAAGCTCCGCCGCGTCCCCGGCCTGGTGGTGGCGGTCGCCGGGACCGCGGCCGTCGTCGCCATCATCCTGCTGCTGGTCCCCTGAACGATCGGGAGGCCGGGGCGCCCAGCCAGGGCAATGGAACAGGTCCGATGAGCGATGACCGATGGCCGATGTCCCTCGATCCTCGTCCCTCGGTCATCGGCAATCGGTCATCGGTCATCGGCCTTACCCGACTCGATCATTCCAATCGGCTCCGCTCGCATCCGCTCGATCCGTGTTGTTCCGCGTTCCATGACCGATTCCGCAACGAATCGAAATCTCTGGACGGTCTCTTATTTCTCGGCCTTGTTCGTCGCCGCGACCTCGGCCGGCGAGAGTCGCTTGATCTCGAGCTTGCGGAGTGCGCCGCCTGACTCCCAGGTGGCGAAGCCGAGCGGCTCGTTCGGTCGGGTTTCGAGGCGGGTCCCGAGGTGTCGGCCCTGGTGGTCGAGGTTGACGATTTCCTCGTCGTCCACCCAGCAAACGACCTTCTTGTCGGTGACGCGGATTCGGAAGCGATACCACGTGTCGTCGTGGTACTCCATGTAGGTGCTCGTCTCGTTCTCGGAGGCATCCGCGCCGTCGATGCTCGACAGGCCGGTCACGGTGCCTCCCCAGCCGCCGTTGACGAATGTCAGGTAGGCGTCCCCGACGGGGAAGGTCGCCGCGGCGAAGAAGTCCTTGCCGCCGAGTCGCCGGGCCTCGTACCTCAGCTCGTAATTCGACCTCGGCAGGGGTTGTCGCGTGCAGGTGATCCCGGTCATCCCGCTAAACGCCTCGCTCGCGTTCAGCCGGATGGTGCCGTCCTTCACCTCCACCGTCCCCGACCCATACAGGTCGGTCTTCTCCCACCCCTCCAGGTTCTTGCCGTTGAACAGGACGATCGTCTCCGGCCCACCGGGGCCGTCATCGGCCCTCGCCACGACAGGGGTGTCGAGCAGACCACTGAGGGCCGCCCCGAGGAGAAGGGGCAAGAGCCGCGACGTGCCGGCAAACGTCCGTCGCACGGTTTTCTCGCGAGACAGTGGCATGGGGCCTCCTTCCGGGTTCGGTCGTTTCCGAATGAGGATGAGCGTCGTCCTCACGATGACGCCTCGCGTTCCCCGACGGAAATGGAAAGTGGGCGATGAGGGACTCGAACCCCCGACATCCTGCGTGTAAAGCAGGCGCTCTACCAGCTGAGCTAATCGCCCTCGACCGCATCGCGGTTGACCGGTTTTCAGGCTGGGACCATCGTAACGCCGGTGGCCGGGTCGGGCAATCGGTTCGCCTTCGGATTCAGGGGCGTTTACACGTCGAGATTTCGGGAGGGCGAGCCCCCACCGAGCCGCCCATGCCACACCGTCGGGATGGGCGGCTCGGCGGGAGCCTCGCCCTCCCGGTCAGGATGTTACGTCGAACCCTGGAAATGGCCCCAGATCTCGAAACCACCCTCTCACACCCCGGCCGCGGATGCGATACACTCACGGGGTCCGACTCGGGTTCCGGGATCGTGCTGATCGCGGGCCGGGCGTCGACCCGGACCACGGGACCCAACAACCCCCGTACCCCACAGGGAGGACCGCGACGATGACCCGACGACTCGACTCGAACGATTGCCCCGATTGCCGTGATGAAGAGGCGATGTCGCGACGTGACTTCGCCCGCAAGGTCGGCGGCGCCGCCGTGGCGTCCGGAATCCTGCCGATGGTTGTCGGCAGAACCCCGCGCCATCGCCCGGCCGCAGGCCTCGACCACGAAGAATGCCGCCGAGGGGGCCGTCAAGCGGCTCTACGACTCGCTGAAGTCCGAACAGAAGGAGGCCATCTGCTTCCCGTTCGATCATCCCTTGCGGCGTCGCATCAGCGCCAACTGGGCGATCACCGACACCAAGATCGAGGACGACTTCACCACCGAGCAGCAGGCACTCATCGACGAGATCTTCCGGGGCGTCACCAGCCCCGAGGGCTACGATCGGTTCATCAAGCAGATGGACGAGGACTACGGCGGGTTGGGACAGTACCACATCGCCATCTTCGGCGAGCCCGGCTCGGGGCAGTCCGAGTTCGAGATGACCGGACGCCACCTGACCATCCGCGCCGACGGCGACAGCGTCGAGGGCGCGGCCTTCGGCGGGCCGATCATCTACGGCCACGGCGCCGGCGATTCCGAGAAGAACCTGCCCGGCAACGTCTTCTACTATCAGACCCAGAAGGCGAACGAGGTCTTCAAGGCCCTCGACGGCACCCAGCGCAAGACGGCCCTGCTACCCAAGGCTCCGCCCGAGGCCCGGGTCCCCGTCCAGGGCGAGTCGGGCGAGTTCGCCGGCATCCGCGTCGGCGAACTCTCCGCCGACCAGAAAGAGCTGGTCGAATCGGTCATCCGGGTCGTCCTGGACCCCTACCGCGAGCAGGACGTCAACGAGGCCCTCGAACTGATGAAGGACGGCGGCGGCCTCGACGCGCTCCACATGGCCTTCTACGAGGCGGACGACATCGGCGACGACCAGGAGTGGGACATCTGGCGCGTGGAAGGGCCGACCTTCGTCTGGCACTTCCGGGGCGCCCCGCACGTCCACGCCTACGCCAACATCGCCAAGAAGGCGTGATCGTCCCGCACGAGTGAGAACACGGTCGCCCCGTCGCGAACGCGCGGCGGGGCGATCGATCAATCCGAATTCAGTCCTCGATCGACTTCACCATCACGTCCCGGAACTCCACCGGGTCGCCGTGCCCGGCGAAACCGAAGAAGCCCGAGGTCCGGTCCTTGCCGGGATGGGCCTTGTCGGCCATGAACTCCTTGACCTGCGACAGGTCGGCGTCGAGGATCACCGTGCCGTTGAGTTCGACCTTGACCTTCGGGCCCTGGACGGTGACCTCCTGAAAGTTCCACTCGCCGACCGGGCGGAGGTATCCCCTGGCGGCGGGGACCATGCCATAGGCGGACCCGTGGGCCTGTCTCGGGTCGAGGTTCGCATATTTGGGCGCGGTGTTGTCGAGCACCTGAAGTTCGCACATGCCCTCGTACGCGGTGTCCCCCTCGCCGGGATAACGGATCGCCAGCCCGTTGTTGCCGCCGGGCGGCAGGCGGAACATGACCCGGGCGACGAAGTCGTCAAGCTCCTTGTCGAAGTAGAGCACGCCCCCCTGGGCCGGCTTGCAGCGGATCGCGCCCTCGACCACCTCGTAGTGCTCGACCGCGCCCGCCCAGCCGTCGAGGCTCTTGCCGTCGAAGATCGCGCGGAAGCCCTCACGATCCTGGGACGACAGGACCTTGTTCGCCTCCTCGGTTGAGATCGGCCGGACGAAGATGTTCTTCCAGGCGATCTCCCCGCCGTGCGTCTGGAGCTGGATCGGCCCCCTGGCGAACAGGGGTTGCGTGCGATCCCAGTAGTTCTCCATCAGGGCGTTGTCGACGACGAGCTGGTCGTTGAGGTAGACGGTCGTCCGGGCGCCGACCTGGAGGATACGCAGGTGGTTCCACTCGCCGAACGGTTTGTCGGCGAGGACGAGGGGGTCCTTGCCCTTCGCCCCCGGGCTGTTGTTCCAGAGCCCGCCGGAGCCCTTGTCGGCCCCGCGGTCCCACTTGCCGCCTTCCTTGGTGTAGTCCCAGATCTGGACCTGCGGCGTCCCCCGGAGATAGATGCCGCTGTCCGCCATCGCGACGGTCCTGTAGTCAATCCGGAGCTCGATGTCGCCGAACTCCCGATCGGTCGTCAGGTACGGCCCCTGGCCGTCATTGATCAGGGCGCCGTCCTCGACCTTCCAGTGGGCCTTCGCCTCCTTGGTCCACTCGGCGATCTGTTTGTCGCGATCGGCTTCGGACATCTCGGCGAGCTTGCGGGGGTCGAAGTGGGGCATGCCGTGCCAGCCCGAGAGGTCTTCGCCGTTGAACAGCGCGGTGAACCCTTCAGGCGGGACGTTCGGCGTCTGAGGATCCTCGGCGCCGAGGGCGATTGCGTTCGCGGCGACCAGTAGACAGGTCGCGAGGCAGAGTCGTTGCATGTTTCCCTATCCGCGTCACTGGGTGTGCACGTTACGGAACCACGATGGTCCCAATCGGATAGTCCCTATCATGGGGCGAGGTTCCGCCATGTCAATCGACCGGTCCATCTCGCCGGGATCATTCCCCGGTTCGACCCGGTCCCGGCGCCGGGGGCCTGTCGGGATGAGTGGCCGGGGCAAGGCGCAGGATGCCCCATGGGCCGGAACATCCGGAGCGACTCTTCAGAAATGCCCGGCCACCCGGGCTCACTTCATCTTGAAGACCGCGCCAGCCGGTGGCGCGGGGCAGCGGTTGACGCGCCGTCGAGGAACCGCCCTCGCGGAGCGGCTCGACCGTGTAGAAGATGTGCGGGTCGATGGTACGGGCCTGGTCGAGCAACCAGCGCAGGCCGCGCCGGGAGGTCGTGGTGTAGATCATCGTCACCGGGCCTTCGATCCCGCCGCCCTCGAACGTCGTCAGCCGCTGGCCGGAGCGTCGGAGGTGCTGGGCGACCGCCTCCCCCGCGCGAGGCGAGATGATGTTCACCGACACCTCGCCGAACGCCAACCGACGCTCAAGCAAGATGCCGACCGCGTTGCCCGTCGCGAACCCGGCCGCGTACGCCAGCCCCACCAGGGGATCGGTTTGCAGCCTGGGGATGACCTGGGCGATCGCCGTGACCCAGACCAGGACCTCGAAGAACCCGAGCACAACCGACAGTTGCAGACGACCCTGGACCACGGCCAGGGTTCGCAACGTGCCCATCGAAACATCAACAACCCGGAGGGAAAAGATCAGCGCGGCCAGGCCCCAGGTGGGCAGGCCATCCAGCCAGTTCATGAGATCGCCTCGCGGCTCGTTTGCCCCGTCGCAATAGCTCGCCTCCCGATCGTCGCCGTGGGAGGTTGGGGGCGAATTCTATCAGGTCGGATCGGGAAGGGAATGCCGCTTTGGCATCGAATTCCGAACATGAGGACTGGACGCATCACAACGCCATTTCGAGGGCCCTTCCTCCGAGTGCGAGTGGGGCGGCGACGGAACATGACCGACGCCCGATGATCGATGGCCGATGACAAATTCCAGGATGACAGATGACAGAAGAATGAGAGTCCCTGGCGGCAAAATCGGCCCTCGGTCATGCCGGGCTCAGCCGGAACCTCCGGCAATCGCCCGTCGGCCGGCGGATCGCATTCCGATCCCGACGGCCCGGCTCAGTCGGGTGTGTGAGACGGTTCTTGTCGGGTGGGTCAGCGCAGCGCAACCCACCAATTCACATCAAAAGGTGGTGGGTTGCGCTGCGCTGACCCACCCTACGAGACCGACAGCCCGAAAACGGTGGGTTGCCTATCGACCGAAACTCTTTGGTCATCGGCCATTGGACATCGGCGCGACCTGCCGTTTTCGCTCTGTCGGTCTACTACGAAGATCGGCGCAACGGTCGTTCCACCCAACCGACGCCGAGTCGAACGCAACTCACACACGTTCTCAGGCCGGGTCGGTCGAGACGCGATCGCCCAGCGCCTTGAGGGTCCGCTCGAAGACCTCCTCGGGGGTGCCCGACGCCGAGACCTCCACGAGCCGGCCGCTCGCCCTGTAGTAATCGGCCAGCGGGCGCGTGCTCTCCTCGTAGGCGTGCATCCGAACCCGAATCGATTCGGGACGATCGTCGTCGCGCTGAACGAGCACGCCGCCGCACTGGTCGCACACCCCCGGGGCCCGAGGCGGCCGGGCGGTCACATGGTACACGGCCTGGCAGTTGCCGCAGGTCCGGCGGCCCTGGAGGCGGTCGATGATCTGGACCAGCGGCAGCTCGTAGCTGACGACGGCATCCAGCGCGACCTCCTGGCTCTTGAGGATCTGATCCAACGCCTCGGCCTGGGCGACCGTCCGGGGGAACCCGTCGAGCACGAATCCGCCCTGGTCGTGAAGGCAACCGGTGCGTTCCGCGACCATCGAGATGACCAGCTCGTCGGCGACCAACTCCCCCCGCTTGATGGCGTCCAGCGCCGCCTTCAGGACCGGGCTGGGGTCGGCCCTGAGCCCGGCGTTCCGAAACACCTCCCCCGTCGACAGGTGGCACGTTCCGAGCCGACGGCTGAGCATCTCGGCCTGGGTCCCCTTGCCCGCGCCCGGCGGACCGAGCAGGACGAGCCGATAGGCGCGTACGGGCGCCGAAGGGCTGTCCTCGCGACGTTCCTCCCTATCCGGAAACCCGGCCGTTCGATCGCTCGTTGTATCCATGAGGTCTCGTGTTCCGATTGTATGGATCGCGCGGTCCCTGGCGATTTAACCGTCCTTTGGGGTGGGCGGCGCCAATGTTCACCGGCGCGTCCTGGTTCGGGACGGCACTGCGGTGCGCCGCGCTGGAATGTCCTGAGTCTACTCGATTCCGAACGGCGCCGGATAGCGAAGCCGGCCCTCGACATCGCGCAGGCCCCCGGTTCCAGTTCCAGTGCCATGAGCGCCGGGCCGGCGAACGGGGCGTCGAGGTGCCGGGCACGCTCCGCCGAGAAGCCGAACCGCGGGTAATACTCCGGATGCCCCAGGACGACGACGATCTGACGGCCCTGCTCTCGACACAACCGCAACCCCTCCCGCACCAGCGCCGCCCCCACGCCGCGCCGCTGGTGCTCGGGGACAACCGCCAACGGCGCCAGGGCGACCGCCTCGACCAGGCCCCGCGACGATTCGATCTTGAGATCGCCGAAGAGGATGTGGCCGATGACCTCCCCATGTTCCTCCGCGACCAGCGAGAGCCGGACGAACCCACCGGCCTGGAGGGCCTCGACGAGCCCGGCCTCATCGTCCCGCCCGAACGCTTGCCGGTTGACCCGTCGGACGGCCTCGCGATCGCCGGCCGCCTCGGGACGGAGGATCGTCGTCATGACACGCACCTCGGACCGAACCGAAGAACACCAACACCCCGCGACCTTGACGCGCCGAGGCGTTCGATCATCGGGCCCGGGCGGGCGTTTGTCGAGGGAGATCGTCGTCGGACCGGGGCACGAGTACGGATGCCTTGATGAGACGGGCCGTCCGGTGGTCAGGGTCATTCAAAGGTTCGGCCCTGCACTCGCGCCGGGAGGGCGAGGCTCCGGCCGAGCCGCCCATCCCATCCCGACAGCTCGGCAGGAGCCTCGCCCTCCCGGAAACTGACCTTTGAATGACCCTGATCCAGTGGTGCCAGGCCCTGGCATCGTCGGGCGGGATGCGGCACAATTCCCGTTGAGGCAATCCCGGGGGGCGATTCATGAGCGATTCGACGGAACGGGTGGAACGGGCCTTCGCGCTGGCGAGGGAGCGGTACGAGGAGCTGGGGGTCGATGTCGAGACGGCCCTCGAGCGGCTGGCGACGATCCCGATCTCGCTGCACTGCTGGCAGGGGGACGACGTCGGCGGCTTCGAGGGCCGCGGCGAGGAGATCGGCGGCGGCCTGGCCGTCACCGGCAACTATCCCGGCAAGGCCCGCACGCCCGACGAGCTGCGGGCCGACCTCGACAAGGCCCTCGCGCTGATCCCCGGCACGCACCGGCTCAACCTGCACGCCAGCTACGCCGAGACCGGCGGCCGGAAGGTCGAGCGCGACGCAGCTCCAGCCCGAGCACTTCCGCAGCTGGATCGACTGGGCCGAAGTCGAAGGGGATGGGGATGGACTTCAACCCCACCTACTTCGCCCACCCGAAGGCCGCCGACGGCTTGACGCTCTCGCATCGCCGACGCGGGCATCCGCCAGTTCTGGATCGATCACGGCATCGCCTGCCGCACGGATCGGCGCGGCGATGGGCCAGGCGCTCGGCTCGCCCTGCGTCACCAACATCTGGATCCCCGACGGCTAGAAGGACACGCCGGTCGACCGCAAGGGGCCGCGCGAGCGGCTGGCCGACGTCGCTCGACGCGATCTTCGCCGAACCGCTCGACCCGCGGCACAACCTCGACGCCGTCGAGGGCAAGCTGTTCGGCATCGGGGCCGAGAGCTACGTCGTCGGCTCGCACGAGTTCTACCTGGGCTACGCCGTCAGCCGGAAGACCCTGCTGTGACCTCGACGCCGGCCACTACCACCCGACCGAGGTCGATCGCCGACAAGATCTCCGCCGGTGCTGCTGTTCCTCGACCGAGATCCTGCTGCACGTCAGCCGGGGCGTGCGCTGGGACAGCGACCACGTCGTCACCCTGACCGACGAGCTGGAGGCGATCGCCCAGGAGCTCGTCCGCGGCGACTACCTCGACCGCGTCCACATCGGCCTGGACTTCTTCGACGCCAGCATCAACCGGGTCGCCGCCTGGGTGATCGGCACCCGCAACATGCTCAAGGCCCTGCTGCTGGCCCTGCTGGAACCGACGGCGATGCTCCGCCGGTTCGAGGCCGAGGGCGACTACACCTCGCGGCTGGCGCTGGCTCGAAGAGGAGAAGACCCTGCCGTTCGGGGCCGTCTGGGATTACTACTGCCTGAAGTCCGGCGTGCCGGTCGGCGCCGCCTGGCTGGACGAGGTCAGGCGGTACGAGCGCGAGGTGTTGACCCAACGCGGTTGAGCCGCCCGGCTTCGACACAACCGCTTTTCTTCGTAGGGTGGGCACCGCCGCACCTCGTCGTGATGAATCGGTGGGCGATGCCCACCCTACCAGGAACGAGCCATGACGACCGAGGCCGACCCGCCTGGCTTTCCCGAGATCGCCCCCGACATCGGGGTCGAGCTGGCCCCTCCCGGGACCGAGTACGAGCGCGAGCCCGTGCCCGCCGCGGGCGCAGATGGGCTTCAGCCGGTTCATCGGCATGTACGCCGGCGAGCACTGCGCCGGGACCGAGCTGATGATCGGCCCGCTGTTCGTCGCGGCCGGCGTCAGCGCCTTCGACGTGGTCGTCGGCCTGATCGTCGGGCAACCTGCTGGCGGTGCTGAGCTGGATGTTCCTCACCGCGCCCGATCGCCACCCGGGCCCGGCTGACGCTCTATTACCAGCTCGAGAAGATCTGCGGCCGTAACCTGGTGACGCTTTACAACCTGGCCAACGGCGTCATGTTCTGCTTCCTGGCCGGGGCGATGATCACCGTCTCGGCGACGGCCGTCGGCGTCTGGGTCAAGTTCCCGATGCCGGGCCTGAACGACCTGCTGCCCAACAGCGTCGGCTGGGTGCTGGCGGTGCTGGGCGTGGGCGGCGCTGATCTCGATCGTGGCGGCCTATGGCTATGAGAGTGGTCGCCAAGTTCGCCAACATCGCCGCGCCCTGGATGGTGCTGGTGTTCCTGGCCTTCGGCCTCGTCGCCCTGCGGCAGTTCATCGTCGAATCCGGGGCCGAGGTCCGCTCGCTGGGCGACCTCTGGACGCTCGCTGAGCACGCAGGTCTGGCCGGGCGGGCGACCGCAGCCCGGGCAAGGCGAAGTTCACCTTCTGGCACGTCGTGTTCTTCGCCTGGTTCTGCAACATGGCGATGCACATCGGCATGGCGGACCTGACGGTCCTGCGGTTCGCGCGAAAGTCCTGGTACGGCGATCGCCAGCGCGGCGGGGATGTATCGTCGGCCACTTCATGGCCTGGCTCGCGGCCGCGCTGCTCTACGCCGTTGCAGCTTGCACCGCGACCCGGCCAACACCGACGTCCTGCCCGGCCCGATGGCGTACCAGGCGTGCGGGATCGCCGGCCTGATCTGCGTGATCGTCGCCGGCTGGACGACGGCCAACCCGACGATCTACCGCGCCGGGCTGGCCTTCCAGGCGATCGTGCCGCGGTCGTCGCGGTTCGTCGTGACGCTCGTCACCGGCGCCATCGCGACGATCGCCGGGATGTTCCCGGCCATCGCGATGCAGTTGCTCGGCTTCGTCGCCATCTACGGCATGATCCTGATGCCGATGGGGGCGGTGATCTTCGTCGACTTCTGGCTCCTGCCGAAGCTCGGCCTGAGAAGCTCCTACGCCGAGTTCTCCGGCACGCCGGTTCAACTGGGCCGCCGGGCTGACCTGGTTCCTGACCCTCGCGGCCTGCGTGGCGCTGGTGACCTTCGCGGGGATCGAGATCTACTTCGTCAGCCTGCCCGGCTGGTTCGTCGCGGCGGCCCTGTACATCGTCCTGAGCAAGTTCACCCAGAAGGCGACGGCCCGCCCGGACGTGCCCGCCGCGGCGGAGGCCCGATCATGACACGCATCGTCGCCCAGGTCGTGTCGTGGCTCGCGCTGGCGGGGACCATCCTGCCGCCGTTCCTGTTCTTCACCGGCCGGATCGACCTCGACACCACGAAAGTCGCCATGCTCGTCGCCACCGTCGTCTGGTACGTCGCCACCCCGTTCTGGATGGGGCGAGAACGCCGCATCCCGAGAGCACGACCGGGGGACCGGTGACGCCCTAGCCCACCGAACAAGAGCCAAATGGCCCGGTTTCCTGTCATGAACCGAGAATGATTTCAACACGACAGGGAACACGAGGACGCCAGGGGATGCCGACCGCCTTGATCCGAAGGACCACCACGATGCCGCGTTCAAGACTCTCCCGGGCTGCCCTGCTGGCAGTCTCCATCATGCTGCTCGCCAACACTGCCTCGCACGGCGGCGACCTGACACCGACACAACCGCGCTGCGAGTACCGCGTCGACCCGCTCGGGATCGACGTCACGTCGCCCCGGCTGAGCTGGATCGTCGCGTCGGAGGGCCGGGGCCAGGTCCAGACGGCGTACCGCGTCCTCGTCGCCCGAGACGCGGCGACGCTCGCCCGGGACCAGCGGCGACCTGTGGGACACCGGCAAGGTCATGAGCGACGAGACGACCTCGATCGTCTACGAAGGCCCGCCGCTCGCGTCCCACCAGCCGTGCCACTGGAAGGTCAAGGTCTGGGACCGGGACGGCAAACCTTCCCCCTGGAGCGACGCCGGCCTTCTGGTCGATGGGCCTGCTCAAGCCCGAGGACTGGACGGCCGACTGGATCGGCTACGACGCCCCCCGCGGCTCGATCGAGATGCCCGAGGCCCCCTTCGACGGCGCCACCTGGATCTGGCACGCCGGCGACGAGGGGGACCAACAAGCCCCAGGGCCACCGCCTGTTCGTCACGAACCTGGCGCTGCCCGGCCGACGCGGCCGATCGAGAAGGCCGATCTGCTGCGTCACGGCCGACGACTCGTACCGCTTCACCATCAACGGCACGCTCGTGGCGGCCAGCGGGACCGACGGCTGGAACGCGCCCGAAAGCGTCGACGTGACGGCGCACCTCAAGCCCGGCCCGGACAACACGGTCCGCGTCGAGGCCGAGAACGGCGCCCCGGCCCGGCCGGTCTGCTGGCGAAGCTGGTCGTCGGCCTGAGCGACGGCCGCGCCATCACGCTCGTCACCGACGGCTCGTGGAAGACCACTCGACAACCCCGGCGCCAACTGGCACAACCGCCCGCTCGACACCTCCGACTGGCCCGCCGCCGCGGTCGTCGGCGCCTACGGCGACGCCCCCTGGGGACGGCTCAAGCTGGCCGACCTGGTCCTCCCGCCGCCGTCCTACCTGCGCACCGACTTCGACGCCGAGAAGCCCGTCCGACGCGCGACCGTCTACGCCACGGCGCTCGGCCTGGTCGACGTCCACCTCAACGGCCGCCGCATCACGACGACTATTTCAACCCCGGCTGGACCGACTACACCAAGCGGGTGCTCTACCGGGCCTACGACGTCACCGACCGCATCAAGCACGGGCGAGAACGCCCTCGGCGCCGTCCTGGCCGACGGCTGGTACAGCGGCTACGTCGGCTTCGGCAAGCAGCGCGACCACTACGGCACGACGCCCCGCGCCCGCGTTCAACTGCACATCGAGTACGAGGACGGCACGACCGCCGACGTCGCCACCGGCCCCGACTGGAAGGCGTCCACCGGCCCGATCCTCGAAGCCGACTTCCTCATGGGCGAGACCTACGACGCCCGCAAGGCCCGGCACGGCTGGGATGCCCCCGGCTTCGACGACGGGCGCCTGGAAGCCCGTCGATGTCGGCGCCGAGATGGACCCGGTCGTCCAGTGGCACCCCGGCCCGCCGGTCGAGGCGATCGCCGAGTTCCGCGCCCGGTCGATCACCGAGCCGGAGCCGGGCGTCTACGTGCTCGACCTCGGCCAGAACTTCGCGGGCGTGCCCCGGCTGACCGTCAGCGGCAAGCCCGGCCAGAAGATCACCCTGCGGTTCGCCGAGCGGCTCAACCCCGACGGCACCATCTACACCACCAACCTCCGCACGCGCCCGCGCCATCGACACCTACATCTGCAAGGGCGGCGGCGACGAGGTCTGGCGAGCCCCGCTTCACCTTCCACGGCTTCCAGTACGTCGAGGTCACCGGCCTGGACAAGCGCCGCCGACGGACGACACCGTCGTCGGCGTGGCCCTCTCCAGCGACGACGCCGGTCGTCGGCTCGTTCGACTGCTCCGACCCGATGCTCAACCAGCTCCACAGCAACATCTACTGGACCCAGCGGGCCAACTTCATCGACATCCCCACCGACTGCCCCCAGCGCGACGAGCGGCTCGGCTGGACCGGCGACGCCCAGGTCTACATCCGCACCGCGACGCTCAACTGCGACGTCCAGGCGTTCTTCACCAAGTGGCTGGTCAGGACCTCGACCGACGGCCAGCGCGCCGACGGCCAGTTCCCGATGGTCGCCCCGGTGAAGGTCGCCGGCGACGACGGCGGCCCCGCCTGGGCCGACGCCGGCGTCATCTGCCCCTGGACGATCTATCAGGTCTACGGCGACCGCCGGCTGCTCGAACGCCAGTACCCCTCGATGGTCAAGTTCATCGAGTTCTGCGAGAGCCGCAGCAAGCCCGAGCGTGCTGCCCCCCGACGCAGTACCACTGCTTCGGCGACTGGCTGAGCATCAACGCCGACACCCCCAAGGACGTCATCTACACGGCCTACTTCGCCTACAGCACGATGCTGACGGCGCAGGCCGCCGAGGTGCTCGGCAAGACCGACGACGCCGAAGCGGTTCCGCGAGCTCTTCGAGCAGGATCAAGGCCGCGTTCAACAAGGCGTACGTCGAGCCCGACGGCCGCATCAAGGGCGACACCCAGGCCGTCTACGTCCTGGCCCTGGCCTTCGACCTCGTCGATGGCGACGATGCGCGAGAAGGCGGCCACAGTATCTGGTCGAGGACATCGAGAAGCCGCGACTGGCACCTCTCGACCGGCTTCATCGGCACCAAGGACCTGATGCTCGTCCTGTCGAAGATCGGCCGCGACGACGTCGCCTACCGGCTGCTGCACAACGACACGTTCCCCTCCTGGGGCTTCTCGATCAAGCACGGCGCCACCAGCATCTGGGAGCGCTGGGACGGCTGGACCCCGGAGAAGGGCTTCCAGGACCCCGGCATGAACTCGTTCGCCCACTACTCCTTCGGCGCGGTCTATCAGTGGATGGTCGAGAACATCGGCGGCATCCGCAGCGCGGGCCGTCCTACAAGCAGATCGTCATCGCGCCGAACCCCGGCGGTCCGCTCACCTCGGCCCGGACCACCTACAAGAGCCTCCGCGGCGAGATCGCCTCCGGCTGGACCATCCCGACCGGTGGTGGCCTGACGCTCGACGCGACGATCCCCGCCAACACGACGGCGGTCGTGAAGGTCCCCGCCGCGCGGGCCGAGGACGTCACCGAGGGCGGCAACCCGCTCGCCGACACCGAGGGCGTCCGCGTCGTCGGCGTCGAGGACGGCCGCGTGGTCCTCGAAGTCGGCTCGGGCACCTATCAGTTCCAGGCCGCGGCCCCCTGACCGTCGGCCCCTGGTATGGTCGGGGACGGAAAACGGGGCCGGGGGCCGTTCTTGAAAGGCCCGTTTTCGCGTGCTCCAACGACCGTGCGGAGCGTCAAGAACGGCTCCCGACGCCTGTTTTCCGTCCGTCGAAGGCTCCGCCAGGGCCAACCGCCGCCACTTCTTAGATCAGTGGCCAGTTGCTTAAATATTCCAAACGATCCAGCATGTCATCCGCCTCCAAGGCTCGTCCCAGATGGAGCAGTCGCCGAAGGAGTTCTCCCAGGGGACGCTGCTGAGAGACGATCAGGCCGGCATGATGGAGTCCTTGACCGATCCAGGTATGGTGGAGCCGAGCGAAGTCGCCGACGTTGAACGTCAACAGAACGCGCCCTTCCCGCGCAGGCGCACGAGACTTGGGAGAGATCGTCTTCACCGAGACGGCCCGCCTCTGGCGTCGAGATCGCGTCGAAACCCGCCGTCCGGAGCTGGGCTGCGACCGGGCCATACACGTCCTCATCGGTGAAGAGTCGGATGGAGCTCATGTGCCCCTCGGCCCTCCCGGCCAGAGGTGTTGCGCCGGGTTCCTCGTCATCGGCGGCCAGGTCGGCCTCGATCTCGCCGGGATGGTCATAGGCGTAGGCGAGGGCGTCGTGCACGTCGGCCGGGCGGAGGTGGGGATACCGTTCCACAATCTCCTCCACGGTCATCCCCTGGCGGTAGCACGTCAGAACGATACTCACGCGGATGCGGGTCCCCGCCACCACGGCCCGCCCGCCGCATCGCTCCGGGACCTTCTCGATGTTGCGGTAATCGACCTTGGACATGGGGAGACCGCTCCTTCCGGGACGGAAAACGGGGCCGGGAGTCGCAACCGGGCCAAATCCGCCGGGGAGATCGACGTCGATGGTCAGTGGCATGGGCACCTCCGTTTGAGACCCGATGGCCTCTCGCTTACATGGCCAGGAACGGCCATGTCCCCGTTTTCCTCCTCCCGCGTGCGATCGGATGCTCGACGGCCGAGGGACACCCGGGTCAGCCAGGGGATATATGGACGGGTTGTGGTTGATGAGCCGACCATCCCGGAATTGCAAGGTAATGTTCCACCCGGTTGTTTTCCACGAGTAGAACGCGTCCGTATCACGGCCCCCCTGCGGGTTTTCCGAGGGGTTACGCAGGGCATAGCTTACGGCGTCCGCGTGGAACTTGGGATCGGTCGCGAGGCCGCCGGGGCCGAGGAGCCGCTCGACCTCGTCGAGGGTGGCACCGTTCCTGATCCGATCCTTCAGGACCGCGTAGAACGCATCCGCCGCGCCGGTCCTCCGATAGCGTACCGCCGGGTCGTTCCAGCGGACGACCGCTAGGCCGGCGGCGACCACGGCGACGGCGAGGAGTAGCATACGGAGGGAAACCGTGCGGACCCGCCCCATCGCAAAGCGTCCCCCCGTTCGACTCCGAGCCGCCTGTTGTGAAAAATACCCCCGCCTTCACACGACGGCGGCCAGTGCGACTGTCGCCATAAGCCCCGGATGTAGAGGGGGTTCCGCCCAACCGCGAGGTGCGGATGGTCTCACTCGCCCTGGACCGAGGGACGCTCCCGCGACTCCGCCTCCCTCACCATTTTCATCCGCTCGGGAGCAGCGTGCTGCATGGGGGCTAACAAGTATTCGGCCGTTGAACGGGCGTATTGTAACACGCCCGATTGGCCGTATCATCCCGAACGATTGTCGATTGTCCCGATCCGTCAAGCACCATGTGAGCGCCAAATCGGGATTACGCGGATTTTACGAATCGCGTTATCATGACGGCGGATAACCGTGGTGTCGAGGGTTCCGCCACGGCCTCTGGCCCCATCATCCTTGAGTCCTTGTCCTTCGTTTTCGTCTCGATCATTGCAATTGGCATGCGACGTGCTTTAGATTTCCTGTTTCTCGCGATCGGGGCCATAACAGTAGGCTGTCGTGGTGGATCGGCGAAAATGGTAAAATCCCTGTCCTGAGGGGCGGGAACGAGGCCCTCGGTCTCGACCGTGGCCGCGGGGAGGTCGAGGACGATCTCTCCGGCGGACGGCACGCACCTGGTCCCGGGCAATACCGGCGCGACGAACTCGCCCAGGGCCCTGACGGGATCGACCGGCATCTCTTGAACAAGACAACTCAGTACGTACCTGATCTGGAGCCGCCTTCCATGAGAGTCTGGCCGGGGAGTCCTTATCCGCTTGGTGCGACCTGGGATGGTGCGGGCGTCAATTTCGCCCTGTTCTCGGAGAATGCGACCAAGGTCGAGCTCTGTCTGTTCGATGCGTCCGACGCCGCCCAGCGAGGCCCGGCGCGATCACCCTGCCGGAGCAGACGGATCAGGTCTGGCACTGCTATCTCCCCGACACGCTGCCGGGGCAGCTCTACGGCTATCGCGTCCACGGGCCGTACGAGCCGGCCAACGGCCATCGGTTCAACCCGAACAAGCTCGTGCTGGACCCCTACGCCAAGCCCATCGGCCGCGACCTGACCTGGGACGACGCCCTGTTCGGCTACAGCGTCGGCAAGGACGACCTGAGCTTCGACGAGCGCGACAGCGGCCGGTTCGCCCCGCTGGCCCGGGTGATCGACCCGGCCTTCACCTGGGGCGACGACCGCCCGCCGCGCACGCCCTGGCACAAGACGCTGATCTACGAGGCCCACGTCAAGGGGATGACCGAGCGGCACCCCGAGGTCCCCGAGCCTCTGCGCGGCACCTACCTCGGGCTGGCCGCCGAGCCGGTCATCCGCCACCTGGTCGATCTGGGCGTCACGGCCGTCGAGCTGCTGCCGGTGCATCATCACGTCGACGACCGCTTCCTCGTCGAGAAGGGCCTGGTCAACTACTGGGGCTACAACACCCTGGGCTTCTTCGCCCCGGACGACCGCTACGCGGCCATCGGCAACTCCCTCGACGCCGTGCAGCAGTTCAAGACGATGGTCCGCTCGCTGCACGCGGCCGGCATCGAGGTGATCCTCGACGTGGTCTACAACCACACCGCCGAGGGGAACCAGATCGGGCCGACGCTCTCCTTGCGCGGGATCGACAACGCCGCCTACTACATGCTCTCGCCGGAGGACCGCCGCTACTACATGGACTTCACCGGCTGCGGCAACGTGCCGAACATGAGCCACCCGCGCGTGCTCCAGCTGATCATGGACAGCCTGCGGTACTGGGTCACGGAGATGCACGTCGACGGCTTCCGGTTCGACCTGGCCAGCACGCTGGCCCGCGAGCTGTACGAGGTCAACAAGCTCGGCGCCTTCTTCGACATCATCCACCAGGACCCGATCCTCTCGCAGGTCAAGCTGATCGCCGAGCCCTGGGACGTCGGCCCCGGCGGCTACATGGTCGGCAACTTCCCGGTCGGCTGGACCGAGTGGAACGGCATCTACCGCGACACGATCCGCGACTTCTGGAAGGGGGGCGAGAGCACCGCCAACGAGGTCGCCACCCGGCTGGCCGGCTCCAGCGACCTCTACAAGGACGACGGCCGGCGCCCGTACGCCAGCATCAACTTCATCACCTGCCACGACGGCTTCACCGCTCCACGACCTCGTCAGCTACAACGAGAAGCACAACGAGGCCAACGGCGAGGACAACCGCGACGGCAGCGACGACAACCGGAGCTGGAACTGCGGCGTCGAGGGGCCGACCGACGACCCCGAGATCCACGCCCTGCGCGACCAGCAGAAGCGCAACTTCATCGCCACGCTGCTGCTCTCGCAGGGCGTGCCGATGATGCTCGGCGGCGACGAGCTGAGCCACACCCAGGGGGGCAACAACAACGCCTACTGCCAGGACAACGAGATCACCTGGCTCGACTGGGAACTCGACGACGACCAGAAGGAGTTCCTCGAGTTCGTCAAGAAGGTCAGCCGGATCTGGCAGACCCAGCCGGTGCTCCAGCGTCGCAAGTTCTTCAAGGGCCGGCCGATCCGCGGCGCCGGGGTCAAGGACATCACCTGGCTCGACGCCGCCGGCGGCGAGATGACCGACGAGGCCTGGAACGCCGGCTTCGTCCGCTGCCTGGGCATGCGGCTGGCCGGCGACCTGATCGGCGACGTCGACGAGCGCGGCGAGCCGATCATCGGCGAGACCCTGGTCATCCTGCTCAACGCCCACTGGGAGCCGATCCCGTTCACCCTGCCCGAGCATCAGCCGAACCGGCACTGGGAGCTGCTGCTCGACACCGCCGAGCCCGACGCCGAGGCGAGCTTCCACGAGGGGAAGTCCCGTTACGACCTGAAGGACCGCTCGATGGTCGTGCTCCGGCTCCGCGATCGGGTCGAGGAAGCCGGCAAGGCGCTGTCGGCCGGACAGACCGACCAGGTCCTCGACGTCCAGCGGGCCCGCGCAAGGTGAAAGTCCGACGTCGGCGTTGAGTCGCCCGATCCGCTCCTGGATCGGTTTCCAAGAGGGCGAGGCTTCCGTCGAACCGTCGTTATGGGCGGCTCGGCGGGAGCCTCGCCCTCCCAGACGCTCGTTCCGGGAATGACTCTGAGACGGAGGCGAGCCGACATGGGTTGGCCCGGCCCGATCGACTACAACGAGGCCCTCCAGCACCCGGATCGCGCCTTTCGCGACCCGCACCTGCGACAGTGCCAGGTCGAGCGCAACCGTCGTGGGCTGCCCGCGGTTCGCGCCGGCGGGTTCGCGCTCGTCTACAAGTTGACCCGAGGCCCCGCCGCGACGGCCGTCCGGGTGTTCCTCTACCCGAACAACGAGCGTGAGGCGCGTTACCGGCTCGTCCACGACTACCTGCGCGCATCGGCGTCCGCCTTGCCTCGTCGAGTTCGGCTACCAGCCGGACGGGGTGCGGGTCGGTCGGGACTGGTATCCGATCCAGACGATGCCCTGGGTCGAGGGGGCCACGCTGGGCAACTGGATGGACGAGGCCGCCCGCCAGGGGGGCGCGGCCCGGCTCCGACGGATGGCCGACCGCTGGATCACGCTGGTCGCCGACCTCCAGGCGAACCGGATCGCCCACGGCGACCTCCAGCACGGCAACGTGATGGTCGTGGACGATGACCGCCCGGTCCTTGTCGATTACGACGGCCTGTGCGTGCCGTTGCTGGTGGGCCGCCCCCCCCTGGAGGTCGGCCTGCCTGCCTACCAGCACCCCTTGCGCCGACGGCAAGCCCTTTCCACCGACCTGGACCACTTCTCCGCCTGGATCATTCTGATCGCGCTGCGGGCCGTCGCCGCCGACCCCGGGCTGTGGCGTCGGTTCGTCCTGGAGGTGGACAACGAGAACCTGCTGTTCGCGGAGACGGACATCATCAACAGTTTCTCGTCGCCGCTCTGGCCGGCCCTGGCCGCCTCGCCCGACCCGAAGGTCCGGGCCTGGTCGACCCGGCTCCGGGAGTCGATCGGCCGGCCATTCGATACGATCCCTCCGTTCCGCTTCACCGCGCCCCCCGACCTCCGCACCCTGGCGACCGCCCGCTCCCCCCGCGACTGGGAGGCGATCTGGAGGTCCGCCCAGTCGGAGCGGCGTCGGGAAAAACACCAACACCCGACCTGGCCGCGATCGTCGACGAGTCGAGGCGCCGCGTCGGCGCCCGCGACCGGCTTCGAAGTGCCTTGAAGGACAGGGACTTGCGCCGCGGCGGCGGCGTCCTACGATCCCGCCCTGATCGACGACTGGCCCGCCTGCGCGACGCTGGTCGTGGCCGCCCGGCGGGCGGTCGAGCTGGTGACGGTCCTCGACGAGTTGAAGGCCCTGACCGCGCGTCCCGGCGATGGCCGTGCCCTGGTCCTCCTCTGGAGGCGGCACGCCCGGCGGCTGTCGGGGGTTGCGGAAGCCGTCCGTTACGGTCGCGAGGCCGACCGTTGGGAGGCGATGATCCGCGCCGCCCGCACGTTCCACAAAACCCTCGTCGAGAACCCGGCCGAGGCCGAGATCGTCCGGGCCTGGGAGGCGGTGCGCGAGGCGGGGATCCACCCGGCCCTCGCCCCTCGGGAACCGCGAGTGCGGCTGGCAAGGCGTCGGGCCCAGGCGATCGAGCGGCTGGGCCGCATTCCGACAACACCAACACCGACCAGCGACCGCGCCCTGCGCGACCTCTGGAACGCGAACCGGGCCTTGCTCGAACCCTGCCCCGAGGTCGCCCCGTTGAAGGCCCGGCTCGCGCTGGCGTGCGGACGGCTCGAACGCCACGCCGCCCTGTTGCGGGCGATCTCCGAGGCCGACCGGGGCAACGGCACCGAGACGGCCGTCCTTGAGGCGGCCAACGGCCTGCCGTCGGGATACACCGACACCTTACGAGCGCGGATCGAGGCCGCCCGCAACTGGCGACCGCCCCCGACGGTCCCTGAGCACGCACGCCCCGAGAACCGGGTCGAATCGTTGCTCGACGTGATCCGATCGGGCGACTTCCGGACGTTCCTCGCCCGCGTGGACCTCGCCTTGCTGCGCGACCATCCCGAGGCGTTCCAGCCCTACCGCCGCGTGATCGAAGGCTGGATGCGGGCCCACGTCCTGGCTTCACGCCCCGTCCAGCCCACTCTGGAGCCGATCGCCACCAACGGCGCGACCGCGACGATCCGTTGCACCTGGAACCACGCCCATCTCGTCCACGCCTGCCGGCTGTCCTGGGACACCGATGGAAACCCCGACGGCCCCGGTCCCGACCCGGCCTCGGGCCGCCTCGACACCCTCGGCCGGTTCCGACGCGACGGCGGCTTCGTCGTCCCGGTCCCGGCCGGTTCCCGAGACCTGCGGGTCGCGATCTGGCCGGTCGTCGACCTGGGATGGACCGAGTTGCGCGGCGCCCCCTGCGTCTGGGGCCATTCGCGCTCGGTCCCCGAGACTCGCGGCTCGCGGCCCCGCCCGGGTGATTGCGGTCCGGGAGGGCCGCTCTCTATACTTCTCTCAGGAATGCCCACGCGCTGACGACCGATCGTCCCCTCCCTCGGGAGCCCCCAGTCATGGCGGAAGGCAGCAAGTACCAGAGCAGTCCCAGTCGGGCCAATCCGGGGTGCATCCTGTTCCTGCTCGATCAGTCGTACTCGATGAACGAGGGGATCGCCGGCTCGTCGCGGCCGAAGGCCGAGGCGCTGGCCACCGCGATCAACCGGTTCATCAACGATCTGATCATCCGTTGCGAGCGTGGCGAGGACAAGCCGCGCCACTACTTCGACGTGGGGGTCATCGGCTACACGACGACCCAGAGCGATCCCCCCGTGACGCTCGTCGGCCCGGTGCTCCAGGGAGAGCTGGCCGGTCGCGACGTGATCAGCGTGGTCGATCTGTCCGACTTCCCGCTCGAGGTCCAGGACCGTCAGAAGGACGACGGCGCCGGCGGGTTGATGACCATCAAGTTCCCGGTCTGGTACAAGTCCCCCGACCCCAACCGGATGGGCGGCACGCCGATGAAGGCCGCGCTGGAATACGTCCGGGGCGTCGCCCAGACCTGGTGCGCGACCATCCGGGCAGCCATCCCCCGGTGGTCATCCACCTGACCGACGGCGAATCCAACGACGGCGACCCCGAGGCCGCCGCCGAGGCGCTGCGCGCCCTGGAAACCGACGACGGCAACCTGCTCCTGCTGAACTGCCACCTCTCGGCGTCACCGGCGCCCGGTGTCGTCCTGCCGACCACGGAGGGCGAGCTGGCCGACGAGTTCTCGAAGCTGCTGTTCCGGATGTCCAGCCCGTTGCCCGCCGAGATGCGCATGGTGGCGGAGGTGATGGGGGTCAACGTCCGCCAGGGTGCCCGGGGCATGGTCTTCAACGCCGACGGCACGCAGATGCTCCTGCTCATCAAGGTCGGCACCGTCATCGGTGGCGAGCCCGCCTCGGCCGAGCCCCGGAGCCGCGGCATCGTCGTGACGGGCGATCCCTCGAACGACATGACCTCGGAATGGTCGTCCGACCAGTGACCACGGGCCGCCGACGCGACGAAGGGAGACGCGCCTTGCCGGACAACCAGGGACCGATCGGCCTCCTCAAACGTTGGATCTTCGGCCTGGAGGAGGGAACGGGTGCCCCGGCCGGGCACGCCCCGACGGCCACGTCCCTCCAGCCGCCCCCCGGGGACGTTCCGCTGCCCCCCGGCCCCCGGCTCGCCGAGGGAGTCGAGGCCCCTCTACCTCCCTTGCTCGCCTCGAACGTCGACGACGATCCCGGCACGGTCGAGGACCGGACCGCAACCTCCGATGCCGGCCCCCTCGACGACGTTCCGGCAGACCCAACCGAGGAATTCTCCTCCGTTCTCGTTGAGGTCCAGGCACCCGAGGTTCTCCCGGAACCAACGGCCGACGATGTCCCGATGGCCCCGTCGTCCCCGGAGCGCGACGAGACGGCCGAGCCGTCCCCGTCAACACCTGGTCCCCTTGGCGTCGAGGCCGCCGTCGCGGTGCCGGTCGAACCCGACGGCGTCGGGTTCGTGGCCCACGCGCTCTGGATGCCCAAGCTCGGCGACGACGATTCGGAGTGCGAGGACGCGTTCGCCGTCGTCGAGGACCGGGGGCGGGCCGCGATCGCCGACGGGGCCAGCGAGGGGATCTTCTCGCGCGCCTGGTCCACCTTGTTGACCGAGAGTGTCGTCGCCGAGCCGATCGACCCATTAGATCCCGACGCCGTCGCCG
This sequence comes from uncultured Isosphaeraceae bacterium, assembly GCA_963779675.1. Taxonomy (GTDB): domain Bacteria; phylum Planctomycetota; class Planctomycetia; order Isosphaerales; family Isosphaeraceae; genus CAVZZM01. The sequence continues at coordinate 203,425 of CAVZZM010000010.1, forward strand.
GGCGCCTCGACACGCTACGGCACGAGTGGCTCCGTCGGATCGACTACCCGACCCGCCGCTACACGCAGCAGTCGAAGGTCGATCAGACCGGGGCCGGCGCGACGCTGTTGATCTTCCAGACAACGCGCGCCGATCGACAACGACGCCCGGTCGGCCCCGGACGGAGAACTGGGGACGGGGACAGGGACGGCGGGCTGGAGGGCCTGGGCGCTGGGAGATTCCTGCCTGTTCCACGTCCGTGACGGCCGCCTCCTGGTGTCGTTCCCGATCGCGTCGTCCGAGGATTTCGGGATCGCCCCGAGCCTGTTACGAACGCGATCGGACACCCGCATCCCGGCCTTTCTCGACGCCCGGGGCGACTGCCTGCCCGGCGACCTGTTCCTCCTGGCGACCGACGCGGTCGCCCAGGCGTTCCTGCGCGACGTCGAGCAGGGAACGCCGCCCGACTGGGAGCGGTTCCCGACCCTCGACCTCGACACCTGGCGTGCCGAGATCAACGACCGTCGCGCCCGCCGGCAGATCGTCAACGACGATTCCACCCTGATCTGCCTTTGCATCCCCCCGGACGAGAATCGGACGTGACTCCGATCCGATGATCCGCGAGAACGGGACGGCCCGCGTAGGGTGGGTGAAGTCCTCGGAACCCACCATCTCGGACGTGAACACGGTGGGTTCCGAGGACTCCACCCACCCTACTTCGATCCGATGGTCAGCGAGAACGGATAGTTCTCGTAAGGAACCTGCTCGGCGGTGACGGTATACGACCACTCGCCGGCCGGGGCGTCGGGGACCTCGATGGCCAGGTCGGACGTGCCCGACTTCGAGAGCGACTTACCGGCAGGCCCGTGGACGTCCAGCCGCAACCGCGCCCCGCCACCGCCGAAGCTCAGCACGAACCGCAGGTTGCCCGTGGCCTCGTGACGGTAGGTCTTCGTGACCGAGGGGGATTCGGGCGAGGCGCTCAGCAGGTTCTGCTTGCGGGGAGAGAAGCCGCCCCGTACCAGTTCCTGGTTGACCGCCGCGACGTCGCGGGCCGTCACGGCCGCGAAGACCAGATAGCGGAGCAGGTCGAGTTCCCGCGCGCTGTTCTGCTTCTCGTTGTGGAACGATGTGAAGATGATCGTGCCGTTGTCGTAGGGAACCTTCACCAGTAAAGGCGAGACGTCGGTACCTCCCTGCTCGGCCTCGTAGCGGCCGCGGAGGTAGACGGTCGTCTCGCGATCGTGCAGGGCCGAGGCCGGATACCAGCCGTCCAGGTCGAAGCGCAGCGGCAACTCGCGGCCGATGACGTCGGCCAGGCCCGGATCGACCACCTCCGCCATGATCCGCTGACGCTGGCCTCTCGAAACGTGCTCCTCGTCGACAAGTTCCGGAAAGGCCATGTCGAGCAACCCGAGCCGCCAGTCGGACGCATACAGCGTTCCTCCAGCGCGCACCCGGCGCTGGAGGCTCTCGCGGACGCGATCGACCACCGCGTCCCGGACCATCACCCGGACGACCCCGGGGCGGTCGCCGTCTCCCAGGTTTCCCGGTTCAGCCCAGGCGTCGGGGATCGTGCCGCAGGTCGCGAAGATCACGTCGTAGTCGGCGATCCGGTCGTAGTCCTCCAGGTCTTCCAGTTCGATCGGATCGTAGCGGTAGCCGGGCCCGAGCTTTCGCAGCAGGGCCCCCATGTCGTCGTACTGCCTGGGCGTGACCGCCAGTCGCAACGGCTCCGGCTCCGGGACCGGGTCGGTGACCTGGACCTGCTCGACCGTGACCTCGGCGCCGACCAGCTCGGCGGCCGGTGCTCGGTCCAGCAGATAGACGGCCCCCAGGGCAACCACCAGCCCCGCGGCGACCGTCGCGTCGATCAAAGGTTGCTTCCCGGCCATCAGACGGCTCCTCGACGATTCGTGTTGCGTGGACGGGGTCATTCAAATGTCGGTTTTCGGGAGGGCGAGGCTCCGGCCGAGCTGTCGGGATGAGTGGCTCGGCGGGAGCCTCGCCCTCCCGGGAAGACGGCCGGGCCAGACCTGCGAATGACCCTGGATGCGTGGACGGACCTGTTGTGGAGCGTGGACGGACCTCTCGGCGACTCTTCCATCGGTCATCGGTCATCGGTCATCGGTCATCGGTCATCGGTCATCGGCTGTCGAGCCCGCTCAGAAACTCTCATCGCAGACGATGCAGTACCGCTGGCCCACCGCAGCGGCACGACCGCAACGCGGACAGCGGTTCTCGGACGGTGCGCTCGCGGCACCGTTGCCGGCCGCGGGCTCGGGCTTGGTCTTGGGCTCGGTGGTCTTGGGCGTGGTCTTGGGCTCGGTGGGCGTGGGACGGGAGGTCGAAGGCCGGCCGACCGGGACGGTCGGCGTGCCGCCGATGCCACCGGAAGGCGTGGGTTCGGGGGCCATCGCCGGCGCCGGTGCCGGTGCCGGTGCCGGCGGCGGGACGGAGCCTCGCGTTGCGGTCGGGGTCCCCTTTGGGGATGCCGACAACGTCGGGCCGCTGGTTCGTTCGGTGGCCCGTCGCCCGCGCTCGTTGTATCGGATGCTGTTGCCGCCGAGGGTCAGGACGTCGCCATCGGCCAGCGGCGTCGGTTCCGTGATCGGCTGCTGGTTCCGCTTGACGATCACGGGAGACGCCTTGGGCTCGGCGACGTGGCGGCCATCCGGCCGTCTTGAGATGCGAACGTGCTCCCATTCGATCTTGCCGTCACCGGGGCCCAGAAACGGCAGCGTGGCGTATTCGGCCCGTCCCAGGATCGCCGTCCCGTCGCCCAGGATCACCTGGCGGCCGGGACGGTAGCCGTCGAGCACGGTCAGCCACGCCTCCTTGAGCACGACCCGAACCAGACCGATCAGCGCGCCGATGCTCAACCCCAGGATGACGAAGGCCGTCGCCCGGCTGGTCATGCCGGTCCCGGCGGGGATCGCGCTGAGGAGGGGATCGAACAGCAGGCCGCCGACGAGGCCGCCGATCGTCCCTCCGATCAGCCCGTTGCGCACCTCGCGGCGGGAACGCTCGGACAACCCTCCCCCAAGGCCGATGGCCGCCCCCAGGATCATCCAGCCGAGGGCCCGGGGAAGGCCCAGCCAGGTGTAGAGCAGGTTTCCCAGCCCGCCGCCGATGAGCCCCCCCACGCCTCCGGCCACCAGTCCGCCGGCCGCGCGACGGAGCAGCTCCTTCCACTGGGCGTTGGCCATCCCCGCCACGAGGTTCAGCCCCGCCCCGATCGCGGCGCCGACGGTCGCGCAGGTGGCGGCCACCCCGACCCAGCCGCCGGAAACGTCTCCCGAGGCGAAGACCTGCTCCGCGAACAACCACCCCCCGAAGGCCGACCAGCCACCGATCACCGCGTAGTAGAAGATCAATCGTCGGAGCGACATGGCGGGTGGTGCCTCCGTCTCAGGCCGCGGCGTGCTCGGGAACCCGTACCAGGGACGTGACGGCGTTATCGACTCGTCGGGAGGGGCCTGGAACGAGAACGCGCGGGCAACCCCACGTGTCCGTCCCCCGGGACCGCCGATCTCCTGACATCATACAGGATGTTACGTGACCGCTCGCGCAACGTCACCCTCGACGCGGGGACATTCCCGGGTTCGATGCGGCACCCGTTCCGGGGGCGCGGCCCATGCCGGGCCTCCCACCCCATCACGACGACCGCCCGAGCCGTGCGGACGGAGAACCGATCCGGGAACGAACCTGGCAAACCCGAAGTCTGTTCTTCTCAATCCCCGAGTCCCCGTTTAGAATGATCGCGTTCGGGGACGTAGCTCAACTGGGAGAGCGCCTGCCTTGCACGCAGGAGGTTGCCGGTTCGACCCCGGTCGTCTCCATTCATTCCGAAATCGCGACTCGCGGGAACACGAGCGACGGCGGCCCGGACCGTGTTCGGGGCGACATCGCCCCGACCAGGGCCGGCGTTGTGGTCCCCATAACGGGCCGCGCGTCTGTCCCGACCGATCCCGGCATTGTCGGGTGATCGCTCGCCTGGCGGCACGACCGGGACGCGGCCAGATGCCGTCGAATCGGCACGCGGCGATCGACTCGCCGACGAGCCTCGTCGGGAGCGGAGCGTCCTTCCCACGACCGTGTCCGGCGGTCGATGGATCGATCGACCTCGGATCAGCGTAACCTAATGACCCGGGGTCTGAATTACCGGGAAACTGGGACCGAACCGGGGCGAACGGTCCTGCTGGAACTCCCCACGGGTTCCGCATCGCCGGGTTCACTGTTCGGGGTCGAGGTCTCGATGGGCTTGGGGACGTTTCGATCGGTTTTCGGCCGGGGCGGCTCGGACTGACGAACCGCGCACTGAGGATGGATGCCGGCGCGGGAGTAGACGGGTTGCTGGCAAACCGGGCAGCGTGCCCGGGTCGAGACTGGGGTGTGGAGATGCTTCGGGTTCATGAGGGCCTCCCGGTGGTTGGGGACGAGGTCACCAAGGAAGCCATTCCAAGGAAGACCGCCGGAAAGAAAGATCGAGGGGCCCGCACGAGCGGGCCCCTCGACAACCTCCGTACTGGCGGAGATCAATAACGTCGGCCGCCGCCGCCACCGCCGTAGCCGCCGCCGCCACCGCCGTAGCCGCCGCCACCACCGCCGCCACGGCCACGGCCGCCACCACCACCGCCGTAGCCGCCGCCACCGCCACGGTCCTCACGGGGCTTGGCCTCGTTGACCGTCAGGCGACGGCCGTCATGTTCCCGGTCGTTCAGGGCATCGATGGCCGCCTGGGCCTCGGCCTCGGAATCCATTTCCACAAAGCCGAAACCCTTGCTCCGACCCGTGTCCCGGTCTTCAATGACCTGGCGCTCTGAACGGTACCGAACTGCGAGAACAGCTGCTCCAGGTCGGAACTGCTGACCTGATACGTCAGATTCCCGACATACAACTTCTTGCCCACCGCGGATCTCCTGGACGCAAACGTGCCGGCCCATACGATGCTTTCCGGACCGGAGAGAAAGGGGCTCAAGTGGAAGCCCGATCGGCGGGAACGGCGAGAGAGGAAGCTCGGAGCAGGTGCCCGCAATGGGCCGACCTCGCTTGCTCGGTCGTCAGACCAACCGGGATTCATTATAACCAGGAAGGCCGGCGGAAGATACCGGGCAACGCAAGTTGTGGACCTCCTCGTGTGGATCGCGTCCCGGCCCCGTTCCTGCATATCAACCGGAACGTACTGTCCCGACCTGACGACCGTCCCGACGAGGCACCATGATCTTCCTCGATCCCAGAGAGCCCGTGAACACCTGGAGCCACGCCGCCGGCCTGCTGCTGGCGCTGTTCGGCATCCTGTTGCTCTGGCGGCTCAGCCGCGGCGATCCGGTCCGGCGGTTGGTCCTGATGATCTATGGGCTGAGCCTGGCCTCCTGCTATGCCGCCAGCACCCTCTACCACGGCCTCAACCTTCCCCCGGAACGGCTCGCGGCCTGGGACCGCCTCGACCGCGCCGGCATCTTTGTCCTGATCGCCGGGACCTACACGCCGCTGGTCTGGGGCCTGCTGCGGGGGCGCTGGCGATGGGGGACCCTGTTGAGCGTCTGGCTTGTCGCGACGGTCGCCTCGGCCTTCCTGGCGCTGGGCGTGCCGCTGCCGACGTCCGTGGGCACCGCTCTGTACCTGGGGATGGGCTGGGGCAGCATCTTCTGTTATGCCGAGCTGGCGCGGGCCGTGTCGCACCGCGCCCTGCGTCCCCTGGTTATTGGTGGCCTGTTCTACAGCGTGGGGGCGATCGTCAACCTGTTCGGCTGGCCCGTTCTCTGGCCGGGTGTCTTCGGCCCCCACGAGCTGTTCCACCTGTTCGTGATCGCGGGCAGCCTGTCCCATTTCTGGATGATCTGGAAGCTCGTCGGGACGCCCGGCCCGAAGCCTCGGAGGACCTTGCATGGCTCGGCGCCCGGGACGTCGGACGTCGCATCCCCCCATCCCCCCGCGACGGAACGGTCCCCCGTCGCCTGAGAACGGTCGCGAGGGCCTATCGAGACGACCGGGGGCGGGCTCCCCGGCCTCAAGGTGGTCCGCGCAACGAGCGACTGTCGAATCGGCGTGGGCGGAGACCAAATCGTTGCCTCACGGTCCCGGAACGGTTCAGATACGGATCAGGGGGCGGCCCTCTCGGTCCCCGGGCCCGGCCTTCGGGCCACGCCGCACGCAACCCGAACCCGGTCGAAAGGCCGCGGTGGTCCGAGGGCCGCGTGGGCGGCGCATGGCACCTGAATCGTTATCGAAGGGAGAACGCACAACCATGCGAAGCACCAACTCGACCCTGACCCGTCGCGTTCTGTTGCAGCGGTCGATGGCGGCCGGCGCCGCGCTATCCTTCCCGACGATCGTCCCCGCGCGGGCACTCGGTCGGGACGACGCGGCGGCGCCTTCGGAACGGATCACGCTGGGGGTCATCGGCATCGGCCCGCGCTGCACGTATGACCTCACCGCCATGCTCAAGGTGCCGGACGTCCAGTGCGTCGCGATCTGCGACGTGCAGGCCAGCCGTCGCGACGCGGGCAAGGCCCTGGTGGACGGGCACTATGGCAACCAGGATTGTGTTCTGTACCGCGACTTCCGGGAACTGCTGGCGCAGGGACGATATCGACGCGGTCCTGATCGCCACCGGCGACCGCTGGCACGCGACGGCCTCGATGCTCGCGGCCGAGGCCGGCAAGGACGTCTACAGCGAGAAGCCCTGCGGCCTGACCATCGGCCTGTGCCAGGAGCTGGCCGACACCATCAAGCGGACCGAGCGCGTCTTCCAGGCCGGCACCCAGCGCCGCAGCGTCCCGAACTTCCAGGCCGCCGTGCAACTGGCCCACAGCGGCAAGCTCGGCAACCTCCACACGCTGCTACGCCTCGGTCTACACCGCCGACGATCGAGACCCGTGGCTGCCCGGACAGCCGACCCCGGACCGAGACGTCGTGGACTGGGACCTCTGGCTCGGCCCCGCCCCCTGGCGTCCCTACAACGAGACGTACGTCGAGGGCCGCTGGCGCGGATACTGGGACTTCGACTCGGGTGCCCGCCTGCTCGACTGGGGGGCCCACACGGTCGACCTCTGCCAGTGGGCCAACGACGCCGACGACACGATGCCGGTCGAGTACGAGCCCTCGGAGAAGGGGATCACGGCCCGCTACGCCAACGGCGTGAAGCTGGTGCTCGACTTCCTCGAAACCCCCTTCGGCGAACGTCCGGGCTGGATCACCGAGCTGGGCACCTGCCCGGTCCGGTTCGTCGGCGACGAGGGCTGGGTCGAGACGGGGGACAACGGCGGCATCGAGGTCCATCCCGCCTCGCTCAAGGAGCGAATTGACGGGCATCACGGCGAACCCGCAGGTCGGGCTCGACGTCTCCGCCCACGCCCGCGACTTCTTCGACTGCATCAAGTCGCGGGGCCAGACCGCCGCCAACCCGGAGGTGATGCGGCATTCCCACATCGCCTGCCACGCCGCCGCCCTCTCCTGGGTTCTTCAACGCAAGTTGACGCTCGACCCGAGCCGGGAGGAGTTCGAAGGGGACGCCGAGGCCAACCGCCTGAAGTCGCGCCCCGCCCGCGAACCCTGGCAGCTGTAAGCCCCGCGTCCCTGAAAGGGTGTACGAGAAGGCTGGGTGGAGTCCTCGGAACCCACCATCGGAATCGACGTCATGGTGGCCCGGCCGACCTTCTCGTACACCCTTTGAGGCCGGGCCGTTGAAAGGACGCGCGTCGCCGTATCGCGACATGACCGCGCCGGTCCTTTCGACCGGTCCTCCGGCGCGTTACGCTGGGGCACCCCATGACCGGATGGATTGCCCTGGAGGGCCAGGGCACCGGGCGCGAGGTTCGACGGGCTGGACCGTGAGCGATGGCGGCGACGAGGCCGGAAGATCGCGACCGAACGCCCCGGCGGCCGGGTTCCGCGCCGCTGTTGCCGATGGCGCTGGCGGTCGCCTCGGGAGTGGTGGTCGATCGTTACGCGGGCCCCTGGACACGGCCCCCTGGGCGATCCTCGCGCTGGTCCTGGCGGTGATGGCGGCCGTATTGAGGAGGCGGGAACGGCCTCAGCGGCTGGCGATCGTGGCGGCGTTCGTGGCGCTCGGGGGCGGCTGGCACCATCACCGATGGTCGGACCTCCCGCCCGATCACCTGGCCTGGTCGATCGTTGAGGGCGACCGTCCCCGCCCGTCCTGGGTGCGCGGGGTGCTGGTCGCGGAGCCACGGTTCCGGCCGCCGGAGTCACCTCGACGCGATGGCTCGACACGGACGGTGCTGGAGGTTTCCGGCATTTTCGACGGGGCGCGCTGGCAACCGGCGTCGGGCCGGGTGGCTTTGTATGTGGACGGCGATCGCCCCGACCTCGCGATGGGGGAGCCGGTCGAGGTGGTCGGCGCGCTGGGGCCGGTTTCCGGGCCGCTCAATCCGGGAGAGTTCGACTCCCGCGCGGCCTTGCGGGGCGACGGAGTTCGCCTGCGGATGTCGGCCGACGGCTCGGGGGTTTGGGTCGATCCCGACGGGGTGGGATCGACGTGGCGGCGCTGGCTCGGCCAGGCCCGCGAGTGGAGCCTGGCACGGCTCGAAGCGGGCCTCGGGCCGGAGACGGCCCCGCTCGCCTCGGCGCTGGTGCTGGGTCGTCGCGAGGCGGTCGGCCCCGACGTCAACGACGCCTTCGCCCGCACCGGAACAACTCACCTGCTGGCGATCTCCGGGTTGCACTTGCAAGTTCTCGCGCTCACGTTGCTGATGAGTCTGCCGGCTGGCGGGGCTGGGGCCGAAATGGTCGTCGGGGTTGTCGGCCTCGGCGACGATCGGCTACGCCGTGCTGGTCGGGCCGTGCCGTCGTTGGTCCGCTCGGCGGCCATGACCCTGGTGGTCTGCCTGTCGGTGCTGCGGTTCCGCGCCACCCGATCCGCCAACGTCCTGGCCGCCGCGGCGCTGGTGACGCTGCTCTGGAACCCGACGGACCTCTTCGACACGGGATGCCAGCTCTCGTTCCTGGCCATCGGCGCGATCTTCTGGCTGGTGCCGCGGGCGATCCGGTTCCTGCAAGGGAACGTGCCCCGGGCCTCATTTGAACTCGGCTGGGTGGCCTTCACGTTACGGCTCTCGGACAACCCGCTCGACGCCCTGGAGCGGAAACTGGCGCCGGCGTGGAAGAAGGCATTGTTCCGGTTGCGTGATCAGGTGGCGTTGATGCTCGTGGTCTCGGCGGTGGTCGGGCTGGTGACGGCCCCCTTGATGGCGCTGCGGTTCCACCTGATCGCGCCGATCGGCATTCTCCTGAACGTGCCCCTGATCCCGATGACCTCGATGGCGCTGGTGCTGGCGGCGGGGACGTTGCCGCTGTCGGCGTTCTGGCCGCCGCTGGGTGGGCCGTCGGCGTGGGCCGCGTCGTGGTTGCTGGAGTGGTCGGAGTCGATCGTGCGATGGGGGGCGGCGTTGCCGTTCGGTCACGCCTTCACGGTCGGCCCGGCGGTCTGGTGGGTGCTGGGGTTCTACGCCCTGGGGGCGCTGTCGGTGTTTGTTTCGGTGGCCCGGCCGCCCGTCCCGGTTGCGCTGGGGGGCCGGGGTCGCGGTGGGGGCGTGGCTGGCGGTCGGGGCGGTCATGGGCCTGCGCGGTCCCCGCGAGGATGGCCCCGAAATCGAGGTGCTGGCGGTGGACCACGGCCTGTCGGTGATCGTTCGCGACGGTTACGGGCGCACGATGCTTTACGACTGCGGCCGGATGGGCGACCCGATGGTCGGCCGTCGCGTGATCGCCCCGGCCCTCTGGTCGCGGGGGGTGTCGCGGATCGACGAGATCATCCTATCTCATGCCGATTCCGACCATTACAACGGCCTGCCCGACCTGCTCGAACGGTTCCGGGTGGGGGCCGTGCGGGTCGCGTCGGGGTTCGGCGGCCCGACCAATCCGGACGCCGACGCCCTGCTGACGCGCATCCGGTCGCGGGGCGTTCCGGTACGATTGGTCGCGGCCGGTGATCGCTGGGGTGGGGTCGCGGCGCCGAAGACCGCGGCCCCGCTGGAGATCGCCGCGATTCATCCTCCGGCCGGCTGGTTCCCGACGGCCCCCGACAACGACCGCAGTGTCGTGCTCGCCCTGTCGGCACGGGGACGCCGGGTGTTGCTGACCGGCGACCTCGACGGCGCCGGCCTGATCGAGCTGGTCGCGCGGCCGACGGCGCCGATCATCGGCATGCTTGCTCCCCACCACGGCGGCCGTAGCGCCAATCCGCCCTGGCTGTACGACTGGCCCGTCCGGGCCTCGTCGTGGTCAGCCAGCACCCGCCGGCAATCGAAACCCACGATGCGCTGGCGACGCTGGACATCCGGCATGTCCCCGTCCTGCGCACCTGGCGGCGCGGGGCGATCCGCCTGCGCTGGGAGGGCCAGGGGATCGTCACCACGACGTTTTTGGACGGGGGGATCGAACGGGAACCGGGGGCCGGTCGCCCGTTGCCGAAACGCCCGGACGCGGGGCAGGGGGGAGAACCGCGCTGGCAACGATCCGGGTTCGTGCCGTGGACTGTTGGTGTTGTCCGGCCCCGTTTCGTCCTTGGGTGGCCGGTGTTCGCCGCCTGGCCCGGCCTCGTGGCGCCCGGGGTCGTCGCGATCCTGGGGTTCGCGCTGGGGCTGCTGGGGTGCGTCGTGCTGGTGGCGGTCGGAGTGGGGGGCGTGGGCGCTGGTCCGGCCAGGGCGTCGAGCCCGTCCGGGCGAGGGCCCGTGGCAAGCGCCGGTGGAACCCGATCCCTGGGAACCGATCGCGATCCGCACTGTTGACGATGTTCGGCTGGAAGGGGCGTGGCGATCCGGGGCGGTGCCCGGCGGCCGTACCGCCGTATTGCTTCATGGGTTCGCCGAGGATCGCGCGGCGATGCGGGAACGCGCCGAGCTGCTGGCCGCGCAAGGCTGGAACGTGGCCTTGCTCGACGGCCGCAACCGGGGCCGCAGCGCGGGGGCCTGGACGACCTTCGGCGCCCGGGAGGCCGACGACCTCCGCGGCTGGCTCGATGCCCTGTCGCGACGGGACCATCGTCGCGACGGCGGCGAGGACCGTCCCGCGGTGTCGAGAATGCGGAGGAGGCTGGTTTCAGGCGGTCATGTCGATTCGTCTCGACTGGCCGTTTTCGCGGTCTGGGGACGTTCGATGGGCGCGGCGATCGCGTTGCGGGCCGCGGTCGACGATGCGCGCATCGGGGCGCTGGTGCTCGAGTCCCCCTATGCCGACCTGCGACGCAGCGTCGGGTTCCGGTTGCGACGATCACGGCTGCCGGGATGGCTGGCCGGGCCGTTGCTGTGGCGGGCCGGCCGGCTCTCGGGCGTCCGGCTCGACCGTCCCCGGCCGATCGACCTGGCGCCCCGGGTCCGCGTGCCGGTGTTGATCGTTCACGGCAACGACGACCGCATCGCCCCGCTGGAGGACGCCCGCCGCCTGGCCGCCGCCTTCCCCGAGCCGCCCACCTTCATCGAGGTCCCCGGAGCCGCATCATACCGATGTCGTCGAGGTCGGCGGGCCGGACCTGGCCGAGCGGCTGGTCGCGTTCCTGGATCGAGCGACCTCGGCCCGTTCGGCACGATCCGATCCCAATACCTGACCGGCCACGGCGGCGGTTCTCCGTTCAGGCGTCGGTCTCCTCGGATGCTCTGGCGAGGGCGCGCATCTGCTCGGCGGTCTCGTCGTCGTCGACCTGCGACCACTGGGCGAAGACCAGCACGGTGCGGCGGGGGGTGCGGAAACAGCGGATCGAACAGCCGTTGGTCATGTCCAGGCTGAAGAAATCCAGGTCGTGACCGACGGCCCGCTGGCCGTCGATGACCTCCAGCACGGGCCGGGCGTCGAGCTCCGGGTACTCGGCCTGCATGGCCGCCAGCGCCTCGTCGGCGACCTCGGCCGGCGGCGGGCATTCCCCGTCGAGCGTGACCATCAAAAAGGCGGGGCCCTCCGGCGATTGCAGCGAGATCACCTGCCGCGTGCCGTCGTCGTCGACGTCCAGCTCCCAGTCGTTCGGATATTCGAAGCGGATGCCGAAGTCGTCAAAAATGCGAACCATCGTCGGACGTCCTCTCACCAATTCCATCAGGCCGCGGCGATGCTCCGGGGGCAGCTTGCGGTGCGATCCGAACGCGCGGGCCCTCCTCGTTGTACATCGGTAACATCAGCACCCCCGCTGTCGCCGACACGAGCGGGCCGAGCGCCCCGGGTCGACTTCGCGTGGCCCGATCGAGGCCCCGGTGGTACGATGGGCGAATCGTCACTCGTGCCGGGGCCGGTCCCGGCGCCGACGGCTCGTTCGCATGCCCGGGGACGCGGCCGGCGTCGATCCGATCCCGAATCCCTTGACCATGTTACGACCAGGGAGCACCATGCGCGTCCTGTCGGGAATCCAGCCGTCCGGCCCCTTGCACCTGGGCAACTACTTCGGCGCGATCCGCCAGTTCCTGGACCTCCAGCGCGGCAACGAGGTGTATTACTTCGTCGCCAACTACCACGCGCTGACCAGCACCCGCGATGCCGCGAAGCTGCGGGACTACACCGACGACGTGGTCGTCACCCTGCTGGCCCTGGGGATCGACCCGGAGGCGGTGACGCTGTTCGTCCAGTCCGACGTGCCCGAGACGACCGAGCTGGCCTGGCTGCTGACCAGCGTCACGCCGATGGGCTGGCTGGAGAAGTGCGTCAGCTACAAGGACAAGGTCCAGCAGGGCCTGCCCGCCGAGCACGGCCTGTTCGCCTACCCGGTCCTCCAGGCCGCCGACATCCTGCTTTATGACGCCGACACCGTGCCGGTCGGCCAGGACCAGAAGCAGCACCTGGAGATCACCCGCGACGTCGCCGAGCGGTTCAACAACACCTTCGGCGCAACGTTCAAGCTGCCCGAGCCCTACATCCTGAAGGACGTTGCCGTCGTGCCCGGCACCGACGGGCGGAAGATGTCCAAGAGCTACGACAACACGATCGACATCTTCGACGACCCGAAGGTCATCACCAAGAAGTGCAAGCGACTCGTCACCGACAGCCGCCCGCCCGAGGAGCCCGGCGACCCGGAACCGAAGCTCGACGAGTTCGGCCTGTTCGTCCTGTTCCGCCTGTTCGCCCCGCCCGAGGAGTGGGAGGACATCAAGCGGCGTTACCTGGCCGGCGGGCTCGGCTACGGCACGGTCAAGGTCCGCCTGGCCGAGCTGATCATCGCCCGCTTCGCCGAGGCCCGCGACCGCCGCGCCGAGTGGCTCGCCCACCCCGACCAGGTGGCCGCCGTCCGCGCCCACGGCGCCGAGAAGGCCCGCGCAACTGCCCGGATCGTCCTCGACCGCGCCCGGCAGGCATGCGGGGTGGGGTGATCGACCCGCGTCCCGTCCGTTTGATCGAGAAACGCGAACCGGTCCTTGCCCCTGGTTCGGCCGAGCCCAACCCGTGCCCCGGGTCGGGCCGAACCCGGCGCCTTCGGACGAGGTGCCACGTCTCGACCGGCCTAGAAAACGGATCGCGTGTCCATCCGCAAGAACGAATTGGGACCGATCCGCACGGCAATCCTGTGGACGTCTATAAACTTTTCAGGATTTACGTTCAAAATTTCAGGATTAATATTGCGGAGCCCAGTTGGGTTCGGGTATAGATCATCTTTGTCGTAGATCCGTTCAGTTGGCCCCGCGATGGGTGGTGTGCCAGGGCCAGCCATGGGGATGTCGCCGGGACCGCTGTCGGACAAGGGGTTCGATCGTCAGGGTGTCCGTCCCTCAGGTCCATAACAACACGTTCGTCGTGACTTCCGTTTTGTGTCACAGAACGCCGTCTCTTTTTTTTAATATATAAGTATTAATACAGATGTCTCGCTAGGGAGCAACGGCCCATGAAGATTCACCATGCACTCGGGTTCGCCATCGCTTTGCTAAGTTCGGCCGGGACGGCCCATGCGGGCCAGGTCCTCGAGAACGGCGGGTTCGAGTCTCCCGGCCTGGGTAATGGCAAGTATGGGAGCTACAAAACGGGCGACAGCATCGGCAGCCCCGGTTGGACCGTGCTGGGAAACCCGGGCCCGTCGAACCGGGTCCTCCTCCTGGAGAAGAACTTCGCCTCCGCGGGGGTGGACTACGAGCCCCACGGCGGCCAGAACTGGCTGGACATCACCGGTATGTTGAACACCGGAACGAATAGCGGTGTGCAGCAGACCGTGATGACCACGGCGGGCCTGGCCTACGAGCTGGCGTTCTTCGTCGGTCGCGCCGTGACGAATGACTCCAGCGCAAACCCCAAGGTCGTCGATCCCGCGATCGTCGATCTGAGCATCAACGGCGGCCCTCGGGTCGCCTATACCAACGACCTCGCGACGTCGCCGGGGACGATGACCTGGCAAGGGTTCACGACCCGGTTCACCGCGGTCGGGAACTCAACCACCTTCTCGTTCTACAACGGCACGCTCGACACCCTCATCGTCGGGCTTGACGACGTGTCTCTCACGGAGTTGACGGGCGGCGTGTCCATCACGGCGGTGGCGCCGGAACCCACGACATTCGCCTCGGCCACCGTGGGCATCCTCTGCGTCGGCTTGACCTGGGTGTCCCGGCGCCGCGCCCGGAACAGGTCGGGAACCGCGACGTCCTGATCAATCGACGGACCAGGGCAAGCAAGGTGACGCCGTGGCCGATCGTTTCCGTTGACGACTCGATGGTCTCGACGCGATCAACCCGTGCGACCCCGAACTCGACCCCGAACACGGGTTCGAGTTCGGGGTCGTTGCATGCGCGCGGCCTCGCTGTGCGAGGGCGTCTGCTCACGACATTCGGCCCGTCGGCATCGGCGACGGCCGCATCCGCCTTCCAGTTTTTGTAGTAGACCAACAGCCCTAAAATGGTGGGATGACGGATGACAAAAGTCCATGATGACAAAGGGCTTCTGTCATCTGTCGCCCTACCATTTTGTCATTGGCGGTCTAGTAGGGTGGGTGGAGCGACAGCGGAACCCACCAATCCGACTGAAATCGAGGTGGGTTGCGCTACGCTGACCCACCCTGCGAGAATCGTCTCATATACCCTTTCAGGCGTTCCGTTCCTTCCAGCTCCGGTAGACCTCCAGGCCCTCCGGGCGCGGCTCGTGGACCATGGGGAGCCGTCGCTGGGGCCAGGGTTTGGCGATCTCCTCGTAGAAATCCCCCAGCGTGAAGTACTTGCGGTCGTCGGCGTAATAGGCCCCGTAGTCCTCGCGGGTCGTGACGAAGACGACCTTGTCGGGGCTGCAATAGTACATGGCGGCCAGGCACATCGGGCAGGGGTGGGCGAGGATGTAGAACGTGCAGCCGTCGAAGGTCTCGGAGCCGAGCCGGGCCGCGGCGTCCCGGATCGCGACGATCTCGGCGTGGGCGGTAGGGTCGTGCGTCTGGGCGACCCGGTTGACGGCCTCGGCAACGATGTTCCCGTCCCTGTCGACGATGAGACAGGCGAAGGGCCGTCCCCCTTGCTCGACGTTCGCCCGCGCCAGGTCGATGGTCCGCTGGATGTAATCCATGATCCGTGCTCCCTTGAGGCCCCCGAGCCGGCCGGGTCGGGGCCGACGTCCGCGATGCGCCTCCCCGGTTGTCCCGACACCGTGTCCCGTCCATGATACCGATCGGGACGGGAGGAAAGGGACGACTCGGCGCCGTGAGCGATCCGGCGGGCCGCGCCCACTCCGAGGGGTTGCCCCGCAGCGCCTTGGGCCGGACAATCGGGCCCGGGGACCGCAACCGACCGACGACCGCGAGGGGAGGATGGTGCGATGGGGCGTGTGTGTGGCTGCTGGATGCTGGCTCTCGCGGTCGGGTGGATCGTCCCGGCGCTGCGACGCGGAGAAAACGGCCCGGGAGAACCGCGGTCCCGTTCCCTACCTTCAGATCAGCGGCATCTATCCGCACCTGGCGACCTACAACACGCCCGTTGGGGGGACGCCGGACCTCTCGCACGGCGAGTGCGGCATCGGGGCCGTCGTGCCCTGGGCCGGTCGGCTGTGGTACATCACCTATCCGCAGCACCAGACCCGAGGCGGGCGTGACAAGCTCTACGAGGTCGACGAGGCGATGAACCTCAACGTCCGCCCCGAGAGCGTCGGCGGCACCCACGCCAACCGTTTGATCCACCGCGAGTCGAATCAGCTTCTCATCGGGCCCTATGCCATCGACGCCGAGCGTCGCGTCCGCTCCCTCGACCTCTCAAAGCTCGTCGGCCGGATGACCGCCACGGCGCGGCACCTGACCGACTCGGCGAACCGGGTCTACTACTACGACATGGAAGGGGCGCTCTACGAGGTGGACGTCCACTCGCTCGCGGTGACGAAGCTGTTCACCAAGCCGGTCCCCGGCTGGCACGGCAAGGGGGCGTACACCGGCCAGGGGCGGCTGGTGGTCGCCAACAACGGCGAGTCGGGCGGGACGCGGAACTACGATCAGCTTCTTGTCGGGGGACCGCCGGAGAGCGTCGAGGACGCCGGTGTCCTGGCCGAATTCGACGGCAACGCCTGGCGGATCATCGCGCGACGGTCCTTCACCGACGTCACCGGCCCCGGAGACCTCGGGGGCAGCCCGTATGAGACGAGCCCGCTCTGGAGCGTCGGCTGGGACCGCCGTTCGGTGATTCTCATGCTCCGGGACGGCGGCGCGTGGTCGGCCTTCCGACTGCCCAAGGCCAGCCACACCTTCGACCCGTCCCACGGTTGGTTCACCGAGTGGCCGCGCATCCGGGGGGTCCAGCCCGGCAAGTTCCTGATGGTGATGCACGGCAGCCTGTTCGCCTTCCCGCCGTCGTTCTCGGCCGCGACGACCGCCGGCATCCGGCCGCTGGCGACCCACCTGCGGTACATCCCCGACGTTGCCGGCTGGGGCGACCGGGTCATCCTCGCCGCCGACGATGCCTCGATGATGGACAACCCGATGGTCGGCCAGCCGCAGTCGAACCTCTGGTTCGGGGCCTACGACGATCTGAAACACTTCGGCCCCCGCGCCGGCTGGGGCGGGGTGTGGGTCGGCGATGAGGTTGATCCGGATGTCCCCTCCGACCCGTTCCTGATCGCCGGCTACGAGGATCGCGTGCTGCATGTCGCCCACACGGCGCCCGAGGCCGTCACGATGACCCTGGAGGTCGACACTCAGGGCAACGGCACCTGGTCGCCCTGGAAGCGCTGGTCCGCGCCCCCCGGCTATAGCTGGCTGATTCTGCCGAGGGACCTCGACGCCGAATGGCTCCGCCTGAAGACCGACCGAGCCTGCCACATCACGGCCTATTTCCACATGAATTCCGCGCGCCTGGAGGCGCCGGAGGAACCCCTTGTCTTCGACGGTCTGGCCGACCTGGGGGCCGCGAGCGGTTACACGACCGGCCTGGTTCGCCCGGCCGCGCACAATCGCAGCCTCCAGTTCCTGGCCCGGACGGTCGCCCGCGACGGCCACGTGAGCGACCCGTCGTACCTCGAAGTCACGCTCGACGCCGGGACGCCCGCGACCTCGCCTTCGACGCCGAGGTCGACTCCCGCGCGGAGGAGGTCGCGACGGTCGCCGCGGTCGAGCCGTCGTTCACGGTGGACCGGGCCTCGGTGATCGTCAACGGCGCCGACGGGCGCCGCTACCGGCTGCCGAAGGGCGACCCCGCCTTCGACAGACGCCGGCCGCCGGGCCCTGCGCGGCATCCGCGAGGCGGTCTCGGAGCGTTACCTGGCGAACATCCACGGCACGTTCTACGAAATTCCGAGGGCCGGGCACGTCGGGCACGACATCGCCCGGATCAAGCCCGTCGCCAGCCACCGCAAGCGGATCGCCGACTTCTGCACCTGGCGCGGGCTGCTGGTCCTCTCGGGCGTGCGGCTCGACGCGACGGAGGATGGGCACGTCTTCCGCGGGGCGACGAGGACGGCCCGGCCCTCTGGTTCGGCGCGATCGACGATCTCTGGAAGCTCGGCAAGCCGGTCGGCCGGGGCGGTCCCTGGCGGGAATCGCCCGTCGAGCCGGGCGTGCCCTCCGACCCCTACCTGATGACCGGCTACGATCGCAAGCGCGTCAGCCTGTCCCACGATGCCGGGGCAGAGGTCGCCTTCACCCTGGAGGTCGATTTCGACCACCGTTACTGGCGACACTACGCCACGATCCGCGTCCCGGCCGGCGCAGACGGTCGCCCACGCGTTCCCGGAGGGCTACCAGGCCCACTGGGTTCGCGTGAAGGCTGACCGCCCCTGCCGCGCCACGGCGGAGTTCCGCTACGAGTAAACGAAACCCCTCGGATCAGCCCAGCCGCCGGGAGCCGCCGCGCCGTCGGGCCGCCAGGCCAATGCCGAGCAGGCCGACGGCGACAAGGGCCAGGCTCGAGGGCTCGGGAACGGCGGTGATGAGGGTCAGGTCATCGAGCGCGGCGTATGTCGGGTATCGATGTAGGTGTAGAACAGCCCGCCACCAAGGTCATAGGTGGTCGTCCTTGAGGAGTCGAAGCGGAACCCGAGGCTACGGGCGCCGGCGAGGGCCGACAGGTCAACCTGCGTCCAGGTGTCGAGGATCACGCTGGCCCCCGCGCGGAAGTCGGCCAGGTAGACGTCGACCGAGCCGAGGGTCGAACCCGTGGCGCCCGTGCCGTTGTAGCCGTCGATCGTCAGCTTCGAGGTAGTCCTGCCGGCCGTTGGCCCCGTAGGGGTCGCCCGCGAACGGGTCGCCAGTCCTTGATCGAGAAGTAGGTATAGGTCGTTGTTGGTGATCCAGGCGCGTCCAGGCCAACCACCGGGTCCGACGACGGAGGGCAGGTCGAAGTACGCGACGGGGGGGCCGCCAGCGGGGGGTCAACCTGGGCGTCGCCGAAGGCCAGGCCGAAGGTGCCGTCGCCGCCGTGGTCGCCGCCGGTGATGCTGCTGTACTGGTTCGTGTAGTCCGTTGTGGTCGTGTCCCCCTTGCTGGAGTACGCCCAGCCGGACCAGGTCGCATACTGCGCGACTGTAGCTGTTAGGGAAATAGGCCCCGCCCGAGTGGAACCCGCCCGGCCAGGTTCGCGCCGTTCTCATAGGAGTCGGCACCGAGGCCGAGGTCGTCGAAATCGACGGTGATGGTGTCGGCCTGAAGGGCCGCCGGCGCGGCGGCCAGGGCGAACGTCAGCGCGATCGCGAGCGAACGTGATGACATGAAAACGTCTCCATAAATTTGCATGTTCCGTGATGGGCCCCGAACCGAGGCCGATTGGGTGGATCGGATCGGATCAATAGTCGTCGGCCGAGAGGACCTCACCCCCGGCCCTCGTGCAGAGGGCCGCCAGGGGGCGCAGGGCGATGGTTTCCTTGAGGAACCGGGCGGAACCGTCGGCGAACAGGCCGTCGGCCCCGCCGGGGTGGTCGCTGCGGATGTCGTTCTCGAAGGCCGGGCGCCTTGTTGATCGCGAAGGCCTGGTCGAAGATGTTCAGGCCGTTGATCCACTGGCCGTCGGTCCAGGCCGAGTCCTCGGCGACGAGGACCGTCTGCGACGTGCCGTCGCGGATCATCGGCGATGCGAGAACGGCTGTTCGTAGAGCATCGCCCCCTTCGGCGGACTGTTGCGGCCGGCGATCCGCTCGCCGTAGATCCCGCCGTAGTCGCACGCCCCCCGGCCCTCGGAACGCGGCTCGGTGCGACGGGAACTCGGGCAGAGGTAGACCTCCAGGACCGTCGCGGCGCCGGTGGTGTTCTGGGGGCTGTCGAACGGAGTGTTCAGGTTCAGCGCGTCGTAGAGCGGCTGCTGTTCCAGGTACGGCAGGATCAGGGCCGACCAGGCGATCTGGCGGACGGGTGGTGTTGCCCGGCGGCCGCCATTCCCAGCCGCCGGGCGGGAAGGTGTTGTTGGTGTCGTGGTAGCCGTGCAGGCCGATGCCGATCTGGTGCAGGTTGGCGGCGCACGACATCCGCCGGGCCGCCTCGCGAGCGGCCTGCACGGCCGGCAGCAGCAGCGCGATCAGCACGCCGATGATCGCGATGACCACCAGCAGCTCGATCAGCGTGAAGCCGACCGGCCGCACCCCGCGGGCGTGGGGGTGGGAGGGACATTCATGGTTCGGTTCGCCCGCCGCGCGCCTGTCCGGTCATGTCGATCGTCGGCCGGGCCGGACGTCACCCGATCGGGTGATCGCTCGGCGAATCGTTCCGTCGGGCACGGCCACTCGGGCAACGTGCGAACGGGGGCCGTCGACGTGACGGACCGTCCGAGAGCGCGGTCGAGGCTCCTCAACGGGGGAATCAATGGGGCCTATCCTCGGCGAGCCCGTCCCGCGCAGGGCCACGCCGACTTCGGTGCGGGTAGGTCTTCTGACTCCCGGGCTGGGGCTCCCGAGCCTTCTCACCGGCGGAACAGCTCGAAACGAAACGAATCGAGCCGACACGCCCGGCAATGGCAAGGAGGGGGTGGAAGCCTGTCAACGCCCGGTCACAGCGGCGGGGCCGTTCCGGATTCGCACCGGATTCCCTGTTCGCCGGCCTCGCGGGACGCGAGGACCGGCCACCTGCACCTGCAAACGGTTCACGGACTATACGCAAGCCGCCTGGCCCGCGTCAACCACCTGGCCGGAGAACCCGAGGGCACCCCGAGGTCGGTTTGTCGAAAGTTTCGCACCATGGGCGGCGATGCTATGAATGCGGGGCGGGTGCGCCCGGAAGGGAGTTCCCTGGCAATGCGGATGTGGGGGAGGGGGGTTGCGGCGCGGGGGACCGTCCGCCGAGGCGTGGGCTCGGACAAATTGCGAAACGAACCCATCGGACGGAACGTCTTGATTCACCAGGGAGTTGCAAACGGATTTCGGGGGCCTGACAAGTGTGCCGGGCGGGCCGGGCCGGTCAATCGGTCGAGCCGGGGGACGCGGTGCGGTGGGGCTCCGGGTCACCGCGATGGGCCAGCTCGCCGGGGGCGGCCACGGGTTCGGCTGGGATCGGCTGGTGGGCCAGCCGTCGGAGCCGCTCCGGCAGCCCGTTCCCGCCAGAGGTGGCGATAGTGCCCGCCGACCAGCCGGAAGCCGAGCCGGGTCCACAGGTTCGGAAAGTCGCCGAGACGCCAGTGGGCCTCGATCGTGAAGTGGACCTGGCCGCTGTCGTGGTCCTTGGTCAGCAGGAACCACTCGAACCCCTGCTCGATATGGCCATCGAGGGTGTCGTAGCGGAAGCCGAACGTTGAGGAGCCTTCCCCGGTTTCGTCGCGGACGCTATGCACGCGGCAGCCGCTGAGGAACCGGAAGCCCAGGACCTTGAGTTCCAGGAGCATGTCGCGGCCGACGAAGTCGGTCTCGGGGTCGAAGTGTCCCTCGACGATCCGCGGGTCGCTGAAATCGTAGTTGATCAGGGCCTGTCGGGCCCTGGCGAACAGCCCATCGACGACCGGAGGCCCCGTGGGCTCGGTGCCGATCGGCACGTCGCGGGTTCCATCGACGGTCCAGCCGTGCTCCGGGGTCATCATCTCGGGGGGCAGGTCGAAGTTGGTGTCGCGCGCGGCCAGTTCGGCCAGGTAGGCCCGCAGCGCCGACCTCGGGCCAGCCACGACCGAAACGCCAGATTCCCATGTCAACGCGCCTCCCGGTCCTGGCACGAGAACGTCGGTTCCTCGATGGGCTGGCTATCGGCGGGCTGCTCCTCGACCTTGACCGGCCCCTCGACGTGGATGGCCTCGGGGATCTGGCCGCCGCAGGTCGCGGCGAGCGTGTCGAGGAACTTGATCCAGGTCCGTCCCTGCATTTGCTTGCCCATGACGAGGAACCCCATGTAATTCACGAGACTGCTGGCGCGGGTTCGGCTACAGATCCGGAAGATCAGCCGGCCCGCCTCGTCGCGACGGGCGCCGAAGGTGATGCGGCCCGCCTCGGGGTGCCCGCGCAAGGTGCGCAGGGTGACGCTCCGGTCATCGCGGTGAACGACCCGCACCCGACATTTCCCCATCAGGGAGATGTCGATGGCCAGCTCGTCGCCGACATCCAGGGGCCGCCGTGCCGCGTTCCCGTTGGAACTCGGCGGTTTCCGGCGGCGCGAACTCGCAGAACCGCTCGCGGAGCAGGCGACCCAGGTCCTCCGGCCCGCATTCGGTGTCCGCGATGGCCGCCCAGTAGTCGCGCTGAAGCAGCGGTCCCCAGCCTTGGGATGCGTACTGTACGTCCGCGTTCGGGCGGACTTCGGTGGTCTCCGGCATGTTGTGTCACCACAGGACGGGGCGGAACGGACGATCGCCGGCGGGGACCGTCCGGGGGTTCACCCTCGTTGTGGTTCTTGCAAGGATCGCGCCGAACCGGGGTCGAGACGGCCGTCTCGCACGCCCGTTCAGGGCGAGGCCGGCTTCGACGACGAGCTCGTCACGATCGACAGGTCCAGTTCGGCGGGCAATTCCTGGCCCCCGGCGGTCAGGACCAGGGTGCCGGTGATGCGGCTGGAGTTCTTGCTCTCGACGATCTCGCCGGCCTCGCGGTCGAACAGGATCTCCCCTTCGGACGACTCGACCTTCAGGTCGCTGCTCTTGACCTGAAGGGGCAAGTCCGGGTTGTCCAGCGCGTAGTCGACGGATAACGCCGTCAGGCCGATGCGGTCGAGGGTCTTGCCCCCGCGCTGGATGGTGCCGAGATATTGATACCTCCGCTCGAAGGTCATGGTCTGGCCGTCGCCGAGGGGCATCATGTCGGTGTGGTCCCAGGTCTGGTCCAGCACGACCGGCTCCTTCGGGAAGACGTCATAGGCTTGCTGATATTGTTTCTTGATCGTCTCGGGGTTGATCTGGCGACGGAGCGCCTCGGCGACTTCCGGGGCGAGGTCGTCGGGGATGGCCGTTTCGAGGCCCTCGACGGCGGTCAACGTGTTGTCCGGGCCGAACAGGAGGACATAGGAGATGCCGTCCAGGGCCCGGACGGCCTGGCGGATGGACTGAAGTTGGGGCAATTCGCCTTCGGGGTCCTTGGGGTCGTCGGAATCGATCGTCAACTCGATCCCGCCGGGCAGGCTCAACTCGGCCCGGATCGAGTCGATCGTCTGCGTGACGGGGGTCGTGCCATCGTCCCGTTTCGCGCCGACCCTGGTCGTCGTACGGGTCGCCCGTGCCGATTTTGTCGGGATCGCCTGGCCGTTGATCGTCAACGTCTGGTCGAAAGTCAGACTGTTGTCGAGGGCTGTCGCGCGTCCTTCCGGGAACTTGAACTGAAGCGTGACCTGGGCCGTTGCGTGTCCGTGCAGGCCCGGCAGGATCAAGAGCGTCGCCGACATCAATGCGGCTGCGCGCGTCATCGGGGCGTCTCCAGGATGGGTTGTCGAGTCGATGGGAACGATCGGATGGGTCGTCGTCGGGAACGGTCGCGGATGGTCGTTGGCGCCGCCCCGCGCCGGGTTCCGCCGACGATAACACGCGGGGAACGGCCCTGCAACGCCCGGGCCCGTTGTGACAGGACCATTCCCATGGTTCGATGCGACACCTGGATCGGAACCGGCGCGGCGGACGCCTCGCCCTGGCGGCGCGGCGACCGGCCGAGACTTACGGGGCGGTCGCGACCGGAAGTTCGCGCAACGCCGTGGCCAGGGTCGCCGCCTTGGGCCAGCGGTCCGGGAGCCGAC
Source organism: uncultured Isosphaeraceae bacterium (assembly GCA_963779675.1). GTDB lineage: Bacteria > Planctomycetota > Planctomycetia > Isosphaerales > Isosphaeraceae > CAVZZM01. The sequence continues at coordinate 226,910 of CAVZZM010000010.1, forward strand.
GGACCATCGTTCGGTTGACCAGATCGCAGAGTTCCGGGGGCAGGTGGGGGGCGACCTGCTCCAGGGGGATCGGGTCGGCGTTCATCCGCAGGCGGATGGCGGTCATGGGGTCGGCGGCCGTCGTGTCGTAGGGCAGCTTGCCGTTGGTCAGAAACTCGAAGGCGGTGACGCCCCAGGAGAAGATGTCGATCCGTTCGTCCTTCGACTCGCGACGGATGACCTCCGGCGCGAGGTAGTTCAGGGTTCCGGTGCGGTTGCCCGGCCTGCGGAAGGCGGGGGTGTTCGGGATCGTCAGGCCGAAGTCGATCAGCTTGACGCGATCGTCCTTGTCGACGAGCAGGTTCTTGGGGCCGAAGTCGTGATGGATGAACCCCGCGGCGTGCAGGGCCGCCAGCCCCTCGGCGGCCTGTGCCAGAAACTCGATCCGCTCGGGGAGGCTCAACACCCGAGACTGCCGCACCATCGTCAGGCTGGTCCCCTCGACGTACTCCATGACGACGAAGTACTCGTTCCTGGGGGTCAGGCCGAAGTCGAAGGTGCGCACGACGTTCGGGTGATTGATCTTCTGGCCGATCTCCCCCTCGGTCGGGCGGTTCGCGGCCTGCGAGCGGGCCATCGCCGCCTCGGTTTTTTCCCGGTCCTGGAGCTTCAGACAGACCGACTTGCCCGTGTCGTTCTCCATCGCGCGGTAGACCTTCGACATGCTCCCCTGGCCGATCTCGGCGAGGATGGTGTACCGCTTCTTGATATTGACCTTGCGCAGCTTGGGCCGGGGCGCCGCCTTGGGCGTCGCCACGGCCGCCGCCTTCTTCCCGGCGGCCGACTTCGGCTTCGGCTTCGACTCTTTCGATCCGAACAGTGCCTTGAGCCCTTCGAACATACCAGCAGCCCTCGCGAAGCTCCTCTGGAGGTCGGCGTCACCGGCCACCCGACGTCTCGCCCGCCGTCCGGGCGATCCGCCCCTGTCTCGACCCGCCGACCGCCGAGGGCGCCCCGATCGTCACCAGAACCTTGTACCCAAATCGTAGCGAATCGTGTTCCACGGAACCAGGGTCAATACGTCGATGAATGCATTAAGTTGAATGAAGAAGGCAGCCGAGAGACAGGCGGCGATCCTCGTTCCGGGGCCCGTCACGCGGCAATGGCCCATTGGAAAGATACGTCCCAAACCCGGGATTGTGACGAACTTGCCCGAAGGGCCCGGGATGAGGTGTGCGGTTCGTAACGGCGACCAAGGGCCGAGCGTGGCGGCACCCACTCAAGACGCGAGGGACACATCCCCGTCGGAGACGTGATCGGGATGATCCGTGCGGGGAAGAACGGCTTCGGCTGGGTCATTCCCAGGATGGCCGCCGGCCTTCAACTCACGGCGCGAAGGCCGACCGGCCTGGCGCGTCGAGGTCCTCGGGTGGCACCGTCAGGGCCGGGTCGAAGACGATCCGGACATCGTCCTGATCGCGGGCGGGGCGGGACGTGGCGGGGTGGAGGATGGGGCCGCCCCGGGGGTTCGCTCGGTAGACCATCAACTCGATCGGCAGGTCCGGAAGCTGATGGAGCGCGAAGCGTCCCCGGGCGTCCGTCTCGGTCCAGGGCGGCGGCCCGGTCTCGCGTCGGGAGAGATAGGGGCCGTCCGCGACCCGCGCGGAGACTTGAACGCCGGCCACGGGACGGCCGTCGGGGGCCTCGGCGATCCCCGACAGCTCCTGGTCCCTGTCGACCAGCCGGACGTCGGGCAGGCGGACGAACCCGGCCATCCCCGGACGAACCTCCTGGATCGAGGGGTAGTGGTAGGCCCAGTCCAGGTCGACGGACCCGTCGCCCGGCGCTACCCGGAAATTGTAGTGGTCGCCGACGCTCAGGTCGCCGACGGCATAACGGCCGAGTTCGTCGGTCTCGATCGAGTCTTCCAAAACACTCCTGGATCGGTTCGCGTCCAGGGGCACGTCGCGATAAAGCACCATCAGGACCCCGGCGCGGGGCTGGCCGTCCTTGAGGACCCTCCCAATCAGCGTGACGCCCTTCGGCGGATCGAGCCCCCGTTCGAGATCGGTGAGGGCCTCGTCGCGCTCGGCATCCGCGGCCGGATCTTCCGCCTTCGCGCGATCATTGCGCGCCGCGGCTCGGCCGGTTTCAGCGGGACGATCAGGTCCGTCATCGACTCATCGAGCCGCAGGCCGAACGACATCGGCCCGAGCGACTGATGCGACAGGCGCTCGGTGTCGAGATCGACCCCCTTGGCGACCACGCGGACCTCGTACGCTTCGGGGGGCAGGGGGGCGATCGCGAAGGTGCCGTCGGCGGCCACGGGGGCCTCGACGAGGTCCCAGGCCGGGTCGCGCCCCAGTGCCAGGCGCGTCCCGGGAGGGACCGGGGCGCCGTCGGCCATCTCGAGACGGCCGGACAGGCTCAGCGGCGGGATGATCTCGAGCGGGCCGAGATCGCGCGACTCGCCGTCGCCCGGGACCGTGAACACTTTCGTCGCCAGCACCGGCGAGGTCGGTGGGTTGCCCGGCACGTTCGAGAAGATGGCGTACCGCTGGCTCGCGGGGAGGTTGTCGAAGGCGAACCGCCCCGAGCCGTCGGTGGTGGCGCCGACCGCCTTGATGAAATGGATGTCGGTCGTCCGATCGAGCTGGACGACGGCGACCTTCACCCCCGCGACCGGCCCCTCTCCGTCGACGAGCGACCCGGTCACCCGGGCGCCGATCGGGACGACGATCTCGTGCTCGTCGGGGCCGGGTTGGAGCAGGGGGATCGATGCGCCTGCGTACCCGGCCGCCATGACTTCCAGGTCGACGCCCAGGAAGTCCCGGTGGAGGACCATCCGGAACCTCCCTTCGGCGTCGGAGACCGTCGGCCGAGCGTCCTCGACGACGCCCCACCAGCGTCGATCGCTCGTCTTCGCCCCCTCGGGGCTGATCAGGGCGCGGCGATCGGCCGACCCGTCGAGTCGACGACGCGGCCGAGCAGGCAACGGTCGGGGGGCAGGTCGGCCGGCACCGGGTCGAGCGCGATCGTCGGCGCCTCGGACGCCGGGTCGACGAGGTCGCTCATCCGCGACTGCATGCCGGTGGCCGTCGCGAGCAGGCGAAACTTCAGGCTGGGGTCGAGCCCGCCGATCGCGAACGCACCGTCGTCGCCCGTCGTGGTCCACCTGGCGCAGTCCAGGTAGCACGAGGGGCAGAACATCGCCGGCCCGACCTTGGGGGCCGCCGTGGCGACGTCGACCCGGGCGCCGGCGATCGGCTGCCCGTCGGCGTCGCGGATCGTCCCCGAGAGCGTGTCTCCCGAGGCCGTGTCGAGGACGACGCCGAACGCAAGGGCCGTTGCCAGCAGTGTTCTCATCGCAGGTGCCCCCGATCGAGATTTCCTGAATCTCCTCCGTCCGAGCCGGCGGACCAGGTCCATGCGGCCGGTGTCTCGACGTTCAATACAACACGTCTCCAGGCCACGGTCAATGAAGATACCAAGAATGAAAGAAATATGAATTGTTCTCACGTATTGGGATCGGTCGTGAACCTTCACGGCTCTCGGGCCTCGTCCTCGCCGGGGTGGCCTTCGTGGTCGTGCGGGAACGGTTCGAGGTGGACCAGGACGTCGCGGAGGTTGGAGAAGCGGTCGAGCAAGGCGTCCTTGACGAGGTGGCCGATCCGGTGGCCCTCGTCGACGGTCCAGGAGCCGGGGACCTGGACGTGGATGTCGACGAGGTACTCCATGCCGGTCTTGCGGACGTAGAGCTTGTCGACCTGCGGCGACCCCCTCGACCTCGGCGGCGGCGGCGCGGACGGCGAATCGACGAGCGCGGCGTCGGCCTGGGCGTCCATCAGTTCCTGGGCGGTGCCCCAGAGCAGGGTGCCGGCCGACCAGAGGATCGCGGCGACGACGATCAGGGCGGCGACCTCGTCGGCGAAGAGGAGCTGGGGGCCGCCGAAGCGGGTCAGGCCCAGGCCGACCAGCACCGCCAGGGCGCTGAAGGCGTCGGCGCGGTGGTCCCAGGCGATCGCCACCAGGGCGCTGGAGCCCAGCCGGCGGCCCAGCCGCATCTTGTAGCGGTACAGCCCTTCCTTGATGACCACGTTGGCCCCGGCGATCCCGAGCGTCCAGAGCGGCGGCGGGGTGTGGGCGCGGGGAAGCCGCTGGATGGCCTCCCAGCCGACCATCAGCGCCGAGACGATCACCAGCAGCGCGATGTACGACCCGGCGATCGCCTCGGCCCGGGTATGGCCATAAGGGTGCTCGTCGTCGGGCGGCTTCTGCGCCACCCGCAAGGCCAGCAGCACGGCGGCCGAGGTGACGACGTCGCCCAGCGAGTTGACCGCGTCGGAGACCAGCCCGAAGGCGTCCCCGGCCAGCCCGCCGAACAGCTTCGTCGAGCCCCAGCACCAGGTTGACGCCCAGCCCGAGCCCGGTGGCCCAGACCGCTTCGCGGTAGAGTTCCGATTTCGGGTCGTTCGCCGGCAAACGGCCATCTCCGTGGCTCCCGGGGGGCGAGGTGCTCACAACTCCACGTTCCGCAGCCGCAGGGCGTTGGCGATCACCGACACGCTGCTGAGGCTCATCGCGGCGCTGGCGATCATCGGGCTCAGGAGCAGGCCGAAGAACGGGTAGAGGACCCCGGCGGCGATCGGGACGCCGAGGGCGTTGTACAGGAAGGCGAACAGCAGGTTCTGGCGGATGTTCCGCATCGTGGCCCGGCTCAGCCGCACGGCGCGTACCAGGCCGCGCAGGTCCCCCTTGACCAGGGTGACGCCGGCCGATTCCATCGCGACGTCGGTGCCGGTGCCCATGGCGATGCCGACATCGGCCGCGGCCAGGGCCGGGGCGTCGTTGATGCCGTCACCGGCCATCGCCACCCGACGGCCCTCGGCCTTCAGGGTCGCGATCGCCTCGACCTTCTGGTCGGGCAGGACCTCGGCGATCACCCGGTCGATGCCCAGTTTCTCGGCGACGGCCTCCGCCGTGGCGTGGCTGTCGCCGGTGAGCATGACGACCTTCAGGCCCTCGTCGTGCAGGTCGCGGATCGCCTCGGCGGTGCTCGGCTTGATCGGGTCGGCCACCGCGAGCAGCCCGGCGAGCCGGCCGTCGACGGCGACGAACATGACGGTCCGGGCCTCGCCCCGCAAGACCTCGGCACGGCTCGATGGATCGGGGCCGACCTCGATGCCCATCTGGTCCATCAGCGCCCGGTTGCCCAGGGCGACGCGGCGGCCGGCGACGGTGCCGGTGACGCCCTTGCCGGTGATCGACTCGAACCCCTCGGCCTCCGGGGGCAGGCCGATGTCGCGATCACGCGGCGCCTTCGACGATCGCCGCGGCCAGCGGGATGCTCGCTGCCGCGCTCCAATCCGGCGGCCAGGTGGAGCAGGTCGCGGGCGCTGGGGTCGTCGCCGACCGGCTCGACGGCCACCAGCTTCGGCTTGCCCTCGGTCAGCGTGCCGGTTTTGTCGACAACCACCGTATCGACTTTCTCGAGCGTCTCCAGCGCCTCGGCATCCTTGACCAGCACGCCGGCGGCGGCCCCCCGGCCGGTGCTGACCATGATCGACATCGGCGTGGCCAGGCCCAGGGCGCACGGGCAGGCGATGATCAGCACGGCCACGGCGTTGACGATCGCGTACGCCAGCCGGGGGCTCGGGCCGATAGTCGACCAGATGAGAAAGGTCAGCACGGCGACGCCGACGACGGCCGGCACGAAGTAACCGCTGACGACGTCGGCCAGCCGCTGAATCGGCGCCCGGCTGCGCTGGGCCTCGGCCACCATGCGGACGATCTGGGCCAGGAGCGTCTCGTCGCCGACCCGATCGGCCCGCATGATCAGCCCGCCGTTGCCGTTGACCGTCGCGCCGGTGACGCGGTCGCCGGGCCGTTTTTCGACCGGGATCGGCTCGCCGGTGAGCATCGACTCATCAATTGAACTGGAGCCTTCGAGCACCTCGCCGTCGACGGGCACCTTCTCGCCGGGCCGGACGCGCAGGCGGTCGCCGACCTGGACCCGGTCGAGGGGCACGTCACGCTCGTCGCCGTCGGGTTCGATGCGTCGGGCCGTTTTCGGGGCCAGGCCGAGCAGCGCCCGGATCGCCCCGCCGGTTCGGGCCCGGGCACGCAGCTCCAGCACCTGGCCGAGCAGGACCAGCGTCGTGATCACCGCCGCCGCCTCGAAATACACCGGCACGCCGCCGTGTTCGTCGACGAAGCGACTCGGGGAAGAGGCCCGGCAGCAGGGTCGCGATGACGCTGAAAAGGTAGGCGATGCCCGTGCCCAGCGCGATCAGGGTGAACATGTTCAGGCGTCGGAAGACGATCGAGTTCCAGCCCCGCACGAAGAACGGCCAGCCTCCCCAAAGCACCACCGGCGTTGCGAGCACCAGCTCGATCCAGGCCATCCGCCGAGGGCCTCCGATCCAGCGCAACGACGGGATGGCCCGGGATCAGGTCGCTCATCGCCAGCAGCAGCACCGGGACTGTCAGGGCCAGGCAGACCCAGAAGCGTCGGGTCATGTGCCGCCAGCTCGACGTTGGCCGGCTCCGGCCCGGACGACACCGTCCATCGGCTCCAGCGCCATCCCGCAGATGGGGCAATCGCCCGGCCCGTCCTGGACGATCTGCGGGTGCATCGGGCAGGTGTACTTCACCTGAGTTGAGGTGCGGCCCAGGGGCGGCTCCAGGGCCATCCCGCACGAAGGGCAGGGGACGGGCGTCTCCTCCTTGACCTCCGGGCACATCGGGCAGGTGTAATATTTGTTCCGATCGGCCGCGTCGCCGGCTTCGGGGCGGCCTGGCCCTGTCCGTGCTCGTGCATCGCGCCGGCACCGGGGCGGTATCCGGGGGCCAGAGAACGGTTCGGGATCCGCCTGGAACCTGGTGCGGCAGCCGGTTGAGCAGAAATGGTACGTGGTGCCGTCGTGCTCGGCGGAACCCCCACGCGGTGCCTCTGGATTAACGAGCATCCCGCAGACCGGGTCCACCTCCGCCTGGGCCGTGCTGGGTGAGCCCGATGGGAGTGAAGGCCCGCCGATCGTGACCAGGGATGGCGACGAGGTGGGCGAATTCGTCGGAGTCGGTTCGGCCGGCTGTTGGTGTTCCTCGGGGCGATTCGTCGGGAGTGGCCGGGCCGAGGTATCGCCCGGGATCGGCCTCGAATTTGGTTCGACAGCCGGTCGAGCAGAAGTGGTACGTGGTGCCGTCGTGTTCGAGCGATCCACCACGCGCGGCATGCGGCTCGACGGTCATCCCGCAGACCGGGTCCGTGGCGGTCGGGGCGCGGGGTCGTTACGGGCGCGCTCGGGGGAATCGTGATGCTCGTGCTCGGCATGGTGGTCCATGGGCGACCTCGCGGATCGGTTTCGTCTCGTGTTGGCACGCCAGGCCCATCGACTCGACACGGCCCATGCCCCGAACGAACGATCATACCGCGATTCACCTCTCGGGATCGACCCGTGGCCCAGCGGGCTCGGTCTACAACTCCGGGATTCGCGATTTCGCCTCGTCAAGGTTCATGTCGGGGTGCATGCCCTGACGAACCATCTCGATCCGCTCGTGGTGGGTCATCCTCATCTTAAGTATGGTTGTGATCGTCCCGCTAACGATCGCCACGATCGCGATCCAGCCGAACCAGGGCATGCCAACGAACATCGGGTTGATCTCCATGAATCAGGCGCTCCTCGACTTCAGCGGCCCGACGTTTCCGGGCGGCGTTCCAATGGATTGGCTTCCGGCTCGGGGGTACTTCGGCGGGGGTGGGGCGATATTGTGGGCTCCGGTCAAGCGGTCGCCTGACCTGCGACGATCGAGCGAGACTTCGACGGCCCCGCGGAACCCGACCGTCGACGACCGGACAGGCCGGTTCGCACACCCGTTCAGATCCGGCGTTGCTCGCAATAAGCGCTCAGGGCGCGGAGGCGTTTGATCTGGTGGGCGACCACCAGCCCCTCGACCGCCAGGGCCGCGAGGAAGATGTTGGGGTACTGCGCATCGGCGCCCAGCGCCTGCCGGGCGGCGGCCTCGAAGTAGAGCAGGGCGTAGAACCCGGCGGCCAGGGCCGTGGTGTACCAGACCAGCCGCACGCGCGACCACAACCCCGATGCGGCGATCAGCAGCGGGTAGCCGACCACCAGCGACGTGTCGGTCGCGTCGAGCCAGCGGATGATCGCCGTGAGGAACAGCAGGTCGGTCGCGGCCCAGGCCAGCCGGACGCCGTCCGGTCGCCGAGAGCCGCGCTGGGCGAAGCGGAAGAGGATTGATACCAGCGCCCACAGGCCGAGGAGGATCATGACCCCCAGGTGGACGCGCAGCTCGGAGGTCTTGGTGGTCAGGTGGTTGTACTGGGTCAACGCGGCGATGATCGTCAGCCCGGCCAGGCGAAACACCAGCTCCGGTTCCCGTCGCACCCAGCGTCTCAGCCGGATCCCCCAACCGCCGCGACTGGCCTCGACGGTCTCCCCCATCGAGAACCGCTCCAGGTCCTCGGCCACCGCTTCGGCCGAGCCGTACGCGCCGTTCGGGAGATTTCTCCAGGCACTTCAGGCAGATCAGCTCGACGTCTCGGGGGACCCCCGGGCGGACCTGGTGCGGCGGGGCCGGCTCGCTCTCGATGACCAGGACGACCGTTTCCATCGCCGTCCCGGCCCGGAACGGCGGCCGGCCGGTCAGCAGTTCGTAGAGGATCGCCCCGAGGCCGTAGACGTCGACCGCCGGTGTCATCGGGCCGTCGCCCTCGCTGGAGGCTTGCTCCGGGGCCATGTACGACGGGGTCCCGACGATTACGCCGGGCGCGGTCAGGCCGCTGTCGTCGCCGACGTGCTTGGTCAGGCCGAAGTCGGTGACATACGGGCGGCCGTCGCCGTCGAGCAGGATGTTGGCCGGCTTGAGGTCGCGGTGCAGGAAGCCTCGATTGTGGGCAAAATGCACGGCGCGGGCCACCGTCGCCATCAGGCGGGCCGCCGCGGACGGGTCGCCGGAGAACTCCGTCATCCGTTCGCGCAGGCTCTGCCCGTCGAGCAGCTTCATCGCGAAGTAGGCCTGGCCGAACTGCTCCCCGACCTCGTAGATCGGCACGATGTTCGGATGATCCAGGTTCGCCGCCGCCCGGGCCTCGCGGTGGAACCGCAGCCGCTCCGACTCGGACGCGAACCGGCCCGACAGGATCATCTTCAGCGCGACGACCCGGTGCAACTGGACGTGCCGCGCCTTGTAGACGACCCCCATGCCGCCCCGAGCGACCTCCTCCACCAGTTCATAATCGCCGAACCGCCCCCGCGCGTCCGTTGCATCCGGCCGCCGCCCCGGCTCGTAGGCCACCGTCTCCTCGGAGGCCGAGCCGCGCCCGCCCGGCCAGGCCGACGTCGCCTCGGGATCGACCGAGGTCGTCACCGGCTCGTGACCAGGCTCGCCGTCGGGTCGCTTCGCCATCACGCCGTGCCCTCCGGGGAAGTTTCCGCCGATCGTCCGGGTTGCAGCCCTTCGCGGCCGAGGCGCGGACGACGCGGGGGTGGTTGGCGGCGTCCTTGACGGTGGGGGCGAGGTCCAGCTCCGGGTGGGCGGAGAGGAGGTCGCGGACGGGGCGCTCCTGCTCGGTGCCGATTTCGAGGAGCAGGTGGCCGCCGGGCAACAGCAGGGGGACGGCCTGGTCGATCAGGCGGGTGACGATGCGCAGGCCGTCGGGGCCGCCGTCGAGGGCGGTGTGCGGCTCGTGGTCGCGGACGCCGGGCTCCAGGCTCGGGATCACGTCGGTCGGGATGTACGGCGGGTTGGACAGGATCGCGTCGAACGGGCCGTCGTCGGCAACCGGTTCCAGTAAGTCCCCTTCGCGGAAATCGACGCGGTCGGCCAGGCCGAGCCGCTCGGCGTTGTCGCGGGCGACCGCCAGGGCTTCCGGGCGGATGTCGGTGCCGAGGAACCGCGCCTTGGGGTGATGAGTCAGGCACGCCAGCGCGATTGCGCCCGAGCCGAGGCCGACGTCCACGCAACGGGGCGCGTCGACCCCCTTGAACAGCGACAGGAACTCGACGACGACCGTCTCGGTGTCGGGCCGGGGGATCAGCACGGCCGGCGAGACCGACAGGGTCAACGAGAAGAATTCCTTGCGGCCGACCAGGTACGCCACCGGGGCCCCCTCGGAACGGCGGCGGATCAACTCGCGGTAGGCGGCCCGGTCGTGCTCGGCGACCTCCTCCCGCCAGTGGGTGTAGAGCTGGACCCGGGGATAGTCGAGCACCTGGGCCAGCAGCACCTCGGCATCCAGTCGGGGGCTCTCGGCCCCCTTCTTGCCCAGGTAGTCGGTCGTCCAGGACAGCAGCCGGCCGATCGTCCAGCGGTCGCCGGGTGGTTCGCCAGCGTCCTGCGACGGGGGCGGCTCGGGCCGGGATGGCTCGGGCTCGAAGGGCCGGGAAAGCGGCCGGCTCGGGATGTGTCGGCGGGGGCGATCGTCATTCATGGCGATGAGCAATAAGAGTGGGGGCTGCTCGACACGGCTCTCGACCTGTCAGGCCGTCACCGTGATCGTCTGCACGGGGATGGCGTTCCGCCCCGACTTCGGGTACGGCCGCGGCTCCGGCTGGGCGAGGCCGTTGAGGTCGACAGTCCGGGCTCGGAACTCGTAGGTGCCGGGGCGGAGGCCGTCGAGACGGGCGGTGAACGGGACGGTGCTGAACGGCAGCGGCCAGGTCCGCGGGGTGCCGGTGGCCGGGTCGAAGCCCCAGATCGCCCCGGCCTCGGTCCCGGCGGGCAGGATCGGGCGCCAGTCCTGGGGAGGCGGCATCAGCGTGCAGGGGCGCCAGTCGGCGGACTGCCAGGCCGGATCGTCGTCATCGAGCGGTTCGCCGGTCGCGGGCCGCAACCAGTACTCGACCCGGCGCAGGCCCGACCAGCCGGACATCGCCGTTCCCGAGATCCACAACGGCTCGCCGTCGGCGACCGTCGGCGATTCCCTCGGCAGGTAGGCGGCCGTTTTGAGGTACGACTCGGGGTCGTTGTTCTGGAGCGCGTAGGTGTCGTTGGCCTGATGATCGTTGGTCAGGACGATCCGTTGCAGCCACTTGATCGACTTGAACCCGTGCGCCCAGGGGATGATCATCCGGACCGGTCCGCCGCGCTTCAGCGGGATGTCCCGCCCGTTGAGCCGGTAGGCGACGATCGGCGGCGGCATCCCCGGCGGGCTCTCCAGCGCCTGGTTCAGCGCCAGCGACGACTGGAAGATCTGCGCCGGGTCGTTGTTGTGGAAGCCCCAGTAATAGACCCGCCGCACGTTGTTGAGCGGGCCAACACGCCGGAGGATCTCCCGAAGCGGCACCCCCTCCCAGAGCCCCTGGCCGAGCGGGAAGGCGATGTTGTTGCACTGCATCGCCTTGAGGTACCCGACCCCGTGCTCCTCCCCGATCGCCCGGAGCGCGTCGAGGTCCAGCGCCGTACCGTCCTCGATCCGCGCCGGCCGCTCGACCCCCGCCGACTCGTCCGGCACGATCTCCAGCCGCCACGTCTCCGGGGTGAGCCGGGCCTGGATCAGCGCCTCTCCTTCGAGCGTGAACGGCCTGGGGTTCCCTCGGCTGACGTCGACGAAGTCGTCCGCCTCCGTCAACAGCGGGCACGCCGGCCCCGGGGTCGCCGCATCCCCGACGACCGGCACGCCCTCCTGCTGCCCCTCGGCCCGACCTGCCAGCACGCCTGACAGGCCGGCCGCCGCGGCCGTCCCGAGGAACCGGCGTCGATCCATGCCCTCGTTCATCGACTTCCCTCCGCGGCTCGATGGCCGCCGGTCTACACGTCGCCGAGTTGTTCCTTGCGGTCGTGCTCGATCAGGGGCCGGGTCAGCAGGTTCAGGTCGCCGGCGATGACGCGGTCGAGGTTGTAGAGGGTCAGGTTGATGCGGTGGTCGGTGACGCGGTTCTGCGGGAAACTGTAGGTGCGGATGCGCTGGGAGCGGTCGCCGGAACCGATCAGGCCGCGGCGGGCCTCGGCGCGCTCGTTCTGGGCCTGCTCCTGCATCTTGTCGTAAAGCCGGCTGCGGAGCAGGCGCATGGCCTTGGCCCGGTTCTTGTGCTGGCTGCGCTCGTCGCGGCAGACGACGACCAGGCCGCTCGGGACGTGGGTCAGCCGCACGGCGCTCTCGGTCTTGTTCTGGTGCTGGCCGCCGGGGCCGCCGGCGCGCATGACGTCCGTCTCGATGTCCTCGGGGCGGATCTCGACGTCCACCTCCTCGGCCTCCGGCATCGCGGCGACGGTGGCGGCCGAGGTGTGGATGCGGCCCTGGGTCTCGGTCTCCGGCACGCGCTGGACGCGGTGGCCACCGCTTTCGAACTGGAGGTGGCGGAACGCCCCCTCGCCGGTGACGCTGAAGGAGATCTCCTTGAAGCCGGCCAGCTCGGTGGCGACGAAGTCGAGCGTCTCGACCTTCCAGCCCATGATGTCGGCGTATCGGCGGTACATCTCAAAGAGGTCGCGGGCGAACAGGGCCGCCTCGTCGCCGCCGATGCCGGCGCGGATCTCGAGGATCAGCCCGGCGTGGTCGGCGCCCGACTGGCGGTCGTAGATCAGGTCGCGCAGGGCATCGCCGACCTCGGCCTGCTCGGCGCGCAGGACGTCCAGCTCAGACTCGGCATACGCCCGCATCTCGGCGTCGGCCTCGGCCTCGCGGAGCACCTCGGCCTCGTCGATCAGCCGGCCCAGCTCCAGGTAGCGGCTGTAAGGGATCGCCACCTTGGCCAGCAGGCCCCGCTCCTTGGCCAGCGTGGTGACTCGCCCCGCGTCGGTGGCGACCTTCGGGTCGCGCAACGCCGCCTCGACATCCTGGAACCGCTGGTAGTCCGTCTGGAGTTTCTCGAACACGGCAGTAGATGAGCCTGAGTCGGCCGCGAGAGGGGGAACGTCTCGGGAACGCTGGAACGGCGCCCGGGACGGCCGGGGTCAACGGAGGCCCGGCCCCGGAAATGACGATGAGCAACGCCCGTCACGGTTGCCCGGATGGGCAAGTCCGCGACGGATGTTGCTCGTCGACGAAGAGTTGGTCCTAGCCCTGGGCCGTGGCCTCGGCCTCGACCGGGGCGGCTTCGTCCTTCTTCTTTCGGGCCTTGCCATAGGTGCCCTGGAACTTCTTGTTGAACCGATCGACCCGGCCGGCGGTGTCGACGAACTTGACCGAGCCGGTGTAGAACGGGTGGCACTTCGAGCAGACTTCCACCGCGATCTTCGGCCGCGTGCTGCGGGTGGTGAACGTGTTGCCGCAACCGCAGGTCACGCTGCATTCCTGGTACTTCGGATGAATCTCGTCCTTCATCGGGCCGCTTCCTCTCGCCTCGCTCTGGACTTCGTTTCGGTACGTCTCGTGGCGACGCATCCCGTCTCTATACGCGGGGTTCGCCCCGCGGTTCGCCGCCCTGTTGTGGAATTCGGTACACCTGACGGCGCATGGCGATCCTCATAGGGGAACCAACCAGTATATCAGCGGCCCGACGCCTTCGGAAGCCGGACCTCGAGTCCGCGGCCCTCGGGGTCCGTCCGTCGTGATCGGGATTGCGGAACCGGGTTCACTCTCCGGCGTCGGTCGTCGCGCTTCTGGTAGACCTCACCCGGGGCGTCGTCGGGCAGGGGCTCGCCCTTGAGCAACGTCGTGACGACCTGCTCGACCTCGTCGTAGGTGAACTGGTTGTTCGGGTCGTCCATCGTGAACCGGCGGATCTCCTTGCCACTGGGGTCGTAGAGGAAGACGGCCGGGATGGTGCCGATGTCGAACTTCTCGTAGCCGCCGAAATCCTGTTCGGTCAACAGGACGTTGGTGAAGTTGGCCCCCTTCTCGCTGAGAAAGGCCCGGGCTTCCTCGATGGTCTGGGGGTCGGTGGGGTCGATCTCCATCGCGATCGAGGCGACATTCAGGCCCTGGTCGGCGTACTTCTCGTGCATCTCGACGAGGTGGGGGAAGTTCTCCTTGCAGGGGCCGCACCAGGTGGCCCAGGCGTCGACGATGGTGAATTTGGCGTCGGGGTTGGTGGCGACCTTCTCCCGGTACTCCTCGTAGCTCATCGGCAGGAGCGTGATGTTCGCGTCCGTGGCCCCGGCCGACGCGCTCGCATCCTCAGCCTTCATCTCGGCCGTGCGCGGCGGCCAGGTCGGTCGGTTGGACGAGGCTCGGGACCTTGCCCGTCTCCGCGCCGAAAGGCTCGAAGGTCTCCGGCGTCGAGGCCGATTCCTCCCTGGAGGTATCCGCGAAGGCCGTATCCGCGAAGGCCGCATCGGCGGGCGATCCGGTCTCGCCCGGCATCGGCGCGCTGGCGTTGGGGTCGACGGCCTCGGCTGTCGTGTCGGGGTTCGCGATCGTCTCGGGGGGCGTCGAGGTGCCGCAACCCGGGGCGACGACCAGGCCGATCGGGGCGATCAGCGCGAGGGCGAGTGAGCAGCGGAACCGAGCGGCGGGGGGCATCGGGGAACCCTCTCAATCCAGTCGTCAAGGGGGAATTGATTCGTTTCGTTTTGTTCGTGGGGCTGATCCGAGTGATCGGCGGCCGGGGCCAGGGCAACAGGTGTCCCTATACCGGAACTCAACAACAGCGCTTCTCTTCTGGAATGCCTCGCAAATCGGGGTGGCCGGGGCAAAGCGGAGCGTGCCCCGGACGGTGGCGCGGTCCCAGCCCCGGGGCACGAAGACTTTGCCCCGGCCACCCCAGGCCCCTGATTTACGGACATTTCTGGAACATCTGGAACACGAATCGTCCGGAGGTTCCGGCCTATAGGGGCCAGGGTAACAGGCAATGCACCTCGCGCCCCTGGCCGATCAAGGCGCGAGACCGCCCGACGCCGGGGGATGGTCCGGCATCGGGCGGCTCGTGATGGGGCAGGATCAATTCATGCGGCCGCCTCAATTCACAGGCCGGTCAGGGGCCTGCCGCGGCCGGCCGACATGACGTCGCGTGGCTCGGAACGGCTCAGCGCTTGTACTGGACGCCGCAACCGACCGGGCGGGTCTCCTTGGTCTCGATCTCCTTGCCGGCCAGCAGGGCGTCGACGGCGTCGCGGAGGTAGGTCTCCTTGACCTTCGACTCGTTCATGTTGTCGTCCAGGGCGCCCATGTACGCGATCTTGCGGTCCTTGTCGAAGACGAAGAACTGCGGGGTGTTGGTCGCGCCGTAGTCGCGGCCGATCTGCTGGCTCTCGTCGTAGCCGTAGACGTAGTTCGAGCCCTTGTCCTTGGTGTACTCCTTGATGGCCGGCATGCGGTCGGCGTCGTTGTTGTTGACGCTGACACCGACGACCTTGACCGGCTTGCCCTCGTAGTCGCTGACGAAGTCGATGAGGCGATCCTCATAGGCCTGGACGACCGGGCAGTGGTTGCCCAGGAAGACCAGCACCACGACGTCCTCCTTGATGTCCGGGAGGCTCAGGCTGGTCATCTCGCCGCTCTTCGACTCGTAGGCCGGAATGCCCGAGAAATCGGGGGCTTTCTGTCCGACCTCGACGACCTTGTTGTACTTGCCGGCCAGCGCGGGGCTGACGACCAGGGCCAGGACGGCCAGACTCAGGGCGATCTTGCGCATCATAACGGGTTCCTCCAGGGTGCTCGATCCGACCCCCGACCGGCGGCCGGAGGTTCTCACGGGTCCATCATGGGTCGGCCGAGGGCGCGACCCGGACTCCTCTGTATCCCGAACGGGCCGTGTCCATCCCGACACGTCCCGATCCAGGTGATTGCCGTAGCGTTCGCGGGTCAATCCGGGGCCCCGGACTCATTCCTCAGGGTGTACCACAGCTAGTAAGCGTGATCCACGGGACAAATGTGCCGGCTTTTCGGAAAAGCCGACTTGTTTCGTCCGGGTCGAAAGTTCTTGCGATTATAGTTCTATCGCTCGCTCCGTCAACCGGCTGGCGGGCATCGCCCCGCATTCAAGACGCGGTCATGCGATGCCGCATTCATGAATTCATGGAAGTCAGGTTTCGAGGTCGCATGATACGGATGAAGCGCCCGAACACGAGGTCCTCGGGCCACCGCTGGCATCGACAGATTGCCCCGTTCCCTCAACGGAGCCCGGTCCTCGGGAGTCGGCCCGGTTTCTCCGAACCACGGGCTGGCGGGGTGGCGGGTCGCTTTCGGGGGGCCTTCGGCTTGCCGCGCGAGGAGGCCGGCGGCGGCTTCGCGGCCCGGGTCTCGGACGCGGGGCGGAACAGGTGGGCCATCACGTCGCCGAGGGTGTCGACCGGGTCGAACTCGACGTCGGCCTTGACCTCCTCGGGCAGCTCGATCAAATCCTTGAGGTTGTGGCGCGGCACCAGAATCGCCTTGATGCCGGCCCGACGAGCGGCCAGGACCTTCTCGCGCACGCCGCCGACCGGCAGGACGCGGCCGGTCAGCGTGACCTCGCCGGTCATGGCCAGGTCGCCGCGGACCGGCTCGTCGCGGAACAGGCTGATCAGGGCGGCGGAGATCGCCACGCCGGCCGAGGGGCCGTCCTTGGGCACGGCGCCGGCGGGAACATGGATGTGAACGTCGGTCCTGGCGAACCGGGTGGCGTCGAGGTCGAGGTCCTTGGCGTGGCTGCGGAGGTAGCTCATGGCGGCCTGGGCGCTCTCCTTCATCGACTCACCGAGCAGTCCGGTCAGGGTCAGGTCCCCCTTGCCGGGCATGCCGGTGGCCTCGATGAACAGGATCTCGCCGCCGGTGGGGGTCCAGGCCAGCCCGGTGGCGACGCCCGGCACGCCGGTTCGCGCGGCGACCTCGCGGAAGTGGCGTGAGGGGCCGAGGTAGTCGGGCAGGTCGGCGGCGTCGATCCTGGCGGCCTTCTTCTTCCCCTCGGCGTGGCGGCGGGCGACCTTGCGGCAGACGCGTGGCGATCTCGCGTTCGAGGTTGCGCAGGCCGGCCTCGCGGGTGTAGTCGGCGATGATCCGGGTCACCGCGTCGTCGGTCAGGTCGAGGTGCTTCGGCTCCAGGCCGTGGGCGTCGAGCTGCTTGGGCAGGATGTGTCGGCGGGCGATCCGGAGCTTCTCCTCCTCGCTGTAGCCGGGCAGCTCCAGGACTTCCATGCGGTCCAGCAGCGGGTGGGGGATCGTCTCCAGCATGTTCGCCGTGGCCAGGAACATGACCTTCGACAGGTCGAAGTCGACGTCGAGGTAGTGGTCGCGGAAGGCGTTGTTCTGCTCGGGGTCGAGCACTTCGAGCAGGGCGGCGGAGGGGTCGCCGCGGAAGTCGGCGCCGAGCTTGTCGACCTCGTCGAGCATGAACACCGGGTTGTTCGTGGCGGCCTTGCGGATGCCCTGCAAGATCCGGCCCGGCATGGCGGCGACGTAGGTGCGGCGGTGGCCGCGGATCTCGGCCTCGTCGTGGACGCCGCCCAGGCTGACCCGGACGAACTCCCGTCCCAGCGCGCGGGCGATCGACCGGCCCAGGCTGGTCTTGCCGGTCCCCGGCGGGCCGACCAGGCAGAGGATCGGCCCCTTCATGTCCTTCTTGAGCTTGCGGACGGCCAGGTATTCGAGGATGCGCTCCTTGACCTTCTCCAGGTCGTAGTGGTCCTCGTCGAGGATCTTGCGGGCGCGCTTCAGGTCGAGCCGGTCGCGGCTCGACTTCGACCAGGGCAGCGCGGCGATCCAGTCGAGGTAGGTGCGGACGATCGAGTACTCGGCCGAGCTGGGGTGCATGGCGGCCAGCCGCTCGATCTCGCGCTCGGCCTCGGCCAGCACGCCGGCCGGGGGCCTGGCGTCTTCCAGGCGGCCCCAGAGGGCCTCCAGCTCGGGGTTGTCGGACTCGCCCTCGCCGAGCTCCTCCTGGATGGCCTTGATCTGCTGGCGGAGGAAGTGGTCGCGCTGGGCCTTGGTGATCTCCGAGCCGACCTGCGCCTGGATCTTGCCGGCCAGCTCCATGACGGCGAGCTGGCGGGTCAGGAACGAGGCCAGCTTTTCCAGCCGGACGCGGACGTCGAGCTCGGCCAGCAGACTCCTGCTTCTCCTCGACCGGGAACGGCAGGCTGGAGCCGAGCAGGTCGGCCAGGCGGCCCGGCTCGTGGGTGTTCAGCGCGGCGACCTGGAGTTCCTCGGGCACCTGCTGGCTCTGCTCGACCAGGCGGTCGAACAGGGTGCGGATGTGGTGGACCAGGGCGTCCAGCTCGACGCCGTGCCGGATGACCTCTTCCAGCGGCTCGATCCGGCCGACCAGGTACGGCTCCTCCTTGACGACCTCGACCAGCCGGGCGCGGACCAGCCCCTGGCAGACGATCCGGGTCGAGCCGTCGGGGAACTTGAGCATCTTGAGGATCTGGCCGACGCAGAGGGTCGGGTAGATGTCCTCGCCGGCCCGGTTCCTCGTCGTCGGGCCGGCGCTGGGTGACCAGGCCGACGGTCTTGTCGCCCATCATCACCTCGTCGATCAGCCGCATGCCGGCCGGGCGGTTGACGACCAGCGGCACGACCGTCTGGGGGAACACGACGTCCGAGCGCAGGGGCAGCAGTGGGATGCGCTCCGGCAGCGCGATGTCAATCTCGTCGTCGTCGAGGTCGGAGATGACCAGGCGCGGCCCGTCGTGGCCGACAGGTCCGCCGCGGACTCGTGGTCGTCGTCGTCGCGGGGCTCGGGAGGCGGCGGGGCGGTCGGCTTGCGTCGGCTCATGGTCGGGTCGTCACTATCGAAACGAAAGAATACGGGTCTCGGCCTGAGCGTCGTCGGGCGAGTGGTTCGGCGGCGTCGCGGGGGCCTCGGCGCCGGGCCTGCGCACGTCCAGGCCGCGATCGCCCCGCGAACGCGGTCAGCGCAATCGGATTGTCGGCCCCCAGGCCCTCGAATGAAAGAGGCCACCGACCCCAGGCGACCTCCCAGCGATGAGCGACTTCTCAGCGATGAGCGATGAGCAATGAAGACAGAACGAAGTGGCCAGAGTTCAGACGGCAGAGAACTGGCGATGAACCGGCATCTGCCCACTGCGAACTGCCCACTCATTGCTCATCACTCATCACTCATCACTCATCACTCATCACTCATTGCTTATCCTAGCAGGTCGAGCAGGAAGTTCCGGACCCGCTGTTGTTGGCCGGCGTCGAGCGGCCCGTTGATCTGCAGCCGCAAGGTTCGTGCCGGCGGGCCTCCCCAGTTGCCGCGGACCGTGAGCGGGCCGGATGGCTTCAGATCGGTCTCGAAGAACTCCCGCACGACGCCCGACCTTCGCCGCCGGCACCGGACCTTGCGCCCGGACCTCGGTCGATCGGCCGCCGGCTCGGCAGCGAATCTCGAAATCGGCCCCGATGGCCGGCCGGAACCGTCCCGCAGCAACAGGCCCAGGCCATCGCCAGGCCGCGGCAGGGCTCCCCAGCGACCGCCAGCGCGGTAGCCAGATCGAGGAGCCGCGTCAGGGCTCAGTATCTGCGGTCAACGAGCGGATCCCGGCGCGTCCCGCTCCTCGCCTGTCTCCGACACCGGCGCCGCCACCAGTCGTCGTCGTCGCCGTCGCCGAGGCCGTACCGGCTCTGGACGTGCATCGACTGGAGGATCTGGTAGTTCGACAGGGCGAAGAAGGCGAAGAAGACGGTCAGGAACAGGTCCTGGGTCAGGCGGAACGCCACGATCGCCAGCACGCCGGCCGTCAGCAGCGAGATCACGTGCGCCCCAGCGACGGCCGCTGGACGGGTTGAACATCGCCAGGCCGGTGGCCGTCGAGCTGGCCGCCGTCCAGCGGCCAGATCGGCAGCAGGTTCAGCAAGCTCCACCAGAAGTTGATGTAGATCAACACCTGGAAGACGATGACTCCCGGATCGTCCATCCGAGGGCCGACCAGGATGCTCATCAAAGCCGGGCTGGGCTGAGCGACGAGTACCCCCAGGCGGACGGTCAGCAAATTGGGCAGGTCCGTCGGCGTCGAGGCCGAACAGGGGGATGCCGGCCAGCAGCGTCAGGGCACACAGCAGCAACCCCGCACTCGGTCCACCTGCGATCACGGCCAGTCGCTGCCAGGGGGTCTGGCGGTCGCCCCTGATCGTAGTAGCAGAGGCCCGCCCAGGCCGTAGAGCAGGATCGACGGCTGCGCAGCCGAACAGCCGCGCCGTCAGCCCGTGGCCCATCTCGTGAACCAGGATCGACGCGAACCCGCAGGCGATGAAGATCAGCACGAACGGCACGTCCGACCGTGCCGACCCCGCCCAGCAAGGCCATGACCAGCCAGAACAACGGATGGACCCGCACCGGGATGCCCAGGGCACGGAACCGGAGGTCGTAGGGGGTCGTCGCGGGGATTCCGAACATCGCGGCACTCCGGCGCATCCGCCTGGCGGCGGCGCGCACGCGGGACGGGTCGATCGTGGACGAGATCGCCTCTCAGGGTAAGATGGAGCACCGCGACCGACAAGCCGGAACCGCCGGGCAACGCCGGATCTCTCTGCAACGAGGACGACCATGACGATTCACCAAGATGCACGGTCTGGGCAACGATTACGTCTACGTCAGCCTGTTCGACCAGAAGCTCCCGGACCGACCCGGCCGCCCTGGCGCGGGCCGTCAGCGACCGGCACACCGGCATCGGCGCCGACGGCCTGATCCTGATCGGCCCCTCGGAACGCGCCGACGCCCGCATGCGGATGTTCAACGCCGACGGCTCCGAGGGCGAGATGTGCGGCAACGGCGTCCGCTGCGTCGCCAAGTACCTCCACGACCACGGGATCGCCCCGAGGGACCGCGTGACCGTCGAGACCGGCCGGGGCGTGCTGACGCCTCGACCTGGAGGTCGCGCAGGGCAAGGTCGCAGCGGGTCCGGGTCGACATGGGCACGCCGATCCTCCAGCGCGGCCGAGATCCCGACCACCCTGCCCGGCGATCCGCCCGATCGAGGTGCCGGTGAATGTCGCCGGTCACGACCTGCGGTTGACGGCCGTTTCCATGGGCAATCCCGCACGTCGTGGCGTATGTCGGTGATGTCGCCGCCTTCCCGGTCGAGACCGTCGGGGCCACGCTGGAACGTCACCCGGCGTTCCCGAACCGGGTCAACGTCCACTTCGTGCAGGTTCTCGACCGTGGCGAGGTCCGAATGCGCACCTGGGAGCGCGGCTCGGGCATCACGATGGCTTGCGGGACCGGGGCGTGCGCAGTGTGCGTCGCGGGCGTGCTGACGGACCGCACAGACCGGAAGATCCTCGCCCACCTGCCCGGCGGCGACCTGGAGCTGGAATGGCCCGACGACGACGCGTCGGTGTTCATGACCGGCCCGGCCGTCGAGGTGTTCTCGGGCGAGTGGCCTTCATAGAATCCGGCCGGAACCTCCGTCTCAGCCAGGGAGAACGATCATGGAGATGCTGGTACTCGACCGCCCGTTCGTGGAGCAGGTCATCGCCGACCGCCAGGCGCGGGGAGCGGACAAACACGATGAGGTGTGGGACGGAGTTTACGTCGATGTCGCCTGAGGCGAACGACGAGCATCAGGACCTCGTCGGCGAGTTCGACTCGATATTCCGGAGCGGTCATCCAGGGCCCGGCCTGGGCAAGGTTCGCCCCGGCGTCAATGTCAGCGACCGGAACCGGAACTGGAGGAGAACTACCGCGTCCCGGATGTCGTCGTCTTCCTGAACGACACCCCGCGATCAACCACGACACCTTCTGGGAGGGCGGCCCCGACTTCCTCGTCGAGATCGTCAGCGAGGGGGACCGGTCCCGCAAGAAGCTCCCGTTCTACGCGAGCATCGGCACCCGCGAGGCCCTGATCGTCGATCGTAACCCCTGGTGCCTGGAGCTGTACCGTCTCGACGGCGGGCAGATGGCCCTCGTCGGCCGCTCGACGGTCGAGGCCCCCGAAGTCGCTCGCCTCGGCGGTCCTGCCGCTGTCGTTCCGGCTGAGTGCCGGTGTTGTCGGCGAACGGCCGCGGATCGAGGTCCGGCGGATCGACGGGGCCGACGGCGAGCTGGACATCTGACCGACCTGACGCCGCCCAACTCGACGGGCTCGACCTATCCCCAAGAGAGGCTACGACCGATGGCCATGCTGGTGCGCGACCGCGACGCTCGAGAAACGGCTGATCGCCGACCGCCGCGCGTGCGGGGCCGACCGCTACGACGAGGTCTGGGACGGGGTCTACATCATGTCGCCGATCGCCAACGACGAGCACCAAGAACTCAGCACCCGGCTGGCGGGTGTCCTGGATCTCCAGGCCGGTTTGCCCGAGGGCACGAAGGTCCGCGCGGGGATCAACGTCAGTGACCGGCCGAACGACTGGAAGAAGAACTTCCGGGTTCCCGACGTCGCCGTGTTCCTGCCCGGCACGACGCGCGGTCAACCGCGACACGTTCTGGTACGGCGGCCCCGACTTCGCCGTCGAGATCGTCAGCAAGGGGGACCGGTCCCGCAAGAAGCTGCCGTTTTACGCCAAGGTCGGCACCCGCGAGTTGCTCATCGTTGATCGCAAACCCTGGGCTCTGGAGCTGTACCGTCTCGACGGCGAGCAGATGGCCCTGGTCGGCCGCTCGACCGTTGAAGCCCCCGAACCGCTCGCCTCGGCGGTTTTGCCGCTGTCGTTCCGGTTGAGTGCCGGTGTTGTCGGAGCGAGGCCGGAGATCGAGGTGCGTCGCAACGAAGGCGGCGACGTCTGGAGGATCTGACCGGAGCCCCCGGTCACTCCCGACCGACGGACGGCCGAGTCACGACGGAGGAGGTTTACCTATGGCCATGCTGGTACGCGACCGTGACCTCGAAAAACGCCTCATCGCCGACCGTCACGAGCGGGGGGCCGACCGCTTTGACGAAGTCTGGGATGGGGTTTACATCATGGCGCCGATCGCCAACAACGAGCACCAGGGGCTCAGCACCCGGCTGGCCGGCGTCCTGGCACTTCAGGTCGGTCTTGCCCGAGGGCACGATGGTTCTTGCAGGCACGAACGTCAGCGATCAGCCTTCGAATTGGAAGAAGAACTACCGGGTTCCCGATGTCGCCGTGTTCCTGCCCGGCACGACGGCGGTCAACCGCGACACCTTCTGGTACGGCGGCCCCGACTTCGCCGTCGAGATCGTCAGCAAGGGGGACCGCTCCCGCAAGAAGCTGCCGTTCTACGCCAGGGTCGGGACCCGCGAGTTGCTCCTCGTCGATCGGAAACCCTGGGCTCTGGAGCTTTACCGACTCGACGGCGAGCAGATGGCCCTGGTCGGCCGCTCGACCGTCGAGGCGCCCGAAGTCCTTCGATCGGCGGTCCTGCCGCTGTCGTTCCGGTTGACTGCCGGCGTTGTCGGGGAGCGGCCGACGATCGAGCTGCGGCGAGGTGAGGGGGATGAGGTCTGGAGGATCTGCCGGCGCCGGGGCTTCGGCTGGTCGGACGGGGCGGTTTGGTGTAGGGTGCCGCCGGTTTGCGGCAAGGGTCATTGGTCCCGGCAGGGAGGTCGAGGCGATGAAGATCCGGCATCCGCTGGCGATCCAGGCGGTTGGGGCGGCCGGGGCCTGGATGGTGCGACGGCTGGTCGGCACGACGCGGTTCCACTTCCGTTACGCCGACCCGACGACCAACCCCGAGGTCGCCCGAAGGCTTGGACTGCGTTATATTTACGCCTTCTATCACGAGGTCATGCTGTTCCCGGCCTACTACTGGGCCTGGCCGTCGATGCACATTTTGATCAGCGACCACGCCGACGGCGAGATGATCACGCAGGTGGTCAAGCGGCTGGGCTTCGGCGTGGTGCGGGGTTCGACGACCCGAGGCGGCGTGCGTGCTCTGCGGGACATCGCCGAGCGGGTCGAATCGGGCGAGACGGTGGACCCCTGCTTCACCCCCGACGGCCCCCGCGGGCCGCGTCGGCACGTGCATCAGGGGATGATCTATGCCGCCAGCCGCCTGGGACGACCGATCGTCGCCGCCGGCCTGGCGTTTCAAGATCCCTGGCGGGCGAAAAGCTGGGACCGCTTCGCCGTGCCGAGGCCCTTCCACGCCGCCGCCTGCGTCGTCCCGCCGGCGATCCACGTCCCCCCCGACGCCGACCGCGATACGATCGAGGTGTACCGCCTGAAGGTCGAGCACGCGATGCGGCACGCCACCGACGAGGCCGAGGAGTGGGCCCGTCACCTTTGACCGAGGGGTATCCGGGACGACTCAGGTCGCTCCCGCAGGGTGCATCCGCCGGGCATCCGAACGAACCCGACGGCGGGCGAACGCCTGCCCGACACAGACCGTCCGCGGCTCAGGGGTTTGTCTTTCTCGTCTCGTCTCCAGGTTCGCCGTGACTCAGGGGTTCGTCTCCGTCGCGGATCGGTCGGTACCAGACGACGTTGTGCGTCTTGCCGCCGATGGCGACGACGTCCGGGGTGCCGTCGCCGTCGAGGTCGCCGCCGCGAAGGTCCTGCGCGGCGATGTCGCGGTCGATGACGGTGCGGGCCCAGCGTCGCGTCGCCGTCGAAGTCGTACAACGAAACGCGGTGGTCCTTGCCCCGGTGGCCGGCGAAGATCTCGTCATCGCCGTCGCCGTCGACGTCGGCCACCCAGAGGGCGTGGCCCTGGTCGAGCGTGTCGTCGATCACCGTGCGGGGGCCGAATCGGAGCCTGTCAGGGTCTTCACCGAGTAGACGACGACCTGAGTGCCGTGCCAGGGTTCGATGGTGGCGAGAAGACGATCGGCCTTCTTTCAGCTGGCCGAGATGGACCTCGCTGCAACCGCGGTTCGGGGCCTCTCCGGGCGCGCCGGGGACGAGGTCGATGGGAGATAATGTTTCGATCAGCCCGGATCGGATCCAGCCGGTGAGCGACCTCACGCCCAGGTTATCCGCCATCAGGATTCGTGCCCGACCGTTTCCTTCGATCCGCTCGACCAGCGATGCCATGGATGACGGGACGACGGTCCGCGTTGTAGGACTTCCATTGCCCGGATTTCGGCTCATCGCCGGTCCGAAAGAACGCACCTGAGCCGGATCGGAGTGATACGCGGGCGGTGCCGCCTCCGGGCCGAAGATCGGGGCAACGATCAGTTCGGAGGCCCATCCCGTCGCCGTCGAGGTCCCCCCAGCGCAGCCGGTGGATGCTCGGCACGTCGGCGATCGGCTGGAACGTCCACGGGTCGTCCGGTCCCTCGCCCTGGATCGCCAGGCCGAGCTTGCCCCGCTTCGGCTCGTTCATCTCGAAGTCATAGGCGATGGCGACCTCGGCCTTGCCGTCGCCGTCGAGGTCCGCCGTGGCGCTGGAGATGACGTCCGGGCGTCTGGTCGGCGCCGGTGATGATCCGCTTGGTCCAGGACGGGTTCTCGTACCAGGCGACGGTCGTGCCGCCCAGGGCGACGATGTCGGGCTTGCCGTCGCCGTTGACGTCGGCGACCTCGACCTGATAGCCGCCGGGGAAGTCGTCGTCGATGACGATCCGCTCGAACCGCAGCTCCCCGGCCTGGCACAAGGCCGAGCAGACAAGAAGACTCACGCAAAGGCGCGAAGTCGCAAAGGGAAGAGGGCAGAGGACGTCCGGGAGAACGCGGCGAACGGCTCGCGATGACGGACCGAAGTGGGACCCATTCGGAACCGAGCTCGTTCATGGCAACACCTCGCGGAAACCACGTGTACCGACCGACTTCGCGATCGGACATCCTCTCAAGATCGACAACCTGCTCGATGATCCGAAGATCACCACGGCTCTTCTTCACCCTTTGCGACTTCGCGCCACTTTGCGTGAGTCTTCCTCTGCCTCTCTGCCCGCTCATTTCCCCCACCCCGACGGCACGCCGGCGGTGTCCTCGGGCTTGACCTGGAACTGGGCGAGGTCGAGGTCGCCCTTGCCCTCGGACTCGACGGCCTTGAGGCGGTTTTCGAGCTAGGGTGACGCGCTGTTCGAGCAGGGCGATGCGGGCCTCGGCCTCGTCGGGGCGCTTGGGGCGGGGAACCTCCGGGTAGCCGAGCTGGCGCTGGAGGGCCGAGAAGAGGTAGAGCGGGTCGCGGCCGCGGTTGGCGCGGGCGATCTTGCCCTCCTTCTCGCCGAAGAGGGTCGGGAACTTGGGCTGGCAGTCCGGGTCGCGGCGGCGCCGCTCGATGACGAAGTACGCGGAACGGACGTAGATCAGGTCGGCGAAATCGACGTCGCCGAGCCGGGAGCGGAGCGTGCCGATGTAGTCGCGCCAGTCGTCGTCGTAGAACGGGTCGTCGGCCATCGCGTCGAGGCCGCGGGCGTAGCCCAGCCGGTTGCGCGAGAGGGCCTCGAACTGGTAGACGAACAGCCCGGCCCGCGTGGCCTCCTCGGCGCGGTAACTGGCCTCGCGCTCGAGGATCAACAGCGCCTGCTCCATCGGGAACCGGCTGCCGACCTCCTCCTCGGCCCGGGTGACGACGAACGTCTGGAACGGCCGTGAAGTAGTGCTCCAGCCGGGCCATCGCCGGCGCCATCAGGCCCGATGACCTTGATCTCGGTCGCCAGGAACGAGACGGCCAGCGGCAGCCTGGTCGTCGAGAGCAGCTCCTCGCCGACCCGCGAGAGCACCTCCTGCGACGGGACGCCGTCGAGCACCCGCTCGCGGAAGGTGTGGAAGAAATACGCCTGCTCGATGGATTCCTCGCGGTCGAGCACCGGCATGGGTAGGTCCTTCGCGGTCGTGGGCCATCGAACGGCGCGGCCTCACGAGACGTGCCGGCCACGAACTCAGGATACGCGGGGGCCTCGCAAATCGCAAACAACACGGGCCGCCGCCCGCCCCAGTCAGTTGGGACGAGCGACGGCCCGCCATTCTACGCGTGATTCTGCCGCTTCTCCCCGAGGGGAACGAATGCTCAGGGCACAGTGACGGTGGTCGAGGTGGTGCCCGGCGCGACGGGCGGCTCGGCCGGGACCGTCTGGACCTTCGGCACCACGGTGAGCTGGTCCACCACCCGGGTCACGCCCATGGTATCGCGTGCCAGAATGACGGCCCTTTGCTTCGCGGCCTCGTCGGGAACGGCGCGCCGCAGGACGACCGTGCCGTCGTTCGACACGTCGAGCTGCAGCGCCGAGCCGACCAGCATCCGATCCCAGTGGATCCGGCTATAAACCCGGGCGATCACCGCCTGCGAATGCACCGCGTCCTGGGTCCGGGCGAAGGCGTTCTCGAACCCGCGCCGGATGCCCCGCCCCGCGCTGTCCAGAACCTCGCCGGCCTTCTCGGCGACGCCGTCTTGCGCCCGAGACTCGGCGGCCGGGCCAAAGGCGACGAGCAGGCCCGCCATCAGGGGCAGCATGAGCATACGCACGTTTTTCGATGTCATCTTGACCATCCGCGTTCCACTCCGCAATGTCATGTTCAGGGACGAGTAAGAGCGAGGCGGCCCGACCGATCGCGCCCCTGTCGGCCGGAAGCCGTGGAGGCGTCGCACCGGAACCAACCAGGCCGGTTGCTCGAAGAGACGAGACGATGAGAGGCCGACCCCCGCATCGAGTGTCGTGGGAGTCGAGTCCCGGGAAGGGCGTCAACGGTGGTGAGCTTGAACTCGACGGGAAGTGGGTTCTCGCATCTCCCGTGCCAGCCCGCGAACAGTTCCATGATCCGTCTCAAATGGGCGGAATGTCCCCTTCCGACGGCCCAGGCCCGGTCATGGCAGGCCCGTTCAGGCGCACTCTGACTTCCCAACAACCCGGCGTGCTCACCCGATTTGGGAAGTCAAAACCGGCGCGATCCGCTCCGCCGACCGGATCGGAAATGGCAGGATGCTCAATGACCGAGGACCGATAGGCGAGGACCGGTGTTCCCGATCCCATCGGCCATCGGCCATCGGTTCTCGGCCATCGGCCATCATGCTCTCGACGATCCCCGACCTCACACCCGGCCGGCGGACCAGGCGGCGGCGTTGGCGATGATCTGTCGCACGCCGGGGTGGAACAGGACGGGGAAGGCGTCGTGGCCGGGCCGGAAGTAGACGACCCGTCCCTTGCCGACCTGCCAGGTCAGGCCACTGCGGAAGGTCTCGCCGGAATCCCAGGAGGAGACGCAGACGACAGTCTCCGGGGTCGGCACGGCGAACGGTTCCAGGTACATCGAGGCCTGCGGGATGGTGAACGGCGCGACGCCCTGGGCGATCGGGTGGTCCGGCGTCTGGATGGTCGACGTGCTCGGGTCGGCCGTCCTCGCGCCAGGCGCCCGGCATGCACGGGGAGCCCATCAGCAGGCGGAACGGCTTGCTGGCGAACGAGGCATGAGCGCGACCAGCCCGAGTCGGCCGTCGCGGACCCGGGCGTTGATTGCCTCCGCCCGGTCGTCGGGCAGGTCGTCGTGACGCAGGCGGCCCCACCAGATCGAGCACGTCGGCGGCGTCCAGGGCCGAGTCCGCCAGGCCAGCTTCCGGGTCGTCGAGCCGGCCGGTGGTCACGGTCACACCCGACCGGCGCCGCAGGTCGTCCCCCAGCGTGCCGTCGACATCGTCGGGGTACACCGCCTTCGGCGCCGTGCCTTCGCACCAGACGAGCACCCGTCAGGGCGCGGGGGCCTCCTGGCCCCGGGCGGGGACCGTCAGGCCGAACCGACCGAGTGCCGCCAGGGCCGCGGCGCCGGCGACCTGGCGCCCGAAACCGCGGCGATCGATCGGACGCCGGTTCAACTCTCGCGGGATGTTTGGTCATGGGAAGCAACCACGTTGCGTGGTGGAGGGAGATCGTTTGGCGATCCATCCGACGGTGGGGTCCGACCGGCCGTTCTCGGGTGGACTGGTCCAGGCACGAGCGGGAGCATCCAGCAGATCTTGATGATGTTAACGCGATCCGGCGCGGGATTGCAAGGGTGTCTTGCCGGGCAGGGATCAATCATTTAACGACACGACCCCACCGACGACACGACTTGAACGGACGCGGAAGCCCTGCGGGCCCCGCTCAGCGGGGGAGCCGGAAGGCGTGGGGCATCAACTCATCGAGGCGGAACGTGCCGACTCGATCGACGATCACGAGCGTCTCGGGCCCGGCGAACTCGGCCAGCACCTGGCGGCAGGCGCCGCAGGGCATCAGCTCGTTGGCATTTGCCCCGTCAGGAGCATCGACGCAGGCGACGGCCACGGCGTCGATCGGCCCGGCGCCGGCCAGGACCGCGGCGAAGACCGCCGTCCGCTCGGCGCAGATGCTCAGGCCGTAGGAGGCATTCTCGATGTTCGCGCCGGTGAAGGTCCGCCCGCCAGCCCGCACCGCCGCCCCGACATGGAAGTTCGAATACGGACAGTACGCCACCGGCACTGGCCGCGCGGGCGGCGTCACGCAACGTGTCGAGGGACGGTTCGTCAGGCATGGCGGTCATGCGAACCCTTGTAGGTCAGGCTTCAGCCTGACATCTTGATCTGGAGCCTGACCTGAGCTTGTTCACGACTCGTTATTCGTCAGGCTGAAGCCTGACCTACAGACTGACTCACGACTCATGAAAGCTGATGTCCTGGATGTCGTCGCCCGGGGCGTGATCGACGAAGTTCCAGGAGAGCTCGGTGGCGACGAGCTTGAGGAACTTGTTCTTGAACGCCGTGGGACTGACCTCCGAGGACACCGGCATCGGGTTGTGGGTGGGGAAAATCGTGTCCTTGTCGGCCGTGTAGGCGACCTTCGTCTCTTTCGGAAGGTCCGTGATGGGCCGTTTGCGGTCGTCGGTCGGATAGGCGTTCTCGACGACGTGGATGTGGACGCTGGAGTTGCCCTGGTACATCGCCGGGCTGGACGGGTCCGAGATCTGGAAGTGGCCGACCTCGAAGAAGACGACGTAGTCGGCGTCGAAGGCCGTGGCCAGCTCGGCCGGGTTGGTCCAGGTCGGGTGCGCCTGGTCCCAGGCGTAGACCTTGTCGGTGTCGACCACCTCGATCTTCTTGCCGTACTCGGTTTTCAGGATCGAGCAGAACTCGCGGGTCAGCTCGCGGTCCAGCGTGGCGAAGTCGTTCAGGGCGTTGGGGACGGCCTTGGTGATCACCACGACCCGCTTGTCCTTGAGCTTCGGCCCCGGCGCGTCGACCTTCGGCTCGAATGGCTGGAGGAAATACAACGCCATGCGCGGGTCGCAACCCGCCACGGTGGCCAGGCACGGCACCAGCAATACCAGAACGGCGGCGGCACGCCATGCGCGGCGACTCGACGGCCGGCCCGAACGCCGTTCGCTCGGGCCAGGGCGCATCCGTGCGGTGGCTCCGACGACGCGATCACGAGGGGTCATCCGAACGCCCTCCCCAGTAAGATACGGATGGTCCAGGCCGCCAGGCCCACAGCCACGGTGGCCACCGTCAAGACGATCAACGGCGCGTCGACGGTCCGCGCCCCCCAGCGGGGCCGGCCCGACGCGGCGCAGGCGATCAGCCAGGGAATCAGCACCAGGCAGGCCGGCGCCAGCAGCACCCCGGCCAGGTTGGCACTGCGCCGCCCTGTCGATCCGTCCCCTCGCCAGCCACGCGAACGCCGTGGTCATCCCGCAGGTCGGACACCGCTCTCCGGTCAAGGTCAGGAACCCGCACGGCGGTAGCCCGAGTTGCCGGTGTGTGCCGTACCCGTTCGGGTCCGGCTCCAGCATCCGGGCCATCGCCAGGACAAGCCCCAACCCCAGCGCCGCGGCGGCCAGGACCCAGCGGGTTGGCCGGCTCAGCCGGGTGGCCGGGGTGCTCATCGCGGTGACCTCGTCCGTCGAGACGCGCGTCTGGTCGTGGTCGTCGAGGGGATCGACAAGATAGGCGCGGACACCATACCCCGGCACCCCGGATCAAGCAAGGCCAAGCCATCCCCAACGTCATTCCCGAGCGGGAGAACTCACCACGGAGACACGGAGGACACGGAGAAGAGAAGAAGGAGAAGAGAAATCGAGAGAAAATACGGGGACGGAACGCAGGGAAAAGAAAAGGAGAAGAACGGGATGCGATACAATCCAGCACCAAGGGCGCGAAAGAGCCCAACGGTTAAAGGTAATAGATTGGTGATTTGTTTCCCTTCTCCTCTTCCTCTTCTCCGTGCCCTCCGTGTCTCCGTGGTGAATTCTCCCGTCCCCTCATCCATTCAAGGGCCGGCATCACGGCGCGAACCGTGGCAGCCGGTTCGGGGGCAGGTCACGGAGCCGGGGGGCGGCGGCGTCCTTGGGGGAGAGCACGGGGGGCTGCGACGACGGCCACTCGATCCCGATTTCCGGGTCGTTCCAGAGAACGCTCCCTTCATCCGAGGGCGTGTAGAGTTCAGTGCATTTGTACAGGACAACGGCCTGGTCGCTCGTCACGAGGAACCCGTGCGCGAAGCCTTCGGGAACCCAGAGCTGTTTCAGGTTCTCGCTTGAGAGCGTGGTGCCGAACCAGCGGCCGAAGGTCGGCGAGCCCGCGCGGATGTCAACGGCCACATCGAAGACCTCGCCGTGCAACACCGTGAGCAGCTTGCCCTGCGCGGTCGGGTGCTGGTAATGCAGGCCGCGTAGCACACCGCGACGGGAGTGCGAGAGGTTGTCCTGCACGAACTGTTCGGGCAAGCCAAGCGCGGCGTAGCGGTCGCTCTTCCAGGTTTCGAGCAGGAACCCGCGGTCATCGCGGAAGACGCGCGGTTCCAGTACCAGCACGCCGGGCAAGGGGGACTCGATCGTGTTCATTACTGGGCCTCGTCAGTCGCCAGGGCGCGGATATAGGTGCCGTACTCGTTCTTCAGGTCGTCGGCCAGGCGCAGAAGCTGGGCGGCGTCGATGAAGCCCATCCGCCAGGCGACCTCCTCGACGCAGGCAATTTTGAGCCCCTGGCGTTTCTCGATCACCTGGATGAAGTTGGAGGCCTCCAGCAGCGATTCGTGCGTGCCGGTGTCGAGCCAGGCGGTGCCCCGGCTCAGCACCTCGACCCGAAGTTGCCCCCTTCGTAGATATTCGGTGTTCACGTCGGTAATCTCCAGCTCTCCCCGAGGTGAGGGCTTGAGGTTCCGCGCGATCTCGACCACCTGGTTGTCGTAGAAGTACAGCCCCGGCACGGCATACGACGACTTCGGCCGGGTTGGTTTCTCCTCGATCCCCAGGACCGTGCCGGATTTGTCAAACTCGACGATGCCGTAACGTTGCGGGTCCTGGACGTGGTAGCCGAAGATCGTCGCCCCGCCGGCCGCCGCCTGCCGCGCGGCCTGCTGGATCTTCTCGCTGAATCCCTCGCCGTAAAAGATGTTGTCTCCCAGCACCAGCGCGGCCGGGTCGTCGCCGAGGAACGTCTCGCCCAGCAGAAACGCCTGCGCCAGGCCCTCGGGCTTCGGCTGCTCGACATAAGAGAGATGCATTCCCCACTGGCGCCCGTCCCGCAACAACTCGCGGTAGCGGGACAGGTCGGCCGTCGTGGAGATCACCAGCACCTCGCGAATGCCGGCCAGCATCAGCGTGCTGAGCGGGTAATAAATCATCGGCTTGTCGTACACCGGCAACAACTGCTTGCTTGTCACAAGCGTCAGCGGATACAGCCGGGTGCCAAGCCCGCCGGCCAGGATGATCCCTTTCATCAGACGCCAACCTCCGGTCCCGATTCCGATTCCGATTCCGATTCCGACTGTAGGTCAGGCTTCAGCCTGACTCACTCTGATATGATAAATATTGACGCGATAAACGCGATCGAATGTCAGGCGAAAGCCTGACTAAAAGAGTGCCCGTTCTAGCCCAGCCCCAGCCGCTGGCGGTACGCGCCGGACGAGACGCGATCGCACCAGTCGCGGCTTTCCAGATACCACTGGACCGTCTTGCGGAGCCCGGTCTCGAAGCTCTCGGCTGGCCCCCAGCCCAGCTCCCGGCCGATCCGGGCCGCGTCGATCGCGTAACGCTTGTCGTGCCCCGGACGATCCGGTACATACGTGATCAGGTTCGCGTGCGGCCGATGGGGCGAGTCGGGAGCCAGCTCGTCGAGCAGGGCGCAGAGGGTGTGGACGACCTCCAGGTTGGTCTTCTCGTTGTGGCCGCCGACACAGTACGTCTGGCCGACCCGGCCCGGCTTCCAGAACCCGTCGCAGGGCGCGGACGTGGTCCTCGACGTAGAGCCAGTCGCGGACGTTGTCCCCCTTGCCGTAGACCGGCAGCGGCTTGCCTTCCAGGGCGTTCAGGATCATCACCGGGATCAGCTTCTCGGGGAACTGATACGGCCCGTAGTTGTTCGAGCAGTTGGTGATGAGCGTCGGCAGCCCATAGGTGTGGTGCCAGGCCCGGACGAGGTGGTCGCTCGACGCCTTGCTGGCCGAGTACGGCGAGTTCGGCTGGTACGGCGTCTCCTCGACAAAGAACCCGTCTCCCGGCCCAGCGAGCCGAAGACCTCGTCGGTCGAGACGTGCAGGAACCGGAACCGCTCCTTCGCCTCGCCTTCCAGCGAGCGCCAGTACCCGAGCGCCGACTGGAGCAGGCCGAACGTGCCGACGACGTTCGTCTGGATGAACGCGCCGGGGCCGTCGATCGATCGATCGACGTGCGACTCGGCCGCCAGGTGCAGCACGGCGTCGGGCCGATGGTCCGCGAAGACCCGTCGCGTCTCGGCGGCATCGCAAATGTCCACCCGCTCGAAACGGTAACGGGGATGCCCCTCGACCGCCGCCAGCGAGTCGAGGTTCCCGGCATACGTCAGCGCGTCGACGTTGACGACCTCGGCGTCGGTTTCCCCCAGAAGCTGCCGGACCACCGCCGAGCCGATGAACCCGGCGCCCCCCGTGACCAGGACCACCATCGTCCCTCCTCTCGTGCCTTACGACCCGCGGGGTCATTCCAGGGTCGGGTTCCGGGAGGGCGAGGCTCCCGCCGAGCTTCCGGGATGGAATGGGCGGCTCGGCGGGAGCCTCGCCCTCCCGTGAGTTTCCACCCATCTCACCGTGCCGCATCATAATCTAATCAGGATCTCCCCGCCTGGCCATGCCGCGCGCGGTTCTCAACGGCCCATCGTGGCCGGAACGCATCGCGACGTGGGGCCTGGGCGGGTGGCTGTGGCGGAGCCTTCTGTGAGAATCTCAGTGGCCGGCGTAGCCGGTTCGCTGCAATGCGGGGCTAGGCGGGCTTGTGGGCCGCCAGAAGCCGCCGAATCTCAGGCAGGAGGTCCGCCGGCACCGTGACCACGGCCTGATCGTCGCTCTCGGTGGCAGCCCCCTCATCGGCGGCGATCCACTCGTCCTCGGAACGGGCCTCGAGCTCTGTCAGCAGATCGCGCACCCGCTGCTCATTCCAGCCGGCCGGGAATCGTGGCTCGCGCGGCTCGCTCATCGTCCCCGCCTTTTCTTCCGCCTGCGAAACGCCCTGAGTTCGCGACCGGCCAGCGGATAGGCCGTGACCACGAACACCGCGGCATTGTCCTCGT
This sequence comes from uncultured Isosphaeraceae bacterium, assembly GCA_963779675.1. Lineage (GTDB taxonomy): Bacteria > Planctomycetota > Planctomycetia > Isosphaerales > Isosphaeraceae > CAVZZM01. The sequence continues at coordinate 261,049 of CAVZZM010000010.1, forward strand.
CCGGGACGTCCATCACGCGAAGGTCGCGGCCCCCTTTCGCCTGGCCGATCGCTTGCCGCGAGTGGCCGGAGGACGGCCCAACCTTGGCCGGTCGGCGCAGAACCCGCTCCACTTCGGCCTCGGTGACACCGTGCCCGTAGATATGGGGCAAGCCCGTGTCAGGGTTGCGGTCGTAACGGGCCTGCACGGACGCCCTCCGCGCAACGAACCTTCAATCCAGCATCGCATCTCCGTGGCACCGTCGCAAGCAGGCCCCGGCCTGTGTCGGACCCCAAAAGAGGCGTGTCTGGCGCAAGAACAAACGGCATCGCACGCCGTCGGGCACGCGATGCCGTTCGTCCCTGGGTGGGAGTGAGAGGATCCGATCGTGCCGTTGCGGCACACGTGGCGGTCGTCAAGGACGTCTCAGGCAGGCCCGAGCCGAGCAGCGCGACGACCGTGATCGGCGGCCCGGTCAGGTCGTGCTGGACGGACGCGGCATCCCCCAGAGGACCGTCCTCAGGCGGATACTACCCATCGGCTCGGCGTCCAGCAGGCCGTCGCGATACCAGCGCGTCCAGCCCCTCGGCCGTCGAGATTCCCGGCGGACTCCGTACAGCTTGCGTCGCTGCTTGGTGCTCATCATTGGCCTCCAGAAAAGGAGTGCAAGAGAGACTTGGATCAGCAACCGTCGACGTGAAGCAACTCGTGTGCCAGGGCCCGGAACATGCCAGGGGCCCTGGCACCGCGTCGCGATGCAAGCCTGTGCTTGCGCTGAATCTTAGGGAGGCCGAGGTAGTGAAGGAAAGGGGGAGAGAGGTCGTCGTGGCGATTGGTAAACGCGACAACCACCTTCACAGGGTGCCCCGCGCCCCGAGGACGATCGCCCGCGAACCAGGCAGGCATGCCTAACAGTCCGGCGATCCACCGCGATCGGCACATCAAGGAACATTGGCCCGATTGGCACGAGCGGCCCTCGGTCGGTGAGGTGTGCGGCGGAGTCCTTGCTGGGCCCGGCCGGAACCGTGCGGATCGGGGGACGTCATGGTACGATGAAATGGTCGGGCGAAGGGGCCGACCCTCAACACCTTGCGCAGGGAGTGATCCGCCGTGAACGACGCCTGGATCGCCGACCGGATGCGGCATATTGAAGCCTCGGGCATCCGCAAGGCGTTCGAGATGGCCAAGCAGATGACCAACCCGATCAACCTGTCGATCGGGTTGCCCGACTTCGACGTGCCCGGGCCGATCCAGGAGGCCGCCTGCGAGGCGATCCGTTCGGGACACAACGCCTACACCGTCACGATGGGCCTGCCCGAGCTGCGGAACAAGATCCAGGCCGTCGTCGACGCGCGGCTTGGCCATGCCGACCGTCAGGTGATGGTGACCTCGGGAACGGCCGGCGCGCTGTTGCTGGGCATCTGCGCGGCGGTCAACCCGGGGGACGAGGTGATCGTCTTCGACCCCTATTTCGTGATGTACCCGAACCTCGTCGCCCTGGCCGGCGGCACGACGGTTTTGGTTGATACCTATCCGAATTTCTGCATCCCGTTGGAGAAGACCGCCGCGGCAATGTCCCCCAAAACCAAGGCCGTGATCGTCAATAGCCCCGGGAACCCGACCGGCGTCGTCGCCTCCGCGCAGGAGCTCGAGGTTCTCGCGTCGCTCTGCCGGAAGCAGGGCGTCCTGCTCATCAGCGACGAGGTCTACCGCTCTTTCTGTTACGACGGCCCGTTCGTCACCCCGGCGTCCTGGAACGAGGACGTGCTGGTCGTCGACGGCTTCAGCAAGTCGTATGGCATGACCGGCTGGCGGCTGGGCTTCGCCCATGGCCCCTCCCGGCTGATCCAGGAGATGGCCAAGCTCCAGCAGTTCAGCTTCGTCTGCGCCCCGAGCCCCTTGCAGAAGGCCGTCGTCGGCGCCTTCGACCTGGACCTCAGCGAGCAGATCGCCGCCTACCGGCGTAAACGCGACATGGTCGTCGAGGCCCTCGACGGCCTGTACGACTTCTCCACCCCAAATGGGGCCTTCTACGCCTTCCCCCGCGCCCCCGAGGCACCGCCACCGGGTTCGTCGCCGCCGGCATCGAGCGCAACCTGCTGACCATCCCCGGCAACGTCTTCAGCAAGCGCGATACCCACTTCCGTATCTCTTACGCCGTCGACGACCGGACCTTGCAACGCGGGCTAGACGTCCTCCGCGAACTGGCGAAGCCGAAGGCGACGGGGCGGACGTGATCCTCGGGCACCGATTTCAGGTGCCCGGCCGTCGGGCCTCGGCCAGCCGGGCGACGAAGGCGGCGTGCTCGGCGGTGGCCAGGCCCTGGTCCAGCACGGCGATCACCCGGTTGATGTCTCGGCCAGCAGGGCGGCCGGGTCGAGCCAGAGGCCGGGGAAGACCTCGGAGCGATGGAGGCCGTCGTCGCCGGCAGGGAGTTCCTCGAAGCGGCCGTCGCGTAGGACGAACCAATGGACCCGATCCGGCCCCAGGGCGACGACCACGTATTCCCGCACCCCGGCCTGCTCGTACTCCCGACCTTCGGCCCGAGGTCGAACGGCTTGCTCGATCGAGCCACCTCGACGATCAACTCGGGCGGCCCGGTCACATAGCCGTACTCCACGCGAGCCTGGCCGCCAAGCTCGGGACGGATGCGCAACTGGTGATCGGGCTGGACCTCGCCCGACCGGCCGAGGAGCGTCGTGGCGTTGGCCGAGCCGCGTAATCCTGGTGTGAAGCGGCGGTAATGGCCCAGCCAGAGCGAGACGTTCTCATCCGTTCCACCGTGGTCGTCGAACAGTGGCGACGGCATGCAGACGATTCCTCCGACGAGTTCGGCGCGGATGTCGGACGGCATCGCCTCATAACGCTCGTGGAAGGTGGCGCGGTCGAGCCGTTGGCCGGCCTCCAGGGGGGGCAAGGTTTTCGGTCGTGCCGTGCTCATCGCACCCTCTCACGACATCTCGGAGGTGTCGGGGCCACCCGATCCGGGCAACGCGGCGATCGCCTCGCGCCAGACTCGAGGATCACCAAGCTGGACCGCCCGATCCACACCGACGTTCTCCAGCAGGAGGGCCAGCATGGTCAGGCGGTCCTCATCGGTCCAGAAAAGCTTGCCTTGCGACAACTCGATCTTCTCGGGGCCCAGTTCCCTCCGGACGACCCATTCCTCACGAGTCCAGGCACGACCGTCGCGACGAATGTCCCAGGGAACGCTCGGGGTTGAATCCGCGTCGATCATGGGATCGCCTCGGTTACGGTGTGTGAGCGGTCGTCAGGCGCTCTCCTTCTTGCGCTCGGAGGCGGCCGGCGTCTCGATCGGGGTCGGCGGAGTGTCGAACAGGTTCTTCTCCTTGCGGACGACCTCCGGGGTGATGACGAACCGACCCCGCTGCTTCTCGGTGCGATCGGGCAGCTCGAACATCACTTCCAGCATGATGTCCTCGACGATCGAGCGCAAACCGCGGGCGCCGGTGTCGCGGGCCTTGGCCTTCTTGGCGATCTCGACGAGGGCCTCGTGGGTGAACTCGACCTCCGAGCCCTCCATCTCGAAGAACTTCTGGTACTGCTTGACCAGCGCGTTGCGCGGCTCGGTCATGATCTGGACCAGGGCGTCGATGTCGAGCGGCATCAGCGGGCAGATCACCGGCAACCGGCCGACGAACTCGGGGATCATCCCGAACTCGAGGATGTCGTCGGACGTGACCTTGTCGAGCAAGGCACCCAGCTCACTGGTGTGCTCGGTGTGGGTCTGGCTGCCGAAGCCGATGGTCTTGCGGCCGATCCGTCGGGCGATGATGTCTTCCAGGCCGACGAACGTGCCGCCGCAGATGAACAGGATGTTGGTCGTGTCCATCTGGATGTACTGCTGCTCGGGGTGCTTGCGGCCCCCTTGCGGCGGGACGTTGGCGACGGTCCCTTCGAGCATCTTCAGGAGGGCTTGCTGCACCCCCTCGCCGGAGACGTCCCGGGTGATCGAGACGTTGTGGTTGGTCTTGCCGATCTTGTCGATCTCATCGATGTAAATGATCCCGCGCTGGGCGGCCTCGAGATCGAAGTCGGCGGCGTGCAATAGCTTGAGGAGGATGTTCTCGACGTCCTCGCCGACATATCCGGCCTCGGTCAGGGTGGTGGCGTCGCCGATGGCGAACGGCACGTTCAGGACGCGCGCCATCGTCTTGGCCAGCAACGTCTTGCCGCAGCCGGTCGGGCCGATCAGCAGGATGTTCGACTTGTCCAGCTCGATTTCGGTGTCGCCTTCCTCGCCATGCACCAGCCGTTTGTAGTGGTTATGCACGGCGACCGACAGGACCTTCTTGGCCCGATCCTGGCCGATGACGTACTGGTCGAGCTGCTCCTTGATCTCGCGCGGGGCGGGGATGTCGGTGAACAGGGTCTTGGGGACCCCCCGACGCCGCCGTTCCTGGTCGAGAATCGACTGGCAAAGCTCGATGCATTCGCCACAAATATAAACGTCGCCAGGGCCTTCGACGAGTGGGCCGACGTCGCGATAGCTCTTGCGGCAGAACGAGCAGTAGGCGTTTTTCTTCGATCCGCCCGTTCCTCCGCCACCAGTGGTGGTGGTGGGGGTGTTGCCGCCGCCACGCTTACCGCCGCCACCACCCCCCGACGAGCCGCCGCCGCCCGTGATGTCCTTACCTGTTGGCATGCCTGGTCCTTTCTCGAGGGGGTCGCCCAGCCGGCACGACGGGCGGCCGGGTGTTGACTGCTGGGATCAACTCCGAGGGAGGGAATACACGTCCGGGACGGGCCAGAACCGGCCAACCGAGGGGAGGGGCACGCGACGGCGAAGGCCGAGAGCCAACCTCCCCCCGTGCCCGGAAGGCCGCCGCATCGCGACCCGCCCGATCGTTCCTCGAAGGGACCGAGCACGTCCTCAACCGTCCGCGAAACAACCTATTCTAGAGCACGCAACCGAGGTACGCAAGGTCGCGAGACCATCGAGCGGCCCCGACGGCCCGCCCTGACCTCATTCTATTCAATGATGTCCCGATCGGCCCCGGGAACGGGCGTCGAGGATCGGCCTTGCGATTGCTGCTCCGCGGCCCACGAGGCCAGCCGGCGCTGGGCGGAACCGAGCGGCAGGGCGGCCAGTTCCGCTGGTTCGACCCAGCACGCCTGGTCGAGCCCCGGGCCGGGTCGAGGTTCGCCGTGCTCCCAGGCCGCGAGGTGGGCGTCGAGCACCACCCGGTGCTTCGTCACCCCGAACCGGATCGTCTTCGACGCCGGGCCGATGCGGGCGCACACCCCGGCCAGGCGAACGACCCCCTCGGCCAGGTCGACCGGCCCGCCTCCTTCGAAGCGACGGCCTGCGGGGTCCGCCCCGGCGACGTGGATCGTCGGGAACTCCCAGAACCCTTCCCAGAGCCGACCCGGCCCGCGACGGACCACCAGCAACGCCCCCCCATCACGCGACACGATGGCCGTGGCCTCGGCGACGGACAGGGGGGCCGCTCGGGCGTTCTTGACCGGCAGCTCGTCCTGGATCCCCCGGGCGCGGGCCTGGCACGACGCGGCGAGCGGGCAGAGCAGGCAACTCGGCGCGCGCGGGGTGCAAACGGTGGCCCCCAGCTCCATCAGGGCCTGGTTGAACCGGCCGGGTTGCTCGTCCGGGACCAGTCGCTCCGCCGCCTGCCAGAGCCGACGCTGGGTCGCGCCGGCCGAGAGCTCCCCCTCCCAGGCGAGCAACCGCGCCAGCACGCGCTGGGTGTTGGCTTCGAGGATCGGCGCGGGGCGGTCGAAGGCGAAGGAACGCACGGCGCCGGCGATGTAGCGGCCGACGCCGGGCAGGGCCAGGAGCCGTTCGAGGTCGGCCGGCACAATCCCCCCGTGGTCCCGGACGATCGCCCGCGCGGCCGCCTGGAGCTGTCGGGCACGTCGGTAATAGCCGAGCCCCTCCCAGGCCTTGAGTACGTCCGCCTCGTCGGCCTCGGCGAGTTGCGCCACGGTCGGGAAGCGGTCGAGGAACCGCTCGAAGTAGGGGGTTACGGCGGCCACCGTCGTCTGCACGAGCATCGTCTCGGAGACCAGGATGCGGTAGGGGTCGCGGTCGCGCCGCCAGGGCAGGTCGCGATGCCCCCGGTCGTACCAATCCCCCAGCGCCTCCCGCACGGTTGCCCGCCACGCCGGGCCCATATCGAAATCGTGCTCGTCCTCCTCGCGGCGGCGTCCCATCGGGCATCTCCCCTCGATCCTCGGAACCCTGGCCCCTGGCGCCCCAACCATCGTAAGCCCTCCGTCAACTTCCGGGAGGGCGAGGCTCCGGCCGAGCCGCTTCCGGGAGGGCGAGGCTCCGGCCGAGCCGCCCATCCCGACGGCTCGGCGGGAGCCTCGCCCTTCCGGAAACTCGACCTTCGACCTGGGAATGGCCCTGGTCAGAACCGGGACACCTGTTCTGGACGATACCAGTCCACCTAATTTGACATCCCGTTTACGGGATGCATATTTCCGAGTGAAGGAAGAAATCCCGAATGGGCAAAATGGATCAATGGGGGCGTCCTGGCAAGGTGGGCCAGGAAGATGCTCGATCCAGGGCCGGTTTCCGAACGGAGGCGTGGTGATGTTGCCGGCTGCGAACGCCCCCCGGGGCGCCGGGTGCGCGACCGAGGCGGTTGCCGGGCTCGACGCGGGCCGACCGCTCGTTAGCAGTTCGACGCATGCTCAGGAACGTCTGTTTCAGATTGAACTTGCGAATGCGGGACTGGCGATTGAACTGGATCGGAACGCCGTTCGGATGGCGCAGGCCCGCGCCTATCTGGCCCGCTCGGACAGCAACCCGACGCTGGGGCGTGCCCGGCTCAGGCGGCTTCGCGAACACCGGTCGTGCCTGTTGACCCAACTTCGCGCAAACCGGCTGACCATCCGGGAGATCCTGGCGTTCCCGTACATGCAAATCCGATGGACAGTGGAAAAGTCGGCTCGATCTGGCAAGTGATTCTGGAAAACCGATTGGGGAAAGGTGTGTGTGATTGTGATGGAGACGGACACGATCAAGGAGCCTCGATCGACGAGGCGACCGTTGACCCCCGCGCGGCAGCGGCTGGCCGAGCGGTTCCTGCCCCTGGCCCGTGCGATGGCCTACCCCCACAAGAGGGCCTGGCCGCAGGCGGGGGACGAGTTTGACTCGGCCGCCAACCTGGCCCTGGTGGAGGCGGCCGAATCGTTCGACCCCCGGCGCCGGGTCCGGTTCTCGACGTACGCCCGATTCCGGATCCGGGGCGCCCTGCGGGACGTCAAGCGGAGCCTGGCGCCGGGTGGCTGGAGGAGCAACCCGGCTGGCGCCCCGCTGGTCGGTTCGCTCGACGAGGAGCCCGAATTCCGGGGCCGGGTCCTCAACGCGGAGCCCGACCCGCCGGTCGGTGAGGCCGTCGCCGCGATCGACGAGGTCGAGCGCTGGCTACGCAAGCTGCCCCCCAGGTACGCCGAGGCCTGCCGATGCATCTACATTCATGGCATGTCTCAGGCCGAAGCGGCGCGGGACATCGGTTGCTCGCAATCGCGGCTCTCCTGCATGCACCGCGAGGCCCTGGCCATGCTCAACGGAAGCTGGTACGACCTCATGGCCGAGAACCGTCGGGCCAACTGACCGGACCGGCCGGGGCGTTCTCAAAACTCAATGGCTCATCACGAAACATTCAAACTGAAAACCATTTCAAAGCGAACCCGATTTCAAGGAACACGCCATGTTGGTATTACGAAGAACGGAAGGGCAATGGGTCGAGGTGACGCACCGGTCGGGCGACCGCCTGAGGTTCCGGGTCTACGACCTGCGCTCGGAGCAGCCGGGCCGGGTTCATCTCGCCTTCGACGACGCTGCCCGCAACTTCGAGATCCAGCGTCCCGAGCGGGCCTCCCGACCGCGCCTGGAGGCGGCTGTCCCGGTCTGATTCGCGACCGCCGCGCCCCGGCGGACCGCGTTCAAGGGGGATCTTGGCGAGGCCGACCGCGACAAGGGCCGCGGTCGGCCTCAACACGTTGTCCCAGCCACCCGCCGCTCGGTCGGTCTCGTAGTAGACCACCAATGACAAAACGGTGGGATGACAGCTGACAGAAGTCTTTTGTCATCATGGAATTCTGTCAGCTGTCATCCCACCGCTTTCGGGCTGCCGGTCGACTACAAGGAGAAGAACCGTCCGACTCTCTCAGGCGTCCCGACGAATCGAGAGGCCGCCGACGGCACGGGTGGGCGCCGAGGACGGGTCGTGGGGGCCCTTGAGGGTGGCGGAGCCGGTCTCGAACCGGAGCCGGCCGCGGTCGCGGAAGTACTCGGCGATCGCGCCGACGACGTGCCGGCGGGCGGCCTCGGAGACCTCCGGGTACATCGGCAGCGCGATGGTCTGCCGGGCGGCGGCCTCGGCCTGGGGGAAATCGCCCGGCTGGTGTCCCAGGGAGGCGAAACAGGTCTGGAGGTGGAGCGGGATCGGGTAATAGATTTCCGAGCCGATCCGCCGCGCCGTCAAATGTGCTCGGAGCGGGTCGCGGACCTCCTCCGGCACGCGAATGACGTACTGGTTGTAGACGTGGAAGTTTTCCGGCGCTCGACCGGCAGCGTGACGAGCCCGGTCAGGCCGCTCTCGGCGAACAGGGCGTCATAGGCGGCGGCCACGGCGCGTCGGCCGGCGGTCCAGGCGTCGAGGTGGCGGAGCTTGACTCGCAGCACCGCGGCCTGAATGGCGTCGATCCGCGAGTTGACGCCGACTTCCTGATGGTGGTACTTCGGCTCCATGCCGTGAACCCGCAGGCGGGCGATGGTTCGCGCCAGGGCCTCGTCGGTCGCGGTGACGAGCCCGGCGTCGCCGAAACCGCCGAGGTTCTTCGACGGGTAGAAGCTGAAGGCCGCCGCCTGGCCCAGCCCGCCGACCGAGCGACCCTGGTAGCCGGCCCCGATCGCCTGCGCGGCGTCTTCCAGCACCGGGATGCCCCGGTCGCGGGCCAGCTCGAGGATCGGGTCCATGTCGGCCGCCTGGCCGTACAGGTGGACCGGGATGATGGCGCGGGTTCGGGGGGTGATCGCCCCGGCGATTTGAGCCGGGTCGATGTTGTAGGACACCGGATCAATGTCCACGAACACCGGCTTCGCGCCGAGCCTCCAGATCGCCCCGGCCGTGGCGAAGAAGGTGTAGGGGGTCGTGATGACCTCGTCCCCCGGGCCGATCCCCCAGGCCATCAGGGGCAGCAGCAGGGCGTCGGACCCCGATGCGCAGCCGACGGCGTGCGGAACCCGGCAATACTGCGCGACTTCGGCCTCGAAGTTCGCCACCTCCGGGCCCAGGACGAAATACTGGCTCTCGAACAGCGCCCGCATCACCGGCTCGATCTCGTCGCGGATCGTGCGGTACTGGGCCTTCAGGTCGAGGGCCGGGACTGAAATCGGATCGGTCTCGGTGCCCATGAGCAGTCACTCCGTTGACGCCACATACGAGCGGTGTCCATCCCCTTCCCTGGAGATATCGGACGTCGCACGCTAGTAATTCGCCCGAAACCTGTCAAGGCAGGCCCGAACGGGAGAATTCACCACGGAGACACGGAGGACACGGAGAACAGAAGAGGGAGAAGAGTGAAGAGATTCACCGCGGAGGACGCGGAGATCATACAAATGTTAAAACTCGACAATAAAAACTGTGGGGAACGGATCGGGTCGTTTTGTTTTGCCTGTTCTGTTTTTGATTTGTTCTGTCACTTTGTTTTCTCCGCGTTCTTTACGCACTCTGCAATGAATTTCTTATCTCTTCTTCTTATCTCTCCTCCTTCTTATCTCTTCTCCGTGCCCTCCGTGTCTCCGTGGTGAATTCCCCCGTCCCCCTCACCCAGCACCTGCCGGGCCGAGAGATGACCAGACTGTCGAGCAGGGGATGGGGCCCCAGCGCCGGGCCGAGGCGAAACTCGACCTCGGGATGACGTTCCGCCAGCGCGTCGCGGGCGGCGGTCAGGTCGCGACGGAGGTGGACCCCTGCCGAGAGGAAATACGGGACCAGCAAAACTCTTCGGGCACCTTCAGACACGCAGAGGTCCCCGCCGCCGGGGATGTCCGGCTCGGCCAGCTCCAGGAACGAGGCCTGGACGATCGGGAACTCGCCGGTCGCGGCCAGGCGTCCGGCCAGGTCGAACAGGTCGGCGTTCGCTTCCGGTCGTCGGCTGCCGTGGGCGATCAGGAGGACGGCGGTCGTTGGGTGGTCGGGCCGGTTCGTCATGCCCGGATTGTAGACGACACGGCGGCGCCGTCAACGAATGGAACGCTCAGGGCCGGACGTCGCCCCGGCCGTTGTCCTGAAACGTGTTGGTGTGGTCGATGTCCTGGGGCTGGACCATCGGCGCGGCGCCCCAGAGGGCGTTGCCCTCGGCGTCGCAGTGGCGCATGACGTTGTCCTTGCCGTAGGTGCGCGTCTCGGTCTGGCCGTACTTGCCGGCCGGGACGGTGTCGCCGCCGAAGCGGAAGCCGTGGCCGCGGCCGTCTCGGGCGTTGCAGTGTTCGAAGCGGTTGGCGTCGCCTCTTGAGCCGAAGATCGCGCCGTCGGGGTCGCGGCTGTCGATGCCCTCGCAGCGTCGGACGACGTTTCCCTCGCTGTCCTCCTTGATGTCGACGGCCTCGGCGGCCTCGGTGCGGAAGGTGCAGTCCTCGATGAGGTTCCCGTGGCAGTGGTCGGGTCGTTCGGGCGTGCCGTTCTTCGCCCGTTGCTCGGGCGCGGTGCCGATGTAAACCCCCTCGCCGTTCTTCTTGCCGGCTCTGGCGTCGAAGCCGTTTCGTCCCATGCGCTCGAATCGGCAGCGGCGGACGACATTCTCGCGGCCCTGGTTCTTGATCCGGACGCCTTCGCCCCCGATGTCGCGGATCGTCAGCCCCTCCAGCACGCAGCCGGAGGCCCCCTCCAGCCAGATGCCGATGTCGGCCTCGGCGACGGTCAGGCCCCGCAGCGTCGTGTTGTCGTGGCGGACCTCGATGGCCCGGCTCGACTCCGGCCCCCGGATGATCGCGTCGGCTGGCCCCTCGATCGTCACGCCAGGGCACTGCGTCTTGACGCGCCCTTCGTAATCGCCCGCCGCCAGCCGGATCGTGTCGCCGGTGTCGGCCAGTTCGATGGCCCGTTTCAGGGACCGGACCGGGTGGCCGTCGGAGCCGTCGTCGCGGTCATCGCCGGAAGGTGAGGCGTGGATGGTCGCGGCCGTCGCGGTCCCGACCAATCCACCCACCGCGACGACGGTTCCGACGAACCCCCAGGCCACAATCCGGCAGGACCGCCTCGATCTGGCACCATCTCGCATGGTGAACCTCCTCGGTTCAGCCGATTCCCGTAGGGTGGGTCAGCGCAGGCGCAACCTACCAGTTCATATGATGGTGGGTTGCGCTGCAGCTGACCCACCCTACGGGGACAGCCCCTGTGCATTCCTCTCAATCATCATCATCGTCCTCGTCCTCCCGTTCCGCAACGACGAAGGCGGCGCGGACGGGGGGAGGCATGGGGGCGTCGGCCCCCTTGACGGAACGCCAGATGATCTCGTTGAACAGGAGGTCGTCGGCCTGGTCTTCCTTCGCCAGGTTGAGCTGTTCGGAGACGTCGGCGCCCCAGGCGCCGGCCGTGTTGATCTCCTTGAGCATGGGAGCGGGGACCGGACGGGCCTCGTAGGGTCGGGGGTCGGGCTCGGCGCCGGAAGCTGGCGTACATCGGCGTGGCGGCGGCGTCGAACTGGCTCATCGGGTCGAGGCCGAGGATCAGCTCCATCGTCCGCAGCATCGACGAGGTGGAATACAGCGTCGAGTCCTTGCCGGTGCCTCGCGTGTAGGGGCTGATGCAGAGGGCCACGGTGCGGTGGGCATCGACGTGGTCGGGGCCGTTCTGGGCGTCGTCCTCGACGACGAAGATCGCCAGCTCGGGCCAGAACCGGCTCCGGCTCAGGCCCTCGATGACCCGGCCCAGGGCCAGGTCGTTGTCGGCGACCATCGCCGTCGGGGTCGGCTTGCCGGCGCGGGTGCCATACGTGTGGTCGTTGGGCAGCCGCAGGGTGATCAGCCGGGGCATCTCCCCCGTTTTCTCCCACTCACCGAGCGACTTCGAGGAAACGGTCGGCGCGAACCTGATCGGAGACGTCCAGGTTGTAGCCCATGAATTTCGGGTCGAAGTGACCTTCCAGGACCTTCAGGTTCGTGGTCGCGGGCGTCGTGGCGGTGGGGTTCTCGACGAACTCGCCGAAGCTGAAGTAGGAAACGTCCTTCGCCGCGGCACGGTCCCACAGGTAGCCGCCGGCCGGGAAGGCGATCGGGAAGGCCCCCTCGGAGGGGTAGGGGACCCGCTTGTCGCCCCGGTAACCCAGCGGCCAGGTTCGTTCGACGAAGTCGGTGGCGTAGGCGGCCATCGTCCACTCGTGCCCGTCGGCGCTCACCTCGCTCTCGACGTAGAAGTTGTCGAGCAGCACGAACTCGCGGGCCAGGGCGTGGTGGTTCGGCGTGACGGCCTCGGGGAACAGGCAGAGCGCCGGCGCGCCGTTGCCCTCGGCGATGTCGCCGAACACCTGGTCATACGTGCGGTTTTCCTTGATGATGTAGAGGCAATATTTGATCGGTGACGGTTCACCGGCCTTTGCCGGGACCGGGTTCCCCTCGGGCCGGGTGGCGGCGACGGCGCGCGGGTCGTCGCGATCCAGGGGGCAGCAGGCGTAGACGGTCTTCGTCATCACGGCGAGCTGGCCGGGGTTGGGCATCGGGACCATCGAGAGCGTCCCCTCGAACAGGCCGGCGATGTACTCGACCGTCGGCGGCCGGCCGCCGGGGGCCGGCTGGGGACCGTTGCGGTTCGCCTTCGACATCGCCCCCTTGCCGTTGGTCACGAGGAGCGTCTTGCCGTCGGCCGACAGCCGGACGCTCGTCGGGTACCAGCCGACCGGGACGAACCCCATCGGCCGGCTCTCGCCCGGCTCCTCGACGTTGACCACCGCCAGGTTGTTCGTGTTGGCGTTCGAGACGAACAGGATCGTCTCGTCTTCGGTCAGGGCCAGGGCGTTCGGGGTGGAACCGTCCGGGGCGTCGGGGGCGATGGCCGTGCCGATCGTCTCCAGCGCCTTGCCGGCCTTCGCGTCGAAGACCGTCACCGTGTTCCGGTTGGCGTTGGCGACGTACAGGATGGCCCCGTCGCGGGCCAGGAGCATCTCGTTGGGGTGCTCCTGGGTCGGCCAGCGGCCGTTGACCTCGCCGGTTGTCGCGTCCAGTACCGCGACAGCCGGCGGCCCCCCACAGGCTGGCGTAGGCCCTCCCGGCCTCCTCGTCGATCGCCAGGCCATAGGGGTACGTGTCGGCGCCGATGGGGGTTTCGCCGAGCAATTGACCGGTCTCGGCGTCGAAACGGGCGACGGTGTGGCCCCAGGTGTTGGCGACCCAGAGCGTCTTGCCGTCGGCCGTCAGGGCCAGCCCGCCCGGCACGCGCTGGCCGGTGGCCTTGACGTCCTGCTCGTTGCCCGGTTTCGGCCCGGCCGGGACCGGCACCCGGTCGGGGTAGCGGAGCGTGAACTTGTTCGAGAGCAGTCCCTCGGCGTGATCGAACCGGTAGACCACGTCGTCGAACCCGCCGCCGACGAACAGCCGACCGCCGTCGGGCGACCACGCCAGCCCCGAGAAGCTGGCCGGCAGCGCCACGCGGCCGATGACCTTGCCCGCCTCGGCGTCGAGGGTGACGACCTCATGTTCGCCGTACCCCGCGAACAGCACGGCGAGGACCGGCTCGGAGGGGTGCCGGGCGATCAGCACCGGGAAATCCCCATCGAGCGGCACCTGCCGTCCCGCCGGGTCGAGCGACCAGCCGTTCGGCAGCAGGACCGTCCCGTCCCGCGTGATCCCCGGCCAGGTGGTCCCCTTCGCCGCCGCCACGGGGGCCCTGTCCTGGGCCTCGACCGCCGCGCCACCGAGGTGGAGCATAACCGTCGCGATCAGCACGATCGTCATCCCGCCACGTCGTCGCATCATCGGAACCGTCCTCCCCGGCGGATCGTGAACGCCCCGTCAACTGGCGCCGACTCGTGAATGAGCCCGGACGGCGCCGGAGACGCCAGGATAGCCGCCCGCCCGGTCCTCGCCAATGCCCCGGGCCAATCTTCCCGAATCGATCACGAACGATCGGCAGGGCGGGCCGGGTGTCGGTGTCGTGCCGGGAGAGATGGCATGCGATCATCTCGTAATCGTGTGATAGGCTGAGAGCTACAGCGGTTTTCACTCGCGTTGCGTTCGGAAAATGGGGACGAGCACCCGGCCCGCGACGCTTTTTTTAGAAATAGGGGACGTGATTCCGGGCCGGTGGCCGTCTCCCTTTTCCTTCATCGTGGACCATCCGACCGTGGATCGCCGTGGGCTGGGGGGTCTTGCTCGCGCGAGCGTGGGGACGGCAATCGTCCGTAGAAACAATTCATTTTCATGCGTTTGCAATTTCCTTGATGAACGTAGGGCGGAAAAGAGACTTCCCGGGTGCGTCGGTCGATCCGACCGAAACACGCACGTTCGCTGGCTCTGGCCGGGACGTTGCGTCGGCCTTCGCCGTGGGAATCGCGCAGGGAGGTCGAGTGAAGGGCGCCGTTCCGGATCACGGCGGTCTCGCAGTTCGCCGCCATCGCGGGCACGGTCCTCGGCGCCTCGACCTCATCGACCGGGTTCAGCGGGGCCTGGCCGCTGAAGCCGGTGGCCAGGCCCCCCCGACCCCGGGGCGGAGCCGGAGGTTCGCCAGGTCCCTCGGCCGCCTCGGGATGCAGGGCACCCGTGATGAGGAACCGCCTGTAGGGGATGAACATGTTGCAAAGCTAATTGAGCGCGAGGTCGACACCGCGACGGCGGGGGAGTAGCCTGGATTGATCGGATCAACGGTTCTCGGGTTCCCTCGCGCTCTCGCCGAAGCCAGGCCGCTGTGCGAGGCCATGCCCCCCGAATTTCGGGAAGCCGAGAATCTTTGACTCCGCAAGGTGCTCCGGATCATCGAAGCTCCGGCTGGACCGACTCCCGCCCACCGCTCACACCCCGAAGGACCCCCATGATGCGTGGCCAAGCGACGACGGGACTTCCCAACTGGCTGGCACTGTGCTCGCTCTCGGGCCTGCTGCTGGGAGGCACGACCGGCTGCACGAAGTCCGAGGGGAACGCGGCGCCGTCCGAGGTGAAGCCGGAAATCCTTCAAACCCGGGTGATCCAGGTCGAGGAGCAAGGCTGGCCGAGGATGGTGGCCACCCAGGGCAATCTCGTGGCCGACGACACCACGATCGTCGGTGCGAAAGTCGCCGGACGAATCGAGCATGTCGCCGTCGATCTCGGGGACAACGTGAAGGCGGGCACGTTGCTGGCCTCCCTGGATCGCCGGGAGTACGAGGAGGGGGTACGGCAGGCGGAGGCGGAACTCGCCCAGGCCCGCGCCGCGCTCGGGATTGATTCCGAGGGGAACCTCGATGGGATCGATCCGCTCGCGTGCCCGGTCGTCGTCGAGCAGAAGGCCCTCTGGGACCAGGCGCGGGCCGATCGAGACCGCGTCTCCGCGTTGCGTAGCCGACAGGTCTCGACCAACGCCGAGTATGTGACGGCCGCCACCGCCGAGCAGGTGGCCCGGGCCCGACACGCCTCGGCCATCAATTCGGTGCGCGAGATGATCGCCGTGGCCCGCGTCCGTGACGCCCAGCTCGAACTCGCGCGCCAGGCGTTGGAAGACGCGTCGCTGCGCGCGCCCTTCGATGGGCGGATCCAGGAGCGGCACGTCTCTCCCGGCGCGTTTGCCCAGGTCGGTGATCCCATCGTCACGATCATCCGGGACGATCCGTTGCGCTATCGGGGGACGGTCCCCGAGCCCTACGCGTCGAGCATCGCGATCGGCCATCGCGTGCGGCTCCGGGTGGGGATGGGGCGGGAATTGCCGGAGGTGACCATCACGCGGATCAGCCCCGCGATCGATCCGTTCAGCCGCTCGCTGGTCTTCGAGGCCCGGGTGCCAAACCCGGAACATGCGACTCAGGCCGGGGAATTCGCCCAGGGGGACGTGGTCCTCGACGATCTCCGGCAAGCGATCGTCCTGCCGAAATCGGCGATCGTGGAGTTCGCCGGGACGCAGAAGGTCTGGAAGGTGGTCGACGGCCAGGCCGTCGAACAGTCGATCGAGATGGGCGCCGTGCGCGGTGATCTGGTCGAGGTCCTCAGCGGGGTCCAGCCCGACGACCGGGTGCTCATCGACGGCACGAAAGGCCGCGCCGCGGCCGTCGTGGTTCAGGATGTCATCGTCTCCAGTGCGACGGCGACCAAGGCCGGCGGCGCCTCCCGAGGGCTTTCCACGCCCTGATCGATCCCCCTCCCTCGAACCCCCACCGGCCAACGGCCCGGAACCTGCCCGGATGAGGTCTCATGTACTGGCTCTCCGAACTCTGCGTCCGCCGGCCCGTGTTCGCGATGATGCTGATCCTGGCATTCGTTGTCGCCGGCATCGCGGCCTTCCCCCAGCTCGGGGTCGACCGCTTCCCCAACATGGACCTGCCGACGGTCTATGTTCGGACGACCTATCCCGGGGCCGCCTCGGCCGAGGTCGAATCGGAGGTCTCCCAGGTCATCGAGGATGCCGTCGCCACGGTCGCCGGGATCGATGAACTCCGCTCGATCTCGCGCGACGGCCAGTCCTTCGTGATCGTCACCTTCAACCTGAATCGCAACTCCGACGCGGGGGCACAGGACGTCCGGGATGCCGTCTCGGGGGTGCTCAACCTCCTGCCCCCCGGCATCGATCCGCCGGTCGTCCAGAAGCAGGACCTGGATTCCTCGCCGATCCTCTCCCTGGCGGTCTCCGGGCCGCGTTCCGCGAAGGAGCTCTACCTCCTGGCGGACCGCTCCGTGAAGAACGTGATCGAGTCGGCGCCGGGCGTCGGCGAGGTGACGATCGCCGGCGCCGCGGAGCGTGCGATCCAGGTCGAGATCGATGCCAACCGCCTCGCCGCCCATCAGCTTTCCATCCTTCAGGTCCGCGATGCCATCGCGCGGCAGAACGCCGAGGTCCCGGGCGGCCTGGTGGACGAGGGCCGTCGCGAGCGCAGCTTGCGGACGCTGGGCCGCGTTGATGCCTCCAAGGACTTCCCCGGGCTGGTCATCTCGACCGTCAATCGGGCGCCCGATCCGGCTCCGGGACCTGGGCACCGCGACCGACGGCACGAAGGAGGTCCGCACCGCCGCGCGGCTCAACGGGCAACCCGCGGTGATCATCCGGGTCCAGCGGCAATCCGGGGAGAACACGGTCCGCGTGGTCGAGGGGGTCAAGCAGCGGATGGAGCGCGCCCGCGCTGCTTGCCCCCGGACGTCAAGCTCGATCTGATCCAGGATCAGTCGCGCTACATCGTGGCGGCATTGCACGAGATCGAGTCCCACCTCATCGTGGGCAGCCTCCTGGCCTGCTTGACCGTGCTTCTGTTCATGCGTTCGTGGCGCTCGACCCTCATCGCCTCCGTCGCGATTCCGGCCTCCATCATCGCGACGTTCGCGTTCATGCGCATGTTCGGGTTCACGTTGAACAACATGACGATGTTGGCCCTGGTGCTGATGGTGGGCGTCGTGATCGACGACGCCATCGTCGTCCTGGAGAACATCTTCCACTGCATCGAGGAGCGGGGGATGGGCCCCGTCGAGGCGGCCATCCGGGGGACGCGCGAGATCGGCCCGGCGGTGCTGGCGACGACGCTCTCGTTGATCATCGTGTTCCTGCCGGTTTCCTTCCTCTCCAGCGTCACCGGCCGGATGCTCTACGAGTTCGGGATCACGGCGTCGGTGGCGATCCTCGTCTCGATGCTCGTGAGCTTCAGCCTCACGCCCATGATGTGCAGCCGGATGCTCAGGCCCGGGATGCCCGACCCGGAGCACCCCGCCTCGCGCGGTGGGTTCTACGGCGTGATCGAGCGGTCGTATCTCTGGTGCCTCGGGCTCGCGATGCGGTACCGATGGCTCGTCCTCGTCGTCTCGGTGCTGGTGATCGCGTCGAACGTCTCGCTCTATCGCGCCGTTCAACGAGACTACATCCCAACAAACGTCGATGAATCTGAGTTCGAGATCCGCGTGGAAACCGACGAGGGGGCCAGCATGGGGTCCACCGACGAGGCGTTGCGCGTCGCCGAGCGGTTCCTCCTCGACGAGCCGGGCGTCGAGACGGTGCTCACCACCATCGGCGGCCGGGGGGCGGTCAATCAGGGGGAGATGTTCGTTCGGCTCACCGATATCCAGAGGCGGACCTTCTCGTTCGGACGGCTCGGCCGCGGCATCCTCCACGGCGACCCGGCCGAGGTGTTCCGCGGGAACTTCAGCCAGCAGGAGAAGATGGTCGCCGTCCGAAAACGCCTCGGCGCCCTCTCGGGGGTGCGTGTCTCCGTGCGGAACCTGACCTCCCTGCGGCAAGGGGCCCCGTGGACATCGACTTCGCGATCACAGGCCCGGACCTGCTCCAGCTCGCCGCATTCGCCGACACCCTGAAGGAGCGTGCCGAGAAGGTCCCGGGCATCGTCGACCTCACCACCACGTTGCACCTCGACAAGCCCGAGCTTCTGGTCGATATCAATCGCGAGCGCGCGGCCATCCTCGGGGTCGACGTCCGCGAGATCGCCGACACCCTCAGCGTCGCCGTCGGCGGTGACGACCGCGTGTCACGATATCGAGACGAGACCGTCGACGATGCCTATGACGTCGAGCTGCGGCTGATCGGCGTCGATCGGGGGGACGTCCAATCGATCTCCCAGCTCTTCGTGCGTGCCGCCCCCAGCCTCGACGTTGGCGGCGCCGTCGGCCGCGGCCCGCGAGGTCCCCACGGGCCCGGTTCTCACCCGGATCGACAATGTTGTCTCCTTTCGACTCGGCAACTCGGCGGCGCGCATCGATCGCCTCGATCGACAGCGCATGGTCGCCGTCCGGGCGAACGTCGCGCCGGGATACTCGCTCGGCGGCCGGATCGAGGCCCTTCAGCACGCGGCCGAGGAGATGGGAATCCCGCCGGAGCTGGAGACGCGGGTCATGGGAGGGGGCCGCGAGCTGGAGCGGACGTTCGCCGACTTTCGCTGGACGTTCCTCCTGTCGTTCGTGTTCATGTACATCGTTTTGGCCGCCCAGTATGAACACCTGATCCACCCGTTCACGATCCTCCTGTCGCTTCCCCTGGCCATCCCGTTCGGCTTGCTGAGCCTCTACTGGGGGGGCGAGACGTTGAACGTCTATTCGGCACTCGGGATCCTCGTCCTGTTCGGCGTCGTGAAAAAGGCGGCGATCTTGCAGGTCGACCACATGAACGTGCTCCGCGCCGCCGGCTACGATCGCTACGACGCGATCATCCGGGCCAATCGCGATCGCCTCCGGCCGATCCTGATGACGACGATCGCGTTCGTGGCCGGGTTGCTCCCGCTACTCATCGCCACCGGTCCCGGCGCCGAGGAACGTCGGTCGATCGCCGTGCTGACGGTCGGGGGACAGATCATGTCGCTCCTGCTGACTCTCCTGGCGGTCCCGGTGATCTACTCCTACCTGGATGATCTCAGCGGCCTCTTCCGACGATCCGAACCCGGGGAAACGCATCGGGAATTAAACACGCCGGCGGCCCTCCATGCCGAGTTGGAGGCGTCCGCCACGTCCCCGGGTCATTGAGCCCGCGCGAGAACGTGTGTGTCCCGGGGGTTGCGCCGATCTTCGTAGTAGACCGCCAATGACAAAACGGTGGGATGACAGAGGACAGAAGTCTTTTGTCATCTGTCATCCCACCGTTTTCGGGCTGCCGGTCTACTACAAGAACATTCTCACACATGTTCTGAACGGCGGGCACGGCGGCATCCCTGGTGTGCTGTGCAGGGAACAGGACATCGGGCGGTTCAGCCCGCGGTGATTTCGGGCACCACGAACGGCTTGCGGTATTCCCGACGCGACAGCTCATTGGCGGCGTCGGCGAAGTCGTCGACGAAGTGGCCCTTGTCCTCGTCATAGGACACCCAGGGGCCCAGGGTGGCCGGGTTGTCGTCGAGCTTCACGCCGTTCTCACCGAGGTACGCGCGGCAACGCTCGAAGGCGTCGGCGAACTCGGCGTCGCCCGAGATCGCGTCTTTGATGGCCTCGGGATAGGTTTGCGTCCCGATCCGATGGGAGACGTTCGCCATGTGGCAGCAGGCCGTCGAGCGATGCCCGTCGAGCGCATCGGCCCCCAGGTCGCTGATCTTGCGGCTGCGGACGCCCTTGAGGAAGGCGGCGAGGTGATTCAGCAGAAACTCCTCGGGGGTGTCGCCCTTGCCAAGGTCCTCGACCTGCTTGCCCTGGCGATCGAAGAGCGCCCCGCCCGAACCGTCGCCGGCGAAGTAGCCCCCCTCGCAGTCGATCACGACGCCCCCGGTCCGTCCCCGGAAGTCGCCGATCGCGGACTTTCCGTCGTTGGTCAGGTTGCGGACCTCGCAAATCAGCGGCGCCGGCTCGTAATCGAACAGCGCGATGTGGGTATTGGCCGTCTCGGCGCAGTCGTGGACGCCGAACCGACCGCCGATGCTCAGGGCGCGCGGGGGGATCTTGTCCTGGCCCAGGGCCCAGCGGCAGATGTCGATGACGTGGATGCCGTTGTTGCCCATCTCGCCGTTGCCGGTGTCCCAGAACCAGTGCCACTCGTAGTGCAACTGCGGGCGCATCAGCGGCTCCTTCGGGGCCGGGCCGCACCAGAGGTCATAATTCAGGGTGCTTGGCGGCGTCGTGGGCCCGTCGACCGTCCCGATGCCGTCGCGAGGCCGGTAGACGATCGCGTGGGCGAAGCGGATGGCCCCGAGCTCGCCCCCCTTGAGCCGGTCGAACGCCCCCTGGAGGAACTTGCTCGATCGGTTCTGGGTGCCGACCTGGACCATGCGGTCGTGCTTGCGGGCCGCCGCCACCATCTGCCGGCCTTCCCACAGGTCATACGAGAACGGCTTCTCGCAGTAGACGTCCTTGCCCGCCTGGCAGGCCCAGATCGTCGCCAGGGCATGCCAGTGGTTCGGCAGGGCGACGATCACCGCGTCGACGTCCTTGTCGTCGAAAACTTCGCGGGGGTCGTGATAGGCGGTGACCTTCTCCTTGTGCTTTTGGGCCGCCTCGAGTTCGCGGTCGAGGTGCGCCTGGTCCGCGTCGCAGAGCGCGACGATCTTGACCCCGTCCGTCTTGCGGAGCGCGTCGATGAGCTGGTGGCCCCGCCCGCCCACGCCCCCGACGGCCGTGGTCGAGCCCAGCCCGATGACCGCGACATTCACCGCGTCGTTGGGCCCGACCGCCCTCGGCCCGGCGCCGCGCAACAGCCGAGGCATCCCCAGCGCCAGCCCGGCGGTCATCGAACCCTTCACAAAGCTCCGTCGTGAGATCGGTTTCATGTCCCTGCTCACCCTGGACCTGGGTTGCTTTGGCGTGATAGGACGCATCCGGGACCGAGACCGATCGGGTATTGTGTGCCCGTCGCCCGTCGCCCCGTCAATCAGAGCCTATCCGGTGGGCGACGGCCCGTCGACCCACCACCGGCGGTCGCCTTCTCGCACCGATTTCCCAAAAATATGAACCGACACCGATTTCTCACACGCTTTACGGAGTTTCGTGGGTGACAGTTTCTTGAGAGGCATCCTTCTTTGGGGGGGAGTACAACACATCGGTACGGAGCACGTACTTGCGCCGCTCAAGACCGGCGCCCCTTCGTGGAGCCGGACGTGTTCGAAGATCAGCGCCTTGCCGCGCGTCGGCCGGACCTCGAACTGCGGGGCGAGGCCGGGCCCGATGAAGTTCGTCGACCCGCCCTCGGCGACATCGCTCAGGTAGATCATGAAGGTGAGCTTACTCTCTTCGAACTCGCCGCGTCGGACGGCCCCATCGTAATGCGCCCCGAACTGCTCGGCCGCTTCGTACCGATAGAATCGGAACCGCTCGTGGAGCCCGCACGCCGACCAGCCCTCCCGGCGACGGGGCACGAACGGCGACCGCGCGACGCCACAACTCGGCGGCCAGGGCGGGGTCTTCGAGAAAGGCACGGCCATTGTTGCGGAGTTGGGGAATCAATTCCCCGCCCACGGCGGCCGCCTCGTAACCGAGCGACTCGCTCCGCGCGATCAACCCGTCACACTCCTCGGGAGAGAGCAGGTCATGGATGACAAAGATGTCCTCACCATCGAGCGGCTCGTAAAACATCGGAATGCCTCGCCCGTCGCGACCTGACCCGCCACCTAACAAGTATTCGACTGCTAAACGGGCGTATTGTATCACGTCCGTTTGACCGTCTTATCCCGGACATTCGGAAAGTGTCCCGATCCGTTACGCATCTTGCAACGAACAGGGAGAGATGACACGGATTTTCGCGGGCCTTATGATCAGGAAGAAAACGGGGCCGGGGGTCGACCTTGACGCTTCGTAGGGTTGTCGCAAAATCAAGGTCGGCCCCCGGCCTCGTTTTCCTTTCCGTTGCATTCCGTTATGACCGCCAACCTCTTCCATCGCGCGATCTATCTGACCGGGCCGACGGCGTCGGGGAAGACGGCTGTTGGGGTGGCGCTGGCGGAGCGGATCGGGGCGGAGGTGGTGGCGCTGGATTCGATGTCGCTGTATCGGGGGATGGACATCGGCACGGCCAAGCCGACGATGGCGGAGCGTCGGGGCGTTCCGCATCACCTGATCGACGTGCTTGACCCCTGGGACGAGTCGGCCAGCGTGGCGTCGTACCGATCGTGGGCTGCTGACGTGCTGGGGGACCTCGCGGCTCGGGAAACACCGGCACTCTTCGTCGGCGGCACGCCGATGTACCTGAAAGTCCTGCTGCGCGGGCTGTTCGAGGGACCGTCGGCCGACGCCTTACTGCGTGCCCGTCTTGACGATGAGGCCGAACGGCTGGGAGACGCGGCCCTCCATGCCCGGCTGGCGGCGGTGGACCCGGCGGTCGCGGCGCGACTGCATCCGAACGACCGGCGGCGGATCGTCCGGGCGCTGGAGGTCTTCGAACTCACCGGCCGACCCCTGGGCGCCTGGCAGGCCGAGCACGACCGCCCCGCCGAGGGGGTTCGCGGTGTTCGCGATCCAGCGGCCCCGGGCCGAACTTCACCGGCGGATCGACCGCCGTGTCGTCGCGATGTTCGAGGACGGGCTCGTCGAGGAGGTCCAGGGCCTGCTCGACGGCCCCCGTCCACCCGGTCCCGCGGCGTTGCAGGGGGTCGGCTACCGCGAGGTGATCGCCATGCTGCGCGGGGAAACCGACCGGGCCGAGACGATCGCGCGCATCCAGGCCCGTACGCGCCAGTTCGCCAAACGCCAGGAAACCTGGTTCCGCGGCCTGGCTGAGGTCCGCCCCTGGCCCGTCGGCCCCGACGAACCGGCCGAGGCCGTCGCCGCCCGTCTGTTCGCCGCGATCGAGAGAAACCGCGGGGCCGGCGGCTGGTCGTGACGCTTCCATACGCAGCAACTTAAGGAGCGGTTCCTCGGGAATGTCCGGGAACTCGGGGTGGCCGGGGCAAAGCGCAGCGTGCCCCGGACGGTGCTGGGAAGGCGGTGTCGTTCCCCACCGGGGCACGAAGACTTTGCCCCGGCCACCCGGACGACCGATTTTGAGGACTCATTTGAGAACGTTTTGATCAGGAGTCAACCTGGAGTTGCTGCGTGTGGGGGCGGGTCGTGACGCTCCCGGAGTGCGTCGTTCCGTCCCGAACGGCCCCGGTACCGGCGTTTCGCCCTGCACCCGGACCTACAAGACCAGGATGTCCTCTATTAACGGCATTGGACGGTGGCGTGGGGGGTGTTACGATAGGGCCCTGGCGGGCCGCCGAGGAATCGGCGTCCCTGGCTCGGCGTTGGCTTCGCGGTCATCCTCGTCCTGGACGTGTGGCAAACCACCGACGTTGGGAACGGGCGGCATGTCCCGCCCGGGAACGACATCGGGAGGATGATCTCTCAATGCGCATGAGGTAAAGGAGGGGATCGTGGAACGCTTCTCGCTCAGGGCGTCGGGGATCGACGTCGAGGAGATCAGTCGTAACCCTGCGCGGCCCAGCTCTATGAGGACGCGATCCGTCACGATCCGCGGACGCGGATTTCCGGGTCCGGGGCGCTGGTCGCCTACTCGGGCTCGAAGACGGGCCGGTCGCCGAAGGACAAGCGGGTCGTCCGGAACGCCGAGTCGGAGGGCGACGTCTGGTGGGGGCCGGTGAACGTCCCGATGGAGCCCCGCGGCTTCGAGATCAACCGCGAGCGCGCCGGCGACTACCTCAACACCCGCGGGCGGCTCTACTGCATCGATGCCTTCGCCGGCTGGGACCCCGAGTATCGGCTGAAGGTCCGCGTCATCTGCGCGCGGCCGTATCACGCCCTGTTCATGCACACGATGCTCATCCGCCCAACCGCCGAGGAACTCGCTGACTTCGGCGAGCCGGACTTCGTCATCTACAACGCCGGCCAGTTCCCCGCCAATCGCCTGACCGAAGGGATGTCGTCGAAGACCAGCATCGACCTCAACTTCGAGACTCGCGAGGCGGTCATCCTCGGCACCGAGTACGCCGGCGAGATGAAGAAGGGCGTCTTCACCGTCATGAACTATCTGATGCCCCGCCAGGGCGTCCTCTCGATGCACTGCTCGGCGACCGCCGACCGCGGAGAACGGCCGCTCGTCGCTGCTGTTCGGCCTCTCGGGCACCGGCAAGACGACCCTCTCGGCCGACCCGAAGCGGCTGCTCATCGGCGACGACGAGCATTGCTGGTCCGACCACGGCATCTTCAACATCGAAGGGGGCTGCTACGCGAAGACGATCGACCTGAGCAACGAGTCCGAGCCCGAGATCTTCCGGCGCCCTGCACTTCGGCGCGGTGCTGGAGAACGTCGTCCTCGACGAGTCGGACCGGCACGTCGACTTCCACGACGCCGGCATCACCCAGAACACGCGCGGGGCCTACCCGATCGAGTTCATCGGCAACGCCAAGATCCCCGCCGTCGCCGACCATCCCACCGACGTCATCTTCCTGACCTGCGACGCCTTCGGCGTCCTGCCGCCGGTCAGCAAGCTCGGCCCGTCGCAGGCGATGTACCACTTCATCAGCGGCTACACCGCCAAGGTCGCCGGCACCGAGGTGGGGGTCAAGGAGCCGCAGGCGACGTTCTCCCCCTGCTTCGGCGGCCCGTTTTTGGTCTGGCACCCCTCGAAGTACGCCGAGCTGCTCGCCGACGAAGATGGCCGAGCACAAGACCGACATCTGGCTGGTCAACACCGGCTGGAGCGGCGGGCGCCACGGCGTCGGCGCGCGGATCAAGCTGCAAGTTCACCCGGGCCATCATCGACGCCATCCACTCCGGCGCCCTGAAGAACGCGACGACCGAGCCAGACCCGGTCTTCGGTTTCGACGTGGTGACCGAATGCCCCGGCGTCCCGTCCGAGATCCTCGTCCCGCGCCGGACCTGGGCCGACCCCGCCGAGTACGACGGACCGCCCGCAAGCTCGCCGGTCTCTTCATCGAGAACTTCCGGCAGTACGAGGCCGGCACCGGCCCCGAGGTCCGCGCCGCCGGCCCGAAGGCCTGAGCGCGCCGTGAGCCGGGCCCGGGTTCGCCGGGCCGCCAAACGCCGGAACCTAATGAGCGAGTTCCCAGGCAAGAATGTCCGGGAAATGGGGGTCGTCGGCCGGCGGCTAAAGGGCCGCGTGGCCCAGGAGGGTGGGCGCGCAGTCTACCAGACCGAGGCGCACGCGGTGCGTTGCCCCATACGCCGCAACTTATACGAGCAACTCTCTTGGAACGACGGGAGGTTTGGGATGACAGGGGCAGAAGTCTTTTGTCATCAGGGAGTTCTGTCCCCAGCCCCGGGGCATCGAGGACTTTGCCCCGGCCACGCCAAACGAATGCCTTGTGGTACGGTTCGCTGGACGATCTGATCCGAGATCAACATGAAGTTGCGGCGTATCGGGGCACGACTTTGCTTTGCACCCGGCCACCCCGACGCCCATCCTGAACGGCTCGACGGGGGCCTCGCCCTCCCGGATAACTCGACTTGGGAATGACCTCACGGTGTGCCCCCGGCGGGCCTTGCCCCGTGTCCGCGACGGCATCAACCCATCCCGGCCCCCGGGCCGGTATCCATCACCCCGACCGACGTCCTTCCCATGCCCAACTGGCTCGATTCCTACCTGGCGGCCCAACCCCTGGCGGCCCTGTTCGCGATCATCGCCCTGGGCGTGGCGGTCGGCCGCCTGGGGTTCCGGGGGATCAGCGCCGGTGATTCCGGCGTCCTGTTCGTCGCGCTGGGCTTCGGCGCCCTGGGGGTCGCGATCCCGGAGGGGATCGCGGAACTGGGGGTCGTGCTGTTCATCTACGCCGTCGGCCTCCAGGCCGGCGCCCCGCTTCTTCCGGTCGTTCCGGGGCCGGGCGCTGGGCTACGCGACTTTGGCCGGGGTCACGCTCGGCTCGGCGTTCCTCGCCGCGCTGGCGTTGCAACGGGCCTTCGACCTCGACGTGGCGCTGACCGTCGGCCTTCTGGCCGGCGCGCTGACCTCGACCCCCGGCCTGGCCGCGGGGCTGGAAGTGATCGCTGATCCGGGGGTTTCGGTGGGCTACGGGATCGCCTACCCCTTCGGGGCGATCGGCGTGATCCTGTTCGTCCAGCTCGTCCCAAGGCTCCTGGGCGTGAACCTCCGGACGCTCGGCGAGGAGATCGACGAGGCCGCCCGGCCGCCCGGATCAAAACGACCTGGCTGCGGGTGGCCAACCCTCAGCTCGAACGGAAGCGGGTCGGGGACCTGGCGGAGCTGCGCATCGCCGAGACGACCATCTCGCGCGTCGCCCGGGACGGCTCGGCCCGCGCCGCGACCCATGACACCACGCTGGAACTGGGAGACTTCGTCCGCGTCGTGGGCCGCCCGGCCGAACTGGACAAGATGATCACCCTGATCGGCCCGGAGGTCGAGGAATACAGTGACGCGGGCTCGACGGTCACGGCCCGCGAGCTGGTCGTGACCTCGTCCTCGATCGCCGGCCGCACGCTGGCCGAGCTGGGCATTCCTCAGCGTTACGGGGTCGTCGTCGCCCGGGTCTGGCGCGATGAGTTCGAGTTCGTCGCCGGCCACGCGACTCGCCTGGAAGTCGGCGACACGATCCGCGTCGTCGGCGCCGAGGAGGACTGCAACCGTTTGATCGCGCTGGTCGGCCACGAGGTCAAGCGGCTCCAGTGGACGCAATTCCTGCCGCTGTCGCTCGGCCTGCTGGCCGGCACGGTTTTGGGCACCGTGCCGTTCGGCCTGCCCGGCGGGGGGCGATCCGGCTCGGCTCGGCGGGGGGGCCGCTGTTCGTGGCGTTGCTGCTGGGGCACTTTGGTCGGATCGGGCCGTTGTCCTTCCGCATCCCGATCGCGGCGAAGTATTTCATCCAGCAACTCGGGCTGTTCTTCTTCCTCGCCGGCGCGGGCGTCAGCGCCGGGGGGATGCTGGTCGGCGTGCTCGCCGATCGCGGGTTGTCCCTGGCGGCCGTGGCGATCGTCCTGACCGTCGTGCCGATGGTCTCCGCCTATCTCGTCGCCCGTTTCCTCCTGAAGCTGGACCTGTTGACCAGCCTGGGGGCGATCTGCGGCGGCATGACCTGCACACCGGGCCTCGGCGCCATCGCCGCCGCGTCCGGTTCGGAGGCCCCGACTCTGGCCTACGCGAGCGTCTACCCGGTCGCCCTGATCCTGGTCATCATCCTGATCAAGGCCCTCTGCGGGATCTTGCTCGCCGGTTGATCCTCCGACGAGGCACGGCCGTCCCATCGACAGCCGAGGGCGGCTGTCCCACATTCCCGTCCCATCGACAGCCGAGGGCGGCTGTCCCACATTCCCGCAACGTGTGGGACAGCCGCCCTCGGCTGTCTCGTCGGAAATGTCGCGAATAATGGGCTTCTCGCGCGTCGGGAGTTCTGGTAACGACAGCGCCGCTCGGGCTGGCAACGCCGCGCGCCGGGCGGTTCGTTTCTTTCCGAAGGCGTCATTTCGGGGGCGTCGATCGGGCCGATCCCAAGGAGGGGACCGTGTCCAGAGGGCGACGACTCATCGCGTTCGCGGGCCTGGCCCTGCTGGCTGCGTCGTGGGGCGCACGCCCGGGCCGGTCCCAGTCCACCGACCCGGCGTCGGCCGGCCCGCCCGCCGCGCCGGCCGACCTCAACACGTCGGGAGGCCCACCCGCCGCCACGACGGCCGGGGATGCCGGCGTCGCCATCGAGCTGGCAACGACCCCGACGGCCGCCGAACCGGGGGGGATGGTCATGCCGGGCGCCCCACCGGCCCTCGACGAGCTTCCCGGTGACGCGCCCGGCCGCCCCGCCGGCATTCTCCGAGGCCCCAGCGGAAGCCCCGAACCCGCTTCCGGCCGGGCCGGCGGACTTCAGCAACACTTCGGGTCCGGCGGTCGCCGAGGGGGCTGCCGTGCCCCATCCCCAGCAACCCGCTCCCCCCGCGGGCCTCGACCTGCCCGCCGCCGGCGCCGAACTGGCCCCAACGACGGGATCGCCCGTTGATCCGGGCGCAAATTTCGAATTGCAAGGCGGTTACGTCGATTCTGGCGTCGGTGCGGCAGTGACGTCCGACGCCGGGACATCATCAACACCGACCGACCCGCTCGACGACCCGGCCGGCGCCCCGATCGACACGGACGTGATGCCCGCGGAGACCCCGGAACCGGCCCTTCCCCAGGCAGAGTCGGCGGCCACTGAGGCCCCGGCCTCGGGAGCGGGGGGGCCATTCGTCCTGCCGGCCGATCGGCTCCCGGACGGCCAGCAGACGACCACCGTGAACGTCCAGGTGGTCGCCCCGGCGACGATGAACCTGAACAAGCCGGCGACGGGTCACGATCCTGGTCAAGAACACCGGCGCGTCCGACGCCCTCGGGGTTGTCGTCCGCGACCAGTTCCCGACGGCGTCAAGTTCGTCGAGGCCAGCCCGGCGCCGGTCGGCCCGCCGGCCGGCGGGCTGCTGACCTGGAACCTCGGCGACCTGCCGGCCGGCGACCAGCGACGGCTCGACGTGACGATCGAGCCGACGGCCATCGGCAACCACGACCACGCCGCGACCGTCGCCTTGCTGACCGGCTCGCGCGGCCGGACGCTCGTCCAGCAGCCGAAGCTGCGGGTCGAGCAGCGGTCCAGCCGCGAGCCCGGTCCTGCGCGGGCAGCAGGCGCAGTTCGACATCACCGTGACCAACACCGGCAACGGCCCCGCCCGCAACGTGCTGATCCGGGCCGAGCTCAGCGAGGGACTGGAGCACGATACCGAGGGGCAGCTCCTGGAGCTGGACCTGGCCGGGCCGGACCTGAACAAGGCCGTGCTCGGGCCGAACGAGTCGGTCACGCTGCCGCCGCTGATCGTCGAATACCGTCGGCGGCGGAGAGCAGATCTGCACCGTCGATGCCCTGAGCCCCGACGTTGTCGAGGGCGACCCGGAGGCCCAGAGCGTCGCGACGGTGACGATCGTCGAGCCGAAGCTGGAGGTCACGCTGCGACGGCCCGCCGACCCGTTACACCGACTTCGACGCCGATTACACCCTGACGCTCAGCAACCCCGGCACCGCGCCGGCCGAGGACGTGCAGGTCTCGGCCACGCTGGTCGGCGACGGCCGCCCGTACCAGCCCGACCGGGGCGGTCAGTGGGACTCCGGCCGCCGGAAGATCGTCTGGACGATCCCCCGGCTCGAACCGGGCAAGACCGAGACGTACACCTTCCGCGTCCGTCTGGGCGGCCGTGGGCGTCTTCCAGGTCAACGGCGAGGCGGTCGCCCGGGGCGGCGTGCAGGCCCATGCCGGCCTGTCGACGAGCGTCGAGGGCAACGCCTATCTCGAACTCGACGATCACCGAGAAGCCTACGAGTGCTCGATGTCGAGCCAGGACACGGTCTTCAAGCTCAGCCTCAAGAACATCGGCACCAAGGAGGCCCACGCGGTCAAGGTCAAGGCCCAGCTCAGCGACACGCTCAAGGCCATCGAGACCGCCGGGACGACGCAGAACGCCAACATCGACGGCGACAACACCGTGATCTTCCCGGACATCGACCGGCTTCCCGCCGGCGGCTCGATGGACCTGTACATCAAGGTCCAGGCCGTCAA
This sequence comes from uncultured Isosphaeraceae bacterium, assembly GCA_963779675.1. Classification (GTDB taxonomy): domain Bacteria; phylum Planctomycetota; class Planctomycetia; order Isosphaerales; family Isosphaeraceae; genus CAVZZM01. The sequence continues at coordinate 291,084 of CAVZZM010000010.1, forward strand.
GGGCGGCCTGGCCACCTGCCGCGCCTTCCTGACCCACGAGGACATCCAGCCGGACGAGATCGAGGACATCGCCAACGTCAACGTCATCGGCGGCCCGGCCCGGCGCTGAGCGATCCGATGGTCGAGGGCCGAGGGACGTGGCGGTTTGCGAATCGGGCATGGAACGCGGAGCCACGCGGATTGGGCGGATGCGCACGGAGCGGATCGAGGTGGTCATGTCTCGCATGACCGATGACCGATTCTCGGACGGATGAGTGTTCCGAAGATCGACCCCTCGGCCATCGAAACGGGCGTCAGAGAACCCCAACAGCCTCTCGGGCGAGGCCGTTGCGTGAGGCTTCGGTCTCGGCGGAGCGGATCAGGGCCGTCTCGTTGCAGTTGGGGAAGAGGGGGCAGCGGACGCACTCGTTCCAGATCTTGTGCGGCAGCTCGGCCTTGTCGATGTGGTGGTAGCCGCAACTGCTCGAAGAACCCGGGGACGTAGGTCAGGGTGAAGACCGACGTCAGCTCCAGCTCGCGGGCGGCGTCCCAGCAGGCCTCGACGAGCCGTCGCCCGACGCCTTGCCCGTGGGCCTCCTCGGAGACGGCCAGGCATTTCAGCTCGGCCAGGTCTTCCCAGAAGACGTGCAAGCCGGCGCAGCCGACGACCTTGCCGTCGTCGTCGGTGGCCACGATGAACTCGCGGATCGCCTCATACAGCTCGCCGGGCGACCGGCGGATCATCAACTTGCGTTCGGCGAACGTGCGGATCAGGTCGTGAATGGCGGGCACGTCACCGACGCGGGCAGGGCGAATGTTCAATCGAGGAACCCTCCAACCCCCGGATCGAACTCCGGGCTTATCTAGGATCGACACCCCGACGAACGGCCCGGACCAACCGGACTGCCCTCGGGGTGATCGCCACATTCTAAGCCGCACCGCCCCTGAATCAAGAGAAACACGGGAGATGCAACGCTGGCCACGGCTTACGTCCGCGGCTCGTTCGGAGACAGCCTTGCAGATCGTATGCCGGGATACGGGTGAGTCGGTCAAGCCGCTCCGCCGAGCCGACCTGGCGTCCGGGAGGGCGAGGCTCCCGCCGAGCCGCCCATCCCGACGGCTCGGCGGGAGCCTCGCCCTCCCGATTCGAGGATGGATGGCTCGGCAGGGGCCGCGCTTCCCGATTCGAGGATCGCAGCGAACCCTGGAATGAGGCTGGCCCGTCCCTCTCGTCAGAGGGACGGGCCATGCGTGATTCGTTGGCGTCTCGGCTTCAGCGGGTCAATCCGGCCGTCTGGCTTGTCTCCAGTTCGGCCCTGGCCCGGGCCTGTCGGCGCGGAGGGGCAGGACGTAATTGTCGTAGAAGGCGGCCATGTGGCGGTAGTCCGGGCCGTGGTTGACTTCCTTGAGGCCGAAGGTCCGGGCGATCTCGTCCTGCGACTGCTGGAGGTCCCAGCCGCAGTAGATCATGCGGTAGGCCATCTGGACCATCGACGCCCGGTTGATGCCGTGGTGGCAGTGGAAATAGACCGGCTGGTTGGCCGGGTCGGCGATCGACCGCGGCGGCCTTCGCGAGCCGCTCGGAGACGGTCGGGTCGCCGGGCTCCCGGGTGTCAACGATCGGGACGTGGACCCAGTGGACGCCCAGTTCCTCGGGACAGGGCCTTCTCCTCGCTGCGACCATCGGGCTGTCGGGCGGGTGGGCCAGGGCGACGATCGTCTTGATCTTGTGGTCGCGGATGATCCGCCGCATCGGCCAGTCCTGCTGCCAGGCGCCGCGATAGACTTGCCCTGGCTCGACCTCGGCGAACTGATCGGCGAAAACGTAGTCGTGGCCGTGCCGCCAGATCTGCTGGCAGGCCACGACGGCAAGCACCACGAGCGAGCGAGCGGCGGACGATCCGCTTGCGACGGTTCGGAGTCATGAGTCGGGGCTCCGAAATTCGGGCTGGCGGCGTCCGGTTCCGGGGGCACACGGGGCCCGCCGACGGGGGCGGGGATCGTAGCAGCGAGGCCGCGAACCGGCAAGGTCGGTTGTCGGGGCGCCGACCGTCTGTCGATTGACCGCGATATCGGCATGGGGTGCGGTCCGGGCTGCAGTCGAGGGCTCGGCAATTGGACCGGATTGGAGTCGCCGGGCCTGCGAAAATCCGTAAGATGCGGTCGGGGGCGCCGGCGTCCCGAGAGCGGCCTCCCGGCACCACGGATTCGGTTCGCGATCCGGAACCCGGAGGGTCAGGGATGACACCACGACGCGCACTCTGGGGCCTGGTCCTGGGCACCGCGATGCTGCGGCTGGCCTGGGCCGGCTGCCTGGGGCCGGGCAACGACGAGGCGTACTACTACCTGTTCACCGTCCACCGCGACTGGAGCTACTTCGACCACCCGCCGATGCTCGGCGCTGGTCGAGTCGCTGGGCCTGGCTCTGGCGGGGCGGCGACGGTCTCGGCGCTGACCCTGCGGCTGGGGTTCGTGGCGCTGTTCGCCGGCTCGACGTGGCTGATGGCCCGCCTGACCCGCCGGTTCCACGGCGCCCGGGCCGGGGTGCTGGCGGCGGTCGTCGCTGAACGCACGGCCTACTATCGGCCTGGCGGTCGGGACGTTCGCCCTGCCGGACGGCCCGCTGGTCTTCTTCTGGCTCCTGACGCTCGACCGCCTGGTCGCGGCCCTGGACGCGCCCCGACCGGCTGCGGCCCTGGCTCTGGGTCGGCCTGGCCTGGGGCGGGGCGCTGCTGAGCAAGTACCACGCGGTCTTCCTGCCGGCCGGGTTCGCGCTGTACCTGTGCTCGAACCGTCGGCGCGGCCTGGCTGCGGCGCCCGGGCCCGTACCTGGCGGCGGCGATCGGGCTGCTGGCGTTCGCGCCGGTGGTCGCCTGGAACGCGGCGCACGGCTGGGCCTCGTTCGCGTTCCAGGGGGGCCGGGCGGTCTGGGGGCGCTGGCCCCGTCCCGACCTGCTCGGCGGCGCTTCCTCGCCGGACAGGCGGCCTACCTCATGCCCTGGACCTGGCTGTTCCTGCTCGGGGCGGCATGGCGGCGACGACGGGTGCGCGGTCGACTGCCCGAGCCGTTGAGGGCCGGCCTCGCTGCCCGAGCGGTTCCTGTCGGCCTTCGCGGCGGCCGCCGCTGGCGACGTTCCTGGCGGTCGCGTGTTTCCGGCCGGTGCTGCCGCACTGGTCGCTGGTCGGGTTCCTGCCCCTGTTCCCGCTGCTCGGGGCCGACTGGGCGGCCTGGCACGCGTCCGGCGCCGCGGCGGGTGCTGCGACGGCGGCGGTGATGCTGGGGGTGGTGCTGCTCGGGGCGTCGCTGTTCGTCGCGCAGGCCCGCTGGGGACCGCTCCAGAAGGGCGGGACCGGGGACGCTCGGCCTGCTGGCGGTGCCCGCGCGACCCGACCGTCGACATGTCCGGCTGGGACCGCGTCGCCGACGAACTGCGGCGGCGGGGGCTGGTCGACCGGCCCGGCACGTTCCTGTTCACCAGCAAGTGGTTCCACAGCGGCCAGCTCGCCTTCGCCCTCGACCACGAGGCCCCGGTATTGTGCTACCACGCCGGCGACGGCAGCCGCGGGTTCGCCCACTGGAGCCGTCCCGAGCACTGGGTCGGCCGCGACGGCATCCTCGTCGGTCGTCAACCATAGCTCGACGGAGCCCCAGGCGTACGACCGCTGGTTCGACGCGGATCGAGCCGCTCGGGTGAGTTCGACATCCACCGCGCCGGCGGGGCGATCCGCAAGGTCCGCCTCTACCGTTGCGTCCGCCAGACCCGGCCGTTCCCGTTCGATGGCCGGGATGACGGACCAGGAGGAAGCCGCTCCGGCGACGGTTCGGGGACCGTTGGCGTCGCGGGATCACGGCAACGCGGAGGGTTCGGTACAATCAGGCGGCTCGACGGGCCGGAACGCGCGGAGCGGGCCGAGGGTCGCGGGACGAGTCGGAACGGGGCACCGCGCGATGGATCGGATGATCGCCACCGCCCTGGAGCGCCAGCCGGGCCAGACCTCCAAGGTCGTCGGCCTGTACCAGATGCTCCTGCGGCGGAGCCTGGAACACTTCTTCCCCGAGGCCGTGCTGGAGCCGGCCGGCGACCGCAGCTTCATCGGCCTCGGACGGCTCGCCGACCGGCCAACTTACTGGTTCGCCGAGGACCCCGACGGGCTCGGCATCCAGATCGGGTGGTTCGGCACCCGTTACCTGCTTCAGCCCGGCGGGCCGAACCCGTTCCTCCCCTCCGAGCGGCAGCTGGTCGGCGCGATCCTGCGGGTCGTCGACCACCGGTTCCGCGGCCTGTTCGACCCCGAATGGTCTCACCGCGAGGACCTGTTCCAGTACGCGATCGAGGATCAGGTCGTCGCCGAGTCCCTGGGCACCCCCGACGCCGACCGCGTCCCGCCGGCGCTGGAGCGCTGCGGGTCGCGGCCCTGTCGACGTACGAGAACCGCCGGGTCTCCTCCGGGGTGCTCCTGCTGGGCACCGAGTGCGACCCCGCCGAGCCCGAGCGCGCGAACCCGCCCGGGGCGCCCCGGTACAGCGTGCGGCTCTCGGCCCTGAAGAGCATCCACCGGGTCTGCGACGGCCTGCGCACGGTGTTCCTGGTCGACCGCAACGGCGACCTCGCCTGGCCGGTCGACCTCCGCCGCTGGGTCGAGGTCGGTCGCACGGCGCGGACTGCCGCCGGCCGCCCTGCCCGCGGCCGTATCGTGAGCCACGCGCGGGCGACCCGCAACGGCGGCCACGTCGTGCTGATCCTGTCGCCCTCGCAGGAGATCAAGGTGTTCGCACAACGGCGCGATGGCGTTCGCCTTCAGCGACGCCCGCTGGCGGCTGCTCGACATCCCGACGAAGTTCGCCGCCTGGTCCGAGGCCGTCGGCGCCGACGGCGCCCCCCGACCTGGCCGAGCGGATCTTCCAGGCCGCCCTGAACCTTAGCGAGGACCGCCGCGGTGCGCTGTTCGTCGTCCTGCGCGACCCGGAGGCCGCCTTGCCGCTGCTCGTCGCCGCCGGAGGACCGGATCTGCCACGAGATCGCCTGCGACGACCCCGACGACCCCGACGGCCTCTCCCCCCGCCTGGCCAAGCGGCCGCTTCACCACCTGACCCGCGGGCAGGCACCTCGACCAGCTCGACGCCTCCGTCCTGGAGTCCCTCTCCGGAGTCGATGGCGCCGTGGTGATCGACACCCAGGGCCGCCTCCTCTCCTTCGGCGCGATCCTCCGCCTGGCCTCCGAGATCACCCTCGCCCCGCGCCGTCCAGGGCGCCCGCACCACCGCCGCCCTCGCCGCCTCGTTCCACGGCCCCGTCCTGAAGGTCAGCGAGGACGGCTTCCTCACCATGTTCCTCGGCGGCCGGCGGATCTGGGAGATCTGAGCGAGATCGCTCCGGATCATCGTCCCCGCGTGAGAGCGGAAATTGTTGTGGCCGGCCGGGCCGACCACGACGCGGGGTCAGGCTCCGGGGCCCGCCTGCTGGACGGCGGGCATGAGGTCGTTGAATTCCTCAATGCGGAGCATTCGGATATCGCGCACCGAAGCGGAGAACCAGGGGAGGGCCCTTGAAAGTTCGATGGCGGCCAGAACGCAGGTGACGGCATTGATGGTCTCGCCGCCGAAGTAGACGCTACCCTGCTGCCAGGTGAAGCCCTGCTTCTGCAAGACCTTACGAATCTCGCCGTAGGCGTTGTTGTACGGGTCGCCATAGTTGAGCTTGAGCGACTCGATGTCCATGTCGAACGTGATGGCGTACACGCGGCCCTCCGCCTTCGGGATCGTCGGAACGTCGTGCAGTCGCTGAGGGGCCCGAAGCGTGCCGAGCGTTTGGGTTGTCATGGTGCGTCCCTGTCGCTGGAGGTGACGGGAAGGTGGGCGGCTCCACGTTGGATTGTAGCGGGACCACGGAAACTCGTCGAATCGAGCCTGGATCGCTGGGGACGCGGGCGGCCCATCCGCGTCACCCACACGATGTTGTTGAGGTCGGGGGCCGTCAAATGCTTACCGCCAGACGGCTGCGGATCGTTCAGAACCCCTGCATGATCTGGTCCAGAACCTCCGGGCCGGGGCGCAGGGCCTCGTCGGGGAGGTGGGCCAGGGGGGTGTCGGTCATGTTGAGGGTGGCGGTGAAGTCGGGACGGTCAGGGTTGACATAAAGCAGGCCGGTGATGAACTCGTCCCGGGCCTGGCTGTCCAGGATCAGGTCGAGGGCCGAGGAGCGGCTGGTCACGTCGTGGTCGGCGTCGCGTAGGGCCGCAGGGTGATCGTCGAGCCGTCGTGGAGGGTCACGCGGGTGGGTTCGCCGGCGGACTGCTCGACCTCGATCTCGGCCAGGCGGCGGACGAAGCCGATCTCGTGGAGCGGCTCCTCGTTCTGGCGTCCCCAGGCCCAGCTCTTGGTCGACTCGTCGAAGTCGTTGAACGTGACGCAGGGGCTGATGATGTCGAGCACGGCCGTGCCCTTGTGCACAGCGCGGCCTGCAAGAGCGGGACAAGCTGCTTCTTGTCGCCGGCGAACGAGCGGGCGACGAAGGTGGCGCCGCCGGTGATCGCCTCCAGGCAGAGGTCGAACGGGGCGACCGGGTTCGGCTCGCCGGTCGGCCGTCGCAGCCGGGCGTTGAGGTCGGCCGTGGCCGAGAACTGGCCCTTGGTCAGGCCGTAGCAGCCGTTGTTCTCGACGATGTAGACCAGCGGCAGGTTCCGCCGGCAGGCGTGCTTGAACTGCCCGAGGCCGATGTTGGCGGTGTCGCCATCGCCGCTGATGCCGATGGCCGTCAGCCGGTGGTTGGCCAGCAACGCGCCGGTGGCCACGCTGGGCATCCGGCCGTGCAGGGCGTTGAAGCCGTGGCTGTAGTTGAGGAAGTAGGCCGGGGTCTTGCTCGAACAGCCGATGCCGCTGAGCTTGACCGTCGTGTACGGGTTCAACCCGACCGACCGGGCCGCCTCGATCAAACGGCTCGTGATGCTGTTGTGGCCGCACCCCTTGCACAGCGTCGAGGGCGAGCCCTGGAAGGCGACCACCGGCAGGCTCAGCGAGTGGCCATTGCGCGTCTGGACATCGATCGTCGCGTCGGTCCTGGACATGGCACTTAAACCCGGACTGGAGGAATGCTGTTGTGGGAGGAGCGAAACGTGATGGCCGATGGTCGATGGTCGGTGGTCGGTGGTCGGTGGCCGAGGGGGTGTACGAGACGCGATCAACCCGGTGTCGGGTGGATGGAGTCCTCGGAACCCACCGTCACTTGCTCACAAGATGGTGGGTTCCGAGGACTCCACCCACCCTACGTCACATCGGCCCTCGGACATCGGCCCTCGGACATCGGCCGCGTCATTCGGTGGAGACGACCGGGCCGCCGAGGTCGCGTTCCGGCTGCGCCGTCCGGGTCGCCGGTGAGGTGGGGGCTCTCGTGTGTAGGTGCGTTCCCAGTCGAGGATCGGGCGGGTGATGTCGTCGGCGGCGATGGGGGTGCCGTTGTAGTGGGTCAGCGAGATCAAACGGGCGCCGAGGCCGCCGCTCAGGCTGGAACGCAGCAGGCTGTGAACCTGCCCGTCGCGGTTCTGCTCGACGACGTAGACCCGGTCATACTTCTCGACGAAGCCGAGCCCGACCGAGTTGTCGATCGGCAGGGCGCGGAGCCGGCAATAGGCGGTCGGGATGCCCTGCGCGCGGAACTGGTCGCGGGCCTCGACGGCCGCCCAGTGGCTGGAGCCATAGGTGATCAGGCCGATCGTCGCCCCCGCGTCCTCCTCGATCACCGGCTTCGGCAGCACGTCGCGGGCCGTTTCCAGCTTGCGGACGAGCCGGTCGATGTTCATCTTCCAGACCTCGGGATGCTCGCTGTAGCCGGAGTGCTCGTTGTGGCCGGTGCCTCGGGTGAAGTAGGCCGCCCGGGGGTGCTCGGTGCCGGGCAGGGTGCGATAGCAGACGCCGTCGCCGTCCACGTCGCGATAGCGGCCGAACCACTCGTGCTGCTGGATGTGGGCCTCCAGCGCCTCGGCGTCGAGCACCTTGCCCCGCTTGATCGGTTCGCGCGGATACTCGAACCCGTCACTCATCCAGAGGTTCATGCCCAGGTCGAGATCGCTGGCGACGAACACCGGCGTCTGGAACTCGGCGGCCAGGTCGAGCGCCTCGGCGGTCATCGAAAAGCATTCGGCGGGTGAGCCGGGGATCAGCACGATGTGGCGGCAATCGCCGTGGCCGAGCCAGTGCAGCTTGGTGATGTCCCCCTGGCTGGTGCGGGTCGGCAACCCGGTTGAGGGCCCCATGCGCTGAACGTCGACGATCACCACCGGGATCTCGGCGAAATACGCCAGGCCGACGAACTCCGCCATCAAGCGAAATGCCGGGGCCGCTGGTGGCCGTGATCGCCCGGGCCCCGGCCCAGCCGGCGCCGACCCCCATGCCGATGGCCGCCAGCTCGTCCTCGGCCTGCACCACGGTGAAGTGGCGTGTGCCGTCGGGGCCGGTGCGGTGTGCCTTCAGATAGCTCTCGGCGTACTCGGCCACGCTGCTCGACGGGGTGATCGGATACCAGGAGAGAACCGTCGCCCCGCCGAAGACCGCGCCGAGCGCGGCGGCCTGGTTCCCCTCGACCAGGATCTTGCCCACGGTGCCGTCCATCGGCTCGACGCGGTAGGGCAGGCCGTCAGGAAGGTTCTCACGGCCCAGGCGAACCCGGCCTCGGCCGCGGCGATGTTCATATCGGCCGCCTTCGCCTTGCGGCCGGGGAACTGCCGGCGGATCGCCGCCCGCACGGCGTCCATATCGATGCCGATGCCCCCGGCGACGACACCGACATACACCATGTTGATGACCTTGCGGAGCTTGTCCCGGTAGCCGGGGTCCGCCCTGTCCGGCGGATACGCCTCCGCGACGAGCTGCGTGCACGGCACGGCCACGTACAGGACGTCGTCACGCAGGCCGGCGATGTCCACCTTGAGGTCATCGCGGTAGATGCAGACACCTCCGGAACAAAGCTGCTCGACGTCCTCGGCGGCCGTCTGCTCGTTCATGCAGACGAGCACCTGGGGGGCCGGGTGATGGCCGATGTATCCCTGATGAGAGGCCCGGATGTGAAACCAGGTCGGTAGCCCCTCGATGTTCGAGGGGAAGACGTTCTTCGCCGCGCACGGGATCCCCATCTCGAACAGGGCCCGCACCAGCACCAGGTTGGCCGACTGGCTGCCCGAGCCGTTGACCGTGCCCACCCGAATGGCCAGGTCGTTGACCGTGCCCACCGCCGTGGTCCGCTCCCCCAACCCGGAACGAATACTCAGCGCACTCGACATGGATGTGCCTCGCAGAACCGGCGCGAACGTGCGACTCGTCGAAAAACGGGCACGTCGGCCGCACTCCTTTTTGCACCGGTGGGCGTCCTCACCACCCGGGAAACGTGCGGTCGAGGCGGGACTGGAGGCACCGTGCATGCCCGGCCCCCGCCTCCATTCGACACGTCCCCCTGGTATCGGCACCCCCCGACATGATTGTCCCGTGAACCCCGCCGATCCCAACACCTCGACGGCACGAACCCCGCCTCCGAGCGGTGTCGACGAGCCATCCATCGACACGGCCCACAAACCAAGTTTACTAACTTAGAGAGAAAATGGAAGATTAGGTTCGTGGAGAATTCCTACCCGGGTTCGGGAATGTCCCCATGAACGGTCCCGGGGGCGTTTCCGTCAATGGGAACCGGAAACAATGAGGATGTCCGGTGAAAGCCCGGCCTGCGTAAACGATCTGTAGGTCAGGCTTTAGCCTGACATCGACCCGGGAACGGCGGGCCGGCCCAGGAAGGCGGCGGCATGGGAACCGTCTCGTGGCGCATTGCCAGGCCGCCCCGGGTTGGCGTAGTGTATCGGTTCAGAAACTGGAGATTGCGAATCGGGTTGCGTGCTCGTCGGCCGGGCGGGAGGGCGCGAGCCCTTGTTGAGGCCGGCCATGCCGCGAATCGTGATCGTCCTGACCCTTGGGGTCGGGCTGTTGCTGCTGTCGAGCGTCGTGACCGGGTTCCATGCGACCGTCGGCCGGCCCGGCCGGGGAGAGACGCATGCCTGGCTCGGCGGCCTGGCGGGCCTGGCCGTGACGGGCCTCCACGCGATGGTCCTGGTCCATCTTCGGAGGACGAGCCGACGGGTGGCCGCCGTCGTGCGAAACGGGGAGCTGCCCGACTGGCCTGTCGGACAGGCCGAGTCGCACGCGCGGCGAATCGTCCCGTTCGCCGTCGTCGGTATGGGGCTGGTCGGGGTCGCCGTCGTGCTGGGGACCGCGGCGCGTTGGGGAGCGGTCGGCCCTCTCTGGCACATCGGCGTGTCGTCTGCGATGCTGGGCTTCCAGGTCGGGACGGGGCTCGTCGCGGGGGCCGCGATCATGGCGCAGGTCCGGTATTTGCAAGAGGTTCGGCGCCATGCCGGGTGCCGTCGGCTCGGCTCGGGATCGCCCGAACCCGACGTGATCCGTTCGGGGGTCGCGCGGTCCTGAGAACGCGCGACACGCGCCGAACCCGCTCAAAGAACCGGCCCGGGCCCTCCTCGATCCTCGAACGTCCGCGCACCCGACAGAACGTCCCCTCGAACCTCAACTCAAGGAGAGTCCCTCGACGATGTCGCCGCTGCTGGTCGTCGTTTTGATCGTGCTGGTCGATCTGCTCGGGTTCAGCATCGTGATGCCGCTGCTGCCGCGGTTCGCGGACCAGTATGGCTTTAGCAAGACCCAGATCGGCCTCTTGCTGGCCGCGTACCCGATGTGCCAGCTGGTCGCCGGGCCGATCCTCGGCCGGCTCAGTGATCGCTACGGCCGTCGGCCGGTGCTGGCGGTCAGCCAGGCGGGCACGGCGCTCTCGTTCGTGATCCTGGGGCTGTCGCACAACTTCACGGTGATGCTGCTGGCCCGGATGCTCGACGGCGCCAGCGGGGGCAACATCCTGGTGGCGCAGGCCTACGTGGCCGACGTGACGAAGCCAGAGGACCGCGCCCGGGGGCTGGGCCTGATCGGTGCGGCCTTTGGCGTCGGGTTCGTGCTGGGGCCGATCCTGGGAGGGCTCTTGCTGTGGCTGCCGCTCGACGCCGACTGGCTGCTCCGCGTGCCGTTCTTGGTTGCCGCGGGGCTCTCGACGATCGCCTGGGTGCTCGTGCTGGCGCGGTTGCCCGAGTCGACCGACGCGGCGCATCGTGCCCGGGCACGGGTGCTGAGCTGGCGGGGGATCGTGGATACCGTCTCGATGCCGAAGGTCGGCCTGCTCGTGACCGTCGGCGCGCTGGCGACGCTCGCCTTCGCGACTTTGGAAGGAACCTTCAGCCTGTATCTGGAGGAGCGTCTGGGCTGGTCGGCGGCAGAATGCGGCCTTCGGGTTCGCGTATCTCGGCGTGATCAGCGCGGTGGTCCAGGGGGGGTTGATCCGCCGGTTGGTGCCCCGTTTTGGCGAGCCCCGGCTGATTCTCGTCGGCATCGCGGGCCTGTCGGCCGGTCTGGCGGGCCTGGCCCTGACGCACTCGGTGGCGGCCCTGCTGGTGGCGGGCCTGGTCGTGGCGGTCGGTCAGGGGCTTTGCAGCCCGACCGTCATCGGCTTGCTGTCCCGCATCACGCCAGGGAGCGAGCAGGGGGCGGTCTTCGGGGTGCTGATCTCGGCCCAGACGCTGGCCCGGATGGTCAACTACATCGCCGCCAACCGCCTGCTCGACCAGTACGGCCCGGCCGCGCCCTACTGGGAAGGCGCGCTGGTGGCCCTGGTCGCGCTCGGCCTGGCCGTCTGGCTCGTCGTGAGCATGGTCGGGTTCAACGTCCCCTCCGATCCCTCAAGCCGCAAAGGGGAACTGGCCGCCGGTGTCGCGGAAGGGTGATCGCGAGTCCCTCCCTCAGAGTCAATTCGATGGTCTTCCGTACCAGGAATCGCCTCGAAACTCTCAAACGTCTCCCTCGCTCTCATCGTCTCGGATGCCGAGATCCTCGGCCAGCACATCCGCGATGTCTCGCGACCCATGAAGCATCCGAACAATCTCGATGCCGTCGGGGAGCGGCCGATAGAAGACAAGATACAGGGGGAATTTCGAGACGGGGCAGTATCGTAGTTCGGTGTCGGCCGGTTCGTCGGGCTCGTATCGAGTGCCCAGGCCCGGCATCCCCTCGAGTCGCGTGAAGGTGGCTTCGGCCTCGGCACGAAATCGCCGAGCCGCCTCCTCACTTCGCTCCGCGAGGTAGGCGATGATTTCCACGAGGTCACGCCGAGCGGCGTGACGTTGGTGAACGACGCTCATGCCTGCCGCCGTCGTCTCGACGCGGCCAACTCCTGCCCTTCACGCTCGATGGCGTCCCACTCCTCGGCGGACAGGGGTGCGGCGGGGCCACTCTCTAGCCCTTCCTTGAGCTTCGCCTCAAGGGCCTGCCTGGCGTCTCGCGTCTGCACCTCCCGGATGATCGAGCGGAGATACTCGCTGACCGTCCCGAAGCCTTCCTTCTGGGCCTGGGACTCAACAAACTCCTTCATCTGGTCCGGGAGCGAGATGTTCATCGTCGCCATCGTCGTGGTCCTCCTCACGATCCAGGATCGCGGATCTGGCGACGTTTGCCAGAGCCCATGCGTCTCACGGTCCTTCCCCGAGACGTCGCGATCGAAGCATGCAAAGGGGTCAGGAGCCGTTCTCGAGGTTCTTCCTGGGGCGTCCGCGCGGTCGCAACGTGGAGCGCAATCCCAGTCGGTCGGCCGTGGCCCGCTGCCAGTCGGGGTCGCCCAGGGGCTGGCCACGCTGGAGGGAGCGCCGCAGGGGCTCCATCTCCGAGTCGCTCAGGGGGGCATTGACCCGCTGGGGCCAATCGGCTGGTCGTTCCATCGGCCAGGCGTCCAGGACCGGGTCGCCCGGCCTGGGTGCGAACTTGATCCGGCCGAGGCTGCCCCAACGCCAGTTCTCGGCCCGTCGCACGAGCCGGGCACTGAGGGCGTTGCGTTCGACGTGGCGGCACAGGGTGTAGAAATGGTCGTCGGCCTGGACCGGGAACGACCTGTACCGGCCCTGGTACAGGTGCCCCGTGCCGGTGGAGCGATGCTGGGCGTGCCAGCGCTGGACGTGGGTCATCGTCAGAGTGCGCATGAAGTTCGAGAGGTCCCCGTCGCCGCGCGGCCAGAGGACGAGGTGGAAGTGATCGGGCATGAGACAGTACGCCATCAACCGCATGGCGTAACGCGAGGACGTCTCGGCGAGGACGTGGAGGAAGGTCTCGTAGTCGCCGGCGTCGTCAAAGAGCGTCGTGCGTGCGACGGCCCGATTCAGCGCGTGATAGATCAGTCCGCCTTCGGCGGCACGGCAGGGTCGACTCATGGCATCGATCGTAACGACGACCGCGGGGGGCGTCAAGATCGCCTCCCGACCCCTTTTTTTTGTCCGATTTCTTGACTCCGAATCGCTCCGGGCTGTACCCTGAGACACTGAGGAGCCTCCCGCGCCTCGTGTCGACCGGGGGAGCCGGGACGCCGGTCTGATCCGGGCTACCAAGATGAGCCCCCGGCCCGAGCCATCCGCGCCGGTGGTGAGGAAGGGACGTCACATGGCCCCCGCGACCGAAGCCCAACCATCGCAGGCCCCAGCGGCCGAGGTGCCCTACGATCTGACCATCGACCTCTTCTCCCGGATGGTCGAATCGGGCCTGCTCCCACAAGACCGGCGGGTCTTTCTCTACAACGGAAGGCTCTATGAGAAGATGGCCAAGACCAAGGCGCACGGATCGGTCGGGGCCGGCATCACCATGACCCTCGTGCCCCGGTTGCCGGAGGACTGGAGCCTCTGGCCGGAGAGCACGATCGCCCTGGGCCCCACCAACGCCCCGCTGCCGGACTTCGCTGTGGTCCGATCCGGCGACCTGCTGGGTCGCGCCGCCCCCGAACGGTATCCCGGGCCGGGGGACGTCGGCCTGCTGATCGAGGTGGCCGTCACCAGCCTCCGGGACGACCTGACCACGGCGCTGGGGCAGTACGCCCGGGCGTTGATCCCCGTCTACTGGGTCGTCGACGTCCCCGGCCGTCGCATCCTGGTCCACACCGACCCCCGCATCGTCGACGGCCGGGGCGAGTACGCCCGGGTCGAGACCTACCGCCCCGGCCAGTCCCTGCCCCTGGTGCTCGACGGCCGGGAGGTCGCTCGCATCTCGTTCGATGAACTGCTCCGTTGAGTCCCGGGGACGGAATGCCGAAGCTGAGAGAAAAAGCGCGAGAAAGTCGGTGTCGGAGAAAGTCGGTGTCGGATCTTTTTTCTTGGGAGAAAGTCGGTGTCGGATCTTTTTTCTTGGGAGAAAGTCGGTGTCGGATCTTTTTTCTTGAGACTCCTCGGTGAACTCCACCGAATCGCGTTGCAACTCTTGAGGCCACAAGGCGTTTCCCTCGTTCCCACGGGGACCGCTATGCATTACCCACAAGTCGGTTTTCGGGCCATCTCCGGCAGAAGGCCAGCGGCGTAAGTCCTGAAGACGCCGAAGGTTACACCATCGCTATCGTTCGACTGGCCCCTTTCGCAACTCTTGTAACACCAATGGGTTGCGACTTACGGGTAATGCATAGCGGGGACCGTGGGAACGAGGAGTTGCGGACTGGTGGAGTTCACCGAGGAGTCTCTTTTTCTTTCCCGGGATTTCCCCCGAAATGATGATCTGACACCGGAATTTCCCTGACACCGGAATTTCCCTCTTCGCATGACTCAGACTGGGTCCAAGCTCAACTTCAACGCGACATGGTCGATGGCCGTAGGCGGCATGGTCGGCGGTGGCATCTTCTCGACACTCGGTGTGGTTGTCGGGATCGCTGGTGCATGGGCATGGCTCAGCTTCGCAGCCGCGGGTCTCATCGCCCTGGCCGCAGGGTATAGCTACGTGAAGCTGGCCGCCCATTACGGCGAAGGGGGCGGGGCGTTCACTTTTCTCCGCGAGATCAATGCGAAGGGGTTCGCCGGTAGCCTCTCGTGGGTTCTCATCATCGGGTATGTGCTCACAAATGCGGTGTATGCTTTCACATTCGGGCAGTACCTCGGACATGTCATGGGGCTCGGTACTTGGTTTCCGCGTATGGCGGGTATTGCCATCGTGGTTTTGTTTATTGGGCTAAACCTGCGGGGCGTCGGTGAGGCTGGAGGTGTCGAGGTGTTTCTCGTGTGGTTCAAGCTGGTCGTGCTTGTGGGGCTGGCTGGATGGGGGCTTACACAGTGGAATCCCCGGATGCTCTCGCAGGGTGTGCCGGACGCCGGGATCGGTACAGCGATGTTCGGTGCTGCTTCCGTATTTATGGCCTACGAGGGATTTCAACTGTTGACTTACGATTACAAGGATATCGACAATCCGCAGAAAACGTTGCCCCGCGCGGTACTGTCGGCGATCATAGTTGTGATTGTCGTCTACGTTATCGTTGCCCTTGGTACGGCCATGCTGATCGGAGCGGATCAGGTAGTGCAGCACAAGGAGGTTGCGTTGGCCATAGCGGGGCGGAAGGCGTTCGGAACAGTTGGCCTCATTGTCGTCACTATTGCCGCAGCGTTCTCCACAGGGTCGGCCATCAACGCCACGCTCTTTGCCACAGCACGTCTCACGTACAGGGTGGCCGAGGATGGAGAGTTACCGGCCGCACTGCATCATAAAAATGCGGCGGGCATACCGGATAGGGCTGTGATCTTGCTAGGTACGGCGGCAGCGGTCCTTGCCGCAGTGGGAACGCTAACCACCCTTGTTGAGGCTGCCAGCCTCTCGTTTCTATTTACGTTTGCCGTTGTTTGCGGGCTCGCTTTTCTTCAGCAGATAGGCTTGCGGGTCGTAACAGGCTTTGGTGCGCTGGCGGGGGCCACTGCTTCAGTTGCCCTTATTGTTCGCTTGATCCGAACTGACCCTATTGCGCTCGTTTTCCTCGGCCTACTGATGCTCATCGCTTTGTTTGGGCGTCCCGTGCTGCTCCGTCACGTAAAGACGGAAAGCCGTCCTAGCTGAGCGGGTAGATATAGCTATTGCCGCACGACGAATCAGAAAGTCGGTGTCAGTTCTCTTTTCTTTCCCAGAATTTCCCCCAAAATGATGATCTGACACCGGATTTCTTCCCGGATTTCTTCCGGATTTCTTGTGACACCGGATTTCTTACTGAGGGCTGACACCGGATTTCTTTCCGTCAGGGCAAAAAGGGGACGGAACTGCTCTGTCGAGAACCTGCGTGTTGTCGTCCGGGGTAGGGTGGGTCAGCGTCGTCCGCGACGCGCAACCCACCGTTCCAGAGACGTCCGATGGTGGGTTGCGCGTCGCGGACGACGCTGACCCACCCTACGAATCGAGGTTTTCTTCAGAGCAGGACGGAGCAATGATCGATGACGCGGGCCACCGGCGGGATGTTCCGGTTGGAACCTCCCTTACGGATGGTGTCGCTCCCCGGATGGTCCGGCGATGGCCCATGCGACCGAACGCTCGGAGGGGGCGACTCACGATCCGGCTCAATGCGGGCGGAGGCGGGGCATCGGCGACCTCAAGCCGCCATCTTGCGGCATTCCTCGGCGCAGCGACGGCACGCCTCCGCGCAGCGCTTGCAATGGTCGGCCTGGTGCTTGCCGCACTCGGCGGCGCAGCGGTCGCACGCCTCGCGCAAACTCGGCACAACTCGGCGGCCAGTTGCGAGCCCCGGCTCATGAAGCCGGCGCACGTCCAGCACAGCTCCGCGCAGTCCCGGCAGGTGCGAACACATGCGGCCATCTCCGCCTGGCCGATGCAGGCGTCTCCGCAGTGCTCACACTCCTGGGCACACGCCACGCAGGCGTCGATGCAGCTTCGGTACGTCTCGTGAGCCATCTCGCTCTCCATCATCGTGGTGCATCATGTCGGCGGCCGACACGCCGCGTGACGACCACATCGCCCATAATAAGCAACTCGCGCGCCGCTTGGGGCTCGCGCGGAAATAACCTTGACGTGCTCTGTCGAAAACCTCGAGTCGCAGGGTGACGCGTCGGTTTTCGACGGAGCAACCTTGATCCTGGGCGGGTTCAATGGAAAGTCGGTGTCAGTTCTCTTTTCTTTCCCGGAATTTCCCCCGAAATGATGATCTGACACCGGATTTACCCTTCGGGGGTCCTTTTTCCTCATCAACGGCCACCCGCCCGGCCTGTCCATCAATCGAAGGAGATGGTGAAGGAATGGCGGATCTCGTTGCCTTCGGCATCGGCGACGACCACCGCGACATCGCCTTCGCCACGGAGATTGGCCGGAATCTTCCACGTTAGTCGGCCTTCGGGATCGAGCGTCAAGCCCTCCGGGGCGCGCTCCAGGGTGTACTTCACCGGGCCGTGCTTGGAAAGCGCCTGGATCACGTATTCCCAGCGGCTGCCGGCCTTCGCGCGAGTCGGGGGACTGGAAAGGATGAGCAAGTAATCCTTCCCGGTCCGTTCGAGCGCTTCCTTCAGATTGAAGTCCCGACGGACGATCTTGTCGTTCGACGGGGGGAGGAACAGGAGGTAGCCGGACGCTGGAGCAAAGACGATCCGTTGGTCGAGGGTCAGCGGCGTCTGGATCCACTCCTCGGCCCGCCCCGGGGGGAAGGCCCCTGCTGGGGGGATCGATCGCCCGGCGTTCGCCTCCGGTTTCGGCAACGACCAGCCGGGGAACGGGTCGATCCGGCACAGAGGAGTCGTCTGACCGGATTCGTAGACGGCCAACTGGCCGTCGCGGTCGATGCCCAGGAAGAAGATCCCGCCAAGCCCGGGCAGCAGCGACTGCCCCTCGACCTTCCCGGCCGGTTCGAAATAGTTGTTGAAGGGCGTCTGCGGCTGGGTTAGCAACCTGTAGATGATTCCGTATCCCGTGTAGATCAGGCCGTCGTCCCCCGGCACCAGGTAGCCGGCGGAGTCGTGATTGTAGCGGTACTGGTAGCCTTCCTCGGTTCGGATGACCATGCCGATGCCGCTCGGACTGTGGCTGCTCGCCCACTCGGTGATCCGGTCGAGGTGGCTATCGGGCCGGAAGTGGACGTAGTCGCGATAGGAGGAGTTGTGCCCTTGTCCTTGCCCTTGCACCGGCGCTGTCGGCCTGAGGAACGATAACTCGGCGGCATCCAGGAACTGGTTCGTCGTCTGACTCAACGCGTCCGCCCCCCGGGCGAGGCGGATGAAGGCCAGGTCCTCCCGGCTACGGCCCATGACGATCCGCAGGATTTCAAACTGGTCGGCAAACTCCTTCTCCCGGCTCCGGGTAAACGTGTTGAGGCTCCATGACTGGATCGCGTTGGCACCTTTTGGCGCGACCACCACCGTATCACCGCCAGCGCCGAAGGCGAAGTCCTCCGTCCCGATCGAGAGTCTCCCTTCGATCTTCCGCGAGTCCGCGTCGTAGACGGCGAGCCCCGCCGCTCCACGGATTTTGACGACAAGGAGCCGCCCGTCCCCGGCGACGGCCACCTCCTCGATGGCCCCGTTTAACTCCGTGACCTCATCTGAATCCGCGGCGTGGGTCGGACGATCTCCGCCCGGGAGCAGCATGAGCACGATCGCCGCGCAGCGCGCTAGCCGAGTTCCTCGATGCCTCATGTGATCCTCCCTCAATCATGAATGTTGGTCGGGGAATGTTTGTCTTGCAGGGCAGAGAAAAGGATCAGGGCCGATCTGAAGCATGAACGGCCGATATCGTCTCCCGACCCCGTTTCTCTGCCCTTGGGCATGGATGATTCTCCACGGATGTGTCGAGGTGGGCGAAGTTTCGCTCACTGGCCCTTGTGGACGTCGTGGCAGGCCTTGCAGTTGGCGGCCTTCTTCAGCAGGGCGGCGGCCTCGGGCTTGCCGTCGACGGCCGCCTGGCGCCGTTGACCAGGGCCACGGTCTTGTCCTTCCAGCTTGCCTCGTCGCCGGCCGGCGGCTCGGCCCTGGCCATGCCCTGGAAGAGCACCAGAAGGGTTTGCTTCTGATTGTCGTCGGCCTTCCCCTCGGCGACCTTCTTGGTGAGGCCCCCCTTCATCGCATCCTTCATGACCCTGGAGATCGTGACCTCGTCGTTGTCCGCGGCGCGGACCTGCGACAGGCCCACGACGGCCCCGACCGTGAACAGGACCGCGCCCGCCATCATCGCCCACTTGCTCATTGGAACGGCTCCTCGTCGACATCGGTTTCGAGACATCTCTGTCTCACATGCCGAGGACAGCACGCGCGTCCACGGCGAGAATACGATATCCGAGTGTGCTCGGCCGTCCAATTCCATTCCGATGGGACGTTCGACAATTCGGGGAGCGGTCGGCTCGGGTTCAGGGCCGGGTGGTGGCCATCCCGGCCGGGTCGGGGCCGGGCAGGTCGCGGTCGAGGAAGCCGCCGAACACCTCGGGGTCGCGGTAGCCGGGGTGGAGCAGGGCGCGGCGGACGGCCTCGCCCCGCGCGATGAGGATCAACGCGGCCTCGAAGATCGCTTCCGGGCGGTTCCGTAGTAACATCGCCGAGTAATCGCGGCCGGACGATGGGTCGTCGTATCTTGAGAGCAGGGCCATCAAACGGGCGGCGCCGGGGTGGTCGGACGGCGGGCGGCCGTCGGCCAGCCAGCGGGCGGCGGCCCGGAGGCCGTCGGGGTCGTCCTCGGCCCAGTTGAAGATCGTTTCGTCGACATCCCGCGGTCGGACCTCGTCCAGGCCCTCGCCCCAGAACCGGCCCAGCCAGGGGACGCGCTGACGAACCCACTCCGGCGTGGCCGGCGGTTCAGGCGGTGCGGTTCGGCCGGTGCCCGCCAGCAGTTGCAGGGCCCAGGCCCGGCCGACGGCTTGCGGGTCGTAGACCGACGCGACCCGCAACCCGTCGAGTTGCCGGGGCGTCAGCGCGTACCAGGGCTCCAGCGCGAACAGCAGGCGGGTGAACGGCGTGGCCTTCGAGTCGTGCGTCAGCAGCCACATGTAGGGAAAGTCGTCCGCCGTCGTCGGAACTCCAGAGCCGCAGGTCGCCGTCCAGGTGGCCCAGCGCCTGGAGGTCCTGGAGCACCATGACCGGGTTCGACAGGTCGTTGGCATAAGAGATCGACGCCCCGCGCGGCAGGCGATCGTTCAGCGTGGCGATCACCTCCGGCGTGTAGGCGTCGTACCAGTACGAGAGTTCGAGCCCCGACCCCCACGCACCCTTCGGGCCGCCGATCAAGCGGTTGTAGTACGACAGCTCGAACGGATGAACCTGCACCAGCGCCCAGGACGCCGGCAGCACCACCGAGGCCGCCAGGAGCGCCCGCCAGCAGGTTCGACGCACCGGTCGCACGACCCAGGCGAGCGCGTCGGCCACCCGCATCGCTCCCCAGCCGATCAACCCGGCCAGGAACGCGAACGACGGCAGGAACAGCCGCACGCCGTCGTGGGCCGGCGTGGGGACGATCCGCAACACCGGCAGGGCGGACATCAACACCACGAAGAACAGTGGCAGTCGATCGCGACGGAGCCGCCCCAGGGCATACAAGCACCCCGACCGCGCCGGCCGCCAGCAGCGAGACCGGCACGGTGATCGCCAGCAACACCCAGGCGCTTTGCCAGGGCAGGGCGAATTCGTAGAGGCGCCCGAAGTACAGGACGTGGATGTCGGGCAACGCGCCGCGACGGGCGGTGCTGAGCATGTAGTAGTGGGCGAGCCGGGGGAACGTCTCGCGCCACCAGGCCGGGTTGCCGAGCCAGCCGACGGCCGTCGCGAAGGCCAGGATCGCCGCCCAGGTCTCCAGCGCCGGGCGCTCGACGCCCCAGAATCGGTTCCCCCGGACGAGCCGTCGCAGGGCCTCGCGGACCAGCCAGACGCCCATCGGCGCCAGCAAGAACGCGCCCGGCAGCCGGCTCGGGGGGCGGTCCCGGAACAGGTCGGTGAGCTGGGGGGGCGGCAACAGCCCGGCCAGGCGGCGGATCTCAACATAGGCGATGCCGAGCGGGACCAGCAGTGCCACCGACGTGACCACGCCATCGACCAGGGCCGCCCGCTGTCCCCTGCGGAACGCCCCCGGCAACCGGGCCGCGACCAGCCAGGTCATCAACGGCACGAGGACGAAGACCGCCGCCATCTTCTGGACGAACGCCAGGCCCATCAGGACGCCGACCAGCACCCGCCAGCGTCGACCGCCCGGCTCGTTCAGCCCCTTCCAGAACGCCAGGGCCGTCGCCAGCCAGAGCAGCATCCCCAGCGTGTCGGTGTCGATCAGGTGGGCCTGGCCATAGACCCTCGGCATCGTCAACAATGCGACGGCGGCCGTCAGGCCGACCCAGAGGTTGTAACGACGCGCCAGGAAGCCGAACAGCAGGGTGATCGCCAGGCTGTATTCGAGGGTCGTCGCCAGCCGACGGGCCGGGATGTCCTTCAAAACGCCGCCGGACAGGGCGTAGGTCAACAGGTTCAACTGACCGGCCAGCGGCGGGTGGAAGTTGATGCCGTGTCGGGCGTAAGGCCAGTAATAGAGCAGGGCGTCGGGTTCGAGGACCGCCTCGAACTCCCCCCGGCCGAGCCGCTCCCACCACTGTTGCGAGACCTGCTGGCTGTAGCGGTAGGCGGGCTCGTCATAGGTCAGCCCGAAGTCGCCCAGGGTCGGCGCCGTCGCGACCAGGGCCCCGACAAACACCAACACGCAGCCAACCCACCACGCCCGGCCGGTCAGGGTTTGCGGGCGGGGCGGGAGTTCGGCCGGTTGGGGGGCCTCGATGGCGGTTGTGTCGCCGTTCAACGGGTTTCCTCCACCGCCCGGAGGAACTCCTCGTAGGGGAACGCCCAGACCAGCGGCACGCCCAGTTTCGAGGTCAGGACACGGCCGGACGCACCCGAGATGAGCCGGCGGTCGTGCGGCCTCATCGCGCCGGGGCGGTTCTGGAGGACGTACCAGCGACGGCACGCCCGGCTCGATCGGGGCGAGCCCCGGCCGCAACCGGCCGGTCTCTCTCAGGTAGAACCAGGAGGTCGGGTTGGTGGCGAACAGCACGGTGCGGCCTTCGGGGGTGTTGCGGTCGATCCAGTCGAGGGCGTCGGGGGTCAGGGCGTCCCAGTAGTACGTCGGCTCCATGCCCAGGGCGGCGGCCCCCGGCAGGCCCCCCACAATCGGACTGTTGTAAGACAGCGGCACCGGCATCATCAACGCGGTGCTGGACCCCCCCTCGATCAGTGCGAGGACGACCAGGGCCATGCCCCGGCGCCCCCAGCGGTCGACCACCCACGCCGCCCCCATGCCACTGACGGCCGCCAGCAGGCCGAACGCCGGCAGAAACTGGCGGATGCCGTCGTGCCCCGGCGTGTGCGGCAAGGCGCGCAAAATCAGGAAGAACAGCCAGTTTCCGGTCAGAATCACCCCGGCCCGTTCCGATCGAAACCGGGCCAACGCCCGACTCACGCCCAGGATCGCCAGCAACAGGAACCCGACCGGCACGACGAACAGCGTCCAGACCAGGGTATTGTACCAGGGGAGCGAGCCGGTCGGCGTCTCGTAGGTCCGTCCCAGGAACAGCGTCTCGATCGGGATGGTCTCGCCGCGCGTCAGGTTCGACTGGAAGAACACCAGCGGCCCCGAGAGCGGCGCGTGCCACCAGGGCGGGGTGAACGCATAGACCGTCGCCAGGCCCACGAACCCCCCGACGAGCAATGTCAGCACCGCGCGGCGGTCGCGGTACAGGGCCGCCCAGGCCAGGCAGGGCAGGGGGAGGAACCAGCCGGTCAGCTTCGTGCCCATCGACCAGCCGAGCAAGATGCCGAAGGCGACCACCCAGCCCCATCGGGGCCGTTTCGGGGCCTCCGACGGTCGCTCCACCGCCAGCAGGAAGGCGATCAGGGCGGCCACCCAGAGGCTCGTGAGCAGGGCGTCATAAGTGGCATAGTGCGCGTGGGCGAACAGGCGGGGTTGCAGCGCCAGGCCCCGGCGGCGGCCAGCCGCCGCCCACAGCCCCCAACGTCGGGCCGCGAACCCGAACAAGGTTCCGCCCGCGGCGGCGAACACCAGCATCGGTCCGAGCCGGGCGCGGGGCAGGGGCTCCCAGGACGGGACGAGCCCATCGCCGATCATGCCGACGATCGCGTAGAACGGCGGGTGCCCGTGCGGTTCCTCGCGCGCGAACGGCCAGAACCAGGCGACGACCGCCGAATCGGCCAGCAACTCGGCCCTCGTGTCGATCTGGTCCGGTCGAGGCGGTGGCAGGCGGTCGTCGAGAGGCCGCAGTGATCGGGGATCAAACGACGCCGCGAAACCCGGACGGATCGCGCAGGGCGGCGAACCAGGCCCGGATGCGGTCCTCGCGACCGAGCGTGTAGCCCTCGTCCCAGACGATCGCCAGGCTCGGGCCGGTGGCGACCAGCAACAGCGCAATCACGGCGAATGTCGCCAGCCCACCCGTCACGGCGACCCGGCTCGACACGACGGACGTCTCGATCGTCGGGGCCGGTTCGGGAGCCTCGTCGTGGTGTCGTCGCGGTTTCGGCATGAGTCGGTCGTGGGTCGCGGTGACGGCGTAACGCGGTCCATCCAGTGTCGCGATCGTCCCGGGAAGCCGCAAGTCGAGAGGTTCGACCGCCCGGCACGAACCCGGGCCCGATCGGTCGCGTCCCTGTTAGAATGGGGACATCCTGGAGGATGGCCCCAGGGCCCTCAACGAATCGAGTGCGCGACCATGAGCGACCTGATCGAGGATCTCCGACACGAGTTCCTCCGCCACAAGGGCCTGGCCGAGTCGGCGTTGTCGGAGCTGGATGAGGCTCGGTTCTTTCAACGGCCGGGTGAACTGGTCAACCCGGTGGCCCTGATCGTCAAGCACCTCGCCGGCAACTTCGCGTCGCGGTGGAGCGACTTCCTGACCACCGACGGCGAGGCGCCGACCCGAGATCGCGACGGCGAGTTCCAGCTCAACGACCAGGACACGAGAGCCTCGCTGATGGCTGCCTGGGAACGGAGCTGGGCCATTCTGCTGGCCACTCTCGATGGCCTGGAACCCGCCGATCTCGACCGGACCGTCACGATCCGCGGCGAGGCCCTGACGGCCCGGCAGGCTCTCCTGCGAGGGGCGACCCACCTGGCCTATCATACCGGGCAGGTCCTCTACCTGGTCCGGCTCTTGCAGCCCGACGCCCGCTGGCAGACCATCGCCCCCGGCCAGAGCCGCAGCCACCCCGGAAACTATCTCTCGACGCCCGGCGCACGTTGAATGAACACCGACGGAGCCCGAGGCTGATGCCCATCTATATCGATGCCGACGCCTGCCCGGTCAAGGAGGAAATCTACCGGGTCGCCCGGCGTTACGGGCTCAAGGTGTTCGTCGTCTCGAACAACGCGATGTTCGTGCCGAAGGATGACCTCATCGAGATGGTGGTGGTCAAGGGCGGGTTCGACGCGGCCGACGACTGGATCGCCGAACGCATCGAGGAGGGGGACATCGCCGTCACGGCCGACATCCCGCTGGCCGAGCGTTGCCTGACGCGAGGGGCGCGGGTGCTCGGCCCCAAGGGGCACGCCTTCACCGAGGAGACCATCGGCGAGGCCCTGGCCACCCGCGCCCTGCTCGACATGCTGCGGCAGTCCGGGGAGTTCGGCGGCGGGCCGTCCCCGTTCTCGAAGGCCGACCGCTCGCGGTTCCTCTCGAAGCTCGACGAGACGGTTCACGCTGCCCGTCGAGGGCGCCGGGGATGAGCCGTCACGGGTCGGGGGCGGTTGGACCCGAGGGGGGTTGCCGGCTACAATCGGGGGGCGCTGCCAGGGGAGGCCCCGGGCCGAGAATCGAGGAGATCGCCGGACGATGCCGCATCAAACATTCCACACGCGGGGCCGATGGGGCTGGGTCGCGGGGATCGGGTTGGTCCTGGCCCTGGTCGTTAGCGTGCTGGCCTGGCGGGTCGCCGGCCCCCTCCACGCGGATGGGCCGCCTCCGCAAGCCGAGGCAGAGCCCGGCGCCGAGAAGACGCCCCACACCAACCGTCTCGCGAAGGAGACGAGCCCCTACCTGCTGCTCCACGCCCATAACCCGGTGGACTGGTATCCCTGGGGCCCCGAGGCGTTCGCCAGGGCGAAGGCCGAGGACCGGCCGATCTTCCTGTCGGTCGGCTACAGCTCGTGCTTCTGGTGCCACGTCATGGAGCGGGAGTGCTTCGAGGACCCCGAGATCGCCCGTTTGATGAACGAGAAATTCGTCTGCATCAAGGTCGATCGCGAGGAACGGCCCGACGTGGACCAGATCTACATGACGGCCCTGCAAGCCTTCGGGACCGGAGGCGGCTGGCCGATGTCGATGTTCCTGACTCCCGACGGCAAACCGTTCTTCGGCGGAACGTACTTCCCCCCCGAGCCGAAGGACGGCCTGCCGGCGTTCCCGGAAGTGCTCGACGGGGTCGCCAACGCCTGGCGCGACGAGCGCAAGGAGATCGACCGCGCCGCCGACGAGCTGGCGGACCTCGTCCGACGCGCCACCGAGGCCAACGGCGCCCGGCATCCAGGTGCCGCTGACGCCCGAGATGGCCGACGCCGGCCAGGCCGCCCTCGCCGAGCAGTTCGACCCCACGTATGGCGGCTTCGGCTTCAATCCCGCCGAGCCCCAGATGCCGAAGTTCCCCGAGCCGGCCAACTTGCTCTTCCTCCTCGACCGTCACCGACGCGACCCCGGCAACCCCGTCGCCCGTCGGCTGGGGATCGGAGAGCGAAGGGCGAGCGAGGCGAGGGGCGCAGGGGCGGGGCCGGCCCGGGGCGCTGGAGATGGTCCGGACGACGCTCGACCACCTCGCCCGGGGGGGCATCCGCGACCATCTGGGGGGCGGCTATCACCGTTACAGCACCGAGCGGACCTGGACCGTCCCCCACTTCGAGAAGATGCTTTATGACAACGCCCTGCTCGCGTCGGTGTTCCTGGAGGCATACGAGATCACCGGCGACGACCGCTGGAAGCGCGAGGCCGAGGCCATCTTCACCTTCGTCGCGGCCGAGCTGACCGACCCCGATCGCGGCGGCTTCTACTCGGCCCTCGACGCCGAGACCGACGGCGAGGAGGGGGCGTACTACGTCTGGACTCGCGACGAGGTCGAGCAAATCCTCGGCGATGGCCCGGACACGCTGCTGTTCCTCAAGACCTACGGCCTGAATGGGCAGCCGAACTTCGAGGGCGGTCGTTACGTCCTGAACCGGCCCGAGACGGTCGCCGCCCAGGCCGAGGGGGTGGGAATGACCCCCGAGGCGCTGGACGCCCGGCTCGCCCCGCTGCGGGCGAAGCTCCTGGAGGCCCGCGACGCCCGGCCCACGCCGCTTCGCGACGACAAGGTGCTGACCGCCTGGAACGGCCTGATGATCGCCGCCTACGCCGACGGCTACCGCGTTCTGGGTGACGAGTCGTATCGTCAGGCCGCCGAGAAGGCCGCGGGCTTCCTCTGGGAAACCCTCCGCAATGACGACGGCCAGCTTTTGCGGACCTATCGCGCCGGCGAGGCGAAGCTCGACGCCTATCTCGAAGACTACGCCTTTTTCACCCTCGGCCTGCTGCGGCTCCATGAGGCCACCGGCGAGGCGAAATGGCTCGACCGCGCCCGGGTGCTCGCCGACCGTTTGATCGCCGACTTCGAGGACGAGAAGGACGGCGGCTTCTACTTCACGGCCGACGATCACGAGTCGCTCCTGGCGCGACCGAAGGACCCCTACGACTCGGCCATCCCGAGCGGCAACAGCGTGGCGGTCCTCGCCCTGCTCGAACTGGCCGACGCCACCGGCGAGCCGTCGTATCGGGACGTCGCCGGCAAGGCCCTCCGCAACTTCAGCTTCGCCCTCGAACAGACCCCCAGCGGCGTGCCGTTCCTGCTGGTCGGCCTGATGGATTTCCTCGACGACGCGCCGCGGGCCGCCGTCGACCCGGACAGGCCGGACAATCCCGCCAACCTTGCCGATCCTCTCGGAGTCGGCAACCCCCAGGGCGTGCTGTCGGCGAAGGCGGCCCTGCACAAGAATGAGTCGCCCCGGCCCGGCGAGACGGTGCGGATCGACGTGACGCTCGACATCGCCGACGGCTGGCACGTCTACGCCAACCCGGCGGGCGACCCGGCGATGATCCCGACCGAAGTCACGCTCGCCGACGACGCGCCTGCCAGGCTCGATTCGGTCGTCTACCCCGCGGGCATCCCACTGGGCAGCCCGGCCGGGGGCGGGGCGCCCCCGGCGTTGATCTACGAAGTAGGCACGACGATCCCGGCGCGAGCCCGGCTCGCCCGGGACGTCAAACCCGGCCCGTTGACCCTGACGCTGCGGCTTCGGTATCAGGCGTGCAACGATCGAGCCTGCCGCCCCCCGGCAACCCTCGACGTCCCCTTGCGGCTGGAGGTCCAGGCGCCTTGACCCTTGATGGATGGCCATCGCTTTCTCGCGGGTCCTTGTCGGTCAGGAAGACGGCAGGCTGAAGCCCGCCCTACGAGCCCGAGAACGTCGGCCTTTGTAGGGCAGGCTTCAGTCTGCCGTCTTCCTGGGGGCTGCTTCCGCTGGAGGGCGAGGCCACTGCCGCACACATCTCGGAAATCGACGTAATTCCTTATTTAGACTAGATTCCCCTCGCTCCCACGCTCTGCGTGGGAATGCATTCCGCGACGCTCTGTGTCGTCCGGGGCGTCTCCGCGGAAGAGGCCGCGGAGCGGCCCAGACGGCATTCCCACGCGGAGCGTGGGAACGAGTTCTTTCGGAGTTGCCGCCGAAATTCCGCGCGGCAGTGGCCTCGCCCCCCCGGTTCCAGGATCGCGTCAGGTGAACGCCTGATTTTCGAAGAGGATGGAAGGACCTTCCGTCCTCCCTCGTTGTGTATTTTCGATTCGTGGGAGATTTCATGGAGACGGCGGAGCGACCTGTCCTGAACGGTGTCCTGAATCTCGACAAGCCCACGGGGGTGACCTCGCGCGACGTGGTTGATCTGGTCAACCGGGCGCTGGGCAAGGGGACCAGGGCCGGGCACGCCGGCACCCTCGACCCGCTGGCCTCCGGCGTGCTGGTCGTGTGCGTCGGGCCGGCGACCCGGTTGATCGAGTACGTCCAGCGGATGCCGAAGACCTACCGGGCCGTCGTGCGGCTCGGCGCCCGTTCCGACACCCTCGACGCCGACGGCCAGGTTGTCGAGACGCCCGACGCGGTCTCGCCCGCCGAGGCCGACGTCCACAAGGCGCTCAAGGCCCAGGTCGGCAAGATCCAGCAGGTCCCGCCCCAGTTCTCGGCCCTGAAGGTCGAGGGGAAGCGAGCCTACGACCTGGCTCGTGCCGGGCAAGACGTGGAGCTGGCGGCACGCCCCGTGCGTGTGGATCGGATCGACCTGGTTTCCTACGACTGGCCCCGGCTGGAGATCGTCGTCCAGTGCGGCGCCGGGACGTACATCCGGTCGATCGCTCGTGACGTCGGCGAGGCCCTGGGCTGCGGCGGGCTGATCGAGGTGCTGGTCCGCACCCGGATCGGGCCATTCACGCAGGGCGAGGCCCTGGGCCCCCGCACGATGACGGCCGAGTCGATCGCCGCGTCCCTGCGCCCGGCCGTCGAGGCCGTGGCCGCGCTGCCGCGACTCCGCCTGCCGGCCGAGGCCGTGGCCCGGATTGCCCGCGGCCAGCACCTGGAAGCTCGTCGCGTCGTCCTCGCTGGCGAGACCTTACCGCCGGGCGAGGTCGCCTTGCTGGACGCCTCCGGCACACTGGCGGCCATCGCCGATCACCAACCCAGCAGTGGACGTATCCTGCCCCGCCGCGTGCTGGTCAAGGGGTAAACGAGACGGTCCTTATCGGGTCGTGGAACGCCCGCGGAACCCACCCGAGAAGGCCCCGGACGACCGTCTCGTGAGTCATTTAAGGAGATAGATCATGAAATCAGTTCGATGGATTTCCGGGGCTGGTCTTGTGGCGATCGTCTCCGCCAGCCTGGTCCTGGCCCCATCCCCCGGGCCGATCGGTCGGGCCCAGGGGCCTGGAGCGGGTCCGGCGGACGACGCCACGTCCCCGGCGCCCGTGGCGGAGAACGACACCACATCCGCCGACGCCTCGTCGGAACCCCCGGCCTCGACCAACGCGCCCGCGGACCCAGCCGTCCAGCAAGCCGGCGACGAGGCCGCCGATCCGTTCATCACGGCCAATTCGCCGGGGACGAAGGATGGCGATGTCGACGTCGCCACGATGTCGGACGCCGAGAAGCTCGTCGCCCTCCAGAGGCTCATCGAGACCAAGCAGGACGATCTCGAGGAGCTGAAGGCCGAGGTCGAGAACCCGGATGGAGAATATACCCAGGCCGAGGCCGCGTTCCAGACGATCGACACGAAACTGGACGCCCAGAAGGAGGCGCTGAGGAAAGCCGAGGTTGCCAAACAGACCGATCAGGTCAAGTCGATCCAGGCCGAGATCGAGAATCTGACCAAACCCTGGCAACTGGCGAAGGAGCGGTTCGACCTGGCGATCCGCGAGCGCAAGGCGTTGCACGAACGGATCCAGCTTCTCGAGACGACCCTGAAGTCGTATCGCGAGCGGCTTGAAGAGCTCAAGGGCAACTCCGAGGCGGAGCCCACTCCCACGTCTCCCGAGGCGATGGCCCCCCCGGATGCGTCGGCAAGCCCGACCGCGCCGGAAACCGCTCCCACGGCCCCGGGGGCCGCACCCGACGAGACCACGGCCACCCCGGTGCCTTCCGAGGGCCCCAGTCCAACGTCGGCCGCCGAGCCCGCCGCCGCGGCGACACCGACCCCGCCCGTTCTGCCGACGCTCCCGGGGACCGCCACCACGGAAGCCCAACCAGCCCCCGCCGCGCCTGCCGGGAAGGCCCAGGAGCCGCCCAGCAAGGAGCTGGTCAAGGCCCAGGAGACCGTTCAGGAGACGAGTCAGGCCGTCGATAAGGTCCGGCAACGCTCCCAGTCGATCGAGGAGCAACTCGCGAACATTGACCGGGCGGTGGCGCTTCAACGCGAGCTGCTCACCACGGCCCGCGAGAAGGCCGACAACGCCTCCCAGACCAGCGTGGCCCTCACCAAGCAGTTCCGCGACGGTTCGATCAACGGCACCCCCGGCGACGAACTCCAGGCTCTCCGTACCCAGACCGAGGATGCCGAGGATCGCGCCCGCGGGGCCCAGGCCGAGATCAGGGAACGAACCGACCGTCTCCAGGAACTTCAGGACGAGCGGGCCCTGATCGTCTCGGCCCGGGAGGCGTCACGCCGCGAGTCGACCCAGGTGCAGGCCCAGCTCGACGCCGCCCAGGAGAAGGTCCAGCAGCTCACGAACCCGCTCTCTCTGGCAAACCTGAAGCGTTGGACGTTGACCCACGGGCTGATTATCGTGGTGATCCTGGTCGGGATGATCGCTCTGTACTGGTTCATCGGCATGCTCGGCGGCCGCGTCGTCAAGCTGGTCGCCGGCCGGGGGGCGCGGGGCTCGAAGGCCGAACGCGAAGGTCGCGCCCAGACGCTTGTCGGTGTTTTTGAGAACTTCGCCTCGCTGGCGATCGTGATCGGCGGGGGGCTGATGGTCTTGCAGGAGGCGGGGGTTCCGATCGGTCCCCTGCTCGGTGGGGCGGCGGTCGTCGGCTTCGCCGTCGGCTTCGGCTCGCAGAACCTGGTGCGCGACTACTTCTCCGGCTTCGTGATCCTGCTGGAGAACCAGTACAAGCTCAACGACGTCGTCCAGATCGGCGATCACAGCGGCCTGGTCGAACGGATCACCATGCGGATGACCGCCTTGCGCGATCTGGAGGGGAACCTCCATTTCATCCCCAACGGCGAGATCAAGTCGGTCGTCAACATGACCCATGGCTGGTCGCGGGCTCTGTTCGACATCGGGGTCGCCTACAAGGAGAACGTGGACCACGTCATGGCCGTCATCATGGAGCTTGCCGGTCAGTTGCGCAAGGACTCGAAGTTCCGGCTGATGATCCTCGACGACCCGACGATGCTCGGAGTTGACGCCTTCGGCGACTCGGCCGTGGTCATCAAGTTCCACATCAAGACGCTGCCGCTGAAACAGTGGGAAGTGAAGCGCGAGCTGAACCGGCGGATCAAGAATCGGTTCGACGAGCTGGGCATCGAGATCCCGTTCCCCCACCGTACCGTCTTCCATCGCACCGACGATCCCACGCTTTCGCGACTGACCGAGAACGCGGCGTCGGCCCTCGCCCACGACAACGGCGCTACGGTCGAGCGTTAGGTCGAGTGTCCCAGGGCGTTGAGTCGTCACGGCGGGGAGGTCGTTCGCGGTCGCCGATGACCCTGCCGTGACGACTCTCGACAACACCAACACCACCCTCGGCGACCGGCTCCGAGGGCCTGGCAGCCGTCCTCGATCGTCCGCGATCTCGGTTCGGCCCGTGGGGCTGACAGGTGTCAGACCGCTGAGCCGGGACGCCTCGCCGCCCTTTCGATTCGCTTAACCCCTTGATGGAAATCAGGTTAGGATTCGATGGCCGGGCGTCGTCGAACCGCCTCGAACATCATCAACAGTTGCCCGCACCGCGATTTAGGGTTCTCTGACCAGTCCGTAGCCGCTTGAGGCCCCCGAGACAACGCCAACACCGTTGTGGGAACCTGGACGGGGCCCCCGATGACAAACGATCCGGAGACGTGGTAAGCTTCTGTCCCAAGGGACGGCCGGGTTGACCGCGCCGATTGTGCCAATCTTCCTCATAAGCCAACGGGATCGTCACCAACACGATGCTTCACCCCTGGCACGACGTCACACCGGGCGAACACCTCCCCCACACGTTCAACGCCCTGATCGAGATCCCGATGGGGTCGAGCGTCAAGTATGAGCTCGACAAGAAGACGGGCCTGCTGCGCATGGACCGGGTGCTCTACTCGGCGGTGTACTACCCGGCAAACTACGGGTTCATCCCCCAAACGTATGCCGAGGACGACGACCCGCTCGACGTGCTTGTGCTGTGCCAGGAGGCCGTTGCGCCGATGACCCTGGTGACGGCGCGGGCGATCGGCCTGATGACGATGGTCGACTCGGGCAAGAAGGACCACAAGATCCTGGCGGTCGCGGTGGACGACCCGGAGTTCAACTCCTTCCGGGAGGCCAGCGAGTTGCCCCCCCACCGGCTTCAGATGCTCCGTCGGTTCTTCCTCGACTACAAGTATCTCGAAGGAAAGTCGGTCGAGGTCGACGAGTTCCAGGAGTCGGCCGTCGCCATGCCGATCATCGAGATGTCGCTCCAGCGCTATAGCCAGCAGCGCCGTCGCGGGTTTTACTGATCAGGCCCGGGCCCGAACGACCGAACCCTTGATGTTGGTTACGCCTCCACGCCGCGTCGTACTCGGCTAGGCTGGAACGGGTGGGTCGGTTAGGATGCAACGCGCCGCGGGTCGGGTGGCACCGGGATCGACGCCGGGATGGCTCGCGGTGGAAGCGTGGAGGTCAAGGATGACGATCTACGACGCGGCGATGGTGGGCGTGTTGATCGCGGGAATGGTCTGGGGCGCGATGCGGGGGATCACCTGGCAGGTGGCCGGGCTGGCCTCGCTGGTGCTCGGCTATGCGGTGGCCTTCCCCCTGTCGGGAGAGCTGGCCTCACAGTTCCCGGGCGAACCGGTGGTGGCGCGTGGGCTGGCGATGCTGGCGGTCTACGTGGGCGTGTCCGGGGGCGTCTATCTGGTCGCCTGGCTGATCCGGGCGACCTTGCGCAAGATGAAGTTCGAGGCCTACGACCGGCACCTCGGCATGATCCTGGGAGGCGCCGAGGGGGCGATCCTGGGCATCGTGGTCACCGTCTTCGTCGTCAGCCTCGCCCCGTCAACCCGCGCGCCGATCCTGACGAGTACGTCCGGCCGGGTTGTGAACGGGTTCCTGGCCGCGGTTCAGCCGGCCCTGCCTGGTGAGGTTCGGACGGTGCTGGCGCCGTTCTGGGGCGATTCGTCGGCCGGCGCGACGGGCAGCCGGCTGGCCGATGTCGACGCGTACGACAAGCCGCGACTCGACGAGGTCCCGTCGGAGGCGCGCGCGGCGATGGACTGGTTCCAGAAGATCTTGCCTGGCCCCGTGGCCCTCGACAGCCCGGAATCCGTCGCGACCACCGCCGATGCCCCCACGCCCGACCGAGCGCTCGACCCCTCCGTGATCCAGAGCTGGATGAAGCTCGGGGCCCGGCAACTCACTGGCCGCGCTCGGGAACAGGCCGCCGAAGCTTCAGGTTCCGTTCCGCCGCCTCTCGACTCTCGGACGGACAGGTACTGGTGGGAAAACGACGATCATGGCCGAGACACTCGACATCGGTGACCGTCCGATCAACCTGACGCAGGTTCTCAAGCGGGTCGGCTGGGTGGCGCATGGTGGCGAGGCCAAGGCCCTGATCGCCGACGGCCTGGTCCGCGTCAACGGCGAGGTGGAACTGCGCAAGCGGCGCCAGATGGCACCGGGCGACCGGGTCGAACTCGAAGATGGCCCTTCTCTGATCCTGACCAGCTCGGCCTCGCCGGAACCTGGTTGATCGGTCCCATTCTGGCCCCCGAAGACATGATCTCGATGTCGTCGCGCATCTCCCGGCCGGAGGGCCGGAGGTGTGCGGACGGTTCCCGATCGGCCATCCCATTGGCTTTCCGCCCAGATCCATTCTGGCACTGGAAATGCTGCCAGGAGGCGGACGGCAGCCGCCAGAAACCCGCCCTTGGTCCTTGCCGTGGTCGGCACGATCGTCTATAGCGTGGAAGTGCCTGCCCGGAGAGGTCGTGACGGGACCGTGCGAGGTTCATGGGTCAGGCTGATTGATTGATGGTCCCGCGGCCCTGCTCGTCCCGGAGTGGGTGACAGTCCACCTTGAGGTGCGCCTTGCCGAGTCATTCGACCCTGCCGACCACCGCCGTTGGCCCCGGACGTCTGTCGATCATCCCGGTCGCGGGAGCCGAGCAGTCCGAGACGCTTGCTGATGCGGTCCGGCGCGGCCTGTCGGAACGTCCGAAGTCTCTACCCTGCCAGTTTTTCTACGACGCCACCGGGTCGCGATTGTTCGAGCGGATCTGTGAACTGCCCGAATACTATCTGACACGAACGGAGGACGCGATCCTCCGCGAGCACGCCGACGAGATGGTCGCGGGCTGGACGCGCTCACCGGCCGTGATCGAGTTGGGGAGCGGTAGCTCGACCAAGACGCAGCGTTTGCTCGCCGCGGCCCTGGAGACTTACGAGCGGCTGCATTACGCCCCGATCGATGTCTCGGCAACGATCCTCGAAGAGTCGGCCCGCGCCCTGGTACGCGACTTTCCCGCATTGAGGGTCACCGGCTACGCGGCCGACTACCGGGTTGCTCTCCAGCGGGCCTGCAAAAGCCTGCGGGGACCGAAGCTCGTCGTGTTCCTCGGTTCCAGCCTGGGCAACTACCAGACGGAGGCCGCGGTCGAACTCCTGGCGATGATCGCCGGAGAGCTGGGGCCGGACGATCGCCTCCTGCTTGGCACGGACCTGGCCAAGGACCGCGCGACCCTGGAGGCCGCGTACGACGATGGCGCGGGCGTCACGGCCCGCTTCAACAAGAACCTGCTGGCGCGGATCAACCGCGAGCTGGGTGCCGATTTCCGTCTCGATCGCTTCGCGCACCAGGCACGCTACCGAGAGGACCGGGGGCGGGTTGAGATCCACCTGATCAGCCTGGAGGATCAGGTTGTCCAGGTTCCCGGGGCCGACCTGGAGGTTCGGTTCGCCGAGGGAGAAGCCATTCACACCGAGAACTCGCACAAGTACTCGATTGACGGGCTTCATAAGATATCAGAGAGGGCCGGCTTTGTTGAAGAGGCCGCGTGGACCGACCCCGACGAGCGGTTCCGGGTGCAGCGATGGCGCCCCAGGCGTTAAGAGTTTCGAAGAGATCCGACCGAGCGGGCGGGCACGCTGCGTGATCGAGTTCAGGGGATCGTTCGATGTGCCGGATCGCCGCCTACTTCGGTCCCCCGGTTCGCCTCTCGTCGTTGCTGACCGAACCCTCGCACAGCTTGCTTCGACAGAGCTACGCGCCCCGAGAGATGACCGATGGGACATTGAACGCTGACGGCTGGGGCGTGGGCTGGTTTGATCCCCGGTTGGATGCCGCGCCCGGCGTGCTCAAAGGGACGCAACCGATCTGGTCGGACGAGAATGCGCACGTCGCCACCCGGGCCATCGCGTCCGGCTCGATTCTCGCCATCGTCCGCGGGGCCACGCCGGGCCTGGGGACCTCCCAGATGAATACACCGCCGTACGTCTGGCATGACGAGTTGCTGGCGCACAACGGACGATTCTGGCCCTGGCCCGGATCGCTCGCCTGGGAACTCCGCAATCGGCTCGACCCGGACGATGAGACGGCATTGCGGGGAACGACTGATACGGAACTCCTCGGCGCCCTGTACCGGACCGAGTTGCGCAAGCTCTCGCAGGGAGACTCGGTCGCGGCCCTCCAGGCTGCCTTGAAGATCATCTCGGAACTCGCCCAGGATCGTGGGGGTGGGGTGAGTGCGAACGTGGTCCTGGCGCGGTCAACAGGACTTCTCGCGACACGGTTCGCGAGGCCGAGACTCCCCACCATCGCTTTATCTGTGTCGCGACGCCCGAGATCATGCGGGTGGCACGCTGATCGCATCCGAACCTCTCGACGAGGTGGGGGCATGGGAAGAAGTCCCTCCGGCGAGCCTGGTTCGCATCGACGCCGGCGGGGCCCGCGTCGAGCCGCTGTTCTGAACCCGA
The DNA here is from genome assembly GCA_963779675.1 of uncultured Isosphaeraceae bacterium. Taxonomy (GTDB): domain Bacteria; phylum Planctomycetota; class Planctomycetia; order Isosphaerales; family Isosphaeraceae; genus CAVZZM01. The sequence continues at coordinate 326,619 of CAVZZM010000010.1, forward strand.
GGAAGACGCACCATGGCCGGACCGCGACCGACACTGACGCGCGAGCAGTTGCGAGCCCACTTGCGGTCGAACGTGTTTCGCGAGGGGACGGCCGATCTTGTCGGCGCCGAGATCGAACTGATCCCGCTGGCGACGACCGCCGGTCGCGTCGATATCGACGCGTCCCTGGCCCGATCCGACCAGCTCTGGGCCTCGTGGCCGGAGGCTGTCGGAGACAGGTCCGAGGACGCGATCCCCTGGCGCGGTGGACAGCTGACTCGCGAACCGGGCGGTCAGTGGGAATTCAGTGGCCCACCCCTGGACACCCCGGAGGCTGCCGCCTGCGCGATGGAACGGGCGGTCGCCTGCCTGCGGAAGCGAGCCCGAGGCCACGAATTCGACTTTTTGGCCATGGGGATCCACCCCTGGGCCGATACCGGGAGCATCGATCTGCACAGCGGTTCGCATCGCTACGTCGCCATGCAGACGTATCTCGATTCGATTGGGCCGAACGGTCGTCGCATGATGAGGCTGACGGCCTCGGTCCAGGTGGCGGTCGATTTTGGGGCCGGCGGCGAGGTTGCCGAGCGCTGGGAACTGGCCCAGCGCCTGGCCCCGGTGTTGACGGCCGCCTTCGCCAACTCGGCGGTCTCCTCGGGACGACCGGCCGCCATTCCGGGGCTCAGGGCCTCCGCCTGGCTGGGGCTCGATCCGTTGAGAACGGGGTTTCCCGCTCGCTTTCTGAGCGATCCGAATTCGAGCCCGATTGATCAGTACCTTGAGTTCGCGCTCGAAGCGCCCGTCATGTTCCTGGCCCGGGAGGAGGGACCATACGTGGTGCCCGTCGAACCGACCTCGTTCGCCAACTGGATGGCGGACGGGCTCCCCCAGGGGCATCCCGAGCTGGCCGACTGGGACCTTCACCTGAGCACCCTCTTTCCCGACGTTCGACCGCGCGGCTACCTGGAGGTGCGCGCGATGGATGCGCCGGGGATCGCCTGGTTGGGTGTCCCGATTCTCCTGGTGGGCCACGCGATCCGGAACACCACAAGTCGTCGTGAGTTGCTGGAGCGGCTCCGTCCCTTCCACGACGAACTTGCCGATCTCCGCATTCGGGCCGCCGAGCACGCGCTGTCCGATCCGACATTGCGGGCGCTGGCGTTGGATCTGTTCGCCGTGGTTCGACGCACGCTCGACGGTCCTGCCGAAGGGATCGTCGCCTCGTACGAAGAGCGTTACATTCAGCCGGGCATCACGCCGGGTGAGGAGCTTCGGGCCCGCGTAACGGGCGTCGAGGAACTCGAACTGAGAACCCTCGACTCCGTGGAAGCCGAACGTCTCGCCGCCATCCAACGGAGCGACGCTCCGTTGGCCGTCACCTGTCCCTGAGCCTGGCATGTGAATCGGGGCCGAACCCAAATATCTAGAGAGCGATTGGGGCCGGTGTCCCAAGGCCCTCTAGGGTAATGCATGGATGCGAAGTCATCCCAAGGGGCCTGGTCGCGATATCGTGTATGTGATGTTGGCGATCCTGCGGATTGGGTCGCCGATGGCGATGCGGCGGGACGACAGATAGCAAATGACGGAAGTCGTTTGTCATCATGGAATTCTGTCGTCTGTCGTCCCGTCGGCTTGGTTCGTCTGGTTTCGTGGGCGCTTGCCTCTCGCTTTCCTGATAAAGCGAACTCGCCTGCCTAATCCCACGATATTATCTCCAGAGCGAGGGCTAGTTCCTGGCTCTTCGTGATCGTGGTCTCGTGGATCGACCGCTGTTGAATATCGCAACTCTTCAAATCAAAGCGAGTTACGCGAAAATCTTTACTGGAAATCCGGCCGCTTCCGCTGCTTCTAAGTAGGGGACGGCAGTATCTGGGATTGGTATGGTTCATCATGTCCCAACGCACGAACTATTCGAGGGTTCGCTACGACCGACCCATTCCGAGCCCGCCGCCGCTACCGCCTGACGCGAGCGTTGGAAAGCGCTGGCGATTTCGGAGGAACCTGGTGATCTACGTGGCTCATCGGCACGGTTTTTCACAACGCTTCCTGGCCGACGTCTTTGATTTGCCACGTTCTCGCATCGCCGAGATCATCCAGGAGGTCCGCAAGTATGAGGAGCCTGGAAGCGTCCCCCAGCCCTGGTCGATCAGGCTCGGGCGGGGACGCTTCCAGGCTCCGCGACCCAGCTCCGAGAGCCGACATGCTCGATATGACATTCCTGGCTCAAGACCCGTTGCGGGTGCAAAACCAGAGACCACAGACCGCCAAACGACTGCATCGTTGGCTCGTTGCGTACACCGGGGTGCGGGTCGCCCGTGAACATGTCTGCCCGGGGCACGATAGTCCCTGGGACTGTTTCCGCGCGCTGCACCTGAAACGGCCCTCCCTGGCCCTTGTGCTTGGGGCGAGGGGCGCGGGCAAGTCGTTCCTGTCGGCGCTGGATACGCACCTCACGAGCCGCTGGAGCCCCCGGCACGCGACCCGCATTTTGGGCGGGAGCCGGGCGCAGTCGCTCCAGGTCTACCAGGCCCTGCGTGAATTGGTGCGCGACGGCCGGGGCAGGGTCGGCAGCGATGGCGCCGCGATCGAAAAACTGCTCAAGAGTGAGGCACGCTACCACAACGGCTCGGAAGTCGCGATCCTGGCCGCTTCGAGTACCAGCGTGCGGGGGCCCACGTCCCGAGCTTGAAACTCGATGAGGTCGATGAGATCGACCCGGAGTGCCGCGAAGCGGCCATGGGAATGTGCATGGACCGTCACGGAGACCGCGCTTCGGTGGTGATGACCTCGACGTGGCATCGGATCGGCGGGCCGATGTCCGAGTTGATGGATCGCGCCCGGGCCGGCGCGTTCCCTCTATACACCTACTGCGCGTTCGAGGTGCTGGAGCGTTGTTCCGAGGAGCGGTCTGGTCCTCGACTCGAAAACTGTCCAAGTTGCCCGCTGCAACGGTATTGCCACGATGTTTCGGATGGTGGTCCCCCCGAAGGCCAAGCGATCGGACGGACATTACGCCATCGACGCCCTGATCCAGAAGGTTCGCTCGACCAGCCTTCGAACGTTCGAGGCGGACTATCTCTGTCTGGGCCCGAAGGCGGACGGTCTCTGGTTCCCGGCGTTCACGACGACCGACCATGTCTCGGAGCGAGCGGAATACGACCCGGCGCTGCCAGTTCACCTGGCGATCGACTCCGGGGTCTTTACTGGTGCGGTCTTCTTTCAGATCGCATCGGTCCCAGGCCCGGCTGGAGGAGCTGAGGAGGTCCGGGTTTTCGCCGACTATCTGGCGGAGAACCTGCCGGCCGAGGCGAACGCTCGGGCGATTCTCGAAGTCGCCAGAACACACTGCAATGGTCGGATCGACGTGGTTTCGACCGATCCGGCGGGCGGGGCCCGCAACCCGGTCGGCCCGACCGTCATCGCCGAGTACGAGCGCGTGGGGCTCCGGCCGCTGCGACGCTGGCCGGTTGGCTCGGTCGCCGATGGCCTGGCTCTGGTGGAGTCGTTCGTGAGCCCGGCCGATGGTCGGGCTCGACTGGCCGTGCATCCCCGTTGCGGTTCGACGATCCACGCCCTGAGCGGCTATCGCCGGGCCAAACGTGGCGGCCAGTGGCAGGACTATCCGGAAGACCCGCAACATCCTCACGAGGACCTCGTCGATGCTCTCCGGGGCGGGTTGAGGGTCTGCTACCCCGAGGGTCGCGCGCTCAAGCCGAACTACTCCCGGATCGCGGCACGACGGGTGTTCTGAATCGAGTTCCGGAATTGGATTGCCAGGCAGGGCCTTTCCGGGAGGAGCGAGGGCTTCACCGAACGGCTCATCCAGGGCAAGGTGAACGCTTCCTTCTTCCCGGCATCCGTCCGGCCATCACCCACGCGCATGCCCACGAGGCCAATCTCCATGACTGATCCGCCGAACTGATTCAACGTCGCCATCCCGAATGGCGAGAACATCATCGCCGCTGGCGTTGGATGCTCGACTCTCTTGAGGGGGGCGAACGCTACCGACAGGCAATCTACGGCTACGATAGCCGTGGCTTGCCCCTGCGAAACCTGATCCGACACAAGCGGGAGTATCCCGATCCCCGCGAATCGACGATCGTCGGAGGAGGGCTGTCTCCGTTCGAGACCGATGGGGCTTCGACTGATCCGGCCTGCTTCGCCACCGACGACGACTACGAGCTGCGACGGGCCAGGACACCCGTGCCCACGTTCCTCGCCGAGGCGATCGAGACCCATCTGTCGCGGATCTACGCCCGAGAGGTGCGCCGCGAGGGCCCGCCGCAACTCGGAGCGTGGTGGGCGGACGTCGATGGGACCGGTGCCCCGATCGATCACTGGTTGGCCGAGACGGTGGCCCCCCTCCTGCTGGCCCTCGGCCAGCTCGATTTGTTGATGGATCATCCCCAGGCGCCCGAAGGGGCCGAGATTCACACGCAGGCGGATGTCAAGCGACTCGGGTTAGATCGTTGTGTCGCATCCATAATTTTACCGGAAAACATGCTCTGGTGGCGGCTGGACGAATCCGGGCGCCGTTATCTCGAGTGTCTCGTTCGGGAGTGCCACGAGACGGACGACGGGACCACGTTCCGCTTCCGGCACTGGACCGACGCCGAATCGACCCTTTACGACGACGATGGCTCGATGCTGTCGGTCACTCCTCACCCGTTCGGTCGTGTGCCGATCGTCCGGGTCTTCGACGTGCGCAAGCCGCGATGCCGGAACATCGGCCGCTCCCGCTACGAGGGCGTGGCCGAGCGTCAACGTGAGTACTACAACCGCGACTCGGAGCTGATCCTCTCCGACACCACCCAGGCCCACCCGTTGCTCCAGGGCCCCGAGGACTTCGTCCAGGCTGACGGGGCGATCCCGATCGGGCCGAGCTGGCTGCTGCCAAAGAAGAAGAACTCCAACGGGACGACGACGACCTACGAAGGGTTCGACGTGGTCGAATTCCCGAAGGAGGGGGCGGAGTCGATTCGCAAGAACAAGGCGGACATTCGCGAGGACGTCGATCGTGACTCGGCCCTGGTCCGGCCCACCGGTCGCGACGGCGTGCCCCTGTCGGGTCTCGCGAAGATGCTCGACCATGCCGACGGCAACAATCGACTGTCACGAATCGCGCGGGTTCTGGCGCTGGCCGAAACCAGCGCGGCCGAGTTGGCCCTGACGGTCCTCGGGGATGGCCCTCCCCATCCGGCCGTCCTCGAGACGGTCCATGTGGTTTACCCGACCGATTTCGACCTGTTCACCGCCAGCGATGTCGCCGCCGCGACATCGGATTTTCAAGCGATTCTCGCGCGTTCCGGCGCCTTGCCCGAGACAGAGGGTTTGATGCTCGGCCGACTCATGCGGCTCTGTCTGCCGGGCCTGGGAGACGCCCAGTACAACATCGTTGGAGTCGGAGATTGCCGCCTATCTCGCGGACCAGGCAAAACGCCGCCGCGCCGATCCTCGAGAAGTGGCCGGGCCCGGTGTGGAACAGACCGTCTATGCGGACGTCCATCGCTGGTAGGTCTTCCAGAACCGGCCGTGCTGGTTTTCCGCAACTTTCTTATGAATAGTGGCTTCCGTCGAGAGGGTTCGGTCAGAACCGGCCATCCTCAACACAGAATGGGTGTCGGACCAATCGAACCCGAATCCGCTCGGACGACCTTTCCAACTCGCAGGCCATCGCCAAGTTCGCGAGACCAAATTCAGGGAATATTGATTTTTCCATGGGTCGTGGCGGCGGTCAGCGATCCAAGAGCCGTCCCGGGCTCGATGGACTGTTTGCCGGCGCGGCCCTCGATGACCTGGATCTGGTCATGGGAGACATCAGAAAAAATAAACTATTTTAAATATATTGATTTGATGTGGAACGCTCTCGAGAACCTGAGTCATGATTCCGTTTCGAATTCTGTGGTCTCCCTCACCCGGTGGCGAAGGAACGCTTGGTATCGAGGACGACGTGGGTCAGGACGAACGCCCGTCGGGGCCCATCAGCGAACCGGGCGTTGTCACGGGCGTCGAGAACCGAACCGAGGAGGTCATCCTCGCAAGGACTGATGAAACGAACCTCGCGGCAAACCTCAACTCGATTCATTCCTCACGAGGATTGACTCGGATGGAGGTCGAGGAACTGTTGCGGTCGCGAGCGGCCGAGCATGCCCGAGAGCTTGCCGAGCAGGATCGAAGAGCCAGCCATTGGGAGCAAGCCTATCGACGCGCCATGGGTGAGCGTGAACTCGCGACCGCACTGGCTGGATACCCTTTGCTGGCCGGGGCCTCCGAACAGTTGATCAAGCTCTGGAGCGAGGAACTTCACGTCAACGACGAGGGGAACGCGACACGGGTCACCACAAGGGATGGTCGTAGCGTTTCTCGCGCGGTCGCGGACTGGCTCACGAGCCCTGAATATGCCCACTTTTGCCAACCGACATCGCGCGGCGGTACGTCTCCTCCCGGTGCGAACCGATCCGTCCAGGGCTGCCCAACCGGGCCTGCGCCCAGAACCCTGGGTGATGCCGTGATCCAGCAATGGAGGGAAGCCCTTGCCGTCCGAGGCAGCGATGCGCCGCTCCCGATTGGGTTGCATCGCCGCCGCTGACGATACGCCGATTCGCCCCTGTTTCTCAACGCTCAATGAACGTTTTGATGTCGCCGGGTCGCTACACCGGCGAACGATCGACAGCCAACCTTTGGGGTTAGTTCTCCATGCCGAATGCTTATTTGCAAGGGATCCAGAAGGCCTCTGATAACCAGGCCCAGATCCGCAACGATGTTCACGCGGTGGCCATCAACTGGTTTGTGAACCGCTGCCCACTGGTCACGCGACTACCCCGCGTCCCGGTCGGATCGACCACGTTCACGATGGTCAAGCGGGCCGTTCGTAGCCGACAGGCCACCCTGGCGGCATCGGTCGTCGCGGGAGATTCGCAGATCAGCCTGGTCGATGCCAGCCCATTCATGAATGGGGATGTTCTGGAACTGAATCTCCGGCGAGCGAATCGAGATCATCGCGGACCCCAACATTCTGACGAACGTGGTGACCGTCCGTCGCGGAGCGGAAGGAACGACGCCGGGCACCGGCGCGGCAAACGATGTGATCCGGCTCATTGCCAACAGCCGTACCGGCGGCGAGATCAACCAGAGCGGTATCGCGTACAAGCCGGTGGGCGTTGCTCAGTATTGCCAGACGTTCCAGCATCCCGGTCCAGGTGGGTGGTTCGCTTCAGGCGTCGACGGGCTATCAGATGGCGTCCGGTCTGCATACTCCGTTCGAGCAGTGCAAGATGGATGCGCCTGCAAAACCTCATGGACGACATGGAGGTGTTCGAACTACTACGGGCTCGGAGAGGACCCGGTGGTATCGGGTCGTCCCAAGCAGAAGGGGGTCCGCGCCCTGCTGACCAGCAATCGTACGACGTCCCCGACGAACGCGGCGGCTTACAAGCCGACCGATCTGATCCGCGACACGCTGGAGCGGTGCCGCGTTCAGGGCGGTGTCGCCGGACGTGCTGATCGTCTCAAGTAACTTCATGACGGGCCTGGCGACCTGGGGCCATGCCGCGCAGCGGATCGATGCGGGCGTGAACGTCTTTGGCACACCCATCGACGTGTTCGAGGCCCCGTTCCTGGGCGGTGTTTCCATCATCGAGGCACCACTCCTGAAGCCGTTCACGGCCGTCTGTTTGACCTCGTCGGGGCTTCGAGTTCGGATGAAGCGTAATGAGTTCTGGAACCCTCGCGGGTCACGTGGTGACGCCATCGAAGGGGACTGGGTCGCCGAAGGGGCCATCGAGATCGACAACGAGGCCCATCACGCATGGGTAGAAGGGATCACGGCCTTCTCGGCCAGTTGATCGCTCGGACCGGTCACCGGCGGGCCGGGCCGGTCGCGGCCCGGTTCCACCTTTCAGTCCTTTCTCAGTCTGTTCCATGCGAGGCCCTCTCATGGATCCACCGCAGTTTCAGGGACATCCCGCCTTCCTCGAGTTCGCGGCGGCCGAGATCGGTCATCCCGAGGTCGCCGGTCCAGCGGCGCCGGATCGCCGCGCTAGCCGCGCTGGCGAACCTTTGCTCCCAGGCGATCCAGGCCAACGCCGCCCACGTTCCGGGGATCCTGGTCAAAGCCCAGGAGTTCCGTGACCAGTTGCATGTTGCCTACGTGGCCGCCGACTTGATGCTGGACTTCATCCGTAATGCTCGCGGATTGCTCGCACAACAGCCTATCAAGCAGCCGGATCACATTGATCGCGAAGCACCATCTCGTGTGGCCACGCGACGTACTCGGACACAGGTCTCAGGATCTGATCGAGGTACTAGGCCGCGATGACAACAACTACCCCTTACGCTACGGATGAGGACATCGCCCTCAGATCGCCCTCCGATTACGCCCTGCTTTGCCCACGAGACCAGAAACTTGCCGCGGCGAGCGATGGATCCTTCGACCCCATCGACCGCTGGGTACTCCGATCGTTGTCGGTTGACTTCGCGGTCAGTGGGCTCGCGCCTGGCCATGTCATTCAGTTGCTCGGGCCGCTGACGGCCTTCAAGGCGCCAGGGGAACTTTTGATCGTTGAATCCGTCGCCCCGGCGGAACTGAGGCTCCGACGTTTGGGTCAAGGACCTGGAGTCGGCTCGCCGCCCTCACCGGTTGGCGGACTCTCGGCTGTCGAGTTTCTGGCGCTGACACTTGCTCCGCAAGTCGAGAGAGCGGCTGCCGACCTCAATGGCCGGTTCCGGATCGGCGATTCGGGGACGATTGAACCAGATGATGCCCGGGAACTGCGGGACCTGGTGGTGCTGAGCGTTCTCCACCAACGCTATTTCGATCTGAGCCAGGTTCAAGGAGGCCGAGATGACACGCTTGCAGCAAAAGCCGCGTGTATTGGGGTGGAACGGGACACGCTCCTGGCGCGCACGTCGATCGGTCGTGGGAATTCCGGTGAGCTGACAGCCTCCGCGACAAGATTTCACTCTCGAATTACCAGATAAAAAACGATCATATCATGACGACAGCACTCAAGACGGCGCGAGGCCTTTTCTCGAGTTCGCCGGTCGCGGCTGGCGGCACGGCGGTCGGGGCCGGTCAATCGCTACAAACCGCTCTCGGCGCCCTGGTTACTTTGGTCGTGACCAACGGAAGCACGGGTCCGACGATGGGGTGTGAGGCCATCGTCGAGATCAGTCGCGACGGTCTCACATGGTACGAGTTTAGTCGCCAGCGAGCCGGGACCGTGGCGTCGAGCACATACACCTTCCACGTGGATGTCCCGGTGAGCGTGTCGCACGTCCGACCGACCTTCTCCGGCAACACCGGTCAAGCGGTAACTGCCGAGGCGTTCCTCCACGAACTGACCTCCATCGGGTGACCCCATGCCGGCCAATCCGTTGGTGATTTATTACGTGTCAAATCGTAGAGAACGACCTTTGGATGTTCCGCTGAAAGGCCATTGGCATGACATCGTCAACTAGAAAGGCCGCAAGACAGAACGCCGGCCCAAACGATCATAACGGCACGGGTTCCGCGACCGTTGCGGTCGGCGTGCCCGAGTTCCCCCTCGACGCGAGTGCCCTGGGCGAGCGGCGTGGCCCTGTCCGGGTAGTGCGCAAGGGCCTTGGATGGATGCCTCTGACTGGAGCCCCAAAATGAGCGCGGCGATCGGTATCGGTTCCCGTCAAGTCATCGCCCCGGAAAACACGTACGTGGTTTCCGCATCGATGGCCGGGTCGGGCAAAGCACCCGATCTGACAATGTACCTCGAAGAGATTTATGCGGACATGCTTGTACGTCGAAAAACGTACAGCGGGCCCCTGAAAATCTACTTCGAGCCAAGCAGCACCGAATACTTCGTGAACAAGCCGATCTTCTTCGGCGACATTGACAATCTCTTGATCGAGGGCGGTGCCCCGAGTCCCACCCTGCAGGGAACGATGTGGGGGCCGCTCCTGCTTTTCGGCAGCCGTCGCCGAGACGTCGGGGCTGAGCATTTCGTCGACCTGTACGATTATGTGCGATCCGGCGAGATGGACAGTTCGGTTGCCAGTGCTGCGGGCAAACGGTGGGCCTTGCGCACTGGTGATAGCACGAGCGGCGGCCAGGCGAACCGGATGATCACGTTGCCGTACTCGCCATTGGCGGTGCCGCGACGTCACTGGCGTGACAACCGCCAGATCACGATTTCAGTCGCCCTGCGTAATCCCACCGGTGGCGCCCTGCCGCTGTCAAAGCCGACGGGCGACCAGAAGTGGAATCGCTGGTACGTCGGCAACCACACGGTTACCGACAATCTGGTGTCCGAGGCCCATCCCTGGAACATTGGCGCCTCAAGCTCGCCGGACTCCGTACTGCTGGAACTCTCGACAACCGACGGCGAGCCCGACCCGGTCGCCGGCTCGTCTTCGACCCGTCGACTGTTCGGCATCGGATTGAACGGCGCGACCGGGGTGGTTCACCTCACTGTCAAGATCGACCTGGTGAACGCCAGTATTACAGCCTGGGTCAATGGCATCCCCACTCCGGTCAGCGGTGGGCCGAATACCGACCCCAACTCTGGGTGGAAGCCAGGCAACCTTCAGTTTCAGCCGAACTACAATAAGGGGTTCGTGATTGGTCCGCTCTACAGTCATGAACTGTACGGCTCCCCGAACCACAGCCAGGACATCGTGATTGCCGGGCTCCACGTCCGCGACGGGTTGGCCTTCAATCCGACGGCGTCGAACCATCTGACGACGTACTTCACCCGGGACGACGCAACAGGTCGCCAGACGATCGGCTACCTGCCGCTGCAGGATGGGCCTGACGCGGCCGTCGGCGGAGGTCGCTTGGTCGCGTGCATCGGCGGGGCCGGGGCGGGCGCCGGCGGCGTGCCTGTCTATGGTCTGCTTACGGACATCGACGGGGTGGGGCCGGGCGTCGGTGGCTACATCCAGAGCCATATCACGATTCGCAATCTAAGGTTCCAGCCGACCGGGAACGTCTGGTCGTATCCATACCAACTCGGCGCCGGGGTTTGCTTTGGATCGAACATCACGGTCGCCGTCGAGAATTGCCAGTTCACCGGTGGGATGACCGGTGTGGGCGCGATGGGGGCTCCGGGCAATTGCTGGGTCTGGAAGTTCGACGGGATCGAGACGAGCTACAACTACGATTCCGGTATTCAGGTCGGCAACTGCTCGCAGGTCTACATTCGTGACTGGTACTGCCCGCTGGTCCCGGCGACCGCCCTGCGGAATCGCGACGGCGACGGGTGTAGCGTCCAACTCGAGGACTGTTTCTTCAATAACATCAACGGGCCTACCGAGTCGGTCATCGACATCAAGGGTAGCCTGACGATCAAGAACGTCAGCTTTGACCAGGAGGGAGTCGGCCCAACGACGGCGGCCATCGTCGTCACGCCCGCTTACCCGAACTCGTTTGTGTTTCTACGGCATTTCGACATATCCACAGTCAGTGGCGCGAACGCCTGCGGCATTCTCCTGAAGAGCGGCTATAGTGACAACTACATCCGGATCGAGATGCCATACCTCTGGGCGGTCCCACCCATGGGGTTCGTCGTCGACCAGGGCGGTAGCTGGCGTGGCGAGATCGAGTATCCGTCGCTGTACACGGATGCGTACATCCGCTCCCTCCACCCGGACAATCTCACCGGGGTCAAACTGAAGTCCGAGCATGCGTATTCGGGAGTGCCGCGAAGTGGTTGCTGGCATGGGGCCGAGTTGACTCTACGACCTCAAGCGAACGGGCAGTTCACCAAGCTCCAACTTGTTCGGCCGGGCGAGTACGGCACCCAAACGCCCCCACTTTTCGCGGGCTCCGAACCACTTCGCATGGACGAACACAGCGCCGCATCATCGTTTGTGGATCATGTTTACGTTCAATCACGTTTGTCAAGAATCGGAGTCTGATCCGTGACTGTTATCCGAGGATACTTCACCGATTATTGGCAGAACAAGGTTCTCGATACTAGCCTTCGCGGAGTGAACCTCACCTCGCCGACGCTCGTGCTCGGGCTCGCGAGGAACTTCGCGAACCGTGCCGGTACGGTGTCGGAGGTCTCTAGTTCGGGAACCGGCTACGCTCGCCAATCACTTGCGACCTCGGTTTTCGCCGGCGCGGCAGGTGGAGCAACCTCCAATACGCAACCGATCAACTTCGCTGCACCATCAGCGGATTGGGGGACGGTCAGGTCCCTATTTCTTTACGACACGTCGGCGAGCAAAGTCATCGCGATGGCCGACCTGGCGGTCCCCGAGACGGTCCTGGCTGGTGAGGCTCCCGTGACGTTCGCAACCGGTGCGATCAACATCTCACGTTCGTAGCAGGGGCCCTAAGACGATGGCGCTTCGCGTGCGATTTCAGTATGATACCGGCGCCTCGCTCGGCTATTCGATCGAGCGGCTCGCGGACGGTTGGCGCTATGATTTTTCCGACGGGGCTTTCAAAGCGAGCCCTACGACCGCGATCGACACTCTCAACGCCGAGGCCGCTCCTTACCTGGGCCGGTACACGGCGACATTGACGACGACCCCATCGCCCCAGTTCCCGAATGGCCAGTACGCAATCGGCATCCACGATACGAAGAATTCGAATGTCCTCATTGGTTTGCTCGGCGCGGTCATGTATAATGGCGATGACGCGCCGGTATTTCCGGTGGGCAGCGGCAGCGATCCCTGGGGGATCACGTTGCCAGGAAGCTATGGGCCTGGCACAGCCGGGCATCTCCTTGGTACAAATCTCGACGCGGCTGTCTCGACTCGATCGACCTACAGTGGCGGACCAGTCGCAAGCGTCATTGCCCCAGTGACGGTGGGGTCGAATCAGGACAAGGTTGGTTACTCGATCGCTCAGGCGTTCCCTGCCAATTTCTCGGCCCTGGAGATCGCGTCCGATGGTTTCGTGACGGCCGGTTCCGTCCGGGACAAGGACGGGTACGCCCTCTCAACGGCTGGCCTCGACGCCGTTGTGGAGGCGTTCCCTGCCAATGTGCAGGCGTTCCCGGCCAACTTCGCCGCCTTGGAGATCGCGCCTGATGGTTCCGTGACGGCCGGTTCCGTCCGGGACAAGGACGGGTACGCTCTCTCAACGGCTGGCCTCGACGCCGTTGTGGTCGAAACCGGGATCAACGCACGGCAGGCCCTCTCGCCGATTCTTGCCGCGTCGGCGGGAACTCTCAACGGAGCCGGCACGGGTACGATCACGATCCAGGGTGGAAACGTCTCCACAACCAGAATCACCGCGACGACCGATTCCGCTGGAAACCGCTCGTCGGTTGTCCTCACGCTGCCAACATAGGTGGGAGGCGCCTCTTGTTTCCCAAGACGTACTTCCCGATGAATTATTTCCAGCCTTCGTACTTTACCCAGTCCGGTGTTGACTCATCCGGAGGGGACGATGTCTCTGGACTTCGCGACTGCGATGTCTTCGCCACCATCGCTCGCAAGCTTACGCTCTCCGGGGCATTTTCAATCGTTCAACTGGAGTTGCCCGGCGAACGGACGACGCTCACCTCGAACCAGTATCCGTTTGCGAGGCTCACGCCAATCGAGTGGATCGAGGTGGAGGATGCGTCGTCCGGGACTGTCGTCCGCCACGTCACGTACACGCTTACACTGATGGTGCGCGGTGAAAACGGCTGGACTCGGTTTGCCTGGCTTGACCAGCTTTCGGCCCTTACGCACAATGCTCTCGACGGGTCGGACGTCGGCTCCTTAGGTCTACCGGCGACAAACCAGTTGCGGCAGGGACGATTCGACCCTCGGGCCAATCCGCCCGAGGGTCGAATCGTACTCGCTGGTTCATTCTCTTATCCAATTTGATCTATAAATTTGGAAAATGCAGTATTGTGTAATATTGAAATCGTGAGATCGCCGGGGTTTCCCAAAGCCAAAGTCATGATGATCCAACACCATGAACTGGTTCATGATTGGCAGACTGATCCTCAGCCTTGATCGTGCTATCCGTGACCGGGGCCGTTCATGTGAGAATGCGGCGGGACAGGTGATCCCGTGGTTGATATGCATCGAGTTCGACGAGGAACAGCTTGTCGAGCTTGCTCGTTGGGGCAGAGGAATGGAAGATCTGGCATTCGGGCCTGGCGATGAGCCTCGATTCGCTACAGTCCCCGAACTGATTCGGGGACCACTAACTTGATTTCCGAATCAGTCGGCTTGTCAACCGGGTCGCCCTTCTTCCTAATCGGCGTCACCGGATTTTACGCAATCGAGGTTCTCAAGAGACGGACATCCCGGCGGCAACTCAGCTTCTTCGATCAGCATATTCGGGATGTCGTCCTTGATGGCGAATCGAGGACCGCAACGGGTGCAGACGAGCGTATCCCCCTCACGCCTCAACGGCGCCTTGCCCATCGGGCAGACGAGCAGGGCCAGCAGATCGTCGCTCACCATCGGAACACTCTCCCTCATGTATGCAATGTCGGGGGGTTCCCCCTGGTCGCCATCTCTCGGACGGCGGATATTATGGTTCGAGAGACGCTGTGGGGGAAGCGCAATCAGAACGTCAGATACGGCACGAGACTTGAGGTCCGCGCCGCAGTTGCCTACAACAAACAGACGCGATGATAGACCGTGCATGCCGCGAGGATAAGGAACCTCATGCGATCCATCGAACTCCGGCGCGTGGTTGTCACGGGAATCGGGGTCGTGAGCCCCAACGGTCATGACCGGCAGTCTTTCCTGCAGGCCAACCTTGAGGGAAAAAGTGGGATCTCAAGAATCGAAGAGTTCGACACGTCATCGATCTGGAGTCGTGTCGCCGGCCGCATCCGGGGGCTTGATCTGACGAAGGCCATGGACGCCAGGCAACTCCGAGTTGTCAGTCGCACGGCCCCTCTGGCCATCCTGGCGGCCCGGGAGGCTCTGGAGGACGCGGGCTTACCACCGTCCGACCTCGATCTCGAGACGCGGCGCGAGATCGGCGTCATGCTGGGTACCGGTGGCGGAGGCATACAGTTCGTCGAGGAACTGTATGGCTATTACTACGGAGGCCAGTTGGAACGTGCCACGGCGCTTGCCGTTCCGGCTGGCACGCACGGAAACATCGCCTCCGAAGTGTCGATCCAGCTCGGCTTGCGTGGACCGTCTCATGTGATTTCGACCGGTTGCACTTCCAGCACCGACGCCATCGGTTATGCGTTTCGGCGACTCCAGTACAACGAGAGCACACTGGCTGTTGTCGGGGGTGCGGATGCCCCGATTGCTCCGGCGATCATGATGGGCTTCGATGTGATGGGAATCGTCTCTCGTAACTGGAACCACGAACCGGCCCGAGCCAGTCGGCCGTTTAGCCGAGACCGCGACGGGTTCGTTCTCAGTGAAGGTTCCTGGATGTTTGTCCTTGAGGAACGCCAGCACGCTTTCGCGCGGGGGGCCAGGATTTATGGCGAGGTCCTCGGCTACGCGAGCACCTGCGATGCGTGGCATCGTGTTTCCATGTCCACCGATCTCGAAGAGCCCGTGCGCGCCATCCGTTTGGCGATGAACGATGCGGGGGTCGGGCCTGACGACATTGAGTATGCCAACCTGCATGGGACGGGTACCGAGCTAAACGACCGCGTCGAGACCGCGGCGGTGAAGCAAGCACTCGGCGTCCGGGCTCGAAAGGTTCCGATGTCGAGCACCAAGAGCATGATCGGACATCCGCAGGGTGCCTGTGGTGCTGCCGGAGTTTCCGCAACATTTCTTTGCCTGGGCGATCATTTCTTGCCGCCAACCATCAATTGCGAGAAAGCGGACCCCGAATGCGACCTTGATTACGTGCCGAACAACGCACGAGAAACGGACGCCCGCATCGCGCTCTGCAACTGCATGGGATTTGGCTCAAAGAACTCGGCGCTCGTACTTCGTGTGGGTGCCGACTGACATCAGACCGTATCGTCTTCCCAATATCACGGGTCATTGGTCTTTCCACTAATCTCAATGACTGCCCTTGTCCTGTAATCCATGGTCGGGTATCACAGAACTCTACCCAAACCAACCCGAGGGCATGCCCCCCAATGCCCCAGACATACATTACCCGCTATGGCCAGATGCGCTTCCTGGGCGTTTTTTCTGGTCTCGAGAGTCAGGTTCATCCTCGAGCTCAGCGTGTCGTTGTGCGTAGCGACCGAGGTACGGAGTTGGGTGAAGTTCTTTGCCCCGCGACGGATCTCACCGCGCCTTTTCTCGAGAACCCATTCCGAGGAGAGATCCTGCGGGTTGCGACTGTTGAGGACCTGACGGCCGCCGAGGAACTGGCTCGGCAGCAGAAGGAGGGCTTCACGGCGTGCCGGGAGTTTATCGCCAATCGACGGCTCCAGATGAATCTGGTCGATGTCGAAGCGATTCTGGGCGGCGAACGCATGGTCTTCTACTATCTCGCCGAGAAACGGATAGATTTTCGGGAACTGGTCAAGGACCTCGCGCGAATCTTCCGCACTCGCATAGAGATGCGTCAGATCGGTGTCCGCGACGAGGCCAAGTTACTGGCCGACTATGGAGATTGCGGAAAGCCTGTCTGTTGCAACACTCACTTGACGCGGATGCCGCCGGTCTCGATGCGGATGGCCAAGATTCAGAAGACGACGCTCGACCCTTCCAAGATATCGGGTCGCTGCGGGCGACTGAAATGTTGCCTTCGATATGAGTTTGATGCCTACAAGTCGATCGAGAGCGAAATGCCCTCCGTGGGTTCTCTAGTCGATACGATGCGCGGTCGAGGCCGGATCCTCGCTCAAGAGCTTCTCAGCCGCAAACTGGTGGTTGAGTTGGAGGACCGTCGCAAGATAGTTCTCAACCTCGACGAACTTCTCGACGTGGAGCCGCCGTCGAGAACGCGAAAACAACGCACAATTGAAGAGACGGAGAGGGACGACGAACGCTGAGTGTTCGTTTCACGTTCCAGAATGGATGGAACCCTCGCAGACGACGGGTTGACCAGGTGCGTCGACCTACCGAGATCGTTGGGGATAACGCTCATGAGCCTTCGCGATGCCTTGGCCGAGGTCCTTGCCCGAGACTCCCGTTACACGGTCCAAGCATACGCGTTCGTCTTCGAAGCCCTTGAGTATTCCAAAGGCAAGCTGAAACGAGCCCGTCTTCGCGATCGAGAGCGACCGGTACGAAACCGAACCGCCGGTGCGTCGCATCACGTGACGGGCCAGGAACTCTGCCAGGGAGCTCGCGAACTCGCCCTGCGTCAATATGGCCTGATGACCTTAACAGTTCTCAACAACTGGGGCATCCGGTCAACCGCGGACATTGGTGAGATCGTCTACAACCTCATTGCGACAGGTGATCTGGAAAAGTCGTCGTCGGATTCACGCAAGGACTTTGACTCGGTCTACGATTTCGAGTCGGCATTTCGAGGCAACTATGATTTCGAGTTCGACGAGGTGGCCTGATCGTTTCCCGAGCCTTGTGACCGTCGGCTAGCCTGGGCCCGGGCGAATTTCGAAGACAAATTGGACGATTTGATGGGATCGAACACACGGCGCCGAAATCGCTTCCTCGCAATATTGGCTCTCTATATCGGCTGGATCTCCGCCCTCGTCATCCTGGGGTTCGTTTCGGGTCGAACGCCTCCTACACCAACGAAATCCACTGTACCGGCGTCGGCCCCTGAGAGCAGGGCCGACGCCGGTATTCCCATTGGCGTCGAGGCCGGGATGGCCGAGGACGGGTCGGGAGAATGACTTGGCCACAAGGTTCCATGAGCCTGGATGTCGCAACATCCGCGAGTGTGGTTGGCTTGTGCCCGAACGCAGGAACCAGGCCGAACTGATGGACTCGCCCGGGTTGCCTCCGGAGGAAGTGGCCGATGCCTACAAGGTTCTTCGGCGCGTTAATGGCTGGTTTTTCGGCGGTCAGGGCCCGTTGCGTCACGAACTACGGCGATTCGTGATGGAATACCAGTCAATACTTGGGTGTTGTCCCGAACCATTAAGCGTTGTCGATGTCGGATCTGGTTCCGGTGATCTCGCCTGCGTGGCCCGCGATGAACTCGCTGCCGCCGGGGTTCGTTGCAACGCCGTTGCTCTGGACCTCGACTTCAACGCTCTGAGGTTAGCCCGTAGCGACGGCCTGGACGCGTTGCGTGCCGATGCCTTGCGACTGCCCCTGGCCGACCAATCCATCGATGTTCTCCTGGCAGTCAAGTTCGCGCACCACTTTGCGGGGGCGGCCCTGGTCCGGCTGCTTTCCGAGTTCGCCAGGACGGCAAGGCAGCGGGTCGTCGTCCTCGACATCCGTCGACACTGGATGGCGTACTGGGGGTTTGTCGTCTGGAGCCGCGTCTTCACGCGCAATCGACTGGTCCGAAATGATGGGCCCCTGTCGGTCCTGCGCGGCTTCAAGGCTCAGGAACTGGCCGATCTGGCCGAACCCCTGGCTGAGCTCTCGTGGAGCATCCGCTGGTATCCTGGCTTCCAGCTTGCCCTGGTCGGCCAGCGTGGTCGGGCGTGAAGTTCCATAAAAAAGCCTGTGTGGGCGCTTCGGGGAATTGAGCTCCGATATCGGAGACTTGTCCTCAGGCTGTTCGGCGTCTATACCATGTCTGGGTACGCCGACCATTCCAAGAATCTCGATGATCCATGCCGAGCGAGTTTCCGGACCTTTTGCCATCCTACGATGTCGCCGTCGTCGGGGCTGGCCCGGCTGGTGGAGCCATGGCCTTGCTCCTGGCACGTGCCGGAGCACGTGTCCTCATGCTCGACGCATGCAGCTTCCCGCGAGAGAAGCTGTGCGGCGAGTTCCTCAGTCCGGAAGGGCACCTGGCGCTGCGCAGGCTGGGTCTGGGAGGTAGGCTGGATTCGTCCGGGCCTCAGCCGATCCACACGGTCCGACTGAGCACACCGCGAGGTCGGGCCCTGGAGGCCGTTGTGGTCGGACCGGATGGTCTCCCGGGCCTCGGCCTGAGCCGATCCGTGATGGACAATGCGCTGATCGAGGAGGCGTGCGATGCTGGGGCGGAACTGGTTCAGCGATCGCGGGTCAGTGGGCCGATGGTCGAGAATGGGCGTGTCGTCGGGGTACGTGCCCGACACGCGACCGAGGGGCGGTTCTCGGTACGGGCATCGCTCGTGATCGCGGCCGATGGGCGGCACTCCTCACTGGTTCATCGAACCGGCATGACGCGCTACCGAAGTTGGCTGAGGCCCCGTCATTTCGGGTTGAAACGGCATGTGATCCTGCCCGAGAACGCCACCTCGGCGGAGTCGCCCGATACAGTCGTGCTGCACTTATTGCCAGGCGGATATGTGGGTGCCTGCCGCATCGAGGGGGGGTGGACAAACATTTGCGGTCTGCTCCCCGAGACGATGTCTCGCTCGGTGCGCGGCGATCTTGACGCGCTGGTCGAGAAACAATTCGGGCTCAACCCTCGACTGGAGGCCCTGTGGCAAGCCGGCCGGCCCGTTGGGCCGTGGAAGACGGTCGCCGGCGTGCGAGCCCAGTCCTCACGATCGACCCTGCCCGGCATCTTCTACACGGGGGATTGTCGGGGCACGGTCGATCCGCTTGGCGGCCAGGGCATGACCATGGCGCTGCTCGGGGCCGAACTTCTGGCCCCGATCGTCCTGGACGCTCTCGTCCAGGGTGCGGACCTCCGTCTTTCCCGCATCTACGAACACGCCTGGCATCGGCGGTTCGATCGCCGCATCCGGCTCTGCCGACTGTTCCACCACGCCCTTGTTCATCCTGGCGTAATCGATGGCGCGTCCTGATCTCGGAACTCATGCCGACCGGTTGCTGGCCACTGCGTACGGATGGACGCGCGACCCAGGGCCATCGGCCTCGCTACAACCAGGTGAGCAGGTAAGCCAGTAGCCCCATCATCTCGGCCCCAATGAATAGGGCGCCCACGGGGTGCAGGAAGTACAGTCCGATGACGACGACGATCGACAGCAACGTCAGCGTCACGTAGAGCACCGAGGCCAGCCCCTCACCCCAGCGTGAGCGCAGCACCCCAGGCTCGGTCAGCAGCCAAAGAACCCCCACGACCAGCGGCGCGGTCAGGGCGGCGACCGTGAACGCAATCCGAGCCTCGGCCCCCAGGTTCGCCCTGAAGACCATGGAAATGGCAGCCAGTGGCAGCGCGATCAGACTGATGAGCAAGAGGGCATCCAGTATGCGGAACCGGCGGCTTCGTGGGGAAAACAGTCTGATGCGTACCATCGATGAGGGCCTTCTATGTCGATAGTTGTCATGTGCCCGTAACCGGGGGATGCATTATCACAGTCCGGTTGAAGATCCATTATCTCCCTCGTCGGTTGCGAGTACAGCCACCCCCCGCTCGGGCACGATCAAGGCCCACCACCGCCCCAAGGGAAGGGATGGTGGTGGGTCTTGGCTCATTTATGGACGTCTGTGGCGGTGAGAACCCCCAGAAGGGCCCCAGGGCCCGCCCGTCGTCGCCTTGTGGAGCCTCGTCGCGACGGCCGTCCCGCGCACGGACCTTGAGCCGGCCGGCGCGGCTCGGCCGGTCGCGAGCGATTGGGTTGTCGCGAGCAGAGGCCCGGGAAATCCGCGGGAACAAGCGGCCTTGCGGAGTCCGGTTCTTCCGGGTACAAACCCCTCACCTTTCTTCAAGGAATCCGGAAATCGGGGCGTCTGCACCAAGGACGGGAAGGTGCCCCGGGATGCTGGTCTCGCGCCGGGTGGAGGCAGCAGGCGACATGGCGTCCGGCCGTGTCGTGGCGGTCCCCCGCCACCGGCTCTCCCTCGGGGCCGCATCGTCTTCGTGAGTCGCCGCCGCGATCGCCTCGGGCGTGGTCGACGGTCCCCATCTCCCACGGACGGAAGCCCATGGCACGCAGCAGACAGGACATGCCGCCGGCCCCAAGGACGGCGCCGGTGCCCCGACGGCCGACGACGGCCGCCCTCGCCGTCCTGATCCTGGCCTCGCTGCCGGGTTGGTTTGAGCGTGAAGGACGCGCCGCCCCACCGCACGGGAAACTGACCCAGGTCCGCGTCGTTGGCAATTCCTCGATCGCCGAGGAGGAAGTCCTTCGCAAGCTCGGCAGCCGGGCGGGCCGCGACTTCGACATCGCGCAGGTCAACAAGGATGTCGAGTCCTTGAACAAGGCGGGCTGGTTCTCCGGCGCACGGGCCGAGGTCACCCCCGATCCCAAGACGCCCGGCGGATTGATTCTAACCTTCACGGTTGTTGAGATGCCGATTCTGCGTGACGTGCAGTATCTCGGTCGCAGCAAGGTCCGGCTCAAGGACGTCGAGCAGGCGACTGGTCTGAAGGCCGGCGCGCGGGCCGACCATGTCCGCAACATGCTCGCCGTCAACCAGATTCGCCGGCTCTACGAGGAAAAGGGCTATGCGATGGCCGAGGTCCGGCTTCTTGAGGGCGGCAAGGCGGGCGACACCCGCGCCATCTTCGAGATCTTCGAAGGACCAAAGTGCCGGATCGTCGACGTCGCATTCGCCGGAAACACACTCGTCTCCGACGCCACGTTGCGGACGAAGGTCAGAAGCCGCCCGTCGATCCTCGGGTTCCTCGGCGCCTTTCGCCGCGAGGACATCGAAGAGGATGCCCGAAAGCTCCGCCAGTATTACATGAGCATGGGCTACTTCGAGGTCAAGGTCTCCCCGTCGATCAAGCCGGGCGACACCCTCGGCGAGAAGGTGATCGAGTACGCGATCTGGGAAGGCGTTCAGTTCAAGGTCCGTAACATCAGTTTCGAGGGCAACGAGCAGATCGCCGAGGCAACGCTCCGCGAGGGGCTGATGTTGCACGATGGACTGCCGTTCCAGGAAGAAGTCTTCAACGCCGACATCAAGCGGCTTCAGGACAAGTATGGCGAGATCGGTTGCATCGACGCGATGGTCGATGTTGACCGAAAGTTCGCCGACCAGTCCAATCAACCGGGCGTCGTCGACCTCGTCTATCGAATCACCGAGGGCGAGCCATATACCCTCGGTCGGTTCCTGGTGCAGGGCAATCTCCGCACCAGGGACTCGGTCATCCGTCGTGAGGCCGAGATGGCCGGCCTGGTGCCCGGAGAGCCGCTGAACCTCCAGCGGGTCGAGATGTACCGCCAGCGCCTGGCCAATCTCGGCTACTTCGTCGCCGACCCCCAGCAGGGCAAGCCGATCGACATCCGGATGATCAATCGCCGTTCCAGCGACCAGCCCTATGGCGAGAGTCCAGCAGCTCGACATGGGCGAGGTGATCCAGGCCCGGATGCAAGGCCCCGATCCCGAGCCGGGCCCTGACGAGCCCGTCCCCGGCTTCGACG
Source organism: uncultured Isosphaeraceae bacterium (assembly GCA_963779675.1). GTDB lineage: Bacteria > Planctomycetota > Planctomycetia > Isosphaerales > Isosphaeraceae > CAVZZM01. Next base: position 348,827 of record CAVZZM010000010.1, read on the forward strand.
ACGGCCTTGGCAACGACTCGCCCCCGGGCACCGCCGCCGCCGCCGGCGGGCATTGCCGGACGGGCCGCCGGGTCTGGTCATGCCTGCCGCCGAACTTCAACCTCGACGCCGAACCGCTGGCCCCCGGGCCCGGACCGGCCGCGGACGTCCCGTTCGGCGCCGGCGACCTGTTCGCCCCGCCGCCCGACCAGCCCTTGCCGCCGATCAATGTGCCGGCGGCCCCCGCCCCTGGGTTCAACGCGCCGCCGGTCGTCGACGGGTGGCAATCTGCCTCCGCAGCCCGTGGGCGAAGGTGAGCCCCCCGGCACGCTTCCGAGCCTGCCCGGCAGCAACATGACCGACGTCGGCCCCGACCGCGGCGAGCCGTTCCCGAACCGCTCGTACGCCGACATCGTCACGCAGGTTGAGGAGGCACCGACCGGCCGCATCATGTTCGGCGTCGGCGCCACCAGCTACGGCGGCCTGAGCGGCAACTTCATCCTCCACGAGAAGCAACTTCGACATCCTGGCCATTCCCGCGCTCCTGGCGCGAGCTGACCAACGGCCAGGCCTTCCGGGCGCCGGGCAGGACTTGCGGATCGAGCTGTCGCCCGGCACGCTCATCAACCGGGCGCTGATCAGCTTTCGCGACCCGTACCTGTTCGACCTGCCGGGCGGCTACGCGCTCGGCTTCGGCGTCTCGGGCTACACCTTCAGCCCGCTTCTACCCGGGCACGTTCAGCGAGAACCGCACCGGCGGTCGGTATCTCGCTGGGCAGCCAGCTCGGCACCTCGACCTACGCCGACGTGGCGTTCCGCGATCGAGGACGTGACGGATCTACGGCTATCGACCTGCCCGCCCCGGCCGAATACCTGGCCGCCGCCGGCCACACCACGCTCGCGACGCTCCGGCCCAGCCTGCGGTTCGACAACCGCAACGACCCGTTCGCCCCGAACAAGGGCCAGTACCTCGAATTCGCCTTCGAGCAGGGCTGGGGCGACTTCACCTTCCCGAAGGTCACCGTCGAGGGCCGCCAGTACTTCACCCTCGGCAGCCGACCCGACGGCACCGGCAAGCGCATCCTGACCACTGCGCGGGTTCGCCGGCTTCACCGGCCGCGACACGCCGGTCTACGAACGGTTCTACGCGGGCGACTTCCGCACGATGCGCGGGCTTCTCCTACCGCGGCGTCGGCCCGTTCGTGCTGGGTCGCAACACCGGCGGCATCATGTCGCTGATCGGCTCGGTCGAGTACCAGTTCCCCTGGATGGCCAACGACAAGCTCCAGCAGGTCGTCTTCTGCGACTTCGGCACCGTCGAGGACGACTATGCGATCAGCACCTTCCGCGCCGCGGTCGGCACCGGCCTGCGCGTCTACCTGCCCCAGCAGATGTTCGGCCCCCTGCCCCTGGCCTTCGACCTGGCCTTCCCGATCTCCAAGGGCCCCGAGGACCGCGAACGGAACTTCACGTTCTTCATCGGGGCGTTCTGGTGATCGGGGTTTCGGTCTACCGGGGGAGAATGGCATTCACCACGGAGACACGGAGAGCACGGAGAAGTCAAATCGCAGAGAAGCGAACCAGGTCGATCAAATCTCTTGGGTTTTCGAGTGTTCTTCTTCTTCAATCTTTCTTCCGCTTGTTCTTCTTCTCGATTTCTTCTCCGTGCTCTCCGTGTCTCCGTGGTGAATCCGCCTACTTGATCAGGCTGGCTCAATATTGGATCAGGCGCAACACCTCGAACGTCGGTTCCAGTCGCTTCCTTCCTTCGAGGAACCCGAGCTCGAGGACGAAGGCACAGGCGGCGACCTCGCCGCCGGCCCGGGCGACCAGGTCGCAACAGGCGCGCATCGTGCCGCCAGTGGCCAGCACATCGTCAAGCAACAGCACGCGCTTGCCGCCTTCGAGGGCGTCGCTGTGCATCTCGAGGCGATCGTTGCCGTATTCCAGGGCGTATTCGAGCGCGATCTTGTTATAGGGCAGCTTGCCCGGCTTGCGGATGGGAACCAATCCGCAACCCAGCCGCAGCGCCAGTGGCGCGGCGAAGATGAACCCGCGGGCCTCGGCCGCCGCGATGATGTCCGGCTTCAGCCCGGAGCAAAGGTTCGCCAGCTGGTCGATGGTGGCCTCGAAGGCGACAGGGTCCGCCAGCAGAGGCGTGATGTCCTTGAACTGGATTCCCGGCTTGGGAAAATCCGGGACGTCGCGGATGTACGGCTTCAGGTCAAAGGTCGGGGAGTCGGTGGGCACGCCTCACCTCGGCAGGGAGCAAGGGGCAACAGGGACAGGATGCGACGCGTCAATCGCCAGAACGTCCCAGGATACCTGATCTTCCTCCCGTCGGCATCTCGTTTGCCCGATCCTCAACGGGACGGGATGCCAGGCGCCGCGATACGATGTTCAGGCAGAGGCGATCGCCGAGGCCCTACAACCGGACGCGTGCCCCCGTCGGAACCTTCGCGGCGATTTTGAACCCCACAACCCACGGCCCAAACCGCCATGAGCGCGACCGACACCGAGAGCGCGAGCGACATCCAGCTTCGGCTCGCCGAGGACCGGACGGACCTGGCTCGCCAGCGTACCTTGCTGGCCGAGGAACGCACCTACAGCGCATGGGCCCGCACCGGGCTGGCCGCCGCGGCCGCCGGCTTCGGGATCGCCGAGTTGATGGATCACAACGGGCCCGGGTGGATGGCCAGCACTCTGGGCATCCTGTTTCTCATCAGTGCGGCGGCGATGTTCGTGCTCGGGTTCCTGGGCTACCGCAACGCGCTGCGGCGATCGAAACAGGCGGTTCCGGGAAGCGTGCCGATCTGGGTCATCGCCGCCCTGAGCCTGTTTCTGCTGGTCGGCTCGGCGCTGGGACTGGTGATCGTCGTGATCGGGTAGGGCGGACATCGTCCTCCTGGCGGCGATGGACTTCGTTCAGGGCGCGAACGAATCCGAGTCGATGGCCGAGGTGGGTAGCGAGAGCGACGGGGCATGGAACGGCACATCGCCATGAGGGGGCGCGGCCGGGCCGGGTTTCTCTTCCTCGGCCGCGATCGTCGGCAGCCGCATGCCGATGAACTCCGGCCCCTGGCGGATCGAGCCCGACTGGATCGGCCCGAGGCCGCCGATGTAGACGTCCTTGGCGTTGGCCGTGGCCAGCAGCGTGCCGGAGTTCCAGGTCACCTGCCCACTGGCGCGGTCGTAAGCGAACAGGGCCATCTTGGCGACGGCCTGCTGGTTCGTCTTCTTGGCGATCGGGATCTCGGGAATGGCCCCGGTCGGCATGCCGGTCAGCGTTGGCGGCACGTTGACTTGCGGCACACCGAAGAGCCAGTTGCTCTCATTCGTGCCGTAGGCCCCGACCCGGGCCTCGACGATCCACTGGGCCTCCTCCGCCTTCTGTCGCAGCAAGACCCCCTGGGCCAGCATCGCCTGGCGGATGCTGGAGATGACCCACCCCTCATCCACGCCCGGCTTGACATACTGGGTGTCGAAGAAGACCGGCACTCCGGCCAGCGGGCGGAAGTCCACCTGGCGCAGGGCGTCGTCCCAGGCGTTGGTCAGCAGGAGCTGCTCGGTGGCGGTGCGCGCGGTGTTCGACGTCTTCGTCGTCCCGCAACCAGGCCCCGTGATGGTGACGGCGACGGCCAGCACGGGGGCGATTCCGACGGCCAGGACGGGCGATCGTCGAGTTCTAGACGGCATCTCCGGTCGTCCCTCCCCTTTCGACGGGCATCCAGATCGAGGCTGTCATCGCGATGATCCAGCCCGGTCGGTCGGGCACGGTAGCCCGATCGGCCCGGATGGTCAACCGCGATCGGACCTCGGGACCACCTTCACGATCGGCCGGGACCAGAAGGACCGCGCAGGGGCCAGGCCCGTTCCCTCCGCTTCGTGCCGGGGTTACGATGCGTTGCGTGAGCTGCTCGCGCAACCGGGCGGCCATTCGCGCACGACGATCACGATCGGGAGAACGACGCCATGCCTCGAACCCGCCTTGTCCTGGCCCTGGGGGGCCTTCTTCTCGGCCTGAGCACCGCCCGCGCCGCCGACGGCCCCTGGTTGACCCTCAAGGGCCACGACGGCCCCGGCAAGGGGAAAACGATCGTCCTGGTCAGCGGCGACGAGGAGTACCGTTCCGAGCAGTCGCTGACCCAGCTTGCCCGGATTCTGGCGACACACCACGGGTTCGACTGCACCGTCCTGTACGCCATCAACCCCGAGACCGGCGAGATCGACCCGAACAACCAGGGGAACATCCCCGGGCTGGAGAAGCTCGACGACGCCGACCTGATGGTGATTTTCACCCGGTTCCGCAACCTGCCCGACGAGCAGATGAAGCACATCGTCGACTACGTCGAGTCGGGAAGGCCGATCGTCGCCCTGCGGACCGCGACGCACGCCTTCGACGTCCCATCTGGCCGGGCCTACGCCGCGTTACGGCTGGAAGAGCCAGGAGCCCGGCTGGGAGGGGGGCTTCGGCCGTCACATTCTGGGGGAAACCTGGATCAACCACCACGGCAAGCACGCCGTCCAGAGCACCCGGGGCGTCGCCGCCGAGGGGATGGAGGACCACCCCATCCTCCGCGGCATCGACGAGGGGGACATCCACGGCCCCACCGACGTCTACGCCGTCCGCCTGCCCCTGCCGGGAGACAGCACGCCGCTGGTGCTCGGCCAGGTTCTCGAGGGCATGAACCCGACGGACAGCCCGGTCCCCGGCGCGGTGAACGACCCCATGATGCCGGTCGCCTGGATCAAGACCTACGAGGGCGAGGATGGCAAGACTGGCCGTGTCTTCACGACCACCATGGGGGCCGCCCAGGACCTGCTCAGCGAGGGCGTTCGCCGCATGCTGGTCAATGCCTGCTACTGGGCCCTGGGCATGGAAGACCAGATTCCGGCCCGGTCCGAGGTCGAGATCGTCGGCGACTACGACCCCCTACCGTTCAAGTTCGGCGGCTTTCAGCCGGGCGTGAAGCCCTCCGACCTCGCCGGGAACTAATGGGTCGTGCTGGATGGCCGGCCTACTCTTCGTAGGTCAGGCTTAAGCCTGACGTCTTCGTAATCAAAGACGTCAGGCTTAAGCCTGACCTACAAGAGCTTACGAGGAGCGAGTCGAACCAACGACGAACCCCCGCCGGGCCGGGAAGGGGCCGGGCGGGGGTTGGAAAGGACGTCCCGTTCTGTGCTGGGCGATGCGCGAGGCCTCGTCTGTCAGGCACGATGGATGGCCGGGGTCGCGGCTCGACTCAGTTGCCGCTGATGTCCTCCTGGCTGACCGGGGTCTGCTTGAATCCGACCGGGAGGTTCGAGCCGGATGGCGTGATCAGCTTGGACCAGATGACGCCGTTGATCGTCTCGCTGATGACCTTCGACGAGCCGTCGCACATCGTGACGACGATCACGCCCGGGTGCAGGCTGTTCGGGAACGGGTGGCCTCCCTCCTGAGCGCCGGAACGCTGGCCGGAGTTGATGCCCTCGGGGGAGGTGGAGTTGGACTGGTTCGCCCGTGCCCAGCCGGGGCCGGTGGCGATTTTACCACCCGTGGTTGGCGTCGGGCCGAGATTTCCTGCCCCCGCCATCGCCGTGCAATTCGATCCCGCGGCGCCCCCGGTGCAGACGTCATCCGAGCCCATGAAGGCGACGAAGTTGGGGTGGGCGCAGGCCCAGTTCGTGATGGAGACCGGCGTCGTGGACCCCTGGGCATAGGCGTTCAGGGCGTACGGCGAATTGCGGGAGGCCCCCGCGAAGGTGTTCTCGGTCACGAGCACCGTGACGCTCGTTCCGTCGGTGATCGCCGCGACGTTGGTCTTGTAATCGAACGGCGTCTTGCCGTCGTAGGTTCCCGGCCACATGACGCCCGTCTTGCGGGCGACCGGGCCGCCGACCGTCGCCGACGAGTTGACCGCCTGGTCCCAGTTGACCAGGCCCATGGCCCCGCTGCGCTCGCTGCCGGCGCCCGCCTGAGAGGCCCAGCCATTCATGCTGTACCAGTAGTGGTTGAAGCCCGAGTTGACGACGTAGGATAGATTGCCCTCGCCGGCGACCACGCTGTCGTCGTTCGGGCAGGACAGGATGCCGATGCCCGTGGAGCTGAGCGTCAGGTTGTTCGTCGAGCCGTTGTTGTTGGCCGGGTTGATGTTGTAGTACGGCACCTGGCGGTTGTAGTCGTTGTAAATCGCAATCTGCTCGATGTAGGGGAGGATGTCCACCACCCAGCTATGCAGCGGCGCCGACCCGCCGCGAGCCTGGCCGTTGGACATGTCGCCCGACTCATAGTTGGGGGCGTTCCACCACGTCACCGAGTTCGGGAAGTTGTTGCGGGCGTTGACGTAGCCCTGCAGGCCCAGGCCGACCTGGCGCTGATTGTTCAGGCACTGGGTGCGGCGGCCGGCCTCGCGGGCGGCATTGATGGCGGGCAGGAGCAGTCCGACCAGCACGCCAATGATCGAGATGACCACCAGCAGCTCGATCAGCGTGAAACCCTGGCGACGACGGCGAGAATTCATGGGGACGTCCTTTCGTGACAGAGACGGGTGCCTTTCCATTTTATCGGTTGCTTGCGTGCTGGGGCAAGCCAATCCCGACCACGCCCGCGCGATCGGGCCACTCTTCGAGGGACGGCCGGGCAAGGCGACCTTGCCCCGGCCCCCGTCCGTGACGACGGATCACTTGATCCGTCGTCGATAGACGACGACCTCGCGAAAGTCTCCTGGGTCGGACGGGTTGTACCCGGTGGCCTTGGTCCGATCGAGGACGAAGAACGCCTGGTTGCGGGTCGTCTTGCCGGTCGCATCGACCAGTTCCGGACCGAGCAGGTCATACGCCGCGGCCGGGTTGGTCGCCGCGAGCTGCGGGTTCCCTTCCTGCGTGACCTCGAAGTAGCCGACCGTCACCCACACGGCGTACTGGTGGGTCCGCACGGTCGAGAGGTTCGTGAGCTTCTGGAGCCACTCGAGACGGTACCAGGGATGCTGGCGAAGGTCCGAGGGGGGCTTGTCGTCGGTGGTCGTCGCGGTCGGGGCGTACTTGTTGGGGTCCGCCTGGTTGGCGCCGAGACGGGCGTCGGGGTTGACGCCGGTGGTCCCGTTCTCGACCAGCGAGCCGGTCTGGTTGAACAGGACCATGCCGGACGGCGGGGCGACGACTGCGGCGTTGTGGTTCTGGGTCAGGCCGAGCGGGAGCTCGCTCGCGACGCTGCCGTTGGACCAGTCCGACACCTGGAACAGCTTCCTCGGCGGCATCTGCGGGAGCAGGGTGCCGACGTGGACCGGGTCAACGCCGGCCCCGCCGTTCACCTTGCCGCCATACCGCATGTTCGGGGCTCGTGTTCCGGCTGCCCGGGGCGAACGGCGCTGGCCGAACCCTGGAGCGGCACCAGGCTGGCCGGTCGCAGGATGGTCGCCTGGATGATGGGGAACGTCAGCGAGCGGAACGGCCGGTAGCCCGCTCCGTAGGCCGGGACCGACGCCGCGGCGTTCCCCCCCACGCCGTAGTTGAACAGGACGTTGCCGCCGTGCTGGAGCCGGAGGAAGTCGGCGAAGGCGGCCTTCATCTGGCCGGTGCCGCCCTTGGTGCCCAGCAGGGCGAAGCCGCGATCGACCATCGCCGCGGTGACGAGAGGGTTGCCATAGGCGTCGGCCTGGGTCGCCACGACCGGGACGATCGCGCTGCCCGGGGTGCCCTGGGCGGCCAGGTTCAGCCGCGCGTCGTCGAGGAGGCCGTAGAACACCTCCTCATCGACGATCAGGTTCAGGTTGATCTGGCCGGGCCGGAGGTCCTTGCGGACCCAGTCGCCATTGGCGCCGTAGGCGACCTCGCCGGTGGCCCCCTTCATCTCGACCGGCACCTCGAAGAACTCGAGGATGGTGTGCCAGCCGTCGTCCTGCTCGGCGAAGGACGGTCCCGCCCCCGTGTAGTTCGGGTGGGTCGGGTTGTAGACCGGGTTGCCTGTTGGGTTGGTCGGGCTGGGGGAGTCCGGCATGTAGCTGTAATAGAACTTGTCCACCAGGTACGGGTAGACCCTCGGGAACGGCGTCGCGCCGTCGTCGTGGTCGAACCGCTGGCCCGACTCGATCTGGACCCGCTGGGGCGTCCCCGCGAGCGTGCGGGTGCCGATCGGCCGGGTCGTGGGCGGCTTGAGGAGCTGGTCGAACTTCGTCGGGTCGTACTCGGCGTGGAACCATTCCCCGGGCTCGGCGTTGCCGTCTCCGTTGGTGTCGATGTAGGGCGCGGTGGTCGGGTCGTTGTCGTTGTCGGGCACGTTGGCGACGAACTGCTTGGTGAACAGTCCCGGCGGGCAGCCGGGCACGAGCATCAGCTCGGCGACGCTGTGGAAGTCGCGGTCGAAGAACGGGGCATGCTCCCAGTAGGGATCGTCCCGGTCGTTCCCCTTGCCGATCGAGTGGCCGATCTTGAGGGTCGCGCCCTTGGTGGCATTGCCGAACTTGCCGAAATACTCGTCGTCATTTGTGGCCGGGTGTTCGTCGGTCTTGTTGGAGGACTTGGTGTTGCCCGGGGCGTGCTGCTCGGAGTAGCCGTAGGCGAGGTCGAGGTCCGGCGTCCGTGCCGGCCGCCGGGATCGGCAGGACCGGGATGGCCTGGCCGCCCCGGTAGGGCTGGAGCCGCTCGACCGAGTAGATCTCCTGCGTCGGCTTGGTGACGGAGTCCTGGGGGTTCATCCCGGTCCCGATGGTCGCCTTGCTGTTGGCGACGGTGCTCGACGCCAGGTACGGGAACCGGATGGCGTCCACGACGACGCCCGGGTTGTAGTTGCCCGACGACGGGTCCTCGTCGATCGGCTGGCCCGGGTTCGCCGGACGTCGGAGCAGCAGCCAGAAATACTCCGTCTTGTCGCCGGCCGGGAGCACGGCGGCGGCGGTCCCCATCATCGGGAAGAAGGCCGTCGGGATCGACGGCGAGTCGACGTCCGGCTCGTTCTTGGTGGACTCGTTGAGGGTTTCGTCGTAGGTCCGACTTGATGGTGAGGATCTCGTTGGTCATCGGGTCGGTCGTGAGCGTCTCCTCGACCGTGTTCCCGAGGGCGTGATAGCCCTGGGGCGGGGCGTACTGCTTGTCCACCGAGAGCTCGTCCTCGTACTTGATCTTCCAGATGGCCCGCTTCCTCGCGGTGGCCGTGGTGTCCGGCACGAGCTGGCCGGTGACCCGGTCCGGTCGGCCGAAGATGTTGTCCTCGGCGATCACCAGGTCGTAGTGCAGCGCCTTGAGGATCGCGACCGGCGGGTTCGTGGGGTCGTTGGGGTCGGGGATCGTGACGTCGTCGTCGCCGAGGTTCAGGTTGCTGCCTTCCGCGCCCCGAATCGCTGTGGGCTTGGTGGGGTCGGTGGTGGTGTCGATGATCTCGTGGCCGTCGGAGGAGAGCGTGTTGAGGAACTCGACGAACAGGCGGGGGGTGTCCTTCTTGGTGGCCGTCGGCCCCGTGCCGACCTTCCGCTCGAAGGAGAAGGACAGCACCTCGTTCATGGCGACGGCGTTGTTCTCCATGCCGAACTGTTCGAGGTAGTTGTGGTTGACGACATCGGTCGGCTTCAGCGTCTTCGGGTCGATCGTGCGGCCGTTGCGCAGGCCGGTGGAATACGGGAGGTAGCTGTTGCCGGACTTGTCCTGGATCGGGTTGGCGGTGTTGCGGAAGGCCAGGGTCGGGTACTGGTCGACGGCGGTCGGGGGCGTCACCACGATGTCGGTGTTGACGAACCGGGTGCAGGCGGCGTCGGGGTCGCGGAAGTCGATGATGTTGACGACGAACTGCGAGAGCTTCGCCAGCTTCTCGGGCGTGTCGATCGAGCTGGGGGGCACGACGCGCTTGAGCAGCTCGTAGGTCTCGCGGACCCACTTCTGCCGCACCGGCTCCTCGGGGTTGTTCGAGAGCGGCAGCGGGAAGTTGAGGTTGACGCGACGGTCGCGGTGGGCGATCGACATGCCGACCTGGTTGATCGGCACGGCCGCGAGGATGGCGCCGGTGTTGTCCCACTGCACGGCCCGGGCGGCGGTGACGTTCACCGTGTAGTCGAGGTACGAGCCGATCTGCGGGTTCGTCCCCATCGCGAACGAGTTCAGGTCCCACGCCTCGGTGGTGAGGAACCGCTTGCGCATCTGGCTGTCGGTGATGGTGCCCGGCAGCGTCGAGTACGTGCCGTTGAGCGTGTAGGTGTTGTTGAGGCTGACCGGGGCGAGTTGGGCCAGGCGGCTGGTGGGGGTGCCCGGGTCCTTGTCGGGGTTGTTGTAGAGCCAGTCGAGGTCGATCAGGCTGAACGGCTCGTCGCCGCCGTCATAGCTGTAGAGGTTCATCTCCGAGGCGTTGTTCATCAGCGGGTGGCCGACGTTCAGGACCACGCCGCCGCCACGGTCCCAGGCGTTGTAGACCGCCCCGTTCGGGGGGTACTCCGGCGCGGGGTCGCCAGCGACGGGTCGGGCAGGTAGAACGGGACGGGCGTGGTCAGGGTCGGCGAGACCCAGCCGTAGGAGAGGAGGAGGTTGTTGAAGGTCGCCATGGTCGTCGCCGCCGCCGCCGGCCGGATCGGCGCATTGAGGTTGCCGACGGCGTCGGTCTGACGGTCGATGCCGATGTTGATGTTGTACGGCGCCGCGCCCATCACGGCGGCGAACTCGCCGTTGGGGACGCGGAACGACTCGAAGCCGTGCAGGATGTTCGACGCGTTGAGGGTCTGGTCGAGCACGTTCGGGTGGTGACGCCCCCGACCGCCGGGCTGGCGACGTCGGGCAGGACGCCCGGGGGCCGGAAGTAGTGCAGGTAGCCGACCCGTCCCTTGCTGTCGAAACCGTAGCCGCGACGGTAGTAGTCCCAGGGGCCGCCGGTCGCGGGGTTGATGGTGACGTCGAACGTGTAGTAGATGTCCGGGTTGGGGTTTTTGCCGTTGATCTTCTCACCGTTGTAGGCGATCGTCCGGCCGGTGCCGGTGTTGTCGCGCGGGGTGACGTTGTAGCGGTTCCGCTCCGAGGGCAGGGCCAGGCCGCTGGCCGGGTCGAGGAAGTTGCCCGTCTCGGCGGTGCCGCCGGGGAAGAAGTCGAGGCCGTCGAAGTCGTCGTCGAGGCCGTCGATCGGCCCGCCGGAGTAGACCGACCGGCCGGCGCCGACCGGGTTGTTGTAGATCCACGGGACCGGGTTGCCGGAGCCGTCGTTGACGAACGTCGTGGCCGGCACGCCCCCCGCCTCGCCGTAGCGGCCCGCGACCGGGGCGACGCCCGAACGGTCGTAGCTCAGGTCGCTGGGTGTCGTACGACGTTGTTCGGCAGCGGGAAGGCGAACCCGCCGTTCGACGGCGGTCAGCAAGGCGTTGTTGACGACGTTGGTGTCGCCGTTGAGCGGGTTGTTCGACGAGTCGAACTCCTGCGGCCGGGTGCCGGCCAGGAGGTTGCGAAGCTGGGTCGTGGAGACGTCGATGCCCGCGTTGTCCCACTGGCCGAAGCCGGCGGCGGGCAGGTTCACGTCGAACGGCGCCTGGAGGGCGAACCTCGGGTTGATCTCGCTGGGGCTGACGCCGAGGTTCGAGGTGTGGTTGTAGGTCGGCTGGCCGAGCTCGTTGATGTTCGGGGTGGTGGGGTCGTCGGCCAGCTCGCGACCGGCGAGGTTGCCGGCGGTGTTCAGCGGGAGCTTGCCGTTGAGGCCCTGGACCATGAAGGCGAACATCGGCTTGTACTTCTTGCCGGTCTCGTCGGTCTGGACGGGGAAGCCCAGGTCGATCCAGACCGAGTCGGTGACGCCGTCGCCGTCGTTGTCCACGTCGTAGGTGATCTGCCCGGTGGTCAGGTCGGGCAACAGGTCGGGGAAGGCGCTGGCGTCGTGGCCATCCACGGCGCGGGGGCGGAGGATGCGGGACCAGGTGTCCGCCAGGGCGAACTTCTGGGCCGGGCTCAGCCCGGCGTAGTTGGGGACGCCCGGGATCGGGTAGTCCGACCAGTCGTCGACGGGGTGCCGCGGCGGTGGTCGGGTCGACCCGGAGGATCGACGGGCGGTGGAACGACGGGATCAGCACCGAGCCGTCAGCGCTCTGGAGGGCGAGGAACCAGTTTTCGAGGTCGGCGGCGTCGTAGTCCTCGTCCATGCCGACCGGCAGGGGGAAGCCGATGGCGCCGGTGGACCCCTGGACCGGCCCGTTGAAGCGGAAGTTCCCCCAGACGCCGGCGGTCCCCATGCCGGGGCCGTTCATGATGTGGCGGTAGCGGTTCTCGAGCCGGACGACCAGCCGTAAGTTGGCGTTGCCCAGGGGGTTGGTGCCGAGCTGGTTCGGCTGGACCAGCCACGGGTTGCCCAGGTTGTCCACGGTCCGGGTGTCGCTGCTGGTGAGCTGGAAGGCATGGTACCCGCTGGCGTTGGTGTCGCCGACGATCTGGAACGACTGCGCCACCGGCGGGGTGGATTGCTGGATCGGGAAGCCGCCGTTGTACAGCCACAACTCCAGCCGGAGGAACCAGCCGGTGAAGCCGCCCCGGCTCTCGACCTTGGTGATCTCCGGGAAGCTGTAGCCCTGATACGGGACGTTGGTGCTGATGGTGAAATCGGTCGGGCCGCCCGTGACGGTTACGCCGGTGACGACGATCGGCTGGCCGTTGGGGAGGGTGGGGAAATAGCCGGGGTTCTGGGCATCGCTGCCGTAGAGGTCTTCCTTCAGGCTATGTCCGCGCAGCACCGAGGCCGGGTCGTCGGTGCCGTTGATGAGCTGGTCGATGCCGAAGTCGATGATCCGCTCGGGGTTGATCTCGTCGGCGGCCTGGACGTAGTAGCGCGACGCCGACCATCGTCTGGCCGCTGAAGGTGGCGAAGGTCACGCCGATGACGGCCAGCAGGCCGAGCATCGCCAGGATCAGGACGAGGACCACGCCACGTCGGCGGCGTCCCCGTTGGTGTCGGGCTTGGGCGAGCATCGCGAGCATCTCCTCCCCGCGGGGGCCGGTTGGGTTGGGTTGTATCAGTCGAGTCGATCGGAGAAGTCTTGGTGGTCTTGTAGGGTGGGATGACAGATGACAGAATTCCATGATGACAAAAGGCTTCTGTCATCTGTCATCCCACCATTTTGTCATTGGTGGTCTACTACTAGACCGGCAGCCCTAAAACGGTGGGATGACAGATGACAGAATTCCATGATGACAAAAGACTTCTGTCATCTGTCATCCCACCATTTTGTCATTGGCGGTCTACTACGAGAACATACAAGAACCATCTCACGCACGTCCTCAGTCGAGTCGATCGGAGAAGTCGAAACGGGTCGTCAGCATCTTCGTCCGCTGGTTCGCGGGGTCGACGACCCGGATCTGGATCTGAAGCCCCTTCAGAGGCGCCGGGTAGGGGGCCGGGTACGACGGCAGGGCCGGGGCGGCGGAACGGGGGCCGGTTGACCGGGTTGATCGGGTCGGGCGTCCGCGAGTAGGTCGTGGACCACGAGTCCCAGACCCGTCGCAGCCGGACGACGCCCGTCTGGTTGTCGCCGATGTTCGGCCGCAACTGGGGCCACTGCGCGTCCTGACGGAAGTCCGTCATCAGGGGCGGCATGCGGCCCTCGTGGGCGAGGGTCGTCAGGGTGTTCAGGACGTAGTTGGGGACGCCGCTGGGGACGTTCGGGGGGGTGCCGACGGCGAAGTCGTTGATGCCGTCGCCGTTGCCGTCGACCGCGCCGTAGCCCAGGTCGACGTACTGGGTCGTCGGCGGGTGCTCGGGGATGCCGGCCGTCGTCGCGACGTAGTACCGCGTCTCCAGCGCCTTGACGTCGAAGCTCCGCACGCCGCTGAGGATCAGGTCGTCCTGGGAGATCGCCAGCCAGACCGCCGGGGCGAAGCCGGGCGGGCTGGCGAAGGTCAGGGCGCCGGCGGGGGCCGCCGAGCCGGGGGGAACGCCGTCGAGGAAGTCCTGGGCGCCGTTGACCCCGCGATAGGTCGCGTTCATCGGCGGCAGGGCCGCGGCGGCGACTGTCGCCGCCGACCGCAGGGGCAGGGCCTGCTGGTTGGCCTGCTCGGAGTTGGCCGGCGGTTCATAGGGCGGGGCCCCGGCCGTCGCGTTGAAGAACAGGGCCGCCGACGGGTCATTCAGCCGCTTGATCGGGTCGGTCCAGTAGGGAGACAACGTCTCCTTCTTGGTCGGGAAGCCCCACCAGGTCTGCGCCCGTGCCGGGCACGCCCAGCGGGTCGCCCAGGTCGAGCGGGCCGTGGTTGTAGACCCTCGGGTAGTACGCGGTCGTCGCGGTCGTCGGGTTGATCGACGGGTCGAGGCTGTGGATCGCGCCGTAGCTGGCCAGCGTGTTCGGGTCGGGCTGGGAGTAGCCGTTCGGGTAGACGTAGGGAAAGCCCATCTGGTCGAAGGTCCGCGCCGCCGCGACCGGCGGCAGGTTGCCGGTCACTGGATCGGGGGCCAGGAGCACCTGGCCGTAGGGATTGGGGTTCGTGAACGCCCCCGGATACAGGGTCGGGTAGAAGTCCGGGATGTCGTCGGTGTTGAAGTCGTCGGGGAGCCCGTCGGGGAGGGGTGCCCTCGCCCCGTTGAAGTAGTCATCGACGTGCCGCGGGTTGAAGGCCCGGTTGTGCCGGTCGGTCAGGTCGCCCAGGGAGTTCAGCGTGGGCATGTAGGATTCGGTGGCGGTCGTTGTTCTGGGCAGGGTTTCCAAAGACGAGGCTGGCGGCGATGAACTTCGACGGCCGGGCCGAGACGTCGTTCAGGCCGAGCCAGCTCGCGGGCGTGCCGTAGAGAGTGCGCACCTCGACGTTGTTCGCGGCGAAGTTGGTCAGCGGCGAGGTGCCGGTGTTGGCGGTGTTGTAGCCGCCGCCCGGCTTCATCAGGCCCGAGCGCTCCGGCCGACGCCTTTGGACAGCGGGTTTTCCCATTCCTTCGGCAGAATCAGGAAAACCCGACGGTAGAGGTTGCCGTTGCGGAGGAAAATAGATGATCTCGGCATAATGGCTGGTGACGGAAACCCGGTGGAACTGGCCGACGAGGGCGGCGAGGTTGTTCGGGTTGTTGACCGGCACGACGACGGTGCCGGTGAACGGCTGGCCGTCGGGGGCCTGGGAGGTGAAGGCGAGGTAGTCGTCGGTGTCCTCGCCCTGGAGGTCGGCCAGGGCGTTCTCGCCGTAGACGAAGTAGCCCCGGCCCTCGGTCGGGTCGGCCGGATTGGTGGGGTCCATCTTGGCGGTGAGCCCCCCTTGCCGTCCTGACCGACCAGGTCGCGGCGCATGATCGACTCGACCCGGCGCAGGTCCTGGTCGAGCGTCGCGTAGGTCCGCTGGGCGGTGATCGAGCCGGTCGCGGCGCTGAAGATCGAGACGATCACCGACATGATCAGGACGAGCAGTCCCACGGTGACGAGCATCTCGATCAGGGTCACGCCCCGCCGGCGTGCCGGGAATCGAGCGGTAGTGGGTCGCATCGCGTTGTCCCTCGGGTCCGGGGGCAGGCCGGTCGGCCTCGATCGATCAATGAGCCTGGAAGATCTTCGGGAACACGTAGACGACATACGGGCTGACCAGGGCCGCGTTGACGTGCACCGGCTCGCCCGGCGTGCCGCTGGAGCCGACGCCGTAGATCTCGGTCTTCGACTCCACGGGCGTCTCGACCGTGACGATCATGCGGCGGTGGGGACCGGCAGCAGGCCGCCCGGGTCCGGGTCGGGCTCGCCGTCGGAGTGGCGGACGACCCGGTACCAGTGGCAGCGCTGGCCGGAGTACCGCTTGCCGAAGTAGCGGGTGGTGCTGGTCGCCAGGTTCTTCTCATAGGTCACGTCGGCGATCCAGCCGCCGGTGCGGACGTCCGGGTCGGGCGTGCCGACCGGCCAGCGGAGCAGAACGGTGCGGGCCTGGGGGCTGTAGCCGATGGTCGCCGAGGTCGTCGGCTCGGAGACGGTCGTGCCGTAGCCGAAGATCGCCTCGACCACCCGCTCGCCGGCCGGAACATAGGTGGTCCCGCTGGCGTCGAGGCCGAACGGGCGGTTGTGGAAGATGACGATGTCGCCGGTGTAGGTGCTCGAGTTCACCCCGGTGCGACGGCCGGTGAACATCCAGGTAAGGTCCAGTCGTTGAGCATCTGGCCGCTGGCGTCGAGATACGGGAGGATCGGGCTCCCCGTGCCGTCGGTGGTGTTGAGGTCCCCCTCGCTCTGCAGGACCGGGTCGTCCTGAGTCGAGAAGACCTGGGCGGCGTGGGTCAGGCTGTAGGGCCGCAGGGCGGCGATCGGGTGGAGGAACTCGATGGTCGTCAGCCGCTGGAGCCCGTAGGCGCTGGGGGGGCCGCCGTCGGGGTCGACCCGAACCGAGCCGATCCCGCTGGCCGAAGCGGGACGCATCGAAATAGGTCAGGTTGTTCGGGACGATCGTCGGCGTCCTGGTAGTTCAACTGCGCCCACCACAGGGGGTCGTAGACCACCGGCAGGCCCTCGCCGGGGACGTAGGCGCCGGCGTTAAAGCCAGTGACCCCCGGCCCGCGATAGACGGCGACCGGGGCGTTGGCCGGCTGGTTCCAGTCGGTGATCCAGGGGTCGCGCCCGACCCCCGCGGGATAGACCCACGGGTTGATCTGGAAGTTCGTCGGCCCGAAAAGGTTCCGCGAATCGACGTCGGCCAGGGCCGAGCGCACGAGCTGCGCCGAGCGGACGTTCCGCTGGGCGCGGCGGATGCGTTCCAGGCCGAGCGGGAAGAGGGTGGCCAGCGAGATCAGGCCGATCCCCATGATCAGGATCGAGATCAGGATCTCGGTCAGGGTGATCCCCGACCGGCCCCGGCTCGGGGAGGTTCTCATGGCTCTTCCCTTATTCCCGCTTCCGCCTGGAGGTAGGGCCGGTCCAGGGCCGCGGGATTGTAGTTCGGTTGATTGGATTTCGCGTCGGCGAGGCTGAAGTTCTCCAGGGTGGTCGTCGTGACCTGGCCCGTCTTGGTGTTCAGCGTGATCAGCCGGCGGTTGTTCTCCAGGAACCGCGGGTTGGCGTCGCCCGGGTCCGGGTAGAGCGTCGTGCCCTTCGGCAGCGGCAGCAGGTAGGGGACGTTGTTGGCCTGCTGATTGTTCGCCTCGTACACGTCCTCGGTGTCGGTGATCCAGAAGTGGAAGAACGGGATGGTCGGCGGGACCGGCTCGGTCGGCCCGGCCAGCGGCTGCACGAGCTGCCCGTTCGGCGCGAACATGATCTCGACGTACCCGGTCGCCAGGTCCACCGGCAGCCGCGACCGCTCCCGCGGTCGAGTCCAGGTCGTCATGTCGATGACCACGTTCGGCGGCAGCGTCAACTCCCGCGCCCCGCTGGCCGGGACGGGGCGGCGGAGGATCGTGTAGTTCGTGGTGTCGCCGACCTCGAGGTCGCGTCGAGGAGCAACCCGGGCGGCGTCGACTCGGTTTCGTACTCGCCGCCGTTGTTGATAGAGCAGCTCGATCGGCTCATCGACGAAGCCGTTGCCGTTGTTGTCGATCCCGTCAAAGCCCGGGTCGGTGATGCCGTCGCCGTCGTTGTCGATCCCGTCGAACGCCTCGTCGATGTAGCCGTCGCCGTCGTTGTCCATGCCGTCGAGGACGATCAGGAACTCCTTCTTGTCGTACGGATTGGCGCTGGGGACCGAGTTGAACGACCCCGGAGAGCCCCAGTTGATGTAGCGTTCGGGGTTGCTCGTCTGCTGCTCGGTCGCGGACAGGGCCGAGTTGTTCTGGTTCTGCGCCAGGTAGGGGCCGACCAGCATCGGCCCGACGATGGTCCAGGCCTGGGAGGAGTCGCCGAAGCGGATCTTGTCCCCCTGGCGGACGTTCCAGTACCAGGAGGTCGGCGCCCTGGGCAGGGTGACCGGCGTCATGCTGACGTCGACGACGCGGGTCTTCGACTCCATGACCACGAACCAGGGGTTGGGGAAGGCATAAACCGCCCCCTTGCTGGTGAAGACCGGAGTATCCAGATACGGGGGCGTCGGCGTTGAACAGCCGCACGGCCCCTTCCCGGTAGTCCGGCCCGTTCTCGATCGAGATCATCCGGGAGTAGGCCGGGGTGGGGCCGGTGACGGCGAAGCGGTCGGACGGGTCGCGCGTGGGGATCAGCCGGATGCCTCGGGGGGCGTTGTCGCGGATGGCCATGTCGCGGGCCCGGGACAGTTCCGCCTGCATCAGCAGGGCCGCCTCGCTGACCTGGCGCTGGTTGATCGCCGGCAGGACCACCGGCAGCGTCGCCACCGAGACGATCAGGATGATGGCGATGACCACCAGCAGCTCGACAAGCGTGAACCCCCGGGCCCGGGCCGGGCGGCGGCCCCTCGTTCCCACGCTCTGCGTGGGAATGCCGTCGGCGACGCTCCGCGTCGTCCGGGCGGGCCACATCCACGGCCGCGGAGGACGCGGAGCGTCCCGGAATGCATAACCACGTGGAGCGTGGGAACGAGAGGAGGTTCGGGACGGGACGGTCTGGAACGTACGCGGCGTCCTCATTGCACACCTCCGCCGCCCTGCTGGTACGTCTGGTTGGTGATGTCGTCGAGCTGCCAGCCCTCGGTGAGGTCCGTCAGGTAGCTGCTGGATCGACACGCCGGCCGAGTTGCTCGGGTCGGGGACGAAATACGGCGGAGTGGTCCGGAACGGTGAAAGCGGCGACGCGGTGTTCTCGACCAGATTGAGGTTCAGGGGGCTCAGCGGCGCGGCGGCGGTCACGGCGCCATAGTCCGCGTAGTCGAACCCGAGCATGGGCGATGCCGATCTTGAGGTCGGGGCCACCCGAGGCGATCAGGGGACGGGCGTAGAAGGCCCGACGCGGCAAGGCCGCGGAACGGTCCCACAACTGGCCGGCGCCGGGGACCGGCCGGAGGGGACTGGTCGGCGATCCGTTGATGTCGACGATCGGGCCGAAGAGCTGCTGGAAGACGACGCCGCCGCTGCTCAGCGGCCCCTGGGCGGCGGAGACCGCCAGCCGCCGTTGTTGAAGGCGGCGGCCCACCAGGAGGGGGCCATCAGCGTGTTGTTCGGGTCGAGCGTCGCGGTCTGCCGGGGCTCGATCGCGTTGTTGTACAGGTGCATGCCCTTCTGGACCGGCGAGGTGAAGTGGACCGGCCAGCGGTAGAACTGGAGCGGCTCGCCCCAGGCGTCGACGAACTCGGGGAGGCCGTCGCCGTCGGTGTCCATGACCTGCTGGTCGGTGAAGTCGTCGCGGCTGAAGACGCTGCCCATCGGCCCGGCGCCCTCGACGAGCAGGGCGTACAGGGCCTCGGCGCGGGCGGTCTTGTGGGTGTGACGGGCCAGATTGGCCGCGATCACGGCCTGCTCGGCGGCGGTCGGCGCCCTCGTCCAGCTCGTCGATCAGGCCGTCGCCGTCGTTGTCGGCCGTGTCGTAACCCTGCGGGACGATAGCCGAGCAGCTTGTTGAACGCCGCCCGCGCCGACCACGAGGCGCCGTAGATCCCGGTGGCCTTCGTCGTCCAGACCTTCGGGGGCAGGGATGCGTCGTAGTCGCCCGGCCCGGCGACCAGGGGTTGCCCGCCGAGTCGTTCTGCTCGAGCGGTAGGCGCGGGCCAGGTGGCCCATCGGCAGCAGGTGGGCCAGGTCGCCGGTGAGGGTCGGGTAGGGGATCGAGCCGAAATTCAGCGGGTAGTTGGCGTTGCTCGTGTCGACGAAGAAGACATCCGGCATCTCGGCCTTGAGCTGGTCGTAGCCGGGCGATGACGCGGGCGCGGTCCTCGCTGGGGAGGCCCCAGGGCAGCGTCACGCCGGGGGGCAGGGCGGTGGTCGGGTAGATCGCCGCGAGGAACTCGTGGGCGCCGTTGACGGTGACGCCCTGGGTCAGCAGGGCGTCGAGACGGTCGGTGATGCCCATGTCGAGCTTGGCGATCAGGCCCTGGGTGGCCCGCACCTCGGCCCGGCGGACCCCCTCGGCGGAGGCGACCAGCACGAAGCCGATGATGATGGCCGATGATCGCCATGACGATCGACAGCTCGATCAGTGTGAACCCGCCGTCCCGACGGGACCGGCGCGCCTGGAGTGAGGACGGCGGCGCCGGCGGAACGTCGATCGTCGTCGTGGGGCCCGGGACGTCGCCGTCGGCGCGTCCCGGAAGGGGCGCCGTCTCATTCCAGTCTCCCGGTGCTGAAGTTCGTGATGTTGTCGTTCTCGTGGGCCGGTCGGCGCCTGGGGTGGCGGGACGCGGATCGGGTTGCCGCCCGCGGAGGTCGACTGGGCCGGAGCGTCGACGGGCAGGCGCTGGCTGTTGCTGCTCGGGTCGTACTGCCCGCCGTAGCCGTAAAGGCGGTCGCCCCCGGCGGAGATGATCTGGTACGTGTTCGAGTTCTGGTAGGAGGTCGGCCGGCCGACCTGGACGCACCGGGCTGGTGGTGTACGGGTTCGGCGCGGGGGAGTAGACCTGGTTCGGCTCGGCCGCGCTGACGGTGAATGTCGTGCCGAAGTAGCGGCCGAAGCTGCCATCGACGTTGAAGTTCACGTCGTTCGGGTCGTAGCTATTGGTCCATACGAGCTGAAGTAGGCGAAGTACCGCGCGTCGGCGTTCGAGCCCAGCGAGTCGACGTAGCCGGGATGCCGTTGCGGTCGTCGTCGTAGAGCCGCCCACCGTTGAACTCGAAGAGCGGGGTGGTCCGGTTCGACGTTCCGTAGGTGGGATGATCGTTAATGAACGGGTTGGCCGGGTTCTTGGCGAAGCCCGACATGCCCTCGCCGCTGGTGCTGGGGATGCCGCCGAGGAAGAAGACCAGGCACTCGTGGCCTTCGAGGTAATGCACTCGGGTTGCCGTTGCTGTCGACGTTCCCGTCGCCGTTGAAGTCGTAGAACGTCCCCGGGCCGGTGTTGAAGTTCGAGCCGAACGGCGAGCCCGACGTGCTGAACTTGCGCGCGGCCAGAACTTGCGCAGGTGGCGGAGCGACCGCTGGGCGAGCTGCCCCTGGGTCAGGTCGGCGATCGGGTTGTTCGAGGGGACCGCCGCCGTGCTGGTGGTGTTGTACGCGCCGCTCTCGCTGAGCAGGACCCGGCTGGGCGGGTAGTCGCCGTACTGGTCCTTGAAGGCGGCCAGCGCATTGGCCAGCAGGTTGATGTCGGCGGTGACGGCGGCCTCATTGCCCGTTTTCAGGGCATTCATGACCACCGGCATGAGCAGTCCGATCAGGATGCCGATGACCGCGATCACGACCAGCAGCTCGACCAGGGTGAAGCCGCGACGGAGGGGGCGCCGCGCCGATGGGCTCAGGCTCGAGTTCGGGCGTGTCATCGTCACGGTCTCCTCCGCGGTCCGCGGCTCCTGAAACGGTGGTTCGAGACTTGTCGCTCTTGTCGCTCTAGGTAGGGTGGGTGGAGTCCTCGGAACCCACCATCTTCGGCGTGAACCCGACAGGGAACCCGGTGGGTTCCGAGGACTCCACCCACCCGACAGGGAACCCGGTAGGTCCTACAGGGAACCCGACAGGAGACGTCTCGTAACACCCGCTGAAAATGAGGGCCGCCGGTGCGGTTGGGGGGCATTGGGGTTTCCATCACATACGCGGCAAGTTGCCGTCTGTTACAGAGTTCGGGCGAATCGCCCGGGTGGAACGAAGGGACTGGGGCGCGAACGGCGATCACCTCGGGGGCCGTGCGAGGCGGCCCCGGCGGGGGATGGTCCGGTCGTGGTTCGTGGTCGCGTGGTCGGTTCGTCGGGCCGTCGCGCGGGGCGACGGCCCGGTCGGTCGAGATCAGCCCGAGAGCTTGGTGATGAGCTGGATCAAGGGCAGGAACAGGGCGATGACGATGAAGCCGATGATGCCGCCGAGCACGACGATCATGATCGGCTCCAGCAGGCTGACGAGGCTCTCGACGAGCACCTCGACTTCTTCGTCGTAGTTGTCGGCGATCTTGTTGAGCATCGTGTCGAGGTCGCCGGTCTCCTCGCCGACGTCGATCATGTTGACGACGATGTCGTCGACGATGCGGGCCTCGCGCAGCGGCTGGGCGATCGTCTCGCCCTCGCGGATGCTGTCGTAGATCCGGGTGAAGGCCCGCTCGAAGACGGCGTTGCCGGCCGTGTCGCGGACGATGTTCAGGGCCTCCAGGATCGGCACGCCGGACTGCACCAGGGTGCCGAGGGTCCGCATCGTGCGGGCGACCGTCGACTTCTCGACGATCTGCCCCATGACCGGGATCATCAGCATGATCCGGTCGAGGACGTAGGCCCCGGTCCGGTTGCGGTAGATCAGCTTGAGGATGATCCAGAAGAACATCGGCGCCAGGAAGACGACCCAGAACTTCTGGATGACGAAGTGGCTGGCCTGGATCAGGAAGATGGTCATCTGGGGCAGGTCGACGCCGAAGTCGTCGAAGATCGCCTCGAACTTCGGGATGATGAAGTAGAGGATGAAGCCGACGATGACGAAGGCGACGAAGATGACGACGATCGGGTAGACCATGGCCCCGCTTGACCCGGCGCTTCAGGGTCTGGGCCTTCTCCTTGAAGTCGGCCAGGCGCTGAAGGATGGCCTCGAGGGCACCGCCGGCCTCGCCGGCCTTGATCATGTTGCAGTAGAGCCGGTCGAACGCCTTGGGGTGCTTGGCGAAGGCCTCGGAGAGGGTCGAGCCGCTCTCGATGTCCTCGACGACGTCGCTCGAGGGCGTTCTTGAGGACGCCCGGCTTGCACTGGCCTTCGAGGATCTTCAGGCTGCGGAGGATCGGCAGGCCGGCGTCCTGCAGGGTGGAGAGCTGCCGGGTGAAGGTGCAGAGCTGCTTGGTCGAGATCTTGCCGATGGTGAACGACTTCTTCTTCTTCCGCCCGCCGGCCCTCTTCGGCGCGGCCTTGCCGCCTTCTGTCTGTTCTTGGCCTTGGCGGCCTTCTCGGAGATCTTGGTGACGAAGAACCCCTTCTGGCGGATCAGTTGCTGCGCTTCTTCCTGGGTGGCGGCGTCGATGGTGTCCTTGACCTCCTTGCCGGTGTGGTCCATCGCCTCGTACTGGAAGGTCGGCATCTCGGGGGCTCCTCGTGTTCGGCATCGCAATGAGCAATGGCACGGGCTATAAGTCGATGAGCGGTGAGGTCCAATGCCGGAGGTCGTACTGGCTTCCTGGTCTGGTCGCCTCGATTGCTCGTCGGCTCATCACTGCATCGCTCTTAAACATCGTCGAGCATGGTCTCGCGGACGATCTCCTCGATGGAGGTCAGGCCGGCGTGGATCGCCAGCAGGCCCGACTCGCGGAGGGTCCGCATGCCGAACTTGCGGCAGGCCTCGCGGAACTCGTCGAGCGAGGCCTCGGCGGTGACCATGTCGCGGAGTTCGTCGTTCATGACGAGGAGCTCGTAGATGCCCATGCGGCCCTTGTAGCCGGTGTTGTTGCAGCGCTCGCAGCCGCGGCCGTAGTAGAACTTCTTGGTGGCGGCCTCCTCGGCGGAGTAGCCCAGCTCCATGGCGATTTCCTGGCTGGGCGTGAACTCGGTCCGGCAGTTGGTGCAGATCTTCCGCACGAGCCGCTGGGCCAGCACGGCCTCGACCGTGGCGGTGATGAGGAACGTCGGCAGGCCCATGTCGCGGAGCCGGGTGACGGCCGAGGGGGCGTCGTTGGTGTGCAGCGTGGTGAAGACGATGTGGCCGGTGAGCGACGCCTGGATCGACGATCTCGGCGGTCTCCAGGTCGCGGGTCTCCCCCACCAGGATCTTGTCCGGGTCCTGCCGCAGGATCGCCCGCAGGCAGGCGGCGAAGGTCACGCCGATCTCGGGGTTGATCGGCACCTGGATCAGCCCGTCGATGTCGTACTCGACCGGCTCCTCGGTGGTGATGATCTTGTCCTCGATGGTGTTCAGCTCGTTGAGCGTGGCGTAGAGCGTGGTCGTCTTGCCCGAGGAGGTCGGCCCGGTCACCAGGATGATGCCGTTGGGCTTGTGGATCACCTCGCGCCACTTGGCCAGGGTGTCGTCGGGCATGCCGATCTGTTCGAGGTCGAGGTTGACGACCGTGCGGTCGAGGATCCGCAGCACGACGCTCTCGCCGAAGAGCGTCGGCAGGGTCGAGACCCGGATGTCGACCGAGTTGCCGCCGATGGCCAGCTCGATCCGGCCGTCCTGCGGCAGCCGGCGCTCGGCGATGTCGAGGTTCGACATGACCTTGATGCGGCTGGAGATCGCCGGCGCCAGGTGCCGGGGCGGCGGCACCAGCTCGTAGAGCACGCCGTCGACCCGGTACCGCATCTTGTATTCTTCCTCGAACGGCTCGAAGTGGATGTCCGAGGCCTTGTCCTTGATCGCCAGCAGCAGCACCATGTTCAGCAGCTTGCGGACCGGCGCGGCCTCGGCCATCTCCTCGATGGCCTCCAGGTCGATCGTGTTCTCGTTGCGCCCGGAGAACTGCGAGAGGCCCTTGTCCTCCTCGATCTGCTTGACGACGTCCTGGATCGACTCCTGGTGGCCGGCGTAGAGCCGCTCGATCGCCTCGGCGACGTCCTTCTCGGAGGCGATCACCCCCTTGACCTCGACCCCGAGGAACATCTTCAGGCTGTCGAGCGTGGCGGGGTTCTGCGGCTCGGCCATCGCGACCGTGATCGACTTGTCCTTCTTGCCATGCGAGATCGGCACGACCTTGTAGGCCGTGGCCATCGACTCGTTGACCGCCTCGATCGGCCTCCGGCGGGATGGTCAGGTCCGCCAGCTGCACGACCTTCATGCCGAGCTGCTCGGCCAGCGCCTTGAGGACCTGGTCCTCGCTGACCAGGCCCATCCGCACGGCGACCTGGCCGATCAGCTCGTTGTTCTGCTTCTGCTCCTCGAGGACGTTCCAGAGCTTGTCCTCGTCGAGGTAGCCCATGTCCACCAGGATCTTGCCGAGTCGGCGTGCCATGGCGAGTCACCTTCCGTCTGTCGGGCCCGGGACCGTGCGGGACCGGAGCGATGGGCCAACGTTCGGCGCGTGCGGCGGCGCCGTCCGATCGCGAGCCGTGTCGTGTGCCGTTCCAGATGGCCAACCGGGCGGACGGCCGGGGCCGGGGCGGAGAAGGGGCGACGGCTCGGGCGACAGCGGCCCGGTTCGCACGGCGGACGCGCCCTGTCGGGGGACGGCCCCGGCGCCGTCAGGCCGGAACGCCCCCGGTTGCTACGGTCGAGACCGCCGGTTGTGACACCCGGCGGTCATCGACGCGTGATCATTCCTCCTCTTCCTCGTCTTCCGTCGTCGTCGAAGATGCCCTTCTTGGCGTTCTCGATCCGCTCGCGGAGGTCGCTGGGCTTGCGGGACTTGAACATGACCTCCTCCTCCTCGACGAGCCCCTGCCGCCAGAGGTTGAACAGGCGAGTCGTCCAGCAGGATCATGCCGTGCTTGCGGCCGGTCTGGATCGAGCTGTCGATGCGGTACGTCTTGTTCTCGCGGATCAGGTTCGAGATGGCCGGCGTGACGACCAGCATCTCGTAGGCGGCCACCAGCCCCTTCGGCTTGCGGGGCAGGAGCGACTGGGCCAGGATGCCGATGATCGCCACCGAGAGCTGGGTGCGGATCTGGTCCTGCTGCTCCTTGCGGGAACACGTCGATGATCCGGTTGACGGTGCCCTCGGCCGAGTTGGTGTGCAGGGTGCCGAAGACGATGTGGCCGGTCTCGGCCGCGGTGATCGCCGCCGAGATCGTGGCCAGGTCGCGCATCTCGCCGACGAGGATGATGTCGGGGTCCATCCGCAGGGCGCGGCGGATCGCCTCGGGGAAGTCGGGCACGTCGATGCCGATCTCGCGCTGATTGACCAGCGACTTCTTGTGCTTGTGGAAGTACTCGATCGGGTCCTCGATCGTGATGATGTGGCGGTCCATGTTGTCGTTGATCCAGTTGATCATCGACGCCAGGCTGGTCGTCTTGCCCGAGCCGGTCGGGCCGGTCACCAGGATCAGCCCGCGGGGACGGGTGATCAGCTCCTCGATGACCGCCGGCAGCCCGAGCTGCTCGAAGGTGAGGAACTCGTTCGGGATCCGCCGCAGCACCAGCCCGATGTTGCCGCGCTGCTTGAAGATCGGCCACGCGGAACCGGGCCATCTCGCCGAAGGCGAACCCGAAGTCGGTCCCGCCGACCTCCTGCAGCTCCTGCTGGCAGCGCTCCGGCGTGATGCTCTTCATCAGGGCCGCGGTGTCCGACGGCTCCAGGACCTTCGTCGCCAGCGGTCGCATGTGGCCGTGCAGCCGGAGCATCGGCTGGCTGCCGACGGTCAGGTGCAGGTCGCTGGCCTTCTGGGTGACCGTCGTCTGCAGCAGCTTGTCGATCAGCAGCGTGCCCATGACGCGACCGGTCCTCCCGCCCGGAGCTTCGCCGGTGCCGTGACGCCCGCCGGAGCCGGCCCCGGGGGGCTTGACTTTGTCCGATCAACCAGGTGTCCAGCGAAACAGAGAGCGGCTGACGTTGAGTTGCGTCGACGGGACCGGGCCCCGTCCGCTGCCCTCATTATTCGCGTGGACACGACCGAATTCAAGCGCCGACGAGTCGAATTCGGACGCGGTCGTCCGGCCCGGACTTGCGTCGATCCGAGCCCCGTGTCGGACCGGGCCCTCGCGACGTGCTCGGGTCCGGGAGGGCGATCGCGGCCGGGCCGCTCGACGCCCGACCGGCGAACGCCTCGGGCCGGGCCGCGGTCAGTTCGCGGCGCGTGTTCGACGTTGGTGATCCGCAGGACCTCGTCGATGGTGGTCAGGCCCTTCAGCGCCTTGATCATCCCGTCCTCGAAGAGCGTGCGCATCCCCTGTTTGCGGGCGACCTTACGGATATTCTGGGTCGGCTCTCCCTTGAACGTCATCTCGCGGATCTGGCTGGTCATGGTCATCAGCTCGTAGATGCCCATGCGGCCCCGGTAGCCGGTCTTGTTGCAGTGGGTGCAGCCCTTGCCCTTCATGAAGTTGGCCTTCTTGGCGATCTCGGGGCGGAGGCCGAGGCCCTGCAGCAAGTGCTCGGGCGGCTCGTAGCCGCTGGCGGCATTTCGGGCAGACCTTGCGGACGAGACGCTGGGCCATGATCCCCATGACCGAACTGGCCACCAGGAACGGCTGGACGCCGATATCGACCAGTCTCGTTACAGCACTGGGCGCATCGTTCGTGTGTAGCGTACTGAAAACCAGGTGTCCCGTCAGCGAGGCCTGGATCGCGGTGTTGGCCGTCTCCTCATCGCGGATCTCGCCGACCAGCAGGATGTTCGGGTTCTGCCGCAGCATGGCCCGGATGATCCGGGCGAAGGTCATCCCGATCTTGGCCCTGACCTCGCACTGGTTGATGCCCGGCAGGTAGTACTCGACCGGGTCCTCGGCGGTGATGATCTTCACGTCGGGCCGGTTCAGCTCGTTGAGCGCGGCGTACAGGGTGGTCGTCTTGCCCGACCCGGTCGGCCCGGTCACCAGCAAGATGCCGTTGGGCCGCTTGATCAGCGAGCTGAACCGCTTCCAGTCCTCCTCGCCGAAGCCCAGGTCGCGGAGGCCGACCTTGATGTTGTCGCGGTCCAGGATCCGCATGACGACCGACTGGCCGTGGCTGGTTGGGAGGATGCTGACACGCAGGTCGATGTCCTTGCCGGCGGCGGTGATCTTGATCCGGCCGTCCTGGGGACGGCGCTTCTCGGCGATGTCGATCGAGCCCATGATCTTGATGCGGCTGACGATCGGCCCGAGCAGGCGTCGCGGGGGGGAGTCGCGCTCCATGCAGACGCCGTCGATCCGGTAGCGGATGCGGACGCGGTCGGCGAACGGCTCGATGTGGATGTCGGAGGCCCGCATCTGGACGGCCTCCTGGATGATCAGGTGGACGAGCCGGATGACCGGGGCGTCGCCTTCGTCGAGGTGTTGGCGCCGGAGCCGGAGCGGCCGGGGGTGCCGCCGCCGTCCTCGGCGAAGTCGATGGCCGTGTCGGTGAACTCCTGGAGCATCGAGTCGACCGACTCGGTCTCGGTGGTGGTGCCGCCGTAGTAGCGGTTGATCGCCTCGACGATCTGCTCCTTGGGGGCCAGGGCGACCTCGATCTCGCGGTTCAGGACGAACCGGAGCTTGTCGATGGTGTCGAAGTCGATCGGGTTGTGCATGATGACCTTGATGGCCCCGTTCTCCTGGGCCAGGGGCATCACGATGTTCTCGCGGGCGAGCGACTCGGGCACCAGCTCGACGACGGCGGCGGGGATCTCGATCTCGTCGAGGGCGACGTAGTCCAGGCCGTACTGCTCGGCCTTGGCCTTCATGATCTCGTCGGCGGTGGCGTAGCCGAGCTTGGCCAGCGCCTCCTCGACGGGGAGTTGCCCATCCGCTTGGCTTCCTTGAGCTGGTCGGGGCCGATGACCCCGCGCTTGACCAGGATGTCGGTCCAGTCACGGGTCTGCTTGGCCATGGAAGTGTCGCTCCGCTCCTGCGATGGGTCGGGGACCACGGACGTTTCCGGCGGCGCGTGCCGATATCGGCCGCGCGGTCGGGAACCGCCGCGGTCAACCATGAGGCTATCGTCCGGGATGGGGGGCCGGGCTTCAAGCCTCGGCTCGAAAAAGGGACAGACGTTGAACGGACGCCGGGAGATGAGGAACGTGATGAATCCGAGCATTCGGCGAGATGGAGAATAAAATGATCTTAGCATGCGCGAGTGGGTTGCGCCAATCAGGCGAATCGTTCCTTTGGCGCGGATCGCGACCGGCCTATCCCATTGGACGCGCCCGCCGAACCACGAGTTCCGGGACAATTCAAGGATGCGTGGGTTTGACTTCCTTTCGGCTTCGGGAGGCGGCATGGAACGATCGAACCCATCCCGGGTGCCGCTGTTTGAAACGACGTTCGACTCGTTGTGGGTCTCCAGAATCCAGAAGGTGAGGGGCATCTTTCAGCGGGATTCAACCGGGAGGGCGGAACTCGCGGTTTTTTCTCAAGAGAACGTCCGGCCCCGCGAATGCTTCCGTGACAACCGACATCCAGACCGCTGGACACGGACGCGGAGGCCCCATCATGCAAGGCGACTTGCTCTCTCGGGTTCTGGATCAGCTCGACCCGAACTCGATTGCACCCATGCTGCTGCTCGGGTTGGTGGTTCTGCTGGGGGCGGTCGTCGCGGTCGTCGCGATCGTGACGAGCCACTGGCGGGCGGCCCGTGAGGCCCGGGTGGCCGGGCAGATCAAGCTGGAGTTGATCCGTCGCGGCGACCCGATCGCCGAGATCGAACGCATTGCCGGGCCGTTGCTCGACCGGGGCGAGGGCGCGGAGGTCGTCGTCGAGCAAGGCGGCGACTGGTACGCGGCACGACTTCTGAAGGAGCGGAGCGGGCTGTACTACATCCACTACGAGGGGTACGACGACGATCAGGACGAATGGGTCGAGGAGTCGCGTGTCCGGTTCCCCGCGGCGTCACCGGCCCCTCGAGATCGTGCCGAACCCTGGCCGGGCAACCGAGTCCCGTCCGGCGTGGACGTGCCCCCGAGCAAAGGCCCGTCCGTCAACGGTGATCTCGATTGAATCCGGCCCATGCACCGAAGGCGACCGGGCCTGGAGCGGTCCCCGGTGGCTGGGGTTCGCCAGTCGGATGGTCCGCTCGGCATGAGCCTCGCTCGCCCGATTGCCCGATCCGGGGATGACCCTGATTCCGGGACGACCTTGGTCAGCCCGGGTGCCGGGCGCGGTAACGGCCCCAGAGCGCGTCGAGGGCCTCGGCGGCGCGGGCGGGGACGTGGTGGGCGACGGTGTCGGACAGTTCGGTTCGGCCGGGGTTGATCTCGACGGTCGGCACGCCGAGGGCGGCGGCCTGCTCGACCGGTCCCCGGATGTATGGGAACAGGCCGGTCGTGCCGACGGCAAGCACCAGGTCGAAGCCTTCCTTCAACTCGGCGAGGAGGTCCTCGACCTTCCATTGCGGCAGCAGTTCGCCGAACAGCACGACGTCGGGCCGGATGACGTTGTCGCAGTCCGGGCAGAGGGGCAGGGGGGCGAGGTCGTCGTATGTCTCCACCCGGGCGGCCCAGGGGCAGGACGTGCAGATCAGGTGTCGAATGTCGCCGTGGATGTCGATGACGTTCCGCGAGCCGGCGGCGTGGTGGAACCCATCGACGTTCTGCGTCAGCGTCCAGAGGCGGGGAAAGTGCCCCTCCATCTCGGCGATGACGGCATGCCCCCGGTTGAAGGTGGCATCCCGGCAGGCGTGGGCGATGTGCCGCAGGTACGTCCAGGTCAACTCGGGCCGTTCCTCGAACGTCTCGCCGGAGAGGATCTCCTCGATGGCCAGCCCCTCGGGCAACTCCTGCTCGTTGTACAGCCCGCCGACCCCCCGGTAGGTCGGCAGGCCCGAGTCGGCGGACAGCCCCGCGCCGGTGATGAACAGCAGCGACATGCCGGGCTTTAGCCGGGCGACGACGTTGTCGATCTCGCGGCTCGCCTCGTCGTTCAGCGCCATGTTCATCCCCCGGATCGAGGGGCCGTCCCGCGTTCTTTCGGAACGTCAAGGACACGGCCCGGGAATGCCGACTCGTCTCGGCCTTTCGTTCAGCATATCGCGAACGGGGGCGGGGTTGAGAGGGCCTGGTCACCTGACAGGGTCATTCCAGGGTCGGTTTCCGGGAGGGCGAGGCGTGCCTCAAACGCGAAACGCTGCCGAGCCCCACGGGCCCGGCAGCGTTCGCTCGGTTCATGGCATCAGGTTGATCGGCGAAACGTCCGCCGAGTGGCCATCGACTGACTCAGCGGTCCCGCTCGGTCTTCTCGCCCTGGGCGAGTGCGGCCTGGGCGGCGGCGAGGCGGGCGATGGGGACGCGGAACGGGGAGCAGGAGACGTAGTCCATGCCGACCTTGTGGCAGAAGGCCACGCTGTCGGGGTCGCCGCCGTGCTCGCCGCAGATGCCGACCTTCAGGTGCTCGCCGGGCTTGTCCTGGCGGGCCTTGCGGCCCTTCTCGGTGCCCATGCTCGACGAGCTGGCCGACGCCGCTCGGCGTCGAGCGTCTGGAACGGGTCGATCGGCAGGATCTTGTGCTCGACGTAGGTCGGCATGAACGAGCCGATGTCGTCGCGGCTGAAGCCGAAGGTCAGCTGGGTCAGGTCGTTGGTGCCGAAGGAGAAGAACTGGGCTTCCTCGGCGATCTTGTCGGCGGTCAGGGCGGCGCGGGGGATCTCGATCATCGTGCCGATGAGGTACTCGACCTCGATCGCCGGCCTTCTTGAAGACCTCCTCGGCGACGGCGTCGATGGCCCGCTTCTTCAGGATAGTGAAGCTCCTCGACGGTGCCGATCAGCGGGATCATGATCTCGGGCAGGACCGTCTTGCCCTTCTTCTTGACCTCGATGGCGGCCTCGATGATGGCGCGGACCTGCATGTCGCCGATCTCGGGGTACTTGATCGGCAGCCGGCAGCCGCGGAGGCCGAGCATCGGGTTGGCCTCGTGGAGCTGCTCGACGCGGCGCTTGACCTTCTCGATCGGGATGCCGAGCTGGCTGGCGACCTCGTTCTGGCCGGCATCGTCGTGGGGCAGGAACTCGTGCAGCGGCGGGTCGAGCAGGCGGATGGTGACCGGCAGGCCGTCCATCGCCTCGAAGATGCCGACGAAGTCCTCGCTTCTGGTAGGGCTCCAGGGCAGCCAGGGCCTTCTTGCGGCCGGCCAGTGTCGTCGGCGAGGATCATCTTGCGCATGTCGACGATGCGCTGGCCGTCGAAGAACATGTGCTCGGTGCGGCAGAGGCCGATGCCCTCGGCGCCGAACTCGCGGGCCTTGGCGGCGTCCTCGGGGCGTCGGCGTTGGTGCGGATCTTGAGGGTGCGGTACTTGTCGGCCCACTCCATGAGGGTGGCGAAGTCGCCGGCCATGACCGGCGGGATGGTGTCGACCTTGCCGATCATGACGTCGCCGGTGGTGCCGTTGATGGTGAGGAAGTCGCCGACCTTGACGGTCTGGCCGTCGATGGAGATCTGGCCGGCCTTCTCGTCGATGGCGATGGTCGCCGCAGCCGACGACGCAGGGCTTGCCCCAGCCGCGGGCGACGACCGCCGCGTGGCTGGCCTTGCCGCCGGTGGCGGTGAGGATGCCGGCGGCCCTGTCCATGCCGGCGACGTCCTCGGGGCTGGTCTCCTTGCGGACCAGCATGATCGGCTCGCCGGGGTGCTCCTCGGCGTGCTGGACGGCGGCCTCGGCGGTCAGGACGACCTGGCCGGTGGCGGCGCCGGGGCTGGCGGCGATGCCCCGTGGCGGCGACCTCGTACTTGGCCTTCGGGTCGAGCTGGGGCAGCAGCAGGTGGTTGAGGCTGTCGGGGTTGACCCGCTTGACGGCCGTCTTCTCGTCGATCAGCCCTTCCTTGACCATCTCGACGGCGATCCGCACGGCGGCCGAGCCGGTGCGCTTGCCGGTGCGGGTCTGGAGCATGTAGAGGGTGCCTTCCTCCACCGTGAACTCGATGTCCTGCATCTCCTTGTAGTGGGACTCGAGCTTCTTGCGGATGCCCATGAGCTGGTCGTAGACCTTGGGCATCTCCTCGTGGAGCTGGGTGATCGGCTCGGGGGTGCGGATGCCGGCGACGACGTCCTCGCCCTGGGCGTTGATCAGGTAGTCGCCGATAGAACTCGTCGTCGCCGGTGTTGGGGTCGCGGGTGAAGGCGACGCCGGTGCCCGAGTTGGTGCCGGTGTTGCCGAAGACCATCGTCTGGACGTTGACGGCGGTGCCCTTCAGGCCGGTGATCCGCTCGATCCGGCGGTACTGGCCGGCCTTGTTGCCCATCCAGCTATTGAAGACGGCCATGATGGACTTCCAGAGCTGGTCCATCGGGTCCTGCGGGAAGTCCTCGCCGGTGGCCTTCTTGTAGACGGCCTTGTACCGCTTGACCAGCTCCTTGAGGTCGTCGGCGTCGAGCTCGGTGTCGAGCTTGACGCCCTTCTCCTTCTTCAAGGCGGACAGCTCGTGCTCGAACAGCTCGTGCTCGACGTTCATGGCGGTCGAGCCGAACATGTCGATGAGGCGGCGGTAGCCGTCGTAGGCGAACCGCTCGTTGCCGGTCTTCTTGGCCAGGCCCTCGACGGCGGCGTCGGTCAGGCCGAGGTTCAGGATCGTGTTCATCATGCCCGGCATCGACAGCGCGGCGCCGGAGCGGACGGAGACCAGCAGCGGGTTGGCGTTGTCGCCGAACTTCTTGCCGGTCTGCTTCTCGACGGTCTTCAGCGCGGCCTCGACCTGGGGCTTGACCGCCTCGGGGAGCTTGCGGCCGTTGTCGTAGTAGGCGGCGCAGACCTCGGTGGTGATCGTGAAGCCCGGGGGGACCGGGATGCCGATGGAGCTCATCTCGGCCAGGTTGGCCCCCTTGCCGCCGAGCAGGGCCTTCATGTCGGCCCGGCCATCCGCCTTGCCTCCGCCGAACGAGTAAACGAACTTCTGCGAATCGGCCATCGGTCGTCCAGGCTCCCTAATGCGTACGCCAAGAGCGGGTTCGGTCACAGCCCTCGCGAGCGTGCCGGATCGTCAGCCCCAGGATGGTGGACGCACATGCGTGCGCGCGCAAGTTAGTTTGAGGCCGCAGCTTATCATTCGTGGGCCGAGAGCGTCAAGGGGCCGCCGGCCCGCGTCGGGGGCCGGTGTCGCCGCTCGATTTTGGCGTGTGGGACAGCCGCCCTCGGCTGTCGAGGGAACGTCGAGGAGACAGCCCGGGGCGCCGGCCACGGCCGGGTCATCCGGAACGAGCCTCGTCCGGTTCGTCGCGGTCCGACGCACGGGTGGAATCGGTAGAGAGGGCCTCGGCCGGATAAACCAGCGTGCCGTCCCGAACCCGCGCGAACGGTGTCAGGGCATGCTCCCGGGGCGGGCCGGGGCCGAGGATGTCGAGGACCGTCCAGCCCCGGACGATCAGCGCGTCGGCGATCAGGCGGCGGTGGCAGCGCCACGGCAGGGCCTCGGAACACAGGATCGCGACCCGTCGCGTGGCGGCCAGCTCGATCAGCGACTCCAGGCCCTCGTGAAACGCCGCCGATTGCCATGTAGTCGGCGTAGGCATTGAACGAGGCGACCCGCCAGGCCGTGTTGGGCGAGCCCGGCCTCGGCTTCCCGCGACGGCCCCCCAGGGTGTCGACGTGGCGATACTCGATCCCCACCGCCGTGAGGCTTGAGTTCAGCGCCTCGGCCCCGAAGTGAGGGTGCCGCCGGGAGCCCGGAAAGCGGCGAACGTCCGCGATCAGGGCGATCGACGACGCGCCAAGCTGGTCGAGAAACGTGCCGAGCTCGTGATTCGAGTGGCCAATGGTCCAGATCGTGCGCATGCCCTGGTTCGGCTCGTCGTGGTGCCCTCGGTGTCAGAGGTGACCCGGAATCGCCGGATTCTCCCGGAAGATACGTTGCCTGGGTGGCCGGGGCAAAGTCTTCGTGCTCCCGGTCCAGGAACGTGCCGGCTTCCGGGGCACGCTGCTTTGCCCCGGCCACCCAACCAACTTGCTTTCACGGGAAATGTCGTTTCCGGATCGCCTCTCAGTGGATTTCCGCGGCGGTGATCCGGGGGATGGGGGGCGACGAGCGGTCCGCCCCGATGAGGAGCCTCGAATCGGGGTAGCGGGCGACCCAGGCGCTCCAGTTTACCGGCGATCCGTGGCCGATGTGTCGCAACTGCTTGCCTTTGCGCACGCCGGCCAGGCACGTCAGCTCGTGGTCGCGGACCAGCCACAGGCTTTCGGTGTCGCGGTCGTAGAGCAGTGGCCGCGGACGGGACTGACCGACCACGAAGTAGCCGCTCAGCCCGAACTGGATCCGCTTGCCGTCCAGGACGGGATTGTAGAGGTCCACGGCTTGGTCGCTGGATACGAATGGCGTGGCGACAACCAGGACCGGGTGGTTGCGGATCGTATCGTTGACGACTTCAACCTTCGACAGCAACAGCATCGGGTAGGCGGTCGGGGTGCCTTCCAGCGTCAGGCCCACGATCGGGGTGTCGGGCTGAAGGCGTTCCCACAGTTCTCCGCCGCCGACTTCCACCATGGGCACGTCGATGGCGCGGACCACGTCGCGGCCCAGCGGCTGACCGAGTGTCTTCGGGTCCAGGTCCGCGGCGTGGACGCGGAACCAGCTATGGCCGGTGTTCTCGACCCAACCGGACCACAGGAGCATCGAGTCGCCGTCTGGGACAATCCAGGGCTGGGGCGGCCGGGCGTAGGACGGGTCCGGCGAGATGTTCACGAAGCCGATCGGTTCGGTTTGCCGCGTCTGTTCCCAGTCTTTTCGTAAGCCTTGCCACTCATTCCAGAGCGTTGGTACCTGCAAAAGCACGCAACCGGAAAGCAGCGCCGTGGCCCCCAGCATCAGGACACGAGGCGGTGGAGAAAACGGCCCGGCCGCCGGCCCCGCGGCCCCCGTCTCCGGCTGGCCCGCCGGCACCTCCCCGGTCGTCGACTCGTTCGGGATCGGTTCGGGCGCAGGCGGAGACGGTTGTTGGTCGTTGTGACCCATGGCCAAACCCCCCAGATTGTCGGCTACAATGCGACGCCGCGGCGAGATTTGCGACTTGGATTTGATAGGAGGAGTTCGTTATGCCGCGCGGGAGAGGCCTGTCAACGATCCAGCATCAAGAAGTCAGGAAGAGAGAACGGGGACAGGGGACGACCCGAAGCCGGAACGGCCCAGGATCGGTTCCCGAGACCGTTGCCGGCTCGGGCCGGTCCCGCTGGCTTCAGTCGAAGAACTTCGGGACGTCGCGAGCCCCGTGGATGACGCGGACAATCTCGACCCCTTCCGCGTCCGGGCGATAGAAAATCACGTATTTTCCGACATGCGAACTGTGGAGGTTCGGGGCGAGTTCCTCCCGGCCCCATACGCGGCAACTTAAGGAGCGGCTCCTCGGGAATGTCCAGGAAATCGGGGTGGCCGGGGCAAAGCGCAGCGTGCCCCGGACGACGCTGGGAAGGCGGTGCCGTCCCTCACCGGGGCACGAAGACTTTGCCCCGGCCACCCAGGCAACCTATTTTGAGAACGTTTGATCAGGAACCAACCTTAAAGTGCTGCGTATGGGGCGAGTTCCTCCCGGCCCCGCCCGATGCCGGGGATGTCCGCGAATGCCCGACACGTCTCCTCAAGGCTGTCGATGTGGTGGATCGCGGCCCGGGGGTTGTCCGCGGCGATGAAGCCGCTGATTTCATCGAGGTCGTGGGCCGCTTCCGGGGTCAGCCGGTAGCGTTTCATCGGCCCTGACAGCCACCGGCCTTCTGGCGGAGCTTGCGGAAGACCTCGGGGCCGTCGAGCAATTCGCCCCGGTCGGCCTGGTCGATACCGACCTGAATCTCCCGACGTAGCCCCTCGAGCTTCATCGCCTGGAGCGTGTCGCGCTCCTCAAGGAGTCGAAGGGCCTCGCGAACGACCTCGCTCGTCGAGAGGTAGAATCGAAACCGACCTCGCTGGTACGGGTTGGGTCCATTTTCCCAGAGTAGCCGCGATCGCAATCTTCGTCAAAGTTGGCCAGTTGGCCAGAAAGGAAATGCGGGATGCGAAACGCCCGGCCTCGCGTGCGTTACGCGGGGCCGGGCGTCGTGATGGAGACCGTGACGGTCGTCGTTTCGGGGCTGTGCGGCGCGATGGTGTCGTAGTCTCAGGCCTTGGCGACGGCCTTGTTGTCTTCCTGGGCCTTCTTGACGACCTCCTCCTGGAGGCGGACCGGGACGCGCTGGTACTTCAGGAACTCCATCGAGAAGGTGGCCTTGCCCTGGGTCATGCTCCGCAGGTCGTTGGAGTAGCCGAACATCTCGGCCAGGGGGACCTCGGCGGTGACGACGGCGAAGCCCTCGCGGGCGTCGGTGCCGAGGATCACGCCGCGCTTCGAGGAGATGTTGCCGGTGACCGGCCCCTGGAAGTCGGTGGGGGTCTCGACCTCGACCTTCATGATCGGCTCCAGCAGGACCGGGTCGGCCTTGCGGAAGTACTCGCGGAAGCAGTCGCGGGCGCAGATCTGGAAGGCCATGTCGGAGGAGTCGACGTCGTGGTACGAGCCGTCCTGGAGGATGACCTTGGTGTTGAGCACCTCGTAGCCGGCGACCGGCCCCTTCTGGAGCGAGTTGCGCATGCCCTTCTCGACCGAGGGGATGTACTCGCTGGGGATGCGGCCGCCGGTGACCTCGTTCTCGAAGACGAACGATTCCGGGCTGTCCTCCGGCAGCGGTTCCAGGATGCCCTTGATGTGGGCGAACTGGCCGGAGCCGCCGGTCTGCTTCTTGTGCTTGTAGTCGAAGCTGACGGCGCGGGTCGGGGCCTCGCGATAGCTGACCTTCGGGGCGCCGACGGCACACTCGACCTTGTACTCGCGCTTGATCCGCTCGACGTAGATCTCCAGGTGCAGCTCACCCATGCCGGAGATGATCGTCTCGCTGGTCTCGT
Organism: uncultured Isosphaeraceae bacterium; assembly: GCA_963779675.1. Classification (GTDB taxonomy): domain Bacteria; phylum Planctomycetota; class Planctomycetia; order Isosphaerales; family Isosphaeraceae; genus CAVZZM01. Next base: position 386,030 of record CAVZZM010000010.1, read on the forward strand.
GGTCGACGTGGACGCGGAAGGTCGGGTCCTCGCGCATGAAGCGGTTCAGGGCCTTGGAGAGCTTGTCGTAGTCGGCCCGCTTGGACGGGCTGATGGCCAGGCCGATGACCGGCTCGGCGGCGAAGATGCTCTCCAGGGCCAGGTCCACGTCGTCGGAGCAATACGTGTCGCCGGTGGCGCACTCGATGCCCATGACGGCGACGATGTCGCCGGCGGAGGCGAAGTCGATGTCCTCTTTCTCGTCGGCGTGAACCCGGAGGATCCGGCTGATTCGCTGCTTCCGACGCATACGAGAGTTGATGTACGACTCGCCCTTGCGGAGCGTGCCCTGGTAGATACGGGCATAGGTGACCTGGCCGAACTGCTCCTCGACGAGCTTGAAGGCCATGGCCACCAGCGGGGCGTCGGGGTCGGGCTGCAGGGGCAACTCGGCCATGCCGTTGGCGATGTCCTTGGCGAAGATGGCGCGGTCGAGCGGGCTGGGCAGGTAGCTGGTGACGGCATCGAGCAGCGGCTGCACGCCCTTGTTCTTGTAGGCCGAGCCCATCAGCACCGGGCAGATCGCCTGCGCGATCGTCGCCTCGCGGATGGTCCGGATGGCCAGGTCGAGCGGGACCTCCTGCTCCTCGAGCAGCAACTCCATGATCTCGTCGGAGACCAGCGAGAGCTTCTCGAGCATGTCGTGGCGGGCCTGCTCGGCCCTGGCCTTCAGCGCGTCGGGGATCGGCTCGCGGCGGACGTCGTCCCCCTTCTCGCCATCGAAGTACACGGCTTCCATCGAGAGCAGGTCGATGACGCCCTCGAAGTCCGCTTCCTTGCCGATGGCGATCTGGAGCGGGACGGTCGTCAGGCCCAGCTTGCTCTCGAGCTGCTCGATGACGCGATCGGGGTTGGCCCCGGTGCGGTCCATCTTGTTGATGAAGGCCAGCCGCGGCACGCTGTACCGCTTCATCTGCTTGTCGACGGTGTAGCTCTGGGGCTGCACCCCGGCGACGCCGCAGAGCACCAGCACGGCGCCATCGAGCACGCGGAGCGACCGCTCGACCTCGACGGTGAAGTCGACGTGTCCCGGCGTGTCGATGATGTTGACCTTGTGGTCCTTCCACGCAACGGTCGTCGCGGCCGACGTGATGGTGATCCCACGTTCCTTCTCAAGCTCCATGTGGTCCATCTTGGCGCCTTCGCCGCGGACCTCCTGGATCTTGTGGATCCTCCCGGAATAGTAGAGGATGCGCTCGGTGAGCGTCGTCTTCCCCGAGTCGATATGGGCGGAAATGCCGATGTTGCGTAGGTTGCGTAGGTCTTCCATATGGCGGTACCGTCTGCCTTCGGAGGGCGAGAGCCCTCCGCAACTGGGGGCCACCGATCAAGTCAAGGTAAGATGAGGACGGGACGGATCCGGTCACGATCGGGCCGGGGGGACCGGCGGGCCGCCGCGTCGGTTTGTCGGGCGGCCGTGACGATCGAGCCTTGCGTCGAGTGCGGGAAAGACCCTGCCCCTCAGACCTCGTGTCCAGGGGAGGGCATGCGGCGTGTGGACGTGCCGGGAGGTCCGATGTCCGCAGGATAAATACTTTAGCAACTTCGCCCATCCGGTCAAGACCATGCCCGTCAGGTTGTGGTTCGAGACCGGCGACAACACCCAACCTGGGGCCTTAAGGGCCGTACGGGAATGGGTGTGAGGGAGCGACGATCCATCCAGTTGACGCTATTCTACGGGCGCGTCAAGGGTTCGGGCCACCCCGAACCACCGCCCTTCAAGGGCCCAGAACCGGGACCGGGCGTCCGATCCGGACGCGATTTCTCCAAGATGTCGGCCCGAGTCACGTTTTCCACAATATTACGGGTTTCCCGCGCGAATGTTCCGGTGTCCGGGAACTCCGGCCATTTCGAGATCATCTGAGGATGTCGGGATTTGACAACCGGCGGCCCCGCGATTATCTTGCTGTGACATCTGTCTGAGGAATGGTCCAATTCGGGGCCAGGCATTCTTGAGTCCATTCAGGGCCGATGGCCGATGGCCGATGGCCGATGACCGATGACCGATGGCCGATGACCGAGGGGCGATGACCGAGGGGCGATGGCCGAGGGCCGAATGGCCGAGGGCAGGGGATCACTGAAGGTATGGAAAGGGGCCGACGGCAGAGTCGGGACAGTCGTTGGCTGTGAATCGGCCCTCGGCCATTGGTCATGTGGATCTTCAGTCGTCCGACTCGGGCAGGGTGCCAGGCAACGGGGTGGCGACCATGAGTTCGGGAGCGTCTCATGCTCTGTCGGGTCCGTGCAACGTCCTGGAAGTCGCGGCCGGGATGCGGATCCTGGTTCCCGGGCTACCTCAGTGGAGATGGCGACAGCATGGGCGGGCCGGGCTGCTGTTCGGGTCGTACGTGTCGGCCCTGGGGGTCGGGCTGTTCGCCTGGGGGACGGCGGCCGGGCCGGCGATGCTGGCGTTCGCCTTCGGGACGCACGTGGCCTCGGCGGCCGACGTGGTACGTCAGCGTGCCTTTCCGGGGTTCGGTCGCTGGGTGCCGGTGATCTCGGCGTCCGCCGGGTTGGGCCTGGGGTATGCGCCGCTGCTGGGAACGCTGTGGATGGTCGCCTGGCCGGGGCAACGGGCGGACCTTCCCGGCGAGGGATATCTGGTGAACCTCTGGGCCTACCGCGGCGACGAACCCGCGCCGGGCCACTGGGTATGGTTCGACCGGCCCTGGTCGGAGGGCCGGGGGGTGGGCCAGGTCCTCGCCCGGTCGGGTCAGGAGGTGGAGTGGTTCGATGGCGGGCTGCGCGTCGCGGGGGCCCCGGTCGCCTGGACACCGACGAACCTTGAGGCCGCGCGGGCCGTCCAGCACCTGATCCTGACGGTCCCGGAGGGACACCTGCTCGTCGCGCCCCTGGAGGGGGCCAACGGAAGCCGGGAGGACGACATGGGGTTGGTCCTGCTCGACCAGGACCGTATCCAGGGAAGGGCCTGTGGCCAGCACTGCGCCGATCTGGCGGCGACGGTCTGTTGCGCCGAGGCCGTTCGGTCAGAGATGACCGGAATCACCATGCCGGGGCCCGTTCCGGGGAAAATCCCCGCCGCCCGATTTACGCCGGCCGTCGGCCGTGCGTATCATGGCGAAAACCATGCGTGGCACGGGGCGGACGGCGCGGGGGGGGCGGGTCGAGGTACGCCACCCGGTCGATCAGTGTTGGCGGCGGGAACGTTCGATGGATCAGCTCTGGGCCCCCTGGCGGGCGCAGTACATACACGAGTCGTCGGAACAGCCAGGCGGATCAACCCCCGGCTGCTTCCTCTGTGACGGGCTGGCCGGCACCCGCGATCGGGACGTTCTGCTGGCCTGGCGACGGCCGGCCTCGGCGGTCTTCCTGAATCGTTACCCCTACAACAACGGGCATTTACTGATCGCCCCGCTCGTCCATAAGGGCACCCTTGACGAACTGGAAGGTGCCGAGTTGACCGAGCCGGTCGAGACGCTACGGCTGGTCGTCGCCGTGCTGGACGGGATGCTCCGGCCCCAGGGATACAACATCGGATTGAACCTCGGCCGCAGCGCCGGCGCGGGGCTGCCGGGCCATCTGCACTGGCATGTGGTGCCTCGTTGGGACGGTGACACGAACTTCATGCCCGTGCTGGGTGGCACCAAGGTGATTGTCGAGAGCCTGAACGAATTTTATGATCGGTTCGTGGCGGAGGTCGCGGCCCGGGGCCTGTGATCGAGTCGGGCGGCGCCGTGCCGCCCCCGGGCTCGATTCGCCGGTCGCGAGGCCGGTCCCCCTGAAGTGCCGTCGTGGCCCCGCCCGTTCCGGGCGTGGAGGTATCCAGCGCAATGTTGCTTAATATAATCCGTGCGGTCTTCGTCCTCGTCTTCGCGGGACTGGCGGCGCGGTTGGGCCGGGCGGTCTCCGGCGAGGCATCCTACTGGGTGCCGGTTCTCGTGTTTTCCGGGATCATGGCCGCCGCGGCCGTGGTGGTGGTGATGGACCTGCTGATCCCCCGCAAGCGGATCCAGACGATCTCGGCGGTGTACTTCGGGGTGATCGTCGGCCTGCTCCTGAGCTACCTGCTCCAGATCGCGCTGGAGCCGACGTTCAACCTGCTCTTCGGCGTCGCGGAGGACGAGCTGTACAAAATCGTCACCGGCCTGCTGACGGTGGTGCTCTGCTACGTCTGTGTCTCGATGTTGCTCCAGACGAAGGATGACTTCCGGTTCATCATTCCGTACATGGAGTTCTGCGCGAGGTCAAGGGGTCGCGACCGCTGGTGCTGGACACCTCGGTGGTCATCGACGGTCGGATCGCCGACGTGGCCGAGGCGCGGATCCTGGACCAGCCGCTTCTGGTCCCCCGGTTTGTGCTCCAGGAACTCCAGGCGATCGCCGACAGTTCGGACAAGCTGCGTCGCAACCGCGGCCGTCGCGGCCTCGACATCCTGAACCGGCTCCAGAAGTCGGAGAGCGTCGAGGTCCAGATCCACGACGCCAACGTCCCGGAACTGGCCGACATCCGCGAGGTCGATCAGAAGCTGGTCGTCCTGGCCAAGCACCTCGGCGGCAAGGTCGTCACCAACGACTACAACCTCAACAAGATCGCCAAGCTGCAGGGCGTCGAGGTCATCAACCTCAATGACGTGGCCAATGCGCTGAAGCCGATCGTGCTGCCCGGCGAGGCCCTCCAGGTCAAGCTCATCAAGCGCGGCGAGGAACCCGGCCAGGGGGTCGGCTATCTCGACGACGGCACGATGGTCGTGACCGAGCAGGGGTTGCACCACCTGGGCGAGACGGTGCGAATCCTGGTCACGAGCGTGCTTCAGACCAGCGCCGGCCGGATGATCTTCGGCCGTCTCGACGGTGTCGTCGGCCCGAATTCGGCGGCGGGGCGGCCCGTCCGGCCCGAGTGGCGGGGCCGTCGCCCACGGCGAGCCTTCCGGTCGTTCCGGGGGTTGATCGGACCTGGATCCCTTCTCGGAATTGTCGAACTCGGCGGCCACGCATGGTCGATAGTCAGGGTGCCACCGCGACGACCGGCCGACTCGAACGACACGACCCGGGATGCTGCAACGTGCGCCGGACTACCGTCCGGATCGCGATAGATGCGGCGAGCGGGGTCGGAACGGGCCAACAGCCCGGTTCCGCGCCCCGCTCGTCGTGATCCGGTGGACCATCGGGGCGGGTCGAGTGGTCGGGCGACGATGAGGTCGCCCGTTCCGGTTCACCGCCGCGATCCGTCGGACGACAGCGCGGTCAGGGCTTCGGAGACGATCGGCCGGGGCGCGCGTCGGTCGGGGCCGGGCTTGCCGGTTCCGCGGCCGTTGTCGGTGTTGCGTTCGCGTCCGTTGACGACGACTCCACGCTCTTCTTGAGCGAATCCGCCGCCTGGGCGTCGCTCGGCGAGAGGCCGCTCGGGGTCGGCATCTTGGCGCCGTGTTGCGTGGAGTTGGCCGGGTTCGCGGCGGTGCGGCGGACCTGGTCGTCGATCGCTTCGGTCTCGGCCATCGCGGCGCCCGACGGCTTGATGTGGCCGGTCAGCCGGTTCTCGATGGCGGCCTGTCGCATGATGTCTTCCCAGACCGTCTTGACCTCGTCCTGGAGCTTGGCGTCGAAGAGGGCCTTCGACAGCTCCGCGCTGGGCCTGGTCGTTGATGTCGTAAGGCTGGGCGGGGATGACCCCCTCGCGCTTCAGGATGACCCAGGTCGCCTCGTTGACCTGGATCATCCCGCTGATGTCGCCGTCCTTCGGCTTGTACTTCTCGTAATTGCGGGTCCTTGGGGTCGACCCCCTCGTCGACATCGACGAGCTGCTCGAAGGCGGCGTCGGAGACGGGCCGGGGGTAGGCGTGCCGGGTGATCGGCTGCGGCAGCATGCCGCCGACGGCGGCGGTGGAGGGGTCGATCGACCGTTCCTGGGCGAGCTTCTCGAAGAGGCCGGGGTTCTTCTTGAGTTCTTCCCAGGCGGTCATGGCCATCCGCAGGTCGTTGAACATGATCATGCGGCAGCGAAGCTGATCGCCGAACTTCGCCTCGAAGCCGTCCTTGATGTCGTCCTCGGTGACCTGCACCTGCGGTTCGGCCAGCTTGCGCATGGCGATCATCGGGAAGATGACGTCGCGGGCGTACTGTGCGGGGCTGATGTTCCGCTCCTTGGCGAGCGTGGCCAGCCACTGCTCGCGCGAGACGCCGGCGACGCTCATGGCGATCCGCTCGATCTCGGCATCGACCTCGGCCGGCGTGACCTCGACGCCCTGGGCCTTGATCGCCTGGTCGATCAGCTTCGGGCGATCATGGCCTCGAGCACCTCCTCGCCCTTGCGGGCGACGCACTCGTCGGCGAGCTGCTGGCGGGTGATCGGCTCGCCGTTGATCACGGCGATCGGGTCGGACGGGTTGACCGGGATCGGTCGCATCTCGACCTTCACCGGGCCGTCCTGCGTGTTCACCGTCGACCGGCTTCGACCGTGCCGGCCGGCTGTTGCGCCGGGCCGAGGTGACCGCCACGGTCGCCAGGGCCGAGGCGACCACGATCCCTCCAATGCTCCGTCCGCGCCTTCATGATGACGATCACCTCCCTGTTCCGGTGCCGATCGGCCGGGAAATCATCCTCAAGTCCCGGCGCAGTTCGGCCGAGACTCTAGGCCCTGCCCGAAAATCGGTCAACGCCAATCGAACTCGCCGGCGCAACTCGACCAGAACCGGCCCGTGCAACGGGTTGAAGGGGTGGCTCACAGGACCAGCACCAGGTCCTCGGGGACGGTCCCCAGGAAGCGGAGGGCGTATCGTCCGGGTGGGTACTCCATCGCCTTACGGCAGACCGCATCCTGATCCGGGCTGTGGAAGAGGACCTTGCCCGCCTGGAGCTTGAGTGTCTCGTCCGTCCGCGGCTCGCCGATCAGTACCCATTCCGGTGCATGGCGGGCCTCAATCTTCTCGATCGTCAACACCTCGTCCATTTCGCTGTGTGTCCCTTGGTTTCGCGAGAGCCTGCCGAGCCATATAATGTGGAGGTCGAGGAGTTCCATCCGGGCCACTTTGGCGGCGTCGGCCGGGGTGGCGTTCTGCTGGATGACGTGTAGGAGACCGCGGCATCCCGAACCCGTCATCGCCTGGCAGTCCCCATGTCCCTTCGGGGCCGTTGCAAGGGAAGAGAGTTGGCCATGCCTTCTCCAAGCATGGGAGCCACAATGCCCGTGAGTTAACCCTGGAAGCGGCCAACTCCGGTCGGCCAGTCGGTCAATGGGTGGACGACGTGGCCGTGGAGCGGTTTATCGCGAGCAAGCTCCCCGAGCTGTCCCGAGGGCCGAAGTCCTTCGACCTACCGCCAGGACTTGGTCGACAAATCAACCCCGACGGGACCATCGTTCCCGCGAACAGGGCGAGCTTGTGCCGAGCAAAACGGGTGTCGTAACCGCGTTCCCCTTTGCGGAGTAACACAAACATGGATGCCGATACGGAGTTGGACACGCTCACCCGGGCGTTGAACCTGGTGAATGAACGACAGGATTGGGGCATCGTCAATTCCGATCCGTCGAGGGTCGAGGAATTTTTGCGGTTTTGCGAGACCGAGCCACTCACTCCGTCCCAACAATTCGCGATGGGAGAACTGGTGATCGCCTCGGCGAATGACGCCCTCGAGGAGGGGATCGCCGACGACGGCCTGGTCGACCATTTCGAGCGATTTCTCGCGAGCGGTCTTCATGGGCTGCCATCGCACGTTCGATACTGGGCGTCCCTCGACGAGGAAGAATTCCCGATCGCCACTCTCTTGCGACGGTTGGCGACCCATGCTTGACCTCCGCGCGAACCGCGGAAACGGGTCGTTGACGGTTTCGTCGGATGGGTGGAACCGTCGGGACCCACCATCTCGATCGGAAGCCCGGTGGGTCCCGACGGTTCCACCCACCCGACGCAGACCAGAGTGATCGTCTCGTACACCCTCTGAGATGGACGTTCCCGCCCTCCTGACCGCTCAACCCCCCACCGACAAGCCGAGGTTCCTCAACCATGACGATGCGTCGCGTCCTCCCGTCGATCGGGCGCCTGATCGGCCTGCTGGTGTTCGTCGCGATCTCGAGCGCCGCGCGCGGGCGCAGGATGCCGTGCCGACGGCCCGTGTGTTCCAGAAACAGGCCGTCGTGGCTCAGGAAGGGCATGCCGCGGACATCGGGGCCGCGGTGCTGGAGAACGGGGGCAACGCGGTGGACGCGGCCGTCGCGACCGCCTTCGCGCTGGCGGTCACGCACCCGGCGGCGGGGAACATCGGCGGCGGCGGGTTCATCGTCGCGTATCTGGCCGACGAGACGCGGGTGGTCACGATCGACTTTCGCGAGGTGGCCCCGGACGCCGCCACGCAACGGATGTATCAGGATGACTCCGGCAACCTGCTGCCACGCCATCGGGCCGGTCCCCTGGCCGCCGGTGTTCCGGGCACCGTGCGCGGGCTGGCCCTGGCGCGCGAGCGTTTCGGCAGTGGGAACGTGTCGTGGGCCGACCTGGTTCGTCCCGCCGCGCGGCTGGCCCGAGACGGCTTCCCCATCTCCTCGACCCTGGCGCGGTCGCTCAACGGTCAGCTCTTTGGACCGGACGGGGGCCAGGACACGCTACTTGACGGCAGCGGTCCCGATAGCCGTCTGGCCAGTTTTCCCGCCTCGCGGGCCGCCTTCCGCAAGCCGGACGGCTCGCCCTGGAAGGCGGGGGACATGCTGATCCAGGCCGACCTCGCCGCCACGCTCGATCGGATCGCCGAGCACGGCCCCGACGAGTTCTATCGCGGCGAAACCGCCCGTAAGATCGTCGCCTACATGGAAAACGAGGGCGGGATCATCACCGCCGAGGACCTGGCCGGCTACGAGGCGAAGCTCCGGGAGCCCGTCCACACGACCTACCGCGGGTTCGACGTCTACGGCATGGGGCCGCCCTCCTCGGGCGGGATCGTGGACGCGGTGATGCTCAACATCCTGGAGCGGTTCGACCTGGCGGCGGACGGCCGGGACAGCCCGAGGACGCTCCACCGCATCACCGAGGCCATGCGACGGGCCTATTTCGTTCGGGCCGCCCGGCTGGCCGACCCGGACTTCGTCGCGGTCCCGGTGGCCGAGCTGACCTCGAAGGCGTTCGCCGACGCGCTGGCCGGGACGATCACCGACCGCGCCACCCCCAGCGCCGAGCTGGCCGACTTCCCGATCGTCGAGATCGCCGAGGGTTCGCACACGACCCACCTCTCGACGATCGACGCGTCGGGCAACGCCGTGGCGCTGACCTACACGCTGGAGCAGGGTTACGGCTCGAAGGCGGTGGTCCCCGGGGCCGGGTTCCTGCTGAACAACGAGATGGGGGACTTCAACCTGATCCCCGGTCGTACCGACTCCGAGGGCCGCATCGGCACGCCGCCGAACGTCATCGAGCCCCGCAAGCGAATGCTCAGCTCGATGTCGCCGACGATCGCCCTGAAAGATGGCAAGGTGAGGCTGGTCACGGGGTCGCCGGGCGGGCGAACGATCCCGAACACGGTGATCTGGGTCGTCCTGAACGTTCTGGAGTTCGGTCTCGAACCCGAGGCGGCCGTTGCCGCCGCCCGGACACACCACCCCTGGTTCCCCGACGTGCTGCTGCTGGAAGGGGACCGCTGGCCACCGTCGACCCGCGAGGCCCTGGAGACACAGGGCCACCGACTCGGTCGGATCGCCATCCAGGGGGATGCCCATACCATCGTCGTGGACGCCGATACGGGCCGCATCCACGCCGTTCCGGACCCCCGTCGCGGGACGTCGAAGGCCGCCGGACAGTGAGGCCAAAGCTCAACACGTGGGCTCGACCGACGGCCCGAACAGGCCCCGTAGATGGCACGATTCGACCCTCTAGGGCCGGAAATCCCGGAAAACCTGGCGAATTCCAGCCTTTCCGCTGGAATTCCCTGGTTTTTTCTGTATGTTTCCTTCGGACTCGTCGATGAGGATCTCGGCAGGAGCCACGGCCATCACACCCTCAAAGGGAGGGTGAGGCCGGCCGGTTCGCCGAGGGCAGCGACCTCGGTACGAGGAGGATCGAACCAGACATGGCCAAGAAAGCTGCGCCGAAGGCTGCCGAGTCGAAGGCGGCCCCCAAGAAGATGATGACGAAGTCCGACCTCTACGCCAGCCTGGCCGAGAAGACCGGGCTGTCGAAGAAGGACGTCTCCAACGTCTTCGACGCCTACGTCGACCTGGCGAAGAAGGAACTCGGCAAGAAGGGACCCGGTCAGTACCCCCTGCCGGGCATGGCCAAGATGAAGGTCGTTCGCAAGCCGGCCACCAAGGCCAAGCAGGGCATCAACCCGTTCACCAAGGAGCCGATGACGATCAAGGCCAAGCCGGCCCGCAACGTCGTCAAGATCCTGCCCCTGAAGTCGCTGAAAGATTCGGTCTGAGAGGCGATCCGGAACCGCGGGGCCGGGCCTGGAAATGGGGACTGGCCCCGAGTCCGCGAGGTGCCTGTCCCCATTTCCAGGCCCCCCGACCGATGTCGGGCGTTGGGAAATGGGGACAGGCATCGGCCGAGGACGCCGGGAGCCTGTCCCCATTTCCCAACCCGGTCCCGGCCCAGCCAGGGGCAACCACGGATGCCAACCACCGCGCGACCCAGGGCCCAGATCGTCGATTTCGACACCGTGCCGGGCATTCCCTGCCCGTGCGGCATCGCCCGGCGTGCCTTCAACGAGGTCGAAAGCTCTCCCGTCTCGATTCACCTCACCGAGATCTCGGAAGACGCCCGAGCCCATTACCACGAGAGCCATACCGAGACGTACTACATCCTGTCGTGCGGCCCCGACGCCCGCATGCAGCTCGACGACGAGATCATCCCGCTGAAGCCGGGCCTCGGCATCCTGATCCCCCCGGGCGTCCGCCATCGCGCCATCGGCCGCATGACGATCCTCAACATCGTCTCCCCCAGGTTCGACCCGGCCGACGAACATTTCGACGACTGATTCCCCCCCTCGGCTCGTCGCCCTCGTTCGGGTAGAATCACGAACCTCCCGTACCGCGGCCCTCGACGACCCCGGATCGCCCCGGGCCATCTGAGAAAGCCATCGCGCGGGACGACGACCGTCTCGCCCCCGTGTCGGTGATTGGGGGCCTGTTGCCAGTTGGAGAGCCGGCGTGGCGGAATGGCAGACGCAGAGGACTTAAAATCCTCCGGGGGGCAACCCCCGTGTGGGTTCGACTCCCACCGCCGGCATCACCGACAGGCACCGACTCGGGCGCATCAAGCCGCCAGAAGCCTTGTCTCCCAAGGGGTTGCGATTCATCGGCAAGGCTTCATTTGAAGGCGTGGTTTCATCACTTGATCCGCCAATGACCGACCCTTTCCGCCCCTCTCCGTCCCCTGCGCACTGCCCATGCGCTGCCAGAATCGGGCCGTCGGTCCCGGTCCGGGCCAGGGAACTCGACTCGGAGCGAGGGGTCGGGGCGGTCAGATCGGGGAGGGCCTCCACGGCGCCGGCCAGGTCGTGAACCGATGCCTTGGCGTAGATGCCGATGGTCAGGCTCGGGGTCGAGTGGCGGGCCAGGGTCTGGCAGACCTTCACCGACGCTCCCGAGGCCACGAGATGCGAGACGTAGGTTGCACGGAGGGCGTGGAAGTCGATCACCCCCGATGAAGTCGTGTAGGGGATGCCGGCGGCTTCCAGGTCGGCGCGGATCATGTCCGCCGCACGATCGGGAAGCGTGAAGACGGGCCGGTCGGCTTCCAGGTGGGCGACCCAGGGCCACAGCAGGGCGGCCAGGGCCTCGGAGATGGGTTGCTCGGCCAGTTGGCCATTCTTCGTGTAGGCGGCCTCACAGACGATCGTGGGCGGGTTGGCATCGAGGCGGAACGAACCGGGGTAAAGCGAGGCCAGTTCGGCAGCCCGGAAGCCGGTCCCGAGGGCCACGCGGTACACCATCGCACGATCGGGGCCGGCCATCCCCAACACCACGCGGGCCACGCTCGGCGGCCTCGATCAAGCGGGCGGCTTCCTCCGGGGTCAGGGCACGGCGTCGGCGTCGGCGGTCGGCCTCGGGGTTGGCGGTTGCCAGGTGGGCCAGAGCATGCTCGCGGGCGCGCCCGTCCCTCCAGAGCCACCGCGAGAACGCCTTGACCGCGCGGACGTGATGATTGATCGTCTCCTGGCTCATACCCCCGGCGCGAAGCTCGGACAGGGCTTCCAGGGCCACCGACAGGGACAACTTGGAGAGGCGATCGACCCGGGACAGGTCGAGGATGCGGCGGACGCGGTTCGCGGTCATCGACGCATGCTTGGCGGTCCCCCCCTTGGCCAAGAGCGAGCCCCGGAAATCCTCGAGATGTGCGGACAGGGCGCGGCGCTCGTGTGTGGCGTACGCATCAGACTTCGGGTCGATCACCCCGCCGGCGCAACTCCGCCTCGGTTTCTAGCTTCCGGGCCAGGGCCTCGGTCGCGGACTTGTCGGGGCATCCCTTGACCATCCGACGGACCCCATGCTCATCGTTGTACGCGATGAACCACGAGGCGCCTGACCGCTTGCGGTCGCGAGCTTTCTTGAAGACGCTTGCCATGGATCAACCTCTGTATTGAAGAGGCCCCCCGGGTTGGCGGGGGGCCGGCTCGTTCACCACGCATAGAACCCGGTGCAAACCCGGTCGTCCGCTTCGGCGATCTCGGCAAGCCCGTCCCAATCGGGCTCAGGGGCGTCGATGTCGTCCCACGTCTCGTTTTGCTCCGCCCACCACTGTTCCTCGTCCGGGGCGGGGGGCTCGAAGTCGCCGGCCTCGTCCGGGCCGAGTTCCCAGCGGTCCCCGTCCGTCCAGGCGGGCCACGTCTCGGCCGGGTTGACGTTGACGGTCGCGGTCGCATCGGTGAGAGTCAACATGGCGGGGCTCCTTTTCAGCCTTGCCACCGGGCTCGTCAGTGTTAGCCGCACTGGCGAGCCCATTCTCGTTTCCCGAGTGCCCTTCACTCAGGACACCTGTATTCTAGCTAATTGCTAGATCTTGTTCAAGCCCCTAGCTAGACTTTTTCTAGCGGTGAACTAGAATGGAGATCATGAGCAATACTGGAGGAAACGCGATGGGTGAAGCGATCCGCGCCGCTCGGGTGGCCAGGGGCATGACACGCAAGGAACTCGGGGAGGCCATGTCGCTCTCCGATCAGTACATCTATCAGGTCGAGACGGGGCGCCGGCAGCTCGCCCTGGAAACCCTCTGGGATCTCGCCTGCCAGCTCGATCTCGACCCGCACGCGCTCGACCCGCGACTCGCCCACCGGAAGCCCGGCCAGCGGAAGGGCGGGTGATCCTTCGCCCGATTTTTCCGAGATGCGTCCCTCCGGGGCACTGACAAAACCGACAGAAGGGCGGACCGGGCCACTTCCGGGGGCTTCTGTCAGTTCTGTCAGTGCCCGTATGGCGGGCATCTCGCGATTTCATAGCGCCTTCCGGGGCAGCTTCGGATGGATGTAGATGTCCACCCGAGGGGCGCCGCCCGTGTTGGGTGTCTCCACCGTGCGGAACCAATCGAGCCCTTCCAGGGCCGCCACGGCGCGGCGGGTGGCCTCGGGGTTGTCCAGGCCAGACCAGCAACGACGGTACACGTCGCGGTAGGTGAACGGGCTCGGGAGGGCGCCGGCCTTGATCCGGGCAGACAGGGCCAGGGCCGGCTCGAGGTCGGGATCGGCGACACACGCATAGATCCGCCGGGCGTGGGCTTCGAGGTGGTCGCACCAGCGGACAGCCAACTCGGCGGCGCGGAGCGTCACCGGGGAGACGCCGGCGCCATCGGCCACGGAGAACAGGTGGAACAACCCGGCCAGGCTCGGCATGAGCGAACGATACTTGGCCAGGTGGCTCTCGATGAGGTGGCTCTCGGAGGTCGCCCGCAACTTGGCCTCGAGTCCGGCGCGCCACGAGTCGAACAACTCTTGGGCCTCGGGCTCGAAGCGCAGGAACGGCGGGCCGCCATCCTCATCGGGCGTGGTGTCGATGGTCGAGGGGTCCAGAACATCGAGCGCCTGGAAGACGGAATAGGCGCGGTTCTTCGCGGTCGTGTCGGGCCAGCGATCGACGTTCCGCCAATCGGCCGACGTGTCGGGCCAGACGAGCAACTGGAACCGGGAGATCAGCCCGTCGTCGGCCTCTTCGCCCCTGGCCACGCTCCGCAGCAGGGCGCGGAGCGGGCCGGGTTGCATCCCCCCGAGGATCGACACGCACGGGTTCGGGATGACGATGGTCCCCCGGCCGATCCGGTCATAGGTGAACGGCAGGCCGTTGCCGTTCCACGATTCCAGGTAGAACGCCCGGTCGCACTCCCGGCCGGAACGATCGAACGAGCGGAGCCAGCCGGGCAATTCGTCCCGGATCAGGCCAATCCCGGCGGGGTTGTCGCGCAGCAACTCCCCGAGGGCTTCGACGGACGGATCGGACGATGTATAGCGGCGTAGGATCGGAGCGGCCGGCGTCGTGGCCTTCATCGCGTCACGGGCGAGTCGTTCCAGCTCTTCCGGCGACTCCCCGTTCTTGACCGCATCCTTCAAGGCTTTCTTGGCGGCTTCGGCCTGTGCGGCGGCGATGAGTGCGGCGGCCTGGAACTCGTTCGAGTCCGCCGCGTGTCGCTTGCGGGCGTCGGCCTCGAGGCGGCGCAGGGGCTTGGTCGCCTCGGCCAAGGCGGGGGTCTTCATCACGCCGGGGCGGCCGATCACCCCTCCCCAGAGGTTCGGGACCACCGTCCAGTCATCTTGCCGCTTCGGGCGGATGCCCAGCTTGCGGCCCACCACCACCGCCAGCGCCACGAGGGCGCCGACGGCGGGGAAGTCGAGCGGACAGGACACGCGCTCCGCGATGTCCGCCAGCCAGCCCCGCAAGGGGTCGGGAATCATCCCGGTCTCGAGCGTCGGGACGGGGCGCAGCTCGTAGCGAACGGGCTTCGGTTCATCAGGCCAGTCCAGGGGCGGGGCGGGGTTAGAGGGCTCGGGCTTGGCGTCCAGGTCGATCTCGGGGGCGGAATCCGCCACCCGTTCCAGCTCCGCCCGGCATTGCTCGGGTTCCCACCCCTCGGGAATCCCGTCGGCCAGCCATTCCTCGATGTCCGCCCCCTTGGGGATCGGCTCGCCCGTGCGCCACAACTCGGCCAGGCGGACGATCCGAACTCGAGGCCGGGGCCGCAACGGCGCCAGGTGGGAGATGACGGTCCTGGCGTAGCCTTCCCCCTCGGGGTCGTGGTCGGGGAGGATCACGACATCCTTTCCCGCCAGCGGGCTCCAGTCGGTCTTGTGGGCCGACTTCGCGCCGTGGCGCTCGTGGTCACCCTGATCTCAAGGTGATGCGCCAGGTCGGCGGGCTTTTCCCCCTCGTGCAGAAAGACCCTCGTGGCGTCGGCCAACCCGGGCAAGCGGTAGAGGGGCAAGAGGCCGGGCGGATCGCCCAGCGCCCACCCCTCGGAGGTTCGGTGGACGGGCCGATACGTCTTGTCGGCCTGGCCGGTCTTCGGGTTCGTGATGTCGAATCGGTAGACCCGGAACGACTCGGAGCCATCGGCCTCGTGGTAGGTCCAGTGCTCGCTCGGGGGGCCATGGTCCCGGATGATCCTGGCCAGGGCCGCCTCGGGCGTCTGGTAGACTCGACTCCCCGACCCGGGATGGCCCCTCCGATTCCCCGAGGGGCGTCCGTTGCCGTTGCCAGGGTTCGAGGGGTAGAGGTCCGCCAGCGTGATCCCGAGGGCGTGGACGATCCCCTCGGGTGAACAACGGGGCTCGTGATGGCAATGGATCAGCGCCCGGCCATCATCCCCACGACGTATCGACAGGTTGCGTCGGTTGCCCTCGTGGGCCGGGCAACGCGACTCCCACGACTCGGGGCCGGTCGGGCGGGGCTCCCACCCCCTCGATTCCAGGCGAGCCACGAAGTCGGCCACGGGATCGATCGTCATCGGGCCACCTTCCTTTCGGGCGACCCGATGTAGGCGCGGACCGTCGCGGCCTTCCAACGAGGCATCCTCCCGACGTGGAAATCGGGCGGGGGCAGCGTCCCGGCCGATTTCATGCGCTCGACCTCGCGGCGCGAGCAGTTCAGGACGAACGGCCAGTCATCGAGGGTCAACATCGGCTCGATGCCGGCCAGGGCCAGCCGTGCCACCGTCTCGGCCAGGGCCTCAGAGAGATTCACTACCTTCGAGGGTAGCGGGCCGGCTCCTCTGCGCGTGTCGAGCGTCTTGAGGGCATCGGAACGGGCGTCAGGCATCGTGACCACCCTCCCGGCCGGCGGCCTGCTGGCGGGCTTCCAGGGCGGCCAGGACGGCGGCCAGGTCGAAGCGTAGGATCTTGGGGCTCAGCCGGCGGACGGGGATTCGCCCGGATCGGGACCATTGGCGGATCGTCCCCGGTTTCACCCCGAGCCGGATGGCCAGTTCGGGAGCGGTCAGCAGGGCGTCGGGTCGCTCGGTCGGCATACTTGGGGCTCCATCTGAGGGCCGCACCATGCGGCCTCAAACGGAGCCCGGCGCAGTATGCCGCCAAGGGACGCGCATACCGCGGCATAGGGTTCCGAAACCAAGACTTGCGCCGCGCATTACTTTTCGATCTCGGGGGCCGAGATCGAGGCGGCTCGGGTCGACCGGGAACGTCTTCGGCCTTGTCGTGGGGTCGGACCCCAACGAGGCGCTCCCCGCCTCACGCCACTCGCGAACCGCCTTGACCCACCGCGAGACCTGGCCTTGGGATATGGGACGGCCGAGAGACTCCGAGAGCTTTCGGGCCACGGAGGATTGATCCCACGCCGTCTCGACATGCAATGCGTAGGCTTCGAAGGCTTCCCGAGGGGGCTCCTTCGGGCTCTTGCTCGCGACGGATGCCGATTGGGCGTCGGCCTCGGGAACGGCGGTGTTCGGTTCGATGGGAGACGGCTGAGCCTCGGTCGGTGGGCTGGCCCCGCCAACTTGGGATGGCGGCGGGACATTCAGCGCCCAGGGGAACGGAATGCGGTTCTCGATCCGGTGGAGCCGCTCCGCATGCTCGGCCCTGGCCTTGTCGATGTGCGTCACGATCGACCGGAACGAAGCCGTCACGGCCTCGATGTTGGCCGGGTCCGGGACTCGCCATTTCTCGACCCCCCACGCCAGCTCACTCACGGTCGCGCCGATGAAATGAAACTCGTGGGGCAAGTCGGCTCGCGCTTGCTCAAGAAGCCCGGATGAACGCCTGAGCCGATCGAATGCATAGAGGTAGAACTCGCCGTAGTCGTCCCCGGTCCGGGTTGCGGGGCCGACCCGGACGGCCGGTGACCGGCGTTCCGACGGCTTCAGGATCGACAACCAGCGTTCGCCGAGATCGGCGGCCCGCGTCAGTTCGGACCGCACCAGCTCGACCGCGCGCAGGGCGATGTCCCGGCGGGCGGCCTCATCGGGGGCATCCCGGTAGCTCATCGAGAGCAGCGACGACGGGCCCTCCTGCGCGTCCATGCAGACCATGCAGCCTTCGGAGACGGACTCACTACGGAACCCGCAGAACGGGCAAACCTCGTCCCCCATGTTCTCCCCTACCTAACATCGGGGCCGGCCCCGGCGGGTCGGGCGGTAGGGGATGCCCGAACCGCCGGGGCCGCTCGGCCGGGCCGCTTGCAAGTCGGCCCGACGCACCCGATGTGCGGGATTATACCGCATCCTCGGGGCGGGGATGACCGTTCGCTTCCAGCGCCATCGGGGGTCGTTCGGGTTCCACCCGGCGGATGAGGATCTGCGTCGGCTCGGGCCGGGCGGGATGGCTCGGCAACTCGTCCAGGCGGAAGAGCCGGCGTTCAGCGTCCAAGGCGGCCAACGCCGTCGCCAGGAACCGGGGATCGCCAGGGCGAACTGGCCCCTCCTCTGGACTGGATGATTCCCGCCAGGCGCATCGCCTCTTCGTAGACCGCACTCAAGCGACGGACCTGGCGGGCCTTGAGTAGTTGTGCGTCCTCATGCAACTCCCTTACGATTCGTCGGTCAACCCGGCGCAAGAGCTTCGAGACGGCCTGCTGGGAGATGCCCAATTCCTGGGCGATTTCCCACTGCATCGCCCCTTCCTGCCGTCGCTAGTAGGCGAGACTCTCGCGGTAGCGGGATCGCTCGGGCGTGCAGCGGTTCACAACCCCCTGGCACAACCGCTCCTCACTCATCATCGGGGCCTTTCTCTTGGGCTTCAAGGTCGATCGCATAGCGCTATCGATGCCCATCGGCTCACGCGACCGCTCGCGAAATCGCCAGATGTAGCTGTTGTGATTCACGACGAGGCAATAGGGACATGGCAAGCCTTCCTCTTCGCCCGCGAAGACATCCGGGATGTAGACGGCCTTGCCGTCGATCATCGGGTAGCCCCGCCCGAGGAACTCGACGCGGGCTTCGGACAGATCGATCCCCTCGGGGAGCAAGACCGTCTCCACATGAAGGCGGCGGCCCGGTGGACAGAGTGATGCCGGATCAACATCCAGCGGAAGGAACTGACAGTCCTCGCTGTCCTCGTCATCGGGTATGTAGGCGGGCCGCCAGCGACGCGCGTACCATCGCCGCCCGTTCGACTCTTCCAGGATCACCAAGGTCCAGAGCGCCGAGCCGCAACGCGACCGAATCAAGGCGTTCGCCGATCGTTCCAGACGGGCCATTCGGGAAGCCAACGACGCCATGGGTCAAGTCCCCGAGTTGCTGGCACTCGGCCGCCTTCGGGCTTCGATCCGAGGGGCCTTCGGGTCGATCCAGTAGGGCGCGAACCCCGGCCAGGAAGGCCGTCCAGGGCGGTCCTCCGCCGGATCTGGGCCGGGCGGACGTGATCGTCGTGGCGCGATCTTGATCCGGGGTTCGTTCACCAAGATCCAGCCGGGCGGGTATGGGGCCGGGACCATCCGTTCCAGGCGTCGGATTCGACCGATCAGGCTCATGACTCCGGGTTCCGTCGCGGCCAGCCTCAGCGTCGATCGGCCCCCTCGGGCTTCTCGGCCAGGCGTTCTTCCAACTCAGCCACGCGAGCGGTCAGGTTCTCGTGCTCGTCGGCCCGGATCGTCGCGCCGATGAGTTCCAGGTTAATCTTGCTGGCCTGCAAGATGGCTCGGGCAGCCGAGATCGCCTCCCTCGGGCTGGCCTCGGAATCTCGGACGATCCTGGCCAACCGCTCGATGAGCGGGCCACGGAGGGCCTTGGGGATCGGCCACCGCTCTTTCAAGGCCCGTTCCACGAGGCGGACATCTCGGATGCCCCGCCCGGACTCTCCCCCCAAACCCCCCGGGTCAATTGTGGCACTCATGGATTTTCCTCTGGCGCTCAGCAATCTGACTCCTTCGACTCGATTATACAGACCCAAGCACCAATACCGCATAACCTTCCGTTCCGCGGATGACGTGGCCGTTTCCCTCGCTGGCGATAAACTCAATGGTCTTGTAGTTGTTCCGGCGTTACCGCCAGGAAGCGCCGAACGGTAGTTCGCGACTCGTGATCAGTCTTCAAGGTGACAGGGACAATGCCATCAAGAAGATGTCGAGGCAGAGGATGCACCAGCGGGAGATGGGTGGACATGCCACCGGACTTTCCCTCGGGTTGCGACCCAAGCCTCCGCTAGAATCCACGAGATCGACGCGAGCCGATGATTCTGCTAGTTATGCTCTCTGCGCACTGGAGCGACTTGAGTCTCCTGTGGCATGATGGATTGATTGTACTGTCCTGACCTCGA
>CAVZZM010000011.1:0-15563 GCA_963779675.1 uncultured Isosphaeraceae bacterium
CTTGATCCTGACGTTACGTCAGGCCGTATCCTTTTCGTGTCGTCACGGTCCCGAGCATCGAGGAGCGCGATCATGACCGGGCCCTGGAAAGTGGGGGACCTGGCCCGCCGCACGGGCCTGACCGTCCGCACCCTCCACCACTACGACGCCATCGGCCTGCTCTCGCCGTCGTTCCGCACCGGGTCGGGACACCGGCTCTACACGCGGGGCGATGTCGTCCGGCTCCAGCAGATCGTGTCGCTGCGTAGCCTGGGGCTTTCTCTGGAGGAGGTCCGCGAGGAGCTTGTCCGGAGCGACGGCTCGCCGCTGCCGGTCATCGAGCGGCACATCGCCCATCTGTCCGAGCAGATTGCGCGGCAACGGCGGTTACGCGATCGCCTGGAGGCCATCGCATCCCACCTGCGAACGGCGGGCGAGGTGCCCGTCGAGGAGTTTCTGCAAACCATCGAGGAGGCCCGGATGATCGAGAAGTACTACACCCCCGAACAGTTGGATCAGCTCAAGGCGCGGGCCGAGAGCGTCGGCCAGGAACGCATCCGCGAGGTCGAGGCGGAATGGCCCCGGCTGATGGCCGAGGTCCAGACCGAGATGGACAACGGCACCGACCCGTCCGATCCCCGCGTTCAGGAGCTCGCCCGCCGCTGGATGGGGCTGGTCGCCGAGTTCACCGGCGGCGACCCGGGCATCACGGCGTCGGTCAAGGCAATGTGGCGGAACGAGCCGGTCATCCACGGCATCGACACCGCCCCGGCCCGCGCGATGGGGGCCTACATCGACAAGGCCCTGGCGGCGTCGAAGCCGTCGGAGTGAGGGAAACGACTCGCGGGCCCGGGAGACAGACCAGGCCCGCCGTCAGCCCAGATGATCCGTCGTCGAGTCCGGCTTGCCCACCCGCTGCGACGCCTGGAACCGGGCCAGCATCAAGGCCATCTCGCGAGGCAGGTGCCGCGCACCGGCGATCAACACCGCTCCGGCCAGCGCCACGGCGGGCACGACGATCAGTAGCCCGGCCAGGATGTTCTGCATCCGGTCGTCCGCGGTGACGGTCGGGACCGCGCCGAGAGACCCCAGCAACTGGCCGAGCGCCGGTCGCCATCGTATCGGCCTGGCCGAAGGTGTCGGCCGCCTTGCCGATCAGCCAGGGGGACCAGATGTCGCCGAGGAAGTGGATCATCAGGATGGCGATCGCATACGCCGCCGCCCGCATGTTCGGCTGCACGACGTTGCCGATCACCGCGTTGCAGGGGCCGGTGTTGACGAACATCAGGGCCTCGGCCAGGAAGATGCCGACGAAGATCCACAACTCGCTCTGAGCGAACAGCCCGAGCAAGATAAAGGGGACCGCCGCGAGGAGGGCCAGGCCCGGTACGATAAACAGGGCCTGAGGCCGAGTCCGGCCGAGCCGGTCGGCCAGCCAGCCGCCGACGCTCATGCCCAGGAGGGCCGCGAACAGGGTGACCGCGCCCAGGATCGTCGTGGCCCGTCCCTGCTCGATGCCCCGCGTTTCGACGAGGAACGACGGCACCCAGACCAGCATCCCGCCGATGGCAAACGTGTAGGCGGCCATGCCGAAGACGGCATAGGTATACGAGGAGTTGACCATCAGTTCCTTGTAATCGGCCCAGGAGGCCTGCGCGAGCACGCGGCCCCCGCCGTGACCGTCCCCGACGTCCTCGCTGGCGCCCCGCTCCGGCTCGGGAAGGAACAGGGCGCACACGGCGGCAACGATCCCGGGCAACCCGACGAGGAAGAACGCCAGCCGCCAGCCCTGCGTAGGGCCCCAGGAACGTGCCGGCGAACCAGTCATCGCCTCGAGAGGCGATGGCCCCGCCGATCACGATCCCCAGGGCGCTGCCGATCGGCATGGCGAGGTAAAACCCCGACATGACCCGTGCCCGAAGTCGTCGGGGAAACAGGTCCAGCAAGAGCGTCGGGGCGATCACCCCGTAGGTCGCCTCGCCAATCCCCAGGATCGCCCGCGCCAGCGCGAGTTGGCCGTAGTTTTTGGCCAGGCCGCTGCCGACCGTCGCCAGGCTCCAGATCCCGATGCCGAGCCCCAGCAAGTACGTCCGCCGCATCCGGTCGCCCGCGTACCCGGTGAACAGGCCGAAGACGGAATAGGCGATCAGGAAAAAGGTGGCGAGCAGCCCCGCCTGCTCGTTGCTGATCGCCCAGGTCCACCTTCACCTGCGGCAGCACGGCATACAGGACATTGCGGTCCAGGTAGTCCAGGAGGTTCATCAGGAACAGGACGACGAATGTGGCATACGCCCAGCGCTGCACCGACGAGGTTCCGCCTGATCCGCCGTCATCCGGAACCGAGGACGCCTGACTCATCGACACGCTCCTTCGCGCAATCGCCCCCGCACGACTCACGAACCCCCTGGCGTCTCTCCAGGGCACGAACCGCACCGATGCTACGACACGGTTGCCGACCCGTCCAGCACAAGCCGACCGTGGCCAGGGTCATTCCAAGGTCCAAGTCGCCACCGTGTCCGGGAGGGCGAGGCCCTCGCCGAGCCACCCATCCCGACGGCTCGGCCGGGGCCTCGCCCTCCCGGACGACGGTTCGGCGGGCGCCTCGCCCTCCCGGATATCCCGAGCTTGGAATGGCCCTGCGACCGTGGCCCATTTCAGGCCCAGAAAGCGACCAGGCAACCCCGCAATCAGCAATCATGGATGATCTGTGAGGAGTGGGGTTGGGTCCGATGGCCTCAACTTCCACCGACGCCCGGGAACAGGGGCCACACAACATTCCATAACGTCTTGCGTAATCGGCACCTTCGGTTCTCATTGATACAGATTGAGGGTCGATTTCGGCTCATCCCCACGAAAACTTTAGAAAAAGCCCAAATGGACTAGGCAATTTGTTGAAGGTCGGGTATTTCGTGGCTATGCTTTGCGCAACGCCGTCAGGGCCGGAATCACGACCGGTTCACGATCAGGAATACGGGACGAGCGGGACGACACGCCAAGCCCGACGGGATATTTACGAGGAGCACGCGGTATGTCCTGCGACCGGCCGACCGCGACCCCATTCTGGGGCGGGGGCGTATGCAGCACGTTCGCGGAATCGCGGTTCATCCCCCAGCGGTATGAGCCCAATTATCCTTATCCGTTGCTGGTACTTCTTCATGGACGAGGCGGCGACGAGCATCAATTAGTTCGTTCAATCCCGTCGATGAGCTGGCGGAACTATGTGGGGCTGGGCCTGCGGGGACCGGAATCGATCATCCGCCGGGGGCAACCCGCCGGGTTCGGCTGGGGCCGTTGTTCGCCCGCCCGGATCGTCGAGCGGTGATCTCCGGGCCCGCGGAGCCCACGGGGGTGTCGTTCCGACGCGCACTCGATGCCGAAGCCCCCGAACGTGCTGGAGCAGATCGACGAGGCCGTTTTCTCGGCCGTGCTCGGGCTCCGTCGTGCCCTGCACGTCCATTCGGAGCGGATCTTCCTGGTGGGGGTTGGCGAAGGGGCGGCCCTGGCCTATCGGCTCGGCCTGAGCTATCCCGATCGGTTCGCCGGTGTCGTGGCGATGAACGGCTGGCTCCCCGCCGGGGCATTTCACGCCCCCGCCCGTCTGGAGGCCTGCCGCTCCCTGAAGACCCTGGTGGTCCACGGCGAGTGGAACGCTCGCGCCCAGGTCTCCCGGGCTCGTCGCGATGTTCACACCCTCCGCGCCGCGGGGTTGCCGGTCGCATTCCAGTCCTACCCATGCGCCAACCGTCTCACCTCGCCGATGCTCTCCGACGTGGACACCTGGCTGATCCAGCAGTGTACCGCAGGCCTCTGACCCTGAGGTCTGGCGATCCGGGCGGTCGAAGGTCCCGGCGTCCCGCGTCTACGAGTCCTCGACATCCGGACCCACGACCTGAATGTGCAGGCGCAGGGCGGCGAGCAAGCGATCGTAGCTCTCCGCGGTAATCGACTCCGGGCGCCGGACCCGCAGGACCTTGCCCGCGTCGGCCCCCCAGAGCCGGAGGTCGATCCGCACGGGGGCCGGCTCGCGTCCCGGCCGACCTGCCCGTGCCGCGTCTGACCATGACGGAGGCCCGGACGGCCGCGGCGTGACACCGAGCGTGGCATCCCCGCCCTGTCGAGAGGTCAGCTCAGGAGACTGCGGAAGGATTGTGTCCTCGGTTGTCGGGCCCTCCTGGGGCCGTAGGCCCCGTCGGCATCCACAAGCTCGGCAAACCGGGCCGATGCCAGGAACGCCTCCGCCGCCGCTTGTTTGGCCGATGCGGTGATCCCGTCGTGATGGTAGACAATGTTCGCCAGGGCTGTCGGATCAGGCAGTCGGCGCTCCTGGAACCGGCTCGACAGGCTCGCATAGAGGGGCGGTTCGCGGAACGCTTCACGGCGGAGACGGGGTAACGTACCGGGTTCGATTGGGTGAAGGATCGATCGGGCGAGCGCCGTCAGGGTGTAACGTTCATCGGCCATCGCGAGCAAGCCGAACTGTCGGGCGCTGCTGAGGCTCGAGGAGAACGTGTTGGTACGAACGTTCGAGTAGCCTAACCCCTCTGCAATGGCCGTGGCCGGCAAGCCGTCGAGCCCTCGATCGTCGATCCGCTTGCAGAACTCGATGGCTTCGCCCAGGGGAACGGCCGGATACCGGGTGCTTCGGCTGCGTCGTTGTGTCGTTCGAGCGGTCTGGACCGTTCGCTCTCGGTCCGCGTCAGGTTGGTTCGTCACGGTGGCGACGCTCCCGTGATCGTTACGGTGTACCCGACACGGACGGGGTTGGTCCGGAACTCACCCACCTGGCTCATCGAACTCTCCGTGTTGGCCAACACGCGCGAACCATCGACAAGGCCCTCGACAAGAGGATGAGGCGACACCCGCTCGTTCCGAGAACGGCCGTGCAACGATCTTATCGCCTCGGACCGCAAACCTTCAACGCAGCCGCCGCAAGAGTCGGGCCCCTCAACGGTTGAACCGTCCTCCTTGTGTTGGCGGATCAACGAACCGTGGAGCACGCCAGCAACAGGCCGGGAGGGCCCGCTCGCGTCCATGGGGTTCCGTGACGTCCCCGAAGAAAGCGCCCACGGCGGAGCGCGGCGTCTCCGTATTCTCTAATGCCGCGAGCCCGTCGAACGTTGATGCAGTGACAACAACCACGTCCCAGTTCCGAACGACTCACGTCCCACAACATGACGGAGGGAACAATGCAAAGCTTTTGCCGCCGCCCTCATCCGGGCACCCGGGGAATGTTCGTCCTCGTCCTGACCAGCTTCGCTGCGCTACTCGCTGGATGCGGTGAGAAGGATGCGGCGCGAAAAGCCGGCCTGACCGAGACGGCGTCCGAACGATACGCCATGACCAGCCCGCTACCGACCTCGGAGATGGCGTCGGTCTCGCCCAGGGTGGCGCTGGACGTGGCGGCCGACCGTGAGGCGTTGGAAACCCCACCGGCGGAGGCCCCCCCTGACGAGGTCGAGCACAACACCGAGGCGTACGGCCGGATCGAGGACAACCCGTTCCTGGCCGTCGTCGCAGAACCCGCTGTCGACCTTCTCGATCGACGTCGACACCGCCTCGTACGCCAACGTCCGCCGGTTCTTGCTGGCCCAGAACATGCTGCCGCCGCCGGACGCGGTGCGGATCGAGGAACTGGTCAACTACTTCCGTTACGACTACGAACCGCCGTCGAGCGGCGACCCGTTCGCCGTGCGGGTCGAGGTCGCCCGATGCCCCTGGGCGCCCGAGCATCGGCTGGCCCGGATCGCCTTGAAGGGCCGGGAGATCGACCTGGACGAGCGGCCGCCGACGAACCTCGTCTTCCTGCTCGACGTCTCCGGCTCGATGAACGAGCCGAACAAGCTGCCGCTGGTCAAGGAGGCGATGCGGATGCTCGTCGAGCAGCTCGGCGAGAACGACCGCGTGGCGATCGTCGTCTACGCCAGCGCCGAGGGCCTGGCGCTGCCCTCGACCTCCGGCGAGCACAAGGAGGAGATCCTCTCGGCCATCGACCAGCTCGCAGGCCGGCGGCTCGACGGCCGGCGGCGCGGGCATCCAGCTCGCCTACAAGGTCGCGGCCGAGCACTTCATCAAGGGCGGGATCAACCGCGTGATCCTCTGCACCGACGGCGACTTCAACGTCGGCGTCTCCGACGAGGGCCAGCTCACCCGGCTGATCGAGGAGAAGGCGAAGACCGGCGTCTTCCTGAGCGTCCTCGGCTTCGGCACCGGCAACTACAAGGACGCCAAGATGGAGGCGCTGGCCGACCACGGCAACGGCAACTATGCCTACATCGACTCGCTCAAGGAGGCCCGCAAGGTGCTCGTCGAGCAGATGGGCGGCACGCTGGTGACGATCGCCAAGGACGTCAAGATCCAGGTCGAGTTCAACCCGGCGCAGGTCCAGGCCTACCGCCTGATCGGCTACGAGAACCGCATGCTGCGAACCGAGGACTTCGAGGACGACACCAAGGACGCCGGCGAGATCGGCGCCGGGCACACCGTGACGGCCCTCTACGAGATCGGTGCCGCCGGGGGTCGACGATCGACCTGCCGGATGTCCGTCCCTTGAAGTATCAGGACCAGATCGCCTTCGACAGCGAGAACGCCGGCGACGAACTGATGACCGTCGCCCTGCGATACAAGGAGCCCGACGGCGACACCAGCCAGCTGATCGAGGTGCCGGTGAAGGACCAGGGCAAGGACTTCGCCGACGCCGACCGACGACACCCGGTTCGCCGCCGCGGTGGCGGCCTTCGGGATGCTCCTGCGCGACTCGCCGCACAGGGGGAACGCCAACTTCGACGCCGTGCTCGAACTGGCCGGTTCCAGCATCGGCGACGACCCGAGGGCTATCGCCGCGAGTTCCTTCAGATGGTGGGCAAGGCGAAGGAACTCCGGCCCGAGTGATCGCGGTCGAGGGACGCGCCACGACGGCCCTTCGTTCCCGGATAGCGATCCCTGGATCTCATCCATCGCACGAACCGCACGCGATCCTGCCCGAAGCGCATGAAAGGAAACCGCCGGCCCAGGTTGCCCCGGGCCGGCGGTTCGCATCGGTTGGCCTGGTGAGTCCTTCGACCTGCCTCCCTGTTCCGAGGGAGGCAGGTCGAGAAGGACTCACTCGGCAGGCTTGTCCTCGTCGGTCCCCTCGGTCGAGGCGGCTTCCTCGGTCGAGGCAGCTTCCTCGGTCGAGGCGGCTTCCTCAGTCGAGGCGTCTTCCTCGGTCGAGATAACCTCTTCGGTCGCACCGGCCTCTTCGGTCTGCGCCAGCTTCCTCGGTCGAGGTCGAGGTGGCCTCTTCGGTAGAACCGGGCTCCTCGCCTTCCTCGGCTGCCGCGGCGCCGCCGAGGCTGAACAGCGGTCCGCCGCCGCCGAGGCCGCCCTTGAGTTCTTTCTGCTCGGCGCGGGCGGCCGCCGGCGGCCGTCGTCGCCGGCTTCCTCGTCCTTCCTCGCCCTCGCCCGGGGCGAAGCCGCCTTCTTGCGGGACAGGCCGATCTTGCGCTCGGCGCGGTCGACCCGGAGGATCTTGACCTCGATCTCGTCGCCGACGTTGACGACCTCCTCCGGGCTGTCGACCTTGTGGTCGGCCAGCTCGGAGATGTGCAGCAGCCCCTCGAGGCCCGGCTCCAGCTCGACGAAGACGCCGAAGTTGGTGAGCTTCGTGACCTTGCCGGTGACGGTGTCGTTGGGCTGGTAGCGGTCGGGGATGTCGCTCTCCCAGGGGTCTTGCTTGAGCTGCTTCAGGCCCAGGGCGATCCGCTTGCGGTCCTGATCGACGTTGAGGACCTGGCAGGAGATCTGCTGGCCCTTCTCGAGCAGCTCGTTGGGGTGGCCGATCTTGCGGGTCCAGCTCATGTCGGAGATGTGCAGAAGGCCGTCGATGCCCTCCTCGATCTCGATGAACGCGCCGTAGTTGGTCAGGTTGCGGACGGTGCCCTCGATCATCGTGCCCGGCGGGTACTTCTGGGCGACCTGGTCCCAGGGGTTGGCCTGGGTCTGCTTCATGCCCAGGGAGATTTCCTGCTTCTCCTTGTTGATGCCGAGGACGACGACCTCGATCTTGTCGCCGATGTTGACCAGCTCGCTCGGGTGGTTGATCCGCTTCGTCCAGGACATCTCGGAGATGTGGACCAGGCCCTCGATGCCCTCTTCGAGCTTGACGAACGCGCCGTAGGACATGACGTTGACGACGTCGCCCCAGATCCGCGAGCCGACCGGGTACTTCTCCTCGACGTTCTGCCACGGGCTCGGCGTCTTCTGCTTCAGGCCCAGGGCGATCTTCTCGCGCTCCTTGTCGACGTGCAGGACCATCACCTCGATCTGGTCGTCGATCTGTGACCATGTCGCTGGGGTGGTTGATGCGGCCCCAGCTCATGTCGGTGATGTGCAGCAGGCCGTCGATGCCGCCGAGGTCGACGAACGCGCCGAAGTCGGCGATGTTCTTGACCTGGCCCTTGCGGACCTGGCCGACCTCGATCTCCTCGAGGAAGCTTCTTCTTCTGCTTCTCGCGGGTGATCTCGATGAGCTTGCGGCGGGAGACGACGATGTTGCGCCGGCTCTCGTCGATCTTCAGGATCATGCACTCGATCGTCTGGCCGATGTAGTCGCCGATGTCCGACGGGCGGCGGATGTCGACCTGGCTGGCGGGCAGGAAGACGTTGACGCCGATGTCGACCAGCAGGCCGCCCTTGATCTTCTTGGTGACGGGGCCGGCGACGACGTCGCCCTCGTGGTGCTTGGCGATGACGTTTTCCCAGGCGCGCATCCGGTGGGCCTTGCGGCGGGACAGGACGATCTCGCCGGTGTCGTCGTCCATGCCTTCCAGCAGGACCTCGACCGGGTCGCCGGGCTGGGGCGTCTCCTCTTCCTCTTCCCACTCGTTGCAGGGGGACGAGGCCCTCGGACTTGTAGCCGATGTCGACGACGACCTGGTCGCCGACCGTCTCGATCACCTTGCCGGCGACGATCGTGCCGATCTCGAATTCCTGGCTCTCGCCGAGACGAGCCTCGAAGCTCGCCATCGCCATCGTCGACGACGATGGCGTCGAGCTCTTCGTCGGTAATGTCGAACTCACGGAGCAGATTGCGATCTACCATAGGGTTCCCGGGATGTTCCAACCGCTGTGGGGAATAACCTGCCCGCGGCGCAAGCCCGCTCGGATCGTGGCGGGTCTTCGGGCCGGTCGCCCCCGTCGCAAACGGAGACTGTGGAAAACAACGGCCCGATCCCCGCGCCCCGGGGCCAGGCCGACATAAGCACGTCATTCTACTCCGAATCGGAATCCGTGCAATAGACCGGGTTCGTCGCCGCATCACAACTCGTTTTTTCGTTCGGATCGGCTTACCGGGGCCGCTCGGCGGACGGCGGGACGTGCGACCAGAACGAGGCCAGGAGCGTGCCGGTCAACATGCAACCGAACGTGTACAGAGCGCCCGGAATCGCGGCTGCCGGATGTTCCGGAAACAGGCTGAGGGCCAGGGTCGTGCCCAGCCCGGCATTCTGCATCCCGATTTCGAGAGTTAATGCCCGACTCATTGGCCCCGGCAACTTCAACAGGAACGCCCCGAGCCTCCCGACCAGGTAACCCGTGAGGTTGACACCCAGTAAAACGACCATCAGACGCGGGTTGAACTCGGCCAGGCGCGTCCCGGTTGGCCGCCACGACCACGGCGATGATCCAGAGGATCACCAGGTTCGCCAGCATGTTCCCAATCGGCCGTGCCCAGCGCTCCCAGCGGACCAGCCACCGTCCCAACAGATGACCGGACAGCACCGGCAGCACGACATAAGCGAACAGGTCCCGCATGGTCTGCCCACGCGGGAAGGTGACGTCCTGCCGTCCCAGTGCCACCGCCAACGCGAACGGGACCACCAGGGGCGAGATGAGCGTCGCCGTGGTGGTCAAGCAGACGGAATAGCTGACATTGCCTCGCGCCAGCAAGGTCAGCACATTCGACGCCATCGCGCCGGGAACGCAACCGACCAGGATCACGCCCACCAGGAGGTCGCCCTCCAGGCCCGCGAGGCGGCCTCCGACGTAGGCCAGTACGGGCATGGCCGTGTACTGCAAGGCCGTGCCGGCGAGCACGACCGGCCATCGGCTTGCGACCAGCCGCAACTCATCGCCGGGTAGGAGCCATCCCACGGCGAACATCGCCAGCGCGATCAACGGCCACAACCATGCCGCGCTCGCCAGGAAGGGATCGAAACCGCCGCCGGTCAGGCCGGGCCATGCATAGGAGAGGGCAGAACTGACCACCAGGCCGATCAGGACAAAATGGGTCGCCATGGGCCTTCCTCTACCGCAATGGAAGGCCACGAGCAAGGAACTTGCCCCGGCTCGCGACGATTCTCCGGCCGAGATCGTCGGCGTGTCATTGTCCCCTCCTTGAAGGGGCCGACTCGACCTTGACCAACCTGCGAGAGCGAGTTAGCCTCCCCTCCCAATGCGACAGCCCAGATCATCGAAACGGTTCATCCGGTTCGCTGAGTCGCAAGTCATCACATCTGTATTCGTGTTTCACAAACGGCCGGAGGATGTCGGTCATGCCACGCCAACCCCTGAGCTTCGGCCTCATTCTGGCCACGGCCCTCCTCGGGGCGAGTGGCGGTTGCGCGACGGTCGATCCCCTGGCCACCGCCACGGTGGAAAACTCTGACGAACCCACGCCCCGCCAGGCGGTCCCGGACGCCATCATGCTACGCGACCAGGCCGGCTCGTTCTACCGGGACACCCCAATCCCTTGAACATGCGTTGGGTGCATTCGTGCCGCCCGGTCCCGACGGTGCGGTCAATGGGTCGCGCAGCCGGATCAGGCATGTTCGCGTTGACAAAATAAGCCAATATACAGAAGCGAGCCGGTGCAGCCCGTGGGTTTCCTGCATCCTGCTGGAAGGTTCCCACGGGCTACTCGGCCGCTCTGAGGGGTGAGCCGAAGTTACGGAGAGTCTCCGTCACCACGACCCACGTCGTGGAGGTTGAACTCAGGGCGCACGCTTCCTGCAAGCCTGAGAATCAAACTCCGTTTTTTTATCGCGAGATCACGCCCGGCCGACAAGGACTGCCGGCGGAATGGGGGTAGGCGTGAGGACCGATCGAGAGGCAATCAGGAATCTTTTGAATGCGAGCAGTAATGTGCCGCTCACCATCGAACGCCACAATAAAGCCCGATCTCCCGCTCGTCAAGTCCCTCCCTCGCCGTTTTTTTGCCCCGAGGGGACCGCGACGAAGGTGGCCTCGATGACCGGTCGCGCTGAGCATTCGTGGGACAAGAGTTGCGCCCAGGGCCGTCCTGCGGAACCCGAAATCCCTCAGTCGAAAAAATCGCCGACGTGCCGACAGCCTCATCGGATGAATGGGGCCTGTGACGATCTCGGATGGGTTCGAGATTGACGTTCCGGCGATCATGAACTCGACTATCGAACGTGAGTTTCAGGTTGAATCGTGAACGGTCGGCGGGACACGGGCGGTCTGGTGAACGATCCTTGACCGTGAGCGACTTGCGAGTCAGGGAAGATCCTGCGATCGTGAATGAGGCGGTCGGCGGCGGGGCCGATCGCTCGCGTGTCGCGGCCCAGGCATGAATGCGTCATCGCAAACGGGCCTTGCTGTCGCGATCGTGGCGACGACTTTCGAAGACGCGAGCACGCCCGCGAGGCCATCAAGGAAATCGCGACCCTCGACGCCCGAGTCCCACGCGCGACATGCCTGGATGGAATTTTTGGTCCCTCCGCTTGCCCCAACCTGGAGCCTCACCCCCCGGAGTCGACCTCGGACATGCTGATCGGGATCGATGATTACACGATCGCGCACCGTGGCCTCACGGCCGAACAGACCCTGGAGCTGGCTCGCCAGCGGCGTCTCGACGGTGTGCAATTTCTCCTCCCGTCGACCATCGATCCCGATCTCAACCCGTCTCGGCTGGAGCGGTTTCGCGAGCAAGCCGAGTCGATGAGTCTCTACCTGGAGGTCGGCATTCCGTCGCCGAACCCGATCCATCACGAGCGTCGGGAGGGGAGGTCCATCACGCCTCGGGAGCATGCCCGCGACCTGGCGCGCCATCTCGAAGCGGTTGCCGCGCTTGGGTGTCGACATGCTCGGGCCTACGTTGGGGACCGCCACGATCGCTTCCGAGTCGATCCCGACTGGACCACGCAACAGGCCGCCACGCTTGAAGTTCTGGGGCTGCTGCGACCACTGCTGCGGTCGATGCATCTCCGGGTGGCGTTGGAAAACCACGCGGACCTGACTGCGGACGAACTGTTGCGGTTCGTCGAGACCGCCGGGACCGACATCGCGGGCGTCACGCTTGATACCGGCAACCTCGTCTTGCGGCTCGACGATCCGATCGAGGCGACCGAGCGACTCGCTCCGCTGGTTCTGTGTACCCACATCAAGGACGCGGTGCTGGCGTTTACCGACCGCGGATTGTGCTGGCAGGCTCGTCCGATCGGCTCCGGCGTCATGCCGATTACCGAGATCCTGGCCCGGCTGACGGCGGCGAACCCGGGAGTGAACCTGTCGATCGAACTGCACCCGCGGATCTATGACTTGCCGATCTACGAACGAGCCTGGCTGGCCCACTTTCCCGAACTTCGACCGGAATCGCTCGCCGCGGTCGTTCACCTGGCTGCCGCGTGTGAGCGACGCTTCGCGGACGGCTCGCTGGAACGGCCGGACGTTGTCGAGGCTGTCCCCTGGGAAGATCGCGACCTCGACTGGCTGGCTCACTCGGTGGGCTACCTGAGACCAGTCGCCCACCTGCTCGGCAGCCTTTGATGCATATCTCCGCGCGCACGAATCGCATTCCGAGCACGAACTTCCACCGGCCGAAGCCTGACGAACCCCGCCAGCGTGTTGACACTGAATTCTTTCGGATTTAGGATGCGCGCGTGGGCTCAGGTCATCCGCTCAGGCAAGGGCCGTTCGACGGTCCGGCCGAGTCGACACAGCCAGGAGAACCGAGCGATGAAATGCGAGCGAGCGCAACGGAAATTCCTACGCCCCGCCGGGACGGTAGCGCTGGTCATGCTACTGGCCGTCTCCGCGGCCGGTCAGGACGCGGGCAACGGGGCGAAGTACGTCCCGAGCCAGGACCTGATTGGCTACCTGGAGTGGGATGGGCTCGACGCCCATGCCGACGCCTGGAAGAAGACCGCCGCCTCCAGGGTGCTGAATGAGACCACCACCGGGGCCATGTTCGAGCAGATCATCAGCCAGCTCGCCGACTCCATGCCGGCTGGTCCCCAGGGCCGGGCCGTCACGGGGGCGGAGGCCGCCGAGATGGTCGAGCATGTCGTTCACAAGGGGCTTGTCCTGGGGATCGCCGGCAAGCCGAAACAGGACAAGGACCCGCGGATCACGGCGGTGATTCGTGGGGCGGGAGCGGGACGCCCCCGCGCCCTGTTCGAGAAGCTCATCCGACAGAATGACCGGGGTCAAGTGCCACAGACAAGGAACGTGGGCGGGCGTGAGCTCACTCTGTTCGGCGAGGCGCCCCAGGTCGCGTATTTTGTCGAGGGTGACGACCTTGTCGTTGTCAGTGGGGACCTCGAGACCGGCATTGAGCGCGTGATGCAGGCGATCGCCGGGGACGCCCCCAGCGCCGCCGATCACCCGATCCGTCAGGAACTGCTCCAGGCCGAGGGGGCATTCGAGCCGGTCGGCCTGGGGTTCCTCGACATCAAGGCGGTCCCACTGCCCCCGCAGGCCCAGCAGTTGGGGCTGGACGGCGTGGAGCGGATCGACTACCGCTGGGGGTTCCAGGACGAAGCCATCGTGAGCGTCAGCCGGATCAGGGCGCCATCGCCACGCCGTGGGGTGCTGGCGGCGCTCGATCAGCCGACCTTCCACGCCGACGACCTGCCCCCGTTGCCCGAGGGCCTGCGCAACTTCACCGTGCTGTCGATCGACCTGGAGAAGGTTCTCGACGCCGCGGCGACCGTCCCCCAGATCGGGCAAGTCTTGCCCCGATTCGAGGACGAGTTCCGGCGCCAGTCTGGCCTACGTTTGCGGGAGGACGTCCTGCATGCCTTCGGGCCGAAGTGGGCCTTCTACATCAAGCCGCAGACGATCACCATGCCGATGGACCCCTGGAGTGGCATGGCCCAGTTCATCTTCCACCCACCGAAGCTCACGGCGCTGGTTCAGATGCGCGACCCGAAGTCCTTCCGAAAAACCATCGAGGCCCTGAACCGAACGCTGAACCGAGAGATGGCCCGAGCCATCCGTCAGGGGCCGGTGCCGGAACTGGTACGGCTCGACGAGGGAGATGGCTACGCCCTCAACATGCCGCCCGAGGTCGCCCCCCTGCCGCAAGGCATACGGCCCGCGCTGGTGATCGGTGAGGAGTACGCGGCCCTGTCCATCTCTCCCGAGGACGCTCGCGAGGCGCTGGGAAGCAAGCCGGGCGCGAACGACCTACAGGAACATGGCACGCTGCCCGACGGCCTTGTCGCCCTGAGCTACAGCGACCCGCGCGAAGTCGTCCCGGAAGTGATCGCCAACCTGCCGTTCTTCCTGCAACTCATGGGGAAAGCCGGCGAGAAGCCGGGATCGCCGAAGGGGATGGAGGCATTGAAGCGATTGCGGATCGATCGGGAACTCGTCCCGGACCCCGACGCGATCCGCCAATTCCTATTCCCAGGCTGGGTCGCGACGACCGTGGACGACGCGGGTTTGACCGTGACTAGCCGCGACTCGGTCCCGAGCATCAACCCGCTCAGCTCCGGCCCCGTCATGGTCGCGCTGCTGTTGCCGGCCGTGCAGGCGGCCCGCGAGGCGGCGCGTCGAGCCCAGTGTACGAACAACCTGAAGCAGTTCGGCCTGGCGATGCACAACTACCATAGCACCTTCAATCACTTCCCCGCCGCCGCCATCACCGGCGACGACGGCACGCCCCTGCTGAGCTGGCGCGTGGCGATCCTGCCCTACATCGAGCAGGCCCCGCTGTACGAGCAGTTCCACCTCGAGGAGCCCTGGGACAGCCCCCACAACAAGACGCTGATCGACCAGATGCCGCCGGTTTACGCCTGCCCGAGCGGCACCTTTCAACCGGGCCACACCGGGTATCGCGTCTTCGTCGGCGCGGGAGCGGCGTTCGAGCTGACCGAACCGGCTGGTATCCAGAACTTCACCGACGGCACCTCGAACACCCTGCTAGTCGTCGAGGCCGAGGAGTCGGTCCCCTGGACGAAGCCCGAGGGCATCCCGTTCGATCCGGAGGCGAACCCCTCCGATCAGACGGGCTCGAAGCATCCGGGGGGCTTCAACGCTCTCTTCGCCGACGGCTCGGTGCGTTTCATCAGCGATGCGGTCAATGAAATCGTCCTGAAGGCACTGATCACCCGAGCCGGGAGCGAGGTCATCAGCGCGGACTCTTACTGAACACGGCGGGGGCGAGGCCCGGATCGCACCGGCCCCGGCCCCTGGCCTGGCTGTCGAGAGAACGTTCGACGAGCCTCCCGCGTTCGGATTGTGTCGATCGCGTCCTTTGGTCGTCGCAATCGACACAATCCGTCCCCCGTAACAATCCGCGCCCGGATGGCCGTGCCATTAGACTCCTCGGTGAACTCCACCGGCCTGCTGTCCCTCGTTCCCAC
>CAVZZM010000012.1:0-859743 GCA_963779675.1 uncultured Isosphaeraceae bacterium
AAGTGGGGCACCCTCTCGGCTGTAGGTTAACTCGGACGGTTGTGGAGGGCGATGGGCTTCAAGACCATCAAAGGGAACCGCTATTACTACCGATCTCGCCGGGCTGGCGGGAAGGTGGTGTCGGAGTACATGGGACGCGGCGAACGGGCCGAACTTTTCGCCCAGATGGGCTGAGGAATACCGGGCCGAGCGGATTGATGCTCGGGAAGAAGAGCGTTATTACCGGGACGAGGAAGCCCGGCGGGATCGCGGGCTCGATGACCTCGTGGCCGGTGTCCAGCAGGGGGCGTCGTCCTATCTGGATACACTGGGCTACCACCGCCCCAAGCGTGGGGTTTGGAGGAAGCAGCGATGTCCGAAGTAGTGGCGACCGAAGCGACCGCAACACAGTCCACGGCCACCTGCGCCCCCGTCGCCACCGCTGCCCGAGTGGTTCGACTCTCGTCTTGATGACTGGATTCTCAACGTCGCGGTCAAGAACGCCACCGGATCGGGCAAGGAGAGCGAGAAGACCCAAACCAAGATCCGCCGGGATCTCGGCGTATGCCCGAGAACTGGCCGGCCCGAACCCGAATCCGGTCGAATGGACGCTTGCCGTCACCACGTCGCTTGCCTGACTGGCGATGCGGTACCGGGAGGTCGTCGCCTACGGCGACATGAGCGGCCTGTCGATCCGGCAGGTCGAACACCGGATGAAGATGCTCCGCCACGCAACCACACGGTACAACTCGCTGGTGCGGACGCTGGCGGCCGTTCGCCGGGTCGGGTTGCCCGCAGTCCAGGTCGTCAACGTGGGTGGACAGAACCAGACGAACATCGCCGGCACGTCCTGAGGAGGCCCATGGGTTGTTGCGACTTGGGGGCAAGACCGGAGACCAAGGTTGGCCATCCCCGGCGCTTTTTTATGGTGTCGCGTTATGGGGAAACCTTCAGCCCTCAGTTTGGCCACGGCGGCGGAACGCAACATGATGCCCCTTGCGGAGCAACCACGTCAGGCGACGGCTCCAGAACTCTTCCGGCCCGAGCCATTCCAGCCACCACGCCTCTCGCAATACCCGGGACCATCGCCAGGATTCCCTGGACCTGGCCTCGTAGGGTTGCCACGAGGCATCAAACCGCGCCCGACATGCCTTCCGCCAGGCCGCATCGAAACGAACCGCCCAATCGGCGAATGGAAGCTCACCGGCCCGATTCCGACGAAGCCGGTCTTGGAGGGCGCCGCGATCCCGCATCGGCCGACGATCTCCGCCCCGAGGCCCCCACCGCCACGATGGCATCGCCAACCTCGGGAGTGTACTTCGAGGGACGGGCCATTTTGTAGCCAAATGTAGCAGTTTGTGACCGGGGGTTTCGGGAGTCGGGATCGTTCACTTCGGGTGGACGCGAAGGGCATGGTTTCGGGAGTGCCTATGCCTGCTCCATTCCATTGCTAGCAGGAATCCGATTCTCGAAACCCACCCCCGCCAATCGTCCCGAGATCGTTCGGAAATGTTCGGCGGATTCTCATAACACCGATCGCAGCACGAGCCGGGCGTAATCTCGGGCGAGCGAGCTATCAAGCCGTGCCCGATCGGCCTGGCGGAGCGCATCCACGAGCGGGACGAAGGCCGGGTCGCCCGCCTTCCCGCTCTGGACCCACCGATACAGGGTCGAGGCCCCGACCCCCGCCCTCTTGGCCGCCTCGTCACGAGGCTTGCCCTGCCTCACACCCGCCACGATCGCCAGCGCCGTGCCGACATCGAACTTCGAAGGTCGCCCGCCTGGATTGCGATGCTTTCGAGTCGGCATCGGGGACTCCTCCAGTGTTACGGAAGTCGGGACGGATCAACCGGCGGGGACCGACACCGGATCGGTGAAGGTTTTCCCATATCTTACTTTTATCATAGCCAGAGACTCGCATCCGACTACCCCGGACACTGTCATTTGGTATACTCCCGATGTCGGGACGGTTGACGGTCGGCCAACCGCCAGCCAAGCACCGGCGCGGGTCGCGGCGATCCCTGCTCCGCCGCCCCCGGTCGGGCGGCCCGACGATAGGAGCAGGGACCAATGACCATGCCCATTGTCCGCATCCCGTCCGAGGAACAGGTCCGCGACATCTACGAATCGCTCTGGGCCTTCTTGCTCAAGAACTCGCTCCGTTGCAGCGCGGCCTTCGATCAGGAAGACGAATTCCTTCCCCCGTTCGCCAACCTTGCCGACACCCTCCGCCCTGTCCGCCCTCTCATCGACGCCAACCAGGGCTGGCCCCACCCGATCGGCCGAGGCCTTCGGGTGATCGTCGAAGTATTCGATGAGGTGACTCGGGAATGGGGCTGGGAGATCCTGATCGAGCCCGACGACGCGGGGACAGCTCGAGAGCCGCAAGGCATGGTTTCGCGATGAGGTGGAGCGACCCTTATACGAGGCCGCCCTTTCGTGGCAAGCCGGTTGCCGGGGGTTGGAATTCCCTCCGGACATCGACCATTGGGCCGAGGAAGGCCGGAAGTTCGGCTTCCATCCGACAATGACACCGGAGGAAGGGCAAGCTCGATTTCGACCGGCAATGGAACGATGGCGCAAAGTCCCGAGATTCGGGCGCTGCTATCCATTGATCGACGATGAGCGGAAATCGACCCTGAACAGCGCCTTCCACCTGTTGAAAGGGGCTTTGGAATACATCGGCCTCAGTCGCGATTGGAGCCCCCTCTACGGCGAGAGGTTGAAAACGAGGCCGATCGCCGGGCTACATCCCCCGGCCGAGGCCAGGGCCGAAGAGCCACCCGACGCCGCGCAGGTCGCCTCGGACAATGAGTTGGACACCGGGGCGCAGCAGGACCGAGGGCCGGTGGAATCTTGCGAGTCCGTCGTCACAGAAGAGGACCGGGAATCGCGACCTCCTACCGAGGTAGACCCCGTGGAAGAGCTGCGTCGTCGCGGGGCAGCGACCCAAGCGGCCCTCGTGGAGTTCATGCAAGATCGGGACTCCGCCACCTTCTCGGACATCGCCCATCATGTCCATGGGGATGCCGAGACTTCGGACGAGGCAATCCGTCAGAACGCATCCCGAACCAACAAGTCGCTCGTGAATCTTGGCATCCCGATCTCATTCCGGGTCGCTCTGAGCAAGGTCTTCAAAGATATGGCGCCCCGGTGACACCCCCTGTCACTGAGATGTCACTGGATGTCACGGAGAAGTCACGGTCGGGTCACTGCTCTCCTCTAAGGCCGCGCCACAAAATAAGTGTCTCGCTTCAAATCTCGTTACCAAGGCTTTTAATGTGACCGCACATGAAGCAGATTATGTATCAGCGACGGTCGCCGTAATAGCCGGCTACACCAACACCGATGGTCGAAAACTCACGCCCCTCCGGGTCCTCGGGCGTTTCCGGTAGGACCGGGCGCCACAGGCTGAGGTCCAGATCGGGGAATATGTAGGCGTAGCCTAACTCGGGGTCCGTGGGGTCGAACGCCGCGTCACCTGACACATGGGCCAGGACCTGATCGGCGGGCGTTGCGAAAACATCGACCCCCCGGTAGAGCACTCGAAAGCCGGCCTCCCTGGACAGCTCGATATACTCCACAACAGGCCCCTCACCACCGTAGAAGACCTGGAATCCGCTGTCGTGGAAGGCGTCCGTCTCGTACTCGTCGTTCGAGTCCTTGTGGAATGACTCGCGCGGGCCTGGCATGACGCGGTGGACTTCCTCGCGGGTCATGCCCAGCTTCACCGGTCCGACGCCGACGTGGGGGATCGCTTCGTCGACGGTCAATCGCCTCTGCATCATCTCGCCCCCTTTGCCCGACGCGGCGGGGAGGATCGTGTAGTTCCACTCGCCGTGGAATTTGTCTTTCCTCAGCCTGATGCCCTTCATCTCCTCCTTCGTCACCTTCACCCCCGAAGGATAGGAGTTGCGATCCCCGCGCACTTCACCTCAAGCCCCGTCTCGGTCGTCGTCGCCGCGATCAGGTTGACCACTACCTCGTGGCTCACCAGCGGCCGGCCGCGCCAGTTCTGGCTGATAAATCGAAGAGCCGGTGCTCGATCTTGTTC
This sequence comes from uncultured Isosphaeraceae bacterium, assembly GCA_963779675.1. Classification (GTDB taxonomy): domain Bacteria; phylum Planctomycetota; class Planctomycetia; order Isosphaerales; family Isosphaeraceae; genus CAVZZM01. The sequence continues at coordinate 4,034 of CAVZZM010000012.1, forward strand.
CACTTGCTCGTCCCGGGCGGGAAGTGGCACACCGCGATCCGCAGACCCGTCTCGCTGGCGAGGCGCTGGAGTTCCAGCTTCCAGAGCCGGACGCGCGATCCGTTGCTCCCGCCGCCGTCGGCGGTGATCAGCAACCTCTTGGCCGCCGGGTAGTACGCCCGCCCCATCGAGTCCCACCACCGCCGGATGCTCTCCACGGCGAAGGTTGAAGTGTCGTGATCCGTCCCTACATTGACCCATCCCGCGTTGCGGGCCACGTCATAGACGCCGTAGGGTGTCACCCGGCCCAGCCCGGGGATGATGAAGTCGTACACTCGGACCGGTTCCGGGTCGCCCTCGGGCCGCCACTCCCGGCCCGCGTTCTTGAAGTCGCCGACCAGTTCCTTCTTCTTGGCGTCCACCGAGATGACCGGTTCGCCGGCCTTCAGCGCCGCACAGACCTTGCGGTTGATGTGCTCGAATTGGGCGTTGCGGTCCGGGTGGTTCCCGCCTTCGATCGTCTTGCGGTTGGCCTGGAGGCTGTAACCCAGCTCGCGGAGGAGTTCGGCGATCATGCGGTGGCTGGTGGCATGCCCCATCCGCTTCAGTTCGTCGGCCAGGTTGCGGATGCTCTTGCAAGTCCACCGCAAGGGCGACTCCGGGTCCCCTCGGGTCACCGGGTCGATGAGCCGCTCCAGGTCGCTACGGAGGGTGCCGTCGGTATCCACTGTCCGTTTGCGTCCGCCCCCGGCCCGGCGGACACGGTCGCTCTCCGGGGCCTCGGGAGCCTTCAACTCGGCCAGCCCCGAGGCGATCGCCCGCCTGGAAACCCCGATGGCGCGGGCGACACGAGCGACGCCGCCGCGTCCAATGGACGCGGCCTCTGCGGCGGCAGCGAGCCGTCGTGTTCGCTCGTTGAGAAACGGAGCGAGCATCTCGAAGCGGGTCTTGATCTCGGGGTCAGTAACCATGAACTACAGGATAGCGGGACGGACACGGTTTGCTACGCTTATTTCGTGGCGCCCCTAACCTGTATTTCTCACCATCCTGTCTCGGAGCCGTTTCGCCGAGTCATCCGGCCCCTTCGCCACCCTGATGGTCGTCCGGCCGGGCTCCGTTGTCCATCTCGTGCCTTCTCTCTCCCGTCCGGACCTGGTCGGACACCCCGGCCCGCCTGCGATCGAGGCTCCCGTGGCGAAGCCGGGACGCACCTCGATCGCCGGACCTCGTCACCGAAGCCTCCTCACAGTCTCAGCTGTGAAATTTTCTTCAGTTCAGCATCTCAGCGGAGGTCGCAATCGCGCCAGGTTCGCATGCATTCGCCGGAACGCCTCGGCGTAGGGACAACTGCTCGACAGCCTCACCCACATTTTCCGTACCGTCACCCGGACCAGCGCCCCGATCTTCAGGAGCTTCAACCGGATCGTCTGGCACTGCGCCTCGGCCAGCTCCGTGCCCGCCAACCCCAGCCGACGCAGCGCCTCCAGGAGCACGTAGGCGATCGACGAGAAGAACAGCCGGACCTGGTTGCCCCGCATCGTCGCCGTGCTGGTCCGGTCGGCGAACAGGTGCAGTTGCTGCTCCTTGATCCGGTTCTCCATCTCGCCCCGGCCGCAGTAGTCCTCCTCATATAAGGGCTTCGCCGCGCGACCCTCGGGCGCCAGCGACGTGACCACGAACCGCGGGTTGACGCCCCGGGCCAGGTGCTCGGCCTTGGCCACCACCCGAGGCTCACGGCTCCAGCTGTCGAGCGTCCGGTACCGGAGCTCGGCGAACACCCGGGACGCCTCCTTGGTCCGCTCGAACTCCAGGCGAGCCTGCTCCGCCTCGGCGGTGATCATCGCCTTGAGCCGCGTGTTCTGCGCCAGCCCGAGCACGTAGTCCACGCCGTTGGCTTCACACCAGGCCATGATCGCCTCGCGGCAGAACCCGCTGTCGGCGCGGATCGTGATCTTGACGTCGGGCCACGACTGGCGGATCTGGGCCACGATCCTCTGGAGGTGCTTCACTGACCCGGCCGAAGCGTCCATGTCGGAGGGCCGCAGCCGGGCGCAGAGCAGGTGATCGCCGCAGAAGATGTACAGCGGGAGGTAGCAGAAATTCTGGTAGTAGCCGTGGAAGAAGCGGCCGAGTTGGTGGCCGTGGATCGGGTCGTCGGTGGCGTCGAGGTCCAGGACGATCCGCTCGGGCGGGCGGAAGTGGGCGTGGAGCAAGAGCGACACGAAGAGGCGTTCGACGTCGTGGGTGCGGCAGACGACCTTCTTGTAGCGGCTCTCCTTGTCGGCGCCGACGGGGGTCAGTTCGAGGCGGTTCAGCGTGCTCTTGCCGGCCAGCGCCTTGCCACGGTCGCGCTCCCGTTGTCGGGTCTTGCCCTTGGGGTCGGGCGTGCCGACGACGGTGGCGAGCAAGGGGTCTCGGCGGAGGTCGTCGTGGTCATTGAGGTCCTCGTAACCCAACGCCAGGGCGTAGACGCGCTGGGCGATCAACTCCTCCGCGGTGTGCTCGATGAGGTCCGGGTTGCGGTGGTCGGTGAAACAGGCGGCGAACTGACGGATGATTCCGGTGAGTCGCTCGGTCTCGCGGAGCAGCAGCGCCGCACCGTCGGAGGAGATGTCGCCGCCGTCGAAGTCGGCGAGGACTTGACGGGGGCCGACCATGGGAAAGTCGAGGTCCGATGAGTTACACTCTGTGGTCATCGGGCTGCCTTCTCTGGGTGTCGTAGGTGGTTGTGGTAGATCAACCTATGACACAGAAGGCAGCCCGATTCCATTCCCCTGGTGAGAAATCCAGGCTAGAATCGACGATTCTTGGCCGATCGACCTGCACCCCGGATGCTGAACAGGACCACCATGTTACGACGGCCTGCCCTCCTCCTGGCCGCGATCCTCACCTGCTCTGGCGCGGCCCATTCCGTCACCTCCGGTCCACCGCCGGCCCCTCGCGAGTTCCGGGCCGTGTGGGTGGCCACGGTCGCCAACATCGACTGGCCCTCGACGCCGGGTCTGACCGCCGACGAGCAGCAAGCCGAGGCGGCCGCCATCCTCGACCGCGTCGCGGCCCTGAACCTCAACGCGATCGTCTTCCAGGTCCGCACGGCGGCCGACGCGCTCTACAAGTCGGACCTGGAGCCGTGGTCGGCCGTGCTCACGGGCACGCAGGGAAAGGGCCCCGGGTATGATCCGCTGGAGTTCTGGGTCGAAGAAGCCCACCGACGCGGGTTGCAACTCCACGCCTGGTTCAACCCCTTCCGGGCGAAGCCTTCGGGATCGCGATACGAACTGGTCGAGAGCCACGTCGCGAAGGCCCACCCGGAGTGGGTCAAGGAGTACGGCGGCTACCTCTGGATGGACCCGGGTGAGAAGGCCGCCCGCGAGCAGACGCTGGCCGTCGTCGCCGACGTCGTCCGCCGCTACGACGTGGATGGCGTTCATATCGACGATTATTTCTATCCCTACCCGGTCGCCGACCCCGATGGCGATGGCACGCTCGATTTCCCCGACGACCCGAGCTGGAACGCGTATCGCGCAACGGGTGGCATGCTCGATCGGGCCGACTGGCGGCGCGAGAACATCAACGCGCTGGTCGAACAGATGTACAGGACGACCCACGAGGTCAAGCCGCACGTCCAGTTCGGCGTCAGCCCGTTCGGCATCCCGCGCCCGGGACGGCCGGAGGGGGTCGTCGGCTTCGACCAGTTCGCGAGCCTGTATGCGGATACCGAGCGCTGGCTACGCAACGGCTGGTGCGACTACTGGAGCCCGCAGCTCTACTGGAAGATCGACGCCCCCGGCCAGCCCTTCCGGCCGCTTTTGAACTACTGGATCTCCCAGAACACGAAGGGCCGCCACATCTGGCCGGGCCTCAGCGCCAGTCGGGTCGGAGAGAGTGAGCGATCGTACGCGCCGGAGGAGATCCTCGGCCAGATCGCCATCCTTCGAGAGACCGCAGGGGCCGACGGCAACGTCCTGTTCAGCATGAGGCCCTTGTTGCAGAACCGCCGGGGCTTCAACGACCGGCTGGTCGAGGACCTCTATCGCAACGCCGCGCTGGTCCCCGCGTCCCCCTGGCTGGATCGGGAGCCGCCGTCGAGCCCGTCCGTCTCGCTGGACCTTGCCGACGATCGGGCGATCCTCACGATCCGCCCGCCTGACGGTGACGCCACGCCGTTCCTCTGGAGCGTCTGGGCCCGCCGGGGCGGACTGGCGGTTCACGACCTACCCCGCGACGACCACCCGGATCAACCTGGGTTCGATCGTCGGCGCAACGGGGGCGAGCGAGATCGTCGTCTCCGCGGTCGATCGTCTCGGCACCGAGAGCAAGCCCGAGGTTGTCACGATCGAGACTGGGGACCGGAATGGAGCCTCGCGTTGAGGTCAACCACTACGGGACAACTCACGACAAGGGAACAGGGCCGACACCGGGGGTCGTGCAGGTACCGGTGCCGGCCCGAGGTGAGACGTGAGAGGGGGACATGTCGGTCAGGGTGCCCTCTCGACGACCCGATCGAGCCGTTCCTCCCGGATTCGATGTGCCCTCGGCGAAGTTTTGGTGAGGATGTCCCCATGGACGATCGACGATCGGGACGGCAACGGCGGGTCGTCGAGGTCCTGATGATGGCGCTGCTGTTGCTGGGGATCGTCGGCGGGCTCGGCCTGCTCGGCTTCGACGACGAGAGGCCGCACGTCGATGAGGTGTACTGGATCGGGTCGGCCTATTATTACGACCTGGCCATTGCGCGGGGCGAGCTGGACCACCCGGACTGGCGCCTGCTGCCAGCCCAGGAGAACCCGCCGATCGGCAAGTATCTGATCGGCGCCGCACTCGTCGCCGGCGGGATTCATGTGAAAACGCTTGACGCGCTCGGCGCGTTCTACATCACCTGCTGGGAGTGGGGCGAGGGGGACGACCGGGCGAAGCGGCAGGCGGTCGCGGATCGCATGACGCCCGGCGTCGAACGATCGGTCCGCATGGGGGTCTTCCGGCCGGTTCGCCCGGACGAACTGCGGATCGGCCGTACCCTGGTTATTGTGCTGGGGTTCCTCTCGCGCTGGGGATTGCGTCGATCGGCCGGGCCTGCTCGGGACGGGCGGCCGGCGTGCTCGCCGCTCTGGCGTTCGCGACTCACCCGATCATCGTCGTGGCCTATTCCCGTACCCTGGTCGACATCATCGCGCTGTTCTTCTCGATCGTGGCCGTCCGTCTGCTCCTGGCGCTGCTCCGTCCGGCCTTCGGGGGCGTCCCTCGGTCCCGGGCCGCAACGGTAGGGCTGGGCATCGCCACGGGGCTAACCCTCGCGATGGCCTGCGGGTCGAAGCTGAACGCCCTGACCGTCGTCGCGCTGGCCGGCGTCCTCTGGCTCGTTCTGATCGTCCGGGCGATCCGGCCGGAAGGCCGCCCGGCAATGGCCCCGGCGTTGGGGCTCGGGATCGGGCTGGTCGTCGCCGGGGTGGTCTTCATCGTGATCAACCCGGCCCTGTATCCGGACCTCCGGTCCGGCCTGTACGCGCTGCTGAACGAGCATCGCCGGACGGCGCAACTCCAGATGGCCTTCCTCGGCCGCAAGATCTGGCTCGATCCCGGCGTGGAACGGCTCCGGGCCGTGGCCGAGCTGGTCGGGACCCGCCCCGGAGGTCTTCGTCGCCGTCATTCTCGCTGCGATCTGGCAATCGGTCGAGGGGCTACGGCGGTTCTCGGCGCGCACGGTCCTCTGTCTGTGGTGGTGGATCAGCGTGGCCCTGGTGGTCGCGTGGATCCCGTTCGCCTGGGGACGCTACGCGGCGCCGGCGGTGCCTCCCGCCGTGCTCGTGACTGCCCAGGGGCTTCACGATGCGATCGTCCTCCATCCGCGACTGGCGTTCGCGACGGGGCCGGACTGCTCGCGGCCCCCCTGGGTTGAGTTCGATTCACCCAGCGAGAGGTGCCCTGAGCCGGGTCGAACAATGTTCCCTGTCAGGGGTTACGATTTCGACGGATCGGCGAGCCAAGGAAGTGGGGCGAGGCACGAATGGCTTCCCGCGAGACAAGCTCCGCGACACCACGCGGACACCTGGCGCGGCTCGTCCGGAGTGGACGGGGAAGGTCCCGTTCGGGATCACGCGGTTCGGTGACTTTACCGGCCGACTCCGGGGCGTTACCATGCGTCTTTCCCGGCGACGCCCGGAGTGCGCCCGTTGCAAGGAGAACTGAGACATGGCCGACGAGAACGAGAATAAGCCCGCGCCTGCCCCGAACACGGGCGGAGCGGCTCCCAACCGGGTGCGGATCTTCACCTATCCGAAGATCATCTTCATTGTGCCCACGCTGATCGCCGCGCTGGTCTGCGGAATCGGCATGATGCTCATAAGCGACCGGACCGACGACCCGAAGAACCTCGTGGCGCTCGTCGACCAGGATGCCGGAGCGAACACCGTCAAGACGGCTGAGGGCAAGACGGTGGTGAAGGAGTCGCCCAAAAGCCGATTCGGCTCGACGCAGAACGTGCTGGCGATGTCCTTCTTGCTGGTCCTCGCCCTGAACCTGCTGATCATGTCGATCGACTTCCCGCGGTTCACGGTCATTGCGCTGGTGTTGTTGTTCGCATCGCTGGGGTTCTTCATTCTCTGGCTGAACGTGTATTTCGAGCTGTTGCCGCCGCTGGTCGCGGTGCTCGAGAACATCTACGCGGCGGCGAACTCGACGTTCTACTTCCTGATCGCCACGGTGATCTTCATTAACTTCGCGATCATCCTGGGCACGCGCTACCTCGACTACTGGGAGGTCCTTCCCAACGAGATCCTGCACAACCACGGCCCGTTCAGCGACCTGGAGCGGTTCACCACCTGGAACCTCAAGTTCGACAAGGAGATCCCGGACATCCTCGAATACGCGCTGCTGCGATCGGGACGGCTGGTCCTCCACATCCCCAATGAGCGCAAGGCGATCGTGCTCGACAACGTTCTATGGATCAACTCGAAGGAAGAGGAACTCAAGCGACTGCTCAGCCGCATGGAAGTGCGTGTCACCACCGACCGCGAGGTCGCCGACGAGACCATGTAAGAGACGATCCGGCACCTCCCGATCTCCCGGAAGATACGTCGGTCGGGTGGCCGAGGCAAAGCCTTCGTGCGTCAGTCCGTCACTCCAGGGCCCAAAGGCTTTGCCTCATCTCTCCTCATTTCTTTCTCTGTCTCCTCTCCTCTTCTTTCTTCTCCTTCTGTCTTCTCCGTGCCCACCGTGTCTCCGTGGTGAATCCCCCATCCGATTCCGGATCACGCTGCCGATTCGCGCGAGGAATCGCTTGGTGGGATCGCGGCGACCGCGGCGCGCTCCAGTTCATCGAGGATCGCTCCCTGAAGTGTCGCCTCCACGTCGGCGAGCCGGCGGGCGATACAGGCGCCGTCGAGCACCCGATGGTCGTAGATGATCTTGACGTTCACCCGGCCCGTCTCCGGATCGATGGGGCCGAAGGTCATCGTGGTGGTCAGGGGGGAGATCGGGTGCAGCGACTCCGCCCCCAGGGCGCCGTAGCTCGACAGGCCGAACGTCCCGAACCGTTTCGCCCGTTTGAAGCCCGAGACCTCCAGGGTGCTCCACCACAGGAAACGTCGCAGGAACACCGGCAGCCGGCTGATCCGCAACGCCTGGCGGAAGAACCCGAGTTCTTCGAGCGGCGTCTGCTTGTACCAGTCGAGCCAGTGCTGCAACTCCGCCAGCGACTGGCACTCCGGCGCCCGGTACAGGCCGACGAAGATGTTCTCCTCGCCCCGGTACGTCCGCTCCATCGCCAGGGCGCAGAACGCTCTGGGGATGCTCGTAGAGCCGTCGCCAGGGCCACGAAATCAGGGCACGACGCAACGGCGGATGATCCGCGCAGACCAGTCCATACGCCTTCAGGAACAGCAAGGCCCAGGACGGCCGCGCCGGATGCCGTCGGCGCGCGTCGATCAGCCGGGAGACGTTCATCTCGCGACAGACCGGCACCGTCGGAATCTGCTTGGCGTGGTGCAGCAGATCGATCATGAACGTCCGCGGAGCGCTCAGCGGGAGCGACTTTCCTCTCGGCTCGGGCATCCTGCACCTCGTTCGTCGCCGCGACGCGGCCACCGGTTATCCGGCACTCTCGAAACCTCCCGACCTGGCACGGCAGCGCGTTCGTTTTACCCCAGGCCCCGTCTCGCGAGAAGAGGAACCCCAAGCTGTGAATGACCCTGACAGGGCCCGACTGCGAAAACATCGACCCGCGCGGGAGGCCATCCATGGCCAACCGCGCGGGTCGGTGTCGTTACGGGTGCCAGCGGAACGAGTGCGGGCCGATCAGGTCCCGAATTCGGGCCGGCGGGCATGAAGCTGGGATTGAAGTCGCTGGATGATCGACGAGTGCATCTGCGAGACGCGCGACTCGCTCAGGTCGAGGGTGGCGCCGATCTCCTTCATCGTCAATTCTTCATAGTAGTAGAGGATGATAATGAGGCGTTCGTTGCGGTTGAGGCCCCTGGTCACCATGCGCATCAGGTCTTTGCGCTGGAGACGTCGGGTGGGGTCCTCCCCCTTCTTGTCCTCGAGGATGTCAATCTCGCGGACGTCCTTGTAGCTGTCGGTCTCATACCACTTCTTGTTAAGGGAGATGAGGCCGACGGCATTGGCGTCGGAGGACATCTTCTCGTACTCCTCCATCGAGACGCCCAGCTTCTCGGCCAGTTCCAGGTCGGTGGGAGGGCGGCCGTGCTGGGCCTCGAGCGACTTGCGGGCCTCCTCCATCTTTGAATGCTTGGAACGCACCAGGCGAGGCACCCAGTCCATGGTGCGTAGCTCGTCGAGCATGGCCCCGCGGATGCGAGGCACGCAGTACGTCTCGAACTTCACCCCGCGAGTCAGGTCAAAGGCGTCGATCGCATCCATCAGGCCAAAAACACCCGCCGAGATGAGGTCGTCGAGATCGACCCCTTCGGGAAGGCGTTGCCAGATGCGCTCGGCGTTATACTTGACCAGGGGCAGATACCGCTCGACGAGCCGGTTGCGGAGTTCGGTGGTCGGACGTTCCTTGAACTCCCGCCAGAGTTCCGTGACATCCACGTCCAGCTTGGTTGGCATCCTGACCTCCATGTCGGCTGCGCAGCGGTCGGGCTCTTCCTGAGCCCGTGGGTCGTTCGCTTCGGGGGCGGCTTCCCGAGGCCCTGGCCCGAGAACACAGTGGCGTCGCGGCCCCGCTCAAGCGAGCGTGCGGCCCGGACGACCCACTCCGTCCTCCCGTCGTGCGCTGTCCAAGGAACATCGCCTTCACGTTACGTATCGGACAACCGGCAGGGCCGGCTTGAACCTCACGATCGGAATTCACGATCCAATCGTGCCGGGCCATTTTCCAGGCCCGACATTCGGCAGTTCGGCCAGGGCGGCGAAGACACCGCTCCGGCGACTGCGTGGCTGACGCTCCTCGATCAGCGTCCGGGCGAGCCGGCGCACCCCTCGCGATGCCACGCTTCGCGGGCATTCGAGCAGGAACGGCCGACGTCGGCGGACGGCACGACCGACCCGAGGGTCGGCACGAACGTGCCCGAGCGGCTTGACCACGATCCCTCGAAATTGACGGCTGGCGGCACACAGGCGGGCCAGGCAATCCGACGCCTCGGCCCGAGAGGTCGCCTGGTTGACCACGGCGCGGAGGGTCGTCCCACTCCGGAACCGGCCGATCGTGGCATGGGCGTCGGCGATCGAGGTCGGTTCCGGCGTCGTGACGATGACGACCTGATCGGCCGCCGCCGCGACCGTATCGATCCCCGGCCCCAGGCCGCTTCCCGAGTCGATGAGCACGAAGTCGGCATCCGATTCCAGTTCCGCCAGCTCGTCTGCCAGCCGTTCCGGGCCGTCGGCCAGGCTTTCTCGCAGGGTTCGCATGCCGTGGGCACCCGCGACGATCCGGACGGCCCCCGGTCCCTCGACGATCGCATCAGCCAGCGGTCGACCGCCGCCGGAATACCTCGCCGAGGTCACAGGACGGGGCCAGGCCGCAGAGCAGGTCGATGTTGGCCAGGCCCAGGTCGGCATCCACCAGGACGACTCGCCGGCCGTACTCGCTCAGCGCGATCGCCAGGTTCAGGACCAGGTTCGACGTGCCCACGCCCCCCTTGCCGCTGGTGAAGGCCAGCGACATCGCCTTCGACGGCGACGGGCCGGGCATTGGCTCGTCCCGGTCGGTCGATCCGGGACGTGCCCGGACGAGTTGCCGTAGCGCAGACGCTTGATCGGACATGGGCACCTCCTCGTCGTCGATGGAACCCGCCACTCAGGCGACGACCTCGTCCCCCAGAATCAGCCGCGCCAGGCGACGACGGTTGGCCGGCTCGATGTCGTCGGGCACGGCCTGGCCGGTCGTCAGATAACTTAACGGCCGGTTCGCCTGGCCGATAACCGCCAGGGCGCCGCCAAGGCCGTCGGCCTCGTCGAGCTTCGTCAAGATCAAACGATCCGCGCGAACCAGGGCGAACTTGTCGACGGCCGCGCGCAGGCTACGCTCACCCGCCACGGCGCTGAGGACCAGGTGGACCTCGTCCGCGTGCGCCCTATCAAGAAAGTCGGCCAGTTCGCGGATCTTCAACTCGTCGCGTGGGCTTCTCCCGGCAGTGTCGATCAGCACGACGTCTACCGGCCCCAGAGCATCGATCGCCTCGGAGATCTCTTCGGGAGTGTTCACAACGGCAAGCGGCAGGTCGATGATCTCGGCATACGTGCGAAGCTGCTCGACGGCGGCTATCCGATAGGTGTCGACCGTCACCAGGCCGACGCTCAGGTTGTGGGCGAGCTTGAAATTGGCGGCGAGCTTGGCCACCGTGGTCGTCTTGCCGACGCCGGTCGGCCCGACCAGCGCGACGACGCGACGGGTGCCGGGCACGGCGGGCACCGGCGAGGCGATCGGCAGGCAGTTCTCGATGGCCTCGCGCAACGCCTCGTGGACGGCCTCGGGCTGGTGGACCTCATCCGGCTCCAGCCGCTCGGCGACATGGCGAACGAGCCGCCTCGCCAGGGCCTCGGGTACGTCGGCCTCGACCAGGGTCGCGTAGGTGGGAACCAGCTCGCCGGGCAATTCGGGCAGCAGATGGTCGAGCCGGCCGCAACGGCTCAGGCTCTCGACCATGGCATGGAGCTGGCTCAACTGCTCGCCGAGCACCGAGGGGCCCAGTGGCCGAGGGGTCAAGTGCCCGTCTTCGGGCCCTGATCCCAGCGTCCCCTCGTTCCCTCGATCCTTCGGCCCCCGGCCGCCCTCCGCACACGCCGTTACCTCGACCAGATCGCGGCGACCCAGCCCGAGCAGGCGCCGCTTCCGGACCTCTCGGGTGCCGAGGATGACCGCACCGCCACCCAGATCGCGGCGAACCTGGGCCAGCGCCTCGCGCAACGAGCCGGCCCGGTACGTCCGCTGGCGGCGTTCCGCCCCGGTCGTACGGTCCCGCGTGTCGAGTGCTGATTGCCGTGTCCCCATCAATCGCCTCGCCAACGGCCCTGGAGAGAAGTCCCGCCACCGAGCCCGCATCGATCGCCCGCGGCTTCTGGCGGAGGACCCGCCCAGCGATCCGGGTTCCCACACGCCGACCGGATGGTCCCGACCACGGCCGCGAGACAAGCTAGCATGTTCCCATTTTCGTGCAACCTTGGTTTACACTTAAAAAACGCATTATTGTGAAAATAAACTGGATATTACGATCTTGAAAACAGATGTGGTCGAACTCATGGCCGATGCATCGCCCTCGAACTCCGCCGTGCCGATCGACGTCGACCGGGACGTCGCGAGGGACCTCGGGATAGCTCAGCACGACCAGCCGCGGCAACTCGCCGCTCGCGAGGTCCTTCAGCGCGAGTCGTGACTCGGGCGAACACAGCACGACGGTCGGCGAGCCCGCTTCGATCAGCGGCGCGAGCGCCTCGGCGACGGCGCGCAGGATCCGCGCGTCGGTCTCCGTCAACGGCCGAGGCGGTCGGGGCCGCCCGGTCCAGCGTGCCAACGAGAGTTTCGAGGCTCGGGGCGAGTGTCGCCGCCTTCAGACGGCCATCGGCCGACAGATAAGGCTGCACGAGTCGGCGGCCCAGGGTCAACCGGGCGTGTCCGACCAGTTCGTCCAGGTCGTGAGTGCGGCCCGCGTGCTCGGCCAGGGCCTCCAGGATCACTTCCAGGTCGCGAATGCTGACGCGCTCTCGCACCAGGTTCTGGAGCACGCGGCGGACCTCCCCGGCTCGTAGCAAGCCCGGCACGACCTCTTCAACCAAAGCCGGTGCGGTGCGACGTGTCCGATCGAGCAACTGTCGGACCTGGTCGTGCGTGAGGAGTTCCTCCGCGTGGCCGAGCACGGCCTCGCCGAAGTGGTTGGCGACGACGGCGGCCGCGTCGATCACGCGGCAACCCGCCAGCTCGGCGACCTCGCGACCGTCGGCGTGGATCCAGACGGCCGGCTGGCCGGTGATCGGGTCGATGCCGTCGCGACCGTCGGGACGGGTGACGAGCCCCGCCGGTGGGACGGCCAGCAGACGGCCGGCGTAGGCGGTCCCTCGACCAACCACGGCGCCGCGGATCTTGAACCGATACTCGTTCGGGCCGAGGCCGATCTCGTCGCGAATCCGCACCTGCGGGACGATCAGGCCCAGCTCTCGGGCCACCCGCTGCCGGACCGCCCGGATGCGCTCCAGTAAGTCACCGCGACCCGGGTCGGCCAGGGCGATCAGCCGGTAGCCGACCTCCAGCTCCAGCGGATCGACTCGCAGCAGGTCGTCAACGCGCTCCGAGGGAGGCTCGGATGTCGCCGTGCCGGGTGTCGGGGTCGCAGTCGTGCTTGCCGCCGTCGCGAGCGAAGGCCGGTTGCTGGCGTCTCGGGGCGTCGTCGGGGCGACTCGGGACGGCTCGGGCTCGCTGGCCTCAACGGGATCAGGGCGTCCCCGGAGCACGTAGGCCCCTGTTCCCAGCGCGGCGGCCAGGGCCAGAAGCGGGAGCCTCGGCAGCCCCGAGAAGGCCATCAGGCCCAGGAACCCCGCGGCAACCGCCAGCACCTCCGGATGTCGGAACAACTGGTGGGTGACGTCACGGCCCAGGTCGGTCTCCGAGCTGGAACGGGTCACGATCAGCCCGGCGGCCAGTGAGATGAGGAACGCCGGCACCTGGCTGACCAGGCCGTCGCCGATCGTCAGCTTGGAGAATACCTCGACGGCCCCGCCCAGGCTCATGCCGTGTTCGACGATCCCCAGGTAGAGCCCCGCGAGGATGTTGACGAACGTGATCAACACCCCCGCCACGGCGTCACCGCGGACGAACTTGCCCGCACCGTCCATGGCGCCGAAGAAGTCGGCGTGGCGATACATGGCGTCGCGACGTCGCAGGGCCTCGTGCTGGTCAATCAGCCCGGCGTGGAGGTCGGAATCGATGGCCATCTGGCGGCCCGGCAGGCTGTCGAGCGTGAACCGGGCCGCGACCTCGCTGATCCGGGTGGCCCCCTTGGTGATGACGACGAACTGGATCACCACCAGGATGGCGAACAGGATCGCGCCGACGACCACCTTGTCGCCCGCGACAAACTCGCCGAAGGCGCGGATCACCTCACCCGCGGCGTCCAGGCCGAGATCGCCACCGTCGGTGAGAATTCGACGGGTCGTCGCGACGTTCAGGACGAGCCGGCTCAGCGTGGTGGCCAGCAAGATCGTCGGGAAGGCGCTGAACTCCTGCGGCGTCTTGATGACCATCACCGTCAGCAGGATCAACACCGCCAGCGTGACATTGGCGACCAATAGCAGGTCCAGGACCGCGGCCGGCAACGGGACGACGAAGACCAGGACCGCGCCGACAATCGCCACCGGCAAGATTAAGCCGGAAAATCGCGACCAGGTCGATTCGATGGCATCCCGCGGAACCGACGAAGGCATCCCGTTCTCCTGCTCCTGTTGAGGTCGTGGGCGTTGATTGGCCCGCGCCGGGATCGAGCCGATACGCGACAAGGGCGAGGTTTGTCGTAAGTTACGGTAAGGGCAGGGACCGCGAAGTGGGCGTCGTCGCCTGTTCGATTGGTCCCTGGCGCACGTCAAACCCGGGACGTCCGGAGATGGATCTGAGGGAGGTGTCTCGTCGAGACGAGCGAGTGCCCGATGTGCGAGGGGGACGATACTGCGTGACGCCCTGAGTGTCCAGATCGAAACGAGTCTCGAAGACCGCCATAACCCGCTTTGTAAGGATGACAGTCGCCATCCCCCCCGCGCTGGCGTTCGGGACCAATCTGGTCCGCGCCCGAGACCAGTCGATCCGCCGCGACCCATGTGATCGTCACGATCATTGCAAGCCCGAGAAATCCCGTGGGCACCCTGGATTTTTCTTGCGAATATCCCGCCGCTGGCGGGAATAGACAATGGCTTGGGACAGCCGATCGTGATGCGGTTACAGGACATATTCCGATGCTCGAAACCTTCTTTCTCATCTGCGCGGCGATTGGCGGCACGATCCTGGTGCTGCGGTCGGCCCTGGCCATGCTTGGACTCGGACTGGGTGAGGTCGCCCATATACTCGGCGACATCCACGACGGTGGCCACGACTTCAACTTCCACCACCACGGCGGTGACGATGGCCAGTGGCACATCGGCAAGGTGCTGTCGTTCCAGGCGATCGTCGCGTTCCTGGCCTTCTTCGGGATCGGCGGTCTGTCGGCGCTGGAGGCCGGATCGACGCCAGGGGATCGCGTCGGCCGTGGCCTTCTCCACCGGGATCGTGGCCATGCTGCTGCTTGGCTGGTTCCTGGGGTTGTTGCGGAAGCTGCAATCCGACGGGACCGTCCGCCTGAGCGACGCCGCCGGTGCTCGGGGCCGGGTGTACCTGCGGGTGCCGGGCAACGGGGGTGGTGTGGGCAAGGTCACTCTGGTGCTCCAGGGTCGATCGATCGAGATGGAAGCCCGGACACCTGGTCCCGAGCTGCGAGCGGGCGAGGAGGTCGTCGTCAGCCGACTTCTGGACGACCGCACGGTCGAGGTCGTCGACCCAACCAGCCACGTCGTTAAACCGGTTTCCCTGCTTGACTGAACACGGCATGCGACTCTTCGTCGTCTCCCTGTACGTCAGGCGTTCGCCTGACAGCTCTCGACCGTCGATCGTTCGTCAGGCGGAAGCCTACGAAGATCGAACGCAACCTTGACGGCTACCCCGGAGAACACTTCATGGGTCCCGCGATATTGATTCCGCCTCTGGCCGTCACAATTCTGGGCAGCGACGTCTCCTGGCCGGTCATCGGCGCCGTGCTGTTCGCGGCCCTGATCTTTGGCTCGCTGGTCACGTTCTCGAAATGCTACAAGCGGTGCCCGTCGAACAAGGTTCTGGTGAAGTGGGGCGTCGGCGCCGGGACGCAGACGGCCAAGACGGTCCATGGTGGCGGCGAGCTGGTTCTGCCGGTGTTCCAGGACTACGACTACCTGAGCCTGGAGCCGATCCAGATCGAGATCCCCCTGCGGGCGGCCTGTCGTTCGAGAACATCCGGGTCAACGTGCCGAGCGTCTTCACCGTCGCCATCGGCACCGAGCCGGAGATCCGGCAGAACGCGGCGATCCGCATGCTGGGCCTGTCGCGCGAGGACATCAGCCGGCAGACCGCCGACCTGATCTTCGGCCAGCTCCGGCAGGTCATCGCCCAGATGAAGATCGAGGACATCAACCGGGACCGCGAGGGGTTCCTCAAGAACATTCTGGAGTCGCTCGAGCCGGAGCTGCGCAAGATCGGCCTGGTGCTCATCAACGTCAACATCACCGACCTGACCGATGACTCCGGCTACATCGAGGCCATCGGCCGCAAGGCCGCCAGCGCCGCGATCAACAAGGCCGAGATCAATGTCGCCGAACAGCAGAAGCTCGGCGCCATCGGCGTGGCCGAGGCCCAGCAGCTCCAGGCCGTCCAGGTCGCCGAGTCGCAGAAGCTCCGCGAGATCGGCACCCGCACCGCCCAGCGTGAACAGATCGGTACGGCTGGCCGACCTCTCGCGTGAGGAGAAGATCGGCGTCGAGACCGCCCGCTTCCTGCAAGAGGCGTCGGTCAAGGAGGCCGAGCGCGACATGCGCATCCAGCTCGCCGGCGCCAACGCCCAGGCCATCGACGGCGAGAACACCGCCCAGGCCGAGATCGCCTCGTCGAACGCGGACCTGAACGTCAAGCAGGCCGAGGCCTTCCAGCGCGGCGAGACGAGAAAGCGTGAGGCCCAGGCCGCCGTCGAGGAGGCCCAGTACCGCGCCCAGGCCAAGGCCGCGCTGGCCCAGGCCGAGAAGGTGGAGGCCGAGCAGCGGGCCAAGCTCGAGGCCCTGGCCAAGGCCGAGAAGGCCAAGGTGATCGTCGATGCCGAGGCCGTCTCCGAGCGCCGTCGGATCGAAGCCGAGGGCGAAGCGTCGGCCATTTTCGCCAGGCTCGAAGCCGAGGCCCGCGGCAACTACGAGATCCTCGCCAAGAAGGCCGAGGGCCTTCGCGAGCTGGTCTCCGCCTGCGGCACCGCCCAGGACGCCTTCCAGCTCCTGATGCTCGAACACATCGAGACCCTCTCGCAGACCGCCGCCACGGCGATCTCGAACATCAAGTTCGACAAGGTCATCGTCTGGGAGAACGGCAAGAACGGCGACGGCGTCGGCTCCACCGCCAGCTTCCTCCAGAACATGGCCCGCACCCTGCCCCCGATGCTCCAGATCATGCAGGACATCGGCGGCGTCCAGATGCCGGAATACTTCGGCAAGATGGTCGAGCCCGAGGTCGAGCCGAAGAACGGCGCCCACCCCAACGGCCCCTCGACCCCCACGACCGCCGACTCGAAGCCGCCGTCCTCCACGTCCTCCGCCCCCCCCAGCGGCAAGTCGTCGAAGTCCTCCGGCGGCGGTCGGTCGTCCGCCTGACTCACCATGTGCGATCACCGGCACCCTTCGCCTCGTTGCATGCAACGAGGCGAAGGGTGTTGCTTTTCCTCGCCTGCTTGAGACCAATCTCAGGTTTCAGAAGGGTGAGCCGTCCACCGAGCCGTCGGGATGGGCGGCTCTGCATGGGCCTCGCCCACCTGGTTTGGGCGTTGCATCGAACCTGTGCAGGATACGGCCTCGGCCAGGCGTCCCTCGAGCCGAGAACCCGGTAGGTTTCGGCAGAGGTTTCTGGTCGGGGCCTCCAGGCAACCTTCGGAGGGCCGCTCTAGCGCATGAAAAAATCCCGGTGCTGGCCGGGGTTTGGGGCAAGCGAGGATGACGGGGCTCGAACCCGCAACCTCCGGCGTGACAGGCCGGTGCTCTAACCAATTGAGCTACATCCCCATAAGGGCGACCCCGGTCGGGGACGCCACTTCGGTAGGGTTAACGATACATGCCGCGATGTGGTAAGTCAAGGGGGCAGTTCGCGGTCTTGTCGAGGGCGGCTCTCCAACGGTTAGGCTGGGGGCCCCGTGGACCGGGTAGCGTGGGCGCAACACAACCACCCGGCGGGCGAATGCATTCGGAGCCGAAAGGGCGAGCAGACGTGCAGATCACCAAGGCGGTCATCACCGCGGCCGGCCGCGGTGCGCGGCAGTACCCGGCCTCGGACACGGTCCAGAAGGCCATGCTGCCCATCGTCGACCGCGACGGGCTGACCAAGCCCGTTCTGCAGATCATCGCCGAGGAAGCGATCGACAGCGGCATCGAGGAAATCTGCGTCGTCAGCGCACCCGGTGATGAAGCCTACTATCGCCACCAGTTCCGTTCTTATGCGAAGCAACCTCCGCTCGGCTTTTCAGGGCACGGCCTGGGCCGACGAGCAGGCCCGGCGACTGGTGGACCTTGAGGCTCGGCTGCATTTCGCCGTCCAGCCGGAGCCGGAGGGGTACGGGCACGCGGTCTGGTGTGCCGCGACTTCGTCGCCGGCGAGCCGTTCCTGCTGCTGCTGGGGGACCACCTGTACGTCTCCCGGGAAGAGCGCCGTTGTGCCCGGCAGTTGCTCGACCTCGCCGCCGACCAGGGATGCGCCGTCTCGGCCGTTCAGGCGACCCGCGAGCACCTGATCCACCAGTACGGCACGATCCAGGGCAAGCGAAGTCCGGACCGGCCCGACGTTTACGTCATCGACGAGATCATCGAGAAGCCGACCCTGACCCTGGCCGAGCTGAAGCTCCAGGTTCCCGGCCTACGTGCCGGCCACTACCTCTGCTTCTTCGGCATGCACGTCTGACGGCGGCCGTCTTCGACCTGCTCGACGACCTGGTGAAGCGCGACACGCGCGAGCACGGCCAGATCCAGCTCACGACCGCCCTGAACGCCCTGGCCCGTCGCGAGAAGTACCTGGCCCTCGAAACGCAGGGTGCCCGCTACAATCTCGGCGTCAAGTTCGGCACCGTCGAGGCCCAGATCGCCTTCGCCCTGGCCGGCGACGACCGCGAGCGGATGCTGACGATGTTGCTGGAATCGGTCGTGCGGGTCGAGCAGCAACTGGGCGGGGAGCGGTAAGCAACACGGGCAGATCGGTCACGATTGAAGTCCAGGCGACTTGCCAAGGGAGCATCCGGGCGTGTCCACGACCACGACGACCCGCAACCCGCTGATCGAGGCCATCACCAGCGCCGATCCGGCTCTGCGCGACCGCTCGGTGTGGGACCTGATCGCGGGGCGTGACACGGAACAGGTGCTCAACGCCTGCGCGGAGCTGGAGACGTTCCGGCGGCGGTCGGAGAACCTGTACGAGCGGGTGCGGGCCTCGATGTTCCTGCACGCGATTTACCGCTACCGGGTGCAGGAAGCACCCGAGATCGCGAACGAGGGGCGAATCCCGTACGAGGGGTTCGAGGACCTGCTCAATCGCCGGTTCGAGCAGGCGATCGCCGCGTTCCTGTGGGCGCAGCGGCGCGAGGGGCCGAGCAGCGCGGTCGCCAGCGCCCTGGCCCAGGCCTACGAGCAGATCACCTATCAGACGCTCGCCGACCAGGTGCGGCGGTCGGTGCGAAGTGCCCGAGGCAACCGCTGGATGTTCCGCGTCGGCCACGTCGACGAGCACCCGGTGCACCTCGTCCCGGAGCTGCTGGAACGCGACGGCGGCGACGGCCTGTTCCCGATCCTGTCCGAGAAGACCCCCGTTCGACTCGACCTCTCGCACAGCGCCTGGTCGGACATCTTTTTCCTCGGCATGGACTACCCGGAAGGGGCGCGGGTGCTGAACATCTCGGTGGACCTGGGGGTCCACGGCCGGGATGCCCGACCGATCCCGCCCATCGAGACGTATTGCCGGGTGATCACCGAGCCGGTCCTGCGGCTCACCTCGATCGACCTGGCGGCCTGCAAGGACGTCGCGACGCTCGACGACCTGTTCAACTTCGGCAACGATTATCTGGGGCTGGTGAAGGCGGGGGTGATCGCCTCCGGGCTGATCCCGCCCTCGTTCGAGGGGACCGGGCGCGCGCCTGGCGGAGGTCCTCGGGCGGGTCGTCCGGCCGGGACACGGGCTGGAGGTCGTCAGCAAGGTCAACGACATCCCCAAGGGCTCGCGGCTGGCCGTCTCGACGAACCTGCTCGCGTCGCTCATCAGCCTCCTGATGCGGGCCACCGGACAGGCCCGCGACCTGACCGGCCCGCTCGACCCGGACGCCGCGCGGGTGGCCGTCGCCCGCGCGATCCTGGGCGAGTGGCTGGGCGGCTCCGGCGGCGGCTGGCAGGACTCCGGCGGCGTCTTCCCCGGCGTGAAGGTCATCCGGGGCGTCGCCGCGACCGAGACGGACCCCGAGCATGGTATCAGCCGGGGCCGTTTGCTGCCCCTGCACGAACTGTTCGATGAGGAAACGGACGGCAGGGAAGCAGGGGCAAGCGGCGATTTCGAAGCGAAAGAAACCGAAGTCGTCAGGCCGTTCCTTGCGTCGGGGCCGAGACTATCAGGCGACTTTTCCGAAGCGCTGGCGAAAAGTCTGGTGCTGGTCCACGGCGGGATGGCGCAGAACGTCGGGCCGATCCTGAACATGGTCACGGAGAAGTACCTCCTGCGCGGCAAGGACGAGTGGCACGCCCGGCAGGAGGCCCTGCGGATCTTCGACGGGATCGTCGCGGCCGTGTCGAGGGCCGACATTCGCGAGGTGGGCCGGCTGACGACAGCCAACTGGGAGGGGCCGCTCAAGGGCATCATCCCCTGGGTCAGCAATCGGTTCACCGAGGCGATCATCGCCGAGAGCCGGGACGTGCTGGGCGAGGACTTCTGGGGCTTCCTGATGCTCGGCGGGATGTCGGGCGGCGGCATGGGCTTCTTCGTCGCCCCGAACGGCACGACGCCTTCCGCGACGAGGTCCTGAAGATCATGCGGCGGGTCAAGGGCGAGCTCGACGACGCCCTGCCGTTCGCGATGGAGCCGGTGGTCTACGACTTCGCCATCAACCCCCGCGGCACCTTCGCCGAGCTGAAGACCGGCGCCGAGGCCATGATGCCCGGCCGGTACTACACGCTCCAGGTGCCCCGGATGATCGCCGAGGGGCCCGAGGCCGTCGACCCGCTCCGCAAGGCCGACATCGACCACTTCGCCAACCGTTGCGCCGACCCGGGCGAGCTGCTGCGCGTCTTCCGAACGATGATCAACAACCTGTTTCCCGTCACTCACGGGGCCGCCGACGGCGCCGCCGGCCACCTGGGACCGCGATGCGGAACGGATCCGTCGCGAGAACGGGTTCGACCCGATCCAGCACGAGCAGCTACGAACCGACTATCAACGCGGCCGGATCGGCCTCTCCCGCAACCGACTCCCGATCGACACCGACATTCGCGACGTCGAGGACGAGGACCTCCTGGCCGGCGCCTTGTCCCCATCGCCGGAGGCCGTCGCGCACGGCTGAGCAGCGCGCTGCGACGCGGCGAGGTGGCGGTTGTCAGCCTCGCCGCCGGGGTGGGAAGTCGCTGGACCACCGGCGCCGGGGTCGTCAAGGCGATCAACCCGTTCGTCATGCTCGAGGGCCGGCACCGCGGGTTCCTCGAACTGCACCTGGCGAAAACGCGGCGGGTCGGCCGGCAGTTCGGGGCGATGCCGCCGCATATCATCACAACCAGCTTCCTGACCCATGACGCCGTCCAGAGGCACCTGAACCGCACCGGCAACTACGGTCACGACGGGCCGGTGTTCCTCTCGCGAGGGCAGTCGATCGCCCAGCGGCTCATGCCGATGACACGCAGCCTGAACTTCCTGTGGGAAGAGATGGCCCACGAACTCCTCGACGAGAACAAGCAGAAGGTCCGTGAGGCTGGCCGTCGCGCCCTCCTCGACTGGTGCCGCGCGATGGGTGAGGGGTCCGATTACACCGACAACCTGCCGATCCAGCGGTTCAACCCGCCGGGGCACTTCTACGAGGTGCCGAACCTGCTGCGCAATGGTGTGCTGGCCCGGCTGCTCGACACCTATCCTCACCTGCGATGGCTGATGGTCCACAACATCGACACCCTCGGCGCCGATCTCGACCCGGGCTTGCTCGGGCTGGCGATCGACTCCGGAGCGACGCTGATCTACGAGGTCGTCGCCCGTCGGATCGACGACCGGGGCGGTGGTCTGGCGCGTGTCAACGGCCGTCCCCGGCTGCTCGAAGGGCTGGCCATGCCCCGCGAGGATGCCGAATTTGACCTGCGGTATTACAACACGTTGACGACCTGGGTCCACATCGATGGGCTGCTGAAGTCCTTCGGCCTGTCCCGTGGCGATTTAACGAGCAACCCCGAGAAGGTCGCCGCCGCCGTGCGACGGATGGCCGCGCGGGTGCCGACCTACGTCACCATCAAGGACGTCAAACGCCGCTGGGGCCACGGCCAGGAAGACGTCTTCCCCGTCGCCCAGTTCGAGAAGCTCTGGGGCGACCTCACCAGCCTTCCCGACCTTCCCTGCGCCTTCCTGGCGGTCAACCGTCGTCGCGGCCAGCAGTTGAAGGACCCGGCCCAGCTCGACGGGTGGGCCAACGACGGCAGCCGCGACTTCGTGCAATCCCTTTGTGATTTCCCCGACGCTTGAGCGCATGACTTCTCGGTTTCCGGTCCTTGAGTGCGAAAATGCAACGGCCGGATGTTTGAACAGGGCGACACGCGTTCTGGTGCGGTAGAACCTGGCCCCGAGCTTCCGCTAGACTGATTCCGTGTTGGTGGGGTCGACTATCGCGCGGAGAGGTCTGGGGAGGTTCCATGAGCGATTCGGAGCTGGCGGTCGTGACCGGCGGAGCGGGCTTCATCGGTTCGCATCTTGTCGTCGCCTTGAAGGCGGAAGGTCTGCGCGTCCGGGTCGCCGACAACCTCAGCACCGGCCGTCGGGAGAACCTCGCGGCCATCGGCGAGAACGTCGAGTTCCTCGAAGCGGACCTGGCCGAGTTCGACAACGCGCGACGGGCCGTCGAGGGGGCGTCCTACGTGTTCCATCAGGCGGCCATCCCGAGCGTTCCGCGGTCGGTCCGCGAGCCGCTGCCCTCGCACGAGAGCGGCCCGACGGCCACTCTTAACGTCCTCGAAGCCGCCCGTCAGGCCGGTGTTCGTCGCGTCATGTTCGCGGCGTCCAGCAGCGCCTATGGCGATACCGAAGAGTTGCCCAAGCACGAGGCCATGCTGCCGAACCCGCTCAGCCCGTACGCGGCCGGCAAGCTGGCGGGCGAGCACTACGTGCGGGTCTATGCCCGGACGATGGGCCTCGATGCCGTCAGCCTGCGCTACTTCAACGTCTTCGGCCCCCGGCAGGACCCGTCGAGCCCCTACAGCGGTGTGATCTCACTGTTTGCCAGGGCCATGCACGCGGGCCAACGACCGCTCATCTACGGTGACGGCCTCCAGACCCGAGACTTCACCTACGTCGCGAACGTCGTGCAGGCCAACCTGCGGGCGATGCGACACCCCCGTCCCCTCGGCGGCGCGGTGTACAACGTCGGCTCCGCGCGGCGGACCAGCCTGCGCGACCTGGTCGCGGCGATCAACCGGGCGCTCGGCACCGACCTGGAGCCCGTGTATGAACCACCCCGCGCCGGTGATGTCCGGGACTCCCTGGCCAGCCTGGACCGCATCCGGGCCGACCTGGGATACGAGGTCGTCGTCGATTTCGAGGACGGCCTTCGAAAGACCCTCGCGGCTTCGTAGCAACCCACCCTACCAGGGCGGGAGCCCGGCGTTCGCTCTATCGCGTGCTGAACTTCACGATCATGGTGTGGCGATAGGTCTCGCCGGGTCGGAGGACGACGCTCGGCCAGTCGAGATGGTGGATCGAGTCGGGGTAGTTCTGGGTCTCCAGGCAGAATCCGTTGTACTGCTTGTAGACCGCGCCACCCTTGCCGACGTTCGTGCCGTCGAGGAAGTTCCCCGAATAGAACTGGACGCCTGGCTTGTCGGCGAAGAGTTCGATCTGCCGGCCGCTCTCCGGGTCGAGGACGAGGGCGACCGGCTTCATGGCGTCCGGCTCGCCGTTGAGGACGAAGTTGTGGTCGTAGCCCACGGGCTTGCCGCCGACCGCCTTCAGGTCGCGGCCGATCGCCTTTGGCGTGGTGAAGTCGAACGGGGTTCCCTTGACCTCGACGATCTCGCCGGTCGGGATCAGCGTCTCGTCGACCGGGGTGTAGCGGCGTGCGCCGAGCATGGCGACGTGGTCGAGGATGTCGCCGTTGTCGTGGCCGCCCAGGTTCCAGTAGGTGTGCTGGGCCAGGTTGACGACCGTCGGCGCGTCGGTCGTCGCCTCCATCTCGATCCGTAGTTCGTCGTCGTCGGTCAGGGTGTAGGTCACGGCGACGTCGACCTTGCCGGGATATCCCTCCTCACCGTCGGGCGAGGTGCGGGTCAGACGAATGGCCGGTCCTTTGGGCGTGTCCGTCCGCTCGGCGTCCCAGACGTACTTGTCGAACCCCTTGACCCCACCGTGCAGGTGGTTCGGACCGTCGTTGGTGGCGAGCTGGTATTCTTTGCCGTCGAGCGTGAAGTGCCCCCTGGCGATCCGATTGGCGCAACGGCCGACCAGGGCGCCGAAGTAGGGACTGCCCTTGAGGTAGCCGTCGAGGTCGTCGAACCCGAGCACGACGTCGGCGAGCGTGCCGTCGCGGTCGGGGACGTGCAGCTCGGTGATGATCGCCCCGTAGTTGGTGACTTTTAACACCAGTCCGTTGGCGTTCTTCAGCGTGTAGAGCTTCACGGGTTTGCCCTCCAGGGTGCCCCAGTTGACGACCTCGACATCGTCGGCCCGGATCGCGGGCGTCAGGATCAGCAGGAGCCAGGAGAGGGCGAGCGTCGCGGACCGCATCAGACCGTTCCTTTCGAGATGCCGGGATCTCACCAGAAGATCACGTAGAGCAGGGCCGTGAGCGCGACGACGACCAGGCCGTAGGTCTTCGCCCCGCGCGAGGGGTGCATGGCGATGCGCGTCTGAACGGGCAGCGTCACGGGCTCCTTCAGCGGGGTGACGAGGGTCAGTACGGCGATCACGGCCGCGATCGCGCCGACGGTGATCGCCATCCGGTTCAGAAACGCCAGGTGGCCCCAGGAAAAGTAAAGGGCGCCGTAAATGATCGGGCTGAGCACCAGGCCCAGAACACCAGCGATCCGCGGCGTGCGCGGGACGAACAGGCCGAACAGGAAGATCGTCAGCACCCCCGGCGAGATGAACCCCTGGAACTCCTGGATGAACGCGAAGGCCCCGGAGAATGCCGGGTTGGCGAGTTGAGGCGCGATCAGGCAGGCGATGACAACGAACACCGCCACGCAGGCGCGACCGACCCAGACCAGCGTGCGCTGGGGGGCCTCGGGCTGGATGAACTCGCGGTAGAGGTCCATCGTGAAGATCGTCGAGGCGGCGTTGAGCATCGCGGCCAGCGAGCTGATGACGGCCCCCAGCAAGGCCGCCAGGACGAACCCGCGCAGGCCGACCGGCGTCAGGTAGCGGATCAAGAGCGGGAAGGCGCTGTCGTAGTCGTAGCCGACAAGGACCTGCCGGGCGGTGAGGGTCGGGTTGTTCGCGCGGGCTTCCCGGATGACCTCCGCGTTGTCCAGGGCCAGTTCGTCGGGACCGGCGGTGCCGATTTGCGGGGCCTCACCCCCGGCCACTTCGGCGTTGAAGGTGAAGACGTCGCGGGCGAGTTCGGGGTGCAACTCGGCGAAGTTGGCGTTGAAGGGGAAGAGTTGCCTCGCTTCGCCCAGGTTCGCGCGGGCGGACTCGAAGGCGGCGAGCGTGGTCTTGTTGAGCTGGGGGTCGCTCATCGCGTTATCGCGCATCTTGCCGGCGAACAGAGGCAGGGCAATGATGCCGGGGATGCAGACGATGAAGGGGATGACCAGCTTGAGCGACGCGGCGAACACGATGCCGCGCTGCCCCTCGGCCAGCGAGCTGGCGCCGAGGGTCCGCTGCATGATGTACTGGTTCAGGCCCCAGTAGTACAGGTTCGGGATCCAGATGCCCAGCAGGAAGGCCGTCCAGGGGAGGAAGTCGCTGGCGCGAGGCAGGATCATGTGCATCCGTTCCTGCTTCAGCACGGTCAGTTTCTCGCCCAGGGTGGCGTCGGCTTTGAGGCCCAGCGACTCGGTGACGAACGCCGGGTCGGTCCCCTCGAACTGGCTCGGGTCGTCGAGGGCCATCATCGCCAGCACCATGATGATCGCGCCGCCGAGGATCAGCGCCGTGCCCTGGATCAGGTCGGCCCAGGCACAGGCCTTGAGCCCGCCGGCCGCCACGTAGACCGCCGCGGCGAGGCCGACCGCCCACGACAGGCTGGTGATGTTGATCGGGACCCCCAGGACCTGCCCGCCCAGCAAGGGGTCGAGCGCCTTGGCCCCCAGGTAGATGACCGTCGCCAGGTTGACGCCGACATAAATGATCACCATCAGCAACGACATGATCGTCCGGGCCGAGTGCGTGAAGCGGTACTCCAGGTATTCGGGGATCGTGTAGATCCCGCTGCTGAGGAACTTCGGCAGGAACAAGAACGCGACCAGGACGAGCGTCACCGCCGCGATCCACTCGTAACTGGCGACCGCCAGGCCGATCGACTCGCGTGCGGCCTGGCCGGACATGCCGACGAATTGCTCGGCTGAGATGTTCGCGGCGATCAGCGAGATGCCGATCAGCCACCAACTCAGCCCGCGACCGGCCAGGAAGTAATCCTCGCTCGAATCCTCTTCCCGGCGGCTCATCCACAGGCCGAGGGCGACGACCGCGACCAGGAACACGATGATGATGGCGATGTCGATCGGTTGCAACTGGAGTTCAAGGCCCATGGTCTCGGGGTCCTTCAGGGGGCGGTCGGGGCTCGATCGAGCGGAACCGCCGTGGCGCCGTCGTCTGGCCAGGTGGCGAACAGGAAGGGCTCGATCCCGGTTTTCCGGGCGTAAGACTCGTGAAGTCCGCGCACAATCGACTCGACCCGGTCGGCCCGCACGAGGCTGACCGTGCAGCCGCCGAAGCCGCCGCCAGTCATCCGGCTGCCCAGCACGCCCCCCTCGGGACCGATCGACCGGGCCGCTTCCACCATCGCGTCGAGTTCCGGACAACTGACCTCGTAATCATCGCGCAGCGAGCGGTGGCTCTCGTACATCAGCGTGCCGAAGGACATCCAGTCACGCCGCGTGGCCAGTTCCGCCGCGCGGATGGTCCGGGCGATCTCGCCGACGACGTGCCGGGCACGGCCGAAGACGACGGGGCCGAGCTGGTCGGCCGCTTGGTCGAGGGCATCGACGGTCGTCTCGCGCAACGACGGCACCCCCAGCGTGCGGGCGGCCTGCTCGCACTGGGCGCGACGATCGGGATACTCGCTGCCGGTCAGCGTGTGCTTGACACGCGTATCGGCAATCAAAATGGCGACAGTCGGGTCGTCGAGAGGGACCAGCCGCGATTCCTGACTCTGGCAATCGAGCAGCACCAGGTGCCCGCGACGGCCAAACACCGACGTGTACTGGTCCATCAGACCACAGGGCATGTCCGCGTAGTTGTGCTCGGCCCACTGGCCAAGCAGGGCCTTTTCGAGAGGTTCAAGCCAGTGGCCGGTGATCTGTTCGAGTAACGTCGCCGTCGCGATCTCCAGCGCGGCACTGCTGGAGAGACCACCCCCGAGAGGGACGTTCGTGGCAATGGCCGCCGAGAACCCCGGCACCGTCACCCCGCGCCTCAGAAACCCCGCGACAACCCCGCGAACGTAGTTCGCCCAGGTCGGTTCACCCGGTTCGATTGGCCCCGTCGTCGAGAACCGGGCCGTGCCCTTCAGGTCTCGACTGCACAGTTCGACCGTCTCGCTTCCATCGAGCGACGGGCCGGCCACGATCGCCGTGTGCCGCTCGATCGCCATCGGCAGGACGAAGCCCGCATTATAGTCGGTGTGTTCGCCAATCAGGTTGACGCGCCCGGGCGCGATCGCGGCCCAGGCCGGCTCGCGTCGGAATCGATCGCGAAATGTCTCCAGAGCGGCGTCGATGATCCTGGGACGGGAAAGTTCCTGGCTCGCCACGACGGCAGCTCCGTGTCTCGATATGCCCAAGCGCCGCCGGTTCTCGCGTCCCATGGTCCCGACGCCACTATAGCGAACCGCGGACGCGTTGCCAGAAGGCAGCGGGCAATTCCAGGGTCATCCCAGGGTTCGACCCGGCCTCGCCCTCCCGGAACCCGATCCG
The DNA here is from genome assembly GCA_963779675.1 of uncultured Isosphaeraceae bacterium. GTDB lineage: Bacteria > Planctomycetota > Planctomycetia > Isosphaerales > Isosphaeraceae > CAVZZM01. Next base: position 31,556 of record CAVZZM010000012.1, read on the forward strand.
GGGATGACCATGGCAATCATCCCGCAGGGCTTGCAATGGGGGCCTGGACGGGCTCATCTTATAGAGTCCAGCATGACAAATGACACATTCCAGGTTCCATGTAAGGAAGGACAGACTTCCCTTCGCCGGTCGCCGGCATCTGGAATGGGTCATCAGGAGCGGCCCGAGACCGGTCATTTCGACCGGAATCCGTCCGATCGTTTCGGAACACAAGTGCGACAGTTTCCGTCCCTTGAGGGATGCCATCGTGCGGGTGGAACTCCAGCTTTTCGCGGTGGCCCGTCAGCGGGCCGGTCAGCCGTCGATCACGCTCGAACTGACGGAACCGGCCACGGTGGCCGACCTCAGAGGCGCGCTGGCCGAGGCGTGCCCCGCGCTGGCCCCCCTGATCCCGAACCTGATGATCGCCCTGGATGCCGAGTATGCCAGCGATGCCGACGTGATTCGTCCCGGTGCCGAGGTGGCGGCGATCCCCCCGGTGAGCGGCGGTGCCGGCTGAGATCCGACGGTTTCGAGGTTCGATCGAGCCCGCTTCGAATCGGGCCGACCAATCGCCAGAAGGTCCGGGCTACGGCCCGGTCAGGGGCCCAGACGCTCCGGAGAGCTGGACTCGGCTTGTTCAAAAGACGTGGGCGGCCCGTGCCAGGGCCCGAATGAAAACGGAGGTCGTGCCGCAACAGCCTCCCAGGAACGACGCCCCGGCTTCGATGAATGCCGGGACGTGGCCGGCGAACTCCTCGGGGGTCATCGTGTATGACGCCCGGCCCGCCTCCAACACCGGCAGGCCCGCGTTCGGCTTGATCCAGACTGGCAACCGCGCCGCGACTTTCAATCGTTCGCACACGGAAACGAACGCTTTCGGCCCCGACCCACAATTCGCGCCGATGGCATCCACCCCTTCCTCAGTCATCGCGTCCGCGGCCTGCTCCGGGGCCGTGCCCAGATAGGTGCGGTTCTGGGGATCGTCCGGGTCGAAGGAGAACGAGACGACGATCGGACGGCCTGTTTCCCGCCCCGCGCGCACCGCCAGTCGGGCTTCCTCGACATCGCAAAAGGTCTCGAACAGCAGGGCATCCACTCCGGCCCCGGCCAGGGCCTCGACCTGGGCGCGGAAGGCCGCCGTCACGTTGTCTGCGTCGATTTCACCGGCATCGAGCCGCTTGCCTGTCGGGCCGATCGAGCCGAACACCCGGGTTCCCTCACCTGCGGCCGCTCGGGAGATCTGCACGCCTCGACGGTTGATCTCGGCACAGTGATCCGAGGCTCTCTGGTTCGCCAGCGCAATCGGATTGGCCCGGAAGGTGTTCGTCAGGATCACCTGACTGCCCGCCTCGACATACGACCGCGCCACGGCCTCGACGACCTCCGGATGCTCCAGGTTCCACAGGTCGGGCGGCACGCCGGGAGGCAGGCCCCGTTTCTGGAACTCCGTTCCCCACGCGCCGTCGGTGATGACGAGCCTGTCGGGAAACATCCCGCTCAGCCGGTTCGTGACGTGACGATTCACCATGTCCGGCCCTTCCCATTCGTTCACTTTGCATTGGTTGAACGCGAGGCGCCTCGAATCATCACCACGATCCTCACTTCGAGTGTGCCGTCCGGACCCCGGGAACGCGACCCCAGTGTCGGCGTTCGCTCTACGCGATTCGAGGCTGATCCGGTGGCAGCTCGTCCACTTACCGGAGAATATCTGGTACAACGATGCGATCCAGGCCGTATCGAGCGGCCCAACTGGAGCCTTGAATTTCCGGGTGGTCCGCGTGGAGCCGACGATGGTCGAGATCACCGACACAACGATTGACTACACGACCCTGACGGAACGTGCTCGGTCTCCATACGCCGGCGCTGTCTGCCTCTTCCTGGGGACCGTGCGCGAGATCACCGGCGATCGCCGCACCACCTCGCTCGACTATGAAGCCTACCCGGTCATGGCCCAGAAGAAACTCGCGGAACTGGAGGCCGAGGCCCGACAGCGGTGGCCGATCATTGAGGCGGTGATCGTCCATCGGGTCGGCCATCACGACCTCGGTGAGATCAGCGTGGCGATCGCCGTCAGCACGCCGCACCGCAAGGACGCCTTCGAGGCCTGCAAGTGGCTCATGGACACCATCAAGCAGGTCGTGCCGATCTGGAAGAAGGAAGTCTGGGCCGACGGCACCGAGGAGTGGGTCCACCCCGGTCTCGACACACCGCCGACGCCCGGGGCGTGAGCCGACAATCCCTCCCCACAAGTTGCCCGGAGCCCGGACCATGGCCGTTCGCGAGTTGAGGGTCGCCGGCTATCGCTCGATCCGGGAAACTCGACTGCGCCTCGGCCCGGTCAACGTGCTGGTGGGGCCAAACGGCTGCGGAAAGACGAACCTCTACCGCTGCCTGTCCCTGATCGCGGCGGCGGCCGAGGGCCGTCTGGCGCGAGCCATCGCCGACGAGGGGGGCATGCCCTCGGCGCTCTGGGCGGGGCAGCGCGGACGAGGGCCCGTGCGGATGGTCCTGGCCGTGACGGTCGACCAGTTCACTTATGAGCTCCAATGCGGCCTGCCTCAGCAACAAGGTTCGATGTTCGCGCTCGACCCGGAGATCAAGGAGGAGCACGCCTGGTTCCTCAATGATGGCCGGCGCACCGAACTCCTGCACCGCGCCGCGGGGACGGTCTGGGCCCGGGACGACGAGGGCACGCGAGTCACCTTCCCGATGGCGCTGAGCCCGTCCGAATCGGCCCTGTCCGAACTCCGCGAGCCGCAACGGTTCCCGGTGCTGGCGATGCTCCGGCAGGAAATCCTTGGCTGGCGGTTCTACCATCAATTCCGGACCGACGCCGACTCGCCCCTGCGACGCCCTCAGCCGGGGTGCCGGACCCCGGTCCTCGGCCCCGAGGGGCGACGACCTGGCCGCGGCGCTCCAGACCATCCGCGAGATCGGCGACCACGGCGCCCTCTCCGGGGCGATCGATCGGGCGTTCCCCGGCTCGACCCTCCGCATCGACGGGCCGGGCGACGAGCCGTCCGTCCTGTTTCGACTGTCCCTTCAGTCCCCCGAGTTCCGCCGGCCATTCGCCGCCCGCGAGTTGTCGGACGGTACGCTTCAGTACCTTTGTCTGCTGGCGACGCTACTCAGCCCGCGACCCCCGGCATTACTCGCCCTGAACGAGCCCGAAACCAGCATCCACCCCGACCTGATCGAACCTCTGGCACATTTAATCGTCCGGGCCTCGCGGGACTCGCAACTCTGGATCACCACCCACTCGGACGCCCTTGCGGCCCAGGTCGGCCGACTCTCCGGCGCCACGCCGATCGTGCTACGAAAGGCGGCCGGTGCGACAATGATCTCCGGATCGACGAATTGAACCCGTGGGGCGAAGACGCTTGGCACCATCTCAAGCACGTTCCGAGGCGCAATGTGGCCTGCCGCGACTGAGCAGGGCCCCTATCGCCGCGATGAGGATGCCGACAAAGGAGTGAGCCGCACGTCGAAAGTCGCTGAAAGCCTCGAGGCCTCGCCCGCGATCGAAGGTTTCAGGCGAAACAATCCGATGCATGTCTGATTGATCGAAAGCAACGGCCATGGGAGGAGCGTCTAATTCAGGTGGCACGAGCCGCGCCCCCGATTTGAGGTAAATCGAATTTACAATTTTCGTAGTAATAAGATGAGGGGCCACTTCGGAAGAAAACCAGGGACCAAAAATGATCATAAGATAAGAATATCCAATCAAAGAATAAGCGATTGCCGGCTTGCGCATCGGGCCCTGCCGACGAGGGCAACGACTGCCGCTGATAAATTGAGCGCGATAAATAACGAGAACATAGAACTTGCTATAATGTTTAAATTTAAACGAAATATAAAAAGCACGAAAGCAATACATGCTATCGCCAGCATTAATCTCGCGATTGTGAAGCGAATCCTTCTCATCGTGTTTCTCGTGGTGAAGCAAGGGGATCATTGTTGCTCGCCAGGCTAGATGACAATACTGTACCATCTTGTCAGAGGATATTCCCATCTGATCGTCACTGACGACAGTGGGCGCAGCAGCGGGGAACAGGCGAATTGCATTTGGGTTGGTGGCCTCCGCGCCCAGCCGGCTTCTGCAAGTACAGTTCTGGTCCGTGAACGAGGTCCTCGCGGCGGGCATGACCGAGGCCGATGCCGAGATCGACGACTTCTCACCCTGATCCACCCGGCTCGAGAGGTGATACGATGACGCGAACGATGTTGAGGGTTTTGAGCGGGTTGCTGGTTGCCGGGTCGTTGTCGGTTTCGACGGAGAGCGTGGCACTCGCCGACGATCCGGCACAGGAACGGCTCAACGTCCTGTTCATCGCCGTGGACGACCTGCGGCCCGGGCAGCTCGGCTGCTACGGCAACGAGATCGTCAAGGCGCCGAACATCGACCGGCTGGCCGGTCGGGGGCTGGTCTTCAACCGGGCGTACTGTCAGCAGGCGGTGTGCAGCCCGTCGCGGACCTCGCTGCTGACCGGCCGACGGCCCGACACGACACGGGTCTACGACCTGCAGACCCACTTCCGCGACACGATCCCGGACGTCGTCACCCTGCCCCAGCACTTCAAGCAGAACGGCTATCACACGCAGGGCCTCAGCAAGATTTACCACGGCGGCCTCGACGACCCGGGTTCCTGGAGCGTGCCCCACGAGCGGCCCGATGTGCCGGGGGTCGGCCCCGCCGGCCAGGCCGAGCTGGAGCGGCTGCGCGAGGAGGTCCGCGCGTCGGGTCGACGATCCCCGCAAGGTCAAGATTCGCGGGCTACCCTACGAGGCCCCCGAGGTGCGGGACGACGACGCTGCTCGACGGCGCGACCGCCGACCGCGCGATCGAGCTTCTCGGCGAGTTGAAGGACGGCGATCAACCGTTCTTCCTGGCCGTCGGCTTCATCAAGCCGCACCTGCCGTTCGTCGCCCCGAAGAAGTACTGGGACCTGTACTCCCCCGAAGAGATCCACGCTCCCCGAGAACGACACGCCGCCCCTCGGCGCCCCGGAGTACGCCCTGACGAACTGGGGCGAACTGCGGGCGTACTCCGGCATCCCGGCGAAGGGGCCACTCACCGACGAGCAGACCCGCAACCTGATCCACGGCTATTACGCCTGCGTCAGCTACATGGACGCCCAGGTCGGCCGCGTGCTCGACGACCTCGACCGCATCGGCCTGGCCGACAACACCGTCGTCGTCTTCTGGGGCGACCACGGCTGGAAGCTCGGCGAGCACGGCATGTGGTGCAAGCACACGAACTACGAGCTCGATACCCGCGTGCCGCTGATCGTCGCGCGCGCCCGGCCAGCCGACGGCCGGCCAGAAGACCGACGCCCTCGTCGAGTTCGTCGACATCTACCCGACGCTGGCCGAACTCTGCGGCCTGCCCGACGCCCGAGGGCGTGGAGGGCACCAGCTTCGCGCCGCTGCTGGAGGACCCCGACCGGCCCTGGAAGCCGGCCGCCTTCAGCCAGTACCCCCGCATCGATCCCGAACGTCGGCCGCGGCATGGGCTACTCCATGCGCACCGACCGCTACCGCCTCGTCGAGTGGTCCGCGCCCGGCAAGTCCTTCGCCGAGTACGAGCTGTACGACCACCGGATCGACCCCGAGGAAGACATCAACCTGGCCGCGAAGCCCGAGTACGCGAAGCTCGTCAAGGAGCTCGCCGACCAGCTTCACGAAGGCTGGCGCCGGCCCGGCCGGCGGATCGCTGAGAGTGTGTACGAGTTGCGTTCGAAGCGGCGTCGCATGGTTTGAGCGCCTGCGTTATCCACCGTCAGACGTGTCGGATCGGAGGGTTCCGCGTGCGTTCCAACTCATTTTATCAGACCTTCCGGGGGGCCGTTCCGCTTGGGACGCGTCCTCCCGGTCTGGATCTCGCATCGAACCCTGGAATGATCCGGGTGTTGACGCAAGACCGTTGCACCACGACGGGAACAGGCCCTATGATGGGGGGTGATCGGTTCGCCACTCCTCACGATCCCACCCCCCGGGTCGCCGTTTGCCGGAACGAACGCGACGCCGCGAAAAGGAAATTTTGAGCGCAAAATCAATGATTGTGTGCCCTCAAAGGACCCGATGGTTTTTCCGTACACTGACGATCGGGTTTGTTCTCGGGCTGGCCCTGGACACGTTGGCCGTCACGAAGGCGGATCGGCCCCCGAATGTCGTGCTCATGATCGCCGACGATCAGGCGTGGACCGACTTCGGCTTTATGGGCCACCCGCAAATCCGGACACCTCAGCTCGACCGACTCGCGGCCCAAAGTCTCGAATTCACACGCGGATACGTTCCGTCAAGCCTGTGCTCGCCGAGCCTGGCGACGATCCTGACAGGCCTGTATCCCCACCAGCATCACGTCACCAGCAACGACCCTCCCCTGCCCCCCGGCAAGACGGCAAGGGCCGCTCGCGACGATCCGGCGTTTCTCGCCCAGCGCCAGGAGATGATCCACAACTTCGAGACGGTGCCCACGCTGCCCCGACTGCTTTCGAAACGAGGCTACCTGAGCCAGCAAACGGGCAAGTGGTGGGGAGGCAGCCACCAGACCGGCGGGTTCACCCACGGCATGACCCACGGCGACCCGGACCGGGGCGGCCGCCACGGCGATGCCGGCCTGGCCATCGGCCGGCAGGGGATGCAGCCGATCTACGACTTCATCGAAATGGCGACCGATCAGGACCAGCCGTTTTTCGTCTGGTACGCCCCCTTCCTGCCCCACTCGCCCCACAACCCGCCCGAACGCTTGCTTGCCCATTACCGCGACAAGGCCCCGTCGCTGGAGATCGCCAAGTACTGGGCGATGTGCGAATGGCTCGACGAAACCTGTGGCGAGTTGCTCGGTTATCTCGATGACGAGGGCCTGACTGAGGACACCATCGTCGTCTTCCTGGCCGACAACGGCTGGATCCAGGACCCGCAGGCCGACCGCTTACGCCCCGCGCTCGAAGCAGTCGCAATACGATGGCGGGCTCCGCACGCCGATCCTGATCCGTTGGCCCGGTCATGTCGAGCCCCGGCAAGTCCGACAGCCTCGCCAGTTCGATCGACCTGGCCCCGACCATTCTCGCCGCCGCGGGCGTGAACACCAACACCGGAGATGCAGGGGATCAACCTGCTGGACGAGAGCGAGGTTCGGGCCCGAGACGCCATCTTCGGCGAGTGCTTCACCCACAACGCCGTGGACATCCACAACCCGGCCTCCAGCCTGCGCTGGCGATGGGGCATTGAAGGGGACTGGAAGCTGATCCTCCCCGATCCTCGCAACGAACCGAACGCGGAGGTCGAGCTTTACGACCTGGGCGACGATCCCTTCGAGCAGTCGAACCTCGCCGCGGAGCGGCCGGAGAAGGTCAAGCAACTCGAACGACTCATCAACGACTGGTGGCCCGCCAAGGGCTCGTGATCCTCTGATCCTTACTTTCCGTCAACCACGGTACGACTCATTCCCGCGGAGGGTGACACGACGATGGCCTGGATTCGAACCCCGATCGCGGCGGCAACGATGGCGCTGGCGATCCTCGCCCCCACGGTTCTGCGGGCCGCGGATGAGCCGACCGCCACGCCAATCGACAAGCTCAAGGTGGCCAAGGACTTTCGTGTCGAGCTGCTTTACACGGTGCCGAAGGGGGATCAGGGTTCGTGGGTCAACATGACCGTCGACCCCAAGGGACGGCTGATCGTCTCCGACCAGTACGGCAAGCTCTACCGCGTCACGCCGGCGCCGATCGGGGCCGAGGCCGCGGAGACGAAGGTGGAGCCGATCCCCGTCGAGATCGGCGAGGCGCAAGGTCTGCTCTGGGCCTTCGACAGCCTTTACGTGATGGTCAACACCGGCGGCAAGTTCCAGAGCGGCCTGTACCGGGTTCGAGACACCGACGGCGACGGCGAACTCGACAAGGTCGAACAGCTCCGCGCTCTCAACGGCAGCGGCGAACATGGGCCGCACGCCGTGATCCTGAGCCCGGACGGGAAGTCGCTGTACGTCGTTTGCGGCGACGGGACGAAGCTCACCGAGCTGGCGTCCTCACGTGTGCCGCGAGTCTGGGGCGAAGATCACCTGCTGCCCCGCATGCCGGATGGTCGCGGTTTCATGAGCGGGGTGCTGGCCCCAGGCGGCTGCATCTACGAGATCGACCCGGACGGCAAGTCCTGGGAGCTTGTCTCGATGGGATATCGCAACCAGTTCGACATCGCCTTCAACCGTCGTGGCGACCTGTTCACCTACGACGCCGACATGGAGTGGGACATGAACACGCCGTGGTATCGTCCCACGCGCGTGAACCTCGCCTCCAGCGGCTCCGACTACGGCTGGCGCAACGGCGCCGGCAAGTATCCCATTTATTATCCCGACACCCTGCCGGCCATCGTCGACATCGGCCCCGGCTCGCCAACCGGCATCGTCTTCGGCTACGGCGCCCGCTTTCCCGCCAAATATCAGGAAACGCTCTACATCTGCGACTGGAGTTACGGCAAGCTCTACGCCGTCCACCTCGAACCCGACGGGGCCGCTTACAAGGGCACATTCGAGGAGTTCATCACCGGTACCCCCCTGCCCTTGACCGACATCGTGGTCAACCCGCACGACAGGGCCATGTACTTCACCATCGGCGGCCGTCGCACCCAGTCCGGCCTGTATCGTGTCACCTACGACGGCCCGGAATCGACCGAGCCGATCGCGGCCGACGTTCCAGCCGACCGAACTGGCCCAGATCCGCAAGTCGCTCGAAGCCTTTCACAAGGGCCCGGACCCGGCAGCGGTCGACACGGTCTGGCCATATCTCTGCCACCCGGATCGGTTCCTCCGCTTTGCCGCCCGGGTGGCGCTCGAACATCAGAACCCCGAACAGTGGCGTCAGCGCGCGCTGGACGAGAACGATCCGGCCGCGGCCCTGACCGCCCTGCTGGCCCTGGTCCGCGTCAGCGCCACCGATCCGTTCCACCGAGCCGAGGGCGATCCCGAGCCGGACGCGGCCCTGAAGGCCCGCATTCTTGAGGCACTCGACCGTTTGGACTGGGAATCGCTCTCTCGCACCCAGCAAGTCGATCTGCTTCGCGTGTATGCCATCCTGCTCAACCGCTTCGGCCCCCCCGACGAGCAAACCGCCTCCCGCCTGATCGACTGGTTCGACCCACGGTTGCCGGGGCGGTCGCGCGAGGTGAACGTCGAGCTGACCCAGTTGCTCGTCTATCTCGGCGATCCCGACGTGGCTCGAAAGGCCGTCGGAGCTGCTGAGCCGGGCGCCGACTCAGGAGGAACAACTCGAGTACGCCCGGGCCCTTCGTGTGTTGAAGGCCGGCTGGACGCCGGAACTGCGACGTGCCTACTTCGAGTGGTTCCACCGAGCCGCCGGCTACCGGGGCGGTGCCAGCTTCGGCGGGTTCCTCAAGAACATCAAGTCGGATGCGGTCGCGAACCTGAGCCAGAAAGAGAAAACCTCGCTGGCTGATGTTCTCGCGGAACGAGCCAGCACAGACGCCCCCGCCCAGCCACCACGCCCCTTCGTCAAGAACTGGACCATGGCGGAACTGGTCCCGCTGATCGAATCGGGCCTGAGCGGCCGGGACTTCGATCGGGGCCGCACGTTATTCGGCGCGGCGAGTTGCTTCTCCTGTCACCGCTTCGCCAACGAAGGGGGCGCCTTCGGCCCGGACCTGACCGGCGTTTCGGGCCGGTTCAGTCCCCGAGACCTGCTGGAGTCGGTCGTCGAACCGAGCAAGACGATCAGTGACCAGTACGAGGCGGTCGTCATCGCCACGACCGACGGCCGGGTCATCACCGGGCGAATCGTCAACCTTCACGATAATCAGTATTCGATCAACACAGACATGCTCAACCCGAATGCGATCGCAGGCGTCGATCGCTCGCAGATCGAGGAGATGGCTCCGTCACCGGTCTCGATGATGCCCCAGGGCTTGCTCGACACGCTCGACAAGAACGAGGTCCTCGACCTGATGGCCTACCTCCTTTCGGGTGGAGATCCCGACAACCCCATGTTTCAAACCTCCAGCGCGAGCGCCCGCGCGGGTGCGTCCCGCTGACCCTCCTCGCGAGCGGATCGAGGCGGTCTTGACTTCGGAGGGCTGGCCCCGGTCCAGCCTTCCGCCGGGTGTTGTCGCGCCTCCATGAGGGAACGATTTGCGATTCCGCACCAGAATCACCATTTGAAGGAGGGCGATACGCCATGCGACTCGCGTCCCTGCTCGTCCTGATCATCACCGCCCCGGCCCTGGCGGAGGACCCGGTGGACGTGGACTTCGCTCACGAGGTTCTGCCGCTGCTCCGAGAGCGTTGCGCGTCCTGCCATACCAACGGCAACTACAAAGCAGACCTGTCCTTCGACACTCGCGAGGACTTGATCAAGGGCGACGTGATCGTGCCGGGAAAGAGCGTCGAGAGCTACCTGATCGATCGCGTGACGGACCCCGACGCCGAGTTTCGCATGCCTCCGAAGGGCCCGGCCCTGTCCGCGGAGCAGATCGACATCCTGCGCCGTTGGATCGACCAGGGTGCCCCCTGGGAACCCGGGTTCTCGTTCGCGAAGGCCGGTTCGGGCCTACCGTTGAAGCCCCGACGGCCCGAGTTGCCACCACCCACCGACGGTCGCGACCACCCGATCGACCGCATCGTCGACGCCTACCAACGAGATCGCAACGTCGCGACGCCCCCACCGATCGACGACGCGGAGTTCTGTCGGCGGGCCTATCTCGACGTCGTGGGCCTGCTACCAACTCCAGATCAACTCGACACGTTTCTGGCCGATAATGCCCCCGACAAGCGGCACGCCTTGGTCCGGGCCTTGCTCGACGACGATCAAGCGTATGCCGAGCACTGGTTGACTTTCTGGAACGACCTGTTACGCAACGACTACGCCGGCACGGGTTACATCGACGGCGGTCGTCGGGCGATCTCCGAATGGCTCTATCGCTCCCTCCTCGAGAACACGCCCTACAATCAATTCGTCCACGAACTGATCAGCCCGACGGAGGAGTCGGAAGGGTTCATCCGGGGGATCAAGTGGCGCGGGGTCGTCAACGCGAGCCAGTCCCAGGAGATCCAGTTCGCGCAGAACGTCGGCCAGGTCTTTCTCGGCATCAACCTCAAGTGCGCCTCGTGCCACGATAGCTTCATCGACTCCTGGAAGCTCAGCGATGTCTACGGCATGGCGGCGATCGTGGCCGATGAGTCGCTGGAAATCTATCGCTGCGACAAGCCGACCGGCGCGGTGGCCCAGGGACGTTTCCCGTTCCCCGAACTCGGCCAGATCGACTTCGAGAAGCCTCGAGAGGAACGCCTGCGACAGACGGCCGAGCTCCTGACCGGCCCCGAGAATGGTTTGCTGACGCGCACGATCGTCAACCGGGTCTGGCAACGGCTGATGGGCCGGGGGATCATCCATCCCGTCGACATCATGGCCAACCTGCCCTGGAGCGACGACCTGCTGGATTATCTCGCCGCCGACCTCGCCGACAACGGTTACGACCTCAAGCGGACGATCGAACAGATCGTCACCTCGCGAGCGTATCAATCCGCATGTGTCTCGCCGAGCGGTGAGGCCGAGATCGCCAGCCAGGACTACGTGTTCCGCGGCCCACTGCCCAGGCGAATGACCGCCGAGGAGTTCATGGACGCGGTCTGGCGAACCACGGACACGGCGCCTTCCGAACCGGCGTTTCGCATCCAGGGGCGCGATCCCGAGCCCATCCGCGCGTCGCTCGTGGTCGCCGACGCGCTGACGAGTTCCCTCGGCCGACCGAACCGCGAGCAGGTCGTGACCACGCGTCCCGATAACCTCAGCACGCTGCAAGCCCTGGACCTGACCAATGGCGCGATTCTTGACAAGCTGCTGGAGCGCGGCGCCGAGAACCTGCTGAAATCCCACCCGGACTGGCACCAGGAGCAGTTCACGACCTGGATCTTCCGGTCCGCCCTGGCGCCGGCCCACGGCGGAAGAACGCGCGACCGCCCTCGAAATCCTTGGCGAACCCGTCACGATCCCGGCGCTTGCGGACTTGCTCTGGACCGTGTTCATGCTCCCCGAATTTCAGTTGATCCAGTGAGCGGAAGGAGCGTCACCATGTACGATCACAGCGACACCGCCCGCCTGAGCCGCCGCGAGTTCCTGGAGCGGATGACCGCCGCCTCGCTGGCAGCCATGGCCGCGGGCGAATCGCGACTGGCCCTCGCCGACAGCGAGCCGCTTCCGCAACCTGAACCGAAGGCCGACTGCTGCATCCTGCTCTGGATGGCCGGCGGCATGGCAGCCCCCGAGACGTTCGACCCGAAGCACTATGAGCCGTTTGAGATCGGCCTGTCGGCGGAGAAGATCGTCAGCACGTTTCCCGCCATCGACACGGTCGTCGATGACATCAAGATCTCCCAGGGCCTGGAGAACGTCGCCCGTGTCATGGACCGGGGCACGCTGATCCGGTCCCACGTGTTGCCGGACCTCGGGCACATCCTTCACTCCCGGCACCAGTACCACTGGCACACCGGCTACGTGCCGCCTCAGACGGTCGCGGCCCCGCACATCGGTTCCTGGATGGCGCGTGTGCTCGGGCCGCGCAACCCGGCGATCCCGGCGTTCATTGACATCGGGCAGCGTCTCGAAGGCATCGGCGAGAAGGAGGAACTCAAGGCATTCCACACCGCCGGCTTCCTCGGCAGCGAGTTCGGCCCGTTCCTGCTCCCCTACCCGGATCAGGCCGTCGACGCGGTAAGACCACCGGAGGGCATGACCCCGCGACGCTTCCAGACGCGTTACCGCCACTATCGCGAGATGGTCAATCGCGGGCCGCTGGGCGACCAGGGCAGCGATTATCAGCAGGAATCGATGTTACGGTCGATGGAGAACGCCTACCGATTGCTCAACTCCCCCGAACGGAAGGCGTTCGACCTCTCGCTCGAACCCAGGGAACAGTACGAGACGTACAACACCGGGCGATTCGGCCTGGGCTGCCTGCTGGCGCGTCGGCTGGTCGAGGCCGGGGCGCGGTTCATCGAAGTGACCACGGAGTACGAGCCGTTCAAGAGCTGGGACACTCACGAGAACGGCCACACCACGGCCGAATGGATGAAGCAATCCATCGACCGCCCGGTTGCGCAACTGATCCTCGACCTCGAGGAGCGCGGGCTTGCTCGACCGGACTCTGGTCGTCGTCGCCAGCGAATTCAGCCGTGATATGCTGATCGAGGGTGTTCCCGGCAGCACGGCACGCGACCAGTCGCGCGCCAAGTCAGACGTCATGAAGGAGCCGATCCACTACGGCCTGCACCGCCACTTCACGGGGTCCAGCTCGGTCTTGATGTTCGGTGGCGGTGTGAAGAAGGGCGTCCTCTACGGCGAAAGCGCCCCCGAACGACCCTGCATCGTCACCAAGAACCCGATCAGCGTGACGGACCTTCACGCGACGCTCCTGACCGCCATGGGCATCAACCCGAAAACCGCCTTCAACGTCGAGAAGAGGCCCTTCCACGTCACTCAGGACGGCGAAGGCGTGCCGGTCATGGATCTGTTTGCCTGATTGGCATCACACCTCCCCGCGACCGTGGCGAGAGCCAACTGCCACGGTCGCGCAGGCCGGGCGCCCCGGCCTGGAGAACCCTCAGGGTGACGGCCGATACTCGAACCGATCCCAGGTTTGAGGTGGGTTCGGCGCGTACCGTGGTGAGGCATCTTGATCGGGCAACCGCTGGATCACAGCCTCGAGCCGACGTAACGCCGACCGTGCCTCGGGATCGGCCGATTCGATCTGATTCTCCGTCTCCCAGGGGTCATTCCGCATGTCGAAGAGCTTCTCCGACTGGCCCTGCTGGTTCACCCAGAGCTTCCAGCGCACGTCGCGGATCACGCGGTCGTCGTAAGCCTGTGACGGCACGACACGGTTGTCCCGGAAGCTGGCGGGATGGCCGCCCATCGAGAGGATCCACCCTCGTGGTGACTCGTCGGTCTGGCCCAATATCAGGGGCGCGATCGAGTGACCATCAATGACAAACCGGTCATCCAGTGCCGTTCCGGCAAGCTCGGCGAAGGTCGGCAGGATGTCGGTGAAGTCGGTCAAGGCTCGGGTGACCACGCCCTCGGGCACTCGTCCGGGGCCGTTGACGATGAACGGCATCGAAGTCCCCGCTTCGACCATCTGGGCCTTGGCCCCCGGAACGTCGTGGCCGAGCCGACGGCCCGTGATATTGCCGCCGGTACCGTTGTCCGTGGTGAAGACGATGATCGTCTCGTCCCGCAACCCACTCGCATCGATCGCGTCCACCAGACGGCCGACAAGCGTGTCCATGTAGCGGACCATCGCCACGTGGCGCTTTCTATTGCCCTCGGCATCGGGCTCGTCGGGCGTGGGAACGGTCGGGCCGTGCGTCAGGCACATCGGGTAGTACAGGAGTATCGGTTGATCGCGATGCCTGTTTAAAAAATCAATGAGGAAGGCGTTGTAGAGGTCCGGCCCGAAGGCCCCGGGGCGGGCCCGGCTCTCGTCCCCCTCACGGATGTAGGGATCGGCGTAACGATTGTCGCTCGGTGGGTTGCCCGTCTCGCCGCCGGTCCACACGCACCACTCGTCGAACCCGGCCTCCTTGAGGGCATCCGGCTCGATTCGGAAGTCGTCTATCTGCCACTTGCCGGCGATCGCCGTGGCATAACCGGCGTTCTTGAGCACACGAGCAAATGAAGCATTTTGCGACGGGTCGAAGTGCGCGCCGCTACCCCAGCGCGGGACATCGAAGTGGTTCGTCCAGCCGTGGCGGTACGGGTACTGACCGGTAAGAAGCGTCACTCGAGTCGGGGTACACTGCGGCATGCACCAGGCGTTCTCGAATCGCAGGCCCGTCTCGGCAAGGCGGTCAACGTGGGGCGTCTCGATGTCCTCCGCCCCGTAGCAATGGATCCACTCCTTGCCCAGATCATCCACCAGGATGAACACGATGTTCGGTGGCCTCTCGTTCCGCGCGTCGTCGGCGACCGTTGCCGGAACGGCCAGGAGGACGAGAATCGCGGCAGCGGGCCAGTGCCAGGATGTTCGCGTCAAAGGTCGGTTCGGGCTCACGGTCTCTCCTTCCCGGACGGGATCACGTGAAGGGGTTTGCCCTGTTACTCTACCGCGCGTCAAGACCAGCTCGAACCCGGTAGTCCCGCATCGGGAGCGTCGCCAACCTGTTCTGCCTGCCCCTCGACCCGGGCGTGAATCTCCGTCTGGACCTCAACTCGAGTACCGAAGGGGAGGACAACCCTCCGAAGCATCCGGCGAGCTTTTCAACCGTGGACGTGGCGTGGATCACCAGGATCGAACTGGACACGGGTGTCGCTTTCGACTCCACGACCGCACATCGCAATCTTGACACCGTGCGCTCTGGCATGGAGACCTTCGATCTCTCCGCGTCGACCGGCGTGGGCATCGAGCGCTGGCGGAAACGCGCTCCACTTTCGACATGCCCTGACAGCCCCCGATCGAGGGGCCAAGCCGGTCTCCCCAGGTTCCTGGAACGAGCCAGGCACTGTCCTCGCGACGTTAGGAACCCGAGAGACAAGGGGAACTGGACAGTTCGGGCCGCGAAGCGGAGGGATTGGACGGAAATACACCCGAGAGGATTCGAACCTCTAAGAGCGTGTCTTGAAAGGGTGACCTAGCCTTGGGTCATGGACATCCGACGAGCCTACCAGACCGACCTGAGCCACGCCCAGTGGGCCCAGGTCTCTCGATTCATCCCGGCCCCGAAGCCCGGTGGCCGGCCCGTCAAATATCCGCGGCGTGAGATCGTCAATGCCATCCTCTATCTGGTCCGCTCCGGCTGCCAGTGGCGGATGCTGCCCCACGAGTTCCCGCCCTGGAAGACCGTCTACGGGTACTTCGCCGCCTGGAAGAAGGACGGGACACTCGACCGACTCCACGACGAACTGCGGGGCGACTTGCGGCAGGCCGAGGGGAAGCAACGCCAGCCGACGGCCGCGATCCTGGACAGCCAGACGGTCAAGACGACCGAAAAAGGGGGCCACACGGCTATGACAGCGGTAAGAAGGTCAACGGCCGCAAGCGGCACATCCTGGTCGACACGCTCGGCCTGATCCTGGCCCTGGTGGTGCATCCTGCGGACGTCCAGGACCGCGACGGCGCCCGACTGGTGCTGGAGGCGGTCCGGCACCGCTACAGCCGACTCAAGCGGATCTGGGCCGATGGCGGCTACGCCGGGCAGTTGGTCGAGTGGGTGCGGATGCTCTGCCCGCGGCGTCGGATCGTGCTGGAGATCGTCAAGCGGTCGGACGACGCACGGGGATTCGAGGTGCTGCCGCACCGCTGGAAGGTCGAGCGGACGTTCGGTTGGCTGGGCCGCAGCCGGCGGCTGAGCAAGGACGATGAGGGGACGATCACCAGCAGCGAGGCGATGATCAAATGGTCGATGGTTCATCTGATGAGCCGCCGATTGACCAAGAAACTGGCTTTTTAGACACGCTCTTAGTTCTACTGTCTTGGCCGCTCGTGCGGACTGATCTTCAGTGGTGCCAATTGATTACGTGCCTTGTAGCGATAGAACCGCGCCGACTCGTTCCGCTCCAGCCGGCGGGTCCGCTCCCGCGCCACTCGGACCGGCGTGCCGCACCGGCTGGTCCGGTGCAGGATCAGCGCCAGACCCATCCGCACCTGCGGCACCGTCAGTGCCGGGACCGCCTTTTTTCCCCCGATCGGCCTCGACCACGAGGAACCAGGTCGCGATCAGTGATAACGCGATGTGGTGGTGCCACCCACGCCAGTTCCGCACCTGGTACGCCCCCAGCCCCGCCTCGCTCTTGGACCGCTGCAGGCACTCCTCGATCCGGTGCTCCGCCTTGGCCACCCGGGCGAACTCCGCCAGCGGTGTGTCGCGGGCGGCGTTGGAGAGGTGGTAATCATGCTTGAGCACGCTGCCGTCAGTGGACCGGACCACCACCAGCATCTCCTCGAAACCGACGACATGCCGCTCGACCCTCGACTCCACCGGCCGGGCGACGATCTCCACCTCCAGCGGGCCCTTGGCGCCGTCGCGCACGGCGAGCTTCGTCCAGGCCGCCGCCGGCAACGCCTCACACCAGGCCCGCACGCCGCGGAAGGGGGCCTTGGGCCGACGGCCGTGACCGCCGTACTCCGGCGGTGGCTCCTCCAGGTCGCGGACGGTCGTGTTCGCGGGCACGGCCAGCAGGTAGCGTTCGCCGTCGTGGGCCAGCCGCCGACGGAACCAGGCCGGCCGGCCCATCTCGTCATCGCCGGCGACCCAGCCGTGCGGCAGCGTGCCGCCGCGCCGCCCGAGCATCTCCAGGGCCAGCTCGTGCCGCGTCCGATACTGGACGTCCCTGGGAACGCCGGCCTTGCGACGCCGCTTGCGGTCCCCGGCCCATCCCCGGGGCAGGTACAGCCGGAAGTCGACCAGGGCATGCTCGGTGTCGCTGACATAGCCGAGGAAGACGCCGACCTGGCAGTTGTCGACCTTGCCGAGCCGGCCGCACCACTGCCGCTGCACGCCGACGGAGGCCGTCCCCTTCTTGGCAAAGGCCGAGGGGTCGATCACGAGCACGGCGTCGGGCCGGCCGATGGCGCCGGCGACCTGGCGGGATAGTTCGCCGATCAGCGGGTCATGGTCCCAGTCGACTTCGCCGACGAACCGCTGGATGGTCTGACGGTCGAGGTCGTGGCGGTAGGCGATCGACTCGGCATTCTTGCGTTCGACGTCGGAGAGCAACCCGGCGAGATAGGTGCGGGTGTGGCTGCGGCTCTCGGGGCTGGGCAGCGAGGCGGCGAACGGCACGGCGAAGTCCTCCAGCCGGCCCATCACCCCGCGGAAGAGGGTGGGAGGGACCTGGCAGCCGGCGAGCAGCTGTTCCTTGTGGCGCTGGAAGCGGGGCTCCATCGGCGGTCTCCTTCGGTCAGACGTTGTCCTCCGGAAGGCATTGATACAAAGAACCTTGTGCCCGATCAAGCGACTCCAGACAGTAGAATTAGCTGACTCCAGAGCAAGACCCATCCACTGCTCTGGAGGTAAGCATGATCGAAGACCCGAACCTGATCCCACCCCCACCCCTCGTGCGGGAACGGCTCTCGCGGAACTACCGCGAAGCTCGTTTGCTCCGCTCCCTGTTGCGCCTGGCGATCCGCGCCGACGAAGAGCGGCGCGAACACTGGCGAATCTTCGGAGCCGCCAAGGCCCCCGTCGAGCCTGACGGCCGGGAGGTTGGCCATGACGCCTGACCTTACTGATCGCTGCGCAGAGAAGTTAACTCTCAGGTGAGCGCCAAGCCAGCCTGGGTGAAGAAGGATTGAACCACATGGGGCCTGTGTCGAAGGCGATTGACCGCGAGATGAAACTGCTCGTGCAACTCCTCGAGGTCGCGGCTCACCACGTTCCGCAACTGGACGTGCTTGAGATGGTTCCAACCGCCTTCATCCCACGGGTTCAGATCGGGGGCATAGCCCGGCAGCGCCTCCAGCCAGACCTTGCCGCGCGTGCTCGCGACGAAGTCCTTGACCTCCACCCGGCGGTGGATCGGCGAGCCATCCCAGATCACCAGCAGCCGCTCCCCCGCCACACGCAGCAAGTGGATCAGGAACTCGATGCTGTGCAGCCCGTTGAGCGACTTCTGCCGCGCGAGGGTGTAAACCTTGCCCTCGGGGGTCATCCCGCCCATGACCGAGAGGTGGTCGCGCGTCGGCTTCTCGCGAATGACCGGCGTGCATGCCTCCGGGGCGTAGGTCTTGACCAACCCCGGCAGCAGGTAGAACCCCGATTCGTCCTCGAAAACCAGCACCCGGCGCTCGCGCTGTGCCTGCTTGCGGAGGTCGGGCCAGACCTCGGCACGCCAGCGTTGGATGGCCGATTCATCGCGTTGGATGGCCCGGCGGATCGGGATCTGAGGCGTCCAGCCGAGTTCCTTGAGCAATCGGCCGACGTGAGCCTTATGGTAGCGGACGCCGAACTCCTCTTCGAGAACGAGGGCGACTCGGGCGCAGGTCCACACCTGGCCGCGGAAGCCGTACGCCTCCGGACCATGCCAGAGGAACTCCGGGATGAGACGCTTCTGTTCGGCGGTCAGGCGGGGGACAGGGCCCGCGGCCGGGTGGGAGCGAAGGGCCTCGACGCCGTCCCGACTGGCGACGGCGAGCCAGTGGCTGACAGCGGGGCCAGAGACGCCGAGCGCCGCGGCGATCTTGCGCTGGGACCAGCCCTCGCGCTTCAGCTTCACCGCCCGCATCCGCCGCCATTCCTTCCAGTCCCGGAATTCCGAGAGTGAGGTCACCATGCCCCATTCTACGGCCCGGAAAAGTTAACTTCTCTGCGCAGCGATCAGTAATCACGATGCAGCCACGAGGCCCGCAGAGGCCCCGCGAGAGGGGCGGACGATCCCGCTCCACGAGCGCCTGACCTGGCGTCTGGCCGACATCGCGGACGCCACCGGCCTCTCTCGCCGCACCCTGGAACGGCTCCGATCCGCCGGACAGTTCCCCAAACCCGACCTGAAGATCGGCAAGGCCCCGCTCTGGAAGCCCGAGACGATCCGTGATTGGGTCGAAGGGGGTGGCCAGTGATCCATCCCCAACACGCCCACCCGCTGGCCCGGCTGGTCTGCGGCCACGAGGTCAACGGGGAACTGGCCACGCTGCCCGAGGATCTTCGGCCGATGGCCGAGCGGCTTGCCGCCGTCGAAGTGCCAATCGACCTGGATGGTACGGCACGCCGAGAGGCCCTGGCCGCCGCACGCTGGCCGATCTGGGATGCCATGTTGGCCGCACGCCCTGACAGAGTCGAGCTGGCCGACGCCCTGAATCGGATCGACCCCGACGCCCCGCCACCGGAACCCGAGGCCGACACGGACGCTGCCAATGGCTTCGGGCCGATCCGCCTCGGGGCCCTACCGCCGGCCGATCCCTTCCCCCTGAATGTTCTGCCCGAGCCGGTGGCCAGGCTGGTTCGGGAAGGGGCGGACGCCATCGGTTGCCCCGCCGACTTCCTTGGCGTGCCCGCCTTGGCCGTGGCCGCCGGCGCCATCGGTCGGTCGGTCTGCCTCAAGATCAAGGATGGATACTTCGCGGGACCGAGCCTGTATGCCGCGAGCATCGGGCCGCCCTCGGACGGGAAGACGCCCGCCCTCAAGACCGTGGCCGGCGCCGTGCGAAGGATTGACGAGGCCCTGGAAGCCGAGCACGCCCAAGCCGTCGAACGGTGGAAGGAAGAGGCCGCCACGCAGGGTCCCGACGGAAAGAAATCCAAGCCCCCGCCGCCGCCGAAACCCCGGCGGATCGACGTGGACGACATCACGATGGAAGCCCTGCCGATCATCCTGGCGGACAACCCGCGCGGCCTCGTCAGGGTTCGAGATGAGTTGACCGCCCTGTTGCTCGGGATGAACCAGTTCAAGGGCGGCAAGGGAAACGACCGATCCAACCTGCTCAAAATCTGGTCCGGGGACGCCATCAAGAAAGATCGGGTGGGACACGAGGCAAACATCCCGATCCGGTGCCCCCACCCTTGCCTGACGATCGTCGGGGGCCTGACGCCGGACATGCTGGGGGAGCTTGTGGACCCCAAGGGTCGCGCCGACGGGTTCATCGACCGCTTCCTGTTGGCCTACCCGGACCCGCTGCCCGTGGCCCCCTGGACGGATCGCGGCGTGTCCGAATCGACGCTTGACGACTGGTGCGACATCATCGCCCGCCTCTGGGTCCGCCCCTTGAACGTCAAGGAAGGCCGGTCGGTCCCGCATCGCGGCGTTCTTCACCCGAGATGGGGAAGCGCAGTGGAGGGAGCACTACGACCGCCACGTCGTCGAGATGAACGCGGACGGCTTCCCCCCGAAGCTGCGCGGGCCGTGGGGGAAGTTTCGGGAGTACGCGGGACGCCTGGCTTTGATCCTGGCGCTTCTGGAACATGCCTCGGACCCGACCGCCGATCCCCTGGCCGTACCCGAAGTCGGCCCCGACACCGTGGCGAGCGCCTGGCTCCTGATCTCCTATTTCAAGAGCCACGCCCGCCGCGTTCACGAGGCCATCGCCCAAGGGCCAGGGATCGGGGGTGGCCACGTCGTCCAGGCCATCGTCGGCTGGATACGCGACGGATCGGCGCCGATCCTTCACCGAGCGAGACATCAAACAGGCCCGCCGATGGATCGGTGACGCGGAACTGGCCGACGCCTTGAAGTACCTCGCGAGTCGGAACGCCATCCGGCCCCACGAGGCCCCGGCTGGAATCACCCGACCCGGACGCCCGCCGTCGCCGCCCTATGATGTGAACCCGGCCTTACTCGATACTCAGAATCCTCAAAACGATCGAAACCCCGAACCTTCCGGGTGAGAGGCCGGCATTTCGAGGGTTTTGAGTATTCCGAGGATGAGTCAGAGAGTGCGAGCGAATGACTCCGACCACGACATCACCCGATCGAATCGACTGGCAAGCCGAGCGCGATCGGATCGACCTGGCCGCCGTGGCAACCCGCTTGCTCGGTCCTGCGCCCGGCCGACGCGGGGGGCGTGGCCTATGGTGGCGGTGCCCGTTCCACGAGGACCGGAACCCGAGTTTCAAGGTGGACCGCGATCGGGAAGGCCGCCAGCGCTGGAAGTGTTTCGGGTGCGGTGAGCATGGGGACGCCCCCGCGCTCGCCATGAAACTGGAAGGGATGACTTTCCCCGAGGCGGTTCGATTCCTGACGGGCGGCCCCGCCCCCTCGGGGAGTCGATCCCGCCAGCCCCCCAAGCCTCGCCCGACGCCCGAGGTCAAACCGGAACGCCGCTCCGAGGGGATGCCCGAGGCCGACGCGGTGGCGCTCGTGGCAGCATCGGCCGCCCGGTTGTGGAACCCCGAGGGAGCCGCCGCCCTGTCCAACCTGTCCGGCCCGGGGACTGGGCCCCGGGACGATCCGGACCGCCCGGCTCGGGTGGGCGCCTCGGGTCCAGGCCCGCACGAGGGACGGGCGGAGCTACTCGGCAACCGGTATCGTGATTCCCTGGCATCGTGGGGGCCGGCTGGCACTGGTCAAGGTCCGGCAGCCCGAGGGACGGAAGCCGAAGTATGCCGAAGTCTACCGAAGCCCCGACCCGCCCCCGACGCTCTACCCGAGCCCCGAGGCCGTCCGACCCGGCCGCCCGGCAATTCTGACGGAAGGGGAATTCGACGCCTTGCGACTCGGCCAGGCCCTCGGGGAGCTGGCCGCCGTGGTGACGCTGGGCTCCGCCTCGGGACGCCCCACGAGAGAGGTTCGCACCGCTTTGGCCGTGGCCCCCCGTTGGTACATCGCCACCGATGCCGACGTGGCCGGGGACAAGGCCGCCGGCGCCTGGGCCGACTACCCTCGAGCGCATCGGGTCCGCCCCCCGGTGGGGAAGGACTGGACCGAGGCCGGGACAGACCTACCGGGAACCAAAGGGACGGCCCTGGACCTGGCCCGGTGGTGGCGGGACATCCTGGCCGGTGTCGCCAGCCCGTTCCCCTACACCTGGGATGACCTGGCCTCGTGGCGGTGGGGACCGAGCATCGACGATCCGACACCGGGCCTTGATGTCCGGCCTGCCCTCAGATCCTCGGGGGCGGTGGGTCCGCCTTCCAGCGCTTCACGGCCAGCGCCAGGGCCTCGTCGATGAGTTCCGCCGACGTGACGCCCCGCGACTCCGCCAGCGCGTCGAGCCACCGTTTCCACTCCGGCTGGCCTTTCAAGGTCAGGACGACATCCAGGCCGCCCGTCGTCACGGGTCGCCCCCGTCGTCTGGGAGCCGGCGGTTGCTGTTCGGATGATCTGTCTTCCGCCTTTGATCGAGCCATGTTGCCTGCCTTGCAGTGTACACCAAAATTCTAGAGAAACGGATTGACTCGCCATGTAAACAGTATACACTGTAATTGGCCGAGGGGCAATGGGCCTCGAGGCGAAAAGATGGGGCCGAAGGTGCTGTAACACCCCCGGCCCCGGTGGCAAGGCTGAATAGGAGCCCCGCCAATGCTGATGCGACCACTGGCGTCAATGTCAACCCAGCCGAGACGTGGCCCGCCTGGACGGATGAGGACCGCTGGGAACCCGGCCCGGCTGAGGCCGGCGACTTCGAGCCCCCCGCCTACGAGGATGAGCGGTGGTGGGCGGAGCAGAACGAGACGTGGGACGACATCGAGCCCGACGACGAGCCCGATTGGGACGCGATGGCCGCCGATCGCGAAGCGGACGACCGGGTGTGCTCCGGGTACTATGCGTGGTGAATGGTCGAGCCCCCCGGGATGATCGGGGGGCCTTCACCATGAGGGATAAACGATGGCCAGCGTGTTCAAGAAGTCCCGCGACCGAAACCGCAAAGGTGCCTCGTGGTACATCGCCTATCACGATGGAACCCGCCGCCGCACGGTCAAAGGCTATACGGACAAGGCCGCAACCGAGGCCCTGGCGCGGAAGCTGGAGACCGATGCCGACCTGCGCCGCGCGGGGTGATCGACCCCAAGGCCGATGGCTACGCGACCCATGAGGCCCGACCCCTGACCGATCACCTGGACGCCTGGCATGGCCATCTGATCGCGGCCGGACACACGCCGAAGCATGCCGGTCTGAGTCTCGACCGCGTCCGGCGGGTGGCCGCACTCATCGCCAGCGCCCCTCTGGCCGAGGCTGCCCCGCCACGACGGACAACGCGAACCGATCGCGAGCGGATCGCCGGACGCCTGGCCGATCGCCTGGCGACCGTCCGCCTGTCCGTGCCTGACCCGGGACAAGGCCCAAGCCACCCTGGCGACGCTCCGAAACGCCGGCCTGTCTCTCCAGAGCGTGAACCATCACCGGGCCGCGCTCCGGGCGTTCTCCCGATGGGCCTGGAAGGATGGCCGGACGCGGGATGACGCCCTCGTGGCCCTGTCCGGTTACAACGCCCAAGAGGACCGCCGGCACGACCGGAGAACGCTGTCCGTCGATGAACTGCGGCGACTCATCGACGCCGCCCATCGGGGGGTGCCCTACCGCCGGATGACCGGCCCGGCCCGTGCCTTGTGCTATCGCCTGGCCATCGCCTCGGGGCTCCGGTTCTCCGAGTTGGCCAGCATCACACCCGGATCATTCGACCTGACTCCCGAGGCGCCCGCCGTGACGGTGGCCGCCGCCTACACGAAGAATGGTGAGCCCGCCACCCTGCCCCTGCCCTTTGACCTGGCCGACGACTTGGCCCCCTACCTGGCCGCGATCCCTCCCGAGGCCGCCGTGTTCCTGTTGCCCGACAAGGGGGCCGCGATGCTCCGGATCGACCTGAAAGCCGCCAGGATCACCTATCGGGACGCCTCGGGCCTCGTGTTCGACTTCCATGCCCTGCGTTGCCAGTGTGCCACCCTGGCCGACGCCGCCGGGGTTTCGCCCCGCGTCGTGCAGCGCCTCATGCGGCACTCCACCCTGGAACTGACCGGGCGCTACACGAGGCCCCAGCCGGTCGATCTGGAGGAAGCCTCCCGGTCTCTCCCCTCGATCCGCCCCGAGCCCCCCAAGAGCGAATCGGCCCGCGCGACCGGGACCGACGGCCGAATCCTGGCAGCGCATGGGCAGCCGCAGGGGACGGAGAGGGGCGGAAAGAGGCGGTTCCTGTCGCGAAACACACGTCGGAAGGAGACTCGGCCGATCGGCGCAAAGAGAAACCCGAGACGGGTTTAGTCGTCTCGGGTCGGTCAGAGTCGGAAATACACCCGAGAGGATTCGAACCTCTAACCTTCGGTTCCGTAGACCGATGCTCTATCCAATTGAGCTACGGGTGCGAGCGATCGCTGTGCGTGACCGGAAGGATAATATTAGCCGGTCAGGACACTCGCGTCAACTCGACAGGGCTCGCGAGAGGGCGTTGAGAATGTGGTCCCATCTCAGGGCGTTGGACTGACCGAACGCCATGACGGAACCGATCGCGGCGGCGATCAGGCCGAGCATCATCGCGTACTCGACGGCCGTGGGCCCGCCGTCTTCGCATAACTTCTGAAGACGGTGGACCAGCCATTGGCGGACTTTGGGCATCTTGGAACCCTC
Source organism: uncultured Isosphaeraceae bacterium (assembly GCA_963779675.1). GTDB lineage: Bacteria > Planctomycetota > Planctomycetia > Isosphaerales > Isosphaeraceae > CAVZZM01. Next base: position 56,533 of record CAVZZM010000012.1, read on the forward strand.
CCCCGGTAGCTTAGTTCATCGATCCGGGGGAGGCGCGTCGAGGTCCTCAATTCCTGGGAGGCCGGGAGATCGAGGCTCAGGTCAAATCAGTTCGGTGATGACCTCGCGACGGTCGAGCAGGTAACGCGGTCGACCACTCGCGTCGTCGTAGGTGATTGCCGGGTCGATGCCGAGGAACCGGTAGACGGTCGCCAGGACATTCTCGGGGCGGTACGGGCTGGCAACCGGGCGTTCCCCCTTGCCGTCGGTGGCGCCGATGACCTGGCCGGTCTTCAGGCCGCCGCCGGCCATCACGACGCTCATGGCGTTGCCCCAGTGGTCGCGGCCGGCGGTGCGGTTGACGCGCGGGGTGCGGCCAAACTCGCCCATGGCGACGACCAGCACATCGTCGGCCAGCCCCCGAGCGTGAAGGTCCTCGACCAGGGCGGCGACGGCACGGTCGAACTCGGGGCCCTTCTCTTTCATGCGCCTTTCGATGCCGTTGTGGTCGTCCCAGCCGGTACTGCGGACCGTGACCAGGGCGACCCCGGCCTCGACCAGCCGGCGTGCCAACAGCAAGCTCTGACCGGTGCGGGTGCGACCATAACGGTCGCGGAGTCGGGGGCCCTCGGCCTCGATGTTGAAGGCGTCCCGGGCGTGGTCGCCGGTGACGAGTTGCAGCGCCCGATCCTGGAAGTCGTCGAGAGCGTCCGAGGCTCGATGCAGGTCGGCGATCGCGCGACCGTCGTCGAAGGCCGTCAGCAAGGTACGACGATCCTCGAGCCGGTCGAGGGTCAACCCGCGCACCAGTTCCAGGTTCGGCACCTCGAAGTTCGACCGGCTGGGGTCGGCTCGGGTCTCGAAGGGGTCGTGGTTCTGACCGAGGTAGGCAGCCTTGCCGTAGCGCGTCACCGACGGCACCGCCACGTAGGCGGGCATCGTCGGATGGTTGGCCCTCAGGGTGCGTGAGACGACCGAGCCCAGGCTGGGCATCTCATTGTCGGTGTTCTGATTGTTCCGCAAGTAATGGCCGGTCTGAACCAGATGGCTGGAGGTTTGGTGCGAGCCGCTGTCATGGTGCATCGAGCGGATGACGGCCAGCTTGTCGGCGATCCGCGCCTGCTCGGACATCAACTCGCAGAAGTTGACGCCCGGCAGCCTGGTGGGAACGGCGTCGAACGGTCCCCGATACTCCTCGGGCGCGTCGGGCTTGGGGTCGTAGGTCTCGAAGTGGGTCGGCCCGCCCGCCATCTCGATGTAGATGACGGCTTTCCCGCCGCCCGTTGATCCGGTACCCAATCGGCCGGGCCGGGTCGCGGCGTGCGTCCGCAACCGCAGCAGGTCGGCGAGCCCGAGACCTCCCAATCCCAGGAACCCGGCCCTCAGGAACCCCCGCCGGCTGATCCCGTCGCAGAACGACGCCCCACGGTGATCCGTGATCGTCAGCATCAATCGAGCTCCTTTCCCATGGCGTTGCCAGGACTCAGGCCGCAGGTTCGTGCCCCAGCCTGCTGGAATCGGGTCGGCGTCAGTAAACCGCCGGCACGAACCGAACAGATGTGTCAGGCATCAAAACCATTCCGGTCCACCAATTGTTCGACAATAGCGGGACATCATTCGCCAGGCAATCAGAAAAGCAGCGCCGCGACCACCCCGAACCGCCCCGTCAATGGTTTCTTACGATGGGGGTGGCGGACAGAGATGGCGAAGCACGCTCCCCTCCCTCCGATTGTGGCGTGCCATTCGGGAACCATGTCCTGGACATTCCCGAGCGTTCGCCTCAAGAACCTTGACAGTTCACCAGGTAACGACTAGAAAAACGTCCGTATCGCGGAATATTTTTTCAGAAATCATCAGTGTCTCCCCGTATTTACTGTGCTAACGATCAACCAGGATCTCCCTGGTGGCCGATTCGCGAGAAATATGGGTCCATCTGGTCCTTTGAGAGCAGGGCGATACCGCTCATGGTCATTCCTTTGAACGATCCCGACGATGGGTCAACGCAGGACGACGCTCCCGACCGGTCATTTGATCTGCGAGATTCCCCGTGCGCGAGTCGGTCGGATTCTTGCTGGCGATGGCGGCGCACCGCTTCCGCGATCACTTCGAGCGGGAACTGGAACCGCTGGGCCTTCAGACGAGGCACTTCGGGATCCTGGCGACGATCCGCCACTTCGGCCCCGTGCCTCAGCAGCGGCTGGTCAACTCACTCTGCATCGATCGGTCGACGATGGTCACACTGATCGACGAGCTGGAAACGGCCGGCCGCGTTGCCCGCCAGCCTGATCCGGACGACCGTCGAGCCCACCGCGTCCATCTCACCGAGGCCGGCTCCGCCGTATTCGAAGACGCTCTCAAACGAATGTTTCGAATCGAAACAGAGCTGCTCGGGCCGCTCGACGCCCGGGAACAGTCGGAGTTGCGGCGACTACTGCGGATCGTCGGCGATCTCGACAATTCCTCTGGGTTCGAGCACGTCAACATCCGGCGCGCCGGTCGGGGTGATTGATCCGAGCCGGGAGGAGTGCGTCTGGCCACAACACCAACACCCAACACACGACGGGTCGCCCGGCAGGGGCTCAAGAGGGGATGGCCGCATGGGCATCATCCGAGGTCTGATCATCCCGGTGGTCATCCTGGTCGGAGGCGTGGCGGCGTTCCTGACGCTGGCCGCCTCGAAAACACCGCCAAAGCGTCGGGAAGTGCGAGCGGAGGCGCCTCTGGTCGAGGTCATACGCGCCTCGGCCGGGGCGACCGATGGCTTCACCATCACGGTCAACGGCACGGTCATCCCCCGTCGTGTCCTCCGCCTGGCCGCCGAGGTGGAAGGACGGGTCGTCGAGAAGTCCGACCGTTGCGAGCCCGGTTATTCGGTTCGCAAGGGCGACCTGCTGCTGCGGATCGATCCGAAGGAACTCGAGCTTCGCCAGAAAACCCTCGATGCCGACAGCGCGCAGGTCCGGGCCGACCTGGCTGGGCTGGAGGTGGAGATCACCAACAACCGCAACCTGATCGCCCTGGCCGAGCGTGATCTGGACCTCCAGCAGCGCGAGCGGCAGCGTGTCGTGATGCTCGCCCAGCGCAACAGCTCGTCGCAGGCGGAGCTGGAGGCCGCCGATCGGAAAGTGCTGGAGGCCCAGCGGGCCTTGCAATCGCTCCAGAACGAGCAGAACACCTTCGACGCCCGCCGGGAACGGCTTGAAGCCCAGCACGCCGGCGCCGAGGCGCAGCTCGATCAGGTCCGCTACGACCTGGAACGGACGGAGGTCCGGTCGCCCGTTGATGGCGTGATCGTCGAGGCCCCGGTCGAGCGGAATGGCTACGTTCGACCCGGAGACGAGCTGGCGATGGTCGAGGACACATCGACCCTGGAGGTCCATTGCAACCTTCAGATGGACGACCTGTACTGGCTGGCAAAATCGACACCACCGACCGGGTCGCCGGGCGATTTGATGCCCGGCGAGGCGTCGTACCGCATCCCCGAGGCACCGGCCACGATTCGCTACCGGCTGTCGGGAGAGACGGTGACGTGGGAAGGACGGCTCGCGCGTTACGAGGGGGGCGGCATCGACGAGCGAACGCGAACGGTCCCCTGCCGGGTGGCCATCCCGGCGTCGGAGATCCTCGACGATCATGGACCATCGAGCCTTCGTCGAGGAATGTTCGTGGAAGTGTCCCTCCGGGCCGGCAGCTTCGAGCGTTCCCCTTTTGAGCGTCCCCCGCCAGGGCTTGAGGCCGAACGACGAGGTCTGGGTGGTGCGGGACGGAACCCTGCGGATTGTAGGGGTCGACGTCGTCCGAATGCTCGACGATCGGGTGATCGTCCGGGCCGGCGACAACACCAACACCTCCGTTTTGAAGCCTGACGACGCGCTGATCGTCTCTCCCCTAGCCTCCCCGATCGATGGAATGGCGGTGCAGATCAAGGACGACAGCAACGAACCACCGTCCAGCGACTCCACAAACACCAACAACGCAACAACCGCCCCGGAGACCGGTTTGCCCGCCGGCCCGGCGCCTTGGGAGGTCGAGGACCGATGAGGCGGGTGATTCAGTGGGTGGTCCGCAACGGCCCGGCGATCAACACGCTGATGGCGGCGGTCATCATCACCGGCGTCTGGGCCATGTTCAACTTGCGCAAGGAGCTGTTCCCACAGTTCGCAGCTCGACATGGCCACCGTCACCGTCGAGTATCCCGGCGCAAGCCCGGCGGAGGTCGAGGAGGGCATCTGCCAGAAGATCGAGGAGGCCATCCGCGCCATCGAGGGGATCAAGACCGTCACCGCGGCGGCCCGTGAGGGGATGGGGACCGTCACCGCCGAGTTGTTCAGCTCGGTTGACGATCCCCAGCGGGTCGTCAACGAGATCCGCTCCGAGGTCGACCAGATCCCGAGCTTCCCGCTGCTCGCCGAAGACCCCGACATCAAGCTGGTCAGCATCCGCAACCCGGCGATCCGTCTGGCGGTTCACGGCGGGGCGCCTCCGCCGGCAGGGCTTGACCGGCGAGAGCTTGCGGCGCTGGCGAACCCGCGAGGAGCGGCAGCTCCGCGAGCTGGCCGAACGGGTCCGCGACGAGTTGCTGACGCTGACGTCCGTCTCGCTCGTCGAGATGCTGGCGGTCAAGGATTATCAGATCGACATCGAGATCCCCGAGCAGACCCTGCGGCGGTACGGCCTGACGCTTGCGCCAGGTCGGCGACATGGTGCGTCGGCAGAACATCGAGCTTCCCGCCGGCGAGATCAAGGCCGCCTCCAGCCGAGTACCTGGTCCGCGGCAAGAACAAGCGCCTGGTCGGTGAGGAGATCGCCGAGCTACCGATCCTGTCCCGGCCCGACGGTACGGTCCTGCGGGTCGCGGACCTGGGCACGGTGCGCGACGCCTTCACCGACGACCCGATGCTCAGCTTCATCCGGTTCCCGGCCCCGCACCTTGAGAGCGACGCGGCCAGGCTGGTCCGCTCACCCGGCGCCGAGGGGCTCTCGCCACGAACGGGGAACCGATGCCGGCGATCATCCTGATGGTCCAGAAGACCCCGAGTGAGGACCTGCTGGAGATCGTCGGCGAGGTCAAGGACTACGTACGCAGAGGCCACGTTGCCACCGGGCTACGGACTGGTGGCCTACGACGACCAGTCGTTTCTGGTCACCGAGCGGCTCGAGACGCTCACGACGAACGGCCTGCCATGGGGCTGGTCCTGGTGTTCGTCGTCCTGAGCCTGTTCCTGGAGCTTCGGCTGGCCTTCTGGGTGGCGCATGGGGGTTCCGGTGGCGGTGGCCGGGGCGTTCCTGGTGGTGTACGGCACGGGCCAGACGATCAACATGGTCTCGACGTTCGCCTTCCTGCTGGCGCTGGGGATCGTCGTCGACGATGCCATCGTCATCGGCGAGAACGTCTACCGGCACCGCGAGATGGGCAAGTCGCCCGTGCGAGCCGTCCTCGACGGTACGATCGAGGTGGCCGTGGCCGGTGATGGCCTCGGTGATGACGACGGTCTTCGCCTTCATGCCGATGTTCTTCGTCTCGGGCACGCTCGGCAAGGTGATCCTCATCATGCCGATCGTCGTCATCTCGATGCTGATCTCCTCGCTGATCGAGAGCCTGATCATCCTGCCGAACCACCTGTCCCACGTGCCCGAGGGCCACGCGACGACCCGAGGGCCGGCGGCAACTGGCAGGACAGGCGCCGCGGCCATTGTTTCGCCTGCTGAGTCCGCTGCGGCTGGTCCAGCACGCGGCGCGGCACGCGTGTCGACATGGTGCAGCAAGGCAGTCGAGACGGGGCCTCTGGTGGTTCGTCGACCACGTCTATACCCCCGTGCTGGAGCGTGTCCTGCGGGCGCCGTTCATCTTCGCCGCCGGGACCGTGGCGGTGCTGGTCGCCACATTCGGGCTGGTGGCCGGCGGCATCGTGCCGTTCATCGTCTTCCCCAAGTTCGACGCCAACTTCCTCAAGGCGACAGTCCAGTTCCCCAGCGGCACCCCGGCGCCGGTGACCGACGCGGTGACCCGGCGCATGGCCGACGCCGTGGCGGAACTGCACCGCGAGCAGGCCGAGATCAGACGGCCTGCCGCCGGTGCGCACGATCGTCCGCACGCTGGGCTACCTCGAAATCGGGCGGCCGAGGTCCCCAGCAGGCCGCCGTCGAGCACGGCGGCAACATCGGTTACGTCTTCGTCGAGCTGGTCGACGGCGAGCTGCGTGACGAGTCGGCCAGCGAGGAGCTGGCCGCGCGCCGTGGCGCGAGCGGGTCGGCGCCGATCCCGGGCGTCGAGGAGGTCAAGTTCGCCGCCGGCGACAGCGGACCCAGCGGCAAGCCGATCGAGTTCCAGCTCGTCGGCGCCGACATCGCCGAGCTGGAGGCCGTCACCGAGGCGTGCAAGGCCCGGCTCGTCCGAGTACGAGGGCGTCTTCGACATCGGCGACAACACCCAGCCGGGCAAGCCCGAGCTTCAGATCCGCGTCCGTCCCGAGGCCGAGGCCCTGGGGATCGACACCAACGAGCTGGCCCTGACCGTCCGCTCCGACCTTTTACGGCGAGGAGGTCATGCGGCTCCAGCGGGGCCGGCACGAGGTCAAGCTGATGGTCCGCTACCCCGAGCCGGAGCGTCGCAGTCTGGCCAGCCTGGAGGAGGTCCGCGTCCGCGTCCCGGAGGCCGGCGAGGTCCCGCATCGAAGAGCTCGCCCAGATCGACGTCCGCCGCGGGCTATTCGACGATCAACCGCATCGACCAGAGCCGCTCGATCACCGTCACCGCCGACCTGGACGAGACTCGCACCAACGCCCGCGACATCGTCCGCGACCTTAAGGAGAATTTCCTGCCCGGATCTGCTCGGCCGAACACCGCGGCGTCCGCGTCCGCTGGGAGGGGCAAGAGAAGCGAGATGCAGGAGTCGGTGTCGAGCCTGATGGTCGGCTTCGTCGTGGCCTGTTCGCGATGTACGTGCTGCTGACGGCCCAGTTCCGGTCGTACCTCCAGCCGCTGTTCGTCCTGATGATCATCCCGTTCGGGATGGTCGGGGCGATCCTCGGCCATCTGGCTGATGGGCCTGCCGCTGACCCTGTTCAGCATGTTCGGCCTGGTGGCCCTGGCCGGCGTGGTGGTCAACGACTCGATCGTGCTGATCGACTTCATCAACGCCCGGCTCCACGAGGGCCGCCCGGTCCTCGAGGCCCTGCGTGAGGCGGGCCGGCAGCGGTTCCGCCCGGTGCTGCTGACCTCCCTGACGACCATCGCCGCCCTGCTGCCCCTGCTGACCGAGACGAGCCTGCAGGTGCAGGTGCTCATCCCGATGGCCACCAGCCTGGCCTTCGGCCTGATGGCCGCGACCATCTGGGTGCTGTTCCTGGTGCCGACGATCTACGTCATCTACGCCGACTAGGTCGTCGGCCTCGACCCCGCGACCGGCCGCCTGCTACGGCCGCCGCCGAGGACGCCGAGGAGCACGAGGTTCTCGCCAATGCCAATGGAGACGGCGAGGCCGCTCCCAACGGTGTCATGCCGATCGCGGCCACTCATGCAAGCCCCGACGGCTCGCACCGCGGCCCAGTCTAAATCACTCCCCATTTCAGGGAATGTGGGACAGCCGCCCTCGGCTGTCTCTTCGACGTCGCTTCGACAGCCGAGGGCGGCTGCCCCACACTTTCCCCCTCACGGTTGTTTATTTAGGCGGCGGACCTGCGGCGATCCCGCACGGGAGGCCAGCCGTGCCCGGATGGCTCAGTCGTTACGCTCCAGCAAAAGCACGGCATCTCCACGGAACGGGGCGTGCAGGTCGCGGCTCGCGCCACCGGATAGGGATGAGTCCTTCGGATCGTGCCAGCGTCCGCTGGTCGGCTCGAACCAGCGGACCGACCATCGCCCCGAGGGGACCTGGAGGAGGACCCTGACGTTCGTGTTCGAGACGTCGGCGGTCTCCGGCGTTCCTGTGTCGGGGTTTTGGGCATAAACCAGGATGCGACGGTCGTCCGCAAGAACCTTGAAGGTCGGACGGATCGTCGCCGGCCATCGCGTCGTCAGGCTTCATGCCGACGAGGGTGAAGCCCGCATCGTGAAAGAACTGGTGGATGTAACCAAAGTCGTGGGCCCCGTCGTCGAGCCGGCCGGACTCCACCGCGTCGCGATAGCCGTGCATCCCCCGGAGCGTCCCGTCGAACGGTTCGTAGGTATTCAGCCCGCCGTAGGTGGCATGGCCGCCGGAGAGCAGGTTCGCCCATATCAGGCGACGGAAGAAGTAACGGTCATGAGCCGGCGAGATGTAGTTGCCGTAACGGTCCTCGTCGAGCACGACCGGATCGTCGGACATGGCCCGGTATTTGAGGACCGCCGTGCCAGCGACCTGATCGCGGTCCTCCAGGGTCACGATGTCCGACCACGGCGCGTCGACGAATGCGTAGCCCGAGAATCGCCGCTGATGATTGGTGATCAGGGTGCCCCAGGGCTCCCGGTCGGCCATGTCCCGGCCGATGAGATCGATGGTCTCGGCCGGGATGTTGTTCGGGCCAGGCTCCATCTTGATGTAACGGTCGTTCGAGATGCACCAGGTGACATTGGGCAGCGCGGAGAACCGGGCCTGCGCGTACGCGACCATGTTCCGCGTCAGGTCGTCTCCCTCCGCGTAACGGGCCAGTTCCTCCGTGTCCTCGCCGAACGGGATGAGCTGGAAAATGACATGCGGATGCGTATCCAGGGCGTAGAGGAGCCGCCGGTCGATCTCGTCCCAGTAGGCAAGGTCGAGGCCCTTACGGCCCTTGTTGTAGAGGGCCTGCACGTCGGAACGGCCGCGGCAGAACCAGGTGCGTACCTTCGTGAACCCGGCCTCGGCCGCCTGGTCGATGTATGCTTTCCAGTTCGGTTCGGTGTCGACGACGTAGCGGTAGCCGGTGTCGCCGATGTGGAGAAACCAGCGTCTGTCGTCGGTTGCGAATTGATGGGGGTCGTCCGGGTGCTTGCGTAGCTTGCCTGGCAAGTCAGACGGCTTCACGTCGAATCGCCTCGTACACCATCAAGGCCGCGGCGGTTCGACGTTGATGACCAGGACCAGTGGCCGAACTGGTCGCAATAGGCACGAGCCTTGTAGGTCCGACGACCGACGAAGAACCCTTCCACCTCGACCTTGCTTTGGTCGGGACGGATGAAGGTGATCCTCAGGTCGACGTCACGGAGCGGGTCGGCGATCGGTTCGTCGGCCTGCAACTTGACCTCGTAGACACCTCGTTGCGGTGCCGGGTCACCGCCGGTCGCGAGGTTTCCCGCCCACGACGAACGCGCCAGGCCCAGGACCATCACCAAGCCCCCAACCAACCTACCCAGCGGACCATAACGACCCGCCGGCAGAATCGACGACGATTCACGGGGACGTCTCCCTGTCGTGACGGGCTGTTCTGCGATGATCTGATCGCGGGTGCGTCGTTGAACATCGGCCGGGCCGTCCGCGTAGTGAACCCTGGCGAGGCGGTCGCGCCGGTTGCGCGGCGGGCCGTTCCGGCATAATGCGCAGGATGGATTCGATCCCACCGGAGTGTACTCCGGCGACCAGCCCCCGCCAGGCAAGGGGGCGAGATCGTACTCGACAGAACACCGACGAAGGATAGCGACGGCATGTCCACGCCCGTGATGATCGAGGCCCGGAACCTGACCAAGCAGTTCGGGCATTTCGTGGCGGTCCGCGACGTTTCGTTCGAGGTCCCGCGGGGCCAGGTGGTCGCCTTCCTGGGCCCCAACGGCGCCGGCAAGACGACGACCATGCGGCTCCTGACCGGGTTCGTCGCCCCGACCCAGGGGGAGGCCCGGATCGCCGGCATCGACGTCCAGACCGGACCGGATCGCCGCGGCCGAACACCTCGGCTACCTGCCCGAGAACGGCCCGCTCTACCCCGACATGACCCCGCACAGCCTGCTCCGCTTCTTCGGCTCGGCCCGCGGCGTCACCGGCAGCCGGCTCCGCGAGCGGATGGAGCCGTGATCGATCTTTGCGCGCTGGGCTCGGTCGCCGACAAGCCGATCGGCAAGCTCTCCAAGGGATACCGCCAGCGGGTCTCGATGGCCCAGGCGCTCTTGCACGACCCCGACGTGCTGATCATGGACGAGCCGACCAGCGGGCTCGACCCGAACCAGATTGCCGGCGTCCGGGCCCTGATCCGCGAGCTGGGCCGATCCAAGACGATCCTGGTCTCGACCCACATCCTCCAGGAGGTCGAGCCGGTGGCCGACCGCGTGCTGTTCATCCACGACGGCCGGATCGTCTTCGACGGCACCCCCGCGAGCTGGCCGCCGACGGCCGCACGCTGGAACAGCGGTTCCACGAGCTGACCTCCCACCCCGCGCCTGATCGACCCGGCCTGGCCACGGCCTTCCGCGCGGAGCACGCCGGCCGGATGCGAATCTCGTGCGTCGCCCCGGTGAGCCCGAAGGCAGGTCTCGATGGCCGGCGACGCTGACCCTGACGACTCCCGGATCGACCGACGGACGACATCGCTGACTAACCCTGCCGGATCGACCGCAGGACACCGCAGCCTCCATCCGAGGGATCACGACCGTGACGACGCTCGAGAAACCCACCGCCGGCGCCGCCCCGCGCGGCGAACCGCAGCGCGGCCCGCACCGCTGAGGCCGCACGTCCTCGGGGCGGTCTTCTGGCGCGACTTCGCCAGCTACTTCAGCAACCCGGCCGGTTACGTCTTCATCACCCTGTTCGTGCTGGCCAGTTCCTGGGTCGCCTTCGGCCTGCCCGAGTTCTTCGCCAACAACCTGGCGAACCTCGACTCGCTGAACCGCTTCATGCCGTATCTGCTGCTGTTCTTCATCCCGGCGATCACGATGAGCGTCTGGGCCGACGAGCGCCGGCAGGGGACCGACGAGCTGCTCCTGACCCTGCCGGCGCGCGATGTCGAGGTCGTGCTGGGCAAGTACCTGGCCGCCGTGGGCATCTACACCGTCGGCGCTGGCGTTCTCGCTCAGCCACGTCGTCGTGCTGTGGTTCCTGGGCCGTCCCGACATCGGCGTGCTGTTCGCGAACTACCTGGGCTACTGGCTGATGGGGGCGATGCTGATCGCCTTCGGCATGGTGGCCTCGATCCTGTCGTCGAACGCCACGGTCGCGTTCATCCTGGGCGGGCCTGTTCTGCGCCCTGCCGGTCTTCGCCAACCTGATCGGCTCGGCCCTCATGGTCACTGCCCGGTCGTCGGCGAGCGGCTGGGTCAGGCGATCTCGTGGCTCTCGGTGTCCGTCGCAGTTCCGCGACTTCGGCGTCGGGGTCGTCCCGCTCTCCGGCGCTGGTGTACTTCCTGTCGCTGGCGGCGGTGATGCTGTACGTGAACATGGTCCTGCTCGGCCGCCGGCACTGGGCCGGCGGGCGAACGCAGCCTCGGCCTGTGGCTGCACTTCCTGGCGCGAGCCGTGGCCCTGGTGGTGGCTGTGGCCTGCCTCGGCAAGCTGACGGCGTATGCCGGCATGCGTGCCGACGTCAGCGCCGAGGGCCTCAATACCCTCTCGGCCGAGTCCCGCCGGTTGATCCGCGCGATCCCCGCCGACCGTCCCGTGTTCATCCAGGCGTACGTCAGTCCCGACGTGCCCCGCGAGTATGTCGAGACGAAGGCCGACCTGCTGAACCTGCTCCGCGAGATCGACGCCGTCGGCGGCGACCGCATCCAGCTCAACCTGGTCGAGACCGAGCTGTACAGCGAGGAGGCCCGCGAGGCCGAGTCGAAGTTCGGTATCACGCCGCGGCGGGTGTTCACCAACGAGGACGCCCGCTACTCTCCGACAGGAGATCTTCCTGGGCGTTGCGTTCACCTCGGGGCCCGAGGAGGTCGTCGTCCCGTTCTTCGACCGCGGCGTGCCGGTCGAGTACGAACTGGTCCGGTCGATCCGCGTGGTCTCCGGCGGCGCGCGCAAGAAGGTCGGCATCCTGACGACCGACGCCCGCATGCTCGGCGGGTTCGACTTCCAGTCGATGAACCAGCAAACCGAGTGGCAGATCGTCACCGAGCTGAAGAAGCAGTACGAGGTCAACTCGGTCAGCGCCGACGAGTCGATCCCGACCGATCTCGACGCGTTGATCGTCGCCCAGCCGTCGTCCCTGACGCAGCCGCAGATCGACAACCTGACGGCCTATGTTCGCCAGGGCGGCCCGGCGCTCCTGTTCGTCGACCCGATGCCCTTCGTCGACCCGACCCTCGCCCCCAGCGAGCCCCGGCCGTCCTCCCGGCGGCATGATCGGTGGCACGCCGCCGCCCGAACCCAAGGGGGACCTGACGCCGCTGCTGAACCTGCTGGGGGTCGCGTGGCCGACCGATCAGATCGTCTGGAACCCCTACAATCCCCACCCGATCTTCACCGACGTGGCCGATCCGGAGTACATCTTCATTGGCCCCGGCTCGGGAGCGGCCGACGCCTTTGGCGACGACCCGATCAGCGAGGGGCTCCAGGAAGTGCTGCTCCTGTTCGCGGGCTTGCTCCGTAATCGCGGCGGCACGGACCTGGAGTTCACCCCCCTGCTCCGCACCAACGACTCGGGCGGCATCGTGAATTACCGCGAGTTGATCCGGCCGAACTTCATGGGCATCCCCATGCTTAACCCAGCCCGGAGCTACCTGGCCACAGGCATCGCCTACACTCTGGCGGCCGAGATCGAAGGGATATTGTCCCCGGCACCGACACCACCCCCGGCTGAAGGGGAGGACGAAGACGAAGGAAGACGCGAAACCGGACGGGTCGAAGGCGGCTCACGTCATCTTGATCGCCGACCTCGACATGATCTCCGACACGTTCTTCAACATGCGACAGCGACCCAACGTGTCGGCGGACCAGTTAAACTTCGACAACATCACGTTCGTGCTCAACTGCGTCGACAGTCTGGCCGGCGACGACTCGTTCATCGCCCTGCGCAAGCGTCGGCCCCGGCACCGCACCCTACTGGCGGTTGAGGAGCAGACGCGAAAGTACTACGAGAACCAGCAGGAGGAGGCGCAGCGGGCCGAACAGGAGGCCACGGAACAGCTTCAGAAGGCCCAGGAGCGGCTCGACAAGAAGGTCGAGGAGGTCCGCGTCGCGCGAGGACCTCGATCCCCGCACCAAGGAAATCATGCTCCTGAGCCTCGAGAACGTCGAGAACCGCCGGCTTGAGGTGACCAGGGCCTCGATTGAAGCCGAGCGCGATCGGGCCAAGAAAGAGGCTGTCGCCGAGCGCGAGCGCGGCGTCCGTGGCATTCAGGGGCGAATCCGGGCTCTGGCCATCATTCTGCCCCCGTTGCCGGCGTTGGCACTGGCCGTGTTCGTCTTCGCCAGCCGCTCTCGCAAGGAAAACCGAGGCGCCAGCCCGAACCGTCTTACGTGACGGCGAATGATCGCGTACTTCCAACGGCGTGAGGCCGTCCCATCCTCTGGCGATTTCTCATCCTTGATTCCAGCGATATCCCCATGACCAACGAACTGAAACGCACGCTCACCTTCGCCGCCGTCGCGGCGGTGATGCTGGCGATCACCGCCGCCGTGACCTGGCCCCGAGGGGCCACCTCCGCTGAGGCCTTCCAAGACCAGGGCGAGACGTTCTTTCCCGAGTTCAACGATCCCCGCGCCGCCGCGGCGCTGGAGGTCATCGACTACGATCCCGAGACCGCCTCGGCCATTCCCTTCAAGGTGGCCAAGGTCGACGGCAAGTGGGTCATCCCGTCCCACCACAACTATCCCGCCGACGCCGAGGAGCAACTGGCCGGCACGGCGGCCGGTGTCATCGACCTGACGAAAGACGCCATTGCCTCCGATAGCGCCGAGTTGCACGAGGAGATGGGCGTCATCGACCCGCTCGACACCAAGGTCATCAACCTCAAGGGCCGCGGCAAGCGTGTCACGCTGAAGGACGAGAAGGGCCGCGTTCTGGCCGACTTCATTATAGGCAACGCAGTCCCCGGCCAGGAGAACCAGCGCTACGTGCGGGTGCCGGGCCAGAAGCGGACCTACAAGGTCAATGTCGACGTCGATCTCTCGGCTCGATTCAACGACTGGATCGAGACGAATTTGCTTCAGCTCAATCCGACCGACATCCGTCGCCTCACGATCGATAACCATTCGGTGGATCCGGAGCGCGGGACCGTCCAGACCGGCGACGTGCTCACTCTCGAACGCAAGACCCCGACCGATCCGTGGGTCCTCGACGAACCTCTACCGCCCGGGAAGGAACTCGACACCTCAAAGCTCTCGACCATGACCTCAGCGCTGGGCGACCTGAAAATTGCGGGCGTTCGCGCGAAGCCAAGCGGTCTGACCAGCGAGTTGAAAGCCCAGGCCACCGGCGAGGGGAACGTGTCGATGTCCTCCGAGTCGATCCGCTCCCTGGCAGCCCGAGGCTTCTACCTCACCAGGGACGGTCGTTTGCTGTCGAACCAGGGGGACGTTTTTGTCGCGACAAACGAGGGCGTTGTCTACATCCTCCGCTTCGGCGAGATCACCTTCGCGACCGGAGAGGCCCTGACCGCCGGCGCGGACGAGGAGACGAAGGGCTCCCCCGACCCCAACGAGGAAAAGAAGCCCGAGGGGGCCACCGAGAGCCGCTACCTCTTCGTCACCGCCCAGTTCGAGCCTGAGCTGATCGCCAAGCCCGACGCCTTGCGGGAGGCCGAAGCCGCCGAGCGAAACACCGAGTTGCCCGCGCGACGTCTTCGCTCGCACCCTCGACGAGGCGAAGGCCGACGACGAGCGCGTCGCCCAGGCCCGAGCGGACTACGAGCGAGAGATCGAAGCTGGCAAGTCGAAGGCCCGGGAGCTGTCCGAACGGTTTGCCCCCTGGTATTACCTTGTTCCGGGCGATGCATTCCGCGAGATCGTTCTGGACCGTGAGAACCTGACCCGCGACAGGTCGTCGGCCACTTCCGAGCCAGGTGCCTTACCTTCCGGCCTTGGCCTTCCTCCTGGCCTTAACTTCCCCGGCGGGGCCCTACCTTCCGGGCCTCCTCCACTTTGACCCGCCTCTACGGGTCGTTATCGCACAGGACGAAACACAACCACAACGGTGATGGGGATCACTCGGTCCCCATCACCGTTGTGGCATGACGGGCCTGTTGTCTGTTCAATCTCCCCGGGGCATTACCTCGATCAAGGCCATCGAGCTTACTTCTTCTCGGCCAGGGCGTTTTCGATCGAACCTGTGATCTCGGACGACTCGGGTTCGTCCATGGGCTCGAATCGGGCGATCACCTTCCCGTTCCTGTCGACGAGGAACTTGGTGAAGTTCCAGGGGATTTCGCCGCCAAACTTCGGGTTCGTCTTCTTGCTGGTCAGGAACTGGTACAGCGGGTGCTTCCCCTGGCCCTTCACCACGATCTTGGCGAACAGCGGGAAACTCACGTGGAATCGGCGGGTGCAGAACGCCCCAATCTCCGCGTTCGTGCCGGGTTCCTGACCGCCGAACTCATTGGCCGGAAAGGCGAGAACCTGGAACCCCTGGTCCTTGTACGACTCGTAGATGTTCTGAAGGCCCTTGTACTGAGGCGTGTATCCGCACTGGCTAGCCGTGTTGACGATCAGCAGAACCTCGCCCTTGTAACGATCCAGATCCACCTCCTCACCGTCGATCGACCTCGCCGAGAACTGGAGGACCGAGTTCGGAGACGGCTCCTGGGCTGTGGCCGCTACCGAAATTGAGGTGATCAGTGAAAGTGCAACTGCCTCGATGCCAACGAGCATGGGGGAACCTTTCCTTGGTGTGCAAGCTTCAGGGGCAAGTATCCGCTTGGGGATGGTCCAGCCGCGATCACGTCTGTCACGCCGGCATGAGACGTCTTGAACCGACCGAAAACGACCGAGGCCCAGGTTTCATGATGTTCCACCAAGGCTCGGGAATCAAGTCATAGAATGGTCGTTATTAGATTGCGTCGTTTCTGGACATACCGTCACCAGCATGGACCACAAGTGGATAACGATATCTCGGCTGTCTTGAGACGTGCCGGCCGACTATACTCTCGAGTGGGTTGGGGCCGCGTGGACGATCTTAACAGTACGTCCCCCGAGACTCGCTCTGCGTTGGAGGCGTCGGCCGATGAGTCGTATCGATGAGGATCTCGCCGGGGGGGAGGAGACGCGCGAACACGATCGACCGGTCTGTTCGGCTAGCCGATCGTTTCTGGGACGAACCGCCCCCATCGTCGAGGTGACGTTCGGTGGTCATACCCATCCTGGTCATGTGCGAGAAAACAATGAAGACCATTATGTGGTCATCCGACGCCGGCGTCGACGTGATGTCCTGCTCGGCAACATCCCTGAAGGGTTCATGCCAGACCTTAACGAGGATGCCTATGTGCTAGCCGTGGCGGATGGAATGGGTGGTGCCGCGTTCGGAGAGCTGGCCAGTCTACTGGCACTTCAGTCCGGTTGGGACCTCGGTCTCCGAGACGTGAAGTGGACTGTCAAGGTAGATGATGCTGAGGTCCGTGAACTCATGCAGAAGGCGGACGCCTACTATCGAGAGATCGACCGTGCACTCATCGCGCACACCGACCTGGAGCCGCGACTGTCAGGAATGGGGACGACCCTGACATTGGCCTACACCATTGGCACCGAGGCGATCATCGCCCACGCGGGAGACTCGCGGGCCTACCTTCATGGGCGAGACGGGAACCTCGTCTGCCTCACGCGCGACCACACTCTGGCGCAGGAACTCGCCGACTTCGGAATGATCCAACCCGACGAGGTGCATACCCATCGAATGCGTAATGTGTTGACGAACTGTCTCGGTGGGCCCGAAGTCGGCGTTGACCCCGACATCACGCACATCCGGCTCTCGGACGGCGACGGGCTGCTCCTCTGTACCGACGGTCTGACCGATGTCGTCAAGGGGCCCGAGATCGCCCGGACCCTCGATGAGTACCGCACAAACCCAGACGCGGCCTGCCGAGCCCTGATTGACCTGGCACTGAAGCGGGGTGGCCCCGACAACATCACGGTCGTACTCAGCCGCTACACCATCCCCAACCAGGCCCCATCCAACTCGTCGGGGGGGGCTGTCTGACTCAGCTCTGGAGGCGACTCGAGTTTGAACGATCCCTGATCAGCCGACTCAAGCGGACGGATAGAGAACCGAAGCCACCGAACTCCGGTACTCCATCCATGCGCCGGGGAATCGTCACTCTGGCTCAGACGTGCGCGACCGCCGAGACGACCCAGATCTTCTCTCCATAATGGCCCGAGAGCAGGAACTGGCCCTGCGGCTCGACCCGGGAGAAGCCGGCATAAATCAGCATGTCGCACAGGGCCGGCATGCTGATCCGCCAATAGACGACATGGTCGCCCGGCACGTTCTCGAACCGCCGCGCTCCAAACGTGACAAGTGGCTCGTTCGGGAACCGCTTGTCGAACGTCTCGACATCCGGGTTTGGGCTGGCCGTCTCAATGACGGCGAACTTCTTGGTCACTCGGCGGATGTTCAGCAGCGCCTGCATCGGGTTAAACAGGTGCAACAACAACGAACCACAATAGACGACGTCGAACGTCCCGGTCGTTTCGGGAGACAGGTCGTAGACACTGCAGTTCCGGTAATCGACCTTGCTCCCCAGCATCGAGCGAGCCGTTGCGAAGCGGCGGGGGATGTTCGTATCTTCAAGCCAGGACTCGGGCTTCGTGGCCCGGTGGCTGGGGGTCAGATCGAAGTCCTTCGGCTGAGCGACGTCGATCGCGACCACGGGGCTCGCGCCGCGACGCTCCAGTTCGAAGGCCCAGAAGCCGTCGGCGGTTGCGACATCGAGTGCCGACATGCCTGCCAGCGATTTCGGCAGGCCCACCCGGTCGACGATCGGCCGGTGATCGAAAACCGCACGTGTCGTCACGCCCGGGGCCAGATCGATCGTATGATACCAGCCATCCAGGCGGGAATCGTCGGCCTGGGCCGGCAGCGGCGTCATCGGCTCCACCATCGAGGACACTCCTCCCTGAGCGGGGTCGAGTCCAGCGCCCTGATCGGCGCGGCGGGATCGGATCGCCTGGGTGCCGACTCGACTCCTCGCATGACTCGTGCGACAACCCGACCCTCCATAATCTCTGGGCATTATCTAAATCAAACAGCGGGACAGGGGAAGCCGACTTTCCGCCGTCACGGACCCGCGCCAGGGCCGTAAACGATGTTGGCGTCCCATCAGCCCTCATCGCCGTCTCTGTCGCCGTCGCAGCCGATCGCCTCGACGGGGCATTCTTCCATCGCGGTTCTGCAGGCGGCTTCCTCTGAGGGGTTCCGTGGTTGGCGCTCCACGTAGCTGTACCCTTCCTCCTCCTGGCGGACGAAGTTCGCCGGGGCCGTCTCACGGCACAACTCGCAGTCGATACAGGTCCGGTCCACGTAAAACCGGCCCGGCATGTTCTCGAGGACTTTCTCTCTGAGATCGGCCATGAGAACTCCAGCATCTGGACACCAGCGCATTCCCGCGCATCTCAACGCAAGCGGTAGGAATCGTCACAAATAACGTGGCGGCTGGGAAGTCTATAACAACAGAACGGCCCCTGACGCGGAAGGCGCCAGAGGCCGTCGAACCTTAGCCTGAAACGAATGTCTTCTCAGCGTGGCGCCGAGGTCAGTAACCCATCATCTCGGAGTACATGTCCATCATACCATTTTCGGGAGGTTCCTTGCCGCCCTCCTCGGCATCCGCGAGGATCTGGTTGTAGATCTCCCGCATCTGCTTCATCTCGGGATCGTGGGCGTCGTGGGTCTGGTCGCGGAGGAGGAGGGTGCCATCCGCCCGCATGACCACGCCCAGGGCCGGCGAGTCAAAGGTGGTACCGCGCTTGCCCAAGGCGTCGAGCGGTCGCTTGCCTCCGCTCGTGTCGAGCAGGATTTGCCGGCTCGTAAAATCGATCGGATTGCGTGTGACACCGTCGCCGTCCTCTTTCGGGACCGGGCGATACCTCGACTCACCGATGATGTCGCCAGGCTTCTGATCGAACTCGTCGACGACGGTCAGTCCAGTCTTCTCGTCAAAGCTGGCGACCTGGAAACGGATCGCGTTCGGGTCGCTCGGCGAGGGGCCCATGGCGTAGGTCGTCACGTCGGCGGGAACCCGAACGGGTTCGGTCGGTTCACTCCACGGGCCCGAGAGTTCCTCGGACTCGATGTCGGTCCCCGGTTTGACGTCCTCCCGGCCGAGGTTCGGGTTGGCCACGACGATGCTTAGCCGATACTGGTACGCGGTGTCCGGGATGACCGAGAAATCGAGCATACGAACCATCAACTCGGGGGCGGTGGACTTCGGGAAATTGGCCTCGACATTGCCCATGCCCATGCCCATCATGGATTCGTTCATCATCATGGATTCATCCATGCCCATCATGGATTCGCTCATCATCATAGACGAATCCATGCCCATCATGGAGGAATCCATCATGGATTCGCCCATCATGGAGGAACCCATGCCCATCATGCCGCCAGCGGGGGGTTCCGGCATGGCGAGTTTCTCGGCCGGGATCAGGGGGGCATAATGGGCGCCCCTCCAGTCGCCGATCTGGAGAAACGGGAGCATGTCAACCAGACCTTCGAGCCGGACGTCCTCCGGCGCCAGTTCCTCATCCTCCCGGGTGACGTAGGCCAGGATGGTCTGGTTGTACTCGCGATCGACCGTCTCCCAATCGCTCCACTGGTCGTTGTCGGGGTCGAGTAATTCGCGGCGCTGGGCATCCAGACGCAGGTAGTTCGGGTTGCCGTCGGGCACCTTCAGTGCCGCGGCGTAGTTGTCGCGCATCGCCTGGTGATCGATCTTGCCGACGAGAGACACCCAGCGGTAGCCGGCGGTCGTCTCCGCGGGCATCAGGCCCGCCTGGGCCTTCGAACCGAGCTCGTCGACAACTTCGGCCTTCGGCGTGCCGGCCAGCGAGAGCATGAGGCGTTTGTGATCCTCCTCCCGCTTCTTCTTGCGTTCTTCCTCAGTCATGCCATCAGTCGGGCCCGACATCCCCGACATTCCTGACGAATCCATGACCATCATGGAACTGTTACGGGACCGCGACGACTTCTTCTTCGGCTTGGGCTTCTTCTCCTCGGGTTTCTCGAAGACGAGTTCTCCCTTCTCGTCGGTCTTGAAGACCCGCACGCCCCCGCGGCCGGGGGTGGCGAAGAGGTCCACCGGGGCCAGCAATTTGGGCATCTCGCGAATCAGGCCGGCACCCGGTTCGGGATAGGTGAACGGGGGCCCGGCAAAGGCCAGTTTCACTGGCTCGTTCTGCTCTTGCTGAGCCCGGGCCACTTGTTCGACAAACTCAGGGGGGACCAATCCGTCCTGGTCCAGCCGTTCGATGATGTCCTCGTCCGACTGGGGACGGTTCAGGTTCGACTGGGCCGCCTCGGCCGTCTTCTTGATCTGGTCCGGAGTCAGGTCGATCGACTCGCGGGACCAGGCCATCACGACGAAGACCAGGCAGAGGGCCGCCACCAGAGCGACCCCCACCTTCTCGCCGTGGCGGATTCCGAGGTTCTTGATCTTCTCAACTGCAGGGTTCGCCATGACTCCTGTCTCCTTCGCGATATGGTTCCTCGGAACCTCGGCGGGCTGCGCCTCGGCCAGTGGTTTGGAGGTGGGGGCAAGGGAAAATCAGCGTTACGGGTTCGAGGCCGCCGTCGGCTCAGGGGCCGGGGCCGCTTCTGCCGTCGCGCCGGGTTCCGCCGCGTCGGCCGCTTCATCGGTCGGAGGCGTCGAGGGCTCGGGAGCAGGCGTGACCTCACCGGCGGGGGTCGGCTCTTCGTTGGGAGTGACCGGTTCCAGGATCGCGTCGCTGGACGCGGCAGGCTCGATCGGGGCGGTCGCGTCTCCACTCGCCGGGTCGAGGGCTTCCGCCGGCATGGTGCCGTCCGCGGCCGGCTCACCGTCGGCGGCCACGGGCTCGGCCCCAATGGATTCGGGTTCGGTTACCTCTTCGGCGGGCGGTGGGTCGTAGAACCGAGAGCGCCCGTAGACGTGGACCTCGACGATGTTGTAGTACGGGTCCGCGAAGGAGTTGCCCTTGGGCCGGGCGGCCTGCTCCTCCTTCTCCTCCTCCTTCTCCTCGTTCTTGCCCTCGGCCTTCTTCTGAAGCTTCTCGTACTGCTGCTTGGCGATGTCGGTACCCCTGGGGGCCAAAGGTGCGCGACGGGTCATGCCGTATCCGCCGCCCATCATCCCACGACCCATCATGTCCATCATCGAAGCATCCGTTCCACCCATCATCCCGCCACCCATCATCCCGCGACCCATCATGTCCATCATCGACGAGTTGCCACCGAGGAACATCTCGCCATAACCCATCAGGCTTGAGAAACCGGGGTTCTTCTGCCCTTTCTCGGGCTTCTCAACCTTGATGCTGGGCCGCTGCATCTCGAAATCAACGACCTGGATCGACATGGGTGACCGGCGGAAGGCTTCGATCAGATCAAGCATCCGGCTCTGCTCGACCAGGACAGCGATGTAGACCGGGATCTCGCGAAACTGCTGGCCGGCGGATTGCTCGAAAATGTAAACTTCTTCCGGAGCAGTGTCTTGCGCTCCACCACCCATGCCGCCACCCTGGGAGGCATACTCCATCATCTCGGCTTCCATGCCCTCAGAGGCGGCCGGGGCGGAACTGGCGGCGGTCTCGGTGCCGGGCCGTACGATTTCCGGAGCGAGCACGAGAGAGACGCCCTTGGCGATGGATTGCTGGTCCTGGGACTTCGGGTTGGCGACCTCAAGCCCGGTGATTTGTTTGATTGGCGCCTCGTCCCAACTCTCCGCGTGACCGTTGACCTTGTCGACCACGTCGAGCACCGTGCCCTGGATCCAGAGCTTCTGCTGAGCGGCCCAGACCTTGCCGAGCGTCGGCGGTTGAGCCGGTGTGAACTCAACCGGACGTAGCAGCGAGTCCTTGACCGGTGCCACAACGATCCCGGAGCCGTCCTCGTAATTGAACGGGCGGAACGAGTCGTAGACCTTGTCGACGTATTGCGGATAGACGGCGGCGTAGGTGTTGTTGGTCAGGGTGATGGCCGTGGAGCTGACGCCTTCGGGCCACCTCGGTCCCCAGCTGGTGTATTGCTCCGCGACCTCGGGAGGCCAGGTCAGCAGCGGGGCCTGCTGTTCGTAGAGCATCTGCCAGGCCTGGCGGATCTCCTTGTTCAGCACCCCGGTGCGTTGCTCGGTCAGGTCCACGTACTTGGGGATGGGTTGTACACCCGACTGATACTGCTGAACGTCCTTGTAGGCCGACTGGACCGCGGCGGCCTTGGTCTGCTCCTGCTCGTTGATCGACCCGGCCGAGGCGAAGTAGCCGATCATCGGGAGCAGGGCCGCCACGCCGACGACGATCCAGAAGCGGTACTTGACCGCGAGCTTCAGTATGTTCTTGACTTGATCCATGGTCACGCGAGCCCTGGTGGTGTGCGGTGGGGATCTGTGCGGTTCGTCCGGTACGGCTGGGCAAGTGGCTCTCGGGCGAGTCGGCCGGGTGTCCGGAGGAAACCCGGCCGTCGCCGCGAGCCCCGTGTCACTGAGGTGCGGCGGCCGGAGCCGTGGCGTCGGGGGCCGCTGGAGTCGGGGTCGGGGCCGGGGCCGCGGTTTCCGAACCGGTCGGAGTGGTGGCCCCATCCTTCGACTCGGCGGCCTTCGCCGCGACACCGGCGACCGCCTCGATCTGCTTCTTGACCGCCTCTTGCTGACGCTTGGCGGACTGCTTGGTGACCGCTTCGAGGTCTTCCTCGCTGAGCCGCACGATCACGCCCTGGCCGGCCTCCTCCTCGGCCTTGGTCAACTCCGCACGGATCTCGTCGAGGTTCTTCGGCTCCTCATCGGGGCCTGGAGGCTGCCAGATGAAGGTCACCATGAAGTTGGTGCGGGTCATCGTCGATTTCTCGGGCTGGTTTTTGCCCGGGATACCAGGCATGCCCATCATGCCACCAGCCATGTTATTGTAATTAGATTCCATCTCCGCCATCATGGATTCCATGTCCATGTCGCCGCCCCCGACCATCCCTGTATCCAGGCCGACGATGTAACCGTCAATCATGCCCTCCATGCCGCCCTCCATGCCCTGCGAGGCGACCTTCGCCGGGGTTGGCCGCGGCATGAGCGGGGCCTTGGGGACGGCCGGGCCGCTGGCGAGTTTGGACGTCTCCCACTCGAAGTCGGGCTCGTCGACCCATTCGAGCGTTGCGTGGTGAATTCCCTTCTGACGCAGCGGAGCATACCAGAAGCGCGGCACAACCCGATTGGCCAGGTAGGGAATCGGCCCGAGCGCCAGCTGCTTCTCCTTGATGGCGTCGCTGATCTTTTCGGACCCCATTCCGTACCGGGGTGGGTTGTAATGGTGGCCGACGACATGGACCACCCAGCCCTCACCCGAGGGGGGCGTACTCCGATCGAGTGGGTGCATGAAGTCCTTGAAGTCGACCGGGTCGCTCGGCAAGTTGTTGTACCAATCGGCCGCCACGTCGTTGCTGTATCGCGGCACGATCGCATCGATATGCACTCGGAGGACCTGGAGGATCTCCTGGTTTTCCGGCACGTTCGGGTCGAGCTTTAAATCGACGCTGGGGTTGGGAAGGACCCGATCGATGGTCATCAGCAAATCCGTCCAGTCGACCGTCGAGGCGGCCGGCTCGACCAGAAGCTCACCCTCGGACTTCTTGGACTCGAACGCCGACTTGGCCGAGTCGAAGCTCGACTTGTTATTGGAACCGGTCTTCGCGACTTGCGTGGCCCGCGACACGGCCTCGTCCATCTCGGGATTGGCGACCTTGGCCAGCGCGCTCCACGAGCCGAGGAAAAGGGTCGAGAAGCCGAGCAGGAGCAAGGCGGCAGCCACCAGCGCCCACGGCTTCTTGCGACGGATCATTCGAACCTGCTCGATCTCCGGAGGCAGGAGGTTGGTCTTGAGCGGGCCCACTTCAAGGCCCTGCACGCCCAACCCGTAGGCCACGGCGAACGACATCAGGTTGTCGGTGAACTGGGGCGCGGTCGTCACCTCCTCGCCGGCAACGTGCTGGAAACTCTCGAGCTTTTCCACCTCGTAGTTGAGGTTCTGCTGGAGAAATTTTTGAAGACCCGGCAGCTTGAACCCATTGCCCAGGCCGACGATCTTGGAGATCTTCGCCTGTCGGTTGACACTTGAGTAGAAACCGATCGACCGACTGACCTCACTGGACAGGTCGCCGAAGACGCCGCGCATCGCCGTGAAGACAGCTCGAGGGTCCTGGCTCTTGGTGGCGTTCCGCTTCAGGTGCTCCGCCTTGGCGAAGGTCAGCTTCAGTTCCTTTGTCAACGCCCGGGTGAAGTGGTTGCCGCCAATGGGAACGTTGCGCTGCCAGATCCGCACGCCGTCGGTGATGATCAAGTCGGTGTTGTCGGCGCCGATATCGAGAAGGACCACCGAACCATCGGCATTGGCCGCGCCGTTAAGTCGGTCGAAAGCCGCGAAGTTGAACAGCGCGATCGGGCTCATCTGAACAACGTCGACCTCGATGCCCGCCGCCTTCAGCGGCTGGATCGCCCGGTAGATCTGGTCACGCTTCATCGCGAACAGGCCGACCTCGGTCTGGGCGAAGGCGTCCTCCTCTTCCTCACCATCGGGCTCGTCGCCGATCGGCTGGTAGTCCCAGATGACCTCTTCGAGAGCGAACGGGATTTGCTGGCGGGCCTCGAACTTGACGATGTCCGGGATCCGCTTCTTCTCGACCGGCGGCAGCTTGATGAACTTGACCAGGCCGGCCTGACCGGGCACGGCGATCGCCACCCTCGCCCCCTTCAGGTCGTTTCGCCCCAGAAAGGTTTCCAGGGCCTCACGGACCAGTTCGTCCGGTTCGGCATCGGGCTGGCTGAGGATCTTCGGGTACTCGATGAAGTCGAAGGCTTCGGCCACGATAAAATCGGGGGACTCGCTGGGCACGAGCTTCAGCGCCTTCAGAGCGGCTTGTCCAACATCAATTGCCCAGACGGCCATGACTTTCGCCATCGCGATTGGTCTCCTCCGCAGGGCGCCACCCCGGGCGGGGGCAGGCCCTCGGCCGCCGCCGCTCGATGAGATCGCCGATTCGTCTAAGTCGTTTGGTGGATTACGCTAGTAGAGCGGAACATCTCCCGTCAACGCAACGCCGTACTCGTCGAAGCGGCGGCGGCAATGGCAGAACATGCCGTCACAACTTCTTTGACGCTCCAGGCCCGGGAAGAGTTCCCGCCTTGTTGCGATCCGTATCGGGCGCGAATCCGTGGTTCGGAAGGGAGACAGATGTTCGTCGAGCGCGCAGATGGGTACCTGGCCGATTCCGCCCGCGCAGCAGGATCAACCAAGTTTAACATACGACGGTTGCGAGAGAGAAGTTCGATGGACGGGCTCAATCCACTCGGACCGAATTGCTGTCCAGGCCGGAGGGATTGTCTACGACCGGAATCTCTGGTCTTCACCCATTGAGCGGTGTTCTATCAACCAAATTCGGCGTGCTGAAGCAAAGGATGTGGTGAAGGAACGCTTCCATCCAGATCCCGAGACTTCGGTTGGATCAGGTCAGGCCGGCGACGCTCAGCCAGGCATGGACATGAGGAGAGCCGTGAAAGTACCAGGAGAGGTCCGTCCCTTCGAGTTTCCAGATGTCCCAGGTTCTAGCGTCGCCGATGTTCCCCTCCTGGAAGCAAGTCAGTCGTAGCGTGTCCACGCCGCCGGACGCATCGAGGCGCTCGCGAACCTCCTCGACGTCCCCCTTCCGAAACGGCCTCAGCAAGTCGCCCAGGAGCTTCTGGACCATTTGTTTTTGTGGGCCGTCGAGTTCAGCGACCGGTAGTCCCTGCTCCAGGGTCACGCATTTGAGTTCACTCGCGTGGGACGTATTGGGCTCATTATGCCGCACCAGGGCGCGCGCTCGCTGTGGTTCGTCGAGGGCCTTGAAGATCGTGTTGGCCTGCTCGCATTGATACCACCAGACGTTCTCCGAATGATTGGCATCCTCGGCGAAACTGTGAGAGGCATGACCGTAAAAGATCGGACCGCGGAACACCCCGCCCTCAACGCGATTGCCGTCGGCCCGTAACGTCACGTGCCGCCCGGTCAGGGCCCATTCGAACGGCTGGTCGGTGCCCGGCTCGCCGAAGACCGCAACGTGATACTGGTCGAACCCGCCGTAGTCTTCATCCATCTGGTACAGGAACCGGTCGAAGCCCTCCTCGCTGCACAGTCCTTTCATGATCTCCCGGCAGAGTTCCTGCTGCTCGTGGGACAGGTCCTTGATGCGGGGCTTGACGATCGCCCAGTTGTTTTGGGCCTTCGATTGCAACGGATGATCGAATGGGAAGGTGATGAGTCTCTTCTGATCGTTCTTGAGCGTTCTGTAGAACTGCGCCACGGCCGTCTCGTTCGCAGCCGACGGGCTCGGGACGGAACGTGCCGCGGCCGTCGGCCGACCGGCCAGGGAAACTGCCCCAGCCACCGCCGCCGAACCGACGCGCGTGCCGAACTCGCGACGCGACAGGACGCGACTCGGGGCCGTGCTCGACGAGACGTACCGCTTTGCCATCGATGACTGCTCCTCAGCGACTTTGGGCTTCGTTCCCGCGAGGCGAGGACGCCCCATCCGGGCCCCGACAGGGTTGGGCCGCAGTCGATGAGACACGCACCGTACGGGACGTCACCGAGGGCGTCAATGACCTGTTGAACATCGCGGTCCGATACGTTCCTCAGATGCTGGACCATCTCAGTGAATGAGATTATGCTGCCCACGAACGGTGCCGATCGCGTCGTTCCGGAACTCGCCGCGAGGTTGCGAGAACTTGCGGCTCGACATGGGGAGAGACGCATGCCCACGTTCCCATTGACCGACTCGACTCTAGACCTGTGGGTCGAGGATTTCGAGACCAACTCGGAAGCACTGGGCTTGCCCAACACGCCCTCATGGTCGGTACGCAAACGCGTCCTTCGCGGCGGGCGACGCGACGGCGTGGATCTGGTTCGGATCGACAACGGTGCGCTGAGCCTGAATGTCGTGCCGACCCGGGGCATGAGTGTCTGGCGGGGACGTTACCACCACGACCATCTCGGTTGGGGTTCCCCCGTGAAGGATGGCCCGGTCCACCCAGCCCTGGTCAACCTCGCGGACCTGGGCGGCCTGGGCTGGTTGCAGGGGTTCGACGAGATGATGGTTCGTTGCGGCCTCGAGCACAACGGCGCCCCGTTCCACCAGGACGGAACCATCCACCCGCTGCATGGCCGGATCGCCAACGCACCGGCCCACTATGTCGCCTTGCATGTCGAGGAACAGCCGCCCCATGCGCTGATTCTCGAAGGTATTGTCGACGAGGCCCGACTATTCGGCCCCCGGTTGCGCATGATCGTTCGCCTGAGCACGGTTCCCGGCTCGAACCGGGTGGTGGTTCGGGACGAGATCACCAATCTCGGCGACATACCGGCCGACCTCCAACTGCTCTACCACTGGAACTTTGGTCCGCCGTACCTCGGGGAAGGCTCGCGACTGGTCGCCCCGGCGAAGGTGGTCGTGCCCCGAGACGCACGGGCCGTCGAGGGGATCGGCCATCACGACACCTACGGTCCTCCCGAACCCGGCTTCACGGAGCAGGTTTACTTTTTCGAACT
Organism: uncultured Isosphaeraceae bacterium; assembly: GCA_963779675.1. GTDB lineage: Bacteria > Planctomycetota > Planctomycetia > Isosphaerales > Isosphaeraceae > CAVZZM01. Next base: position 84,069 of record CAVZZM010000012.1, read on the forward strand.
GTTCGGTGACGGCCCCGACGGGAAGACCCTGACCCTGCTCCGCGACCGCGAGGGCGAGCGGGGCGTGGTCCTACGCTTCGCGACCCGGCAACTGCCCTGCTTCACCTTGTGGAAGAACACCGCCGGTCGCAAGGACGGTTATGTCACGGGCCTGGAGCCCGCGACCAACTACCCGAACCCCAAACCGTTCGAGGCCGAGCGTCGGCGCGTCCCCATGCTCCCCCCCGGGGCCAGCTACACCGCCGAGACGATCCTTGAAGTGCTCGACTCGAAGCCCGCCGTGGCGTCCGTGGAAGCCGAGATCGCCGCCTTGCAGAATCAAGGAGCGCCCCAGATCCACGAGCGGCCTGTCGAGCCGTATGCCCCGGCCTGAGCATTCGCCGAACCTGACCTCCCGGCGCCGTGTCTCGCGTCGAGATTGGATCGGATTTCACCGACCCTTGCGGCAGATGTTCTCGATCGATTAGCATCGGGCCTGTCGCAACCTTTCGCAACGCAACGAGAACCGGGAAGAACGATGTCTCAGGCTGCCACGACCGCGACGGAGGAAACAACCACGCGAGCCACGGGACGCATGCGCCACGTGCTGTCCGCCTTGGTGCAGAACCAGCCGGGTGTGCTGGCGCATATCTCGGGCATGCTGGCCTCGCGTGGGTTCAACATCGACAGCCTCGCCGTCGGTGAGACGGAGGACCCGCACCTGTCGCGGATGACCTTCGTCATCGTGGGTGACGACCGGGTGCTGGAGCAGGTTCGCAAGCAGCTTGAGAAGGTCGTCACGGTCGTGCGCGTCATCGACATCAGCCGCGAGGACTTCGTCGAACGGGACCTCATGCTGATCCGCATCGACGCCTCGTCCTCCAGTCGTGGTGAGATCAAGGACCTTTGCGAGATCTTCCGAGGCCGGATCGTCGATGTCGGCCCGACCAGTTGATGATCGAACTCGCCGGTCAGGAAAAGAAGATCGAGGCATTCATCGACGTCCTGCGTCCCTACGGCATCAAGGAACTCGCTCGGGCCGGCCGGATCGCCCTGGTTCGTAGCGGCCAGCCCGACCGCGACCGGGTCGACGCCCCGGAAGCTGATGCCGGCCAGGTCGTCGGCCACTCGAGCCTCTGAGCCGAAGTGAGCCAGGCATCTCAGGACGCCTCCAGCACGTTCCGCCACCGTCTCGGGACGGACGCGATGGCGTCCCGGTACGTTGCCTCCAGCGGCACATCGACATACGCCTCGGTCCGCAGGAACAGCGGCATGTCGGGCAGCGAGTCCCCCATGGCCACCGGCTCCACGTAGGCGCGGTAGCTCCCCGCGTGTTCGTAGGCGACGAGGGTTAGCGGCTTGTCCGCCGGGGGCTCGAAAGGCCGCCCGGCGATCTCTTCCCAGATCGCGCCGTGGATCCCGTGGGGGTCGCGCGACGTCGGGGGGTGGAGGTCGAGGATCAACTGGTGGATACCGTGTTCGAGCAGCCAGGCAACCTTGTCGATGAACAGCCCGAGCGCCCTGCGGCTGTTTTTGTTGCCGGGCGAGACGATCTCGATCATGGCCACCACGTCATCGCCGCTGACGTGCCGGATGGCGACGACGCGCTGCTTGCGGAGGTACAGCGCCTCCTCCACCTCGGCGGTGAGACGGGCCTTCGGCCGGGCGAGCTTCAACCCCGTGCCGCCGCCGTTGTCCGGCCGGTCCTCGACGTCGGCATCGCCACCCTCGTCGACCTGCCGGAGCCCTCGGAGCGTCAGCACATCCGGCGTGAGCTTGCCGGCGTGCTGCTCGGCGAGGGCGTAATAACCTGGAGGGAGGATCCCCGAGTTCAGGGCCCCCTTGATTCGAGAGATCCATTCCAGGTGAAAGTCATGGAAGATCCCCGCGTCAACGCGCGTCCAGTCATGAATCGGCATGGTCGGGCTCCGAGGCGTCACGCCCGGCGAGGAGAACCGAGCGGCTGGTTTCATTCTAGCGGGACTGGCGACGGAACTCACCAAGTGCCGCGGTTCCGGGACGGTGGCCCGTAGTCGAACAATCCCGAATCTTGGTAAAACGAACCTCTTCCCGCCGTCGTGCCGGGTTCCGGCGCGGCGTGCGAGCCTTCCCTTTCATCAACGAGTTTCGAGGAACGCAAGCCGATGCCGGCCACGATGTACTACGACCAGGACGCCGATCTGGGTCTCTTGAAGGGCAAGACGATCGCCATCATCGGCTATGGTAGCCAGGGACACGCCCAGGCCCAGAACCTCCGCGACAGCGGCTGCAACGTCGTCGTCGGGCAGCGGCCCGGTTCGGCCAACCACGAGGCCGCTGTCAAAGACGGCTTCCAGCCCGTCTCAGCGGCCGAGGCAGCCGAGGCCGGCGACCTCGTCAACGTCTTGCTTCCCGACGAAGTCCAGGGTGAGATCTACAACCGGGACATCAAACCTCACCTGAAGTCCGGCAACCTGCTGCTCTGCTCGCATGGGTTCAATATCCACTTCGGCCAGGTTGAGCCGCCGGCCGGCGTCGATAGTGCCCTGGTCGCCCCGAAGGGGCCGGGCCACCTGGTCCGTAGCGAGTTCGTCAAGGGGGGTGGCGTGCCCTGCCTGATCGCCGTGGGCGACGGTTGCTCCGAGCAGGGCAAGAAGCTCGCCCTGGCCTACGCCAAGGGGATCGGCGGCACCCGTGGCGGCGTGCTTCAGACGACCTTCGCCGAGGAGACGGAGACGGACCTGTTTGGTGAGCAGGTCGTCCTCTGTGGCGGTGTTAGCGCTCTGGTCAAGATGGGGTTCGAGACCCTCGTCGAGGCCGGTTACCAACCGGAGAGCGCCTACTTCGAGTGCCTTCACGAGTTGAAGCTGATCGTCGACCTGATGTACCAGGGCGGCCTGAACTACATGCGTTACAGCATCTCGAACACCGCGGAGTATGGCGACTACACCCGCGGCCCCCGGATCATCACCGAGGAGACGCGGGCCGAAATGAAGAAGATCCTCCACGAGATCCAGACCGGGCAGTTCGCCAGGGAGTGGATCCTGGAGAATCGCGCCGGCCAGCCGGGCTTCAAGGCCACCCGCCGCCGTGAGCGCGAGCATGCCGTTGAGGAAGTCGGCAAGCGCCTTCGCGGCCTGATGACCTGGATCGATTCCAAGACGGTCTGACCCAGCCCTTGTGGGCAGCCCCCGGCCCCGTCGCGCGACGAGGCCGGGGGACGTTCCCGAACAATCTCGGGTGTCGGTGAATAACCGATCGAGTTGGCACCGCAGGGGTTTTGAATACACGGCACGTGAACCGTGGGCTTGGGAAAAGGGGCTCGCCGAGAAACCGTCGGTGTTGTTCGCATTCCCTCGACCCACGGCTCAAATGCTTATGAACATTGTGGTTGCGCGGCAAACGTCGCAAGCATCCGCTCGTTCATCTGTTCAGGAGTCAGGTCTTCGACGTGGGTGGCGATCGACCACTTATGACCGAACGGGTCGACGAGCGTCCCGTAGCGGTCGCCCCAGAACATGTCGGCCGGCGGCATCTCCGGAGTTGCGCCCGCCTCCACAGCGCGGGCGAACGTCCTGTCGGTGTCGTCGACATAGAGATGGATCTTCACCGGCGAGCCGCCGAGAGCGTGCGGTCCCAAGGCGCCATGCTGCGGCGATTCCTCGCCCATAAAGACACTCGAGTTGCCAATCTTCAACTCGGCGTGCATCACGATTCCCGTCTGGGGACATGTCATCCGAGAGGATTCGGTCGCGCCAAACGCCTTCTCGTAGAACGAGATCGCATTCTTGGCGTCCTTGATCGCCAGGTACGGAGTCACCGTGCCGTGACCCTCTGGAATTGGCTTGACTGCGTTTGCCATGGCACCTCCAAATTGCACTTAGGTTGAACCTGTCCAGTTGACGACTTCTATTCCTTTGAACAGGAGCCCAGCCGGACTGAGAGAACTAACCACGATCCAGGTGCAAAGTCAACATCTGTTCAGGACATTTTTTGGTTCTGGACACGCTCGCCAGGCAGGGAAGCGGACAACGGCTTGATCTTGACAGGTAGGGGAAAAGCCGTAACCTTGACAGCCTGGAGATTTCCGCCGAGGTCGGTGCCAAATTGACGCCGATCGAGAAGGATTCGACGGGTCTGGAGGGAGTGGTTTCATCGCTCCGGCCAGTCCGATCGCCACGGATTTACACCGGACGAGTGCGCCATGGATCGACGCATCCTCGTGGTGGATGACAGCGAGCTGTATTGCCGGCAAGTTTCGCACATGCTGGCTCGGCCTGATCGACGCATCAAGGTTGCCCATGATGGCACGACGGCCCTGGAATGGCTCGTTGAGGGTCAGTTTTCGCTGGTCCTGACCGACTTGCGGCTACCTGGCATCGGCGGGATCGACCTGATCCGCGAGGTTCGCCAGCGCGGGTTGCCGGTGACGGTGATCGTGATGACCGGATACGCCTCGATCGCCACCGCCGTCGAGGCCATGCAGCTCGGCGCCTACGACTACCTGACCAAGCCGTTCGACCCGGTCCGGCTGGAAGTTCTGGTTGACCAGGCACTTGCGGATCGTCATCTGCACGACGAGGTGGCTGCCCTTCGAGGAACGCTGAACCGCCGGTTCGGCTTTGGCGACCTGCTGGGTCGCGGGCCTCGGATGCGCGAGGTCTTCTCCCGGATCGCCCGCGCCGCGGCCGCGCCCTGCACGGTGCTCGTGACCGGCGAGACGGGCACCGGCAAGGAACTGGTTGCCCAGGCCCTGCACCATGCCAACCCGACCCGACGGGACGGGCCGCTGGTGACGGTCAACTGCGCGGCTCTGCCCGAGACGCTCCTGGAGAGCGAGCTGTTCGGTCACGAAAAGGGGGCCTTCACCGGCGCCGACCGCCAGCGCAAGGGCCGGTTCGAACTGGCTTCCGGCGGCACGCTGTTCCTCGACGAGATCGGTGAGATGCCGATGGGCATGCAGGCCAAGCTCTTGCGTGTTCTTCAGGACGGCACCTTCGAGCGGGTCGGCGGCGCGGAGACCATGCGGGCCGACGTCCGGCTCGTGGCGGCGACGAACATCGACCTTGCCGCCGCCGTCGCCGAGGGTCGCTTCCGCGAGGACCTGTTCTTCCGACTCAATGTTGTCACAATCGAGCTGCCACCCCTGCGCGAGCGTGATCCCGAGAACATTCCACTCCTGGTCGATCACTTCCTCGATCAACTCGCCGGTCGCGGATACCCGAAGCAGACCTTCGCGCGTGAGACACTTGCGAGGTTGTCCCGCTATCACTGGCCGGGCAACGTCCGGGAACTGGAACACCTCATTGAGCAGGTGCTTGTGACGACCTCCGGGCCAGTCGTCCGGGCTGAAGACCTCCCGCCGCACATCGTGGCCACGCGCGAGGAGCCCTTCAGCCTGGATTTCGACCTGTCGCGTCCCCTCCAGGAAATCACCGAGGAGCTGACGGCCCGGGCCGAGCGCGCGTACCTCCGCCGCGTTCTGGAGAAGTATCGGGGCCGGATCGCCGAGAGCGCCGCCCATTCCGGGCTGTCGCGTCGTAGCATCAGTGAGAAGCTCCGCCGCTACCGCATCGACAAGGCCGACTTCAAGCCCCACGTCCGACGCCGCAAGGAGGATGTGGCCGCCCAGGCGAGCTTGAGGTGGGCGTCATCGAGGCCGATTGCCGAGGACCGATCGCGATCGGTAAGGAACCTCGGCGATGGGGTCGCACCCCGGTCGCCGAGGTCCGCGGCGGTCAATACTGGTCCGCGGAGACGACCTCGCCACCCTGCCGGGTGGCCAGGGCCTCGTAGATTTGCTGGTTGATGCTGTCGTGGACGAACCGGACGGAACCGTCGCCGAACAGGAAGTTGACCCCGCCGGCATGCCAGCTTCGGTAGTCTTCCACGTGCGCGGCCGGGTAGTTCGGGGTGCGGGGGAGGTGCTCAAGCCCGACCGGGCCGAGCACCATGGTGAACGATTCCTCGGGGTCCGGGTTGAACCTGTTCCGGCCGCCCTCGAACGTCGACGTGGGGAACAGCCAGCCGCCCACCGCGCGGCCGGTCCAGGTGACGTAACTAAGGTCGTGGCTTCGCTCGCCGACGGCGAACGTCTGGCTGGAACCGTCGCGGATGTCCTGGACGCCAATCCGTGAGTTTCGGAAGAACGTCCCGTTGCCCCGCCCCGGCGCCTCACCGACCTCGCCGGTCCCGTACATGCCCACGTAGTTTCCGCAACCGACCGTGTAGATCGTGTTGGTGTTCGACTGGTCGCGAACCGGCACGAGTTGCGGCATGCGGTCGGATGGGCACAGGTAGCTGTTGAACCGGATGGTCTGCGCCGTGGTGTTGGCGGCGTAGGTCATCGTCAGATTGAAGTTGATGGCGTTGTAGACGGCCAGTTGCTCAAGCTGGGGCAAGATCATGCTCCCCCAGGCCCAGCCGGGGCCGATGTCGTCCTCGGCAACGCCCGGGTCACTGCCGTCGAGCTTGTAATAGCTGCAATACCCCGGCGCGAAGACGCCGTGCTGGTCGTGATAGTTGTGCAGCGCGATGCCGATCTGCTTGAGGTTGTTGGTGCACTGGGCTCGTCGGGCCGCCTCCCGAGCCGATTGCACGGCGGGCAAGAGCAGCGCGATGAGCACTCCGACGATCGCGATCACCACCAGCAGTTCGATCAGGGTGAAGCCGCGACGACTACGCGGCTCAGCCGGGAACAAATGATTCGTCATGATGACGCCCTTCCGCGCGAAGTTCCTCAACCAGGCCGGTCGACACAACGACGTGCGACCGGGTGGCCGGACTACGACCGAGGCCGAGTCGACCCAAGTTGGTTGGGGGCCGCCGCACCGCCGGAATCGACTGCGTGACGGCCCGCACGGCGTCTGATCAGGCCGGATCGTCCTGGCCCGGCCCTCACGGACGGCCGCTTAAACGAGCGGCGGGGCGCGGGTGGTGGTACGAACGACGAACCGTCGCGCGGCCAGCGGGTCCACCACCAGGCGGTGGGACTCCGTAACGACCGGGGGGTGCTCCGCAGCCCGGCACGCCGTGGCGTGATGCTGCGAGCGGTACTCGCACGCGGCGCAGAGCTCGGGATGATGGCTCAGGTCGGGCGCGTCGGGGTGGTGTGCCAGGTGAACACCCTGCGCCTCGCTGCACCCGACGACCGCATGAGGCGCACGACGAAGGTCCTCGCCGTGCTGGTGGGCCACCATTGCCAGCATGCTTGCCAGCAAATAGGCAACGCCAAGCAGAGAGCGGCTCAGCCGTCTGCGGGCGAGTAAACGTTGCGCATAGTGTGTCCCAATTCGCGACGTCATGACACCGCCATGATGGATTTGACGGGCGTTCGTGTCAATGGGTCGCGACAAACCCGGGAATGACCCTGGCCACGGATCGGTATGTCACGATGCAAATCGACCTCATCGAGGAGCGAAGCATCGATGTCTCTGGATATCTGGACAATTCCCGAATAAGATAATTGGTGGAGCCTGGTCGCCTGCCCAGAGCCACGGATCGTCCCCCGGCGTCGGGGCTCTCTGATGCGCGACCGGGACGAGTGGAGATCAACGAGGATGAGATACCGGATGGTGTTTCCGCAGGTTGTCGGGGTGGTATTGCTGACGATTCTGGTCACATCGCCTCGAACCGCCGAAGCGGGGCGGGGTGGGTCCCGTTATCGAAATGCCAGCCCATGGGCGTCGACGGCCTACGGGCCGGTGTACAACCCCGCCCTCTCCCCCGAGTTCCGACAGGCCGGCGGCAACCCGTACGCCTACCAGCAACTGCTGCAGCGGAAGCTGATGGCGCAACAGCAGCAGGCGATGATGAAGCAGCAACAAGCGTACATGAAGTGGTACAAGGACCAGCAGTCCCGCAAGGCCAAGGGCCAGCCCACCGACCCGGCCTTCAACCAGATGGAGTCGATGGAGCAACAGCGGGAGGCCGCCTTCGAAGCAGCCAAAGCAAAACAGGAGGCCGCGCGGGCCGCGCATGACGCCGCCGTGGCCCGCCACAAGGCCGCGGTGAAGTCGCCGACGCCGCACACAACCTTCACCCCATCGACGATCGGCAACCCCAACGGGCCGCACTGACGTCCGGCGCACTGAGGCAGACCGAACAAACGCGACGCCGGCCCGGTTCGGAACGTCCCCGCCGGGCCGGTGTCCTGGCATGACCACGAACCTCGCGGTGGTCAAGGCCGACTCACGATCCGACCGGGAGCGGCTGGGCCGTCTCGGTCGGGGTGAAGGTGTAGTCGTTGCCGTCGTGGTCGACGACGACGGTGCTCCCTTCGGGGATGCGGCCTTCGAGCAATAGGTTGGCCATGCGGTTGGCCAGCCTCTGCTGGATGATCCGCTTGAGTGGTCGGGCGCCGTAGGCGGGGTCGAAGCCTTCGCGGGCCAGCTCGGCCTTGGCGGTGTCGGTAACACGCAGGGTCAACCCGGCCTCGGTCAGCATGCTTTCGAGGCGGCGTAGCTGGATGTCGACGATCTGGGTCAACTCCTCCATGCCGAGTGGGTGGAAGAGGATCGTCTCGTCGATCCGGTTCAGGAACTCGGGCAGGAACTCGCGCTTGAGGACGTCCTGGACCTCCCGGTAGATGGCCTCTCGGTCGGCGTGGGCCTCGGTCATCCGGGCGATGATCGGGCTGCCGAGGTTCGAGGTCATGATGATGACCGTGTTGCGGAAGTCGACCGTGCGGCCCTGGCCGTCGGTCAGGCGGCCGTCGTCGAGGACTTGCAGCAGGACGTTGAAGACGTCGCGATGGGCCTTCTCGACCTCGTCGAGCAGGACGACCGAGTATGGCCGTCGGCGCACGGCCTCGGTCAGGCGGCCGCCCTCCTCGTAGCCGACGTAGCCGGGCGGGGCGCCGATCAAACGGCTGACGTTGTGCTTCTCGCCGAACTCGCTCATGTCCAGGCGGACCATGGCGTTCTCGTCGTCGAAGAGGAACTCGGCCAGCGCCCGGGCCAGCTCGGTCTTGCCGACGCCGGTCGGGCCGAGGAAGAGGAATGAGCCGATCGGCCGGTTCGGGTCTTGCAACCCCGCACGGCTGCGGCGGACGGCGTCGGCGACCGCCTTGACGGCCTGGTCCTGGTCCACCATGCGGAGGTGGATCTGGTCCTCAAGTTTCAGGAGCTTTTCCCGTTCAGTCGTGAGCATTTTCGAGATGGGGATGCCAGTCCACTGGCTGACGACCTCGGCGATCTCTTCCTGGTCGACCTCCTTCTTGAGCAGTCGGTGACCGTGGCCGCCGGCCTTGACGGCATCGCCATCGGATTCGGCGGCGCTGGATTCGATCTCGGCGATGCGACGCTCCAGGTCCTGTCGCTCGGAATCGAGCTGGGCGAGGGCCTGAAACCGCTTCTCGTCGGGGCGCTCGCCTCGCTGTTGCATCTGGCGGATCTCGTCCCAGGCGCGGCTGTACTCATTCTTCACGGTGTCGAGACGCTCGCGGACCTTTTGCACGTCGCCCAGGCCGGATTTTTCCATCTCCCACTGACGGCGGAGGTCTTGCAGTTCCTTCTCGACCTGCTCAATGTCGTGCTCGACCTCGGCCAGTCGCTCCAGCGCGTGGGCCTCCTCCTCCTTCTGGAGCATCCGCTGCGCGAGCTGGAGCTGGAGCAAACGGCGCTGGAGGACGTCGATCTCCGTCGGGACGGACTGCAACTCCATCGCCAGCCGGCTGGCAGCCTCGTCGACCAGGTCAATGGCCTTGTCGGGCAGGAAACGGTCGGTGATGTAACGCGAGGAGAGCTTCGCCGCGGCGACCAGGGCCGAGTCCTTGATCTTGACCTTGTGGTGGACCTCGTACTTCTCCTTGATTCCACGAAGGATGGCGATGGTGTCCTCGACCGACGGCTCGCCGACGAAGACGGGCTGGAACCGCCGCTCCAGGGCGGGGTCTTTCTCGATGTACTCGCGGTACTCGTCGAGAGTTGTCGCCCCGATGCAGCGCATCTCGCCGCGAGCCAGTGCCGGCTTGAGCAGGTTGGCGGCGTCCATCGCGCCCTGGGTCTTGCCGGCGCCGACGAGCAGGTGCAGCTCATCGATGAACAGGATGATCCGGCCCTCGGCGGAGGTGACCTCCTTGATGACGGCCTTGAGCCGCTCCTCGAACTCCCCCTGGTACTTCGCGCCGGCGATCAAGGCCCCCATGTCCAGGGCGATGACCTTGCGCTCGCGCAGGCTCTCGGGCACGTCGCCGGAGACGATCCGCTGGGCCAGTCCCTCGACGATCGCCGTCTTGCCGACGCCCGGCTCGCCGATCAGCACCGGGTTGTTCTTGGTGCGGCGCGACAGCACCTGAACGATGCGGCGGATCTCGCCGTCGCGACCGATGACCGGGTCGATCTTCCCCTTGCGAGCCAGTTCGACGAGGTCGCGCCCGTAACGCTCCAGGGCCTGGTACTTGTCCTCGGGGTTGGGGTCGGTGACCGCCTGCCCGCCGCGGACCTTCTGCAAGGCCTGGAGGATGTCGCTGTCACCGACGCCCACCGCGGCGAGAACATCCTGCGCGCGGCTCTTGACCTTGGTCAAGCCGAGGAGAAGATGTTCGACCGAGACGTACTGGTCCTTCATGCGGTCGGCCTCGGCCTGCGCCGCGTCGAGGACGCGGCCCAGGTCGGGGCCCATGTTCATCTGGCCTCCCTGCACCACCGGCAGTGACTTGAGGCCCTCCTCGGCGGCCCGCTGAACCTGCGCGGGGTTCACCCCGAGCTGGCTCAACAGCGATCGCACCACCACCTGATCCGGATCCAGCAACGCCGCCAGCAAATGCATCGGCTCAAGTCGTTGATGGTTCCGCTCTCCGGCGATCTCCTGCGCCCGACGCACGGCTTCCTGACTTTTGACCGTCAATTTCTCGGGGTTGAATGCCATGAGATGGGTTTCTCCTCTCCCTGAACCTCGACTCTCGATTCCCGGCCTCGGCCACCCAACCGGGCAGATGATTTCTCAATCGGAAACTTGACTACCATCATACGCACCTTCGCTTCCCGCGGTTCGGCGCAATTCGTGGACATCCCGGCATCGTCACGGTCGCGCCTGTCCGACCGGACCAGGGTCGAGCAAGCGGATGTCAAGTTTCGACGGCCAGGGATAGGCGAAGCATTCCTCCAGCGCGGCGGCCCAGGCCCCCTCGGGGTCGGCCGACGGTTGCGGCGCATGCCAGCCGCCGCCCGGCATGCCGGTGTCCTTGCGAACAACCAGCGCGGCCAGGTCGGGCAGGCCAGCGCGTCGGCAACGCAACGACAGGGGGATCAGCAGTTGGCGGTGGAGATTGCGCCGGTTCAGCGGCGGGCCGCCCCGTCCGGCCAGCTCGGTGTACGTGACCGTCCGTCGCATGCGGATCGCCTCCCGCAAGATCGGCCAGGCGCGGCGGATGGCGTCGTCGAGGTCGTACACGGTCGCGGGCCCTGCACGGGTCGTCGATCAAATCACGGGCTCAAACAGGCGTTCCGGCCAGGATCGTCTCCAGGCAGCGGCGACGATTGGGGAGCGGGTCGTCCCAGAGCCAGGCCACGTCGATCCAGAAGCCGGGAAGGGCGGCACTGGCAAGAGCACCTTCGGAACGTCGCTCGTTGTGGTCGCTGTCCGCCTCGCGGCGATCGACGATCAGCACCTTGTCGCGGTCGTCGACAAACCAGACCTCCGGGATGCCGGCCTCCTGGTAGACGGTTCGCTTGCGATTGAGGTCGTGTGATCGGTTGCTCGGCGAGAGAACCTCGATGACAAGGTCCGCCTGACCGAAGGCCAGGCCGCCGGGTGGTAGCGGCCGGGCCCCGGGCGGCGTGACGAAGATGTCGGGCTCCAGGTCGCGTCCCGGCACCACGCGGAGCACTGCCGGCCCCATCATCACGGTGCCTCCCCCTCGCTCGTCGCGATACCCGGCGAGGAGGCTCAACAGGAAAAACACCAGCTCTTGGTGCCGGATGGACACGGGGGAGGGCATATAGACGACCCCATCAATGAATTCGCAGAAGCGGTTCTCCGGGGCATACCGGAAGAAGTCCTCCTCGGTCTGGTCCTCGATGGTGACAACAGCCGCCACATCCAGGGACGAGCGATCGTACCAATGCTCGGAGGGCGTGGGATCGACATGAGGGTGCCGATCCGGGCCGACCAGAGGATGAGGAACTCTTTGGAAAACTGATGCCATCCGTTGACCTCCGCTCGATCAGGGCGTGCCTCGATCAGAAGAAAGGCGACTCGGGCCATTCTTCGTAGTCGCGGGCGGTGCGGTACTTGTCGAACCAGAAGGGGACGTCGCCCGCGGCCTCGACGTCGCCGCGTTCGACGTAGGCTTCCCACCAGCTATCGGAGGGACGGAGCAGGTTGCCGAAATCGCTCCGGGCACGCGGCTTCTGGATGATCAGGGCGGACAGGTCGGGCAGATTGTGTTCGATGCAGGCGGCCTGGAGCGGCTTGAGCAGCTTGGTGACGACCGTGCGGGGGGTCTCCTTGATGCCGACCTCCTTGCAGCGGGTGCAGAGGTCGTCGTAAGTCACCCACTCGGAGTTACGCCGCTCGCGGGCGGCCAGGGCAAGGTCTTTGGCACACTGGACCATGATCGGATAAGCTGCCCGAGCGTTGTCGACAGACATCGCGGAACCTCATCGGGATGCGGTGATCGTGATCGTGAGAGAGGCCCGGCGACCGAAGAAGTCGGGACGACGACCTCCATATTAACGTCTCGGGCCGTCGGAATCAGCACATCGCACCCGATCGGCGAGGACATTTCGCATACGAACCGCCCGGTTCGAGCCCCGGTGGCCTGGTTTCGAGGGGCAATTCCGCGCAGCCGACGACGCTCTGAAGCGCCAGGGTCCGGCGCGAGGTCAGCCGGTTTCCTCGACGCGGAGCAGCTTGACCTCGAAGTTCAGGACCGCGTTGGCCGGCACCCCGGAGACTGCCCGGTCGCGATAGCCGAGATGTGGGCTGACCCGCAACCTTCGGACGCCGCCGACGCGCATGCCGACGACGCCACGCTCCAGGCCGGCGATGAACCGCCTTTGTCCGATGCGGAAGGACTCGAACCCGCTACCGAACTCATCACCCCGGTTGAGCCAGCCGCGCCACTCGATGGTAACGGTGGCGCCGAGATCGGCGATGGCACCGCCACCGACGGCGACATCCTCGATCTTCAGGCCGCTTGTGGGATGCATGGCGTCCGCCACCGGACCCCGGCTGATCGAGTTCCGCTGGGCCGAGAAAGCAGGATGGGTTTTCCGATGGCCAAGGACCGATGGCCGGGCCGATGACCGAACTGCTCATGGCCAAGGACCGATGGCCGGGCCGATGACCGAACTGCTCACGACCTCACTGATTCTCGATAATAGAGGAATAAGACAGCTGCTAGCTGCGAATCATCCATCGGCCATCGGCCATCGACCATCGGCCATCGGCCATCGGCCATCAGCCATCGGCCATCGGCCATCGGCCATCGGCCATCGACCATCGGCCATCGGCCATGCGGGGCTCAATAACTCGACGGCGATCGAAGAACCCCTCCCGGCCAGGGAGGGGTTCGTGGGCCTCGTGACCGACCGCGGGACACGTGACGGATCACTTCTTCTCTTCGAACTCGACGTCGATCACGTCGTCGGGCTTGCCAGCCTCGGCGCCGCCGGCCGCGCCCGCGCCGTCGCCGCCGGGGGCCGCGCCGGCACCTGGCGCGCCGCGCCGGTCTCGGCGCCGGCCGAGGAGGCGTAGAGGTGCTCGGCCATCGCCTGGCTGGCCTTCTGGAGATCATCGACGGCCCGCTGGATGGCGGCGGGGTCCTCACCGGCCTTGGCCTCGTTGACCCGGGCGATCGCGGACTTGACAGCCTGGGTGTCAGCGTCGGAGAGCTTCTCCTTGCTCTCCTCCATCAGCTTCTCGAGCTGATAAACGCGCTGTTCGGCCTGGTTGCGGGCCTCGGCCAGCTCTCGACGCTGCTTGTCGTCGGCGGCATGGCTCTCGGCGTCGCGCTTCATCCGGTCGATCTCGTCCTGCGACAGACCGCCGGAGGACTGGATCTGGATCTTCTGTTCCTTGCCGGTTCCCTTGTCGCGGGCGGTGACATTGAGGATGCCGTTGGCGTCGATGTTGAAGGCCACCTCGATCTGGGGCACGCCCATCCGGGCCGGTGGGATGCCTTCGAGGTTGAACTCGCCGAGCAGGCGGTTGTCCGAGGCCATCGGCCGCTCGCCCTGATAGACCTTGATGGTGACGGCCGTCTGGTTGTCCTCGGCCGTGGTGAAGGTCTCCTTCTTCTCGGTCGGGATGGTGGTGTTGCGCTCCACCAGCTTGGTGAAGACGCCCCCCTTGGTCTCCAGGCCCAGCGACAGCGGGGTCACGTCGAGCAGGAGCAGGTCCTTGACGTCGCCGGTCAAGACGGCGCCCTGGATGGCCGCGCCGACGGCGACGACCTCGTCAGGGTTGACCCCCTTGTGCGGCTCCTTGCCGAAGATGTTCTTGACGATCTCCTGGACCCTCGGCATGCGGGTCGATCCGCCAACCATGACGACCTCGTCGATGTCGCCCGGCTTGAGCTTGGCGTCTTCCAGTGCCTTCAACACCGGGCCGCGAACACGCTCGAAGAGCTTGTCGGTGAGCTTCTCGAACTCGGCCCGGCTGATGCTCATCGACAGGTGCTTCGGGCCGCTCTGATCGGCCGTGATGAACGGCAGGCTGATGTCGGTCTGGGCCTGGAAGGAGAGGTCCTTCTTGGCCTTCTCGGCGGCCTCCTTGAGGCGCTGGAGGGCCATCTGGTCCTTGCGGAGGTCGATCCCCTGCTCGCTTTTGAACTTGTCGGCGATGTGGTGGATCAGCGCCTCGTCCCAGTCGTCACCGCCGAGGTGAGTGTCGCCATTAGTCGACATGACCTCGAAGACGCCGTCGCCAACGTCGAGGATCGAGATGTCGAAGGTGCCACCGCCAAGGTCGAACACCGCGATCTTCTCGTTCTTTTTCTTGTCGAGCCCGTAGGCCAGGGCGGCGGCCGTGGGCTCGTTGATGATCCGGGCGACTTCCAGCCCGGCGATCTGGCCGGCGTCCTTGGTGGCCTGGCGCTGGCTATCGTTGAAGTAGGCCGGAACGGTGATGACGGCCTTGCGGACCTTGTGGCCCAGGTAACTCTCGGCGGCCTCCTTCAACTTGCGGAGGATCAGCGCCGAGACTTCCGGCGGCGTCATGTCCTTGCCACCGGAATGCACCTTGACGTAGTCTCCGGACCCGCCGGTGACCTCGTAGGGGACCATCTTCTCCTCGTCCTGGACCTCACTGTGGCGGCGGCCCATGAACCGCTTGATCGAGTAGATGGTGCCCGTGGGGTTCGTCACGGCCTGGCGCTTGGCCGGCTCGCCGACCAGGGTCTCTCCCTTGCTGGTGAAGGCCACGACCGAGGGAGTGGTACGGCTGCCCTCCTGGTTGGCGATCACGGTCACGTCACCGCCTTCCATCACCGCGACGACGCTGTTGGTGGTCCCCAGGTCGATACCGATGATCTTCTCACCTTCTGCCACGTGTTCTCTCTCCTTACTCGGGCGTCGTTGCGGAGCGGCACGGGCGCGGTGGGCCGCAGGGTAAATGACTCCCTACACGCCGCGATCCGGCCCGTTGCCGTAATGGTTCGGTCACGACTCGGTCAAAGACAATACACGAACTGACACGCAACTTTCATTCCGCATTCGGAAACCACGATCCAGAAAATGACCGATCTTTTTATAATTCAGCAGGTTATGGAGATCCAATTCAAACCGTGACCGTGTGAATCCGCAAGTCGCACAGCCAAATTGACAGCCAGCCTGAATTCCGACCCAGACGCCCTGCCGAAATGACAGGAAATCATGATCGGCGCACTTCTGGCCGATCCCTGCGAACGAGGCCGCGTCCTCGACAAACGTCATCATAATGAATCTCGACGGATGGGGAAACGGGCTGGCTCGACACTCGAGCTCGCCCCTGAGGGGCTCCGGCGAAGTAGGGGCTTGACAAGACCTAACAGTTCCACTATCCACTTATAAACTAAGCTTACGTTCAAACCCACAGGCCCGGCGCCGGCCCGGACGGGTCGGAGTGCCCTCGGCGACGCGAGTTCACCCGCTCATGGCCCGCAAGCCTGCTCACGATCCCGCAACGGCCCGGTCAAGCCGGGGCCCGGCCGACGACCGGCGTGCCCCGACCCTGTCCAGCCTCCGAACCGAGATTGACCGGATCGACCGCGAACTGGTCGGCCTCCTGAACCGCCGCGCGGAGATTGCCGCCCAGATCGGCCAGGTCAAGGAGCGTGACGGCACGGAGGTCTGGTCGCCGGCGCGCGAGGATGAGGTCGTCGCGCGGCCCTGTCCACCAGCCAGGGCCCCCTGCCCTCCGAAACCCTCCGACTGATCTTTCGCGAACTGATGAGCGGGAGCCGGGCCCTTCAACGTCCCCTGCGAGTCGCGAGCCTCGGGCCCCTGTACAGCTACAGTCACCTCGCGGCCGTCAGCCGTTTCGGCAACGCGGTAGAACACGTCCCGGTCGGCTCAATCGCCACGGTCTTCGAGGAGGTCAATCGGCGCCACGTCCAGTTCGGCCTGGTGCCCCTCGAGAACTCCACCGACGGCCGGATCGCTGACACGCTCGACATGTTCACCCGGCTCCCGAACCTGAAAATCCGTGCCGAGGTCCGATTCCGCGTTCATCATTGTTTGCTCGGTCGTTGTGAATGGGGCCAGGTCCAGCGGATCTATTCCAAGGCCCAGGCACTGTCGCAGTGTCGCCACTGGATCGGCAAGAACTTGCCCCAGGCCCGCGTCATCGACGTCGTCTCCACGGCCGCCGCCGCCGAGCATGCCGCTCGCGAGGAGTTCGCCGCCGCCGTCGCCAGCCGGCCGGCCGGTGACGCCTATGGCCTGAAGGTCCTGGCCGAGAACATCGAGGACCAGCACAACAACGTCACCCGCTTCGCCGTCATCGCCGAGCAGGCGGGCAACCCACCATCCGGCCGCGACAAGACCACGTTGATGCTTCGCCTGCCCCATGCGGCCGGTTCGCTGGTCGAGGCGATCGCTCCGTTCAAAAAGAACGACGTGAACATGACCTGGATCGAGTCCTTCCCGGCCTCCGATAGCCCACCCGAGGGGGACCCGACCTACCTGTTTTTCGTCGACATCGAGGGCCATGCCGACGACGAGACCGTGCGGAAGGCCATCGATGCGGCGCGCAAGCGTTGCGATCGGCTGGAGGTCCTCGGCAGCTATCCTCGGGGTGAGTGTGTCGAGGGGTAGTTGCCTGGCCGGTGACGTCGCGCAACCGGGGCCCAGGGATGCCGGGGAGGAGACCGATTTCGGCCTCGACAGGATCGTGGCGGGCCTTACCATCCGGGATCTCGGCCGGGAGGGCGATTGCGCATGGATGTGGGATGGTCGCTGCTGTATCACGGGATGGTCGCGGTCGTCCTGCTGGCGGCCCTGGCGTCCCTCACCACGGGCAGGCATGCGTCGCGAACGATCATCGTCTTGGCCCTCGTCGGCATCGCCGCGGGACTGGCCTGGGCCTGGATGACGTATCCGTTCCCGTACGACTTCAAGCGGTTCTGGCGAATCGGGAACATCTTGGAGGCGGATGGGGACCCCTACGCGCTGCTGAACCCCCGAGATGAGGGGGACCGTCAGATGATCCTCAACCCACCCACGGTGCTGCCCTTGTTCCGGATCTGGGCCCTGGCGCCGCTACCCCAGGCGGCCGGGTTCTGGACGATTCTGAACGCGATCGGCGTGCTGGGCCTGGTCCCACTGGCCGAGGCGGCGTTGCGGACCCAGATGGGGCCGTCGGCGCCTCGCCTGCGTTGGCACACGAGGGCGATCCTGACGGCGGCCCTGTCCCTGTCGTGCGCGCATGGCATGGGATTGGCGCTCGGGCAACTCTCGCTGCTGGCGACGGCTGCGGTCCTGGCGGCGTTGCGGGCCCAGGGGACGGGACATGCGCGTCGGGCCGGCTTCTGGCTGGCCCTCGCCACGGCCAAGGTCCACACGATGCTCCCCTTCCTGCTCCTGTTCCTCCGGAAGCGGGACCGGGCAACCTGGGCGAGCTTCCTCCTGGTCAGCCTCGGGCTCGTCCTGGCGAGCGGCCGACCGGCCGAGTTGCCGGAACGAGTCCTCTCGACCCTGGAGACAATCCGGGTGACGTTCGAACCCGGTCGTGTCAACGACTACGGGTTCGCCGGCCCGTCCCACGCCAGCCTGGTCGGGCTCGACCATGCCCTGTACCGGGTCGGCATGCGGGACCGTGACCTGATCGGCGCGACCCGGGTCGGCCTGCTGGCCCTCCTTGGGTTCGGGCTGGCCTGGACCATCGCGACGGGACGTTCCCCGAGGGGCGTCCTCTGCGCCCTGGTGGCGTCATACGCGGCCGTGTTCCTGTACCACCGAATCTACGACATGATGATCCTGGTCCTGCCGCTGACCTACGCCGCGATGATGGCTCCGGCCGCTGGCCGGTCGCGGCGCCGGCTCGTCGCCGCCGGAATGGCCTCCCTGCTGGTGCTGTTCGTCAACCCGGAGTGGCTCCTGGCCGTCGAAGGGTGGTCGTTCGACGCCGGAACCTGGGGTCGGATCGCTCGCGTCGCGGCTCTGCCGATGGCGACCTGGCTCGCCTTGATCGTGTTGGCCTCACTGTGGCCGGTCGCTGGTCCGGGCGAACCATGCTCGTCACCAGCAAACGAGCCCATGCCCCCATGTCCCCAGCACCCGCGCGTCCCGGCTTGTGCCTGCGTGAGTGATCCGGGATGATGGAAATCGGGTGATGCGACACCGTCCATCGCTTGCCTCGGTGCGCCGGAACGCAAGGGAGGAACGCCATGTCATCCGCCGCCCGTACCAGGATCACCCCGGAAGAGTATCTGGACCGTGAACGTCGCGCCGAGATGAGGAGCGAGTATCACAACGGCGAGATGTTCTTGATGGCCGGGGCGAGTTTCGCCCACAACCTGATCGTCCACAATCTCAACCGGGAACTGGGCAACCAGCTTCGAGACCGGCCCTGCATGGTCGGTGGCAGCGACCTCCGCGTTGCCCTTGATGCGAAGGGCCCGTTCGTCTACCCGGACGTCGTGGTCGTCTGTGGCGAGCCTCGGTTCCACGACGCGCGGTTCGATACGTTGCTCAACCCAACGGTGCTCATCGAGGTTCTCTCCCAATCGACCGAGGGGTACGATCGGGGCCTGAAGTTCGCCAGCTACCGGGAGTTGCCGTCGCTGCGCGAATACGTTCTGGTGGCGCAAGGTCGCATCATGGTCGAACGCTACACGCGACAGGGGGACGACTGGCTCTACTCGGCCCTGACCGGCCTGGGAGACATCCTGACCCTGAGTTCGATCGACTGCGCCGTGCCGATGCCGGAAATCTACGCCAAGGTCGATTTCGGACGCGGCGAGTCGCGAGGGCCCGGCGCCGGCTCGGTGATCGGGCGCGGCATTGCGGGTGGTGTCGCGATGCATCCCGGCTTGTCCGACCACGCCTGATCCGGGAAGATGGAGGGCGGCTATCTGTCCTCTTCCCGTCGACCGCCTCGGGGTCTGCGCCGATGTCCGTGACCACCACCACCGACCTGACCTACCAGCAATGCATCAACCCCGGCTGCCGGGCGACGCTGGCGGTCGACCAGGTCGCCTTCGCCTGCCCCGAGTGCGGCGACCTGCTCGACGTCGTTTACGACTGGGACCGCCTGCCGGTGCCGTCGAGCCTGACCGACTTCGAAGCCCGCTGGGCCGAGCGGCGCGATCCGCTGAACTTCTCCGGGGTCTGGCGATTCCGCGACCTGCTGCCGTTCGCCCCGCGCGAGAAGGTCGTCACCATCGGCGAGGGGCAAACCCTCTTGCAGGCCGCCGACAAGGTCGGCGAGTTCGTCGGCATGGAACCCGGCCAGTTGTTCTTGCAGTACGAGGGCATGAACCCCTCGGGCAGCTTCAAGGACAACGGCATGACGGCCGCCTTCACCCACGCCCGGATGGTCGGGGCGAGGCGGGTGGCCTGCGCCAGTACCGGCAACACCAGCGCGGCGCTGGCCGTGTACTGCTCGGCCACTCCCTACGGCTTCAAGGCGATCATCTTCATCGGCTCGGGCAAGATCGCGTATGGCAAGCTCGCACAGGCGCTCGACCACGGGGCGCTGACGATCCAGATCGCCGGCGACTTCGACGACGCCATGCAGCGCGTCAAGGAGGTCGCCGGGCGGCTGGGCATCTATCTGATGAACTCGGTCAACCCGTTCCGCCTCGAAGGCCAGAAGACGATCATGTTCAGGGTGCTCGAGGCCCTGGACTGGGAGGTGCCCGAGTGGATCGTCGTGCCGGGCGGCAACCTCGGCAACAGTTCGGCCTTCGGCAAGGCGTTCCTGGAATTGAAGCACCTCGGGCTGATCGACCGCGTCCCCCGGATGGCCGTCATCAACGCCGCCGGCGCCCGGACGCTCGACGAGCTGGTCGGAAACCACAAGCTAAGCTGGAACGACGGCCTGCCCGACGCCCAGATCACCCGTGGTTACTTCGCCAGCATGGACGCCGCCGGCCTGCGGGCCTCGACGATCGCCTCGGCCATCGAGATCAACCGCCCGGTGAACCTGACGAAGTGCCTGCGGGCCATCGACGCCTGCGACGGCGTTGTGCGGCACGTCACCGACCAGGAGATCATGGACGCCAAGGCCCGCGTCGGCGCCGGCGGCCTGGGTTGCGAGCCGGCCAGCGCCGCCAGCGTCGCCGGCGCCCGGAAGCTCCGCCGGGAAGGGATCATCGCGCCAGGCGACCGGGTCGTCTGCATCCTGACCGGCCACCAGCTGAAAGACCCGACGGCCACCGTCGCCTACCACAGCGCCGATCAGGAGCAGTTCGAGAAGGTCCTGGGCAGCCGAGGCGTGAAGCGTGCCGGCTTCGCCAACCGCCCGGTGATCGTCCCGAACGACCTCGACGACATCATCCGGGCGATTAATCTGTATTCGGAAGCCCCCAGCAACGCGGATTGAATCAATTTCTGGGGCCGTTGCCTCCGAAGGCGCGGTGATCTAGATTTGGTGGTGTCCGAAATCGACGGAACGCCGCGCCAACCCCGAGATCGACCCCCATGCCGCGCCCCTCGTCCCGACGACGATTCCAGCCCGCCGTCTCGTCGCTGGAAGGTCGAGAATTGCTGACGGCGCTCTCGCCGGCCCTGCTCGCCCGTTTGCAACCGGCCCTGCGCTACCCCGGCAACCCGGTCGATGGGACCGGGACCGCGGCTGTGATCGCCGCCCTCCGGGGCGGGCCGGGCGCCGAGTTCACCACCCTGATCCGCCGCTATGTACCGAACCCCCTGGCCGTCATCAACCAGTTCGCCAGCGGTGCCCGTAGCGAGTTGTTGATCCCCGGCTTCGCCGTGCGGACGCCGAAGCTGCTCGACAGCTACACCGGCCCTCGATTCGACCAGTTCAACCCGACGGCCGCGGGGGTGGTCCGCCAGGCGAACGGCACCCTGACCGCCGGCGCGATCATGCGCGGGCCGATCGACATGGCCCGGCCGGTCTCCTACGTCTGGGGCTTCGACCGCGGCAACGGCCGTGCTGTCGCCATCTTCCCCGGCCAGCCCGACCCGAGGGTCGATTCCCTTCTGATCGCCACCCGTCAGGCCAGCGGCGCGACCACGGCCCGGTTCATCGACCTGACGAACGGGCAAAGCCGGGCGCTGCTCCCGACGGCCATCCAGGTCCAGGGCCCGACGATCCGCGTCAAGCTGGACGCGGGGACGGTCTCCTCGCTCGGCCTGAATGGTCGGGGGGCTCGCTTCGCGTTCTGGCCCAGGGCGGTCCCAACGCCGGACTTCCCGCCGTCGGCCAGTTCATCCCTCGCCAGACCATCCCTGTCGGCGACCTGGGGTTCCGGCCCGCGCCGTTGCGTCGCTGACGAGACGGCCGGACCTCGACGGGCGGATCAACAACCACGGGACGACGACTTCCCCCGCCGTCCCAAGGTCGATCCACGTACCGAATTGTCCTCGCTCAGAGAACCGTCCGGAAATACTCCAGCGTGCGCTTCAGGCCGTCGGCGCGCTCGATGGTGGGTTCCCAGCCGAGCAGGTCACGGGCCTTGGTGATGTCGGGGCGGCGGCGCTTGGGGTCGTCCTGGGGGAGCGGGTTGTAGGTGATGGTGCTCTTGGTGCCGGGAACCATCGCGATGATCTCGTTGGCCAGCTCCAGGACGGTGATCTCGGACGGGTTGCCGATGTTCACCGGCAGGGAATAGTCCGACAGGAGCAAGCGGTAGATGCCTTCGACCAGGTCGGTGACGTAGCAGAAGCTGCGGGTTTGCTGGCCCTCGCCGAAGACGGTCAGGGGCTCGCCGCGGAGAACCTGGCCCATGAAGGCCGGGAGCACGCGGCCGTCGTTCAGACGCATGCGGGGGCCGTAGGTGTTGAAGATCCGGACGATGCGAGTCTGGACCCCGTGGGCGCGGTGATAGGCCATGGTGATGGCCTCGGCGAACCGTTTGGCCTCGTCGTAGCAGCCTCGGGGACCGATCGTGTTGACGTGGCCCCAGTAGTCCTCACGCTGGGGATGGACCTCCGGGTCGCCATAGATTTCTGAAGTGCTGGCCAGCAGGAAGCGAGCGGCCTTGGCCTTCGCCAGGCCGAGGGCGTTATGGGTACCGAGCGAGCCGACCTTCAGGGTCGGGATCGGATGCTCCAGGTAGTCGGCCGGGCTGGCCGGGCTGGCGAAGTGCAACACGTTCTGGACGGGACCGTCCAGGTGTAGCGCCTCCGAGATATTGTGGTCGAGGAACGTGAAGCGCGGGTTGTCGAACAGGTGTTCTATGTTCCTCCGGTGTCCGGTCAACAGATTGTCGATGCAGACGACCTCGTGCCCCTCGGCCAGGAACCGCTCGCAGAGATGCGAGCCGACGAACCCCGCCCCGCCAGTGATGACCGTCCTCAACGCCAGACCTCCCCTGATGATCCGTCAGGCCGCATGTCCCCACGGCCGTCGTCGATCACGATATCCCCCGACGCGACGGCCTGGCAACCCGATTTGGCCGAGCCCCGGAGTCGTCGCCTGGAAGACACTCCCATGTTGTTATCTCGACACGGTCAGGGCCGATTGAACTTGTCGAAAATCGCCTGCGGATCGGCTGTTCCGCCCTTCCAGCGTTCCATCACATCCGGCAGAGGGTACTCGGTGATGGGCATCTCGCGGGTCGTCCGGAAGACCTCATGAAGACGCCGGTAGCCCGCCGTGACGCGTGCCTCTTCACTGGAGGCGAACTCCGGGTCCAGCTCGGACTTCGAAAACGGGCCTTCGACCACGACCGGTTCAAACGTGTCGTCGACAATGAACTGGGCAAATGTCGGATTGCAGCGAATGTGTCGCTCGGGGGTGACGTGGAGCGTCTCGGGGTCCACCTCACCGAGCACGAAACGAAGGTAAAGGTCCGACTCGGTGATGTCCTCGACCTCCTCGCCGCAGACCTCGCACAGATAACCTTCGTCACAACGAGCCATCGGAGACTCCTGTCGAAGAAGACTCACGCAAAGTCGCAAAGCCGCAAAGAAATGACAAGATGAAGAAGATCATGAGGTTAATCCAATGGGCTTATGACTTTGCGACTTTGCGTGAGTCTTCCCAATTCTTCTACGCGAATCGGTACAGGTCGCCGATCTGATACAGGCCCGGCGATTGGTCGGCGAGGAACTTGGCGGCATCGAGGGCGCCTCGAACGAAACCGTCGCGATTCAGGGCACGGTGGGAGAGTTCCAGGCATTCTCCCAGCAGGCCGAAGACGACGGTGTGCTCGCCCGGGTTGTCGCCGGTACGCAGGGCGTGCAGGCCGATCTCGCCCCGGGGCGCTCGCCGACGAGCCCCTCGCGGCCGTGCGCGTAGCGATCGGGGCCGGTGCCGATGGCCTCGCCGACGACCTCCGCCAGCCGCAGGGCGGTGCCGCTGGGGGCGTCCTTCTTGAAGTGGTGGTGCCGCTCGACGATCTCGATGTCCGCCCCATCCCCGAGTGCCCGCGCGGCGACCGCGGAGAGGTGCATCAGCAGGTTCACCGCCTTGCTGTAGTTCGAGGCGATCATCAGCGGGATCGACTCGGCAGTACCGTTCCAGCTCCTGGCGCTGCTCGGGCTCGAACCCGGTGGTGCCGACGACGAGGGGGATCTTCCGCTCGGCGCACGCCTTGGCCAGCACCAGCGCGGCGGCCGGGAGCGAGAAGTCGATGACGACACGGACTGGCCGATCCGGTTCGAAGGTGGCCGAGAGGGGGACGTCCAGCGGCTCGACGCCGGCCAACGCGCCGGCGTCCTGCCCGAGCGCCGGGTGTCCGGGGCGCTCCAGGGCCAGATCAAGCCTCAGCGCGGGGTCGTCCTGGATCAACTGGATGAGCCGGATCCCCATGCGCCCGCTGGCGCCGTGGATGCCGACGGTCAAGGGCTCGATCGGCGGCACGGTGTTGCTGTCTCCCTCTGAGTTCGGGCCCGGTCGCTTCCGCACTCCGGCGACGCCGACCCATGATACTCGCCCCGAGCCCCAGTGCCAACTCGACGAGACGGGAGGACCGGCTCGATCAGGCCAGCCATTCCGGTTTGGCAAGCATCACGACGCCCGAGGGCAAGGATGACCGCGCCGCTGAGGAGCTTCAGGTAGCGGCCTTCCTGCTCCTGGAGCCGGCGTCGCGAGAGGGTCACGACGACGATCGAGAGCATGGCGACATCGTCGAGCATGTAGGCGCTGATGTACAGGCCGAGGTAGGCGTAGTTCTTCCAGGCGGGGAACCCCTGGGAGGTGAGGATCTGCGTGTAGACGGCCGGCAGGCCCGCCGTGCAGAGCAGCTCGACCGTGTTGACCAGCACGGCCAGCACAACCGCCCCGACCAGCGCGCCGAGCAGGCTCTTCGCCGAGACGATCCCGCGGACGTGGCTGTAAATCTTCGGCTTGGCCGACTCGGGGATCGACAGGCGTCAGGCCCTTCTTGAACGCGAAGAAGTCCTTGACGTTGATGACGCCGATCGTGACGGCCAGCGCTCCCAGAAGAATTTGTGCCCAGCGGGCGAAGCCGATCAGCATGAAGACGTTCATCCAGGCGGCCATGAAGGCGAAGTAGGCCAACCCGCTGACGACCAGGAACGTCCCGGCCACCAGGACCAGCTTGCGGCGATCGTTCAGGCTGACCAGGACCGTCAGCAGGAAGATCAACACCCACATCGCGCAGGGGTTGAAGCCGTCCACCAGCCCGATCAGGAACGTGAACGCCGGCAGCCCCAGCGACCGGACGTTCAGCCGACCGAGCAGGGGAACGCGCGGACGCTCTCCGGGGGCGGCGCCCGCCCCGGCGCCGTGGCGACCGGAGACTGCGACGGATGTCCCGGAGACGCCTCGGCCGGCAGCAGCGGTGGGGGCGGCAGGAACGAGCCGGCCTCGATCGCCGTTGCCGGCAGGGCCGCGATGTTCTCGGAAGACGGCGGGGGCGGCGGTAGCAGGGCCGCCGTGCCGGGCAAGTCGGCCTCCGGAGGCAAGTCCGCCTCCGGAGGTAAGTCGGCTTCCGGAGGCAGGTTAAGACCGACATCCGGGCCATTGGCTTCGTTCGGCAGGGGCGCGACGGCCGGTATCTGCGGGCAGGCGAGCAACAAGGAACCCAGTACATCGCCGAACCCCCGGAGCGACCGGGGGTTCCGCAGGGACGAGGTGGCGGTTGCCGGCACAGGCTCGGGTTGCGGTGCGGCGGCACGGCTGCGGCGCCGCGGCGGGCACGGCTGGCGGCGCCGGAGCAACGCGTTGCGCGTGATTGCCGTCGCACGGTTCGGAGGTGTTGTGAAGCAACGTCTCGATCTCGCTGCCGGTGATGGTCAGACCATTCCAGCCAACGATCAACCGGCCGCCCAAGTGAATCGTCGGGATGCCGGGCTGGAGGCCATAGTAGGCTGTTAGTTGCTCCATCCGGGCTCGGGCGTAAGGGTCGCTGGTGATCTCGCGAACCTGGACGGCCAGGCCCGGATAGCGAGCCTGCACCCCGTAGAGGTACGGCTTGGCCTCGGCGCACCGCGGGCAACCCTCCCGGACGAACGCCTCGACCGTGAGCGTTCCCTCGATCTGCCGGCCGGTGGTCTCGGCGTCGCGGAACCCGATGATGAGCTGGCCGCCCGAGTAGACGGCGGGCAACGCGGTCTTCTGGTTCGAGCGGTTCGCCAGGTCATACAGCCGCTTCCGGGCCTCGACGTCCGCCGCGACGTCATGCACCTTCACGTGAATCCCCCGGCGCCGTTGCTCCAGGTTGTGGAGGAACGCCAACGCCCGGGCGCTCTGATCGGACTCCGGCCGGGTGAAAACTTCGACAACCATGCAGCGCGTCGCCGATTGGGCCAGCACCAGGCGCGG
Organism: uncultured Isosphaeraceae bacterium; assembly: GCA_963779675.1. Taxonomy (GTDB): domain Bacteria; phylum Planctomycetota; class Planctomycetia; order Isosphaerales; family Isosphaeraceae; genus CAVZZM01. Next base: position 110,370 of record CAVZZM010000012.1, read on the forward strand.
CCCGGCCAGGGGCAACACGAGCATCAGGAGCGCCAGGGCCGTGCGTCGAACCGTCGTGGTTCGAGCCGTGTCGCGCGACGTCGATCTTATCTTTGTTGCCTCAACGGGCCGCGCGACTTGAGACCGCGCTGGCCGTTCGGCTGTGGTTAGGACGATCGGGGACGACATGGCGGTAAGCTCCGTGGTTGGTGACGTGGATCCCTCCGCGTCCTCTGTTGATCGATGCCGGGTCGCGGCCTGTCGGTCCCGTGCGAGCCGCCCCGACACGCTTATTTCGACATTAGGGTGCGAGCAACCTAAATAAACAAACAGCCCCCGAACCCGGACACCCGACGGCGGCCCGAGGCGGGGGCTTGACTTACCTTCAATGGCGACGCCCGCTCTCGTCGACGGGCCGTACTCACCCCTTCAGAGTATCCCTCCTGAGAACCACCTCGCAAGCGACGGGCCCGGGCATTCGGGTTCGGTTCGACCCGATCGCATCGACTTCGAGGTTTCTCCGACCATGGTGGCATCGACACCTTCAGGATTCCGTAGAATACAATCGTGATGATTGTGACGTCGAGTACGATTCACGGCCCTTTCCCCAGCCGCGAGACGGAGTCGTTTCTCCGTTACGCGGAACCTGTCGACGATCGACGGAGCCTAACATGCTGAGCACGCTCTTGCTGACGCTGGCCCTTTCCCAGGTCCCGGCGGGCGCCGTTCAGGCCCCGAACCCGGCGGCCCCGGCCGACGACACGACCTTGACCCCCGCCGAGCGGAGGCAGGCCGAACTGCGCCGGACGATCGAACTGAGGAAGCAGCACCGCGGCCGTGTCGCGGCCGCCTCCCGGCTGTCGAGGGCACAGGTCGCCCAGCATGCCCAGCAGTGGGCCCAGCAGCAAGCGGTCCAGCAAGCTCAGGCCGCGCAGCTCCAGCTTCAAGCCTCGCAGGCCCAGGCGCTCCAGAACATCGCGGCGGCGGAGCAGAGGCGCACGGCGATCGCCGAGCAGCAGTACCGGCTCAACACCCAGGTCTCGGGCGCCCCGCAAGTCTACGTCCCCGGCGAAGGCATGATGCCGTATGCCAACGGCATCGCCCCGCCCTGGTGGTATGGGCTTCGTCAGGTTCAGCCGATTTCCCCCAACACCATCCCGGCCACCCCACTGGTTCCGGCCGTCCCGAACAACCCGGGAGCACTGCCCTTGATCAGCCCGACGCCCTGACCGCCCGGGCGGGTTCCTCAGAAACCTCTTTAGAATCGAGTTCTGGGGAACTCCGATCAAGGCGTGGAGATCGTCGGTCGCCCGGATCGTGTCGCCCTGCCGGCATAGACTGCGAATCGTCAAGAAGCGTTCTTCCGGCCTCGACCAGATCGTTGTATGATCGCGGCCTCTTCCATTCCGTCACCCTCACGGAGGAGGGAACGATGCGACCCAGGATCGACGGCCCCCAGGGGCTCGGCGTCCCACGGGAGCGCCTGCCCACGCCCCAGGATCGCGACGGCGGCACAACGGCTGTCGCCGGGCTGCTCATCGCCTTCTTCCGCCGAGATTTCCTCAGCTTTTTTCCCAGCGGTCAGTTCGAGCCGGTTGACGGTTACCATCCCGACGAGTGGTTCTCTCGGTCGCCCAACTTCCGCCTTACGGAGACGGGGGAAGGCAACGACGACGAGGTCGAACTCTTTGGGCGTCGATACCGGGTAGGCCCCCGTCGCGGACGTCGCTTCGGCCCGCAGGAACGCCGGATGGTCGCCGCGATTGGCGCCGTCCGGGCCCTCCAGCACCAGGGGCTCTTTCAGGTTCCGAACCCGTCTCGCCTGGAAATCTATCAGGGCGGCTCGGAGGACCACTACGTCGCCGCGTTCGTGGAGCCGGAGGCCTATGCGCCGAACACGACACGGCCGAGCCGGATTGCCGCGACGATCCAGACGCTACGCACGGCGGCCCTGTCCACCTACGAGAACCATCGCGTCTCGACCGGGGCGTTGCTCCATGGGCCGGGCGACGATCCCGGGAGGCCCTCCCCCTCCGCTCCCCCCGATGCCCTGGCCTATGGCGTCCATCTGACCGGGTTGAAGAGCATTCACCGGCTCTGTGACGGCAAGCGCACTCTGTTCCTGGTCGATCGCGCGGGCAAGCTGGCCGGGATCGTCGATGTCGCCCGGTTCGCCGCCGAGGCCCCCGAGTCGCAAGCCGCCGAGGTTCCCTGTCCGCGATCCTATCATGCCCACGCCCGGGCGACGGCCTCGGGAGGACATGTCTGCCTGGTGCTCAGCCCGAACCAGGAGATCAAGCTGTTCGCCGAGGGGCCCAGGCCTTCGCCTTCGCGCACGGCCGCTGGCGCATCCTCGACACGGCCGCCAAGTACGCCTCGTGGCGGGATGAGCTTGAGTCGTCCGCCCTGGCAAGAGCGTTGTTCCAGGCGGCCCTGAACCTGGCGGAGGCCCGGCAAGGTGCCCTGATCGTCGTCGCCAGCGACCCCAACGCAGTCATCGGACCGCTGGTCGCGCCCCATGACGTGCTCTCGTCCGAGGTGCCGGGCGGTCCACCCCCGGAACTGGCCCCCCACGACCCGGTCGCCAAACGCGCCCTTCACTACCTGGCGCGAGGCGGCGACGCCACCGAGATGGACCCGCCCGTGCTCGAGGCCCTGGCCAGTCTCGACGGCGCCCTGGTCGTCGACCGTTCCGGCCGCCTCATCACCTTCGGCGCCATCCTGCGACACGTGGCCTCTGACCTCCCGGACCTCTCCACGGCCGAGGGCGCCCGCACGACAGCGGCCATTGTCGCCAGCCGATACGGCCCGGTCCTCAAGGTCAGCGAGGATGGGATTGTCACCTGCTTCCTCGACGGCAGCCGCGTCTGGGATCTTTGATCGGCGCCATCGTGCGATCGAGTCCCGCATGGACCGATGACCGAGGCCGATGGCCCCTGCCATCCAGGGCCCGCCATTCTTCAAACGCATCGGTCCTCGACCATCGGCCAGATCGGCCATCGTTCATCGGCCATTCCGTGACCGCCGGCCTCGCCTGCGCTCAGGCCGCCGATGGACCGGATGCGTGGCCTGAGAATTGCCTCGAAATCGAGTCTCCCGGATGCTGGCAAGATCGAGAACTGGCGATCCAATGCCTCTCCACGCTCGCTCTTGTGCACGCCGGGGAGCTAGTCGGGCAGCGTTGACTTCCCGCGACCCGGCACATCCAGCCCCGCAACCCCAGGAGGAGAATGATGAACCGGCGCAAGATGATCGGCACGATGGGACTCGGCGCGGCCGCCCTCGCGGCGACCGGGACGGTCCGTGCTCAACAGAGAGAGGAACACGAACACGAACACGGCGAAGGTCACGAGGACCATCTCGCCGTGATCGCCAACTGCGCGAAGGTCTGCAACGAGACGGCCCATCACTGCCTGGAGCAGACAGTTCACTCGGAGAATGCGTCTGAGCGTGAGGGCCACGCGCACGTCCACGAAGCGACGATGGACTGTCAGGCGTTCTGCGTCATGACGGCCGCTCTGATGGCCCGTCACAGCCCCATGGCGCTCCATGCCCATGCCGCCTGCGCCGAAGCCGTGCCCGAGTGCGCAAAGACTTGCCAGGAATCCGGCATCAAGTCAGACGTCGTCCAGAATTGCGAGGAGGCCTGCAAGGAGTGTGAGAAGGCCTGCCGGTCGATGGTCTCGCAGCATGGTTCCCACGACCATCACGACGACAAGGACGACAACGATTAAGGACCACAACGGCGTCCGGGAACACCTCTGCACCAGCCTTGACCCACGTACTGTGTGCCGACCGATCCACCCCCGAGTGCCGATGGGCCTCGGGGGTGATTTCGCTGGCATCCCGGCCCGATCTCGGCCATCCTGAGACGATCGCGAGGAACCGTAACGGTCCCGACATCCAGTCGGTCGATCCGACCACCTTGTCGGGACCACGTCCCACAGGCCACCGATCGATCACCGGAGAGGCTCGAATGCATCGTCTCGTTCTGTTCCCGGTCGTACTGCTCCTCTCAACGGCCTTCCAGGCACTTGCCGCCGATTTCCCGAGGTTCGAAGCCCAGGAGATCGACCCACACGTCGGCAAGGTCTGCTACGCGGTGACGACGGCCGACGTCAACGGTGACGGCAAGCCCGACATCGCCGCGTTGACGGAAGACTCGATCACCTGGTTCGAGAACCCGTCCTGGGAAAAGCACGTCATTTTGAAGGGGGCGACCGAGGCGGACAACGTCTGTTTCGCCCCTCACGACATCGACGGGGATGGCCAGGTCGACTTCGCGCTCGGGGCCTCCTGGCAGCCCAGCAACACCCAGGGGGGCGGGACGCTCCAGTGGGCCGGCCGCGACAGCCAGGGACATTGGCAGGTCCACCCGATCGGCTCCGAGCCAACCCTGCACCGCATGCGCTGGGGGGACGTGTCAGGGACGCGATGGTAAGCAGCTGGTCGTCGTCCCGCTCCAGGGCCGCGGCACGAAGCCGCCGAACTGGAGCGAGGGACCGGGGACCCGCATCCTGGTCTACAACGTGCCGGAGGACCCGGCCGCCGCGTCCTGGCCGGTCGAGGTCGCCGAGGACACCCTGCACACCACCCATAACTTCCAGCTCGTCGACGTCGATGGTGACGGTCGCGAGGAAATCCTCGTGGCCGCCCGGGAAGGGGTCTTCCTGCTCGATCGAAACGACGACGGCAACTGGGGCCGAACCAGGCTCGGCACGGGCAATCAGGACACGCAGCCGAACAAGGGCGCCAGCGAGATCAAGATCGGCCGGCTTGCCAATGGGACGAAGTACATCGCCACGATCGAACCGTGGCACGGGTTCCAGGTCGTCGTCTACACGCCGCCCGAGACGGGTTCCGCCACGCTCTGGCAACGGCAAGTCATCGCCGAACCGTTGTCGTGGGGCCATGCGTTGTGGTGCGCGAACCTCGACGACGACGAGGATGACGAGTTGATCATCGGCCAGCGCGACCCCAACAAGCCAGGGGCTGACGGCCCTGTCGGCCCGGGCGTTTTCGTGTTCGATCCGGCCACGGACGGCGAGGGCCAGTCCTTCGTCCGCCATGTGCTCGACGACGGCGGCATGGCCTGTGAAGACGCCCTCGCCGCCGACCTGAACGGCGACGGCCGTCCCGAGGTTATCGCCGGGGGTCGCGCCACCCACAACGTCAAGGTATACTGGAACCGGGGCAACCCGAACTGAGCCGTTCCACGGCTCGATCATGCGATTCGCGGTCGGTTTGAAACCCGGCCCCAACTTGATATGGAAGCCAGGAGCATGGGCGGGATGCGTGCCATCGTCATCACCGGCACGGGCGGCCCGGAGGTTCTGTCATGCCGCGAGGTGCCCATGCCGGAGCCGCGAGGCGCCCAGGTTCGCGTCCGCGTCCACGCCGCCGCGATCAACCGCTCCGAGCTGTTGCAGGCTCGGGGACACTATCCCGCGCCGCCCGGCGCACCGACCGACATCCCCGGCCTGGAGTACGCCGGCGAGATCGAGTCGCTGGGGCCGGACGTGATCGGCCCGCACCGGGTCGGTGATCGCGTCTTCGGCCTCGTGGGCGGCGGGGGGCTCGCGGAGTACGTCGTCACCCACGAACGGCTTTTGGCGCCAATCCCCGAGAACCTCGATAACGAGCAGGCCGCCGCCGTTCCCGAAGTCTTCATCACCGCCCACGACGCCCTGGAGACACAGGGACAGGTCCAACCAGGCGAGCGCGTTTTGATCCACGCGGTCGGCGGCGGGGTTGGTTCGGCGGCGGTCCAGATCGCCCACGCGATGGGTTGCGCGGTCTTCGGCACTTCGAGGACCGCCGAGAAGCTCAAGCGCTGCCGGGAGTTGGGGCTCGACATCGGCATCAACACCAGCGACACCGACTTTGCTGACGTCATCGCCCGAGAGACGGCCGGCCAGGGCGTCCATGCCGTGATCGACCCGATCGGCGCCTCGGCCTGGGGATCGAACCTGAAGTCCCTCACGACGCAGGGCCGCCTGGTGCTCGTCGGCATGCTCGGAGGCGCGAAGATCGAGGCCGATCTGGGGATGCTCCTGGCCCGTCGGCTGACCGTCGTCGGCACGACCCTTCGCGCCCGTCCGCTGGAGCAAAAAATCGAGGCCACCCGACGGTTCGCCGAGAGAGTCGTCCCCTGGCTCGCGCGGGGCACCTTACGACCGATCATCGACCGGGTTTACCCATTGAGCGAGGTCCGAGTTGCCCTGGAGCGCATGGCCGCCAACGAGGGCTTCGGGAAGATCATCCTGAATATTTCGGATTGAGGCCGTCGTCGGGGATGCCACACCACGAACACCGGCGCATCGTCCTCGAACGGCTCGACGAACGCTCCTGGGTCAGGTCGGGAAACTGGCAGGAGGGACGGGTGGCCGGGGCAAAGCGCAGCGTGCCCCGGAAGACGGCGCCATACCCAGCCTCGGGCCACAAAGACTTTCCCCCGGCCACCCCGTCATGTGCGACGTCCCTCAACGGCGGACGCCGGCCAGCTTGTCTTGTGGCTGGTGCTGGTCGTCGGGTCGCAGCTTGCCGTCTTCGATCTCCAGCACCAGGTCATCCGGGGTGATGAAACGGCGGTCGTGGGTAACGACGACGAGCGTCGTCTGCCGTTGCGACTGAAGGGCGCGGAGGATACGGTAGATCTCGTCGCCGGTGCGGCTGTCAAGTTCCCCGGTCGGCTCGTCGGCCAGCAGCACGATCGGGTCCTTGATGAGGGCCCGGGCGATGGCGACCCGTTGCTGTTCGCCACCGGAGAGTTGCCGAGGGCGATGGTCGAGCCGATGGCCCAGACCAACCTCCGTCAGCAATTCGGCGGCCTTCTGTCGCAGTTCGGGCGTGATCCCGCGTGGCATGAACGGGATCAGCACGTTCTCGACGCTCGTCAGGTTCCCGATCAGGTTGAACGACTGGAAGATGAACCCAACCTCGTCACGCCGGTAGGCGTTCTGTTCGGCCTCGCTCATCGTCGTCAGGTCGCGTCCGGCGACACGGATCGTGCCCGAGCTCGGGTCGTCGAGCACTCCAAGTAGATAGAGCAGCGTGCTCTTGCCCGATCCGGACGGGCCGACAATGAAGGCGCAACGACCCTTGTCGATGTGGCAGCTCACCCCGCGCAGGGCCTCTACCTCACGGTCGCCGCTACGGAACGACTTGCGGACATCGACCACATCGATCATCGTCGGCAACCTCGAAGCGGAAGCGGAAGCGGAACCTGGAGGCAGCCGATCCGGAGGACGCCTCCCGTAACTGGAGGACCACTGACCTGGTTCTCGGCACGATTGTCTGATTGTCCGCGCGAATCGGCAAGCGGGGCCAGGGGTCGCGACAGGTTCATCGCGAGCCCAGTCGGATGGCGGCCATCGGGACCAGTCGGGAGGCTTTCCACGCCGGGTAGAGCCCACCCAGCGTACCCATCGCGATCGACAGGCTCAGGCCCTTCACGGCATCCAGGCCGGTCATCCGCAATTGCAGGCCGCTGGACGAGATGAACTGGTTTGCGACGATCGTGAACGTGATGGCCAGCACGAACCCGACAAGCCCACCGAGCAAACCAAGGTAGGCGCTCTCGGTCGAGACCAGGGCCAGGACGTGCCCGCGCGACCAGCCGTTGGTACGCAGGACACCGAACTCGGCAAACCGCTCGGTCGTGCTCATCAACATCGTGTTGACAATCCCGACGACGCCGACGATCAGGGCCAGCAGCACCGTCGCCAGCAGGAACAGGTCGAGCTGGTTCATCATACTGCCGAAATTTGCCATGATCTCGTTGGGGCCACGGGCATCAACGGTGTCGAAGCTCGTTTCGATCAGGGCCGAAAGTTCCTCATTACGTGCCGGATCGTCCCCCTCGACGTAGAACGACGACACGATGTCGTCCGACACGTTCGTGACGCGACGGACCGTGTCGATGTCCATGATGATGACCACGTCGAGCAGGATGGAACCGGTCTCGTAAATGCCGATGATCTCGAACGGTTCTCCACCGATGTCGAGGGTGTCGCCGAGGCCCCTGGGCACGCCCGTATTGGGGTCGGCGAAGTCGCTGGCGATCTTCTTGCTGATGACGATCCGGTTCGTGCCCTCGTCTCCCGGCTCCAGAAAGCGGCCCTCCACCATCGCCCGGGGGAACACGGCGCTTTTGAGGTTCTGGTGCGAGACGATCTCCTGGCCCTGGAGCACCGGCTGGTCAAGCATGCTCTGAATTTGCCGGTTCTGGGCCTCGCGCGACCGCTCCAGAAGCGACCCCATGGCGCCCCGCACGACCGAGCCCACCGCCGAGCGTCCTTCCACGGCCGGCGCGACCCGCCAGACTTCTGGCGCGACCGCGGTCACTCCGGGCAGCCTGCGCAGTTTCGGGGCAAGATCGGCCGGCAGGTCGCTAAGGACGGGGCTATACGCGTTTTCGCGCAGCACGATCACGCCCTGGATCTTGCTGAGCGTCTCGCCCACCAGGCTACGCAGGCCGGTTGAGAGACTGAGTAGGCCAAGAACCCCCAGGATCGGGATCGAGAGCCCAACCAGGGCGAGCGCCGTGCGCAACGGCCTGGTCATCAGGTTTTTCCACGCGAATTTCCACATTTTCTGATACGTCCCGCAGCCAGTCGCGTGGTCGGGCCTTCGATCGGAGAGTGACGGAATGGGCCCGGGGCGTCACGCGTGGCTTCGGAATTATAGACATCCTCGCGATTCGGCCAAGAGGTGCCGCGTTCGTCCTCCCGAGCAAGGACGAACACGCAGGATTCGGGTCCCTTCCTCCGGTCGCTCAGCCGGGCTCACCGGAATTCGTGTCGCTCTGTGACGAGGCCCCTTCCTCCGGTCGTTGCGGGTTCTCACCCCCGAGGCCCGCGTTGTCATTCTTCGGGGCCTCGCTGGAAGTCGGCGCCGATCCGGCAACCGCGTCGGGGGCGGCCGGCGTCGTAGCCCCCGATTCGGCCTGGTCGCGCGGCGTCGATCGCGACTGGTCCAGGGTGGGCTCCGGCGGCGTCGTGGCTTGCGAGCCGGCCTCCGGGTTCTCGGCGTCCGGCCCGCGCATCTCGAAAAGCTGCTTGAGCTGGCCGAACGTCCGCAGCGGAGCGTTCCCGGCAATGGCGTCCTTGGACAGCGGCGCCGGCGGTGGCGGTGGGCCCTTCGGCTTCATTGGCGGCCGATCGGCCATCGCGGGACGATCGGAGCGGTCGAGACGGGCACCGGCGCCCTGGCGTCGAGGACCGCCACGACGGGCCTGCTGGGCACGTTGTGGCGGACCGGGCACACGGGCGCCGCGGGTCGGGCCGGCCGCCGGCTGGGGGCCTGCATCCTGAGAACGGGGGCCACCCGGCGGGCCACCCTCTCGGCGGCCCCGAGGACCACCCCCGCGACGGCCCCCCTCGCGGGGCGGAGCACCGCCCTCCTGCGGCTCGCCACGGCGACCGCCGCCACCTCCACCCCCACCTCCGCCCCCTCGGGGGCGTTCGGTGCCGGGCTCCACCATGGTCAGGGAGACCCGCTTCCGCTCCGGGTCGACACCGAGGACCCACACCGTGGCCACGTCACCAACACTGACCACGTCGTGTGGGCTCTTCACGTAGCGGTTGGCCAACTGGCTGATGTGGACCAGGCCGGAGTCTTTCAGGCCGATGTCGACGAACGCGCCAAAGTCGACCACGTTCAGCACCGTGCCCTTCAACTCCATTCCGGAGACCAGGTCTTCGAGCTTCAGGACGCCCCGCTTGAAGATCGGCTTGGGCAGGTCTTCGCGAGGGTCGCGCTCGGGGCGGGCGAGGGCCTCGCAAAGATCGGCCAGGGTCGGCTCGCCGACGTTCAGCTCGCGCGCCAGGGCCGGCACGTCCACCTCGGCGAGTTTGGCGTTCAGTTCGGTTAGCCTTGCCCTGTCGAGGATGTCCGCCGGCGTATACCCGAGATGTTCCAGCAGCCTGGTCGCCACCTCGTAGCTTTCGGGATGCACCCAGGTGCGGTCCAGCGGGTGCTCCGCGGCACGGATCTTCAGGAAGCCTGCCGCCTGGGTGTACGTCTTGTCGCCGATGCCTTCGATCTCGCGAAGCTGCTCCCGGTTCGTGAACGGGCCTTGCTCGCCGCGACGCTCGACAAGCCGTCGGGCCGTCAGGGCGTTCAGGCCCGAGACGTGGCGCAGCAACGGAACGCTGGCCGTGTTCAGGTCGACGCCGACGAAGTTGACGCAGCTCTCGATGACCGTTTCCAGGGACTCCTTGAGCTGCTTCGGGTTCACGTCATGCTGGTACAGGCCAACGCCGATGTTCTGCGGCTCGATTTTGACCAACTCGGAGAGCGGGTCCTGGAGACGACGGCCGATCGAGACAGTGCCCCTGGTCGTGGCATCAAGGTCCGGGAACTCTTCCCGACCGACCGGGCTGGCTGAGTAGACGCTGGCGCCGGCCTCGTTGACGATGACGTAGGAGAGCTGGGCAACGACCGCGTCGGAGGGGTGCCGTCGGGGAGGCGGAGGCGGCTGCTTCGACCGCGCGGGCCGGGGGGCTTTCTCCTTCTCAGCCGGCGGCTTCGGCTTCGGTCCGATCGGCAGGTGTGTAAAATCCGCCGCCGGGGGCACGGTGGCCTCGTTCGGGGCCGTCTCCGAGCCCTCTCCAGGGGCCTCGGCCTCGGAGGACGCCACGGGTGTTGACTCTGGAACGGGCGAGTCGGCGGTGATCGGCTCGGCGGGCGTCTCCGTCGACGGCTGAACCGCTGGTCCCGCCTCGGTCGTTGACGGTGCCTCGGCGGTCACGTCCGGGGGCCCCTCGGTCGGGGGCGTCGTCGTGCTCTCGACGTCCGGCGTGGGGGTGGGTTCACCCATCGGGGTCGTCTCGAGCGACCCGGTTTCGGTATCGGGCTTCACCGTGTCGGTCGAGGGGGGCGCCCGGCGTCCGAACTGCTCGGAGGAAACTCCGGCTCGGGTTTCCCGCCCTGACCGAACTGGGCCGGGTTCCTCGTCGATTCGGACGACTCGAGGTGATCGGCCTTTTGAGCCTCGGCGTCCCCGGACTCAGCCTCGGGTGTCGAGGACGGCGGGGGAGGCGGCGTGGTCTCGATCGGCGTCTCTCCAGGGGCCTGCTCCTGGGCGGTCGGTTCGGAGTTCTCCGGCTCGTCGGGCGCGCCCCCCCGGATGGGAGGCATGGCCTCGGTTTCCTGGTCCGATTCCGACGACGGCTTCGGGGCATGGTCGCCGGCCTGGTCCGGTTGGTTGTCCGTGCGGCCCTGGGGAGTGCTGTGCTGGGCGTCGGGGGCCGGATCTTCCTGAGCGGAACCCTCGGTCAACTGGGCAGGTTCGGGGCTGGCCTCGGCCGGGGAATCGCTCTCCTGGTTCGCGGCGTCCGGAGCCGGGATGGACCCGGCATCGCCCTCCGGCACAGTCTGGGAAGGAGATTCGGCGGCCTCTGCCGTGGGTGCCTCATTGTCCATACGCCCTTGCGGCGTGTTGTGCTGGGTGTCGGAAGACGGGTCGTCCTGGGAAGTGGCCTCAGTCGCCGGAACCTCTGGAGCGCTGACGGCGGAGCCGGGTGGGGCGCCGGGATACTCGCTCGCGTCCGGGTTCTGGTGAAAATAGGTCCCCTCGGCGATAAGCTCGGCGACGAGTTCCTCGGTTTCCCGGCACGCGGTTCCGTTGCCGATGGCCACCACGCCCACGTTGTGCTTGACGACCAGTTCCTTGAGTTTCTGCTTGGCGTCGTGCCGTCGGTTCTGGGGCTGGTGCGGATGGATCACGTCATGTTCGAGGATCTTGCCGAACTCATCGAGTACGGCGACCTTGCAGCCTGTACGGAAGCCGGGGTCGATCGCCAGGACCGTCTGATGGGCGATCGGGGGTTGGAGCAGCAGGCTTCTCAGATTGCGCGCGAAGACGTCCACGGCGTGCCGCTCGGCCATGTCCGTCAGGTCGCGCCGGACCTCGCGTTCGAGGCTGGGAAGCAGGAGGCGGTCCAGGGCATCGAGTGCCGCGTGGGTGAAAAACTCCTGGTGAGGGTGGCCTTCCAGGGGAAGCTGCGTGAACAGGGCACGCTCCAGGTCCTGCCGGGGCACTTCCAGCTTGACCTTCAGGACGTTTTCCTTGTCGCCGCGGTTTATGGCCAGGACGCGGTGGGGCGGAACGTGATTGACCGGCTCGCTGTACTGGAAGTAGTCGCGGAAATCGAGCCCCTGGCCCTCGGCGATGTTGTCGGCCTTGTTGGTGAGGACCTTGCCCGCCCGCCAGACGATCCGACGAACCGAGTCGCGGACCGGCGCCAGCTCGTTGATGGACTCCGCCAGGATGTGGCCGACGCCTTCGAGGACCTGCTCGACGGTCTCCACGCCCTTCTCGGGATTGAGGAACTCCTGCGCGGCGGTGTTCAGGTCGGCCAGAGTCTCGTCCCGGTTCCAGATCCGCAGGGCGAGCGGTTCCAGGCCCTTCTCTCGTGCCTCGCTCGCCCTGGTCTTCTTCTTCGGCTTGAAGGGGAGATAGAGGTCCTCGAGCCGCTTGGGGCTATCGGCCCCAAGAATTGCCTCGCGCAGTTCGTCGTTGAGCTTGCCTTGCTGCTCGATCGACTTGAGGATCGTCTCCTTGCGCTCCGCCAGTTCACGCTGCCGGATGACGCGCGACTGGATCTCCCGGATCACCCGCTCGTCCAGACCGCCGGTCCGTTCCTTCCGGTAGCGCGTGATGAACGGGACCGTGTTGCTCTCGTCGAGCAGTTGGACGACGCTCTCGACCTGCACGCGCCGGATCTGGAGATCCTGCGCGATCCGGCCCAGGTCGACCTGAATCGGGGTTTCCATGGGGCGATCCAACGAAAGCGGGAAGCGGGGACGGCGATGATGGCCCGGAGAGGGCCCTGGCCACACGGTGCGGCCTCGGCGACGTGCGCAGGACGGAACAGACCGCCGGCGAACGGAACGCTCAATCTAGCAACCTCATCGGACCAATGTCAAGCGACCTCAAGCCGTCCCGATAACGTCCGCGGTACCGTGGTCGATCCGGGGCCCTGTTCACGAGATGGACGGGGCTGAGCCCCGGTCAATTCGTGGAGATGATCGCGGCCTCTCCTACATCGTTAGGCCAACGCTCCGCCATGCCAGGACACCGCGAACGTCCCTGAGAAAGCTTGGCGCTCACGCTTCGTGGCCCTCGACTCGTCGTATGAAGAGTCGAGGGCCATTGCGGGGAGAACGTTCTCCCCGCAACGGCCTTGGTCGCAGGTCGTGCCGATCGGCTCAGCCGGCCTGGGTCTTGCCTCCGTAGAGCGAGAGGACCTCGCCGCTGATGTAGCTGGAGTCGGCCTCGGAGGCGAAGAAGACATAGGCCGGGGCGATTTCCTCAGGCTGCCCGGGGCGCCCCATCGGGACCTTCCCGCCATATTCGGCCATGTCCTGCTCGCTACGGGCCGAGGCGTTCAGGGGGTCCAGACCGGGCCGGGGGCCACGCAGTTCACGCGAATGCCCTTGTCCATTAACATCTGGGAAAGCGACTTGGTGAAGGCATGAATCGCCCCCTTGGTCGCCGCGTAATCGGGGAGCTTGCCCGGCCCCTCCATGCCGGCGACCGAGCCGGTGTTGATGATGGCCGAGCCGGGTTTCAGGTGAGACTGGGCCGCGGGCCATGTAGAAATACCCGTAGATGTTCGTCCGGAACGTCTCATCCAGCTCCTCGTCGGTGATCTCGTCGAGCGACTGACGCTGCTTCATCACGGCCGCGTTGTTGACCAGAACATCGAGCTTGCCGAACTCCTTGACGGTCTTCTCGACCGCTTCGGTGCAGAACGTCGATTTCTTGACGTCGCCCGGGATCAGCAGGCACCTTGTCCCCTCGGCCTCGACATGCCGCTTGACGTGCTCGGCGTCGACGCTCCTCGACCGGCAGGTAGACGAGGCCACGTCGGCCCCCTCGCGGGCAAACAGGATGGCCACCGAGGCACCGATGCCGGAGTCTCCCCCGGTAATCAGCGCGGTCTTTCCCTGAAGCTTGCCCGAGCCCTTGTAAAGCGGGGCGGAGTGCTTGGGACGGGGGTTCATCTCGGCGTCAAGGCCAGGCCGCTCCTGGCCCTGGGGTGGAAATGGCGGTTTCGGTTCGGACTGCTCCTGAGTCTTCGACATGGGATGTGCTCTCGCAAGTTGATCAGAAAATGAACCGCGCAAGTAAACCGCACGGAAAGCGGCAAGCCCTCACGTGCCCAGGATCGCGCGTCACGCTCGCGTGACGTCCGGAAGATGGGTTAGACACCCCGCCCAGCGAGCGTTTCCTCGGGCCGGGAGCCTGCCCCCAACTTCCGTCATTGAGCGCAATCCAAGAAAAATTAATTGTCCATATTCTCGTTCGTCGTCGTGGGCGCCGCACAGACGGCCCTGGTCGACGACGGGAAGCGGGTGGCCGGACGGCATCAAGGTTGTGAACGCATGCCGATGATGATGAACGTCACGGTTTCAGGACGACCTTGATGCACTCGTCCTGTTTGTCGCGGAAGGTGAAGTAACCTGTTGGGGCGTCGTCGAGGCGTAGTCGATGGGTGATGATGAATGAGGGGTCGATCTCGCCCTTCTCGATCCGACCGAGCAGCGGTCGCAGGTAGCGCTGCATGTGGGTCTGGCCCATCTTGAGCGTCAGGGCCTTGGCGAAGGCGGCGCCCAGGTTGAACTTGTCGATCAGGCCGCCATAGACGCCCGGGATCGAGACGGTGCCCCCCTTGCGGCACGCGGTGATCGCCTGTCGCAACGCGGTCGGACGGTCGGTAGCGAGCATCAGGCTGGCCTTGGCCCGGTCAATCAGTCCGGGGACGCCGACGCCGTGAGCCTCCAGGCCGACGGCATCGATGCAGGAGTCCGGCCCCCGGCCGCCGGTCAGGTCGCGCAGGGCTTCGTAGACGCCGCCGGTCAGGCCGGTCGTCTCGACGTCCTCGTAGTTGATCACCTCGGCCCCGGCCTGGTCACGGGCCATCTCCAGGCGCTCGGGGATGCGATCGATGGCGATGACCCGGCCGGCGCCGAGCAGGTAGGCGCTCTTGATCGCCAGCAGCCCGACCGGCCCGCAGCCCCAGACGGCCACCGTGTCGCCTGGCTCGATGCCGCAGTTCTCGGCAGCCTGATACGCCGTCGGGAAGATGTCCGAGAGGAACAGCACCTGCTCGTCGGTCGAGGCCCTCCGGAACCTTGATCGGCCCGACGTCGGCAAATGGCACGCGCGCATACTCGGCCTGCCCGCCGGCATAGCCGCCGTACATATGCGAGTAGCCGAACAGGCCCGAGCCCGAATAGCCGTAGGCCATCTCGGCGATGTGGGCGTTCGGGTTCGTGTTGTCGCAGAGCGACCACAGGTCTTTCTTGCAGAAGAAGCACGACCCGCACGAGATCGTGAACGGCACGACCACCCGGTCGCCGGCCTTCAGCGTTTTCACCTCCGGGCCGACCTCGACGACCTCCCCCATGAACTCGTGGCCGAGGATGTCGCCCGCTTGCATCGTCGGGATGAAGCCGTCGTAGAAGTGCAGGTCCGACCCGCAGATGGCCGTCGTCGTGATCCGGACGATCGCGTCACGCGGGTTCAAAATGGTTGGGTCCGGGAACATTCGCGACCCGGACGTCGTTGGTGCCGTACCAGCACAGTGCGCACGTCAAGATCCCCCGTGGTTGCAATTCCCTGAGTGGAAACCGCGGAGAGGCGCCGCGCCTCCGCGGTGGATCCTTCTTCCCGTCTAGGCCCGTCCCGAGGATTGTCCCTTGACGGTCGGCATCTCGCCGGCCTCGAGGATCTGCTTGAGACGGCGCAGGTTCTCACGGGTCTGGCTTGACGGGTCGGCGCCCAGCAGTCGGGCCACGGCGATGCCGAGCTTTCCACCCGGCGGGTCGAACTTCTGGTTGACACGGACGACCGTGCCACGGTCGCCGGGAGCGGCGTCGAAGTGGACCGATCCGGCGGTATCCAGGTCTCCCTCGCCGATCGAACGCCAGGCGATCAATTCACCGGGGACCTCGTTGTGGATCTGGGCGTCGTACTTCAGGAACGAGCCGAAGGGGCCTTTGATGACCCAGTGCGAGCGGCCGTTGCCCTGGTCGGTCACCGACTCGACATTGCTCATGAACTTCGGCAGGTTCGCGTAGTCGCGCCAGTAACCGGAACACCTCGTCGGGCGACTTGCCGGCGATCGTCACGGATTCCTCGACACGAACGCCATGCTGGGCCCGCACGCTGCTCATGGGGCCTGGATCCTGGTCGTGGGTGCTCGCGCCGATGGCCTCGTAGAGGTGGCATTGTCCGGTCGTGCCGCGGTACAGCAGCGCCCCGCCGACGCCGGCCATGACCAGCCCCTTGAGACCTCCCTTCAACAGGCCGGCGGCGAGCAAGCACCCCGCCGCCAACCTTCGACGCCAGGCTGCTCGGTCTCGCCGACGTTGACCTCGTGCTCGCCATCCTGCCACAAGGCGCGGGCCGCGTCTTCCCGGGCCTGGATTGTTCTCGCAGAAGCCATGATCGACCCCCTGGATGACACAAAGGAAGCTGGATAACCGGGAACGGTCGTACCGCGCGACGACCGCAACGGTTGGATCGCAACCGTAACAATCCCTCCAGGGTGCAACTGGCATGCCGGTAAGAGTCGCTTGCCAGGACCGACTCGGGAGCGTCGAATCCAACAACACGGGTAAACGAACACGGTCCCCGGCGGCTGGATGAACCAGCCGCCGGGGACCGTCTCGAGCATCTCGCCGGGAGGAGATGGACCTCTCAACCACCGGTCGGTCGCTTGAAGAAGTGAGACCAGGGGAACGGTCCGGGGCCGGGAATGAAGTAGTCCATGTCGTAGATCGGCGCGTACACGCCCCGGTCGTAGTACATTCCGACCGGCTTGAACGGCAGGAAGAAGTTCCGCACCCAACGGCCAGTCACCGGGTTGTGCCCTCGGCAGTCCTCGTCGATGCGACCTCCCGGGCTCCCGTGGAAGTACGGGTAGACCGCGGCGGTACACTGAGGAGTCAGCGGCCGGCCGTACATGCCGCCATCCTTGTACGAGTTGTACGGGTGCAGCTTCAACGGGCGAGTCGTCGTGCTCGTCCTGGTAACGTGCTGCCGAGAAACGAGTCGCGGTCTTCATCCTGCGGCAATCGCGGCAGGACTGGCGTGTACCGCGAGATCAACCCACTACGCTGGGCCGGGTCGGCGATCCGAGGCGCCGGCAACTGGGCCGACGCCGGAGTCGCGGTCAGCGACCGAAGCGACTGTCCATGCGACCGCGGCTGAGTGCCCATGCCACGCGGCTGCGCCGGGCAGGTCGAGCGGGAAATCGGAGTCATTCGTCCGTGCCTCCTGCGAGTGACGAGGCCCGGCCGTGAGATGGTCAGGCCAGGCCCCGGTAGGTAAACGATCCTCTCCCGGTCGTCGCCCCGGTCCGAGTCGCTCATCGGTCATCCTGGGCTCATCACGGCATGGCCCGATCGCTGAACGGCGGGAAGGCGAAGAAATCGCGAGGCGAGCGGGTGGGCACAACATAGGGCACATAGCCCGGAGTGATCGGCACCGGCCCGCCCGGGCCGACGAAGTATTCGATGTCGCCGACATGGAGCACCGAGGCCGCCGCGCCGTGGACGGCGCCGATCACGTGATGGGGCAGGCCCGCCAGCTGGTGGATCAGGCCCGTCCCGCCGCACGAGGTGGCACCCTTCCCGAGGCAGCTCGCCACAGACGTTGCTCGCATGGCCGCCGTGCTTTCCGCAGGCCGGAAAGCAATCCGCAGCCACCGCAACCACCGCACGGGGAGCCACCGATGAATCCACGACCGCCACAGCCCTGGCAGTGTCCACCAAGCCCACCGAGCAGGCCGCCGCCACCGCAGATTCCGCAGGGGCGAGCGCCAAGCAAGCCCCAGACCGCCGCATTTCCCGCACGGGTAGCTCGCCGCCTGCGACGAGGGCAACTGCTGAGGACGAGGCCATCGACCGTGCCTTGCGGACTGGCGCACGGCGGCTGTCCCGGCCCGCCGCAAAGTGAGACGCCGTCCCCACCGTGTCCACAGGCCGATGATCGGCCGCCGAAGAGACCGTGACCCAGCAGGCCCTTGCCGGCCCCGCAGGTCGAGCCGCCGCAGGCGTCGTGCCCATGACCACCAAGCAGGCCACCCCCATGTCCGCCGAAGTGGCCGCTTCCGCAGTGACCGCAGCCATCACCGCCACAGTCACCGCAGTTCGCGCCATTCTGTATGATGCCCCAGCCCACCGCAGAGGCCGCAGGCCGGACCGCCGCAGAGGCCGCAGACCTTGCCCAGCAGGCCATGCACGGAGCCGGCCGCAAGGCCGACCGCCTCGTGGACCGAGCCCGCATAATCCTTCGCGTATTCCCCGTATGGGACCGGTGGGGCCATCATCACATCGCCCGTGCGGTAATCAACGGCCGGGACTTCCCGCTCGAAATGATCGAACAGGTCGAACTGGGCCGAGGCCGATGGGCCGGCCAGAAGGCCGCGATCGCCAGGGCGAACGCGAACGTCACCCCTCGCCAAGTACCGGAACGCATGGTTACTCCCTTAACTTCGTTCGGTGTCCCCTCCTGGAGTCTCCTGGATCAGGCGAGCGGTGGTCGAGCCCGCGGCCTCCTGCGCGCGGTCGACGCCCTCCTTGCTTCAAATCGTGCCGAGGTCTTTCCGGGTTCGTGCGAGGGCCACCCGCTCGATAACAACTCGGGGATCGTACGATGCCCTGATCGCCGCGAGGCGCCCTGAAGTCGCGGTCTTCCCCGGAGTAGACGACGGCATTACTCCCATCGGCCCGCAGCCCGATCAGGCTGGAATCTATTCGTTCGTTATCGCCGTCTCGAGGCCGCCCGTCTTGGCGTGGCCCCCGACAACCCCGACAACCCACAAACATTCCCATTTCAGGGAACGCGGGGCTCATTTGACGGTCGGACGTCCGTCATGACGAACGGGCCGATCCCCCCTCCTGGAGAGACCGGCCCATCCGCGTCGCGTCGATCGAACCAGATCCTCACGACCGCGGGCGATGCCCTCGTTGTCGAGCGCGGTTCAGCGACCGTAGACCATCGAGGCCGGCAACTCGTTGAGCTTTCCGTTGTTGGCCGACATGCCCATCGGAATGGCGGCATGGTCCGAGGCGAGCTGGGCATCGCGGGCCTCGCGCCTGCGACCGAACAGGCCACTGTATCCGAACATGTGGCCCAGCACGCTCGGCCGACGGGACGGGCCGTGGGCCATCCAGGCCGGAATCGCGGACGGACCGCGGTAGGGAGTGCCGCCCATGCCCGTCCCCGGGGCCATTCCCATGCCCATTCCCTGGCCCATCCCCATGCCCGGCTGGCCGT
This sequence comes from uncultured Isosphaeraceae bacterium, assembly GCA_963779675.1. GTDB lineage: Bacteria > Planctomycetota > Planctomycetia > Isosphaerales > Isosphaeraceae > CAVZZM01. The sequence goes on from CAVZZM010000012.1 coordinate 129,646, forward strand.
GGGTCGGATCGCTGTAACCCGTCGACCGGGGCTCAGGCCGCGAATAATCCGTCCTCACCACCCCGATCGGGGTGGGCTCGGTTGACGCCAGCGTAACGCCGCCGACGCTGGCCTGGCCCGGGGCCTGTCCGCCCCGGGTGCTTGCGTAACCGGGCGCCTCGACCCCACCCATCGAGACATAAGCCTCTTGTCCCGCCGCTTCCTGGCAGGCAAGGCAGGGAGCGCCCGACACCTGCGCCGGGCTGATCGAAGGGCCCGCCACAGGAGTTCCCACCGGCCCGCTGCCCTGGATCACAACCGGCACGCCCTCGGCTTGCTCGATCACCCGCTTGACCTGGCAGTCCGGACACATGCAGGTCGGCCCGTGATCGTAGGTTGGCGCATGATAGTGTTCGTTGGGGCCGACGGTCGGGGACTGAGACGCCTGACCGCGATCGAGGACGATCCCGGCGGGCATCCGAGCCACCTCCACTGATCCATCCCGCGCGTCATGGGGGACTGTCATGCCCCCGTTCCTCATGGAACCGTCGGGGGTACCGGCCTGGATGGCGGTCGGAGCGGCCACCGCGGCGCCGACGAGAGCGAGGCATAGCGGAGCGAAACGTCGCATCGGGAACTCCTTTCCCTATCAGATCGGCCCGCCTGCCATCCGTTGGCATGGCCCCCGGAGTCCGACCGCACGTGGGGTGCGGTTCCGTTGCCGGGCGGCTCGGGCCGTTCGTTCGTTCTCAACGGGTCGGGTGCCGAGGTCGGGTGCTCTGACCAGCGCGGCCTCCCCTGCACAACACAACCCATTGGATCGGTCCGTCCCGGCCCGCGTCTTGCGGAAAACCCGTCCAACCCCCAGAACCCCCGTATCGGGTGATCGGGTTCCTCCGCGTCCATCGATGGTCGATGCTTGACACGCACCCTCCGCCTCGCCACGATTGAGAGACTGCGTCCGGCAGCCGATCGCGCAATCTTTCCAAGACGATGACCGCGTGACATCAATTGCTCTCGCTACACGAACCGTGCGTCTCGTCGCGTTGTGCGTCGTGGCGATCGTCTGCGCGGGGGGAAGCGAGATCCAGGCCGCCGCGATCGGCACCGGGGACGGAACACACGAGTCCGATCACGCCGCGCGTTGCGACTGCGGACGCTCCTGCACCGGCGAGTCGTCCTGCTGCTGCGGTCGAAAGGCACCACCTGCGCAACCGCCCCCATCGGGTTCCCGGCCCGCGATCAATGATCCCTTGCCCTCCCCGTTTCCTTGCGTCGCCCCGGCACCTTGCCGCGGTCCCGCCACCCCGTCCGCAACGATCCGCTTGATGGACGATCCGTTCTCTTCCACGCCACTCGTGGCGATTGGCCCGGCTGGACAGAACGGTCCTCGACTCTCCCCGCCATCGTCGCAACATCTCACTCTCTCGTCATCTCAGGCCCTGGAACGACCTCCGAGGTGCTCGACATCCTGACCGGCGCCTCCAGCCTGAACCCATTGCCCGCCCAGCCGCGCCGCGTCCGTAAAACCGGGCTGCGCAACCGATGGGCTGGCTGACCCTCGGGGTTCGCGACCTCCGGCGTCCCACACGCTGGGTCGCCGCGTTGTCCGTTCCGTCGACAGTCTGAGCTATTGAGACACCGATCCCACCGCCGCGCGGCGTTCTGGCCCTGCGCGTGGTGTGCTCGATCGATCATCAGGGAGTGAGAAAATCATGCGACGTCGAGCCTTCACCCTGATCGAGCTACTGGTGGTCATCGCGATCATCGGCGTGCTGATCGCCCTGTTGCTGCCCGCCGTTCAGGCCGCCCGCGAAGCGGCCCGACGCGCCCAGTGCACCAACAACCTGAAACAACTCGGGATCGCCCTGCACAACTACCACTCCACCCTCGACACCTTCCCGGTGGGCTTCCTCTACCCCCGCAACGGCACCTCGGCCCCGGGCGTCCCGGAACTGCACTACCGATGGTCGGTGCTCGCCCAGTTGACCCCGTACCTCGAACAGACGAACGTCTTCAACGCGCTGAACATGAACTGGCCGATTGCCGCCGGGGGCAGTGGTGCCTATGGAGTCGGGCCCTGGCAGTTCTTCCCGGCCAACCAGACCGTCCGGCAAACCGTGGTCACAATCTTCCTTTGCCCCAGCGACGGCACCCAGCGCGTCGATCCCGCGTCGGGCCGAGCAACTACGTCTTCTGCACCGGCAACGGTTCCAACGGGGGGGAGGCCACCAACGCCAACGGCGCGTTCATCCTGGAACGCCCTCAGTCGGTCGCCTCGATCCTGGACGGCTCCAGCAACACCGCCGCCGCGTCCGAGCAGTTGCTCGGCACCTCGGGAGGCGACCAGGCCGGCGCCACCCCCCTGCCCCCGGATCCCGATCGAGCGATCGCACGAGCCGCCTCGGGCGTCACCGATGCCGACTGCCAGGCCGCCGGCCGGGGCTGGCGGTTCGATAAGGGCAACGGCTGGTGGGATGGCGACTACCGCAGCACCCTGTACAACCACTACCTCGCGCCGAACTCAACGCGGTACGACTGCCTCGGCCCCTTCGTCCCGCACAATCCCGCCTGGAAGGCGGCCCGCAGCCACCATGCGGGCGGCGTCAACATGCTGTTCTGCGATGGCCACGTCCAGTTCATCAAGGACTCGATCAACCTCGCCACCCACCACGCCCTCGCGACGAGGAGCGGCGGAGAGGCCATCTCCGCCGACGCGTACTGATCGGCACGCTCAAGAACTTCCAGGGAACGGGAACGCCATCAGCGTTCAGTCGTCTCCGTGGCCGGGTCGTTGTCGCTGCCCTGGGCACCCAGGGCAGCGCGTTCGCCTGGAGAACCCGGCCGGTCGTCTCGTCCTGGGCAAACACGGCCACTCCGCAATTCGCGGCCACCCATCCCGGCTCGAGCGTGACGGGCATCGTCATCACCTCGGGTCGCCCCGTGGGTGGCGTCATGGCCTTGAACGCGAGCGATCGAACGACGTTGTGGCCAATGTAGGTCGTGCCGGCGTTCTCTCCGGTCGGAACCTCGGTTCGCAGGTCGTTCTCGTAAACGACCACGCCGATCAGGATCGGGCGTCCCGAACCGCGACTCGATCGGCCGGAAACCGCAACCGACAGGTCACGCGGGTTCGTCGGCGACGATCCCGCCTCCTTCCAGGTCAGGCCGATCGCGACATCGGGCCGCGCCTTGAGGCTCGCGGCGATGGCCGACCTCGCGATCTCGGGGGCTTCCTTGTTCGAGCCGACCATCGGCACCTGGCCATCCACCATGATGAGCGGGGTGAGATAGAGGTAGGACGGGTTCCCAACATTGTGCGCGCGATCGTAAATCCGGCTGTATTCCGCCTCACGACGACTGAAGCGCGGGTCGGAGAACGGGTCCTTCCAGGGCGAGTTGAAGTAATCGACATGGAATGATAGGGCCACAACCCGATCCGGCCCGACGCCTTCGCCCGCCAGCAACGCCAGCAACGATTCGGCCTTCGGACACAGGTTGCAACCGTGCGAGGTGAACAGTTCCACCAGCACCCGCTTCTGCGTGCCCGGCGATCCCCCCTCCTGCGCCCAGGTGGAGCATGCCATGACTCCCCCAAGCAACATCGCGAGCAGGCCCGGTCGACCAGGTCGAGAACAGGAGAGCGAACGTCATGATGGATGCCCTGTCACTCTATCGGGTTTCGTCGATCCCCTGATCGTTCCGGACACGGAACCCAGAGACGTTCGCACGGGCCATTCTATTCGAGTCAGGCCATCGCGGCCATCGGCGGATTCACGTTTCTCTGTTGATGATGGAAATGGCTTGCGCAAGGTAAAGAGGTCAATCAGTTCAAGCGGCCAGGGCGAATGGGGAAATTCCGGTTGATTTTTGCCCGCGGCGTCACGTAATCTGCTGGCGGCGGGAACGCCTATCCTGCGCATCAGGACTTTGCGATACAATCCGCAAAGACATCAAGTGTTCCCCAGATTGACACTGCATCATGGAGAATGCATCAGTGCGACGCATCCTCGCCACGACGACGCTTGCCGGGCTTCTTGGCATGCTGCTGATGGCCGGTGACGCCAACGCGTTCGGTCACCACAAGAAGGCGCCGGCCTGTCCGCCGCCGTGCTACAACCCCTGCCCGCCGCCACAGCCGTGCTACCTCCCGCCCCCGCCGCCGCCGTGCTACAACCCCTGCCCGCCTCCGGTCCCGGTCTGTCAGCCCTGCCCGCCTCCGAAGAAGGGCTGCAAGCTGTTCGGTGGTGGCGGTGGTCTGTTCGGCCACAAGAAGAAGGCCCAGACCTGCGCACCGACGTATGCGTGCGCCCCGACCTACTACCCCGCCCCGGCGCCGGGCTGCTCGAGCTGCGGCTACTGAGCGTTTGTCCGAGAACCGCGGTCGAACTGAAATGAAGCCGCAGGGATGGACGAGGTCTCGAGACCCGCTTCAAATCCGGTTCTCGGATGGCCACTGAGTTGTGAACGCCCGCCCCGCACCACCAGTGTCCGGGACGGGCGTCACCATTCCGTGCCCTGGGTGTTCGGCCGATTCGCCGATTCCTCAGGCGAACAACTCGGCGACCGGGGTGCCGCCGTCGACGATCTTGATCGGACGACCGACGGGGCTCATGTTCTCCTTGCTGGGGTTGATCTGGAGGGCTTGGCAGAACGATGTGAGCAGGTCGTTGACCTCGACCGGCCGATCCGCCACCTCGGTCCCGTCGGCGGACGACGCCCCGATCACCTGCCCTCCCCGAACCCCACCCCCCGCCAATGCGACGTTGAAGCAGCGAGGATAGTGGTCGCGGCCCGCGTTCGGGTTGATGCGAGGGGAGCGGCCGAACTCGCCCATCCAGATCACCAGGGTCCGGTCGAGCATCCCACGCGATTTCAGGTCGCCGACGAGCGTGGCGAACCCGGGGTCCACCTGCGCGGCCAACCCGGCGACTCGTTCGTGGTTGTTCTGGTGCGTGTCCCAGTTGCCACCGGCCCCGGGGCCGCCGGTGGAAACGACCTCGACGAAGGTGACGCCGCTTTCGACCAGTCGCCTCGCCAGCAGGCAGCCCTGGCCGAAGGGATTGCGTCCATAGGCGTCGCGCAGGGACGAACTTTCGCCCTCCAGGTCGAAGGACGACATCCGTGGCGAGAGCACCATGCCGGCCGTCTGCCGGTACAGTTCCCGATGCTCCTCGACCCGATCCGCCCCGCCGCGGCGACCGAAACCCGCCCGTTCCAGACCGTCGAGCAAGCCCAGGCGGCGGGTGAAGCGATCTCGGGACACCGTCGGTGCGACGTTGGAGGGGGGTTGCTCCGGGTTCTGCACGACGAATGGCTCATAGGCCGTGCCGAGGAAGCCGGCGCCGGCCAGCCCACCATTGATGCTGACGATGTGCGGCAGGTCGAACTGGGGATCACCCAGTTCGGCGGCCACGACCGAGCCGAGGGCCGGGTGCTTCAGCGTGCCGGTCGGGGGGTAGCCGGTGTGAAGTTGGTAGATGGCCCGCTGGTGGTTGCCCTCCCGGTTGGTCATCGAGCGGATCAGGGCGATGTCCCGCATGGCCGCGGCGGTCTTCTCCCAGCCCGCGGCGATCCGGAGGCCCGGCACCGCCGTCTCGATGGTCTTCGTGCCCCCGCCGTTGGGATGGTCCGGCTTCGGGTCGAAGGTCTCAAACTGGCTCGGGCCACCCGCCATCCAGAGCAGGATGCAGGCCATCTGCTTCTTGCGCAACTCATCGGCATGGACGGCCATCAGGTCGGTGAAGCTCAGCCCGGAGAGCCCGAGCCCGGCCGCCCCGAGCCCCATCCCGCGCAGAAACCCCCGACGACCGATCACCCCCCGGCCGTTCATCGACACCTTCACGATCGTCTTCCCGGTCATCTCTTGCCTCTTTCAGCAATGAGCACTGAGCAATGACAAAATCGTGGGATGACAGAGGACAACAGTCTTTTGTCATCAGGGAATTCTGTCCTCTGGCATCCCACCGATTTGGGGCTGTCGGCCTACTACGAAAACTTCTGCGCCTCGGACCCTCATTTCTCGATTGCTCATTCCTCTGACTTAGCGGCGACTGAGGAACTCCGTCGAGTTGAGCAGGCACCAGAGGAGGTCTTCGAACGCTTCGCGGCGGTCGCCGACATGGCCCAGATACTCCCGGGAAACCGCCAGTTCCTCGGGGGCCGGCTTGCGGGCCAGGACTTGCACGTACAGGGCCTCGACCGCGGCGCGATCGTCACCATGGGCTTGCAGCAAACGGCCCAGCATGGTGCCCGGCCCCGCTCGCATCGCGTTGGTCAGTTGCGGACTGTTCATCAACGCGAGCGCTTGCGGGATCGTGCCGAGCACTTCCTCGGGCGGGGTCGAGGGATCGACACCGAAAACCACGTTGAACAGGAGCCTCGGGCTGAATCGGAGCCCATAGGCCCCCGCCCCCGCTCCCGCGGCCCCCGGTCGCCTGCCCCGACGCGTGATGGCCGTCTCGTCGAGGTCCAGTGCCTGGTACAGACTGCTGAAGATCTGGTCGGCGTTCAGGCGGCTCGCGACGTTCGAACCCGACAGGGCGTTCTCGGCTTCCGAGCCCGGCGTGTTGCTCGAACGGGCATACGCCTCCGTGTTCAGGATCGTCCGGTACAGCCACTTGATGTCGTAGCCACCCCGGGCGAACTGGTTGGAGAGGGCCTCGAAGAGTTCCGGAAACTGGGGCTCGTGGGTCGGGCCAAGATCGTCGACCGGCGTGACGAACGCCTCGCCCATCAACTCGCCCCAGACCCGGTTGACGAACGCCCGGGCGAACCAGGGGTTGTCCTGACCTGTCACCAGCGAGGCCGCGACCGACCGTCGCACGGCTCCGCTCAGGTTCGCCGGAACCTCGACCGGGGCGCCGGCGCCACTCGCCAGGAAGAACCCCGGCTCGACAGGGATCGAGCGCTCGGGATCGCTCAGGTCGGGCATCGTGTAGCGGACCCGACCCGGCGAGTCGATGAGCGTGAACCCTTCTCGAATGACGGGCTGGCCGTTGGGACGAGCACGGGTCCCGGCGAAGAAGGCGGCGAACTCGTGGAACTGCTCACGGGTCCAGGGGTCATACGGGTGGTCGTGGCACTGCGCACAGGAGATCTGCACGCCCAGGAAGATCCGCGAGACCTCGCCGGCCACCTCGACGGGCGGGACCCGCACCTGGTCGGCATGGGCCAGGTGGAACTGGGTCGGCCCGACTTCCCGGCTATCTCCGGTCGCGGTGATCAGAGCGCGTGGCGATCTCGTCCCAGGGCGTGTTGGCGTTGAACTGTTCGGCAAGCCACTGCTCCAGGTTGCTCAGGGCGGCGGCCCCGGCCCTCTGGAAGATCTGGTTCGTGGCGTGGAAGCGGATGACGTCGCGCCAGTAGCGAGCCGCGTGGGTGCCGAACTCCGGACTGTCCAGAAGGCGATCGATCAAGCGGGCTCGCTTCCGCGGGTCGTCGCTGGCGGTGAACTGGCGGACCTGTTCCGGCGTGGGAGGCGACCCGCTGAGGTCGAGGCACGCGCGTCGGAGAAACTCCTCGTCGGTGGTCGGCCCCGCCCGGGGGTCGTCGCCCAGGGCCGTGTTGATCAGGGCATCAATGGCGGCGGGGTCGAGGGTCGGTGTCTCGACGGTCCGCTCGGGACGACCCAGCACCGCCAGGACTTTCTCCGGGGACTGCCCCGTGATCCGTGCGTTGTCGCGCTGAATGGCCTCGGCCAGTTCGCGCAGGTCCCGGTAGATCTCCGCGGCCTCCTTGCGCGCCTCGACCGCCGTTCGGGCCGGGATCGGTCGCGCCCGGGAAGACACCGACCCTTCCGGCCCCTCGGCACCAATCGCCCGGTCCGGCATCCCCTGCACCGATAACGCCATGAGGCTCGCGACGGCCACCGGCACCAGTACTCCACCCGCTCGTTTCCTCGGCATGTCGTCACCGTCCCCCTCTCGTCGTCACGACCGAGAGCGACCCCGACAGGACTGTCCCGTTGATGGTCCCGGCCGCGAACGCCACGTCGCGCCGTCTCGTATGGGATTGAACCCGGCGATTCGGTTCTAGTTTCGACACGCCCCCCATTATTTTCTGGCGCCGGGCCTGGATATCCTGCACGCAACGACAACGCCCGGACGTGATGGTGTCAGGGACGTGATGGTGTCAGTTCGGACCAGGAGGATCGAGCGGATTGTCGGGGAACGGGGCCGCGAGCGGTGATTCAGCCTCGTCGAAATCAAAACTCGTGAGCAGGAACGTGTGGGACAGCCGCCCTCGGCTGTCGCTTCGTGTGGGACAGCCGCCCCCGGCTGTCGCTTCGACGCTTCGACAGCCGAGGGCGGCTGTCCCACAGGCCTGGAAATGGGGGGTGATTCAGCCGGTCGTCATCACCACGACCAGCACGACCACCATGATCGCGCTGGTCAGCGAGAGAACCCCGGACGGCATGAACTTGTGCGTCTTACCCAGCCGTCGCAGGAACACCAACGTCAACACCAGGGCCAGAACCATCCCGAGCAGAAAGCCCGCCCGGCTTCCCGTCAGCGTCAATGACAGCACGAGGGCGATGATCGCCACCACCGCGCTGCCGACACCCGCGATCAACGACGGCCGGCTCCCCGCCTTGACGTATCCCATCACCCCACCCCCAGCGAGCAGGAGGGCATAGATGATCAGAACAACCTGGCCGACGACGGGACTCATGATGACGCCTCGCGATTCCGGGACCAAAGACCGATCCGACCAGCTCGACGCATGGATCGGGCCGACCCCTTTCGGTCCACATTACGACGAGCGAACCCGCCGGTCAACGACACCGGCAGCCGCGAACCCGTTATGGAAGTCGTTCGCAGCAGTGATGATACGTTTCCCCGCTCCCCTGGATGTCGGCCGATAGCGGATGGTGCGAAAAGGAGGGCCGCACCGCCTCGCGCGACCTTGACGACGAGGTGGGCCTCGCATACGACAACTGGGATGGGATCAACTCGATCACCGTTCCCGACGCCCTGGTCGGGAAGAATTCCGTGTTCCATCTCGCCTCGAATCTGGAGACCCTTGGCATGGCGCGACGACACCGACACCTCGGGACGATGGCCCTGATTGGATCTCTCGTCCTGTCCGGTTCCTGGGCGAGCGCGGAGGATCCCGACACCCCCCAAACCGGCGATGCCAAGGCCGAGCCCAAGGCCGCCGACGGCGATGCCCCCCTGCCCGAAGGGTTTCCCGGGTCGACCGCACCCGGGACAATCGAGGTCAAGACGTACCCCGTCTACCGCAGCGCCGTGGCTCGGGGCGAGAACCTGAACCTCGGATCGGGAGACATGCTGTTCTTCTCCCTCTTCAACCACATCTCCCAGCGTGGCGTGGCGATGACGGCGCCGGTGATCAACACCTACGAGTCGACCGAGATGGTCGCCGACCCCGACAGTCGTGGCGATGTCTCCATGGAGTTCCTCTACCGGCAACCCGACCAGGGCGAGGCCGGGCCCGGCGTCGGCAAGGTCCAGGTCGAGGACCACCCCGAAATCACCGTCGTCAGCCTGGGCGTCCAGGGCGGCATGAGCGAGGACGTCATGAAGAGCGGCATGGCTCGGCTTCGCACCTGGCTGGTTGAGCACGCCGACGAGTGGGTCGCCGCCGGCCCCCCGCGCCGCCTCGGCTACCACGGCCCGATGACACCGGCACCCCAACGCCTCTGGGAGATCCAGATCCCCATCCGCGCGGTGACGCCCCAGGACAACCCGGATTCGGGGCCCTCCAGTCAGTAACGGCGAACCGCGCCTCGACCCAGCTCGCGACACGAAACAAAAACAATCCAGGCAACTCAAACCTATGCCTAGACAACATCAACACCATAGCCCAGGGACCCGAACTACCAGTCGCCAATAGACTTGCATCACGTTCCCGGGTCGAACATCATCAGCGCCGGCAAATTCCCGACGATTGCTCCGTCCACCCAAAAACGCCACGCAGCCCCGGACCAATGTTAGGTCCGGGGCCGCGTGTGGTTCGATCAATAAGGCCCCTGAATCAGGGCTCAAACTGAGTCGGCATCCCGCCCTCCGCCGGGAACGGCAAGTCGCCGGGCGCCGGCTGCTGAATCGGTAATTCGCGGTCGAACTGGAAGCCCCCGGCGTTCACGTCCGTCGGGACGTTCGGGACGTTCTGTCGAGGGTTCAGGGCCCTTCCGCCGGGGGCGGGGCACCCACGGCACCGACCGCTCCGGCAGCCGGAACTTCCATGCCCATCGCCTGCATCCGGGCCCGCTGGGTCGCGGCCTGGGTATTGGCCCACGGGAAGTCCGGGCCGGGCGGGAAGTATTGCACGTCGTCGTACATGTACTTGCCCGAAGGCAAGGTCATGCCAGCGTATTCCACCTGGCAGCCGACCGACGGCAGGACCCAGCCGACGGCCAGGGCGGCCCAGAGCGCCAGGCGGCGGCCAGCCCACGGGCCGCTCGGCGTTCCCACGCGGGGAGGCACCATCGTAAACCCTCCTTGGTCGTTCCATCGAGACGGCCGGTCCCGGTTTGATCCACATCACTCGGGCCTGCCGTCCTGGCATCCTGTCCGCGGCCGGGTCATCGTCGCCCGTCCGTCCATCACCGAGGCCCCGGCCCCTCGAGCGCTTCGCTCGGGCAAGGACTTCGGTCACAGCACTTGGAATCGGCCGGAACGGCCCGTCAAGGCCAGTCATTCCCGACAGATCGTTGGGAATCCCCGGCTCTTTGTTGAGTGCCAGGATCAGGTCAGGAGGCCCCCGCGATCGGTCGGGGAAACCGGGTCGCCGCGTCCATGATACGTTCCTCGGTCGCGTCGTCCCTCGGAACCTCGGCCGAGAGCCGCCCTTCGCAAAGCACCAGAATCCGGTCGCAGACCGCCAGTAGCTCGGGTAGTTCGCTGGAGGTCAACAGGATGCCGATCCCTTCGTGGGCGGCCAAATCGCGGATCAAGGCATAGATCTCTGCTTTGGCGCCGACGTCGATGCCTCGTGTCGGCTCATCCAGCAGGAGGACGCGGGGCGCCGAGAGGAGCCAGCGCGCAAGGATGCACTTCTGCTGGTTCCCCCCGGAGAGGCTCGTCACAGCCGCGTTGCCACCGGTGGTCTTGATCTGATGCCGGCCCAGAGCATGAAGAACGGCCCTCGCCTCGGCGCGGCGGTCGACGACACCACCATGGGCCAGGGCCTCAAGGTGGGCGATCGTGACGTTCTCCCCGACGGTCATCCGATCGAACAGGCCACGTTGCTTCCGATCCTCGGTCACCAGGGCGAGCCCCGCGGCGATCGCGTGGGCGGGGTGACGGAACCGCACCGCCTTTCCATCGAGACGGATGACGCCCGAGGGCACGGACCATGCGGCGCCAAACAGGGCCTCCAGCAACTCCGTACGCCCCGCGCCGAGCAAGCCGGCCACACCCAGGACCTCCCCTCGCCGCAGGGAAAATGAGATGGACTTCAGGGACGGCCGACCGACCGAGCCGGGCGGGCTCGGCAGCGAGAGCCCTTCGACCTCAAGGATCGGCCCTCCGTGATGATCGGTCGTGTCCAGGCGCAACGTGGCGATCTCGCGGCCGACCATCCAGCGGATCACCTGTTCGGGCCTCGTCTCGGTGATCGGGGCCGTCGCCACGAATCGACCGTCCCGCAGGACGGTCACACGATCGGCCATCGTGAACACCTCGTTCATCTTATGAGAGATGTAGATGACCGTCGCGCCGCCGTCCCGCAGTTCCTGGATCACCCGGAACAGCCGCGAGACCTCCGCGTCCGAGAGTGCCGAGGTCGGCTCGTCCATGATCAGGACCGCGGCGTCGAACGCCAGCGCCCGGGCGATCTCGACCATTTGCTGGTCACCGATCCGAAGGTCGCCGACGCGTGCCTCGGGGTCGATCGCCGCCCCCAGGCGCTCGAATATCTGGAGCGACTCGGCGATCATCCTTCGATCGTCGAGCAAGCCGAAGCGTCCCCTCCGTTCGCGGCCTAGGAAGATGTTCGCGGCGACCGTCAACTCGGGCACCAGGTTCAGTTCCTGGTGGATGATTCGGATTCCCGCATCCTCCGCCTCGCGAGGCCCGGAAAATCGAACCGGGCGACCATCCAGGTGGATCTGCCCGGCATACCCGGCGATCGCGCCGGCCGCGATCTTCATCAGCGTGCTCTTGCCCGCGCCGTTCTCGCCGCAAAGGGCGTGGATCTCGCCGGCCGTTGTCTCGAAATGCACGTCTTCGAGGGCATGCACGCCCTCGAAGTGCTTGGTGATGTGCTCCAGGCGCAACCGCACCGTGGGGAGGGCATCGGCGTCAGATCGTACGCCCTCTGGAGAGTTCTTGGCATCAGGCACGGGATTGTTCCTGCGTCGTCTGGCGGGGTCGGACGGGCGTTGGTCCGCCTTTTGTCTCAAAGCTGCAAGACGCCTGGCATTCCCAGGATGCGCCGCCATGTCGAGAGCTGACCGAGATGAGCCGCTTCATGCGTCGTCATCAGATGAGCCAGCAGGTCGCCAACCGTCGGGAGCGGGCCCTTCAGGAAGGCGATTTCCAGGGTGTGTGGCTGAGCGATCGACTCGGGATCGGCGTTGCGAGCCGCCTTCGTGACCCGTTCGTGTCCCTTCTCGAGGACGTTGAGTAGGTCGACCTTCGCCGGGTAGATCGAGCGGTCAGGCCGGGGTGTCGAGCCGGGGCCGAACAACTGGGCCCATGGTTTGGGGCAGGCCGCCGGTAGCCCAAGCAATCCGGCGGCGTAGTCGGTACAGATCGCCAGATGGCCAAGCACCCAGGCCGGGTGGTTCAGGCCCGGTGCGGGTTGCTCGGCGAACCGTGCGTCGTCGATGTCCTCGGACAGCAGCCGGGCATAACCCATTGTGAAGGCGTAGAGCGTGCATTCCCGCTCGAACATGATCGCGTCTCCGAGGTCCGCACGTCCCGGCGGGCCTCCACCCTTCCGGAGCGTTTCGTCACCATGATGAATAGGGCACTGGAACTGGGGAATAGGTCGTCCAGGGCCCATACCGATAACTCGTCGTCGAACCTCGTGACGTCTGGTAGACCGTCCAGGGACCGTAAGTGTAACTCGAAACCGGCCCTGCGGGGTCTGGTAGACCGACCACGGACCATAGCGGTACTGCGTCGCCGGGCCGGCCGGCGTCTGGTAGACCGACCACGGCCCGTATCGGTATCCCGTCACTGGACCGGCCGGCGTCGCATACGTTGAGTAGGGCCCCCACGTGAAACCTGTCGCCAGCCCCTGGGCTCGACACGATCGCTGGCCTCCGGACGCCACGAGGATACCGAACACGAAACTGATCAGAAACGTGTTCCGCATGCATGTTCGCCCCATTGTCGCCTCCCGTCCACCTGGATCCTGTTGCCGACAACCGAACCTCTCTCGCTCCATCCTCTATGGATTTTTCGAAAGTGACAGGAAGATGACGCCATCCGGTGAGCCGCGTCGTGTTGTCAACGAGCCCGGATCGTCAAGACAGGCGACAGCACCCGAACGGTCCAGTACAATGCCAATCGTCCTCGCTTTCTCCCCATTCTGTCGTGCATGATTCATGGAAGTGCCTGCCATGAGCGTCGAACCGGCCCTGCCAAACTCCAAGTGGCTGTACTCGCCGGCAAAGTTCTATGGCTGGCTGGCCGGGCTCCTCATCGCGGCCTTTGGGGGCTTGATGAGCTCGGTGCCGATCGGAACATTGCTGGGGATACCGGCGGCGGCCGCGGGTCTGCTCCTCTGCCTGTCGTTCATGATCTCGATGAGTGGGACATCGGTTCGGAAATTCATCTCGTTCCCCCTCCTTTTGGTCGGTCTCGTTTTGCTGATTTTCGGCCGCTGGCTGGCCCCCGTCGACCAGATCATCGAATCCTTCCGCGTCGGGCACGATGTGATCGAGAGTTCCGAGCCCAGTGGCGCCCTCGGGATCCCGTTGATGCTCATCGGCACGATCCTGCTCGGGACCGTCGTCCCCTGGGTTCGCTCACCGGAGCCGCTCGGTGCGTTTCGATCTCTGGTTTCGCTGGCACTCGTCGAATTCGGGACCACGATTCTGCTCGCTGGCGCCGTGTTGACGGCGTCGGCCGCACCCTTACAGGCCCAGCCGCGCTGGATGTGGGTCGCCGTTCCGCTGGCCTTCGCCCTGGGTGTCGGTCTGCGCCGCCGCTGGAAGGGGCTGGCGTGGGGGATCATCTCGGTGTTGACCGGCGCGGTGTTGCCGCTGATCTGGTTCCTGCTGACCTGAATGTCAAGGACCGGACTTCGCGGCGCCCTGGATTGGTCGCGGGTTCATCCGATCACGACGCCGCCCCTGGACCAACACTCATGGCCGAGCCGACACATCCGATCGACTTCACGACCGTATCACGCGAGTTCAACAGCCTGGTCGTTCGCCGTCGCGACCTGTTGACCTTGCTCGGTTCGATCTTCGCCGGCCTGGGGATCTTTCTCCAGAACGTGCTCCAGGGGAACTTGCCTCCAGCCCTCCGGGGCCTGGGGCCCACATCTTCGCCTTCTACGCCCTGGTGCTGATGGTCGCCAGCCTGTTGCTCTCGCTCCGGATGGCCCGGCTACACGGAGGCATGGTCCTCAACGGTGTTCTGTTCGCCCGTTTGATGCAGGAGCAGGACTTCACGCGTCGGGGCGACCCACAACGGGCCGCGCGGCATAACCATGCGGGCGCGTCGTTTCTTCAATTCGTGCTCCTGGTCCTGATCGCGGGCTTCTCATCCTCAGTCCTGGCCCTGGCGCTCGACGTCCCGTCTCTCGGCGCAGGGCTGGTGGGAAGCGTGGTGATCGTGATCTGGATGATGTTGTATTTCCGCTTCCACCGGAAGGCGGTGCGGTTCGCGTTCGATAAGATCGCTCGCGATCCCTGCGCTCCCTTCGATCGACAGGAGTGGGAAGTACACACCGCCACCAGTCTGGAGAACACGAACCACGACCTGCTCGCCTGCATCGGCTTCGTCGGTTTGATGATGTTTTCCGGCCTGGAAACCCTGTCGGGGCTCGGCCAGGTCCGTCCGGGCGCCGGGATCGACATCCCCGCGGCAGCGATCGTCCGTCACGGGCCGATCATCTACACAACGCTGATGACCGTCACCTGCCTGCTGCAACTGGTCATCTACGTGAGGCTCCGCGTCGCGTTGGGACGGCTCTCGCTCGACGCCGACCCGACCGATCGACCGTTCCGCCCTCTGACGCTGACAGATTCATTCCTCGGCTATCTCCTGCTGGCCTTCCTCTTCGTGGTCGCACTGCACTTGCAACTCGCGGCCTTGTTTCCCACGCTCGAGGAGCGCGCAGTCTGGGATCCTCCTGACCATTGATGTCATCGCCCTGGTGCTGGCGCTGACGCTCGAACAGCTCACCCTGGTTTTCGCGGGACGGCAATACGGTTCGCATGCGTCGCGTCCGGCCCCGACCCTGCCCACAGACTGAGCAAAAGCGACGTCGGCCCTGGATGATCGGCATTTGGTTTGCATTGATGACTCCCTGAATCGCAGGTCACGCGGCGAGCTTCCTGGCGGGAGCGAGAACCGCGATCCCATGCAATCGACCGGAGTCTCGATCATGATCGGCACCAGAACGCTGCGAACGCCAGCCCCCTGGGGCGTGGCCTTCGCCCTCTCTCTGGCCCCCCTGCTGGCCGTTGCTCAGGATGGCCAGTTGCCCACAGGACCGAAAGTCACGGCCCCTGCCACCAACGCGAATGAAACGTTAACGGACCAGGGGGCGGAGACAGTTCCGAGAGTGATCAGCGACGTACTGCCGCCCGTGCCCGCGACGGCCGCCGACCCGGCACCGCCGGGCACCCGCGCTGTCCGCGTCGATGGTCCGGTTACGGCCGAAGGGGTGCCCATCGGCACCGTCCCCGACCGGCAACGTGCGGGGCAACCGATGGGTCGAGGCATTCGGTCCGCCGAGGGCGTCGTCGTCGGGTTGAGCGCTCCCGAGAACCTCGACGAGTCCGACGCCCGGTTGATCGTCACGATCGACCCCACGATCTCATGGGACGAGCAGTACGGTCCCGGCAACTCGGGCGCGGCCACCACGCCGTCGACCCTGGGGGCCGCCGACGATCCGGTCGTCCAGGAGACCCGCCAGGCGGCCGACGCCGCTCAGGAAGCCGCCCAGGCCGCCAAGCAGGCGGCCCAGGCCGCCAAGCAGGCGGCCGACGCCGTCAACAATCCGCGGGCCTTCAAGGCGTCCACCTCAAATGGCCCTCAGGACCGGGCCGACACGTCCGTTGAACCGAACCAGGGCGAGGTTGACCAGACCAATCCGTCCGCAACTCAAAACCCGAATCGGCTCACGTTCGTGATCACCAAGAGGACATACATCTACGCCTTCGCCCGAACCGCCGAGGGCGTGGACCTCTATGGAGCCGCCAACGATCAGCTCGCCCGACAATGCAAACGTGCGTTCCGGTGGCGTCACCGGCACGCCGCTGGTGAACCCGCGTCCGGCTCAGCCGACCAACTTCACGAACATTCGCGAGGAGTCGTACGTCGCCATTCGATATCAGCAGAAGGGCGACCAGAACATCGCGCTGAACGTGAACCTGATCGAACTGCCTCTGCTCGACCCGGAAACCGCGCCGGAGGCGCTCTGTCCGTCGGCGCGACGCAACCCATCGTGCCGGGAACTTCGGGCCTTCGTCCGAACCCCGCCGCAACGGGCCGGATCGAGGAGCCGATTGTCGAGACCCCGGGCGCAGTGGTCGAACCGGTTCCGGCCGGTGGCCTGCGGGTTCCGAGCGTGCCGGCCGAGGGTGGGGCTCCAGCAAGCATCGTTCCGTGAACGATCGCCCGAACCTCGACGGGGGACGATTCATGCCCCCGATCGCGTGGGCCTTCCTTGACTCCTGACCGACACCCGCCTGGCGCGGGTGTCGCTTCATTTCGCGACCCGACGAGTTGTCGTCGATCGAGATTGGGACCCACTCAACTCGGGCGTTCGGCATCAAGAATAGTCTCGGGGCCTGGAACGAGCCGACCTGAGTCGAGCAGCACCTTCTGGAGCGTGTCGAACGTGGAGGTCCCGTCCCGATCGAAGACGAAGCGGGCGGGCAAGCCCACGACCCGGCTAGCCCCCAGGGCGAACAGGCGGCTGCGGCACGAGGTGATCGTTCGGGCCGCGACGAGACCGGTCACAGCCAACCGGGTTGGCCCCCGGCATCCCAGACTTCGCCCCGGTAAACGTGCTGCGCCCCCTGCTCTTTCAGGTACGCGGCGACCCCGGCCGCGGCCTCTCGGACCATGCTCGGAGGGGCCGCCGACGACCTCCAGGTGCAGCCAGCCCTCCGAGGCGCGGACCGCGTCGATCGCGTCGAGCAACAGCGCGAGCGGGCCGTTCTGTCCCTCGAGGCCAGGGACTCAAGGCTCGGCGCATGGCCGATCAGGCACGAGGCGGAATCGAGGACAATGCCCTCCTCGATCTCGCGGAGACGGTTGTCCTTCAGCGTCGTGCCCGAGCTGGTCAGATCGACGATGATGTCGGCGATCCCAAGCGAGGGGTGCAGCTCCAGCGCCCCATCCGAGTGGATGATCTGGTAGTGGTAGATCCCCCACTTGCGGAAGTACGCCTGGACGAGCGATCCGTACTTGGTGGAGACCCGAAACGCCTTGCCGTCGGCCTTGAACTCGGTGGTCAGGTCGACCAGGTCGAGCATGTGGGTCACGTCGATCCAGCTCTCGGGAACAGCCACGACCAGCCGGCATCCACCGTAACCGAGGTCGGGCTCGACGACCATCGGCATCGGTCGCCTCGGCCTGATGCTCGGCGAAGACGTCCATGCCGGTGACGCCCAGGGTACAGCGCCCTTCCTGGACCTGGATGACGATATCGGTCGGCCGCATGAAGACGACATGGAACCGAGGGTGGCCGCCGATCGTCGCCTCATATTGCCGGTCGCTGGCCCGGCGGACACTTGTATCCGGCGGTCCGGAGGATCTCGACGATCCCTTCGTAGAGGTGGCCCTTCGAGGGCAGGGCGAGCCGGATCGGGTCGAGGATCAGGGTACTCATCGCGGAGACCTCCTCAGTGCCGAGCGGTCGCCGCGCGGCCTCAAGGGCATGGTGCAGCCGTTCCAGGCCGAAGGCGAAGCCGACGCCGTGAGGGTCGCGATCACTGCCAAGCACGCGGGCCAAGCCCGTCGTACGGCCCGCCGTGGCAGACGACCACCGGCCCGCCGGTGTCGGTGCGAGAGTTCGAAGATCATCTGCTGTAAAAGCCAATGCCGTGGCCGAAGCCGAGGTCCAGCGTGACCCGATCGGACGGCGACTCCCAGGCTGTTCCAGAGCAACTGCGATCAGGGTCCGCAGCTCTTCGACCGACTGCGGGGCCGTGGAGCTCGAACTCGACACCAGGCGATCGAGGACCACGTCGGCCGGACCACGCAGCTCGGCCAGGCCATGGATCTGCCGTCGAACCCGCTCCAGCGCATTCCTGCAACGAGTGGCCAAGCTCCCACTTGCGCCGCAGCCGATCGATGATCTCATGGCCCGTGCGGCGGCCGGTGACGCTGGGCACGAGATGGCGAAAGAGGCGATCGACACTCGAATCATCAGACCGTGCGACGACCGGCAGCACCCCTCGGCCTCGCGTTCGGCAGGCGACTGGAGCCAGCCGCGAGAGCCGATCCAGGGCCGCTTCCAGCGCCCGGACGTTGCGCCCCTCGGCCGCCGCTTCACTCAGGCTTTCGACCAGTGCCGAAAGGGCCGCCGTCGGCAACCCGGAACACTCGAACAGCTCCAGGATCAGACCCGACATGGCCGATACGGATTGTCGCGTCGGCCACGCCGGCGGCCAGCAACGCCTCGTCGGCTAGGGCGATCACCTCGGCGTCGGCTGTCCGCCCTGGTGAGCCCAGCAACTCGACCCCGACCTGGGTGAACTCCCGATACCGCCCCGGCTGGGGGTCGCGCTCGAAGCGAAAGACGGGGCCGGACGCACTGACTCGCCAGGGCAGCGATCGGCGGCTCCGGCGCATCGGTATAGGCCCGCACGACGCTGGCGGTCAGTTCGGGACGCAAGCAGAGGCGGTTCGAGAGTCCGCCCCCAGCTCGAAGAGCTTCGAGACGATCCCCGCCCCGCTCTTGCGCTGGTGCAGTTCGGTGACCTCCAGGATCGGCGTGCGGATCGGCTACATAGCCGGACTCGTTCGAAAAGTTGAGCAAGCAATGTTCCAGAGCTGCCGAGTGTCATGAAGTCCGCGGGCAGCCAATCGCGTGTACCTCGTACCTGAGGAATCGGGCGTTCCCGCGGAGAGGACGGATCAGGCATCGTGAGATCCAGTCGAGTTGGCCAATTGGTTGGGGTTAATTTCTGGATCGGAGTTGGTTCACAACGTTACCGAGAACAACGTCCTATTCCGATAAGTCGCCGCGGCGCACCTGCATAAGGGAGCCTATGCCCTGCCGTTCCGGATTGGTGTTTCGTGGAGTTGCGACATGACAACCAGGAAACCGCTGGCAAGAGCCGCCGGCATGGGCCCCCGAACAACAGCTTCAGACGGATGTCGGGATGGCGGTTGGAGGTCTGCCGGTGGAACCCGTGCGGGTTGTGTCTTACTTATCAAGGCCGCCGCTTTCGTGGCGATCGAGGAACTCCAGGGCACTACCGACCGAGTCTTCCAGGACCGACCAGGCAAGTCCCAGATCTTCATCGCGTGTGGACAGAACGCGGAGGTTAAAGACCTGCCGGGCCTCCTCGTCCGGCCCAATGATGATGGCGAGCTTGTGGCCGCGAGAGGACCCATAGCCTAACTGCTTGCCGATCGAGATCGGCTCGGGGTAGACCTCCGCCCCGATGCCGACTGCCCTCAACCGGGCCGCGATCCGGATGGACGGTCGCGGGGTTGGTTCCTCGGAAGTTGGTCACCAGAACGGGAACGGTCGTCGAAACGCCCTTGAGCCAACCGGCCTCCTCCATCAGGGCCATCAGCCGATCCAGACCGATCGAGGCGCCGACGCCTGGCAGTCGACGAGAGGTGAACAGGCTGGCCAGGTTGTCATAACGGCCACCCGAGGCGATGCTGCCGAACCGCTCCCAGCCCTTGACCGTCGTCTCGTAGACGATGCCCGGTGTAGTAGTCGAGCCCTCGGGCCAGGCCGAGGTCGAGGGTGATGTGGTCCATCGAGACGTTGGCTCGCGTCGAGCAGGTCGAGCACGGTTCGCAGGTTGGCGATGCCCTCGCGCCGCGGTCGGCGTTGGAGCCGATCTCGACCTCGCGCGACCTCGAGGACCTCGGCGACCGCCCTTGCCCTCGTTCGACGAACCAGAGCACCGGTCGGCCGCCGTTTCCGTCCAGCCCGGCACCGCTGGCCTCCGCCGGGCTTCTGGAACTCGGCCAGCACCGCGTCGCGGCCGATCTTCGCGAGCTTGTCGAGGGCCCGGAGCACGGCGGCCTTCTTCTCGACATCGCCGAACGGTTTCGAGCAGCCCGTCGAGAACCTTGCGGTTGTTCAGGGCGATCGTGAAATCGGGCACTCCGGCGGCCGACAGGGCGGAGTGGATGATCTTAGCGGTCTCGGCGTCGTCGAGGACGCTCTCGGTGCCGACGGTGTCGAAGTCGCACTGGACGAATTCGCGGAACCGCCCCTTCGCCGGCCCGTTCTCCCGCGGAAGACCGAGCCGATGGCGTAGCGCTTGAAGGGCACGCCCAGACTCGTCGACATGCCTGGCGATGAACCGTGCCAGGGGCACGGTCAGATCGAACCGCAGGGCCAGTTCGCCGGGCGTGCCCCCCTTGTTCGTGACCTCGAAGATCTGCCGCAGGACCTCGTCGGACCCGGCCCCCTTGCCCGTGAGGACCTCCATGCGCTCGATATGTGGGGTCTCGATCGGCACGAACCCGAACGAGGCGAACGTCTCGCGGAAACTCTGGAGGATGCGCTCGCGGGGGATCATCACCGCGGGAGGCAGGTCTCGCATCCCACTGGCAACGCGGGGGTCGATCATGGTCGGGGTTCCTTACGAACTTCGTCGAGAATCCGAGGCTCGGGACTGGCGATGCTTAACCTCTGTAGCAATCATTCCGAGGACGGCCACAGCGCAAAACCGAGACCGACGTGTAGGAAGTGGGAATCGCCCGTGAAGATGTCTGTGATGCCGAGTTCTTGCATCACCGCGATGGACGTCAAATCGACGAACGAGATGTCGGGTTTGTCTCGGTAGCGAACCCGGAGGTCCCATGTGCGGCGGAGCCTCTCAGGAGTGAGAAACTCCAGTGAATATCGCCCGGAATCGAATGCTTGAAAGAGCCCATCCGCGAAGCGTCTTGCCTGCTCGAAGGGGACGACCTTGAAGAGGGTTGTCAAGGTTTCCGAGAGGACGTGGTCCGTCGTGACGTAGCGCCGTTTTTGAGCATGGAAGGCCCGATGCTGGCGATCCGCACTCCGGTGATGCGGATCTCTCTGATAGGCGAGAGCGAGCCAGGCCCATGTATCGACGAAGATCATGGCACGCCCGGATCCTTGTGCTTCGATCCGTAGAGGATCTCGTCGTGCCGCGCGGCCAGACTGATGTCCGGACCGTCGAGGCAGGTTCCGATGACCTTCTCCAGCGGATCATCATCCTCCGAAACGAGCGGGCCGATCACGACACGTACCTCGGCCCCTTCGCGGAGGTTGACGGGCTGCTTGGGCCGGAAGACGCCGCCCTCGTAGACGGCCTCGACGGTGATGGGCATGACGATCATCCCTCAAGAGTGCCGACCCACCCCCCTCCAGGCGGATCGTCACGACGATCATACCAAACCGGCGGTCCGAGCGGCACGATGACTTCGCTGGCCGGGGCACAGCGAACGATGGCCCCCATGCGCAGCGCGAACGTGAAGGTACGGACGTTGCTCGCGTCCGGGCCGGGTGTTACGCTCGCTCACCTTCCCGACACCGTGCCGACCTGGAGGTTCTCGCGATGGCCGCCGGCTCCTCACCGAATGCCGTGCTACGCCGCAATCGTGGCCAACCTGGCGATCGCCGTGACGAAGTTCGTCGCGGCGGCGTTAACTGGCAGCTCGGCCATGCTCGCGGAGGGGATCCACTCGATCGTCGACACGGGCAACGGCGGCTTGATCTTGCTGGGTGTCCACCTGAGCAAGAAACCGCCCGACCGGAACCACCCGTTCGGCCATGGCAAGGAGCTGTACTTCTGGACCCTGATCGTCGCCATCCTGATCTTCGCCGTCGGGGGCGGGATGTCGATTTACGAAGGGATCGTCCACCTGCGTCACCCCGAGCCGATGACGAACCCGATCTGGAACTACGGCGTGATCGCGATGGCGGCGCTGTTCGAAGGGTTCGCGCTCTCGGTCGCCTACCGCGAGTTCCGCAAAACCCATCTGATGGAAGCTTGCTACGGGCCGTGCACGCGAGCAAGGACCCGACGACCTTCACCGTCATGTTCGAGGACACCGCCGCCCTGCTCGGCCTGCTGGCGGCGTTCCTCGGCGTTCTGCTCGGGCAACTGACCGGCGATCGCGGCCTTCGACGGCGCGGCGTCGATCGTCATCGGCGTCGATCCTGATGGTCGTCGCCCTGCTGCTGGCCTACGAGAGCCGGGGGCTGCTGGTCGGCGAGGGGGCCGACCCGGAGACGATCCAGAGCATCCGGGAACTCGCCGAGAATCCGACCCGGCCGTCGAGCGGATCGACCCGCCGCTGACGATGTACCTCGGGCCGCACGAGGTCCTGCTGAACCTCGACATCCAGTTCCGACGCGACGCCTCCGCCGCCGACGTCGAGGCGGCCGTCGACCGGCTCGAGAAGGCGATCCGCCGCAAGCACCCGGACATCAAGCGGATCTTCATCGAGGCCGAGTCGCTGGCCGCCGGGCTCAAGAGGACCGTCGTCAACGGCCTGCTCTGAGCCGTCACTCCGCATCAAGGCCCGACGTTGTCGCCGATGACCGAGTCCGCAAGAGAGTCTGTGATCGCTCTCGACGTCCTGGAAGACATTGGCGGTCACGTTCACCCGCGTCGTCTTCCCTTCGACGGCGATCGCCTTCGGCCCGACTCCCGCAGAAGACATTGCCGATGACGGCGATGTCGCTCGTGCCGTTCAGCACCAGGCCGCCGGCCTGGCGGTCGTTCTCTTTACGACTGCTCGTTGTTCGGGCCGATCGTGCTGTCCGAGAAGTTGTTGCCGGTGACGGTGATCCGCCCGCTCTCCGGGCCGATCACCAGGGCGTGCCGCTTGACGATCGTGAAGGTGTTCGCGCTGACGGCGCAGCCGTGGGCGTCGCGGAGGTCGATCCCGTCGGTGAACTCGTGGGCGATGACGTTGGCCGACAGGGTGATCCCGTAGCAGTCGCGATCGAGGATGATCGCCGTGCCCTGGCACTCCTCGATCATGTTCCCCGAGACGACCGAACCATAGGTGTTGGCGATCACGACGCCGTTGCCGAGGTGGTCGTCGAGGTTGTTGCCGGTCATGCAGAGGTTGAAGCTGTCGGCGCAGCTGCAGGGCGTCCTGGTTCTCCTCGAACTGGTTGGCGGCGACGACGATGTCGTGGCAGGCGACGAGGGCCAGCCCCGTCTGCTTGTTGTAGGTGATCAGCGAGTTGACGATCCGCGGGTCCTCGTAGCAGTCCTCCATGCGGATGCCGTCGCCGCCGTGCTCGCTGACGGTGACCCCGTCGATGAACAGCTCGTTGATCCCACGCGCATGGATGCCGTGGCCGCTCTTTTCATTGCCGGTGATGCGGAAGTTCGAGAGCCGGACCCGCCAGTTGCTGCGAACGCGGCGTTGGTGTCGATGTCCTTCGGCGCGACGACAGCGCCGGCTGGCCGTCGGTGCTGGTGTTCTTGATGTGCGTGGCGGTCCCGGCCCCTTCGATGCAAACGTCTTCGATCTCGACCCGGAGCGGTTCGCTTGATCTCGAACGTGCCGGCCGGCAGGCGGACGAGACCCCCCTCGGCGGGCAAGGCGTCGATGGCCGCTTGCAAGGACGGGTAATCGATCGCCTCGATCGTCGGCCGGGCACCGGGAAGCCGACCGCCTTCCTGCTGGGAGCGAGCGGAGATCGGCATGAGGGCCAGACAACCCAGAACTCCAAGGGCCGTGGCGAGGACAAAGGCACGTCGCATGGGTGGAATTCCTGATATCGGCAAGGTGGGAACCACCAGCCGGATGTTGGGTATGGTCGGCGATGTTCCCGGATCGCGGCCCTTCAAGCCGCCCATCATCGAACTCAAGAGTCAGGATCGTAGAACGGAACCCGTGGCGGTCGAATGACGACACGCCCGGTTCCCACTTATTTCTCGGGCAAGGGCTCGATCGTGGTGTCGGCGAATGGCTTCCAGCGGTCCTCGATCCAGCGAACCTCAGAGGCACCGCGGTGGACGGACACCCCGTAGCGAAGTCGTAGGGGTTGGTCGGGCTCGATGGTGATCGGCCCGGCGAAGGTCAGGCTGGCGCCCATCCAGCCGTCGCCCCGGACGTGGAACGGGGTCGGGTAGCTCGGGTTCGACGGATGGTCGAACAGGGTGATGCCCTCGTTGGCGTCGTTGGTGATCGGCCCGGAGTAATCCACCCAGCGGGCCGGTTTGCGAAAGACGCCATCGGCCCCCTGCTCGTTGACGTTCCCCTCAGAGTTGCGGATCAGCCCGCCCCCATCGTTCACGCCGATCGAACGCGCCATCCGCACGCCGATGATGCCGAAGGCGGACTCGCCGAGCGTCACCGGCTCGTCCCCCGCCGGTACGAGCTGGATGTCGAGCACGATCAGGAACTCGCCCCCGCCGTAGGGGCGAACCGTCACCCCACGCCGCTCTCGAAGCAGGACGCGATCCTCCGAACCGATCCAGTCGTTCTCAGCGACGAGGCGGGCCTCGAGGTCGCCGTCATCGTAGCGGACGATGCGGCGCTGGACGATGCGGCCGGTGCCGTTGTCGTCCCAGAACGACTCGCCGGCCACATCGTTGTGCGAGATCCAGATCGAGTTGTGATGGCTGTGCCCCGACGGGTCGTGCGGATGGCCCATCCGGGTCAGCGACCGCCCCGAGGCCCCGATCACCGGGAACAGAAACGGCCGCCGCTGGGTGGGGCCGAATCGGTAGCGGGTCAGTTCCTCGCCGTTGAGCTGGAACGTCGCCTGGTCGTCCGGCAACGGGATCACCTGCACGTGCGGCACGGGCCGGGCATCGGGCAACGGAACCTGGCTCTGAGCAAGAGCCAGGCCCGGCACGAACACGGCCAGGGCCGCAATGAGGATGCGGCTCATACCTTCGGCTCCCAGCCGGGGGCGTACTCGCGGGACCAGTAGCTCATGGCGTCCTGGTCGTCGAGGATGCGGCCGTCCTTCGGATCGCACTTCAGGGCGCGACCGGTGCGGTGGGCGATATTGCCGAGGTGGCAGAGCAGCGTGCTGACATGCCCCTCGCCGATCTCGCTGTTCAGGTCCGCTTCCCCCCGGATCGCGCCGAGGAAGTTCGCGAGGTGATCGGGATCGCCAGCCGGGCCCTTGGCGCTGTCAAGCTCCTTGCCCTTCAGGTCGTAGATCGTGTAGCCGCCGCCGGTGATCGCCAGCGCGCCGTCGGTGCCGTAGAAGATGATCTCGGAGCCCCGGCCACCGGGCTGGAAGGGGTTGCAACTCTGGTCGATCCAGGTGATCGACTTGTCCCCATCGTAGTCGTAGGTGGCGACCTGGGTATCGGGGGTTTCCTGGTCGTCCTCGGGGAAGTGGTATCGACCGCCGCCGGAGGTCACGTGGACCGGCAATCCGACCCCCAGGCCCCAGCGGGCGACGTCGATGAAGTGAATGCCGTTGTTGCCCAGCTCGCCGTTGCCCCAGTGCCAGAACCAGTGCCAGTTGTAGTGCAGGTAATTGTCGTGGTAGGGACGATGCGGGGCGGGGCCTTCCCACATCGCGTAGTCGAGCCCCTCGGGCACTGGCGCTTCCTTGCCGTTGCCGATCGACGGCCGCGCGTTCAGATACGTACAGCGCGCGAAGTAGGCCCGGCCGATGTCCCCCTTTTGCACCCGGGCGATCGCCTCCTGAACCTTCGGCCAGGTCCGTCGCTGATTGCCCATCTGGACCTTGCGATCGTACCTGCGGGCGGCCTTGACCAGTAGCTCGCCCTCGTGCGGGTTGTGGCTGCACGGCTTCTCGACGTAGACGTGCTTGCCCGCGGCACAGCCCAGGATCGCCGCCGGGGCATGCCAGTGGTTGCAGGTGGCCACGACCAGCGCGTCGACGCTGTCGTCGTCGAGGATGTGGCGGAAGTCGCCGACGGCCTTCGGCGTCCGGCCCCCGCGTTCGGCGACGGCCTGCGCAACCCGCTCGACCCGAGCGTGGTCCACGTCGCAAACGTAGGCCACCTCGACCCCGTCCTGCCCCTGGAAGCCCTGGGCCAGCGCCGAGCCCCGACCGCCGGTCCCCATGATCCCGATGGTGATGGTGTCGTTCGCCGCGCGACGAGACGCTCGGGCCGTTTGGGTCGTCAGGCCGGAGGCCAGTCCAGCCGCCGCGGCCGTGCCGAGAAAGTGTCGGCGGTGAATCGGTCCAGTCATTATTCCATACTCCTTGAACCAGGGGGGCTGAACAGGTGCCTCGCACGACCGGCGCATCCGGCGGCGCCGGGGTATCAGAATCGAGGCTACCGGATGTTCAACTGAGGATCAACAACCGGGCCCTGCCCCGATCGAGTGAACACCGGTGTTGGGCTGGCACGGCCGGGCGTTACCTGATAAGACGTTGCGGGCCGACGGGATCAGCATGTCCCCGAGGTCTGCCCGCCCGAACAAGGTCGCCCACGCGTCTCCCCGACACCGCGGCGACCCGTCCCCTTTCCAGGATGATCCGGTCCGCCACAGGAGGTTGCCGACCATGTCTCATCCCAAGATCCATCAGGACGTTGCGCACGAATCCATCCCCGCGCCCCATACCGCCCTCCCGGCGGTTGACCCGAGCTCGACCGGTCGCGACCGGGCCCGCTGGGAAGCGCGCTTCGACCTGGAGCGCTGCCGCGCCGAGACCGAGCGGCTCCAGGTGCTCGTCGAATTCCTCGGCCGCCCCGTCCATGCCCACGGTGGTTCTGACCCTGACCCGGACATCATCACCGCCTACAACCTCGCGGTGGAGGATGCCCTGCAAGGAATCCGCCGCGCCGCCGCGGAGGGATGACGCGCCGCCAAGCGATGTTCGAGGGCCGATGAATCACGAGGGCGGAAGTCGCTCGCGGGCTCACGTCCGCCCTCCTTCTCGCGTCTCTTCCCGTTGCCTCGACTCAACAGGGCTCGGTCATTGCCGCGCAACGCCCGGACCCTCTGTCCGGGTGTGGGGTTCACCCGCAGTCCACGGTGAGACGCCCGGTTGCTCGCGGATGAATCACGGTCACTCAAGGCCCCGCGAGCCGGCGCGTCCTTCAGGCAGTTCGGCATGAGCCATCGCGGCGGTCAGTCGGTCGACTTCATGTCGACGAACTTGCAGAACCGGCTCTCGGAGCCGTCGGCCGTGTGGTTCTGATACAGGAAGACGAGCTTCTCCTCGTCGAACTTGGTGAAGAAGTCGTCCCAGGAGATCGCCTTGAGCGTGTCGCCACCGCTGTAGCCCGGGAAATCGATCCGCAGAATTCCCGCCGGGTCGCTCTTGCGGCGCGTCCCCTTGACCGTCGCGGGCGTCCCACCGCGGGCCTCCGTCCATCGCTTGATGGCCCGGTGGCTGGTGGTCGCCCGCGTCTTGTGGTCGGCGGACTTCGTCGACGACGTCCGGGCGGTGCGACGGCCGGCGGATTTCGAGTCGGGACGACCGCCCGACCCGTCGTCCACCTCGGCGTGGCCCTCGGCGACCCGTTCCTGGGCCGTCTCCAGGCTGACGAATTTGGAGAACCGGCTCTCCGATCCGTCGGCGGTGTGATTCTGGTAGAGGAACGCGACGTCGGCCTCGTCGAACTTGGCGAAGAAGTCGTCCCAGGAGATCGCCTTGAGCGTCTCGCCGCCGCTGTAGCCCGGGAAATCGATCCGCAGGATTCCCGCCGGGTCGCCCTTGCGGCGCGTCCCCTTGACCGTCGCGGGCGTCCCGCCGCGGGCCTCGACCCAGTTCCGGATCACGCGGTGGTTGGTGGTGACCCGCGCCTGGTGATCGACCTTCTTCGTCGTCGAGGTTTTGGTGGCGGTGCTCTTGGTCTTCGTCCTGGTGGCCATGATCGTCGGTCCTCGCGAGAACGTGGCGAACGGGGAAGGAAGTGGGTCGTGCGGGCCGCGACGGCGTCGGGGCGGGTTCGACCCGTTGAAAGCGAACATCCTCTCATGTCTTGCCGATTCCTGCCGCAACACGCGTGCCGAGTTTCTCAGGGGCGGGCACACAACGCGACAGCGCGGTCGGCGTGGCGGTCACGGCGAG
Organism: uncultured Isosphaeraceae bacterium; assembly: GCA_963779675.1. GTDB lineage: Bacteria > Planctomycetota > Planctomycetia > Isosphaerales > Isosphaeraceae > CAVZZM01. The sequence continues at coordinate 157,933 of CAVZZM010000012.1, forward strand.
AGGGCGGTCGTCCGGGGTCGTCGGGCGGGGAGGCGTTCCCGGCCATCGGCCGGGCAAGTATTCTGGGGACGTTCGTGTTGCGACGTCCCGGAGGCGCCGACAACGCCCCACCCAACGGACAAACCCAGGTTCATGAAACTCGTAAATCGGCTTCTTCTGGGCCTGCTTCTGTTCGCGGGCGTGGTCCGGGCGGTCCTGTTCCTGCTCTATGCGGGCTTCGACCTGACGAACCCGCTGGAGGTCTACCATCTTGAGTCGAAGATGGTGCATCTCGCCTGGCGGGTGCAGGAAGGGGTTCGCCTCTATCCTGAGTGGCGGGACTATCCGTATGTCGCCAATTTCTTCGGGCCGTGCTACTTCGCCCTGGTCGGGTGGATCGGGCGCGATCGGGACCGATCTGGACGGGTTGTACGTTGTCGGACGGGTGGTGACGCTGACGTCGGCCCTGCTGGGGACGCTCGGGCTCGGCGTCTATCTCGGCCGCCGCTACGGATGGGGGGCGGGGCTCGCCGGGGCGGTCTTCAGCCTCGGCACGGCGCCGATGAATGGCTTCGGCCTGATGGCGCGGCCCGACATGTTGGCCGACACGCTCGGGCTCTTCGGGTTCTATCTGGCCTTGCGACCGCGTCGCGTCGGTCATCTGGCGGGGCTCGCGCTGCTGGTCCTGGCGGTCCTGACCAAGCAGACCGCGGGAGTCTACCTGCTGGCGGCGACGGCCGCGCTCTCGGCCGAGGGACGCTGGCGGCGGGCCATCGAGACGCTTGTCGGCGGTGGGACGGTCCTCGTGCTGATCGTGGCGGTCGTCACGATCGGGTTCGAGCCGAACTTCGCCGCGTCCCTGCTGGCGGAGGCAGGCACCCCCTCGGACCCCAACGGCTGGCGGATCGTGCTGGATCGGCTCCTGACGATCGGCCCGGACATGCTCTATTTCGCGGCGATCGGCCTGTTGCTGTGGAACACGGGGGGACGTCAGGAGGCGGCGATGTCGGCCTTGACGGTCGTCCTGCTGGTCGTCGGCGTGGTTTCGTCGCTGAAGCGCGGGGCCGACCTGAACTACTACCTCAGCCTGCGCGCTGTCGAGGCCCTGGCCGTTGGGACGCTCTGGCACGTCGCGACAACCTCGACGACCTTGCGAGGGCGCCTCGGGGCCGCCACGCTGACCGTCCTCGGCCTCGCCGCGACCTGGCCGAGTCTCCTGTCCTTCGCGACGATCTGCAACGCCCGGGTTCCGCAGGCCGTGTACATGCGCGGGCCGGAGGGGCGGATCATCATGGCGTTCCATGACCGGATCCATCGGCTCGCGAGCGACCCCGAGTCGCAGATTCTGGCCGATTACGGCCTGGCCGACATCCAGCAAGAGGAACGGACCGCCTTCGGCGACCCCTGGCTGTTCCGCATGCTCGTCCAGACCGGGCGGCTCGACCCGCAGGTCATGAAGGACCGGGTCGAGCGCGAGGAGTACGACCTCGTTCTCACCCGGATGGATCTGTTCTCGCCCGAGTACGCCACGTATGACTTCGGCCTGCCGATGCCAGTGGCCGAGGCCGCCCGGAATCACTATCTCTCGGCCGGCTCCGAGATGGGGGTCTACGTCTACACCCCGCGCGGCACGCCCCGGACGACCGCCGCGCCTCCCTGATTCCCGATTGCAACACCGACCACCGCTTCCCACTTGGCGGCCCGGTGCCGTGGTGCATCCGTCCACGGTTCATGCTAGGCTGCATGTCCTGTTCCCGGCGACGCGACGTTGCGGCGGCCGGAGAAGGTGAGGGACTCGCCGCGGAACCCCTGCCATGCTGGCCAAGCTCGCGTCGTACACGCTTGTCGGGATCGAGGCCTTCGCGGTCGAGGTGGAGGTCGACGTCTCGTCGTCATCGGCACCCAAGACGGTGCTGGTCGGGCTGGCCGAGGCGGCCGTCCGGGAGAGTACCCACCGGGTCGAGCGCGCGCTGGTGAACTCCGGCTACCGACGGCCCATCGACCGGGTGGTGATCAACCTGGCACCTGCCGACCTGAAGAAGGATGCCGGCGGGCTCGACCTGCCGATCGCGCTCGGGATGCTCTCGGGCAGTAGCCAGGTGGCCTTCGAGCGGCCGGGCAACTTCGCGGTGGTCGGCGAGATGGCGCTGACCGGCGAGACCCGGCCGATCAAGGGGGCGCTGGCGATGGCCCTGGCCGCCGCCGCCGAGGGACGCGACGGCCTGCTCGATCTCCTCGGCCAACGCCGCCGAGGCGGCCGTCGTCGAGGCCCTGCCGGTTTATCCGATCGGCAGCCTCGTCGAGGCCGTCGGGTTCCTCACCGGCCAGCTCGACCTGGAGCCCACGGCCGTCGATGTCGAGGAGGTCTTCCGACGCGAGTCTCACTTCGAGGAGGACTTCTCCGACGTCAAGGGGCAGGACTACGCCAAGCGCGCCCTGGTCATCGCCGCATCGGGGTTTCATAATGTCCTGATGATCGGGCCGCCGGGGACCGGCAAGACGCTGCTGGCCCGTCGGCTGCCGACGATCATGCCGCCGCTGACGCCCGCACGAGAGCCTGGAGACGACCCGGATCTACAGCGCGATGGGGCTGCTGCGACCGGGGCAGTCGCTGATGGGCACCCGGCCGTTCCGGTCGCCCCACCACTCGGTCAGCGACGCCGGCCTGGTCGGCGGCGGCAGCACGCCCCAGCCGGGAGAAATCTCGCTCGCCCACAAGGGAGTTTTATTTCTCGACGAGTTGCCGGAGTTCAACCGCAAGACGCTCGAGGTGCTCCGCCAGCCGCTGGAGGAGGGCCGCGTGACGATCAGCCGGGCCTTGCGGAGCACGACCTTCCCGGCCGACTTCATCCTCGTCGCGGCCATGAACCCCTGCCCCTGCGGGTATCGCAGCGACCCGCGACGGGCCTGCTCGTGCTACCCCGCCGCAGGTCGAGCGGTACCTGGGACGGATCTCCGGCCCGCTGCTGGACCGGATCGACCTGCACGTCGAGGTGCCCGCCGTGCCGTTCACCCAGCTCGCCGAGGCCCCGCCGGGCCCGACCTCCGCCGAGTTCCTGCGAGACCGTCCTGAAGGCCCGCGCCGTGCAGGCCGAGCGGTTCGGCTCAACACGGCCCGCTGGTCAACGGCCGCATGACCCCGCGGCAGATCCGCAAGTACTGCCCGCTGAAGCCCGAGGCGATCAGCCTGCTGAAAGGCCGCGATGGAGGAACTCGGCCTCTCGGCCCGCGCCCACGACAAGGTCCTGCGCGTCGCCCGCACGATGGCCGACCTCGAGGGCACCGACGACATCCAGCCCCACCACATCGCCGAGGCCGTCGGCTACCGCTCCCTCGACCGCGGCGTCTGGGCTTGACCGTCCTGGAGTCATCCATCGACCCGAGGGCGCAGCTGCCCGCCCTTCGTCATAAGCCATCGCCTGACACATTGGGTTCGTTCGGAAATCCGCCCGATCTTGATGGGGGCACAGGACTTCCGTCGCGCAAAAACGCCCATTTTCCGCGCGTCTCGCCCACGCGAATTGCCAGGGGCGCCCGGAGACGGCACGCACCACCCCCCTATCCCTATCATCGTGACCCGTCGCCCGGATCTTCCGTTATTCGAGGTGGGCGGCGCGGCCCCGGAGGATCACGGGAAAGGGTTAGGTGTTGGCATGGGCCGTTCATGCTCCAGATCGGATCCCGTACCCTTTCTCCCCGCGTCCGATTTCGGGTTTGGCTTTGCATTTTCATGATTCCGAACGGCATCATTCTCGATATTGTCTACTGCTCTGTCGCAGCGTTCACTAGGAGGTGGAGGGTGCTTCTCCTAGAATAATGTTGCATTATTCTGCTGTGGCGAACACAATCTGCTGTTTGCCGCAGGCGGCTGAACTGACCATGATCGACCAGCCCCCGGCGCTGCAACCGTTTGTGCTAAAGTGAGTTGCGGCAAAGCGTCAATAAAGGAGGGGAGCAATGGCCTCAGGTCGTACCATGGACCTGATGGTGTCGGCCTATGCCGAATCCTGGCAAGCCGAGCACATCGAAGCTATGAATTGCTTCGATCTTGAGGAGGATATTCAGGCTGGAATTGCTCTTTTTCGATTGATTTCGGAAATTGACACGGCTCTCCACTGTGCCCTTTACAGAGGAGAGAGCATCCCCGACTCTGAGTTTGATCGAGTCCACGAGCTTTACAACCGATGGTCGAATCCTTGTCGGATGGTCCTCAAGTCGATTGAGGCCCTGGAGGCTCAAGGATACGAGGTGCGTGGAGCGAAGAGAGTTCCGCGCAACTGCCGTGAAGCGCGGGGGTTCTGACCCCCGATTCCGAGTTCTTCACCGGCGAGCCGCTGGCGGAATTGCGGGATCGGGCGATCGAGGCGTACCGCGAGGGGCGGACTGCCGAACTCGATGGCGGTCGGGACTAAGAACGTCAGGACTCGCGAGTTCCGCGAGATGTTCGATCGGCTGCCCGTGCCGATCCAGGAGAGCCGCGCGGGCCGCGTTTCGTCTGTTCGTCGCAAACCCCGACCACCCCGGCTTACGACGACACCGCCTTCGGGACGAGGGACGTGGCCGTCATCGCCATCCGAGCTGGTCGGTCTCGGTAACGATGCAATACCGCGCCGTCTTCACTCAAGACGACGACACAAATGTTTGGTACTGGATCGGCTCCCATAGCGACTACGATGCATTCGTTGGAAGATAGTCGTCGGAACTCTTTGCTTGCTTGCATTGCCCGCACCTATCCATTAATCTCCCCTCTTATGGGCATCTCCCGACGATGGGATGAGGGGCGGGCCGATGGCGGACGACGGCGTAGGGGCGGACAAGACCGAAGCTTCCGCCCTCGATGACTTCCTGACCCGCTGGGAAGCCTCGGGTGCGGCGGAGCGGGCAAATTATGGCCTGTTCCTAACCGAGTTGTGCGACGTCATCGGCGCCCCGAAGCCCGAGCCGACCCGGCCGGATGACGCGGAGAACGCCTACGTCTTCGAGAAGGCGGTCACGTTTCGCAACCCCGACGGCTCGACCTCCACCGGGCGCATCGACCTCTACAAACTCTTCGAAACTCTCGCTCGGCCAGGCCCGCGAAATGGCCGACGGACGTTTCGTGAAGTCGTGAGACAAACCGATTTCGGAGCTTTTCCCTATCTCTCATGGCCCCGATGGAGCCCTCGATGTCGAATCGGAAGACCCTGACTTGCCCCCACTGCGGACGGAGCGGAAAGACCTCTGCCGACCTCAAAGATGGGACGCGCAGTCCGTTGCCCCGGTTGCAAACAACCCTTCGCCTACCAGGCCACGCCGGCTACGGGGATGATGTCCCAACCCCCGACGGATGACCTCGACGAGCCGGAACTCGATGCCGACGATGTCTTGCTGTTCGACAACCCGCCCCCCGACGACTTCCTCGATGACCTCGAGGATTCCACGTCGGGAACCGGGGCATCCGATGACACCGGCCAGCCCGATCCCTCCGTCCAACCTTTGTCCCGTCCCTCCTCGTTCCCACCGGGCACGACAACCGTCATGTTTGCCCCGACGGAATACGATTTCGGGGCGGAGCCGTGGTACTTCAGCTTTCTGGATGGCCTCGGGACGGTCCACCTCTACGGGGCCGTTATCATCGGCGCCGTCGGGTTGTTTATCACCTTGGGGCAACTCTCCGAGGTTTCCGGGGGTGGCGAAGACGCCCTGCCGGTTCTCGTTCCCCTGTTGGTCTGGGCCGGGTTCTCGGTTTCGAGCCTGACTGTTGCCGGCATCCTCAAGATGTCGGTCAACGTGGGCCGCGACCTGCGCATGATTCGCATGTCGGTGTTCGGGCACGCGAAGAACGCCTGATCCCAGCGTCACCCCGGATCATCCCCACCCCAACAGCCACCCGCGGGTTCTCCTGGGGGGCACGCGGGATCTCCAACCCGGCTCTCGCTCGATGGTCAGGTGGTCAGGGCAGGGCGCCGATGGCGATGTTGATTCGCGACGGGTCGCCGGACGGGGAGGACACGCCGACGAAGGCGTTCCGGCTGAACACCTCTTCGCGAGCGGCCAGGAATCGGTCGGAATTGAGGTCCCACACTGCGATCACACGGCTGTCGGTCCCCGAGAACTCGGCGCTTTGCACGTCTCCCGGGCTCCCTTCGGGCGCAGGTCGAAGCCCCGGCCGTTATTCAGAGCAATGAGGCCCTGGTTCCCGAACTTGATGGTCTTGATCCGGATTGGCCGATTCGTGTGGTTCTCGAAACGGACCACGAAATCCTGCGCCTCGACGCGCCGCGAATTCAGGGCAACGAAGGCCATCGCGATCAGACCGTACTTGAGAGTTCTCATCAGTCCCTCTTCCTCTCACCAGGTCGCGGGAAGTCCCGGCCGCTCTGACCGCCATTGCGTGAGGCGGTGACCGGGTGAAAGGCAACCGGCGCGATCGCACGTCACGTTTTTGATTCTGGCGTGGGAGTGCCCGGGGTGGGATTTGAACCCACACGAGGTTGCCCTCGGGGGATTTTGAGTCCCCTGCGTCTGCCGTTCCGCCACCCGGGCTGTTCTCTGAAGGTCCGTCCACCCTCGGGATTGTTCCGCCCGTCGCGACGGGCGGGGGATGAGAAGTTCGGGAACCATGCCGTTCGTTGGAGATGGATTTTAGCAAATGGTCGAGCGCCGACAATAGAGCGCGATCGCATGGTTCGAGGATTGTGAATCGGGGCGGGTTGGGGGTTTGCGCCGGCGTGGGCCTTGAACGGTCGAGCCGACGGCGAGATCGATTGTGATGCGATGATCGCGACAGCGGCGACTTGTGCGGAGGGACCGGCGGGACGATCATGGCGCGGTGGACATGGGCGTGAGGCCAGGATCGCGATGTGGGAGGTTGCGTCGTGTCGAGAAACGTCGTTGGTCGAATCGGCGCGGCGGTCGCCGGGGTCGTGGTGTCGCTGATCGTGATGAGCCCGAGCGGCGCGCGCACCGGGCGGCTCAACGGACGTGACGAAGCCGCCTCCCCACGATGAGTTTCTGGTCATCCCCTTGCGGGCCCACGTCCTGAACGCTGACGAACTTGAGGAGGTCGACTGCCAGTTGGCCGACGCGGACCTGAATCGCATCCTGGGCAAGGTCAACACGATCTGGAACAGGGCGGGGATCCACTTCGGGCTGGAATCCATCGTGCGCGAAGAGGCGGCCGGACAGGGGCGATTCCGGGTCGCGCGCGACCTCGCCGATCGGCACCCGCCGCCGCATCGACTGTACGGGGTGTTGCGACCGGAGGGCTCTCGCCAGTTTGACGGGCTGCATGTCTACTACGTCCACGACTTCGACGTCAACGGCGTCTACTACGGTCGGGGCTTCGCGTTCGTCAAGGAGACGGCCCGCTTGCGGCCAGTCGAGGGTGGAATCGACGAGCCGATCCCGCGCGTCACCGCGCACGAGCTGGGACACGCGCTCGGGCTACCCCATCGGCAGGATCGCACGAACCTGCTGGCCTCGGGGACCACTGGCACCCTGCTGAACGAGGAGGAGGTGGCCAGGGTTCGCGAGCATGCCGGAAAACTCAAAGGGGCCCGATCCGTGACCGACCTTCACGACGACGCCGAACAGGCCGTGCGAGATGGCGAAATCGACCGGGCGCGGCGAATCTGGACGTGGCTGGCCGAAATCCCTGGCGACGGCGCGGAAACGGCCCGCGAACGACTGAATAGCCTGACAGAACACGAGGTTGACTCGCTGTAGGCCGTGGTCCTGTTCCTCAACGCCGATCAATTTCGGGGCCGTATTGGGACGACGCCATCGGCAGACACGAGAAACGGTCGGCCGCAATGCTTGCAGGACATGCCGAACGGCGCCGGCCGACGAGGCACAACCTGACTGTGTCGGCAGTACGGGCACGACACATACCGGACGACACCGCTCCAGATCCCGGCCCAGAACCCTGCCATCGTACGCTCCTTCTCATTCGCGATCGTTCGACAGAATCGGGCTTCATACGTTCCAATTCTATCAGAACATCGTTCGAGTTGCGCCATCCTTGCCCGGAACACTTCCTCGAGGCCCTTGCCTGATCCGTTGACATGCGGTTCGCGGTACAATAGACCATGACCGTGGGGCATCACGATGCCTGGTACGGAGAGGCCCGGCCCGAGCTGGCAATCAACCACTATGGCGATTCTCACACCCGTTCCGAGAGCCGAGGACCAGGCGATGGCATCGAGCAAGCGGTGGGCGAGCTTCTGGTCGAGGCATGGGTGCGCAGGCGCTGGTCGCCGCGTGGCTGGTGCTGACGAGCGTCGACCGTGCTGACGCCCAGTTCGTGATGGGCCTTGACGGTGGCATGGGCTACATGTTCCAGCCGTACCAGTCGCCCGCTTCCGTCCGGTTCCTCCAGGAGCGTTCCAACATCAATGCCCAGAACGCCATGACGAACCGGGGCTTCAATCTGGGCCAATCGGGCAATCCAAACGCCTACTGGAACCGGCGTCGTGAGGCGGCGCTGACGGAACGATCCAACGTCTCGACACGCCAGGGACTGGAGGGTCGCGTCTCAAGATCCTACGACCCCCGGCCGACCCCCCGGCCTCGCCCCCCAGATCGGTTGACATCGACCCCGCCGCGACCCACGGCGCCCGCACCGGAAACGCGGCCTGCCCCGTCCCTGGGGACCTTTTTCAACAACTACGAGGAACTCGTCTGGCCGGCCGACGCGCCAACCGAGGGGGAACTGGGCCCACTCCGCCAGGCGACGGACCAGGCCGCGCTGGTCGCCGCCCGGGAGTATCAGAAGCGCGGCTATGCCACCATCTCGACCGTGGCGACCGCCCGTGAATCGTTGCTCGACTATGGCCGCCCCGCGCTCCAGTACGTTCGCGACCGCTCGACGGCCCAGGTGGCCGACACCTTCCACTCGTTCCTGCTCGCCCTCTATGGCTCGCTCGAAAAAGCGGTCAACCCTATCAATTCGCAGCAATGAGTGGGCAGTGGGCAGTGGGCAGTGAGAGTTGAGGCCGAAGAGGCTGCAGGTGCGTCAAACCACCCGCACCCACGGGCCTCATTGCTCATTGCTTTGGAATGGCCTTGGAGACGGCGGACTCCAGGGCACTTCCGGTGAGGTCGAGGGCCAGGACGGTGCCATCGCGACCGACCAGGACGCTGGACGGGATCTCGGTAACGCCGTAGGCATCGGCGATGGAGCCGTCGGCCGGGGTATCGAGGACATTGGGCCAGGTGGCATTGTGCTCGACCAGGAAACGGCGGACGTTGGGCAGAACCGTGTCGACGTCCTCTACGTCCTCGCCAAGGGCATCGACGTTGACGCCGAGGATGCGGAAGCCGTTCTTGCCATAGGCATTATCGAGGGCGGCGAGCCGGTCGGCCTGCGCGGCGTCGGGCAGGTTCCAGCTCGCCCAGAAGACGATCAGGACGACGTTGCCCCGGAAGTCGGCCAGCCTGACCGCCTTGCCATCGACGCCGGGCCCGTCGATCGGCGGGGCGGGCTTGCCGACGAGTTCGAGTTGGGACAGGCGGTTGGCGGCATAGTCGCGGAGCACAGGCTCCTCGGAATTGTCCTGGATTAGCGTGAACGCCTGACGCGCGATGTCATACTGACCGGCGCGAACCAGGCGCTGATAATACGCCTCCTGGAGCTTCAAACGGGCTTCGAGCGGCAGCACGCTCGCGACCGCCGCGTCGCCGGGGGCATCCTTCGGCGGCGCCTGGACCACCGCGATCAGGCTGTCGAGCGACTCCTTGTAGGCCCCGCGATCCGCCTCGGCGAGGATGTTCACGACGTGGGCGAGCCACGCTACCACCGGTTCGGCCGATCGGGACTGGATCACCCGTTCGGCGACCGGTTCGGCCTCGGTGAACAGTCCGGCATCGACGGCGCGTCGGAAATACGCCTCGTAGGTGGCGGCGGCCTCCTGGCCCCGCTGCCCGGCGGCAAGCTCCGCGAGCCGCTCGAGCCGCTTCCGTTCGAGGTCGTCCACCCCGCGCTCGAAATTCGGCATCAACCGCGTCGATCCCGCCGCCAGCGTCCGCGTCGGCGCCCGGTGTCGGCTGAGGGCTGGTTGCGGCAGGTGGGGCCTGGCCCCGCGCCATGAGGCCCGCGAGTATCACGATGCATCCCGCCCACCCCGCAACTCGCAACGACGTCAACATCGGCACTCCTCCCGTCCCCTGGTTGCGCGACCACCGGTTCCCTCACAATCGGAGGTCCGGGAAGCAAGTCCAACCGGCCCCACCGTCTCACGTCAAACTCGTGAGCGGCCGGTCCTCAATGGACTCTTATCTTGCCATGAACCCGACGGTTCGTGTAGCCCCCGATAGGAAACGGTACGGGTTCCGCAGATGACGCGTCCCGCACGGGACGGACTGTTCCGGTTGCAACGATCCAAAGGCGGATCGGGGCGAGTGGTTCTCCCGGACGGCACAGTCCATCCGAAGTTGCGGACGATACTGACAGCGAGGAACGACGGTTCGAGGCGATCGTCTCCCGCCATGCGGTATCCAATCCCGGCGGGAGAGCGATGCCGCAGGCCAGGGAGGGCCACGAGGATGAGACGGTTCCGCGCACGTTGTGTTCCGACCTTGACGTTCGCGCTGGCAATGCTGGTAACGGAACTGGTGTTTGCCCAGGCGCCAACGATCGAGACGGTCCCACTGGCGAACCCGGGTGGAGATCGGTCGTTACTGGGACGATCCCCGGGTGAGTTGAGAACCCCGTCGTTCGACCAGTCGACGTCGGACCAGCCGATCAGCGGCCGGGTGGGGCCTTCGGGGCCTCGGGCCCCGTCGAGCGCGACGACACCTGGGGCCAGGGGCATGCAGGTCCCGACCGAGGCTGTCCTGCCGACGCCGATCCTTCCACCGGCCAACCTGCCGACCTACGGGTCGCTCGACCTGCCCGCGGAACCTGAGAGTGAAGGGCCGCCGAACGGTCTGACCCTCGACGAGGCGATCAATCGGCTGGTCTGTCAGAACCTCGACCTGCGGGCGCGATTCTACGAAATCCCCCAGGCACAGGCCGACATCCTCACGGCCAGCCTCAGGGCGAACCCAGTGTTCTTCGCCGACGCTCAGCTCATCCCGTATGGCTCGTACAGTAACGACCGCAACGGCGGCCCGACCCAGTACGACGTGAACTTCTCGATCCCTCTGGACGTCTCGCACAAGCGGCAGGCGCGAATGGCCGTCGCCGGGCACGCCAAACGCGTGATCGAGGCCCAGTATCAGGATGCGGTGCGGCTGACGATCGATAATCTTTATACCGCGTATGTCGATGTTTTGGCGGCCCGGGAGACGGTGCGGTTCGCGAACGCCAGCCTGGAAGGGCTGGAAGCGTTGATGCAACCGCTGAACCGACGGCTCGAGGAACAACTCATCGCAACCGCGGAGGTCAATCGAGCGCGAGTCCAGCGCGATCTTGCCCGGATCGGCCTGTCCGACGCCGAGGAGACGTATCGCAAGACCCAGCATACTCTGGCGGCACTATTGAACATCCCCACGGAACGGGCGGAAGCGGTCGAGTTGCGGGGGACGATCCGTTCGCAGGCCCCCGCCCCTCCGCCGGCCGACGCCCTCGTGCGAGTGGCGATAGAGTCTCGGCCCGACCTGAACGCCTTTCGTCTGGGGGTCATGCGTGCCGGCGCGGAAGTGCGGCTGGCCGAGGCGAACAAGTGGGCCGACATCTACTGGCTTGTTCAGCCGTATACGTTCCAGGACCTGAGGCCCTTTGACAACCAGGACCCGAGCGTTCTGTCGTGGGCGACCGGCGTCACCGTCCCGCTGCCCCTGAGCAATCGCAACCAGGGCAATATCCGGCGGGCCCGGTACAACGTGGCCCAGACCCGGACGGAGCTGGCGGCCCTGGAGCGCACGGTGGCCGCCGAGGTAATCCAGGCGGATAAGGACTACCGGGTCAGCGCGGCGGCCGTGCGGCAGGTGGAAACGGACTTGCTGCCGGCGGCCCAGCAGATCCTGGAGTCCGCTCGGCTGAATTATGACCGGGGCGAAACCGACGTGGTGGCCTATCTCGAGCGCGCGTCGCGACTTCAATGATGTCGTTCGGCAGTATCGTGACTTCCTCGTTCGACACCGCCGTAGTATGCTTCGCCTGAACACGGTCGTCGGTCGTCGAATCCTGCCCTGAACCCGGTCACCGCACGGAATCGGGGACAGGCCCTGAGAACCTCGATCCCGGCGCGCGTCGAGCGGCCGGGACATCAGGAACATGGCGACAGACCTCGGGCGCAGGACTACTTCACCAGGCCCTGGACGACCCGGGCCAGTTCGGCACCCGTCTCGGTCAAGCTGTAGAAGTTGTTCTTGCCCTGGCGACGGGGGGCAATGATGCCACCGTGACGCAGCAGCGCGAGGTGGTGGCTCACGGCCGGCTGGCTCTGGCTCAGCTGGGAGCAAAGGGCGCCGACATGCTGCTCGCCACCGGCCAGAATCAGGATCACCTGCAGGCGAGTCGGGTCACTGACGTGCTTCAGCAAGATGGAGGCGCGCTTGGCCTGCTGGAGACGCTGATCGGCCTCCTTGGAGGCCTTCTTGCTGAGGCCCTTTGTGTTGCTCGTCGACGAGATGCTGGTCTTGGTCGCCATGGTGACAATCCTCCAAGTTCGAGATCCGGCCGGTCGGGCGCTCGCGCCGACGCGACCGTTGCGAGGCCCGGCGATATCTGGCCGAAACGCGGCAGCGTATGAACACACGCGGTTCAGTTCCAGGCCTTCCCGGTCATCGGGAAAGCCCTCTCGCAGCCCCGTGGGCGGAAGGTCGCGGCCACTCCCATCGGGCACTCGGAGCCTGTAAGAACAATAATCTATCACGATCTCGGAGGTTGACAACGTTTTTTTCCGATTCTTGAAACTGAAGTTCGAATTTTTAAGACGTTAACCATTTTGACGAGAGCATCCCGACATTCGTTAGGGGCGATCGACCTTTAAACCACGGCGCCATATGCCCGGGTTCTTCATGATTGGGTGAATAAGCTGTCTGACCTTCGCGACTCTTTCGGACGTCAGGAACGGCACGACGAGGATCACCGTGGATCAGGGCCCTCGCCAGTTGCGCTGTCGACGACCGCTCACGATCCGTCTGGTCGGCGATCGTCCGGAACAGCTCCTCGGGTGTCCAGTCGCCCCCGGTCTCCAGGCGGACGAGCCGGCCATCGGGGCCGATGACGGCGGTGACGAGGTTGTGGACGATCTCGCCAGGGGTCGGACCATACAACAGCCCGAAGGGCTCGGCGACCTTCCGCAGTTCGTCGTGCGAGGCGACGGCGAAGGTCCAGAGGGGGGCTTCGGCCCCTCGAAGCCGAGCGTGTCGGGCGAGCACCTCCGGGGTGTCGTGCTCGGGGTCGAAGCTGATCGAGAGGAGCCGAACCGACGTCTCTCGAGCTTCCGGTAGCAATCGGACCAGTTCGGCCAGACGCCGGAACTTCTGGTCCATGCGGGGGCAAAACTCGGGCAGTGGGCATCGGGTGTAGATGAACGTCAAGGCAACCGTATGGCCTTTCAAGTCCGACAGGGAGAGCGGCCGACTCTCCTGGGTGGTGACGGTAAAGTCAGGAACTCTCTGACCGGGGGTGAGAGGCTCACGCCTCGGCCGCAACGACGGGGCCCCGCTGGAGTTGTCCACCACGACGGGTTCCGGCAAGGCCGGTCGGGTGATGATCAGGTCGACCAGTTCAGACGATTCCAGGCCAACGACGAGCGTTCCCTCGACCTCGTCCCCCGGTCGAAGCTCCTCAAGGACCTCCTGGCCCTCCAGGTCAAACGGCATGGTCATCGCCGGCATGTAATCGGGGATCGCCTCGTGGCGGATGGTCACGTGGCCCGAATCGCCGTCCACCTCTCGAACCGTCCCGACGAGTTGGAAGCGCCGTATCTCGCCTGGTCGTCGCGGTCGTTGCGGAACCACCAGTAGCGGCGGACTGTCGGGATTGCGGCGAGTTCGCGGGCCTCGACTCGGGCGACGTTCCCCGATCGCGTACAACGATCAAGAGAATTGCAAGGATCGCACAGGTTGCAAACACTGCGAGGATCTTCCAGGTATCGCGCATTTCAAATTCCGGGGGTTTGACGTGTACAGGGAGGAGGGGCAATCGTCGCATCCTCCAGGTCCGTCCGTCGGCAAGACGAGCCTCTGTGTGGCGTTGACGATCAGAATGGGAAGGAATCATCAAGGGTCGCGGCGGAGAGTTCAACCAGGAAGCCGGCCAGCCGATCGGTGACGATCTGGGTCAGTGCATGCCCCTTCTCGGCGGTGGCGAGCCTTGGGTCGCCCGCACCGGAGTTGGTCGTCAGGAGGTGCCAGGGTCGGGTGATCTCGACCCAGCCGCGATTGACCGCCTCCAACCTTGTCGTCGCCATCGTGCCGGCGTCGGCCTGTTCCATCTGGACCAGTTCCGGGGCGTGCGCCAGGACCATGCTGGTCTCCATCTCGCCGGCGTGGTCGCCCGCATCGACGAAGAGGTCGGGATACCGATCGGCGGCGATTTTGTACCAGTTACAGAGAAAGAGCTGAACCGTTGTGGTTCCCGTGCAACTGCCGCAACATCCACTTGAAGTCATTACCGCCGTGGCCGTTAAGGAGAACGCATTTCCGAATGCCGTGAACTTGCCAGCGAATCGACCAGGTCACCGACGACGGCGGCCAGCGTGGTCGGGTTGAGGTTCATCGCCAGCGGAAAGCGCAACTGGTTGGTCTCGGTCCCATAGGGAATCGTCGGCAGCCGCAACCACACGGGCACCCCGTTGGTGGGCCGCGTCGCAGGCACGGTCGGCGATGACATCGACCTGATACGTGTCGGTCCCGTATGGCAGGTGGAGGTTGTGCGGTTCGGTCGCTCCGAAGGGAAGAACGGCGACCTCGAACGGCGGTTGGTCGCGAACGCCGCCGTAGTTGGACTCGGCCAGGTGCCAGGCTCTATCATGAGTGATCCTGCGTTGGATTGTCGTCCCGGCGCGATGAACCAGAAGCGGGCTTGGGTTGCCATCAGACGTTCGAACCGGACCAGGTGTCGGGCCGGCTTGTCGCCGAGAGGGGCCGTCCGTTACGATCAGACAACGCAGTCCCGAGCGTCGGTTCCGGGGTGCCCGGACGTCTCGTCCCCAGAACGACAATGATTGTAGTGAGGCTGATTGGCCCATGCACGCCTCCGAGGCCACAGAAGTACTATTTCGATCGGGCCGCGACGCTGCTCGACCTGACGGACAACATGCGAACGCTGCTGATCACCCCGGAGCGCGAGCTGACGGTCGAGGTCTCGATCGAACTCGACTCGGGCCAGATCGGCAACTTCCTCGGCTATCGGGTCCAGCACGACAACGCTCGGGGACCGTTCAAGGGGGGGCTACGGTATCACCCGAAGGTCGACGAGGACGAGGCCCGATCGCTGGCCAGCTTGATGACCTGGAAGACGGCGATCATCGACATCCCGTTCGGTGGCGGCAAGGGCGGGGTGAACTGCGACCCGGCCGGGCTCTCTCGTAACGAGTTGGAGCGGCTGACCCGCCGGTTCACTCAGCAGATCCACGATTTCATCGGCCCGGACAAGGACATCCCCGCCCCGGACGCCGGCACCGACGCCCAGGTGATGGCCTGGATCATGCACGAGTACGGCAAGTTTCACGGCTTCCACCCCGCCTGCGTCACCGGCAAGCCGGTCGAGCTGCACGGATCCGAGGGGCGTGAGGCGGCGACCGGCTTCGGCGTCTTCCTGGTCACTCGCGAGATGCTCGCCCGGCTCGACCGCCCCGTGGCCGGGATGACCGTCGCGATCCAGGGGTATCGGCAACGTCGGCAGCCACACGGCCCGGTTCTTCCATCAGGCGGGGGCGAAGGTCGTGGCCGTCTCCGACGCCTTTGGTGCCGTGTTCAACCCCGCGGGGCTCGACATCGCCGCGCTCGACGCGCATGTCGTCGAGACGCGGAAGCGTCGTGGGCTTCCCGGAGGCCGAACCGGGAACGAACGAGCAACTGCTGACAATGCCCGTGGACGTCCTGATCCCGGCCGCGCTGGGAGGTGTCTTCGATGCGGCCCTGGCGCGCGAGGTCCAGGCCCGTCTGATCGTCGAGGCCGCCAACAACCCAACCGACCCGGCTGCCGACAAGGTGTTCAACCAGCGCGGCATCCCGGTCGTCCCCGACATCCTGGCCAACGCCGGCGGCGTGCTGGTGAGCTATTTCGAGTGGGTCCAGAACCTCCAGCACTTCCGTTGGACGCTCGAACAGGTGCGACGCGAGCAGGAGAGCCGCATGGTCGCGGCCTTTACCAAGGTCTTCGACCTGGCTCGTCGCAAGGAGATCAATTTGCGCGATGCCGCGTTCATGCTCGCCATCAACCGGGTCGGTCGCGCGCGGGTGCTGGCGGGGATCTGAATGCTGTCGGATCGTGGTCGGTCGGCGTGAACCTGAGAGGAGCGGCGGCAATGTTGCGAACAGCGCGATCCATTCTGGTCCTGGCGGTGGTGGGCGTGGCCCTGTCCTCGGCGCATGCCCCGGCCGATTCGTTCGACTGGGGCGATTACGAAGACCAGCCCGACGACTGGTTCCGCGGGGCCGAGGCGGCCCGGATGACCGGGAACATCCTGACCTGGCAGTCGAATGCGGGGGACTGGCCCAAGAACACCAACACCTCGAAGGAGCCCTTCACCGGCGACCGAAACAAGCTCGCGGGCACGTTCGACAACGGCGCCACCACCGGCGAACTCCGGTTCCTGGCCCGGATGTACCGCGCGACCGACGCGCCGCGCGACCGATCGGCCGTTCTGAAAGGGATCGACCACATCCTGGCCGCCCAGTACCCGAGCGGCGGCTGGCCTCAGTTCCGCCACCGCCCGACAACAAGTACAACCGTTACATCACCTTCAACGACGCGACCATGCTTCACCTGATGGAGATGGTTCGCGATGTGGCCCACGCGCCGGAGTTCGCGTTCGTGGACGATGACCGCCGAGCGGCCGCCGGACGGGCCTTCGATGCCGGGATCCGTTGCATCCTGGCCTGCCAGGTCGTCGTGGACGGAACCCCGACGGTCTGGTGTGCCCAGCACGACGAGAACACGTTCGAGCCCCGCAAGGGCCGCGCCTATGAACATCCGTCCCTTAGCGGGTCCGAGAGTGCTGGAATTCTCAGGCTCCTGATGAGCCTGGACGAGCCCAGCCATGAGGTCCGTCGCGCCATCACGGCGGGCGTCCACTGGTTCGACGAGTCCCGTCTGACCGGCATTCGCGTCGAGAAGCGGGACGACGACGCCATGGTCGTGCGCGACCCGGACGCCCCGCCGCTGTGGGCGCGGTTCTACGAGATCGGCACGAACCGGCCGATCTTCAGCGGTCGCGATGGTGTGATTAAATATGATCTCGCCGAGGTCGAGAAGGAGCGTCGGGGCGGGTACACCTGGTATGGAACCTGGGGCCACGACCTCGACCGGCAATTTGCGAAATGGCAACAAAAATGGGGAACGGACGCCAGGATATCGGCCAATCGCGACGAACCCAGGAGCTAGCCCCGAGACCGATGGACCCCTACGCAACCTACGACAACCCGCTGATCGTCCGCTACGCATCGCGCGCGATGTCCGAACTCTGGTCGCCGAGGCGGAAGTTCTCGACCTGGCGACGGCTCTGGATCGCCCTGGCCGAGGCGGAGCGGGAACTCGGCCTCGAGATCGCGACGGCCCAGATCGACGAACTGAAGGCCCACGTTGATGACATCGACTTCGACGCCGCACGCCGCCACGAGAAGCGACTACGCCATGACGTGATGGCGCACGTGCATGCCTATGGTGACGTCGCCCCGAACGCCCGGCCGATCATCCACCTCGGGGCCACGAGCTGTTACGTCACCGACAATACCGACCTCATCCTGATCCGCGAGGCGCTCGGCCTGGTGCGCGACGGCCTGGTCGGCGCCATTGACGCCCTGGCCGACTTCGCCCTCCGCTGGAAGGACCTGCCCTGCCTGGGCTACACCCATTTCCAGCCGGCGCAGCTCGTCACCGTCGGCAAGCGGGCGACGCTCTGGTGCCATGAGCTGATCCTCGACCTGGGCGAGGTCGAGCGGCGAATCAGCGAGCTGAAGTTTCTCGGCGTCAAGGGCACGACCGGCACCCAGGCCAGCTTCCTCGCGCTGTTCGATGGCGATCATGCGAAGGTCGAGGAACTCGATCGCCGGGTGGCCGCCGCCTTCGACTTCGCCGCGTCCTACCCGGTCTCCGGCCAGACGTACTCCCGGAAGGTGGATACTCAGGTTATCGCCGCGCTGGCCGGGGTGGCCGAGAGCGCCCACAGGTTCGGCACCGACCTGCGACTCCTCGCCCACGAACGGGAGGTTGAGGAGCCGTTCGAGTCCGACCAGATCGGCTCGTCCGCCATGGCCTACAAGCGAAACCCGATGCGCGCCGAGCGGATGTGCGCCCTCGGCCGGTTCGCGATGGGCCAGTATCCGGTCGCCGCGCAAACCGCCGCGACCCAGTGGCTGGAACGATCGCTCGACGACAGCGCCGCGCGCCGGTTGACCCTGCCGCAGACGTTTCTGGCCGTCGATGCGTTGTTGAGCCTGTATCTGAACGTCGTACCGGGAATGGTTGTCCACCCGGCTATCATCGGCCGGCACGTTGCCGAGGCCCTGCCGTTCATGGCGACCGAAAACCTGATGATGGCCGCCGTTCAGGCCGGCGGCGACCGCCAGGACCTTCACGAACGCATTCGCACCCACAGCCTCGCCGCCGCCGACCGGATCAAGCAGGGCGAGGACAACGATCTGCTCGACCGCCTCAAGACCGACCCCGCGTTCCGCGCCGTGGACCTCGACTCGGTGATGGACTC
This sequence comes from uncultured Isosphaeraceae bacterium, assembly GCA_963779675.1. Taxonomy (GTDB): domain Bacteria; phylum Planctomycetota; class Planctomycetia; order Isosphaerales; family Isosphaeraceae; genus CAVZZM01. Next base: position 176,718 of record CAVZZM010000012.1, read on the forward strand.
ATCCCGATTCGTCGGTCGCTCACCGGAACAGGTCGTGGCCTTCGTCGAGAGCGTTGTCGAGCCGATCCGCCGCCGCTACCCCCAGTTACGCGCCCAATCGCGAGACGTCCATGTTTGAGTCATGGTCAGGCGCAGGACAAGGAGGGGGCCGATGAGGTTCCGGGGCGTACACCATGTCGAGGTGTTCGTGCTGGATTACGAAGAGTCGATACGTTTCTATGACCGGATGTTCGGGTGGTCAGGGCACTAACGACCGGCCCTGGGGAAGGGCGAACGAAACAGAGCCGGGGCGCCGACCCGGGAAATCACGGGTCGGTGCCCCGGCTCTGGCAGTCGGGACGAGTCCAATGCATGCCCCCGGTTCGAATGTCCGACAGGAGGCAATGATTCGAGTTGGCCGGGAGCGGGCCACGCACGGCGGAGCAGCGGTCAGGTCCGGGCGGCCTGGCGGGCCTTGCGGAGCCGCTTGAGCTCCTCGCGGCGACGGCGCTCGCTGGGTTTCTCATAATAGGCCTTGCGCCGCATCTCCTTGCGAAGACCACTGCGCTCGCACAATTTGCGGAACCGACGGACGGCGTCCTGGATGGACTCGCCGGAGCGTACCCTCAGCTTCACCACAACCGCAACCCTCCTCGCTTCACGGACACTCGGTTGAATGAGACGATGGACCGTTGCCGCCGGAACGGCGACTCGATCCGTTACCGATTGGTCAAAACATTCCCTTAGCAACGCAAGGCGTCGTCACAGATGGGTTCGGGAGCACGACAGCCGGTCGGGAATCGCGTTCCAACACATCTTGGTGGACAATCCAACCCGCGATTGGAATGCGGCAAGATCAGGACTGTAGCACGGGAACCCGTACCGGCCAAGTCCAAAAAACTCGGATCGAGGACTTCGCCATCCCAACCCGGGCCAGTGGGTACATGGCCGAAAGAGCCGGCGGATCGACGGCAGGCAAGTGAGCCTAGTGGAACGAACCGGAGGACGGTACGCGACGCGGAGCCGCCGGCCGAAAACCCGTCGGAGTGGGGGGCCGTAAAGAGCATTCGTGTCGTGTGGGTGACGAAGCCGTCAATAGCCGCCGCCGCGGTCGCCATAGCCACCACCGCCGCCATAACCGCCACCACCACCGCCGTACCCACCTCCACCGCCGCCACGGCCGCCACCATACCCGCCACCACCGCCACGGCTGCCACCGCCGCCGCCGTAGCCACCAGGACCGCCGCCGCCACCGCCACCGCGTTCTTCCCGGGGCTTGGCCTCGTTGACGGTCAGGGGGCGCCCGCCGTAGGGTTGGCCGTTCAACGCGTCGATTGCGGTTTGGGCCTCGTCGTCGTTCGACATCTCGACGAAGCCGAAGCCACGGCTCCGACCGCTGAACTTGTCGAAGATGACCTGTCCGCTCGTGACGGTTCCATAGGTCTGGAACAGTTCGACGAGGTCATCACCCGTGGCGTTGTACGGCAGGTTCCCGACATAGATGTTCTTCGCCATGATCACCGGCCTTCTTCGTCAACCGTCTGAGCCCGCTCCATTACGGGACGCCTGAGGAGCTTACCGGGTGGTCCGTGGGGGACGCCGGCCCAGCGTCCCACAAACGAGCGGACGCTGTAGCCCCATGATCACTATGCAGACCGAGGACTGGAAACTCAAGCACAAAATCAACAAAATCGCTGATCCTGAACCTTGTGTCCCTCCTTCTGCCAGTTCTGCGCACGGCGACGCCCCGGTCGACCGTCGCGGTCATCGCGACGGTCGACCGGGGCGTCGTTGCCGGTTGCCACACGTATGGATCAGCCGAGCAGTTGATCGACCTTGGGCAAGAGCCGCGCGAAGTCGAGCCGGCTGGGGCAGGCGGCGCGGGCGGCGTCCAGGTCGGCGCCCTGCCAGTCACGTTGAGCCTTCGACAATTCGGCGTAGAGTTTCCGGGCCTCGCCTCGATAGCCGTGGTGCTCGTGATAGGTGAGGAACCGGGTCAGGTTGCCAAGTTCGGCGTCGGTCCCGGCGGCACGAGAGCAGCGAGCCGTCGCAGTCGGCGCAGAGGGTCGGGCCGTGGGCCAGGGCGGCGTCACGAAGTTGTCGGACCTCGACATCCTTGAGCGGCTCGTACCGGCGTGCGGCCTCGGAATCCTCGCGGATCTGTTCGAGCGTACGCATCGAGACGCACGCGGCGGAGATCCGCTCGTCGGTCCAGATGGCGTGGAGCAGGCCCTGGTACGGGGACAGTCCCTTCTCCTTGAGCACCGGGAGCGCGGCGGAAGACCTCGGCGAGCGGGTCATCCGCGCCGCCAGGGTTGAACTGGCCGGCGACCTGCTTCATGGAGATCAGGCCGATGCCCCTTATCGTGGCAGGCGTCCAGGGCCTTGTTCAGGGCCGCGTCCTTCTCCAGCCAGGGGGTGTACTGGAGCATGATGGCGTCGACGAACCCACCCTCGGCGGCCGCCTGGAGGATCTCGCGGGCGTCGAGGGTGGTGGGTGGAGAAGCCGACGAACTTCGCCTTGCCCGACTTGCGGATCGCCTCGGCCGTCTCCTTGAACTCCTTGCTCTTCGGCCAGGCGATGCCGGCGTCGATGTCGCGGTCGCCAAGGCCGTGGATGAAGATCAGGTCGATGTAGTCGGTGCCGAGTTGCTCGAGCCGCTCGTCGAGCTGGGCCAGCAACTGCGCGGGGCGTGTCGGGATGGTCCTTGGTGACCAGGAAGATCTCCTTGCGGACCTCCGGCTGCGCCTGGAACCAGCGCTTGAAGGCCGGCTCGGAGCCGTAGCTCTTGGCGGTGTCGAAGTAGCGGACGCCGCTGGCATAGGAGAAGCGCAGCAGGCGATCCAGCCCCGGAGCGCCGCCAGGTGCCGTGGTTCAGGATGGTGACGTCCGCCCCGGTGCGTCCGAGGGTGCGGCGGGGAAGCGTCTTCGTCGACGCCTGGCCCTGGGCAGCCGCCTTGCTCCCGGGCGTTATGGTCGTCGTGGCGAGTGCCGCCGCGGTCGCCGCCGCACCGGCCTGCAGGAACTCGCGACGATCCAACGGGACCTGTCCGCCGTGCGCCATGCCTCCGACCTCCTCAGTTCACTCTGCGGGGCCTACGTTGGGACGTTCGCACCACGGGAGTGCCTGCGCGAGGCGGAGTCGGCGTGGCCGATCCGCTCGAGTTCAACAAGCGATGGATCTACGGGTGCCGGTCCGCGGCGTGTCGAGTGAAATCGGGGCCGAGAGGTCGCGATGCGGCCTAACGGGACGGACGTGACGGGCTCAGACGCCCGCCATCATCCGGCGTCGCAGCGGCTGACCGGTCCTCGACGGTCTGAGCATCGGACGTCAGGAGTTCCTCGCGATAGACCGGGACGTCGCCCGGGGCCTCGATGCCGATGCGGACCTGGTTGCGGTCGATCTTGACGACCGTGACGGTGATGTCGCCGTTGATGACAATCTTCTCGTTCAGCTTGCGGCTCAGGACGAGCATGGGAAACCTCCGTGCAAAGGTAAATCCTGATGTCGTCGATGCTCGAACGGATCCGTAAGAAATCTAGGACGCCGTCGCCGTCGGTCGGCAACGAGTTTTTTGCGAACGAGATTCAAGTCCTAGCACGCCCTCGTGCCGAGAGGGGTTGGACGACGGCCGTCGTTCAGCTGTGAACGAATTCCTGTTGCAGATGTTAAAGTGGTTATTTCGTTCAAGCCGACTTGACCGTTGCCGACATAGTGTATGACCGTGTAGTTCTTGCCGAGACTCCGATTGAACCCGACTTCTCCTTTTTCGCGCGCGACCTCCGGAAAATGGGAAGTCGCACGTCCCGGATCGCTCGCCGGAGGGATGGCCGTGCTCGGGAGGGAATCGGCTAGAGTGGTCCGACCGGATCAGTCCGGCCGTCGGGTCAGCGTCCGGGAGCGCGTGATATGAGGGCCTCGCGAGGGAAGGGTGGACGTCCGTGCGGGTGGGGATCGGTCACGACACACACCGGCTGGTCGAGGGACGTCCCCTGATTCTGGGCGGCGTGCGGATCGACTACGATCGCGGCCTGCTGGGCCACTCCGACGCCGACGTGGTCCTGCATGCCGTGGCCGACGCCCTGCTCGGCGCCGCGGCCCTGGGCGACATCGGCGAGCACTTCCCCGACACCGACCCGAAGTGGGAAGGCCTGGCCGGCGATCGGTTGCTGTCGGAGGTCGTGACCCTGGTCGCGCGGGCCGGCTGGCGGCCGGTCAACTGCGACATGATCGTCCACGCCCAGCGCCCGAAGCTGCTGCCGTACAAGCCGGCCATGCGGGCGAACGTCGCCCGGCTGCTCGGGCTGCGACGAATCGGCCGTGAACCTCAAGGCCAAGACCGGCGAGCACGTCGGCCCGGTGGGGCGGGGCGAGGCGATCCAGTGCGAGGCGGTCGTGCTGGTCGAGGCGCGTCACCGACGGTCTGATGACTGGCCCGTTGCGAGCGCTCGCCCTGCTACCGCCCTCGCTGGACTCCTCGGCCGGATGCATGGGCGTGATCGCTCCCACGGCGGAATTCTGCTGGCCTGTATTGTCCGCGGAAGCCGTTCCTCTATGGCTGTCCTCTGGCGTATTCGGTGTCTGCCGTGTCGATGCTCGTGCTTCGCTCGCGGAGAGTCCGCGTCGCCTCAGCGGGTGCCGAAGACCACCACTGCATGCTGATCGGCGTTCGCGACCCTCCGTTATCCTTCATGAGTCCCGAACGCCAGTACCGACCGCCCATGATCCGCGTCTACAACACGCTGACCCAGCAGAAGGAACCGCTCCAGACCGTGCAGCCCGGCAAGGTGGGGATGTACGTCTGCGGGCCGACGGTGTACTCGCCGAGCCACGTCGGGCACATGGTCGGCCCGGTGATCTTCGACACCATCAAGAAGTACCTGGTCTACTCGGGCTACGAGGTGACCTGGGTCGTCAACATCACCGACGTCGACGACAAGCTGATCGTCGCCGCGCAGAAGGAGGGCACGACGGTCCAGGCGCTGGCCGAGCGGGTCACGGCCGACTACCTCGACTGCCTGGAGGCCCTCGGCGTCGACGGCATCGACCACATGCCGAAGGCCACCGAGAACATCGACGGGATCCTCGAAATCACTCAGGGGCTGATCGACAAGGGGTTCGCCTACGCCTCCGGCGGCGACGTCTACTTCGACGTCGGCAAGGCCCCCGAGTACGGCAAGCTCAGCCACCGCGACCCCGAGGCCCTGATGGCCGGCGCCCGGATCGAGCCGGGCGAGAAGAAGCGGCACCCCGGCGACTTCGCCCTCTGGAAGGGCTCCAAGCCGGGCGAGCCGGCCTGGGACAGCCCCTGGGGCCCGGGCCGTCCCGGCTGGCACATCGAGTGCTCCGCCATGAGCATGAACCTGCTCGGCGAGCACTTCGACATCCACGGCGGCGGCCTCGACCTCGTCTTCCCGCACCACGAGAACGAGGTCGTGCAGTCCGAATGCTCCACCGGCAAGCCGTTCGCGACCTACTGGATGCACAACGGCCTGCTGACCGTCACCGTGACGGCAAGCGCGAGAAGATGTCGAAGTCGGTCGCCGGCTCGATCGTCCAGATGAGCGACCTGCTCGAGAAGTACGAGCCGGACGTGCTGCGCGCCCTCTTGCTCAGCAGCCACTACCGACGGCCGATCGACTACGGCGCCGACGCGGCTCGACGAGATCGCCCGCGGCCTGCAAACCTTCCGGCAATTTCTTCGAGCGGTTCGAGCGGGTCACCGGCGCAGAGCTTCTACGCCCTGGATGCCCCCCGCCGCCGCGACGAGAGCCCCACGCGAGATGGCCGTGCCGCCGGAGGTCGCCGACCACCGGATGCGCTTCCTGGAGGCCATGGACGACGACTTCAACACCGGCGGCGCGCTCGGCGAGCTGTTCGAGGTCGCCCGCGCCCTGAACCGCCACGCCGATCAGAACCGGCTTGAGGCCGGGGCGACGACCCGGCCGCGCGGGCGGCCTTCACCTACCGGCACCGCTCGTGCTGAAGGAACTGGCCAGATCCTCGGCCTGTTCCGCACGCCCCCGAAGCGTGCCGCCACGCCCCGGGACCAGCTCACCGGCCCGCTGGTGGAGCTGCTGATCCGGCTCCGCGCCCAGCTCCGCAAGGAGAAGAACTTCGCCCTGGCCGACCAGGTCCGCAACGAGCTCGGCGGCCTGGGCGTCGTCCTCGAAGACCGGGCCGAGGGGACGACCTGGAAGATCGAGGCGAAGTAGAAGGGGGATTCACCACGGAGACACAGAGGGCACGGAGAAGCGACTCACCACGGAGACACGGAGGACACGGAGAAGAAGAGAAGGGGAGAGAAAAATCCATGGCGTGCCTTCATGTTCCGCCTTTCCTCTCTCCTCATTTCTTCTCCGCTTTTCTTCTCCGTGCCCTCCGTGTCTCCGTGGTGAATCGGTCATTCGTTCCAGGGAAGGGGCCCATCGATGGCGACGACCGCGCACACTCCTCGTATCCGCCGAGCGGCCCCCGCCGGTCCCCGGCCGGGTGGTGGGGATCGACCCCGGCCTGAACGTCACCGGCTACGCGGTGGTCGAGCCGGGTCGAGACGGCCCGTACGTGGTCGAGGCCGGAGTGATCCGGCCCGGCGACGCATCGCGGTCGCTGGGAGCGCGGCTGGAGACGCTCCAGCAGGGAGTTCTGGAGGTGCTCGACGCCTTCCCGCCCGCGGCGATGGCCCTGGAGCAGGTCCATAGCCACTGGAAGCACCCCCGCACGGCGATCCTGATGGCCCACGCCCGCGGGGTGATCGTGCTGGCCGCGACGCTGCGTGGCGTGCCGGTCGCCGGCTATGCCGCCGCCCGGATCAAGAAGAGCCTGACCGGCAGCGGCCGCGCCCCGAAGGAGCAGATGCAGCACGCCATCCGCACCGAGCTGGGCCTGGATCGCCTGCCCGAGCCGCACGACGTCGCCGACGCCTGCGCCGTGGCCCTGTGCCACTACCAGATCGCCCGAAACCAGAGCGGCTTGCTCGGCCGTTGAGGACCAAGCAAGCCGCGGGCGCGAGGCCGATCAGATGAGGATCGGCTTGCCCAGCTTTCGCCGCGTGGCGATGAACTGGCCGGCATGCACTGTGGCGTGGAGGCCCATGAAGTTGATCGCCGCGCCGTTGGTGGGGACCATCCGACGCAGCCGCTCCGGACCGGGAGCATCCATTTCCTCATCGCTCAAACCGTCGAGAACGGCCAGGGTTGCGTCGCGCTGGGCTCGCCACAGCCGCTCGTACTCGGCGCGGGGGTAGAACTTCGACGGATCGTCCACCCCGAACGACTGCCGCCCGTGTCCTTCCTCGAACCCGTCCGGCACCGGCGGGCAGGAACCGGGCTTGATCGTCTCGAGGACCATCCGCTCGGTCAGGATCAAATGACCGAGTTGCCAGGCGATGTGGTTCATGCCGTCCATCGGACGGACCCGAAGTTCGGCGTCGTCCAGGTCGCTGATGTACGTCGTGATGAGTCGGTCGCTGGAGGCCAGCGTGCCGCGAATCGATTCCTTGGCCTGCATCGGAGTCCTCAAGAGATTTGCCGGGGCACAGATTACGTCAGGGGCGGACCAATCTAACGCGGCGCCCGGCGGCTCCGCAACCCGATCACCAGGTCGCGCACAGCACGAACTCAACACCTACGCCTGGTTCTACCGGATCACGATCAGCGAGCCGAGACGGCTTCGCCGGCAGGCTCGAGGGTGAAGTCGGCGATGAAGAGCTGGCTCTTCTTGTCGGCGGTGCGGCCACTGGAGGTCCACATGAGCGTGCGGCCGTCGGGGCTGAACACCGGCAGGCCGTCGAACCCGTCGGCATAGGTGATCCGCTCGGTCTCTCCCGAGTCCACGTTCATCATGTAGAGCTCGTAATTCTGGTGGCCGTGGGCACTGGTGGCGTAGATGATGTGGGTCGCGTCAGGGTGCCAGTAAGGGCCCCAGTTGACGTTCTCGTCATCGGTGAGCTGACGCTCCGCGGTCCCCTCGGTGTTGTTGACGAAGAGCTGGAGCAGGTCGTTGTCTTCGCGGTCGGATCGGTAGATGACCCGCTTGCCGTCGGGGCTGAAGAACGGGCCGCCGTCGTAGCCGGGCGCGTCGGTGATCTGCCGGACGTTCGAGCCGTCGGCGTCCATGATGTAGATGTCGGCGTCGCCGTCGCGGAACGAGGTGAAGATGATCTCCTTGCCGTCCGGCGAGTAACTCCCCTCGGCATCGTAGCCGGGGGCGTCGGTCAGGCGGACAAGGTTCTTGCCCTTCCAGTCGGCGCGGAAGATGTCCATGTGCTCGGGAAACTCCCAGGCGTACCGCTCCGAACGACTGTACGCGGGACCGCGAGGCGCCTCGATCTTGTCCACGTTCGGGTCGAGGTGGCTGGAGGCAAACAGGATCGACCCATCCCTGGGGTGGAAGAACGCGCAGGTGCATTTGCCCTTGCCGGTGCTGACCATCCGGGGCGTACCGTCGGTCTTCAGGTCGGCCAGGTAAATCTGATACGCGTCCTCGTTGGGCTGCCGGGTGTGAAAGATGCTGGGCGTCAGGTTCTGGACTGCCTGGAAGAGAATCGACTTTCCGTCCGGCGAGAAGTATCCTTCACCAGCCTTCGCGTAGCCGAATGTGACCTGCCGGATGTTCGACAGGTGCGTCGATTCCAGCCGGGCGACCTCCTCGGGCGCGAGGGCATCGCCTCCCTCGTGGTGGGGGGACTGAGTCGGGGTGAGAACGACGGTCAACACCAGCAGCGTGAGCATCACGGTTGGCCTCTCGGGAACTACCTCGGACGGTCGGGCCTTCCCAACCGGGTTGGAGAGCCTAGTATAAGGGTCGTCCCACCGACTCGCCAGCAGCCGACAGCGTGGGGACCGGAACCTTCCCGGGTTCAATCCGGCACTCATGCCGGGAGGGCGTGGGGGCGACATCAATCTCGCAATGGCCGCGAGGCCCGGCCGACAGGCTCCGCCAGGGAGACCGCAACGTGAAGATTTACACGAAGACCGGCGACGACGGCCACACCGGGCTGCTGGCCGGTGGTCGGGTCCGAAAGGACAACCCTCGGATCGAGGCGTATGGCACTGTTGACGAGCTGAACGCGGTCCTGGGCGTGGCCCGCGCCGCGGGGCTCGACGCCGCCACCGACGAACTGCTGGCCCGCGTTCAGGATGAGCTCTTCGCCGTCGGCTCCGCCCTGGCCGACCCGGACCCGAACGGACGGTTTCACGAGGTCATCGGCCTGGAGTTCGCCGAACGGCTCGAACGCGACATCGACGTTCTGGAATCGGCCCTCCCGCCCCTGAGCCGATTCATCCTGCCCGGCGGCACGTCGGGGGCCGCCCACGTCCACCTGGCCCGGACGGTCTGCCGACGCGCGGAACGACGGGTCGTCTCGCTACGCGATTCCGGAGAGCACGTCCCCGGCCCCATCGTGGTGTACCTGAATCGTCTCAGCGACTTCCTCTTCGTCGTCGGACGGAAACTCAACCATCGCGCCGGCGTCAACGACATCCCCTGGAGCGGCCTGTGAACCTGTCAGGCAAGACAGTCCTCATCACCGGCGGTCGTCGCGTCGGCTCAGATCTCGCCCGGCGGCTCGCCGGGCGCGGAGCGCACGTCGCGTTGACCTACCACAAGAGCCGCGAGGTGATCGACCAGACCGTCGCCGACATCGAGACCGCCGGCGCGAAGGGACTGGCGCTGAAGGCTGACCTGACCCGCGCCTCCCAGGCCGACCGGGCCGTCGCCGCGACGGTGGACCACTTCGGCCGGCTCGACGTCCTGGTCAACATGGTCGAGCACCTATCACCGGGTACCGTTCGCCGAGCTGAAGCCGGCCGACCTCGACGAGATGATCGCCACCAATCTGGCGGCACCCTACTTCGCGGCGGTCGCCGCTGGACGCGCCATGCGGAACCAGCCGGCCGACAATGACTCGGGCCTCAAGGGGAAGATCGTCAACGTCGGCGACTGGGCCACTGACCGCCCCGTGCCCGGTGCCTTGCCGTATCTGACCGCCAAGGGGGGCCTCACCACCTTCACGATGGCCCTGGCCTGCGAGCTGGCCCCGGAGATCACCGTCAACCTCGTCCAGCCCTCGACGATCGAGCCACCCCCGGACACCACCGAGACCGAGCTTCGCACGCTAAAGGAGGCCGCCCTTCTGCACTGCATCGGCCGCCCCGAGGACCTCAACAACCTGATCCTCTACCTCCTCGAAGGCACCGACTTCGCCACTGGGGCCTGCTATCGCATCGACGGCGGTCGCTTCCTCGGCACGGACTCCAGGTGACCGCGGGTCGAAGACACTGCGTTGCGTCCTCCACCTCCATCGGGTAACTTCACCGAAGTTCAACATTTTTTGAGCACGACGACCGTCGATAGTTCTGGGGATCGATGCTCAACCTGATGACCATCGGCGCGGGGAGGCTGTGCGAGGGGCCGAGCCGACGCGACATCCTGCGGGCGGGAAGCCTCGGGGCGTTCGGCGCCGGTCTCGGCCTGGCCGACTTGCTGAAGGCACGAGCCGGGGAGCATCCTCGAACCGGACCGGAGGCCCGATCCGGCCTTGGCAAGGCGAAGTCCTGCATCGTGCTGTTCCTGATGGGCGGCCCGCCTCAACACTCGACCTGGGACCCGAAGCCCGACGCGCCGGAAGAGATCCGGGCGCCTTCGGGCCGATCGCCACGAACGTGCCGGGCATGCGGATCAGCGAGCTGTTGCCGATGACGGCGCAGGTCGCCGACAAGACCTGCCTGCTGCGGGCCGTCTCCACCGGCGACAATGCCCACTCCTCGAGTGGTTATTACATGCTGACCGGCCAGCCGCACCAGCCGATGAACTTCGAGAACGCCAACCCCGGCCCTCCCAACGACATCCCTCACTTCGGCGCCGTGCTCGGCGCGATCGCCGGGGGACGCGGCGGCATGCCGCCGTCGGTGCGGCTGCCGCACAAGATCTTCAACACCGACGGCAGCGTCTGGCCCGGCCAGGACGCCGGCTTCCTCGGCCGCGCCGCCGACCCCTGGCTGCTCAACGCCAACCTGACGCCCGAAGGTTACGCGGTCGAGGAGATCGGCCTGCCGGCCGACCTGGGGCCGGATCGGCTCGCCTCGCGCCGGGACCTGATCGACCGGATCGCCCGCCGGCCTGGAGTTCCTCGACCGCACCGAACCCGTCGCCGCCTTCGATCGCCAGACTCGCCAGGCCTACGACCTGCTCCGCTCCTCCGGAGCCCGCGAGGCCTTTCGTCTGGAGGACGAGCCCGAAACCATCCAGGATCGCTACGGCAAGACCCCGTTCGGTCAGGGCACGTTGCTGGCCCGTCGACTGGTCGAGGCCGGGGTGCGTCTGGTCCAGGTCAACTGGTATCGCGGCCCCGAGGAACCCTCGGCCAACCCCTGCTGGGACAGCCACACCGACGAGACGAACCGGCTCAAGGACGTCCTCGTCCCACCGATGGACCGGGCCTATTCGGCGTTGCTCGAAGACCTCTCCCGACGCGGCCTGCTCGACGAGACGCTCGTCGTCTGCATGGCCGAGTTCGGCCGCTCGCCCCGTCTCCAACCCGGCGGCGGGAGGGGCCACTGGGGCTCCGTCTTCTCGGTGGCCCTGGCCGGGGGCGGTGTTCGGGGAGGGCAAGTGTACGGCGCATCCGACGCCGTTGGCGGTCATCCCCGCGAAGGCATGGTCCGCCCTGAGGACCTCACCGCCACCATCTTCCACTGCCTGGGTGTCGCCCCGACCGCCAGTTCCGCGACTCTCTGAACCGTCCCTTCCCGGCCAGCCGGGGTGAGGTGCTGCACGCGATCCTTTGAACCTGCAGGCGTGGCTTCGCTCGGGCGATTCCTTCTTCGGTCCGGCAACCACGACCTTGCATCCGATCCCGTTGAGCGTTCTCGCCATGCGGCACTCCTGGTCGATCCTTTCCGGATTTCTGGCGATCCTGTCGCTGCGATCGCTCTCAAGACGCGTGTGGTCGCCGAGCCCAACCCAACCTGCCCCGCGACGAGCGAACGATGATGACACCCTCGATCCGCCTCCACCTCGCCTTCCTGCCCTTCCTCGTCTTCCTGGTTCCGGCCCTCGCCCCGGCGCAGGCCCCGAAGGTCGCGGATCGAGAGGCCCAGTACGACGTCGTCGTCGAGTCGAACGTGATGATCCCCATGCGGGACGGCATCCGACTGGCGGCGGATCGTATATCGGCCGGCGAAGGGGGAGGAACCGGCCGAAGGCAGGTTCCCGGCGCTCTCCGCGCACGCCATACAACAAGGACGGGCGGCGCGGCCGAGGCCCGGTACTACGCTCAGCGGGGCTACGTCGTCGTGATGAACGACGTCCGCGGCCAGTTCGCCAGCGAGGGGACCTGGCGGTCGATGGTGGATGATCCGGAGGACGGCTACGACGTCGTCGAGTGGATCGCGAAACAGGACTGGTCTGATGGCAAGGTCGGAACGTTCGGCACCAGCTATCCGGGCGGTACCCAGCACGCGCTGGCCGAGATGAACCCGCCCCACCTGACGACGATGATCCCGATCGACGCCCTCTCCAACTGTGGTGTGGCCGGCATGCGGCACGGCGGGGCTTTCGAGTTGCGGTTCCTGAACTGGGCGTTCTTCATGAGCCCGCGAGCCCGCAGGCCCTCGCGAACCCGGCGCTGAAAGCCGCCCTCGACGAGCAGGCCCACCGCATCCGGGAGCATGTGGACAACCTGCCGCTGATCGCGGGCACAACGCCGCTACGGGTCGTGCCGGAACTGGAATCCTGGATCGTCGAGGCCCTGCGCGCCGGCCCCGAAGACCCGATCTGGCACGTCAAGGGCATGTCGGTCGTCGATCACGTCGACGACTACGCCGACGTTCCCGCCTTGCACCTGACCGGCTGGTACGACTCGTGGACCCGCCAGGTGGCCATGAACTACGAGGCCTCTCGACCGCCAAGGAATCGCCCCAGCGGCTTGTGATCGGCCCCTGGGTTCACGCTTCGCAGCGGTCGAACGTGTCCGGGGAGGTCCAGTTCACCGACGAGGCCGCCATCGACCTCAACGCCTTCCGACTCCGCTGGTACGATCACTGGTTGAAGGGGCTCGACAACGGCGTCGAGGACGATCCGCCGGTCCTGATCTACGTCATGGGCACCGGCGACGACCGCCGTTCGCCCGATGGCCGACTCCTGCACGGCGGTTCCTGGCGGGCCGAGAAGGGCTGGCCCCTCGAGCGGGCGCAACCGAGCCGCTTCTACCTGCACGCCGACGGCTCCCTCGACGCCGAGGAACCCTCGGCGTCCGATAGCCGCACCACCTTCCGGTTCGACCCGTCCCACCCGGTTCCGACCATCGGCGGCAACATCTCCTCGAACAACAACCTGATGACCAACGGCGGCTACGATCAACGTCCCCGGGAGAACACCCACGCCGCCGACAGCTCGGTGCCGCTCTCGGAGCGGCCCGACGTGCTGGTCTTCCGGTCCGAACCGCTGCCGGAGGATGTCGAGGTGACAGGGACCGTGATGGTGAAACTCTGGGTCGCCTCGACCGCCCCCGACACCGACTTCACCGCGAAGCTGATCGACGAGGTCCCGCCGAACGCGGATTATCCTTTGGGCTACGACCTGAACATCGGCGACTCGATCCTGCGGCTCCGCTACCGCGAGGGACTGGACCATCAGGCCACCTATGAGCCGGGCGATGTCGTGCCCATCACGATCCCGCTCTATCCCACCTCGAACGTGTTCAAGGCCGGACACCGAGTTCGCATCGACGTGTCCAGCAGCAATTACCCCCGATTCGACGTGAACCCGAACACCGGCGAACCGCTGGGAACAAGCCGTCGGAATGTCGCGGCCGACAACACCGTGGCGCACGATGCCGAACATCCATCACACGTCGTTCTTCCGGTCGTGCCAGCCAGTCGATAAGATGGCCCGTGCTGGGAACTGATGCCGGATGCCGTACGAACTCGATTGAGCCCACATTGAGAGCCGACTGTCATGCAGCAACTCGTCAAGGGCCTCCACAGGTTTCGGGCGGATGTCTTCGAGTCGAAACGCAGCCTGTTCGAGAACCTCGCCAGTGGGCAGGCCCCGCGCACCCTGTTTATCACCTGCTCGGACTCCCGGCTCGACCCGAACCTGCTGACCCAGGCCGACCCGGGTGAGTTGTTCGTGCTCCGAAACGCTGGCAACATCGTCCCGCCCTACGGTTCCTCGGCGAGCGGCGGTGGCGAGGCGGCGACGATCGAATACGCCGTCGCCGCCCTGGGCATTCGCGAGATCGTCGTCTGCGGCCACTCGCAATGCGGCGCGATGCAGGGCCTGCTCCATCCGGAACAGCTCGGGGAATTACCAGCCGTCGCCTCGTTCCTGCAACAGAACGCCGAGACGACCCGCCGGGTCCTCAAGGAGAATTACTCCTTCCTGGACGACCGCCGCAAGCTCGAAGCCGCCATCCAGGAGAACGTCCTGGCCCAGCTCGAGAACCTCCGCACCCACCCGACCGTCGCCTCGGCCATGGCCCGCGGCGAGATGCATCTCTACGGCTGGGTCTATCAATTCGAGAAGGGCGAGGTTCTCGATTACGACCCCGACAAGGGCCAGTTCGTCCCCGTCCCCGTCTCCGGAGACGACATCCCTTGCGTGAAATCCACCCGACGCACGATCGACGGGATGAGAACCAAGTTCGCGTGACCGTGACCTCATAGCAACGAGGTCGAGGCCCATCCTGTCATACGTCGCGAAAAGGCGACGTCCGGGTACGGGCCTGCTCGCCGTGTCGCCGGGACGCCTCAAGCGAGCAGACCGGTGTGAGGCGTTGCAAGCGACGGTATTTACTTCTCAAAACAGTGCCTGTACGATTTCTCGTAGGGTTCAGGGGCCGACTTTAGGTTGCCGTTCATCCCATGTTGCGAGCGCGGGCGATCCAGGCCATCCTCACTCGCGGAACGCCTCGACGCATGAAATGGACTTTGTGCGGATGATTTTATCATGCAGCTCCCAGTCTATCTCGCATGCCGCACACTTCGGGACAAGTCCGGGACCCTGATCACGATCCGCGAACGTCGACTGATTCGTCAGAACCCGGACGACCGGATCATCGCCCTCGTCGAGGCCCCCCCCGGAAGTCGCGTCCGACGCAAGCGCGACCAGTACGGCTTCGAGCATCTGCTGGTCCCGGTCGGCACTGGGCTCTGGGCACGACTCTTCGGCGAGATGATCACGATCCCAGCGAAATATGTGATCGCGAAAGCCCGACTCGGCGAGTCGGGCCTCTCCTTGATTCCCCTGTCCACATCCGAATCCGAGACCCCGAGTGCATCCGACGATGTGTGCGCCACCGCCTGAGGCCGAACCCAAGGTGCCGTTGCCGGCCCGGCGGACGATCCTCGTCTCGGAAGGCCGCCTTCGCCTGATCTGCCCGGAGACAGGCGCGGCGACGGGAGTGAGCCCGTTGTCGTCGCCCCGTCGAGCCCGACGGCTCTGGCCCTGGCGGCTGTACCTGCGACTGTGGGTGATGCGGCTTTCCTTTCAATTACAATGGGCCCGGCGGCTGCATCTCCGGATGGTCGAGATGCGGTTACGGTTGAGGCTCCGATGGTTCCTGATCCGCCACCGTCGACGGCTGCCCGCCGTCCCGATCCGTCGCCCCGTCGCCTGATCCGGACCTCCTATCCTCACCGATTCCCTCGGTTTTCACCCGAGACGCAACCGTAACCGGGAGGGCGAGGCTCCGGCCGAGCCGTCGGGATGGGACGGGCGGCTCGGCCGGAGCCTCGCCCTCCCGAAGCCCGATCTTGGAATGCCCCTGACGCCTCGGACAACTCCCTTGACCCTGGCCGACCGGCCCGTTACTTTATAATGCAAAGAGCAAGCCTGTCGGGGGACGAAGGAACGAAGGTCCGCTCTCGAGCTTGACGCCAGGGGACAAGCGATCATGGAGCTTCGCGATGCGCTGACGCAGATCGCCGAAATACGGCTCCAGATGGCGCGGACGGAGGTTTTTCGGGGCTACCGGGCGGCCCCGGTGGCGTTCTCCGGGTTGCTGGCTTTCGGCGCCATGGCGATCCAGGACGCCTGGGTCCCCGCCCCGGAACGGCAGGTCGGGGCCTACCTGGGCCTGTGGGTCGCCGCGGCGGTCGTCAGCGCGATTGCCGCTGGCGTGGGCATGGCCCTGCGAGGGGCTGCGGCCTCGGCCTGGCGACGTCGCATCACCTGGCTCGCCATCGAGCAGTTCGTGCCGAGCCTGGTGGCTGGTGGGCTGGTCACTGCCGTACTGACCCGGGCCGCTCCCGAGACAATCTGGGTGCTCCCGGGGCTCTGGCAGGTGCTCTTCAGCCTGGGGATCTTCGCGTCGTGCCGACTCTTACCCCGCGCCACCTTCGGCGTGGCTGTCTTCTACCTGGCCTCGGGAGTCACCTGCCTGGCCCTGGCCCGAGGTGACGCGGCCCTGGCCCCCTGGGCGATGGGTATTCCGTTCGGCGTCGGCCAGTTGCTGGCCGCCGCGGTGCTCTACTGGACCCTGGAGCGAGGCGATGGCGAAACCCAGAGCCTGGCCTGAACCCGGTTCGGACAACGTGCCCGGCCCCGTTGGCGGCGTGACCAGCACGCCCGGCCGTTTCGCCTACGACGGCCTGGAGCGGATCATCCACGAAAAGGCCCGCCTCGGGATCATGACCTCCCTGGCCACCCATCTCGACGGCCTGCTCTTCGCCGACCTGAAAGACCTCTGCGCCCTGACCGACGGAAACCTCAGCCGACACCTCCAGGCCCTCCACGACGAGGGCCTCGTGGAACTGTGGAAATCGACCCGGCGTCGCCGGCCACAGACCCTCTGTCGCCTGACTCCCGAAGGCCGCCGACGCTTCCTTGACTACGTCGCCGTGCTCGAACACGTCGTCGCCGACGCCGCGGCGGCCGCGCGGCTCCGAGCCCGACCGAGAACCCGACCCGGCCCGGGCCACCGCCCAGCATCGGTCCAATCCCGGTCTCTCCGAGGGTTGGTCGCCCGCCTGAGCCTGGAGACCAGTCGCCGTCGCTCGACGACCGCTCCCGCAACTCGTGGGCTTGAACTTTGCATGGCAAAGCAAACAACAAGGAGGACTCGATGCGAGTGATTCGTGCGGACGCGATGGGGATGTGCTTCGGCGTGCGCGATGCGCTGGAGGTGATGGAAACCGTGGCCCGACCCGAGGAGGTCACCGTTCACGGTGAGCTGGTCCACAACGCCGAGGTACAACGGCGGATCGACGATCGGGGCTTTCGTGTCCTGGACGAGTCCGAACGGGTTGGCGTCGTCCCGCCGACGCCGTTCGTGCTGATCACCGCCCACGGGATCAGCAACACCGAGCGCCGACGGCTTGAAGGATTTGGGCGGCGTTTGATCGACACGACCTGTCCGCTGGTCCTTCGCGCTCACCAGGCCGCTCGTTCCCTTCGGGATGAGGGCTATCACGTCCTGGTGATCGGCAAGCGCGGGCATGTGGAAGTCCAGGGCATTGTCGAGGACCTGGAGTCCGTCGATGTGGTTCAGTCGGTCGACGAGGTCCGTCCCTATCCTCACACAAGGCTCGGCGTGATCTGCCAGACGACGACGGCCGACCGCACGGCAAGGGACACCCTGGTCGCGATCCAGCGGTGCAACCCGGGCGCCGAGGTCCGGTTCGTCGACACGATCTGTCGGCCGACGAAGGACCGACAGCGGGCATTGGAGCGGCTCCTGGATCGGGTCGAGGCGGTCGTGGTCGTGGGTGGGGCGAACTCGAACAACACGAAGCAACTGGCGGCCCGCTGCCTTGAGCGCGGGCGACCCGCCTGGCACGTCCAGGGACCTTCGGACCTCGATCCGTCATGGTTCGACGGGTTTGTCAGTGGTCGGCCTGACGGCCGGCACGTCTACCCTTGAGGACACCATCAACCAGGTTGAGCAGGCGTTGTTCGCCCTGTCACCCAACGAGGGGGTCGAGGCCCATGCGTGAGCCGTTACGTCCGTCCGAGGAGTGGGTCGACATCTTCCGCGCCGGTGCGGTGTCCCTCCAGGGGCGGCCGTTACCAGGGCCTCCCGAGTTCAACAAGGTTGAGTGTCGGGCCGTCGGCCGTTCGATCCAGGGGTTCCAGCTTGGCGAGAGCTCTGAGGGACGCCACCTGATGGAACGGGCACGGGCCTACGCCTCGCAATTCGGTGACAGGGCGTACGCGGATGCGATCCGGTTGTTCATCGCCGAGGAGCAGAGGCACGCCCGGGACCTGGCCCTCGTGCTCGACTGCGAGGGGCTCGGCACGATCCGTCGAACCTGGCCCGATACGGTGTTCCGACAGCTTCGCAAGTTGGCCGGGCTCGAGTTGTCGATCGCCGTTCTGATCACGGCCGAGGTGATCGCTCAGGTCTACTACGCCGCCCTGAAGGACGCCACCGCGTCGCCGAGGCTCCGGGCATTGTGTGATCGCATCCTCAACGACGAGGCGTTGCACGTGCGGTTCCAGGCGGAGCGGCTGGCGATCCTGCGTGTCGGCCGGGGGCGGGCCGGGGTGTTCCTCTCGGCACGAGCACACCGGGCCTTCTTCGCGGGAACGTGCCTCGTCGTCTGGTTTGTGCACGGCCGGGCGCTCGCGCCGGCGGTTATGGCCCCCGCCGATTCTGGCGCGAAGGGCATCGTGCATTCGAATGGGCCCTGGATCGAGCGAATCCATCCTCATGTGTTCCGATGCCGAATCAACTCGGGCTTGCAACGGCCGGCTCGCCGGTCGGCCGACCCGGCCGTGCGAGCACGCCCGGGGGATGACACCGAACCGGGATTGTCCTCGAAGCCCCCGGTTCCTGTGTTATTGAGCCGGCGGCGTCCCCTGGCGGAACGCGTCGGAGGGCAGCAAGACCATCACGGCCTCATCGGAGTTGGGGTCGAAATCCCAGAGATACCAGCGATGGCAATGGTCGCAGGTTCCGAGCATGCGTTCCGGAAAGGCGGCGTCGGGCTGATGGATCTCGAGGGGTTCGTCACATTGCAGACAGTGGATCGTCGCGAGCGGTTGCTCGACGAGATTCAACGTCCGCACGACGACTGTCGCCGTTCTCTCCTCTGGCTCGGAACGCGCCATGTGGGGTTCGCTCCGCGTCTCGGGTGCGGGTCGACGGCTTGTTCCGCTCCACCGCAGCCTGGCCGAACATTAGATTGAGGGCTGGGATTTCCCCTGTATCGTACCGGCGTCCTCAAGGGCATGCTACGGGAACCTTTCCGGGGTTCCGGGAAAATGACGCCGATCTGGCGCAACACCCCCCAGGGAGTCTCAAGGTGCGATGACTTGAGCTGAGTGTTCCGGGATGGGAATGCGTCATTGCTCCGGGTCGTTGGGTGTGATAGTCCTGGCGAACAAGGCGCTTCGGTATCGGGGCACCGTCCATCGTGTTGCCGCCGGGGCCTGGCGACACGAATTGCCATGTCTTCCTCCCAGGGAATCGATCGCCATGAGCAAAACGGCAGCAACGTGTTTGTATCGAGCGCTGGGGCTTCTCGTCCTCGGGCTCTCCCTCGGGGCCGTGGGGGCGCGGGCCGACGATCCGGCCCGGCCGAACATCCTGTGGATCACCTGTGAGGACATCAGCCCGAACCTCGGCTGTTACGGCGACGACTACGCCGTCACCCCGAACCTCGACCGCCTCGCCGCTCGTGGGGTTCGGTATGACAACGCCTTCGCCACCATCGGCGTCTGTGCCCCGGCCCGCTCGACGATCATCACCGGCATGTACCCTCCTTCGATCGGCTCCCAGCACATGCGCTGCCAGGGGCTGCTGCCCGAGGGGGTGCGGCTCTACCCGGCCTATCTCCGCGACGCCGGCTACTACTGCACCAACAACGTCAAGACCGACTACAACCTGAACGCCCCGAAGGACACCTGGGACGAGTCCAGCAAGACAGGCGCACTGGCGCAACCGCAAGCCGGGCCAGCCGTTCTTCGCGATCTTCAACCTGACCTCCACCCACGAGAGCCAGATCCGGCTCCCCGAGAAGGCCGAACGTGAACGCACGAAGGACTTCACCGACAAGGAGCGTCATGACCCCGCCAGGGCCCACGTCCCGGCCTATCTCCCGGACACCCCGGAGGTCCGCGAGGACTGGGCCCACTACGCCGACAACATCACCTACATGGACAAGGAAGCCGCCCGGATTCTCGATGAACTGGAGCAGGACGGCCTGACCGACGACACCATCGTCATCTTCTACGGCGACCACGGCGCCGGCATGCCGCGCTGCAAGCGCTGGCTGTACGATTCCAGCACCCGCGTGCCGTTCCTGGTCTCTACACCCGAGAAGTTCAAGCACCTGGCCCCCGGAGAACCGGGCACGGCCACCGACCGCCTGATCTCGTTCGTGGACCTCGCCCCAACCGTCCTGAGCCTGGCCGGCGTGCCGATCCCCGACCACATGCAGGGCGTGGCCTTCCTCGGCAAGCAGGCCGGCGAACCTCGGGAATACGTCTACGGCTTCCGCGACCGCATGGATGAACGGTACGACCTGATCCGCATGGCCCGCGACAATCGATACACGTACATCCGCAATTTCCATCCCGAGCGGCCCTGGTTCCACGACCAGTACATCAGCTACCTGTACGAAATGCCCACCATGCAGGTCTGGCAACGTCTGGCCGACGAGGGCAAGCTGACCGACGGCCCGGCCACCTTCATGGCCCTCACCAAGCCGACCGAGGAACTTTACGACAACCAGAACGACCCCGACGAGATCCACAACCTGGCCGGTTCCCCCGAGCATCAGGCGATCCTCAAGCGTCTCCGCGACAAATGCCGCGGCTGGCAGCGCGAGATCCTCGACCTGGGCTTCCTCCCCGAGCACGACCTTCGCACTCGCTTCGGCGACCGTCCCCCCTACGACGCCGTCCGGGAGAACCCGGAAAGCTATCCCTTCGATCGCATCGCCGCCACGGCCGACCTGGCCAACGCTCGCGATCCAAAGAACGTCGACAAGCTCATCGAGTTGCTGGACGACAAGGATGACGCCATCCGTTACTGGGCCGCCATCGGCCTCGGCTCGCTCGGCGATCAGGCTGGTTCTCAGGCGACCGCGGCGCTGGGGCCGCTGCTGAAGGATGACTCTCCCATCGTCCGAGTCGCCGCCGCCGACGCCCTCTGCCGCCTCGGCATGCCGGAGCAGACCGTCGCTCCCCTGGCCGCCATTCTCCAGGAGCAGCGCCGCGACGAGTGGGCCCGGCTCGCGGCCATCAACATCCTCGACCGGATCGACGAGGTAGCCGCGCCGGCCGTCGAGGCCCTCGAGCGCGCCCGGGAGGACCCCAACGCCTACGTCGTCCGCGTCGCCAACCATGCGCTGGAGCCGTTCACCGACCGCGAACGCAAGGCCGGGGCTTCCTCCTCCGGCAGCGAATGACCCGGGCTTACCTCCCCTCGCTCCTCTCGGCGGGTGGCACCACCCGCCGAGAGGAGCGAGCCTGCCCCTTCCCACCACCTGCCCGACCATTAATCAAGTCCATAAATCGAAATCTTTGTATGATACGACAAATCTTACTCTCATAAGTCCCATTTTCCAGCCTCACTCGTAGTAGCTGCTGACGGGGACGGGCGACGGCCCGACCTCGGATGAACAGCGATCCGGGACGTCGTGGCGCGTGGCCGCGACCGGCCCCATGCGGCGGCGAGCCGCACCCCAACGCGATGCGGTCCCCATGAAGGGGCCCGAGGACGCCGTCACGCTCGATGCGGCCGGCGACAGGGGAGCGTGCCGCCCCGGGCCAGTCCCGGATCAGCGTCTCACACACGAGGAGGTATCGATGAGATTATTCAACACATGGAACAGGGCTCGGCGAACGACCGGGCGGGCGATCCGAGGCGGGCGAACGCCACGACTCGAGGGCCTGGAGCAACGGAACTTGTTGTCGACCGCCTACGGGACGAACCCCGTGGATCCCGCGGAAGTGCCGGACGTCCCGAGTGGATTTACGGTTTACCAAGATCTGTGGATCGACGGCACCGACAGGAACGACGACGTGGTCGTGCAGGTCAGCGACGACTTCCCCTTCTTCGCCACCTACGCCGTCGAGGTGCTCGATAACGGCGTCCCCGAGTTGTTCCCGTCGGCCCCGTCGGACCCGGACAGCGCCTCGTTCCCGGCCATCCTGCTCATGCCGGGTGGCACGATCCACTTCGAGGGGAACAACGGGAGCGATGAGTTCCACAACAACACCGATCGGAATACCATCGCCAACGGAGGCCTTGGCAACGACACCCTGGTCGGCGGTGGTGGAACCAACACACTGGCTCGGCGGAGTCTGGCAACGACTCGTTGATCGGTGGCAACAGCTTCGACTTCATCACCGGCGGCGACGGCGACGACACCCTGAGTGGCAACGGGGGAAACGACGTCCTCTATGGCATGGACGGCAGCGATCAGATCTTCGGCGGATCGGGCAACGATTATCTCGACGCCGGCTATTATGACGGCGGGGAGATCAACCAACTGTGGGGCGGCTCGGGTAACGACGTGCTCGTCTCGTCGTTCTTCGGCAACGACTACCTCTACGGTCAGGGGGGCACCGACTCGTTCGGCCTCCGGTGGATGCAGTACGTCACCCCGAGCGGTTACCACTTCATCGCTCCCTGGAGCATGAACTATACGTGGGATCAGGTCGCCGGCGAGAACGTCACACGTGATCATGCCCACGATCTACCTTTGATCGGCGGTCTCTCGCCGCGTACGCATGGGTCGGGACTTCCGCCGTGCGGCCCCGGTGCCGTTAAGGTGGTGGAGCTCCTGCGAAGAAGTCCCGACCCTGTTTCGACGGCCGAGGTCCGCCCATGCAACTGAGCCCGATCGGCTTGACGCTCGACGATCTCGACACCCCGGCGCTCCTTCTCGACCTCGACGCCTTCGAGCATAACGTCGGCACGATGTCGGAAACGATCCGGGGATCGGGCAAGCACTGGCGGCCCCACGGCAAGGCATTCAAGAACCCCGCGATTGCCCATGCCCTGCTGCGGGCCGGGGCGATCGGCGTGACGGTGGCCAAGGTCTCCGAGGCCGAGGTGATGGCCGCCGGGGGAATCACCGACATCCTGATCGCCCACCTCGTCGTCGGGCCGAGCAAGGCCGCCCGGCTGGCGGCCCTCCAGCGCCAGGCGGACGTCAAGGCGACGGTTGACCACGTCGAACAGCTCCCCGCCCTGTCGGCCGCGGCCCGGACGGCGGGGACCACCATCGGCCTGCTCGTGGATGTGGACCTCGGCATGGGCCGAACCGGTGTCGGATCGGCCGAGGACGCCGTCGCGCTGGCGAGGCGCATCGCCGAGAGCCCGGGACTGCGGCTCGACGGCGTGATGGGCTACGAGGGGCACACGCTCATGATCCCCGACCCGGTCGAGAAGCGCCGGGAAATCGAACGGGCCATCGACTCGCCTGAACGCGGCGGTGGCCGCCGTGGAGGGGGCCGGCCTGCCCTGTCGGATCGTCTCGGCCGGCGGCACGGGGTCGTACCAGTACACGGCCGAACTGCCTGGACCGACCGAACTCCAGGCCGGTGGCGGCATCTTCGCGTGCCGCTATTACACGGAGACCTGTGGCGTTCGGAGCCACCGGCCGGCCCTCGCCGTGCTGGCGACCATTGTCAGCCGTCCCAGGGCGGATCGGGCGATCCTGGACGCCGGCAAGAAGTCGCTGAGCGATCACAAGGCCGACCCGATTCTCACCGGCTACCCGTCGTGCCCGGTCCTGGGCCTTTCCGCCGAGCACGCGACCATTGAGGTGGATCCAGCCGCCCAAGCGGACCTCCCGATCGGCCGTAAAGTCATGGTGGTTCCGGGATACAGCGATCTCACCTTTGTCCTCCACGACCGGGTTCTCGGCCATCGCCAGGGTCGCGTCGAGTCGTGCTGGCCCCTCTGGGGGCGCGGGATGTTGCAGTAAAGGAATTCGATTGAGGATTGTGAAACACGACGACCCGCCTGTAAAATCGAACAATTGTTGCCCACCCATGAGGACGTTCTGACGATGCTCTCCAGGCGTCGTTGACGCAACGGGTGTCAGGAGGTAGTTCGAATGCGCTCACGTCTTGCGGCGTTTCTGATCGTGTCGGGGCTGGTTGTGCCGACGGTCCAGGCCGAGGACGTGGATTACCTCCGCGACATCAAGCCGGTCCTGACCGCGCGTTGCTATGCCTGCCACGGGGCCCTGAAGCAGGAGGCGGAACTGCGGCTCGACACCGTCTCCCTCATGCGCAAGGGGAGCTACACGGGGCCGGTGATCGAACCCGGCAAGGTCGAGGAAAGCTACCTCGTCGATGCCCTTTCCGGCTCGGCCGGGTTCCGGATGCCGCCGGAGGGGGAACCGCTCAGCGACGAGCAGATCGGGATGATACAAAGCTGGATCGCCGCCGGTGCCCCCGCGCCGGAGGACGAGGCCCCCCAGCAAGACCCGAAGGACCACTGGGCATTCCAGCCCCCGACCCGGCCGGAGGTTCCGCCCGTCCGCGACCCGGACTGGAGCGCGAACCCGATCGATGCCTTCCTCGCCTACGAGCACGATCGTCAGGGCCTTGTTCCCGTGCCGCCGGCGGACCGGGCGATGCTTTTGCGTCGCGTCGCGCTCGACCTGACCGGGCTGGCCCCGACTCGGGAGGAGCTGCACGCCTTCCTGGCGGATGATCGGCCCGATGCGTACGAGAGGGCCGTCGATCGCCTGCTGGAGAGCCCCCACTACGGCGAGCGCTGGGGCCGGCACTGGATGGACGTCTGGCGTTACAGCGACTGGGACGGCTACGGCAAGGAGGTCCGCGAGAGCCAGCCGCACATCTGGCGCTGGCGGGACTGGATCGTCGAGTCGCTCAACGCCGACACCGGCTACGACCAGATGGTCCGCGCGATGCTGGCCGGCGACGAGATCGCCCCCGACGACCCCGAGACGCTCCGCGCCACCGGCTATCTCGTCCGCAACTGGTACAAGTTCAACCGCAACATCTGGCTCGACTCCACGGTCGAGCACACGCCCAAGGCGTTCCTCGGCCTGACGATCGCCTGCGCCAAGTGCCACGACCACAAGTACGACCCGATCTCCCAGGCCGACTACTACCGCTTCCGCGCCTTCTTCGAGCCTCACGAGATCGCCACCGACCGTCTGCCCGGCCAGGCCGACACCTCCAAGGACGGCCTGGTCCGGGTCTACGATGCCTACGCCGACCGTCCTACGTACCTGTTCCAGCGGGGCGACGAGAAGCAGCCGGTCGAGGACCACCCCCTCGAACCCGCCGTGCCGGGGATGTTCGACGCCGGGTTGGACATCACCCCGGTCACGCTGCCGACCGAGGCGTACTACCCGGGTGCTCGCGACTATCTCCGCCGGGAAACCCTGGCTGCCGCCGAGGCCGTCGTCGAGACGGCACGGGCCGAGCTTGAGAAGGCCCGGGAGCAGAGTCAACCGACCGCCGAAGGTGAGGACGAACCGAAAGGCGAGGAGAAGGACACGTCCCCGCTTCGCCTCGCCGAGCGCGGGTTGAAGGCCGCCCTGGCCGAGCTTGAGGCCGTCGAGGCGCGGCTGAGCGCCGACGAGGCACGCTATGCGAAGACGCCCGACGATCGTCTCGTCGAGTTGCTCACGCTCCGCGCCGGGCTGGCCGAGCGTCGGGCCGCTCTCGCCAAGGCCGACTCGTGACCGGGCCCAGGCCGAGAAAGCGCTGGCCGACGCCCGGCGCGGCCCTCAAGGAGGACGACCCCAAGACCAAGCAGGCCGTCGAGGCGGCCGAGAAGGCGCTGGCCGACGCGAGCAAGGCCGTCGAGGACGCCGACGAAGGCGCTCGATGGCCCGCTGCCCGCGAGCTACACGCCGCTGACCCCGGTGCGGCCCGACGACCAGCACCGGCCGCCGGCTGGCCCTGGCACGCTGGATCACCGATCGCGACAACCCGCTGACGGCGCGGGTCGCGGTCAATCACGTCTGGATGCGGCACTTCGGCACGCCGCTGGTCGAGACGGTCTTCGATTTCGGCCTCAACGGCAAGGCCCCGAGCCATCCCGAACTGCTCGACTGGCTGGCCGTCGAGTTGATGGATTCCGGCTGGAGCCTGAAGCACCTGCACCGCCTGATCGTCACGTCGCGGGCCTACCGGATGCAGTCCTGGGCCGCGGCGGACCACCCGAACGCGGCCATCGATCCCCAGAACCATTACCTCTGGCGGATGAACCCGAGGCGGATGGAGTCCGAGCTGGTCCGGGACAACGTCCTCCACGTCGCCGGCTCGCTCGACCCGACCCTCGGCGGGCCGGACCTCGACCCGGAGACTGCTCTCGACCACGCCGCGCCGCAGCCTGTACTTCCGGCACGCGAAGGAGAAGCGGGCCACCTTCCTGCGGCTCTTCGACTCGGCCAACGTCAACTCCTGCTACCGCCGTGACGTGAGCGTCGTCCCGCAGCAGGCGCTGGCCCTCTCCAACAGCCCCCTGACACTCGCGTCAGTCCCGCGTTCTCGCGGGCAAGCTCGCCGAGGAGGTGGGCGATCAGGGTGACGCCTCGTTCATTGCCGTCGCCTTCGAGCAGGTCCTCGGACGAGGCCCCGTCCCCGAGGAGCGGGACGCCTGCCTGAGCTATCTCGCGCGACAGGCCGAGCGGCTCGCCGAACCGAACGGCCTCACGCCCTTCGAAAGCGGGCCGGAGGACACCGTTCCCCCGTCCCCGGACCCACGCCAGCGGGCCCGCGAGAACCTGGTCCACGTGCTGATGAACCACACCGACTTCCTCACGATCCGGTAATGGCGCACGCTCTTGCCGCGAGAGGCCGCGACGATGAATCCCCACTCGCAACCGACCCACCGCCGCGCCTTCCTGGCCGACCTGGGCATGGGCTTCACCGGGCTGGCGCTCGGGGCGATGCTCCACCGCGACGGCGTCGCCCGCGCGGCGAGGCCGACCTGGGCCCCGCCCGACGGCCGCCCGCACTTCCCGCCGAAGGCGAAGAACGTCATCTGGCTGTTCATGATCGGCGGGACCAGCCACGTCGAGAGCTTCGACCCGAAGCCCGAGCTGACCCGGCACGCCGGCAAGACGATCGAGGAGTCGCCCCACAAGGAGCGTCCTCGACTCGCCGTTCACGAAGAACGTCCGGATCGCCGTCGCCAACGACGCCAACGGCCACATCCGGCACGAGCTCTACCCGCTCCAGGTGGGACTACTCGAAGCGGGGCCAGAGCGGGATCGAGGTCAGCGACTGGTGGCCGCACGTCGGCGAGTGCGTCGACGATCTCGCCGTCATCCGCTCGATGTGGACGACCAACGACAACCACGGCGCCCAGCTCCAGTTCCACACCGGGCGGCACTCGCTCGAAGGGCCGTTCCCGACGATCGGCTCGTGGGTCCACTACGGCCTCGGCTCGCTCAACGAGGAGCTGCCGCAGTTCGTCGTCCTGGGCACGCCGATCGCCGACTGCTGCGGCGGCATGAACGGCCACGGTGCCAGCTACCTCGGGCCCGAGCACGACGGCGTGCAGCTCGAGGTGGACCCGAAAAACCCCCTGCCCTTCGCCGCGCCCGGGAAGGACGTCTACCGGGAGGAGCAGGCCGGGGAATTCGGCCTGATCGACCGCCTGAACCGGATCTCCGCCGTCAAGTACCCGGACGATCCCCAGCTTCGGGCCCGGATCAAGTCGTATGAACTGGCGTTCCGAATGCAGATGTCGGTGCCCGAGGTCGTGGACTTCGATGCCGAGACGTCCAACACGCAGTCGCTCTACGGGCTCGACCAGGACGAGACCCGCCCCTTCGGCCAACTCTGCCTGACCGCCCGGCGGCTCGTCGAGCGTGGGGTTCGGTTCGTGCAGATCTTCCACGGCTCCAACGGCGGCGCCGGCGCCTGGGACGCCCACTCCAACCTCAAGGCCGGCCACGCCAAGCTCTGCAACCAGGTGGACCGGCCGATCGCCGGACTGCTGAAGGACCTCAAGCGCCGCGGGCTGCTCGACGAGACGATCGTCGTCTGGGCCACCGAGTTCGGCCGGACGCCCGGCTCCCAGAACGGCGACGGCCGCGACCACCACCCGTTCGGCTTCTCGTCGTGGATGGCCGGCGGCGGCATCCGGGGCGGCGTCGTCCACGGCGCCACCGACGAGCTCGGCTTCCACGCCGTCGAGGACCGCCACTACGTCACCGACATCCACGCCACCGTCCTGCACCAGCTCGGGCTCGACTCCCGACGCCTGGAGGTCCCCGGCTACAAGCGGCTCGACATCGACCACGGCCAGCCCATCCGGCCGATCCTCGCCTGAACCCGGCGCGACTCCCGGTCCAACGACCCGTCCGGATGGATGCATTCAGGAGCCTCGATCATGGACCCGAGCTGCCGACGATTTCCCCGACGCGCGTTTCTGGCCGACCTCGGCATGGGCTTCACCGGGCTGGCGCTCGGGGCGATGCTCCAGCGCGACGGCGTCGCCCTGCGCCGCCACCTGGGCACCTGCCCGACGGCCAACCGCACTTCCCGCCGAAGGCCAAGAACGTCATCTGGCTGTTCATGATCGGCGGGACGAGCCACGTCGAGAGCTTCGACCCCAAGCCGGCATTGAACCAGTACGCCGGCAAGACGTTCGACGAGACGCCGCACAAGGAGGTCATCGACTCGCCCTTCCTGAAGAAGAACCTGCGCGAGTTCGTCGCGGGCCAACACAAGGTCCAGCCGAAGGTTTACCCGCTCCAGGTGGGACACTCGAAGCGGGGCCGGAGCGGGATCGAGATCAGCGACTGGTGGCCGCACGTTGGCGAGTGCGTGGACGACCTCGCCGTCATCCGTTCGATGTGGACGACGGACAACGACCATGGCGCACAGCTCCAGTTCCACACCGGTCGCCATGCTCTCGAGGGGCCGTTCCCGACGATCGGCTCATGGGTCCACTACGGCCTCGGCTCGCTGAACGACGACCTGCCGAGCTTCGTCGTACTCGGGACTCCCCTGGCCGACTGCTGCGGCGGGATGCACGGTCACGCCGCGAGCTACCTCGGGCCCGAGCACGATGGGGTCGCGCTCAGCATGGACCCGAAGGCCCCCCTGCCCTTCGCAAGCCCCGGCCAGGACGTCTACCGAGAGGAGCAGGCCGCCGAGTTCGACCTGGTCGGCCGGCTCAATCACCTGGCCGCCGTCCGCTACCCCGACGATGCCGCCCTGCGGGCCCGTATTCGCTCGTATGAGCTGGCCGCCCGGATGCAGCTCTCCGTCCCGGAGGTCGTCGATTTCGCGGGCGAACCTGTCGCGACCAAGTCGCTCTACGGGCTCGATCAGGACGAGACCCGGCCTTTCGGGCAGCTCTGTCTGGGGGCGCGGCGGATGGTCGAGCGTGGGCGTGCGGTTCGTGCAGGTCTTCCACGGCTCCAACGGCGGCGCCGGCGCCTGGGACGCCCACTCCAACCTCAAGGCCGGCCACGCCAAGCTCTGCAACCAGGTGGACCGGCCGATCGCCGGGCTCCTGAAAGACCTCAAGCGCCGCGGTTTGCTCGACGAGACCATCGTCGTCTGGGCCACCGAGTTCGGCCGCACCCCGGGCGTGGAGGGGGGCGACGGCCGCGATCATCATCCTTACGGTTTCAGCGTCTGGATGGCCGGTGGTGGCATCCGGGGCGGCGTGGTCCACGGCGCCACCGACGAGCTCGGCTTCCACGCCGTCGAGGACCGCCACTACGTCACCGACATCCACGCCACCGTCCTGCATCAACTCGGGCTCGACTCCCGACGGCTGGAAGTTCCCGGCTACAAGCGGCTCGACATCGACCACGGTCAGCCCATCCGACCGATCCTCGCGTGATGCGAGAAGAACCCGCGACGGTCAGCTCCGGCCCGCGAGCGTGTGGGTAACATCCACCCGCAGCCAGCAGAGTACGCCGATCGCGTAGGAGATGGCGAACAGGACGAACGGAAGCGTGACGTTTCCCGACTCAAACAGGTGGCCGGTGACGATCGCGGCCAGCGCCGCCGTGAGGCTGGCGATCATGTTCATCAGTCCGCCCAGCGTGCCGGCGTAGCGTTCCCCCTTGTCGGCGGCCGCCGCCCAGGCCGGGCCCATGGCCAGGTCGTTGCCGAGGAACGTCAGGCAGAGCAAGGCGCCGAGCAGGGGGACGCTCTCGACCCATAGGGTCGCCAGGATCGCCACGCCGGCGATGGCCATGCCGATCGCCCCGACGATGCGACGTCCCCAACGGCGGCTGCCGGTGCGGCGGATGATCAGGTCCGACAGGGTTCCGCCCGCCAGGCACGCCCCGACACCGATGGCAAACGGCAGCGAGGTCAGCCACTGGATCTGTCCAGAGTCGAGCCCGCGGTGCGTCTTCAGATAGTCGGGGAGCAAGGTGATGAAGAAGTTGCCGCTGTAGCCGAGCGCCCCATACATCAGGCAGAGGGCCCAGACGCTGCCCGAGGTCAGCATGCGTCGCCAGGGCACCGCGCCATGCTCGGCCGGTCGGTCGGCGCGGCCCGAGGCGATCAGCTTACGCTCGGCCTCGTTCACTGAACGCATCTCCTCGGGCCGATTCCGGAACCACGGCCAGAACACCGCGCACCAGAGCACTCCGAGCCCGGCGACCAGGGCCAGGGCGGCCTCCCACGAGCCGAGCCACGCGAACAGCGGCACGAGCAGCAGCGGCGCCGTGGCCCCACCGATCCGGCTCGACATCCACAGCAGACCCTGGGCACCACCCCGTTCGGTGGTCGGCATCCAGTCGGCCAGCATCCGGGTGATCGACGGGAACGTCCCCGCCTGGAAGGCCCCGAACAGGAACCGCAACACGAGGAGGAACCCGAGTTGCCACGCCAGAACGCCCGGCAGCCAGACCACGGCCGCGAGGGCCGCCGTGGTCAGCGACCCACCCAGGATGATCAGCGCCAGCGGGTTGCGGACCCCCTTGCGGTCGCCGATCAGGCCCCAGGGGACCTCGGCCACGCCGTAGGCGACCATGAACGCGGCCATCAACCAGCCCAGGTGGCGCTGGTTCAGTCCGAGTTCCACCCGCAACGGAGTCGAGGCGGTGGCGAAGCCGACCCGGTGGATGTACGTCACGACCGCGAGCGAACACGCAGCAAACAGCACCACGAATCGAACACGTGTGGGCGCGGCCTCGGTGCCATCCGGCCCGGCGACCTCGATCCGGGCCCCGGCGTCGCGTTCCTCGTCAAGCATGCGGATCTCGCCCTCTCGTGGCTGGAGATCTCGAGTCCACGGCGGCAGGAGCGCGCCCCGTCCGGCGATCCTCGGGCCGATTGTGCCCGTCGAGCGCGGCCCCGGCAAGCCACCAGCGCCGAACAACCGCCACGCAACGCGGCCCGATTCCCTCGACGGGACGGATCGGGTCTACTGGGCGACGTACCCCCAGCCCACCAATTCCCCGCACAATGGAGAGCCCGGAGATGACCGACCGCGCCCGCGAGGAACATCGCTACGAGAAGCTCACCTGGCCCGAGATCAACGATGCCGTCGACCTGGGCAAGGTCTGCGTCGTGCCCTGCGGCGCCGTCGAGCAACACGGGCCTCACCTGCCGCTGGACGTGGACCTCGTCTGTCCCGTCGGCATCGCCAACGGGGCCGGGCGCGCGGTCCCCGACAAGATGCTCGTCCTGCCCGTCGTGGCCTACGGCTACACCGGGCACGTCATGGATTTCCCCGGCACCATCAACACGCACTACGAGCACTTCATAGCACCAGGTGCTCGACATCACCCGTAGCCTCGCCTACCACGGCTTCAAGAAGATCATCCTGCTCAATGGCCACGGGTCGAACTGGCCGAACCTCGACCTCGTCGCCCGACGCACGAACCTCGAGACCGACGCCGAGTGCCTGCCCATCTGCTGGTGGAACCTCCTGACCGTCGACAAGGACTTCCTGCCCTCCTGGCGCGAGAGCCACTTCCCCGGCGGCTGCGCCACGCCTGCGAGCTGGAAACATCGCTTTACATGTACCTCGACGGCGACAACGTGCGGACCGATCAGATCAAGTCCGGCACCATCAGCTTCAACGCCGAGGAGAACCCGTTCCAATGGGTTGACCTCTTCGCCGCCGGGCCGGGGACGATCATCTCGTGGACCAGCAGCTATTCCGAGACCGGCGTGCTGGGTGAGGCGGAGAAAGCCAGCGCCGAGAAGGGGCGACGGGCCTACGAGGAGGCGGTCAAGCAACTCGCGAGGCTGGTCACCTGGTTCAAGGACCGGCCGAAGGACGCCCGCCGCGACCGTCACCGACGCCCACCCACCATGCCGCTCCCCTGGGACCAGCGCTCAATCAATGGGTAACGCTTCTCACTGGCCGCGACTGTGTTGGAGGTCAGCCTTCAGCCTGACATCTTGATCGCGGGTCGAATCTGTCACGCTGATAAGGTTTTTCACATCCTGTAACTGCTTGACGCCGGGATTCGGCCCGAATCAAATACGTGTTGAACGCCAGGCTGAAGACGCGGGTCGCGAGGTGAAAGCCGATCTGGATAAGCCCAATGGATTCCGGGCGGGAGCAGCTCAAACAAAAATCAGGAGGGAGATGGTGCCATGGAATTCCGACGGGTCCTGACGCTCATCCTGTTGTTCATCGCTCTCGACTTGCCGGAGTGCCATGCGTACGGGCGGCAACCTCAGGACGACGCCAAGAAGATCACGGTCACCGTCGTCCAGTCAAAGCCTACAGCCATTACGCAGCGATATAACTGCCGGATCAACTCGTGCCGTCACATCGAGGTCCGCGCCCCGGCTGACGGGTATGTCGTGGCGATCCCCGTCAAGATGGGCCAGGCAGTCAAGCGGGGCGATTTGCTGTTCCAGGTCGGACTGACCATGGACGGGGACCAGGCGGACGCCGAAAACCGGGACAAGGCGGTCTCCATCAAAGCACCTTTTGACGGCCTGGTAGGCCGCCTGCCCCGCCAGCAGGGCAGCTTCGTTCTGAAGGGAGAGCCCCTGACGACCTTGTCCGACAACAGCCTGATGTGGGTCCATTTCAACGTGCCCGAGGCCCGCTACCTGGAATACATGGCCGACGTGAGTTCTGGTAAGGAGGATCCGAAAATCGAACTCGTGCTGGCCAACGGCAACGCGTTCCAGCACGTCGGCAAGATTGGTGCGATCCCGGCCGAATTCAACCCCAATACCGGAGGCATCGCCTTCCGCGCGGATTTTCCGAACCCGGAGCGCCTCCTGCGAGACGGTCAGACCGGCACCGTGTTGCTCGACCAGGTGCTCAACGACGCCGTCGTCATCCCTCAGCGAGCGACCTTCGAAATTCTTGACAAGCGGTACGTTTACGTCGTCGACAAGGATCATCTCGCGCATCAGCGCGAGATCGTCATTCAGAATGAGACGGAAGACCTCTTCGTCGTCAAGAAGGGGGTCGGAGTGGGCGACACGATCGTCCTGGAAGGGGTCAGGCTGGTTCGCGACGGCGATAAGGTGGAATAATCACAGCATGATGCTATTAAGATCATTTGAGAAGACAAGAGCCGCGGCTCACGGCGTCCCGGTCTCGGCGAGCACCTCGCCGAGACTGCGGTCGAGGATCGCCAGCATCGCGTCGATCTGCTCGGCCGTGACCACCAGCGGCGGGCCGAAGGCGATCCAGTTCGGGTCGAACCGGCAGAGCAGGCCATTTTCAAGTGCGCGGCGGCCGACCCGCACGCCGAAGGCGTCGGGCATCGGCTCCTTCGTGGTCCGGTCGCGAACGAACTCGATCGCCTGAAAAAGGCCCTTGCCCCGGATGTCGCCGATCACGCCGTGACGATCGGCCAGCCGCTCGAACCCCGCGCGAAGCCGGGCCCCCTGGGTTCGGGCGTTGCCGCAGAGGTCGCGTTCCAGGATCTCACGGATGACGGCAATCCCGGCGGCGCAGGAGATCGGGTTGCCCTCGAACGTGTGCCCCTCGACGAAACCGGGGTTCGACTCGACCGGCCCCCAGAAGGCATCGGCGATCGACCGCCGGCAGATCATCGCCGACAGCGGGGCGTAACCGCCGCTCATCCCCTTGGCCACGCACAGCACGTCGGGCACCACGCCGAAGGTCTCGGCGGCGAACAGGTGCCCGGTGCGACCGAAGCCGGTGATGATCTCATCGAAGATCAGCAAGATGTTGTGCCGGTCGCAGATCTCGCGGAGGATCGGCAGGTACTCATCCGGGGGGTCGATCACGCCGCCGGTGTGGCCGATCGGCTCGACGAGAATCGCCGCCACGGTGTCGGGGTCCTCCATCTGGATGACCTGCTCGACGATGGTCGCGCAGGTCAGGCCGCAACCCGGATAGTCCTTTCCGAAGGGACAGCGGTAGCAGGTCGGCGGGAAGACGTGCAGGAAGCCGGGGGCCATCGGCTCGTTGACGGTCTTGCGCGACTTCAAACCCGAGGCCGAGAGCGACCCGAGGGTCGAGCCGTGCCACGACAGGTATCGGCTGATGATCTTGTACTTCCCCGGCGATCCGGTCAGCCGGTGGTACTGCCGCGCAAGCTTGATGGCCGCTTCCGTCACCTCCGACCCGCCGCACTGGAACTTCACCGCGCCGAGGTCTCCCGGCGCCAGCTCGGCCAGCAGGTTGGCCAGTTGCACGGCGACAGGGTTCGTCCCGTGCATCGGCGGGGAGAATGCGAGGCGGTCGAACTGCGCGGATCGCGTCGATGACACGGCGGTTGTTGTGCCCGACCGAGGCGACATAAATGCCCGACAACGCATCCAGATAATGCTGACCGCTCACGTCCCAGTACGAGACGCCGTCGGCCCGGGACATGATGAGCGGGTGCGTCGACCATTCGGCCATCTGGTCGCGCACGAAGATCTGCCGGAGGAACCGCTCCTCGACGGCCTGGGCCTCGGTGATGAGGTCGGGAATGGAGGCGTTGACGGAGGCCATCGGCATCATCCTCGGGGGCAAAACAGGGCGGCCGTCAGGGCGTAGAGCCGCGCCACGCGAACCAGGTCGTCGATCGAGGCCCACTCCTCGACCGTGTGCTGTCCCCCGGCGCGGGGCCGTGGGTGATCGCCGGCACGCCGGTCAACGCCCATACGCTGTTGCCGTCGTCCACGAACGGTTTCGGCCCGGTCGGCAGGGGTTCACCTGCGATCGCGACGTAGGCGCCCTGGAAGTCGGCGACGAACGGGGCGTTGGTGTCGAGGGCAAACGCATCGCGGACGAGTTGAAAGTCGGCGACGATCGTGGTCCCGGTCTCGGCGGCCAGCGCGTCGAGGATCGCGCGGAACTCGGCCTCGACCTCAAGGCGGTCCCGGCCGGGAACCCAGCGCCTCGTTCCTTCCAGCCAGCAAGTCGGTGGATCTTGATTGTAGATCTCGCCCGCGTGAACCTGACCGATGAAGACGCTCGATCGCCCGGCGATCGGATCGATCTGGTCCGCGAGACGTGTATCCAGCTCGCCGAGTCGTCCAACTAGCATCGCCCCGGCGGCGATGACCCGGGGTGCCTGGTTGGGCCGCATCACTTCGTGGACGGGTGGCCCGTCGCGTCGGATCGTGACCTTCCAGCACGCCTGGCCGCGCCCCGAGACGGGCAAGTGATCACAGAACGGCTCGGGGATCAGCACGGCATCACCGACAACACCATCAGCGAGCAAGCGATCAAACTGTTGGCCAAAGCCCCAGGGGGCTTCGTGGAGATCGTGCGCCGTGAGCAGGATCGATCCTGCCTCCAGAATGCCGGAGTCTCGCGCGGCGAGCATCGCCTCGACCGCCGCCGCCAGTCCCCCCTTCATGTCCGACGAACCGCTGCCGGTGATCCGATCGCCATCGTCCCCGAACGGCACGAACGGTAGATGGACAGTATCGAGGTGCCCGTCAAACTGGAGCACCTTGCCCGGACGACGGCCCGTCAGCCGGGTCGCGACTGCGGGAGAGGCGGCATGATCCGCCTCGGGCCGTTCCACGGTAAAGCCTTCCTCAACAAGAAGTTCCGCCAGGGCGTCCGCCGCGGCCCCGGCACGGCCGGTGGGACTGGAGACGGAAATCAGTCGAGAGGCGATGCTCAGCAGCCGACCTCTGTCAACGTGCTTGAGGATTCGATCGGACAGTTGGCGAACCTCGGCGGATTCCTCCGACCCACTCGCACTCGATTCCACCATGAGCTCGCCACTCCATGTTCGCAGGCCCATTGGCCCGGACTTCCGCCCGTCGCGCGTCGAGGTCCGGGAGCTGGGATGGGCGCAAGTTTGAACGATACCTGAACTTGAATCCGGTTCAACGTGCGTTCGGGTCGGACCTCCTCGTCGCATCAGGAGGTCGGAGATCACCGACGGACGGATGTCCAACCCGGTCGAACCAGCACTTCGATCGGTCGCGGGGACCGAGGGCCTGGGCGTTCTGTTCTCCCCAGGGTTCCCGACCGACTCGTTACGTCCCGACTTTCCTCAGCATAGCCGCAAGTCCAGCGTGGCAATACACCTCACCACAGGTTCCACCAATCGACCTCGCCATACGTGAGTTCCAAAGGATTTCGACTCGAGGCCAGTCCCGAAAGACGTGGTGTCGATCAAGCCATTGTGACGATGGCTCGGCCGGCTTCCCCGACTCTCAGGTTCCACCATGAAAGATTCCCATCCAGCCGATTGTTCTTGATCTCATTGAGAACGCGGGGCGGTTCTAGTGAATCAAGCTCAGTCAAATTCTGATCTTTTCGAGTATTTGGCGGCTTTTGTCGTACTCTCTTTCGGGCGCCGTGACGTAGGTTGGGGGTGTGAGACGTGGGTTTCTTCCGAGCGTGGATCCAGCCAATCGGCGAACGTACCCAATTCCGATTCCAATTCCGACGTTTCAACAGTTCAAGGGACTGGATTTTTCGATCCACCGAATGATATCATGCATCGAACGTGGTCATCATCACGTGGGCTCGTTGAAACGGTGTGTCCGAAGGAGTACGGCCGGGATTCTGGGGTCGATCTGTGTCAGGATATTGACTATTGTTGAGGAGACTCGGCCTCACCTCGATCGGACAGTTCACACCGCCGTGGCCGTTATCTCGTAAGTTCAGGATCGCCTTCCTGTTGCGCCCGAGGGGCGTACCGGACGAGGCAACGAATTTGGGAGGGTGAGGACGTGAGGCAAACAAGGCGCGACACGACGAAGCGGTCGTATCGCCCGAAGGTTGAGGCGCTCGAAGCGCTTCGACTGCTGGATGCCGGTTTGCTGCCGTCAGCCCTGGCCGTGGCGACGGCCGAGTATGGCGCGACCCTCGCCAATGTCGAATCCTCCGACACTCTTCTGGAATCAGGCCCCTCCGGCGATGCCTGGGATGCCGCGCTGGGCCAGTCGGACGTCGGCGATCTACTCGCCCGCGACACCGGCACGCCGGTCGCGATCGCCCAGAACACCGACAACCCGCTCGACCTCGATACGGAGCCGCAGTCCGAGGCGATCCAGAGCGGCCTGAACCAGTTGACCCGCTACCTCGGCCGCGCCTGGGCATGCGCCGGGATCGATCCTCAATCGTTCGAGGATTGTACCCAGGAAGTCTACGAAACCTTGCTGAGCAACCTCGGTCGCGACGGGTTCGACCAGCTCGCCGCTCAGGTCGGGGTACTCGGCGTCCGTAACGTCCTGAGCCGGGAGACGCCGGATGGGCCAGGCTTCTTCCGCGCCGTGGACATGGTCAAGAAGCGTACCCAGCGAACCAGGAGCTTCCAGTCGCTCGACGAGCACTACCTGGAACTCGCCGACGGCGCCGGGACCGACGGGGCCTCCGCCACCGACTGGCGCCGCGAGCTGGACGAGGCCATCGATCGTTCTCTGACCCGTCGCGAGGCCGATTTGATCCGCGACACCCTGATGGGCAAGACCCCTCAGGAGATCGCCCAGACCTGGGGCATGGCCGCCAAGACCGTCAGCAACGAAAAAACCCGAGCGATCCAGAAACTCCGCGTCGCGTTAACTGATGGCCTCGACGACTGAATCGGCGCAGCGAGGAGATCAGGACGACCTCGGCGTACCGGCGTCGCGTGCCCGGTTCGGGCGCCGTGTCTCGATGGTGTTAGACGCCCGCGCAAACGTCCGATCATCGACCCGCCGGAAACATCAACACTTCACCACGCTCGCCGCAACTCCAATTTCCTTCAGAACCTCGGTTCAGGCCAGCCGGTCGTTTCCTCCCAGGTTCACCAGCGCCAAAAGAACCGTCATAAGACGCCGAACCGATGGCCGATGCCCGATGACCCATGACCCATGACCGATCCATGACAGCCATCGGCGAGGCCCGGGGGGGATCGGTCATCGGGCATCGGGCATCGGGCATCGGCCATGCTCCGATGAGTCGGTCATCACGCCAGCAGTCCGACCGTCTCCGGCAGGCCGGTCATCAGGTTGAAGTTCTGGACGGCGACCCCCGAGGCTCCCTTGAGAAGGTTGTCCAGGCAGGCGATGACGAGCACCTTGCCGCGCACGACGCGGACGGTGATGTCGCAGAAGTTCGTATGGGCCGAGTCCTTCGTCGCCGGCAGCCTCTTCACAACCCGCACGAACGGGCAATCTCGGTAATATTCGTGGTAGAGATCCATCACGTCGTGCTCGGCTGTCGGCTGTCTCGGGGTGGCATAGATCGTTGCCAGAATGCCCCGATCCATCGGCACGAGATGCGGCGTGAAGATGACCTCCACCGGCTCGGCGCGTGCTCGGCCGACATCGGTGAGTACCTGGTCAATCTCTGGAGTGTGTCGGTGCCGGCCGACGTTGTAGGCGCTGAAGCTCTCGTTGCACTCGGCGAATAGGGTCGTCAGCTTCGGCGACCGCCCGGCCCCCGAGACGCCACTCTTCGCATCGACGATGATCCCGGATCGCTCCACCATGTCGTGAGCGATCAACGGGGCCAGGCCCAGGATGGTTGTCGAGGTGTAGCAGCCCGGGTTGGCGATCAGGTCGGCCCGGGGGATCGCCTCCCGATAGTGCGGGATTTCCGGCAAGCCGTAAACAGCCTCGGCAAGCCCTTCCGGATCAATGTGTTCATGGTCGTACCAGTCGGCATAGACCTGGGCGTCCTTCAACCGGTAGTCAGCGCTGAGGTCCACGACCCGCACGCCCCGCTTCCGCAATTCCACGGCCGCCGCCATGCTGGCGGCGTGTGGGAGGGCGAGAAAGGCAAGTGAGGCGGATTCGGCAACGCGATCCGGATCGAACGATACGCAGGCCAGGTCGATCCCGCGGGCCAGGCTGGGATGCAGGGCGTCGACCCTCGGGGCATTTTCCTGGGTCGAGGTCGCCATCACGACTCGGGCGTCCGGGTGCCCACTCAGTAGACGAAACAGCTCTCGCGCCGCGTATCCTGAAGCCCCGATCACCGCCACGTCCGTCATCGCCATGTGCCTTTCCGTGGTCGCGTTGAACTTTCGTTTCTTGGAGTGGGCACCGTCCCGCTTCCGCGATGGAAAATGGGAAGCGGTGCCATCCTACGAAGACGGAGGCGGTGCCTCATCCATGGGTTCGCTCGTTCCGGTTCGTCGACGCCCGAATATCCAGTATGCCATGACCCACGCCCCCCACGCCACGCCGGAGACGATCAGGCCCCAGCGCTCGAAACGACTGTTGTACTCCAGTCGCAAC
Organism: uncultured Isosphaeraceae bacterium; assembly: GCA_963779675.1. Lineage (GTDB taxonomy): Bacteria > Planctomycetota > Planctomycetia > Isosphaerales > Isosphaeraceae > CAVZZM01. Next base: position 216,200 of record CAVZZM010000012.1, read on the forward strand.
GACCAGCGGCCCGGTCCCGGTACGCGGACGCCCTGCCATCCCCCCTTCGTGCCGTGATGCCGGTTGGGGAACATCGAGACGATCTCGGCGGGTTGCGTGACGCCATGCGGGCCGATCCAGCGGGCTTCCCAATCAGGATGGTAAAGCTGCGTGACCAAAGCATACGACGGCCCCTTTGCCTCGATTTCCACCTCGACCCGCTCTGGCACCGGCGAACTCCAGACCAGGGGCGTCGCGTTGGCCATGATCTGGAGGACCGATCGCCCGAGATCGGCGTCGCCCGGAACCTCCCGGAGAGAACGGCCCTCGGCTTCGGAAGGGGTCGGAATCAGCCAGGCGCGGGCCGGATGGTCGAGGGGACGCCAGAACGTGTATGTTGAGGCCCAGCGTAACCGGCTCGAGACGAAGGCATCGCCGTAGATCCAGGACGCCAGGAACGGGTCGCGGACGAGATCGAACGTGCCGGGCCAGGTCGCCAGGACGGTCGGGTCGATGGATGCCCGGCCTGGTTCTCCCACGCGCAACGTGGCGCCGGTCGCGCGGATCGCCTCGAATTCCCTGCGGAACAGCTCGGGCTGGAAGCGGGTTCCGAACTCGCCCGGCTGGACGAGGGCCTCGCGGGTCAGGTTCTCCAGGGCGGGCAGGTCCAGGGTGCGGTAGGAGGGAAGGGTAGCGACCCCGGCAACCATCGGCAGGTTGCCCAGCTCGCTCAGGACTCTTGTCCCGCGCGGTTCGGCCGCGAGCCGGCCCAGGACGGCGCATTGTTCCGTCAGCGGGCGGATCGGGGCCGTCTCGACGGGCCGCAGCACGTGGCCCAGGGTGAGCAGATCAAGGAACGTCAACACGACAAGGCCGACGGCCAGCCAACGTGGCTTCCGAGCGAGGGGGACGAGTGCCAGCAACCCCACCAGCAGCAGGCCGGTCGGCAGCAGTTCCTGTCGGTAGATGCGAAACCGCTCCCGTTCCAGCGTCAGACGAGTTGGAACCAGGCCCCGCCGGATCAGGGCGTGCTGGACGATCGGGTTCTCCGGGATCCTGCGAGCCGCCGGCATGATTCCGCCAAGGGTGGAGTCTCCCTCCCAGGGCAGCCATTTCAACGCCCGGTCGTACAGGGCAATCGCTCCCGGATCTCCCGGCGTGGCCGTCACGGTCAGGACGTGCTCGAAGAGTCCGAGGATCAGGATCATCAACGTCAACGAAACCAGGCCAAAGGCAAGCAGTCCCGGCCCCGATTTTCGCCACGTTCCCGAACTCAGACCATCGAAACCTCGCGCCGCCAGCAGCACGAGTGCCAGTTGCGTGGCGATCGCCCAGCGGGCCGGTGCCCGGAAGAACGAGAACCCAGGGAGGTGAACCAAGGACCCAAAACCTGGAACATAGGGACCGAGGCTCAGCCAGGTCGTGACCACGATCAACAGGGTCAGCGCCCTGGTCGTCGGGTCGCGTCGGATGCCGCGAACGAAGGCGCCGGCGGCCAGGAACAGCGGCACCAACCCGACATAGGCCAGGTGCTCCTCGGGAGAGGTGTGGAACGGGTCCCAGGCCACCGGCCGCCACAACGGCGAGCCGTGGAACAACATGGGGGCCAGATAACTGATCAGGTGAAGCGGCGAGGCCGCGAACCCGGAGAGGTAGGCAAAGTCGCGATCCGACTCGGCGAGCTGCGCCAGGCGGTACGTCGGAAGCAGTTGCGCCGCCGCCAACAGGGGCACGACAGCCACGGCGGCGATGATCCCGACGGCCCCCAGTACCGCCCCCCTTCCCCCATGCAATCGGGCCGCCAGACCCCAGACAGCCAGGACCAGCACGCCGAGCTGGGTGATGAAGGCGATCTGGAAATGTCCCGGTAAGGTCTGCACGGCCAGGACCGCCGCCAATCCGAGCGCCTCACGAGGCCGTCCCACCCCGCGGGCCAGAGGCCAGGCCAGGCCCAACGCCCAGGGCATCCAGCTCCCGACGGTATACCCCCACTGGTGCGGCAGGTGGATCACGTAGAACCCCGATGTCGTCCAGGCGAACGCGGCCAGGATCGCCGCCGGGGTCGACGCCCCGAACCGTCGCGCCGCCCAGGCGGTCCCCAGACCTGCCCAGAGGGTGTGAAGGACCAGGCTCGCGGCATAGGCCACCTCGGTTGGAAACAGCCCATAGAGCACGAGATGCGGCGGATAATACACCCCCATCTGGCTCTCGGCGACGCCGGGAAACCCATACCCCCAGAGGTCGTTCCAGAGCGGCAACCGTCCGGTTCTCAGGGAATCGTGGAGGAACGCCATCAGCCCGATCTGGAACTGGGTGACATCGCCGCCGACCGGCATCCGGCCGCCGATCCCGATGGGCCAGAGCCAGGCCGCGAGCGCCGCCGTCAGCACCCCAAGGGCCAGGATCGTCCACCTCGGTCGCTCCAAGACCACACCACCTTTCCCTGATGAACCAGAACCGTGCGTACGCCGTGTTCCTGCGGCACACACAACAGCAATCACGCATCCAACAGGACCGTTTGAACGATCTTCCATCCTGAACTTTAGGAAAAAACTACAATCCTCGGCCTTAGGTTTCCAATGCTCCTCGACACGACAGGGATACCCGAATCGACCACGCGGCCGGAAGCTGTCGATTTTACGAGGCCTTACGGCGATCACCGCAAATTTTCCGAAATCTGCCTCCGGGATTGGTACGGCAGGTGCATTATCGACACTTGCCAGCGACGGACGAAGGGCTGGCACATCGCAATAGCAGCTCTCAAGGAGGAGCGAACCATGTTGGTCCTGAGCAGGAAGCTCGGTCAACGGTTCCAGGTTGGCGACGACGTGTGCATCACGATCGTCAAGATCGACCGGAACTCCGTGCGGATCGGCATCGAGGCGCCCGACGACATGATGATCTACCGCGAAGAGATCATCCCGATCGAATCGGAGCCCGAACCCCGCGAGACCGAGTATCCCGTGGGCGCGAACGCCGCCTGACCCGCCTTCAACACAGGCGCGCAACCCGCCACCCAGCTACCGCAGAACCGGCCGAAGTCCAGGTCGAGACCATGGTTTCCCGGAAGGACACCTGGCGACCCCGACGCTCATGATTGGAACGGATCGGCCGACCGATCACCCCGGAGACGCGGCGAACCCCACGCCCGCACTCCCCCCCGATGTCGCACCATTCGAACTGGCCCCGGACGTCCGGACTCCGCCGACCCCCATTATCCGTCCGGCGGTCCTCAGCACCACCCCGACATGCCCCCGAGTCGCTCCCGACAGCCGGCGCGTTCTTCCCCACGCGCCGGCGGGGCCTACTTCCCAATCAAACGGCTGACCCCTCCCTCCAGGAACGCCCGTAGGATCTCCGATCCCGGCGAACCTTGATGAGGCGAGCGAACCCTTGAATGATGCCCTCGGCCCGTCCACCTGTCCAGCAGGGACGAACCGGGACGAGATCCGCGACTCTGTCTGTTCCGCCTGGAAATTCGAACGGGGGGTTGCGGTCAGTGCAGGTTCCAGATCTGTCGTCGTGATGACAGCAGCACCAATGTCACCACGACGCAACCGCTTCCCATAACGAGACCAGCCCACCACGTGCCAGCCCCTTCGGCGATCACTCCTAGAAGGATCGAACCGAGAGGAATCAGGCCCCGGTCCATCAGGGCAATGCTCAAGATGCGACCGCGCAGGTGGTCTGGGACGCGGTGTTGCAAGATGATGCGACTGGTCGTGCGGTAAATCTGGCTGCTCAGGCCGACCAGAAACATCATTGAAGCCGCCGCGAGAAGGCCCGGAGAAATTGTGAACAGCACCAATGTCACACCAAAGGTAAGGATCGAGCCGACCAGCTGGCGTCCGGACATCCCGCCATGTCCGCGTACCGAGAGCCAAATCGAACCGACCAGCGCCCCGACCGCCGAGATCGACAGCAACAGCCCGAATCCCTCGGGCCGAGATCGAACAGGTCGCGGGCGAACAGCGGCATCAGCGTCGTGTACGGAAACCCGAAGATCATCGGCACGATGGACAGAATTAGCAGCGACTGGGCCCCTCGTCGTCTCGCACGAAGGCAAATGCCTCCCGGACCTCGCCATGCCGACGGCCTTCAAGAGGGCGCGTCCTTCGCACGGCCATGGGACGGATGCAGAGCAGCGTTGCCAGAACAGCCAGGTAGCTCGCCCCGTTGATCCAGAAGACCTCATCCATCGGTAAAAAGGCGAGCAACACGCCGGCCAGCGCCGGCCCGACGATTCTCGCCAGGTTCATCAGGGCGGCCTGGCTCGCGACGGCGCCCGCGATCGCGCCGACTGGTACGAGGTTCGGCAACAGGGCGTTGCGCACCGGGGTCGCCATCGACACCAGGATTGACCGGGCCGTGACTGCCAGGGCGAACAGCCAGAACGGTCCCCGGAGCGCAACGAGCACCGCGAATGCAAACGTCAGGAGCATCGCCCCAACCTGTAGCCCGATCAGGAGCCGGCGACGGTCCAGGCGGTCGGCCAGGACGCCCGCCGGCAGGCTCAGCAGGAACACCGGCACCAGCCGGCAGGCGTTGATCAGGCCCAGGTCGATCGCGGAGCCGGTCAGTTTCAGGACGGCCCAGTTCAGCGCCGCCAGATCCATCCAGTCGCCGATCCACGAGACGACACACCCCGCCATGAAGATTCGGAACGGTCCCGACCGGAAGGCGTGCGAGTCGTCATCCGAGTAAACGTTGCCACCTTCGGGTGGCGGTTCGGGATCGGTCGCCGCCCGTCGATCCGTGACGACTGCGAATGCCTGAGATGGCTCGACCGGCTCCATGACTCGACTCACGCGGGTCTTTCGGCGGCGGCCAGGGGATTGGGCACCTCGGAGAACGTATAGCGCGTCACGTCGCCGAGGAGACGCATGGTCGTCATCGCCTTCAGCGCCAATGTCGGGCCGAAAAGGGCCGACTCGTCGGCCGTTGCCTGCGCGGCGATGGCCTCGTCTCGGGCCAGATCGCGGAAGGCAGCGCGACCGGCCGCGGCGACCACCCGCCAGAGTTCAGGTTCCTCGATCGCGAGCCCCCTGGCAAGGGCGGCGATCAGTTCTCCCAGATGATTCTGGATGAATGCGTAGTAGACCTTGTTTCGCAGGTCCTCCAAATCGTCGGCAAGGGTCGCCGAGCCGTCATGAAAGTGAGCCTCGACCCGATGCGGCACGAGCCGCTCCGGCCAGACCCGAACTCCGCCGAGGTCGCGGACGAGCATTCGCAATGGTGCCCCGTCCCCCAGGCGGACAACCACGATGCTGTTCTGAAGGTGTCCCTCCAGGCCGATCCCATAGCGGGCCATGAGGGTCAGAAAAGGCGGCATCGCGATGGCTACGTAGGCGTCCAGAAAGGCCGCGGCGGCTTGTTTCGGATCGTTCAGCCCACGCGCGGCGCCGAACCGCTCGATTAGCTCGACCCCGATCGTCCCCTCGCCGACAGGTGACTCGGCCAGCAACGCCGCCGCCGGGAGGGCAACCTCCCCGTCGCCGACGTATTGTTCCGGGTCTTCGCGGAAGACGGCGGCCAGGTGCTTGCTCAGGAGAGCGTTGCGGTCGGGATCCCGATGATCGTCAACGGGCCGATAATAGACGCCGACCTCTTCCCGAAGCACGATGAAGCGCCCGCCGAAGTGGGCCTCGCGTGCCTGGACATCATCCAGGATGCGGGTCAGCATCGGCCCGTTCTCCGCGGCGTTGGGGGAGACGGTTCGCACTGCGCCGGTCATCTGCACGTCGATGGACGTCTTGAGCTGATGCCGAGGTTCTCCCCGAGGGCCGAGCTGGGCCATCGACCGAACCGACATCAGAGCTGCCGCCGGGATGCGAAGGCCGGGAATGGGAACGATCTCTCCGCATCGGATCGCATCGGCATGAAGCCTCGGCAGCGTGTTTTCGACCTGCCAGGGGTGGGCCGGGATCCACTCGAAATCCGACGGGTCGAGACCGACCCTCGATAGGTGATCGTCAACGCGAGCCCGCAGACCGGGGTTCTCGCGACCGAGAATCTCCGATGGGCTTCCCGGCCCGACCGAAGCCACCCGGCACGACCCCCGACGCACGGCCACGACCGCAACCCCAGGACGGGCGCCCCACTCGGGCGCGTATCGGATCACGTCGCCGGGGCTCATCCCCATCTTGATCTTGGAACCGGGGTGGAGCGGGTGGCCGTCCACGACCCATTGCTCGAAGAACACCAGTGGTCGGAACGACGTCCGCCGATCCATCTCCCGCGCGACCCGGTCGAGAGTTGTCCCGGCACCATTCACATGTTCGGAGAGCTCTCGGCGCCTCACGTCCGCGCCGACCAGGCCCAGTGCGTCGTTGGCGGCGCTGTTGTCCAGCTCGCGCCGAAACCGATTGGCACGCTCGATCGCATCGGAACCCTCTGGTGGAGCGGCGTCGAGAATCAGGCAGAGGAGCCGGTACGGATGCACGATCGGCTCGGAGTGTTCCCCATCCTGAAGGACCGGATCGCCATCGAAGTCGATCTGTCCGAGCGCGAACCGGCGGGTGACCCGGGCCTGGAGAGTCCGCCGGTCGGGAAGGCGCAGCTCGATAGTACGCCCACCATCCAGCCACAGTGCGTTTCGGCCCAGACCAGCGATGTTCTCACGAACGATCGCCTGGAGGAACCGGTGAAGGATGCGCCGACGGCCCCGCCCCAGGTTCGCCCGGAACACCTCGACCAGCTCCGGCCGAACACAATGCAGGTGTTCCAGTATCCCGAACTCCTCGTCCGTCAGGTCGCCATCGATCGATGCCGACGGGGAATCCGAGTGTCCCTGCGAGATCGGTGGATGGGCTGCGGTCGACATGGCGGCCTCCTTGCTCATGACGCAAGCACCGGAATCGAACCTGTCTCCGATCCAACGGCCGGCACGAGCGTGGCGAGGTGGCGGATTACCCCGGTGATGGTCCCCTCGCTCTCGTATAAGGCAAGCATCTCATCAGCCGGCAGCCATCGAGTCGTCAGCCGCCTTGACATGGGTTCCAACGGTCGAGGATCGAACCCGCGATCGGCCAGAACGATCCGCGCCTCGATCCAGCACTTCGGCCGCTCGCGCTCGGACATGCGCAACCTCCAGGCCCTCACGGGCGACGGCGAGAAGATCGTCGATGCGGGCCGCGTCACCGGCGCGATCCTCCAGACCGTCGTCGAGCAACACGGCCAGCCAGAGCAGGAGGAAGGCATGGAAATCGTCCAGCCGGTTCGTCATCTCAAACGCCTTGAACTCCAGCCGGCCGGACTGGCCGGGATGATACCGCCACGCTCGGGCATGGACGCTGCGGCGGTGGGTTCGAACCGACTTGCCCACCCGTCCGTCGATCCGCCACGGCCCTCCCTGAAAGAGTGGCGACGCCAGGCTCAGGGCGACCAGGGCGGGTGCATAGGCGTTGACCTTCGCGGACAGGTCGGCGTGATCCAACCGCTCGGCCAGGATGGGAGGCAGGCTGATGTTGACGTCCGGCCCATAGGTCAGCATCGCCTCCTCGGCCCATTGCCAACGGTCGTCGCCGCGATTGCCCCGCGGTCCCTCGAAACGGCTCTCTGTCGGATGGTACGAGATCGCCACGGTTCGATAGCCAATCTCCGCCAGGGCCAGCCGCGCACGCCCGTACAACTCGCCGAGCAGTTCCACGGACTCCTCGATCGAACGGACCGTCGGGGTGCGAATTTCGATCCCCTTGGGCCACAGTTCAACCCCGGTCGCGTCCGGGTCGGGCACGTGGTAGCCCTCGACGTAGTACGGCATTCGCACGCGGTGAGGACGACCGAGCATCAGGCCATCACAGCTTGGAAGGTCGTTCGTGGGGATGCCTTCCAGGGCCGCGTTCAAATCGGCGAAATTGAGATCGCGGTACCACAGCGGCCGAAAGGTATCGGCGTCGACCAGCAGGTACTCCGCCTCCAGACCAACGCCGAAGCTTGATTCGGCCCCTGTCGAGCGTGCCGTCCCTCGACCCCGCGCCTGGTGGTCCCCATCTTCGCCCGCTCCATCATCGCGACTCCAATGCGCCGCCCGCCCGTCCGTGATCCACACACTCGACCACCTGGGCATTCCAGCGGGCAGTATGATCGGATCGGCCGACCTTTGAACAGTGCAGGCTCTTGTGAGAAATCGTTAATCGGATTTGTGCAACCCGAGCCCACTTCTCCTCATGCGATCATCGGGCCATCTCAGGGCCAGGTTAGTTTTTTCTCAGGAGGGGCAACCGAATGCGAAACGTACTGCCAACGCCGAGGTTACTTTCGACCTCGATATGCCCTCCGAGGCCCTCGACCAGCACCCGGACGATGCTCAGGCCTAGGCCGACGCCTCCGGTACGACGGCTGCGAGAGGGGTCCACCCGGTAGAATCGGTCGAAGATACGATCCAGCGCTTCGGTCGGAATGCCCAGGCCTGTATCGGCAATCTCGACGACCGACTCGCCATCCTCGAACCAACCACGGACGAGTACCGAACCCCCAGAGCGGTTGTACTTGACCGCATTGTCAAGCAAGTTATCGAACACCTGGGCCAGGCGATCCGGGTCGGCGGCGACAATCGCCCTTGAGAAACCGGTCAGGCGAAGTGCCACCCCGGCTCGCAAGGCCGACACTTCGGCTCGCGAGACGGCCTCTCTGACGGCGAGGTCGAGCCGGGACGCAGGGGCGTGTTCCGTAGGTTCTCGACTGTCCTCGCGAGACAAGTCCAGAAGCCGATCGGCCAGCCGTCCGAGCCGGCTGGCCTCCTCGATGATGCTTTCCATCACTTCGGCCAGGTCTCGGAACGAGCGGGCCGTCTGGAGGGCCACCTCCGCCTCGGTGCGGATCGTCGCCAGGGGGGTCTTCAACTCGTGCGAGGCGTCGGCCGTAAATCGTCGCATGGCGGCGAAGGTCTGATCGAGCCGGTCGAGCATGGCGTTGAGGGTCGCGGCCAACCGGCCCAGTTCGTCGTTCGGATGAGCCACGACGATTCGCTCGTGGAGGTTCGCCGCCGTGATCCGCCGAGCGGACTCAGAAATCCGATCGATCGGCGCCAGCCCCCGTCGGGCCAGCCAGTAACCCCCCGCCGCGGCAGCCAGTAAGCCGGCCGGCAGAATGGTCAGAAGCGCGACCCGCAGCTCGGATAGTTCTTGCTCATACATGTGGAGAGATGCAGTGATCCAGATGATCCGAACTCCGTCCGGCCGCGGGACGCTCCCCACAACGGCTCGGTGCGGCCCCAGTCGGCCGAGCGGGATCGTCTCGAACCAGAACGATCCCTGGAAGACCCGGGCTGGTGGACGTGGCAGTACGATCCCCGACAGCGACGGGCTCTCGATCCGGACATGTCCGTCGTGATCCTCGATCCGCAGTTGGTAGGTTTCGAGGAACGCCTCGGGCAATTCAGCAAGCGCCTCGCCGCCGGGCTCGACGCCTCGGAGCCATTCCGCGATCTCCTCGTACTCAAAGGCCAGGGCCTCGTCGATCCGTTTCATCAGGGCCTGGTTCATGACGAGGTACACCGATGTCCCCAGGCCGACCAGGATCCCCGCCTGCACAGCGGCGTTCCAGGCAGTCAGCCGCAGGCGGATGCTCGGGGCACGCATCAGTCGCTCACTCCCGGAGGCTGTAGCCCTGTCCACGGATGGTGTGGATCAATCGTGGTTCGCTCGCCTGTTCGATTTTCTTCCGAACGTAGTTGACGTAGACCTCAATGAGGTTGGTCAGGACTGCCTCGGGATCGTGCCAGACATCGCGAGCAAGCTGGTCGCGAGTCACGAGCTCCCCCTTGTGCCTCATCAAGTATTCAAGCACCGCGAACTCGCGGGGCGTCAGTTCGATCTCCCGGCAACCGCGGATCGCCCGTCGGCGGACGAGGTCCAGTTCGAGGTCACCGGCACGCAAAACAGGCCCCGCCTCCGACGGCCGGCGCCGCAGGCAGGCCCGCACGCGAGCCAGGAACTCGGCCCACGCGAACGGCTTGGGCAAGTAGTCGTCGGCCCCGGCATCCAGACCTTGGACTCGGTCCTCGACCGAGTCTCGAGCCGTGAGGATCAATGCGGGCGTCTGACAGCCGGCCGCTCGGAGTTCCCGGAGAAGCTGAACCCCGTCCAACCCCGGAAGCATCAGATCGAGCACAAGACAGTCGAATGGTTCGGCTCGGGCGCGAACCTGCCCCTCGACGCCGTTCTCCACGGCAACCACGTCATACCCCTCTTCCTCCAGACCACGACAGAGGGCACGACGGAGTTTGTCCTCATCCTCGACGATCAGGATCCTGGCCATCCCCTTCATGCCTCCGAGATGGACGTCCCGACGCCAGGCGAGGGACGGGGCCTTCGTCCGAGGGCGTGCTGATCTCGGTGCACCACCGAAGGTCCCCCGCATGACCCACGCCACAACCTTATCGGACCGATCGCACCCCGGCCAGGGAGGTTTCGAGACGTCGCAGGTGGGGCACAACGTCTCATGGGCCTCCCGAAACGCGATGTTCAAGTTGCGAACAGGTCTGGGATCGTTCAGGCGATCAACAGAGAGTTCCTGCGGAAGCCTTCCAGCGCGGCCCCGACCATCGCGTCGATCGCCACTCGGAGAGTCGCGGGATCGGTGACCGGGGCGTCTAACTGATAGATCGTGAAGGAACCGACTGACACCTGCTCGCAAAGCGCGTCCACAAGCGCGGCCCGATCGCGCGACCCGTCGAGGAGCGGGAGCAAGAGATCCTCGAAATCGTTGGTGTTGATGACACGGTGCCGCAAGTTGACAGCGGGCATCGGTCCAGGCGCGATCAGGCGAGCAAAAGGGCTGGCGACTGGTCGTTCGCTGATCATCTCGGCGAACCGAGGCGGGTCGAGCCTCAATTCGACGATGCTCGACAGAGTGCAACGTAACAGAACGTCCGCGAGCGGCCTTGGATCGCCTGCCTCGACGAGACCGCGCTCACCGGACTCACTCAACAGCGGGCCCACCTCACCCCAGAGTTTCTCGAGCGGCCAGGACTTCGGCCAGTCGCGGTACAGGACCCAGAGGGCGGCCTTGACCAGCGGACGGTTTGTCTTGAGCTGGACGTCACGCTCCTGGGAATGAAACTCGACGGCCCTGTCGCTCGACATGTCCGCCGGATCGTGAGAGTCGGGTTGCACGCGAGTGGATACGTGGAAGGCATTCATGATCCCCGGATCGGGAGACCAGTTCACGCACTCGGAGCGATGGCAGATCAGCGAACGTCGAAACGTGCGGTTGCACAGGAAATCCAGGTATTGCTCCCGCTCGGTGGGGTCGGTCGAGAGTTGCTGAAGGACACCCCGGGTCTCACCCGGAAGGTTGGCCTCGGAGGCGTTGAAGGTCGCCTCCGATAGAAACTGGAGGTCATGGGAGGCCAGTCGGCTGGCGAACTCGTGAAAGTAGACCGGTTGGTTCTCATCTTCCAGATGTTCGTGGAAGAAGTACGAGTCTTCCGATCGGTCGAGCATCTCTTTTTCGATCCGGAGCATTCGAGTGTAGACGGTGTCCGGATATACGGCCGACTTGACCAGGAAGTCGAGGAAGGCCCGAGCCTGCTGGAGTCGAACGCGCGGCTCAGGGAACCGGCGCGCATGATAGCCAATCATGTCCCGGATCATGCCCCGGGCGTGCCACCCCGGATAGGTGTTGTAGCTGATGTACGCCACCCCGCGCGGAGCCAGATTGCGCGCGCAAACATCGAGAATTTTCTCCCGAACGGCGTCCGGGACCCAGGAGTAAACTCCGTGACAGAGAATGTAGTCAAAGGATCCGAAATCGTCGCCGATGTCGAGGATGCTCAACGGCCGAAGTTCGATGTTCGTCAGGCCGAGTTCGGCGATCGCGCGGTGCCCGACCTCCACCTGGCGGGGCGAGAGGTCGATGCCTACGAACCGTGACTCCGGGAGCGTCAGGGCCATCGGGATCAGGTTGCCGCCCTCCTGCGCACCCCAGTTCAAGTACCCGAGAGGTTGAGACGCGGGGTGGCTTCAAACCGAACAGCGACGCGACCGCCGCCATCGCGTCGGGATGCGTGTAGTGAAAGGCGGTGCCCTGATAGGGAATCTCGTCGTAACTCGTCGCGGTTGCGTCGGACATGCTTGGCCCCACACTCGATGGTGACGCACCCTCCGGTCAACAGGTTGAAAAACCGAGAGTCGCCCGCGGATGCCAGCCCCGATGGAATCGCGGAAGGCTTACGGGCTTCCCGGCGGCCTGTGACAAATCACACGCCAGGACCATCTCGACCGCCGCCCGGCCATTTGGTCGTTCGCCCAAGGCGACGTAACTGACTCGATGCCTGGGATAAAATCCGAGACAATCATACGGTCCGAAGCGACAAGGTTCGACGCGTCTCCATGCTCGTGAGCATTGACTTCGGGTTCTGAGACCAGGGCCGAATCATACGCCAGGGGCCAGGCGACCTGCAAATAAATAACGGAGGCGATCCATTCCGTCTCCGCACGTCCCGTTTTGACCTAACGTGGTGGTGCCGAATAAACGACCGGCCGGGACACACCTCCTCGGCAACCACCTCTCCCATGGTCGCGTCGTTGGTGCATCCCGGCCGGGTCGCTCCGGGTCGCGGCAGGCCTCCGCGAGGTGTAAGTATAAAGGAGGGGGCGAGCGGGGGGGTCGTGCGAGGCAGCCCGCTCGCCCCTTGGCGGTAGGACGACAGCAACCCGAGGGCTCCTGCCAACCGTCGCCACTGGGGGATGACTCGATTCGGCGAACGAACGCGAAAGTCGGCGCTCCGTGCCGCAAGGGTTTGTTTCCTGGCAGCCTCACATGGCAATTGCAGTTCGTCCACTTTTCGCACGCCGTCGACTCTCGGCTGCGACAATCGAAGTGGCAAAGCAAGCATCATGCCAGAGCCCTGGGATCCAGGCCGACTCCCAGCGCCAGGTTCCTGGCCAATCTCTCTAACTAGATAAAGATTTGAGAGGTTGCGCCCTCGACCTACCGTCCGAACCGTCGCCAAACCGAACCTGGATAGAAAGGGACTATTCAGGAAGCCCGCTCTCCCTGACGAGGAATCAGGCATAGCGGCCACGGAAGTAGGCACGACCAAACTGTGATCTGACGGGTGTCATTCAACCAATGGTCGAAGCATGAGCGCCAAACGATCGGGTACCCTGGCGACGGAAGACGACGTGGTCCTTTCGCAAGCCATCACGCCCTGGGTCGAGCGTGGGGAAAGCCGCGAAATCGTCCGCTGGCTAGATCGAGAACTCGACCGGCAGTTGGTCCCCGTTCGTTTGCCGATCGACGCGTGGTGGCCCACACTCGATCGTCTGGAGGAAGCCCGTCGGCGGCGGCCCGAGGGTTGGCCCGTCGTCGTCGATGTTTCGCTCGAAGGGTTCCTGCGAGCGGCTCTCTGGTTCACCGGACACGACGGGAACACGCTCCTGACATCCGGGAAGACCGTCCCGTTGAACCGTCGGCGTCTCCTCTCGATGGCCGAACGGACGTCCGACTCGATGCTCGAGCGGATCGTCACCCGACTGTTCCCGGGACGGTCGCCGGCACGGGCCTGGGACGTACCACCGCCACCTCCGTCCCTCGCTCTCGAATCGCGGGTGTTGGCGGTCCTGAGAAGCGACTGGGGACGCCGGCCCGACCTGATCGCCATCGATCAGCGCGAGCGTGCCGATTCGTGCCGGTTCGAGTTGATCGTATCGGGGCGTCGGCTGCTCGGCCCCCGCTGGGAGACGCTGCCCGGTCCCTCAAGGCCGTTCTACTGGTCAAGCGCCCCGCACGCCGAGCTCTACGAGTGGTCCTCGGGCGACGGATCGGAACGGGTCCTCCACACCGCATTGCTACTGCGGCATCGGAAACTCGCCTTGCTCGCCGCGGAGTTTTCCGGCTCGGGACCGACGCCCCGCATGGCGTTCGGCGTGGCGGTTGGCGTCGAGGCGACCCCCCATTCGACTCACAACGCAATCCGTCTGGGTGCCGGTGGTAAGCTCACCTGCCAGTTCCTTCCGTTGAGCCTGCCGGCGACGCGCTCGGAAACGAAGTTCGGCTCGTTCGCGGTCGAGGACGGCCAGGTTCTCCTCGAAGCAACGGGAACGGGCCGACGGTCCTGGTTGCCCGTTCTGCTCTCCTGGGACGCCTCCAGGAATCGGCGTCCCACCAACTGGCGGCCACTGACGGTGGCCGAACGATCGCGACCCTGCCCCCCGGGAGTCGCCTTCGCCGCTCGGGTTGGCTGGGGACGAGGCGACGGGCTCGTGGTTTACCGTAGTCTGGAACGGCCGGCGCTACGGTCGTTCCTCGGACATCAGACCCGGGCCCGCTTCCTCCTGGGAGTGTTCACCCGCGACGGCAACGTCACGCCCCTGGTCACGGTCCTGGATTGAGCGGGCCGTGGTCATCGAGGACGACGATCAGGGGGCCTCGCGTCGCAAGCTGGGCAGTCGAAGCAGCCAGGTCATGGAGAGGCCAATGTAGATCAACCCGAGGACAACCGTGGTATAGCCCGTATGCTGGTGTGCCGCCCTCAAGTTCACCTGCCCCCCGGCGAGTAGCAAGCCCATCACCAGCTGCGCGATCATGAACATGGCCGCCAGGGTGCCCAGAACGATCAGAGACATCTTCTTGATACCGGTCATCGCGTGTTGCCACCTTCTCGAGTCTCGCAAGTCTTCCGTTATCCAGAGCGGCCCCCGATCAGGGCGCGAGGCCTCATCCGAAGGGGACAGCATAGGCGATTCGCCGTCCAACGTCACGTCGAACGCGACCCCACCGGCAAGTCCCTCGTGACTGACCGTTCGGCGACCTGGCGGTGACCCTCCTTACCAACGCCCCAGCATTTTTGTTGAACAAGTCTCGCGCATACGATAGGTTCAACCTATAAGTCTTGCTCTCGGGACGACCGACGTCCGGTCGCAGTCGTTGGATGGTTCGACCAGGAGACGCCCCATGATCCGCGTGCTCGGAGCGCCGAAGCGGCTCTGCGACGGCCTGACACGCCGCGACCTGCTTCATGCCGGGGCGTTGAGCCTGTTCGGCCTGAGCGTGCCTGACCTGGCGAGAGCGGGACAGGCAGTCGCTTCCTCACGTTCGGCCGGGTCCTCGACCCTTCCCAATTTCGGTCGGGCCAAGTCGTGCATCTTGCTCTTCCTCTATGGCTCTCCCAGCCAGCTCGAGACATTCGACCCGAAGCCGGATGCCCCGGAGTTGATCCGTGGCGAGTTGGGCGGGTCGATCGCCACGTCGGTGCCAGGCCTCGACATCGCCTCCGGCCTTCCGGAGCTGGCGAAGGTGATGGATCGGGTCACCCTGATCCGTTCCGTGACGCACCCGTACCCAATCCACGGTGTCGCCTACGCCGCAACGCCGAACCCGCGCAACGAGCTGTCCTGGGAACTCAGCCCGCGTGACCCGAACCACTGGCCGTTCCTGGGCTCGATCGTCGATTACATGGACGAGCGGTCGGCCCCGCCGGGAGAGCTTCCCCCCCTGCCCCGCAACATGCTGCTGCCCTGGGCTTTCAGCTCGCATCGAGTCGGTGAGGTGGCCCGTGCCGGCCCCTATGGAGGGTTCCTCGGCCCGTCCTACGACCCCGTCTCCACCGAGTTCGTCGGCGAGGGGACCGTCAAGGCCCTGAAGACGCTCCAGGACAAGACCTGGGAGGACGTCGAACCGTACCGCGGAATCACCCCAAAGAGCCATCTACAGCTACCGGGGGTCAGCGACTCTGGGGGCCGATCTCACCCTCGATCGTCTGGACGGCCGCCGTTCCTTGCTTCAGCAAATCGAGGCCGCGCGACCGGGGCTCGATCAGGCCAACCGCATGCCCGGTCTCGATCGTGAACGGGCGATGGCCTACCGCCTGCTGGGGTCTGAGCGGCTCCGCAACGCGTTCGACCTCGATGCCGAGACGCCGGAAACCCGCGAACTCTACGGGATGACCCTGTTCGGCCAGGCCTCGTTGACGGCGCGTCGGCTGGTCGAGGCCGGTGGGCGATTCGTGACCGTGTTCTGGGACGAGTACGGGCTGGCGGGCACCGGCTGGGACACCCACTGGGACCACTTCCCCCGCATGAAGGATGAGTTGCTGCCTGGTCTGGACCGCACCTTCTCCGGGCTCCTGCTCGACCTCGACCGCCGCGACCTGCTCGACGAGACGTTGGTGATTCTGCTCAGCGAACATGGTCGGACGCCCCGGCTCTCGACGGCCCGTAACGGCGGTCGTGACCACTGGGCGCGTTGCTACTCGGTGGTGATGGCCGGTGGTGGGATCGCCCGTGGAAACGTTGTTGGCAAGTCGGACCGCATGGCCTCCGACCCTCTCGACCGGCCCGTTTCGCCCAAGGACATCCTCGCCACCGCCCTGCACTTGCTGGGGATCGACCCGAAAGCCGAGTTTCACGACCGCCAGGGCCGCCCCTTGCCGCTCGTTCCCACCGGGCAGGTGATTCCCGAGGCGCTCGCCTGACGTCGCCGGTGGCCGACGTCGTCTTGACGCCTCGGCCGGGCCGCGACTATCCTCGCCCGACGTTGAGAAACGGCATGACGATGTCGGTGAAGGAGCACCCGGAGATGGCGACAGGGACCGTCGCGACAGTAGACGTCACAACTCCTGAGCATGCAAGGCGATCGGTGGCCAGGGCCCCCATCGAGCCGACCGGGCGAGATGTCCTGGTGATGCTGGCCCTGGCGCTGGCCTTCGTCCTCGCCACGCGCTTGCCAGTGGCCCGGCCGGCCCCGTTCGACATGGACGAGATTGGCTACCTGGAGTTCATCCAGGAGTATCACCTGCCCCCCGCTCATACGCTGTTCCTGGCCTCCGGACACGTCATGGGCCTTCTGGTCGGCAAACCCTACCAGGGATTTCTCGTCCTCGACATGATCGTCAGCGCCCTGGCCCTGGCAGCCGCCTGGTGGTGGTTGCGAGCGGTTGTCCCTCCACCAACGGCACTTGCGGCAACGCTCGCTCTCGGGTTCTCGCCGATCTTCTGGTCCTACGGCGCGATGGCGGCGAACTACACGGCGATCGTGCTCGTTGGTTCGATCCTCCTGGGCATTGCCTTCCGGGGTCGAACAGCCCCCCAAAACTGGCACCCCTACGCGGCGGCGGTGGTCCTGGCCCTGGGGGCGGGATATCGGCAGGACATCGGCACCCTCTGGCTGCCGGTGTTTGCCCTGATCCTCTGGCGGCACCGCTGGGCCCATGCCCTGCAGGCCCTGGCGCTGTTTGTGTTGCTGAATCTGGGATGGCTCTTGCCGATGCTCCAGGATGTCGGCGGCTGGCACGTCTACCGCGCCCTGAATCGCAAGTTCGCGTACAGTTCCGGGTATCTAAATTCTGTCTGGAACCTGGGTTGGATCGACGGCCCGGTTCGCTATGCTGTCAAGGCGTCGATCGCCCTGGGGTTGACGCTGGGGCCTGGTCTGCTGTTCGTCCCGAGGGGGCTGGTCCGGTTGCGACGGCTGCCGGGCGGGGGGTTTCTGGCCCTGCTCATGGGCCTGAGCGGCATCCCGGCCCTCGGGCTGCATCTGCTGATCCACTTTGGGGTTCCGGGCTACTCCTTCCACTACGTGCCGGCGCTGCTGGCACTGATCGCGCTCGGGATCGGCCGGGTGTCGGTGTTGTCGGCGGGGGTGGCGACGATTTCGACTGCCGGCGATCGCGCCCCACTCCGGCTGGTCGCGCTGGCGGGTGCTCGGGGGCCTGGTTCCTGCTTTACCCGACCGATTATCAACGGCGCGGCCTGCGTGGCGACTTCGACCTGTCCTATCGCCCGGTACACTCGGGTCGGGTTGCAGACCGAACCGCCCCGACGTGTGCCGACCTCGTGGCGGACAATCAACTCGGAGGTCCTGCCGGGGGGCGAACGGACGACGAAGCCGACGCGAGTCGCTCAGGACGTGCTCTCGTCACTCAGCAGTCCGTCGAGCATCCGGTAACGCGGCCCAACATCTTCGGTTCATCCTCTCCTCCCGTCCTTCCGAGGAGTATGATCGGGCTGGGCCGGATTGGGTCGTTTCCCGTGGCGGAGGCGGTACGTTCGACCCCTGATGCCGCACCACATCCACTCGACGGAGGGCCGGGCCGTGCCGCGCGAACCGTACATCGACGCCCATTCCCACATCTGGACGCCGGACATCGACCACTACCCGCTGGCCGAGGGGTTCACCGTGGCGGACATGCAGCCCCGGTCGTTCACCGCCGAGGAGCTGTTGACGACCTGTCGGCCCTCGGGCGTGGGGCGGGTCAATCTGATCCAGATGAGCTTCTATCGGTTCGACAACTCGTACATCCTCGACACCCTGGAACGCTACCCCGAGGAGTTCGTCGGGACCGCCATCGTCGATCCCCTGGCCCCGCGACCGGACCGGGCCATGGCCGAACTGCGGCCGAAGGGCATCCGGGCTTTTCGGATCCAGCCGCACTATAGCCAGCTCCCACCCGAGCGCTGGCTGGAGCCGGAAGGTTACCAGGCGATGTTCGCCGAGTCGGCGCGATCGGGGGCGGTGTTGAGCTGCCTGATCGACCCCGATGGTCTGCCTGAGGTCGATCGAATGTGTCGGGCGTTTCCCCACGCGCGGGTCCTCATCGACCACATCGCGCGGATCGGCGTCGGCGGCACGATCCGGGATGAGGACGTGGTGGAACTCTGCGACCTGGCCCAGCATCCCCACGTCTATCTGAAAGTCGGCGCCTTCTACGCCCTGGGCCAGGGGAAGGCCCCCTACCTCGACCTGGCCCCGCTGATCCGCCGCGTGGTGCAGGCGTTCGGCTCGCGACGCTGTTTGTGGGAGACCGACTGCCCGTTCCAGATCGTCAACGGCACCTATGAGGACAGCATCGCCCTGATCCGCGACCGGCTCGACTTTCTCACCCCCGACGACCGCGAGTGGATGCTCCGCCGAACGGCCGAACGGCTCCTGTTCGAGCCGCTGGCGTGATCGTTGAGAGGTCAGGCGGACGCCTCGCCGAGTCCTGTAAGTCAGGCTGATGAGGTTTGCGGAATTTGCCGTCGCGGGTGGCCGGGACAACGGGTTGAGGCCGTCCGACAATTCACAGTGCTTATGAAGCGTCGAGTGAGGTAAAACAAGGACTCTGCAACTGACCCACATGGTCCGTGCTTTGGATCGGGGCCTGACGCGCCGAGGTGATTCATTCGGTCCCTGGTCGTTCTCCCTGAAACCCCGAAATCTCCAGGCTTATCGACGAATGGACCTCTGTGAATTGTCGGACGGCCTCAACCCGTTGTCCCGGCCACCCGTGGAGCCACCGGTGCCGACACCTTCCATCCTGGCGGAGACGCTTGCAGCGATCGGGTCGGAGCGTGGCGCGCGGTTCGACCGCAGCTTTACCTTGGTCGACCGCCTGCTCGCCGAGTTCGGCGAGGGCGACCTGGCCAAACGCCTCTACGCCGCGATCCCGATCGAGTGCCCGTGGGAGGTCGTCGCCGACCTCTTCGGCATCCTTCAATGGAGCACGAGCGACAACGGCGCAGCGCTCAGCAGGACGACGGAGGGCTGGTTGCGGGCCGGCGAGGACCTACGGAAAATGCGAGTCGCTCTCCACCTCGACTCCTACCCGTTCCTCGATCGATCCGAGATGGAGCACGTTCTGGGAGCGGTCGCGGAAAGATGTCCCGAAGTCGCCGCGAGGTGCGATGAGCTAAGGGCGCACCACGAAACTGGCTCGCCGTCGCCGAGCGGGACGGAGTCGAGGCCCTGCGTTCCCACCCGGCCGCGTGCTGTCCCCGCCTGACCGCCGAGCAGAAGCGTCTCATCCCGGAGTTCCTCTGGCATGGTCCGGAGGCGTACGGCTTCCGCGGCCAGGTGTGGACCTGCGCCCGAATCGCCCTCGTCATCGAGGAGGAGTTCGGCGTCCGCTACCACAAGGATCACGTCGGCCGATTGCTCAAGGAACTTGGCTGGACGCCCCAGATCCCGATCCGCCGGGCCATCCAACGCGATGAGTCGGCCATCCAACGCTGGCGTGCCGAGGTCTGGCCCGACCTGCGCAAGCGGGCACGGCGCGAGCGTCGGGTGCTGGTTTTCGAGGACGAATCGGGCTTCTACCTGCTGCCGGGGTTGGTCAGGACCTACGCCCCGGAGGGATGCACGCCGGTCATCCGCGAGAAGCAGACGCGCGACCACCTCTCGGTGATGGGCGGGATGACCCCCGAGGGCAAGGTCTACACCCTCGCGCGGCAGGAGTCGCTCAACGGGCTGCACAGCATCGAGTTCCTGCTCCACTTGCGGCGCGTGGCGGGGGAGCGGCTGCTGGTGATCTGGGACGGCTCGCCGATCCACCGACGGGTGGAGGTCAAGGACTTCGTCGCGGGCACGCGCGGCAAGCTCTGGCTGGAGGCGCTGCCGGGCTACGCCCCCGATCTGAACCCGTGGGATGAAGGCGGTTGGAACCATCTCAAGCACGTCCAGTTGCGGAACGTGGTGAGCCGCGATCTCGAGGAGCTGCACGAGCAGTTTCATCTCGCGGTCAATCGCCTTCGACACAGGCCCCATGTGGTTCGATCCTTCTTCGCCCAGGCTGGCTTGGCGCTCACCTGAGAGTTAACTTCTCTGCGCAGCGATAAGCGTAGCAAACCGTGTCCGTCCCGCTATCCTGTAGTTCATGGTTACTGACCCCGAGATCAAGACCCGCTTCGAGATGCTCGCTCCGTTTCTCAACGAGCGAACACGACGGCTCGCTGCCGCCGCAGAGGCCGCGTCCATTGGACGCGGCGGCGTCGCTCGTGTCGCCCGCGCCATCGGGGTTTCCAGGCGGGCGATCGCCTCGGGGCTGGCCGAGTTGAAGGCTCCCGAGGCCCCGGAGAGCGACCGTGTCCGCCGGGCCGGGGGCGGACGCAAACGGACAGTGGATACCGACGGCACCCTCCGTAGCGACCTGGAGCGGCTCATCGACCCGGTGACCCGAGGGGACCCGGAGTCGCCCTTGCGGTGGACTTGCAAGAGCATCCGCAACCTGGCCGACGAACTGAAGCGGATGGGGCATGCCACCAGCCACCGCATGATCGCCGAACTCCTCCGCGAGCTGGGTTACAGCCTCCAGGCCAACCGCAAGACGATCGAAGGCGGGAACCACCCGGACCGCAACGCCCAATTCGAGCACATCAACCGCAAGGTCTGTGCGGCGCTGAAGGCCGGCGAACCGGTCATCTCGGTGGACGCCAAGAAGAAGGAACTGGTCGGCGACTTCAAGAACGCGGGCCGGGAGTGGCGGCCCGAGGGCGACCCGGAACCGGTCCGAGTGTACGACTTCATCATCCCCGGGCTGGGCCGGGTGACACCCTACGGCGTCTATGACGTGGCCCGCAACGCGGGATGGGTCAATGTAGGGACGGATCACGACACTTCAACCTTCGCCGTGGAGAGCATCCGGCGGTGGTGGGACTCGATGGGGCGGGCGTACTACCCGGCGGCCAAGAGGTTGCTGATCACCGCCGACGGCGGCGGGAGCAACGGATCACGCGTCCGGCTCTGGAAGCTGGAACTCCAGCGCCTCGCCAGCGAGACGGGTCTGCGGATCGCGGTGTGCCACTTCCCGCCCGGGACGAGCAAGTGGAACAAGATCGAGCACCGGCTCTTCTCATTCATCAGCCAGAACTGGCGCGGTCGGCCGCTGGTGAGCCACGAGGTAGTGGTCAACCTGATCGCGGCGACGACGACCGAGACGGGGCTTGAGGTGAAGTGCGAACGGGATCGCAACTCCTATCCTTCGGGGGTGAAGGTGACGAAGGAGGAGATGAAGGGCATCAGGCTGAGGAAAGACAAATTCCACGGCGAGTGGAACTACACGATCCTCCCCGCCGCGTCGGGCGCAAAGGGGGCGAGATGATGCAGAGGCGATTGACCGTCGACGAAGCGATCCCCCACGTCGGCGTCGGACCGGTGAAGCTGGGCATGACCCGCGAGGAAGTCCACCGCGTCATGCCAGGCCCGCGCGAGTCATTCCACAAGGACTCGAACGACGAGTACGAGACGGACGCCTTCCACGACAGCGGATTCCAGGTCTTCTACGGTGGTGAGGGGCCTGTCGTGGAGTATGTCGAGCTGTCCAGGGAGGCCGGCTTTCGAGTGCTCTACCGGGGGGTCGATGTTTTCGCAACGCCCGCCGATCAGGTCCTGGCCCATGTGTCAGGTGACGCGGCGTTCGACCCCACGGACCCCGAGTTAGGCTACGCCTACATATTCCCCGATCTGGACCTCAGCCTGTGGCGCCCGGTCCTACCGGAAACGCCCGAGGACCCGGAGGGGCGTGAGTTTTCGACCATCGGTGTTGGTGTAGCCGGCTATTACGGCGACCGTCGCTGATACATAATCTGCTTCATGTGCGGTCACATTAAAAGCCTTGGTAACGAGATTTGAAGCGAGACACTTATTTTGTGGCGCGGCCTAATCGAGGCGCGTCGGCGGTCGCCGGAGTGAGAGCGGAGCTACGCGCCAGATCGCAGGCAGTCCGAATATAGTAGGTTTCGGAAAGTACAGTCCTGAAGTATGGTCGGGACAATGCCGCAAACTTCATTAGCCTGATCTACAAAGCAAATTCGCAAACCCTTCGCTCACTCCCGTCGGCGTCGCACGCTCCGGGAGGGCGTTGGGAGGCGTCCCGTCCCGCGCCGCTGCCAGGTCACCGAATGGGCGATCGACGGTTCGAGCTTGTGGGTGCGAATCAGTTCGTCGATGGTGGTGATCGACGCGAAGACCCAAAGGTCCGCCCCTCGCTCGCGACGCTGAGCCGACCGACGCAGACCCCGACAATCGCGCCGTCGGGCAGGAATAGCCCGCCGCCGGAACGGCCGGGCACGGGGGGCTTGTTGGTGGTGATGAAGGGACGGAAGCCGCCCTTGCCGATGTCGAGCGTCGGTGTTCCGCGGACGTCGGTCCGCCAGCCGTCCAGGGGCGATCCGGCGTCCACGCCGACCGACATGAGGATCTGGCCCGGTTCCGGCAGCTCCTTCGTGGTGGCGATCCGCGCGACGTAAGGCATGACGAACCTCGGGCGCATCCGGACGATGGCCACGTCGCCGGGCACTTCCTGGGCGACGACCTCCGCGGGATACCGGCGCGGCCAGGTGCCCTCGGCGCGCTGGGGGTCATCCTCGATCCCCAGGTTGTACGGCTGGATCTCGACCGCCAATGGCCCTTCGGGCGCCGCCACGTGCGCGGCCGTCAGGATCAGCGTCTCGCCGGGGTACGAGGCGAACACCGTCCCGCTGCCACGCCCCGATCCCTTGCTAATGGTGACGGAGGGCCGGAAGATCGTATTGACGCTCAGCAGGGCCCGGTCCAGGGATCGCCGCGCCTCGCGTGATAGTTCAATCTTATCTTGCGCCTGGGTTGCTCCAACCGTCGCTACCATGCATGCGGCAACCAGCAGGACACAACGAGCATGGCGTGGAATGGGTCGCACATCGACCTCCTCGAAACTGTCGGGTTCGCGCGCCCGGGCCAAATTGGGGGTAGAGTCGATTCCCTCATCAATGGGAGCAAAGTGGCGTGGAAAGGTCAAGAACGCGATGACAGGCGTCGTCTATTGGCCGCGCTTGACGGTATTCCCGTCCTACCGGTAAGATACGACCCAGATTCGCGGGACGGGTCAGGAAATCGTCTCGCCCGGCGCCCCTGTTTTCCATCCCGCCGTCCGGGGTTGCGCCCCCTGTCTGGCGGGATTCCTCGCTGTTATGCCCATGGCCAAGAAAGACGAGCCGCCCGCTCCCCTGAAACATATCCACGAGCACGCGCCCACCCAGATCCACGATCCGACGGCGGATGAGACGATCCTGGAGCGCTGGCTACGCAAGAATCTGGAGCGTGGTACGACGTTCTGGCTTCTGGTCGGCGCCGCCCTCGTCGTCGTGGTCGCGGGCTGGATGCTGCTCCGGGGCACGGGCCAAGGTCGATCCGACGAGTCCCGGTCGTGGGAGACACTGATCCTGGCCCAGGACCCCGAGGAACGGATCGAGGTCGCCAACGAGGGTGCGAGCGCGGGCGCCGCCGCGGCCTGGGCCGCGTTGCAGGTCGCCGAGGGGCAGTACATGGAAGCCTTCAACGATCTGCCCCAGAACCGCGAGCCGGCCCTCAAGAAGCTCGACAGTGCCTTCACGTTCTTCAAGAAGGCACATGGTCTCGCCGAGAAGGGCGACTACCTCCGCGCCCTGGCCGCGATGGGCATGGCACGCACGCTTGAGGCCCGCGGTGATCTGGACGGGGCGATCGAACAGTACGAGGCCGTCGAAAAGGAATTCCCCGGCACGCCCCAGGCCAGTCGGGCCGAGCAACTCGCGGTGGCCCTCAAGCAGCCCAGGAACATCGCCTTCTACGACCAGTTCTCGAGTTACACGCCCGAGGAGATGGTGCTCCCGCCGGGAGGAACCGACATCTTTGACCTGCCCACCGGGGGCCCTGGCGGTGCGGGCGGCATCAACCTGCCATTGCCCGACCTGGGTACGGGCTCAACATCGTCAACGCCGGCCGGTTCGTTGCCCGAAATGCCGGACCTCGGCGGTTCGCCCTCGACGCCCACCACCGTCCCTGGCACCGAGCCGCATCCCGTCCACCGCGGAGCCGACCGTCCCGGCCCCATCGCTGACACCGCCCGAAACGGTGTCGACGCCGTCGCAACCCGCGGAATCGACCCCCAGGGGAGATGTGACGCCCGCCCCCGCGCCGACGTTGCCCGACAACGCGTTCGCACCGGACTCGGATGCCGAACCGCCCTCCACCCCGAAGGGCAAGGCGGCCGGCGGCGAGCTTCCAAGCGAACCGTTCGCGGATCGTCCCTGAGTTGAGTTGGGTCGCCTGCCCGTTGGATCTGCCGGGCCAGTGTTCGGATGGGTCGCGGGGATGCGAGGTCGCCTTGCCTTATCTTGCCCCCGCTCCAATACGGGCCGATTGGCTCGAGAAGGGTGAGCGAGGCCGTGGGCTCGTTCTTCCAAACCGGATGCCGGGGCGATCCTTGAGGAACAGGGATGGCGCGAAGCCCGTCCTCCTGGGGACCGGAACCCATGCGGCCCGTGCCGGCGACACTCGCCGACACGGGCCGATCTCGTTCCGGGGGCGCGGGCTGGATCGCGTGGACTACGATCACAGAGCGGGGAACATCGGTTCGGCGGGCCTGACCACTCCGTTGTCGTGGCTGGGGATTTGACCGTCTCCGTTGGGATTGCCGTGTCCGTGGCCGTTGGTCTTGCCGTTGGTGACGACCATCACGCCGACGCCCGCCCAGGCTTCCTCGCCGTGCTGGCTGAGGTCCAGGCCCTCGGCTTCCTGCTCGTGGGACACGCGCAACGGGATGACCAGGTTCGTCAGCCAGTACAGCAGCAAGCGAGCCGCCGAAGGCGAAGACGGTCACGATGACCAGGGCCAG
Organism: uncultured Isosphaeraceae bacterium; assembly: GCA_963779675.1. Lineage (GTDB taxonomy): Bacteria > Planctomycetota > Planctomycetia > Isosphaerales > Isosphaeraceae > CAVZZM01. The sequence goes on from CAVZZM010000012.1 coordinate 241,512, forward strand.
CAGATGGTACAGGAAGGTGGTTGTCTCGCCGTACCAGAGGCCGACGTCGGTGGCGAAGACGCCGGTCATCAGCATGCCGGTGATCCCGCCCAGGCCGTGGCAGGGGAAGACGTCCAGGGTGTCGTCGAGATCGCTCCGGTGGTGCGGTAGTCCACGGCGAGGTTGCTCACGACGCTGGCCACCAGGCCGATGATGATGCTCTGAGCCACCGTGACGAAGCCCGCCGCCGGAGTGATCGCCACCAGGCCCACCACCGCGCCGATGCAGGCGCCCAGGGCCGACGGCTTCTTGCCCCGGAACCAGTCGAAGAAGATCCAGCCGAGCATCGCCGCGGCGCTGGCGGTGTTGGTCGTGGCGAAGGCCACCGCCGCCGTGCCGTTGGCCGCCAGGGCGCTGCCGGCGTTGAAGCCGAACCAGCCGAACCAGAGCATGCCGGTGCCGAGCATCACATACGGCAGGTTCGCCGGGGTGTGCGCCTCCCGGGCGATGTGGCTTTGTCGACGCCCCAGGAACATCGCCCCGGCCAGGGCCGCGAACCCCGCCGACATGTGGACCACGGTGCCGCCGGCGAAGTCGAGCACCCCCCAGGTGAAGAACAGGCCGTCGGGGTGCCAGGTCATGTGGGCCAGCGGGCAGTAGATCAGCAGGCTGAACAGGGTAATGAACATCAGGTAGCCGGCGAACCGGACCCGCTCGGCGAAGGCGCCGGTGATCAGCGCCGGGGTGATGATCGCGAACTTCAACTGGAACATCGCGTAGACCAGGAGCGGGATCGTCAACGCGACCTGCCCCTCGCTGCCGAGCGTCGCCGTCTCGCCGCCGACGCCGCCGAACATGAAGTAGGTCATCGGGTTACCGATGATCCCCAGCCCGCCGACGTCGTCGCCGAAGCACAGGCTGAAGCCGACGACCACCCACAGCAGGCTAATCACCCCCAGGGCGATGACGCTCTGGAGCATCGTCGAGACGATGTTCTTGTACCCCACCATGCCCCCGTAGAAGAACGAGAGGCCAGGGGTCATCAGGAAAACCAGGCCACCGGCCGTGAGCATCCAGGCTGTGTCGCCGGCCACCACAGGCGCCGGCTCCTCTCCTGAGGGGACCGATGACGCTCCCGTGCCCTGCACGAAACAGGGCCAGCACGCTCAACAGGACCAGGGAGAGGAAGGGAGCATATGCACGTTTCATGGGCGGCTCTGACTCCATGGCAGGCATCGCATCAAGGCTCGCGATCTTCCCCGAACGGAGCAACGCGCTCCGCGCCGGCACCCTCTTGAAACCACAAACCCTGAAATTGACCGTCTTTCCGTCGAATCTCAGGCGATCAAAAACGGGGGTCGACGGGGGAGAGCCTGAACATTGGCCTGGATGTAAGGCAGGATCCGTACCAATGTCGTCGCGACCCGGAATCCGGATGGTCCGTCGAGCTTTCGCAAATCCGTCTGTCCAACCGTTCCGTTGCGGTTGTCGTGCTGAGCAAAATAAAACCGAGGGACCGATTCCAGTTTGAAACTCCAGGATCGGTCCTCGGCCATCGGCCATCGGCCATCGGCCATCGGCCATCTCGATCCCTCAGCTCCGCCATCAGCCGTTTTCGCCACTAAACTCCGCGCAATCGGAACTCCACCCCCAAATCGCCAGGAGTTCTCCGCGATCCTGACTGAGACTGCATGGTAAGGAAGAACTGGTACACTCGCAGTCTATGGGCACCCTGAGTTGGCTTCTGATGAGCATTGCCGTCACCCGTTGGTTTCTTTCCGTGAGGAGTTCGCCTCCTTGGAACGCCAACCCGCCTCGCTGTTCTAGCGAGGCGGGCTGATCGTGTTTGCGGCCCCGGGTTTGCGTCGGTGCGGGACGCCTGCTCAAGCGGGCCCAACCGGCGTGACCGAGCCAAGACGAGAACCATTCCGAGCCGGCTGCTCCGACTTCATCCTGATGGTCCGCTTGCCAGTCCGATCGACCGAATGACCGAGATTTGCCCGAGAAACGGGCGAGGACGTGTTGCCATGTGCGGGATCGCCGGAGCCCTGGACCTCGATGGACGTCGCGCGTTCCCCATGGAGCGGGCGCTGGCGATGACGCGTGCCCTGACCCACCGAGGTCCCGACGACGAGGGCATCCACCGCGAGCCCGGCGTCTGCCTGGGGGCGCGGCGGCTCGCGATCATCGACGTCGAGGGGGGCGCCCAGCCGATCGCCAATGAGGACGGTTCGGTCTGGGTCGCGTTCAACGGCGAGCTGTTCGAGTACAAGGAGCTGCGCCCCGAGCTGCTCTCAAGAGGGCACGCCCTGGCGACTCGTTGCGACACCGAGGCGTGGGTTCACCTCTACGAGGACCACGGCCCGGCGATGTTCGACCACGCTCGCGGCCAGTTCGCCGTCTCGCTCTGGGACCGCACCGAGCGCACCCTGATCCTTGGGCGCGACCGCGTCGGCATCTGCCCGCTGTACTATGCCCGTTGCGACGGCTGGCTGCTGTGGGCCTCCGAGATCAAGGCCCTGCTCGCGTCCGGCATGGTCGAGGCGCGGCCCGACGTGAAGGGGATCGACTACTTCTTCCACACCTTCGCCTCGGCCCCCCAGCGCACCCTGTTCGAGGGGATCAGCGCGCTGACGCCCGGCACGTTTCTGAAGGTCGTCGATGGCGAGGTCACCTGGCACCAGTACTGGGACCTGAACTACCCGGATGACGGCGACGAGGTCCGCCTGACGAACCCGATCCCGCTGGTCGAGGACCTGGAAGATCGCCTCGAACGGGCCGTCGAGCGCCGGCTGCGGTCCGACGTGCCGGTGGTCAGCTATCTTAGCGGCGGGCTCGACTCGACCGTCGTGCTCGGCATGGTCACGCGGCGTCGAGGCCGGGGCATGCCGTCGTTCTCCATCGCCCTGGAGAACGCCGGTCCCGACGAACGCACGAAGGCCGCCGAGAGCGCCGAGGTGCTCGGCTCGCCCCTGACCTCCGTCATCATGGATCAACAGGCGATCGCGAATGCGTATCCCGATTTGATCCGCGCCGCCGAGATGCCGGTGCTCGACACCGCCTGCGCCTGCCTGGTCCGTCTGGCCGCCGCGGTGCACGGCCAGGGGTACAAGGTCGCGCTGACCGGGGAGGGTTCCGACGAGGCGCTGGCCGGCTACTTCTGGTTCAAGAGCCAGAAGATCCGCGCCGCGTTGCAGAGCGTCGCGCCCGGCGCTTCCTGACCCGTCGCATCCGCGACGTGGTGCTCGGCATGGTCGGCGGCGGCTCATCCCACCGCCCGCCGAGAGCGCCGATCCACGGCCTGCGAACCGCGCAGGCCGATGTGTACGACATGCTCTCGCAGACCCGCGAGCGGCTCTATGCGCCCGGAACTTTGGGACCGGCTCGACGGCCACAACGCCTACGACGACCTCAACGCGATCGTCCACCCCGACATCGGCCGCTGGCACTACCTGAACCAGTCGCTCTACGTCGGCTACAAGGTCCACCTCGCCGGCCTGCTGCTGCATGCCAAGGGGGACCGCATCGCGATGAACTCCTCGGTCGAGACCCGCTACCCGTTCCTCGACGACGACGTGATCGCCCACTGCGCCGCGATCGCACCCGAGTACAAGCTGCGGGGTCGCACCGACAAGTGGATCCTCCGACAGGTCGCCGCCCGCACGCTCCCGTCCCAGATCGCCAACCGCCGTAAGACGATGTTCGAGGCCAGCCGCGGCACCGTCTTCCTCGGCCCCGGTCGCCCATCCTGGGTCGACCAGCTTTTGAGCCCCGAGTCCCTCGCCGCCACCGGTTATTTCGACCCCGGGGCCGTCTCCCACGCTCGCGCGCTCTGGCAGCGCCTGCCCCGCTTCACCGCCCGCCGCATCGCCCTGGACCTCGGCCTGACCTGCCTCGTCTCGACTCAGCTCTGGCACCATACGTATTGCGGCGGCAACCTGTGCGACCTCCCCAGTTGGTCCCCCAACCCCCTGCCCGACCATTCCCTGCCCGAGGCCCTCTCGACCGAGTGTTCGACAGGCCCGAACGCCGCGACACGGTGATTTCGACACCGCCTTCGAAGCCCGCACCGCACCATTGCCGCGCACCGGCGGTCATCCCAGCTCGACTCCCCAGATCAAGGGACCGGTAAGCACGGCAAACCCGACAGAGGCAGGGCTGCCGAACCTCTCAAGATGAGACTGAGAACCAATATCCAGATGAGGCGTCGGGTGTCAGAATGGAGCGCTGGTCGGAGTCCCTGGCTGAACGGCGTTGACGACACAACCCGAGGATGGAGGTTGGTGTGACCCCGTATCCCGAGACGTCTCCCCCGTCCTCCGCCGCCATGCCGGGCCAGTCAAGTGAATCGACGGGTTGGTCCTGGCTCCTGGCGGTTCTCGTGGGTCTGATGGCCCTGGTCTGGCTCGGTCGCGGTCGTCGATTCGAGCCCTCCTGGGTCGACGAGTTCTCCTTCATCGCCCAGGGGTTCTACGCGGACCTCCTGCTTGCGGGGAACCGGGACGACGCGGCCTGGATCGCCTTCCCGGCGGTCGACCAACCGCCGCTGGAGAAGTATTTGGTCGGCTTGAGCCTGCGGGCGGGGGGGCATGCCCGGCCGGGCCTCGAAGCGGCCCAGGCCTGGATCCAGAACTCCAACCTGAAGATCGGCACTCCCGGCATGCTGTGGGCCGCCCGCTGGCCGTCGGTCATCCTGGGGGCGCTCGGCTGCGTGGCGATCTTCTTTCTGGGGACGGCGCTGCGGGACCGTAGGGCCGGAGTTCTCGCGGCCGTCTTGCTGATGATCGATCCACTCTACGTGCAGCAGTCCCGCCGCGCGGTCGGGGACGCGGCGTGCGAGTCGCTGATCATGGGGTCGACCGTTCTGTCCCTTTGGGCGTGGCGTCGGACCCTCTCCGGTCGGATCGGGGCGGCATCCGGCATCTCGGTCGCCCTGACGCCGGCCTGCTGGCGGGGCTGGCGGGCCTGGCCAAGCTCAACGGGCTGGTCGCCGTAATGCACGCCGGGGCGTGGACCGTGCTGGGGCTGGTCCTGACGCGGTTCCCCCTGAGACGCCGGCTGGCCCTGGCCGCCGGGGCGATCCTGATCCCGACGACGGCCGCCGCGACTGTGCTGGTCTTGAACCCGACCCTCACGGCCCATCCCCCGGTTCGCCTCTCCCCCATCATGGAAACCTGGGTCCGACAAACCCCGATTGAGCGGTTCCGATTCATGGCGAGGATCCGGGCGAAGATCTCGGCCAGCCAGCAGAAGCAGTACGAGCCCTACGCCCTGACGACGCCGGGGGAGAAGTTCCGGGTGATCGTCGCCCAGGGCTACGGCCGATTCAGCCCGCTCGGGCCGAGCCATTCCCATGCGCCGGTGATTCTCGACTGGGCACAGGACAGGTCGGCCGTGATCTGGCTGCCCTGGGTCATCGCCGGCGCGTTCTGGGCCGCGGCCCGGGGCCGGGGGCAGCTCCGCCGGGACGAACCGCCGACAGCCTGGGCCATCCTGATCATGGCAGCCATTGCTGTGCTGTGCGTGGCCCTCTATATTCCGCTGGCCTGGGACCGTTACCTGCTGCCGATCCAGCCCGGCTCGATCCTACTGGCGTCGGGCGTCGCCGTGGCGGCCTTCGATGTGGTCATGATCAGGCTGAGGCCTCGGTCCCGAGTGGAGGGGTGACCCCTGCTCTGAGGTTCCGGGTCTCTCGGACGAAAACCGACGGATGACGCTGGGGGCCCCGAGTCAGACTCGTCCCAAGAGCTCGACTGGACGGCCGAAAACACCGGCGGGTGGCCAGCCGCCGGTGTCCTCGGTTGTTCCTTATCGTTGGGGCGAGATTACGGGATCGTTGCCGGTAACGTGGGACCGATCAATCGTCGTCCACGTCCAGGACCTTCCCCTGGGCATCCAGCTCGACCACACGCATCGGCTGGTCGGCCTTGGCGACGATCACCTCGTAGTCGTGCTGGGAACCTCGGGTCGTCTCCTCGGCCCAGCGGATCGTGCCGAAATCGTGGGTCTTGATCGCGTCGACGACAACCCGGGGCAGGTTCTCGGGGTCGAGTTCCCGCTCAACCCTCAAGACGGTGCCGTCCGGGGCGATCATCAGGTCGAGGTCGCGGCCCTGTTCGATCAGGTCCACGTCGTAGAGCGCCCGGCCGTGCTCTTGTTCCTCCTCGACCCGCTGGATCCGGGCCTCGGGATACTTGGTCTGGATCGTGACCAGGACCGTATTGGGGACCTGATCGAGCGGGATCGTCCTGTCATCCGAGCGAGCCACCGCCACGACCGTCGACAGCCCCAGGGCACTCATCAGTCCCATTCGACTCACGAATTGCAGCACCATCGTCCGTCCTCCTCATGTTCGATCCTGTCCTTGTCCCACCGGCCTGGCCTCGCAGCTCGACTTGCCGATGCCACAGGTAGTCTAAAAGGCGGACGTGAACTCACCGTGAACCGAAGCTAAAGAATCCCTCATCGCCTCAGGGCGGGCGTGAGACACAATCGACCCGACGAAAACTGTCCTGAACAGGTTCTCAGCGGCTGGCGAGTGACGCGAGGGCGTCGTCGGTGCGCTTGAGGAGGTCGTCGATCTGGTCGGTGGTCTCGAAGCCGATGATGAAGGCGTCGACGGTGCCGAGGCCCGAGGACGTAGCGGAGCGAGTCGTCCTTGCCCTCGGGGGTGGTGATGCGGCCCTCGCCGAGGATCTTCATGCCGATGACGCCGACGCCCCGGTCGTGCATCTCCTGGAGCTCGCTGGCGACCTCGTCGGGCGACTTGTCGTCCATGATCAGGCCCTGCGGGTTGATCCGGGCCAGGTCGACCTCGACGAACGGGTGCTGCGCCGAGGTGCGCAGGGGGTCCATGCCGTGGCAGCTCGTGCCGTGGGCGCGGATCAGGCCCTGCTCCTTGGCCTTCATCAGATACTCCATCGCCCCGGCGTTCTCTTGCGGCCAGTCGGCCTTGGTCATGCAGTGCAGCAGCAGGATGTCGATGTGGTCGACGCCCAGCTCGAGGCAGATAGCGCTCGAGGTGGCTGCGGGCGATCGTCGCGTCGTGGGCGTGGGTCTTCGTCTGGATCACGTACTGGTCGCGGGGCACGCCCTTGAGCGCCTCGCGGAGGAAGACGTGCGAGCCGTACTGGTCGGCGACGTCGAAGAGGCAGACGCCCCGGTCGAGCGCGTGCCGCACGACCTTGGTGAACCCCTTGACCCCCAGCTTCACCTGGTTGCTCGACTGGTTCACGCCGACCGAGCCGGTCCCCATCCCCACCATCGAGACCTGGACGCCGGACTTGCCGAGCATGACCTTCTGCGTGGCGCTGGCCGGCAGCGGGGTCGTGCGCGCCGCGACGGCGCGGGTGGACAGCGTGCCGGCGGCGGCCATCGCGGCCGCGGCGGCGGCGGACTGGCTGAGAAACTCTCGGCGGCGGATCGGGGTCATGGCGTCGTTCCCTCCAGGTCTGGCTGGATCGATGATCGATCAATCTCGGGATGGTCGCGGGCAGCCCGCACGGACCCACGCCCCGATTCTAACCCGGCCCAGGGCGTGCTACCATAGGCGATTCCGTTTGAGAACTCACGCTTCGGAAGAGGACTCACGCAAAGCCGGGAAAGAAGGCAGAGGACTCACGCAAAGCCGCCAAGCCGCAGAGAATTCCATGAATCGAAAGTCCAAGGAACTCGCGATGGATCACTTCGCGGCCTGGCGCGAGTCTTCTCTTCCTCTTGAGCTTTGCGGCTTCGCGGCTTTGCGTGAGTCTTCTCTTTTTCCAGGGAATTCCCTAGATGTTCACGGGACTTGTCGAGGCGCTGGCCCGGCTGGAGCGGGTGGTCGAGGAGGGTGAGGGGCGGCGGTTCGTCCTGCGCTGGCCGGGGCTGGATGCCTCTCCAGAAATCGGCGCGAGTGTCGCCGTCAACGGTTGCTGCCTGACAGTCGTAGCTGCCGAGGGTCAGACCTTCGAGGTCCAGGCCGGGCCGGAGACTCTGCAACGGACGAACCTGGGGTCGAAGCACGTCGGCGACCCGGTGAACGTCGAGCGTTCCCTGCGCGTCGGCGACCGTCTCGGCGGCCACTTCGTGCAGGGCCACGTCGACGGCACCGCGACCCTGATCGAGCGCCGCACCGAGGGGGAGTGGGAGTTCCTCCGCTACCGACTCGACGCCCCCCGCTGGACCGAACTGATGGTCGAGAAGGGCTCGGTCGCCGTCGACGGCGTGAGTCTGACGATCGTCGATGTCGACGCCGAGACCTTCTCGGTCATGCTCATCCCCCACACCCTGGCGATGACGACGCTGGGATCAGTCGTACCGGGAGAGAAGGTGAACATCGAGACGGACATGCTGGCGAAGCATGTGAGGAAACTCATGGGGAAAGCAGAAGACTCACGCAAAGCCGCCAAGCCGCAAAGTTAAGAAGAAAGGAAGTCCACTCAAGAACTCTCGGAGATTTTGAATAAGAAGATTTTGCATTATTATTAAATATAGATTTGAATGTTTATGGATTTCTTTGCGGCTTGGCGGCTTTGCGTGAGTCTTCTGCTTTCTTAGCTTTGCGTGAAACGTCCTCCGAGGTTGCCATGCACGAGAACGACATTGCCCGCGAGGTCGTCGACGCTTCGTATCGGGTCCATACGAGGCTCGGGCCGGGGTTGCTCGAATCGGTCTACGAGGTCATCCTCGGGCATGAGCTTTCCCGTCGAGGGTTGTCTGTCGCCTATCAGCAGCCGATTCCCGTCGTGTATGAGGACGTTCATCTCGACGCGGGCTTCCGGGCCGACCTGATCGTCGAACACAAGGTGATCATCGAGCTGAAGTAGGTCGAGGACATCGCGCCCGTTCATAAGAAGCAGGTGCTCACGTACCTTCGCCTAAGCGGCCTGCGCCTCGGCCTCCTGATCAACTTCAACGTGGCGCTGATCAAGGATGGAATCAGCCGAGTGGTCAACAGGTTGGATTGAACTGGGGAAAACTCATGCAAAGCCGCAACGGTCGAACAGCCTTGGATTGACTTTCCTCTTCCTTTGCGGCTTCGCGGCTTTGCGTGTGTCTTCTCCTCGTCCCCATGAGACTTCCGATGTTCGAGATCGCCGAGGTCGGCAGCACGGTATCGAAGGCGGAGTTCGAGGCGGTCACGCCGCGGCTCCGGGTCGATCTGCTCAACGCGCAGTTCGACTTCCGCGAGGCGGCGGTGCCGCTGATCATCCTGCTGGCCGGCGACGACCGCGCCGGGTGCGACGAGGTGATCAACCTTTTGAACGGCTGGATGGATGCCCGGTACATCGACACCCGTGTCTTCGACACGCCGACCACTGAGGAGCGGGAGCGGCCCCGGTTCTGGCGGTACTGGCGGGTCCTGCCGGCGCAGGGGCAGATCGCCATCTTCCGGGGCGGCGTGGGCCGTCGGCGCGATCGCCGACCGCGCCGACCGGCCGGATCGACGACGCGCGGTTCGACCTCCGAATCGACCATATCCGGCAGTTCGAGAAGGCGCTGGTCGACGACGGCGTGCGCATCCTCAAGTTCTGGTTCCACCTGCCGAAGAAGGAGCGGGCGCACCGGCTCAAGAAGGCCCGCAAGGACCCCGCCCGCAGGCTCCACGCCAGCGAGGCCGACTGGGCCATCTTCAAGGACGACGACGCGGTGATGCCGATCGCCGAGCGGTACCTCCGCAAGACCAGCACGGCCGAGGCGCCCTGGGAGATCGTCGAGGCGACCGACAGCCGACACCGGAACCTGGCGGTGGCCCGCCGCGTCCTGTCGGCATTGACCGAGGGTGCCGCCTCCGAGCGGGGCTCGCCCGCACCGCCGACGGAACCCATCGCGCCGCCGTCGCATCGACCCGGCGGGGAACGACTCGCTGGTTGCCAACGGGTCCGACGTGCTCGCCGCCCTGGACCTCTCGACCACCCTGCCTTACGAGACCTACCGGAAGCCGGATCGACCGACTCCAGGACCGGCTCGGCCGGCTCTCGCGACGGGCGCAGCGGCAGGAGGGTGTCCAGCGTCGTCGTGTTCGAGGGCTGGGACGCCGCCGGCAAGGGCGGCGCGATCCGCCGGCTGACCGGCGCGATGGACGCCGCCGACTACCGGGTCGTCTCGATCGCCGCCCCGACCGACGAGGAGAAGGCCCACCACTATCTCTGGCGGTTCTGGCGGCAGCTTCCCCGCGCCGGCCGGATGTTGATCTTCGACCGTAGCTGGTACGGCCGCGTGCTGGTCGAGCGTGTCGAGGGCTTCGCCCGCGAGGACGAGTGGCGGCGGGCGTATGCCGAGATCAACGACTTCGAGGAACAGCTCGTCGAGCACGGCATCCCGGTCTTCAAGTTCTGGCTCCACATCGACCCCGATGAGCAACTCCGCCGCCTGGAGGCCCGCGCCCACACCCCTTACAAGAAGTACAAGTTGACCGACGAGGACTACCGCAACCGCGAGAAGTGGCCCGCCTACACGGTCGCGGTCAACGAGATGGTCGCCCGCACCAGCACCGAGATCGCCCCCTGGCACCTCGTCCCCGCCAACGACAAGCGCCACGCCCGCGTCGCCGTGCTGGAGGCCGTCTGCGACGGCCTGAAACGGGCGGTCAAGAAGTCGAGTTGAACGAAACGTGAGACGAGAGGCAAGAAATCACCTGGCGTAAGCCAACGGAGTTCGCTTCGCAGTGCACTATCGTTTATGAGGGATGGTGTGAAACGCTTCTTAATAAGGGCCATCTCGATAAAATCGTTATCGCTTCGGTCATGACATTGACTTGGCGATTTTTTATCTGATCCATATTTATGCAGACATCGTTTCCACACCATGGCTGCCGTGGATCGTATGGTTTGCGAGGCAACGAAGTCCAATACGTTTTTTTAGACTTCGCCACCGGCTTCGGCTGGTCTTGGTGCAATGTACTACTTCGCTGGAAGATGGGCTGAGAAAAATTGTTGTTGTTCATTTATGATAGAATTGCAATCGATTGTGAAAAATGCTTGGAGTCCACCGTCCCTCAGATTCGGTTAAGGATCGAGCGACGGCGCGACGGTGGAGTTCACCGGACGGTTAGGGTGGATTGTGGGGACGAGGAAATCGACGTGCCGTGAATCAGTCGGAGTCGGGTCGGTGGAGCGACAGCGGAACTCAACGTGTTTTCGATCAAGCCGGTGGGTTCCGCTGTCGCTCCACCGACCCGACGATCGCCTTCTCGTCCAACCTGTCAGAGAAAGGCTTTTGCCAGTCATGCCCCCACCACGACAGACGTTGTCGTATCTGCGGAACCTGTTCGAGCGTCGGGGGATCGCCCCGAGGCGGCAGCTCGGGCAGAACTTCCTGATCGACTTGAATATTCACGAGCTGATCGCTCGAGAGGCGGACCTCGGGCCGACCGACGTGGTCCTCGAGGTCGGCCCCGGGGCCGGGGCGCTCACGACGCTGATGGCGGAGAAAGCCTCGGCGGTCGTCGCCGTGGAGCTTGACCCCGCGATGGCCGAGCTGACCGGCGAGGCGACCGCCCCGTATCCGAACGTGCGCGTCTTGCAGATGGATGCCCTGAAGGGGAAGAACCGGCTCAACCCCGAGCTGGTCGACAACATCCGCTCCGGCCTGGCCGTCGCGCCCGACCGCACGCTCAAGCTGGTGGCGAACCTGCCGTACAACATCGCCACGCCCCTCGTCAGCAACCTGCTGGTCCATCCCGAGCTGTGCCCGGCGCTGATGGTGGTGACGATCCAGCACGAGCTGGCCGAGCGGATGCTGGCCGAGCCGGCCACCGCGCACTACGGCGGGCTGTCGGTGATGATGCACGCGCTGGCGGACGTCGAGCTGGTGCGTGCGCTCTCTCCCAAGGTCTTCTGGCCACGTCCGCACGTGGACTCGGCCATCATCAAGATCACCCCGAACGCCGACAAACGGGCGGCGATCCCCGACCTGGCCTGGTTCCACCACGTCGTGCGGCGGGTGTTCCTGCACCGTCGCAAGAACCTCCGTGCGCGTGCTGTACAGCGAGTGGCGGAGCCAGTGGCAGGACAAGTCGGAGGTCGACGCCCTGCTCGCCGGCCTGGGCCTGGCCGAGACGGGCATCATCCGCGCCGAGACGATGGACGTCGACGAGTTCCTCGCCCTCGCCGAGGCCCTCCGCCCCCGCCTCCAGCAGGCGGACGACGAGGACGACACCGACATCCAGGAAAACGAGGCGTAAACCCTGGCATGGGCGTTGCTTAAGGAAGAGGTCTCGACTTCACAGCGTCGCTGCCGGTTCGCGTCGGAGGATTGATTGATGGCCAACCCATTTGCGAGATGGTTCCGTCGCCGCCCCGATGACGGGCCGGCTCCGCACGCCGGTGCGGAGCGTCCCGACGTTCCGCCCACGTCACAGGAGTTGCAGGCCATTCGCGTCGAGGACTACGTCGGCACCGACGAGGCGGCCAACGAGCGGCTGGTGCGGGAATCGTTCGTCGACAAGGCCAGGCAGTACCTCGGCCGGCTGCCGATGGCCCGCGAGGTCGTCGCCCTGTACTTCTGCATGCTCGACCCGACGACGCCCCTGTGGGTCAAGGGGGTCGTCTCCGGGGCGCTGGCGTACTTCATCCTGCCCCTGGATGCCATCCCCGACATCCTGCCGGTCTTCGGCCTGAGCGACGACGTGACCATCCTGACGGCCGCCATCACCGCCGTCGCGGCCTACGTCACCGCCGAGCATTACCAGAAGGCCGACACGTTCCTCGCCGTCGAGCCCATCGCGCCGGCCCCGGACGCGGGCCGTGGACAGGAGGACTCTCGCAACGCTGCAAACTTGTGACGCTCAGAGATCAGACGGTGGTGTTCCGAAGATCGAGGCTTCTGCACAGGGAGACACCACGAGCGTTCGACGTTCTGGCAAGAACTCGAAGCCCGTGCCGATCTCCAGCCGCGCGGGACCTTCCGAATTCGACTGAACTCCCGAGAGTTTTACCTCGATAGTGATTCCATGTGGAACGGTGCGCGCCGCGCCACCGGTTGGATCATTGGCAACCCGGATCGCAGGCAACAGATTTGACGGTCGTATCGGCGAGACGACTCCTCTTCGGCGGGCGCCAGTCGAACCCAAGTCGCTGCGCCGAACGAACCCGACGCCGCTCTCGGGAGGGTGTCCGGGGAGTGTCGCGACGATCGAGGCCGTGAACGCGATGGGGTTCAACGAGGAGTGCCCTGCACCCTCTGCCCGTCTCCCTTGGGATCCTCCCTCGCCGCCTGGCAGGGTTCCGCTTCTTGACGATTGGACGCGCTCGATTCGGCTTGAGTGATTGGTGGAAAGGTTCTATACAGTGACGCCGATAGCTCACTCACGTCCCCGGGCTCACGTCATCGCAACCTCGACACATCCTCCGGTCCCTCGCCACATCCGGAAGAGGATCAAGCACCTGTCTATTTTGGGTGCGGAGCGGTTTGCATGCGGGTCGGTTTGATCGACAATCGACTGTACCGGTGTCTCCTGGCCCTGGTCTGCTGGGTGGCGGCGGGTGCGGCCGGAAGCTCGCATGCCCAGGGCCTGCCCGCCCCCCCACCCTTCGTGCCACCGGCGCCGGCCGCGGAACCCTCGGTCGAGGATCGACTTCGCCGACTCGAGGAATCGAACCAGCAACTAGCCAATCAGAACCGCGAGTTGATGGAGCGGTACGGCGAGCTAATGAGACGTCACGAAGAGGTGCTCCGCCAGATCGAAACGGACGACGATGACGGCGTGGACGACGTCGACGAAGACGACGTGGCGGAGGTCATGGAGGCCCTGGAGGTCCTGCAGGCCAGGGAGGCCGAGTCGGGGGGAACGGGCCCCCTGGGGGCGATGACCAATCGTGCCCTCCGTGCCGAGGCACGGGGCCTGGAAAGCGGGGCCGTCGGGCCTCGTGGCGAGGAGGGGACCGACATCGGAGAGGGACCGGAACGCGGTGAAGGCCCGGAAACAGAGGGGAAGTTCTCGGACTTCGGCGTCGATTACGATAACGGCTTCCTCATCGGCCCCAAGGATGAGGACGAGACCCCCTATCTGCTGAAGATCAACGCCCGCTGGCAACTCCGGTACTTCAACTTCGACCGCGACCGCGACTTCTGGTGGAACGGCGCCGGCGAACGGCTGCCGATCCGTAACCGCAGTGAGTTCCAGACGGTGCGCGGGCGGCTCTCGTTCGAGGGGTTCTTCCACGACCCGAAGCTGCAATATTACTTTCTGATCAATTACACCACCAACGACGAAAACCTCCTGGTTGCTCAGAACTACTGGGTGAATTACGAGTTCAGCGAGGCGTTCAACCTGTACTTCGGCAAGAACTATGTGCCGGGCAGCCGCGAATGGCTCAACGGATCCACCCGGATGCAGTTCGCCGACCGTTCGCTGGCGACGGCCTTCTTCCGGCCGGGCCGTACCACCGGCCTCTTCGCGATCGGAGAACCGCTCGAAGGGGCATTCTATCAAGTCATGATTGGCGACTCGTTCCGCAATGACAACCTCGGCTTCCCGGACATCGACAGCAACCTCGTGTATTCCGGTTCGACCTGGTTCGAGCCGCTCGGCCAGTACGGACGCGGCTACTCCGACCTGGAGTGGCACGAGAACCTGGTGGCTCGGGTGGGCTCCAGTTTCACGTACTCCGCCCAGGACGGGCTCCGTCTGCCCGCCACCAGGCCGATCCAGGAAGAGAACTTCATCCGCCTCTCCGACGGCACCGAGCTGATCACGCCGGGCGCCCTGGCCCCCGGCGTGACGGTCAACCAGTACGACGTCTATCTCTGGGCCCTCGACGCGGCGTTCAAGTACCGGGGCTTCAGCCTTAACGGCGAGCTCTACCAGCGCTGGCTCCAGGGCATCCGAGGCGATGGGCCGTTGCCCCGTTCGACAATCTTCGACTACGGGTTCTTTGCCGGGGCGGGCTACTTCGTGATCCCCGATCGAATTGAACTGATGGCCCGGACCTCCCAGATCTGGGGTGAGTACGGCAGTGGGGCCGAATATGCCGGCGGCTTCAACTGGTTCCTCAAGGGCTCCCATTACCTGAAGTTCACCTTCGACGCGACGCGAGTCGTCGGCTCTCCAGCTCAGGCCGCCAGCCCCGGCTACCGCGCTGGCGACACGGGCCTCATGTACCGCGCCCAGTTCCAGGCGGCCTTCTGACAGGGTGTCCACATGCCGGCCGGCACGCACCCGGTTTGGATTGAGATGCGTACCGACATCTGGGACGACGGAGAACCCCGATCCGGCCCCGCGCCCTGTCTTTCCATCACCGCTTCTTGAGCGTGATCGCCATACCGGCGTCGTCCATGTGGACGAACAGGGTTTCCAGGTCGGGGTTGGTGGTGATGGCCTCGACGAAGGCCGGGTCGGGGGACGGGCGATTCATGTTGTGGGCAAGGATCAGGCCGCCGGGGCGGACCTTCGGCAGCAGTTTCGCGAGGTAGTCCGGATAGCCGGGCTTGTCGGCATCGATGAACAATAAGTCGATGGGGCCGCCGAAGTCGTACTTGACGGCCGTCTCATGGGCGTCGCCGAGGACCATCGTGATCAGGCCCATCACGCCGGCCTGCTCGAAGTGCTTGCGGGCCAGGCCCGAGCGTTCCTCGTCGATGTCGAAGGTGTAGAGGTGGCCACCCGTCTTGCGCAGGGCGAGGCTGAACCAGAGACCGGAGTAGCCGTTGGAGGTGCCCAGCTCGACGACCCGCTTCGCGTCGATCGACTCGGCCAGAATCCGAAGCAGCCGGCCATCGTTCTGCGGAACGTTCATCATGCCGCGACGGGCCTCCTCGCTGTCGAGTTCCTCGATCAGCGCGAGTGTCGCCTTCTCGTCGTCATCTCGGGCCATGGACGGTTTCTCCAGGGAACGTCCTGCGGACGGCAAACGACCGTCGATTCCTCCAGGTCGCCGGCCCGGCTCCTGGGCCTCCGACCAGCTTGTCAGGATCAGCGCGGTCGCTGTTGTGACCACGAGGGCCAGGGTGCCAGCGGTTCGTCGTGTCATCGTGGGTGTCTCCAGTGTGTGCGGCGGCGCGGGGCCCGACCCGCCTCCCCTGATTGTGCCAGAGCGCGGCCGAAATCCAAGGGGCGACTGTCAACGGTCCCGCCTCGCCGGGAGACCTGGCCCTCGAAGAGGCGAGTCACAGTGGTGGCCGACCGGCATGGCTCGCCGGTCCCTCGGCGACCCCGGGTCGTCAGAGCATGCGGGTTTCCTGGCCGTCGCGCCCTGGAGAGAGACATCGTCCTTCCCCCGTCCGACGATCATCTGGCCGCCTTGTCGGTGATCGGCTATATACGGTAAGCGTCAATCTCCCGGAATCGTCCCGGGGCGCCCGGCGGATCGCAACCCAGATACTTCCGACGAACAGGGCCCCAACCATGGTCATGCCGCTCGGCGACCTCCACCCGACCCGCATCATGCCGGTTGCCAATTATCTGATCATCGCCGCATGCGTCGGAATGTTTCTGCTCCAGGCCACCAGGTCCGAGGAGTTCACGGTCGCCTACGCCGCCACTCCGTATGAGATCACCCATAATGAGGACCTCCCTGAGCCGGTGGTCCTTGAGCGCGAGGCCGCCGTGCCGGACGAGTCCGGCAATTATCGTCTCCAGCGCCGTGAGGAGGTCATCCCGCAGGGGCCGGTCCCCTTCCCGGTCTGGCTGACCCTGCTGACCTCAATCTTCATGCACGGCGGCTTCCTGCACCTGGCCGGGAACATGCTGTACCTGTGGATTTTCGGCGACAATGTCGAGGAGGTGCTGGGGCACGTCCGTTACGTGCTCGTCTACCTGACCTGCGGGCTCGCCGCCAGCCTGTCGCAGATCGTGCTGAGCCCGAACTCGATGATCCCCAGCCTGGGGGCCTCCGGGGCGATCGCCGGGGTGATGGGGATGTATCTCGTCTGGTTCCCGCATAATCAGGTGCGTGTTCTGGTCATCCGGGTCATCACGGTCATGCCGGCCCTTCTGGTCATCGGGCTGTGGATCCTGATGCAGTTGGTCCTCGGTATCGGGGACCTGAACACCGCGGGCGAGAGCGGCGGGGTCGCGTACGCCGCGCATGTCGGCGGCGCTCTGGCGGGCATCCTTTTCGGCCTGGTCTACCGGGACCGCGCCCGATCCCTCGGCGAACCTCCCACCCGGCTCGGCTGGGCCCCCCGCCGCTATCGGGACACCTACGGGTACTGACGCGCAGCGTTTGAGTCAGTCTTGCCGGCAGTCCGAATCGGTGGAACCCGGGCGGGGAATCCTCCTTCCGGCTGCCTCCAGGGCGTGGCGACCACCCACCACGGAATGCTACTCTGATCAATCCCGGACGCCGGTACATCCGGTTGGTGCCGACGTCGCGATCGTCTGGCGGCCCTCCAAGTCGGCCCGAAGATTGGTGGGGGTGACCATGTTGATCGGCTCTCGGAACTCGATCGAGGCCGACGAGAGGACCGCAAGGGTTTCGAGAACCGCGGGTGGTCCCGAGCCCTGGATCGTCCCGTTGCTGCTGACGGGCCTCCTCCTCATCGTTGCCCACAACGCGACGGCCGACCAATCGCGAAGCCCGATGCCCGAGTTCACCGGCGCGCGGCTTTACATCGGCCCCGACGTGACCGACCGTGCTTCCTACGAGCGGCTCCAGGGCGAGATCGAACGACTCGAAGCGGCCTCGTCCCAGTCATACTATGTGGTCGTGGTCCGATCGAGCGGTCGGGGCCCCTACGCCACCCGCGACTACATCGACGAACTGTTCGCGGACTGGTCCGACCCGGCCCGGCACAAGGGGAGGAACTTCGACCCCGAGCGATCGATCCTCGTCGTCATGGCACTCGAGAACCGCCAGGTTTCCGTACATCCGGGAGACGTCCTCCAGAACGAGTACGGCCTCACCGCGACGACCATCGACCGACGGATCGCGCAGCCGGAATTCGTCCCCCTGGCCCGTCAGGGAGATTACCCCGCGGCCCTCAGCCGCTTGCTGCACGCCGTCGACGACTGGATCGGCAGCCGCGACCAGGCCGAGGCCAGTCGTCGGCACGCGGCCGAGCAGCGGGCCGCCCAGCTTCGCGATGAGGCCGAGGCCGCCCGCAACGAGGCCAACCGCCTGCTCGACGAGGCCCAGCACGAACTCCAGGCCAAGAAGGCGGAGGGCCTGAACGTCGAGGACGTCGCGAGCCAGGTCGCCCAGACGCAGCGGGTCGTCACCAGCCTACCGTCCCGGATCACGGACGATCCCGCCGGGGCGTTGAGCGACGCGCAACAGGCCCAGCAGACGCTTCAGCAGGCGATCGACACCCTACGACAGCGGATCGCCCAGCGCGCCGAGGCGACAACGACCCTCGACGCGCTGACCGGCCAGGTCCGCGACGTGGATGGGGCCATCCTCGGCGCGCTTCAGAGCGGGTTGGCGGTCGGCTCGGCCCGCGAGGACCTGGATGACGCGCAGGATCGGATCGACTCGGCACGCTCGATCCTGACGACCGACCCGACACGGTCGCTGGCCCAGGCGAAAGACGCCGAGGGCCGTCTGGAGGCGATTCGCCGCGAGATCGCCGAGCTTCCGGCCTTGCGCAAACGCCGCGAGTATCTTGCTGGACGGGTTCGCCCGCTCGCGGACCAGACCACCACGGCGCTGGACCATGCCGCGGGAACCGGCGCGGATGTCGCCGCGATCCGGTCCGAGATCGAGCCGACCTTGCGGAAGGTCGCCGATGCCGTCGGGCCGAGCGTCAACGACGAGCGCCGGGCGGTGGCCACGCTCCAGGCGGCCGAGAGCGAGCTTCGCGGGGTCCTGGAACGTGTCGAGGCCGTCGAGGCACGCCATCGCTTCCTCTCCCGGACGCTGCCCATCCTCCTGGGTGTGGCCATCGTCGGGCTGGTGCTGCTGGTCCTCGGTTTGTTGCGCTGGTTCCACCTGCGGTCGTACTGGAAAGTCGAGGGGCGGTTCAAGGAGTTCCGGGGTCGTTCGGTCGAGGTCATGGACCGGCTCGACGCGCTGAAGGAGCGGTACAAGCTCTTGCCGGTCACCGACAAGGACTTCACCGAACCGATGACCGGCGCGACGCTGGCCCTGTACGGCAAGATCCAGAAGGAGCTGGACGGGCTCTGGGACCGCTGGTTGAAGATCATGGAGACGATCGACGAGGCCCAACGGCTCATCCGCAACCGCTCGACGCTGGGGACCAGGAAGCTCGACGCGGCCGGTCAGATCCTCGATCAGGGCGACCTGTTCGACGAGGTGCGCACCCAGGAGCAGGCCGTGGCCGCCGACCTCGACCGGCTCAACAACGCCCACGAGGAGGCGGACGTCCAGCTCGAAGCCCTCGACGCGAAGCTCACCGAGGTAAACGCCCGTCTGAAGGCCCTGGCCGAGGCCTCGCTGGGTCCCGATGCATTCGCCGAGACTCGGTCCGCCATCGCCGCGCAGGCCCAACAGGGCAACACGATCAGGACGCCCGACCCGCTGTCGGCCCAGGAAGCCCTCCAGCAAGCGCGGGAGCGGACGGAGGCCCTGCTGCAGCGGCTCGACGCGGTCCTGGCCCGTTCGGAGGAGGCGAGCCAGGTTGTCAATTCGCTCGATGCGATCGCCGGTCTGGCGGCAAAACAACGCGCCGACGGCGTGCCTCTGGTCGAGGACGGGGGCAACCCCGACCCCGCGCTGGCCCAGGGCCGCCAGGCCCACGCGCAGGCGATGGATTCGCTCCGGGCGGGCGATCCGGATGCGGCCGGGGAGGCGATCCAGGCCGCCGCCGCCCAGGCGTCGCAGGCCCGGCAGGTCATCGACCGCTCGGTCGAGGCTCGCGACTTCTGCCGACGTGCCCTGCCCGCCCGACGTGACGCGACCCGGCGGCTCGACGAGGCGCTGGCTCAAGGTGAAGCCGATCACGACGAGCTGTCGCGCGACTTCGCGCCGTTATCCTGGCAAGCCCTGTGCCGGCCACCTCGAACGGGCGCGCGGTTCGCGACGGGATCGACCCGCAACTCGCCCGCGCCCGCGACGCCGACAAGGCCGGCCGATTCCTGGAAGCGTCCCGACTCCTGGAAGAGGTCGCCCGACAGCAGCAGGAGGCCCTCGGCCTGATCGACGCCCAGCGTGACGGCCTGGCCGCGCTGCGCAACGCTCGTTCCGACAGTCAGGCCATCCGCCGGGCCCTCGACGAGCAGGCGCGGCAGGCGTCCGCCCTGATCGAGCAGAACAGCGCAGATCGTCGGCGACCCGGCCCGAGCCGCCGTGTTCGACGCCGTGCAGCGGTTGAAGACGATCGACCGCGCCCTGGAGGCGGCCCGCCCCAACTGGTCCGAGATCGTGGCCGGGCTGGCGCAGATCCGCGAGGGTTTCGCCATTGCCCGCGAACGGGCCGAGGGCGACATCAACGCCTACGGGCAGCTCAGCCAGCGAACCCAGCAGGCCCGCGAGCGGGCCGACCAGGTCGGGACGCTACTACGAAGTGAGGACAAGGACCGTCCTGACGCCAACCAGCGTTATCAGCGCGCCGTCGAGACGCTCGACCGTCTCGTCCATCAGGCCCGATCCGCGCGCGGCGACTGGACGCGGATGCTCAGGGAGGCCGAGGGTGCCATCGCCGACCTGGACCGGGCCGAGCTCCAGGCACGAGAGGACGTCCAGCTCGCGAACCGTGCGATTGCCGAGATCGCCGAGGCAAGCCGGGCGATCCGTCAGGCTCGGGCCTTCTCGTCAATGGGCGTGGTGGCCGATCCCGGCCCGGCCGAGGTCGCGCTGCGACAGGCCCAGGTCGCGCTCCAGGCCCGGAACTACGAACAGGCCATCGAACGGGCCGACGCCGCCGAGGCCGAAGCCCGTCACGCCCACGAGGATGCCTCCGCAGCCGCCCGCCAACGCCAGCATCGCATGGAAGACGAGCGCCGACGTCGCGCGGCGGCCGAGTCGATGCGTCACCGTGTCGGGCCGAGCATTGGCCCCGGCGACCTGTTCGGGGCCGCCGTTCTCGGCAAGGCCCTGTCCGAAGCATCGAGATCCCGGCCCGGCGCCTCGTTTCACCCGTCTCCCAGTCGGCAACCATCATCGCCGTCATCGGTTACAAGCTGGTCCGGCCCGTCAAACCCATCCTCGGGATCGAGCCAGACAAACTGGTAATCGCTCTCTCAGTGAACACGGTGGGTTCCGCGGACTCCACCCACCCGACGCGAACTCACTGCCCACTCATTGCTCAGCACTCATTGCTCATTGCTGAGTGGAGCTGAGGAAGAGGTCAGTCGTCATGTTTCTGCCGGAGGCGGCTTGAGAGGCGGAGGATGAGGTGGGCGCGCTCGAACTGGTCGAGCCACTCGGCGACGACCGTGTCGAGGGCCTCGCCTTCAGGGGGAACCAGTCCGGTCGGGCAGGCGGGGCCGAGCTGGCTCCCGGCCATGCGGATGTAGGTCGAAAGGGTGCGGTCGCCGTAACGAGCGACCTCGAAATAATCCTCGCTGAGGAAAACGACCACGGGCACGCGCTGTCCGCCGTTGATCGTCAGGGCATCGCGGACCTCGGGCCGGGCGTCGCGGTCGAGGAAGCGAAGGTCGATCGCTCCCCCGGCAGCGCGGGCGGCATGGTCGAAGATCGGGCATTGGTTGATACAGTCACCACACCAGGCGCCGTTGAGAACCAGGACAGGCATGCGGCGGGTAAAACCGGCGAGCAGGCCGGCTCGGCGTCGGTCAGCCGGACCCGGTCGTGCATGTCGTCCCAACGCCGGCGCTGCTCGGGGGTGGCGTGCCGGTCGAGGAATTCGTTGTAAGGCAGGGCCTCTTCGAAGACGAGGGACCAGTCCATGCAGGTTCTCGCGGGGCATGAGGGAACAAAAACCCGTTACCGACGGTCAAGCCACTCCGCGGCGATCCCAATGTTGACAATGGCCGTGTTGCGCGATCCTGAAGCCTGTCATTCTGGGACCTGTCATATTCACGAAAAGCGACAACACCCCATCCCACCTCACGCATTGTGAGGTGGGAGGAGGTGTGTTGTGTCGGGATCGGGCCGCGTCGGGGTCGGGGGCCGGCGGGCCTTACCAGGCAAAGTGCGAGAAGGCCTTGTTGGCCTCGGCCATGCGGTGGACGTTCTCGCGCTTGGTGATCGAGGCACCTTCGCGGTTGAAGGCGGCCAGCAACTCGTCAGCCAGCTTGATATGCATCGGCCGGCCCTTCTTGTCTCGGGACGAGCCGAGGATCCAGCGGATGGCGAGGGTTTGCTGGCGGGTCTTCTTGACCTGCATCGGCACCTGATAGGTGGCACCGCCGACGCGCTTGGAGCGGACCTCGATCATCGGCATGCAGTTCTCGACGGCGCGAGTGAACACCTCGATGGGGTTCTCGTCCGGCAGCCGCTTCTCGATCAGGTCCATGGCGTCGTAGAAGACGGCCTGTGCGGTCGACTTCTTGCCGTCGTACATCAGGCAATTGATGAACTTGCTGGCCAGCTTCGAGCCGAAGCGGGGGTCGGGCCGGAGCTGGGCTTGCTGGCGGTAAACTTGCGGGCCATGGTGCTCTGGATACCTGGGACGAGATCGGGACCGGACCAAATCCTGGGTTCGTGTCGGGAAAGGCGCCCGCAGCCGCGGCAGAGCGCCCGATTCGGGCGAGCGAACGCCCGGTCGTCGAGCGGGGCGATGCTCAGCGTTTCTTGCCGACCGGGCCGGCCCCCTTGGCCTTGGCGCCATACTTCGAGCGGGCCTGCTTACGGTCGGAGACGCCGAGCGAGTCAAGCACGCCGCGGACGATGTGGTAGCGCACGCCTGGCAGGTCGCGGACCCGACCACCGCGTACCAGCACGATCGAGTGCTCCTGGAGGTTGTGACCCTCACCGCCGATGTAGGCAGTGATCTCCTTACCGTTGGAGAGCCGCACGCGGGCGACTTTCCGCAGCGCCGAATTCGGCTTCTTCGGCGTCATCGTCTTGACCTGGAGGCAGACCCCGCGCTTGAACGGGTTCTTCTCCAGGACCGGCGACTTCGAGCTTTTCCTTGACCGGCCGGCGCGGGTTCTTGACAAGCTGGTTGATCGTCGGCATGAGCTCAGTCGTTCCATATCGTCTCGTCCCCGGGGCGGCCGCCGCTACCCCCGCCGACACGAGCGGTGGGGAGAGACGGCGCCGCCGGTCCAGGCCCGGCGCCGGGGAGAGGTCGTCCTGTCGGTTCGTTCGGAGGTCCGCCGTCTGCGGCGGGGTCGTGCCCGAAGGGCAACCCGAGGCAACAACGCGGCACGACACGCCCGCGTGCGGCAGGCAGAGTCACTACCCACCCGCCGACGCGACGGCCGAAGCACGTACTGTATCACAGGGCCCTTTCGTGTCAAGACGAACTGACGCGCGAATCGCTCGGGGCGAGCCTTGCCTCCGCGATGAACGATGGTGGCTCGGGAGGCATCCGGGGGCAAGACCCTGGCCCGGCGGGTCGGCGCAGTTCTTTGCTCCTCGTTTTCACGTAGAATGAAATCCGATGAACACTTCGGACAAGGTCCGGGGCTCCCCGGGGAGGACAACGACGCTCGGTCGAAGACCCACGGTCGGCGGCGTCCGTTCCGCCAGCGGCGTGGGGCCGAGCCGACCGATGTCCGACAGCCAACGAGGAAGGGAGATGCGACGCCATGCCGAGGACCAAGCCATTTCCGAAGAGCCCCGAGCCGCTGGTCGTCCGCAACGCCACGCTCGACGACGTGCCGGCGATCAAGGACCTGGTCGGCGGTCTTACTCGCATTCGGGCATGCCCGGTTACAGCGAGGGGATGATCCGTGGACAGATCAATCACTTCCCCGAGGGGCAGTTCGTCGTCGACCCTGGGGGACAGGCTCATCGGCTACTGCGCCACCTTCCAGATCAGCGGCGATCGCGGCCTTGAAGCCCCATACCTGGGTGGAGATCACCGGGGGCGGCTTCGCCTCGCGGCACGATCCGGAAGGGGACTACCTCTACGGCATGGAGGTCTGCGTCGATCCCGACTACCAGGGCTACCGCATCGGCCAGCGGCTTTACAACGAGCGCAAGAAGCTCTGCCAGGAGTGGCGGCTCAAGGGGATCGTCTTCGCCGGCCGGCTGCCCACCTGCACCGGCGGCTCAAGAAGGGCCAGACCGTCGAGGAGTATGTCGAGCTGGTCCAGCAGCGGAAGCTGCGCGACCCGGTCCTCTCGTTCCAGCTCCGCAACGGCTTCGAGATCCTGGGGGTCATCCCCGATTACCTGCCCAGCGACCGCGAGTCGCTCGGCTACGGCGTGCACCTCGTCTGGAAGAACCCGAACGTCCCCCAGGACGAGGAGCGGCCCCGCAAGAAGACCTATGGCGGCCGGCTGCCGGATACCGTGCGGGTGGCGACCGTCCAGTACGAGCAGCGCCGGGTGCGGTCGTTCGAGGAGTTCGCCGAGCTGGTCGAGTATTTCGTCGACGTCGTCGCCGACTACAAGGCCGACTTCGTCGTCTTTCCCCGAGCTCTTTACCTTGCAACTGCTTTCGATCGAGGACCAGGAACTTTCGCCGCAGGACTCGATCGAGGCGCTGACCAAGTACACGCCCCGGTTCAAGGACGCCATGCGCGACATGGCCGTCCGGTACAACGTGAACATCATCGGCGGCTCGCACCCGACGCGGATGTCCAACGACCGGGTCGAGAACATCTGCCACGTCTTCCTCCGCGACGGCTCGATCCACGAGCAGCCGAAGATCCACCCGACCCCCAACGAGGTCTACTGGTGGAACATCGAGGGGGGCAACGCCCTGCAAGGTCATCGACACCGACTGCGGGCCGATCGGCGTGATGATCTGCTACGACGCCGAGTTCCCCGAGCTGGCCCGCCACCTCGTCGACCAGGGGGCGCTGATGCTGTTCGTCCCGTTCTGCACCGACGAACGCCAGAGCTATCTGCGCGTCCGCTACTGCTGCCAGGCCCGCACGGTGGAGAACCAGTGCTACGTGGTCATGTCGGGCAACGTCGGCAACCTGCCGCGGGTCCACAACATGGACATCCAGTACGCCCAGAGCTGCATCCTGACCCCCTGCGACTTCCCGTTCGCCCGCGACGGCATCGCCGCCGACACGACGCCGAACGTCGAGACGGTCGCCCTGGCCGACCTGCGGATGGAGTCCGTCCGCATGGCCCGCAACAGCGGCACCGTCCAGAACCTCAAGGATCGCCGCCACGAACTCTACCGCGTCCAGTGGATGAAGGATTGAGGCGGTAATGCACAACCGCATGGTCGACCCGGGCGTTCAGGTCGGTCCATAGGGGCCGCGAGGGTTAGTCGGTCGATGCCGGTCCGCCTCTAGATCACCGGGGACGACCTCCGCCCAACCTCGGCCCTTGGGCTTCGTTCCGAGAATTACAACGCACGCGGTCGCCCTGGCGCACCATGTGCTGCCGGTGATCGCCGTTGTGTCTCATTCCCCCTGGTTTGGAAGGAACGTCATGAAGACCTGGTTGCTCCGCGCCTCTGATGATTCTGCCGCTGTTGGGCGGCACCGTGCTGTTGGGTTCGGGCTGCGAGCAGAAGGGCCCGGCCGAGCAGGCCGGCGAGAACATCGACGAGGCGGCCGACAACGCCGCCGACGCTCTCGACCCGAACGGCCCGGCCGAAGAGGCCGGCCAGGCGGTGGATGACGCCGTCAACGACATCCAGTAATCGCCGAGATCGGCCCAAGGACATACGGGCCGGGGTGCCTGCCCTCGCGGCGACATCCCGGCCCGCCTCGTCCTGTAGGACAGGCTGAAGTCTGCCCTACAGGACGTCCAGTCCCACTCTCAGGGGTGGATTTGATCGTAGCTGATGACCTCGCCACCGTCGCGGGTCAGCAGCCCTCGGAAAATCTCGGCGTCGACCGCCTTCGGCAGGAAGTGGGCCGATCCGTCGGCGAACAGCGTGGTCGCACCCTCCGGGTGGGAACCGATCAGGGCCGACATCTCGGAGTCCGCGCCGACCTCCCAGTCCTCAGGCTTCGTCCAGACGACGGCGTGGTCCGGGCCGGCATCAACGATGAGGATGGTGTTCGAGGTGCCGTCGGTGATCTCCTTGAGCGTGACACCCTCGGCGCGGTCGGGGAAGATGGTGGACTTGCCCCGGGGGACGAGGTAGGTCGTCTTGCCCTCCGCGTCGAGCCGTCCCGGCGTGCTCGGGCAGTGGTAGACGGCCGGCATCCGGTCGATCAGGGCCTTGTTGTGGGGGCTGTCCCAGGGCTCGTCGAGGTGGAACTCGTTGTACAGGGCTTGCTGCTGGTCGAGGTACGGCAGTACGGCCACCCGCCAGCTCAGGAGCGGTTTGCCGTCGTCATCCGTGATCGCGGCGGCGGGGAAGTGCTTGTGGTTGTTGTGGTAGTTGTGCATGGCCAGGCCGAGCTGCTTCAGGTTGTTCGTGCACTGGGAGCGGTAGGTCGCCTCTCGGGCCTGGCTCAGCGGGCCACTGACCAGATCGCGGGCGTCTTTTAGGTCCACATCCAGGGTGAGCCGATTCCCCTCGACGACCGGTTTGAGATCGTCGAGCGCCGCGGCCAGTTCGGGCAGGCCCTCGGGGGCCGGCCGCTCGAGCACCTTGCGGGCGACGTCCCGGGCCGACCGGACGAGGTCGTTCAGGTTCTTCGCCGCGGCCGGGCCCTTCGCCTGGACGATCACCCTCAGCGTGGCCTTCGGCTCCGCTTCGAGGACGATCGCGGCCCAGGTCAGGCCCTCGGTGACGACGGTGATCGGCCCACTGCCCAGTTCCCGGGGCAGGTTCGGCACCATCTCCTCAATGACGCGGCGCTGGGTGGCGCTCGGTACGAGCAGGATCTGGACGGGCGCCTCGCCCGCGGTGGCGAACGCGGCGGCGACCTCCGGGCGCACGGCGGGCTCGGCCTGTCGGACACGCTCCAGGGCCTCGGCCGTGCCGGCGAACACGGCCCCCTTGAGGGTCGCGCAGGTCGGCCAGGCGAAGAGCATCGGGGCGTCGCCATCGCCGCCACCGCCGCAGAGCACCTTGCCGACGGCCTCCGCGTCGGTCCCCTCGGCCAGCGGCACGACGGCCACCGGCGCCCCGGGCAGGTCGAGCAGATCGATCAGGATGTACACGTCCTGCGCCCCGGCCCGGCGCAGCCCGCCGGTCCAACCGACGGCGGCCCGCGTGACGGTCTCGATCTCCTCCTCGTCAGTGATCCCACCCAGCACGCGCCGGGCGAGGGCGTTGACGTCCAGCTTCGTGAGATCGAGATGGACCACAACGGCAACCTCGTCGCCGACGAACGGGGCGATCGCCTGCGTCCTGGCGTCCGCCGCCCCGGCCTGAGCCTGAGCCTGAGCGGTCAGCGCGACGAGCAGGGTCATGGACAGCAACGGATTCATGAGCGGTTCTCCAACGGTAGGGTGGGTCGGCGCAGCGAACCCACCAGACAATAACCGTGACGGGGCATACGAAGTCGGCCCAACGACCAACCAGGTGGTGGGATGCGCCGCGCTGACCCACCCTACGAAGAGGCTTACTTCCCGAGCGTCAATTTGTAGTCGATGGCGAAGGCCGGGATGTCCGGCACGCCGGGGATGAGCGGGGCCGAGAGAGTGGCGGTGTCGCCGTCCACCAAATATTCAAACGGCTGGTTGGTGGACGGGTCGATCGGCGGGGGGGACTCTGTGATCGCCTCCAGATCGGGGGGCAAGGTGCCGTCGTGCCCGTTGGCGTAGAGCCGGATGGCCTCGATACATTGCAACGCCGCGAGCTGGCGGTCGAGCCGGACCTCGGCCATCCGGGCGCTGTTGATCGCCGGGAGCAGCAGGGAGAACATCGCGAGCAGCGGGTTGTCAGCCTTGATACACGCCTGGAGCTGATCGGCGGCTGTCTCGAAGCCCTGGTACGACTGCCAGTAGGGCAGTTCCGTCCACTTGTACATGTTGTCGCGCTGACGGTAGTACTGCTGAATCGAGTACAGCACGGCGACCTGCACGGTCGGCATGGCGTCGACTTCCGCCTCGGGCCGTCCCTCGGCGATCAGCCCTAGACGGGCTCCGGGGTAGACCTTCGCCACGATGGCGGCCATGCCCAGTCGGGGGAGCCAGCCCTGCAACCCGCCGTCGCCCGGCGCGAGCTGTGACTGGCCGGTCCACGAAGCCATCTTCTCCTGCATCTCCCGCACGAACTGCCTCGCGTGTTCGACGCTCCAGGGACCGCTGTCGAGTTCGTCGAGGTCCGGCAGCTCGCGCTCCAGGATGAACCGCTCGGCCTCCAGGGCCGGGGTCATGTCGACGAACGGCCGGGGACAGGCGGCGAGCGTCCAGAACAGGCTGGGAGTGCCGGGTTGCTGGATCAGGTCCTGGAGGCCCACGTTCATCGTGCCGGAGATCGCGATCCCGACGAGCGACTGGATCAGGACCGGCCCCTCACCGACGTGCCGCCCCATCGCGTAACCGACCTGGAGCCAGTGGAGGGCCTCATCGGTGTCGCCGTCGAGGATGGCCAGCTTCACCCGAAGCGCGACGAGCCGGGCCAGCGACCGCATCTCCTGAATCTCGGGCAGCAGCAGCGCGATCCCCTCGGTGCGCTGATCGAGTTCCCAGTCGCAGTGTTGCCGCAGGGCGCCCAACTCGACCTCGTGCAGGGCGTTCGCGTAAGTCTCTAGCTGCGTCTTCGCATTATCGCGGGGAACCTCATCGAGAGGGCCGTTGATCCAGTCGGCGATGTCAAATTCCGGGTTCGGCGCGGGCTGGCCGGTCTCCCGAGGCCCGCTCAGGGCGGCGATCCGGATGTCCTTCATCATCTGGATCGCCCGGTGGTAAAAGACGGCGGCGTTGCCCGGCAACTGCGCGCGACGATCGGGCAAGATCCGGTACTTCAGCGCCGGGATCGGCTCGCCGGCCGGGTGGATTGTCAGCACCACCGGCTCCGGTTCCGACGGTCTCGTCGGCGCTGACGGCTGGATGGCCGTCTGCCCCACGGCGAGGTTCGGCACCCCGGCCAGCGACAATGCCATCCCGATCAACAGGCGTTTCATGAGGGTTCTCCCGGGTTGAGGAGGGACTCGATCTCGTTCTGGAGCATCCGGCCCGACGACGCGGGCCGCTCGTCGGTTGACTGCATGACCAGGGGCGGCGGCTCGGGCAGGCCCTCGACGCCGAACCGGAGCACCTGCCGCCGCAGGGCCACGTCATACCGCGACGACGACGGCCACAACGACCAGGTGGCGTGTTCCGGCTCCGGCCGCTGGCTCAGGATCACGACGGGCGCCGTTGTTGGTGTTTCCGGCGGCGGTTCGGGAGTCGGGGGCGACTCGGGGGCCGGTTCGCGGACGACGACCAGCCGCTCGACGACCCGAGAGGTGGGATCGGGGCGGTTATTCAGCATGATCCCTTCCCCCAGCGCGACGGCGGCCAGGCTCGCGGCGATCGCCGGCCAGGCCCAGCGTTGTGTTGCTGTTGTTCGGACGGTCGCCCGAACCTGACCGGCCCGGAACATCACCCGGTCGCGGTCGAGCCGGACGGGCGCCGGCGTCAACGACCCGAGCGCGCTCTCGACCGCGTTCAGCTCGGGATCTCGCGGTGCTTGTGGTCCCGACATGATACCCCCAGCCGTTCTCGCAACATGTTGAGGCCATTGTGGTAATGTCGATGCGCCGTGCTTGATGAGCAGCCGGCCAGCGCCGCGGCCTGCTCGAAGGTCAACCCGCCCCAGAGGTGCGCGACGATCACCTCCCGCTCGGCGATCGGCAACGCCCGGAGCGCGTTTCGGCCGCGCGGGGATCGACTCCGTTATGGCCGGTCGAAGACCGTTCCGGCTCGAACCACCCCGGCGCTCGGCGGCGGCTTGCGACTCGTGCCGACGGCGGCGGCGGGCCGATTTCGACGCGTTGATCGCCCCGTTGCGAACCGCCCGGAACAGCCACGCCGACGGGTTCTCCGGCTCCGTTCGCTGGGCCGAGAGTGCGACAAATGCCTCCTGGACCACGTCCTCGGGCGTGTCGCACCACTGTTTCGCGTACAGTTCCAGCGCGTCGGCGTGCCGGTCGATCAGCCGCCCGAGCTGTGACGGGTCCATGCATCACTCGCCTTGCGGGCCGTGTTGTCCTCTCTAACCTCCATGACAACCGTCAGGGACGATTGTCCCGGAATTCTCTCCAGAGATTTCGCCAGGAATCCTCGCGGCGTTTCGTACCGAGGCCAGCGAGGACCAGGGACCGTTGAGCAATGGCCGAGGGCCAATGACCAATGACCGAGGGCCGAGGGCCGAGGTTCCGGGAGCGATTCGTAGTCGGTCCTTGGCTGATTTAGGTCATTGGGAATCGGCCATCGGACATCGACCCAGGGCGAATTCCGCAAGTCGAAAAATACATTGAACTTGCGCAGCCATTGATGAAGCATTCCAGCGGAGCGCGTCACCGTCCTCCCCGAACGCTGGCGGCTCGCGGCCCGGTCGCCTACCATGAACCTGGATCTGGAGTTCCGAGGCCCGCAACCCGAGGGGACGACTCATGCCCATGTTGCGCGATCGACGTGGATTATTCACCCTGGCGGCGGTGTTGATGTTCTCGATGGGGACCGGCCCGGTCCCGGCCCAGGACGCGCCGGGGCACCGGCACGACGGCACGTACAAGGGCCGTCAGATCGCCGACGTGATGAGCTTTCGGGGGGCCGACTGGCTGCTACGCGACAGCCGGATCGAGGAGGAGCAGCCCGACCGCATGCTCGACGCCCTGAAGATCACGACGGGGATGGCGGTGGCGGACGTCGGCGCCGGGGTGGGCTTCCACAGCCTGAAGATGGCCGAGCGGGTGGGACCGGAGGGGGTGGTTTTTGCCACCGACATTCAACCCCAGATGCTCCTGATGTTGACCCGCCGGGCGACTCAGGCCGGCGTGTCGAACGTCGTGCCGGTGTTCGCCACCGAGACCTATACCGGGTTGCCGCCGGGACGGGTGGACCTGATCCTGATGGTGGACGTTTACCACGAGCTTTCCGACCCCGAGGAGAGCCTGGCCGCCTTTCGCCGGGCGCTCAAACCCGGCGGCCGGCTCGTGCTGGTCGAGTACCGCGGCGAGGACCCCGACGTCCCCATCAAGCCGCTCCACAAGATGACCGTCGACCAGGTCCGCCAGGAGGTCGAGCCCCAGGGCTTCCAGTTCCAGGACAACCTCGGCTTCCTCCCCTGGCAGCACGTCCTGATCTTCCAGAAGCCGGCGGAGGAAGTCGGAAATCCCCAGGCCGCGCCCGAACCCGCTCGGTAGAATGTGAGGGAACGGCAACCGGACCGGAGGAGACGATCATGGTCAACGCCACGGACACCCCGGAACTTGAGACGCGGCTCAAGCGTGAGCTGATGGAGCGGCTTGAAGATGCCTTGCCCGGCCTGATCGAACGGGAACTTGCGGACAGGCTCCAGTTCGTTGTGAAGCTCTCGCCCGAGGCGTACCGGGCCCTCGAACGGATCTCCGACGAATCGGGGCACGATCTCGACGACCTGTTGACCCGCGCCGTCGCTCTGCTGGATCTCGTTTACAAGTACCACAAGGAGGGCGAGTCGTTCGGGATCGCGGCCGAAGGCCAGGCCCTCGGAATCAACATCGACGTGTTCTGACGAGGAACGTCCCCGTTGGCAAAGGAACCCGCGACGCCTGGCCAGAACATCGTTCTTGCCGAATATATCGACACCAAGAAGTTCTCCGCGACGATCGCCACCCGCGAGGCCCCTCAGGAGCTGCGGGCGAGATTGGAGCGAGAGGCGGCCGATCAGGCCCTCCGACGCCGCAAAGATGTCATCCTGTTCGTTGCCGTGACCCTTGGCGTGATCGCCGTCTTCCTCCTGTGCGTGGGGATCGTCATCCGGTCCAGTTCCTCACCCGACGATAAGAAGTGGGCGACATCGATTCTGACCTCCATCGTCTCCGGCGCGGTGGGATACCTCTTCGGCAAGTCGTCGAAGACGTAGACCCTGCTCCATCAGCCAGTCGTCCTCAAACCCGATCCCATCCCCAGACGACCCGCGAGACCCGCTCCATATGCTCACCGGCAACCTCGTTCGCGTTCGCTCGGCCCGGTCGCGGATCTTCCCGCTGTACCTCGACCGCGACCACCCGAACTGGCTGGAGGTCGCCGAGAGCTTGCTGCTGATCTACCGGGAAGGCAAGGGGATGACCCGCGGCGAGATCCAGGCCGAGATCGACGAGCTGATCGGCCCCGACACCAAGACGCTCGCCCACCGCGGGCTGGCCAAGGTGCTGGAAGACCGCGCCGAGTTCGAGGTCGTCGCCGAGGTGCCGCCCGATCAGGTCCGCCAGAAGGTCTTCACCGCCGCCGCCGCCCGGCGCAAGCAACTGGCGGCGACCGGGACCGTCGGCCACCGCGAGCCGTTCCGCCGCGACGAGGTGCTGGCCGCCGTCGGCGCCGAGCTGGGCCTCGACCCCAACACCATCGCCGCCACGCTGTTCGCCGACCTCAAGGACGAGAACCGGATGATCGGCTTCGACGACAACCTGACCGCCCAGCGCCTCGTCGACCGCTACAACGTCTCGCTGGCCCAGGCGGTGCTCCTGAAATCGACGCTGGTGCGTGCGGAGGTCCGGGGCGAGAAGCCGCCGCGCTACCGGCAACTCTTCCGATGGCTGAAGTTCCACCGGCTGCTGTACCGCGTCGAGGGCTCGATGCGCGAGGGGTACAGTCTCCAGATCGACGGCCCGCTGAGCCTGTTCTGCGCGACGAACAAGTACGGCCTTCAGATGGCCCTGTTCCTGCCGGCGTTGTTGCTCTGCCGCGACTACCGCCTTGATGCCGAACTCCGCTGGGGGCCTCGGCGCGAGCCGCGGACGTTCCACCTCGAGGCGGCCGACGGCCTGGTCTCGCACTACGCCGACACCGGCACCTACACCCCTGCCGAACTGGGCGCCTTCCTCGACCGGTTCCGCCAGGTCGCCCCGGCCTGGGAGGTCAGCGAGGCCACCGAGGTCATCGAGCTGGGCCGCGACGGCGTCTGGGTGCCCGACTACCGGTTCGTCCACAAGGCCACCGGCACCGACGTGTTCGTCGAGGTCCTCGGCTTCTGGAAGCGATCCAGCGTCGAGCGCCTGCTGAAGCTGCTGCCGACCCACGGCCCACCCCGCACCGTGCTGGCGATCTCCGACCGGCTGAAGGTCGACGAGGGCACCCTCGGCGACCTGCCCGGCCCGGTCCTCCGCTTCAAGGAGATCCCCAACGCCCCGGAGCTGGCCGCGATCCTCGACGGCTTCCTGCCCGAGAAACCCGGCCAGGCCGGCTTGCCGCTCCGGTGATGCGATAATTCGGCCGCCACACCGCTTCACATGCAGAGGTAAGCGGCGGTCGTCGCACGAAATAAGCTACCCAATGCCGTTCATTGCAAGGAGGCTCATTTATTATAGAAATACACTGATCGGGTGCGGCGGCACCCGAAGCGGAGGACACGACGATGAGACTGCCAATCCTGATCGCGACAGCCCTGCTCCTGGCGGCGGAGGAGCCAGCCCGCAACACGGGCCCGTATGCCCTGGTCGCCTCGCTCTCCCGGACGTCGGTCAAGGACGGCGACCCGATCCTACTGAGCGTCACGTTCCAGAACCACTCCGACAAGCCGGTGACGATCTACCTGGCCGGTTTCTGGAGGAACCACAAGGTGGTGGTGACCGACGAGCACGGGAACGAGCCTCGGCTGACGGACTTCGGCAGGGTCAGGCGTGAGGCGTTCTCGCCGTACGGATCGCGCGACAAGAATGCTCCTCACGTCGTCAAGAAGGGTGATTCGTGGGAAACGGGCAAGGACTTCGACCTGGCGAAGCTCCATGACCTGACACCGGGGCACTACAAGGTGGTGGTGACCTATGACGATCGCTTCCCACCGACGCCAACCCGCGCGACGTCGTCGCCCGTCGCATTCGAGGTCGAGGGGAGCGCAAGGCCCCGCTCCGGTTCGAGCCGGTGACGATGAATGGCCGGGGTCGAGACGACCACGGCCGCCCGGCCGGGGCAGGCGCGACGACGCCGGGTGATCCGTTCTGGTCCGTGGACCAGAAGCGTTGGGTTGCCACGGGGACATTGCGAGTCGGCAAGAGGCTACGTGCTGGTGACGGCTCGATCGTCAAGCTCGATGGCCGGGCCCCGCTCCGCCAAGGGCTCGTCGAACGGTACAATATCGAGTTGGAGGAGCTTCAAACCGACCTCGTAGTCGGCGGCGAACGAGGTGGGGTTCTCGTGCATAACGGATCGGGTGGCGATTGCGGAACCTCAAAACCAGCGACCTGTATGCACACCGAGACGGCCCCGGCAGGTGCGGCGGGTGGTGTCCACAGGATTGGAGGGGACGTGTTGAGAACCTTCGGCTAAAGCCGGCCGAGGCCAGGTTGGGCCCTCCGGGGATCTCGGTGTTCAAGGGAGGCTCCCCCGCTGAGGCCGTGGAGCGGATGAAAGCCGCATTCCTGAATGCCACAACGCTTCACAAACCGGCGAGAACCGTGGGTTCGACGACCAAGGATGCCATCCGAGGCGCGGGGTTCGACGTCATGCCTGATCCCACGAGGAAGTTCCCGAATCATCACCGGATCATTCACCCCGTAGGGGCCGCGGGCTTTGTCGATGAGAACCTCGCCCGGTTGTCCAGGGCATTCATCAATATCCTGCTAGGGGAATAACGATATCGCGCAAAAACATTACAATCTTTGACGCGAAACGAAACGTGGTGGCGACGGCCGACGTTGAGTTCCAGAACGGCATCAATTCCGGTTCGGCCAATGTGGATCCGATGCCCGAGCCCCTGCGCCGACTGTTCGAGGAGTACGAGGCGATCGTCAACGACCAGATCCTCAGTCTCCTCGATCAGATCGAGGATCAAATTGGCGCCATCCCCTTCCTGGTCGTCTTCGGCGACGGCCGTGAATTGCAAGCCAGGGACCTCCAGATTTTCCCGAGGGGCGGCACCATCTCCTTCAAGGTGGGCGAATCGGCCATGCTCCGTGCGAGCCGATAGCTTGATTCAACTCGGCGCAGGGAGAGAACGGGGAGGCCGATATCGTCTCTTGACCCCTTTCCCTGATTCGCGACGGCCCTTGAGATCGAACGAGCCAAGCAAATCAAGAATGATGATCCAAGAAGGTTAACGGCGTCGAGTGGCACCCGGCGGGCGTCGACGCCCGCGCCTCATTTCCAAGCCTGAGGTTCGTGTCCGATCCCGGCCGGTAGGGCGGGCCTCGGCCCGCCTCCAGCCCAACCGAGGCGGGCCTCGGCCCGCCCTACGGAGATGGGACTGCATCCGCGGGCTCGTGGATCAGCGGACGATGAATTGGTTGTTCGACGTGTTCCGCTCCGGCGACGCCCGAGCAGTCCTCGCCGGAGACCCCGACCGTGAGCCCCGGTTGCCAGGGGAGGCTCAAGATGACCTCGTGGGTCGTGCGACGCCCCATGCGGAACCGTTCGAGGCTGCCGACCCCCCGGCCGGGCACGCTGCCGCTGACGTTGAGGACATCGCCGGGGCCGCCCTGGTTGACGACGATCACGCGCACGCGACCGGGGCCGGCGGGCGTCACGTCGCCGATGAAGAAGTCAGGCACCTGCACGACGCGGACGCGAATCCACATGTCGGCCCGATTGTTGCCACTTCTGCTTTCGCCGCTGGTGATCAGGAACTCGTCGGTCTCCGCGCAGCCGGCCGAGGTGGGCGCCAGGGACGCGAGGACGCCGGTCGCATCGCGGACCTGGCCGGTCCCGTCGGCCGTGTTGAAGCTGAGGGAGAGTCTCCGGTTCCGGGCCGATCCGGGGGTGATATCGTAGCGGTCGTCGGAGGAGATGTCGTCTTCCTCCAGCAATTGAAGCTCGATCCACACGCCGAACCCTTCGCCGGCGAACCGGTCGTCCAGCTCCGCTCGGCTCATCGCAACCCGGTACCTCCAATCGGGCCGGATGTTGCTCCCGGACTTCACGCGCGACTTCCACCCGTCGTCACGGATCTTGATCCGCGTGTAGAAGTCGGGGCGCCGGCGCCCGGGTTGTCGATGGCATGGACCCGTGTGACAATGACCTCGACGGCGAACTCCTGGGCCGAGGACCGGCTGCACCAGGACGCGAAAGGGGCCGCGATCGTCCCCGCGATCGCAGCCATTCGAATGAAAGCACTCATCGGAGTCCCTCCCCGATTGGCCACGCCCTCGGAAGGACCCGATCGAAGAGATCAGGATTGATCCCCATCAAGAGCTTGTTCAGGCCCTGATGCAAGGCGGGTGCCGTGTTCGTCCGCCAGGCGAAAAGGCGGGCCGAATCGGCTTCCCGAGGCGTTGCATCCAAGGAGATCACGCCTCTCGAAGCCAGGAAACTCATCTCGCGGCGATTTTTCTCCCGACCTGATCGTGATCATGGTGGGCAATTCCGCCCCGAGGATCACGAAACGACAGGGGCGGCAGGGCGTCCATCGGTCGAGCCCTCGGAAGGGGGCTGAAGGGGACATTCTGATTCCTTGCCGAGGGGGCTGAAGGAGGGGGCTGAAGGGGACATTCTGATTCCTTGCCGACGTTGGGGAGACCTGGGTAAGAGACCTGGGTAAACTACCGGGCAACAGCGCGGAAAAACCGCTTGATCTGTAGGAGGGCCTGGGGATGCCCCGAACTGCGAGCGGGTGACACCGGTAGATCGCCATCATCGGCTGCCGCTACATGGTTCAGTCCGCGGACGCCCGGGAAGGCACCGGGCGGCCCCTGTTCTCCGGGGGGTCGTCATCGGTCGTCGAGGGCTGGATGATCATCCCCACTTGCTCGATCTGCCCCCGGGTACCCACGCCCCTCACGTAGAGGGCGATCGGCCCGAAGACCACCCGGCGACCGAGCTCGACCTCCGCCTCGCCCTGGCTCAGGCCCAGGTGGGTTCGAATCGCTTCGTCCAGCGTGCTGTCCGATCGCGCATCGATCCGGATGCCGTAGAAGGACTCCAGCTCGCCGACCCGGGTCGAGCCTCGGAGCGGAAACTCGACCGACTCCG
Source organism: uncultured Isosphaeraceae bacterium (assembly GCA_963779675.1). Lineage (GTDB taxonomy): Bacteria > Planctomycetota > Planctomycetia > Isosphaerales > Isosphaeraceae > CAVZZM01. The sequence goes on from CAVZZM010000012.1 coordinate 278,347, forward strand.
GCAGCTCGTGCTGGCGGACCTCCGCGCGACCGAATACCTTGTCGACGAGAGGCTTGGTCCCCGGAGCGAGCACCAAAATCGTGTGGTCGCCGACCAGGATGCGCGTGCTGCCCTGGGGCGGAATGATCTGCTGCCCGCGCGCGATGATCGCGATGACGGCCCCACCCGGCAGACCGAGGTCTCGCACCAGGAGGCCGGCCGCGGGCGAGTCCTCGACGACCGTATAGTCCACGATGTCCCCCTCGATGTGCCGCAGCGAGCTGATCTCCAGCGTGACCGGCGGCGGCGGCTGAAGCGGCAGTTGCAGCCCGAGCCTCCGGGCCATGGCCGGAAGCGTCCCGCCCTGGACCAGGGCTGAGACCAGCACGACGAAGAACACCACATTGAACAGCAGCGGAGCGACCGGCATCTGGGCCATGAGCGGGAACGTCGCCAGGGTAATCGGCACGGCCCCCTTCAGGCCGACCCAGGAGAGGAACACCAACTCGCGGCGGTTGAAGCCAAAGGGAAGCACCGTCATCACGACAGCAAGCGGTCGGGCCACCAGGATCAAGATCGCCGCGATCAGCAAGCTCTGGCCCGCCACGTCCAGCAGACTGCTCGGAAAGCTCAGCAAGCCCAGGACGACGAACATGACGATCTGCGCCAGCCAGGCCGCCGCGTTGTGGAACAAAAGCACCCCCCGCTGGGAAGCGATCCGCCGGTTGCCGATGACGATCCCGGCCAGGTAGATCGCCAGGAAACCGCTACCGCCCAGGCTGACCGCCAGGCCATAGGCGAGAATCCCACAGGCGCTGACCAGGATCGGATAGAGCCCCTGAGCGTCGAGGTCGATGCGATTGACGAGCCAGACCGTCGCGGAGCCAACCGCCAGGCCGATGACCGTGCCGGCCACCATTTGCAGGAAGAAGAGCTGGAGCAGGCCGGGACCGAACTCCATCTTCCCGGTGAGAACCTCGATGAGGCCGATCGTCAGGAAGATCGCCATCGGGTCGTTCGAGCCGCTCTCGATCTCCAGCGTCGACGAGAGCCGCATTGGCAACCGGACGCCTCCCGATCGCAGAACGGCGAAGACGGCCGCGGCATCCGTCGAACCAATGATGCTGCCGAGCAGCATCCCTTGCAGCAGCGAGACATCGAGGATCCAGGTCGCCGCCAGTCCCGTCACAACCGACGTGATCAGCACACCCACCGTCGCCAGCACCAGAGACGGCTTCCAGGTCGCGCGGATCGCGGACAACGGCGTGCTCAGGCCGCCGTCGAAGAGGATCAACGCCAACGCCATCGTCCCGATGCCGTGGGCAAGAACGAAGTTGTCGAATTCGATCCCGCCAATCCCTTCCTCGCCGGCCAGCATCCCCAGCGCCAGGAACAGAACCAGCACCGGGACCCCGAACCGGGCCGAGAACTTGCTCGACGCGATGCTCAGCAGGATGAGGAACCCGGAGATGAGCAGAAGCTTGTCGATGAACATGCACTTCTCAATTCGGACAATCGGACGGAATTTCTCCGTCGCAACAGCGGCCGGGCGGCCCCGTCGGCCTCTCTTCCGGGACCGCCCGCCGGTGCGGTCGTATCACTTCACTTTGAAGGCACCAGCGCGTTCTTGAGCGGTTCGCGCCACTGACCGGCATCGCGGTCATAGGCACCGAAGCCGGAGCCGAACTCCCAGTAAGCAAAGGAGAAGCCGCGGTCGACGGCGGCGCGGGCGATGGCGGCGGTCCACCGTGCGCGCGAGGCCATGTCCGCCTTCGAGTAGGCGCCGAACTCGCCGACGAAGATGGGGCGGTTGTTCGCCTTCGACCATTGCGCGGCCTTGTCGAAGTCCTTCGCGACAGCGTCGTTCTCTTCAGGAGTGCCGTTCCAGGGGACGTCCTTGAGGTCCCGCACCTCGGGGGTGGTCCAGGTGGCCCCCTGGTGGGTGAAGCGGAACGGGTTGTAGTAGTGGAATGTGCCGATGAGCATGCGGTCGTTCTCAGGAAGTTGCAGCTTCGCCAGCGAGTCGACGTTGTTCCACATCCCGCCGCCGATGATCACGGCGCGCTCGGGGTTCCTCTCGCGGACAATTTCGAGCATCGCCGGAATCATCGCCTGCCAGCGCTCGGGGGTCAGCTCGCCATGGGGCTCGTTCAACAACTCGAAAACGAGCTGGACCGGCCGGTCCTGGTACCGCTCGGCGACCTGCCGCCAGAGGGCCTGGAAGCGCGGCAGCTCCTTGTCGGGGTCGGCGTACAGTTCTTCATAATGGTGGAAGTTGACGATGACGGCCAGGTCGCGGGAGAGGCACTGGGCGACCACGTCATCGACGATCTTGAAGAACTCCGGGTCGATGGTGTATGGGGCCGAGGTCTGGGCGTGGGCCTGCCAGCGGGTCGGCACGCGCAACGAGTCAAATCCGGCCTCGGCGATGATCTGGAAATACTCCGGCTTGATGTCCATGCCCCACTCGCCGAGCCGGGGGGCCTCCAGGGCGTTGCCCAGGTTGATGCCCCGGCCCAGCATCGAGTTCACGGCGGAGGCGTCGGGGGCGGCGGCCGGCTCGGCGGCCCCGACCGGAACGGCCGGCAGGACGGCGGCGAGCATCAGCGCGCAGGATGCGGCGGTCAGGAATCGTCTCATCGCAGTTGACCTCGCGTTGGAAGGGAGAAATGCGCGGGCGTGGGGTGCCGGAGGCACCGCCCCGAGGCGGCCTGGGGGCGATCACGACGCACGCCCCGCCGCTCATTCTACGACACGTCCCACCCGGTGCCACCCTCCGGGCGCAGGGCCATTTCCGGTTCGGCCCGCGGTCCGATCCCGGCAGGACGGCACGCGCATGCCGCGGGTGGCATGGGATTGTGCCGGGGTCGGCCGCATCGGCACGGTCGTGGGCCTTCCCTTCCTGGTGTTCAGGTCATCGACGCGAGCCACGCTCTTGAAGGAGTCGAGGTCATGCCCGAGGATGGGGGTGATGGTCCGTGGCTCCGCGGAGGTCGGAGGATGGAGTCCTCACATCAGGGGTGCCGCCCTTGAGAGAGCCACGCGGTTTCGACGAACCCTTGAAACGGTGAGAACAACGAGCCGTTCTCCCAGGACCTGGAGTTTGCCATGGGGCTCTTCTTTCGCTCGACGCCCCTGAAGCCTGCCGTCAGCGAGGCGCTGCAGGTCGCCCTCGCGGCCCATCCCGACGCCGTTGCGGACCCACGGGGGATGGCCGATGAACGAGCGGCGCAGGTCGTCAATCAAGTCCAGGGGCAATTCGTCTGGGGACGTCTCGCGGTGGCGGTGGGGCTCCTCGTCGCTGTGTTCGCGGCGTGCATCTACACAGCCCAGAACGATAAGCTTCAAGACCTCTACAAGTTACTGCTCCATTCCTTTGAATTATTGCTCGGGGCCGTGATCGGTCTGATTACCGGCGAGGCGGTTGGCCGCAACTGAGGCCGTTGCGTCCGGCATCCAGGAGGGCCTGCCACCAGGGGTTGGGGGGTGTGCCCCCGAGGAAATCATGACGGAGGCCGAGCCGATGCGGTCATCGGCTCGGCCTGCCTTATCGTCACACCCGCGAGTTCAGGTCTCAACGATCGGCGGCGTCCGGCAGGCCTGCGCGGTGGTTGCCGACGGCCTCGGAGGTCCGCAGGTAGCGGTCGTAGACCCGTACAGATCGAAGCTGGCCATAAAGCTTGTGGGCCAGCCGGAGCGAGGTCGCGCCGAGGGGACGCCGATCTCGGGCGGGAACCGGCCCCAGCCGTACTGCGCGGACGGCACCGCCGTCGTTAAGCACGCCGTCGACGACGAACGTGATGATCCGGGGGCCGCCATCGACGATCGCGACGATGTGCTGCCAGTCGCCGACCCGCAGGGTGCCGGGGCCGGTGCCGGGATCACTGTCGAAGCGGGCCTCGGTCGTGCCGTCGTTCAGGATCAGCTCGACGGTGAAGCGGTTCGTGGTGGCCAGCGCCAGGGTGCGGCCGTCGGCGTCGTGGGCGTCGAGCAGCGTCTGGCCGGGGCTCAGCTCATCGAACTTCACCCAGAGGTCGATCGTGAACCCACCGCCTGCCGACAGGTCCGGCATGCCGGGCAATGGCACGGTCGAGTCGGGGGGGATGGGGTCGCCGGCTGGCCTCGGCGACGAGGCCCTTGTCGGTCCGCTCGGTGTTGGTGAGCTGGTTCCAGGCGCCTTCCAGCAAGGTCGGGTCGACCTCGTGGACGCGTGCGACGGTCTTTTGCGTCTCGGTGACGAAGTAGCGGCCCGTCGTCCTCGATGAAGTCGGGATAGCTGATGCGGGCGTCCGGGTCCTTGTCGTAGAGCAGGATCTCGGGCTCGCGACCAGTGGATGTGGCCGTCGATCTCGACGCCGCCGGAGATCCAGGCCGGGTTGCGGCCCTCGTAGTACGACCAGGCCTCGCGGTGGACCGGCTCGCCGCCGTGGTTGTGGAACCAGTAGAGATATTTCCCGTTCGAGAACTTCTTCACGAAATTCGCCGCGCGCGGGTGCTTGACCCGGCGTCCGTCGGGGGCGTAGGTCATGTAGGCCGAGGGGGTCCAGGTGTGGCCGCCGTCGCGCGAGTACGCGGCGCAGGGGTAACCGTCGATGGTGCGATACGTAGCGTAGAGCGAGCCGTCGGCCAGCGCGACGAGGTTCGCCTCGTCGGAGACCGGCCCCTTCGGCGCCCGCAGGCCCTCGTCGCCGTCGGGCAACAATTCGAAGCGGAGTTTCTCGGGGTCGGTCTCCGTGGTGATGTTCGACGACTTCAGGAAGCAGCCTTGCGAGATGACCATGCCGCCTGGCACGCCCCACTTGCCGACCTTCGCGAACCCGAGATACATCGTGTCGTCCTGCAGAATCGGCTTGCCGACCCCCCAGAAGAAGGGGAAGTCGCCACTGACGTTGTTCTCACGGTCGATCCGCATCAGTCGCATCGGGACATAATGCCTGTCCTCCGACCACGTCCGTCCGCCGTCGTCCGAATACTTGAACGCATATTCCCCCAGGGTATCGACCCGCTTCGCCACCCCCGCCGAGTTGGTGTTCGGGACCTCACGCAGGTCCTCGGCGTTGTAGGTGTAGAAGGCGTAGACCCGACCGCCGAGGGCACGCGCAAGGGCATCACCCAGGAGGCCTCGGGTCCGTCGCCAGGCTCGATCGGGATCAACTCGGACCACGTCTTGCCCTGGTCGTCGCTGATCGTGGCAACCACGTGCTGGCCGTGCTGTCCCTCGTTGCCGGGGCCGGTCGTCAGGGTACAGAGCCAGTTTCCGTCGTCGGTGACGACGATGTAAGGCTGGTCGCAATACCCCTCGTCCGGGATGATGTGCCCGTTGGTGATGTCGCGGAGGTCGGGGCCCGCGGATCGAGCGGCCGGGGACATCAGGACGGCGATCAGCGGCAGCGCCCACACAAGGGCGCACGGTCGACGGGGCATGGCGTCGGCTCCACGAATGTCAGCGAGGCGGGTCGGCTCACCGGCGACGGTGCCGGCGGGCGATCGTGTCCCACGATAGCCCCCGAACCTCGCGACGACCAGAACCCACCTCCGCGGCGCGACGACGGCGGTTCGCGACGGTCCGTGTCCCAAGAGAAGTGAGATGAAGGAATGAAGGGAATTGATGGATCACGCCTGATTTTCCTTGCGAACAGTTTGGCGCACGGTCACAATCTCGAAGGCCTTCGCGACGGCGCATTCCCCTGCCACCCTTGTGTCACATCGGGGCGGCATGGCGGCTGTTCATCGAGCCGGATGATGAGCGATTCGCGCGGATGGCGTTCGTGGGCAGTCCAGGTGATGCCGGGGCCGGTGTTCGGCCCGGCGGCAGTCCTCTCGCCTTGCGTGGTGACGTGGGATGCCGGGCCCGCGCCACCGTCCAATCCCCCCGGATCGAGGAGCGCAGACCGATCATGGGACAACCAACGATCCAACGACCCGCGAAACCGGTGCGGATTGGGATGAGGGTTCTTTTGGGTGCCCTCATCCTGTCGATCGCCTCGGCCTCGGCCTCGGCCAGCGGGACCGTGGCGTTCAAGGGAAGAGTCAACTCACGCTTCGTCGCCGTCTATAAGCGGAATGCGGGGTTTCCCAACGACATCCAGGTCGACGGCCAGGCGATTTTTCATAACACAAGCAAAGGCAAGTGTTATCGATTTTTTGTCGTCCGTTCCCGGGTTGTCGGCGCCGCTCGCAAATACCTGGTCGTTCGGATGATCCCCACGACCATCGAGGCCGATTGCGCCACCTGGACGAAGCCGCCATCCGGCCGGACAGCACGACGAACGAGTCCGATGCCGACGCCGAGCCGATCGAGAGCAACGCGAAGCAGGATCAGGTTGACGACGCCGTCGACGAGAAGCCGCCTGGATCGGATGCCCATTCCGGAGAGGAGAAGGCATTCGACGATGAACTGATTGGCGAGGGGGACCTCACCATCATGGTCGACGATGGGATGATGCCGATGGAGGAGATCATCGACGCCATCGGGATGGAAGAGGACCCCTGCATGCCGTAGAAACAACGAAATATGATCGTGAAATTTAATGTGCGCGGGTATCTAACAATTTCTACAGGTCGGACGGGAGGTTCATCACGATGCAACCGACGATCAGGCAACGCGCGATGCTGATGCTGCTGGGGGCCGCGGCCGTCCTGGGCAGCCTGCCCTTCAGCGGGAATGCCGAGCCGGCCGATCCGCGAACGACCATCGCGAAGAAGGGCCGGTCCGCATTCTGGGGCAAGAACAACGCGAAGTTCATCGCGATCTTCGAGCACGACAGCGACTTCCCCGCGAAGGCGAAGCTCAAAGGCAACGGGGTGATCTTCCACAAGTCGGCCAGCACTTGTTATCAGTTTGATGTGATCGGCCAGCCCAAGCGCCACCAGAACAACCCCAGGCTCCTGGTCGTCAAGGTGCGGGTCCGAAAGCAGCCGGTCATCTGCATCGGGGACGACGGCAAGGCCCCGGCCGTCCCGAGCGATCCCGAACAGGCACGGCAATACGTCCAGAATGAACAGCAGGAGGGGAAGAAGGAAGATCCCGAGAGGTTCGATCCGGACCTGACAGGCGAGGGCGAGTTGACCATCATGGTCGAGGACGAGGACAATCCGGGAACCATCATCGACGAGATGATCAATGTCATCGGACTGGAGGAGGACCCCTGCGCCTGAGTCGGACAACAGGTTGCGCGGCCATCACGCATCCTTGGGGCACTCCGGGGCGGACGTGGGGCGGGCATCGGGTTCGACGACTCCGCTCCGATCCCCTCGACTCAACGGGCCGACGGCAACGGGGACGTCTTCACCGCCTCGGCGGCGAAGACGGTCTCGGGCTCCAGGATCAGTTCGCGGAGGTCGCGGCGGTCGAACCAGCGGTCGGGGTCGAGGGTCAGGTTCCGCCGGTAGGTGGCGATGGCCTGGTCGAGCGACCGCCGCCCCTCCTCCGGCTGACCTCGACGACGGGCCGCGCGGCCGAGGACCGTCAGCGCCTCGGCCCGCTCCCGGAGGAAGTCGGGACGGTCGCGGAGCGCGCTCGTCCTCCGCGTCGAGAGCGGCAAGGACCTCATTCGCCAGCCGCTCGGCGTCGTCGAGCATGCCCAGCTCCAGGTCGATGCGTGCGGCCAGGTTCTTCGCATCGATCACGGCGCGGCGATAGTGCGGGATGTCGCGGTGAAGGTTGAACAGGGTGGCGCGGAAGAAGTAGGCGCCCGAGGTCCCGGCGCCGGCCGCTTTCCGTGCGTCGGACAGCCGTCCCGCGTCGGCCAGCAGTTCGGCCCTGGTGTCGAGCACGCCGCCCAGGATATGGAAGACGTTGGGGTCTAGGCTGCGGGACCGATACAGGGCCCGCGCGTTCCGCTCCGCACCATCGAGGACCGCCATCGCTCGCTCGTCCCGGCCCAGTTCATGCAAGGTCGAACCCAGCGCGTTCTGGGCCATGACGAAGAGATAGATTTCGATGGGGCGTGCGCCTTTGGCCGCGGCGATCGGGCCGAGGCGTTCGATAGATCGTTCGGCGTCGTCGAGGGCCTCGACGGTCCGGCCCATCTGGAGGAGGGTGCTCGCGCGGTCGAGTCGGGCGACCCCCTCGTTGAAGTTGCGAGACTGCTTCGCGCGATCGTCGCGGGGAGGGTCCATGCCCTGCAACGTCTCGACGGCGGCATCCAGGTCGACCAGCGCGGCGCGGAGGCGGCCGTTGAAGGCGTGCCAGGCGGCCCGATCGCGTAGCAGCGCGACCTTCAGCATCGGCAGGGAATCGGGGTCGTCGGGTGGAGGGGGCGTGCTCGCGACCAGGGCCAGCGCCTCGTCGTACAGGGTGCCGGCCGGCGCGTCCTGGCCGAGCAGACGGTGGATGTTGGCGGCGCGCCGGAAGACCCGGGCGGCCTGCGGGGGCAGTTCGGGGTTGTCGGTCTCGGCCTTGAGGAAGGCGTGGTAGAGGCGGACGTTGGTGTCGGCCATCTCCAGCCGCAGCGACTCGACGTCGGGCACCATGTGGACCACGTCGACCGACGGGTCGAGGAACCGGTCGACCAGGTCGCGGAGCTGCCGCATGCGGTCCTCGACCTGCCCCCGGGCCTCGCGGGCGGCCAGGGCGCTGCGCTGGGCATCCTTCTCGTTCCGCTCGGCCTGGATGCGCGCGGCGTTCATCTCGCCGCGGGCGTGGTTGATCAGAACGGCGGTGGTCGTCGAGATCGTCGCGATGGCCAGCAGGGCCGCGCCGGCGACACGAATCAGGGTGCGGTGCTTGCGTTCCCAGCGCGCGACTCGCGCGCCCCAGGGCTCGTCGTGGGCCGTGACCGGTTCGTCGGCCAGCCAGCGATCGATGTCGTCGGCAAGGGCCTGCGCGTTGGGGTAGCGGTTGGCGGGCCGCAGGGCCATGGCCTTCAGGCAGGCCGCCTCCAGGGGGGCGGGCACCCGCCGGTTGGCCTCGCGGGGCGGGACGAACGCGCCCCGGCGGACCTTCGCCAGCACGGTGGCGTGGTCGCCCCCGCCGGGGAAGGGGTTGGTGCCGACGATCAGGCAGTAGAGGGTCGCGCCCAGGCTGTAGATGTCGCTGGCGGTGGTGGCCGGCTCGGCCTCGGCCTGCTCGGGGCTCATGTACTGGGGCGTGCCCTTGAAGGTGCCCATGAGGGTGGGTTCGACATGCGAGTAAGGCTCCAGGGGGGCCTCCGCCGACGGTTCGTCCTCGTCGACCCGGGCGTGCGGCTTGGCCAGGCCCCAGTCGACGAGCATCGTCTGACCGTAGGGGCCGAGCATGATGTTGGCCGGCTTGATGTCGCGATGCACCACCCGACGGCTATGGGCGTAGGCCAGGGCGTTGCAGACGTCGACGAACCGGCGGAGCAGGCCGCGCAGCTCCAGGTTGCGGGCGTCGGGGTCGCGGGTCGGGCTGTTGTCGGCCTGGTGGAACCGTCGGATCGCGTCGCGCAGGGTCTCGCCGCGGATCAAACGCATGGCGTAATAAGGGCGGCCGTCGTCGTGGAAGCCCAGGCTGTAGATCGGCACGATGTTGGGGTGTTCCAGGCCGCCGGCGATCTCGGCCTCGAGCACGAACGCGGCCCGGCTGTCGGGGCGCTGGGCGCGGTCGTCGCGGATCTCCTTCAGGGCGACGTCGCGGTTCAACTCGCCGTCGCGAGCGACGTAGACCACCCCGAGGTTGCCCTGGTCGAGGCGCCGCAGGTCGCGGAACCGTCCGCTGCCCGACGCCGGCCGGGCGTCCCCAAGCACGTCCCCGAGAACGCCGCCATGGGGGGTCGCCGTCTGGGTCGTGCCGCTCGCCTCGTGCGTGCGGGTGACGTCGGGGCCCCGCTCGGTCGGCGGCCCCGAGTCGACCCGCTCCCCCATGCCGTCGGTCGTCGGGTTCGGTCGACCGGCCGCTGTCCTCGGGCGCGTACGAGCGGGTCGCCTCCGGATCGTCCTCGACGCGGGCGCCGAGGCCGCTGTTGCGGGGGTCCGGGTCGGTATCGGGGCCGATATCGGGGCGGCGGAGCGTGGCGTCCAGCTCGGGGACCGCCTCGACCAGCGGCTGAAGCTCAACGCGAAGGTCCGAGACCGAATCGGCCAGCGCGGAGAGCCCCCGCACCGGGTCGTCACCATGCCGGCTCAGGTGGCGACGGACCAGCGACCGAACCAGCTCGTCGGAATCGTCGTCGAGCCGCCCCAGCTCACGGACGATCCGCTCGGGCGGCCGGGCCGGGTCGCGCGACCATGTCCGCAGCGCGGTGACCAGCGTCGCCCGGTCGATCAAGCCGTGTCGCATCGCCAGGATCGCGTGCAGGAGCCCACCCAAGTTGTCGAGCCCTTCGGTCGGCATGTCGCGCATCCCCCACGAGCCCCCGTGGCCGTCCCCGGCGTTCGATCCCCTCCCGGCGTTCTCGACATGTTCTGTTGTATCAAATCCGAATCGCGGATGGGCAGGCCCCAACCCGGGTCATTCCCCGTCCGGTTGGCCGGTGGTTGCGGGACGAGCCCGATCCCGGGCGTGGGCCGTCCTCGTCAATGCGCGACGCCCTGACGACCTCGGGGGTCGTCAGGGCGTCGATGGGGTTTCGAGGTTGTGGGTGCGCGGGGGCCGGGGTCAGGAGACGGCGACGGCGGCGGCGGCCTGCTTCAGGGCGGCGGCCTTGTCGGTCTTCTCCCAGGTGAACTCCGGCTCGGAGCGGCCGAAGTGCCCGCCGCTGGCCGTCTTGCGGAAGATCGGCCGGCGCAGGTCGAGGTGCTTGATGATGCCGGCGGGGGTCAGCGGGAAGTGCTCGCGGATCAAGCCGGGCGATCTCGGTGTCGGGGATCGTGCCGGTGCCGTCGGTGTCGACGTGGACGCTGACCGGCTCGCTGACGCCGATGGCGTAGGCGAGCTGGATCTCGCAGCGCTCGGCCAGGCCGGCGGCGACGATGTTCTTGGCGACGTAGCGGGCCATGTAGGCGGCCGAGCGGTCGACCTTCGTCGGGTCCTTGCCGCTGAAGGCGCCGCCGCCGTGCCGGCCCCGGCCGCCGTAGGTGTCGACGATGATCTTCCGGCCGGTCAGCCCGGCGTCGCCGTGCGGCCCGCCGACGACGAAGTTGCCGGTCGGGTTGATGTGGTAGACGATGTCGCCGCTGACCAGGTGCTCCGGCAGCACCGGCTTGATCACCTCCTCGATGATCCGCTCGCGGATCTCCTTGTGGGTGACGCCCGGGTCGTGCTGGGTCGAGACGACGACCGTATGCACCCGCACCGGCGTGGCGCCGTCGTACTCGACGGTGACCTGGCTCTTGCTGTCGGGCCGCAGCCAGTGGATCTGGCCGTTCTGCCGGACCTCGGTGATCTTGTGGATGATCCGGTGCGACAGGGCGATCGGCAGGGGCATCAGCTCGGGCGTCTCGTTGCAGGCGAAGCCGAACATCAGGCCCTGGTCGCCGGCGCCGATGTCCTTGCCCTTGTCGGCGTCGTCGTCGACGCCCATGGCGATGTCGGGCGACTGCTTGCCCAGGGCGACCATCACGCCGCAGGTCGCCGCGTCGAAGCCCATGTCGCTGTGCGTGTAGCCGATCTCGCGGACGATCTGGCGGACGACGTCGGGGTAGTTCGACCATCGCCTTGGTCGTGATCTCGCCGGCCAGCACGACCAGGCCCGTCGTCAGCAGGGTCTCGCAGGCGACGCGGGCATGCGGGTCCTGCTCGAAGATCGCGTCGAGGATGCCGTCGGAGATCTGGTCGGCCATCTTGTCGGGATGGCCCATCGATACGGATTCACTGGTGAACAGGTAGCGGTCTCTTGCCACGGTATACGGTCTCCAGCGACCTGAGGTGGGGGGAGGAGGCGGGCCAGCTTCGGCACAATCGGAAAATTCCATCCGACTTGTCCGATCTCGCAATCAGGTTCCGAGTGTAGCACTAGACGGCTGGAAGTGTAAAGGTTTGCCGACCGATCCGTGTCGTCGCGACACCACAGGCGGTCGGCGAGATGTTTGGTGACGGTCGTCCCATGACAACGTGAGTCGGCCGTCAGGCCCCTGGGTGAATGTCGTGTCAAATCGGGCAGTCTGCGCTGATTTCACTGGACAGGAGATTCGAACAGTAGGCATACTACTCTACCTTAAGCCATAATCAATGCGCCTATTCACAGGAGAGGTCGCATGCTCAGGACGAGAGTTAGAGCACGCGTTTTGGCGATGATGCTCGGCGCGTTGACGGCCGTCGCGACGGCGTCGGTGATGGCCGACGATGAGCCCAAGGCAACTCCGGCGGACGAGGCCGAGACGTACGCTCTGCCGAAGCCGACCAAGCAGCACCGGCTCCTGCGGAAGGACGTGGGGGTCTGGGACGCCGTGGTGAAGACCTGGAAGGCGCCCGGACGCCGAGCCCGAGGTTTCCAAGGGCGTCGAGCGGAATCGAATGCTTCCCGGCGGCCTCTGGCTGATCTCCGACTTCCAGAGCGATTTCGAGGGGGTGCCGTTTGCCGGCCACGGCCAGTACGGTTACGACACTGCCAAGAACAAGTATGTCGGGACCTGGATCGACTCGATGACCACCCAGTTCATGACCGAGGAGGGGACCTACGACGAGTCCTCCGAGACCCTCGTCATGGAAGGCCCGGGAGTCGACCCGACCACCGGCCACGTCTACATGACCCGCGGCGAATACAAAAACAATGACGATGGAACGCGTGCCTACATCATGTACGTCAAGGCCCACGACGCCGAGGGCCGGGCATGAAGGTGATGGAGATCACCTACACCCGCCGCGAGGGCGACGCACAAAAGAAGGACGCGGCGAAGAAGGCGGCCGGGAAGAACGCCAGGACGGCGAAGCCCAGCACGAACCACGACGAGAACTGAGCGCATCGCCTCGGCCGGGCGATGACGTTTGCCCCCGGCTGCGGCTCCCTCCGCAGTCCGGGGGTCGATTTGTTCAGGATGCCGGGGCGTGCGGGAGATGTTGTGCCCGTCTCCTCCCCCTGCCCTGATGCCGCGTTTCCACGTTCCGTGTGGTCCGGCCGTCCACGGGATGCTTGTTGACGACGATCACCCAGCCCGCCCCGGTCGGGCGCGGGGGATGGTCCGGCCCCGCGCGGCGTTGTAGGATGCAGGGCTCCGCTCCGGATGCGAGGCCGGGGCGGGTCGTTGACGCACATCAAACGGCACGAGGAGACGGACGATGAAGGGTTCGCGACGATTCTGGTCGGCCTGGTTGTTGTGGGCCGCCACGCTGGGGACGATGCCGGTGGCGACCGTGGCGGTGGCGGCCGACGACGAGGGCTGGACCGCCCTGTTCAACGGCAAGGACCTGTCGGGCTGGGAGCAGAAGAACGGCACGGCAACCTACCGGATCGAGGAGGGTGCCGTCGTCGGCAAGACGAACGAGGGCAGCCCGAACTCGTTCCTCTGCACCACCAAGGACTATTGCGACTTCGAACTGACGCTGGAGATCAAGGTCGACGACCCGCTCAACGCGGGCGTGCAGATTCGCTCAAAGAGCCTGCCGGAGAAGGACAACGGCCGGGTCCACGGCCCGCAGGTGGAGGTCGCCACCAACGGCACCGCCGGGTTCGTCTATGGGGAAGCCCTGGGCACCGGCTGGCTCAGCGAGGACCGCTCCGACCCGAAGGCCACCGCCGCCTTCAAGCCGGGCGAGTGGAACACTACCGCATCGTCGCCCGGGGGAACCACATCAACACCTGGGTCAATGGCGTGCCCGTCGCCGACCTGACCGACGACAAGACCAACATGGATTGCGGCTTCATCGGCCTTCAGGTCCACGGCATCAAGCCGGGCGACGGGCCATACGAAGTCCGTTACCGCAACATCAAGATCCGCGAACGGTGAGATGACTTACCTGTTCGATGGCCGATGAGCGATGGCCGCATGGAACGCGGAGGAACGGATGACCGAGGGCCGATCAGGGATCGGCCCTCGGTCATACGGCTTTGAAACTGTTGGGCCCTGATTCCGTCAGTCTTCGAGGATCTCGGCCGACTTCTTCTCGGCGAGGTCGTTGACCTTGCCCTCGAACTTCTTGGTGAGGGCCTGGATCTCGTCCTTGGCACGCGGGCGAGGTCGTCCTCGGTGAGGACCTTGTCGGTCTGCTCGCCTGATCGGCCTGCTTGTTGGCGTCGCGGCGGATGTTGCGGATCGAGATGCGGGCCTCCTCGGCCAGCTCCTTGACGCGGCTGACCAGCTTCTTGCGCTGCTCGACCGAGAGCGAGGGGACGTTCAGCCGGACGACCTTGTTGTCGGAGTTGGGCGTCAGGCCCAGGTCGCTGGTCTGGATCGCCTTGATGATGTCGCCGATGGCCGAGGGGTCGAACGGGCGGATCAGGATCTGCTGGGGCTCGGGGGTGCTGAGGTTGGCGAGCTGCTTCAGCGGGGTCGGCGAGCCGTAGTACGGCACCCGGATCGACTCGACCAGCCCGGTGCTGGCCCGGCCGGTGCGGACGCCCTTGAACTGGTCCTCCAGCAGGCCGATGGTCTTCTCCATCCGCTCTTCGGCTTCGAGCACGATCTCTTCGATGCTCATGGGTCGACTGACTCTCCGGGGAGTCGCGGCGTGCAGCCGGTGGGGCGGGCTCCCCGCTCGGGCCATCTCCGCTGATCGAGAGGGCGCGGCCCGCGCCGAGCCATCGCGGAGCGGTCTCGGCGGGGACCTCGCCCGCCCGGGAACCGTTGATCGTACGCGTTTCACAAGGACGGCGGTAGACGGGAGGTCCGTGCGGCTCAGGCCCAGTGCGACGCCGCGGGGGCGGGGCGTGGTGCCGACCCAGGTGCCGATCGGCTCGCCGGCGATGGCCCGCTCGATGTTGCCTTCCTTCTTGAAGTTGAAGACGAGGATCGGCAGGGTGTTGTCCAGGCACATGCCGATGGCCGTCATGTCCATCACCTTCAGCTCGTCGCGGAGCACCTGGTCGTAGGTCAGGTGCTCGTAGCGGACGGCGTGCGGGTTCTTCTCGGGGTCGGCCGAGTAGACGCCGTCGACGCGCGTGGCCTTCATCAGCACCTCGACGCCCAGCTCCTTGCCCCGCAGCGCGGCGGCCGTGTCGGTGGTGACGAACGGGCTGCCGGTGCCGGTGGCCAGGATGATCGACCCGGCCGCGGGCCAGGTGGGTCAGGGCCCGGCGGCGGATGAACGGCTCGGCGACCTCCTCCATGCGGATGGTGGTCATCAGCCGGGTCTCGCAGCCGAGGTGCTCCAGGGCGTCCTGCAAGGCCAGGCCGTTGATGACCGTGGCGGTCATGCCCATGTAGTGGGCGGTGGATTCCTGGATGACGTCCTGGCCGCGCGCCAGCGTGGCGCCCCGGAGGATGTTCCCGCCGCCGACGACGATCGCCAGCTCGACCCCGCGCGAGGCCACCCGCGAGGCCTGCGCGGGCGATCCGGCTGACCTCCTCGACGCTGATGCCCCCCTCGCCGGGGCGGCAGAAGCTCTCGCCGGAGAGCTTCAGCAGGACGCGGCGGAACACGGGCGGGCCGAGGTTCGAGGGGTGTCCATCGGAGTGGTCCATGTGCGGGGTCCCGTGGAGCTCGGGATCGGTGGTCGGGTCGAGGTCGGCGAGGTCATGGCTGAGGGTCGATGGCGAGGGATCGCAGTCGTGGTCGCGTCTTGGCATCGCTCGTTGGTCCTCAGTCATTGACCCGTCCGGCCCGCGACCCCCTCTCCTCCACCGTTCACGAGGCCTCGGTCACTCGGCTCGGTCCGCCTCGTCCTCGGCCCCCTCGCCGACGACGAACCGGGCGAACTGGCTTGACCTCACGTCCTTGCCGGCGGCGGCGACCACGTCGCGGACCTTCTTCGAGGGGTCCTTGACGAACTCCTGGTCGAGCAGGGTGTTCTCGCGGAACCAGGCGTCGAGCTTGCCGGTGGCGATCTTCTCGCGGACGTTCGCCGGCTTGTTGGCCATCCCGGGTCGGTGGCGAGCTGGGTCTCGAAGATCCGCTGCTGCTCGGCGACGACGTCGGCCGGGGCGTCGTCGCGGCCGACGGCCACCGGCCTGGTCGCGACGACCTGCAGCGCCAGGTCCTTCGACCAGCGGCGGGGTCGTCGGTGCCGTCGACCTCGACCAGCGCGCCCGCTCTTGGCGTCGTGGTGGACGTAGGAATCGACCCGCCCCACGCCGTCGCCGGCGAACCGGGCCGTGCGGGTCATGGCCACGTTCTCGCCGGTGCGGACGTTCAGGTCCATCAGGACGTCGCGGATCGTCTTCGCCGGGTCCTTGCGGAACTTCTGGTCGAGCACGTCGCCGGCCTCGCCGGTCTTGAGGACGTGCTCGGCCAGGTCCTGGGCGGCCTGCGCGGAAGGCGTCGTTGCGGGCGACGAAGTCGGTCTCGCAGATCAGCTCGACGATCGCGCCGGCCTTGCCGTCGTCGGCCAAGGCCACCTCGACGCGGCCGGCGTTGGTGGCGCGGCCGGCGCGGCCGGCGCCCTTGACCTGCCCTTCTCCTTGGCGAGGGTCTCGGCCTGCTTGATGTCGCCGTCGGCCTCCTTCAGGAGCGCCTTGCACTCCATCAGGCCCAGCCCGGTCCGCTTGCGAAGCTCGTTGACGGCCTTAGCCGTGATCTCGGCCATCGGTGCAACTCCTCGCTATCTGTACGCTTTCCATTCGATTCGGGTCGACCTCCGAACGGGTGGCCCCGCTCGGACGGCGGTGATCGCGGTCTAGCTCGCCCGTGTCAAGACGGCACATCGGGTCAATCGCGGAGAGGTCAGAGGAGTCAACCAGGGCCGGCGATCCCGATCGGAATGGCCGGCCCGCCTGATCTCTTACCTGTCTCGATGCCACCCGGATTGCCGTCCACCGGCCCATCGCGCCGGCCGGTGCGGATCGGTCAGGACTGGGGCTCGCCCGGATCGGCCGGGCGGTCCTGGTTCGGCTCCTCGGTGCCCTCCGAGGCGGTGGCCGAGGGCGGGATGTCGGTCTTGCCCTCGGAGCCGGGATGGGCCTGATCGACGGCGGCCGGGGCGACCTCGGGGTGCCTTCGGGGACCGGCGGGGCCTGGTCCTGCAGGCGTGGCTCGGGGTTCGGCTCGGCCGCCTTCGGCTCGGACTGCGGGATCTCCGAGTTCGAATCCCCGCCTTCCGGACCATGCTCGACGACCGCGCCCGGCTCGGCCGTGGTGCCGGCCAGCACGGGGTCGCCACCCGGGGTGCGTTGGGCCATGCCACGTGACGCCCCGATGCCGGGACCACGAACCGGGCCGCCCCGGTGTCGTTCGCGGCTTTCGTCGCCACGGGCCTGAGCTTCCTCGGGACGGGAGCCCGGCGGCGGCTCGGCCGGCGCGGAGGCCTTGCCCTCGATGATCGCGTCGGTCAGACGCTGGATGACCAGCTCGATCGACCGCATGCTGTCGTCGTTGCCGGGGATCGGCAGGTCGACGATGTCCGGGTCGCAGTCGGTATCCAGCAGGGCCACGACCTTGATGCCCAGCTTGCGGGCCTCGGTCACGGCGATCTTCTCGCGGTGCGGGTCGACGACGAACAGCGCCTCGGGCAGCCGGGTCATGTGCCGGATGCCTTCGAGGTTGCGCGAGATCTTGCGGCGCTCGCGGGTCATCGTCGAGATCATCTTCTTGGAGAAGGTCAGCGCCTGCTCGCCGTCGAGGATGCCCTCCAGCTCCTCGAGCCGCTCAAGCCGGCTGCGGATGGTGCGGAAGTTCGTCAGCGTGCCGCCCAGCCAACGCTCGGTGACGTACGGCATGCCGGAGCGCTGGCACTGCTCGATGATCGTCTCGGCGGCCTGACGCTTGGTGCCGACGAACAGGATCAGGCCGTTCCCGGAGGCCACGCGATTGAAGTACTTGATCGCGCGCAGCAGACCGCGGACCGTTTCCTTCAAGTCGATGATGTGAATCAGGTTGCGCTTGCCGTAAATGTACGGCTTCATCTTCGGGTTCCACCGGCTGGCCCGGTGACCGAAGTGCACGCCAGCGTCGATCAGGTCCTTCACCGCGATCGCCACGAGGGTGACCTCCCGCTGTTCGATCCATTCGGGGCCGCATCCCCCACGGACGACCTGCCCGGGGCGGCCTTGCTGGAAGGGACTAATAGAATCAATTCCTTGGAGCAAGACGAACAGTCTAACGCTGCGTTACACCCACGTCAAACCCGCCCGTAGGAAGGGCAGGGTCATTCAAAGGTCCGCTGCGACACCCGAACCGGGAGGGCGGGGCTCCGGCCGAGCCACCCATCACGACGGCTCGGCCGGAGCCCCGCCCTCCCGGAAACCGACTTTTGAATGACCCTGTGGGATGGAATGGGAGGATTGCAAACCCCAGGCGAGCGTGACCCCGAGCCTCGACTGGCATAGAATCTCTTGACGTTCATTGCCAAACACTGCCGAAAAGTTCCCTGGCCCTGTCGCCTGGATCCATCACCTTCCTGACGAGGTTTCTGAAATGCTGGAGCCGAGGCGAACCAGCCGGATCAAAAGGCTCGTGCTCTGGGGCATTCTGGTGACCAGTCCGACCGTCGCCATCGCCCAGATGGGCACGATGGGGCGTTCCCTGGGGGGTTACGGCGCCGCGACCATTGGCTCCGTGTATCGAAGCCGATCGGGGCCGATGATTCCGTATGGTGGAGGCCTCGGCGGGTTCGTCCCCTATCAGGACCTCGAATCACGGGCGCCTGACGTGGAGATGAGCCCTCGACAGATCCGCGAGACCCCGATCGGCGGCGCGGGACGCATGGGGACCCCAATCGGCGGTGCCTCCCGGACGATGCGCGGTCGTCGCATGTACATACCGCTCAATCTCGGCGGGGGCATGGATGGATCACTTGGGACGTCGGGGCGGGTCGGAAACTCTCAATCCCCCGGGTTCGGCTACCCGTTCCGACGACCGCCGAGTCTCGTCGGTGGCGGATGACCGGCTCTCCAGTCAACGGCCGTCGGCCCGGAGCGCGCGAACCTTTCCCTCTCGCACGACGTAGCGAACACGGGTGAGGGCTCTTCCCACGCCTTCTCGAACCGCCACCAGACGCGTCGAAACCGGGGCAATCTGATCTTGTTCCCGTCGAACACGAGGAGTAGGGTGAGGTTGACGACCGTTGTGAGTTGATGAGGCTCCTGCTGAACCTTCAAGTCGTTGGAATGCCATTCATGGGCTTGACTCTCCGCCACGCACGCTTGCCATGGCTCGCATTCGTCGCGATTGCCGCGGCGTTGCTGTTGGCGGACATGGCCTCGGCATGTGCGACGGATGGCCCATCAGTGGCCCCGCGGGCGTGCTGCGCCACAAGCCCCGCCAATCAAGATTGCGGCTGCTGTGAGTCCCTCGGGCCGACCGCCATCCCCGCGAATGCGGCCACGGCGACCCCTGCTCCTCATGATCCGGCATCCGGGACGGCTGAGATCCGCCATTGGCCTGGAGGGCTCAGGACGGCCTGCTCCTGCTCCGTTAGCAATCCCGCCGCCCCATCCTCCCGATCCGAACCCCGTCCCCTGAACGGCCGTCCGGACTGGGTTCTCGACGCCATGCTCGAGAGCACTGGTTCCGTCCCCGCATCCTTGAACCGAGCAGGGTTCTCCATCCCGATCGGCCCCCGACTCCAGGGGGTTCCCCTCTATCTGTCGACACTGCGGCTCCTGTTCTGAGCCGCCCCTCCGTCGCGCCCGATCGGGCCTGAGTGCGCGCCCCGCCCGTGGGTCCCTCCGCGGCCGTGCCCGAGCAACCGGCATCGTCTGAGGACGTTGCCAACGATCAATCCGGAGGAACGCCCACGACTAGGGCCAACGATTCCCCGTGTCACGGGGGCGTGGTTCCGGTCGGGAGGGGGCCGCGACCTGCGACGGCTCGTCTTTCCCGGTCGCACAGGGAGAGCACGATCCGGTCGGGCACGCTTACGACGCCTGACCGCGGCCGGTCGTAAGTCCGGCCTCCGGTGCGGCCCACCATCTCACCCCCTCGGTCGTTGTCGTGACGGGCCCCTCGTTGTGTGTTTGAGCCCCGCGATGAGGGACACCCGGCGCAACCCGGCCGGGATGGTGGGCGGTGGGCCGCACCCGAGGCCGGATCGGGTCCTGGGCCTCACAGAGAATCGCAAGATCGCCAGGAAACTCGCGAGACATGTCGGCCTGTCAAACCGACCGATCCTCGTGGTCGCTCACAGCGACCCACCTCAAACGGGGACCCATGAAACGGTCGCCGCGTACGTCACCTCATCCTGGAGGACGTCCCATGTCTGACCATCCCTCCCGGCCGGCCAGCCCGACCGCTCCCGTACCGCCACATGCCCCGGACAACGCCGGTACCTCCACCCCGGCCCTCGAAACCGAGCCCCGAACCAGCGCCTCGGTTCGTCGAGGCGCCCGGTCGTCAACATCGTCCAGCCCGCGAGATCGTCGCGGCTGGGGCGGCAAGGTGCTCACGGGCGTTGCCGTGCTGGTGGCTGTCGGGACCGGCTACATGCTTCACGGCCTGTTCGCCCCGGCGGTCGAGGGCTCCGACGAACCGGCGGCCAACCCCGCGGGGTCGGAGTCGGCGACGGTCTGGACCTGCTCGATGCACCCGCAGGTCCGCCAGCCGAAGCCCGGCAAGTGCCCGATCTGCGGCATGGACCTGATCCCGGCCACCAGCGGCGGCGGGCAGGAGGCGACGAGCCTCCGCGAATTGTCGATCAGCCGGGAGGCCCGCGAACTGCTCGACATCCAGGTCGCGCCGGTCGAGCGGCGACTACGTCACGGCGACCGTCCGCATGGTCGGCAAGGTCGAGCAGGATGAGACGCGCCGCGCGACGATCACCGCCCGGTTCCCCGGCCGTCTGGATCGCCTGTACGTTGACTACGCGGGCGTCATGGTCCACAAGGGCGACCACATGGTCTCGATCTACAGCCCCGAGTTGTACAGCGCCCAGGCCGAGCTGATCCGCGCCCGCCAGGCCACCGAGCAACGGCGCTCGACGTCCGCCGCCCTCAGCGCCGAGCGGCTCCTGGAGTCGACCCGCGAGAAGCTCCGGCTCTGGGGCCTGACCGAGGAGCAGATCCGCGAGATCGAGCAAAGCGATGAGCCGTCGGACCACTTGACGCTCTACGCGCCGATCTCCGGGGTGGTCCACACCAAGCATGCCAACGAGGGAATGTACGTCGAGACCGGAACGCCGATTTACACCATCGATCGACCTGAGCGAGGTCTGGGTCATGCTCGACGCCTACGAGATCGGACCTGACCTGGCTCCGCTACGGGCAGGAGGTCGCGTTCACGACCGAGGCCTATCCCGGCGAGGTCTTCACCGGCCGGGTCGCCTTCATCAACCACATGCTCGACCCGCAGACCCGGACGGTGAAGGTCCGGGTCAACGTGCCGAACCCGCAGGGGAAGTTCAAGCCGGGGCTGTTCGTGCATGCCGAGGTGCGGGCCCGGGTCGCGACCGGCGGTCGCGTGATGGACCCGGCGCTGGTCGGCAAGTGGATCTGCCGGATGCACCCGGAAGTCGTCGAGGATTCGGCCGGCGACTGCCCCATCTGCGGCATGCCGCTGGTCCGGGCCGAGTCCCTCGGCTACGTCTCGTCCGCGGCGGTCGCCGACGGGTCGGCCGAGCCCATCGTCGTCCCGGCCTCGGCGGTGCTCTGAAGACCGGGACGCGGGCGGTCGTCTACGTCGAGCGTCGATGCCGACCGGCCGACCTACGAGGGCCGCGAGGTCGTCCTCGGCCCCAGGACCGGCGACTTCTACATCGTCCGTGCCGGCCTTGAGCGAGGGGGAGCGCGTCGTCACACAAGGGGAACTTCAAGCTCGATAGCGCCCTGCAGATCTCCGCCAAGCCGAGCATGATGAACCCCGACGGCGGCCTCGCCGACGCGAGCGACGACGAGCCGATCCGCGTCTCCCCCTCGTTCGCCTCGAAGCTGGCCCGCGTCCGATCGGCCGCCGGCCGCGTCGCCGACGCGCGGGAGTCCGACGATCGCGAGGCGGTTCGAACCGCGCTCCGATCTCTGGAAGACGTCCTGGCCCGCGTCGATGGGACTTCACTCCAGGGGGAGTCCAGGGCCGTCTGGCGCGAGCTGGCTATGCGGCTGCGCAACGACGCTGTCGACGGGCGCTGGGCCGCCAGCGGCGATCGCCTGGACGGGGCCGTCGATCAATTGATGGTCGATCTCGGCGTGCTTCGTGACCGATTCGGACTGTCCGAGGATGCCGACACCCTGATCGCTGGCGGCACCTTCGCCGCCCCCGAGGCGTTTCGTTAGGGGCTCGACGAATTCTGGGAGTCATATCAGCGAACGCAGGATGCCCTCGTCGCCGACGACCCCGTCGCGGCCCGACAGGCCGCGGAGGAGGCGGGACAGGCGCTCGAACAGATCGATGGTTCGGGCCTGGACGGTCGGGCCGAAGGGGCATGGGAGACGTCCCGGGATCGGCTGGAACGGGCCGTCGCCAAGGTGGAGCGGGCCGGCGACCTGGACGCCCTCCGCGCCGCGTTCGCGGACTGGACGGTGGCACTGACCCCGGTGGTCGCTTCGTTCGGCCTCACCAAATCGAAGGGCGTCATCTATGAGCATTACTGCGCCATGGCCGTGGAGAACCAGGGGGCGACCTGGCTCCAGACGGGCGAAGAGGTCCGCAACCCTTACATGGGTTGCGATGATGCCGCGTTGCACCAACGGGATGGAGGTCGTCTGGGACGGCTCGGCGCCCGAGCCGTCGTCGGGCACACGACCGTCGGCAATCCCCGATGCGTTCCGGCGCAACTCGGCCGGGTCTGGGACGGATATCGCAAGGTGCAAACCGCCCTGGCCGACGACGACCTGGCCACAACTCACGCGGCGGCCGGAGCGCTGTCGGCGATGCTCGACAAGATCGACGACGCGGTGCTCGATGACGAGGCCCGAGCGGCCTGGGGTCGCGAGCGAGCGAACCTGCGGGCGGCGGTCGATCGGATGACGGCCGCCAAGGAGTTGGAGCCGCTCCGCTCGGGGTTCGCCCTATTGTCCGAGGAGATGCCGGTGATCTTCGAGATGTTCGGCCCCGAGGTCGACGCCGACGTCTACCGGATGCACTGCCCGATGGCCTTCGACGGCCGAGGCGCCGACTGGCTTCAGGCCGGTGAGGACATCCGCAACCCTTACTTCGGCGCCTCGATGATCCGCTGCGCCACCGACGTCGAGCGGATCGCCTCCGCCGCGCGCGACCGACCACCAGGGAGGGCGACCATGAGTGAGCCGGCACCGACGGCCCTGAATCGAGTCATCCGCTTCTGCCTGGTCAACAAGCTGGTGGTGGCGCTGGTTGTCGTCGCGGTGACGGCCTGGGGGGCGATGGTCGCCCCCTTCGACTGGGACCTCGGCGGCCTGCCGCGCGACCCGGTGCCGACCGACGCCATCCCCGACATCGGCGAGAACCAGCAGATCGTCTTCACCGAATGGGTGGGCCGCTCGCCGCAGGACATCGAAGATCAGATCACCTATCCGCTGACCGTCAACTTGCTGGGCATCCCCGGCGTCAAGACGATCCGCAGCTACTCATTCTTCGGCTTCTCGTCGATCTACATCATCCTCGAATGAAGACATCGAGTTCTACTGGTCGCGCAGCCGGGTGCTCGAAAAGCTCAACAGTTTGCCGGCCGGCACGCTACCGGAGGGCGTCCAGCCGGCGCTGGGGCCGGACGCCACGGCGCTGGGACAGATCTTCTGGTACACGCTGGAGGGTCGCGATCCCGACGGCAACCCCGCCGGGGGCTGGGACCTTCACGAACTGCGTACCGTCCAGGACTGGTACGTCCGTTACGCTCTCCAGTCGTCCGAAGGAGTCAGCGAGGTGGCCTCCGTCGGCGGCTTCGTGCAGGAGTACCAGATCGACGTCGATCCCGACGCCATGCGGGCCTTCAAGGTCACGCTCGACGAGGTCTTCAACGCCGTCCGAATGTCGAACGTCGACGTCGGTGCCCGGACGATCGAGGTCAACAAGGTCGAGTACGTCATCCGTGGCCTCGGCTTCATCAAGTCGGTCGCGGACATCGAGCAATCGGTCATCAAGGAGAACGAGAACGTACCGGTCCGCATCAAGGACGTGGCAGCCGTGTCGCTGGGCCCGGCCTTGCGACGCGGGGCGCTCGACAAGGCCGGTGCTGAGGCCGTCGGCGGCGTGGTCGTGGTCCGTTACGGGTTTAACCCGCTGGAGGCGATCAAGAACATCAAGGCGAAGATTGCCGAAATCGCCCCGGGCTTGCCGACCACCGCCGTCGTGGACTTCGATCGCGTCGACCGACCCACCGTCGAGCGATTCGCCGAGCAACACGGCTTCGATGCCTTCGCGGGCGGCGGACTGAATCGCAACGGCTGGCTGGACTGGCTCCGCGGCACGTCCCGAGATGAGTGGCCCGACTGGGTGACAACCAGCCAGGTGACCGTCGTGCCGTTCTACGACCGCACCGGGCTGATCCACGAGACCCTCGGCACGCTCAACACGGCGCTGGTCGAGGAGATCCTGGTCACGGTCATCGTCGTGATCGTGATGGTGATGCATCTGCGTAGCTCGTTGCTCATCAGCGTGTTGCTCCCTCTGGCCGTGCTGATGTGCTTCATCGCGATGAAGACCTTCGGCGTCGACGCCAACGTCGTGGCGCTCTCGGGCATCGCCATCGCGATCGGCACGATGGTTGACATGGGCATCATCATCTGTGAAAACATCCTCAAGCACCTCGACGAGGCCGATCCTGCCGAAAGCCGGCTGGAGGTGATCTATCGCGCCTCCAGCGAGGTGGCCTCGGCCGTGCTGACGGCCGTCGCGACGACGGTCATCAGCTTCCTGCCGGTCTTCACCATGATCGGGGCCGAGGGGAAGCTGTTCCGGCCGCTGGCCTTCACCAAGACCTTCGCGCTGATCGCCTCGGTGGTCGTGGCCCTGACGATCATCCCGCCGGCGGCGCATCTGCTGTTCACCGGGCGGAAAGGCGCGGGCAAGGCGCGTCTCGTGGGGCTCGTCGGCCTGATGGTCGCCGGCGTCGTCGTCGGGATCGAGCTGTCCTGGTGGGCGGGGGCGATCCTGGCCATTCTGGGGGCCTACCGACTGGTCGAGCCGTCGCTTCCAAAGGGTGCGCGACGAGCGTCCACCTGGGCATTGAATGCCCTGGCGGTCGCCGTCGTGGGCGTGGTCCTGACCCGGCACTGGGAGCCGCTGGGCGTGGAACAGGGCGTGCTCCGCAACCTCATCTTTGTCGCCGCCCTGATCGGCGGCTTGCTGGGGGCCTTCCTGCTGTTCCAGGCCGTGATCTACCGGCCCCTGCTGCGGTGGTGCCTCGACCACAAGCTGCTGTTCCTGACGGTGCCGACGGTGATCGTCATGCTGGGGGCCTCGGCCTGGCTCGGGTTCGATCGCGTCTTCGGGCTCGTCCCGTTAACGGTCGGGAAGGCCGGGGGCGATCCGCAAGCGGTTCGCATGTCGAGGCCCTGGGTGCGAATGTCCCATGCCTTCCCCGGGCTCGGCCGGGAGTTCATGCCGAGGCTCGACGAGGGCTCGTTTCTCTGGATGCCCACGACCATGCCGCACGCCTCGATCGGCGAATCGATGGACGCGATTCAGCTCCAGGACATGGCGATCAACGCCATCCCCGAGGTGGACCTGGTTGTCGGCAAGATCGGCCGGGTGGAGAGCCCGCTCGACCCGGCGCCGATCTCGATGGTCGAGACGATCGTCGGTTACAGGTCAGAGTACATCACCGACGAGAACGGCGATCGCATCAATTTTCGCTACGATGAGTCCCCCGGCGCCTTCGACCGCGACGCGAAGGGTGAGCTGATTCCCGACCCCGACGGCCGCCCCTTCCGACAGTGGCGCGATGAGATCCAGAGCACCGACGATATCTGGGACGCGATCGTCGAGGCCGGGACGATCCCCGGCTCGACCTCGGCGCCAAGGCTCCAGCCGATCGAGACGCGACTCATCATGCTCCAGACCGGCATGCGCGCCCCGATGGGCCTGAAGGTCCGCGGCCCCGACCTGGAGACCATCGAGCGCATGGCGCTGGACTTCGAGCGCCTGCTCAAGCAGGTCCCGGGCGTCGAGCCGGCGGCGGTGGTCGCCGACCGGGTGGTGGGCAAGCCCTATCTGGAGATCGACATCGACCGCGCGGCGATCGCCCGCTACGGCCTGACGATCCGCCAGGTCCAGGACGTCATCGAGGTGGCCATCGGCGGCAAGCGGATCACCACCACCGTCGAGGGCCGCGAGCGCTACCCGGTGCGGGTCCGCTACCTCCGCGAACTACGAGATCAGATCGAAACCCTCGGCCGAATCCTTGTGGCCTCCCCGGGCGGCACCCAGGTCCCGCTGGAGCAACTGGCCGAGATCCGCTACGTCCGCGGGCCGCAGGCCATCAAGAGCGAGGACACCTTCCTCGTCGCCTACGTCCTGCTCGACAAGCAGCCGGGGCACGCCGAGGTCGACGTCGTCGAGGAGGCCCAGCGGTTCCTCCAGGCGAAGATCGACTCGGGCGAGCTGGTCCTGCCGGCCGGGGTCAGCTTCAAGTTCTCCGGTAGCTACGAGAACCAGATTCGCGCGCAGAAGACGCTGTCAGTGGTCTTGCCGCTGGCGCTGTTCCTGATCTTCCTGATCCTCTATTTCCAGTTCAAACAGGTGCCAACGACCTTGCTCGTGTTCTCGGGCATCGTTGTCGCCTGGGCGGGCGGCTTTTTGATGATCTGGGCGTATGGTCAGGACTGGTTCCTCGACTTCGCCGTCTTCGGTACAAACATGCGTGACCTCTTTCAGGTGCATACGATCAACCTGAGCGTGGCCATCTGGGTGGGGTTTCTCGCCCTGTTCGGGATCGCCTCCGACGACGGGGTCGTGATCGCGACCTACCTGGACCAGAGCTTCGGAGTCGCGCGGATCGAGACGGTCGAGGATGCCCGCGCGGCGACCGTCGAGGCGGGCCTTCGGCGCGTCCGCCCCTGCCTCATGACGACCGCCACGACCATCCTGGCGTTGATCCCGGTGCTCACGTCCACTGGAAAAGGCTCGGACATCATGGTGCCGATGGCCATTCCGAGCTTCGGCGGCATGGCCATCGAGGTCCTGACCATGCTGGTCGTCCCGGTGGTGTACTGCGCGATCAAGGAGTTCAAAATTCGCGCTGGCATCCCCGACGAACTTTTTGCGGAAGGGGCGCGCGAGGCGATCCGGCCCGGCCCACAATCGACTGTCGAAATCGCTTGATGCCTGGGCCGGCGGCCCGAGGAATGCCCTCTTATTTGTCCTCCAGGAGGCCCGTCACGATTTTGGAGACCTCGTCGCGCAGCGTCGGGGAATAGCCGACGTGAATGTCGGCGACGTTGCCGTTCGGGTCGATGATGATCAGGGTCGGGAAGCCCTGGACGTTGTACTTTTCGGGGACGCCTTCGGCCTTGAGGGTCGGATAGTTCAGCGCCATCGTGTCGACGACGAACTGCGCGTCCTTCTCGTCCCGATCTGTGTTCATGCCCAGCACGGCAACCTTCTGGTCCTCGAAGTCGCGGGCGAGCTGCTTGATCTGCGGCATCGCCCGGATACACCAGCCGCAGCCCCGGTACCAGAAGTCGAGGACCACCACCTTGCCGCGGTAGTCCGCCATCGCGTGCGGCTGGCCGGCCAGGTCCTTGGTCGACCAGTCGGCCGCGGGCTTGCCGATCGTCTTCGCCCGCCGTGCCGCTTCCTCGGCGTAGTACGACGCCATCTGGACGTGCGATTCGATCTGCTCGTCGAGCTGATCGCGGAGAACCGGCAGGGTCATTTCCTCTCGGGTGGATTCCAGGACCTTCCTGGCGTCGGCCAGGAGGGAGTCGGACGTGTCGGCGTCCTGGCTCGCGCGTCGCAGCAGGTCTTCGTACTCGTGGTTGGCGGCGAAGTAGCGGTCCGACTCCCGCGCGAACCGCGCCACCCAGTCCGCGTCATGAGTCTCGACGGACTGGAGTTCCGTCGTGCCGGTCCCCTTGCCGTTGAAGCCGTATCCCTGGGTGCTCTCGGTCGCAACCCGCGTGATGACGCCTCGTTCCCGGCCGAAGGTGAACGTCGATTTGTGTGAGCTGAGGTAGATCGTGTCCATCGGACTTTCACGGACCTCGACGAAGACGAACGGGGCGGCGTCGGGTTCTTCGCCGGGACCAAGGGTGTAATGGGAGCGAGCGTCCTCTCGCTCGTGGCGAGCGTCCCAGCCCTGTTTCGCCGCCACGGCATCCTCGGGGAGCCGGGGGAATAGGGTCGTCGGGTCGAGCCGGAAGCCGAGCGAGTCGTTCGTCACCACGCGACCATTCGGGTGAAGGTCGCAGTAGGCGAGGGTGACGTCGGCGGAACCCTCGTGAACCTGGCCGCTGAACGTCTGGGAGGTCCGACTGCGGTTCCGCAGGGCCAGCCGCCAGCTCTCGTCGTCGTTCCGCCGGAGAACCCAGACCGTCCAGTCGTTCTCGTAATTGAGCGCCGCCGGTTTCGTAACGGAAGTCGCTGGTTCCGTGATAGGTCAGCTCCTGGCCAACCTCCAAGGCGTAACGGGGCACGGCCGTAACATCGTCGCTCCAGACGGGTGCGTTGACGGCGAAGGCGGCGAGCGCAGAGACCAGCAGGCTAGCGGGTCGGAGCAAGGTACGCATCGTGAACCTCCTGATTGTCGAATGATCGAACGGACCTCCCCTTCTGGTTTTACCTCCGACGACTGTCAGGGTAAACCGTCGATCCGAAAAAATTCGGAGCCCCGACTGACAGCATCCGAAGTGCCGGGAACAACCGCCAGGCGAGGGCTCCGAACCGTTGAACGCCGCGAAGTCGGCGCGGTCGGACCTTGTGGGGCGGCAGCGGATCGAGTTCTCTCACGGCGCTGGCCGGACGATCACGATAGAAAAAGCAGCAAAAAGGCCACTTACCCCTCTCGGGACACTTTTGAGAGGCCCCCGATGCTGCAAGGAGCGACCTGGCAACTCGCCGTGCCGAAGCTCGATCGGGATGTCGCAACGGCAACGGCCCGACCGCACCTGGTCACGACCCGGACTGCCCGAGTGCAATCGGCCCGGGCGAACCGGCCCCAATCAACCCGGGCGAGCCGACCCCGGCCGCAATCGGTCCCGGAGGAGATCGCCAACAGCGTCAGCCACGGCGTCGGACTGGTGGCGGCCCTGGCTGCGGTGTCGATCCTATTGCTTCCAGAAGCCCGGCAGGGCGGCCCCCGGAACCTTCTGGGCTCCGGCATCTTCGCGGTCACGATGGTGCTGCTGTACTTCACCTCGTCGCTCTATCATGCCTTGCCCCGGGGGAGGCTCAAAGAGATCGCCCTGAAGCTGGACTACAGTGCGATTTACCTCTTCATCGCCGGGACCTACACACCGTTCACGCTCGGCGTGCTCGACGGATCGGGCGGCCGGCTGATCTGCGGGTTGATTTGGGGCCTTGCTCTGACCGGCGTGTTCCTGAAGACGACGAACCGGCTCCATCACCCCATCCTGTCGACGGGGCTCTACCTGGTCATGGGATGGCTGGTGCTGGCCACCGGCGGTTCACTGATCGAGCGCATCCCGGCGCCCGGCGTGTTGTGGCTAGTGGCCGGCGGCCTGTCCTACACCATCGGCGTGGTGTTCTACGCCATCGGCCCGCGGGTGCGGTTCGGCCACCTGGTCTGGCATCTGTTCGTCATGGCCGGCACGACCTGCCACTTTCTCGCCGTCCTCTGGCATTCGGCCTGAACCCGACCGGCCGGGGCCCGATTCCGTCGAGGGCCGCGTCCGCCTCGTCCTGGTGTCCACGGGTCAATCAATCGTGTCCTCCTCATCGACGGCGTGAGCCTGCAACTCCTCCAGGGAGACGAACTCCAGGGTTGAGATGTGGGTCGCCGACAGGACCACCGGGGGCGCGACACCGGCTTCGAAGGCCTCCTTCCAGCGAGCGGCGCAGAGGCACCAGCGGTCACCCGGCTTGAGCCCTGGAAACCCGAATTGCGGCATGGGGGTCGAGAGATCGTTGCCGCGGCGAAGGGAGAAGTCGAGGAACTCGCGGGTCAACTCGGCGCAGACGATGTGCAGGCCGAGGTCGTCCGGCCCGGTCTGGCAGCAGCCATCGCGGTAAAAGCCCGTGATCGGATCGAGGCTGCAAGGCGTCATCTTGGCCCCCAGTACGTTCTTGGCCCCGGGCATGGTTTCGCATGGCCTCCGTAGTGAGCAAGAGAGGGTTGAGCTGAGGTGCCGTCCCGCCGACGACACCCGGATCGGACAGATCCAGGACGATGTTTAAAACGCTGGGAACGACGACGGCCCGGGAGCGAACTTCCGGGCCGTTGTCGGCGCGAACCAGGTTGCGGCGCACGACCTCAACTCCGCTGGGCCTTGACGTTGATGGTGGATTCAGCCAGATCGGTGAGCGTCTTGTCGGCCGCCTTCTCCTCGTCGAGCGTGGCCTGGAGAAGTGTGACCGCCTCGTTATGGCCGAGCCGCCGGGCGAAGTTCCTCACGGTGCCGTAGCCGGCCATCTCGTAGTGCTCGACCCGCTGGGCGGCGGCGATCAGGGCGGCATCCTTGACGTCGGGATCACCGGTGGCGTCGAGGACCTCCTCACCTTCGGCAACCAGGCCCTTCATGGCCTCGCAGGTCCGGCCCTTGGCCTTTGACCAATCTCCTTGAACACCGTCTCCAGCCGCTTGACGTGTCCCTCGGTTTCCTTCAGGTGTTCCTGGAACGCGGCCTTGAGCGGGGTTGCTCGCCGCGTTGGCCATCTTCGGCAGGGCTTTCGTCAACCGCTGCTCGGCATCGTACAGGTCCTGGATCTGGTCCAGAAATAGGCTTTCCAGCGAATTCAATTCCTTGCTGGTGAACAGGCCCATGGTGCACTCCCTTCGAGGACGTCTCTGAGTTGTGATCCGATTCGATCGGGTTCATTGTGGTCGTGATGATCTCGAAACCGTTCACGGCCGTCAGGTCACGGTCGTCGAACCGTCACGCAAAGCCGGTTCCAACCGGCCCACGACTGAGGAAAATCACCGCGACCGGACCACATCAAATAGAGAGACAGTCAGGATCACACCCAGTTCCGGGCCCTCCGGCACGTCACTCCCCCGAGAACGCGGAGGATGTCGGCCCGGTGTCGAGCCGCGCTTCGAGGGCGGCGATGCGCGCGCCAGTTCCTCGACCTGCTCGCGACGGGCCAGGCCGACTCGTTGCAGGGCCTGTTCAACACGATGGTCGATGGTTGCCTGCAAGTCGCACTGCGCCTGGTCGGCGCGCGACTCCAACTCCTCCTGAAACTCCTGGGCCTGGGCCTCGGAGAGCTTGGCCTTCTCGGCCACCTCACGCCCCAGCTCCTGGAGCTTCTCCTTGGTCAGCGTTGCCAGACCGATACCCGTGAACAATGTTTTTTTCATCACATCAATCATCATCTCTGCCTCCTTCTCGGCCTCACCCTCTCCGTCCGCCGGGGCCTGCCCCGGAGTGGGACGTGTCCGAACCATGAGGGTCGAACCCGCCCATTCTTTGGACTGTACCTGGTAACGTTCCGACTTGCGATGGGCCCGAAAGACGGCCCTTGACTCGTTCCTGAGCCGCGCAGGCGTGCATTCACCGATCGAAATCGGAACCCACGCCCCATCTCGCGAGAAACGCGATTCTCAATCGCAACTCATGGTTCGCCGTCCCTGACGACGACCGCGCGTGCCAGGGTCGGCCCCGAGAATGCCGGATCGTTCCTTCGGTCCGAGAGATCGGGCTTCTGTTGAGGCATCATGAGGCCCAGCCGAAAGGGACTTCTCGATTTCGGTTCCGGGTCAGACCGTGATCGGCGCGGGGCTTGCGTGACACTCAACCGGATCGGATCGGGCGAACCGTTTGAGTTCAGGGAAGCCCAGGTCCCCGATCGCACATCTGGATGAAGATCGAACCAGGTCCAAAATCAAAGGAGCATCGCCGATGGCGAATCGACGCAACTTTCTGATGACCCTGGCAGTCGGCCTGCTATCGCTGGGCGTGGTGGCGGCCCCCGCCCTCGCCGCCGAACTGTTGCGCGGCAAGGTCAAGGAAGTCGACACCGACAAGAAGACCGTCAAGGTCATTCCGGTCGGCGAGGACGACGATCACCCGGGGATCCTGGTCCGCGTCACGGCCGAGACCGTCATCTCGGACGAGGACGGCGAGCGGGTGGAACTGAAGGACCTCAAGAAGAACAACGGCGTGGCCGTCTCCCACGAGAACGGCGTCGCCTCGAAGATCGTGGTCAACAAGCCAGACGACAACTGAGCCTCCCACGTTCGATCGACGGTTGGCGGCCTGAGGGTTCCGCCGGCTGTTCACCCCGAGGGCTCGAAGCAAAATGGAAACGGGTGGCCCGCACCCAAGTCGAGGACGGGTCGCCCGTTTCCAGTTCGGCTCCGGGAACATCTCATCAGAACATCCCCGTTCAACAGCCAATCGGGCGATTCACCGCGCCCCGCGACGGCACGCCGAGTTGCACCCTTATGGTGGTGTCATAACACAGATGTCCCGATGTGATGCGGGAAAAACGCGGCGGGGCATAAAAATGGGTACCGTTCCGGCTTGATTCTCCGTACACAACGAAATTCGGGGCCGTTCGGGCGAACCCGCGAAGTGATTCGAGAGTCGGTGCTTTTGAAGTGAAAACCGGGGCCGGACCATCCATCCGACCGGACCGTTGACCGCAACGGGCCTCGGGAGTAGCCTCGGTCTACGCCCGATAGGACCGAGCCGGGGGCGATCGCGCGGTTGCCCGGCGCCTGGACTATGAGAACGGATGCACCCCTCCGACCCCGGCCGTGGACCCGGAGACGACCTCGTCTGATGACGACCACGCTGAACATCACTCGCATTGACTGTGCCCGTGACGACGCCCGCGAAGCTCTCCAGGAACTCCGACGGCAGCTCAGCCCCCGGGGGGACATCGTTAGCCCCCGCGGTCGCGAGCGGACGATCGCTGTCTTCGGCGAGCCGCTGAGTCCCCAGCAGGTCGTCGAGCGGATCTGCGCTGACGTCCAGTGCCGAGGACTCGACGCCGTCCTCGATTACACCGCCAAGCTCGACGCCCGCGAGCTCACCCCCGAGGAGGTCCGTGTCACCCCCGAGGAGCTGGCCGAGGCCCACCGGACGGCCGAGAAGGCGTACCTGCGCACCATTCGACGGGTCCGCGATAACATCCTGGCGTTCCAGTCGGGTATCCTGACCCGGGACGCCACGTTGCGGCCCCGTCGAGGTGTCGAGCTGCGGTTGCGGTACCGGCCGATGCGACGGGTAGGCATCTGCGTGCCCGGGGGCGCGGCGGCCTATCCATCCAGCTTGCTGATGACGGCGGTGCCGGCCCAGGCCGCCGGGGTGCGGCAGATCGCCGTGGTCGTCCCGCCGACCGCCTTCGGCGGCTACAACACCGACCTGCTGGCTGCCTGCAAGGAGATCGGCGTCAGCGAGGTTTATCGGATCGGCGGCGCCCAGGCGATCGCCGCGCTGGCCTACGGCGTCACCGGCATTGAGGCGGTCGACAAGATCGCCGGCCCCGGCAACCTCTTCGTCGCGCTGGCCAAGAAGCACGTTTATGGCGAGGTGGACATCGATAGTATCGCCGGCCCCAGCGAGGTCGTGCTGATCGCCGACTGGACGGCCGACCCGCGTTACGTCGCCGCCGACCTGATCAGCCAGGCCGAGCACTCCCCCGGCGCCAGCGTGCTGATTACCTGGGAGGCCGACCTGATCGACCGCGTCTCCGACGCCCTGGATCCACCAGCTCGCCCACCTGGAACGCGGCGACCTGGCCCGCGATAGCCTGGAACGTTTCGGCGCGCTGATCCTCGTCCGCGACGAGGACGAGGCCGTCGAGATGACGAACCGGATCGCCCCGGAGCACCTGCACGTCTCCACCGGCGACCCGGAGCGCCTGGCCGAACGCCTGACTGACGCCGGAGCGATCTTCCTGGGCCACTATACCCCGGTGGCTGTCGGTGACTACGCCGCCGGCCCCTCGCACGTCCTGCCGACCGGCGGCACCGCCCGATGGGCCTCCGGCCTCTGCGCCAACGACTTCCTGAAGCGGTCCAGCCTGATCCAGGTCGACCGCGATGGCCTGGCCAACCTCGCCCCCGACGTCCGCATGCTGGCCGACAAGGAGGGCCTGACCGCCCACCGCTACAGTGTCGACGTCCGTCTCGAAGACGACGAGTGACCGATGGCCGAGAACCGATGGCCGAGGGGTCGAGGGGTCGAGGGGTCGAGGGGTCGAGGGGTCCAGGGGTCGATGGACGTGCGGTCGTTGAGCCATGACTGATGACCGATGCCCCTGAGCCGAGCAAGCCTGGTTGGCGGGCAACGGTCCTTGGCCATTGGCCATTGGTCCTCGGCCATCGTACAATAGTCGGAGCGTGGGGTGGGGCCGACCGTCGGCGGCGCGGCCCCTGGCGGCGATGCGATCGAGCGAGGCCAACGCGATGTCGAGAACACCGACACCCGACCGGACCGCCTCGGCGCGGCCTGCCGGATCACCGACACCGCCTCTCCTGTCGGCCGAGCAACTGAATCTTTTCTTCGAACGGAAGCAATTGCGGCGCCGGTGGTTCGTTCGAATCGTGGTCGTCGCGACAACGATCCTGGTCCTCGTGATCTGGATCCTGGGGTACGTCCTGCACCGGCACTGGCTGGCGGCCTCGACCCTGAAACTTGCCGGGGCGACCGTCCGCTGGGAACTCGGCGACGGGGCCTGGCAGCACGGCGGTGCAAGTCAGGTCATCGTCGGGGGTGGCTGGCCTGTCCCGAACCTCGACGATACGGACCTGAAGGCGCTGACGGACCTCCAGAACCTCGAAACCCTGACGTTAAACCATTGCCTCGATATCACCGACGACGGACTGGCCGTCCTGCGGGAGCTGCCGCGCCTCAAGGCGCTCGACCTGGTGATGACCCGGCCCCACCCGAGCTACCCGGCATCGCCTCTTTCCGATGGTATCGTGAATCATTTCAAGGATTTGCGCGAACTTGAGAACCTCTCGTTGGTCGACGTGAACATCACCGACAACGGCCTGAAGCGGTTCCCACGCTTGCCGAAACTGCGGTTTTTGGACCTGACCGGCACGAACATCACCGACAACGGCCTGACCGATTTGCTCGACCGCCTGCCGGAACTCGAGACCCTGGCCCTCGATCGACACCGCCGTGACGGACGCGGGGGTCGCCAGCCTGCGGCGACAGCGGCCGGGGATTGTTATCATCAAGGGGTCGCCGACCGCCCTGTCCTACTGACGACATGCCCGGCCCGGAGGCCAGCCGCCCGATGCTCGACGCCGAGACCACACGCCCGGCCGCCCCGTTCACCATCCGCCCCGCCGAGCCCGAGGACGCCGAGACGATCATCGGGCTGATCCGCGAGCTGGCCGTCTACGAACATCTGGAACACGAGGCCCGGGCCACGCCCGAGGCGTTCCGCCAACACCTGTTCGGTCCCCGGCCGTTCGCCGAGGCGATGCTCGCCGAGGTGGAGGGAGCACCGGTCGGCTTCGCGCTGTACTTCCATACCTTCTCGACCTTCCGGGGCCAGCCGAGCCTTTACCTGGAAGACCTGTTCGTCCGCCCCGATCACCGGGGCCAGGGGATCGGCAAGGCCATTCTGCGGCGGCTGGCCCGTCTGGCCGTCGAGCGCGGCTGCGGACGCCTGGAGTGGGCCGTCCTCGACTGGAACGCCCCCTCGATCGGCTTCTACAAGTCCCTGGGCGCCCGGCCGATGGACGAGTGGACCGTCTACCGACTCGACAATGAGGCCCTCATCCGGCTGGCTGATCCGGATTCACCACGGAGACACGGAGGGCATGGAGAAGAGAAAGAGGAGAAGCGGAAAAGCTTCTGAATGAAAGACGAGAGCAATGAGAGGTTTGATCGGCTCTGTTACTTCCTCTCGGTCTTTTGCTTCTCCGTGCCCTCCGTGCTTCCGTGGTGAATCCCCCTCTTCCCAAGGTTGCCGCGAATGTCCCGTTCCTACTTCCGACCCCACATTGACCGCATGTCCGGCTACGTCCCGGGCGAGCAACCGCGTGTGGGGGGCATCATCAAGCTGAACACGAACGAGAACCCGTATCCCCCCTCGCCTCAGGTGGCCGAGGCGATCGCGAGGGGGCTCGACGGCGGCCTCCGGCGCTATCCGGACCCCGTCGGCACGGCGTTCCGCGAGTCGGCCGCACGGTTGTGCGGAGTCGAGCCCGACCAGATCCTCGCCGGCAACGGTTCCGACGACTTGCTGACGATCCTCGTCCGTGCGTTCGCCGGACCGGGCGACACCGTCGTCTACCCGACCCCCAGTTATGTCCTCTACAAGACCCTGTGCGAGATCCAGGAGGCCCGGCCCGTCGAGGTCGCCTTCAACCCGGACTGGAGCATCGAAGCGGATCGTTTCGCCCACCCCGAGGCAAGGCTCGCCTTCCTGGCCAACCCCAACAGCCCCTCCGGCACGGCGCTGACGCCCGAGCAGGTGGGCCGCATTGCCGAGCGGATGCCCTGCCCGCTCGTCGTCGACGAGGCGTACGCCGACTTCGCCGATTCCGATTGCGTTGGCCTGGTCGCGACCCATCCGAACGTGATCGTCACCCGCACCTTGAGCAAGGGCTACGGCCTCGCCGGGCTGCGGATCGGCTATCTCGTCGCGCGGCCGGAGATCGTGGCCGGGCTAACCAAGGTGAAGGACTCGTACAACTGCGACGCCCTGAGCCTTCTTGGCGGCGCCGCGGCCCTCGACGATCCGGCCTACCTGGCCGAGACGCGCGGCAAGATCCTGTCCACCCGCCGCCGGCTGTCCGAAGCGGTTGCGCGGGTTCGGCTACCACGTCCCCGACAGCCAGGCCAACTTCGTCTGGTGCACCGACGGCCCACCGGCTACCGAGGTGTACGAGCAATTGAAGGCCCGGAACATCCTCGTCCGCCTGATGCGCTACCCTGGCCACAAGGACGGCATCCGGGTCACGGTCGGCACCGACGAGGAGATCGACAAGTTCCTGGAGACGCTGCGCACGGTGGTGTAGGATGCGTGTTCTTCTCGAGTGGCCACTCCTCGCCCGACACGAAGTTGGGGGACGCGGGATGGACCGACCGGTCCGGCGGCGTCGGTTCTCGCTTGGTGGTTTGATGGGCCTGGTGGCCCTGTGTGCCGTCGGCCTCGCCGCCGCGCGGGCGGAATCGGCCGCTGGAGGAATGTTCCTGCTGGCGCTGCTGCTCTACGGCATGCTGCTGACCGTCCGATCGATCGTGTAGGAAGGCCAATCCCCGGAACGTGGAAGGATGGGGCGATGGACGAACGCCGACCTGGCCACCGATTCTCGCTCTCGGGGTTGATGGCCCTGGTGCTGCTCTGTGGGGTGGGGTTCGCGGCATTGCGGTCAGGGTCGGAACTCTGGGCCAGCGGACTGTTCACAGCAACGATGCTCACGCTTCTCATCGCGCTGGTTGGCGT
Organism: uncultured Isosphaeraceae bacterium; assembly: GCA_963779675.1. GTDB lineage: Bacteria > Planctomycetota > Planctomycetia > Isosphaerales > Isosphaeraceae > CAVZZM01. The sequence continues at coordinate 315,644 of CAVZZM010000012.1, forward strand.
GGTCGTCCGAAGCGGCCGCGAGCGGTCTTTCTGGTTGGGATTTGCGATCCTGGGATGGGGCTACGGTGTGCTGGCCTTCAACCCGTGGGCCATCATCGGGGCGCCGCCACCGGCTCTGCTCATCAACGATGATCTTCAACCGGCTTCAAGGGACGGTTCAGCCGATCGACTCGGTGAACAAACCATTGTTCGGCAAGAACCAATTGCCGTTGAGCTTCGATGTGGCGAAACGCACAACCCCGGGAGGGATCGTCCAGATCTGGGACGTGAATTCGTCGCGATTGATCTCCACTGTGATCCCGAGCGGACGTACGACCTCGTTCTCACAGGTCGGCCATTCCCTGCTGACGCTCGTCCTCGCCCTGATCGGTGGTCAGCTTGCCTACGTCTGGAACGGAGACCTAAAGCCATCGACGAACGACGGCTCAAGGGCGAGACACAACTCCGAGGAACCGAATCGCCTGCCTTGATTCCGTTCGCAACCGATTTCAAGGACAACACCATGACACCCCCTCTGCCGCGACGCGACTTCCTCAAAGGCACCCTCGCAGGGGGCCGCCGGGTTGACGATCCTGTCGAAGACGGTCACGAAGGCGGCCGCGAACGATCGTGTGAATATCGCCGTCATCGGCATCGGGGGGCGGGGCTCCGGGCTGGCCCAGGGGTTCGCCAGGCTGGAAGAGGCGCAGGTCACGCACCTGTGCGACGTCGATTCCCGATTCTTTGACGAACGGGCCAGGCAGGTCGCCGGCCGGCAAGAAGGCAAGGTGCCGAAGACGGAGCAGGACCTCCGCCGCGTCCTCGACGACAAGAGCATCGACGCCATCGTCGTCGCGACGCCCGACCACTGGCACGCGCTGGCCACCATCTGGGGCTGCCAGGCGGGCAAGCACGTCTATGTCGAGAAGCCGGCCTCGCACAGCCTGTGGGAAGGGCGGAAGATGGTCGAGGCGGCGAGGACGCACGACCGCGTCGTGCAGCTCGGCACGCAAAGCCGCAGCGCGCCGCACTACGTCGCGATGGTCGAGGCGATCCGCAACGGTCGCATCGGCACCGTCCATACCGCGAAGGCCTGGAACAGCCAGCGACGGCCCGACCTGAGCCCTCGTGAGGACTCGTCCGCGCCAGCAGGCGTCGATTATGACCTCTGGCTCGGCCCTGCCCCGGAGCGGCCGTTCAACGAGAACCGGTTCCACTACGCCTGGCACTGGCACTGGGACTACGGCACCGGCGACATCGGCAACGATGGCATCCACGATCTCGACATCGCCCGATTGGGCCTCGGCGTGCGATCCCCGTCGAGCGTCGCCGGCATGGCGGCCAACTACGAACACGAGAACTGGCAGACCCCCGATACCTTCACCGTCACGTACACCTTCCCCGATCAGGCCAAAACGCTGATCTTCGAGCAACGTGATTGGTCCCCTTACGCCCAGGAGGGCTTCGAGAACGGCACGGCCTTCTACGGCACCGACGGCTACATCGTCGCCGGCCGCGCCGGCTGGAAGCTGTTCGAAGGGAACAAGGAAGTCCCCGTCAAGAGCCCCAGTTTCTCCGATGAGCCGCACTTCCGCAACTTCGTCGCCTGCGTCAAGGACGGCCACCGCCCGAACGCCGACATCGAGGAGGGCCATCTTTCCTCGACTCTCACCCACCTCGGCAATGTTCTCTACCGCACCGGCCGCTGCCTGAACTTCGACCCGAAGACCGAGACGATCATCGGCGACACCGAGGCGAACGACCTGCTGAAGCGGGACTACCGGGGACCGTTCGTCGTGCCAGAGGCGGTCTGATGCGAGGCGATCGGCTCGCTGATGATGATCTGGCCGGAAGGTTCGGCCTGCCCATCTTGCGGCACGAAGGCCCTGGAGGAATTCGGCCCCTGGATGACCTGACCCGAGGCGCCCATGCCCATCCGTCTGATCCTCGCCAGTGCCTCGCCCCGACGCCGACAACTGCTCGCCGACGCCGGATACGAGATCGAGGTTGACCCATCCGGCATCGAGGAGCCCGAGCCGGGTGGCCCCGTCGACCCGGCGGCCTTCGTTGCCGAGCTCGCCTGGCGCAAGGCGCATACCGTTGCGGTCCGGCGACGTTCGGGGCTGATCCTGGCCGCCGACACGACGTGCGACCTCGACGGCCACCTGCTCAACAAGCCTCTTGACCGTGTTGACGCCGAGCGGATGATCCGCGCCCAGGAAGGGCGCGACCTGGAGATCCTCACTGGCCTGTGCCTTTACCATGCCGGCCGGGCCGAGTGGGTCGGCGCGATCGAGCGGAGCACCGTCCGCGTCCGCCCGCTCACCGACTTCGAGCGCAACGCCTATCTCGACACGGGCCAATGGCAGGGCAAGGCCGGAGCCTATGGAGTGCAGGACGACGACCCGTTTGTCTCGGTCATTTCGGGCAGTTTCACCAATGTGGTCGGCTTGCCGATGGAGCGGCTGGCCGAGTTGCTGCGGTCGTTCCCCCAACTGGCAGAGTAGAAGGGCCCTGTCGATCGTCAAGCAGACGATTGGGCGGACGAGGGAGGTTCTGCTATGTTGGGAGACTCGAAGCCATTCCGACGATCACGGACGCCGCCCGAGCCGACGCCATGAAGACACCCTCCCGCGATCAACCCGAATCGATCTCAAACCGCCGTCGTGTCTGGCCGCACTGGCTCGACATCAAAGTTCTCGTCGGGTTCTACATGTTGCTGACCGGCCTCGGCGTCGCAATCGGGCTGGCCCTGCCCCTGCTCGCTCGCAACCCGAGGACCGCGATGGCCGACGACGCCCCGCTCCAGCCAGCCCCGATCGACGGCGCCCGTGCATATGGCTACCTCAAGCAGATCTGCAACCTGGGACCGCGCCCGGCCGGGTCCGAGGCCAACGCCCGGCAGCGGGCGCTTGTCGCCACCCACTTCGAAGCCTGCGGCGGTCGCGTCTTCGAGCAGTCCTTCACGGGCATCGACCCTCAGTCTCGCAATCGGGTCGAACTGGCGAACCTGATTGGCTCGTGGTTCCCCGAGCGAAACGAGCGAGTCCTGATCTGCGCCCACTACGACACTCGTCCCCATGCGGACCAGGAAGTCGATCCCGCCCGATACCGGCAGCCGTTCCTCGGCGCCAACGACTGTGCCTCGGGCGTCGCGCTGTTGATGGAGATCGCCAACCACCTCAAGAACTTGCCCACCCCGTACGGTGTTGACCTGATCCTGCTCGATGCCGAGGAACTCGTCTACGGACGCAACGGCGAGTACTTCCTGGGATCGAAAGCGTTCGCACGCGCCTATGCGAAGGCTCGTCGTGACGGCCGGATCACGTACCGCTACCAAGCCGGCATCCTGCTCGACATGATCGGCGGCAAGAACCTGTCGATCGAGCGTGAGCCGTACAGTCTTCAGGAGGCGCCCTGGCTCGTGGAGGAGGTTTGGACCGTCGCGGCGCGACTCAAGGCGAATTCGTTCGTCCGTGCCGTGGGCCGCGAGGTCTACGATGACCACATCCCCCTGAATGAGGGCGGCATTCCGACAATTGACCTCATCGACTTCGACTACCCTCACTGGCACCTGATCAGCGACACGCCCGAGCAATGTTCCCCCCAGAGCCTCACCGAGGTCGGTCGGGTCGTCACCGCCTGGCTCACTCTGCCCAAAAGCGAACAAAAACCACCGAACCGTCGTTAAGGCTGTGGTTTACAAGACTTCGCATATCAGCCTGATGAGGTTTGCCGATCAATTCCGGACAGAGCGGAGGACGGCAGGCTCAAGCCTGCCTGCAAACCCGAGGATGTATGTCTTCGTAGGACAGGCTTGAGCCTGCCGTCTTCCGCTAATTTCCCCGCTCAAGGAGCTGCCTCAAGTCCTCCCGCTCACGCCGGGTGGCGTCCAGATCGAACAGGGCCATTGCCAGGTCCAGGCGAAGGCGAACCAGGGCATCTCGGGCGACGGCCAGCACACCCCCTCGGAAGCGGGCTTCCTCCAGCGCGTCCTCGATGATCGGCTCCAACTCGGTGCGAACCTCCAGGGGCATGGTGAGGACCCGGGTCCGCAAGGCGAGAAGCTCGGGCGGAGGCCCCGCGATACCGAGCCCGTCCGCCGGGGCCATTTTGGGCCCCGGGCATCGTGCGATCGTTCTCATGATGTCACCTCTCCGGTTGCGTTGATCGAGTCTAGCATGCGAACCCAGTCAACGCGTCCGAATCGCCACGATTTCAGGCCCTAGGCAAACTGTATCGTCTAGCGGGTTCAGGCCGACAGGCGGGGCATTACGGTCGCTGGCCGCAAGTCCTCGCCAGACCATGCCGTCCGACGATTTGCGACCGATCCGGAGCGGCATTGGGGTTTTCGGTCGGGCGACATGCCGATAAGGTACGCTGCCCGTTCGCGCCGCCCGTTGCATCCGCTCGATCTCTCCAGAAAGCGGCCGAGCGGGAATACCGACTCGACCCGGATTGGCCCGAGACAGGGAGGTCTTGAGCCCATGCGTCTCCGTCGCCATCCGGTCCGTGCCGCGCTGCTGCCGCTGGTGTCCGCCGGGGCGCTGGTCTGGAACGTCAACGCAAACGGGCAATCGCCGCCGCGTCCGGTTCAGGGCCCGGTGCCGGCGCGTCCCGGCTCCGAACGCCGTCCCGGCTTCGATCCCCGAGGCGCCCGACGACGAACCGCTGACGACCTTGCGCGAAGGGTTCGAGTCGGCTCGGACCTCGTGGCGGCAGGAGGAGGCCGACGTCACGGTCAACCTGCTCACGCATGACCGTTCCGAGGCACAGCGGCATGACGGCCGTCGCGCCGAGCATTTCCGGTTCGAAAGTCAGGGGCTGGGCAGTTCCGTCTATTACAGCCTGCCGTTGCCCAGGGTCCCGGTTTTCGATGACACGGAAGTGAGCCTGTACGTCCACGCAACCCAGCCCGGCATTCAATTGCTGGCGAAGGTGATTCTGCCGAATGATGTCGATCTCGATACCGGCCAACCCGCGTTCGTCAGCGTGTCCGGCGGCGCCTACGACAACGTCAATCGCTGGCAGCGGCTCGAACTGACCGACCTCCGACAGGCCGTCGAGCGACAGGCGCGCATCCTGCGCGTGCAAAGCCGCCGCAAGGTCGATCTGGATGGGGCCTACATCGAGCGACTGGTCGTGAACCTCTACGGCGGTGGCGGCGAGTCCGAGGTTTACCTCGACGACCTGACGATCACCCCGGTCCCCGAGTCCGCGGCCCTGGCCTTCCAGGGTGGGGGCACCGAACCGAAGCCCGAGCGTGTCGCGACGAACCCGGCCGAGGCCGAGATGGCCGCGGGTCCTGCCGCCGCGCCAAACCCATCCCCGCCCGCCGCGGATGAGGGCAGCGAGGCCTCTGTGCGTCTCGAAGGAACCCGGCTGACCCGCAACGGCCGCGAGTGGGTCCCCACGATCCTCGACGCGCCCGGCGCCTACCTGGACCAGGCCCTGCCGTTCGGCTTCGACGCGGTAACGGTCGATCTCTCCGCCGGCGCCGACCTGGAGGGCATCCGACGCGCCGTCGAGATGGGGGCACTGCTGGTCCCCGACCTCGGCGCCGTCCGGGGCCGGGCGGCACGCCGACCGACGATGCGCAGACGGCGCTGAATGCCGCGACGACCTTTCCCGCCCCCGAGGCGGTGGCCTTCTGGCAACTCGGCGAGAACCTCGGCGCGATCGACGACCGCGACCGCCGCGCGCGACGAACTGGAGCGTTCTCGAGACCTGGTCACCGGCCTGAGGGACCAACCCGAAGGCTTCCCGAAGCTGACGTTCGGCGTTGTCGCCGACGAGTTCCCCAAGTATGCCCTGCCGGGACAGAACCTCGACCTGCTGGGCGTCGAGACGCGAGCCTGGGGCACGATGACATCGCCGCTGGAGGTCATGCAGTATCTCGAACAGCGTCGAAACCTCACGGCCCTCTGGAACCTGAACGCCCCGTTCTTGGCGTGGGTCGACGCCGCGCCGCCGCGCGTGGTTCGGGCGTCGATCTGGGGCGAGGACGTACCGCCGTCCTGGGGAACGCCGCGGGTCCAGCCGGAGCAGGTTCGCCTGGCGGTCTACGCGGCGCTGATGGCGGGATACCGGGGGATCGGCTTCCGGGCTGACGCCGAGCTGACCCGTGCCGGCGGCCGGTCGGTGCTCTACGAGATGGGCATGCTCAACGCGGAGATCGACCTGGTCGAGCCGATCCTGGCCCGGGGCGGCGAGAGCGGGCCGATCGTCCCTTTGATGGCGTATCCGACCCCCGCCAAGCGGCAGCTCCGCTTCAACACCGGCGGTCCGCAGGGCAGCGTCAACCGTTTCGACGACAAGCCGCCGGCCGAGATGGCGGCCCTGAAGTCGTTGCGCGTGGCTTCGATCCCGTCGCGAGACGGCAAGAGCCGGCTCCTGCTGATCGCCGACCTGTCCGGCGGCGCCGCAGTTCCAGCCGCCCCAGATGGCCTACAACGACCTGCAGATCATCGTCCGGGGTGCTCCGGCCAGCTCCCAGGCGTTCCAGCTCAGCCTGGGCGGCCGTCGCGTGCTGGAGACGGACGGCCAGGAGGTTGGCGGACTGCGGTTCACCATCCCCGAGTTCGACACCACCGCCATGGTTCTGGTGACGACCGACTTCACGCTGGCCGATCAAATGAAGAACCATCTCCAGGCGATCCGGCCCCGCGCGGTGGACCTGGCGATCAAGCAGGCGCGGTTGCAGCTCGAATGGGTTGCCGAGATCAACGGCTTGCTGGCCCTCGACGAGCAGACCGTCCGCGATGCCGACGACCTGCTGGCCAGGGCGGGAGTCAGCCTCCGAACGGCCATCGAGCTGCAAGCCCAGGGCGACTACGAGGCGGCCTGGGACGAATCCCGTCGCGTCGGCCGTCCCCTGCGCCACCTGATGCGGCTGCACTGGGAACAGGCGGCCATCGAGATGGCCCTGGCGGCCCGCGAGTCGCTCAAGCCCGCCCGAGCCCAACGGCTCGACCGCATGGGTCGTCCGATCACGGAGGGCGACACGAACACCAACGAAGACGAGACACCGACGGTCATCCCGCCGATCGCAAGCCCGCCGGTGGTGGCGTTCAACACCCTGCCCCAGCACTATGTCTGGTGTGACTGGGTCCGCTACGGTGCCTTCGAGAAGGACCTGCTCCAGGGAGCGGGCTCCTTCGACGACGCCACCCCCGAAACGCTCGACGAGGGGGGGTGGACCGACGCCGGGCACCATCCGGACAAGGTAAAAACCACGATCCGCCTGGTTGAGGCGGCCCTGACCGGTCGAACGGCCCCCAGTCCGGCCCGCCGGCCCGTCGCGGCGAGCGGCCCCGGAAGCCCCCGACCCGGCAGGTTCTGGAACTCCGCGTCGCCGCGGACGCTCCGGGCGGGATCGACGGCGTGGCCCCGTTCCTCGACCAGCCGGCCGCGGCCATCCAGTCGCCGGCCGTTCCGGTCCAGGCCCGGCAACTGGTGCGCATCCGCGTCAAGGCCTGGTTGCCGCGCAGGTTGCCGGCCGGCGCCGGTGGGCTGATCGTCCGCGACTCGCTCGGCGGCGAACAGTTCCAGTACCGCACCACCGACGGCAACAAATGGACGGAGGTCCTCCTCTTCCGCCGCGCCCCGGCCGACGGCGAGATGACCGTCACGCTCGGCCTGGCCGGCTACGGCACGGCCTACTTCGACGACCTGCGGATCGAGCCGCTGGAGCGTTACGAACCCCCATCCTACGCATCCAACCCCGGCAACCGCACGCTCCAGCCCCGCGCCTACTATCCTGACCAGGGCTCGGCGACCCCACCACCCGTCACCTCCGCGATGCCCCTCGGCGCGCGTCCCTCGGGTTCTCCGACAAGCCGATCCGCCACGGTGCGATGAGGCGAGATGAGGCTGCCGGACCCGCTCACACGAGAGACGACGCGGGACGCGACTCCGCTTCGGAACGCTCGCGGCGTTCCATCTTGCGGCATCGGACCTCCCTCCGACCATGAGGCGGCCAGTGCGGCGAGACCGGCGGCGGTCTAGTGCATGGGAACACCATATCGGGAGGTCGAAGCATAAAGAGGCACCGGCTGGTTTCCTCAAATGCGGGCTTGAAAGGCATTTGTGTCTTGAGCTGAATGAAAACACCACCCCATAATGTCATGGTCTCGAAGGCCTGGAAGAGAGGATTACGGGGCGATCCCAGTCAGCGGACGCATGCCGCACCTCGAGCCTCGTCCATTTCGGAGCATCGGAACCGATGAAGGTCCAGCTCACCGTGATGGAGGGTCCTCATCAGGGGAGCGTTTTCGCATTCCTCGAGTCCGACATCTTCGTGGTCGGCCGATCCAAGGATGCGCATTTTCGGTTGCCGCTGAAGGACAAGTACTTCTCGCGGAACCACTTCATGGTCGAGGTCAGCCCGCCGCAGTGCTGCCTGATGGACATGGCCAGCACAAATGGCACGTTCGTCAACGACAAGAAGATCACCCGGATCACACTTCGTGATGGCGACACGATTCGAGGCGGGGAGACGGTCATTCGGGTCTCCATCGAGACGGAGGAGCCGACTCGGGGGGAGAGCCTGGCTCCCCCGCCTCCACCTCCCCGGGCGCGGCCGGATGCCCCCATTGCGATCGCGGGCTATCAGATCGAGCGTGAACTGGGGCGGGGCGGCATGGGGGTCGTGTACCTGGCCCGCAAGGGGGACGGACCTCCCGTGGCCCTGAAGACGATCCTGCCCGCCGTGGCCGCGTCCGAGAGCACCGTGGAGCGCTTCCTCCGCGAGGCGAGCGTCCTCCGCAACCTGGACCACCCGCACATCGTCGGCTTCCGCGAGATCGGCCAGGCCGACGGCCTCCTTTACTTCGCGATGGACTACGTCGAGGGCATCGACGCCTTTCAGTTCCTCAAGGAACGGACAGGCCCCTTGCCGATCCCCCTCGCCGTGGACCTGGCCTGTCAGGCGCTCGACGCCCTGGCCTACGCCCACGACCGCGGCTTCGTCCACCGCGACGTCAAGCCGCACAACCTCCTGGTCTCACACCGCGACGGCCGCCCCTTCGTCCACGTCGCCGACTTCGGCCTGGCCCGCCTCTACCGGACCTCCACCCTGAGCGGCCTGACCATGCAGGGCGACTTCTACGGCTCCCTCGGCTTCTCCGCCCCCGAGCAGATCACCCAGTTCCGCGACACCAAGCCCCCCGCCGACCAGTACTCCGCCGCCGCCACCCTCTACTTCCTCCTGACCGCCTCCCCCCCCTACGATCTCAAGGGCCGTCTCGAACAGCGTCTCCTGGCCATCCTCCAGGATGACCCAGTGCCGATCCGCACTCGGCGGAAGGACATCTCTCCGACGCTGGCGAACGTCGTCCACCGCGCCTGGCCCGCGCCGGAGGCTCGGTTCCCCGACGTGACGGCGCTGCGGCAGGCACTCGATCCATTCCGGGGACTTCGGGGGTGACGCCAAACCGGGGGTCAACGCCGAAGTTTCGTCGGTATGTCGATGATCTGGCGGAAATCATCATAATGGTTGCCCGTGAGATAGACTTCGCCGCCATCCCCCAGGATCAACCGCAGCGCATCCCGCCCTTCGGGACCGGGCGCAACCAGGTCGTACTCTCGGTAGAACCCGTGCGGCTTTGGAGGCAGGTCGAGCGTGCGGTTCTCGTAGATCGAACCGCCGGTGACGTGGGCCGGAAGCCGCTGATGCTGCCGGATCTCATGTACCAGGACAGCCAGGTTGGCCAGACGAGAGTCGGCGAACGGATTGTGCCGACCCCATTGGATTCGCTGACGAATGGGCATAATTCAACTCCCATGAGGCGCAAAGGGACGGTAATCCTGCCTCGTGACTCGGACACCCAAGCCTCCAATGCGCGTAGCGACAAGAAGCGTATGAACTCGCGTGGCGGATGGGTCAGTCCCGCTGTCTCCAAAACGTATGATAAACGAGGCGCGGCATTCTCTCCCGTGGCGCTGCGCGAATGGGTGGCTGGGGTCTCGTCTTCGAGACCCCGGCACCTCCGCATCTTGCCTCTGGTGGCCCTACTGGTACTTCTGTGTGACATGCACCATCAGGACCGATCGCGACGGCGTCGTGCCATCAACGAGCCCGGGCACGCCCATGAGCTGACGTTCTCGTGCTATCGCCGCTATCAATTCCTCTCGGCGGAGCGGACCTGCGAATGGCTCGCCGCGGCGATCGAACGCGCGAAGACGAAGCATGACTTCGCGCTCTGGGCCTTCGCCTTCATGCCGGAGCATGTGCACCTAATTATCCAGCCCCGACGGCCCATCGACTCCATCTCGGCCATCCTTCAGGTGATCAAGCAGCCCGTGGGGCAACGAGCCGTGGCGTTCCTGGAGGCCAACGCCTCGCAGTGGTTGCCCCGGATCACGCGGCGACGCGGAGGGTCCGTGGAGCGACTCTTCTGGCAGTCCGGGGGTGGCTACGACCGGAACATCGAGGAGCCCAAGACGTTATGGGCCATGATCGACTACGTGCACCTGAACCCCGTCCGTCGCGGTCTGGTCGCCCGGGCGGCCGATTGGCGATGGTCAAGCGCGGGGTGGAACGAAGGCACGCCGACCGTTGAGCTCATCCCCGACCAGATCCCTCCGGAGTGGGCGTCTGACTCATGAGCCTCCTGGTCCGTCACGGACCGGGGCCTCGAAGACGAGACCCCAGCCACCCGCCGCACGACTTCGGGGCAACGGGCAACCGGTAGTCGGTGCGCACGGCGACAAGAAACGTGGCTCCACGCTGCGCCACCCTGCCCATGGCGACCTGGAGAGCTGGTTCGAGCTATTTTCTGATTATTCTGAAGTATAAATGAGCATACCACGCGTAATCAATGTACTGAATGTGAATCAAGTGCTTGCCCCCTTCGGAGGAGTACGTGACTTCCTTGCGTGTAGGATCGGGCCAACCGGATAGGACTTTCTGGCCGTCGATGAGGACGCGAGCCCCGTCATCCGAGAAGAGGTGCAGCAGGTAATCCCCTCTGGGAAGATCGACTTCGGACCTGGCGACCACCCCGAAGTAGTCTCGAGGCAGCTTTTGCCCAGGTGGCCCAAACTCCCAATATCCGAAATCAAAGTTTATATAATTACTTTTTTGCGTAAAGGTTGGCTCCCCCTCGAAGATGGCAAGCCAGTGATCGAGTTCCGTCGTCGGTTCCTTGCTTCCGAAGAATGCCACGTCCCACTGCGGGTTCACAGCGAAATTCTTCCCGTCTTCGCTCACGCCGAAGGTGAGCGTGGCCTCCGCGCTGAAATTACTGTCGGGCAAGTGAGAGACATCCAGGAATACGTCCTCCTCGGTCGCCTGGAGAAAGAGAAGTCCAGACCCGAACGAGGACGAGTTTCCAAGGTCTCTCACGTCCCCCAGGACGGTTTTCGTGAAGTCCACGTCATCCGGTAGGAGGCGACCGGCCCCCGTGTTCTTCACTTCGATAGGCTTATTACCGTCCTCCTCGGCCTCAACGGCGAGATGGTTCAGGAACAATGGGGTCGATGGCCCATATTGCCTCGAGTAGATGAGGCGCTCCGAATTCAGTCGGAGGTGGTCGTAGTCCAGGCCATGGCGGCGCAGGCGGACCCGAAATGCGCGAGAGGGGACAAACCTCAGGCGGGCGCGGACCTCGGCGAGAGTTCCCTCGGCGATCGGTGTGGGCTGGGTCGCAAGCGCTTTCAAGTACCAGTAGCGTGCTCGGAGTCGGGCGCGGAGAGGTGTGAGGTCATCCTGACCGGCGAATGTCCACCATGCCGCCGCCGAGGGCGATCCAATCGGGGGCCAGGTCCGAACGAGACTTCCCCCCGTCCGGCTTCTCCACGAGCAACAGATCCCCGATGGCTCGGGCCTCCTGCTCGGCTAGCGCCCGGAGCGCGGCATGGTCGCCCATGACGAGCATCGACCGACCTCGGTCCCAATCGTTTTTCGTCAGGCAGAGGAAGCGGCCCACCGCGGCGTTCGCCCCGGGATCGTGTGGATCGTCACGCAGGGCTTCCACGTGTTCCCGGATCTGGTCATAGCCACGGTGCCCTTCCTCCATCTCCTCCGTCAGAAAGGCCGCCTGGTCCATCAATGCTCCGACGTTTGCCTTTTTCGAGTAAGTTGTGGCGAGCCGAACGAGTGAGTCTTCGAAACGGTAGTCTTCCAGGCCGATCGCCTCGAACCCGACGCCGAGGGCGGCGGTGGCCAGGTCGTCAAATTCCGCGGGAGAATTCGCGAAGCGGGCGTGGGCCTCAACAGCCTCCACCTTCTCGCGTATCAGGTCGACCTCGAACCACCGGGCGAGTGCCTCGCACGACTTCAACGCCGTGGCGTAGTCGGCTGCCTCCCCCGCGTACTGGATCGCCAATCGAAGTCGGGCATAGCGTTCGATCGACCTCACCGTCGGTGAGCCCCCGATCTCCAAGAGTTTCTGGGCGAGCTTGGCCCGATCTTCGAGCCTCCCCTCGGACTGTCGTCCCTTGAATTCGTCAAGGATCGCCTTCTCAGCCCCGTCGGCCTCACGCCGGTTCGGGATGAGCGACCGGCCCGTCACGGCTTCGATCCAGGGCGGTCTAACCCAGGGCCGTTCCCGGGGTGAGGGCACCGGCGGGAAGGTCAGGCGGATCGGTTCGTTTGTCCCTCGCTCGATGCGGATCAATTCGATGATCTCGGTCCCATCGGCTCGTTGCGCCTGGACCTTGTGTGGCCCGCCACGGAGGGTGAGGACGGTTTCCGACGCCTCGATGCGGATCTTCCGATCGTCGAGGTAGATCGTTGCATCTGGGTCGTCGACACTAATTTTGACGGTCCCCCGATCCGTCGCCACGTAGATGATGATGCCGAGCAAGACAATAGGGGCACCCGCCGCCGCGGCCAGGGCGATCCGAAGTGGGGGCCAACGGTTCACTCCGCTCTGGTTTTGAGGCTTCGGAGTTGAACGAAGGCTTGCAATCGAATCCGGTGCCACCGCCACGAGGAACTGGCCGGCCAGCGTCTCCACGCCCGGACGACCATTGCCGTTGATCTCTGCGCCGACGCCGCCGGCCCCGGAGAGATCGAGCGAAGGGGTCGTGCCTTTGCCTGCGAGGTAATCCCCCAGCGCCGCGGCGAACTCGGTCATCGTGGCGTAGCGGTCCTCGGGCCGCTTGGCCATCGCCTTCTCGCAGATGGCTTCCAGGGCCGGGTCGATGTCGGGCCGGTGTTCCGACAACCGGGGCGGCTCGGTGACAAGAACCCAGGCCAGGACCAGCGAGACCGGGCCGTCGAAGGGGCGGCGGCCGGCGAGGAGTTCGTAGAGAATCACGCCGAGGCTGTAGATGTCCGAGGCGGGGCCGATGGCGTCGTGGTCGCCGCGGACCTGCTCGGGGGACATGTAGTGGGGGGTGCCCATCAGCATGCCGCTTCGGGTCAGGCGGGCGTCGACGAGGTCGAGGCGGCGGGCGAGGCCGAAGTCCATGATCACCAGCTCGCGGCGGCGGTTGGCCATGATGTTGGCCGGCTTCAGGTCGCGGTGGACGATGCCTCGGGAGTGGGCTTCTTGCAGGGCCAGGGCCAGCTTGCGGACCACGGCCGCGGCTTGACGCATCGGGGTCGGCTTGTCCGGGTCGATGACCTCGGAGAGCGGCTTGCCCTCGATGAAGGGCATCGTCAAGTAATGGATGCCGTCGTTCTGGCCGACGTCGTAGATCGGACAGAGGTTGGGGTGGTCCAGGGTCGCCGCGGCGCGGGCCTCGCGGTAGAAGCGCTCGATCGCATCCGTCCCTTCCGAGTGCGTGAAGTGGGGGACCTTCAGAGCGACCTGCCGATCAAGCTGGGTGTCGTGGGCCAGGTAAACCGCGCCCATCCCGCCCCGGCCGAGCGTCCGGATGATCCGGTATCGGCCAAACGCCTCGGGCAGCGCGTCGGGGCGAACGGCGGCCGGGGGTGGAATCTCGGAGACGAGCGGCCCCGCGAGCGAGACGAGGCTCGCCGGGGCAAGGTCGGGGCCGGAGTCGCGGGCGGCCTCGGCGCCGGAGGCCGTTCCGACCCCGTCGAGGGTGCCCTGGCTCGTCGCGGGGAGCGGGAAGATCAGGCCGCATTGCCGGCACCGGGCCTTGCGGCCGACAAGCTGGGCGTCCACGCTGTACGCCTTCGAGCACGCGGGGCACTGGATCTGGACGACCAGCATGGTGACCTCCGCAGCCATCGGAGAGGGAGCGGTTGCCGCGGACCAGCCAAGATTATGGGGGCAAAGTCACATGCCAAGCAAGAAGAAATCCAAGGGGTTCACTAATGATAAGACTTCTGCTGAGTCGTGCAGCCAGGCCGACCGTGCGTTGGATTTTCTCGGACGTCTCGTCTCCGTGTTCTCCGTGACTCCGTGGTGAACCTGGACGGATCTCCGTACGGAATCTCCTCAAGTCCGGGGCCGTCGAGGCCGTCTACCCGGTCATACGCGGGCCCTTCTGATCGAATCGTCTTGGCCCGGGTGGTTTGTTCGCGGCACAATGGCTGCAGTTGATTCGATCCGCACAACCCTCCATCGACTGTCGCACACTCAGGGCCCCCACGAAATGAGTCCCTCCCCTCCCATTGACCTGCGTTCCGATACCGTCACCCGACCGACCGCCGCGATGCGACGGGCGATGGCCGAGGCGGACGTTGGGGACGACGTGTACGGGGAGGACCCGACAGTTCGGGCACTTGAAGAACGCACGGCGGCCCTGCTGGGCAAGGAGGCGGCGCTGTTTGTGCCCTCCGGGACGATGGCCAACCAGATCGGCATTGGCGTGCATTGCCGGCCGGGGGACGAGTTGATCTGCTCGGCCACCTCGCACGTCTATGTCTGGGAAGGGGGTGGGATCGCTCGCTTGTGGGGGGTGACGGCGCGGGCCATCCCGACGGTCGATGGCTTGCTGACTCTCGACGGCCCGGGGGGGGCGGTGAAGCCGGATGACTCCCACTATCCGCGAACTCGGCTGGTCTGCCTTGAGAACACCCACAACCGGGGCGGCGGGCGGGTTCACACGCTGGGGGGGGTGGCCGAGGTTTCGGCCCGGGCGCGGTCGCACGGTCTGGCGATGCACCTCGACGGCGCCCGATTGATGAACGCGGTGGTGGCCTCCGGGGTGCCGGCGGCCGAATGGGGGCGGCATTTTGATACGGTGTCGATCTGCTTCTCGAAGGGCCTGGGGGCGCCGGTCGGGTCGGCCCTGGCGGGGCCGGAAGACCTGATCCGTCACGAGGCCCACCGACTCCGCAAGGTGCTCGGCGGCGGGATGCGCCAGGCGGGGGTGATCGCCGCCGCCGCGTTGCACGCGCTGGAGCACCACGTCGAGCGGCTGGTCGAGGATCACCAGCACGCCCAGATCCTAGCCCGCGCCGTCGAGCGTTCCGGGGGGCTGAGTCTGGAGCAAGGCCCGGTCGAGACGAACCTGGTGTGGATCGCCGTGGACCCCGCCCTCGGCACCGCCCGGGACGTGTCAGCCCGCCTCAAGTCGGCCGGCGTGCTGGTCGCCGCCCTCGAACCGCAGGTGATGCGGGCGGTCACCCACCTGGACGTGTCGAGGGAACAGGTCGAGCGGGCGGCGGCGGTGATCGAGAAGGTGGGGTCGTCGACCTGACTTTTGACAACCGAGTGCGGGGACCTTCTCATGAACGCCGCGACGACGGACCTCGATCGAGGCGCCCGCCCGATGGCCCTGGCGGGTCTGGTTTTGACGGGCATTGTGGCCGGCGCGGTCCTCGGGGCGACGACGAACGCGGTCAACGGGTCCGTGAGCCCATTGTACTTCGTCAATGTACTGGGCTGGGACCACGTCGCCGATGTCCAACGAGCGGCGATCGCTCAAGGAATTCTTGAGGGCCTGGGGATTGGAGTGGTCCTCTCGCTGGTCTTCACGTTCGTCGTGGGCCTGATCTCCCGCGCGTCGTGTCCATACGGCTTCGGCCTGGCGCACCTGCTGGGGATCGTCGGGGCGACCTACGTTGGATGGGCCCTGGGCGGACTGGCGGCGGTGGGCCTGGCGGCGCTGAGCCCGGAGTTCTATCGAGAAACCATCCGGGGCGTCCCGGACGACCACGCCGGGATGCTCCGGTACGCCTGGGTGGGCGGGTCGATCTCGGGGGCCGAACTGACAGGACTGGCGTCGGTGGTCCTGGGCCTCGTCCTGTTCCGGGCGAACTGGCGGCGACGATTTCCAGATCCGGCGAGCACGTCAAGAACACCAACACCATGACAATCACACCAACACCATGACAATCACTCCCCTCCACCCCTGGAACCTCTCCGCCGCCGAGGCTCGCGACCTCCAGCGCACGCTCGCGACGCGGGTCATCACCGACAGGCCGCTCGGCTCTTGGCGGACGATTGCCGGAGCCGATGTTTCCTACGACAAGTTCAGTCCGGTGCTGCATGCGGCGATCGTGGTGATGGAGGCCGAGACGGGCGCGATTGTCGAGCAGGTCGGGGTGACGGCCGAGGCGGGGTTTCCTTATGTCCCGGGCCTGCTGTCGTATCGCGAGGCGCCGCCGCTCTTGAAGGCGTTCGAGGCGTTGAAGACGACGCCGGATGTCGTGATGTGCGACGGCCAGGGGATTGCGCACCCGAGACGTCTGGGCATCGCCAGCCACCTCGGCCTGTGGCTCGGCATCCCGACGATCGGCTGCGCCAAGAGCCGACTGACCGGCACGTATGACGAACCCGGCCCCCATAGGGGCGACCGCAGTCCCTTGATGGACAAGGGCGAGACGATCGGCAGCGTCGTGCGATCCAAGAACCGCGTCAAGCCGCTATTCATCTCACCAGGGCACCTGTGCGACCTGGAAAGCGCCGTGGAAGTCGTCCTGACGACGTGCGGTAAGTACCGTTTGCCCGACCCCACCCGCCTGGCGCACAACTACGTCAACGAGTTGCGGAGGTCCAGCAATGAGCAATGAGGGCCGAGAGTGTCAGTGGGTACGGTGGGCAAGCCTTCTTGATGGGCCTCAATTCTCACTGCCCGCTTTCCTGAACTCATTGCTCATCGCTCATCCCGCATTGCTGCGAAGCGGCTCACTGCTGCGAAGAGAGGGAGTTGACGCCTTCGGGGAATTGGGCTAACGTCCGCGCGGCGGATCGTGGCATGCGTTGGACCGTGCGCCGAAGGAACGGCGCCGGCACGGTGTGCGAACGACGATCTGGCCGCGTACGGCAAGGAGGCCGTCCGGCATGGATGTCTGGAACGGTAGGCACACGCTACGTGCGGTCGTGTTGGCGCTGGTGTGGCCGCTGTTCGCCGGCTGCACGATCGCTCCGAAGCGGTTCCACGATGTGTCCAACCCGGCGCCCTTGGTCCGGGCGCGGGCCTCGACGATGGGCGACGGGCTGCCGACGGGCGTCGTCGTGCCGGCCCTGCTCGACCGGATGAACGACGCGGACCCGGTCGTCCGCCTGACGGCCCATGAAGAGTTGAAGCAACGCACAGGGCGCGACTTCGGCTTCAAGCCCTGGGACGAACCCCAGCCTCGCGCCGAGGCAATGTCTCAATGGCGAGCCTGGTGGGGCCAGGTGACTTCCGCGAGCCCCCGGCAGGTCTCCGGGACCGGCACGGCGACCACACGACGGGCCACGAGCCGTCCTCGCGCACGGGCACGAGCCGCGATGACCCTACGGCATTCCATGCCCCAGATTTCCCCCGATCGAGGCTGACCGGCGGCTCGGATCATAAACTTCCACGGGGTGGGCCGCCGCGTTCGAGGAAACGACTCCATGACAACCACCGTTCAGCCGATCCGTTCAAGCCCGGCCCCGTTTCGCGCGGCACTTGGCGTCCTGGCGTACTTCGGTGGGCTGGGGATGCTGACCGTCTCGATCGTGCGGGCGACGGTGCGGCCTCGGGGGTCGACACCTCCGCTGGGGCGGGCCGTGCTGCGCAGCTTGACGACCTGTTCAGCTACGGGCTGCCGCTGATCGCGCTGGTTTGCGTGCCGATGGGAGCGTTTCTGTCGATGCAGGCGTTCTTCCACGCCACGTTCACCGAGGCCGTCGGCGCGGTCGTGGGGCTCGGCCTGATCCGCAACCTGGCGCCGTTGCTGGCCGGGATGGTGCTCACGGCGATCCTGGCCCTGCGGATCGTCCCCGAGCTGCGGCTGGGGGACCGCGCCGCGCTGGACGACGACGCCCACGCGCTGCCGGACCGCGACGTGGTTCTCGGCATTCGACCTGACGACCGTCCCGAGACGGAACCGGCCCGACTGGCGGCCGTGCGGGTGATCGCCGCGGCCATCGCCGGGCCGGTGCTGTCGATCTGGGGGGCACTGATCGGGATGCTGATCGGGATGCTCGTGGCCCAGGACAAACTGAGCGTCTCGCCGGGGATCTTTCTGGGAAAGCTGGCCGAGATGGTCGAGCCGGGAGACGCCGCGGGTCTGATCGGCAAGGGGCCCTCTTCGCGGTAGTGTCGGCCCTGTTCGCCTGCCACGAGGGCCTGCGGCCGGGGGATGATCCTCGCGAGGTGCCCCACGCGGTGTTCCGGGCGATCTGCCTGGCCCTGCTGGTGATGATGGTCGTCAACGGCTGCTGGTTCACCCTTGAATACCTCTCCGGAGCACCGTTCGGGCCGTCGCTGGCGCCGCGTTGAGGGCACGACGTTTTGTCGGCCGAGGCATGGCCGAACGGCGCCGTGGTTCGTCAACGGACCTGGCCAGAACGAAGCGGATGCGTTAACCTGGCGTCGCGGCCAGGGATGGAAGCCTCGGGAGGGAACCCGATGAGTCGAGCCACGATGCGTGAGGTCCGGGTGGGCGTGGTGGTTGTGCTCGCCCTGGTGGGCCTCCTGGGGTTCGTGGCACTGGCCGGCGGCGGGCCGGGGTTCCTCACGGCCCGACGAACAATCGATGTCGTCTTCCGGGACGGCCAGGGAATTCGCGCGGGGCGCCGGTGCAGGTCGCCGGCATCGACGCCGGACGGGTCACACAGGTTGATCTCAAGGAAGTCGAGGGCATCCTGCGAGCGCGGGTCCGACTGGCGATCACCGAGGAACTGGCCGCCCGGCTCAAGCAGGACGTGAAGATCACCATCGAGGCCAGCCTGACCGGCTCGGCCAGCGTCAACATCGTCAGCTCCGGCCTCTCGGATGTGGCGCTGGTGCCGGGGCAGATGGTCCAGGGGGTCGAGACCTCGTTCTTCGACCCTGTGCTGGAGCAGGTCGGCCTCGGGCCGGTCGAACGGAGCCACATCAGTCACACCATCGCCGAGCTGCGCGGAATGGTCGACGCCGCCGGCCCCCGGATCACCCAGACGATGGCCGCCTTGCAAGAGACGGTCACGAACCTCGAAAAAACCACCGCGGCGGTCCAGCCGGCCGTCACCGAGACCGCCGGGCGCATCGAGGAGATCGCGCGTCGGCTCGATACCGCCAAGGTTGACGAGACGCTCAAGCGCGTCGAACTGCTCGTTCAGAACGCCGAGGCGATCCTGACCGAGAACCGGCCAGTTCTCCAGCAGACCTTGAGCGGGGTGCGTGACCTGACCGGGGACATCCGCAACGTGATCGCTGAGGAAACCCCGAGGATCACCACCTTGCTCGATGGGGTCAATAGTACCCGCGTCCGGGTCGACCAGGTGCTCAACAACAGTCAGGTCATCACCGCCCACGGCGCCGAGATCCTTACCCAGAACCGGGCCAACCTCGAACGCACGATGGCGAACGTCAAGGACGCCTCCGATTACGGTGTCCGCCTGGTCCAGAAGCTCTACGGCAACCCGTTCTACCTCAGCCCGTTCTACAAGCCAACGGCCGAGGACGTGGCGGCTCAGGAGATGTACGACGTCGGCTCCTCCTTCATGCTCAGCGCCAAGGAGCTGAACGACACCGTCAACCGGCTCCAGGCGATGCGCAGCGGCAAGGAGCTTGGCGAGATGACCAAGCTCGAACAGGACGCCTATAACAAACTCGTCCAGCAGGCCTGGGGCCTGCTCCAGCAGCTCGAGCAGACCAACGGCCGCATCGCCAACGGCATCGGCACCGCCACCCCGACCCGCCGCCGCTAGGATGAGATCGAAACGGGATGCCCAGCATGAAAACCTTTCGAGTGTCCGACCCGTCCCGACCCAACTCGAACCACCGAAGAATCCCGGGAGTCGTCCGGGCCTCTCGGATTGCGACTGTCTCCGGGACTGAACGCGATCCGCTCTTCGAAACTTTCTCGCGAATCCTCCCAGGTTGCCCGGAACGCCTGATCTCAAGCGAATCCGAAAATCTTTTGACGGAGAGGCCCGATTTCGAGCGTTTGACTCAAATTCCTCCCAGCTTCCGGCCGATGAATAGGGCTGTGGAGGCTCGAGAACGAAGGGCCCCGAGGCGAATGCCGCTGACCTTCGCGAGCCGGAACGACGACGCCCGGTGGGAGGATGAGCTCAGGGTGGGCTCAAACCCGGAACCGGGGTGGCCACAGCGGACCGGCCGCGAGATCGCCGGCTTCAGCATCTGAAGGGGAGGTTCAACGATGGAAATCTACGGCGCCGGAGGACCAAACGGTCCCCAACCAATTTACCCGCGTCTGGCCGATTTCACGGTCGACGCGAGCCAGGCGGCGCAGGCGGGCAGCGTGCCGCGCGACCAGGTCGAGATCTCGCCTCTGGGCCAGATGCTGGACAGCATCGCCCAGATCCCCGACATCCGCCATGAGCGGGTCGAGGAGATCCGGCAGCAAATCGCCGAAGGCACGTATGAAACCCCCGAGAAGCTGGAACTGGCCCTGGACCGCTTGCTCGACGAGATGAGCGGTAGCTGAGCCGGTCGAGCCGAGGACCACGCCCTGACGCAGGTCGTCCTGGCCCTCTCAACGCCCGTTCGCGACCCCTGATCCCACGACCGGACCTCGCGCTCCAGGTTCCTTCCCGACCAGGGAACGAACCCGACGGGCGCGAGGTCCGGTCGTTTCGCGTTCCGGGGCTCGCACGGCCGACACGCGCCGCCCCCGGTCGGTGGGGTCGTCAGGAAGCCCGGGATTGCAGCGGGAATGCCAAGGTTGCCGGCCCGGGTGGACGATAGAGAGTCAGGCACGAAGGAGGAGTCCGCATCGAGGACAGGAGGACGTGTCCCCCCGGTCGCGGACCATCAATCCATGCGAATTGATCGAGCGGGCGTACCGTCAAGGAGGTCGGCGATGCACGCCGGTATCAGGAAAACGCTGGGAATCACCCTGGCCGCGTCGGGACTACTCGTCATTAGCGTCGGCGGGGCCACCGTCCGGGGCGACGAGCCGGGACTTCTGGGCCGGCTGTTTCGCCTGGGGGGCGGACCACCCCCCGCGACCTCGACGCGCCGCGCGCCCCCGGATCGCATGAAGTCCCCGGCGGGGCTGTCGACGCCATCGGCGAATGTGCCGACACCCACGTTGCTGCCCCCTGGCGGGGGCGCGGGGCCGGCCACGTTGGATCCCCAGGACGTTCGAGCGCCCGCACCGTCAACGTTGATCCGGCCCCAACCCCGAGTCAGCCGGGCGGCGACCGAGGCGGACCCCATACTGACCCGGGTGGCCCTGGGCCGTGCCGACGACGGCAACCAGTTCGGCATGCTGCTCCAGGTCTACGCCGACGGCACGGTGATCGACGGGGAAGGAATTCACCGGCTCGGCCCCGAGGCGATCCGACCGCTCATGCTGTTGCTCGAGAACGGCGACCTGTCCCGAGTCGGCGGGCACTGCGGCGGTCCGCCCACGGACTTCGTCGAACAGATCTTTGTCGTCGTTTACGAGCGACGTCTCGGAACTCTTCGGGCCAACAGCTTCTCGTACTCGGGAAACACCTCGGGTTGCGATCCCTCGGTCCGCCAGCTCCATACGGTGATCGAGCAACTTCAGGCCCGGCTCAGTGGTTCGGGTGACACCACCACGGCGGAAATCGGCACCACCAGCCGACCGACGGTACCATCCGACGGATACGGCACATCCGCCCGCAATTCATTGGGGGCCGCACCGCCACCGCCACTGGTCCCTGCCGAGGGTGAATCGCCAGCGTTACGGTTGTTTCCCAGCGGGAATTGAGAACGCGATCCAGGCCCCCGACCCCGGCATAGTCGGAACGGCAACCCTCCCGCCAGGCCGTGGGAATGGGCGGCTTGGCGGTCGCCTCGTTCTCCCGCATTTATTGTCGTCTCGGACTTCAGAAAGACCCTGGATCGACTCCACCGACGGGTGGTCGAGCGGAGTCTGACAAGCTATAATGAACGAGTGTTTTCCGGCCTGTCTCCAGGTCCTGGAGAGAGGCGCCGTTTGAGGTACGATGCTGGGATGATCATCGTGGCGGATGCCAACCTCACACCCTTGTCTGTCTCTGAGAGCCCGGTCGAGAAGTTCCGGGAGTTCCTGGAGATTCGGGGCGAGAAGCTGACTGAGCCTCGTCGCGTCCTGGTTCGCCACATCTTCGATTCCCATAAACACTTCGACGCCGACGAGTTGGTTTCCGACCTGCGCGCGGCCGGCCGTTCGGTGAGCCGCTCGACCGTATACCGCTCGCTCAAGTTAATGGTTGATGCCGGCTTGCTCCGTGAGTTCCGGCTGACGAACCGGACGGTTTACGAGCACAATTACGGCTACCCGTCTCACGATCACCTGCACTGCACCGAATGCGGCAAGATCGTCGAGTTCCGCAACGACGAGGTACGTCGGATCCGCGACGAGGTCTGTCGGGAACAGGGGTTTCGACCCGTTGAGCACCGATTTGTCATCTCGGGCACCTGCGACGATTGCGCCCGTGCCCGCAGCCGTCGACGTCGACTCGACCTGATCTGATCTGATCGGATCGAAGGCCAGCTTGCTTGGGCCTTGGCCGTCCGGTCGGCCTCCGTCCGTTGCTTCCTCGACGTTGGGCGCTGCGGAGGTGTGAATCGGCCTGGATACCGACAGGGATGCCTGGGGCCACTTGTCAAGGATAGTTCACGTTCCGGGTGGGTCAGGCCGGGCCCTGGAAAAAAATTTAGAAAATTCGCGTCCTGTTTCGCCGGAAAACGTCATGACCAGATAGAGGGGAACGCATGGTCCCTTCGGTTGACAGCCCGGATGGGTCAGCACGCTGGCAGATACGGGAGGGGCCGAGCCCGATGCTGGGATCAGATGCTCCTCAATTGATGATGTGGCGGCGAGCTCTACCGTGGCGATGCCGCCCGGTGAGCTGGCGTGAATGACCTCCGCCCAGCGCCGAGGTATGTGTCGGACGTGGCGGTTCTGTACTTGATAATGTAAAGTTTTGTGTTGATCTTATTCTATCTCGTATTGCCTGTGCGGATCTTTCGAATTTTCTCTGTAACCGATACGATTCGTTATTCGTCCTGAAATTGTATTGGGATTGGACACAAGGCGAGCCGGTCGTCTACCGATCGGCTCGCCTTGTGTCCGCGCGCACGTGGTGGTTTGGATGGTGCGAAGGGCATGCGAGACTGTCGGTCAAGTCCGCTCAGGACACCGACAACCCTTGATCCGTGACGTTAATGAGAGTGGACGTTTGTGGATTGATTCCGGGCAAAACCCATAAACGGAAGACGGCAGCCCGCCCACAAGTATGCGGGCGTCTGGAGCGGGCTTTCGTAGGGCACATCTCCGCTTACCGTTTTGACCATCGCAGGCAGCCGGAATAATTCCTCAAACCTCCTCAAACGCCATAATCCGCCATCCCGCTTAGTGGTTGCGACCGCGATCAATCACGGAGTACGGGGATCGACTCATACTTCACTGTCCCGGAGCCGTCCTATCGAGGCGAATTGCGCAGGGGGATACCCAGGTCGCCTCGACGTGAGTGAGGCGGCCTGGGCCCGAGTTGCGTTGGCAGCAGAATTGCTCGACCCGCAGATCGAGGTGGTCGATCAATACTGGTCCGCGCTGACGACTTCGCCGCCGTTGCGGGTACCGATCACCATCCAGGTTCGCATCTGGATCGAGTTCTTGATGAACCGGACGCTGCCATCGGCCATCGCGGCGTTGACGCCACCGGAGTGGTTGCTGGTCGCGTTGGTGTAGGACGCGGAGTCGGGCGAGCAGCCCCCGCAGCCGTCGCGGCAAGCATGCCACTGATACTGCGTCGAGTTGGGGGTGACGATCGTGTTGAACATCGTGTAACCAACGTCGCCCCAGCCCCAGTACTGGCCGACGTTCTGCGAGATGTTCGTGTTCGACTTCCAGGCCTGGTTGCAGGTTTGCAAGGCGGTCAGCACATTGGGAAGGTACTCAAGGGCGTCGACGTACCGGAGTTGCCCCAGGGTCACGCCGGTGACGCCGTTCCGCCAACTATTCTTCTGGCTGCTGGTGTTCGTCGGGCCGCCGACCAAGCCCTCGGAGAAGGCGATCGTGTTCGAGGTGCCGTCGCTGACATCCGCGACCGAGTAGCTACCGTACTTGGTGAAGATGCCCGTGGTCTGCTGAACGGTCTTCCAGGACGGCGGGTTGTTGGAAAGGTTGTTGTCGATGCCGCCCCACCAATCGTAGGTCGCAGTGCCGACGCTCCCATAATAGCTGGTCGACGGCCTCGAGGCGGCCGGGCCATCGGATGGGCAGGCGAGGAGACCCAGTCTCGTGTTCCAGATCGTCGAGTTGATCGCCCCACCGACGCTATAGCCACCGACCCAGTTGAAGTTGATCGCGTTGTAAATCGGCTGCTGCTCCAGGTAGGGCAGCATCATCGAGAAGCAGCTCCACTCCGTCCAGCCGGCTCGAGCGCTGGGTCGCGGGGGAGTCGGCCGGGGCCATCGCGCACCCCAGCGGGAAGGAGCTCTCGGCGCTCTGGTAGTTGTGAATGGCCAGTCCCAACTGCTTGAGGTTGTTGGTGCACTGGGCGCGACGAGCGGCCTCGCGGGCGGCCTGCACCGCCGGCAACAGCAGGGCGATCAGGACGCCGATGATTGCGATAACCACCAGCAACTCGATCAGTGTAAACCCGTGACGTTGACGTCGCAGCATAAGGATTCTCCTCAAGAATAAGAGGCGTCAATGATTACGGTGGGCTTTGGCGCCGAGCCGGGCGGAAATGGGAGATGATGGACAGCGTGGCACCGGCACAACGACATGAGCCTGGTGCCGTGACAGGCTCGGCGAGACGGCAAGGTTCAGGAAAAGGATTGAGAAGCTTTGAAAAAGCCCTTGCATAACTCCTGCTTGAATCGTGACGCTCCGGGTTGGCACGGAGCTGCGCGTACGGAAGTTCATTGGCCCTTCTGGTGCGCCTTCTCCATGGCGGACCTCATGGCGTCCTGCTCCTGCTGGACCTTCTCGAAGTCCACGTCCACCTGCTCGGCGGAATTGTCCAACGCGCCCCCGCAGCCACTCAGCAGCAGCCCGGCGCTCGGAAGCAAGAACAGTGCTAGAAAGGCTGCAATCCGCACACGTGATCGTTGCATCATTCCGCTCTACCTTTCGTTTGGATGATTGTCAGGCGCCTCAACTCTTGCATGCAGGATCGCGCGAACAGAGAAGATGCAAGCGTTTGTCTCGGGCTCACGACCACCGCTCGAACCGGCGATCCGACCGGAAAAACCCGATCGTCTGCCTGAGGCCGTTGGCGCAACGCGCAGCGGCGGTCCCCACAACTGGCTCCTCATGAACGAAGAAGCCCCGCGAGGCAGCCAGGCGAATGCAGGGCGACCCAGACGGCATGCTTTGGGCAAATTTCAGGCCAGACGACCGGACTTCCCCGAAGAGTGGGCTGGTTGCTGTCCTTCAACAATACGAGAATTGCTGCCGGCAACTTCCACAAAGATATACGACAGCGGAACGGGTCACGCAAGAGTTAACAATACCAAAAACCCGTTAAATCACTTCGTGGCTCGTGAGTTGCCATTGGAATCCCGGAGAGCCCTGATGGGATTAGGTGGCGGTTTCTCTCAAGAGACGCATGATTTCGAACCAGGGAACGACCGTTCCCGATCCTGGCCCCTCACGAAATCCCCCTCCGCGCGGGCGATGGAAGTCGGTATGCTGACGCGCCAATCGGCACGATCGCGGCCAGGGACTTGGCCCGTGCTCCCGAGCTGATCCGGTGAATTGAACCGAACCACCCGGGCCTGGAACGGGTCGGACAGAAGCAGGAGACGCGTCCATGGATGGGCAACCAGCTTCGGCGGCATGGGAAGTCAGGTCGTCACGACGTTGGACGGCGCACGGCGGGCACGGGGGCCTGACGCCCCCCGCACCGCCGCCTGGGGCGTCACCGTCCCCCAGGAGTTCCCGGAGATGTCCCCTTCCCAACCCGAGACCTCGCCGCAACCGGCGCCGTCGACGCGGCTGGTGACGCTCGACGGCTCGCAGGGCGAGGGGGGCGGGCAGATCCTCCGCACGGCGTTGAGCCTGGCGATGCTGACCGGCCGGCCGTTCCGGATCGTCAAGATCCGGGCCAACCGCGACGACGCCCGGCCTGCGCCCGCAGCACCTGGCGGCCGTCGAGGCCGCCGCGGCGCTGTGCGAGGCCGAGGTCACCGGGGCGGCGGTCGGCTCGCGCGACCTGACGTTCCGCCCCGGCCCGCTATCACCCCGCGACCTGAGCCTCGACATCGGCACGGCCGGCGCCACGGCGATGGTGCTCCAGACCCTGCACCTGCCCCTGGCGCTGCGGGCCAAGAGCCCGGTGCGGCTGGTCGCTGACCGGCGGCACGTTCAACACGAAGGCGCCCGTCGTTCCCGTTCCTGGACGCCACCTGGCGGCGGCACATGGCCGCGCTGGGGCTGCCGGTGGCGCTGGCGATGCCGGCCGCCGGGTTCTACCCCCGCGGGGGCGGCCGGCTGGAGGCCTGGATCGAGCCGGGCCAGCCCCGGCCGCTGGCGCTCGACGACCGCGGGGCCCTTGCAGACGCATCACCGGGCATCGCCGGGGTGGCGAACCTGCGGGGCCGCGACGATCGCCGAGCGGATGCGACGGCGGGCCGAGCACGCGCTGGCCGCTGCACGGCCTCGGGCAGGACGTCGAGATCGCGGTCGAGCCGGCCGAGTGGACCGGACCCGGCCCGGGAGCGGCCCTCGCGCCTGGTGGCCGAGCATGAGCACGTCCACGCCGCGTTCGTCGGCCTGGGTGCGCGCGGCAAGCCGGCCGAGGCGGTGGCCGACGAGGCCGTCGCCGAGCTGCTCGCCTACGAGCGGAACGCCGGGCGCCGTCGACCCGCACTCCGCCGACCAGCTCCTTCTGCCCCTGGCCCTGGCCGAGGGCCGCAGCGCGTACACCGTCACGGAGGTCACCGAGCACCTCCGCACCAACGCCGCCACCATCCGCAGCCTTCCTCGATCGCGTAATCCGCATCGAGGAACCGGACGGCGGCTGCCCCGGCCGCGTCGTCGTGGAGTGATCACCGCTCCGCGAATCCGGCCAAGCAGGGTGCGGACCGACCGAGATCAGGCGACCACCCAGAGACCGACTACTTCGGAGCGGTCCTTGGGAATGGAGCGAGGTCATCCGTCGACCTGCCCGCGACGGCCGCAGCCCCGTCGGGGCCGCGGCTCGAACTCAAGGACCGATGGCCAAGAACGCATGAAGCATGACCGGACTCCATGATTCTGGATCGCAGGATGCCGTGATCCCAAGGCTCAGCATTCTCACAGAATCCGTTCTCGGCCATCGGCAGCCGGCTGGGGCATGGGATTGGCGATTGGATGCCGCGACGACGATGGCGGGTGTGGCCCCGGCCTCGCGGTCATGGTACTCTGCCCCGTGGGCGAACGGACGAAACTTCAACGTCGCATCCACGGGCTTTCTCCGCCATGCACTTCACCCTCAAGCAGACCCGCCTGGGCCTGCGGAACTCGACCACCCGGATCCCCTTCCGGTACGGCGGCGCCACCCTGACGCGCTGTCCGCAGGCGGTGCTGGAGGCGACCGATCGAAACCGGCGGAGCGATCCAGGCTGGTTACGCGGGCGACTGCCTGCCGCCCGGCTGGTTCGACAAGACGCCGGGGCACTCCTTCGAACGTCAGATCGGCGACATGCTGGCGGTGATCCGCCTGGCCGAGACCGCCTTCCGCGACGCCGACGGCCACGCGCAGGCGTTCTTCGCCGCCTGGCTGACCGCCTACGAGGCCATGCACGAGTGGGCCACCAAGCAGGGTTACAACCCGTTGCTGGCAAGCTTCGGCATTAAGCCTGGTCGAGCGGGCGGTGATGGACGCCCTGGCCCGCGCCGCCGGGCTGAGCTTCGCGCAGGCGGTGCGATCGAACCTTTACGGCATCGACCCCGGCCTCGTCCACCCCGAACTGAAGGGCCTGACGCCCGCGGACTGGCTTCCCGGCGAGCCTCGACAGGACGTCTGGGTGCGGCACACCGTCGGCCTGGCCGACCCGCTCACCGCCGCCGACGTTCCCCCCGAGGACCGCGTCGACGACGGCCTGCCCCAGACGGTCGAGGAGTATGTCGAGCGGACCGGGCCTGCGCTACTTCAAGGTCAAGCTCGCCAACAAGCTCGACACTCGACCGCGACCGTCTGATCGCCATTGCCGCGATCGTCGAGGCAACACCGCGGCCCCGACTATCGCCTGACCCTCGACGGCAACGAGCAGTACAAGACCGCCGAGCCAGTTCGACGCCTTTCTCGCGATGCTCCACGCCACGCCCGAGCTGGCCACCCTGCGCGGCAACGTCCTGGCCGTCGAGCAGCCGCTCGATCGCTCGATCGCGCTGGACCCGGCCACACCGCCGGCATCGCCGCCCTGGAGCGCCTGGCGACCGGTGATCATCGACGAGTCGGACGGCACGCTCACCTCGTACCGCGAGGCCCTGACCTCGGCTACCGGGGCGTCAGCAGCAAGAACTGCAAGGGGCCGATCAAGAGCCTTGCTCAATGCCGGGCTGACCTGGCTCCGCAACGACCGGGGCCGCGGAGCGAACTATCCTCATGACCGGCGAGGACCTGTGCTCGGTCGGCGTCGTCCCGGTCCAGGCCGACCTGTGCCTGGTCGCCACGCTCGGCCTCGATCACGTCGAGCGCAACGGCCACCACTACCATCCCGGCCTGTCCTACCTGTCCGGAAGCTGCCCGCCGCGCCGCCCTGGATGCCCACCCCGACTTCTACGGCGAACACGGCGACATTATCGGCCCCAATGTCCGGGACGGCCGGTTCGCCATCGGCTCGATCGTCAACTGCATCGGCTTCGGCTTCGCCCCCCTGCCCACCATGGCCGACTGGAAGCCGCCGGACGAGTGGACCTATGCGTCGCTGGGCTTATGACATGCATACGCTCATGTATTTATTTTCATATGATGAGTTCCATAACACGGATTGCTCGTCCGACGTAGACCGAAACCGTGAGGCCCGACCATGATTCGCACCACCGTCGTCGGCAGTTACCCGGTCCCGACCTGGCTGAGAGTCACAAGCACGCAAGAGAGCCTGCGCGACGCGATGATGGCCGTACTCAAGACGCAGGAACTGGCTGGCATTGACGTCGTGGCGGACGGGGAACTCTACCGATGGGACGTCAACCATCCCGAGACGAACGGGATGATCGAGTATTTCATCCGGCCGATGAGTGGGGTCGAGGTCGATCTGACCGTCGATCAACTCCGAGCGTGGCGGGCGCGGGGTGGAATGGCGTACCGCAAGGCACCCGCCGGGATCGTTGATGGGCCGATCGGGTCGGGTCGGCTGAACCTGGCCCGCGATTACGCGCCTGTATCGCGACCTGTCCGAGCGGCCCAAGAAGTTCACCGTCACCAGCCCGTACATGCTCGCCAAGGTACTGGCCGACGAGCATTATGGCGGGCTCGAAAAGCTGGTGATGGCCCTTGCCAGCGTGCTACGTGATCAGCTTGAAGGCATCGACGCGGCGGTCGTGCAGGTGGACGAGGCGAACATCACCGGGCATCCCGAGGACGGGCCGATCGCCGCGAAGGGGATCAACCGGGTGCTCGAAGGGGTCGGCGCCGGCAGCGAGAAGGCCGTTCACCTCTGCTTCGGCAACTACGGCGGACAGACGATCCAGCAGGGAGACTACGAGAAGCTTATCGCGTTCCTCAACGCGCTCGAGGCCGACCACGTCGTCCTCGAGATGGCCCGCCGTCCCGAGCACGAACTGGCGATGCTCCGCGACGTCAAGCCGCAATTGAAGCTGGGCATCGGCGTCATCGATATCAAGGACAATGAGGTCGAGACGCCCGAGGAGGTCGCGCGGCGGATCGAGCGGGCCGCGACCACTCTGGGCGTCGAGCGGATCGCGTACGTCCATCCCGACTGCGGCTTCTGGATGCTCGCCCGCAGCGTGGCCGATGCCAAGATGCGGTCGCTGGTCGCCGGCCGCGACCTGTTCGCGAAGGGCGGGGCGGCCTGATCCATTGGCCTTCCCGGATGGGTAGGACGGGCATCTTCGAGCAAGCTTGTGGATGTGTCCCTAACGACGAGGATCGGAGCCCCAAACATCGTGAGCGTCGACCCCGACCACGACCCACCGATGGTCCAACCCTGGGACATCTTCACCCTGGCCGCCTGCGAGCCGTTGCGGGGGCGGCCCGGCTTCCACGTCGTGCCCCGGGCTCCGGACAAGGTGATCGCCGGGGCGCTGCGGAGCTACCTCCAGCTCGACCCGGACGAGATGTTGCTGGCCGTCGTGGACCGTTCGGAGGGATCGCGGCCTGTCGGGGGTTGCACGCTGACAACCAGGCGGGTCGTCTGGCCGGAAAGGAGCAACGAACCGGACCAACTGCCGGACGGCGGCGATCCGCCGGCGACGAGCGTCGGGTCCCACTCTCGGTCCGCGTCGTTCGACGAAATGCCCGAGGTCGTGCTCCTGACGGATGGTGATGAACCGGCGATCGATCTGGGCGGTGGGCGGGTGCTGGCCCCGGTCGGATTGGACCGGCTCGCCCTGGGGGCGCTGGCCGGGGCACTGACGACGATCCGTCAAGCCCTCGCGACGGGCGACCTGGCCGGATCGGTCCCGCCCCATGACGTCGCCCGCGCCGCGCGGCGATGCCCGGCGTGCTGCGGCAAAACGCGGCGATCCAGTTGTACGCCGACGAGGTCGTCTCGTTCCACGCCGCGGCCTGGTCCGCCACCCCGCGCGTGTGGGTCACGTGGGCGCTGATCGCGATCTGCGTGCTGGTCTACGTGGCGATGGTCGTCACCGGCGTCTCACCATTCGCACCGACCAGCATCTCCCTGTTGAGCTGGGGGGCCAACCTCGGGGTCGCGGTGGTGTTCGAGGAGGAATGGTGGCGGCTGGTCACGGCGACCTTCCTGCATGGCGGTTTGATCCACCTGGGTATCAACATGTGGTGCCTCAGCCGGGTCGGGCCGCTGGTCGAACGTCTGTTCGGCAACGTCGGCTTCGCCCTTCTCTACCTGGCCGCGGGGGTTGGCGGCTTCCTGGCCAGCGCTCGTGGCGCATCCCTTGACCGTCAGCGTGGGGGCATCCGGGGCGATCTTCGGGGTCATCGGCGCACTGCTGGCGTTTCTGACGCTGCACCGGAAGGCCATCCCGATGTCGGTCGTGCAGCCGATGCGGGGCGGTTTGCTCAGCTTCATCCTCTACAATGGATTGTTCGGGGCGATCGTGCCGGGGATCGACAACGCCGCCCACCTGGGGGGCCTGGTCGCGGGCTTCGTCGCCGGATTGCTGGTGAGCCGCCCCTGGCCCGTACCACGCCCGAATGCGGGGTTGCTCCGCCAGCTCGGCGGCGGGGTACTGCTGGCGGCGGTCCTGATCGGACTCGGCGACGGCGTCAACGCGCTTGTGAGCCGGAACCGGGACGTCGTCGCGCTGGTTCAGGAAGCCCGAGAATCGAAAGCCCGCGCGGCCCGCATCCAGCAGTCGATGGCGGCGTTCAACTCTCTGATGCGATCGCTGGCGCCGGCGGCCGACCACTACAACCGGATCAACACGGAACTCGCCACGCTCATGGAACGGCTCCAGCAGCCCCATGATGACGGTGCCGACGACCTCCGACAGACGGTCGATCCGCTCATCGCCGAGGCCCGGTCGAGCCAACTGTTTTTGAACGGCATCGTGGTCGAGAACAAGAACCTACGGAGGTTGAGCAACGACTTCGCCGAGGCCCAGAACGCTCAGCTCTCCGCCCTGGAGGCCCTCGCTCGGTTCCTTGAGAACCCGAACGACCCATCGCCACTGGCCGGGCCCGATGGGTTCAACGCACAGCGGCGCGCGAGGGGTTGACGCCATCGCTCGATTCGAGAGACATCGTGCGGCCTACCTCCGCGCGCATGACCTCGAGGAGCCGGAGCCTCCCTCCAACACGCCAACAGGGGGGTGATTTCCGATCCGTCCCCAGTAGAATCGAACCCGTTCCGCCGATCCGAGCCTCCCGGCCGGATTGACCGCCCATCCGGACTGCAAGGGAAATACTTACGGGGAGGTTCCAACAGTCATGAGGCATCGCGTACTCGGCCGTCGTCTTGCGGCCATCACGGGGATCATGATCGCGTTCCAGGGCGCTCTTGGCGGTGGCCGCCTCGATGCGGCCGACGAGGACGCGACTCGCCCGAACATCCTGATCGCCATCGCCGACGACTGGTCTTTCGGTCATGCGGGGGCCTATGATTGCGAGTGGGTCGAGACGCCGGCCTTCGATCGTGTCGCCCGCGAGGGGGTGCTGTTCTCCAACGCCTTCACCTCGAACCCGAAATGCTCCCCTTGCCGGGCCAGCCTGCTGACTGGCCGGAACTCCTGGCAACTTGAGGAAGCCACCAACCACTTCGGCCTGTTTCCGCACAAGTGGCCGGTCTACCCCGAGGTGCTGGAAGCTGCCGGCTACCACGTCGGCTTCACCGGCAAGGGCTGGGGACCCGGCGACTACGAGGCCGGCGGCTTCGACCGCAACCCCGCCGGGCCGGCCTACCAGCGCCACCGCGCCCGGCCGCCTCATGGCGGCATCGCCAACACCGACTACGCCGCCAACTTCGCCGACTTCCTGAAGCAGAAACCCGACGACGCCCCCTTCTGCTTCTGGTACGGCGGCCACGAGCCCCATCGCGGCTATGAGGAAGGCGCCGGCGTCCGCGAGGGCAAGGACCCGAAAGCCGTCGACCTGCCCAAGTTCTATCCCGACAACAACACGATCCGTAGCGACATGCTCGACTACGCCGTCGAGGTCGAGTGGTTCGACACCCACCTCGGCCGCATCCTTGGAGCAGCTCGAAAAGGCCGGCGAAGCTGGACAACACGCTGATCCTGGTCACCTCCGACCACGGCATGCCGTTCCCGCGCGTGAAGGGGCAGATCTACGAGGACGGCTTCCACATCCCGATGGCCGTGCGTTGGGGGGCGAAGGTCGCTCCTGGCCGGACGGTCGAGGACTTCATCAACGTCCGCGACATCATGCCGACGTTCCTGGAGGCGGCCGTTGCGTGCGGTCCCGGAGAGCGTCACCGGCGTCCAGCTTCCTGGACATCCTCGAGAGCGACAGTCGGGCAAGGTCGGCGAGGGCCGCGACCGCATGCTCGTCGGCAAGGAGCGGCACGACCTGGGCCGTCCGCAAGACGTCGGCTACCCCGTCCGGGCGATCCGCACGCCGGAGTTCCTGTACGTCCACAACTACGAGCCCGACCGCTGGCCGGTCGGCAACCCCGAGACCGACTACCCCAACTGCGACAACAGCCCGACCAAGACGCTGTTGACCTCGCAGTTCGATGAGTTCTACCGCCTGAACTTCGGCAAACGCCCCCGCGAGGAGCTGTACCGCATCACCGATGATCCGTCCTGCGTGAAGAACCTGGCGGGCGAGCCCTCCTTCCGCAAGGTCAAGGAACAGCTTCGCGACGAGATGGAGGCCGCGGCTCACCGCCGAGGGCGACCCCCGCATGTTCGGCATGGGCTGGATCTTCGACACGTATGAGTACACCGGTGCCCGGCCGCACTCCTACGAGGCGTGGCTTCAAAATCAGCGCTGAGCGTGGAAGGACCATCAGACATGTCGAGAACCATTGCCCTCATCGCCCTGGCCGCCCTGGCGACAGGTACCGGCCGCGCCGGTGCCGCGGACCGGCCCAACATCCTCTGGATCACCTGCGAGGACCTGAGTCCTCACCTGGGCTGTTATGGTGACGACACGGTGCCCACGCCTCGACTCGATCGATTGGCCTCCGAGGGGCCCGCTACACGAGAGCTTTTGGGGTCTACGGCGTCTGCGCCCCGAACCGCCACACCCTGATCCTGGGCATGTATCCAACCTCCACCGGTGCCATGGCCATGCGGAACTGGAAGCGCACCTCGGCACTGGACCAGATCACCGACCCCGAGCTACTGGCCATCCCCACCTACGAGGCCGTGCCCCCGCCCGAGGCCCGTTGCTTCCCCGAGTACCTTCGCGCCGACGGATATTATTGCACCAACAACAGCAAGACTGACTACCAGTTCCGCCCCCTCGTCACCACCTGGGACCAGAG
Source organism: uncultured Isosphaeraceae bacterium (assembly GCA_963779675.1). GTDB lineage: Bacteria > Planctomycetota > Planctomycetia > Isosphaerales > Isosphaeraceae > CAVZZM01. The sequence continues at coordinate 349,913 of CAVZZM010000012.1, forward strand.
CAACGATTCGGCGCACTGGCGGAACCGGCCCGACCCCGACATGCCGTTCTTCGCGGTCTTCAACTTCACTGTCACCCACGAGAGCGGCACGTTCGAGCAGCGCTCGCCAAGCGTGGTCGAACCGGCGAAGGTCAAACTGCCGCCGTTCTACCCGGACACACCGATCGTCCGTCGCGACCTGGCACGCCAATACGACAACCTCGCCGCACTGGACACACAGGTCGGCCAGGTCCTCGATCAGCTTGAACAGGACGGTCTGGCCGACTCGACAATCGTCTTCTTCTTCAGCGACCACGGCGACGGCTTGCCCCGCTGCAAGCGTTGGGTGTACGACACCGGCCTCCATGTCCCCTTAATCGTCCGCTTTCCCGATGGCCAGGGGGCCGGCACAACCGAGGACCGACTGGTCAGCTTCGTCGATTTCGCGCCGACGGTGCTGTCGCTGGCCGGGCTGGAGGTTCCGCCGCACATGCAGGGCCGGGCCTTTCTGGGCGCGAAAGACGACGGACCCCGGCAATATATCTATGCCGCCCGCGACCGCATGGACCCGGCCCCCGAGACGATCCGGGCGGTTCGCGACACGCGGTTCAAGTACGTCCGCAACTACCGGCCCGACCTCCCTTACATCGGCGACATCCCGTACCGCGACCAGGCCGGAATCATGCAGGAGATCCTCCGACTGCGCGACGAGGGCAAGCTCGGCCCCGACCAGTGGCAGTTCTGGGCGACGAAGAAGCCGCTCGAGGAACTGTACGATACAAAGGCCGATCCTTATGAGATCCACAACCTCGCGTCCGACCCACGTTATTTCGAGAAGCTCGCCGAGTTGCGTGACGCCCACGAGCGCTGGACCGCCGAGACCGGCGACCTGGGGCACATCCCGGAATCGGAGCTGATCCGCCGCCTCTATCCTCCCGACGGCACCCAGCCCACGACGGCCGACCCGGCGATCACGACGCGACGGGCCGAGGGGAAACGGGTCGTTACGATCACCAGTTCGAGCGCGGGGGCGTCGATCGCCTACCGGGTCGGCGCCGAGGATCGCTGGCGGCTGTACGTCGAGCCGTTCGAGGCCGCCCCGGGCACGGTCGTCCGCGCCCGGGCGCATCGGATCGGCTGGAAGCCCAGCGGCACGACCACGACGACGATCGAAGAGTGATCCGCAGACCTGTTGAAAGACGAGGCGTTTCCCCCTCGACGGGCGTCGAGGGGGGGACCATCAGGCCAGCAGTTCGTTACGCACCCGCGGCCCGTCCTCGACGCCGATCAGGCGCTGCGGGAGGCCCTGGTAGAGGTAGCGGAAGGTGTGGGCGTCGAGGCCGAGCTGGTGGAGGATCGTGGCCTGGAGGTCGTGGACGCCCATCGGGTCCTCGGTGATGCATGTAGCCGAGCTCGTCGGTGGCGCCCAGCCGGGCGCCCGGCTTGATGCCGCCGCCGGCCATCCAGAGGGTGAAGCAGTGCGGGTGGTGGTCGCGGCCCAGGAAGGTCGAGCCGCCGCGGGCCTCGTTCATCGACGTGCGGCCGAACTCGCCGCCCCAGACGACGAGCGTCTCGTCGAGCAGGCCCGCGCTGCTTGAGGTCCTTCAGCAGGGCGGCGATCGGCCGGTCGATCTGCCTGGCACTTCTCGGGCAGGTGCTCGACGATGTCGTCGCCGGCGCCGGTGCCGTGGCAGTCCCAGCCCCAGTCGAAGAGCTGGACGTACCGCACGCCGCGCTCGACCAGGCGGCGGGCGAGCAGGCAGTTGTTGGCGAACGAGGCCGCGCCCGGCTCGGCGCCGTAGTCGGTGCGGACGCGTCTCGGGCTCGTTGTTGATGTCCATGACCTCGGGCACCGACATCTGCATGCGGAAGGCCAGCTCGTACTGGCTGATCCGGGTGAGCGTCTCGGGGTCGCCGAACTGCTGCGAGCTCATGCTCGTTGAGCTGCCGGAGGGCGTCGAGCGTTCGGCGGCGGGTGGGGCGGTCCATGCCCTTCGGGTCGCTGACGTAGAGGATCGGGTCGCCGGTGGTGCGGCACTGCACGCCCTGGTAGACCGTGGGCAGGAAGCCGGTGCGACCAGAGCGCCTTGCCGCCGGTGGGGTCGGTGCCGCCGGAGATCAGCACGACGAAGCCGGGCAGGTTGGCGTTCTCGGAGCCGAGGCCGTAGGTGATCCACGAGCCCATCGCCGCGCCGCCGTTGCGCGGGCTGCCGGTGAAGAGGAACAGTTCGGCCGGGGCGTGATTGAACTGGTCGGTGTTCATCGAGCTGGACGATGGCGACGTCGTCCACGACCTCCTTGAAGTGCGGCAGCAGCTCGCTGACCTAGGTGCCGCGTCTCGCCGCACTTCTCGAACTTGTAGGGCGAGCCCAGCATCTTCGGGTGCCCCTTGATGAAGGCGAACCGCTGGTTTTTCAGCAGCGAGTCGGGGCACGGCTGCATGTGCAGCTCGTTGAGCCAGGGCTTGTAGTCGAGCAGGTCCTGCTGCGGCGGCCCGCCCGACATGTGCAGGTAGATGACGTGCTTGGCCCTCGGCGCGAACTTGGGCGGCCTCGGGGCCATCGGGTTCGCGGCCGGTCGAGAGGTCGGCCGCGCAGGCCGAGCCGCCGCCGCGGCCCAGCAGGCCGGCCAGCGCCAGGGCGCCGAGGCCGGTCTGCGAGTCTTTGCAGGAACTGGCGGCGGGTGTGAGGCCCGGGCCAGATGGGTGCGGAGGTCCATGAGGATCAGCCTCTGGTCAGGACGCCGTCGAGGTTCAGAAGCACGTTGGCGATGGCCGTCCAGGCGGCGGCCTCGGCGGGGTCGGTGCCGGCGGGCAGAGGGCCGAGCGGGTCGGTGGCGATCGCCCGGGCCTCGTCGGGGTTCTCGCGGTAGTGGGCGGGCATGTCCTCGTAGAAGCGACTTCAGGACGTCGACCTGCGCCTCGTCGGCCGGCCGGCAGAGGGCCAGCCGCAGGCCGTAGCGGATGCGGTCCTCGATCGTTGTCCCCCCCTCGGCCATCAACCGGCGACCCAGCGCCTGCGCGGCCTCGACATAGACGGGGTCGTTCAGGGTCACGAACGCCTGGAGCGGCGTGTTGGTGCGGATTCGTCGCATCGTGCAAAGCTCGCGGCTGGGGGCGTCGAAGGTGGACATCGACGGGTACGGCACCGTGCGTCGCCAGAAGGTGTAGAGGCCTCGTCGGTAGCGGTCGCGACCCGTCGACTGGTCGCCCAGTTGCGCTGACCGTTGAAGGCCGCCTGCCAGAGCCCCTCCGGCTGAGGCGGGATAGACGCTCGGCCCGCCGACCTCGCGGGACGAGCAAGCCGGACAGCGCCAGCGCCTGGTCGCGGACCATCTCGGCCTCCAGCCGATACCTCGGGGCGCGGGCCAGCAGGCGGTTCTTCGGGTCCTTCTCGAGCAGTTCGGGCGTGACCTTCGACGTCTGGCGATAGGTGGCGCAGGTGACGATCGGCTTCAGGATCGCCTTGGTGTCCCAGCCGCTGCTCTGATACTCGAGGGCCAGCCAGTCGAGCAGTTCGGGATGGCTGGGCGGGTCGCCCTGGGTGCCGAAGTCTTCTTCGGTCTCGACCAGGCCGATCCCGAAGAGCTGCGACCAGTAACGGTTGACGGCCACGCGGGCCGTCAGCGGGTTGGCCGGGTCAGTCAGCCACGTCGCCACGCCGAGGCGGTCGGGCTCGTCGCCCTCGGACACAGGGTGGAAGGCGGCCGGCAGGCCGGGCTCGACGACCGGGCCGGGGTCGAGGAAGTTCCCCTTGTTCAGGAGGTGCGTCTTGCGCCTCTGGTCCGGGCGGCAGCTCGACCATCACCGGCAGCTTCGGCGGTTCGGGCTTCGATTTCTCCAGGGCGGCGATCTGGTCGCGGACCGGCTGGAGCGCCGGGGCGATCGTACGGTAGTGACGGGCCAGTCGGTTCGACCTGTTCCGGGGACCGCTGATCGGCCGAGCGTGTCGAGGATCGCCAGGATTGCGTGGGCGGCCCGCACGACGGGCGGCGGCCGGGTCGGTCGTCGCGGTCAGGCGGAACCTCCCAGCGTGTAACCGGCATTCTTGAAGGTGTGCGTCAGGCGGAACGTCAGCTCGATCGGGCCGTCGATGGCGACGGGCGCATCGGTCAGGAAAACCGCCGCGTGGGAATGGTCCTGTTGTGGGGCGACGGCCCAGCCCTTGGCGTTCTTCGAGTTCGCGTTCAAGGCCCCGGCGACGTCGAAACCTTCCTGGCTGAAGTCGGCCACGGCGCGGGCGAGGGCGATCGGGGCGACGGCCCGAGGGGGCCAGTTCGCAGCTCGGCGAGGGCGGCTCGGTCACGTCGGCCTGCCAGACGACCTGGCGCGAGCCGTCGAGCACTTGAACCCGGAAACCCGACGAGCCGCGGCGCCGGTGCCGCCGTCGGTGCGGTTCCAGACGACGATCCGCTCGATCGGCCCGGCCTCGGCAAGATCGACCTCCCACCACGGGTTCGCCTCGGCGCGGGTGTGGGTGGTGGACTTCGCGTCGAAGTACTGGCCATCGGTGTTGCCGTCGATGGCGCGTTCGGGGGCGCCGTCGTAAGTCGGTGCTGGACTGGGTGGCCGTGCCGTTCGGCGCGACGTTCGCACCGTTACGGAAGACCTGGACCTCGGCCAACGAGAGCATCTTGCCGTCGCCTGGCAGTTCGATCCGCACGAACCGGCCGACCGGCGCGGCTCGGCGTCGTGCTTCCGACGGCGGGCGCGGCCTCAACCGCCAGGTGCGAGAGCACGAAGTTGCCGTCCGGCGCGTCCGGCGCCCCCTTGCGGCAATGCCGGGTCAGGGATCGCCTCCAGGCGGAAGGCGGTGATCCCTTGCTGATCGGTGCGGGCGTTGACGGTGTAGGTGACCTGTTCCGGCGCGGTGCCGGTGACGCGGATCGAGCCGTCGGGTTGGGCTTCCAGGTCGCGCCCCCCTCGGAGCGGGCGGCGGTGATCGCCAGTGGCGCCCACTCGACCTTCGCTCTCAGTTCCGTTCCCAGGTGGCCTGAGCCTCGGCAAGCTCGGGCGTCGGCGGGTGTCGAGGATCGTTGCAAGTTCGGCGATCTCGCGCGTCGATCCGGGCGAGCTTCGCCTGCTGTTCGCGGGTCGGGCGCGGGCAGGGTCGGCGCCTCGTTGGGCTGGTCGTTGTCGGCGGTCTGGTTGAAGATGGCGATAGAACTGGTAGTACTCGGTCTGGCTGATCGGGTCGTACTTGTGGCTGTGGCACTGGGCGCAGCCCATCGTCAGGCCCATCCAGACCTGCGATGGTGGTGTTGACGCGGTCCTTGATCGCGGCGACGCGGAACTCCTCGTCGTCGGTGCCCCCCTCGGTGTTGGTCATCGTGTTGCGGTGGAAGGCGGTGGCCACCTCGCTGCTCCAGCGTCGGCTCGGGGAGCAGGTCGCCGGCGAGCTGCTCGACGGTGAACCGGTCGTAGGGGAGGTTCCGGTTGAAGGCGTCGATGACCCAGTCGCGGTACCGCCACATCTCGAGACGGAGCGGGTCGGAGCCATAGCCGGCGCTGTCGGCGTAGCGGGCCAGGTCGAGCCACATCCGCGCCCAGCGCTCGCCGAAGGCGGGGTCGTCGAGGAAGCGGTCGACGGCTCGCTCGTAGGCGTCGGGTGCGGTCGTCGGCGGAGGAACTGCTCGATCTCGTCCGGCGTCGGGGGCAGGCCGCGAAGGTCGAGGCTGACCCGACGCAGCAGGACGTAGCCGGTCGGCCTCCTCGAGCCGGCGTCAGCCCTTCCTGCTCCAGCCGGGCGAGAACCCAGCGGTCGATGCCGTCGCGGCACCAATTCGGCGTTGGCGACCTCCGGCAGCGGCCGTTCCACGGGAGGGACGAAGGCCCAGTGCTCGTCGTACGGCGCCCCTTGCTCCACCCAACGCGGTGATCGTGGCGATCTCCTGGGAGGTGAGCCGCTCGCCGGCCTTCTTCGGAGGCATGTGGACAGTCGGGTCTTCCTCGGTGATGCGGAAGACCAGCTCGCTGGTTTCCGGGTCGCCGGGGATGATCGCCTCGAACCCGCTGGCGCCCCCTTTCAGCGCGGCCTCGCGGTGGTCGAGCCGCAACTTGCCCTGACGCTCGGCCTCGTCCTGGCCGTGGCAGTTAAAGCAGCTCCGGGAGAGGATCGGCCGGACGTCGAGGTTGTAGTCCAACGGGGCGCCGGGCCCTCGGCACGGACGGTGGGGATCGCCGAGGCGGAGGCAATCCCGAGGCCCAGCCAGGCAACGGCCTTCAACCAGGGCCCGATCCGGCGACCCCGGCACTCCAGGCTCCCGCTCAGCATGTCGGCGACTCCCCGCCTCGTCATGGAGGTGGTGATGTTTGGCGGCGTGTTGGTGTTCTACGAGGCTTCATCCATTGTTGCCGATTCCGGGGTTGATGCTCAACCGATTTTCCATCGTCCGGGGCTGAGCGATGCCCGTCGTCGGCTGTTGCAGAGTTCGAGCTTTACGCGAACCAGGTTCAAAATATTTCTGGCCTCGCCACGGAGCAATGCCGTATGCGCATTACGAACCCCATCTTGATGGCCATGTTACGATCGCCTCGAACCAATCCGTCGGTATCGAGGAGATCCCCCCATGGCCAAACGCGGTGGGAAACGACGCGACCCCGCCCGAGAGCGGTTCTGGCGACGGACGATCCGACAGCAGGAGAAGAGTGGACTGACCGTCCCGGACTTCTGCCGGCGCGAGGGCCTGAGGGACTGGACCTTCCGCTGGTGGCGGCAGGAGCTGGCCCGACGCGACCGCAAGCCCTCCTCCGACGTTCCAAGGCGTCAGCAGGAAAGATCTCCGAGCGAAGCGACCCCGGCTTTCCTGCCCGTGCGGATCGTCGACCACGAGCCCCTCGCGACCCAGCCCCCGCCACCGATCGAGATCGTCTGGCCGACCGGCCCGACCGTGCGCGTCCCTGCGGGATTCGATCCCCGGACGCTGGGCGACATCCTGGCCGTGCTGGAGGGCCGCCCATGCTGAGCTGGCCCCCGACCGTGCGGATCTTCCTCTGCGCCGCCGCGACCGACATGCGCAAGGGCTTCGATTCGCTCGCCCACCTGGTTCAGTCCTCCATGGCCCTTAATCCGTTGTCGGGACATCTGTACGTCTTCCGCAGTCGGCGCGGCGATCGGATCAAGATCCTGTACTGGGACAGGGACGGGTATGCGATGTGGTACAAGCGGCTGGAACGAGGCTGCTTCCGCTTCCCGGACGGCGACGGCGTGGCGGCCGAGGTGCGCTCCGCCGACCTGGCCATGATCCTGGAGGGCATCGATCTAGCCTCGGTCCGACATCGGCCGCGCTACAGCCGACCCCCGGTCGAGGTGACCACCCGAGCATGAGGACCCGCCGCGAGAATCACCCCGCCCGAGGGGTCCAGGTCCTTGCGCCAGGCCGGTCCGTCGGCCAGACTTGGGTATGGGGACCACGGAGCTACCTGACGATCTGGCCCTGTGCTACGAGATCATCCGCCGGCAAGCGGACACGATCGCGGAGGCCCAGCGGCGGATCGAGCAGCTGGAGCACCAGGTCGAGCTGCTGCTGCGCCGGCAGTACGGCCCCCGGCGGGAGAGTGTCGACCCGGACCAACTCCAGCTGTTCGCCGACGACGCGACCGAGGAGGGTGATTCGGGCACTCCGGAGCCACAGCCGGAGGTAGAAGACTCGGCACGACGTCGGACCTGGCGGCGGCGCGGGCGGCAGCAATTGCCCGAGCATCTGCCCCGGCAGCGGATCGAGTACGAGCTGTCCGCCGAGGAGTTGCCCTGTCCGGACTGCGGCCACGGGCGGGTGAAGATCGGCGAGGAGGTCAGCGAGCAGCTGGAGTACGTCCCCGCCTCGATGCAGGTCCTCCAGCACGTCCGGTTCCGCTACGCCTGTCGGGCCTGCCAGGAACATGTCGCGATCGCCGACAAGCCGCCCCAGCCGATCGACAAGGGGCTGCCGGGGCCGGGGCTGCTGGCCCAGACGATCACCAGCAAGTATGCGGATCACCTCCCGCTGTACCGCCTCGAAGACATTTTCGCCCGCCACGGGGTGGAGCTGTCGCGGGCCACGCTCTGCGGCTGGATGGCCTCCTGCGCCGAGTTGCTAACGCCGCTTTACGACTTGATGGTCCAGCGGGTGCTGCTGTCGACGGTCATCCACACCGACGACACCCGGGTTCCGGTGTGGGACCCGACGCTGCCGCAGACCCGTACCGGGCGGTTCTGGGTGTACATCGGGGACGTCCGCCATCCCTACGTGGTCTACGACTACACGCCGCGTCGGACGCGGGACGGGCCGGAGCGGTTCCTCAAGGGGTTTCGAGGCTATCTCCAGGCCGACGCCTTCTCCGGCTACGACCGGCTGTGCGCCGGCCCCGGCGTGAAAGAGGTCGCGTGCTGGGCCCACGTCCGGCGGAAGTTCTTCGAGTCGCGGACCTCCGCGCCCGTGCTGGCGCACGCGGCATTGGCTCGCATCCGCCAGCTCTACAGGATCGAGAGCGCTGCCGAGGGTTTCTCGGCCGAGGACCGTCGCGCCCTGAGGCAACGGGATTCGGTCCCTCTGCTGACGGCTTTCGGGGAGTGGCTGACCGAGCAGAGCCGCCTGGCGCTGCCCAAGAGCCCGATCGGCCAGGCGATCGCCTACGCTCGGTCGAACTGGGAGGCGCTCTGTCGCTACCCCGAGCACGAGGACCTGAGCATCGACAACAACCTCGCCGAAAGGATGCTTCGCGCCAGGCGATCGGTCGCCGCAACTGGACGTTCCTCGGCAGTGACCGCGGTGGCCGGGCGGCGGCGGTCCTGTACACGATGACCGGGACGTGCAGGCACCACGACATCGATCCCCATGCCTACCTCCAGGATATCCTCCGACGCCTGCCGTCCCTCCCCGCGGATCGGCTCGTCGAGCTCCTGCCCGACGCCTGGTTCGGATCGCATCCTTCCGCGAGTCGCAAGGAAGCCGCGCGAATCGGCGTATCGGGATGAGCAGACCGTTCGCCCCGCGGCGCCGCGATCGGCACCACGCCGACCGCGGCAAGGGCGGTAGGGATGGGAGCTTCCCAAGGCTCCAGGACGCAATCCATGCTGTCCGAGGCGGGCGCCCGGCCAACGGTCCAGGTCGCGATCGTCCGCCAGACGGACTCGCCACGGGCGGTGGCCGTGTCACTTCCCCTTGGGTTCTGCCCCGGAGATGGGAGCGGAGTCGAACTTGAAGATGGTCCTGGCTTCCTTGTAGGCCATCCAGAGGATGAGATCGTCGTGATTGGCGCCGCCGGCCAGGGGGTTGTTCTCGTCGATCGGGAGCGGCCTCATCCGGGAGACGGCCTCCGTCGCGACCCGGCGGGCCTCGTCGTCCTTCCCCTGGCGAGAGAGGCTCATCGCGAGGTAGAACGCGGACGTGACGGGGATATAATACTGCCGATTGTACCCGGCCACGGTCCGAAGCGTCTCGGCGGCGGCCTCGTGTTTGCCGGCCCGATATTCGGCGATCCCGATGCCCATCCGGTACCAGTCGGCGGAGGGCGTGTCTTTCCCGAGGTCATAGGCCAACCGTGCGAGGGAGAGCGTCTCGGCGCGATCCGTCGCATGATCGGTCAGGAGGAGACTGCTGCACTTGGCCGCGGAATCGGCGACGAGGTCGAGCCTGGTGCCCCTGGCGAATTCGCGGGCCTTCCGGCATGTGGCGGCCAACTCGGTATCGCGATGGAACCAGGCCTGGAGGGCGGCGACCTTGAACAGGAGCTTGGTGTCCCCCAGGTTCTCATTCCAGGCGGACGCCAGGGACGGGATCGCGTCGAGCGTGCGGCCGCCGGCGATGAGGGCCTCGCCCTTCTTCTTCCGTTCCGTGGGTGTTGCCCGGGCGATCGCCATGGGCGACGGTTGCGCGAACGGGTCGCTCGGGAAGCCCGCGTCGGCGATCACGCCCTCGAAATCGGCCCGGCGGCGGAGCGGGTCGAGGGATCGGGAGGTCGCCACGAGCGGGAGGATCTGGGCCGTGTTGCCCGCGATCGCCCTCCGGAGGTATTCCACGGCCCGCGCCTCGAACTTCTCTCGGTCCTCCGGCGAGCCCTGGCCATCCAGCGCCGACACCATGGCGCAACCACAGGCCATGTTGTAGAGGTCACCCGGGTTCGGGTTGCCGAGTGATTCGTAGACGGTGAGCGACTCCCGGAAGGGGGTCAGGGCCTCGCCCGGGCGCTTCGAGTCGCGCAACGAGCAGGCCAGTAAACCGAGACTGATGGCATGCAGGCGGACGAGCGCTGAATCGTTGGGAAACGAGGTTCGCAAGGCTCCGAATTGCTCGGCCGCCTCTCGAAGACCGACCGCGGCGTCCTGGAAACGTCCTTCCCGGAACGCCGAGAGGCCGGACTGGAAGAGACCCCTGGCTTTGCTCTCCACCTCGGCGAGATTCTCGCGTTCCGCCGCCTCCGCCGGGTCCGGGGGCGGGATGGTCGGTGGAGCGGCCCGGCCCCAGGCGAGTCCCAGGGGGGCGAGCTCGTCGCGGACGAGGGCGAGGTCCCAGAGCGAGATATGACTGACCCCGAATGCGAAATACCTCCCTTTGGGGTCGAACACAAGAAAATTGAGCCGCCCCACGTCTTGGCCGGGCATCATGGCGACGGGTTCCAGGGTCTCGGCATCGAGCAACAGGGCGCGGCCCCTGCCCAGCGTCGTGACGGCCACGAGCGATCCGTCGGGTGAGATCGCCATCCTCCGCCAGGTGTCCGGATTGAGGGCCTGTCGCGATCGTTTGATCTCCAGGCCGGGAAGGAGGACCCTGTGGATCGCCCCATCGACCGTGGCGACGAGGGCCTCCTTCCGATCGGGGGTGACGACGAAGGCCGCCGCGGTCTGGGGCAAAGTCAGCTCACGGCGCACCGCGCCATCCTCGGCCGAGAGCAGGAGCAGGCGCCTGCCGGCGGCGACGAGCAGGCCGGAATCGTCGAGGCCGTGGAGGGAAGGGGCCATCGCTCCCAGTTCCTTGCGGAAGAGGAGCGTACCGCCCTGGAAATCCCAGACATAGAGCCCTCCATTTTTCGATCCGGCCGCGATGCGCCGGCCGTCGTCGACGAGGTCGATCGAGTCCACGGCCGCCCGGGACCCGATCAGGCGGCGCTGGGCCGCAAGGTCGTCGCGAGCCCAGATGCAAATCGAGTAGTCTGCGCCAGGCTTCGTGTCATTATAGGGGTGCCATCCCACGACGAACTCTCGTCCTCCGGGAGCGATTCGCAGGATGGAGGGATTGAGTCCTTTAGGCAAGTTACTGGGTCGGGCCACCGCCTCGTCGAGTCTCCACTCATAGAGCTGGCGATTGGCCCCGCAGTGGAAGAGCCGAGGCCGGGCGGGATCGAAGACCAGAGCCATGCTCACGTTGGTCGGGCTTGTCTCCGTCCGTCGTTCGCGACCGCCTTCGATCGCGATGACCGAAACCGAGGTCGCCCCGACGGCGAAGCAATCACCCCGGGGCGAGAATGCCACCGAGAGGCCGAGACCGGTTTGCGCCGGCACGGCGGAGAGCTCGCGGCCGGAGCGGGCGTCCCAGAGGCGGCCGACCGCGTCGTCGCTCACGGTCGCGAGATACCGCCCGTCGGGGCTGAAGGCGAGGTCCCAGAGGCCGCGATCGGACGGCTGGAGGATCCGGACTCGTTCGGATCGGCATTGGAGATCCCAGATGGCGGCGAACCGCTTCCCGCAGGCGGCGAGGCTTTTCCCGTCGGGGTGAAAGGCGATGGCGCTAACGAACCTATCCAGAGTGCCGAGGACCACAGGGTCGCCCGCGTTCCCGACCGGATAGACCCGGACCTCGAAGTTCGGGCCGGTCATCGCCACCGTGTCGCCGTCGGGGCTCAGGGCGAGCGAGACCTTGTAGGCGATTGGGGTGCCCATCGGAATGGCGATGGTCCGGATCTCGCTGCCGGTGGCGGTGTCATGCACCGTGATGCGGTCGAATTTCCGCGGTTCCCCGCCCCGCTGGACGTCGACCTCACCCCAGGCGACAGCCACCCGATCCCCCGATCGGCTGAATGCGAGGTTGAGCGCGTGTCCCTGGCCTGCGATCGCCGGAAAGGTCGGCTGGCCGGGCGCGAGGGGATGGAACGTCACCCGCCCCGGAGCCGATGCGACGGCGAGTGCACCGCCGGGGTGGAATGCGAACGGCGAGAATTCGAAGGCTTTCCGGATCGGAGTCAATTCCCGGTCGTGGACGAGGTCCCACAGGGCGACGCAGCTTCTCTTGTCGTTGGCCGCGAGCGTCCGGCCGTCGGGGCTGAACTTGAGATGCCAGGCGCAGATCCCGAGCTGGGGCGAACCGCGACTGGATCCGGGCGTCGATCTCCACCAGGCAGGCGATGGCCTCCTCGCGAAGCTCCCGGCGATTGAGATTCCGGCTCCCGAGGCGGACGAGCCCGCCGATCTGCTCCAGCGTCGTGGACCGCCAGCCCGATTCGCGGGCCAACCGCATCGCCCGGACCTCGTTCCGGGTCGCGCGGTAGGTCTGGTCGAGTGAGTCGAGCAACGCCTCCTCGGCCCGATGCTTCTCCGTGGACTCGGCCTCGCGTGCCGATTCGGCCTCGGCCTGCGCCACGGATTCCGATTTCGCGAGGCGATCGGACTTCAGGCGGGACGATCGCTCGGAACGGGCCATGAACTGAGCCCGATCCGCCAGCGCCGAGAATCGGGCCGCCGTGAGCGACGAGCCAATCGTCGCGAGCACCAGCAGCGCCGACAGCACGCCTCCCAGGGTCGCGACCGCCGGGTTGCGCCGGGCCCATCGCCAGTATCGCTCCGAGGTGCTGATCTGCCGCGCCTTGATCGGCTCGTCGGCCAGGAACCGCCGCAGGTCCTCGGCCAGGGCGACGGCCGTCGAGTAGCGATGATCGGGGTGCTTGTCGATCGCCTTCAGGACGATCGTCTGGAGGTCCCGGGGGATCTGGGGGACGATCGATCGCGGCGGGGCCGGCTCCTCGTTCTTGATCCGCTCGATCAGCCTGAGGCGATCGGTCGAGTCGTAGGCCGGGCGGAGCGTCAGCAGCTCGTAGAGGGTCAGGCCCAGGGCGTAGATGTCGGCTCGCGCGTTCCCGTCGCCCCGGAACCGCTCGGGGGCCATGTAGCGGAGCGTGCCGAGGATGTCGCCGCTGGCGGTCATCCCGTCGTCGTCGGCCTTGGCCAGGCCGAAGTCGGTGATCCAGACCACGCCCTCGGTGTCGAGCAGCAGGTTCGACGGCTTGATGTCGCGGTGGACGACCCCACGGGCGTGGGCGTAGGCCAGCCCCTGCGCCGTCTGTCGGCCGATCTGGGCGACACTCCGGAAGAACGGCAGGCGACGGCCCGACGTATCGACCTCCGAGACGTGCTTGCCGCCGGGCATCACCGCCGAGGACGAGACGCCCGACGCGGTCGGGGCCGTCAGGAGTTCGCCCCTCGGGATGTCGGGCGCGAGGCCTGAGGTCGCGTCGGGGTCGAATTGCTCAGTCTGTGTCAGGCCGGTCGCGACTTGTGCTTCCCTCCCTGACTCATTCATCCCCTCGACCGCGAGCCGGCCGGTCAGGAGCCGCTCGGTCATCTGGACCAGGGCGCGCTCCGGGAGGATCGAGGTCGCGGCGACTCGTGGCCGGGCGAGGGTCGCATCGACCTCCATGCCCTTGGACCGGGCAGGTCCGGACCCACTCGTCTTCTGATCGAGCTCTCGGAGCCTCCGGAGCTCCTCGAAGACCTGGTCGAGCCCTTGCCCCTGGATCAACTGCATCGCGTAGAAGCTGACGTCGCGATCGCGGCCGACCTCGAAGACCGGCACGATGTTAGTGTGGTGCAGCCGCGCCGCCGATTTCGCCTCGCGGCGGAACCGCTCCAGGGCCTGGCGGTCGCCCGTCACATGACCGGGGAGGACCTTGAGGGCGACCCTCCGGCCCAGAGAGACCTGCTCGGCCTCGTAGACCACACGCCCATCCCGCCCCGGCCGACCTCGCGCAAGATCCGATAATCGCCGATCTGGCTGAGATGTAGGGCGACGGGCGGTTGCTGGACGACGTCGTCCCGGAGATCCCCGTCGGCCCGCTCGACCTCGACCATGGCCGGGAACATCTCGCGGATCTCGTCGGCCATCTCGGGCAGGCGGTCGACGTATTCCTGCAAGCTCGGCCGCTCGCCCCGGCGATAACGCCCGGCGAACTCCTCGGCGAGTTCGTCGAAGCGGCCGTAGTCGCGGGAGCCGGATGTCGTGGACATGGTCAGAGGCCCTCCAAACCGCCGGGTAGTATCGCCAGGGCGTCCTTGAGTCGCTTCAACGCACGGAAGTATCGCTTCGCCCCGGCCTCTTGCGTGATCCCCAGGACCTGGGCCGCCTCGGAGCGACCAAGCTGCTCGAAGTGCCGCAACGCCAGCACCTCCCGGTCGATCGGGTCGAGGCCGTTGAGTGCCTCCTGGACCCGCAGGAGCCGCTCGGCTCGCTGGGCGGCCTGCGTCGGCGAGGTGATCCGCCCCAGGAGCATCGACGCCAGTGCGGCGGAGCTGGCCCCGGGCAAGGCGCCCTGGTAGAGCGAGATCTCCAGCCCCGCGTCCCGCATCTTCGTGCCCAGGTGCTGACGATGCAACGTCGTCAACCGCCTCCCGACGTGCAGCCGAAGCCAGAGTAACGGAGGCAGCTTCGGGTCAGTCAGGTAGGCGTCGAGGTCGCGAGCGACGTCGAGGAACGCTTCCTGGAGGACGTCCGAGGCGTCGATCCGGGCCGGAGCCGGGCGTCGATGCGCAGCTCGACCATGCGCCGGAGCCGCACGCGGTGCTCGTCGAAGAGCCCCGCCAGGACCCTTCGACCGCCGCCTCGAAGTCGGCCGATCGGGTCCGTCGTATCGCCGGGCGTCTTGTCCAAGTGGGTCCCCATACCCTTTATCCGCGCGCCCGCCGGGAACCGGGACCGAAAAAGAAAGAAGCCTCCTCAGCAGAATCTGTGGGTGCGTTTCGGCTCCGGAAGCTGCCCGAGGTTGTGCAATAGGGCCAGCTTCGCCACTTTCGCCGTCCGAAATCCGTACGACTTTCTCGTCACCAGTTTCACCTTGTTGTTCAGACCCTCCACCGCTCCCGACGAAATCGCCCCGCGGGCTCGGAACCAGTTCAAGATCAACGGCTGATGATTCCTCAGGGTACGAGCCACCTTCTTCATCGGCTCCAGTCGCGATCGCATCACCCGACGCGTCCACTCGTCCAGGAACTTCCCCGCCCAGGCAGCGCTCTTGTACTCCCAGAACCGCTGGAAATCCTCGCGCTGCAAGTATGCTCGCATCGTCCTCAGGTTGTACTTCAACAGCTCCTTCAACTTCACCGTCTGCTTGTCCGTCAGGTTCTCGGGTCGCTTCAACAGGCACCACCGCGACTTCTTCAACACCGGCTCGTAGCCGTCCTTCACCAGCTTCTTTGCCTCCTCCGCCCGGATCTCGTCCAACGCCTTGCCGAATTGCTGCATGACGTGGAACCGATCCAGCACGTGAACCGCATGACCCAACCGCTCGCGGATCACGTTGAGGTAGGGCTTCCACATGTCGCTGCACACGAATCGCACCCCCTGACAGACCGGCTTCCCCAGGCCGTCCAGGCAGACCCGCAAGCTCACCTCGGTCCGGTGTTCCGCCACGGCCAGGAGCCGCTTCGTCGCCCCGCTGATGTCGTAGACCAGCGTCATATACGTGTGCCCGCGTTGCCAGGCGATCTCGTCGATCCCCAGGGCCGTCACCCCGCTCAGGTCGCGGTGGGCCAGGCCCCACTCGACGGCGTGTTCCACCGCCCGGCGGACGCTGTCCCACGAGGTGCGAAAGATCGTGCCGACCTCGCTCCAGCTCAGCCGCTTGGCCCAGCTCGCCAGATACCAACGGTAGGCCGTCGTCAGTTGGTTCTTGCCGTCGCCCCAGGGGACCACCTCCACCGTCACGCCGCACCGCTGGCAATCGACTCGGCGCATCCGGTAGGCCAGGAAGACGAGGATCCCCCACAACGGGACGAACTCGAACCGGCGCTCCTCCAGGCGATCGTAGGGGCGGCCCTGCTTCAGGCACCCGGAGCAATACGGGCGACTGTTCTTGCGGGCGACCATCTGGACGGCCAAGGCCGGCCCGCCGTCCTGCTCGACGAGTTGGGCGTCCCCGTAGGTGAAGGACTTGAACTTCTCGACGCGATTGAGGATCGTCTGGATACGCATCCTGGGGCATTCCTGGTGTTGATGAAGCGTGGTAACTCCATCTTGACCGGAGGGTGTCCCAGGGTGCGATCTTTTCCCTCAAAAGCCTCTTCCTCTTCAGATCAAGCACCCACGGATTCTGCTGAAGAGCCAGAAAGAAAAACGAGAACGAGGTCGCCGGAGGCCCGCTCCTGGCCCCGCGACCACTCCGGCGACTACGTGCGTCGATCGGGGATCGCGTGGACCGAATCCCAATCTATGCACCGGCGCGGCTCATTTCATACCCGGTGTGTGGTCTACCGGACGCTCACCCCGACGACGTGGCGTTCGCTATACGAATACCAATGCCAGCACATCGGAACCAAGGGCATGATCGAAAACCGTTGCCCATGTTCGTCCCGATGGTGCCGGTTCGCAGCAACGGCGCCCCGGATTGGAGTTCCTCATGGAGCATGCGGCGGGGAGGTGACGAGGTCGGAGACTGGCTCGCGGGCGTCTGCATCAGGCCAGGATTTCGGGGATGACGTGACCATGCACGTCAGTCAGGCGGCGGTCGATGCCGTTGTTGCGGAAGGTGAGTCGCTCGTGGTCAATGCCGAGCAGGTGAAAGATCGTCGCGTGAACGTCGTAACCGTAGGTGATGTTCTCGACGGCCCGGTACGACCACTCGTCGCTGGCGCCGTGGGTGACGCCCCCCCGAATGCCGCCGCCGGCCAGCCACGAGGTGAAGGTGTCGGGGTTGTGGTCGCGGCCCTTGCCCCCCTGGCTACAGGGCATGCGGCCAAATTCGGTGGTCCAGAGGATGATGGTGTCGTCGAGCAGACCACGAGCTTTCAGGTCCTTGATGAGCGCGGCGGCGGGTCGGTCCATGCTGGTGCCCATCTCGCCGTGGTCGCGCGCGAGGTCCTCGTGCGAATCCCAGTTACGCCGGGGGAACCCATTGTCGGCGCCGCTCCAGACCTGGACGAACCGGACGCCCCGTTCGAGCAGACGGCGGGCGATCAGGCAGTTTCGACCGAAGTCCTCGGTGATCGGCTGGTCGAGCCCGTAGAGTTGCCTCGTCGCATCCGACTCGCCGCTCAGGTCGAGCACTTCCGGTGCGCTGAGCTGGAGCCGTGCCGCCAGCTCGTACGAGGCGATGCGAGCATCGAGCCGCGAGTCACCCGGATGACGTGCCGCATGCTGACGGTTGAGTCGCCGCAGCAACTCACGCCCCTCGTTCTCGGCGGAGTCGGTGAGGAAATCGGCGTCGGAGGGAGGGAAAAGGTCGCGAATCGGTCGCGGATCGGAGGGCTTGACCGTCGTTCCCTGGTGCTCAGCCGGCAGAAACCCCGCCCCCCAGTTGGCCGGGCCGTTCGGCGGCACCCCGCGCGAGTCGGGCAGGACGACGAACGTCGGCAGGTCGTCGTTCAACGAGCCCAACCCGTACGACACCCACGCCCCGGCACTCGGGAACCCGGGCAGGACGAACCCGGTTGTCTGGAGGAAGGTCGCCGGCCCGTGGACATTCGACTTCGACACCATCGCCGGCAGGAACGCGATGTCGTCGACACAACCGGCCAGGTGCGGCAGCAGCTCGCTGACCCACTGGCCGCACTCACCGTGCCGCCGCCACTTCCAGGGGCTCGGCATGACGGCGCCCGGCTGGCTCTGAAACAGCTCGACCTTTCCACCGGGATCGAACGGCTGCCCGCCACGGCGAATCAGCTCAGGTTTGTAGTCAAACGTATCGCACTGGCTCGCCGCGCCGGACATGAACAACTGCACGACCCGCGTCGCCTTCGCCCGGTGGTGAAGGCCGCCGTTCAGGCCAGGCCGGGGTGTCGGGGAATCGCCGGTGTCGGCCAGCAGTCCCTCGTCGCCGAGCAGATGGGCCAGCGCGATGCCGCCCAGACCGCCGCCGAGGTGCCAGAGGAAGGAGCGGCGGTCCAGGGGGGGGCACATGAAAGGTTCTCCAAGGGGTGGCGACGTCGGTCAGTCAACGAACACGAACTCGTTCAGGTTGAACAGGAGCCGGCAGGCGTTCTCCAGGCCGTACACACCGGCATAGGTCGCCAGGGCCTCCCGTTCCTCGAGTCGGGGAGGACGGCCAAGAGCGAGTCGGTAGGCGGCGTCGATCTGCTCGTCGATATTGAGGCTCTCCCTGTGTAATCGATTGGCGAACGCCCTGGCCTGGGAGATCAGGAACGGATCGTTCAGGAGAGCAAGGGCTTGCAGGGCGGTGATCGTCTCGTTACGCACAGGAACGTTGATGTTCGGGTCGGCGCCGTCGAGGCATTCGAGGAAGGGGTTGCGAACGCTGCGGACGACGAATCGGTAGACGGTGCGGCGGCGGCCGTCCGGCGGGTCGATCCAGGCGGGGTCGTCGTGGTCGTAGACGGGAGAATGGTCGTCCTTGAACCGGAACAGCGCGAAGCCGGGACCGCCCATCCGCGGGTCGAGTGTGCCGGCGACGGACAGGATGCTGTCGCGGATCTCCTCGGCTTCCAGTCGGCGGCGGTTCTGCCGCCAGAGGAGCTGATTGCCGGCGTCGATCGCCGCGGCGGACTCGTCGTGGGCGGAGGTCTGGCGGTAGACGGCGCTGAGGCAGATGAGCCGGTGCAGATCCTTCAGAGACTGACCGGAGTCCTGGAACTCGACCGCTAGCCAGTCGAGCAGTTCCGGGTGTGTGGGAATCGACCCATTCCGGCCGAAGTCGCTAGGGGTATCGACGATCCCCCGGCCGAAGTGGTAGAGCCAGACACGGTTGACGATCGACCTCCAGGTCAGCGGGTTACGCGGGTCGGCCAGCCAGCGGGCCAGGTCGGCACGGCGGACGCCCTCGTTCGGGGTGTCGGTGAAATCCGCGTCGATTCCCTCGATGCAGGAGAGCGCCCCGGGGCCAATTTCCTCGCCCGGCTGGGTCACATCACCTCGGTTCAGGACATGGATCGGCTGCGGTTGTTGGGAGACGAGCGCGTACACCTGAGACGCAGGCTCCAGGGCCGCGATCTCCGCCTCAACAGCCGTTATTTCGGTGTCGAGGCGGTCGCGGCGGGAGCGGAGGTCGGGCGGGACCTGTGACTCGGCCAGCCCGGCACGTTGGGCCTCGGTCTCGCGGAGGGCAAACAGCAGGTCGGCCCGTCGTTGCGAGATGTCGGTGTCTTCGGGACGGTCGAGCCGGCGGCGGCTGTCATGTCCATCGACGAGATGACGGGCACCCCAGCGCCCCGCCTCGATCGAGTCGAGGGCCGAGACGACGGCTCCAGACGCGACGTTCTCGCCGCCCGAGATCACCTGAAGCTCGCCGAGGGCAAACACATAATCGTCGCGTCGAGGCCAGAGCCTGGTTGCTGTGACCCGGACGTAACGTCCGGCTTTGCCTTGAGATCGGATAACCCACCAGTCATCACCAGGGTTGACGACATCGATGTCGGTGTTGTTCGCCAGCGAATCGGGATCGGGGAAGTCGGGGTCATCTGATACCTCGACCCGGAACCGCGCTGGAAAACCGAAGCCGGGGGTGTCGGGGAAGTCGACCGGCCGGGCGGGGATGAGTCGTACCTCGTCAATCGGGACGGTCCGGCCAAGGTCCACCTGGACCCACTTGACCATGTCGGGGGTTGGCTCGATGCCACTATGGTAGCCGTTGGTAGGACTGGGGGGGTTGTCCGGTGGTCCCGGCAGGTTGGCCCGTTGCTCGCGAAGTCGGGCCAGGTCGGCGTCGAGCGCGATCACCGCCGGGGAACGGCGATTCTCGATCTCGTGGCGGACCTCGCGGGCCTGAGCTTTCAGACGTTCGAGAGTCGTCCCCAGGTCAGCCCGTCGCATGGCTCGGGAGGGGTCGGCATAGGGACGGTCGCCACGATCGACACCGGCGAAGACGGCTTGAAGGCGGTAATAGTCGCGTGTCGGGATCGGGTCGAACTTGTGGTCGTGACAGCGGGCGCAGTGGACGGTCTGGCTGACGAAGGTCGACATCGTGCTGGCGAGCATGTCGTCGCGGTCGATCAGTCGGGTCTTGGCCTTCTCGACCGTCCCCTCACGGAGTTCGACGTGGCCGACATAGTCCCAGGGGCCAGCCGCGACGAACCCGGTGGCGATGGTGGCCTCCGGAACGTCGGGGAACAGCTCGTCGCCAGCAACTTGCTCCTGAACAAAGCGGCTGTAGGGTTTGTCGCGGTTGAACGATTCGATCACATAGTCGCGATAAGGCCAGGCGTTGTCGCGACGCTTGTCCTTGTCGTAGCCGTGGGTGTCCGCATAGTGGACCACGTCCAGCCAGTGCCGCCCCCAGCGCTCGCCATATCGCGGTGAGGCCAGCAGACGATTGACGAGTTGTTCGTACGCGTCGGGCCGGTCGTCGGCGAGGAAGGCGTCGATCTCCTCGGGCGTCGGCGGCAGGCCGTGGAGGTCGAAGTTCAGGCGGCGAATGAGGGTACGGCGATCGGCTTCGGGGCGGAGGGACAGGCCCTTTTCGGCCAGTTTCGCCAGGATGAACGCATCGATCGGAGTGCGGATGCGGTCGGTGTTGGTGATGTCCGGGAGGGCCGGCCGCGTGAGCGGTTCGAGCGACCACCACGGCCCATCCGCGACGGTCTTCGCAACCAGCGTGACCCCGGTCGGCCAGGGGGCACCGTCGGCGATCCAGCGGTGGAGGGCGTCCACCTGCTCGGCCGACAGAGGGTCGCCGCCCCTTGGCATCTGCGGTTCGTCGCCGGCGACCATGTCGAGCAGGTAGCTCTCCTCTGGCTTGCCGGGCACCACGGCCGGCAGGATCTCCCCACCACGACGGGCCGCGTCGAACGTCGCCAGCGAGAGGCCGCCCTCGGCCTTCTCCGCGTTATGGCAACGCAGGCAGCGGGATTCGAGAAGGGGAGCAACCTCCCGCTCGAACGAGACAGGTTCCTCCCCACGAGCCGCGACCCCCGCCACCAGCAACCCGAAGAACCCGACGAACCGAAACAATTGCATCTCAAGGCCTCGATTCCGTGCGACTGCGGCCATCTGGTTACACTTCGGGCGCCGGCGATCCGGACGTGCCGGTGACCGACCGTGCTGGTGGGCCAGGAACGATCGGGGGCATTGGTCAGGGAAACGGTTCGAGCAGGCCGAGCCGCCAGGGGATCTTGCCGTAGGGGTTATCGCGGTATTGTGCGTCGGTGGCCCCCTGAAAGAGAAAGCGTAGATGGCCGGGATCGACCACCAGATATTCGTCGGGACCGTCGCGGAGTAGTTCGCCGTGGCTGATCGAGTCGGACCAGGGCTCTCCCTCGAACTCGACGTTCGTCTTGCCGGCGAAGGGGCGGTCACGCGACGCGGCCAACTCGTTCCAGGGGCCTTCGAGATGGTCCGCCAGATAGGCCTTGTAATACCGGCGCCGGTCGCCCTGGGCCTCGATGAGGGTCAGGTATTGGGCGCGGTCCTTGAGTCGGTAGGTGTGGCTTGCCTCGAAGATGTCGCCTCGCAAGGCGATCTCGGGAATGGTCCAGCCGTGGGGGAAGGCAGTTCGGGACGTCTCGCACCGCCACATCCGGCCATCGAGCGAGGTGAAGAACAGGTGGGCCTTGGTCTCGTCGCAGATGACCCAGAAGTCGATCCAGTGCTCGACGCCCTCGGGTTTCGCCTCGAACAAGAATTCCGGCTTCGTCCAAGAGGCCGGGTCGGTGAGGGTGTCGGTCGTGGAAAACGCCGGCTGGAGGCCGGGCAGGCGCGACTCGTCGACGACCTGGTAGATCATGTACCACTTGTGGTGCGGCGTGTAGAAGAACACCTGCGGGCGCAGAAGTAGCCGGGAGTGAGTTCGAGGATCGTCCGGCGCGCATCCGCGATTCCGCCCCAATCCTCGAAGTTGAGGTACTCGATTCGGTGCGAGCGGGGCGCTCCCCGGATCGTGCAGAAGAGGTGCCAGCGGCCCTCATGACGGACGATGGTCGGGTCCTTCACCGAAACGTGGTCGTCGCCCGTTCGGTCGAGCGGGACGACCAGCGGCGGTGACGCGCGCAGCGGAAATCGCCGGTACGAAGGGGTTCGATCGCTTCGTCGGTCACCTGGGCGAAGGCGACACCCGCGGCAGGCCCGACCAAGCCCATGAGCAGAGCGATCCCGAACCATCTCGATCGTCGCATCGCCACGCCCATTCCGTAGGGTTTCCGCTCCTCGTTTCAGAGCGTTCGAAATGTCTCCGACACCATCGCGGTCCTCCCTGCACCATTCTACTCGGCGGGGACTTCGATCGCATCGTCACGCACCAGGAGAAGGATGGAAGCGCCATGCTCACATCCGAGGTGACGTGGACGACCTTGATCCCCTGTAACGCCTTGCCGGGACGGCGTCAAATGATTCCTGGCTCATGCCGGAAGAAGGACGACTGGCTCATATAGGGCGATCGGAGCAAAGTCGCCATGCCCCAGTTCTTCCGTTCCCTCCACTCGGAGCACCTCTGCACACCACGCTTTGCCCCGGTGAGACGACCTCTCCCTCGGTTTCCCGACAGGGCCCTCGAAGCCGACTAACGCAATATTCCTGACAACAGGCCGGCCTCGAAACCTCCATCCGAACGCCGCCGACAGGGCGTGGGTGGCAAGGTGTTGTGTCGCGATCTGTCGGGTACGATACCGGACAGTCGTGGAGATCGATTCCGTTGAGTCAAGCCCGCGAACCGTGGAGGGAACGTCATGCACAAGCCCGCCGTGATCCTGACCGGACTGATTCTCGCCCTTTCCCCGAGCTCGCTCCCGGCCCAGGACCGGGACACCAAGGTCCGCAATGACCGCGAGACGTTCGCGGAATCCGACCACTGGATCTACAACGACCTCGACGAGGGCCTGCGCCGAGCTCGGGCCGAGGGCAAACCGCTGCTGGTCGTCTTCCGCTGCATTCCGTGCGAGGCATGCCACGAGTTCGACGAATCGGTCGCCGCGCGCGATCCGATCGTCGGGGACCTGATGGACCAGTTCGTCTGCGTGCGGATTCCCCAGGCGAATGCCATCGACCTGGCGTTGTTCCAGTTCGACTTCGACCAGTCGTTCGCCGCCTTCTTGATGAACCCAGACGGTACTCTGTACGGCCGGTTCGGCACCCGATCGGGACGCGACAACGAGGAGGACGACATCTCCCTCGAAGGGCTTCGCGCCGCGCTGGCCGGGGCGTTGGCGATGCACGAGGACTATGCGAAGGTCAAGCCGTCGCTGGCCGGCAAGCAGGTGTCCGACCCCCGGTTCAGCCGTCCCGCACAGTATCCCAGCCTGCGAGGCCGATTCGGGTTGCGGATCGACTACCAGGCCCAGAACGTCGCGCAGACCTGCATGCACTGCCACCAGATCGGCGAGGCGGAACGCCAGGTCTTCCGACTCGAAGGCGAGCCCGTTCCCGACGACGTGATGTTTCCTTACCCGCATCCGAAGACGATCGGCTTGACGATGGACCCGACAGAGTCCGCACGGGTGGCGGCTGTCGAGGACG
The DNA here is from genome assembly GCA_963779675.1 of uncultured Isosphaeraceae bacterium. Classification (GTDB taxonomy): domain Bacteria; phylum Planctomycetota; class Planctomycetia; order Isosphaerales; family Isosphaeraceae; genus CAVZZM01. Next base: position 373,466 of record CAVZZM010000012.1, read on the forward strand.
GATCGGCCGCCGACCGGGCCGGGTTCGAGCCCGGCGATGAGATCCTCCGCCTGCAAGGTCAGCCCTTGCTGTCGATCGCCGACATCCAGTGGGTCCTGCACCACGCGCCAGCCTCCGGCACGCTCGAAGCCGAGGTATCGCGGGGTGAGGAAAAACGGACGCTGTCCCTCTCGCTCGACGACGGCTGGCGACGGCGGAGCGACATCTCCTGGAGGACCACGTCCTGGGACCTGCGGCGGATGGCGTTCGGCGGCATGATGCTGAAGGAGATGACACCCGAGGAGCGTCACGACGCCGGCCTGCCCGACGACGGCATGGCCCTGCGCGTCGAGCACGTCGGCCAGTACGGCGACCACGCCGTCGCCAAGAACGCGGGCGTCCAACCGGGGGACATCGTCGTCTCGTACGACGGTCTCACGGACGACGAACGCGAATCCGACCTGCTTGCCCACGCAATGCAGCAGAAGAAGCCAGGCGACGAGGTTCCCCTCACCCTGCTCCGCGACGGCCGGCGCAAGACGGTGACGATCCAGTTGCAGTGAACCACGCGCGTGTTGATCCTAGACAGAACCAAGGGCCGATGACCGATGATCGGGGCGCATCGGGTGAACGACTGATGGGGGCTCAGTTCCACCGCAGCTTCGACCGGATCGACCAGTACTCTTCGGGTCGCTCGGTCAGCGGGAGCAGCGCCGCGGCGATGTCCTCGTTCCAGGGGACCTCCGTCGCGGCCAGGTTCGAGCGAACCTGATCGCGGGTTGCCGCGCCGCTCAGGACGACATCGGCCCAGGGCTCGGCCAGAACCGCCGCCAGGGCCAGGGCATCGAGGGTCGTTCCCCGGTCCGCGGCCAGCCGATCAAGCACCTGACGCTGTTCCGCGAAGGCGGGATCGTCGTTACGGTCCGTCAGCCGCCCGTTGGCCAGGGCCTCCTTGACAATGACCCTCATGCCGGCCTCGTGTGCGACCGCGAGCGCCGGCCCGGCGGAACGCTCCAGGATGTTCCAGGTCGCCTGGACGCAGTCAAACAACCGCTCACCGGCTACCTCGACATCCATCGCCCGCGTCAACGTCTCAGCCTGTCGAGGCCCGCTGAGGGAGAGGCCGATCGCGAGCCCTTCCGACCGAAGTCGGGCCAGGGCGTCGAGGACCTCCCGGTTCTCCAGCACGCCGCTCTCGAGGGTGGCTGAGTGGATCTGATACAGGTCGAGGTGGTTGCCCAGCAGGTTGCGACTCTCGGCGATCTGTCGGGTCAGGGTCGAAAGCGAGTGGTCCTTGATCTCGTGCGCGTCGGCCTCGACCTGCCAGCCGGCGGTGTAGGTGTATCCCCACTTCGACCCCACGGCGACGTCCTCCGGGGCCAGTCCCACGCGAGGCGAGCCAGCGGGCCAGGAACGCCTCGCCCCGACCGTACGAACGCGCGGCGTCGAAGTAGCGAACTCCAGCGTCCCAGGCGGCGTCGAGAACCTCATGCGACCGCGCCTCCATCGCCGCGACGTCGTACTCCTCGTCGAGGTCCGAGGCGTGGCCCAGGTTGATGTAGCCGGGCCGACCCAGCGCCGCGAGGCCGAGGCCGACGCGGGAGACGACCAGGCCCGTCCTGCCGAGTCTGCGCACTTCCATGTGACCACCTCAGGGAACGACTTGAGATGCGTTCAACTGCTCAACGAGTTGTTGCAGGCCACGCTGATTGGCCGCCAGACGGGCCTCGGCATCCTCGCTGGTGTGGTTGAGAATGCCGACGGGGCCTTGCCAGCCACTATCGAGGATGATCTGGAGGAGCTTGCGGTCTTCCTCGCCCTGGCCGATAACGAGGATCTTCTCGCCCTCGCCGTCCCCACCGCGATTCATGCCGTTGAGGTTCAGGGCCATCAGGTGCGGCTTCATCCGATCGAGCAGTTCGGGAAATCGGTCGAGGTGCTCGTGCCCATGGTGGAGATTGTAGACGATCCCGACGTTCTTGATGCCCTGCTGTTCCAGCGCGTCGATGATGGCAAGCTGGTTCTCCGGTTCGCCGAACCAACCCCCGTGATTGTACAGCCCAATCGAACAACCGATCTCGTTCGCCGCCTCGGCGATCGGCCGGATGCGCGCCGTTTCTTGCTGGACCCGGGCCGCTTGCTCCTCGGGGGTTTCGGTCGGGGCGCCACCGCCCATGACCCAGAGCTGTGTCGTGATGCCGCGCGTCTTCAGAACATCGAGGAAATGGCGGGCCGTCTCGTCGAGGGTCGTCGGGAACCATAGGGCGGTAAGTTCGATGCCGTGACGATCCAGGGCATCCAGCTCCTCCTCGAAGTGCGGCAGATGCTCGGCGCGCCAGTCATAGGCGAATCGGTGGATGCCGAGCCGTTCCAGCATCTCGGCACGCGCCTCGGGGCTGCGTTGCCGGTCGTCGAACGGGACGATGCACCAGGCGACCAGGTTTTCACGATCAAAGAGGCCGCCCTCCCCCGGCGTCCCCTCGTCGGTTGCAATCGAGCCGGCCGACAGGCAGGCGGCCATCACCAGCGCGATCATCGGTTCGGTCCTCTGGGCTCAGCATCAGGACGGGGAAACATCAACGCTCGGCCTCGTTGGCCGGTCCCGCCTGTTCGCGGAACTGGGTTTCGAGTGACTGCCAGCGGGCGGCCATCGCCTGCGCCCGATCGGGATGCCGCGTGGCCAGGTTGACCATCTCGCAACGGTCTTCGGCGAGATTGTACAGTTCGAGCGCGTGCTCGGCCTCGGCCATCGTGACGAGCTTCCAGTCGCCGATTCTCAGGGCGTGGTGTCCATCGTGGTTCCAGAACAGGAAATCGCGTTCGATCGTCCCATTCTCCTGGATGGCCGGAACTAGGCTGCGGCCCGGAAGTGGTGGGGGCTGAGCACCGTTCCAGGTCGGGGAGGGCGTCGCGTCCGTCACGTCGAGCAGCGTCGGGACGATGTCGATCACGTGCCCCGGATCTATACGTAGCTCGCCTTGCGCGGCGATCCCGCTCGGCCAGGACACGATGAAAGGGGTCGAGATCCCGCCCTCGTGGACCCAGGATTTGTGCATACGAAATGGCGTGTTGGCCGCGGTCGACCACCCCGGGCCAAGCCCCAGATAGCTCCCGGCCGAGCCCGGCGCGGCGGCCGGGTCGTGACCGTCACCCCGGATGATCTGCTCGGCGCTGGCGCCGTTGTCCGAGGCGAACAGGATCAACGTGTCGTCGAGCGCCCCATCGCGCGAACCTGGTCCAGCACGCGACCGATCTCGCGGTCCATCCGGTCGATCATCGCGGCGTGGATCGCCATCTTCGACGCCTGGAAGGCTTGCTGGTCGGCCGACAGGCTGTCCCAGGGGACGGCCCGGCCCACCTCGCCCGGCCCGATGCGCGTCTGCAATTCAGCTTCCGGCAGGTTCCAGCGCGGTTTGACGGTCGGGTCGAGCGGCGGCAAGGCACAGTCGATGATTCCCATCTCGCGCAAGCGGTCATAACGCCGCTGGCGAATCACGTCCCAGCCAACCGTGTAGGTGTCTCGGTAACGGGCGATGTCCTCCTCCTTCGCCTGGAGCGGGAAGTGGGGACTGGTGAACGCCAGGTACAGGAAGAACGGCTCATCCGAAGCCGTGTCGGCATGCTCTTTCAAGGAGCGGATCGCGTGATCCGCGATCGCGACCGTCGCGTAATAACCGCTGCCCGGCTCGACGGGAGGCAACCTGCGGTCCTCCTCGAAATGAGTGCGGGGCGAGAAGAAGCGGTCCTGGTCGTCGAGCTTGTAGGATCGGTCGAAGTGGCCATCGGCGACGGCCTTCGGCGCACCGTTGACATGCCACTTGCCGGCGTGGTAGCAGCGATACCCCAGAGGCTTGAGATAGTCGGGGACCAATCGCGTCCAGCGCGGCAGACGGCCTTTTGGCGGGTCCATGCGGATCTGCTGGGCATAGTAGCCCGTCAGCAGGGCGGATCGTGACGGCCAGCACCGGGCGGTATTGGTGAACTGGGTAAACCGCACGCCACGGGTGGCCAGGTGATCCAGGTTCGGGGTCGCGATCTCGCCGCCGTAGCAACCCGCATCCGAGAACCCCATGTCGTCGGCAAGGATGATCAGGATATTCGGGCGCACGGCCTCGGCCCTTTCCGATAGGGAGAGCCAACCGACGAGCCCGCAAATCGCCAGCGAGAATCTCCAGCAACGTCGCATTCCGTACTCCACATGGAACTCGAGCGATTCCCACCCCTCTGGCAAGGTCCCGTATCATTCCAACACAGCGACTCGCCCTGTTCCAGTCGCTCGCCTTGAATCAGATCCTGGAGACCGCAGTTCGGGCCTGATATCATCGACGATTCGGCCGCGAGCCTGAGGGCCCGATGGTCCCGAGAGAGGAGCGACGGTGATGAAAGCATATGAGATTCGCGACCATTTCGGCCTTGATGCCCTGACACCCACCGAACGGCCCACTCCCGAGCCCGGACCTGGTGAGGTTCTCCTCAAGCTGCGAGCGGTCTCACTGAATTACCGCGATCTGCTCGTCATCAAAGGGCAGTACAACCCAAAGCTTCCCCTGCCCCGCATCCCCGTCTCCGACGGCGTCGGCGAGATCATCGCGACCGGTCCCGGCGTCACGCGCCACAAGGCCGGGCGATCGGGTCGCCGGGTTGTTCATGCCGGCCTGGCAGAACGGGCCGTACACGCCCGAAATCGCCGCATCGGCACTCGGCGGTCTGGTCGACGGGCTGCTGGCCGAGTACGCCGTCCTGCCCGAAACGGGCGTCATCAAGGTCCCGGCGCATCTGAGCGACGAGGAAGGGGCCACCCTCCCTTGCGCCGCGCTGACCGCCTGGCATGCGCTGTTCGCCAGCTCACAACTCCAGCCGGGCCAGACCGTCCTGACCCAGGGCACCGGCGGGGTCTCGCTGTTCGCCTTGCAGTTCGCCCGCATGGCGGGGGCGCGGGTCATCATCACATCCAGCAGCGATGAAAAGCTCGTGAAGGCGAAGGAACTCGGGGCCGACGACGGCATCAACTACCGCACCACGTCGGACTGGCACAAGGCGGTGCTCGACCTGACGGGCGGAGCCGGGGTCGATCACATCGTCGAACTGGGAGGCGCCGGCACGCTCGCCCGCTCGTTCCAGGCCGTGCGGATGCACGGCACGATCAACCTGATCGGCGTGCTCTCGGGCGTGGGCGGCGAGGTCAACCCGATGCCCGTGCTGATGCGGGCCTTGCGACTTCAGGGCATCTTCGTTGGTTCTCGGGCCATGTTCGCGGCGATGAACCAGGCCATCGAACAGAGTGGCCTGCGGCCGGTCGTCGACCGCGTCTTCCCCTTCGATCAGGCCCGCGAGGCGCTGGACTACATGGAAAGCGGTGCCCACTTCGGCAAGATCGTCATCCGCATCTAATCCCTCGACCTGGTCACTTCCTCGATGAGGATTCTCAATCATGAAACGACGAACTGGCATGCTCGCGCTGGTGCTGGCGGCAACCGCGCTCGCGGGTGGCTTTACTCGTGCGGCCGAACCCCTGAAGGTCGGCGTGTTCGCCGTCGACGCATCGCCGCCGATCGGTAGTCCCCTGGCTTACGACCCGACCGAGAAGGTCGCGCTGGCCCTGAGTTGCCGGGGGGTCGTCCTGATCGGCGACGGAAAGCCGGTCGTGCTCTGCGCAGTGGACTGGATCGGGATCGCCAATGGCGGGCAGACCGAGTTCCGCAAGGCGCTGGCGGAGGCCGCCGGGACCGAGCCCGGCCGGGTCGTCGTCCACACCCTGCACCAGCACGACGCCCCCAACTGCGACTTCACCAGCGCCCGGATGATGGCCGAGCATGGCGCCGACGTTTCCAACGTCTTCGACGTGGAGTTCGAACGCGACGTGATCGCCCGCGCCGCGAGTGCCGTCCGCGAAGCCACCGCCAAGGCCCGTGCGATCACCCATCTCGGTCTCGGCGAGGCGAAGGTCGAGCAGGTCGCCTCGAACCGCCGCGTGCTCGGTCCCGATGGCAAGGTGGAACACGTCCGCTTCACCGCCTGCAAGGACCCGGATGTCCGCGCCAAACCTATCGGCACGATCGACCCGCTGCTCAAGATGATCAGTTTCTGGGGCGGTGACAAGCCGGTCGCGGTGCTGACCTATTACGCCACACACCCGCAGAGCAACTACCTGACACGCGCGGCGAACCCGGATTTCCCCGGGATCGCCCGCAATCTCCGCGAGTCGTTCACCGGTGTGCCGCATGTCCACTTCGACGGTGCCGGTGGCAACGTCGGCGCGGGCAAATTTAACGACGGGGACCCCGAGAACCGGCAGGTTCTCGCCGACCGGGTCGCCGACGGCATGGCGAGGGCCTGGCAAGCGACGAAGCGGCATCCGATCTCCGCCGGTGAGCTCGGTTGGGATTCGGTGGATGTCGTCCTGCCCCCCGCGCCTCATCTCGACGAGACGGAACTCCTGGCGCAGCTCGACGACGATTCGCTCGCGCCCGCGCCGGGCCGGCGCCGCCCGCGACCTGATCTGGCTCCGCCGCTGCCAGCAAGGCGATCCGATCGACGTGACCTGCCTGACGCTCGGCCCAGCCCGTGTGCTCCACATGCCGGGCGAGTTGTTCGTCGAGTACCAGCTCGCCGCCCAGAAACTGCGCCCCGACCTGTTCGTCGCGATGGCTGCCTACGGAGACTATGCCCCCGGCTACATCGGCACCGAGGTCGCGTACTCCCAGGGCGGCTACGAGACGAGCCCGAGGGCGTCGTCGGTCGCCCCGGGTGTCGAAGCCGTGCTGATGGACGCGATCGAGACGTTGCTGAAGGATTGACCCAGTGATGCGGCCCTTGACGATAACAACCAGCTTCCGGTCCTTCCACCTGATCGTGGCGCTTCCATCGACGATCGGGCAGAAGGGTCGGGAGTTGGAGATGTGGGCGAGGCGGATCAGTCCCGGTGGAGTGGCGTGATCTCAAAGATCAACGAGTATTCTTGGTTTCCGGGTAAGGTGTACTCGTCGTGGGTCCGGGCGCCCCAGGAATTGTCGCCGCCGACACCATGCAGCTTCCAGTCGATGAAGACGGTGTTGACCTCGCGACGAGGCAACTCGAACGGGTGCTTCGCCCCCCAGAGGTCCTCCAGCGCGAAGGGGAGCGTCGAGAAGCTGAACGGATTGACGATCCCGCGAATTTTCAAGCCACGACCTTCATCGTCGGTGATCGAGACCCAGCGTGTGTCCGCCCGGTTGCCCGTGTCTTGCGGTCGGATATAGGGAAACCACATGTCGTCGACCGCCTTCTCGTGAACCACGATCTCGCCGCCGGTCTTGCGGTCCCAGTACGTCGCCTGTGGACCGCGTCCGTACCAGGTCACCGCGTTCATACGATTTGGCACTGCGGTCTTCATGCCGAACCGAGGTAGAAGGGGAAGGCGTCCTTCCTGTTTGGGGTCGTAACGCATCTCGACCCGGATCGTCGCGTCGGGACGGATCGTGTAGCGGAGGTTCAAGATACCGTCACGGACGTTCGGCAGGGTCAACTCGCACTTCGACGACGATCGTCTCCTCATGCGTGGATACCTCGATCGACTCGACCCGCCGAGCCCTGGCGGCGTTCATCCAGGGGCCGAAGTCCGTCTTGTAGATGTCTCGCGCGTACTGGTTCGAGTTGGGGACCTTCTCGAAGTTCGGCACCAGCGGGCTCGCGAGGAGCGAGACCCCGTCGATTTCGTACTCCGCCAGGGCGGCCGACGATTTGTCCAAAACAATCCGGAAGCCCTCTCCGGCGACAATCAGTCGCCCATCGTCTTCGGTCATCGAGAGCGGGGCGGTTTCGGTCTCAACTGACGGTGGAAGATAGGGGGAGCTCAGGGGGAGCTGGTCCCATGCGATGACGTGCCCCTTCGGCGCCCAGGATGACTCATCGGGCATCGAGAACGCAATTGTCAACAGGTACTCACCTTTCGGCTCAATGGCGCCGAGGGAAACCATCGCCTCGCGGCTCTCCCGGGGCGGGACGTCGAGATGTCCCAGGCGGCCGGATTTCACTTCCGCGCCATCGCGCCGGAGCACCCAGGTTGCCTCGAACCGGTCGAGATTGGTGAAGAAGAACTCGTTCGTCACCTTGATCGTGCCGGCCGAGACATCCAGCGGCTCAACCTTGATGTTCTGATAGACCTTCTTGACCTCGGCGGCGTGTGGCTTCGGGGTTCGGTCGGCCAGGACGATTCCGTTGGCGCAGAAGTCTGCATCGTTGGGCCTGTCGCCAAAATCGCCTCCATAAAGGAAGCCTTCGGCCCCGGCACCGTCGCGGATGCTTCGGGCGATGCCCTGGTCGACCCAGTCCCAGATGAAGCCCCCCTGGAGGACGGGGTAGCGCTCGATGACATCCCAGTAGTCCTGAAGATTGCCGACGCTGTTGCCCATCGCGTGGGCGTATTCGCACTGGATATAGGGTCGCGTGACGTCCGATCGTTCGGCGTAGCGGACCATGTCCGCGATCCGGGCATACATCGGGCAGACGATGTCGGTGTTGCGCACCTCGCCGGCCTGCTCGTACTGGACGGGGCGTGACGGGTCGCGCCGCGTGATCCAGTCGTAGGTTGCATCGAAGCAGATGCCATTGCCCGACTCGTTGCCGAGCGACCAGACGATCACCGACGGGTGGTTCTTGTCCCGCTCGACCATCCGGCGGGTACGGTCGAGGTGGGCCTCGATCCAGTCGGGGTTCTTCGCGAGAGCGTTTCTGTCCTGGCCGGTGCCGTAACCGTGCGATTCGATGTTTGCCTCATCGACGACGTACAGGCCGTAACGGTCGCACAGGTCATACCAGCGAGGGTCGTTCGGGTAGTGACTGGTGCGTACGGCGTTGATGTTGTGCTGCTTCATCAGCCGGATGTCGCGGATCATCGAGTCCACCGACACGGTGTGGCCGGTTTCCGGGTCATGCTCGTGGCGATCCACGCCCTTGAGCAGGATCGGCTGACCGTTGACGAGCATCTGTCCACCCGCGATCTCAACCGTGCGGAAGCCGACGTTATGGCGGTTCACCTCGATCGTCCGGCCGTCGACGTCACGCAGGGTGACAAGTAGCGTGTACAGGTTCGGCGTCTCGGCGCTCCAGGGCGTGACGTCCGGGATGGCTTCTGGATCGACGGTGACAGTCGTGCGACCGGCCGGCGCGATCGTGACCGGGCCTTCCTCGCGCTTCCAGACGGTTGCGCTGGTGTCGTCGACCAGTTCGAGTTCGACACGGACCGGCGCCGCGGCGTCGTCCCGGTTGACGACCTCGACCTCGACCCCAAGCCGCCCGTTCTCGAGCTGCTCGTCGAGCCCGGCGTGGACGAAGGTGTCCCGGATGCTGAAGTCGTTGGTGGACCAGAGGAAGACGTCGCGGAAGATACCGCTCAGGCGCCAGAAGTCCTGGTCCTCGAGGTAGCTGCCGTCGGAGTACTGGTAGACCTCGGCGGCCAGCAGGTTCTCACCCGGGCGCAGGGTGTCGGTGATGTCGAAGACGGCGGGGGTCCGCGAATCCTGGCTGTAACCGACCTTCGTGCCGTTAATCCAGACGTAGAAGGCGGAGTCGACGCCGTTGAACTGGAGGAAGACGCGGCGGCCATCCCATGCGTCGGGGACGGTGAAGGTGGTCCGGTACGATCCCACCTGGTTACGCCACTTGAAGCTGGTCCAATCGTGATCGTCCGGGGCGCCCATCACACGGGGGGCGTCCTTCTTGAAGGGATAGGTGATGTTGGTGTAAAGCGGGATGCCGTGGCCCTGCATCTGCCAGTTCGAGGGGACGGGGATCTTACCCCACGCCTGATCGTCAAAATCGTTGCGATAAAATTCTTCGGGACGATCGTCTGGAACGGGAGACCAGTGAAACGCCCACTGGCCGTTGAGCGACTGGAACCAGGGAGTCGACTCGCGACGGTCCTTCAGGGCCGAGGCGCGATCCGGATACGGCAAGGAAGTCGCCCGGGGCGGCTCCTTGCCGATCCCGACAACGTGCTCGTTCTCCCAGTCCGGTGACGCCGCGATCGCCGCACTCGCGAACATTGCCCCGCCGAGCAACACCGACACCCAGCCGACGTAACGATCTCGCGTCGCCACCATGCCTGTCCCCTTTCGCCGTTCTGGACCAAAAGCCCCAGTATACGGCAACGGGCAGGCGATCGCTCCAGCGCCTTACGGCGGCATCAGCGACAGTCAAAGGTCAGATTCCGGAGGGGCGAGGCCCCGGCCGAGCCCGCGGGATGGGCGGCTCGGCCGGAGCCTTGCCCTCCCGATAAACTCGGAATCATCGCGCTGATTGCCCCCGCGGCGACGACGCCAACCGGGCCTCGACGGCTGGCGGCTTCGCGTGCGGACCCTGGAGGACCGGGGCCTGCCTCGTCCCGAGCAGGGTCGAGACGATGAGGTCGGCCGCTCGTTCCGAGGTGCCGGGGGCGGCCACGCGGTCGCGCAGGGCGGCCAGTTCGGCAGTGGTACGCTGGAGTTCCGCCGGCTCGTTGAGCCATCTCAAGACACGACCGGAAAGCTCGCGCGAGACATCGCGGTCGGTCAGGTATTCGGGCATGATCTCGTCGTCTGCGAGCAGGTTGACCAGCGTGATGAACCGCGACTTGATGAACGGCCGCGCGATCACCAGATCGATCCGGTTGACCTTGTAGAGAATGGCCGTCGGCAGGGCCTCGGCCATCAGTTCCAGGCTGACCGAGCCGGATACGGACAGGGCAACGTCCGCCAGGCGGAGGAGTTCCGGCGTCCAACCGTGATGGATCTCCAGCCGTGGCAGGTCCAGTTTCGACTCCCGGATCAGTTCCTTAACCCGGGTCGCGTGCTTCTCGCGCAAGCAGGCGACCACGAACCGGACGTCGGGCCGCTCGATCGAGACACGAGCCGCGGCGCGGATCAGGATCGGCACGTTGCGGGTGATCTCCTGCGATCGCGAACCGGGCAGCACGGCCACGACCGGGCCGCCCTTCTGACCTTGTTCCGACAGGAACGCGTCGTCCAGGGTCCGTTCGGCCACCTCGTCGAAGAAGGGGTGGCCGACGTAGACGGCGCCAGGGACGCCGCGCGCGTGGTACCAGGCGGGCTCGAACGGCAGGCTGCACAGGACGTGGTCGACGTACTTGCGCACCTTCTTGACCCGCCAGCCGGCCCATGCCCAGAGCTGCGGCGGGACGTAGTAGAAGACCGGGATGCCCCGGACCTTCGCCCGCCAGGCGACCCACCAGTGGAAGCCGGGGTAGTCGATCAGGATGACGGCGTCGGGCCGTTCGTGGCGAAAGTGACGGTCGGCCAGCGATCCGAGCGCCAGGAACTTGTGGAGGTTCACCAGCACGCGGCCAAACCACATGACCGCCAGCTCGATTAACGGATAAAGCAGCCGGGCCCCGGCCGCTTCCATCCGAGGACCGCCGAAGCCGACGAACTCCGCATCGGGCATTCGGGCCCGGAGGGCTTCGATCAGGTTCGCCGCGTGCAGATCGCCGCTCGGTTCGCCCGCGGAGATGAAGATGCGCATGGGTGCCGGCCTCCTTGCCGCGCACGGTGGTCCCTCACCCCGTACTCGGAAGGCGAACGTAGCCGATCTCCAAACTCGCGGCAAGGCGAGTCTCAGTGAGATCGCGGTCTTGATAAGGTCGGGTTTCCGGAAGGGAGAGGACCATGCCGAACCGTCAAGATGGGCGGCCCGACATGGGCCTCGCCCGCCCGGTTTGGGTGTCGCAGTGAACCTTGAAATGCTCATGCACGTGAGATCACATGCGTTCCACTTCCTGAAGGCCGGGCTATTCCTCGGGCCCCGGCTCGGTGGTCTGGGGAGTACCGTCCGACGACTCCGGTTCGTCGGGGATGTTCAGTTCCTTGATCCGCCGGTAAAGCCGGGGGCGGGAAATGTCGAGCAGTTCGGCCGCGCGCGACTTGTTCTGGCGGGCTTGCTTCAGGGCGTGCTCGATCAAACGGCGTTCGACCTGGGTCAGCGTCGCATCCAGCGGAGTTCGCGACGGGGGCAACGGCGGCGGCAGATAGGCGGCGCCCAGGTGGCCGCGGATGGCCGCCGGCAAGTCGGAGACGTGGATCAGATCGCCGTCGGCTCGACCGCGGGCGGAATCGATGACCCGGTCCAGCTCGCGCAGGTTTCCCGGCCAGTCGTACGCGGCGAGGGCCGCCAGGGCGTCCCTGTCGAACCCCACGCGGCGGCGGTCATCATGGCGCTGGTTGGCCCTGTCCAGCATGTGCTGCGCCAGCAGAGACAGCTCGTCGAGCCGCTGACGGAGCGGAGCCAGTCGAATCACCAGGGCCGTCAGGGCGTAGTACAGGTCGTGTCGGAGCAGGTCCCGGGAAAGGGACTGGTCGGGGTCGACGGACGTCGTGGCCAGGACCCGGGCCCGACCCTCCGCGATCATCTCGACAAGATGCGCCTGAAGGTCTCGATGCAGTTCCGTGACGTCCAGTAGCAGCACGGCCGCGCCGGCGGGCAGGTCGAGCCGGGGCGGCGCCCCGGCGCCTTCCGAGCCGTCAACTGAACGTTTCCAGGCCCCGAACAACTCGCGTTCGAGGACCTCCGGCGGCAACGCGGCGCAGTCGAAGGGAACCAGGGGCGGCGGCGCGGCACGGTCGTGCATGTGGATCGTCCGCGCGACGGTTCGCCGCCCGGTGCCCGGCTCTCCAAGGACGAGCACCGGGACGCTGGTCGCCGCCGCTGCGCGAACCTGGTCGAGCACGCGGCGGTGATGCGGACCGTGGCCGACCAGATGGTCGATGCCGTAGCGTCTCCGAAGCCGATCGCGAACCTCCAGCAATTCGGTCCTTAGCCGATGCGAGTCGCTGTCGGGCGCGTGGGGCGTCGCTTCGGCCTCGCGGACAAGGCCCAGTAATCCGATCAGGACACCACGCGGGTCGTGATACGGCCAGTACTCGACCCGACGCCAGATCCGCTCGCCTCCCGCGCGGACGATCAGGGTCGTACCACCCGCGGGATGACCCTGCAACGCCTCGGGAGGGGGGCAAAGGCCGTCGATCAGCCTCGAGAGGTCGTTCCCTTCCCCATTTGTCGAACTGCGAGGGAGGCACTCCAGACCCACGACGGCACGCGACTCGAAGCCCGTCAACTCCTCCCAGGCCGGGTTGGCGTAGAGGAACCGACGCTGGCCGTCGAGTACGAAGACTGGCTCGCGTGCCTGTCGGAACAGGACACCGAGCCGACGCGCGCCGGAGACGCTGAGTGGCGCCATGAGATCGATCGCGATACAGTGAAGGGGAACGTGACGTCGGAAAGGCAACGGGGGACAACGAAACACCGCCACGCGGTCAGGGCCCACGCCCCGGTTCACCCCCGCACCAGAGGATCCACCGAGCCGGCCCCGAAGGCAAGCGAAAACCCTCATGAACTACACCAATGCGGTGGTGTTGCCCACGGAACTGGTTCTCCCGCCGGAACGGGTGACCGTGGCCATTGACGGCGGCACAACAAACACCCGGGCCTGTCTGCTGCGAGGAGATCGGGCCCTGGCCGAGGCCCGACGCACCATCGGGGCGCGGGATGTCGCGGTCGGCGGCACGAGTGAACCGCTCGCCGCGGCCGTCCGTGACGTGATCGCCGAGGTCCTCCGCGCGGTCCGTGTCGACCGACCCGATCGGATCGTCGGCTGCGGAATGCTGACCAGCGAAGTGGGACTGGCATCCGTACCGCACGTGGTGGCCCCCGCCGGACTTCATGATCTGGCTCGCGGCACCGTGCAGCTCGATCGTCCCGACATCGCCCCTCTGCCAATTCTGCTGGTGCCCGGCGTCCGTACCCCTACCGCCAACGAACCTGAAGGCTGGGCCCGGGCCGACGTCATGCGTGGCGAGGAATGCGAGGCGATCGGCCTTTGGCGGACGGCGATCCTCGACGGCCAGGCCGAGGCGACGCCCGGCCAGCGTTGTCTGTTCGTCCTGCCGGGTTCGCACACGAAGCTCGTCGTTCTCGATGTCGGCACGGGCGGGGTGCGGATCGAGGCGAGCCATACCACCCTGGCCGGCGAACTGCTGGCGGCCCTGGCTCGTCACACGATCCTGGCGGCCAGCCTGCCCGTCGAACTTCCCCGGAAACTCGATCCCGATGCGGTGGCGACCGGGGCGCGGCTCGTCCGGACGGAGGGACTGGGGCGGGCGGCCTTTCTCGTGCGGGTCGCCGCGCTGACTCGAGACTGGAACGCCTCGCAACGCGCCTCGTTTTTGATCGGCGCCGTGGCCGCCGAGGACGTTGCCCATCTGTTGCGGCAACCGACGATGGGCCCCGCGAGCAAGCCCATCGTGATCGTCGGTGGGCCCGACCCGCTCCGTTCGCTGTACACCCGGCTTATGGGCGAGCATGTCCCGGTGCGCGGCAGCACGACGGAGCATGCCTCGGCACTCGGGGCCGCCCTGGTGGCCAACCATTGCGAATAGGACTGGAACACTCGATCTCGGATCTTTCTCCGATCCACGCCGGCGACGCCGCCGACCGGTTCCGAACGGGTCGATCACCCGCCGAAACGGCTCCACGACCAGACGATCTGCCCAAGGATCGGTGAGTTTCGAGAGCGGACATCACCGTCCCACTCGACGGGTACGATCGGAAAGTCCCGGCTGGGCTGGTTCGGGCGGAGGATGAGGTGACGACCGCTGATCTCCAACCAGCGGATCATCGGCTCCCCATCCAGGCAGGCAGCCACCAGCCGGCCCTGGAGGCGTTCCGGGTCGTTCAACGTCCGATCGACGGCGGCGACCGAGCCATTCGGCAAGATCGGATGCATGGCGTCATCCTCAAGGCGAACGGCGATCGTCTCCTTGGGATGGGGGATCCACTGCCGATAGGCCAGAATGTGACCCTTCCGCGAGCGCCCCCGACCAGCGAGCGATCGCACAGCGCGGCCATCGGCAAGAGGCTCACGGCGACGAAGTCCGAGGCCGACTCACCCGGCAAGTTCTCGGGCGCGACCAGCACGACCTCGTTGGGCCGGGACTCCAGCTTCTCCAGGCCGCGACGGATCAACTCCTCGGGGGTCAGGTCGGCCAGCACCATGTCCTCGATGCCGTGCCGGTACTTCGGCCCCTGACCTGTCAGGAGCCAGAGCGGGTTGGTGCCGGTCTGATCAATGAAGGTCAGCAGCACCTCGGCCGGGACGGTGACACCGGTCTCGTAGTTGTACCAGGTACGCGCCGGCAGGTTGAGCCGGCGGGCCAGTTCCGGCCCGCCATGCTCGCCAAAGAGTTCCTGACGGATCTCCCGGAGCCGGCTGGAAATCTGGGCCTTGACATTGACACGAACTGTCGGCGTTTTTTTGCGAGCCACATCGCCAGATCCCGCGAACGGAACCCCCCCTTACAGGCCGCATCAGGCAACCCGGAACCGTGAGGATCAAGCGGGCCGAGATCATTCCTCGAACATATGGGATGTCAAGGACTGGTAGAACCGATCGGATCCGGTCTATCTTGGCCTGGCATTAAAAGTCTCATGCCCGTTGCCAAGTTATCATGCCCGAACGAAGGGCTCACTCCAAGTCCGATCTGGCCCGTGATCGAAAGAATCTTGAAAAAACCACGGTGTGAAGATCGTACATGTTGAATCCAAAGCATCGCAAGGGGGGAGGCTTCGCCTAACTTGGACGGGAGACTGTGCGGATTAGAACATTCCCAGTTCATCCCGGGCGTCGTCGCTCATGCGCTCGGGTGTCCACGGGGGGGACATGACGAGCTTCACGTTGGCCTTGGAGACATCCTCCAGACGTTCCAGCGCCGTGACGGCGTTGCGGAGGATCTCGGGACCGGCCGGGCACGCTGGTGAGGTCAGGGTCATCTCGACGTCGACCTCGTCCTCGCGGGACTGGACCGTGTAGACCAGGCCCAGGTCGACGATGTTGATCCCCAACTCGGGGTCGGTGACGGTCTTCAACGCGGACAGGATCGCTTCCTGGTCGGCCATTGGGGTCGGCTCCGCTCTTGGTGGATCGGGCTCGGTTCGGTTAAGGGGAAGTTCGGGACGTACTCGGGGCGGTCCCATTCGACGAGTGGCCCGCGGGGGCATCGGCTTGAGCCATCGAGGCGCGGGCGACCTGGGCCTTGAGTCGGCGAAGCACGCCATTCAGGCCCCCGAGCCGGAGCATGCCCAGGATCTCGGGCATGCCGGCGCGGTGAACCAGGTCGGCGGGGACCGCGAGAACGTCCTCGACGGTCGTCCCGTCGAGGCCCTCGACGAGCATCGAGACGAAACCACGCACCGTGGGCGCCTCGATCGGGGCGTCGGCGAAGAGGGCCACCCGGTCGCCGTCGAGTTCGACGAACAGGTAGACGGGCGACTGGCACTCCTCGACCCGGTGCTCGGCGTCCTTGCGCGATTCGAGCCGATCCGGCAGCGGCGGCAGGGTCTTGGCGAGGTCGATCAGCAGCTCGATCCGCTCCTGCTTGTCCGCCTCGGCCAGTTCCATCACGATCTCGTCGAGCTTCTCGGGCGACACGGGGGCTCCTCTTGCAACGTCCATCGCGATGGTTGTGATCTCGTGGCGAGGGGCCTGCGCAACAGATCGGGGCTTCAGGCCGACGACCTCGAAATCAACGAGGGTTCTCACCCTGGACGATCGGGGCGCGGACCAGGTTTCCCCACTCCAGCCAGGACCCGTCGTAATTACGGACGTTCGGGTATCCAAGCAAGTATGTCAGCACGAACCAGGTCAGGCTGGACCGTTCGCCGATCCGGCAATAGGCGACGACGTCCTCGCTCGGCTTCACACCACACTCTTCCTCGTAGATCGCCCGCAGCTCGTCGGCCGACTTGAACCGTCCGTCCTCTTGCACCGCACGGCCCCAGGGAACGTTCGTCGCGCCCGGGATGTGGCCGCCGCGAAGGGTGCCCTCCTGCGGGTAGTCCTCCATGTGGAGTAGCTCGCCGGTGTATTCCTTCGGGCTGCGGACGTCGAACAGAGGCTTGCGGGCCTCGATCTGCGCCGTCACGTCGTCACGGAAGGCCCGAATGCTGGTCTCGTCGATCGGCTGGGCCTTGTAGTCGGTACGGGGGTAGCTCGGGACCTCCTTGGTCATCGGCAGGCCCTGCTCTTTCCAGAACTTGTACCCGCCATTGAGGATCCGGCAGTCCTGGTGGCCGAACAGCTTGAAGACCCAGAGGGCATAGCAGGCCCACCAGTTCGACTTGTCGCCGTAGAAGACCAGCGTGGTGTCGTTGGCGATCCCTGATCGCGAGCATAGGTCCTCAAACGCCGGGACGGAAATGAAATCGCGGGAAATCGGGTCGTTGAGCTGGTTGTGCCAGCCGATCTCCACGGCTCCCGGGATGTGACCCATGAAGTAGAGCGCGGGGTCCTCGTCGGTCTCCACGACGCGGACCTTCGGGTCGTCCAGATGCTGCTGGACCCAGTCGGCGGAGACGAGAACCTCGGGGTGGGCGTAATCGGCCATCTCAAACTCCAATCATGATCAATGCGGAATGAGCAATGAGCGATGAGGATGAACTTGGACCAAATCCGGTCGAGTCGCTCCCCGCCCGTCCCGCAACTCGGGAAGCGGGTGGGGAGAGAATCGCCACTCATTGCTCATCGCTCATTGCTGCTAAAGTTCCAGCTTGGCCGCGACGGCCTCGCGGAGCGTTTCCTGGACGCGTTCCAGGCTGATTCGGTCGTAGACGTTGGCGAAGAAGCCCTCGACGATGAGGCGAACGGCCTCCTCGCGGGCGATGCCGCGCGAGCGGAGATAGAAGATCATGTCTTCGTCGACCGGGCCGGCCGTCGCACCGTGGGTGCAGCGGACGTCGTTGGCCTCGATCTCCAGGCCCGGGATGGAGTCGGCGCGAGCGTTCTCGGACAGTACCAGGCTGTCGTTCTTCTGGTAGGCGTCGGTGCGCTGGGCGTCCTTCTCCACGCGGATCATCCCCCGCCAGACGATCCGGGAGTTGTCCTTCAGGCCACCCTTGTAGAGTAGATCGCTGGTGGTGTGCGGGGCGATGTGGTCCTGCCGGGTGATGTACGTGAGGTTTTGCCGGCCGGTGGTGAACATCACGCCGTTGACCTGGGCACGAGCCCCCTGCCCCGTCAGGGCCACTTCCTGATTCACCTTTGCGGTGCGGGCGCCCAGGCCGCCGACTGTCCACTGCAAGGCACCGTCGCGATCGACCAGGGCACGCTCACGACTGAAATGCCAGGTCTGGTCGTCCCAGTTCTGGATGTTGACGAACCGGAGGCGGGCCGACGGACCGACGATCAGCTCGACGGCCCCGACGTGCAGGCCGGGCTTGCCCGACCGGCCCGGGGCGGCTGTCTCCTGGATCAGGGTCGCCTCGGCCCCTTCCTCCAGCACGACGAGCGTGTGGTTTAGGTCGACCGACCCTTCGCCGGAGAGGCCCACCAGATGGAACAGCGGCAACTCGACCCGCACGCCCTTCGGGACGTACAGCAAGACGCCGCCTGTCCAGAACGCGCCGTGAAGGGCGGAAAAGACGTCTTCGTCCGCCTGTACGGCGCGGGTCAGCAGATGCCGGTCGAGGAGTTCGGGATGTTCCCGGACGGCGCGGTTCAGGTCCAGGAACACAGTGCCGTCGGGCAGCGTCTCCGACTGTCGGGGACCGTGCGAGGGTGCCGTCCACCTGAGCGATGCCCGTCTCGTAGTGGGCGCTGAGCGCCTGCCAGACAGGTTCCAACGCGGCCAAGGCGGCTTCGGTTGGTTCCCGAGTGGTCGTCGGCGCGAAGGCGGAGAGCTTCAGGGCCGGATGTCGGTTCGCCGCCAGTCCTCGTCGCGGAGCGTCGGCCAGGGGGCCGACTGAAACCTCGCGAAGGCCTCCTTACGGCGCGTTGTGAGCCACGACGGCTCGTCCCGGCCCTTCAGGAATGCCTCGAAGGCCGCCTCGTCGAAACCGCCGTCATGGGTCGTGGCGTGGGAGATGCCTGATGAATGACTCATATCGATGGGATCAGGATTGTGATAACTGTTTGAGAAAATAGCTCGCCAAGGCCCCGGCAGCGGAGCCCAGGATCGCCGAGATGATTGCAGCCCCGATCACGACGTTTCGACCGGAGTGCTCCTTTCGACCTTGCTCAAGGTGATCGATTGTTGTCTCGATCCTTGTCAGACGATCCCGGATTGCATCCAGGCCGAGTTGTTGTAGGTCTCGTTCGGCCCGGTCGATGCGACTGTTCAAAATGGCGACGGTGTTCTTGAGCTCGGCGATCGCCTCTTCGGTTTTCGTCATGAAGACGCCCGTTCAATCCTTGGCTGTCTCGCTCATGAGACGATCGAGTCGCTCAAGGCTCTCGTACGAATCCTTGCGGAGCAAATCGCCCCAGAATCTGTGGAACCGGTTCCTCAGGTGTTCCGGGCTCCCGAATTCCGTCGGAGCGAGGTCCATCTCAGCCGAGCCCGAGAAGGGGTCTTTCAGACGTAGCCGGACCAGCGTGCGCGGCCCGGTCGGGCCCTGGTCCTCGACGGTGAACCATTCGGCACGCGAGAGACTGGCAGACTGGCCGAGCACGTCTTCTAGGATCGTTGAGGCCCGGCCGGCCTGACGCAGGAGCTCAGGGTGCGCTGTCGGGTCGATGTCGTAGAGGGTGTCCATCACTTTGCCCAGCCCCCCGAGATGATTGATCGCCGCCTCTAGGAAGACCGATCGAGGCGGCGACACCTGAGTTGCGACTCAGCGATCACCCCACCGAGCCCTCCATCTGAAGCTGGATCAGCTTGTTCATCTCGACGGCGTATTCCATCGGCAGTTCCTTGACCAGCGGCTCGATGAAGCCGCTGACGATCAGGGTGCTGGCCTCGGCCTCGGAGAGCCCGCGGCTCATCAGGTAGAAGAGCTGCTCCTCGCCGATCTTCGAGACGCTGGCCTCGTGGCCGATCTTGACGTCGTCCTCGTCGATCTCGATGTAGGGGTAGGTGTCGGAACGGCTGATCTCGTCGAGGATCAGGGCGTCGCAGACGACGTTGGACTTCGAGCCCTTGGCGCCGTCGGCGACCTTGAGCAGGCCGCGGTAGCTGGCCCGGCCGCCGTCCTTGCTGATCGACTTCGAGATGATCCGGCTGGACGTGTAAGGCGCCTCGTGCACGACCTTGCCGCCGGCGTCCTGGTGCTGGCCCTTGCCGGCGAAGGCGATCGAGAGGATCTCGCCGCGCGCCCCCTTGCCGACCATGTGGACGGCCGGGTACTTCATGGTCAGCGGCTGCCGAGGTTGCCGTCGACCCACTCCATCAGGGCGTCCTCGTAGGCGACGGCGCGCTTGGTCACGAGGTTGTAGATGTTGTTGGCCCAGTTCTGGATGGTCGTGTAGCGGCAGCGGCCGCCCTTCTTGACGATGATCTCGACGACGGCCGAGTGCAGGCTCTCGGTCGTGTACATCGGGGCGGTGCAGCCCTCGACGTAGTGGACCTGCGCCCCTTCCTCGACGATGATCAGCGTCCGCTCGAACTGGCCCATGCTCTCCGCATTGATGCGGAAGTAGGCCTGGAGCGGGATGTCCACCTTCACGCCGGCCGGGATGTAGACGAACGAGCCGCCCGACCAGACCGCCGAGTTCAGCGCGGCGAACTTGTTGTCGTGAAGCGGGATGACCGTGCCGAAGTACTCGCTGGACGAGGTCCGGGTGCTCGCGCAGGGCCGTGTCGGTGTCGGTGAAGATGACGCCCTTCTTCTGGCAGGTCTTCGCGAAGGCTGTGGTAGACGACCTCGGACTCGTACTGGGCACCGACGCCGGCCAGGAACTTCTTCTCAGCCTCGGGGATGCCCAGCTTGTCGAAGGTGCGCTTGATGTCGCCGGCACGTCGTCCCAGCTCTTGCCCTGCCGGTCGGCGGCCTTCATGTAGTAGTAGATGTCGTTGAAGTTCAGCTCGGCGAGGTCGCCGCCCCAGGTCGGGGTGGGCTTCTGCCAGAAGACCTCCAGGGCCTTGAGCCGGATCTTGCGCATCCAGTCGGGCTCGCTCTTCATCTCGGAGATCTGCTCGACGATCTGCCGCGTCAGGCCCTTGCGGCTCTTGAACGAGTACTTGGTGTCGTCGTCGCGGAAGCCGTACTTGTACTCGTCCTTGATGCCCTGGACCTGGGCGTTGAGATCGGTCGCCATGATGCTCAGCTTCCTATCTCGATGGAGGATGGGCTCGTGCCCACCGTGGATCCGGGGTGCTGGTGACGATGCCCACCCTACGGCGAGTCCGGTCATCTTCGATCAGAAGCCCGCCTTGGCGGCCTGAGCGCCGGCCTCGAGCTCGTCCTCGACCTGGGCGGCCTCCGGGTACTTCTCGCGGATCCAGTCGTAACCTTCGCTCTCGAGCTTGTCGACCAGCTCCGGCCCGCCGCTCTCGACGATCCGGCCGCCGAACAGGATGTGGACGTGCTGCGGCTTGATGTAGTTCAGGATGCGCTGGTAGTGGGTGATGACCAGCACGCCGGAGCCGACGCTTCTCGGCCACGCGGTTGACGCCCTCGGAGACGACCCGGACGGCGTCGATGTCCAGGCCGCTGTCGGTCTCGTCGAGGATGGCGAAGGCCGGCTTGAGCATGGCGAGTTGAAGGACTTCGGCCCGCTTCTTCTCGCCGCCGGAGAAGCCCTCATTCAGGTAGCGGCGGGCGAACTCCGGGTCCATGCCGAGCTCGTCCATGGTCTGCGCGAGCTCCTTGCGGAAGTCGCGCATCGGCATCAGGTCTTCGCCTTCCTTGCGGTCCGGGTTGCGGACGTTGGTGACGGCGTGCCGCAGGAAGTTGGCGACGGTGACGCCGGGAATCGAGGTCGGGTACTGGAAGGCCAGGAACAGCCCGGCCTTGGCCCGCTCGTCGGCCTCGAGCTCCAGGAGGTCCACGCCGTCGATGGTGACCGTGCCTTCGGTGACCTCGTAGTTAGGGTGGCCCATCAGGGCGTAGCTCAGGGTGCTCTTGCCCGAGCCGTTCGGGTCCCATC
Source organism: uncultured Isosphaeraceae bacterium (assembly GCA_963779675.1). Lineage (GTDB taxonomy): Bacteria > Planctomycetota > Planctomycetia > Isosphaerales > Isosphaeraceae > CAVZZM01. The sequence goes on from CAVZZM010000012.1 coordinate 395,331, forward strand.
AGCGCATGGACTTCGCCCTGGCGGATCGGTCAGGTCGACCCCCTTGAGGATCTCCTTGCCCTCGATGGCCACATGCAGGTTCTCGATCTTCAGGACCTTGCTCATCCGTCGTACGTCCCGTCTGTCGAATTCCGGGCGGAACCCCGCGCGACTGTGCGGGGCCGTGTGGAATCTGTTCGCTACTCAGGAGCGACGTTCAGTCCATCGCCGGTGGTCGAAGCGGTCGCGGCGCGTCAGCCGCGTAGGGACCGGCGGAGCGGCACGATGGGTTTGGGCTCGAAGTCGCAGGAGCGGTCGCCGTCGAGCCGGCACTGGCTCAGCCGAAGGCCGCGGCCCAGGACCTTTTCGAACATCTTCCGCTCCAGGGCACAGATGGCGTGATCGGCCTCGGCGAACTCGAAATAGGGGCAGGAGAGCTGCCGCAGGAAGGGCACATGAGACCATCGGCTGGAGCGGTCGCCACCTCGGCCTCGATCCCGCGCTGGTGGAGCACTGACTCCAGCCGCCCCAGCCGCTCTTCCCAGCCAGGGCATCGCCCCGCACCTCGGGCCGGTACAGTTCGGCCAGACGGTCGGTGATCCGGGTGAAGAGCAGGCGGCGCAGCTTGCGGTCGGCCGACCGTCGCTCATCATCTCTTCCCAGAGCACAACGGCCAGGTCGGCGTAATTCTGGCCGAGCCGCCGGTGGGCCTCGACGCTGGCCTGGTAGGTGTGGCGGGGACGTCCGCGTTTGCCATGCTCGTCTTGCCGTTCAACCAGGCCGGAGCCGACCAGCCGGGACAGCCGGTTACGGATCGGCCGTCGCGGTGACACCGAGCTGCCTCGGCCATCTCGGCACCGTCAGCGGGCCGCGGCGACGGATCAGGTCCAGCAAGCGGCCGATCCGATGACTCCAGCACCGCAGTCCGAAGGCCTGGGCTCGACATGGAGCTCATCACAGAACTCCCGAAACCCGTTCGAAATACGAAGCCTCATTGTAGAGGAGTCGGAGCGGACTTCGTCCACGCGATTGTCGGCATTTTTCGCAACAACAATTGCGAAAAATCGGTTCAGGGGGTTGGCAGCAACGGGCGGTTGAGATGTGCGGAGCGGCGAGCAATGGTTAGCGGGGCGGCGAAATCTTACGGGCCATACGATTGGGATCGAGACAACCTGCCGTGTTCCGACCCTTGAGCTCGGGCATGAATCGTGAAGAGTTGACTCTTGAGGAAAGTCGATGAGTGCGAGCGGTGATGCGATCATCTTGCGTGGGAGTAACCAAGCGTTCGGGTCGCACGTCGCGGTGGACGACTCTGGACCTGGACGTTCCGCGCGGGTCGCTGTACGGGTTCATCGGGCCGAACGGGTCGGGCAAGACGACGACGTTGCGGATGATCCTGCACATCTTGCTGCCGGATGCCGGGGTGGTGGAGGTGCTGGGGCGAGCCCGACACCCGTGCCGCGGTCGACCAGGTCGGGTACTTGCCTGAAGAGCGTGGGCTCTACAAAAAGATGACCGTCCGACGACTGCTGCGGTACTACGGGGCAGTTGAAGGGCATGCCGGCAGCCGGAGCTGGACGATGCCATCGCCGACTGGCTGGAGCGGATGGGGTTGTCGGACTGGATCGACAAGAAGATCGACGCCCTGTCGAAAGGCATGGCCCAGAAGATCCAGTTCATCGCGACGGTGCTCACCGGGCCGGAGCTGGTGATCCTCGACGAGCCGTTCTCCGGGCTCGACCCGGTGAACACCGAGGTGCTCAAGGATCGGCCATCCTGGAACTGCAGCGGAACGGCACGACGGTCGTCTTCTCGACGCACGACATGGCGGTGGCCGAGCGGCTGTGCGACCGGATCTTCATGATCTTCAAGGGGAGGAAGGTCCTCGACGGCACGCTCGACGCGATCCAGTCGAGCTACGGCCTCGACACGATCCGGCTGCGCACTGACGCCGGGCCCGCAGGCCCTGGAGGGCATGCACGGGGTCGAGTCCGTCAACGACCAGGGCAACCTTCAGGAGGTCCGCTTCTCAGGTGATCCTCAGGACCTCCTCCGGACCCTGATGGACCGGACGTCCGTCCGGCACTTCGAGATCACCCGGCCATCGCTCCACGACATCTTCGTCCGGATCGCCAACCCCGCGCCCGAGGAACTCGGGCCGCGAGGCCCCGGGAGGTCGCCCTGCCATGATTCACCCTCGCAAGATCGGCGTCGTGGCCGCGACACGAGTTCGGCACCGCCGTGCGGTCCAAGTCGTTCCTGATCGGCCTGTTGATGCTGCCGATCATCATGGGGGCGTCAATTCTGCTCCAGACGGTCGTCGCCCAGCGGGCCGACACGAAAACCCGTCGCGTCGCCGTCGTGGACGGGTCGGGCATGCTTTATGAGGAGATCGCGCGGCCGCTCAGGCGCACAACACGGAGGTCACTCGCGAGGACAACTCGGTGACCGCTCCGCTGTTCGAGTTCGAGGAGGTGGAGCCCGGCGATCCGCCCACGGATGGGCTGCTCCTGGGGCTCTCGGAGCAGGTCCGAGGGGGGCGCTCGACGCGTTCGTCGAGATCCCCGCCGACGTGCTTGATCCCGAGGCCGGCACGGCGTTGAAGTACTACTCGAACAACCCCAACGACGACACAGTGCGCGACTGGCTCCAGACCGTCGTCAACGAGCAGGTTCGCACCCGGCGTTACCGCGAGGCGGGGCTCGACCGCGCCCTGGCCGAGCGGCTGAGTCGGCCTGTGCCGACCGAGAACCTCGGCTTGCTTCGCCGAGAGCCGTCCACCTCGTCGGCGGTGCCCGGGGTCCCCGAGCGGGCAGATCCGGGCCGCCGAGAAGATCGACCCGATTCGCACCGCCGCGCGTGCCGGCGGTCATGCTGTTCGTGATGTTCTTCATCATCATGACCAGCGCCCCGCAACTGCTGAACAGCGTGATCGAGGAGAAGATGAGCCGGATCAGCGAGGTGCTGCTCGGTTCGGTCACTCCGTTCGAGCTGATGATGGGAAAGCTGCTGGGCAACGTGGGCATCGCGATGCGTCCTGGCCCTGCTCTACGTCGGCGGCGCGTTCGGCCTGGCCGCCTACTACGGCTACGCCGACGTCGTCTCGCCCTGGATGCTGGCCGCGCTGGGGTTGTTCCTGGTGCTGGCCGTGCTCCTGTTTGGTTCGCTGTACATGGCCGTCGGCGCTGCCTGTAGCGAGTTGAAGGATGCCCAGTCGCTGATGATGCCGATCGTGCTGCTGTCGGTGCTGCCGATGCTAGTCTGGACGGCCGTCCTGCGCAACCCGGCCAGCCCGCTGTCGGTCGGAATGTCGTTGTTCCCGTTCGCGACACCGTTCCTGATGCTCATGAGGCTGGGCCTCCAACCCAGCCCGCCGGTCTGGCAAGTCGTCCTCTCGGTCGTGCTGACGACCGCCACCGCGATCCTCTGCGTCTGGGCGGCCGGCAAGATCTTTCGCACCGGCCTGTTGATGCAGGGCAAGCCACCCAGCCTCCGGGAGATGGCCCGTTGGGTCGTGGCCCGCTGATCCGGGCGGATTCACCACGGAGACACGGAGGACACGGAGAAGAGAAGACAGGAGCAGAGATTGACCGCGGAGGGCGCGGAGAAAAAAAACGAAACAAAAGACAATCGAACGCACATTAATGATAACTAAATTATTAATTCATATGATCTTTGGTTTTTCCGCGCCCTCCGAGGTGAATCTCTTCTCCTGTCTCCTCCTGTCTTCTCTTCTCCGTCTTCTCTTCTCCGTGTCCTCCGTGTCTCCGTGGTGAATCCGCCTGCCTGCCTGCTCCACGCAACGATTTTCCCTTGCACCCCTCGACCCGACAGCGCACGATAACCGTTGAACCTTTGGCAAACAAACACGCCCGGCGCTCGCCCTGGCGGGAGGGGACGACCATGCTCACGATCGGCGGCAAGGCACGGGGTGGCTTCTGCGATGGCGTGTCCCGGCGCGACTTTCTGCGGATCGGCGGCCTGGGCCTTGGCGGTCTGGCGTTGCCGCAACTCCTTCGGGCCGAGGCCCTGGCTGGTTCGGGCACCTCGCACAAGGCGGTCATCATGGTCTGCCTGGCCGGCGGGCCACCGCATCAGGACATGGTCGACCTGAAGCCCGAGGCGCCCGAGGAGGTCCGCGGCGAGTTCAGGCCAATCCCCACCAACGTCCCGGGAATTGACATCTGCGAACACCTGCCCCGGCTGGCACAACTGATGGACCGGCTGGTCGTCATCCGATCAATCGTCGGTGCTCGAGGCGAGCACGCGCTGGTCCAGTGCACGACCGGCTACTCGATGGCCGACAGCAACCAGGCCGGTGGCCGGCCCAGCCTGGGCTCGGTCCTCTCGACGCTGGAAGGCCCGGTTCGCAGCGATATGCCACCATTCGTCGGCCTGTCACCCCGCACGCGCCATGCGCCCTGGGGCGACCCCGGCCAGCCCGGCTATCTCGGGCTTCAGAACGCGGCATTCACCCCGAACGGCTCCGACCTCGAGAACATGACCCTCAAGGACGTCAGCCTCGATCGCTTCGCCGACCGCAAGGCTCTCCTGTCCAGTTTCGACAGCCTGCGACGGGACGTGGACGCGAACGGCTCGATCGCCGGCATGGACGCCTTCACCCAGCGAGCCTTCGACATCCTGACCTCAAGCCGGCTGGTAGAGGCGCTCGACCTCTCCCGGGAGGACCCGAAGCTACGCGCCCGTTACGGCGTCGGAGACATGGAACCGATCGACGACGGCCCGCCCTGCTGCATGGATCACTTCCTGATGGCCCGACGGCTGGTCGAGGCGGGTGCCCGCTGCGTCACCCTCTCCTTCGGCCGCTGGGATTATCACGGCAACAACTTCGGCCAGTGCCGCGAACGCCTGCCGAAACTCGACATGGCACTGTCTGCCTTGATCGAGGACCTTTACGCGCGGGGGCTGGATCGGGACGTCTCGGTCGTGGTCTGGGGAGAGTTTGGCCGGACCCCCAAGGTCAACGCCAACGGAGGCCGCGACCACTGGCCGGCCGTCTCCTGCGCCTTACTGGCCGGTGGCGGCATGAGGACCGGCCAGGTCATCGGCGCGACCAACCGGCTCGCCGAGGAGCCGGTCGATCGCCCCGTCACCTTCCAGGAAGTCTTCGCCACGCTTTACCACAACCTCGGCATCGACCCATCCCTGACCATTCCCAATCACGCCGGTCGCCCCATGTACATCCTCGACCAGCGCGAGCCGATCCGCGAGATTCTCTGAACGCGCTCGCGCACGGGAAGATGCTCGCCCCACCCCGGCACTGGCGCGGGGGTGTTATGCGATAAGGCATCGCCCCGGACTTCTCGAAGGAGGCCGGGGCGACGGAAACACGGTGCGCCACTCACCGCGCGGCCGGCTGTTGCCGCGGGCGCGTCGAGATGGTCCTGCTGGATCGGGGTGGCGGTCGTCGCCTTGTCGTCGCCAAGGTCCAGGACGTTGAAGACCATCGCCGCCGCCAGGCCACCCAGGAAGTCGGCCACCAGGAAGACCCAGATGTTGGCAACCGGCGACAGGCCCATTGTGGTCACTCCCACCGCGACCGCCGGGTTGAACGCCGCTCCGGAGATCGAACCGACCGAGTAGGCCCCGATCAGCACGGTGAACCCGATCGCCAGGCCGTAGTACGAGTTCCCCTCGGTCCCTCGGGTGGTCGCGACGTTCAGCACGACGAAGCAGAGCGCGAAGGTAAACAGGAACTCCGCCAGCAGCGCCGCCGCGATGTTCAACGGCGGTCCGGCGGGGACCTCCGGGTTCCCCTTCAGGAAGATCACCACGAGCGCCGCGAGGATGGCCCCGACGACCTGAGCCAGCATGTAAAACGGCATCTCGGCGGTGCCGCACTTGCCTCGCAACCAGACGGCCAGAGTGACCGCCGGGTTGTAGTGCCCGCCCGAGATGTGGCCCCCCATGTAGACCATCACCATCAGCGCCGATCCGATCGCCAGCGGTGCCAGCGCCGCGGCCGGACCCTCGGTGCCGAGCACCGTCATCCCGACAGTCAGAACGAGGAAGAACGCGCCGATGCCCTCAATGACCAGTTTTCGAATCATGGCCAGGTCTCCCCTCGTGGTGGATCAGGTGTTGACGCACGGTGTTCACTCCCTCATCCGGCGATGATCGCCGTCGGGTTTGGTCAGGGGAGTCTCGACGACGTAACAACAGCACCCCGCCACGTCTTGATCGACAGTTGGCGGGGAACTCGGGGCTCACCCTCACGGTCTTCCATTCGCGACATGCCGGTCTTAACCGGATTCATCGTGTCGCAGGATATATCAATCCGCTCGTGATCCGCAAGCGTGCCGGGGCACGATTTCTCAGGCGGGCGGAAAGGAACAACGGCGACTGGCAAGGATTCCGATCGACAGTTCGTTTCGGATCGCCTCTCACCTCGGCTCGTAACGAACCCGGTGCAGTGAGCCGCTGTGGGGCTGGAAGTTCCGGTCGTTGACCCAGGCGTCGCGCACGAGCACGTAGAGGCTGCCGTCCGGGGCGAAGGCGAGGTCGACCGGCCGCGGTAACCCGCTGGCGAACTCCTCCGCGTGTCGGGGGCGTACCGGGTCGATCACGTGGATCCAGCCCTTCACGAAGTCCATGAAGAAGTATCGACCACGGTAACGCGCGGGGAAGCCGCTTGCCCCACGCTCCTCGGGACAGAACGCCCCGCCGGAAATCGACGCGGTGGGGTACCAGTGGATCGGCCCCCGGTACTGAGGATCGTCGGTCGGGCCGTGTTCCACGGCCGGCCAGCCGTAGTTGGCGCCGGCGACCCCTTCATTGATCTCCTCGGCCTTGCCACCAACGTCGTTGATGAAGATCCGGCCCGTGCCGGGCTGAACGGCGAAGGTGAACGGGTTGCGGCAGCCGAGGGCCCAGATCGCGCGGTACTTGCCCCTGGCTTGCGAGGTGAACGGGTTGTCGTCGGGGATCGTGCCGTCCGGGTTGAGTCGCAGGAGTTTGCCGAGCAACGAGTCGAGCCGCTGGGCCGGCGTCCCGGCGGTCTGTTCCCCCAGGCCGACGTACAGTTTGCCGTCGGCACCAAAGTGGATCGCCCCGCCCTGATGACCCGCCGGGACCTTGCCACCGAGCCGGGTCTGATCGTCCCCCTCGAACAGCACGACCTCGCTGCCCGGTCGGGCCACATCTCCGACCGCCTCGAAGCGGCTCACGCGGTGGTGCGGGTAGGGCCCGGGGCCACATAGCAAACGTAGACGAACCCGTTTAACGCAAATCTCGGATCGAGAGCGACACCGATCAACCCCCGTTCCCAGTGGCTGTCCACGTCCAGGGCCACGAACGGGACCGGCAGCAACGTGCCCTCCTTGACGACGCGGAGGGTACCCGTCTGTTCGCAGACGAAGAGGCGGCCATCCGGGGCGACCGTCAGGGCCGTTGCGCCGGTCAGTCCGCCCGCGACCCGCTCGATGGTGAAACCGGGGGGCAGGTTCACCGGGCCGACCACACCACTGCCTGGGGTGGGCTGAAGGGCGGAGGCGCTGGGCTTGCAGATACGCGATCAGGTCGGCAAACTCCGAGAGGGAGAGTCGCCTGACCAGGTCGTCGGGCATGATCGAGACGTCGCCGTATTGTCGCGCCTCGACCCGGGACGTGGGCACCTCAACGTCGCGGCCCTCGGCGTCCCCCAGGGTCAGGATTTCGGCCGATTCGCCCCGCACCACCCCGGTTAGTACCCGACCGTCGTTCAGGGCGACGACCATCGGCCGGTATCCCTCGACGATCTGCGCGGAGGGTTCGAGCACCGACTCGATCAGGTGAACGCGCGCGAACTTCGCGCCGATGTCCGACAGGTCGGGGCCGATCGTTCCGCCCTTGCCCTTGACTGCGTGGCAACACGCGCAGGCAGCCCTCTGCTGGTCCTCGAAGACTCGTTGGCCACGATCGGGGTCGCCCTCGTGCTCGCGGGCGTACTCCACGTAATCGCGCGGATCGAACGAGGGCGCTCTCGACTCGACGGCCGCGGCCGTTTCCTCCCCGCCGCCGTTGGCGGACGAGCTCGGGGATGCCAACAGCACCAATCCCGCGACAACCCCAACAATACTCAGTCGCATCGTCTGAACCCTCGAAGGGCGTGACGATTCTTGGACCCAGATCCTGTCAGCGTAACCGAGCCGGCATCGCGTCGGAACCCGCCAGAGGCCGGGCCGCTCTCCGGCCGAGCCGAATTTCAACGACCCATGCGAACCGCCCGGCGCCGGCCGTGTCCCCTTCGGGACGGCCGATGCCGGGCGGTTCGCGGTGTCTGGCGTGTCGAGAATGATCGGCCGCTCCGGCCGATCAGAGGCCCTTGCCTCCGATATGCTTCTTCTTGAACGGGTTGCGACGGCCGCGGACCTTGGGCTTGCGGCCCTTGGCCGTCGGCGAGCTATCCGCCCGCTTCTTCCACTTGTAGCTCTTCCGTTGACGGGGCTTGACCTTCATCGCGCACAATCTCCTGACCCGACTCGATCGGGGAAAGAGGACCATTGTGCGTTGTTAATGGCTCTCGATCAAGCCCGAACCGAATCGAGAATTCGTGGTACGGTAGTCGCTTCGTCGTACCGCCCTCCCGGCAGGGGACGGCTGAGCGTGAGGATCGAGGGTGATGCTTGAGCCCGGTGTGGTCGAGGAACGCTGGTCCGTCCGTCTGAAAGCGGAGTTTCGGCCGATGCTGACGCTGGCCTGGCCGGTCGTCATGGCCGAGTTGGGCTGGATGGCGATGGGGATCGTCGACACGCTGATGGTCGCCCCACTCGGCACGACGGCCATCGGCGCGGTGGGGTTGGGGCACAGCGTCTTCTTCGTGCCGGCGATCTTCGGCATCGGTTTGCTGCTGGGGCTCGACACCCTGGTCTCCCAGGCCTACGGGGCCGGCCGGCTTGAGGACTGCCGGCGTTGGCTGGTCCAGGGCACATTGATGGCCCTGTTGCTGAGCCCACCCCTGGCCGTCCTGATCTGGCTGATCACGCCCCACCTGCCGGTGATCGGAATCCACCCCGACGTCTTCGAACTGATGGCGCCTTATACCAACATGGTCACCTGGAGCATGCCGGCGCTCCTGGTTTACACCGCCTTGCGACGGTACTTGCAGGCCGTCGGTGTCGTGCGCCCGGTGATGATCGCCCTGGTCAGTGCGAACCTCGTCAACATCGCGGCGAACTGGCTCCTGATCCAGGGACGTCTCGGTTTTCCGGCCCTGGGCGTCGTGGGGGCCGCCTGGGCGACGTTCTTCTCAAGGGCCTACATGGTCGCGATCCTGGCCTGGGCGGTGTGGTCCCGAGACGGCCGCTCGCTGGCCGACCTGATACGGCCCTCGCGTCTACGACCCGAGTGGGACCGTCTCCACCGGCTGGCCGTGCTGGGCCTGCCGGCGGCGGTCCATATCACCCTGGAAGTCGGTGTGTTCGCCACGGCGGCTGCCCTGGCCGGAACGCTCGGCCCGACCGATCTGGCCGCGCACCAGATCGCCTTGAACGTCTGCGCGTTGACCTTCATGGTGCCCCTGGGCATCTCCTCGGCCGGGGCGGTGCGCGTGGGACACGGGATCGGTCGGGGCGATCCGGGGGGCGCCTCGGCCGCGGGCTGGACGGCGCTCGGTCTCGCCGTGGCCTTCATGAGCCTGACCGCCACGACCTTCTTGCTCGTGCCTCGTCCGATCATCGCCCTGTTCACGACCGACACCGCGGTCATCCGTACGGGCGTGACGTTGCTGTTCGTCGCGGCGGCGTTTCAGCTCTTCGACGGCCTTCAGGTCGTGGCGGCGGGCAATCTCCGAGGTGCCGGCGACACTCATACGCCGATGTTCACAAACCTGGTCGCTCACTGGGCCTTCGGACTGCCGATCGGTTATCTGCTGGCGTTCCACGGCCGGCTGCGCGTGGTCGGGCTCTGGATGGGGTTGTCACTCGGCCTGATCATCGCCGGCGCCGTGCTGCTGGTCGCCTGGACGGCTCGCGCTCGCGCAATCGCGGCGAACCGGATCGCCCTGGCGGAATCGTGACTTCAGGGTTCGGGGCCATGACGACAGAGGCTTCGGAACCGGTCGGGACAGCCCGGGGGCCCTGTTAGCGTTGCGGACACTCGGAACGTCGCGACTCGGCCCCGAACGGTAGGGGGATCGAGTCGGGACGATGGCCGCCCTGCGATATCGAGATCCAAAGGACCGCATGCCCGATGCCGTCTCCTCGGCGCGCATGAGGACGCCGGCCGTCCGGGAGGTTGGACGGCCGGCGTCTCGAGTCCGCATGACCGTGGTCGTCGTGATTACTCGACGGTCGTGGTGGTCTCACCCGTGTCGACATCGACGTCGGTCTCGACGGTCTTCTCCTTCTGGACCGTCACCGGGGTGACCGTTTCCTCGGTCTTGATGACCTCGCCGGTGTCGCGGTCGATCACCTCGGTCGTGTCCTTGACGAGGACGTCCTCCTGCTGCGACACGGTTCGTTCGGTCCCGTCATCCCCGCTGAGGCCAACAGCTTCCTCGGCGGACTGGGCGGCTGTATCTTCCACGTCGGCACCCTTCTCGCAACCAACGAAGGCCGCCACGGCGAACAGGCCGACGAACAGTGCCGAAATTCTGAAATAACGCATCATAGTTGCATCTCCTCGTTCGAGATCAATACAGTTTTCGAAGCACGCCTGATTGCCCTGTTCTCACGAACCTCCGGGCGATTCGGACGTCCTAACGAACGACGACGTTCATGTCCTGCAAGCGTCATGCCAAGTGAAGGACTGAGAGCCGATCCTGGTCGGAACAGCCGAGTATTCAACAAAACGAGGACGTGCATGCCGAACGAGCCGGCGGCGCGGTTCCTTCCAAGGTCACGGCCTTGAAACCGTGCCGTTCTCAAAACCCGAAGCAGGTCCGATCGGACGGCATCCACGGGCTCCTGTCTCAATAACCAAGGTTCTGGCTGTTCGCGACTGCGTTTTGCCGGAGAGTGGCTTGGTTAAGGCTTTGAGTGCTCGTCGCGCTCAAGTACGGCTGGAAATTGATGCCCACGCCCATCGAGGTCTGAAGGATGACCGTGTAGTCGTTGGCCAGCACCAGGGCGGGGGACTTCTCCTGGACGTCGACATGAGTCAGGGCGAGCATGTCGGCCTGGAACTTCTCGACGATGTCGGCTGTTGCGCCCGATCGGGCCAGGACCAGGCCGAAGATGCGGTTCAGCGCCGCGGCATCCTCGACACTGACGCTCGCATGCGAGAGCGTCGAACGCACCTGGAGATTGAACGCCTGCAAGGCCGGCGACGGAGGCGGTCTCAGGGTTCCCTGGATCGCGGTCAGGTCGTCCTGCAGCGCGGTGATGATCTCGGGCGGGATGTAACGGCCCCTCTGAACCGATTCCAGGAGGTTCGGCAATCGCTCGATCTTGAACTTCCGAAGCGGCGAGATGTTCGGGTCATTCGGATCGATGACGAGGCGGCGGGCCCTGGTCGTGGGCGCGGCGGTCTGATACGCCTCGGCGGGAACCTGGGTCATCGCCGCTCATCGGCCGGTTCGCTCCGGTCGAGGCATCCCGGTTCTCGGCCCGGGGAACCTGGCCGTCGGGGAGGTTCGCCACGTTCGCGACAACGGCCGGATGGGCGTTAGCCGCGGGGCCGATGCCTGCGGTACTGAGCAACTCACGGCCTTCCAGGCCCTCGGATCGAGGGATGAAACGGCGCCGTTCCATAGCGCGGATCTCCGAAGCGACCCGATGGATCGCGATTAGACGTGTCGAGACGTGACGAGACCGGGCTCGACGTGACGTGTTGCGCCGTGGCGACCGGCCGAACCGAGACGAGTTGCGCCGTCCGGAAACCGGAGGGAATCAAGAGGATCGTGACGGTGATTCCGGACGAGGCGACTTCCCTACCAGAACGGTCCCGATCGGTCCAGAGCACCCGCGGGGCCATTTCCCTTCCTGGCCCTTCCCGTATTTGTCGATCAGGCTTTCGCCGGACGTCTTCATCTATCCGACGGTTGGAGGTGGCTGGGGCCCGGAATCAGGTTTCGGGAGGTCCCCCCCGGCGACCGGGGGTGGCTCGGTTCGGGTTGACTGGCATGGAGATGTTCAAGGACCATGCGCAGGTAGGATCGCGGTTCCAAATCCGTGAGCCCCAACTCGCCCGCGAGCGTCCGCACCGCGTCCTGAGCCGCTGGCAGGTCGGCCTCGTTGGCCGCCAGGGCCTCGACCTCGGCGAATGCCCCCAGGTTCTCAACTTTATCCAGGGCCACGACTATCGGCCGCCCGTGATACCGGAGCCGGTAGGTCAGGCGGGTCTTCCGGACTTCCAGGACCGGCGTGAAGCCGAGCCGCTCGAAGAGTCGAGCCATGTCGGCGCGACCTTCCGGGCCCTCGGCGAAGGGGATCTCGATCTCCTCGCGGGTCTTCGTCGGCCCAGCGCGCCTGGGTCCTTTGTATGTGATGTGGTTTGTTTGACCGTCGCGACGCAGCCGCAACGCCTCGTCGCTCGTGGCGAAGTCACGTGATGGATGGGAGAGATACAGATCGTTTTGCGCCTGAGGGACATCGGCCAGCACGCCGATGTCGGACAGCCGTCCGGCAAGCGCGGCGTGATCGTGAACCCGGAACTTGATCTCAACTTCAAAGCTCATGATTGATGAATCTACGCATGCGCCGGCTCCCGGTCAAGTGGGACAGCGTGCTTGATGGAGCGACCGCAACTGGCATAGGATCAACATTCCGGCACGTTGGTGGTTCGCGCCTGTGTCCACCCTCTCCGAGGAGACGTCTCATGGGGCTCGATGCCATTGAACTGGTCATGGAGGTCGAGGAAACCTTTGATATCACCATCCCCGACGACGAGGCCGGGCAGATCCGCACCGCGGGAGACCTCTTCCACTACATCCTCCTGAAGCTCCCGTGTGATGGCAGCGGATCGGCTGGCTGCCCGAGTTCGAGAGCGTTCCACCGGCTCCGACGCGCCCTGATGGACCATCACGGCATCGACCGTCGGCGCGTTCGACCGGGTGCCCGGATGGCCGAGTTGATCCCAGCCGACGACCTCCCGGACGCATGGCCCCGCCTCGGCCGCGACCTGGGCTGGCGATTGCCGGACCTGGTTCGACCTCCCTGGCTATGTCGGGCCTTGATTGGCGGGCTGGTCACGGTTCAGTTCGGCCTCATCCTGTTCGTCTGGGGGAACCTGGCGGGCTTCGCGTTCGAGGCGCTCGGTGCCGCCGTCTGCTGGTTCGCGATCACCACGCCCCTGTTGCTCGGGATCGCCGTGCGGTTGACCCGGCCCCTCGCGATCCACGTGCCGGCCTCCTGCGAGACATTACGGGGCATCCTCAAGACCGTGATCCCGTCGTCCTCCTTCGGGACGCTCGGTCGCGACATGGGTTCCCTGCCGTCGGAGGTCTGGTTCACCCTGCGACGGATCATCGCCGAGATCTCCGGCGCCGACCCGGAGATGATCACCGAAGAGACGAACTTCCTGACGGACCTCGGTTTCGGTTGACACCAGAAGACAGGTTGAGGGGCCCCATGTCGAAAACCCAAAGGGTTGCGATTCTCACGTTCCTGCTTCTCCCGTCCCTCGCGGCGAACGCCGATGAGGTGGATGAACTCGTCTCCGGCCACCTCGAAAAGAAGGGGCTGCCCGGACTGTCAATCGCGGTCGTTCGTGACGGCTCCGTCGTCAAGGAGGCGGCCTACGGTTTGGCGAATGTCGAACTAAACTGCCCTGCGACGGTGGGGACGGTCTACGAGATCGGTTCGATCACCAAGACGTTCACCGCGACGCTCGTCATGATGCTTGTGGAGGAGGGAGCGCTCGGCCTCGACGACCCGATCGCCGACCACCTCAATGACCTACCGGACGCCTGGAAAGGGGTCACGATCCGCCATCTGCTGACCCATACGTCGGGCATCAAGAATTACACGGGGGCCACCGACTTCATGGCACTCGCCCGCGAGGACCATGCCCCCAGGGAGATCCTCGACCTGGTCGCCGACGCACCTCTCGAGTTCGAACCAGGCTCGCAATATCGTTACTGCAACACGGGTTACTTCCTGCTCGGTCTGATCGTCGAGAAGGCCACGGGGGAGCCGTTCGCCCAGTTTCTTCAGGATCGGATCCTGACTCCGCTCGGGATGTCGACGACCCGACCGAGCAACCCCAAGCTGATCGTCCCGGGCCGGGCCTCGGGATACGGCACCGTGCTCGGCCTGGTGCGGGTGAACCGCGATCCAATCACTCCGTCGTCGGCGTTCTCCGCCGGGTTCCTGATCTCCACCGTTGGCGACCTGGCGAGGTGGGATGCCGCCCTGCGTGCGGGAAAACTGCTGAAGCCGGAGAGCTTCGAGCAGATGTACGCACCGGCTCGACTCACGGATGGCTCACTCCATGAGTATGGCTTCGGCTGGGCGACCAACCGGCGGTTCGGTCATCGGTCACTGAGTCATGGTGGGGGTACGGCCGGGTTCTCGTCGATCCTCTCCCGCTATCCGGATGACGGCCTGACCATCATCATGTTGTGCAATCAGGCGGAGAGCGATCTGGGGGCCCTGGAACGCACGCTCGCCGTTCACTACCTCCCCAAGCTCGATGTCGCCTTGGCCGAGCCGATCGAGGACCCTCATCCCGAAACGACCGAACAGTTGCGAACCGTCCTGGCCAAACTGCTCGCCGATGACATCAATCGAGATGCCTTCACGACCAGGCTGGCTGACCATCTCGCTTCGGAAGCCAGCCGGAAGGCCACCCGATCAGTCGCCGCGAGCGGCCCGATAGGCTCGTTCGTGCTGATCGACCTGGAGAGCAAAGACGAAGGCGAGACCCGACGCTACCGCGCGACGCTCGGTAAGGACGATTACCTGTTCACGGTCCACCTGGGTCACGAGGGCGAGATCGCCGGCCTCTGGTACGAGAAGGCCCGCTGATCCACCTCGTTCCGCATTGACTCGGCCAGGCCGAATCCCTAAATTGGTGGTTTCCCAAAGGTCACGACGGGACCCCATGAGGGAGATCCGTCCGCCACCCATACGACATCGCGAGTCTGTCCGAGGATCCGAGGTCCATGCCCCGCAAACGCTTCGGTCGCAACCGCAAGAATCGCTGCCGCTTCTGCACGCCGGAAGGCTGCCCCCGCCCGGCGTACGTCGATTACAAGGACGTCGGCCTGCTGAAGAAGCTCTGCACCAACCAGAGCAAGATGTTCTCCCGCAAGCGGAGCGGCAACTGCGCCGCGTTCCAGCGCGCCTCCAGCGCCGCGGTCAAGCGGGCCCGCTTCATGGCCTTGCTGCCATACGTCGGCGAATGACCCTCTCCGAGAGCTAAGCCGGCGTTGTGAGCGAACGTTCCGGGAGGATCATCCCTCGCCCGGAAGACGCAGGTTCCCGCCTGGTGCGAGTGGTCCTGGTCTCGCTTCGCCGGCGATGGGGTCGACCCCCTCGGCGAGAACACGGCGAAACCGCTCATCAAGCGTCTCGGCCGGAAGGCCGAGCCGCTCCATGAGCGTCCGCGCCGTGCCGCCGGGTCGATACTGGCCCCGATAGGCGTCCGCCACGTAGTCGAGAAACCCGTCTCGATAGGCGGCCCCGTCGGCATGCATCAGGAAGACGACCAGCGCCATCGACTCGGCGTAGTAAGCGTTGACTTTACTCTCATCCTTGAAGCTCGCCTCGCCCATCGCCAGCAGTTCGGAGATCGGCGTATAGACGTCTCTGGTGAGGATGTCCTCGCGGGCCCTGGCAATGCGGGGGCCGACCAGGCCACCGATCTCGTACGCACCGTCGGGCCGCGGGGTGAACGTCTCGAAGTACGTGCCGAGCCCTTCCCAGAGCCAGTACTGCCCGACGTTCCGCTCGTAGTGAGTCGGACCGGCAAGTTCGAAGAGAAGCTGGTGGGACGCCTCGTGAAAGAGCGTCGGCAGGCCGTCCAGCGGGTCGCCCTGATTGCGGAAGAAGTACGACCGGGGGGAAGCCGGTAACGCCGCGCATCCGTCGCCGGCATGTAGAAGCCGAGACTGATCGACTCGTCACGGCCGAGGCGACGGAAGAACGCGAGGTAGTCCGCCCGGTCAGCAAAGTACCAGATCTGGTGCCGCTCGTCCGACGGGCTGGCCCAGAGTTCAGGGTCGTGGAACCGGTTGTCGATCGTCAGGAACTCCGGGCCGAGCACGTCGGCGAACAGCGTCATGAATGCGTCCCGCACATGCTCCAGACGGCGGCCAAGGGTGATCGCCTCGGCCAGCGGGACGTTGGTGGCGATGTCGAAGTGCTCGGTACTGATCTGCCAGGGCCTTCGGAAGAAATCGGCACGAAGGGCATCGGCCTGTTCGGCGGGGAGCCAGGAGACGGGCCGACCCGGAGCAAGCACGCCCGGCAACTCTCCTTTCTCCAGGTGCTCGACCCAGTCGTCCTGAACCCAACCATACTCCGGGTGCAGGATGTAACCGGCGGCAAGGTTCCGGGCGGCGTGGGGTGTGGCCCAGCCGCCGTTGTGGGCGACGTAGCCGATCAACCGTCGTGCCTCGCGGTTCCCGGGGTCGCGGTCGAGAACCCCTCGTAGACAGGTGATCGCCAGGCCGTACCGACCTTGCGGTGATCCGCCCGCTTGCCGGGCCAGCACCATCAGGGCCTCGACCGTCTCCGATCGCACTCGACGGGCGTCCACCAGTCCGGGTTCGGGAGCGTCCGGCGGGTCGTCCAGCGCGACGAACTCGGGCAGCGGCACGAATCGCAACGGGCCGTTCTCGGGGACCGGCGGATCGATCCACCCACGGATGGACTTTGCGTCGTCGGAACGTCCGGACTTCTCGGCCCCGGCGGCCAACCTGGAGAGCTGGGCCGCCTCCGTCTCGTGAATCGCCCGAAGTTCCGCGCGGAGCGTCGCGGAATCGTCCGCGAGATCGGGCGCGGGGACGGCTTGAGCCCCGAGCGTCAGGACGATCAGCGCGAGCGAGTACGCCATGGAAGGAGATGCTCCGTCCGGGAAGGTGTCGTCGATTCGAGCCGCCACGACGGTCCGATGCGACAGGTTGACATCATCGTACCAGGAAACCAGGCCGATGGGGCGGGCACGAGCCCCATCGCTGGGCTGGACGGCCACGGCCATCCGGGGCATGATGCCTCGCCCCGACTTCTTGTTGCGGGATGCGGGGTCTCTCGGCCCTTCGACGACCGACCGCAACATCCCATCCGAGGGCCTGGTTTGTCGAGCCCGAAGGGCAACTATTGAGTCAGATGGCAGTTGCAGGCAAATGCACATCACCCCAACCGGCGAAAGGAGTCGACCGAGATGATGCTCCAACCACGTTCCTGCACGAAGGGAACCGCGCTGCTGGCTGTCGGGATCGTCCTGGGCTGGGTGATGGCCGGCGGCGGGCAGCCGACCTTGTTACTGGCCGGCGCCGGGGACAGCCCTGATGCCTCGATCGTGACGACCGGGCCGATCGGGATCGAAGTGGATGCCAACAAGACGCCGATCCCGAAAGAGGCGGTCTATTATTTGAATTATAGTCGCGGCAAGCTGCTCGCAGCCGTCCCGTTTGAGCGTCAGACCGCCGGATCACGTCAGGTTCTCAGCGATTTCGCCGAGCGTGACCTGGTCGCGGACTTCGGCCTGACCCCCGGACGGAGTTATCATTTTACGATGACGACGGCATCCACCGGGGCGATGAACGGCGGGGTCGCCCCGCTGTACGTGTTTGAGACGACGACCGGTCAACTGGCGATCTATCAGGTCAAGCTCCGGTTCTCAGCGATGACCCCAATCTCGTCCGCGATGACCCCGAGCCGGCCCGCGTTTGAACTGCTGGAACGCCGGCCCGACCCCCGCTTCGCCCGAGCCCGCGTACCGGCGGCCATCACGTCGTCTCGTTGATTTTCGATCGCGATCGACTTCCAAATCGAACCGACAAATCGATCCACCCCGACTCCCGTCAAGCGGTTCCTCGCGGGACGCGACTGGCTCGACCGGGGCCGATCTCGGGATCAGAGTGGGTTTGTCGGTGCCAGGCCGACCGCGGCCCCGGCGGTGCCCCCGGGAATTCCGGGCCCGGGCCGCCTCTGCCTGGCCCGCCGGCCAATCCCTCGGGCGCCTCGGCGGCCTCCCCCTCCCCCTCGGCGCCGGCATCCCCGGAACTCTGGGACGGGACGAATTCCTCGCCGTAAGGCCGAGCGTTCTGGTGATCGATCAGCCAGCGACCACGGGGATCAAACACCTTGGCGGAGCCGTACTCGCCCGTCGGGTCAGAATAATCGTCGTTCTCGTTGGCAATGGCGAACGTCTGACCGGTCGAGTACTGGAAGAACCCGAGCCAATGCCAGTCGAGCCCCCAGCCGAACGGCGGCTTGTGATCGAACGGATAGGCCCCGTAGAACATCGCCTTGTGAATCGGCGACACATGGAACGCGATCAGGATGATCGCCATCGTCACGCTGGCGCCCAGGAGGCCGAACAACCAGCGGCCGATATGATAGACAATCGATGGAAACCGAACCATCATCGGACCGAGCGAATCGGTCGTTAACCGCAGGAGCAGCAACGCAACCGCGAAGAGCACCAGAAGGCACAACGCATCCGCATAGCCGGACAGAGCATCCACGTTCGTGGCCAGCAGCGCAGCCAGCGGTTCGTAGAAATTGAAGGCGATCAGTCCGGCGAACACCGCATTGAAGAACATCAGGGCCGCGCCCCAAAGCCCCTCGCTGGCAAGGGCGTAGGTCATCCCCAAGATCAGGACGATCACGCCGATATCAATGATGACCGGGGGCATGAAGGATCTCCGTTGGGGCTCCACAGGTGACGGTCGAGAGTGCCGCGGAGGAGATCATCATCCCCGATCACACGCCTCGCCCGGCCGGTTCATCCACCAGAATTCGGCTGAATTGATTGACAAGCGGACGACATCCGACCGCACACTCACTTCACAACTCGTAGCAGTTCCTTGATCGACGTCCGGCCCTGGATGACCTGCCGGAGGCCATCCTCCTGGAGGTAGATCATCCCATTCTTGCGTGCCTCGGCCTTGATCGCGTTGAGCGAGGGGTTCTCACGAATCATGTCGCGCATGGCGTCGGTGATGACCAGCAACTCGAAGATGCCGGTCCGGCCCAGGTAGCCGGTGCCGCCGCAGGTGGGGCAGACCTCCTCGGGGTTCTCCGGCGGCTTGTAGAAGACATCCACCTTGTCCATGGGCAAGTTCGCCTTCTGGAGGAACTCCGGCTTCGGCTTGTACGGCTCCTTGCACGCCTCGCAGAGAACCCGAACCAGGCGCTGGGCGAGAACCGCGGACAGGGCCGAGGCGATCATGAACGGCTCGACGCCCAGATCCAGGAGCCGGAACAGGGCCGTGATCGAGTCATTGGAGTGGACGGTGGAGAAGACCAGGTGGCCGGTGTTGGCTGCCTGGCAGGCGATGTTGGCTGTCTCGGCATCTCGGATCTCGCCGATCATGATCACGTCCGGGTCCTGCCGCAAGACCGAGCGAAGCTGGGCGGCGAAGCTCTGGCCGGCCTTGGTGTTGATCTCCATCTGTGTGATGTTGTCGATGTGGTACTCGATCGGGTCCTCAATCGTGATGACGTTCTTCTGGAAGCGGTCGATTTCCCGCAACGAGGCGTAGAGGGTCGTCGACTTGCCCGAACCCGTCGGGCCGCAGACGAGCAGCATGCCGTGGGGTTGCTGGACGATGTCCCGAACCGCTTGCACCATCTTGGAACGTAAGCCCACCTCTTCCAACCGACCGGCGCTGGTCGCGTTGTCGAGAATACGCATGACCAGTTTTTCGCCCCCCTTCGAGCCGCTCGTGGCCACGCGGAAATCGACCTCGCGACCTTCCATCCGGGCGCCGAAGGAGCCGTCCTGGGGCTTGCGCTTCTCGGAGATGTCCATCGCCGAGAGGACCTTGAAGATGTTGACCACCGCATCGCCGGTCGGCCGGTCGAACGGCTCGGCAGCGTGGAGGATGCCGTCGATGCGGTAGCGAACCGACATCTGTTCCTGGGTCGGTTCCAGGTGGATGTCGGTTGATCGCCGGAGGATCGCGTCGTAGACCAGCTCCTTCGCCGCCATGAAGACTTTCGACTGTTCGGCCCGTTCGGTCAGACCATGGTCGACCTTGCCCCCCTGAGACTTGCCGATGAAGTTGATCGGCGGCCCCGATCGATCGCTGCCCGACTCGCCCCGATTGAAGATGCCCTTCATCCCGATCCGGTTCAGGATGCCGTTGACGACCTCCCCGATATGATAGGGGGTCATCACCTTGCGGTCTTCGGGGACCGTCTGGTTGCGAACCGAAACATACGTGAACAACGGCACGAAGTACGCGAGCAACAGGAGCATGATCCCGATCGGGAAGAACGGGATGGCCCAGAGCAGGGCAAACCCGAGCAGGCCGCTGAAAAACACGACCGAGTTCCACATCTCGAAACGGATGTTGTTCAGTTCCCGGGTGTCGTCATCGACCCAGTGCGTGGTATACGTCCACATCAGGAACAGGGCCAGGACGGGCAGGAACTTGAAGAGGTTCAGGTACATGCCCGGCCCGCGCTGGCCGGCGATGGCCGAGGACTGGGCGAGCAACAGGCCGGCCCAATCGGCGGCCTCGGCCCCGGCCGAGGTGCCGAAGGTTGCCAGGGCGAAGATCGCGACGGGCAGGATCGATCGGCGGGACATCGCGCGCTCGCTCCGAAGGAAACGGGCCCTTGGCGGCTGGGCACGGCCCAACACCGCGACAGGCCGGGAGACGGTGGGCGAGACCCACCCCACAAGACAGTAGATCACAGGATGCCCTGCTCCGGCAGAGTGATTCCCTTGAGGGCCATTCGCAGGGACTCGGGGTTCGGAGCGACCTCGAAGGCCGTCGAGCGCTCGACCTTCTCGTCGACGACGAGTTGCCGGAGGCTCTCGGTGAAATCGACCATGCCCTCCTCCTTGCCAAGACGGATGGCCTGGGCGAGTTTGATGTCATCCTCGTTGAGGATCAGCTTGCGCACTGTCGGGTTCATGCGCATGATCTCGACCAGTGGCACCCGGCCGGCGCCGGTCTTTTCCTTGTACTCCTTGGTCGTCGGCAGGAGTTTCTGCGCGATGACCGCCTTGAGATTGAAGGCCAGGTTCTGCCGCATCGCCGGGTGCATGTCCTGGGGGAACAGGTCGAGGATGCGGCTGATCGTCGAGGGCGAGCCGGAGGCGTGGATCGTCCCGAAGACGAGGTGGCCGGTCTCGGCGGCGTGCATCGCGGCCTTGAACGTGGCCTGGTCCCGCATCTCGCCGACAAGGATGATGTCCGGGTCCTGCCGCACGGCGTGCTTCAACGCCGTGTCCCAGTCAATGACGTCGATGCCGACCTCGCGCTGATTGATGATCGACTTGTCGTCCTTGAAGGTGAACTCGATCGGGTCCTCGATGGTCACGATATGACAACGCTCCCGGCTGTTGATGTAGTTCAACATCGAGGCGATCGTCGTCGACTTGCCCGAGCCGGTCACGCCGGCCAGGATGATGATCCCCTGATCGGCCGCGGCAATCTCTCCCAGGACCGGCGGAAGTCCCAGGCCCTCGAAGTCCGGGATCGAGGTGTTGACCCGCCGCGCCACCAGGCTGAGCCGACCGCGCTGCCGGAACAGGTTGACACGGAAGCGGGTCTCGTCGCCATTGGGGTCAAAGACGATGTGAGCGAAGTCCACGCCCCCCTCGTCCTCGAGGATGGCCCGTTGCCGGGTGGACAGGAGCGGGAACATGAGCCGCTCCATGTCGGCGATCGACAGGGGCGGCATCTGCATCTGCCGCAGCACGCCCGAGAGCCGCATCGCCGGCGCCAGGCCGACCTTGAGGTGAAGGTCCGAGCCCTGATGTTTCATGACCATCCGGAACAGCTTGTTGGCCTCGGGCTCATTCGCCTGCGCGGGTTCGACGGCCTTGGCTTCGACGGCGCTGGACATGGGGGGCCTCCAGGAATCCGCACACAGTCGTCAATCAGGAAACTTGGGGAATGGTGCCGGCCCACGTTGGAAACGAAACAACCGCCCGGGGCTGACGTTCGCCCCGATCCGGGCCCCTCCCAACCGACTACCGTCGACTGGCGAGGTTCTCCGACGTCTGCCGGACAGTCACTCCGTGGCGTGCCAGGTACTGCTTGGTCTCGGCGATCGTGAATTCGCGATAGTGAAAGATGCTGGCCGCCAGGGCGGCGCTGGCCCGGCCCTCGTCGAAGGCGGCCCGCATATGCTCGGGACTGCCGCAACCGCCCGAGGCGACCACGGGAACCTCGACCGCGTCGGCCACGGCGCGGGTCATCGGCAGATCATATCCGTTTTTGGTTCCGTCGGCATCCATGCTGGTCAGAACGATCTCGCCGGCGCCGCGACGTTCGACCTCAACGGCCCAGGCGACTGCCTCCAGCCCCGTCGGCACCCGGCCGCCGTTGATGTGAACTTCCCAGAACTCCTGACCGTCTTTCAAGACTCGCTTCGGGTCGATGTTGACGACGATGCACTGGCTGCCGAACCGGCGGGCGGCCTTCGAGACGAACTCGGGATCTCGTACCGCGGTCGAGTTGATCGACACCTTGTCGGCGCCGGCGTTGAGCAGGGCCCGGATGTCGTCGAGGGTGCGGATGCCACCGCCGACCGTCACCGGCATGAAGCAGACCTCCGCCGTCCGGCGAACGACATCAAGGATGATCCCCCGATTTTCATGGCTGGCGGTGATATCGAGGAAGACCAGTTCGTCGGCCCCCTCCTGTTCGTAACGGGCAGCGACCTCGACCGGATCGCCCGCATCGCGCAGGTTCAGGAAGTTCGTCCCCTTGACCACGCGGCCACGGTCGACGTCCAGGCAGGGGATGATCCGCTTGGAGAGCATTCGAGAGGCGTTCCGTCGGGGCGAAATGCCCCGGAAATCAGGCGCGGCTCCGTGGCCGCTCTCGAGAATTGGTCCATGAGATCCTTATTCTACACCCCCGAACGTACCAATCCTAGTAGGCGGCCGGACTTCCGCAAGGAGGTTTTCCGAGGGCCCCTGTCGTTGCGGCGGTGCCAATCAGACCAGATCGTCCGGGAACGTCACGGCCTGACCGGTTCGCATCGCTTCATCGCCGATGAGGACAGTCGCCGCGTTGATCAGACCGCTTCGTGCGTCGCAGACGGTTGCCGTATTCCCAGTGGACACCGATTCGAGGAACGCGACCAGTTCGTCGCGGGTATCGTCGCCGTGCGCGTCGATCTCGAACGGCTTGCCTCGATGCGCCCAGGGGTCGTTGGACAGTTTGAGTGTCTTGCCGGAGGTGATCACCGTGGCGTTGTCGCCGGAGCCATCGCGACCCCAGCCGGGGTCATCCAGGGATTGCTCACGGAAGAACAGCCCCTTGTTCTGGGTGAGAAAGAGAGTCCCCCTGGTCCCCATGACCAGCTCGGAAGCGCCTTCGTACGCGTTATTCTGAATCGAGGCGTAGGCGACTCGCACGGTATAGGTCGCCGGCATCGTGGGAGACGCCGGTGGCCCGTCTCCCCGCCGGGATCGGCACCGGTAGCTCGTACTCGTAAATACAGGAGACGTTATCGTAAACCTCGCGGCCGTCGCGCCAGTAGTCGATGCCTCCGGAGCCAATCACCCGACGGGGGGGAACCCCGAGTAGCCAGTTCGCGACATCGAGCTGATGGCTGGCCAGCTCGGCCATCAGGCCCTTTGAGGTCTCGCGATAGAGCCTCCAGTTCAGCCGGCGATCGAGTGCGTTCCAGCGGGCATCGCCGCGAGGGACCGGGACCGGCCGCCGCCAGTTGTTGTGCCGGTTCCACTGGCATTTGATCGTCGTGATCGGGCCGAGCATGCCGGCCTTGACCATCGCGGCGGCCTGTCGGTAGATCGCGTTGGAGCGACGCTGGATCCCAACCTGGAAAACCGCCGCGCGGCGGGCGACCGCATCAGACAGTTCCCGGGCCTGTGCGATGCTGTAGCACATCGTCTTCTCGCAGAAGACGGCGCAATCGGCATCCAGGGCCTCAAGGCACATCGCATGATGACGGTCCAGAGGGGTCGCAATCACGACCGCCTCGGGCCTGGTGTCGCGTAGCATCCGGGTGAAGTCCTCGAACGCCGGGACAGCGTCCCCGGCGTACTGACGGGCCCGCTCCAGGTGAGGCGGGTAGTCGTCGCAAACACCGACGATCTCGGCCTGATCGATCGTCGCCAGGGCACGGATCAGGTCCGAACCGCGGGCCCCGTACCCACGACGGCAACGCGGGTTCTTCCCTGGTCATCGTTCCCGGGCCGGGGGTCGGCGGCCCTGGCAACACCGCTGAGCAACAGCGCCGCGGAACTCGTGAGGAATCGTCGCCGGTCGGTCCGGAGATTCGCCATGACTCCCTAGCCTCCTCGGATCCACCGTAGTTGCGGCTGCTCCTCGAATTGACGGATCCATGCGACCGACAACCCGGGCGGCAAACGTCCATCCTGGTGGAGCAGGTAACTCGTCGCGCGCGATTCCCCCATCGCGAGCAACGCCGTGCTGAGCACCTCGGCATCCAGGGCCTTCGACGCGATCACAACGCACCCGGCCTGCCGTCGTAGGCGTGCTCCCGTGGACGGGTCCACGATGTCGGATTGGTCCGCATCCCGGTCGAGCGCGGCCGATGTCGAGAACCCCCGGTCCATCAGATCGACCCACGTCACCTCCCGAGCGTCGTCGGTGAACGGGTCGGCCACTCCGACGCGCCAGGGGAGGTGGTTCTCCTGGGTTCCTCGGGCCAGGACCGAGCTTGTCCCGCCGTGGATCAGGGCGGAGTGGACACCGAACTCGGCGAACAGACGAGCCGCGGAATCGAGGGCATAGCCCTTACCGTAGCCACCGAGGTCCAGCACGAGACCGTCGTCCAGGAACCGCACGGTGCAGCGATCCGGGCTCAAGGCCAGTCGTTCGGGGAGCGGACGCGACGGGGCCCCGGTCGGCTCGCCGGACAGGACGCAACCGACGTCGAAGGCCCCTTCGGTTCGTTCGTACCAGCCCAGGCAATCGACCAGGATCGCGAACATCTCGAGATCCACGCGGACCGGACCGCCGGCCGCCTCGCGATTAACCCGAGCGAGTTCCGCCGACGGGTCGTGACGCGACAGCAGGCGTTCGACGCGCGCGATCTCGTCGAGCGCCGACTCACCCACCGCAGCCAGATGTTCGGGGTCCTCGCCGACCAGCCAGGCCTCGAAGAAAGTCGCCATGGCCGGTCGTCGGCAGCGAACGGTCGCCATGAAATTGGGAACCCTCGAGGAGACGGGGAGCACACCTCGGGAGCCGGGGCTGGTTCCCCGCTCGTCCCACGATCAACCGTAACAGCGTACTTCGTAGATCCGAGCCTGGTCCGAGCCGTTGGTGGCCGTGACCTCGATCCTCAAGGAACGGGCACGAACCGGGGCGAAATCGTGACGGCGCAGCCGTTGATGGTTGCCCTCGACGCGGGCCACCTCAACCTCGCGTCCGTCCGGGGTGCGTGCGAAGACGCGGTAGTCGCGCACGGTCTCCGGCTGGGGGGCGCGGATGATGTGGGCGTTGTGGGAGTCGGACGCGGTGAGGGTCAACTCGCGGTGGAAGCCGGTATCGAAGGTGAACTGGAGGTGTCTTGATCGTCTGCGGCTCGTGCCAGGCCAGCTCGATCCACGCCCCCTCGCCCGACATCGGGGCGATCCAGCGGTGGTTCATCTCGCCTTCCATGTCGCGGACGAAGCCATCGAGGACGTTCTCGGGCTTCGAGTCCTTGGACACCGACGAGGCGGTGACGCTCGCCCGACGGCGCCAGGTCGGCGGGGTCCTCGTTCTTGAGGCCCTTGATCGTCTGGTCGTCGCGCAGGAGCGTTTGCTGGAGCTCCTTCAGCCGGGCCTTGTCCTTGTAGAACTGGCGAGGGGTTACGTCGTGGCGGGCGCACAGGGCGGCAGCGGTGCCGGCCGCCTGGCCCATCACGGCGCAGGTGGCCATGACGCGGGTCGAGGTGAACGCCACGTGGCTGCAACTGGCGTTGCGCCCGGCCATGAACAGGTTCGAGACGTCCTTGCTGTAGAGCGACCGCAGGGGGATGTTGTAGACCTCCGGCAGCCGGATGCTGACGAACGGCGGGATGTCACTGGCGTCGAAGCCGCCGGGCGGGTGCTCGTCGAGGTTCCAGCCGCCGATGGCCACGGCATCGTCGAACGGCGCCGTTGAGGCCCATCAGGTCCTGCTGCGTGAGGATATGGTCCCCCTCGATGCGACGGCTCTCACGCTTGCCGGGGACCATGCCGACCCAGTCCATCGCCCAGGTCTCGGCCTCGGGGAACTTGCCCGAGTTCTTGATGTAGTCCCAGACGCCGGTGACGATCGACAGCAACTCGAAGCGGATGCGCTCGTTGTCGCGGATCGTGTCGGTGATGCCGCCCCACTCGATCCACCAGTAGCCGTACTCCCAGCTCGTCTTGCCGACGCCGCGGAACCGTAGCTGGCTCTCGGTGATCGGGCGCGCCCAGGACGGCGGCGTGTACGGCATGGGACGGCCGTAGTCACGGGCGGTGAACAGCAGGCTGGAGCCGAGCGTCTCGCGGGTCGGCTGCTCCCAGGCCAGGGGCTCGTTGAACTCGTTGCGATCCTCATGCCCCCAGCGGATCGTGGCGCCGGCTTCCAGCGCCAGACGGCCGTCGCCCGTGCAGTCAGCGTAATAGCGCGCGTTGATCCGGTAGAGGTGCTCGGTCTTGTCGCAACGGGCCATGACGCGCGTGATGCGGCCGTCATCGACATCGGCGGCGTAGAGGACCGTGTCGAGCAGCAGCGTGACGTTCGGCTCGCTGACCAGCTTGTCGTAGAGGAGCAGGTCCCACAGCTCCCAGCTCCGCTGGGGGTTGTTGGCGGCGTCATCGAGCCGGAATTCCTCAATCAGTCCGCTCTCACGCCAGCCGGGGCGGGCCGTGTGGCTGTTCGCCCCAACGACGTGCATCTTGACCTCGCTGGAGGAGTTGCCCCCCAGCCGGGAGCGGTCCTGCACGAGGATCACCTTCGCCCCGTTGCGGGCCGCGGCCAGCGCCGCGCAGACGCCGGCCGGGCCGCCGCCGGCGACCAGGAGGTCCGCGTCCAGCTCGACGAGCGTCATGTTCGGCTCGCCGTCGAACCGGCGGCGGGCCGCCTCCGGGTCGGTCGGGCAAAGGGCCTCGAACGCCTCTCGGATTTCCGTTGGCGTTCGTTCGGGGCCGTCCGCCGCGTGCGCGCCCTTACCGAAGACATAGACGGAATAGGCCGACAGTCCCGTCGCGGCGGCCAGGAAGTCACGCCGACCCAGCTTGCCCTTGCCCTGCTCCCCGTTCTCCATCATCCGGCTCTCCCTTGCGTGCCCCGGCCGCCATCGAGAGACGTTGCGATCGCCTCAAGTCGAGTCGGAGTTCGCGTCAACGCCCAACCTACGACACGCGACGCAGCGTTCCCATCAATTCTTCCTAGCCTAGCGAAACCCGACCCCAGGCACCATCCTCTCGTTTTACGAAACACGCCAACCTGCCCGACTCACCCGCCTAATCGGGGGTTCGGGGAAAGACCGCGCGGGCGCCCGATCAGGCGAACCTGACGGGCACTGCAACGCCTTTCTGAAGAAGATGGAATTCCCGAGGCCCCGCTCCGATCTCCATCCGCTCGGGGATTTCCAAATTCGACAGAACATCCGGGGGCTCGGCCTCGATACTGAACGATGTAGGAACAGTGCGCGCCACGCGACCACCCGGCTTGCTGGCAACCCGGATCGCAGGCATCGAGTTTGACGATCGTGACGGCGGAGCGTCTCCTCCAAACCGGCGCCAAACGAACCCAACAGGGCGATTCGAGGTCCAGGCGAGGCGCCGGAATCACGAAATTATCTCGACGCAATCACTTGATTTCATAGTGAATTGCAACAGATTTCCGAACGAACCCAACGCCCGTCCCGGGAGCGGAGGCCCGTGGCTCTCCAGACGCGAGTTCCTTGAACTGGCGAAGGCGAGGCGGCCCTGGCGGTCGTCCGCGGCGTTGCACTTGTGGAACGGATCAACGAACGTTTGAAATGGAACGGGACAACGGACGGCCATTCCGAGGAGTCGGCACGATGATTCAGGCAACCTACTACACGATCATGCCCAGTCCCATCGACGACCTGCTGCTCGTGTCGGATGGCGATGTCTTGACCGGCCTGTACATGGAGCAACAAACGTCCAACGGAAAGGCCGTCGGGGCTTCCTGGAAGTCGCGATCCCGGCCCCTTTCGCGAGGTTGAACATCAGTTGCACGCGTATTTCGAGGGCGAAGCGACGCGGTTCGACGTGCCGATCCGGCTCCAGGGGACCGACTTTCAGCGGGTCGTCTGGAGGGAACTCCAGGCGTTAAACTCCGGCGAACGGATCAGCTACGGCGAACTGGCCCGTCGCATCGGCCGCCCCGGCGCCGAGTCGCGCCGTCGGCCTCGCGAACGGCCGGAACCCCATCGGGATCATCGTGCCCTGCCATCGGGTCATCGGCGCGTCGGGCACGCTTACGGGATATGGCGGCGGCCTGCACCGCAAGCAATGGCTATTAGAGCACGAGGCAAGGCTCGTGGCTCATTCCACAGGCAACGAGGGCAATCACCGCTCCTGCGGAGGGCGATCTTGAGAGGGTGGACGAGACGGTTCGTGACGGGCGGGTGGAACGACAGCGGAACTCACCAATCCGAAACGTTTGACGGTAGGTTCCGCTGTCGCTCCACCCACCCTGCGCCGAGTTGAACGTGTCTCAGACACGCTCTGAGATTATCGCTCCCTTCCGAGCACATCGACCACCCTGGGGCATTCGGGCAGCGATGCGAGGAACTGTCGGCCGTAGGGTTTCGTCAGCACCCTCGGGTCGAGGATCGCGACGATGCCCCGGTCGTTCTTCGAGCGGATCAGACGGCCGAACCCCTGCTTCAACCGGATGATCGCCTCAGGAACCTGATAGTCGAAGAACCGGTTTCCGCCCCGTCGCTGGATGGCCTCCAAACGGGCCTCCAGCAAGGGGATGATCGGGCACGCTGAAGGGCAATCGGACGATGATGACGTTCGAGAGGGCCTCGCCCGGCACGTCCACGCCCTGCCAGAAGCTCTCGGCGCCGAAGATGACGCTATCCACATCGGCCTTGAACGCCTCGACCATCTTCGACCTCGGCATGCCGTCCGTTTGCGCGTACAGGGCAATGTTCCGCTCGGCCAGCCAGGGGGCCAGCTCTCGGGCGGAGGCCGAGAGCATCCGGTGCGAGGTGAACAACACCAGGGCCTTGCCGTGGGTTTTCGCCAGGTAGTGCCGGATCGCCCCGACCACGCAGCGCTCGAACTCGGCGTTCTCCAGCGAGGGGTCGGGCAGGTCGCGCGGGATGTGGATCGTGACCTGCTTCGCGTAATCGAACGGACTGCCAAGTTGCAGCGATTCACACTTCGTCAGGCCGATCCGTGACTTCGCGAACTGGAAGCCGGGCGGGTTGCCGACGGCCAGCGTCGCGGAGGTCAGCACGCAGGTCGGCACCCGGTCGAACAGGGCGCGTCGGAGCGTCGGGCCGACATCCACCGGCGCCGCCGCGAGCGTGACTCTCTTGCGCGGGCCTTGATCCATCTCGATCCAGTAGACCGACTCGGGATCGCCCTGATCGAGCCAGGCGCCCAGCGTGTCGGCCATCGCCTCGCAACGCTCCATCGCGGCGATCAGCTCGATCCGTTGCTCTTCGGGTTCGACGTCCTCCGACCCACGGCCGATCGCTTGCCCCAGCTTACGCAGGGCGTCGCCCAGGGTGTCGGCCAAGGGCAGGGAACGACGAAGCCGGCCATTCGGCGAGCCGTGGCGACGTTGCCAGTCGCCGACCGAGGCGAAGAACTGCTCGGCGGCCGTGCGCGCCTCCTGCACCCTGGCGACCGCCTCGACCATCTCGATGATAGGCCAGCAATCCCTTGCGGGTCCGCTCGTTGTAGAGCCGGGACAGGAGGTACTCGACCCCGGCGTCGGACGCCCGCAAGCCCAGGTGCTCGGCGGCGACCCCTTCCAGCGTGTGGGCCTCATCGAAGATCGCCACGTCGTGTTCGGGCAGAAAGCCGGCCCCGGCGGTCCGCAGGGCCAGGTCGGTCATGTACAGGGCATGGTTGACGACCAGGATGTTCGCCGACCACACTCGCCGTCGCGCCTTGAAGTAAAAGCAGTCGGCGAACCGGGGGCACTTCTTCCCCAGGCAGTTGCCGCTGTCGCTGGAGACGGCCTCCCAGACGGAGAAGTTCGGTTTGAAGTCGAGGTCGGATCGGCTCCCGTCCTCGGTTTGCCGGCCCCAGAGGGCAATGTGGGCAAGCTGGTCGAAATCGTCCATGCGACCGAAGATGGCGTCGGCCCGCGACTGGGCCGCCTCCAGCCGCCGCAAGCTGACGTAGTTCGACCGGCCCTTGACCAGCACCGCCGTGAACTCTTGCGGCATCACCGCCCTCAGGAACGGGATGTCCTTCTGCAGGAGTTGCTCCTGGAGGTTGATCGTGTGAGTCGAGACGACGACCTTCTTCCCCTCGGCCGCCGCCAGGATCGCGGGGACCAGGTAGGCGAAGCTCTTGCCGACCCCCGTGCCCGCCTCGGCCATCAGGTGATGCTCCCCCTCGATTGCCTTCGCGACCGCCTCCGCCATCTCCAACTGCTCGGCCCGCGCCTCGTAGCCCTTCAGCCGACGAGCCACGGCGCCGTCGGGGCCAAGGATTGAGCGGGTCTCCAGACTGGGCATCCGAACCATCCCTGGAAGCGAGGGGCTCGCGTGACCGTGGCCGGACTCAATCTCGACAGTGATCGGAACCGCCACACCATCGCCGGAAATGACTCACGCCGAGTGAGTCACCGGCTCGGGTGTCGTCGTGATCGGTTCGGGGTGGCGCCGCGACGCACCCCGTCGCGACAACCGCTTCCCCAGCCGGATGCACGGCAACTCGACCAAACGGTACACCAACGTCGAGAGCACCAGTGTACTGACAACGGCAACCACGGCGGCCCAGAGCCCGCTATCGTACTTTTTGAACACCATCCCTGCCAGTCGCAATCCGACCGCGGCGTGGAGGAGGTAGATCGAATACGAGATATCGCTGAAGTAGGTGTACGTCGTCGTCACCGGGCCATCTCGACCGATCCAATTCCGGAACTTGTACGCGGCGAGGAAGGTGGCCACCGCCGCGTAGTTCGCGGTCAGGGCCGCCAGCCCAGCCTCACCGTAACCCAGGAGGCAGATGGGAATCAGGCCGATCCCAATCGACCCCAGCGCACGAATCACAGTCGTTCTCGCCACCTCTCTCCGTGTGTACGCCCGAAACATGTCTCCCAGGAACATCAGCGAGAGAGCCATCGGGACAGCGACCGGCAACCCACGCCCGGTGATGTTCCGGGCCGTTGCCAGGAACAGGGCGGCCCCGAGCCAGAACAGGATCAGGGCAAGCCGACGTTCCAGCAGACCTCCCAGAAACAGGGCCACGCACAGACCGTAAAAGATCATCTCGATCTGTAACGTCCAGAACACCCCAACAAGGTCCTCGACCCCCACGAACTTCTGGAGCATCGTAAGGTCGACCAGCACGGTCCGAATCGGCACCTCATGCACGAACCCTTCCAGCCAGGCCATCACCAGGAACAGGAGGATCGAAATCCAGTAGGCCGGGTAGAGTCGAAAGAACCGATGCGAGGCGAATTGCCCGACGGTGGCGTTGGGCCGGGACAACGTGGAAGGAATCAGAAAGCCGCTGATGATGAAGAATACCCCGACCCCGTACCGGCCGAAATCGAACAGCGACCCATGGACGAACCGGCCGGTCCACGTCTGGGGATCGATTGCTCGCTCGGGATATCCGCAGAGGATGTGGATCTGGAAGTGGAAGTAGAAGACCGACAGGGCCGCCAAGGCGCGAACAGGCTGACGAAGTCGAAGACCCTGGGTTCGTCAAGGCGATTTGCCATCGAGCGAGCGCTCTCGAGAATCGGGGGTTTGACGGAAATGGCCCGGAACTCCACCGGCGTCGCGCACGACGAACCCGTTCCCTGGCCGTGTCACCGGGCGCGTTCAGTATGGTGAGTCCCGACCCACCCCGACAAGAGCCCTTACGCTGGGGGCGCGTCGGCACCCGGCCCGAATCCGGCCGGATGATGTCGTTCCGCAACGTCCTGCGTTTAACCGGAACCACCGACCAGGCCTCCGAGGGGACTCGATGCCGTCGCGTAGAGCTTTCTCGGGAATTCGACCGGCCCGGGCGGCCAGGTAGCCGGCCTCGCAGGCCAGGCGCATGGCGTGGGACATGCGAAGAGCGTCGGTCGCGCCGGCGATGCCGGTGTTGAGCAACACGCCGTCGCAACCGAGTTCCATGGCGATCGCCACGTCGCTGGCGGTGCCGACACCCGCGTCGACGATCACCGGATAGCTCGGGTCGTCCTCCTTGAGGTCTTCGAGAATGATCCGGATGTTTGACGGATTGAGCACGCCCTGGCCGCTGCCGATCGGGCTGCCGGCGGGCATGACGCTGGCCGCTCCCTCGGCCTTCAGGCGACGGGCCATCACCGGATCATCGCTCGTGTAGCAAAGAACCTGGAAGCCCTCCCGCACCAGGACACGGGTGGCCTCGAGCGTGGCCACGGGGTCGGGCAGCAGCGTCTTTCGGTCGGCCAGGACCTCCAGCTTGACCCAGTCGGCGCCGGGGTTGTTCAGGCCGTCGAGGATCTCGCGGCCGAGCCGGGCGGTGCGGAGGGCCTCATCGGCCGTGAAGCAACCGGCGGTGTTCGGCAAGATGGTGAGACGCGACAGGTCGATGTAATCCAGCAGGTTACGGCCGTCCTTGTCGATCAACCGTTCGCGACGGACGGCGACCGTCACGACCTCCGTACCACTGGCGGTCAGGCAGTCGCGCATCAACTCCATCGTCTCGTACTTGCCGGTCCCGACGAACAGGCGGCTGTGGACGCTGTGGGAACCGATGGTCAGGGGCTCGGCCGTCGGGGCGGCGATCGGCTCGACCTCGGGGCGCCCACCACCCACCAGGGTGACGATCTCCAGAGAATCACCCTCCTCGAGTCGGGCATCGACTTGTCGAGCGCGAGGGACCAACTCCCGGTTCCGCTCGACCGCCACGTGCTCGGGGCGCAACTCCAGATGACCCAGTAACCCGGCCACGGTCAGCCCATCCGGCAATGACTGCTGCTCGCCATTCAACGTGATCGTCACGGGATTCCCCACCCAACCCTCTGGCCAGTCCGGACCTTCCACAGCCGGGCCAACAACCGCGGCCACGACGACGCCGAACGTTCCCCGGCTCGCCTCGACACGCCCGAACTGTTCCTATTCTCAAGGTGGCCGACAGCCGGTCGACTCGCTCGTTCCTCAACGCCTGTCCATCGTATGTCTGCTCCCGCCGAACGGTCAAGCATGGCGGCGGCCCTGTCCTGGCAATAGGGTCCACGCTTGATTCGCACGCGGTTCGCCCGCCGTTCTCAATTGTTCCCAATGGACTCGAACGGGCCCTCGGCAATCGGGCTGGTGTCGGCATTTCTGAGGGCCTTCAGAGAAAAATTACCCACGCCTCCCAAATTTCCTCGTTGCACGCTACAATCTCGCTTCTTTCGTCTCCAATGACCTAGATTACCAGTGGCTTCCCAACGCTTCTGGGAGAGCCTGGCCCCTGTCGGACCAGGGTTACGTCATTTCCAAGAGACTGCGACGACGGGCGAGGCGGACACGAGTCTAGGGAGGACGTGTGGCGCATCGGGATTGAACCCGTCGAGCGCGGTCCTCAATGAGAGGAAACACCTTGAGCCCGAACACCACAAAACGGTTCCAGCCGAACGGCGAGATCCTGGAAGAACGATCCTTGATGGCGGCGGGCACGACGGTCAACGTCGTGGGCAACGTCTTGATGATCCAGGGAACGGAGGCCGCTGATCTGATCCAGGTCACGTACCGGGCATTTCCCCCCAACCCGCGTTGGGGGGGCCTGGGGACCGGGATGGCCATCATTACTCTGGATGGAACCCAGAAGCTCCGCGCGTTCCGGTTCCAGGGAATCGTGATCCATGGCGGGGGCGGCGACGACGGGATCGCGATGACCCGGATCGGGGCGAATAGCCTGCCGATCGGCATCAATGCCGGCGCCGGAAATGACGTGGTGATCGGCACTACGGGGGATGAAGTGCTGTTCGGCAACGACGGCAATGACACCATCCTGGGCCTCGGCGGGTTCGACAATCTAATTGGCGGCGAGGGGATCGACACGATTAACGGGATCACGGAGGCCCCTCCACCCCCGTTGGCCCAGGTGGTGATTCCTCCGTCGAGACCCACGCCACCACCAACCATACCGTCATGGCCCCCCACGACGCCGGTGGTAACATCCCCCTCGACGACGGACCAGGATCTTGCCCCCCTCGCGGACCAGGTGGTGGTGTACACGAACGCCGAGCGTCAGAAGGGCGGGCTGGCGGTCGTGACGGTCAACCCGAAGCTCTCCCGGATGGCCCAGCTTCACGCCGAGGCGATGGCCCGGGTCGACCGCATGGAGCACACCCTCAACGGGGCGGCCCTGCCGGACCTCCAGAGTCGGGCGAACTACGTTGGTTACAGCTTCTCCCTGCTCGGCGAGAACATCGCCTTCAACTTCCGGGACGCTAGTAGCCTGACGTATGCCTGGATGAGTTCCCCGGGCCACCGACAGAACCTGATGAACCCCGACTTCGTCGAGATCGGGGTCGGCGTGGCCCGCAACAGTCGTGGCGAACTCTATTATTGCGAGGTCCTCGGCCGCCCGTCCTGAGCTCATGACACGACACGAGCCAGCATGTCCTCGATTCTGGGCAATCGCGGGTTGATTCCAGCGTGTTGAAGGGCGCGAATATGTCCCTCAAGAACACGCCAGTCGTCGGGCGTGTCGATGTCGTACCAGGGTGGCAGGACGGCCAGCGAACGTCCTGAACCCTGAATCAAATCGACCGTCCGCGCGAGCACATGCGGGGTGCTCCAGGGGATCGCCTCGAAGATCGGGGGCACGGGTGGCCGGCCCGATCAGGTAGTACCCGCCGTCGGTGGACGGCCCGAGGACAACGTCTCGACCTTGCTCCAGACACAAAAACGCGCTGATGACGTGCGTGGGGTCGAGCGTCGGACTGTCCGAGCCGATCAGCACGACCATCGAGGCGCCGTCCTCGAACTCTCCCTCGAAGAAGCCCCGCATGCGGGCGCCGAGGTCGCCCGGCACTTGGGGCTGAAGCGCGAAGGTGGCGGGAACGCGCGCGTCGAACCAGGGGCCGGCGTCGGGAGGGTCGAAGACCAGCACGCGACGGCCGTCATCCGTCAGCACCCGCTCGGAAGCGTACGTCCCGATCGTGTCCAAGAGCATCGCCTCATGAGCCTCGGCGGCGAACTCGGCACCGAACTCGGCCGCCAGGCGCGTCTTGACCCGTTCCGGGTCGGGCCGCTTGCCGAAGATCCCCAGCACCGCGTTCGAAGGCAACGTCCAGCCCATCTCAACGTCCCTCGTCGGAGGCCGCTCCCGACCGAGAACGACCCTCCGCCTCAAGCAAACGGTCCAGCAACGCCGGGTTGACGATGCCCCGGAACCGCACCTTGCCCCCCAGGGCCACCACCGGGACGAACTCTCCGAATTGCCCGACCAGGGCTGGATCGGTGTCGATGTCCACCTCCTCCAGCGCGAACCCATCGCGCCCCTGACGGTCGCGCAGGAGGTCGAGTGCCTGGTCGCAGAGGCAACAACCCTCGCGAGAATACAGGGTGATCGTCAGATCGACGAGCCGGGGCGTCGTGCATCTCGGGAATTGTCGCAACAGGCGGGACCACATGGGGCGGTTGTCTCGTCGAAGTCCAATCGTCGCGAAGGGTGCTCGTGCCGGGTCGGGTTGGGTCGGGCTCAGGTCCGTGTCACCACCACGACGAGCCTCGACGAACCGATGACGAACGGTTCCCCCTCCAGCCCACCGAAGATCACGGGATCGGCAAAGCCGGCCTCGGCGAGCATCTCGAGAACCTGCCGGCAGGTGTAGACGCGATGCACGTTCGACCGCCGCTCAATCGTGTCCCCTCGTGTGAACGTGTAATCGGTGTAGACGCAACCCTCGGTCGGTTCGTAACGGTTCGAGAGAAGAAGCTGGATGTCGCCGGCCTCATAGTCGAACTCGGTTTCAAACTGAGGGAACAGAACCTCGGCGATCATGTGAACGTCGATCGCGAACCGAGCGCCGGGCCGCAGGGAGTCGTGGACGGAATTCAAAAACTCCAGGTCCCCGGCATCACCGAAGTAACCGAAACTGTTGCCGAAGCAAAAGGCCCCATCGAAGTCACAGAACGGTGGCAGGTCGCGCATGTCGGCATGCCGCCACTCGATGTCGAGACCGCGTGACGACGACTCCCGGCCCGCGTGCTCCAGGAACTGAGTGGAGATGTCGACGGCCGCGAGCCGGAAGCCTCGGGCCGACAGTTCGATCGCGAGCCGACCGTCGCCGCAAGGGACGTCCAGCAGCCGCGACGACGGTCCCACCCCCAGATGTCGCGCGAGAAAAACCGCCTCCGCCTCGGTCAGTTCGGGGGGCACGGCCTGCCGCCAGAAGTCGACGGCGAGACCGGAGAAGAAGTCGTTCCACCAGCCTTGGGTCGCGGACACGGGGCGGCCCTCCATCCGAATGGTGCGGGATCAGGGTTCGGGATCGATCTCGACCGCGTGTACCTCGACAAGGTTGTCGAAGAAGGTCGCTCCGCCCCCCATGTCAGTCAGCGCCGACGAGGTGGTGGCGTTGACGTTCGATCCCCCGGGGCTGAGCCGGTTCCAGTAGATGCCGTTGGATGCGGCCACGCCGTCACCCACGGCACCACTGAGTGCGACGCGGGCGCGGAACCGTCCTCGATCATTGTACACCTCAACCCACTGTCCGTCGGCCAGGCCGCGTACGTCGGCATCGTGCTGGGAAAGCTCAACCGTCGGCGCCCCGGCGGCGTCGAGGTGGGTTTTCGAGTTGGCGAACGTCGAGTTGAGGAACTGCGGCCGGGGCGGGCTGACCAGCTGCAATGGATATCGGGCCGCGAGTTCGGGCTTCGTTTGAGGGTCTTCGTGCGGCGGGGTGTAGGCCGGCAACGGGTCCAGGCCCGCGGCCGACATGCGTTCGCAGTACAGTTCGCACTTACCGGACGGGGTTGGGAACCGCCCCTCGGCGAACGGCATGTAACGCTCGGGCAGGTCAAGCCGGATGGAGCCTTCGGCCCGCAATCGCTCCAGGGTGATCCCGCGCAGGTTTGGGCCGCCGTCGAGCCCCTGGCGGATGAGCGTCTCGTCGTCCGGGAACAACTCGGGCTCGAACCCCAGCCGCGCGGCCAGGGCGCGGAAGACCTCCGCGTTCGATCGGCATTCCCCGGGCGGCGCGACGGATCGGCGGGTTCAGCATGACGAAGTGATGGCCATACGACGCATGAATATCCAGGTGTTCGAGCTGCGTCGTGGCCGGGAGCACAATGTCGGCGAAATCGACTGTGTCGGTCCGGAATTGCTCGTGGACGACGGTGAAGAGATCATCGCGTTCCAACCCCCGGCGAACCCGGGCGCCGTCCGGGGCGACGGCGGCCGGATTACTGTTGTAGACATACAGCGCCTTCACTGGAGGCCCCGGCAACTCACCGGCCAGGGCCTCGGCAAGCTGGTTCATGTTGACGGTACGGGTGCTGGGCGGGGCGAGATCGGGGCGCGTCAGGGCGGCGGTGTTCAGGCCATACGTCCCACTGGTGGTCAGCAGCGCCCCGCCTCCATGATGTCGCCAGGCACCGACGAGCGCCGGCAGGCAGGCGATCGTCCGCACGGCCATCCCGCCCCCGCCGTGGCGCTGGAGCCCGTAGTTGAGCCGGATCAAAGAGGGATGCTCGACCGCGTAACGTCGGGCGAGGGCCTCAATCGTCTCGACAACGACGCCAGTGATCGCCGAGACACGTTCGACCGGGTACTCCTCAAGGACGCGGGCCTTCAACCGATCGGCACCGATGGTCCCCCGCGTCAGGTAGTCGTCATCCTGGAGGCCGTCGCGGAAGATCACGTGCATCAGGCCGAGGGCCAGAGCCGCGTCGGTCCCCGGTCGGGGTTGGATGTGCCAGTCGCAGCGTCGGGCGGTCGGGCTTTTGTAGGGATCGATGGCGACCAGCGTGGCTCCGCTCCGTTTCCGGGCCTCGATCATGAGGCTCCAGAGGTGGCTGTTCGTATTGGCGGTGTTCGAGCCCCAGTTGAGGATCAGTTTGCAGCCGGGAACAGCCAGCGGATCGGCGCCGAGCCGGCCCGTGCCGCACGTGTACTCGTACCCGGCGCCACCGGCCGCCGCGCAAATGGTGCGATCGAGCATCGATGCGCCGATTCGATGGAAGAACCGGCGGTCGAGGCTCTCCGCCTGGATCC
Organism: uncultured Isosphaeraceae bacterium; assembly: GCA_963779675.1. GTDB lineage: Bacteria > Planctomycetota > Planctomycetia > Isosphaerales > Isosphaeraceae > CAVZZM01. The sequence goes on from CAVZZM010000012.1 coordinate 433,696, forward strand.
TCCCCATCGTGCCGTAGTAGCTGTACGGCAAGATCGCCTGCGGCCCGTCGGCGGATTCGGCGATGGACCGGAAACGATCGGCGATCTCATCGAGGGCGTCGTCCCAGGAGATTCGCTCGAACCGTCCCGTTCCCTTCGCGCCCATCCGCCGTAGCGGATGCATGAGCCGATCGGGGCTGTACACCCGATCGAGGTAGCGGGCCATCTTCTGACAGAGGAACCCACGCGTGAACGGATGGTCCCTGTCCCCCCGCAAACCGACGGCGCGTCCGTCCTCCATGGTGACCACCATGCCGCAGGTGTCCGGACAGTCCAGCGGACAGACGCTCTTGACGGTCGTCCGGGTCGTCGTCGGTTCGGCCGAGGTCGTCACGATGGTCAGGGCTCCAGGTCGATGGGGGATGGGGGTCGCCGACGGTCCAGATGATCCCGACATCTTGAGTCTACTCGGGAACGGACGCACCTCGACAGACCTCACACCCGACGCCGAGGTTCGGAGGAGTGGGAACCCGCCCCACGTCCACACGAGGACGGCGCCGGACGCTTGACAGGCGCGCTCGGTCATGCGACCGTTGGGTGGAGACTGAAACCAGCCCAATCGGCGTGACCGTACCTCTTTGCGCCAAGGGTGGTTCGCTCACGAGTTCCCTCCCGCCTCCACCCGCCGGCTCGCGGCCCTTGCGACCGCTGGAGATCCTGCCGATGACCCACCCCGCCCGCACTCGGGTCTGTTCGTTCGCGGCCTCCACCCTGACATGCGCATTGCTGGCCTCCCCTGCGTGGGCGGATCCACCCCAGATCAACAACGTCCAGCCGTACGGAGTCCAGCGCGGGACGGCGACGGAGGTCACGTTTCAGGGGGCGAACCTGGCGGGCAATCCTCGCCTCATCGCTCCGGTGCCCGTGGTCGTCGAGCCGCCCTCCGAGCCGAAAAGAGGACGCCGCGAACTGGGTCGCGAAGCTGACGGTTGACCCATCCGTCCCCGTCGGCGTCTATCCGATTCGGGTGGCGACCGACGACGGCCTGTCCAACCCCATCCTGCTCGCCGTGGGCCAGCTGCCGCAGGTCGAACGAGACAGAGCCGAACAACGAACCCGCCGCCGCTCAGGCGGTCGCGGCGCCGATCGTCGTCGAGGGGCAAGCGGCCGGCAACGATGTCGACCACGTCCGGTTTCCCGGCACGAAAGGTCAGCGGATCGTTATCGACGCCGCGTGCGCCCGGATCGGCTCGGGAGTGGACCCTCAGATCAGGCTGACGACGGCCAAGGGCGCCTATGTGGCCTCGGCTGACGATACGGCGGGATTGCTCACCGATGCCCGACTGGTGGCGGACCTGCCCGAGGATGGAGACTACATCCTGGAGATCTCCGACACGCGCTACCAGGGTGGCGGTCGTGCTGTGTATCGGCTCACGATCGGCGCCGTGCCGCTGGCCGATTCGGTCTACCCGCTGGGTGGTCGTCGGGGCGAGACGGTCGGCTTCGAGTTGCGGGGCGGCACGCTGCCCGACGGCGTGCGAACCGCCGCGGCGACCCTCGCGGCCCCTCCCGATCGCGACGACTTCCGGCCCCGGATCACGGCTGGCCAGCTTGGACTGACCGACACAAGCCTTGATGTCGAACTTCCCGGCTCACTCGCCATCAGCAACCATCCCGAGTTGCGTGAGCCGGCGGGGGACGAGACGCCGCTGAAGGCCGCCCCGCCGGCCGTCCTGAACGGGCGGATCGATCCCGAAGGGGACGAGGATCGGTTCGTCGTGGTGGTCACACCGGGCCGGAAGTACCGGGCCCGGGTCGAGGCCGCGTCGCTCGGCTCGGCGCTCGACGGACAGTTACGGGCCTTGAAGCCCGACGGCGGCGAGATCGCCCAGGGGGACGACAACACGCTCAAGATCGTCGTCGACGACCCGGCCAAGCCGGTCGATGTGATCTCACCGGACCCGTCCCTGGAGTTCACCCCGCCGGAGGGCGTGACCGAAGTCACCCTCGCGCTGCGCGATCTGAGCGGCCGGGGCGGGGTCGGCTACGCCTACCGGCTGGTCGTCGAGCCGGCCGACCCGGGCTTTGACGTTGTTTTGAACGACGCCCAGATCAGCGTGCCGCGCGGCGGGACGGCACACATCCCCGTGACGGTCACGAGGCGAGACTTCGGCGGCCCGATCACCCTGAATGTGGTCGATCCCCCCGCCGGTCTCACCGTCCGGCCGGGGATTGTGGCCGCGGGTCAGGCGGTGGGCGTGCTGTCGGTCTCGGCGGCGTCGGACGCCGGGTTCGGCCCGATCGAGCTTGCCGTCGTCGGCCAGGCCGACGGTCCCGGCGGCCCCCTCAAGACGAAGGCGGCGAAGACCCTGGTCTATGCGTCCCAGTCGAACCTGCCGGTGAATTATGGCGAACAGGTCGGGCTTCCCGCTGCTCCGGCCCAGCCGGAACCGCTGACCCTGGACGCCCCGAGCGATCCGGTCGAGGTCGTTCACGGCATCGGCGGTACGGTGTCGGTGAAAGCGGAGCGGAAGGACGACTCCGCCAAGGTCGAGCTGACGCTGGCCCCCCTCCCCTTGCCGAAAGGGGTTGCGGTTCCAGAGGTTAAGGTCGCGCCTGATGCCGCATCGGCCGACGTCGCTGTGAGCGTCGGGGCCGACGCCTCGCTCGGTCGGGTGGACCTGGCCCTCGTCGCTCGCGGCAAGATTGGCGACAAGGACCGCGCCTTCGCCGTCCCCGTCGTGGCGCTCGAAATCGTGCGTCCGGCGGAGCTTACGCTGGCGGCGGCCGAGGTGTCGGTGAAAGCGGGTGAGACCGCCGAGGTCAAGGGAACGCTCGTCCGGCGTGGGTCCTTCAAGGAGCCCGTCACAATCACCCTCAGCGACCTCCCCGGCGGCGTGAAGGCGGAACCCGCGACCGTTCCCCCCGACGTCCAGGAGTTTACCATCGCTCTGACTGCCGACCCGGGCGCTGCCGAAGCCACGGCCCAGACAAAGGTTACGCCTGGCTTCAAGATCGGCGACAAGGACTACCCCACCCCACCGACCCCACTGTCGGTGAAGGTCGTCAAGTAGACGGGAACGTTCGGAACCGCCAGGCTCCCCCCCAACTCCCACTCCCCTGATTTCCCGGCCTCGATTTTTTATCAAAAACACCCATAATAAATGAGGTTCGGGGACTGAAGTCCGGGCGACCAGGGGACCTCAACAGACGCGACGTCATCCGCAAGTTGTTTGTCAACCAGGAGATACCTATCAATGACCAGTCCTATCCGGTGGCCCCTCGCCCTTCTGTCGGTGTTCGTGCTGTCCCTGTCGGTCGCAGGCCAGGAGGAGAAGCCCGCCGCGGAGGCCCCGAAAGCCGACGCCCCAACGGCTGACGCTCCAAAAGCCGACGCCCCGACGGCGGAGGGGGAGAAGAAGGTCGCCTTCATGAAGGACATCGCCCCGATCCTGGTACGGAACTGCGTCGGGTGTCATAGCGCGAAGAAGACCGAGGGGGAGTACAACATGGCGACCTTCGCCAGCCTGACAAAAGGCGGGTTCGTCGGCGAGGGTTTCACGGTCGTTCCCGGAAAGCCGGAGGAGAGTTACCTGGTCGACCTGATCCAGCCCGATGCCGACCCTCGCATGCCGTTCGACGAGGACGAAGCCGCTGCCGGCCGAGGAGATCGCCCTCATCACGACCTGGATCGCCCAGGGCGCGGCGTTCGACGGCAACGACCCGAACGCCGACTGGGTCGCCCTGCTGAACCGGCGGACCGAGGTCAAGGCGCCCGAGAGCTACCCGATCGCCGTGCCGATCACCGCCCTGGCCTTCAGTCCGGACGGAACCGCCATCGTCGCCTCGGGTTATCACGAGCTGACCCTCTGGAAGACCGCCGACGGCGCCCTGGCGGCCCGCATCCCCGGCCTGCCCGAGCGGACGTATGACATCGCCTACAGCCCTGACGGCAAGTGGATGGCGACGGCCAGCGGCGACCCCGGCCAGTTCGGCCTCGCGACGCTCTGGAAGGCCAACCCCGACGGCACCGCCGAGCGGGTGCGCGACCTGGTCGAGTCCGGCGACTCGGTCTACGCCGTCGCCTTCAGCCCGGACAACACGCTGGTGGCCACGGCCGGGGCGGATCGGGCGATCCGGATCTTCAAGGTCGAGTCCGGTGAGGCGACCGCGACGATCGAGGACCATGCTGACTGGGTCTTCGACCTGGCCTTCAGCCCCGACGGCACCCGGCTCGCCAGCGCCAGCCGGGACAAGACGAGCAAGGTCTTCGACGTCGCCAAGGCCGAGGCGCTGGTGACGTTCCCCGGTCATGCCGAGACGGTGTACTCGGTCGCCTTCGCCCCCGACAGCAAGCTGGTCGCGACCGGCGGGGCCGATAAGCAGGTCCGCATCTGGAACCCCGACGAGGACGGCAAGGCGGTTCGCAACATCGGCGGTTTCGGCGCCGACGTCTTCCAGGTCCACTATTCCCCCGAGGGCCCGTCGCTGATCGCCGGCGGCGCCGACACGAACATTCAGGTCATCAACCCGTCCGACGGCAAGGTCAAGCAGACGCTCAAGGGCCACACCGACTGGGTTTATGCACTCGCCCTGTCTCCCGACGGCAAGACGCTCGCCTCCGGAAGCTGGGACGGCCAGGTCCGGCTCTGGAACCTGGCCGACGGCACCCCCGCCGCCACCATTCTCGCCGCCCCGGGGCTCAAGCCGACCGAGACCGCCGAGGCAAAGCCGGCGCCGTGACGTCTCACAGGCGTTACAGGAATGACCTTCGATGTGAAATGAAACAGCAGGGGAGGCCGGGGCAAAGCGCGGCGGATGGAAGGCAGGGGACGGGAGCCGCCCAGAAGCGGTAACGGCCAATGTCGGCTCCCGACCCCGTTCCTGATCCGTAGGTGCCTCCCGTCCGAATGCTGTCATGCAATCACCGGGGCACCGCGAACCTGATCGAGCATCCCGGCCCTGATCACAAGGTCCGCGAAAATCCGTGTCATCCCGCCCTAGTCATTGCAAGATGCGTGACGGATCGGGATCGTTGCCGAACGTTCGGGATGATCCGGCCAATCGGGCATAGTACAATACGCCCATTCCGCGGCCGAATCCTTGTTAGCTCCCATGCGGCACGCGGCTCCCGAGCGGATGAAAATGGTGGGGGACACGGAGGCCCTGGAGCGGCCATCGTTCCCGAGCGCGTGAGACCCATCCTCGCCGCGTCGTTTGGCAAAATCCTTGGTTCGGAGGGGACATAAGGCCGCAGCCGAACACGCCACCTTCACATGAAGGCGGGAGCATTATCACAGCAGTCGGCGACTCATCATCGCCTTCGCTTCCGGTAGCCGGGGAGCCAGATCTCATGGGGCTTCGTATTGGGGACGACGGGCATGCGATCGCGACCATGACCCCCAGCGGTCATGTCTCCGTCGGCGGCAAGCGATACCACGCTCGGGCTCAGGCCGGGTTCATCGAATCAGGCCAACGGGTCATCGTGCTCGGTGGGGACAATAACGGCCTGATCGTCTGTATTGCCGAGGACGGGAAGTCCTACGCGAGCCTGATGAACTTCGGGCAGCCGTGCTATTCGTCATTCGGTGAGCGGGTGCAGGCGAAAGCGGATCGCGAGGAGGCCGCGCGACAACGCTGGCAGGTGAACCGGCGTCGCTACATCAGGAAGGTCGGGCTCGGACTCGGCTCGCTGTCATCTTGCTTCGGGCTGCTCTGGGCTTGGACCGACCTGGTCCAACGTCTCGGCGGGCCCGGCACGTTGGCAGCCTCGATCGCGACGACGATGGTCGGCGCCCTGTTGGGCATGGCCATGCTCGGGACCATCGATCATTACTTACGGGCATTTTCCGAAGACTTCTATCGCCTCAGCATCCCGACGACGTCCCTGGCGCTCTTGGGCGGGACCGCGGGGGCCGTGAGGGCGATCCCGGCGTATGGTCTCGCCGTGGGGCTGCTCACCGCGTTGACGATTGGGTTCCTGCTGTTGCTGCCGGTCCCCGCCCTCGCGCTGTTCGCCGGTTCATTCGGGGGTGATGCAGTTCCCAGCGACGGGAACGAGGCCGGGATGGTCGAAGCGAACCGAGAAGGTCCATGAGAACGGTGGAAACGGGGACATAGCGCGTTCTTGGCTGGTTCTTCCCACCGATTTCCAAGGGATGCCGACCCCATAGGCGGAAGGTGTGTCGCTCGGGCATGCTGAGGGCATGGACAGGCTCCTCTCTCGGAACACGATGGACCCGGCGGTGTGCCACGGCAAGACATGCGTCCGCGGGCTCCGTGAGCCGGTCGAGACATTGCTGGAATTGCTCAGCTCGGGCATGTCGCCGGGAACCTGCCATCAATCTGATATCTGCCCTCTGCCCACGACGAACCGCCCACCTCCTTCTGGCCGCGCCCTCCCGGAAACTCGACTATTGTACGACCCGTGTGTGGTGCTACGTTGACTTGGCTACGAGCCTTCCTGTACAATACATCAATGTTGAGACTGAGTCTCAATGACATCCCGCCGACCCGGCCGTTACGCCGTGTGTTGTGTTCTGTACCCTCCCGCGCTCCTCACGACCCTTCGAGTTGCCATGAAGGACGCGAACTGGACTCGCCATCTGGATGATCCTTCGGAACTGGTTCCCCTGGTGATGTTGCGCGGGGCAGTCGAGCGCGGATCGGCGACGTACTGGGGGAGTCGGACCTGGTCCATCGCCTGCGAGAGATGGGGCTGCGGGGCGGGGCGTTGATCCAGATGGTGCGGCCGGGCAGCCCGTGTATCCTCCGGCTGGACGGGCAGAAGCTCTGCGTCCGGGCGGACGAGGTCGCGAGCATCCTGGTACGGCTGGGAGGGGTTGCCGTTCCATGCTGAGCCGGCTGTCCGAGTTGACGATCGGCCAGAAGGCGCGCGTTGTCGGCGTGGACGCGGCGGGCGAGATCGGTCAGCGAATCCTGGAGATGGGAATGACGCCCGGCACCGAGGTTCGCATGGCCGGCGCCGCGCCCCTGGGCGACCCACTGGTCTTCGAGGTTCGAGGGTACCGTCTGAGTTTGCGACAGGGCCGAGGCGGACCATGTGGAGGTCGAACGCACCTCCTGACGTCGTCGGCGCGAGGACCGGACTCGCCGTTCCGGCGTGACGGCCCCCCTGGGTCGCCAGCCGACTGCGGTCGCAGCGCAAGACACCCGACCGATGACGACCATCGCCGCTGACCCGGACATCCGCACCGTCGCCCTGATCGGGAACCCGAACACGGGCAAGTCGACTCTCTTCGGCGCCCTCTCCGGAGCACAGCAGCGGGTGGGAAACTACCCCGGAGTGACGGTCGAGAAGAAGATCGGCCGGATGTCGCACGACGGCCATCGCTGGGACCTCATCGACCTGCCCGGCACGTACAGCCTCGCCCCCCGATCGCTCGACGAGATGGTCGCCGTCGACGTGCTGCTCGGCCGTCGCAAGGACGTGCCCCCGCCCGACGTCGTCCTGTGCGTCGTCGATGCGAACAACCTGGAGCGCAACCTTTACCTGGTCAGCCAGGTTCTGGAACTCGGGCTGCCGACGGTCGATCGGCGCTGACGATGGTGGACGTCGCCCACGCTCGCGGCCTTGAGATCGACCTGGAGCGTTGGCGCGGCAGCTTGGCGTGCCGCTGGTGGCGGTGCAGTCGAACCGCCGGCTGGGGCTCGACGCGCTCAAGACATGCTGGTTGAGGCTGCCCGGCCGGCCGGCCCGGTCACGCCCGAGAGCCCGTTCCCCGAGCCGTTCCGCGTGGAGGTCGCTCACCTGGAAGCGGTCCTGGAGGCGGCCCGAACCCGGACGAACGGTTCCGCGACCCGCGCCTCCCCTGCCCCGCTACCTGGTCGAGCGGCTGCTGCTGGATACCGGCGGCTACATCGAAGGGCCATGCCCTTGAGGCGGGCGATCAGGAGCGTTCGCGACGAAATCCGCGACGCTCGCGAGCGGCTGTTGACGGCGGCCAGCCGGTGCCCGCCGTCGAGGCGATGGCCCGTTACGGGTGGGTCGCCCGGGTAGTCGACGGGGTCGTCCCCGACCGAGCGAGGAGCGGATCACCCTCGGCGATCGCATCGACTCCGTGCTGACGCATCGGCTCTGGGGCACCGTGTTCCTGGCCGCGCTGATGTTGCTGGTGTTCCACTCGGTCTTCGCCTGGGCCGAGGTGCCGATGAACGCCATCGACGCCGGCGTCGGCTGGCTCGCCGGGCTGGTCGAGGTCGAGCATGGCCGAGGGGGCCTTGCGGAGCTTGCTCGTCGACGGGATCATCGGCGGCATCGGCGCCGTGGTGATCTTCCTGCCGCAGATCGTGATCCTGTTCTTCTTCCTGGCGATGCTTGAGGACTGCGGCTACCTGGCCCGCGCCGCCTATCTGATGGACCGTTTGATGGTGCGGGTGGGCCTCAGCGGCAAGTCGTTCATCCCGCTGCTCTCGTCGTTCGCCTGCGCGGTGCCGGGGGTGATGGCGACCCGCGTCATCGAGAACCGTCGCGACCGGCTGACGACGATCCTGGTCGCCCCCTTGATGAGTTGCAGTGCCCGACTGCCGGTCTACACACTGATGATCGCGGCCTTCATCCCGCCATCGCTCCTATCTCGGCGGGTTGGTGGGGTTGCAAGGGCTGACGATGTTCTCGATGTACCTGATCGGGATCGTGGTGGCGGCGGTCGTCGCCCTGCTGCTGAAGCGGACGCTGCTCCGCGGGGCGCCGCCGCCGTTCGTCATGGAGCTGCCGGCCTACAAGTGGCCATCGCCCCGGGTGGTGTTCTACCGGGTCGATCGATCGGGCCTGGGCGTTCCTCTACCGGGCCGGCACGATGATATTCGCCGTCACCGTCGTGATGTGGGCCGCCCTGTACTATCCCCGACTCTCCCCGAGCGAGCGGCGTCCCTGCTCTCCGAGCGCACCGAGATCGAGGCCGCGCTGAGTCAGGCGAACGACGACAAGAACGTGTTGGAACTCCTGCAAGGCCGAGCTGACCCGGATCGACAAGCGTCTCGACGGCCTCCAGAAGCGGCAGAGCGTGCTGGGACGCGGGGGCCATTGGATCGAGCCGGTTGTCTCGGCCGCTGGGGTGGGACTGGCGGATCGGCAGCGCCGTGCTGGCTTCGTTCCCCGCCCGCGAGGTGGTCGTCGCCACCCTGGGGGTGGTCTTCGACGTGGGCGAGGAGGTCGAGGAAGGGCGAGGGAAGTAATCGCCTGCGCGAGGCCCTTCGAATCGGCGACCTGGGCCGGCTCGGATCGGAAACTGTTCACGATCCCGGTGGCCCTGTCGATCATGGTGTTCTTCGCCCTGTGCGCCAGTGTGCCTCGACATTGGTCGTCATCCGCCGCGAGACGAATAGCTGGGCCTGGCCGGCCTTCAGCTTCGCGTACATGACCGATTCTGGCCTACCTCGGCGCCCTGGCGACGTACCAGATCGGTACGCTGATTGCGTCGGCCTGAAAACCCACGGGGGCTTCCCGGGCATTCCCGAGACGAGGGAGGGCAACGATGACGACGTGGGGATGGCAGGACGTTGCCGCTCTCGTTGCGGTCGCGATCGCGGTCGCCTACCTGGTCCGCCGGTCCTGGCGGCTGGTGGCCCGTCGCCCCTCGAGCGGCTGCGCCGTCGGCTGTGGAAGCTGCTCGCTGGCGCGGAAATCCCCGGGCGAGAAGCGAGGGAAGTCTCCGGAGGGCCTGGTCTCCCTGGATGCCCTGTCCCGGTCGGCGCCACGACGCTGAGCCGGACGTCCGGGGGAAACCGCTCTCGTCAGGACGTTCCGCACGTCGAGTTGGCCGCGAGCAACCAATCCAGGATGGGTGATCGGGCTCGTCAATGGCCACTCGTCCACGGTTCGGCCGCGCCCTCCCGGTTCGAGTGTCGCATCGAACCTCGGGACGCACCGGCGATCGGGACACGAACCGCGCGTATCGCCCGGTCGTCGTTGCGACCCGTGGAATTGCCGTCCAGGTTTCAGACGGCATCAGACTTGCGGATTATGCAGTAACCCGTGCTGATGCGTGCCCGGTTCGTCGATTCGTTACGGAGCAGACTCATGAGACAACGCCTTCGGATCTTCGGTTTCTTCGGGCTCGTCGGCCTGTCGACGTCCCTGGCGCTGTGGCGCTCAGGCCCCGGGGGGGAGTGGTACGACCGCGGTATCCCAGGGTTCGGACGGCGTTGCCGGGCAAGTTCAGGGTCAGGGCGTTACACCCTCGGACGAATCACGGTCATCCGCGATTCGTTCCTTGAACGAACAATTCGATGCCAAGCACAAGTCCCTGGATGAACAATATTCCGATAAACTCAAACAGATTCGGGCGGAGTACATGTCGGGACTGGCGGACCTGGCCACGAAGGCCCAGGGACCCGAGGCGAACGAGGCGTATCAGCGCCTGTTCTCGTATGCGATCGCGACCGATCAGTACGAGCAGGCGGGACCGGCCGCGTCCCAGCTTCTCAACGCCGAGTCCCGGGGGACCGATGAGCCCCGCAACCTGGCTCGTTACATCGTGGTCGTCGCCCTGGCGGAGCGCGGCGACCACGAACAGGCGGTTGCGGCCCTGAAATCGTTCCTCGGCCGGGATGCCGGCCAGAGTTCTCCGGGCCAACCGGCCCCGGAACAGCTTCTGGCCCTCGGCGAGGACCTCATCCAGCGCTTGCTACGGGCCGGTAAAGACGACCTCGCCGAACAGGTCGCCTCACTCTTCACCGACCGCGACCTGGACAAGTCCATCGTGTCGCATTTTCAGCAGCGACAAACCCAGATTGGCCTGATCGGCCAGCCGGCACCGCCCATCGCCGCCGTCGACGTGGACGGCCAGCAGTTTCAGCTCAACAAGCTTCAGGGCAAGGTCGTGCTCGTCACCTTCTGGGCCACCTGGTGCCCCCCGTGTGTCGCCCAGGTCCCTCGGCTGAACGAGCTTCATTCCCAGTTCGCGGATCAGGATTTCGAAGTTCTCGGCGTGAATCTCGACATGGCCCGCGAGCAGGTGAAGAGCCGACAGGAAGCACTGTCCACCGTCCGAGGACTGCTCATCGATTACGGTGTGACCTGGCCGAACGTCCTCAGCGGTGGCACCGAGGACTTCGCCAAGGACTATGGGGTGGCCGCGATCCCCACGAACGTGCTAATCGGTCGCGACGGCCGCGTGCTCGCCGTGGATCTCTCCCCCGATCAGCTGGAGGAGCGAATCCAGGACGCTTTGGGTGGGGCATCGTCTTCCAAGACGAATTGAGCCGAGTGGCTCACGCAACTCGGCTCAAGTCGTCTCGTCATGGTGAAAGTCACCCGGCGAGCGTGACGCGACATGGCCCTCGCTGAACCAGTGGGCCCTCCTGGTTCGACGGAGGGCCTTACGTCTTCTCCTGGATCTTCAGGACCAGGGTCGCCGTCCAGTGGTCGGCATCGAAGAGTTCACGGTCCGCCTCCGGGGCCGGCTGGTCGAAGGTCGCCCTCAGGAGCCAGGTTCCCGCGTGGTCGGGCCGGAGCACGGCCTCTCCGTGCTGGTCGGTGGGCCGGGTCCACGTCCAGACGTCGTCGGGCTTGAAGTCGATCGGCTTGGCCTGAAAGAGCTTCCCGGAGAGAGGCTTGCCCTTGAAAAGGACCAGGAAGGGGATGTCCTGGCCGACAACCCATGACTCCGGCGCCGTCTTCGGCACGATCTCCAGCTCATGGCCGATCGGCTTGGGCGTCTTCGAGCCGCCTGTCGTCACCATCGCCTTCGCAAACTGGAAACTCCGGAACGAATCCTCGACCTCCGCCCCCGGGCGGACCTCGGTCTTCGGCCCCACGAAATGCACATGCTGGTCGCCGAGCGTGAAGATGGTCAGCACGGATGGCTTTCGCACCGCCTCGGCGGTGTAGAGCCCCTGTTCTTCCAGATGGACGATGTTGCGCTGGTCGGACTCCATGTCGGTCGCGAGATACTGGACCGACCCGCTTGGTGTGTGAAACTGATAGCGCTCGATGTCTTCACCGCGGATCGGGCCATCGGTCGGTAGCAGGTGGCCCCACGACAGGAAGACGACATCCTCATCCCCCTGCTCGACGGTCATCTGGTCCAGAAGTACCTTGATCTCGTGTGCCTCGGCCCGCGCGGTCGCCATCGACAGGCCAACCCCGGTGGCGAAAGCCACCACCCAGGCACACCTTCCCGGTCGCATCATTGAAATGTCCTTCTCTCATGTTGGGATGTCTTGAAATTCGTCCGCGCTTTGATTCAGGCCCCGATCCGCTGAATGGCATTCGCCGCGATCTCGCGGAGCGAAGCGGGCGTCTTCAGTGATTTCAGGCCTGGAAGGGCCTGTCTCGCATCCGGGCCGATCTGGCCGAGGCTGTACGCGGCGGCCGCCCGAACGCTCAGATCGCGATCCCTGAGGGCCTCGATCAGTGCGGGCACCGCGTCCCTGGCGGCCGGCCCCATCCGTCCGATGGCGACGGCCGAACGAACCTGAGCGGTGGGGTCCCGCAGCTTGAGGCCCTGGATCAGTTCGGGCAGGACCGTGACGTCGATCTCCGCTCCGTCCCCCGGCGGCACGCCACCTTGACGAGCACAACCGACGGTCAGGCAGGCAAACAGCAGGGCCATCGTGGTCATGGTCGGGCCGAGGCGACGGATCATGAGGCACTCCCTCTGGCTTCAGTAGGAGTCGGCCGAGACCACCTCGCCGCCACTTCGGGTCCCGAGGGCACGCCAGGTGATCGCGTTCACAATGTCCTTGATGAATGCGACATGGCCGTCGACGAAGGCGGCGTTCACGCCCCCGGGTGCTCGCTGCGGGTCGATTTCCAGGCCGCGGCGCCGCTATGGAAGGTGCAATCCATGATCTTTGAGTTCGGCGGCAAGGCGGTGTTTCCCATGTTGCCGTCCTCGAAATTCCCCACGAACCAGGCCCCCATCCGGATCGCGCTCTGCGCGATGGGGGCGTTGCAGTCTCCACCGGCCCCGAGCCCAGGCCCGCGTTATTGAGGTAGTGTTTCACATCGTTGGACGTGCCGGCCGCGACCTCGTAATTGCCGGCGCTGCCCGGCCCGCGGAGGCTCTCGGAGAAGGCGACCGTATTCGAGGTGCCGTCGGTAATGCCCGCGAGCCGGACCCACGAGTTCGAGAAGAGGACGCCCTGGGCGTTCATCCCGTTGCCACGGATGCCGTCGACCGTCTCGCCCGCGCCGCTGATCATCAGGTAGTTGCCCCCCTTGACCGGGACCGGAACCTGGGACGCGACCTGCACGGAAGAACCATCACTCGGACAGAGTAGGCTGTTGAGGCTCGTCGTGTACGCGGTGTAGTTCTGTGGCCAGTAGGCGTACCCCTGGCCCGGCCCGCCCAGGATGCCGATGCTGAAATTGATGCTGTTGAACAGCGGCGAGCCCTCGAAGAAGGGCTAGATGATCGCGCAGGCCCCCCAGCCCATGTGCCCCATCGGGATCGTCGGATCGAGCGGGTTGGGCCAGACCAGCTTGCCGGCGGGCAGAGACCCCTGTGAGGATTCGTAATTCAGCACCGCGAGCATGATCTGCTTCAGGTTGTTCGTGCATTGCATGCGGCGGGCCGCCTCACGGGCGGCCTGGACCGCGGGCATCAATCAGCGCGATCAGGACACCGATGATCGCGATGACCACGAGCAGTTCGATCAACGTGAAGCCGCGACGCCCCCTCATCAGACCCCCTCCTTCCGCGAACGGACTGAACCGTGGGACCACTGGTGAAGGCTGCCGATAACATGAATTCGCAGAACGTACTACCGCCCGATCCGCGGCGATTGGAAGGCAGCCCCGCGCACGACACAAGGCACCACGCATCCCATGTCAGGATTTCGCGAAGGCAATCGGCTGGGCGGTGGAGCAAGCAATTTCCAGGAGACAGAGCGGCGCAACGAACAAATGCAACTTTGAATCGTTGCATTATTGTTTTCGTATTTCGAGAAGGTTTTTCTCGTGGAGTGACAGGACGGCGGACATTCCTTCCACCAGACGAACGTCCGCGTAATCGGTGCGTCGTCGCACATGCCCCCACGGTTTCCGGCTTTCCGTGAGCCTCGCGCCCGGGCAGGGCTTCCCGAGCGATCTGATCCTCAAACCATGCAGCGAGGCCCACGGACGATCACATCGCGTCCGTGGGCCTCGTGGCGTCGCTCACAACGGGAGCGCCCACCGGGAGAGCTGGCGGAATTCGTGGGCCACCTCATTCCGGCGAGGACGGAGTCTCGGGGAGCGGCACTTGTGGCTGATCAGAACCCGATGGGTTGGCGGGGGGCGTCGTCGGATTGGCTGCCCTGGGGCGCTCCGGTGTCGCCGTGCCGGCCGCGTTTGTAGAGGGGTTCGTCGTGGGCCGCGTACTGCTCCGGTCCCCGGGGCTTGGGGTTGCCGGTTTGTCGTCGACGACCGCTTTCTTCAGCGTCACCGCCGGACTTGGGCGCATCGTCCGGCTTGATGTTGAGCGGCACGGCCGGGGCTTCGGGGGCCTGGCGGGCATTGGCGACGGCAGAGGTTCGATCAAGGTTACGCAGGCCGGCGTCCAGGCTCTGAACGTAGTGGACGAAGTCGTCGTAGTCCTGCTTGTCGTTCGCCTCGAACTTGTCGGCGGCAGGGACCGCGTAGTCGGAGAGTGCGTTACGGGCCGCGACGATGTCACGAACCGGGACGCGATCCCCCCTGGCGAACTGGGCGACGACCTTCTGAATCGCCTTGTCGGCGGCGTTGCGTTTCTGACCCAGCTCGCCGTCCGAGGGGTGCCGAGCGGCCAGAGCACCTCGCCATCCGAGGCGATCAATTGATTGAGAGGGATCAGCTTCGGCTGCTCCTCGGGGTTCGTCCCTCCGCTGTCCCCATACGAGGTATGGGAGTAGTTGTTCGGGTTCGGGGACGGCTTGGGGCCGCCTCGCAGCATCATCCGGTTCTCCAGGAGCGTGTTCATGGCCTCCTGGCGGTACAGCAAGGCCGCCTGGTACGCCATGGTCGTCTGAGCGTTTCGAAAGTTGTACCGGGCGGAATTCAGCGCGTAGTTCTGGTACTTCATCATCGCCTGGTCGGCGGCGGTCATGCCAATGTTGTACCCCAGGCCACCATAGCCGCCCCCGATCCCATAGCCGTAGCTGTAGGGGAAGCCGCTGTAGCCGAACCCGTAACCGCCGTAGCCGCCACCATACCTGCCGTAACCGATCCCATAGCCGCCCAGGCCACCGATTCCGTAACCGGCGGTGTAACCACCCGTGCCGATGCCCCCGTAAAACGGGCCATAGCTCGGCCCGAAATACGAGCCGCTGGTGAACGGGGTCCCGTTGGTTCCGACGCCCGGAACGAACGGGGTCCCATTGGTTCCGACGCCGGGAACGAACTGGGCATCCGACCGGCTGGCCATCGGGCCAATCAGGGTCAGGGTCAGGCCGAAAATCCCCGTCAGTACGTGGCGATTTCGTGTTGCTTGTCTCATCGCGATCTCCAGGAAACCGGTTAACCGAACCCTTGAGGCCAGTTGGAATTCCATGACCTGTCCAGCTCGGTTCTGAACGCACGGAGTCAAGGATTTGCTGGATCATTCATCGCAAATGTCGGACCATCCACAGACTCCCGCGCAACTCGCTTCCCGGATCGCGGTTCCAAACGTATTGTGTCCAGCATTGTCCTGATACGGGTCAAGGTACAGGCATGCGCGATTGCGGGAAACTTCGGGCTCTGGTACCTTCGCGGTGTTCTGGCCTCGCGGGAGGTTTTAGAACGGGGACACGGAGGCGCCCCGATGGGTGTTGCGGATGGCCCGGATGCCCTGTTTGTCGGTGATCTCGACGACCCCTGGGTTGTCGAGATCAGCGATTCGCTGCCCGAATCGACGGTCCGGCTGTCGGTTGTCGGTGATCTGCCGGAGGTCTGGCCTGCCGGAGCGGCGTCGGCCCGAACCCTGATCCTGCATCGTCCCATCTTCTCGATCGCGGACGTCCGACGTCTTCGAGCCGACAAACGGGCCGGCCTGTTCCCCCGGTTGGTGCTGTGTGTCGGACCCCACGTTCGCTACGCACAACTCGAACCCTGGTCAGAGCTTGCCGACGCGATTCTCCCCGAAGCCACCGCCTCGGAGACCCTCGCCCGACATCTGCGAACCGGGCTCAAACGAATCGGGCCGGTTGTGCAAAATAGGCAAGCCGAGATCATCGTCGTCGGGACCAATTTTGAGTTGGCCGAGATGCTGAGGTCGTCTAGCCAAGAGATGGGATACGCGACACGGTACGTCCCCGACTGGGACGATTGCCCCTCGGGTCAGATCACCCTCTGGGACGTCCCGGTGCTGGAGCCCGACTGGCCGGACATCCTCACGGTTCAGAGTGCCGAGCGTCCCATCGTCGCCCTGATCGGCCTGGCCGAACGGGCGGAGGTTACTCTCGCCCGTTCGTCCGGCGCGGCGGCGTGCCTCAACCTCCCCTGCGATCCAGACGACCTGGGGCATGTGCTTGATCGTCTGTCGAGGGGACACGAGTCGCGAGGGGACACCCAGCGTGCCCGGCTCGATGCCACGTTCGGCCGTCGAGCGGTACGCCCCACCCCGACATGGCCGGTTCCACGCGATCGACCTAGAATATAAACTCTTTGGGAGAACCCAGCCGGCCCCTTCAATTCGGGGCCTGATCTCTCCGTACCGGTTTGTTCGGTCGATGGAGGCGACGAACGGTCCCATGGCGAACGCCACCGCGACGAAGTCCGCCCCGATCCGCGATCTGAAAGACCTGACCCGTCTCATCCAGCGGGCGCCGGGCTTCCCAGAGGTCCTCGCGGCGTTGAAGAACTGCCGAGGCGCGACGATCGACGGGGCCTGGGGGTCGGCCGCCCCCCTGATCTCGGCGGCGCTCGGGCCCCATGCCGCCTCCTGCCTGCTGATCGTCGTGGCTCATGTCGGTGATCTGGACGATTTCGCCGAGGATGTCGCCACGTTCTCCGGCGCCCGTCCGGAGGTCCTGCCGGCCCTGGACTGGCTGTCGAGACCGACCCCCGCAGCCCCATCCCGAGAACGACGAGGGCGCCTCGCCTCCGTCATCCCTCGACGAGTTGACCGGCCAGCGGATGCGGGCCCTGAAGCGATTGTCCGGGCCGGTCCCGCCCCGCTTTGTCATCACGCCAATGGCGGCCCTGATGCAGCCGGTGCCGCGAGCCGGAGGCGTTCGCGAAGGCATCCCGGACGGTGCGCGTCGGTGATGTGCTGGCGGTCGAGGAGATCGCGGCATGGCTCGTCGATCAAGGTTTGAGCCGGGTCGAGGTTGTCGAGGTGGCCGGCGAGTTCAGCCTGCGAGGGGGCATCCTCGACGTATTCGCTCCCGACGCCTCCGAGCCGGTGCGGGTGGAGTTCTTCGGGGACGAGGTCGAGTCGATCCGCCCGTTCGATCCCGGCTCTCAGCGCTCGCACGACCGCTGGGAGACCGTGACCATCGCGTCCCCCCCTGCCCTGGACCTCGGCCGGCCCGAGTCGCTGGGACACGTCGCGGATTACCTCCCCGAAGGAACCTGGGTCGCCCTGGTGGAACCCGCTGACCTCCGGGACCAGGGCCGCCAGTACCTTGCGCGTGTCGAGGAACGGAAAGGGCTGTTCACCGTCGAGTCGACGTTCGCCCGGCTCCACCGGTTGCCGTCGGCGACGCTCTCGACACTCGCCGCCTCGTCGCTGGAGGCGACATGCCACCTCCGCGTCGAGTCGGTCGAACGGTTCTCGGGCGACCTGGGCGCGGTCAAGGCGGAGCTTGAGTCGGCCGCCGCGCGCGACCGCGTGTTAATCGCCTGTCACAACGCGGCCGAGGTCGAACGGCTGGGCGAGGTCTTCGCCGATACGGCCCTGTCGCGCGATGGTCGATTGAACCTCATCGTCGGCCGTGTCCGGGCCGGCTTCCACATGATCGACGCCCGGACGTTGATCATTGGCGATCACGAGCTGTTCGCCCGCGCCGACGTGCGACGAGTTCCGACCCGTCGCCGCTACGAGAGCCGGGCCATCGACAGCTTCCTCGACCTGAACGAGGGGGACCGGGTCGTCCACCTCAACCACGGCATCGCTCGTTATCGGGGGATGCAGATCCTCGACAAGACCGACGAGCACGCCGAGGAGCAGCTCGTCCTGGAGTTCGCCGAGGGGACCAAGCTTTACGTCCCGATCGCCAAGATCGAGCTGGTTCAGAAGTACGTCGGCGGCGGCAAGGCCGACCCGCCGCTGTCGAAGATCGGCTCCTCGTCCTGGGAGAAGCGCAAAAACCGGGTGGCCGAGGCGGTCATCGACCTGGCCGCCGAACTGATCGACATTCAGGCGAAGCGGGCCAGCCAGCCGGGCATCGCCTATCCCGCCGAAGATAGCCACTGGCTGGCCGAGTTCGAGGCCGCCTTTCCCTACGAGGAAACGCCCGACCAGCTCACCGCCATCGAGTCGATCAAGCGCGACATGGCCCAGCCCCAGCCGATGGATCGGCTGATCTGCGGCGACGTCGGCTACGGCAAGACCGAGGTCGCCATGCGGGCGGCATTCAAGGCCATCGACGCCGGCAAGCAGGTTGCCGTGCTGGTGCCGACGACCGTACTGGCCGAGCAGCACCACCGCACTTTTACACAGCGCATGGCCGAGTTCCCGTTTTCGATCGAGGTCGTCAATCGCTTCCGAGCGAAGTCCGAGATCCGCGAGACGCCTCAAGCACACGGCCGCCGGGTCGGTCGACATCCTGATCGGCACCCACCGGATCGTCCAGAAGGACGTCGGCGTTCAAGGACCTGGGGCTGGTGATCATCGACGAGGAGCAGCGGTTCGGGGTCGAGGACAAGGAGTGGCTCAAGTCGCTGCGGGCCACCGTCGACATCCTGACGCTCTCGGCCACGCCGATTCCCCGCACGCTGCACATGAGCCTGCTGGGGATCCGCGACATCTCGAACCTCGAGACGCCTCCTCCCGACCGCAAGGCGATCGAAACGCGAATCACTCGATGGGACGACGAGACGATCCGTCGCGCCATCGTCCGCGAGCTGGACCGCGACGGCCAGGTGTACTTCGTCCACAATCGGGTTTACGACATCCAGTCGATCGCCGATCGGATCCAGGCTCTTGCCCCCGAAGCCCGCATCCTCATCGCCCACGGGCAGATGCCTGGCGAGCAGCTCGAACGGGCGATGCTGGCGTTCGTCCGTCACGAGGCCGACATCCTCGTGGCCACGACGATCATCGAGTCGGGCGTCGACATCCCGAACGTCAACACCATCTTCATCCACGAAGCGGACAAATACGGCCTGGCCGATCTCCACCAGCTCCGCGGCCGGGTCGGCCGTTACAAGCACCGGGCCTACGCCTACCTGCTGCTCGAATCCGACCGGCCGGTGACGCCGAACGCGGTAAAGCGGCTCAAGGCGATCGAGGAGTTCACCGAGCTGGGGGCCGGGTTCAAGATCGCCCTGCGCGACCTGGAGATCCGCGGCGCCGGGAACATCCTGGGGCCGGAGCAGTCCGGGCACATCGAGGCGGTCGGCTACGAGCTGTATTGCTCGCTGCTCGAATCGGCCGTGCGGGGGCTGACGGGCAAGGGGGAACGCCCGGCCTTCGACGCCTCGATCGAGCTGTCCTGGCGCGCCTACCTGCCGCGCGACTACGTCCCCGCCCCGAAGCTCAAGATGGAGCTGTATCGACGCCTCAGCCGCCTGCGCAGCCTGGAGCGGCTGGCCGACTTCCGGCAGGAGTTGATCGACCGATTCGGGGGGCCGCTTCCCCAACAGGCCGAGAACCTGCTGATCGAGGCCGAGCTACGCATCCTGGCGGAGCGCTGGCAGGTCGGCCGGCTCCACGTCGAGGACGAATACGCGGTCCTCAGCTATCGCAGCCGGAAACGGATCGAGACGCTGGCCGGGCTGCATCCCGATCGCGTCCGAATCGTGGATGAGAAAGCCGCCTACATTCCCCTGAACCGGAAGCGACCGCCGGGCGCAGTCGTGGCGGAAACGGTCCGGCAACTCCTCTCGGTGGAGTCGCCCGGCCCGGTCAGACTCGACGCACGCCCACGCCGGGCGTTCCGGCGCGGCCGGATCGGCCCCCGAGACGCCCCTCGGGTTCCGGCCTCCAACGCCGTTCCGAGGGGATGGGTGCTCGCACCAGAACCGACAAGTTCGCCGGCCGCGAACCTCCGTGCATCCGACACGGAAAGCGAAACTCCCCTGGAGCCACCCCGACGAACCCTGCGCGATCGGGTCCGGCGCCGACAACGCGACGACGCGGTCGAGTGACGACGCCCCGTGATTCCACCTTCCGAAACATCCTGCCTTTGATTTGAGGTGCCCCCTCATGGCCGACGATTCGTCCGCCCGGCCATCCGAACCCCAAAGCTCGACCGATTTCGACCATAACGTGGCCGAGGTCGCAGGCTCGCTCACCCGCTTAACCCGGATGATCGAATCCCGCATCGTCCCGGCGCTGGATCGGATCGCCGTGGCGCTTGAACGACGGGAAACAGCTCGGCCTGATACCAACCAATCGGGATCGCTCGATCGGCGCGCGACCGGGTTCGCCGAAATCCGTCTGGCGCTGACTCAGAGGCGCTGGGACGACGCGGATGCCCTCCTGGAGAACGTCCTCCACGAATTCCCGGACGATCCCGAGGGAAACGCCCTACAAGGCGAATTGGCACGAAGCCGGGAGCAGGCACTTGATGAGTTGCGGTTGCGGCTGGATGCCTCGCGGAGCGTCAACGACCCGATCGCCGTGATCGCCCTGCACGAGGAAATGACCGTGCTCCTCCGAGGCGAAGCCCGTCGCGAACTGGAGCGGGACGTTGTGCGCTGGTTGATCGGTGCCCTTCAGCGTCGAATGCGATCGGGAACGGTCCGGTCCGACGTGGTCGAACTCGCCACGAGGGTCGCCGAGCGGTTCGGCACCACGCCCGAGGGGGCCAGCGTTCGCGCTTCGTTGCCGACGTTGCGTCGCAGCGCGGGCCTGTGCCCTCGTTGCGGAGGGCCTTATGCCGGCATCGAGGAGGCGTGCCCGAAATGTCTCGGTCCTGGCCTCGTCGCCCTCTAGCGCGACAACGGGGGCCGGGACCGAGCCTGCCGAGGAACCGGAGACGAACCATGGGAACGCCGCGGAGGACTTCTCCGACTGAACTGAAAAGTTTGCAGCCGGAAAAGCGACCGCGATTCCCCGGAACATACTGGTGAGTTCCGCGCAATGGAGAACGGAAACTTGACGAAGCCCCTGTCGTCGGGAAGGATTACGCGGCGTGATTGATTCGTGGCCCTGCGCCGCGGTGCCGACGGCCTTCAAGTAGGTTCACCCATGTCTCGCCGAATTCTCCTCGGCGCCCTGCTGGTCCTCGGCCTGGTCGCTCCGGCCGCCCGGGCTCAAATTCCGTTCACGCAGGACATGATTCCCTCGCGCAGCGCCCTGGCGCGGCTTGGGTTGGAGCGAAACTGGTCCGGTGTCGTTCCCCTGGGCGCGACCTACGAGCGTGTTCTGAGGATCAGCATTTCAAAAGGCCTGCTGTTCGCCCAGACGAACCAGGCCAACTTGCACGTCTACGATGCCGAGACCGGTCGCTACCTCTGGGGCGTAAACCTCGGACGGCCCACGGATGTCGCGTTGCCGGCGTCCGCAAATTCGGATCGCGTGTTTGCGACGAATAACCAGAACCTTCTCTGTCTCGACAGGGCCACAGGGCGCACCGTCTGGAAGGTTCCCCTGGATAACCTCCCGAGCACGCGCGACGGCCTGTGATGAGGAGCGGGCCATCGTGGGCCTGCGCAGCGGGAAACTGGTTGCGTATCAGATACGCGACCATTCCAAGGACAATCCACCGGGTTACTCAGCCGCGACGTTTCTTTGGGCCTGGCAGACAGGCGGGATGCTGAGCGGACGGCCCTTGCCGGCCAACAGATTAGTCGCGTTCGGCAGCCAGGACTCACGCCTTTACGTCGCCTTCATGGAAGAAGACCGCCTGCTCTACCGCTTCCTGACCGGAGGGCCGATCTCCGCGTCGCTCGCTGGAATCGGCACCCGGACGATCCTGGTTCCTTCCGAGGACAACAACCTTTACGCCGTGGACCTCTTCAACGGTGAGGCCCGTTGGGTTCACGCCACGGGGGCACCGATCAAACAGGAACCCCTGGTGGCGGACAAGGAAATCTTCGTCTCGAACGTCCAGGGACTGTTGTCCAGCATCGAGATCGAAACGGGGGCGAGCCGTTGGGAGATGTCCTCGGGGTCATCACAGTTGATCGCCGTGAGCCCAACCCGTATTTATCTCCAGTCGGCCGACGGTGATCTGATCATTGTCGATCGGGCCACGGGCCGGCTTATCGCCGACTCGGCCGGTACACTTGATCGCGCAGGGCTGAAACTCCGCGACTTCACGTTGGCCCCCACGAATTACGTCGACGATCGCCTGTATTTCAGCACGCCATCGGGCTATCTCGTCTCGCTGCGGGAGGCCGGTAAGCTTCAGCCGACACTGTTGCGTGATCCCCAGGCACTCCCGTTTGGCTCGATTCCCGATGGGACGGAAAATCAGACGCCGCCGGTGAATCCTCCCGCGGAAGACCAACCCGAGGGTGCTCCAGGCGGTTTCGACCCGACATTCCCGTGAACCACAATCCCCCCGTCTCGAATTGAATTGAATTGAACCAATTCGAATGGAACGGCCGGTCTCCATTCCACGGAGTCCGGCCGTTCCACGTCAGCCGATCACGGATGCCATCGTTCCGCTCGCCTTGTAACACCAGCGATGGTCTCGGGCCCGACAAGGCGGATTCGGCATGTCCGTGGTCGCGAGAAGGCAGGGCAAAGGCCACCTGATTCTGGTATGCTCGAACGTGGTTCGGGAAGTCATCTGGTCGTTCGAGAGGGTGGGCCTGCGATGAGTGATTTCGCCCCGGTTCGTCGGGCCGTTCTGAGTGTGTCTGACAAGCGCGGGCTGGTCGGCCTGGCACGGGCGCTGGCGGACATTCGCGTGGAATTGCTGGCCAGCGGCGGAACGTACCGCACCCTCACCGACGCCGGACTGAGCGTGACCGAGGTCTCGGACTATACGGGCCAACCCGAGATTCTCGGCGGACGAGTCAAGACCCTGCACCCGAAGCTGCACGGCGGCATCCTGGCCCGTCGGGACGTTCCCGAAGACCTCGACGCGTTGCAAGCGCAAGGGATCGAGCCGATCGACCTGGTCGTCGTCAACCTCTACCCGTTCGAGCAGACGACCGCCCGGCCCGATGTCTCGTTCGAGGAGGCGGTCGAGAACATCGATATCGGCGGCCCGAGCTTGCTACGAGGCGCGGCGAAGAACCATGCGCATGTCGCGGTCCTCACCTCGCCGGATCAGTATGACGAGTTCGTCGAGATGCTCTCCGCGCGCGGAGGGACCACCTCGGAGTACCGCCAACGCCTCGCCGCGGCGGTCTTCGAGCGCACGGCCCGTTACGATCGCGCGATCGCCGACTACATGGCCACGACGCTTCCCGGTCAGGAAGACGCGGCGCGACGCTTCCCTCCTGTCTTCACGCCCCTGTTCGAACGTCGGCAGGTTCTGCGATATGGCGAGAACCCGCATCAGTCCGCCGCCTTTTATGTTGAGCCCGGCAACCCCGGCCCGAACCTGGCCACCGCCCGGATCCTCCACGGCAAGGAACTCTCGTACAACAACTTGCTCGACCTCGACAGCGCCCTGCGGTTGATCCGTCAGTTCGCCGAACCGGCGGCCTGTGTCCTCAAGCACAACAACCCCTGCGGCGCGGCGGTGGCGAACTCGCTTGACGAGGCCTTCGAACTGGCCTACGAGGGGGACCCGGTCAGTGCCTTCGGCGGCATCGTCGGCCTGAACCGCCCCGTGGACGCCGAGACGGCCGAACGGATCTGCACGCCCGGTCGATTCATCGAGTGCCTGGTGGCCCCCGGCTATCGTCCCGAAGCCCTCGAAATCCTGACCACAAAGCCGACCTGGAAGAATAGCGTTCGCCTGCTGGACCTGGGCGCGCCGATCGGCCCGGACAGCTCATTGCCTCCGGGCGTCGACCTTCGTCGTGTCGAGGGTGGGCTTCTCGTTCAGGAGAATGATACCGTCGAGGACGACAGATCCTCCTGGACGGTTCCGACCACTCGGTCGCCATCGACCGACGAGCGTGCGGCGCTGGAATTCGCCTGGAAGGTCTGCGCGGCGGTCAAGTCGAACGCGATCGTACTGGCCCGAGGGCGGCAAATCGTCGGTGTCGGCGCGGGGCAGATGAGCCGGCTGGACTCGGTCAAGATCGCCGTCGAGAAGGCCGGCGATCGTTCGCAAGGCGCCGTGCTCGCCTCGGACGCCTTCTTCCCGTTCCGCGACGGTCCGGATGCGGCCGCCGCGGCGGGCGTGACGGCCCTGATCCAGCCGGGAGGCTCGCGTCGCGATGCCGAGACCCTTCAGGCCTGCAACGAACACAACCTGGCGATGATCCTCACCGGTCGTCGCCACTTTCGGCATTGAGCATGGTCGGCTTCGGGGAGCGTTCCACGGATACGTTGTGCCGCATGGCCAATGGCCCATTCCCAATTCCCGATCGGCCATTTGCTTGAGAATCGATCGGCCACCGGGATTCGGCCATCGGGAATCGGCCATCGGCTTTCCGTGGGCGCAACGATTCACCAGAGGAATGGAAACGCACCGAAACCCATCCCGAACCCGAGCCCGTAGCCGCCGAAACCACCCCATCCCCAGCCCGGCCGCCCATAGCCGAACCCGTAAGGCCCAGCGAACCCTCCGTAATATCCGAAGCCTCCTCCGAAGCCCGGATAACCCCAACCCACCAGGTTCGGGTTCCAGAGATAACCCGCGGAGAGAGTGGTCGGAAAGAAGCGGGGCGCGATGCCGATGCCGGCTCCATATCCATAGCCGTAACCGTAGGGAAACGGTGCGGCGGTGGTGTTGTAGATGTTGTACGTCACCGACTCCCGTTGCGCGAGTGGATCGTCCATGACGACCTCGGCGGCGTTTCCTTCCGCGACGACGCGCTCGGTTTCGTCTTTCGGCTGGACCGTTCTCACAACGCGTTGATCGCGAGTTCGAGCCCAATTGCCTTCACGGAACGTCCACCCGTCCGAGAGGCGCAACCACTGCGCGGGAATCCAGCTCCAGCCAGGCTGCTCCTTGGCCCAGTAGCCCGTCCGCCAGGCGACGCCATCGCCGTCGGGATAATATTCGCCGGGGACGTAGAAGAGGTTCGGTCCGGGCGGCGGACCTGGTTCGTCCTTCGGGCGTTCGGCGGGAGGCCCGTCGCGCCAGATCTGCTGCGACACCACCGGTTCGGGCGTCTGGGGTGGGATGGCGTCCTGGGCCTGTCCGATTCCAAGAAGCCCGAGGGTCGCCAGGATGCCGGTTCCGAAGGTTCGACTGATCGCGTCCATCGTTGGGCTCCGCCGGGCCTTGTGATCTCCTCGATCCCCCTTGCGAACCGGGATCGTCTCCTTTCATCTTACGCGAGGGCGACCCTGGCGGGACAAGGAGGGTCGTGCATGATTTCAACAAACGGGTTGGCGGACCTGGGATCGATCAACCCTGGAGCGCGTTCGTTCGCCCCAGGGCGATGTCGAAGTCGCTGACGGCCGGGACGAGCATGGCCGCGAGGGCGAACCCGTAGATCCCGAAGCTCACGAGGAACGCGGCGAGGATGTCGCCCCGCAACAGGCTGATCACGCAATAAAACGACCAGAAGGGAGTCAGGATTGACACCAGCGCAATGGCTTGCGAGGGGTTTCGCGCCCCGAGCGAGCCGTAAAGGGCCACGCTGCCGATCCCGATGAACACGATGAAGCTGAGCAACTGCCGGCCGACGGCCCGGTCCGACTGCATGATCAGGCAGGCGCAGATCAGGATGCCGGCCATGAGGAAGAACGTCACGCCGAGACTGTTGGCGACGGCGGTGCGACTGTTCGTGTACGTGAGTGCCGCGTGCACGCCGAGCATCCCGGCGAAGTGGCACAGCAGCAAGAAGTCGATGATGATGTATACCGCCTCTTCGGTCGTCAGGTACCCCCGTATCGCGTAGAAGATCGTCAACAGCACGGGTAGCAGCACCATCTCCTTGACGTTGTAGAGGACCCCGTAGAGCTTGCCGTAGATGAACTGCTTGGGGCTCAGTTCGGTCACCAGGAGCAGGTCGAGCGCCCGACTGTCGCGCTCGCCGATGAGGGCCGTCACCCCCTGAGCATTGACCAGCAGCAAGCTCAGAATCGCCACCGGCAGGATCGACCAGGCCGCGAACGCGTCGCGACCCTGCGACTCGGCGAAGAACTGGAAGCAGCCGACGACCAGCGCCACCACAAGCACGAAGACCGACTTGATGATGATCGGCTTCGTCCCATAAGCACGGGTGCGAAGCTCTCGCCAGAGGATCGGGTTGTCCCAGGGCTTGCGGTATGGCCTGGGAGGCGGAGCGATCCGACGGTGTGTACGTCTGGGAACATGCAGGCCGGTCGACTCGCGTCGAGGGCCAATCGGTGCATACGAGTGGGCCTCTTCCTGAGCCGGCGCAACGGTCGCCGCGATGGCGGCCTGGGCGCGTGCCGGATCGACGTTGGTGGCGAGTTCGTTTCGTCTTGCTTCGCTCATGGACCCCAGCCGCGAATCCTCGGCCCCAATCTCCACCAGTTCCGGAGTCTCGGCGACGAGCCTGTCCTCACTGACCTCCACGAGCGTGTCCACCGGTGCGGATTCCGCTCCTTCACGCTGCTCGCGAGGCTCATTACGCCCAGGGTTCCAGATGCGGAGCATGAACGTACCGAAGGCGATGAGCGCCGCGGCACCAATGAGGCGAAGCCCGATGTACACCAGGCTCGATGTCCACACCAGCCGCCCCACCTGGGCCGATTCGGGGTAGAGCACGACAAGCATGGCACGATAGGGGTTCAAGGCGTCCACCAGCGGCGTGCCGAACAGTCTCGATGTCGGGAAGCGCCGCCCCGATCCCTTCAACCGCCACGACCGACAGGACCACCATCAGGATCGTCAGCGAAACCGACTGGAACGTGCGGTCCCGCCACAGGGCCACCACCAGCCCCATCGCCCCACCGGCCAGGCCACTGGCGGCCGTCACGGCGAACAGGTTGAGAACCTGTCCCGGCGAGATCCCGCCGAGCAATGCCGCAGACCGAGAGAACCGGGATGCCCGCCGCCAGGACCGTGAGGATCAGGAGGAAACTGGCCAGCAGCTTGCCGAGGACGATCTCCAGGTCGCTCAGGTCGGTCATCATCAACAGGACGAACGTTCGACGGTCCTTTTCGTGCGCCACCGCCGTCGCGGCGCTGAGGGGGGCGAAGAAGAGCATCAGCGTGAGCTGAAGCATGGCGAAGATGAAATACAGCACGCCGCCGAAGCGCGCCAGCGTGCCGACCTCACCGACGTCTTGCCAGCCGACGAACGCCTGCCAGGCGGTCCACATCAGGATGAACATGCCGATCGCGAACGCGGCGCGGGTCACGTAGAAGCGAACCGGGCGGGGCGACGTCAGCACCTCCCGGGCGATGATCGGTCCGGCGAACAAGTCCCAGGTCCTCCGAGGAATGACAACGAACCCGCGGGGCGGGCTGGGGGATGAGCCATGCGTAATGTCCCTAGCCTACCAGACCGCCATCCGGAAACCCAGGTCCGTGCCCCGCCACTCCGGATCGTCGCTACCCGACGGCTCTCGAGTCCCCGGCCCCGCCCTCAACCCACCGGAATATCGGCCTGAACAACACGCGGATCCGGTCGACCACGATTCCGATGAGGGGCAACTCCCTCGAAATTAAGAACTCACTATTTCCAAAACTTCTCGTTATTTTCCATTAGATCGGCCCCCAAATTGCGAAAACGCACCCACGCCGCCGCAAAACGTGAAATTCCGCCCAGGTGGCACATGTTCCGCCCGCGTTACCTTCGAACACCTTGGGAGTCGTCCTCCGTGAGCAGTTCTCCAACAACTCTTACGCAATTAACCAACACCCCCCCGACCCGCCGGCGTTTTCTGCGGCGTGCGGCCGTTGCCGGTTCGGCGACCGGGGCCGCCGTGTTGCTGGCCACGCCCCGGGACGCCGCCGCCGGGCTTGGGATGAGCGTCGCGGAGGTCGCCAACACGTTCCGGGCGATCCAGCAGCACGAGAACGATCACGTTGCGTTCCTGGTCAACGCGCTCGGGTCGGCCGCCTACCCGCGGCCTCAATTCGTGAACTTGCAGCAGGGCCGCTTCGTGGACTTCGCATTTCTTTCGCAGGTCTTCGAAAATACCGGCGTCGGGGCCTATCTGGCGGCGGCGCCCTTGATCGACGACCGGGGCTACCTGGGCGATGCCGCCTCGATCGCGCTGATCGAGGGAGAGCACGCCGGGTATTTGAACACGCTGGTGAAGCAGAACATTACCCAGGGCAACAGCTTCGCGAAGCCGATCCTACCGGGCGACGTGGCGGGCAAGGTCGCCCCCTTCTTCGCGAACCAGGCCATTCCGTACTTCCTTGCCAACCGGATCTCGACGTCCAACCTGTCCTCCGGCAACGACATCGCGATCCTTCAGTTCGCCCTGGCCCTCGAATACCTGGAATCGGAATACTACAACCTCAACGTCCCACGAATCTTCAAAGGTGCGTGAGGCGACAGGCGGATGACGATGGGTTGTCTCACCAGGACAGCCTCCGATCCTCGACCCCTCCCAGGCTCCTGGACCGGAACTTCTCGCGGGATGGCCCCCCCGGCTCAGCCCGAGTTCGTCATCGCAACAGCATGCTGGAGCAAGGCCCGAAGGAGTTGCCCGGGTTCGACCGCGTTCCATACGGGTGCCGCAACGTAGAGAATGCGTATCCCGGCATGTGGTCCCTCGGGATAAACCAGCGTGGCGATCGCCGCGCCGAGGTCTTGTCCGTCCGGGCCCTTGAGGGTTGCCAGGGGCTCGAATCGGTCGGCCTCTTCCATCGTGGGCACACACGGTCGGAACCGCAGTTCCCCCGTGTTGGGGTAGGGCCGCGTGTGGAACTCGTCCAGGGCACCCTGAAACGCGAACCACAGTCCCTCGACCGGCGGTCGCTCGAACCCTTGCTGAAGCGGTAAGCCGATGGCGGGGCTCCAGGCCGTTCGGCCGCTGGAAACGTCGCGGTAGAACGGCCAGGCTTCCGGACTGGCGACGATCAGCACACCACCATCACGGGCGAACCGGGAAAGGGCCTCGGGCAGTGTCCACCGCGTGCCGAAGTCCGAGCGGATCGTTTCCCCGCCGACGTAGACCAGAATCGGGCAATCGCGGGCCGTGACCTTCCCATGACAGAGGTCTCGAAGCCCGACAACGCGGAACGGCAGACCACTGAGGGCCAGTGGAGTACCGGCCGTTGAAACGCCGGGCCCGCCCAGCAGGCCGACCGTGCCGCCGTTCCAGTTCGCGGCGAAGGACCGCCATTCCCGCGAGGACGGTGCCACCGTCCCCGATTTCCCTGACCCCGATTGGAACCGCTCGATGTGAGCACGAGTCGCGGCCAGAGCGCGATCCCCGAGTTCCTCGGAGGCCTCGATCTCCGTGCCCTCGTGCCACTCGTTCCAGCTCGTGATCGGGCCCAGTCGGCACCGGCGGCCGTCGCCGCGTCCCAGCCGGCGGCGTAGGTGGCCCCGTCGTGTCGGGGGATCGCCAGGCCCGGCGTGCGGATCTTCGTGTCGTCGTAGCCAGGGATCACCGTGACGCAGGACAGGCGATCCCGCGCGTGCGCCACGGCCGTGTCGAGCACCGCCAGCGCCCGTAGCGATCGTTGAATGCCCTTCAGAGGTAGGCCATCGAGGGCCCCGGCGGTGTTGTAGTGGTGGAGACCGTCGAAGACCTCCGCCGCCTCCAGGCTGACCGCATCACCGACAAGGAACGGATCGACCCCGGTCGCCTCCCGCACTCGCTCTCGAACCTGTGCCCAGCGTTCGAGTGGCCCCAGCTCATCGAGCGCCCGGATGTAGAGGAAGATCACGGGCCGGTCGCCGACCTTCAACCATGCGGGATGATCGCCGTATCGATCGATCAGGGTGCTCAGGTCCTTGGCCGGCGCCGCACCGGATCCTGTTCCGATCGGATCGTCTCGTAGTAGGCGGAAACCACCCGTCCATGTTGCTGAGCAGCGTCGAGAATCGCCGGTAACGATCGGTCGCTGTCGAAGGAGCCCGGTCCCCACCAGCTCACGATCGGTCCGTCGATCCCAGAGTCGGCCATCTGTCGCATGTGCCGGTCGATGACCGATGGGTCGCTGCTGTCGTAGGCGCCGGCGGTCGGGTAGTGCGTCGAGGAGCCGATGTCCTTCCGGCGGATCCACGTCCTCCCAGTGGAGCCAGCGCCCGCTGACCTCGGGATTGGCGTACCAGGCGTAATAGAAGGCGAGGACTCGAGATGGGTTTTCGGGAGGTTGAACCGAGCCCTCATCGCCGGACAAGACGACAATGGCGCCAAGGAACACGGTCCACGCACTCAGTACAGTGAGAAACATGACGCCATCTTCCCGTCCCGACCGCGATCGGTTTGCAATCGGGGCCGACCTTCTCGGCGGGACCACGAATCGCGAGCCCGGGCCCCGATCCAGGGACCAGTCACACAGCCCCGAGTCTACGACGAGGCCGATCGTGGCGACAGGCCCCGATGCCTGTCAGCCCTGGTCCTTGAACAGGTCGAGCGGTGCGTGGCCGTCACCGACGATGGCCGCCGCCGGCATTCCGAGCCACGATTCCAGCAGCGTGGCGTAGACCCGCCGAAAGTCGGTGTGGAACTTCAGGTCGCCGTCGTCGAGGTCATCAAGGTCGGGATGCGTGCCGATCAGTCCCGCGTCGGCGACCGGGCCGACGACGAATACCGGCGCCGCGGCGCCATGGTCGGTCCCGGCCGAGGCGTTCTCGGCCACGCGACGCCCGAATTCGCTGAAACTGACCACGGCCACCCGGTCGGCGTGCCCCGACTTCTCCAGGTCGTCGTGGAACGCCGCGAGCGAGTCGGACAGTTCATTCAGCAACTCGGCGTGGGTGTCGAGCTGGTTGGCATGCGTGTCGAAGCCGTCGAGCGCGGTGTAGTAGATTCTGCGTACCAAACCCGGCCTTGATGATCTGGGAGATCAACTTCAGACGTCGTGCCAGGCCGAAGTTCGGATACTCGACCGCCGCCTTCTCGTCGGCAAGCCCCTCCAGCCGTCGACTCGAATCGTAGGCGGCCAGGGTGCTGCGGCGGAGGAACCCGAGCAGCGGGTCATCGGTTGACCGGTCGAGGCTCGCCACGTCCCCGATGGCCTGTCGAGTCGAGCGTCGGGTCGCGTCGTCCCCCGCAAGCTGGAGGCGATACTGTTCGAGGCTTTCCAGCGAGGGCACCTCGGTGGACTTCGCTTTCAATGCCAGTCGGGGCCGCGCGCCGATGTGGAGGGCGGCAGGTCGGCGCCGGGAGCGGCGGGGTGGGCATCGAGCACGCGGCCGAGCCAGCCGGTTTCGAGTGCCTCCGGGCTGTTCTCGGTCCGGGCGGTTTCCCAGATCTCCATCGACCGGAAGTGCGAGCGGTCCGGGTTCGGGTAGCCGACCCCCTGCAAGACCGCCAGCCGACCCTTCTCGAGCAGCCCGGACATCTGACCCATCCGGGGATGGAGGCCGATGTCGTCGGTGATCTTGTGGATTTGCCCGGATGGCAGCCGAGCGCACGACGGCCGCGCGCGTAGCCGTCCATGCCGTGCGGCACGACGGTGTTCAGGCCATCGTTCCCGCCCAGAAGCTGAACCACGACAAGTACCCGCTCCTTGCCGGCATGCTCAGCGGTTCGTCGCGGCGCGGGCCGATCGGGCGAGGAACGATGGGACCGTCGCCGCACCCATCGAAACCAGGGTGCTCGCGGCCAGGGAATGTCTCAGGAAGTCGCGGCGATGAGTCGTCATGGCAGGATGGGCCTCCGGATAGGTTCGCGAACGATTCAATTCTCCCTCGAACACCACCTCGCGTTCGAGAAGGGATTCCTGCGCGAGGCGACGAGAGGAACTCAGGCCAGTTGATATTCCGGCGCCGTCAGGACGAGAGTCGCGACCTCGCGAGCATCCCCTCGAATTCGCGAGCGAATGTCCCCGTCAAACGCGGCCTGAACCAGCAGATCGACGTAGAAATCCGCCGGCTCGCTCGAACGGCCGTACTGCTGGACCAGTGTTGACGGGTTGAAGTGTCCTCCGAGCGGGCCCGCGTCTCCCAGCACCCCCAGGACGAAGTTCGTGCGGGCCAGGGTGGTCGTCGTATTGATCCACGACGGCCCCCAATCCCAGCCGGCGACGCTCGGCGGCGCGAACAACGGCTGGCCCATCCGTTCCGTCGCCTCGGCCAGTGCGTTCAGCGAGACGGTCGGCTGAACGATCTCCAGCGCCCGGATCGTCCCGACGGCCAGCTCGACCGGCGACTTCACCCGACGCCGCCGCATCGCGTCGTCGTGGAACAGTTGCGAACGCAGGATCATCTCCACCGGGACACGGATGTCGTAATCGGCCTCCCGAAACGCATCGGCCAGCGGGGCGATCAGTTCAGGCAGTCGGCTCGTCGATCTCGCTGACGAAGTACCGGAACAGCTTCCCGCAAAGGAACTCGGCGCAGGCGGGCTGATCGAGCAGGATCGTCGGCCACGTCGTCGCCATCGAAGCGGCCGGTGTGTCCGAGGATGGACTTCGCGCCGTCGTCGTGCTGGTCGGGCACCTCCCGATAAAGTTCGCCGCGTATGAAGGCGCCGGTGAAGGCCCGCGCGGCCTCCTGGATGTCCGTTTCGGTGTAGTGGCCCCGCCCCAGGGTGAAAAGCTCCATCACCTCACGGGCGTAGTTCTCGTTGGGGTGGGCCTTGCGGTTGGTTGTCGAATCGAGCCAGACGAGCATGGCGGGGTCCTTCGCCATCTCCCGGAGCAGGGCCTCGAAGTCGCCGAGGGCGTGCCGCGCTGGATCGCGTTCTGCCGTCGCATCATGCCGGTGTTGTTGACCTTGGCGTTCGACGTGGCGAAGTGGTCGTGCCAGAACAGCGTCATCCGCTCGCGGAGCGGGTAAGCGGTGTGAACCATCCGGTACAGCCAGGTCGGCCTGGAGCTGCCGGAGGTCGCCGGAACCACCCAGAGAGGCCGCCATGCGGTCGGCCGATCGTCTCGAAATCGACCGCCGGTTGGCCGTCGAGCGCCGTCGGCTCGCCGTCGAGCAGGCGTTGGAGGCTCGCCTCGGGACCCCTCGGCCCGGTCGCGTTCGACGTCCCCCAGGACGCGGCGAACCCGGCGCGGCGGTGAAGATGGGCGACCCGTGCCGGGTCCCAGGGCCTCGCGGCGTCGGCCGGTACGGGGCCCAGGCCCGCTGCCGGGTCATGCAGGATCTCGGGAATGCTCATCGGTGATGCTCGTTGACATTTCATGCCGGATGATAGGGCCCGCCTCTCATGAGACGGCTCAATCGAAACTTGCCAGGGGGAACGTGTGGGACAGCCGGCCCCCGGCTGTCCCGGAACGCCCGTCGAAGAGCGCCCCGGGAACTCGGTTTCGGGATCACTCGGCCGAGGTCGAAACTCAGGTTGATCCGCAAGCCGTCCGGCGTGTCGACCGCGTCGAGGGTGCCTTGACCGAAGTAGTCGACGAGCGATTTCAACAGGTCGATCTCGCCTTCGGCCTGGCTCGCGGTCGTTGCCTTCCTTGAGCATGTTCTGCATGACCAGCCGTTCGCGGTTCTGGTCGATCAGCCCGGCCAGGGCCGCGCCGTCGGCCTCGAGCAACAGCGTGGCGTCGGTCGGCTTCGTGTTCCCGGTGGAGTCGGACTTCAGCGTCCTCGACCAGGTCCTTCGCCAGGCCGCAGGCTGGAGCTGAGGACGAACCGGTCACCCACCTGGACGGCCGACGGGCTGAAGTTGTGCCGCTGGTGGACCGGCTCGCCCTCGGGCTGGTTCTCGGGGGGCAGGAAGCGCGCCGTCGAGATCGTGACGCCCTCGTACTCCTCCGGACCCCAGCATCAGCGGCGGGGCCTTTCTTCTGGGCGGCGCCGAGGTTGGCCAGGCCGATGAACGACTGGAACGCCGCCTTGAGTCGCAGGGCGAAGTCCGGGTCCTCGGGCTTCAGGTCGACGACGATGGCGGCGGCGGGCAGGATGACGTCCGGAACCGGGTTGAGCTCGGCCGGCGTCCTGGCGCGCCACGACCACCCGCCACTGGTTGCCGAGGGAACCGAGGACGCCCGAGCCGAAATCGCGACCGCCGAAGAACTGGCCGGCGAAGGTGTCGAGCTGGGCGAAGCCCTGCTGCGCCTCGGGCGGGAAGAGCTCCCCGCGCGCTTCCCAGATCGCCGACAGGTTGCGCCAGAGGCTCCCGGTGGCGATCATGCCGGGCACGTCCAGAGGCGCGGCGGCCCCCTGCCCCTCCGTCGGGCAGGTAGCCGGTCAGGGCCTCGTCGTAACCCGCCTTCAGGTCTCGCCAGCGCCAGCTCGGCGGCCAGCCGATCCGTCGGTCCAGGTGAGGGACAACGAGGCCCAGTCCGCCGTCCGCGTCGCCTTGATCCAGGGGCCGAAAAGGAAGAGGGCGCCGGGGTCGATCTTGTCCGAGGCGTACCGTTCCGGGTCGATCTCGCGGAGCCGCTTGAGGTTCACCATCGCCCAGCCCGCGGCGTTCTCGCCGGCGGCCTCGCGGCGTGCCTTCCAGGTCGCATCCTCCGCGATGGGAGTCGTGGCGCCGTCGTCGTCCTTGATGCGATCGATCAGGGCCTTCATGGCCTCGCTGCCGCTGGCGATCACGAGCGTGCCCGTCGATGATCGCATGGGCCTCGTTTTTCTCGACACTGTAGCCGTGGATGCCGCGATAGTCGGCCTCCTTGACGGGGTCGGGGTTTCCCTTCTCCTCGGCATCTCGACGGGCCAGCTCGAGAAGCTTCGCGTGGGCCGCTTCCAGGAACGAGGCGTCCTTCGGCGTCACGAAAAGGTAGACACGGTCCGGCTTGTCGCGTCCCCTCGACGGCCGCCACGATCCCCCCGCCGACCAGCGTCCGCACCCCCTCGACCGGCTCCGTGTCCAGCTCGTCGGCCAGATAACGAGCCACCTGCTGAAGTTCGCGAAGCTGGCGATTCTCGCGCAGCGAATCGTCCAGGCCCGGGACCGCCCGGAGCAACTCTTCGATCCGATCACTCGTCACCCGGTCGATCAAGGTTTCTGGCCGGGTGATCTCGGCGTAGAGCACCGCGTCGTCGGCCGAGATCCATTGAGCCGCCCCGGGGACGTCCGCTCCGCGGGCCAGTGGCCCCAGAACGAGCATGGTCATGCAGGCCAGGCTCGCTACGGTCAACAGCCGTCGTACACGTCGTGTCATCCCCCTACCCTCCTGAGCGGTTGGATTGTCGTCATCAGACCACGCCCACGTCATGGTGATCGTTCAGGACCACGCCCTTCCGGGCCAGTCGCGCGTTATGCCGTTGCGCGGGCCATGCCCTCGAATTGAGGAGCGAGTCTCAAGGGCCTGATTCGATTCGGTGGTCCGTCGCACCTTCTACCCGGTCGCGTGACGGGGGGTTTCAAAATCGGAACGAGCCGCGCGGTCAAACCGGATTCCGCGGACTGTCGCACCGATACCACATGGAGGAACCCTCGCGCGAGGCGACCGGGAATCCATGCTTGCACGTTTCGCCCCGATGGCGTAGCATGCAACCAGCGGATGTCTTGCTCGTTCGCGAACGGCCACGTACAATGGGCACAAGTCCCCACCTCTCAATCCCCTTGATCCGATGAAAGCCGAGCTTGTTCCCCTCAACGGCGATCCACCAATCCCCATCACTCGCGACGTTTCGGTCGTCGGGCGTCGGGAATTTTGTGACGTGCGGATCGACCACGAAAGCCTGTCGAAACGGCACTGCGTGCTGGTGCGAACCGACGGCCTGTTGATGCTCCGCGACCTCGCGACGACGAACGGGACCAAGGTCAACGGTCAGCGGGTCAGCTGGGCCGCCCTGCTGCCCAACGACCGGCTCACGATGGGGGGCTACAAGGTCCGCGTTTATCTCGGGCCGGATGATGCGCCCGGCCCCTCCGAGCAGGCGAAGCGCCAGGCCGTTTCCCCCCAACCGGCGACGTCGGCTCGTCGCCCGGCCGGTGCCGATCAGGATCGAGCCGGTTTCGCCACACCGACGCCGGACCCCGAAGTCGTCGCGGTCGACGACGACGTGCCGATCTTGCTCGGCGAGGAAGACGTGGTGCTCAGCCAGGACGTGTCGCTGAAGGACCTCGTCCAGCTCGACGAGGACGACATCATTGACCTCAGATGATCGTGGTCCGCGGATCGGTCGCCGGGCCGATGCCGACACGCGGTGAGCGGATCGGTCGCGATCGCCATCACGAGCCAGGACAATTCACGGTCGAATCGTTGAGAGCGTCCCGAGACTCTTTCAACGATTCGGCAATCGGGACCAACACGAACCGGGCCGCCTCGCACGAGCGAACGTGCGCGGCGGCCCGATGCGTTTGGAACGAAGTCGTCATCCGGGTCAGGGGCCTTGGTTCGGCCCCCGGGCCGGCCGGCGTGAGGACCGCGACGGAACCGACCGGGCTCGGCGACCGGCCCGACCTCTGAGCGTCCCCGGCTCGACCGCGAAGCCGATCATCGGATCGCGCGGATCCGACGAACGGAGCGGTCGGGACTGGGGACGATCGCGAAGCCGGGTCGGTCGACCGTGACCGGTTCGGTTCAGGTTCCCTCCGCCCTCGGCCGGCGCAGGTTGCGCCGGAGCGGTGGCGGGGAGAGGCGTTCGATCTGACGGGCATCCTGGGGGTCCAGGCGGCTCGCCTGCCGATTCTCGCGCTGGATGGCCTCGTACACCTCTTGTCGGTGTACGCTGATCTCGATGGGGGCCGCGATCCCCAACCGGACCTTGTCGCCCCGGATATCCACCACGGTGATAATGATATCATCACCGATGATGATGCTTTCGTCGCGGTGGCGGGACAGCACAAGCATCTTTCGGGCTCCTTCCTCCTGCCAACGTGCGAGACCCGTGACCGTCCGTGATCACGCTGCCCGGGACTCGGTTACCACGACGGGGCGCGGGATGGTCCATCCCGGCCGGAGTACGTCGCCCACCCGGGCGAGCTAGGCCGAGGCGCGAAGCGCCTGCGGACCGGGCAACAGGGTGGGCGCGGGCGGGTGACCCTCGAGGGGGAACCGGACCGCATAGCGGCTGGAGGTCAGCACGAGTTGCCGGGCGAGCCGACGAACCGCATTGATCACCACCGGCCCCTGGAGGTTGACCGTCAGGCCCCCCCCCTCGCCGCGGTTAAGGATCACGTAGATAAGCGCGTCGCGCTCATCATCCAGCTCCAGGGCCGTGCGATCACCGGGTCGAAGTTCGATCCGGTAGTCGCCGGCTGCCCGATGGCGGGGCCACCAGCCCGAATGCCAGTTCCGGCGCCGTCGTGCTTTGCAGCCACGACAGACCGGCGGCGTCCGGGTCCGGGAGATGGACATACTGCGTGAAGCTCCGGAACCCGATCAGGCCTTCGGGAATGCGGACGATGTCCGCCTCCGTCGCCTGGATCACCCCGAAGCGGGTCGTGACGATGTTCACTTCCTGTTACCTCCCTGGGACGTCGAGCCCCGATCCCCTGGCCGGGGCCCGGCCCGACCCGCGCTCGCCCGCATGAACTGGAACCATCCCCCGTGAGGGATCCTCCGGTATCACCCGACTCGCCCGGTTCGAGCCACGACTGATCCCGCGGACTCGACCTCGCCCCGTGCCGCCGGCTCCTGCCGGGACCGCGAAGCGAGTTGGACCGAGCGTAGTATCGACCCTCCCCCCACGCGAACCCCATAGCCCAGCGGCCGAAATGACCCAGGGCCGGCCCGTTAATCCGGGTGTGACGCCCGGTCCGATCGTAGCGGCGGCGCCCGCGTCGCCGAGGCATTTCGGAGGTCGACGCGCAGCCCTCCCGACCGGCCCGCCGGGGGCCCTTCGGAGCATCCCGCGGGGGGACGGAACCCAGCCGGCGATCCGACCAGCTTCAGGACCTCGCGGGGACCGCATGGTCCGGGTGCTCCCCCCAAGACGGCCATGGAGGAGGGCGCCCTCGGTCACAACCGACCCCATCCCCGGTCGATCTGGGTCGGCCACGACAACGACATGAGACTGCCTTGGCGAGACGGTCCCGGCAGGCGATCATGGACGAGCACGCCGGTCCGTAACGGGAACCCCGGACGCGACCCGGCGCGACCTTGTCCCTGGTCTCATTCCGTCAGGAGATAGGATGGGCTGGCTGGACGGCTTGACAACGAACCGGGCCGACCTGGGGCCGGACGCGAGCGACTCGAGGCTCAGGTCCATCACGCTGTCTCGCCCCCCGGCCCAGGCGGTTCCCTGGGCGGCGGATGTCATCGCCAGGCTACCGAGATGGACCGTCGTGGCGGCCGATCCGGACGCCGGCGCGATCCATGCAACCCATGCAACCCGGCTCTGGGGGTTCGTCGACGACGTTCATCTTCGCGTCGAACCGGAGGGCAGCGGAAGCCGGGTCGTCGGACACAGCCAGTCGCGCGTCGGCAAGGGAGACTTCGGCCAGAATGCCCGGAACCTTCGGGAACTCGCCGAGGCGTTGCGGTCCGCGGATCGAACGTCTTCGTAGGGGATGGGCGGTGCCCACCATGACGAGACTCGCGCGTCAGGAGCGGTAATTCTCTTCCAGGCCCCAGAGGCGCTGGAGTTGCCGGTCGCGGCGACCCTGTTCGTACTTGTAGATGCCGATCTCACCGAGCGATTCATCGGGCGTCGGCTGGTAGTGCTCGCGGCGGTCCTCGGCCTGCCGGAACACCGGGCCGAGATGGTCGTAGCACGCGTGCCCGTATGTCTTGAGCTCGGAAAAACTTCCGTCGCTCCAGGGGGCGGCGATTTTATAGGTGGCCGCCGCCCCGCAACCGGCGAAGGAGCAGGTCACCAGATACGTCGTTGGCATGTTCCAGACCCGGACGAGTGACGACCAATTCCCGCCTCGGAAGCGCCCTTCCCACGGCGGCCTACCTCCCACAATGCCAGAAGGCGGCCGATCCGACCAGAGATTGGCCCGCGAGATTCTTCCGACACCGATGATCCGCCAGGACCATGCCGCCGGCCGGCTCGTTGAACCCAGCATCTCGTCAACGAGGGGACGAGCGCGCGTGCGATGGCCCCCCGCGACCGATCAATAGCGGCTGAACGCATATTCGGGGTTGGAGGGGTCGAAGTCGAAGTCATCGAGTATCACCCCCAGGTCCACGTCCTCGTATTCGTAATACTCCGCGAGCTCGAGGTCCTCCTGCTGGCCCGGCTCCGGCCAGTCGTAGCTGGTGATCGAGAATGGGATGAATGTCTCGGGGTGATACAGAACGTCCACACGGGCGAATGGGCGGTCCGGATGAAAGTTGGGGTGAGTGTGCAGGGAACGAAGCCATTCGCGGCCCTGGTCGTCCTCGATCCGGTCGAGGACCGTCACGGCCTCATCCTCATGCAGGTCCATCTGGCGATAGTGGATCAGCTTGTCAACGAGTTTCTTCAATCCCGCGTCGGTGATCGGATGACGGTTGTCCGTCAATGCGATGGGACTGTCGGGTGCGACCTTCAGCCGGGGGACGAGCAGACGGCTCCAGTTTCCGTTGTGGCCGATCAGGTGATTGTCGTACCGCCCCTCGGAGTAGACGACTTCCTTCCCCGCCATCGGTTCGAGAAACTTGAGATAAACCGAGAAGGGCTCGTGGCGGACCTTCATCTCCATCGTCTGCAACGGCCCAAGCTCATCCTGGATTTGCTCCCGCTTGCGAAACGTCGCCGTATAGCCCTGAACCTCATCGAGCCGCGCGCAACGACCAGCAACGCATCCAGGAGCAACTCCTTGGCGGGCTGGCCGTCGAGCGTGTCCACCGGCCACTTCAGGCTCTCGACCGGCGCTTCGTCCTCGACCGGCGCTTCGTCCTCGACCGGCACGGACGCCATGATCGAACCCACGCCCACCTCACAGGACAGACTGGCGACCGCCGACGAGGATAAGGCATGGCGAGAGGAAACGGCCTCCAGGGGCTCGGTGAAGTACCAGCTACCGAGCAGGACGGCCACGGGAACGGGAGTCAGGGCCAGAATGATCTGACGCGACCTCCGGAGGATCAGCGAGCGGACGGCAGGATCAACGGGCATGCGCTTGATCTCCGAGGGGCCAGGGGCCTCAACGATCCAGAGGCGTGATTCGGGAGAAAATTGTCCTCGGTTGCGGAGCGCGTGGTGTGACTAAACTATCGCGCATTGATGGCATCCGGGTCAAACGAAAATCAATGAAACCCCGGAAACTTCGATCGCAAAACACGGACAATCCACAACCTCGCCGCTCGATAGGAGACCGCCTCCGAGATTTGACCGAGGCGGGGTCGGCGCGACTACCATGGGGCCTTGAACAGATACCCCGGTCGGCATGTCGGGGACGGCCGGAGACGCCGTCCCGCGCGAGTGGTTGCCGCCCGGCTTCCCCGCACGACAACTGAGAGGTTCTCCGTTCCATGACTCAGATCGAACAGGCTCGTCGCGGGATCGTCACCCCCGAGATGGAATTCGTCGCCCGTCGTGAGGGGATTGACGCGGAGGAGGCCCGCGCGGAGGTCGCCCGGGGACGCATGGTCATCCCGGCCAATGTCGAACACTTGCGGCAGGGCCTTGAGCCGATGGGCATCGGCATCAAGGCCCGTTGCAAGATCAACGCGAACATCGGCAACTCGGCAGTCACATCGGACATCGACAACGAACTCTCCAAGCTGAAGATGGCCGTCGATCTGGGCGCCGATACGGTCATGGACCTGTCCACCGGCGGCAATATCGATGCGATCCGCCGGGAGATCATCGCCGCCAGTCCCGTGCCGATCGGCACCGTGCCCATCTACCAGGCGATCCAGCAGGTCAAGAAGCCCGAGGACATCACCGAGGATGGCCTGCTCGAGGTGGTCGAGCATCAGGCGAAGCAAGGCGTGGATTACATGACGATCCACGCCGGCATCCTCAAGGAATACATCCCCCTGACGGCGCATCGGATCACCGGCATCGTCTCAAGAGGCGGAGCGCTGATGGCCCAGTGGATGATCACGCACAACCGGCAAAACCCGTTCTACAACCGGTTCGACGATCTCTGCGACATCATGCGGCAGTACGACGTGACCTTCAGCCTGGGGGATAGCCTGCGTCCCGGAAGTATCGCCGACGCCTCCGACGACGCCCAGTTCGCCGAGTTGCGGACCCTCGGCGAGTTGACCCGACGGGCCAAGGCGCGTGGTTGCCAGGTCATGGTCGAAGGCCCCGGACACGTTCCGATGGACCAGATCGCCATGAACATGGAGAAGCAGGCCATCGAGTGCGACGAGGCGCCGTTCTACGTGCTCGGCCCGCTGGTCACCGACATCGCCCCCGGCTACGACCATATCACCAGCGCCATCGGCGCGGCCCTGGCCGGTTGGCACGGCGCGAGCATGCTTTGCTACGTCACGCCGAAGGAGCACCTGGGCTTGCCGGAAGTCGAGGACGTTCGACAGGGGGTCGTCGCGTACAAGATCGCCGCCCATGCCGCGGACCTGGCCCGCCACCGTCCCGGTGCGCGTGACCGCGACGACGCCATCAGCCGCGCGCGCTACAACTTCGACTGGAACGAGCAGTTTCGGCTTTCGCTCGATCCCGAGACGGCCCGCCGCATGCACGACGAGACGCTCCCCCAGGATGCGTTCAAGTCGGCCGCCTTCTGCTCGATGTGCGGTCCCAAGTTCTGCTCGATGCGGATCAGCGAAGACCTCCGCAAGCACGCCCAGCAAGCCGCCGGGTTGGTCGCCATCGGGGCCGAGGCCGTCGGGGCCGAACCTTGAGGTGCCCGATGTCATGCCAGTCGAGGATCGGCTCCCCGACGACGCCCTGGTTGTCCGTGGTGGGCGTCCCCCCTTTCCGAACGCCCCTCTGCAAGAACGGTGCAATCAGCACCCCGACGGACACCACGGGTTCTCCGTGAAATGCGGGGTTGGCTTGACGATTGCGGAACTGGCCGTGGGATTGCGATACACGTTTGTCGGAGTCACCACGGTCGGAGAGATCCGTCGACTCGGATACGAAGTGGTGCGAACCAGGGGATTCGCCTACCACGCGACGGTTGTGGTCCCGGAGAACTGGGAACCCGGGGCTGCCGAACAACTGGCCCGGTTGTTCCAGGAGGAGAGGAACCCCACGTCGAGGCAGTCCCAATGAGAAAGATCATCGCCGATTTCAATGCATTGACCGAGAATGAGAGCGTCCAGCTTGGTTCCCGGACGATCTCCCCGGATTCGGGGACAGTCGAGATCGCTCCCGGTGATCTCGTCTTGTTGATCGACGGCGATGTCCGGGCTTATGCCCGGATCGCCGAGGACCCGTACTATGGGCTCGTCGCCCTGCCTGCCTGGGATACGTTCGTGGATCTCGCAGGTGAAGAAGATCGAGATGTTCAGGAGGTTTGGGCGGAACTGCGCCCCTTGATTCAATCCGGATCCTGTAACTTGCCAGAAGACGAGGCACGTGTCCTGTGGCTCCTGACCTGGCTCGATCAGCGAGCGCCGCGGGAGGGCTGGGCCGGACTCGATCCCGGCTATCTCCCGTATCGGAAGGCCAGAGCCTTGCTCATGCTCGGGCACCCCGAGTTGGCCCAGGCGAGCGCTGCGGAGGCAGTCCGACTTTCGCCCGAGAATCCGAAGTACGCTTACGCATCCCTCGACATCTTGCGGAGAACCAACCTCGACCGGGCCTATGGTGAGGCGCTTGGGACGATGAACCGGGAAAATGTCCCGGCGGAAATGGTCGCGGCGTGTATCAACATCCTCTCCGATCGCGCGGACCACGTCGCGATATCAGAGCGCGAGCAGACCTACCGCCAGGTTCTGGAATGGGCGGAGGCGTTCGAAACCGCCCTCGATCGAGACCGGATCTCGGCAGCCACGCTCGCTCTGGTTCGATTCAACCAGGGACTCGGCGCAGCTCTGTCTCGGCGACCTCCAAGCCGCGCGGACGTACTTTTCCGAGGCGCACCACACCAACCCG
The DNA here is from genome assembly GCA_963779675.1 of uncultured Isosphaeraceae bacterium. Classification (GTDB taxonomy): domain Bacteria; phylum Planctomycetota; class Planctomycetia; order Isosphaerales; family Isosphaeraceae; genus CAVZZM01. The sequence continues at coordinate 476,669 of CAVZZM010000012.1, forward strand.
ATCGAGACCGTCATGGCGGAGGCGCTGACCCTGAGCACCTACGATCACCGGGCGAGTGAACTCGCCGCGCGAATCCGGAGTCGACCCGCGGCGTGAGCCCCGACGCGCGATTGACCGCAAGCAGGCGGATCGGCGGCAGGCCCACGCGCGTGGGCCTGCGTTCCAGGGACTTTTTGGGGTGCGGTCTCCCGTTGTTAGCCCGCCTTGGCCAGCGTGAGTTTGGCGGTGGTGCTGACGTTGGCCTTGGCGGCGTTTGAGACGAACGCCTCGATGAGCTGGGTGTCGAGGGAAATCTGGCCCTCGTTCTGCGGATGCCACTGGACGCCGACGCAGAACCAGTCCTCACCCTCCCACTCGATGGCCTCGATCAGACCGTCCGGGGCGTGGGCGCCGGCCCGGAACCCGGGGGCGAGCTTCCGGATGCCCTGGTGGTGGAAGCTGTTGACGCAGATCTCGCCGTCGCCGTAGATGTCCTCCATCATCGTGCCCTTGACCATCTCGACGACGTGACGGTGAAGGCCGCCCTGCGGGTCGTAGTGCGGGATGCACTTCACCAGGTCCTCGGGCAGGTGCTGATAGATGCCGCCCCCCAGGGTGACGGTCAACTCCTGCATCCCAAGCCCGATGGCCAGGGTCGGCAGGCGTCGCTCGTGGGCGAGCTTGCAGAGCATCCGATCGGTGTTCTCGCGACGGCCGGACATCACCTTGGTCGACGGGTGGAAGCCCAGGCCCATCTTCTTGGGGTCCATGTCCTCGGACCCCTCGGTGAGGACGAGACCGTCGAGCAGTTCGACGATCGGCAGCAGATCCTGTTCCTTCGCCAGCGGCGGAATCACGAGCGGAACCCCACCGGCGGCGAGGATACAGTCGTAGTATCCGCCCTGCAGCACGGTGAACGGGGCGCGATTGCGGCCGGCCAGACGCAGGTCGGAATTGATACCGATCAGGGGGCGATCCTTCACCATCATGTTGGCATCCCTTCCTTGAGTGGGGGACGGTCCAGGGGCGTGGGATCACCGCGGCCCGCGTCATTGCGGGTGCGTGAAACCTCGGCCCCAGACCACACAGGCTGGGTTCTCTTCCTGGAGCGGCAACCAACCGCGACAGGGTCACGCGCCCCATCGCACCAACGATCTCTTCTTGATGGCAGGTCACGAACAGATCGTGACGGGGTTGGCGAGGCCCTCCTCCTTGAGGGAGCGTAGACGGCGGTCGTCTCCGTGACGCTGACACATGGCCAGTTCTGAACCCGACGTCCTTGTCGACTCGTCGAGGTGTGCGAGTGAGTCTAGCGAGACCACCACACGATCTCAAGAAAAATCTGGCGGGTTTCCAAGGAATTTCTCGATGAGTGTCAGGCGCGTCCTCGCCTTCCCAATCGTCGGGCCTGGCTCCGCTCGCGAGGTGCCCATCGGGACTGGACTTGAGACGTTCGGTACGCCGGCTTCCCCTTTTTCAGGTCGGGATCACTCGACCCCCTGCCCTCCACCAACTGAAAATAACGTCACGGAAATGGGTTGAGTGGGCTGGGGCCGGGCCTTCGGGGGGCCGGCGCGTTCGTCCCAGGCGGATCGGGCTCATCCCGCGGCGGTCGCGGCATCGTTCCCTGTCGAGGCGAGCCCGACCACGCGAGATGCCACGGCGAGCCGCTCCAGGGACCAGAGCCCGAGCCCACCCAGAATCGCCACGTCCGCGAACAACAAGGGAGCAAACACCGGCGAACCATACAGAAACCGGTCGACGAGGGCACCGGGTCGCTGGAAGTTTCCCATGACGTGCAGCCCGAAACCGACGATGCCGACGACGACCGAGGCCCCCATGACCACGTAACCGAGATGGAGGACCGTGCGATCCTCGGGAAAGATCGCCGCCGCCAGCAGGATGCCGACGCTCGCGGCGCCCGCGATCACTCCGGTCCACTCCGCCGGGTTGAAAAAGCCGTTCTGGGCGTGGTCCGCCAGGCTCAGAACGAAATTCCCAAGAAAGCCACCCATCGCCAGGAGCACGACCCAGCGTGCCCATTCCAGCGATCGGGAATCGACCATCCGGTTCAGGATGATGACCAGGCCCAGGCCCGCATACGCCAGCGGGGCCACGAAGGGGGCGGTATAGACAAGGTTTTTGATGGTCGACTCTTCGAAGAAATCGCTACGAAGGTGCAGGACCAGGCCCGTGACCCCCACCACCACCGCCCCCCAGCCAACGATCATCCCGAGCCATCGCGCCACTCGTTTGCGCGTGCGGGCCGAGGAGTTCTCCTCGTTACGACGCGCCGGCCCCGGTCGTGGACCGCTCAGGGCCAGCGACACCTTCAGGGCACCGGTCGCCACGATCGAGAACACCACCGGCACCCACTCCAGCGGATTGGCGAAGGCATTGACCGCGTGGGCGATAAAGATATCGACAGCCAGGAAGGCGATGTTGCCGACCAGGTACAGCTCGACCAGGGGCAGCGGCTCCTTCCACCACCCGCGACCGAGACGCCACTCGGAGAGTGCGGTCTTGCTCATGACGTCGGCGCCTCCGCGTTGACGAAGGCCCGGAGGGTCTCCAGGTTCGCGGCGGCCGCTTCCGGTTCGTTCCCATCCGAACCCTTCGACGCCTTGTTATTGCGGAGTTCCTCGGCCATGCGCTGGATCTCGACCGTCTTGGCGGCCAGCTCGTAGAACCCGTGCCACTGAACGAAGTCCGCCCCTCCCATGAAGGCGCCGTGCTTGGCGGTCCGCCCGAAGTAGTGCCAGAGGTCGAAGTGAACGAACTCGATCGGCTCGTCGAACGGCTCGGGGGTCAGCAAGCCCTCGTTACGCAGGTCCTCGATGACCTTGTCGGCGTCCTGGACGATGCTGTTCGTCGATTTGACGACGCTTTCGGCCTCGCGATAGAACTCGACGATCTTCGGGTTGGTGTGGCAGTTGAGGCAAACCGCCTTCATGTTGATCTGGGCCTTACGGTAATTCTGACGGCGGTCGGAGACGGCGGCGAACAGGTAGTATGAAAGCCGTTCACTGGTGTCGTGGGTAACATCCAGATTATTGATACCACTCATATGACAGGTCGCGCAGGTCGGCACGGGCATGTCGGCGGTGGTCAGGGCCTCAGGTCGCGCCGCGAGGTTCATGTGGGCTTTTTGCGCGTTGTAGATCACTCCGTGCTTCGACTCGTGATAGATCTCGATCTGCGAGTGGTCCGGTCCCATGTGGCACTGGCCGCAGGTTTCGGGGGTGCGGGCCAGTTCGACCGACGCAACGTGACGCGCGTGGCAGGCCGTGCATGAACCGATCGAGCCGTCGGCGTTCGGCTTGCCGACGTCGTGGCACTTGCGGCATCCCTTGGTCACGGCCGCCGGGCCTTCGAGCTCGACCAGTGCGTGCGCCGGGCGATTCACCCCGCCCGGATGGAACTGCTCGGAGTAGGCGATCTGCTCCGCCGTGAACTCGTCAGGCCCGGTGACCGCCGCCCACGCCGGCGCCGCGTGCCGGCTTTTGAGGTACTGATCGTACTGCTTCTGGTGACATTGCTTGCAGTTGGCTGCCGTAACGTCCTTCGCGATCTGGAAGCCCTTGTGGTCGTCTTCCTGTTGACCATCGACCGCCTGGTGGCAGTTCAGGCAGGTGACGCCGACCGCGCTGTGGCGGCTCATCTCGAACTCGTGGACCACGGCCGAGGTCTCTTGCCGGTGGCAATCGGCGCACTTGCCCGTGGCCCGAATCAGGGCCGCCGTGGGCTGGTTTGTCTCGATCCGAGGCCGCTGAGAATTGAGCAGAAACGCGGCCACGATCATGGCGGTCCCGATGAAGACCGCGACAAAGACACCACGGAATGACATCACATGCCCCCTTCGCCGTGACCCGACTCATGAACGAACACCCACCATTCGCTCATCAGGGCGCCGAATGAGGGACGCCCCGACGTCCGTTGTACTCGAAGACAGGTTGGACGAGAAGCAAGCCGGCAGGTCCACCGCGCATGCGTGGAGGGTCGCCAGGGGCCGCCCCAACGGGCCGGCCCGAGTCGGCTTTTCGCCACTTCCCAGGGAACCTCGGAACGATTACTTCGCCCCGTCGTCCCCGTCAGTTGATTTGTCTTCGAGCGACGCGGCGACTGGTTTCTCAGTCACCTTCACATCGGGTGCCTCTGCAATCCGGGTGCCGGCGGCGGCGGCCTCGGTGCTGCTCGGCGCGACGTAGTCCCCCTTGAGGAACCGGACGAGGGTCGTCAGGTCGTTCTCCGACAGTCGCCCATCGAACGCCGGCATCCGATCCGTCTCGGGAAGGTAGCTGTACAGGTCGTCGGCATCAGGATGATTGATCATTTTGGTGACCCAGGCGTCAGAACCGTAGCCAAAGAGGTTCGGGGCTTCCATGTCGCCCCCTTCGGTGATCGAGTAGTCCGGCAAGCCGACGAAATGGCAGGCGCCGCAGTCCTTGACGAACAGGTCGTGGCCCGGATGCTCCTCCAGGTCGCCAACGTAACGCCGTTCGAACCACTCGAAATAGCTCTCACCCGGGGCCACGTCTCCGAGTTCGGCGACGAAGTCCGCCACCTTGTCGAGTTGCTCGTCCGTCAGCGTCGAGCCCTTTTTCCAGGTCTTCATCCCGTTGAGCTGGGGCGTGGTCCCGAAGTACCTCGGTGACGAGGGGTCGGCCAGCAAGCCACGGACCCAGTCTCGGGAGCCGAAGCCCGACAGGTCGGAGGCGAGTTGTCGGCTCATGACCGTGGACTGAATGGTGCGACCATCCGGCGAGACGATCAGGGTGACGGGGTCTCCCTGGGCGTTGGTGCCCTCGACAATGTAGCCCCCCAGGGCATGGCCCTCAGTTTGATCGAGCCGGGCCGGGTCCTTTGGTGTGAATTTCGGCAACGAGGCGGCCAGGGCCCGCGCGGCCGGTTCGGGCAACTCCGCGACCTGGACCGGCTGGACCTTGGGATCGTTCCGGGCGGACGGGCTCACGGTGATGATCTGCCGCGTCTCCTGGCCCTGACCCTGGTAGTAGTGGCAGCTCAGGCAGCGTTGTTCGAGCACCGCGCGACCGTGCGTCAACGGGTCGCGTCGCAGCAGGTAGACGGCGCCATCGGGCGGAACGCCGCTGGTCCTGGCGAGTTGCAGGGCACGCTCGCGCTGGTTGTCCGCGTCGCGCCTCGCGAGTTGAAAGCTCACGTTGGAACGATCGGCGAGGACCGCCTCGGTCATCAGGACGAGTGCCCCGCCGAGGACCAGGCCCAGGACCGCGCAGGCGGAACCATACACCACCCGCCCGGGCAGGATACGGTCGAGCAGCGGCAAGCTGAAGAAGAACAGGAAGAGAATGCCGGGCAGAATGTGCGTCCCGATCACTTCGTAGGGGCTCTCGAAGTGGTTGAGCATCTGGAACAGGGCCAGGAAGTACCACTCGGGACGTGCCGGGTAATCAGAGACCGAGGCGTCAGCCGGGGCCTCAAGGTTCGCGCCATGGCTCCAGAGCGTCACCCCGACCAGTACGAGCAGCACGAGCAGAACCGCGGCCAGGTTGCGAGCGACCTGGGCCGGCCAGGCGGGCTGCTCCAGACCGAGCAGGCTATCCTCCGGGGCCGAGGGACCGTGCTGGTAGTACAGGACCAGGCGCAGCATCAGGACCGTCATGATCAACCAGGGAAGAACCCCGACGTGCAAGCTGAACAGGCGCGTCAGGGTCAGGTTGCCATATTCGGCCCCGCCGACCACCACATCGAGCAGGTAGGGCCCAACGACCGGCGTACTGCCCATGATGTTGGTGGCGACCTTCGTCGCCCAGTAGCCCTTCTGGTCCCACGGCAGCAGGTAACCCGTCAGCGCCAGCCCCAGGACCAGCGTCACCAGCACCAGCCCGAGCCACCAGTAGACCTCTCGGGGGCCCGATACGCTCGGGTCACAACCTCCTGGATTACGAACAGGGCCAGCAGCACGACCATGGCCGACGAGCCGAAGTGGTGCAAGCCCCGGATGACCCAGCCCAGGACCATCTGGTTCTGGATGAACCAGACGCTCCCCCACGCCTGGGACGCTGACGGCGAGTACGAACTCATCAGCAGCAGGCCGGTCACCAGCTGGATCAGGAACGTCGCGGTCAGGGCCGGCCCGAAGACGTAACGCCAGCGGGGGCCCCCGGGAATCGGCTTCTGAAAGAGGCCGCCGCCGAGTGTCCTGGCCCCTGTCCGAGCCTCGAGCCAGTGGGAGAGTTGCTCACGCAATGGGAACCTGCTCCTCGGACATCGTGCGGAACCGCTGGAACCGGACGCGAACCCAGGCGTCGGGGCCCGCCGGGTCGATCGGCTCGACCTCCAGCTGGTCCATGCCCCGAGGTGGCACCTTGTTGAGACGCGCCCCATTCAGGGCAAACGCACTGGTATGGCACGGGCAAAAAAACTCTTGACCACTTGGGTTGAGGGTGATGGCGCAGGCCAGGTGAGGGCACTCCGCCGAGAGTGCGAGCACCGGCACCTTGCTGCCCTCCGGCTGCCGGATGAGCCAGACGGTCCCCACCGGCTCGGGCGGGTAACGGACCCAGGCGTCCTGGCGGGACTCGATCACCGGGAACGCCTGGGGCACGCCCACTTGCAGGTCGCCGAGGCGTGCGATCGGGGTGAAGGTCACCCCCTTGCCCCGTCCCCGCAACAAGGGGGTCAGGATGTAAGCGACCCCCGGAATCGCCAGGATCAGTCCGATCCCGCCTGCCAGCAGGCTGATGGCCATGCGGTAGAACCCCCGACGGCTGCGATCCTGGGCGTCCACCGTGATCGCGGGGCGGGTCGTCGGTTGCTCGGAGCTCGATGGGGACGGTGTGTTCATCGCGGTGGCCTCCGTGGCAACATCGCCGACCTGGAACTCTCGTGGAACCTTGGCTTGAGACGGTCGTTGAGGTCGGCGGGCGTCGTGGAATCGGGTAAACCGGCAGGGGGCGAGGGATTCGTCAGGCGGTGGGTCTCGTCTCGCAAAATCGGCGGGAATCGTGGGAAGGAGGCCGCTCACGATCCATTGGGAAGGAGGGAAACAACCGCCTCCAGAACGAGCTTCACGGCCTCGTCCATGGGGCCGGGCAGGGTTGCGCCAGCGGCCGCCCGGTGGCCGCCGCCACCAAACCGACTGACGACCTTCGTGCAGTCGAAATCATCCCGGCGGGTTCGGACACTCACCTTGACGCCGTCACGCTTCTGTTCGATGAACAACATCCCCACCTCGGCCCCCCGGACGCTGACGGTGAAATCGACGACGTCTTCGGTGTCGGCCGGGATCGCCCCGGTGCGCTCGAAGCACTCCTGGGTGACGCTGGTGTAGAGAACCCGATCGTCGCACTCGGCCTTCATGCCGGCAAGGGCCTCACCCATCATCCGCAGTCGGCCCAGCGTGTTGCGTTCGAACAACTGGCGATAGATCGCGTCGATGCCGGCCCCGGACGCGACCAAATCGGCCGCGTTGCGAAGAGTCTCCGGCTTCGTGCTCGGGTGGTGGAACCAGCCGGTGTCCATGGCGATGGCCGTCAGTAGTCCGGCGGCCATCTCGGGGGTGATCTCGACCCCGAGCGCCCGGGCGGCCCGGTACACCAACGTCCCGGTCGCCTCGGCCGTCGTGTCCTTCAGGTAGGTGGCGTTCAGGTCGTCCTGACTGACGTGGTGGTCAATCACGACCCGGGGGCCGGGGAACTCGCGAACGAAGCCGGCCATATCGCCAAGCTGGCCCCAGCTTGACAGGTCGAGGATCACCAGCACCTCGCGATCAGCGAGTTCCTCCGGCTGCACCGCCGTGCCGAAATGCTCGAAGAACGTCCCCCTGGGATCGAGGAAGTCGTAACGGGGTGGCACCTGGCTCGTGTTGACCACCCGCACGTCCTTGCCCTTCTGCCGAAGCAGCCCCGCCATTCCCACCTCGGAACCGAGGGCGTCGCCGTCCGGCCGCACGTGACTGGTCACCAGAAAACGGTCGTGGGCATCGATCAGGCGGGACAAAGGAGACCAGTCGAGGCTCATGGCGGGTCGGTTCCGTGGGGTGGGGCGAGGCAGGCGGCGAGGCGGGCCGTTTCATCTGACACGATTCTAACGGCCCGTTCCGGGCGACCGCAACACACCAGCACGAGACGCTGTCCCAAAGTGGGGACTCAAATCCACTCGAACCAACTGCTCAAGCTGATCGGTATCAATCCGATCATCGCCCAGCCCACCAATCGACCCGCCCCATCGCTCCATCCCGTCTCGGGTCGGCGGCAGGAATCGAATCCCTGGCCGCGAAACCCTCTCGATCGCCTACTCAGGTCGTGTACTCGTCGACCCGGAAGAGCGCGAGGTTGTCGCGGACCCAGGCGATCGTCTCGTCAAGCCCCTGGTCGAGCGAGTACTTCGGCCCCCAGCCCCAGAGTTCCGTGGCAAGGGAGGTTCCCGCGAGCAGGCGGCCGACCTCGCTGGCGGCCGGTCGTACGCGTTGCGCATCCGTCTCGACTTGGATCTCCTTGCCGATCCGGGCCGCGATCCGCTCCACCAGTTCACCGATGGTCACGTCCGAGCCACGGCCGATGTTGACGACCCGGCCCACGGCGGCGTCGCAGCCGCGCGACCTCGACAAAGCCGGCAGCGGTGTCCTTTACGTACGTCAGGTCACGCCTTGGGCTCAGGCTGCCCAGCTTGACGACTGGTCGGGTCAACGCCTGGCTGATGATCGTCGGGATGATCGCCCGCGCCGACTGCCGCGGACCGAACGTGTTGAATGGACGCAACACCGACACCGGCAGCCCGAACGATCGTTGGTAGCTCAGCCCGAGGGCGTCGGAGCCGATCTTCGTGGCCGCGTAGGGCGACTGACCCTGGAGCGGGTGGGCCTCGTCGATCGGCACATACTGAGCGGTCCCATACACTTCCGATGTCGAGGTCAGCACGACACGTTCCAGCGCATCACTGGCGCGGCAGGCGTCGAGGACATGGGCGGTGCCGTTGACGTTCGTCTGCACCACGTCCAGCGGGTTCTGGTAGGAGTACGGGATGGCGATCAAGGCGCCGAGGTGCAAGACCCACTCTTGCCCGGCCACGGCCCGCCGGACGGCTTCGGGGTCCTTCAGATCGCCTCGATTCACCTCAATTTCGGGCCGGACATCGGGATCGAGCCGATCGAGATGGCCGCGATCATCCCGGCCGTTGTACCTCACAAACGCCCGCACGCGATGTCCCTCGCGGACGAGCCTCTCAACCAGGTGGCTGCCGATGAACCCCCCCGCGCCCGTCACCAACACCCGTTTCGCCATCGCCGCGGCCCTCCTGGCCCCCGACCCCTGCTCTCAGGGTCGGTCACGCCTCATCGGTCACGGCGTCATCCTACGTTTTTCCACGCGCCGCACAATCGGAATCGCCCCCAGCCTCGCCCCGAGGGCCACCAGATTCCCAAACCCACTCATTCGCCGTGTCGATTGGGTTTTCAGAAAACCCTAACTCCGCTTGAACGTCCCATAGCTCCCAGAAACGCAGGTCGATCTCAAGGCCGTAGATTCGCCCGTCGATAAACTCTACATGGAGTTTGCGAGGAGAGGCGGGCCGAGCGATCCTGTTCATTCACGGAACTAAACCCTCGCGATCGAGCGAGTATGCTCGACCGCTAGGCGCCCAAAACCGGAGTTACCCACTCATGCTACTACGCACGATGATGGTTGTCGTTGTGGCCGCTTTGGGGATCGATTCATCCTCCGGTTTCAGCCTGGTTCGACTGGCCGACGAGGGACAAACCTGGTGTCAGTCGCAGATCGACCGGGTGGACGCCTGGCGGGCCCAGTTCTCGAAGGACATCGCTCAGCCCGGGATCGCCAGGTCCTTGAGTGGTCCCACGGACGCCGCCTCGCAGTTCCCCACGATGCCCAACGGAACGATGGCCTTCGCCTCAGAGCCAACACAGCAGGCTCGTGCCGATGAGGCGTTCGCGAACGTGGTCGATGCGATGGTCGCGGACTTCGAGGACCAGACGACCGTTGTCGATATCGCCGAGGACGACACAAACCTTTTCCCTGGCCTGGCCTACGCCCTGAACAGAGAGGCCGAGGGCCTTTCCATACCGGCAACCAAGGGCCTCGGGAGTGACGTCGACGTGCCTTTCGGCAACGCTCCGGATGCGGAGGCGTTGACCATCGACAATGAGTCGCGAGCCCAGCGAGTCGCCGCGGCGATCGACCTGACCGGGCAGGCGGTCCACGCCTGGATGAGCCTGGTTCAAGTGACCCCGACCGGTCGTTGATACCGCGAGGCGGCCAGGAGATGTGGGAACGCTCGACTCCCTGAGCCCCACGCCCGAGATCGTATCGACGAGACGCACGCCGTGAGCGGGAACAGTCCCCCGTTCTCGGCGTTCCGCGTTCAGGCATCGACCATCGCGTTGCTCGATTGTTCTGGCACGTCCGTGCGTGCGTAACCGAGAGTCAGGGCCACCCGGAGCACTTCTCCATACGAGGGAAACGTCTTGCCGGACTGGACCTTGTAATGTTGCATCGCGTTCATGAACTCGATCTCGTCAGCCGTGTATTGCTTCTCGAACGTGGTCGGGTCCACACGACGACGACGCTCGTTCCGTCGTCGTCGAGGGCGTTCCAGCGCCTCCTCCGCCGGTTTGTCCGATCCCGCCTCTTGATCGCGACGGCGGTCGCGGCCGGATCGACGCTCGTGGAAGCAGGTGTTGGGCGGGTACGCGGAAAAATCGAATGCCGGGACCTCCGGCATCGTCTCTGGTTCGGGACTCATGGGTGCCGCCTTCAGTTTGGAGCGATCGCAGTCCACCTGCCTTCGATCCCGGCCTGCTCGCCACGGTTGTCACAAGGCCGTCGCGTTCAACACGCGACGTCCTTCAACGACCGGCCGGAACCGCCTGGAAGAACGCAAGGTTCCATGCAACCCCCTAGGACACGGCCTCAGGACTGTCAACGTCCGATTTCCGGTTTGGCCGGGGGAGGAAGCGTGTGGCATAATGGATGCGATGCGCCCAATGGACTGAGTCGGGCACCTCTTGCGACGAACGCTGGGCACGGCATCGCCCCGCGGCGGTCGGCCCTGTCAAACCGGGAAGGCCGAGACACGCCGCGACGAGCAACTGTCACCCCCTTTCCCGTTCGACCCGATTCTCAGGCCGATCCTCTTCTCCCGGAGATCATCGAACATGTCTGGAACCACGAGATTCTGGAAGGGCGTCGGCCCCCTGGCCCTGGGCGGCCTGATGCTGTCCGCCGCGGCGGCCCTGGCCGACGGCTCCAACCCGATTTCCGACCAGCTCACCGGGCTCGGCGAGCAGGCGCTGGCCCAGGGCCAGCCGGGCGACGCCGCCGAGTTTTTCCGCAAGGCACTCGAAATCAACCCGGAGAACGTCGAGGCCCGCAAGGCGCTCGCGAGCCCGGAATTGCGGCTGGCCCAGGCCCCTCCGCCCGCGGAAGTGGGGACCGATCTGGCCCCGCCATCCGCGGTCGATCCAACCGCGAGCCCCGCTCCCATTGATGGGGCCGCCCCGGCGGAACGTGTCCCCACGGCGACGCTCGAATATGCGCAAGGACTGGAACGGGTCGCGACCCAGCGGCTCACCTCGCAAACTCGCGAACGGATCCAGCAGGCTCGCACTCTGCTGGAGCAAGATCGCGTCGACGATTCCCTTCAGACCCTGCAACTGGCCCTGGCCGCCGTGCGTTCCGAGGATAGCGTCCCGGCCACCGTTCGGGAGAGCCTGATTCGCGAGCTCGACGTTGCCATCCAGACCACCACCCGGCGGGGTGAGGAGATCGAACTCGTCCGCGCGGAGCGTCTCCGACTCGCGGCCGCCGCCACGCAGCGCGCCCGAATCCTGGCCGATGCGGCGACCAACCAGGAGACGGTCAACGCGATGATGACCCGGTTCGACGCCTTGCTCAACGAAGGGTTTTACAACGTCCTGTTCAACGCCGGCGTGGGCGACATCGCCGCGTCGACCGCCCCGTTCTACACCGCCCGATTGCTGGCACAACAAGCCCGCGCCCTGGAACCTCGCGCCCTCGCGCCCCGCGCTGGCGTGTACGTCTCTCAGACCGAGAACTTCCTGGCCCAGTCCATCATGTTCGAGGAGGTCAAGGAATTCCGGTTCATGATGACGCTCAACGACGTGCTCCGCGCCGCGATCCCCTTCCCGGACACCATCACCATCGAGTACCCGGACGCCGAGGAGTTCAAGCGACTGACCGAGAAGCGCATCAAGCGCGTACGAGTCGGTCGACCTCGTCAACCGCGACCCCAAGACCATCGCCATCCTCGAGAAGCTGGACCAGCCGCTCTCGATGCCGTTCGCCAACGAGACGCCCCTGGAAGACGTCCTGAAGTACATCAAGACGGCGAGCGAGAGCCCGCAATTGCCGGACGGCATTCCGATCTACGTCGACCCCGCCGGTCTGACCGAAGCCGAAAAGACCATGACCTCACCGGTCACCATTGACCTGAATGGCGTCTCCCTCAAGACCACGCTTCGACTGATCCTCAGACAGCTCGGCCTGACCTACACGGTCAAGGACGGCCTGATGACGATCACCTCGGAAACCTCCATCGACCAGCCGACCGAGATCCGCGTCTACCCGGTCGCCGACCTGGCCATCATCCCGCTCTCGCTGATGGGTGGTGGTGGTGGTGGTGGTATGGGCGGCGGCATGGGCGGCATGGGCGGCGGCATGGGCGGCATGGGTGGCGGCATGGGCGGCATGGGCGGCGGCATGGGCGGCATGGGTGGCGGCATGGGCGGCATGGGTGGCGGCATGGGCGGCATGCGTTCCCTGCCCGTCCAGGATCCGTCCCTGGACAGCCCCTATCTGGAAAAAAAAAGCAACTGAGCGGCGCTAGTCTCCCTCGACCTTCCACTGCACCGTCTCTTCTCCCCGGGGACCGCGGCGCCCATGGCGCCGTTGGTCCCAATTCCTTTTCGGGACGACCGGATTTCGGGGCGCCACCGGTTCGATCTCAGGGAACCACAACCGGGGCGCCCACGACGTCGGCGGACCCAGCCAACACGGACCAGTCAGCCTCGATCGCCCCGAAGTCGCTGGCTGTCCGTCCCCAGAACCAGAACCCCAGCGATTTCTGGGACCGGTATTTCCGCAACCCGGAAGCGAACGAAAATTCGCTGCTCGTGAACCTGTCGTACTATCGTTCGGCACGGCCGGTTCGACGACGTCGAGTCGATCCTCCGCTACTACCTGTACCATCACGGCAAGGCCGCCCAGCCCTGGATGTACGAGATGCTGGCCGTGGCGATGATGATGAACAAGGGCCAGGAATCGGACGTCAACACTGCGCTGAACTATGCCGCCAGGCTGGCCATTCGGGATCGCGATCCTCATGAGCTGACGCGGCTTGCCGATACACTGGCGATCCATCGACTCAACCAGCAATCGGGCAAACTGCTCGATCTTGCCCAGGAGATCGACCCGAGCAACGCGACGGCCCTGCTCATGTCGATGACCCTGGCCGAGCGAACCGAAGACCCCAACCGGATGGCGGCGGCGGCCGAGCACCTTCTCGCCCTGGGTTGGCCCGGCATCGACGAGGCCTGGCGGCGGGAACAAGGCAACGGATCGAGGCCCTGGCCAAAATCCTCCGCGAGAAGGGCCAGAACGCGGCGGGCGAATCGCTTCTCGACCACCTGGCGAAGTCCGAGGCCCGCGACCTCTACCTTCGGCTCACCTGGGCCGGCGACGCCGACCTCTCGCTCATCGTCGATGAACCGCTCGGGGCCACGGCGCGTGTGGCGACCCCCCGCACCGTCTTCGGCGGGGCCTTGCTCAAGAACGGTTTCGGTGACTCCCCAGAAGAAGTTTACGTTTGCCCTCGTGCCTTCGACGGCAAGTACACAATCCACGTTGAGTCGATCCAAAATAACCCGAACAACCCGGCCCGCGACGTGTCCCTCGAGATCATCACCCACGAGGGAACCGCCCACGAGTCGGTACGGTCGCAAGCGATTGACCTGAAGAACCCCGAGCCCATCGTAGTCAACCTTGAGAACGGCCGGCGTCAGTCCGTCCTGCCCTATCAGGCGCCGCCTCCGGTCGAGCGCGTCGAGAACCTGGTCTCGTCTCCCGAGGGCGAGACTCCGGGCGATGCGGGTCCGTCGCCCGTGCCGACGGTCTCGGCCTCGGAAGCGGCCAACGCCCTGCGGGCGCCCGGTCCGGATTCTGTCGACAAGCCTCGTTAACGACCTCCGGATCGGACAGGGGCGGTCCTCCCAGAATCGCGACACGACTGTCGGCGGACCCTTGGACGGCTCGGCGGGCCCTTGCTATACTCAGGCCCTGATTCGTCGTGGCCGCCCCGGAAACGGTCTCATCCGCGATCGCTTTCCAAGTAACCCAAGTCCGAGCCGATATCCGGGCGCGTGCCCGCGTCTCGGTCGGGGTTCCGGGAAAATTGGGACCGGATTGAGGAGTAGGTGCGAGGCCGTTGAGAGCGGAACCGCGAGGTTTGTTTCGCTCACGTTTGGTTTTCGAGACGGGGGGCAGATCGCCCGAGACGACAGGAGGCAGGACGCCCCCGCCCGGGGCCGACCGGCGGAACACCTCAACAGGCGAGATGGAACTCATGACGCGCCGCATCCTCGTGGTTGACGACAACGTGATGACCCGTCAGCAGCTTGCCAAGCTCCTTGAGCTTGACGGGCACGAGACGGCCCTCGCCAACGACGGTCGGGAGGCGCTGGAGAAGGCCCGCGACGGCACGTTCCACCTCCTCATTACGGACTGGCGCATGCCCGACATGGACGGCATGGAGCTGCTCCATCGGGTGCGATCCGAGCACCTGCCGATGGGGGTCGTCGTCGTGACCGGCTTCGGCGACACCTCCCTGGCCCTCGACGCCATGAAGGCCGGCGCCGACGACTTCGTCACCAAGCCGTTTGATCCGGATCGGTTGCGGTTTTTGGTCCGCCGCATCCTCGACCGGCGATCGATGATCGACGAGCTGGACCAGCTCCGACGCCGCACGCGGGCCGACTATGGCTTTCACAAGATGGTGTCGAAGAGCCCCAGGATGCGGCGCATCTTCGACCTGATCGAGCGGGTCGGTCCGCTCGGATCGACCGTGCTAATCCACGGCGAGACCGGCACGGGCAAGGAACTGGCGGCGCAGGCCATCCATACCGCCAGCGGCCGGAGAGGTCAATGTGTCGCTGTCAACTGCGCGGCCCTTCAGGAGTCGCTCCTGGAGAGCGAACTGTTCGGACATGAGCGCGGTGCGTTCACCGACGCCGACCAGCGCCGCAAGGGACGCTTTGAACTGGCCGACGGCGGCACGTTGTTCCTCGACGAGATCGGCGACATCTCCCCGGCCATGCAGGCGAAGCTGCTCCGCGTCCTCCAGACTGGTCAGTTCGAGCGCGTCGGCGGGGCCGAGACGCTCAAGGTTGACGTCCGGATCGTCGCCGCGAGCAACAAATGTCTCGAAGCGGAAGTCGAGGCCGGGCGATTCCGGCGTGACCTGTTCTTCCGGCTCAGCGTCATTCGGATCGATCTGCCTCCCCTCCGCGATCGTCCCGAGGACATCCCCCTGTTAGCGGCCCACTTCCTCGAAAAGCTCAAGACCAAGAGCACTCCGCCGGTCACCGAGATCGATCACGAGGCGATGCAGGCGCTCCTGGATTACAACTGGCCCGGGAACATCCGGGAACTGGAGAACGCCATCAAGGCGGCCGTGGCGATGGCCGACGGCACGATCATTCATCGTGAGTCCCTGCCCGACACCGTCGCCCCCCCGGACGCCAGCCGACGCGCGACCCTGCACCCGCTTCTCGACATCGAACGGCCCCTGCCCGACGTCACTGAATCCGTCGTCTGTCACGTCGAGCGGGAATACCTCGCCCAGTTGCTCGCCCACTACCGGGGCAACATCGCCCGCTGCGCCCGGCACAGCGGGCTGTCGAGGCGAAGCGTCACCCAGAAGCTCCAGAAGTACGGCCTCGACCGCGAGGAGTTCCGCCTCGCCAGCCGGGACTGACTCGCGAAACTTCGCAGGTCATTTGTAGGTCAGCTTTAGCCTGACAAGTGCGGGATATCTGTCAGGCTAAAGCCTGACCTACCAAGAAATTCGGATCATCTTCAACAGTTCCGAATCAAGGCAAGGGCACGTCCTCGAAGGTGAACTCCAGGGGAATCGTCTCGACGTCGCTCGGCGTCTCGTAGACGAGCCCCCAGTCGGACGGCTGGCCCGGCACATCGACGAACAGGTACTCGAATGCGAGCTGGCCATTGCCGCCACCCAGGTTCGAGAAGCCGCCGTTGTGCTCGAACCGGGTCCCGTCCGCCTTCTGGAGCCAGAGTCGGTTGTTGAACAGGCCTTGCTGATAGCTCTCAAGGGCCGGGCCGTCTCCGGGATACTTCAAAAGCACCCGGACCTTCCACACGAACCCCTCGACCTGCGTCGAGAGCAGTTGCATGGAGACCTGGCCGACCTCCTGTTTTGCAGTCTTGGTCAGGTCATCGAACCGGAAGTTTCGCAAGCCGCCGGGCAATGTCACCTGGCCCTTGACCTTCAACCGTTTAAGCGCCTGCGCGGCACGGTCGGGCGCCTGCATGTTGAGGTTGATCTCGGCGACCGGGTTCTCGGGCCGCAGCACGACGTCCCCCGACTCCATCGGAACGGCTGGGGCGATCGTCTCACCCCGATCGTCGACGATTTCCATGTCCTCCGCGGAGAGCGCCAGCAGCATCGGCCGGAGCCGGGGCTCCCAGGCGACCTCGAACCGGGCGCTGGCCTCGTCGGCCCCCGTGGTGAACTCGCGACGCGCCGCGATTTGCTGGAACACGATCCGGAAGGGACCGCTGTAGACGACCTTCAACTCGGGCCGATCGGCCGCCGTCGCCTCGACGGGCCGTTCCATCATCGCGGTGCCGGCCATCAGGCCGATCGAGCCGTCGCCGGTGTAAAAATTGGGTGTCAGCCCGGCCTCCTTGCAGATGAGGTCCAAAGCCTCGAAGAACGGCATTTCCTGGATGTCCAGGTCCATCCCGGGGTTGGTCCGCTCCTCGCCGTACTGTTCGCGCAGGTCGGTAACGATGTTGCCCGATTGCTGCTGAAGCTGCTTCAGCGCCTCGGTCAACCGGATGCCGTCCCCCTGGATCGTGACGGTGGACGCCCCCAGGTTTACCTTCCGGGCGGCCTCGGCCAGCGCCTTGCGAACGTCCTCGACCCGTTTCGCCTGCTCCAGGTCCTTGAGAGACGACGAGGGCAACAACGGCAACACGCGAGGGCCGAGTTTGACCAGCGAATCGGCGGCCTCGGCCCGACGATCGGCGTCGTCCGAGGCCAGGCGTTCCACGAGTTGATTGACCCGGTCTCTCAGGGCGGCGTCGCTCCCCTGCCCCTGAGCGGTCGCGTTGCCAAGAAGGACAGCGATCAGGCCAATACCGAGGACCGCCACCGCGAACCGTTGGACGTGCCACATGGCATGAACTCCAGATGTGGGGTTGATGCCGAGCATTATATCCTTCGGGGACGAGGGCCACAAATGGATTCGGACGCGCAACGCCCGTGTCGACCATTCGGGGAGTGGAACATCCTGAGCGCGTGGCTTCCAGGGAATGCCCTTGCAGACGTCGCGACCGCCAAATTGTCAGGATAGCGGACCTGATCAACGCCTTTCCATTTCGGCAAGCATGTCGGGCGAACCGGGAAAGACCCCGTCGAATCGTGCCGGGCGATTGACGGGCTCGGGTGGGGGTCGTTACGCTGTTCTCTTTGCAACGCAAAGACGAACCGAGGTGGGAGCGAGCGAGCCGTGCCATCGACCTGCGTCGTGGGCCTCCAGTGGGGCGATGAGGCCAAGGGGAAGATCGTCGACCTCCTGTGCGACCAGCACGACGTGGTCGTGCGCTACCAGGGGGGGGCCAACGCCGGCCACACGGTCGTGGTGGATGGCGTCACCTACAAGCTCTCGCTGATCCCGACCGGGATCCTGCGGACGGGGATCGACTGCGTGATCGGCAACGGCGTGGTGGTCCACCCGCCGGCCCTGCTCGGCGAGATCTCCCGCCTGAAGGACCAGGGGGTCGACTTCAACGGCCGGCTGCACCTCAGCGACCGGGCGCCACGTCATCCTGCCGTACCACATCGAGGAGGAGCGGCTGACCGAGGAGTCGGCCTCGACGGCCGACCACCTCGGCACCACCCGGCGCGGCATCGGCCCCTGCTACCGCGACAAGGTCGGGCCGGGTCCACGGGGTACGGGTCGGCGACCTGTACCATCCCGATCGATTTCGGGACCATCTGGAGCGGATCGTCGCCTACAAGAACCGTCTGCTCGGGGCGATGCTGCCCGACTTCCGAGCCGTTCGACGCGAACCAGGTCGCGGACGAGTATCTCGGTCACGCCGAGGCGCCTGCGGCCTTACGTCACCGACACGTGTCGCCTGGCTTCACGGCCGATCGGCCAGGGTCGCAAGCTGCTGTTCGAGGGGGCCCAGGGCTCGCTGCTGGACGTCGATCACGGCAGCTATCCCTACGTGACCAGCTCCAACTCCAGCGCGGCGGGCATCCGGCCGGCTCGGGCGTGCCGACCCGTCACATCGACCGCTGGATCGGGATCGTCAAGGCGTACACGACGCGCGTCGGCGGCGGCCCGTTCCCGACCGAGCAGGACAACGAGACCGGCGAACGCATCCGCCAGGCGGGTCGGGAGTTCGGGACCGTCACCGGCCGTCCACGGCGGTGCGGTTGGTTCGACTGCGGTGGCCGTCCGCCATTCCGCCCGGGTCAGCGGCTCCACCGAGATCGCCGTGATGCTGCTCGACGTCCTCTCCGGGCATCGACCCGCTGCACGTCGCGGTCGCCTACGAGGACGAGCACGGCCGCCGGATCACCGATTTCCCGCGCCACCTCGACGACCTGGCGCGCTGCCGGCCCGGTCTACGAGGCGCTTCCGGGCTGGATCGCGTGACATCACCGGCGTCCGGTCCTGGCACGACCTTCCCGCGAAGCGGCCGGGGTTACGTTCGGTTCCTGTCCCGGCAGGTCGGCGTGCCGGCTCGATCGTCTCCGTCGGTCCCGACCGCCGGGCGACTCTCCTGGACGTGGACGGCGGAACCCGGGCCTAAGGCAAGGAGGATCGCAACATGACCACCCGGCCGACGCTCGCCGGTACCGCGGCGACGTGATCCCGCGATCCCCGCCGCGACCGCGGCGACTCGACGGCGAACCGTCCGGGCGGATCTCGCCGGAGGGCCGCGAGCAGCTCGCGCGGCTCGGTCTCCGGCCCGAGCAACTGCCCCGGCACGTGGCGATCATCATGGATGGCAACGGCCGGCTGGGCCCAGTCGCGCGGGCTGCCCCGGGTGCTCGGCCATCGGCAGGGCATCCGTAGCGTCCGGGCGGTCGTCGAGGAGGGGTGCCGGCTCGGCCTGGAACAACTGACGCTCTACTGCCTGTCGGTCGAGAACTGGAAGCGCCCCCTCGCGAGCTGAAGTTCCTGATGCGGCTGCTCCGCCACTTCCTCGTGGTCGAGCGGGAGCGAACTGATGCGGCAGAACGTCCGCCTGACCATGATCGGCCGCCGCGACGGGCTTCCCGCCGAGGTGCTCCGACCAGCTCGACCGAGACGGTCGAGATGACCGAGGAGAACGACCGGGCATGACCCTCTGCCTGGCGATCAACTACGGCGGCCGTACCGAGATCGCCGACGCCGCCCGCATGATCGCGCAGAATGTCCGCAACGGCTGGCTCGATCCCGAGCAGGTGGACGAGACGACCTTTGCAGCGTATCTTTCCACAACAGGCATGCCCGACCCGGACCTCCTGATCCGCACGGCGGGCGAGCTGCGGGTGAGCAACTTCTTGCTCTGGCAGATCTCGTACTGCCGAATTGTGGGTCACCGAGGTTCTCTGGCCCGACTTCCGCGGCACAGGACCTGCACGACGGCCTGCGGGCCTTCGCCGAGCCGCCATCGGAAGTTCGGCGGGCTCCCCTCTCGCGGCCTGATCCATTGGCGGGGAGCGTGGATTCCAGTCGGACTTGCTGCGACGACAACTGACGATCGTTGTCGTCGTCACTCTTCCTCCTACAGCACCCTGGCCCCGCGAAACACTTCATGCTCGCAACCCGGCTGGCGACGGGCCTGGTCCTGGTCGCAGTGTTCGCCGCGGCGCTGGGGATCGATGAGCTGCTCGACCCCTGGTACCCCTGCTGGTTCGTGCTGGCCGTCGCGGTGTGATGAGCATGACGGCCGTGGAGGTCGTCGGCTTGCTGAGCCGCACCAGCGCCGTCCCTCGGGCAACATCGTGGTGGGTGGTGTGGTCGCTCTGGCCGTCGCGAACTGGGCGCCCCACGTTGTCGATGCGCTGACCCGAACCGCCTGGTTTGAGGCCTCGCACCGCACGACGATCTTCCATTTACGACCCCGCGGCACCGATTCACTGGCTCTCCTGGCCCCTCTGGACGTTCGTGCTATCGTGATGTTCGCATTCGTGACCCAGAGCGTGCGGTTTGAGCAACCCGGGGCGGACGATGGCCCGGATCGCCGGGACGATCCTGGCGGTGGCCTACGTCGGCCTGCTCGGTAGCTTCGTGCTCCAGCTTCGCTGGGTGGCCGTCCCCACGAAGGGTTCATCGCGGTGGCGGCGCTGATCGCGACCGCGAAGGGGGCCGACATCGGGGCCTACACACTGGGACGGATCGCGGGCCGGCACAAGCTCTGGCCTTCGCTCAGCCCGAGCAAGACCGTCGAGGGGGCGGTGGGTGGCATGATCTTCGGCGTGCTCGGCCGTGCTGGCTGTCACGACTGCGGCCCGCGAATTGTTCGGCATCCCAACACTGAACCTTTTTGAGGCTTTCGGGTTCGGCTCGTCGTGGGCGTCGCGGCTCAACTGGGAGATCTCATGGAATCGATGATCAAACGCGACTGTTTGAGCAAGGACTCGTCGGCCACGGTCCCCGGGTTCGGCGGGGTTCTGGACGTGGTGGACTCGCTGCTGTTCGCCGGGCCGGTCGCCTACGGATACTGGCTGCTGATGCGACCGTGAAGCGATTTCTCCTGCCTGTGAAGGGGATCCCAAAATGCGCTGAGCTCCCGGGTTCCCGTCTTTTGAATGACCCTGCCTGATGCGCACCCGCCATTGAATTTTGGCGGTGGTCTGGGAATAATAGTGGCTTCGAGGAATGCTCGGATCGTCGAGTCGGTACGAGAGCGATCGAATCGGCCTGACTGCGAGAGTCAGCCGGGCGTTCCAAGGGCGTTTCATGCCGGAAGCCACCATCAGCCTGGACAACCACGACGAGGAATTGGCCGTTCTCGGGAGTCGCGACCAGTTGCTTCGCCAGGTCCGCGACACGCTCCGCGTCAAAGTCCTGGCCCGTCCGGGACAGGTCCGGATCGAGGGAGATGCGCAAAAGGTCGAGCAGGCGAAGCAGGTCTTCGAGGAATTGCGACGAGCTTTATCGGCGTCAACGCACGATTTCGGCCGGCGATGTGGCCGGCGTGGTCGACTCCGTGCTCCATCCCGATCGTTCCGAACGCTTTGAACCATTTGAGATTCGGGACGGACATCGCGCGGTACGTCCTCGGACGGAGGGTCAGGCACAGTATTTGAAGGCTTTGAGGGATCGGGAACTGGTCTTCTGCGTCGGCCCGGCCGGGACCGGAAAGACGTATCTCGCCGTGGCCGTCGCGGTCGCCGCCCTGCGACGCGGGGAGATCAAGAAGATCGTGCTGGTCCGTCCCGCCGTCGAGGCCGGTGAGCATCTGGGGTTCTTGCCCGGCGATCTGGAGGCCAAGATCAACCCGTACCTGCGACCTCTGTTCGACGCCTTGCATGATCTGCTGGACTACAACCAATTGCGCCGCTATCTGGGCAATGACCTGGTCGAGATCGCTCCGCTGGCGTACATGAGAGGCCGAACTCTGAACGACGCGATGATCATCCTGGACGAAGGCCAGAATGCCACGGTCGCCCAGATGAAGATGTTTCTGACCCGCATGGGCCAGAACGCCCGGATCGTCGTGACCGGCGACCCGAGCCAGGTCGATCTGCCCCCCGGTACGGCCAGCGGCCTGGCCGACGCCGTGGAGCGATTGCGGTCGATCCCGGGCGTCGGCATCGTCACCCTGGACCGATCCGACATCGTCCGTCACCCCCTGGTCCAGGCGATCGTCGACGCCTACGAACCGACTGAGCCGCCGACCGGCGGCCACCCCGGCGGTCGACTCTCGCCACACCTGAGAGTCCGCTGTCATCGACGGCGGACGTCCCCGCCCCGGAGTGAGGCGGGGTCAGGCCCGTGTCCCCCGAATCCGGGGACGGGCTGAAGCCGGGTCGATGTCGGTCCGGCGCACTCTGAAGCGGAGCGAGCCCCCTCGGTTCGCCAACCGCATCCCGTTTGAGCCCCGATCCATGAGTCTTGGCAAACGTCGTCCCAAGGCAATCCGAGCCCAGCTCCGGCCTTCCAATCCGATCGACATCAAGCGTGAACGCTCCGGCGCCGCCGGGTACGGCTCGCTCGGCTGGCTGTCGTGGCCGCGGCCGTCCTCGTGACCGCCGCGATCGTACACGGCTCAGGACCGCCGTTCACCTACCGGCTCGGCCAGCGCCCGGACCGCCAGGTCCACGTCAAGGCCGAGAAGTTCCAGCTCAAGAACCAGCGCAAGACGAACACCGCCATCCAGGATGCCGCCGACAAGGTGCCGCCGATCCTGGACAATGACCCGGCGCCGCTTCAGGAGCTGTCGCAGCAACTCGTCGACCTGATCGACGCGATTCATCGAACCAACAATCTTGCCGAGCTTCCCGAGAGCGTGCGATCGACCTGGGGACTGGACCAGGCCACCTTCGATGAGCTCAAGTCCGCCATCGATATTCCCGAGCGTCGCGATGACATGAAGCGCTGGATCGGCGAGGCGTTCGCCGCCCTGCTCCGCGACGGGATCCTCGGTCCCGATACCCTGCCCCGTCAGGAGGAGTCGGCGTCCGAGGTGCTCGTTCGAACGCCCAATGTGACAAACCACCTCGTGCCCATCGGTCGGGTCAAGCCCGAGCGGGTCGGCAAGCCCGAGATGGCCGTCGGCCAGGAGTTCATCAAGGCGTTCCCGAACGCCGCCGTCGGCCGTCGCGTCTTCGACCTCGTCGCCGAGAAGCTCGCGGGAACGCCGACACTGACCTACGATGAACGCACCACGGCCTCCGCGCGTAAGGCCGCCCGCGACGCGGTCGAGGACGTCTACGACCCCTACGACCAGGGCGACATGCTGGTCGAGCAGGGACAGCCCATCACCGAGGACCAACTGGCATTGTTGCGCCTGGAGCACGAAACAAGCGTCAACGAAATGAGCCTCGACGACCGGCTGCGCCGCGCCGTGTCGGTCATCGTAATCGTCGGCGCTCTATTCGCGCTGATCGGTGTCTACGTCCAGCGAAACGAACCCCGCGTCGCCCGTAGCCTGCCCCGGCTCGCGGCTCTCTGCGCGCTGGTCGCCGGTACCATGGGCATGGCCCGATTGCTGGCACTCCAACCCTGGGATGCCGAGTTGATCCCGGTTGCCCTGACCGCCATGATTCTGGCGATCGCCTACAACCCGCATTTTGCCCTGATCGTCACATTTGCCCTGTGCCTGATGCTCAGCCTGGCGCTGGATTCCGGCATCGGCTACTTCCTCGTCCTGATGGGTGGCACGGCCGCGTGCGTTCTGCCGCTTATCGGACGTCCGAACTCGCACCAAGCCGATCAAGGTCGGCGCGGCGGCCGCCCTCGGTTACTTCGTTCTGACATGGGCCATCGGGCTCTGGCAGAACCAGCCGCTGGGCCTGGTCGCCAGCGACAGTCTCTGGCGGGCGGGCTGGGGACTCATGGCCGGCTTCTTCCTGGGGGGCTGCCTGCCGTTCGTCGAGCGGGCCTTCGGGATCGTCACGGGCATCAGCCTGCTGGAGCTTGGCGACATCACCCACCCGCTCTTGCAGGAACTGGTGCGGCGGGCGCCCGGCACGCACAACCACTCCGTCACGGTCGGCACGATCGCCGAGGCCGCTGCCGAGCGGATCGGCGCCAACGCCCTGCTGGTGCGGATCGGGGCCTATTTCCACGACATCGGCAAGATGCTCAAGCCGCACTATTTCGTCGAGAACCAGTTCAGCTCCGAGAACCGTCACGCCAACCTGGCCCCGGCGATGAGCACGCTCATCATCATCGGCCACGTCAAGGACGGCGTCGACCTGGCCCGGCAGCACAACCTGCCCGAGCCGATCATCGACCTGATCGAGCAGCACCACGGCACCACGCTCGTCGAGTACTTCTTCCGCGAGGCGACCCGTCGCGGCGAGAGCAACCCCGATGCCCCGGTCGTCCAGGAGAGCTCCTTCCGCTATCCAGGGCCGAAGCCGCAGACCAAGGAGGCCGGCATCCTGATGCTGACCGACGCCGTCGAGAGCGCCAGCCGGACCCTCTCGGATCCGACCCCCTCGCGCATCGAGGGCCTGGTCGAGGCCCTGGTCGAAAAGCGGCTCCACGACGGCCAGTTCGACGAGTGCGGCCTGACCCTCCGCGAGATCGCCGAGATCCGCGAGAGCCTGATCAAGTCGCTGATCGGCATCTACCACGGCCGCGTCAAGTATCCCGAGCAGCGCACCGCCTGAGTCCTCGAGGGGCCCGGCACGCCGATCGGCATCAGTGGAGCACTGCTCGCATCCCGTAGACGATGCCCATCGCGAGGCCGTCAGGCACGAATGGATCCGGACCACGGTCAACCCGAACGCCGGGCCACCGCGCCGCGGCCCGACCGTCTCGCTGTCCGTGTCGAGATCAGCGACACCCAGCACCATCTGCTCGTCGATCCCGAGACGCTGGCCGCGCTGGTCCGCGAGGTTCTGCGCGGCGAGGGCGTCGGCGGGCGTCGATCTCGATCGCGCTGGTCGACGACGCCACGATCCACGAGATCAACCGCCGCCATCTCGGCTCACGACTGGCCGACCGACGTGATCACCTTTCCGCTCTCCGACCCGGACGACGTGGAGCTGGCCGCCGAGCTGGTCGTCTCGGCCGAGATGGCCGCAGACGACCGCCGCCGAGGCCGGCACCGACCCCACGCGAACTGGCGCTGTACCTCGTCCACGGCCTGCTCCACCTGCCGGCCACGACGATCAGACCGAAGCCGGACGCCGCGCCATGCGACGGCGCGAGACCGAGGTCCTCGACCGCGGCTCGGCCTGCCGAACACCTTCGCGGCGGTTGCGCAGGCCGATCGCTGCCGCCGCGCGGGGAGGGAGTCGCGGTGATCGGCACTGGCCCTGGCTCTGGGACTGTCCGCCCTGCCCTGCACGTCTTCGCCGTCTGCCTGTCCTGGGCCTGAGGACCTACTCGCGGAGCCGCCTGGAGGAGGTCTGCGCGGCCCGAGGGCACCGAAGCGTGCCGAGCAGATCGACCATAACGACGAGCGTACCGAGCGGGCCGCCGAAGCACTGGGCACGGTCACCGGGCTGTGGCTGGCCGCGCTGCTCGGGGTTACGGCGGCGTCGGCCCGCCCCCTCGCTCGCCGTCGAGGCGGTCGTTGGCATCGCGCTGGTGATCGCGGCGATCGGCCACATCGGCGCCGGGATCGCCGGTCGGGTCTATGCCGAGGAAGTTCTCGATATCCTTCTGGCCCCTGACGGGGCTGCTGCGAACGACGATGAGCGCCGCTGACCGGCACTGACCCTGGCCATCGAGACGTTCGCGTACCGACGATCCAGCCGATCGCCTGGCCGGACCGCGGCCGGCCAGCGTCGAGGTCGAGTTCGAGCCCGAGGACGACGATCCGGAGCAGGATGGCGAGATGGAGTCTGCCCGAGTCGACCCGCGAGATGATGGAGCGGGCCATCGAACTGACCCGTCGTGACGTTCACGAACTGATGTCCCCGCGATCGGCGATCCTCACCCTGCCGGCCACCGTCACCGCGGCGGAGGCCGCCCGCGCCTTCGCCGATTCGGGGTACAGCCGCATCCCGCTCTTCGGCGAGAACCGCGACGACATCATCGGCATGCTCTACGCCAAGGACCTCTACGCCCGGATGCTCGGCAGCCGAGGGCGACCCCGACCGGGTCGTGGACCCCCGCAAGCTGGTACGGCCCCCACTCTACGTCCCGGAAAGCAAGAACGCCGCCGAACTGCTCGCCGAGTTCCAGACCCGTCACGTCCAGCTCGCGATCGTGCTCGACGAGTACGGCGGCGTCGCCGGCTTGATCAGCGCTGGAAGACTTGATCGAGGAGCTTGTCGGCGAGATCGTCGACGAGCACGATGTTCCCAAGCCCGAAGAGCCGATCAAGCAGCTCGGCGAAGCGCTCTACGAGGTCGATGCCACGATGCCGATCGAGGAGCTCAACGAACAGCTCAGCCTGCGGCTGCCCACCGACGAGGACTTCTCGACCGTCGGCGGGCTGGCCTTCAGCACGATCGGCCATCTGCCCGAAGCCGGGCGCGACGTTTCGCCGCGACGGCGTCGTGTTCACTGTGCTCCGGGTCGAAGGCCGCTCGATCCGCCGAATCCGACTCGACCTCCACCCGGCCGAGACGGTCCACAGCCCGTCTTCGTGAACTCTTGTGAGCCTCTCGAACACTGCGTATCGCGTGGACACACGGCCAAGGCTCGGCGAAAATCGAGCCTGGGCCGTATAACGGGCATGAGTTCCTGACCGGGAGGTAGACCGGCCATGGCCACGGCACCGAGGACCGCGTCCCACCCGAAACCCGCTCCGCAACCGCGACCCACGCCGTCCCTCCCCTCGAGAACGGCGACCGCCTGGCGCGGCCGGAGTTCGAGCGCCGCTACGATGCCATGCCGGCCACGTGAACAAGGCGGAACTCATCGAAGGGATCGTTTACATGCCCTCGCCCGTCGAGCCACGAAGGCACGGCAGTCCCCATTTCCTCGCCATCGGCTGGCTGAACTTCTACCTGAAGGGACTCCGGGGGTCGAAGGCGGCGACAACTCCTCGCTCCGTCTCGACATCGACAACATGCCCCAGCCCGATGCGTTCCTGTACATCCTGCCGTCCCATGGTGGGCAGGTCCGGATCGCGGAGGACGACTACATCGAAGGACGCCCGAATTGGTCGTCGAGATCGCCTCCAGCAGCGCCAGCCACGACCTTCACGACAAGCTCAACGCCTATCGCCGCAACGGCGTCCGCGAGTACTCGTTTGGCGGACGCGGGACAGGGCGGTCGACTGGTTCGTCCTCCGCGAAGGCCGTTACGAGCTGATGCCACCGGTCCCGACGGGCTGTACCGCAGCGAGGTCTTCCCGGGGCTCTGGCTCGACCCGAACGCGCTGATGCAGCGGCGATCGGGCGGCCCTGTCACGGGCCGTGCAGCACGGGCTCGCGTCGCCGAGCACGCGGCCTTCGTGGCCCGACTTCGCGCGGCGGGCGACGCCGGGCGTTGAGAGGCCTGTCGCTGAAAGGGTGCCACCATGCCGGCCGTCCGCACCGACGCCCTGGTGCTGCGCTCGGTGGATTACTCCGAGACGAGCAAGATCCTGACCCTGTTCACCCGGGAGCTGGGCAAGGTCTCGGCGCTGGCCAAGGGGGCGACGGCGGCTGAAGTCGCCGTTCCAGGCTGGCCTTGACCTGCTGAGCGTCTGCGATATCGTGTTGCTCCACAAGGCGTCCGATGCGCTCGACCTCTTGACCGAGGCCGTGCTCGTCGAGCGCTTTGACTCCCTTCGACGAGAGCTGCCGGCCCTGTTCGCCGGCTACTACATCTCGGAATTGCTCTCCGAACTGACCGACCACCACGACCCGCACCCCAGGCTGTTCGACGCCGCCGTCGTCACCCTGCGCCACCTGGGCGATCCCGCCCTGCGGCCGGGGCGGGTTCTGCGGTTCGAGCTGGCCTGCTTGCGGGAACTGGGCCACATGCCGGCCCTGGAGGACTGTGTGCATTGCGGAGCCCGCGTCGATGCTCGGCCAGCCGGATCGGTCGCCTTCGGGCTGTCCATCGGCGGCGTGCTCTGCCCGTCCTGCCGGCCGGGCCAGCCCCACGTGGCGACCCTCTCCGGCGAAACACTCGACGCCCTGCGCGTCCTGTCGGAGCCGGGCGCTCCTGGCGTGACCTGGACTATCGACCCGCTGCGCTGGCCCCGCTCCGCGCCACCGTCGGGGCCGTCGTCAGCCACCTGATGGGACGCCGGCCGAAGATGTTGCCGTACCTCTGAGATGGCCGACCGGATCCCGCCATTCGGCGTTTCCAGGGCCGTCCCGGGCTCGTCCCGAACGACAGTCCGCATTCGGACTCGTCACCCCTCTGAGCCTTGCACCTTTCGCAAAATCGCTCCGCCGTTCTCTCCTCCGTGCGTCACGATGCCCGTTCCGGGTACCGATCGGGAGCTTGACCCGATGGCAGATGCCCAGATCCGACCGACGCGACGCGACGGCCGGCCCGATCGCCCCCGGCACACCGGCCGCGATCCGACGATGGCCCGGGAGCGCTGACTGCTCTTCGTGCTGGGCCTGACGCTCACGGTGGCCTCGACCGGCTGCCAGGGGGGCGGCGGCGGTCCCCTCTCGCGCTGGCGGACCGCTCACGACGCGAGCCTCAGCAAGCCCCCGACCGACTGAGGAGATGGGCGACACCCGCAGCATGTTCGCGCGCTGGTTCAGCCCCAAGGTCCAGACCACCAACATCGCCGAGGTTCTTCGGCCTGGCCAAGACCTCGGTCGATCGACGGCTACGCCCCCGCTCGCGCACGAGCCGCCCGAACCCCGAGGCCGCAGGCCGAGTTCCAGGCCGCCGAGGCGCTCTACCAGCAGGGCAAGCTCGCCGAGGCCGAGGGCGCCTTCAAGAAGATCGCCCGCAAGCGCAAGGACACGTCCTGGGGCGAGAAGGCCCAGTTCTACCTCGCCGAGTCCCAGTTCCAGCAGGGCAGAGTACGTCGCCGCGCACGACAGCTTCGAGGTGCTCTTCGCCAAGTACCCGGGCACCGAACTTCGTCGAAAAGGCCGTTCAGCGCGAGTACGCGATCGCCCAGGACTGGATGGCCGGCGGTCGACCCGAGCGCGACCGACGAGCAGAAGGCCTCCGTCGCCGACTGGTGGAAGGGCCGGCACCCGGCCATCGACCTCTCCGGCCACGCCCTCGCCGTGCTGGAGCACGTCCGGCACCACGACCCGCTCGGCCCGCTGGCCGACGACGCGGCCATGCAGATCGCCGACTACCACTACAAGGCTCGGCAACTTCGAGGACGCCTCGGTACTACTACGACCAGCTCATCGACCGAACACCCCAAGAGCGACCTGCTGCAGAAGGCCCACATGGCCAGCATCGACTCGAAGCTCAAGGCGTACATCGGCCCGGAATACGATGGCACCGGCCTGGACGAAGCCCGCAAGCTCGCCCTCCAGACCATGACCATGTTCCCCGAGCAGCAGGTCAGCTACTCCGAGGAGATCTACAAGACGCTCGCCCTGATCGAGGACCAGCAGGCCGAGCGCGCCTACCGCGTCGGCGAGCACTACCTCTGGACCGGCAAGGTCGGCGCCGCCGAGTTCAGCTTCGGCGAGATCCCGGCCCGCTGGCCCAAGAGCCCCTGGGCGGCCAAGGCCAAGGAGCAGCTCGCCCAGATCGCCACCATGCCGCGCAAGGAGATCAAGGCGAGCAAGATCATGACCCAGCCCGGCAGCTCCGACCCCCTGACCGGCAGCGCCGGCCACCGGTGCCGGCGGCATGGGCAGCGGATCGGGCATGATGAGCCCCAACGGCATCGGCGGCATGGGCGGGCCGTGATCGGTGCACCGTAGCCGGCGGGCCGCGAGCCCGACCCCAGCGTCGATCCCGAGGTCGTGGAGCGGAGCCGGACCGTCGGATCCGGCCGTCGCGGCGGGTCGCCGGCCCGCGGGACGGCGGGGAGTGGATCCGATGGCGAATCCGGCGGTCGCTCGACGCGGGTCTCCCCCCGGGCCTGGCTCCTCGTGCCTGGCCGTGCTGGCCGCTCCTGTCGCCGGCCGGCTGCGGCTACTCGATCCGGCCGCCCTACAACCAGGAGGTCCAGACCGTCTACGTCCCGGTCTTCCGGTCGGTCTCGTTCCGGCCGCGACCTGAACCTCGAGTTCACCGAGATGGTCCAGAAGGAGATCGAGCGCCGGACGCCGTTCAAGGTCGTCGGCACGCCCGAGGGGGCGGACACGACCCTGGAAGGCGCTCATCACCTTCGTCGGACAAGAACGCCACGGTCGAGAACCCGAACAACCTGCCCCGCGCAGATCCTCGGGCGGCATGACAGTCCGGGTCCGCTGGGTCGACAACCGCACCGGCACGGCCAGACGAGCGTGCGGTCGAGGCCCCCGAGGTCCCGGTCAACGAGAACGTCCCGTTCTTCCCCGAACTCGGCGAGACGACCGAGCTCGGGTACGATAAGATCATGCAGCCTGCTGGCCCGCGACATCGTCAACATGATGGAAGAACCCTGGTGAAGCCCGGCGCGACTGGCCGACGCGGAGGCTCGACGATCGCGATGAACACCTGGCAACTCGGCGACCGTCGCCCTCGCCGGCGACGGCCGCCCGCGCGTCATGGGCATCGTCAACGTCACCCCCGACAGCTTCTCCGACGGCGGCCTAACCCCCGGCTCCGAGGACGCCGCCGCGCACGCCCTGCGGCTGGTCGACGAGGGGGCCGACCTGCTCGACATCGGCGGCGAATCGAGCCGACCCGGCGTCCGAGCCCGTCCCCGTCGACGAGGAGCTGCGCCGGGTCGTGCCGACGGTCGAGGCCCTGGCCGGAAGTCGTCACCGTGCCGATCTCGGTGGACACGACCAAGGCGGCCGTCGCCCGGGCCGCGTTCGCCGCCGGGGCCGTCGATCCTCAACGACATCACCGCCCTGGACGGCGACCCGGAGATGGCCCGCGTCGTCGCCGACGCCGGGCGCCGGGCTCGTGCTGATGCACATGAAGGGCACCCCGCGCACCATGCAGCAAAACCCGCACTACGACGACGTCGTGACCGAGGTCCACGACTTCCTCGCCCGCCGGATCGACCAGCGCCGAGTCGCACGGCATCCCGCATGCGCGCATCGCCATCGACCCCGGCATCGGCTTCGGCAAGACGATGACCCACAACCTGGATCTCTTGCGGAACCTCGATCGTTTTGCGAGCCTGGGTTGTGCCCTGCTGGTCGGCACGTCGCGCAAGGGTTTCCTCGGCACGCTGACCGGCCGCGCGGTCGGCGAGCGTCACGGCCGCCTCCGTCGCCTCCGCCCTCGCCGCTCTGGTTGCCGGCGCCGATGTCGTCCGGGTCCACGACGTCGCCCTTACCGTGGACGCCATCAAGGTCTGGGACGCGCAATGCGGGTGGTCCCACGAGTCCAGCCCGTCCTGCTGATCCTTGCTATCTGAACACCGCCCTCCGGAAGCGACCATGAGCCAGGTTCTTGACACTCCCGATCTCCTGTCCGACTGCCTCGGCTGGCCGACCGCGCCAAGGCCGCCTCACGGAAGCTGGCGACCGTGAAGAGCGCGGTCAAGAACGCCTGGCTGACGCGGGCGGCGGAGGCTCTGCGTCGACAGACGAGCTTGATCCTGGAGGCCAACGCCCGCGACATCGAGGCCGCGCCCGGTTACGGCCTGAACCCGGCGGCGATCGACCGGCTGACGCTGAACCTCAAGCGGGTCGAGGAGATCGCCCACGCCCTTGAGGAGGTCGTCAACCTGCCCGATCCGGTGGGCGAGGTCGTCGAGGGCTACCGCCGGCCCAACGGCCTGGAGGTCCGCCGCGTCCGGGTGCCGATCGGCGTCGTCCTGTTCCTCTACGAGAGCCGGCCCAACGTCACGGCCGACGCCGCCGCTTTGTGCGTCAAGAGCGGCAACGCGGTGATCCTCCGAGGCGGCAAGGAGGCACTCCATTCGAACCGGGCCATCCACGCGTCCTCGCCGTCGAGCTGGAACCCTGCGGGCTGCCCGCCGATGCCGTGCAGCTCGTCCCGACGACCGACCGCGCGGCCGTCGGCCACCTGCTCAGGATGGGCGACCGGATCGACCTGGCGATCCCCCGGGGCGGCGAGGGCCTGATCCGCCGCGTCGTCGCCGAGGCGACGATGCCCGTCCTGAAGCATTACGCCGGCAACTGCCACGTCTACATCGATGCCGACTGCGACCCGGACATGGCCGTCGAGATCGTCGTCAACGCCAAGGCCCAGCGACCCGGCGTCTGCAACGCCGCCGAGACGCTGCTCGTCCACCGCGATGCCGCCCCGGCCCTCCTGCCCCGCATCGCCGAGGCCCTGCGCGCCGAAGGCGTCGAACTGCGCGGCGACGACGCCAGTCGTGCCCTCGTGCCCGAGATGGTCCCCGTCCAGCCGTCGGACTGGGACACCGAGTTCCTCGACAAGATCCTCGCCGTCGGCGTCGTCGATTCGATCGAGGCCGCCGTCGACCACATCGACCGCCACGGCTCGCGGCACACGGAGGCGATCGTCACCCGCGACCTTGCCGCCGCCCGCCGGTTCGTCGCCGAGGTGGACAGCTCGTGCGTGCTGGTCAACGCCTCGACCCGCTTCAACGACGGCGGCCAGCTCGGCCTCGGCGCCGAGATCGGCATCTCCACCGACAAGTTCCACGCCCGAGGCCCCTGCGGCCTCCGCGAGCTGACCAGCGTCAAGTGGGTCGTCCACGGCGATGGGCACGTGAGAACGTGATCGCTCCTCCATCTTCGTAGGGTGGGTCAGCGCAGTGCAACCCACCAACTCTCGGGTGGGTCGCGCTGACTACGGAATGCTCGGGTGGGTTGCCGCGCTGAACCACCCTACAGAAGCCGCTCGTGCGTTCTCTCAGGGCATTTCGCCCGTCAGCTCGCGGGCCTTGCGGACCAAGTTGAGGAACTCGGCCCGATAGCCTTCCGCGTCATCGCCGAGGCTCGAACCGGCCAGTTCCAGGACGGCATCGAGGTTCGCGTTCCCCTTGTGGGGGGAGTCGCGGAGGATCATCCCGAAGGCGGCCACCGACGCCGCGAACTTGAAGTCGTCCGACGCCTGGGCGTAGTCGTGGCCCTCGTCGACGACCGGGACCTCCAGCAGCTTGCTCTCGTCCTCCTTCGGGAGCTTGTAACGGAGCTTCGCGACGAACGACTCGGGCGCCTCGGGGTCGGCGGGCTGGGCCGGCTCGACGAACCTGGGCCGGTCGGCGGCCGGGATGTCCTCCTCCTGCCCCGGCGGGACCAGCTCATAGAGGGCCGTCACGGAGTGCCCGGCGCCGATCTCGCCGGCATCCTTGGCGTCGTTGTTGAAGTCCTGCACCTCCAACAGCCGGTCCTCGTAACCGATCAGCCGGTAGGCGCCGACCTTCGCCGGGTTGAAGTCGAGCTGGATCTTGACGTCCTTGGCGATCGTCACGAGGGTCCCGGTCAACTCCTGGACGAGCACCTTGCGGGCCTCGGCCTCGGTGTCGATGTAGTGATAGTTGCCGTTGCCCTTGTCGGCGATGCCCTCCATCTTGGCGTCCTGGAGGTTGTCCGAGCCGAACCCGAGGATGCTCAGGAAGACCCTCGACTTCGCCTTCTCCTCGATCAAACGCACCAGCGCGCCGTCGTCGGTGACACCGACGTTGAAGTCGCCGTCGGTCGCCAGGATGACGCGGTTGGTCCCCTCGGGGTTGAAGTTCCGGGCGGCGATGTCGTACGCCATCTGGATGCCGGCGCCGCCGTTGGTCCCGCCGCCGGCTTGCAGGGTATCGAGGGCCTTCAGGATCTCGTCCTTATGCTCGGCGGGGGTCGAATCGAGGGCCACGCGGGCCTCGTTGGCATAGGTGACGATCGCCACGCGGTCGCCCTCCTGCATCTGCTCGGCGAGCATCCGCAGGCCTTCCTTCAGCAGCGGCAGCTTGTCGGGCTGGTTCATCGAGCCGGAGACGTCGACCAGGAACACGAGGTTTCCCGTCGGCCGACGGTCGTTGGCGATCGACCGTCCTTGCAGGCCGACCCGCGCCAGGCGGTGCTCGGCGTTCCAGGGACAGCGGGCGAGTTCGACATCGACGTAGAACGGCACGTCCGCGTCCCCCGGTTCGGGGTAGTCGTAGTGGAAGTAGTTGACCATCTCCTCGATCCGCACCGAGTCCGGCGGCGGGATCAGGTTCTGATCCAGCAGGTAACGGCGGACGATCGCATAGGAAGCGGTGTCCACGTCGATCGAGAACGTCGACTGAGGCTCCACGATCGCCCGGACGAATGGGTTGTCCTGGATCGGCTTGAACTGCATGCGCGTCGGATCGGCGACCGGCGGGGCGATGCGCTGGGGCACCTCCTGGAGGGCCTCGCCGAGTTGATTAAGGCCCCGTGTCCGATCCGACAACTCCCTGGAAACCGTGGCGAGCGACGATCTTGCTCGGGAATGGTCTTGAAGAGCTGTACGTCGCCGCGGCCGAGCACGTCCTTCGACTTCAGTTCGGCGAGGGCCGGTCGACGTCGTCCGCGGCGGACTTCCGATTCCGCAACCTCCTTGCCCCGAGCGAAGTATCGCACTGTTCCATCCGCGAGGGCCGTTCCTGTGGGGAGCGCCAGGTCCATCATGTCCCCTTGCTGGCCGGACTGCCCCGCCTGCTGGCCCTGGCCCTGGCCCTGCTGACCCTGAAATGGTTGTCCCGCCTGATTCGGCATCCCGCCGGCTTGCTGCCCGGGCTCCCCTTGCTGGCCCGCGGCCTGCGAACCGTCCCGAATCGCCTCAGCACCAGCCGCAACCCCGAACAGGGACAGGGACGAGGGCTTGGCCTTTTGCTCATCATTCAGGCCCGCGAAGTCGGAAGCCGGATCGGCAAGACCGTTCATATTGTTGTGCATGCGTTCCATGTTCTGACGCAACTGTTCCAGTCGGGCTCCTTCCTGAGTTGCCCCGCTGTCGCTGGCGGGTTGGCTCCCGCCTCGGAGTGCGACGGGCGGGAGTCCTTCAACGACCGTGTATGCGTCCGCGGCCGGGGTGGCAGGCATCCGCTCCATTGTGCTGACAGGCTTGCCGCCCATGCCAGCACCCATACCGCCCATGCCACCACCAATTCCAGCCGTGCTCGATGGATCCGTCCGAAGCGTCTCAAGGCCCATCGCCACATTCGGTTTGAGAGCGGGCGGCGGAGGAACCTCCGCGAGGTCCTTGGCGGACGGGAGGGCAGCAAGGCCGTCGGTCGCGAACCCGAATTCCTCGGAGGACCGGCCCCGAGCAGCCCCCTGCTGTTCCGCCGGCGGCTGGATCGACCGACCCGCGATGGGCTCGGAGGGGGAGTTGGAACCAGGAACGGCCAGTCCAGGCCGTCCGGCACGGTTCTGCGGGTTGAAGGCGTACGTGTTGAGTTTTGGAGCCGCCACGGTAAACCCCGTCGCGGCCGACGGTGCGCCACGTTCGGCCTGCTTCTTGTCCTGGGGACCCGATGCCGGGGCCTGGTCGGCGAGGCTCGTGTCAAATCGGCTCTCGCTCGCGCTGAGGGCCACGAGGGTCTGGGGGTCGGTCGCGGGTTGCGGGGACGTGGCGGCGCTCATGGAGAGGCGCTGGCTTTCTCGGGAACCCTGCACCCCCGCGGCGCTCAACGTCGTTCCGAGCTCCCCGGCGTTCCGACGCGAGGCCGAACCGCTCTGTTCGGCGTCCCCCGCCCGTAGGGCCAGGGCGACCGCGGGCCTGCACGTCGGGAGTCAGGTATGCCAGCTCCCTTTCCCCGGGGACGGAGGACGGAGCCGACAACGGAGCCGGGGCCGCTTCGGTCATCCGCTCAAGCGAATGCCGAGGCGTCCCGAGATCCGGACGTGAGGCATGCTCGGCAGTCCTATCGTCGTAATCTGCCGCCTCGCCCCAGTTCGACTCGCGTGTGGGACGGGCGCCGCGACGGAATTTTCCGAGAGCGCGGTCCTGTCGCTCGAAGGAGCTATCGAGTAATAGCGGGCGCCGTGCTGACTTTTCTCACCCGCGAGTCGCGCCATCGGGATGCCCGTCGCCCGGAGGGCGAGCAGGCCGGTGGCGAGCATCAGGCTGGCGGCCACGGCGTAGGCGTACCAGGGCGTCCGATGTGGGATCGCGACCGGCTCGGGGCGGCAGTCCTCGGCGAGATCCGGGCCGCGATGGCCTCGCGGTTCCCGTCGGCCAGGCCGGGGCTCGGCTCCGCTCGAAGCTCGTCGGCGAGCAGGGCGGCCGTGGCGCGGATGTCCTCGACGAACTGCCGGGCCGCCGGGTCGTCGGCGAGCCGCGACGCGATGGCCGCGTGCTCGCTCGTCATCCTCAATCTCGCCCAACGCGTAGGCCGTCAGGCGAGGATCGTCGAGATCGTAAGGCATGACGGACCTCCGTTCAGGATTGGGCCGGGGCGGCCCGGTTCGCGGTGACGCCAAGTCGGCCGCGGATGGTCTTCAACCCCGTGTGGATCAGGAAACCGACATTTGAGACGCTGTGCCCGCTGATCCGGCTGATCTCCTTGTAGGAGAAGCCGTTCTGGAACTTCAGCCGGATGACCTCCCGCTGGTTCGGCGGCAGGTCGTCGAGCATGCGGAGCACCCGCGAGGCGTCCTCGCGTTGCTCCAGGACCTCCGGCGGGGCCGCCACCGGGATCGGGGCGTGCCCGCACTTGCTCGTCGCTCAGCCGAGTCATGCGACCCTCCTTCCTCAGGACGTCCAGCGCCCGGTTGCGGCAGACGGTGAACAGCCACTCGGCCAGGTGCGGCTCGACCGTTCCCGTTCCTGCGCGCAGAGCTTCAGGAACGACGTCCTGCACCACGTCGCGGGCACGGTCGGCATCGCCGAGCAGCCGCGCAGCGTAGAGCGTCAACGACCGCTCGAACTGGTCGACCGCCGCGCGGACCCAGTCGTTCTCGCCCATGTCCGCCATCGTGCCTCCGGTCAGGTCGGTGGCCGGCACCTCGCCCGTTCACCCAGGTAGACGGGCGGGCGGCATGATCCTTAGAAAGTTTTCGTCGCAACTGGACCTGGCGATCGTCACTCGTACGCCCGGTGAGGAAACGACACGAGGGAGCCCGCCCCGCGGTCGGATCGACCTCGCGGGCGGGCCCCTCGGTTTCTGCAACGTAAGGTGGGTGGAGTCCGCGGAACCCACCGTCGGGACTCACGTCGACGGCTGGGTTCCGCGGCTCCACCGCGCTACGGGATCAGCCCACGAGCCACAGCGGGCAATCGCGGCGCATGGCGGCATTGGCGGCGAGCATCAGCCGGGCGAAGGCCATGTGCTCGGGCGCGGGGCCAGGGCGCCGTCTTCCTCGTCGAGCAGGGAGGTCAGCCGCCTCGTCGTCGACCGGAAGCTCCCAGCGGTCGGCGAGCTCGAACAGCTCGCGACGCAGCCCCGGCAGGCTGGCGCAGCTCAGGGGACCATCGGCCCGGGTGGACAGCGAGATGGCCGGCAGGTTGGCCGGCAGATACACACCACGGCCCTCGGCGCCCATCGCGAGCACGTTGCCCAGGGCATCGGCCCCGAGGGTCGCAACCGCCTCGGTCTGGAACTGAGCCCAGTCGGTCTCACCCAGCTCGCCGAACGGGAACAGGTCGTCCCCTTCCCATTCTTGCTCGGAGCCGAAGGCCTGATCGAGCAAGGCGGCCACCTCATCGGCAAAGGGGCCGTCGAACGTCCCACGGGCGCCACCGACCGTACACCTCAGACCCATCGGGTGCCTCCTCTAAGGGGATCGGAACACCGTCGTCCGTTTCGAGTTCGGGACGAAGTTCGTCGACTCCTGAGAAGTCGTCACGCCCCGCATCCGTGAGGGCCGGTCGGTCTGAATCATTCAGGAGGGATGACCGGAGGCCGCACCGATCGGTGGGCCGGCGAATGCGAGTGGGTGAGAGACCGATCGGCAATTCGCGAACGACAACGACATCGCCGCCCGGCGACCGGGTAGACCCTGGTACGACGCCGGCCGGCGCTCGTATCCTGCTCTGTCCGGCCCATCGCTCGACCTCGCATGTTCGAGTTTCGCCCGGCCGAGGGGCGGTGTCAAGCAGATCCCGAAAAGAGGCGTATCTTCATGCATCGACGCATTGTCTCCCGCCTCCCCTGGCTCGCGACCCTCGTCGCCGCCTCCGACCGCGATCGGGAAGGAGCCGCCGACCGTCCGCCACATCGGCATGTTCCCGGAGTCCTGGCCGGCCCAGCGCGAGGCCGAGGAACTGGCCCAGTCGATCCCGACCCCCGAGAAGGCCCGCGCCTGGCTCAAGGCCCTCACCGAGGAACCCCACGTCGCCGGCACGCCCGCCGACCACGACACCGCCCGTGTTCGTCCTCGACAATCTGAAGGAATGGGGCTGGGACGCCCGGATCGTGGAGTACGAGGTCCTGCTCAACTATCCCGAACCGGCCAGCGTCGCGCTGGAGATCGTCCGCCCCGACCGTAAGGAACTGCCCGTCCGTGAGGACCCCTATCACGCCCGACAAGGACTCGACCAGCCACGACGCCTGGCCGTCGTTCCACGGCTATGGCGTCTCGGGTGATGTCACGGGGCAAGTCGTCTATGCCAACCATGGCACCCCCGAGGACTTCAAGAAACTGAAGTCGATGGGCGTGGATGTGAAGGGCAAGATCGTCCTCGCCCGCTACGGCGGCCTGTTCCGGGGCCTGAAGGTCTATAACGCGCAGAAGGCCGGCGCGATCGGCATGTTGATTTATTCCGACCCCGCCGACGACGGCTACATGCGTGGGGACGTCTATCCTCGCGGCCCCTACCGCCCCGCTTCGGCCATCCAGCGCGGCAGCGTCCAGTTCCTCTCGCACGGCCCCGGCGACCCGTCCACCCCGGGCGAGCCTCGGTCGAAGGGGGTCGAGCGCCTGCCGTTCGACCGGAAGAACGGGTTCCCCTATCCAGGGTGGCACGGTCATCGTCAAGATCGGTGCCGGCTACCTCGAAAACCAGGTGACTCGCCAGGATGTCCAGGACTGGGAGAAGAAGACCGGCTTGAAGCGCGACGAGTACTTCGCCACCATCCCCTCGCTGCCGATCAGCTACGAGGCCGCCCGGCCGATCCTGGAGGGCCTCGGCGGCGAGAACGTCCCCGACGGCTGGCAGGGGGGCTTGCCGTTCGCGTATCACGTCGGGCCGGGGCCGCTCGAGGTCCACTTCAAGATCGCGATGGACTACGACATCCGACCCATCTGGAACGTCATCGCCACGATCAAGGGCAGCGCCGAGCCCGATCGCTGGGTGCTGATCGGCAACCACCGGGACGCCTGGTCGTATGGCGCCGTCGATCCCGGCAGCGGGACGGCCGCGACGCTGGAGATGTGCCGGGCGCATCGGCGAGGCGGTGAAGGCCGGTTGGAAACCGCGCCGGACGCTGGTCTACGCGAACTGGGACGCCGAGGAGTACGGCCTCGTCGGCTCGACCGAGTGGGCCGAGGAGCACGCCGAGGAACTCGACGAGAAGGCGGTGCTTCTCCTGAACGTCGATTCGGCCGTCTCCGGCCCGACCCTGGACATCGACGGCGTTCCCTCGATGCGCAACCTCGTCCTGGACGCGGCCCGACACGTCAACGACCCCCTGACCGGCAAGTCGCTCGAAGACGACTGGAACGACCGACGCCGCAAGGCGTGGGCGTCCGGCGGCCCTCTCGAACTCGACGGCTCGATCTGGGACATCGACGGCGACCTCGCCCCCGACCGAATCGCCGGCCCCGACGTCGCCTTCTCCCCCCAGATGAACTACCTGGGGTCGGGGTCCGACTACACCGCGTTCCTCGACCACCTGGCCATCCCGGCCATCGACGTCAACTTGACCGGCCGCTATGGGGTCTACCACTCGATCTACGACGACTTCTACTGGATGGAACACTTCGGCGACCCCGGCTTCGTCCTCCACGCGACCGCCGCCAAGCTGTACACGAGGATCGCCATGCGCGCCGCTGGGGCCGACGTCGTCCCGTTCCGGTTCACGCCCTACGGCGACGCGCTTCGGGAGCATGTCGACGAACTGCGCCGGATGGTGCTCCGCAAGACGCGAGCCGCCGACAAACCGCCGAAGGTCTCCCTCGACCGTCTCCCCGAACTCATCAGCGCCGTCCGCGCGTTCCGCGAGGCCGCGCGGGAGGTTGATGCGGCCGTCGCAACACTCACCGACAGCCAGGATGCCGAGCCTGTCGACCCCGAGAATGACGACGCGATCAACGACGATGACCTGAAAGCGCTCAACGACTCTCTGATCCAGGTCGAACGGGCGTTCCTGGCAACGGAGGGCCTGCCCGGCCGCCCCTGGTTCAAGCACAGTCTCTATGCCCCGGGCCTGACCCTCGGCTACGGCTCGTGGCCCCTGCCGGGCCTGCGCCAGGCGATCGAGGAGGACGACCCCGCGATGTTCGAGGCCCAGATGACCGTCCTCGTCGAGCGCATCGACGCCGCGACCGAGGCGCTGAAGCGTGCTCGCGATTGCGCCGGGTCCGGGACGAGTAAGACCCAATGAGCCGGTGGTTGTCCGCCCGATCTCCCCCTCCGGCAGGCGAGGCGACCGGGCGAGACGCCGGGTTTCAGGGGAAGATGTCGTTCACCGCGAGTCGCCATCCCGGCACCGCCGGCTCGGCATCGGCCACCTGGCCCTGTCTGTAGACCTCGGTTGCGTCGGCTGATCGGCTCGGTAGACGGCGACGGTCCTTGCCATGGGATCGACGTCCCAAACCACGCGTGTCCCTGCCTGGAAGTAATCGGCACGCTTGGCGGCCAATGCGGCTTCGGCCGCGTCGCCGTGGTCCTGCTCGCTACGGACCTCGACCGCGAACGTCGGCGCCCCGTCGATGAATCGCATCCGATTCCGAGGGCGTGGGCCGACGTAATAGGAAGCATCCGGCGAGAAGGACTGCCGCCCGCTGGGCAGCGGAGGGCGCTGGGCGTAGCCGATCCCATCGGGATAGGCGACCCCCACACCGCTCCGCCGAGCCTGGTCGCGGAGGCTCACGGCGATTTCGAAGGCCGCCTCGGAGGGGGCGTCACCGCTGGGCATCAGGCGGACGATTCGCCCGGCGATGAGCTCGGCCTTGCCCTCCACGCGAGAAAGATCATCAAGCGTGGCAGGGGGTTCGGGTTCCCGATGCCATGACGACGCCTCCATCGGGTGCCGGTCGCCGCTCAAATCACCGGCCCCATGCTCCCAGAAATCGCCGCCATCGGAAGCCGGGTCGGACCCGCTGTGCGGACCATTCGATGAACTACCCGGATGGGGGAAAAAGGGGGACATAACGCATTGGGAAAAAGGGAGACATAACGCATTGCTTGGCTCCCCAAGATACCGATATTACCCAAATTTGCACATGTCCCCCTTTTTCCTGCCGTCAGAATGGCGGCATGACGGCTGGCACCGATTTTCTGTCTCGTGACAGCTCATCGTCAGGCGGTTGAGCCGTCCCCTCGGGGACCTCGGACGCCGTCGAGACTGGAACGGCTGGTCCCTTCGCTCCGCCGAATCACGCTGAATGAGCCGTCCGTCTCCAGTACAACCGCCTCCGCTTCCCCCAGGGAAGCAAGCCCAGCCGCGCGGACAGCCGCCCGGATCTCATCGTGGGTGACCCGAGCGCGCCGCAGGGCCGACGGCAAGGGGTCGCCGCGGTGCAGCAGCATCAGCGGCTCTCCCGTCACCAGTTGCCGCACCCAGCGCGCCCGGACGCTGGTCCAGGTAACAGCGAATTGCAATCCGATCAGTAGGGCGAAGGCGAGCGCGCCTTCGGCCAGCGCGACGTCCTTGGACAGCAGGACGGTCGCCAGGGTTGATCCGAGGGCGACGGTCACGACGAAGTCGAAGGCGTTCATCTTCGACAGCGTGCGTTTTCCCGAAAACCGCAGGAAGCCGATCAATGTCACGTAAGCAAGCACGCCGACGACCAGTGTCCGGAGTAGGCCCTGCCATCCGCTAAAGAACAGTTGCTCCAAGCTTACTCTCCGCCGTCGAACGTGGAAGTGAAGCGACCACTCCACGAGCCTAGGAATGTTCGATCCGCATGCACGCCATCACACGCCGGCTTCGGAGCTCCTTCGGGGTGGTCGCTTCAACGACGCGGAATTAGACGTATCGAGCACGGACGCCCGGGCGACGAGTCGGCGTTCGACGCACCGTACCCCGACGAGTGAAGGGACGCTCGCCGTCGTCCTGAGCCCGAAAAAACTCGGCTCGGCAAAGGCGAACTTATCGCAACGGCCAAGTCCCCACAAGGACCCACCGTCGCGAGGGAAGGGGAAAGGGGGGACAATAGAGGGCTATTTAATTCTCCAAGATGACGACATTTCCCAGATTTGCGCTATGCCTCCCTTTTCGCCTCCGCACAGCGGGTCCGCTGCAACCGGATGTTAGGCTCGAAATATGAACTGCTCAGAAAATTACCTTTTTGGATTGTTGATGTATATACGGTCGGCGAACGCCGTCGCCACCGGACGAGTGCCGGATGCGACTTGTGGCGGTCCCGAGAGTCCTCCCTCTGCTCAGGCCGCTTCGCTGTCGCTGGCGATTTCCTGGTAGGTGGTCTTCTCCTTCAGCAAGTGGTAAACGATCACGAGGATAGCGTGCGCGACAGCCACTGCGGCCCGCTTCTTGCCGCGACTCCCGGCGAGGCGATGGAACTTCCTCGAGAGATGGGTCCCCTTCGCTCGGTACGCCGCCCAAGCGGCTTGCACTAGCGCCGTCTTCAACCAGGTGTCGTCCGGCCACTTCGCCGCTTCCCGGCGCTCTCGTTGTTGCCGCTGGCCAGGCCCGCCCACGACGACAGGTGCCCCGCCGTCGGGAAACGGTTCATGTCCATCCCGATCTCCGCCAGGACGACTTCCGCCACGCGGAACTCAACCCCCGGGATCGTCACCAACCGGGCCAGCGTTGCCGCGAAAGGGTCGAGCACCTCGTCGATCCGTTCGCAATACTGTCGGATCAGTCGTTCCAGATGATCGAGGTGATCCATCTGGGTGCGGAGCAGGAACCGGTGGTGCTCCGTCACCGACCCCCGCAACGCCTGTTGGAGCTGCGGGATCTTCTTGCGGAGCCGGCGCCGTGCCAGGTCCGCGAGCTTCACCGGGTCGAATTCGCCCCCGATGATCGCCTCGATCATGAGCCGGCCCGAAACGCCCAAGGCGTTCGTGGCGACCGAGCCGAGCTTGACGTTGGCGTCCTCCAGGACTTTCTGAATCCGGTTGATCACCGCGGTCTTCTCGTGGATCAACTGGGTGCGCTGACGGGTCAGGTCCCGCAATTCCCGGGTCGGCCGCGGCGGGATGAAGCTGGGTCGCAGCAACCCGTGCTGGAGCAATTGTGCGATCCATTCGCTGTCCCGCACGTCGGTCTTACGGCCGGGGACCTGCTTGATGTGATGAGCGTTGACCAGGACGACTTCGAATCGCCCTTCAAGGAGGTTGAAGACCGGTTTCCAGTACGAGCCGGTCGACTCCATCGCGACGACCTTGACCCCCTGAATGGCGATCCAGTCGGAGAGGTCGAGCAGGTCGGCGGTCATGGTGGCGAAGGTCTTGACCGATTTGGTGACCTTGCCCGCGGGGTCGACCCTCCGGACGCACGCCACGACGGTCTTCTTGTGACCATCCAACCCGGCGCAGCAGGCATGCAAGACGTCCATCGACGGGCCTCCCTCAAAGGCCTCTCGCACGGGGCGACATCGCGGGGAGGAGCCAATCTGCTCGACGTGCTCCGAAGGTGCCGCGAACGACGCCTTCGGGCCACAGGTTCGGGTACGCGCGATGACTTCGCCAGGCTGACACGCGGGCTCGAAGCACCAGTTTCATTACGGCGTAAGACCGTGCGAGGGGCTACGTCAATGATAAACTGAAGCTCAACCCATTTTCATCGGTTCGGGTGCCGCCAGAATGGCGGCGTGACGGCTGACACCGGTTTTTTGCCTTTGCTGGACCCCGACGGGTCAGACAAGGTATTTGTCATAGTCAGCATGACTTCCGATCCAAATCCACTGGATGCCCTCGGGGGCATCGATACCGAGTGCTCGATAGTTCTGGCCGACGCGCACCGACCACAGTTCCTCGATTCGCTTCAACTGAAGCGATGGATGGCGTGGGTTCGCTTTCAACAACACGTAATTTTTGTCGGCCAGGTTCTGGATCTCTTGAGGGAGCCCCCGTACAGCGCCCAGAAGTCGGACGACGTGACGTGTTTCAAAGCTCGCGTGCCTTACCTTCCGCGAGTTCCCCGCGCACCTTGTCGATGAGTCCTTGGAACTTGCCGGCTTTGAAGTCCGAGGCGATTTGCTGGTCCCAGAGCTGGTCA
Organism: uncultured Isosphaeraceae bacterium; assembly: GCA_963779675.1. GTDB lineage: Bacteria > Planctomycetota > Planctomycetia > Isosphaerales > Isosphaeraceae > CAVZZM01. The sequence continues at coordinate 520,810 of CAVZZM010000012.1, forward strand.
TCGAGTTGGAGAAACCAGTCCCGGAGCCTGGCCAGGTCCTGGCGGGGCAGGTTGATGATGCGAGCTTCCAGTTCTTCGACTTCACTCATTGCAACGGCCCTCAGTGGGAGGGAGAAAGGTTCATGAGTCGATCCGAAGCATGAACGACCAATATCGGGCCCTGAACCTTCCTCCCTCCTCAATATCGGCTCCTGACCCCTTTCCTGTCCCCTGACCCCTTTCCTGTCCCGCACGCTCATCCGGGCGGTCGATCAGGGCTGATCCGGGAAGACAGTTCCTTGAGAGGCGTCCCGGCCCATCCGGCGTCTCACGACGAGGAAGACGCCCTCGAGCACGGAGGCAACGGCGACGGCTACCCCGGCCCAAATCAGGATTGTACTGCCGGGATGGTGAGCCCGAAAGTAGTAGCGGTTGATCGTGTCCGTCACATACGCATCGGTAGCCAAGCCGAGCCCAAGCACGGCAAGGGCAAGCATCGCAAGACGGTATGCAAGCCAACCGACATTCACGACGAGCCGCCTAACCACTTGTAGACGTCCAAAACGTCGTGGAAAACCACGACTGTTCAGCCGTATAATCCCAACCTTGGTTCCCATTGTTCCGCGGTCCTTGGGGCATGGCAAGTACAATCCGGGAGCCGTTGACTTCATGTCCTCATGGGGGATGGCGATCGTCACGCGGCGGCTCGACGAGGTGCGGAACGCGATCCGGGCTCCGAATGATACCGGCCCGAGACCCGCTCCCCGAGCCATTGGCTGTGGATCGAGATGCCCCCACCCGATTCCGTCCTCGAACGACTCATTGCATCACAGGAGTTCCCCACCCCATGTCTGATACGATCTCTCACCGTCGCGACTTCGTTCGCGCCCTGACCCTCGGCGCCTCGGCCGGGCTGGTGGCTGGCTCTGGCGCGGCTGCGGCGCGGCGGGCCGACGACGAGACAACCGGGCCGTCGGGCGACCCGACGCCGCCGAAATCCGATCAAGCTGCAACGGAGACGATCGATCCTGATGACGCCGATGTCGATGCCCGGATGGACCTGATCCTTGCTCGTTATGGGGATCGGCTCGATGACGACGCCCGAGCCTCGATCCGTCGCGAGGTGGCCGGGATCGTCCGTCGGGCGAAGTCCTTGCGACAGTTTCCGCTCGACAACGGCGACGGGCCGGCGACCGTCTGGGTTCCCTTCCGCGCCCCCGCTGGCCTGAGAGGATGTACGAGACGGTCCGTCTGGCCTGCGTAGGGTGGGTAGAGTCTTCGGAACCCACCATCTCGATCGGAGACGCGGTGGGTTCCGAAGACTCCACCCACCCTACAAGACCCTTCTCGCACACCTTATGAGCATCGCCCCGACCGATCTGCCCCACAACTGGCCAACGTGAGACATCCCCATGAGCCACGCTGACGATCTCGCCTTCGCCACGATTCCGGCCCTGGGTGCCCGGCTGCGTTCTGGGGCGATCACCGCCGTCGAACTGGCCCGGTTCTTCCTGGACCGGCTGGAGTCGATCGGCCCGCGTTACAACTGCGTCGCCACGCTCACGCGCGAACTCGCCCTCAAGCAAGCCGAACGGGCCGACGACGAACTGCGGGACGGAAACGACCGCGGCCCCCTGCACGGCATCCCCTACGGCGCGAAGGACTTGCTGGCGACGCGCGGCATCCCGACAAGCTGGGGCTGCGCCCCTACAAGGACCGGACCATCGACCACGATGCCGCCGTGGTTGTCCGTCTCCAGGACGCCGGCGCGGTGCTGGTCGGGAAGCTGGCGATGGTCGAGTGCGCCGGGGGCATGGGATACCGGCAGGCCAACGCCGCGTTCACCGGGCCGGGGCGGAATCCGTACAAACCCTCGCAGTGGAGTGGCGGGAGTTCGTCGGGGTCGGGCTCGGCCGTGGCGGCGGGGCTGGTCCCGTTCGCCATCGGCACCGAGACGTGGGGAAGCATCACGACCCCCGCGAGCTACTGCGGGTTGTCGGGCCTGCGGCCCACCTATGGCCGGGTCTCTCGCGCCGGGGCGATGGCCCTGAGCTGGACCCTCGACAAGCTCGGCCCGATGGCGCGGACGGCCCACGACTGCGGCCTGGTCCTCGACGCCATCGCCGGCCCGGACCCCGACGACCCGTCCGCCTCCGAGCGACCCTACGCCTTCCCGCCCGCCGACTCCCCCGGCGCGCCCGTTCAAGATCGCCGTGCTCAAGGACGTCGTCAAGGATGCGCAACCCGAGGTTCGCGCCAACTTCGAGCGAGCCCGGAAGGTCTTCGAGACGCTCGGCACCATCGAGGAGGTCGAACGCCCCGACGGGCCGTTCGAGGCCGCCACCGTGACCATCCTCGACGCCGAGAGCGCCTCGGCCTTCGAGGAGCTGGTCGACTCGGGCGACATCGCCGAGTTGACGGCCCCCGAGGACCGCATCGGCGGCTACGGCTGCCAGGTCGTGCTGGCGACCGAGTACCTCCGCGCCCTCCGAATCCGTGCAAAGCTCGCCCGCGCGCTCGATGCCTTTCTCGCCCCGTTCGACGCGGTCCTCGGCGTGCCGACCCACGGGGCCGCCCCCACGGCGACCGGCCCGTTCGGCGACCGATTCGATGGCCCCTCGCTCTCCGGCCCCGGCAACCTGTGCGGCACCCCCGCCCTCGTCCTCCCCACCGGCCTCACCGACGACGGCCTCCCCACCGCCCTGCAACTCGACGGCCAGGCGTATTCGGAGAACCGCCTGCTGGCCCTGGGGGTCGCGTTCCAGCAAGCCACCGGCTGGCACGAGCAGCGCCCCCAGGTCGTTGAGGAGTCGAACTGAACATGCGGACCGCGTCGATCCTGCGTTGCGAGACGGCCATTCGTCTATCGGGTTCCGCAGCCGCTTCAATCGCCAGACAACTGGCTGTCTCGTCGAGCCGTTCAAACCGGCGGGTCGGGTGGGGGCATTGTCGCGTTCTGTTCCTGCGACTTGACATCCAGGCGTTCGACCCGCTCTGCGGCGTCACTCAGCATGCCAACAAGTTTTGCGCGGTGGTCGCGTTCGCCCGGGGTGATGTCGGCGTGTTCCAGGCTCTCGGCGAGGAACCGGAAGGCGCCGGCGACATGCGTTGGGATCAGCCCTCTCGGGACGAGAAAGCTCACGAGCCAGTCCGCGTACTGGAAGAAGTGCGCCGGATCGTTCAGCGCCGCCGCGGTGTCGAGGAACGTGAGGTGCCAGTGGTTATCCTCGGCGGTGAACTGTCGGCCGCGTTCTCCATAACGCTCGTCCAGTTCGGGCCAGGTTTCGTAGATTCGGCGGAAACTGTGATCGGCAGCGGTCAGGCCGTGGCGCCTCAGGACCGTGCTGCGTAACTCTTGAGGGGGTTTCGGGCGGGTTCCCCTGTGACTGGCGTCGGGTGCGAATACATTCATGCTGGCGACTTCGTTTCACGCTCAAAATCTATTCATTTGTTCGGTTTAGATTGTTTTCGCCACGAATCGGGAAGTCGACTCGGGCATATAATTCCATAGCAAGACTGCGCGCCCGATCTCGTCGAGATCGTCTCGGGAATGCCGACGGTGTTCCCAATTCCGCACCCTCGCGATGCGGTTGGGCGCCGCGACGCCGGATCACTCGGCGAACCCTCTCCCCAAGAACGCCTTGCGGCTGAGCCACGGATCGGGCCACGATGGCGGGCCGATCGCCGATCTCCCTGGAGGACGTCGGCAACACGTCACGGGCCCGGGACTCGGGTCGCACTCGACTGCAATGAGCTTGACCCGTGCCCTCGGCTCTCACACCTTACGTCCACGATACAGAGGATGATCCCTGATGGCAGTGCCGCCCCGAAGCCGAGGCCAGGCCGAGGAGCGCGCGCGGCGCTCGTTCGTCGCCCGCCGCGTCGTGGTTCCGGTCCAATCGTTCATCCATACGGCCGGGCTCAGCGGGTTCGCGCTGGTCGCCGCGGCGGTGGTGGCGCTGGTCTGGGCCAACTCGCCCTGGAGCGAGAGCTATTTCGACATCCAGCACAGCAAGATCACGCTCGACTGGGCCTTGCCCTGGCCCGGCCTGCTCGGGGTGGACGAGAGCGTCCAGCACTGGGTCAACGACTTGCTGATGACGTTCTTCTTCTTCGTCGTCGGCCTGGAGATCAAGCGCGAGCTGGTGGATGGGGAACTCTCCAACATCAGGCGCGCGTCTCTGCCGATCATCGCGGCGCTGGGGGGCATGGTCGTCCCGGCCCTGATCTACGCGGCCCTGAACCTCGGCTCCGACGGCGGTCAGCGGCTGGGGGATCCCGATGGCCACCGACATCGCCTTCGCGCTCGGGGTCCTGGCCTTGCTGGGCGACCGCATCCCGGCCTCGGTTCGCGTCCTGTTACTGGCGCTGGCGATCGTCGACGACATCGGCGCGATCCTGGTGATCGCCGTGTTTTACTCCCAACCGACCCTCGTTCCCCTGATGGTGGCGTTCGGGTTGCTCGGCCTGATCCTGGTCATGCGACGCTTTGGGGTCGTCGGCTTCTTTCCGTATTTCCTGGTGGGCGGGCTCATCTGGATGGCGGTGTTCAAGTCGGGCATCCACGCGACGCTGGCCGGCGTGGTTCTCGGATTGATCACGCCGAGCCGTCCCCACTTCAGCCTCGACCACTTCACCCGTTCCACTCGCGAGCTGCGTGAGCGGTTCGAGCGGGCGATGGCGAGCCGCGACCACGAACGCGCCGACGCACTCCTCGGCCAGTTCGAGGAACTCGTCCTGGGCACCGAGTCGCCCCTGGACCGGCTGGAGCGACTGCTCCATCCCTGGTCGAGCTACGTCATCCTGCCGCTGTTCGCCCTGGTGAACGCGGGGGTGCGGCTCGATCCGCAGTCGCTCTCGGACGCCCTGACGAGCCGGGTGACGATCGGGATCATCCTGGGGCTGCTCGTCGGCAAGATTGTCGGCATCCTCGGCTTCGGCGTACGCTCGCCACGCGGACCGGGTTCGCTCAACCGCCCGAGGGCGCGACCCTGAAGCACGTGGCGGGGGTGGCGACTGCTCGCCGGGATCGGCTTCACCGTCTCGCTGTTCATCACCGACCTGGCGTTCACCGGCGACGGCGCGACCGACCAGATCAGCCACGCCAAGATCGGCATTCTCGTTGCCTCGGTCCTTGCCGGCATCCTCGGCTTCGTCTATCTGCGGTTCCTGGTGACCCCAGTCGCGGACCAGGGAAAAGGCGACGGTCAGGAACCCGAAACGGACAACGCCCTGACCCGGCCGCTCCCGGCAGCCGAGTGAGCGACGGAGCGTCGATCTTCCCACAACGCCAACACTCGTGGTCGCGTGTCCTCGCGGGCCATGCGAAACCCAAAGCGAATCAGGCGGCGGACCGTCGAGGCCAACGTCACCCTTCGCGCTACGAGCCGTCCGTTGAAACCTCGACCGACCTGTCAACGTGGCCGACACACGACCACCTCGCCGGGCGATCACCGGAGAAATTCGCGCAATTCCTTTTCTTGCAATGGATTACGAGGATCCAAACAAGCTCGCCGCGGGGGACCGTCTTTCAGCAACACTTGCCCGGGAGCGAGGGACCAAGCCCCAATCGCGATCCCACAGCCGGCCGGGCCCGTTGCCGGCTCGTAACGATCTCCTCAAGGCCGTCAAGACACCAACACCCGCGCAGGCCCCGGCCGCTCTAGGTCGGGAAACAGATCCGCGAGCCTCGATGTGTCCAGCGATACGTCGGCCGGCCGTGGTTCGGGACCGGGGACGTCGGCCTGCCGGTTGGCCCGGACAAGTTCGGCGTCGAGCCCCAGGGCCTCGGCGAGCACGGCGCATCAGGTCGAACCGGCTCAGTCGATCGACCCCCGCCACGTGGATCAGCCCGCAGGCGTCCGACTCCAGCAACCGGACCAGGATCGCCGCGGCGGTCGCGGTAGTCGAGCGGCGTGCGGTACTCGTCCTCGAAGAAGGTCCGAGGCATCCCAGCCCGGAGGTCGGCCACGGCGCTGATCGAAGAAGCTGGGGCGGCCCGACCGCGACGGCCCGTAGAGCAGGCAGAGACGTGCGACCACTCCGCCAGGGGCCGCCAGGACGGTCGGCTCGGCGTCGCGCTTGGTGCGGCCGTAAACCAGCAACGGCTCGGCCGGGTCGCCCTCTCGGTTCCAGGCTGTTGAACCATCAAAGACCAGGTCGGTCGAGGTATACAGCAGCCGACGACCACGATCACGGCACCAGTCGGCCAGCCGGGCGGTTCCCTCGACATTGACCGCCGCGGCTCGTGCCGGCTCCCGGTATGCAAGCGCCGCGGAGCTGACGGCCCCGGCATGAAGGATCGCCCCAGCATCCACATCGTTCAGCGCAGCCTCGACCGCGTCGGGATCGGCCAGATCGACAGGCCGCAGCCTCATCCCGTCACGCGTTCCGGTGTCCGAACCGCTCCAGGGATGAACGTCATGGCCCTGATCCCGCAGCCGTTGCAAAAGGTAGGCGCCGAGCTGCCCGCTGGCCCCGGTCAAGATGACTGCGCATCGCGTATCCGAGCGAGAGGGTCAGGGAGCATGCTGGGCCAGGCGTCCGCCAGGCGTACTATGCCGTCTCGTCGGGGGAGATGTCGAGAGGCTCGTTCGATGGGCCCGCACCGCGAGTCGTTCTCAACAGGTTCTCGGTCCTCGTCACGCGGACCTCGATAGATCCGCGCCATTCCCCACAGCCCGCAAGGCCCCTGGAAAGAACCAGGAGATTCCCCGGTCCCGATCCTCCTCGTCGCCGATGCAACGGGCAAAGTGCGATGGAGTCGAGACGAGCCCGCTACCGGGCACGAGGAGGGGGCAGGAATGGACATCCGCGACTTGCCGCTCCACGAACTGGTCCTGGACCCGAACCTGAACCTGCGCGACCGCCTCGACCAGGAGACCGTGGAGCGTTACGTCCGAGTCCTGGAACCGGATGCCCCCGGTGACCGTCTTCGAGGTTGACGGACAATGGCTGCTGGCCGACGGGTTCCATCGCCACGCCGCGGCGGTGGTCCTGGGCCGCAAGACGCTTCCTGGCGAGGTCCGTCACGGGCGGCTTCGACGAGGCGCTCGATTACGTCGCCGGGGCGAACCTGCACCACGGGCTCCCGCTGAGCCGCGCCGAGCGCCGTCGGGCCGTCGAGGTCAAGCTCCGTCTCCATCACGACCGCTCCGACCGTCACCTGGCCGAGGAGCTTCCGTCGGCCGGGAACTGGTCGCCAAGATCCGCCGGCAACTGCTCGAAGCGGGCCAGATCGCCGCGAGCGGCACCCGGATCGGCGCCGACGGTAAGACCTACCCGGCGACCTCGCAGGGTTTGCCCCGCGACCCCAACGAGCATCTGCCTCGGCGGCGCGTCGTCCGCCCAGGACGACCCCCGCGACCGGGGTGGCCGCGAGGCCGATCCCGCACCCTGGGACGACACCCGAGACCCTCTGCCGCCGGTCGTCAACGAGGGCCCGCCGGGCGGTCGGCCCGGCACGCCACCCTGGGAGGGCGGCATCGCCGATGCGCGGGCACTCGCCCAGGCCCCGCCGATCGTCTCCACCGCGCCGACCATCGAGGAGATGCTCGAGCTGATGACCAGGCAGATCATGGACATCGTCTCCTGGACCGCAGGCCGAGGGGTTCGCCGACGCCTACCGAGGCGCCGGCGGCAACGCCCGGGGTCTCTTCCAGTCGGCCGTCATCAAGCTGGCGGCGCGGGCTGATGCCCTTCGGAAAGGCTGATTTGGGACGCGTGCCTCGCCTTGCCACCGTCGCCATCGGCGGGATACACTACAAGAGTCTGACACCTCTGCGAATCCCTCCGGCTGACGACTCTGAGGAGGCGGCATCATGTCCCGTTCCCGGCGCCTGGCACTGCGGCGCACTCGCGACCGCCTTGCTTTCGACCACCCTGGTGCCTCAAACCCGAGGGGCGGTCACGCGCGAGGAGGTCGAGGAGGGCGATCCGCGGACGCCGTCCGCTTCCTCAAGAGCCAGCAGAACCCGGATGGCTCCTGGAGCGATGCCGACGCTCGAGTCCGGCAGGGCACCTCCGCCCTGGTGACGCTCGCCCTGCTGACCGCCGGCGAGCCGGTCGACGACCCGCAGATCGCCAGGGCCCTGCGACAACCTGGAGCAATACAATGCCGAGGAGCTGGGCAAGACCTACTCGGTGGCCCTGCAGACGATGGCCTTCGCCCAGGCGGACCCGGTCCGCTACAAGGTCCAGCTCGTCGAGCAATGTCACCTGGCTGGAGCGGGCCCAGATCCGGCCGGGCGACCGCGTCCCCTGGCCGGGTCGTGGTGCTACGACGAGTTGAAGGGGACCCAGGGCGACAACTCGAACACTCAGTACGCCCTGCTCGGCCTGCACGCCGCCAACGAGGCGGGCATCCCGGTCAAGCCGGAGGTCTGGTCGCTGGCGCAGAAGTACTGGGAGACGGCCCAGCGCCGGGGCGGCTTCGACAACGGCGCCTGGGGCTACTTACCCGAACGACCGCAGCCGGCCACCGGCAGCATGACCTGCGCCGGCATCTCCAGCCTGGTCATCACCGGGATGAAGCGCTACCAGGGCCTGGAGGTCCTCGTCGGCGACGAGATCCGCAACTGCGGCAAGGGGGGCATCAACCCCGATCTCCAGCGCGGGATCGACTGGCTCTCGTCCCACTTCCGGGTCGGCGAGAACTTCGGCAAGGGCCAGCTCTGGAAGTATTACTACCTCTACGGCCTGGAGCGCGCCGGGCGGCTCTCGGGCCTGCGCTACTTCGGCGACCACGACTGGTACTTCGAGGGGGCCGAGGAACTGATCCACGACAACAACCGCGACCGGTTGTCCGGCAAGTGGACCGGCAGCCAGTCCGCCGAGACGGACCCGGTCGTGACCACCAGCTTCGTCCTGCTGTTTCTCGCCAAGGGCCGTGCTCCGGTTCTCATCAACAAGGCCCGTCACGGCCCCGGCGCCGACTGGAACAACGACCGCGACGACATCCGCAACCTCGCGGGCGTCGTCTCCCGAGACTGGAAGCACCTGCTGACCTGGCAGGTCGTCGACCCGGAGACGTCCCGCGTCGAGGACCTGCTGCAGGCCCCGATCCTGTTCTTCAACGGCCACGAGGCCCCCGAGTTCGGGCCGATCGGCGCGCAGCGGCTCCGCGAGTACGTCGAGCAGGGCGGGCTGATCTTCGCCGAGGCGTGCTGCTCGGAACCCGAGTTCGACCAGGGCTTCCGGCGGTTGATGAAGGAGGTCTTCCCGGAACCCGAGTACGACCTCCACCCCTTGTCCGCCGACCACGCCGTCTGGCGGGCTCAGCATGCCGCTGACCCCGGCGATCCACCCGCTCTGGGGCATCGAGCACGGCTGCCGAACCGTCGTGATCTACACGCCCGAGGACCTCTCCTGCTTCTGGAACCAGATGGAATCTCAGCCGGACAACCCCGCGGTCATCAAGGCGACCCACGTCGGGCAGAACGTCGTCGCCTACGCCACCGGGCGCGAGCTGCCCGCCGACAAGCTCTCGGTCCGCGACGTAACCAAGTTCGCGGCCGAGAGCCCGCGTCGTGGGCGCCCTGCTCATCGCCAAGCTGCGACACGCCGGTGAGTGGAACGTCGCCCCGATGGCGATTCCCAACCTGATGACGTTCTTCCGAGAGTCCGACCTGAAGTTCGACGTGGTGATCAACCATCGCGAGCTGACCAGTCCCCGGGACCCGAACCTGGTCTACTATCCCCTCGTCTACATGCACGGTCGGGCGGCCTTCTCGTTCCAGCCCGCGGACCTCGAACCGCTCCGACGCCATCTGGAGCCCGGAGGCGGCGTGATCTTCGCCGATGCGGCGTGCGGATCCGAGGCGTACGATGCCTCGTTCCGTAAGTTCGTCGCCGAGTTGCTCCCCGATAACCCGCTCGAACCGATTCCGCCCGACGATGAGCTCTACACCGAACAGTGTGGCTTCGACCTCTCCGACGTCCAGTTCACCCGGGCCGCCGGCGGCGGCACCGGTCCGCCCCAGCTTGAAGGCGTCAAGCTCAACGGCCACTGGGCCATCATCTACTCGAAGTACGACATCGGTTGCGCCCTCGAACGGCAGCAGGGGCTCGATTGCAAGGGATACACCCACGAGAGCGCCCTGAGGATTGCCTCGAACGTCGTGATCTACTCCACGCTGCCCTGATCCGAGCGTTGCCGACCGATCACGAGGGCGGCTCGATCCCCCCTCTCGATCGCGTCGATGCGTCGAAGGTAGGCGTCGGTGTCGAGCTTGCGGCGAATCCCATCGTCGCTCATGTACCGGACGGTGCCGAAGATCGGTCGCTCGCCCCAGGGGCGGTCGTGGGTGCCGCCGATGGCCCAGGCCACGCCGACGTAGCCGTTCGGGTCGCGACCGTCCATCTCGTAGCGGTCGTTCTGTTCAAGCGCGATGTCGAAGGCGGTCTCCGGGTCCGGACGTCCATTCGAGGATCTTCTTCGCCCAGTACATCCGCAGATAATTGTGCATGCGGCCGGTCAGGACCATCTCCTTCTGGGCGGCGTTCCAGATCGGGTCGTGCGTCTCCGCGGCTTCGAGCTGACTGGCCTTGTAAAGGTGGGTCGCGGCGATCCCCGGCGTGTTTCGCGAGCGTCTTCAGCGCCCAGTCCGGGCACCCTTGAAGTCGATCGTACTCCGGGTTCCGCGCCACATAGTTGATCGCCAGCTCCCGGCGGACGATCAGTTCTTCGAGATAAGCGTCGATGTTCTCGGGGGTTTCCCCGCTGTCCCGGACGGCCAGGGCGATCGTCGATCGGGCTGATGTGTCCAAAGTGCAGGTGAGCGGAGAGTTCGCTGGTCATGTACGGCGTCGGGTTGATTGCGTTGCTCGGCATAGCGAGGAAGCCTGTCCGCGACGAACCGTCGGAGGCGACGCATCCCCTCCTCCGTGCCCCCGAGATAGCCAGGCACTTCCGGAACGCCTCCGACCCGCAGCCGCTTCAAGAGTTCATCGGGGTCGGTCCCATCGCCCTTGGGGACCTTATGCCCGCTGCCAGTTCTGGTCCGCGTTCGGGTTCGGGATCGGTTTGAGGTACTCGTCGAGAACCTTGTGGATCTTCGGGCGGATCGTCCGGGCGGCGTACTCTTGCTTCGGGAACAGGGAACTCGGCACGACCACGTCGGCATCGACGAGTTCGAATGGAACGGTCAGCTCACGCGCCACGTCCTGCCGCCACTGCTCGCCGACACGCACCGGGTTCTCGTCCCCGACCACGACCGCCGGTCGGCACTCCGCGGCCATTTTCAGGACGACCTCGCTCGGACGGCCCAGTCGCACGACCAGGGGCACGCCCCGCGCGGCCAGATCGGCGTCGGCTGAGGCCAGGCCTTCGACGAGGAACCGGTAGTGTCGGCGCTGCGCCCCCGGATAGTCGTCCGTCAGGCCGAAGACCGCCAGGACAGGGGCCCCAAGGGTCTCACCCAGTTCGATCGCCCGGTTCAGAGCGGGGTTGTCCCGCCCCCGTTGCGCCGCTGCATCCAGTAGAGAACACAGCGCCCCCGCGGATCCGGTTCTCCGGTCCCAAGCGTCCTGATCCTGGGGTTCCCGCTCATCGGTTGCACACGATTGCCCAAAATCGTTGAGGCCAGTGCCGGCAGCCTTGCCCGGCAGGCCGGAACCTGTGGCGGCATTGTAGGCCAACCGCGATCGACATCCACCTCTCCCCGGCCAACAGACCCATCGTGATTCGCGAGGCCGACACAAAATGCATCAATTGCGGGTTTCCATTTGGCCGGGGCTTGAGTCCTCGGAAACAATCCGTTACTTTTCGTTCGGCCCAATTCGCATCCATGAACACGAGGACTCAGTGTTCCATAGATGGATGCCTGACGACGTTGTCACTCCACGGCGAAACACGGCCTGGCAAGTCGCCCCGAATGGTCCGATGACGGACACAGAACTCAGGGCGACGATTTGACGTGTGCGACAGCGGGCGTCGACGGGAACGCGATCTCGATTCCGCGGGGATCGACGCGTCCCGGTTTCTCGACTGGATCGACCTCAAGATTCTCCATCTCGGAGGCCCGTCGAATGAGACGCCAATGCCGAAGCCGAGGGAAGCCGGGCGGCTTCACGCTGATCGAGTTGCTGGTCGTCATCGCGATCATCGGTGTTTTGATCGCTTTGCTCCTGCCAGCGGTTCAGGCGGCGCGCGAGGCGGCGCGTCGTGCCCAGTGTACCAACAACCTGAAACAACTGGCCCTGGCCGCCAGCAATTACGAGTCGGCCAACGGGTGCTTCCCCGGGAACTCGTACGAGGACGCTTGCGGCAGTTGCTTCTACAACTTCAGTAGTTTCGTCCGGCTGCTTCCCTTCACCGAACAGCAACCTCTGTACAACGCCGTCAACTTCGCCCTGACCGACTACGAGGTCGACAACATCACGGTCCGCGGCATCGCGATCGCCTCGCTGATCTGCCCGAGCGACCCCTGGACACCGCAACGGATCAGCAAAAGCACCCCGAACGCCAACTTCCTGATCTCCAGCGCCGCGTTCAGCCTGCCTGGATCGTTCGACCAGCAGTTCACCAGCTACGGGGCCAACGCGGGCACATTCATCTTCGATTATCGGAAGTACAACGGGGCCGCCGAGTTCGCGCAGTTCAACGGGGTCATCTACAACGACAGTTCCACCACCCTGGGCGACATCCGTGACGGCACCAGCAACACGTTGCTCTTCGGGGAGAAAGCTCAGGTGCTGATGAAATACTTCGACCCGGCGTACCAGAACTCCGACTTCAAGTGGCAGTCGCCTCACTGGTTCGACACGCTCGTCGGCACCTACTACCCGCCGAACGTCGGGACGCGGAACCAGGCCATGCCCGGCAGCATCTCCTACTACTATCCCGCCACCTCGACGAGCCTTCACCCGGGAGGAGTCAACTGGGCGTTTTGCGATGGTTCCGTCCGGTTCATCAAGAACTCGATCGATAGCTGGAACTACCAGCCGGGCGCGACCGGATACCAGAATTCCCCGTTGCCGGTCGGTGTCTCCTACAACGGATACCTCTTCACGATCAACTCGGGGGCTCGCCTCGGCGTCTACCAGGCGCTCTCGACCCGCGGCGCGGGCGAAGTCCTCAGCGCCGATCAGTACTGATCGCACTCGACGAACGCGAGCGATGCCGGGGCGGGAGGACCACACCCGCCCCTTCTTCCCCTGGACCGAATGGCGAGAGCGGTGACGATCATGTTCAGGCTACGGTTTGTGTTCCCGTCCTTGCTGGTTCTGACCACCGTGGTGCCCGGCTGTGGAGGGCCGGCGCCCTCGGCGCCTCCACCGTCGATCTCCCAGGGGCCGCACGGCGGGGCCGCCCATCCGTTACCGGGGCACGTGGGCTACGTCGAAATGGTCAACGAGCCCGAGATTGACCGGGGGTCCGAATCGCTCACCGCCATCGTCCTGTACGTTCTCGGTCCCGATTGCGAGGAACCCCTTGAGGCCCCCGCACTGTCGGGCCTCGCGATCGACCTGGAAGTCGGTCGGAGCCACCGCCGGATCGATTTCGAGCCCAAGCCGAAGGCAAACGACCCCGCGGGGGCGGCTCGGTTCGTCTCGACGCCTGGCCCCTACGACCTGTCCCGGGCTCGCGGCACGCTGACCGGGACACTCGATGGCGAGACGTTCGCGACGGAATTCTCGGGGGGACGCTGAATCCACCTCGAAACCGGTGGCCACGACGCCCGGGTTCATCCTCGATCGCGCCGCGATCGAGCCGCCGAGACGGCTTGCGGATCGTTGACCGGATTCTCGGGCGGCTCGCCGCGCAAGATCCGGGCCACCTCGCGGGCCACTCCGGTCGCCATGTTCTTCAAGCTCTCCCCGGTCTGGGCGGCGCTGTGGGGCGTGAGCATCACATTGTCGGAACGGCCGATGAGAGGGTGATCGGCGGGCGGCGGCTCGACCTCGAAGACGTCCGCCCCGTAACCGAACAGCCGGCCCGCATCCAGCGCCTCGGCCACCGCGGCCTCCTCGACGACCGGTCCCCGGCAGGTGTTGATGAGGATGGCGTCCGGGCGCATCCTCGACACGGCCCGGCGATCGATCAGATGGCGGGTGCCGGCGTCGAGGGGGACGTGCAGCGTGACGTACTCCGACCGTTCCAGCACCTCCTCGAAGCTCGCACGGCGGGCATTGCCGCGGGCCTCGGCTTCGGGGGGAATCGCGACGATGTCGTTGTAGAGCACCCGCATCCGGAACGTCGAGTTGCAGATCTCGGCGACCCGCTGGCCGATCCGTCCGTAACCGATGATCCCGAGCGCGCGGCCGGTCAGGTCGCGGCCGGCGAGTTTGGTACGGTCGAGGAAACGGCCTTCGAGCAACGCACGACCTTGCTCGGGAAAGTGCTTGGAGAGCCCGATCATGAAGGCCAGCGCGTGCTCGGCGACGCTCTCGGTGTTCGCCCCGGGGGTTGTGACGACCAGGATGCCCCGCTCGGTGGCGGCCTCCACGTCCACATGGTCATACCCCACCCCGTGCCGGCCGACAACCTGCAACCGGGGAGCGGCGTCCATCAACTCGGCATCGTAGACGCCCGCCGTGCGGACGACGAGGGCGTCGGCGTCGGCGACCGCTCGTAGCAAGGCCGGGCGATCCGTCGGCGAGGCCATGCGAACCTCGCCCGCCTCGTGAAGCAGCGCCATGCCGGCGTCGTGCATCGTGGTGGTCATCAGGATGATCGGGCGGCGGTCGGCCATGGGGCCCTCGGTCGGTCGGACGGTGGGGAGAGTCGGGGCGTGATCGCGACAGTCCCAGGGCGGCCCCGGGCCGTCGCGATGGCTTCCACAATATCATAATCACCCGCCGCGCGTCTCGGTCGAACGGTTCTCAGTAACGAGCCGAATCGAGTAAGATCGCAACGGACTTCGAGGCGTGGTGCCACTCGTTTCGTTTCCCGATACAGAACCAAACCCACGGACCACCGCGCACCCTTTCAGCCTGGTTGAGGGAAGGACAAGGCGGCGATGCGGCAGATCGGCACGATCGCGGACGAGACCGAGGCCAGAAGGCTGGCCGACTATCTCCTGACGCGCGACATCACATCTCGAATCGACCCGACACCCGACGGTTGGGCCATCTGGATCCATAGAGAGGAGAAGGTCCCCGAAGCGCGCGACGAATTCGAGGCGTTCGTCCGGGGCCCGTCCGACTCGAAATTCCAGGACGCCACGACCAAGGCCCGCGCGATCCGCAAGCAGGCCGAGCGCGTCGAGCGCGAGCATCGACGGAACACCCGGGACGTCCGCGAAGCCTGGGCCGGCCCCGGTGCCCGCCGTTGCCCGCTGACGTACTCCCTGATCGCCATCAGCATCGCGTTCACGCTGATTTCGAACTTCGGACGGGCCGGTCGCGTGGTGGACCCCCTGCTCTTCGCCTCCTATGACGCGGAGCCGATCGTCACGGCGGATGTCGAGAACGGCACGATCGTCGGGAATGCGGTGATCCACTCCGATCCCCTGAGAGACCTGGCGCGTGGGGAAATCTGGCGACCGATTACCCCGATCTTCCTCCACGGCGGCGGGATCCACCTCGCATTCAACATGTACTGGGTGTACCTGCTGGGAAGCGCCATCGAGTTGCGGCGCAAGACCCGAACGCTGGCCGCGATCGTTGTCGTCGGCGCGGTGATCTCGAACCTCGGCCAGTACCTCTACTCGGGGCATCCGTTTTTCTACGGCATGTCGGGCGTGGTTCTGACCCTCTTCGGTTACGTCTGGATGAAGGGCCTGTACGAGCCGGAGAGTGGGCTCGGCCTGTCGCGCGGGACCGTCACGTTCATGATGATCTACCTCGCCTACACGACCTTGTTCGGCATGCCCGGAATCGCGATCGCCAACGCGGCGCACCTGGTCGGCCTGACTGTCGGCGTCCTCATCGGGCTCGGGCCTCACCTGTTCGGCGGAACAAGGCATGAGTGACGACGACCTGTCCCCATCACCGCCACGGCTGCTGATCGCATGCCTCCTTCTCGGCGCGTTCCTCGCGCGCCTCGCGGTGATGTTGCCCGCCCTCGACGCCCCTCTGCAAGATCCTGACAACTACCTACCGCTGGCCGAGGCCCTGGCCAGGGGCGACGGCCTGAGTTTTCGAGGACGCCCGACCGCTTACCGGCCTCCCCTCTACCCGCTCGTCCTGGCCCCGTTGACGACCCTTCCGGGCAAGTCGCTCTCCTGGGGCATTCGGGCCCTGCATCTGGCGCTGGGGGTCGGAACGGTGGGGTTGGTGATGCGCGCGGCGCGAGGTTGGGGCCTCTCGCCGGCTCGTGTCGCGACGGCCGGGGCGATCGTGGCCTTCGACCCGGTGCTCGTCTCGCAAGCCCGCGCGGTGATGACCGAAACGCTGGCGGCGTTCCTCGTCGCGCTGGCCCTGATGGTGCTGACGGGTTCGGAATCGGCTCCGATCGTCGGCCCTTTGCGGGCTCGCCCTGGGCCTCGCGTCCCTCTGCCGTCCGAGCCTACTTCCCGTGGCGTGGCTGACCGCGCTCGGCGCCGCGACGCGCCCGCCCGGCTCGTTGCCGGAACGGTTCACACGCGCTTTGGTCTTGTTGCTGGCCACCTTCGTGGTGCTCTTGCCGTGGGCGGCACGGAACTGGAGGGCCGTCGGGGAGCCGGTCTGGACGACCACCCACGGCGGTTACACCCTGGCCCTCGCCAACAACGCGGCCTATTACGACGATGTGCTCCACGCGCCGACCGGAACAGTGTGGTCCGGACCGCGGCAGGAGGCCTGGTTCGCCTCGGTCAACCGCCGAACTCGGGGACTGTCCGAACCACAGGCCGACCGCGCCCTGCGACGGGACGCCCTCCGCCTCATCCGCGAACGTCCCCTGGATTTTGCCCGGGCGTCCGCGGCCCGGCTCGGGAGGCTCTGGGGGGTCGCTCCCGCGGCCTCGGTCTATCCGACACCACTGCGACTGGCCACCGCCTTGTGGACCATTCCACTCTGGCTGGCCCTGGTCGTGGGGCTTTTCCGGCGCGGCCTCTGGAACTGGCCCGAACTGGCGGCACCCATGACACTGCTGGCTGTGGCCCTCGTCCATGCTCTGTACTGGACCGACCTTCGCATGCGTGCCCCACTGGTCCCGGCAATCGCCCTGATCGCCTGTGGAGCATGCCTCGGTGGACATCGCCGCCACACCGGAACACCAGTTCAAGAAGCGTGATCGGCACTTGAGAATTTTCGGCCAGTCGCACCTGTTCAACGGTTCGCCCTCCGCTATACTTGCCCAGTAGTTTCTGGGCGGGTTGGACGAGCCGTCAGGAGGCGCGTCTCGCCAGAACTCTCAGCCTCAGTTAGCAGGGATCCGATCCCGTGGCGAAGAAGCTCTACGTCGGCAACCTCACCTACGACGCGACCGAGGACCAACTGGTCGAGTTGTTCAGCGCGTATGGCGAGGTTCTTTCGGCTCAGATCATCTATGACCGCGAGACCAACCGCTCGCGGGGCTTCGGCTTCGTCGAGATGTCCGACGGCGCCGATGAGGCCGTGAACAGCCTGAACGGCCAGGACTTCAACGGCCGCAACCTGACCGTCAACGAGGCCCGGCCCCGTGAGGGTGGCGGCGGTGGTCGTGGCGGCGGAGGCGGTTACGGCGGCGGAGGTGGCTACGGCGGAAGCCGCTATTGACGTCGACGTGTCGTCCTGGAACAGGCAACCCCGGCGCGGAGGTCCCTCGGTCGATGGGCTCGGGGTTGAAAATGCTATCCGCATGAGGTCTGTCGAAACATACGGACGGTTGACCCGGTTATCAAATCGGTCCAAAACGATCGGTTTCCGCGTCCGTTTTCGTGCATTGTGGAATTGGCTGTCGCCGCCAGGCGACATCCGCCCGCGTGCTGGCCATCTCGACTCTCACCTGGGTGTGTTGTCGGGGACATGAGGGGTGGTAGAATCATGGTATCCTCTGTCGAGGCGTACCAGTTTCTCTCGCCACTCGGCCCCGGATCGTGACGATGGCTAACGTCGATGCCGAAACGCTGGCGGAACAATCGGTCCTCATCGGCCTGCTGACCCGAGAGCAGGTCCGAGACGCGCGTGAGGACGCCAAGGATGGCTCGGTCGATGCCCTGGGCCGCGTCCTGCTGCGCAAGGGGCTGCTGACGAGCTGGCAGCTCGACAGGTTGCTCAAAGGTGAGGGACAGGGCTTCATCTTTGGCGACAGCGTCGTCCTCTTTCACATCGCCGAGGGAACCTTCGCGCGCGTTTACCGGGGACGTCGTCGCCACGGCGGCCAGCCCGTCGCGATCAAGGTCTTGCGACGCCGGTTCTCCACCGACCCGGAATCGATCCAGCGATTCATCAAGGAGGCCGAGGCCGGCATCAAGCTGGTCCACCCCGGAATCGTGCGGATTTACGATTTCGGCGAGGAAGACCGGAACTACTTCATGACGATGGAGTACGTGGAGGGAATGAACCTCCGCGACTTCCTCCGGCTCCGGCACCGGGTCTCCCCCGAGCAAGCCTTGCCGATGATGGTCGGGCTCGCGGAGGCCCTGAAGTACTCGCTGGAGAATGGGCGTCACACACCGCGACATCAAGGCGAGCAACATCCTGATCTCGAACCGGGGAGAGGCGAAGCTGGTCGACTTCGGGCTGGCGACCGTCGGCGGCGACGAGCGCAAGATGGAGCAGGCTCATGGTGTCCGCACGGTCGATTACTCGGCCCTGGAGCGGACCTGCGGGAGCCCGAAGGGCGACCCACGCTCCGACATCTACTTCCTGGGCTGCGTCTACTACCAGATGCTCACCGGCCAGCCTCCCTTACCGGAGGTCGAGGCCGCCGACATGCTCGCCAAGATGCTCAAGCGAAGCTTCAGCGCGATCAAACCGCTCAGCGAGCATGCCGCACGCCCCCGCGCCGAGCTGGCGGCCATCGTCGAGAAGATGATGACGATGGAGCTCCGCAAGCGCTATCAGACGATGGAAGAGGTCCTGGCCGACCTCACCACGTATCGCGACTCACGCGATCGCGCCCCGACGGCGACGACGGCCCGCGATCGTGGCGAACCCGTCGCCGCCACCTCCGCCGCCGCCATCGTCGACCCCGACGCGGAAGCCGACGAGGAGGGCATCGACGGTCTGTTCGAGGACCCCTTCGAGACCCCGGCGATTTCGCAAAAGAGCGTTCTGTGCGTCGAAGCCCAGGAATTGATCCAGGAAGCGTTTCGCAAGACGTTCTCCAAGATGGGGTATCGCGTGCTCATGGTCCAGGACGCGGAGCGTGCCGCGGAACGATTTCGGGAAAGCCCCCCCGATGCCCTCCTGTTCGATGCCGATGGCCTGGGGCCGGATGCCCTCACGGCCTTCCTGGACATGCACGGAAAGTCGCGTGAGGACGGCCAGGAGCTCTCCGCCGTGGTCATCCTGGGACCAAAGCAGCACGTCCTTCGCAACCGATTGCCCAGCGACGACCGTCTCGTCGTCCTCACCAAGCCGATCAAGCTGCGCGAGGTCCAGGACGCGCTATCGCAACTCGTCCCGGCCGTCTAACCGGGGCGATCGGCGGGGCGCCCACCACAACGACGGTCATCCCTCGTGTCCGGGACGAGGTTTCCGTTCGGGGACCTTCAGGCCCAATGCGCGCATGAGCATTTTCAGGTCCTCCCACGCATCGGCCTTGCCGGCCGGGTTGCGCAGGAGATAGGCCGGGTGGAAGGTCACGAGCGTCGGAAGGCCCCGGTAGCGGTGCCACTTGCCGCGCAAACGCGACATCGGCATCGCGGTGTCCAGCAGCCGTTGCGAGGCGATCCGGCCGAGCAGGCAGAGGTACTCGGGACGAACCGTGGCGATTTGCCGCTCGAGGTAGCCGATGCAGTTGGCGACCTCCCCCGGCTCGGGATCGCGGTTGTTCGGTGGGCGGCACTTCAGGATGTTCGCGATGTAAACGTCCTCACGCTTCAGGCCCATGCCCTTGGTGATCATGTCATTGAGTAACTGGCCGGCCCGACCGACAAACGGCTCTCCGAGCCGGTCCTCGTCGGCGCCCGGCGCCTCGCCGATGAACATCAAGCGGGCGTTCGGGTTTCCCGACCCCGAAAACCGTTTGCGTTCGGGCCTCCGCCAGTTGCGGGCACCGCGTACAACCCGCGACCTCGTCACTCAGGGCCTGCAAAACCTGTGGCCGTCGCTCGATCGGGACCCGCGGTTCGACGAACCCCTCGTCACCGAAGAGCGAATTCGTCGTGGCCAGTACCTGCTCGACCGATTTCGCCCCACTGTCCCGGCCCGACTTGGGGCGTGTCGTCTCCTTCTCCTCCCGGTTCGGCGGCGTCGCGATCCGTGAAGTCCGCTCGGGTGGGGATGCCGGCTGCCGGGCCACGGTCGGGACCGTTGGGGCGGTGCTCCGCGGTTCCTCGGGAGGAGGCACGACCGTCGCCGATCTCACGATCGCCACATCCGGCACGGCAACCGGGACGCGATCGAGCCCGGCGCGACGCAACGAATCGAACCGTTGGAGGAGCGCCCGAATTGCGGTCTGACGCGGGTCGTCACTCACGATACGCTCACCCTCGCGATGGCATCCTGACCGATCGACGACCCCATCTACGATTGCGCTTCGACCTGGCCGGCGATATCGATCTCAGGCTTCTGGCCGAGGCTGTGTTGAGGCAAGCTTCCCGTGATCAGGCGGGCCCCACGATCGTAGGTGAAGTACGCCCAGGCCCACTGGATCAGCACGATCAGGCGGTTCCGGAACCCGATCAAAAAGTAGATGTGCACGAACAGCCAGAGTAACCAGGCAAGCAGCCCCGAGAACTTGAACCGGCCAATGTGGGCCACGCCCGCGGCCCGCCCGATTGTCGCCAGCATCCCCTTGTCGTTGTAGTGGAACGGTCGGCGCGACTTCCCGTCGATCATGCGCAGGATGTTCCTCGCGGCGCTACGCCCCATCTGGAGGGCCGCCGGCGCGACCCCTGGCACGGGTGAACCGTCCTCCTGCCGCACCTCGGCAAGGTCGCCGATAACGTACACCTCTCCGTGCCCCGAAATGGTCAGGTCCGGCTCGACCTTGACCCGGCCGGCCTTGTCGAGCGGAACGTCCAGCGAACGGGCCAGTGGGGAAGCCGCCACCCCGGCCGCCCAGAGGACCGTGCGGGCCTCGATGCGCTCGCTGCCAATCGTGACCCCCTCCGCGTCGATCCCGGTGGCGAGCGTGTCGGTGCGAACCTCGACGCCGAGTTGTTCGAGCTGTTTCCGCGCCGACTCGGAGAGTGGCTCGACGTAGGCCGGTAAGACGTGACTGGTCCCTTCGATCAGGATGACCCGGGCCTGCTTCGAATCAATGTGACGGAAGTCGTGCGCGAGCGTCTTGCGGGCAACCTCCGAGAGCGTTCCGGCAAGCTCCACGCCCGTCGGCCCCCCGCCGACGATCACGAACGTCAGCCAGGCCCGTTGCCGGGCCGGGTCGGGTTCGCGCTCGGCGTATTCGAAGGCGGACAGAATCCGTCGGCGGATCTCCAGGGCGTCGCGGATGGACTTGAGCCCGGGGGCGTACTCTTCCCAATCGCCGTGACCGAAGTACGAGTGGGTCGCCCCGGTGGCGACGATCAGGTAGTCGTAGGCCACCTCGCCGTCGGTCAGGATGACTCGTTTCGAGTCGACATCGATCGACTCGGCCTCGGCCAGCAGCACCTCCGTGTTACGGTTGTACCGCAAGATGCGACGGATGGGAGAGGCGATGTCGCTGGGGTTCAGGGCCGCGGTGGCGACCTGGTAGAGCAACGGCTGGAACAGGTGGTGGTTGGATCGGTCGAGCACCGTGATCCGCACCGGCGTGCGTCGCAGGGCACGCGCGGCCTCGAGCCCTCCGAAGCCGCAGCCGAGGATCACCACTCTCGGTTGGTCGCCGTCGTCATGTCGTCGATTCGCGCTCATTCCACGTATTGTACACAACGAGGATGAACACGCCATGCGAAGTCCGCCGCCCGCCGACCGCGTTGGCCTGGTCAGGCGGCCGGGTCGTCGGGCACCTGGACCTTGATCCAGCAGCGGAGCACCTCAGCAACGCTCCAGGCCTGCGCGATGCAGCCCCGGGGGGTGAATGGCTCGGTCGCATCGCAGATCTCGCTGATCGTCCCAACTCCCGCGTGGCTCATCTGATCGAACAGGCCCCGGAGCACCCGCCGGGTCCCTTCGCGATCCGCCGGTCGAAGCTTCA
This sequence comes from uncultured Isosphaeraceae bacterium, assembly GCA_963779675.1. Lineage (GTDB taxonomy): Bacteria > Planctomycetota > Planctomycetia > Isosphaerales > Isosphaeraceae > CAVZZM01. Next base: position 542,942 of record CAVZZM010000012.1, read on the forward strand.
GGTAGGCGTCCACGTAAGCGCCGATCAGCCAGGGCCAGACCGTGCCCTGGTGGTAGGCGGCGTCGCGCGTGCGGAGGTCGCCGTGGTAGGTGGGCTTGAAGTCAGGGTGGTCCGGCGAGAGCGACCGCAAACCCACCGGTGTCAGCAGCTTGTCCCGGACCACCTCCATCACCGGCGGCCAGCGATCCGGGTCGAGCACCGGGTTGGGCAGCGAGAGGGCAAAGACCTGGTTGGGACGACAGGCCGGGTCGTCCCCTTGCTCGCCCTCGACGACGTCGTACAGGTATCCGCCTTCCGCGAACCAGAACCGCTCATTGAACGACGTCTGGACCTGGTCGGCCAGTTCGCTGAGGGAGTGGGTCTCGTCCGCACGTCCGCGCTGACCAAGCCAGCGACCCATCAGCCGTAACGCGTTGTACCAGAGGGCATTGATCTCGACAGCCTTCCCGCGCCGGGGGGTCACGACCCAGCCGTCCACCTTGGCGTCCATCCAGGTGAGCTGGTATCCCGGCGCCCCCTGTCGCAACAAGCCGTCGGCCGGGTCCATGCCGATGCCGAACCGGGTGCCGCGACGGTGTTGCTCGATGATGTCCACCAGCGTCGGCAAGAGTTCGGCCAGCAGGGCCTCATCACGGCTCGCCGCGAGATGACGATCGATGGCATGAAAGAACCAGAGGGTCGCGTCGGCGGTGTGGTAGACGCCTTCGGATTCGCCCTCGGGGAACAGGTTCGGGATCAGCCCATCCCGGACGTGACGACCGAAATGCCGGAGGATGGCCGCCGCCTCGTCGAGACGCCCGGTCGGGACCGTCAGCCCCTCCAGGCTGATCATCGTGTCTCGCCCCCAGTCGGTGAACCAGTGGTAGCCGGCGATCACGGTATGGGGCAACGTTCGACGCCCCCCTGAACGATCGAGGCCCCGGGACGTTCGACGAGGAACTGGTCGGCGGCCCGCACAAGATCGGCGGCGAGGCCCGTCCGGGCCCGTGGACAGGCCGCCGCGATCCGCACTCCACGCCGCTGCCGCTCGCAGGCGAGGGCATCCTCGGCGGATCGGTCCCTCGATCCGATCCCAGGGTTCGATCGAGGCTGATCAGCGCAACCGACTGTCCGGGCCTCAGCGTCGCACCGAAGCGGCCGGGGCTCCAGAGCATGCCGGTCGATTCATAGCCGCGTGCGGCTTCCATGCGGTAGCGAATCGGGCGTGGTTCGATGCCCATGCCGGATCGATGGAAGGGTCCAGGACGCGCCTTGCAGGAACAGGCGGAGCTTCGGCAAATCAGGATCGCCGGAACTCACCTCGAACCGATTCTCCCCCGGTTGCGATACGGCATATTTTCTCCAATCGAGCCCATCGACCGTACTGTCATGTGGACGGACGTGGATCCAGGGGTGAAGCTGGAAGCCGATCGCGCCGGCCCCCGCGGTCAGCCGGTAGAGGATGTGGACCGTGTTCTCTCCATGCGAGAGGAACAAGGTCTTCTCGATGACGCCGACGACGAGGTCGTACCGCCAGACGGGCAAGCCGTGCGCATCCAGCCGGAAATCGGCCGGAACCGCGATGTCGGGCTCCATCCCATCTGGATGCTCGAAACCGCCGAGTCGTAGCTGCGAGCCGTCGGGAAGGCCCACACGCTCGATGAGGTGGTTCAGCATGACGACCCGCCCGAGCGGGCCGGCCGTCGCGGCGATCAGAGGGCCGTGGTAACGCCGGGTGGGGACGTTCGCCACCGTCCCGGAGGCATACCCCCCCAGGCCGTTCGTGACGATCCACTCGCGACGCAACCGAGCGTCGAGGTCTTCGTTCATCCTGGTGGTCGGCACGCAATCACGTCAGGGTTGGGGAACGCGGCGGACGGGTTCGGGCTCGCCCTTCGGGGACGCGCTCGCCAGCCAGCGTTTCCAGGTCGCGGTATCGAAGCCGAAGTTCCGGCCCGTCAGGGCTTCCAGGGCCGCGAGCACCTCGGAGTTCCGGTAGTACCGGGTGAGCATCTGGAGCCGGGGAGGCCCGGGCACGGTGCCTCCACCACCCATGCTGAGCCCGACCCCGGAGCCGTAGGGCACCGAGGTCGCCCCGTAGGCCACCACCCCCTGACCGACCGCGGGGCCGGTCAGAATGGGAACCGACCGACCGGTCACGGAGACGAACGAGGACGACCCGGGCCCGCCGCCCACCGCTTGCGTGGTGGGAACGAGAACCGGGTGGCGCTCCACCAGCACGAGGGCCTCCACCATCCTGGGCACCGTCTCGACGGCCCCCAGTCCCGCGAGCGCCTGCGCCGCCCGGCCGGCGAGGTCCAGGTTCCTGGAGCCGAGCGCGCAAGGAGTTGCCGGGCCGTCTCCGGGTCCTGACGGCGGGCCAGGGCGTGGACCGCCTGCCGACGAATGGCCCCTTCGGGTTCCGCCAGGGCGCGTTGCACCAGCGCCCTGGTGGCCTCGGGACCATCAATGGTCTCAAGGAGCCGGATCAGCAACTCGCGAACCGACGGCTCGTTGTCCTCGCCGAAGACCTCGGCGAGGGCGGAAACCATCGCGGGGTCACGCAGGTCGAAGAGTTGCTGCTCGGTGGCGGTGCGCTCCTCGTGATTTCCCGTGAAAAGCGCCCGACGCAAGACCCGGAGCTGACGGGCCCACGCCTCGTGCTCCTTCTGGTTCACCTCGTTGGCATGGATACGGTCCAGCTTATCGGGGGAAATCCAGCGCCCCTTGTGCTTGACCAAACCCTGCGCAGCGCGAAGTTCGTCGTAGGTCAACCAGACGCCATCGTGCTCGACGTGCCCCAGCTTCTTGTGTGCCGGCCCGAAGAACTCGTCCAGCTCGACCGCCCGTTGAAAATGACCCTGGGCCAGCCCGGTCATCTTATTGGCCTCGCACCAGAGGCCAAATCCGTACTGAGCCTCGGCCGTGTCGGCGATCGTCTCCCGGCGTCGATCGTACTCGTCGAGGATGTCCTCCTCCTCGATTACTCGTAACACGTCCTCTCGTGGAAACGCGATCGGCTTCGAGCCATTGACGGTCTGGATCAGCACCGTCTCGGGCCGGGTCGTGTCCGGGACCACGGCGCCCGGATCTGCCCACCCCCTCGTAACTGGATGAGGTCCGCATGAACACTGGAGCAAAGAACACCGGCGAACCCAGGCAACGCGAGCAACGCGTATGAGGAGCACCCGAAAGCGATCCGGCTCAAGGCGGTCCGTCTCATGGTCGGGCGCTCCTCCCGGGCTGTGCGCGGCATCAATCGAGGGGCATGATCTCCGAAACTCTCCCTGCAACGACGAGTCTCGACATCCGTATATTCGATTGTAGAGGCCAGACAGCGACACCCGCAACGGCCTCCGCCGTCACAGGCCCAATTGGAACAATGCGGGATTTCCGTGGAATTACCCACCTGCGTAACCGAGGCAACCACGTATGAGCCAGGCGACCCGTGAGCACCACGACGATGCGCCGAAGCGATTGAACGTCGCCGTCGTGACGGTTTCCGACACGCGGACAATCGACACCGATACATCGGGCGCGCGGATCATCGCCCTGCTCGACGCGGCGGGGCACAACATCCTGGACCGTCAAATCGTGCCCGACGAACCGCACCGGATGGCGCCCCTCCTGAGATCGTACCAGGACCGTGAGGACTTGCATGCCGTCCTGCTCACCGGGGGGACCGGCATCAGCCCGAGAGACCAGACTTATGAGACCGTCTCGGCCCTGCTCACCAGGCCCTTGCCCGGCTATGGCGAGTTGTTCCGCATGCTGAGCTATGCGGAGATCGGTCCGGCGGCCATGCTCAGCCGAGCCGTCGGAGGATTGATGGGGCCGCTCGTCGTGCTGGTGATGCCCGGTTCCACGGCCGCCGTGCGACTGGCGATGGAGAAGCTGATCCTGCCCGAACTGCCTCACCTGGTCCGCGAGGCTCGAAAAGGCCGGGAGAACACCGGCGCTCAGGACCGCGAGGACTGACGCCAGGCGTAGAGCGCGACGGCCGTCGCGGTCGCCGCGTTCAGGGACTCCACCCCGTCGGCGATCGGGATGCGGCGCCCCGTTCCGCTTCGGAGCGGTTCGGGAAGCCCGGGCCCTTCGAGGCCAGGGACCAGCCCGAACCGTTCTGGCCAGGGCGCCGTGGACACGTCCTCGCCGTCCGAGGACAGGGCCAGGAGTGGCAGTGCCGACGGGTCAAGGTCGTGTATGGAGGGGCCTCTCAGGAGTGGGACCTGGAAGAGTGCTGGGCCGCCGCGCGGGAGGCCTTTGGATGGAACGGATGGGCCGCCTCGCGGAGCAGGACCACCCGCGCCACCCCGAACGCCGCCGACGACCGCAGGACGGCCCCGACGTTCTCCGGGTCCTGAAAGGGGACGAACAGCGTGCAGCCCTCCGGCCAGGGCGCGTCCGGGGACCACTCGGGCATCTCGGGGACGTTCACCAGCAACAGCGGCGACCGCGTGCCCGCGGTGTCGAGTTCCTTGAAGAGGGCATCGGCAAGCCGATACCAGGTCAACGACTCGTCCGGCGGCGGCGCTGCCGTTTGAATCGGTGATCCAGGCGTCGACCCGGTCCGGATATCGCTCCAGCACCTCGGCGATCGGGCGTTGACCGGCCAGGATCGCCTTGCCGTGCTTGCGAATGCCCCGGCCGGTCAGCAAGTCCTTGCCGAGCCGGAAGGTCGGGTTCGTCACGCTGGTGACTTCCCGAACCGGCCCGGAGTGAACCTGCGACGTGGGACGCTCCGAAGGCGCATCCGTTCGCTCGTAGACAACCAGTCGGCGCTCGTGAGGCGTATCCGGGATGTTGTAGCGGTGGTCGGCGACGTGCCGGAAGGTCCGTCCATGCGTAACTTCCGCCCGCTTGATCTCGGCGTCACACTCCGGGCCCTTCATGAACAGCATCCGGCCACCCGGCTCAAGGGCGTCGGCGACGCGGTCGAGCGTTTCCGGGATCGACGACACGGCGCGGGTGATCACCCCCCGGACGCTCCTGGGGAACCGCGGCCCGACCTTCCCGGCGTACACCTCGATCTCCTCGAGCCCGAGTTCCAGGCACACCTGTTCCAGAAACTCCGCGCGGGCCTTCCGGGGCTCGGCGAGGATCATGGGTACGTCCGGCCGGGCGATCTTCAACGGCACGCCGGGCAGGCCGGCCCCGGACCCCATGTCGACCAGCGGCGCGGGCAGGTCCTCGAAGGTCAGCACGAGCAGGCTATCGACATAGTGCTTCAGCACCATGTTCTCGAAGTTGTGGATTCGCGTCAGGTTCAGCTCCGCGTTCGCCGCGCGCAGCATGCCGTGATACGCCCACAGCCGGTCGTACTGATCGGCTTCGAGCGACAGGCCGCAACGCTCAATGATCGCCCTCAGCGAAAGGCGGCTGGGTGTCATCGTCCTCCATCCTGTCAACCGCCAGGACCTGACCCGATCGACGTCTCTTCGCAGGGAAGGCGGATGCGGTTTGCGAATTGGTTCCGGGCAAAGCGTAAGGCGTCAGCTCATCGGCAGGATGAGATCAACCCGCCCCCTCGACGATCGAGTCAAAGACGCGAACCTTCGCCCAGCCTTCCTTGTTTTCCTCGATGAACCGCAGGTGTCGAGGATCGACCTGGTAGTTGTCGTGCGCCTCGCGCGATTCGAAGACGACGTGCAGGGCCACGTCGAAGTCGCGGTCGTTGACCTCCCGACTCAGCTCCGGCTCCAGGGTTCCGCACGCGAAGAACGCCGTGCCCGGATGGCCCGTGAGGTAGTTCTTGCAGGCGTCGACCAGCGTGCGGCGCACGGCCTCGGAATGGTCCTTCAGGGTGAAATAAACATCGTGGGACAGCATGGTCGTCGTCTCTCGTCGTGAAGTCACCGGACACGGGCCGACGCTCGTGCGTTCCAGGCGAACCTACGGGCCGCGGTGGGCATCCAGGTACTGCTGAACCATCATGCGGAGGTTCCCCTCGACCTTCAATCCGAGCGCGTCCCCTCGGGCAAGGGCCTCTTCCGGGGCCCAACCGTGCGTGCGGGCCTGGTGCAGAAGCACGAGCGCGGCCGCGCGGCCTCCCTTGCGACAATGAACCAGCACCTTGCCCGTCGAATGGGCGTCCAGAAAGTCGCAGACTTCCTTGACCCCCTGTTCCGTCAACGGGGCCCCGCCGATGCCGTGGTGAAGGTAATTCATCCCATGGCCCTGGACGTTCCGGCCCTCGGCGGCCACCCCCAGAGGTTGATCGGGTTCTCCGTCATGACGCAGGTTCACGACGCCCACGTAACCTTCCTGTCGCAACGCGGCCAGATCGTCCTCGGTCGGCTGGTCGGCAATCGCCACGTTGTCGGTGATCGGACGCAACTGCATACGACGGCGCCTCCCGGGGTCGCTGGAGGGTTGGATCGAGATGGTTCGGTTCGAGTCGCGGCTCCTCCTCATAAACTACCCTCCCCCGGCACGCGGGCCAAGCCTGTCGAGGCCCACCGGCGCGGCACGGGCCGGGGAAACAGGAGGTTCCCTCTTGATGGATCGCCGCCTTACGGCTAGGATACCTACCGGTCGGTAGGTTCACACGGACGGTGCCCTCGAGGTCAGTTTCAGCGTGCGACGGCGGGGACGATGGATTTCGAACCGAGAGACGTGGCAACGCCGGAGATGGCGATTCGCGAGCCCTCCGAGAGTGCCGCGCGACACATCGCAAGGGTGGCTGCGAGGCTCTTTGCCACAAGGGGTTACGATGCGACGTCCGTCCGGGAGATCGTCGCCGCGGCGGGCGTGACCAAGCCCACGCTCTACTACCACTTCGGAAGCAAGGAGGGGCTCGCCCAGGCCTTGCTGACCGTCCCCCTCGAACGGATCAACGCCCGGATGCGCACGATTCTCGACGGCGGTGGCGACCCGGTGACGACGCTCACCGCCCTGATCGAGATTCACTTCGCGTTCTTCCGCGACGATCCCGACCGCGCGCGCTTCGTCTATGCCCTGTTCTTCGGACCACTCGGTTCGGGGCTGGCGGCCGAGATGACGAAGTTCGGCGATCAGTTCGATGGGTTGATGGAGGAGGTCGTCGGCCGTTTCGTCGCGGCCGGCCTCGTGGAACCATCCCGGGAGACGGCCTTTCTGGCGGCGGTTCGCGGACTGATCGTCGTCCACTCGGTGGATTTCCTGTACCGCGACCAGGAACTCGGTGCGGGCCTGGCGCAACGCCTCGTGAACGACTTGCTGAACGGGTACGGCAGGTCAGATCGAACTCCGGAGTTGTCGTGAACATGGAAAGAATGCGTCGAACCGTGCCCATCCTGTGGGGCGTGGGGCTGGTCGCCCTGGCCGCCGGCTGCGGCAGTCGCATGGAGACGCCCGCCGAGGCCGGCCCCGCGACGGTGAAGGCCGTGCCGGTGACGGTGGCCCCGGTCGAGGTCCGGCCGGTCGAGCGGACCGTGGAGGTCGTCGGCACCTTGCGAGGCTGGGAGGAAGTCACCATCGGCGCCAAGCGGGCCGGTCGCGTGATCCGGGTCAACCACGACATCGGCGACCGGGTCCAGGCGGGCGAGTCGCTGGTGGAACTCGAGACGACCGACGCCAAGCTGGCCGTCGAGCAGGCGGAGCGGCAACTCGAGGCCGAACTCGCGAAGCTCGGGCTCAGCTCGATGCCCTCGCCCGGCCGTTTCAACGTCGAGTCGGTCCCGGCCGTGATGCAGTCCCGGGTCACGCTGGAGCAAACCCGTCGCGAGCTTAACCGATTGCGTAGCCTGAACATGCGGAACGCGGCGTCCATCCAGGAGGTTCAGGATGCCGAGGACGCGGAGCGCGTTGCCTCGGCCAGCAACGAGAACACCATCGTCGTCGCCCGGGCGACCCTGGCGAACGCCCAGGGCGTGCAGGTGGCCCTGCAAGTCGCTGAGCAAGCCCTCGAGGACACGATCCTTCGCGCCCCATCACTCTCGAACCCACCGCCGGGCCTCGACGGCCCCATCACCTATGCCGTGACCGCCCGATCCGTTTCCGAGGGCCAGATGCTCGACGCCGGCGCGGACGTCGTGTCCCTGGCGATTGAGCACCCCTTGAAGCTCCAGGCGACCGTGCCCGAGCGCCACGTCGGCGAGGTGGTCACCGGTCAGCCGGTGCGCGTTCGGGTCGCCGCCCACGACCACGACTTCGAGGGCACGATCACCCGCATCAACCCGGCCGTCGATCCCGTCAGCCGGACCTTCGGCATCGAGGCGACGGTGCCGAACCCGGAGCAACAGCTACGGCCGGGCTCGTTCGCCAAGGCGTCGATCATCACCGATCGCGACAGCGCGGCGATCACCGTGCCGATCGAGGCGATCGTCAGCCCCGCCGGGGTGACGAAGGTCTTCGTGATCGATGGCAAGTCGACCGCCCGGGAAGTGCCGATTACCACCCGCCTGGAAGACCCCGACGGGCACTGGATGGAAGTGGTCGGTGGGCTCACCCCAACGGACATCGTCGCCACCAGCGGGATGAGCCGGCTCGCCCGGGGAACGAAAGTCATCATCCGTGAACCCGAGGACGACACCGACAACGCCTCGGACGATGCGAAACCAGACAGCGACACCAACACATCACGGACCTCGCCCGAAGCCAACACGACCGCCCCGGCCAACGCGGAGCTGGAGCAACCATGACTCTATCCGAGATCTGCATCCGGCGCCCGGTCTTTACCTGGGTGCTCGTGGCCATCCCGGTCGTGCTCGGCCTGTTCTCGTACGGCGAGCTGGGGGTGGACCTCTTCCCGAACGTCGAGTTCCCGGTCGTCTCGGTCGTGACGGTCCTGCAAGGGGCCAGCGTCGAGGAGATGGAGTCGTCGGTCACCAAGCCGATCGAGGACGCCATCAACACCGTCTCGGGCATCGACGAGCTGCGGTCGACGACCTCCGAGGGGGTCTCGGTCGTCACCGTCCAGTTCCAGCTCTCGAAGGACTCTGACGTCGGGGCGCAGGAGGTCCGGGACAAGGTCAACGCGATCCTGTCGCAGCTTCCCGAAGGGACCGACTCGCCGATCGTCAACAAGTTCGAGACCGACGCGATGCCGGTCATGACGATCGCCGTGTCGGGCCGTCGTGACTTCCGCGAAGTCACTGAGATCGCCCGTCGCCAGATCAAGGAGCGGCTGGAGACGGTGGACGGGGTCGGTGCGATCACCCTGATCGGCGGTCGCACGAGGGCCATCAACGTCATCGTCGACACCGACCGGCTGGCGGCCTACGACCTCTCGGTCGAGGACGTGCGCCTGGCCCTGATCCGGCAGAACCTTGAGGTGCCGGGGGGCCGCGTCGCTCAGGGGCCTCGCGAACTGGTCCTGCGCACCCTGGGACGGCTGGCGGACGCCGAGGAGTTCGCTGACCTGATCATCGACACCCGCAACGGTTACCCCGTGCGCGTCCGGGACGTCGGCCGGGCGGAGGACTCGATCGAGGAGCCCCGCACCCTGGCCCGGCTCGACGGGGCCAACGCCGTGAGCCTGAGCGTCCAGAAGCAGTCGGGCACGAACACCGTCGCGGTCGTCGACGACATCAAGGCGCGGCTCGACGACCTCAAGGCCGCCCTCCCGCCGGACATCTCCACCGAGGTCATCCGCGACCAGTCGCGGTTCATCAAGAACTCGATCGAGGAGGTGAAGTTCCACCTCCTGCTGGCCGCCGGGCTCGTCTCGCTGACGATTTTGCTGTTCATCCGCGACTGGCGCACGACCCTGATCGCCACCCTGGCCATCCCGACCTCGATCATCCCCACGTTCCTGTTCATGAACGCGATGGGGTTCACCCTGAACAACATCACGATGCTCGGGCTGATCCTGGCCATCGGCATCGTCATCGACGACGCCGTCGTCGTCCACGAGAACATCTTCCGACACATGGAAGAGGACGGCATGGACGCCATGACGGCCGCGCGGGTCGGCACGAAGGAGATCGCCCTGGCGGTCCTGGCGACCAGCCTCTCGCTGATCGTCATCTTCCTGCCGATCGCCTTCATGGGCGGCATCGTCGGCCGGTTCTTCTCCAGCTTCGGCCTGACGGTCGCCTTCGCCGTGGCGATGAGCCTGTTCGTCTCGTTCACGCTGACGCCGATGCTCTGCAGCCGGTTCCTCAAGCTCGAGGCGTCCGAGGCGGGGCACGCGAAGTCGAAGTCGGGTTTCATCTGGCGGCTGATCGACGGCGGCTACGGGGCCATCCTCCGGGGCTCGCTACGGTTCAAGTTCGTGGTGGTCATCCTGACGATCGCCGTGATTGCCTCCACCGTGCCGATCGCCCAGGTGATGGGCCTGTCGCTGATCCCGCGCGACGATCAGAGCGAGTACGAGGTCGCGATCATCACCCCCGAGGGTTATAGCCTGGAGCGCACCGCTCGGTTGACCGCCGAGTTGGAGTCGCGTCTGCGACAGGTCCCCGGGACCGTCCACCTCTTCACGACGATCGGCCAGCTCGCCAGCGGCCTTTCCGTCGAGGGGGAAGGGGACGTGACGCGCTCGTCCACCTACGTCCGGATGATTGAACTGGAGGATCGCGAGTACTCCCAGTTCGCCATTCAGGACAAGGTCCGCACGATGCTCGAGGACTATCCCGACCTGCGTGCCAGCGTCAACGACGTCTCCCCCTTCCAGGGGGCCGGCCGCGCCCAGACGTTCCAGGTCAACATCGGCGGGCCCGACCTGGAAGGACCTCGAAGCATACTCGAACCGACTTGTGGACGGCCTGCGCGAGTGGGGCAAGCTCTCCGACCTCGACACCACGCTCTCGCTACGCAAGCCCGAGGTCCAGGTCGCCATCGACCGCGAGCGGGCCGCCGACCTGGGGGTGCCGGTCCGCACGATCGCCGACACCCTCCGCGTGCTGGTCGGCGGTTTGCCGATCACGAACTTCAAGGACGAGGGCGAGCAGTACGACGTCTGGCTACGGGCCGAGGCGGCGGATCGCTCGTCGGTCAAGGACCTGTATCAACTCACCGTCCCCGGCGAGGGGGCGAACCTGGTGCGCGTCTCGAGCGTCGCCCGGCTCGACGAGGAACGCGGGCCGACCGAGATCGAGCGGCTCGACCGCGAGCGGATCGTCACCGTGCTGGCCAACCCGAGGGAAGGCGTCGCCCTGGGCGATGCGGTCGCCAGGGCCAGTCAGGTCCTCGACGACATGGACCTGCCCCCGCAGTACTCCTACGCCTTCACCGGCCAGGCCAAGACGCTCCAGGAGACCGGCTATTACTTCATGATCGCCTTCGTCCTGTCGCTGACGTTCATGTACCTGATCCTGGCCGCCCAGTTCGAGAGCTGGACGCAGCCGGTGGCGATCCTGATGGCCCTGCCGGTGACGATCCCCTTCGGCCTGCTGTCGCTGGTCCTCTTCCGGACCCCGATGGACCTGTACGCCATGTTCGGGCTGTTCATGCTCGTCGGGATCGTCAAGAAGAACGGCATCTTGCAGGTCGACGCGACGAACCAGCTCCGCGGTCGCGGATTGAACCGCCACGACGCCATCGTCGAGGCCAACCACACCCGCCTGCGGCCGATCTTGATGACGACGTTGATGCTCGTCGCCGCGATGGTCCCGATCGCCCTCGGCCAGGGCCCCGGTTCGGCGCGCGTGCCAGCATGGCGAAGGTCATCATCGGCGGCCAGATGCTCTCGCTCGTCCTGGCGCTGATCGTCACCCCGGTGTTCTACTCCCTGCTCGACTCGCTGACGAGCTTCCTGAGGCGGCTGGGCCTGACCTTCTCGACGACGCCGTCTCGGGCCGAAACCGAAGCGGTGTCGCCGTCGTTACGCCCCCACGAACCATCGACCTCCGAGGTTCAGGTCTGATAACCTGATTGCTCGAGCCCCGCGAGTGCGGCCCGGTCCACCTTCATGCGGACAACGACGCCCGCCGAGCCTTCCGAACGATGGCTCGGCGGGCGTCGCGCCCTCATGAAATTCCGGGGCGGGCATCCCTTACCGTTCCCTGACCGGAGGCCCGGCGCAACGTGGACGAGGCGGAGAGCGAGCGCGAGCGGCGGCGGCGGACGATCGAGACATCCCCGCAAGAGGTCTACAACCAGCGGATCGACGCGAATCGCGAGATCGAGCGACGTGGCCGGCAACGCGGCGAGATCGATCGCCAACGCCCGGCTGGCGGTCGGGATCATCGGCCTCATCGTGGCCGGGCTGGCCTTCGGCGGGGGCTGGATCTCGGGATGGTGGCTGCTCGCCCCGGTCCTGGGGTTCGTGGGGCTTGTGCAGTGGGACACGTTCCTCGCCCGACAGACGCGGCACGCCGCCGCCGCGCTGGCATTTTACGAGCGTGGCCTCAACCGGATCGAGGGCCGTTGGGCCGGCACGGGGGAGCCGGGCACCCGGTTCCTCGACCCCGAGCACCCCTACGCGGGTGATCTCGACCTGTTCGGCCCCGGCTCGCTGTTCCAGCTCCTTTGCAACGCCCGCACCGGCGCCGGGGAAGCCACCCTGGCGGACTGGCTGCGAAATCCCGCCGATCCCGACGAGGTCCGGCAGCGTCACGGCGCGTTGGATGAACTCCGGCCCCGCCTGGACCTGCGCGAGGAGATCGCCCGACTCGGCTCGGGCGCGCGCGCCGGGATCGATCCCGAGTCGCTGGTCGCGTGGGCCGATGCCCCCGCGCGGCTGCCGTCCTCAATCGTGCTCCGGCTGGTCCTCCTCGGCATCGGCCTGCTCGGTCTGGCGACGTTGCTGGCCTGGGGGTTCACCGATACCGGGCCGGTCCCCTTCCTGACGGTCGCCGCGGTGGAACTGGCCATCGCGTACGCCTTCTCGGGGCGTGCGGGGGCGGTGCTGGGGACCGTCGAATCGAAGGCCCGCGACCTCCGAACGCTGGGCATGCTGCTCGATCGCATCGAAAGGGAGCCCTTTACCGCCGCGCGGTTACGACGGATCCGCTCCGCCCTCGACGGGGGTGGCTGCCTCGCCTTCCCGACGGATCGGTCAACTGGCCCGGCTGGTCGATCGACTGGAAATCCGGCACAACCCGTTCTTCGCCCCGTTCGGGGCCGTGCTGCTCTGGGGCACGCAACACGCCCTGGCGATCGAGACCTGGCGACGGAGTTGCGGGCCCTTGATCGCCGGCTGGCTGTCGGCTGTCGGTGATTTCGAGGCGCTGGCTTCGCTGGCCTCGCACGCCTATGAGAACCCGCTCGACCCCTTCCCCTCAGATCACCGACACCCCCGACCCCCGGTTCGACGCCCGAGGGCTCGGCCATCCCGTTGATCGGCCGCGATCAGTGCGTGCCGAACGACGTCCGGCTCGATCGCCGTCCTCAGCCTGCTGGTGGTCAGCGGCTCGAACATGTCGGGAAAAAGCACCCTGCTGCGTTCCGTGGGGATCAACGCCGTCCTGGCCCAGGCCGGCGGCGCCGGTGCGTGCGGATCGACCTGGAACTCTCTCCATTGATGCCGGGCGAGCACGATCCGGATCCAGGATTCGCTCCAGGCGGGTCGTTCCCGGTTCTACGCCGAGATCCTGCGGTTGCGGCACCTCGTCGACCTCGCCGAGCAGCGGCCACCCTTACTGTTCCTCATCGACGAGATCCTGCACGGCACGAACTCGCACGACCGCCGCCAGGGTGCCGCGGCCATTTTGCGGGGCCTGCTCGATCGCGGGGCGATCGGCCTGATCACGACGCATGACCTCTCGCTGGCCGAGATCGCCGACCAAATGGCCCCACGTGCCGAGAACGTCCACTTCGAGGACGAACTCCGCGATGGCCGGCTCGTCTTCGACTATCGCATGCGGCCGGGCACGGTTCGCAAGAGCAACGCGCTGGAGCTGATGCGCGCCGTCGGGCTCGACGTCTGATCGGTCAATGCCGAGGCCGCGGCGCACGATTCGCTCGATATTCCCGAGTTTCTCGATCCTGCCGATCCGTCCGCCTCTCCGGGCGCGTTCACCCATTGCGATGACGTCGCGGCTTCCCGCGCGACGGAGCCTGGCATACGGTATGCATTCGATCGTGTTGGACGCGACGTTCCATCCCTCGAGAACACCGTCATGCACCCGGCGCAACCAGAGGACGACTCTCTCCACGACACCGGCGAGTTCCCGGCCCTCGCGAACGTCGCCGACGAACAACGACCTTCCAGTGTCCGGGTCGAGTTCGCCGCGCGAACTCATCCCGGCCAGGTCCGATCGAACAACGAGGACCAGTTCCTCGTGGCCCGGCTCGCGAAGTCCATGTTCATTTGCGCATCGAGCCTGATCGTCGAGGAGGAAATCCGATTCTCCGACGAGCAGGGCTATCTCATGGTCGTCGCCGACGGCATGGGGGGCGCCGCGGCGGGTGAACACGCCAGTTCCCTGGCGATCACGACCGTCGAGTCGTTCGTCCTGAACACCGTCAAATGGTTTCTCCACCTCGGTCAGCCCGAGGAGAGCGAGTTGTTGAGCGAGTTGCGTCAGTCCCTGGAACGGGCCGACCGCGACGTGATCGAACGTGCCTGGGCCGATTCCGAGCTCAGTGGCATGGGAACAACCCTGACGATGGGCTACAGCGTCGGGACCGACCTGTTCGTGGTTCACGCCGGCGACTCGCGGGCGTACCTGTTCCGCGATGGCGAGTTGACGCAGATGACCGCCGACCACACCCTGGTCCAACTTTTGATCGATGGAGGGGCATTGACTCCCGAGGACGCGAAACATCACCGACGCCGCAACGTCGTGACCAACGTCATCGGCGGACCGGAGGTGGGCGTGCAGGCCGAGATCCACAAGGTGCCTCTGGCCGACGGCGACGTGATCTTGCTCTGCACCGACGGTCTGACCGAGACCGTCGAGGAGCCTCGAATCGCCGAGGTTCTCGGCCGGAATGGAGACCCCGCGCCGTCTCAGCGATGCCCTCGTGAATTTGGCCCTGGACGCCGGCGCGCCGGACAACGTCACCGTCATCGTCGCCCGCTATCACATCGTGCCCCGGCCCGATCGTCCGGCATCGTAGCCGGGCGGGATCGCACCCGACTGGCGCCCGCGGCCCCCTCGACGTGCCGGGCACCGCCACTCGACGCGAAGCAGAGGTCGTTCCCGATGCGCATTCCTTCGAAGCTCTGGCGCTGGATCGCGCCTCGAGCCTGATCGGCGTGGTGGTCCTGGTGGTGGTCGTGCGTACCTGGGTCATTCCGGCGGTGATCGTCGGCCAGATCCGCAAGAGTTACGGGGGTGAGGCCACGATCGAGAGTTGGTGGCTCGGCGGTGGCTCGGCGGGCGTCCGCGGCCTGGCGCTTCACGAGGGGGCCGACACCGACTCTCCGGTCTGGCTCCGGGCCGAGTCGGTTCGCACCGACCTGTCGCTCGGGGCCATTCTGAGGGGCCGCGTCACACCGAAGTCGGTGGCGATCCGTCACCCCGCCGTCACGTTTCGCCTCGACCGCGACGGCGGCCCACTGACCCGACTTCCCCTGAAACCGTCGAGCGGTGAAACGGGACCGCTGCCGCGCATCGCCATCGAGGACGCGGAAGTCACGGTGCTCCGGGAGGGCCGGGACGAGTCGTTCGTCGCCCGGGGCATCGACGCCAAGCTGGCTCCCGAAACCGACAAGCTTGTCGTCTCGGCCAGTACGGACGACCCAAACTGGGGCCGCTGGAATGCACGGGGGCAGTTTGACACCGCCTCGAAGACCGGCGCGATTCGGCTTCACGTCGCCGCCCTGAACGCCAACGCGGAACGCATTTCGAGACTGGTCTTCGTGCCCGACGAGGTCTGGGACCACGTCGTCCCCAACGGGCCGGTCGAGGTCACTGTCGAGGCGACACTGGATGCGAACCGAGAATCGCCCCTCTCCCTGGTCACGACGATCGACCTGCGCGAGCACGACCGTCGATCTGCCGACCCTCGGCCTTGAAGCCTCCGGGGCCACCGGCGTGATTCAGGTCGCCGACGGGGTCGTCACGTTGCGGGAGGTCGAGGGCAAGGCTCTCGACGGCCGGATCCAGGCTCGGGAAACCTCGACTTCTCCCGGCCCCCCCCGCGTTTCGATCTTGCGCTGGGCCTCGACGGGATCGACGTGGCCGACGTGCCGAAGCGCTGGGGGCTCGGCGAACTCGGCCTGACGGGCCGGATGAACGGTCGCGCCGAACTGGAGATCGTCCTGGCCAAGGAGGGCGTCGACCTCTCCGGTTCGTCGGGCACGGCGACCATCGAGGGGGGATCGCTCCAGGGCATCCCCGTCAAATCCCTCCACCTGACGATGCGCGGCGACGGTCAGGAACTCCGTTATGACACCGCGTCCGGTTCGTCGGGTCGACCTCCTGGCGTACCGGGGCCGCACTACTCCTGACCGCCCTCCAGGTTCCAGCCACGGACACGCCCGCGGAAGCTCCCGAGAATCAGGATCGCGAGCCGGCCACTCCGAAGAACGCCGACGACTCTCCCGAAGACACCGGCAAGGGCTTTGGGCTGCGCCTGCCGAAGGCCCTTTCGACCGAGATCGAGCTGGAAGACGTGGACCTGGGAGAGATCCTGAAACGGGTCGAGGCCGCCGGGATCCACCTACCGTTCGTCGTGGTGGGCAAGCTGTCGCTGAAGGCGAAAGCGACGATCCCTCTCGGCTCGCTCCGGGAGATCAAGTCCTACTCCTTCCAGGGCGAGGCGAGCCTCCGGGCCGCGCACATCGCCGGGGTGGACCTGGGAGACGTCCGGGCGACGCTCGACCTTGAGCAGGGGGTGCTCGCGCTGACGGACTTCCGGGGCGTGCTCGTCGATCAACCCGCCGGTGGCCTCCAGCAACATGCGGGGCCGACCGATCCGGCCCCGGCCGATGGGCCGCTTCCTCCCGGTGGCTTTCGGGGCGAGCTTCACGCGGAGATCGATCCGCCCGGTTCGCTGACGGCCCGGTTCGAGGGGAACGCCCTGCCGCTGGGAGAGCTGGCCGCGCCCCGCACTGCCCCGACCCACGCCGCTGGCCGGGAACGTGACCGTCGACGGAACGGCCCGGGGCGAGGTCGCGCGGCTCGGCGAGGCCGCCGCCTGGCAGGGACAGGCGAACATCCAGGCCGATCGGATCACCTATCAGGGGGCCACTCTCGACACGTTGGCCGCTCAGCTCTCGCTAAGGGACGGCCGGCTGAACGTCCCGAAACTGGCGGCGAACCTGAATGGCCAGCCCTTGACCGGCGCCGGCGAACTGGGCGTGGCGGCCCCCTACCCCTTCAACGTCAAGCTCGACGTCTCGAAATGGGACATCTCCGATGTCCTCTCCCTCGTGCCGAACGCCCCGAAGTCAGTCCCGATCGACGGCGCCATCACCGCGGTCCTTGAGGCATCGGGACAGCTTGCGCCCCGGACCGTGCGGGTTGACGGCCAGGGTCGGATCGCCAACTTGCAGGCGTCTCAGGTCACGATCGGCGATGTGCCGTTCCGGGTTGCGACGGAGAAGGACGCGATCGTGCTGGACGTTGTCGACGCCCAGCCGTTCGGCGGCCAGTTGTCGATGCGAGCCCAGGTGCCGACCGGCGGCGATCAGCCGGTCCGCGCCGAGGCCTCGTTCGCCAACGTGGATCTTGCGCAAGTGGCCGCGGCCCTGCCGGAGAGCAGCGAGCTGAGCCTCACCGGGAAGGCCGACGGGAAGGCCGATCTGGTCGTCCGTCCCGACGCGCCCGACGGGACGCCGCCCCTGGAGCTCGACCTGTCCCTGAAGGCCCCGGACCTGACGGTCCAGGGGCTCGCCGCCTCGGGGCTCCAGGCGGACGTGAACCTGCTGGACGGAGTCCTGCATTACGATCTCTACGCGGAGAGCCTCGGCGGCAAGGTCAAGCTCAAGGGCAGCGCGCCCGTCTCAGGAGAGGATCAGCCGGCGCCGGCCAACCCCGCACGTACTACCGTCCCCCAGGCACGGCTCCAGGCCGCCGGGTTCACGCTCGACCAGCTCTGGCAGGTTCTTGGCATCGACGGTGCCCTGACCGATCTCGAAGGTCAATGGGCCCTCGACGCCAACCTGGCCGGGATGCCATCGATGTCCCGGCTTCGTCTGGGTGGGGTGATCGAGGCGCGGGAGTTAACCTGGAATTCGATCCCCATCGGGAACGTTCGTGCTGTCGTCTACCGCACGCCGACAAGCTGGCGGATCGCCCGGGTCAGCGGCACGATCTTCGGCGGGACGGTTGAGGGGTCCGCACGGGGCACGACCCCCTCGGACGCGCCGACCGAGTCGCGATTTGACGCGCGCATCCGCAACTTCGATCTCGCGAAAGTGCTCGCGTTCCAGCCATCGCTTGCCCAGGACATCACCGGGACCGGAACGCTCCACCTGGCCGGCCAGCTCGCCGCCGCGGTCGAGGCGCGGGGCGAGCTTCTGGTCGACCGGGCACAGGTCCTGAATCTGCCACTGACCGAGGCGCGAGTTCCGCTACGGCTCACCTACACCGCGACAGGGCCCGTTGGTCATCTCGTGCTCGACGAGTGGCAAGCCCGTTACGCGGGGGGTCAGCTCCGGGGCAACGCCGAATTCCGCATGGGGTTTGACCGGTCGTACAAGGGCGTCGTGCATGTTGACAACATGGAACTCGAGTCGTTCAGCCGGATCTTCACCGAGGCCCGTCGCCCCGCCTCGGGCAAGATTTCGGGGCAAGCATCGTTCCATGGGCCGGACATCACCGACCCTCTGGGACTCGAAGGGCAAATCCTGATGGACCTTGTCGACGCCTCCGTCTTCGATCTTCCGGTGTTCCGCGAGCTCAGCCGTTTTCTCGGCTCGACAACGGGGGGCGTCTTCGAAGACGGCGAGTTCCGGGGGACCATCTCCCGGGGCCAGGTGCTCGTCGAGGCACTCGATCTCGCCGGCCGCATCGCGCAGCTTCACGCCGAGGGGATCGTCAATTTCGACACCCGGCTCGACCTGAAGGTCCTCATCAACACCGCCCAGATCATCCCCGAAACCGGACAGGCCCTGCTCCGGATCATTCCGGGGTTGAGCCAGGTGATCGGCCGTCGCGAGCAGGCCGTGGCCCAGGTCGCCAATTTCCTCTCCAACCGTCTGCTGAAGGTCCACGTCGGCGGGACCTTGTCCAACCCCCAGGTCATGACCGACCCAACCATCCTCGTCACCGAGACCGCGCTCGGGTTCTTCGGCAGTGTGTTCAAGATTCCCTTCGGACTGTTGAGGTGAACCGGGCCGCCACCTGAACGAAACAAGGGCCCTCGCGCGAACCCGTGAAGGCGACGCACGAGGGCCCTTGCCTTGAACAACACGACGTCCCTCCGGCCCGCGAGCCCGCTGGAGCGGGATCGGGACGGAGCCGCGCCCCCCTACCTCCGGATCGACTCCGTGTCGTTCTGGGCCATGGTGGGCCGGCCAGTGTGCGCCCCGGGGCGACGGGTCTCGGCGACGAGGGTTTGGAAGCCCTCGCGCACGTCGGCGGGCACCTGCGTCTCTTGCTGCGAAACGGTGGTCGCCCAGTTCGGATACATCTCGACGAGCCGCGACATCAGCGACACGAACCAGCCGGCCTCCTGCACCTGATCCTCCAGCACCTTCTCGATGATCGGCTTGACCGTCGTCGCGACCGCTCGCCACCCACGCGAGTCGATCTTGACGAAGGCCTCCAGGTCCTGCTTGACCCAGGTCTCGCCGTTCGGCTCCCGAAGGAAGTTCGAGCGGGCGATCAGGACGATCCGGCCTTCCAGCCGGGCGTTCCCCCGCGGGGTCGTGTATTCGAGGTCACAGAGCAGCACATGCACACGGGGCGAGCGGAGAGCGTACTCCCAGGTCGCCACGGTGCCCGCGCCGTCGGTTCCCTGATAACGCCCGGGGGCGATCATCTGAAGCCGTGCCGGGTTCGGACTGAGGTCCTTCCAGAGCGCCAACGTCAGGGCCGGTTCGTTCAGCAGAGCCAGGTAGATCCGCGGGTTGCACGGAAACGTCTCGGGCTGGCCTTGCTGGTGGAAGCTATTGTCGCGGATCACCTCCGCCACGCTGTCGCGGAGCCGTGGGTCGATCTGGTCCATCGGCAGCACCTCGGCGGGTTCGATCCGCCGGAACCCGGCCTGAACCGGTTCCGGCGCGGTCGAACCCACCGCGAGCAGCCCCAGGGCCAGGACCACGGCCGCCAACGCCCAGCGATCGGTACGTGTGCGGGGATCCATGGAAACTCCAGGAACGGGGTCGCAAGGACGATGACGAGACGTCCGGCCCCCCGGTTCCAACCGGGTGCCCGACGCCTTCCATGCTAGTAATCGGATCAGACCGGCCCGATCCTGACACCTTCAGATCGATCGGCGCAATTTCCGGGGTTGTTGCCAAAATGGGGAAAATGGCGAAGAAGACCGTCCCGACGATCTGGACTTGTCCGATTTTTCCTCAAGATTATGATCGCCGACCGGATGGGATGGATTCGACCCGGAACCGGGCGCGGCGTCGGCGGATGGCACCGCACCGCGTCGCCTCGCATCTCCAGGCACGGAGGCAACGCTCCATGTGGCGAACACGTCAGATCGCGGTCGGGATCGCGGGCATACTGGGGGTCGGGGCGGTGATCGCCGTGAGCCTCGTCTGGAAGTCTGGTGGGGATGGCGAAACGAACCCGTCGGGCTCCGCCGGGGCCGATGCGTCGGCCCCCCCGGCAAGCCTGGCCGAGGGGCTCCGCAGCCGGCATGTCGTCCAGCCTCGTGACCCTGCGAGAGCGACTGGCCCCGCCGGTTGACGCCCAGGGGAACCCTTCGGAACCGGCACCCCTGACGGCCGAGGAACTGGACGAGTGGGTGGCCGTGCTCGACGGTCTGCGCCAGGGCTTCGCGAAGTTCGCCGGGCCCGGCAAGCTGGTCGCCGTCGAGTCGACCGGCCAGGTGCTCGCTCTCGTGGGAATCGAAGGGGCCCCGGTCGGCTGGTCGCAAGTGCTGAAACCGTCGTTCGATGTGCTCGCCTCGGGCCTTTCCGATCCCGATCCCGCCGTGCGGATTGCCGCGCTGGAGCAGGCCGGACGGCTCTGGTTGTGGTCGCCGGGATGCACGATGGCCGAGCTGGAAGAGCGACAACTCGCCGCCTGGAAAGAAGGCGTTTACCCGATCGTCGTCCGTCGACTGGCCGACCCCCAGGCACCTTGCCGCGCCGCCGCAGTCCACTGCCTGGGTCTCCTGCCCATCGACAAGGAGGCCGCGCCGGCCGTGGCGTACATCCGGGATGAGGACTTCACCGTCCGCTACCAGACGCTGATCTCGTTCGCCAACAGACCCACGTTGCTCGGCGCCGAGGCGATCTTGCCGTTGCTGCACGACCCCGTTCCCGACCTGGGCACCCTGGCCGAGAAGGTCCTCAAGGCCCGCGGGATCTCGCAGGAACAACTCGGGCTCGGCCGCCTGATCTCCCACAGTCGCGCGGACATCCGTGCCTCGGCCATTCCCATGCTCCTGAAGCGCGACGACATCGATCCGGTCATCTGGCTGCTGCACCTGACCGAGGACAGCAACGCGTCGGTCCGTCTCCAGGCCATCCAGGCGCTCGATGGCCGCGTCACGCCGGAGGTCCGGCAGCGACTCCAGGAGATCATCGCGGCCGACGAGTCCGCCGACGTCCGCGCCGCCGCCGCGAAGCTGGTCCCGGAAGCACGTGACCACACCGTCGCCCTCCCCCCCCTGCCCGGCTCGCCGAGCCTCAGCGGACGGGCGAACTGATCGCAGGCGACGTGTCTCGGCCACGCTCTCGCGAACTCTCGACACGACCGATGGCCATCGCTCTCAGGCGGCCATCGGTCGTGTCCGTTGGACGTTCAACGAGTGACTCGAGCGGGCGATTCCCTCCCGGCGGTCGGCCCGCTTCGAGCAGTTTTCGCGCGGCGATTACGTCTTATGTAGGCAAGGCTTCAGCCTGACAATCACCAAGTCAGGCTGATGAGATTTGCCGATTGATTCCGGATACTGCCGTATCCGCCAGACCGACGATGTTCGGCCGCGACCTCGACAGCCAGGCGGAAACTGTACGAACCACGCGGAGCGTGGTCACGAGTGGTTTCGACGCCCTCACCTAAATCGGAATAGTCCCGAGTCGCGACGGATCGCTCAACGCCCCCGTGATCCCACCAGTCCCTGCTCAAGGATTGCCGGTTCGGATGGCGTTGAATCAACTCGGCGCACGCTCGCGAGCGGCGGCTCGGGGGGTGATGTCGCCGACGGTGTCCACGTCCAGGAAGACCAGCAATTCGGTTTTGGTCGGGACGGTCCCCGGGATGCGCAGGTTCAGGAACCCGCGCTTGTCTTGCAGGATCCCCGGGTGGATGCCGGCCGAGATCAGCAGCGTCTGGCCGAGCTTCCAGCCCTGGATCGTCTGGTTCATGCCGCGTCTCGAGGACCTCGGGCACCTCGATCGTCATGTCGGCCGGGCCGATCTCGCGGGGCGCCAGAATCCGGGTCGGCGTGCAAGGCCCGGACTGTGTTCGCCCTCAGATCGAGCGCCAGGTCGAGCGCGTCCCCCTCGTAGGTCAACAGCGGGCTGATCCGCAGCTTGACGCCCTCCTCGACGCTTCGAGGTGGTCGGCTGGTAGCCGAGCCCCGTCGCACCGTCGCGCTGCGGGCCGGAGACGTAGGTGACGTCCATCACCCGCTCGACCGCCAGAGTCTGGCCGTTGACCATCTTGACTTCCTGGTCGGCCAGCAGCTTGAACCCCTGGTAGAGCTGCATCTGGGTCGCACCATCGCCGCGTCCTCGACGCTCAGCGACCAGACCTGCTGGCCCTGCGGCCCGGCGGCGATCGGCCGGAGTCGCGAGGCCACCGTGTAACGCCAGCGGGTGTCCTCGGCCGCGACGAACCGGACGCGGAGGTTCAGGATGTCCGACGGCTGGGCGTTGATGAATCGCTCGACGACCTGCCTCGACCTGCTTGAGGACCGCCGGCTCGTGATAGGCCAGCAACCGTGCCCGGCCGACGCTCAGGGCCGCGACCCGCTCGCCGTGCCAGATCGCCGAACCGGTTCGACGGAAGATCCACTCGATCAGCGCGTTCTGGGGTTCGCTGTCGACATGCGGCAGGCTGGTGTAGCGGCTGATGTCCCAGGTCCGGGCGACCTGTCCGCTCTCGGTGGGCAAACCGGGAGGTAGCCCCTCGTTCTCCGGCGGCAGCAGCTGGCCGGGTTCGGGCAACGGGCCGTCGGCGAAGCTGTCCGGCTCGTTCTGAGCGAGCCGCGGTGGGCTGGCATCGGCGCGATGGTAGTAATCGGCTCGCCACCGACGATCCCGCCCGCCCGACGGAGCGATTGCGAAGGGGACGGTCCTGGGCCATGAGCCGGGCGGGGAGCAATCCTCCGGTCAGCGCCGTGAGGAACAGATGCCTTGCGCCGGTTCATGCCAGAGGCCTCCTGCCAGGCTGGCGGCGTGACGTGCGGCCTGCTTGGTCGCGACGATGGGCACGGAACAGCCGGAACCCCGTGCCGGCGCGGCACCTTAGCAGAGCCTACCGCCGGGGACTCAAGGCCAGATGCCTCGGTTCGTGGACCGACTCCTGTCGACGAACGAACGCGGGGCCGACACAAGTCATGCCAGCCGACCGTGTCGCTGGGAACCGAAACTCCCCGCGTCCCAATCGCGGCTTGCGTGAGCTCACGATCGCGGCAGCTGACCTCGATAGCGGCCGATCAGCAAGCTGGCGTTGTGGCCGCCGAAGCCGAAGCTGTTCGACATGACGTGTCGACCCGCGCCTCGCGGGCGGTGTTCGGGATGTAATCGAGGTCGCACTCCGGATCGGGGTTCTCCAGGTTGATCGTCGGCGGCAGGACGCCCACGCTCCATCGCCAGCGCAGGAGGCGACAGCTCGACCCGCCGGAGGCGCCCGAGCGTGTGGCCGAGCTGGCTCTTGGTGCTGGAGACCTTGAGCGTTCCGCGCATGGGGGCCGAAGACGACTCTTCATCGCCTTCGTCTCGGCGACGTCGCCCAGCCCGGTGCTGGTGCCGTGGGCGTTGACGTAGCCGATCGCGGAGGGGTCGAGCCGCGGCGTCTCTCAGGCACTCGGACATCGCCCGCGCGGCCCCGCGGCCCTCCTCGTCGGGGGCCGTGATGTGCGTGCCGTCGGCCGACATGCCGTAGCCGAGCAGCTCGGCGTAGATCCGCGCCCCTCGGGCTCGCGCGACCGACTCCTCCTCGAGCACGAGCAGGCCCGCCCCCTCGGCCAGGACGAAGCCGTCGCGGTCGCGGTCGAACGGCCGGCTGGCGCGTTCGGGATCGTCGTTGCGGGTCGAGAGCGCCCGCATCGAGGCGAAGCCGCCCAGGCCCATGTGGGTGATCGCCGCCTCGCTACCGCCGGTGATCATCACGTCGGCCGAGCCGTACTGGATCAGCTTGAAGGCGTCGCCGATCGCGTTGGCCGCGCTGGCGCAGGCGGTGGCCACGGCGGAGGTCGGCCCCTTCAGGCCGTACTTGATCGAGACCTGGCCGCTGGCGGCGTTGACCATCAGCTTCGGGATCGTGAAGGGGCTGATCCGCGACGGCCCCTTCTCCATGAAGTTGCGGTACTGCTCCTCGAACTCGTTGAGCCCGCCGATGCCCGAGCCGATCATGACCCCGCAGCGATGCGGCTCCAGGCGACCGAAGTCGATCCCGGAGTCGTCCACGGCGGACTCGGCGGCGACCATCGCGAACTGGGCGAAACGGTCGAGCCGTCGGGCCTCCTTGTGACCGAACAGCGCATCGGCGTCCCAGTCGCGGACCTGGCCGCCGAAGTGGACCTTGAACGCGGTCGTGTCGAACAGCGTCAGCGGCCCGACGCCGCTGCGGCCCTCGATCAGGCCCGACCAGTATTGATCCAGAGTTCGGCCCAGGGCCGTGACGACCCCCATACCCGGTGATGACGACGCGGCGCGGCATGGTAGGGTTACTTCGTGTGGTCCTCGATGTACTGGATCGCCTGGCCGACGGTCTGGATCTTCTCGGCTTCCTCGTCGGGGATCGTGATGTCGAACTCTTCCTCGAACTCCATCACGAGCTCGACGGTATCGAGCGAGTCCGCACCCAGATCGTTCACGAACGACGTCTCGCGGGTGATCTGGTCCTTGGCCACGCCCATTTGCTCGCTGACGATCTCGATCACGCGTTCTTCCACAGACACGGGACGATCCTCCTCGTATCCGAATCGCGGCCGGCTACTAGCCGGCCGCGGTTCATGCGACGGCCCGGGCCCCGGCGAGCGGGCCCATCGTCCTCCTGACCTTGGGGAGCCGACCGGACCCACCCCGAGCACGGGCCGCCGCCGCAGACGCGACGCAGGCTCTTCCCCAGGACTATCGGCCGATCTCCCGCCCGGCATCACCACAAAACCGCCACGGGGACCGTCCCCGAAGCGTCACACGATATCACCCCGAAGGGTGCTGTGTCCACCAAAGCTGCCGCCAATCCCCCGGCACGGCCGCCCTGAGCAGCGGTGGTTCCTGGGATCGACCGACGCCTCGCACTCTGACTGTTGGCCCGCCGTCAGGCGGTCATGCCCCCGTCCACCGCGATGACCTGCCCGGTCAGGTAGCCCGCGCCCGGCCCGGACAGGTAGCAGACCAGGTCGGCCACGTCGTCCGGCTGACCCATCCGGCCCAGGGGGATGATCTCCTTGACCTTTTCCTTGACCTTGTCGGGCAGCACGTTGGTCATGTCGGTCGCGATGAACCCCGGCGCCACGGCGTTGACGGTGATCTTGCGAGACGCCAGTTCCTTGGCGATCGTCCGGGTGAAGCCGACGACGCCCGCCTTGCTGGCCGAGTAGTTCGCCTGTCCCGGGTTGCCTGTCAGGCCCGAGACGCTGGTGATGTTCACCATCCGCCCGTAACGCTGCCGCATCATCACCATGCCGACGGCCCGGCAGAAGTAAAAGACGCTCGACAGGTTCGTCTCGATCACGTCGCGCCAGGCGTCGTCATCCATTCGGAGCATCAGGCCGTCGCGGGTGATCCCGGCATTATTCACCAGGACGTGAATCCCCCCGAACTTCGCCTCGACCTCCTCGACGATCCGCTTCACATCGTCCGGGTTGCCCACACTGCCGGCGAAGCCTTCCGCCTCGCCACCGGCCTCGCGGATCGCGTCGAGCGTACCTTGCAGGCCGTCGAGGCTCCGTGCCACCCCCGCGACCTTCGCCCCGCAGGCCGCCAGCCGAAGGGCGATCGCCCGACCGATCCCCCGCGAGGCACCAGTCACAAGCGCGACCTGATCGGTCAAATCCACCGTGCAGCCCGCTCCGGGCGTGGTCGTGCCGTCGGCCATTCGTCCGCATCCCTTGCCATCGCGCCGAAGCGCCCATCATCTCCGCATCTAGTGTCCCCCCGCGGGTCCGGGCATTATCATCGGACCCAACGCCCTCAGCAAGCCCAAATCCTTGCCCGGACGGACAGATCGGTCGCGATGCCGGATCGGGCTCGCCGTCAACCAGGGGGATGGAAGGCCCGTGTCAGGGCGCCGACGGTCAACGGTCCTCCACCAGTCCGATGCGCTCGGGCCGCGGTTCCATCGGCAAGCGGGTCAGGAAGCGGCGGACCAGGCCGCGCAGGCCGTTCCATCGGATGCGATCGAGGGTTTCGGTGCCGGTGTTGGTGCCCCACCAGAGCACCGGCTCGGCCCCGTTCAGCGCGGCGGCCAGGGGTGCGTTCCCGGGGGCCAACTCCGACAATCGCAGGCGGCCCGGCCAGCAGGCGCCGGCACGCTGGGGGCGGGCGCATTCGGGCCAGGCCGACCGGATCGCCGCCCCGGCCGATCGCTCGGGGTTGTCGCGCGCTGCGAGAGTCGCCGCCAGGAGGCCCTCGCCCCAGGTCACCAGCACCGTCGCGCCGCGTGTTGCCATGTGGAGCGGTCGGCCGGAGACGCGGCCCAGCGCCGTCGAGGCCTCGTCCGGAACAGCGGCCGGGGACGGCCCGCCTCCGGCATCATCGACCTGGACCATCGCGGCCAGGGGGCGGACGATGCGATTGGCGATCCGTCGTGATGATACCACGTCTCCCGCGTGAAGGGCGACCAGGGCGCCGTCGGGGTCGCCCGTCTCGTCGGCGGTGATGCAGACCGTCACCCCTCGCAGCAAGGGCCAGAGGTCGGCCTCGGGGCGAACTCCGGCGGCGAGGGCCGCCAGGTCGAGCCGCGACCGCAACGGGGCCGCGTCGCGCGCGGTCGGGATCGACCCGTTCGACCCGGTCGGCCAGGGCGAAGGCGGCATCCCAGGTCGCGCCGTCGGGATCGGCCGCGAACGTCAGGGCCGCCGCGGTTCGATCGGCCGGCACCCAGTCGAGCCACGACGGGTCGATCGTCCCGGCCCGCGGCGGCGGCCCCTCGTAACGGCCGGTCACGACCAGTCCGAGCGACTCCCCCTCCAGGGTGGCCCACGCCTCGGCCTCGCGGCAGCCCAGCGACCGGAGCCCCTCGGCGACCCGACGACGGAGCCGGTCGCCATGACCATCGGCCTCGGCCGCCAGCGCCGACACGTCGAGCCGGGCCACCCAGCCGGTTTCCGGCCCTGCGTCGGGCGGTGCGGCCCGGAGTAAAGCGAGGGCGTCATCCAGGACCGCGCGGTCACTGGCCAGCGCCACTCCGCCGGCCGGCTGCCGTGCCATCAGGGGAGAGCCAGGCGGCCCGAGGCGATCGACCTCCGCGCCCTCCAGGGCGGGTTGATGGGCGCCGTCGGTCAGGGCAAGGGCGGTCGCCAGCGCACCAATGGTACCGTCGTCATTCGGCAGGGTGGCAATCCACCAGGGACGGTCCCGTTCCGGGTCGGGATCGGCCCCTGCCGGGTCGAACCCCAGGGCGAACTCGGCATCGCGTAGCGTGCGCAGTTCGCGGACCATCTCCGGGTTCAACATGGTGATCAGGGCCTGCGTCGCCTTGCCGAGGTCGACGTCGTCGTCAGTCGCCCGCCGCCAGGCGGCCAGGGCCGCGGCGGGGTGAGGGGCTTCGGCCCCATCGAACAGCGTCAGCACCCGCGCAAGCTGCTCGTCGGGCCGGACCACGCGAACCCTCAGCGTCGGCCTGAGCGGTGTCGGCGCGTCCGCCGGGCCCCTGTCGACGACCCATGCGCCCCCCAGGCAGACGACCATCCCGCCGAACAATTTCGAGCGCATCCGTCCCATCGCGTCCTCCCGGTGCGGATCGTACCGTCCTTGACCATTGTCGGGATCCGGCCGGCGACCGGCAAGCCAAACTGGGACCAACGCCGCGCGTTCGACCTTATTAATAAAAAATTGCATTTTAATATTTATCATATATATCATTATTTTACCACCAATTCCCCACGGGGGCCAGGGGGCCACCTGTACAAACCCCGAACGAAGCCAACGTGATTTTTTCTCGTGTAACATTGTATTTCCATTTGGGATTGCGCACGGTCATTCGGAGAGATCCAGCGCGTCTCGGGCCATGTTGTTCAGGTATCAGTGGGACATCCGACGAGTTGAGGAACGCAACAAGCCAGAGGGTGCGAGGCCCGTTCGGGCTCGCCGACGGGGGCTTGCAATCACCGGGGGCCTGTGCCATGATCCACGAGCCCCGTCGTGGCCCGGCCGACCGGGGGCCCCAGCCAGGACGACGACCCTGGACCTACCTGCCCGCCCGCACTGACCCGCCCCACCAGAATGGAACCGCGAGGGCCGAGCCGAGAGGATCGTTTGGGATGAACAGCTGGCAGGTCTGGCTCTACGTGGCCGCCGTGTTGGTTCCACTGGGTGCATTCGCCCTGGAACTGACCGCGGGCCGCCTGCTGGGCCGGCTCAACGCCTATCTCTCGACCGGGGCGATCGCTACGTCGCTGGTCCTGAGCACGATCGGCTTCGTCTCCTACCTGGCCGCGAACCCCGGCATGCTTGCCCTCCACGAAGAGGACCAGGCGATCGTCGAGGGCCCCGAGCGGGCTGAGGCCCGGCCGGCACCGCCGCGGCCCCGGTCATCTGGACGGCGCGGTTCGACTGGGTCCTGCTGGGCGCGGGCCTCGGCGGGGACGACCTGCCCGCGCTGGCCATCCCGCTCGGGGTTCACGTCGACAACCTGACGGTCCTGATGTTCGTGATGGTTTCACTGATCGCCACGCTGATCCACGTCTACTCGATGGCCTACATGCGCGACGACCGCGCCGGCCGCGGTTCTTCATGTACCTGTCCCTGTTCTGCTTCGCGATGCTGGGCCTGTTGGCCTCGGCGACCTGTTCCTGGTGTTCGTCTTCTGGGAGCTGGTGGGCATCTGCTCGTACCTCCTGATCGGCTTCTGGTACGAGGAGAAACCCAACGCCGATGCCGCGACCAAGGCGTTCCTCGTCAACCGGGTCGGGGACGTGGGCATGCTCGTCGCCCTGGGCGTGCTTTGGGCGAGCCTGGGCACGTTCTCGATCGCCGAGATCAACCAGGGGCTGCGGGATGCCGACGGCAACCTGAACGTGGTCGCGCAACCGGACGGCACCCGGACTGTCGCGATGCGCGACCCGGCCACGGGCGAGCCGATCCGTGACGAGGCCACCGGGTTGCCCCACACCATCCCGCTCGGGCTGCTGGGCGTGGCCGGCCTGGGCGTCTTCGCCGGCTGCGTCGGCAAGAGCGCCCAGTTCCCGCTGCACGTCTGGCTCCCCGACGCGATGGCCGGGCCGACGCCCGTCTCGGCGCTGATCCACGCGGCAACGATGGTCGCGGCGGGGGTCTACCTCGTCGGCCGGTTTTTCCCGCTGTTCACGGATGATGTGCTCCTGTACATCGCGTATACCGGGGCGGTCACGTTGTTCATCGCCGCGACGATTGCGATCGTGCAGACCGACTACAAGAAGGTGCTGGCCTACTCGACAGTCAGCCAGCTCGGGTTCATGATGCTCGGCCTTGGGGTCGGCGGCTGGGCCGCCGGGCTCTTTCACCTGCTGACGCACGCCTTCTCCAAGGCCCTGCTGTTCCTCGGTGCCGGCAGCATCCACCACGCCGTCCAGACCTACGAGATGCCCGTGCTGGGCGGATTGCGGAAGACGATGCCGATCACCGCCGGGGCGATGCTGGTCGGCACGCTGTCCATCTCGGGCGTTCCCTTTTTCAGTGGGTTCTACTCGAAGGACGCGATCCTGGGGTCGGCCCTGGCGTTCGTCGTCGGCGGCGGCGGCCTGCCCGCCCGACCCGAGCACCTTCTACTGTTCGTCCTGCCCGTGATCGGCGCGTTCCTGACGGCCTTCTACATGTTTCGGCTCTGGTTCCTGGTCTTTGACGGCGAGCCGCGTGGTGTCCCGGCCCCGTTGGTCGTCGAGGACGAGCACGGTTTCGGTTCCGCGCCGGGTTCTCACGACATAAACGTCCATGTCCAAGCGCCTCACCTCAACCCGGTCGAGCAATCCCACGAGAGCGAGCCGCTGATCACCGTGCCCTTGATCGTGCTGGCGGTATTCGCCGTGTTCGTCGGCTGGCCGATCACCGGTGGGTTGCCATTCTTCGGGATCGACCCCTTCCTCGAACACTGGCTGGCCTATGGGGCGCCGCGGGGGGCCTTCGAGCTGGGCGGGGCAAAGTGGTGGGCGATGGGGGCGTCGTTCCTGATCGCCCTCGTGGGAATCGCGCTGGCTGCCGGGTACTACTCGCGTTGGCGGATCTTCACGCCCGAGGCGACCGCCCGACGAGTCAGCCCGCTCCACGACTTCCTGACCCACAAATGGTACTTCGACGAGATCTATCGGGCGGCGTTCGTGCGGCCGGTCCTGGCGCTGTCCCGCGGTGCCGCGGCATTCGATCGAACCGTCCTCGACGGACTCGTCAACGGCTCGGCCCGACTGACCGTGGCCCTGAGCTGGCTCGACGGCCGGTTCGATCGCGGCATCGTCGACGGCCTGGTCAACCAGGTCGGCCGCATCACCTTCGCCATCGGTGACTGGAGTCGCACGATCCAGACCGGCCGGCTCCGCAACTACCTGATGGTGCTGGCGGTGGGGATTGTTCTTCTATTCCTCGGCATGTTTCAGTGGATTGGGTAAGGTAGTTCGCCGCGGCGCAACCCAGTAGAGAGTTACGAGAGTGCCGACGGTTCCGGCCCGATTGAGACTTCCATGAGCGACGCCCTGTTGCTGAGCCTGTTGTGGTGCGTGCCCCTGGTCGGGTCGCTTCTGATCCTGCTGATACCGACGCGTGCCGAACTGGCGGTCAAGGTCACGGCGCTGGCGATCACCCTCATCACGTTCGGCCTGACGCTCTTCGCCTTCGCCACGTACCTGACGCCGAACGCCTCGGGACAGGCCCCGTCGGCGGTGGCGCTGGCCGATCGGGCGACGCAGAACACGCTGACGGAGCGGGGCCTCGGCGAGTACGCCCGCCTCGACGTGCCGAATGACCTGGTGGTCCGCCACACCTGGGTGCCGTACTTCAACATCCAGTACTACCTGGGCCTCGACGGCATCAGCCTCGCGCTGGTGCTGCTGACGAGTCTCGTGAGCGTCCTGTCCTGCCTGGCTTCGTGGACGATCGAGCGGCAGGTGAAGGGTTATTTTTCTCTGTTCCTGGTGCTGGTCGCGAGCATGATCGGCGTCTTCCTGGCGCTGGACATGTTCCTTTTCTACGTGTTCTTCGAGGTGATGCTTCTGCCGATGTACTTCCTCATCGGCATCTGGGGTGGAGCGGAGCGGGAATACGCGGCGATCAAGTTCCTGCTCTATACGCTCTTCGGCTCGGTGTTCATCCTGATCGCCATCCTGATCCTGTACTTCTGGTCGGGGGACACGAGCGCGATGGAGGGCCTCGGCAGCCCGCTCTTCACGGCCCACTCGTTCGACATGTTGTGGGTCGCCCGGGCCGCCTCGGAGACGACCTACTACACCGCCTGGGCCCAGCGAATCGTCTTCGTGCTGTTCCTCGTCGGGTTCCTGGTGAAGCTGCCGTCGTTCCCGTTCCACACCTGGTTGCCGGATGCCCACGTCCAGGCGCCGACGCCGATCAGCATGATCCTGGCCGGCGTGCTGCTGAAGGTCGGCGGCTATGGCCTGATTCGTCTGGCCTGGCCGCTGGCGCCACTGGGGGCGGCGTATTGGTCGTGGTACGTGGCGACCCTGGGGGTTTTCAGTATCCTCTATGGTGCCCTGGCGGCGATGGCGCAGACCGACTTCAAGAAACTGGTCGCCTACAGTTCCGTCAGCCACATGGGTTATGTCACCCTCGGCCTGGCGGCGATGAGCATGCTGCCCGGAACCAGCCTGACGACCGACCCGCGTTTCTATGCCTATGGGGTCAACGGCGCGATGTTCATGATGATCGCGCACGGCATCACCTCGACCGGCATGTTCTTCCTCGTCGGCGTGATCTACGAACGGGCCCACACTCACGACCTTCGCAAGCTCGGCGGTTTGTTCAATCCCATGCCCGGCTACGGCGCCGTGTCGTTCCTGATCTTCTTCGGCTCGATGGGCCTGCCGGGGCTTTGCGGGTTCATCGCCGAGGTGTTCGTCGTCCTGGCCGCCTTCAACTACAACCGCGTGCTCGGCGTGCTGGCCGCGGCGGCGGTCGTGCTGACGGCCGGTTACATTCTCTGGGCCCTCCAGCGCGTCTTTCTGGGACGCAACGAGCAGTACCGCGGCATGCCCGACCTGAACCCTCGCGAGTGGATCATCTCGATCCCTTTGGTGATCCTGACCATCGTGCTGGGGATCTTCCCACAGTCGATTCTCAACTGGATGAGTCCGTCGGTCGATGCCGTGGTCCGCAACGTGGCCCGGGCAAACGCCGACGCCCCGAGCCCGCCGTCCGTGGCGCGATTGACGAACGATCCCACAGCGCGATGAGGCCCCCATGAACCCTCGACGTGTGGCACTGGTAACGGGATCGGCCACCGGCATCGGCCGGGCGGTCGCGTGGCGTCTGGCCGAACGGGGCTACGCCGTGGTCGTGAACTACTCGAAGTCTCAGTCCGAGGCCGAGGAGACAGTTGAGGGCGTCCGCTCCCGGGGGGCCGAGGCCCTGCTGATCCAGGCCGACATCGCCGACGATACGGCCGTGCGCGACTTGGTCGCCCGCACCACGACCGAGCTGGGTGGCCTCGACATTCTGATCAACAACGCGGCAACGACCCGGTTTGTCCCTCCCACGGACCTCGACGCACTGACCGATGAGGTCTGGGACTCCATCTTCCAGCTCAACCTCAAGGGCACGTTCTACGCTTGTCGAGCGGCGATGCCGCACCTGAAGGCCCGGCGGGGCAACATCGTGAACATCGCCAGCGTGGCCGGCATCGGCGGCTCGGGAAGCTCGATCCCGTACGCCGCCAGCAAGGGGGCGGTCATCACCTTGACCAAGAGCCTGGCGAAGGCGTTCGCCCCGGAGGTGCGCGTCAACGCCGTGGCGCCGGGCCCGTCCAGACTCGCTGGCTGGCGGACCATCAGGACATGGTCGCGGCGGCATTGAAGATGACCCCGTTGGAGCGGGCGGCGACCCCCGACGACATCGCGAGGGGGACCGTCTACCTCGCCGATGAGGCCACGTTGTCCACCGGCCAGGTGCTCATCATTGACGGCGGGCGGACCATGTGAACCGGGCACAGCCCGACGGTCGTCAGGTCGTCATGAAGCGGCTCGACTGGTCTTGCCCGATCCGCTGTCTCGCGATACGTTACGGCCCAACCCGGCGCCGGCACCCCGGATCGCGTCGCCCCGACTCGGGGCAGGCCATCCGGATGGAGGTTGTTTCCCGCGGTCGGCGATCGCGGACGCCACGGAGGGTGGCCGCACGTTCGCCGACCATCGACTCAACCCGGCGACGTGGTCCGCCCGGATCGGAGCCGCCGCGTCGCCCCGCGAAGGAGTGGGACACGATGCCCAGCAGGTCATGGATGGCCGTCCTGGCAGTCGCCGCCGTTACCATCGCCCCAGCGAACTCGATGCGATCGGCCGCCGCCGAGGACGCCGATCCCGCCGCCGCAAGCCATGTCTCGCTCGAACTTCAGATCAATGGCCTGTCGGCCGGCGACTCGACCATCGAGATCAAGCCCGGCCACCCCGGTTGCCAGTTTGATCCCGTCAAGCGCCTGGTCCGCGCCGACCGCGGACGGCAGCATGGTCCGTCTGCAACCCATCACCATCGACGCCCGTAGCCTGGGCGCCGACCGTGACTGCTCCTTCGCGATCACCATCCGCGAGCCCAACCAGCCTCCCAAGACCTTCCGGCGCGGCATCCGATTGACCGACCCCGAGCCGGGCGTCACCTCGACGGCCCAGACCCTCAAGCTCTACCTGAGCGCCCCGTCCGTCGCCGCCCGGGACACGCCCCGTCCCCGTTGAGCCGCCGCGACAAGGCAACGCTCGGAATACGTTCCGGTGGCCGTGTCGTTGAGTGTCCCACCACGGCCACCGGGATCATCCCAACGAGCCCAACGCTCGCGATTCAGGAAAGATCGTCCTCGTCGGGATCAGGCAGGGTTTCCTCCGCGCGGAACCGTCCCTGCGCAGGTGGTGAGGGGGCGGTCGTCGAACGCCCCGTGGTGCCGCCGGCCCCGAGCAGACGGACGTTGCCGGCGCCGACGGCGGCCTCCAGGTCGGCCAGCAGACGGTCATCGTGGCGGATTCGATGGGCCATCCCAGCCTTGTAGATGGCCCGGCGCACTCCGGAGACGCCGAGAATCTCAAGGTACAGCTCGAGGTTGCCGGGACGGATGCGGACCTGGCGGTGTAGCCGTTGGAGGTCGTCGGCCTCCAGCACCCCCTTGCGGAGCGTGACCACGACACCGCGCGACAACTCGGCGGCGGCGCGTTCGATCGGGATGACCCGGTTGACGATCAGTTCCGCGGGGTCGCGACGACGGTCCAGCGCCCCTTGACGAAGCAGATCACGTCATCCTTGATCTGCTCCTCGTTCTTGGCGAAATCCTCCGGCCAGGCCATCGCGGGGACGGAGCCGGTCAGGTCCTCGAAGGTGAACTTGGCCATGCGGGTCAGCCCCGAGCGACTCTTCGAGACGTTCCGGGCCTGGACGCCGGTGATCATCCCGCCGAGCGTGACCTCGACCTTCTCGGGCACGTCGTCCAGGTCGCTGACCTGATGGGACCGAAACGCTTGCAGCAGGTCGGCATGGCGTGCCAGCGGGTGGCTGGACATGTAGATGCCCAGGGCTTTCTTCTCGCCGGCCAGTAGCTCGGCGTCGGGCATTTCGGGTACATCAGGCAGGTTTGCCAGCGCTCCGTTGACGTGACCGTTGCCATTGGCGCCGGGGTGGCCGTTGCCGGTCGGCTCGTCGATCTCATCGAACAGCCCGCGCTGACCGCGCTTGCGGTCCTCCTGCTTCGCCTGCCCCGACTGGATGGCGCGGGCCAGGATGGCCAGCAATTGGTTGCGTCGGGCGCCGAGACAATCGAATGCCCCGGCGCGGATGAGCGTCTCAACGGCCCCCTGGCCGACCTCCTTGGGAGAAACACGCTCGCAGAAATCATCGAGGCTGGCGAACGGGCCGCCCTCGACGCGGGCCTTGAGGATCGCCTCGATGGCCTTGGTGCCGACCCCCTTGATCGCCCCGAGGCCGAAGTGGATTCGACCCGTGCCGGCGTCCTCGAAGCCCATCGCCCGCCTCGTTGACGTTCGGCGACAGGACCTCGATGCCCATGCGACGGCAGTCGTCGATAGTGCTCGACGAAGAACTTGTCGCGTTCCGCGCCGTCCATCTCCGAGGACAGCAGCGCGGCCATGAACTCGGTCGGGTAGTGCGTCTTGAGATAGGCCGTCTGGTAGGCGACCAGAGCGTAGGCGGTGGTATGCGACTTGTTGAAGCCATAGCCGCCGAAGAACTCGATCAGCTCGAAGATCTTCGTCGCCCTGGCTGGATCCAGCCCGCGCTCGACGGCCCCCTCGACGAACTGCTTCTTGCCCGCCGCGATGACGTCCATCTTCTTCTTCGAGATGGCCTTGATCGTCGCGTACGCCTTGGACAGCTCGATGCCGCCCAGGCGATTGAGGATCCGCATGACCTGTTCCTGGTAGACCATCACCCCGTAGGTCTCTTCCAGGACGTCCTTCATCACCGGATGCTCGTACTCGGCCTTCTCCCGGCCATGCTTCCGGTTGACGTAGGCATCGACCATGCCGCCGTTCAGCGGGCCGGGCCGGTACAGGGCGAGGATGGCGATGAGGTCCTGGAAGCGGTCGGGCTTCATCTTGACCAGCAGGTCGCGGATGCCCGCGCCATCGAGCTGGAAGACGCCCAGGGCCTCGCCGCGTTGGAGCAGTTCGTAGGTTGGTTCGTCGTCCAGCGGCAGGGCATTCAGGTCGAAGGACGGATCGATCGCGATCTCGAATTCGTCGGACGGCGGCGTCGAGGCCGGTCAGGTTGCGAAGGCCGAGGAAATCCATCTTCAGCAACCCGGCCTTCTCGACGTCCCCCATCTCCCACTGGGTGCTGACGACCTCCTTGGCCTTGTCCTTGTTGGGGAGCTTCTGGAGCGGGACGAGGTCCTCGAGCGGCCGGTCGGCGATCACCACTCCGGCCGCGTGCGTGCTGACGTTGCGGTAAGTTCCTTCCAGCTTCCGGGCGAATTCAATCAAACGGGCGATCTCGGGGTCCTCGTCGATCAACCGCTTGAGCTGCGGCTCCTCCTTGATCGCCTCGTCGAGGGTGATGTTCAGCTTCGTCGGGATGAGCTTGTTGACCCCCTCGACCCGCGCCAGGGGGATGTTCAGCGCCCGGCCAACGTCCTTGACGGCGGCCTTGGCCTTCATCTCACCGAAGGTGCCGATCTGGGCGACATTGGCCGCGCCGTACTTGTCGCGGACGTACTCGATGATCTCGGCCCGGCGGTCCTTGCACAGGTCGATGTCGATGTCGGGCGCCTCGGAGCGGTTCGGGTCCAGGAACCGCTCGAACAGCAGGTCGTACTTCAGCGGGCAGACGTGGCTGAGGTAGAGCACGTAGGCGACCATCGCCCCGCACGCCGAGCCGCGCGCGGTGGCCGGGATGTTCCGCTCTCGGGCCTCGCGGACGAAGTCCCAGACGATCAGGAAGTAGGCGGCGAAACCCATCCGGTTGATGATGCCCAGCTCGTGGTCGAGCCGCTCGCGGGCTTCCTGTGGGACGGGGTCGCCGTAGCGGTCGCGCATCCCCTGCTCGCACAACTCGCGGAGGTACGTCTCGGGCGTCTTGCCCTCCGGGGGCCGGAACGAGGGGAACTGCCGCTTGCCCGAACTCCAGGCTTGGATAATTCTCCTCAACCAGGGCGGCGATCTCCGCCGACCGCGTCAGGGCCTCACCGTGGCCCGGCATCGCCGCGTACATCTCCTCCGGGTGCGGACGTGGAACTGGTCGGTGTCGAACCGCATCCGGTTCGGGTCGTCGAAGGTCCGGCCCGTGTTGATGCAGAGCAGGATGTCGTGGGCCTGCGAATCCTCTCGGGTCAGATAGTGGGCGTCGCTGGTCGCCACCACGGGCAGGCCCATTGAGCTGGCGACCCGCAGCGCCCTCTCCATGCAATCGTGCTGAATCGAGACGCCGTTGTCCTGGATCTCGACGTAGAAGTTCTCCGGCCCGAAAACCCGTTGATACCAGGCACACAGAGTCTCGGCCTCGGCGAACTTGTCGTGCAGCAGCAGGTCGGAGAACTCGGCCGAGGCGCAGCCCGATAGACAGATGAGCCCCTCGCTGTGACGCTCGAGGATCTCCTTATCGATCCTCGGCTTGTAGTAGAAGCCTTCCAGGAATGCTTTCGAGGAGAGCCGCATCAGGTTGCGGACCCCTTCGCCGGTGCGAGCCAGCAGCGTCAGGTGAAAGGCGTACTCCTTGCCGTTTCCGCCACCGGTCGAGCGTTCGGTTCGCTTGCCCGGGGCGACGTAGGCTTCCATGCCGAGGATCGGCTTGATCCCGGCGGCCTTGGCTTCTTTAAGGAATTCGACGGCCCCATACAGGTTGCCATGGTCGGTGATCGCCAGGGCCTCCATCCCGAGCGACTTCGCCCGACGGGTCAACGCCGGAACCTTGCTCGCGCCGTCGAGCAAGCTGTAGTGGCTGTGGCAGTGAAGATGCACGAACGGCCGGCTGGACATCGATCACCTCGACAGGACGGGCCCGTTGCGGAGGGCACGCGGGCGGTCGATTTCTGGATGCTGAACAACCGGACAGATGTCCAGTATATCAGAACCGCCCGGCGTCAGACAGGGAGCATCGCCACCTGCTGAGATCGGCGGAAACGGGGGTCGCTCTTCTGGCCTTGGTCGGCCGATCGGTGGGCGCCGGGGTGGGGGATGCCAAAGATACCAGATGGTTCGGGGGGAGTGACCCGGCCCCACCTTGGGTTGGCGGGAGCCGGGCCGCTGCATCGGGCGGTTGGAAGACATACGACCAGGGAAGCCATGCCGCCGCGTGGGTTCAGACGGCCGCGGCGGCGAGGGCTGTCTCTTGCCGGGATTCGACGGTGTCCAGTTCGTCGGCCTCCTCGTCCTCAAGAGGGCCGGAGCCGGCCTCGAGGCCCTGGACCAGCGCACCGAGTTGCAGGGCCAGCAACCGATCGGCCGGGGTATGGCACCGTAGCAGGGCCAGGAAGGCGTCGGCCCCGATCATCACCGCCTTCGGCTTACTATGGATCGTCAGCACGCAACGGGCGTCGGGGTCTTCCAGGGATTCGAGCACCTTGGGCAGGTCGCGATGCAACTCGCGGCTGCCCACAAAGCGGACGCGGGACTGGGCCATGACCATCCTCTGGGCCAGGTGTGGCCGTGGTTAAATCAAGGGGAATAACGAGACGGTCCAGAACCGGAACGCCTCGGGTCGTAGAAATGTCGAACCCATCCTACAGCGATCGGCCACCATGGTCAATCGCCCGAACGGTGTGATCGCGACGATTTCTCCAATCCGATCGTGGTTTCACGGTTCCGTTGGCGGCGGCGCGTCCGACACACCCTGTGATGTATCCGGTGACACCGCTCGGGGTTCCGGGACGATGACCGGATCGTGGGAGGGGGGCGAGGAATCCTCGCTGCCGGATGGTTGGGTGGAATCGGGAACGACGCACCATCGGCCGTCGATCTTGTGGACGCGGAGGGGGAGACCCACCAGGCCCTCCGGGGCGACGACGGCCCGGTCCTCGCCCACGTCATCGGGAGAAACCCGGTACGTCGTCGCGTCGGGAAGGACCACCTCCTGCCCGACTTCTAGCTGGCGGACGGGAAATTGCTCCTCGACCATCCGCGGGAACTGGGCGGCTCCATCGGGTGTAAGCTTTTGCAACTCCCGCAGGAGTCGAGAGAGATCGCCATCGCCGGTCGACGTCGAGGGGCGTTGCCGAGTCCGGAGAGGTCCGCCGCTGAATGGCGGAGAACGTACTCCCGGTAGGCACCTTCCGGGGTATTGGGAAAACCAGGCAGATTGACGTCGGTGGGCTGGTCCGTCCAGGCGGCCTTTTGTCGCTTCGCGACCTGGATCACGGGTTCCAGGTAGGCGTATTTCTCATAATCCTGGATGGTGTTGTCGAGAATGCGGAGCCCTTCGTCGAACCGTCCCGACTCGTACGCGGTCCGGGCGCGGGCGATCTCCGCCTCCACGATCCGCCGACGCTTGTCCATCTGCTGGCGAAGGTTGTCGGCCCGTTTGCGGGCGAGCAGATACCACGGCGCGATGTTCCGGGTACTTTTCGAGATACGTCGCCAGCCGTCCCAACGGCGCAGGACGGCGTCCTCGTGGCCCTCCTTCAACTCCTCGCTGGAGGCTTTGAACGCGTCGAGATAAAGCCGCTCAGCCACATTCTGGGGCTCGGTCAGGCCCGTCAAGGCGGGGCTTTCCAGGATGCGCGCGCGAGCTCGGCGTCCCCCAGCAGGATCCGTCGCGCCAGTCGCGAACCTCTTTCTGGTAGGGATGACCGGGGAACCGGCTCGTCGAGCTCATCCATGAACGTTCGAACGGCGTAGATCCAGTCGACGCGGGAGTCTCCGGCCATGCCGTCCCGGGCCTGCGGTAGAGGTACGACGCACTGGGCGGCCAGAGAGGTAGCCGATCGCCCCGGCGAGGCCAGGACCAGGGCGACGACCAGGCCGATCAGCTCGAGCCGGCTGCGTGCCGACGCGAGTCGTCCAGGGCAGGCTAACCCGGGCATCGAGCCCGGCGGTTTTGCCCTTGTCGGGTACGGGCGTGGCGGTGGCGGCCGGGAGGTCGGTCGCGTCGGTGCCGAGCCGGGTCGGGTTGGCGCCGGGGTCG
Source organism: uncultured Isosphaeraceae bacterium (assembly GCA_963779675.1). Taxonomy (GTDB): domain Bacteria; phylum Planctomycetota; class Planctomycetia; order Isosphaerales; family Isosphaeraceae; genus CAVZZM01. The sequence goes on from CAVZZM010000012.1 coordinate 582,945, forward strand.
CCGAAGACCATCGGGATCGGCTTCGCCGCGCGTGAGCTTGTCGCGCAGCCCTCGAGAACGTACAATGGCGGCCTGGGCGTCCCAGGGGCGGTCGTCGCGGTTCTTGGCCATGAGCTGGACGACCAGCTTGTCGAGTTCCAGGGGGATCTCGGGGTTCTTCGCGCTGGGACGGGGCGGGGGCTCGTCGAGGTGCTTGTGCATCAGCACCATCGCCGACTTGCCGTCGAAGGGGGTGCGGCCGGTGAGCATCTGGTAGAGCAGGCAGCCCAGCGCGTACAGGTCGGTCTTGTGGCTGACCTCGGGCGTGCCGCGGATCTGCTCGGGGGCCATGTAGGCGGCCGTGCCCAGGGTGCGGCCGTCGGCGGTCAGGGCGGTGCGGTCGAGGTCCTTGGCGATCCCGAAGTCGGTCAGCTTGAGCTGTCCCTGCCGGGTGACCATCAGGTTCGACGGCTTCAGGTCGCGGTGGACGACCCCGCGCTCGTGCGGCGTACTGAAGGGCCTCGCAGATCTGGAGGCCCAGGGTCGACGACCTCGGTCCAGGGCAGGGCGCCGCGCTCTGTCCAGGACGTGCTCCAGCGTCGTGCCGGGCACGTACTCCATCGCGTAGTAACGCAGGCCGCGGGCCCGGGAGAAGCCGACGCCGATGTGCCGCACGATGTTCGGGTGCCGGAACTGCTTGAGGATGTCCGACTCGCGATCGAACCGCTCGGACGGCGTTGCGCCTTGGTGGCCTGTTCCTGGTGGACGATCTTGATGGCGACGGCCTGGCCGCTCGGCTCCCACGATCGCGCGGTAGACCACGCCCATGGCGCCGCGCCGAGCTTTTCCTCGATCGTGAAGGGGCCGAGCTTCTCGCCGATCATCGCACGCGGTCGGGGGACCCGGGTCCGGGCGCCGGTCACAAGATGGGACAGGCTCCGGCAGTCTGGAGCCTTCGATGGAGACAGGACCGTTTGAGAATACGCGACGAGGGCTTCTGATGCAACGCGATGCTCAACGCCGCGTTCCCGGCACGCCAGACTTGCGGCCCGGCCGGTGCCGGGACCGAAGATCGATCAGGTCCGGTACATCATGCACGACAGGCCGCCGGCGGCGGGCAGGTACGCGGTCTTGGCGTAGTCCATGACCATGCGGTCGGCGTTGAACCGCCAGCCCAGGGAGCGGATGGCGTGCTTCTGGCGAGCGATCCACTCGCGGGGCAGGCCGAACTCGTCGCGGTCGTAGTACAGCGGGACGACCTGGTTGACCAGCGTCTCGATCAGGGCGTCGTGGTCGCGGTCGTCCTGCACGCTCGGGACCGAGTGGACCTGGCCGGTGCCGATGGCGAAGCCGTTCTCGCCGTCGTAGGCCTCGGCCCACCAGCCGTCGAGGACCGAGAAGTTGAGCCCGCCGTTCAGCAGCACCTTCTCGCCCGAGGTGCCGCTGGCCTCCTGGGGCCGCCGGGGGTTGTTGAGCCAGACGTCGACCCCCTGCACCAGGTGCCGGGCGACGTTCATGTCGTAGTCCTCGACGAAGACGATCCGGCCGGCGAACCGCGGGTCCTTCGTCGACCTTGACGATGTTCTGGATGAGCTCCTTGCCGAACCGGTCCTCCGGGTGGGCCTTGCCGGCGAAGACGAGCTGGACCGGTCGCTCGGCGGCGTTGACGATCTCGGCCAGCCGCTCGGCGTCGCGCAGGGCCAGGGTGGCCCGCTTGTAGGTGGCGAACCGGCGGGCGAAGCCGATGGTCAGGGCGTTCGGGTCGAGCACCTGGTGGGCCGCGGCGATCGCCTCGTCGCCCTCGTCGCGGCGGCTGATCTGGCGGACCAGCCGTCGGCGGACGAAGTCGATCAGCCGGGCCTTCAGGACCTGCTGGACCTCCCACAGCTCGGCGTCCTCGACCGTCTCGATGCCCCGCCAGGTCTCCGGGCCGGACATCCGCATCGGCCAGTCGAGGCCGAGGTGGCGGTCGTACAGGTCCTTCATCTGGGGGGCCAGCCAGGAGAGCACGTGGACGCCGTTGGTGATGTGGCCGATCGGCACCTCCTCCTCGGGGCGGTCCGGGTACAGCGGGCTGCCACATCCGCCGGGAGACCGCGCCGTGCAGGGCGCTGACGCCGTTGGCGTGCCGCGACAGCTTCAGGGCCAGCACGGTCATGCAGAACGGCTCGTTGGGGTCGCCCGGGTTGACCCGCCCGAGGCCGAGGAAGTCCTCGTAGGACAGGTGCAGGGCATCTCGGGTCGGGCCGAGGTGCTCCTCGACCAGTCGGCCGGGGAAGCGGTCGTGGCCGGCGGCCACCGGGGTATGCGTGGTGAAGACCGTCATCGCGGCGATGTCGCGCACCGCCTCGCCGAAGGGGACCGCCTGGTCCTCCATCGCCTGCGGGTCATCTCCAGGCTGGCGAAGGCGCTGTGGCCCTCGTTCATGTGGATGACCGAGGGCTGGTATCCCATGCGCGTGCAGGGCCCGCACGCCGCCGATGCCCAGGAGGACCTCCTGGCGGATCCGGGTCCGGGCGTCGCCGCCGTAGAGCCGGGCGGTGAGGTTGCGGTCCGCCTCGGAGTTCTCCGGCACGTTGGAGTCGAGCAGGTAGAGCGTCGTCCGGCCGACGGCGACCTGCCAGACCTGGGCGTGGAGGGTGCCCGCGCGGGTCTCCACCGCGACCCGCAGCCGTTCGCCGACGCCGTCGGGGTCCATGACCGGCTGGATCGGCAGCGCGCCGACGTCGGTGTTCGGGTAGGTCTCCTGCTGCCAGCCGTCGTCGTCGAGGCTCTGGCGGAAGTAGCCCTGGTTGTACAGGATGCCGACGCCGACCAGCGGGATGCCCAGGTCGCTGGCGCTCTTGAGGTGGTCGCCGGCCAGCACGCCGAGGCCGCCGGAGTAGATCGGCAGGCTCTCGTGGAGGCCGAACTCCATCGAGAAGTAGGCCACCGGGCGGGCGCGCAGGGTCGTCGCGTGGATCGCGCCCCACGACTCCTCGTTCTTCAGATACTCGTGCAGGCGGCGGATCGCATAGTCGATCCGCGACTGCAGCGCCATCTCGGCGGCGCGCCGCTCGAGTTGGTCCGGCTCGATCTGCTTGAGGAACTCGACCGGGTTGTGGTACGGTCGTCCGCCAGAGGACCGGGTCGAGTTCGCGGAACAGCTGATTGACGTTCGGCTGCCAGGTCCACCACAGGTTCCGCGCCAGCTCGCGGAGCCGCTCGACGATTTGCGCTTGACCCACCATGGCCTCCTTCGGTGCAGGGACCCGCCGGCCGCCTCTCCCGGGAGGCCGTCGGGCTGGGTCGATAGTATGATGAATAACCCTTAGTACGCCAAGCCCACACAGGGCCACGATTTCCGCGATCGCACCGGACCGGCCCCGCGGTTGCATGGGGGGGCCCGGATCAAGAACCCCGCCGAGGTATCTGCACGTGGAAACAGCTCGCCCGCCCGAGCCCGAACGTCGCCGGACGCCATCCTCGCCGAGTTCGCGCGAGGATCGGTCGCGGATGACCATGATGGCCGCGCGCAGTTCGGCGTGCCCGGAGCGCGATCGTGCTCGACGTTTTGAGCCGCGCCGAGGGCTGGCCGATCGTCCGCCTCCGCGCCCGGCGCCTTCGACCCCTTGATGGACGCCCTTCCCGAGCTGGGGACGATGCGCGTGTTCGTCCGCAGCCGGGCCGCGATCATCGAATCCGTCGGCACCTTCGGCGGCTACTCCCGCTGCGGCCCCTTCTTCAACGTCCAGACCGACACGCTCGACATGCACATCTTCCCCGAGGAGATCGAGCCATCTACGCCGTCGAGAAGTGGGGCCACGACACCCAATACGCCACCCACTCCTTCCAGTTCTTCGACCACGCCGGCGACGCCGCCTTCAAGGCGTTCCTCTGGGACGGCTTCCCCGACGTCCCGGCCGAGCGAGTCGCCGCGTTCCGCGACCTGGCCCGACGGCTGGCCGATGGTCCTGAGCCGGCAGCACGATCCAGTCAGGTGATTATCGAGAGGGCCTCGAAGATGCCGGCCCTCCCGATTTTTCGCCCACGGAAGGTCGCGTCGCCTCGTGACTGTCTCGGCGATCAATCGCCCGGGGCCGTCTTGACGCCAAGCTCCTTGACCAGGAACGCCAGCTTGTCGGCGGCCTCCTCGATGATCTTGGCGGTCGGCTTGCCGGCGCCGTGGCCGGCCCGGGTCTCGATGCGGATCAGGACCGGGTTGTCGCAGCGACTGGGCCTGCCTGCAGCGCGGCGGCGAACTTGAAGCTGTGGGCCGGGAAGACGCGGTCGTCGTGGTCGGCGGTGGTGATCAGGGTCGGCGGGTAGCAGGTGCCCGGCTTCGATGTTGTGTAGCGGGGAGTAGGCGTGCAGGGCCTGGAACTCCTCGGGGTTGTCGGACGAGCCGTAGTCGTCGGTCCAGGCCCAGCCGATCGTGAACTTGTGGAAGCGGAGCATGTCGAGCACGCCGACGCCCGGCAGGGCAGGCGCCGTAGAGGTCGGGGCGCTGGGTCAGGCAGGCGCCGACGAGCAGGCCGCCGTTGGAGCGGCCCTCGATGGCCAGCTTCGGCGTCGATGGTGTAGCCTTCGTCGATCAGGTACTCGGCCGCGGCGATGAAGTCGTCGAAGACGTTCTGCTTGCTTGAGCTTCGTGCCGGCCTGGTGCCACGTCCTCGCCGTACTCGCCGCCGCCGCGCAGGTTCGGCACGGCGTAGACGCCGCCCATCTCCATCCAGACGAGGTTCGACCGGGCTGAAGCGCGGGCGTCAGCGGGATGTTGAACCCGCCGTAGCCGTAGAGCAGGCGTCGGCGTGTCGGCGTCGAGCGTCGGGCCCCTTCTTGTGGCTGAGGAACATCGGGACGCGGGTGCCGTCCTTGCTGGTGTAGAAGACCTGCTTGGTCTCGTAGTCGTCGGGGTCGAAGGCGACCTCGGGCGGCTTGTAGACGGTGCTCTCGCCCGCTGGCGAGGTCGTAGCGGTAGATCGTCGTCGGGCGGGTGTACGAGGTGAAGGCGTAGAACGTCTCGGTGTCGTCGCGGTCGCCGCCGAAGCCGCCGGCGGTGCCGAGGCCGGGGAACTCGACCTCGCGCTCGAAGCTCGCCGTCCAGGTCGAAGACCTTGACCTGCGAGTGGGCGTCCTTGAGGTACTGGGCGAACAGCGTGTCGCCGACGCGGCTGGCGCCCAGCGAGCGTCTCCTCGGCCTCGGGGATGATCGTCTCCCAGTGCTCGGGCTCGGGGTGGTTGACGTTGATGGCGACGACCTTGCCGAGCGGGGCGTCCTTGTCGGTCCGGAAGAAGAGGCGGGGGCCGTCGTTGTCGATGAACGTGTAATCGGCGTCGAAGTCGCCGACGAGGTGCTTCGGCTCGGCGTCCGCGGCTGGCCAGCGGGCGGTAGAGGACGCGGTACTTGTCGTCGGTGCCCTTGCCGATGGTGAGGATCAGGTAGGCGCCGTCGTCGGTGACGGTGGCGTCGGCCCGCCAGTCCTTGTGCTCGTCGTCCTTCCAGACGAGCCGGTCGTCGCTCCTGGGGCGTGCCGAGCGCGTGGTAGTAGACCTTCTGGGAAGTAGTTGGCCGCCTTGCAGGTCGTCGCCCTCCTTCGGCTCGGGGAAGCGGCCGTAGAAGAAGCCCTTGCCGTCGGGGGTCCACTCGGCGCCGGAGAACTTGCTCCAGCGGATGACGTCGTCGAGGTCCTCGCCGGTGTCGACGTCGCGGACCTTCCACGGTCATCCAGTCGGAGCCGGCGTCGGCCAGGCGCGTAGGCCAGCGGCTCGCCGTCCTCGCTGAGCGACCGTGCCGGCGAGGGCGACGGTGCCGTCCTCGCGAGAGCGTGTTCGGGTCGATCAGGACCCGGCCTCGCCGCCGAGCGACTTCGGTCGTGTAGCAGGACGCTCTGGTTCTGGAGGCCGCGTGTTGTAGGTGTAGAAGTAGCGGCCGCCCTCCTCGCAGGGGGTGCCGAACTTCTCGTAGTCCCAGAGCGTCGGTCAGCCGCGTCCTCGATCGGCTCGCGGGCCGGGGATCGCCTCGAGGTAGCCGTCGGTGATCTCGTTCTCGGCCTCGACCCAGGCCGGGTCTCGGCCGAGTCGAGGTCTTCCAGCGGGCGGTAGGGGTCGGCGACCTTCGTGCCGTGGTAGTCGTCGACGGTGTCCGACGTCGGGGCCTTCGGGTAGTCGATACCGTCCTCCGGGGGCCGGCCCCGGCCGGTCGGGGGAACGCTCATGGTCAGGATCGCTCCGGTAATGAGGGCGGCGAGACGGGTCGCGTTGCGTCGCGTCATGGTTGCGAATTCCTCCTCCTCTCGGGAACGTCAAGGGCCGCCGTGGAGAGGGCGAACCGCGAACGGATCGTGCGGAGGTTCAGTCTACGAACGTCGACACCATTCGCCAAGCGACCCGACGCCTGCTCTCCCGGTGCGAACCGGGCGGACCTCGCCACGCCTCGACCGTGCGCCAGGCATCGTGGCGCGTCGCCCAACGCACGCCCTGTTCTCGACGTAACCGCTCAATTGGTCAATGCTTTACACCCGTTTCGGCGTTGGGTTCGTTGGGACTGTCTCGTTCCGGCAGGAATGGCCGGCGAGCGAGTTGACAGATCGGTAGAGGGAGAGACCCCTCCGTGGTGAAATGACAACCGACCAAGGCTTGTCACCATCACGCAGGGGCCTCCCCCATGTTCAAGCTACCGGTTCGCACGTGGATCCTCAACGCCGCCGCTGCCTTTTCCGGATCGTACGGAGCCGTGACCCGGCAAGCCGAGCAGGCCGGCTGCAGTCGGCAGACCGTCTACGAGCACGCCCGCAAGGTCCAGCACCGCCTCGACTCCGGTCCCGGCGACGCGGCGGCGGCCGGACTCCACGCCGAGAATCAACGACTCCGCGAGGAGATCGGCCGGCTGGAGCGACGGGCTGAGGACCTGGTCCGTTGTGGCAAGGCCGAGCAGCGAAAAGCTGGCCACCGCCGCCTTCGCCATGGGCGTCAGCCTCCGCCAGGTCGAGGACCTGCTCGGTATCCTCTTGCCCGCCGAAGACGTCCCCGACCACTCGACCCTGGGACGCTGGGTCCAGCAGGAGGCGGAGCGGGCCGGGCGGGTCCTGGAGGCCCTCGACCCGGCCTGCGCGGCCCGCGTCGGGACGCTGGCCCTCGACGAGATCTTTTTGGGGGGCGACCGACCCTGGTCGGGATCGAGCCGGCGAGCATGACGGCCGTCTTCTGCAAGAACGCCGCCGACCGTACGGCCGCGACCTGGGCCGAGCAACTGGAGCCGTTCGACCGCCTGGAGTTCGCCGTCTCCGATGCCGCCCGGGGGATCGCCAGGGCGGTCGCGGACACGGCTACGGCCCGCCGCGAGGCCCCCGAGGCCCCGGACCTGGAGCACGGCTTGGACCTCTTCCACACCGCGATGGAGGCCCACCGGGTCCTGGCCCGATCCTGGCGGCGGGCCGAGGCGGCCTGGGAAGCGGCGGAGGCCGCCGACACGCAGGTGGCCTCCGCGAAACGGCGTGGCCTCGACGCCCGGGGCGCGGCCTGGGCCGCCCGCTCCGCCTGGGCCGAGCGGTCGCGGCGTTCGCGCAGGCCGATCGGCTCGAAGCAGCCTGGAGGCGCGCCTACGCGGCGCTGGACCTGTTCGGCCCCGACGGCCGGCTCAACGACCGCTCCCACGCCGAGGCCGCAATCGCCGCGGCGTTGGTCGACCTGAGCGGCCCGGACTGGGCGAAGGTCCGCAACGCCCTGGCCGACCCGCGGAGCCTGGCGTTCCTGGACCGGATGCACCGGCGGCTGGAGTCGGCCGAGCCGCGGTCCCAGTGGCGCACCGCGATGGCCTGGCGGTGGTGGCTACGCCACCGCCGGGTGAAGCCCACGGCCCCTGACACGGGGTTGATTCGAGCGGTCGGGCGTGACGGCGCGTTGGACGCGGAGGCCCGGGCCTCCTACGACCGGGTGGCGGCGGTCCTGAACGACACGGTCCGGGCCAGCAGCGCCGTGGAGTGCATGAACAGCGTGTTGCGGATGCAGCAGGCGCGGCACCGGCGGATGACGCAGCCGATGCTGGACCTGAAGCGGCTGTACTGGAACTGCCGGGCGTTCCGCTCCGGTCCCCGGAAGGACGCCTGCCCGTACCAGGCCCTGGGCCTGGACCGGCCCACGTTCGACTTCTGGGAGTTGCTACATACCGAGCCGCCCCAGTTGACGCAACAACTGTCAACTCAAGGAAATGCCGAATGAGACAATCCCGGTTCGTTCGTGCGCTTTCCGCCGTCCCCGGGACCGGGACGATGTTCCATTTCACCAGGTTGCCAGGAAACAGACGGACGGCGAACGCCCGGCCCTCGGCGAGAGGGTCATCGGGTAGTCTCGTGGGGATGACTGCGGGACTTCTCCAAAAGTGTCCCGGTCCCCCGTTTCCCGTCCTCCTCCGATCCGGCCGGGGGATGGCGAGGTCGCCCGTTGCGTGCCGGGCGGCTCACGGTGTGGTAATGTCCACAGAGGGGGGAACCCCCGAGGAGACGACCGCCGATGCTCTCGGAACTGCGCTGCCCGACTTGCCGAATTTGCCGATTGGGTCGATCGTCACGTCCGTGGGGACGAGAAGGGGGAGGCCCAGGTCTTCCTCGACCGCCTCTTCCGCGCCTTCGGCCACGAGGGCGTGCGGAGGCCGGGGCAACCCTCGAAGAGCGGATCGGCAAGGCCGAGGGCAAGGGGACGACGGTTCGCCGACCTCGTCTGGAAGCCCGTCGTCCTGATCGAGATGAAGAAGCGCGGGCGAAGACCTGGCCCGGCATTACCGCCAGGCGTTCGACTACTGGACTCGCCTCGTCCCGAACCGGCCCCGGTACGTCGTCCTCTGCAACTTCGACGAGTTCTGGGTCTACGACTTCAATACCCAGCTGGACAGCCCCGGTCGACACGTCACGCGTCGAGGACCTGGCCGACGCGCTGGGGGCCGCTGGCGTTCCTGTTCCCGACGCCGGAGAAGCCGATCTTCGGCAACGACCAGGTCGCCGTCACCCGCAAGGCCGCCGACCAGCTCGCCGGCTGCTTCAACAAGCTGATCCACCCGAGACGGCTCGACGGCCCGTTGCCGCGCGACCGCCCAGCGCTTCATCCTCCAGATGCTCGTGGCCCTGTTCGCCGAGGACATCGGCCTGCTGCCGCCAGTACCTCTCGCCCGGCTGCTCGACGACTGCGAGTACGCGGCGGACAGCTTCGACCTGCTCGGCGGCCTGTTCGACGCGATGAACACGCCGGGCCGGACGCCGGGGCGGCCGCTACGAGGGCGTCGACTACTTCAACGGCGGCCTCTTCGCCGAGCCGGCCCGGCTCGAGCTGAACCTCGACGAGCTCGACCACCTCAAGGCCGCCGCCGACGGACGACTGGTCGAAGGTCCGCCCGAGATCTTCGGCACGCTCTTCCAGCACTCGATGGAGCCGACGAGCGCCACGCCTTCGGCGCCCACTTCACCACGCCCGGTCGACATCATGAAGATCGTCGGCCCGACGATCGTCGAGCCCTGGCGCGCGCAGATCGAGGAGGCCGAGGACGCTCCAGCCGGCTCGCGCGACCTCTGGAGCGGCTGCAGCACTACACGCGTGCTCGACCCGGCCTGCGGCTCGGGCAACTTCCTCTACATCGCCTACCGCGAGATTGAAGCGCCTGGAGGCCCGCATCTTCGAGCGCATGGCCGAGTTCCCCTCCGAGGGCGACACCCGCCAGGCCCGCTTCAGCTTCGTCACCGCCCGCCAGTTCTACGGCCTCGACATCAACCCCTTCGCCGTCGAACTGGCCAAGGTCACGATGATGATCGCCCGCAAGCTGGCCATCGACGAACTGCACATCGCCGAGCAGGCCCTCCCCCTCGACAACCTCGACGCCAACTTCCAGGCCGGCGACGCCCTGATCGACGACCTCGGCAACCCCGCCCAATGGCCCAAGGCCGACGTCATCATCGGCAACCCGCCGTTCCTCGGTGCCAAGCGGCTCAAGCCCGAGCGCGGCCCCGACTACGTCAACGCCGTCCGCAAGGCTACCCCGACGTCCCCGGCATGGCCGACTACTGCGTCTACTGGTTCCGCAAGGCCCACGACCACCTGCCCGCCTGCACGGCCGACGACCCGCTCGCCGGCCGCGCCGGCCTCGTCGGCACGCAGAACATCCGCAACAACCAGTCCCGCGTCGGCGGCCTGGATCACGTCGTCAAGGACGGCACGATCATCGAGGCGGTGGACAATCAGCCGTGGAGTGGCGAAGCGAACGTCCACGTTTCGATCGCGAACTGGGTGAAATCCAAGGGCCATGATCTACTGCCGCCGGCTCGGCGACTGTGGACACAGCATAACAACTCGGGAACGAAAACCAGCAAGCTCCGGAAACCACGTGAGAACCATTCAAACGGGCATTTAACGTTTAATGAAGTGCTGTTTATAAATTCGAGTTTATCAAACGAAACCGATGTCAGTGGGAAGGTGAGACTAGCCGGCAACTCATCCCCGAAACGCTGCTTTCAGGGAAAGATCCCGGGATACCAAGGCTTCCTAGTCGACCGTGACACGGCGGATCGGCTCCGATTCGATTCGGGCGATGTCATCTTCCCTTATCTTACCGGCCGCGAGCTCCTCGACACGTTCGAGGTTGAACGTTGGATCATTGATTTCGGCAATCGAGACATCATCGAAGCGTCTTCGTTCCGGTCCGCGTTTGTTCATTGCGAGCAGCACGTTCTTCCCGCGGTTGAGCAAACGTTGCGAGACGCCGAGAGAACCGGCAGTGACATGGTTTCGGCACGGCGAGAACATCTCAGCCGCTGGTGGCAGCTTTGGAACCGACGTGACGAACTCTCATCGGTGCTGAACTCGATGCCCCGATATATCGGATGCTCGCGAGTCACGCGGCGACCCGTGATGGTTTTTCTCTCCTCACGAATTTGCCCAAGCGACCTCGTGCAAGTGTTCGCGCTGCCTGACGACTATTCCTTCGGAATCCTTCAAAGCGCGATCCACTTCGAATGGTTCCGAAAGTCGTCGCGAATGAAAGTCGAGTCGGATACCAGGTACTCGGTTCGGGAAGTCTTCGAGACGTTCCCATGGCCTCAATCGCCAACGGTTCGCCAGGTCGAGAGGATTGCCGCCGCCTCGCGAGAGATCAGGCAAGTTCGGGCGCACGCAATCCGTAAAGCCGGCGGAGGCCTCCGCGATCTGTATCGCACTCTGGAGCTTCCGGGCAAGCACCCTCTGCGCATCGCACATGAAGAATTGGATAAGGCCGTTCGGGACGCCTACGGCATGACGACCGCGGGCCAGGAGCTTGCATTCCTACTTGACCTTAATCATTACGTCCACGAAGCCATCAGGGCCGGGAGGCCAGTTGAGCGACCGGGATTGCCGGCTTGCGTGAATCATTCCGATCAACAACTTTCCTCGAAAGATTGTTTCTCAATTTGAGGTGCCGTGATGGCTGTCCTGACCGCGTATACCGTTCAGCGTCCTGGAGAAAGGCGCGACCATCCTGAACGCTTGTCGGGACCTTGTTACCACGACAGCTTACAAACGAATTACCGGGCTTTATGCATTTGCATCGCTCAAAGGCGCTCGCCTGTTAACCACCGTGTTGAAGGCCTCACCAAGCTGGACAATGGCATCGAAACGCTGGGTCATATCCATTGACGACGGCATCACGGAGCCGGATGCGCTCTCGATTTCTACGGAACTTGCCCCGGACAGAAGTTCGCGTCCCTCATGCCGAAGAGTTGTTGGAGCGACAACTCAGGCCAATCCATTGATTTCATCCGAAGACGCTCTTGTTGGAAGGGCGTGAGTCTGCATTCTTTCCCTTGGCGATCATGGTCGGTTCGGCCAACCTGACGTGCAACGGGTTGTGCTTTGGTCACGAACACGGCATTTCGGTACGAATTGATTTGAGATCGAATGCATTCCCAGCCCCGGTGCTGAGTGGCTTCGACAGCTTGGAAGAGGTCGTCTCACGGTCCACGGTGATTGACGACGCCTTCATCAACCGGTATTCGGCAATCCGACCGGCGGTTCCGAGGCTTACCGAGGAATTTGAAGACAAGCGAGCCGACTTGATCCTTCAGGAGAGACCGACGGTTCCGGCCATGCTGGCCGTGGCACTCGCATCGGCAAAACATTTCTGGATTGAGATCGAATACGTTGTCCCAAATCGAGGGAGGCTCGAAGAAGGGAATCAGATTGATATGCCGAGAGGATCTCGCGTTTACTTCGGGTTCGGGGACGGGTCCTTGCCGAAAAACTCCCCGATCGGGAACGTTCGCATTCTGTATGGCGAGCATGCCGCAAGTCGAAACCTGCGTTTTGGAAACAATTCTATGGATAAACTCGACCTGCCCATTCCTGGCGTCGAAGGCCCGCCAACGTATCGTAATCAGACTCTACTATTTACACGCGAGTCACAAAATGCCTTCCGTCTCGCCATTGGGACATCGCCCGATATCGCGAGTTGGAAGACGAAATCCCGAGCGATCGGCAACTTCTTCTCTATGCGTGGAGGTCGAGAGTTCGGTGTATTCTGACCAGCGCAGAGGCGCTGTCGAAGATCAAGGGAGGGCTGCGGGCGGTCTATCGGACGCTGGAACTGCCGGGGAAGAACCCGCTGAAGGACGCTCATCTGGCGCTTGATCGGGCCGTGCTCGACGCCTACGGCTTCACGCCGAAGGGGGACCGGCTCGCCCAGCTGCTCGCCCTGAACCTGGAGGTCGCCCGCCGCGAGGAGGCCGGCGAGCCCGTCAACGCCCCCGGCGTCCCCCCCGACCACCCCGACCCGGCCCGCCTCGTCACCGACGACTGCATCCGGGCCTCGTGACGGCAACGCCACGACGGTCCCGAACGCGGATCGCGGCGGGTGGTCCTGGTAAGTCGTCATGTCTGGGTGCCACTGGTCGTCTTCGGAATAGTGTTCCGCTTCGACATCAACGCACTGGTCGAAGGCGACCAGCGGCACCCAATGCCCCCTGCCGATGCCACCCGCCGTCCGGAAAACGGGGACAGGCACCCGGCCCACGACACGACTCCCGGAACAAGGTGGCGTGCGTAAGGGCCGGGAGCCAGTCCCCATTTTCCTCCCTTGTGGGCCATCTGACCGTGAATCGCTGTTGGGGGACATGGACGTTCACGACCAGCCTACCTCGCGCCCCCGGTTCTGCTCTTCCAGCCAGGCCCTGAGCGGCTCGAAGTACGCGACCATCGGCCGGGCCGTCAGGTCCGAGCCGGTGGCCTCGCGCAGGAGGGCGCGCCAGTCTCGGGTCGCGCCGACTTCCAGGATGCTTCGGAGGAAGTCGCCGACGTCCTTGTTTCCGTAGTAGTTGCAGTCGCGCGGGTCCTGTTTCAGGATCTCGCGAGCGATGTGATCGTGAAGCTGGAACTTCAGGACGGTGCCGATCGCGTAGTCGTAGTACTGCGCCGGGTCGTCGTTGATGTGGGTCTTGGTGGCCGGGTCGCAGAGGGATTCGGGCCGTTCTCCGGGCGGGGCGATGCCCTGGTATTTCCCGACCAGCGCCCACCAGGCGGCGTTCAGGGCGTCGTCGGCGATGTCGCCGGCGTAGAAGTCGTGCTCGAAGCGGGTCATGATGCCGGCCGACCAGGGGAGGAACACCAGCGATGAGCCGTCCAGGGCGGTGTCGAGCAGGAACGTCACCGGGTCGGCCTGCTCGGCCTCCTTCGCCAGCAGGCCGACCTCCTTCAGATAGGGCCGCTGGCCGGCGGCCAGGCCGATCAGGTCGCCCACGCCCTCGTGGAACGCCCGGTTGGCCCCGCCGCGAAGCAGGTACGGCACCTCGGGCGTGCGCGTAGCTGAGATAGTAGTAAATGTGCCCGAGTTCGTGGTGCGCGGTGGTGAACCAGCGGCTGTTCGGCTCGACCGACATCAGGCTTCGCACGTCCTTGCGGAGGTCGATGTGCCAGGCCGAGGCGTGCGAGTTCTTCTTGCGGTCGGAGCCTTCCGGCACCGGGTACAGGTCCGACTTCTCGTAGAACGATTGGGGCAGCTTCGGGAACCCGAGCGAGACGTAGAAACGCTCGGCCTGCTCGACGATGTACTCCTTGGTCTTGCCCTGGAAGGGGACGTCCATGTCGACCCCCTCGACCAGCCCCGGCCAGTTCTGGCCCCAGCGGTTCGGCAGCCAGTGGGCGGGGAGCATCCCCTCGGGCACGTCGGCCCCGTACCGTTTCGCCAGCGCGTGTTTGGCCCAGGTGTGAAGCTGCGTGTACAGCGGCCGGGCCTCGTCGAGGAAGCTGTCGGTCAGGGCGAGCATCTCGGGGACGGTCATGCCATAGTCGGCAACCTGCAAGGCGAAGAAGTTGTCGAACCCCAGCTCGCGGGCGACCCGGTTCCGCAGGTCTCGGAGCCGCAGTAAACCGTCGCGCAGCGGGGCGCCGATGGTCTTCGACGCCTCCCACACGGCGAGCCGCTCGGGCAGGTCGCGCGACTCGATCAGCACGCGGTCGATTCCGTTGGCGGTGATCGGCTCCTCGGGCCGCTGGGGATCGCGCAGCTCGTACACGAAACCATCCTGGAGGGCCGACTGCGCCGCCTCGGCCTCGGTCCGCGCCTCGACGACCTCCGGGATCGTCCCCGGCGCCTCGGCGGCGCGGAGCCGGACCTTCTCGAGCTGACGGCCGGTCAGACCATCGAGCTGGTCCTTGTGCTCGAGCAGGTCCTTGCTCGTCTCGATGACCTCCGGGGCACCGACAATGCGGCTGACCTCGAGCACCGCGCTTGACCTGCTCGGCGGTGTGGGCCGCGCTGACGTCGGTCGAGGCGACCCAGGCGGCCTCGCTGGCGGCGGTGTCGAGCGGGAGCCAGCCATCGACGTACTTGTTCAGAAAGCCCCATGCAACGTCCTGAGTGCCCTGGAAGGCCCCCCGTACGGCGAGGCCGCCAGTCGAGACGTCGAGCACGATCGGCCCGGTAGCCGCGGCGACCAGGGTGCGTCGGAGGAACGTGCGGCGGTCGAATGGCGGGTTCGGCATGTGCGTGCTCCCTCTCGTCACGTCGGATCGGCCCGTCCGAACCATCGTCGCGGCTCGGGCCGGGTGATGCAACGGTCTCTCGACCGTGCGTGATCCGATCGGAAGCCGATCTAGGGTGATCGTCGGGAGAGAACCTCGGTGGACGGTCCGGGAGGGCAAGGCGGAGCGGAGGGGGCCGGAGTCGGGCCGTTTCGAGACTCGGTGTTGAGCAGCGCGGCATTGTCGTTATACAGCCGCCTGGTCCAGCGGGCGAGGCCCCAATCCACGAAGCGCGGTAGTGCGCGGTTCACCAGCAACAAGAGCCGCCCCTGGGCGGAGAGGGTGATCTCGCTACGACCGCGCTTCATCGCCCGCACGGTCGCCTCGGCAACGTCCTTCGCCAGCATGCTGCGCCGGTGGGCCGTCTTGTAGATCGCGGTATCGACGACCAGATTTTGCTCGAACGCCGTCGCGGTGAAACCGGGGTTGATCAGCAAGACGTGCAGGTCGTCGATCTTCGTCTCGGCACGTAGCGAGTCGGTCAGGGCCGCGACGGCATGCTTGCTTGCCGAGTACTCCGAACGACCCGGCAGGCGCGCTGCGCGATGATCGAGCCGACGTTGACGAGCGACGGCCGGTCCCCGCGACGAAGCATCGGGAGCACGCCTCGGCAGATCTCGGCCAGGGCGATCACATTGACTTCGAAAACCTGTCGCAGAATGGTTTCGTCGTGGCTCTCAAACCGACCGTATGCCCCGATGCCCGCGCTGTTGACGACCACATCCAGGGCACCGTCAAACCGATCGGAAACGAACTCCAGCAAGGCGCTTCGCTCGGCAGCGATCGTCAGGTCGGCAGGACAAATCGCGAGATTGGCGATCGAAACGCCAGTCGCGATCAGCCCGGCAGTGACCTCGTCGAGCCGTTCTCGAGAACGGCCGGTCAGCACAACGCGGGCGCCCTCCCGGGCCAGGTGCTCGACAATGGCGCGTCCGAGCCCCGAAGAGGCCCCGGTGACAAGACAACGTGCGTCTCGGAAAGTACGTCGTCGCATGGCGGTTTAACGCGAAAGGAAGGAACTTCCATACCAGATCGACCCGTGGGCGATACCGGCAACAAGCGCTCAACGAAAGGCTGAGTCGTCGAGACCGCCTTCAACGCGGGTCGTCGCCAGCGACTCCGGGTCGGGCTTCCGCCAGGCCAGTCGAGAGCCGAGCCGTCCCTGGGGCCGGCTCACCAGCACGCGCTGGGTGCTGGGCGGGGCCGAGGCGACGACCACCGTGTTGCCCCCGGTGGGAGGCACCTGGCAGACGGCCCCATATTCGACCACGGCCGGGGCCGTCTCGCGCACATGGGGGCGGCCCCGTAATAGTAATGATTATGGGTGCAGCCGGCCCCCCCGGCCAGAACCAGGAGGCCGGTAAGTTGCAGGAACCGAGTCCGACGCATGGCGGAACTCCTTCACCGCGGGCGTTATCCCGAACCCGATCGACGGCGCCTCCCGGGCCGCCAGGCCGTACGGAAACGAGGGTTTGGCACGGTCCTGATTCCACCGGGACCGCGGCCGGGGCCGGGAGATGTCGGGGACGGAATAGAGACGTGTCCTCGCTTGCGAGGATGCCGGACTTCCTGGAAGATCGGCGAACTTTACTCGATGTCCGCGGGACGTCCAACCTCAGTTTCCCTAACCGGATCGGGTTCTCGTCGTTCGTCTACCGAAACTTACAAGGTTCCATCGAACCGTCGTTGGGTCGAATTGCCGTCCCGTGCGATCCAAGGAGTCGCTGCAAGTGGTATTGCGCGATCACCTGAGACTGCCGGATTCGATCGCGAATGAGCTTTGTCATGGAATCGGCGGGGAGGCCGGCGATCTCTTCCGGAGAGATGGGTTCCCCATAGTGGATATGGAACGGGTGAGCGCGAGGCAAAATCTGTCCCGGCGGCCACGCCTCGTGGGTTCCCGCAACCGCCGTCGGCACGAAAGGAACCCCGGCCCTGCCCAGGGCCGCGATGCCCGGCTTGAGCGGGCCAAGGGTGCCATCGCGGCTGCGCGTCCCTTCCGGGAAGATCAAAACCAGCTTTCCGGCCCGGAGTCGACGCAGCGTTTCCTTCATGCCGGAGATGCCGCCGCTCTCACGCTCGATCGGGTACCCTCCCACGGAACGGATCAGTGGCCCGAGCAGTGGTGTGAAGAGGCTCGAACGCGCCACGTAGTTCAGCGGCCTCGGCGACCCCAGGCCCAGCACGAAGACGTCGAGATGACTCTGGTGATTCGAGACGATCAGAGCGCCACCGGTTCGAGGCAGGTTCTCTCGTCCCGTGGCTCGAACCCCTCCGCGAAGCGAACAGTACAACAGGGTCGCGATCCGGACCGTCTCATACCAGGCCAGTGCCCGAGTCGAGCGTTCCCGATTCGGGAGTTCCCGGCGCCTCCTGGCGTGGGGCGCCCCGGCATCCATCGCGACGGTTTCCGGCGTTGCGGGCCTGCTCATGGAAGGGTTCTGGTTCAACGGCGTGGGCGGTCATCGGGCGAATCGAGAGCACAATGCCGGTGTTCGACGACGGAACGCGACCAGGGCACGCGAACCGTCTCAGCCCCGTAGTACTTCCTGGACGACTTGCCGGACACGGGTCACCACGTCCTCGAGGTCGATGCCGGTCGTGTCGAGTTGGAGGGCGTCGTCCGCCGCCCGGAGCGGGGCGATGGCGCGTGTCTCGTCCTCGAGATCACGACGGCGTAACTCGTCCTGGATCGTCATGGCTGGGGCCGACGTTCCCCGGACGGTAAATTCCGCATGACGGCGACGTGCCCGTTCCTCCAGGCTCGCCGTCAGGAAGATTTTCAACAGGGCATCGGGAAACACGATCGTGCCCTGGTCTGCGCCCTCGGTCACCGTATCGAAGTCGGCGGCAAAGGCCCGTTGCCAGCCGATCAGGATTTGTCGAACCTTCGGGTTGTCCGCCGCGTGACGCGTGGCGGCCGTGACGGTCGGCTGACGGATCTCCTCGGAAACGTCTTCACCATTCAGGAGGACACCTCCTGGCGGCATCGCGACCGAGAGGGATTCGGTTAGCGCGCCGAGGGCCTCCTGGTCCTCGAGTCGCGATGCCTCGACGAAGCCCCGCCAGGGCCACGGTACGATACATGGCGCCGGTGTCGAGAAAACGCCAGCCCAGTTCCTCCGCCACACGTCGGGCGACGGTGCTCTTGCCGGCGCCCGCCGGCCCATCGATGGTCACCACACGCATGTTCTCGCCCTGTCTCCGTCTCGGCGCCGTCGTCTTGCCGAGTGGGTAGTCTACCGATTCGTCGTCGTCCGGTCCAACAGAGCGTCCTGGACCCGTCGCGTATGGTTACGAGGGACGCCGATCGGTTGGCTGGGCCCCGGAGAATGGGTGGGGAGGAACGGTTTCTCGATGCGACGGATCGTGATCGACACCAACGTGCTCATCGCCGACGCCTACAACAAGGGGTCGTCAAGCGCGCGAATCGTGGACGGGTGCCTCGACGGCCGCTTGCAACCCGTTGTCAGTCCGGAACTCCTTGCCGAATATGAGCGCGTCCTCCCAAAAGCGATTCGCGTGACGTCCTGGCGGGATCGTCTGGAATCGGTCCTGCGGCACGCTCATCATGTCGCTCTGGAACGTCCGATTCCCCAGCGAGTTGCGACCGACCCGAGCGATGACATGCTCATTGCCACTGCAACGGCGGGAGACGCGGTGGTCATTATCACGAACGATGCCGCCGTTCTGGGCGTTGTTGTCACGGATGGCCCACGCGTGCTGACACCGTCTCAATTCGCAGAAGAACTCAACACACCCGAATGACTTCACAAGTTCGTCGGCGTGGGCTCGGGAATCCCACGCCGGCTCGACTCGTCCCCTCGGGCGGGAGACGAGCGATCTCAATGGCGCGATGGATAAATGCACAATACCGACGGTTTCTGAACAACAGGTTCAACCGGGACGAGTTCCGGGCCGCTTCCTGGGCGTCGGCTTGAGACGTTGTCGGCCGGGAAAGCCCGCCTGGCGATCATGCCAGTACAACACTTCCGGTTCGCCGAGCCGCCAGCAGAGATAGACCTCACGACCATCCTGGATGCTGGGAAAATCACAGAGCCCATCCGTGCCCTTCAACTCGACCCCAAGCCGATCGAGTTCCTCGACGTACTCACGCAGCTTGGTTTCCTCGGCTTCCAGCTGGGCCTCGCTATGAAGGCGCTCCTCAACGTAGGGATCGGAATCGTTCGGCTTTCGCCGCTCGCGATCGGTGAGGACCGAAAGGCGCCTTCGCAGACCATCGACCATCTCGAACTGACGGACGATATCACCGACAATCGCCCGGACCAGAGGCAGGGCCTTGTTTGCATCATCCACGCTGAAGAGCTTGCGTGCGCCTCAACGGGCTTGGGGGGGGCCATCTTGACTCTCCTCTCCATATTCGGTCGAAGGGACGCGATCTGCCGCCCAAGCGGATCGCGACTTCGGTGACACCGACACCGCGAGAATTGATGGGCCAGCAATGCGAAGGGCGTTCCGTTCCAGGAGTTGATCTGGCGAGAAACGCTTCCGCATCAGGATCACACCAACATTATAGATGGGGGCCCGTCGCTCGCAAGGCACCCCGATGCATGAGAGCGCGATTGTCGCGGCCGGTCCCCGATCGTGACGAACCATGCCTCATGCCTGTCGTTGACGCATCATTTCCAGGCGGCCGGCAACCTCCTCCGCGGAGCGTGAGTTGAAGACGTCGTCGGGACCGAGCCACGCCCGCCGGGCCTGTCCGATCCCGTATTCAAGGTCGCTCAAACCGTCGGTCGAGTGGGCATCCGGGTTGATGACGATCGCGACACCTCGATCACGGGCGTGACGGGCGTGGATGTCGTCGAGGTCGAGCCGGTGGGGGTTGGCGTTGATCTCGATCATGGTTCCCACTTTCGCCGCGGCCCCGATCACGGCGTCGAGGTCCACGTCATACTCGTCGCGGGCGAGGAGCAATCGTCCGGTCGGATGACCGAGCATGGTCACCAGGGGATGCGACACGGCCCGTACAATCCGTGCGGTCATCGCCTCGCGGGGCATTCCGAAGCTCGAATGAACGCTGACGACGACGTAGTCGAACCCGGCCAGAACGTCGTCCGGGAAGTCGAGCGAACCGTCGGCGAGGATGTCGCACTCGATCCCCTTGAAGAGTCGGAACCCCGGGCCGAGCTTGCGATTGAGCTCATCAATGTCCGCCCATTGCTTGCGGACTCGGTCGATGCTGAGCCCTCCGGCATAGGCAGCTGAGCGCGAGTGATCGGCGATCCCCAGATAGTCCAACCCCGCGTCTCGAGCGGCGCCGGCCATCGCTTCGAGGGTCGCGCTGCCGTCGCTCCAGTCCGTGTGGCAGTGGAACGTACCTTTCAGGTCTTCGCGTGCGACCAGTGGCGGGACCGGTCCGGCCTCGGCGACCGAGAACTCGCCGCGATCTTCTCGCAACTCTGGAGGGATGTCATGAAGGCCGAGCGCATCGTAGAGTTCCGCTTCCGACGCGCAGGCGATGGTCTTTCCCTCTCCTTCCAGCCCGTACTCGCTAAGCTTCAGACCCCGAGCGATGGCCCGACGCCTCATGGCGATGTTGTGTGCCTTCGATCCGGTGAAGTAATGCAGGGCAAACGCGAACTGCGCGTCGTCGACCCCCCGAAGGTCGCACTGCACGCCGCCGACAAGCCGGACGCTTGCCTTCGTCGGCCCCTGTCCCAGGATCGCGGCCACCTCCGGACGGGACACGAAGGACCGCAGGATCGGCTCGGGTTCCGGTGAGCTGAACAGGATGTCGATGTCGCCGATCGTCTCCTTTCGGCGCCGCAGGCTGCCGCAGATCTCGGCCCTTTTGACGTGTTTGTGGGCACGAACTTCCTCCAGAATTGGCAAGGCGAGTTCGAGCGCTGTGCTCTGAAGGACCCGGTCGCCCGCCGACTCGAGGAAACTGATCCCCTTGAGGATGTTCTCCTGGGTCTTTCCGCCAAATCCCTTCAGGGCAGCGATTCGGCCCGTCTCCCCGGCGGCCTTCAACTCGGCGAGGCCCGTCACACCAAGCTCATCGTTGAGGGCCTTGATCTTTTTCGGCCCAAGTCCGGGCACCCGCAAGAGCGCGATCAGCCCCGGGGGGGTGTCGCGACGCAGGGACTCGTATTCCGGCAGTGATCCGGTCGTCACCAGTCGGGTGATCTTGTCGAGCAAGGTGTCCCCGATGCCGGGGACCTGCTTCAAGCTGCCATCGGCCACCATCTCGGAGAGATCACCGGGAAGTGTCTTCAGGGCCTGCGCCGCATTGTGGTAAGCCCTGCTGCGAAACGGGTTTTCGCCTTGCAGTTCGAGGATGATGCCCATTTCATTGAGGATGCGAGCCACGCGATCGGTTTCCATCAATTCGGTCCTCCCGCATGCCTGTCGGTGATCTCAAAGCCCACGTACGGAAAGTCCCCGAGGGACCCTGGCGACCACGGAACCATGCTATGGCGACGACAGGGGTGTCTCGGTCATTCCAGGGCCGGAGTCCCGGTTTGGAGGGTTTCGGCGGGGTGGTTGCTCCGACACCGACCGTCCCGGCGCGTCCATCGTACCCTTCCGGGAGTGCTTCGGGTGAAGCGTCTCGACCCGGGTCACGCGGCGATTTGGGTTCTTGAGCAATTCCCCCCCGAACCCGCGTTGACAGCTCTGGGGGGATGCAGTACAAATCCGCCGCCAAGGCCCCAATGCCTAAAGGAAGGTGTTGGCGCTCTGGCCGAGATGGCTTCGTCGCCTCGTGGTTCTCTCGGAGCACCGAAACGGATTTCGGCTTGACCTGGGAACGGATTCCGGATGACATCACCGCCCGGTTCCGGGCTGTCCCACCCTCGATCCACACCCTCGCGAAGTCCGTCCGGTCCCGTGACGATCCCCGAGTCTCGCGTCGCCTCGCCAGTTTCCGCCCCGCGGGGGCGATGGTGGAGGAGGACGCCCCGCACGTGAGTGGCCCGCTCCGTCGAACTCTGGTTGTGCCGACGTGAATGGACAGCCCGGAGCAGGTCGCCGGCGTCACGACAGGAGGGAAGCTGCACCGCAAACCAGGCCCCATTCGCCATCGAATTCGCCACTCAGCACGGTTTCGGGCTGAGGGCAACGGTGACGGTGATGGAGCAACAACGTGTTTCGCGGTCGGCTCCAAGGAGATCTCATGCACCGGATGCGTCGCCTCGTCGCAATGGCCGGTCTGGCACTGATGGCTTGGTTCGGGGCCGACTCGGCTTCGGCGGCCCTGATCAAGCCCGCGGCCGGTCGGGCGTATCCCGACATCGCGGCCGACATCAATGGCGTGGTGCAGTACACCTACAATGCCAACACCCAGACCGGCAACTTCCACGTCAACAACACGCCGTATCTGATCGCCGGTGGCCCGACCTCGTCGCAGGAGTTCGGCGTCACGCCGAACGAGAACGGGATTCGCCAGCAGGTGATCAACATCACCCTCGACAAAGGTGGGAATTTGCTGACAGGGCCGAGCAACACTTACGCCCTGTACGGCACGATCGTCGCCGACGGTCAGACGTACTCCGGGCTCCTCCTGAGCGGAACGCCGAAAGCGTTCGGCTCGCAGGACCTCGGGAAGCGCGGGCATCGAGGGCTCCGACATCTTCGACCTGGAGATGGACGTCACCGGTGGGGCGCTGGCTCAGTTCTTCGGCAACGAGGTGTACGTCCGGATCACACCCGAACTCGAGAGCACCTTTCACGGCTCGTTCGAGGAGAACTTCTCGGCAACGAAGGCCACCAGCAACACCCGTAGTTACAACTCGCCTCAGCCCTTCCCCGTTCCCGAGCCGGCGACCTTGCTGGTGCTCCTCGCGGGAGGAATCGGTGGCCTGATTCGCCACCGACGCCGGCGGGTGACGGCGGGCCGAAACGGCTAAGAACGATGGATCGGGTGACCACGCGACTTGAAAGGACCACGATTCGACCTGGGCATCGAGCGTGGATCCCGGTTCCAAGGCGCGGCGGGCCTTGAGCCCGCCGCATGTCACGGACAGGCTCGCGAACGTGATGATTCGTGCCCGTCTCAAGTCTTTCATCGGTGATGGTCCGCGCTGCGTCGCGGCCGGGAACAGAGGAACAAACATGCATCGGATGCATCGCCTTGCCGCCATCCACGGATTGACCCTGGCCCTGTTCGCTGGCTCGAACCCGGGGGCAACCCGCGCCGATCTGGTCCGGCCCTCCGCCACCTTGAGCTTCCCGGACATCTCCGCCGGGATCCATGGTCGCGTGGATTACACGGCATCAACCGGCCAACTGACGATGACCAATACTCCCTACATCTTTGACACGTCCGTCAGCGCGGCCGACAAATATGCCGTCGCCGCGGACAGCAATGGACAACTCAGACAGACGTTGAACCTCAAACTCGACGACTCGGGAAACCTTCTTAACGATCCCGGCAATTCGTTCGAGATCTATGGCAAGGTCACGTTCGCTGGGACCACCTACGACGGACTACTCCTCTCGGGCACGCCCACGGCGTTCGGTTCGCAGGACCTGGGGGCCTTCGGCATCTCATCCGATTTCTTCGATGCCGACATCGTCATTAATGGCGGGCTCCTCGCCACAAGTGCTTTATTCGGCGCCAGCGGCGACGGTCTCTACCTGCGCTTCCGCACGGACCTGGAGCGGACAACCGACCCGGCCTTCACCGGCAGTTTCGGGTCAGACTTCTCGAGCTTCACGCCGACCAGCTTCTTGATCCCCATGCGCAACGTGACTCCGCTCCCGACCGGTGACGTCGACCCCCCGGTTGTCCCGGAACCGGCCTCGCTCTTGTTGCTGGTAGCCGGAGGCATGGGCCTGGCGCTTCGTCGCCTCAAGCGATCGACCGCCGACTGAGCAAGAGCCGGCTTTCCGGTTTTGGGGCTCTCTGGCAGCCCGAATCGGTCGTATGAGCACACGCCCGCCGATGACCTGGTGTTATCCAGGTCATCGGCGGGCGTGTTTTTGTTCAAGAATGAACCTGACGTCCTCGGCGAGTTCTCCCATCCGAACCGTATCTGGTCATCGTCGGATGTGCCCGTGAGGAGCCGATCGAGCCACGCAACCCCCTCCACCGTTTAATCCGCCATGAAGGTGGCCGACAGTTTTCCCAGGGCTTCGTTCTCGATTTGCCGGACACGCTCGCGGGTCAGCCCGAGCGACTCGCCGATCTCCTTGAGGGTCTTGGGCGGGGCATCGTTCAGGCCGAACCTCATGCGTAGTACAGTGGCCTCACGCTTGTCCATCTCATCGAGCCGGAGCATGACCAGCCGCAGGTTGTCCGCTTCCACCATTTCGACATCAGGGGCCCGGGTCCGTTCGTCCATCAACATTTCACCCAGGCTCCACCCGTTCTCGGGCTGGTCGGTCTGGGGGACGAGATTGTAGACCTTGATCGCTTTCTTGACGATCGCCAATTTCTTCTTGGGGAGGTCCAGGATTCGGGCGATCTCCTCGGTCGTCGGCGCCCGGCCCAGCTCGTCCTGGAGGTCAGCGGCCGCGCGTCGCCACTTGCAAAGCAGTTCCATCATGTACGCGGGAATTCGGATCGGCTTGGCGGTGTTGACCAGCGCCCTCTTGATGGATTGTTTGATCCAGTAACTCGCGTAGGTACTGAAGCGCGTTCCGATGGTTGGATCGAACCCTTCAACGGCCCGCAATAATCCCAGGTTCCCTTCCTCGATCAAATCTTGAAGGGCCAGGCCCTTTCCGACATACCCCCGGGCGATGTTGACCACGAGACGCAGGTTGGCGCGAACCATGCGATCGCGGGCACTCATGTCCCCTGTCGCGATCCGCCGAGCCAGCTCCTTCTCCTCGTCCGCCGTGAGCAGAGAGACTTCATTGATCTCCCGTAAATAGGTTTCCAGAGGGCTTTGAACCGTGTCACGTCGATGTCGGCGGATTCGTGCCATGGGGTCCTCGTCGTTGTCAGCGGCCTTGGCCGAATCCCTGCCGATGGCCTGTTGTTGACAATACTCGGGGGCCCGTCCGGCGCGGTCGATCGCGTATCCCCCGTCCGCCGCGCCAGCCTCCAGCTCACGGCCCTCTGTGGATATCGGAACCCAAGAGCTGGGAGTTTAGGAGGTTTTGAGGATATGGATAATATTGGGGATTTGCGGAATTCGCCGGTCGCGAGAACCATGCGGCCCATGGCGATCACAACGCCTCTCGACGTGGGTGTTCGCTCCGCGATGATCCGCGAGACGCCGCGACACATCGACACCATCCCGAATCCGCTTGACTGTTTGTCGAAGAACTCGTACATTCCCGGCCGTATCGACGACCCGTCCTGCTCGCAGGGCCGACCCTGACACGTCGCTGAGCCCAGGTCGTCGACTTGAGCACCGTTTCACAGAGTTGTGAGCGGCGTTGCCATTCTGAACATGCCCGCGTGGACCGGATCTCCTCCGGCGCGGGAATCGGGCCGGTTCCGGCCCTGGCGAGTTACGGCAAGGAGGCCGTTGGAATGCAGCGCAAGAACCCGAGGCGGTTCCAGGCCGTACTTGCCTGGTCCTTGATCGTGGTGCTCTTCGGCATCGGGGCCGACAAGGGGAAAAAGGTCCCGAACCTCAAGGAAGAGACGCTTCCCAAGTCCGACGAGACCGTTGGTGACATCGCGTTCGCTCGCGCGAACGCCAATACGGTGGTCGAAGGCGTCGGTCTGGTTATCGGCTTGAACAATACGGGATCCAACCCGTCTCCGTCGCTCCATCGCACCAAACTGCTGACGATCATGCGAAAGGCGACGGTCCCGAACGCCGAGCGCTGGCTCGAATCGCCGACAACGTCACTTGTCCTGGTTCAGGGGACCATTCCCCAGGGCATCACGACCCGGGATGAGTTCGACATCGACGTGGTCTTGCCCCCCGGCAGCACGACGACCAGCCTTGAGGGTGGACATCTGCTGGTGACGGAGCTGCGGGTCAAGCAGTTCATCGACGGGCAGTACCTCGAAGGCCAGCCCATGGGGGAGGCCGGCGGGCCGATCATGGTCGGCGATGCGCAGTTTCCAGACGAACCTCGGGTTGGCCGTGTTCTGGGCGGGGCCCATACCTTCAAGGACAATTTCTATGCCTTGGTCCTCAAGGAGGACCGCAAAGGCTTTCGCACCTCGAAGTTGCTCGAAGATGTCATCAACATGCGATTCTTCGAACGAAAAGGCATCGAACAGGTCGGCATGGCCATTGCCAAGACGGATGAGCTGCTGGTCCTGAACGTCCCTCGGGTTTACCACCACAACCAGTGGCGTTATTTCCAGGTAATCGAACGGTTGCCAATGGTCGACTCGCCGGCCCTCCGCGCATCGCACCTTGATGCCTGGACGAAGGAACTGCTCGACGCCAAAACCTCGGGCCAGGCGGCCTTGAAGCTGGAAGGAATCGGCCGCAACGCGGCCGACGCACTCAAAGGGGGCCTGGAGAGCCCGAATGAGCAGGTTCGCTTCTTTGCCGCCGAGGCGTTGGCCTACCTGAACGACGCCGCGGGGGCCGACATTCTGGCAACGACCGCGGCCGAACATCTCGAGTTTCGTGCCAATGCCCTGGCGGCCCTCGCGGCGATGGATCAACCGGCTTCGGTCCTGCGACTTCGCAGCCTGATGGATCAGGCAGACCCAAATCTGCGCTACGGGGCATTTAACGCGCTACGAACCCTGGATGAACACGACCCGTTCCTTGGTCGTGTTCGACTGCTGCGCGACGCCCGGCCCGAGACGACCGACGATGCGGAACTCGCCATGCGGCTGTACTCGGCTCCATCCCGCCAGTCCGCGCGGCTCGAAGATCCGTTCGAGTTGTACGTCGTCGAGTGCGACGGGCCCGCCATGATCCATATCTCGCGGAGCCGTCGGCGCGAGATCGTCCTGTTCGGCCGGGGCCAGAACCTGCTCACACCGGTGGCCGTGGGCGGGGCCGGCTCGATCCTCTTGAACGCCGCTCTGAACGACGATCGTGTCGAGATCAGCCGCTTCGATCTCTCACAACCCGGGGTCGAACCGCCCAAGGTCATGGCACCGCTGGCGCTGAGCGAGGTCATCCGCGAAATCGCTAATTTAGGCGCGACCTATCCGGACCTGGTCGGGATCCTCCAGGTCGCCAGCCACCAGAAAAACCTTCCGGGGCCCCTCGTGATCGATGCGGTGCCGGAAGCCATGCCGGATTATGACGCCGCTCAGCTTGCAGGCGTGGATGCAACCGCGGACCCGTCGGTCCGTCAGGCAGGTTATGACGAGAAACCCGAAGGGGAAGCAACCCCTGGGAGAGAAAGGACTTCGATTTTACAGCGGCTTCGCCGGCGGTTTGATCGCTGAGTCCACGAAGGGCAACCAGGTGGTCCCGGACGCGGCGAACGCTGGTCCGGGGCTCATGCGAAATCACATCATTCCTCCACCTCCTCCCCCCCGTCTTCACCCCGGAAATCGTTCGAAGGCGCGTGGCCTGTCTCCGGCCGTTTTAAAGTCCTACGCCGCGCCGATCGAAAATTAGTCTTGACGGTCAGGTTCGCTACGGTTGGAGGCCCAGGTCTCTGGTCGTCGAGCGACCTCCCCCGCGGCGAGACGGGGGCATCCCGAGCCGATGGATCGTGCCACCGCGGGGCGGCCCAGCGCCCCCTACTGAACCCGGACCTTCATGGGCCCCCCAAGGCCCCGACGCTCCGGGACAGGGTGGCGCGATCAGGACGCCAGGAGGGATCGCCGAACCCAACGGAGTGCCAGGCCGATCGAGTGCTCCGCCGGGGACGGTCCGTCGCCGCGCCGCCGAGGGTGAATAACGGAGGGGGAAGGATACCTCCGAGGTCTCGCGCAAACGACAAAGCGAGTGGAGTCCTCGATATGAAAAAGGTGTTTACAACCGGCCAGGTCGCGAAAATCTGCAAGGTCGCGCCCCGGACCGTGAGCAAGTGGTTCGATTCGGGCCGCCTGCGTGGATATCGCATTCCCGGCTCGCAGGATCGTCGGATCCCTCGCGAGCATTTGCTGCGCTTCCTCAAGGAGCACGGCATGCCCCTGGGGGACCTCGAGGCGGAGGTCTATCACAAGATCCTGGTCGTCGGTGCCGATGGGCCGATGCAGGGCACTCTGAAAGACCATCTGCGTGAAACCGACGACTTCCGGATCGAGGTCGCGTCGAGCGGCTTCGAGGCCGGCGTCCGCGCCGAGAGCTTCCATCCGGACTGCATCATCATCGATCTGGCCATCGGTCGCATTGAGGCCGGACAGATCGCCCAGAACCTCCGTCGCAGCCCGGACCACCAGGCGACCATCCTCCTGGCCTTGACCAGCGACGAGCCAGGCGAGGAAACCTATAGCCTCGGGTTCAACGACGCCTTCAAGAAGCCGTTTGACGGTGCCCTGCTCGCCGAGCGCGTGCGTCGTCTGATCTCCCAGAAGAAGGCCGACGAGCCCTGAGCCGAACCGTCCTGGATGGAATCCTGGCTCCCTGGATGTGACGGGCCCGAGACGCTCCCTACCGCAACGATAGGGAGGGCCTCGGGTTCGTCGTGTCTCGGAGTTTGAAGTCCTGATCGAACTCGCCTCGACATCGACTCTACCGCATAATGGCCGTTCGACTCGTTGAGCGCGCGAGCCGGTCAACCGCTAGAGATCACAGTCGAACTCGTCCGGTTCCGAGAACGAAGACGCCCTCGCACCGAGACTTTCCGCTTCGAAGGCACCCCCGGGATGGACTTACTCGACAAGGCAGCGTGCCCCATGTCCGCGACGGCTCGGAACGTGGAGTGGGGATCGACCGGCACGACACGGACCGCGGCCCTGGCGGGTGGCATCGCCGGAATCACCGCGCTCGTGTTGGTCCTGGCGACCCTGGGCGACCCGGGCATCACCAGCGACGAACCGCTCGATGTCCGCGTGGGACGACACTACCTCGAAAACCTGGATGTTCTGGGACGGCTCTACATGGGTCTGTTTCGAGGCGGGCCCGCGAAGAGTGATGCGGATCTACTTTTCCGCGAAAACGCCCAGCATCCTCCGCTCGGACGCATCCTGGTCGGCCTGGCGTCCATCCTGGCGGCCCCGTTCGAGGCGTCTCTAGGCGGCATGGATGCCTTCTCCGTCCATGCCGCGCGTCTGGCTCCAGCGACGGCCTACGGTTTACTGATCGGACTACTGATCTGGTTCGGAAGCCGGCGATTCGGCGTGGTGGCGGGGCTCGGTGCCGGGACCGCGCTCCTCTTGATGCCGCGTGCCTTTGCCCACGGCCACTTCGCGACCCTCGATACCTTTCTCTGTCTGTTCTGGGTGCTCGCGCTGCTGACGGTCGTTCTCGCGACCGAAACACGACGACCGAGCCTGGCGATCTCCGCGGCGGGGTTGGTCTGGGGCCTGGCACTGTTGACCAAGATCCACGCCTGGCTGTTGCCGCCCATCGTGTTTCTCTGGTTCCTGCTCCGCTTGCGCTGGCGAAAAGCAGGCATTGGTGCGATCGCCTGGACCACGATGGGCCTCTTGACGTTTCTCGCGGGTTGGCCCTGGCTCTGGTTTGACACGGTCGGCAGGCTTCGAGGGTTTCTCGGGACCAGTGTCGATCGGTTGCCCTTGAAAGTGCAGTACTTCGGTCGCGTCTACCTCGATCACGACGTTCCCTGGCACTACCCCTGGGTTTACTTCGCGGTCACGGTCCCGATCGGGCTTCATTTGTTGGGGGCCATCGGGATTTATCGAAAGCTGGCGACGTCGCCGTTCTGATCCCCTGCCGCTCTTGCTCGCCGGGACCATCCTGCTCTGGTTAGTGCTGTTCAGTACGAAGGCGCCGGTCTACGACGGCGAACGATTGTTTCTGGTCGTGTTCCCGCTGTGGTCCCTGATCGTCGGTCTGGGATGCGCGGCGTGCTGGAGATGGGCCGGATCACGACGTTGGCTTCACGCGGCGCTGGGATTGTGGGTGCTGTCGCAGGGACTTGGCCTGATCGCGCTGCATCCGTTCGAGTTAAGCTACTACAACCTCCTCGTCGGCGGGTTGCCCGGGGCCTCGCGACTCGGTCTCGAGTTGACGTACTGGGGCGACTCGGTCGACAAGGTGTTGCTTGACGATCTCAGCCGACGCGTCAATTCGGGGGACACCGTGGCCCTCGGCGCCGACACTCCACCACGTGCAGGCCCTTGCCACCACCACCGAGGCGCTTTACAACCGCGGCATCATCTTGCAGGATGAATCCGCGGTCCCGACCGCGAACTGGATCGTCGTTTACCGGCGCTCGGCGTACTGGAATGATGCCGTTCGCCGATTGGTCCGTGAGCACCCTCCCATCGCGGTTCGAAGTCGAGAGGGAGTCTGGCTCTCGGGAACCTGGCGTCGTCCACCTTTGGAAAAAGACCCCAGAATGAATTGAAATCCTCCGGAGAGTCCGTACAATCATTTCAGAAAAAACTGAACGGCACGGGGTTATCGGCGTGTCTGTTTCGTTTACCCATTTCGACGACGATGGTGCAAGCCACATGGTCGACGTCTCGGCAAAGCCCGAGACGTTGCGACAGGCTCGCGCCAGTGGCCTGGTAAGGATGCGACCCGAAACCCTGTCCGCGATCCTCGATCGTTCGATTGCGAAGGGGGACGTACGGGAGGTGGCGCGGCTGGCCGGGATCATGGCGGCCAAGAAGGCTGGCGAGCTCATCCCGCTCTGCCATCCCCTGGGGATCGACGCGGTCGAGATGGACCTGAAACCGGTTGACACGGCCACTTTGCGCATCGAGGCGACCGTCACCCTGCGAGGTCGTACGGGTGTCGAGATGGAGGCACTGACGGCCGTCACGGTTGCGGCCCTGACGGTCTATGACATGTGCAAGGCGGTCGATCGCAGTATGGTCATCGATCAGGTCAGGCTCGAGGAAAAATCGGGCGGCCGAAGCGGCACGTTTCGCCGATCCGAGGTTCCCGTTGTGTAATTCGATCGGAGTGGACGGATGAGCGTGCCGATCCTTCGGAAGCCCGAGGATGCCCAACGCCGGCTTGCCGAGGCATTCGCCCCGATCACCGAGGAGCTGGCGGCGGCGGAGCAGATTTACGCGGACGAACTGGGGAGCCGCTATCCGTTCGTCCAACACCTTGTCGAACACTGCACCGATTTCCGAGGCAAACGACTCCGGCCAGCCCTCGTGCTCCTGACCGCCAAGGCGTGTGGTTCGGTTCGACCCGCACATCCGGTGCTGGCGGCGGTGGTCGAGATGATTCACACCGCCACCCTGGTCCACGACGATATCCTCGACGAGGCGATGGTCCGTCGCCACGCGGCCACGGTCAACGCGGAGTGGGGCAACGAGACGGCCGTCCTGCTCGGGGATTATCTGTTCACGCATGCGTTCCACCTGGCGGCCTCGCTCGAATCGACCCTGGCCTGCCGCTGGATTGGACGTGCAACCAATCTGGTTTGCGAAGGTGAGATGCAGCAGGTGCATAATCGGGGAAATCTCGACCTCGATGAGGCGGCGTACTTCGATATCATCCGGGGCAAAACCGCGGAACTGACCGCGGTCTCGTGTCGACTGGGAGCGTCACTACGCGGATGCGAGCCCCTCCGTGGTCGCCTCCCTGGAAGGTTACGGTCGGGATCTGGGTGTCGCTTTTCAGATCGCCGACGATGTGCTCGACCTCTGGGGCGAGGAACGTACTACGGGCAAGACCCTCGGCACGGACCTCGACAAGCATAAACTGACGTTGCCGGTGATTCATTTGCTCTCGAAGGGCAAGCCATCCGACGTCGCGAGAGGCGCGTGCGGTTCTGTCCGATCCTCACCCGGATCGACGGCGGCTTCGCCCCTTGCTGGAAAACTCGGGGTCCATCGACTACGCCTGGGAACGCGCCCGGGAGTTCGCCGAGTCCGCCGAGTCGGCCCTCCAGTCGTTGCCCGACTCGCCAGTCGCACGATCTCCTGCGAACCCTGGCCCGTTATGTCCTGCGCCGGGCGTACTGATCGCCTGTCGCAGACGCGGCGATCAGGGCGAACGGCAGGGCGAATTTCATTGCGTGTTCGGGACCATCCCGTTTACAAACGGGACGCATGTTGTATAGTCGTCGCATGAGATTTGAAGAGAAGCTTCGAAAAGAGATGCTGCTGAAGGGCTTCAACCAGCAGCGGCTTGCGCGGGCCTCCGGCGTCAGCGATTCGGAGGTTTCGCGGATCCTGGCGGGCAAGTCGCAGCCGGGCCTCGAGAACGCCCTGAAGCTCTCGCGGGCGGTTGGTGTGTCGCTGGATTACCTGGCCGACGAACGCTCTGAAGTCCGATCCGGTCCGCGGACCAGAGTCTCCCTGGCAGCGTGAGCTGGTCGACCTCGCCGCGGAACTTGGGCACTCGCAATGCCGTTCAACTGCTGTTATCGGCTCGCACGCTCGGGTTCGAATTCGCCCTGCGGCGGCTCTACGGCCTGGAGACTCCTCGGCGGATCCGAGGTCGGCATGAATGGCGGACAGAGCGAGCCGACAAACCACGATGGTTCCAATTGAGACCGTGGGGCCGGTTCCGTCGTCGTGCTGGGCCAGCCCGTCCGCCGCTCAGAACTGCTTTCGCTGCCGGCTTGACGGGATGCGAAGGGCCTTGCGGTACTTGGTCACGGTGCGGCGGGCGACCGGCAAGCCGTGCTTGCCCAGCTCCTCGACGATCTCCTCGTCGGAGAGCGGGTTCTGCTTGTCTTCCTTGGCGATGATCTCGAGCAGTTTCTGCTTGATCGTGTCCCAGGCGACCTCTTCGCCGTCGGCGGTGGTGGTGCCGCCGCCGAAGAAGCGTTTCAGGGCGAAGATCCCTCGCGGGGTCTGAACCCACTTGTCGTCGACGGCGCGACTGACGGTCGTGACGTGGACCCCGACCCGGTCGGCGATCTGCTGCATCTTCAAGGGTTCGATCGCCTCGGGGCCCTTGTCGAGGAACTCCTTCTGGTGGTCGATGATCGCGCGGGCCACTTTCAGCAGGGTGCTGCGGCGCTGTTCGATCGACTCGATCAGCCAGCGGGCCGACTGGATCTTCTTCTGGATGAACTCGCGGGCGGCCGGGTCGGCCTCCTTGTTCTTGAGCAGCTTCTGGTAGAGCCGCGAGATCGACAGTTGCGGCGTGTGTTCGTCGACCAGCCGCACCTGGTACTGACCGTGCTCGTCGAGTTCGACGATCAGGTCGGGCAGCACGTACTGGGTGTCGTCCGGGGCGAATCGCGGCGCCGGGGCGGGGGTTCAGCCGGCGGAGCTGCTCGATCGCCTCCTTGATCGTGTCGAGCGAGATGCCCGTCTTCTTCTCGATGGCCGGCAGGCGGTTCTGCTGGAGGTCGTCGAGGTGGTTGGCGATCAGAACCTGGAGGACGTCGCGGTAGGGAATGTCGGGCGTCAACTGCAGGAGCAGGCACTCCTGGAGGTTGCGCGCGCCGATGCCGGGCGGGTCGAGCTTCTGGACCAGCTGGAGCGCCTCTTCGGCCTCCGGCATGCGTCGCCTCGCCGCCGAAGTCGCGGATGACCTCCAGTCAGGTCCATGCGCAGGAAGCCGTCCTCGTCGAGGTTGTGGATGATGTACTCGGCCAGGGCATGGACGGTCGGTGTGCAGTCGAGGAAGCCGAGCTGGTCGGCGAGGTCGTCGTGGAGCGATCGGGGCCGCGAGGCCATGTTTTGCATGGCGTCGTGCTTGCGGTCGGACTCCTCCATCAGGGCGGCCCGGCTGGGCCGGTGCATCTCGGAGAAGGAGTCGGCCCAGTCTTCCATGCCCTCGAACAGCGCTTCCTCCGGCTCCGGACGGTCCTCCGCCTCCGCGGTTCCGGCGACTCCTCGCCGTCGTCCGGTTCCGGGGCCGTCGTCTCGCGGAGGTCGACCAGCACCGGGTTCTCGATCAATTCCTGGTCGATCCGCTCCTGCAGGGCCATCAGCGGCAGTTGCAGGATTTCCATCGACTGGATCATGCGGGGCGCCATCCGGAGCCGCATGTCCGTGCGCATCTGCTGCGAGGTATCGAGACGCATGGTCCGTTATCCCGTCGACGGGAGAGGAGATCGCTGGCTAGTTCCCAACGACACGATCGTCCGGCCCAGTCCCCGGGCGCCGAGTTCCACCGGCCAGAGAACGTCGCACGTCGCTCGACACGCTCAGATTCTAGCAAGAATCGTGCCGGCTGTCCCGAGGTCAATCCCCAGATTCCGAATCTCAGAACCGCTGTCGACCTTGAAAGGCGTCGGCGAGCATCTCCTTGTTGGCGAACTCCAGCGGACCCGCCGGAGGCCAGGCCGCGGGCCAGCCGGGTGATCGGCACGCCGGAATCGGCCAGCCGGCTGGCGACGAGCATGGCGGTGCCGTCGCCTTCCAGGGTTGGGTTGGTCGCCAGGATCACTTCCCGGACCTCCCCGGAGCGGACGCGGGCATCGAGCGCGTCGAGGGTCAACTGATCCGGGCCGACGCCCTGCAACGGCGCCAGCCGGCCGAGCAGGACGTGATAGACCCCCTGATACGTCCCGGCCCGTTCCAGGGCCAGCAGGTCGCGGGGCTGCTCGACGACGCAGACAATCGACGGATCGCGCCGGGGGTCGCGGCAGACGGCACAGAGCGGATGGTCCGCCTCGGTCAGGTGGAAGCATCGTCGCAGTGGCGGATCCGGTCCCGGGCGTCGCGGATTGCCTCGGCCAGCGCCAGAGCTTCCTCCGGCGGGCATTTCAGCAGATGATGAGCCAGCCGCTCGGCCGACTTGGCCCCGATGCCCGGCAGCCGGCCCAGCGCCTGGATCAGGCGGTCCACAGGGTTGCGTCATGGGCCCTGGTCGTTCGCCATGGGAGGATCTGGCCAGGAAGGGGAAGGAGCATGACAGCATCTGAGCCGGGTCGAGAGAGCCCGGGAAGGGACCGAGCGTCCGGAATCGGGTCGGGTCAACCGCCGAACAGGCCCGGAGGGAGCGGCAGACCGCCGGCCATCGACTGGAACGACCGGGCCGCCTCCTCTCTGGCCTTGGTGAGGGCCTGGTTGACAGCCGCCGCGACCAGGTCTTCGAGCAATTCGGCGTCGCCGTCGGCGAGCAGCTTCGGGTCGATCCGAACGGACAGAACCTCCAGCTTGCCGTTCACCCTGGCCGTGACCGCCGCCTCCGCCCGAGGTCCCCTCGACCTGGAGCTGTCCCAGCTTCTCGGTCGCTTGCTCGATGCCTCTCGCGGATCTTGCCCGCGTTCCGCATCAGGTCGGCGATATTGCCCAGATTATTGAACACGATGGGTCCTCGAAGGGGGTTGCAGGTCGTTGAAATCGAAGGGGCCGGGGCCTCTGCCCTGACGACGGAGTTCGGAACCGGGGATCATTCGGCCGTCGCGTTGCGATTCTCGTCGTCGTCGAACTCGACCCGCACGCGGCGTGCCTCGAAGAGTTCGGAGACCTTCAGCACGAACGGGTCCGCCGCGAGTTCGTCCGCTCGATCGGCGCGGGTGGGCGCGGGCCGAACCGCCGCATCGGTCGAGGCTGGCGCCTCGCGCTCGAAGCGGACCGACGATCGAGCGGCCGAGCAGCGACGGCCAGTTCCTCCTCGATCCGGGCGCCCTCGCCGGCACACTCGCAGCGATCGGCGACCCAATTGTACTGGACGGCAGGCGAACGACCAGGACGTCCGGCGGCTCCACGGCGGTTGGCTCGACCAGTCGCAGTCCCACGCGCAGGGTCGCCCCGACGCGTTCGGACATCGTCTGCCCAGGCGCTCTGGGCCGTGTCCAGGTCCAGGGCGACCTGCGGCAGGCTCGGCGGCGCACCTGGTCGTTCGGAGGGAGCGACGTCGGCCGGTGCTTCGCGAGGGGCCGCCGGTGGACCGTCGGGAACGCTCGGGATCGTCGGGACGGCGGCGGGTGGACGGTCAGCCTGAGTTCAGCTCTTTTTTTTTGGTTCCGGAGCGGCACGATGCGCCGTCGAGGGCCGGCGAGCCGGCCGATCAGCTCGCCGATCTCGGCGAAGTCTTCCAGGCGGGCGACCCGGCACAGCGCCAGCTCGACCAGGAGCCGGCCGTGCGGGCTGCCCCGGAGCCGCCCTCGGGCTTCGGCCAGGATCTGCATTGCGGCCAGAACCGCGTCGAGGCCCCAGCGCTCGGCCACGCCTCGCAGCCGCGCCCGCTGGCCGGGGCGGCGGCCAGCGTGTCGATCTCCGCCCCCGCCGCGACCACCATCACGTCCCGCAGGAACTCCAGGGCCCCGTTGAGCAGGTCCACCGGCTGGATGCCCGAGCCGACCGACTCGTCGAGCAACCCCAGCGCCGGTGCCGCGTCGTGGTCGGCCAGGGCGTCGATCAGGTCGAGCACCCGGTCGTCGGGGGCGATCCCGAGCGCCTGATGGACCAGCTCGGAGGTCAGCCGCGTGCCGCCGAAGGAGAGCAGTTGCTCCAGCAGCGACTGGGCATCGCGCATCGACCCACCGGCCCGTCGGGCGACCGCCTGAAGCGCCTCCCGGTCGGCCTCGATGCCCTCGGTGGCGCAGATGCCGGCCAGGGACTCGATGATCTGCTCCGGGGCGATCCCGGCGAAGTCGAACCGCTGGCAGCGCGACAGCACGGTGATCGGGATCTTGTTCGGCTCGGTCGTCGCGAACAGGAACTTGACGTGCTCGGGCGGCTCTTCCAGCGTCTTCAACAGCGCGTTGAACGCCCCGGTCGAGAGCATGTGGACTTCGTCGATGTAATAAATCTTGAACCGCGCCCGGCTCGGCCGGAGCCCGGCGTTCTGCCGCAGCTCGCGCACCGCCTCGACGCCGTTGTTGCTGGCCCCGTCGATCTCGATGACGTCGACGTCCTGGCCGACGCTGATGTCTCGGCAGATCTCGCACACGTTGCAGGGCGTCTCGGTCGGGCCGTGGACGCAGTTCAGCGCCTTGGCGAAGATCCGGGCCATCGACGTCTTGCCGACGCCCCGCGTGCCGCTGAACAGGTAGGCGTGGGTGACGCGGTTCAGGCGGATGGCGTTGCGGAGGGCCTGGACGACGTGATCCTGGCCGACGACGTCCTCGAACCGCTGTGGCCGGTAGCGGCGGGCCACGACGGTGTAGGCCCCGGCCTCCTCGACACGCGGCACGGGCCCATCGAAACGGATGGTCGGGTTGTCCGGGGTGGCGATCCCATCGTCCGAGGCGGTCGACCTGGTGCGGGCCACGTCGCACTCCTTGCTACGTCGGTGCCGGGAAGGATCAAGACGACTCCGGGGCACGCGATCCGTCGTCCCCGTCGATCCGATCGGCCTCGCGGTCGCGCCACGACCGGCGCTCCGATCACCCCGTTACCTGGTCAGGTCACTACCGATCGACAGGGCCCCGGGTGAGCCGGGGAGGCGCTCCCGCGCGCATGGAGGCGATGCTTATGGCTGCTGCGTTCCCGCCCTGACCAGGTTCGCAAGCCACCATCGCCCGGGTCCCCCCCGGCTCACCCGGAGCCCCGCCGCAATAGCCTTACAACCGTATCGGAACCCCTTGGGACTATCAATTGTCCATGAACGCTCCGCCCCGTGCAAGGCCAACCGCTCGATACGGCGATCTAGTCTAGCGTACACCAAATGAGGCGGCCCATCCCCCAACCCGTCCATCGGCGACCAATTGTGGCCCGATTATGCCGCAGTCGCAAGCAGCCAGGGCCTTGATGGACGGATCTCGATCGTCGGCAAACGACCTTGCGAAAGCGGATCGCCTGGACCACGATGGAAAGAGAGCTTGAAGAGTCGATCCAGGTTGTCGAGAAGCGGGCCTTGCCCGATTCCCACGCCCGCGCGGGTAGAATTCCCGAGGGCCGATGCCGGACCATGCCTCCAGAACTTCCTTCCTGG
The DNA here is from genome assembly GCA_963779675.1 of uncultured Isosphaeraceae bacterium. GTDB lineage: Bacteria > Planctomycetota > Planctomycetia > Isosphaerales > Isosphaeraceae > CAVZZM01. Next base: position 620,672 of record CAVZZM010000012.1, read on the forward strand.
AGGCCAACCGGATGGCGCACCCGATACGACCGGAAAGGGGGCACCGATGGCCCGACGACTGAATGCCCGCCCCCTGCCCGCCTGGGTCGGCGACCTGCCCGTCTACGAGCGCACGCTCTCCAACGGCCTGAAGGCGCTCGCCCTGCCCCGGTCGAACGCGCCGATCGTGGTCTGCGACCTGTACTACCCGGTCGGGTCGGTGGACGAGCCTCCCGGCCGGTCGGGGCTGGCCCACTTCGTCGAACACATGCTGTTCAAGGGGACCAAATGGCTGCCGAAGGGGCAGATTGATCGCCTGGCGTTCCTTGCCGCCGGCCAGTCCAACGCGGAGACGGGCGAGGATTTGACCCACTACTGGTTCGCCTTCCCCAGCGACCGCTGGGAGATCGCCCTGGCCGTTGAGGCCGATCGGATGTTTGGCGCGGCGTTCGACCCGCGCGAGGTCGAGGCGGAACGCCACGTCATCGCCGAGGAACGGGCCCGCGAGTTGGACAGCCCTCTCGGCCGGCTCGACCAGACTCATCTGACGATGAGCTACTTGCTCCACCCCTACCGCAACCCCATCCTGGGCTGGCCCGAAGACCAGCGCCGGACCACCGTCGCGGACCTGACCGCATTCTACCGGGACCATTATCGGCCCGACGGCGCCGTGCTGGTGGTGGTTGGCGACCTGGAGCCGGAGCGGGCGCTGGACCAGGTCGAGGCGTACTTCGGCCAACTTCCCCGGGGAGGGACCGCTCGACGCGGCATTGTGCCGGTGGAGCCGACGCAGGTGGGCCGTCGCGATTTCACCCTGGTCGAGTCGGAGGCGATGGCGCGCGGGCTGCTGGGCTGGCACTCCGTGCCGAGGAGCCATGCGGACGATCCGGCCCTCGGCGTGCTGGCCGATCTGCTGAGCTGCGGTCGGCGTTCCCGGCTCTGGGACCGTCTGGTCGAGCACGATCGTTTGGCGACCTGGGTCGAGGCGTCTCAGGAAGGGCCCGCCACGCCGGCCAGTTCCTGATCCAGATCGAGGCGGCGCCGGGGGTCGAACACACCCGACTCGAATCGACGACCTTCGAGGTCATCCGGTCGCTGGCGGACGCGGGGCCGACTCCCGAGGAACTGACCCGCTCCCGGCATCGGCTCGAAGCCGCCTGGCGTTGGGAGCAGGAAGACCTGGGCGGCCTGGCTTCCGGGCTGGGACAGGTCGCCCTGTGGGGGGACTGGCGGGCCTGGCAGGACGAGCACCGGGCGGCGCTGGCGGTGTCGGCGGACGACATCCGTCGCGTCGCGGCGATGTATCTCGTCGAGAGTGGGCTGACCTCCGGCTGGTCGCTCCCCCGGTCGAGTCGCGACCTGGTCGTCGCCGGGGGGGAGACGGCCGCCACGATCACGCGATCCGTTGCCCCGCCAACCGATGAGCATCCCCTGGCGCTGGCCATCCCGAACGGTGCCTCGACCCTGACCGACTTTCGCCCGCGGCGCTCCATCTTGCCCAACGGACTGCGGCTGCTGACGGAGCGTCGTCCCGATACCGGGACCGTCGCGCTCGACCTGTTCGTCGATGCCGGGCAGATCCACGAGGCCAAACCGGGCGTCGCGCAACTGACCGGCCGGCTTCGAGAGGAAGGGACCACCACCCGGTCGGCCGAGGAGGTCGCCGAGGTCATCGAGGACGTCGGCGGCACCCTCGACGTCCACGCCACGGGGGCCTCGTTGCGCGTGCGAGCTGAGGATCTGGCGCTCGCCGTGGAACTCCTGGCCGACATGATGGTCCGCCCGGCCTTCCCGGCGGAAGAGCTGGCGTGGGCTCGTCGTCGCACCGCCGCCGAGCTTCAGGGGGACCGTGACGACCCCGCCTTCCGGGCCGAACTGCTGTTCCGAAGCCTGATCTACGGCGATCATCCCTATGGACGCGATCCCCGGGGGAACACGCGCCAGATCGCCGCGCTGACGCTCGACGACGTGCTCGACCACCATAGCCGCTTCTTCGGGCCGGACAACGCCTTCCTGGTGGCGGTCGGCGACTTTGATACCCGCCGACTCCGGTCCTTGATGAGCACGCACTTCGGGTCCTGGGAACCTCTAGGGCGGGGACTGCCGGCCTTGCCGAAGCCGGTCCGGTCGAAGCGACCGCGTACCCGACGCGTCCACTCGCCGGGAGAGCAGGTCCATGTGCTGATCGGGCATCTCGGCATCCGCCGAGACGATCCCGACCATGATGCCCTGGTCGTGCTCGACCACATCCTCGGCTGCGGGCCGGGCTTCACAGACCGGCTCAGCCGCGTGATTCGCGACGAGATGGGCCTGGTGTACGCGGTTGGGGGGGAATCACGGATTCCGCCGACGTGGCCGCGGGGATCTTTCGCGTCTACCTCGGGACCGGGCCGGACGAGGCCGACCGCGCCGTCGAGGCTGTGCGGGAGCAAATTGCCGCCATGCACGACGGGGCGTTCTCCGACGAGGAGGTCGAGCGGGCGCGCCGTTACCTGGCCGGTTCCTGGGTGTATGACTTCCAGACGGTCGGCCAGCGGGCCGACCGTCTCCTGGAACTGGAGCGCTGGGGATTGCCCCTGGACGAGCCGCTGCGGTGGCCCGAGCGGGTGGCCCGGATCACCCCCGCGCAGGTCCGTCGGGCCGCCCGGCGGCACCTGCACCCCGAGGCCCTTGTCCGTGTCGAGTACGGTCCGATCCGTCGCCGGGGCCGCCGTCGCAACTGACCAGAACCGACATCGGGTCAAGGCGGCCACAACGTCGATTGCGCGATTGGGACCGTCGCTGGAGGGCATCGCGACTGTTGGTGTTGTTTCGCGCGGGGGGCAACCTGGCGGGCCGACGCCGGGCGACAGGAAAGCGGGATGAATGGCCCCGGGTCGTTCTAACCAGAGTGTTGATGTTCTTGAAGGGCCGAGCGAGATAATCTCGCAGGGCCATCGTTTCAAACGTAAGCAATTATTCCGCATAGACTATAAGAATAACACAACGGCTGTTTTGCCTGATTGGTGCAACCCCTGCCCAGGACGGATCTGTCATGGAATCTCCACACAGAGAATGATCCCCCGATCCGCCCCTTCGCGAACACAAACGTGCCATACACGAATTCTCCCGGTTTTCGGCACCCGGTGATTCTCCATCCCCGTATGATGAACTGGTGGAGTCGCCGATCCGCGGTCCGCTGGCTCACATCCCACCCTGGAGGCCGCCCCGAGGGAGATCGGTCCGATGTGCCGCAACGCAACTCGAAGACATTTCAGCCATTACACTCTGCCGGCGTTGGTTGTCGCGCTGGGGCTCGGGTCGGGTGTTGGTGTTGTCTCGGGACCAGGGGTGGCGTGGGGGCAGTCCGGGGGCGCGGGTGGCGGATCGCATCCGCTCCACGAGGTCTGGCGGGAACCGATCACGACCGTCGGCACCGAGCATCCTCCGTCGGGCCCCCCCTGGCCAGTCACGGAATACTCGACCGCCCGGCCGAGTGACCAGGCGGTCTGGATCGAGGGGTACTGGGACTACGACTTCGGGGCCAAGCGGTATGTCTGGGTGCCGGGCACCTGGCGAATCCCACCGCCGGGCCGGACCTGGATCACCGGCTACTGGGCCCAGGGGGACGACGGTTGGTATCGCGTCCCCGGGTTCTGGACGCCAAACAGCGCCTCGCCGTACCGCCCGGATGGGCCGCCTGACAGGACAATCGCGGAGGCGCCGGGGCGTCGTCCCAGCGCCCTTCACTTCTGGGTCCCGGGCCATTACGTTCCGGCCGGGGGCCAGACCGTCTGGAAGCCGGGGTTCTGGTCGAAGCTCCAGCGGGGCTGGACCTGGATCCGGGCCGCCTGGCTGGAGCGGCCGGAAGGCTGGGCCTACCAGGACGGATACTGGCTCAAGGACGAACACCTCCTGGCCGCGCGTGAGCGGGCGTCCGGAGGACGCGACGTGGCCGGGCTCGTGCGGCCGACGCCGAACCGGCTGGGCGGGCCGATCACCGATGCCGAGGCCCTGCTCCAGGCCTGGGCGGCCGAGCGGTCGTACGCGCACTGTGAAGCCGATCAAACCGGACGACATCCGCCTCACGCCGCCACCGGGTTTCCAACCCGGTGTCGCGAGCGGCCCATCCTCGGCCCTGGGCCGGGTCTATCCGGGGAGCGCCTCGCGGGAAGGCCGCCCCGATAACAACGGGAACACCGGTCTCTACCTCAACAACTTGAGCCCGCCGCCCTTCGTTGCCAATCAGGTTGTCGAACCCGAGCCGCAACTTCGGCAACCCGTCCGCAACGCCCCTGGTGGGCGGCGGCTTGCGACCGTCCCCGATCCGGTCGGACAGCCCGGCCTACTACGTCGGCAACGCGGCGCCAGGCTCAACGTACCCGTCGTATTCGCTTCAGCCGTCGGGCTCACCCAGCCGGTCGGTTTACGTCGGCAACACGGCCCCGGGAACCAGTTATCCGTCGTACTCACTGACGCCATCGGGGAACCCGGGCTCGTCGTACTACATCGGCAACAGCCCGCCCGGGACGAGCTACGGGTCGTATTCACCGAGTGCGGTCAACAGCATCGGCAACTACGGGTACGGCACCACGGCGCCGGGCAACTCGGCCGGGACAGATCGGCGGTGTCGGCCCTTGATCGTGCGACAGCCCGGATTGCCTCGTCTTCGTGGGGTCGTGCCGATGCGGACCAGACTGCCCGAGAGCAGTCCCCAGGGAATCGGTCGATGAGCATTGGAAATCGGCGACCACCGCGGTTTTCGGGCAGGCGGTCCACGATCGAGGATCGATTCGGCGTTACTTGCCCTGGAGATGGGCCTCCAGGAACCAGAGCCGCATGTCGACGGCCGCGAGACACTCGGTATAGAGGTCGGCGGTCGTGGGGTCGTCGAGCTCGTCCGACTGTCTCGATCGACTCGCGGAGATGGGCGGCGAAGTGGGCATACCGTTCGGCCAGGGCCGCGACGTGGTCCATGCCGTTGATGATGTCGCTCGGATATTCCGGCAGGGTCGGAGTTCTCGGCGGCGTCACGGACGGTGCCGTGCGCGTAGCCGCCGAGGGTGGTGAGCCGCTCGGCGATCTTGTCGGTCGACCTCGCCGAGTTCCCCGTAGATCTCGTCGAACAGCGTGTGGAGCTGGTAGAAGTCCTTGCCCTTGACGTTCCAGTGGGCGACGTGGACCTGAGAGGACAGGTCGGAGATGTCGGCCAGGGACTGGTTCAGCAGCGTCGACCAGCCCTTCACGCTTCTCGGCCGGGATGTCGATGTGGTATCGAACAGGCGAGACTTGGTCGTTGCCATCGGGTTTGTGAACTCCCCTGGGATGTCGTGGCCGGCCGCCGGTTGTTCAGTCACCTGCAATGCGCCCGCCACGCTCAATATCATTATGGGACGAGATCAAGCCCAGCGAAAGTGGCGGCCGTGTCGCCGAGTTGATCGACCTGTGCCTCATGAGGTAGCCAGCAACATCCGCAGGCCCTGGCGGAACGCCGACTCTGACGGCCCGGTCGGGCCATGTCCACACCCGGATGCCGACCCGGCTGGCCTCGGGCATCGTTGCCGTGCTTGACAGTGGTGTGACCGATTCCCTACGATACGGCGGTCAGAGGTCCGATGGATCGTCACGGGCAACCGGACAACCGGACAACCGGACCTCGGTTGAGGATCCTCCGACAGTGTGCAATGGGATGCCGGGGTCGCCACGGACGCTCGATCCTGGGGCGTCCCGTCTGTCGTCCCGAGGCCGCGAGCATCGAGAGTCAGGGCCCGACGGCCTCCGACGCCAGATCCGCTGACCCAACGCCCGGGAGCCCTTCCATGCGGATTGCGCTGGACGCGATGGGCGGCGACCACGCTCCCGGCCCGATCGTGGCCGGCGCCGTCGAGGCCGTCCGCCAGATCGAGGGACTGACGGTCGTTCTCGTCGGTGACCAGGCTCGCGTCGAGTACGGAACTGTCCGGCGTCGCCGACGGGCTCCGCGGACCGGCTGCCGATCGTCCATGCCGCCGAGGTCGTCGGGCATGCACGAGAAGCCGGTCGAGGCCCTGCGAAGGAAGCGGGACAACTCGATCTCGGTGTGCTGGGGCTTGATGGCCGCCGGCGAGGTCAAGGCGGTCGTCTCGGCGGGCAACACCGGCGCGATGGTGGCCGCCGGGCTGTTCAACGCCAAGATGTTCCTGCCGGGAGTGCGACGGCCCGGGATCGCGGCGATCTTCCCGTCGCAAGGGGCCGGTGGCGATCGTCGACGTCGGCGCCAACATGCATCCGAAGCCCGAGGACCTGTACCAGTACGGGGTTCATGGGCGCCGTCTACGCCGAGCACGTTCTGGGCGTCGAGCGGCCGACGATCGGCGTGCTGAACGTCGGCAGCGAGGACGAGAAGGGCAACGACCTGGCCCGGGCCGCCCTCGCCATGTTCCGCAACGGGCCCGCTGGCCGACCGCTTCGTCGGCAACATCGAGGGGCGGGACATCTATGACGGCAACGCCCGGGTGATCGTCTGCGACGGCTTCACCGGCAACGTCTTGCTGAAGGCCGGCGAGGGGGCCGTCGATTTCCTGTTCGCCGAGCTGAAGGCCGAGATGGGCAAGCGTGTTGCACCGATTGACACCCGAGGACGGCATGCGTGTCGGCGGCGGCCTGAAGGAGTTGAAGGCCCGCTACGAGTACCACGAGTTCGGCGGCGGCCCGCTGCTGGGCATCGCGGGGCCTGCATCATCTGCCACGGCTCGTCCGACGCCCGGGCGATCAAGAACGCCCTGCGCGTCGCCGGCATCATGGCCGAGGACCGCATCAACGCCCAGATCACCGCGAGACTGGCCCCGGCGCCGAGGCGCCGGCCTCCGAGTGAGGCCTCGCGGGAGGTCACGATTGATCGTGACCTTCTGCTACAATGAGGACACCATCTCGTTGTCCCCAAGGGTGAACCCCGGGAGGCCGACATGGCCGAGAATCCGATCCGCCGGGCCTCGAAATCGCCGATGCGGGCCCGAGGCGTCGCGGTCCCGGGAGATGCACGACCTTTATCGCTCGGGGGGGGCACGTCGGCAAGTGGCTCCACACGTCGTCTATAACGACGCCACATGTCCTCATCCGGGTTGCGATCAGAGGTTGCAAGCCATCGACTTCCGCCTGGAGGACCGAGATCGGTCCGTGCATGACCCGTTGGTCGCATGCCTGGTGGGACGATACGGGCTTCGCGGGCCGATGCCCGGGTTGTGGTGGCTGGGTCCATTTCACGATCCTGGGGAAGCACGCCCTCTCGGACGCGGAGGCCTCGCGATTGCCCCGCCTGCCGGACGACTGGCATACCGGGGCGACGATTCTCTAACGATGCATGTCTCTGGGGGCGGAAATGAGCCAGGAGGACATCAAAACGATGTCGGACAAACAGGCCGTTCTCGAGATCATTCGCAGTCTCCCGGAAGATACGTCCCTGGACGAGATCATTGAGGAGATCCAGGTCCTCGCGGCGATCCAGCGGGGGTTGGAAGACGCGGAGCAGGGCCGGGTCGTGTCGCATGAAGAGGTTCGCAGGAGGTTCGAGTCATGGCGTACCAGATCGAATGGACCGAACGCGCCATCGCTGACCTCGAAGGAATCCTCGACTACCTGAATCGAACCAGTGAAGACGCCTCTCAGCGTCTTGGCGAGGCGATTTTCGTCTCACGTTGAGGTCTTGCGAACCTTTCCCCGCATCGGCCCGGCCTTCCCGCGCGATCGAAGTCGCCGGATTCGCGAGATCCTGTGCAATGGATACCGCTTATTTTATGTCGTCTTCGATGACCAGGAAATCGGTACGAGTCCTTGCCATACAACATGCGTCCCAACGCGACCCCGAACCAACACGACTTGTCGACTGACACCGATTCTCGGACGATCTCTCCCATGAAGATCGCCTTTCTCTTCCCCGGCCAGGGTGCCCAGACCGTCGGCATGGGGAAGCAGCTTTACGACGAGCTTCCGGCCGCGAAGGCGCTGTTCGACCGGGCCAACGAGGTCCTCGGGTTCGACCTGAAGGCACTCTGCTTCGACGGCCCGGCCGAGGCGCTGGAGGCCACCGACGTCAGCCAGCCGGCGATCTACGTCGCCAGCCTGGCGGCGCTGGAGGCGTTGAAGGTCGAGCAGCCGGACGTGGTCGCGAACTGCCAGGGGCGGCCGGGCTGAGCCTGGGCGAGTACACCGCGCTGGCGTTCGCCGGCGCGCTCGGACTTCGAGGACGGGTTGAAGCTCGTCCGCAAGCGCGGCGAGGCGATGCAGGCCGCCTCGGTCGCGTCCCCCAGCGGGATGGTCAGCGTGCTGGGCCTCGACGAGGCGAAGGTGGATGAGCTGTGCCGACGGGTCGGCCGAGCACGGCCGGCTCTGGAAGGCGAACATGCTCTGCCCGGGGAACATCGCCGTCTCGGGCGAGGCCGCGGCGCTGCCGTACGTCGAGCCGATCGCCGCCGAGCTGGGGGCGATGAAGTCGGTGCGGCTGCTCGGTCGCCGGGGCGTTCCACACGCCGTTGATGCAGCCGGCCGCCGACGCACTGGTCGAGCGTCCTGGCCGCGACCGAGATCCAGCCCCCCCGCATCCCGGTCTATTCGAACGTCGACGCCCGCCCCCACCGCGACCCGGACGACATCCGCGCGACGCTGGTGGCCCAGGTCGTCGGTGGCGTCCGCTGGGAGGACTCGATCCGCGGATGCATGGCCGACGGCTTCGACACCTTCTTCGAGATCGGCCCCGGACGCGTCCTGACCGGCCTGCTGCAGGCGGATCGACCGCAAGACGCCCTGCACGAGCATCCCGGCGCGGTAGGATGACCGTCGGGAACAGGTCATGCCGATCGATCCCGCAACCTTCGGGGGCCTCGCGATGAGCACCTCACGCACTCGACCCCGCGTCCGCTTCGGACGCCGGTCCAACGGCATGCTGATGACGCCGGAGGAGTTCGACGCCGCGGAGAACTTCGATGAGAACTACCGATACGAACTCGTTCGCGGAGTCCTGATCGTGTGCCCTCCTCCCGGCGAAGGCCAGCGCGACCCGAACGGTGAACTCGACTATCTCTTGCGGCGATACAAGGAGGACCATCCCCGGGGGGCCGTCCTCGACAAGACGCTCGCGGAGCAATACGTCCATCTTCCGGACAGCCGCCGGCTGGCCGATCGGGTCATCTGGGCCGGGCTCGGGCGGGTGCCGGACCCCGCGGCCGACGTGCCAACGATCGTCATCGAGATCGTCTCGAAGCGCAAGCGCGACCGGACGCGGGACTACGAGGAGAAGCGTCGGGAGTATCTGGCCCTCGGAGTGGCGGAATACTGGGTGATCGACCGCTTCCAGCGACAGATGACCGTCTTCCGCCGCCCGCCCGCCGAGCCGGCCGAAATCCTCGTGCCCGCCGATGGAACCTACCGCACGCCGATCCTGCCGGGCTTCGAATTGCCCCTGGCCCGGCTGCTGGCGGTCGCCGACGACTGGGCGAAGCCGAAACCGGAAATCAGGCGACCTCGACCCGGAGAGGAACCCGGGCGCTGAGCACGGCGCGAGTCCCCAGAGGGGGCTGACACGGATCATCGCGGATCATTTTGTCGGGAGAGAACAACAAAGAGGCGGAGGGGCGAGGGCAAAACGGGGGGACGCCGGGGATGACAGGGGTCGTTCCCGGGACCAGGATCAGGACCTTCGTATGGGATTCTTGGCCTTCGGGCTGGTGGCCTTTCTCACGTTCTCGTTCATCAACGCCTTCGTCGGGGCGGTCATGGCGGTGCTGGCCGCGCGTCGATCGGTGTCGATCGATCGGCGAGGTGTCCATCCGCGGCTTGCCTATGGCGCGACTACCCTCGTCTTCGCAGCCGTCCTGTTTGTGTTGCTGAACGAGGAACTGTCCAACCGGCGGCTCTCGCCGGATCGCTTCCGGGTGTCGTTCGTCGTGGCGCTGGTCGGCCTGGGGCTCGGGACGTGGGTGGTCGCCCATGTCGGTCGGGCGCGAGTGGTTCTCGCCGCCACCGCCCTCGGGACGGTCGCCACCAGCTTCCTCGTTCCGTTCCTCGGGGCCTCGACGTCCCTCCTGCAGGAAGTTCCGGCGATCCTGCCGACGTTCGTGCCGGCCGTTCTCGGCACGATCCTCGGCGGGCTGCTGGTCCGCGCCTCCTCGCGGCAATGAGCATGATGACCGATGGCCGATGGCCGATGGCCGATGGCCGATGAGGGTGGAGACGTCCGAAACCGTCTCCACCCTCATTGCTCATTGCTCATTGCTCATTGCTCATTGCTCATTGCTCATCGCTGAGATTTTCATCGACGGAGGAGTCTGACTCGGTTGCGGTAGAGCTGGGCGGCGAGGAGCTCTCGCGGGGGGACGTAAGGGTTCGGACCGTTGACGATCCCGCCGGTGCTGATGACGAACCCGGCGATGTACGGCTGGCCGGGCTGTCGGGAGATGGACGGGAATGGGGTGTAGAGCCGCTCGTCGAGCGGGTTGCCGGCGAGGTCGGTCATGCCGGCGGCGTTGAGGGACAGGACATAGTTGCCCGGGCCGAGCCGACGGCCGCCGTTGAACTGGGCCACGATCGCCTGCGGACCGCCGGGCACGCCGCCGGCCGGGAACAGGCCGGTCAGGGGCAGGAGGCGGGTCGAGAAGCCGATCGACTGCGCAGCGCGTAATTGCTCGCGTTGAGGGTCGCGGTCGGTGCCATGCCGCTGCGATCGTCCTGGAAGGTGACGCGAAGCTGGCCGTTGGCCGGCGTGAGCGTCGCGGCGGAAATATGCGGGCTGGTGGTGTCGATGATCAGCGGGCGGAGCCCCTGGCCGAAGATCGGCGTCTTGTCGGCGCTGAGGTTGCCCGCCGTGTCGATCGCCAGGCGCGGATCGTCCAGGTTCCCTCGCCGAGGGGCACGAACGGCGTGAAGCTCCAGCCGCCCAGGACGTTCGTCGTGGTGTGGCCGATGTACGTCTCCTCGGCCTGGTCGGAGCGCCGGGCGACGAAGACCACGGTGGACAGCGGCTCGGCGGTGCCGAGGAGGCCCGGCTGGACGACGTTGGTGATGCCGTCGGCGTTCGACGGTCCGGAGTCGAAGGCCGGGTTGAGCCGACCGGTCACGGCGACCATCCGGTTGGCGACCCAGGCCCCGCTATGGATCGTGTGCGTGTTGCCGTCGGTCAGGTCGGTGATGGCGATGGCGACCCGGTACGTCCCCCCTTCGGGGAAGGCGTGGGTGCCCAGAACGTCGAACTTGCCCCCGCCGGTCGCCCGGATGGTGGCCACAGAGAATGTGCCGTCGCCCCAGTCGATCGAGCCGGAGAAGCTCTGTCCCTGTGACGCCGGGTTCAGGTCCTGGAAGCGCCCACGACGAACGTCTGCGAGACGTCCTCGGACCCGGTGAAGATCAGGCCGGTGGTCGTGATCGGGGCGTTGACCACCGTCAACGGGCTAAAGGCATTCGCCTGCGCCGGCGCGGTCGTCTCGTTGTCCTTGATGGTGACGCGGATCGAGTCGGGGCCGATGTCGGCGAAGGTCATCGGCTGGGAGGGGATGACCTCGAACGCGCCGTTTCCCAGAGGGCGGGCGATGCCGGGAACAGGCGGGCCGCCGTTGGCCGGCAGGATCGTGATGGTGTAATCCGTGGCCTTCGCGATCCGGTTGCCGTCGGTGAAGGTGGCCACGATGCCCTGGAACGGCACCCCCTCCAGCGCGGTGATCGACCGGCCGACGGCGGTGATCGGGGCGTTGACGACGTTCGCACTGGCCGACAGAGTCAGCGACTGCGCCGCGTTGCCAATGTCCGTGATTGTCACCGCGATGGCCCGCGGGCCAACCGTGGCGTAGGGGTGGGAGCCTCGCACCTCGAAGGTCCCCGGGCCGGTCGCGACGATGGTGCCCCGCGAGGTGGAACCGTCGCCCCAGGTAATGGTGGACCGATACTCGCCGGCCTGGCCCTGAAGGTTCGCATCCTGGAACCGCCCGACGACGCCGTCGAAGGTCTGCCCTTCGATGAGGCCGGTGATCGTGACATCCGGTCCAAACGGGCGGATCGGGGCGTCCAGGACGTCGATCGTGGTCTGGGCCGAAGCCGTGCCGGAGTTGCCGTCGTCAGCGACCGATATGGTCAGGGTATACGACCGGATGTCGCTATAGGCGTGCGTGCCGAGAACCTGGAACTCGCCGGGGGAACCGCCGGGCAGCGGGACGACGGTGCCGGTCGAACTGGAGTTGTCCCCCCAGTTGATCGTCGCCGTATAGCTGCTCGCCGGGTCGCCTGGATTGCCGTCGGTGAAGGTCGCCAGGGGGACGTCGTTGAAGGTCTGGCCCTCGACCTGGCTCGCCACAATCAACCCCGAGGCGGAGATCGGCGCGTTGGGGACAACCACGGAGCTATGGACCAGGACGGCGGGGCCGGTCGGGTCGCTGATCGACACGGACAGGCCGTAGGTCCCCTGCGCGTAGGTGTGATTGCCGAAAACCTGGAACTGGCCCGGCATGCCGTTCGGGTCGGCGACGACGGTGCCGGTCGAACTGGAGTTGTCGCCCCAGTCGATCGTCACGGTATAGCTGCTCACCGGGGCGCTCGGGTTGCCGTCGTTAAAGGTGGCGACCACCACGCCGGCCGGGTCGGTCGGGTTCAGCGGGATGCCTTCCCGGGCCGTGATCGGAACCGGGGCGGCGTTGATCGGCGCGTTCGGGACGAGGACGGACGTGCCGGTCGAAGCGGTGTTGCCGCCGTTGCTGTTGACGTCAACCCGCACGACGAACGTCCCCGAACCGAACGTGTGGTCGCCGAGGATGAGAAAGTCGCCCGGCCCGCCGGCGGGGTCGGGAACGATGGTGCCGTTGCCGCTGGAGTTGTCGCCCCAGAGAATTGTCGCCGAGAACTGGTCCGCCGTGCCCCTCGGGTTGGCGTCGTGCAGGCGGGCGACGGCGACGCCGTCCGGGGCGGCCGGGTCGTTGTCCAGCGGGACGCCCTCGCTCGGGGTGAGCCCAACCGAGGTGACGGTGATGGGCGCATCGGGCACAACCGCCTTGCTGGCGGCCACGGCCCGGTTCAGTCCGGGCGTGCCGAGAGTATCGATCTCATCGAACGTGACCACGATGTTGAACGAGCCGGCGGAGTAGATGTGCGTGCCATGGACATCGAGCCGGCCACCAGCGGCGACGATCACGCCGGGTTCCGCCGGGGAGTTGTCGCCCCAGTCAATCGTGGCGACAAACTCGCCGGGGGTGCTCAGCGGGTTGCCGTCGACGATCGAGGCGACCACGCCGTCGAACGCGACCCCTTCCTGCGGGTTGATCGTCCGCGAGACCGGCTGGAGGGGGGCGTTGGGGACCACGACCGTTTGCGAGCTGGATGTGGTGCTGCCACCGACGCTGTCGATCACGACCCGGACGCGGTACGTCCCCTCGTTGAGGTAGGTGTGGCCGCCGGTAACGGTGAAGAGCGTCCCCGTCGCGACGCCGACCGTCGCGGTCGAGGACGGGCCGTTGGGGTTGTTGGCGTCCCAGAAGACCGTCGCGGTGAACTCGCCGATGGTGCCGTTGGGGTTGGCGTCCCGGAACGAGGCTAGCAAGGCGTTGAAGGCCACCCCCTCCTTGACCACGATCGGGTTGGCGAAGGCGGTCAGGGGGGCGTCGGCGACGTCGATCGTGCCGGTGACGACGGCGGAGCTACCGCCGCCCACGGCATCGATGTCCACCCGCACCGGGTACGGGCCGAAACGGGCGTAGGTGTGATCGGCCCGCACCGCGTACGAGGCGTTGCCCAGGGGCACGATCACCGCGGGGCTGGTCGTGCCGTCGCCCCAGGTGACCCGGGCGAAGAAGTCGCTCAGGAGCGAGCCGGGATTCGCGTCGGTGAATGTGGCCACCGTGTTGGAGAACACCGCGCCCTCGGTGGCCTGGAACGACACGAGGGTCGCCGTGATCGGGGCGTCGTCCACGGTCGCCGGCATCACGGCGGTGCGGGTCAGGCCCCCCCGGCTGAAGACCGTCACCCGGGCGGTGTAGACGCCCGGATTGTCGTAGGTGAACGTGCCGATCACATCGAACCCGACGCCGGTCGACGACGGCACCACCATGGCCGAGGTCGGATAACTGCCGTCACCCCAGTCAACCGTGGCGGTGAAGTCCGCCACGGTCCCGAACGGGTTGCCATCGACAAAATGGGCGACGACGTCCTGGAACGGCTGGCCCTCGACGGCGTCGATCGGCACGGGGGTGAGCGTGAACGGCGCGTCGGTGATGTTCATCGGCACGCGTGCCAGAGCGCCGTCGCCATTGACGACGTTACGCACCCGAACCAGCGCGTCGTAGGCCCCCGCATGCTGGTAGGTGTGCATGCCACGGATCTGGAACGAGCCGCCGACCCGGCTGACGGTCGCCGTCGTGATGGGCGAGCCGTCGGCCCAGTCGATGGTGACGTTGTAGTCGTCGGCGACATGGGCGCCCGGCGAGGCGTCGATGAAGCTGGCGACCAGCCCGGTTAGCGGCGTGCCCTCGGTGAGCGTCCGGCCGATCGCCGTGACGGTGATGTTCGTCTCGATCGAGATCGTATCGGTATCGCGCGAGGTGTTGTCGCGGATGTCGGTGACCTCGACGGTCAGCGGGAAGTCGCCGCCGTAGAGGTACGTGTGCGAGCCGACCACCTGGTACTGGCCCCCGCCGAGGCTGACGAGCGTCGCGGTGGTGTCGAGGCCGGAGTCGTCGCCCCAGTCGACCGTCACGGTGTAGTCGCTCAGGGGGTGGTCGCCGGTCTTGTCGTCGAGGGTGGCGATGACCACGTTCGACAGCGGCTCGCCCACCGCGTAGCCGGTCGGCGGGGTGACGTCCAGGGTCAGGATGAACGGCGTGTCGAACGCCTCGACAACCACCTGCGAGTTCGAATTGACCGTCGAGGCGCTGAAGCCGAAGCCCCGGCGGGCGAACGCCGTCCAGATCTCGTTGGCGTTGGCGCCGCCGGTCAGGGCGACGTCGGCCTGCAAGATCGCGTCGCGGGCCTCCAAAAACGACGGGTTCGATGGCTGGAGCTTCATCCCGTCGAGGACCAGTTGCATTGCCAGCAGGTTTCCCGCGGCGCCGGCGGAGTACCCCTGGTAGAGGTCCGGATCGAAGCCGTACTTGTCGATCAGGAGCCAGGTCATGTCCCAGAGGGCCGTGGTCCAGATCTCACCGGCGTTGTGCACCTCGTTGTTGGGGAACCCGCCGTTGAACCGCCCGAGGGTCAGCGGGTCGATCGACATGTCGTAGCTGTACGGATACCGGCGGATGCCCCGGCCGGTGGTCGGCTGGCCGAGGACGTAGGTGCCGGACGGCGAGGGGGCGTCCTTGGAATCGGTCGCCTTCATGTTGAACATCATGCCGAGCCAGTCGCTCCAGCCCTCACCCATGCCACCGCTCTGCAAGGCGAACAGGGCGCTGGCGTTGCTCGGGCCGCCGGTCAGGCGGTTCGACACGCCATGGCCGAACTCGTGGACGACGATCTCGCTGTCGAGCGAGCCGTCGCGGCCCGGCGTGGTGAGGTCGAACAGGTACATCTGCATTCGGCCGGAATAGCCGTCCGGCGGGGTCGCGAAGTTCGCGTTGTCGGTGCCGGAGCCGTCCTGCGCATCGGCCTGGACCGGGTCGCCGCCCAGGCCCTGGCCGCCGTAGTTGGTTTGCTGGAAGTTGCCGGCCGCCTCGTCGAAGCCGAAGTGGAAAAGGACGTCGTGGACGACGTTGGTCAGGTAGAACAGGTTCGTCGTCGAAGCGGCGGTATAGCTGCTCGGGGGCTGGGACAGGTTCAGGGGGAAGTCGAAGTTCAGGCCCGCGCCGCCGTCGGGGCGGGCGCCGCCGATGTTGTTGGCGTCGGCGTCTTCCTGGGCGAACACGTTGTTGCCGCGGGTGTCGGTGAACTCCGCGCCGGCGATGCCATTGGTGTCGTGCCAGCCATACGGCGAGGCTGTCGGGTCCTGCGGGTTCACGACGACCGTGCGAGGGCCGTGGTCGGGGCTCTCTGTCGGCAGGGCGAACACGTTGTACGAGGCGTTGTCGACCCAGTCGCTCAGGGTCATCAACTTCCCGGTCTCGGTGTCGACGGTCAGGTCGTACCAGTGGTCCTCGCCGGCACCGGCCAGAAGCTGGAGGTTCAGGTTCCAGGCCAGATCGACGCCCCCCTGCCCGTCCGGCACGTAGACGAGATGCGCCGGCACCGCCTCATCGGAGAGCCCCGGCGCGGCGATCAGGGAGGGCTGATCGACCCCTCCGGGAGAATCGATCACGGTCGGGCCGTCGGTCGATTGAAGGCCGAGCTGGCCGGCGACGCTCACCAGCGCCTGGGTGGCCGAGAAGGTCGGCACGGGCACGTTCCCGGTGGCGGTGGCCGCCAGCCCGGCGACGAACGCCCCGCCCGCGGCCAGCACCTCGCCGCTGGGCAGAACGTGGACCCCCAGGTCGGCAAAGAGCACGTCCAGGCTGTTGTATGTCTGTTGCAAGTAAATATGCGTCGTGTGCGCACCGGTGGCATCGGTATAGGAGTCGGCGACCTTCATCGTCTGGAGGTCATCCGCCGAGACGCCGTAGTTCGCGCCATGGTCCGCCAGGAAGTTGTACGCGATCTCGTAAGGCGTTCCAGGGGCCGGGCCGGTGAGCACCTGCCCGCTGGGCGTGAACCGCGAATTGAGCAGGACGCGCTCTTCCAGGGTTTCGAGACGGAGGCCCTCCACTCGCGATCGTGTCCGGGCCGACCTCGACAGCTTGGCGGCAACGCCACGGCGCCGGCGGCCACGCCTCAGAAAACGATCGAAGTGCTTTTCCATGGGAGAGACTCCGGGATGATCGACGCGAGGGATCGGGCCTTACCGCGGAATATTTGAAAGGAGACGATCGAGAATTACGGCTGGATTGGTCGTGGCGCGGTTCGAGAAACTTGATCGAGAACGAGTCGAGATCCGCCGACCGAAGCGAACTGGAGATGCCAAAACAAAGGAACACGAAAGAAGGCCAGCCGATTGTGCCGTCCGCCATCGCCCACGGCAACGGGGCATCGTTCGAAGGTCGGGCGGTCGAACGAGCAAGTCTGGTCCAGGCGATGCGATCGGACAGGTTCCAGAGGACGGATTTCAACATGAGCTATGGCCGAGGGCCGAGGGTCCGATGGACGATGGTCCGAGGGTCCGAGGGACGATGGTCGCGACGCGGTTTGTGGCGATCCCTGGTCCTCGAACTTGCAAGACTCGATCACCCTGGTCTGGTCCGCTCCGCGCACATCCGCGTTGTTCCGCATTCCATGACCGATTCGCGAACCGCGCCGGTCCTCGGTCATTGGTCATCGGCCCTCGGCCATCTGGGGACGGGGAAGCCACATTGTCCCGCCCGGCATGCGGAGTTCAGGGACCGTCCCGGACGAACCGTCCGGGACGGTGAACGAACCCGCCGGGCGATCACCGAACGCCGCGGCTGCGTAGGAACTGGAGGTAACGCGCTGAGCCGAACAACTGGCTCGTCGTGGCGTAGGGCGTCGCGGCGATCAGCGGGCCAGGGCCGAGCAGATTGAACTGGGCCACGAACGGGGTGCCCGGCTGACTCGGCGGCAGCAAGGAGGAGACGTAAAACCGCTCGTCGAGAACGTTCCCGCGCGGTCGGTCACGCCCAGCGAGTTGATCGAGAGAGCGACCTGGCCGCCGAAGACGTTGCCGGTGCGGAACCGGACAAACACCGACTGCGGATTGGCCGGGTCCAGGCCGACCGTCGGCGCCCCGAAGCCGAAAGGCCGGCTCGGTGACGTGAGGGAATACACGGCCGGGTTCAGCAGGGCCGACGGGGGCACGCCAGTGCCGGTATCGGCGAAGGTGATCCGGAACGCGCCGATCGACTTGTCGTAGAGCGCCGAGACCACCCGAGGGCTGGAGGTATCGATGACCAGCGGGCCGCCACCGGTGCTGGTCAGCTCGACCAACTCGCTGCTGGCCAGGCCGGTCGTCGGGTCCGAGGCCATCGCGAAGACGTGGTAGGCGCCGTCGGACAGGTGGATGATGGGGGCCTTCCAGTTGCCGGCCGCATCAGCAAAGCCGTAGCCGGCCGGGACCGGTCCGCCGCCACCGAGCGGCGCGACCCAGAGCCGTACCCGCGCGTTCGGTTCGGCCTGGCCGACGAACGTCGGGTTCGAGACGCTGGTGATCCCGTCGCTGGCCGAGGGGCCGAGATCGCTTGTCGAGTCGAGCTGACCGCGGATGGGTTTGATCTGGTTGGCGACCTTCGCCACGAGCGGTTTGCCCGCGATCGCCCCGTCGGCGCTGACGGCGACGACCCAGACGGTATAGGTGCCCGCCTGGTCGTAAACGTGATCGCCGACGATCTCGTAACGCTGATGGCCCAGGGGGCGGAGGGTGGCCGGGCCGGTCGTGCCGTCGCCCCAGTCAACCACGGCGTTCAGGGCGCCGGTGACGCCGGCCGGGTTGGTGTCGAGGAAGGTGCCCAGCCGCAACGGGGACGGAGCGTGGCTCCCTTCGAGGAGCGTGATGCCCTCCGGGGTCAGGTTCAGCGGGGCGTCGGCGACCTGACCGTTGGTCTTGAGAACGAGCGTCTGGCCGGTCGTGTTGGGGATGGCCCCCTTGTCCTGGATGGTAATGGTCACCGGCTTCTCGCCGGCCCTCCTGTAGAGGACGGGCGTCTGGGCGAGGACGACGAAGTCGCCGGGCCCGCCCGTTGGGTCGGGCGCCACGGTGACAACCGGCTGGCCCCCCTGGGGCACGCCGCCGGCCCAGTCCACCTGGATCGTGTAATCCTCGCGCCGGGCCAGCAGGTTGGGGTCATGGAACCGACCGACGACGCCGGTGATCGACCGTCCCTCGGTGATCGAGAACGACGAGGGTTGGCCCACGATCCGCGGGTTCTCGACGCGGGCGTCCACCTGGAACTCGGTCGAGGGGGCATCGCCGGGGGACTGGCCCACCTCGTGGACCTCGACCATCACCGGCAGGGGCTGGAGGGTCCCGTCGGCGTTAGGGACCGAGGGGTTGTCGAAGGCGAAGCGGCCCGTGACGATGAAACGGCCGCCACCGTCGTAGGTCACGAAGCCCGGCACCGTCGAGCCGTCGGGCAGGAGGATGTCGGCCGAGAAGTCCTGCTGTCGAGAACGCGGGTTGCTGTCCTGGAACACCCCGACGACCCCGAAGTATTCCTGCCCTTCCGTCGCCTGGATCGGGAAGGCGCGAGGTGCGATCGGCTGGTTCGTCACGCTCACGGGGCTGGTGACCAGCGCGTGGCTGATGTCGGAGTCGGTGATGTCGACCTTGACCTGCTGGTTCGGGCCGAGGGCGAAGATGTGGTTGCCGAGGACGTCGAAGCCGCCGTTATCGCCCGGCACGACGACCCCCTGATCTCGCGCCTCGAGCGACCACGAGTCGAGCCGGCCGACGAAGCCCGCCGTGTTGTCGGTGATCGTCAACGTCCAGGTGCCGGAGAGGTCCTTGCCGTCGAAGGCCGACAGCGCCTGCTTCGGCTGGTACGAGCCGACGTAAGGCGCCGACTGGGTGGTGAGGCCGCGGGCCGCCTCGTCGTCGAGGGTCACGCCCCGGAAGTTGGCGGTGTTGCTGGGCGGCTTGTCGAACAGGGTGATGGTGGTGCCGTCCGGGCCGGTGAGGGTGGCCGTCAGGTCGCGGACGCGGGCGTGGGTGATGTCGAGCTTCAGGTTCAGGTCGGCGATCGTGAAGTCGCCCTTGTCGATCGTCAGGGTCGAGACGAGCGGCCGGTCAACGCGATCCTGGATCGGCATGTTGACCTGCTCGGAGGCATACGGGCCGTCCCCCCAGTCCACGAGGGCCTTGTAGTAGCTGGACGTCAGGGGACGTGGGTCGGCATCGACGAACTGGGCGATGACGCCGTTGTACTGCGTGCCTTCCGGCGCGGCGATCGGGACCGCCGTCCCCGTGAAGGCTGCGTCGGCGATGGTGGCGGTCGCGAGGGCGATGGCCGTCGAGCCGCCGGGGCCGGTGATCGTGACCTTCACCGGATAGGTGCCGCCGCCGTAGGCGTGCGTCCCGACGACCTGATACTGGTTCAGGCCCGGCAGGGCGACGACGGTGCCGGTGGTGATCGTCCGGTCGCCCCAGTCGATCAGGACGCCGTACTGGTCAGCGCTGGTGGCGTCGGGGTCGGTATCGTGGAAGGTGGCCACCGGGCTGTTGCTGGGGATGCCCGAGTCGAGGGACAGGTCGATCCCCTGGGCGGTGATGGGCTTGTCGCCGACGTTGAGGGTACCGGTGCCGGTCTTGAGCACCGCGCCCTGGTTCAGCAACTCGATGGTCGTGGGGTAGGCGCCCCCTCGACGAAGCTGAGGCTGGGGATCGAGATGACGAAGCGGTTGCCGAGACGGACGAGGTTGGCGGGGATCGCGGGCAAGTTGCCGAACGTGACGCGGGCTGAGTAGCCGGCCAGCGAGGACGGCGTCTGGGCGAACCGGACCTCGGCGACGGCGACGTTCGTGTAGGTCTGGTTCTCCTGGAGCCCCGTCGGCAGGGTCGGCGTGATGAGCGTGATGACGTCCGCCACCCCCGCCTGAAGGTTCAGGCGGCCATAGCCGTACAGGTCGTTGCGGCCGTTGACATAAGGCAGCGGGCCGACCTTGTCGGCCGATTCCCTCAAGAACTGGCGGAGTTGACTGAGGGTCAGGCCCGGGTTGACCCCCAGAACCACCGCCCCGATGCCGGAGGCCAGCGGCGCGGAGAACGAGGTGCCGTCAATGATCGTGTAGTCGGAGGGGTCGAACCCGCCGGCGCCCGGAATGTCGGTGGTCAGGATGCCCTGGCCCGGCGCGACGAAATCGACCTGGGGGCCGTACTGGCTGAACGTGGTCTTGATGTCGTTGAAGTCGGTGGCGCCGACGGCGATCGTCGAGGGGAACGCGGCCGGGTAGCCGACCGCGCCCAGACCGTTGTTGCCGGTCGAGGCGAAGACGACGGTCCCCAGGCCGCCACGACCAAAGACCGAGACGAAGTCGAAGGCGCTGCGCTCGGTCGGGTCGGGGATCGAGCCCCCGTAGCTGGCATTGAGGATCTGGGCGCCACCGTTGCCCCAGGTGCCGGTGCCGCTGGCGTTGAACCCGGCGGCGTATCGGATCGCCTCGGCGCGTTGCGACCCGGGCAGCGGGCCGGTATCGCCCATGTTCAGGGGGAGGAATTTCGCCTGGTACGCCACGCCGGCGACACCGATCGCGTTGTTGCCAACGGCCGCGGCGGTCCCGGCGACGGCGGTGCCGTGGCCGTAGGTCACGGGGCTGGGGTCGTTGTCGTTGTTGAGAAAGTCCCAGCCGTTGACGTCATCGACGTAGCCGTTGTTGTCGTCGTCGATGCCGTTGCCGGCGATCTCGCCCGGGTTGACGAACAGGTTGGCGGCCAGGTCGGGGTGGTTGAACGCGACCCCCGAGTCGAGGATGCCGATGACGACGTTCTGGCCGGCGAAGCCCTGGTCCCAGGTCGGGAAGGCCTTCACGTCGGCACCGTTGCGACCGCCGGTCTGCCCGGTGTTGTTCAGGTGCCACTGCTCGCCAAGGCGGGGGTCGTCGAGGGCGTCATAGTGGACGTCGGTGTAAAGGTCCGGGAGCCGAGAAATCGACCCGGGGGTCGACCTGGAGCCGGTTGGCCAGGCCGAGCGTCTCCGGCCCCGGCGCGGCGTTGGTGACGGCCAGGTACTGGTCGGTGGTGCCCCGTAGGTGTCGGTAGGAGGCGAAATCCGGGGCGGCGAAGAAGGCGGCCGGGTCCACACCACTGGCCAGGTCGACGACGATCTCGTTGCTCGCCCAGGCGCGACCGCCGCTGATCGGGTCGAAGAACGACTCGGCGACCGACGTGACCCCGGGGACCGCCGCCAACTGGTCGCCGAGGGCCTTCAGGGCATCGAGGTTCGACGCCGGCGCGGCCAGGCTGACAATCCAGTACTTGCCGTCGGCGGTTCGCGACACGTCGCCACCGGCCAGGAGTTCGCCGGGCCGGGTCAGGTCGTCCAGCAACGGCTTCTGGGTCGGGCCGGTTTCCTTGGTGCCAACCAGGAACTGGTCCAGAGCGCGATCCAGCGGGAAAGGCTGGTTGTCGTAGTAATAGAAATCGCCGAGGTTCACGCCCGTCGGCGCCGCCGACAACAGCGTCCGTTCCTCCAGGGCATCGAGGCTGGGCCGTCGTCGAAACGCGGAGCCGGACGCTCCCGCTCGGCCGTCTCGACTGGTCTGTCTCGCCCACCACCTGTTCCGTCCCGAGCGGTCGTTCATCGTGGGCCTCCCCGTCACAAACGGACCCGTCGTCGGTAATCCGTCAAGGGTTATTCAAGGGATGAGTGCGCGAGAAAAATACGCATAAAGGAACCGGTTGCCCCGTGGGATCACCCCCACCGGGCACGGGATGCGTGCGGCGCATGCCGTCGTCGGCTCGTGAAAAAAAACGGGTTCGGTCGCGATCGTGAACGGGCCCAGACGGCCCCGAGGTGGAGCGGGTTGCCCGGACGGCCTCCCGGGCCCTGGGGTTCCCTGCGTGCCGCCCTCCCGGCGGCCGAGGCCGGGGGCAACAACGCCCCGCTGGCCTTCCTTCGGTTCGGATCATCGCTCGGGCAGGGACCGCGGCGGCGTCGCGTCGTGGGGCCCCGACCGGCCTCCCCGGCTCGGGCCACGCTGTGGTTCGGTCGAGTAAGGACGGCCGAGGCGGTCCCATCGACATTCACAGATGTCGCACCGGCAAGGGATAGTCACGATTTCGCATTCCAATCTAACCGCCCCGAAACTCATGTCAACCGTGCATGTCGTCAAAATACGGAAAAAATTCGTAGAACCGAAAACCTCTGCAAATCCTCATCAAGATCAGAATATGATTGCATTCAACATATCATCAATCCAACTGAGACGGCCCCGCGGAATCGTTCGATCGCCGCGCGACACGCCGCAACCCGTCCGGGCGAATGGAATTCGGACGTGTTGAAAGATTCCGCCCACGAATCCGGGCGCTGGGGCCTTGGTGTTCACGTCGTCGCGATAAACATAACATGCTCGGGGCCTCTCGGTGATCCCTGGGGGGATTTTGCCGAATCGGCAATTCCCGCGGGGTCGCCCCCGCCGGGCCACGGCCATCCTCTGGCCGGGACGGAGTGCGACTGTCGAAATGGCAGGGTGAACGTGGCGGCGCGTCGGAACGGCAGGGCAGCGAGCCCGTGCCAGCCCCGTACTGAGCGACGTTACCCATTATATTTCATGGAGTTACAGTTTTGTTCGAAAGGAAGGCACGGGGCTTGCACATGGGCATTGCGAACCGGGTGAGTGCGCCTGGCCGTCGGCGTCCGGCGGGCATCGGGCGCGGCGCCGGGGGTGGACGGGTGCGTGACTGTGGACGGAGCGGACGTCCGCCCTCCCCGAGACCGGGCCAATCAGGAGACCGAGAGCGATGAAGTTGCAGCCCCTGGGCGATCGCGTGGTGGTGGAGCGGGAGGAGGCGTCCAAGACGACGGCCGGCGGCATCGTGCTGCCCGACACGGCCAAGGACAAGCCGCAGAAGGGCAAGGTCGTCGCCGTCGGCGACGGCCGCGTCAACAAGGACGGCAAGCGGCAGCCGCTGCAGGTCAAGGTCGGCGACAACGTGCTGTTCACCAGCTGGGCCGGCGACGAGTTCAAGATCGAGGGCGACAAGAAGGTCCTGCTGATGCGCGAGGACGACATCCTGGCCGTCGTCGAGTGAGCCAAGTGCGCCGTCGTGCGGAACTCGGAAGTCGTCATGCGGAAGGAATGCCGGAGCCCTGGACCTCGTTCCGCCTGAATTTCGCAATTCCCTCCGCCCCGCGCACGGACCTCCCCGACCCCGAGAGAGATCTCGTCCCCATTCCGAATCCGCATTCCAAATTCCGCAATCCGTAGAGGTGAGTCCATGGCCGCCAAGATGATCGCGTTCGATCAGGAAGCCCGCCAGGCGATGCAGCGGGGCGTCGTCGAAGCTCGCCCGCGCCGTCAAGGTGACGCTCGGCCCGAAGGGCCGCAACGTCATCATCCAGAAGTCCTTCGGCAGCCCGACCGTGACCAAGGACGGCGTCACCGTCGCCAAGGAGATCGAGCTGGAGGACAAGTACGAGGACATGGGCGCCAAGATGGTCAAGGAGGTCGCCAGCAAGACCTCCGACGTCGCCGGCGACGGCACGACCACGGCGACCGTCATGGCCGAGGCGATCTACAACGAGGGCCTGCGGGCCGTCGTCGCCGGCGTCAACCCGATGCTGATGAAGCGCGGGATGGACCAGGCGGTCGAGGACATCGTCGAGGTCCTGCGCTCGATGAGCACGAAGGTCTCGACCACCAAGGAGACCGAGCAGGTCGCCACCGTCGCGTCGAACTTCGACACCGAGGTCGGCACGATGATCGCCGAGGCGACCGAGAAGGTCGGCAAGGACGGCGTCATCACGGTCGAGGAGGGCAAGAGCCTCAAGACCGAGGTCGAGTGGGTCGAGGGCATGCAGTTCGACCGCGGCTACCTCTCCCCCTACTTCGTCACCAACCCGCAGGCGATGGAGGCCGTCCTGGAGGACGCCTACATCCTGATCCACGAGAAGAAGATCAGCTCGGTCAAGGACCTGGTGCCGGTGCTGGAGAAGGTCGCGCAGACCGGCCGGCCGCTGCTGATCATCGCCGAGGACATCGAGGGCGAGGCCCTGGCCACCCTGGTCATCAACAAGCTCCGCGGCACCTTCCGCTGCGCCGCGGTGAAGGCCCCCGGCTACGGCGACCGCCGCAAGGCCATGCTCGAGGACATCGCCGTCCTGACCGGCGGCAAGCCGATCTTCGAGGCCCTGGGCATCGACCTGGAGAACGTCAGCCTGGCCGACCTGGGCCAGGCCAAGAAGGTCCAGATCGACAAGGACAACACGACGATCATCGAGGGCTCGGGCACGACCGACGACGATCAAGGGCCGCATCGAGGCGATCCGCCGCGAGATCGCCGACACCAAGAGCGACTACGACCGCGAGAAGCTGGAGGAGCGGCTGGCGAAGCTCTCCGGCGGCGTGGCCAAGATCAACGTCGGCGCCGCGACCGAGTCGGAGATGAAGGAGAAGAAGGCCCGCGTCGAGGACGCCCTGCACGCCACCCGCGCGGCGCTCGAGGAGGGCATCCTGCCCGGCGGCGGCGTCGCCCTGCTGCGGGCCGCCGGCAAGGTCAAGGACAAGGCCAAGGAGCCTGGCCAGCGACGACGAGCGCACCGGCTACGCACATCATCCTGCGGGCCTGCTCGGCCCCGCTGGAGCAGATCGCCGACAACGCCGGCCAGGACGGCGGCGTCGTCGTCAGCCGCGTCCGCGAGCAGACCGGCAACAACGGCTACGACGCCCTGCGCGACGAGTACTGCGACCTGGTCAAGGCCGGCATCATCGACCCGACCAAGGTCACCCGCTCGGCCCTCCAGAACGCCGCGAGCGTCGCCACGCTGCTGCTGACCTCCGACGCCCTCGTCGCCGACATGCCCGAGGACAAGAAGGGCGGCGGCCGGCACCGGCGGCATGGACGACATGTATTGATCGACGGATCAGCGTCGACGATGAACCGGACCCGACGGGGGCCGGAGCGATTGCTCCGGCCCCCGTCGGATTTCACTCAAGGACCAGCAGGTCCGCGTTGTTCAATCCTCGCTTGCGATGTTGGCCCCGTGGCCAGGAAGGGAATGAGCAATGAGTTGGCTCCTCTTCCTGGATGAGAGCGGTCCCGACCACAAGACGATGCCCTACAAAGTTCGGGGCGGGGTGGCACTCGCCCGAGATCGAATCCGAGTTCCGGCCGTGGCTCGATCGTCTTCAGTTCCGGGGGGAAGGCTATCGGGATGGCAGGGTCTTCAAGAGCTTCGGTATCGCCTTCGTGCCTGATCCCTACAACCGAGGAGCCGGCGCATAAGAAAGGAGACAAGGGACAGGGAGCCACCCGAAAGCAGCCCCAAGCCGGAGTCTCCACTTGTATTATCTGGTCGCGCCTCTGCGGAATCAACCCAAAATTCATCCGCAGTATCGGTTTGTCGGTTTTTCCGACGCCCTCGTTGAAGCCATGCCCGAGAAAGAAGCGCCGGCCAGCCATGGCGGTATGGACGGCATGGATTGATTGAGGATCGGCGTCCTCGACAAGCCGACTCCGAAGTGGGGTGAAGCGGTTGCCAATGTGCCCTCAAGCCATGTTTTTTCTTGCCACCTTGATCCGGCGAGATCATATTACTGGAATGCACGAGCATTGGCGTCTGCCGGTGAAGGCCGTGTCGCCATGAGGTTTTACCTCATCCGTTGTTCCGGTTGAAACCGGGGCGGGTTCGCTGTTTCCAGAGGTGTCGATTCCATGAGCGATGGGACCACAACGACAACAGGAGATGGCCCGCAGAGGATGAAGGCGGCGCTGGGTGTGGTCGGGGTCATCGTGCTGCTGCTCACGGTCATGCTCGGCATGACCGGGGGAGCAGTTGCTGCGGTCCCACTGGGTTGTCCTCTATGTCGGCGTGGCCCTGGTCTCGGGGATCCTCTTCTGGGTCCTCACGCCCGGGTCGACCGGGGAGGTGGACCTGAAGGAGTTAGGGATCAAGCTGGGGGGTGGCGCCGCCATCGGCGCGGCGTTCATGCTGCTGGCCTGGACGCTGACTCGAAACCAGGACCAGGACTTTCGTCGTCCCGATCCCGGCCGACGTCCCCGAGAAAGTCCAGCTCAAGAACCTCACGACGGCGGCCCTCAGCGACGTCGGCGAGGTGCGGACGACGGGCGGACGACGATTCCTCTACGTGGAATTCCGTCCCGGACAGGAAGTGGGGCGGGTGAGCCTGATCTACCCGGACCTGCCCAGTGAGTCGTTCATTGCCCGGACGTTCGAGGTGACCACCGGGGGCGTGATCACCGAAATCCCGGCGCGGAGCACTTCACCATGACATCGCGAACCATCGCCCGGATCGGCCTTCTGGCGGCGGTTGCCGTGACCGTACCATGCACCACCGGGGCCCAGGAGGTCGGTGTCGCTCTGTACTATCCTGACTTCCAGGCGATCCGCGCCCTCTTCGACCCGAGTGGGCAATTAAACCTGCCCCAGGGACCGGGGCATCAAGAGATCATCACCTCTTGGCAGGCGATCACCCCCCAGGGCCGAGATCTCTTGCTCCGGGAACGCAGCCTGGCGGTCGTCGTCCTCGACAATCGTGGCATCTGGCTCTATCGGACGGCGTCGATCCCGCGACTCCAGGCCTTGCAAGGCGCGGTCGCTGGGCCTCAACCGGGGGACTATGAGAACCTGTCGACCCTGCTGGACTATCGTTGGTTCCAGGACCTCCGCCAGTTTTACGGCAGCCTGCTGTTCGCGCAGGGTGGCCCGGAAATCGGCCAGCAGGTCGGCCCCCTGCTGGCCGAGGTGGACCAGAGTGCCGATCTGGCAGGCCCCCAGAAGACCTGGTTCCGCGGATTGGTCGGGGTCGAACTCCAGGACCTGGACAACACCTCACGCGCGGACCTGCTCGCCACGCCCGAACACGCCGATGCGTTCGCCGGGGCGCTTGCCGCGGCCGATGCCCGCCGCAACGAATGGCAGGCGCGGATCGGCGGCTACCTGTCGGGCGACCAGGCGGCCCACCCGCTCATCCTCGCCGATATGCCGGACGAGGCCGGGAACTCTCCATGGCGCAGATCTCCTCCGGAACCCGTCGGACGTTCAGAACATCGACGGCCGCAACGTCCTGATCTGGCAAGTGCCGGAGGGGATGCTCTACGCGGCGCCTCGGGACAGGGACGGGGCGATGCAACTGAACCGCATGGAAGCGATGAACCGCCCACTGAGCGAGTTCTTGAAGGACCAGGGGGCGCGCACGTTCCTGACGACCCCGGGGACCGATCAGGTCTTCGAACTCTATAGCGGAGACCAGGCCGCCCCCGCGGCGGGGGAGCCCAATTGACTCCCGAGTTGCCGGGCGTCCGGCCGGCGTCACGGAATGTTTCGCGTCGTTCGGGGCATCCGGCCGCCTCGATGTGTCGTTTCGGGGACATTCCGGATGGGATTCCTGAGAAAGCGCGACCGTTTCGATCGGCGTTTGCCATGATAAGGAAGGGGAGCGGTCGGGAAGGCCGGTCCCGATTCGCGTCAGCGCCCCGGATCACCTGCGCATGACCACAAGCCGATGACCCGAGCGGTCACCTTGACGAAGGAGTTGAGAATGCGGACGACACTCAAGTTACTCGCCGCGACGCTGGTCGCGGGCGCCGCGGGCCTCGCCGGGAGCGAGGCGTCGGCGGCCGACCCGTTCCTGAGCAGCACCTGGAACACGACCTACACGACCGATCAGAACGCCTCGGTCGAGGCGAGCGTGCGGCTCACGTCGAACGGGAGCCAGTTCGGCAACGGTAGCTACAATGCCTACTCCAACGGCCAGTCTGTCGGCCAGGGGACCTTCTCGCAGGTCCGCGTCGAGGCCGATCAGCGGCAGAGCAGCCCCCTGCCCGGCCCCGGTTCGGGCGGCAACAACTTCGGGCTGCCCCAGAACCAGACGAAGTATATCAAGGGCCTGTGGGACTTCTCCGGCACGCGCGGCTGGTTCAAATGGGAGCTTTACGAGGCCGGCGGAAGTTGCCGCTTCACCGGCACCTGGGGCTACCTGGAGAACAACACCGCGGGCCCGACGCGGGGTTCGTGGCGGGGCGACCTGACCTCCGGCAGCGGTGGTGGCGGGGGCGGCGGCAATGGCCCGGTCATCCCCATCCCCTGAGCCGGAACCGCAACCGAGAGGCCCGGCCGACGACGTCGTCGGCCGGGCCATTCCTCATTCCGACTTCCGACCCCGCCAGAATTCATCGGTACTGACGATCTCGCGGCCGGAGACGGTTCTGAGCGCGCATCCCGGATCGTCGCTCAGGCGTCGGCCGGGGCCGGCCGTCCCTGGAGGACCAGGTAGCCGACCGGGATCAGGAGCCGGGTCAGGAGCATGTTGGCGATCAGGCCGCCGATGACGGCGATCGCCAGCGGTTGCTGCATCTGGGCGCCGGGGCCGAGGCCGAGGGCCAGGGGGACCAGGCCGAAGATCGTCGTCAGGCTGGTCATCAGGATGGGCCGGAACCGCGTCCGACCGGCCTGCACCAGGGCCTCGCGGAGCGGCACGCCCTCGTCGCGGAGCTGGCCGATGTACTCGATCAGGATGATGCCGTTCTTCACGTCCAGGCCGATCAGCAGGATCGCGCCCATGAACGACGAGACGTTCAGCGGCGTGCCGGTGATCCAGAGCGCGAACAGGGCGCTGGCGAGCGAGACCGGCTGGGCCAGGAAGATCAGGATCGGCAGCCTCAGGCTGTGGAACTGGAAGCCCAGCATGAGGAAGACCAGGGCCGCCGAGACGATCAGGACCATCAACAGGCTGCGGAACGACTCCTGCTGCGCCCGGTAATCGCCGGCCAGCTCCCAGCGATAGCCGGGCGGGAACTTCAGGGCGGAGAGCCGGGCCTGGAGGTCCCGGTTCACCGAGCCGAGGTCGCGGTCCTCCAGCTCGGCGGTCACGGTGATGACGGGCTGCTGGTTCTCTCGCCAGAGCTCGTTGGGGCTGCGTACCGTGCGGATCGAGGCGAGCTGGCCGAGCGGGACGAAGCCGACCCCGGCGGCGGCCGCGGGGGTCGCGACCCCGGAGACGGGGGCCGCCGTCGCCAGGCTGATCGGCAACTGGGCCAGGTGCTGGCGATCGAAGCGGACCCGGTCCGGGTAGCGGACCCGGATCCGGGTCATCCGATCCTGCTCGGGGATCGTGCTGGCGACCTGGCCGTACAGCGCCGCGTTGAGCTGGGCCTCGACGTCCATCTCCGTCAGACCGACCTGCGCGGTCTGGACGCTGTCGGGCCGGATCACGATGTCGGGGTTGCCGAGGTAGACGTGGG
This sequence comes from uncultured Isosphaeraceae bacterium, assembly GCA_963779675.1. Taxonomy (GTDB): domain Bacteria; phylum Planctomycetota; class Planctomycetia; order Isosphaerales; family Isosphaeraceae; genus CAVZZM01. The sequence continues at coordinate 650,466 of CAVZZM010000012.1, forward strand.
GGTTGACGTCGACGGCGCCGGGGACCTCCTCGACGACCGTCCCGACCTGTTCGGCGAGTTCGCGTAGCACCGGGAAATCGGGGCCGAAGACCTTCACCTCGATCGGGCTGGCGACCCCCGCGAGGTCGCCGATCTGGTCCAGGACGAGCGGGACGAGTTCCGTCTCCAGCTCCGGGACCTCGGCCTCGAGTTCCTCGCGGAGAACGTCGAACAGCTCGGTCATCGGGCGTCGGCTGCCCGGCGGCTTGAGGCTGACCAGGATGTCGCCGGTATACGCTTCGGTCGCGAAGAACCCGAGTTCCGCCCCGGTCCGGCGGATGTACCCGGAGATGTCGGGAGTGCGCAGGAGGATGGCCTCGACCCGACGCATGACCTTGTCGGTCTGGGCGAGCGAGGTGCCGACCGGCATCTCGTAGTCGAGCACGAAGGCCCCCTCGTCCATGTCGGGCATGAACCCCGTCTCCATGTGGTGGAAGAGCCACCAGCCGGGGACCAGGGTCAAGATCGCCAGGACGACGGCCGTCTTCGGGAACCGGAGGCCGCCCCGGAGGAGGCCCTCGTAGCCGTTCGCCAGCCGATTGTAGATGGGGCCGGTCGTCGGCATCGGCCGACGCCCCAGGTAACGCGCCGCCAGGACCGGGATGATCGTCAGGCTGACGACCATCGAGACCAGCAAGGAGATCGTCAGCGCCAGGCTGAGCGACTGGAAGAACTGGCCGACGACGCCGCGCACGAAGGCCAGGGGCAGGAAGACCAGGATCGTCGTGAACGTCGAGCCGATGACCGCGCCGCTGATCTCCTTGCTGGCCCGGTCCACGGCCGCGTCGCCGGACTGTCCCTCGGCCAGGTGCCTCGCGATGTTCTCGATCACGACCACGGTATCGTCGATGATCAGGCCGATGGCCACGGCCAGGCCGCCCAGTGACATCAGGTTCAGCGTGTCGCCGGTCATGTAGAGGAACGCGAAGCTGATGATCAGGCTCAGGGGGATGGCCAGCGAGGCGATCAGCGTGGCCCGGAGGCTCTTGAGGAACAGCAGCAGGATGACCACGCTGAACAGGCCGCCGACGACGATCGCGTCGCGGACGTTGGCGATGGCGGTGCGGACGAGGAGCCCCTGGTCGTAGACCGGGCGGATCGTGACGCCGGGCGGGGCCGATTTCGAGGCGTCGGCCAGCACCGCCTCCAGACCGCGCGAGACGGCCAGGGCATTGCCGCCGAGGCGTCGGAAGACGGTCAGGGCCACGGCGTTGCGGCCGTCGGACCGGATCGCCATCGTGCGGTCCTCGTGCGAGGCCGTCACCCGTCCCAGGTCGCGTAGGCGGATCGCCTGGCCGTTCTTGTGGACGATGACCCGGTCTTCCAGGTCGAGCGGATCGGTGGCCAGGGTGTCGGCCAGCACCTGGTACTGCAGCATCTCGCGGTCCAGACGCCCGACGGCCTTGAGGCGGTGCTCCTTGCCCAGCCGATCGGCGATGTCGGCGATCGACAGCCCGGCGGCGGCCAGGGCCTGAGGGTCGACTTCGACGAGAATCTCGCGAATGTCGCCCCCCTGCACCGTGACGTAGGAGACGTCGGCGATCCGACTGATCCGGGGGCGCAGGTCGTAATAGGCGTAATCGTGCAGCGCGGACGGATCGCGGCCACCTGTGACAACGAACGAGATGATCGGGAAGACCGAGGGGGTCTGGCGCTCGGTGATCGTCGTGGTGCCCACGGGCAGTTGGGCGCCGACCTCCGCCATGCGGGCGCGGACGTCGTTGAGGGCCTGGACCATGTCCGTCCCGGGGGCGAAATCGATCGACAGCTCGGCGGCCCCCCGGACCGACTTGGAACGGACACGGACCACGTTCAGGACGATGCTGACGGCCTCCTCGATCGGCCGGGTGACGGCGACCTCGACGTCCTTGACCGCGAGGCCCGGCGACTGGGCAATCACCACGATCCTCGGGAAAGCAACCTCGGGGTAGATCCCGCTGGGCATGCGCGCATCGAGACGAGGCCGAAGGCGGTCAGGAGCCCCGCGGTCAACACGATCAGGCCGAAGTACGGCCGGCCAGGGCGACCAGGTTGATCCCGACGGTGTTCGTTCGGTCCCCGGTCCCCGCTTCCACGACCATGCTCATCGGCGGTTCTCCGTCCGGGCGGCGACCGTTTCTTCCGCCAGGTTGACCGGGGTCTCCTCGGGCAGGTTGTAGCCGCCCTCGACGATCACCGGCTCGCCCTCCTCGAGATCGGTGCCCGAGACGGCGACCCACCCGCCCTGCTCCGCGCCGACCTCGGGGCTCAGGGTGGCGACCATGCCGTCGCGGACGACGTTCAGCACGGGGCCTTCGCCCAGGTCGTAGATGGCGGCGACGGGGACTTGCAGCACGCCCTGGCGCTCGTCGACGGTGATCGTCACCCGGACCGCCTGCCCGATGGTGAGCCGCCCTTCTGGGTTGTCGATGAGGACGCGGATCGGCAGGTTGCCCGTTTGCGGGTCGGCGACCCGGCCGAGGAACGCGACCGTGCCGGCCAGCCCCGCCTCCGGATCGTTCCGCCGCGACGGTCTCGAGGGACTCAGGCCCCGCGATGGTCACGCGGGCCGGCTGCCCGGCCCGCACGGCCCGCACCAGCCTTGAAGGCAGCCAGACGACGGCGAAGACCTGCCCGGTATCGACCACCTCGCCGATCGGCGTGCCGACGGAGATCGTCTGGCCAGGGTGGCAGGTCAGGCTGTCGAGCACACCGTCGATCGGGCGCGGATGGTATGGAGATCCAGATGCGCCTGGGAGAACTCGACCAGCCCCTCGGCCGTCTTGATCCGGCCCTCGGCCTCGGCCACCGCCTCGGGACGGGGGCCGATCATCATGGCGTGGAGCGTGGCCTCGGCCGTCTCCTGCTGCAAGCGGGCCGCGTCGAGCGCCTTCTCGGCGTCGAAGGCTTGCTGGTCGGACACCTCGTGACGGGCCAGGAGGGGCTGGAGGTTCTTCGAGGATCGACTGGGCCCGGGCGACCGCGACTTTCCCCTGCTCGACCGCAAGCTCATTGGCCCGACGCTCTTCGGGCCGGGGGAGCGATTTCAGCAGCGCCGAGGGATGCCTTGAGGCCGTCTCGGCTGGCCGTCTTCTCGGCCAGGTCCGCCCGGGCGACCGACCGGTCGAGTTCGAGGATCGGCTGGCCCTTCTGGACCGGAGTGCCCTGCGCGACGAGAAGATCCTCGACGTGCCCCTCGACCGCCGGGGTCAAGGTCGCGAGGTGGTCCGGCAGGGCCTCGCAACGGCCCAGGCCCTCGACGACCTCGGCGACGGTTCCTACCCGAGCCGGCTCGGTCCGGACCGTGACGAAGGCCACGGGCGCCGCCCCCGGTTCCTCGGACGCACCTGGCCCCCCCCGTGCGCCGCAACCGGCTAGCCCCGACAGGATCAACGCCCCGGACATCCACCACCATCGAATCCCCATACCACCCGCCTCCACGATCGAACGCGCCTTCAGGGCCAGTTGCCCCTCCGCCGATACGTTCACCATATCCGGCAAGAGTTCGCGTGACAGGGGAGGTTTTGGTGAGTTCTTTCTTATCGAGGAGCGCGTTTGGGCCCGAACCGATAGAGAGGATTGAGCGAAGTTCCGACCGGGGCTGGGTCCCTTCGGAACGCGGCCGACGCTCGGGATGCCGACGGCCGCGCTCATTTTGTTCCAGGGCAGGATGCCGACCCATGCGACGATTCCTACTGCTGGCGATCCTCGGCATCGGGACGGACTTCACCTCGGCGTCCCGGGCCCAGACACCGACTCCATTCCCGACGCTCCGTATCGGTGTCGCGGGGCCCGACTCAGGTCCGGGGATGAGACGATCGGCAGGCCCCGCGGAGTCGGGTTCCCGCTCGCCCCGCTGGTGGCACTTCGACCGATTTCGGCGCCAGGAGAACACCGTGCCCCCGCCTCCAGGACGTTCGAGCCCGCCTCCCGACGCGGTCCAGCGCCGCAGCCCGACGGCGCCAGGAACCTCGACCCCAATCCCCGAGGCCATTCGCCGCCCGGCCCCCGACCCGCCACTCCGTCGTGCCCAGGCCGGCGTGGGGGACATGTCGCTACCGCTCGGATCGGCGGCGATGCCCGAGGCCAGCCTGCCCGCGATCGTGGAATCGCCCGAGGGGGGCCAGTCGCTCAGCCTTCAGACCGCACTCTACGGGGCCTTGACCAGCAACCCTGACCTGGTCTCGCTACGACAGGGGAACGTGCCGGGCAATGCCGCGTCGCCGGAGGCGGTCGAGGTCGCGCGCCGGTTCCCGACGACGCTCAACCCCACCCTCTGGGTGGACATACGTCCGGGGGTCTACGAGCGGGTTCCGGGCACGACCCTGCCCAACGGTCGCACGATCGGGCCGCACCTGGATCAAAAAGATGCGCTGATGTACTTCTCGCTCCGCCAGCCGGTCGAACTGGGCCATCAGACGCGCTACCGTTACGCGATCGCCCGGGCCGCGCTTAACCAGCAGCAGTGGACCGTGCTTCAGGCCGAGCTGCTGGCGCTGGTGCAGACGTACCGCTTCTTCCAGACGGCCGCCTACCGCCGCGAGAAGCTGGAGGTGGCGGAGGACCTTGCCGACTTCAACGACCGGCTCGTGGGGACCCTGCGGCGTCGGCTGGAGGCCAACCAGGTCACGGCCGATGCCGTCGCCCTGGCCGAGGTGGAGTCCGAGGCGACCCGCCAGCAGGTCGAGGTCGCCCGACAGGATTATGCCATCGCCCTGACCGACCTGCGCAACCAGATCGGCACTCCGGAGACGGCCGGCACGGCGGAACCGCTCGGCGAGTTCATCCTGCCCACGGTCCTCCCGGAAGCCGCCGACGAGAAACTCATCCAGACGGCGCTCCAGAGCCGTCCCGAGATTCATGCGGCACGGGCGCAGGTGGACGGGGCCCTGCGCCGCCGTCGGCCTGGCGAGGGGGGACCGCATCCCGACCCCGGTCGTCGGGCCGGTGTACGAGCGGGACGAGCAGGGCTCGCAGTTCTTCGGGTTCGTCTACATCACCCCGATCCCGATCTGGAACAACGGCCAGCCGCTGGTCAACCAGCGGGAAGCCGAACTCCGACGGGCGTGCGTGGCGCTGGAGCAGGTCCAGAAGCGGACGGTTGCCCAGGTCCGGGCGGCGACGGCCAAGTGGAACCAGGCCAATCAGCTTGTGGAACGCACGGACGGCCTGACGGATCGCCTGAAGCAGTCGGTAGGGACCATCGAGCGGCTTTTTGAAGCGGGACAGACCGACCTGTCGAACCTCCTCCAGGCCCGTCAGCGGCTGATTCAGCTCGAAAACGCCCGGCTCGACGCGATCTGGCAGGCCACCCAGGCGCAGGCCGACCTGCTCACGGCCCTCGGCGCCGCCACTCTCATCCACTCGCTTCAACGGGCCTCGGTCGCGGGGGACCAGGCCGTGACACCCCCAACGCCGCCGAGCCCGGCGTCCCCGGCACCGTTCCAGCCGACAACCGGAGCGGTCGCGGCCCCTCGATGAGCCGGAAGCGGGACCATCCCCCTCGGATCGCGGGGACACGATTGCATTGCCGCGCGTCGTCGAGGTCGGTCGATCGGCCGCTTGCGAGGCTGGGGGCCTGCTCCTACAATCAGCGACCGGGAACGCTCCTCCTGATCCCCGACAAATGGATACGCACCATGTCGAACCTGCCGAACGTCGCGACGGGCCTCGTCGCCACCCTGCTGGCCGTGCTGGCCGGGACCGTGACCGCCGCCGAGGAGCGGCCCCGAACGTCGTGCTGATCTACGCCGACGATCTGGGATACGGCGACGTCAGCTGCTACGGGGCGACCGCCGTCAAGACGCCGAACATCGACCGGCTGGCCGCGGAGGGCCTGCGGTTCACCGACGCCCACGCGCCGGCCGCCACCTGCACGCCGTCGCGGTACGCGCTGCTGACCGGCGAGTACGCCTGGCGGAAGGCGGGCACGGGCATCTTGCCGGGCGACGCCGCGCTGATCATCGAGCCGGGGCGCACGACGCTGGCCTCGATGCTGAAGCAGGCCGGGTACGCGACCGGAGCGGTCGGCAAGTGGCACCTGGGGCTCGGCGACGGCGACGTCGACTGGAACGGCAAGATCGCGCCCGGCCCGCTGGAGATCGGCTTCGACTATGCGTTCCTGGTCCCCGCCACCGGCGACCGGGTGCCTTGCGTCTACGTCGAGAACCACCGCGTCGTCGGCCTCGACCCGGCCGACCCGATCCGCGTGAGCTACAAGAGCCGATCGGCGACGAGCCGACGGGCAAGGAGCACCCCGAGCTGCTCAAGGTCCACCCCAGCCACGGCCACGACCAGACGATCGTCAACGGCATCAGCCGGATCGGCTACATGGACGGTGGCAAGTCCGCCCGCTGGGTCGACGAGGACATGGCCGACGTCATGACCGGCCAGGCGACCGCGTTCATCGAGCGGAACAAGGACCGGCCGTTCTTCCTCTACTTCGCGACCCACGACATCCACGTCCCCCGCGTGCCGAACCCCCGGTTCGCGGGACAGACCGGCCTGGGGCCGCGCGGCGACGTGATCGTCCAGTTCGACTGGGCCGTCGGCGAGGTTCTGAAAACGCTCGACCGGCTCGGCCTGGCCGACGACACGCTGGTGATCGTCACCAGCGACAACGGCCCGGTCGTTGACGACGGCTACCAGGACCAGGCGGTCGAGAAGCTCGGCGGCCACACGCCGGCCGACGGCCTGCGGGGCGGCAAGTACAGCATCTATGAGGGGGGGACTCGCATCCCGTTCCTCGTCCGCTGGCCGGGGCAGATCAAGCCGGGCACCACCTCCAACGCCCTGATCAGCCAGGTCGACCTGCTCGCCAGCCTGGCGGCACTCGTCGGCCAGGAGCTTCCCGACGACGCCGGGCCGGACAGCGCGAACGTCCTGCCGGCGCTGCTCGGGACATCCTCGAAGGGACGTGACCAGCTTGTCGAACAGGGTGGCGGCGATCACCACCGCGCTGCGGCAAGGCCCCTGGAAGTTCATCCCGACCAACGCCGTCCGTCGCGATCGCTATAGCGATGATGCGGCCAAACAACAGGCCGCCCGCAAGGACGCCCCCGCCGGGGCGCTCTACAACCTCGAAAACGACCTGGACGAGTCCGAAAACCTCGCCAACCAGCATCCCGACCGGGTCAAGACGATGCAGGCCGAACTGGATCGCGTCAACCAGCAAGGTCGCGAACGACCGTCGAAATGACGCTCGCGGCGCGATCCGTGTGCCATCCTCATTTTTATGGCTGGGGCACGGGGGCCGGTACATCAGCCCTCTCCTGCTCCGCGGCGATCTGGGTGTGGATTCGATCCTGCTGGGCCTGGATGCGTTGCTTGATGCGCGTTTGCTTTCGCGCCGAGGCAAGTTCCAGGGCGCCGTAGCCGAGGATGAGAACGCTTGCCCAGATCAGCAGTTCGCGGATCGGCTGACGTTTTCGTTCCATGGTCCGAACCTCCACGCAGGGACGGTTGTCCCCGGGACAGGCTGTTGCGTACAATAAGTGACCCGATCCCACAGCCCGGGGCAATCCCCGCGCCTCGCATGCCCCAATAACTTCGCAGGTTGGTTAGAGGAGACAGGACTCGTGGCCACCATCGACGAACGCCGTACCGAGACGACCACCGCCCGCCCGCCGATGACCGGGGCCGACGTCCTGGTCGAGGGCCTGGTACGGCACGGCGTCGAGGTCATCTTCGCCTATCCCGGCGGCGCGAGCATGCCGATGCACCAGGCGCTGACGCGCGTCCGGGACCAGATCCGCACGATCCTGCCCCGCCACGAGCAGGGGGGCATCTTCGCGGCCGAGGGGTACGCCCGCGTCACCGGCAAGCCGGGCGTGGTGATGGCGACCTCCGGGCCCGGGGCGCTGAACCTGGTGACCGGCCTGGCCGACGCCAAGATGGACAGCCTGCCGCTGGTCGCGATCACCGGCCAGGTGCCGACGAAGGTCATCGGCACCGACGCCTTCCAGGAGACCCCGATGGTCGAGGTCTGCCGGGCGATCACCAAGCATCACTACCTGGTGCAGAACGCCCGCGACATCGCCCGGATCGTCAAGGAGGCCTTCCACATCGCCAGCACCGGCCGGCCGGGGCCGGTCCTGATCGACATGCCCAAGGACATCCAGAACACCCTGGTTCCCGATCCCGACTTCGACCCGCCGATGGACCTGCCCGGCTACCGCCTGCCCGGCCGCGCCGCGCCGGAGATGATCCAGCTTGCCCTGGCGGCGATCAAGGCCAGCCGCAAGCCGATCATCTATTGCGGCGGCGGCGTGGTCGCCTCCGGCGCCTCGGCCGAGCTGCGCGAGTTCGCCGAGAAGACCAAGATCCCCGTGGCGATGACCTTGCAGGGCCTCGGCTCGATGCCCAGCGACCACTACCTCTCGCTCGGCATGCTCGGCATGCACGGCACGGTCTACTCGAACTACGCGATCAACGAGGCCGACCTGCTGCTGGCCTTCGGCGTGCGGTTCGACGACCGCGTCACCGGCAAGCTCAGCGAGTTCGCCAAGCACGGCCGGATCGTCCACGTCGACATCGACGCCTCGGAGATCAACAAGAACAAGGCGGCGCACATCGCCGTCCACACCGACGTCAAGCACTTCCTCGACGGCCGTCAACCCGCTGGTCGAGACCGGCGACCTGACCGACTGGCACCGCCAGGTCGACGCCTGGCGCGCCTCGGACCCGATGACCTACGATCAGCGCGACGACGCGATCCTGCCCCAGTACGTCATCGACAAGTTCTCGGAGATGACCGGCGGCGACTTCATCATGTCCACCGGCGTCGGCCAGCACCAGATGTGGGCCGCGCAGTGGACGAAGTTCCAGAACGCCCGCACCTGGATCACCTCCGGCGGCCTGGGCTCGATGGGCTTCGGCCTGCCGGCGGCGATGGGCGCGCAGGCGGCCTTCCCCGACAAGCTGGTCGTCGACATCGACGGCGACGGCAGCTTCCTGATGAACATCCAGGAGCTGGCCACCTGCTACTGCGAGAACCTGCCGGTGAAGGTGATCGTGCTGAACAACCAGCACCTCGGCATGGTCGTCCAGTGGGAAGACCGCTTCCACGCCGGCAACCGCGCCCACACCTACCTCGGCCCCGTCGACCACCCCGAGGCCATCGGCAAGGGCAACGGCGCTCTCCCCGACGTCACCTACCCCGACTTCGTCGCCATCGCCAGGGGCTTCGGCGTCAAGGCGCGGCAGGTCCGCAAGAAGGAGGAGCTGATCGACGCCCTCAAGGAGATGATCGCCCACGACGGCCCGTACGTCCTCGACGTCCTCGTCCCCTACCAGGAGCACGTCCTGCCGATGATCCCCGCCGGGCAGACGGTTAGGGAGATCATCAAGAGCTGAGGGCTCTCGGACGCCGGGCACCGGTCGGGCGGCATTGTTTCGGCCAGTGCCGCCCGATCGCATTCACGAATTCGGTCGCCTCTCCCGGAGTTGAGACGCCGTGACGGTCGCACGCATCACGCACAACCCGAAGGTCATGGGTGGGAAGCCGTGCATTCGCGGCCTGCGGGTGACGGTCGGGACGATCGTGAGGTTGCTCGCGTCGGGTGAGTCTCGGGAGCGTATTCTCCAGGCGTACCCCGATCTCGAACCGGCCGATCTCGACGACGCCCTGGCCTACGCCGCGTGGCGACTTCACGATCAGGACCGACAATCGGATCGAATGGAGGACTGGCCGTTGAGCGTCGCGATAGACTCGGCCGGCGATTCCCGGCCCGGATGGGAATGATCCCCCCTTGTGGCCGATCACAGTCGCCATGTACACCGAGATGATCCACGCCGGCATCCTCAAGGAGAAGGACCGGGTGTATCTCTGGCGGGGGAGGCTGGCGCCACTCATGCCGATCGGACGACTGCATTCGGCCACGGTTCGGAAGTGCTACGATGCCCTGCTGGCCGTGCTGCCCGAGGGGTTCGATGTGGATCGCGAGCAGCCGATGGCCCTGCTCCGGGAGCCCAGCGTGCCGCAACCCGTCCTGGTTGTCATCCGAGGGCGGGTCGTCGATCGGCTGAGTGACCTGTTGACCTCCGCCGCTGTCCTCTTGCTCATCGAGGTGTCCCTCTCCAGCATCGCCGACGACCGGCGGCTCGCCGGCGCCTACGCCGCAGAAGGCATCCCCGTTTACTGGATCGTGAACGTCCTGGAGCGCCGTCTTGAGATCCACGCCGAGCCGACCGGTAACGCCTACGCTCGACGAACGGTCCACGGCCCCGACGACGCGGTCCCCATCATCATCGAAAACCGCGAGGTGGGGCGAATTGCCGTCCGGGACCTCTTGCCCCCAGAAGGCCCCTGAGATTTGGTTAGCAAGGACTCGCTCAGATTGCTGGAGGTTTCACGGCATGACCACGATCACTGTTGAATTGCACGAAGATAGCCTGGTCAGCCTGAGAGATCTGGCCATGGAACGGGGCGTCTCGGCGGAAGAACTGGCCCGCGAGTCGATCGAACGGTTGATCGCCGAGCGTCGCGAGGCGTTTCGTCGGGCCGCGGACCACGTCCTGGAAAAGAACGCCGAACTCTACCGACGTCTGTCCTGAACCGAGATGATCTACCTGACGATCGACGAAGTCCTGGAATTGCACCGCGACGTGATCGCCCGCAGCGGGGGAGACTCGGGGGTCAAGGATCGTGGTCTGCTGGAATCCGCGGTCGCACAGCCTCGGATGACTTTCGGCGGCGAGGACCTTTATCCGACGATCGTCGAGAAAGCGGCGGCCCTGGCCTTCTCTCTCGTCAAAAACCACTCGTTCGTTGATGGAAATAAGCGGATCGGTCACGCGTCCATGGAGGTTTTCCTCGTCCTGAACGGATGGCAGATCGATTCCAACGTGGACGAGCAGGAAGCGCTGGTTCTACGACTTGCCGCCGGCTTGTTGAGCCGAGAGGACTTCACCGAATGGCTCCGTCAGCACGTTGTCGAGCTGGCTCGGTAGGGCCAAGGTGGTGGAATGACTGATGCCCCGAGTGCCGTCCTCCCCTGGCTCCCCGAACTCCGAGCCGCCCTCGATGCGGAATACGCATCCCGGCCTTACGTGGTGGCGCTGGCGACGGTGGATGAGAACGGGCGTCCCCGTGTGCGGTCGGTGGTCTGTCGGCGGGCCCAGCCGGATGGGACGTTGTGGGTCTGCTCCGATGCGCGGAGTGGTAAGAACACGCAATTGAGGCGGAACCCGCATACGGAGCTGGTCTTCTGGTTGCCGGGCCGTCGGGAGCAATTCCGGGTGGCCGGGTGGGTGGAGATCGTCTCGGCGGAGACGGACGATCCGAGGCGGGGCGAGTTGTGGGGGGAGCTGTCGGACGCGGCCCGCGCCCTGTTCGCGTGGCCCGAGCCGGGAGCGCCGCGTCACCCCGACCCGGCGGCCTTTCCCGAGGCCATCGACGCCGGAGGGCCGATCCCCGACACATTTGACCTGCTGGTGATCGCGCCCGAGGAAGTCGAACATCTTGACCTGAAGGTGCATCCCCACCGTCGTCGCCGATGGAGGCGCCGGACGGTTGGCGGGAGGCGGTGGTTAATCCATGAAACACATCTATGCGAATTTTTTCCGATTTACGTATTGAAGATATCAGGCTGAAGCCTGACCTACGTAAATCGGATCGAAGCTGTCAGATGGACGCCTGAGCCACGTCGATCAAATGAGATCTCGACGAATGAGAACGCCCGGGACCACGCGGGGGAACGTGGTTCCGGGCGTTGTCCGCCGACCCGGGCCAGGGGTGTGGGAGTGGGGCCAACCGGCTGGCCCGGATGTCAGTTGGCCCAGACCGGCTCGTCGAAGAGAAGGCCGTACTTCTTCATCTTCTTGTAGAGGGTGGTTCGGTTGATGTCGAGAACGCGGGCCGTCTCCTGGCGGTTCCAGTTCAGGGCCTGGAGGGCGCGGAGGATCAGCTCGCGCTCGGGGGCTTCGAGGGCTTCCTTCAGCGGCAGGATGTCGCCGGTGGCGAGTTTGCCGGGCACGGAACGGACGTTGGCGGCCGGGGTGGGGCGGTCGGTACGGATCGGGTTGAGGTCCAGGTGGATCGACTCGATGCGCGGGCCTCGGCAGTGGACGACGGCCCGCTCGACGGCGTTTTCCAGCTCCAGGACGTTGCCGGGCCAGGAGTGGTTGCGGAGCATCTCCAGCGCATCGGGACTGAAGCTGCCGGCGGGACGGCCGATCTCGCGAGCAAAGCGGTCGCGGAAGTAGTCCGCCAGCCGCGCGACGTCGTCGCCCCGGTGCCGGAGCGGCGGGATGTTGAGGGTCACGACGCTGATGCGGTAGTACAGGTCGGCCCGGAACTGTTCGCTCTCGACCAGCGCGCCCAGGTCCTCGCTGGAGGCCAGGACGAATCGGACATCCACCTTGCAGGGGCGATCCGAGCCGACCGGCGTGTACGGATCCGTCCTGGAGCGGCCCGAAGCAACCGCAACTGAAGGCTAGGGGATAGCGCAGGCGACCTCGTCGATGTAGAGGGTGCCTCCCTGGGCCGCGGCGATTTTGCCGGGCCGAAGACGGCCGTCGGGCAGGATCTGGCCGTACAGTTCGAGCTCGATGCCGGTCTCGGTGAGGCTGGAGCAGCTCATCTCGACCATCGGGCTATCGCGTCGGGTGCTGTGGCTGTGGAGGGTACGGGCCAGGAGGGTCTTGCCGGTGCCCCGCTCGCCGACGAGCAGAACGGGGGCGCGGTCGATGCGATCGAGGCGGCCAGTTCGACGGCCTGTCGCAGGTTCGTGTCCTCGCCGACAACCCCGGCGAATTCCGTTGAGAACGAGGGCGGGGGCTCGTGATGGTATCCGTTACTGGTTGCGGAGGCGCCGAGCGTATGAGGGAGTTCGGCGACGCCGCCGCTCGCCCCTGCTCCGCTGGCAACGGACATGGGCCCGATACGCCCCACGGGGGCCGGTTGCGGCTCGGTCGTGCCGAGCGCCTGCGCCATGGCGGCACGCAGGCTGTTGGCGGGCAGGGGGAACTTCAGGACCGACGAGGCGCCCCAGGTCAACGCCTCGCGAACGCGATCGGGGTGTGGCTCGTTGAACAGCAGGACGCAGGGCACCTCCGGGTGCTTGCGGCGGAGATAGGCCAGCAGTTCGAGGGCCTCCGAGTCCATCGGGTCGCAGCCGGCGAGCACCGCGTCGGTCGAGGCATGCTCCAGCTTACGGACGGCGGCCCGGTCGTTCGGGGCCTCCTCGATGCGGCAGTTCATCGTCTGGAGCATCGAGCTTAGCAGGCGCTCGCACCGATTCATCGGGATGGACGAGCAACACGCGGTTCTGACTCATGGGGTGGTCGCTCATTCTGGGGCGCCTCGGGTGGAAAAGGACCGAGGGGCCGAACCGTCATCCCTGAATGGGGTCGGTTGCGAGTGGTTGCCGGGTGTGCAGCCGGTTTGTGCGGCGACGCCCCGGGAGGGCTCGGCCCGTTCCGTCCGGCCGGCCCGTCGAGGGCACCCGTCCGCCGCCGGGGAACAGTGGCGAACGTCACACGTGGGGAGTTGCACGTTGCAAGAGGTATAAGTCGCGTCGGCCGTGTCGTCAAAACGCATCGGTCGATCGAACGGCCGGTCTCGGCGATCCCACCGTATGAGTCGGTCGCGTCGGAGGCCGCGGCCGGCACCCTGGCCGCCGTCGATTTGCTCAGGCCCTCGGATGCGATTCCTTGTAGACATCAAGCAGTCGCTCCTGGGTCACATGGGTGTAAATTTGAGTGGTGGTCAGGCGACGGTGGCCGAGCAGCTCCTGCACGCTGCGGAGGTCGGCGCCGCGGTCGAGCAGGTGGGTCGCGAAGCTGTGGCGGAGCGAATGCGGACTGGAACCCAGGTCGATGCCGAGGCCGACCAGCCGGTTGGCGAACATCCGGCCGACGCTACGGGCGGTCAGCCGGGTGCCATAGCGGTTCAGGAAGAGAGCCGGCTCGTCGGGCTGCCTCGGCCGTCGCAGGGCCCGCCAGTGCCGCAGCCAGGCGATCGCCTCGCCACCGATCGGGCAGAGCCGCTCGCGACGGCCCTTGCCCCGGGCCCGCACCAGTTCGCGGTCGAAGTCGATGTCGTCGAGATTGAGGTCGACCAGCTCGCCGACCCGCAGGCCACCCCCGTAGAGCGTTTCGAGCATCGCCCGGTCGCGGACGCCGGCGGGCTCGCTCGTCGGGATCGATTCGAGCAGTCGGATCACCTCCTCGACCCGTAGAGGACGGGGTAGCCGACGGGGCTGCTTCGGGTTTCGAAGGCTACCGGCCGGGTCGCCGGCCACGACCCCCTGGCGACGTTGGTAGCGGAAGAAGGAACGCAGACACGCCAGGCGGCGGGCGATGGTGCTCGGGGCATACCCCCGTCCGCTCAGCCACGCCGAATAGGCCCGCAGCCGTCGCGCATCGGCCTCAGTCGGGTCGGCATCCTCCCCCACTGCCTCATTCAGGTATTCTCGAAGAGGGCCAGATCATCCCCGTAGGACCGCAGCGTGTGCGGCGAGGCACGACGCTCGGTACGGAGATGGTTCAGGAAAGCAGCGATGGCTGGATGCATGAAATTGGGGCTCAACGACGAGTTCAAGGGCTCGGACGGCGTCGATCCGAGCGAGGCCGGCCCGCATGCGTTCCCTCGAACCCATTTTGAGCAGGCATGTACGTCGGATCCATTCCGTCCAGCCCCGTCCCTTCCAGGTCGGGTTCATGTCGGTCACGTTCAAGACGAGAACCGTGATTCTTGTCGATATCGGTCGCCGGGAGCGACAACGCGAAACCAATGTGGCGAGGAACCCGAACTCGATGACGTTGCAGGCGGAAGAGACCAGAGGCCGAGATCACCCTGGGATGAACCAAGCAACCATGCAAGAACGAGAGTGCGATCATGTCCTAACTGCAGAGGATACGCGGGATCGACGGACGTGTGACACGGAATCTGGAGAAGATTCCAGGCGGGCTCGTCCGTAAGAATGCGACGCGAATCGTGATTCCCGTAAATTGAACAGGAATGGCGAAGGAGACGGTGAAGGGCATGGCGGCAAAATAATACGAGGCCTGAAAGCCCATCATCGACGCGGCCAGGGCATGCAGGGCGTTGCTTGCACACAATGAAACTGAAAGTGAGAGGTTCGAGGTTCCCGCCTCGTTGCGACGGTGGGTTGGGGATGGTAAGGTAGCACTCCGGTGGCCTGGCTCGCGGTCGAGCGTCGGGGCACTGGAGCCGAGGATGGTGCAAGAAACCCTGACGCATCGACTGATCTTGCCGCGCGACGCCAACCACCACGGGACGCTCTACGCGGGCGTGCTGATGTCGCTGGCGCTGGAGGCGGGCTATGCCACGGCGTACCGGGCGGCCGGCGACACGGCCAACCTGGTCCTGAAGCGGGTGCTGGACCTCCGCTGCTTCCGGCCGGTGCCGGTCGGCCACGTCATGGAGATTCGGGGCGATGGAGGTTGTCCGGGCGCGGGCGTACGTCGTGGTGGCCTTGTTCGGCTCGCCCCTGAACGGTCGGGGCGGACCCTGGATGGACGGTCTGATGCAGTTCGTCCAGGTTGATGCCGAGGGCCGGCCCGAGCCATTGCATGGCGACCCGCCGGAGGTGCCGGCCGAGTTGCCGTTACCGTGGGACGGGCTTCGGGAACGTGCCCGGCGGCTGCTCGCCGTCCGGATCGACGGCCGCGCGTTGCGGCGGTTTCGGCCCGAGAGCTGATCAAACCGTACCGGCCGAGGCCCACTGCCCCGGCCCGACAACCCGATCAGGCCGACGTCACCGGCCCGTCGCTCTCCGGAGCGTTGCCGTTGGCCCGTCTCATAGGCAGTTCGACCTGGAAGGTGGAGCCACGGCCGACGTTCGGACTCCACGACGATCCGGCCGCCGTGCTCCCGGACGATCTTCTGCGAGACCGGCAGGCCGAGGCCGGTGCCGCGCGTGCCCTTCGTCGAGGCGAAGATCTGGAAGAGGCGGGGCAGTTCCTCCTCCGGGATGCCCACGCCGTTGTCGGTCACACCGATCCGCGGGCGAGTTCGTGCTCGGCCGTCCCAGGAGGTCGAAATCGACGACCCGGCCCCCATCGGGAGCGTCCTCGGAGGCGTCGATGGCGTTGGTGACGATGTTCAGCACGGCCCGGTGGATGCCCTCCGGGTCGATCTGTACCTCCGGGATGTCCGCCGCCGGGCTCCCAGGCCAGGACGACCCCCAGCTCCTCGGCCCGCGACTGCATCAGTTCGACCACGTCGCCGATCGTCTCGTTCAGGTCGACCGACTCCAGCGCCGGCTCGCGATCCTTGGAGAAGGACAGCATGTCCATGACCAGGTTGTAAATCTTGGCCTGGTTCTTCTCGACGATCGACCAACCCCGACGGGTGATCGTCTCGTCCTTCTCCTTGAGCCCCAGGTCGATCAGGTAGCTTCCGCCGCGCAGGCCCTGGAGGATGTTCTTGATGTGGTGCGAGAGGGTGGCGATGGTCTGGCCGACGGCCGCCAGCCGCTCGGCCTGGAGCTTGGCCTCGTAGAACCGGGTGTTCTCGATCGCCAGGCCCGGCCTGGTGGCCGATGGCGACCATCAGCCGGAGGTGGTCGTTGGTGAGCTTCCCCCTGACGTGGCCGGGGCGGGTGTTGACGTCCGGGGTGAAGTCAGGTGCGGTCCGCAGGTCGGCGTAGAGCACGCCGAGCGTCGAGTGCCGCCCCTGGATCGGAACGCAGATCGCCTCGCGGATGCCATAATCGACGATGGATTGCGCGGCGCTGAACCGCTCGTCGGCCGGGGCGTCGGTCGAGATCACCCCCTGGCCGGTCTGCTGGACGTGGTCGACGATCGACCGCGAGATGGTCATCCGCTCGTCGGGGTCGGCCTCGCCCCGCCAGCGGACGACCCTCGGCACCAGTTCGCGTCTGGTCCGGTCCCTCCTCCGACGGCTCGGCCATGAGCACCGCGGCGCGGTCGGCGCCGATCGACTCGAAGACCAGTTGCAGCACGCGCGGAAGCAGCTCGTCGGTGTCGAGGATATGGCTGACGGCCTGGGTCGCCTGGTACATCACGGCCAGGTTCGCGAGCCGAACCTTGAGCCACTCGCCGACCTCGGCCGGCGCCTCCAGCACGCGCGAGGCCTCACCGGCGGGGATGCTGCGGACGATCGCCGAACGGTCCTCGGCGCTGGCGCGGCCGAGCAGGTCAACCCGTTCGGTCAGCGCGCTGCCGGCCGGCGCGGGGCCTTCGCTGAAGAGCATCACGGTGCGGCCCAGCCGCACCTGATCGCCGCTGTGCAGCGGTTCGTCGTCTACTGGACGACCGTTGAGGAAGGTCCCGTTGGCCGAGTCGAGGTCAACGATGCGGAAGCTCCGCTCGTCGATCGGGCGGACCTCGGCGTGCCGTCGCGAGACCTCGTTGTCATGGAGACGGATCGGGTTCGAGCCGTCGCGACCCAGGGCGGTTGGCCTGCCCTGAAGCTCGAAACGCTTCCCCTGGTCGGCCCCTTGGATGACGAACAGCGAGGCCACGACAGGTGCCCTCTCTCTCCCAGTCCCAGGGCCGAGGAAACGTCGCCAAGAGTGCGACTCACCCGATCGAGCCTACCCCAGGCGGCTCCCGGGCGTCAACCCGACGGGACAATGCCGGCGGGCCCTCGGGCGGTCACCTGCCGGTCCCTGGCACGGCGGTTGCGTTTTGGAGGTTCGGACCTGGCTGGCCCTTTCCCCATCGCACGAGGTGAACGACCATGCCCTACAAGAGCGTGTCGGACCTGCCCAAATCCCAGGTCGATCAGTACGACAGTCATCAGAAAAAGGCGTTCCTGGAGGCGTACAACAGCGCCTACGAGCAGTACGACCACGACGAGAGCAAGGCGTTCGCCGTGGCCCACTCCGCCGCCAAGAAGGCGGGCGAGAAAAAGAAGTGACGCCGGGCCCTGGGTTCCTCCACGACTCCCGAGACTATCTTGAATCCCCCGGTTCCGACGTTCAAGCACCGAGTGCGGCATACCACTCATTCAGCGTCGCCGCGGAGTGCTGAAAGGCCCGGACCTCCTCGGGGCTCATGGGGATGGCCAGAACCTCCTCCGCGCCCCGGTGGCCGACGATTGTTGGCAGACTGGAGGCGATCCCCGAAACGCCGAATGGCCCGTCGAGAGGGCTACTTACCGTGAGGACCGTCCGCTGATCGCGGAGGATCGCCTCGACGATCGTCAGGAGACCCAGGCCGATGGCGTAGTACGTCGCCCGCTTGCGCTTGATGATCTCGTAGGCGGCGTTGCGGGTTCGCTCGAAGACGTCATCAAGCGCGGCGCGGTCGTAACCGCGTCCCTCGGGGCCGACGAAATCGGGGAGTCGTACGCCAGCGATGTTGGCCAGGCTCCAGACCGCCAGTTCGGAGTCGCCATGCTCACCCACGACATGGGAGTGAACGCTCCTCGAGTCGACCCCGTAGTGTTCCGCCAGCAAGAACCGAAAGCGTGACGTATCGAGGATCGTACCCGAGCCGAGCACTTGTCCTCGTGGCAGGCCGGAGAGCCTCGGCCGCGATCAGGGTGAGGATGTCCACCGGGTTGCTGGCGATCAAAACAATCCCATCCGGGTTCGCGGCCACGACCTTCGGGACCACGTCGCGCATCACGTTGGCGTTCTTCCGTAGCAGGTCGAGCCGGGTCTGGCCCGGACGCTGGTTCGCGCCCGCGCAGACGACCACAACGTCGCACCCGGCCAGGTCGGGGTACTCCCCGACGCGAATGCCCATCGTCCGGACGAACGGCAGGCCGTGGTTCAGGTCCATGGCCTCGCCGTCGGCACGGTCTCGATCGGCGTCGATCAGGATCAGTTCGTTCGCGATCCCGGATTGCATCAAGGCGTAGGCGAACGAGGCCCCCACCATCCCCACGCCGACCAGCCCCACCTTGTCTCCACCAGCCCTGCCCGTTCGCATAACGCCTCCTGATTGAAGTTGTGAAGGGAGCAGCTGGATGTCCCTATTTTGCCAACTGGCGAACGAGCGATGATCGGGTGGCCTGACGGTTATCCCGTGACGCTTCCCGAAGTTCCACGTGGAACGGTCCGGCGACGACGGCCCGGCTTGATCCGCTCGCCGTTCAATGGGGCCGTTCGCCGCGCTGGATGCGGGCCATCTCCGCGTCGAGGCCGTCGCGATCGCCGGACGGCGTCGTCAGCCCCCGATCGCACAGGTATCGCCAGACGCGGGTGAACAGACCGTTACGGTCGGCGTCGTCCCGGCTTCGCGGCTCGCCGCCCGCGACCGGCGGGTGACCTCGGCCAGGTCCATGTGCGAGTCGAAGTAGGCGCAGCCGTAGGGGGCGTTCTGGTGGACGAGGCACTTGTCGTCGAGATACCAGTGGCAGTGGCCGTTCGATCGCCGGACGGGCACAAGTTTTGGGGACGGGGCATCGGGGACAGCTCGCAAGTGGTGCTCGGCCCAGGTGAAGACGTCCTGTCCCTCGGGACAGAGCCGTTCGAGGTCCGCCACGTCGAGTCGGCCGGGGACGTATCGGCAATACGCCTGGCAGAGTTCACAGCCGCAGCGGGTGCGCTCAAAGCCATACCGTCGGTCCGTCGGTTGGACAGGCTCGATCCCGGAACGAACGCGATGTCCGCACAGGGCGCAAACCTGCACGGGGTCGGCCTCGCCCGGCATCGGCGGAACGGCGCCGCAACGGGGACAGAGGATGGTCCAGCTCACATCGTTGGCCCTCGATCATCCCCGAGGCGGCTCAGGTCGCGCGTCCCAGGTAGTCCCCATTGCGAGTGTCCACCCGGACGACCACGCCCTGATCGAGATGCTCGGGAACCTGAACCACGGCGCCGGTGGAGAGCCGGGCCGGCTTGGTACGGCCGGTGGCCGAGTTCCCCTTCACGCCGGGGTTGGTCTCAACGATCTCCAGCGCGACCGTATCGGGGATCTCGATGCCGATGACCTCCTCGTCAACGACCAGCGACTCGACACCCTCCATGTTCTCGGTCATGTACGGGGCCTGGTCCTCGACCGTCTCGACCGGAAGGGAGAACTGGTCGTAGTTCTCGGCGTCCATGAAGTGGAAGCCGTCGGCATCGCGGTAAAGGTACTGCACCGGCCGACGCTCGAAGCTCGACTCGGCGAGGCTGTCAGTGCCCTTGTAGGTCTTGTCGACCCGCTGTCGGCTCTTGAGGTTGCGGGCCTTGATCTTGTAGAGCGTCGCCGCGCCCCGGGCCGACGGGGTCTGGACCTGGATCTGCTCGATCATGTGCGGGGCGCCGTCGATCTCGACGACCATGCGTTTTTTGAAGTCTTTGGCGGGAACCACGGGGGTACGATCCTCTGGCGCCTTGGCGAAGCCTGCCGGTGGCGGGCATGCAGAAGAGCTGGGTGGGATTGAAATCCAATCGGCCTCCATCCTATCCCGGTCGCCGCCAATCTTGTAGGTCATGCTGCCGCCTGACACAGGATCTCGTCAGTCAAGGTGTCAGGCGGACGCCTCACCTACAAGAACCCAGAGCCGAGATGGGGTCGATTGACACCGGGATTCCCGGGCGATAGCCTCGTCGAATGGACCGCCCCCTTCCTGCCGGCGATAGATCATGCCCGAGCCCAGATTGAGCGATGACGCGGTGCTGGAAGAGTGCCAGCTCGCGATCGGTTATACGTTTCGCAAGGCCACGTTTCTCCGCGCGGCCCTGACTCATGCGTCGGGGGCCAACCATCGGCTCGCGTCGAACGAGCGACTCGAATTCCTTGGCGACGCCATCCTCGGCGCGGTGGTCTGCGACCTGCTCTACCGAACCTACCCCGAATCTCAGGAAGGGGAGCTGACCCGGATCAAGTCGCACGTCGTCTCGCGACGGACCTGCACGAAGCTGTCGAAGGCCATGGGGCTCGAGGAGTTCCTGTTCCTGGGCAAGGGAATGGGCGGGTCGGCGATGACGCCCAATTCGGTGCTGGCCGATGTGTTCGAGAGCCTCGTCGGGGCGATTTACCTGGACGGCGGCATGACCGCCGCCCGGAAGTTCATCGTCCAACTGGTCAACCCCGAGGTCGAAGCGGCTGCCGCCGACGCGGGCCTGGGCAACTACAAGAGCCAGCTCCAGCATGTCGCCCAGCGCCAGTTCGGCGCGACGCCGACCTACCGACTGCTCGACGAGAAGGGCCCGACCATTCGAAGTGCTTCAAGGTCGCCGCGCAGATCGGCGGCCGGCACTATCCCCCCGCCTGGGGCGTGACCAAGAAAGATGCGGAACAACGGGCGGCCCTGAATGCCCTCAGCAGCCTCACCGGCGATCCGATCCCCCACGCTTCCGATTGAGTGAACGGGTGGCCCGGCACGATGCCGGGGATGGTACTGCGCCTCGGCGCGCATCCCTTGATCCGGCGACGGTGCGCCTCGAATCGCACCCACCGGCTAAGCTCGCTGGGGGTCGTCTCTTGCGACATGAGACGACGGCCCTTATCATGCGAAGAAGTCCCGGGTTTCCCGGATTTCCTCTACCCCGTCGCTCGCCCGCATCCCCCAACCGCGGGCCGAGGAGAGGTCGAGATGAGCGGATCACTGGTCGCGGACCTGGGTCTGGGGCCAGAGATCTGGTTGTTCCTGACCTTCCTGTCGATCCTGACCCTGTTCTTCAAGTTCACAAGAATTCGGAGTGTCCGCAACCTGGACCTCCTCCTGTTGTTCGCGCCGGCGCCCGGGCTGATGCGACTTGTCGGCAGCGGCGCCTCGCCCCCCTGGGCGCCTTATGCCCTGCTCTTCCTGGGCTCGTGCTGCTGGCTGGTCCGCTGCCTGCTCGACCTGGGCCTGGGTCGTCGCCCCTTGCTGGAGCCGAACCTGAATGCGGCCGGGCTGTGCTGCGTTGTCGTCGGCATGCTGGGGCTCATGCTCGCGGAGACGATCGAGCTGCCTGTCGAGGAAGGCCGGGCCCGGAACCCGGCGGACCCGGGGCTTAAGGCCGGTCCATTACCTGACCTGCCCGGGGCCGTGGACCTGGAACGTCCTGTGGTGGAGGCACTCAGCCGGGCCTCCCTGCTCCCGGAGAATTTTCGCCGCAACCCGCCGCAGGTCATCCTTTCTCGCGTACTGGCCGGTCTAGGACATCTCGGACTGGTCGCCGCCATGATCGCCATCGGCGTCTGGCATTTCGAACGCCCCATCCTCGGACTGGCGGCGGCGGCGTGTTACCTGTTGTGTCCGTATTCGAGAATCGCCGTGGTCGACAGCGGCCAGATCGTCCCGGCGGCCCTGATCGTCTCGGCCGTTTTGCTCTACAAACGACCGATGGTGGCCGGGGTCCTCCTCGGCATGGCCGGCGGCATCATGCCCTCATGTCTCGGGCTGATCGTCCTCTGGATCGGCTTCTACCGCGGCCGAGGCGGGTGGCGGTTCACGGCCTCGGCCCTGTCGGTGGCCCTCGCCTGTGGCGCCCTGGGGCACTCGGTCCCGGTCCTGGCGGACTGGGCCCGCGCCCTGGGGGCACGCAGCCTCTCGCAGGCCGGAATGTTGCCCGACCTCTCCGAGGCACCCCATGCCGGTAGCTTCTGGACGCGCATCGAGCCCGTCTACCGGCTGCCGGTGTTGATCGCCTACGCCGCGCTGGCGATCGCCGCGGCGCTGCTGCCAACGGATAAAGACCTCGGTGACCTGATCGCTCTCTCGGCAGCGTTACTCGTCGCCAGCCAGTTCTGGTATCTGGATGAGGGGGGCGCCCACGTGCTGCTCTACCTGCCCCTGATCTTGCTGATGGTGTTCCGGCCAAACCTGAACTCGAAGCGGCCGGTGGCCTCGCCACGGCTCGCGAGGGCCGGACGGAAGGCACCGATCCCCGGATTGTGAACGGTCGTGCACGCCCCTGCCCTGATCCGGCCTCCCAACCCTTCCAGACATGGCTTGTCGGCCACGATCGGCGCCGCCACAATCGAGGCCGGTCGCGCCCCGGCGTTCTGTCGGCACGCGATCGTTCCTCATCCTGTTCAGTCGTTCGTCGAATTCAGGGGGAGCAACCCGACATGGACCTGACCTATGAGGCAATCGCCAGGCGGATCGACCACTCCCTGCTTGGCCCCACACTGACCGATGCCGAGCTGGAGGCCGGTTGCCGACTGGCCGCCGAGTATGACGTTGCAAGCGTATGTATCAAGCCCTATGCCGTCTCGCTGGCGAAACGGATTCTGGACGGCACTGGCGTCGCCGTCGGGACGACCATTGGCTTCCCGCATGGGGGAACCCTGACCGCCGTGAAGGTTTTCGAGGCCGACCGCGCGATCGACGACGGCGCGACCGAGCTCGACATGGTCATCAACATTGGCCAGGCCCTCGGTGGAGACTGGGATGCCGTCCGTGAGGACATCGCCGCCGTGACCAATGTCGCGCACAAACGCGGCGCGATCGTCAAGGTGATCTTCGAGAACTGCTACCTGAGCCCGGCCCAGATCGTCAAGCTTTGCCATCTCTGCGGCGCGGTGAACGCCGACTTCGTCAAGACCTCCACCGGATACGGCACCGGCGGAGCCACCCACGATGACCTGCGACTGATGCGCAAGAGCGCCCCGCCTCATGTCAAGCTCAAGGCGGCCGGGGGCGTCCGAACGCTCGATGCCGCGATCGAGGTCGCCGAGCTGGGCTGCGACCGCATCGGCGCCAGCCGAACGGCCGAGATGCTCGATGAACTGAAGTCCCGACTCGGACAACCCGTCACAACCCCGCGCAATGGCCGACCGGAGAACGGGAGCGGTTACTGACGCGAAGGCCGAGGGCCAATGACCAAGGGCCGAGTCGCGGCCCTCGGCCCTCAGCCCTCGGCCTTCTGTCGTTGGCCATCGGCCATCAACCATTCTGAAGTCGGCCATCGGCGGCCGGAAGGTCGGGCGGCACGGGTCAGGCCCGGGACGTTCCACGTGAAACCGGAAGGTTCGCCTGGTCCGATCAGATCGCCGTCGAGATGCCCTGCGGTCTCTCGATGACCTCGACCTGTCGCCCCTCGCCGACGATCAGGGTGTCGCACAGGCCGACGAACAGGCCCGTCTCGAAGACACCGACGATCCCGTTGAGCCGGACGTTCAGCTCCTCGGGATCGGCGATCTCGAGGAAGCGACAGTCCAGGATGAGATGCCCCTCGTCGGTTAGAAACGGTGTGCCGTCGTGGCTGCGTCGCAGGGTCGTCGAGGCCCCCTGATTGCGGAGGGCGTGTTCGGTGTGCTTGAGGCCGAAGCCGGAAACCTCGACGGGCACCGGAGCGTGGCGGCCGAGATGTTCGACTCGCTTGTCGGACGACACGACAATGACGCGACGGCGGGCCGCCGACGCCACGATCTTCTCGCGTAGCAAGGCCCCACCCCGACCCTTGATCATGCGGAACCGCGGGTCCACCTCGTCGGCGCCATCGATGTCGATATCGAGACAGGCGACGTCATCGAGCGAGGTCATCGGAATGTTCAGGGAGGCCGCCAGGTTGGCCGTGGCCACGCTCGTCGGCACTCCAACGATCTGGAGCCCCTCCTCACGAACACGCTTCCCCAGCGCCTGGATGGCGAGTGTCGCGGTTGAGCCGGTCCCCATGCCAACGACCATCCCGGAGCTGACCAAGGCGGCGGCGGCTCGAGCCGCCTCGGATTTCTCGAACTCGGGATCACTCATCGGGGCACCGGCGAAGGCGTGGGATCGTCCGCGTGGAGTTCTCGCGGCACGATGGACCACCGCAAGCAGGGTAAATCGGGGCGACCAGATTCGAACTGGTGACCTCCTGCTCCCAAGGCAGGCGCGCTAACCAGGCTGCGCTACGCCCCGTGGACCTGAGCATCGTAAGCCCTCGGCCCGCGCGGGGTCAAGGGAGGTCGCTAACGGGACAGGTTCACTCCACGATCGAGCTTCCAGGAAGGCGAGACTCTGGCCGAGCTGACTGGGAGGGCGAGGCTCCGGCCGAGCCGACTTCCGGGAGGGTGCGACCCCTCCCAGGCCATCGGAATGGGCGGCTCGGCGATAGCCTCGCCCTCCCATTAACGCTCCGGGATCGGACGGATCGTCCCACTCCAATTCGATCTGATCCGCGCAACGAAACGAGTGTTCGAAGTGGCCCCCCGCATCGAGCTGGACGCCGGGTGACCACGACGATCAAAAACCGATGGACACCCGACCGACTTCGATGATCCCGATCGAGGCCGAGGTGGTGGCCTGGCGTACGGGTCGTCGCGAGCTCCGGCCGGGGGACGGCCCACCAGGTTCTCCGGTTCCCGCATGATCCGTCCGGGCCCTCGAGGTCGATGCGCCGGCATGGAACTCTCTGCCGGCGGTCCGCGAGCCTGTTCCCGAGGCCTTGTGCAACGGGAGAACCCCTTCGAGATGGAAGCCGCTGTCCTCATTCACCGTGAGCGTTCCACCGTGGGCCGCGAACACGCGGCCGACCAGTGCCAGGGCCAGGCACGGCATCCGGCGATTGATGCCCCGTTCCCCGCCCGACCCGTCGACGGCGTGGGGTTCGGCCCAGTTCAGGCGGAGGGCATCCCCCACGACACACCAGTCGGCCTGGACCTCCGAGCCGACCTCGGCACGCCAACCGACGAGGGCGTCGAGTGCGTCGGTGAGCAGGCCCGGGTCGATCGCGCCGTTTACTTGGGGAGCGGGCGAGGTCCAGTGGAGCGATCGGCCGTGATGGGCGAATGTTTCGGTCCACTCGACATGTCGTTCTTCGAGAATCAGGTCGAGCGCGATCGGCATGCGCATCGGCTGCATCGGCCGGCAGATCAACTGGAGCGCGGCGACGAATCGTTCCAGGTCCTGGTAGCGTGCCTCGATCTCGTCGATCGGCAACCCGGGCGCGATGCTCGGATCGCGACGAGCCAGGTAGATCTGCATGCGATACCGACTCAGGTCGTTGCAGATGTCATGACAGAATTCGCGAAGTTGATTGTACAGCAGCGTTACGTGCTCCGGGTTCGCGACCACGGGAAGCATCGCACGGGTCAACTCGTCCATGGTGTGCGGCTCATCCTCTCAGCGGTTGGATCTTCCCTGGGAGACAGTCTTCGGTCCCGATCCCCGGTCCCATTGGGCCGTCGACGCCCCTGGACCTTGTCGCACTTTCATCGGGAGCTTAAAGCAAGCTGAATGCCATCGAGCCGCCGGTTCGGGGGGCGATATTCAGCAGGCCCCCTGCCCCAATCGAGTTGCGTCGAGCCGGGGATTTCGAGAAGGTCCAGGCCTGGTCACAGCGGTTCTCGTTCTCAGAGGTCGCGCGGGCGGTTTGGGAAGTGCGGTATCCGCTTGACATGTCCGACCCGGAGCAGCGAGTCGGGCAGGCGCCGGGCGGCCGACGCCCGCCATCGACAAGTCGGCGGGATGAGGGCGACGCGGATCAACCGCGGATCAGCGCCGTGATCCGCTCGAACTCGTCCTGGTTCTGGTAGTCGATGACGATCTGGCCCCGCTCGCCCTTGCCTCGGGCGCGGATCAGGACACTGGTGCCGAACCGCTCGCGTAGATGACCTTCCAGCTCCAGGACATGAGGCGCCCGGTCCTTGATCGGATCGCCGTGGCCGTCGTCCTTGCGAACGCGTGTCCGGGGCGGGGTCGGCTCGCCGGTGGCAACCAGTGCCTCGGTCTGCCGCACGGAGAGGCTTTCCGCCAGGATTCGCTGGTAGGCGCCGATCTGCATTTCCGGATCGCTCAGGCCCAGCAGCGCGCGGGCGTGGCCCTGGCTGATCTTCTTGTTGCGGACGGCGTCCCGGATCTCCTCGGGCAGTTCGAGCAGCCGGAGCAGGTTCGAGACGGTCGAGCGATCCAGACCCAGCCGGCCGGCCAGCTCCTCCTGCGTACCGCCATAGGTATCAAGATAACCGCGAAAGGCGGTCGCTTTCTCGATGGCGTTCAGGTCCTCGCGCTGGAGGTTCTCGACCATCGCCAGCTCGCAGATGCGCTGGTCGTCGAGTTCGAGGATGCGGGCGGGGATCTCGTGAAGCTGGGCTTCAATGGCCGCGCGGAGCCGACGCTCGCCGGCGATGAGCTGGAATCGGTCCTCGGCCGGTCGGACGATCACCGGCTGGAGCATGCCGTGCTGGCGCAGGCTATCCGCCAGCGCGGACAGCTCGGTCGGGTCGAATTCGCGGCGCGGCTGGAACGGGTTCGGATCGACCAGGTCGACGGCCACGTGGATCAGCTCGGCGGCTTCGAGCGAGGAGGGTTCGAAGCCCCCCTCCTCCGCTCCCAACAGCGCGGTGAGGCCGCGCCCCAATCGCTTCTTATTCACGGTCGATGACCTCCAGAACCAGTTCCGCGTAGGCCCGGGCACCCCGGGCGCGGGGGGAGTAATCCAGAACGCTCAGGCCGTGGCTGGGTGCCTCGGAGACATGAACGTCGCGCGGGATCAGGGTGTCGAAGACAGTCTCGTCAAAGTAACCGCGGACCTCGCCCGCGACCTCCTGGGCCAGCTCCAGCGCCGGGTCGTACATCGTCAGGACGATCCCGCCGATCTCAAGCCGGTTGTTGTCGCGGGCCTTGGTATGGCGGGCCAACTCGATGATTTGCGAGAGTCCCTCCATCGCGAAGTACTCGCACTGGATCGGGATGTAGATCTCGGCCGACGCCCCCAGGGCCGCGCGGGTCAACTGGCCGAGCGACGGGGGGCAATCGACGAACACGTAGTCGAAGTGGCTCAGTTCGTTGGCAAGCTGCTGCCGCAGGGCCGCGGCCCGCTGGCGGTTTGACGCCGAGAGCGCGTCGGCGTCGGCGAGGCTCTGCGAGCCAGGCAGCACGCTGAGACGCGGCTGGGTGGTCTCGACGATCGACTCCACCAGCGGCTTGCCGGCGACAAGCGGATGGCGCCTCGCCGGCTCGACCCCCAGGCCGCTCGTGGCGTTGCACTGAGGATCGACGTCGATGACGAGCGCCGTCCTGCCGGCCTTGGCCAGTCCGGCGGCGACGTTGATGGCGGTCGTGGTCTTCCCCACGCCCCCCTTCTGATTGGCCACGCTGATGATCTTGGCCACGGTCGGCAGCCTCCGCCCTGCTCTGGCGGCGGCCGGCGCGCAGCGACATCCGGGAGCCAAGCGGCGCACGCCTCGTCGATCCAGGCCGCTCGGCTGGGCGTCCCTGCCCGCCGACCCTCACCTCACCTCATCGCGATTTTTCCCGGTCAGAGGCGAAATGATACCGAGCGTCCCGAAGCTGTAAAGCTCAAGTCGCATCAGGCAGGTTTCCCGATTGCCGAGGGCCCAGTAGTAGAGAAATCATGACCGATGGCCGATGGCCGATGACCGATGGCCATCGGCCATCAGCCATCAGCCATCGGCCATCAGACATCGGACATCGGCCATCGGCCCTCCTCTATGACAAGGCGATCAGCCGACGGGCTTCCTGGATCAGGCGGTCGCTGTAGGAGACCGGGTA
Source organism: uncultured Isosphaeraceae bacterium (assembly GCA_963779675.1). Classification (GTDB taxonomy): domain Bacteria; phylum Planctomycetota; class Planctomycetia; order Isosphaerales; family Isosphaeraceae; genus CAVZZM01. The sequence continues at coordinate 678,784 of CAVZZM010000012.1, forward strand.
ATCGGGTCGGGCGTGGATGCCGTGGAGCGAGTCGGGCAAGTCCGCGACCTGCTGGAGGCAGTGTCGGCGAATCGCGTCGAGCCCGGGCAGCGGCGCGGCGAGCGTTCCGCCTCGAATCACGGGAACGAGCAGCGGCTCTCCTTCAACCGGCTCGTCGGCGGCGATGATCCGGTCGCCGGTCAATCGCCCCATCTCGTCGCGAAGGCGGTCGACCTGCTTGGCCAGCGGATAGGTCGCCTTGCCGGTGCTTCGCTTCAACCTCCCCTGCCCGTTCAGGGCGACGAGTTTGTAGACCATCGACATCGCCGGCGCGTCTCGGCTCGTGACCAGTTCCGTGCCGATGCCGAAGCCATCGATCGGCGCGTCGGCATCGACCAGGGCGGCGACGCGTCCTTCGTCCAGGTCGCCGCTGGCGATGATCCGCACCGCACGGCAGTCGTGGCCATCGAGGATGGCCCGCGCCCGGCGGGCGAGCTCGCCCAGGTCGCCGCTGTCGAGTCGCACGGCTTCGACCGGAGGCTCGATGAGTGCGGCCCGTCGCACCCCTTCGAGCGTGTCGTAGGTGTCCACCAGCAATGTCGTCGAACCAGGGAAAATCCGGGCGTATGCCTCGAACGCCTCGGCCTCGGTCGGGAACGCCTGGACCCAGGAGTGGGCCATCGTGCCGACGGCCGGGATTCCCAGCCGCAGGGCGGCCTCGACGTGGCTGGTCCCGTCGAAGCCGGCGAGGTACGCCGCACGCGCCGCTAGGAGCCCGGCCTGGGGACCATGCGCGCGTCGCATGCCGAAGTCGACCAGCGGCCGTCCCCGAGCCGCCTCGACCATCCGCGCGGCCTTCGAGGCCACCATGGTCGGATAGCACAGCGACGCGATCAGGAACGACTCGATCCACTGCGCCTGGGCCAGTGGGGCCTCGATGCGGACCAGCGGCTCCCCCGGGAAGACGACCGAGCCCTCGGGCACCGCGTGGACGTCGCCTTTGAACCGGAGCCCGGCAAGCCAGTCGTAGACCGACGGATCGGCGTTGGGTACGAGGTTCCGCTGTTTCAGCGTGTCGATCTGCTCCGCCGAGAAGCGAAGCTCCAGAAGGTCGGCGATGGCTTGCTCCAGCCCCGCGAAGACCAGGAACGCCCGTCCGGGCGGCATCCGACGGACAAAGAGCTCGAAGGTCGCGGGGAGGTCGGCCATCTCCTCGGACCGATACCCCGCCATCATCGTCAACTCGTACAGGTCCGTGAGCGTCCCGAGGGCCTGCGAGTCGGGCCAGAGCGACACGGGAGAATCTGGGGTCATGGCGGGTCCAGGAGGGATTCACCACGGAGAATCGGAGGGCACGGAGATGAGTCGACCGAGCAGAGATTCACCACGGTGACGCGGAGGGCACGGAGCAGGCAAGGAAGAGAAAACCCGCGAGGAAAAGAACACGGAATACAGGTGAGTCACGAACTTCCGATCTTCAGAAGTTCATCAGGGAGATACGCAGAACGGGACAGGCAAATCGAACTCCTGCTCCGCCTCCCATAGTTCTTCTCCGTGCCCTCCGTGTCTCCATGGTGAATTCTCCAGCTTGGTTCTGAGTTGTACCCCGGTGCCGGTCGGACCTCAAGGCGGCTGTTCCACGTGAAACCCCGGATGATTGACGGCCCGCGACCACGGGACTAGCCTGGTTCCAGGAACTCCGCGGCCATTCGGGTGGAGCGAATCGAGGATGGTGCATTATTTCAGCGAACCGGCGATGCTCGAACACGTGCCACCGGGCGGGCACCCGGAACGTCCCGAGCGACTCACCTCGATCCGAGCCCACCTCGAGCATCAGGGGCTCCTCCGGGCCTGTCACGTCCATCCGGCGCGGCCGGCGACGGACATCGAGCTGACGCGCGTTCATGCCCCGAACCTCGTGGAACTGGTCGCGAAGTCAGGGGCGGCCGGCGGACACTTTCTCGACCCCGACACCTGGGACGGCCCCGGCTCGAATCACGCGGCCCGGCTCGCGGCCGGAGCGGCCGTCGACGCCGTGGCCGCGGTCGTGGCCGGACCGGATCGCAACGCCTTCTGTGCGATCCGACCACCTGGTCACCACGCGCGGCCCGGCATGGCAATGGGGTTTTGCCTGTTCAACTCGGTTGCCGTCGCCGCCGCCGACGCTCTCACGCGGCATGAACTGGACCGGCTCCTGATTGTCGATTTCGACGTTCACCACGGCAACGGAACTCAGGAGATCTTCTACGAGGATTCTCGCGTCGGCTTCCTTTCGATCCATCGCTATCCGTTCTACCCGGGCACCGGAGCCGCAGACGAAACCGGCTCAAGGGCTGGCCTGGGCTCGACGCGGAACCTGCCGATCCGATACGGAACCACGCGCAAGGACTATCACGCCACCTTCCGAGCGGCCCTGGAAGAGATGGCGGATCGAATGCGTCCCCAGCTCGTCCTGATCAGCGCCGGGTTCGACGCCCATGTTGCCGACCCGATCGGCGGCCTGGGACTGGAGGTGGAAGACTTCGTGATCCTTACCGAGGCAGTCCTTGAGATCGCGCGAACGCACGCCGAGGATCGGGTCGTCAGCGTGCTGGAAGGTGGGTACGACGTCACGGCATTGGCCCATTCCGTAGCGGCTCATCTCGTCGCCTTCGGGGTCGTACCGCCATTCGAGTTCGCGCATTGACTCTCGGCCTGGATGATCAGGAAGGTCGAGGCGCTCGCCGAGCCGCCGAACCCAACCCGACGGCTCGGCGGGAGCCTCGCCTTCCTGAGTGGCATCGCGTCCGCACGGGCACTTCCTTGCCATAGTACCCTTTGACGCAGTCGACCCCGGAGACGAGGAGACCTGATGGAGCCCAGCGTGCCAGGCGAACCAACCCGCTGGCGAATCCCGTTCGTGGGCAGAATCCTGATCGCGATGGCCCTTGGGGTCCTCGTGGGGGAAATCCTCGGCGAGCGCGGCGCCCCTCAAGGCGCTCGGCGATGTGATCCTGAACGTGATCAAGGGCCTCGCCGGGCCGCTCTTGCTGTTCGCGGTGCTCGACGCCTTCATCCGCACGCCGGTCGAGGCCCGGAGCGGGGGTCGGATGTTGGCCATCACGATGACCAACGCGGCCATCGCCGTAACGATCGGCCTGACGATCTCCAACGTGCTCCAGCCAGGTCGGGCCCTGAGCCACATCACCGCCAGCGAAACGGCCCGCGTCGGCTTCGAGAAGATGGCGAGCGCGGTCGAGCCGGATCGGCGGATCGACTTCTTCGGAGACCTCCTCGCGCTGATACCGACCTCGGTGGTCCGGCCGTTCCTCGACAACGCCATCCTGTCAATCATCGTGCTGGCGGTCCTGGGAGGGGCCGCGTTGCGACGGGTCAAGTCGGAGCAACTGGCGCGGGGAGAGCACGACTATCTGGTCGTCGAGCGGTTCGTGGGCACGGTCTACCGGGCCATCGAAATCGCGCTGGCCTGGGTGATCGCGCTGGTGCCGCTGGCGGTCTTCGGGGTCGTCGCCCAGACGATCGGCACGTGGGGCCTGGAGCCGTTGCGGGGCCTGGCGGTGTACCTCGGCGTCGGCATGCTCGGGTTGAGCATCCAGGTGTTCGTCGTGTACGGGCTCTGGCTGACGCTGGTGGCCCGGATGTCGCCACGACGGTTCTGGTCGGGGGCGAAGGAGGCGATCGTTTACGCGATGGGCACCGGCAGCAGCCTGGCGACCTTGCCCGTGACCCTCCGCGGGCTGGACCGCATGGGGGTCTCGCCCCAGTCCGCCCGCATGGCGGCCTGTGTCGGCACAAACCTGAACAACGACGGCATCCTGCTGTACGAGGCGATGGCGGTGTTGTTCGTCGCCCAGGCGTGCGGCGTTCATCTGACGCTGGCCGAGCAGCTCGTGGCCGCGGCCTCCTGCGTGATCGCCGGCATCGGCATCTCGGGCATCCCCGAGGCGGGCCTGATCTCGCTATTGCTCGTTTTGAAGACCGTCAAGGTCGTGCCCGACGAGCAAGTGGCCCTGGTCGTCCCGCTGCTGCTGACGGTCGACTGGGTCCTGGGCCGCTGCCGCGCCATGACGAACGTCACCAGTGACATGCTCGTCGCCGTGCTCCTGGACCGCTTCGCATCCGGCCGACCCGCCAGGCCCACCCCGGAAGGCTGGCACCCTGATGGGCTGACGAGCGACACCCACGCCGGCCTCACCGCGTCGTCCCGATCCAGTCCCGAGGCAGATCGAACCTGAATTGGCGTGTGAGGACGAGCCAGGATGGCCCATTAATACGAACGGCCAGGGTAGAAATCCCTGGCCGCTCGTTTCAGTTCGACATGGAAACGAAGTGACCCCGACGGGATTTGAACCCGTGTTACCAGCTTGAAAGGCTGGTGTCCTAGACCAGACTAGACGACGGGGCCGAGAGATCGCACGAACGGGACTACTTTAGTCAGGAGAGGCTCCCGAGGTCAAGGACGTTCGCCACAGTTCCAGGGTCATTCAAAGATCGGTTTTCGGGAGGGCGAGGCTCCGGCCGAGCCGTCGGGAAGGGCGGCTCGGCCGGAGCCTCGCCCTCACGGGAAGGATCGGAGGGCAGGGGGGAGACGCCCCGATCGCTCCGCGACAGGACACGCTCGCGAACCGGCTCGACGAGGCTCACGACTGCGGGGATCGGGCTCTTGCGGGAGAACCGTCAGATTGCTAATTTGGACCGATCCAGTACAAAGTTGGTTCGGGCGGAGGCCCTCATGAAAATCCTGCTGCTCACCGGGGACGCGGGCGAGGCCCAGGAGATCTACTACGCCAAATATCGGCTTGAGGAGGAGGGCTGGACGGTCGAGATCGCGACCACCACGAAGAAGACCTTTCTCTCGGTCGTCCACGACTTCGAACCCGGCTTCGATACCTACACGGAGAAGCCGGGATATCGGGTCGAGGCGGACCTCGGCCTCGACGCGGTGAACCCGGCCTCGTACGACGCCCTGGTGCTGCCGGGCGGTCGCGCTCCGGAATACCTACGAAACAAGCCGAAGGCCGTCGCGATTGTCCAACACTTCCTGGAGACCGGCAAGCCGATCGCGGCGAACTGCCACGGTCCGTTACTCTTGCTGGCGGCCGGGGGAATGCGGGGACGCACGCTGACCTGCTACCCCGACCTCGAGCCCGACATCCGGGCCGCGGGTGGAGAGTTCGTCAACCGCGAGGTCGTCGTGGACGGACCACTGGTCACCGTCCGGGGCTGGCCCGACAACGGTCCCTGGATGCGTGAGTTCGTGAAGTTGCTTAAGGACCAGAAACGCTCGTGAAGCGCGGGTGTCCCCTGGGACGTTGTTGCGTGCCGGGGCACCCGAATCGTCAGGAAAGGTGCCCCTCGCCCGATCGAGCCGGGGCATTTTCCGCCCGCTCCCGAGCCTGGTTCTGGATCGCTTCGTAGACCTCCCGGCGGTGGACCGAGACATCCTTGGGCGCATCGATGCCCAGGCGGACCTTGTCGCCACGGATCTCAACGACCGTCACCGTGATGTGGTCGTTGATGATAATGCTTTCGTTCTTCTTCCTCGAAAGAACCAGCATCGCCGTTCCCCTCTAGGTCCAAACGTACAACAGGGATGATCGGGCCGGCGAGCCGGGCCAGCAGACTTCCGCCTGGCGATCCTAACGCACAGGTGCTCGACGTCGGAAATCCGCAACCCAACGTTTGGATTCTATTTAAATGTACCGCCCGGTTCAGCGCGGTCAAGCGGACGAGGGGAATATTCACAGGTTCTCAGCACGCAGGAACCCGGCGCTACTCCTGTCGATCCGGGAACTTTGCGTAAGCTTTGACCAGGATGGCAAGGAGCGATCCAGGGGCCGCGGATCGAGTTCTGGTCGCAATTTCAAGGCCATTGAGCTTGCCAAATCCTCTCGGTCGGCCCGACGTGGACACCTGGTGTACCCCGGATCGCCACAGGTGTGCCGGCCGGCTCAGGGCCGCGGAAATTATTCACCGTCCGTGGCGTAACGCCGGTAGAGGTAGCCAAGGCCCAGGTCGTTGATCTCGTCCTCGATGGCTTCCGGGGAGGACGGGTGGATGGTTTCCTTGAGCTCTTGCTGGAGCAACTCGAAGAACTTGATCCGGCGCGCGCTGAAGTCCCTTGCGAAAGGCCTCGGGGCGGATCGGGGCTGCCGGTAAGTTCCTCAAGCCGCTCGAGCGAGGTCCTCGATCGAGGCGTCGGGGTTATCGTGCCGTAGCCGGAGGATGCTGGCGTAACGGTTCTTGGGGGTGGCGGCCTCATAGGTGTCGAGTCGGTTGAAGACTCGTTCGAGGATGACGCTCCGCCAGGCCCGGTCGTACTCGGCGTCGGGCACCGACGGGTCGAGCAGGTCGCCGGGAGGCAGGGCCTGGAGCTTGCGGCCGCGGAAGTGGTCGACGATGAGCCGGTGGAGGACCGTCCGGAGGTAGTCGCGGAACCGCCCCTTGGTCTGGTCGGCACCGGCGAGCTTGCCGGCGAGCAGCTTGGTCCAGAACTCCTGGAACACCTCGTCGGCCAGGTTGCGGTCGCGGATCTTCAGGCGGAGGTAACGCTCGACCGCGTCGTGGTAGCGGGAGATCAGGTCGTTCATCGCCGCCTGACCTTCCGGACCGGGAAGGTGGGCCTCGCGGAGCTTCGTCCAGCTCGTCTCCAGCGTGGTGAGACGATCGCTTCGGAGTCGGCGACTCGGGCTCGCGTTGGAGTTGATCCATGGCCGGAGGCACCTGGCGAGGTGTCGGGACCGGGCAGGGCGGGGCGGACGTGTCCGGGCGACCTTGTCGAGCCCGATCGGGTTTCACGTGGAACGGGCTCGAAGGATCCCGCAGACCGTGAGCGCAACGAACGGGCCTGACTCCGCTTCATCAGAACCCGAGCCGCTCGGCAGGCTGTCAAGGGTCGGCCGCGCGCGCCGGAGCTTTCGAGCCGCGCAACCGGGCAGGGGCTGGCATCCGCACACCCGGACTGAGGCACGCCCGGCAGGATTCGAACCTGCGACCTGCGGTTTAGAAGACCGCTGCTCTATCCGGCTGAGCTACGGGCGGCATGGGACAGTACGGTCCGGCAGGGCCGACCGCGGCAGCCGTTCCAGTACGCCCGACAGGATTCGAACCTGTGACCTGCGGTTTAGGAAACCGCCGCTCTATCCTACTGAGCTACGGGCGCAAGACGACCAACACCGGCTCGCTGCGGTTGATTCTGGTTCGGACGGCGTACCGGAGTGTCAACATCGCGGCGGCCAATTCCCGTCGGCTCCTGTCGCGGACACCAGACAGGCCGGGTAGGATCGAGCGGGACGAGCGATATTCAACCACCGGACCGGCGAACGGGCAGGGGGGGCATCATGGCGGAGCAAGCGGGTCGCGGTCGTGACCGGCGGCGGCCGAGGGATCGGCCGGGGGATCGTCGAGTCGCTGGCGGCGCTGGGGATGGAGGTGGTCGTCAACTACCGCTCCGACGCCCGAGCCGCCGAGGAGACCTGCCGGTCGGCCGAGCGACTCGGGTCGCCCCGGGCCGTGGCCATCCCGGCCGACGTCGCCGAGCTCGACCAGGGCCGTCGCTTGCTCGACGCCGTCCTGGCCGACCACGGGACGGATCGACCTCTGGGTTAACAACGCCGGGGTGGCCCCGGAGGCCCGCCTCGACCTGCTGGAGACGACCCCCGAGAGCTGGGACCGCGTGCTCGGGATCAACCTCCGCGGGCCCTTCTTCTTGACCCAGGCCGTCGCTCGGGCGATGATCGAGCTGGTCGAGAACCGGTACGGTCCCCGACCCTCAGATCGTTTTCATCACCTCGATCTCCAGCGACACGGTCAGCGTCAACCGTGGCGAGTACTGCGTGGCGAAGGCCGGGCTGAGCATGGTCGCCCAGCTCTTCGCGGCCCGGCTGGCGGAGCAGGGGGTCCGGGTCCACGAGGTCCGGCCCGGCCTGATCGCCACCGACATGACGGCAACAGGTTCGCGAGGCCTACGACCGTCGGATCGCCGAGGGCTTGGTCCCGATGCCGCGCTGGGGGACGCCTGAGGACGTCGGCCGGGCCGTCGCGGCGCTGGCCTCGGGCGCCCTGCCGTATTCGACGGGCACGGTCCTCGACGTCGATGGGGGCATGCACCTTCGCCGGCTCTGAGCGGAATTTCGCTCACACGATGGCAGTTCGGATCGTATGTCTGCTGGCGAGCCTACGTCGATCGCGCTGGAGCGATCCGATTCCTCCCAGGGAGGACCGAGCCAAATTTGCCAAAGGATCGTACAATAGTGTCTGGAGGCACTTTGAACCTCACATCCACGCGCATCTCGATGAGACTCGTCCGCCCATGAGCGAAGCCACCCGCACCAGCCCAACGGCCCCGCCACTGCCGCAGATCGGCAGCTACCGGCTGGTCGAGCCGCTCGGCTCCGGCGGCATGAGTTCGGTGTTCCGGGCCGTCCACATCGAATCCGGTCACGAGGTGGCGCTGAAGATCCTGCCGCGAAGCCTGGCGAAGAACCCGACGCTGCTCCAGCGGTTCCTCCGCGAGGCCAAGAGCGCCGAGGCTCTGGAACACCCGAACATCGTCGCGATCTACGACCGGGGCAGCGAGAACGGGCGTTATTACCTCGTCCTGGAGTACGTCCGCGGTGGCGACCTTCACGACCGGGTCCGCAACCACGGCGCCCTGCCGGTGGACGAGGCCGTCGGGTATCATCAAGCGGGGCCCGCGGGGCCTGGAGCACGCCGCCCGTCGTGGTCTGATCCACCGCGACATCAAGCCGGCGAACATCCTTCTGACCCCCGAGGGGGAGGCGAAGATCGCCGACCTGGGGCTGGCGGTCCAGCTCGACGAGGAGGACGAGCGGGTCACCCGCGACGGCACGACCGTCGGCACCGTCGACTACATGGCGCCGGAGCAGGCCCGCGACAGCCGGGCCACGAGCGTCCGGAGCGACATCTACTCGCTCGGCTGCACGTTCTACCACATCCTGGCCGGCGTCCCGCCGTTCGTCGGCGGCGACGTGCCCGGACAAGCTCCGCCGCCACGCCTTCGAGACGCCCGCCGAACATCCGCACAGCTCCGTCCCGACGTTCCCCCGGCCCTGGCGGCGATCGTCGACAGGATGCTCGCCAAGAAGCCCGAGCAGCGGTACGCCGACTACGACGAGCTGCTCGCTGCCCTCGATTCGTTCCGTGCCGGAGGGGCAGGGGAGGACGGCCTGCTCGACGCGATTGTCGTTGACGACGAACCCGACGCCGAGGGCGTGCTGGACGCGATCATCGACGACGACGAGGGCGACTTTCTCGACGAAGGAGACGTCGCGATCGGCTCGACCTTCGAGTCGTCCACCATCCCGGATGGAACCGCCGGTACGGGCAAGAGCACGCGGCGGGAGAGCGGCGAGGGCGGCACGAATACGCCTGGTGTCTCCGGCAAGGCAACTTCCCGATCGGGTCAAGCCGCCGCCGCGACACCGTCGTTGCCCGAGATCAGTCTGGCCGAGCTCGCCAAGCTCGACGACGACGGCCCGGCGCCCCGTTCCCGACGCGATCGGCGCCCTGCCGTCCGCCTTCCCCCGAACCGGCCCCCCCCTTGCCCAGGGGGCACTCACACGTGGCGGCCATGCTCGATGAAGACGCCGCCGAGGACTCCCTGGTTGGCGCATTCGCCACCGGCCCTCGCTATGCGAGCCACGAGGACTCGGTGCGCGAGTCGATCGTTCGCGGCCTGATCATTGGCGTGGCGATCGTCGTGCTCGGCTTCGGGATCTGGCAGCTGATCTTGCTCCAGTTCTCCTCAACAAACCCGGACAGCTCCGGGATGGCCCAACCGTCGGAGTTGAACGACCTGGCGCCCCCCTCGGAGAGCGCGGTCATGGCCATCCCGCTCGCCTCGCCATTCTCCAGGACACCGCGACCCGTTCTCCTGAAGCAGAGTCTCCCCGGGAGGCAGCCCGTCGAGCCGCCGAACGCGACCCATGACGCGGCCCCGGCACCGGCGCCGGTCCCTCCAGCGAAACCCGTGATGGATCCCATTCGAGTTCTGGCGACGCGGGGCCGCGCCGGATCGGCCTGGTCGGGATCGTTCCAGGGCGACCCGAAGGAAGGACCGCCACGGGCCTGAGAAATCTCCGGCCTGTCCCCAACAAGCCGAGGGGCCGCATCCCCGGAAGGAGCGCGACATGCGATATGGACCCATCGCGGGACTGCTGATACTGCTGGTGCTCGGATGCCCCCTGGTCGCCGGGGCTCAGGGCGTGACGGTTCCGAGCAATGGCGGCACGGCCTCGCTCGCGACGCCAACGAGTGCTCCAGGTGCCTCGACTGGGACGTCGGGCGCATCCACCTTTTCCCCTCCAGGCACCGTCTCGGGCGCCGTGAGTGGGGGATCGTGCCCTCCGTCCGGCCCGATCGTGATCGCTCCGCCACCGGGCTTTTACGGGTGGGTGCCCGGCCCCTACGGGCCGGTGCCGTACATCCCGCCCACCGTCCTGATCACCCCTGGCGGTGGGTTCGGCCCGATTCCGCCCCCGGTCGTCGGCGCGCTGCCGATCGTGCCCACGATGGGGATGGGGGTCGCCATCGAGCCCGACCCCGCTGTCATTGCGGCGGAAGCAAGGGTGATGCGGCATGTTCTGGAGACGGCAAGACGCCAGGCCGCGAAGCAGAAGGCGGCCTCGACGCGGCGCGATCCGGATCGAGCCCAACAACTGATGACCTACGGCGACCGTCTATTCCGCGCCGACAACCGGACCCGGGCGGTCGAACGTTACGAGCAAGCCATCGACGCCGACCCGTCCGACGCCGACCCGAGGCTCCGTCTGGCCCAGGTGGCGGTGGCGCGCGGTGACTACACCGAGGCCGCCAACCGTCTCCGCGAGGCCCAGACCGCCGAGCCCGACTGGCTGCTCAAGAACCCGTTCGACGTTCAGGCGCTCTACGGCGAGCCGGGAGACTTCGGCGCGATGCTCGGCGCCCTCGAGTCGCACCTGACGACCCACCCGGGCGACCGCGACGCCTGGCTGGTCCTCGGGGCCCAACTGTTCCTCTCCGGCCGCACCGGACGTGCCGCCGACGTCTTCCTTCGCCTGACCGATCGCAAGCCCGACCCGACCCTGTCGGCATTCCTCGACGCGTCCAGGGCCCTGGAGTGAGTGACCGATGCCGAGCCCGGTGTTGAGGAAGGCGCTGACCATCGCGGGGGTCCTCCTGGGGGGCGTGGCCGGTGCCCTGGCCGTGTTCCTGGTGATCCTGGCGATTACTGCGACGGTCCCCGAACGCCCTGTTGACACCTCATCGGGCAACGAGTCGAGCGGCCCCCAGAACGAAGCGATCCACGTCTACATCGGGATGCTCTTCGGCCCGCTCCTCGCGGCCCTGGGCGCGGGGCCCTGGGTTCACTCGTCTGGCGGCTCACCGGCCCCAAGGAGGAGCAGGGGGAGGAAGTCGGCCCGCTTCCAAGGGACACGGAGCCCGCCTCCAACATGACGCCCGACCCCGGCATCGCCCCAGAGGAGGACGATGCGGCCAAATGTTGAATGACCGATGGTCGAGGACCGATGGCCGAGGACCGACGGCCGAGGGCCGATTTGACGTAGACGGGTGGAGGCTTCGGAACCCACCATCTTGTGAGGGCGTTGCGGGGGGTTCCGAAGCCTCCACCCACCTGACACCGGGTTGATCGCGTTTCGTACATCCTCTCGGCCATCGGTCCTCGGTCCTCGGTCCTCGGCCATGCGAGGCTTGATCACCTGGTCATCCGGGTGATCGACTTCCCGTTGACGTCCTTATCCGACCATCCCCGCTTGCGAACGCACGATGACCGAACGCTATTACGCCGCCTGCTGCCAGACCGACCTTCCCTGTCCCCACGATCGTCGCGAGCTTCCCGAGCGGGTGAGCCACCTGCTCGGGATGGTCGATCAGGCGGTCCTGGGGTATGAGCCATTCCACGACGTGAAGCTCGTCGTCTTCCCCGAGTTCGCCCACGCCGCGCCAATTTATGAGACGGTCGAGGAGCTGCGCGACCGGCTCGCCGTGGAAATCCCCAACGACCAGACCGACCGCTACGCCGCCAGGGCGAAGCAACGGGGCGTTCACATCCAGACCGGCACGTTCCTTGAAGTGGACCCGAAGTGGCCGGCGGCCGTCTTCAACACGACCTGCCTGATCGGCCCGGACGGACTGCTCAGCCGGTATCGCAAGGTCAACCCCTGGCTGCCCTGGGAGCGACACGCCAGCCCGCACGACCTTCCCGGCTACGACGAACCGCTGTTCCCGGTCGTTGAGACGGAGATCGGACGGCTCGGGGTGGCGATCTGCTACGACTGGCTGTTCCCCGAGGCCATCCGGGCGCTGCGCTCAACGGGGCGGAGGTGCTGATCCGCGTCTCGGCGTACATGGACCCTTGGGGCGCGACCCCTCCCATGGACTGGTGGACGCTGTTCAACCGCGCTCGGGCCGTCGAGAACATGGCCTATGTCGTCGCCTGCAACCAGGGGGCGACGCTGGCGAACTACCCCCCGTTCTCCTGGCCGGGTGGCAGCATGGTGGTCGATTTCGACGGCCGTATTTTGAACCAGGCCAATCCCGGCGCCGGGACGAAGATCGTCGTCGGCCCGATCGACCTGGCCGCGCTCCGCGCCGAGCGACACCGACGTCGAGGCCATGCGCTGCTTTCGCACCTTCGCACCGAAGCCTATACTGACCTCTACGCCCGGCCCATCTACCGCTCGGGAGGGGGTTCCACCTCGTAGGGTGGGCACTGCCCATCATCGGATCTGAGAGCGGTGGGCGGTGCCCATCCTACGAAGATTCCGTGCCTCGCCGGGCGACTTCCGTCATCTCGATCATCGTCGGGGAGCACGAACCATGAGGAGCCGCAACGTCGGGCGCGCGGTCCTTGTCGCCGGCGTCAGTGTCCTGCTGACGGCCTGCAGCGGCGGGCAACAGAAGACGAGCGACCAGGGTGAGAAATCCGTCTCCGATAACCAGGGAACCTCGTCCGGCAACGAGATCCCGACCGCCGTGCTGGGCGAGGTGCTCCGCGCTCATCAGCAGGGCCTCGGGCACATGGAGCGCTATGAGTACCCCCAGGCGGTCGAGGCGTTCCGCGAGGTCCACGAGAAGGCCCCCGGCTGGTCCCCCGGCGCGATCAACCTCGCCATCGCCCTGCTGAACCAGGGGGGGGAATCGTCGGAAGAGGCCGAAGACACCGGCACCGTTCGCACCACCAGCCGGCTCGACGAGGCGCTCGCCCTGCTGGGCGACGTGTTCGTGCGCGAACCGAAGAACCCCCATGTTCTCTATTGCCGCGGCATCCTCCTGGAGTACTTGGGCCGGATCGCCGACGCCCACGAGGCGTTCGAGGCCGTCACCGAGATCGATCCGGGCGACGGCCACGCCTGGTTCAAGTTCGGCGCCACGCTGCCCTCGGAGCGCGACCCGAACCAGCCCGCCGGCCCGGAGCGGGCCCGCGAGTTGATCGCCATCTTCACCCGTGCGCTGGAGTGCAACCCGTACCTGGTTCCCGCCATGTACAAGCTCCAGCAGGCGTACTCGTGGGATGGCAAGCGCGAGAGGCAGGCTGAGCTGATCGACCTGTTCCAGCGGCTCAACCCGAAACAGAACGTGGCCGCCCACGCCGACACCGCCGAGACGACTTATGGCGAGATGGGCCGCTACGCCGCGATCATCGACTGGAACCCGGCGACGGCCGACACGCCCGAGCCGGTTGCCCCGCCCCGCTTCGAGGCCCCGTCGCGATTGAAGGTCGCTCTTCCGGAGGGCGACCGCTGGGCTGTCGCGGCCGACTTCCAGGGGCGCAGTCGCTTCACGGTCGCGCCCACGCCCGGTTCGGCGTTCCGGTGGCGGTTCTCGACGCCGATGGGGACGGCCGGCTCGACCTCTACCTCGCCGGGGCCGTCGTGGGAGCGAAGGGCGTCCGCGACGCCTTACTACATAACCGGGCAGATGGCGGCTTCGAGGACGTCACCGCACAGGCAAAGCTGCCACTCGATCGCGCCAGCCTCGGCGTGGCGGCAGGAGACTTCGACGCCGATGGCCGGGTCGACCTCGCCCTGACCGGCGTCGGGGACAACCGCCTTCTGCGCAACAAAGGCGGGACGTTCCAGGACGTCACGGACGAGGCGGGCCTCGACGGCGCCGGTCCCGCGGCCGTCAGCCCGACGGCTCGCTTTCTCGACCTGGATCAGGACGGCGACCTGGACCTCTACGTCGTCAACTACACGGCCGTCGAGAACGTCGATCAGGCATTCCAGGACGGGGCGGAAACGCCGACCGGCCTGCCGAACACGGCTTATCAGAATGTCGGCATGCCGCCGCCGATAACGGGCCGACCACCGAACGCCTTCGCGCCGTCGGCCGTCGCCACGGAGAGCGTCGAGGCGACCGGCGGCCTCTCCGTCGCCTTCCGACCCTGGCCCGCCGAGGGGGCCGACGCGCTGGGTGGACCCGCGCATCCCCATACCGGCATCGCACTGCTGGACCTCGACGACGACCGCGATCTCGACCTCGTCCTCGCCGCCGATGGAAAGGCGATGACGGCGGCCGTCAATGACCGCCTTGGCCGGTTCCATGCCATCGAGCTACGCGACATCAACCGCGTCGGCGCGGCGGTCAACGGTCTGCTGATCACGGACCTCGACCGCGACGGCCGGTCGGACCTGGTGGTCATCCCCCGACATGGCCGGCTCACGCACTGGCGGAACCGGACGGCCGAGACGAGGACGCGGGAAACACGCCCGGCTGGCGAGGCCGACCGCATCGCCTTTGAGTTCTGGCCTGGAGATGCCCACGACTGGCGCTCGGCGACCGCGGTGGACCTCGACCTTGATGGCCGGTTCGACCTGCTTGGCCTTCCCGCCCGATCGAACTCCGACGCGGCCCCCGAATGGGCCCGCAACGTCGGCAACGGCTTGAACGCGGCGAAGCTCGCGCCTCGGCCCGGACGACACCGCGCCGCTGGTCGGCCTGGCCGCTGCCGATCTCGTGAGCGACCCGCTCCTGGACCTTGTTCTGGTCCGTGACGGCGACGGGCCGTTCGTCGCCCGCAACCTGGGCAACTCAAACCACTGGCTCGCCCTGACCCTCTCGGGGCGCTGGGATGTCGACCCGAGCCGGATGCGGACCAATCCCCACGGCCTTGGCGACTCGGTGCTACTCCAGGGGCCGGGGTTCGAGGTGCCCTACCTGCATACGACCGTCGAGAGTGGGCCGGCGCAGTCGGTCGCGCCGGCGGTGCTGGGCCTCGGCGATGCCGACGAGGCCGCCCTGGTACGGCTGACCTGGCCGGATGGGGTCATGCAGTGCGAGCTGAACAAGGGGGCCGACCAGGCGTGGCCGCTGGCCGAGAACAACCGCAAGACCGGGAGTTGCCCGGTTCTTTTCACGTGGAACGGCCGCCGGTTCGTCTGCATCGGCGACTTCCTGGGCGGTGGCGGCCTCGGCTACCTCGTCGCGCCGGGGGTTTACTCCCAGCCCGACCGCGACGAGGCCGTCTTCATCCGTCCCGAACAGCTCGCGGAGCAGGGGGGCGCGTACCGGATTGCCGTCACCGAACCGATGGACGAGATCGCCTATCTCGATCACCTCGCGCTGGAGGTCGTGGATTGCCCGCCCGGCGTACACGCCCATCCCGACGAACGATTCGCCCCGGGAGGGAATCGCCCCACCGGAGAACGGATCGCCTGGCGCGAGGAGATCACCCCGTTGTCCGCCACGGACCTCGACGGCCGCGACATCACCGACACCCTCGAGGCCCGAGATCGCCGCACCGCCGACGGCTTTCGTCGACTCGATGGCTGGATCGGCTACGCCGAGGAGCACGGCATCACTCTCGACTTCGGTGACCGGCTGGCCCGGTTTGGCCCCAGGGATCGTCTGGTGCTTTGCCTCGACGGCTGGGTTGAGTACCCGTACTCGCAGACCAACTACGCCGCCGCGACGGCCGGGCATGCACTCCAGCCGCCCGTTCTGGAGCGCCGGCGGGACGACGGTTCCTGGAAGGTGATCGAACCCGATCCCGGCTACCCGGCCGGTCTGCCCCGGATGACCACGCTCGACCTGACCGGCACGCTGACCGGCCCGTCATGCGTCCTTCGCATCCGTACCAACATGGAGTGTTATTATGACCGGGCTTTCGTCGCCGTGGCCCTGCCCCGAGAGGAATCCGGCGTGCGATCCACGACCTTGCCGGTCGCCCGCGCGGACCTCGGCTATCGGGGCTACCTGCGCGAGGTCTCGCCCGATGGCGGCCTGCCGCTGATCTACGACCACGACTACGTCGATCCCGCCCCGCTGGTTGGGCTGTCGGGCAACCTCACTCGTTACGGTGACGTGACCGACCTGCTGACGACCGACGACGACCAGTTTTGCCTCGTCGGCCCTGGCGATGAGGCGACGGTCATGTTCGATGCCAAGGGCGTTCCTCCGCTCCCCGACGGCTGGGTTCGCAGCTACGTCCTCCGCTCATACGGCTACTGCAAGGACGCCGACCCGTTCACTGCCACCAGCGACACCGTCGGCCCGCTCCCGTGGCAGGGCATGGGGCCATACCCGTTTGGCCCGGACGGCGCACGCCCGATTGATCCCGAATACCTGAACTATCTCGAAACGTACCAGACGCGTTCCGTGGGACGTTGACCGTCCCTGCCTGCCCTACGAAGGGGCCTCCTGGGCGGTCGCCTCCCAGCGCGGGGCGGCTTCCTGGAGACGTTCCCGCACGGCCTTCGGCAGCTTCTTGTCGAGGTGCGGGGTCGTGGCGTCGAGCCGAAGGGCCTCGCGGGCCTGCCGGGCGGCTTCTGTGTAACGATCGACCGCGACGGCGGCCTCGGCTCGCTCGGCCCTCAGTCGGGCACTGGTCGGATAGAGTTGGGTGGCCCTGGTCGCGGCATCGAGCAGGTCGAGCCGCAGTCGCCGAGCGGTCCGCGTATCGAAGAACGCGCCTCGCTCCTCCAGGATGCTCCGCAGCAACTCCATGCGAGACCGTTGCAATGGCAAGGAATTTGGATCGCGTGGAGGGGTGATGGCCCCCTGGAAGGCCACTCCGAGCCGGTCGCGAATGCCGGTGTTCGTGGGCATTCGCTCCTCCGCCCAGCGGCGATACTCCAGGTTGGCGATCTCGACCCAGGGTACCGCGTCGTAGGGGTCGAGCCGGGCCGCCTGGAGGAAGGCGACTCGTGCCTGGTCGAAGTCGGGGGGATTCCTCAGCGCCGCCGCCCGTCCCTGCGCGATCGCGGCATCGGCCCGCCAGTCGTGGACGACCACGCCCCCGACAAACAGGCCGATGAGGGCGGCCGAGGCGAATGACAGGCTGAAGGCGCCCCAGCGGCCGGCAACCATCCGGAGCCGGCCGCAAGCCCGGTCGTCGCGCAGGTTCAGGCCCAGGGCCAGCGGCACCCAGAGCATCAGCGCCACCGGCGGGATGGTCAGCCCCCCCGCGGCCAGCAGATTCACTACGACTGCCAGGCAACCCGCGCCCCGCGACCCAGCCTGGCATCGGCAGTCGGCGCCACAGCGGGGCCAGCATCGCCGCGGACCAGGCCGCCGACGCCCCGAGGAGCAGCCAGCGCACCATCAGGTCCATAGTCTCCGGGTGGAGGAGGCCGTAGGCCCCAACCAGTACCCATCCCAGCCCGGCCGACAGCCAGATCCAGCCTGTCCGGCCCGGAGCAAAGGGATCGGGTTCGATGCCGGCTGGTGTTGGTGGTTGGGTACTTCGTTCCACCTCCAACTCGGACGACTGAGGCGGTCCGACCGTCTGACGAAGCCCCAGAGCCAGGGTCGCCACCAGAGCGAATGCCGCCAGAACACCGGATGTTGCCCAGCTTTCCAGCAACAGGTTGTGCGGGTCCTTGATCTCCTCGCTCGACGTCGCCAGCTTGTGCCTCAAGTACGGACCGGCGAAGTTCCCCGGCCCGATGCCGCCGAGAAACCGCGACGGCGATTCCGTGATCAGGCCCCAGGTTCCCTGCCAGTATTCGACGCGAAACCGCAACGACCTGGTCGTCTCGGTGAGCACCTGACGGTCGAGCTGCCGGGTGGCCACCCCCGCCGTCACCAGACCTATCAGGACCAAAGCCAGGATGGCCGCCGCGAGGATCAGTGAGCGTGCCCGTACCTGACCGAGCAGCATCCAACCGGCCGCGAACAGGCCGGTGAGCAGCCCGACGTAGGCGCTACGGCTCTTGGTCAGCAGGAGGCAGACCAGTACGATCAGCAGGGGCGGCGTGGCCGTCAGCAGCGGCAGGACGCGGCCCCAGTTCTCGCGACGCATGGCGTTGAGCAGGACGACTGCCAGCGCCATGACCATCGGGCCGACCAGGACCCCAGCCAGCGAGTTCGCCAGCGCGTAGGGCGCCCGGGGCTCCCGCGAGTCAAACAGGCGTTGTTCGAACAGCGCCCGGCTCGCCGCGTCGTTCGGGTCAACCCCCGCCAGGCCCAGGGCCAGGGTGGGGTTCTGCTGATAGAAGTTCCGGGTCGACGGGTCCTCGACAAGAACCTGATAGATGCCGGCCACCGAGGCCGCCACCGCCACGACGACCAGCACGCCGGCCAGGGTGCGTGACTCGTCCCCGTCACGGGGCAGGTTGCGCATCAACAGGTACATCATGCCCAGGCCGACCCACTCCCAGGTCATCGTGATCGCGACGCGATGGTCCTGGGCCATCATTCCACTGAGTGCGACGATCGCGATCAGGCCGATCAAACCGGCATCGACTCGTGACCATCGCAGGCGGACCACGCCGCCAACCCAGGCCGCGATGGTCGCCAGCAGCAGAGTCACCAGCACGGCCAGCACCCAGGGCAATCCGGAGCCCTGGTCGGCCTTCTCGCCGGGGAACAGAAAACGAGCGAAGAGCAGAGCGGTGGCCAGGCCAAGCGCGATTTGCCGGAGTCGCTCACCGAAGCGGGCCGCCTCCGGTTCGGGCATGCCCAGGGGGCCCTCGGGAGCGGCCGGTCGTTCGGAACCCGGTGTTCTCCGGGAGGGCCTCTCGTCATGCCGCCTGGCCATCAAGATGCTCCGTCGGTGCGTGGGATTCGTCGGTCAAACGTTCCGAAGGTTTCACGTGAAAAGTCGGGGTCTCCACGGTTCTGCCGATCACGAAGACATGAGGGCGCGCGCCCGTCGATCTCGTCCGTCCGGCATGTGCCGACAATGACGGTCCAGGCGTTCGCCGGCCCCATAGTTGTCCTTCGGATCAGAACCGAACCGCCGTATTCCCGCACTATTCCGTCGATCCTGGTTTCGAGGCGACCTCCAGGGCGACAACGACCCCCAGCAGGCAGAGGACCTGGGAGACGACCACGACGGTCCCGAAGACGTCGAGCCGGTGCAGTAACAAGGCCCCCAGGCCACCGGCAAGCGTCACCAGATCAATGGTGATCACGGCCCGGGGCGGCGTCAAACCCCGCGCGACCAGACGGTGCGAGAAGTGAGAACGATCCGCCTGGAACGGGCTGCGACCTTCCCGAAGGCGGATCAGAATCACCGAGGTCGTGTCGTACAACGGCACCGCCATCACGAGCAGGGGCGTCAGCACGCCGAACCGTGACCCGCCCTCGTAAGGCCGGGCGAACGTGCCGGCAACCGTGAGCGTTCCCAGCAGGAAGCCCAGGAAGTTGCTTCCGGCATCTCCCATGAACAGCCGCGCGGGGGACCAGTTGTGGACCAGGAAGCCCACCAGCGTGCCGACCAGCACGAGCAGGACCGCCGGTACGAAAAGGCTGCCCACCGCGAGCTGCGC
This sequence comes from uncultured Isosphaeraceae bacterium, assembly GCA_963779675.1. GTDB lineage: Bacteria > Planctomycetota > Planctomycetia > Isosphaerales > Isosphaeraceae > CAVZZM01. The sequence continues at coordinate 698,499 of CAVZZM010000012.1, forward strand.
CGCGGCGAAGAGGGCCGCGGCGATCAACCCGACGCTGGCCGCCAGACCATCCATGTTGTCGAGGAAATTGAAGGCGTTGGTCAACCCGACGATCCAGACGACCGTCACCGCCGAGGTCAGGAACCGGAACACCGGCGCCTCGGGCAGGAACAGGGTCGCCCGCCCCCAGATCACCACAAAGACAATCGCCAGGGCGAATTGCACCAGGAGCCTCGGCTTCCAGCCCAGGCGGAAACGATCGTCCGCCAGGCCCATCAGCATGATCCCGGTGGCGAGGGCCAGGATCCCGGCGAGTTCCGCATGGTTCGCGCGCATGCCCCGGACATGCACGGCCACGGCCTCCGGCAGTCGCTCCGGCAGGGCATAGACCGCAGCCGCCCCCAGACCGAGGATCACCGTCATGGTGAGCCAGATCGCCACCCCGCCTCCCAGGGGAGTCGGGCACTTGTGCGCCTTGCGTCCTCCAGGGCGGTCGAGCAGGCCGAGACGGGCGCGATCCTCCGCGCCGCGGCACAGAGCACCAGGCTCAGCGCGAACGACACCGACACCAGAACCAGACCAACCCGGGCCAGCGTCGTCACGAGCGCTCCCCCACTCGAAACGGGACGTCTCCCGGATAAGATACCTGACCGCCTCCGCCGAGGACGAGCAATGCCGACGGCGATCTCGTCGAGGGATCACCGACAGCACCGCGACCGCACCTTCGGCGATCCCCCGATCAAGCGGCCAGGCCGCGCGCCACCTTCGGATTCAAAGGGACGTGGTGTGTTGCCGCCTTGCCCCGGTTGGTGGCAAGCGACGGCCTCAGTCGGGGACGCGGGCCAGGGGCTCGAAGACAACGGAGGTCAGGCCGCGAGGTTCGCGACGGCGGTCGCGTCGGCGGTTCATCAACCACTGGCCGCATGGGACCAGAATCGGTCGGACCAGCACCGCGTCAATGATGATCCCCACCACCAGGGCGAAGCCGAGTTGTCGGAGCGAGCTGAGCGGGCTGAACAGAAAGGCCGCGAAACTGCACGCCGTGATCGCCGCGGCCGAGCTGATCAGGCCACCGGTCTGCGCGACTGACCGGATGATCCCGGCGCGAAGGCCCAGGGCACGCGACTCCTCCTGGAGCCGCGTCATCAGGAAGACGTTGTAATCCACCCCCACGGCCACCAGCAGGACGAACAGGAAGTAGGGCACCTTCCAGTCGAGGCCCTCGTAACCGAGGCCGTAAACGAACACCACGTGGGCCACGCCGAGGGCGAACAGGTAGGTCAGCACCATCGTCACGACCAGGTTCAGGCAGGCCAGCACGTCTCGCAGCGTGATTAACAGGATCAGGAACACCCCGATCGGCACGATCACCCAGGTCTGATACTGGTCGATCCGGGTCAGGGCGCGGATGTCGGCCGACTCGGCATTGACGCCCGTGATCGCCGCGCCCGGGTGGTCCCCTTGCACATCACGAACTTCGCCGAGCCACTCGCGGACCTGTCGCCGAAGCGTCTCGACCTGGTCCAGCGCCTCGGGCGAGAACACACGGTTGGCCTGGACCACATCGATCCGGCCGAAATGGCCGTCCGGGCTGATGTAAGTCTGGAACGCCTCGTCGAGCTCCGGGTTCTGTTCGACGTTCTCGGGAGTGATCAGCAGCCGGTCCAGGGCCTCCTGACCGACCGGATCGGACAGGATCTGGCTGATCTCGTGCCGCGCCTGGACCGCGCCCTCGGCGATCTGGCTGGCCCCCTCGGCGGCGCGGGTCAGTTCGCGGAGCATCTTCTCCTGTGGGGATTCGACCTTCGGCTCGGCCGTCCTGGCCTCGGGCGGTGCGGTGGCTTCCGGCTTGGGGGCGGCCTTGGGGGTCGCACCCGGCTCAGTGGGTCGGCCCCCGCCACTTCCGAAGAGTGCTCCGGACGCTTGAACCAACCCGGAAACCAGCGCATCGCGGGTCGAGGTTTCCGAGGCCGGCGCGTTGCCGGTCAGCGGGATGCCGGTCATCTCCTCGAGCATGACCGCCGTCTGGAGCTTGGCAGCCCCCTCGGTCAACCCGGTTTCAAGCTGTTTGGCCCCCTCGACCATCCGGTCGAAGCCCTCGTTGATCGCCCCCAGTCGCGATGACAGTCGGGCCGGTTCGAGCGGTTCGGTGCTGCCCAGCGGCTGCGTGGCCGAGCGGACCTCCAGCAGCTTCCGCTGGTGGGACAGGAGCCGGCTGACGTCGTCGATCAGGGCCAGGCCCTCGGACTTCCGCAGGTCGCTCTTGGAACGGACCAGCACCGTCAGCGGGGCCACCCTCCCGGCGCCGAACTTCTCGGTGATCAGCGACATGCCGCGGACCGAGGGGGTCTCGGCCGGCAGGTCGGCGACAAGGTCCTGAGTAAACGTCGGGTTGAAGCCAACGGCCGCCGGCACCGCCATGAAGAGCAGGGTCGCCGTCCAGACCAGCCAGGGACGCGCTAGCACCCCGCGGCCGACCTTGTCCCAGAAGCCCGACGAGGGCGCCGTCAGCCCGGCGAACGACTTCGGCCGGTACTTCGCCAGCAACACCAGCAGGGCAGGGGTGAGCGACAGCGTCGCCACCAGGGTCAGCGCCAGGCCCAGCGCCACGCTCGGGCCGGTTGAGGAGAACAGCTTGAACTGGGTCAGCCCCATCAGTGACAGACTGCCGATGACGGTCCCCGCGCTGGTCAGCAGGGCGGGGATGACCAGCTTCAAAGTCGTCCGCATCGCCCCGGCCGGGTTCGCGCGGTTCCAGTTCTCACCGTAACGCCAGGAAACCAGCAGGCAGAAGTCGGTCCCGCAGCCGAAGAGCAGGACGACCAGGAACAGCTCGACCAGCGGCGACATGTCCCAGCCCAACTGAGTCATCCAGGCCAGCACCCCGCGCGAGATGAGCAGGCCGACGCCAATCGTCATCAGCGGCACGAGGGCGAGCAGCGGGGACCGATACACGGCGAGCAGCACGGACAGGATCAGGATGACGGTGGCCACGGCCGCGCGGTCGAGCGACTTCTTGACACTGTCCATGTAGGCGGTGCCGAAGACCGCGTCACCCGTCCAGACAAGTTCCAGGCCCTTCGGCTTTCGCGTCTCGGCAAGCGTGTCCGCCTGCTTTTCCAGGCTCGCGACGGCGTCGAGCGTGACCGGGGCCACGAACGAGCTATCAAACTGGGCCGCGACGAGCTGAGTCGTACCGTCCTTGCTGACGAGGTACGCGGCGATCTCCGGGCGCGATAATGGCCCCAGTACGCGGAGCAGGTTCGTCGGCGTTCCCGGCCCTGTGAGAGAGCCGGCGAGCGTGCGCGCGAATGCCCGGTCCGCGTCCGTCAGCCCGCTCTCACGGTGTAGCACGGCCACGGCGGTGGAATCGTACGCCTGATCCGGAAAGGCGTCCTTGATCAGCCGGGCCGCCTCGGCGCTCTCCGAGTGCTCGGGAACCAGCTCAGCCTGACCCTCGGCCGCCACTTTCGTCAGATTGGGCGCCAGGGCGACCACGGCGACCGTGGCCGCGAGCCAGGCCAGCACGACGGTTCGGGGATGGCGGGTGACGAACCAGCCTGCGCGTTCCATCACTCTCCGCATCGTCGCCGGTTCCTCAGCGCCTCTGCAACGTCCGTCAGGCCCCGCTAGCTTACCCGACCGCCCGGCTCGATCCCGATCCCGGGCAATCGGCGACGGAGACGTTCGACGAATCTTCGCCTCTCGTAATCCGTTGCAGCGTATTGTCCCGGCACGCTGACGTCAACCCTCTCAGCGAGATCGCAGTGGGCAGCAATGAGTGGGCAGTAAGAAATGGCCCGATGGCGGTGCGTCATCGTCTGTTCTGCCGTCTGAGCATAGCCCTGACCACTCCGCCATTGCCCACTGCCCACTGCTGTCACGCCTGGGGCGTGAACAGCACGATCTCGATCCGCTCGGCCGGGCCTTGCGGGGTGTTGGGGTCGAGAACCTCGGGGGACTGGGTTCCGAAGCCGACGGCGGCCACCGACCTCGAGGCGCGTAGCCAGCCGTTGGACTGGATCTTGTGCTGAGTCATCAGGTAATCGCGGACCGCCTCCGCCTGGTCCTGGGTCAGTGTCTGGGCCATTTCCTCGCCGCTGGTGTGTGAGCCGTCGGTGTAGGCGGCCACGACGATCTCGGTGGTGCGGGGGCGGTTCAGTGATTTGAACCAACGGGCGACCTCGTCAAGCTGCGCTCGTCCTCGTTCGGTCAGAGCGGCGCGGCCGGGCTCGAACAGGTCGCGCGTGGAGAGAACGCGGGCCTCACGCTCGGCGCCGGGGCGGTACAACACGCGCTCGACGTCTTCGAACCCCCGCTTGTTGAAATAGCGCGAGATCGGCCAGGTTCCCTTCAGGGCGGACAGGTTCTCATCCAGACTACGCAAGGTATCGGCGCCGTCCTCGGACAGAGCGACCAGACGGTTGTAGGCTTCATCGTCGCGAACCAGTTTGCCCAGCGTTCCCTCACCGCGACGTATCGAGCCGGCGATGGAGTTGATCTCGCCCAGTCCCTGCTCGGCGATAATGGCGACCGCGTTGAGCTTCTCCAGGGTCTGTGAGGCGTCGGCCATCAGGTCGGTCAGTTCGCGGGGGGGTTCGGCACGCAGGGCCTGGCCGTCCTTCAGGAGAGGGGCGTCCGGGGCGCCCGGAACGATCTCGACGACCTTCGCCCCCACCACGCCTTGAGAGGCGATCCGCACCACGGCGTCGGACCGCACCAGGGGCCGCATCCGGGCGTCGAGGCGCAATACCAGCGTCACCGGCCCGCCGGGGACCGTCGGTGGGACGATCGACTCGACCACCCCGGCGTCGATGCCCTGCACCCGCACCTGCGCCCCCCCCTCAAGCCCGGCGATCGTCGCGAACTCCACCCGGGCGGGGAACGTCTCCTGCCACTGCCAGTGCCGCTGGGCGACCTTCACCACTCCGAACCCGGCTAGGCCCAGCACCGCCAGCGCGAAGACCGCGCTGACCAGTGCCCGCCCGATGCCGATCTCACGCCTCATGCCGATGCTCCTACGATGCGATCACTTGATGGTTGCAACGGATGTTGCGGAGGGCCGCCGGCGGGCTGCCGCCCACGATCCTGACGCCGATCCGTTCGATTCTAGACCGGGTGGCGAACTGTATTCCCTCGTCTGATCATCAAAAAACGGTGGGCTCAACGTGCAACGGACACCCTCGCTGGATTTTTCCGCGTCGCAACTTTTGATTTCCATTGAGGATAGGAAACGAACTCAACGAGCCAGCAACCGCTTCACACGTTCCACCCAAACGTCTCGACAATGATGTTGATTCCCTTGACCAGCAGGACATTCGCGGCAAAAACCGCCAGCATCGACCGAACGACCCCTCGGGTGGCCGCCCGGCCGACCGACTCGGTGGATCGGTCCGAGGTCAAGCCCGTCCAGCACCCCACCACGCCAATCAGCAGCCCAAGGACGGCCGTCTTGAGCGTCGCCGGGACGATGTCCACCAGACGCAGGTAGTCGAGCGCCCGGATGAAGAACAGTTGCGTCGAGAGGTCGCCGGCCACCAACTCGGCGATCCAGCCCCCCACCAAGGCGGACGCATCCATGCAAACTGTAAGCAGAGGGGTGGCGACTAGACAGGCGGCGGCTCGTGGGGCGACGAGGGTCGGGATCGTCGGCGCCCCCAGGATCTCGCGAGCGTCCAGCTCCTCGGTCAGGTCCATTGAGGCCAACTCAGCCGCCAGCCCCGCCCCCATCCGTCCGGCCACCAGCAGCGCCGCGAGCATCGGCCCGGTCTCGACGCAAACCGCCGCGGCCAGAACACTTGGCAAGGAGGACTCGATCCCATACAACACCAGCAGTCGGCGCGTCTGCATCCACGTGACCAGCCCGACACTCATCCCGGCAATCATCACAAGCGCCAGGCTGCCCCACGACACCCGCTCGAATTGCTTCAGCACCAAACCCGGCCTCCGCAGCACCGCCCCCGGCACCGCCAGGGTCGCGCGGACGGAGAAGTTCACGAAGCGGCCGAAATTCGCAAGCGTGCCGATCAAGGGGGAGATGCTCCCTGTGTGATTGCGTGGCCCTGTTCCGGTGAGTTCGCCAACCTGCTCCTGTTATTGGACAGGACACGCGCGGCGGTTCTCCGGTTGCGAGATCCTGTTGGCAATCTGGCGTTCTCGACTTCGACGGAGAAACTTGTATCGGGAATGCGATGGCCGGACACTACTCCGGTGACGACCAATCATCGGGGCCATTGGGGCAGGGGGGCCATGCCGGGTCGCATGTCGAGCGGGGTGGCCCGCGAGATCCGGACGCTGTTCGGCGTCGGCGTGCTCGGGGCGGAGCCCGACGGCCGTCTGCTCGATCAATTCGTCGACGGGGGTGACGACGCCGAGGCCGCCTTCGCGGCCCTGGTCGCCCGGCACGGCCCGATGGTCCTGCGCGTCTGCCGGCAGGTTCTCGGCAACGCGACGGACGCCGATGATGCGTTCCAGGCGACGTTCCTCGTCCTGGCGCGACGGGCTCGCTCGATCCGACGTCGCGAGAGCGTCGGCCCCTGGCTGCACGGCGTCGCCCTGCGGGCCGCCGGCATGACCCGCCGGGCGGCGGTTCGCCGACATGCCCACGAGCGCCTCGCCGCCGAGAGGGAATGGGAACGACGTCGGACGATCGAAGATCGTACCGACGAGATCGGCCCGGAGCTGCACGAGGAGATCACCCGGCTCCCGGAGCGCTACCGGGCGCCGATTGTCCTGTGTTACCTCGAAGGATTGACCCACGAGGCCGCCGCCGCGCACCTGCACTGGCCCGTCGGCACCGTTCGCAGCCGACTCTCTCGCGCCCGGGAAGTGCTTCGACGCCGCCTGACGAGACGCGGCCTGGCCCCCTCGACCGTCCTGGCCGGGTTGGTCGGCGCACCGATGCGGCTCCGGTCCTCGTGCGCGTCTCCGAGGGCCTGTCGAACTCCACCCTTCAAGCCGCCACGACGAGCGGAGGCGGGGCGATCTCCACCACGACCTCGGCAACCATCGGAACCCTTGCGGAGCAAGTCATGCGAACCTTGTGGATTGGTCCGGGCCTCAAGCTGGCGTCGCTGGTCCTGCTGGCCTTCAGCCTGGTCGCGACGGGCGTCGTGGTTGTTGCGCAAGGAAAGGACAGGGGGGATGCTCCTCCCACCGGACAGCCCGCGGCCAACCAGCCGCGGGCCGCTCCCCAGCCACATCCCGACGTCCCCCAGGACCCGAGGACGAAAGCAATCCTTGATGCACTCGAACGTCCGTTGGCGATGCCGTTTATGCGACCGACCCCGATCGAGGACATCCTGAAGTACATCAAAAAGGCCACCGAGCGTCCCGAACTGCCGTCCGGCATCCCGATCCTCGTCGATCCACAGGCGCTCACCCGAGCCGATCGGACCATGACCTCTCCCGTGAGCTTCGACATGAACGGGGCCCTCCTCGGCGTCTCGCTGCGGCTGATCCTCGACCAGCTCGGCCTGGGATACCGCGTGAAGGACGGCATGGTCCTCATCACCGTCGCCCCGACCGAGCTCCCCGTAGGGTTCTCGTTCGATGACGCGACCGAGCGGATGACAACGCTGATTCGCGAAACCCTCGGGAAGCCGCTCGACATGCCGTTCCGATCGGACACGCCTCTGGAGGACATCTTGAAATACCTCAAGACGGCCAGTGAGGTCGCCGACTTTCCCGATGGCCTGCCGGTCTACGTCGATCCGGTCGGGCTCGACGCCGCGGAGACCTCGATACATGCTCCGGTTCGGATCGACACCAAGGGCCGCCCTTTGTCGGAGTCGCTGGCCGCCGTGCTTGGGCAACTCGACCTGCGGTACGAGGTTCGTGACGGACTGGTCCTCATCACCGCCCAGCCGGAGGTTGGGGGGCTCGACCGGGCCGAAGCCTTCCGCCAGGAGAAGTCGCAGGCGACCCTTGACGAGCTGAAACAAACCCTGTCGATGCCGTTTGGTCACCCGACGCCCCTCAAGAGCCTGCTCCATTACGTCCGGCTCGCCACCAGGGGCCCCACGTACCCGGAAGGGGTACCGATCCAGATCTCCTCGACCGGACTCGGGAAGGCCGGGGTGACGTTGGCCTCTCCTGTCTCGATCGACCTCCAGGGCGTGCCCCTGGGGGTCTCGCTGAGGCTCGTGCTCGGGTCACTGGGCCTTGGGTACTCCGTCCAGGACGGGCTCCTGACGATCGCCCAGGGGCCCACCGAGTTGCCGGAAGGGTTCACGTTCGGACAGGCCGTCGAACAACGGCGACGGCTCATCCTGAACACGATGCGATCGGACCCTGGACCGCCCGCCCCTCGACTTCCCGTTCAACGAGGTGTGGCTCGGGGAACGCGTGCCCCTGGAAATCGTGCTGGCGTACCTCAAGATGGCCACCGAGAGCGACGACTTGCCTGATGGGCTGCCGATTTACGTCGATTCCGAAGGACTCCGCCGCGCCGGCCGCACGCTGGACGACACGGTTGCGTTCGGGGCGGATGACATCAGCATCAGCATGGCGTTGTCGGCGATCCTCCGCGATCTCGGCCTGATCTGGGAGCTGCGCGACGGCGTCATCGTCATCACCGACGCGCCTCGGTAGACGTGGTTTCTCGGGCGGGAACTCCGCCCCGCGGTGTCGTCCCTCGACGCCTTCCCTTCTCGAATCCGACCCATTCCCGCAAGTCGTCCACCTTTCCTGACCGAAAGAACCCAGGAGTCGGTGGAGCGGTCAGGAGCGCTTCGGGGTGGGGTGGGGACGGCCGCCGGTCGGCCCGTTTCAGCCCGCGTTGACGGAGGATGGACGATGGGCTATGGTGCCGACGCAAGTCCCACGGGCCGGTGGCGATCCCAGGAAGGCCATGAAGGCGCCGGGGCCACGGGCCCGGTTGATGCCCGTCGCCGTGCAAGGAGGCACTCGATGGCCACGATCACTGACACGCCCGCGACCCTGTCCCCCTCCTCGCGACCGGCTCTGGAGACGGAAGCCGACGGTCTGGCCTTCGCCCGGGACGTGCTGCGGATCGAAGCGGATGCGCTCGACCGGGTGCGCGGCCGGCTCGACGGCGCGATCGCCTCGGCGGCGGGGGTGATTCAACGTTGCAAGGGCAGCGTGATCGTCACCGGCATGGGCAAGACCGGGCTGGTCGGCCAGAAGCTGGCCGCCACGCTCGCCTCGACCGGCACGCGCGCCTTCCCGCTGCACCCGGCCGAGGCCGTCCACGGCGACCTCGGCCGCATCCGGGCTGGTGACGTCGTGATCGCCCTGTCGCAGAGCGGCGAGACCGAGGAGGTCGTCCGGCTGATCCCTGCCCTCAAGCGGCTCGACGCCTATCTGATCGCCATCACCGAGCGAGCCAACAGCACCCTCGGCCGCGCGTCGGCGTTGTGCGTCGCGTTGGGGCCGATCGAGGAAGCCTGCCCGCTGGGCCTGGCCCCATCGGCCAGTACCACCGCCATGATGGCCGTCGGCGATGCTTTGGCGCTGCTGGTCAGCCGTCTGCGCGACTTCCGGGCCGAGGACTTTGCCGCGTTTCATCCCGCCGGCAGCCTGGGCCGCAAGCTCAGCCGGGTCGAGGACGTGATGCGCACCGGACGGCACATCCGCACGGCCGCCGCGCACGAGACGGTTCGCGAGGTGCTCGTCGAGGCACGGTGGAACCCGACGCCGCAGCGGGGCCGTATTGATCGTCGGCGATGAGGACCGTCTGCTCGGGATCTTCACCGACAGCGATCTCGCCCGGCTGTTCGAGAACCGTCGTGAGGCCCTGCTCGACCACCCGATCGGCGAGGTGATGACCGACCGACCCGATCCGCGTGACCGTCGGCGCCACGGTGGTCGAAGCCGTCGAGTCACTGAGGTCGCGCAAGCTCAGCGAGTTGCCCGTCGTCGACCGCGGCGGCCGGCTGGTCGGCCTGGTCGACATCACCGACCTGATCGGCCTGGAGCCGGCCGAGATCGAGGAGTGAGGGCATTGGCGACATCCGCACGTGGAGGTGACGGCCCGCGGTGCGCGGATCGAGCTCCTGGTGCTCGACGTGGACGGCGTGTTGACCGACGGGATCATCGCCTGGACGATCACGGGGTCGAGACCAAGCACTTCCACGTCCGCGACGGCAGCGCCATCCCATCTGGCGGCAGGCCGGGAAGCGGGTGGCGATCCTGTCGGGTCGGTTTGCCGCCGTCGGTCGACCGCCGGGCCGCGGAGCTGGGCATCGCGCCGGTGATCCAGGGTTCGCCACCGCAAGCTCGAACCGTTCCGGAATCTCGTCCGCGAGCTGGGGCTCGAACCGCGAACAGGTGGCCTACATGGGCGAACGACCTGCCCGACCTGCCGGTGCTCCGACGGGTCGGCCTGGCCGCCTGCCCGGCCGATGCCGCCGCCGAGGTCCGCGCGGCGGCCCACGTCGTCACCAGCGCCTCCGGCGGTCGGGGCGCGGTCCGCGAACTGGTCGAGCTGTGTCCTGCGCGGCCAGGGCGTGTGGGAAACCCTGATCGCTCGCGACGAGGCCGACGACGAGACGCCCACCGCACACTCGCCGTCCTGAACGGCCGAATGAGTCCGGGTTTGCAACTTCGACACACGGCAAACTCTACAAAATAGGGTCGGGTCAGGGAAAGCGAGTCGTCATGCCGAGCGAGAGACCGGATGAGATCGGAATTCAGCGCAAATTCAAACGCTCTGAGAGATTGGAATATGCGATCCAGGGCAGGGTGGCTGTCCGATGCTCTGAACCTGTGCCTTGGCATGGCATTCGCATACATCGACAGTTCAGCCCCGCAGGAGCTAAGGGCGAGGTGGTCCGACTCGAGCCCCGGATGGGCGGCGTCGTGCAGGCCGAGCGTTCGCGTTGGGAACGGCTCCGGGCCCCACGACGCCGCCCATCCGGGGTTTTCGCACGTCCGGTGCTGAATCGGGACCGAGGTGACGGTCGCAGGGCCACGGGGGATCTCAGCGGTCGACGCGGTCCGTCCGGGGCGGTCTCGATGGCGGCGGGCGGATCGAAGTCCAGGGGGCGCCGTCGTGTTCAAGAAAGCCATGCGGATCGTCGCCACCTGCGGCCTGCTGATGGCCGGTTACGTCGGCTATTGCCGGGGCTTCGCGGTGGTGCAGCGGTACGTCGGCGCGGCCCGTAGCGTGCCGATCATCCCGCGCGACCCGAACCCCTCCCGCACCGCGCGGGAGACGGTCGAGATGGCCCGCCAGGCGTTCGGCGCAGGGCTCCTGGGAGGCCGACCCCAAACAGGCGAACTGGTATCTACGACTCCGAGCGCGGCTACTGGATGTTCTTCAAGAAGTACCTACGGCCAATGATGGGAAGATGGCGCATCGAATTCTCCCCGTTCTGCCCTGATCTGGAAGTCCCGGACAAGGCCGAACCTGAACACGGTCCTGGCGAACAAGGCGTATGTCGACTTCGACAAGCCGTTCGACCTTGCAAAGCCGGGAAGTGAGGCGGCCAAGGTGACGCACGCGGTCATCGAGGGGGACGTCCGCATCCGAGACGACAAGGGAACCCACGGCGATGCCGCCGACGATCTGACCATCGGCCCGCTGACCCATCTCGAGTTCGACGAGGCCGACCAGGAGGTCCGCTCCACCTCGCACTGTCGTCCTGCGCGAGGGAGGGCTGGTGGCCGAGGCCGTCGGGCTGCGGATCGTCCTGCGGCCGAAGGCCGCCGACTCCCGCCGGCCAGCCCGGCGGGTTCTCCGGAGCGGAGACGATCTGGCTGCTCAAGGACGATCCACATCGCGGTGGACGACGTCGGCTCGACCGGCATCGTGCCCGGCGGGGCACCGGCTCGACCGACCCTCGACCCGGCGAGTCTGACCTGCGACGGCCCCGCCCGGATCGACCTGCCCAGGCCGCCGCCCCGGACCGACCCGCCCGACGCCGTCCGAGCCGGTCATTGCCCAGTTCTTCCGCAACGTCGTGCTCCGCCAGGCCGCCGCGACGAAGCCCGGCGAGCCCCGACCCGCTCCGGGGAGCCTGCCGATCGCTACGCCAACCCCGACCAGATCAACGCCGACAATCCTCCGGCTGACGCTCATGTCGAAGCAACGGAAGGAGCGAAATCCGGGGCGGGCAAACCCGCCTCCGAGCTGAGGCGCTGCCCCATCGACAATCGCGACGGCCCCGACGGTCGCGACCGAGTCGGCAGCCCCGATCAGAGACTGGCGACGGTGGAGGGCCGCTGGGCGGGCTCACGCTCCAGGTCGCCGAGGCGACCGGGCACGCCGTCTGGCTCCAGTCGCCCTCGCAGGGGCTCAAGGCGAGGGGCAACCAGCTGATCTACGAGCGTCGGGCACCCGAGCAGCCGAACCGGATCTATTTCCGCGGCGACAACGAGACGTGGGTCGAGCGAACGCTCTGCTCGTCGAGAGCGGCCCGGACGCCGGCAAGGTGCAGGAGGTCGACACGATCCGTACCGTGGACGTGACGATCCTCCAGGGGATGAAGCCGGGCGAAGCGCCGATCGATCGTCGCCCGTGGTCCCGGCTCGATGGAGACCCGGCCGGACCAGGGTCAACCGGTCCGAGAGGTCGGCGGAGTGGGGCGATCGGCTCGAGATGCTGACGGTCGAGACGGCCGTCGGCCCGCGCCGCAAGGTGATCCTCACTGGCACGCCCCGACTGATCAGCCCGAGCCAGGGCCACCTCGACGCCAGCGACCGGATCATCGCCTACCTGAAGCCCAAGGGGGAGGCCCCCAACGGCCCCAATGAGGCCGATGCCACCCGTCCGCCCGACGATGCGGCGGGCCTGGCGCCCGTCGGCCGGTGACACCTTCCAGATCGACTGGGTCGAGGCGATCGGAGAGGTCCGCATGTCGGCCGTGCCGCGCGACCCGGCCAACCCCGACGCCCCGCCGCCGGGCGCGCGCGAGATCATCGCGCACAAGCGGCTTGATGTCGTCTTCGCCAACGGTTCGCCGAAGGACGTCACGACGGACGCCGAGACGACGGACGCTGGAGCATCCCCCGCCGTCACGCTCGGTCCGGTCAGCGAGGTTGCCGACGCGACGGCCCCTGACGATCTGGCGACTTCCCAGGACGAGGCCCCGCCGTCAAACCGGCGTCTCCCGCGATGCGGGTCGAGGCTGACGAGGTCTGGGCCAAGGTACTGCTGGGCTCCGTGGAGGCGAAGCCTGAGTTGCAGGAGGTTCGCCTCCGCGATCGAGTCCATGTCCACCAGGACCCCGAACCGGGCAAGGAGAAGGGGCTGGACGCGGAGGCCCGAGCCGATCGATCTGCAGCTCCGCGGCGAGGGCCGCGCCTGGATCGAGGCTGTCGGTGACAAGGAGAACGGAGAACCCGCCTGCGTCGCCAACGACACCTTCCGGATCGAGGGCACCGACAAGCTGGGCCTCGATCAGGCTTCCGACTATGCCTGGGTCGAAGGGCCTGGCCGGCTCTTTCAGGACACCCGGCCCGAAGCCAAGCCCGACGACCCGAAGGCCGATGCCCTTGCGCAACAGGCCGGGTTTGGGGACGACGTTGCCATCCGCGAACCGAACCGACCGGCGGTGGCCAACGACGACCGCGACTCCCAGGCGCACGCGACTGGTCAAGCTCGGTCGTGGTCCGGTCTCAATCGAATGGTCCAAGCGGATGGAGTTCTTCGGCCAGCCGAAGGATTCGCCCGACTATGCGTATGCCCTCTTCACCGGCGATGTCCATGCCCGCACGGAAGACTCGTCAATGGTCTGCCAGCGGATGAAAGCCGTGCTCGACGGCCCGGTTTCGTTCCGCAAGGCCGTCCCCGTCCCGGGCGCTGATCCGGCCGTCGCTCCCGAGCCCGAGCCGCAGCCCGAGCGATCGAAGCGGATCACCCTGGTCCACTGCCTCAACGACGTCGAGTTGATCCACCGCAAGCTGAACCCGACCACTGGCCAACTCGACCAGAAGGGCCGCGTCGTCGGCCAGGACGTGAAGTACAACCTCGTCAGCGGCCGGTTCCTGGTTGACGGTGAGGGAGACGCCTGGCTGTACAAGGCGGAGGCCCCCAAGGGTTCGCAAGGGGCCGCGAGCACGCCAGGTCCGCCGGGCGGCAACCCGGATCGCCCGGCACCCGCCCCGCCCGCGCCGAACGGTCGCCGTGTTCCTACCACATCCGTCCCGAGAGCCCCGGCGGCCGGACTCGCGCCAACGACCCGCACCCGCACCACCGCCGCCCCGGTCGATTCCAACCAGACGACCCGGGTGACTCGACGTAAGCCGGCCGCCGACGCTCCGCCGCCGGTCCCGCTGGAACTGACCCGGATCACGTTCCACAAGCGGGTCGAAGGCCGCTTCCTGGCCGAAGACGCCGAGGACGACCCGGGCACGCCGATGCTCGCAACCTTCCTCGGCACCGTGCAGGTGATCCACGCCAAGGTTCCCGACGAGGACGCCGACCTGTCGGCCGACAACGCCCCGCCGGGCTTCTTCTACGTCACTTCGGAGAAGCTGGACGTGGTCCGCGAGGCCCCGATTCCCGGCACCCGACCGGGCGAGGAGACGCAGGAGCAGTTCTTCATCGACGCCGAGGGTGGGCGTCCCGGCGCCGTGAGCCCCCCCTGGGCCATCGCCGCGAACCGGATCACCTACGACTCGCTCAAGGATCTCGTCTACGCCTACGGTGACGAGAACGGGGTGCAGTTCGGCTACGTGGATCGGCCCGGTCAGCCGCCGTCCTACACGTCCAGTCGAGCCGTCATGTTCAACCGCCGCACCCAGAACTTCCAGGCCATCGAGCCGAAGAGCGTCCTGCTCGTCGATCCTCGCAGTGGCATCCGCGCCGTGCCCGGGCCTTCGGGTGGGGGCGGCGGCAATGACAAAAAGGCTCCGGCTGGCGGTCGGTCGCCCCGCTCCTTCCCGCGTGTCCCGCAGGGTGACAAGGAACGCAAGGGCTACAACGGACGTTGATCGCTCTCGGCGACTCAGGGGTCGACTGAACGGTCCTCAACGTCGATTGACCGTCGGGAACGCTTCCTTCGAGTACGGTCCGCCGTACTGGTCGCGCAGGTCGTCGCAGCGTTGCCGTAGCCGTTCCAGGATGTCGGCGTAGTTTGGATTGTCGGTGAAGTTCTTCAGCTCGTCAGGGTCCGTGTCGAGGTCGTGGAGGAACTCGTACGGCGGATCTTGCTGGAAATACCGGGCGTACTTGTAACGCTGGCCGCGGACACCCTCCCACTTCGGAATGTCGGGGTTGTCGAACAGATGCTCGCAGAAGAAGTCGGTGCGCCAGTCCGAGGGGGCCGGGGCGTCGGATTCGACCAGCGGCACGAGGCTACGGCCCTGGTAGCGGTCGGGGACCGGCACGCCTGCGAAGTCGACGATGGTGGGGGCGATGTCCAGGTTCAGGACCATCTCGGAACGAACCCGACCCCGCAATGACCCGGGCACGCGGGGGTCCATGACGATCAAGGGCACCCGCTGTGATTCCTCGAAGTGCGTCCACTTGCCGGCGAACCCGCGTGAGGCCAGGTAGTAGCCGTTGTCGCCGCTGAAGACAACGACCGTGTTCTCGTCCAACCCCAGCCGTCCCAGTTCGCCCAGGACGCGGCCGATGATGGTGTCGATCCCGCTAATCATGCGGAAGTACGCCTTCACGTTCTTCTGGTACTTCTCCGGAGTGTCCCAGCGCCAGAACCAGCGGTCGCGGTTCATCGACTCCTTCAGGAACGCGGGCATCGCCTCGAAGATCGCCGGATCGCTCAGCCGGGGGGGCGGAATGGTGAGGTCCTCGTACATCCCATCGACCGACGGCGGCCAGGGATAGTGGTCCTCCTTGTCGTTGTCCTCGGCATGCGGGGCATTGAAGCTGATCGACAGGCAAAACGGCCGGTCGGCGGGCTGGTCATTCAGGAAGCCAATCGCCAGGTCGCCCGCGATCTCCTCGACATACTTGAGACTGCCGTCAGGCTGTTTCTTGAAGTAGGGGGTGCGGTTCAACGGGTGGAAGACGTCGAACATCGCTTCCTGCTCACCCGACGGCACGCCGACGCCGAACTTGCCGACGAACCCGGTTCGGTAACCGGCCGCTTTCAGCACGGCCGGATAACTGTCCTCACAGAACGGCGCGGCGATCGGCGGAGTGCCGAACGTGTACTTGTGCGACCGCTCGACCAGCCCCGTCAGGATTGTCGCCCGGGTCGCCGCGCAGATCGAGGTCGTCACGAACATGTTCTCGAACCGCACGCCGTCGCGCGCGAGCCGGTCGATATTGGGCGTCTTCAGGATCGGGTGCCCGGCGCAACCGAGCAGGTCGGCCCGCTGGTCGTCGCTCAGGATGAACAGGATGTTCGGCCGGCGTCCGGCCCGCGTTTGCGGTTCGTTTTTCGTTTCCTTGCCGGATCGTTCCTTGAGCACCGCCCGGACGTGCTTGACCACCTGTTCGGCGAGTTGCTTCGATCCCTCCGCCGTGAAGTGGACATTGGCGGGCCGCTGGATCTCGCCGAGCCTGGGCAGGGCGAACGCATAAAGGTCGTCGATAGCGACGCCGTTCTCCCCCATGATCCGTTTCGCCACCTCGTTGTACCGCGGAGGGTCCTCGGTGCCGCGGTACGGGCTTTGCTTACCCTCGGGCACGGGCGTGGTCGTGGCGAAGATCACCGCCGCGCCGGTCGCCTTGAGCTTCGTCACGATCTGGCGAAGCTGCCGCTCGTAGGTCTCGAGATCGGCCTGGCGGGGGTGTTCCGGGTTGGGGGATGCCTTGTGCGTCTGCGGGTCTTCACGCTTCAGGTCATGCAGGCCGAAGTTGAAGTGGATCACGTCCCAGGCGCCGCCGTCGAGGGCCAGCCAGCGGTCGATGTTCGCGATGCCGTGGGTCGTCCCCGAGCAGTTCTCGGGTTGGCCACCCCGGGTAGGCCGAATCACGACCGCGTCGCCCTTCATCATCTCCTGCACATACGGCGTGTAACCGATCGAGATCGAGTCCCCGAGCAGGAGGACCCTGGGCAGGTTCGCCTGGCCCTCGGCGTTTTCTTGACCTCGGGCGAACATGCCCATTGTCGACACCAGATACGTGATCACGGCGAACATGGTTCGCCCCAACGCTCGATGCCTCATCAGTCGCCCTCTCGCAATGCCCCGTGATTTGCCCGTTGCACGACAGTCCATGCGACCTCAACCCTTACCACATCCCGACGCCGCGCACACCGGGGCACCGTCCGGGACGACCATCTGGTTCTTTACCGACAAGACCGGGCGGGTATCCTGGCAGGATCGCCGGGGGCGAGCCTCCGGAGCGTTGCAACCGATCCCGCACCATTCGAGGTCCGCACTCATGCAATATGCTCTCACGACGCCGACGCGACGACCGATGGCGACCTGGATAGCCGCCGCCTCTGCCGCCCTGTTGCTGGTCGTTGGCGGCGCGACCGTCCGGCCGGCCCGGGCCGAGGACCGGCGGCCCAACGTCGTGTTCATCCTGACCGACGACCAGCGATGGGACACCATGAGTTGCGCCGGAAGCACGGCTCTCGTGACGCCGAACCTCGACCGCCTGGCGGAGCAGGGGGCGCGGTTCGCCAATGCGTTCGCCACCACGTCGCTATGTTCGCCCAGCCGGGCGTCGTTCCTCTCCGGCAAGTACGCCCATGGCCACGGTGTCATCAACAACTTCACCGATTTTCCGAAAGACCTGCCCAGCTTCCCCCGGCGGCTGAAAGAGGCCGGCTACACCACGGCGTACATCGGCAAGTGGCACATGGGCGAGGACGACGACAGCCCCCGTCCGGGCTTCGACCACTGGGTCAGCCACCGTGGTCAGGGGGATTACTTCGATACCGAGTTCAACGTCGATGGGACGCGCCAGGTCCTGTCCGGCTACTACACGACCGTCGTGACCGACCTGGCCGTCGACTATCTCGAGTCGGTCGCCGACGACAACCGCCCCTTCTGCCTGATCGTCGGCCACAAGGCGCCGCACACGCCATACACTCCGGAGCCGAAGTACGCGCATCGTTTCGACCATCTCACGCCCGGCTATCCCCGCAGTGCCTTCGACCTGGCCGGCAAGCCGGAGTGGGTCAAACAGCGGCTCGACACCTGGCACGGCATCTACGGTCCGATCTACGGCTTCCGACCCGAGTTCCCAGACCGCTCGGCGGCCGGCGTGGTCGCCTTCGACAACTTCGTCCGCGGCTACTTCGGCACGATCCTGAGCATCGACGAATCGGTCGGCCGGATCGTCCGGGCGCTCGACGAGCACGGCGTCCTCGACGACACGATCGTCGTCTTCGCGGGCGACAACGGCATGTTCCTCGGCGAGCACGGCATGACCGACAAGCGGGCGATGCACGAGCCGAGCATCCGCATCCCCTTCCTGATGCGCTACCCGAAGCGGATCCGCCCCGGCACCGTCGTCGACGAACTGGTGCTGAACATCGATCTCGCGCCGACCCTGGTCGAGCTCTGCGGCGCCTCGCCGCTGGAGAACATCCACGGCCGCTCGATGGTCCCGCTGTTCGACGGCGACCCGCCGACTGGCGACGGTCGTTCCTCTACGAGTACAACTATGAGGAGCAGTTTCCCTACACGCCGAACGTTCGCGGGGTCCGCACCGAGGACTGGTCCTACATGCATTACCCCCACGGCGACGGCACCCCCGACCGCCATCAGGCCGAGCTCTACCACGTCGCCTCCGACCCAGACCAGCTTCGCAACCTGATCGACGACCCCTCCGCCGGGGACAAGCTCGCCGAACTGAAGGCTGAGCTGGACCGCCTCCAGCACGAGACCGGCGCGATCCCCGATCACATGCCGATCGACCAGGGCATCCAGGACCGCCTACCCGATGCCAAGATTCGCTGAAGCGGTCGCAAGATTTGCCGGTGCTGGGCGAACTCCCACCGAGGTTTCTCGGAAACCCGCGACTCGCCGGACGTTTGTCCGGATGGGGCTCCGCCGTTCAATTCGACAAGCGAGGTGCTCATGTTCACGAGGTTGAGGTCCGTACATTCGTTCCGTGCGCCAGGACGATCCGTCCCCTGGATCGTCACACTCACGGCCGCCGCCGCCATCGGGGTTCTTCCAGGTGGTCTGAACGCTCAGGAGACGAAGCCGCCCTCCGCCGAGGAAGTCCTGGACCGCTACGTCGAAGTCACTGGCGGTGCGGATGCGTATCGCAAGCTGACCAACGAGAAGATCACGGCCACCATCGAAGTCGTGGAGAGCGGCCAGAAGGGACGCTTCGAGTCGTTCCGCAAGGCACCCGATATCATGGTCCGCAAGGAGTCGATGGGGGAGACGGGCGAGACGATCCGCGGCACCAATGGCACGATCGCCTGGGAGCTCAGCCCGATCTTCGGCGCCCGTTTGCTCGAAGGCATCGAGAAGGCCCAGTTCGCTCGCGAGGCGATGTTCAACGGCGCACTGTACTGGCGGAAGCAGTACAGGGACGTTGAATGGACTGGTGTCGAAGAGGTCGAGGGCGAGCCCTGCGACATGGTCGTGCTCACCCCCGAGGTCGGCGGCGCCGTGACGTCCTGGTACGAGACGGGCTCCGGGCTCCTGCGGAAGACCGCGATGACGATCGAGACGGCGGTCGGCCCGATGGACCTTGAGGTGGCCCTCCGGGACTACCGGGAAACCCATGGGATCAAGACGCCCAGGACCGTCGTGATCACGCTCATGGGCGCCGAGATCCGTTCCAAGGTGGAGTCTGACGAATACAACATCGAGGTCCCCGAGGGCACCTTCGACGTGCCCGAGAAGGTCCAGGCACTCCTTGACGACCCGCGCTGAGGGGCGTTATCGGCCCGTGTTGCGGCGTCGGACCGGGTACGGTTCAACCCCGCAACGCTCGGCCCAGGTGTCCCACAACTCCTGGAGTTCGGTTACCCGTTCGGGGATCGCGGCGGCCAGATTGTGGAGTTCGGTCCGATCGGCCTCCAGGTCGTAGAGTTCCCAGGGTTGGTTGTGCGGGGCGACGAGCTTCCACTTGCCGTCGCGGACGGCGCGGTTGCCCTCGTGCTCCCAGAAGATCGGCTCGCGGGCGAAGGTTTGACCGGCGAAGGCCGGGACGAGGCTGCGACCATCGGGCGTCAATGTCGGCTTCCCATTCCGTTCGGTGGGGAACTCCGCGCCGGCGACATCGAGGCACGTCGGGAGCAGGTCCATGACGTGGCCGACCTGCGGCTCGATCTCTCCCTTGCGATCGATGCCGTTCGGCCAGTGGGCGATCAGGGGGGTGGCGATGCCCCCCTCGTGAGTGTCCTTCTTGAACTTGCGGAACGGCGTGTCGTTGACGTTGGCCCACTCCAGCCCCAGGCTGGCGTAGGAGTTCCCCTCGCCGATGGTCGAGCCCTCGTCGCCCCGACGGAACCCGCCGGGACCGCCCTCGGCCGAACAGCCGTTGTCGGAGAGGAACAGGATCAGCGTGTTGTCGAGCACGCCCGAGTTCCTCAAGCTTCGCGACGAGCCGTCCGACGTTCTGATCAAGGCAATCGATCTGCGCGGCGTAGACGGCCATTCGGTGGGCGAGGTCGGCGCGGGTCGCGGCCGGCATCTCGTCCCAGGGCTTCGCCGCGGGGTCGCGGGGGATAGCGCCAGCGGTCCGGGACGAGGCCCATCGCGACTTGCCGACGGTATCGGGCCGCGCAAAGCGCGTCCCAGCCGGAGTCATAGCGACCCTCGTACTTCGCGATGTCCTCCGGTTTGGCTTGCAGGGGCCAGTGCGGGGCGATGTGGGCGGCGTAGAGGAAGAACGGCCCACCATCGGCAACCGCCTTCTCGACGAACGTCAGGCCGTAATCGGTGAAGGTCTCGGTGACATACAGGTCGTCGGGGGGCTCGATCTTCTCGTTGCCGAGCGTCAGGAAGACCTCGGGGCGGAACTTGAACGTCTCCTTGAAGTAGAACCCGCCGCCGGAGGGCGTGCCGAAGTAGCGGTCGAACCCGCGCTGAAGGGGCCAGTGCTCGGGTTGCGACCCGACGTGCCACTTGCCGGTCATCAGAGTGTTGTAGCCGGCGGGGCGGAGGGCCTCGGCGATGGTGACGCTCTGATCTTTTAGATAGCCCTGGTAGGACGGTATGCCGTAGTCGCCGACCATGTGGCCAATGCCCGCCCGGTGGGGATACAGGCCGGTCAGCAAGCTGGCCCGGGTCGGGCAGCACCGGGCGGTATTGGTGAAATGAGTGAACCGCAGCCCACCGGCGGCCAGGGCGTTCAGGTTCGGCGTCTCGATCTCACCGCCGTAGCAGCCGATGTCGGAGTAGCCCATGTCGTCGGCCAGGATCAGGACGATGTTCGGCCGATCGTCCGCCGATACGTCCGGCATCGCCGCCGCGCAGGCGACGATCAAGACAAGGGGAAGGACCGTCATCTCACGTTCTCCTTGGATGTTCAGGATTCTCCCGGCGCGTTGACGTCACCATCTCTCGGGCCAGCCAAGGGCCTCGTCGGCCGCTGCGTAATGAGCCCGGGGGCCCATCAAACCGCCAGTCCCTTCTGCCGGGCCAGGTTTTCATAAAGGGCGGCGTAGCGATCGACCATCTGGTCGGCGCGGAAATGGGCCTCGACGCGAACACGGCCGGCGTCTCCGAGATGTCGGGCGAGCTCGGGGGTGTCGACCACGGTACGGATCGCCTGGGCGAGTGAGGGCGGGTGACCGATCGGGACGAGCAGGCCGGTCTGGCCGGCGACGACCAGTTCGGTCGTGCCCGGCGCGGCGGTGGCGACGACCGGCCGGGCGAACCGCATCGCCTCCAGCACGACGTTCGGCAGCCCTTCGTAGCGGCTGGGCAGCACCAGCAGGTCGGCGGCGGCGAGCAGTCGGGGCACGTCGTCGCGATGGCCGAGGAACCGCACGCGACGGCCGAGCGCGAAGGCGCGGACCAGGTCTTCGAGCGGCTCGCGATCCGGCCCGTCGCCGGCAATCCAGGTGACGAGGTCCGGCCGGACGTGCTGGAGCAAGTCGAGCGCCCGGATGAGGTCAGGGACGGCCTTCTGCGGGGCCAGCCGACCGGCGAAGAGGGCCACGCGTGCGTCGGCCGACGTGTTCAACTCGGCCCGGACGGCGGCGCGGTCGATGGGCGGGGGTTCCTCGGGGCCGATGCTGGAGGAGATCACCTCAAGCGTTCCGGCCGGAATGCCCGCCTGGTCGCGGTAGAAGTCGACGACGGCCTGCGAGTTGCCGACGACGCGGTCGGTCCAGCGGGCCAGCCGGCGGTCGATCGTCAGGTGGGCACGCGACTTCCAGAGATCAACGGCCATCTCGGCGGTGACGACCACCGGCACCCGCGCCCGATGCGACGCCAGGCGGCCGTAGGTGTTCGCCGCGAAGATCCAGGTCTGCACCACGTCGAACCGTCGCTCGTTCAGCAAGCGCGACAACCGGGTCAGGGCGATCGGGTCGACCTTGAGCCGCTTGCCGATGAGCGTCACGGGGATGTCCGCGGAGCGAAGGTCGGCCTCCAACGGCCCGAGCCGCGTCAGCGCGGCGACCTCCACCTCGAACCGGTCGCGCGGCAGGCCGGTGGCCAGCAGCACCATCTGCTTCTCGGCGCCGGAACGGTCGAGCGTCGGGATGATCTGGAGGACGCGGAGCACGGGATGGCCTCGGGACAAAACAATATGCGGATCGTGGCGACCCGAGCCTTGCGGGGCGACGACGCGCGGCGCAGAATCAGCGTCGGGCCCTCGTCAAGGGCCTGGCCGTGGCGGCACCCTGGGTGATTGCGACTGAGAACCCCCTTCTTATCCCGTTCGCCCACCTGCGACAAGGGCTCAGTTGGTCGCCGGGACAGTCGTCGGCGCCGGGGTTCTTGTCGCCCCGCCCCGCGTCCTCGCACGGCGTCCGGGCGTTCGACGCCTATCTCTCATAGGCGGTCCAACGTCTGGTGGGGTACTCCCACCGTTCTTCACAGCCATCTCAGGAGTTGACGACATGAGAACCGGGATCAAGGGCGTGATCGCCCTGGCGGCAATTGTTCTGGTGGCGAGCCCGGCCTTCGCGCAGGGTCAAGGCCAGGGCCAAGGTCAGGGTCGGCGGGGCATGGGCATGATGGGCATGGGTGGTGGCGCTTATGGCGAGCCTACCTCCGGTCCAGGAGGAGCTGAAGCTCACCGACGAGCAGAAGTCCAAGGTCGAGACGATCACCAGCGAGGCGCGCGAGAAGATGGAAGGCCTGCGCGACCAACTCGCCGACGTGCCCGCCGAGGAGCGCATGGCGAAGGCTCGGGCGCTTATGACCGAAATGGGCGAGAAGTCCAAGGAGAAGCTCGCCGAGGTTCTCGACGCCGATCAGATGAAGCGGCTCAATGAGATCGAGCTCCAGCTACGCGGCTATGAGGCGTTCTCCAGCGAGAAGGTTCACGAGGCCCTGAACCTCACCGACGAGCAGAAGTCCAAGGTGCGCGAGGCCCTCAGCGACGCCGAGGAGGAGATGCGCGAGGTCCGCCAGAACGCTCAGGGCGACTTCCAGGCCGCCATGGCCGACATGCGCAAGGTCCGTGAAGACGCCATGAACGACATCAAGGAAGTGCTCAACGACGACCAGAAGTCCAAGTGGCAGGACATGATCGGCAAGCCGTTCGAGATGAGCTTCGGCGGCCGTGGCGGCCGTCCCCAGAACAACTGAGGCACAAGCGTCCGCAAGGGTGATCGTCCCGGAGTTCGCCGTGTGGACCAAACCGATCCCAGTCTTTGGGGGTTGGTCCACACGGCGGATTCGCCATGATGCACCAGGCCAAATCTTGTAGATCAGGCTGCAGCCTGACAGATTCAATTTGGGAACAAAGTTGTCAGGCTGCAGCCTGACCTACAAGACTGCTTCGAATGCGAAGCCCGGCGCCCTGACCGTTCAAGCGAACATCAGCCGGCCTCGCGGTTCCGGTACCGGGCGACCCAGTTCCCGGGCCGTCTCGATCCATTCGCGAATCACAACCTCGGCGTTCGCCAGCGCATCCTGATACGACGCCCCATCCGCCGCGCAGCCGGGCAGTTCCGGCACCTCGGCGATGAAGGACTGATCGTCCTTGCTCCAGTACAGGATGATCTCATACTGGATCTTCGGTGGCACGGCGAACCTCGGTGTCGGTGTTGAAATCTGGACCTCGACATTGGGCTCGGGATGGATCGTCAACGGCTTCACGAGTAACACTCGCGAAGTTCGTCGAGCAACACATCCGCCGATCGTCCGACGACCCGACCCTCCCGAATCTCCCGGACGCGCCGGGATGCTTCGGCTTCCCTGGCCGCCTCCGCCGCCTCATCAGCCGGCTCCAGGGTCGATAGGAGGTAATACGCCAGTTCCGTCCGTTCGCCCGGCGATAATGCGTTGAGCTGGGCCTTCCACTGCTCGAGAGCGGTGCTCATAGCTGGTGTTTCCAGGTCGGTTCGAGATGCACCAAGCCGTCTATCGGAGGTCATGCATCCGCCTGACGGATTCAGCTTGGAACAAAGATGTCAGGCGGAAGCCTGACCTACCACAAGTCTACGATGACGGACCCAGTAGATCACGGACGACCCACCGCCAGTACTCTTCAATCCACAGCTCGCCGATCGGGGCGACTCGCCGGTAGTTCCAACCGGCCAGCTCGAACTCGCCGGCCATCCAATCGGATCGCATGCCGTTGCTGGAGTGGATGATGACTGGGCAGGTCTGAGAGCGTGTCTAAAAAGCCAGTTTCTTGGTCAATCGGCGGCTCATCAGATGAACCATCGACCATTTGATCATCGCCTCGCTGCTGGTGATCGTCCCCTCATCGTCCTTGCTCAGCCGCCGGCTGCGGCCCAGCCAACCGAACGTCCGCTCGACCTTCCAGCGGTGCGGCAGCACCTCGAATCCCCGTGCGTCGTCCGACCGCTTGACGATCTCCAGCACGATCCGACGCCGCGGGCAGAGCATCCGCACCCACTCGACCAACTGCCCGGCGTAGCCGCCATCGGCCCAGATCCGCTTGAGTCGGCTGTAGCGGTGCCGGACCGCCTCCAGCACCAGTCGGGCGCCGTCGCGGTCCTGGACGTCCGCAGGATGCACCACCAGGGCCAGGATCAGGCCGAGCGTGTCGACCAGGATGTGCCGCTTGCGGCCGTTGACCTTCTTACCGCTGTCATAGCCGTGTGGCCCCCTTTTTCGGTCGTCTTGACCGTCTGGCTGTCCAGGATCGCGGCCGTCGGCTGGCGTTGCTTCCCCTCGGCCTGCCGCAAGTCGCCCCGCAGTTCGTCGTGGAGTCGGTCGAGTGTCCCGTCCTTCTTCCAGGCGGCGAAGTACCCGTAGACGGTCTTCCAGGGCGGGAACTCGTGGGGCAGCATCCGCCACTGGCAGCCGGAGCGGACCAGATAGAGGATGGCATTGACGATCTCACGCCGCGGATATTTGACGGGCCGGCCACCGGGCTTCGGGGCCGGGATGAATCGAGAGACCTGGGCCCACTGGGCGTGGCTCAGGTCGGTCTGGTAGGCTCGTCGGATGTCCATGACCCAAGGCTAGGTCACCCTTTCAAGACACGCTCTGAGAGTGCCCCACGAGCGCCTTGACGAGAGTCAGGCCATCGCCCGGGTCGTTCGGCTCGCCCGGCTCGGGTTCGAGATCGTGATCCAGCGAGATTAACCGTGCGCCGGGCAATTGAGCATCGACTTCACGGCTCATCCGGTAGGCGTCGCGCCACACAAGAAGCGGCAATGACGGATCGATCGCCTTCAACGCCGCTGCGAAGCGGCGAACGCGGTCGGCATCGTCCTCGAGCATGAGGATCATCTCATCGACCCCGCGCAGGAGGAGTCAACGAGGCAAGAAGCTCGTCGAGGGGGACGAGAGTTGAACGGTCGAGTGCCTTGAACTCGGCGACCGAGATCAACCGGCATGTGCCGTCCGAGAAGGCCGCCGCATGCGTCGGCGGCGTGGTGCCGAAGACCTGCCGGGGGACGTTCTGGAACGGGCGATCGCAGACGATGATGACCCTGCACGGCCCGGGGGAACGTTCGCGATAGGGCTTCGGAGAGACGAGGAATCGACCGGAGCCAATCCAGAAGTCATTGGCGATCTCCGCAAGCCACTCGCGCTGCTGCGGCGTGGCAGTCGTGATGCGGAACTCATGGTCGGCGTTCTCGGCCACGGCTGCCCGGGCGATGATCTCGTAGAGACGCACGTCATGAAGGGCGGCGGTATTGCCACCGCAATTGCTGCCCTGGAACGAGGGCACAATCGCCGCCACGGTTGCCAGCAGGACCGCAATCACCACGACCATGGCGAGACTTGCTTGCAGGTTCCAACGTGGTGGTCTCACTGGAGGCCTTCCAGGAAACGATCCCCGTGCGACCGGGCATGCCGATCTTGTCGTTACGGCTTCAGCCTGGCAGGTTCGACTCGGAACAATGACGTCAGGCGGAAGGCGGACTTACAAGTTCGGTAGATGGGGACGGAGAGTCCAGCGTTTCGATTCGGTATCCTGTTGCACGACGCTTTCCTTTTCCATGAGGGCCAGCAATGTTCGCGAGATGTGGCCCTCGTGTTCCACATGGCCAGCATAGATACCCAGTGTGCGACCGATTTCGGCGTTTGTCAGGCCTTCGGATGGCGCCTCACGCAACACCGTGTAGATGGCAGCTTTGAGATCCGCCATCGCACGCTGGGCAATTTGATAGGCCCCCTGCATCAAGGTTGCTCCTATCGACTTGTCCAACACGTAGATAGGCTGCGACAAAGCGCAGCCTACCTGTGTGAGAACCGGGTTGTCCAGCAGTCGTCGTCAGGCGACGGTGATCGACCCGTCCAGGTAGACGTCCTGGATGGCGTTGAGGAGCTTGACGCCCTCGGCCATCGGGCGCTGGAAGGCCTTGCGGCCGGAGATCAGGCCCATGCCGCCGGCGCGCTTGTTGATGACGGCGGTCGTGACGGCCTCGGCGAAGTCGTTCTTGCCGCTGGCGCCGCCGCGAGTTGATCAGCCCGGCGCGGCCCATGTAGCAGTTGGCGACCTGGTAGCGGCAGAGGTCGATCGGGTGGTCGGTGCACAGCTCGGTGTACATCCGCTCGTCGAGCTTGCCGTAGCTCGAGCCGCCGGTGTTCAGCGCCTTGAAGCCGCCGTTGTTCTCGGGCAGCTTCTGCTTGATGATGTCGGCCTGCGATGGTCACGCCCAGGTGGTTGGCCTGGCCGGTCAGGTCGGCGGCGACGTGGTAGTCCTTGTCCTTCTTGAAGGCGTTGTTGCGCAGGTAGCACCAGAGGACGGTCGCCATGCCCAGCTCGTGGGCGTGGGCGAACGCCTCGGCGACCTCGACGATCTGCCGGCCCGACTCTGGTCGGAGCCGAAGTAGATGGTCGCGCCGACGGCCGCGGCGCCCATGTCGTAGGCTTCCTTGACCGTGCCGAACATGATCTGGTCGAACTTGTTCGGGTAGGTCAGCAGCTCGTTGTGGTTGATCTTGACGAGGAAGGGGATCTTGTGGGCGTACTTGCGG
This sequence comes from uncultured Isosphaeraceae bacterium, assembly GCA_963779675.1. Classification (GTDB taxonomy): domain Bacteria; phylum Planctomycetota; class Planctomycetia; order Isosphaerales; family Isosphaeraceae; genus CAVZZM01. The sequence goes on from CAVZZM010000012.1 coordinate 725,856, forward strand.
GCGACCATGCCCAGCACGCCGAAGGTGGAGGCGACGGCGTTGCAGCCGCCCTCGATGGCGAGCTTGACGATGTTCTCGGGGTCGAAGTAGGCCGGGTTCTTGGCGAAGCTGGCGCCGGCGGAGTGCTCGATGCCCTGGTCGACCGGCAGGATCGACAGGTAGCCGGTGCCGGCCAGCCGGCCGCTGTTGAACATCCGCTGGAGGTTGCTGCAGCACCCGCGGGTTGCGGTCGCTGGGGGCGAAGATGCGGTCGACGAAGTCGGGGCCCGGCAGGTGGATCTGCTCCTTCGGGATGGTCGTCGTCGTGTGGTTCAGCAGGCTGTCGGCCTCAGCCCCGAGCAGCTCGCGGATGGACGTGGCCATGGGAGACCTCTCCTCCTCGTGTGATAGTGGAAGACAGACGCAGGTGGATGGTGGGGTCGGATTAGATCGGGGTTGGAGCCTCATCGCCCGGCGGGTCGGTCGATGGGGCGGTTGGCGCCGCGATCGGACCGTTGCCGATGGAGGGAACTCGCCGGGGGTCGCGTCCCTAGGGGTCACGTCGCGCGGGCCGCCCCGGTTCCCGAAGGCCCGAATGTGACCGATCCGCGAGGCGCGGAGAGAGCGCCGCGGTGGCGTTCTTCGAGCAGGGCGGTTGCACCCGGGTCGCCGGGAGAGCACGCCGTCAGGTGGCCACCGGTTCCCGATGACCACAGACCCCGGGCGCGTGCCGGCTCGACGCTCGATGATAGGAGATCACCCCCGGATTTGCAATCCTCCGCGGTCGGCATTCGCGACCGTGGCAAGACACCGTTCGTCGCGGTCGCGGCGCGGCCGTTGGCTGTCTTTTGGGATCAATCCTCAACCCGGAGCAACGCGCGGAAACCAGCCTGCGTGAAGTGCCGATCGAACGTCAGCGCGTCCAACAGGCCGCGGTCGCGCATGACGACGAACGCGACGCAGTCCACCAGGCCCCACTCCTTGTCCTGATGCATCTTGTAGAGCTCGAAGGCGCGCTGGAACAGGTGGGGCGTGAGGTGGACCACCTCCACGTCGTCCGCGGAGAGGAAAGCCTCGATCACCCGGGCCGCCTCGCTCCGGAACCCGCGCGCCAGAGCGTTCCCGATTTCCATCAGAACGGCGTCCGTGATGAGGAGGAGTTCCCCATCGTGGCGTCCCGAGAGTTCGAACGCGCGCTCATGGTACTGGTCGCGCTCGTTGATCAGGGCGATCACGAAGACGGTGTCAACGAGGATCCGGGTCGGGAACAACCGACTTCTCCCCACTCAGGTAAAGTTCGAGATTCGCGGAGAAGTCCTCGGGCGCCGCGATCTTGATCTCCTTGAGCCGGGAAAGGACCCCTGGCTTGCGGGCCCTCGTCCCGACGAAGTGACGGATCACCTGGTACAGTTCCTCGAGGTCCGCGTCGGGTACGCTCTCGATCTCGGAGTGGATCCTGTCTCGCGTCTCCATGAACGATCCCCCTTCGTGGCGAACCCCGGAACCCTCGAACGCTTCATCAAAGCTAGGAGATCGCCCCCGGATTTGCAATCCGATCGATCCGCGACCGGGCACCCCCGTCACTGCTCGTCTCAGGGCGTCTCCAGGCGAAGGCCGACGGCCTGCTGGTCGTAGTCGGTGAAGGCGCGGAAGCTGCCGCGGAGCCACAGGAGCATCGTCCAGCCGTCGGGGCCGCGGCGGGGGACGATCGGGCGAAGGTTGTCGGCCGTCGAGTCGCGGGTGATCGGCGTGAACCGCCAGGAGGCGCCCCCGTCGTCGGTGATTCCTCGGAAGATTTCGTAATGCCGCCGGCTGTCGGCCGCGCTGACCAGCGGGGTGCCCGCGACGGGATCGGCGTTGGTGGAGAGATAGATGGTGTCGGTGTCATCCGGGTCGATGGCGACCAGACCGGAGTAGTCGTCCTCACCGGCGTAGAGCTTCGAGCCGCCGAAGGCGAGCGGGTGGTCGACCCAGCGGTTGCCGTCCCAGCGGGCGTAGCGGTAGCGGATGTCGTCGCCCCCCTGTCGCGGAGGTAGGCCGGCCGAACCGACCTGCACCGAGTACGCGACGACCGGGCGTCCCTGGCCGTCCAGTTCCACGTCGGAACCCCAGGCGACATGGTCGGCGTCGCCAGCGAAGATGCGAGTTCCCTCCTCGGGCGAGTCCAGCCCCTCGGCCAGCGGGCGGATCTCGGTGCCGTCCGAATGGTGGAGCTTAAAATCACGATAAAACACATGATAAAGGCTGTTGTCGAAGTCGCGGGGGTGGCCCTCGGTGTAGACGAGGTGTATGGTGGCGTCGCCGTCGGAGGCGTATCGCACATAAGGCCGCGCCGCGGGGCTCCGGATCACGACGTTGCCGGCGGTCCAGGCTCTCCCCCTCGTCGTCGGAATACGCGTAAGACGGCTTGAACGAATCGTCGAAACCTCGAAAGAAGTCGTAGATCCGCCCGCCCTCGGCAGGCAATCGATACACATTCGAATAGGTCAGGCGCGTCGAGGGGCTGGGGGCGAAGGTACGCTCTGGGCCCCATCGGGTCGGGTCGTTCGGCTCGGAGATCCGGTAGTAGAAGTGCGGCTCCGGGCCGTGCTTGGCGTAGAGCGTCAGTAGCCGACCGTCCGGGCGCGGGAGGAAGGCGGGCGAGTCGTGATCGTCGGCCTGGAGTCGGTCGTGCAGTTCGACGCGGGTGATCGAACCGTCCTCCGGATCGTAGACGATCGCCTCGATATCGCCCGTGCGCTCGAGGTCGAACCGGCCGTTGGCGACCGTTCCAACGACGAGCTTTCCGTCGACGATTACGGCCCGGGGGCCCTCGAACCAGCACCAACCGGCATCGTCGCTGAGCACCACCGGATCGGTGGTGGTCTCGACACCGGCACGGCCGTCAGGCAAGGCCCCGATCCCGAAGACTGTCACTCCCCACAACACCACGGATGTCCCGACCATCGCCGCCTCCCGTCCCGTGACCGATTCGCGTTGCGACGCACGCCCCGACCGTGCGAGGCGAGGCCCCAGGTTCGGTCTTCGACTTTGGGTGTACAATGTCCGGCCGAGCGGATCAAGCAGGTTGCGGAGAGAGGTCCATCCCGTCATACCTTGAGGCGTGGGGAACTTGCCCTTGACCGTCTCGGCCTGCCGTCGCATGATACGCCACCTCAATGAGGCATCCTCCCCGCTCGCGACCCGCGACGCCGCACCTCGCTTGATGCTCCCCCAAAGAACGACCTTCGGAGTGTCTCACCCGCGTGGCCGGGCCGCTGGCCTGCCGTGCCGTCCGAGGCCTTGACCGCACCTCAACGACGAGGGGCGTGCGCTTCGACACGGACGGGACAGGACTGCCGGCCTCAACACGACGGGCGCTGGGAATGGGCCCCGCACGATCTCGAATCAGGAGGAGAGGAGACTCGCCGTGACCCGTCGTCGTCCTACACCCTTCGTCGCCCTAACGGCGGCCCTCGCGCTGTTGGCCGTGCATGCCGACCGGACGTTTGCCTCCGGCATGGCGGCCTTCCGCTTGATGAACATCGACCCCGCCGGATCCGAGCCGATCAGCTCGGTCCTGGCCCGAATCCAGCCCCCCAGCACGGTCGTGGCGCGGGACGTTGAGAACGACCCGCCGACGATCCTGCCTGAGTCCTCCGGCTATGACTCGAGCGGCTTCGATCAGGAGGCCCTGGAAGCCGGTCTGATCGAGGGCTCCGGCTCCGACGGTAATCCGTTCCAGATCCTCAAGCTCGACTTCGGGCCGGGCGGGCTGGCCCCCGGTGGAAAACTCTACTTCCAGCTCAAGAAGGCGCCCGATTACACCGGCGACGTCAGCCTGGTCCTGCCGGACTCGGTCACCAACCTGGCGCTCGAGACGCTCGACCATCTGAACCCGACGGGCCCGACCGACCCTGGCGATTCGGGCTCGACCCCGCCGCCGTCGGAACCCGGCGGTGTTCAAGTGCCCGAACCGACCACCGCCCTGGTCTGGGCCTCGCTGGCAGGCCTGCTCGGCCTGGCCCGCGCCCGGGCTCAACGCCGCTCCCCGGCGCGGACGGCCGCCTGAGCGGAGCGCCGATGCCGCACTCCTTCCACACGACGCCGGGGCCCACCCACAGGCCCCGGCGTCGTCTTGCGCAGTGGTTCCGATCCGACACCCCCGACCCCTTGTGACCGGCCCTTGGCACCCGGGCGCGACCCGGCAAGATGGAAATGCCGGCCGCGGGGTGGTTCCAGTCGCGCCGGGGCCACGTCCGCCCCGGACCTCCCGCGGCATCCCGCCCCATCCAGCCCGGGGAGGACCGCCGTTGCAGATCTTGATCACCGAGAACCAGATCCACGACCGCGTGCAAGAGCTCGGCCAGCAGATCGAGCAGGACTACCGCGAGCAGACCCTGATGATCGTGGCTGTCCTGACCGGAAGCCTGGTCCTCCTGGCCGACCTGATCCGACGCATCGGCATCCCCCATCGCATCGGCCTGTTGCAGGCCAGCAGCTACAAGGGCGCCACCACAAGCGCCGGGGCGCTGATCATCAACGAGACGTTCGCCCCGGACGTCGCCGGCCGCGACGTGCTCCTGATCGACGACATCCTCGACACCGGCCGCACGCTTGTTACCCTGGTCGGCCACATGCAGGACCGCGGGGCGCAGAGCGTCCGCACCTGCGTCTTGCTCCGCAAGCTCGGCCGGCAGGAGGTGGACATCGAGCCCGACTACGTCGGCTTCACGATTCCGAACGCCTTCGTCGTCGGCTACGGCCTCGACTACGACGACGAGTACCGCCACCTCCCCACGTCGCCGTCCTCGACGAGCACGGCGGGCCGGGGTTGATGGGTTGACCGCCGGAGGTTCGATGAGTTCGGTTCGCCCAGTCGCCCACTGAGATATCAACGGTTACGCCATCGTGCATGTCGCCCTGATCACCCGACGCTACCCCCCGCTGATCGGCGGGGCGGAGAAGGTATTGAGCTATCTGGCCCCCGCGCTGGCCGTCGAAGGGGCACGGGTCGACGTGTTGACCTCACGCATCGGCGAGGCGAGGGCCTTCCCTGTTCACGAACGGATCGAGACGCCGAAGGGTGAGCTCATCATCCATCGACTGCCAACCTCGCGCTTGCGGTTTGTCGGGACGTGGCTCTACATGCGCAACCTCCGGCGGTGGCTGGAGCAGAACACACCGGACATTGTGTATGTCTCGATGCTCAAGCATGATGCCTATGTCACCGTCGATGTCGGGCGGCGGCTCGGGTTTCCGGTCGTGCTACGGCCCGAGGGGGCCGGCGCCACCGGCGACCTCGCCTGGCAGTCCTGGGGCCGGTTCGGGGCGAAGATCGGCGAGCGCACCCGTCGGGCCGATGCGGTGGTGGCGATCTCGAAAGCGATCAAGGAGGAGTTGCGGAAAGCCGGTTACGAGACGTCTCGCGTCGTTGAGCTACCCAACGGCGTGCCCGTGCCGGAACGGCCCTGGAACCGTCGCGAGGGCTGGCGCGACGCCCCCCGCGCGGCGTTCGTCGGCCGGCTGGCGACGGAGAAGGGGCTCGATACGCTGGTCGCCGCCTGGCCGACGGTGCGGCAGTCGTACCCGGGCGCCCGGCTCGTCCTTGTCGGTGATGGTCCGCGACGGCCAGTGCTCGAAGACCAGGTGAGGAGGCTCGGGCTGGCGGAGGCCGTCGAGTTCGCCGGTCGGGTGGATGACGCCGGCCCCTGGCTCCGACAGTCCGACCTGTTCGTGCTGCCATCGCGCGAGGAAGGAATGAGCATCGCACTTCTGGAGGCGATGGCCCTGGGGGTGCCGCTGGTCGCCTCGTCGATCCCGGGCAACCGCAAACTGGTGATCGATCGCAAGCACGGCCGGCTCGCGCCCCCGAACGACCCTGCCGCCCTGGCCTCCGCGATTCTGGGCCAGTGGGCCGAGTTCGATCGTGCCATCCACATGGGCCGCGCGGCGCGGTCGCGGGTGCGGCAATCCTACTCGATCGCCGCGGTCGCCCGGTCGCACCTGGAGTTGTTCCGTAGGTTGATCGAGGGGGAGGGGTGGTGTCGGCCCCCGTTGTGATCTTGCCCGTTGGGCCGTCGCCTGTCATCCTGGTTCGGCATCAAACCCGATGGATGAACGTCCGCCCTCTGAGACGGAAAGGCCCACCCCGATGCCCGCCACCGCCCGGCCAAACATTCCTGATGAGACCGCGCACACGACCCGGAACCCCAGCGTCGCCCCCTTGCTGGCGCGGGGACTTACCCCCGGCAAGCTCCGGGGGTTACAGCGGATCAGCAACCCGAACGGGACGCTGACGATGCTCGCCCTCGACCAGAACGCGTCGATGATCACGATGGCACGCGACGCCCTGAAGCGGCGCGGCGAGGATCGCGAGCCAACCTACGACGAGATCGTCGAGGCCAAGCTCGACCTGGCGAGGCAGATGGGGACGGCGGCCTCGGGGGTGCTCATCGACGGCTACTACGGCGCGATCCCGGCGATTGCCTCGTGCGCGGTGCCCCCAGGCAAGGGGCTGCTGGTGCGTCTGGAGAAATCCGGGGCACCCAAGAACCGCGCCGGCGTGCCGATGATCGTGGTCGAGCCCGGGTGGAGCGTCGAGAAGGTCAAGCTGATGGGGGCCGATGCGCTGAAGCTACTCGCCCCGTTCGACCCCAGCGAGCCGGAGTCGGCCGAGCGGCAACTGGCCTCGGTTCAGCACGTGGCCGACGAGTGCAGGCGGCTCGACCTGCTGTTCCTGCTCGAACCGATCAGCGTGCCCATCAACGGCGAGACGAAGACCGACCCCCGCTACCTCGACCGCAAGCCTGAGACGGTTATCGAGTCGGCCCGTCTGCTGAGCCGGTTCGGCGACGTGTACAAGTCGGAGTTCCCGGGAACGCTCGACCGGGAGTCGGACGACCAGCTTTTCGACAACCTGCAAGCCCTCGGCGCCGCGACCGAGCGGCCCTGGGTCCTGCTCTCGGCGGGCGTCGACTACGACCAGTACCGCCGCCAGGTCGAGCTGGCGCTCGAGGCCGGCGCGGCATCCGGCACGCTCGGTGGCCGGGCCTACTGGAAGGAATATTTCCAGCACGACGGCCCCGCCGCGCGCAGCCACTTCGCCGCCACGACGGGCCTCGACCGGCTGTCCGAGATCGACGCGATGGTACGCGACCGCGGCACCCCCTGGTTCGAGCGCTATGGCCTGTCCGCCGACGACTTCGCCGCCTTCCGCCCCGCCGAGGGCTGGAACGCACGCTATGCCCCCCACGCCGCCGCCGCCCGCGGCGACAACGCCACGGCCGTCCGCAAGGGAGACGTGTACTGACAAGCAAGGTGAGGCTCCGCTCGTGCCTCCCATTCAGCACGTTAGGCGACCGGAGCCTCCTTCCCGCAAACGGGCCTGGAATGACCCTGATGGCATCCCGCCGTAATCGGTTCGGGGTTGCCGGCTAGCGAATCACGTGGTCGGTGGTTCGCCATCCGCTCTCAAGAATCTGCAATCTCAGCGATAGGGTTACGAATAACCTCGGCGAACCATATACCGTATTCTCGAGGGCCGGTCGCCCCCGAGCATCGGTCTCGATCTATGGAACCCGCCGATGACTCCTACCGAAATTGGCTCACTCGCGATCGCGGCCCTCTCATTGCTAGTCGCAGGTTTTGCGGCATGGCGGACTTACGATCTCAGTCACCGCCAGCTACGCCTGGGAAGCCGGCACGAGTTTCAGAAGCTGCTCCTGGAACTCGACAAAGAACTTATCCGTGACCCCGAACTCTGGAGCGTCTACGATAACCACCCGATGGGCCAAGTGCGGCGAGACGAGCCGGCACACAAGGCCAAGTTGGAAGCGTTCGCCTACATGTGGCTGAACGTTTTCCATATCGTGTTCGTTTTCATGGCCGAGGGGGCGGGGGCAACCGATCCGGATCAGGAGTACTTCGGCGCGTTCAGAGGGACCATGCAGGACTTCGTTTGCAGCTCCTCACTAGCGCGAGATTCTCTTGCGAGACGACGCGAAGCTCATCTATGACCAGCGCTTCCTCGGCTTCATAATGTCCCTTATCAAAAAGTGATGTTATGCTCACGATTGAGCACGGGCGATCGGAGGATGCGGCAGTCGCCGCCGAGATGATCGCCGACACGGACAGGGAACTCTTCTCCTATTGTGGGGGAGGCGATCTCCGACTGTGGGTCGAGATCGCCGAGTGGGAGTGGTGGGAGGATCGTGGCATCTACAGCCACAAGATGAGCCGCGTCGCTCGCCTCGACGGGAGCATCGTCGGGTTGCTGATCGGTTATTCGTCGCGACGACACGCGGAGATCGACTGGTCGTTCGCGTCCTCGCGCCCACCTTCCGGCGGATCGCTGGGAACGGGTTGCGGCGGCGTACCCCTTGGCCGCCTTCCTGTTCCCGGCCATCCCGACTGACGCCTACTACGTTCAGAACATCGTCACCCACCCTTCGGTGCAGGGCAGCGGATTGGGTGTCGGCAGGCGACTGATGGAACTTGCTTTCGAACAAGGCCAAGCCGAAGGGTGCAAGAGCTGTCACCTGGACGTGGATGGCTCGACTCCAGCGGTGGGCTTCTATGAGCACCTCGGCTTGCGGGTTCTCGTCAAGACGCAGGTGCCCGATATTCCGGGCGTTTCTACCCACTACAGGATGGTATGCACCCTTTGACATCGCTACGTGGGCCGAACCATCCCCTGAAGTTTACCCCGGCCGCGATGTTGATTTCCGCAACCTCAAGGCTCTGGACCCTAACAGCCGGAATTACCAGCTAGGACGCAATCGTGCGGCGGGTGTCGGAGTGGGCTACAAGCCAGATGTCGGGCACCAAGTTCATGAGCCCAATGTCGCCTCGCGGATCGCTCCGCAGCCGGGCGTCAGAACCTCAGCTCGGCGATCGAGAAGTCGTCCTCGAAGGTGTCCTTGCCGGACATGGTCGCGGAGGAAGGGGATGAGGCGGTCCATGGCCGAGTCGCTGGGCTCCTCGGGGCTGGGCCATCAGCTCGACGAACGCGTCGAAGGGCCACATCGAGCCGTCGGGCTGCGAGACCTCGTAGCAGCCGTCGCTGTAGAGGTAAGGACGCTGGCGGTGGGGCGGGCTTGCGGTCGTCGGTGCGCGAAGTCGAGGTCGTCGAAGGCGCCGATCATCGGGCCGGAGGCTTCGAGCTGGATCGGACGCGGTCGCCGTCGGCCGCCGCCGATCAGCAGCGCCGGCGGGTGGCCGCCGCCGCAGTAGCGGATGACGCGGTCCTGGGTGTCGAAGACGCCGTACCAGGCGGTGAAGTACTTGTCGGCCTGCTGGGTCATCTGGAAGGTGCGGTTCAGCGCCGTGAGGACCTGGCCGGGGTCGTGGAAGTCGGTGTTGGGCAGCGACTGCGAGCGTAGGGCGTTGAGCACCGAGACCGACAGCAAGGCCGGGCCGACGCCGTGGCCGACCACGTCGATCAGGTAGCAGACAGACGTGGCGGTCGTCGAGCTTGTGGTAGCCGAAGGTGTCGCCGCCCAGGGCGGCCGAGGGGATGAACCGCCAGTCGGCCCGGATCGGCCCGCTGTGCCCAGCGCTCGGGCAGGAGCGACTGGACGTACTTGGCCGCCTCGGCGACGTCGTCGGCAAGCTGCTTCTGGCTCTCGACCAGCGCGTTGTACGCCTCGTCGCGCTGGAGCTGGTTGATGTAACCGCGCGAGTGGTGGCGGATGCGGGCGAGCAATTCGAGGCGGTCGGGGAGCTTGACGATGTAGTCGCTGGCGCCGCGGGCGAAGGCCTCGGCCTTGGTGACGGGCTCCTCGCGGGTCGAGAGGACGACGATGGGCACGTCGCGCGTGTGGGCGGGCTCGCGGTACATGGACGACGAGGTCCAGGCCGTCGATCTCGGGCATGACGAGGTCCTGGAGGATGACGGTCGGGTGGATCTCGGCGGCGGTCTCGATGGCGCTGGTCGGTTCCTTGCAGAGTGGAAGATGACGTCGGGCTCGCCGGCCAGCATGCGCCGGACCGCCTCGCCGATCAGGGGCTGGTCGTCGACCAGCAGGACCGTCACCTTGTGCTGGCTCAGTTCGGGCTGCATCCGAGCGTGACCTCTGGCGTGTAGGACCGCCAATGACGAATCGGCAGGATGGGCGGTAAAAGATAGCGGACAGCAGATGTTCGGATGGCCGAGGGAAAATACCAGATGGCATATATCGTGTGCCATCAAGGAGGATCTGATCGTTTGTTCTCTTGCGGATTCGTCAGTCGGTAACTGGTCCGGGCAAGGACCGTCCGCCCTCCTGAAGGGTGACCGGCGGTGCCCGCCCGACAGAAGCTGCCAGTTCGCGGGGTCAGGTCGCGGGTGCTCTCCAGAGCTGGGCGGCGATGGCCGCGGCGATCTCGGCCGGGGGGCAGGACGCGGGTCGCGGCGCCCAGCTCGACGGCGGCCTTGGGCATGCCCCAGACGATGCAGCTGGCGCTGGTCCTGGGCGATCGTGAGCCAGCCGGCGCGTCGCAGGGCGAGCATCCCGGCGGCGCCGTCGCGGCCCATGCCGGTCAGCAGCACGGCGATGCCGGGACGCGGCCAGTGTCGCCGCGGCCGAGGCGAACAGCACGTCGACGGACGGCCGGTAGGGCTGGTCCTTCGGCTCGGCCGCGTAGCGGAGCCGGCGGTCGGGACCGAGCACAGGTGGTCGTTGGTCTGAGCGACCAGCACCCGGCCCGGCGTCGGGGCCGCGGCCGGGCGTGACCAGCTCGACCGGCAGCCGTCGACTGGTCGCGGAGCCAGCGGACCAGCCCCGGCGCGAAGGCGGCGTCGACGTGCTGGGCGACGACCACCGCGGCCGGCCAGGTCGGCCGGCAGCGCCGCCAGGACCTCCGCCAGGACCTTCGGCCCGCCGGTCGAGGCGCCGATGCAGCACCAGCGGGCGGCATCTCGGCCCGGGGCCGGCGCCGGGCAGCCGCGCCGGGTCGAGCCGTCGGCGGCCGGGCCGAGCGTCGGCCGGCGAGCCGGCCGGACGCGGCCGGCGCGGCGATCAGGCAGGCGTGATCTTGTTCCAGCAGCGGCGCCGGCCCCGTGGAGCTGGCCGCCGGGGCCGAGCGTCGGCGTGTCGACCGCGTCGAGCGCGCCGTGGCCCATCGCCTCGTAGACCTTGGCGATGTTGCCGCTGACCGACGACGTGACGACCAGGATCGGGCAGGGCGTGGCGGCCATGATCTGGCGGGTCGCCTCGGCACCGTCGAGCCGGGGCATGATCAGGTCCATCAGGATCAGGTCGGGCCGGTCCGCGGCGGCCCTGCGGCGACCGCCTCGGCGCCGTCGGGGGCGGTCCAGGCGACCTCGTTGCCCGGCACCGAGCGCACGGCGCGGCGGAGGGCCTCGCAGGCCAGGCGCAGGTCGTTGACGATCGCGATCCTCATGGGCCGGCCGCCTCGCCGATCAGGTCGACCACGGTATCCAGGAACGTCTCGTCGTGGAAGCTGCTCTTGGTCAGATAGCTGTTGGCCCCGGCATCGAGCCCGCGGAGGCGGTCCTCCTCGCGGTCCTTGTACGAGACGATGACGACCGGCAGGGCGGCGAACCGGGCATCCTGCCGGATCTGCTGGACCAGCGCCGATGCCGTCCATCCGGGGCATGTCCACGTCGCTGACGATCAGATCATACTGCCCCGCCCGCAGGGCGTTCCAGCCGTCCATGCCGTCGACGGCCACATCGACGGCGAACCCCCGGCTCTCCAGGAGCTGCCGCTCCAGCTCGCGGACGGTGATCGAGTCGTCGACGACCAGCACCCGCTTGATCCGCGGGCCGGCCGCGCGCGGCGGCGCCGGCGCCGCCGACGGCGGCCGGAGCCGACGGCCGCCGAGCAGGTTGTCGATCGACCGGACGAGGTCCTCGACGTCGACGATCAGCACCGGCGTGCCGTCCTCCAGCACCGAGGCGCCGTTGACGTTCGGCACCTTGCCGAGCCGGGCGTCGAGCGGGCGGACGTCCAGGTCACGCTCGCCCAGGAAAGCCTCGACGACCACGCCGAAGCTGTGGCCGCGGTCGGACTGACCACGACCACCGGCAGCAGCTCGTCGGTCAGGTGCGGCCGGGCCCAGCTCGAGCACCTGCGCGGCGGTGACCAGGCCGATCCGCTGGTCGTCGAGCTTGAAGAAGTGGCGGCCCTCGATCACCTCGACGGCTGTCGCGGGGCACCGCGGCGATCCGGTCGAGCCGGGTCAGCGGGAAGGCGTACGGCTCGCCGCCGATGTCGACCAGCAAGGCCCGGATCACCGACATCGTGATCGGCAGTTGCAGGCTGAAGGTGGTGCCCCGACCGGCGTGGGTGCGTGACCCGCACCGAGCCGCCCACCGACTGCACCATGCTCTGCACCACGTCGAGCCCCACGCCCCGGCCCGAGAGCTCGGTCGACCTGCCCCCTGGTGGTGAAGCCCGGCAGGAACAGGAATTCGAGCAGCTCGGCCTCGAGTAGCCGCTCGGCCATCGTCGCGTCGGCCATTCCCCGATCGACGACCCGCCGGCGGATCGTCGCTCGAGGTCGATCCCCCGGCCGTCGTCGCTGAGGGTGATCTGGAGCATCCCGGCGACGTGGCGGGCCTCCAGGCGGATCGTGGCCGTCGGGTCCTTGCCGGCGGTTCGGCGGACCGTCGGGCGTCTCGATGCCGTGGTCCAGCGCGTTGCGGATCAGGTGGTTCAGCGGGGCCTCCAGCCGTTCGAGGATGTCGCGGTCGACGCCGGTCTGCTCGCCGACGATCTCGAACCGCACCCGCTTGCCCAGCTGCCGGGCGACGTCGCGGACCATCCGGGGAAAACCGCGGACGCCGTCGATCAGGGGCCGCAGCCGGCTGGAGATGACCTCATGGTGGAGCCGCTCGGCCAGGTCCTCGCCGCGCCGGGCGAGGTCTTCGAGCCGCTCGATCCGGCCGCCCAGACTCCTCCAGGCAGCGGGTGGCCTGTCCCTTGGCGCGGGCCAGCAGCTCGCGCTCGCGGCCCGGGGTCGGCGCGCGGCGGCGGCGCGGTCGTGTGCAGGTCCTCCAGGTCCTGCAGGGCATCCCACAGCTCGGCCTGGAGGTCCTTCAGGGCGATCAGCGAATCGACGACCGGGCCGGAGCTGCCGCGCCTCGACCAGCGAGGCCCCGGCCAGGCCCATCAGCCGGTTCAGGCTGTCGGCCGTGACCCGCACCACCCGGTCCGGCGCCTCGGCCGCGATCGCCGATTCCGGCGGGGCGCGCCGCCATCGCGGGCGAGCTGGCCGCCGGCTCGGTCGCGGCCGCGGGCGGGGCCGGCTCCGGCGGGGGCCGGGTCTCCGGTCCGAGCGGGATCGGGTTCCGGGCGGGTCCGGCTCCGCGGCGGGTTCCGTGCGGCGTTCCGCTCGCTCCGGCGCCGGTTGGTGGGCCGGCGGTCCAGTTCGCCCGCCGGCGCGTCGCTTCCGGCGGCTTGCGGCCGCGCCGGCTTCGTCCGCCGCGGCTCTCGGCTGTCGTCGTTCCTGGACCTCGGCCGTTCGTCTTCAACCTCTGCCCCTAGGCCCGCCGGTGGCGATCGGGGTTTCCTCCTCCGCCAGTGCCTCGCCGGCGGCGACCGGCAAACGGTCGGCGGCGATCGCCTGGAGCGATGCGATGGCCGCGTCGAGCCGGTCGCCGTGCGACTGCTGCCAGGAGGCCAGCTCCGCCTCGTCGAGCCGGGCGAGCTCGCCGAGCAGGTCGACGACCGCGAGCATGGCGTCGATGTGGTGGGGACGGAGGACGACGCGGCCGTGCTGGGCGGCGACGAAGGCGTCTTCCAGGGCGTGGGCCAGCTTCTCGGCGGCGGTCAGGCCGACGATCCGGGCGGCGCCCTTCAGCGAGTGGGCGGCGCGCATCATGGGCTCGATCGGCGCATCCGGTCCGGCTCGCCGCCCGATTGCCTCCAGCAGCAGCAGCCCTTCGGAGAGGACGGCGAGCTGGCCCTCGGCCTCGGTGCGGAACAGCTCCATCAGCGAGAAGCCGCTCAGGTCGTCGCTCACTGGCAGTGGCTCCGCAGCGCGGGGAAGAGGATGGGGGCGTCGAGCAGGCCGACGGTGTGCCCGTGCCAGTCGAAGACGGCCTGGGTGTGGGTCGAGCCCTGGAGGAACGTCGAGGGCGGCTTGCGCAGGTCGGTCAGCGGCAGCAGGTGGACCCCCAGCACCTCCTCGGCCGGGAAGACCCAGTGCTCCAGGCCGTCGCGGAGGATCATCATCCGGTGGTACGGCGTGCGCAGGACGCCGTCGGCCTCGCTGGCCAGCCGGGTCACCGGGCGTTCCGCGCGGCCGGCGGCTCGACCCCGAAGAGGCCGTGCAGCGAGACGCACAGCCGGAGTTGGCCCCGGATCGTTGACCAGGCCCAGCAGCACCTCGTTGGTGCGGTGCGGGATCGCGTGGACCGGCTGCATGTCGGTGATCTCGACGAGCCAGCCGGTCGCCAGCGCCAGCCACTCGGCGTGGAGGCGGAAGATCACGACGCTCTGCACGTCGCGGTCCTGATCTCTCCTCGGGACGGCGAGCCGGCTGCGACCACTCGTCGAGATAGTCCTCGGGCGCGGGCCGGTCGAAGAAGACGCGGGCGGCGGCCTCGGCGACGATCTCGCGAGTCGAGGGTCGGCTCGGCCAGCGGCTCGGGGTCGGGAGTGAGGTCGGGGCTCTGGCTCATGGCTCGGCCGTTCCTTCGCCGAGCGACGGTCGGCGCGGGTGCGGTAGCGGTCGGCCGCGGCCGCGGTCGCCCCGGCGGCCGGCGATCAGGGCCAGGGCCAGCAAGGCGTCCTCGTGCGTGGGCGTCGAGGTAGACCGCCTTGCTCAGCCAGCTGCTCGGCGGCGACGAGGTCGCCGGCCGCCTGGCGGATCACGCCGAGCAGGTGGAACACCGCGGCCGACGGCCCGAGCCGCCGGATGCCTGCTCGCAGACCGCCGCGGCGCGGTCGTACTCGCGGCGGTTGGCCAGCTCGGCGGCCTCGGCCAGCGGGTCGGGCGCCGGGGTCGCCGCTCGGGCGCGACGGGTTCGGCCCCGGTCCGTGGACGCAATCGCCGGGGCGCCGTCGCGGCGGAAGGGCGGGCCGACGCGGGATCGGCGCGCGACCGCGCATCGACATCGGCAGGACTGCGCTGTCGCGCGGCCGCGGGCGGTTCGCCGGCGGGGCGCCCCGCGGGGCGCCTCCCCCGGTCACCGGGCCTTCGCCGGGGCGTGTCGGGGGTGCCGGTCACGCGGGGCGACGCCTTGCAGTAGGCGAAGCTGCCCGGCGCCGGCGAGCGCGCGAAGCCGGGACTCCAGCAGCGGCAGCCGCTCGGCATGGCCGACGAACAGAAGGCCGTCGTCGGCGAGCAGGCGCTCCAGGGTGTCCACCGCCCGTCGGCGGGCCTCGGCGTCGAAGTAGATCAGCAGGTTGCGGCAGAAGATGACGTCGTACGGGGGACCGGCCCGCGCAGGGCCGCGGCGTCGAGCAGGTTGCCCCGCAGGAAGCCGACGCGACTGGCGGACCTCCGGGACCAGCTCGCCAGGCCGTCGGCGTGCGGGGCGGAAGTACCGGTCCCGGACGGTCGGGTCGAGCACCCGCAGCGCAGCGGGGCCCGTAGACGCCCCGCTCGGCCCGCTCCAGGGCCCGGGCGCTGATGTCCAGCGCGTCGATGACGAACCGGCGTCGGCGGCAGGCCGAGGTCCAGCAGGGTGATGGCGATCGAGTACGGCTCCTCGCCGCTGGCGCAGGGGACGCTCAGCGCGCGGAACGGGGACGGCGTGGACGGGCAGCGCCAGCCAGCGGCTCGCGTGCCGCCGCAGCTCGACGAACGGCTGGCCGTCGCGGAAGAACCACGTCTCCGGGACCACCAGCTCCTCGATCAGCTCCTGAAGCTCCTCGGCCGAGCGCGCGGACGAGCCGGACGTACGCCTCCGGACGGTCGCGGGCCTCAGGTCCAGCGCCCGGCGGCGGCGATCGACGGCCCGGCTGGATGTTCGCCGCGACCGAGGCTCGCCGGGTCGAGCCCGATGGACCGCGACAGCAGCGCCTCCAGGTCGTCTCGGCCCATCGGTCATCTCACATGCACGGCGTTGCGGCCCGAGCCGAGGTCGGAGCCGTCGGTCAGCGGAGCGCTCACGATCGCCCCAGCATGCTCTCGTAGAGTCGCCCGCAAGGATTCGGGAGAATCTCCTCGACGACGGATCATCTGGACCAGCTCGCCGCCCAGCGGACGATCGGCCCCAGGTACGGGGCGTCGGCCAGCGCGGCGCCGCCGGTCGGTGAACAGGTCGTCCGGGACGCTGCTGCAGCTCGGTGACCCGCTCCGCGACCAGGCCCAGCCGGCCGCCCGGGCGCGCTCCTCGACGATGATGATCCGGGTACTCAGCAGCGGGCCGGCACGGCTCGCTGACCGAGCCGCAGCCCGAGGTCGACCACCGGCACCAGCGCGCCGCCCAGGTTGAACAGGCCAGCCAGGTAGGCCGGCGCATGCGGGATCGGCCGCAACGGGACCCTCGGGACCACCTCGACCACGCGGCCACGTCCACCGCGTAGCGGCAGCCGCCCACGCGAACGTCAACAATAACATGGCGACCGGCCCAAGCGATGGACGACGAGCAATGAGGGTAGACATCAGAGGCAGTTCGCAGAGGTCAGTCCTGGACAACGAGGGATCGAAACGCCCTCGGCTGAATCCGCAGCCGAGCGGGCAAGTCATCAAGCCTGTTTCTTTAGCGTCTTGCCTCATCGCTCATTGCTGTTCGCTCAGGTCGTGAACTTGGAGATGTCTTCCTTCAGGCCGCCGACGGCGTCGCGGAGCTGGTCGGTGGCCTTGTTGAACTCGCGGAGGCTCTCGGCGGTCTGCGCGGCGCCTTCCTGGAGGCTGCCCATCGCCTCGCGGATCTGGTCGGCGCCCTGCGACTGCGCCGACATCCCCTCGCTGACCTGCTCGAACCGGGGCAGCAGCACCTGCACGGCGCCGATGACCTCGCCGAGCTGCTCGCCGATCGGTCTCGACCTCGCCGACGCCGCGGCGGACCTGCTCGTTGAACTTGTCCATCTCCATGACGCCGGCGGTGACGCTGTGCTGCATCTCCTTGACGATCCGCTCGATGTCGAGCGTGGCGCACGGCGGTCTGGTCGGCCAGCCGGCGGATCTCGCGGGCCACGACGAGGAAGCCCCGGCCGTACTCGCCGGCCTTCTCGGCCTCGATCGCCGCGTTGATCGACAGCAGGTTCGTCTGGTCGGCGACCTTGGTGATGGTCGTCACCACCAGGTTGATGTTGTTGGCCCGCTCGCTGATGACCGACAGCCGGGAGCCGATCGAGCCGGTCGAGTCGGCCAGCCGCGTCATCGTGTCGTGCATCCCGGAGAGCCCTTGCTGGCCGATCGTCGCCAGGTCGGCGGCGCGGCTGGCGGAGTTGTTGACCTCGCCCATCGTGCGGACGCAGCTCCTGGCTGGTCGCCGAGATCTCGTTGACCGCCGTGGCGACCTGCATCGGTCGAGCTGCCGTACTCATCGACGGTGTGCTGCTGCTGCCGGGAGGTGGCGGCGATCTCGGTGGCCGTCGACATCAGCGTGACGATCGACTGCTGGATGTGGCCGATGAGGCGCCGCAGGTGGCCGGTCATGTCCCGGACCGAGTCGATCAGCCGGCCGACCTCGCCGCTCTCGCGGTGCTGGACGTCGGCCGTCAGGTCGCCGTCGGCGACCCGCTGCGCCAGGTCGGCGGCCTGCTCGCATCGGCCTGCGAGAGCGACCGCGCCACGATCAGGGCCGTCGGCACGACGACCAGGGCCGTCAGCAGCCAGCAGGCCGAGGCTCACCCCGCGTTCGACGGCGATCCACTCGTACGCCTCGTCCTCGTCGATCTTGGCGACCAGGCCCATGTTCGAGCGTCGGCATGTACGACCAGGCCACCACGCAGTCGACGCCCCGGTAATCCGGGTAGACCCCGAAGCCGTCCTTCTTTTCGAGGGCCATTTGCATGGGGATCGGCCAGTCGGGCCGCCCATCGCTGGCGGTCTGCTCGCGGTACGTCCCCGTCGGGTCGTTCCGCAGCGGCGAAACGAACCGGAACTCTCGCCCTCCTCGACGAGTTGACCGCCGATGATCTCGC
Source organism: uncultured Isosphaeraceae bacterium (assembly GCA_963779675.1). GTDB lineage: Bacteria > Planctomycetota > Planctomycetia > Isosphaerales > Isosphaeraceae > CAVZZM01. The sequence goes on from CAVZZM010000012.1 coordinate 743,864, forward strand.
CCGTATCGCTGAGGCCCTCGTAGTTCTGGAAGATCCGGTCGAACTCCTCGACCGCCGTCTGGGCGGCCACGACCCCCAGCAGGGTCTCGCCGGCAGATGACCGGGCTGACCAGAAAGATCGCCTCGCGGTCCCCGGGAAGTCCCGCGTAGCGCTCGGGGAGGCGTGCCGACCGTCTCCCCATGGCTGGCTGCCTCGTCGAACGCCCGGGTCAGCTCGGAACTCCGAAGGGTGCCGTCCTTGAGCCGTGCGCCGACCGGGAACCCCTCGTTCAGCGCGAACAGGATCGTGCCGTTGGATGAGATCAGGTAAACGTTGGAGTAACCGAGCGTTTCGGAAAACTCCTTCATGATCGGCCGCGCGATCTGTTCGAGCCCGCTGCGGTCCAGCGACATCGTCTCGATCGTCCTCGGCGACTGGGCCAGCACCATGACCTCGCGGGTCCGCTCCGTCACGTACGTCCGGATCTCCCGGCGCGAGCTCCAGCCTTCAGCAGCTCCAGGCGGTCCTGCACCGACTCCTCGATGCCCCACCGGATGATGAAGAACATCGTCGTCACCAGCACCACGCTCGGCACCAGGGCGATCAGCAGGAACCAGAACGTCAGCCGCCCCGCGATCGTGCGCGGCAGAATGCGAAGTCTCGGCATCGGTGTCGGCTCAGTGCGTCAAGGGGGCACCGGGGCGCGATCGTGGCGGCGTGCCCCGATCGGGCGTCGGCGATCCGATTACAGATTTCCTTGTTGTTCCAGATTACCCCTGTTTTCTGATCGGATCAAACGGGCCAGCTCGCCGAATCGTCATCCGTTCTGCCGCAATCGTCACGACCGCTGAAATCGGCGCCGTCACTTGCTCTCGCCGCCATTCGCGATCCGGCCCCGAAGCAAGCAGAAGGGGTTTCACGCAGAGGCGCGAAGGTCGCACAGGAAGAACGCAAAGAGGAGGAGTTTCGGCGGACCGGCTTGGGCCGAGGTTCCATCGCGGGGGAGTTCGGCGCGACATCTCGATTCGCCTTCGGCATTCCTGGGTGCAGGGCGATCGAATACGCTGGGGGGACGAGCGTCTCAACCTGGTAGGAGGACGGACCGCACGCCATGCCACAGGCCACGGCCGGCGTCGCCGACGACGCCCGACGAGATCCTGCTCGACCTGGCACGCGGCGGCGACGGCCCGGCGCGGGAGGAACTGTTCCGCCGGCACTTCGGGATCGCCTATCGCGTCGCCCACCGCCTGCTGGGCCACGATCAGGACGCCCTCGACGCCGTGCAGGATGCCTTCCTCAAGGCGGTCCGCCACCTCGGCGAGTTCGACGGGCGGAGCCATTTCCGCACCTGGCTGCTGCGGATCGTCACCAACGCGGCCCTCGACCTCGGCCGTCGCCGCCGACGGCGCCGACCGTGTCCCTGGACGAGGGCGCGATGGCCGGCGGGCCGCCGCCGCCTATCGAGGACCCGGCCCGCGGCCTCCACGCCGAGGACCTCGGCTCCGGCTCGACGCCGCCCTGGACCGACTCAGCCCGGCGATCCGAACGACGTTCGTCCTGTTCGCCGAGGCGGGCCTCAGCTACAAGGAAATCGCCGAGTCCCAGGACGTCCCCGTCGGCACCGTCATGAGCCGGCTCCACTTCGCCCGCCAGAAGCTCCAGGGATACTCTGGGGGATTGGGACCAGGACGAGGAATGAACGAGCGACGTCAGGCAACCAGCTCGTCGAACCGGAACGAACCTCGCAGGATTCGACCGAAGCCGACACTGGAAATGGAATCTGACCGAACCAAGGACAGTACGATGAATTGCGCCGACATCGCCCGGGAGCTGGCCGTGCCGACCGGGGCCGTGGAGGCGGCTGCGCTTCAGCGGCACCTGGACGTCTGCCCCGCAATGCGCGGAGCGGTCGGAGGCGGAAGCCCGGTTCGACCGACTCTGGCAGGCGACCCGGCCGGCCGAGCCGCCGGCCGCATCGTGGAACGGCTCTGGGCTCGGTGTGTCGGCGCATGCCGGCGGAAGACCGGCAATGGTTGTCGGACCCCACAACGGCACGGCGGCGATCTTGCCGATGCCGGTGCGAGCGGCCGCGACACCCTGCTCGCCCTCCACCCGCCGCCGGGGTCGCTGGGCGGTCGCCATGGACACTGATCGCCGCGGCGCAGGCGGCCTCGATCCTGGTGACGGCCCTGGTCGTCTCGCGGATGACGCGGACCGACGAGAACGCTCGGTCAGCCGACCGAGAACACGGCCCGAGCGCGGAAACACGGCCACGCGGCGCCGGCCTGATCAAGTCCAAACAACGGATGACGTCCGTCGTCGGTGCCCGAGGCGCTGGCGAGCCCGGTTCGATTTCGAGCTGGAGCAGGGCCAGACGCTGATCTTCCAGCTTGAGGAGCGGGGTGGCGGGGTCGTGGTGCGCCAAGTCTCATCGAGATGGCCGAGGACCTGGTCGCCTTCGGCGAGATGAGCGAGCCGATGCGACTGGCCGACGCCATGCAGACCGACATGCTGCGTCCTCAACGCGATGGAGGGCATGGACGGGTTGATTGCGCTGGGCCCCCGACCCCGCTGCCCGCCGAGATCGGCTCGATGCCGACCCCGAGCCCGGCACCGGAGCGACCGCTCCGCCGAGGGACGTCCGCGCGGCCGCGCCGTCCACCCCGGGTCGACGGACTCGTCCCGCCGCTGCTGTCCCTGGTCGCGCCGGTGCCGTTCGGAAACTGCCCCAGCCGAGGATGCGGTTGCTCCAGAAGCCGCCCCGGCGGCCTTGCCGTCGTACGCCGGCACCGTGCCGCACCGACAGGTGACGGTGTTCGGGATCGTCGCGACGACGGGCGACCGGCAGGTCGACCCCGAGCTCGACCAGATCGCCGACGAACTGCGCAAGTTCAAACCGAAGCACGGTTTCCTGCTGCGCAACGTCGCCAGCCGGCGGCTCGGCGACGGGCGGGTCGATGGACTGCGACCTCGGCGACGGGATGGTCGCCCGCGCTCGCTCGTCGAGGCCCTGCGACCGAATCGAACGACAAGCTGCGGATCCGGTTCACCCTCGAAGTCGACGGCAAGCCGACGTTCACGACGGTCGTCACCACCCCCCCAACCAGCTCTTCTTCTGCGAGAAGCCGATGGGCGACGACGTGCGGTTGATGATCGGCATCGGTGCCGCTGACGCATCCCGAGCCGACCCGTCAACGCCGAACCGTCGGCGCTCGTCGGCCGTGTCGAGGAGGGCCCTCGCCCCCCCAGGTGTGATGTGTGGCGTCAACCGAACCGCGAACTGGAGCGCGGGTGGGCTCGACGAGCATCCTCGCCCGCCGGCGGAGTCCGAGCGTGGCCACCCCCGGTCCGTCGGCGATTCGAGGACGCTCGTCGGGACCACCCGGCCGGCGGTCGCCGGGAGCGCCGGTTCGTTTCGGGTGGCGGGACGCCTCCCCGTGGGTCGGTATGATCGGGCAGGCCGGTCCGCCGCCCCCCGGCTTGGAACCTCGCCGAACGAGGTCCGCGCCGGAGGGCGGACGGCTGACCTGTCGGTGCCGGCAGCCGGAAATCCAGCCGCGCAACGGGGTACCAATGCACCCCGGGCCGCGGGTCCCCAACCCGCGATCCGACACCTGGGGATATTCTCGGGCCTCACTCCCTGGCCGCCGGGACCGCTCGGCGACGCCCATCCCTGGGCGTGCCTGGTGCGGCACCCAGCCCGGTCCTCCTTGACCGCTCCGGTCGTCCAACCGGCACCTGACGTATCGTCCCTGCCGACTGCCCGTCTGCAACGATTTCGCGGATCTGCTGCGATGTTCGACGCAACTCCTTTGAAATCAATTGGTAATGTGATCCGATTTGGCGTTCACCTCACGTGGACCGTGACGGGTTCACCCGATCCCGGGGCGACGGGCCCGGCATCAGCGTATAATGTCCTCCCGGTAGGATGGCGGTCTGGACGGGTTGGGATCGGGGATTTGAACAAGGATTCCAACGGTCATGGCGAGTTCGGAACTCGGGGTGGCGAAGGAGGCGGCTCGCGTCGGCGGCGAGATCGTCGCGCGGTACTTCCGCGAGGGAGTCGCCATGCGAAGCAAGGAGACCGTCAATAACCTCGTCTCCGACGCCGACGTGGAGTCGGAACGGGCGATCGTCGAGGTGATCCGCCGCACCTTCCCCGATCATGCGATCCTCGGCGAGGAAGGGCAGTACGACGAGCACGTGGGTGCCGAGCACCTCTGGGTGATCGACCCGCTCGACGGCACCAACAATTTCGCCCACCAGATTCCTCAGTTTGCCGTCTCGATCGCCTATTGCCTTCAGGGAAAGGCATTGTGTGGCGTCGTGCTCAATCCCGTGACCGACGACTGGTACGTCGCCGAGCGCGGGCAGGGTGCGACCCACAATGGTCGTCCAGTTCGGGTATCTTCCGACACCACGCTCGACCAAACGTCTGATCGGCTTTGGTCTGTACTACGAGAAGGGCAAGGCCCTCGACGCCTCGCTGGCGGTCGTGGCCGAGCTGACCCGTCGGAACATTCACGGCGTCCGCCGATTCGGTGCCGCGGCGCTCGACCTGTGCATGGTCGGGGTCGGCTGGTTCGGGGCGTTCTTCGAGTACAAACTCTCGCCCTGGGACTTTGCGGCCGGTGCCCTGTTCGTCGAGGAGGCCGGCGGCCGGGTCACCACCTGTCTTGGCGAGCGGCTTCCCCTGGAACGCACTGACCTTCTGGCCACCAACGGCCCGCTCCACGACGCCGTGCTGGAGGTCGTCGTCCGCCACCACCCCGGCCTTGACGGTTGAGGCCGAGGGGAGGCGAGGCGCCCGTAATGTGCCCGAATTGCGGCTCGGAGCGCACTCGAAGGCCGAACAACGCCCCGAATCGCGGCTCGGAGCGCACTCGAAGGCCGAACAACGCCCCGACCGGACTCTCTCAATCATGACACCAACACCCCGAACCACCCTTGTCACCGGCGCCTCGGCCGGCATCGGCCGCGAACTGGTGCGGCAGCTCGTTCGTGACCGCGGCCACCACGTGCTCGCGACCGCCCGACGGCTCGATCGCCTGGAGGCACTCGCCGATGAGCTGCCAGCCGGGTCGGTCTCGGTCCTGGCCGGCGATCTGGCCGACTCCGATTTCCGCGTCCGGCTCTGGGAACGTGCGGAGGAATTGCCCGGGGGCTGCGGGGTGCTGGTCAACAACGCCGGCATCGGCCATTACGCACCATTCGCCGACGAGGACCCGGAGTGGGTTCGCCGAATCGTCGAGATCAACGTGCTCGCCTTGATGGACCTGACCCAACGCGCGGTCCGGCACATGATGGCCCGAGGCTCGGGGCAAATCGTTCAGGTGTCCTCGACCCTGGGGTACGTGGGCCTGCCTTATTCGGCCACCTACGTGGCGACTAAGCACGCCGTCAACGGCCTGGTCAAGAGCCTGCGATACGAACTCCACGGCTCCGGCGTCCGCGTCTGGGCCGCGTGCCCGAACCGCACCGAGAGCGAGTTCCACGGTGCCGCGATGGGCAAGCCCGCCCCTGGCGAGGGTGCCCGGCCTTTCCGCTCGGGCTATGCCGAGCCGACCGAACGGGTCGCTCGGGGGATCGTCCGCGGACTCGACCGCCGGGCGGGGTTCGTCTTCCCCACGTTCATCGCGCGTGCCGTGACGGCGACCGCCGGTTGGCTCCCCGGCCCATTCGATCTCGTGATGAACCGCTGGGCCCCGGACCACTTTCGCCGGGAGATCGAACGAGGGACCACGACCGGCCCCTGAGTCACTGGCATCCGCCGGCGCAATCACCGGCGTGCTCAGCCAGATTTTCCAGGACAGACCGATCTTCAACGGGCCTGGGGCAAGAGGCACGGTCTGGGGTGGCCGTTCGTCCCGCGCGGCCGGTTCAGGCGTCGGGGTTCATCGGGACCTTCTCGGAACGAACGAAATGGTGGCCCTTGCCTTTCTCGATCAGGCGGGCAACCAGGGCCTCGGCCTCGGACTTCTGGGAGTAGTCGAACTGTTGTAGCATCCGTCCGCCGATGTCGCAAACCGACCACACGACCTTCAACCGCGGCGGGCCTGACGACCGTGTCGGGCGGGTCTCGTCCTTCCGTTCGGACTTCTTCGGCCCCGGCGTCATGAGGCCGCGGGCCTCGGCGGCCTCGACCATCTCTCTCATCTCACGGATCGTACGGGTGCGTCTTGCCATGAGCAATCCTGGGCGTGTTCGTGGTTCGAGGGGGCCGTTCGGTAGGATCCGAACAGCGATCAATCAGGCGCGGCCGGGACCATTGCCAGTTGGCCGATTCCCGAGGCCCGATCCATCCTCGGGGATCGGTTCCCGGGCATTGGCCATGTGGGTCGGTTCCCGGTCATTGGCCATGCGGATCGGTCCTCGGGCATTGGTTCTCGGAGATTGATCAAGCTGGATTCAATCCTTTGGGCCGGGGGCGCCGACCCCGGGCGGGGAATTGTACCCCAGATCGGACCGGCATCAAGCAAGTCGGGCACGTGCGGCGTTCAGGTCCGCGAGCGCGTGCTCAACTCGGCGGGAAGTCGATACGTCGTGGTCGTCTCGACTGGCTCGAAGCCCAGACCGGTGTAGAGGTGCCGGGCGGCGGCGTTCGTCGCGTCGGTGTGCGCGGCGACAAGTTCCGAGAGTTGTTCGCGAGCGTAGCGCATCACCTCGGTGACCATTAACCGGCCGAACCCCTGACGGCGGTATGTCGGCTCGACCTCCAGGTCAATCAGTCCGGTGCGCGGACGGCCGTCACCGATGCCGAACCCGCAGGCGATCTCCCAGACGGTGGCCTGGGCGATCAGCGCGTTGTCGGTTCGGTGCCGCAGGGCGAACCGGGTCGGGCGGAATAGGCCAATGGCCAGCGCCTGCCACCAGCCGTCGGGCAGAGTATCCTCGAAGACGTCCAATCGCACTTGCCGTCGCAGAAAGAGCATCTTGGGGTCTTTCGGCTCAGGCTGGGCCAGGTCGGCCTCCAGGACAAGGCACTCGGCGACCGGCTCATACCCGGACCGTCGGGCCGCACGACGGAAGACCTCGTGCCTCGAGAGCACGCCGGAATACTCACTGCCACCGTAAATACCCCAGTAGAAGGGGTTCAGGGGATACTGCCCTCCGGCATAGAAAACCTCGGCCCCACGATGGCGGAGATAGCGTTCGGCGGCCAGGAAGAGGCCGCTCTCCAGTTCCTCGTCATCCCGACCCGGCTCGACAGCCAGCATGCTGACCGTGCCCATCGTGGGGTCGAGCCGATGCCGCGTTCCGCGTGACTCGAACGGGCCAAAGCCGGCATGCGCGAAGCCGACGACGCGGCCGTGCTGTTCGGCGACGATCAGTCCCTGGCGGTCAAAGTGCAACTTGCCCATGACCAGGGCGTCAAATTCGTGGACCGACAGGGGCCGAACGACGCACCTCTCCGGCAGACCTCCATTCCAGAGGGCCACCAGCGCCGGGGGGTCGTTATTGCGAAAGGGGCGGAATCGCGTCACCGGGTTCTGCTCTCTCCCTGAGCCCAGCGCGTCGGGGGACGGGCGGAAGAGGTCGGCCCCTGAGAAGGCCCCGGAGGGGCAATCCGGGCGAGAGGACTGGACCAGCGGGCCGGTCTCGGCCGATCACGCCGCAGTCCTCGGCGGCGCCGTCCGCCAATTATATGCGACTCAAGGGACGGCCACGAGCACGTCTTGGCCCTCGATTTTTACGTGAAACGTCGTCTGTCTGATCCGGGGATTGATCATCGACTGCCCGGTTCGCACGTCGAACGGCCAGCCATGCCATGGGCAACTTACGATCGTCCCTTCGAGCTCCCCCTCAGCCAGCGGGCCACCCTGATGAGGGCAGATCCCGTCGATCACCGAGATCACCCCATCGACGTTGAACAGAGCGTAGATCTGCCCGTCGTGCTCGACTTCTCTGGCCTCTCCGGGAGAGAGGTCGTCGAGCGTTGCCATCTTGACGAATTCCGGCATCCACGGCTCCCCTCGCAACGCGGACAAGTCCCTCGGCCGCCACCGCGGGAAGGGGAGGCCCGCTCCGTTCACGCTCTTCGCGATGATATCACGCGACTCCATCAGCCGGGAACCCATCTGTCCGCGCTTTTCCCACTTCGAGGGAATCACGTCTTTCCGTTCCGTCTCGTCGGCCTTCTGCGCCCTCACCCCGATTTTCCCGGGGCGCATACATTATCCCGAGAGACCGAGTCCAACAGCCAATCCGTTGGAGCAGTGACGGGGATGACGGAGGATCGCGGGTTCGACGTGATCGTGGTAGGCGGCGGGGTCGGTGGGCTCTCGACCGCCGCGCTGGCCCAGAGACGAGGATTGCGTGTGGCCTTGCTCGAGGCCCACACGAAGCTTGGGTGGCTGCGCGGGGTACTTTGACCGCGATCCGTTCGTCTTTGACGCCGGGGCGACCGCCCTGATGGGGCTGGGGCGCGGCGAGCCGATCGGCGACCTGATGGACGTTGTGGGCCTTGACCTCGAGAGCGAGCCGACCCCCTCCTACCGGATTCACCTGCCCGACCGGCGGCTCGACATCGTCCCCGACACCAGTGCGGTTCGAGGCGGCCACTCTCGCCGCCTTCCCCGATCATCCCCGATCTCAGCGGGCGTTCTGGCGGCTTCAAGCCTGGGCCGGCGAACGATTGTTCAAGGCCGCCAGCCGGGTTCCGCGGCTGCCGGCCCGATCGCTCCGCGACCTGGAGCACGACCTCCGCAGCCTTGGCGTGCTCGGCTTGCTGGCGGCTGCGACCGCCGCGTTGACGGTCCAGGACGTCCTTCGATTGCTCAACCTGCAACACGATCGGTCGTTCCGCTCGATGATCGCCATGCTACTCCAGGATACCGCGCAGGCCGGGCCGGAAACGGTGCCGTTCGCGAACGCGGCGGCATGCCTCCAGGCGTACCGCCGGGGGATGCGACGGCCTCGCGGCGGCATGCGGGTCCTGGCCGAGGGCCTGGGGGAACGGTTCGTGGCTCTCGGGGGTGACCTCCGTCGGGGAACGATTGTTGATCGGGTCGAACCGGCCGAGGGCGGAGGGTTCGTCGTGTTGACACGCCGTCGGCACCGTCTGGTGACCCGTCAGGTCGTCTTCAACCTGCCGCTCGACCGGGCCGCGGGTTTGCTCGATCGTCCCCTGCAGGGCCGGCTGAGTCGTCAGGAACAGCAATCTCGTGCCGCCTGGAGCGCCGTCACGGGTTACGTCGCGATTCGACGCGCGGCCGTTCCCGACGAAGGTCCGTTGTTTCATCAGGTCCTCCAGGACTACGACCGACCGACCCACGACGGGAATAACGTGCTCGTTTCCCTATCTCCGGTTGAGGACGAGGGCTATGGTCCACCGGACGTGCGGGTGGCGACGTTGTCCACCCACACCCGTCCTGCCGACTGGGATGGCCTTGACCGCGCGGCCCACATTGCGAAGAAGTCCGAATACGCCGACCACCTGCTCGCGGCGCTCGGCGGGGCGCTGGCCGAATGCGCCCGAGAACCTCGTCCACACCGAGTTCGGCACGCCGAGGAGCTTTGCCAGGTACACCCGACGGGCCGCCGGCGCCGTTGGCGGCCCGCCCGTGTCGCGCCGCAACGCCAATCTCCGGGCCGTTGGACCGGACATCTTCGGCCCCGGCCTGTGGGTCGTCGGCGACTCGGTCTTCCCGGGGCAGGGGACGATGGCCGTCGTCCTCTCGGCGATCCGGGTCGTCGAACGGATCACCGGCGATCCCTGGGCCCGGATGAAGCTCGACGGTGTCCTTCGGGGCGTGGTAAACTCCGATGGTGGCATCAATCCGACGAGAATCGACCATGAAACCCAGTCACCCCTCGGCCGAGACACGGTAAGAGATGACACGCCATGAGGCGGCGCGATTTCTTCACCCCGACAAGTCTGCTGAGAACGATGGCCTATTCACGCTGCGCTGTTCCACGACAAGGTCGAAGAGAAGCTCGTTCGGCGCCTGTTCAAATTCCACAAGGCGGCACTCGGGCGTCTCAACGGTCAGACCCGGTGGGTTCCGCACCGGGAGGCCGAAGCGCGTCGGTTCTTGAAGGACGAGCTGCCGGTCGTGCTCTTGCACCCGATCCGCGGCTTCAAGGATCGGTGGAAGGCCATCGTCGAGGTCGTTGAGCTGCGACGGTCCCACGATGCGTCGTTCCGAAGGCGCTCGGAACGCACCATCTGTCGCGACTCCAAACTCGCGGACCTGCGACGGCCGATCTCCGACGAGGAGACGGAGGAGTTTTATCACCGGCTCTGGTCGGTGGTCGAAACTGTATCTCGACGCGTAGCCGGGCCAGTTCAGGCTCAGTACCATGCTTGACGCTCTCGTGATCGCCCCGCACCCGGACGACGCCGAGCTCGGGATGGGCGGGACGATCGTCCGCCTGCTGGGGCAGGGGTGGAAGGTCGGCATCCTCGACCTGACCAGTGGCGAGCCAACCCCCCTGGGGTCGCTCGAAACCCGTCGAAATCGAAACGGCCGCGGCGAACGCCGCCCTGGGAAACCCCTGGCGCGAGAACCTCGGACTGCCGAACCGTAGCCTGGAGCCCACCCTGGAGAACCGCCGGGCGCTGGCGGCGGTGTTTCGGCACGCTCCGGCCTCGGCTCCTGTTCGCGCCGTTCTGGGAGGACGCCCACCCCGACCATACCGCCGCGACGAAGCTCGTCGAGGACGCTCGGTTCTGGGCCAAACTGTCGAAGTCCGACATCCCCGGCGCGCCGTTTCCACCCTCATCGCATCCTGTACTACTTCAGCGTCCACCTGCGGATCGTCGAGCGGCCGAGCCTTCTGATCGACGTCAGCGACCAGCACGAGGCGAAGCTCGCCGCCTTGCGTTGTTACCGTTCGCAGTTCCTCGACAACCTCACCGACAGCCAGCCCGGGGTGATCGACTCGGTCACCGACCGCACCCGCTTCTGGGGCCACGCCACGGGCGTCCGCCACGCCGAGCCGTTCGCCAGCCGGGAACCCATCGGCCTTGCCGGCCTGGGCGACCTGCTTCTCTGACGGGTGATGATGCGGCGAGGTGGGGCCTTCGAGAACCGCCCGGCGCCCACCAGCCGCCGCGTGGTCGATCGTCACTCAACATCTCCGGTTCTCCGAAGCGTCCCGCGCCGTGATGTGGCCTTGACGATTACATGGGACGGTTCGTAGGCTGTCGAAATCTCATTGAGACTGAGTCTCGATAGCAAAATCTGGACGACTGTCTGTCTCAACCAGAAACGCGTTCTCACCGATCGAGGGAACCCTTATGCGTTGTCGAGCTGACCGAACCGCCTTCACGCTGATCGAGCTACTGGTGGTCATCGCCATCATCGGGGTGCTCATCGCGCTGCTCCTGCCGGCGGTCCAGGCCGCCCGTGAGGCGGCCCGACGCGCCCAGTGCGCCAACAACCTGAAACAGATCGGCATCGCGATGCACAACTACGCCGACACAATGGGCGGGTTCCCGCCGACGGCCTTCGCCGTAAGCCGGCCGACCCTCGAGCAGTTCGGGGGCTGGGGCGTGCAGATCCTCGGCTACATCGAGCAACCGCAGGTCTACAACGCCTACAACTTCGATCTCGGCTTCCACATGCCGCCGAACCAGACGGCCGTCCGCACGGTGCTCTCGGTGTACGTCTGCCCGTCGACGCCCCGAACGCAGAACCCGGTCGCGCGGGGTCGTGGACTTCGCCGCGGGGAGCGTCCCGAACATGTCGCTCTCCGCCGCCGCGGGGGATTATTTCACGGCGCGATCGTACGTCGAGTCGTGGTACGCGAGCCCCAGGGTCGAACATCTCGGCGCGCTTGACGACAAGGACCCCACGCCCTTCCAGAAGATCCGGGACGGGCTGTCGAACACGATGCTCGTTTACGAGTGCGCCGGCAAGCCCGACTACTGGGAACGCGACACGTTTGTCCACGGCTTTCCGACGCCAAGTTCCCCCTACGCCATCGATCGCTGGTGGAGCCACGGGGCCTGGGCGGGCTTCATGAACATGCGGATCGTCCCGTTCCGTGGCGGGCAGTACGAGTACGACGGCCCCTGCGTCATCAACTGCCACAACGGCTGGAACGCCGTCTATTCGTTTCACCCGGGAGGCATCAACGCACTGGCCTGCGACGGCTCGGTGCGGTTCCTCAAGGAATCGACGGCGAAGTCGGTCCTCAAGGCGTTCGTCTCGCGGCCGAGGGGGAAATCATCAGCGCCGATCAATTGTGAGCATCGAGAGAATCCATGAAATGCTTCGACGTTCCGAACGATCGCGCACGGCCTCCGGCCGCGATCATCCTGGCGGTGCTGCCGCCTGCTGTGGCTGCTGGTCGGCTGTTCCGGCGACGACAGGCTGCCCCGGTATCCGGCGTCCGGCCAGGTACTGGTCGACGGTCAGCCCGGCCGAGGGCGTCCAGGTCCGGCTCCATCCGATCGACCGCCTCGACGACATCGACGCCCTGCGGCCGTTCGGCGTGACCGACGAGGGCGGCAACTTCGACCTCGGCACGTACGAGGAGGGCGACGGCGCCCCGGTCGGCCGCTACAAGGCCACACTGTTCTGGCCCGATCGCCCGCCGGGCCCGAGCCCGCCGATGGACCGCCTCGCACGGCCGTTACAGCGACCCGGGCCACTCGGCCTACGAGGTGGCGATCGTCGAGGGGGAGAACACCCTCGATCCCTTCCGGGCCGAGAAGCCCGGCGACGCCGCCCCGCCCCGCTCGACCGCAACCCACCGGTCCGAGCGTCGACGGGTTCTAGCCCGACCCGACCCTCACGAGCCGTACTCTACATTCCAGGACGTTTGAGGCCCGCCGCCTGGCCGCCGACGCATGGCGATCCAGGAGCCAATGACCATGACGACCGCTGTGATCTTGATGGCACTCGCCTTGAACTCCGGCTCGGACGCCGACCAGCCGCTGATCCGGTCGGCGCAAAGCGGGCCGTGGTCCGAAGCCTCGACCTGGGAAGGGGGCGCGGTCCCCGGCGCCGGCGCCCGCGTCCAGGTCCAGGGCGGGCACACCGTTCTCTACGACCAGGATTCCGATCGGCCGATCCGCTCGATCCACGTCGCCGGCACCCTTGAGTTCGCCCGCGACCGCGACACCCGGCTTGACGTCGGCCTCATCAAGGTCCAGGCCGGTGACGACGCGAGCGAGGACGGCTTCGACTGCGACGCCCACGCTCCCTTGCCCACGCCCGGTCAACCCCGACCCGCGCTGCTCGTCGGGCTCCCCGACGAGCCGATTCCGGCGGGCAAGACGGCGACGATCCGCCTGACCTACTTCGAGGGCATGGACCGGGAGACCTGCCCCGGCGATCATCTGCTGCGGCGGCCGGATGGAGTTCCACGGCGCCCCGCTGGGCGGACCTGGACGAAGCTCGCCCGCGAGGCCTACCGCAACGAGGCGATCATCCTGCTCGAAGCAGGACGAGATCGCCGACTGGAAGCCCGGCGACCGCGTCATCCTCACCGGCACCACCCGCCAGTTCGGCTACAAGCAGACGCCGGACCGTCAGCGTCGCCGAGCGGCCCTCGACCGAGGAGCGGACGATCAAGGCGGATCAAGCCCTACGTCGAGGGCGGCCTGGCCCTGGTGACCCTCGACCGGCCCCTGGAGCACGACCACCGCGCCGAGGGCGACTACCGGGCCGAGGTCGCCAACCTGTCCCGCAACGTGGTCATCGAGTCGGCCGACCCCGACGGCGTCCGCGGCCACACGATGTACCACCGGAACTCCGCCGGCTCGATCGGCTACGCCGAGTTCCGCCACCTCGGCAAGGAGGGCGTGCTCGGCAAGTACAGCCTCCACTTCCACCTGGCCGGCGAGACGATGCGCGGCGCTTCGGTGGTCGGCGCCTCGATCTGGGACAGCAAGAACCGCTGGATCACCGATCCACGGCACGAGCTACCTCGTCGTCCGCGACTGCGTCGGCTACAAGTCCGTCGGCCACGGCTTCTTCCTCGAAGACGGGACCGAGACCCGGAACGTCTTCGACCACAACCTCGCCGTCATGGCGCTGCGGGGCAAGCCGCTCCCCGATCAGGTCCTGCCGTTCGACCATAACCTCGGCTCCGGGCTTCTGGTGGGCGAACAGCCTCAACGCCTTCACGCGGCAACGTCGCCGCCGAGTGCGACCAGGACGGCTATCCGCTTCGAGGTCGTCGCCCGACGGATTTCGATCCCGTCCTGCCGGTGCTCCAGCCCGACGGCTCGCAGCGAGCCGGTCGACATCCGCACCCTGCCGTTCATCCGGTTCGACGACAACGAGGCCCACTGCCAGCGGTTCTTCGGTCTGAACCTCGGCGGCTTCAGCGACGGCGGCGTGCCCGGTTACTCGGGGGCCGAGGGCAAGACGATCGAGGACGTCGACGGCGTCGGCCCCGACCCGCAGCATCCCGTTCGTGATCCGAAACTTCCGCGCCTGGGACACGCACTGGGCCTTCCACGCCGGCTCTCCGTGCGTCTGCGTCCAGGGGATGGACCTGTACGACTCGCAGTACGGCCTCTGGCGGTCGCGTGATGGACCATCACGAATACCGGGACCTGAAGATGGAACGAATCATCTCGGACGGCGTCTTCTTCCCCGGCCGGGTCGATCCCGAGGCGAGGATATCGCCTTCCTTCGCCCGACCGACGACCTTCCTCCCTCCACGGTGATCACCCACGTCCTGCCGACGACGTCTCCAGGACGGGTCCTGGTTCGCGGTTCGGCCTGCGACAACTCGGAGATCGTTCGCGTCGTCGTCAACGGCCAGGAAGCCAGGGCGGAACGGCCCGGCTTCGCGGAGTGGTCGATCGAGTTGGATGCGGATGACGACACGGTGATCGAGGCCGGGGCCGAGGACTCGGCCGGGAACATCGAGACGACCCCTCACCAGCTTCACCTCGCGGATCGATGATTCGTGTGCCCGGCCGACCGCATCCGGTCGGCCGGGCGGAGGCCTGCGGATCGGAAATCCGAGGTGTTCCCGTGTGTCCGGCTCCCCGATCAGTAGGGCACGAGGGTGAGCCAGGCGATCCCCAGCAGGAGGCTCAGGATCGTCAGCGGGATGCCCACCTTCAGGTACTCCACGAAGCTCACGTCGAACCCCGATCGGCGCGCGGTCTCGACGACAATCAGGTTGGCCACCGAGCCCAGGACGGTCAGGTTGCCGGCCAGTGTGCTCGACATGGCCAGCGCCAGCCAGGCTGGTTCGGGCTGGGACATCGGCTCGATCACGGGGCCGAAGAGCAGGACTGCCGGCACGTTCGACACCAGGTTCGATAGCAGCGCAGAGAGCCGCGCTCAGCGCGACGATCGGCCAGTCGCCCAGTAGGTTCCGATTCCCCAGGTTGTACGGTCGCACGATCTGGATCTCGAACGCACGGACCACGACGAACAGCCCGGCGAACAGCACGAGGAGCGGCCAGTCAACCTCCCTAAAGGCCCGCTCCGTACGGGCCCCACCGATCAGCAAGAGCACGGCGGCGGCGCCCAGCGCCACCAGATCGATCGGGTAGCCGGCGAAGAACAGGGCCAACGTGGTGGCGAAGACCGCGAGCGACTTGACGAGCAGGGTCCGATGAACCCGTGCTCGGGGCCGCTCGACCGGACCGGCGTCCACCGTCCTGTCGAGTTGACCTCGATAGACCAGCAGGATGACGCCATAGGTCAGGAACAGCCCGACCAGTCCCAACGGCGCCAGTCGGGCGGCGAACCGGACGTAGGAGATCCCCGACAGCGACCCGATGATCATGTTTTGCGGGTTCCCGGTCAGGGTCGCCACCGAGCCGACGTTGGACGGCCGTCGCCAGGCCGATCAGGTAGGGCAGGGGCGGCCGTCGCAGGCGTCGGCAGACGTCGAGCACCAGCGGCGTCAGCGCCACGCAGACCACATCGTTGACGAGAAGCGCCGAGAGCACGCCCGAGAGGCCGATCACCACGGCCAGCAATGCGCGTGGACCACGGCAGCAGACAGACAGCCGGTCGGTCGCCAGGGCGAAGGCCCCGGAGAACCAAAGATGGGCGGCCACGATCATCATGCCGAACAGCAGAATGAGCGTGTGATAGTCCACGGCGCGGGCGGCCTCCGAGGGGCTCAAGGCCCCGATGGCGAGGACCGCCGTGGCCCCGACCAGCGCGATCCCGGCCCGGTCGATCCGGGAGCCGGGAACGCGACCAGCCGCCAGCCCGAGGTACGTCAGGCCGAACAACACACAGGTCGCCGGCATCCGCACCGCGTCGGGCAGGGCAGGGGCCATGATCTCAGCCCCTCCCACACGGGCGTTCGATCCGCAGGAAAAGGAGTGGCTCGCTCGCGTTGACCACCAGCTCGGGAGCGGGCGATGCCTCCGGAACGGTGAGAACAACGCACACCGCCGCAGCCGCCCCGATCCCGGACAGCAGAGCGAACAGGCCAAGATACCCGAGCGCCTCGATGCCCGAAAAGTACGAACCGTAGGGCCTGTGCTGGCCGCGCAAACGCATCAACATGATGCCTCGCTGGGGCAGGGGCCGCATTCGGACGGGCAGGAGGACGGCTCCTGCCCGCCTCGATGGGTTCAGTTGAGCGGCGGCGGCAGTTCGCCGGCCGGCTCGGGATCACGATCCTTCTTCTCGCGAGCCTTGGAGTCCGGCGGCGGCGGGC
Source organism: uncultured Isosphaeraceae bacterium (assembly GCA_963779675.1). GTDB lineage: Bacteria > Planctomycetota > Planctomycetia > Isosphaerales > Isosphaeraceae > CAVZZM01. The sequence goes on from CAVZZM010000012.1 coordinate 760,443, forward strand.
CGTCAGCCTTCTTGCGGTCCGGCGGCGGCGGACCGTCGGCCTTCTTATGATCCGGCGAGGGCGGGCCGTCCGGGCCGCGTTCGAGGTGAATCATGTGCTCGGGAACGTGAGACATCGCCTCGGCGGCGCGGGCCAGCTCGCCGGCTCGATCGTGGTGGCCTTCCTCGGCGTCGCGTCGGGCGGCGCGGTAGAGGTCGCGAGACGCATCGAGGTAGAATTTGGCCTCAGGCGTCGGGCCTTGCTCCTCGACCTTTCGAATGTGGTCATACGCATGGCGGAGGTCGTGAATCGACCGCTCTCGGGCGTCCTCGGGAGAGTCCCCCGGAGGAGGCGGCAGGTCGTCGCGGGGCCCGATCGAGCCACGTTGATGGCGTGGTCGGTCGCACGTGCGAGGTCGTGCGCCATGGTGCCGTACTCGTGGGCCAGTCGCTCATCCCGGTCGTCCATCGCCCGAACGCCCTTGCGGTAGAACTCGGCGGCGCGCCCGGCCCAGTCGCGGAGCCGTTCCTCGGGGGGGCCGCCCCGCCCCTCGTCGAGGGGAAGCCACCTGATGGCGTCGTAGGCCTTTCGCAGGTCGCCGGCCGCCCCGGGCTCCTTCTTCTTCGCGTCATGTGGAGGCGGGGGACCATCGGGCCTTTGCACCGGCAAGAACGCCGTGAGGCCCAGGCCGATCAGGGTTGTGCCGATCATTGTGAACATTTTTAACATGCGTGAACTCCTTGCACTTGGGATCGGATGACGGTCACTCTCGTCATCATGGGGAGCCCTAACGCACGGCTCATGCCATCGCCATGTTCCCACGAAAACACGCGGAAAGTCGTCGATTCTTACCCGGAACTGGGCAGGAACGCCCCACCCTTCGGGGCGATCCTGCCCGAACCCCCGAACGTGGAGACAGCATTTTCCCTGTTTAGGATGCGGCCCGTCAGTTGCAATGGGAACACACAAGCCGACGTGGCACGTGGGAGAGCGAGAATGGCCAGGACAACGCGGACAGCACAGGGGGAATTGTGGCCCCCCCTCAAGGTCCAGGTCGGGGTCGTGGCCTTGCTGTTTCTCGCGGCGCTGGGGACGCTGGCTTACACGGGCCTTGCGATGCTCAACCGCGAGGGTCGGCGAACGGACGCTGAGCGGGCCCTCCTCCAGGCGGATGCGGCGCTCCGTCAACTCGGGCGCGAACCGCTCGCGAACGTCCCGCCCTGGCCGGGGATGTCGGATACGGAGTGGACCGAGCTTGATCGTCAACTGGCCGCGCGGGCGGCTGCGGCGCTGGGGCGATTCACGGGCGTCGAGGGGGGGGCGTCACCCGAGAGGGCCACCGCTTTCTGGGGACCGTCGGCCCCGCCTCGGGCGGCTCGGCCCGCCCCCGGCCGGGGCAGGGGCCACCGCCCAAAGAGTTCGACCTGATCGAGACCCAGGTGGACGCCTCGATCCGCAAGGGGCACGCCGTCTTTGTCGTACAGGTTGTTCCACCCAGCACCGTGGCCATTCGTACCGCGCCCGTCTTCGCTCGGCCCGGCGGTCGAGTCGTCGCGGCGACCTGGACGATGATCCGGCTGGTCGACCCGGTCTTCCTCGGCCGCTCGTTGCGGGGCTATGCGACCGCGGCGACCCTGGCCCTGGGCGGCATCGCCCTGGCCCTCATCCTCACGATCGGCCTCGCGCGCTCGCTACGGCTGGCGGCGGTGGAGCAGCAACGGCTCCAGAACGAGTTACGACGCAGCGAGCGGCTCGCCGCGCTGGGCAAGCTGCTGGCGGGCGTCGCCCACGAGGTCCGCAACCCCCTGGCCGGCATCCGGGGCATCACCCAGCTCTGGCGGCGCGGGCTGGGCCAGTCGGACGAGGCGTTCTCCCACCTGATCGACGAGGTGGACCGACTGGAGGGCATCGTCTCGCGTCTCCTGCAATTCTCGAGGGCCGACGCCCAGGAGATGGCCCCGGGTGACCTTGGCGCCGTGGTGGCCGAGGCGGCGCGACTGGCCGGGCCGCAAGCGGCCGAGCAGAGCGTTCGGATCGAGGTCGTACTCGGGGAAAACCTGCCGACGGTCGAGATCGCCCCTCCCGCGCTGCTCCAGGTCTTTCGAAACCTCACGAGCAACGCACTCCAGGCCATGCCCGATGGCGGGGCCTTGCGCCTGGAGACGCGTTGCGATCCGCGAGGCGGTCAGGTTGAGGCGATCGTCGCGGACAACGGGCCCGGGCTCTCTCCCGAGGTGCGCGATCATCTGTTCGAACCATTCTTCACGACCAGGACCGAGGGCACCGGACTGGGCCTGCCGATTGCGCGCGAGATCGCCCTGGCGCATCGGGGCGACCTGCACGCTGGCCCCGGGCTCGACGGGCGGGGCACGGCCTTCATGCTCCGCCTACCAGTCGCCGCAAGGGCGCGTGTCTCTCTCCAGGAGGCCCTGTGATGAGCAAGCGAACCGCCAAGGTTCTGGTCGCCGAGGACGATCGCGCCGTGCGGTTCAGCCTCACCACCTATCTCCGTTCCGAAGGTTATCGCATCGTCGAGGCCGAGAACGGGACCACTGCGCTGGCCGCCGTCGAACGCGAGCAGCCGGATGCCGTCCTCCTCGATCTGAGGATGCCCGGACTCGACGGCCTGGCGGTGCTCGCCGAACTCGGCCCGCGACAACTCGCCGACTTGCCGGTGATCGTCGTGACGGCGTTTGGCGGCTCCGCCCCGGCAATCGAGGCGATGCGCTGTGGGGCTTACGACTACCTGACCAAGCCGTTTGATCTCGACGAGGTCCACCTGACCCTTCGTCGCGCCCTGCGACAGCGTGACCTCGCCGTTCAAGTCCGCGACCTGCGAGCCCGCGAGGTTCCCGACGACGACGAATTCCGGCCCGGCGATCCGGCGGTGCTCGTCGGTGTCAGCCTGGCGATGCGCGAGGTGTTCAAGGCCATTGGCCGCGCCGCCGTCACCGAGGAGCAGGTCCTGATCTTCGGCGAAAGCGGGACCGGCAAGGAACTGGTCGCCTCGGCGCTGCATCGGAACTCGCCCCGCGCCGACGGTCCGTTCGTCCGGGTCAACTGCGCGGCGCTGCCCGAGGGGCTCGTCGAGAGCGAGCTGTTCGGCCACGAACGCGGGGCCTTCACCGGCGCCGATCGTCAGGCGCCGGCCGTTTCGAGCGGGCGGAGGGGGGAACGATCTTCCTCGACGAGGTCGGCGAACTGCCGAAGTCCGCCCAGGCAAAGCTGCTGCGGGTCTTGCAGCAACGCGAGTTCGAGCGGGTTGGCGGCAACGAGACGCTGCGAACCGATGCGCGGGTTCTCTCTGCGACCCACCGCGACCTGCCGAAGGAGGTTGCCGCCGGGCGATTCCGCGACGATCTCTTTTACCGGCTTAACGTCGTCCGGCTCGCGATCCCTCCGTTGCGAGAACGTCGCGAGGACATCGAGCCCCTCGCGCGGGCCGTCCTGCACCGTCTGGAGGCGCGCTACGGTTGGACCGACCTCTCGCTGGCCCCCGAAGCCCTGGCGGAGATCGAGCGTCGCGAGTGGAGCGGGAACGTCCGGCAACTGGAAAACGTCCTGGCGCGGGCGGCGATCGCCGCCCGAGGTCGACCGATCCTGCCCGAGCACCTTGGAACGGAGGACGACGACGCCGAGCCCCCACCAACGGGACCGGATGGCTTGCTGCCGCTCCGCGCCGTGCTCGCCGACGTTGAACGACGAACGATCCGGCGCGCCCTCGCCGCCTGTGGAGGCAACCGCACCAGGACCGCCGAAGCCCTGGGCATCAGCCGTCGGCTCCTGTTCGACAAGGTCCGGGAGTACGACCTGCTGGATTGAACCCGGCCCGACATGGCGATGTCTTCCCGGGCGGAAACCGCTTTCGCTGTCTCGCCGTTGGTCGTTTTGAGGCATTGGCGAATCAGTAGGCGTCGGCGGGGACGACCTCGCCGCCTCGGGTCGTACTCAAGGCCCGCCAGATCCGGATGTGGATCGAGTCCCGGACGAATCGGACCGAGCCGTCGCACAGCGCGGTGTTCACACCGCCCGGATGGCGGCTACGGGCCGCGTAGTTGTCCGGCAGGGCGGTGGTGGTGACGGTGCAAGGTGGGTTGGGCGGTCGGTTGACGCAATAATAGGGGCTGAAGAGCACGTCCGGGAACGAGCTGTTCGGGGCCAGGAACGTCTCGAAACCCGCGGCGTCCCCCCACCCACGAGAAGCCGCGGAGGTCCCGATCCTGGCCGACCACGACCTCGGAGGCGAGCAGTGTCGTGCTCGAACCATCGGCGAGGGAACTCAGGCCGACCGGCATGAGGCCCGGTTTGCTGTGGGAGAGCCCGGCGAACGGGGAGCCGATGTCGACGAACGGGGCGCCGCCGAAGCGAATCCCCTGGAAATCGACCTGGAACTGGGTCGTGTTCCCGAAGTTGACGGCGTAGTTCTGCGACGTGCAGGCGTAGGTCTTGCCGTTCATCATCTCGACGATCGGAGCGTTGGTCCCATCCGAGGGGCAGAGGTAAGTGTCGATCCAGGTCGACGTGACGGTCCGGTTCGCCACGCCGAAGTAGCGCAGGTCGTTGTCGAAACCGGGTGGCAAACCCGGCGTGTTGTTGCCGTATGAGTTCCAGGCGTTGTACAGAGGCTGCTGGTCAAGCTGGGGCAGAATGGAGATCAACCAGGTCCCCCAACAACAGCCCTGCTTCCCGGGAGGGAAGACGCCGGCAGTATTGTGGTACAGGTGCATCGCCAGGGCGATCTGCTTGAGGTTGTTGGTGCATTGGGCCCGGCGGGCGGCCTCGCGGGCGGACTGAACGGCCGGCAGCAGCAGCGCGATCAGCACGACGATGATCGTGATGACCACCAGCAACTCGATCAGGGTGAAACCTCGCCGAGTGCGGTCCATGATGTCCGTGCTCCATGTGGGGTGAGGGCGATCGCCCATCGGTCCCGGCGGCTCGACGATCGGGGAGGACCCTCAAGGGGGGCACGACCTTGCAACGAGCTGAGGTGCGTCACTCGCCCGATTCGAGCGCGAATCGGAAGGCGTTCGCCCCATCGCGAGTGACTTTCGCAGTCAGTGTCGTCCGTCGGTTGTATCGCGTGGGGATCAACTCGGTCATGGGCCGGGGGCGAGGGCGGACTGGTCCGACTTCGGCGGGGCTTGCGCTCCCGAGCTGGCGTAGATCCGGCCCCGGTACGATCCGAACATCGGGCCGTCTTGCCGCGTGATCGAGAATCGGCCTCGCCGGATGGTCGCGCCCACGGCAGTCCCGGCCTCATCGCCCGGGACGGGCTCGAACAGGATCACCCCATGGCCCAGAGGCTGTCCATCCAATAAAACCTCACCTGAGATCGGTCGTCGTCCCAGATCGTCACCGGCGCCGCAACCTGCCGTGACGACGAGGAGAGCCGCGGCCGGAAACAACCGGCCGAATCGCCGAACGCAGGAAGGAGTCGCAGGCGTCTTGATTCGCACGTTGAATTCGTTGAGCCCCAACATTCTGAGGCCGAGGGGAGGCGATGGAGCACCCGCGCGCCCCTGAGTTCCGAGGCGTCCAGTTTCGAGGCAGTGTCCCATCCCCTGTGCCGTATGGGCAAGAACTCTGTTCGATTTCAATATCTAGGCCTGGTACAGGTGCAATTTCCGGACCTCGCAGATGACAGATCCAACGTCGGTCGAGATTTTATCGAAATTTATTGAACCCGGGCGGCCCCGATCGTGCAGCATCTTCAGGAGACGTTGCCGCATCACCTTCTTCGACCGACCGACCAATCCTGGGCTCAGGGGAACCTGCCGAGTGACGGACACTCAACTCCTCGAACGATATATCGTCGGCCGTGACGACGCGTCCTTCCGGGCGATGGTGGTCCGACATGGGCCGACGGTGCTACGGGTTTGTCGTCGCGTCCTCCGCGACTCGTACGAGGCCGAGGATGCCTTCTAGGCCACATTTCTGGTCCTCGTCTGCAAGACGCCGACGATCCGCGATCCCGAGCGGCTGGGCAACTGGTTGTATGGGGTCGCGCTCCGAATCGCCACCCGGGCTCGTCGGGGCTCGGCTCGACGTGGGCGGCATGAAAGGCGGAGTGCCGAGATGCAACCGGACCGCGACGCCCCCGAACAACCCTGGGATGATCTCGCACAGGCCGTTCGTGAGGAACTGGCTCGCTTGCCGGCGACCTATCGTGCTCCGCTGGAGTTGTGCTACCTGCGAGGGCTCGGCCACGAGGAGGCCGCCGCCACGCTTGGCTGGCCGCTGGGCACACTGAAGACCCGGCTCGTCCGCGGCCGGAGACGCCTGCGCGATCGACTGGATCGTCGCGGCATCGCGCTGGGGATCGGCCTGCTGTTGCTCCTGCCGCGGCGAGCCCCGGCGGTGCCGGCGGCACTGGTGGAATCGACGGCCGAAGCCATGCGGCTCGACACCACGGGTGGGAGGCCCGCCGTTGAACCGCGATACGCCCGGGCCTCGAATCTCGCCGAGGGCCTCCTGAAATCGGCAACAGGGCCGAGATGGCTGTGGGCGCTGCTGATTCTCGGCGGCGGCACACTCGCCGGAACCTGGAGCATCGCGTCGCTTGCGCAGGCCCGCACGGACGAGATGGAGGAGTTCGCCGCCCTCCCCGCCAACTTGACGGACGTGCTGAACGTCGTGTGCCGTTGAGCGGTTGACCTCGGGAATCGTCGCAACGAGCTGTCGGCCCAGTCGGATGTGACACGTGGGGGATGGGGCCTGGTCCGTCCAACCTCGGCGTTGCCAGAAAAGTTGAACCTGAGGCCGACGTTCCGGGGAGTACCAGACGTGGTCATTATTGACGGCGTTCTCGCCGGGCGAGCGTTTGCTCGCCGGTCGGCTGCGATCCCCCCTCGTCAACTCGGGTGGTAGCGGCGAGGCGTCACATCCCCATGCGACGGACGTCGACTCGCAAGGAGTTTGCACCATGTCTGATCGGAACGATGGGACCGCCGGCGCAAGGAGTCGCCGACACGTCCTGAAGGGCCTTGGCGCCGGTACGCTGGGCCTGGCGGGCGCGGCGTTGCTTCCGGGTCAGTCAAGGGCTCAGCGTGGCGGCCTGGACCTGGCCGTGCTGAACTTCGCCCTGAATCTGGAATACCTCGAGGCCGAGTATTATACCTACGCCACGACCGGTCAGAGCATCACGGCGCTGGGCATCGGCGTGGATGGCATGGGGACGCTCGGCGGCGTCTCGGTCAAGTCGAGCCCGATGGTCAATTTCGAGACATCGCTGATCGAAGAGTATGCCAACGAGATCGCCGCCGACGAACGGACCCATGTTACCTTTCTGCGCACCGCCCTGGGCGGAATGAAGGTCGCTCGGCCGCCGATTGACCTGATGGCCAGCTTCACCGCCGCGGCCCGTGCCGCCGGGGTCGTCGGCCCGACCGAGACATTCGACCCGTTCCTCAACGAGGTCAACTTCCTCCTCGGAGCGTTCATCTTCGAGGATGTCGGCGTCACCGCATACAAGGGGGGCGCACGTCTGCTCGCCAATCGCGACTACCTTGAAGCCGCCGCCGGCATTCTCGCGGTCGAAGCCTACCATGCCAGCGAGGTCCGCACCGTTCTGGCCGGGCTGGACTCCCAGGACCCGGACCTCGGCATCGCGGATGCCGTTCGGAAGATCTCCGATCTGCGTGACGCCGCCGATCTTGATGGGGATTCGGACCAGCCCATCTTCGACGAGGACGGTGACGTCAACATCGTGCCGACCGACGCCAACGGCATCGCCTTCAGCCGGTCGCCCCAGCAGGTGCTGAACATCGTTTACCTGAACGCTTCCGGAACGCCCGGCGGCTTCTTCCCGAATGGCCTGAACGGCGCCATCCGATAGGCATCCCCGGCGGGGCCACAGGCGGCCCCGCCTTCCCCCGCCGCCCCACTCAACCCGATCAGGAACCTCATCCCCATGTGTATTCGAACTCTCATATCGGGAATCGCCGTCTCAATCGTCCTCGTGGCGGCTCACTCTGCTCCGGCGGAAACGTTCTACTCAATCGGTGACGGTGGGCTGTCGCTGCTCCGTTACTCGGGCGACGACCCCGGGTCCGTCTTGCGCGTCGGCTATTTCAGCGGAGGGGCCGGTCCGTTCGGCATCAGTGCGCTGGATTCGATCGACTTCCGGCCAGCCACCGGCGAACTGTACGGCTATCGATCCCAGACCAACAGTTACTATGTCGTGGACCTGAACACCGCGACCCTGACCTCAAATACGGCGGCCTCGGGCGTTGATCCGACCAACACGTTCGTGCTGGGGATGGACTTCAACCCGACAATCGACATGCTGCGCGTCGTCACCGAGAGCGGCCAGAACATCGTCTACAACCCGAATGATGGCACGGCGGGGGCCAAGACGGACCTTTTCTATGGCGCGGGCGACCCGAACGAGAACGCCCTGCTTGCTCCCAGAGTGATCGACAATGCGTACACCAACAGTTTTGCCGGCGCGACGACCACGCAGCAGTTCGTGCTGGACCACAGCCTGAACGTCCTGGCAACACTGGCAAACAACGCGGGCACGCTGAGCACGGTCGGTGAGGTGACTCTGGGCAATAGCGTCCTGGATTTCGACGAGTACACGGGTTTCGACATTGTCACGGCGCCCGACGGGACCAACACCGCCTTCGCCCTGCTGACGATCGGTGGAACCGCCGGTCTCTACACGATCGACCTGGCCTCCGGGGCCGCGACCTCGCTCGGGAACCTGGGCTCGGGCTTCGGCCTGGTCTACGGCCTGGCCGCCGTTCCAGAGCCATCTTCCGTGGCGATGCTCAGTCTCGGGATCGCAGCCCTGGGGTTGATCGCCGCACGACGACGGAAGTCGTGAATCTTGCCCACTCCCGAAAACTGGGCTGGCAACTCCACGTCGACTCGCGGAGTGCCTGACGTCGACTCGCGGAGTGCCTGTCCCGGTGAATTACGCATGACTTGCGAGTCGTCGTCGATCAACGCTTCGATCCGACGCGTTGCCGGTCCGGGTTCCCCTCAGGTTGAGGGGAAGGCCTGACGTACCGTTCGATTCGACAGGACCTCGATGCTCACGCGGAAACCCTTCCCGACCCACGATGGGGTGGGCATGTTCGACGGGTCGGCGAGCCGTGCGCCGTTCGGGTGCAGACAGAGTCCCACGACGACGTGGGCATTGCACCCACACGGTTGAATCCGGAATCGCGGGATGATGGGTGTTATCCTCTCATAACAAATTTATCTCCCCTATCATCTGTTGTTCCGCGATCCTGGCACCCAGAGTTCCGCCAAATGGGTTCGCTATGAGGACGGAGAACGCGGCTCGACAGCAGAGGGGGGAAGACCACCGAGCTGTGGGGCGATGCGCTCGGCCAGCGCGTTGAGAGCGTCCTGTTGAAGCTGACGCTCGGCGGCGAGATCGCGGCGGGTCGCCGTGGCGTAGCGGGTCGCCAGATACGCCGGCAAGCCTGGTGGCGGCATGCGGGTGCGAACCGACGCGTGGCCCTGCCAGAGCGTGCGCCTCCCTCGCCGCAGGGTCAGTGACCCATCCACCCGGGTGGCGTTGAGCGCCGAACTTGTCGCGTAGGGAGTTGGTTCCTCATGCACCTCGACCGTCAGACGGTTCGGGGCCTCCTCAAGCCAGATCGCGGCCCAGGAAGCTTCGGGCGGAGTCGGGACGTAGCCCCTCCTCTGAAGGGCATCGGCAGCCATCGCGACCAGCCCGCGCTCATAGTCGAGGGGTGAGCCGAGGTAATAGCGGCTGCCTCGGGACAGCTCGACGATCAGGCCGTGCCCGGCGGCGATCCGGCTCACAAGGCCGTCGATCTCCGCATGGAGTCGGAGGGCCGTCGCTCCCGTTGGGACGTACCGAACGACGGACTCCCGCACACGGCGGAGGGCATCGAGTGACTCACCGGCCCGGCCGGATTCCAGCAGATGGGAGGCGGTTTCCAGTTGGGATTCGGCGAGCCGTCGGGCGGCGTCGGTCAAGGCGTCGGCGATCCGCCCTTTCAGCGCCGACAGGGCGGGGTCCTCGACCGCTTGCTCCCTCAGACGGGCCAGCAAGGGGACGGACTGAGCGGGCGGCATGGGGCCGACGGCGTCGAGCCGGAGGGTCGCCGCTCGACGGGCCAGGTTCTCCCGGCACGCGGCGAGATCGGCCGGCGGAGCGATCCCCGTCGTCGCCGCGAGTTCGAGCACCGTCTCGGCCTCGGCCAGGGCCCGGTCGAAATCACCGGATGACTCGGCGGCGTCGATCGCGTCGAGGTGAGCACCGATCGCGGACCGCTGTCGAGCCTCGCCACGGTCGCGCACCCGGCGCACCGAATTGACGACCCCCAGCGCGACCACAACCAGGCAAGTCACCCCGATCACGGCGACGATCCGCCCGCGGGACCAGCGCGAGGAACGGCCCCGCCGGGGAACGACCCGGGGCAAAAACGGCACTTCCACCAGCGTATCACACCCGGCACAGCGAATTTGACGCCCCGGTGACAGGCCCCGAAGCGAAATTTGATCGCCACATTCCGGGCAGGCGAACGTCCCAGTCATCGCACGTCACCACGCCCTTACCAGTGCCGGAGGATGCCCACATCGCATGCTCCGAGAGGCCCCGGCACAATCTCCCAAGAGTATAGACGTGCCGGATGCCATCTTGTTCGTTTGCATCCACGAATTTGCCCGGAATCGACGCCTGTTGATTCCAGGCAACATGCAGGCCCGTCGATTGCGTGAAATCGACAAACCAGGAGCCATCCCATTCCCGGACAAGCCCTTGCGTCGAATGGACCACAATCCTCCGGAATCGAGGCGCAGGGTCAGGCGGCCAGGGCGTCGAGGCCCATCTCGTGGATGGCGATGGCGACGGTCTCGACGTCGGGGCGGGGGAGGTCGCGGGCGTAGGCGATCAGCAAGGCCAGGTCGGCCAGTCGGTTCAGTCGACGGGGAAGGCCATCGGCGGCACGGTACAGGGCGGCGAGGGAGGGGTGATCGAACACCGGATTGGACGGGTCGGCCCCGACCGCGGCCAGCCGGCCCTGGACGTATTCGACCGACTCCGACTCCGTCAGCGGGCCGAGAACGCAACGGGCCGCGAGCCGGTCCACCAGCGCCGAGGGCAGCTTCAGCATGACCTCGGGCCCGCCGACCAGGACCATCGCGAGGTCCGGGATGCCTCCTGTCGTGAAGTTGAGGAGGAGTCGGAGGGCCTCGAAGGTGGCGGGATCATCGATCAGGTGGGCCTCGTCGACGATCAGGAGGGTACGGCGACCGCCGGCGACAGCGCCGGCCAGTGCCCCTCGTAGTCGTCGCACGGCGCCGCCGACTCCCGGCGCGTCGCAGGGAGGGGCCCCCAGTTCGTCGGCGAGGAACGCGACCAGTTCCGCGGCCGGCATCGCCGGGAAGGCCAGGTGGACCGCCGGCATGCCAAGATCGTCGATCAATCGGCGTGCCAGCAACGTCTTACCCGAGCCGGGCGGTCCGTAAACGATCCCCGGTCCCGATCCTCGTTCAAGCCCGTAACGCAGCCGCCGCAAAGCCGACTCATGACTGCTCAGGGGCAGGTAGGCCGACGGGTCGATCGTCTCACCGAAAGGCGGCGCCGAAAGGCCGAAGTGCGACTCATACAAGGGAGAGGCCTCCGCCATCCCGAAGCCGTTCGAGGTCCCGATCCCGGGGAGGACGAGACCCCGGTCAAGCCACCCAGACCGACGGCTCGCCGGGCACCGCGTCCTTCCGAGATGAACCAACGGGTCCTCGCCATCGTCACACGAACGTCTCGGCCAGTCCGAGCAGAGGGATGCCGCCGGCGTCAAGCACCTCTCGGGCGCGTAGCAGGGCACGCTCGCCGGTCAGCACGCGGTTGTGTACAAGGATCGCGGCGTCCACCGAGCGGTGCAGCACGGCAGCGCTCAGGCCAGCGAACAGCGGACTGCCGTCGATGAGGACCAGGTCAAACTCGCGTCGCAAGCGCGCCATCAGGACCGACCAGGCCGGCGCGGCGAGGAAGTCGCGGGGGCGAGCGACGGCCGACCGCAGGGGCAAAAGCACCAGACGATCCTCGGGCGCCTCGATCAGGGCGTCGGCCGGGGCAACGCCTTGCTCGACCACGTCGTCGAGACCGTAACGTGGCCGCAACCCCAGCAATCGGGAGAGCATCGGGCCGGACAGGTCGCCATCGATCATCAAGGTACGCCCATTTCGGCGGGCCAGAGCGCGGGCGAGGGTCAACACGAGCGTGGTGCGGCCCTCGGCGCGGTGGCAACTGGTGAACAGCAGAACCTTGATCTGTCGTCGGGTACGGGCCTCGATCAGAAGGTCGGCCATGTGCTCAAACCGGTCGCCGTGCTCCCGCTCCAGCGTCAGGATCGTCTCGGGCCACCGAAGCCGGACACCAGGCTCCGGAGCGGACCAGCTCGTCGTGGTCGGCTCAATCGGGAAGTGAGGACCCGGGGACGACGCGGAGGGTTCCGTGGGAACCCGCGACCGTCGGCCATAGATCCGGGACAGCGCCCGATCAATATCTTGCATGGGTCCGCTCCTTTCCCCGACCACCATCCTCGGTCGCCGGCAGTTCGGGCAGGAGGTAGCCGGGCGTCCAGACCACGGGAACGGTGTCCGTCCGTTCTCGTGTGATCGGATTGCCGTCTGTGGGCACGGGATCGTCCTCCTCTTCCCAGGCGTTGACCCAGTGCTCGTCGTTCCCCCCGAGGACACTGGCTTCGAGGGGAGCCGGCGGGGCCACCGGCTCGATGTCTGGCAACAGCGAGACGACCGGGGGCGTGACGGTCGATGTCGGTGTGGTGTCCATCGTTGGAGAGGATGAGGCCGAGGGGATGGCCCGCGGCAAGGTCAGCCCAAGCCCGACCAGAGGCACCCCGAGCATCAGGATCAGGCCCCCGAGGCGGACCTCGCGACGGAGGCGACGACGACGACGGGCCCGCTGTCGAGAGGTCGTTCGCAGGGCCGGGACCCGGATCAGTACCGGGACAATCGGTCCCTCGGTGACGAATTCTCGTCTCGGGGCCAGGTCGAACGTGAGCGTGGCGAGGTCAGGAGTCATCGGAGGCACTTCCGACGAGGGGCCGGGCAAAAGAGGTGTAGCAACGATATGGGGGACACTCACCAAACCGACCGGCCCCCTCGGGGCACGACCTCGCGAGCGACCCACTCCTTACCTTTGATCGTCCCCCGTCCCGGTAAACTTGAAGGACCATGCCGGAAATACGGAACCCGTCGAGATGGCCGGGCCTCGGCGGCCTTAACGACCACTTGATCAGCGAGAGCGAGGCAGGGGGGGCGCATGACGAAACGCCCCCCCGTGACCATCAAGCAGGTGGTCCGGGAGGGCGTCCATTAGGGAATTGCAGAACGCATCGGCGGGATGGTCGGTTCAGCGGCCGAAGACCCGGAACAGGCCACCGCGTCGCGGTTGGGACGGGGCCGCTCCGGGCATGGTCGTCGGGTTGCCGGAGCTGTCGCCGAAGATCCCGCCGAACAGGCTTCCACCGCCGCCCGCGGTGTTTCCAGCGAACATGCTGGGGCCGGCCGGCCTCGTAGGCCCGACCGGGCGGAACGTCGGCGGGGCGCCGGCGAAGCCCGAGCCGCCGCCGTTGGCCATGTCGACGGCCCGGACGTTCGCCTCGGTGATCTCGGGGTTGTGGCCCTGCCAGCGGCTGTTGAGGACCTGCATGACGTTCAGCGGGGCGAACATCGCCTCGCCGCCGACGGAGATCCAGTCGGTCGTGCCCGGCGTGTGCTCGTCGACCTCGCCGGCCGGCGTGTACTGAAGGATGTACTCGTACGTGTTATGGCGGGGCTTCGGGTCGCCCTCGTTGAGGTTCGCGCCGCTGTTGGCGTAGAGGTCCAGATTGATGCGAACCTGCCGGGCACCTCGGCCGGGGACCGCGTGGAACTCCGCGACGTACTTGCCGATGCCGTGGTTCCAGACCTCGTTCGGCTTGCCAGTCGGCGGGAAGGCGCGGAGGTTTGCCAGCAGGGACCTTGCGCTCGCCGCGGATGTGCCGCTCGAGCATGGCGTGGAACCGGGCGACGTAGGCGTCGGTCTCGTCGTAGCCGGGACGGGGCGGGCCGGCGGGAATGTTGTTGACGTTGTCGCCGATCTGGTGGTTGAGGTGGTTCTCGCCCAGCTCGGCCCAGAGGGCCTTGAGCTCGTCCTTGGTCAGGCCCGAGCCCGGTGCCGGCTGAGGCTCGTTGAGCATGATCGAGGCGATCGCGCCGCCGAGGCAGTGCCCGGGCCAGCGCTGGATGTCCTGGTTCTGGGCGTTGGTCGCCTCCCAGGCGCGGGCCGAGCGACCGAAGAGCTGGTCGTACTTGAGCATCGGCGCCGGGGTGTTGTAGATGGTGCCGTCGCCGCCGCGCCAGGTCAGGTCGTCATACAGGTTGGGGAACCAGGTCGAGGTGTCGCCGGCAGCCGGCGGCGTTTCGAGCAGGCCGTTGGGGCCGGGCAGGATGATGTCCTCGCCCGGCGCGATGTAGGAGCCGTAGCCGCGGACCTGCACGTCGTCGCCGATACGGGGTCGGCGTGTCGACGCGGCCGTTGCCGCCGCGACCAGGGCTCGTGGACCGCGTCGCCCTTGGTCGGCCAGTAATAGAAGTTCCAGGGCATCCGGGCGGCCTGGCCGACCTGGACGAATCGGGTCTCGACCGTGTACGGGCCCTCGGCCCCCGTGACCTTGAAGGTGTACCAACCCTGCTGGTTCTGGCCGACTTCCTCGCCACTGGTTCGTGGGCGGCCGTCCGGGCCTGTCAGTGACCCAATGCTCCCATCGCTCGATTTCACCGTCAGGGTACCCCCGTAGCGCGTCGGGATGTACACACCAAAATACTGATCGCCTCTCTGTGCCCGTCAGGGCGCCCGCCGAGCGGGACCGGCTGGACTCGTCCCGTGGATGCCTCCTGAGCGAGCCCCATGGAAGCAGTGGCGAGAATGGCCAACGCCATCGCGCCTGAAATTCTGATGCCGCTACGCATGCTGCCTCCCAATGACCTGGAGTCGATCGTCCATTACCCTCCTTCGAGCTCGAGCCGAACCGGGCCGGCCGATCACGGATGAGGAAGTTGGACGACGCGTGATGCTCTGTAGTGTGTCGGCACGATCACGATGCCGGGTCGAGAAAAAGAACCCCGCACAACCCCCAGTCTGGCAAGTGTTGAGAAAGCACCCAGAACCCGGTTGGTTGTCATTTCACCAATTTTCTCGAAACTCGCTGAACCCCCCCCTTTCTCGTGCCGATGAAATAGCCTGGCCACCCCAGGGTGCGGAGTGGAGGTCGGCTCAGGGCTGTCCTTCAGCGTCCGTTTCCGTTGTGGGCCTGCTCGCATCGTCCTCCCTTGTCGGTTTGAGGGCGACGCGAGTCGGCATTCGGCGGAAACAAGGCGTGGCAGGTCCCCGAAACGGAATGGCGGCCCGAGTCGTGACGATCCGACGCCGACGTGCCGACCTCCAGGGGTCCGATCGCTCCGCATCGTTTATTCGAGTCGTCGACCAGATTCACCACCTCATCCCAACGAGGACATCGCGATGATCAGCGCGTTCGTGGTTTCGATTGCCATGACCACTGTGGGGCTTGGGCACCACAATAACGGCCCGGTGTACGCCGCGCCGCAGTGCGAATTGCCCTGTCCGCAGGCACCGACGAAGTGCCCCCCGGCTCCCTGCAAGGTCGCTCCGTGCCCGCAGGCCCCGACGAAGTGCCCCCCGATTCCGACGAAGTGCCCCCCGGTTCCCTGCAAGGCCGCTCCGTGCCCGCAGGCCCCGACGAAGTGCCCCCCGCCGGCGTGCCCCCCGAAGTGCATGCCCGCCCCGCAGTGCCCGACGAAGTGCCCCCCGCCGGCGTGCCCCCCGAAGTGCATGCCCGCCCCGCAGTGCCCGACGAAGTGCCCCCCGGTGGTCCCGAGCAAGCAGGGCTATGGTCCGGCCCCGGCCCCGCAGGGCTATGGTCCGGCCCCGCAGGGCTATGGTCCGGCCCCGCAGGGACAGATCCTGGCGGCCCCTCAGTATTGAGCGGAAATCGACGGTCCAAGGACTCGTTCCGGACTGACCAATCGTGATCGCTCGACCTGGCAACACCCGCCCTTGTGGCGGGTGTTGCCTTTTTGTGTTGTAGCATGCTCGAAGCGACACCGACAGGCCCCGATGAGTGGAACCGGTTCCCGAGAATCCGTCAGGGGAGCAGGTCAGGGAGGGGCGTTCGAGACGGACGATGTTCGGCGGCCGTGGTCATCATCATACGGATGGCCACGGGGGCCGCGCCGCGCGAGCGGGATCAGCCCGTAACGCCGGGCCAGTCTCTGATGGTTCAGGATGCTCCGACCACCAACGAACACCGGCACGTCGCGGATCGTCGCCAGCTCCTGGAACCGCTTGTTGACGTTCCGGGACAGTACGAAGGACACACCCAGCGCCGTCGGCTTCCAACGCTGGATCGCGTCGCGGAACTCTTGAACCGGCAGGTCCACCCCGAGGTTAATCGCCCGCCAACCGGCCAGTTCCAGGAGCAAGCAAACGATCAGCACGCCTCCTTCGTGGCGGTCGCCCTGGACGGCCCCGACCAGGGCCGACAGGGACGGTCGACCGCTCTGAAGTCGCGCCCCATCGCTGAGCGTGTGGAGCTTGCGCAACAGGAACCCCGACGCCGAATGTTCCTGATTCACCGCGCATTCACCGCGAAACCAACGCTCGCCGACCTCGGTCAGGGCCGGGCCGATGATGGTCGCGGCAAGTTCCACCGGATCAACCGACGCAAGTTGATCGTTGTAGAACTGCTCGGCCTCGTCGATCCGACAGGCCAGCAGAGAGTCGACGAGACAGGCCGCGGCCCCGAAGGATCGGTCGCGAGATCAACCTCGGGGCCGGCCCCGTGGAGGCGGCCGGCGAGCACGTCGGCCATCACCGCGCCGATCGAGTGGCCCGACTCGACCATCGAGGCGATGGCATGAATGAGCCGGACCTGCTCGGCGTCGTAGCGGCGATGGCCCGTCGGGGTCCGGAACGGCGCCGGCATTCCATATCGCCGTTCCCAGGCTCGCAGCGCATGGCAGCTAATCCCCGTCAGCTTGGAGACGGCCGCGATTGAGTAGCCGGCCTGGGTCGCGTCCTCTGCCAAGACCACCCTCCCAAGCCAGGTTTTCCCCCGTGCGCAGCGCTCTCCCCGACGCAGGGAAGGAAGCGTCGGAACGGTCGCGTCTTGGTCTGAACAAACCTCTAGATCACGATTTTCACACAATTCTCCGGACGACGCCACAACGCTCCACTTAATGGGAGCCTGGCCGAACCCGACGGGCCCGCGAGCCGCGGCAACCGTTTCCGGACGGCCCCATGGGCCTTGATGTTGCATTTCGTCAACAGCCGGGGGCTGGAGTTAATCCTGGCCTAGTGTTGGGATAAAGCGATTGCCTCTGCTCATTATGGCGATTGCGGCATCCCATACATGGATCACGCCAGAACCCTCCTGGAGAGGCTCATGCCACGCCAACGCGAACGCCGCCGGAACCAGGTGAAACACCGCCTTCAGCCGAACACCGAGGGACTGGAGGATCGCCTGCTGCTCTACGCCACGCTGGGCGGCAACTGGACGTACGGCAGTCGCATCACCTACAGCTTTGCCCCGGACGGGACGAGCATTGGCGGGATCTCGAGCGGTTGGTACGCGCGGATGTCGAACCTGAGCATCTCCGAGCAAGCCTGGAAGGACGAGTTTCGTGAGGCCGCCGACGTGTGGTCGGCGGTCGCCGGCATCAACCTCGTCGAGGTCTCCGATAACGGCGCGGCCTTCTCCGTCGCGGGAAATCAGCAGAACGACAGTCGTTTCGGCGACATCCGTATCGGCGGGACCAACCAGGGCACCGGCGTGCTCGGCGGCACGTTCTTGCCCCCGCCCTACAACGGCGGGACTCTGGCCGGCGACATCGTGATGAACACCGCCGCGGCCTGGAAGGTCGACTCGACCTACGACATTCAGACCGTCGCGATCCACGAATTCGGCCACGCCCTGGGCATGGACCACTCGTCGATCTCCACGGCGGACATGTATGCCTACTATAACGGAACGAAGCAGTCGCTGGCCACCGACGACACCAACGGCATTCGATCGATCTACGGCCCCCGCCAGCCCGACGCCTACGACGCCGCCCAAAGCAACGACTACTGGTGGTACGCGTCGAACGTCACCTCCGCCATCGACGTCAACAAGCAGGTCCGGCTCGGCGGTCTCGACATCACCACCAACGGTGACTACGACTGGTACTACGTTTACGCCCCGACGGGCACCGCCTCCCGGATGACTGTCCAGGTGCAGTCCTCGGGACTCAGCTCGCTGAGCCCGGAGCTGTTTGTCCTGAACTCATCACTTCAGACGGTGGGTTATGACACCAGGCCTTCCAGCTACGGTGCGACGGCCTCTGCCACCGTCCAGGGCGTGTCGGCAAACCAGCTCTATCTGATCCGGGTCAGCGGGGCCAACGGCGGCGTGTCCGACACCGGCACCTACGGACTGCTGATCAATTTCGGCTCCGGGTCGATCGCGCCGATCGCGCCACCGAACACCACCGTCCCGGAACAGCCCAACAGCAACGGTGGCGGCTCGTCGAACCTGGCGACCGAAGGCCCCAATCGGCCCTCGTGGCTCACAAAGATCCTGGCCCACACCAGTCCAAAGGTCCGAGGCCTGTTCGATCGGCTGGAGAGCGCCGTCGATGAGGGCGTGGGAATGCTTCAGATCGGCGACCTGAGCGGCTTCGGCCACTACCTGATGGCCGACGCGGGAACCGAGTTCGAGACGGCCGAGCCGATTGGGACGGCGTTCGCGGCCCCTCGGTCCTCCGTCGCGGCTGAGTCGGGGATCGTCATCGGCATGGTGGGGACGGACCAACCGATCGAATCCGGCACGTTCGCGAGCCGCCGCGACCGCCTGGCGCACCGGGCCATCGACCGGGTGCTGGCGGCCTGGGGGGCGGCCTGAGCTTCACGTAACGTGTTGACCAAAGGCCACATCGAACGCGGTTTCCACGACGATTCGCCCCTCGCCGTCGAACTGCGATCTAGCCTTCTCCTGGTGGGGCGCGACTGATTCCGTCCCACTCGATTCACGGTCATTGAGCGACCCGACCTTTGAAGAAGACGGAGCGAGGCATGACGAATCGTCGCGCGCACTGGGGGCTGGGGCCGTGGCGCCCCTGCTGCGAGGGACTGGAAGGACGACTTCTCCTGAGCCTCGACGTGGGCCTGGGGCTCCCGCCGCCGTCGGGTGCCTTCGCCGATTTCCTGCCGCTCGATTTCGCGACGACCCCCAACGGCCTCGACTTCGGCTTTCCGCCGCCGGGGGACATCGGCCATCCGGGCGCGACGCTCAAGGTCGTCGGGACCGAGCCGGGCAACAGAGCGACGCTCTCGGAGACACCGAAGGTGGTCGCCGTCCGGTTCGACCATCCCCTCGACGTGTGGTCGGTACGTAACGACCTGCTACTCTATCGGCTCGACGCCCACGGCCAGCCGCTGCCGGTCTCCAAGGGCCAATCCCTCCGGTCGAGCGTCGACCCGACTGATCCCAACCGATTGCTTCTCGATCTGGGCAGCGGCCTGGAACCGGGCCCGTACCGACTGGCGCTCTCGGCCAACTCGGGGCTCTCGTCCGGGTTCGGGAGCATTCCCCTGGCGAACTCCGGCACCGAGCAACGGCTCGCCGATTTTACCGTGGAACGATCGGGCGTCCGGCTCGCCGACGCGACCGACCTGGGCCCGATCGGCCCAGTCGTGCAGTCCGTCGCGGGCCGGCTCGACTTCGCGTCCAACCCGTCGGCCGTTGCTCTCTACAAGATCGAGCTGCCTCCGAGCCAGCGGCTCTGGCAGCTCGGGCTGGAAGTGACCGCCGAACGCCAGGGCAGCCCGCTCGACGCCGCCCTGACTCTGTTCAATGACCAGGGGCAGCCGGTCGCCACCGTCGAGGACGGTCGGTACGACGCCCCGACCGATCCGTACCTGTTCGAGGGCCTGAAGCCGGGCACGTACTACGTCGGTGTTTCCGGGCAGGGCAACCTGGCGGGACGGCCGGGGGGTTATGACCCGGTCACGGGCGATCCAGGTTCGATTGTCCAGGCCCAGCCCGGCGGCCCGTTCACGCTGCGCCTGGTCGCCGACCCGGCCGGCGCCGCCCCACGAGTCCTCGGGTTCCGCCTGAATCACGCCGACCCGACCGATCTGGCCCCGACGAGCTTCGACATCCAGTTCTCCGGGATGTTACACCTCGGCGACACGCCCGAGGCACTGGCCGACGCCATGCGACGGGGCCTCGAGGTGGTCGACCGTTCCGGCCGCGCCTGGCCGATCGCCGGGGTCGCGTACGATGAGGCCCGGTCGATCCTGACCTTCGAGTTCCAGGCCCGACTGCCGGGCGGGGCGTACCAGGTGCGTCTACCGGGGAGCGGCGGCCTGCGTGACCTGGCCGACCGGGCGCCCTCGACGTTCGGACTGCCTCGCGGTGTACTGGCGACCTTCGACGTCACCGCGAACCCTGCGCACCACGACCCGAACGATTTCGGTCCGCTGTTCCACGATGACGTGCCGCAAACGATTACCATCAATCCGACACTGGCACCCTCGGAGGCCCGCACGTTCCGGTTCGTCACCCTGCACGACGACGACCTCCGGCTGACCGCGCACCATGAGGGGGGCAGTCTGCGAGTCGAACTCATTGACGTCCGCGACGGCACCACGAGAGTGCTCGACCTCGGCCCGTCCGGCGTGAACCGCAACGAGATCGTTTCACTCGCCGCGGGGGAGTACCTGCTTCGCGTGCGGGCCGACGGCGCCGATCCGGTCCAGGTCGACCTGGAGCTGCGGTTCTTCGGCAAAACCTTCGAGTCACTGCTCCACAACGGCGTCGGCCAGGGGCCGGCCCTCAGCCTGCGCCTGGTGTCGCCCACCTCCACCAGCCTGTCCTACGATCCGCCCGCCGCCTCCCCGGCGGCAACCAGCCCACCGGGCGGCCCCGTGCTGGGGCCGCAGGGTTTGCCCATCCCATCAGGCCCCTTGACATCGCCGGGCACGACGGGTGGTTCCGGCCCGATCGCACCCGTTGACGATCTCCCGTTCGGGCCGGAGGCCAACGCCTACGGTGGGATCAACGGAGGGGCGAACATCGGCTCGTCGGCCCTGCTGGCCTTCGGGACAGGCCCGGTCGGCCTACCGGCCCCGGACAACAACCTCAATGCGCCGGTCGGCCTGGGCGTGACGACCGTGATCACGGCGAACACCGGCGCGCTGCTGGCCACATTCGGCGATCCGAGCCATCCCCTTCGCATTGCCTCGTCCTTCCAGGAACCTCCCGACGAGAGCAGCTTGCCTACCAATGGTGCCATGCCCGCCGACCAGGACGTCCCGAACCCCGAACACGAGGCGAAGGCCCCAGTGGTCGCCGGCATCGGCGGGATTTCCACGCTGATCGACCGGATCGCCGAGGGACTGCTCGCCGACGGCCTACTGGACCCCAGCCTCCTACTGGCCCGGCTCCAGGGTTCCCGGCCCGCCCCAACCACCCCGGCGGTGGAGGTCGCCGAAAACGCGTCCAGCACGGAGGCCCCAGACACGATCTCCGAGGTCGTGGTCGAAGAGGCGGAAACGGACCAGGCCTCGATCGCCATGCCACTCGGGTTCAGCCTTGCCGCCGCGCTCGTGCTTCAGTTCCGCGAGACCCTGCGACGTTGGTTCGACCGTTTCGACCCGCGACGTCGGCGACGGGTGCCGAACGGCCTCCGCCACCCGCTCGAAAACCACCTCTCGCGGAACCGCCAGCGGGAGCGAGTCGGATGACCAATGGCCAATGGCCGAGGGGTTGAGGGTTGAGGGCCGAAAGCCGAGGGCCAAGAGGTAGAGGGCCGAAGGCCGAGGGCCGAGGGCCAAGAGGTAGAGGGCCGAGAGGTAGAGGGCCGAGGGCCAAGGGTCATCGGTTCTTGGCCCTCGGGAATTGTTTGGTGGGTCGGCCCGGAGCTACACCGCACCGACGGGCCGACGATCATCGATCTTGGACCCGTGGCCCACGGCCCTTGGGCATTGGCACTCGAATGACTCTCGGTCATCGGCCCGTGGTCATCGGTCCTCGGTCATCGATCCCGGAAAGACGTCTCGCAAGATTTGCGAACCCGGGGTTCCATTCTCTCGAACGCGATTCCCAATCTCCCGACAACAGGAGGCACGGGATCGTGTAGCGATGTCCGTTCCATCGTCACCTCCTCGCCATGCGATCGACGGATGGTCTCGTCGTCTTCTCGGATCGCCTCTCGCGATGTCCGGCGGTATGGTGTACAGAGGAATTCGGGTTTGCGACCCGACCTCGCTGTCGAGGCGACGGTGGAGGCCGGCTCGCGTCTCTTTACGAGGGGTGATTCGGAACGATGCGGCATCTTCTGGGAACATGGGTGATTTGTGTCTTGATCGGTACGGCGGCCTCGGGAGCGGAGAGTGTGGAGATCATCGCGCACCGGGGAGAGTCGGCCGACGCGCCCGAGAACACGATGGCCGCGTTCCGCCTGGCCTGGGAACGAGGGGTCAAGGCCATCGAGCTGGACGTCCATCTGACGTCCGACGGCCGGCTCATCGTCTCACACGACGCCGACACCGAGCGCACCTCGGGTGTCAAGAAGGCGATCAAGGAGAGCACCCTCGCGATGCTGCGGACGCTTGATGTCGGCCACTGGAAGGATGGCCGCTTCGCCGGTGAGCCGATGCCGACCCTGGAAGACGCCCTGGCCACGATCCCTGACGACGCCCGATGCTTCATCGAGGTGAAAATCGGCCCCGAGTCCGTCCCGGCGCTGGTCGAGGCCGTGCGAGGCTCCGGCAAGCGGCCCGAACAGCTCCCCGTCATCAGCTTCAACGCCGATACGATCGCCGCGGCGAAGAAGGCCCTTCCCGATCTGCCGATGTATTACCTCTCGAGCTTTCGTCAGGACAAGGAAACCGGTGCCTGGGGTCCCACGGCCGAGGAGCTAATCGACCGTGCCCGATCGATCGGCGCCGACGGCCTGGACCTCGCCGAGAAGGGCCCGGTCGATGGTGCATTCGTGCAAAAAATCCACGACGCCGGGTTGAGCGCCTACGTCTGGACGGTCGATGACGCCGACGTGGCCCGCGACCTGGTCAACGCGGGCGTCGACGGCATCACGACGAACCGCGCCGCCTGGCTTGCCGAGCAACTCGACGCGAAGTGAGCCCCAGGCCCGCCGCTCGCACCCGGTTCTTCCCGCGATTGAGTCGCGACGGAAGCAAACGGGCGTTCGCCCGCAACCCTGGAGACGGCAGGGGCATTCCAGGGTTCGATGCGACCCCCGAACCGGGAGTCGAGTCCCATTTCGGAACGCCCAACCCGCCAGATCGGTCGGGCTTCAACCTGTCGGACCTACATGCCTGGAATGATCCTGATGGAGACAGGTGGTTCCTTGACCGGCCTCCGACGGTCGGGTACACCGGCTAGTCGGCTCGCCCGACCGAAACGAGAGCAGGCGTCCCTGAAGCCCCCCGACAGGATCGTCCGCCAGGGAAGATGGCCACGAGCATACTCCTCACAACCGAAGAGATGGCCTCATGAAGATGTTCCGCATGGGCTGGCTGGGCATCGCGTCCCTCGGTGCTTTGTTCGTGCTTTTCGGGACGGCGGTCGCGGAGCACGAGGACTTCGTTCCGTTGTTCCCGGCGGACGGCCCGCCCCGGGGCTGGCTGGTCCGCGCCTGGGACGACCTGGCCAGGGACGCCGGGCCGGAAACCGAGTGGACCGTCGAGGATGGGGTTCTCCGACCCGGCCAGCGTCGGGGAACCTGGCTGGTCAGCGAGAAGGAGTACGGCGACTTCATCCTCGAGTTCGAGGTCCGACTCACCGAGCGTGGCAACAGCGGCGTGGCGCTGCGGGCGCCGCTGAAGGGCGACCCCGCCTTCGAGGCGATGGAGTTGCAACTGGCCGACCTGCGCTATAACCCCAGCGCGACCCCCGCCGAGCTGACCGGGGCAATCTACCGGGCACTCGCCCCGATGGAGCAGGTCTACCGGCCGACGGAGTGGAACACGTGTCGGATCGAGCTGAGAGGATCTCACCTGAAGGCCACGCTCAATGGCCAACTGATTCAGGACGTCGACCTGGAGACGCTGGATCAGCCAACCCTCCGGCACGACGGTAGCGAGGCCACGCCGGTGAAGGACCGGCCACGACGCGGGCACATCGGCTTCCAGCACCTGAGCCGCGACAACGAGCCGGTATTGATCCGCGGCGCGCGAATCCGGGAGCTGGAGTAAGGCCCAACACGATCTGGACGCCAGGGAAGCCTGGTGGGTTCCGCGAAGCGCCGCCCACTCTGACAACGAGCCGGGGAACACCAACATGAGCCATCGCATCGCGACGAGCCTCCGTATGGGGGCCTGCCTGATCCTCGCGTGGTTGTCGGCCGGGCGGGTCGAGGCCGCCAATGACACCGACAGGCCGCTCAATGTCTTGTTCATCGCGATCGACGATCTGAACAACGACCTGGGCTGCTACGGGCACCCATTGGTGAAGTCGCCGAACTTTGACCGCCTGGCCGCTCGCGGCCTGCGGTTCGATCGTGCCTATTGCCAGTACCCCCTGTGCAACCCGAGCCGGTCCTCGTTCATGACCGGCCGACGGCCCGACACGACGACGATCTATGGCAACGGCACCCATTTCCGAGAGATCCTGCCTGATGTTGTCACACTGCCTCAACACTTCCAGAAACAGGGCTACTACGCCGCCCGCGTCGGCAAAATCTACCATTACGGCGTCCCGAGTCAGATCGGGACTCCGGGGCTGGACGACCCGGCGTCCTGGCAAGACACCGTCAACCCGATCGGCGTCGACAAGGCCGTCGAGGACCGCATCTTCAGCCTCGTGCCGGGCCAGTTCGGAGGAACCCTGAGCTGGCTGGCCGTCGACAACGACGCCGGCAAACACACCGACGAAGTTGGCGCCGATGCCGCAATCACGCTACTGGAGCAGCACAAGGACGAACCCTTCTTTCTGGCCGTCGGCTTCTACCGGCCACACACCCCGTATGTGGCGCCGCAGTCGTTCTTCGACCTCTACCCGATTGAGAAGATCAAGGTCCCCGGCAACCTTGTCGAGGATCGCGCGGACATCCCAACGGCGGCGCTTGAACAACGGCAAGGGCTACCCGAACGTCGAGGAGAAGTTGCTTCGCCAGGCCAAGCAGGCGTACCACGCCGCGACCTCGTTCATGGATGCCCAGGTCGGTCGTGTGCTGGACGCACTGGAACGGCTCGGCCTGACCGACAACACGGTCGTCGTGCTGTTCAGCGATCATGGCTACTTGCTCGGCGAGCACGGCCAGTGGCAGAAGACGGCCCTGTTCGAGGAGGCCGCGCGAGTGCCGATGATCATTGCCGCGCCCGGCATGAAGGCCGCGGGCCAGGCCACCGACCGGCTCGCGGAACTGGTCGACCTGTACCCCACCCTGGCCGACCTCTGCGGCCTGCCAGCCCCCGAGGGGACCGAAGGCATCAGCCTGGCAGCCCTGCTCGACGACCCGTCCGCGACCACCAAACCCGCCGCCTTGACCCAGGTCCAGCGTGGTGGCGCCCGCAATGGCCGCTTCCTGGGCTATAGCCTCCGCACCGATCGCTGGCGTTACACCGAGTGGGACGGCGGCCAGGCCGGGGTCGAATTGTACGACCACGCCAACGACCCGAAGGAACTGACCAACCTCGCCGACGACCCCGCCCACGCCGACACCATCGCCGAATTGAGCAAGGCGCTTCGCGACCGCGTCGGTTCGGATCGCGAATCAGCCCCCGCGGGCCAATAGTGCGAAATCCCCAGGACGTGCGAGGTTTTGCCCGCTCTTCATAGGCCAGACTTTAGCCTGGCCTACGAAGATCAGGCCTGATCGGCTCAGGTCGGAGCTGGCGAGGGGAAGCGGGTGGTCCAGAGGTGGACGATGAGGTCTTCGTAACCGCGGGCCATCCGCGAGGCGTGACCGAGGCGGTCGGCGGTCGCGCGGGCCTCCGCGGCGAGGCCCCGGCCCAGTGGGGGTGTCGGTGCAGTAGCGCCGCAGCATCGCGGATCGCGGCGGCCTCGGGAGGGACGATCAGGCCGTTGACCCGATCGACGAGAAGCTCGGGCACGCTGCCGACGGGGGTGGCGATCGGGGGCACGCCACACATCATCGCCTCGACCAGGGCAAGCGAGGCCCCCTCCTCGCGGCTGACCAGGCAGAAGGCATCCAGGGCGCGGTAGTAATCGCCCAGGTAGTCGGCCGCGGTGACGAAGGCGTGGCGGCCGGGGATGCGGTGATTGGCCCGGGCCATCAGGTCGGGCAACAGCGGGCCCCAGCCGACCATCAGGGCCTTGAAGGGCGCGGGCAGGGCGGCGACGGCCTCGACGATCAGGTGGGGTTGCTTCTCGGGCGAGAACCGGCCGACGTAGCCGACGACGAAGTCGTCGGGGCCAAACCCCAGGGCGCGACGGACCTCGTCTCGGGGCAGCGTGGTGGCCAGCCGGGCGGAGTCGATGCCGTTGGGAATCACGGTCGTCGGCGTGCCGTTGCAGGCTCGCTTCCGGACCCCTTCGCCGACCGCGACCACATGGTCGGCATGACGGAGGCTGCGTTCCAGGCGCTCGCGGGTGAACGCCCCCTCACCGTGGGCGACGTAGACGCACAGCGGCGGACGGTGGTTGTCGTCGAGCAGATCGTCGAGGCACACGCCCCAGCAGAGCATCACGTCGCATTTCCGGGCAGCGCGGCGGACGGCCTCGGGACCGCCGATCTGGTAGGGAATCGGCAGGGTCGCGGCGAAGTTCGGGTCCACCCCGTCAGGTTCAACGACAATCGTCCGCTCGATCCGGGCGCGGGAAGGATCGAGGAATCGGGCGAGATCAATGAGCTGCGCCTCGGCGCCGCCACGAGCCAGACTGGGGCCGACGTGAATGATCCGCAGTGGGCGGGACGGGGCCGCCACGGCGCCGTTGGTCCCAGCACCGGTCGGGATGCGATGATGCAATGGCGCCCAGGCATAAAGGCCCGGGTGGAACAACCCCGGAGCGCTTCCCCCACCACTCCGGACGACCCCGGCCGACGAGACGACCGCCGCCGCCGTGTAGCCCGCCCCGGAGGCGGTCAAGGACGTTGCCCCGGCGACGGGCGCGCCGTACGCATAGACGTTCGTGCCGACCTCCGGTTCATCCGTGACGGCGGGGAGCGGGCCGATCGAACCGTGCCGTTGGTCCTGGACCTGGCCTCGGGGGGAGAAGTCCGGTTCGCCCGCTGGAGTGGTGTTTCGATCCGCTTGCCTGCCGGGCGTTTGCGGCTCTCTCTGGGATCGGCGGTTCGTGGCACGCGAGGGGCCTCTCAAGGTGACGTGGCGGTTGTTGAATTGCGGGGCACTCTGCAGCCCACACGTTCCCTTGGTGTGGAGCGATTCAGGCCGAGCGTGGCCGGCTCGCGTGGTCCAGGAACGCAAACCAGGCCATCAGCGCGGGGATGATCAGCAACTCGGTGTAGGACGTGCCTCCGTAGGACCATCGGATACCACCGATTTCGAGCCTTCTCAGCAGGGCGAGGCCGTCCGGGTGGCCCAGATCGAGGGCGACGAAGGCCGACAGGCCGCAGAGCCCGCAGGCCGTGAGCAAAACCTGGATCGCCGGGTAGGGGCGGACCTGGTCGCGTCGCAACCAAAGCCACGTGCCGACGGCATTCGCGGCGGTGGCGCAGACGAACCAGACCAGAGCGACATCAGAGGCCTCTCGCGCAAGGACCGCCGCCCCGACGACCATCCAGGCGGTTCCGCCGAACTGGCCGCCGAACCAACCGCCGGTGTTCCACTGGAATGCCCCGGTACCCGGCATCGGGGATCGGGTCGCCATCGCACGCCTCCAGAACGCAGTGCCACCGCCATCAACGGTCCTCGGTGTCGGGCGGCAGGGCGCCGACGTCGCCTGGGAGGTCGCCGCCGACCCCGGTGCCAATCAGGGGCGAAACAGGGCTCGGGCGGAGGAAATCGAGACTGGAGGGCTCTCGCGAGCGAAGGCCCAGGTCGGGCACCCTCTCCGCCACGGGTGAACCCGGTCCGGGGTCGGCTTCCCACAGGTTGCGAGCAAATCGCCAACCGCCGGTGGCCAGGTCGTCAAGGCGGCCATCCGGGGCGTCGAGCGCCTCCACGGCGACGAGGGCGTTGTTGGCGACGACCATGCCCGGCAAGTCGGCCGACGACGACGTCGGTTCCAGCCACCGCTCGATCCGGAAGAAGCTGTTGTTGGTGATGGCGATATGGCCCGCGTTGCCCGAGTGGCCAAGCTTGTCCAGGTACACGCCGTCCCGGCTCTCGGCGAAAATATTGCCGGTGATCCGCGTGTCGTGGACCAGGCCGATCAACTCCAGGTGCCGCTCGAACCCGCCGAGGAAGCGGCAGTCCTCGATCGCGAGGTGGCCGCACTCCTGGAGAAAGCCGTCAACCACCATCCCATTGATCCAGCTCTCAAACGTAGAGCGGCGGATGCGTGCCGGCGCCTCCCGTGTGCCGCGGACCGCCCGCGCCAGGACGTGCGACCAGACCTGCTGCCCCGCCTGGCGTGACCGCTTGCGAAACGTGACCTGATCGACGAGCAGGCCGGGCACGTCGCCGTTGATGTACAGGCCGAACTGGTCGGATCGGGTGTCGATCGTCAACCCGAGCAGGCGAACACCGGGCACGCCGATGATCTCGATGACGCCCTGATGCGGGTCGGGCGAGGCGATCGAGGCCCCGCCGGGGCCTCGATCGTCAGGCCGCGGAGCCGATGCGGGTCGCTCAGAAGGATTTGCTCGACGTAACGGCCCCCGTCGAGCAACCGGATGGTGGCGTCGGGCCCGGCGCGATGGAGGGCCTCGGCGATCGTCCGGATGTCGGCCTCCGGCCCCGCGCCCACCCGCAGTACCTGGCCGGACGGAGGCATCGGGCGGACGATCTCGGGGACCGGTGGCTCGGGTCGCGGCGTCACGATCGGTCCCGGAACGTTCGGGGTGAGATGTTCCCCCCGGACCCAGGCGCATCGCCAGGATCGCCAGCGTCAGGACCAGGACCGTCAGGAGCAATGCCCCGATGAGGGTCAAGAGTTCGCCCAGCGGCTGGCGTCGTTCTGGCTTCCGGTTGGGCCGGAGCCGGACGGTGGCCTCATGCTCTCCCGGCAAGTCGAATTCATGCGCTCCACGGTTCGCGGCGGCGAGTTGGCCGCGGAGCAGCTCGGCCACCTGTGCGGCCGAGGCGGGGCGATCGTCTGGGTTCTTGCTTCAGCAACCGCTCGACCAGAGCGGAAAGCTCCTGGGGCACCGAGGGGTCGAACGTCGCTGCAGCGGGGGCGGATCGAGGTCCGTGACCTTACGGATGACGTCCAGCGTATGCGCGCCCTGGAACGGCGAGTGGCCGGTGACCATCGCGTAGATCACACAGCCCAGGCTAAACAGGTCGCTGCGGGGGTCCAGCAGTTCGCCGCGAACCTGCTCCGGCGACATGTAGGCGGGGGTGCCGACGATCTGCTCCAGGGAGGTCATCTCGGAGAGGTTCAGCGCGGCCAGGGCCAGGCCGAAGTCGGTGATCTTGACCCGGTCGATCGTGGTCCTCGAGCATGATGTTGGCGGGTTTGATGTCGCGGTGGATCACGCCCTGAGCGTGCGCCGCGGCCAGACCGGAGGCGATCTGGAGGCCGATCCGCAAAACCTCGGTCGGATTGAGCTTCGGCCCGTGGTGGATTCGCTGGCGGAGCGACTGCCCGGCGATGCACTCCATGACCAGGTACGGCATCCCCTTGTGGACGTTCACCGCGTGGATGGTCACCACGTTGGGGTGATTGATCGCCGCGGCCGAGCGGGCCTCATGGAGGAACTGCCGACGGGCCCGACGGCTGGCGGCCAGCTTCGGCGCCAGCACCTTGATGGCCACCATCCGGTGCAAGGACTCGTCGAACGCCTTGAGCACCACGCCCATGCCGCCCCGGCCGAGCAGGCCGAGCACCTCGTAGTCGGCGATCTGGCCCAGCGCGTCGGCCCGCGTCGAGGGCTCCAGGAACGAGAGGTCGAGTGCATCCAGGCCGCTGTCGGTGTCGTCCGTGTCGGTCGACACCTCCCGGGGCCATGTCGGTCGGGATTTCAGGAAGTGCGTGGCCGTGGCGGTGGTGCTCATGCCGGTCTCGGACCAACCCTCCTCGCCCGAGAGCGGCCGGTCCTTCCGGGTCGCTTCTAGCCCTTCGACCAGGCTGCGGCACCATGGGCAGCCGTCGAGGTGATCGCGCACGTCGTCTCGTTCGGCCGCGTTCAGCCGTCCGGCCGTATACCTGCGCAGCCTGTGGACACCTGGACACAAGGTCGTGGTGTTCATATCCTGGCCTCCGCTCTCGGAACGATCGCGCAGTGTCCGATTATGCAGAGTGCCCACCTAGAACGCAATCGGCCAGTTCCGGTCGACCCAACAATTTTTTGGAATGTGCATGACGCCTACGCGATCGACCGATCGCCGCCCCGGCCTGGTTCCCTGGCGAGCCTCGTCGGCCTCAAGACTGCACGCGGTGGTAGACCTCGACGAGACGACCGGGGATGGGCTCGAACCCCGTCGGCAGGGGCTCGCCGCGTTTGCAGAAACTGAAGGTCAGGGTGTCGCCATCGAGTCGGTAGATGCCGCGCATCGTGCTCGTCGTGGAACCCAAGGCGGTCCATGTCTGGGTCCGCATGACCTCCGGCCAGGGCGACCGGGCCGTCCGATCCAGGTCCCAGGTGGCAAATCCGTAACCCCTCGACTTGTCAAGCACCACGTTCCATGTCCCGTCCTTGGCGGTGACTCGCACCGACCTCGGAGGCCGCGGCGGCTCTCCCGGCAGACCTGGTGACGGTCGCGGCACCTTGCCATCGTAGTGCTCGGAAACGAGTTCCCATGTTCCGTCGAACGCGGAGTCGGGCTCCAGGGGTGGGGGATCGCCGCCGCCCAGTGCGAAGACGACGGGAACCCACAGAACCAGCATCCACAACATGGATCGTCGTCTCCGATGGATCAGCGGATCACCGGGACGACGTTGGCCCGGCTGCCCGCGGAGGCTCGACTCCGGTTTCCAGAGGGGAGAACGTCCCGGATCGCCTCTCGAACCTTAGAACTTCAGAACCTCAAGGCTTGGGTTGATCGAAGGTGGGTTGCTCAAGGTTCTTCTCATTCCTGTCGCGGGCGACCTGGGGCCGCTCTTCGGAGGAAACGCTGTCCAGGGGCGAGCTATCGGCCCCACCGGCGGCCTCGTCGACCTTCTGGTCGCGGTGTGGTCCATACGGGGTCGGCCCGGCCCGATCCTCGCGGTCCTTCATGTTTCCGGAATTGATCGACATGATGTGCCTCCTCAAGACGGGTCGTGGTCCGATTCGATGCGAGCGGAATGCCTCCAGAAGAGTTGGACGCGAATCTTGCGCCGGGACAAAGCGAAGCCGGGGCCCGTCGTCTCGAGACGACGGGCCCCGGCTCAGGGGAGGGACACTCCGCGGTTGTGAGGCTCGACACGCTCAGCTCGTCTGGATCGCGATCTTCTTCGGCTTGACGGCCGGGGTCTTGGGCAGGGTCAGATGCAGGACACCGTCCTTGAGCTGTCCCTGGACCTCATCGCTAAGTACGGCCTCGGGAAGCGCGATCGTGCGTTCGAACTTGCCGAAGGTCCGGCCGTTGACCAGATAGGCGCGGCCGTCCTCGGCCTTCCGCTCGACCCGGAGGATCAGATGGCCGTCGTGGACCGTGGCGTCGATATCGCTCTCGGCGACACCGGGCACCTCAACCTCCACGTGATAGGCCCCCTCATCCTCCCACAACGCGATCGGCAGTCCCCCGCGAGTCATTGAGGCAACCGACGCTCCCATGGCCCGGTCCATGTCCTGGAAAACCTGGTTGAAGAACGAGTCAAGCCGGTGGGTCGGGGCCGTCCAACCTGTGCTGTTCTTGCGAGCCGGTGCATTCATCGTCAACCCTCCTCCAGTAGGAGATCTATCACGAAATCACGGACCAAGCATTTCTTCCACAGCGAACCTCTCGAAGCCCCTCGCCAGGTGGTCCGTGTCGCCCGGAACGCGGGAGCTTTCGAGAGTCAGATGGGATGCAAAGCGCATGCCAATATGGCGCCTTGACTCCGTAACACATTACCCGAAAACGATTTGCGAACTTGAAATCGAGTCGAGTCCTTGGGGCCGCCCATGCCAACTTGCCAGGAACTAAAACCGAGATGCCAAAATGGCGTCCATTGCGGCATGCCATGCGAGCCATCGTGCCATATTGGCACCGGGTCAGTTTCGGGAGTGGAATGGGAAGAGTGCCCGGAGGCCGATTCTCAGGCGCAACTCCGAGGATGATGACCGATCAGGACCATCGGGGGGCCCGTGGGCACCGGGGTCGGGATGCTGCGAGGCGGGTGGGCCTGCGTTCAGGCCGGAACTTCGAGTCGCTGGGCGCCTGGTAGGCGGGCCAGGTCAGGTGGGGGACCGCGTCGTTCGGGTGGGCGGCGATCTCGGCGTCGAGCCGGGCCAGGTACGCCGCGACGGCCCCGTCCTGGCCGCCCGATATCACCCGGAATGGCGGTTCGAAGGTCAGAGCGAACCGGCCGCCCGGTTGGTGCGTGCAGAAGACCGGCACCACCGGGGCCCCGGCGAGCACGGCCAGGTCGGACCACACCGACAGGAACGACCGATCGTCTCCCAGCAGGCGGCCAGGACGGGCGTTGGCGGCGTCCCAGGGAATGTCGCCGTTGAGGTAGACGGCCAGGCCGGAACGGAGCGCGTCGCGTGCCCGCAGAACCCGCGCGGCGGCCTCGGCCGGCGGCAACGACCGTCGCAGGAAGAAGGTGGATTGCGGGTGCAACGGCGCGTCGGTGTCGAGCCAGCGGATCATCGTCGGCGAGACGTGCCGGGGGCGCTGGACCAGCCATCGCATCGGCAGGCCGTGGCGGATCATCCAGTGCAGGGCCGCCAGATGGCCCCCCAGATGAGAGCCGAGCAGCACGACCCCCCGGCCCCCGGCCAGGGTCGCCTTGATGTGGTCGAACCCGGACACGTCGAAACGCGCGGCCAGTTCGGCATCGGTGGCCCCTTCGAGCGGGTAGTCGCGGGCCAGGTGCCGGGCCACGCTCGACGCCAGGGCGATCCGGAACGTCCGGCGATCACCAACAGACGGGCCGATCTCCCGGGCCGCCCGGTCGGCGGCCTGTTTCAGAGTCCGGCGGCGCCCCGGAAGGACCGCCCCGGACAGCCGTCCCAGGCCACCCAGCACGGCATCGGCCCGCGACGGCCCCAACCGCCGCAAGGCCGGCAGGGCGGCGCCATAGAACAGCGATTTCCAGCTCAGCAGGTGTCGCAGGGGCACGGGATCGGCTCTCGGGCGACAGGTCGGGATTTACCCCTCACCTTCGGCCAGGGCCTTGAGGCCCTGGTAGTCGATCTTGTCGGTCGATGTGGTGGGGAGCGCCGGGAGGAACTTGATCGAGTCCGGGATCATGTAGTTCGGCAGATAGCTGGTGCAGTGCCGCTTCATGGCGATGATCGAACCCTTGCGGTCGGGCTTCATGGTGACGTACGCGGCGATCGATGTGCCCGAGTCGCCGCTACGGGCGACGACCGCGGCTCGCTCAATGTCGTCGTGGCGGTACAGGGCCGATTCGATCTCGCCCAGCTCGATCCGATAGCCCCGACGCTTGACCATGCGGTCGCGTCGGCCGTGGAACAGGAAACACCCCGTGCCGTCGTCGACCACGAGGTCGCCGGTCCGGTACCAGCGCGTGCCGTCAGGACCGTCGAGGAAGGCCAGAGCATCGAGGTCCGGTCGGCCGAAGTAGCCCCGCATGACGCCCGCGCCGGCGATCACGAGTTCTCCCTCGGAGCCCGTCGGCACATCCTGGCCCGACTCATCCACCACCCGGGCCCGCAGCGGCGGGCAAACGGTGCCGATCGGGTAGGGGTCGGTGCGATCCGCGGGGATCGTCCGGGGGATTGCACAAGCGGTACAGACGTTCGTCTCGGTCGGCCCGTACAGGTTGCATAACACGGCCTCGGGCCAGAGGGTACGAAGCCGCTTGAGGTGGCGGATCGGGAAGACCTCGCCGGCGAACAGCACGAGCCGAGGGGCCGGGAAGTTCGCCCGCTCCAAGCCGCCGTGCTGGGCCAGAAGCGCCAGGATCGACGGGGCCGAATACCAGACGTCCACCTTCTTCTCGGCCAGGAAGTCCCCCAACCGTGTCGGCTCCTTGCCCAGAGACTCACCGACCAGCACGAGCGTGCCCCCGGCGGCGCAGGAGGCGTAAAGGTCGAACACCGACAGGTCGAAGTGGAACGGGGCATGCGAGGCGAACCGGCCGCCATCGGAGATCGGCAACGTGCGGGTACACCAGTCGAGGAAGCAGGCGGCGTTGGCGTGGGAGAGCATCACGCCCTTGGGACGCCCGGTCGATCCCGACGTGTACAGGATGTAGGCCAGGTCCTCGGCCCGTCGCGACGGAGGCAGGGGCGAGGGGGTCGTGTCGGCCTGGACATCGTTCCAGGACGCATCGGCGTTGCCGAGCTCGCCGTCGCCGACGACGACTAGCCGGGGCAGGGGGGCCGGGCCGGGCCAGTGGGCACGGAAAGCCTCGGCGTGCTCGGCGGCAATGACCACGGCACGGACCTGGGCATCCGCCAGGATGCCCGCGCCGCGAGTCGGTGGGGCCGTCGGATCGACCGGCACGTAGGCGGCGCCGGCGCGGAGAATGCCGTGGATCGCGGCGACCGACTCCAGGCCCTTGGGCAGGAACAGGCCGACGCGGTCCTCGCGGCCTACCCCCCAGCGGGCCAGCCGGGTGGCGAGCCGATCGGCGGATCGTCGCAGCTCCGCGTAGGTCAGCGAGCGTCCCGCCTCGTCCTCAACGGCGTCCCGCCAGTACCAGACTTCGGCGGCCCGCTCCAGCAGGTAGCTGAGGTGCTGGATCGACGAGAGCGGCGCGTCGACGACTGGGGTGGGGTGGTCGGAGATCAGGCCCGGGTCAAACGTGGACGTGGGTGGAGAAACGCGTAAGGACATGGCACCGCCTCCTTGCGGGCTCGCGCCTCGGGATCACTCGGGCACGAGGTGTCTCCTGGGTCGGGCCCGCGGTTGGATCTGGGAACGAGGCGATCCAGGGCTCGGGAACCGACGAATGCTCCTTGGTTCTACCGGTCGCAGGCTTCGACCTGGTGCCGGTGACGGGCGGCCTCGGGACCGAAGAGTCGGCTGTACAGGCGGCCGTTCTCGGTGATCGCGAGGGCCAGGGCGCGGAACAGCAACTTATGGCCCCGGCCGTTGGGATGATCGTCGCCGGGGGCGACGGAGACGTCTTCCGGGTCCTCGTCGTCAAACGCGGAGGTCAGGTCCACCTCCGGGATGCCGTGGTGGGAGATCAGGCGAACGTAGCGGTCGACGTCGTCGCCGCGGTCATCGGGGCCATCGGAACCGCCGGCGCGGGGCACCAGAATGCAGAACAGGGGGGTACGCGACGCTCGGCAGTCATCGGCCAGAGCACCGAGGGTCGCGTCAATGACCGGCCAGAGCTGGTTGTCGACCTTGTCCTTGACAACGTTCTTGTTTGCCAGCGATCCGTCCGGGGCCAGTCGAAGGTCGTCGAGCGTGATGCCGGCCCGTGCCGCCGCGTCCCGGATGTAGGGATAGGCGGTCAGGTCGGCGCGGTCCTGGAGCAACCCGCAAACGTGGATCTCGGTCAGCCGGGGGTCAAGCATGGTGGCCGAGTAGAGGACCAGGTCGATGTCCAGACGACTCGCCTTGCGGCGGTAGGCCTCCAGACGATGGACCGGGCTGTATGCGGCCATGCCGAAGTTCAGGACCTCGAACCGCCGGGAGGAGCCGATCTTCTGGGCGTGCGTGTTCAACCAGTCCTCCAGGCGGTTCTCATAGGTTTCGTTGTCACTGACGCCCCAGCCCATGTCGATCGAGGAACCAAGCACGGCGATGCGAAACGTGCCCTCCGGCTTGATCACGGAATATTCGCGGTCGCGCAGGCCGATCGAGTTGGTGGTGAATGGCTTGCCGAAGGCAGTCCGTTGCAGGCCCTCGCGAAGTTCGAACTGAAGGACATCGCCGTACATGTAGCGGGTCGCGCCGATGTCGTGGAAGCTGACCCAGTTGCTCGGCGTTCCCATGAGCCGCTCGGCCAGCGCGGCGCGGTCGGAGTCGAGGCCGACGTTGATCAGTCCTTCGTAGTAGCTCGCGGCGGTGGCTTCGCGATCGGCCTGGTTCAGCTCCTGCGAGCAGACGTTCTGACGAACCCAGCGCGACCAGCTCCCCTTGGGCAGGGGGACCAGACCGGCGACGAGTAGCACGATGGTCAGGGCAAAGGCCGGCGTCGGCCGGAGGGTGAGAGGGACGTGTATCATCGTGGCCGGGCCTCCTGCCGCTCGGCGTGCGCGGCGAGGGCGTTCGCAGCGCCGGGCATGTCGTCCGTGGTTCGCGGGTTAGCGCTTTCCTCGGGAGGCGCGTCCTTATCCTGTTGAGCGACACCGGCGCCGCCACGGGCCAGGCAACGTTCCCAGAACCGTTGCCATTCGGGGTCGGCCCGCAGGGCCGCGTCGAGTTCTCGGGCGATCCGCGCGTGGCCCTCGGCGTTGGGGTGGTAGTCGTCCGGGGCAACCGCCAGGGTGGAGGTCGACCCACGCCCTGAAAGACGTTGGACAGGTCGATCACCGCGGAGAAATTCGATCGTCGTGCCAGAGCTACCAGGGCGGCCCGTTCCTCGACGTCGTAGTGCTTTCCCACGCGCGGAATGAGCATCCACACGCACGGTACGTCACGGGACGCGCAGTCGTCGGCGATGCGTCGGTAGACACCTTCCAGCAAGGCCCAACGGTGCGGCTTCAGCAGACGTTCGTAGGCATCGGCGTACGCCCCCACCGTGAATGCCCAGTCGGCCCAGCACGTCTCGGTAGACCGGCGCATCGGGGCCGATCCCGCGTGGGAGCAGGCCGCGTAGTCGACGGGCGTCCCAGCCGAGGTCGGCCGGCGTAGCTTCGTAGATCACCAGCGTCCGTATCCATCGCCCAGCCGTCGGCCTGGCGAAACGTCTCCCAGCGCTGGCCAGGGGCGAGGCCCGGGACGGCAAAGTTCAGGATCTCGACGGCGGGGCCGCCCTCGACGTCGCGAACGGGCATCGAGCGTCCGTTCCAGGATCGCCTCGAAGGTCGGCGTCATCGTCCACTCCCCAGCCGGCGCCGATCGAGTCGCCGGTGAAGGCGATCCGCACGGTGCCGGGCGGCCTGGTCGGTGTCGTAATCGCGGTCGCGCAGGCCGAGGCTGATTGGTCGTCCAGCGACCGCCCCGGTGGGTGATCGCCAGGTTCGGCCTCAAGACCAGCTCGCGGACATCGTCCACGGCCAGGGCCAGGCCGCCGGCTTGCACGCCGGGCTCGTCCTCGACGCCCGGTCGAGCCCGCCCCTCGCCGAGGCCGTCGAAACCGCCGGCCGACATCCATCAACGCCTCGTAATAGCCCCGCTCCATGCGCTCGGCGTCGATCCGGTTCAGGCCGTCGTTCC
Organism: uncultured Isosphaeraceae bacterium; assembly: GCA_963779675.1. GTDB lineage: Bacteria > Planctomycetota > Planctomycetia > Isosphaerales > Isosphaeraceae > CAVZZM01. Next base: position 797,959 of record CAVZZM010000012.1, read on the forward strand.
GCAACGCATCGGCGGCGGTCGCAACCGTGTTCCAGCCGGGGCCGGGAACACGAGCGCCGCGCCGACGATGTGGCCCGCGTCGAGCGCCAGACCAAAGGCCAGCAGGGCCGCGGTCGCGGCGATCTGCGGCCTCAGCGACGTCGGGCGCTCGGTGGGCATGAGGCGAGGACTCCCGTTACGATCCGAACAAACCCATGGGCCAGGAACTCACGGTTTCAAGACCGAGGACCGAGAGCCGAGGGCCGATGCGTGAGAGCCGGGGCCGATGAGTGAGAGCCGAGGGCCGGAGGCCAATCCTCAAGGTTCGCCCAGGCCGAGACCCGCGCCGCAGCATGCTCAGCCAGGCGCCGACGGTCGGGCTCGACCACAGGGACCACAGCAGGGCGATGGTGGTGAACGTGCCGACGGTTTTCAGCCCGCGGATCGCGAACTCGCGTGCCGTGGGGCGGGCCTTGGAACGGGCGACCCGGGCACGGGTGCGGGGGCTGCGGGCGTCGTTGCGGACGTTGACCAGACGAGGACGCCGAGGGTGCCCCAGAACAGGGCGTCCGGCACGCTGAAGCCCCAGCTCCCGCGGAGCCAGAACGACTGGTAGGCGTGCAAGGCCCAGGTCGTCACGAACACCGCGAACGTCGCCACCGCCAACGCGACGGATTGCGGCCGGCGCTTCATGCGGAAGACGATCGGGTTGAAGACGACCCGAACCATGAAGTCCTTCCAGTAGATGTTGATCCGCCGCCAGTAGTCGGTAAAGCTGGTCGCCAGCAGGTAATTGTGGTGGGTCTCCGGGAGTTGATAGCCGAACAGGTGCAGCATCCCGCAGGCCATGTGGAACTGGCCGGAGACCCGCAGGTACAGCAGGTAGTTGCAGACGATGAACCCGACGAGGGTGCCCAGGTCGTGGACCTCCTCGGCCGGGATCAGCAACAGGTGGTAGACGAGGCGGTACAGCAGTAAGTGGGCGCCGCCGCGCAACATCATCTTCAGGCCCCGGCGCTGGATGTCGTGAATGTCGCTCGCGAAGTAGCCGCGTTGCAGCGTCCGGTAGTCCACCACCGGGAAGTGCAGGAAGCAGTAGTTCGGTAGCAGGAAGAAGTAGCTCAGGGCGTCGATCGGCCGCTCGGGCCGCTCGGCGTGCTTCAACTCGTAAAGAAAAACGATCATGCGGAACATGAACATCGTGCCGAGCACCGGCCAGACGGCTCCAGGGATGCCCAGATCAGCCAGTCCCGAACGGGCCAGCGCAAGCGTGGCGGCGGTCGCGGCGATGAGCGCCGCGCGCGACCACCACGTCAGCGGCAAGTAGCAGACACCGATCAGCGCCGCCGCCATGGGGAGCACGGCCGCGGCGACCCCGAAGCCGAAGACCCCCACCAGGCCGCCCAGCGAGGCCGCCACGAAGAAGGGCTTCTTCCAGCGGAATGGCAACAGGTAGTGGACCGGCAGCAACGCCGTGCAGAGCGTCACCAGCAGCAGGAAGGCCCGTCCCTCGACGTGATAGACGTGGAACAGCGGCCAGCAAGAGCCCCAGGTGAGCGAGCACCGGCAGGAACTGCCGCGGGTTGCGACGGCAAGCCTCGGGCTCGCCGGGATAGAGCCCAGGCGACCTCGGCTCGGTCGACGTTGTCGTCCCGCCATCAGCGAGTGGATGCGTCGGCACCGGCACGAAGCGGCGGTGTGGCGCGAGGGGTCGCGTCCGGGCGACCGGCGATTGCTTGAGCAGGGGCCACATGGGCCAGCCCCCTCCCTGATCCGTTCCATCGTCTCGGGGTCGGGTTCCCCCTGGGATTCACCTGTCACCGCTCCGCACGGGGCGGGGCGGACGTGAGGCCCAGGGGGCACGTCGTGTCACACGTTATTCGATCAGGCCCGGGAACGAAGGCCGAGGCCGCACCCGCATTGCCGGTGCGATCGAGAGTGCGGGGAGGCCCACCCGTCCCTGGGCAGGCCCCGACCCGCCACGGCCGCACACATCCCTGTTCCCTGATGTCACCTGCCTGAACCCAGAATCCGCAAATTACGAGGCGATTTCCGTCGTCTCCAGTTCGCACCACGCGGGCCCAATCGTCCCGAGTGTGAGGGTTTTGAGGCGACGTCGGAGGGGCGGTATACCCGATCGTCGGGAGAACTGTCAAGCCGATGCATGGGACGTGGCACCGCGGTGGCACCGGGGGCGACAACGGAAGTCGGCAGAGAGCATAAGAGTTGAGTTCTCCCCAGCCATTGAAAAGGGGGGCGGCATTGGGGTGGCGCATTCGGGACCATGACACCGGGATCGTCGCCGATTGAGTCGGCGCGGCACCCGGCCGTTGGGGCCTCGACGCGCGTGGAGGCACATGCCGGGGAACTGCCCGTTCCTTCGCCTTGCTGAGTTGGGCGGTCTTCGGTATGGTTCCGCATCGTCTCGCCCGGTCCGGGATGGACCGCGTCGGGGGCACCATGGTTCCCCCGGAGTTGGGATGGCCCAGCAGGCCCGCGGGTCCGCTCGTCAGGAACGAGTGATCGGCGCGCCGGGTCGTCTGACCAGGTTCTCGGCTTGCGTGTCAAGGAGGACGCGATGCCCAAGGTTTGCGAGGTCGGGGAAACGGCCCGACGGTGGGCACCCGAGGCCGCCGTGGCGGTCCTGGCCGCCGTGGTGTTTCTCGGGTTCCTCGGCGCGGTGGACCTTTGGGGGAAGCGCGAACAGCGCGCCGCGGCCGAGACGATCGATACCCTGCGTGAAGGGCACTGGCTGGTCGCCGAGATCCAGTGCCGCAAGCGCCTGGAGAAGCCGCCGCTGCCCCGATGGACGATCGCGGGGTTGATGGCGCTGACCGGAAACCAGGACGAGTGGGTCGTGCGGTTGCCGAGCGCCCTCTCGGCGCTCGGTTGTGTGGGGCTGATCTATGCGCTGGGCCGCCGGATGGGCGGTCGCGCGGTCGGCCTCTCCGCGGCGTTGTTGCTGACCTCATTGCCATTTTTCATCATCGAGATGCGCCAGGCGGGCAATGATGGCCTTCTGGCGTTCTTCACGACACTGGCCCTGTACGCCGCCTGGCGACGCTTGCATGGTGGGGGTCAGGACGAAGGGGTTCTCGCCGCCCCGGCGCGAAATCCTCGGGCCACGCCGCTGGACGGTCCTGATGGACCTGGCCCTGGGACTGGGGTTTTTGACCAAGGGACCGATCATCCTGATCCTGGTCGCGCTGGCGATCCTTCCCTATCTGGCGATCACGAGGCAACTCCGGCCCGGAATGCGGTCACTGTGGAGCGGTTGGGGGGCGTTGCTGTTCCTGGTCCTCGCGCTGAGCTGGCCCTTGCCGGTGGTGATCGACGACCCGACTGCCGTGCAGGTTTGGTGGTTGGAGATGGGACAGAAGACGGTCTCCGCGGGTGTCACTCACCACCGCGACCACCCTCGGATGATCCAGGAGTGGTTCGGGATGGTCGCCCCGTGGTCGATCCTGGGAACCTGGGCGGCGCTGTGGCCATTGTGGCGGCGTGGGCGAGGCGTCGCCCCGCAGGTCTGGTTCGCGTGGTCGTGGACCGCGGTCAATCTGGTGATGTTCTGCTTCTGGACGGTCGCCAAGCCAAACTACTTCGTGCCCTGTCTGCCAGGGGCGGCCTTGCTGATCGGTTTCGGCTGGGTGCGGCTCGGGGAAATCGCCCGTGGCGTCGGGAAGACACCGCAGTCGCACGCGGCGATTCGTCCAGGCGCACTCGGCTGTGCTGCTGGCCGGGGCGATCACCGCGCCAGTGCTGGTCGCCCGGCTCGCTCCGGAGATGTTCGGCTGGTCGATCGTGATCGCCGCAGGTTTCGCTCTCAGCGCCGTGGTCGGCGCCTGGATGTGGCGTCGCGGGAAGATCGCCCTGTCGCTGGCCCCATTCGCGGGCTCCATGGCGATCGCGGTGCTGGTGCTCTATGGTGCCATGGCTCCGGCGCGGAACCCGTTACGATCGCATCGCGACCTGGCATCCCGGCTACAGCAAGTTCTGCCGGATGATGTCGGTACCGTCATGTTCTTTCACGAAATCGATGAGGGCCTGTGGTATTACCTGGAGGGCCGCCGGCTTCGCCCGGTGCCCGGCAGCAACCCCGACTACAACGACGGCCTCGACCTGATGCGCGACTACTGGAACAATACGCTCGTCGCGAACCCCCAAGAGCGAATCCGCATCCAGATGCAATTGCTGACGAATTGGCTCGACCAGCCGGCGTCCCGTCGCGAGTCGCCCTACGTGCTGCTCCGCGCCGACCGCTACGACGTCTTCGCTGACGAACTGGCCAGCCACGCGCGCCTGATCTTCCGCGAAGGTAAGCTGGAACGCAACGAGCTGGTCTTGCTGCGCGCTCTGGATCCGCCCAGACGGGCTGACGGTCCGGCCGGCGAGCCGGTCGCCTCGGCGCCCGACGAGGTTCCCGCCACCTCCACCCGCCGTTGATCGAATCGCCGGAACCCGTCCTCCCTGAGTAAATGGGCGGGCGCCGGTGTTTTCCTTCCCTGTGAACCTCAATGGCTTCCGGGATGAGGTCGCGATTCGACCCGTCGCTCGCTCGCGATCCTTGAGCGGGTCAACGGTCGGGCGTCGACCTGCTCGTTGGCGCTGGTCGCTCCCTTCCCCTGGCACTCAGCGGGACCGATGGCCGAGGGACGATGCCCGATGGCGAAGGACCGGCCCCCGGCGTCGGCTGCTCTCAACCATCGGCCTTCAACCCATCGGCCCTCGGTCCTCGGCCCTGCTTGACTCAATCACCACGATCCGCTCCGTGCGCAGCCGCACGATCTGCGTTGCTCCGCGTTCCAAGCCCGATTCGCATCCAGCGTCGTCCCTCGGCCCTCGTCCCTCGGCCCTCGGCCATCAAGACACCATTTCTCGCCCGGAAAACTGCTTCGATCGCGTTGACTGGACGATCTGGGCAGCATGACGGGGCATGACTTTACGGATTGAAGAGACTGTCGGCTCGCGCGTTTTACCGTAGGCCGCAAGGCTTGCCAGATCGCGACGACCGGCAGGGTCGATCGCCGTAAATCCTTACGTGAAAACGGCGCGAGCACTCAAGGGCTCCTCTGGCGATGACGATACAACGGTTGGCTCGCCAAGGTCAGTCAAACCAGGCGAGGACTCGGGAGCACCAACTGGATGGTATCGCTCGACGGATTGGGCCGAAAGGCCCCGGGCGCGGGAACGCCCGCCGTAAGACGGTGCCGTGGACCCAAGCGGGGTGGACGTCGACTCGATGAGAGGTCACCCCGTTGTCAGAATGACAAGGAGATTTGTCTCCCATGTTGAAGCCTTTGACATTGAGCCTCGGCCTGGCCGTCGCCCTCGGGATCAGCAGCGTGGGCGTGGCGGGCCTTCATGATGTCGTCCCGAGCGGCCAGGGGATCTATCCCACCGCCCAGAGCGGCCCTAGCGAGCAGTGCCTGCCGAGCGAACAGGGCTGCTACGAGAGCTGTGGGCCCGTCGAGAAGAAGCACTGCAGCCTGTTGAGTGGCTTGTTCAAGCACAAGCCGAAGTGCTACACCTACGAGTGGGTGCTGAAGAAGCGGCGGGTTCGCCACGGCCTCTTCGGCGGCTGCCATCAGGACGTCTGCGAGACCGGCTGCACCTACCCGACCGAGCAGTGCGCCTATCCGTCCGAGCAGGGGGTCTACCCCACCGGCCAGGGTGGCGTGATCTACGGCTCCGGCCAGGGTGGTGATATCTACGGCTCCGGTCAGGCTGGCCCGGCCTACGGTGCCGGCCAGATGGCTCCGGCCTATGGTGCGGGCCAGGCCGCTCCGGCCTACGGTGCGGGCCAGGCCGCTCCGGCCTACGGTGCGACCCAGTACTCCGCCCCGGCGAACGGCCAGATGGCCCCGGCCGACACCTCCAACGAGCCCCCGGCGATCCCGGCCGACGAAGGCCAGCCGGTTCCTCCTCCGGCGGACCCGGCTGATGCGGGCAACGCCAGCGCCAGTGCCGGCGGCCTGCTCTTCCTGTCGCCCGCCGGCAACTGAGCCGGTCCTCGCGGCAACGCTCACCTGAGCAAACCGGTGTCAAAACCCGCAACAACCCACGCCTCTCCCGAGGCGTGGGTTGTTTGCGTATGCGCATCGGTGAGTTTGCTCAACTCAGAGGTTGGGTGTTGGTGCATCTCCCCGAGCGGGTCGGCGCGATTGACAGAACGGCCCGATTCGCGGATAACTCCCTCCGCGCAGGATGCGACGGCGTGTCGGCCGGTCCCAGGGAAGGGACGTTGGTGATGTGCCCGGCGAAGGCCCAGCGGGCCGGGCGACGATCCCAACCCCCGGGGAACCCCACCGTCGACGGTTCCCCCGGTTCGATGACCGACGGCTCGAACCGCATGCCCATCCGCACCCTCGCGCCGATACGGTGGCCCGAGCCGATCGCAACGCGCCCGGACTGAGCCCGCGGGATGAGGAGCCACGATGCGGATCGATCGACCCGAATCGCTGGGCCCAGCTTGGGACCGGCTCCGTGCCGTCTGGTCGCGGATGCGACGGCAGTACGTCGAACTTGGCGCGGGCATGCGGCTGGCCGCGATCGCCGGACTGCTGGTGTCGCTCGCGGTCGTCGGGTTCCTTGCCGCGCCCGGCGACCAGGCCGCATCGTCCTGGCTGTATCCCGAGCATCGGTTCGCGCCCGACGACGCCCGACGACTGGTCGACCGGCTCTCCGCGCGGGGGATCGCGGCCCGGGTTGTCGGCGGCCGGGTCGAAGTGCCCACCGGCCGATTGACCGAAGCGTACGCCGAGATCGAGAAGGCCGGACTGTCCCCTCAATCGATCTGGGATCTCGCCGACGCGCCGACCGAGGCGGGGTTCTTCGCAACCGCCTCCGAACGTGCCCATTATGACCAGCGTCGTGAGGAAAAGCGCATCGAGCTGATGATCCAGCAGGTGGACCCGTCGCTGGACCTGTCGGCATTCGTGACGATCCATCGGTCCATGCCACGGGGACTGGCTCGCACGGGTTCCGTCGAGGTGTCGGTGTTCCTCAAGGTCGCGGGGGACCGGACGATCCCGGCCGCCACCGTCGAACGAATTCGCAACGTCGTTCGTGGCCAGGTGTTCGACCTGAGCCCTGACGGGCTCACCCTGATGGACAACCGAGGCACCCCGTACGCCATCGCGGGCGACCCGGCCGTTGGCCTGCGCAGTCAGCTCGATGCCCGCCGAGACGACATGCATGCCCGGCTGGTTGACGGCCTCAACTGGATCCCGGGAGTTCGGGTCGCGGTCAAGATCGAGCCGGGCTCACTCGCGACGGTAACGCCGGATCGGGCCGCCGAACTGGAACCGATCGTGGCCGACTTCCCGCCGGTGATCACCGTCAACGCGCCCGTCGAGGCGGTCCCGGGGCATGAGTCCCGGCCGACGGAGCCGGTCGAGCCGGTCGAGCCCGCCCGGGCCGTGGGGAAGGTGTCGGTGTTGGTGCTGGTCCCGAGTTCCTTCTACACGACGTTCGTCGCCGAGCGAGTCGCCGACCACGAGCCGACGACTGACGATTACCGGGCGATCGCCCGGAAGACCGAGGAGAGCATTCGACAGCTCGTCGAGCAGGTCGTGCCGGAGGACGAGCGGGGCACGATCGCGATCGACCGCATCTTTGCCCCGACGTTGGCCCGGCCCGAGGCACCGATCGCCGACCCGGGCGGCACCCGACGGCTGCCCGACTGGTGGCCGGCGGCGGCCGGCGGTGGGCTGATCCTGGCGGCGGCGGCCCTGATGGCCGCCGGATCGCGACTCCGCGCGGCGGTCCAGCCCCCTCGGCACGCCGGCCGAGGGCGGTTGCGACGTCCTCACTTCGATGTCGATGTCGCCGAGGACGCCGGGCCATCCGAGCGTGTTCGCGAACTGATCCGACGCGACCCGGCCGCCGCTTCGGGCGTGCTTCGCCGCTGGATCGGTGAGGGAGGATACGAAACATGAGCACGACCACGACGCCCACGCGGGATGACACCCGGCAGTCGCACGCCTCCCCAACGCGGACCGACCCGGGGCCGACCGCCGATCCCGGCACCAATGGGTTCGACACCGAGACTCTTGCTCCGCTGCGCAAGGCCGCCATTCTCCTGGTCTGTGTCGAGGAGTCGCTGGCCGCGCAACTGCTCAACGGGCTCGACCGCGCCGCGGTGGAGGCCGTCACGCTTGAGATGGCACGGCTCGACGCGATCGAGCCGGATCAGCAGCGGGCGGTGCTCCAGGAGTTCTACACCCTGGGGCAATGCGGCCTCCGGTTCCTCTTCGATGACATCGCCCGGCTGGCCGACCGCGACATCCGGACGGCCTACGACGACGAGGACGCCGCGACCTGGGCCCTGGCGCTGGCCGGGCCCCGCGTGCTCTCCGGTCGAAGGTGCTTGGCGCGCTGCGTGCGAACTCGGCCGAGGGCCTTGAACGCCGGATTGCCCTGATCGGCCCGTTCCGCCTCAACGACGCCGAGGCGGCCCAGATCGAACTCGTCGAACGGTTCCGTCGCCTCCACGACCAGGGCCGCGTCACCCTGCCCGACCCCGACGGCCGGGAAGACATCCTTGTCTGAGCATGTTGCCGCCCGAACGAGCCGGAGGGTCATCGTGCCTACCTCAAATCGGTCCGAGCCCGCGAGACCTCTCGGGTCACTGAAACTCGTCGGGGTGGTCATGGTCCTGGCCGTGGTCGGCTCGTCCGCGAGGGCCGGGGAGGCCGAGCGGCCGGCACCGCCACCGGCCTTGATCGGCGGATCGAGGCCGCGGCTGTCCCGGGCGGTCTGCCGGTGCAACGGCCCGAAGGGCACTCGGACACGAGCCGGGGCGGCCGTTCGGGAGGTTCGCGGTGGCCGCTGACGGCCGGCCTCGTGCTGGTGCTGCTCGTCGGCGGCGGGGCGGCCCTGGCCGCGAATCGGGGCAAGCTGTTGCCGGGTCACGAATTCAACGCGTTACGAGTCGTCGGCCGGGTGCGGCTCACCCCCCGGCACACCATTCACCTCGTGCGCCGGTGATCGCACGCTGATCGTCGGGACCGGCTCGGGCGGGCCGCCGTCGTTGCTCGGCGAGCTTTCCCCCGAGGACGGGACCAACGAACCGGGGACGGCCGCCCCGACCGATCACGGGCGTCGGCAAGTCGTGACGACCGACCAGGGAGGCGTGAGATGACGCAAGGTTCCAGATCCTCTCGGTCGGGAACACCCGCGCCCGATCGACGGATGGCGGCGATTGTCCGGATCGCGCCGGCCTGTTCCCTGGCGTCTCTGCTTGTGCTGAGACTGGCCGTTGCCTCGGCGGTTGCGGGGAACGCCGACACACCCCCCCACGCGGAACCGGTCGTCACGACCGTCGTCAACGGACCCGTGGAGGCCCCGGGTTCGTCCCATCGCCCCCATCGGGAGGTCGAGGACCCCCCCAGGCCACCATCCGCTTCCCGGGAGGGCGAGGCTCCCGCCGAGCCGCCCATCCCGACGGCTCGGCGGGAGCCTCACCCTCCCGGTGACCCCACATCGCCGGGGGCCTGGGTAACGGCTCGACGGCCTCGCTCGAATCGACCGTGAGAGAGAACCTGGGCCGGACGGCGCCGACGGTCGCCATCTTCGCCCTCGCCTCGCTGGTGCCGGCCGCCTTGCTGATGGTGACGGCGTTCGTGCGGATCAGCATCGTGTTGACCCTGCTCCGCCAGGCGCTGGGGAGCCCGCAAATCCCCGGCAACCAGGTGCTGACGGCCCTGGCCCTGCTGCTGACGGCCCTTGTGATGAGGCCGGTGGGGGAAGCGGTGTACCGGCAGGGCATCGAGCCCTACGCGAACCAGCAACTCGGGGCGGTCGCGGCCTGGGAGGCGGGGACGCGACCGATCAAGGACTTCATGGGCGGTCAGATCGATCGCACCGGCCACCAGGAGTATCTGTGGAGCCTGTACGAGTATGCCGTGCCCGTGGGCTCCGGCCAGGCCGACCCGACCACTATGAGCAGTTCCCGCTCCATGTCCTTGCGCCGGCCTTTCTCCTGAGCGAGCTGACCACGGCGCTGGTGATGGGGTTCGCCATCTACCTGCCATTCCTGGTCGTCGATCTGGTCGTCTCGGCCGTTCTGGCGGCAATGGGGCTGTTCATGCTGCCGCCGACGCTGGTGGCCCTGCCGTTGAAGCTGATCCTGTTCGTCCTGGCCGACGGATGGTGGCTGGTTTCCGACATGCTCCTGCGCAGTTTCGACGTGACCTGAGCCCGCCCTTTTAATCGGAGCCCCCCGACATGGATTCGACCCTGGTCGTCGACTGGTCGCGCGAGGCGCTGCGGGTGGCCCTGCTGCTGGGCGGCCCCGCGCTGCTGGCGGCGCTGGTGGTGGGCGTTGTCGTGGGGATCGGGCAGACCCTCACGCAGATGCACGAGCCGGTCGTCGGCCTGATCCCGCGCCTGGTGGCGGTGCTGGTGGTGGTGTTGCTGACCTTGCCCTGGCTGATCGGCCACTGGGTCGGCTTCGCCGTCGAGCTGATCCGCACGATCCCGGATCGCCTGTAGGCCACGGGAGCCATCGCCAGGATGCCCACGACCCTCGACCCGACCGGCTGGTTGCTGACCTGGAGCGGCGTGACCGTTCCGGTCCTGGCGCGTTGCCTGGGCCTGTCGTGGACGGCCCCCGCGCTCGGCATGCGCGGGCTGGGATGGCGAATCCGGCTCGGACTGGCCATTCTGTTGACGTTCCTGCTCGCGCCTGTCGTGAGTCGCGGGCCCGGTTCGACGGGGCACCCTTCCGAGGCGACCTCGGCGATCACCCTGGCCTGGAGTTGCGTGGCGGAACTGGCGACGGGCGCGGCCCTGGGGATGACGATGGGCCTGGTGCTGGCCGCCGCCCGGCTAGCCGGGGAGGTGGTCGGGGCGCAGGCGGGGCTGTCGGTCGCCGGCCTGCTCGACCCCGGTGGTGGGCCGGGTTCAGATGCCGACATCGACGCCGCCGGGTTGACCCCGATGGGGCGGCTCTACGGCCTGCTGGCCCTCGGGGCGTTCCTGGCCCTTGACGGCCCACTTCGTACGGTCGTCGCGCTGGTCGAAAGCTATCAGGTGGTGCCGGCCGGTGGACTGGCCCTCGACGCGGCGACGGCCGGCGCCGCCTTCGCCCGGGTCGGCTGGGCGCTCGGCGTGGCCCTTCGCGCGGCGGCCCCGGCCGCGCTGGCCCTGGCCCTGGCGGGCCTGGCCCTGGGGTTGCTCGCCCGCGCCGCCAGCGGCCTCCAACTTCTGTCGCTGACCCTGCCCGTCCGCGCCGCGCTGGGCCTGCTGCTCGTTTTGGCCGGGCTGGGAGTCACCGTGGCGGTGTTCGGCGACGCCTGGATTGACGTGTTCCAGCAATGAGCAATGAGGGAAATCAGTTGTCGATAGTCAGTAGGCAGTAGGCAGTAGTCGGTGGCCCTCAGCCCTCAGCCCTCAGCCCTCAGCCATCGGCGATTGGCCATTGAGGGACAAGGGAAGGGAGCGGCAGGTCGGTCCGACCTTCGTGTCCTTCCATTGCGACTTCGCGGCTTTGCGTGAGATCCTCTCTTCGATCCATGCTCAAGAAACGTCGAACTGACTAAATTTATGCACACGCCAGGGACGTGTTCATGAGCGAGGACCGCACCCAGGCACCGAGCCGACGACGACGCCAGCAGGCACGCGAGGCGGGCCGGGTGGCGCACAGCCCGGACCTGACCGCCGCCGCGGGGCTGCTTGCGGCGGCGGTCCTGCTCGGTGTGCTGGGCGACGACCTGGCCCGCGGCCTGGTCGACCTGATCCGGGCGCCTCTGGTCGCCGATCTCCCCACGATCGTCCTGGGCACGGAGCCCGCGGGGGCGGTCGCGGCGATGGTTCGCGAGGCCGTCTGGTCGGTTCTGATGCCGCTCGGCGGGTTGCTGCTGGGCGTGGCCGTGGCGATGCTGGCCGTGCATCAGCTCCAGGTCGGCGGCCTGTGGGTGCCGGCGCTGCTCGCTCCCGATCCGGCCCGTTTGCTGGGCGGCCTGTCGTCCGGCGCCGATCCGTTGGCGGCGCTCGGTCGTGGAGTGTGGGGGATCTTGAAGGCGGCGGTCCTGATCGGGGCCGGCGCCTGGGTTCTCGGGTCGAACCTGCCCGACTGCCGACGCCTGGCCATCCAGAACCCCGAGGCATTGGGGGCGGCCTGCGGAGCGATCGCCTGCGACCTGCTCCGCACCCTTGCTCTCGCCGTGGGGGCGCTCGGCGTGGCCGATTTCGTCCTGCGCTGGCGACGCCTGGAGGCCCAGCTCCGCATGACCCCCGACGAGGGCCGCCAGGACCGTCGCGAGGACGACGGCGACCCCGCTCTCCGCGCTCGACGCCGCAGCCTCGCCCGCACCTGGCGGAACGACCCGACGGACCTTCTCCCCGGCGCGTCCCTGGTCCTGACCGGCCCCTTCGGCCTGACCGTCCTCCTGGCCGGCGGCCCGCCCCCGGACCGCCCGATCACCGTCCGCCGCGTCGCCCGAGGCCAGGACGCCACCGCCCTCCGCCGTGCCGCCACCGAATCCGGCCTGCCGATCGTCGATTCCCCATCCCTGGCAACCCACTTCGCCCGAGGCCCCGCCGCCGCCGGCCCCCTGCCACCCGAACTGGCGGCTCAGCTTGCCGCGATCTGGCCCCGAACCGCCCCGGATCGTTGAGGGCGTCACACTGGAATGCGGGCCGGTCTGGACAACACCGACACCATCTTGGCCGGTCGCCTTCTCCAATGCCGCGATCTAACTCGACCCTCTTGTCGCTTCGCGAGCGGGACAACACGTTGTCCTGGCCACGCGGTATGGAGACGCCTTACCGCTTGCGTTGGATTACGGAACTCCGAATTCTGTAAGAGGCAGATTTCTATTGGCGGCCTGGCTGTCAGCTAAGATAATATTGATGGTGCAATTCCATTCTATATTCGTGGACCCATTGGGATGGAGGTCGGCTTGGGACAATTTATAATTCCAGTCTCAAAAAAATCCCCACTTGCTCCTCATGCACGATCGCCTAAAAGAACGTTGAACTTACCGAATACGAGAAGGATCGTAACCCCTGGCGGAAAGCCATTGACCAAGTGTTCAGCGTGTGGATGTCTTGTCCGTCGGATTGCTAAGCATGAGAGGAAATGCCCCAAGCGTGCCGGATCGGTAGCGAATATGGCCGAGGCCGCGAAGCTGCAACCACAGGCAACTGTGTCGCAAGCCGAATCCCTAGAAGTCATGACGGCTCGGTACACTCAATTGGTGGAAAACTATAATCGTGAATGCGCTAGGCTCGCAGTTATGAGGGCCGAGATCGACCAGCTTTATATTCAAATATCAGGATTTTGTTAATTGATATTTAATTGATGCTCTCTCGGAAGTCAGCACTCTGTGTGGCCGGGACAACTTGTTGTCCCGGTCACCCAGGTTACTTGAAGGAACCCGGCCACCCCGACTCAATCGGGTCCCGGGCTCTTCTTCAAGACCTCGGCCTTCGGCTGGTGGCCATCGGTCAACGGTCCCGGGCGACCGTCTCCGTGGCCCGTTCGGCATACAATTCCTTGGGGAGCGTCACGGCGGCGTCGACGAGCATCGCGCCGGAGCCCCCGGACAGGGTAGGCTCCCTCGTTCCCGGTCTGGATTGCATCCTTGATCGACCACCGGAATCTGGCTATCATTTGGCCAGAATGCCGTTCGACATCATTCTCGCCCCCGAGGCCGTCGACGACCTGCGTCGGTTGAGTGCGCACGATCGAGCCAAGGTGCGTGACGCGCTGGAGGTCCATCCGTGGCACGAGCCGAACAAGGTGAGCAAGAGCCGCATCAAGCGGCTTCGGGGGCTGTCCCGTCCGCAGTATCGGCTTCGTGTGGATGAGCTGAGGATCTTCTACGACGTGACGGGTGAGGACGTTCAGGTTCTCGCGATCGTCGCGAAGCCGGACGTGGAGGCATGGCTCGCGGAGGCTGGTCAACCCGATGAAGACCGTCCCCCTCTCGAAAGTGAAGGATGACCTCTCCAGGTATTTACGCCTGGCCGAAACCGAAGAGGTCGTCATCACCCGGCATGGGAAACCGGCCGGGGTTCTGATCGGTTTCGAGTCTGATGACGATTGGTTTGAATACCGTCTTGAGAACGATCCGGCGTTTCAGCAGCGGATCGTTGCGGCGCGGGAGAGCCTCAAGGCCGGGCGTGGCGTCCGTCTCGAGGATGTCGCGGAGTAACGCTCCTCGACCGAGCGACGGGCGGCCGGGACAAAGTTGCCCCGGCCTCCCGGGTCTAGGATCATCGGCCGGGACAACCTGAGAAGTCAGGGGCCGTCACCCGGGCCAACGGTCAGCGGTCCTGGGCGACCGTCTCCGTGGCCCGTTCGGCGTAGAGTTCCTTGAGGATCTTGACCGCGGCGTCGACGAGCATCTCGCCGGAGCCCTGGGCGACCCGGGAGCTGACGGGCTCGTAATTGCCCTGGTTGTACGCGCGGCGGGTGGGGATGTAGCCGATGGCGCCGTTGGCCAGCTCGGCGAGGATGGTGTGGGGGAACGGCGAGTCCAGCTTGATCGCCAGGCCCAGCTCGACGAAGATCTCGCCGGGGAGCGACACCCAGGCCACGTCGTTGCCCAGGGCGATCACCTGCACCTCGAGCTCACGGGGCTTGCCGCCGGTTGCCTCGACATCCAGGACTTTATAGGCGTTGACCGTCTCCAGGAAGCTCGGCGGCTTGCCCTTGGGGTCCTTGCGGCGGGCGACGACCTCGTTGGCGGTCGCGACGTCCTCGTCGGTGATCTTCGGGGCCGGCAGGGGGACGATGGTGCTCTTGATCCGCAGCGGGCCGCTCGCGACCGGCTCCAGGTTCGGCCAGGCTTCGAGCACCGCGCCGGCCAGGATGATGCCCATGCGGGCGGCGTTGTCAAAGCCCTTCTGGGCCTCGGCCCACGACACGTCGATGTGGTTGATGTCGCCGCAGCAGCCGGTCGTGTAGACGGTGACCAGGTCTTCCCCCTTGTACTTCTTCAGCAGTTCGCCCACCACGCCCGGCACGTCGGCGGAGATGATCGGCCCCCCGACGTTGTCCAGATGCACGGCATAATTGATGTAGACGGCGATCGGCGTGCGGGCCTTGTCGGCGGTCTCGAAGTAGACCAGCGGCACGTCGGGGTCGATCGGCCCGGCGGGCTTGACGATCTTCGGGTTGAGCTTGCCGGCGTTCCAGCCGACCGAGCCGTC
Source organism: uncultured Isosphaeraceae bacterium (assembly GCA_963779675.1). Classification (GTDB taxonomy): domain Bacteria; phylum Planctomycetota; class Planctomycetia; order Isosphaerales; family Isosphaeraceae; genus CAVZZM01. The sequence goes on from CAVZZM010000012.1 coordinate 813,100, forward strand.
TTGCATGTGGAACCGGCGGTTGAAGGCGATCGACTCCTCATGGCCCTGCGTGGCCAGGGCGCGGGCGGGGGCGAGCCTGGCGTTCGCGTCCTTGACCGCCTCGGCGATCTTGACCGGCAGGGACTTGATGTAGGCCTTGGCCGGGTCGGCATCGCCGCCGAAGTCCCCCTCGCGGACGCCCCGGCCGGACAGCACCGGGCCGGTGTGCGAGTGCGTCGGCGCTGATCATCACCGAGGCGCCGGGGATGTCGGTGGCCTCCTCGATCAACTTGCGGGCCTCCTCGACCACGGCGCGGGTCGTGCTGATGAGGTCCAGCGACACCAGCGCGGCCTTCGTGCCGCCGCTCTCCAGGACGAGCGCGCTGGCGTGCAGGTCGTCGTGAACACCATCGGCGGTGCGGATGCTGTAGTAGCCAGCCATCGGCGTCCCGTCCGGCGGGGTGATGACCACCTGCGCCGCGCCGACGCGGAGATCGTCGGCCAGGGACGGACACGCGGTCAGCAAAACCAGCGGGAGCGAAAGGGCCAGCGTCGGAAACAGGCGTCTCATGTGGGCGTTCTCCTCGGTTGCGGTCGGAATGTCGGACTCCCGACCATACCGGCTGTTTGGGTCGGGCTCAACGGCTCGGAGAGAAGTCCTCACGCAAAAACGCGAAGTCGCACAGGAAGGGCGCAAACCTCGAAACGAATTACCGCCCCCGTCCTCTGCTCTCTTCCCTTGTCCCTCAATGGCCGAGGGCCGAGGGCCGAGGGCCGAGCCAGGGCCACCGACTACTGCCTACTGACTACTGACTACTGACTGCTGATTTCCCTCATTGCTCATTGCTCATTGCTCATTGCGGACTCGACTCATTGCTCATCGCTGACCCGGCTTCCATAATGTCGGGCGTTTCCTGACGAATGATTCCGTGAAGGAGGGACCGCGCGTGTCGTACTGGGTCTGGGTTCTCGTGGGCGTCGGGTTCGGGTTGGTGTTGTACGTGCTCTGGACGTACAACCGGCTGGTGGGCCTGAGCAAGCGGGCCGACGCCGCGTGGAGCGACATCGACGTCCAGCTCAAGCGGCGCTGGGACCTCGTCCCCGCCCTGGTGGCGACCGTCGAGGGCTATGCCCGTCACGAGAAGGAGACGCTCCAGGGGGCCGTCGAGGCCCGCAATCGCGCCTCGCAGGCCGATTCGGTCGCCCGCCGCGGCGAGTCGGAGCAGTCCCTCTCCTCGGCCGTCGGCCGCATCTTCGCTCTGGCCGAGGCGTACCCGGACCTCAAGGCGAACCAGAACTTCCTCGACCTCCAGAAGAACCTGGTCGAGATCGAGGACAAGGTCCAGTACTCCCGTCGGTACTACAACGCCGTCGTCCGCGACTACAACACGCTCGTCCAGCGGTTCCCGGCGCTGCTCATCGCCGGCCCGACCGGATTCAGCGACCGGCCGTACTTCCAGCTCGACGACGAGTCGCAACGGGCCGCGCCCAGGGTGACGCTCTGACACGCGATTTGGGCGATCTGCCCGCGAATCGTCGGCACATTTTTCGAAATTGTGAGTTGTTCTCATGTGGCATCGAATATTTCGTATCGCGTTCTTGCTCGTTGTACTGGCCGTGCCCGCCCGCGCCGATCTCGGCGGCTGGACGATGGAACGGTTCGATGCCCGGATCGTCATCCAGCCCGACAGCACGCTGGAGGTCACCGAGACGATCACCGCCGACTTCGCCGAGCCCCGGCACGGGATCTACCGGGAAATCCCGACCCTCTACGACGTCGGCCTGCACCTGTACGACCTCCGGTTTCGGCTGCTGGGCGTGTCCGACGATCGAGGTCGCGACCGGGAGACGAAGACCACGTATGAGGACAACAAGGTCCGCATCCGCATCGGCAGCGCCGACCGCACGGTCACTGGCCGGCAGGTCTACATCATCCGCTACCGGGTCGATCGGGCGATCCTCTGGGAAGGGGACCACGCCGTCCTGCGCTGGAACGCCACCGGCACCGAATGGCGGGTGCCGATTGACGAGGCCCGGGTGGACATCGTCCTCCCCGAGCCGCTGGAGGGGGACCGGATCTCGTACAACGCCTGGACGGGGATGTTCGGGGCCACGGAAAAGAACTTCACGGAGAGCCGCCCCGACGCCGAGACCGATCCGCTTCGAGACCGGCAACCTCGCGCCCCGGCGAGGGCATCTCGATCGAGCTGGTCATGCCGGCCGACGCCGTCCGGCGAGCCGTCGTGGCTGACGCGGTTCGGCTGGTGGCTGGGCGACAACTTCGTCTATGGGCTCATCCCGCTGACGTTCGCGCTCTGCCTGGGGCTCTGGTACGCGCAGGGCCGGGATGTTCCCGGCCGGGGCACGATCGTCGTCGAGTACCAGCCGCCCGACGATCTCGGCCCGGCCGAGGTCGGCACGCTGATCGACGAGAAGGTCGACATGCGCGACCTCTCCGCCACCATCATCGACCTGGCCGTACGGGGTTATCTCACGATCGAGGAGGTCACGGAGGAAGGCTGGCTCACATCGAGCACCGACTACAAGTTCACCAGGCTCAAGGAGGACGAGGGCCTGAAGCTCTACGAGCGCGCCCTGTTCGACAAGCTGTTCTCGGGCGACAAGAAAACGGTGCGGCTCTCGGAGCTGAAGCAGAAATTCTATACCGCGATCCCGAAGGCCAGGGACCACCTCTACAGAGCCTGCTCCGCACGGAAGTACTTCGACGGCAGCCCCGACACCGTGCGCACGCACTTCCTCCTGTTCGGCCTGGTCGCTGCTGGCGGCTCGCGCGTGGCGTGGCGGTGCTGGTCCAGCTCGGCTGGGCGGCCGGGTGTTCCCCGCGCCGCTGGTGGTCTCGGCGGTCCTGAGCAGCCTGATTGTGGTCGTGACCAGCCGATACATGCCCCGCAAGACCGAGCAAGGCCGGATCGCCTGGGAGCGCATCCGCGGCCTGGAGGAGTACATCCGTCGGGCGGAGGTCGAGGACATCCAGCAGCAGGAGCGTCAGGGGACCTTCGAGCGGTTGCTGCCCTACGCCATCGCCTTCGGCCTGGCCGACCGCTGGGCGACGGCCTTCGAGGGGCTCTACACCCAGCCGCCCGACTGGTACCGCACCGACCGACGGCCACCCCTTCACGACGGCCTACCTCGTCTCGTCGTTGAACCACTCGGTCAACCGGATGAACACCGCCCTGCTCTCACCACCCCGCTCCAGCGGCGGCGGCGGTGGCTGGTCGAGCGGCGGCTTCAGCGGCGGCGGGTTCAGCGGCGGCGGCTTCGGCGGCGGCGGCGGCGGCTCGTGGTGAGGCGCTTCCTCGCCCCGGCCAGTAACGCGAGCGTTACGGGACAGCCGGAGGCGGCTGTCCCACACGTTCCCGCGTGCACGTTTCGATTACGGGAAGTAGCGGGGACGAGACTCGAACTCGTGACCTGCGGGTTATGAATCCGCCGCTCGATTTCCACAAGTGCCTTCTCATAAAGGATTTGCGGTCCTCGGTCGAACTCGCTGCCCACCATTTGCCCACCGACACCCGTCGGGCAGACTCCGACCTGACCGCCCTCGTGGACGCCTGGCCGACGCTCCCCGAGGCGATCCGGGCCGGCATCGTTGCGATGGTCCGGGCCAGCGTCATTCCCAAGCACGCCGGTCCCCACAACGACGATGCTGGTCCCGGTGGAGGCTGACGCAGTTCGGGCTGCCCGGGACGGCACCGCGCACGACGGATCCACGACGGGGGGTCGGAATCGCACTCCCCGTGCGCAGGGCCCCGGCCGGCGAACCCGATCGACCGGTAGGATCGGCGAATCGGGACGATCCCGCGTTCGGGAGCCGCTCCCGATTCGATAGGGCTGGACGAGGAGACCGTCGCCGACGGCCGCATCGCCCCACAACCCCCACACGCTCGACCGCGCGACCGCGGCTAAGGGTCACCGATCGGTGTCGATTTCGGCTCATGCGCGACCGGACCTGGGGTAGTTATCACGGGGCGAGCACGATGGCCGCGCCCGCTCAGCACGCATCCGGGGGACTCGTCCATGTCCGATCAATTGCCGACGGCCGGGGAGTTGAGGGGGAGGCTCCGGCGCAAGCCCGACACCCTCATCGCCCGGGGCCGCCGGGGCCGCATCCCGGCCCACAGACTCGCGCGGAAGGTCATTCGTTTCCACCAGACCGACGTGATTGTCGCGTCCGATCCCGCCACGATGAGCGAATCGGCCAAGACACCGGCTCGGAGCCTGGAGTGCACGCCATGAGTTCGTCATCCGGGCCCGACTCCGCATCCGGGCCGCCGGCCCGGCGCGTGTCCGCTTACCCATCGACATCCCTGGACAACACGAGGCCGCAGATCCACGATCCGGTCGAACTCACGCTCGCGAAGCTACACGCCACCGGATGTCACACGCAGCCCGTGGCCACGGACAGTTGGAGGAGCCGCTGCCCCGCCCACGACGATCGCAATCCGAGCCTGTCCCTTTGCGCGGCGATGATGGCCGGGCCCTCGTCCATTGCTTCGCGGGCTGTTCCTGCGCCGAGATCGTCAATGCCCTGGAGATGACCCCAGCGGATCTCTTCGTGCGGCGTGCGAGCAGTACGCCGCGGTGTCGGAAGGCCGGTCCATGCACCCTGCGCGAGGCGATCGACCGATCGGCCGGCCTGATCGGCCGCTACGCCAACCACTGGCTCTACCACGATGCCCGGGGCGACGAGATCCTCGCGGTCGTCCGCTACCAGGCCGAGGACGGCAAGCAGATCCGGCCCTTCTCGCGGAATGAGGCCGGGTCCTGGAAGCTGGGCCGCCCTGCGGGACGGCTCCCGCTCTACCGGCTGCCCGAGGTCATCCCCGCTGAGACGGTCGTCGTCGTCGAGGGTGAGAAATGTGCCGACCGCCTCCGCGAGTTGGGGCTGGTCGGGACCACGTCTGCCTTCGGCGCCGGTTCGGCACGCCGGAGCGACTGGTCACCCCTGGCGGGCAAGGAGGTCCTCATTGTGCCCGATGAGGACCGGCCCGGCAGCGACTACGCCCGCGATGTCGCCCGGTCCCTGGCCGGGCAGACCCCCCGGCCGTCGGTCCGGATCCTCCGGCTCCCCGGCCTGGGCGAGGGCGAAGACATCGAGCAATGGATCGACCGTCAGGAGGGGGGAATCGCGGAAATCCGGGCCGCGTTCGACGACCTCGTCCGGCGCTCGGCGGCGCCACCCGAAGACGAGGGCCGGCCGGGTGAACTGGATCGGGCCGTGTCCTTCCTGGACGAGCAGACCGTCGCCGGGCCGGTACCCTCGCGAGAGATGGAGCGGCGGGCGGCTCAGGTCGGCATCAGCAAGCGGACGTTGGACCGGGCCAAGGGGCCGGCCGGTGTCGAGTCCCGGCGACTGCCCGGCGGGACCGGCTGGTCGTTCTGCCGAATCGGCTGAGTACCCGGTCGGCTTCCCGGGTGTGCCAAGGATGCCAAGGATGCCAGCAAGGTTGCCAACCGTAAGATGACTTGAGGTAAGAGAAAACCAGTCTGGAGGGCGAGGCGACAGCGTTGGGGGGCCTTCCGGAGGGCTCGGGGCCGAGACCGAGGCGAGGTCCCGCGTCCGCCCCTTGCCCCGCAGCATCCACTCCTACCGAGGGGCGTCCGACTCGGCCCCCGAGCCACGATGGCGGGCCGCCTCTTCGAGGACCTCGACGATGAGGTCCTCCGGCGGTCGGCTCATCTGCTCGACCCAGCGACGGGGCCGTTCGTGAAGGCTCCGAGGAGTCCGCACCTGGAAGGACTCGATGGACGCGGTCCGGCACTCCCACTCGGGGACCACCCGGCGCGAAACGATGATGGGCCGAACCGATTTCGGGCCCGTGGGAATCGGCCGGCGGCTCCGACATCGAGATCTCCTGACCTTCGGCCGAACTCGGACTGCGCCCCCAGTCCGACCCAGTCGCTCCGCCGGTGACGCCCGCCCATCACCCACATCGTCCCAGGGGCCGAGCGTCCCCGGGGCGAGGAATCGCCGACTACCGGCCATCGCCCGCCATCGTCCGGTGCCTCGACTCGCACGACCAGTGGACAAACCGGGGAGGGCTTCGAACCCAACGCCGACTGGAGTTGATCGCGGACCGGATGACGCGTGGGTCCGGGACCACCCCGGATCTCACGGCCCTTCCAGCGCCCCGGCGAGCGCGGCGGCGGCCCAGCAGGTGGCCGCGGTGGAGATGAACTGCGATCGGCCGTGCGGGTCGCCGTTGTCGAAGAACTCCTGGACCGGATGCGACCGCGTCTCCACACGCCAGGAGCCGTCGGATTGCTGGGTGTCGATCAGGTACCGAATCCCGCGCGCGAACCGCCAGTCGTCCGAGGGCAGGCCAGTACGGTGGAGCAATGCCAGGGTCTGGCCGGTGGCGTAGGCGTCGCTCGGCCATGCCCTCCTTCTGCGACCAGCCGCCGTCCGGCCGCTGGGTCATGAGGATCTCCTGCACCGAGGCCATCCAGCGGCAATCATCCGGGTCGAGGTACCAAAGGCCCCAGAGCCTGGCGTTGCGGTCCTCCTGGGTGGCCAACTCGGCGTTATCGATCCAGCGTCGGGCCGAGTCGATCGCCCGGTCGGCCTCGGGCCGTCGTTCGTCGCGGGCGTAGTGGTCCAGGCCCAGGGACGCCAGCACGGTGCTGGTGACCTCCGAGTCCTCCAGCGGCGGCCGACGCGGGTTCGCCTTCCAGCGTCCGTCGGGCTCCTGGGTCTTGAGCAGGAAGGTGACCATCGCGTCGGTCAAGGCGTCGGCCGGCCGGTCGGGCTCCCAGAAGGTCCAGAGGCCATAGCCAACGGTCATCGCCCGGCCGCCGATGCCGATGCCGCGTCGCAGGTCATCGAGCTTCGCGCGGAAGGAGTCGGCTGAGAACGTCGACGGTCGCATCGAGCAAGCCGTCGTCGATCGGGACACCGGCCCGCCGGGCGGCCACCTGGGCGACCACGGGAAGGGTCTGGTGGTGACAGGAAAAGCAGTCGCGGTGGCTCGGGTAGCGGGCCGCCGCTCCCTGGACCTGGACCAGGGCGCGGTCCAGGGCCGCGCGGATCTCGTCGAGGTCCGGCGGGCCCTCACCGCGAGCGGGGGCGCCGATCAAGCACGGCACGATCAACGCCGCGATCCAGCAGATAAGGGACATCGCAGGGGCCTCCCGTGAGTCGGTCGCACCGAACCTGTCGTCCGGGGGAAATGCGGGCCGCATGGCCATATTTACCGGCATTCTCGCACCGGCCGACGATGGGACAAGCCCCAGGGCTTGCGGCGTGGCGGAGCGACGCGGGGGATCGGGGACGGATCCGGTGACGTTCTGATGCGCCGATGCGGGGATGTGGTTGCCGTACCCGTGAGAGCGGCCCGACGGCACGTCCACGGCATGTCGGCCGTCGTGCGAGGTACAGCTTCCCGACGCAGGGAAACGCGGGGAATCGCATTACGGCCGGGCGCCCGCATTACCCGTAAACGATCCGGAGATCGCCCGAGTGACCGCACGCCTCTTGATACGTCGCCTGGACGGAAGGGCTTGGCAACTCGCGAGCACCACGAATCATGGCACCATGATGAGGTTCCGGAGGGCGTCGAACCGCTTCCCACCGATCCCCTCGACGCGCTTGAGATCCTCCTTCATCTCAAACGGCCTGGCTGCGATGATCCTCCTCGCGGTCGATTCGCCGATGCCCGGGAGTCGCTGCAACTCGCGCAGGGTCGCCGTGTTGATGTCGATCTGGCTCGCCAGATCGCCGTGACCTTCGATTAGAACGGTAGGCGTCGTCGTGCCCGGAACCCCTCCAGGGGCGGCGTCCGCCGGAGCCGCGCGGCCGGCCGGGGGCAATCCGTGGGGAGCAGTCCCACCCCGTTCCTCGGCCAGCCATCGCCTCAGCGGTGTCACGAGGTAGTCGTGGGTGAGCCGATAGAACTGCTCGACCATCCCCGAAGCGAGACGCCCCCTCCCGACGTCGATCACGTCCGGCTCGATGGGGGTGATGAGACCGAGATCTTCGTCCAGCAGGCGCAAGACGGCCTCGCAGTCCACCCTCCGAAACGAGTGGCCCATCGCTTCCATGATCTCCCGGTACGAACATGTCCGGCTGGAGGACCCCGTGCCGGGACCGGGCAAGAAGTTCTTCAACGCCGCGCGCACGACGGCTTCATGACGCCGGGACTCGGGGCGGGAGGCATTGCCGCCGAACACCGCCTTGAGGAAGGTGAGACCCACGTCGCGCCAGTCACCGCTCGCCTCCAGGTTCCTGGTGCTCCACGGCCGAGCCTCGTGGATCCCGGCGAACAGCACGAGGCGGATCGGGACGAGTCGCCCGCCCTCGGCAAGTCCTGCGACCGCCCGGTCCAGGAACTCCCCCTGGGCGTCGGCGATTGACGACGGGCCCTCGGGTAGGGCGTCACGGGCCTGCCCAGCGCCTCCAGGACTCTCCTGGCATGCGCCACATCGAAGGGGGCGACGCCCCGCGTGTTCTCCCCCTCGTTGATCCGCTGGCCGACCGCACTCATGAACAGGCCGGAGTCGAGCCAGGAGTCGTCCCGGACCACGAGGAGGGCCAGGACGTGATCGCCATCACATTGGTTCAGGGCAGCGACCAGTTCTCGCCCCGTTTGCTCCCGCCGGACGCCGAGCCACCGCTCGAATTGATCGAGGATGATCAGGAGGCGACTGCCGCTCGCGAGAGCCTGCCCCGTGCGAAGGGCCGCGAGCGTCTCGGTCAGGCCGTTGGATTGGGGGGTGAGCGGGAACCGTCGCCGCAGCCCCCGCAGGAGGATGGCCTCGGTCTCGTCCTCGCTCGCCTCGACGTAGACCGGGACAATCCGACCCGAGAGCCTAGGCAGCAGGCCCGCCCTGAGCAGCGAGGTCTTCCCGCCGCCGGACGGGCCGTAGAGCAAGCCCAGCCGGAAGGGGACTCCGTCCGATCCGTCAATCCGCTTCAGCCAGAAGTTGATGCTGTTGGGCACCCCATCACGGTCGCGGGGACCGGGCAGCAACTCGGCGAAGAAGTCGGCGTCGGGTGCGTCGTAGGGTCGAAGTCCCCTCGGCACGATCGCGATCGGCTGCGCCTCGGTGCCCTGTTGGCTCGACATCGAGTTGATTGGAGTGAGACCCCGCGTGGACAACGGGGTCGGTGTCCCCGGCGTGGGCCTCCTGAGTGGGATGAACCCGCCGAAGCTCTCGGGCGCGGGACGCCTCGGAGGTAGTTACTCAGGTCCTCGGCCATGTCGCGTGCCGAGGCGAATCAATCCTCGACGCGGCTCGCCAACGCCCTCAAGCAGGTCCGCTCGAGGGCCTCGGGGATGCGACCGTCGATCAATCGGGGCGGGACGACCTCGGCCCGGACGATCTGCTCCGAGAGTTCAACCCGGGTGTGACCCCAGAATGGCCGTCGTCCGGCCAGCAATTCGTAGAAGACGACCCCGAGGTTGAAGACGTCCGATCGGCCATCAACCCGATGGCCCTCGCCCCGGGCCTGCTCGGGACTCATGTAGGCGGGCGTGCCGATATGTCGCGCCCCCTGGCCAAAGTCCTGCTCGCGGAGTGCCACGCCGAAGTCGGTCAGCAGGGGCTTGCCCGAGGTATCAATCAGGATGTTGGCGGGCTTGATGTCCCTGTGGACCAACCCGCGAGTGTGCGCGTAATGCAACGCCTCGGCGACCGAACCGATGACCGAGGCGGACTCCCAGGGCGTCAGCCCCCGAAGCCTGATGAGGCGGGCAAGGTCGCCCCCCTCGATGAACTTCGAGACGATGTAGTAGTAGCCGGCCTCCTCCCAGCCGGCATCGTAGACCGGGACGATGTTGGGGTGGTCGAGGTCGGCGAGGATGAGGGCCTCGTTGAGGAAGGCCCGGATCTCGCCGGGCTGGAATCCGAGGCGGCGGTGGAGGATCTTGATGGCGACTCGCCGGCCCAGGACCTTGTGTCGGGCGAGATGGACCTGACCGTACGTGCCCTCGCCCAGGATGCCCTCCAGCCGATATCGGCCGATGGGTTGGCCGGCGTCGAGCAGCCGGGCGCCGGCGAGTCGCCCTCCGGCGCGTGCCAGAGGGGGGTTTGTTCGAGTTCGTGATGTGGGTTCATTGACGACCGAGGCAGAGGAGCGTGATGTCGTCGTACTGGCTCCGGCCGGCGGCATGGGTGCGGAGGGAATCCAGGATCGCCTCCCCGGTCCCATCGACGTCGGGGGGTGCCACGGCGAGGATCCTCTCCAGGCCTGCGAGGCCGAACGGTCGGCCTTCCGGATCCAGCGCGTCGCTCACGCCGTCGGTGTAGAGGACCACCACGTCCCCGGGGTGGATCGAGATGCGAGATGACCGATAGCGTACCTCGGCCATCACCCCCAGGGGCAACCCAGCCTGGCGGTCCCCGACGACCTCGATCTTGCCGTCCGCCCGGCGGACCAAGGGCGGCATGTGACCGGCGTTGACGACCGTCAGCGTGTGCCGCCGACCGTCGAGCCGGATCAGCAGGAAGGTGACGAACCGCTCGCTCGCACCGTACTCGCAGAGGCTCCGGTTCAACCGCTCAACGACCCGGGCGGGCTCGGAACAGGTACGGACGAGCCACCGGACCTCCGAGGACAGCCGGGCCATCAGCAGGGCGGCCGGCATCCCCTTGCCCGCCACGTCGCCCAGCGCGATGGCCAGGTACGGTCCCTCGGCCGTCGCGTCGGCCTTGCCACGGACCGGGACCGGGCGATAGTCGAAGTAATCGCCCCCGACGAACCGGGCGGGTTCGTAGTGGTCCCAGAAGGCGTACCCGTCACGGACCGGCCTCCGCTCGGGGATGAGGCCTCGTTGAACCTCCCGGGCATGCCGGGCCTCCGCCTCGATCTGTCGTTGTTGGCCCTCGACTTCGTGCAGGCGCACGTTCTCGGCGGCCATGCTGACCATGCCGGCGACGGCGAGGAGGAAGTCCAGTTCCGGCTGCCCGAAGCGGCCACGGGCATCGCACGTATCGATCTGGATGACCCCGACGGGGCGTCGCTCGTGATCCCAGAGGGGTACGCACATCATCGTACGTACGTTCGAGGCATCGACGCTGACGCTCTCCCGGAATCGACTGTCGCCGGGGACGTCCTCGCAGAGGATCCGCGGTTCCCGGCCGTGACATGCTCATAGATGGTCCGGCTGGGGATCAGGGGCGACCGGCCATCGGACTCGCGCACCCTGCTCGCCCGGACGATCGGGCGCGGATCGTCTTTCCCGGGGGAGAGGACGTAACCGCGCTCCGCCTGGGGGAAGACGCGGAACAGAGCCGCCAACGACTTCTCCAGTATGGTGTCCGGGTCGAGGATGCCGACCAGTTCCCGGGCGATCTCCATGATCACCCGGAGTCGTTCCTCGGAGCCCCGCCGGGCGATGGTGAGGTCTGTGACGGGAAGGGTGTTGATCTCGGCGAGGACCGTCGTCCCGTCCTCGATCGAGATTCTCTGTTCCACGAAAACCAATCTATAGCTGCAGATTTCTATCTGGCTGCCGTCATTCAAACGGCGGGGAGCGTGCAAGGACGTCCGATCGACCGACGTGCCGTTCGTACTCTGGAGATCCTCGATATAGAATCCGTCGAGGCCCCGGCTGATCCGTGCGTGCCTTTTGGAGACGTGCTGATCGGGGAGGATGAGGTCGCAATCCTCACCCTTGCCGATGAATGCCTCATCGCGATCGATCGGGACGACCCCGATCGGCGAGTCGCCGTCCTTGATGACAAGAGATGGCATGAGCCTGTTCTCCGCAGGAGTGGGGCTTGAACCGGAATCGCACATGAAGACGAGAATCACCCAGGGATGAGAGCGGGCCGCCGCACCCCGTCGATGAACACGCTCGCACACCCGTTCCGCAGCAACCTCGCCCGCGACGATGTCGGCCCTCTCGGGCTCCGGGGCGGCAATCCATCCGTGTCGAAACCGGAACGGCGAACCGTCTGAGCGGGAGTATCCACCGCTGGAGTGCCCCCAAGCGATGCAATCGGCGGTCGTGATTCGCCCGGGCGACCCCCGATGAAGCGACGGTGCCGCTCCGCTTTCGACCGGGCCTCCTATCGCTCATCTCGGTCGTGGCGAGCCACGCTCACGCCGGCTCCCGAGATCGCGAGCGGCGTGTTGGTCATTCCGCATGATCGAGCCACGGCAAAGGTCCTGGCCAGCACCCGTGACGAAGGCCCCTCGTCAGGTCCTGGTGAAACCAGCATTTATCCTACAACAATAACCAAGGTGAGTTGAATGACTGACTTCGTCACGTCGAGGAAAATGAGGGCCCGGAAACAAGTTCATTCAAGCTATCATCAAGTTGGGGACAGACGAGTCGATCGCCATTGGGAACTTCGACGCCGCGACGCCGCGCGGATCGCGCCCCCACCGGCGTGGCCGCGTTGGGATGGTTCTCCTCATGGGTCGTTGCCGTGATGCCGTGGTTGGCCAATCGGCATGGGCTGCGGTTCGTCGGGAGCCGCGAAGTCTCGACGTGTCACGCGGGCGAGACATGGAACGCCGATAGCTTGCCGGCGGTCCGCTTCGGCTCGACCGGGCCCTGGACACGCCGGTCCGGCTCGGGTCCAATGCAGGTTCTTCTGACGCCCCACATGCTGCATCGGGCCGGTACGTATGCCGCCGAATTGTGCCGTGCGAGTCACCGCGACACGGCGCCTGCCTCATCAATGGGAGACGTGATCGAACGTGCGAATCCTCACGCTGCTCCCGACCGCGTGCCTAGCGACCGGGAGGCAGGAACTCAACCTCGTCCTGATCAACCGTGTCAGAGGCGTTCCGGGAACTGGCATCGGATGTCCTTTCGGGATCTTTGGGTGGCCGGGGCAACGTCCTCGTGCCCCGGTCGGCAGACCAAGATCCAGACCGGGGCACGCTGCGACTTGCCCCGGCCACCCATGCGGCTTCATCCCACATCGAACGTCATTGTCCGGTTAGCCTCTCAGATATGGGCCAGATGCCCGGTACTGCTCCGCGTCGGCGAGGAGGTACCCGGCGGCCCCCGTAGCAACCCCAGACGACTCCAGGACGAACGATCCGATGAGAGCGTCGCCTGTTGCCTGATCGTCGCCTCGGCGGTCCTGCTCGCCCCGGATCGCATGCCGGCGGCGACCTACCACGTCGCGATCCCCGGCGACGACCATGCCGACGGCTACGCCGAGGCGCCCTGGCGAACCCTCCAGCACGCCGTCGACCAACTCCAGCCCGGCGACACCCTCCTGATCGGGCCGGGGACCTACCGTGAGGAGGTCGAGTTGGAGCGCGGCGGCACGGCGGACCGGCCGATCACCCTCTCCGCCCGGCCCGGGGCGCATGTCGTCGTCTCGGGGGCTGACCGACTCGACGGTGGCTGGACGCGACTCGATGGTGAGGGCCCGATTTACGTCCGGGACTGGCCGCACGCCTTCCCCATCGCCCGACCGCCCCGACGGCACGCCGGTCCTGTCCCACCCCGACGATCGGGCACATGCGCTGATTGGCCGCGCCGAGCAGGTCCTTTACGACGGTCGATTGCTGCGCCAGGTCCTGCGCCGCGAGCATCTGGCGCCCGGCACGTTCCTCGCCGACACGCAAGAGCAAAGGCTGTACGTCTGGTTGCCAGGCGGCGACGACCCGCAGGGGGTCGAGATGGAGGCGAGCGTACGCAGCCGCTGGCTCTCCGCCGGGCCAGACGCCGGGCACGTCCACCTGCGCGGGATCACCTTCCGCCACGCCGCCAACCACGCCCAGCGCGGCGCCTTCGCCCTGCAAGGTCCCGACCGCGCCAGCGGCCCACTCGGCTGGGTGGTCGAGGATTGCACCTTCGAGCGGGCCAACGGCCCGGGCGCCTCGTTCTCGGGCTTCGGGCACATCGTCCGCCGCTGCATCTTCCGCGACAACGGCCAGCTTGGGTTCGGTGCCTCCTACTGCCACGACACCCGCATCGAAGAATGCCTCATCGAGCGGAACAATACCAAGGGCTACTCGACCGGCTGGGAGGCCGGCGGGCTGAAGGTGGCCCTGTCGCGGGGGTTCGCCTTCGACGGCTGCCGGGTCGTCGACAACCACGGCAGCGGCATCTGGTACGACATCGGTAATGAAGAGGCCGAGGTCCAGGGCTGCACGATCGTCGGCAACGACGAGGCGGGGATCTTCTACGAGATCAGCTACGGCCTGCACGCCCACGACAACCTCATCGTCGGCAATGGCCTGCGGGGCGAGTCGGTAGGCGGCGCCTGGGGCCTGGGCGGGATCACGCTGTCGTCGAGCGAGGGGTGCGTCGTCGAGCACAACACGCTCGTCGGCAACCGCGACGGGATCGCCCTGCGCGAGCAGCATCGCACCACGCCCCGCATCGACCAGGAGCAAGGCGCGGCGGAGGTCGCCATCCGGAACCGCGACCACGTCATCCGGTCGAACGTCGTCGCGTACTCGCAGCAGGACAACGTCGCGTTCTGGATGGACACGACGTTCTTCGGCCCCCATCCCGGCGGTGGCGACGCCGACGAACCGCCGTCGGAGGACCCCCGAACGCTGGACATCCGGTTGGAGGACAACCTGTTGTTCGCCCTGCCGGGCCGGCCGAACTACCTCTACGGCGTCCCCTGGCGTCCCCGGTCGGAGACCTTCGACACGCCGGAGGCCTTCGCGGCCGGAACGGGGATCGCCGACACGTCGCGGGTGGGCGACCCCCGGTTCGCCGACGTCATGGCGGGCGACTACCGGCTCCGGCCCGACTCGCCGGCGCGCGCGATCGGCGCCGGGGTGAGGGACCGGCCCTCGACGGTCCGCTGACCGATTGTGGCGGCGCGGCCCTGCGCGAAACCCGGCGCATCATGACCGATCGGCCCCGAGGCTGCCACGACCTCCGGGGGTCACCTGGCGTGTAGCCGGACCTCGGCCGTCCGGCCCCCCTCCAGGTCGATCGCGACCGGCTCGGTCACCCGGTCCTCGGTGGTGGGGTTCGGCTGGCCTCGCAGGACATACCGCCCCGGCGGGATGCCCTCGAAGGCGATCCCGCCGTCGGCGTCGATGGCCCCCGAGCCCGACCATTTGCCGACCGCTTCCCCGCCGTCCGGCTCGATGTGCACGAGGTACTCGCCGGGGCGGTCGGTGCCGGCGAAGTCCACGGTGACGCGGACCCGGGCCGCTTCGCTCATCGACAGCGCGACGTCGTCCGCCGGCGTCGCGATCGACGGGCCCAGCCCCGGGCGGACATGGCCGGGCTTGTGCAGCCGGACCGTGGCACGCCCGATGGGGACCGGATCGATGCGGAACCGGCCGTCGTCGTCGGTCCGGGCCGAGGCCTCTAAGGCAATTCGTAGCGTCGGCCCTCGGTTGCCACGACGTTCTGGAGCCGCACATCGACGTCCGCCAGCGGCCGGCCCGCCTGATCGGTGACGCGGCCCGAGACGGACGCGGGGCATGCCAGGCCGGTGTCGTACGGGTGCCAGCCCGGTTGGCCGTCGAACCGGGCGTAGCCGGCGACCCTCGGCACGAAACCGTCGGCCTCGACGACCACGCGATGCCAGCCCGCCGGTGCCCCTTCAGGACCCAGCGGCCCTGCGGCATCGGCGACCGCCCCGGCCACGTCCACATAACGGTAACCGCCTTCGGCTTGCGGCTCGACCCGCTGCAGTTGCATCCGCGCGGCAACGGGCTGCCGGTCGCCAGGTCGACGACCCGGCCCTCCAGCACGACGCCGTCGGCCGTCGTGAACCCGTGGGCTTCCAGACGCCGGTCGATGACGTCGAGCCCGGCCGGGACGGTGACCTCGTCCCAGCGGACCTGGCCGCCGGTGTAGACGTCGATCTGCGCCGGCGGGCCGGGTCGGCATCGCGCGAGTCGGTGGGGTCGAGGTCGGCCGGCAACTTGCGAAGCTGTTCCCACCGGCCGGGCTGCCAGACCGCGACGGCCCAGTCGATCCGCGCAGTCGTCCCGCTTCGTCGGGTCATCGTTCGGGTTGAGCCAGAAGCTCTGCCCGACGCCGTCATGAATGACGACCCGCCTGGCCGCACGTCGAGCCTGGCGAAGTCGGCCAGGACGGCGTCGAGGGCTTTGGCGTCGCCCCGACACTCGGCGTGCCATTGCCCGCCGCCGAAGGGCGGTCCCTCCCACCACGCGATGCGGGCCGGGTGGTTGACGAGCGCGGCGGCGCCATCGGCCAGCCCGGGTCCGCGAGGGGCGTGTTGCCTTCGCCGCCCGTGATCAAGGCGAACGCTTCCTGTGCGGGAAGGACGGCCAACGCGGCGAGCAGCAACGCCACCGCAAAGCGGCCCCGCCGACCATCGGCCGAGGGGGGATACCACCGAGGCCCACTCCCAGGTTCTTCGTTCCGGTCACGGCGTTCCTCCTCCGGGTTCGTGGGCTGATGGCGAGGCCCGAGGCCGTCAGGAACTCAACGATCGAGCCGAAGAGTTCTTAGTCGGAACTCGTGTGGATATCCGTCGAGAGGGTGCGCGTGCCACCGCCAAGGTGCGGCGAGGCGTCCCCCGGATACACCGGGGATCGTGCAAGGGGGGTCCTCCCTGGAGATCGACACGCACGCGGCGGCCCCGGGTCATGTCGAGTCGCCGAACTCCGCAGGACGTCAGTCGGAAATCGCCTTGATCAGCGCCTCGCGGGCGTCGCTGTAGAAGACGATGGTGACCTTGGTGGCGACGTCGTCGGAGAGGTCGAAGAGTTGCTTGCGGGACGAGACCGGCATCAGGACGACCGAGGCGCCCTTCTCGACGGCCAGCTCGACCACGTCGATGGCGTTGTGGAGCGGGTCGATCGAGCCGCCCAGGTTGATCCCGCCGACGACCACCATCCCGCCCCGCAGGCTCTTGTTGATCAGGGCCGAGCACAGGGCCAGGAGGGCGGCCACGCCGAGGGAGCTGCCGGCCTTGCTCGCGTCGAAGGCCCGCAACTGGATCGAGAACTCGTGCTCGCGGGGGTTGCGGTCGCCGACCAGTTCCGTGGCCCGCGCGTAGAGGTTCGCCTCGGCGTAGCGTGACCGACTCGGAGAACGCCGGCGGGGCCGGCCGGTTCAGGATCTTCACGCCGCTGCCCGGCCCCTCGGTCACCTCGATGCGGTACAGCCCCGAACCCTCGTCCTGGTTGCCGGGGCTGATCGCCCAGACCTGGCCGGGCGGGAGCGGGTCGCGGCCGACCTGGTCCTCGCTCTGCAGCTCGGGCGTGACGACGAACTTCTCGACGCCGTCCCGGCCGAGCGTGTAGCTGAACTGCGTGTTGCGGAACTCGGCGCGAGCCGATCCGCTTCTGCTGCTCCTTGACGCGGCGGCGGCACTCCAGCGCCAGCCGGACGGCCCATTCCAGGTCCTCGTCCGGAACCGGGTCTCGGGCGACGGGATGGATCAGCTTGAGCAGCCCGTTGATCGTCTTCGTCGCGGCGTTCTGGTCGCGGCCGCTCAGGGCGCCGCCGTAGGTGAGCCGGCCCTGGAGGGCCGCGACCCGGCTCTGGCTCCGCAGGCGGCTCCAGCACTCGCTCAGGAAGTCGGAGACCAGGCCGAAGTGGTCGGTCTTGACGGCCTCGCTGATCTTCGGGCACGTCCCAGCCGGGCAGGTAGCAGTGGATGCGGTCCATGAGCGCGGTGTCGTTCCGCATCTCGGGCGGCATCGGGCCGAACAGGTGGCCGATCCGCTGCTGGTGCTGGACGTCGACCTCGAAGTTGCCGACCATCACGATGCTGCCGTAGGCCCGGATGCTCTCCTTGCCCCGGCTGAACTCGCCGGACTCCATGTACCCCTTCATGATGTTGACGCCGTCCTTCTGGTCGAAGGAGACGCCCGAGACCTCGTCGAAGCAGACCACGTCGTACTGGCAGACCAGGCCACGCTGCCCGTTGGCCATGTTCACGAACATCCGGGCGACCGTGGCCTTGCCGCCCGAGACGAGATGGGCAGTACGGGCGAGATCTGCTGGAACAGGTGGCTCTTGCCCGTGCCGCGCGGGCCGAGTTCGACCAGGTTGTAGTTGCTCTCGACGAACGGGACCATCCGCAGGAGCAGGACGTCCTTGTTCGCGCTCCGTCAGCGCGGTCGGCTCCAGGCCGATGCTCCGGAGCAGGAAGTCCTTCCACTCCGCCGTGCTGAACCGCCGCCGCCCTTCGTAGAGCGACTCCAGGACGTCGCGCTTGGAGAGTTGGATCGGGCGCAGCCCGGCGACGGAGAACGGCCGGCCGTTGCGTCTCCTGGGCGATCAGCGGCGTCGTAGCCCAGATCGACCTCGGCGTAGAAGCCGCCGGTCAGCATCCGCTCGTGGTCGCGGACCAGGTCGTCGCCGATGCTGACGTCCTTGAGTTGGAGGCTGGGCAGCGTGGCGACGTAGGAGTCGGTCTTGGCGTCGAGGCGGGCCGAGATGATGTCGATGATCTTGACGCTGCCGGCGTCCTTCGCGCGGGCCTTGAAGAGTTCCTCCTCGCCGCTGCGGACAGCCCGGTCGCGTAGCTGACGCTCGACGATCTGCAGGCCCTCCTGGATCTCCTCGTCGTCGATGCTGGCGCAGTAGCGGCCCAGGAGGAACTCGCAGACGTAGGTCGGGACCGGGTACTGGCGGGCGAACTTGCGGACGAGGTCCTTGCGGACGATGAACCCGTCGAAGGCGTCGGCCGCCAGATGATCGAGGCGATCGAGTTCCATCACTCACCCACCGTGACGGCCATCCTGTCGATGACGTTCCCCGAGGCGTCCAGGAGGACGAGGATCGCGGCGCTGCCCTCGCGCGAGTCGTGCTCCGCCTTGACCACGACCGAGGCGTTGCCGTCCTTCACCGGCTTGGGTTCGGCGATCGAGGTCTCCGGAGCCGCGGCCTTGTCTCGGAGGTCGATCTGACAGCCGGTGGCGGTGCCGGTTACCTTGACCCGGCACCGCAGCCCGGACCACTTCACGCCCCCGATCGAGGCCGAGGATGCCGGCTGAGCCGCGCCCCGGACCGAGATCCGGGGGACGACGCACTCCTGGAGGCTCAGGCCGCCGTGATTGTAGTCTTCCCCGGCCAGGAAGCAATCGATCCCCGGCGGGCTGGCGATCCGCACGGGTTCCGACCAGAACCACTCGAAGCAGGGCAGGTCCACCGTGGCCGACCCCTTGACCACGGCGCAACGGCGCCAGCGGGTCTCGGTCAGGTACTTGGGCAGGTCGGCCTTGGGCAGACCCGTGGGCATCAGCAGCCAGCCGTGGTCGGTGACGACGCGGACCTCCTGCCAGCCGGCGGCGATCAGGCCCTCGATCCGCTGGACCAGGTGGCGGACCAACTCGGGGATGCGATGGGCCAGGCCGATGCCCTCGTTGTGGCCGGTCTGGTCGATGTTGCCGAATTCGGTCCAGGCGCGGCCCTGGGGGTCGCCGGTGTCGTGGGCGGACAGGACCTGGTAGCCGGCGTCTTCCAGCAGCCTGCGGAATTGATCGGGCGTGAGGTCCTTGCCGCTGGCGGCCAGGCGGGGGCGGAAGTCCTCGCCGGCCGTCGTGCCGGTGATCTTCCCGGCGACGGGGGACACCGCCGGCTTGGCCGTCGGGGTGACGGTCGGCAGGGCGGCCAGGTGGTGCCCCAGCGCGACGGCGCCGACCTTGCCCTCCAACTGCTCGCGGAGCATCTGCCCCACGTCGAACCGCAGGCCGTCGGCGAACAACAGGCACGTCCCGGCCGGGACGTCGGCGAGGCGGGAAATCGCCTGCCCTGGCACCGGCTCGGCGGCGACCCGGGCCTGGAACAGTTCGGCGGCGTCGCGGAGCCAGGGCTTGTAGACGTGGGCGATGACTGCGGAGACGGCGTCGCGGTCCTGGGGCGTGGTGACGGCTGCCAGGGCTTCCAGGACGGCACGGTCGGCCCGCCAGCCACCTTCCGCGTAGGACTGGACCATGTCGGCCCGCCGCTGCCGGTCAGGGCGGTCGTGGTGACCTCGGCCAGGGTGGCGAGGGAGGCGATCGCTCGGGCCAGGGGCGAACGGCCCAACCGGGACCAGACCCACTGCCGTCGAGGGGCGTGATCCCGCTCCAGGGTCTTCAACCGCTCCCGGGCGGAGGCCAGGGGCTCCGCCGCGAGGGCGAGCAGGGCCGCGCGGAGATCCTGCTCGTGGGCGTCGTTGTCCTGCGGCCACGACTCGCTGCGCACGTTGCCGAGCAGGTCACCCGGCCGGGGGGATGGCCTGGCCTTGCGGAGCAGGTCGAGGAGGCCGGGGTAGCGGCTCGGGACGGCGGCGTAGCGCTTCCAGGCGGACTTCCACGCGGCGGTCTCCTGGAGGCCGAGGCGTTCGGCCCCGGCCAGTTCGCCGTCCCGGTCGGGGTCGAAGCCGTGGTCGGCCTGACATCGGCTGCGGAGCGTCTCCCAGCGGCCGGGCTCCCAGCGGTCGCGCGTGCCCTTCGGGTCGGACAGCCAGGTGAGGAGGTCGTCGAGCAGGTCGTCGCTGACCAGGGAGTCGAAGTGGAGGCTGTTCAGTTCGCCGGCCGACGACTTGACCCGGAGTTCGGCCACCGGGACATCGACCAGCCGGTCGAGGCTGCGGCGGATCGAGGCGGACGTGGCGGCGTCCCGGGGCAGCTTGAGCCCGAGGCCGCCGTGCTCGGTCTGGAGGAAGGCGGTGACGGTCCAGTCCTTGCCGTTGACCTGCGACCAGAAGGCGCCGCGATACTGCAGTTCGGCCAGGGGCTTGAGTTCGCCGGGGCACTCCTCGGTGGCCCGGAGGGTCGGGCGGCCGACGCCGGGCAGGTAGAGGACGGGGATGGAGCCCGGCGCGATCGCGACGCCCGGGACCTTGCCCGCGAGCACGCAGCGGAGCCAGATGGCGGGGCCGGAGCGGTTCGCCTCGTCGTGGGGCCCGAGGGTGAGGACGTGCGGCAGGGCCATGCGGAGGCGGGGCACGAGCCGCTCCCACTCGCGCTTCTCGTCGGTCCACAGGACGGCAGCCGGGGCGACCGCGTCGTCCGCATTGTAGGCGGCGGCCCGCGAGAGCGACTCGATCAGGGCGTCCAGGACCGTCGTGGGCAAGGGTCCGCTCGGGGCCGGGTTCAGGGGGAGGTCAGGGAGCGCACACGCAGCTTGGTCTCGGAGACGACGACGAAGTTACCGGGCAGGTTCGATTCGATCACGGTCCAGACCGCCTGGAGCCGGGCGAGCCGGGCCGAGGCGGGGGAGGTTCTCATCGGCGAGGATGCGCACGGGAACCCGACCTCAGGAGCCTACTGGTAGATGACCTGTTCCATCGCCACGACATCGGCGGCGTACCGGAGGGCCGCCCGGATGTGCTCGGGCTTGAGGTTCGGGTAATTGTCGAACAGTTCGTCCGGGCTCATCCCGGTGCCGAGTTCGCGAAGGACGTGCTCGACCGTGAGCCGGGTTCCCTTGAACACGGGCTTGCCGAGCATGACGTCCGGACGCTCCTCGATATATTCCTGCCACTTCGGCGCCATCGGTCAGGCTCCTTGCCGGACACCCTGGGCGGCCTCGATCTCGCGCCGCAGGGCGTCGGCCTCCGCGTCGCGACGAGCCAGGTAGGCGTCGACCTCTTCCTGGTGGATCAGGGAATACGCCAGCACGGCGTAGACCTCGGGGAGTGTGAGCGTGTCGTACGACTGGACGATCGTCTCGGGCGTGGCGCCGCGCTGGAAGGCATGGATGACCAGTTCCAGGAGCACGCGGGTCTCGCCGACCCGGATGGCTCCGCTGGAGTCTTGCCGCAGGGGGACCGGGACCGGCTCGATCGTTCGGGTCATCATCGGCGTATCCTCGGACGTCTTGGGGCCATCTCGATTGTAGGGGAAATCGAACCCCAAAGGCACAGAGTTCACGGGGCCGGGTTGAGTCTTCGCGATCTCATTCTTACGCAACGTGCCCGATCAGCGGAGCGAGGCGATCCCGTATTTCCTCCAAGTACGCTGCGAGTCCGTTCCGGTTGCCCCGCTCCCTGAGCACATCCAGGTCTGCGTTTACCCAACAGTCGCGTTCACGGACCCTGTCGCCACCGCACAACGAACTCAAGACACGCTTCGGGCTGCGGGTGGCTTGGTCGTCTTTACACGCCGTAAGTTCGTGGCTCCGGTCCCGGGGGTCGAATCCCAGGTTCTGCCGCTCGGCGTTGAGCCTGTCTGTTTCCTCATCGCCCTGCGGGTCGAAGCCGCTGATCAACCAGCACTCCCGCTCCACGACGGCCAGGCCGACGACGATCACCGCTCCGCTGCGGTCCTGGCTTCGGGCCTGCTCCAGGCCGACGCGCCGCTCGGGTTGGTCGTCCTGGTCGCGGATCAGCAAAATGGCTTGCAGGTTGGGGTCGGTGGCCAGGAGGTACAGGATCGCCCGGCGGGCCGCAGCCGCGTCGGCCTTGCCCGGCTCGCCGTCGAAGTGGCCGTGGGCACGGATGCCGACCTCGCGGGCCAACTGCGGGATGGCCTTCCACGTCAGCCGCCGGCCCCCGGTTTCCTGGTCGACCCAAACCCGTTGGTCGGCAATCAGTTCTTCGTCCAGCCAGTCGATGGTCTCGATCAGCACCCGGTCGGCCAACTCGGTCGCGGTATGGAAGTCGGCCTCCGCTTCGTGGACGACGGCGAAGCGTCGGCTCATGGAGTGGCCTCCGCCTCGATCACCCACTTCTCCCCGAACAGGCTCCACATCTCTCCCGGCGTCATCTCGTCCTTCCACTTCGGGAACTTGGGATGGCTGGTCAGGGCGGCACACCCCGTCGCCCCGTCGTCGTTGAGGAAGGTCATGCGGACCTCGTTCGTCTCCATGCAGTCGAGCATGTACGGCGAATGCGTGGTGGCGAGGATCTGGAGGTCCGGGTTCGTGTCCAGCAGGCCCCGCAGGAGCGTGATCAACTCCTTCTGGGCCTTCGGGTGCAGACCCCGATCGAGGTCATCGAGCAGGACGAGGCTCGGCCGGTTCGGGGCATGGAGGGCGGCCAGAAGGCCCAGGACGAGGAGGGTGCCCTCGCTCACCTGATCGAGCCGGAAGTGAATCGGCCCCAACCGTGTCGAACAGCAAGGAGGCGGGTTGATTCTTGGCCGTTTTGGTGTGCCGGAGCCGGCGAATCGTCGGGATGATCCGCCGGAGATCGGCCTGGAGTTGGTGCCACGTATCGGGGTCGTTCAGGGCCATGCTCGCCAATGCGGAGTGGAGACCCGTCCCATCCGGCGACATGGTCGTGGGGTCGGAAGCAGGCTTGGGCTGGAATGAGCTTGGACGCCTCAAGTCTGAGGAGCACGGATAGCGGCAGTGGAACGTCGCTGTTCGGTGCACCCTTCCATTCCTTCCAGTCTTCGGCATCGGGATCAGCCGACTCTCCCCGCCGTCTCCAGTCCACTTCGCCTTGGCCGTCGAAGGCGATTTCTTCGGTGAGTCAGGGGAGCGAGTACGGTAGCGATACCAGTGGCCTGCGACTTCCGAGACCAACTCGACAGGGGTCTGTGACCCGCGACTCTTCGCCACGGCGACTCTGTTCTCCACGTCCGCATCATTGGAGTGGAAGGCCCTGCACAGGAGGTCCAGTCCTTGAAGGATGCTCGACTTCCCGGAGGCGTTCGGCCCGACGAAGACGGTGAACCGCTCCAGATCGACGTCAACGTCGCGGAGGGACTTGAAGTTGCGGAACGACGCCTTGCGGATCATGGCCTGGCCTCCTTCGCCTTCAGCCGATCGCGGGCCGCCTGCTTCTCGGCGTTGGTCAGGTGGACGTCGTTGACTCGGTCGCCGGTGAAGGTGTCGCCGTTCCAGAACCAGGGGAACTGGTCGCGGGGGCGTTCGGGTTCGCGGCCACGGTCCTTGGTCCACTTGAGGCCGCCGGGCTTCTTGCGGAGGACCTCGGCGGTCAGGAAGGGGCGGATGTTGAGGCGGACGCCGTCGTTGAGGTCGGGGTTCCAGCCGATGGGCTGCTCGGCGAGGGGCTTCCAGCGGACGAAGATGTCGTAGGGGGGCTCGCCGGCCAGGATGAGCTTGAGCTTGTCCTGCAACGCCTGGGCGGCCTGGAGGCGGAGGTCGGCGCCGGGCTTGCCGGACTTCGCGGCGGCGGCCTGGGCGTTGATCCAGTCCTGGAGGTAGGCGTAGGTCAGGCCCTCCAGGGCCTTGTGGGTCAGCTTGTGGTAGTTGACCAGGCAGGCGAAGCCGTCCTTGCGGCCGTCCCAGATGTGCCAGAGGAAGGGGCGGTTGTGGAACCGCTTGCAGTGCTGCCTCGAAGAAGCGGTCGCGGAGCCAGTCGTCGAGCGTCGTGCCGGGCTTGCAGCCGGCGTCGGTCAGGAGCCGGTCGAGCCGCGACGCGGACCAGTCCGGCCCGTAGGCCGCCCGCAAGACCTCCTGCAACCGCTCGGCGGCCGGCGGCTCGCCCCGGACGGCGGGCAGGGGCACGATCCCGTCGCGCGTCGGCCAGGCGGTCGAGGTCGTCGGGCTCCTGCTCCGGCCAGCGGTAGCCGAGCAGCCGGGCCACGGCGACCTGGAGCGGGTCGGTCGAGCCCTTCGGGTGGCCCTTGAAGAGCCATTGGGTCGGGTCGTCGCTGTGCGGCTCGGGCAGGCCGTTCGGGTACTCCTCGGCGGCGACTTGCTGCCAGCGTTCGAGGTCGAAGGGGACTTTGACAAGCGTCGGCATTCGTGACTTTCAGCTTTTGGTTGATTCTGCCGGACTGCAGTCGTGGAATTCTGGAGACTTGCAGAAGCACCAGATAGCGGCAGAGTGAGGCGCGGATTTAGGAACGATCACAGCGACGTTGTTGTCGAACAGATCCCCGTAGTAAATGGAAGCGGGCAAGTTGCCCATCTGCATTACGACAACCCCGCGTTTGCCCCAAGCCTCCCGCCTCGAGCTCCATTGCGTACTGCCTTCTAGTCTCTCTCTTCGCATCAACTTGCGAAGCCTGCCTTCGCCCTCTTCCCAATAGAAGCATATGCTCCTTTCCGCCAAATGCTTCGTCTGTTCGACGGTGCTTGCTGACATACCCATCCTTCCCAATCGTGGCAACTTCCCAGAACATCTGCCGAAACCGTGGATCAGTCGCCGCGTGCTAATACCCATGATGACTCGTCGCATAATCTGTTCAGAAGAATTAGCGTGGCTCATCGCTGCAATCGCAAATACGAGCGTCCGGATTCTGTAAATTGCTCGCTTGGAGGCAAATCGCAAGTGTGTTGGCAGCTTTCAGAGATTCCGCCTTCTCCTCTGGCGAGTTCGTCACGAGTCGCATCCAGTCCTACAAATATATGATCCTCGTTCGGCATGGCGTAGCGGTGTGGATCAGTAGAGCTACGTTGACGACCTCGCCGCTGATAGTCTCGAAAGCTCCTGGCCCGAGCTTCGCCACCACATTCCAAGTCACCTGCCGCAAGCAACATTCTCGGAACGCCTTGTACGAGCCGAGGAACAGCCAGTTCTGCGGCGTGACGAGGGCCGTCGAGCCGCCTGAGTCGCAATACTCCAGGCACCGCTCAACAAACGCGGTCGCCAGGTCGGCCTTGGCGGCGGGATAGACATCGGCGATATAGTCCCGCAACTCCTCGGCCTGCTTGCCCCGGGCGAGGTACGGGACGTTGGTGGCGACCAGCGTGAACTCCCGCGCCATCAGCGAGGCCGCGAAGGCGATCCCCTGGGCCGCGACGCCGACGGCCGCGCGGTCCGGGTCGGCCTGGGCCTCGGCCTTCTTCAAGGCGCGTTCGACCGTGCCGCGCAGGGTGCTCGAACCCGAGGGCGAAGAGGTCCTCGGCCACGGTGCGGGGGTCGATCAGCGAGCCGAGCGTCGGCGCCTTGCGGAACAGGTCGTAGAGCCGCTCCATCCCCTCGCGGGCCTTGCCGTCGCCGTTGGCGAACCGCGTCCAGTCCTCCTTCGTGCCGACGACCCCCTGGCCCGAGCAGGCGATGTTCAGCGGCGGCAGGTCCCAGTGGCCGAGGGGCTGGCCGTCGTCGTCGGACGCGGTCCACGCCGCCAGCGCCAGGGCGAACGCCGCGATCTGGGTGCAGCGGGGGTCGAGTTCGAGGCCGAAGAGGTTCTCCCGCAGCACGGCGTCGCAGGCGTCGTGGGCCGAGAGCCCCTCGTCGTGCCTCCGCAGCGGCACCAGCAACCGGAAGGCGGCCACCAGGAAATGCCCGCTCCCGCAGCAGGGGTCGAGCATGGTGAACTCGCCGGAGGGTCTTCGGCCAGCCCTCGAACGCGCCGGCGGCCGGGGTGCCGTCGTCCCGCCAGCGGAGGTAATCCAGCGGCACCGGGGCCTGGCCCTCCGGGACGCCCGCGCCGCCCGGCGGCCCCTGGATGCCGTGGCGGGCGCACCACCAGGCGCCGATGGTGTTGTGGAGCAGGAACTCCACCATGTAATGCTCGGTGAACAGCTGCGTGACCGCCGGGAGCGTGCGGCCGTCGATCTTGTCGCCGCTCCTGTTGACCTCGTCCTTCCGCTTCGCCTGCCAGAACTGGTAGACCCAGCCCAGGCTGTCGTCGGCGGTGAACGTCTCGCGGGGCAGGCTGGCCAGCAGCTTTTCCAGGGCGAGCCGCTGCTCCGGGGCGAACTCGATCTCCAGCAGCACGTCGTCGGCGCGGAAGATCTGCGGCAGCATCCGGCTGGCGTACCGGGCGGCCAGCACGTAGCCGTTCGGCGCCCCCTCGTCGGCCGCCAGTTCCTCGCACTCCTCCAGGCTGACCGCCACCCCGTCCGGGTGCATCAGCAGGTGGTTCTCGGCCAGGAACCGGGCGAACAGCATCCGGTGCCACGCCTCATAGGCCAGTTCCTGCGTCAGGGCGTCGATCGTCTGGGACTTGTTCGCCAGCACGACGTCGCCCACCTGCCGGCCTCGCGCCCGCAGGCGAAGCCGCATGGCCTTCTCGACCTCGGAGAAGTGCGCGAACACCGCGGACTGATCGACGGCCCACTTCCGCAGCGCCGCCCGCGCGGCCGTCTCCGCCTTCTCGCGGGCCTCGACGCAGACCGATTCCAGTTGCTTCCGCAGGTTCGTGGGCAGGGTCGCCATTGCGCTCGTCCTCAGATCGCGTCGCTCACAGAATGACCGGGCCGTCGTCCAGCTTCTCGCGGATCGCCTCCTCCGCCGAGGCCAGCCAGGACTGGAGGTCGTCCTCGTCCTTGATCGTCCCGCCCGGCAGCTTGACCTCCTGGGCCTTGGGCTCCAGCCGCTTCGCCGCCGCCGCCAGGGCGTTGTTGAACCGGGTTGGCAAGGCGTCGCGGATCGCCCAGAGTTCGCTCAGCGTGTGGTTCGACAGGCTGCGCAGGACCTCCTCGGTGGTCCCCACCGCGATCTCCGGCATCTGGCGGATGCCCTGACTGGAGAGGATCTCGAACCGCTGATCCGGCGTGATCGCCTGCCAGGGCGCCTGGCTTCGAGGTCCGCCAGGCCGGATTCGTGGGCGGTGGTGCAGGCGTTGTGGGCCTCGGTCAGGGCCTTCCGCAGCGCCTCGGTGAGCCGGGACACCATGCCGGGCACGGGGTCGGCGTCGTTGAGGAGGCTGCGATGGTCCCGGATCGCCTGGACCTCGGGCCGCAACTCGTCGGCGACCGGCAGGCCGTTGGCGTGTGTCATGAGGTTCTGGAGCACGGTCCACCGCGGCAGGCGCTGCCCGATCAACTCCTTCCGCCGCTGCCAGTCGGTGATTTCCTGGGCGAGCGAGTCCTTGAGGTCGAGGATCGCCTTGAGTTGGTCGTTGCCGACCCGATTGGCGAGGTCGTCCAGGTGGCTGGTGCTCGGTAACCCGGGCAGCGGGGCGTCGCCGCCCGCCTCCTCGGCGAGTCGGGTCATCCGGTCGAGGAACTGGGACGCATCGGCCGACTCCTGGTTCGGCTGGCCCTTCAGGCCCAGTTTCTTGAACAGGGCACGGATGCCGATCAACTGCGTGACGCCGAGCTTGATCGACTCGACCCGGAACTCGGTCGACTGGATGTTCTTCTGGTCGAGCTTGCCCTTGGGGATGACCTCGCTGCCGCTCCGGGCCTGGAGGATGCCCGCGTTGGACAGGACCAGGAGGACGGCGTCGATGGCGTCTCGGGGCCAGCCATGGGGCGAGTCCGCGAAGTGCTTGCGGATGTCGGTCCCCCGCCTGCCGCTGCCGACGTGGTCGATGACCGCCTTGCTGACCGGGTGCGTCTCGCAGTCGCCCTTGTGGCCGATCGCGGCCAGGGCGTCGCCATCCCCCTTCCTGGCCCGGTCGATGACCTTGTGCCAGTCGGGCGAGTCGGCCAGGTGGAACTTCGGGAAGAGTCGATCGAGGCAGGCCGTCGCCGCCTCCTTGACGCGGTCCTCCAGCAGGATCGAGCCCCGGACCTCCTCACCGCCGGCCAGGTAGATGGCCGTCCCGTTCAGGATGTCGTTGATCAGTTCATCGCGCGCCTTCTCGGACTGTGCCTGGCGCGTCTCCATCGCCTTGCGGGCTTCGACGCCCTCGGGGGTGTTCTGTGCCCCCTTGGCGTCGAGCGTCGTCTTCGCCCCGTAATAACTGGCGATCGCCTGCTTCAGGCTCTCGGCCCGGGTGCGAGGGATGAAGCCGTAGACGACGGCCTCGGTGTCCCCGGCGGTTCGGGCGTCGTTCAGGATCGTCTTCTCCTCGAACTCCCAGCCGTCGCGAACCCAGACCGGGATGGTTGCGCCGGTGGCCGTGGGCGGCGTGCTCCCGAAATGGAGTTCGTACTTGCGGGGCTCGTTGCTGACGCCGTGGAGCAGCTTCGACTTCTTGAGGACCTCGCTGCAATGCGACTTCAGGAGTTGCGAGCGTTCGCTGCCCAGCAGGCCCGTGCCCGTGTCGGCCAGGAGCCGGTTGCGGGCCAGGTCATACGACTGGTGCCACTCGGCCCCCTCGCGGGTCTGCATCCGGTACTCGTTTTCGACCCGCATGACGGCGCCGGAGGTCTCCAGCGTGTCGAGCAGTTCCGGCACCTTCTTGCGGAGGTCGGCGCTGCTGTGGGCCAGGTCGGTGACGAGGAGGTCGGCGAGCGTCTCGGCGTTGGCCCGGAGGCCGGTGTCGGCCGGCCCTTCGTGCGGCAACTGGCCGATCAGGAAGATGAGGGCGCAGAGTTCGTACCGGAGTTCGCCGTTCTGCTCGCCCCGCTGCTTCTCGATGTTCTCGGCGATCTCCTGGAGCATGACGCCGGACTGGAGCACCTTGCTCTTGATTGTGGAGTCGTAGATGAAGGCCCCGCTGACGACCTGACCGAGCGGCAGGTCGGCGGTCCGCAGGGCGGCGTCGTGGACGACCCAGAGTTGGTTGCGCAGCTGGGCGCCTGTGCCGGCCTTGTCCACGGCCCGGAGCACCCGCTCCCAGAACCGGCGCCGGGTGGGGAGGATCGGGTAGTCCTGGACGAGAAACTTCCGGTCTCGGTTGGACAGGGCGAGGTTCGTCCCCGTGAGATGCCGCTGGACCTCTCCCATGTGGGTGTCGAAGAACGCTGCAAGCGTGCCCTCGGCCGAGGGCTTCTTCTTGAGGATGACCTCGCGGGTGACCTGCTCGACGTCGGTGTCCTGCAACTCGATCGTGACGGGGAACCGACCCTGCAACCGCTGCAACAGGGGCGTGCCCGAGAGGGCGTTCTGGCCGGTCGCGACGAACATGATCCTCGACCCGAGCCGTGAGCAACATTGTTCCTGGACGTCCTGGACGGCCTTGGATCGCTCCACCTTGTCGCCGATGTATTGCTGGACCTCGTCGAGGACGATCAGCGTGCAGGGCAGCTTCCCGCTGATCCCGATCGCCTGCGTGATCTTGTCGATCATCTCGTCGATCGAGATGTCGGGCTTATTCTGGAATTGCTGATGCATAAGCATCTTTACATCGGCCGGCGTTCTGGCGAAGTCGGCGGCTGCGCCGCGAGGATGGCCGCGGCGATCGCGTTCGACACGTAGAGGTTGGATAGCTCCATCTCGAAGTCGAGGCCGGCCGTCCTGATATGCTCTCGGATGGTCTCTTCCAGGCCCTCGTGTCGCAACCACATCATGAAGTTGGCGCGGGAATAGTTTGCCGGCAGGCCAACCGACTTGAAGATGATGCCGAGCAGTTCCAGGCGGACGCTCTCGCCCGCCCCCGACCCGAGCGTCCCCGCCGCCGCGTGCAGGCCTCCGGCTCGCCTGGCGACCGTGGACAACTCCTTGAACTGGTCTTTGATCTGGCTAGGGACGCTCCTCGGCAGGCCGCGTGCCTTGGCCCCATCCGGGAACTCGAAGTCGATCCAGAAGTGCTGGAGCATCTTGACCAGGTGGCTCTTGCCCGATCCGTAGAAGCCGCTGACCCAGACGCCCGGTTGCTCCGACTTGTCGAGATTGCCGAGGTACGTGGACAGGATGCGATTCAGGCCCTCGGCGTACTGTCCGTCGCAGACGAAATTGCCGATCTCGTAGCGGAGGGTCTCGACCTCGGGGTCGGACTGGCCGGTCGTCACCTTTGCCACGCCGTTGTTCAGCAACCGGTTCGAGAGGGGGTCCTTCTCGTAGAACTCGCGGTTCCGTGTCATCAATGATCCCCCTCGCTGCTGGTGATCGGGATGGCGAGGTAGTTCCAGCCGTCTCGGGCGTCGAGGAGCCGGTAGTTGTCCTGCTCGTAGACGCCGGGGAAGAGGACGAGCAAGCGGCCCTGGATGTTCGACTCGACCAGGGGCAGGACCTCGGAGATCCGTGTGAAGCCGAACAGCGACGCCAGTCCGGAGATGGCGACCACGGAGCGGGACGGCTCCGGCGGAGAGTTGAGGGCCTGGTTGATGCGATCGGCCACGAACTGCCGGAACGCGGCGAGCGGGGCGTCGTCCAGGAGGGTCGGGGACTCGAAGTAACTCGGCGCGTAGCCGGAGTAAGGCGGGCTGCACAGCCAGTCGGCGAAGGCGTTCGTCAGGTCGATGGCGTGCCAGAGGTGTCCGGCCTGGTGTGTGGCGTGCTCGAAGAGGCTGATCCTGAACCGGAGCTTGCGCTCATCTTCCTTGTCGTAGACCGCCATCCAGACCCGCTGCGGCCCCGCGAGCTTATCGTCCCAGTGTAGGCTGCAAACTCGCTGGTAGTTCTTGCGAAGTTGGTCGATCCGGCTCATGATCGCTCCTCGCCTCTCGACGCCGGGCTCTCGGGGAATGAGATCTCGATGACCTCCCCGGCCGCTTTATAGTTCATCCAGCCCTGGCTGGACGCCTCGAAGGCCAGATCCTGCAACTCGGCCGGTTTCCGGTCGAGGAGGTCCGTCCAGGGGGATTTGAGCAACAGCCCTCCCCGTAACCCGCCTAGGTGGCCCAGGGTGACGGCGAAGGCCAGCACGACGGGCGTCACGCGCGGGAGGACACGCGTCTTGCGGACCTTGCCCTGGAGGAAGCCGGCCTGCGTCCAGGTCGAGGCGAGTCGCTGCGCCGTGGCAAAGGCCGTACTCGGGCCGAACCGCTGCGGGTACCGCTCGCCGAGGAACCTGGCGATCGGTTCCGACCCAACCCCCTCACCGACATCCACGCCGATGACGAACGGCGACATCTCGCGGAGCAACGGGTCGCGGGCCGCGCCTGTCAGGAAGGCGAGCATCGGCCGGCCGGCTGGATCTCCCCGCCAGTAGTCTCGGAACGATCGGAAAATCGGGCAGTGTGGATCCAATGCGTAAAGTTCGACCAGTCGCTTCGCCGTCTTGAGACGAGTCGTCCGGGTGGGCTTGCCGAGAACGTTCTCATCGACAATCGCGGACACGTAGACACTCTTGTCGACGTCGAACGGGACCTTATCGAGAACGAGCGATAGTTCCTCCAGCATCATGGTCCGGCTGGTGTGGACGCTTGATGTTCCGACGCGAAATCCCATTGATGCTGGCATTATTGCCGAATTGCTTGCGATCCGCGACATCCTTGTTGGACTCAATCAAGACGACGGCCAATCGATCGACGTAACTGTCTCTGCTCCCAGCAGATTCGCGCATCACGGCACCAGACGATGTGGTGACTCTAGATCATACTGTCTGTTGGCAAAGAGTCGAGACATTCCGAATCACCCGTGCGGCTTTCCTTACTTGCCAGGACGCAGGAGGTTATGTCCGGTTCACCAGCGAACGTTGGGGGTCTTCAAGGGCCTCGATGCCCTCATCAAGTCTGCTCTGCCGTAGTGGCCGCTGACCGTATAGGCCGTCAGCCGAGGGCAACCGGCCCAGCCCTGCGTGCCCTGGAGAGAACCTCTCCACCCGAGCGGAAACCTCTCTAGCCTGTCAACACCGGGCGGCTCACGTCACCACGGATATCTTCCGCCGGTCCGGGGTTCGCGTCGTGGCGGACCTTCCTGTCGCCCCCATGATCCCGGAAAGTCCGCGTGAGGTCCTCGATGAGGGCGAGGGAGCTACCACCTTGGACCCGGGAAGGCCGCCGTCCGGCGTTTCCGGGTAGGGTTTGGAGGTTCGACTCTCTCGAGCCGTACAGCCGCCCATCCTCGTGACGGAAGAGGGTGGTCTCGCGACTGGTACGAGTGCGAACTGTGTTCTCAAGATTGGCAACCTGCAGGAGGGCCGCTGCCGGTTCGGCATCGACCGGCCGTGTGGAGCTACTGGATCCCCTCCTTGAACCTCCCTGGAGCAACTGACCAAGCCCGGTAACCGCCCCGAACGAACCGCGTCCGAGATGACCACGAACGTAGCGGTCGGCCGGGGCGGTCGCCGTGCGCTCTGGGTGGCTCGGCCGGTCAGCCGCCGAACAGCCGCGACCACAGGCTCTTGCGCCGCGGG
Organism: uncultured Isosphaeraceae bacterium; assembly: GCA_963779675.1. Lineage (GTDB taxonomy): Bacteria > Planctomycetota > Planctomycetia > Isosphaerales > Isosphaeraceae > CAVZZM01. Next base: position 845,669 of record CAVZZM010000012.1, read on the forward strand.
AACGCCTCCGCGGCGCGGGCCCGGAGTTCGGCCGTCGTGGCCGGATCGGCCTCGCCCGACGGGCGGAACTCCCACGCGCCTGGCGGCCCCTCGCCAAACTTGCACGCCATCTCGGCTTTCCCCTCGGGGGACTTCTGACCGTCGATCGCACACCCGAAGTCGTCCGTCGGAGATGTTCCGCGACCGATCCGCCGAGGGGAAACCTGCCCGGTCAAGGAGCGCTGCGGCGGGCCGGGCCCGTTGCGCGCGAGATCGGACCGCGCTCTCACCCCTCGAAATAACCCTCGCCGTACTCGACGCCAGGCTCCCGGCGCAAGTTTCGCGAGTAGTGGGACAGCGGCGTGCCCTCAAGATCCAGAAGGATTGCCAGGTCGGATGCCCGGTAGCAGATCTGGGTAACCAGCCGCTCCACCGAGGCCTCATCCCCCAGCCCCTCGGCGACCGCACGCTCGATGGATTGCCTTACTGCCCAGCGGAACGACTCGGCCGCGTTCTCGGCATCGACGACGTCGCGGGCGCGGCGGTACGCCTGGAGTAGCTCCTCCGCCTCGTCGACCTCCATGTCGAGTTCGCGCGCCACCCTCTCGACCGACCAGCCTTGCGCCTCCGCGCCTTCGAGCATACGTGCCGCATCCGGCATCAGTTCGTCGTACCGGACGTTGCCGATCCCCAGGTGATCCCGGTAATTGGCGAAGCTGTAGCCGTAGATCTCGGCCGCGAGGAGTTGATAGCGGTTCATGGTCCGGCACTCCCTCCCTGAGACGCGGGCGAGGTTTCCGGGCTCGGGGGCCTGATCCCGACGGGAAACCGGCGGCCCGACGCCATCTGTTCGGCGGATCGGCCCGACGAATGTGAAGCCTTGATGTTACCAGGAACCGATGCGGCGGTCTGGATCCGCTGCAGAGCAAGGATAGGCGGGCGTCGCGCTCAGCGCTTTGAACCTGATTTCTTGATCAGGACTATGCCCGCCACGAGTAACAAGGCGGAGAAGCCAAGACTTCCGAATAGCTTGCTCTGATCATGCGATGAATTGAGGTCGTACTTCGTGAGGGCGAGGTTCAGTCCACTGAGGATCATCAGACCGCCCAGAACGGCCAACACAATCCCGGCTACCTTCATGCCAGCCTCCGATGGAATGGCCGCCGAACGTCCAAGCTTAGCGGACCGGACCGCCGAGAAAAAGCCACGATTGCCCAACACACGCCACGGCGGGCTGGGTCCGCTGTAGCGAGAGGTTAGGCGGCGTGGCCGCTCAGCGAGGCAAAGACTTCATGGTCTCAATCTCTTCGAGAATACGATCCAGTTTCCGCTCAATTTCCTGAAGTCGTTGCTCAACTTGCGGTGCCTGAATCCTGGGGAAGGTGAAGTTGCCCCACCCTTGCTTGAAGCCGACCTCAAGATACTTCGCCTCAACCCTCAAGTCCTGCCCAGCGCCCCGAAATGGGAAGGGAGGAGACAACTCGGCCCTCAGATCCGTCCCGTTGCCTCGGAAGGTAGCAGGCCCATCGGCCCACGCCGCCGCCCCAGCCATCAGAACGCCAGCCAAGCCCAACGTCAGCCCCTTCATATCGACCTCCGTTCGAAAAGGACCTTCGCCCGTTCCGTATGTGCTCCGCTCGTGACTGTACCTAGCTAGCCGCTGATGGTCGACGGATCTTGCGGGACGGAGGGCAGTTCCTCCGCCGCCTAATGCCAAGCTCAGCGGACCGTATTACCTGAGCAACCTGGAATCGGAGCAAGATCTGACGTGGCGAGCCGGGTCCGTCGCCGCGCGAGGTTAGGCGTCGTCCCCTCAGACGAAGATGTCGCCAGGCTGGATCGAGAACGACTCGGACTCCGACGAGCTATCGTACACTCGCAGTCGCATGCCGCCATCGAATTCCAGGGCGAAGGACTCGGGCGCCGCCACCGCCGAGCCGACGACCCGCCGCCCGAGCAATCGGAGTAGTGGGGCGAACCCGTTCCCGGCTTCCGGCGAGTCGCGAGCGATGACCCGCCCGGACTCGTCCTCCAGCACCCAGCGGCCCTCGATGCTGAGACTAGCCGCTGGGTGGAAGCGCACTTGAGCCTGATTCTGCCCGAAGCAAATCTGCACGACCTCGCCATCACGAATGGGACTGAGGTCGAGATCGGTCGGCACCCCTCGCATCAGCATCTGCCCTCCGACCCCGAACGACCAAGCTCAACGGACCCGGCCGCCGAGAATCAAGCTCGATATTACCACAACCCCCCCGCGGCGGCCGGGGTCCGCTGCAGCGTGAGGTCAGGCGGTTCTTCGCCTCATCAGCGGGTCAGCGACCGGCCCGTTCGAGGACGATGAGACCCAGACCGCTACCCGCTTCCGTGACGAAGGCGCTTGGCCGTCCCTTGCCGGCCGATGCGAGATCGCGGACGCAGATTGTCAGTCGTCCGTCCTCCAACTTGTATATTCCCTCCATCGACTTGCCCTTCTGAGGGCCGTCCAGGCCGATAACGTCAATCTCCTTCGGGTCCTTGCCGGGATCGAGCTTGAATGAGGACGTCACGGTGGGGATACGTGGGTCCTCGAATGAGACCTCCGTCCCCTTGAAGACCCAGCCGCCGTCCTTCATCGCATCCAGTTCCGCCGGGGTGGCTTTCCTGCCGTCTGATTCGAGGGCCACGACCTTCCATCGGCCCTCCAATCGTGCGGCGTCGGCCGTGCCCTGATCATCCGCAGGGATCGACACGGCGGGGCCGGCCGCTGCCAGGAGAAGCATGACCGGGTACCATTTCATCGGATGGGCCCCCGCAACCCCAGTGTGACTTCGCCTGCAAAACGAGATCGGTGGTACACCCGCTCAGCGCCGGTGTGACGAGCATCGTCTTACGACCGTAAGACGGCTCGACGTCGATTGCAAGGCGAACGTCGGGCCGACCCGGAGATTCGAACGGCATTCGCCACCTAACGCCGAAGCTCAGCGGACCGGCCCGCCGAGGGACCGCTGGGACTGACTGGAAGCCGACGCGGCGGGCCGGGTCCGCAGCCGCGCGAGGTTAGGCGGCTCAGTAGAACTCTTGCTTCATGCCGATCGGGTTCAGCGACCAGCCAAAAGCAACCTCGAACGGCTCAATCACCGGGAGGTACGGCAACCCCAAACGCTTCTGCAACTCCTGAGCGATGACCTGCCTGTGCCTCGGGAAAACCATGACGTCCGTGAGATCGTCGAACGTTTCTTCGCCAATCGCCTTGGCCCGTTCCATCCAGATCCGACCGGCGTTGCCTCGCATCTCGGCCCGGCGGAAACGGCCATGGACATCAACGAAGATTGTACGAGGCGTGGTGCCGAATCCCAGCCTTCGGATCGAGACGACCAAGTCGCTGCAGTCGATGTTGGGCATCACCGCGTCGTCGTTCAGGATCTCGGTGAGCACTTCCCAGACGAGCCGACGGTGGTTTTCACGCCGGCGCGGATCGGTGCGTTTCAAGCTGCAAACAAGCCCGGAGCTTGCGTTCGAGGAGCCGCCTAACGAAAAGGTTGAGCGGACCGGCCCGCATAGAGCAAGCCTCCGCACAACCTGAAGCCTACCTGCGGGCCGGGTCCGCTGCAACCGCCGGTTAGGCGGTTTCGACCGAGAGCAGCGGGACGCCGCCGATCCGATCGCCTCGCAGGCGTTGATGACCCATCAACAGACGCCTCAGCCGACGAGCATATCGGGGCATCCGCGCCTCGAAGCCCGCCCAGCCGATGAGGCGTAGGCGTAGCGGGCCGGGCCGGGCCGATCAAGGAGGAGCGCCCGGTAGAGCGAGCCCCACAGTTCGCGGTGGTCAGCGGCGATGGCGAAGTGCCGTGATAGCTCACGCTGGAAGTCATCCCGAGACGAGACGCCGCGCAGGTCGATGACGACCTCCCGCGGTTTACCCCCCACGGGAGCGGCAGCCAGACCCGACGAATCCGACGGATATGCCGCAGAAACCAAGCCACGGCTGAGCCGCCTAACCTGAAGTAGGCGAATGAAAAACTCGCGAAAGAACACGACGAAACGGTCGTGGTCTCCCACCCATCCAACGGATTCTCCCGTGATTACCGCCGATTTGCAACCGAAGGTCGGGATTAGACGAACCAACCGAGGGCGGCGAACCTGCCCCGTCGACGCGTCGCGGGGCCTGAGAGGGCGGGGCCGGTCCGAAGGGATGGCGGCCTGGGGGGAGCGATGGGGGGGCTCGTGAATCGCAACACCAACCGCCACGATACTGACCATAGAACTGGAGCGAATCGACGGACCGGGGGATCGACTGGTGCCACGCGGATTAGGCGAATCGAAGAATCCGAGACTCGGAACCGGGCCACGCCGCGTGCGGTTAGCGGCGGTCGAGGCGTGATGCGGATGATCCCGGTTTCAGTAGTCGGGATCGTGCAATGATGAGCGGGCCAGCCTGCCCGACCCGAACGTTACTCAGCAGGGAGGCGAGAGTTACTAATGATTTGAGTCGGCAGGACGCGGCCGCGCGAGGGACGTGATGAGGAGGAGGCGTGGTGAAAGTGAGGGAGACCCGCGGTGGGCAGCGACGACTCACGGGTTTAGGGAGGTCGTACCGCGTTGCCGGGTGACTAATCCAGCTTACCACTCGCGGGTAATTAAGTGTATCCGATGATGAGGGCGGACAGCAAGGCCCCGTACAGAGCCGGGGCGGCGTTGGTCAGTCGAGATCATCGAGGTCATCGTCGTCGTCCAGGCTGATGCCCAGCTTCGCCAGGGCGCCGGCCAGGTCGTCGTCGAGCAGTTCCTTGTCGAGCAATTCGAGGTCATCGTCGTCGAGTTCGTCAAGTTCCTCCTGGGTGAGCGGCTCCCCGGCGAAGATCGAGCCGACGACTTGCTGGCCGACGAAGCGGGCGGCCTCGAAGGCGTCCGGGTTCGAGGCGGATTGCTGGGCCAGGGCGACGATCGTCTCCGCGCTGGCCCGGATGACCTTCTGCTGGGCGGGCGTCAGCTTCGCCCACGAGCCCCGCACGTCGGCGATCTTCTCGTCGAGCGACTTCGCCAGGGCCATCTGTTCCGAGACGCCCGAGCACTGGCTGGCCAGGCCCTCCTCGGAGAACTTCCCTTCGAGCGAGCGGGCCGCCGCGAACTTCTCGCCGACCAGCTTGACCTGCCGCTCCTGCATGGTCCCCTTGTAGTAGAAGTAATACGTTCGGCACTCCTTCGGCTGGCCGATCCGCCAGTGCCGGCGCCCGGCCTGTCGGATCAGGTTCGTCTGATAGTCCATCTCGTAGAAGACGATCGTCGCGAAGTTGAACGACCAGTCGTGCTTGTCGAAGAAGTCCAGCCCGGTGGCGCAGAGGCCGGGATGGCTGAGGATGACGTCGGCCCCCGGCCCGTTCCGCTTGATCCAGTTCCAGGCGCTGGCGGGGCTCGGTGGCCTTCGACCGCAGGATCTCGACCTCAAGCCCGACGTCGCGGAGGAACGTCGCCAGCCGGGGCTGGATGTCCCGCTTGTCGGTCTGCTGGACGTAGACCCAGACCTGCCGGCCCTCGGCCTTCTCGCGACGGCAGAGTTCCACGAGCGCCCGTTCCTTCGCCCGCATCTCGGTCCCCAGGTCGGGCGGGTCGATGACCGGGACGAAGTTGCTGGGGGACTTGTCGCCGTCGCGGTCGTAGTAGCCGATGGTGTCCCACCCGAACGGGTAGTCGGGGTAATCGAGCAGCGTGCGGAGCATGGCCCCGAGCAGCTTGTTGCAGCCCTTGCGGGCAAGCTCGGCGCAGGTGTTGACCAGCTTGGTCTGGACTTCCTTGTAGGCGGTTTCGAGTTCCTCATCCATCGGGATCTCGACCAGTGAGCGGGCGTCGTCGATGATCGGCGGCAGGTTCTCGCTCATGTCCGCCAGGGTGACGAACAGCGAGCGACCGATGAGGAACCGGCCGAAGAAGCTGGGCATGACGCCGGGGGTGACGCTCTCCTGCGCCTTCGGCTCGCCGTCGAGTTCCTTGCGCCATCGAGCGGGCATTGCTGCCCTGGGTGAAGCTGGCGGCGCCGGTCATGTACTTCTTCGTGATGACCGTCTCGATCCGGCCATACTCGCGGGTGAACGGCAGGTCTTTCCCCCAATCGAAGCCCTCGGCGATCAGGTCGCCGGCCGCCATGCGGAACAGGGTCGGGTAGAGGTCGCGAGCCCGGCCGCCGATCAGCGTGCCGGTCATGCCGATGACGCGGCGGGCCGAGGCGATCAGCTTGCCGGACGCCTGGCCCTGGGCGGTCGTGTCCTTGGCGACCTCATGGAGTTCGTCGAGGATCAGGTAGTCGAACAGGGCCCGTCCTTTCTTCTGGATGATCCGGGCCGGCGCCCACTTGCGGGGCTGCGGCACGTACTGCCAGAGCGGTTCGTGGCAGGCCCGGACCTCGTACTGCCGACCGTGGACCTCGAACCGGCGACCGATCTCGGAGCAGTTCAGGTCGACGGGCGGCGGGCAGATGCGATCGAGGCCGGTGGGGTTGCGGCCCTCGACATCGACCTCCTGGAGATAGCGGCCCTCGCAACGCTGCTTCTTCGCGGTCTTGCCATTGAGCATGCCGGGGTCAATCGCGTTGCCCTTGCGATTGCGAACCGCCTGGCCGCACTTCGGGCAGAACGCGGCGGGGATGACCTCCGTGGCGAGCTTCGGCTTGCCGTCCTCATAGACGACATAGCCGTTCTCGTCGCGGGCATAGTCGGTCTTGCCGGGCAGGCTCCGAACGGCGCCGGTGGGCTTGTCCGTGAAGCCCAGGCCCCGCCATTGCGGGTCCATCTTGGACTGGTTCTTGCCCAGGATGACGAACTCCGGGCCGTCGGGCTCACGCCAGGTTCCGGGGGCGAGGCGGCGTTCCTGGAAATACTGGAGCACTTCGACGTAGGAGTCGTCACGCCCCGACTTCCGCGACTTCTCGAACGTGATGACCGTGGCGCCGGGGATGGTGTCGCGGATCTCGTCCTCCCACTTCTCGATCAGGTGGTCGGGGCACATGACGAGACATCGGTAGCCGGGCGGGCGGCCGGGCCGCATGGCATGGACGTGGACGGCGGCGGCGGCCATCGTGGTCTTGCCGGTGCCCGTCTCGCCGCAGAGGACGAGCGAGCGGTCGAGGCCCCAGGCGCGTCGGGCGCCCTCGACGATGAACGACTGAGCGGTCAGCAGGCGACGGCCCAGCGGCGGCAGCGGCGATGCCGTGTCCTCATCGGGCACGAACAGGGGCCGGAGCGTCTTCGTGACCTTCTCGCCGAGCATGGTGCCGTAGCGCTCGAAGTAGTCGGTCAGCGTGGCGACGGATGCGAGACTCATGGTCGTCTGACTCCAGGAATGAAACAGGCGGGCCTTGCGAGCCCGCCCGGTCGGTCGGTAAAAACGCCGTTTTTGATGGATCAGGCGGCCTCGGCGGCGATGATCCATCGCCCGATCAGTTCCGCGACGGTTGGTACGATCGCGTTGCCGAGGGTCCGGATTCGGTCCACCTTGTCGGGAACCCCATCAGCCACTCGGCCCACGTTGGGTTCGGGCAGCCACCCAGGACCGTGCCAAGCTGGCCCCGATAACCAGTGCCCTTCCAGTCCCTCGCAACGAGGGTGGGCCACAATGAAGAGGCGATTGCGGACGTGTGGCGCAGCCCACAGCGGTCGCCGGGCAACACGACCACTCCGCATCGTACCCGAGGTCGGCCAGGTCGCCGAGAACACGGTCGAGCCCGCGTCGCCGCAGGGTTGGCACGTTCTCCACGATCGCGTATCGCGGTCGTAGCAGGCGAAGAACCCGCGCGAACTCCGCCCAGAGCCCGCTTTTCGGCCCGTCCAGGCCGAGCCCGCCGTAACGGGCCTTGCTGTTGTCCTGGCAGGGGAACCCGCCGCAGATGAGGTCACAAACGTAATCCTCCGGGTTGTTATTGGGTGGAAAGTCTCGCACGTCGGCGTACCGGAGCACGTCGGGCCAGTGCTGGGCCAGGATGTCGCGTGCGTATGGGTCGATCTCGACCTGCCACATGCACTCCATGCCGGCCCGCTCCAGCCCGAGGTCGAAGCCGCCGATGCCCGAGAACAGCGACCCGAAGGTCAGCCGCTTCATGGTGTTCTCCGGTCGGTAAAAACGCCGTTTTTGGGTCACTGGTCGGGGTAACTACGAATCGCGGAGGCCAGGGAGATCACCGATTTGTCCCCACGCATTGCGCTGATCCTCCGTGCCAGGCTCAAGGAGAGGAACACGACGTCTCGGGGGTCGATGTCGTGAATCCAGTAGTCGATCGCTTCCAACGCGAGTAGCGGATTTTCATAGATCCAACCCTCGACCACGCTTTTTGCGATCCGTTCCAGATCGCATTCCGGAACGCGAGGCTTGTAGATTCGCTTGCTCATGCGACGCTCCGCTTGCTGGGGGCCGGCTCGCCCGCGGCGGCGGCCCGGTCTACCGTGATCTTGCCCGAGCGGATTCCCTGCTCCACGATGTCGTCCAGTTGCTTCGGGGTGGCCGTGAGGATGGCCGGTGCGCAGCGGTGGCTGTAGAGGTCGGTCAGCGCGTCCTGGCGGCGGAGTTCGGCCAGCAGGTACGGGAGCCAGCCCCGCAGGAGCGGGGTCGTGTACCGCGTGCCCGAGAGTTCCGCCCACAGATGGGCCTCGGTCGCCGCCGGGAGCAGGCCCGGCGTCTTCGCCACGAACAGCGCGTGGACGTGGCCGTAGTCGAGGTTGTGGGCGTACTGGACGTACCCATCCGGCGCCCGGATCAGTTGCTTCGGCGTGCCGACCCGCTCGTCGCCGTCCCTGCGGACCCTGACGCCGTTCGTGCGGAACTCGGCGTCGCGTTCCTGGGAGAGCAACTGCGCGGAGCCGCTTGTAGGCCATGCCGGGGCAGATGACCGAGGCCAGGTACATGACGCACTTCTCGTCGACCGCCAGCCGGTCGAGCATCGCCTCGCTGGCGCCCGCCTCGGTGACAGTGACCAGCGTGCCGAAGATGGTCGTCTCGTCGCTCATAGGAGTCCTCTCTCGGCGTTTCGCCTCATGGTGGTCAAGATGGCTTCATTGAGACCAAAGAACGTCCCCGTATTCGCCTCGACTCGAAACACCTTGCCGCCGTCTTTCACACAGACGATCGCCATGTCGATCGAGTCGAGGTCAACCAGCCGCGCGGCATCATCCTCATTCGGGTATCGCAGGATCAACCAGTCGCGATGGCCGAACTTCGCCTTCCGCCTCGCGTGCTCGAAGATCGAGAACGGCGGGTCGGGCGGCTTGCGTGGCCGCCCCCGCTCGTTCCAGATGACCCGCCCCTTGCGTCTAGATTTCATGGCTGTTCCTTCATGCCCTGATGACCTTCTTGATGGACTCGACCGGAACGTAGTCGCACTTGCTGTAGTCCCAGACCCGATCCTGCCCAGCATGCGGACGGACCTCGACCGGGCGGTCGTCGGCGTACTTGACCCACCATTTGTGAGTTGAACTCTCCCAGGGCTTGCGCCTCAGTTGGGGAATCCCCCCCTGGCTGTCGGTGTAGATGTAGAAGTTCTTCATGGTTGCTCCTTCATGTATTCAAGCTGGGCCTCGTAGACGCGGCGGATGCGGGACATGGACCATTCGCACCCCGTCTTCGTCCGGGCGCGGAGGGTGTAGTTGACGTGCTGGTAGATGTCGTCCCACGAGTGGCCGTCCAGCTTCCAGCGGACGATCTCCCGCATCAGGTTGCGTTCGTCCTGATCGTCGACACGGGTCTTGACGTACTTCCCGCGGTCGGGGTCGTAGATTTTCCTCCAGGTGTAGCCGTAGCCGGCGTGCTGGTTCGTGGCCTGCCGCCTGGCCCGGCGCTGGGCGAGGCTCGACTTCGTGCGTTCGGAGATGAACTCACGCTCAAGCTGCGCGACGGCCGCCAGGATCAGCACGATGAACCGACCGATCGGGCTGGACAGGTCGACGGTCATCCCGAGCAGGTCGCAGATGACGATAGAGACGCCGAGGCGTCCCCAGGTCTCCATGACGACGGCGCAGTCGGCGGCCCGGCGGAACGCCCGGTCGAGCTTCGCCACGTAGACGACGTCCCCCTTGCGGAGCAGCGCGTCGAGTTCCTTGCCGCCCGGCCGCTTGAACAGGGCGACCTTGCCCGAGATCGCGGGATCGCAGATCCAGGTGTCGATCGAGCGACCGTCCGCCTTCGCCCGCTTGAGGATGTCGTGCCGCTGGCCCTCGTCATCCTGCTTGTCGGTCGAGTAGCGCATGTAGCCGTAGGTTCTAGGCATCGTCGTCCTCCTCGTAGCCCTCTCGTTCCGATTCCTCCTCGAAGCACTCATCGCACAGGCAGTCGCCGTCGGTCATGAGATGCACGAACGCAGACGGTTCCCCGCACGATTCGCAGGGGATGTCGTCCTGACAATCGCAGTTTTCGCTCGAAGCGCCGCACGCACGGGGCACTTGTCCGCGCACTTCTCGCAGACATGGCAAGCGGATCGCCTTGTACGGGTAAGTCGGCCTGTCGTCGCTCACGAGTCGCGCCGCAGTCGTCGCAATGCCGCGGTCGATGTTGAGGCAGCCTTCAGGTCGGAAATCACCGTACCCATCGCGGGTCGTACTCCGTTTGAGTTCCCACATCCAGCCCCGGTTATGGATCGTGACGGGGTATTTGAGGTGCCTGTGGTGCCGCCTGAATCCGCCGGGCGGCATCCTCCGGCGTGCGCCGCGAGAGTGTCGAATCAAGGTTCGGTGTGGGCCAGTTCCGCAGTAAGCGGAATAGATGACGTCTTGATACATGGTTCATTCCTCGATCGGTGCCAGGGCGATCTTCTGCTCCAGGGTGCGGATGATGCCTTCGGCATCGACCGTCCGCACGCTGATGGTGATGAACTCGGTGATGACGGTCTTCTCGGTGGCGACGCCGGTGTCCTCATTGACGTTGACCGACTCTTCGGTCTTGGCCTTGAGCTTCCGGGCCGTGCCGCGAACGACGTGCGGGGCCTCGCCCGGCGGCTCCAGCAGGCCGTCGAGCATGCCCGATGCGAGCATCTGGCTGATGTGCCCGGTGAAGGCCGGCAAGGGCGGACGGCGGAGCGGTCGCGTGACGGGCTCGCGGAAGAGTTTCAGCAGCGGGGAATCGTCCGCGATGCGCTCCAGTTCTTCCGGGGTGTAACCCCCTTTCCGAAACACCTTCGGGCCGTGGGAGGGTGGAACCTCGAAGGGCAGCAGGCCCATCGGCCCGTCGAGGTAGTTCGGCGTGTAGTCGCGAGCCCAGAGTCGGGACGTCCGCAGGAACCCGTCGAACCGGGCCTTCGACTCCGGCCATTCGGTCTTCCGCCTCTTGCCGATGTAGACGACCTCGCGATAAGCCCGGACGTCCTCGGGCAGCGCCCAGACGCCCAGGCCCTCGCATCGCGTGTCCAGGAACGTCATCACGTCGTCGCGCCGGATGGTCTCGATCGGCACGACCAGCACGAGGATGCCCTCGGGCACCAGCCGCTTGACCGACTCGATCGCGAACCGTTCCTCTTCGCGGATGCCGCCGCCGACCTCGAAGTCGTAGGGCGGGTTGCAGTAGACGAGCCCGAACGACTGATGCGGCACCTTGGCCGCGAAGAACGTCGCGGCGCCGAGCACGTTGCCGATGCCCAGCGCCCGGCACTGGTCGGCCCGGTGGCCGTCCAGTTCGATGGCGTAGGCATCCGTGGCGAGGTCGAGCCCCAGGGCATTCGCCAGGATGGACAGGGCACGGCCCTCGCCGGCACACGGGTCGAGGATCTTCGTGCCGTGGAGCTTCGCGGCCCCGGAACGCGAAAGCCGCCGGGCGATCAACCCGGCGGCCCCGTCGTCGATGGGGTAGTACCCCATCTTCGCTTGTGCGGCGACTCTCATGATTGCAACTCCCTAAAAACGGCGTTTTTACATACGATTCCGGTCGTCGGTGGATAGCAGGGCATAGGCCCGGACGACTCGGTTGTCGTTCGGGCCGATCCGGCCCGAGATCAGGTCGGCCAGGACCACACGCGTCTCGGCGACGGCGTGGACCGGGGATGCGACCCCGGCTAGCGCGTTGACGCAGGCGGCGATTCGGACGGCGGCCTGGCCCTGATCCGGCTGGTTCTCGCCCCCGACCTGCGGGAAGCGGCCCACAGACGCCACGATCCCGCGGTTGTGATGCACGACGGGCTCCCCAAACAGGTTGCCCGTCGCCACGCCCTCCACGCCTACGCCCTTGTCCCGACCAGTCGGGGGGCGTAGCGTTCGGCGCGGTCGCGGACCGCCCTCCAGGCGCGGCCTCGTCCGTGCCCGGGGACAACGGCCGCCCGAAGCGGAAGGCGAACTCCCGGGCTGCCGAGCGGTCGACGGCCGGAGTTCGAAGGGTCGGGTTGCTGGCATCGGCGCCACGCCCGGCGCCGCCGTGTCGCGACGCCGGACACGCGTACGATTCAGGACACGACCCGATCCTGGGTGTCGTCTGTGGATCCGGGTCGCCGCGAGCAGTTGCGTCTCGACCTCGTCGTCGAGGCCGAGCGGGATGTCGCGGGGGCCTTCCTCGGCCGGACGGTGCGTCGTCCCGGACGGTGCAGGATCGTCGATCGACAGTCCCGTCGGTCGTCCCACTTACTTGAAGATGCGCAATCCCGTCGATTGCTCGACATACTCACGCCAGGCGAACCGGCGGCCCAGGCCCTTCACTGACCGAAGCTCGCCGGCTTCCCGTGGCCCGGTCTTCCAGCGCGACGGCGTCCCAGAACACGTCCGGGGTTGACCTGATCCACTCGTCGAGTTCGTGCTTCTTCGCGTGCCCGCAGATCGTGCAGGCCGACTTGCGGGCGCCGGGAGAAGCTCGGATTCGATCTGGCGGATGCACTCGTCGCGGTCCCAGCCCCACTCGATGAGCGGGTGCCAGTAGCGGTATCGCCGCATGTCGAGGTTGCTTTTCGCCTGGAACGCCATCGCGTTGCAGGTCCGGGCGCCGTCGCGGCGACCCGCGTCGTAGCCGATCGCGACGATGACCTTGCGGCCTTGCGACCAGGCGTCGACCGCCAGTGGCCAGCGGCGGTCGAAGTATTGCTGCGGGCGGATCTTCCACTTGTCGGCGCAGCTATGGCGGCCGAAGCTGGCCGAGGGCAGGCCACGCTTCCGCCAGCATTCGGCGTACAGCGTGCGGTCCCCCGTGCGTGGGGACCGCTTCCGCACGATCGTCACCGGGGGCAAGCCGTTGGCCTTCAGCCACGGCCCCATGACCTCCCGGACGTAGGCGTAGGTCTCCGGGTGCTCGACCCCGGTGTCCGCCATGCAGATCACGTCCGGGACGACGTCGAGCCGTCGTAACCCGACGAGCATGGCCGTGCTGTTCACCCCGCCGCCGTAGGCCACGCGGAAGGGCTCACGTTCGTGGAGCCGGATCATCGACCCTCCAATGAAAAAGGCCACCCGGATGGGTGGCCTGTGTCGGTTCGGTAAAAACGCCGTTTTTGGGCGTCAAGAGTTCTCAACCTCTTCGGCCGAGTCGTAAGCCTCAAGCTGGAGTTCAGACCCCGTGTCGTCGGCGTCGAAAACCACCAGGACGTGAACCTGGTCATCCGGCCCCGCCTTTGTCCGGGCTTCACGCTCGGCCGCGTGGGGATCGTCAAAGTTCCCGTCCTGGTATCCGACGAGCCCGCCGAATTCGATCTCGGTTTCCGGCCCAGGGTTCCTGATGATGAGATACCCGTAGCTAGCCATTGGAGTTCTCCAGGGTAAAAACGCCGTTTTTGGGTTACGTCAGTGGATACGTTCCAGGCCGAGATCCTCCCAGCCGAGAACACTGCCCACGTCCCGCGAGAGCACGTCCAGGCAGGTCAACAGGGCCTCGGCCTTCGCGTGGACGGGCCAGTCGGGCGAATACCGACCTGCCGTGTCGATCTCGACAAGCCGGGCGAACATCGCCTCGAACTGGTCGCGGTCGACCATCCTGAATCGGTAGGTGACATCGACGATCATGGTGTTCTCCGAAGGGTAAAAACGCCGTTTTTGGTGTCGAAACGACCGGATCAGACGTACTGGAAACCAGGGACACGTTCGTTGTGGACGTCGTCCATGAACTCGAAATACTCCTGGGGCGGGTCGATCCGCCTGGACCCCCGCCAGAGGCGATAGACCTCGCCATCGAGG
>CAVZZM010000013.1:0-56533 GCA_963779675.1 uncultured Isosphaeraceae bacterium
CGCCTCGGCCAGGTCGCGCAACATCGCGACCGTCGGCGCCCGCAGGGCCTCGCGCGAATCGGACGGCAGCGCGGCGGCCGTCCGTCGGAGGTCCCGGCTCAGCCCCGGTCGGCCTCGCCCCGGGCGTCGGCCTTCACGAGGTCGTCGCGAACGATCCGGAGGACATCGGCGGCCACGCCCTCGGGAGGAAAGGTCTCCAGCAGCGAGCGGGCCGCCTTCGGCTGCTGAGCACGCAGCCGCTGATCAATCTCCTCAAGTCGCGCCCGCGACTGCAAGCCCAGCACGGAGGCTCGCACCGTGGCAACCGTCTCCTTCAGCTCGGGGAAGTCGTGCTCGAGACGTGCGAGCTCGGCCAGGGCTTCCGGATACCACTCCGCCTGGATCAGGAACCGGCCGACCTTCAACCGTTCTCCCTGGTTCGTCTGGTCCACCTTGGCCAGGATGGCCAGGACGACCGATTTGGGGACCCGGCTGGTCGCCAACGGATTGCGCCAGAACCCATCGACCCCGCGGACCTGCGTGTCCCTTGGCCCCAGGGCATTGATGGCCTGGGTAAACTGAACGGGCTTGGAAGAACCAGGACCGATGTAACGGAAGCTCCGGCGTCCTTTCTCGTCCCAGGGACCGTATTGCAGGTTGATGGCGTAGACCGGCATCTTCCCGCCGTGAACGGTCAGCGGTTGGTCGACGCGGAACTCCTCATCATGCTGGAGTGCCGTCTCCTCGACCTTCTCGACCTTCGTGTCCCGCACCACCACCCGCTTCAGGTCGCTATAGATCGACAGGATCGTCCCGTCCTTGTCGACGGTCCCCTCATAAGTGACACCCGTCTCGAGTGTTACGGTATCCGCGCGGACCAGCCGATCCGACCGACCGAGGCACGCCAGCAGCGTCGCGGCCGTCATGAGGACCGCCGCGCTCCATCGTCGCGAGAGATGCATGATGGGTGTCCCTACGCCGAAGAACGATCCGGTTTTTCCGTGGAGGTTCGAGTTCCATTGTGACGCCTCACCGGGCTCGGTCAAGCGTCCCAGGTTCCTGGTGCCAGGAGAGGCAACAGCGAGGATCGGGCCTCAAAGACGCGAGTCCGCGGTCCAGATTCGATCATTCCGACAATTACGACAGTCCGATGATCGCGACTCGTCACGTAGTACCCCAGGCAGGCTTTGTGAGTCTGACCGGGATCAACCCGCCCGTCGGTCCCTTGCGTGTCGATAGCTCGACCTCGGGCGAACTTCCGTAAAATGACTCTCGGATCGGTGATCCGTCCCGGTTCGTGGATTAAGTTGACTTGTGGCTTATGGCGTCGTCGTATTCGACTCGACAACGGAAGGGACCGCGTTGTAGGGCATTCCGGGGTTTGACATCCGGCTCGCCAGGTTTTGATTTTTGGAAATCCGCGGTATCGGAATCGCTCAGGTATCGGGGGGCCCGCTCGCTGCCTATTTTCTTTAATGATCGCTGGTTGTGTTGTGAAGTCCGATGACGACCCGCGTTGACGGGGGCCAGGGATGCCAGGTGCGACGTTCACGTTCCGATGTCCGGAATGCCGGAAATTGCTGGCGGTCTCGCGGTCGCGAGTCGGCACCGCCGTGGTTTGCCCGAAGTGCCAGAGCGACCTGATTGTTCCCGAACCGGGAGGCGACAACGGGGGTTCGCAGCGCCGCGAGGTGATCCAAGGTTCCGGTTGCGTTCACGTTCGGTCCGGGGTCTCAGCCTGCGGAACCGATCACGAGATCGCCTCCGACTCGGCGACGACGCCGGCATTCGGGTTTGCCCGGCTTCTTCCCGCCGATTGAACTGCGAAGACGACCCGCTCTCCCTGCGCCCGAACGCGGGGTCACGCACCTACAAGATTCCCGACCGCTCCTCGGTCAACGACGTGAGCCCCCAGGCGGGAACCGCGCAGCCGAATCCCTCCACGGTGGCAGCCCTCCGCCGACGCAGGTCCTGGAACCACCCGGGTTTCCACCCATTGAAACCCAGCCTGAACTCCGAGCGGTTGGCCCCCGACTCGCGCCGTGCGGAAGCCGGGCCATGCTGGCGTCGCGCCGCAACGATGTCCTCATGCCGCGCACCGCCCTGGTTCTCTGGTCGTTCGTCATGCTCGTCGCGCTGGTGTTCGCCTTTACCGCCGGCTTACTTACAGGCCACTTCCTCTGGAAACCTCACACCTTGACGCCTCCCGCCTCGTCCACGGCCATCAAGCCGTCCACGGCGAGCGCGGAGGGCCGGCGATCGAACCAACGGCGCAGTCGCAACGCGGCCGCGACCCGCTCGAGAATCCTCTGTTGAATCGAGACGCCGGGTTCGCGACCTGATGAATCAGGATCTTGGATCGCGGCGCTCGTCTCGATAGACTCGAACGAGGTGCCGATCCAGGGGCCCCAACACAAAGTGCGGGGTGCCGGACGATCGGTTGACCGGCGAACCAGGACACGGATGGACACGGCGGCGACCGCGGGACGCACATGCCGACCGACGCGACGGGGAGACCCATGAGCCAGCGCTCCGACACGATCACGCAGGGGGCCGCCCGGGCCGCCCACCGCAGCCTCCTGCGCGCCACCGGCGTCGGCGAGGGGGACTGGGGCAAGCCGTTCATCGCGATCTGCAACAGCCACGTGGACATCATCCCCGGCCACGTCCACCTGCAGGAGGTCGGCAACTACGTCAAGGAGTGCGTCCGCGAGGCCGGCGGCGTGCCGTTCCTGTTCAACACGATCGGCGTCGACGACGGCATCGCGATGGGCCACACCGGGATGAAGTACTCGCTGCCCTCGCGCGAGCTGATCGCCGACAGCGTCGAGACGATGATCAACGCCCATCAGTTCGACGCGATGATCTGCATCCCGAACTGCGACAAGATCGTCCCCGGCATGTTCATGGGCGCGATGCGCGTGCAACATCCCGACCGTCTTCGTCTCCGGCGGGCCGATGGAGGCCGGCAAGACCGCGACCGGCAAGACCGTCGACCTGATCGACGCCTTCGTCGGCCGGCGTGCAGCACGCCAGCGGGCAAGATCACCGACGAGGAGCTGCTCGACATCGAGCAGACCGCCTGCCCCACCTGCGGCTCCTGCTCGGGCATGTTCACCGCCAACAGCATGAACTGCCTGGCCGAGGCCCTCGGCATGGCCCTGCCCGGCAACGGCACGATCCTGGCCACCTCCGCCGACCGCAAGGCCCTGTATCGACCGGGCTCGCCAGCGGATCGTCGAGATGGCCCGGCAGTTCGCCAAGGTCGGCGAGGGCCACGGCCTGCTGCCGCGCGAGATCGCCACGAAGGCGGCCTTCGACAACGCCATGATCCTCGACATGGCCATGGGCGGCAGCACCAACACGCTCGCTGCACATCCTGGCCATCGCCCACGAGGCCGGCGTGCCGTACACGATGACCCGGATCAACGAGCTGAGCAAGCAGACGCCGAACATCTGCAAGGTGGCCCCCAGTCGGGCAAGTACCACGTCGAGGACGTCGCCCGCGCCGGCGGCATCCACACGATCCTCGGCGAGATCGCCCGCGGCCGGCCGGGCCTGCTCGACCTCTCCTGCCCGACCGTCACCGGCAAGACCCTCGGCGAGAACATCGCCGAGTACGACGTCCGCACCCAGACCGCCGAGGACGAGGCGAAGCTCCTGGCCCGGGTCCGCCCCGGCGGCGTCCGCACGAACCAGGCCTGGACCGTGCCCAGCGTCGGCGAGACCGGCGTCGACAGCCGAGCCGGGCGTCGCCGTGCTGGAGGCCGAGCCGGCAACGGTGCCGGCAACGGCCAACGGCGACGCGAACCCGCTCGGCGACCACGGCTTCGGCCCGGCCGCGGACGGACTTCGACCCCGACGACGTGATCCGCACCTGCGAGAACGCCTACTCGCAGGAGGGCGGCCTGGCGATCCTCTACGGCAACCTCGCCCCCGACGGCGCGGTGGTCAAGACCGCCGGCGTCAGCCCGAAGATGATGCGTCCACACCGGCCCGGCCGTCATCTTCGAGGACGAGACCGACGCCTACAACGGCATCGTCTTCGGCAAGGTCAAGGCCGGCGACGTGGTGGTGATCCGCTACGAAGGGCCGAAGGGCGGCCCCGGCATGCAGGAGATGCTCGCCCCGACGACCGCCATCAAGGGCGTCGAAGCTCGACGACCAGTGCGCCCTGATCACCGACGGCCGCTTCTCCGGCGGCACCGCCGGCGCCTCGATCGGCCACGTCAGCCCCGAGGCGGCCGTCGGCGGCCCGATCGGCCTGATCCGCGACGGCGACATCATCGAGATCGACATCCCGAACCGCAAGCTGAACGTCCGGCTCACCGACGACGAACTGGCCGACCGCCGCCAGACCTGGGCCCCGCCCGAACCCCGCTTCAAGACCGGCTGGCTCGCCCGCTACGCCCACATGGCCACCAGCGCCGACACCGGCGCCATCCTCAAGTGGGACTGACCAATCGCCGTGCCCGGGTCGGGCAATTCCGCGAGCGTGTCGAAAACCTCCAGCCGCGCGTTGCTCAACCAACCCGCTCCCTTGGCCGGACGGACAACACCTCGTTTGCCCGCAACGTCTCGATGTCGGACTCCCCAACGACCACGACGGCAATCGACTCGCCCAGCGCGTTGAAGAACTCGAGCACCGCGCCCTCTTCGCCGCCCGAGGGGTGAGGCACGCGGTCGACAAACATGGCGACATCGCCACGCTTGAGCTGATGCTCATCAAGGTCACAGTGCAGGGCAACGCGTTGGTAGAGTTCAGGTTTCATGGGTGCGGGCTCTTATCGGGCTTCAGGGTCACGAACCGGAACGATCCGTCCAGGTTCCAGCGGAGCCAGATTGTGACCACGGCCAGGTGGCGACCGTTTCGGGCCGGTCAGTTCGCCAATCAGTTTCGGTAGAACGTGCCATATTCGTTTGATCCATCTTCGTCCGCTTCCGATCTGGCAGCAAGATCACGCAGAGCATCCAGCAAGACGCCCGGGTTGTCCTGGCTGAAATTGGCCTGCGCCAGGAACTTCGATTTATCGTCCCAGGGCCGGGGAATGAGCAGGTATTGGGTCGGCTTCCCGATCGGGATGATCGCGTCATCAGAGATCTTCATGTTCGACAATTCCGGCCGACTTGCGATGACGTGGCAGTCTTTCTCAAACTCCTGTTGAACGCCTCGCCAGAAGTCGATCCCGGAGTCCTCGATCCTCATGTCGGGATTCATTTTGCCGACGAACCTCGCGGCCCGCACGCTGTCGTTCGGCGAGATACGCATTAATCTCAGGGCGCCGATTCAGATAGTAGCCGATCACCGCGTAAACGTCGGCCAGGTCCAGCGACGGGTACTGGCTGACGATCTCCTCGACGGTCCATCCTTCCTGAAACGCCTCGACAACAGTGTCGAGCGTGACACGGGTACCGCCGACACGAACCACTCCATCGGCGTCGGTCCGCGTGGCAACGGCTGGGATTCGATGATCAGTGCCACGGTGCCCCTCATCTCCATTCAGGCGAACACCGGCGAAAGTCGGCTGTCTCACCGGGACTCGCCGCGTGGGTTCAGCCCACGCGGCGGGCCCGCGTCATTCATACCGCCATGGACTGGCGTCACGAGCACCCCATGCTGTTGCCGCAGTTGAAGCAGCGGTAGCAGGTGCCGCAGCGGACGGTCAGGGCGCCGCAGTTGTCGCAGGCGGGGGCGTCGGACTGGAAGCGGGCGAACTGCTCTTGCTGGTTCTCGAGGGCTTCCAGGGTCGAGGGCGTGGCGGGGTGGCCGGCGGCGGCTCCAGGTGCTCCATGTCGGCGGCGGTCGCCTTGCGGTGGCCGTTGACCTTGATACCGGGGCGGCCGGGGCGTCGTCGTGGACGTGCTCGATCGCCTTCGGCTCCGTCGGCGTCTCCCGGTTGGGCACGTTCGCCTCGCGGTAGCCGGGGACGAACTGGATGCCCAGCCAGCGGAAGATGTAGTCGGTGATGCTCTTGGCGATCGGGATGTCGGGGTTGCGGGTGAAGCCGGACGGCTCGAAGCGGCTGTGGGCGAACTTGTTGACGAAGACGTCCAGCGGCACGCCGTACTGCAGGCCCATCGACACCAGCGTGCCGACGACGTCCATCAGGCCGCCGACGGTCGAACCTTCCTTGGCCATCGTGACGA
Organism: uncultured Isosphaeraceae bacterium; assembly: GCA_963779675.1. Classification (GTDB taxonomy): domain Bacteria; phylum Planctomycetota; class Planctomycetia; order Isosphaerales; family Isosphaeraceae; genus CAVZZM01. The sequence goes on from CAVZZM010000013.1 coordinate 6,127, forward strand.
AGACCTCGCCGGGGCGGCCGTCTTCGTAGAAGCCAACGGTCAGGTATCCCTCGTGCCCCTGGATGTCAAACTTGTGGGTCATGCTGTGACGGGTGTCCGGCAGCCGCTCCCGGCGCGGTTGGGGCACGACCGGCGACGCCGCGGGCACCTTCGCGGAAGCCGACACCACCGTAACGGTTCCTGAAGCCGTCGCCCGGCTCTCGTCCTGTTCGAACCGCAGGGCGGCGATCTGGGCCTTCAGGGCCTCGATCTCCCGCGGGATTGCTCCAGTCGGTGCGGGCGCGGTCCAGTTCGGCGTCGGCGCGGGATTCCTCGCTGGAGGTGCTGACCGGCTGGCTCTCCTTCGAGCCGTCGCGGTAGATGGCCAGGGCCTTGAGGCCGCGCGTCCAGCCTTCGAGGTAGGCGTGCTTGATGTCCTCGACGGTCGCCTCGCGGGGCATGTTGACCGTCTTGGAGATCGCGCCGGAGAGGAACGGCTGGGCGGCGGCCATCATCCCGACATGGCCCCGCCAGTGGATCGACCGTCCGCCGCCGGCCGGCGGGAACGCGCAGTCGAAGACCGGCAGGTGCTCGTCCTTCAGGCCCGGGTGCCCCCTCGATGGTGTCGTTCGCGTCGATGTGGTCGAGCATGCCGCGGATCGTCGGGTCGTCGTAGCCGAGCCGTCGCAGGGCCATCGGCACCGTGCGGTTGACGATCTTGAGCATGCCGCCGCCGGCCAGGCTCTTGTACTTCACCAGCGCGATGTCGGGCTCGATGCCGGTGGTGTCGCAGTCCATCATGAAGGCGATCGTGCCGGTCGGGGCAATCACCGTCACCTGGCTGTTGCGGTAGCCGTTGGCCCGGCCCAGTTCGAGGCACTCGTCCCAGACCTGTGCGGGCCTCGTCCATCAGGTAGTCCGGGCAGGACGGGTCGATCGCCTCGACGGCGTCGCGGTGCATCTCCATGACCCGCAGCATCGGCTCGCGGTTCAGCGGGAAGCCGTCGAACGGGCCGAGGTTCCCGGCGTGCTCGGCGCTGGTGCGATTCGCCTCGCCGTGCATGATCGCCGTGATCGCCCCGGCCACCGCGCGGCCCTCGTCCGAGTCATAAGGACGGCCGCCGGCCATGATCAGGGCGCCGAGGTTCGCGTAGCCCAGCCCCAGCGGGCGGAACTTGTGCGAGTTCCGGGCAATCTTCTCGGTCGGGTAACTGGCGTGGTCGACCAGGATCTCCTGCGCCGTGATGAAGATCGCGGCAGGCGGCGCGGAACCGCTCGACGTCGAAGGTGCCGTCCTCCTTGCGGAACTTCATCAGGTTGATCGAGGCGAGGTTGCACGCGCTGTCATCCAGGAACATGTACTCGGAGCACGGGTTCGAGCTGTTGATCGGCGCCGTGTTCGGGCAGGTGTGCCAGCGCTGGATGGTGTCCTCGTACTGCATGCCGGGGTCGCCGCAGGCCCAGGTTCCCTCGGCGATCCGGTCCAGCAGCATGCGGGCCGGATACGTCTCCATCGGCCGGCCGGTGGTCACGGAGCGGGTGGTCCAGTCGCCGTCGGCCTCGGCGGCGCGTAGGAAAGCGTCGGTGGCGCGGACCGAAAGGTTGGCGTTCTGGAACAGGACCGACGAATACGCCTCGCCGTTGAAGTTGGCCTCGTACCCCTGGCGGATCAGGGCGTTGGCCTTCTTCTCCTCCTTGACCTTGCACTCGATGAACTCGAGGATGTCGGGGTGCCAGACCTTGAGCGTCTGCATCTTGGCGGCGCGTCGGGTCTTGCCGCCTGACTTCACGACCGAGGCGATCGCGTCATACACCCGCATGAAGCTGACCGGCCCGCTCGGCTTGCCGCCGCCGGAGAGCTTCTCCTTGCTCGACCGCAGGCTGGAGAGGTCCGTGCCGGTGCCGCTGCCGAACTTGAACAGCATGGCCTCGGCGTGGGCCAGGTGCATGATGCTCTCCATGTCGTCGTCGACCGACTGGATGAAGCACGCCGAGCCCTGGGGATACTTGTAGGAGCTCTCGGCGCGGACAACCTGGCGGGTCTCCTCGTCCCACCGCCAGTTGTTCGCCGCCCCCTCGATGCCGTACTTGTGGTACAGCCCGACATTGAACCAGACCGGCGAGTTGAACGACCCGTGCTGATTGACGCACAGCGCGGTCAACTCGTCGTAAAACCGCTCGGCGTCGGCGTCGGAGGCGAAGTAGCCGTCCTCCTTGCCCCAGTCGGCGATCGTCCGGGTGACCCGGTCGACCAGTTGCCGGACGCTGTGCTCGCGCCCCCCTTGCCCGGATCGTCTCCCAGGCCGACGTCGCCATAAAAGTACTTGCTGACCACCACGTTGGTCGCCAACTGGCTCCAGTCGGCGGGGACCTCGCAGTTGGTCTGCTCGAAGATGACCTTGCCCCGCTCGTCCTTGATGGCGGCCGTCCGCTGGTCCCACTCGACCTGGTCGTAGGGACTGACCCCCTCGACGCTGAAGACCCGAGGCACGGTCAGCCCCTTGCCGCTGGAGACCGTACGACCGTGCGTCCCCGGGTCCCTGGTGTCCACCCCGCTCGTCCGATCGCCAACCGTCGCCATGGGCCGCCTCCAGCGTTGTCCTAGACCTGTACCAATGTGCTGTATTTCGGCAGATCAGAACCTGGACCTGAGCAAAAGTCCAGTGAATTCCTGGGATTCACCGACTCGCTCGATCGTGGTCGACCCGTCGTCCCGGACCACCGAGCCACCCGCAACGAACATGGATCTGGTTCGGAGCAAAGGACTTGCGGCTCAACGTGGGGCCATCTGTCGGCGACCCGTCGGCCTCTCGTGGTGTGGCCATCGCCAATTCTACCGCGCCTTGGCTCTGGGTGATTGAAGGACACCAGGTGAATTGCGGTGTCGGGGCAAACAACCCATACGGGCCGCAGGCGCGGAACCCGATCCGGTCAAACGAGAGTCGATCAACGCAACGACCGTTCCGAGACGCATGGATTGCTCTCGAAACGGTCGCCAATCATCATCAACGCGTGGTAAGGAAGAGAACGCCCGACTCAGGCGCCGGCCTCGATGCCCGTGATGCGGACGTCGGTGTAGTACTGGCGATGCCCACGCTTGCGGCGATATCCCTTGCGGCGCTTGAACTTCCGGATGATGATCTTGCGGCCGCGATATTCCTCGACGACCTGGGCGACCACCCTCGCTCCGGCGACGGTCGGGGCGCCGATCTTCGGCTCGCCGTCGGTGCCGGCGACGAGCAGGACGTTCTCGAAGACGACCTCGTCCCCCTCGGCCTTGCCCGGCTGACGATCGACGGTGATCAGTTCGCCTTCGCGAACCTTGAACTGGTGGCTGCCGTTCTCAAAAATGGCGTACATGGCTGGCGATCACGCTCTGTTCGGCCTCGACGGCGCGGTCACGGGCACTTTCGGCCGCGCCGCACCGTCATCCGGGTGCGAACCGCGGCGGCCCGCGTAGGTCGAGGCTCAGGTTGTTGGCCGCCGGTGGCCGGGCTCGGGGACGGTCCCGAGGCTTGCATCCGACATCCCAGGCGAAACGTGGATTGTAGCAGATCAGGCCCATCCGCGCGAAGTTCCGTACGACGAGGATCGCTCGGAATTGTACGGAAGCCGGGCGGCCGGGCCGATCTTTCGCCCCGGCCGCCCCTGGTTCGTTCGAGTCCACCGAGATCCGGTGATCAACGCCGACGCGGCTGGGTCGGCGGGGTGGGGGGCAGCAGGCGGACCTCCGCGCCGTTGGGGTCGTAGCAGTCGAGCTGGAGGTGCTCGGCGGGCACGTCCGGTTCGTGATGGATGTAGACCGAAAGCGACGACTCGGATTCGAACCTCGAGAGCTCGACACGCTTGCGGTTGTTCAGATAGGTTGCCACCGCCGCGTGGACGCAGACGTTGACCCGCCGGATGTCGTTGCGGTGGGCGGCCAGGGCCAGCAGGCGCATCACCTCGATCGACATGCTCTCGACGGTCTTGACCACGCCGGCGCCCTGGCAGTGGGTGCAGTCCTCGTAGACCGACCGTTTCAGGCTGGGCCGGATCCGCTGTCGGGTCATCTCGACCAGGCCGAACTGGCTCATGCGGAGGATCTTCGTCCGCGCCCGGTCGCGCTTGACGGCGTCGCGCAGCGCGCCGCTCGACGCCTCGGCGGTACTTCTCGTCGCGCATGTCGATGAAGTCGTTGACGATCACGCCGCCGAGGTCGCGGAGGCGGAGTTGTCGGGCGATCTCCTCGGGCCGCGCGGAGGTTCATCTCGTAGGCGGTCCGCTCGGCGTCGTTCTCGACCCGGAAGTTGCCGCTGTTGACGTCGATGGCCACCAGCGCCTCGGTCTGGTCGATGACGATCGAGCCCCCCTCGGGCAGCGGGACGTGCCGGCGCTGGATCTTGGTGATCTCGTCCTCGATGCCGTACTTGTGGAACAGCGGCACCTTTTCATCGTAGAACTTGAGCCGATCGACGAACTTGGGCATGACGACCCGGAGGAACTCCTGGGCCCGTTCGAAGGCGCCGACGCTCGTCGATCCAGATGGTGTCGATGTCGGACGAGAACACGTCGCGGATGGTGCGCATGATCATGTCCGACTCTTGATAGATCGGCGCCGGGGCCTTGGCCTTCTTGATCCGTCGGAGGATCACCTTCCAGAGCCGCAGCAGGTAGGCCAGGTCGCGGGCCAGCTCCTTCTTGGTTCGGTCCAGCCCGGCGGTGCGGACGATGAAGCCGAGCCCCTTGGGGGGGTTCAGGTCGTTCATGATGTCGCGGAGCTTGCGCCGCTGGGCCTCGTCGGCGATCTTGCGGCTGACACCGACCCGGTTCAGGCCCGGCATCAGCACCAGGTAGCGGCCGGGGATGCTGATGTAGGTCGAGAGGGTCGGCCCCTTGGTGCCGATCGACTCCTTGATGACCTGAACAAGCACCTCGTCGCCACGCTTGAAAATCTCCTGGATCGGCGGCTTGATGCCCCGGCCGCGGGGCCGGGCCCCGGCCCGGAGATGGCCGCGGACGGCTCGCCACGAGGGCGGGCCTCGACCGGGCCTCGCAGGCCCAGCTCGCGCTCCAGCTCGGCAATCTCCTCGATCTCTCTGCGGATTTCGTCTTCGAGTTCAGGGTCGATCGGCTCGTCCCGAGCGACGTCCATGTCGTGGCCCTCGTGGACCAACCCGGAGGCTTCGTCCTCGTCCTCGACGGCCTCGGATTCCTCCAGGTCGAGCTCATCCATCGGGAGGGGTTCGTCGTCGAGGTCAATGCCGCCGGCGAAACCCTCCTCGTCCCGATCTTCCGGCTCGCGTCGTTGTGGCGCGCGCTCCGTCGAATCGTCGTCGCGACCGCCGCGACCGCGACGGCGACGGCGACGCTTGCGCGCCCTTCGAGGCGCCGTCGGCATCGTCTCCGCCCTCGTCGTGCCGTTGATTCGAGGGTTCGAGATCGTCCGGGCGCCTCGTCCTCATCGAGGGGCTCGTCGAAGTCCGGCCAGTTCGTCGAGGGCGCCGGGACCTCGGCCTCGGGGGGGGCACCGCTTCGGCCCCGCTCGCGACGGGGGATGTAGCCCGGTTCGCCCGCCCGGCTGTGCGGTCGGGACCGTCCCCGTTCCCGGGACGGAGACGGCTCTGGCGCCGCCTCGCCCTCGACGTCGTGCGATTGCTCCGACTCGATCTCGCCCGGGGGCTCATAGGGACGTTCCGCGGCCAGGCCGCGCGGGTGTCGTGGCGACTCGTCACGGGCTCGCGTCTCGGCGCCCCCCGGCCACCGCGCGACCGGATCGCGTCTCGACCGCCGCGACGTCGTCGCGTCGCTGTCGTTTCCTCGGCGTCCGACTCGATCTCGGCGTCGGTGTCGAGTTCGGGTTCGAACTCGTTCTCGTTCTCGTTCTCGAGGTCTGGTGACGGTTCAACCGGACGTTCGCGTTCCCTGCCGCCGGGGGCACGGCCACGACCACGACCGCGGGTGCGTCCCCGTCGCGGTTCGTCGGCGCGGCGAGGTGGGCTTGCCCTCACCCTCGTCCTCGCCCGCATCGTCGGCGTCGATGTCGAGGTTGGCGGGAGAGCGCGGGGGCGGCGTGCGGCGCGGGGCGGCCCCGTTGCGTCCGGCTCGGCGGTAATTCGGCCTCGATCGGATCGATCGACCGGGGAAGTCGCGCACGCGGCTCGTCGGTCGACATGGGTCGACGCGACCGCGGCGTCGGCTCGTCGGTCGGCTCGGGTCGACGCGACCGCGGTGACGGTTCGTCGGTCGGCTCGGGTCGACGCGACCACGACAACGGCTCCTCCGGACGTGCCGGGGGCGGCGCGGCGGACCGTTCTTCGTCCTCGACCAGGCCCTCACCGAAACGTCGAGCGGACGCGGAACGATCGCGTTGGCCCTTTTCGGAACGGTCGGGACGTTCCCGGCGTGATCGGCCACGACGCGGCGCCCTGGGAGGCCCCTCGGGTTCGTCCCGGGGCTCGTCTTCATTGTCGATGCCGTGGCCCCAGTCGGCGAAGCGGTCGAGGTTCTCGTCCTCGGACGCCCTGGGGCCCATGGGACGGGCCGCCCTCGGCGGGACCGGGCGCTCGGCGGACGGCTCCGTCACGGCCCCGCGACGGGCGTCGCCGCGCGGTCCCGACGGCTCATCACGCTCGTTACGGCGTGGGTCGCGGGCACGGTCTCGCGTGCCCAGTTCCGTCTCTTCGGGCAGCATCCGGCGGTAATACTGCGGTTCCACGTCGGAAACGTGCAGGAACCCGTTGCGGCCGACCGAGAAATCGATGAACGCGGCCTGGATGGCCGGCTCGAGGTTCACGACCCGGCCCTTGTAAATGTTTCCCGTATAATTCTCGAGACTGGTGCGCTCCACGTACAGCTCTTCGAGGATGCCGTCTTCGACGATCGCGATGCGGCACTCCTCGGGCTGGAGCACGTTGATCAGCATTTCTTTCTTCATGCGGTCAGCTTTCCCGACGTTATGCGTGACGGTTCTGTCGTCCGTCGGTCGTCGGTCGCTCTCCGGGCCGCGCTGGTGGGGCGATGGGTCGTTCGGGTGTCGCGCGGGACCGCGCGAGCCGTTCGTCTCGACCGGTCATCACCGGGCGCGTTCCGCGTTACGCGAACCGGACCGATCCTCTGTGGTTGGTATTGGGTTCGTCTCTTGGGGGGCCAGCTCGACATCGGCGCGGACCACCACGGCCCCTCGATCGATCAGCCCCCGCAGGCCGAGGGCCTCAAGGAACTCCTCGGGCCGGGCCGAGCCACTCGGGTCGACCTTCAGGCGAAACTCAAGGGGGCCGTCGGCGTCGAGCCGGGCGTCGAGCACGAACGGACGCAGGTCGACCTCGACCGTGCGTTGAGGCCGTCGGCGAACATAGGGCCAGCACGTGCTGGCCAAAAAGCGGTCCAGCGCCGTGGCGGTCCCGGCGCGATCGGCTTCGGGCACTTCCAGGGCGTAACGGGCCGCCGCGACCTGCGACGCCCGGCGTTCCGGCGCAGGCTCAGCCTCCATGAAGTCGAAGCCCTCCGGGGCCACCGCCGCCAGACGGCGGAGCACATCGGAGGGCCCCATCGGTTCGGCCAGCTCCAGCTCGACGACCTCGCGACGGCCCTCGATCCCCAGCCCCAGGGCCAGGGGAAACACGACCTTCGGGCGCGGATTGAACCCCTGGCTGTAGGCCATGGGCAAGGCGGCACGGCGAAGCATCCGCTCCAGGCAACGCATCAGGTCGTGATGGCTGACCAGGCGAACATCGCCGCGCTTGGCGAATCGAAGGCGCACCTTGGGCGTGGTCATAAAGATCGGATCAGGTCGTTGTGGCTGTACGGTCGACACTTGTTCTCGTTCAAATCATCGGTCCGTCGGTTGTGGGCAGGGATCGCGACGCATCGCGGTGCGCCGGAGACGCGTCTGGGGCCTGGTCAGCTCCGGGCGGGATCTTCCGGCGCGCGGCACCGGGGCATCGGGCATGACCTTGAGCAACTCGTCCCGCAAGTACGCCGCGACGGTCTCGGCCGACTCGAGTTCCAGGGCCTGCTTGGCGACGGCTCGCGCCTGTTTCAGGCTAATGGCCCGGACGACCCTCTTGACCTCGGGGAGCTGGTGCGGGGGCATGCTCAGGTGGCGCACGCCCAGGCCCACGAGCAACATCGTATAGAGCGGTTCACCTCCCATCGATCCGCAGACGTTGACCTCGATACCGCGGTCCCCGGCGGCGGCGACGACCATCGCGATCAGCCTCAGCACGGCCGGGTCAGCGGCATTGTACAGGTCGGCAACGGTCTCGTCGGTGCGGTCGACGGCCAGGGTGTACTGAATCAGATCATTCGTGCCGATGGAGAGGAAGTCCACCTCCTTTGCCAGTAGATCGGCCATGACGGCGGCGGCCGGGCACCTCGACCATGGCGCCGACGGGAAGGTCGGCGCGGACGTGCTGGCCCTCGGCGGTCAGTTCGGCGGCAACCTCGGCCAGCAGAGCGCGGGCCTGCCGCAACTCGCCCAGCGTGGCGATCAGAGGGAACATCACCCGGACATCCCCCAGGGTGCTGACCCGAAGGATCGCCCGGAGCTGGGTCCGGAACAGCGCCGGATCGCGCAGGGAGAGGCGGATCGACCGCAAGCCCAGCGAGGGGTTGCGGGACGGGGCGAGCACCCGGCCGAAGGACACGAGCTTGTCCGCCCCGATGTCGAGGGTGCGGATCGTGACCGGGCCGCCGCGCATCGAGCGAACCACCCCGGCGTAGGCGGTCAAACTGTTCCTCTTCGGTCGGCGGCCGATCCGCGCCGAGATACAGGAACTCGGTCCGGTACAGGCCGACGCCATCGGCGCCGCGCTCTCGGCAGACGTCGACCTCGGACGGGAACTCGATGTTGCCGAGCAACTCGACCTTGAGGCCGTCCCTGGTCAGAGCGGGCAGGCCGGAGAGATTGGCCAGGCCGGCGAACCGAGCGGCGCGGGCCTTGGCGTCCGCCCGGTAGCGGCGCAGGGTCGGGGCATCCGGATCAAGGATCACCAGGCCCTCATCGCCGTCGACGATCACGGTTTGGCTGGCCCGCGCCGACTCCAGGAACGGCCCGACCGCCACGACCGCCGGGATCTCCAATGCCGCGGCAACGATCGCCGTATGGCTGGCCCGACCACCGGCCTCGGTCGCGAAGCCCAGGACGCGGCTCGGGTCCAGATCGGCGGTCTGGCTCGGGGTCAGATCGTGGGCCAGGGCCACGCTGGGTCGGCTCAGGCCGTCCATGGGGCCGGGGCCCGCTCCCCGGCCAGGTGCCCGAGGATGCGGCGCTGGATGTCGCGAACATCGGCGGCGCGGGCAGCCAGAAAGGCGTCATTGAGGCATTCGAGGCGGGCGGCATGGATGTCGAGCACTTCGCGCACGGCGTGCTCGGCCGCGATCCGCTCGGCGGCGATCCGCTGCCGTGAGTCGTTGCGCAAGGTGGGGTCGGCGATCATCCGGGCGTGGACGACCAGGATGTCGGCATACTGGGGGGCGATCCGGTCACGGGCCTCCTGGGCGGCGGCCTCGGCCTCGGCACGGGCCGCTTCCAGGGCCCGTTCCAGCCGCTCCAGTTGGAGGGTGACGGTGTTCGGATCGATGCCGCGCGGCGGCAGATGCATGCCATGGGGATCGAAGACCACGGTCGGGCCGATGGCCAGGCCGGGGCTCACGGCGATGCCCCGGAGGACCTTCATCGGTCGGCGTTTCGGTCTCGGGACACGCGGCACGGCGGGAGTTCCGGGGGCCGGGGCCGTGGTCGTTCGGACAGGGGGGCGAGCCCGTGTTCTCCGGGGCCAACCCGGTGCTGGGCCGGTGACGGGGCCGCGCGTCCCGGGCCGTCATGGGCCGGGCTCCTGGGCGGTCGGGCCCGCGCCTCCGCTCGCCCCTGCCTCGGGAGGCCGCGAGCCGCCGACGTCGGTCGGCTGGCCGTTCTCGTCCTCATGGAACTGGGCCGAGATCAGTTCCGCCAGGGCCGCCAGGGCGGCCTCGGCGTCCGGGCCGGACGCCTCGAGGTCCAGCCGGGTGCCCTGCTCGGCGGCGAGCCCGGCCAGGCCCAGAATGCTCTTGCCATCGATGCACCTGACCCTTGTGCAGCACACGCACCTCGGATTCGAAGCGATCGGCCAGCTTTACGAACTTCTCGGCCGGGCGCAGGTGCAGACCGAGGGCATTGAGGATCTCGACCTGGCATCGGGCGACGGGGGCGTCGTGAGTCATCGGCGGCTCGGTCGACCTGGGAGCGAAGAAATCGCATCTTGACGGCGGGGGCGACCCGTCTCGTGCTGATCGATTTGGGATGGTTCACGGAGCATGACCGGCAGCGGGGCCGGCCAGTCCGTCCCACCCCGGGCAAGGCGGACGAATCAGGGCGTGCCCTGATCGGCCTCGTCAAGCAGCTCGTCGACCTGCTCGCGGGTCTTCGCCTGCCGCAGAAAATTGACGAAATGCTCATCCTTCAGGTGCCGCGAGATGTTCTCCAGGGCCCGAAGGTGGTCGCCCGGGTTGGTTCGGCGGCGAGATCAGCAGGAACAGGATGTCGACCGGCTCCCCGTCGAGGGCCGCGAAGTCGACCCCCTGGCGCGACAGCGCCACGGTGCCGACGAGGCGATCCACTTTCGGGTGTCGGGTGTGCGGGACCGCCACCCCCTGGCCGATCCCGGTCGAACCCAGCTCCTCGCGGCTCAGGATCGCCCGGGTAATGCTTTCCAGGTCCCCCTCGGCCAGCTCGACCGGCCTCGTGGAGGCTCTGGACGATCTCGCGGATCGCGTCCTCCTTGCCGGTGGCCTGCAGGTCCACGACGATCGCGTCGCGTACAACGAAATCCGAGAGTTTCATCCGGCCCTCCCTACCCTCCATCTCACCGCCGGGCCGTCGGGCCCGGCACGCCGAGACGGCGGCCGGGACACGGGGCGGGGCGCCACGCCGGCCCTTCCCAAACGCGGCAAAACGGGAATGGAAGGCGCGGCGACTGGTTTCTCAACAGCATTGCTCGTCCCGAGCTCTCGACTGCTCACCGGAAGGGACGTCGACCCGATCCGCCGGGCCGCGCTCGGCTCCAGGAGAAAGCGAACCGGGCCTCGCGACCCGCGCGGCGGAATCGACGCCCATGCCCCCGACACCGACCGGTCAGGAGGCCGGTGGCTCGGGCAGGTCCGGCAGGGTCGGAGACGTCCCACCCTGCGGGATGGCATCGCGGCGATTCTGCACCTTGTCCTTGTACCGACGCAACTGGCTCTCGACCTTGTGAACACACTGGTCCATCGCCGCTTCCGGCGTTGATCCCGTCTCCAGCGCGACGAAGTCGTGCTTGTGCTCGGCCGAGACCAAAATTTCGACCTGCCAGTCGTTCTTGATCGGCTCGAGGGCCACCTCGATCGACATCAGTCGACCAAAGTACTTCTGCAGCTTCTCGGCCTTTTCCTGCACATACGCGTGCTGGTTCGAGGTCAAGCTGCCGTGGCGGGTCGATATCTCGATTTGCACCCAAGTTCTCCTTCGTCTCGCCACGCGACCAGCCCGCCGGAACGGGGCCTGTCGCGGCGACTCCCGAGACTAACCCGACTCGCCCCCGATGGTCAAGGGCCGCCCGGTGGAAACCCTTCCAGGCCCGGCCCTTCACCGCGACGCCCCGATACCTTATCCTCTCGTTGCCCCGCGCCCTCGGGCGACAATCTCCACACTGAACGCCATAGTAAGCAGCACCTCGTCGTCCTGGAGGCCGATCCCCGTGCCGACGACCCTCGCCGTCTGGATCCAGCAGTACGATCCCTTCGGCAGCTGGCCGCTCTCGACGCTCGTGGCGGCCCTGCCGGTCCTGATCCTGCTGGGGCTGCTGGGCTCGGGGAAGGTGGCGGCCTGGGCCGCGGCGCTCGCCGGCATGCTCGCGGCGATGGCGGTGGCGGTCGGCGGCCTTCGGCATGCCGGTCGGGATGGTCCTGGCGGCGGCCGGCTACGGCGTCGTCTTCGCGCTGTTCCGCATCGTCTGGCTGATCGTCGCGGCCGTGTTCCTGTACAACCTGGCGGTCGAGACCGGCCAGTTCGAGGTGATGAAGGCCTCGATCGCCCGGCTCTCGGGGGACCGCCGGATTCAGGCGGTGCTGGTGGCCTTCTCCTTCGGCGCGTTCATCGAGGGGGCGGCCGGCTTCGGCGCGCCGGTGGCGATCTCGGCGGCGTTCCTGGTCGGATTGGGGTTCCGGCCGTTTCAGGCGGCGCTGCTGTGCCTGATCGCCAACACGGCGCCGGTGGCCTGGGGGGCGATCGGCACGCCGATCCGGACCCTCTCGGCGGTGACCGACCTGGACGTCGAGGCCCTCAGCGCCACGGCGGGACGGATTTTGCCGCTATTGTCGCTGATCGTGCCGGTCTGGCTGGTGCGGACGATGACCTCCTGGCGCGAGACGCTGGCGGTCTGGCCGGCGCTGCTGGTCGTCGGCGGATCGTTCGCCGCCACCCAGTTCGCCTGGTCGAACCACGTCGGGTTCGAGCTGGTGGACATCGCCTCGTCGGTGGCCAGCCTGGCGGCCGGTGTCGTCCTGCTGCGGTTCTGGCGGCCGTCGCAGGAATGGCGGTTCCCGGAGGAGCGCGTCGAGGCCCCGAACGCGGCATCGGACCGGCCCCCGGGCGAGTTCGACCACCTCACGCCCGGTCGGGTCGCGAAGGCCTGGATGCCGTTCGCCCTGCTGACCGTGGCGGTGCTGCTCTGGGGGATCCCGGACATCGGCAAGGCGATCGACGCCCACACGTCCTGGAAGCCGCCGATGCCAGGGCTTCACACTCCGCTGGAATCCGCATCGGCCGCCGCCGGCTGGCCGGAAGCCGTTCTCGAAGAGGCCCGTAGCGGTGACAGGGGTTACGTCCCCTTGATCGCGAAGGGCCCGGCGGTCACGGGTCGCGAGGTCCCGGTGTCGACCGACTTCGAGAAGGTCGAGCTGGACATCGTGCCGGTGGCCAGCACCGGCACGGCGATCTTCCTGGCCGCGTTGGTTTCCGGCATCTTGCTGGGGGTCGGGCCGCGGCAGGCTGGCGGCCTGCTTGGCCCGCACGGTCTACACTCTGCGGCTGGCGATCCTGACGATCCTGGCGATGCTGGCCCTGGGGTTCGTCACCAAGTACGCCGGCATGGATGCCGTGCTGGGCCTGGCATTCACCCGAACCGGCCCGCTGCTCTACCCGGTCTTCGGCACGTTGCTCGGCTGGCTGGGGGTGGCGCTGACCGGCTCGGACACCTCCAGCAACGTGTTGTTCGGCAACCTCCAGAAGATCACCGCGACGAAGCTCGGGCTCGACCCGATCCTGATGGCCACGGCGAACTCGGCCGGCGGCGTCATGGGCAAGATGATCGACGCCCAGTCGATCGTCGTCGCGGCCGCCGCCACCGGCGAGAGCGGCCACGAGGGCCGCCTGCTACGCGCCGTGCTGTGGCATAGCCTCGCCCTGGCCCTGATCGTCGGCGCGATCGTCTGGGTCTACGCCCACTGGCTGCCGGGCATGGTGGCTCAGCCGTAGGCGTTCAGGGCGTAGAGACTTGGGGCGATCGTTTCGGGCCGAGTGTATCGGTGAACCGCTTCGCCTCGTCCTCGATCTCGTTGTTCAGCGCCTTCGCGATTTGAGAGATGTCGCAGGGCATCGGAAGCCCTCGGCGCTTCCCCCAACCGACGATGGTCATTCCGATCAACTCGTCGTCGTCGATCCGGCGGACTTCCATTCCCGCGCCCGTGGTTTCCTCGCTGTACGAGGGCGTCTCACGCTCTCCAGACAGGCTCAGATACAGGACGTCGTTGGCCAGGTCGTAGTGGAACCAGACATCCGTGCCGACGGTTCCTTCTAAGGTGTTGAGGACCATTCGACGCCTCCTCCTGTGATTCTCTTGGCCAGATGGGCGGTCTTGACGAGCCCCAGGGCCACGTCCACGATCACCTGGACCATCAGATTACTCGTCGGTCCCCGTCCATAATACAAGCGAGCGTTCGCATCCTGAAGGCTGAAGACGATGGTGATCGGTGTGCCGATTGCATTTTCGACGAGAACGCGAAGCGCGGCCATTTCCGGATGCCGAACCAGGACGTGCCCATGCCAGGTGCGATCATGGAGGACAATGGCTCTTCCAAGCGGGTCGGTGCGCGTCCTGTCGGGCATGCCATCACTCCTGGTGCACGAAGGCCAATGGAGCTACGACTCCTGCGCATGCTCCCCAGGATGTATCGGCATCCTCTTGCATTGATCTTGAAAAAACTCGTGTCCAAAAAAATCGGGCTCCTCATCGAACTCCACCGCATCCAAGGCCCCTGATCGTCGGGACACTCCCGGTACGTCCCGTGATGTCGCGGGTGGAGGGCCGCAGAAGGTTCCTTCCCGAGATCGACGTTGGGTTCGTTCGGAAATCTGTCGTAAAGCACCATAATAAAAAGTAGTTGCGTCGAAAAATCGGCGCGATTTCGGCGTCTTGCCTGGACCTCGGATCGTCCTGTCGGGTCGGTTGACACCCACGGCCGAGGAGGTGTCTAACCAGCATGACCCTCACACTCGGCCCCAGCAGTCCGTGTTGCCAACGAGCCGTGCGCTTGCGTGTCGCGCACTGTTCCCGCATCGTTCAGTATCGAAACCGAGTCCCCGGGTGTTCTGTCGAATTTGGAAGACCCCGAGAGGGTGGAGATCGGCGAGGAGCCTCAAAAAAATCGAACACCCCGCAGGCCCGGTTTGGCCCGGACCGCGGGGTGGTGGGGATGTCGAGTTCACGGGCTCGGCCGGACGGAACGGAGGGGCCGGGCCTCCGGCGGTATGTGGGGCAGGACCGCGCGGTGGGGCCTCCGGCTTGGCGACGCCTGGTCAGGACGTCCCGATCCTGGCCCGACCGCTCAGCTCTGGCTGCGGCCTTCGGTGAACTCGTGCTCTAGGGTGTTCATCCGGCCGTCGCCCGCGTCGGGCGCCTCGACCTGATGGCCGTCGCCGGCATCGGGTGCCTCGTGATCCCGACCGCCACGATCGGGCGCTTTGGGCTGTTGGTGAACCCGGACAGGAGGAGATGGGGTGGCTGAAATCTTCCGGGAGATGTCGGACTTCTTCGAAACGAGCTTACGGGTTGCAACGGCCATATCGAAACCTCCCCGCGCGACGCGGGTTGAGACAGGGGAGGCGTCGTCGACGCGCCCGTTCCCGGGCGGGCGAACCTCCCCGCGGCCGACCGTTTCGTACCGGCCGGCCGCGCAACCACCCGGACAGCGAGTGGATGCTGGATGTCAGGCCCGTGCCGCCACCCCCCGACCCGAACCGTCGAGGCGCGGGGTTGCGAACCCGGGGACATCCAGGGAAATTCTACGCTCCGGATCGCACGGAGGCCAGCGGGATGGTTCGACAGACCGAGATCGGTTCAAGATCGGAAGCAGGGCGAAACTGGGCAAGGAACAGAGGGTAAGTGGCCTACAGCAGCGAGGAAGCAAAACATCGCGAAATCACGCTTTTTCTGTCGCGGATGATCAAAATTTTGCCTTGTCGAGCATTCAAAGTCTCCCGTCATGTCCGTTTCCCGCGCTCTCTGATCTCGCCCCCATGCGTGCCGTGTTGATTTCCATCACACCCTGGCGATCCGGCCCCGGTAACCTGGGGCGTCGGCCCCGCCGTCCGGACCTCGGTTCCACGGAGAGAGCATGATGATCGGCATTCTCTCGGACACGCACGACCAGGTCGCCCGCGCCGTGAATGCCGTCGAGGTTCTTGCCGGGGAGGGAGTGGAATCGCTCGTCCACTGCGGCGACCTGACCGGCCCAGATGTGGTGCATGCCTGCGGCAGTGCCGGGTTGGTCTGTCGCTACGTCTTCGGGAACAACGATTTCGACCTGTCCGGCCTCCGCGCCGCCATCGCGGCGACCGGCGGCGTCTGTCTGGAGCGTGGGGGCGAATTCACGCTGGAGGGGCGCCGCATCGCCGTCACGCACGGCGACGACACGCGGACCTTCCGCCGTCTTCTGGTAGCACAACCGGATTACTTGCTCTTCGGCCACACCCACATCACCCACAACGAACGTGACGGCCCGATCCGCCAGATCAACCCCGGCGCCCTGCACCGTGCCCGCCAGTGGACCGTGGCTATTCTCGACCTGGATGAGGATTCGGTGCGATTCGTACAGGTCCGTTGAGAGAAGCTCGGGGGGCCGATCCCGACCGGAGAGACAACCGGGACGGGAGCCGAATCGGGGATGAACGGCCAATCGCGGCCCCTGCCTCCCCGTTCCCGGACCTGTTGGGAGAACGGTCCAGAACGGTCGGGCCGGGTGGTCGGGACGTGCGGGGGACGGCACGGGCCGGTATGCTTGGGTCGTGTCCGAAGGGGCGGTGCAGTGGCCGCCCGACAGTCCATCTTGCTCGGGGCCGGGCCCGGTGCGTTGAGGCCGACCGATCATGCCCAGCTCGCTCGTCCTGGCGGGAACCTTCGCGATGGTGACACTGCTCCCAGCCGTCGGGGCGGAGGGAGAGGCCCGGCCCCGGGCACGCGACCTGGGCCTTGCGCCCGGCGTCTTCCCGCCCGGGCCGCTCAACGCCATCACCGACGTGCCCGGCGTGACGGTCGGGCACGCCACGATCGTGGCGGGGGACGACGTCCGGACCGGGGTGACGGCCGTGCTGCCCCACGGCGGCAACCTGTTCCGCGAGAAGGTCGCCGGGGCCGTCTTCGTCGGCAACGCCTTCGGCAAGCTGGCCGGGAGCACGCAGGTCGAGGAACTGGGCACGATCGAGACGCCGATCGTCCTGACCAACACCCTGGCCGTCGGCACCGCCGTCGAGGGGGTCGTCGGTTACACGCTGGACCAGGAGGGCAACGACGACGTCCGTTCCGTCAACGCGGTGGTGGGCGAGACGAACGACGGCGGGCTGAACGACATCCGCGGGCACCACGTCACCCGCGAGCACGTCCTGGCCGCGATCCGAGACGCCCGCGGCGGGCCCGTCGCCGAGGGGAGCGTCGGGGCCGGCACCGGCTGCGAGTGCTTCGGCTGGAAGGGCGGAATCGGCACCGCGTCGAGAACCCTGCCCGCAAGCCAGGGCGGCTGGGTGCTGGGCGTGCTGGTCCAGGCCAACTTCGGCGGCGTGTTGACGATCGCCGGCGCCCCGGTCGGCAAGGCGCTGGGCCGGCATCCCTTCCGTGAGGAACCGGCGGAAGCCGCCCCGGATCGGTCGGCCGACGGCTCCTGCCTGATCGTCGTGGCGACCGACGCTCCCCTGGAGTCGCGCGACCTGCAACGGCTGGCGGCGCGGGCCGTCTTCGCCCTGGCGCGGACGGGCTCCAGCTACAGTAACGGCAGCGGCGACTACGCCATCGCCTTCTCGACCGCCCCCGGCCTGCGCGTGCGATACGGCGATCGAGAACCACGACCGCGGACGGTCCTGCCGTCCGAATCCACCTCACCCCTGTTCCAGGCCACCCTCGAAGCGACCGAGGAGGCGGTGTACAACGCCCTGCTGCGGGCCACCACCACGACCAGCCGCGGCCGGACGGTCGAGGCCCTCCCGATCGATCGGTTGCGCGCCTCCTGCGCCATCACCACGTGGCCGAGTAGGGGGGAATTGACGTCGTCCCGTACGTCGAGCATCGAGGACCGACTCAGTCTCTGAGGGACCGGGCAAGAATAAGTTGACGAATCAAAAGCCGGATAGAGCGGGGTTTGCAGGAGGCCGGCGATCGAAATTCGTCAAGTTATTGTTGCCCTAGTCCTGAGATTTGCGGGTCGAGACTGGGATGCCTCGTTGTCCTCTCACGCCGGATCCTGAACTCGCCGCGCGTTGCCACGACCACCCCGCCGCCGAACGGCCACGACGCTCCAGCCACCCCTCGCGGCTGCGCCACCCGGACGACGGCGGATGTCGTCCGGGCCGCCTTGCGAGAAGGGGATTTCGCTACTTGTTCTCGTCCGGCGTTCGTCGCTCAACCCCTGGAGGCGTCGCCCGGGGCGTCCTTCGTGGTGTCCCGGGAGCCATCCCGGGATCGGCCGTCGGCAGGCTCATCGGTCGCGGGACCGACACCCGGCCGCACACCGGGACCGGGGAGTTCATCGCGACTGATGAAACCGTCCTTGTCGGCGTCGAGGCGGTCGAACATCGCGCGGTGGCCCCGCATAAACTCCTCGCGAGAAACCTTGCCGTCGTTGTCGGCGTCCATCATGCGGAGCATGCCCATGCCCATCATTCCCATGCCCATGCCGGGGCCGCCGCCCGGCCGAGGCCAGGGCCAGGACCCCGGCCCGGACCGGGGCCGGCACCAGGACCGGGGCCGGCACCAGGACCGGGGAGTTCATCGCGGCTGATGGAGCCGTCCTTGTCGGCGTCAAGGCGGTCGAAGAGTTCCCGTTGACCCCTCGGCGAATTCCTCGCGGGTCACCTTGCCGTCGTTGTCGGCGTCCATGCGGAGCAGGCCCATCCCGCTGCCGGGGCCGGCGCCGGTTTCGGATTCGGGCACCTCGTCGCGGCTGACGGCCCCATCCTTGTCGGCGTCGAGGCGGTCGAACATCGCGCGGTGGCCCTGCATGAATTCCTCGCGGGTCACCTTACCGTCGTTGTCGGCGTCCATGCGGAGCAGGCCCATCCCACGTCCTGGTCGGTTGCCGGGGCCTCGACCTTGACCGGGCACCGTCTGGGCGATGGCGGTCGTCGCGAGGGCAAAGACGACGACGCTGACGACGACGCTGGCCACGAAACCGAGGCTGATAGCACGCTGTCTCATCGAGTTCTTCCTTTCCCGATGGGCCGGCCCTCCGGGTCACCCTCGGATGCCGATCCGCCCGGATAGAGCGATCGAGGAGTGGAGCCGTAGCCAAACCCATCAACAGGGATTCGACCTCCCGATCTCGCAAGTTGCGGTCTCCGGGTCGATCACCTTTCAATCTTCCGCTCGCCCGACCGGAAGTCCAGAGTTTTATTGGAGGCAGTAAACGGGGACGGAGGCAGTAAACGGGGACGTAATGCGTTTCCGAGCCTTCTTGGGTTGAGTTGGAGATGGCAAATTAGCCAAAGAGCGCGTGATGTCCCCGCCCCCCTTCTCCTGATTCGCGGAGACTGACCTCCGCCTATCGCTTTGAATGAGATTGAGTGAGAGAAATCCGAATGCCATTCGCTCCGGACCAGTTTCTCCCTCTCGTGGTCTGGACTGCTGCTGTGGATGTCACGGTCGTGGTTTCTTCCTGTCCCCGGGCGTGAACTTCCGGGTGGGCTCTTTTCCCTTCTCGCCCAGTGAGATCACCGCGTCGTTCTTCTGAATGCCGCCGGGAGTGCTTCGTCCCCGCTCGATGAACCGCCGCATGAGTTGTGTCAGACGCGCGATGCGCTCGGGGTTGGCGGCGGACACGTCCTGACTCTCGCCCAGGTCCGTTGACAGGTCGTAAAGCTCGCACGTGCCGTCGCTCAGGAAGACGAGCTTCCACGTCGCCCTGGCGGATCGCCAGATCACCCGTCGAGGACTGGTGAATCGTCGCGTCGCGCGGTGCGCGCCGGGCGTGCCCAGAAGGGCCGGCAACAGGCTGACGCTGTCCTCGCCCGCGTTGTCCGGGAGCCTCGCGCCGACGAGGTCGGCGGCCGTGGCCATGAGGTCGTTCAGGCAGACGGTGTCGTTGTGGGTGGCCCCCGCCTTGACCTTGCCCGGCCATCGGGCGACGAACGGTACGCGGTGGCCTCCCTCGTAGATGCTGCGCTTCGAACCGCGCAGTGGCGGATACGCGCGATGTTCGGCCCCGTTGTCGCTGGTGGCGATGACCAGGGTGTTCTCCGCCAGCCCTTGACGATCGAGAGCGTTGAGGATCTGGCCCAGCATGTCGTCTCCCTGATAGAGCCAGTCGCCGTATAACGGGTCTCCCCCGACGAGGTCCTTCGCGCCGCTCTTGCCGAGGTAATCAGTGCCGGCACGATGGGCATGTGGGGCGGGCACATGGCAAGGTACAGAAAGAACGGGCCGTCCTCTCGGGCACGCTCCTCGATGTAGGCGACCGCCCGGCGGATCATCAGCGGCTGGCTCTCGATCGCCTCGATGTTCGCCACGACGCGATCCTGTTCGATCATCGTGCCGATGTTACGCGCATGCGTGAACCCGTAAAAATAGTCGAATCCGAGAGCATTCGGCCCGTCGGTCAGCCGGGCCCCGACCGGGACCTTCGATTGCGTGCCCGGCTTGCCGTCCACCCAGTTCATCCCCAGGTGCCACTTGCCGATGCAGGCGGTGTGATACCCGTGTTGCTTGAGCAGCGAGGCGACGGTCAGTCGGGTCGCGGGAATCAGCGGCGGCGAGTATGTCGTGAGCACGCCAAACTGCCCGATCCGCGCCGGGCATCGCCCGGTGAGCACACCATAGCGTGTCGGCGTGCAGACCGCCGCGGCCGAATGAGCGTCGGTGAAACGCATTCCCTCGCGGCCGAGACGCGCGAGGTTCGGCGTCTTGAACTCGCTGTCCGCGCGGTAGTCGGGGGGCTGGCCATAACCCATGTCGTCGAACAGGACGAACACGATATTGGGTCGGTCGGCCGCGCGTGACGCGCCACCGACCACCACGAACAGGGCCGTCGCGAGACTCAGATTGACCAGCGCCCGTCTCATTCCCTTACCCCCTTGCGTTCGTGGTTGCTTCGAGTCAGTTCAACCCGCCAACTCGGATGCCGACTGGCAGCAATCACCTTATCCAGTCGATCCCCCGAAATCCCGCACTCTTCCTGGACTTCAATCTCGTCTTGAGCGGGGCATCTCCCGAGCGGAGTTTGATGGGTAGTCACCCTCCCATCCGACACCACGACAGAAAATGGCCCAGAAGGACATGAGGGCCCGGAGTTCTCTGTGGAATCGGCCGGCATTGCTTCCGAAGAGGGGGCGGCACGGACCTGGAAATCCCCTGGAAACATGGCCCTGGTCGGACGACCCACGGCCGGAAGATCACCGAAATCGGGCCAATTCTATAGAGCGGCTCAGGAGCCGAAGCCTGGAGGAACGGCCAGCATCGGCTCCTGACCACTTTTTCCTGACTCCCCCTTCCCTGACCCCGGCCGCGCGCCAGACGGCGACCGATCAGTGCCCCGGGTCCGCGATCAGTTGCTCGTAGCGATCGTGCGAACCGATCCAGAACCAGACAAGGCCCTCGGGGCGATCTTTCGCCAGCACCCGGATGCGCAGGCCAACGCGAGCGGACCAGAACGCGCCGACCTTCTTGAGTCGAAGCGACGGATGGCGCGGGTCGGCCTGAAGCATCGCGAAGCCACGGTCGGCCAACTCACGTACTTCCGCCGGGAGATGGCGATAGTGGAACCAGAACTCCGGGGTGGCGAAGTGGTTCACGGAGGAAGGGGCGTGCAGCGGCCGGCTTCGAACTCCTCGTCAGCCCGACGACCCGCGGCGTCGAGGCGCCCGGCCAGGACATCGGCTTCAATTCGACGGTCCCATTGCTCGGCCAGGAACTCCTCGAACCACCGCGAAAAGCGATCAAACTCCTCGGCGGGGAGTTGGGCAACGGCCGATTGAAGTTCTTCGATGCTCATAATCGACGCAGCCTACCCCGGCACCTTCGGCGACGGCAAGAGGACATGCCTCGAAAACGTAACGGGCAAGGGCGTCGGGAGCCGAATCGGAGATCAACGGCCGTCATCGGCTCCCGTCCCCATTCCTGACCCGAAGGTCAATCCTTCGGTTCGAGGATTTCCATCAGGACGTGGCCGGTGGTGTGTTTGAGGGGGACGCCGAGGAGGTGGGCGACGGTCGGGGCGACGTCGACGTTGTCGACGACGTCCAGGTCCACCCCCGGCTTGATCCCGGCGCCGGACGCGACGAACGGGGCGTTCATCTTCGGGTTGGTGGAGAGGAACCCGTGGGCGCCGGGGGGGCCGTCATTCGTGACGACCAGGGCGTCGCCGGAGGCCGAGCCGCCGATCGCGTAGCCGTCGTCGGCGACGAGGACCAGGTCCGCCATCTGGTCGTTGTCCTCGGGCTGGGGGAAGTGGTAGCGGGCATAGTCCTTGGGCTCGATGATGGCCGCGATTCCCTCCATCCCGTCGAACAGCCGACGCACCGTCTTCCGGTCCTGGTCGGCCGTCTCGGGGCCCGTCAGGTAGACCATCCCGATCCCCCCTTCCGGGACCACCTGGACGCGGGCGGAGACGATCCGGTTGCCCTCGACCTTCAGCAATCCCTCGCGTCGCAGGGCGACGTTGGGTTGCACCGACTTCGGAATGGACGCGAAACCGTGGTCCGCGAGCACGAACACGGTGGTACGGTCCCGGATGCCCGCGTCGTCGAGCGCCTTCAGGACGCGGCCGACCATCGCGTCGGCCAGGGCCGCCGCCGTGTAGCCGGGCCCGGACTTCGGGCCGTAACGGTGGTGGGTGGAATCGAGGTTGAGCAGGTGCAGGGTCAGCAGTGCGGGCTTCCGCTCGCGGATCACCCGGCACGCGGCTTCGGTCCAGATCTCATCCCGGGCGACGGCGCTGCCCCCGTCGAACCGATCGAGCAGGCCGGCCTCCGCCAGCTCGTCCGCGCAGCCTCGGGGTCGTGTACTGGAGCATGTCGGGCACGTCGGGGAAGTTGTCGACCAGCGACTTCGACCCGCGCGTGCAGGGCCAGTTGATCGCCGCCGAGGTCAGGCCGGCCTCCGCCAGGGTGTCGAACAGCAGCGGAACCCGGACCAGCTCGTCCTGAGTCTTCCTCGGGTCCATCCGGACCGGCCCGCCCGCGCCCGCGCGCTCCAGAACGCCGTTAAAAGCACCCCATGACGCTCGGGGTGGACGCCGGTCATCAGGGTCGTGTGGTTCGGCCAGGTGACGGACGGGTTCGAGACCCGCATCCCCTCGGCCGCGACACCATCGGCCGCCAGGCCACGAATCACCGGCAGCGAGGCCGCGGGGTCGTCCAGGTAATACGCCGGGAGTCCATCAATCGTGATCACGACGACATGACGATCCGTTTCCGGCTTCGTCTCCGTCTCCGCCGCCAGACCGACACTCGCGGACGCCCAGAGGGCCAACAGGGTCAGGAACTTCATCGTCGGCATGCGCTCCAGCACGTAGGTTCGATGGGACCATCCGTCCTCGACGGTACGGGACCATCGCCGCGCGTGCCACCCCCCAGCACGCAGGGCCATTCCAAAGTCTGATACGACCACGAATCCGGGAGACGGCGATCTCCGCCCGCCCCTGGCACACCCTTGACACCGTGCCATCCCCCGGCCAGCATGACGCGCGTCGGACGGCCCCCTGCCCCAACCTCCATCCGTCGTGACGCGGCCCCGGCCCGGTGTGCCACGTCCCATCCACCTCAGATCGAGGACGAGGCCATGAGAGCGATCCTCTCCGCGGCGATCGTGCTGGCCGCCACGGTGACCCAGGCGGCCGACCTCCACGTCGCGCCTGACGGCGATGACGCGAACACCGGCACCGCCGAGAAACCGTTCGCAACGCTGAACCGGGCGCGCGACGCGATCCGGGAACTCAGGGACACGCGGGCCGCGACGGGGCGGTGTCGGGTGATCGTCGCCGATGGTGCCTACACGCTGACCGAACCGTTCGTGCTGACCCCCGAGGACGGCGGCACCGAAACGGCGCCGGTGTTGTATCAGGCGGCACCGGGGCCCGGCCGGTCTTCAGCGGCGGTCGGGTTCTCGAAGGCTGGAACGAAGGCGAGGACGGCGTCTGGACGACCCACGTGCCGGAGGTCGCCTCGGGGAACTGGTACTTCGAGCAGCTCTGGGTCAATGGCCGACGCGCCACGCAGGGCGCGCACGCCGAACCAGTTCACCTTCTACATGCAGGACGTCGACCAGGAGGTCCTCGAGCGACGACGCCAGCGCGCGCAAGCCGACGCAGGCGCGGCAGACCGTCCGCATGCGGCCGGAGGACTTTCAGCAGGCCTTCGGCGCCCTCGACGCCGAGGGCCTGAAGGACGTCAATCTCCTCGTCTACCACAAGTGGGACAACACCCGGCGGTTCCTCGACGCGATCGATCCCGCCCAGAACACGATCGTCACGAGCGGCGAGGGGATGAAGTCGTGGAACCCGTGGAACCGCAACGAACGGTTCCTCCTGGAGAACTACCGCGCGGCCCTGGACGCCCCCGGCGAGTGGTTCCTGGACCGCGACGGCACGATCTCCTACAGGCCGCGACCGGGCGAGGACATGACGAAGGCGGTCGTCGTCGCGCCGGTGGTCGAGAAGTTCGTCGTGATCCAGGGCGATCCGGCGTCGGGCGAGTTCGTCGAACACGTGACGCCTCAAGGGGCTGACGCTCCAGCACGGCCAGTGGCTCACACCGCCCGGAGGGTTCGAGCCGGCCCAGGCCGCCGCGCCGATCGAAGCGGTGGTGATGGTCGACGGGGCCCGCAACGTCACCATCGAGGACTGCGAGATCGGCCACATCGGCACGTATGCCGTCTGGTTCCGCCGAGGGATGCCGCGACTGCGTTCTGCGACGGTCGTACCTGCACGACTTCGGCGCCGGCGGGGTTCGGATCGGCGAGACGGTCATCCGCCGTGACGAGAACGAGCAAACCAGCCACAACACGGTCGACAACAACATCATCCGCCACGGCGGCTCGATCTTCCCCTGCGCCGTGGGCGTGTGGATCGGCCACAGCGGCGACAACACCGTCACCCACAACGAGATCGCCGACCTGTTCTACACCGGCATCTCGGTCGGCTGGCGTTGGGGCTATGACGAAAGCCTGGCGAAGCGCAACACCATCACCTTCAACCACGTCCACCACATCGGCTGGGGCGTGCTGAGCGACATGGGCGGCATCTACACGCTCGGGCCGTGCGAGGGGACCGTCGTCCGCAACAACGTCTTCCACGACATCTACGCCTACTCCTACGGCGGCTGGGGCCTGTACACCGACGAGGGCAGCACCGGCATCCTGTTCGAGAACAACCTCGTCTACAACACCAAGACCGGCAGCTTCCACCAGCACTACGGCAAGGAGAACGTCGTCCGCAACAACATCCTCGTGGACAGCCAGCTCCAGCAACTCCAGGCGACGCGGGTCGAGGACCACCTGTCGTTCACGCTGGAGCACAACATCGTCTATTACCACGAAGGCGTGGTCCTGGCCGGCCCCTGGGATCGGGTGCGGCACGTCAGCCGCGAGAACCTGTACTATCAGGCCGACGGCGAGCCGGTTCGGTTCCTCGATAACTCCCTGGAGGAATGGCAGGCCCAGGGGCACGAGCAGGGCTCGGTCGTCGCCGACCCGCAAGTTCGCCGACCCGGAGTCGCTGCGATTTCCGCCTTGCCCCCGACTCGCCAGCCCTGGCCCTGGGGTTCCGGCCGTTCGACGACACGAAGGCCGGAGTCTACGGCGACGAGGCGTGGATCCAGAAGGCCAACGAGGTGACGTATCCCCCACTGGAGGTCGCCCCCGGCCCGCCGCCGGTGACGATCCGGGATGATTTCGAATCCACGTCCATCGGCGAGGCCCCCGGCGGCGCGGAGGTCCACGTCGAGAACAAGGGGGACGCCATCGCCGTGACCGATCGAAACAGCCGCTTCCAGGGTCGCGCAGCCTCAAGATCACCGACGCGCCGGGCCTTCAGCAGACGTACAACCCGCACTACGTCTACAACAACCTGGCGTACACCGACGGCCCCGTGCGGAACGCCTTCGCCCTGCGGGTCGATCCGGGGGCGGACATCCATTTTGAATGGCGGGACTACAAGACCGGCTCTCCCTACCTGACCGGCCCGCAGTTCCAGGTCCGCGACGGCCGGCTCCTGCTGGGCGATGGCCGGTCGCTCGACCTGCCGGTCGGCGATTGGGTTCGATTCGAGATCGAGGATACGTTGGGGACCGGAGACAACGGCGCCTGGACGCTCCACGTCACCCGGCCGGGCCAGCCGCCGCAAGAGTTTCGCGACCTGCCCCACGGCCGTCCCGAGTTCGCCCAGCTCACCTGGATCGGCTTCACCAGCAACGCCAACGACACGACCGCCTTCTACCTCGACGACTTCACCCTGAACGGCGACGAGTGACGGCCCACTGTCGATGGCTGAGGACCGAGGACCAACGACCAACGGCCCAAGAATCCCGGATTGAAGGATCGAGTGCATGGGACCGGCGACTCTATCCGTTCGGCCCTCGGTCATTGGCCCTCGGTCCCCGTTCTTCTGGCCATTGGCCCTCGGTCGTTGGCCATTGGTCCTCGGTCCCCGTTCTTCTGGCCATTGGTCCTCGGCCATCGGTCCTCGGTCATTGGTCCTCGGCGACTGACCGGGATCGGGGCGGGGCGGCGTTGTGAAATGAACCTGAGTCGGTAAAGTGGAGACGTGACCAGGGAGCCTCCACGCCTTTGGACGACGCCGACTCGGGGTATGAACGTTGGAGCGCGGCGGTGGACCAGCTCGAAACAGAGCGGTCCGAGTCGGCGCTGATCTCCTGGCTTGCGGCCATCCGCGAGGGAATCTCCCTGCGACGGTCTCTCGACCAGGCGGGGTACGACCGCGCGGGGACCACCGCCCCGGCCTTGCTCGGCCGTCAGCTCACGCTGGAACTGGACGCCTACGAGCGCATGACCGAGCAGTTGCCCCTGAGCGAACCGCTCCGCGAGGCGTTGGCGGCGCACGTCGAGGACGCCCTGCGGTCCGATCAGGCGTTCCTTGGCCGGTTGCTGACCCGTCCCGACCTGGGCACGTTGGCGCGGGCCTACCTCCTCGAACGGTTTCGGCACGACCTGAGATGGTCGGCGGTCCTGGTGGCGTGCCTCGAAGGCGTGCGGCCTCCCCTGCCCACGGCGATGGCCGAGGCCGACCTCGAACGGGTCAGCCGCACGCTGACCGCCCTGGAGCCCGAGGGGCCCCGTTATGTCGAGGCCCTGCGCGAGCTATCCGACCGCTGGGACGCGCCTGAGCCGCGACTTCCTGGGGCGTCGCGTGCGGAACGAGGCCGTCGGGCCGATCCCCGACACCGTCGGCGCCGCCGAGCTCTGGGGCCGCCGGCTCCGGCTCTCCCGGCTCCAGGCGCGGGTTGAGGCCCTGACGACGAACGGGCGGGACGAGGCGGAGGCCGCCGAGAACCTCCGTTGGGCCGCGCAGATCGCCGACCGTCGCGAGGCGCTGGGCGCCGAGGCGGAATCCCGGATCGCCGACCTCGACCCCGAGGACCGCGCCGCCGCCCGGGAGCGGATCGCCCTGGCCCTGCAGGGGGAAGCCAACGAGATCGTCACCGACCTGGAGGACATGCCACTGCCGGAGGCCGTGCAACTGCTCGCCCTGGCCCGTTGCGACCTCGACGAGCTGGCCCGCAACAGCCGGGCGCTGCTTCAAGACCGGGACGACATGCCCGAGGCCGAGGCCGACGGCATCCAGGCCGCGCTGCGTCGTGTCAACCGCCTGGAGCGGCTGGTCCACAACGAGTGGCAGGAGAAGCAACTGGCCCTGCGGCTCGAACGGGCCTTCGGCCATCGGTTCGTGATGTGGATGGAGAGCACCGTGCTGGTGCTGATCCTGGTGGTCTCCACCCTGATCGTCGTCGAGATGGTGCTGGAGCTCCACACGGGGGCTCAGCCCCTGGCAGCAGTGGGCCTTCGCCTGGGCCGACCTGGCGATCTGCTCGGTCTTCCTCCTGGAGTTCGGCCTGAAGCTGGCCCTGGCGCCGGAGCGGCTCCGCTACTTCCGCCGGCACTTCCTGGTCGACTTCCTCGCGTCGATCCCGTTCGGGTTCCTGACCCACGCGCTGACGGTCCATCAGGCCGCGCTGACCCGGACCGTCGAGGGGGTGCAGTTTCTGCGCCTCCTGCGGTTCGGCCGGCTGGCTCGGCTGGTGCGTTACGTCCGGCTGGCGCGGCCGTTGATCCGATTGGGCCGGATTTTGATCTTCGCCCTGCGGTTCACCGACCGCCTGGTGCGGCGTTACGCGAGCCTGTTGAACCAGAACATCGTCTTCTTCGAGGACGATGGGGACGAGGCCACGGAGACGCGCCCGGGGCACCAGCTCACGTCGTTGCGTCGGCTGTACAATCAGCGGGTCGGCGTGGTGCTGGCCGGGCTCGACACCGCGAGCCGGCTGGAGCTGGCCGGCGGCGTTCTGGCCGACCTCGAGGCGGTGCCGGACGCCCCCGACACCGCGTCGCGGGTCGAGCCGATCCCCGATGACGACCGGACGATCCCGGTCGAGTCGGTCGTGGAGCACCTGATCGAGATCACCCCCGAGCAGTTGCTGGAGGAGCACGGGCCGGCGTTCGTCGAGTCGGTGGACCGTTACCTGCGGCTGTTCGACGCCCCGCTGGTCCGCCGGCTGCCGATGATCCGCGAGGTGGTCGCCTATCGCGAGAACGGGCCGGCCGAGTCGGTGGCGCTGGCCGCCAACTGCGCTGGGCCACGGGATGCAAGGCGTTCTCAGCGTGATCAACTACGTGGCCGACCTGCAGGCGACGATCTCGCCCCCGCTGTTCCTCGACCGGCTGGGGGCGGCGATCGTGCAAGCGACCCAGCGGCCCGCCAAGCGATTGCTCAGCCTGGGCTCGGCGTTCCTGGTGTTGTTCCTGGTCGTCAACAGCATCGCGCGTTTTGAGCCCGGCGCGGGGCATCGTGGTCAAGCTGCAAGCCCTGCTCGGCTGGCCGGTGATCATGCTCGGGGTCGTCTGCCTGGCCCTCTGGTTCCTGGGGGAGTGGTTCCGCAAGATCGCCAACCAGGCGGCCGACTTCTGCGACCGCGTGGCCGAGGCCCAGTTCGCCACCCAGACCCGCAGTCTCAAGACCCGCCGCCGCGACGAGGATTTCCGGTTCCTCCACCAGCCGCGTGATCGCCCCGGAGCTGGCCCTGCGCGCCGCCGACGACCGCGTCGCCGACGACGGCCCGGAACCACCGCCGGCCCCGTGCCGTCGAGACCGATCCGGGGGCGGGGATCGGCGACGACTCCCTGGCCTTCGACGAGGAGCTGCTGTTCCTCGGCAACGTCGAGCTGCTCTACGCCGACTACCTCGAAGGCGCGCCGTTCCACCGCACCGACACCAAGGCGACCACCCAGCTCCTCGGCAACCTCGCCCTGGTGAACCTGCGTCGCAGCCATCTGAGCTACCTGCTGGCCGCGGACCGTCGGCTCGCCCGGCTCGACCTCAGCCGGCCGGGGGCGGGCTGCTGGGCGGGCCGTACCTCTGGTTCAACTACATCACCCGGATGATCGTCCAGGAGACGGCCAAGCTGCTGGTGGACTACAACCGCAACGCCATCCCGCTGGACCGCCTGGCCTGTTCGCCGGAGCGGTTCGCGCGTCGTACCGCCGCTGGCTCGCCGGCCGGCTCGGTGTCGCGACGGAGCAATCCTCGAGCTGCCGATCGCGCCGGCCAGGCCCGACGAAGAGGCGCAACCGCCGGCATCCCGCCGCAAGGAGGCCGCCGAGTTCTTCGAGAACGTCGAGTTCACCGCGATCGACTTCCTGGCCCAGGACCCCAAGCGCGACCGCCTCGATCCGCGCCCGTTACGGCGGTCGGGTCGTCGAACTGATGCACCACGACCGTCGACAGAGTCGTCCGGCAGGCGTTCCGCAGCTATCCCGCTCCACCAGCTTCCCCGGGCACAGCGGACGATCAACCTGTACACCCTCTACACGAACTATCTGGCCGGCGGTCGCGTGCTCGTCCTGCCGATGGTCCTGACCTGGCGGGGGCTGCGAACCGCCGTCGACCCTGACGAGGGGCCTGATCCGGGTCGTCCGCGAGATCCTCCACCCCCGCGTCACCGACCGAGGAACCGACCGACCGTTCCGAGCCGTTCTCGGTGGCCCTGCGCAAGATCCACCGGATGCGCAAGCCGGCGTTCATGGAATCGCTCCGGCTGCGGGCCTATTTCGACGTCGAGTACCTCGGCCTCCCCTTGCCGACGGCCCCGTACAGTCTGGGCACCGACTCGCTGCTGGAGCACGACCTCGACTTCATCGGCGCCACCCGTCGCGATCGGCTGTTCTCCGAGCGAATCCGCCGCGAGCAGTCCGAACGGCTCACCCGGGTGGGCTGCCTGGCTCGAACGGTTCGGGTGGACGTTCCCCAGCGTTGATCTCCACCCTGGAAGCGCGACTTCCCCTTCCTGGCCGACCGCGCCGGCGAGGCCCTTCGCGCCCTGGTGACGGCCTGCATCGTCGACTACGACGATATCTACACGCTCGGCGCCTCGATCGACGCCCTCGGCGCGGTCCTGTCCTACGCCTCCGACCCCGAGAACGACCACCGACGGCTGCCGCCGGGCCTGCCCCCTCCCCTGCTCGACCTCCGCCAGCTCTGGCGCCCTACCTCGCGACGAGGCCGTCCCAACGCCGCGCTGTTCGACCTGCCCGGGTTCCCGGCGATCGATCCCGACCGCCGCCGTCGCGGTCCTCCGTTACCTGCGACGCCACCGACGTGCCGTCGGCGGCTGGATACGCGTCGTCCTGGGACCAGGGCGGCGCCGACCCCTGGGAGACCGTCCGCAACCGGCTCCGCCAGGTGCTCCTGCGCAGCGACCTCTGGAGCGACCAGATGATCGTCCTGCGGTCGATCCAGTCTTTGACCCTGCTCGACGTCCACCACTACTGCGAGCTGGTCCGCGAACTGGGCGGCTACGAGCGCGGCGAAACGCCCCACCTGCTCGTCCCCGAGCTATCCGATGCCCCGATCGCGCCCTGAGCGACGGGGAATCAACCGCCCGCCGGGTTCTCGATCCAGCGGTTGTAGCAGGGGACGCACAGGAAGAGGACCACGCGACGGTGGACCTGGTCGCGGGCCTCCTGCTCGGTCAGGTCGTTCAGGGACGCCGCGAGGCGGTCAAGTTCCTGGCGCGTGCCCTCGGTGTCGATCAGGTCCTCGGCATCGAGGACCGGCGGGAACGGGTCGGCCACCGCGTCGATCGTCACGACGTGGAGATCGCCCCGGCCGGGATGCAACTCCCGGGCGCAGCGGTCGCAGAACAGGGGCACGTCGTCCGGTTGAGCCACGATCATCCTCCCTTCCCACTCCGACCGACAGACGGCACCGACACGATCCCTGATCGTAACGGCGACCCAATGAACCGACGCGACGGCGCGAGGCGTGCATGTCCAGAATGGGAACGGATGGAACACGCGCACGGAGATGCCACGGGACTCAACCCGAACGAAGGAGGACACCATGAGCGCGAACCAACCCCGCACCAACACCCGATCCGGACCTGAACCGTCGGTCGTTCCTGCACGCCGGCGCCGCGGCCGTCGCCCTGAGTCGCACAACGGCACGAGGCGGGCCGAACGCGGATCAGGAATCGCCGCGACCCGGGCAAGACGGCACGCCGACGTCGAGTGGCGGAACAAGCAGCCCGGCATGGCCTACCGACGGCTGGGGCGCACCGGCATGATGATCTCCGAGGTCGTCTGCGGCGGCGACCCGATCACGCCCGACAACTACCAGCATCTCGCCCTGGCCCTGGAGAAGGGCCTGAACTACCTCGACATGGCCCCGGCCTACCACGACGGCGGCACCGAGGAAGCCTATGGCAAGCTCCTGCAAGGCTCGTCGGCGAAGCGTGGGCAGGTCTTCCTGACCACCAAGATCAGCCCGTACAACGACCATCGCGCGGCGATGTACCGCGACATCTTCAAGGGCCTCGACGCCGCGAAGCAGGAGAAATACCAGAAGCGGGCCGAGGCGCTGAAGGAGGAGCGCGGCGTGTTGAAGCCGGGCTACTTCCTGACCTACTTCCCGGGCCAGCCGGGGGCCTTCGACGGCTCGTACCTGGCCGCCGCGATGATGCCGGACTACGCCCACAAGGTCGAGGGCAGCCCCGAGCTGCGCAAGGTCATCATCGACTCGATCGAGGGCAGCCTCAAGCGGGTCGGCACCGACCACTTCGACCTCGTCATGTGCCCCCACGGCGCCAATGCGCCGGAGGACCTGAACAGCCCCGAGATCCTCGGCACGTTCCTGGAGCTGAAGGAACAGGGCAAGGTCCGGTTCCTGGGCGTGACCGCGCACAACGACCCGGCGGGCATCCTCCGGGCCGCGGCCGACTGCGGCCACTACGACGCGGCGATGGTCGCCTACAACGTCATCAACGGCGGCTACCTCGACGACGCGATCCGGCACGCGAAGACGAAGGACATGGGCATGATCGCCATGAAGGTCGCCATGGCCGTCGCCACCCACCACAAGCAACTCCAGCCGGTGCCCGACTGGCGGATCGCCAAGGTCGACCGGATCGTCCCCGGCGACGACAAGCCGCCGGTGAAGGCCTACCTCTGGTCGCTCCAGGACCCGCGGATCTCCGCGGTGATCTCGAACCTCTGGGACAAGACCTACATCGAGGAGAACCTCGCCGTCGCCGGGCGGAAGGTCGAACTCCAGCCGGCCTGACCCGATCTGACGGCGCGGCGATCGTTGCACTACAATAGTCCGCGTGACGCCAACGACTGATCCCGCGTTGTCCCTCCTTCGGGACACGCGGGAACGTTCTGGCCCCGCCCGATCCCTACCCCTTCTGAGGATTTTCATGCGAGTTGACGCCTTCCACCGTCCCGGCCCGGTCGCGGCCTTGCTGGCCCTGGCCGCGGCAATCGTCTCAACCCCGGCCCACGCCCAGGACGACGCTGCCCGCGCTGGCCACCGAGGTCGCCTTCCCGAACCTTCGCTTCGACCGCCCCGTCGCGATGGCCTACCCGAAGGATGGCGGCAACCTGCTGTTCGTCGTCGAGCAGAAGGGCGTCATCCAGTCGTTCCCGAACGAACCCGCGCACGAAGGACAAGAAGGTCTTCCTCGACATCGCCGACAAGG
The DNA here is from genome assembly GCA_963779675.1 of uncultured Isosphaeraceae bacterium. Classification (GTDB taxonomy): domain Bacteria; phylum Planctomycetota; class Planctomycetia; order Isosphaerales; family Isosphaeraceae; genus CAVZZM01. The sequence continues at coordinate 38,783 of CAVZZM010000013.1, forward strand.
TCTACAGCCCCAGCAGCGGCGGTCACAACGAGGAAGGGCTGCTCGGCCTGGCCTTCCACCCGAAGTACAAGGAGAACGGCCAGTTCTTCGTCTATTACTCGTCCAAGGAGGGGCCGACCGGGCGGCGGTCGGTGGTGGCTCGCTACCGCGTCTCGGCCGACGACCCTCGCAAGGCCGACCCGACCAGCGAGGAACGCATCTGGCTCGGCCCGCCCGATCCCCACGGCAACCACAACGGCGGCTGCATCGAGTTCGGCCCCGACGGCTTCCTCTACATCTCCCTGGGAGACAGCGGCGCGGCCGACGACCCGCTCGTCACCGGCCAGGACCCGAGCGACTGGTGGGCCTCGATCCTGCGGATCGACGTCGACAACCCCTCCGACGGCACGCCCTACGGCATTCCCGCGGACAACCCCCGGCTCCGCGACCCGAGGCGATTCGCCCGATGGGCGCCAGAGGTCTACGCCATCGGCCTGCGCAACGTCTGGAAGCATCACCTTCGACCGCGAGACCGGCACCCTCTGGGCCGGCGACGTCGGCCAGAACCTCTGGGAAGAGGTCGACATCATCGTCAACGGCGGCAACTACGGCTGGAGCGCGATGGAGGGCTTCCATCGGTTCAACAAGCGACAGCGGGTGCCGGTGCGGCCCTCGGACCTGATTCCGCCGGTCGCCGAGTATCCCCACGCCAAGAGCCGCCGACCGCGACGACGACGGCAAGAGCGTCACCGGCGGCTACGTCTACCGCGGCCCGAGCCTGCCCGATCTGGTCGGCGCCTACGTCTTCGCCGACTACGACACCGGCCGCATCTGGGCCGTGCGGGTCGACGATCAGGGCAAGTTCGTCGTCGGCGACGAGGTCGTCGACCTCTCAGCCACAACCCGAAGCTCAACGTCGCCGCCTTCGGCGAGGACCGCGCCGGGGAACTGTACATCCTGGCCTTCGATGGCCGAATCCACCGGTTCCGGCCAGCCGAGTGACACCGGATCGACCGGGGCTCTGGTTGTTTGTTCGCGGGGCCTGCACCTTTCGATGGCCCCGCGAGACGGCTCGGGGTCGCGACGTTCACAGCCGGCACTCACCGCCTCGGGGTGCGTAGCAGACGTTCGGCCCAGTCGGCCCAGGGGGGATCGAGCGGCGGGACCGGGGCGAGTCGGTAGTCGACCTGGAGGTCGTAGCCCGCCCGATCATAGGCCGTCGTCAGCACGGTCTGGAGGTCGAGTGGGGCGTCGGGGTCCTCGGGCTTCAGCGGGATCGGAGATGACCGGCAGCCGCTGGTCCAGCCGGATCGGCCAGAGCTTGCCCTTCGGGCCGCATCGCGCGACCGGCGAGACGTGCACGAGGTATTCGCACGGTCGGCCGATCAAATCTCGCGCCGAGAGCGAGGCCCCTTGCCGTAGCAGGTCGATCTCGACCCAGTGCGTCGGGGTCTTCATGACCTCGGAACGCTTCCGGGTGAAGCTATCCAGTCCGGGCGAGTTCGGCAGCTTGTTCGTCGGGCTGAGGACTTCGAGGACCGTGACAACGCTGCCTCGTCGCGGCCTCGATGACGACAAGGAACGCCTCGCGGACCTCGTCCTCGAGGCAGGTTGTCACCACCACCGGCTCGGTCATGACCTCGACCGCGAGGTCCCCCGCCGGCTCGACGGCTGTGCCCTCATGCCCTGATCGGACTCGCACGGAGATGTCCGGAACCCCAGACCGAGCTGCGGTCGATCTCAATGGGTCGGCAATGTAGACCCGTTCCTCGATCCGCACGTAGTATTTCGGACGAAGCCGCGCGGTGAGTAACTCGCCGATGGTATTGATGACCGGCTATGCACGTCGGGCCAGAGCCCCGGGTCTTCCAGATACGGGTCCATGCCCGGAAACGGCGACGGCATGAGGATCGGCCCTCCGAGGGGGGGACACGCACGGACAGGCCGCCTTCACCGGCGACGGCTTGACCCGCCCGACAACGACCATTCTACCAGGCCACGCCTCGGGCGGCATTCCCAGCGACGCGGCGATGCGCTAAACTGAGGGGTGTCCCGTTGATTACGAGCGGTCGGGTGATGGCCCCCCGCGATCCCGGAACGTCCTCGATCCGGGGGTTCTGCGCCATGGCGACGGCGGCCGACGAACGGCGGGCGATCTTGCTGCGGGGCGACGACAACGTGGCGGTCGCCGCGCGGCCGATCCCGAAGGGGGCGGTCGCTCCACTTCGACGACGGCCGTGCGGTCGAGGTCCGCGAGCCGATCGCGCTGGGGCACAAGGTGGCCATCGCCGACATCGACGACGGCGAGCCGGTCCGCAAGTACGGCCAGATCATCGGCTTCGCCTCGCAGGCGATCCCGGCCGGGTCGCACGTCCACGTCCACAACGTCAAGGCCGACCTGTTCGAGCGCGACTACGCCTACGCCAGCGTGCCGGCCCCGCCGCCGCCGCGGGTCGAGCCCCGGACGTTCCCCGGCTATCCTGCGGCCCGACGGCCGGGTCGGCACCCGGAACACATCGCCGTCATCAGCACGGTGAACTGCTCGGCCAGCACCTCGAGATACATCGCCGAGCGGTTCCGCGACGGCGCCTGGAAGCGGCAGTTCCCGAACGTCGACGGCGTCTTCGCCATCACCCACAAGGGGGGCTGCGGGCTGCCGTTCGGCGGGCCGGACTACCAGACGCTCGAGCGCGTGCTCGCCGGGTTCGCCAACCACCCCAACGTCGCCGCCTACGTGATCGTCGGCCTGGGCTGCGAGGGGGTCTACGCCTCGCACCTCGTCGAGTCGCAGGACCTGGTCGTGCTGGGCGGGGCCGGTGGTCGAGAGCCAGGGGCCGAGGGCCGACAGCGGCCCCGGGTGCTGAACATCCAGGAGGAGGGCGGGATCACCAGGACGGTCGAGGCGGCCGTCGAGGCGGTCTACCAGCTCATGCCCGAGGCGAACGCCTGGCGTCGCACCGAGCAGCCGGCCTCGAAGATCACCCTGGCGCCTGGAGTGCGGCGGCTCCGACGGCAACTCGGGCGTCACCGCCAACCCGGCCCTCGGCGTCGCGGCCGACCTGCTCGTCGCCCTGGGCGGCACGGCGATCCTCGGCGAGACGACCGAGATCTACGGCGCCGAGCACCTGCTCACCCGCCGCGCCGTGCGCCGCGAGGTCGGCGAGAAGCTGGTCGAGCGGATCAAGTGGTGGGAGTGGTACACCGGGCTCTTCGGCGCCGAGATCAACAACAACCCCTCGCCGGGCAACAAGGCCGGCGGCCTGACGACGATCTACGAGAAGTCGCTCGGGGCGCTGGCCAAGGGGGGCACGCTCGCCGCTGGTGGACGTCGTCGGCTACGCCGAGCGGGTGGACACGCCGGGGCTGGTCTTCATGGACACGCCCGGCTACGACCCCCCCTGCACCACCGGGCTGGTCGCCGGCGGGGCGAACGTGCTGGTCTTCACCACCGGCCGGGGCAGCGTGCTGGGGCTGAAGCCCTGCCCCTGCATCAAGGTGGCGACCAACACGCCGATGTACGAGCGGATGATCGACGACATGGACCTCGACGCCGGCACCATCCTGGAAGGCGAGCCGGTCGAGTCGGTCGGCCGCCGGCTCTTCGAGCTGATCCTGGAGGTCGCCGGCGGCAAGCCGACCAAGAGCGAGGCCCAGGGCATCGGCGAGGAGGAGTTCGCCCCCTGGCAGATCGGGCCGACGCTGTGATGGGGAGGCTGGTGGTAGGCATCTCATGTGAACCCGCGTGGTCTCTCGGAGCAAGCCCGTCGTGACCGCGCGATCCCGAGCCGCCATCGCGGCCCTGGCCGTGGCGGAGTTCCTCTGGCTGGGCTGGTTCCTGAGCGTGCCACTGCCGAACGCGGCGGCCGTCGGGGGCCGGATCACCCGGGCGAACCTGCTCTGGACGGCCCTGCCGGCGCTGGTGCCGGGCGTGACCTGGTCCGAGTCGCACCTCGGCGCGGCGATCGACAACCTCTCGCACGTCGAGAACCTGCCGCAACGGGTGCCGATCCTGCTGGCCGCCGCCGGGATCGCCGTCGGGGCCGTCGCGCTCGGGAACCTGGCGCTGCGGGGCTGCGGCTCCGCCCTGCCCTCACCCGGTCGAGCGGCTGCCGCTGGCGTTTGCCCTGGGCACCGCCGGCCTCGGGGCGATCACGCTGGTCGCCGGGCGGCTCGGCCTGCTGACCCCCTGGCCGGTGCGGGTTGGGCTGGCCGTGCCGATCGTGATCGAAGTGGGATGTCACTTCTCACGAGGGAGGGTGACGGAAAACAACGTGGCGGGGATCGCACCCGCGCGGCTGGCACGTTCCTGGGCAAGTCTCGCGCTGGTCGTCGCCCCGTTCCTGGTGCTGATGATCCTGGGCGCGATGCTGCCGACGATCGAGTTCGACGCCCTGGAGTATCACCTCCAGGGGCCGAAGGAGTACTTCCTGGCAGGCCGGATCGCCTTCCTGCCGCATAACGTCTACACGAGCATGCCGCACGGCGTCGAGATGCTCCACCTGCTGGGCATGGAGGTCCTGGACGACTGGTGGCGCGGGGCGCTGGTCGGGCAGGTCCTGGTGATGCTCCACGCGCCGGCCGCCGCGGCGCTGGTCGCCGTGACGGCCCGACGGCTGGCGTCCCCCCGCGCGGCCTGGGTCGCGGCGGTCGCCTACCTGACGGCCCCCTGGATCACCCGACTGGCGGTGACCCCGTTCGTCGAAGGGCCGCTCTGCCTCGTATCACGCGGCGCTGATCTGGGTCGTGGTCCGGGCGTGGGGCGGAGTGCACGGAGCGGGAAAGTGCCAGGAGAATCAGGACAGATGGACAGAGGGTTCCAGATCGCAGGAGGCGGCTTCCCGATCAGGCCGACGCGAGGATCCAGGGATCTGGGGCCGGTCCTCCTGGGATCTGTCCGATCCTTTGCCCCTCCCCCGCCCCTGGCTCCTGGCCGGCCTGCTGGCCGGAGGGGCGATGGCGACGCAAGTACCCGGCGCTGATCTCGGCGGTCCTGCCGATTCGGCGTGGTGGCCGGGGTCCAGGCCGTTCAGCGGCGGTCGTGGCGGATCGCGGCGGCCTACGCCGCGGGGGTGGCGGTGCTGATCGGACCCTGGCTGGTCAAGAACGTGATCGACACCGGCAACCCGGTCTACCCGCTGGCGTACGGGCTCTTCGGCGGCCACGACTGGGACGCCGCCCTCCAGGCGAAGTGGTCCGCCGCGCACGGGCCGCGGCCCGTCACGCTCGACGCCCTGGACGACCGCCCTGCTCGACGTCGCCGGCCGGTCGGACTGGCAGTCGCCGCTGTTCCTGGCCCTGGCGCCGCTGGCGCTGCTGCCGCCCGGGGTCGCGGCGCGCCGGCGTTGGCCTTGTGGGCCTACGCGGCGTACCTGTTCGCGCACCTGGTGGCTGCTGACCCACCGGGTCGACCGCTTCTGGATCCCGATGCTGCCGGCCGCTGGCGATCCTGGCGGGCCTCGGGGCCGACTGGACGCGCCGACCGTGCCTGGACGGTCTTGCTGGCGGCCGTGCTGACCGTCGGCGTGGCGTCGAACCTCGTCCTTCGTCTCGACCGATCTGCCGGTTCGACCCGCTGGACCGACGACCTCGACACCCTGCGCGACGAGGTCCCCGCGTTCGTCAACCCGCCACTGGCCCGGCTCGACGACGGCGCTGCCCGACGGGGCCAGGGTCCTGATGGTCGGCCAGGCGGCGTCTTCCCATGCGGCACCCGATCGTCTACAACACGGTGTTCGACCGCGAGACGATCGCGACGATCGCCCGGGGCCAGAACCGGGCACCCTCCGCGACGCGGCGGCGATCCGCCGCGAATTCCACCGACGGGGGATCACCCACGTCTACGTCGACTGGTCCGAGATCGCAGCGCTATCGCCAGCCCGGGCAATTACGGCTACTCCGACTTCGTGACCCCGGCCCTGTTCGAGCGCCTGGTCGCCGACGGAGTGCTGGAGCCGATGGCCCAGCTCGGCCCGCAGCCATGAACTGTACCGGGTCCGCTGAGCTTCGAGGCACGCCCGACTGACCGTGCCGAAACCCGGAAGACACGGCATGTCCTCCTTTCCCTCCCTCGGCCGGTATCTTGGACTGGTCCGCCACCGCCGGATTCGCCTTCCCTGTTCCGGACGCTTCGGGGATGATCGAGACCAGGCGCACCGAACTGGAGGGCCGAACCATGTCAACGACCACCAAGCCCCGTATCACCGCCGAGGAGTTCCTCACGATGGACCTCGGCGAGGGCCGGCACGAACTCGTCCGCGGGGAGATCATCGAGTTGACACCGCCCGAATACTGGCACGGTTATGTTTGCTTGAACATCTACGACGATCCTGCGCGATTTCGGCCGCCGGACCGGGCACGGTCACGCGGCGACCAACGACGCGGCGGTCGCCATCGGCGACGAGACCATCCGGGGCGCCGATGTCGCCTACTACAGCGAGGCCCGCTGGCCCCGCGCGAGGTCGGCACGGAGCGCCCGCCGGTCCCGCCCGACCTGGTCGTCGAGGTCGTCTCACCGGGCGATCGGCCCGGCAAGGTGCTGGAGAAGGTCGGCGACTACCTCACGGCCGGCGTCCTCATGGTCTGGGTCGTGCATCCGAGCCATCGAACCGTGACGATCTACCGTGGCGAACGACCCGACCCCGACCGTCCTGACCGAACGCCGAGACGATCGAGGATCTTGCCGAGCTGCCCGGCTTCCGCTGCCCGGTCGCCGAGTTCTTCGACTGAGGCCGGTTCGATCATGCAGGAGGGATGATGAGCAAGGACGCACTGACGGTCGTCACCGGCGGCGCGGGGTTCATCGGCAGCCACCTGGTCGAGCGGCTGGTGGCCGGGGGCCGGCAGCGCGTGCGGGTTGTCGAGCGGCCGGGGGCGGAGGCCAGCCACCTGCCGGGCGAGGGTCGAGGTCGTGACGGGCCGACATCCGCGACCGCGAGGCGATCCGCCTGGCGTTGCGGGGGGCCAGGCACGTTTATCATCTGGCCGCGAACCCGAACCTCTGGGTGCGCGACCGGGCGGAGTTCGACGCGGTGAACCATCGCGGCACGGTCCACGTGCTTGACGCGGCGATCGAGGCCGGGGCCGAGCGGGTGCTGCACTGCAGCACCGAGAGCATCCTGACCCGCGCCGGCGCGGACGGGGCGATCGACGAGAACGTCGAGGTGACGGAGGCCGACGCGGTCGGCCCCTACTGTCTGTCGAAGCTGCGGGCCGAGCGGGCGGCCATGGATCGCGCCGCGGCGGGCCACCCCGTGCTGATCGCCAACCCGACGATGCCGGTCGGCCCCGGCGACCGCGGCCTCTCGCCGCCGACCCGGCTGATCCGCGACTTCTGCCGGGGCGACCTGCCCGCCGTGCTCGACTGCACCCTGAACCTCGTCGACGTGCGCGACGTGGCCGAGGGCCTGGAACGAATTCTCCAGCGCGGTCGTCCCGGCCGCCGATATTTGCTCAGCGGGGAGAACCTCACTGCTCGGCGCTGTGCTTGAGCCACCTTTCGGAGCTGACCGGGGTGCCGGTCCCCCGCTGGCGCGTGCCGTACTCCGTCGGCCTGGCGGTGGCCTACGCGAGCGAGTTCTGGGCCGACCAGGTCAGCGGCCGGTCGCCCAGGGCGACCCTCACCGGGCTGCGCCTGGCCCGCCGCATCATGCACTTCGACCCGTCCCGCAGCCGCGCCGAGCTGGGCCTGCGGCCCCGCGACGTTCGCGCAGTCGCTGGCCGACGCCGTCGCCTGGCTTCAGCGGCACTGGCCAGCTCGAACCGCCGAGCCTCCGCGACCGCCGGTGGCCCGGCTCGGCAGCGGGCCGCAGCTCGGCGAGACGGACCGGCTGGACCAAGCTTCGCAAGTATCAGCGCGACGGCATGAAAATTGAGAGTTGGCAATGAGCGTTTGAGCCTGTCGAATGACTCGCGATGACGAAGACTCGCGGTGATCGTCACAGGTCCGACCGGCATGGATCGCAATCCCGTGGTATTCACCCGGCCGCATCGGTGTGACTGCACACCGCATCGTGAGATGATCAAATTTTTTCTGTCGCCATCTGGGCAGAGGTCGGTATCATCCGCGACCTCGCTTGCCGGTCCCGAGGAACTCTTCCGGCTCTGTCGCAGCTGTGTCGACGGTTTCCGCTTCGTCCAGTCGATCGCCTGTGGTGTCGTTAGCTTGCGAAAAAATCGTGAGCTGCGTCGGTTGCCTGCGGGATCGATCCCATGGCATATAATGACGTTAGAGGCCTGATCCTCTCGCGCGGTATCCCCTCCTCTAGAGATGCGCGGCCAGGTCCTCAGGTCCGGGACCGTCCCGATGACCATTCGCCTGATGGCCCTCGACGAGGGCCCGGATATCCCGATCGACCGCGCCATGGTGGTGGTGGGTCGCCACCCCCAGTGTGATGCGCGGCTGGATTCGATCCGCGTGTCGCGGCGGCATTGCTGCATGACGCCGGACAACGGTGAGGTCGTCGTGCGGGACCTGGGCAGCACCAACGGAATCCGCATCAACGGCCAGCGCGTCGAGATGGGCCGGCTCCGGCCTGGCGACGAACTATCGATCGCCCACATCCGTTTCCGGCTCGACGACGGGGCGTCCGGCGAGCGTACCGTGCGTGACCCGGTACGCCGACAGGAGGACGGGCACCGGGTCCCGTTCCGGGTCCAGCCCTTCCCGACAGGTCGCAGAGCGGCGACGAGGCGGCGGACGGACAGTGACAACCCGCTGGCCGCCGCCGTGCGAAATCTGTTGCCCGCCGGCATCGCCGATCGGTGCCGCATCCAGGTGATCGTCCAGATGCGGCCGGAAGCCGACGGCCATTCCGGGGACGAGCTCCGAGCGCATGCCAGTCCGACTGATCCCCTTGACCGCCGGGTCCGCGCCGACGGTGACGTCTCCAGCGGCCCGTGCTCCTGATCGGCCGCCACCCCGAGTGCGATGTCCGGCTCGATCTGCCCCAGATCTCGCGGCGGCACTGCTGCGTGGCCCAGGCGTATCGACCGCTGACGATCCGCGACCTCGGCAGCCGCAACGGTGTCCGCGTCAACGGTCGTCGGGTCGACGAGGCCCGAGCTCCACGCCGGCGACGAGATCGCCATCGCCCATCTCCTGTACCGGCTCGAGGGCCTCGACGCCGCCACGTCTGGTCCAGCACCCGGTGTCAACCAGTCGAAGCGACGCCGGAGCGTCCCGGCGCTCTGCCGGAGCTGCCAGACGACGACTGACGGTGTCGACATCGACCTGATCCCCCTGGACGACGACTGACCGTGGCACATCGCGTGGTCCGAGACGTCCAGCGCGACCGTCGATCCCGCACAATTTTCCCGGGTTGACCATTTGGTTGGCCGCGCGCGACGGACTATCATCAAAGAGTGGAAAGACGGTTGCGGCGGGTCGCACGTGCGATCCCGTCGACCGGCATCTTCAGGTCCGGGCACCCGAACTCCGCCCCGCACGGGAGATCTGCCGATGACGCGTACTCTCCGATTCAATCGCGTTCCTGCTCGCCGCCCTGATCGCTTCACGGCGGGGTTGCCAGCGCCAGTACGGCTACATGTACCCGCGAGGCTACGGCGGCTGGGGGGTGGGGCTGGGGCGGTCAGACCGCCTACGGCGACGCGGCCCGAGGCATGGGCGCCTCGCCCAGGGTGTCGGCAATTACAACATCAGAGACCGCTGAGGCCCGGCCATCAACACCGACACGACCATGCGGTTCAACGAGTACTTCTGGGAGTCGCAGCAGATCCGCAACCAGCAGTACTACAAGCAGCTCGCCCGCGCCGTCGAAAACAGACCAACGAGAGCGGCGAGACCATCTACAAGCGGCTGCGCGACAACCCCGAGACGGCCGACGTCCAGAGCGGCGACGCCCTGAACGTCGCCTTCGACCAGGTGACCGCTCCGAACGTCTACGCCAACTCGATGAAGGAGGCCCAGGTCGAAGATCCCCTCGGCCATGATCCTTCAAATCCCGTTCAACAAGGCCTCCGAGGGGCTGACCATGAGCCTCGACGAGCTGACCGACGAGGAGCTCAGTGGCCCGAGGCCCTGAAGGGCCCGGCCCTCCAGCCGCAGCTCCAGGCCCTGGAGCAGGCCGCCGAGGCCGCCCGCAAGGAGGACGATCAGGGCGACCTGTCCGACGCGACCCTCCAGAAGCTCCAGGCCGCCGTCGCGGCCCTGCGGCAGCAGTTCGAGGCGACCGTTCCGGCGACAGCCCCCAGCGCGACCAGGGCGAGCCCTACCTCAAGGCCCTCTCCGGCCTGACCCGGATGCTGCACACGCCCGGAGGTCCGGTCCCTGCTCCGCCAGGTCGACGAGCAACCGAGCCGAACCCTCGCCGACCTGCTGGGCTTCATGACCAGCTTCAACCTCCGCTTCGGCGTCGCCCAGACGCCCCGAGCAAATCGCCGCCTATACCACGCTCTACCAGAAGCTCGACGCCCTACGCGACCAGGTCGTCAAGCAGACCGAGGCCGACACGACCTCGCCGTACGCCGTGGCCCAGCCGACCCCGGAACGCCACCAGCGCCCGCAGGAGTTCTTCCAGGGGATGGAACCCGAGCACTTCCAGCCCCGCGAGATCCCCGCGGTTCCCCAGTCTCGACAGAACGCCTCCCCGGCACCCGCCCAGCCGTGAACGACCGACGGCCAACGTCGCGCCCATCGAACTGGAACTCGACAACCCTGGCCCGGATCGCCCCCGAGCGATCCGGGCCAGGGTCGTCTTCGGCACATGCCGGTGCTGCCACCCGGATCGTCTCGGTAGGGCGAGGATCCGGACGGGCCGTGCGAGGGAACGCTCGGCCGGGGCCGAGGCCGACCGGGACGGGACGGACGATCACAACAATTCCCGTGTTCCCGCCTTACCGGCCGATCCGCGACGCCGGGCGGAGGCGAACCGCGTTCCGGGAGTTTCCGCCCTCGGAGCTGGTTGACTGGCCGCTGCCCCGACGGAGCTGGTCCAGCATCTTCTCGTTCTCGGCGTGGGTGGTCAGGAATTGCTCGCGGAGGCTCTTGAGCTGGTCGATCTGATGGCCGACCTGCTGCTCCAGGACACCCACCTCGGCCCGGGTCTGGGCGATCGAGTCGTTGGTCTGCTGCTTCTCCTTGACGCGATCCGCCCGCGCCTTCTCGGCCTGCGTGTTGCCCGTCTTGAGCAGCTCGATCTGCAGGCCCTCGCGGACCAGGGCCTCCTGGTTGAGCGCCTGGAGCTTCTCGACGTGCGGCCAACCGGGCCTTCAGCACGGTCATCGCCCGGTCGCGCTGGTCCTGGCTCAACGTGATCTCGGCGATCCGGGTGTCAAGGGTCTCTGCGTCTGGGCGACGTCCGTCTCCAGGGTCTTGACCTGCTCGGTCAACTGGTCGATCTTCTGGCCCCAGTTCGCATTAAGTTGCGCAATCTGGGCGAACAGGAAGGTCCAGCCCACCAGGGCCAGGATCACGACGACGGACAACACCTTGCCGGCGGTGGACATGGCACATCTCCGTGGGGAAACGGTCGGAGTCGGGGGGCGGCCGTGCCCCGTCCGGAAGCGGTCAGCCCCGGTGCCCTTGTTGTGGTCGGCCGCGGGGGGATGGCGAAGGACGACATCTCAACTCCCAATTATACAGCGTCTTCGACCGGCTGCGCCGGGGAACCTCTGTCGGTCGTCGCGATCTGAACGACCACCGCGACGGATTTGACGGCATTCGGGGCGGGTTCGTACAATCGGGGCTCGCTTTGCCGGCACCGAGTATCGCAACCGGCGCCGGAATGGATGATTGCGCGACGCCCCGCCCGCCGATGCGGACCAGCCCCGAGGCTCGGGGCCGCGGCCCGGGCGGCGCGTCCTGGATCTTCGACGCCTCGAGCCCGCGGAGAGTTCCCGCGACGGCCGGGCGGACCTTCGATTCTCCCGTGCCGATCGACCGGCGCGGGAGGAGAGGCCCCGTCGGCGATGCGCCCCACGTACAAGGTCACGGAGCTGCTCGGCGACGGCATCGGCGCGCGAGCTGTCGAAGGTCCGTCCACACCCTCGCCGAGTCGCTGCCGATCACCTGGAGTTCGAGCCGGTCGATTTCAGCCTGGAGAATCGCCGGGCGCGGAAGACCGCCGTCTACGACGAGGCGGTCGCCTCGATCGAACGCAACGGGGTCGCCCTGAAGCACCCGACGATCACCGCCGAGGAGAGCCCGAACCAGGTCCTGCGGCGTCGGCTCGACCTCTCGGTGATCCACCGCCCCGTAACGACCATCCCCGGCGTGCCGACGAACTTCCGGCGCGAGCTGGACGTCGACATCATCCGCATCGCCACCGGCGGCACGTATGACGATCCCGGCCGGATGATCGGCAATGACGGCGCGGTCAGCCTGCGGATCGTCGAGCGTAGGGCCGTCGAGGAGGCCGCCCGATACGCCTTCAATCTCGCCCGCAAGACCGACAAGATCGTCACCAGCAGCTCGAAATACACGATCCAGAAGGCCACCGACGGCCTGTTCGAGACGGTCGCGAAGTCCGTCGCCTCCCAGTTCCCCGAGGTGACGCACCGCGTCGAGCTGTTCGACGCCATGCTCGGCAAGATCATCATGGCGCCCGGAGCGGTTCCAGGTCGTCCTGGTGCTCAACGAGTACGGCGACTTCCTCTCCGACATGGCCTGCGGCCTGGCCGGCTCGCTCGGCATCGGCGCCAGCGCCAATCTCGCCTTCGACGCCGGCGGCGTCGTCCGCGTGGCGATGTTCGACGCCGCCCACGGCACCGCCCCCGACATCGCCGGCAAGAACCTCGCCAACCCCACCGCCATCTTCCTCGCGCTGGTCCTGCTCCTCTACCAGCTCGGCGAGACCCAGGCCGCCCACGCCGTCAAGTCCGCCACCCTCGACCTCCTCCGCCAGGGCACCCGCACCGGCGACCTCGGCGGCACCGAATCCACCGATAGCTTCACCGCCGCCGTCGCCGAGGAGGTCCGCACGCGGCTGGCCTCGGGCGGATGACCCGCGCGGAACGCCCCGCGGCCCCCCTCCTGCACACGTGCGCTCAACGTCTGGTCCGAATCGACGCAAGTTGAGATGCGACAAGCACCTGCAAGCAAAATTGCGTTGGCTTCGTTCGCGCACTTTTCCTGCCGCCACGACGTCTCGCGATAACTCTTCGCATGCGACTTGCCAGGGACCGTACGGACGACGAACGCCCCACTCGACGGGCGAGCGTCCCGGGATACTATCGAACGACATCGTCGCGGGGTTCACGATTTCGGTTCCAGGGCCAGGGACGCGGCTCCCTTCGAATACGCCGGCGGCGGGCCGTGACCGACCCACGCCAGCGGCCCCGCGATCCACAACGTCAACTCGCCGGGTCGGCGACCATGACCATCCACCCCAGGCCGAAGCGGTCGGTGACCATGCCGTAGCACGGGGACCAGAAGGTCTTGCCGAGCGGCATCTGGACGCTGCCGCCGTCGGCCAGGGCGTCGAACGCCTTGCGTGCGTCCGCCTCGTTCGGGACGGCAAGCGCCAGCCTGAACCCGTCGAAATTCGACGCGTGTCTGCACCCGTCGGACGCCATCGAGCGGGATGCCTCGCACCCGAAACGCGGCGTGCATGATCTTCTTCTCGAAGCCCTCCGGGAGCATCCCGGGCGGGGGCGGATCGGGGCTCTCGTGAACCGCATGATCATCTCGACTTCGGCGCCGAGGGCCGTGCGGTAGAACTCGATGGCTTCCTCGCAACGGCCACCGAAGAACAGGTAGGGGGTGATGGTGGTGCTGGCCATGTTCGCTCCGTTGGGTTCGATTCCTGTCGTCGGGAACGCGCGGCCAACCCTCTTGCCGACGGTCTCGCTCCCGTGGTGGTCGATCGGCCGGTTCGCGAATCGACAGCGACACACGATTTCGGTTTCGGTTCCGGCCGCCCGGACCGAACATCGACCGGCCGGGCCTTGATTGGAGTCATCAAACGGGTGCAAGGAGGCATGGAAACTCGTGGGCATTGCGTCGTCTGAACATGGTCGAGCCCGAGGACGCCCCTGGTCGCCCATGACGACAGCGGGGGCGCGGGTGGCCCCGTGTTGGCTAACGACCAGGGCGGTGAAGCGGCAAGAGATTCCGCGGCCCGTGGAGGTCGTACGATTGTCTGGGCCGCCCGGGACTTATACGATGATAGGGTGAACAGGGGAGACACGCCGATGGCAACGACGGTGGAGCATTTGCTGGCCCGGCTCGGCTCGGGGATCGAGTCGACGCCCGGGGTCTGCGGCGGTGATCCGCGGATCGCGGGCACGCGGATCCCGGTGTGGACGCTGGAACAGTACCGGCGGCTCGGGCTGTCCGAGGCCCAGATGCTCGACGCCTTCCCTGGCCTGAGGGCGGCCGACCTGGTCAATGCCTGGGTTCATGTCGCCGACCACCCCGAGGAGATCGAGCGGCAGATCCGCGAGAACGAGGAGGCGTAGCCGTTGGCCCGCCTCTACGCGGATGAGAACTTCCCGTACCCGGCCGTCGAGGAGTTGCGGCGGCTGGGCCACGACGTGCGGACGGTCGGCGATTCGGGCCAGGCCGGTCAAGGAATCTCGGACGAGGAGGTTCTGACCTTCGCTCACGCTCACGGGCGCGCGGTCCTGACCCACAACCGCAAGCACTTCCGCGCCCTCCACCGGGCGGGCCATCGCCCACAGCGGCCTGATCCTCTGCACCGAAGACCCGGACTTCGCCGCCCTGGCGGCCCGGATCGACGCTGCCCTGGCCGTCGACGACGGATCTGACGGGGTTGCTGTTCCGGGTCACGAGGTCGCCGTCCTGAACCGCGCGGCCACCGAGTCCGGGGCGTCCCCGGGTAAAGTGGAGGTCACCCGTCCTCTTCGGTTCCGAGCCGGGCGCCGTCCTGGTTGAGGTCCTGGATCTCGAGCAGGTGGGGCATCGGGGCGATGATCAGGACGGTGTCGCCGGCGTCGAGCAGGACGTCGTGGGAGGGGTTGACGTCCACGCCCTCGGCGCCCTGGTGCATGACGATGTTGACGTGGCCGGCGGCCTGGATCTCGCCGACGGTGCGGCCGACCAGGCGCCGGTGGGGTTGATCTGGAGGTCGATCAGGTGGAGTTGCTTGCCGGCCAGTTCGAACTCCTGGTAGACCTTCCGCCCGGTGGCGGCGGCGATGAAGGCGGGGGCCGAGACGCGGGGGGTCGAGATCGCCGGCATGGCGAAGGCGCCCGGACCTTCTCGGCGAGCGACTCGTCGAACAGGCGCAGGACGATCCGGGCGTTCGGGCTGAGGTCGCGGGCGGTCAGGCCGGCGTCGAGGTTCGCCAGGTCGTCGCTGGTGGCCAGAATGATCGCCTGGGCCGGGAGGCGCCGGCCTGTTCGAGGGTCTTCACCGTTCGGCCGTCGCCGCGGATGATCGGCACGCCGAGGTCCAGCACCTCCTCGATCAGCTCCGAGTCGGCCTGCGGGCCGCTCGATCGCGACGACCGCCTCGCGTAGCTCGAGGATGCCCTTGATGATCTCGTAGCCGACCTTGCCCACGCCGACGACGATCACGTGGTTGCGATACAGCGAGGCGACCATGCGCTGCCACTCCGGGAGCCGCTGCTTCTGGCTGAACATGAGGAAGGCCAGCCGCACCAGCGAGTCGGCGACCGCGCCCAGGCCGATGATCGGCAGGAGGAAGAAGGTCGGCTGGAGATACCACTCGTCGGGGAACTCGAGGTACGACTCCAGGAAGATCAGCATGAAGACCGCGTAGCACGCCTCGGGGAAGTCGAGCTGTTGGGACGGCTCGCCAGGGACGCGGTGGTGGTAGGTCAGATGCAGCAACAGCCCGCCCAGCAGCACCAGCGACCAGAACACCGACAGGGGCAGGCGGAACTCCCAGAGCAGGGAGCCGGCGTAACGCGCATAGATCCTCAGCCGGCTGGGGGTGTTGAGCGATCGTGGGATCTCCTTGCCAAGCCCCACGCGGATGCTCCTGCTGTCGTGCCCGCGTCGTGTTCGAACTTTCGATCCAGCCTCGGGTGCCATGTCCGGCATCCCCCCGAGGTGGGCATCATAGCCGAGGGCAATCTCTCCCGGTCCACCGCCGACAGGGCGGCCGACCACCAACCGGGGCGGAACGCCCGGCGTGGTCCGCCCGGGCGTTCCCTGCTAGATTCGACAGATGTCAACCCCAGGGCCCGGTACGGCGTGGCCCTTCCTCCGAGGTGTCCCGACGATGAGCACGATCGCGCCCCGAAGATCGGCTTCGACAACGCCGGCACGCGGATGACGCCGGAAGAGTTCGACGCCATCACCGAATAGGATGATCTTTATAAGTACCAACTGATCGACGGAGTCCTCGTCGTGAGCCCGACCCCTTCCATCGAGGAACGCGACCCCAACGAGGAGTTGGGGTACGGTGGCTGCGGAGTTACAAGGAAGACGACCCCCAGGGCGCGGCGCTCGACGCGACCGTCTCCGAGCACAACATCGCCGTCGGCGAGAACCGGCGACGGGCCGACCGGGTGATCTGGGCGGGGCTGGGCCGTCGGCCCGACCCGAGGGCGGACATCCCGACGATCGTCATCGAGTTCGTCTCCGAGTCCCGGCGCGACTGGCTGCGCGACTACGTCGAGAAGCGCGCGGAATACCTCGACGCCGGGGTGGCCGAATACTGGATCGTGGACCGATTTCGACGAACCCTGACGGTCTATCGTCGTCCACCGGCCGAGCCGGTCGAGATCGTGGTGCCGGAGTCGGGCACGTACCGGACGGACCTCCTGCCCGGCTTCGAGCTGCCCCTGGCCCGGCTGCTGGCCGTCGCCGACCGCTGGAACGACGAGTGACGCCGCCGCTGTCGAGCCCACGTTGACCTTGACGACCGTCCGGGCCTTCACTTCACCGGGGCTGAACCCAAGGTCCATCCGGTCGGCCGGGATGACCTGATGATCCGGTTGGCCGCGATCGCCCCGCGCTCCGAGGTGTCCCCACGTCTCAAGAATTTGCGGCCGGGTCGGGCATCCGGTAAGATGCTCCGACTTCGTGGGGATCGTTCGCGATGAGTCCGACGACACGCAGCAGGACGTGGGTCAACCGGTGGGTGTTCGCCTCGGCGCGCCGCCGGCGTTCGGTGTGGGAGCGGATCAGCCCGCCGCAACTGCTCGTCGGCTCGTTCCTGCTGCTGATCCTCCTGGGGACGCTCGGGTTGAAGCTGCTGCCGACCCGCTGGCTCTACACGGGGAGCCGCTGTCGTGGCTCGACGCCCTGTTCACCGCGACCAGCGCCGTGTGCGTCACCGGGCTGATCGTCGTGGACACGGCGACGTACTTCACGACCGGCGGCCAGGCCTTCCTGCTGCTGCTGATCCAGCTCGGCGGGCTGGGGATCATCACGTTCACGACGCTGATCATGGCCGCGCTGGGCGTCGGCTGTCGCTGCGGCACGAGTCGATCACGGCCAGCGCCGTCGAGATCACCCCCCACGTCGACTATCGCCACCTGACCCGCGACGTCGTCGTCTTCACCCTCGGCGCTGGAGGCCGCCGGGGCGGGGCTGCTGTACGGCCTGTGGGTGCCGCGGTTCGGCTGGGGCGGGGCGATCTGGCCGGCGTTCTTCCACTCGATCAGCGCCTTCTGCAACGCCGGGTTCTCGACGTTCAGCGACTCGTGATGGGCTTCCAGGACGCCTCGGCGACGCTGGTCGTCATCTCGTTGCTGATCATCCTCGGCGGCGTCGGCTTCCTGACCCTGGAGGAGCTGAACCCGCGCAAGGACAGGGCCCGACGGGGGGGCGGGTCTACCGGCTGTCGCTGCACTCGCGGATCGTGCTGGTCGTCACGGCGTT
>CAVZZM010000014.1:0-1003591 GCA_963779675.1 uncultured Isosphaeraceae bacterium
GATTCCAGGTGTCGAGCCTTACCTCTCCATGGACGTGAACAGGGTGTTCAACCCCTCCGCCAGGGTCGGGTGTGCGAAGATGCCGTCTTCGAGGGCGGTGTAGGGCAGCTTGGCCATCATCGCGATCTCCAGCATCGACATGATCTCGCCGCCTTCGACGGCCAGCACGGCCGCGCCAAGGATCTGCCGAGTTTCCCCATCGACGACCGCCTTGAGGAAGCCGCGGGGCTCGGCCATCTCCAGGGCACGGGCCACCCAGCTCGTGGGGATCTTGGCGACGCGGATCGTGCGGCCCTGCGCCCGGGCTTCCTGTTCCGTCAGGCCGATCCGCCCGAGCTGTGGATCGATGTACACGGTGTAGGGGACGAATCGGTCCCTCGTGGTCGATCCCCCACCGCGGAGCAGGTTGTTCCGGATGATGCGATAGTCATCGTACGAGATGTGTGTGAACGCCGGACCGCCCTTGACATCCCCCATGGCGTAGATGCCGGCCACGTTCGTCTCGAGCCGGTCGCTCACCCGGATGAAGCCACGTGCATCGACCTGCACGCCGGCGGCGCCGAGGTTCAGCCCGTCGCTATTCGGCACCCGTCCCGCAGCGACGAGGAGATGTGAGCCGGCGACGGTTCGGTCCCCTGCTGGGCCGCGCAGCTGCAAGACGACGCCGCGAGCGGCAGCCTGCACGCGGGTCGCTTCGGTCTGGAGCAGGACCTCGATGCCGTCCTCTTGCAGCACCTTGAGGACTTCCTCGGCGACGTCCGGGTCCTCCCGTGCCAGGAGCTGCTTGCCCCGTTGCACCACCGTGACGGCGCTGCCGAAGCGGCGAAACATCTGGCCGAATTCCAGGCCGACGTAGCCGCCCCCCAGGATCAGCAGATGCTCCGGCAGCGCCCCCAGCTCCATGACCGAGGTGGAGTCGAGGGCGTCGACGGAATCGAGCCCGTCGATGGCAGGTCGCGCCGGCCGGGCGCCGGTGTTGATGAAGATCGCATCGGCCGTCAGCGTCCGCGCGCCACCGGCCTTGAGCGTCACTTCGACGACCTTGGGCGCCGTGAAGCGGCCTTCACCGAAGACGAGTTCGACGTTCTCGGCCTTCTCAAGCCGACGCTGCCCCCCCGTTCGAAAGTCGTCCACGATGGTTTGCTTGTGTCGGCGGACTTGCGTCATGTCCACGGCCACCGGGCCACAGCGCACGCCGTACTCGTCGGCGCCGGGCCAGGTAGGCGACGCGGGCGCTGGCGACCATGGTCTTCGTGGGCGTGCACCCCACGTTCACGCAAGTGCCGCCAACGTACTGCCGTTCGACGACCGCGGTCCTGCGACCGGCGGCGGTCAGGTCCAGGGCCAGCGGTTTTCCCGCCTGGCCGGTGCCCAGGATGATCGCGTCGAAACGCTCCGGCTCCATGATCATGCCTCGACAACAAAGAAGAGTTGTGCAGTCGCCACGCTGTCTGCCTGCCGGAAGCCGTTCTCATCCTATGCGCTGATCTCCGGGGACGAACCCCGTTGGAGACACGGACGCGAAGAAGTTGCATGAAGGGATCAGCTAAGCCGGTTCGTCACCGGGTCGTCCTCCCTACCCTTGCGCGCGTCGGGTCTGATCGGCCGACGCCGAGGAGGAGCACATCCCGGGCGACCTCCCCGACACCGGCCGGGTGGCGGGCGGGCCGAAGGGGCCCGCCTTGGGATGAGTCGCTCCCAGCCGCAGAAGGAGAGGAAAAAGCTCTGGATCTCATGGCTCAATCCGTCCCACCCGGGTAGAAGTTCTGCCGCCCGCGTGGCACCAATCTGGTGGCACTTCCCTCCGTTCCCCAAGAAATCTCGGCTCGCCAAATCCTCGAGTCACGCCAACCCCTTGCTTTACGAAGCGAAGCCCCCGAGCCGAACATCGCCGGAACGGCATTTGCCTTGGAGGGAATCGGGTGAGGGCAGGAGCAGAGGTGGAGATTACCATCCACGACAACCGGAAGCCCCTGATCTCCCGGCTCGGGAACAGGGGGCAGCCAGGTAACAGCTCTCTGTCTACCCCATCACGCCCAACCTGTGGCGCTGGGAATTCCGGGAAATCCGGTGCGGCGTTGCACTGCTCCGAAGCCGCACCGCCCCGACCAAGGTCGCCGCAAGGCGGGCGCCAACAGTCTCGTCAAAACTGACGCGCGGGGCCTTCCTCCGGCAAGGTATCCGGGATCAGCGCGCATTGAACGGGAGGCCAGGGTCCGGAGCGGCGGTTCGCCGGTGACCCGCACTGCGCAGGCTTGGTGTGGTTCTACGAATACTTCCACGGGGACGACGGCCGGGGGCTGGGGGCGAACCACCAGACGGGGTGGACCGCCCTGGTTGCCCGCATGCTCGAGGATTGCGCCCGCAAGAGGCGGAAGGCCCCGGATGCGGCCTTGGCCGCCGGCCAGTGACGGCAAGGCAGGGCCGCCAAGCCTGCGTCAAGGGGCCGGAGTCCCCGACCGACCGGCTCGAATGAGGGGTGCAACCTTCTACCATCAATTGACTACGCGACCCGCCGCGTCGCTGGGCGCAGCGCCGGCCCACAGGCCCGCCACGGTCGCCGCCCATGGGTTCTCGCGGGCACCCGCGGCGGCCCCCACGGTTCCCCCGGCGGCCGCCAACAGGGAACGCGGCACCTGAGCCAGCAGAAGGCGGGCCAAGTCGGCGTTGCCACCCTGCCGCAGGGGTGGCCGATGATTGATCTAGGCTCATCCGGGATTCCGGGCGGTTCTATCCGGATGATGACTCAGGGCGTATGATCCATCTTCGCCCACATCTTATCTTGGCTCATGGATGCAGCCATTCGCCAGGATCGCGAGGTCACGGACGGTGGTCAACATCCAGAAGCTCATCAATGACCTGAAGTGCTTCGAGACCGTCCGCGAGTTGCGGTGGCCTCAGGGCGTCACCTGTCCCCATTGTGACTCCTCGCGGATCACCAAACACGGTCACGACACGACCCAACCTGAGCGTCAACGCTACCACTGCCAAGCCTGTCAGAAACACTTCGACGACTTGACCGGGACCATCTTCGCCGGCCATCACCAGCCGTTGCGGGTCTGGATCCTCTGCCTCTATTTCATGGGACTGAATCTCTCCAATGAACAGATCGGTCATGAATTAGACCTCGACCCCGACGACGCCCAGGTGATGGCGACCCGACTCCGAGAAGGGATCGTCGAACGCAAGCCCGCGGAGGTCCTCAGCGGCGAGGTCGAATGCGACGAAGTCTATGTGGTGGCAGGACATAAGGGCCATCCCGAGGCGGTGAAAAAAAAGGGAGGCCCCCCCGCCGTCGGCGGTTGAAGGGAGAGCGAGGGCGCGGGACCTTGGCCAAGGAGAAGCCGCCCATCTTCGGGATGATTCAACGCGCCGGGACGGTGGTCATCCGGATGCTGGAGAATGTGAAACAGATCACGATCGGCCCGCTGATTCGCGCGACCATTGCTCCCGGGACCGTCGTGTATACCGATGAGTATGACATCTACGCCCGGCTGCCCAGGTGGGGCTACGGCCATCGGACGGTGTGTCATGCCGCTGGGGAGTTCGCCCGCGATGAGGATGGCGATGGTTTCTGCGAGGTGCATGTCAACACGATCGAGGGATTCTGGTCGCTGCTCCGGTCGTGGCTGCGCCCCCACCGGGGAGTCTCGCAGGAGAAGTTGCCGATCTATCTCGGCTTCTTCGAGTTCGTTCACAACGTCCGAAAGCGGGGCAAGGCTCTACTGGAGGCTCTGATCAGCCTCCTGGTCAAGTAGCCGCCCGGAATCCCGGATGAGCCAAATAGAAAGCCCCAAGGTCGCCGAAGAACCACCGCGCGGAGAAATCTTGGCTAGCGGATTGGATGTCGCCGCGCGGTGGTTCTGAAGGCGAAACCGGCGGCATGGAGCCGCCGGGACGACGAAGCACAAGGCGAGCCATGGATGGCGGTCGATGCATTAAAGGCCCGTTTCGTGGGGAACGCCCGAACCCCCCGAGAGAGATGCGGCGGGATCGACTGAGTCCTTGCCGAGAAACTCAGGCCTCGGTCTGAGCCGACGTACGGCGGGTGCTTAACCGAGATGCGACCTTGACCAGCTCCACGATTGCAATCGGCGCCAGCGAGCAGGCGGCAATTACGGCCCATTCGGAGGCGGTCGGCGGCACCGTGTGGAGCACGCGCTGGAGGAGCGGCAGCGAAATCGCTGCGGCCTGGAGCAGGACGCAGAGGAGGACCGCGCCCCACAACCAGCCGTTCGTGAACAGGCGGGACGTGAAGACGGAACGGCGTTGCGACCGAGCGTTGAAAGCGTGAAAGATCTGCGCGAGTGAAAGTGTCAGGAAGGCCATGGTGGTCGCACGGCGGACGCCGTCGGGCCCCGTCCCGTGCCAGTGCAGCCCGAGGCCGAATGCAATCAGCGTGAGCGCCGCCAGCATCGCCCCCTGCCAAAAGACGAGGAAGAGGAATCGCCCGTTGACGATGCCTTCCTTCGGATCGCGTGGCGGTCGTTTCATCATGTCGGGGGCCGACGGCTCCAACGCCAGGGCGAGCGCGGGGAAAACGTCGGTCACCATGTTCAGCCAGAGGATTTGCAGCGTGACCAGCGGGAGCGGCCAGCCGATCAGGATGGCCACGAAGACGGTCAGAATCTCCGCGAAGTTGCACGAGAATAGGTAGTGGATGAATTTGAGGATGTTCGCGTAGATGATTCGGCCCTGCTCGACGGCCGAGACGATCGTGGCGAAGTTGTCGTCGGCGACGATCATGTCGGCCGCCTCCTTGGCCACCTCCGTCCCCTTGATGCCCATCGCCACGCCGATGTCGGCCTGCTTCAAGGCCGGCGAGTCGTTGACACCGTCGCCGGTCATCGCGACGATCTCCCCCCGCCGCTGGAGCGCCTCGACAAGCTGCAACTTGTGCTTCGGCGAGACGCGGGCGAAGACTCCGGTCGTAGAAACGATCCGGTCCAGGCCAGCTGCGTCGAGCCCCTCGAGCTCGCGGGCGTGCACGGCCGCCAGCGGCTTTCCAAGCCCGTCGTGGTCGAGCCCGAGCTGTCTACCGATCTCGGCTGCCGTCGGCGGCTGGTCGCCGGTGATCATGACGGTCCGGATCCCCGCCTCGCGGCACGTGGCGATCGCGCCCTTTACCTCATCTCGGAGCGGGTCGATCATCCCGACGAGCCCGACAAACACCGCGTCGCGGTCGAGGTCCGCTCGGCCGTAGTCCGCGGGAAGTTCGCGGTAGGCTAGCCCCAACACGCGCAAGGCGGCGCCGGCCAGCTCGCGGTTCGTTTCGAGATGACGCTCGCGGTCTGCCTCGGTCAGCGGCTCCACGCCGCCCTCGCGAAGCTGAGAGCTGCTCATTTCGAGAAGCGCGCCCGGAGCGCCTTTGAAGAAGGCAAGAACGGACCCGGCCGCGGTGCGGTGCACCGTCACCATCCGCTTGCTGTGACTGTCGAACGGGACCTCGTCGATGCGTGGATAGTCGCTCTGGAGGCCCGCGCTCGTCATGCCTGCTTTCTCGGCGGCGACGATCAGTGCCGCCTCGGTCGGGTCGCCGAGGACGGTTTCCCCTCCTCCCGCGCGGTCGATCCGGGCGTCGTTGCACAGCACGCCGATGCGGAGCGCGAGGCTCAGCAGGGGGTCGGAACTTGGCTCGACCCGCACTCCGTCGGGGGCGAGGAACTCGCCCAATGGTGCGTAGCCGCTTCCTGTAACCTGGAGCCGCCGCCCGTCGAGGACGATCGCCTGCACGGTCATCTCGTTGCGCGTCAAGGTCCCGGTCTTGTCGGTGCAGATGACGGTGACAGAGCCGAGGGCCTCGACGGCAGGCAGGCGACGGACTAGGGCCCGCATGCGGGACATCCGCTGCATGCCGACGGCGAGGGTCATCGTCGCGACGGCGGGGAGCCCCTCGGGCACGGCCGCGATGGCCAGGGAAATGCCGACTTCGAGCATGTGCAGGAGATCATTTCCGCGGAGCCAGCCTGCGAGCACGATCACCGCACAGAGCGCGAGCACGACCCCGACAAGGGTCCGGCCGAGCTGGTCGAGCTTCCGCTCGAGCGGCGTCTCGCGGGTGCCGGCCTCCTCGATCATGATCCCGATCTTGCCAAGCTCCGTTCTCGCCCCGGTCGAAGTGACGAGCAGCCTGCCCCGCCCGTCGGTCACGGTCGTGCCCATGTACGCCATGCAGGATCGGTCGCCCAGTGCCGCCTCGCGGTCGGGTACCGTGTCGGGCTGCTTGCCGACCGCTTGAGATTCGCCGGTCAGGGACGCCTCCTCGACCTGCAACCGGGCGGCCTCGGTGACGCGCCCGTCGGCGGGCAGGCGGATGCCGGCCGAGAGGATCACCAGGTCGCCGGGCACAAGCTCGGACGCCGGTATCTGGTGTTCGGTCCCGTCGCGCGACGACGTGCGCCACGGGCACGGACTGCTTCTGGAGTGCGGCGAGCGCCTGCTCGGCCTTCCACTCGGTCAGGAAGCCGATGGCGGCGTTGACCACGATGACGATCAGGATGGCGACGGCCTCGACGTTCTCCCCGAGCGCGAGGGCGATCGCCGCGGCGGCGAGGAGTAAGAGGACGATTACGTTTTTGAACTGGCGCGGAGAATTGCGAACGCCGTGCGGCCGTGACTCTCCGCGAGGCGATTCGGGCCGAACTCCGCGAGCCTTCGGGAGGCCTCGAGTTCCGCCAATCCTCGGGCGGGGTCGCTCCGGAGTTTCTCCGCAACCTCGGTGACCGAGTGCACGTGCCACGCGACGTTTTCGGTCAGGGTCTCTCGAACGAAGCCGAGGAAGCTCGGCTCTTGCGCGTGATGGTTCGTCGTGCCCGCAATACCCCCTTCGCGAGGGCGCTCGGCATCGGCGATATCAATCTTTTTGTGTAAGCTCATTGGGTTTTATACAATAACGCTCGCCGGAGGTCATTCGCACGGGTCGGCGGAGCCCGGTTCGACAGACCTGGTTGGTGCCGAAGCCATCGTAGCCTGCCGAGGCCCCCGTAGCGACGTTGGGGCTCGGCGCGGCTCGTTACTGATCGCTGCGCAGAGAAGTTAACTTTTCCGGGCCGTAGAATGGGGCATGGTGACCTCACTCTCGGAATTCCGGGACTGGAAGGAATGGCGGCGGATGCGGGCGGTGAAGCTGAAGCGCGAGGGCTGGTCCCAGCGCAAGATCGCCGCGGCGCTCGGCGTCTCTGGCCCCGCTGTCAGCCACTGGCTCGCCGTCGCCAGTCGGGACGGCGTCGAGGCCCTTCGCTCCCACCCGGCCGCGGGCCTGTCCCCCGCCTGACCGCCGAACAGAAGCGTCTCATCCCGGAGTTCCTCTGGCATGGTCCGGAGGCGTACGGCTTCCGCGGCCAGGTGTGGACCTGCGCCGAGTCGCCCTCGTTCTCGAAGAGGAGTTCGGCGTCCGCTACCATAAGGCTCACGTCGGCCGATTGCTCAAGGAACTCGGCTGGACGCCTCAGATCCCGATCCGCCGGGCCATCCAACGCGATGAATCGGCCATCCAACGCTGGCGTGCCGAGGTCTGGCCCGACCTCCGCAAGCAGGCACAGCGCAAGCGCCGGGTGCTGGTTGTCGAGGACGAATCGGGGTTCTACCTGCTGCCGGGGTTGGTCAAGACCTACGCCCCGGAGGCATGCACGCCGGTCATTCGCGAGAAGCCGACGCGCGACCACCTCTCGGTCATGGGCGGGATGACCCCCGAGGGCAAGGTTTACACCCTCGCGCGGCAGAAGTCGCTCAACGGGCTGCACAGCATCGAGTTCCTGATCCACTTGCTGCGTGTGGCGGGGGAGCGGCTGCTGGTGATCTGGGATGGCTCGCCGATCCACCGCCGGGTGGAGGTCAAGGACTTCGTCGCGAGCACGCGCGGCAAGGTCTGGCTGGAGGCGCTGCCGGGCTATGCCCCCGATCTGAACCCGTGGGATGAAGGCGGTTGGAACCATCTCAAGCACGTCCAGTTGCGGAACGTGGTGAGCCGCGACCTCGAGGAGTTGCACGAGCAGTTTCATCTCGCGGTCAATCGCCTTCGACACAGGCCCCATGTGGTTCAATCCTTCTTCACCCAGGCTGGCTTGGCGCTCACCTGAGAGTTAACTTCTCTGCGCAGCGATCAGTAGGTACTGGTCGAGATTGGTGTCTTGGACTTCGTCGACACAGATGCGCGGCTAGATAGTGCGAATCTGCTTGAGGCGTGGTCACACCATCCCGGGTCGATTCAAGACGCTCCCGAAGGCGGTCGACGAGCCGAGCCCCGGAGTGAAGCACGAAGATGCACCCTCCCACGCCGAAGGAGCGTCTTGCGACCACAATCGGATCAGAACGATCGCTGCACACCCGACTCTTATGGCTTAGAACATTATGATATAATAAAGTAGTTAATTCTTAAAAGTTTAACATTTACATATTAGTTAAGCGTGACCGCTCGGGGAGGGCTGGAATCATGGCACGAATACTGGTTTGGGACCTGCCGACCCGCTTGTTTCACTGGCTGCTTACCCTGGGCTTGATCGCCAGCTTCGGCTTCGCCTTCCTGGCGGACGAGGAGAGTTCGATCTTCTCGGCCCACATGATCCTCGGGATCGTGGTCGGCGTCATGGTCGTGCTGAGGGTCGTCTGGGGCTTCGTCGGGACGAGGTACGCCCGCTTCGGCTCGTTCCTCTTCGGCCCAGCCACCGTGGTGCGATACGTGAGGGAGGCAGTCGCCGGCTCCGGTCAGCGGCACACGGGGCACAACCCGGGTTCGAGCTACGCGATCTTCGCCATGCTCGCCCTGGTCGGCTTGGTCGTGGCGACCGGCTTGCTCGTGTCCAACGGCAGCGAAGCCGTCGGGGAGTTGCACGAGATCGCGTCTTACGCTCTGCTGGCGGTCATCGTGGTCCACGTCGCGGGCGTCGTTCTCTACACGGTGCAGCGCCGTGAGAACATCACCCTGGGCATGATCGACGGCTTCAAAGAAGGATCGCCCGCCGATGCGATCAGTTCGAACCGACCTATCGCGGCCTGGGCGTTGGTCGCCGCGGTCGTGTTACTGACCGCGGGGCTGTTTCGCAACTACGACCGATCGAAGGGCATCACGAAGTTCCCCGTCCTCGGGACGGTCATTCAACTCGGGGAGCACGAAGAGAATGAGCAAGGCGAGGAAGAAGGCGAAGAGGACGGCCATGAGCGTTAAGCTCGTTGAGCCGGTCGCGAAGATGGCTCCGACCGATTCCGGCGGTCGAGGCGTCGCCTCGAAGGCGGGGGGCCGTCCCGTGTTCGGGAGGCATACGGAACGACACCGCACGGAACGCATCGGCTGGTTGCGCGCGGCGGTGCTCGGCGCGAACGACGGCATCGTCTCGACCGCGAGCCTGGTGGTAGGGGTCGCGGCGGCGCACGCGGCCAGCGGCGACATCCTGATCGCCGGGGTCGCCGGCCTCGTCGCGGGAGCGATGTCGATGGCGGCCGGCGAGTACGTCTCGGTCAGTTCCCAAGCGGACACGGAGAAGGCCGACCTCGAACGCGAGCGCAAGGAACTCGCGACCGACGGGGCGTCCGAGCTCGAAGAGCTGACGGCGGTCTACGTCGGCCGGGGCCTCGATCCTTCGCTGGCCAAACAAGTCGCCGAGCAACTGACGGCGCGCGACGCGCTGGCCGCCCACGCCCGCGACGAACTCGGCATTTCCGACGGCTCGATCGCCCGGCCGGTTCAGGCGGCCTTGGCCTCCGCCGCGACGTTCGCCGTCGGGGCCGCGATGCCCCTGATCACGGTCCTCGTCTCGCCCAAGGGTGCTCTGATCCCCCTCGTCTCGGGGGTGTCTTTGGTGTTCCTCGCGCTCCTGGGCTGGTTGGGCGCCCGACGCGGGCGGGGCCCCGACGACGAGGGCCGCCCTGCGGGTCATGTTCTGGGGGGCCCTCGCCATGGCACTCACCGCGGGGGTCGGCGCCATGTTCGGCGCGGCGGCCTGAGGCAACGGCCCATCGAGCCGGTCCGGCGCGGGACGAGTCGGCCGGCCACGCTAGGCGAACGAGATCAGCGGTTTGATCATCCCGTCCTCCTTGGTCTGCATCATCCGGAACGCCTTCTCGATGTCCCGGAACTGGAAGCGGTGCGTCGTCAGCGGGCGGGGATCGACACGCCCCGTCTCGATCAGTCGCATCAAGCGGCCCATCCGCTCGGAGCCGCCGGGGCATAATGCCGTCCGGATCGTCTTGTCGCCCATGCCCACGCCCCAGGCCAGCCGCGGGATCGGCACGCTGTCGCCGTCGCCGTGGTAGCCGGTGTTGGAGATGGTCCCGCCCGGGCGCGTCACGCTCACGCACGCGGCGAAGGTTTGCGCCGAGCCCAGGGCCTCGATCGACGAGTCCACCCCCTTGCCGCCCGTGAGTTTCATGATCGCCTCGACGGGGTCCTCCTTGGTGAAGTCCACGACCGCGTCGCAGCCATATTTCCTCGCCAGCGCGACGCGGTTCGGCATCGACTCAACTCCGATGACCAGCCCCGCACCGCGGAGCCGGGCGCCGACCGTCGCCATCAAGCCCACGGGACCCTGCGAGAAAATCGCGACGCTGCCGCCCATGGGAATGTCCGCGAACTCGGCCCCGACGAATCCGGTGGAGAGCATGTCACAGCAGTACGCGGCCTGCTCGTCGGTGAGGCCGTCGGGAATGGGCGCGAGGTTGGCCACGGCGTTGTTGACGTGGAAGTACTCGGCAAAGCAGCCATCTTTGAGGTTGGCGAACTTCCACCCGCCGAGCATCCCGCCGCATTGGCTCGGATAGCCGCGCTGGCAATTGTCGCAGGCGTAGCACGGCGTGATGGCGTTGACGGCAACTCGCTGGCCGACGCTGAACAAACCACTGGCGGCCGCGAGCTCGCCCAGTTCGTGGATCACGCCGACGGACTCGTGCCCGAGCGTCAGGTCGTGGCGGTCGCCGATCGCCCCCGCCACGGTGTGGACGTCGGAGGTGCAGACCAGCGCGGCGGTCGTGCGAACGATGGCGTCGCCCGGGCCCGGTCGAGGGACCGGCTTCTCCATCACGCCGACCTTGCCGATGCCGTGCATCACGAAACAGTTCATCATCTCGGACATGGGAGGCTCCTGGGCCCGTCGAAGTGCTTGCCGCGGGGGCCCGCGAGAACCGCCGACGCGGCTTCGACATAACTTGGATTCAATGTACTACAATTCATAAATGAATTATGCTCGCTTCATTTCTTAATAATGGCACTCTATTCGGAAGGCTGAAACAGCTTGTACGTCTTGTATCCTCCTCCCAGATTCAGCGCGGTAAGGCCGGCCTGCAGCATGATGCGGGTCGCCAAGTAACCTCGCTTCCCCACCTGACAGTAGGCGGCAATCTTCCGGTCACGGGGTAGTTCGCCCAGCCGGGACCGCAGGTCGTCCACCGGGATGTTCAAGGCCCCGGGGATGTGGCCGGAGGCGAATTCTTGCGGCGTGCGGACGTCCAGCAGAAAGAACTGCCCGGCCGCCGGGCCCGCCATGATCGTCTCGACATCGACCTGGGGGTGCTCTCCGCGCAACAGCCCGCCCGCCACGAAGCCCGCCATGTTGACCGGGTCCTTGGCCGACCCGTACTGCGGCGAGTACGCCAGTTCCATCTCCTCCAGGTCGAACACCGTCATTCCCGCCTGGATCGCCACGGCCAACACGTCGATCCGCTTGTCCACGCCCGCCCCGCCCACGACCTGCGCG
This sequence comes from uncultured Isosphaeraceae bacterium, assembly GCA_963779675.1. Lineage (GTDB taxonomy): Bacteria > Planctomycetota > Planctomycetia > Isosphaerales > Isosphaeraceae > CAVZZM01. The sequence goes on from CAVZZM010000014.1 coordinate 11,685, forward strand.
CCCAGCACCCGGCCCGTCGTCGGGTCGAAGAGGAGCTTCAGCGTCATCGCCTCCGCACCGGGGTAGTACCCGGCGTGATGCGTCGGGTGGACGTAGACTTTGCGGAATGCCCGACCAGCCCGACGCAGGGCCTTTTCCGAGGCGCCGGTCATCGCCGCGGTGCGGTCGAACACGGCGACGATGGCGGTCCCCTGGGTGCCACGATACCGGACGTTACGCCCGAAGACATTGTCCGCCGCGATCCGGCCCTGTCGGTTGGCGGGGCCGGCCAGCGGGATCTGGGTGGGCTCGCCCGTGACGAAGTCCTTGATCTCCACGGCGTCGCCCACGGCGAAAATGTCCGGGTCGCTCGTCCGCATGTGCTCGTCGACGCGGATCCCGCCGCGCGGGCCGACCTCGAGACCCGCCGTCACGGCGAGCTGATTTTCCGGCCGCACGCCGACCCCCATGACGACCAGTTGGGCCGGCAGTCGCTGACCGGAATTCAGGCAGACGACCAGGCCCTGGGCGGTCTGTTCGAGCGACTCGCCGGTCCTGCCGAGCAGCAGCGTGACGCCCTTGTCCGCCAACTCTTGAACAATAGGCGTGGTCATCTCCTCGTCGAACGGCATAAGGATCTGGCCGTTCTTCTCGACGATGGTCGTCGCGATGCCACGCCGGACGAAATTCTCGGCCAATTCCAGACCGATGAATCCGCCCCCCAGCAGAAACGCCTGCTTCACTCCCCGGTCCACCCACTCCTTGATCCGGTCGGCGTCTTGCAAGTCCCGCAGCGTGAAGACGCCGGGCAAGTCGATGCCGGGGATCGAAGGGCGAACGGGGGCCGCCCCGGTGGCGAGAATCAGCTTGTCGTACGACTCCTCGTACAGGCGATCATCGGCAAGGTTTCGGGCCCGCACCGTCTTGGCGTGACGGTCGATCCTCTCGATGGAGGTGCGAGTTCGCACGTCCAACCTGAACCGATCCCGCAAGAGCGCGGGATCGACGACGAGCAGCTTCTCGCGGTCTGTGATCTCGCCCCCGATGTAGTACGGCAGGCCGCAGTTGGCGAACGAGACGTCCGGCCCGCGCTCGAAGATCACGATCTCAGCGTCCTCGCAGAGCCTGCGCGCGCGGGCCGCGGCCGATGCCCCTCCCGCAATGCCGCCGATGATGACTATTTTCATACTCGGGTGCTTCCTCATGAATGGTTTTGCAAGACCACGTCGATGCCAATGCTCGCGCATGATCGTCCGGGCCCCGTACGCGCTACGCCCTGCCGCGCATCATCCCGTGCCAGTAGAGCCTGGGCAACCCGTACGCCTTCATCAAGTACATGCTCCGACGCTCCTTGGACTGGTCGAAGGGGAAGGTCTCGGCGGGGTTCTTATCGTAGTCGAACTCGGCCAGTACCAGCTTGCCGTAGCCGGTCACGAGCGGGCACGACGTGTAGCCGTCGTAGCGGGCCGGGAGCGGCCCTCCCCTCATCGCCGCGACCAGGTTCCGGGCGACGACCGGCGCCTGCTTGCGGATCGCCGCGCCCGTCTTCGAGGTGGGCAGGCCGCTCGCGTCGCCCAGGCCGAAGACGTTGGGGTAGCGCGGGTGCCGCAGGGTGAACTTGTCCAACTCCACCCAGCCCGCGGCGTCGGCCAGGGGGCTGCGCTTGACCACGTCGGGCGTGCTCATGGGGGGCGTGACGTGAATCATCGCGTACGGCAGGACCACTTCCTCGCCCGTGTCGAGCCGCCGGAAGACGGCCTCCTTCGTGGCGCTCCGAACCTCGACGAGGTCGTGCTGATAGAGCGTCTCGATTCCTCGTCGGGCGATGACCTGGTCCAATGTCTGGGCGTAGCGGGGCACCGGGAAAATCGTCCCCAGCGCGGAGGCGTAGATGACCCGGGCCTTGGAACGGAACCCCGACTTGAGGAAGTGATCGTCGGCGAGATACATGATCTTCTGGGGGGCGCCGCCGCACTTGATGGGCGTGCCCGGCATGGTGAACACCGCGTTGCCCCCTTCGAAGTTGCGGAGGCACTCCCAGGTGTACTCGACGTGGCGATAGTCGTAGTTGCTGCAGACGCCGCCACGGCCGATGCTCTCCTCGAGCCCCTTGATCCGGCCCCAGTCGATCTGGATGCCCGGGGCGACGACCATGTACTCGTAGCGAATGGACCGGCCGTCGCGCGTCAGGACACGGTCCTCCTCGGGAAGAAACTCCGCGACGGCGTCCCGAACCCAGGTCGCGCCGGGTGGGATGAAGTCGGCCTCTTCGCGCTCCGAGGCTTCTTTGGGGAAGACGCCCGCCCCGACGAGGGTCCAGAGCGGCTGGTAATAATGCTTCGCCGACGGCTCAACGATCGCCAGGTCGGCGTGTTTCAACCGGCGAGAGAGCCGGGCGGCGACGCTGATTCCGGCCGTGCCGCCCCCGATGATGAGGATCCGATGGTACAAGTCCACTGACATGGTTTGGCTCCTGCGATTTCGATCCCTGTGCTACGCGCCGCCGGACGGTTCACCCCGTGACCGTCGGCAGCTCGGACGCTTTCCAGGCCGACATGCCGCCGAGCACGTTGGTGACGGCCTCGTAGCCCTCGCGCTGGAGGAATGACGCGGCGATCGAGGCGCGATAGCCCGAACCGCAGACGACGGCCACAGGACGGTCGCGCGGCACTTCCGCGAAGCGCTCCTCGAGCGTGCCGCCGTGGACGTGCACCGCGCCTGCGATGTGGCCCGAGTCCCACTCCCGCTCGGTCCGGACGTCGAGCACGAAGGGCTTGGCCCCGTCGCCCTTGAGCCGTCGGTCGAGTTCGTGCACCGACATCGTAGGCAGGGTGGCCAGCGGATACCCGGCCGTCTCCCAGACCTCCATCCCTCCTTCGAGGTAGCCGCGAAGGTCGTCGAAGCCGACGCGGACCAGGTGCGTGGCGACCTCCGGCGCGTGCGCCGGGTCGTCGACTACCAGGAGCGTCGGCCGGTCGTACGGCAGCACCCAGCCCGCCCAGGTCGGCAGGTTGTGGCCGAAGGGGATGTTGATCGCTCCGGGGATGTGCGCGGCGGCGAACGACTCCTTCGAGCGGACGTCGACGATCAGGCAGCCTTCGCAGGTCCGCTCGTGGAGCTGCTTGGCGGTCCAGCGCTTCTGGCCGGGCAGCACCGGGCCGAGCACCGGCGGGCCCTGGCGGTTGACCTGCTTCATGCGGCGGAAGTACGGCGGCGCCAGCGGCATGCCGGCCAGGAGGTCGCCCACCCAGCGCTCCTCCGGCTTTGTGACCAAGGCGGGGTTGAACCGCCGCTCGAAGCCGACGGTGGAGGCCGAGCGCGAGCCGATCGCCTTACCGCAGAGCGAGCCGGCCCCGTGGCCGGGGTAGATCTCGGTGATGTCCGGGACGGCGGGCAGCTTCTGGAACACACTGTCGTAAAGCTGGTGCGCGAGCACCTTGCGGGCCTCCTCGCCGAGCAGGTCCGGCCGGCCGACGTCGCCGACGAACAGGAAGTCGCCGGTGAGCATCAGCCAGGGGACGTCCTTGCTACGCGCGTCGTCGTAGATCGCCCAGGAGACGTGCTCCAGCGTGTGGCCGGGGGTGTGCACCGCCTTCAGCCGGACCGAACCCAGGACGACCTCGTCGCCGTCCTTCACCACGCGGTCAGCGTAGGGCGGGGTCCACTCCGGGCCGCCGAGGCCGGAGCAAACCACCTCGACCTCGCCCCCGAGGCGGTCCTTCAGCTCGTTCGAGCCGCTGACGAAGTCGGCGTGCACGTGGGTCTCGAGCACATGGGTGATCCGCAGCCCCTCGCGCTTGGCGATCTCCAGGAAGTCGTCGACGTCGCGGGTCGGGTCGACCACGGCGCACTGCTTGGTCTTCTCGTCGCCGACCAGGTAGCTATAGATCGCCAGCCCGGGGATGAATCTTTGGTGGAAAAACATAATTTACTCCGTTTACGTTGTTGCGATGATGTTCTTGAGGACGACAAACGCCGCGACGGCGAGGATCGCGCCGGCGAAGCCCCGCTGCAGGGCCGGCCACGAGAGCCGCCGGACCAGGACCGATCCCAGGCCCATGCCCAGGACGCCGCCGGCCACGAACGCGCCGGTCAGTCCCCAGGGGAACGGACCGCCAGGGCCGAGGGCAAGATAGGAGGCGACGCCGGAGGCGCTCGACGAGGGTGATGACCATGAGCGAGGTCGAGACGGCGCGGTGGATTCCCATGCCGGTGAACAGGACCAGCGCCGGCACGATCACGAACCCCCCGCCGACGCCGAACAACCCGGAAAGGACACCGGTTCCGAGGCCGACGAGTACGAGCATCACGGCGCAGCGCGAGGTGATGCGTAGCCGACCGCTCGGGTCGCGCCGGCACGACGGCCCCCGCTCCTCGGCGGCCCGAGGGTCAATCCCGGCCCGGACCGCGGTGGCCTCCTCGGGGCTTCGCCCGGCCTTCCTCCACATCCGGACGGCGACCAGCGTCATTAGGCCGGCGAAGAGCAAGAGCAGGAGCCCCTCGGGGAGCTGCCTGCCGACCCACGAGCCGCCCGGCGCCCGATCATCCCGGCGACCGAGAAGAGGAGCCCCGTGCCTACCTCGACCTCCCCGGCGCGGAGCCGCTGGAGGAAGCCGACCAGGGCCGTCGCGCCAACGGCGGCGAGCGACACGCCGATCGCCTCACGCGGCCCGAGCCCCAGGCCGTAGACCAAAAGCGGCACGGCGAAGATCGACCCGCCGCCGCCGGTCAGCCCCAGGGAGAGCCCGACGATGGAGCCGAAAAGGAGGCTCAAGGCGATCCACGCGCCGACGCCATTCGCGGGATCGAGCGAGGTCGCCAAGGCCAGGATGGGGCCGAGGCTCAGGGCGGGCACGTCGCCCCCTCCCCGCCGGCCTGGTTCCAGGGCATGCGGACCAGGATCATCGCCATGCCGCAGGTGTCGGTCACCCCGGCGAAGACCAGCCCCGCGCCGACGAACGCCGACAGGCCGAGGAACGCGGGGTGGACGAAGGCGCCGAGCGCCGTGGCGAGGACCACGAGCGAGCCGGCGGCAATTCGCACCTGGCGCTCCAAAGAGACCGTCTTCTCGCCCCGCACCACGGCCAGCCCCGCCTGCTCCCAGGCCAGGGTCCCGCCCTCGACGTTGACGACGTTTCGATATCCGGCGGCGGCGAACTTCGCGCACGCCTGCTTGCCGCGGCTGCCGCTGCGACAGATGACGTAGAGCGGCTGGTCGGCCGCGTCGCCCCGCGACGTCATGACGGCCCCGGGCTCGAGCGAATCGAGCGGGACCAGCCGCGCGGGGCTGGCGTGCAGCTCGCGGTACTCGGCCGGGGTGCGAACGTCGATCAAATCGACGCGGTCCCCGTGCCCCGCGAGCTCGCGGGGCGAAATGGACGCGATGGTTCTTGGATCAGTCTGAACGCTCATGGTGTTTCCTCCTCTTTGTGTTTCACATGCCGACCCGAGTCGTCTGCGGCTCAGGGCTTGAAGTAGGCGTAGCCGTCGCGCTGCTTTCGGACGACCTCGACCGCGCCGGACGGCACCGTACCGACGCCGGGCAGCAGTTCCTCCTTGCGGATCGACTTCTGTCGCATCGTGTTCTCGCAGGCGACGAAGCGGACGCCCTTCTGGTTCAACTCGGCGACCTGCTCGGCGTGCTCCGTGCGGGCCTTCTCCACCAGGCCGATGCCCGCCCCGTGGCAGACCACCTCGATCGCCGCGCCGTCATCGCCCACCTCGCGCAGGATGTTGGCGACGTTCTTCAACCCGTGGCCTTGTTGGCCGGACTCGGGGAAGTTCACGTGGACCACGACTCGCAGCGGGCCGGCCGGGCCGTCGGCGCGGCCCGGGTGGCGCCAGCACCGAGCCCAAGGATCAGGATCGCCAAGGAGGCGAGAGTCGTTCGAGTCATCATTTGTCCTGTTCTCCCTTCAACACCAGGTTCACCGCCCGTGCCCCATCCGCCCGCGACCCGCCCAAGGGGGTCGGGCCGCGGCATGACCTCGGGCGGCGAAGTCGTTGAGCTTGGCCGCGTGCGCGCGGATCATCGGAACGACCGCCGAATTCTCGCTCGTCTCCGTCACCTCGATGCCGCCGTCGATGTCCCTCATCGCCAGTTTGATCTCGTCGGCGTGGGCGAAGACGTCCCGGAAGACCGGGTCCCACATCCGCACCGGTTGTCCCCGCTCGAGGCGACTGGCCATTTGGCGCACGTGAGTCCGGAGCGTCGCGACCAGTCCGGGATTTGTCGTCGTGGTCGTGGTCTGCACGCCGCCTGGGACCTGCTTCACCGTGCGGGTCAACGCGTCGTGTTGGCTGAGCAGGTTGAAGATGGCCCCATGTTCATCGGCCGACATCCCCTGCTGCCTGCTCTGGGGGCCTGGGCCGCGGGACCATGTGGGGCGGCCGGCCCATTCGGGCTCGTCATGCAGTGCCCGCCCTCCCGACCGCAGCAGCCGGGCGGAGGGCCGGCCGGCACACTCGTCGGCACGATCAGCAAAGCCAGAGTCGTGATCAAGGTTCGCATGGCTCATCACCTTTCGGTTCGGAAGTATCCGGGCCTGTCGCCCGCGTGATTCCTCGGTCCTCGTGCGGCACCGCCGCACATCCTCCCGAGAGTCAGGTTGGTACGCCCAGCCGGGGCAAGACCCAGCGGTTCAGCACGAACCATACGGCCACCACCCCGGCCAAGGGTATGACGTCGGTCATCATTCCACTCCCTCCACGGCCGCTGGACCGCGGCCTCCTCTGGTGTTACAATATGACTATCTACTCACAAAGTATATTGCTAGTTGGCCATACAGTCAAGACAATGACCCAATTCATACCGGACGAGTTCCTCGACGTAATGGCGGAAAAGTTCCGCCTGCTGGGTGATTCGACCCGCCTGGCGATCCTCCGCTGCTTGATGGAGGGAGAGAAGAGCGTCGGGCGGGTGGTGGAAGAGACCGCGCGCGGACAGGCCAACGTCTCGAAGCATTTAAAGCTCCTGTCCGAGGCGGGCCTCGTCGCCCGCCGCAAAGAGGGGCTTCAAGTCTTCTACCGGGTGGACGACCCGGTCGTCGAGAAGCTCTGCCGGCTCGTCTGCGAGACCATCGTCGCCGACGTCCGCGAGGACGTGCGGCGGAAAGGAAAGCTGCTCAAGCGGATGGGAGACGCACGGGACCGTTGACGGTCCTCATCTCCACTCGGTTCCTCCTCGCTCCCGATTGCCCGAGAGGTCCATCTCGGCCGCTCCACTCACCTCAAAACGGAACGTCATTTTCCTTCGGCGTGTCGTCAGTGGGAGGGGATCGACACGATACGTCTCTCGTTCTCGCGATCCGTCAGGCCCCGGCGCCACCCCAAGGGGCGAGAAGGCGGCGAGCAGGATCCGGCCGATCTCGTCCCTCGTCGCGGCGACCGCTCTCACCCCGGCCTGGTCGCTCGATAGGCCGCTGGTCGCGACCGAACCATACCGCTCCCTCACTGCTTCCGTAATCTCGGTTGTCATCTGCGTCGTCCTCCTCGATTTGTCGGGGTCGTTCAGCCCAGAATTGCCTTTATCTCGTCCACCCCCGGCACCCGGCCGCAGAACTTCACCTGTCCGTCGACGGCGAGGGCCGGAAGGGCACTCACCCCGTCGAACAAGAGCATCTCGGCGATCTCCCGCACCTTGATTACCTTCGTCTCGGCGGCCGATTCACGGGCCGCACGCTCCGCGTTCGCCGTGAGAGCCCTGCACTTCGAGCAACCGGCCCCGAGGACATGAATCGTTCTCATGGACGCCTCTTTCAGGCGGTCGCCTCGGCGAGCGGGTGCGTGTCATGTTCGAACACTGAAGTCCGCGCCTGGGTCGCGATGTCCGCCTGCCACGGCACGAGCGCCGTGCGTGTCGCCAGTTGCTCGCGGACCTCCCGGATGAAGGGGCGTTCGTTGAAGCGTCGCGAGCGCAGGATCGGATCGGTGAGCGTCAGCGGGGCCAGGCTCTGGTTGATGACCCACGCGTAGGGAATGATGCCCGCACGCTCGAGCTCGCGCTGGAGAGTCGCCGCCTCGTGCACCGGGGTCGCCTGGGGGAGCGTGACGATCAGCACGCGGGAGAAAGCGGGGTCGCGGAGCCTTGGCAGCAGCTCCCGCACCGACTCGGGCATGGCGCTCAGGTTTCGCAGCACGTCCCGGTGATACGACTCGGTCGCGTCGAGCAAGAGCAGCGTGTGGCCGCTCGGGGCCGTGTCGAGCACGACGAAGCCGTCCTTGCCGCGGTCGACCACGCGGGCGAAGGCGCGGAAGACGGCGATCTCCTCGGTGCACGGCGAGCGCATGTCCTCCTCGAGGAGGGCCTTGCCCTGCGCGTCGAGGTCCTTGCCCGCGTTGGCCATGACCTCGGCCGTGTAGTCGGCGGTCTCCTTCTGCGGGTCGATGCGGCTGACGGAGAGGTTCGGCACGGTCTCGCCGAGCGTGAGATCGAGGTGTGCTGCGGGGTCGGTCGTCGAGAGGTGGACCTTGTGGCCGCTCCTCGCAAGCCCTACCGCGATCTTAGTCGCGATCGTGGTCTTGCCGACGCCCCCTTTGCCCATCGTGAGGATGACCCCGTGGCCGGACCGCGTCATCTCGGGGATGAGGTCTTCGAGCGGCGGCGGGAGCGGGCCGAATTCCTCCTGCGAGACGTTCTCCATCGGGTCCGCTGCTGTCGAGCGCCGGGTCGCCCAGCATGCGGAGCGCGGGGACGCCGACGAGGCCGAACGGCAAGAGCCGCACGTCGCTGCGGGCGAGCCCGGCGAGGCCGGCGGGGACCTTCTCCAGAGCCGAGCGGCCCCGGGCCTCGAGCGCGTTGGCGACGGGGTCCGAGGAGTCGGCCGCGGTGAAGAGCCCGTTGACCACGAGCCGCTGGTTGCTGATGCCGAGTTCGGCCAGCTCGCCGCGAGTGCGGTCCGCCTCTCGCAAGGCCGTGGCCTCGGCGCGAGACGAGCACGAGCGTCGTCGTCTCGGGGTTGGAGAGCGCCTCCAGCGCCGAGTCGTAGAGCGCCCGCTGTTTGGTCAGCCCCGCGAGCGGTCCGAGGCAGGAGTTCCCCCCGACGTTGTTCTCCAGGAAGACGGACCAGGCGGCGGGGAGCTGGAGCAGCCGCAGCGTGTGCCCGGTGGGGGCGGTGTCGAAGATGACGTGATCGAACTCGCTCGTGGCCGACGCGTCGCCCAAGAGCCTTGAGAACTCGTCGAACGCCGCGATCTCGATCGTGCAGGCGCCGGAGAACTGCTCCTCCATGCTGCGGATCGAGGCGTCGGGCAGGACGCCCCGGTACGGCGCGACCATGCGCTCGCGGTAGGCCTTCGCCGCCGCCTCGGGGTCGATGTTCATCGCGAACAGGCCGGGGACCTCCGGGATCGCCGTCGGCTCCGTCCCCAGATCGACGGCGAAGACCTCGTCGAGGTTCGAGGCCGGGTCGGTGCTCACGAGCAGCACGCGCTTGCCCGCGTCCGCGAGTGCCACGGCGGTGGCGCTGGCGACGGAAGTTTTGCCCACGCCGCCCTTGCCGGTGAAAAAGAGGATGCGAGTGATTGGATTGTTAATGATCATGAAACGAGTTCCTTGTTTGTTAGCAGCAACTGCCCGAGGACGGCCTGGGCTTCCCGCCGATGGTCACGGTCGACGGGGACACGCAGCACGAGCCGCCCGCGGCCTTCACCGGCTCCGGCTCGGCGGCGACTTCGAGGCCCGCCAGGCGCGCCAGTTCCGGGCGATCCGGGTGGCCCCCCTTGGACACGATACGGCCGTCGAGCAGGATCAGCGGGAGGCAGTCGTTGCCGAACTGCTTCAGGGCGTCGGTGACCGTCGGGTTCGCGACGAAATCGGCGGGCTGCTGCGAGAGGTTGTAGCGCTGGACGCTCAGCCCCTGGCGCTTGAGCCAGTCCAGGTCCGCAGCGAATCGGGGCAGCACCGGGTCGACGCTCGGGCCGCAGATTCCGGTGGAACAGCACATCGGGGGGTCGAACACTTCGAGCTTGGCCATGTCAGCTTCTCCTTCGTAAATCGTCGATTGACGATTGATTTGTCAAAAAAATAGCCTCCTCAGCAGAATCTGTGGGTGCGTTTCGGCTCCGGAAGCTGCCCGAGGTTGTGCAATAGGGCCAGCTTCGCCACTTTCGCCGTCCGAAATCCGTACGACTTTCTCGTCACCAGTTTCACCTTGTTGTTCAGACCCTCCACCGCTCCCGACGAAATCGCCCCGCGGGCTCGGAACCAGTTCAAGATCAACGGCTGATGATTCCTCAGGGTACGAGCCACCTTCTTCATCGGCTCCAGTCGCGATCGCATCACCCGACGCGTCCACTCGTCCAGGAACTTCCCCGCCCAGGCAGCGCTCTTGTACTCCCAGAACCGCTGGAAATCCTCGCGCTGCAAGTATGCTCGCATCGTCCTCAGGTTGTACTTCAACAGCTCCTTCAACTTCACCGTCTGCTTGTCCGTCAGGTTCTCGGGTCGCTTCAACAGGCACCACCGCGACTTCTTCAACACCGGCTCGTAGCCGTCCTTCACCAGCTTCTTTGCCTCCTCCGCCCGGATCTCGTCCAACGCCTTGCCGAATTGCTGCATGACGTGGAACCGATCCAGCACGTGAACCGCATGACCCAACCGCTCGCGGATCACGTTGAGGTAGGGCTTCCACATGTCGCTGCACACGAATCGCACCCCCTGACAGACCGGCTTCCCCAGGCCGTCCAGGCAGACCCGCAAGCTCACCTCGGTCCGGTGTTCCGCCACGGCCAGGAGCCGCTTCGTCGCCCCGCTGATGTCGTAGACCAGCGTCATATACGTGTGCCCGCGTTGCCAGGCGATCTCGTCGATCCCCAGGGCCGTCACCCCGCTCAGGTCGCGGTGGGCCAGGCCCCACTCGACGGCGTGTTCCACCGCCCGGCGGACGCTGTCCCACGAGGTGCGAAAGATCGTGCCGACCTCGCTCCAGCTCAGCCGCTTGGCCCAGCTCGCCAGATACCAACGGTAGGCCGTCGTCAGTTGGTTCTTGCCGTCGCCCCAGGGGACCACCTCCACCGTCACGCCGCACCGCTGGCAATCGACTCGGCGCATCCGGTAGGCCAGGAAGACGAGGATCCCCCACAACGGGACGAACTCGAACCGGCGCTCCTCCAGGCGATCGTAGGGGCGGCCCTGCTTCAGGCACCCGGAGCAATACGGGCGACTGTTCTTGCGGGCGACCATCTGGACGGCCAAGGCCGGCCCGCCGTCCTGCTCGACGAGTTGGGCGTCCCCGTAGGTGAAGGACTTGAACTTCTCGACGCGATTGAGGATCGTCTGGATACGCATCCTGGGGCATTCCTGGTGTTGATGAAGCGTGGTAACTCCATCTTGACCGGAGGGTGTCCCAGGGTGCGATCTTTTCCCTCAAAAGCCTCTTCCTCTTCAGATCAAGCACCCACGGATTCTGCCGAAGAGCCTGAATTCCTAAACCGAGCGTTGCCCGGACAGAATCAAGGATGGGCGAAGAGTGGTCGGTCAACGCACGGAGTGCTTGGTGGTCTTGTGTGCTTATAGGAGAGTGGCGAAGTCGGAGCAATTCCGGCAAGTCGTCGCGGGTGTACGAGCGGGCTTGCGGAGCGGCCTCCCCGACCTCCTTCAGCAACGCATCCCAGGTAGACTCCCCAGCGCCTAGCGGATCAGAGTCTTGAGCGGTGTGGGCAAGCAGGGTCTTAACCAACGCCTCAGTCTGCCCGGTGGAGGAGGTGAAATCGAGGCTTAGGACGTGCAGGACACGGAGGAAAGGCCATACTTCCGCCCTGGACACCTCCCGACCCTCGGCCACGGTCAGAATCGTGCAGATTTCACCGCGATAATCGCGAAGTTTTGAGTGAACAAACCCAGGAGTAGTCAACCTGTGTTCGAAGTCCGCGGAATCGCGAGACGCTCTCGCGCAGTCGAGGAGTCCGGCGAAATGCTGGAGGAGGTTATGCGTCCCGAGCCTTATGACAAGAGCGAGGCGGTCGGTCGAATGATCGAACAGGTTACCGTTTTGGAAATCCCGCCAGAAATCCACGATTGATTTCCTACACTCATCGTCCGTGGCACTTACGACAAACGACCGCTTGACCTGACCTAATAGCTTTCGCCGAGTGCCAGCGCCTGACTCTCCGACGACTAGAAAGTCGTCCGTGTTCCATCCGAGGTGCTCCGTCTGGAAGTGAACATCCACCACGGTGCAGTCGCGTAGGATGGGAGGGACAGCTCGGACAAGCAGCATTGCCAGCCAATGGGCACAGACATGCTGTTCGAAGACAGTTCCGGCCCCTCCGGTTGAGGAGGGACTCGATACTCTGACCGTGTGAGGTGGTTCCTGTGGCATCTCAAATTTACTCGTGCTCAATATTAACTAAAACTATTGATTAACAATTGATCGTAACTCGATCGCTTTATCGCCTCAGGGATCAAAGCATGGGTTAACTCGTTGGTCCGTCAGCACCGAGGCCGTCCGGACACTTATGAACAGCCGTATTCTACCTGAGAGAGCAGTTTTATACGCCTTCAAAAGCAGCCATGTCCCGTCCCCCGTGGGCTCTGGAGGTCCCATTGAAGCGTTTCGTCGGATGTCCGAGGACGGCGTTGCCATCTCCAAAGACTCCGGGGGCAAAATGGGGGCAGTATTGGCCACGCAACCGGCCGGATGGCACATTGCAAATCGCGCCTGCTTTCTGCGGTTTTTTGCTACTCGAAAGCACTTACGGTTTTTTTCTGGCTCTTCGGCAGAATCCGTGGGTGCTTGATCTGAAGAGGAAGAGGCTTTTGAGGGAAAAGATCGCACCCTGGGACACCCTCCGGTCAAGATGGAGTTACCACGCTTCATCAACACCAGGAATGCCCCAGGATGCGTATCCAGACGATCCTCAATCGCGTCGAGAAGTTCAAGTCCTTCACCTACGGGGACGCCCAACTCGTCGAGCAGGACGGCGGGCCGGCCTTGGCCGTCCAGATGGTCGCCCGCAAGAACAGTCGCCCGTATTGCTCCGGGTGCCTGAAGCAGGGCCGCCCCTACGATCGCCTGGAGGAGCGCCGGTTCGAGTTCGTCCCGTTGTGGGGGATCCTCGTCTTCCTGGCCTACCGGATGCGCCGAGTCGATTGCCAGCGGTGCGGCGTGACGGTGGAGGTGGTCCCCTGGGGCGACGGCAAGAACCAACTGACGACGGCCTACCGTTGGTATCTGGCGAGCTGGGCCAAGCGGCTGAGCTGGAGCGAGGTCGGCACGATCTTTCGCACCTCGTGGGACAGCGTCCGCCGGGCGGTGGAACACGCCGTCGAGTGGGGCCTGGCCCACCGCGACCTGAGCGGGGTGACGGCCCTGGGGATCGACGAGATCGCCTGGCAACGCGGGCACACGTATATGACGCTGGTCTACGACATCAGCGGGGCGACGAAGCGGCTCCTGGCCGTGGCGGAACACCGGACCGAGGTGAGCTTGCGGGTCTGCCTGGACGGCCTGGGGAAGCCGGTCTGTCAGGGGGTGCGATTCGTGTGCAGCGACATGTGGAAGCCCTACCTCAACGTGATCCGCGAGCGGTTGGGTCATGCGGTTCACGTGCTGGATCGGTTCCACGTCATGCAGCAATTCGGCCAGGCGTTGGACGAGATCCGGGCGGAGGAGGCAAAGAAGCTGGTGAAGGACGGCTACGAGCCGGTGTTGAAGAAGTCGCGGTGGTGCCTGTTGAAGCGACCCGAGAACCTGACGGACAAGCAGACGGTGAAGTTGAAGGAGCTGTTGAAGTACAACCTGAGGACGATGCGAGCATACTTGCAGCGCGAGGATTTCCAGCGGTTCTGGGAGTACAAGAGCGCTGCCTGGGCGGGGAAGTTCCTGGACGAGTGGACGCGTCGGGTGATGCGATCGCGACTGGAGCCGATGAAGAAGGTGGCTCGTACCCTGAGGAATCATCAGCCGTTGATCTTGAACTGGTTCCGAGCCCGCGGGGCGATTTCGTCGGGAGCGGTGGAGGGTCTGAACAACAAGGTGAAACTGGTGACGAGAAAGTCGTACGGATTTCGGACGGCGAAAGTGGCGAAGCTGGCCCTATTGCACAACCTCGGGCAGCTTCCGGAGCCGAAACGCACCCACAGATTCTGCTGAGGAGGCAGTTTTTTTGCCCTGCAATCACCGCGCACTCCACGGCCGCGGCGATTAGGTTCTCAGGTACTGCTGGGCTAACCACGGGCGGTCTATAGCGAAGGGGCACGCCCCGCGGTAGTGCCGGTCCTTCGCCACCGAGAGTCGCGCTACTCAAAGACTCGGCTCATCGCCTCCTTCTCTTTTGTTGGGTATGAGGTGCACGTAGCGCCGGTGAGTTTCCTCCGTGACGTGCCCGGCCCACCGCTGAAGCAGGCGGTGGTCGACTCCGCGAGCCGCACAGTTGCTGATGAACGAATGCCTGAGCACGTGCCAGCCGCGGACCACCGTCCACTTGCTCCCCTCGGTCGCCGGGCGGAATCGCTTGTTGGCGAGCTGGACCGAAATCGGCCTGTCCGGCCCCAGGCAGACCGCGTGCTGTCCGCCGGGGTGCGAGGCGAACCATTCCCGCATCACCCCTTTGAGGAACCCCGACATCGGCACCGTGCGGAAGGTCAGCTCCTTGCTCCGGTCCTTTTTCTTCTCGCGGATCAGGACCGTTTCCGCCGTGAAATCGAAATCGTCGACGAGAGCCCGCAGGATCTCGCTGCGCCGGCCCGTATGGGCGGCGAAGCAGAACATCACGTAGAGGTAGCGGGTCCGTACCCGATTTCCCACGTGCGTCAAGAGTTCCTCGACCTCTTCGGCGGTGAGAAAGAGCGAGTCCCAGAGCTCTTTCTCCTGCTCGGGCTTCAAGCCGCCGCGGTCGATCTGCCGCTGGATCTGGTCGTAAGTTTGGAACGGGGGCTTGCTCCGTGACTTGCAATAGACCAGTCCTTTGGTGGGGGCGGGACCGGTGACGAGGCCCTGGGGAACGCCCCACTTGTTCCAGACGCTGGCGAGGGTGCCGAGCTCCTTCTTGATGGTCGTGTGGCTGATCGGCTTGCCGTCGCGGCCCTTCTCCTTCGAGCGGGCGTCCACGTAGGCTTGCAGGGCGTCCGCGTTGATTGTGCGCGCGGGCGTCGCGGCCCCGATGATCCGGGCCAGGTGGTCGATGTGGATGCCCTCGGTGTAGCGGGTGCTCGCTTCCTTCGCGCCCTCGGGGTGCTTCTCCACGTAGTGATCGAGCATCTCTTTCAGGGTCAGCGGTTTCTCGACGACGGGGCGGTGGTTCAGCTTGCCGTCGGAAAGCAGGAAGACCCCGAGGTCCGCGCCCGCCGGCAGCTCGAGCCGCCCTCGTTCCAGGAGCCTCAGGTTCTCCTCGAACCGGTGCAGGCTCGCCCGGGCCTCGCGCTCGTCCTCGGTCTTGAGCGAGACCTGCTGCTTGACTCCACCCATGCGGTAGTTGATGCGGTATCGGTCGGAGCGCTTCTCGAGCCAGGCCATCGGTCCACCTCCCGAGCGAATTGTCGGAAGCAGGTCCAGCGACGCCGACCCAACGCGGGGGCAACGCTGCACCCAAATTGAACCCAAACCTGGCTGGTGGCAAAGAGAAAGGCACCCGCGGTGTTTCCGCAAGTGCCTGGTTCAGAAGGGCTTGTGTTGTTCAGGCGGGCAAGATGCGCAAGCTGGGGATCTAGGATTCGAACCTAGACTACTTGATCCAGAGTCAAGCGTGCTACCGTTACACCAATCCCCAGGAAGGCGTTCCATGATACTTTGGAGTTAGGCCGCAGGTCAATCCGGTAAATCGTCGAATGTTCGACGTTCAGCGACCTGGATGATGACGCGCGGGTACTCTCCCGGTGGACATTTCGTGCCGGCCGGGAGTGCACCCGCGATCCGTACAATAGGGTCGACCTGACGTTCAGTGACACCAGTAATGGTCAGGGGTTTCCAGAAGAGGATTCCACGAGTACGCATTCCCTCCGATTCCGACGTCTGGGCGATACTCAGGCGAACAACGCAGAGACGGCTTCGGCTTTGACCAACTCGCGAGGCTGGTTAAGGTGGTTGTAGACGATCGTCGCCGGGTCGATGCCGAAGGCGTGGTAGATCGTGGCCAGAAGTTCTCCCGGGTGGACCGGGGCATCGACGGGTGCCGAGCCGGTCTTGTCTGACTTGCCATGGACGTGGCCGCGCTTGATGCCGGCGCCGGCGACGACCGCCGTATAGCAGTAGGGCCAGTGGTCGCGGCCATCGGCGCTGTTGCCGTTGCCGGACGTGCTGACGCCCTTCTGGGGGCTGCGGCCAAACTCGCCGACAGCGACGACCAGGGTGTCGTCCAGCATGCCCCTCTGGTCCAGGTCGGTCAGCAGGCCCGAGAGGCCCTGGTCGAGCATGGGGCCGGAGCGGTCGCGCATCCGTTCGGTCAGGCCGGTGTGGTGGTCCCAGGAGTGGTTGTCGCTGTTGGCGACCTTGGGCCAGATCACCTCGACGACGCGCGTGCCCGCCTCGACGAGGCGGCGGGCCAGCAGACAGCTCTGGCCGAAGGTATTGCGACCGTACAGGTCGCGCAGGTTGGCCGGCTCCTGGGCCAGGTCGAAGGCCTCGCGAGCGCGGCCGGACGACACCAGGTTCAAGGCCCTCTGGTAGTAATCGTCGAGATTGTAATCCGAGACGGCCTTGTCGATGTCGGGCATGCCGGAGTTGATGGCATCGCGGAGGCGGGCCCGCCGCTGGAGCCGCAGGCTGAAGACCTCGGGGCGGAGCTGGAGGTCGTCCACCTTGATGCGGTCCATCTTGTTCATGTCCATGTCATCGCCGTCCGGGTAAAGCGTGTATGGGTCATACGCCTTCCCCAGGAAGCCGGCGGTGCCCCCCTTGCCGACGACGTTGGACTCCTGCAATGGCCGCGGCAGCATCACGAACGGCAGCATGGGCTCCGAAGGTGGTTTCAGGCGGATGATCTGCGAGCCGAAGTTCGGGAAGTCCTTCGGGCTGGGTGGTTCGAGCTGACCCGATGGGCTCACCTTGTCGGTCGTGTAGCCGGTCATCATCTGGTAGATGGCGGCGGTGTGGTTGAACAGGCCGTTGGGCGTATAGCTCATCGAGCGGATGAAGGTGAACTTGTCAGTCACCTGAGCGAGCTTCGGGCAGCACCTCGGTGACCTGGACCCCCGGCACCTTGGTGTCGATCGGCTTGAAGACGCTGCGGACGTTGTCCGGCACGCCGTCCTTGGGGTCCCACAGGTCGAGATGGCTCGGGCCACCCTGGAGATAGACCATGATGATGCTCTTGGCCTTGACCCCACCCAGGCCGGCCGACGGTTCCACCTTCGACGGGCGCGGCGGCCGCCTCCTGGAGGCGGAGCATGCCGCCCAGCGAGAGACCCAGCAGGCTGGAACCTCCCACACGCAGGACGGCGCGACGGGTCACGCCCAGATGCGGGTCGCACAGGTCTTTGCCGGGCTGACCGGGGACGACGATCATCGTTGTGCCTCCCTTTCGAGGGTGTTGTTGGTTTGGCCCGTGGAGGTTTGACTTCCACTTACCACTCAGTGGTTGAACAGGAAGGCCGGGCTGTTGATGAGAGCCCAGGCAATGTCTTGCGCAACCGTCAAACGCTTCGAAGTTGACTGCTGAATCGACTGCTCCAGATCGCGACGAAGCCGCACCAGGGCCGGATCGACCGGTACCGGCTGTTTGGCGTCCTCGACCGTCTGGCGAAGCGCGACGAGCTTGGTGTCTTCGGGAAGAGGGGCCTTGCTCGCATTAACGGCGTCGCGGCGCTTTCGCCATTCCGGGTCGAGCGTTCGGAAGTACGTCAACAACGCATCGCGCTGGGCGTCGGTGCGGATCTCGGGGGCCATCGCCAGGATCGACCGATACTCCTCGGCCAGTCCAAGGCGGATCGGCCGCGACAGGCTGGTTGCCGAAAGGCGGACGCGGCCTGGCATGTAACCCTTGTCATAATTGTGGCGCAACTGGAACGTCAGAACGGTCCCACCATCGTGTCCCAGGGCGTCGGTGGTCTCGAAGGTCGCCCAGTGGGTCACGCCGGTCGTCGGTGAGACCGCCCAACCGCTCGGGCGTCGCGGGTTGTCGTCGATCGCCTTGGCGACCTCGAAGTTCTCCTGAGAGAAGTCGGCCAGGGCGTTCCGCAGCTTGACCGGCTTGGTCTGCTTGCGGTCTGATTTGGGAGCGGCGTTGAGGGTGAACTCGTTCAGGACGAAGTTGCCGTCGGGGGCCCGACCCGGACCTCGTTTCGGGAAGCGTGGGTCGGACATCACCTCCAGACGGACACCTGTGATGTCTTTCAGGTCGGTCTCGGCGACGATCGTGATGACCCCATTCTCGTCGCTGCCTTCCGTGACGACGATGGAACCATCCGGTTCCGTCGAGAGCTTGGCGTCGTTGCTGGCCTTCGTCGAAGAAGGAGTGAGAACGCGCCAGGTCACCGCAGTCGTTTGTTGCTTCTCCCATTCCGCGAGCTTGGACGGCAAGGTCGCCTCGTAAGCCTTCAGTTCGCCCTCGAGCTTCGCGGTCTGCTCCGCCTTGGCCTTCTCCTGCTCGGCACGCTTCGGGGCATATTCCGCCTCGTAGTCCGAGAGCGCGGATGTCGCCTTGGCGATCGACGCCTCTCGCTCACGCTCTAGTTGCGGGCGTTGCAGAGCAAACTCAACCTCTTTCTTGCCGAGGGCCTCCGCCAGTTCGCGGTGATCTTCATCGACCAGTTCCAGGTCGGCGAGACAAGCCTGGATCTCGCCTTCGGTGGCCGGACGATTGAGGATTCGAAGGAAGAGATCGTTGACGAGCTTGGCGTTGTCGACCTCACGGCTGACCAGGCGGGTCAACTCGTTATCCTTGTCGGCGATCGCGTCCGCCAGGGTCGGGCCGCTGACCAGGGCCATGACCGGACCGAGCTGGAGGTCATCCGAGCGTTCGCACTCACAAGAGCTTTCTCGCGCCGGCCGCCCAAAGGTCGTCAGGAAACCGCTCGGCAGTTCGACGCCCGCGTCCGGCAACGACGCGGCCCGGGTCCCGGCCGGGACGCCGGGGAAGTTGGACGTCGACCCGGTCACGCGGTAGACCGCGTCGAGCAGCACCTCGGCCGGGAGTCGTCGCGCGACCGCGTGCGAGAAGTTGGTCGTGTCGTCCTCGTTCCACTTACTGGTCTCGACGGACAACTGGTACGTCCGGGACTTGCAGATCAAACGGACGACGTGTCGCGTATCGAACCCACTCTTGAGGAACTCGTCGGTCAGGTAGTCGAGCAGTTCCGGGTTGGTTGGCGGGTTCCCGGCGCGGATGTCGTCGAGCGGCTCGATGATCCCGACGCCGAACAGGTAGCCCCAGAGGCGATTGACGTAACTCTTCGCGAAGAACCGATTGTCGGGCGAGGTCAGCCAGTTGGCCAGCTGCTCACGACGGCTGGCGTCGTCGCCGGTCGGGTGATCGGACTCATAGGGGAACTCGGGAGGCGCGACCTGTTTGGTGCGGTCGTGGATGACCTCGCCGGTGTTGGTGTCCTTGACGATCTCGAACAGCGGTTTGGCCCCTTCGACAGCCGTGCCGCCGACGGTACGCCCCTTGCTTTCGGGATCGGTTTCGAAGCCCAACGCGAGCGAAGTAGGCGGCGGTTTCGTAATACTGGTCCTGGGTCCACCGTTCGAACGGGTGGTCGTGACACTTGTTACAGTTGAAGCGGACGCCCAGGAACAACTGGGTCGTGTTCTCCATGGTGTCCTCCGGGGTGCGGAGGATCTTGAAGTAGGACGCGGCCGGGTTCTCCCGGTTCGAGCCGGTGGCCGTCAGGATCGAGCGGACGAATTCGTCATATGGCGTGTTCTGCTCGACCTGTTGATGAATCCAGTCGCGGAAGGCGACGGAGCCCTCGACACCAAGGAACTTGCGGTTGACCTGCAAGAGGTCGGCCCATTTGTTCGTCCAGTAATCGACGTAACCCTCACTACCAATAAGTTTATCGACAAGCTCCTCACGCTTCACTCGCGAGTCGCGGGTGTCGGCCAGGAAGGCGCGGACCTGGTCGGCGGTCGGCGGGAGGCCGATCAGGTCGAGCGTGACGCGGCGGAGGAACTCGGCGTCGGTACAGACGCCGGAGGGCAGGATCTTCATGCGACGCCACTTGTTCGCCACGAGTTCGTCGATGGTCCCGTAGACTGTCGGTGATTCCCAGGCGAAGCCGGTGCGGTCCCCCATGACAGTCAGGGTCGTGGAGGCGTAGGCCCCTTCGAAACGGACCAGCACCGGCGCCTCGCCCCGTCGCAGGGACGCGATCAGCCCGTTGTTGGCGTTCTCGACCGGCTTGGCGACCTCGGTATTGCCGCTCTCCAGGAAGGCCTCTCGGGTCACATCGCGGACCTGTCCATCGACGTACGTTGCCTGGACCCGCAATTGCTGGCGCGCCCCGATGTTCTGAATCACGGGGTTCAGGGGGAATACGTCGATTTTGGCGACTTTAGGGGTTGCGACGTCCAACGACGCGCCGGAGGCGATCCAGTTGCGGAGGATCTCGTAGTACGGCTCGCCCGGACGGGTGAGCTCCCCGCCAACGTGAGGGACGGCCCCGGTCGTCTTCAGGAGCATGAGGCTGTCGTCGGGAGAGGCGATGTTAACCCGTCGGGAGGCGTGGTCGTCGGTCAGCGCCCGAACGTCGAACAGCGGGTCGTACCCCCGAAGGGACAGCTTGAAGCCGTTCTTGCCTTGAGCCGAACCGTGGCAGGTGCCCGCGTTGCAGCCCATCCGAGAAAGCACCGGGGCGACGTCGTGAACGAAATCGACGTTGAACTCAACTCCCATGCCCCGAACGGTTACGGGCACCTCGGCGGTCTGGCCGCCGGCCGTCAATTTGAGCACCGCCGGGCCGTCGGCCATCGGGGTGAGGACGCCTGCCGGTGATATCCGGGCGACCGGGGCGGACAGCTCGGCCTGAACGTTACGGGTCAGGTCGATTGTGTCGCCCGTGTCGAGTTTGCCGATCACCACGATCTGAACGTAATCGAACCGGTTGGCGAGCTCGATCGCGGGGCACGACCTCGAGCGCGGCGATCGACGCTCCTTCGGGGAGCGCCTCCGCCTCGGCGGCGGATGCATCCGTCGCGTCGTCGGCCGGCCCGACCCGGCCAGCTCGATGGGGGAGTCGGGGGACGTGCCGCCCAGCGGAGCCGGGGCGAACTCTTTTGCGACCGTGCCGGATTCCGACTCGATGATTCGCACCACACCATCCGCCCCGGCGGCGACGACCGCGCCGTCGGGTCGGAAGGCGACGGCGTATTGACCGGCGTCGGGAACCTCGGTCCTGGCGACGAGCTTCACGTCCCTGGTCTTGTATGCTTCCAGCTGCGCCACTTCCTCGGCGTTGCGGGTCGTCACAACCTTGGCCATGATCGCCTTGATGTCGTCCGGCAACGCGGTGTCGAACTCGTAGGAGTAAACATTCACCTGGCCGGTGCCGTCCGAACTGCTGGCGGCGGCGATCCGTTTGCCGTCGGCGCTCACGGCCACCGCGTTGACCCGGCCCGGCATCGCCGGCAGGTCGCGGATGATGTTTGAGTCGTCGCCGATGACGCGCGTGACCAGCCGGAACATCCGGTAGACCTTCGGGATGCCGTCGGAACCGCCGATGACGATCTCGTCACGATCCGGGTGCCGGGCGACCGACTGGACGCCCCCCTTCAGCGCTCCGGGGGTGATCGAGGTCACGTTGTCGACGAACCGCTCGGTGGCGACCTCGGTCAGCTTCACCGCCATGTCGCGGCCGACGGAGACGACGTGCGAGCCGTCCTTCGAGAAGACGGTATCGAGTGCCCAGTCGCTGTGCGAGCCCATGAACAGGATCTGTTCGCCAGTCTTCGCAACGATCGCCCGCACGCTGTTGTCGCCGCAACCGAACGCCAATTGCGTTCCATCCGGCGACCAGCTCGCGCCGTAGACGGTGTCGAACGTGACCGGCACGGACAGGTCGAGCGTTCGCTTCGCGACGTCCCAGACCTGAACCTCGCCGGTTCGCGCGGGCAGGCCGCCGGTGACGGCCAGCTTCGTGCCGTCGGGGGAGAAGGCGACCGACTGGATGCGCTCGGCCAGGCCGATCAGCCGGCCGACCATCTCGGAGCCGTCGGCCTTCCACAACAACACTTCGTGGAACCCGGCGACGGCGAGCAGGCTGCCGTCGGGGGAAACGTCGAGGGCGGCGATCACCGGCTGTCGGGTGTAGACCGGTGGGTGGTCCCGGTCATAACGAGCGACCGCGTTGGCCGGCGTGTCGTCCACCGCGCCCTGGGCGATCCAGGTCTTGATCAGGTTGATGTCCGTCTCCGAGAGTGGCGGCTTGCCCTGGGGCATGGCCGCCTCGCCGTCACTCGGCACGATCTGATCGACGAGGTAACTCTCGACCGGCTTGCCGGGAACGATCGCCTCGACGCCCATCTCGCCGCCCTTCAAGAGCCGGTCGAAGGTCGTCATCACGTACTTTCCGCCGGCCTTCGCGGGCTGGTGGCAGCCCTGGCAGTTGGACTGGAAGATCGGTCGGATTTGTTTGTGAAAGCTGATCGTCTCGGATGCCGCCTCCGTGGCCTCGTCGTCCTTCGGGCCCTCGGCCCGGCCAACAAGGGGAGTGAGCGCCGAGAGAGCCAGGAGCGATAGGCACCAGCGGAGTCGAGGCTTCATGGGAGGCATGGGGGCGGGCTCCTCGCGATCGCGACTATCTGAAGGATGGCGTTCGAGACGGCGGGCCGAGGGCTCGGGCAGTTCTGCGGAGGAATGGCTGGAACCGGCAAGCCGATCCAGGCAAGGCCCATCGCGGCGACCCACTCCAGGGCCCGTCTCGCCTCGGGTCATCTCACCATGCGAATCGGATGAAGGGCAAAGTTAATCTTTAGTAGAATACCTGGCCGCCAACACGTCAAAAGGATTTTCAGGTTTTTCGGAACCCCTGGATGAGGACCGATAAGGACTTGGTTGACTCTTAGCTCCTTGCGAGGTCATCAGAAACCCTGGTTGTCGTGCCCTGGATCAACTCCGTGTGCCAACTCTCATGCCTTCCTGTAAAGATGATCTCAGGTGGACTGGGGGACGGAAACCGCCGCCCGGCCCGAGACAATCCTCGCAGAACTTCCTGTCCTCCGACCGCGCACGCTCTTGGCATCGAGCCGAGGATCGTGAACAATCGAGGAGTACTCTGATCCGGTGTCCGACAGGAATGCTCCTCGACCGAAAGGCCCGCCCAATGCTCTGCAACGTCACGGGGCCTCGCGTCCGTTCGATCCTGGCGATTGTATCGCTGATGATGCTAGGGCCGGTTGGTGCCCTGCACGCCGGGGACTCCGGCATCGAGTTCAATCGAGACATTCGGCCGATCCTCTCCGAGAACTGCTATACATGTCACGGTCCTGACGCCCAAAAGCGCGAGGCCAGCCTGCGCCTGGACGACGAAAATGCGACGCGGGCCGAGCTGCCGAGCGGCGTCGCCGCGATCGTGCCGGGGGATGCGGACGGCAGCGAGCTGGTCTTCCGGGTGGAAACCGACGAGCCGACGCTGCTCATGCCCCCTCCCGATTCGGGAAAATCCCTCAGTCCCGATCAGGTCGCGGTGCTGCGTCGCTGGGTGGAAGCGGGAGCGGCCTGGGAACCCCACTGGTCGCTCGCGGCCATCCGCCGGCCGGATACGCCGGATGTCGGTGATCCGGGGTTCGTCAAGAACCCGATCGATACGTTCATCCTCCGCAAGCTCGCCGAGCACGGCCTGGAGCACGCCCCCGAAGCGGACCGGGTGACGTTGATCCGCCGATTGAGCTTCGACCTGCGGGGCCTGCCGCCGACTCCCGAGGAGGTCGCGGCCTTTGTCGCCGACGAGCGCGCCCGACGCCTATGAGCACCTGGTCGATCGGTTCCTCGCCTCTCCCCAATACGGTGAGCGGATGGCGATGCTCTGGCTCGACCTGGTGCGTTATGCCGACAGCGTGGGCTACCACGGCGACCAGCCCGTGAGCGTCTCGCCGTTCCGGGATTACGTCATTGACGCCTTCAACCAGAACAAGCCGTTCGACCGCTTCACCGTCGAGCAACTCGCCGGCGACCTGCTGCCCGATCCGGGTTTGGAGCAGCGCGTCGCGGCCGGTTACAACCGGCTCGGCATGATGAGCGCCGAGGGGGGCGTCCAGCCCAAGGAGTACCTCGCCAAGTATGCCGCCGAGCGGGTGCGAAACGTCAGCGAGGCCTGGCTGGGGGTGACTCTCGGCTGCGCCGAATGCCACGACCACAAGTTTGACCCGTTCACGACCCGCGACTTTTACCGGCTCGAAGCGTTCTTCACCGACATCAAGGAGCGTGGTCTGTACTCGGGGGCGGATTTCGGCCCCACGATGATCGTGCCCTCCGAGGAGCAGGCCGCCGAACTGGCCCGGCTCGACGGCAAGATTGCCAGGGCCCAGGCGGTCCTGACCCGCTCCACCCCGGAACTCGAAGCCGCTCAGGCTCGTTGGGAAGCCTCGGTGAATCCTCGGGTCGAATGGGCGCCCCTCGCACCCATCGAGGCGACGTCGGCCGGCGGCGCCACCCTGACGATCCAGCCTGACGGTACGATCCTCGCATCGGGTGCATCCCCGGCAACCGATACCTACACCGTCACCACGAAGCTACCCATCCAGGGGATCACGGCCCTACGTGTTGAGGCCCTTCCCGACGACTCGCTTCCCCAGCACGGACCTGGTCGGGCCGGGAATGGGAACTTCGTGCTCTCCGAACTCACGATGGAACTCCGGCGTGCCACGGACGCCACCCCGCAACCCCTGGTGCTGGAGAACGCCTCCGCAACCTTCGAGCAGACCGAGGCCATCCAGGCCAACCCGTACAAGCTCTGGACCGCCGCGGCGGCCGTCGACGGCGACGCCAAGGGGCCGACCTGGGGATGGGCGGTGCTCGGCGATACCGGGCAGGCCAACGCGGCGGTCTTCGAGACGGCCGTCGACGTGTTCGCTGGCGGCGGGGCGTTGCTGACAATCACCCTGGCCCAGAACCTCGACAATCCAGAACACACGCTTGGACACTTCCGGCTCTCGGTGACCGACGCACCGCGTTCTGTACAGGCCCCGGGCGCCGGGTTGCCTCGAACGGTCCGGGACATCCTTGCGGTCGCCCCGGCCGATCGGAGCCCCGAGCAGTGCGAGACCCTGGCGGCCCACTATCGTTCGATCGCCCCGGCCCTGGCCGCCGAGCGCGCACAACTCGCGGACCTCGAAAAATCTCGCGAGACGGTCATGAACGGCGTGCCGACGATGCTCGCCACCGAGACGGTCGAGCCCCGACCGATCCGCGTCCTGCCGCGCGGCAACTGGATGGACGACTCGGGAGATGTCGTCGAGCCGGGCGTTCCCGGCGTGCTGCCCCAGCCTGAACCGACGGACGGCCGGCTCTCGCGGCTCGACCTGGCCCGCTGGCTGGTTTCCCCCGAGAACCCGCTGACGAGTCGCACGCTGGTCAACCGGCTCTGGAAACAGTACTTCGGCGCCGGGCTCTCGACCAAACTCAACGACCTCGGCTCGCAGGGCGACTGGCCGAGCCATCCGGAACTGCTGGACGATCTGGCCGGCCGCCTGATCGATTCGGGCTGGAACATCAAGGCAATGGTCCGGCTGATGGTGACGTCGGGGACGTACCGGCAGTCGTCCGTGCCCACCGCCATTCAACATGAGAAGGACCCGACCAATCGCTGGCTCTCTCGACAGGGCCGCTTCCGGCTCGACGCCGAGTTGATCCGCGACAACGCGCTGGCCGATCAGCGGACTGCTCGTGGACGAGGTCGGCGGACCGAGCGTCAAGCCCTACCAGCCGCCCGGCTACTGGTCGTTCCTGAACTTCCCCAAGCGCGAGTGGCAGAACGACGACGGCGTCGAGCTGTATCGCCGCGGGCTCTACACCCACTGGCAGCGCCAGTATCTCTACCCGAGCCTGCTGGCCTTTGACGCCCCCAGCCGCGAGGAATGCACCGCCGAACGTGGTCGGTCGAACACGCCCCTGCAAGCCCTGGTGTTGCTCAACGACCCGGCCTACGTCGAGGCCGCCCGAGCGCTTCGCCGAGCGCGATGCTCCGCGAGGGCGGGCCTCGCTCGACGACCGGCTCGACCGGGCCTTCCTGCTGGCCCTGTCGCGGCCGATCCGCTCCGAGGAGCGCGCCGTCCTGTCCGCGCTGTACGACCAGCACCTCGTTGAGTATCGCCTGAACCCCGACGCGGTCGACAAACTGCTGAAGATCGGGTCGCACCCAGCCCCGGCAGACCTGAATGCAGTCGAGCTCGCGGCCTGGACGGGCGTCGCGCGGACGATCCTGAACCTCCACGCCACCATCACGAGGAACTGAGCCCATGCCCCCCGCCGATCGCCGCCTGGCCGCGACCCGTCGCGCCTTCCTGGGCCGTTCGGCCCAGGGCCTCGGCTCGCTCGCCCTGGCCGGATTGCTCAACGGTAAGCTCGACCGCGCCGCCCGCGCCGACGACCGCTGGAGGGGGATCCTCCATCCCCTGCACCGCCCGCCCAAGGCCAAGCGGATCATCTGGCTCTACATGGCCGGCGGCATGAGCCACCTGGAGACGTTCGATCCGAAGCCCGAGCTGGCCCGGCTCGACGGCCAGCCCATGCCCGAGTCGATCACCAGCGGCCAGCAGATCGCCCAGCTCCAGGGTAAGAAGCTGAACTGCTTCGGCCCTCAGCACGAGTTCCAGACGCTGGGGGAAGTCGGGCCAGCAGATCAGCACGATCTTCCCGGAGGTCGGCAAGCGGATCGCGGACGACATCTGCATCATCCGGTCGATGCATACCGACGCGATCAACCACGACCCGGCCCATACCTTGATGAACACCGGAACGATGATCGCCGGTCGGCCGTCGATGGGTTCCTGGCTGCTCTACGGCCTGGGCAGCGAGGCCGACGATCTGCCCGGGTTCGTCGTGCTCGTGTCGACCGGCAAGTACGGCCAGTCGCAGCCGATCGCGGCCCGACAGTGGCACTCCGGGTTCCTGCCCAGCAAGTTCCAGGGCGTCCAGTTCCGCGGGCAGGGCGACCCGGTGATGTACGTCAGCAACCCCGACGGCATCGGCGACCCCCTCCAGCGCGGGGTCGTGGACGCGGTCTCCGCCCTGAACCGGATCGAGGGGGAGTCGGTGGACGACCCCGAGATCGCCTCGCGGATCAGCCAGTACGAGCTGGCCTTCCGGATGCAGACGAGCATCCCCGACCTGGTCGATTTCCGTAACGAGCCGAAGCACATCCTCGACCTCTACGGCACCGAGGGTGGCGACGGCTCGTTCGCGTCGAACTGCTTGCTGGCCCGCCGGCTCGCCGAGCAGGGCGTGCGGTTCATCCAGCTCTACCATCGCGACTGGGACCACCACGGCAAAGTCAAGAAGGACTCCGCCGGCACCGCCGCCGAGGTCGATCGCGGCGTGGCCGCGCTGGTAACCGACCTGAAGCAGCGCGGGCTGTTCGAGGACACCATCATCGTCTTCGGCACCGAGTTCGGCCGCACCCCCATGGGCCAGGGGGACGGCCGCGACCACCACCTGGCCGGGTTCTCGATCTGGCTGGCCGGCGGGGGCATCCAGGGGGGCATCTGTCACGGGGCAACCGATGATTTCGGCTACCAGGCCGTTGAAAACCCCGTCCACGTCAACGATCTCCACGCGACCCTGCTGCACCTTCTCGGCGTCGATCACCTTCGACTCACGTACCGCTACCAGGGACGCGACTTCCGGCTGACCGATGTCGGTGGGAACGTCGTCACGAAGATCCTGACCTGATGTGTCGGGGGAACCTGGAAGGGGAAACCGTACGGGGCGCCGTCCGGCGAAACCCAGGCCCGGTCAGCCGGTTGCTGCCACCCCGACAGAGCGGTAGACTTGCGTCACTGGGGGTCCTCCGCGTCCACCGCCGAGAACCCGGTTGGACCATCACTCCGGAAGCCAGCGACCAGAAGGCCGACCGCGGCGAGATTCGCCCCTTACCCATCACCTCACGAGGCGTTGCGAGAGAGAGGCAGCCAACCATGTCCGAGCTGAATCGAAGGACGTTCTTCTCGCGCGACGGCGGGCGCGGTGGCCGCCGCCAGCCTGGCGGCGCGGGCGTCGGCCGACGGCCCCAACGACACCATCCGCGCCGCGATCCTCGGCGTCAACGGCCGCGGCCAGACGCACATGGAAGGCTTCACGGGCACCCAGGGCGTCAAGGTCGCCGTGCTCTGCGACCCCGATGAGGTGGTGCTCGAACCAGCGGGCCGAGCAGTTCGAGAAGAAGTACGGCTACAAGCCCGAGACCGAGACCGACCTCCGCAAGGTCTACGACCGCAAGGACGTCGACGTCGTCAGCGTCGCCACGCCGAACCACTGGCACTCGCCTGGCGACGATCTGGGCCTGCCAGGCCGGCAAGGACGTCTACGTCGAGAAGCCCGGCAGCCACAACATCTTCGAAGGCCGCAAGATGGTCGAGGCGGCCCACAAGTACAACCGGATCGTCCAGCACGGCGTCCAGCTCCGCAGCTCCGAGGCGGTCCGCGAGGCCGTCGACCACCTCCGCAACGGCACCATCGGCAAGGTCTACATGGCCCGCGGCCTGGTCTTCCGCTGGCGGCCCTCGATCGGCCACGCCAAGGACCCCGACACCCCGCCGCCAGACCCTCGACTGGAACATCTGGCAGGGCCCGGCCCAGGAGCGGGCGTTCTCGAAGCGCTACGTCCACTACAACTGGCACTGGCACTGGGCCTACGGCAACGGCGACGTCGGCAACCAGGGCGTCCACGAGACCGACATGTGCCTCTGGGGCCTGGGCCTGGAGACCCTGCCCACCGACATCGTCGCCATGGGCGGCAAGTTCCTCTGGGACGACGACAAGGAGACCCCCGAGGTCCTCTCCAGCAGCTACTTCTTCCCCGAGCACGAACCAGATGATCGAGTTCGAGGTCCGCCCCTGGGCCACGAACACCGAGGGCGGCGTCGGCGTCGGCAACATCTTCTACGGCTCGGAGGGCTACCTCGTCATCAAGGGCTACAACACCTACGAGATCTACCTCGGCCAGAAGAACGAGCCCGGCCCGAAGGGCAAGCGACGGCGACCCGGTCGGCAAGCACTTCGCCAACTTCATCGAGCGCCGTCCGCAGCCGCGACGCCTCGCAACCTGCACGGCCCGGTCGAGACCGCCCACACCAGCTCCGGCCTGGCCCACCTGGGCAACATCGCCTACCGCCTCGGCCGCAAGCTGAAGTTCGACCCGCAGCGCCGAGAAGTTCGTCGGCGACACCGAGGCCGACGCCATGCTGACCCGCGACTACCGCGCCCCGTTCGTCGTGCCGGAGAACGTCTGAGCCGGTCTGCGCGTTCCAGAATGTCGAACCATCTCGCCGAGCCCGACCGAACGATTTCGGTCGGGCTCGCGGCGTTTCGTGGCTCAACGATCCGTGTCCGCATCGGCTTCGGCATGGACCCACATCGGGCTGCCCCAGGCGAGCTCGCCGTCCTCCTGGATCAGCCGGACGTAGTACCAGCTCGGGCCGCGGTTGATGTTTTCCTCGTCGGTCCAGGTGAATTCGACCTGCTCGGAACCGGGTTCGGTCGAGTAGACGTGGTGGAAATCCTTGATGATGTCCACGCGGGCGATCGGCTCGGTTCCCCGAGCGAAGACCTTGAGGGACACCGGGCCGTCGGCGTCGAACTCGTCCCCCATCAGGTGCTCGCCGCAGCGGACGTCCAGCACGATGTTGTCGGTCGCGGCGTAGCAATGACGCTGTTTGAAGGCGTCGAAGACGGCCTGCCGTGACGGTTCCTCGACGAGAGCCACCGCGAAGCTGATGTGGGTCGAGATGTGGTCGCTGGACGACTGGAACCCCAGGCGGTACTGCATCGCCAGCGCGTTCCAGACCATGCCCAGGGGCCTCCAGCCGCCCGGGGCATCGCCGGGGCCATGCGCCACGCGGGGCTGGCCGAAGTACTCGTAGGAGTCGCGGTCCCCCTGGTAGATCTCGACGACCGGCTCGACGCGGGGGTCGTTCTCGCGCCAGTCGGTGCCCATGTCGGTGCCGCTGGTGTGCGCGGCGCAGATGCCGTCCAGGGCATGCAGATACCTGTAGAGCATCCGGACGTCGAGGTCGTGGCCGTTGACGTCGGTCGCGATCCCGCCGCCTCCCTCGCGCATCAGGCGGGGCAACGTCCGGACGCCCCGATAGGGGAACATCACGTTGCGGTGGCCGCCGGGATAGCCGACGCTGCGCTCATACGTGAACATCGGGTTGAAGGCCGGCGCGTTGTGGTAAAGGTCGGTCGTCTTCTGGATCATCCACCAGGTGTACTCGCGACCGCTGCCGTTGTCGTGGTCGCCATTACCGATCCAGTCGAGGTCGGCGACATCGAGCGCGTAGCGCCACATGTCTTCAAGCGCGCCGTCGCCGCCACCGTCCGGCGAGATCGCGGTGTGTCGGTGGAATTCGCCGCGGAGCAACTGGTACGTCTTCCCACCCGCATTGACGCGGTGCCTCCGCATCAGGGCGATGGCCTCGGCCTCGTCGGCATGGACGGGAGGGGCCGGCTCGGGGTTGGTCGCCGAGGCGCCGGGGACCGGGCGCCTCGGCGCCTTTGGGGGCGGTCAAAGCGGCCACGAACAGGTCGTTGTTGACCCAGCTCGGCATGGCCGGGAAGTCGTCGGCCGCCTGGCGCGCGTTGACGCGGCGGGCGTCACCCTGGCGATGGAGCCGGCCGTCGGTGGAGTAGAACGCCAGCACGGAGCCGGATGGGGTCGGCACGAGGGCCGGTCGGTTGTCGAGCAAGTTTTCGCCGCGAGGGACGGGACGCGGGGTGGCCCAGTCGTTGCCGACTAGGGTCGTGGCGTACTCGTACCAGATGGCCCCGACGACCGGCAGCGGGCTGTCCCGCCAGATGTTCTCCTGGCGATGCTGGAACAGCAGCCAGGGTCGTCCCGAGTGATCGAGAGCCAGCCTGGGAAACGAGTTCATCCGCTGGTCCGGCTGTGGAAGGGCGGCGACCGGGTCGCCGGCATCCAGCACCTTGCTCCCCTCGACGCAACGCACCCGCACGGCGCTCTCGCGATATAGCGGCGTGCCGGCCTCGCGGTCGTGAACGCCGAAGTCCTTGCCCCAGTTGTCGGTTCGTTCCTCGTAGGCCAACCACGCCCGGCCGCTGGCGTCCACCGCCAGGCTGGGGCGAACCTCGTACCTCGTGGAGTCGGCCACCGCGACCAGCTTGACTTCATTCGCGGTCGGGTTCGAGGCGAGGAAAACGTCGTAATTCCCGTTGCGGTAGCTGTCAAACGCGACGTGCAGGTTTCCTGAAGTGTCCACGACCAGCGCCGGGGACCACTCGTTCGCCGGGTGATCGCTGATGTTGATCGTCCTGTCGGGGTCATCGACGGGGGCCAGGTAAATGTCGGCCTGCCCGTCGCGCCAGGCCTGCCAGGCCATCCAGACACGGCCGTCGGCCGCCGTCGCGAGAAACGGTTCACAATCGGTACCGGGGTCCGAGGTCAGCCGTTTCGGTTCGCCCCAGGAACCGTCGGAAGGCGCGTAGCGACGTGCGTGGAGGTCCCAGTTGCCGTCGACATTGTCGGCCCAGACGACCACGACCCGACCGTCCCCGTCTCGCGCCACGGCGGGCCGCCAGACGTCGCGGCCGGGCCGGTCACGTCGAGCGCCCGCTCGACGCTCGACCCATCGAAGTGAACGAGCTTAATCTGATCGCCACCCCCCTTGGGGATGTAGTCCTGGAACTGGTCCGGCACGGAATTGAGCCGCGACAGGGCCTCAGGGCCGCGCGATTGGTGATCGACATGGACGACCCAGGCGCCTTGCTCGCCATCGGAAACGGCCGCCGGAAAGTCTTCCTGACCATTGCCAACCGCCAACGGGGCGTGTGGAGGAACGGACTGGGCCTCGATGCGGCCGTCAAGGTATGGGCGGGGCGTTCCGGCCGCGAGTTCGGACAGGGGGACCTTCGCCTCGCCTTGCCGCGTCTGGACCGTGAGCGTCGCGTCACTCGGGGCCTTCAAAGTCACGATGATCCCGGCCGGGCCAATGACAGGCTGGTTACTTGTGCCCTTCCGCTGTGCCTTTTTCGCCTTGTCGGCGGCCTTGCGAACGATCTGGCTGTGTGTCGTCCAGGACCCATCCCCGGTGATGGCGTCTCCTGAGCGAAAACGGTACGGCTCGACCCCAATCACCTCGCCCTGATCCAGGGTGACCTTGCCATCCCAGGGCTGGACCTTCCGGTCCCCGACCCCCAGCAGGATCCGGACGGAAGTGGCCCCACTCGGGAGCGATCGAGGTCGTTCTCCGGCCGTCTTGAGGGTCGTTCCCGCCTGCTCACGAGGCGCCGACCGAGCCAGCACGGCGGAAAGGCCGATCACGCCGAGAAGTACCATCCCGAATGCCAGCAGCTTGCGCATCGTCGCCCTCCTTTACCCGGTCCTCTCGTCCCCTACGATCGCGACGCACCGAATGCTCTCCGAGTATATCCCCGCCTCAGCGCCACGCCATCGAGTAGATGCCCAGGACATGGTCATTCAAAAGTTCGACACACGATTCTTCTCGGGAGGGCGAAGGAAGCTCCTGCTGAGCCACTGGGATGGGCGGCTCAGCAGGTGCCTCGCCCTCCCGAATATCGTTCTCTGAATGATCCTGATGCCTACCAACACGTCTCGGTGAAACCGTTAGTCGGTGGAGTGAAGGAAGTCGGATGGAAGCCCTTGCGGGACCGACCCTGTTCCACTATTGTTAGACATTAGGAGAATTCGGCGTTATGCTTTGATGACCCTTCCCGCCGTTGTTCCCTCCGCCTTCCTTCACTCCACCGATGGGACCGGCCCATGCGATCATCGAGACGACTTCCCCTGCCGATCCTGATCGCCGGATGGACGTTGTGTCTCTCCTTGCCTGCGTGGGGAGATTCGGCGCCGACCGTACTGGTTGTCACGCCGACCGAGGTTGCCCTGTCGGGGTCGATGGCCCGGCAACAGCTACTTGTGACGGGTACCATCGACGGCCGGCAGGTGGACCTGACCCGCCAGGTGGTCTACACGTCCGAGGAACCCGACATCGCCCAGGTGGACAGCGCGGGGTTGGTCACGGTACTCGGGAACGGTTCCGCGACGATCGTGGCGCGCATTGGCGATGTCCGCGCCGAGACGCGGGTGCGGGCCGAGGATGTTCGCGATGTCCCTCGCGTGACGTTCGAGCACGACGTGCAGCCGATACTGAGTCGTGCCGGATGCAACGCCGGGGCCTGCCACGGCAAGGCCCGCGGTCAGAACGGCTTCGCCCTGTCGATTTTTGGGTTTGACCCGAACTTCGATCACGAGGCGATCACCCGGGAGGCGCGCGGCCGTCGCGTCTTTCCGGCCGCTCCCGAGCGTAGCCTGGTGCTCTTGAAGGCATCGGCGGCCATCCCGCACGGGGGCGGCCCCCGACTCAAACCCGAGGGGGACGCCTTCGAGGTCCTGCGACTCTGGATCGCGCAGGGGATGCCACGCGACCCCGCCGACGCCCCGGCCCTGGAAAACATTCTTGTTGAACCGACCGAGCGCATCCTGAAACCGGGCGAGCCGCAGCAGATGGTGGTCACGGCCCGTTACGCCGATGGGACGACCCGCGACGTCACCCACCTGGCCGCCTTCCAGTCGAGTGAGGATGTGGTCGTCGATGTGGATGAGGACGGCCTGATCCTGCGCCGGCGAACTGCCGGGCGAGGCCGCCATCACCGCCCGGTTCCAGGGCAACTTCGCCACCTGCAACGTGACCATCCCGCTGGAAGGCACGGTCTCGGACGACCTGTACGCGTCGCTGCCGCAATCCAACTTCATTGATGGGCACGTGTGGAACAAACTCCAGAAGCTGGGGATCACCCCATCCGGCCCGACCGACGACGCGACCTTCCTGCGGCGGGCCTACGTGGACGTCATCGGCCGCCTTCCCGCGCCCCTCGAGACGACGGCCTTCCTTGACGACCCCTCGCCCGAGAAGCGGGCGAGCCTCGTGGAACGGCTGCTCCAGCGGCCCGAATACGCCGACCACTGGGCGGGCAAGTGGGACGA
The DNA here is from genome assembly GCA_963779675.1 of uncultured Isosphaeraceae bacterium. Classification (GTDB taxonomy): domain Bacteria; phylum Planctomycetota; class Planctomycetia; order Isosphaerales; family Isosphaeraceae; genus CAVZZM01. The sequence continues at coordinate 45,715 of CAVZZM010000014.1, forward strand.
CCTCCTCCGTCCCAACCCCTACCGGGTCGGGATCAAGGCGGTCCTCAACTTCGATGCCTGGGTTCGCGACGCCTTCCGCCAGAACATGCCCTACGACGAGTTCGCCCGCGCGATCGTCACGGCGCGCGGCAGCACCTTCCGCGACGGCCCGGCGGTCGTCTTCCGCGACCGTCGCGAGCCCGAGGAAGCGGCCACGATGATGAGCCAGATTTTCCTCGGCATCCGGCTCGATTGCGCGAAGTGCCACCACCATCCGTTCGAGGTCTGGGGCCAGGAGGACTTCTACGGCTTCGCGGCCTACTTCGCGCGAATCGGCCGCAAGGGGCGCGGTGTCTCGCCACCGATCTCGGGCAGCGAGGAAATCCTGTTCACGGCGAAGTCCGGCGAGGTCAAACACCCGCTGACCGGCGAGGTCCTGCCGCCCAAGCCCCTGTTCGGTGCGGCCCCCGCCTCCGACGACCCGGATGCCGACCCCCGCGAGGCCCTGGCCGACTGGATGACCTCCGACGACAACCCCTACTTCGCCGAGGTCATCGTCAACCGCGTCTGGGCTGAGCTGATGGGCCGGGGGATCGTTGAGCCGGTTGACGACCTGCGCGCCACCAACCCCCCGAGCAACGAGCCGCTGCTGGAGGCGCTCGCCGACGATTTCCGGTCGAGCGACTACGACCTGAAGCGGCTGATTCGGACGATCATGACCTCATACGTCTACGGCCTCGAATCGGTCCCCAACGCGCGTAACGTCGCGGACACCCGCAACTACTCGCGACACTATCGCCAGCGGCTTCGGGCCGAGGTGTTGCTGGACGCCATCACCGACATCACCGGCGTTTCCGAGTCGTTCGATGCCGCCCCACCAGGGACGCGGGCCGCGGCCCTGTGGACCGTCCGGACCGACTCCCTGTTCCTCGACACCTTCGGCCGGCCCGACCCCAATCAGGACCCGCCCTGCGAGCGGACGCCCGACACCTCGGTCGTCCAGGCCCTGCACCTGATGAACGCCCCGAACCTCCACGACAAGATCACCAGCGACGAGGGCCGCGCCGCGGCACTCGCCAAGAGCGATCGCACCAACGAGGAGATCGTCGAGGAACTGTACTCTGCTGACGCTACAGCCGGCCACCGACCGACGAGGAGCGGGAGGTGGCCCTCGGCGTGTTCGAGGACTCAGGTGACGACCGTCGGCGCGCGGTCGAGGACCTGTTATGGGCCTTGCTCAACACGCCGGAATTCGTCTTCAAGAACTAACCAGGATCTGGCGACGGGTGGGCGCGGCCCACCTCCCGAACACGACGAGGAGGGTTGTCCTCATGAGCGTCTACCGGAACTGCGAATCGGTCACCCGTCGCGATTGCTTGCGGCTCGGTCTCGGTGCCCTGATCGGGGGCGGGTTGGTCGATGCCCTGCGGCTGCGAGGCCAGGCCGCCTTGACGGGCGCGGGCGCGATCGACCGGAAGACGAGTTGCATCCTCATCTGGATGGACGGGGGGCCGAGCCACTACGAGACGTTCGACCCGAAGCCCGACGCGCCGGAGGAGATCCGCGGCCAGTACGAGACGATCGCCACCAAGATCCCTGGCGTTCACTTCTCGAAGCACATGACGAAGCTGGCGGGGATCGCCGACAAGCTGGCGATCGTCCGGTCGATCCACCACGACCAGGGCAACCACGGCGCCGGCAACCACTACATGATGACCGGGGCGCCGACGCGGATTCCGGTCGGCTGCGGCGCGTTCGTCAGCTTCCATCCGAGCCTGGGCTCCGTGACGGCTCACGAGCGGGGCGCCCCGGACGGTCTGCCCGCCTACTTCTCGATCCCGAACATGTCGCGCTCCGGCGGCCCGAACTTTCTGGGGGCGAAGTATGCCCCGTTCGTCGTCCCCGACGACCCGAACCGCGAGAACTTTCAGGTCCGTGACGTGGTCCCGCCGCGCGGGCTCGGTACCGATCGCTTCGACGACCGCCGCGGCCTGCGTGCCCAACTGGACCGTATGCGACGGTTCACCGACGAGGCGGCCGCCGACCCGGTCGCAGCGCTCGATGAGTATTACGAGCAGGGGTACGATCTCATCTCCTCAAAGGAGGCCCAGTCGGCCTTCGACATCCACAGCGAACCGGACGACGTCCGCAAGGCGTACGGGCGCGACTCCTTCGGCCAGCGGGCACTGCTTGCCCGGCGACTGGTCGAGGCGGGCGTGCCGTTCGTCACGCTCTACCACGGCGGCTGGGACCACCACGAGAAGATCTTCGACGGTCTTGGGAAGAAACTGCCCCCGTTCGAGGCGTCGATCGCCGCGCTGATCGAGGACCTCGACCGCCGCGGGATGCTGGAGACAACGCTGGTCGTCGCCCTCGGCGAGTTCGGCCGCACGCCGAAGATCAACAGCCGGGGCGGTCGCGATCACTGGTCCAACGCCATGTCGGTGATGTTCGCCGGTGGCGGCACGCCGGGGGGCCAGGTCGTCGGCGCGACCGACTCGCGGGGCTATGCCGCCACCGAACGCATCCTGACGCCCGAGAACTTCGCGTCGACCATCTACACCAAGCTCGGCATCGACCCCGGCAAGATGCTGTACGCGCCCAATGGCCGGCCCACCTACCTGGTCAGCGACCCGACGCCGATCGCCGAGTTGATGGGGTAAACCGCGAAATGTGGAAAACGCTGAGCCTTGTCGGCTTGATCCTGCTCCTATCGGCATCGACGTCGCCGGGAAAACCACCGGCGCTCGATTACCTGTTCCCCGCCGGGGCGCAGCGGGGGCAGACCATCGAGGTCCATGCCGGCGGGTCGTTCGACACGTGGCCGTTGAGCGTCCGTGTCGAGGGCCCTGGCGTCGAGGTTGAGCCGACCGACGAGAAGGGAACGCTGCGCGTCAACGTCGCCGACGATGCACCGACCGGCATCGCCTGGCTACGCCTCTACAACGCCGAGGGGGCCAGCCCCCGGAGGCCGTTTCTTGTCGGCTCCATCCCCGAGGTCCTGGAAGACGAGACGAACGACGACCCGGGGAAGGCCCAGGTGATCGACGGGGATGCCGTCACGGTTAACGGGCGGCTGTCGAAGCGAGGGGACGTGGATGGCTTTGCGGTCGATCTCGATCAGGGGCAGACGCTCGTCGCCTCGATGGTGGCCAACACCACGCTCGGCTCGCCGATGGATTCCACGCTCCAGGTCGCGACACCGGACGGGTTCGTGCTGGCGCACGTCGACGACGACCACGGGCTCGACCCCCTACTGGTCTTCAACGCGCCCGAGGACGGCACGTATGTGGTCCGGACGTTCGCCTTCCCGGCCGAGCCGACCAGCTCGATCCGGTTCGATGGGGAAGATCGGTATGTTTATCGGCTCACGCTGACCACCCGGGGTTTCGCCGACCATCCCTATCCCCTGGCGGTCTCGCGCGACGAGCCCGGCTCGGTGGAGATCTCGGGATGGAACGTGCCCGAGGAGGCCCGCAGCCTCCCGGTTCAACCTGACGACACCAGCGAAGTGGTGACGGTGGAGCACCCGGAGCTCGCGAATCCGGTCGCGGTCCGGCTCGTGCCGCATTCGGCGACCTTGGAACGCGAGCCGAACGATGTCGACAACCCGCAGGCGATCGAGGGGCCGCTCACGCTCACCGGCCGCATCGACCCGGAGGGGGACCGCGACACGTTCCAGTTCGTCGCAAAGAAGGGGGAATCGCGGCGGTTTTGGGTCGAGTCCCGGTCGCTCGGCTATCCGCTCGACCCGTTGATTCGCGTGCTGGACGATAACGGCAAGATCCTGGTCGAGCAGGACGATGCCGACCGTGAAGGGCGCGACGCCAAACTCGACTTCAAGGCGCCAGGTGACGGCACCTACCGCCTCGTGATTCGCGATCTCAACGGCTTCGGCGGCCCGCGGTACGTCTATCGCCTTGATGCCCTGACCCCCGAGCCGGATTTTCGGCTCTCGGTGAAAGGCGACCGATTCATTCTGGAACCGGGCAAGTCGGTGGAGGTCCCGGTGAGCGTCGAGCGGCGTGACGGCTTTGGCGAGAAGATCGAGATCACCCTGGATCCGGATGGCCTACCCGAAGGGGTCGAGTCCAAATCCGTCACGTCCGAACCGAAAGGCGACTCGTCGAAGGCCGTCAAGCTGATCCTGACCAGCAAGGACGCCGCCGGCTGGTCCGGCACGTTCGCGATCACCGGGCACGCTGTCGGTGAAGGCGAGAGAACCCGGTCGGCCGTTTTCGCCCTGGAAGGGCTCGACGCGACGACCGACCGGGGCTGGCTGACGGTCCTTCCACCGAAGGAACCTGACGAGACCACGACCGAGAAGAACGACTCGAAGAAAGACGAGTCGTGAGGCCGCGCCTCGGGCGGGATCAGACGTCGCAGATCGCGACCGCTTCGGCCAGGCTGGTGAGCGGGTCGCGGGTCGGGATGAACTCCTGTGCGACATACCCGTCAAAGCCGGTGTCGGCGATGGCGCGACAGATCGCGCCGTAGTTCAGCTCCTGGGTGTCGTCGATCTCGTGACGGCCGGGGTTGCCGCCCGTGTGGTAGTGGCCGAACGCCTGGTGGTGGTCCTGGATCGTCCGGATGATGTCCCCCTCCATGATCTGCATGTGGTAGATGTCATAGAGCAGCTTGAAGTTGTCGGAGCCAACCCGCTTGACGAGTTCGACGCCCCAGTTCGAGTTGTCGCACATGTAGTCGGGGTGGTCGACCTTGCTGTTCAAGAGCTCCATGTTGAGGATGACGCCGGCCTTCTCGGCGACCGGGACGATCTCTCTCAGGGCCTTCACGCAGTTCTTCATGCCGGTCTCGCGGTCGATGCCGCGAGCGTTGCCGGAGAAGCAGATGACGTTCCGCCAGCCCTCTTTCGCCGTCGCCTCGATCGCCTCGTTGATGGTGGCCAGGCAGGCCTCGTGGAACTTCGGCTCGCACAGGCCGTCGGTTAGCTTGTGAGAACTCGTCATCGTGCAGACCAGGCCGTATTTCTTGAGCGTGGGGAAATCCTTCGGGGTGAGCAGATCGATGCCGACCAGGCCCATCCGCTTCGCCGCGGCGCACAGGTCGTTGAATGCGACCTTGTTGTAACACCAACGGCAGGCCGACTGGTTGATGCGGCCCTTCGTGGCGATCTGTCCTGACTTCTCATCGCCGCGTGCCGGTGTTGTCGCCCCGCCGACCGCCCCGACGGCCGTCAATGCGGCGGCCGTCTGGAGGACACCCCGGCGCGTCCATCGCGCATCGCTGTTCCCGTTCGATTGCATGGTCGTGATCCCGTTCTCGTCTTGCGGCGGGGTGCGTCGCGACGTGCTCGCACCACGTCGGCCGCGACGGGTCGATTGTCGCACTGCATCGCGCGACGGACCAGGGGTTGTCGGAGCGACCCCACGCGCTTCGTTGCGTACTGGCTGAGGGGACGAGTAACCTGAATCCGGTTCCCCGAACCTCTCCAGGTGATCCCATGGCCGAAGAACCGAGACATGCTCCACCGTTGACGCCCGGACCACCGCCGGCCGCCTGGCCCGCCATCTGGGTCGGCCCCGCCGCAACCGAACCGCGTGAGACGGGCGTCTACCACTTCCGCCGCCGCTTCGAACTGAACGAACGTGCCCGAGACGTTCCGCGTCCGGGTGACGGCGGACAACCGTTACGAGTTGTTCGTCAACGGCCAGCGCGTCGGCCGGGGACCGGCCCGAGGCGACGTCGCCCACTGGCGTTACGACACCATCGAACTCGCCCCGCACCTGCGCGACGGCTCGAACGTGCTGGCGGCCGTGGTCTGGTATCTCGACCGCGACCTCGCCCCGATGGCCCAGATCGGGCTGGAGCCGGCGTTCCTCGTCTGCGCCGATCCGGAAGACGACGCGGCGGCCGTGGTGAACACGCCCGAGGGCTGGCGTTGCACCCGGAACCCGGCCTACACCTTCGAGCCGTTGAACCGGGGCGATGTCCGCGGCTACTACGTCGCGGGGCCGACCGAACGGGTGGACGCCGCCTCCTATCCGTGGGGCTGGGAGCGACCGGACTTCGACGACAACGCCTGGGAGGCCCCCCGACGTCTCGACGCCGGCGCCCCACGCGGTTCCCGAGACGCCCACTCCCCCTGGATGCTCGTCGCCAACCCATTGCCGCCGATGGAGCGGACGCTCGAACCGGCCGGCGCCGTGGTCCGTTCCGAGGGGGCGATGGTCGAGAACCACCGCATCAGCCCGGACCAGCCCCTGACGCTCCCGGCCGGTGCCCGAGCCACGATCCTCCTGGACCGCGGCCACCTGACGACCGGCTACCCGGAGCTGGAGGTCGAGGGCGGCGCGGGTTCGACCGTGCGGCTACGGTTCGCCGAGGCGCTTCTCGGCGGCCCGAAGCAGGACACCAAGGGGAATCGCGGCGAGATCGAGGGGAAGGTCCTTCAGGGATACGCGGACACGTTCCTCCCGGATGGTCCCCGCCGCGTCTTCCGCCCGCTCTGGTGGCGGACGTACCGGTATCTCCAGGTCGAGGTGGAGGTCGGCGACGCGCCGATCACCCTGCACGACCTCCGGGACGACTTCACCGCGTACCCGTTCGAGGAAAGGGGCCGGTTCGCCGCCAGCGACAAGGGCCTCACGCCGATCTGGGACGTCGGCTGGCGAACCGCTCGCCTCTGCGCCATGAGACGTACATGGACTGCCCCTATTACGAGCAGCTCCAGTACGCCGGCGATACCCGGATCCAGTGCCTCGTCTCGTACTATGCCGCTGGGGACGCCCGGCTGGCCCGTAACGCCATCGCCCAGCTTGATAACTCGCGCATCCCCGAAGGGATCACCCAGAGTCGTTATCCCAGCCAGCTCGTGCAGATCATCCCGCCGTTCGCCCTGTGGTGGGTCGGGATGATTCACGACTACTGGATGTTCCAGGACGATCCCGGCTTCGTCCGCACGATGCTGCCCGGCGCCCGGGCCACGGTCGGCTGGTTCCTCGACCATTTGCAAGACGATGTGCGCTTCCAGCACCTGCCCGGCCCGCTTCCATGGTGGAACTTCGTCGACTGGGCGGAGGATTTCCCCAACGGCCGACCGCCCAGCGTCGACGAGGGCGGCAGCGCGATCATCGCGTTGCAGATGATCCTGGCCCTCCGGGAACTCGCCGAGCTGGAGGTGGGGATCGGCCGGGCGTTTGGTGTTGACGCTCACGGAATGTCCTTCTCCGTAAGGATCGTTCCGACCGAAATGACGTGGGCGGCTGGCAATTACCGCGATCGCGCGAACGATATCGCGCGGGCCGTCCGGCGCCACTGCTGGGACGACACCCGCGGCCTGCTCGCCGATACGCCGGAGAAGGCCCACTTCAGCCAGCACGCGAACATCCTTGGCATCTTGACCGACGTCATCACGACCGAGGAGTCGCGGGCGGTTGCGGAAAAGCTCCTGAGCGAGCCGGCGGACCGGCTGACTCAGGCCACCTTCTATTTCCGGTTCTACCTGCACCGGGCGTTGCGGAAGGCCGGGCTGGGGGACCGCTACCTCGAATGGCTGGACCCCTGGCGACGGATGCTCGCGCTGGGCCTGAGCACCTGGGCCGAGAAGCCGGAACCCACCCGATCCGACTGCCACGCCTGGAGCGCCCACCCGAACATCGACCTGCTGGCCACGGTCCTCGGCGTCGAGCCGGCCGAGCCGGGGTTCGCGAAGGTCGTCGTGGCCCCCCACCTCGGCCCCCTGGAGTGGGCCGAAGGGGCGGTGCCCCACCCGCGCGGCGAGGTGTCGGTGAAACTCCGTCGGGAGGGCAAGACGCTCCATGCCGAGATCGCGCTGCCGGAGGGCATCTCGGGGGTGTTCCGCCACGATGGCCGGGAGCAGGAGCTCCGTCCGGGGCCGCAGACGCTCACGTTATGAGCGACTGGCGACTTACCCCATCGCAAACCTTGCGAATTCGCGAGTTGGCGACCGGAATCGTTCCCTGTCCCCGGATTCGTGTCCCCTGCCGCTGAAATTGAAGCCCATGCCCGATCTCGACGATGCCCGCCGGACGCTCCGCGACGTCTTCGGCTTCGCGGAGTTCCGCGAGGGTCAGGAGGCCGTCATCGGGCGCCTCCTGACCGGCCGGTCCTGTCTGGCGATCTTCCCGACCGGCGGGGGCAAGAGCCTCGTCTACCAGCTTCCCGCCCTGTTGCTCAATGGCCTGACGGTCGTCGTCAGCCCGTTGATCGCGCTGATGAAGGACCAGGTCGACTTCCTGGTCAAACGGGGCGTGGCCGCCGCCCGGCTCGACTCCAGCCTGGAACTCTCGGAGGTGCAACGGATTCACCGCGACCTCCGATCAGGACGCCTCAAGATCCTCTACATCGCCCCCGAGCGGCTCGCGAGCGAGCGGTTTGTCGAGACGCTCTCCGGCCAGTCGATCGCATTGCTGGCGATCGACGAGGCCCACTGCATCAGTGAGTGGGGCCACAACTTCCGGCCGGAGTACCTCAAGCTCGCCCGACTGGCTGAGCGGCTCCAGGTCGGTCGCGTACTGGGGCTGACGGCGACCGCCACGCCCGGTGTTGCCCGCAACATCGCGCAGGCGTTCCATATCGATCCCACCGACATCGTCCGCACCGACTTCCACCGACCCAACCTGTTCCTGGAATGCCTCCCCTGCCGGTCGAGCGATCGTTATGCGTTGCTGCTGGAACGGCTGGCGGTTCGCACACCGGGACCGGCGATCCTCTATGTGACCCTTCAGCGCACCGCCGAGGAACTGGCGGCCTTCCTCGTCGAACACGGACACGACGCCGTGGCCTACCACGCGGGCCTTGACGACGACCGGCGGCATCAGATCCAGGATGCCTTCATGGCGTCCGATAAGCAGCTTGTCGTCGCGACGATCGCCTTCGGCATGGGGATCGACAAGGCCAACATCCGGGGCGTCTACCACGTCAACCTGCCCAAGGGCCCCGAGAACTACGCCCAGGAAATCGGCCGCGCCGGTCGCGACGGACGGCCGTCGGAATGCGTGCTGTTCGCCTGCGCCGAGGACGTTGTGACGCTGGAGAACTTCACCTACGGCGATACCCCAACACCGGAGGCCATCGCCTCATGTCTCGACGACGTTTTCGGCCGGGGGGACGTTTTCGACGTGTCGTTGTATGAACTGTCGCAGTCGCACGACATCCGGCAACTGGTGGTCCAGACACTCCTGACGTACCTGGAACTGGAGGGCGTGCTGGAACCCACCGGTCCGTTCTATTCGGAATACAAGGTTCAGTTCGTCCGGCCGTTCGAGGAGATCGTCGGACGGTTCGACCCCAATCGTGCCGACTTCCTGCGCCGCGTGTTCGCCGAGGCGCGTCGGGGTCGCATCTGGCAGACGCTCGAGGCGCACGAGGCGGCGGCGACGCTCGGGGAGCCCCGAGACCGGATCATCAAGGCGCTGAACTACCTGGAGGAACAGGGCGAACTGATCGTGAAACCGGCCGGGGTTCGCCAGGGCTACCGGAGGACGTCCCCCGGAACGGCCCCGGGCAAGCTGTCGGAGTCTCTGACCGATCGATTTCGCGATCGCGAGCGGCGCGAGATCGAACGAATTCAGCGGATGTTGGCATTCGCCGGTATCCCCGGCTGTCTCACCCGACGGCTCCTGGAGTATTTCGGCGAGGACTTCCCCACCGACTGCGGCCATTGTGGCCCCTGCCAGGGACGCCCACCGGCCCCCGTGCCCGAGCCGGATCGCCGTCCCCTCGGCGATCCGGAACGCCAGATCGTTCAAGAACTTCGAGCCGACCGCCACGCCGCGCTGAGCCATCCGAGGCAGTTGACCCGCTTCCTCTGCGGGCTATCGTCCCCGGCCACGACCCGACCGAGGCTGACCCGACACCCCCGCTTCGGCGCCCTGCGTGACGTTCCGTTCCTCCAGACCCTGAAGCTGGTTGAGACGACGATGGACCGTTGATTTCGTCAGGATTTTCCGCGCATGGACTCCGGCATGGACCAGGTAATCGATGCTCTCCTTTCGAAAGTCTTCGATCTCGAGACGGCCGCTGTTGGTGGAACGCCAGCCTTTTTTGAGGGCCGCTCTGGCGCTCGTCAGGCCGACCCGTTGTCTGCCAGATCGAAGGGGCCGGGCGGCACCACAACCCGACCCCCGGCCCGAGCGGTTCCCGGACCCTCTACGGGCACAACTGGGTGGTCCTGGCACGCCTGGTCCGGCACGCCCACGCACACCTCATCGGCCTGCCCTTCTGGGCCAGATTGTACCTCCGGCCAGCGGGACGGGTCGGCCTGGTCGTCGGCCCGCATGAACCGCTTGAGGTAGATGCGGTGCCGGGCGGTCGTCCCACGGACCCACTCGTAGGCCGCCAGCTGGTCGGGGTCATCCGGAGCCTGGAGGCGATGGAGCGCCTGTCGCAGCATCGATCGAGTTTCGGCGAGCAGGGGCAGCGCCCGCTCGACGGCTCCCCGGCGGCATCCTGCGTCCGCCATGAGGGATGACGCCTCGGCGACCGTCTCGAAGCACCCGCCCACGTCAAAGAGGCTCGGCCCAGATCGACTCCATCGCCGTGCCCGGCTCATCGGGGAAGGACACCGGGACCTGCCCGGTGTGAGGGCTCGGGCCTCCGGGCACCGCCAGGATCTCCTGGGCCAAGGCCCGCAGGTCCGCCCGGAGGTCGTGGTCATCGGCGGCCAGGGCGACAAGGCGACGGGCCTCGGCCTCGATGATCTTCATCTCCCAGCCGGCCATCGCCCTTCCGTGATGGAGAGCCTGGAGAACCGCCATCCGGGGCTCGGGCCCGGCCCCGGAGATAGCGGAGGAGCACCTCCCATGCGAACCCGGTCCCCGAACGGACGCACTCCTCATTCCGAGTCTTTGACCCACCGGAGCCCGATGGGGACAATCGGGGCATCGTACCCTCGTCCCGAACGAACCTGGCTCGCAGCAGGACGAATCGATGACAGACGAGCTCACCGAGGTCGTCCAACTCGGGCGGCGGGCCTTCTTCAAGGGCGGCACGCCGCTGCTGGCCGCCGGCAGCGTCCACGGCGAGGTGCTGGCCGCCATGACGACGCAGCCGAGCACGAGGTCGAAGGTCCGCTTCGGCCTGATCTCCGACCTGTACTACGCCGACAAGCCGCCGGTCGGTTCCCGGCACTTCCGGGAGACCCCGGACAAGCTCGCCGAGGCCGCCGAGCGGTTCCGTCGGGACGAGCCCGACTTCGTGGTCGAACTGGGCGACCTGATCGACGCCGCCGACTCGGTGGACGACGAACTGGCCTTCCTCGATCGCATCGATCGGGGCTTCGCGGCGATCACGGGACACCGGCACTACGTCCTGGGCAACCACTGCGTCGATACCTTGACGAAGGAGGACTTCCTGAGCCGGGTCGGGCAGGAGCGGTCGTTCGACTCGTTCGATGTCGGCGGTTGCCACTTCGTCGTGCTCGATTCGTGCTTCCGCAGCGACGGCGAGCCCTACGGTCGCAAGAACTCCGAGTGGACCGACGCCAACATCCCGGCCCACGAGGTCGAGTGGCTCCGGGCCGACCTGACAAGCACGTCGAAGCCGACCATCGCCTTCGCCCATCAGCGGCTCGATGTGGGCCACCCCTACGGCGTCAGGACCGCCCCCGATGTCCGAAAGGTTCTCGGAGGCTCGGGCATGGTCCGGGCGGTCTTCCAGGGGCACAGCCACAAGATCGACTCCCAGGAGAATGGCGGCATCCCCTACGTCACGCTGGTCGCCATGGCCGAGGGCTCGGGGGCCGAGAACACCGGGTACGCCACCGTGGACATCGACGAGTTCGGCACGATCCGGGTCCACGGCCTCCGCAAGCAGGCGATCGCCGAATGGCCGGTCTGATCGAGGTTTCGTCGGGAAGGAGACGTCGAATTCCGGGTCCCCCGCCGGACGGGCGACCGGAGGCCCCCGCTCCCCTGATTCGCTTGTCCTGTCCCGGCAGACGAGCCGTCGGGTCGGGCCTCGTCTACCGCCTCGTGTAGGCGTAGCCCAGAGGATGAGCACGGCCTGCAACGGCAGTCGGAGCAGGTGGACTGCTGGCGGGAGGGGCCATATCTCCTGGTGGAGGTAGAGGTGGACATTCGCCGGGAAGACGGCGACCAGCAGGGCGACGAGGCCCCAGGCGGCGTACCTCGTGGCCCTCGGGACCAGGAGCAGGGCGCCCAAGGAGACCTCGAAGAAGCCGCTCAGGAGGACCAGTGGCCGATGCCAGGGCAGGTACGGCGGCATGATCCTCACGTAGGTGCCGGGGGCGACGAAGTGGCCGACGCCGGCCACGATGAACAGGGCGGCGAGGGCGAGCTTCCCGGCGAGTCTCAGCCCCTCCCGACGATCCGTCATGGGGCGGCCTTCGGGCCGTCGGCCAGCCGGTCGGGGACGCGGAGCTTGGCGGCGACGTAGATCATCTGCGTGACCCAGCAGCCGGTGAGCATCCGGCCCTGGGGCATGGGCTCGGGCATCTGGAGGTCCTTCCTGGGCGATCCTCGGGCCGAAATCGGGAGGATACCGCCGGATTGACGCCGAGGGCAAGGGCCGGGAGAATCGGGCGAGTCACCCGACCGGATCGACCCAGGGACGACCCCGCCCGACCCGAGACGGAGCCCCCGGCCATGACCAGGCGACCACTGACGATCCCGGTCCTCGCCCTCGCCCTCATCTCCACGGCGTTTGGGGACGGGCCGATTGCCCTCGGGGAAAACCCAACCCCGCCGAAGCGGTCGGTCCTGATCGTGGACGGGATGAACAACCACGACTGGGAGCGGGCGACCCGCATCCTCAAGGCGATCCTGACGGGCAGCGGCCTCTTCTCGGTGGACGTGGCCACCAGCCCGCCGGCCGACGCACCCGCCGAGCGGTGGCAGGCCTGGGAGCCCGACTTCGCCCGGTACGACGTGGTGGTCATGAACTTCAACGGCGGGCACACGCCGAAGGGCGTCCACTGGCCCCGTGACCTGGAGGAGGCCCTGGAGGACTACGTGGCCGGGGGCGGCGGGCTCGTCATCTACCACGCCGCCAACAACTCGTTCCCCGACTGGCCCGCCTACAACCGGATGATCGGCCTGGGCTGGCGGGACAAGGACTTCGGCCCGTCGCTGGTCGTGGGCGGGGACGGCACGGTCGTCGAGATCCCCCAGGGCCAGGGCCTCGACCCCGGCCACGGCCCGGAGCACGACTTCGTGGTCACGGTCCTGGACGCCGACCACCCGATCACCGCAGGGTTGCCCGAGACCTGGCTGCACCCGCACGAGCAACTGACCCACGGGCAGCACGGCCCGGCGAAGGACCTGACCGTCCTGACCTACGCCTACTCGAAGGACACGGGGCAGAACGAGGTGATGGACTGGGTGATCCCCTACGGCAAGGGGCGGGTCTACACGACGATGCTCGGGCACCTGTGGAGGGACGGGCCGGACACGGCGATGCGGTGCGTCGGCTTCCAGACGATGCTCATCCGGGGGGTCGAGTGGGCCGCCACCGGCAAGGTGAGCTATCCCGTGCCCGAGGACTTCCCGACCGCCTCGGAGATCACGCTGCGGTCGGGCGACGAGGCGGCCCCCGACCCGCCCGAGGGCTTCGAGGCGGTCTTCAACGGGCGGGACCTGGCCGGCTGGGAGGGCAGCCCCGAGTACTGGTCGGTCGAGGACGGCTGCCTGACCGGCAAGGCCGACGGCACGCTCAAGTACAACCGCTTCCTCACCTGGCGGGGCGGCACGCTCAGGAACTTCGAGTTGCGGGCGAAGGTCAAGGTCTCGCCCGGCGGCAACAGCGGCATCCAGTACCGGGGGACGGAGCGGCCCGACCTGGGCGAGACGGTCGTCACCGGCTACCAGTGCGACGTGGTGTCCAACCGCCCGGACTACAACGGCATGCTCTACGAGGAGCGGGGCCGCCGCATCCTGGCCCACACGGGCGAGAAGGTCGTCATCGACCCGGAGGGCCAGCCCTGGGTCGTGGGCGAGTTCCCGCTCAAGGAGTTCCCGCCCGGCGAGTGGCACGAGTACCGGGTGCTGGTCGAGGGGAACCATCACCGGCACTGGATCGACGGCCATCCGACGGTGGACGTGATCGACCTGGACGAGGCGGGCCGGGCGCTGGAGGGCGTGCTGGCGGTGCAGGTCCACGTCGGCCCGCCGATGACGATCCGCTACAAGGACCTCTTCCTGAAGCCGTTGCCCGACGACCTGCCGCTCATCGAGCCCGAGCAGGCGCCGATCCCGCCCGACGCCCGGAAGGTCGTCCCCCAGGGCCAGGACAGGCCGAAGAAGCCCGAGGCCGAGTGAGCCGTCCTGCAACTCATCGATCGTCCAGTTGCACTGCTTCCATGGACGACGCCCGTCAGGCCGACGATCCGGCGGGCGATCCATCCCCGAGAGGAACCACCATGAGCCCCGTCATCGCCTTGCTCCTCCTCACGGCCACGGCAGACCTCGCCGATCCCCAGGTCCATCGTGACCTCCCTTACGCCGGGACGAAGAACGAGCGGCAGACGCTCGACCTGTACGCCCCCGCCGAGGGCGAGGGCCACCCGGTCGCCTTCTGGATTCACGGCGGCGGCTGGCAGGCCGGCGACAAGGCCGAGGTGGATGTGAAGCCGAGGGCGTTCGTGGACAGGGGATTCGTCTTCGTCTCGGCGGGCTACAGGCTGCTGCCCGAGGCGAAAATCGGGGAGATGGCCGGCGACCTGGCGAAGGCCCTCCGCTGGGTCCACGACCACGCCGAGGAGTACGGCGGCGACCCGGACACGATCGTCGTGGCGGGGCATTCCGCCGGGGCGCAACTGGCGGCCCTGATCTGCACCGACCACCGCTACCTGGAGGCCGAGGGACTGTCGCCGTCGATCCTCAAGGGCTGCGTGCCCGGTGGACGGCGACACCTACGACGTGCCGATGCAGATCGCCACCGTCGATGGAGCGGACGGCGGGCATCTACCGGCGGAAGTTCGGCGACGAGGAGAGCCAGAAGGACCTGTCCCCCGTCACCCACGTCGCCGAGGGGCAAGGGCATCCCGCCGTTCCTGATCCTCCACGTCGCCGATCATCCCGAGACCGGGGGGCAGTCGCAGCGACTCGCCCAGGCGTTGCAGGAGGCGGGCGTGTCGGCGAAGGCCTTCCCCGCCGAGGGCAAGGACCACGGGACGATCAACTCCGAACTGGGCACGCCGGGCGACGAGCCGACGAAGGTCATGTTCGAGTTCCTGGAAGGCGTGGTGGGGAATTGACGAAGTGCATCGGCTCCGGTGACGGAAGCCGGCGAGGGGGAGCGTCATGGAAGATCACAACTTCGCCCCCGGCCCGGCCCCGAACACCGTCCGGGCCGCCGACGGCACGGTCCTCGCCGTACCGGAGGGCTGGGCACTCCTGCCGCCGGGGGACGCCGGGCTGACCCGACGGGTCAAGGCCGCCGGTGACCACTGGGTCGTGCAGGAGAAGGTGGGCCGCAGGATGTTCTCCAGGGGCCTATGGGCGCCAGCGGCGACGATCGAGCGGATTCGGGCCGAACTCGAAGCCGAGCGTTCCACCGAGGGGTACGCCAGGAAGCAGGAGGGGGCCTCCCGGCGGCGGGAGAAAGCCCAGGCCGGGTACGTCGAGGACTTCCACGGGGCGGTGGTGGCGTTCCTCGCCTTCCATGAGAGCCACGCCGACCTGGCCGAGCGTCTGGCCCGTGCCGTCACGGAGCATGCCACCCCGGTCGGCAGCGGGACGGTCGCCCGGACGAAGCGAATCCCCGTCAAGCAGCGGGCCGCGGCCGCCGTGATCGCCTGGATGCGGCACCAAACCACCGGCTACGACGGCATGGTGATCCCGAGGGGCAAGGGCAAGCGGCGGGAGGTCCGGCGGATGCTGACCCGGCGTTCCCAGGAGTTGTTGCAGCGGTATCGCCGGGGAGAGCCGGTCGGGAATGCCTGCCCGCTGAAGGAGGCGTTGGTGCCGAGCGCGGAAGCTGGATGAGCTGGAAGAGGGCTGGGATGGCGAGCGAACGATTCGAGCAGCAGATCCTCGATCAAGTGTCTGGCTTCGGAGAGGTCGGCGCCCTGCCCATGTTTGGCGGCCACGGGCTCTACTGGGGCGAGACGATCTTGGGCATCCTGTTCGGAGGCCGGCTCTATCTGAAGGTGGACGACCGCTCGGAGGGCGACTATCTGGCCAGGGAGATGGGGCCGTCCCGCCTGAACGAGCGGCAGACGATCAGGTCCTACTACGAGGTTCCGCCCGACGTTCTCGACGACCCCGAGGCCCTGTTATCATGGGCCAGGGAGGCGATCCGGGCCGGGATGGATTCTCGATCCTCCGGATGAGCTTCAACTCGTCGCCGGGCACACCGAGGGTCGGGGGACGGCCTTCGACCGCAGACCAGGGCAGTTCGGCGGATGGGCAACGGCGAGCCGGTCGAGCCCGCCGCAGCCGTGGCACGAGCAGGAGCGGCTTCATGGCCCGAACCAGAGGACATCCGAGCGAGGAACCCTCGATCCCGGCGACGGCCCGCCCGGCTTATGACGCCATCGTCGGCCTGACCGATGCCTTCTGCCTGGCGCACCTGAACGAGAGTACGAGGTCACGTGCCGGAATCTGGCCGGGACACTGGCCCGCAAGCGACCGTCACCGTTGCCCGGCGGCAAGCCCGAGATCTGGGCCTGCGGGATCGTCCGCACGGTCGGCTGGGTCAACTTCCTCGACGTCCGCAGCGGCACAGCCGCACCTGAAACTGACGGCCATCGACAAGGCGTTCGGGGTTGCCGAGAGCACCGGCCAGGGGAAGTCCAAGGCGATCCGCACGATGATGAAGATCCGCCAGTTCGACCCCCGTTGGACGCTGCCCAGCCGGATGGATGAGAACCCGAGGGCCTGGATGATCGACATCAACGACTTCGTCGTGGACGCCCGGCACCTGCAGCGGGAGTTCCAGGAGGAGGCAATGCGAAAGGGCCTGATCCCCTACATCCCCGGCGAACGGGCCGACGTACCGGTCGAGGAGTAAACCATGGCCCGCATGATGAAGGGTCCGGTCAACGCTCACTTCCAGGTCGGGGACAGGGTTCGGGTCAAGCCGGGCGTGAGCGACCCGGACTTCCCCGACATGCCCCTGGGCGGCTGGTCGGGGATCGTCACCGAGGTCATCGAGCACGAGGGCTAGATCAACTGAGTCTTCAAGCTGGACGAGCGGACCCTGGCGAGCCTCCACCCGATCTACAAGCAACGCTGCGAGATCGACGGTCTGGAGTTCGAGTTCATGGGACTGGGCCAGGAGGACATCGAGCCGGACGACGGCCCGCCCGTCCCCATCGAGCGGCCCACGGAGATCGTCCCTCGCCCCCTGGATCGGGACGACCAGGATGATCGGGCCCGAATGGCCTTCGGGCTGACCCACGACGATCTTCTGCCCGAGGTCAACCGGGAGAATAAGCGTGCCTTCTACCGCTACCTGCTGGCTCACCTGAGCTTGCCTTTCCGGGCGAAATACAAGGCCGGGGACTTTCTCAAAATGGCCTCTGGCGAGGGTTGATTTGTGGACAGTTCCCGTCGAGGCGTGTGCAATCGTGGGCGGCATCCCTCGACCGACCGTGATGGAGCGAGTCCCCCATGCCCACGATCCCCCAACGCATCGCCAGCGCCTTCGCCGTGCTCTGCGGCCGATACGGCGACATCGCCGGGATGGCCAAGGATCGCGACCAGTCCCGCCAATCGCTCTACCGTGAGGCGGAGAAGGTCGTCGAGGCCGTCGAGGGCACCGCGGCCGAGGCCCGGGTCGAGGAGCTGCGGCGACGCCTGGCCGACCAGGAGGCCGAGAATCGCGTTCTGCGCACCCGATTGGAACGGGCCGTGGAGATGACCCGCGATAAGCAGGAGCAATTCGCTACCGTCGCCCAGGCTGAGGGGGTCAGCCTCAGCGTCGCCCGCCGGCTCTTGCAGGTCGTGGCCGGGTCGAAGCCAGTGCCCGGCGTGGCGACGCTGGGGCGGGCGACCCTCGAGGCCGGCCGGCAGGCCGGGGCCTTGCTCGAGGTCCTCGACGAGGCGGCCCGGCCCCGCGTCGAGCAGGCCGCCGCCGATGAGATTTTTTGGACCCAGCCCGGCCCTGATGGTGGTCGAGCCCGAGAGCCTCTGCTGGATCACCGGCCGGATGGCCGGGCCCGCGACGGGGCCACCTGGGCGGGGGAATTCGCCCGGCTCCCGGCACTCAAGGCCGTGGTCCGAGACGACGGCACCGGCCTGGGTAAGGGGGTGCGGCTGGAGAACGCACGTCGCCACGCCGCCGGCCTGCCCGAGCTCGACCAGACGCTCGACGTCTTCCATACGCTGCGGGAAGGGGGACGTGCCCTGAGGAAGACCTGGGGGCGGGCGAGCCGGGCCCTGGAGCGTGCCGACGCGGCCCAGCAGGAGTTCGAGCGACGTGGCCGTCTGGGCCGATCGCGTCAGGGCCTCGGCGCCCCGCTGAACCGGCTGTGGCGTCAGGCCGAGCGTCTCTGGGATCAGGCCACGGCCGCCGAGGCGGCCTGGGCTCGGCGCCGGTGCGCCTTCGAGCTCTTCACGCCCGAGGGGCGGCTCAATGACCACGCTCACGCGGAGGCGGTCGTGGCGACGGCGTTGCCGGGGCTGAACGGCGCGGCCTGGGCCAAGACACGGCGGTGGCTGATGCGTTGCGAGAGCTTCACCTTCCTGGATCAGATCGGCGAGCGGTTGGCCGGGCTGGGGCTGGCCCCCGACGTCCTGTCGGCCTTGCTGGACCTGGAGGGGCTGCGTCGCCAGCCCAGTCGCCTCTCGGCGGCGACGAGGGCCTGGGCGTTGGCCCGCGTGGTCGAGCTGAGCAAGTCGTGCCCGGATGGGCCGGAGCAGGCCGGGCGGGTCCGGGCGGTGCTCCGCGGGGCGTGGCGGGCGAGCAGCCTGGTGGAGTGCGTCAACAGCGTGGCGCGGATGCAGCAGGCGCGGCACCGCAAGATGACGCAAGGGCTGCTGGACCTGAAGCGGCTGTACTGGAACCTGCGGCGGTTCCGGACCGGCCGCCGCAAGGGGCGGACGCCGTACGGCCTGCTCGGGCTGAGGCTCCCCGAAATGAGCTTCGGCGAGTTCCTCAAGTTGACCCCGGACGAACTGCGGGAACAACTGTCCGCTCAAGACGTTACACCGTGAGATAGTCCCCAAATCCTCTCGCCCCGACTAAGCCCAAGGGAAGAGCTGGCAAGGGATTGCGGCGAGCCTTGGGTTGAGTCTGACGGGTCTTTGAGTCGACCTTGTCCGCTTTCGAGTTCGCAAACCGGGACGAAGACGGACGAGTCCTGATAAGATAGGGAACCCGGTGCGAGGCGGCCAGCCCGCCAAGACTCACTCGCCCCGCACCGGGCTCGGGTGCTTCACCAGAAAGAATCCTTCTTGTTTGGGAGCAAGCATCCATGCCTCGCCCTGCCAAGCCCTACCTCTGTCGGGGATGGTACGTCTCCAACCTCGGCGGCAAGCGTCACCGCCTCTGCCCCGAAGCCGACGGCCTCAAGGCGGCTCGGGACGCCCTCCTGCGCCTCCAGCAGGAGGTCGAGGGCAACGGTGGCCGCCCCTTCCCCGGCCTCTCGGTCGTCGAACTGATCGCCCTGTTCCTCGACTCGGTGAAGGTCGAGCGGTCGCACCACACCTACCTCGACTACCAACGCTGGCTGACCGAGTTCGCCAGGGTCCACGGGCACCGGCAGGCTCGGGACATCAGCCGCCAGGACGCACAGCAGTTCCGCAACGGCATCGCCAACGGCACCTGGGTCCGCAACCGCCAGGCACCCCGGCCGTACAAGCCCAAGACGGTCAACCACGCCGTCATCGCCCTGAAGCGGTGCTGGAACTGGGCGATCCAGGCCGACCTGCTGCCGGCGAAGAACCCCTTCGACAAGATGCCGCTGCTCCACGCCGAGGGCCGGCAGCGGGTCATGACCGACGCCGAGTTCCAGGCACTGCTGCGGCATTCCTCGGACTCCTGCTTCCGCCGGGTGCTGATCGCCCTGCGGTACACCTCGGCCCGGCCCGGCGAGGTCCGCAAGCTGACGTGGGCTCAGGTCGATTGGGAGAACCACCGCTGGGTGCTCCACCGGCACAAGAGCAGCCGCACCGCCAGAGTGTCGAAGCCGAAGATCATCCCGATGTGCCCGTGCGTGGAGAACCTGCTGAGGTGGCTGCATCGCCGCAACGGCCACCAGCCCTACGTGTTCCTGAACTCGGTCGGGCAACCCTGGACGAAAAACGCCTTCGTGCAGCGGATGGACAGCCTGCGGCTCCGGGCGGGCATCGTCCCGGACGAGAACGGCGAGTCTCTGGTCCTGTACCACCATCGGCATACCTTCCTCACAAGAGCGGCGGCGACCCTGGGTATCTCCGGCCCGATGCTCTAGCAGCTCGCCGGCCACACCGGCGTGAGGACGACCGAGCGGTACACCCACCTGGCGAACAAAGAGATCCACCAGGCGGGGGTCCGGGTCGCCGAGGGCCTGCGACCTCAGAGGCCCGGCAAGTGACGCCGGATGAGGTCGTCGAGGGCCGACTTGGCCGGGAGCTTCGGGCTCTCGCCCTGCTTCTTCCGCATCCACTCGTCCAGGTCTTTCCTGGCGATCCGCCAGGTCGGCCGGACGGCGGACCCGATGTTGGAGGCGGGCAGTTCCCCGGAGTGGATTACCCTCCGCAGGTACGAGTCGGAGATGTTCGTGATCTCGGCGGCTCGTTCGATCGTGATGTACCCGTCCCGGTAGGGATCAGCCTCATCGGATCGCCCTGATGAGGATTGCCCATCGAGACGCAGCAGGCCCAGGCCCTCGCGGATCTGCTGGAGCGTCGGCAGGAGGATCCCCGGGCCAGGGGGCGTGTGGTCAAGATCGAGCAGCGGATCATCTACGGGACGGCCGGGCCCGTGGGCACGGCCCTGGCCCGCTCGGCATCGAGCCGGGCGGTGAATACGTCCTTCGTGGAGCGGTAGAATGGGACCGATCGCAACCGTAACGCCCGAAAGATTCGCAAGTGCTACTGCGTCTCGAAGGACTGGCTGGTGCATCAGGCGATCACATTCTTCACCATGTATAGCTACTACTTCTGCTGGCCGGTGCGGACGCTCCGGGTCAAGGGTGAGGACGGGACCTGGCAGCCCCGGACCCCGGCGATGGCCGCGGGCTTGACCGACCACGTCGGCCCCTCACGGAGTGGTTGATCCTTCCCGCCGTCCATCAAAAGTAGGCCACAAGGCGGGCTCGGGCTCCATCCGCAACTCTCCGGATACCCCTTGGTCTTGGCGATCGATGTTACCTCTGCTCTGACCACTCGGATGTAGTTGTCGAGGGAGAGCAGGACTTGCAGGCCCCGCATGCCCGCCGAGATCGAGATCACGTCGAACATCTGCGCCGTCTCGTCCAGGTAGACCGGGAAGTTCTTCCTGCATGCCAGGGCCGTCACCCCGCCCCGGATCTCGCCGGTCAGCGGCTCGACCTCCTTCAGCGGCACCGTGCCGATCTTCTTGTCGCCGGTCGCCTTCACCAGCGCCTTCAGCTCCAACTCGCAGTCGCCCGGCCCAACGGCCAGGCAGACGCCATGCTTGTTGCCATGGGCCACCAGCGTCTTGAAGACCTGCTCGGGCGGCAGGCCGACCTTGCGGGCGACCGCCTCGGCGGACAGGTCGTCGGGATCGACCTCGTAGGGCCGAAGCTCGAACGGGATGCCCTGCCGCTCCAGCAGGCGGACGGCGTTGGTCTTGGGGGCGGTCAAGGCTCTCTTCCATCCCGGGAGTTCATCGGGGCGGCATCCGTCGTCGGTCCCCTGCTTTCGGCGATCTGGTAGGATACCACGGCCTTGGCCGGATCTCCCCGCCCTCGCCGGTCAGGTGCGATGTCCGGAGCACTTGCCGATGCCCCACTTCATCTGCACGACCTGCGGCACCCAGCACGCCGAGTCCCCGGCCCCGCCCGACCGCTGCCCCATCTGCGAGGACGAGCGGCAGTACATCGGCTGGGGCGGCCAGCAGTGGACGACGCTCGACGAACTGCGGGCCGACCACGAGAACCAGATCCGCGACCGAGGAGCCGGGCCTGACGGGCATCGGCACGACGCCGAAGTTCGGCATCGGCCAGCGGGCCTTGCTCGTCCGGTCGCCCGGCGGCAACGTGCTCTGGGACTGCATCTCGCTGATCGACGAGGCCACCGATCGAGGCGGTCAACGACCTCGGCGGGCTGGCGGCCATCGCCATCTCGCACCCGCACTACTACTCGTCGATGGTCGAGTGGAGCCGGGCCTTCGGCGGCGTGCCGATCTACCTGCACGCCGCCGACCGGCAGTGGGTCATGCGGCCCGACCCGGCGATCGAGTTCTGGGACGGCGAGACGAAGGCCCTGCACGACGGGCTGACCCTGATCCGCTGCGGCGGCCACTTCGAGGGCGGCACGGTCCTGCACTGGCCCGCCGGGGCCGACGGCAAGGGCGTGCTGCTGGCCGGCGACATCCTCCAGGTCTGCATGGACCGCCGCCACGTCAGCTTCATGTACTCGTACCCGAACTACATCCCGCTGCCCGCCGAGGCGGTCCGCCGGGCCGTCGCCGCCGTCGAGCCGTTCGCCTTCGACCGGATCTACGGGTTCATGTTCGACCTGGCGATCATGGAGGGCGCCAAGGCGGCGGTGCGGCGGTCCGCGGACCGCTACCTGCGGATGATCGGGGCGGACGAGGCCGGGCGATGACGGCCGATGTCCACGGAGACGACGCCCGCCGATCGCTCTGGCTCGCCCTGATCGTCCTGGTCGGCGTCCTGGGCGATCGGCTCCCGCCGCTTCGCCGATCACCTGCCCGGCGTTCGTGGCGGCCTACGCCGGGGACACGCTCTGGGCGACCGCCGCCTTCCTCGGCATCGGCCTGCTCCTGCCCAGGGCCTCGACGTGGCGGGTCGCCGCCCTGGCGATGCTCGTCTCGCTGCTGGTCGAGGTCAGCCAGTTGTACCACGCCCCCTGGATCGACTCGATCCGCCGCACGACCCTCGGCGGCCTGGTCCTGGGCTACGGCTTCGTGTGGAGCGACCTGGCCTGCTACGCCGTCGGGCGTCGGCCTGGGTATCCTGATCGAACTGGCCGTCCTGCACGACCGATCCGCACCGGGGACGTGACGCCCATGCTCTCGATCCTGACCGCCCTGGCCCTGATGGCGTTCCCCGCCGCCGACGAGCCGAAGGCCGACGGCCCGTTCGCCCAGCGGGGCTACTACATCACGTTCATGCGGATGCCGACCTACGACCTGGCCGACTGGAGGCGGATCATGGACGGCATCCACGACGACGGCGGCAACACGCTGCTGCTCTGGGTCGCCGGGGCGTTCCGCTCGGAGAAGTACCCGATCACCTGGCGGTACAACGCCGACCACGAGAACGTCCGCAAGGACTTCGTGCGTGACCTGATCGACCACGCCCACACGAGGGGCATCAAGGTGCTGCTCGGCTTCACGCCCTTCGGCTACGACGGCGTGAACCAGTACCCGCTGGAGCACCCGGAACTGAAGGCGATCGGCAAGGACGGCAAGCCGGTCGCCCCCTTCGGCATCGGCTGCTGGGGCTACAACCTCTGCCCGTCGAGGCCCGAGTCCCAGAGGTTCATGCTGGAGTACGTCCGGGAGATGGCCTTCGACTTCTACCCGAACGCCGACGGGCTGCTGATCGAGTCCTCCGACTACGCCATCTGCCACTGCAAGGACTGCGGCGAACGCTTCTTCGAGAAGGAGTTCGAGTTCGTCAAGCGGATCTCGGAGGAGGTCTGGGCCAGGAAGCCCGAGGCCACGATCGTCGTCTTCCCCCACTACTTCTAGCGGGGCCGAGGTGCCGGGCTTCGGGGTGAAGGCGGCGAAGCTGCCGTTCGACCCCCGCTGGTCGCTGGTCTTCACCCCGCACAGTTCCAACCCCGAGCCCGACCTGATCAAGAAGGCGAGGAGCAGCCTGTGGTGGGACGACTCGCCCGCCCTGCGTCGGCCCCAGGAGATCCGGGCCGGTGCCCGGCGGGCGAGGGAACTCGGGGTGACGGGCTACGTCCCCTCGCTGGAGGCGTTCACCTTCGTCGCCACCGAGGCCGAGGAGGGGCAGGCGTGGCTCAAGGGGCAGGCGGCAGGTGCCGCTGGGATTCGGCTGGCTGGAGCCCGGCGAGCCGCCCTACGACGAGTTGCCGATGCGGGTCAACCGGGTCGCCTACCGGGAGTTCAGCCGCAACCCCGACCTCCGTTCGAGGCGTACAAGGAGATCCTGGGCCGGGACGTCTTCGGGGCGGCCTCGACCCCGCAGGCCGTCGAGGACGTGCTGGAACTCCAGGCCGCCTTCAACTTCCGAGCGGACGTGGTGCCAGCCGTCGCCGCTGACGAGCCCCGAGCGGGTCCGGGCGATGGAGGATCGGGGCGACCTGACGCCCGAGAAGCGGGCCGAGTACCGGGCCGCCCTGGATCGG
The DNA here is from genome assembly GCA_963779675.1 of uncultured Isosphaeraceae bacterium. Taxonomy (GTDB): domain Bacteria; phylum Planctomycetota; class Planctomycetia; order Isosphaerales; family Isosphaeraceae; genus CAVZZM01. Next base: position 70,095 of record CAVZZM010000014.1, read on the forward strand.
CTGCGGGCCATCGAGGGGCGGCACCGGGAGCCGAGGTCGGACGGCGAGGGGGAACTGCACCGGATCGCCCGGTGGGTGCTCGACCACTGGGAGGGCGAGGCCGGGGAGTTGCTCGATCCCGCCCCCTGAAGTCACTCCGGCGACTCGTCCCCCGACCGGCCCGTCATCACCAGCGGAGCCATGCCATGAGCCTGATCGACCACCCGACCGGCGGCTACCGCTTCCTCCCCGGCATCGCCCCGTACTCCTGCGGCGTCGTCTCCGCACCGGGCCACGAGATCGCCCACGTCACCCTCGAACGCCCCGTCCCCTACGAGCGGGGCTTCGACCTGATCCGGGCTCGCCTGGGCGACGAGGGGAGGCCCGTGGCGGCCCTCTGCGGGGTCGAACTCCGGTCGCCCCGGCCCTTCAGCTTCGAGGGCTTCGCCGAGTTCAACGCCGGCTACGCCCGCATCCTGGAGGGCTGGGGCGCTGTTCGTCGAGGGCGTCAACCCCGTGGCCCGGACCAACGTCGCCCCCGAGGTCGGCCCGCCCGAGCGAGCCGGCCCTCTACGGCTTCTCCTATGCGAGGCCATGCGACCCGTCGCTGCCGCCGACGTTCGTCGTCGCCGGGGCCGGCGAACTGCCCGAGGGCGTCCTGGAGGCCGGGAGGGATCGTCCGGGCGGGGCGAGACGCTCGCCGGAGGCGATCGCCGCGAAGGCGAGCGTTCGTCATGGACCTGATGGAGGCCCGGCTGCGGGGGCTGGGCGTCGGCTGGGACCGTGTGACCGCCGTGGACCTCTACACGGTCCATCCCGTCGCCGACCTGCTGCCCGAGGTGATCCTGGGGCGGATCGGGGCGGCGGCGGTCCACGGGGTCCGCTGGTCCTACAGCCGCCCGCCGATCGAGGGGATCGAGTTCGAGATGGACGTGCGGGGCGTGCGGGCGGAACTCCGGCTCGGCTGAGCCCCCGTGCGGGTCAGTCGCCGATCTCCTCGTCCCGCAGCAACGCCCTGGCCGCCTCGGGCACCCAGCCGCTCCCCCAGGAATGCTCCCGCTGCGGGCCGTCCTCGTAGGCGTGCGGAATCCCCAGATCCACCAGGATGTCGTGGATCCGCTCGTGCTCGCCCCGGAAGTTGCCGTAGCCCAGCAGGATCAGCCGCTCGTGGTCCCGCAGTTCGGCGGCATGTCGCCCCAGCAGCGTCGTGATCCGATACCCCTCGAAGTTCGCCTGGGTCCCGAAGATGTCCCCCGACCCGTACCGGCCCGGCTGGTCCAGCATCAGCGGGGCGTCCCAGGCGGCGGCCCTGCCGAAGACCTCGGGGTGCCGCAGGAGCAGGCTCCAGGCCCCCCAGCCCGACTTGCTGAACCCGAGCAGCAGGCGGCCCTCCGGGTCGGCCCTGGCCGGATACCGGGACTCGACGAACGGGACGACGACCTCCAGGAAGTAGGTCTCCTGGCGGATCTCGGGGTCCGTCGGGTGGTCGGCGTACCAGGGCAGGTGCGAGAAGGTCGGGGCGACGAAGATCGCCCCCAACTCGTTGTGCAGGTCGTGCCGGCGGACTTCGAGCAGGCCGTCGCCGTAGCGATCCTCGGTGCCGGCCTCGACCGGCAGGACATAGACGACCGGGTAGCGTCTCCCCGCTCCTCGACGGTCGGGGAGCAGGACCCGGATCTCCGTCTCGCCCGCCTGGTACGGCGACTCGACGGCATGGACCAGGATGCCGTGGTCGTCCCTCGCCGCCTCGGAGATCGAGGCCGGGCCATCGGGCCTGTCGGTCGTCGCCGCCGGTCCTCCTCCCTCCCGGCCCAGGAACTCGACGGGCAGCAGCGGGCAGCCCTCCTTGGCCTCGACCAGGCTGTAGGCTTCGGCGAATTCGACCCCGCACTCGGCCCCCCGGCGGCGGTGCATTGCCTCATGAGCTTTCCAGATCGCCTCGGGCTCCTGGCTCCTGTGCTCCATCAACGCCCGCCTCTTCACGCCCCGCACCGGGGCGATATCCAGATAAGGCTCGGGCCGGAAGGCGATCGTCTGCTGGTCGGTCATCACCTCGAAGAAGTACAGGTTCCAGCCGCCCTGCCGCAGGTAGCACTGCCAGACCAGCGAACTGACGACGTGGTGGTTCGGATGGGTGTCCAGCGGCCAGTGCGTCACCACGATGTCCGGCCCCACCTCGTCGAGCCACGAGGAGACCGCCCGCAGGGTCGCCTCGTCGGCGGCCAGCGACTCGTGGGCGTAGGGGAAGACCTTCGGCGAGGCGCCGAGGACCGTGCAGGCGGCGGCGGCTTCCTCCCGGCGGACCTCGTCCTCCGGTCGGTCGAAGAATCGGCGGTCGCCCCGGAAGGCGGTGCCGTAGGCGAGGATGACCTCGTGGCCTTGCCGGGTCAGGGTGGCGATCAGGCCGCCGGCCCCGGACTCGGGGTCATCGGGATGGCCGCCGAAGACCACCACCCGGAGCGTCTGGCCGGGCTCATCACCGGCCCGGCACGGTAGCTCCAGGGACAGCACGGCGAGCAGGAGGATGAGCCGATGTCGGGCCATGATCACCTCGCAGCGTTCGTCTCCGTCGGTCTCGGCGGCGGTCGGGCTCGGACTCACGGAGGACCAGCGAGTCCGGCCCTGTCTCAAGGCCCCGGCACCCAGCGGAACGCCCCGTAGATCGGCTCCTCGCCTGCCCCGCCCTCCGTCCTCAACTCCAATTACTGCCCGTCGTCCCAGCCCTCCAGATGCTCCCCCTCGTCCGTCGTGAACTCCCCGGCGGGGAGGGTGATCGTCCTCCAGCCTTCGCCCGGCACCAGGGCGACCTCGGTGGCGTACCGGGTCCAGCCGACGGCGAACTCGCCCTTGTGCATCACGACACGCAACGTCCTCGGTGCCCGGACATGGATCTGGAACTGGAGCCTGGCCCCCTCGGGGCCACGCCACTTCGGATCGCCCGGCTTGTGCGTCGCCAGGGCGATGGGCCTCGTCACGGTGATCCCCGGCATCCCTCCCGGTCCCACCGCAGCCGTGAGCGGGGAGGGCACCGGCGGGATCGGGTCGGTGCCGGGCGAACTCGTCACCCAGCCGTCGATCCCGCCGGCGAAGTCGTCGATCAGGAGGGAGGGCCGATCGATCGCCACGGCGTCGCCAAGCTCGGCGGGGACCACCGAGGCCAGATTCGTGCTCAGGCAGACGCCCGAGTCGTAAAGGACGTTGGCGAAGGCGAAGAGGGGCTGTTGCGGGTCGAGGATGGGAAGCTCGGCGACCCAGATCCCTTCGTCCCGATTGTCCGCCAGCCGGGCGCCAGTAGCGGTTCTTGGGGTTGCGATTCTCGATGGCATAGAAGAGATCGACTCGCCGGATCGACCGGGAGCCGTCGGGCTCCACGACCATCCGGGGGACGCCATCGCTCCCCAGCCGCACCTCGGCGACGGGGGGCTCCGGGAACGGCTCGCCGCCCTTGAGGTGGGCGTCCATCCACAGCGGCAGGTCGGCCCCCTGCTCGGCGGCGATGTGATGGCGGCAGCGGGGCGTGAACGCCCAGCGGACCTCGGCGGGGACGAGGGCGAGCGTGTGGTAGGCCCAGTCCATCTTGCCGTGCTGGTCGTTCGTGGCGTCGAGGAACAGGACCGGGCACCGCACCAGCGGGGCGTAGGACTCGGGCTCCATCGCCCGCCGCCAGGCGGCCACCCCGGCGTCCCCGGCTTTCGGGTCCGGCACGTCGATCTCGTCGGGGTAGGTGTTCCAGCCGACCCCGTAGATGGCGCACGCCGCCTTGATGCGATCGTCCATCGCTGCCATCGGCCAGACGATCGTCCCGCCCATGGAGACGCCGAAGACGCTCAGCCGATCGGGATCGACCTGCTCCATCTCCTCCACGCAGGTCAGCGCCCGGCGTGAGATGCGGGTCCAGAGATACCAGGAGGCGTCCCGCACCGAGGGCTCCGTCGCCATCGCCCTGGCCCCGGCGTCCTTGTGGTTGCCCTGCGTGAGCGTGCCCCAGTCGGTGAATTTGTCCCGGCCCGGCCACGCCCCACCCCAGTTGAACGTCAGGGCGGCGTACCCCCGATCGGTCCAGAACCGGAGCCACCGGGCGTTGACCGTCTGCCCGCCGCCGTGGACGTGCAGGACGCCGGGGAGCCCGGCCTCGCCCTCGGGGGGCGCCGGAGAGTGCATAGACCCGCACCTCGGAGCCTTCGTGGGCCATCCCGGTGAAGGTGAACTCGGTATAGACCGCACCGTCCTCGCTCCATCGCCCGAGGACGTCGACCTCAAGCGGTTCCCTGCGGGGGTCGAAGTCGGCCCAGACGGATTCCGGGGTCGTCGTCGGCCCGTCGGCTGCGAGGCCGACCTGGCAGCAGCCGAGCCAGGCGACCATGGAGAGGAGGAGTGGCCGGCGATCGCACATAAGAGATCCTTCCGATTCGATCAGGCGACGGCCCGCACGACACCGCTCTCGACCCGCAACCCTGCCCCGGACCTCGCTCCCATCGTCGTTGTGGGGCCTGCAAATGCGTGCGTCCTCAATACCCGGCCCGCTCCTTCGAGCGGGGGTCGTCCACCGCCTCGCCGCTGTGCAGCTTGCCCTCGATGGCCCCACGCCGGAAGGGGCGGCTGGCGTCGTAATACGGCTCGTGGAGGTCCACGACGTTGACCATCACCCCCGGCTCGTCGGTCGCCAGCCTCGCCCCGACCAGCCCGTCGGGCGTGATGAACCGGCTCGGCCAACTCCTCGGGGCCGACGAGTTGTTGATCGAGACGAACATGTTGTTCACGCCGGCATACGCTCGGGCCGTCACCGGCATGATCTTCGGGTGGATGCTCCCCGGCTTCTGCCGGGCGTTGTAGAACGAGTGCAGCATCAGCCGCACGCCGAGCCGGCTGTACTCCCGGTACAGTTCCGGGAAGCGGATGTCGTAGCAGATCAAGAGCCCGCACCGGACCCCGTTGACCTCGAAGGTGACGAAGTGGTCGCCCGGCGAGTAGTGCTCCAGGTCGCCGGTGGTGCAGAACCGCTTGTCGTAGCGGTCGATGATCCGGCCCTCGGGATTGATGACGTAGAGGCTGTTGTGCGGCCTGTGGTCGCCGCCGAGCCGGTGGGTGCTGCCCAGGACGACCCAGACGCCCAGCTCTCGGGCCGACGCCAGGATCGCCTCGGTCTCCGAGTACAGGGCATCCCAGTCCAGGTCGTCGGTCGTGGGCAGATCGACCCCGGCGTAGCCGGACAGGGCGCACTCGGGGAAGTGGATCAGGTCGGCCCCCTCGTCGCTCGCCCGACGCAACTGGGAGCGTATCCACTCACCGTTGGCCCGGATGTCGCCCGAGACGGGGAACTGGCAGGTGGCGAGCCGGAGCACTCCGCTCGACACGTCGGCGTCATCTCCCACGGCGGCGGGGACGCACGGCGCCATGGCGAGCACGGCGATCAGGGTCGTCAGCGTCCGGGTGAGCGGCTCTCGGGTCATTCGTCGGCTCCTAGAGGCGGGGTCCGAGGAGTTATCGGACCAGATCGCCATCGCCCCGGCAAGCCGGGGCTCGTCGAAGACCATTGCGTCGAAGACACCAGTCCGGGGAGGCCGAGGCAAGAGTGAGGCCGAGATGCCGGAGGCGATCGGCGACGTTGGAGGACGCCCACCTCGGCGTCGCCCTCCCCTCGACAGCCCAACACGTCACGGTTGTTCCGGGGTCGTCGAGGAGTCGGTTCCGCCTACCCCCTCGGGGCCGATCGGCAGGTAGCCCCGGAAATCGACGGCATCCGGGTCGGGCTTCCGATACGTGATCGGTTTCGGGTCCAGCCACTCGACCACCTCGTCCTTGATCGAGTAGGCGAACAAGTGGTTCCCCCTCGGGTTGTAGTGCCCGATGAAGTACTGCTTCATGTAATCGTCGTGGGGCAGGCCGGAGCGACGATAGTCCTGCAGCTCCACCTCGTTCATGTCGAAGGTTGTGAACCCCTCGGCGTCCAGGTAATCGACGATCTCCCGGTCGTACCGCTCCTCGCCCCGCCGCATCTGCTCCATCGCCCGGTACGGGTCGAACAGGACCACCATGAGCTTCTTGCCGTTGGCCTCGGCGAAATCCCTGGCCTTCTCCAGGACGAGCCTCGTGGCCCGCAGCGAGTAGCGATCCAGCAGCCCGCCGGCCTGCGACCGCAGGCGCCCCTCGTCGCCCCAGTCCATCGGGTAGTCGAGGTGGGCCGCCAGCCGCTCGACCCGAGGCCGGTCGAGGTCACGGATGTCGCCCCGCTTGAACACAGCGAGTTGCAGGGCGAGGTCGTCCTCCAGGTGTTCGACCATCCACTCGGCGTCGCACATGCGGTCGAGCGACTCGGGGGTCGGCAGCAGGTTCTCCCGCTCGACGAGTCGCCCTGTATTGAGGTCCACCTCGATGTTGGGCCAGAAGTTGTTGTGGAACATCCGCCCCCCTTGGTGGTCCCACCTCGGGTAGATCAGGGCGTGGCGGCAGCGCAGCAGGCTGCGGATGTGGTCGTCCCCCCAGATGTAGAGGATCAGGTATTCGGCCCCGTGGTCGGTCCGCTCCTCTCGGACCATGCGGCGGTATGCCTGGTAGGCCCCGTATCCGCCCATGCCGAAGTTGCGTATCGGCTCGCCGAGGTGGGCCGCCAGGTACTCCTGCCAGGTCTCGCCGTCGCTGACCTGATGGCACTGGGTGAAGCTGTCGCCGTAGGTGTTGATGCGGCAGGGGCGGTCGATGTACAGGAAGGCGGTCCGGGCACCGTCGGGCCGGGCGGTGGAGATGGTAGCACTTCCGTCAATCCCATCCGTCGGGAGGAAGTTTCCCAAAACGTAGCCGAGTTCCGGGTCGAACCGAGCCCAGCTGGGGCCGTGAAGGAAGGTTTCGATCACGTCCCTCGGGACGGCGCTTGCCCGGAGGTATTCGACGAAGGTCGGCTTCTCCGGCGGTCGTGCCGGGGCAAAGTCCGGGGCGAGCAGCAGCACGAAGATCGCCGGGACGACGGCTTTCGCTGGAGCGTTCATCATGACCCCCATGAGGCCCGTGCCCGGCGACGACCGAGCCCGTTCCACGAGTCGCCGACGGGCGGGTCGGTCCCACCCTCGCCCCGGCATGGTAACGGTATGAATGCGAGGTCGCCAGGGGTCGCATCCCGCCCCGATTACTCGCCGATGTCCTCGTCTCAGAGGTCCGGCCTGGCCCGAATGAACTCCTCCATGAGCCAGACGCACTCCGGGTCGTCGAGCACCTCCAGGACGACGCCACGTGACCGCAGGTCGTCCTCCGGCCCCCGGAACGTCCGGTTCTCGCCGACGACGATCCGGGGGATCTTGTAGAGCAAGGCCGTACCCGAGCACATGTCGCACGGGCTGAGGGTCGAGTAGAGCACGGCCCGCCGGTAGTCGCCCGCCTTGAGCCGCCCGGCGGCCTCGATGGCGTCCATCTCGGCGTGCAGGATGGCACTGCCCCGCTGGGCCCGGCGGTTATGCCCCCTGCCAACAATCTGTCCGTCGATGACGAGGACCGAGCCGATGGGGATGCCGCCCTCGGCGAGCCCGGCCCTGGCCTCGTCGATCGCCGCCTGCATGAAGGGGTCTCGGGTGGGCAGGTCGGTCAGGATTCGTTCCTCCTCCCTGCGGGTGGATCATCACCCGGCTCATGAAGCTGGGCAGCCCGTCGCCGGTTCGATCGCTACTCCAGGCGGCACAACGGCACGTGGTGGCAGATCGACCTGGGGCTGACCGCTGATGCGTGCCTGGAGAAGATCCGGGCCGAGGGGTTATTCCATCCGTAGGGCATCGGCCCGTTCCCCATCCGGTCAGCCTCTCGATCCGGCGGCTCGCTCGTCGCCGTAGTGACGGTCGTATTCCTCACGGAGCCGCTCCCCGAGGCGTTTCAGGGCCAGGTATCCGGGGGCGGCCTTGTCGGGATACTCCCTCGGATCGCCGAGTTCGCACTCGATCGTGTCCATCAGGCACTCCAGATCCCAGCGGTACAGGGTGATCGGCCGGGTGCCCCTGTGCGCCTCGATCTTGCGGTCGAGGCCGAACGCCTCCACGAGCGAGTAGGCGTGACGCTTCAGCTCCCGCAGATCGTCGCCGGTAATCAGCATCTTGTGGCGGATGTCACAGGGCATGGCTTCATGGACACGTCCCTCCGAACCGCATTCCCGGTCCCCGCCTGGGGAGCCCGGCCTTCAGACGGCCTGCCATCCTCCTGGGGCCAGGTCCAGACGAGCGGGTGCTCGATGGCACCCCTGCGAACTTCACCGCATCTCCCGCCAATCGGGCAGGCCGCTCTTCATCCGCCTGGTCGCAGCCACCGGGCTGAACGCCTCGGGATCGAACTTCCGACCGATCCACTTTCGCATCCCCTCGTGCTGCTCGTCCTCGGGGTCGGCGATGGTTGCGAGGAAGTCCACGTACCCCCAGACGCCGCCCACGTCCTCGGGCGGGCAGGCCCGTCCGCCCTCCAGGCAGAGCGGATACCGCTTCCCCGACTCGGCCCGCAGACGCCCCTCGAAGCGGATCTCGTGCAGCCAGCCGTCCCCGAAGTCGTACTCGTACTCGAACCGGAACGGCTCGCCGCCCTCGGGGAGGATGTCGCTCAACCTCGTCGTGGTGGAATCCTTGTACCGGAGGTCCCCAAACGTTTCCTCCAGCAGCATCGGATCGCCGTAGAGTGTCCCCTCGATCCTGAAGTGGTGCATGTGCGAGTTCGTCCAGCCCATCGCCGTCTGGATGTGATCGTGGAACTTGTCGAGGGTGCAGTCGCCCACCTGCATCCGCCGCCAGATCGGCGGCCGGGTGTCTAGGAGCGTGATCTCGAACTGGTAGACCTCGCCCGTGGCCGAGGCGGGCGTGGATGCTGCTCCCGGTTCCGGCTCCCTGACCCAGACCCACTCCGTCTTGATCCCCAGCTCGGCCCTGACTTTGTAGTACGACGGGTTGCTGATCTCTCCGGGATGCCCCGCCTAGCCTGGATTTCTCACCAGGGGAATGGAATCGGGCTGCCTTCTGTGTCATAGGTTGATCTACCACAACCACCTACGACACCCAGAGAAGGCAGCCCGATGACCACAGAGTGTAACTCATCGGACCTCGACTTTCCCATGGTCGGCCCCCGTCAAGTCCTCGCCGACTTCGACGGCGGCGACATCTCCTCCGACGGTGCGGCGCTGCTGCTCCGCGAGACCGAGCGACTCACCGGAATCATCCGTCAGTTCGCCGCCTGTTTCACCGACCACCGCAACCCGGACCTCATCGAGCACACCGCGGAGGAGTTGATCGCCCAGCGCGTCTACGCCCTGGCGTTGGGTTACGAGGACCTCAATGACCACGACGACCTCCGCCGAGACCCCTTGCTCGCCACCGTCGTCGGCACGCCCGACCCCAAGGGCAAGACCCGACAACGGGAGCGCGACCGTGGCAAGGCGCTGGCCGGCAAGAGCACGCTGAACCGCCTCGAACTGACCCCCGTCGGCGCCGACAAGGAGAGCCGCTACAAGAAGGTCGTCTGCCGCACCCACGACGTCGAACGCCTCTTCGTGTCGCTCTTGCTCCACGCCCACTTCCGCCCGCCCGAGCGGATCGTCCTGGACCTCGACGCCACCGACGACCCGATCCACGGCCACCAACTCGGCCGCTTCTTCCACGGCTACTACCAGAATTTCTGCTACCTCCCGCTGTACATCTTCTGCGGCGATCACCTGCTCTGCGCCCGGCTGCGGCCCTCCGACATGGACGCTTCGGCCGGGTCAGTGAAGCATCTCCAGAGGATCGTGGCCCAGATCCGCCAGTCGTGGCCCGACGTCAAGATCACGATCCGCGCCGACAGCGGGTTCTGCCGCGAGGCGATCATGGCCTGGTGTGAAGCCAACGGCGTGGACTACGTGCTCGGGCTGGCGCAGAACACGCGGCTCAAGGCGATGATCACCGCCGAGGCGGAGCAGGCTCGCCTGGAGTTCGAGCGGACCAAGGAGGCGTCCCGGGTGTTCGCCGAGCTCCGGTACCGGACGCTCGACAGCTGGAGCCGTGAGCCTCGGGTGGTGGCCAAGGCCGAGCACCTGGCCCGGGGCGTCAACCCGCGGTTCGTGGTCACGTCGCTGGCGGCCGAGGGTCGCGCGGCGAAGCCCTTATATGAGGAGGACTACTGCGGCCGGGGCGAGATGGAGAACCGGATCAAGGAGCAGCAACTGCACCTGTTCGCCGACCGGACCAGCACGGCGACGATGCGGGGCAACCAGGTCCGGCTGTTCTTCTCGTCGATCGCCTACGTGCTCCTGGAGGCGCTGCGTCGGCTGGGGTTGGCGGGCACGGAGCTGGCCGAGGCGCAGTGCCAGACGATCCGGTTGAAGCTCCTGAAGATCGGGGCGCTGGTCCGGATGACGGTACGGAAGGTGTGGGTGAGGCTGTCGAGCAGTTGTCCCTACGCCGAGGCGTTCCGGCGAATGCATGCGAACCTGGCGCGATTGCGACCTCCGCTGAGATGCTGAACTGAAGAAAATTTCACAGCTGAGACTGTGAGGAGGCTTCGGTGACGAGGTCCGGCGATCGAGGTGCGTCCCGGCTTCGCCACGGGAGCCTCGATCGCAGGCGGGCCGGGGTGTCCGACCAGGTCCGGACAGGAGAGAGAAGGCACGAGATGGACGACGGAGCCCGGCCGGACGACCATCAGGGTGGCGAAGGGGCCGGATGACTCGGCGAAACGGCTCCGAGACAGGATGGTGAGAAATACAGGCTAGGCCCACCGCCGATTGACCTGCCGGTAGTCGAGGTCCGGGTTCTTGCCCAGGACGTTGCGGAGGAACTCGGATTTCGTCTCCTTCTTCGCCGCCTTCTTCTTCGCCATGTGTCCCTCCCGATTCGTCCCGGCTCTCAGAGCGTGTCTAAAAAGCCAGTTTCTTGGTCAATCGGCGGCTCATCAGATGAACCATCGACCATTTGATCATCGCCTCGCTGCTGGTGATCGTCCCCTCATCGTCCTTGCTCAGCCGCCGGCTGCGGCCCAGCCAACCGAACGTCCGCTCGACCTTCCAGCGGTGCGGCAGCACCTCGAATCCCCGTGCGTCGTCCGACCGCTTGACGATCTCCAGCACGATCCGACGCCGCGGGCAGAGCATCCGCACCCACTCGACCAACTGCCCGGCGTAGCCGCCATCGGCCCAGATCCGCTTGAGTCGGCTGTAGCGGTGCCGGACCGCCTCCAGCACCAGTCGGGCGCCGTCGCGGTCCTGGACGTCCGCAGGATGCACCACCAGGGCCAGGATCAGGCCGAGCGTGTCGACCAGGATGTGCCGCTTGCGGCCGTTGACCTTCTTACCGCTGTCATAGCCGTGTGGCCCCCTTTTTCGGTCGTCTTGACCGTCTGGCTGTCCAGGATCGCGGCCGTCGGCTGGCGTTGCTTCCCCTCGGCCTGCCGCAAGTCGCCCCGCAGTTCGTCGTGGAGTCGGTCGAGTGTCCCGTCCTTCTTCCAGGCGGCGAAGTACCCGTAGACGGTCTTCCAGGGCGGGAACTCGTGGGGCAGCATCCGCCACTGGCAGCCGGAGCGGACCAGATAGAGGATGGCATTGACGATCTCACGCCGCGGATATTTGACGGGCCGGCCACCGGGCTTCGGGGCCGGGATGAATCGAGAGACCTGGGCCCACTGGGCGTGGCTCAGGTCGGTCTGGTAGGCTCGTCGGATGTCCATGACCCAAGGCTAGGTCACCCTTTCAAGACACGCTCTATGAGGTTGTTCATGATCCCCACTGCCGCCACTTCCGCTTCGCCAGCCACGCCTCGGCGGCGGCGATGTCCCGGCTCTCACTGGGCCTGATCCGGTAGGCTCCCCAGCGCCCGTCTCGGCGGACATAGAGGCACGTCCCACCGAAGCGCTCCCCGAGATGCTCATCGCCCCGAACCGCACGAGCATCCGGCCCCGGTCCTCGCTCGCCTCGACGATCGTCGGCGTCCGGTGGTACGAATACCATTCCGAGGGCTCGACGAGGACGTGCAACGGCAGCCCGAAATAATGGAACAGGGCCTCCTGAGCCGAGCACTCCTCGCCCGACCCGGCATAGACAAACTTGGCCTTCCCCTCCCGTTCGACCGGGAGCCGCTCCAGGCCCTTGTCCGCCTTGCGGAGGGCCTGGTCAAGCTTGCCGAGCCCGTGGAACGTCCCCTTGGTGTCGCCGGCGACGGTCCTGATGAGTTTCCGGGCCGACCCCCTGGCGATCTCGGACCAGCTGCCCTTGCGGCGTTCCTGCTCCAGCAGCAGGTCTGGCGAGTCGGCCAGCGGCGTGATTCGGCCCCACGCCTCGACCCCGGCAGCGTCCCCCTCGCCGAGTGGTCGCTCCAGGTGGAACCGGCCCCGCTGCGACCGGACCTGCAAGCCCAGGCCCGTCAAGACCGGCGACGAGGCGATCTCCCTGGTCATCGTCGCCAGGAGTTTCTTCCCCTCGTCGGCGAGGAGGCTCCGGGCCTCGGGTCGGCGCTGACGTCCCGGCCATCGCTGCCGCCAATGTATCGAAGTATTCTCATATGTCGTTATTGCTGCCGACGGGGTAGCCGTTCACAGGGTGGGATAGGTGGGATTACGCGGCTTCGGATTTGGCCGTGGTGACCGGCAGAAGAGAGGGGAGAGCTTGGCTCCGACCGTCCGCTTCGAAGCATGTGGTCAGATAATCCACGACGTTGCGGCCCTGTTGCCGGCAGGTCGCAACCACGGTCAGCATCCGCTCCACGAAACGGCTCCCATGCACACTGTCGGTCCCCCCACTGATCCGACGCCAGATCACCGCATGGCGCAACGCACGTTCCACCGCGTTGTTCGTCGGCTCGACACCCCTGACACGAGCGAACGTCCACAAACCTTCCTCCACCTTGAGGTGGTTGTGGAGAGGGGGAGCGCTTGAGATTAAGGTGGAGGAGGGTTTGTGGATGTTCGCTCGTGTCAGGGGTGTCGAGCTGACGAACAACGCGGGTGGACGTGCGTTGCGCGATGCGTCTGGCGTCGGATCAGTGGGGGACTACAGCGGCGCGTAGCTGTTTGGTGAGCGGACGCGACGTGGTTGCGACCTGCTGGAGCAGGCCGCACGTCGTGGATTAGCTGACGACGTGCTTCGAAGCGGACCGGTCGGAGACAGTGATCCCGCTCAGCCGGTCACCACGGCCGAATCGGAAGCCGCGTACCACCTATCCCACCCGCCGTCGGCAGCAATAACGACATATGAGAATACTTCGATACATTGGCGGCAGCGATGGCCGGGACGTCAGCGCCTACCGAGGCCCGGAGGCTCATCGCCGACGAGGAGATGCCGTGGGCATCGTCGCCAGGAGTAGCTTCCGATCGTCGGCGAGGAGATTCCGCGCCTCGGGTCGGGCTGACGTCGCGGCATCGCTGCAGCCATGTATCGAAGTATTCTCATATGTCGTTATTGCTGCCGACGGGGTAGCCGTTCACAGGGTGGGATAGGTGGGATTACGCGGCTTCGGATTTAGGCCGTGGTGACCGGCAGAAGAGAAGGGAAGAGCTTGGCTTCGACAGTCGCTTCGAAGCATGTGGTCAGATAATCCACGATGTTGCGGCCGTGTTGTCGGCAGGTCGCAACCACGGTCAGCATCCGCTCCACGAAACGGCACCCATGCACACAGTCGGTCCCACCACTGATCCGACGCCAGATCACCGCATGGCGCAACGCACCGTTCCACCGCGTTGTTCGTCGGCTCGACACCCCTGACACGAGCGAACGTCCACAAACCCTCCTCCACCTTGAGGATCTCGAAGCACGTCGCCGCCGTCTTGCGCACGAGCACCGCGACCCGTCCTCAAGGGCTTTCTTGACCTCCCGACGCAACCGGCTCATCTGCTCCTGGAACAGTCCCCATTCCAAAGTTCCGTCGCGCACCCGGTGCCAATGGCGGAACAGCCGGGTCGACAACGCGAGCAATCGCCGGCCGACCTTTTCGCCGTCGCCGCCCCGGTCGATCATCGCCTGAAAGTCGCGCCGCAAGTGCGCCTAGCAGATCTGTCGCCACCGCGCCATGATCCAGTCATAGGCACTGAAGCGGTCGCTGCCGACGACCTGACCGTCTTCGCTGCCCAAAGGGCCTGGGCGACATCGCCGCTCCGGTTCTTGGCGATGGTGAAGACCGTGAAGAGGGGAGTGACCACCGCCCACAACCAGGCCTTGCCGAGCCGCTCACGCCACGACGTCTCGTCGAGGTTCGTCACCTTGGCGTGATGGACCGCGATCGCCAGTTCATTGTAGGGGGCCTCCAGAGCTGCGGCGGACTGCCGTTCCAGCGTGGAGATCATCCCAGTGGAGATCGAGAGCGTAAACAGGTCGGCGGCCACCTGCCGGACCTGTCGTTTGCTGAGAGCGTGTCTTGAAAGGGTGACCTAGCCTTGGGTCATGGACATCCGACGAGCCTACCAGACCGACCTGAGCCACGCCCAGTGGGCCCAGGTCTCTCGATTCATCCCGGCCCCGAAGCCCGGTGGCCGGCCCGTCAAATATCCGCGGCGTGAGATCGTCAATGCCATCCTCTATCTGGTCCGCTCCGGCTGCCAGTGGCGGATGCTGCCCCACGAGTTCCCGCCCTGGAAGACCGTCTACGGGTACTTCGCCGCCTGGAAGAAGGACGGGACACTCGACCGACTCCACGACGAACTGCGGGGCGACTTGCGGCAGGCCGAGGGGAAGCAACGCCAGCCGACGGCCGCGATCCTGGACAGCCAGACGGTCAAGACGACCGAAAAAGGGGGCCACACGGCTATGACAGCGGTAAGAAGGTCAACGGCCGCAAGCGGCACATCCTGGTCGACACGCTCGGCCTGATCCTGGCCCTGGTGGTGCATCCTGCGGACGTCCAGGACCGCGACGGCGCCCGACTGGTGCTGGAGGCGGTCCGGCACCGCTACAGCCGACTCAAGCGGATCTGGGCCGATGGCGGCTACGCCGGGCAGTTGGTCGAGTGGGTGCGGATGCTCTGCCCGCGGCGTCGGATCGTGCTGGAGATCGTCAAGCGGTCGGACGACGCACGGGGATTCGAGGTGCTGCCGCACCGCTGGAAGGTCGAGCGGACGTTCGGTTGGCTGGGCCGCAGCCGGCGGCTGAGCAAGGACGATGAGGGGACGATCACCAGCAGCGAGGCGATGATCAAATGGTCGATGGTTCATCTGATGAGCCGCCGATTGACCAAGAAACTGGCTTTTTAGACACGCTCTGAGACGATAGGCCCCCGCGAACATCGCCAGCACGGCCTGGAGGTACGGCCCAAAGCACCCGGTCGGGGCACCCGCCGGCAATGCGCCGCAAGTCGTCGCGTGGCAGGCGGGGCAGGTCAGGCGATGGAGCCGATGCTCGTCGACGAAGGGCTCGATCTTGGGCAGTTCGGCGACTTGATGGATCAGCGGTT
The DNA here is from genome assembly GCA_963779675.1 of uncultured Isosphaeraceae bacterium. Taxonomy (GTDB): domain Bacteria; phylum Planctomycetota; class Planctomycetia; order Isosphaerales; family Isosphaeraceae; genus CAVZZM01. Next base: position 85,436 of record CAVZZM010000014.1, read on the forward strand.
CGGGATCGTCGCTAACGAGCCTCTGGCCGCAACGGCGGCAGGCAATCGGCTTGCAGTCGAACGTCTCGCGGACCTTCTCGGGAGGCACCAAGTTGCGGTGGAACTTGCGATGCCCGGGCTGGCCGCCGCGTTTCTTCCCCCTGGGAGGAGCCGGGGGTTTACGCTTCATTCCAATCGGATCGGACGAGGGCGGCTTGGACGAGTTGGTGGAGTTGAGCTTGAGCCGCGCTTCGAGGTCACGGACCCGTGTTGCCAGTTCGTCGACCCGCTGTTGCATCGCCGGGGAAACGGCGACGATGGCCGCTTGTGCGTCGGGCGGCACCTGGGCCCAAAGTTCATCAGGGATGGGCAGTGGGTCGGTCATAATGACGGTATAGGGTCCTCATCGACAACTTTCAATCCCAGACTGTGAACGGCTACCCGTGTTTGATACGCCCTGGCCCTGGGTGGCCACCTTCACGTCCCGCCATCCGGTCTCGGTGTTGACCTTGCCCGCGTCGATCTGCAACTCCCAATCGCCTGCGGCCCTTCTCCCGGCGGGCGTGGCGGGTGAACCCGCCGTCGAGCCCGAGCACCGCATCGGCCGGGTACCCGCCGTCGCCGCAACCGGGGCACATTCGGTACGCCCTCGCGACTTCGATCGTTCCGATGGCCGTCTCGACCGACCGCGACCGCCGCCGCTTGTCACGCGTTTTGTGGCCGCAGGGCGCGTCGACTTTTTTTCTAGGGTGGCAGAGCCCGGTTGATCGAGGGAGGCGTATCCGTTACACCTGGAGCGATCACCGCTTTGAGGAGTATCGCCATGCCGCGACGGAGTGCTCGGCCGCGACCGGATCGGACCGTCGACCTGACGACGCAGACGCGGGACTGCCCCGCGTGCGGCCGCTCGCTCTGGGCGGCCAACAAGCCCCAGCGGACCGTGGCGACCCTTGACGGCCTCGTCCAGCTGCGGCTCCAGGTCCGCAGCTGCCGCAATCCGGAGTGCTCCGCCGTCGCGGGCCTGCCTCCGGCCCGAGCAGGAGGGGCGGTTCGTCCTGCCGCAGCACGAATTCGGGCTCGACGTCGTCGCCTTGGTGGGCGTGCTGCGCCACGCCGAGCATCGCAGCGTCCCGGAGATCCACGCCGAATTGGTCCGTCGCGGCGTGCCGATCTGCGTCCGCAGCGTCGGCAACTTGCTGGATCGCTACGACGAGCTGCTCGCCCTGTCGTGCTCCGACGCCGATCGGCTGAAGGCGATCGCGGCGAAGGCCGGGCGGGCGATCCTGGCGATCGACGGGTTGCAGCCGGACGTCGGCCATGAGGTCCTCTGGGTCGTCCGCGAGGTCCTCTCCGGCGAGGTCCTGCTGGCCCGCAGCCTGCTCTCCTCGACGCAGGACGACCTGGCGAAGCTCCTGACCGAGGTGGACGGGCGCCTTGCCGGTGCCGATCGCCGGGGTCGTCTCCGACGGCCAGACGTCGATCCGCAAGGCGGTCGCGAAGGCCCTGCCGGGCGTGCCGCACCAGCTCTGCCACTTCCACTACCTGCGCGAGGCGGCCCTGCCGGTTTACGAGGCCGACCGCCACGCCAAGGTCCAGCTCAAGAAGAAGGTCCGCGGCGTCCGGCCGATCGAGCGGAAGGTCGAGGGCCGCGACGACGTCGAGGCCGAAGCGGTCCGCGGCTACTGCGCGGCGGTCCGTTCGGCGCTGACCGACGACGGCCGGCCGCCGCTGGAGGCGTCGGGGTTGAAGCTGGCCGACCGGCTGGCGAAGGTCGCCGCGAGCCTGGACCGGGCGGCCGAAAAAGGGGGCTCCCGAAGGAGTTGAAGCGGCTGCGGGCGGTCCTGGCGAAGGGCTTGGAGGCGACGGGCGTCGTGGCCCGAGATCCGCGAGGCCTTCGGCTGGATCCACCGGTTCGCCGCCGTGCTCGGCAACAAGCCCGGGCTCGACGCGGCGGGCGTGCGTCGCCGCTACGACGGGCTGGTCGCGGCGATGGCCCGGCACGGCGAGTTGGGCGCGCCTGGCCGAGGCGTTCGCCCATTTCCGCAAGGCGACGCGGAGCTACCGGCCGGGGCTGTTCGCCTGCTACGACGTGGCCGACCTGCCGCGGACCAACAACGAGCTGGAGCAGTTCTTCGGCTCGTATCGCTACCACGAGCGGCGCTGCAGCGGCCGCAAGGTCGCCTGCCCCGGGACGGTGGTGCGCGGCTCGGTGCGTCTGGTCGCCGCCGCGGCGACGCGGTTGCGGCCGATCGAAGCGGCCGACCTGATCCCATCCGACCTATCGCCGCTGGCGGGACCTCCGCGGCCGCCTGGAGCGACGCCAGGCGGTCCGGACCCTCGGCCGCCGCTTCCGCCGCGACCCCGACGCCTACCTCCGATCGCTTGAGGATTCCTCATCAATCAGGCTTTGCCATCCTAGTTTTTTTCGGCGCCGTCGACCCATGCCTGGACGGCCGCGCTGAGGGTCTCGCGAAGGAGGTCGCGTCCCTGAGACAGCGTGGCGGCCTCACAGGCGTCGATCACGCCACCGTCGGGCGCGTTGAGCCCGAGTCGGTGCATCTTGGCCACGAAGTCGATGGCCCGCTCGTACGCGCGACGTTCTTCGGGCGTGTCGTAGTTGATGGTCAGCGTCGGCATCCCTGCATCCTGGAGTGGTTCAAAAAGTTGCAAACTGTGGTTGAACCAACAAACCAGACAGGGGATGCCAAAATCAAGCGGGGCACACCCCCAGGCCAGCCTGAGATTGACAGGGCTCAAGTTCCCAGGTATCTTGCGTCAGTGAGTTCACGGGGCGTAGCTCAGCTTGGCTAGAGCGCACGGTTCGGGTCCGTGAGGTCGGAGGTTCAAATCCTCTCGCCCCGACTTTTCCTAAAACCCGCCGAATCCTGGATTTAGGATACCTGCTCGTGTCGGGCAGCGCGGCTTGGAAGTCGTCGAGGTGTAGTACCGGTACTACACCTCGATGATGCCTCCTCCGGTCCGCACCATGCCTACCAGCACACCCCACGTCCCGAAGTACCGCCACTACAAGCCCAAGAACCTCGCCGTCGTCCGCATCCACGGACACGACCATTACCTCGGGCCGTACGGCTCCGAGGAGAGTCGCGAGAGGTATCGCCGGCTGGTCGCCGCGCTCTTCGCCGGTCGCCCGCCAGAGACCGACCCCACGCCCCCCCGTGCCGACCCGGCTGAGCTGACGATCAACCGGCTGCTGCTCGACTACTGGACGCAGCACGTCGCGGTCTACTACGTCAAGCACGGTCGACCGACCAGCGAGCAGGACAACATCCGCCAGGCCCTGCGGTTCCTCCGCCACCACGCCGGCTCGAGCCCAGCCCGGGCCTTCTCGCCGCGGGGCCTGAACGGGGTGCGGGACGCCATGATCACCGCGGGGCGGTGCCGCACCCTGATCAACAAGGACGTCAACCGCATCCGCGGCCTGTTTCGCTGGGCCGTCGAGGCCGAGTTGTTGCCCGCGGAGGTGTATCAGGCCCTGCGTGCCGTCGCCCCCCTGCGGCGGGGCCGCTCGTCGGCCCGCGAGGCGACCCCGATCGGCCCGGTCCCCCGGGACGTCGTCGACGCGACCCTCCGCCACCTCTCGCCCCAGGTCGCCGCAATGGTCCGGCTCCAGCTCCTGACCGGGGCCCGGCCGGGCGAGATCGTCGCACTGCGGCCCCGGTGATGTCTCGGCGGGCGACGACGTCTGGTTCTACCGCCCTCGGGAGCACAAGTCCGAGCACCACGGGCGTGACCGCCTGATCGTCCTGGGGCCGCGGGCCCGGGAGGTCCTCCGCCCCTGGCTGGACCGGGACCCCGACCGATTCTGCTTCAGTCCGGCCGAGGTCGTCGCCCGGAGGCGACGCGTGCAAACCGCTGACGAGCCGCGCCCCGCCCGGCCCCCCGCGGGCTCGAGGGGCGGTCGTTCGCCGGGGTCGCGGTACACGAAGGATGCCTACCGGGTGGCCATCCAGCGGGCGGCACGCCGCGCGGGGGTCGCCCCCTGGACGCCGCTCCAGCTGCGTCACACCGCCGCGTCGCTGATCCGGGGCCGCTACGGCCTGGAGCCCGCCCAGGTCGTCCTGGGGCACTCCCACGCCGAGGTCACCCAGATCTACGCGGAACGCGACCTGAAGCTGGCCGTCCGGATCATGACCGAGATTGGTTGACGGCAGCGGGCCGGAGGGAACGCTGGGCTGCGAGGCCAGGAACTCCCGGAACGATCGTTCGCGATGTGGTAGTCAGGCGCTCCCTGGCCATCCCGTCGTCGACCTTCCGCGCCACCCGAGGCCGCCGACGGGCTGTGGCAAGGACGCGTGGAGACGTTCAGGGTTCCGGGTGACTGGCGACGCGTTGCCAGAACGCCTCCCAGCGGCCGTCGGTCCGGGTCAAGGCACGCAGCGTGAGCACCGCCTGCGTGTTCTTGATCCCCAGCCGCAGCTTGTGCTTCACGAACCGGTCGCCGATCAGCACCCGCGCCAGGTCCGACACTACCCCCACACGCCCGGCGACCTCCGGCGGAATCCGACAGATTCGACGGCGGGATCGGCTCGCAGAGCGCCTTGCTCAGGTCCTCGAAGAGTTCCTCGACGCCGGGGCAGTGATGCCGGAAGGACGGACTCATCAGGAGTTGATCGCGGAACAGGCACAGGTCGTCAGGGCCGCCCTCCTCCCCGGCCAACCACGGACGCAGCGAGGTGACCCAGCCGGCGTAGTCGTCTCTGGCAATCTCGTCGCACGTCACCGCCGCCGCCTCGAGCCGATCCCACAGGGCGTGCGGGTCGAGGTACTCACGCTCGGTCCGGTTCCGTAGGAACCGGACCGCCCACGGGCGTGCCGACGTCACGCCGACGTAGCGGGCCGGGTTCCACGCGTTGGTGACCCGGGCGATCTCCCGGCCGACCTCCTCGAGGAACGGCTGCACCGACGGCCCGAGCACCGCCGCCCGGTAGATCGTGTAGAGCCGCTCCCCGGACGGGCCGTGCAGCCCCAGCGAGGCGACCCCCGCCCGGAGCGGTTCCCCGCCGGAGGCGCCGAGGGTCACCTCGTCCAGCGCGATCACGACCTCGCGCACGGTGCCCTCCAGCTTCGGTAGCCGCGGCGACGACGTCTGCTCGAGTTCGGCCGCCAGGCACGCGACCGCCTCGGCCGTCCGGGTGATCCAGCCCCGCGACACCGTGCGGCCGTGGTTCCGCGCCAGGTCCTCCTGGACCTTCGCCGAGCCCATCTCGGCGTACTTCCAGGCGATCATCCGGGCAAACCCGGGGGTGGCGCCGAGCACGAGGCCGGCCCGGTCGTCGAGCGGGGCGTAGACCGGCCCGCCGTCGGAGGTCTGGTAGACCTGCCGCGCGACCTCGGCCGTGCCGTAGGGGGTCAGCACCTCGCGTGGGCTGGGCCCTTCGCGTAGTACTTCCGGCCGCGGTGCTCGATCGGCCGGCCGTCGGTGTCGTCGCGTGCGAGCACCGCGGCGGTGGCCAGCCGCCCCGCCTCGTTCAGGGCATCCTGGATCTGCGCCTCGGCCGCCGCGAGCGTCGCGGCCTGCGGGATGGCCACCTCGACGACGATCGCGTCGGGATCGGTGCGGACGAGCCGGGCTCCCATCGCTCCTGCCTCGCTCCCCGGGGTTCTCGGCCGCACGCCCTCCCGTCGTCGGACCAGGCCGGGGGCCGGGGCGACGAATGCCGTGTCGGGAGGGTCCTGTCGGTTGACCAGACGCCGACCAGCTCTCGGACATTATATCGGATCCACAGATAGAAGTCCAGAGGGGATCGGCAGCCCCCCGGAGGGCCTCCCCACGCTCACGCCAACCCCGGCCGGCTCCGGGGCAGATCCGCCTGCCAGTTCCGTCGGGATCGCATCTCCTCGACCACCGCGACGGGCGACCCGCGCGACAGGGAGCCGGACCGTGGGTTGCCCAGGTTAACATCGTCTCGAGATCAAAGGATTGACTTTACCCGGGAGAGTCGGAGATAATCCATTCGGGTTTGGGAAGAGCCCCGACCCCCGAGGCCACACGCCGCCGCCTGAGGCGGGCGTCGGCTCGGGGGCGAGCATCGGGGGCGGACGTCCGACCCGGAGTAACCATGGGCATCGACGCAGGCCGCAAGTCTTCGCACCTCGCCGCGTTGCAAGGCGGGGCATCCCGACCGACCCCCGCCCCCCGGTGCGGGTGTCCCGGCCGGTTCCGGCCCGCGAGGTGTGGAGGCCGGGCCACTCGGACCTCACGGTTCGGCCCGGCGACCGGCGTCGCTCCCCAGGCCGGAGACTCGCCCGGTGATCGATCCGATCCGCGAGCACCTGCTGACCCCCACCGAGGCAGCCCAGCTGTACCCCCGCCGGTCTGGTGGCCGGCCCCCGCACGTCTCCACGGTGATCCGCCACATGACTCGTGGCAGCCGGGGAGTCCGACTCGAGTCGATCCGCACACCCCGCCTGGCGACGAGCCGCGAGGCGGTCGCGCGGTTCTTCACCCGCCTGACCGAGGCCCGGCCCGTGCCGGAGGCCGTCGGCGGCCGGCCCCACTCGAGTTACCACCACCGCATCGAGGCCGAGCTCGATCAGCTCGGCCTCTAGCGGCGGACGCGGCGACGCCAGCCCCGCAGCCAGAAGGGGCCTGGCGTACCCCCATGCCGCGGGCCTGGGAGGGGCCTCACCCCCGCGTGGTGAGGTCGCCCAGGCGCCCGTTCCAGCACACCCGGCGTGGGGCGTGTGGCCCCCGTGACGGGTGTGGCGGGTCCTCTTGAGGGGACTATCTCACGGTGTAACGTCTTGAGCGGACAGTTGTTCCCGCAGTTCGTCCGGGGTCAACTTGAGGAACTCGCCGAAGCTCATTTCGGGGAGCCTCAGCCCGAGCAGGCCGTACGGCGTCCGCCCCTTGCGGCGGCCGGTCCGGAACCGCCGCAGGTTCCAGTACAGCCGCTTCAGGTCCAGCAGCCCTTGCGTCATCTTGCGGTGCCGCGCCTGCTGCATCCTGCGCCACGCTGTTGACGCACTCCACCAGGCTGCTCGCCCGCCACGCCCCGCGGAGCACCGCCCGGACCCGCCCGGCCTGCTCCGGCCCATCCGGGCACGACTTGCTCAGCTCGACCACGCGGGCCAACGCCCAGGCCCTCGTCGCCGCCGAGAGGCGACTGGGCTGGCGACGCAGCCCCTCCAGGTCCAGCAAGGCCGACAGGACGTCGGGGGCCAGCCCCAGCCCGGCCAACCGCTCGCCGATCTGATCCAGGAAGGTGAAGCTCTCGCAACGCATCAGCCACCGCCGTGTCTTGGCCCAGGCCGCGCCGTTCAGCCCCGGCAACGCCGTCGCCACGACCGCCTCCGCGTGAGCGTGGTCATTGAGCCGCCCCTCGGGCGTGAAGAGCTCGAAGGCGCACCGGGCCCGAGCCCAGGCCGCCTCGGCGGCCGTGGCCTGATCCCAGAGACGCTCGGCCTGACGCCACAGCCGGTTCAGCGGGGCGCCGAGGCCCTGACGCGATCGGCCCAGACGGCCACGTCGCTCGAACTCCTGCTGGGCCGCGTCGGCACGCTCCAGGGCCCGGCTCGCCCGCCCCCAGGTCTTCCTCAGGGCACGTCCCCCTTCCCGCAGCGTATGGAAGACGTCGAGCGTCTGGTCGAGCTCGGGCAGGCCGGCGGCGTGGCGACGTGCGTTCTCCAGCCGCACCCCCTTACCCAGGCCGGTGCCGTCGTCTCGGACCACGGCCTTGAGTGCCGGGAGCCGGGCGAATTCCCCCGCCCAGGTGGCCCCGTCGCGGGCCCGGCCATCCGGCCGGTGATCCAGCAGAGGCTCTCGGGCTCGACCACCATCAGGGCCGGGCTGGGTCCAAAAAATCTCATCGGCGGCGGCCTGCTCGACGCGGGGCCGGGCCGCCTCGTCGAGGACCTCGAGCAAGGCCCCGGCCTGCCGGCCGGCCTCGAGGGTCGCCCGCCCCAGCGTCGCCACGCCGGGCACTGGCTTCGACCCGGCCACGACCTGCAAGAGCCGGCGGGCGACGCTGAGGCTGACCCCCTCAGCCTGGGCGACGGTAGCGAATTGCTCCTGCTTATCGCGGGTCATCTCCACGGCCCGTTCCAATCGGGTGCGCAGAACGCGATTCTCGGCCTCCTGGTCGGCCAGGCGTCGCCGCAGCTCCTCGACCCGGGCCTCGGCCGCGGTGCCCTCGACGGCCTCGACGACCTTCTCCGCCTCACGGTAGAGCGATTGGCGGGACTGGTCGCGATCCTTGGCCATCCCGGCGATGTCGCCGTATCGGCCGCAGAGCACGGCGAAGGCGCTGGCGATGCGTTGGGGGATCGTGGGCATGGGGGACTCGCTCCATCACGGTCGGTCGAGGGATGCCGCCCACGATTGCACACGCCTCGACGGGAACTGTCCACAAATCAACCCTCGCCAGAGGCCATTTTGAGAAAGTCCCCCTCTTGAGATTACGCACCATGCTCCTGCTTCCCCGGAGCGCCACGCTCCCTGCAACCGGGTCGGTCAACCGCGATGTGGACGACGCCGAGACGATCGGCGCCGCGACCGACCCGAGCAACCACCCCGTCGCCGACCCGATCGAGGACGGCGATCGCGACAACGGCGGTCCGGCGGCTGCGGCCTGCCCCGACGTGCCGGATACTCTCGGGGCGACGGGCGTCACCACCCCGGAGCCACCCCCGCCGCCCACCGACTACCCGGTCCCCGCGGCCCTGATCGACTCGAGCGTCTTCGTCTGGGACAACGACACCTCCCTGACCGACAATCTTCAGTCGCTGGCCCGCCGCCTCACCGCGGCCGGCGACCTGTTCCGCAGCACGGCGCACGGCGGGGGGCTGATCCTCGCCGCGCCGGAGCACGGCGTGCCGACGACGCCGATCCGCACCGGCCGGCAGGCCGCCCCGGTGGTCCTCGACCGCGTCCGCGTGGAGGTCCGCGCCGGCGGCAAGCGCGTCGGGAGCCGCATCCCCAGCGGGGACCTGGACCTGGCGGTCCGCAGCGAGGTGTTCCTCCGCGCGTTCCGGCCGGTCGACGCCTTCGAGGATCGGTCCCGCTACCTGCCGGACTTCCGACTCACGCAGCCGGGTTACAACGACGGCGGCCGCGGCCGGCGGATCCTCCACTTCGGCGGCCCACCACGCATCGAGGAGGACCTCCGGGCCGTCTCGCAGTTCCTCGACGTGATGGCGTTCGCCACACCGGCGGACCGCACCAACGCCGTCGCGGCCGCGCTGACCGTCGTGCTCCGCCACCTCTGGCCGGGCGCGAAGCCTTGCCTCGTCGTCACCTCGACGAAGAGCCACGGCGGCAAGGACACGGTCGTCCGGTTCGCGGTCGGCACGACACCGCAGTGCTCGATCTCGTACGAGGCCACCGACTGGGCCCTGCAGAGGTCGTTCGTCGCCGCGGTCCGGGCGTTCCCGGAGACCGGGGTGGTCGTCGTCGAAAACGCTCGGCTCGACCGGCGCGACGCCGAGATCCGCTCGGCGTTTCTGGAGCGGTTTTTGACCGAGGCCGAGCCGGTCCTCGACAGCGCCGGGGTCGGAACACCCACCCGGCGCAGCAACGACTTGATCGCGGCGATCACGACCAACGCCGGGTCGATCTCCACCGACCTGATGAATCGCGCGCTGCCGATCCACCTGGCTCCGGTCGGCGACGTGGCGGACCGCACCTCGCCGATCGGCAACCCGAAGCACGACTTCCTGCCGAAGAACCGCGAGCGGATCGAGGCCGAGCTCCACGGCATGGTCGCCCGCTGGGATCGGGCCGGTCGACCCCGGGGCACCCGCGTGCAGCACCCGTTCACCATCTGGGCGGAGGTCGTCGGCGGCATCCTCGAGGTCAACGGCTTCGTGCACTTCCTCTCCGCCTCCTCAGCAGAATCTGTGGGTGCGTTTCGGCTCCGGAAGCTGCCCGAGGTTGTGCAATAGGGCCAGCTTCGCCACTTTCGCCGTCCGAAATCCGTACGACTTTCTCGTCACCAGTTTCACCTTGTTGTTCAGACCCTCCACCGCTCCCGACGAAATCGCCCCGCGGGCTCGGAACCAGTTCAAGATCAACGGCTGATGATTCCTCAGGGTACGAGCCACCTTCTTCATCGGCTCCAGTCGCGATCGCATCACCCGACGCGTCCACTCGTCCAGGAACTTCCCCGCCCAGGCAGCGCTCTTGTACTCCCAGAACCGCTGGAAATCCTCGCGCTGCAAGTATGCTCGCATCGTCCTCAGGTTGTACTTCAACAGCTCCTTCAACTTCACCGTCTGCTTGTCCGTCAGGTTCTCGGGTCGCTTCAACAGGCACCACCGCGACTTCTTCAACACCGGCTCGTAGCCGTCCTTCACCAGCTTCTTTGCCTCCTCCGCCCGGATCTCGTCCAACGCCTTGCCGAATTGCTGCATGACGTGGAACCGATCCAGCACGTGAACCGCATGACCCAACCGCTCGCGGATCACGTTGAGGTAGGGCTTCCACATGTCGCTGCACACGAATCGCACCCCCTGACAGACCGGCTTCCCCAGGCCGTCCAGGCAGACCCGCAAGCTCACCTCGGTCCGGTGTTCCGCCACGGCCAGGAGCCGCTTCGTCGCCCCGCTGATGTCGTAGACCAGCGTCATATACGTGTGCCCGCGTTGCCAGGCGATCTCGTCGATCCCCAGGGCCGTCACCCCGCTCAGGTCGCGGTGGGCCAGGCCCCACTCGACGGCGTGTTCCACCGCCCGGCGGACGCTGTCCCACGAGGTGCGAAAGATCGTGCCGACCTCGCTCCAGCTCAGCCGCTTGGCCCAGCTCGCCAGATACCAACGGTAGGCCGTCGTCAGTTGGTTCTTGCCGTCGCCCCAGGGGACCACCTCCACCGTCACGCCGCACCGCTGGCAATCGACTCGGCGCATCCGGTAGGCCAGGAAGACGAGGATCCCCCACAACGGGACGAACTCGAACCGGCGCTCCTCCAGGCGATCGTAGGGGCGGCCCTGCTTCAGGCACCCGGAGCAATACGGGCGACTGTTCTTGCGGGCGACCATCTGGACGGCCAAGGCCGGCCCGCCGTCCTGCTCGACGAGTTGGGCGTCCCCGTAGGTGAAGGACTTGAACTTCTCGACGCGATTGAGGATCGTCTGGATACGCATCCTGGGGCATTCCTGGTGTTGATGAAGCGTGGTAACTCCATCTTGACCGGAGGGTGTCCCAGGGTGCGATCTTTTCCCTCAAAAGCCTCTTCCTCTTCAGATCAAGCACCCACGGATTCTGCCGAAGAGCCCTTTTAAGGAGGGTTGCGGCGAATTATGGTTTCGAGAGACAAATTGTCATCGAGATCGTGCATTCCCTGATCGTCCGCTCGTCTCGCGGGCTCTGGGGGGTTCCGCCTGGATCTTCGGGGCGACCCGGTCCAGTTCAGTCTGGAGGAAGGTCGCGGACGGATCGCTGCGCAATGTAGAACGTAGACGGCCGTCCCAGTCTTGCAACCGGCCTTGCGCCTCAAGGGTGTGTCCCACCCGGGCCGTGGCATCTTGTTTGATCGAGTCGGGCAAAGTTGTCCGCATCAACTCAGTCCAGGTCGCGCCGATGGCCATGGGGTTGCTGCGGCCTAGGGTTCGCTCGAAGTCGACGAGTACACTCGAACGTAGCCGGCCCCGAAACTGGTCCGGTAACTCCTCGGCTTTTGTTCGCGCGTAAAGTCGTCGTAGCGGGGCGTGGTCGGAGTACGGCGTCAACGTGTCGATGGCGAGCGCGTCGAAGGATCGCTGTTGCTCTGGTGACAACCCCTCGCGACGGATCGCCAGGACGGCGCGGGTGAGGATCTCCTCGGGCGGCACCGAGGAACCTCTCGACGCGCTCTGGATGGCCTTATGAATCGACCAGTTCAGCTTCTGGGCCTCGGAGACGTCGGGCCCGGTCGGAATCGGCGGCACCTCGTGCGCGGGCCAATTGGCCACCAGCGGCCACTCGACCCGTTCGGGACGTAGTTCCGGCGGCAAGAGGCGGTACAGAGGGTCGCCGATGTAGATGAGCCGCCAGGGGATGCCGAACAACTCCCCTCCAGGCATCTGTCGGACAGCGGTGACCATCGGGAGATCTTCGACAATCAGTTCGGCCAGCAGTGTGGGCGATCGGAATGCCGACAGAAGCGGCTCATTTACTGAGCCGAAGTAGATGAAGGCCCCGTTGGCGAGCCAGCGGCCCGCAATTGTGTTGGGATCGTACGGGTTCGCGGCGGAGAAGCTGTGGATCATCAGGACCGCGGTGGGGTCAGTCTCCGGCACGTCGTCCGTGAAGCCGGCGCCGCCGGGGAGGTTGAACGTGTCCGGCCCGCCGCTGGAATTGATCATCACCAGGTCGGACCGGTTTCGCGGGTCGAACGTCCGGTGCCATCCTTCCCGATTCGCCTCGTTCGCGCCGGAGATTTCGACGACGCTCAGGTCGGCGCGGGCGAGCCGTTGGGCGGCCTGTTCCATCCGGTAGTCGGTCCAGGGGGCGTTCTCCTGGGCATATCCGTTGAACAGCAGCGCGGAGTCGGGCTGAAGGAACAGAGCGCACATCGCGCGATACACGCTTGCCCTCTCGTCGCCGATCAGCCGACCCGTGTACGCCCATCGCGAGCGCAGGAGGTCGCCGCGACGGCCGATCAACTCGTCGAACACGGCGGTCCCTCGAACATCAAAGCCTATTTTGGACTTGTACAGATCGGCCACCTCACCGATCTGGAAGTCGAACCGGTACGGCCAGTCGCCGGCGAGCGTCAGAAAGTCGCATTCGTCGCCGAGTCGGTCATATTTCGGGATCAGGGCGGCCACCATGGCCTCGACCTCGCCGGCCAGGGCAGAGGCCCGCTCCATCGAGAGCACGTCGCCAACCCTCTCCTGGACGTCCCACAGCAAGAGCGGCTGGAATCGCCCCGCCGCGAGGGCCACGGCCCCGGCGAGCGACGGAGCCTCCGGTTCCGAAAGTACGATGCCCGGCGTCGCAGGAGGGGAGAGCTTCGGAACCCGATCACCGGGCAGGGCCTCCGCGCCGGCCTTCTCATCGACCCACGACCGGCCTACGGCGGCCATTGCGGCCGCCCAGAGTTGGTCCGCCGGGATCGGGTCAGACAGTGTCGGGAAGTGTACGACCTTTGCGGGGCGGAACGCTCGCAGAAATTTGGGGGTGTATTCGGTATCTTCGATCAAGATCGGGAAGTAGTGCCCGTCGTCCCAGGCGGCGATCGCATCGAGGAACGTCGGGACGTCGGGCACCAGACAGACGATGTCGGCGACTTGACGGGTCGGCCCCGTGCGAGTGTCCCAGGTTACGGAGGCGCGGCGCAGCTCGTTGAGACGCGGGTCGAACAGCGAGGTCGGCTGGCCGGTCGTTCCCTGAGCCCGAGTCGACTCCTGTGCGGCCGTCTCGATGATCGGCACCAGAGCCATTGCGAGCAGGGCGGTTCGCGTCACGGTTCGGGTTGAGAGCCAGGAGGGGCGATGCGGCATCGGTTGACCTCGGCAGCTTTTGGAAGCAGGGGAGCCCACGAGAAGCGGGGAAGCGGGTCGTGGCCTCGAAGGGATGGAGCCGTTGGCTGCACAACGCTATAATACGTTCCGGGCGTTCCAGGTTCGCCGTTCTCTCCTCTGGAAATATTGCCCCGCGACGTGACTCCGGACGCGGGGATCGGGACTCTCATGAAAAAAGGCGGCATTCTCAACCCGGCCATCTGCTCGCTCCTGGCCGAACTCGGCCACATGGACGAGCTTCTGATCGTGGACGCCGGTTTCCCGCTTCCCCCGGACGGCCACGTCATCGACCTGACCCTGACTCCCGGGATCCCTCGGTTCCTCGACGTGCTCAAGGCCGTGGCCGAGGAACTGGTGATCGAGGCGATCACGGTCGCCTCGGAGATTCACGACGAGAGCCCCCGGATGTATGAGGAGATGCTCAAGCTCGTCGGGGACGTGGATGTGGACGAGGTCCCGTACCACGAGTTCAAGGAGCAGGCCGTCGAGGTCAAGGGGATCATCCGTACCGCCGAGTTCACGCCCTACGCGAACGTCCGGATTCTCTGCGGCTCGGCGTTCTGATCGAGCGGGGTTCCCGAACGAACCGGCATGCCGGCGACCGGCACCTCGATTATCAGCTCATGCATGCCCGTATGGCCTCGGTGGCGGCGGCGATCGTATGGTCGATGTCGTCCTCGGTATGCGCGGTGGAGACGAACGCCGCCTCGAACTGGCTGCAAGGCAGGTACACGCCCCGGGCAAGCATCTCCCAGAAAAAGCGGCCGAAACGTTTCGTGTCGCTCTGACAGGCCGCTTCGTAGTCGCGCACCGGGCCATCGTGGAAGAACAGGGTCAGCATGCTGCCAACGCGCTGGACCACGTGCGGCACGTTGGCATCGTGACAAGCCCGATCCAATCCCTCGGACAGCCGGGAGGTGAGGGCCTCGAGACGATCGTAGGGACGGTCGTCCTGGAGCAATGCGCAGGGTTTCCAGCCCGGCCGCCATCGCCAGCGGGTTGCCCGGAGAGCGTGCCCGCCTGGTAAACCGGGACCGACCGGAGAGACATTGTCCATGATCTTCGGCCAATGCCCCGTAGGCTGCGGCCGGCAGGCCGCCGCCGATGATCTTGCCCAGCGCGGTGAGGTCGGGCGTGATCCCGTAGAGCTCTTGGGCACCGCCGTAAGATAGGCGGAAGCCGGTCATCACCTCGTCGAAGATCAGCAGGGCACCCTCCTTCGTGGTCAGCTCGCGGAGGGCTTCCAGGTAGCCGGGCTCGGGTGGGACCAGGCCCATGTTGCCGGCGACCGGTTCGAGCAGGACTGCGGCGATCTGGCCGGGAAAGCGTCGGAAGGCGCTGGCGACGGCCTCGGCGTCATTGAAGCGGCAGAGGATGGTGTCGACGACCGCGCCTGCCGTGACGCCCGGGCTATTCGGATGGCCGAGTGTCGTGGCGCCGGAGCCGGCCTGCACAAGCAGGGAGTCAACGTGGCCGTGATAGTGGCCGCGCATCTTGACGATCTTGTCTCGACCGGTCGCTCCTCGCGCCAGGCGAACGGCCGACATCGTTGCCTCGGTCCCCGACGAGACGAACCGCACCTTCTCGATCGACGGCAACGCCGCCACGACCGCCTCGGCGATCTCCGATTCGCGAACCGTCGGCGCCCCGTAACTCGTGCCCAGTTCGACCGCGTCCACCACCGCTTTCTTCACGCGCGGGTGGCCGTGGCCCAGGATCATCGGTCCCCAGGAACCGACGAAGTCGATGTAGCGATGGTCGTCGATATCGTGGAGATACGCCCCGTCGGCCCTGCGCGATAAACGGAGGCTCGCCCCCCACCGCCCCGAAGGCCCGCGCCGGGCTGTTTACCCCGCCGGGAATCACCTGGTTCGCCCGGACGAACGCCTCGTGGCTGCGGGGCAACTGGTAGTCAGGAACGGAACGGAACAGTGGGGCGCTGTTGACATGGTCGATTGGCCTATTCGCGGATCAACGCTACGATGGAGAAGGGGAACCTGATTTGGGTTCGGGACATGACTTTCCCGTCCGACGCGGATCGGAGGGGAACTTGCCCAGAACACTCGACCTCGACCCGCAATTCAGGCAGCAACTCCTGGGCCTCGTCGAGCGGCACAAAGAACTTCGAGACGAACCGCTCCACCTGGCTTTGACCTTCAACCCCGGAACGAGATACCGGGGACGTCTTTTTGCTCGAAATCGCCACGAACGGGTTCGACGATGGGTTCAGTCCTTCGTCGCGATTCTTCGAGGCCACCTACGGGCCTTGGGAGGATTTTCCCATGCCTCCGGCCAACGTCTCCACCTCATCTTGACGGCCTCGAATGAGTTTCGTCGCGCATTGCGAGCGAACTGGGTTTCGATCGAGGAACTGCGTGTCGCGGACCGTCGAGGCCACGTCGAGGTCCTGTTTCAAGACGAGCTAGGTGAACAGACTGATGGCGGAGTTGCGCCATGACTGAGGTGAGGGCCTGGCTCAGTCAGGCTCAGGCTGACTGGAGGGCAGGGGAGCGTGCGTTCGACAGAGGATCGACGGAGACGTACTGCCACACCATCGCGAAGTGCCAGCAAGCCGTCGAGAAATCCATCAAGGCGTTGATACTCGCCTTGCGTGACCATCGTGGGCTCGGCCTTCAAATCGGCTGGACACATCCGGTAGAGCGTTTCCTGAGCGTACTGATCCGGCTGCCAAGGTCCCCGGACAACCGCTCGATCCAGTCCTTGATTCATCGAGTCCTCGATGAGAAAACGTGGGGGGACATACGAGCCCTCGAGCGCCTTATTCCACGCAAACCCGCACCCGGAACCACGACCTCTCGAAATACAGAACACCCATTCGAGCAGGATGGGCAGTGGCGGTATCCAGCCGGCGATGGGGTCTTCGACCCGCGGGAGATCGAGCGCTTTCGAAACTCTCGCAATGACCCTTGTCCGTAGCTTCACTCAGATCATCTCGGCGATCGAACGAGGCCCGTGATCGACTGCGTGCCCACATGAGAACTCACCCTTGCTCAAGCCATCGGGCCGCGTCGAGTGCGTGGTAGGTCAGGATCATGTCGGCCCCGGCGCGCTTGAAGCCGGTGAGGGTTTCCAGGACGATCCGCCTGCTCGTCGATCCAGCCGCGGGCGGCGGCGGCCTTGACCATCGCGTACTCGCCCGAAACATTGTAGGCGGCCACGGGCACGTCGAACCGCTCCTTGACGCGACGGATGATGTCCAGGTACGCGCAGGGCCGGCTTGACCATCACCAGGTCGGCCCCTTCGGCCAGGTCGAGGGCGACCTCGCGGATCGCCTCGTCGCCGTTGGCCGGGTCCATCTGGTAGGACCGGCGATCACCAAACGCCGGGGTGCTCTCGGCGGCCTCGCGGAACGGGCCGTAGTAGGCGCTGGCGAACTTGGCGGCATAGGAAAGAATCGGGATGTGGGAAAACCCGGCGGCGTCCAGCCCGCCCCGGATCGCCTGGACCATGCCGTCCATCATTCCCGACGGGGCGACCACGTCGGCCCCGGCCGGGCGTGGCTGACGGCCTGCTCGGCCAGGAGTTCCAGGGTGGCGTCGTTGTCCACGTCGACACGCCCGCCACGCTCGGTCAACGGGCCGCAGTGGCCGTGGTCGGTGTACTCGCAGAAGCAGACGTCGGTGATCGACCAGGAGGTCCGGGGCCTGCGATTTGGTGAGGCGGATGGCCTGCTGGACGATCCCGGCGTCGTGACATGCCGGCGTCCCGGTCGGCGTCCTTGTGCTCCGGGATGCCGAACAGCAGGATGGCCGGGATGTTGCGCTCGGCGACCTCGGTCGAGGGCTTCCGGAAGCCGGTCGAGCGAATACTGGTACTGCCCCGGCATCGACGGGATTTCTCGTCGCAGGTTGGAGCCGTGGTACACGAACAGGGGATAGATCAGGTCCTGCGGTCCCGAGTCGGTTTTCTCGCACAAGGTCGCGGAGTCGCGGATGCCGGCGGAGACGGCGAAGACGCTGGGTGGGGAATCCGGCGAACTCGGGCATGTTGGGAGGTCCGGGCCTGGGTGCTGCGCCTCGTGTCATCGCGATCTCCAGCTTACCCCGCCCGTAGCGGATCGTCGAGCACGACGCGGGGTTCCCCGGCCGCTTCGACCCTGGATCGCGTCGCCGCAACTCCCGGTTCCGCTTGACGGATCGGGCCGGCTGGGCTATAGCCCGCAGTTAACGGATGGGCAGGGGGGTGGGATGCGAAGCGGCACGATGATCTCGGTGCTCATCGCCGTTGCGGTTCTGGCCGCGCGGGGGGGATCGCCCCGGGCGCGGATGCTCCGGAACCAGGACGGGTCGCTGCCCCCTTCCTCGACGTCGTCGACGCTCCGGATGCGTCCGCATACACCATCGGCCGCCTCGCGCGGGGTCATCCGTAACGATTCGGGGACGATCCGGCGCCTGGTTGGCAATCGAGCCGCCGGCCGGGGCGTTTTGCTGGATCGACGCGGCGATCATCCAGGAGCAGGCGGACGGCTCCACCGTCGTGCTGGACGACGGCACGGTCGTGCGCCGGGGCTCTCGGCTGCCGGATGCCGGGACCGCCGCGCATCGCCCTGAGACGCGGGGCGCGGGTCCAACCGCTCGATCGTCCACCGCTCGTACTCGGTGATGGCTCCGCCCGTCGTGTTTGGAAAGCGATCAAACCCCCGGCCGGAGTGAGCGTCTACGTCGCAGCCGAGGGTGTCAGACGTGAAAGCGACCACGGTAGCTCCCTGGCCGATGACTTCCGCATCGCGCCGGCCTCCCGTCCCGAACCCGGCGTTGCCGGGCCGTCGTCGATGGCTCGGCTTCGATTGATCTCGGTGGATGAGAACCTGTCGACTGTCGGGCCGGATGTTCCCGAGGGCAGCCTCCCTCCTGGCGTCGCCACGGAACTCAGGAGAATCGAGGCGGACCATCGCGGCGGCCTTGCAATCGACGATGGAGTCCTGGCGGCTGGAATCGGTGCGTCGGTCGTACGAGAACCTCCTGGCAGCGAGCGCGCGACCCGGGCGCCCAGTCGTTGATACGCCGTCGGATCGACCACGTCACTCGTCAGCAGGAGGCCGCCGACGCCGCCCGTCGCTTCCGCGACCTGTTGATGCGCAGCCGGGCGCGTGACCACTCGATCAACGGCCTCGACACGGGCTCGACCTCGCCTCCGAGGACGACGGCTGTGCCCGATTCACGACGCCAACGGCATGCTCCAGGCCTCTTCTCGCCTCGTCGATGGCGTTCGCGTCTACGTCCTGATCGGCCAGGACGGCCAGGCCGCGGCCTACCTGAAGATCCCGCCCAGCCTGAACGCGGATCGCTATGTCTCGCAACAGGTCGGAGTTCGCGGTAAAGTTGCCTACGACGAGGACTTGCGGGCCAAGGTCATCGAGGTGCGCGAGCTGGATGCCCTCAGCGCCGCGCCCTGATTCCGAATCGCCTGGAAGGCATCCTGACAATGGCGCGGCCCCGGGCTCGAATTCCCTCACTAGGGAAGCACACCCGGCTGATCTGGCACCATCCCACCCGGCCCCCCGACCGTTCAAACCGCCGCGATGGAAGGCGGTCCCACGCGTCACGGGCACGCCGAATGGGGAGGATTGCTCGGCCCCCGCCGCGCACGCGGAAACCCGGAAAGTCCCCGGCCGCCCGGCGTTGACGACTGGATATTCGGAAGAGAGATCCCCCTCTCCCCGATTCTACTGAGGATGCCGCATTGCGCGCGGCGTCCGGTTCCTTGTCATTCCGAACCTCACCTTGCCTGCAAACCGGGGGTGCGAAACGAACCCAATCGCCACGACACTCGGGCCGCAAAACGAACCCAACCGCGTCGATGCATCCCCTCGGGATACGAACTCCCGGAAGGGTTCCGACCGTCGGGAGAGCATGGTTACGGCCGAGCCGTTAAGAGGAGCGGAACGGTCGGGGCCCGCCCTCCCGAAGCCACCCGGACGACCGCCACTTTGTCTGGCGAAACTCTGTGGAACAAGAGATTGGGCCGATTTTCCGAACGAACCCAACGGCCCGCGCCAAACAAAGCCAAGCGGTGATTCGGGACGCCTCATCGGGGCCTCAAGGGTTCGCCTTTGCGTCGTGCTTTTCCTTAGCGTCCGGGTCGTCGAGGAGGCTCTTGCCGTCGAGCAGGGAATCAATCTCGCGTCGCAGTTTGGCGACGATCCCCGGACGGTAGCCGACGTGGACGGACTGGACGACGCCCTCCTTGTCGAGCAGCACGACGGTCGGCAACGCCCGGACGGCGAAGGCGTCCCCCATGCCGCCGGTCGGGTCGAGGGCGACCAGGCCGACGGGGGGGCGGTTCAGGGCGAAGTCCTTCTCGTCGAGGGTCTTCTCGACGAGGGCGCGGAGGGGGGTGTCGTCGTCGGGCTCGCGGTCCTGGCTGACGGCGAGGACGACGACCTCGGCGCCCGCGTCGGCGTAGTCCGTGATCGAGTTCGCCATCTCGGGGAGTTCCTTGAGGCAGGGGGGCACCAGGTGGCCCAGAAGTCGAGGACGACGACCTTGTCCGGCCAGGTCCGCCTTGCCGATCGCGCGGGTCTTGCCCCGGCGTCTCGAGGACGTTGATCGTGAATTCGGGGGCCGGCTTGCCGATCAGCCGATGACCGGGGGCGTCGGCGGGACCGACGTCCTCGCCGGCACGGAGGCTGGCCACCGCCGTGAAGTCGGGCGGCGGGCTCGAACGCGAAGCGCGGCGTCCGCCGGGAGTCCGGTGCGGATCTCCCCGGCGTCCCAGGCGATCTCGATCCGATCGAAGGCGGTGCCGGAAGACTCCTCCTTCAACTCGTCCCGCGTCCCGATCAGTCTCGAGGCGTCGGATAAGCTCGAGGTGCGGATCGATCAGAACCTGGAGGTCGTCGCCGCCGATATCGAGGACCAGCACGCGGCAGGTTGTCCCGCCGTGCTCGCGGTCCTCGCCGACTCGCAGGCCGACGCTGTCGTCGAGCAGGGTGGCGAGGACGGGTCGTCGTCGAGGAGCAGCTTGAGCACGAGCTCCCCGAGTCCGCCGAGCGGGCCGCCGAGCATCAAGGCGCCGAGCGGCCCTTCGGTCAGGGTGGACGAGACGATGCGTTCGGGGCCGGCTCGGTCAGGAATTTCCGGGTGGGGACGACGAGGGTGGTGATCGTCTGGCCGTCGGAGACCAGCCGGGCTCTCGCCGGCATCGAGCGAGATCCGGTCCGGTTTCTGGAACGTGGTCGACAGGGCCAGGCACGGCGTGCCAGCACCCTCGCCGGTCGTCGCGGTGATCGAGGCGACGCCGTGGTCGGAATAGGTAGCCAGGCCCTGGTAGGCGGCGGCGACCTCGTCGAGGAGGGCCTTCGCCTCGGGCTCGACGGAGGGGAGACCTCCTCGGCGCCCGGCGATGTTCGTGGCGAGAACCAGCACGCAGCAGGCGGTGAGCAGTCCGGGGCCGAGGTGTGCGCACGAGGAGTCCCTCCGTCGGTGCGGATCAGAGACGCGGCCGGGCGGGGTCGTCTCTCCTGGATCACAGAGGGTGTTCCGGGTTCGCGACATCTGGAGACGGGCCAGAGAGGACGTCGGCTCAGGCCCCGAGGGCGGCGCGGGTGCGCTGGACCAGGGCGTTGTCGCGTGCGCGGCCGGACCGGGCAGGAGCATCAGGCTCGAGGCGAGGAAGCGGTCCCGCCAGCGGGGCGAGGCGTGGTAGTAGTCCTCCAGCACCGCGGAGCTGAACTTGTAGTCGTGCGCGTCGTCGCCCTTGAGGAACACGAGGCGCCGGGCCGCGTCGATCAAGGGCTTCGGGTCGCCGCCGGTCTGGAGGTAGGCCAGGGCCTTGCGGGCGGCGGCCATCCGGTCGCTGGCCCGCCTCGGCGAAGATCTCCTCGACGGCCCCTCCGGCTCCGCCTCGGACGGCGAGTCGGTTCGAGCTGGTCGATCCGGGCGTCGCCGACCTTGCCCCGGCCGCCCATCGCCTCGCGGAACAGGGGCAGGAACGCGGCGTTCTGGAGCATCAGCAGCCGGCGGGTCTCGTCGTCGGCGCTGGCCTGGTAGGCGAAGTGCAGCGCGTTGGTCGTGGTCGCCGCGTGCAGCGAGACGATCCCCGGCTGCCGCATCAGCAGCTCGCCGGCGCCGTCGAACAGGGCGTCCCAGATCGACTGCGGGGCGACGCCGCGGTTGAGCAGCTCGACGACCAGCTCGGCTGGCCTCCTCGTCGGAGTCCGTCCCGCAGGGTGGCGAGCAGGTCGTCGGTCGCCCCGGCGTCCGGCTCGCCGCCCTGCCAGCCGTCCTTGATCGACTTGCACGAGTTCCTGGTTGCGGCGCCAGGGGCGGTCGGCGCGGGTCGTCGCGCTCGGCGGGGTTGCCGTCCTCGTGCATCAGCAGGGCGTAGGCCAGCGAGCGCAGGACCGGCTCGGCGTGCTGCCAGCCGATGCACTGGAGCGTCCGCTAGCTGTTGGCGACGTAGATCGCCTTGTGGCCGATCGAGCGGAAGTCGCGGGCGCCGAGCGGAAGAACAGCTCGTAGACCTCGTTGCCGCCGGCGGTGCGGGCCAGGCCGGCGACCGCCGCGTCGGCGGCCGACTCGTCCCAGCGCTCCATCGCGTCGAGGAACGCCTCGCGGGCCTTGCGTGCCGGCGGCACGGCCGATTCGTCGACCGGCCCATCGTCCAGTTGCCCTCGCGGACGTCCGGCGCCTGGGCGCTCTTGAAGTAGTCGAGCGCCCAGAAGATCGGCAGCCAGCGGTCCGGAGTCGGGCGAGTCGAGGCTGGCCAGGTGGGCCGAGTTGACGACCAGCACCGCGTGGAACTTGAAGCCGACGCTCGGCCGCGGCTGGACGTTCCGCACGCCCGGCCAGCAGCAGCGCCGCGAGCACCTCGCGGTAGCTCGTCCCCTTCTGGATCCGGCCGCGACCTCCTCCAGCAGGCGATCGCGCGGCGTGTCCTCCAGCAGGCGGACCAGCGGCTCGATCTCGGGCTCGAAGCGGACGGCCTTCGGGTCGAGCTTCGCCTCCTCGGCGGAGACCGGCCGGAGCCGCGACAGGAAGGCCAGGTCGCCCAGGCCCATCAGGGCGCCGCCCGCGGCGGCGGATTTCAGGAAAGTGACGTCGATCCGGTCGAATCCTCATGGCTGTTCTCCCTCGCGGCGGGCCGGACGTGCGTTCGTGGAACGGAGCACCGCCTGGTCGATGATGACACGCGACGGGACGCGTGTGAAGGAACTCCGTCGGCCTCGACGGGGATTTCCTCGATTCCGCTCCGGTTCCCGATGACGCCGATCTGGGTATAGGATGGGGTGCGGGCAATCGTTCCCGGGGCCGATGCGAATGAGGATTCGATCATGGAACTGCGAGTCAACGGCGAGGTCCACCGCCTGGAGCTGGCCCCGGAACGGAGGCTCCTCGGCGTCCTCCGCGACGTGCTGGGCCTGACCGGGTCGAAGTACGGTTGCGGCGAGGGGCAGTGCGGGGCCTGCACGGTGCTGGTCGACGGCGAGGCGGTGCGGTCCTGCATCACCCGGGTCGGCGCCGTCGAGGGACGGGAGATTCGCACGATCGAGAGCCTGGAGGGCGGAGACGGCACGTTACACCCCGTCCAGCAGGCGTTCCTCGATCACGACGCCTCCAGTGCGGCTACTGCACCCGGGGATGGTCGTGGCGGCGGTTGCCCTCCTGGAAGAGAACGCGGACCCGACCGACGCCAGATCGTCGAGGCGATGCAGGGAAACATCTGCCGCTGCGGGACCTATCCGCGGATCGTCGCCGCCATCCGCCAGGCCGCCGAATCGTTGCAGGACAGGAGGTGCCCGATGAGCGTGAACCCGTACCGCGAGGTGGACCTGGAGCTGGAGCCCGAGCGCTACGAGCTGCACAGCGGGGCCGACGTCCCGTTCGTCCTCGACCGTCGCGAGTTCCTTCGGGCCCTCGGCGGCGGCCTGGCCGTGCTCTGCCTGCTCCGAGGCGTGCGGACGCAGGAATCCGGTCGCCGGGGCCGTCGGGGCGGCGGCGAGCCGTTGCCCGACGAGATCGACGCCTGGCTGCACATCGGTGAGGACGGCGTCGATCACGGCCTACACCGGCAAGGTCGAGGTCGGCCAGAACGCCCGGACCTCGCTGACCCAGGCCGTCGCCGACGAGCTGCACGTGCCGGTCGAGTCGGTGACGCTGGTCATGGGCGACACGGCGAAAGTCCCGTATGATCGCGGCACGTTCGGCAGCCGCACGACGCCGACAATGGTCCCGCAGCTCCGCCGCGCCGCCGCCGCGGCCCGCGGTCTGTTGCTCGGCCTGGCCGCCGAGCAGCTTGGTGTGGACCGCGCGGCGCTGGTGGCGAAGGACGGCGAGATCACCCATCCGCCAACACGGCCGTGTCCTGAGCTTCGGCGAACTGGCCAGGGGACGAGAGCTGGTCGAGGCGATCGGCGACGACGAGCGCCACAACCGCACCGGAGAACTGGACGGTCGCCGGCCGTTCGGTGCCGAAGGTCGATGGACGCGACTTCGTGACCGGCCGACACCGCTATGCGTCCGACATGACCCGCCCCGGCATGCTCGCGGCAAGGTCCTCCGTCCGCCGACGCTGCGATGCGACGCTCGCCTCGCTCGACGCCTCGGCGGCCGAAGTCGATGCCAGGGGTCGTCGGTGGTCCGCGACGGCGACTTCGTCGGCGTCGCCGCGCCCGACGAACCGACCGCCGAGGCGGCCCTGAAGCATTGCGAGCCGAATGGACCAGGCCGTGAGGGAGACGCCGGTCCGACCGACGCAACGATCTACGAGGATTTCAAGCGAGAGCCCGGCGACATCCAGCGCCGCAACGAGTCGAGGCGCGCGGCAACGGTGCGATCGCGAGCGCTCTGGAGTTCGGTCCGACGTGAAACTCGAGGCGCCGGTACACGGCGGCCTACATCGCCCACGCCCCGCTGGAGCCGCGCGCGGCGGTGGCCGAGTGGGACGGACGACCGGCTGACCGTCTGGACCGGCACCCAGCGTCCCTTCGGCGTGCGCGGCGAACTCTCCAGCGCGTTCCGGCTACCGGAAGATCGCATCCGCGTGATCGTGCCCGACACCGGCGGCGGCTACGGCGGCAAGCACACCGGCGAGGCCGCCATCGAGGCCGCCCGACTGGCCGCGCGGCCGGCCAAGCCGGTGAAGCTGGTCTGGTCCCGCGAGGAGGAGTTCACCTGGGCCTACTTCCGTCCCGCCGGTCTGATCGAGGCCGAGAGCAGGCGCCCGTAACGATGGCCGCTCACCGCCTGGGAGTTCCACAACACCAACTCGGGGGGCTCGGGGATCGAGACGCCGTACGAGGTTGAGGAGCGACTGGTCGAGTCACTCACCCGGGCGACTCGCCGCTGCGCCAGGGCTCGTACCGGGCGCTGGCCTCGACGGCAAACCACTTCGCCCGCGAGTCGTTCATGGACGAGCTGGCGGAGGCCCTCGGGATCGACCCACTCGAGTTCCGGCGTAAGAACCTACGCGACGATCGTCTACGCGCCGTGCTCGACGCGGCCGCCGAGACAGTTCGGCTGGGGAAAGGCGAAGACGGACGAAGGGCCACGGGGTCGGCCTTGCGTGCGGGACCGAGAAGGGCGGCTACGTCGCCACCTGCGCCGAGGTCGCCGTGGATCGCGAACGAGGGCGTGACGCGGTGCGGGTCGTGCGGGTCGTCACCGCGTTCGAGTGCGGGGCGATCGTCAATCCGGACCATCTCGAAAAACCAGGTCGAGGGCGCCGTCGTCATGGGACTCGGCGGAGCGCTCTTCGAGGCGATCCGATTCGAGAACGGGACGATTCGCAATCCACGCTTCGCCCGCTACCGCGTGCCTCGGTTCACGGACCTGCCCGAGATCGAGGTCGTGCTCCTGGACCGGCCGGACCTGCCCTCGGCGGGCGCCGGGGAGAGCCCGATCGTGGCGATCGCACCGGCTGTGGGGAACGCGATCTTCGGAGCTACCGGCATCCGGCTCCGATCGCTGCCCATGGTTCCGGACGGCTTGAAGGCGTAGAACCTTCGAACCTTCCCGCTCTATCGACCATGGGCCAGGGTCATCAAGAAAGGGAATCAAGCCGTGTGCGGAACTCGGCGGCCGCCTGTCTTGGTCGTTCGGCGCGGACGACGGCCGCACTGACCGCGATTCTCTCGGCCCCTGCCTCCAGGACCGACTCGACGTTCTCCAGGCGAATTCCCCCGATGGCGAACCAGGGAAGAGTTGTTGACTCGGATGCCTGTCGAATAAACGCCAGTCCCACCAGGTCCGCGAAGTTCTTCGTCTCGCTGGAGAAGACCGGACCGACGCCGAGATAGCTGGCCCCATCCACCACGGCGCGTTCGAGTTGCTCGCGATCGTGGGTTGAGATCCCAACATGGCCCAGAGGACCCACGATGCGTCGGGCGTCGCGAACGCTCAGATCGTCCTGGCCCAGATGCACACCGTCGGCGCCGGCGAGGCGAGCCAGGTCGGGACGATCGTTGAGGATGAACCGGGCGCGTGCCTGCGCGGTGAGGATCCGAACCTCTCTCGCACGCCGCAAGACCTCGCGGTCATTGAGGCCTTTCTCGCGAAGCTGGATGAGCTGGCCCCTCCCTCGAGCACTTCACCCACCACCCAGGTCAGATCTCCGAGGGTCGGAAGTCCACCGACGAGCACGCAGAGCCGGGCGTCGCCGATCGCCTGGTGCGCGCGCGACGGCCGTCAGCGTCAGCTTTTCGAGGGTGTAGGTGTCGTATCGGAGAACCTCGAACCGTCCGGAGAGCCAGACATCGATTAGCTTGGAGTACTCTTCGAGCGAGCGTAGGGCTTCCGCAACCCGTTTGAAATTCGCCGAGAGGACGGCGCGCGGGTTCTCGCGTACCTGCTCGGTCGTTGTCGTGAGATGCGTTCCCACGTCACCGATGGTATCACGGGCTCCGATCCGAGATTCCAGGTCGAGACCTCGGACGGCCTCGCCGAAGCGGTGTCGGACCTCTTTCGACGCGCTTGCGAGCATCGGGTCGTCGAGCACGAACCGGATGTAGTCCTCGACGACCCGAAGCCCTTCGCGAGCACGGTTGGCCGCGGCGTCGAGGATCCGGGCCAGGTCCGTGGCCTCTCCAGGCCCCGCCAGATCGAGAGGGGGGATGTCGTCGGCGATCGGGATCGGCGCGAAATTGACGCCCACGGCCGCGCCGAGATGTTCGATCAAGGGCTCCCGAGCAAGCCCCGCCTCGTTGAGGATCTCGGATGCCGGCCCCGGCGTGCTCAGGAGGCCGCCGAGCAGATGTTCCGTGCCGATCGCCTGATTCCGATCCCCGGATCGGGCCTGGATCGAGGCATCACCAAGCACGCTTCGCAGCTCGCTGGAGTGGACCGGGTTCATGACGCCGGCTTGTTCCACGGCCGAGCTGGTCGAATCGCTCTCGCGCCAGGGGGTTGTCCCGAGCATCTCGAACAGACGATTCGGTTCCAGGCCGAACCGCCTCATGAGGTCCGCGGCCCGACTTTCCGCCTCGTCGGCAAGGGCTGCCAGGAGATCGATCGGCTCGACTGCCATTGAACCTTGGCGTCGCGCCCGGTCGGCAGCCCGTTCGAGGGCGCGACGAGCCCCCGGAGTCAGCGATTCCAGCATGATGCGACGTCGACGCTCCTGATCGATCTTCGGTCCCGAGACACGTTTCGCCGTCAGCGGGTCGGGGGATCATTGATTGTGGCGGCGGCCGTCCGGACCTCAGACTCTTGCCGGATCGAAATCGGTGGTGCGGGGAGATCCCAGGGGTCGGCGATCACGCGATCTCCAGGTTCCAGGCCCGCGACGACCTCGGCGAATGCCGAGCCAATAAGACCGAGTTGCAACGGCTGCCAGCGGAACCCGATTCGAGTTCTCGTGGGGATCGCGACGAAGGAGGCCTCCCCTTCCTTACGGATTGCCTGTCGGGGCACGCGGGTAATGTCCTGGTGGGCCTCGACGAAGAAGGACACCTCGGCACTCATGCCGGGCCGCAGCCCTTCCAGGGCACCACTGTCGATTCCCACCACGGCATTGTAGATTTTAATGTCCGAGAAGGGGTTGCCCCCCTGGCTTGGGATCGGAGTCACCTCCTGAACGGTCCCCGATAGTGCTTCATCGGGGAACGCATCCGCTCGGATCCAGGCGTGTTGCCCGGCGAAGACCTTGCTGATCTTCGACTCGTTGATCGTCGCCTTGACGAGCATATGGGTCGGATCGGGCACCTGAAAAATGGCCTGGCCCTCTCGAACCGTCGTCCCTTCCTGGATCATCGTCTCCACACGGCCCCAACCGTTTGACTCATTGGAGTAAACCAGGATGCCGTCACGAGGGGCCTTGAGGGTGCAATGTTCGATGTTGATCTCAAGTCGGTTCAGGCGGTCCTTCTCGATCTGGAATGCCGACTGCTGAGCGTACAAATCGGATTTGACCGATTCGATCTTCGCTTCAAGCTCCCGGATGATCCGGAGACGGGCGAAGTTCTCGAGCCGGTGCTTCATCCCCTCGGCCTCGCGCAGGGCGAGCTCGGATCGCTGGAGCTCGAAGCGATTGGCATCGACCTGAGACGGTGTCACCAGTTCTTTCTCCAGCGCCTGCTGGCGCCCATTCCATGTCGTTGCGAGCCTTTTCGAGTTGAGTCCGGCACGTCGCAATGTACTGATTGATGAGCAGCCGGTCTTGCGGGTAAACACCCTTCGTGTATTCCTCCAGGGAAATCTGGCTGACTTCCAGAACCTTCTGCGCCTGCTCGACCCAGGACTGCGCCTGAGCGTACCGGATCTTCTGCTCCTGGAGTTCATTGCGGAAGGTCGCCGAATCGAGGGTACAGACCACCTCGTCCTTCCGGACGGGGGTTCCTTCCGGGAGGATCGTGAGAATTCGTGTCGAACCCGACCGCTCCTGGAAATCACCTCCCCCATCCATGCTCATGTTGCCCATCGCGCTGGAGGACATGGCCGAGGAGGATGCGGACATCGGTCGCAACGGTACGTGGGGCTGGACCTTGAAGTTGAAGCTTTGAATCGACGGTTTCTGAACGCTCAAGCCGCTTGAAAGGCTCGCCATTGCTCCGCCGGCACCACCTGACGCACCACTAGCACCCCCGGCTGCTCCGCCGGCACCACTTGCTCCGCCGGCACCACTTGCTCCGCCGGCACCACTTGCTCCGCCGGCACCCCCCATCGAACCCCCACCGCCCCCCCCCATCGCACCTCCGCCGGAGGATTGACCCGAACCTCCGCCGCCGCGACCACCGCCACCTGAAGTCACGACGCCGGTGATCGCTTCGACCTCGCACTTGACGACCGCGTTGTTGGCGTCTTCAAGTACACCGCTCTCGACTACATAGACGGAGACCTCACCCCGGTCGACGAGTAGTGTCACGAAGTGGTGGTCCGAGGCCCCCCAGGGCCCTCCGCCCAGAGCGTCGCCGGCCGCAATCCGGAGAACCAACCGATCCCCGCCATCACCCCCAGTGTAGCAAGAATGACCAATGGCCAGCGGAGTCGGCGGGGACGCCTGGTGACGACGGAACTTCGGGGACGCACGGTCAGCGGTTCCGATGCTGGATGCATCAACAGCCCCTTCCGACTTCGGTGGACATGCCGTCAAGTGAACGTGCGGCAATCGAGAGGATGTGTCCGAGGCGCGAACGCACCTTGGATAGGAACATTATGAGGGTGTGGTCCCCCTTCGGTCAAGCCGTCGGGGAACACCGAAAAAGTCATTCAACGGCCAGTGGGCTCGGAGCCGGAGGCTCGTCCAGGGTTCCATTCTCCCGGTCGCCAGCATCTCTGGAAAGTTACTTCTCGACTTAACCGATCAAAACAGCGTGTAAATAAACGGTGCGGCTGCGGTATGGGACAGGACCAGGAGCAGTCCCATCAAGAGGAAGACGGCGAGCAGCGGGAGCATCCACCATTTCTTGCTCGTTCTGAGGAAATCCCAGAACTCGGCAAGGAAGCCCGGGTCACTCTCGCCCGCGAAGGGGTCGCTGGCCGAATCCGACGCGGATCCGGTCGCGGGTTCATCGGGTTCCATGACGTGCTCCGGAGGCCGGTGTCGGATCAGGGACGGCCGTGCCTGGTTTCGAGGGGATTGTACGGCTCGGGGTGGCAACGTTGGGAACACCTGACTGCTGCTGGAATTGTCGCAAGTAGCGACGGACGTCGCCGGGGTCTCGCCTCGGAACCCAGTAACTCCTGGTGTCCCGACGTCGCAAGCCAAGGGAATCTCGCCCCAACACACGAAAGACGAGGGCGAGCGGGGTAATCAAGCCATAGTAGACGAATGCCAGGAGGCCGAGGCCGACGAACTGGCCGATGGGTCGCGTGACTGCATGCGCCACCAGGTAGATCGGTCGTACAACCGCAGGGTGAATCAGGCCAGGAATGCCGATCGCCAGGGCGACCGCTCCGACGATCCACCCAGTCGTGTTTGGGTGTCCGCTGTGCCTGTACGCGCTCAGAGCGAACAGAACGCCGAAGCACAGGAGGCAGAGGCCGGCGAATTCCCGAAGCAAGCGGGGTGTCAGTTCCGGTGTCGCCTCGTCCGGAGTCCGCGGATCAATCATGGCCGTCTCGCTTCTCGCATCTGCCTCTGTCCGATCACCAAGATCGTACCACCCCAGCGGGCACTCGTTCCGGAATGAGCCAGTTGCGAGATCAGCCGCCCAATTGCCGTTCCCGGATCGCAAGGCGTAAACAGGCTCTCGCCACCTCGAAGTGATGTATCGAGTGTCGGCATGGGCATCGCGTTCACGAAATCGAGTTTCGCTGCCCGCATCCAGCGGATGACCGTGTTCAAGGAAACGCCCAGAAATTGACTCCGGAATGGCCATCCGGAAACTCGACGAACCCCTCCGAACCGGCTAGCAACGATGTGAAGCGGTGATCCAAACAGGTCTGGAACAAACACGAGGAAGTACCCTTCATTTCTCAAAAGTCGTCCTGCGGTTGTGAAAGCGCACGGAGGCGTCGTCTGGTCGTTACGGAGAGGATGGGAGATGACGACATCGAAGAACTCTTCACGCAGTGCCGGATGCGCCAGATTCATGTGAGCGAAGGCGGCCCGTTCGATATTATGTGCCGTCTTGAAGGCCTGCGCAGCCCGAAGGTTCTCGATGTCCGGATCCATGCCGAGCACGGACCTGTGTGAGATCGACAGGAAGTTGGTCAGTGTGCCCGCGCCGCAGCCGATCTCCACGATGCGGGCCCCGTAAGGAAGCTGATCTCCGAGGGTTTGGAACGGTTTAAACGATCGCATTCGCTCCAGAAGCACCCGCGGTGTATCGACATCTCGGTACGGGCTATTGGCCGACGGTGCGTCCATCCGGGTTTCTGAACGCGGCCGATCCTTGCCGTCGCCCACGTCGAGCGACCCGATGTAGAGCCTGGGAATGCCGTCGACGATGGCATAACTCGACCCGGTGGTGGAATTCAGAAGCTCGTTTGGGGTCGCGATTAGGGGCTCCCCCGTTTGTGGGTCCGCCCACGGGGAGTTCTCCGGTGGTCGTGTATTGGAGTTATGATCCGGATTGAGCATGAGGCCCAGTCGTTGCTCGGACTTTCTGAGCACGCAGTTTTCCAGGACCAGCACGTCCATCTCGGACTGCATGAAGGAGCGGTAGGCCTCCCGGGGAGTCAGGACGATCGGTTCCCAGGACAGGTTAAAGCTGGTATTCACGAGGATCGGGCAACCGGTCTTCTCGTGAAACGCTCGAAGAAGCCGCTGGAAGCGGCCATGGCGGTCATCGACGGTCTGGATCCGGGCGCTGGAGTCCACATGGGTGATCGCCGGCACGACCGAGCGAATGAGGTTGACTCGTCGCGAAAGGTCCGGGTCGTGGAGCAGGGTATCACGCTCGGCTGCGTTCAGTGGGACGAGTTTCGATTCCCGGACGGGAGCCACCTGGAGCATGTACGCGGAATCCTCGCCGGCACGCATCTCGAACCAGTCGTGGACGTGCTCCCGGAGGACGCAGGGGGCGAACGGCCGGAACCCCTCGCGAAACTTGATCTTGAGGTTCAGGTCGGCCTGCATCCGGGGGTTTCGAGGGTCTGCCAGGATGCTACGGGCGCCGAGGGCGCGAGGGCCGAACTCGGCGCGACCGTGGAACCAGCCGACGATCTTTCCATTCGCCAGTTCCCCGGCCACTTCGTCGAGCAGGGCGGGTTCGTCGTCGATGTGGCGGTAGGCCGCCTTGAGGTCGTCGAGCACACAACGGACCTCCGCGCCGGTGAAGCTCGGGCCGAGCAGTGAGGCCTGTTGCGAATCCGGGATGGCCGGCTGTCGGGGCTTGCCGAGCAACTGGTGCCAGACGAACAGGGCCGCGCCCAGGGCACCTCCCGCATCGCCGGAGGCCGGCTGGATCCAGATTCGCTCGAATGGTCCCTCGCGCAGAAGACGGCCGTTGGCGACGCAGTTCAGGGCGACGCCCCCCGCCATGACGAGGTTCGTTGGGCGTCCGGCTCGCTCCCAGGCATGCCGCGCCGACCGCAGGACGACTTCCTCGCAAACCTTCTGGATACTGGCGGCGATGTCCATGTGCCGCTGGGTGATCCGGCGATTCGGGTTGTCTCGGCGGGCCGCCGAAGAGCTGATGAAACCGCTCGCCGGTCATCCGCAGGCCGTGCGTGTAGGTGAAGTACGACATGTCGAGGGCATAGCTGCCGTCGTCCTTGAGGTCGATGAGCCGGTCGAGGATCAGGTCGACGTAACTGAGGCTCGCCGTAGGGGGCCAGGCCCATCAGCTTGTACTCGCCGGCGTTGACCTTGAAGCCGCAATAATAAGTGAATGCGCTGTAGAGCAAGCCCAGCGAGTGGGGGAAGCGAAGCTCCTCGAACAACTCGATCCGATTGCCGCGACCACGGCCGATGGTCGTGGTCGACCATTCGCCGACCCCGTCAAGGGTCAGAATGGCCGCCTCCTCGAAGGGGGAGGGGAAGAAGGCGCTGGCGGCGTGGGACTCGTGGTGACTGGGGTAGAGGATGCGGCCCCGGAAACGGTGGCCGAGACCGCGGCGGACCTCGCGTGGAATGTGCAGTTTCTGGCCGAGCCAGACGGGCAGCGCCTGCCGGAAGCTGGCGAACCCCGCCGGGGCACGGGTGACGTACGTCTCGATCAGCCGTTCAAACTTGGTCAGTGGTTGCTCGTAGATAGGCAACGTAGTCCAGATTTTCCGGCTCAAGCCCGGCTGAGCCCAGGCAGTACTCGATCGCCTGTACGGGAAGCCTGGCATCGTACTTGCGGCGCGTGAATCGTTCTTCCTGAACCGCGGCGACGATCGAGCCATCCCGAACCAGGGCCGCGGCGGAGTCGTGGTAGAAGGCGCTGAGGCCCAGGATGATGCTCATGCCGTCAGCGGCCATCGACGAGAACTCATGCGGATGGCGGATCGGAAACCGTCCCGACGGACGAGCCGAACTGGCCGACGCGGCGAGTGGCTTCGTGCGAGGGAGGCGACGCCCTATTATCGAGTCGGTGTGACCCGGTCGCAAGGATGATGAGCATGCCGAATTCGGTCGCTCTCGACGATCCGGTGCAGGAGACCATGCGGGACGACGAGCCTCTTGTGGTGTCCCCTGATCCGTTTGAGTGAGATCGGCCGCGTGTGGTAGCCTGACCGATCCGAGCCCTTGCCGACATGGCCTCTGCTATGAGGGTGCCACCCGGCACCGCCCTGCCGGGTTCTCGGCCTGTCGACCGGCATGTCTGAGTCACGCCGGACAATTGAACGTCTCGCCCCACAACACTCTGGAGGAGCCTACCGCATGGCCGAGTACACCGTCCCGCCGTTGCCTTACGATTTCGCGGCGCTCGAGCCGAACATTGATGCCCAGACGATGCAGATCCACCACGACAAGCATCATGGGGCCTACGTCAGCAAGCTCAACGACGCCCTCAAGGGCCACGACATGATGGGCAAGCCGATCGAGGACGTGGTCGCGAACCTCGGTTCCTTGCCGACGGACATTCGCACGGCCGTCCGAAATAACGGCGGCGGACACATCAATCACTCCCTGTTCTGGCCGAGCATGAAGCCGGGCGGCGGGCGGCACGCCCTCGGGTGATCTGGCCAAGGCGATCGATTCCGAGCTGGGGGGTTTCGACTCCTTCAAGACCGCCTTCTCCAACGCCGCCGCCACCCGCTTCGGGTCAGGCTGGGCCTGGCTGGTGCTCCGGGACGGCAAACTGGCTGTGACCTCGACGGCCAATCAGGACAACCCCCTGATGGATGTCGTCGAGGCGAACCAGAAGGGCACTCCATTGCTCGGGCTGGATGTCTGGGAACACGCGTACTACCTGAAGTACCAGAACAAGCGTCCCGACTACGTCGCCGCCTGGTGGAACACGGTGAACTGGGATGAGGTCGCCCGTCGCCACGCCGCCGCGGTCAAGGGTTGATCCACATCGGTAAACTCTCCTCGACTGGATCGAATCGAGAATGGCCCCGACGCCCCGCGGCGTCGGGGCCGTTTGGCTTGATCGCGACGCTGTCGACCCCCAGGGGCACGGCGTCGAGCAGCCGGACAATCCGATCGTGGGCCTCCTGTATCCACAAAATCATCCGCGACGATGTGCGGTAAGGGTGAGGTTGCGTCGGTTTGTCGATGGTTCCCTGGAACGTTTTGGGTTGACCCTTCGGAAGATCACGCTATGATCCCGCAGTCTCCGGGGCGGATGCCTCGGAGTGGAACGCGCACATCTATCTCGATGCCAACGGGCTTGGCCGCACCACGATCGATGGTTTCGGCCGGGTTTGAATTCCCAGGGACGGGAAGAGAGGAGAATGCCGATGGATCGGCGCATGCTGAACGGTCTAACCTGCTTGGCTCTGGGCGTGGCCCTCGTGGTGGCGGGGTCCGGCTGTCACAACCTTCGACAGCCTGAGATTCCTCCCGAACCCGCTTACGAAACGTACGGTTCCGGCGAAGCGCCTCAGGTTGGGTTTAGCTCCCAACCGGCGTCGTCGGTGAACCCCTACGGGGCCGGGATGGCGGGCGCAAACCCGGCCATGGCGGGCACGAACCCGTCCATGGCGGGGTACGGGGCCGACCCCTCTTACAGTAACCAGCCGGCAATGGTCGGGGCGGGTGCCGGGGCAGGGGCAGGTGCCTACGGTCCCTCAGCCTATGATCCGGGTAGTTCCATGACGGGGGCCGGCATGAGTGCCGGTGTTCCCGACCCGGAGCCGCTTCAGGGCCTGCCCGACATGGGCTCGGGTGGTGCGGGCATCGCGGCCCCCTCGATGACACCGGGCTCGTACTGAGCCAGGTTCCCTGCTCGTGCCGGGCCGAAGCCCCCCAGCATATCCTTGCCTGACGTGCCCTGGATCACGGGGTAAGATGGTCTCCGGACGCGGACCGCGTTCGGAGACCTCGAACCTGGAGGCCGGGGTGTCGTTGACCGTCCTGTACGAAGACGAGCACTGTCTCGTCGTGTCGAAGCCGGCGGGAACCTCGACCCAGGCGCCGCCGATCGCCGGACCGACCCTCCTGACGGAGGTCCGGGACTATCTCTGTACCGACGATCCGGGGGCGTACGTCGGGACGGTCCACCGCCTTGATCGCCCGGTCTCCGGCATCGTCCTGTGGGCGAAGACGCCACGCGCGGCCTCAAGGTTCTCCCGGCAATTCGAGCGTCGGCGGGTTGTTAAGGAGTACTGGGCCATCGTCGCCGGTCGGCCCGATCGGACCGATGGCCTCTGGACCGACTGGCTCTATCACGACGACACCGGCCTGGGTTGCGTGCAGGTTTGCCGACCCGGAACGCCCCGAGCTCGAGAGGCCGTCACGCGATTTCACGTCGAGCCGGCGACGCGGTTGCCAGTGAATTGCTGCTGGCTTCGCCTGCAACCGGAAACTGGACGTACCCATCAGCTGCGTGTCCAGACCGCCATCCCGCGGCTGCCCGATTCTCGGCGATCGGTTGTATGGGAGCGCGGTCGCATTTTCCGTGGGCATCGCTTTGCATGCCCGCGCACTGACTGTTCATCACCCCGAGACGGATGAGCCGTTGACCTTCACCGCTCCGTTGCCGAGGGAGTGGTCGGCCGCGGGCATCGTCATACATTCGTCGAGCGCCGGCACCGGTCGGGGACGGGACAACGGAAATCAGTCGAAGAGGATTTTCACGACGCGCAGCCGGAGGGTTCCGCTTGGAATGGCGATTTCGGCAACATCGTCGAGCTTCTTGCCGAGCAGGCCCTGACCGATGGGGCTGGTGGTGAGGATCTTGTTCTGGTCGTAGTCTTCCTCGCCGGGACCGACCAGGGTGAAGTCTTCCTCGGAGTCGTCGTCAAGGTCAACGACGCGGACCTTCGAGCCGAAAACGACGCGATCTTTCGGCAAGGTCGAGCGATCGACGATCATTGCGCGGCGCGAGCTGGTCCTGCAGGTCATTGATACGCGCCTGGAGCATGCCCTGGGCTTCCATGGCGGCATCGTACTCCGCGTTCTCGGAGAGGTCGCCATAGCCGCGGGCCTGGGCGATCTGCTCGGCGATCCGGGGCATGTCCTCGTTCGTCATCTTGTCGAGTTGGGCTTTCTTCTTCTCGTAGCCTTCCTTCGACATCGGGATCCGCTCGTTGGACATGCGTGCTGCTCCAGGCGGGACACGGTCTCGCGTCCGCGTGCGAATGACTAGTTGCGGCGCACTACCGGGCGGGCCGGCTGATCCGGCCCCAGGGAGGTGAGTCACCCGTTCGTAAAGCAAAGGCCGCGACGCCAGGTAAGCCCGGCGCCGCGGCATAACGATGATCCTCAAGCGTAATCATCCCTGCCTTGCGACGCAAGACCTGTTGGCCATGCGTCGCGGAGCAAGAATCGCATGTGCGGGAATCACTCGTGCCGCAGGGCCTCGATCGGGTCCATCAGAGCGGCCCGACGGGCCGGGTACAACCCGAAGAGAACGCCCACGCCCACCGAGATGCCGAAGGCCAGCAACACCGAACTGGCGGTGACGATCGGGTTCATCCCGGAGGCGAAGTACTTGATGGCGATACGGAATGCCCACGCCGAGAGCGACGCCGAGCAGTCCGCCGACGCCGGAGAGCACGATCGACTCGATCAGGAACTGCTCGGTGATGTCGCGTCGCTTGGCCCCCAGTGCCCGACGGATGCCGATCTCGCGGGTTCGCTCGGTCACGGTTGCCAGCATGATGTTCATGATGCCGATGCCGCCGACCAGCAGCGAGATCGAGGCGATGGTCCCGAGCACGAAGCTCCACTGCCGGGCCGTGCGCTGGGCTTCCATGCAGGAGCTCCAGCGGGACGATGATATCGATGTCCTTCTTGGGGTGCCAGGGCTCCACGGCGCGACGGATGACCGGATCGGAGGGGAGGACCTGCTCGCGTGTCGTAGAGCTGAAGGGTGATCTGCGAGAGCTGCGTCTCCTCGGCGGACATCTGGCCTGATCGGTTGTCGATGATCCGCTCGCCGAACCGCAGCTTGCAGGTGTTGAGCGGAATGTAGACGTCCTTGTTGTAAGTCCTGCGCCGCCAGGCTGCCGCCGATGCCGGCCGAACTGGCACGTTCGGCGGTGACGCCGACGACCGTGTAGTAGTCGCTGCCCAGCTTGACCGTCTGGCCGAGCGGGTCCTCATACGGGAACAGCGTCTTGCCCGTCTCGTGGGCCAGCACGGCGACGTTCTCATAGTGCTCGTTGTCGGCGATCGTCAGGAACCGCCCCTTGGCCATGTCCAGGCGGTTGAAGTCGGCGTAGTCGGCGGTCGTGCCGACGACGCGGCCGTCGAGCGCGAAGTTCAGGCGGCGGATCTCCTTGCGGATCTCGCGGATCGGCAGGGCCTTCTTGATGGTCGGCACTGTGGCGAGGATGCGGTCGTAGTCGTCGTACTTCAGCCCGTAGTTCAGGATGCGGGCCGGCCGGCCGCCGGCGGCCTGGGTTTCCTCGCTCGGCTTGACCGAGCGGATGATGATGTTGGTCGCCCCCAGGGCGCGGAAGCGGGCCTGGGCCTCGCGGCTGGAGCCCTCGCCGACGGCGAGCATGGCGATGACCGCCCCCACGCCGAAGACGATGCCGAGGATCGTCAGGCCCGACCGCAGCTTGTGCAGCAGCAGGCTTTTCAAGCCGAGTTTCAGGCTCCGCCAGATGCGTCCCATGGGTGCATCGCTCCCCGATTCGGGAGTCGTCGATATGGGTGCATCCCGGTCGGAAACCGGAACGTGAGAATTCGATTCGCTGCGGAGAGATCGTGTGTCGGCTCCGCCCCGAGAGCGGCTTGAGGAGGTGAGGGCCCGTTTAGCCTTCCAGCCCAGCCCCGGCAGCTCTGGACTTCGCATCATCCGAGGGCTCGGCGTGTCCTCGATGACCACGCCGTCGCGCATGCGGATGATGCGCTTGGCGTGCTGGGCGATGTCGTCTTCGTGGGTGACCATGATGATGGTCTTGCCCGTGTCGTTGAGTTTCTCGAGCATCGCCATGATCTCAGCCGCGGTGATGCTGTCGAGGTTACCCGTCGCCTCGTCGGCCAGGATGATGTACGGATCGTTGATCAGGCTGCGGGCGATGGCGACGCGCTGCTGCTGACCGCCGGAGAGCTGCATGGGACGGTGGTCGAGCCGTTCGGCCAGGCCGACGACTCCGGCCAGCTCGGTGGCGCGCTGGTGGTCTTCCTCGGACACGACACCGCCACCCTGGTAGGTCAGGGGCAGCTCGATGTTCTCGAGCACCGTGTACTGCTGGATCAGGTTGTACGACTGGAAGATGAAGCCGATGTAACGACTGCGCACCTCGGACAGCTCGTCGTCGTCGAGCAGTCGAGACGTCCTGGTCGCCCAGGATGTAGGCGCCGCTGGTGGGGCGGTCGAGGCAGCCCAGCAGGTTGAGCATGGTGCTCTTGCCGGAGCCGGACGCGCCCATGATGGCGATGTACTCGCCTTGCATGACGTCGAGGTCCACGCCCCGGAGGGCGTGGACCGTGACGGTCGTGGGGCCTGCCCGTCGCCGTTGCGGCTTCCGAAGAAGCCGCCCGACGACTTGTGCCCCATGACGTACGTCTTGCGAACGTCGCGGAGTCGGACGATGGGCTTGCCGGCGCTAATCACTGGCCACCACCTCCCGGACCACCGGGGCCACCGCCACCGCCACGCGCCACGCCGCCACCACCACCGCCGCCACCGACCGCCCCCGGCCACCGGGCCGCCGCCGACGCCGCCGGGCCACCCCCGCCGCCGCCCTGGAACTGCTGCATGCATCTGCTGCATTTGCTGCATCTCGGCGTCGGTGATGCCGGCCTTCTTCATCAGTTCCTGCTTTTCGGCTCGCTCGATGCTCGGGTCGCGGAACTTGGTGCGATCCTCCTCACTCAGGCTCTGGAGCTTCTGGAAGATGGCGCGAGCGTCGCCGCCAGCTCCGGCCTTCTTCTTGGCTTCACCGACCGTCCTTCTTGGCCGCCGGCTGCCGTCCGGGCCGATCTCGCCCGGCGACCGCCCCGCCGCGACGGCGTCGGCCGACCAATCACCCGCCCCACCGGCCCCCTTGGAGGCCACCGAGAAGGCGTCGCGCTTCTCGCTCTCGCTCATCAGGGCGACCGGATTCAACGCGACCTCATCGCCCTCGTTGATTCCTTCCTTGACCTCGATGAGCTTGTCGTTCGAGATGCCCAGCTTGACCTCTTTCCGGAGGAAGTTCGCCCTCGGCAGCCGGGTGTAGACGTAATCCTTGCCCTTGAACTCGCAGGATCGCCTGGACGGGGACCGACAGGACGTTGTCGAGCTGGGTCACCAGGATCTCGACCTGGGCGGTCATTCCGGGGCGAAGCTCCGAGAAGCCGTTGTCGATCGAGATCATCGTGGTGTAGACCTTGATGTCCGAGCTGAGGAAGCTGCTCGGGTCGGGCAGGGGGTTGACGAGCTGCACCGTGCCGATCAGCTCGCGGCTCGCGAAGGCATCGACCCGGATGCGGGCCTTCAGGCCCGGCGTCACCCGGTCCACCATCGACTCGTGGACCTTGGTGTTGACGCGCATCGGTCGAGGTCGGGCAGGCTGAAGATCTTCTGACGCTCGCGGACGCTGGCCCCTTCCTCGATCAGCGCCTGGTTGGACCCGCCGAAGCGGTTCTGCTCATTGGAGTAGACGACCAGCCCGTTGCTCGGGGCCGTCAGGATGCACTTGTCGATCTGGTCGCCGAGCTTCTGCTCCTTGGTCTTCTCGAGCTCGTAGGCGGACTGCTTGGCCAGCATGTCGGAACGGGCCTTCTCGACGGCCGCCTGGAGTTCCTTGACCTGCTTGTCCTTGGTGTACTTTTCGAGCACCTTGAGCTTGGTCTCGGCCTCCCGCAGCGAGAACTCGGCCTTCTGAAGTGCCAGCTGGTCGGAATAGTTCTGCTGCTGGGTCACGTAGCCGATCTCGAGCATCCGGTCGGACCACTTGAGCCGTTCCTCGGCTCGGGCCAGCTCGGACTTGGCCAGGGCGATCGCCCCTTCGGCGTTCTGCTGGAGTTCCGGGAAGGTGCCTTCGAGGTATTCCTTAACGGAGATCTCGGCGACTTCGAGCGTCTTCTTGGCCTGCTCCAGGTCGGCCTCGGCGCGCTTGGTGGTGATTTCCTGGTTGACGAGCTGGTCGCGCAGGCCGGCGCTGTCAAGCTCGCAGACCATCTCCCCTTTCTTGACCTGGCTGCCCTCCGGCGCGATCGAAGAGGATCGTGGTCATGCCCTCGACCTCGTTGCTGACGTCGGTGTTGTTCGAGCTTTCCAGGCTGCCGCTGCTCGAGGACGGTCACCGGCAGTTTCTTGCGTTCAACCTTGTAGGTGATGACGTTCGCGAACGGAGAGTCAAACATCCCACTCAGGCCCAGCGATCCGCCAAGGCCGGGGACGGTGGTCAACGCCACCGCCGCCGCCGGCCACGACCATCGCGCCGATGACGAGCGGAACCTTACGAATTCCCCGCGGCGTCGCGTCGGCCGCTGCCGGGCTGGGACGTCCGCTCGCGGTCTGTGGCGGGGCCGGCGGTTGACCGGGCTGGATTCGGAAGGGAAAAGTTCATAGTAGGCCTCCCATTCGTCGTAGGGGATGATGCCGAGGTCGCTGTACAGCGCGATGCGCTGGGTGATGTAGCTGACCCAGGTCGAGACGAGGCTGTTCTGAGAACTGAGCAACTGGGTCTGGGCGGTGGTCAGCTGCTGGGTGTTGGCCGTCGCGTTCGAGGAGCCACTGTCGCCGGGGCCAGGAGGAGCGAAGATCGTTCGCTGGGTGTTGTCCTTCTGCTGGAGGCTGACGACCAGCTGGCGTTGCTGGATGTCGTAGCTGCTGGACTGCTGGAATCAGGCCACGGATGTCACTGCGGACCTGAAACTTGATCGGGTCCTCCAGGGCCATCAGGGCGCGCTGGGCCTGTCGATACAGGATAACACCCTGGCGGTAGGTATTGCGCTCGCTGAAGTCGGACCAGGGGCAATTCCGTGTTGAAGCGTCAGGTTGAACTGCTTGGCCTGGTCGGAGAAGGCAAAGGGGTTGGTCGTGGTGCGGGGGCTTGAAGATCTGATTCGTGACGCCGATGTTGAAGACGCCCTTGAGGGCATTGGCCCGGACGGCGAGCTGATCGCCAGGCGTCGTACAACTGGGCCCGCTGGTTCATCAACTCGTAGCGGTTCTCCAGGGCCAGTCGTTCGGCCGCCAGCAACACGTCCTCCCGCTGGTCCGGCTTGATGCCGAGGGCGACGACCGGCCGACCGTCGATGATCACGTCCGGCAGTTCCGGCAACTGGGCGACATAGCCCGGCAGCTCGGACGGCTCGCGGTCCTCGTCAGTGAACCACTCGTCGATTCGCTCGAAGACGTCGCGGAAGCCCTTGGTCAGGCCGCGATCGAGGACCATCGGCAGGTCGGGAGGCAGGCCCAGTTGGATTTTATATTGATCGAGCGAGTTTTGGTAGGCAATCTGGGCGAGCAACAGGCTCTGTCGCTGGTTCTGGAGACTGAGTTCGATCTGATCGACGTTGAGTCTGTGAGACGCCCGAGCCGCCGCCCTCGGCCATCTCCTGGTAGCCCTTCAGAAGCTGCTCGAAGGCCGCAACGGTCTTGGTCGAGTTCTCGACGACCTGGAGCAACTGGAGCACGGCCAGGAAGCCGACCGTCGGGTCTCCCCCGCCGCCGCCGCCCGCGAAGGTCGTGGCCGGACTACGCGAGGTCAGGACGCTCGGGAAGAAGGTCTGACGGAAGCGGGCGAAGTTGCGAACCGTGTACAGGAGGTTACGCTCGGCGAGGGTCAATGGTTCGAGAGTCACCGCCCGGCCGCCACCTCGCAGGAACGGCTGGACGAACGACAGCGGCAGGATCGACTGGACCGTCGGCTGCACCGGGTTCGCGCCGGTGAAGTTGAACGCAACTTGGTTGGCGAAGTTGGCCACCAGCCTCCCGCCGAACGAGAAAATCTTGCCGACCCCGGCCGCGGTCCCGAAGTTCAACTGCGACGCCTGACCGCCCAGGACCTCCTGGGTTCGGTACAGGTAGGAGTTCGGGAAGTTGGAGAGCAACCCCCCGGCGGACGTGCCACCGGGTGTCAGCCCGGCACTGAACTGCGGCGCGAAGTTCCAGCGGGCCAGCGTGACGTCGAGGGCCGCCAGGTAAACGCCCTCGATCTGGAGCTGGTAGCTCCGGCTGTTGATCAGGCCCAGCGTCAGGGCTTGCGTCGGGGTACACGATGTAGGGCCGGCTCCCCTCGGGCAGGCCCGCGGCCTCCGTGTGGCTGAAGGGGACGGCCGGCGGGTTGAGCAGGCCCGAGAGCCCGGCCGTGGTACGGCCCGCCTCGGCATAGGCTTCCGGGGTCAGGCCCGTGCGGGGGTCGGCCGGACGGGTCAGGTCGATGTCGACCGAGTCCGGGTCGAGCGGAACGACCGGCGGCCCGCGGAAGGGGTCCTCGCCGGTCGGGGAGGGGGCCTCGCCCGGCGCGGCCGGGACCGGCGGGTTGATGCCCTCGACCTGCTCGGGACGGACCTCGATCGACGTGGCCCCGGGGGCCGTCGGGGTCGATTCGGTCGTCTGGAAGGCGGAGAGCTGCACGCCGGGGTCCCGTCGAGTGGACCGGGCCTGGGGGTTCAAGGCGCCGGAAGTCGTGTCAGGGTTGAGTGATGCGGGAGGGGCCGGGGCATTGGCCCCATTAGAATTAGGCGTCAACTCCTCCGAGGGCACCCCCGAATTCTCGATCGGTTCGGGGATTTCCCCGCCCGGCGCGAGGAGGCCCGGGGCGTCGAGCGCCGGCAGACCAGGGGTGTTGTCCGGGGTGGGGATCGGTGGAGGGGTGTCCGCCCCGAATGGCGGTGTCGCCGACGTGGCGGGCGTCGGCGGAGGGGCCGACGGACGGGGCGGCGCCGGCGGCGCCTCGTCGCGTTCTTCCGCCTGTTCCTCACGATACGGCCGATCGCGGCGCCAGGAGTCCAGCATGGCCATGTACCCGGTCCCTTCGGCGGGCACCAGCAGCCGGTGGTGTGGCCACTGCGGCACCGGCGAGAGGGCCTCGGCCGCCAGGTCGTCGGGCGGGGCCGGGGGGCGGTCCGGGTCGTAGGGGTCCGCGAACCGGGCCATCGACGGCGGCTCGATCGAGAACAGGTCGATTCGCCAGCGAGGGTCCCGGCTCTTCTCGAAGACGGCCTCGGTCACGTCCTGGTCCGCCCAGTTGCGGAAGAACTCGCGCCCGCAACCGGACGAGAGCCCAAGAACCGACGCCAGGGCAAGTGTCGACCAGGTCGGTCGCTTCCGTCGAACCGGTCGAGATCGAACGAGGTGCTTGGGGACGGTCATGCCGGCGACCTCCGTGTCTTGCATGATCCCTACTGTGGGCCGGAGCCGATAGCCCCGGCCACGCACCGTCGCCGATCCCCGCATGCGAACCCGATTCGGACGGGTCGGTACGCACGGCGCGGTGCTGATGTCTCGTGGTATCGGTTGGCGCGGTTGCGCGGGTTGAATCGGATCCAATGAGATTCTGTACCGAGGTTCGATGCAGGGCCGGGTTGGCGGGCGCCGAATCACAGTAGCGAATGGACACGAGCCGTCGGCGACAGTTTGCTCCGGCGGCCGTCAATGGAGCCGTGGTTGGGGACCGTTGGAGAAGGGAGTCTCCCATGAATGAGGCCAGCAGGACCCGCCTGGCGACGTCCTTGACGCGACGCCGGCGAAAATACCGCCCGACCATACAGGCACTCGAGCCCAGGATCGCCCTGGCGATCGACCTGGCCAACGTCGCCGGCGATACGGCGAACCCCCAGTTGCCCGGTCCGTACGGCGTGCTCGAGGCGGGGTTGCAGCAAATCGGCGGTGCCGGCTGGTCGGTCGCGGAACTGGGCGACACCAACGGTGACGGGTTTGACGATTTCCTCATCGGCGCGCCGACGATCGCCTCGGGCTCGACGAGCCCAACCCTCGGCACCGGCCCCGGGACGGCCTACCTGGTCTTCGGCTCGAATGAGGCCACCCTCACCGGGCCGATGATCGCCAACTGGCTGAACCTGACCTCGCAACAGCGCATCGGCGACCTGGGCGTGCTGGGCAACACGTCACAGACCAACCCGTTGAACGGGATGCCGGGCCTGAACTTCAACG
This sequence comes from uncultured Isosphaeraceae bacterium, assembly GCA_963779675.1. GTDB lineage: Bacteria > Planctomycetota > Planctomycetia > Isosphaerales > Isosphaeraceae > CAVZZM01. The sequence goes on from CAVZZM010000014.1 coordinate 129,379, forward strand.
GCCTGACGTTCGTCGCCGGAAGCAGTCTGAACGCCCAGCTCGGGGCCTCGGTGTCCGCCGCCGGCGACGTCAACCGCGACGGTCTGGCCGACTTCATGATCGGCGCCCCGAGCGACCCGGACTCGGTCGGGCGCGACCAACCAGTCCGGACGCGCCTACCTGGTCTACGGGTCGCGCACTCTGTCGGCCCGCACGAACAAGATGGTGGACCTGGACAACACGACCGGCGCCAATAACGACCTGAGTATCCTCCGATTCGTCAACCTCGGCCAGCCCAACTCGCGCACCGGATACTCGGTGGCCGGGGTCGGCGACTTCATCGCCGATGGGTTCGTGGACATCGCCATCGGCGCGCCGAACGCGGCGGTCTCCGGGCAGGCTAGCCAGGGGGCCGTTTATGTCCTCAACGGCCGGCAGTTGCCGGCGAGTTCGGCGACGATCGTCCTGAACACGGTCGGGCAACCCGGCGGCCAGGCGGGGGTGATCTTCGCGGGCGATTTCGGTGGGGACTCCGCCGGCTTCTCCGTCAACGCGGCAGGCAACACCACGGGAAACGCGATCGCCGGATCGCCGGCACTCTCGGACATGTTGATCGGCGCCCCGGACATCGGCGTCACCGGCTCGATCAACGGGAATGGCTCCGCGTACCTGATCTACGCGAACACGCTGGCGAACCCTTCAGGCCGCCGCGACGGTCTCCGGCTCACTGGCGTCGATCAATCTCGGGGTCGTCGGCGCGACCCTGCCCGGCGCGGTCTTCACCGGCTCGAGTGCGGGGGATTCGACCGGCTGGGCGGTCAGCACGGCCGGCGATTTCAACGGCGACGGCCTGGCCGACGTCATGATCGGCTCGCCGGGCTACGATGTCGCTGGCCTGACCAATGCCGGACGCGTCAGTCTCATCTTCGGTCGGCCACTCTCTCCCAACCCGCCAGGGCCGATCCTCGGAGGGCCGTTCAACCTCAATGACCTCGCCTCGAACGGGATCAATTTCATCGAGTTCGACGGGGTCGGCAGCAACGCGATGGCGGGGTACTCGGTGGCGCCGACCGGGTTCATCAACAATGATACGTTCAACGAGATCCTCATCGGCTCGCCGGGCGTCAACGGAGGGCAGGGCCAGGCCTACCTGATCGCCGGCGACTCGAACCCCACCTTGCTTGGGGCCCACTCGCTATCCGCGATCGAGCAAGCCCCCTTCGCGGGGCTGATCATCACCCTCAGTCAGCCGAGTGGAGCGAACTTCCTCGGGGCCTCGGTCGCGGGCCGGGTCGGGGCGCTCAACTCCCGGACCGCGGACACCGATACCCGCGGCGACATCATCATCGGCGCCCCCGGGTTCACGCTCTCCGGAACCTCCCGAAGCCTGGCCGGTGGCGGGTTCATGCTGCAAGGGGCCTTCCTCCCCTTGCCCGAATTGCCGACGCCGCCCCCGCCGCCCCCGCCGCCGCCCCCGCCGCCCCCGCCGCCGCCGGCCGGTGGTGGTGGATTGCCGGCAAACCGGACGGCATTGCTCGATAATTTGAACCCAAACGCCGCCGTCCCCCGCTTTGGCGAGCGTCTGCTCCCCCAGCCCGCGACTTATGGCCGGTTCACCTGGCTACCGGCTCGTCGGTTCCCGGCCCCATTCCGCCAGTTTCTGCCCAACTACTGGTTCGGCGGACGCCTGAATACCTTCTTCCACGGTGCCAACCAGAACGACCCACTCGGAAGCAAGAAGGAATACACCGGCTACGGCGTCACGACGCTGGGCCAGAGGGTCTTCACCCGTGGCCAGTTCGCGCGGAATGGCGTCTTCGACGCCCGGTCCTTCCTGGCCAGAAGAGGAAAGTAGTGGTAAGCACCCGTCGAACGAACGATCGCGCGTAATTCGACGCTCCGACCCCCCGCGGCCGCGGGGGGTCGGAGTGTTTCCGCCTTGACCAGCGGAACCAGGTCGATCCGTTCAGTTTCCATCGATCGAAGGACGGATGCGCAGCGGCCAGTCGACCCGCGAGGCGGTCCAGGGCGGGGCTACGGTCGAGTGGGTCGAGATGGACATTCAGCAAGGTGAAGGAGTCGCGGTTCTCGAGCGCTCGACCCAGCGCGTCCTCAAGTTCAGCCTCGTTGGTAACCTCCAGCCCGAGGCCGGCGCCGAGCAGTTCCGGCACCTTGTGGTACGACCAGTTGAGGATGTCGTTAAATGGCCCTTCGAGCAGGAACCGTTCGGTCGTGTAACCGTGATTGTTCAAAACGATGACGATCGGGTTCAGGCCCTGCCTCACGATCGTCGAGAGCTCCATCCCCGTCATCTGGAATGCGCCGTCCCCGACGATCACCAGCGGTCGCAGCGTCGGGCTCGCCACCCCGGCGCCGACGGCAGCCGGGATGGCGAAGCCCATCGAGGTATAATACGCCGGGCTGATGAACTCGGTACGACGGCTGATGGTCAGTTCGGTGGCACCGAACAGCGAGTCGCCCACATCGGCAATGACGATCATCTCATCACTGACCAGCCTGTTGAGGCGCTGGAACAGCCGGGCCGAGGTCATCGGCGCGTCCGGGTACGGGCCAGCCGTGCTGGGGTCGGGTTCGGGTCGCCGGGGGACCGGTGTGCCGCGAAGTCGTAGCGAGCGTGCGCGTAGACCACGAATGAAGTCGTCGAGCCGGACGTTCTGGTAGTGGTGGTGACGGATCTGCAAGTCCTCGCTGGTGGCGTTGATGCAACGCGACGGATCGAGGTTGGCGGTGAAAATGCCCAGGTTGATGTCGCTGAGGAAGCAGCCGAGCATCAGCAGGCAGTCGGATCGCTCGACGAATTCCGTCACCTCGTCGCGACCGATGGCCCCTTCGTAGACGCCCACGAAACGGGGGTTGGCCTCGGAGATCACGCTTTTGCCCAGGATGGTCGTGGCGATCGGCAGTCCGGTCTCTTCGGAGAGGGCGGCGAGTTCGTCCTGAAGCCCGAACCGATGGACCTCGACATCCGCCAGGATCGTTGGCCGCATGGCCGTCATGAGCATGACGGCGGCCTCGTCGATCGCCTCTCGCAGCGCGTCGGGATCACTGGGCGGCAACCCCTCCGTGGGCCGATGTGGGACGATCGGCTTGGACAGGACCCGGTCGCGCGGGACCTCCAGGTAAACGGGTCTCTTGTATCGGAGGGCCGCGCCGAGCACCCGGTCGATCTCGGCGAACGCCGTCAGCGGGTCGTCCAGTACGGCCGAGGCGGCGGTGAACTGCTCAAAGACCTTCAGTTGCGTGTCGAACCCGCGGACCTTGTGATGGAGCAAGGGGTTGCGTTCGCGTTCGGAGATCCCGGGCGACCCGCTCAGGACGACCACCGGAGATTTCTCGGCGAACGCGCCGGCGATGCTGTTGGCGCAGCTCAGACCACCGACGCAGTAGGTCACGCACACGCAACCCAGGCCCCGGACCCGGGCGTAGGCATCCGCCGCGAACCCGGCGGCGTCCTCGCGCGTCATGCCGACGAGCTCGATCGGGCTGGCCTCCAGCATGCTGTACAGACCGAGCACGTAATCGCCCGGAATGCCGAAGCAGTGTTCCACGCCCAGCGCGTGGAGCCGATCAATGAGATACTGGCCGATCGACGTCGCGGTCGTTGGGATCGACCCGTCCAGGGCTGGTGAGTTCCTGGTCAAGGTGTCCGCCATGGTGTCGCTCCTCCCGGTTCGCGGTGGTCTGAGTGGGCGATGACACCGCCATGTCCATTATACGACGGCACCACCCGGACGACCCCGTTGCCGGGGCGCGACGCGATCCGGATCGCCGTTTCAGTCGGCCGGGGGCTGGGTTTCCCAAGTCGAACGAACCATGAACCCCGAGGAAGCGTCGTCGTTATACAGGGAATCAACTGGAGGCTATGGCATGGCGAACCCGGACCTTTCCGAGGCCGTGGGCAAAGGCGACCTGGAGACCATCCGGTCGTTGCTGGATGCGGGGGATGACATCCGCTACGTTCGCCCGCACGGCTACACCGCGATGATCGACGTCATGCACGGCCGGTCTATCATGGACGATGAACAGCTTGTCCCGGTTCTTCACCTTTTGATCGAACGCGGGGCCGACCTCGACGCCGAGAGCGAATACGGGGAGTCGGCACTGAGCGTCTCGTCCCGGGTAGGACGGTTTGACGCTGTGGGCCTGCTGCTGGACGCCGGCGCGAACCCGGTCCCTCTCGGATGGACTTCTCTTCACCGGGCGGTGGCGCTGCGGCCCATCGAGGATGTGCGGACGCGGATCGATGCGGGAGATGATCTCGGGGCCCGCGACCGCTGGGAACGAACCCCTTGGTTGCTGAGCCTTCAAACTGGGGACATCGACAAAGCGAGGCTGCTCCTGGCTGCCGGTTCCGATCGAGAGGCGCGCGGCCGTTGCGGTCAGGGCCCACTCACCTACGCTATCGGGAACAAGGATCACGTGATGCTCCTGTGGCTCCTCGAACAGGGCCTCGACCCCGACCAGAAGGACGACTTTGGTGGAACCGCGCTTATCGAGGCAGCCGGGTGCGGTTCACCGGAGTGCGTGCGGCGACTCATCGAAGCCGGAGCGGAGGTGAACTACCGTAGCGAAATGGGTTCCGCGATTCAGGCCGCCAGTGACCTGGCAACCATGCGGTTACTGGTTGCCGCGGGTGCCGACATCAACGAAATCAACGGCGAGTTGCGGGCCGAACTCACTCGGCTGCCGCACGATGGGAGCTTTGACTGCAGCCTGGCGGAGTACAAGGAGGCCAAGCACCGGGCCTTCGGCACGGCAAACCCGCAACTGATGAATTTTCCGTTCTGGCGGGCGATGGTTCGAGGCGGCGCTTCGGCCTACGCCGCGAGAGCACATTTTGAGCCAGGTCGCGACGATGTCGAGCCCGTGTGGAGCTTCGACAGGTTCGGAAAGTCGCTCACCGAGTTGCCGGACGGGAGGATCATCGAAATCGCCGGGGAACACGAAGACTACTACGACCCGGATTTCTGCATCTACAACGATGTGATCGTCCACCACGGGGATGGCACGTTCGACATCCATGGCTACCCGAAGGACGTTTTTCCGCCGACCGACTTCCACACGGCCACGCTGGTTCGCGACGCGATTTATATCGTCGGGAGCGTGGGCTACATGGATGAGCGGCGCTACGGCACCACTCCGGTATATCGCCTCGATGTCGATACGCTGGCGATCGAGCCGGTCGAGACGCTCGGCGACTCGCCGGGGTGGATCGGTTGCCATAAAGCGAAGCTCGTCGGGAATGGCATCGAGGTGCTTGGCGGAAAGGCTTTCAAGTGGGGGAATAGGAAGGAAACCTATGAGGACAATCACGGCCGATACGTCCTTGACCTCGGCGCGATGACCTGGTCGAAGAACTCGTGACGGTGTTTCGTGCTACCCCGCCGCCTCAGCCGGCGTGCCATCGACGGCCGGATGGGTTACGCGGGGTTGTCGCTCCGTGGGCCCAGCCGATTTCCGCGATTTCGCCTCTCAGCGCGACTCCCAGATCTGGAGACCGGTGTCGTCGATTTGTGAGCTCAGGACGGACATTCCCAGGTCGCGCGCCGCCTTGGCGACGAGGTGACGCGTGCCCTGCCGCGCCAGGATCGTGACGGTCCCGCCCCCGCCGGCACCGTTGGCCTTGAAGCCCAGGATGCCGGCGCAGGACCGCCTGGTGCAGGGCCTCGATTTCGGGCGTCGTGATATCGGGATGGAGAGCCTTCTGGGCATCCCAGTTGGAGTTCATCGCCTCGCCCAACGCCCCGAGATCGCCGACGAGAAGGGCTTCCTTGCCCATGACCGCTGCCTCGGCGAGGGTTTCGAAATCCTTCTGGTGCTGAGCCGACTCGTTGATGACCTTCTGGTGCATCCCGCTGGAGAAATGCGATTGGCCGGTGTACACGAGCACGAACCGATCCTCGAGCTCGCAGCGCAAGTCCTGGCTCAAGCTCAGCGGGAAGATCCGCGCGTTGGGGTACTCAATCTCCATGAAGTTGACGCCACCGTAGGCCGAGGCGAGCTGGTCCTGAACGCCGCATTCGAGCTTCAGGTCATCGACCTCAATCCGCTGCGCCTCGCGCGCGATCTCGTGCGGCAGCCGTTGCCGGTTGTTGTACCGGGACATCGCCCCGATCGCCGCCACGCCCAGGGCCGCCGAGGAGCCGAGCCCACTGGCCGGAGGAGCGTCGGAACTCACCAGCAGCGTGACCTCGCGGCGGGTTGAGTACATCCCGCTGTGGCGGACCTCGATGCCGACCCGGGCCACCGCCGCCTTGAGCAGGTCGAGTACCCCGTTGTACTCCGTCCGACGGATGTCCTGATAATGCACCTTCTCGTCGGTATCGAGGCTTTCCAAGGTGATCCCACTCTTGCCTTCGCGAACCTTCAGGGTCACATGAGTGTACATGCGAGCGGTGAAGTTCAGGACCGCTCCCTTCGGGACGATCCGGGTATCGGTCCAACCTCCGAGATCGCAGAACCGTACCGGGGCCCGAGCGTGCCATAACTGCATGAATTGTGACTCCGAGTGCCGCCCGGTTCCGACGTTCGATGACGTCATCTGGTTCCGATGATAGCCCCCACTCACGGAACCGGGAAGGTGTTCGCGGCGCCGACGATGTCTCGCCTTCAGTGATCGCGGCGCGACGGTAAAGAGGATGCCGATCTGGACACGGTCTCGTACAATCGAGTCAATCTCCCAAGAGCCGAGATCGGAGAGGCTCCGCTCGCGACCCTCAGAGGTGCTTCTGATGCCGCAAACCTACGTATCGGCGCTCGGCGTGGCCGGAGACTGGAAGCAACGGCTCGATCAGATCGTGGCAATGATGCGCGAAATGAGCCTTCAGACCGAACCGGAAGCGATGGTACGGGCCTACGGCAAGCGGATGCGGGAGATCCTCCCCACGGATCGTTCGGTGTCGCTCAGCCGTCGCGGGCTCGAGTTCCCGAAGTACCGCATCACCCGCTCGTCCACCTGGACCGAACCGATCAACCCCTGGAAGCAACGGGAACGTCTCCCGCTTCTCGAGGGAGGATTGTTCGCCGATCTGATCTATTCCAACGAGCCTCGAATCATCAATGACCTGACGGTCGATCCCGATGACCCGGCCGCTGACTACCTGGAAGGGATGGGATCAATCATGGTGCTGCCGAATTACGACCGGGGCGTCGCCCTGAACGTATCGGTCATGATGCGAGAGGGCCCGGACGGCTTCGACGTCGAAACGCTTCCCGAACGCGTCTGGATGAGCAACCTGTTCGGCCGGGCGACACACAACCTCGTGCTCACGGAGGAAGTCCGGCAAGCGTATGCCGTCGTGGATCGGGAACTGAACCACGTGGCGGCCATCCAGCGGGCACTGCTGCCCCGCAAAATCCCGACGATCCCGAGAATGAACCTGGCAGCCCACTACCAAACGTCTCGTTGGGCCGGTGGGGACTACTACGATTTCTTTGAGTTGCCGGACAACAAGTGGGGATTACTGATCGCCGACGTGAGCGGGCATGGCACCGGCGCGGCCGTGATGATGGCCATCACCCACGCGCTCGCGCATGGCCATCCGGGCCACCCCGAACCGCCGGCGGCCCTGTTGACTCACGTGAACCAGAACCTGATCGAGCGTTACACGGGGGACACCGGAACGTTCGTGACGGCGTTTTACGGGATCTTCGATCCGGAGACCCGCACCTTGACCTACGCCAGCGCCGGTCACAATCCGCCGCGGCTGAAACGTTGCGAGGACGGTTCCCTTCACTCCCTTGACGAGGTGGGGGGCCTGCCGCTGGGACTGTTCTCGGGCATTGAGTACAGTCAGAGCACGTTGAGGCTGAGGCCGGGCGATCAAATCATCTTCTACACCGACGGAATCACCGACGCGTCCAACGCGGGCGGGAAACTGTTCGGAGCGGACCGCCTGGATGAGGTGCTCGTGGATTGCCACGAGGACGCCGACAGCTTGATCCGCGCCGTCCTTGATGCCGTGGCCCGGTTCACCGATGGTCAACCCGCCGAGGACGATCGCACTATGCTGATTGCCAAGGTGAGCTGACCCGAGATTCCAGGTGTCACCGACGGATTGGGCGGAGAGTCGCGGCTGTCTCAAGGAAACCCGCATGGTCGATGGCTGATGGACGAATTCCGTGGATGGTTTCCTGACCGCCGAGGGCCGAACGTTCTTCGTCGATCGGTCGTCGTTCTTCGTCGATCGGTCGTCGGTCCTCGGTCCTCGGCCATTGGTCCTCGGTCGTCGGTCCTCGTCAATCGGTCCTCGGTCCTCGGTCCTCGGCCATTGGAGAACTCAAGGACCTCGCGGATTGATGATTGCGCCAAGGTCATGGGCGAGTGCGTCCAGAACGAGCGGAAGGTACACCCGTCGCGTGACGTGATAGTCGGCCTCGATGCAACGTTCGGCCAGGACGAAGACGTCCTCCGGCTCGAGTCGACGTGCCAGTTCGGCGATCGCCTGTTGGTCGACCGCGTCGGGTGACGGGGGCTGGACACCGGCGGTCTGCCAGAGCACGCCCCGAAAGTACCGGACCAGTTCGCCGACGACCATCGAGGCCCTTCCCCGCTTGGCGGTGCTTTCCTTGCCGGCCTCGTTGACGAACGCCTCGATCCGTTTCGACAGGGCCGGGGGATCGAACCCCCGAGGGTTGCTCAACTCGGCGATCAGGTCGCGGCGGAAGCTTTCCAGGTCGGCGTCGGTCAGACCGATGGCCCGGCCAACGCTGCCTTCCCCCTTCCGGGCCAGACGTTGAGCCTCCGCGCGGTCGGTCGTGATGCCTTGATCCAGCAGGACTTCGGTCAACTCGGCCTCGGGCAACGGATCGAACCGGACCACCCGGCAACGGGAGAGGATCGTGTCGAGTTGGAGCTCCGCCGACGTGCCGATCAGGATCAGGACCGAACCGGCCGGCGGTTCCTCAAGGGTTTTCAAAAAGGCGTTGGACGCCTCCTCGCTGAGCGTGTCGGCGTCGTCAACGATCGCCAACCGCCTGGTGCCTCGCATGGGCTTGAGGGACAGGTCGTGGTTGAGCTGGCGGATCACGTCGATCGGCAATTCATGCTTCTCTTCCGGCCGGGCGACCGCCAGCACATCGGGGTGCGAGCCGGCTTCGACCTGCTTGCAGCTCGGACAGTCGCCGCAAGGCTCCAGCGCCTCATCGGGGTTCCGATCGCAGAGCAAGGACTGCGCAAGCCGGTGGGCGAACCGCCGTTTGCCGATCCCCTCCGGCCCGACAAACAACAGCGCATGCGGGAACCGGCCGCCGGTCAGGCCACGCCGCAAGGTTTCGACAATCCGGTCATGTCCGCGAACTGGTCCCCAGGGCACGCGCCACCTCGTGTTGGATCTGGGCCGCCACCAACTCGGCATCGGCCGAGCCATCGATGCCGACCAGCGGGGCCGGGTAGGTTTCCGAGGCAAGCAGGAACCCACGACGCACGGCCTCTCGGAACGCCTCGGGGCGATCCTCGATCCGGTCTCGGGGCACGCCGATTCGATCGTGAGCAATCGCCGGCGGAACGTCGATCAGCAACGTCAGGTCCGGCAACAGGCCACTCGTGGCGATTGTTCCGACGTTCCAGATCTCCTCGACCGGCAACCCCCCGGCATGCCCCTGATAGACGACGTTGGCCAGCAGGTAACGATCGCTGATGACGATTTTCCCCGCCTCGACCGCCGGGCGGATGACCTCCTCGACAAGCTGGGCGCGGCTCGCCATGAACAGGAGCATCTCCGCCCGCATCGAGATGGGGGTGTCGTGGCGATCCTGGAGGATGGACCGGAGGCGTTCCCCGAGCGCGGTCCCACCGGGGTCGCGACAGGTGACGACCTCCAGCTGGTGCAACCGCAACCAGTGGGCCAGGTGGGCAACCTGGGTTGTCTTGCCACCGCCGTCCGGCCCGTCGAGCGCGATGAAGAAACCGCGCGTGCCATCGTGTCGCGGAGGAAGGCTCGTAGTTGTCATGCCCCCAGCGTACCGCCGGATGCCCGACCGAGGAAGTTCAAGGTCGTTTTGACCTGATCTTGGCGTGTCCATCAGGTCGATCGGGACCAGAATGTGTGTGTTTGCCGCTACTGTCAGATAGGGAGGTGGCAGGTTCGCCGGGTCGTCTACTCGTCGTTCCGTACCGATCACACCTGAAGTTCAGCATCTTCATTTGAGCACCGGGTCGCCACGAAGCCAGGCGTCGGCCTCGGTGAAGAGCTGACGGATCTTGGCATGGTAGAGCAGGCGGTTGATCTGGTCGAAGGTGCCCCAGCGGTGCCAGTGGCCATGGGGGTCGGGAGCATGCTCCGAGGAGCAGATGGGCATGCCCTCGTCCAGCACCTCGACGATGTAGTAGGTGACAGTCTTGAGAACCTTGCGTCCCTTGCGGATGTAGGTGTACGAGAGGCTGCTCTCGAAGCCTTCGCGGAACACCCAGGAATGAAGACTGGTTTCCTCGCGAAATTCGCGGGCCGCGGTTTCCCGAGGTGTCTCGCCGAGTTCCATTCCTCCCTTGGGAAATTCCCAACGGGCGCGCGGGTTGCGCACGGTGGCCGAGTGGAGGACCAGGTACAACAAGTCCCGGCCCCCCGGCCATCGGTAGGGGATCACACCAGCGGAGAGCTCCTGGATGACAGTCATGGGAGGGGTAGGCCAGGGGACCGTTCCGGGTCGCCCGGGTTCTCCTCCTCGACTGCCAGGAGGCCCAGAATGGCCCCCGGCTCCACGTGGTCGTCCTCCTCCAGGTGGATCTCGGCCAGGCGGCCGGTCGTCGGCGCGGGGACGTCGAAGGTGGCGGGACCGATCAGCAATTCGACCAGTCGGTCCCCTTCCCAGACGGCTTCACCCCGCGCAGCGAACCAGTGGCTCACGACGATCGGCACGTCCAGACCGGTCCCCAGGTCGGGCAGGATCACTGCCTCGAAGCGCATGGTGAACCCCGTCTGTCGCGTCGGCCAATCCTGGCTGGCCCGGCGCCGTCCGAACGGCGGCCGATTCTTATCACCAAGGATATCCCGGAATGGCGGACTTGGCCAGTCCGTTCCGAGTTCGAGTCGTTCTCAACCGCGGTCGCTCCGGATTGTCCCTTTGAGTGCAATGCACGAGCACGCATGTCAGCCCCACATCACCATTTTCCGACATTATTTCGAAACCTTTCGTGCTTTGGGAGGGTTACAATACCAAGGCGGCTGGTGACGGACCGTACTCTCAACGCTTCAACCTTGGACCACGAGGATTGCGGATGACTAGCGGCAACATGCGCGTTCTGCTGATAAGCAGCGTCCTCGTCGGGGTGGCGCTCGCAGGCACGGGACGTGCGGACGACGAGCTTGCTCTGGATCGCGGCGTCGGCCAGCCGGTTCCGAACTTTCGCCTCAAGGATGCCACAACCGGCAAGTCCGTGGCTCTTTACGACTTCGCTGGCAAAAAAGGGGCCGTCCTGGTCTTCCTCGGGACGAATTGCCCGATCGGCGACAAGTACATGCCCCGCTTGCAGTCGCTGGCCGACCGGTTCGAGCCCCAGGGCATCGTCTTCCTCGGGATCAATTCCGATGCCGACTCCACGCCGGAGGCGATTGCGGAACACGCCCGCGAGTTCGGCGTCCACTTCCCGATCCTTCACGACGAGGGGAACAAGGTCGCCGACCTGGTCATGGCGTCCCGGACCTGCGAGGCACTCCTGCTCGATCGCCGTGCTCACTTGCGTTACCGAGGCGCGATCGATGACCAGTATCATTACGGGCTGAGCCGGGAGAACGCCGAGCAGTCCTATCTCGTCGAGGCGATCGACGCGTTGCTTGAGGGCCGCAAGATCGAGACAACCGCCACGACCGTTCAGGGTTGTCCGATCGCGCGTGCCGAGGTGAAGCGGCCCCTCTACCAGACGATTGAACGCATCAGCCCGGCGACCCCGGAATTGATCGCCGCCTACGAGGAAGTCGAAGGGACCGAGTTGCCGGAGGTCGGCGACGTGACCTATTCCGGCCAGGTTGCCGAAATTATCCAGCAGAAGTGTCAGGGCTGCCACCGACCGGGACAGGTCGGCCCGTTCTCCTTGCTGAGCTACCAGGATGCGAAGCGTTGGGCGGCGTCAATTTGGGAAGTCGTCGACGATCGCCGGATGCCCCCCTGGCATGCCGACCCGCGCTACGGGCACTTCGAGAACGACCGCAGCCTGAGCCCCGAGGAGCGGCGCGACCCTCATCGCCTGGGTCGAACAGGGTTCTCCACTGGGAGATGCGGATACCGTCCCGCCGAACCCGTTATACGTCGAGGGGTGGGGAATCGGCACGCCGGACGTCGTCTTCGAGATCCCGGCGCCGTACACCATCCCCGCCGAGGGGGTCATCCCCTATCAGCACTTCGCCGTGAAGACGAACTTCAAGGAAGACGTCTGGATCCAGGCCGCCGAGGCCCGTCCGACCGATCGCGAGGTTGTCCACCACATCATCGTCTACCTGTTGAACAAGGAAGGGGACCGCAAGCGGCCCGAGCACCTGTGTGGTTACGCTCCGGGCGACATGCCGACGGTCCTACCTCCGGGAGTCGGTAAGAAAATCCCGGCCGGGTCCACCTTGTTGTTCGAGCTGCACTACACCCCGATCGGAAAGATGAAGGTCGACCGGTCCAAGGTCGGATTCATCTTCTCGAAGGAACCCGTCGAACGTCTGGCGATCACCCACGGCATCGCCAACCACAAGTTCGAGATCCCGCCCGGTGCCGACGACCATGAGGTCGTCTCCACTCAGACTCTCCACCAGGACGTGCTGCTGCTGGCATTCATGCCTCACATGCACATTCGCGGCAAGGACTTCTCCTACACCGCGACGTACCCCGACGGTCGCGAGGAACGCTTGCTGTCTGTGCCGAACTACGACTTCAACTGGCAGAGTTACTACCGGCTGGCCGAACCGTTGCGGTTGCCGAAGGGGACGAAGATCACCTGCGTCGCCCACTACGACAACTCGCCGTCGAACCGGGCCTTGACCAGCGAGAACATCGCCGACACCGTCCACTGGGGCGATCAGACCTGGGAAGAGATGATGATCGGCTACATCGACTACATCCCCGACGAGCCGGTTGAGGCGAGCGATGCGCCCAGAAGGTCGCCGATCAACCGAACCGAACGGGCGAGCGTCGCGCTGGCCTCGGTCAAGCCGCCCGGACCTTGCTCCGCGCGGCCCGAGGTCAGGGCACGGCCGACACCACGAACTGAGAGGCGCTCCGGGAACGGGCCCAGTGGGAAGACGTCAGGCCAAAGCCTGAGCTACAACGCATTTGTAGGTCAGGCTTTGGCCTGACGTGTTTATCTAGCCTAAATCAACCTGTACAGCGGGCCGCCCGGTGCGCCCAGGGCATCGACCCGGCGTTCGATTTCCGGGTCATCCTCCAGTGGTGGGGCATGTTGGGGCTTGATCCGAGCGTCGATGACCAGTGGCCCGTTGCACCCCCAGTGCTTCTGGTGAGTGAACGCTCCGATGCCGTCGATGTCGGCCGCCGGGTTCGACCTCGTAAACGTCACCCACAGGACGTTTCGAGCAGATCGGGCCGTGAACTCGCTGTCATCGACCAGGACGATCAGCGGGAACTCGCCGAGTGGACCACCGTCGGCCGGAAACGCGGCGCAAAAGCCTCTCAGGGAGGGATCGGCCCCCGTCTCGTCAGGTCGGGCCTCCGGTCCTCGCACGACGAGCACGCCCGGCAGGGCGACGCGCGGGTCGTGGAAACCATCCGCTAGGGTCAACCCGGAGGGGACCTCCACGGGTAGCTCCCGACGCTTCGGCCCGGCCGCGGCGACGACGACCTTGGACCCCTGGTTGAAGCCGTGGCCGGAGTAATCGAGGGTGTCGATCGTCGTGCGCGTCTGGAAGTGCAGGTCGTCCCTCCAGTCGACCCGCTCCAGGAGGTGACGGAGAAAGGCCGGGATGTCGTGGATGTCGAGCGTCCGGGTCGTCCTCCCCGGCGACGATCAGCAGGTACTTCGCCAGCGACATCTGCCCCTGACCCAGGATGGCGTTGGCCTGCGTCAGGATCTCCTGCGGCCGTCCGCTCCCGAGCATACGGCACGTAACGCTCGCTGCCGATGGCCAGCAAGAGCGGGTGGACGCCCGCCTCGTCGACGGCGTTGACCGCCTTCACGCCGGGGATGACGGTCGGGATCAGCGGGCCGGTCAGCTCGTGGATCAGCTCGCCGAACGAGGTGTCCTCCTGCGGGGGCCGGCCGACCGAGGTGAACGGCCAGATCGCTCCGGGGCGGTGGTAGACCCGATCGACCCGCAGCACCGGGAAGTCGTGGGCCAGCGAGTAATAGCCCAGGTGATCGCCGAACGGTCCCTCGGGCTTCGTGATGCCGGGGTCGACGGTCCCACTGAGGACGAAATCGGCCTCGGCCGGCATCGGCAGGCCGTTCCCGTCGGGGTCGACAACCATCCGCACCCGCCGACCTCCCAGGGCCCCGGCGAAGCTCAGCTCGGGAAGTCCCTCGGGAAGCGGCATCACGGCGGCGACGGTCAGGGCCGGGGGGCCGCCGACGAAGACGTTGACCCGAAACGGCTCGCCGCGACGGATCGCCGCGGCGTGGTGAACGCCGATCCCCCGGTGGATCTGGTAGTGCAGGCCGACCTCGCGGTCCTGTTCGTAGTCGTTCCCGGAAAGCTGAACCCGGTACATCCCCAGGTTGGATTTCGACAGGCCGGGACGGTCCGGGTCTCTCGGTGTAGACCTGGGGCAGCGTGACGAACGGCCCACCGTCGCCGCGGCCAGGAGACGATCGGCGGCAGGTTCGACACGGTCGTCCGGTGGGCCAGGATCGGCCCGCTTTCGTACCCGTTTCGGCAGTAGATGCAACGCCGTGATGGGAACCCCCCGGTACCGCCAGGGGTGCTTGAGGGCGGCCGGCGGCTGGATCTTCAGCGCGACCAATCCGCGGACGGCCTCCAGCGTGTCGCGGAAGAGGAGCCGGGTCCGCTCCCGGGTGCCGAACAGGTTGCCGACCGCCGGGAACGGGCACCCCTTGAGCCGTTTGAAGACGACGGCCGGTCCCCCGGCCTCGTACACCCGCCGCTGCACGGCGGCGGCTTCGAGATGAGGGTCGATCTCCTGGTCGATCTCGACGAGTTGTCCGTGGGCCTTCAGAGTCGGCGAGGCAGGCGGCGAGGTTGCGATAACCCATGATGGGGAAGCGATCTCGGTTCGGTTCGAGTACCGGTTCGGGGTGGTCCGTGCGGGGGGCAACCGGCTCGGTCGTGGTTACGATCAGCGGCGGGCCACGGCGGACGTGGACGCTGGACCGGCCTCCGGTATACCATATTCCCAGCGTCGCATGTCGATTGCCGTCCTGCGTCCCGCCGCCGCGACCGACCGAAGTCCCGCCGAACACCCTACGAGGAACCCCCCTTGGCCGTCGAAACCGAGACCAGAGAGGCCCCGCCGCCCGTGGACAAGTCCGGCGCCCGGGTCCGGACGATGTTCGCATCGATCGCCCACCGCTACGACCTGCTCAACCACCTCCTCAGCCTGAACATCGATACGACCTGGCGGCGGTTCACGACCCGCGCCGTCCCGCCCGAGCCCGGCGTGCCGGTGCTCGACTGCTGCACCGGAACCGCGGACCTGGCCCTGGCGTACGACCGGGCCGCGAAGGGCCGCACGACCGTCCTGGGCTCCGACTTCTGCCGCCCGATGCTCGCCCTGGGGCTGGAGAAGGTCCGCAAGTCCGGCGCCGACGAACGCATCGCCCTGTTCGAGGCCGACACGCAGGCGCTGCCGTTCCCCAGCGATACCTTCGGCGTCGTCACGGTCGCCTTCGGTTTGCGCAACGTCGCCGACACGGTGCGGGGCCTCGACGAGATGGTCCGGGTGGCCCGTCCCGGTGGCAAGGTGGCGATCCTGGAGTTCTCGAAGCCGACCAACCCGGTCCTCGGAAGGCTTTACATGAGCTTCTTCCGTCGTGTCCTCCCTCGCGTCGGCCAGGCCCTCGCCCCGAATCGGTTCGATGCTTATGAGTACCTGCCCGCCAGCGTGCTCCAGTTTCCCGAAGGCCAGGCCCTGCTCGACCTGATGGCCTCGCGCGGCCTGACGGACCTCAAACAGCACCCCCTGACCCTCGGGATCGCCTCGCTCTATGTCGGGACGAAGACAACTGGTTGAGTTGAGTTTTTGTACTTCGCGACGCCTCGCACCTTGCGTGAGAGGGAACCTGTGGGACAGCCGCCCTCGGCTGTCTTGCCCCACCATGTGTCACTTCGACAGCCGAGGGCGGCTGTCCCACATTCCCGGAAATGAGGAGTTCTTGAGCTCCGAGAACCAGTCGTCCCATCGCGAAACTGAGGCTGGATCGTGATCCACCGGGCGATCGAGGCCCTCACGTCGGTTGGCTGCTCGGGTCAGGGGCGTACATGCCGGCCATCTTCTCGGGGTTCTCGATCGCTTGAGAGGCCATCCAGGCATCGGCCGAGGAAACCAGTGCGTGGCCCTCATCGCCACCGAGGAACAGGCCCAGGCGTCGTCGAGTCGCCGCGGCGCACAGGCCCATTCCAGCGGCGTCGAAGCGATCGGCGGCATCCGTGAGGTTCGCCCTGGCCAGACGGAAATTTCCCTGAAAAACGGCCAGCAGGCCGGACATTAAACGGGCATACGCGACGCACCAGGGAAGGCCCTCGCGGCTCAGCCGGACGGCGTCCTGCCTTGCCGAACGGAGCAGGGGACCGGGATCAGGGGCCGTCGTCGCCGCGGCAAGCGCCGCGCGGGCGCGCAGACTACGCATGGAGGCCCTCACGAACTGGACTCGAAGCAGCAGGGAACCGGCCAGCGCCGGCCAGTGACGTTCGAGCAACTCCCAGGCAGCCTGTCCATCGCCCCGGTAAAGCTCGATCTGAACGGCGGCCCAGAGCTGGTCGTTATGCTGGACGTGGTAGCCGTCTCGTGACCACTGCTCGATCATGCCGCGTAGCTCGGCACGAGATCGTTCCGGTTCGTCGGATGCCAGGGAAAGTATCGAGAAGACGTACGTATTCAGGTTCATCGTCGCGTAGAGGTCGCCGCGGTCGCGGGCTTCCTTGAGCAGAACCGGGAATCGTCGTCCCAGCTCGGCAAGCTCCCCCAGGTGGGTCAATGCCCAAAGGGCGAAGGAATGGGCCGTGTCGATCTCCCAGGAGACGCCCGTGCAGCGGTCCCGGAAGATCGTATCGGCGCGGTCGCAGGCGTCGAGCCCCTCGCGCCAGCGTCCTTCGAGGTAGCCCGAGACTCCGCGGGCCAGTTCGACCATGCCTTGCGCGTAAGGCTCGCCGGTGCGACAGGCCAGCGTTCCGGCCACGTCGAGCAGGGACTTCGTGCGACGCTGGCCCCGAATGCCCGAGGTGGCCGAGTGCGCCGCCTCCATCGCCAGGGCTCGGGCGATGCGCGACGGCTCGCCGGCTCGAAGGGCCAGCCGCAAGCCGCGTGTCTGGAAGTCGGCACCGCGGATCCAGTCAACGACGCTGAGCCCGACCCCGGCCGACCAGCACACGTCCACCCTGGAGAGTTCGGCCGCCGAGATCTCACTGGGGTCGCGCTCGCGGAACGCCAACCCGCGCAGCCGGAGGCGGGCCCGCCCGAGCAGGAACGACAACAAGGCCCGCCGCGGGGTCGCGGGCAGGCTCATGCCGACCGCGCCCAGCACGGTTCTCAGAGTGTCGAGGCCCGTATCAATGTGGCCACTGATCAGGGACTGCATTGCCGATCGCCGCCGCAGTTCGAACGCCTCGGCCAGGGTCGTCCCGTCCGCGGCGTCCAGGTATTCACGCGCCGCCTCGGCGCCTCGTCCCGCGTTGGCCAGCGCGTCCGCCCGGGCCGCTCGAAGACGGCGAACGCGCTCCAGGGCGTCCGAACCTCCAGCGGGTTGTAGCGTGATCGCCAGTTGATAAAGGGTCACGGCCCGGTCGAACGCGAGCGTCTCGGCCGCGAGGGCGGCGGCCTTCGCATAGTGATTCGCCGCCCGATCGGTGTCACCAGCCCCGTGGAAGTGGACGGCCAGGACCTCCGGATCGGCCACTCCCGAGCTCTCCAGAGCCCGGGCCAGCCGTCGGTGGTGGTCCTGGAGCTGGGTCGTATCCAGGTGCAGGACGATCGTTTCGCGTACCCGGTCGTGGTAGGTCTCGACCTCCTCACCACGAGTGGGGGCCGTCGTGCGTAGCAACCGTCCGGTTCGTAACAGGGCCAGAGTGGATCGTTCGTCCCCCTCCAGGCCCAGTCCACGCCACGCGAGGTCAGGCGCGATGGGACGGCCGGAGACCGCGACGGCCTCCAGCAGCCTGCGGGCGTCCTCGGGGAGCTTCAGGACGCGCCCACAGAACCTCATCAAGTGCGATCGTTCCTCCAGCAAGGGCCGCCGATTCGAGCCCGGGCCCTCGTTGCCGGCCAGGACCGTCCGGACAAGCTCCGCGACAAACAGCGGGTTGCCGCCCGACTCCCTCGCGATCGCCTCGGCCCGATCGGCCTCGATTGGACCGGCACCGCCGAGCAGGGCGAGCGCCAGATCGCGGGCTTCACCGAGGTCGAGCGGATCGACGACCAGCATGTGACGATCGATGCTCGGGGACCTCGGCCCGGTACCGGCGGTGGGATCGAAGAGGATCGGGGGGCGGTCAGCATCGTCGCTACGGTAGCAGCCGATCAGCAAAAGGATCGGAGGATCGGGGGGCGCAGGACCTCGGCCAGGGCGGCGAGGCTGTCGGCATCGGCCCATTGAAGATCATCGATGGCCAGGACCAGCGGGCGGCGATCGCTCATCCTCGCGAGCAGCTCGCGGAGGCCGGCGAAGGCCCGACGACGCAGCTCCTGGGGATCGGGGGCGGCGACTGCGCGACGAGGGGCCGACGCCACCGCACTCACCCGACGCAGCACCGGGAAGACGCGGGCCAGCGGGCCGACGTCACGCGGCAACAAGGCTTCCACCTCGGTGTCCGAGAGCCGGTGCAGGTAACGGCTCAGGGCGTCGATCAAGCTATCAAGCGCCTTGTACGGGACCGACTCGTTTTCGTAACAGCGACCGGGCAGGACGACCGCCTCGCCTCGCCCCGCCAGTTCGTCGAGGAACCGCTGCACCAGAGCACTCTTGCCGACTCCCGACCGGCCAAGGACCGACACGACGACGGTCCGACCGGTCCGCACCGCCTCGAACGACTCGTGTAAAACCTGCCGGTGTCGCTCCCGGCCGATCAATGGTCCATCAGGTCCATGCGACGTGGGCCGGTTCGTTGTCGTTCCCGGTTCGGTCGATACACTGCCGAGCCGTCGCAGGATGTCGAGAGCGGAGGGCCGGGCCTGGGATCGCGCCGCAGCAGGTCCACGCACAGGCGGTCGAGGTCCTCCGGCACGTCGGTGGCCAGTTCCCGGGCGCGGCCGGCTCGTGGCGTTGCTTGTCCATCAGGATCTGAAACGCGCCGCCCAGAAACGGCAGCCGGCCGGTCAGGGCCTCGTAGAGCATGACCCCCAGGCTGTACCAGTCACAGGCCGGGGAGAGGGGAAGCCCCGCGGCCTGTTCGGGGGCCATGTAGGCGACCGTGCCGACGACGTCCCCCTCGGCGCTGCGGGCGATGCCCTCGCGATCCTGCTCGGTCGCCAGGCCAAAATCCATCAGCACGACGCGGCCGTCACGGGTCACCAGCACGTTGCTCGGCTTGATGTCCCGGTGTAGCTTGCCCGCGTCGTGCAGGGCCGCGATGGCTTCGGCCAGTTGCCGGATGACCCGTCGCAGCCGCTTCCGGCCTTCCGGGCCGAGCATCGACGTCGCGGACCGCGGCGGGTTCGCCGTCGTCGGGGGACCGCCTGATGGCTTCGACCCGGCTTGCCAGTTCTGGGTCGATTCCTGGGAGACGCCCGTGGCGGGGAGCGTTGAGGGCAACTCCGGGCCTGTCCCGCCCAGGGTCGTGCCTGGCGAATCCTCGGCGAGCGTGGTCCGCTCGGCGTTGTCGGTCGGGGCGTTTCGGACGTGTCGAAGAAGGTCGACCCCGTCGATCAACTCCATCGTGATGAACCAGTTGCGACCGTCGGAAACCAGTTCGTGGAGGTTGACCAGGTTCGGGTGGGTGACGTCGCGTAGGGCGCGGAACTCCTGCTTGAAGCGATACAGGGCCGCTCCATCGACGCGTTGCATGGTCTTCAAGGCGACGACGGACCCGCGTCGGCGGTCGTAGGCCCGATAGACGACCCCCATGCCGCCGCGACCCAGTTCCTCCAGGATGTCGTAGCCATCAATGACAGGAAACGAGGGGCCCTGCATGACTGGATCCGGCGCCGGGGTCGAGCGAGGCCGAAGCGACTCGATCCGGGAGGACGACATTCCGTGTTTCTGGTTCGCCTCACGCTCCCGCTGGATCCGGTTCGCGAGGGTTGGCTCGTCGGGCCTCTCCCCATTTCTCCAAACGGGAGGATCGAGCGCATGGTCCCAATCTACACCAGGAGACGCCGTTCGTTCCATCGCGAACGGTCCAAGGCTCAGGATCTCGTGATGCGGCCCAACCCGGCCAAAAGATCCGTCCACCAGGGCCGTGAACGAGTGCCTGGGCTCACGGGTGGCATCCGGGCCGCATTTGAATTATGCTCCAACGAATGTTCAGCAACGTGGCGCAACGTGGCGGGACCGAACCGAACTTCGGTGGTTTGAGCACGAGTCGGCTCCGGGCGTGCTCGACCCGAGCCACACCGATGGGGCATCCGCGATGAAGTACCCTATGGCACGATCCTCGGCGGGCGGGCCCCGGCACCCCTGGTTCTCACGCCGCGTCGCGCTTCAGGCCGGCGCTGTGGGTTTGCTCGGGCTCGGCATGGAGCATCTGGTCGCGTTCCGGGAAGCCGTCGCATCCGGAGCGGTCGAGGTCAAGGCGCCGTCGGCCCGTTCCGTCATCTTCATCTTTCTCTCCGGCGGGCTGGGGCAGCACGACAGTTTCGACCCAAAGCCCGAGGCCCCCGAGGAGATTCGAGGCGAGTTCCGGCCCATCGCCACCCGCACGCCCGGACTCCACATCTGCGAACACCTGCCCATGCTGGCCCAGCGTAGCCAACTGTGGTCGCTGGTACGCTCGTTGACGCACGGCTCCAACGAGCACTCGGCAGGGCACCACATCATGCTGACAGGGCGCTCCGACTTGCCGACCGGGTTCAACCCGTCCCGCCCGAACCCGACCGACTGGCCCTCGATCGCCGCCGTGGCCGGCGCGATGGTCCCCGCCGGCAATAACTTGCCCCCCGCGGTCGTCCTGCCCGAGCGGCTCATCCATAACACCGGACGGGTCATCCCCGGCCAGTTCGCCGGGATCATGGGGCCGCAGCGCGACCCCTGGTTCCTGGAGGCGTCCCCTTTCGACCCCAAGGCCTACGGCGCCTATCCCGAGTATGAGTTCGACCACCAGGAACGCCCTCGTTCTCCCACCCGCAAACGGTTCGAGGTTCCCGACCTGACCCTGCCCGAGGGCTTCGGGAACTCTCGCCTGACGGCGCGGCTCAACCTGCTGGAACATGTCGATGGTCAGCGCGCGGACCTCGATCGCTCCGCGCCGGTGGGGCGGTTCGACACCCACCGGGAGGCCGCCCTTTCGCTGCTGACCGACTCCCGGGTCCGTCGAGCCTTCGATGTGAGCGACGCCGAACCGGCCCAGCTTGATCGGTACGGCCGCAACGCGTTCGGATGGTCGCTACTCATGGCGCGTCGACTGGTCGAATCGGGGGTGGCTCTCGTCCAGGTCAACCTGGGGAACAACGAGACGTGGGACACCCACGGCAACGCCTTCCCTCACCTGAAAGACTGTCTGTTCCCACCGACCGACCGGGCGGTGTCGGCTCTACTTGACGAACTCGACGAGTGCGGCCTGCTGGAGTCGACCCTCGTGGTCATGGCCGGCGAGTTCGGCCGCACGCCGCGTATCTCCACGTTGCCCCAGGCGTACAAGTTGCCGGGGCGGGACCACTGGGGACGTGTGCAAACGGTCTTCCTGGCCGGCGGCGGCATCGCCGGGGGCCGGGTCGTCGGTTCCTCCGACCGGATCGGTGGGCACCCGGCTTCGGACCCACAGACGCCCGAGAACCTGGCGGCCACGATCTATCGCGCCCTCGGCATCCCGGCCCTGGCAACCTGGAGCGATGAACTGGAACGACCCCACCAGGTCTATCACGGCGAGCCCATCGCGGGCCTTCTCTCCTGACCCCCGCATGGCTCGCGGGCGGACAGCTCTGCCGGGATGGTGAGGTACCGGCCGAGCCACATGGTCGATGGCTCGGCCGGCGCCTCGATTCTCATCCTGAAGGACCAAGAGGCCCTCCAGCGACACAACACGTCCGCGCAATCGTCCGGCCAATCAGCGCACTGCATGCACATCCAGACGAATCACGACCTCATCTCGAATCAGGTCGTCCGGCTTGCCCGAGTACTCGATGCCGAAATCCTTGCGATTGATGACGAACTCACTGGCGACCGTCGCCTCGTCGTCCGTAACGGTCAAGGTGGCCGGGAAGGTGATCGACTTGGTCACACCGTGCAATGTCAGGTTGCCGGTGATCGAGTGCGAGGCCCCATCCTCACCCTTCTCGGGCAGGATCTCCGTGCTGACGAAGGATGCTTCCGGATACGTCGCGACGCCAAAGAAGTCCTCGGTCTTGAGGTGGGACGTAAGTTTGTCGTTGTCCGTCCAGGTCGAATCCATGTCGATTGTCGTCTGGAGCTTCTGGACCTCGTCGCCCTCGGGGCTCAACACGACGAAGCCAGTGAACTCCTTGAACCCACCCTCATGGCTGCCGGTCAATTTTGAGCCAACAAAATCAATCTTTGATCTGTCGGGCGTGATGGGCAATGCCTCGCCGGTGGGGTTCGCGTCCGTTGGCTCCGCCGCGTTACCATTAACAGCGATGGCCTCAACCGCATCGGCCTCGGGCTTCGGATCGGAAACGATGGCGACCGGCTTGTCCGCCGCCGGGTTCGAGCAGCCAACCATCATGAGAGCAACCAGCAAGGCGCTTCGTGAGAACGTGTGAATCATTGTGGGGTCCTTGGTTCCAGGTGGGAAACTCGATCCAATTCCAGCAAGGTCAGCGGGGCCCATCCGTCGCGATCTCTCCTCGATTCATCTGCCGCGCGCGAACCAGCAGACGATTCAGGTCCGCGATCTCCTCGCGAGTCAGATGGGCCATGAGGTTCTTGTGAAGCGCGATCACCGGTTCATCCAGGGTCCCGAGCAATGTGAGCCCCGCGGGCGTGATATGCACGAAAACGATGCGACGGTCTTCCGTCGATCGATCGCGACCAACCAGGCCGGCGCATTCGAGGCGATCGACCAGTCGGGTGATGTCCGGAACGCAGGTGACCATTCGCCCGGCGATTTCCAGGCAGGGCAACCCCCTGTCCCCCTCGCCTCGGAGAATGCGGAGGATGTTGTATTGCGGTGATGTCAGCCCATGCTCCCGAAAGAGCCGGGCGAATCGTAGCGAGACGACATCGGCGGTGCGCAGGAGGTTGAGTGTCGTCTCTTGCTCGGGGATGTCAAAGGGATTGCGTTTCTTGAGTTCTTGTTGAAGCGTCGACCCGTTCGGCTCGCGGTCAACGGGCGTCGCCCTGGATCGTGCCATCGCGTGAACCCCTCCTGGTTGCGCCGGATTCTACGTGCCCACGAATGTTGTGTCAACGAGCAATCCGCTCTGCAATGAGCTTTGCAGCAATGAGCGATGAGCAATAAGCGATGAGGGAAGGCAGCAAAAAGAAGGGAGAAGTCCTTTGGCATGGGTGTCATTGCTCATCACTCATTGCTCATCGCTGAGGGAATTGCTAATTCGCGGCCGGCTGGTTGCGGTGGGGTCGCGTGGGCGTTATGGGTGGTAGGGCGTGACTCGCATCTCTCCCGGAGCAGACTGATGACGACGCGACGACAACTCGGGCTCATGTTCTCGATGGCCCTGCTAGCGGTTGGTCCGGTGGCCGTCGCCGCCGATCGTCCGAACATCTTGCTGGCGATCTCCGACGACCAGTCCTATCCCCATGCCTCGGCCTACGGGTCGATATGGTGCGGACACCGGCATTTGACCGCGTGGCCCGACCGGGAGTCCTGTTCAGCAACGCCTTCGCCGCCTCGCCAGGCTGCTCCCCGTGCCGGGCGGCGCTGCTGACCGGCCGGCACCACTGGCAGATCGAACATGCCGGCACCCACGCCAGCTCGTTCCCGTCAAAGTACGCCACCTATCCCGACCGTGCTCGAACAGGGGGGATACTTCGTCGGCTACACCGGCAAGGGCTGGGGGCCGGGCAACTGGAAGGTGGGCGGCCGCGAGCCGCAACCCCGCCGGCCCGGAGTTCAGCAAACACAAGGCGACAGCCGCCCACACAAGGGCATCTCGAGCAACGACTACGCCGCCAACTTCGCCGAGTTCCTGGCCCAGAAGCCCGAGGACCGGCCGTTCTGCTTCTGGTACGGCGCGACCGAGCCGCACCGCTCCTACGAGCAGGGCTCGGGGCTGGAGGAGGGCAAGTCGCTTGACCGAGGCCGAGGTTCCCCCGTTCCTGCCCGACGCCCCGGAGGTCCGCTCCGACTTGCTCGACTATGCTGTCGAGATCGAGTGGTTCGACCACCACCTCGGCCGGATGCTCGACCTGCTCGAGAAGGCCGGCGAGCTGGACAACACGCTGATCATCGTCACCTCCGACAACGGCATGCCGTTCCCTCGCGCCAAGGCGAACCTGTACGAGTACGGCATCCACATGCCGCTGGCGATCGCCTGGCCGCGCGCCGTTCCGGCAGGCCGGACGGTAGACGACATCGTCGGTTTCGTCGATCTGACCGCGACCATCTACGACGTTGCCGGGGTCGCCCCACCCGAGGCGACTCCCATCGTCGGGCCGCAGCCTGCGTAACGTCCTTTTGTCGGAGCATGGCGGGACGGTCGACTCGTCCCGCACGAAGGCATTCAGCGGCCGCGAGCGGCATTCGTCGTCGCGGTACAACAATCTCGGGTATCCCTGCCGTGCGGTGCGGACGGACCGCCATCTCTCTACATCCGCAACTTCCGCCCCGAACTCTGGCCCGCCGGCGATCCTCGGAAGTATCGACAAACCCGGCACGCTCGGACCGCTGCACGGCGGCTACCACGACATCGATGCCGGCCCGACACTCGCCTACATGGTGGAGCATCGTGACGATCCGCGCGGTCGCCCCATCCTTCCACCTCGCCGTTCGAAGCCGGCCCGCCGAGGAACTGTACGACATCCGCGCGGACCCCGGCTGCCTCGGACAACCTCGCCGACCGATCCCGACCACGCTGCGGACCGAACCCGACTCTGCCGAGTCTGACCCGCGAACTCAAGCGAACCGGCGATCCGCGCGTTGGGGACGATCCCGAGATCTTCGAGACTTATCCTCGCTATTCGCCGATCCGCTCGTTTCCGCCGCCGCAAGGTGAGTGATCCGCCTGATCTCAGGAGACGCCGTGGGGATCGCCACCCGGTTTCTCCGCGCATCGCCACCGGTTATGGTGAAGGCCCGGCGCCGGCCTGGCCCCGCCTTGAACCGAGCATACCAACCACATCCTCTCTCCAAGATGAGACTGGAGCAATCCGCATGACATGACACACGAAACGATGGACCGCGACCCTGGGGCGGCCTCTGACGTTCGGGTGGCTCGCCTCCCTGGTGCGGCACGGGCCGAGGACACCGACGACAAACGGCGTCGCGGCCGAACATCCTGTTCATCTTCAGCGACGACCATGCGTACCAGGCCATCAGCGCCTACGGATCGAAGATCAACCAGACGCCGAACATCGACCGCCTGGCCCAGAGGGCATGCGGTTCACCAACTGCTTCGTCACCAACTCGATCTGCGGCCCGAGCCGGGCCGTGATCCTGACCGGCAAGTACAGCCACCTCAACGGCTTCCACGACAACGCCAACCGCTTCGACGGCTCGCAGCAGACGTTCCCGAAGCTGCTCCAGAAGGCCGGCTACCAGACCGCCATGATCGGCAAGTGGCACCTGGAGACGCGACCCGACCGGGTTCGACTACTGGCACATCCTGCCCGGCCAGGGGGCCTACTACAACCCGCCGATGATCGACCACGGACGGGCGCGTCAAGCACGAGGGCTACGTCACCGAGATCATCACCGACCTGGCCCTCGACTGGCTCAAGAACGGGCGCGACCAGGACAAGCCGTTCATGCTGATGTGCCAGCACAAGGCCCCGCACCGCAACTGGCAGCCCGGCGCCGAAGTACCTCACGAAGTACGACGACGGGACGATCCCCGAGCCCGAGACCCTCTTCGACGACTACGCCACCCGCGGCACCGCCGCCCAGACCCAGGACATGACCATCGCGAAGACCCTCACGCCGATCGACCTCAAGCTCACGCCACCCCAGCAACCTGACCCCCGAGCAGCGCAGGCGCCTGGGACGCCGCCTACGACCCCGAGAACAAGGCGTTCGAGGAGGCCAACCTGACGGGCAAGGACCTCGTCCGCTGGAAGTACCAGCGCTACATGAAGGACTACCTCCGCTGCATCGCCTCGGTCGACGACTCCGTCGGCCAGGTGCTCGACTACCTCGACGAGTCGGGCCTGGCCGAGAACACCGTCGTCATCTACTCCTCCGACCAGGGCTTCTACCTCGGCGAGCACGGCTGGTTCGACAAGCGGTGGATGTACGAGGAGTCGCTCCGCACGCCGCTGCTGGTCCGCTGGCCGGGCGTCACCAAGCCCGGCAGCACGTGCGACGCGATCGTCTCGAACCTCGACTTCGCCGAGACGTTCCTCGACATCGCCGGCGTCGAGGTCCCGACGACATGCAGGGCCGCAGCCTCGTCCCGCTGCTGAAGGGCGAGACGCCCGACCGACTGGCGCAAGAGCTTCTACTACCACTATTACGAGTACCCCGGCGCCCACAGCGTCCGCCGGCACTACGGCGTCCGCACCGACCGCTACAAGCTGATCTACTTCTACAACCTCGACGAGTGGGAACTGTACGATCTGAAGAAGGACCCGCACGAGCTGCACAACGTCTACGGCGACCCGGCCTACGCCGAGATCGTCGGCAAGGAGATGAAGGCCGAACTCAAGCGGCTCCGCGATCACTAAGGTCTCCGAGGACACCCGGCCCATCGAGCCGCCCCGGCGGCAGCGATCGCTGAGGCAAATGATGCCTGACGTCCTCCGCCAGCCTTGCGCCATGATCGCGGGGGCTTCGGGGGGTATCAGCCGACAGCGCGGATCGATCAGCGCCACCGAGACCACTGAGCCAGGCCGTCCCGGATCAGCACCACGCACCCGCCCATCGCAACCGACCCCAGGAGAGATGGATGCACGGTGGACCTCCGCCCGGTGGCCCTCGATGGGCGGCGTATCGTCGTCGCGCGGTGCTGGCGATCCTCGTCCGGTGTGGTCGCCGGCGACGCGCGGCACCCGACGAGCCCGGTCGTCCTCCGAACGTCGTGCTCGTGCTGACCGACGACCAGGGCTACGGCGACCTCGGCGCCCTCGGCAACACGATGATCCGGACGCCGAACATGGACCGGCTCCACGCCGAGAGCGTGCGCCTGACCGATTTCCACGTCGATCCCGACCTGCTCACCCACCCGCTCGGCCCTGATGACCGGCCGGTACTCGACCCGCACCGGCGTCTGGCACACGATCGCCGGCCGCTCGCTGATGCGGGCCGACGAGCTGACGTTGGCCGAGGCGCTGTCGGCCGCCGGCTATCGCACGGCCATGTTCGGCAAGTGGCACCTCGGCGACAACCCCCGGCTGCGACCCGAGCGACCAGGGGTTTCAGGACGCTCTCATCCACGGTGGCGGCGGCGTCGGCCAGACGCCCGACTTCTGGGGCAACGATTACTTCGACGACACCTACTTCCGCGACGGAGCCGCCCACGAGCTTCCGCGGCTACTGCACCGACATCTGGTTCGACAACGCCCTGCGGTTCATCGAGACCAACCGCGACCGCCCGTTCTTCGCCTACATCGCCACCAACGCGCCGCACGGCCCCTATAACGTGGACGAGTCATACGCCCGGCCCTACCTCGACGCGGGCGTGCCGCAGCCGATGGCGAACTTCTACGGCATGATCACCAACATCGACGAGAACCTGGGCCGGCTGGTCACCAAACTCGACGAACTGGGCCTGGCAGACGATACGATCCTTGTCTTCATGACCGACAACGGCACGGCGGCGGGGGTCGCTCGCAATCCAGAACCCGGTCAGTGGCCGGCGGCTTCAATGCCGGCATGCGGGGGCAGAAGGGCTCTCCATACGATGGCGGGCACCGCGTCCCGTGCTTCCTCCGCTACCCGGCCGGCGGTCTCGGTGGCGGGCGCGACGTGGACGAGCTCTGACGGCCCACGTCGACATCTTGCCGACGATCCTCGAACTCTGCGGGGTCGAGAAGCCGGCTGGCCCGCCGATCGACGGCAACAGCCTCGTCCCGCTCCTCACGGGCGAGCGGGAGGCTGGCACCGAGCGTACCCTGTTCGTCCACTCGCAGCGGATCGAGATCCCCGAAAAGTGGCGGCAGTGTGCCGTCATGACCGAACGCTGGCGGCTGGTCAACGGCCAGGAACTGTACGACATCCAGGCCGATCCCGGCCAGGAAGCGCGACATCGCCGGACGAACACCAACGAGGTCGTGGCGGACCTGCGAGGGGCCTACGAGAAATGGTGGACAAGCCTCTCCGGCCAGTTCGGCGAGTTCGTGCCCATCACCATTGGTCTGGACGACGAACCGACGCCGATCACCTGCCACGACTGGCACCCGACCGAGGGGGATGTCCCCTGGAACCAGGAGATGATCCGCCGCCGGCCGGACTCCAACGGGTTCTGGGTGCTGGAGGTGGCCCGTCCCGGCCGTTATCGGTTCACGTTGCGGCAAGAACCCGCTTCGGCCGCCTGTCCGATCGCGGCGGATCAGGCCGCGATCCTGGTACGTGGGATCGACCACTCCGACCTTGAGAGGGCCGTCGAGACATCCGGGCCGGTCCCGCACGGTGCGGTTTCGGTTCCCTTTGAACTGGAGCTGCTGCCTGGTACGGCTCGGCTCACCACCAATTTCACCGACAGTTCCGGTCGCTCCCGCGGTGCGTTCTTCGTTGAGGTCGAACGGCTCGGTGAGCCCACACTTCCTGCGACGGGCCGGGAACCACGCCCATGATTGACCTGACTCAAACGGATCCAGGCGGCCGTTTGCGCTTGCATCTCTTCCGCCTCGTGGCGGTGCTCAGCCTCCCGGCCGTTGTCGTTGCCCCGGCGATCGCGGCGGAACCCCATTTTGAGAAACGGGTTCTGACCAACGAGTACTATTGCGACGGCATCAACGTCGGCGACTTCAATAGCGACGGTCACACCGACATCGTCGCCGGCCCGTACTGGTACGACGGCCCGTCGTTCCAGACTCGACACGAGATCTATCCGGCGGTGCCTCTCGATCCGGCGGCTAGCCCCTCGAACAGCATGTACTCCTTTGTCCACGACTTCAGCGGAGATGGCTGGCCCGATGTTCTGGTCCTCGGCCGGGTGCATTTGCACGAGGCCGCCTGGTACGAGAACCTTCATGGTGAGCCTGGCCCGTGGCGCCGACATTACGCGTTCCCGCGCGTCCTGGGGGAGTCACCGGCCTTCACCGACATCAACCAGGACGGCCACCCCGAGTTGATCTGTCACTGGGAGGGCCGTTGGGGGTGGATCGCGCCCGACTGGCAGTGTCCGACCGAACCGTGGGACTTCCACCCGGTGACCGAGCGTCGTGACGATCCCCAGTTCTACCACGGTACCGGCGTCGGAGACGTCAATGGTGACGGCGCGCCCGGACTTGATCCTGAACGACGGCTGGTGGGAGCAGCCGCTCGTCGAAGGAGAATCGGCAACCTGGACGCCCCACCTCGGGCGTTTCTCGGAGGGTCGCGGTGGCGCACAGATGTTCGCCGACGACGTCGATGGGGATGGGGACACCGACATCCTCACCGCGCTCGATGCCCACGGCTGGGGCCTCGCCTGGTTCGAGCAGGTCGGCGAGGGCAAGGAAACCTCGTTCCGCCGGCATACGATCATGGGCGACCGTTCCGAGTTGAGCCATTACGGCGCCGCGTTCACCCAGCCGCATGCTCTGGCCCTCGCGGACCTCGATGGTGACGGCCGGAACGACCTGATCAGCGGCAAGCGTCGCTGGGCTCATGGGCCGACCGGCGACATCGAGCCGGGTGCCGATCCGGTCGTCTACTGGTTCCGTTCGACTCGTCTCGACGACGGCACGATCCAATTCGAGCCGCACCGGATCGACGACGCCTCCGGCGTCGGCACGCAGATCACGTCGGCGGACATCGACGGCGACGGCGACATCGACCTCTTGACCGCCTCGAAACTCGGCGGGTTCCTGTTCCTCAACGCTTCAGGTCGCGGGCCCACACCATGACAGTTCATCCACACACCTTCATCGCGATCGCGACCCTGGGCATGCTGTCGACGCTCGGCATGGGAGATGCCAGCGGTTGCCGAGGCCGACGATCGGCCCCGGTTGATCGTCCTGACCGACATCGGTGGCGATCCCGACGACCAGCAGGCGATGGTGCGTCTGTTGACCTATGCCAACGAGTTCGAAATCGAGGGTTTGATCGCCTCGGCGGCCGGCACTCCGGGCGAATTGAAGGAGCGACGATCACGCGCCCCGAACTGATCCGCGAGATCCTCAGGGCGTACGGAAAGGTGCTCCCGAACCTCGTTCAGCACCATCCGGGCTATCCGGCCGCGGGCGACCTGCTGGCGACGGTCAAGGCGGGGAACCCACACCGAGGCGTACGGTATCTCGGCGAAGGGCACGATACCGAGGGCTCACGCTGGATCATCGATGTCGTCGATCGACCCGACCCCCGACCAGTCAACCTGGCCATCTGGGGCGGCTCGACCGAACTGGCCCAGGCGTTGTGGAGGGTCCGGCACGACCGATCCGCCGCGGACTCGCTCGCTTCATGGGCAAGCTCCGCGTTTACTCGATCTCACAACAGGACGACACGGGTCCCTGGATCCTGGAGAACTTCCCTGAGCTATTTCACGTCCTCGTCCATGCGGCCCGAAGGTCGCGATAAACGCGAGTCGGCGTACCGGGGCATGTACCTTGGCGGAGACATGGAACTGACTTCTCGGGCCTGGATTGACGATCATGTCCGCGAGGCTCATGGCCCTCTCGGTGCCCTGTACCCGCCGAAGACCTGGACCGCGCCGAACCCCCACAGCGCCCTCAAGGAGGGGGACACACCGTCCTGGCTGTACTTTTCGCCGAACGGTCTGAACGTCCCTGGGCATCCTGAGTGGGGTGGTTGGGGAGGGCGGTTCCATCACATTTCGGGCGGGCTCTACCGGGATGCCGAGGATACGGTCGGCGGCACCACTCACGCCCGAGCCACTGTCTGGCGCTGGCGGCCAGCCTTTCAGAACGATTTCCAGGCGCGCATGGACTGGTGCGTCTTGCCGTTTGAACAGGCCAATCATGCCCCCTCCGCCGGTTTCCGAGGCGATGATTCCCGAGACCTTGTCGAACTAAAACCGGCGTCCGGCACCACGGTTGACCTCGATGCGTCTGGCTCGAGCGACCCGGATCGCGACGAACTCTCCTATCGCTGGTTCGTCTACCCGGAAGCCGGAACGTACGAGCGCAACCCGACGATCACGAATGCCGGGTCGTCGCTTGCCCGGCTTCATGTGCCGGGGGATGCCGGGGGCGAGTCAATCCACGTCATCCTCGAAGTGACCGACGACGGCACCCCGCCGCTGACCGCTTACCGGCGGATCGTCTTGAGTGTCGAGAACGGTGAACCACAGTGAGTTCTTCCTCCTCACCGGCAACTTGCCAGAGTCACTTCTCCAGAGGCCGAACGCTGACCTCCTTGAACGAGACCACATCGCCCGGATTGTGGTTCTGGAGCCCGATGTAACCCGACTCGGGACGCGGACCACGTTCAGGCTCATAATACTTCGTGCGATCCGGCACCGGCCCGGTCGGATCGAACCTGTTGACACTCGTGCCGTTGACCGTCACGACGATCATGTCGCCGTCGAGCGTGATCTCCATCGTGTTCCACTCGCCAGGGTGGGCCGCCTCGGCCGTCGCCTTCGAGAGGGAGTAGATCGACCCGGTTCGGTGGTAGGGGTCAGCGGCATCGCAGATTTGCACCTCATAACCGTGGTGGACGGCGAACCACGGGTCGAGCGGCTTGTCGGCGATCCGGACGTACACACCTGAGTTGTCCTCGCCCGACTCCGCCTTGTAGACGACACGGATGACGCAATCTCCAAACGTCGCCTTCGTGTACCACAACAAGCCCATTCCCGCTTCGGTGCGAAGCATGCCGTCCTCGAGATGGAACCTGCCCTCACCAACGTGTTCCCAGCCGTCGAGCGACGAGCCGTCGAACAGCACTTGCCCCGGCCGTTTTCTCGTCCGCCGGGCACCTGCCGGTCGCGCTTAGGAGAACGCCGACGACCGCCAGCGACAACCCTAACACCGACTTCATCACCATCACCTCCGAGAAACGCACCTCAAGCTCTCCAGAGTTCGCTGGGCTCCGATCATAACGCCGTTTCCGGGTCAACGCATCGCTTCACTGGGTCGGCTCGCCAAAGGTATGATCGGGACGTCTCGGGATGGAGTGATCCGCCGCGTCACCATCCGGGCACGCAACGTCGGTCGTTGTCAACAGTCCCTCTGGGAGTCGCCGGGTCATGTCCACCACGACGAACGCTCCTCGCACGACCGAAAATTGCCCACCGGGGCCCAGGGGACACTGGCTTTTCGGCAACATCAAGCCGTTTCGCGAGGACCGGCTCAGGTTCCTGACCGACTGTGCCCGACAGTACGGTGACGTCGTGGCGATGAGGCTCGGCCCGCTGAAGTCCTGGTCGTTGAACCATCCCGATCTCGTCGAGGAGGTGCTGGTCACAAAGAGTCGGCACTTCATCAAGCACTCGAGGCTCCGGATGGCGCGGCCGACTCTGGGGGACGGCTTGCTAATCAGTGAGGGGGACTTTTGGCGACGACAGCGAAAGCTGTCGCAGCCTGCCTTCCACCGAGAGCGTATCGCGGCCTACGCGGACGTGATGGTCGCCTACACCGAGCAGATGCTCAGCGGTTGGGCCGACGGTCAGACGCGCGACCTCCAGGACGACATGATGCGGCTGACCCTGCAGATTGTCGTCAAGTGTCTGTTCGACGCCGATGTCTCCGGCGACGCGGCCGACGCCAGCGCTGCGATGGAAACCCTCATGGCGTGCTTCACCGACCGGGTCAACCGGATCCTGACCGTGCCCGTTTCCTGGCCCACGCCCAGGAACATTCGGTTCTGGAGGGCCCGCGAACGCATCGAGCATTCTCTACCGGATCATCTCCGAACGTCGCGCGTCCGGCGAGGACCGCGGCGATCTGCTCTCGATGCTCCTGCATGCGACCGACGAGGCAGACGGTTCGGGCATGTCCGACAAGCAGTTGCGCGACGAGGCGATGACCCTGTTCATGGCTGGCCACGAGACGACCGCGAACACACTGGTCTGGGTCTTCTACCTGCTTGCTCAGCACCCGGAGGCCGAGGCACGACTCCACGACGAGCTCGACGACGTGCTGGACCACGGTCGTCGGTTTCCGACGTTCGCCGACCTGCCCCGTCTGCGATATGCCGACCACGTCGTGACCGAAACGCTACGAGTCCTCCCCACCGTCTGGCTGCTGGGACGAGAGGCCATCGAACCTTGCGAGATCGGCGGATATCCGGTCCCCGTCGGCCTGACATTGTGGATGAGCCAATGGGTCATCCAGCGCGACCCTCGCTTCTTCGATGACCCCGAGACGTTCCGCCCCGAACGTTGGGAAAATGGTCTGGCGAAGCGAATTCCACGATATGCCTACTTCCCCTTCGGCGGAGGACCACGCATCTGCATCGGGAACAGCTTTGCTCAGATGGAGGCCGTCTTGCTCCTGGCGTCCATCGCTATGCTCTATCGACTCCGCATGATACCTGGGGCCACGGTTCGCATGGTGCCCACGATGACACTTCGCCCTGATGGCGGCTTGCTCATGCGACTTTCGAAGCGAAATTGAACACCGCTCGAGCCAGAACTGGTCATGACCTAAGCGTGTAATGGCTTGAAGCTGGCCGAGGTCGCCAGTCGATTGCACCTGAGCCGCAAGGCGATCGCAACCTATCGCGACCGTATTCGGTCGAAATGGAACCTGAGGAACCACACGGATTTAATTCACAATGCGACACGATAGGGTATCGAACGGTCCAGCACGACCTGAACGACGGATTGGTGAATTGTCCCACCCTCCAGCAGTTCAGGCAGTTTAGGGTAGCTGCGCACGGCGATGGCAATGACTCCTACTGTGACGTAACCTGGGGCGCCGAAGGAACCATTTAAACGAGGTGAGGGCGACCCAACGGTCGTTGGGTCGCCCTCATCATGATCGTTGGCTTCCAGAACCCGGACTTCAAATCTCGCCGAGCGTTGCTTCAACACCACGAGTGGTGCTTACCGGGGTTGTGGGATCGGGCGGCGCACTCGACCGATTCGGACCTTCAACTCGACGGTGCCCCGGCCGACTGGAAGTCGGTAGTTGTACTCGCGTTTGCTGACGGTCCCGGGCTCCGCCGACTCGTTGTCAGGCAAGGAATTCACTCGCGCTGACGGTCCCTGAGGGATGCCCTGGTTGTCGGCGTCCTCTGGGCATTCGAGGCCGGTCGATCCGGACAGGTCTCCACTTCCGCAGTCGGAATGACTGGCTGGGGCCACATCGAAGTCAACCCCGATCGTGCCGTCCGGGCCCTGGAAGACAGTGGGGGTGACGCTCATGTCGACTACCGGCCGGGGCGAGGGAAACACTCCTTCGAGGCCGGGAAGGGTCGCCAGAATGGCCACGACCTTTTCGGGGCGGATCACGCTGGAACCGTGAACGGCCGTCGAATTGCGCCTTCATCAGCGCGAGGCAGGCGGACAATTCCGCAGCACCCTGGGTGGTCTCGAGGTCGGTCGCCGTCGCGATCCTACGGTTGTCGCATGCGGGAAGACCCATCACTTGCCGTAGTTCGCGCTCGGCTGTGAGCACGTTCGAGGTGGACTCGACGAGCTTGAGCCGGGCCGCTTCCAGGGCGGCCTGGGTGTCAGGCAAACGGCGATCTCCGGCCTGGTTCCCAGTCATCTCGTCGTCAGCCAGAAGTCCCGCAAGCACGTTTTCCGTCACCTCGAAAGCCGCCTCGCAGGTCCAGAGCATCTTGTAGCTGGAGAAGAGGTTCGCGTAGGCATGAATCACCGACCGTGCCAGCCACGCGCCTCCAACCTCCACCTCGACCAACCTGCCGTCGGTCGTGATCCCCTTGTTGGTCAGAAGACGTTCCAGGATCCCCGCGGAGCCTTTCTGCGGCGCGTTCGCCGTTGCAATCCGGATGGCCGAAGGGAGCGTCAGGCTCCACACGGACCTTGAGGATCCATCGTCGAGGCATGAGTCGACTGCGGACGCGCATGGTGTCTTCGAGCCGGTCGAGTTCTGAAACCTACAGGCGGCCGGGTTGCCCGAGCATGCCGCCGGTGGGTGCGGGGCCGAGGAGCAAGGCGCGGGGGACAACGGCTCGAGGTCGCACTCCTCATCCTCATCCAGGAACGGTAGCGTTGGCGATTCGTCCGCGCATGTCGGAACGCTCATCGGGATCGGGACGCCGCTCGCCGCGGTCGGCCGGACCGAGGCGTCCCGTTCCTTTGCCGACGAGGCCGTCGGCGGCTTCAGGACGATCGAGTCAGCCTCGATGACAAGTCCGTCCGGGGTGCGGATCGTGACGCGCCCCTTTAACTCGATGGTGCCGGAGGTCGATTCGATGGTTCCGGTGGTCGGTGCCTCGATGGCCGCAAGCGTCGTCGAGCCCGAGGGAGACGACTGCCGCCCTCGCGATTGTGGGGAGGGTTTCGGCTCGGATGTTCCTGAGTGCAGCTCGTCGTAGGCCAGGGCCTCGGCTGTCTCGTCAGGAAGCGGTGGCAACGTGACGGGTTCCCCTTCCGTGTCGAACGCTTGAGGGAGTGTTCGGCTGGGGAGCTTCGGCATCGGTGTGTCGTCCATTGTGTTGACCTCTACCGGGGCCGGGGTAGGGGCCTTGGGCGACTCGGAAGTAGAGGCGGTCGTCACGGTTCGGTCGGCGGGGGCCTTTGCGAGGTTTCTCTCCGAGGCTGGGTTCGGGGCCGGGATACGAGCTGGCATGGGGGGGGCCACAATCGTTGCGGGCACGGGAGAAACCAGTCTCGCAATGGAGGGGACAACCGGCAGCCTCCACCTGAACACGGGATATGCAGTCGGAGGGGGCATCGGAACGGGCATTGGAACGACGACCCCATGGAGGACACCCGCGTGGAGTGGCATGGGGGCAATCGGCGAACCTGCCGGTGGACCGAACGCAAAGGCTTTGATCCCGCCGGGCCCGATGGCTTCGAACGTGCAGACGGCCGGCGCGACGGGGGGAATGTCACCACCGATCGTCCCCGGATTCGGAAGGACCGGGCAGGTCGCCCCGTCGGGTGACTCCAGGAGCGAGGAAGCCACATGGTCTGTCGCGGGCGAGGCCGGTTGCTCGGTCGATTCGGAAGGGGTCTGGGTGTGGCAGTCGATGATCGCAATGCGCTCACGAACCTCGGCGCGCGTTCCCAGCAACTTCTCCACCGGGACCGTGCGGGCGCCCAGGCTGATAACCAGGATGCCCTCCTTCGGGATCAACCACTCGCCGGCGACCCGGCAGTTCGCAACCTCGGGCACCTGGTACTGCGAGGTCAGGTCGGTCGGCGTGTCGCCGTTTCCGTTCGTGACGAGCGTCTCGCTACGCTTGGCGGTATGGAAGGCGATGAACCAGGCGTCATCCAGGTCAACGCGAGCCAAAATGCCTTTCTCGGTCGGTCGGCACGCAATTCTGGCCTCGAAGCCGTCGTGCAACGGTTGAACATCGGGTGGGTATGCCACATGAGTCGCATGGTTGATCGGGCCGTCGGCGATCCGTCCGAGCTGGGCGACGTAGTGTCGTACCACCTGGGCGGAGATTGAGGCGGTGGCCTCTGGCCGGCTCGTGACCTTCGGCGCGACAAGCGTCCTGTCTGCCAGAGCGGTTAGCGTTGGCAAAACCTGCTTGTCGGCCGTCCAGACCGTGGCAGGCCCCTGTCGACCAACCAGATCGAACTGATCGCTCACGTTTTCCCGCCAGGCCAGGCCATCCATCTCCATCAGTCGGAACTGCGTGACGACCACGCCAGGCTCCGGCCCTGGCGAATTGGCGGCCCCGATCAAGGCCAACGCGATCAGACCCGGCAACATCGTCATGGGCACACCTCCGTCCTTTGAAGTGTGAGGGCCGCGGAGCCGCCGCCCCCGAAAGGCGGCGGGATGATATGTCGGAACGCCAGGAGCGTCAACCGCGACCCGTCGGCATGCCCCTCGCGAAACTTGAGGGCGTTCGATCGGGGGGCCAGATCGCCTCGGGGTGGCACGTGGAAGGCGCGTGGCCCTACAATGTCGAGACGTCCGCCTGGTATTTCGCGGTTGGCCGATCGATCCCCTGATCGCGTTGAACCGCGTCCTGGATCGCTCGACCAGGCGACGACCCACCACGACCACGGAGCCCTTGACAGATGTCGACCCCGCATGCTCTCTACGACGAAGCCAGCGACCTCAGAGACAAGGGTGACAAGGAAGCCGCCGTCGCGAAGTTGAACGAGGCGCTCGCCATTGACCCGGATTTCACCCTCGCGCACGGCATGCTCGCAAAGCTCCACGCCGATCTGGCCCAGACCGACAAGGCCATCCACCATGCCACTAGAGTCGTCGAGCTGGAGCCCGACGACGCCTTCAGTTACACGGCGCTCTCCGTGATCTACCAGCGTTGCGGACGCATCCCGGAGGCCGAGGAGGCGAAGGCAAAGGCCCATAACAAGCAGATGGGATACGAATGAGCCAAAGGACAGGGTATGCCCAACGGTTATCCCGATGACAAAATGCGGATCTGGCGAGCCAGCCGCCTCTGGGGAACCGTCTGGCAGGTCGGGGATGCCGCGTACTACGTTGGCCTGCTCGCATCGTTGATTCTCCCCTGGCTCATACTGGGCTGGACGATCCTGTCATTCCGTGGTTGGGGCTCGGTGCCGCGAATGATCGCAATCACGTTCGGGTTGTTCGTCAGTTGCTTTTTCACTGGTGTGCTCGCGCGGGGGTTACTCCAGGGGATCGCGGAGTCATGCGTTGGGGTGAACCGATTGCCGGACCACTCAGCCCATGAAGACAACCCCGACTGACCAGGAAACTCGCGTTCCTCACTTACCCTGTCGACCTCGATGATGCGGAGCGTCTTCATGCGTTCTCCAGCCGTGTTGTTCCTCGTGTCCATCCTCATGATTCTGCCGACGTCCGTGATCGCCGCCGGCGCCGACAAGGCCTGGGTAGAGGAGAGACTCGACACCCTGAACGAGCTCTACGTCCACCTTCACCGGAACCCCGAGCTGTCGTACCACGAAGTTGAGACGGCGAAGCGCATCGCGGACGAGTTGCGGAAGGCCGGCGCCGAGGTGACGGAAGACGTCGGCGGCACAGGGCTCGTTGGCCTGCTGAAAAATGGCGAAGGACCGACCATCCTGGTCCGCACCGACCTCGACGCCCTTCCCGTGGCCGAGGCGACGGGCCTGCCCTACGCGAGCGAGGTCTCGACGACCGACGACGACGGCAAGACCGTCGGCGTGATGCACGCCTGCGGCCACGACATCCACATGACCTGCCTCGTCGGCACGGCGCAATGGCTGAACGCCCACCGAGACGTCTGGTCGGGAACGGTGGTCCTGATCGGTCAGCCGGCCGAGGAGCGCGTGGGAGGTGCCCGTTCCATGCTGAAGGCGGGCCTTTACGAGCGCTGGCCGCGCCCGGACTTTGCACTCGCCCTGCACGTCGCGGCGGATGCGCCGGCCGGAGTGGTCGCCTATTGCGCCGGCCCGGCGCTGGCGAGCGTCGCGAGCGTCGATCTTCTCATCCGCGGCAAGGGGGGGCATGGGGCGTATCCACACAGGACGGTCGATCCGATCGTGCTGTCGGCGGCCCTGATCATGGACTTGCAGACGATCGTCAGTCGCGAGGTCGCCCCGACCGACCCGGCCGTCGTCACGGTCGGCTCGATCCACGGCGGCGCCAAGCACAACATCATCCCACCCGAGGTCCGGCTCCAGTTGACGCTCAGGTCGTACAAGTCCGAGGTGATGGACCAGTTGATCGACGGCATCCGGCGCCGGACCGAGGCCCTGGCCCGGGCCCACCAGGCACCCGAGCCCACCATCGAGCTCGGCGAGCAGACCCCTGCCACGGTCAACGACCCGGAACTGGTCGACCAGGTTGTACCGGCCCTGAAAGCGGCGATCGGTGACGCGAACGTCATTGCCACCGATCCGGTCATGGGCGCCGAGGACTTCGGCCTCTACAGTCTCGACGGAGAGATCCCGAGCTTCATGTTCTGGCTCGGGGCCGAGCCCATGACGAAGTACGAGGCCGCTCGGAACGGCGGCGAGCCGTTGCCCTCGCTGCACTCGCCGCTGTTCGGCCCCGATCCTCGCCCGACGATCTCCACGGGCATCCAGGCGATGACCGCCGCGATCGTCGAGCTGGCGAAGCCGGGTGGCCCGGCCTCGGAGCGTTGATCGCCGGCCGCGATCGCTGCATTGACGTGAGGTTTCTCGAGCACGCGCGGGATGAGACCACCATGCCGACGTTCCCCGAGTTGCATGATCCCAGGGGCTTGCTGAGTCCCGCGCTCGTCCTGTTCCGGGACCGGGTTCGACGCAACGTCGAGACGATGCTCGCCCTGGCCCGCTCGCCCGGCCGTCTCCGGCCGCATGTCAAGACCCATAAAATGCCCGCGCTGGTCCGCATGCTACAGAAACGGGGGATCACGAAGCACAAGTGTGCCACGATCGCCGAGGCGGAGATGATTGCGGAGGCCGGCGGTGAGGACGTCTTGCTCGCCTATCCGCTTGTCGGACCAAACATCGAGCGGATGGTGAAGCTCGTTGACGCCTATCCTGAGACGACCTTTCGAGCGGTTGTCGACGACCCGGAGGCCGCCCGGGCCCTCTCGGACGCGATGGCCCGGCATCAGGCTCGACCTCCTCTCGCGGTTTTGATCGACCTGAACGTCGGGATGAACCGTACCGGCATCGACCCGTTGCAGGCGTTTGACCTCGCCCGCCAGGTCCAGGAACTGCCCGGCCTCACGATGGACGGCCTCCACGCCTACGATGGCCACGTCCGCCTTGCCGACCTGGAGGAACGGGCAAAAGCGGCACGTCCCGGCCTGGACGCCACTCTGGCGCTGCGCGACCGGCTTGGGGCGTCCGGCATCCTGGCAAGCCGGCTGGTCCTGGGCGGGACACCCACGTTTCCGATCCATGCGGCGCTGGAAGAGCCGGGGGTTGAGTGCTCGCCGGGCACGTGCATCCTTCACGACCTCAGCTACGGGACGCTCTTCCCCGATCTTCCCTTCGTGCCGGCGGCTGCCCTCCTGACCCGCGTCGTCAGCCGACCGGGGCCCAGGCGGTTGTGCCTCGACCTGGGCCACAAGGCCGTCGCCGCCGACCTCACGATGGCGGATCGGCTCACGATCCCGGAGCTACCCGAGGCCACCATCGTCGGCCAGAGCGAGGAGCACCTCGTCGTCGAGACGCCCCGAGCAGTCGATTTCGCGGTTGGACGCACCTTGCTTGCGCTTCCTGGCCACATCTGTCCCACCTGTGCCCTCCATCGCGTCGCCTACGTCGTCGACAATGGTGAAGTCGTGGACGAGTGGGAAGTCGCCGCGCGAGATCGCGTCCTCCACTACTGATCATTCGGAACGATTCCGTGCGGCATGGAGTGGATCACACGAGGCCCGGCGACCCTTGGCGACCAGTTCAGGCTTACCGAAACCTCGCCGTCTCCGCCAATCCTCATAAATGGAGTCGGATCGACCGCACGATTTTTGTTGAATCAAAGACCTACGGAATTCAGCTCTGAATCTTGCCTCCCCTGGTATTCCGGTTGCACACGTCCCGACAGGCGGTTCGAGGACCGCCGGGGCCGATCTCAAGGTTCCTGAGACGCCAGCAAGTCGAGTACACCAGGGAGTAGACACATGCGTACAATGATCGGGCGACTGGCGGCGGTGGCGCTGGTTGCGGGCTTTGGCGTGAGCGCCCTGGCCCAGGACGACGCGAAGCCGGAGGGCCGGAACGACTCTCAGCGGCAGAACGACCGGCAACAGGGCGATCGGAAACAAGATCGTCAGGGCGACGCGACCAAGGAACGAGGCGCTCGTGGATCGGGTGAGTCACAGACGATCCGGGGGATCATTGCCGGTGTCACCGTGGTTGGCGAAACGTCGATCAATTACGAGTCGAACACGGCCGAGGTCACGGAGGTCAGCCTCATCAACGTGATCGGGCACCCCGTACGCGACGGCATGGACCGGCAGGCCAACCGCGGTGGACAGGGAGACCAGCCGTCGAACCGGCAGCGCGGCGATCGAGATTCGGGTACGACCGGGAATCGTCAACGGGGGGACCAGGGCTCCTCGGATGCCCGACGGGACCAGGACCAGGACCAGGGTCGTGATCACAAGTCTTCGGCCGACCAGGATGACCGGAACCGGGCGGCGTGGTGGTCGGGAGGCAAGCGACGCGGGCGGAGATCGTCCCTATCGCGAGGGGGATCAGGCCGGTCGTGGCGGCGGCCAGGGCCGCATGGCGGATCGTCAGGGCTCCGCGATGGGAGGAGGACAACGAGCGAACCTGTATGTCCTGGCAATCACGCCGCAAACCCAGGTTCGTTCGGCGAGTGCGGCCGGCGGTGGCGCTTCGGGCGAACTGGGCGGCCAGTCATCCTTCGAGGAGCTTGAGATCGGTGACCGCATCGAAGTAACCATCAAGGGTGGCGCCAGCCTGTCAGCCGGGGTCGTGAAAGCTCTTTCGGCAGGCACCGGATCTTCCGAGGGGTTGCCAGCGCGATCACTGTTCAGTCGACTCCCGATCGCGAGTCGGGGCAAGAAGGTCACGGCGACCGCGCCCGAGGCTCGGCAGAAGGTGGTCAGCCCAAGGCCGGCCAGAACGATCGGGGTGACCGAACGGATCGTCCTCGGTCGGATCGCCGTGAAGGTGATCGCGATTCCGATTCGTCGTCACGAGAGCGTAACGACAGTGGCTCCGCCGACCGCCCAAATTGAGTTGAGCCGGGGCGATGCCCGATGGTCTGATGACCGATTCAAGAGGGCCGATGGCCGATTCGCAGCCAGCGACGGCCCTCGGCCCTCGGTCATCATCTCGGCGTCAACGGACAGGTCGCCTTGCCTGTTCGAGGGCGCGCGCGAGGTCTTCCGGCCGCTGGCTGCCGATGAGCAGGCGGGTGCCATCGTCGAGCAAAATGCGGACGCCCTGATCACCGCGGGCGTTGAGGACCCGCTCGCCCTCCGGCCCGTTGCGAATACCCCAGCCACCGCATTCCACGATCGGTCGATACCGGACGACTTCGAGCGAACGGATCGCGTCGACCGGGACCGTCTTGCGGTAGGTCGGGAACCAGCCGAACCAGACGCAAAGTTCGATCGGCGTAACCTCGGTCGTCATGCGCAGCACGCCCATGATCAGGACCGAAGGGAGGACCAACCCCACGGCCAGCGTCAGGGGAACCTCGGTGGAGAACCCCGTAAGTGCGGCAGGGTTGTCGGGTCGGAACCAGCACGCGGCCAAGACTCCGATCGAGGCCATCAACAGTAACAGCAGGCGTAGACCCACCAGCCGAAGTTCTGCTCCTCGCGGTAGATTGCCGAGGGTGGTTGGATCGTGGTCGCCATGCTCACCGTCGCGGCCCTCCGCCGCCTTCCGCGGCGCTCTCCAGGGTGCGAATCAATGCTCGACGGGCCGCATCCGCGACCCGATCGGCCGGGATTCGCCAGAGCTGAGGATTGAGCACTTCGAGCGACACCGCGCCGTCATAGCCGATCCGTCTCAGGTGGTCCAGGATCGGCTCGATCTGGAAATCGCCTTCACCCGGCAGGATACGGTCGGCATCGCCGGCGACCTCGCGCGGGATGCCGCTGAGGTCGCAGACCTGGACCCAGGCGAGGTTTCGCGGCTCAGGAAGGCGAGGTCCTCGAACTTGCTCGGGCCGGTGTAGTAATGGAACAGGTCCAGGCAGGCCCCGACGTTGTCGGCCCCGCTCTGGCCGATCAGGGCGAGGGTCGTGTCGAGGCAGGCGCAGAACCGCGCGGACTTCTGGAACTCCAGCGCCAGCCGCACCTGATGTCGTCCGGCCAGTTCACCGGCCTCGGCCAGCGACGCCGACGGCCCGACCGAGTTCCTCGGCGACCGGCTCCCCGACGAAGTCGGCGGCGACGACCAGCGTCGGCACGCCCAGCGCTTCGAGGATCTCAGAGCCGGCATCGGAAGTGGTCCCAGTGCGCCTGCCGCTCGGAGCCGCGAGAGAGCAGCAGTCCCCCCTGCATCGAGGCACCCAGCGGCCGCAGCCCATGGTCATTGAGCCGGGTACGGGCCTCGTCCAGCCCATGCGACTCCAGGAACGCTTCGAGTTTCGTCAGCCATAGTTCCACGCCGTCCAGCCGGCCTGTGCGTAGGCCGGCAGGTCCTCCTCGAACGGAGTGCTCAGCGTCGTGGCTTGATTGATACAAGGAATCATGGGCGTCTGGCGTTGGGGCCAAGTGGACCGACCTCAATCTCGATGATCGTCGGAACCGTCGCGGTTGCCAAGGGTGCGGTCGGATCGGCGGCAGGGACGAACTCGATGATCCGCCAATCTCAGGGCTTGCCACGACTGCGAACCATGAGCCGACCGACCAGGTGGCCCTCAATCCGCACCCGGCACCGGCGCCCCTTCGAGCAGGTCCCGCAGCGCCTGACGGACGCCGGCGCCGGGCACCCGCCACTGGCGTAGCGAGTCGCGGTCGCGGAAGGTGACGGTGCCGTCCTGGAGGGTCTGGCCGTCGACGGTGATGCAGAACGGCGTGCCGGCCTCGTCCTGGCGGCGGTAGCGGCGGCCGATCGCGCCCTTCTCGTCGTAGAAGACGTTGTGGCCGTCGGCCTTCAGGCTCCTTGTAGATCTCCTGGGCCTTCTCGGGCATGCCGTCCTTCCTGACCAGCGGGAACACGGCCGCCTTGATCGGGGCGAGCCGCGGGTGGAACTTCAGGACGGTCCGCGCGCTCGCCGCCGACCTCGTCCTCGGTCGTACGCCTCGCAGAGGAACGCCAGGGTGGCGCGGTCGGCGCCGGCCGAGGGCTCGATGACGTGGGGTCGGAACTGGTACGGATAGCCGGGGTTCGGCTCGCCCTGCGCGACCCTTCATGTAGTCCTTGAAGGCGGTCAGGCCCGAGCGTCGCCTTGTCGCGCTCCCAGCGGTCCTCGTCGAAGTAGCTGAGGTCCTTGCCGCTGAACTTCTTGTGCTGGGTCAGGTCGTAGTCGCCGCGGTGGGCGATGCCCTCCAGCTCGCTGATGCCGAACGGGAACTCGTACTCGATGTCGGCCGTGGCGGTCGAGTAGAAGGCCAGCTCGTCCGGGTCGTGGTCGCGGAGGCGGAGGCGGTCGGACTGCAGGCCGTGGTCGACGTACCACTCGAAGCGAGCCTTGCGCCAGTAGGCGTACCACTCGGTCGGCCTCGTCGGGGTGGCAGAAGAACTCGATCTCCATCTGCTCGAACTCGCGCGAGCGGAAGGTGAAGTTCCGCGGGTTGATCTCGTTGCGGAAGCTCTTGCCGACCTGC
This sequence comes from uncultured Isosphaeraceae bacterium, assembly GCA_963779675.1. GTDB lineage: Bacteria > Planctomycetota > Planctomycetia > Isosphaerales > Isosphaeraceae > CAVZZM01. The sequence continues at coordinate 174,132 of CAVZZM010000014.1, forward strand.
GCGATGCCGAACGGCACCTTGACCCGCCCGGTGTCGACCACGTTCTTGAAGTTGGCGAAGATGCCCTGGGCCGTCTCGGGACGCAGGTAGGCGACGTTCGAGTCGCTCTCCAGGGCGCCGACGAACGTCTTGAACATCAGGTTGAACGACCGGGGCTCGGTCAGCGTGCCGCGCTCGTCGGTCGAGGGGCCGATGACCTTCTCGCGGTCCTCGACCGGGAGCTGCATGTAGGGGATGACCGTCGGCGGCGCCTCGGGGGTGCCGAACTTCCTGGCCAGCTTGGCGGCCTTCTTCTCCGGCGACCTCGGCGGCGTCCTCGGGTGTACCGCCGATGCCGGCCAGCCAGGCCTCGGTGGACTCCCCCTTGTCGTTGGCCCTGGGGAAAACGTAGACGAACACGAAGAGCTGGTCGGCCCGGTAACGCTCCTTGGTCGCCTTGCAGTCGACCAGCGGGTCGCTGAACCCGCCGACATGGCCGGAGGCCTCCCAGACCCTCGGGTTCATGATGATCGAGCAGTCGAGCCCGACCATGTCCTCGCGCAGGTGGACATGGTCGCGCCACCAGGCGTCCTTGATGTTCCGCTTCAGCTCGACGCCCAGCGGGCCGTAATCCCAGAACCCGTTAAGCCCGCCATAGATCTCGCTCGACGGGAAGATGAACCCGCGTCGCTTGCAGAGCGAAACCAGCTTGTCCATGTCGTCGAGCATATCGTCACCTTTCGACGGGGCCTGACCTTGGCAGGGCCCTCCCCGATTTGATGGGTCACTTCCAATGGGTTCTCTTGAGTCCCTCCCCTATTGTGGAGAGGGTTGCGCGTGGAGCGTTCGATGAGTTCCTTCTGATTCCCTCCCCGCCTGGGGGGAAGCAGGAAGACTCGGGATCGTCAGTTCAGACTCAAAACGCTCCTCCCGGACCTCCCGCCCACACGATCCTCAGCGGGTCTCGTCGCAGTTCGGGGACAAACTCGAAGTCATCAACGCGGGCCGCCGTCTCGATGTCCCGAAGCAGACCGATCCGTTTCACATTCTGGCCCCCGCGTCCCCGACTCATCACGTTCTTCAACTCGCCCCGATCACCGGGCCTCTGGGTTGCGCCGACGAACGTCTCCCGAACGATGAGGGCCTCGTCGTTGCCCATTGGTGTGAACCGCTCATTCAGGTACGCGAGTCCATCGACCAGGGCACCCGCGAGCAGAGAATCCTCGAGACTGATGAAACCTTCCGTCCCCGAGCAGACAATGTGGACGGGAAGGCCGTCGTCGGAAATCAGGTTGACCGAGAGCTGGCGTATCAAAGGGCCCAGGTTCCCGAACGCCCCGATCAGCACCCGTTCCGCCTCCAGGCTCGCCAGGATCGCCTTCGTGCCGTTGGTGGTGGTCATGACAAGCGTCTTGCCCTGGCATACCTCCGGGGTGTAGTCGCCCGGCGAGTTGCCCAGATCGAACCCCTCGATCGGCAGGCCACCCCGCTCGCCGCCGAGGATCGCCGTGCCAGGGGGGAGGCTCGCGGCGGCGCGTCGGGCGTCGTCAATCTCAAGGCAAGGGATGACCGCCTCGCAACCGGACGTCAGAGCGTGGACCATTACTGTCGTGGCTCGAAGGACATCCACGACGACCGCCACCCCCCCTTTCAGCGCACCAGGGGGGATCAGGCGCGGCAACAGATGCACGTAAACCGCGGGTCGCACGGGCATCCCACCGATCCGAAAAACCCGGAGATCAAGAATCGCGCCTGATTATGGCATTTCGCCCTCCCTGGTTGAAGCCCTGGCCGCCGGGAGTTCTCCGGTTCTCGACTCGTTGGGCTCGTCCAGTAATCGAGCTTGGCGACACGCGGTCCTCAGTGCTGGAACACGAGAGTCGTTGTGTGAGTCAGCCCCTCTTCTGTCATTCGTCGGACATTTGTCCAACAGGTGTCCACAAGGTAGAGTCGACTCTCGACATGGAGACGGCCTCCCTTTCGACCAGAATCGGTACCTCAAAGGCGACAAGCGAAGTGAATGGACGGCCATGCAAGTGATCCCGTGACACGGAGCAGCGTCGCACCGTATTTCACGCTGCGAGAAGGAGGAGATTCGCGTGCTCAACTCAAAGTGGTCGGTCAGAACTTGCAAACGAGGTCGGTTCACTCCCATGAGGCGGAACTGGGAGTCACCCCTCCCGTTTGGGGTTGAGCCCCGTCTTCCAACGAGACGGGCAACCTCGGCAGTCCTCTGGTTGCTGGCCATCGCCTTGTGCGGACCGTTCCGAGTCAGCGCGTCTGATTCGGAAGACGGTCCACGGACTCTGACGGTGGAAGCCCGCGATCTACTCGACGACTCCCCCGTCCCGGACGTCTCCCTCGACTTGAGCGTGGCGGGGGGCGCGAAGCATCAGGCGGTCACTAACGAGAACGGTCTCGCCCGCTTCGAGTTCACGTTCCCCGACACGACCAATCGCAGCTTCTTCGTCACGGCACGCGGCGACGACCTTGTCCCCCTGGCCGCTCAATGGATTGATCAGCCGTCCTCCCCTACACCACCCGGCCAGCTCCTTTTCCAGACGGAGAAGGCGACGACCATCGGCGGCCGGGTTCTCGATGAGGACGATCAGCCCCTGGCCGACGCCGCCGTCGTGGTGAGCGTGAAGAAGAAATATCCCCGGTCGGAACAATGGGTCACTGTCACCTACGAGTCCACCAGGACCGACGCGGATGGTCGCTGGAACTTCACCAACGTGCCGGAGCAGCCGGATTCCATCGAGATCGGGACGTACCATCCGCTCTGTCTCACCGATCGTTCGGCCTTCTACCTTGAGCCGTTCCAGCCTCGCTCCGCATTGCGAGACGGCTCGGCGGTCCTCCGGCTCCGGCACGGCACGCTCGTCGAGGGGACGGTCCTCTCACCCGACGGTGAGCCCCTGGCGGGCGCGGAGGTCTTCTACGGGGAGGGACGGGGATTTGCCAATGCGATCCCTCCGGTCAAGGCGGATGCCCGGGGACGGTTCACGTTCGGGATCAAACCGGGGACGAGCTCGACCCTCATCGCTCGCGCTCCGAGTTTCGGTCCCACACTTCAGCGCGTGAAGGTGGGCGACGGACCGCTGCGCGTCTACCTGACACTGGAACCAGCCCATTCGGTCCGGGGCCGTATCGTCGATCCGTCGGGAAATCCCATCGCCCGCGCCCATGTCCGGGTGTTCTGGTCGGGGTCGGAGAGACCGGCGGACTCATCTTTCGGCGCGGCGATCGCGCACGAGTTGACCGCGGACAAGGACGGTCGCTTCCGCTGGGAGGAGGCACCGGCCAGTGCGGTCCATGCCAGCATCTCCGCCGCCGGGTTCGCCGGCAACGAGGACGTGGCGCTCGTGTCCGACGCCGATCAGGAGATCGTGCTGATTCCACCGACCACGATTCAAGGCACCGTTGTCGATGACGGGACCGGCCAGCCGCTCCCCCGGTTTTCTCTCGCGCTGGCCGCCGCGTGGAACCCCGGAGACCCTTTCATCTGGCAGAGCGACTCCGACCTCGAAGAAAACGCTCGGGAAGGCCCCGGCGCGTTCGAGCATTCGCTTTTCACTCCCGCCCATCGCTATCTCGTGCGTGTCCACGCCGAGGGTTATCTCCCCGAGGATTCCGAACGGTTCTCACCCGACGGTACGGCCCATTCTTTCACGTTCCGCCTGACCAGGGCGGAGCCGATCCGAGGCGCGGTCCGTAACCCCGACGGAACGCCGGCTCGGGACGGTTTCGTCTACCTCGTCCCTCCTCATCACGACGGCTGGATCGAGTACCTCTCACTCACCAATGGCGATGTGTCCGAGCACGATCGATCGCGTAGCGTCCACGCCCGGATCGGTGCCGACGGGCGTTTCTCGCTTCCTCCACAGCGAGAGAACTTCACACTGCTGGCCCTGACCGATGCCGGTCGGCGCTCGTACCCCGTCGCGACCTTCACGGGGATGTCGTGCTCCGCCTCCAGCCGTGGGCCCGCGTGACCGGGACGGTGACGATCGACGGCCAACCGGCGGCGAACCTCGAGCTCCAGTCCCACGACCCCGAGGGCTCGGTTCCGGTGGAGGGGGAACCTCGCCTCGTTCGCCAGTGTTACGTCAAGACCGACGCCGAGGGGCGATTCGAATTGCCTCGCGTCATGCCGGGGCGGCTTGCCCTCGCTCAGTGGGTGTCCAACGGTGTGTACGGCCGTAGCTGGCCGGTCGTCCTGGCGACCCTCGATGTCGAGAGCGGTCGGACATATGACCTGAAGATCGGCGAGAGCGGTCGGCTCGTCACCGGACGTCTCGTGCTCCCCCGCGTCGACACGTGGATGATCCGCAAGGCGGAGATCATACCCGAGGACGCAACGGCGGATCGGCCTGCTGCCATCGGTGTCGAGCTTCTCGAAGAGGGGGGCTTTCGCGCGATGGACCTCGGGCCGGGTGACTACGCTTTGCGTATCGCGCTGCACGAACCCCCACCGGCCAATTCCTGCGGCTGGGGACGCCTTCTGGGCGAGTACACACACGAATTCAACGTGCCCGAAGGGGCGACGGCGAGTGATGGCCCTCTCGACCTCGGACCGCTCGAACCAATCGAGGTAAGCGATCACCCGTTGCAGGTGGGCGATCGCGCCCCAGACTTCACCATCAAGACCCTGGAGGGACAGGACCTGTCACTCGCCGACTTCCGGGGCAAGTACGTCCTCCTGGATTTCTGGGCGACGTGGTGCGCCCCGTGCCTTGCCGAGATGCCAAACCTCCAGGCCGTTCATGATGAGTTCTCGAACGATCCGCAGTTCGCGCTCGTGAGTGTAAGTCTCGACGACCGTCCCCGGGATGCCGCATTCTCAGTGAAGGCGCTGAAACTCTCGTGGATCCAGGGCTTTGCGGGGCCCGACTCGCCCGTCGCCTCCGCTTACGGCGCCTCGGCCATCCCCGCGACGTTCCTCATCGGCCCTGATGGAAGGATCCTCGGCAGGGACCTTCGAGGCGAAAAGATCAAGAAGGCATTGGCCGAATCGCTTGAGCCGTGAGTGATAAGACGTGGACGTCATCGAGGTATTGGGGAACGGAGCACAGAACCCGGCATCGACCGGATTTGGAACCATCGCATGTCGATGCCATGCCTTGGTTCACGAAGGCCCGTTCTCACGGCGCCCCCGCCGAATTCCCCTGAGTGCTGAGGCGCTCCCTCGGGGGGACTGCGCGATTCGAGGCGGAAGGCGCGTCCTGGGACGACGGATGGGCTGCTGCCTTGAAAGCGGGGAATGGCGGATACGAAGGGAAGCTCTCGGGCCTGTTTCATTCCCAGGGCGGGACTGAGTACGATGGGAAACGGAAGCGGTCAGGTTCGCCGCGCAACACACGAGTACGACGTCATCTCGAGCTCGGATGCGAGGGCCGACCGGGTTTGGGATGGTGCGCTTCCGTCACAGGCAGTCCTCCTGGTCATCCACGGGGGCCGATTGCCAATGCTCCTTCCCGGGTCCGACCATGAGCACGCTTGTCCGTCCGCGTACCCTCTCCGGCCTCGAGCTCTTTGCCCGCGTAGCGAGTGCCGCCGTGATTCTGATCGGCATCCTGGTGCTCACCGGCTGGGCGTTCGACGTCGAGGTCCTGAAGCGGGTCATCCCCGGAATGGTCGCCATGAACCCCGGGGGAACGGCTCTTGCCTTTTTCCTGGCGGGGGTGTCACTCTGGCCCAGTCCGTATCGTCGGATCGGCGATTCCATGCCCTTGCCATCGCCTGCGCCGGGGTTGTCACCGTACTGGCCTTGCTCCGAGTCGGCGGCTACCTGTTCGACTGGGATGGGGGGCCGGACCAGATTCTGTTCCAGGAGAAACTGTATCTGGAGAGAGCCCAGACCGGACATCTCAACCGGATGGCACCGAACACGGCGACGGCCCTCCTCATGGTCGGCCTGGCCCTGCTGCTACTGGATGTGCGATCCCGTCGAGCTGTGTGGACCGCTCAGTGCCTCGCCCTGGCGGTCTCGTTAATCTCGTTGCTGGCAATCATCGGTTACGCCTACAGCGCCCTGAGTTTGACCGGCGTCGAGCGGTTCATCCCGATGGCGCTGAACACCGCCGTCGCGCTCGCCCTGGTGAGTCTGGGGATCCTCTGCGCGCGTCCTGACCGCGGGGTAATGGTCGTCGTCATCAGCGACGGGGCCGGGGGGGTCATGGCGCGTCGACTGCTGCCCGCGGTGATCATCATACCAGCGGTCGTCGGCTGGGTACGATGGCTTGCGGAACAGCAGGGCTTCCTGGATCAGGTGATGGGGCTTTCGGTGTTCGTGCTCACCAACATCGTCATCTTCACAACGCTGGTCTGGTGGAACGCGGCCTCGCTCGATCGGATGGACCGCGAGCGTCGTCGGTCGGACCGGCGCCTGGGCATCCAGTACACGGCCGCGCGAATCCTGGCGGAATCGCCCCAACTCGACTCGGCTGTTCCCAAGATCCTGCAGGCAATCTGCGAGGGGCTGGGCTGGGAAGCTGGCTTTATGTGGTGGGTGGATCGCCAATCCAATGTGCTGCGTTGCGATGATCAGTGGCACGCTCCGACATTCCCGATGGAAGAATTCTCGGGTAGAACGCGGGAGATGACATTCGTCCCCGGTGTCGGGTTGCCCGGCCGTGTGTGGGTGAGTGGCGAATCGGCCTGGATCGCGGACGTTGTTCAGGATGATAATTTCCCCCGTGCGTCGATCGCGGCCCGCGAGGGACTGCACGGAGCGTTCGCCTTCCCGATCGTTGTCGGCAGCGACACCCTGGGTGTCATCGAAATCTTTAGCGGGACAATTCAGAAGCCTGACGACGATCTGCTCCGGATGCTGACGGCCATCGGCAGCCAGGTCGGTCAGTTCATGAAACGCAAGGAAGCGGAGGAGGCGGTCCTCCAGGAACGATATCTGCTCCATGCGCTCATGGACACCGTGCCGGACGCGATCTACTTCAAGGATGCCCAGAGTCGCTTCATTCGCATCAACAAGGCCATGGCCGGCATGTTTGGCCTGGGCGACCCGTCCGAGGCGGTGGGCAAGACCGATTTCGACTTCTTCACCGAGGACCACGTGCGCCCCGCCTGGGAGGACGAACAGGCCATCATGGCGTCCGGTGAGCCCCTGGTCGGTAAGGTGGAGAAGGAGACGTGGGACGATGGCCGGGTCACATGGGCCTCGTCGACCAAGCTGCCGTTCCGGGACGCGGACGGCCACATCGTCGGTACGTTCGGCATCTCGCGCGACCTGACCGAGTCAAAGCGCGCCGAGGAAGCCTTGAGACAGCAGGAGGAGCGGTTTCGGTCGCTGATCGAGGCGACCGCGGCCATCGTCTGGAACACGCCGTCAACCGGGGAGTTCGAGACCGAACAGCCCGGCTGGAGCACGTACACCGGCCAGTCGTTTGACCAGCTCAAGGGGTGGGGATGGCTCGATGCGGTCCACCCCGACGATCGGTCTCATACCGCCCGCGCCTGGTCGGCGGCCGTTGCCGCCTGTTCGCTCTATCAGGTCGAGCATCGTCTCCGTCGGCACGACGGCGAATATCGCTACATGCTCGTCCGGGCCGTTCCAGTCCTGACCGAGAACGGCGAGATCCGTGAGTGGGTCGGGGCCCACTCCGACATCGACGCCGAGAAGCGGGCCGAGGTCGCCCTGCGAGATTCCAAGGAGGCCGCCGAGGAAGCCACCCGAGCCAAGAGCGAGTTCCTGGCCAACATGAGCCACGAGATCCGAACGCCTTTGAACGGCATCGTAGGCATGACCGAACTGGCTCTCGACACGGAACTCAACCCTGAACAACGGGAATACCTCGGAATGGTCAAGTCGTCGGCCGACCACCTGCTGACGGTGATCAACGACATCCTCGATTTCTCCAAGATCGAGGCCGGCAAGCTGGACCTGGAGCTCGTTGACTTCGACCTTCGAGACACCCTCGACGATACCGTGGCCACGCTCGCGATGCGCGCTCACAAGAAAGGGCTGGAACTTGCTGATTACATCGCCTACGACGTGCCCGACGCCCTCGTGGGAGACCATCACCGCCTCCGTCAAATTATCGTCAACCTGATCGGCAACGCCATCAAGTTCACCGATCGGGGGGAGGTCGTGCTACGGGTCGAGGTTGAGTCGCGGACCGACGAGCAGGTGTGTCTGCGCTTCGCGGTCTGCGATACGGGCATCGGCATCTCCCCCGAGCAGCGGCAGAAGCTCTTCAAGGCCTTTTCCCAGGCGGACACCTCGACCACCCGCAAGTACGGCGGTACCGGACTGGGCCTCGCGATCTCGGCCCGTTTGATCCAGATGATGGGCGGCAAGGTCTGGCTTGAGAGCCAGCCCGGACAGGGGAGCACGTTCTACTTCACCGCGCAGTTCGGCCGGGCGCGCGGTCCGTCCGCCCGGCCGATGCCGCCGGAGCCCGCCCAGGTGCACGGACTGCCCGTGCTGGTCGTCGACGACAACGCAACGAACCGGCGCATTCTCCAGGAGATGCTCACGAGCTGGGGAATGAAGCCGACCGTCGTCGAGGGGGGCCGTGAGGCCCTTGAGACCCTGGAGCAGGCACGCCAGGCCGGGACGCCCTTCTCCCTGGTGCTTTTGGACGCCATGATGCCCGGGATGGACGGGTTCACCCTTGCCGAGAGGATCGGTCAGAACTCGGAGTTAATGGGGTCCACCCTGATGATGCTCTCGTCGGCCAACCGTCGCGAGGATGCCGCCCGTTGTCGGCAACTGGGAGTGGCTACCTACCTGACAAAACCTGTCAAGCAATCGACTCTGCTGGACGCGATCATGACCACCCTCGGGACGTCCGCGAGCCTCGAAGGCCTCCCCGAGATGCTCGAACATTCCCCGCACAGAGAACCCGAAGGCCGTCAGAGGCTCCGGCTCTTGTTGGCCGAAGACAATGCGGTCAATCAGCGGCTGGCGGTCGGTTTGTTGAAGAAGCGGGGCCATCAGGTCACGGTGGTCGGCAATGGCCGCGAGGCACTCGCGGCCCTGGACGGCCCGCGGCGCTTTGATGCCGTGTTGATGGACGTCCAGATGCCGGAGATGGACGGGCTCGAGGCGACTGCCGCGATCCGCGCCCGTGAGGCGGAAACCGGCGTTCACACACCCATCATTGCCATGACCGCCCATGCCCTGAAGGGAGATCGGGAAAGGTGCCTTGAAGCGGGCATGGATCATTACGTCTCCAAGCCGCTTCGGCCTCGAGATCTGGATGAGGTTCTGAACGGCTTGACGCCTGTTGTGGCCGCTGACGAGGACGAGCGAACGGCCTCGGCCACGGCCTCATCCTCAAACTCGTCCGCCACCCTCGAAATGGCCGTGGCCCTGGAGCGCGTCGACGGTGACGTCGAGTTGCTAAGGGAACTGGCGGGGCTCTTCCTCGACGAGTGCCCGAAACGAACGGCGGAGATCCGACAGGCGATCCTTCAGGAGAATGCCACGAAGCTCCAGGAGGCGGCTCATACGCTCAAGGGGTCTGTCGGGAACTTCGGCTTCCCGGCGGCCTTCGAGGCGGCCCGGCACCTGGAGACGATTGGCCGCGAGCAGGACTGGGCCCACGCGGAAGCGGCCTGGAGCACCCTGGAAGACGCCCTGGCCCGCCTTGAGTCCGCCCTCACCGAACTCGGCCGAGAGGGGGGGTAGTGACACCGTCAGAGGGCTCGTCGTGCGGTCCGTTCGTGCCCCGGTTGCGGTAAGGTGAATTGATCGTTCGGGATCCGTTCCACCACAGGCTCGGGCCGTTGGCAAATCCCCTCTCCCTAAAAATCTGGTTGGCTCTCCCTGGCAGGAGTGATGTATGAACATCCTGATCGCGGACGACGACCCCGTCTCACGGCGGCTCTTGCAAAGCTATCTCCAGAAGTGGGGGTACGAGGTCACGGGGGCCAGGGACGGGGCCGAGGCCTGGCAACTCTTCGAAGCGAGCTGTTTCCCCATGGTCATCACCGACTGGATGATGCCCGAACTGGACGGGCCGGGGCTGCTCCGTCGCATCCGTTCGTTCCGCCGGCCCGGCTACGTCTATGCGATCCTCCTGACATCGAAATCTCAGAAGGAAGACCTGGTCGCGGGCATGGAGGCCGGCGCGGATGACTTCTTGACCAAGCCGTTCGACCGGGACGAGCTTCGGGTTCGTTTCCGCGCGGGAGAGCGGATCATCCGCCTGGAGCACAATCTGCGCGAGACCCAGGCGACCTTGATCCAGGCCGAGAAGCTCGCCAGTCTGGGTCGCCTGGCGGCGGGGGTGGCTCACGAGATCAACAATCCCATCTCCTACGTCATCGGCAACCTGTCCGTGCTGCGACGTGATGGAAAGCCGCCTTGCGCGTGCTGGAAAAATACGGCGAGGGACGGGAGGCCCTGGCCCAGACCGCGCCGGAAATCGCCGCCGAGGCGGTCCGGCTGGAAGACGAGATGGACTTGAACTACTTCCGGGAAAACTTCGATCGGATGTTCGACAGCTCGGCGGAAGGATTGAAACGGATCCGCGCGATCGTGGAAAACCTGCGCGATTTTGCTCGGTTGGACGAGGCGGAATACAAGGAGGTGGACCTCAACGCGGCCCTCCGATCCACCCTGGAGGCCCTCCACCACGAGATCGAGCAGAGGGCCGTCCGCGTGGAAACCAGCTTTCAGAAACTCCCCCCGGTGACCTGTCACGCCGGCAAGATCAATCAAGTCTTCCTCAATGTCCTGCTCAACGCCGTTCAGGCATCCGCGAATGACGGCCTGATCGAGGTACGTACCCGCCCCGAGAGTGAAAAGACTGTCATTGTGGAGATCGAGGACCACGGTGTGGGAATCAGCACCGAAAATCGGACGCACCTCTTCGAGCCCTTCTTCACGACGAAACCGGTGGGCGGCGGGGACCGGGCTCGGTCTCTCTGTCAGCTACAGGATTGTCCGCGATCACAATGGTTCTTTCGAAGTCGAAAGCACCCTCGGCCAGGGCAGCCTCTTTCGCATCCGGCTTCCTTTGCGGGCACCGGAGACCATCGACGGCTCGGGGGCGACTCCCGCGCCCTGATCGGGCGACGAAATTGAGCCCGATGCGGCGTACCCGACCCCAGGATCACCCCTGGCGGTAACGAAATCCGGAGTTGTCGTCAGGCCGGTCCCACCGGTTCTGGCCCTTCGCGAATTCGTTGACGTTCTCGATGATCACGCTTGAGTGGGACATGATCGGAGTGCCTCATCACGCCTCGACCAGCGCATGCGCGAGTTCGGTCGCGATCTGGGCGGTAGCGGTCAATAGGTTCGGCTCGATGCGGCTCGCGTCGAGGTCTCCCATCAGGCTCAGATCCTCCAATCTGGAGGACGCCGACCAACGGTGCAAATGCGGTGTCTCGGGCCAGCGACGGGACCGCGCGGGCAGCCAGAGGTCGCGGGCGGCCTGCTCGGCACTTCGCAGCACCTCTCCTCGCCCCGAAAGGTAGAGGACGTCACCAACCCCCGGGGCCTCCAGGTCGATGACCAGGGTCGAGGCGCCGGTTGAAGGGCCTAGCAACTCATTGAGGATGTCGTTGTCCGCCGAGGCCCCGACTGCGACGAAGCGTACGTCCAATGACCGGCGGTCGTCGCGCGGCCAGGACCGGGCCAGCTCGACGAGCGTGGCAAGCCCGGTGCGGTTGTCCGCGTTATAGGGTTCCTTCTGCTGGATCCAGGGGTCCAGACGATGAACCAGGCGGATCAGCCCCAGGCCGATCAACAACGCCGGGCCGGCCGTCGCCAGCCAGGCCCAACCACCGACGAACAGGCAGGGGAACCAGAGAGCGCCCAGCCAGAGCCAGTCGAGCATGGCCAGGTCCCGTCGAAAACGGTACGACACGATCGTGGGCCTGGTGTCGAGATGAGTCGTGAAAACAACCCGTGCCGTTGACGACGCCGAGCCCGGTTCGTTGGGGCCCGACCCCGGTCTCGCCACGACGAAGGGGGAGTTGATCCGACGGCCGATCTGAAAACCTCGAGACGCCAGTCGCAACACCAACGCCACGATGGCGAGCCCGGCGAAGGTCGCGGCCAGGACCCAGGGGCTCGCCGGTCCCGGCCGGGCCCCGGATAGGTCTTGAAGAATCACACCCGAGGCAATCGCAAGTCCTCCAGTCAACCAGACCTCCAACGCACTGGGTTCGTAGGCGACGACAACCTCCCGGTCGCCCCGACAAACCGTGAGACCGGACTTCCGAAATTCCTCGGCGACATGGTCGGCCGCTTCTCGCTCCTCCTCGGTCCCCACCAGGCGAAGGGTCGAGAAGCGTGAGACGAGACCCAGCGCTCGGTCTGGATTGAACTTCATGCGATCACTTCGAAGAAATTCGGATATGGCGTTTGCGAGCGGCTCGGAAGAGAGGCTACGATGGTCATCCGGCGAACCCCGCGGTGTCGTGCCCTGCCTGCCAACCCATGCACGAAGGTACCCTTCGCCACGGGGAAAGGGAAGCCGCTATGAGGAACCCGGATCGAGCCGACTTCCGACGACGCTGGACAATCAGTGGGGCCATGATGGCGATCGCGGCCCTTGCTCTCCTCATGGCCTGCGTCGCGATCGGGGAACGCCAGCGACGTACCGCGGCGCTCCATGAGCGATGAATTCGTCCTGAGGCGCGGGAGCTCGATAAGGTGCAGAGAGCACAGTTTGAGGCGCTGGGGCTGAGCGTCGACCCAGTCGCCGGCCCCGTCGTGGACGGGATCTCCGTGGTCTCCGGGGTTCATCCGGTTGCAAACGATGGACCGGCCATAGATGACCGCGGGAGAGCGGACGCCGTTTTGGATCGGGAGCGAGAGAACGCCGTCTTGCGTCTCCGCGTCCGGGAGTTGGAACGTGTGATCGAGCAACTCCGTGCGAACCCGCCGGCCTTCGCGCCGGTCGAACCTCCGGGGCGCTTGACGGTTCCGGCGACCGAAAGATAGAGTCGTTCCCGACATCGGGGTCACGGCACGGCCTCGCGCGAATCCTCTCCGTTGACGTTCGACGACCGATCCATGAGCCGTGGCTCGCAGCCCTAACCCATTGCAGGCCAGAACGATGCTGAAAAGGTCGCACACGTGCGGCGATTTGACCGCCGAGCACGCCGGCCAGACGGTCATCCTCAACGGCTGGGTCGACACCCGACGCGACCACGGCGGCCTGGTGTTCATCGACCTGCGCGACCGCTTCGGCGTCACCCAGGTCGTCTTCGAGCCCGACGCCGGCGCCGCGCTGTTCGAGGCGGCCCAGGACCTGCGCAGCGAGTACGTCATCGGCGTCAAGGGGACCGTCGCGCCCCGGCTGGCCGGGAAGGAGAACCCCAAGCTCAAGACCGGCGCCATCGAGGTCCGGGCCACCGAGCTGGAGGTCTTCAACCGCACCCCGACGCCGCCCTTCGAGATCTCCGCGAGTGTCCCCGCCGAGCCGAACGAGGAACTGCGGCTGACCTACCGCTACCTCGACCTCCGCCGGCCCGACATCCAGCGCATCTTCGTGCTGCGTCACCAGATGTACCAGGTGATGCGGAAGGCCATGACGGACATGGGGTTCCTCGAGGTCGAGACGCCGATGCTCGGCCGCAGCACCCCCGAAGGGGCCCGCGACTTCCTCGTGCCCAGCCGCGTCCATCCCGGCCACTTCTACGCGCTGCCGCAGTCGCCGCAGCTCTACAAGCAGATCCTGATGGTGGCCGGCTTCGACCGTTACTTCCAGATCGCCCGCTGCTTCCGCGACGAGGACCTCCGCGCCAACCGCCAGCCGGAGTTCACCCAGCTCGACGTCGAGATGTCGTTCGTCGAGTACGAGGACGTCCTCGGCACGATGGAGCAACTCGTCCACGGCGCTGGCGCAGGAGTTCACCGGCGAGGACCTGACGCTTCCCCTGCCCCGGCTCGAACACCACGAGGCCATGGAGCGGTTCGGCGAACGACCGGCCCGACCTCCGTTTCGGGATGGAGCTGAAGGACCTCGCCGACCTGGCCGCGCAGACGGAGTTCAAGGTCTTCACCCAGGCGATCGAAGCCGGCAACCGGATCCGCGGCCTCTGCGCCCCGGCGCCGGGGCGAAGTACAGCCGCAAGGACCTCGACGGCCTGACCGAATTCGTCGGGACCTTCGGCGCCAAGGGGCTCGTCTGGCTGAAGGTCGAGGGCCGACGCTCGCCGGGCCCACCGCCAAGTTCTTCCCGCCCGAGGTGCAGGCCAGGCTCCGCGAGCGATTCGACGCCAAGCCCGGCGACCTGATCCTGATCGTCGCCGACACGAAGGCCGTCACGAGCCAGGCGCTCGCCAACCTCCGCGACCGGCTGGCGGCCGAACTGAAGCTCTACGACCCGAGAGTCGTTCCACTACTCCTGGGTCGTCCGGTTCCCGCTGCTGGCCTGGGACGCCGAGGAGAACCGCTAGGTCGCCGAGCACCACCCGTTCACCATGCCGCTGCCCGAGGACCTGCACCTGCTGGAGACCGACCCGGCGAAGGTCCGCGCCCAGGCGTACGACCTCGTCATCAACGGCGAGGAGGCCGGCGGCGGCACGATCCGGGTCCACGACCCGGCGATCCAGTCGATGATCTTCCAGCTCCTCGGCCTGACGCCCGAGCAGGCCGAGGAGAAGTTCGGCTTCCTCCTCAGTGCCTTGAAATTCGGCGCCCCGCCGCACGGCGGCATCGCCTTCGGCCTCGACCGCATGGTCATGCTCTACGCCGGGTTGACCAACATCCGCGACTGCATCGCCTTCCCCAAGACCGCCAGGGGCACCGACCTGATGACCGGCGCCCCGGGCACCGTCGAGCCCGGCAGCTCCGCGACCTGCACATCCGCATGACCGAGTGACGGAAATCCAGGTGCGTCCCACGGTCTTCCTCGTCGCGGATCGTGGGTCGCGGCCGTTCGATCAGGCCGATTCGTCGGTCGCGCTGCTGCATCGGCATGAATGCCGGCATCCGGCCATTCACGTTGAGCCGGACCTCGGTAGACCGTGTCGATCGCGGTGATGGCGAGCCGGTCGGCCTCGGCGCCGCACCAGGCGAGGTTCGACGGCCGCTTGGGCAGCGCGATGATGCCGAGCAACGACCCTAACGGATCAAAGACCCACACCCCCTGGGCCACTGCCACGTAGAGGCGGCCGTCGCGGTCGACCTTCATGCCGTCCGGGCCACCCTTCTCCTCGGGGTCCATCGTCGCGATCACCTGCCCGGATTCCGGCAGGGTCTCGCCCGAGGCCTGAATGTCGAAGGCACGGAGGTGGTACCGGCCCGTGTCGCAGACGTACAGCGTCTTCTCGTCGGGCGAGAACGCCAGACCGTTGGGCTTCTCGAAGTCATCGGCGAGGAGCCTGAGGTTCCCGCGCGGTCCATCGACATAGACGGCCTGGAAATCGAGCGGCCGATCGGGCGGGGCGCCATACGGCGGGTCGGTGAAGAAGAGCAGCCCGTCGGAGCGGGACACGACATCATTGGGGCTGTTGAGCCGCTTGCCGTCGTACTCCTCGACGAGCACCTCGACGTTCGTGCCATCGACATGCATCCGGGAGACGCGGCGGCCGTTCTGCTCGCAGAAGACGATTCGTTCGTCGGCGTCAAAGGTCTGGCCGTTCGCTGCGCCCGGTCTGTTCGCGGAGCACGTCGAGCTGTCCGTCGGGGTCGAGCCGATAGGTTCGCTCGGCCTTGATGTCCTGGAACAGCAGCGTGTCGTCGGGAAGCCAGAGCGGCCCCTCGGTGAACTCGAGGCCGCTGGCCAGGGTTCGGAGGTCGGCGTCGGAGTCGATCAACTCCGACAGGCCAGCGTCTCGCAGCAGTTTCACCATCGTATGCTCCTCCGTACCGTTGCCGTGTCCCGGACGCCCGGTCCCTCAGTATATCGCGCCGGGCCATCGAGCGGGCAACGCGGGCCGATCTCGGTTCAAAGAAGCACGTTCTGTTCCTGGCGATCGCGGCCGTCCCGGACACTGCCCGAAGCAGCATCAGGAACAGGTTCCAACGGCGCGGTGGTCCCTTCCGGCCGGGTCGGTCGGCCGACGCAGGCGTCAAACCGTCGGATCGCGGTACGCCAGAGGATCACCGCCGCTGTCGTCGCCCCCATCACCCCGAGAAGGTAAACAAGGGCGAGTTGGGCCAGGGCAGGCTCCGGCAACGTCGATCCCGCCAATCCGGCCGATGACGCGGTCATCCCGATCCCGGATTGCTCGAGGACAAGCCGGACGTCCCGGTACGACAGCAGCGAGGTTCCCAGGACGAACGGAGCCGAGATCACCCCTGCGAAGATGGACCGGAACGGCCGCGGGAGCACGATCGGGAGCAGGCCCGCCGCGCAGAGCAGAAGAACCGGCAACACGGCCCGATTGGTCGCCGCGGGCAGATCCTTCGCCGAAAGCGAGACGTAGGTCCCCAGGCAGGCCGCCAGGGCCGTGAACGCTGCCGCCCCGACCGTCACGGCCGCGAAGCCGATCGGATGGACCGACCCCGCCGCAACGCCGACGAGCCAGGACATCAGCACAGTCAGGCCCAGTACACGCGATCGTAACAACGCGCCGATCAGCTTTGCTCGCAGGATCTCGCGAGCGGTCAACGGGGTGGCAAGCAGGCTCGACCACGTCTCACGCTGACGCTCGAACGCGATCCCTTCCGCTGCGGATCCGGCGATCATGATCATCCCGATGAACGAGAGGGCCACGGTGATCGTCCGGAGGAACCCGTTGAGGAACAGACGGGCGTCGTCGGGTCGTCGAGTTCCGACGTGGGGAAGATAGGCTTCCGCGAATGCGGGCAGAGCGAAATGATACAGACCGACCCCGATGAGAGCGAACAGCACCAGGAAGGAGATCGTCTCGAGGATGCGATTCAACCTCCCTCCCGGAACGACGTAACGCTCCTTCCAGAGCATCGGGTCGTCACCGATCTCCGGGTGGGGGCGGAGCCTCCAGGAGCGATCCTTCAGTCCCAAGCTCTGTTTGAGTCGGCCGTCCCCACCGGCGAGCACCCGCGCGGCGGGCCGCAGCCTCACAATCGCCCACAGAATCAAGGGCAAGGAATACCCTATTTGAAGGCCGACCATCCAGACGTATGCCCGGATGAGTACACTCCGAGGCGGTGTCCCCAGCATGCTGGTCATTACGAAGCCGAACGGCGACGCCACGTAGAGCCACGCGTTGATCGGGGCGATCCAACCGTGAACCATTGGCCAGAACCGCGGAAGCAGTAAGGGCTCGATCACGGGAAAGACCAGCAGCAAGGCGACGAGCGACTTGGCCAGCCGCGCCGGCCTGACGAGCGTCCTGGGACTCGACCGAGACGGCCAGCGCCAGGGCGCCGGTCAGGAGCGAGGTCGTCCCCAGGGCCAGATACGCCAGCAGCAAAAAGGTCGGGTCGATGCCCCCCAGCGGCATCAGCAGAAGCATCACCGGCAAACCGACCAGGAGCCAGGCCGCGAACTTCAGCAGGCCGCCCCCGTACGATTCCAGGACAATCTGGGTCGCGCTCAGATGGGAGGTCAGCAACCCGTCGAGGGTTCGTTCCGAACGCTCGCCGGCCAGGCCGCGGGCGATCCGGTCCGGGACCACGAGCAATGCGCAGAGCCACTGGAGCCCCACCCAGATCCCGAACAGGCCCCCGCTCATCCGGGCCAGATCCCGAGGGGCCGGGGAGCCTGTTCCCCAGGGGTTCGAGAACCGGAGAAGTACGTAACCACCCACCGCGGTCCCCAGCAGGATCGCCCCGAGCCCCGCGCGGTCGGAATATGTTCTTCTCCGCCGCGCGGCGGCCTGTAGCTCGCGGCCAAGGATGGGTCGGGGGAACATGCTGGAGGTTCCCAATCGCGGACCAACCACGAGCCATCGCTCGGGTTTCTGGAGTCGCCGCTCCGTCCCGCTGGAAGCCGGCGACGGTCAGGCCACAGGTCACCGTAATCTTTCGGACTTTGTCGTGTCAAGCCGGACGATAAATGTCGCAAGCCGCGGATGTGTGTCGCATCAAGTCACGGGTTCGGCAAGGCCGCCATGTTCCCTCAAGTGATCCTCCATGTTATGATCATTTTGGACGATCCGGCTCGGAACGCCGGTTAGGTACAATGAGTCGCCAGAACGACCCGAGTTGGCTGTCGGACGTTCGGACGACGGGACCTGGACATCGGCCGCGATTCGGGCCGTGTGCGACGTTCGCAGAACACCGCGATGAAGGGGGAAAACCCGATGCCCGGGTCGTCGGAATACCATGTCCCACCGTCGCAGCGGGCCCAGGCCTACTTTGAAAAGGGCAACGAAGCGGCCCTGAAGAACAATTTTGAGTACGCCGTGAAAATGTATCGCGATGCCCTCGCGATCGCTCCGGAGAACCCACTCTACCGACAGGCGTTGCGCGGGGTGCATCGCCGTAAGTTCGAGAATGAGCCGTCGAAAGTCGGTCGGCTCGTCGGGGCGCGGATGCAGCCGATCCGCATGCGGGCCCGGTCGGCTCGATCGAAGGGGAAGTTCGCCGAGGCCCTGGAACATTGCGAGGACGCCTTCGCCCACAATCCCTGGGACGTGCAGACGACCCAGATAGCCGCGGAGGCCGCCGAAGGGCTGAACCAACCAGCCCTGGCCCGCTGGATCATGGAATCGGTCGCTCCCCAGGCCGGCGAGGACGCTGGCTTCTTCCGGCAACTTGCCCATGTTTACGAGATCAACTCCGAGTACGAACGGGCGATACTCTGCTGGGAAAAGGTCCGCAAGCTCGACCCCAACGACGAGGAAGCCTCGCGCCAGATCAAGGGCCTTTCGGCCAGCGAGACCATCGCCCGCTCTGGATTGAACAACGCCTTGCAACGTTCCGAGCAACAGGCCGAGGCGGAACAGACCTTCTCGGAGTCCGTCTCGGCCGGTCTCAACGACCTGAAGCGTCACGCGCAGACTCCCGAGGAGCGACTGCGGCACGAGATCGAACAGGACCCCACCCGGGTCGGTCCCTATCTCGAATTAACGGAGATGCTCAAGCGCGGCGAACCGACTCGACGAGGCCGAAAAACTGCTGTTGAGCGGTCTCAAGGCCTTGCCCAATGAAGACGTGCTGCTTGAGGCCCATGCCGACACCCAGATCTCGCGCCTGCGACGTGCCCAGGCCGCCTGGTCTCGGAAGCATCGCGAACAGCCGGACGACCCCGCGGTCAAGGCGAAGCTCGAGCAGGTCGGAACAATGCTGACCGACTACGAACTCAAGGAATTCCGCCGACGTGCCGAGCGTCACCCGGAAGACACCAACATTCACTTTCAACTCGGTCTGCGGCTGGCCGCCGCGCAACACTTCGACGAGGCCATCGGTTCGTTCCAGAAGTCCCGGAGCGCACCGAACTTGAAGCTTCAGTCGCTCTATCAGGCCGGGCTCTGCTTTGAGGCGAAGGGCCTGCCGAAACTCGCCGAACGGAATTACCAGGAGGCCCTGAAGCTGGTCGAGTCGTCCGACCAGGAACTCATCAATTCCCTGCACTATCGGCTCGGCCGCGCCGCCGAGGCCCACGGCGATCTTCAGGCCGCCGAGGAGCATTACAACGAGGTCGCGGCCAACGACTACACGTACGAAGACGTGGCCCGACGGCTGGAGAACTTGAACCGTCGCCCCGGTTCGTGATATCTTCGAACTTTCTTCATTGCCGAACTTCCCGTTCCCCGGGTGGTTGGTGGTGGACTCGACCCTTCTGATCGAACCTCGTCCCGATCCTGGACCGACTCAGAATGCCCAGCACGAAGTCCGCGAGTAAGCGTTTGAGGCAGAGCGAGAAACGGCGCCTTCGCAACCGGATCGCCAAGAAGATCATCCGGACCTATTCCAAACGAGCCCTCAAGGCCGTCGAGGAAGGTAACCTCGAGCAGGCCGGGGCCGATTTCCGGTTTGCGGTCTCCCGGATCGACAAGGCCGGCGCCCGCCGCGTTCTGCATCCAAACACAGCCGATCGCCGTAAGTCCAAGCTCACCCGCGACTACGAGGCGGCCATGGCGAAGGCCCAGGGGACGGCCGGTAACGCCTGATCCGGCATGACCGACGCGACGCCTCAGGCCGTGAACCCGACCTGCTGGAATCCAAAGGACCCATAACCGGAGGAACCTCCGGGATGGGCCGTACCACGTCGGGAGGGCGTGCCGACACGGTCGCCGAACCATGCCATCCCTGGATTCGGTCTTCCCGGAAGTCCTCGAGACCCTGACGAACCATTTCGGCCCGAACTTGCGGCAACGCGCGGCGATCGGGACGTTTGAGGTGATCGTCGCGACGACCCTTTCGCGAACCGTTGATCCCCGCAAGGTCCAACCGATCCTGGACGGCCTCCGGGACCACGGCGTGCTCGAACCGGAGAGCCTCGCCGACGCGGACCGAGCGGACCTGGCCGTCGTCTTCCGCCAGGTTCGCGTGGCCCCGACTCCCAGGCTCCTGGCCCTGCTCGGTCGACTGGCGCTGTGGTATGCTGAACGAGCCGAGTCATTCGATGGGACATCGACCGAGGCTCTCCGGGACGGGCTCCTGGCGATCAACGGAATCGGCCCCGCGACGTGCGACGCGATTCTGCTGTTCGCCTTGAACCGTCCGGTCTATCCGGTCGATCGGGCGTCTTACCGTATCCTCGCCCGCCACGGCTGGATCGACCCGACATCCAGCTATGACGAAGCCCGAGACGTTCTCGAACGACCAGCCGACGGCGATCCCCAGTGCCTGGTCGACCTCTCCCACTGGTTTGTTCGTCTCGGGAAGGAATGCTGCCGTCCGACGGTCGCGCGTTGTGATCGTTGCCCACTTCGCGAGTTTCTTCCCGAGGGAGGCCCCATCGAACCGGGGCCTTCGGAAGACTGATCCCACGAGCAGATTCCGGCATTCAGATCACGATGCCATACCTCACTGTGGCCGCGCGGTCGGGGACGGCGTAACCGGACCCCCCGGCACCGGGTTCGCCGGCACATCCGGCACGTCGGTCGGCCGGGAGGGAATGGTGAGCGAGCCGGGAAGTTCCGGTTCTTCCCGAGCAGCTTCCGCGCGACGCTCACTGGCGCGCTGGGCGAGGATCGCGTCGAGGCTGGCGACGATCCCCTGCGTCTCGTCGACGATACGGTCCCGCTCGGCCGGGCTAGCGGTGAAAACGAATTCCTTCGCCTCCAGCTCGGGATTGAGGACGACGTCGGTATACGTCAGGACGATCTCACTGGGGTTCATGTCGGGTGTTTCCATGGGACGACCGACAGGTCGGCCGTCCGGCCCGATCTCGCGCATCTCCTTCTTCATCTCCATGATGCCCGGCATGCGTCCGGAGAGTTCCACCCGGTACGGCCAGCCGTCTTCCTGGCCGAGCCAGAGATAGACGAGGCTGGGAACGTAGGGGGGCAGGGGACCGGTCGCGGGCAAGGGGGGCTGATCGGGGGAGCTCAGCGAGGACCGGTCCTTCCAGCGACCGCGGAGGACCCAGACCTTCTTGCCCTCGAGTTCCCCTTCGGCCTTCTGGTTGAATTCGGCCGCGTTACGCAGGCCCGCGAGCAGTGCATCCGGGCCGGCGAACCCCAGTTGGGAGAGCACCTGTTCGCGTAACTCCTTGTCCACCTCGGGGTTCTGGAGCTTACTGAGAATCGGAGCGAGTTCCCTGCGGCGGATAACGGGTTGGTCCAGCGCCTCCTGACGCTCCCAGAGCACCTGACCATCGGAGACCTGGAGCATGGTGCCGCTGGTGTCCGCGAGGCCGACGATCCTGAGCAGGAGATAGACCTTGTAGTCGGGTGGCGCAGGTATTCCCCCTTGACCTGGAATTCCTGGCCCAGCATCTTCACGTCCTGGCGGATCGTGGCTTTCACCGATTTGAGGGCCTCGAGTTTCGTGAGGGCCTCATCGATGGTTTTTTCCGCCTCGGTCGGCGGTGCGACCGCAACCGGCGGGGACGGGAGTGGTGCAGGCGCCTGAGCCCAGGCGAGCAAGGGGAAGCAGGCTGCGACCGCCAGTGCAGGGACCATCCGATTCGTGAGCATGGTGGGGTCGTACCGCTTTTCCTCAAGGGTCGGGACGTGACACCCGATCCTATCGCTAGGCGCCGCGGGACGCAACCCCGACGGCACACGGTCCCTGGTAGGGTGGATCGCATGGGTCGGGAGGAACCCGACGGTGCGATCCTAGGGGGGCGAGCAAGGCCCGCCCCCATCGCTCGGGAACGTGTCGGAGCCCCGTTAACGCACAGGATGGCGTGTCCTCCCCCGATCGGCAAGCGCCCCGGCCTCGGCTCGGCCGGAGGGGTCGTCTCGGGACGAGGGGGCTGGAGGAGGTCTGATGAACGCGATCGGTGTGGTCCTGCTGGCGACGGCCACGGCGACTTCCGGAATCGGTAAGCCGCATGTCCTGAAACATATCTTTCGGCCGCACGCCGTCGCCCACGGTCCGGCGCCGGCCGGCGGGATGATTACGGCGGCCGGCATGGGGGGCGGTCCCGGCATGGGGGCCTGTGCCTTCGGTCATCCCGGCTGTGACGGTGGCCCGGCCTGTGCCGGTGCCATGGGTGCGATGGGTGGTGGCGGCCCGGGCGGTGGCGCGGGTGCCGGCTTCGGGGGAGATCGACGGTTCCCGAACGTCCGCAGCCAGGTCTTCTTTGTCGATCCCCCCGGCATGCAGATTGGCTGGCAGACCGGTGACCCCAGCGCCCGGGTGTATCTCCCCGCGCAGCTCACGGTGCCGGCCCGCTACAATTTCACCCAGGGGTATATCTATCGACTGAAGTTGAGCAATATTCCCAACAACCCTGGTCTGGTCCTGTACCCGACCATCGAGGTCGGCCCGTCAACACCGGCCAGCGACGCGTTTCTGACCCACAACCCGATCCCGATTCAGTTCACCCAGGAAGACTTTGACCAGGTCCGGGCAAGCAATTTCGTGACCAAGGTCATCTACCTGCCCGATCCGAAATACCAGGAGTTGGCGATCCCCGAGACACTTGTCTCGACCCGCCTGGAGCCGGGTGTTGATCCGGTTCGCGAGGCCGATGCACGGGGCACGATCTTGCTGATCGTTCGTCTGGGTGCCATCGACCTCGAAATGCCGACCCCCGGCGCGGCGGTTTACAGCGGCTCTCCGGCTTTCCAGCCGGGCGTGAACAATGGTCTGTACTCGGAGCCGATCCCGGGCATTCCGGTCGTTCCGGCCGAGCCGGGCAACCCGGCGGATAACGCGGCCCCGTTTGCCCCGGCCCCGCCGCCGGCCGACCTGGTGCCGCTCGATAATGCCCCGGTCTCACCGGCGCCGGAGGCGCCTGAGCCGGCCCCGGCCGCCGAGCCCGCCACCCCGCCCGCTCCGGGAATCCCCGGCGGTGAGGTCCCGGCACCGGAGACCGTTCCGCTGAACGTGCCCGCCCCGGGTGGTGCCCCGGCGGAATTCCCGGCCCCCGAGACGTTTCCGAACTCCGACGCGGTGCCGGCCCCCGACGCGGTTCCGGCCCCCGACCTCGGGGGTGTGGACCCCTTCAACGTCCCTCTGGACACGCCGAATCCTTGAACGGGGTCAGTGGCCGGAGCTTGGGCCTCGCAGGTGAGCTCAATCAACCCGGCCGGTTCACCGACACCCGCGGCCCCGACGGATTACGCCCCGAGGCGCATCCGCTCGGGGCCGTGTTTCGATCCGGGCGGATTGATGGCGCGGCCGTTCCTCGGGTTACCTGGAGGATCGGATGTCCCGTCTAGATCGAGTCCCGGAACACCAACACTTCGCGGCGGGGCCGGCGACGATCACCCCGACCCCTAGGGGACATGCCATGAACAGACACGGCTGGATCCGCCGGCTCGCCCGGCTGGCCTTCATGCTGGGGATCGTCACGCCCGTTGTCGCGACGGCCCAGCCGCCCGTCATTGAAATCGCGCCGACGCCAATCGGTCCTCTCGCACCGGCCACTGGGCCCGTCGGGCCGGGGGCGGGCGTTCCTGCCACCGTTCCGAGGTTCCTCGGTCCGCAGTTCGAGGCCCCGGCCCCTGGCACCTACGTCGGTCCCCCCCCCGGCGTTGTTCCCGCCAACTCGGTCATCCTGTTGCCGACCGACGTACAGGTCGTGCGATTCAACGGACCAGATGGGGTGCGGGTCGAGGTCCTGGAACCGTCGCCCGAACCAATACCCATTCCGGTTGACTCGGATGGTCTTGCGACCTTTGGCCTGCGCGTCGGCGTCAGTTATCGCCTTCGGGTTTCCAACCTGCCTGGGCGGCCGGGCGCCGAGTTCTTCCCCGTGGTCGAGATCGTCGGTCACCTGCACCGACCGGAAGGAATCGACCCACTCAAGTATCCGATACGCATCATGCTCAACGTCGACGACTTCGAGGACGTGGTGGCGCGGGGGCAACTCGTCACGGAGGTCATCTACCTTGAAGATCCCGAACTCGCGCTGCCGCTGAGACTTCCGAAGGACGAGATCCCCATTGCCACGCTTGGTCCCGCCGAAGATCCTCTGCAAGTCGCCGCCGCCCTCGGGCGGGTGATGGCGGTCGTCCGCATGGGGGGGCGGACCCCTCTGCCTGGAGAATACGCCTCCCCGCCCCTGGTCGGTTCGATCGGCGCGGCGTGTCCATTCCTGGGGCCGACCGGCGGGCCTTGTGGGTTGCCCTGCGGCCCGGCTCGCGGTACCGCTCCCCCTCCAGGACGGCCCTGGATGCCCCGCGACGAGTACCTTTGTGACGGCGGCGACCATGGCGGCAAGGCCTACGTGGCCGGTGACGGCGCCTTGCGGGGCATCGATCCGCGCGACGCCGTCGTCCGGTTTCGGGACGATCGCGAAGCGCGAACGCTTCCCACCAACGTCGTTTGCGTCTATGCCCCGCGGTTCGCGGGGGTCCGCGTTGCGATCGGCCCGGACCTCACCCTCGGGGTCGAGAACCTTCGAGGTGCCGAGTTGCTTCAATCTCAGACCACGTTCGAGGGGCGTGATGAGCTGCGACGGATGGCGGCAGACTGCGTCAGCCGAGGCCGCCCGCGTTCGCGAGCGGGCCTCGATCAACATCGGAGAGGCATACGCCGGTGCCCATTTCGAGGTTCGCGTGCTCGCCGAGGCCGATGAGGTGACCCTGCTCCGGGGTAACGTGCAGAACGTCGGCCCCGAGCAGCAACTGGCCCGGCAAGGTCAGATCACCGTGGAGCGTGACCAACCTCTAGCCGGGATCAAGACAGCCGAGGGCCTGGTGATGGAGGGGATCGTCGAGGGAGCGCGGACCCAGGTGATGGCCTGGAAGCCCCAGGAACTGGCCCAGGTCGAGGTCCCGCCGAACAAGCCGGGAATGGCCGTCATCAAGCAGGTTGACAACGGCGAAGCGTTGCCGGGCGACGTCCTGACTTACACGATCACTTACCGTAACATGGGGAACATCCCGATCACCGCTGTCGCAATCACCGACAGTCTGCTGCCCCGTCTCGAGTACGTCCGAGGCAGTGCCCGAGGGCCGACGGGTGCCGTATTCACGGCCGGCGAGAATCGCGCCGGATCGACCGAGTTGCGCTGGGAGATCGGCACCATCGCCGCCGGAGCGCAGGGAGCCGTCCAGTTTCAGGCGAGAGTTCGCTGATCATGTCCCAAAGGAACAGGATCCGGGCCGCGCCGCCGAATTGGGCGGCTTGGCCCGATTCCCCATCCCACCGAGAACTCGATCCGGAAATAAGCCGGCCGTCGGCCCGCGTCTCTTGCGCACCCCAAGGTGACGACCACACTAGGAACATGAACCGGGAACAATTCGCGCGAATCTCGAAACGGTCCGCTCCACGATCGCCGAGACCGCGGTTAGGTCGGGCCGTCCGGCGAATGCGGTGCGACTGGTTGCCGTAACCAAGAAGCGCCCGAGTGAGTGGGTTCGCGCGCTTCGGGATCTCGGAGTCGAGGACTTCGGCGAGAACTATCCACAGGAACTCTGGTCGAAAGCTAAGGACCTGCCGGACCTTAGGGCTCGCTGGCACCTGATTGGGCATCTTCAGACTAACAAGGCACGGCGAATTGTTCCTTTGGTTCAGGTTCTGCACAGTGTCGACTCACTTAGGCTGCTGCGCGTTCTCGAGGATCTGGCCGATGGCCCAGCACCCCCGCCGACAATCTTCCTTCAGGTCAACACATCCGCCGAAGAGGCCAAACACGGTTGGGCACCGCGGAGCTTGTTGGATCAGGCCGACGAGATCGTCGCCTGCCGTCGCCTTTCGATCCTGGGGCTGATGACGATGGCAGCTCTTGGCACAACCGCAGAGGAGGCCCGTCCGTCGTTCGAAACGCTGCGAGAGGTCCGAGACGCATTCCGGGATCGAACAGGCCTGGCCCTGAAGGAACTCTCGATGGGGATGTCAAACGATTACGCTGTCGCCATCGAGGAGGGGGCGACGGTGGTTCGGGTCGGGTCGGCCCTGTTTGAGGGGGTCGAATCATGATCCAGATCACCGACACTCCGAAGGGGGCCGTTGTGCCGGTTCGCGCACAGCCAGGCGCCAGGTTCAACGGCCTGATTGGCGAGCACGACGGGGCTTTGCGGGTTGCCGTCAGCGCAGCCCCGGAAGGGGGCAAGGCGAATGAGGCCATCATTCGCGTTCTCGCGGATGAGTTGAACCTTCGCAAGTCCCAGATCTCCTTGATTTCCGGTACGACCTCGAAGGTCAAAGCATTCCGGGTCGAGGGCCTCGAGGCCGTCGATCTCCTGGCTCGGATCGAGTCTGCTCTGGAACCTACACTATTCGAGCCCCCGGACGCCGAAGTATAATCCGCCCACGACACGTCCCGAGCTGACCGCGACGAATCGTCGCCACCTGTCTGGATGATGGTGGGAGGTTCATTGATCGTCGGTCGCGTTTCCTAGATTTCACGTCGAGCGAGTTCTGGAGATGCCCGAGTATCCCTCCGAGATTACTGTCGCTCCCCTTAAATCCAAACCAGCCGATTTTTCGATCCGCGTTCCAGGATCGAAGAGCCTGACCAATCGGGCATTGATCGTCTCGGCACTGGCCAGAGGACGTACCACTCTGACCGGCGCCCTGGACAGCGACGACACCCGAGTGATGGTCGAGTCTCTGAGACGACTCGGGATCGAGGTCATCCAAGACACGGAGTCCGGGACGATCGCGGTTTCCGGTTGTGGTGGTCAGGTTCCCGCGAAGGAGGCAAACCTCGACATCGCAAATTCGGGCACGAGCCTACGGTTTCTGACGGCGCTGGTTGCGACGGGCCGGGGCGTCTATCACCTCGATGGCAACGCCCGGATGCGCCAACGGCCCGCCGATGACCTGCTGTTGGCCCTGAATCGGCTCGGATCCGATGCGAGGAGCGATCTCGACACCGGTTGTCCGCCGCTGACCGTCCGGGCCGACCGGCTCGACGGTGGCATGGTCGACGTACGCGGCGACGTGTCCAGCCAGTTTCTTAGCGGCCTCCTGATGGCGCTGCCGTACGCCCGACTGGCGACGACGATCGAGGTCGAAGGGACGCTCGTCTCGAAGCCCTACGTGGACATGACGCTCCAAGTGATGAACGACTTCGGCCTCCACCCCTCGAACCGGGCATACCGACGCTTCAACGTCGAACCCGGTCATTACTCTGGTCGAACGTATGCTATTGAGCCTGACGCCTCCGCCGCGAGCTACTTCTTTGCCGCGGCGGCGATCACCGGCGGCCGTATGACTCTGGAGGGCCTCGGAACCGACAGCATTCAGGGCGACATGGCGTTCCTTGACGTCCTTGAGCACATGGGGTGCACCGTGTCGAGGCAGGTGGACAGCACAACGGTGATCGGCGGCCCGCTCCGGGGTGTCGACGTCGACATGAACACCATCAGCGACACAGTGATGACCCTGGCGGTTGCCGCCCTGTTCGCCAAGGGGATCACGCGTATCCGCAACGTCGGTCATATCCGGCACAAGGAGACGGACCGGATCTCCGCCCTGGCCGCCGAACTCCGAAAGCTGGGGGCTACCGTCGACGAGCAACTCGACGGCCTCATTATCTTTCCTCCCGAAACTCTTTGTTCGGCGCGGATCGAAACCTACGACGACCACCGCATGGCCATGGCCCTGGCGCTTGTCGGACTACGTTCGGAGGGTGTCACGATCCTGGATCCCGGATGCGTCGCCAAGACTTATCCCCGTTACTGGGAGGACCTTGGGCGTCTGGGCCGCTGATCGAAGCGCGCGAGGCTCGCTTACACGTATTGCTGACAGGCCCCTCGGGATGTCCCATAATAAGAACAGACCGTCTTCGATCCGTTTACGGGAGCCCCCCTATGACTCCGGACACCTCCTCCGCGTATTTCCTGGTGAAGCAGAAGGGTGACGCCATCGTCACCTATGTCGATGTCCCGGAGATCCGCCACCCGACTCCCGCTCAGGAGTTTGGTGCGGACGTGTTCGCCCTCGTCGAACGCGATGGCCACAAGAACATTTTACTGGACCTCGGCTCGGTGCGTTACATGTCGAGCACCGGGTTCGCCGTGCTGGTCAATCTGGCCAAGCGGATCAGCGAGGCGAATGGGCGGTTGAAGATCTGCAACCTGCACCCCGATGTCCAGGTCGGCGCCAACATCATCGGACTGGGTCGCATGATCGAGACGTATGCCGATGAGGATGAAGCGATTCAATCCTTCTGATCTCCGTTAGGAGACTCCGACCCGATGCCCTCCCCTGACCGGGAGGCCGTCCTCTTGCGCAGTACTCGAGCGGTCTCGATGATGACTTCAATCAACGGCAACGGTGCAAGCATTCAACCGCCCGACTAAAATGGTTGCGGCATGGACCCCAAGATCGATTGCCTTCCCATATTCGTCAAGGGGGTGCGGAGGATGCGAGTCCATCGTGGGCCGGATCGTTCGAGACGTTTCTTTTCCCTCCTGGGTCTGGGCCTCCTTGGAGCATGGGCTACGTTAGCCAGCGCGGCCGACGAACCCTCGCCGAGGACCCCGTCCGTCGTTAATTCGCTTCCGCCCGCCTTCGCTCCGTTTCGCCATCTGATCGGCTCGTGGAGGGGGGTCGGAATCCCCGAGGCGGACCGACTGCGTGGCTGGCCAGAGACGCACGCCTGGGCCTGGAAATTCGCAGAGGGAACGCCGGTCGGCATGTCGTTGACGTTCACTGGCAACAAGACCATTGCGTCCGGTCAACTCGGGTTCGATACGGACTCGAAGACATATCGCCTCGAAGGTAAAGCCCCGGAGGGAAACCCGATCGCGTTCACTGGCAGCCTCGGGGAGGAGGACCGAACCTTGACTCTTACCCGAGTCGGGGAGGTCTCAGGGGGCGACCAACAACTCATCCTGCGTCTGAACACCAACATGATCCGTTACATCCTGACATTCGAGGTCCAGGAACCGGGTGCCCCCCGATTCGAGAAGGTGATCACGACGGGGGTGACCAAGGTCGGGGAGTCATTCGCTGCAAAGGGGGCGGCCGCGAACCTGCCAGAGTGCGTCATCACCGGCGGCGCGGCGACCCTCTCCGTCTCCTACAACGGCAAGACGTACCCGCTGTGCTGCTCGGGTTGCCTTGAGGAATTCAAGGCGAACCCCGAAAAGTATGTTAAGCGAGCCGCTCTTCGCCGAGGCGATAGGTTCTAGTACAACCGCGCCCCGTCGTCGTCGCTCCAGTGATGGTGCATTTGAAGGATTGCTGGGCGACGAGAAGACTTCGTCTCGTCCCACAACCCCGGCAATGACAAAGGACAACACGAAGGTTGATGGGCCTTCGTCGAAGGACGCCAAGCCCTCGGGGCTACCTTCCACAGACAGTGATGATCCGCCGAAATCTCCGCACGCGACCGAGCCCATTGACGATGGCGAGCCCAAGCCCTCCACCGGAGAGCCGGAGGCCGAGTCTCGCGCCAGACGTACTTGCGGCTTGGTCAGGCCCTGGAATCGCAGCGGAAGATCGAGGCCGCGCTCGATTACTACCGTCGCGTTCTCAAGGACTTCCCCGGCACAAATGCCTCGAAGGTGTCCGCCGATCGGATCAAGGCCCTCGGCGGAAAGCCCTAAGCGGTCGCCGATGGGCCATCAGCGAGTCCTGTCCCTTCTCGTCGGGGGCTGTTTCTTGCCTTGGGACGCCTTCCTGGAGCCGGTATCGGGGGCGTTCCTTGGCACGGCATGAATTCGGATGTCGAGCCCGACGCGGGTGGTCTGGATGTCCCAATCGTCCCGGTTCCATCCCTCAATGATTCCAGAGGCTTCCAGGCGATCAAACATCTGCTCCACGTAGGCCGGGACTCGGTCCTCATACTCAGCGACGAGGTCGAGCTTCCGGCCGACGAGGTTTAGCAAGCCGCGGATCGACGCCGGGCCTTTCTCGATGATTCGCGCCCGGCCTTCCGGGCTGACAGGGTCCGGGCCATCGAGCGTGAGTTGCATGGATCGCAGGAGCCGGCCGAACTGACCGAACCAGGTGTCACGGAAACCAAAATACTCTTTGTGGACGACGCGGATCTCGCGGCCTTTGACGATCGCGGCCTGGTACACTGTCTCCAGATAGTTCTCGCCGTAGTCAGTCTGAAATGCAATGTTGATCGCCTTGGCCAGGTTCTGAAGCGCCAGCCGAACATCGATCTTGGCGGGATCGACGAGCATATTCATGTCGCGCAGGGTCCCGGCGCGTCGGGCGGTAACAACTCCCGGCCCTCCGCCTGCGGAGACGGCGATGCCGATCTCGCCACCGGCCTTTGAGGGTGATGTGGCGTCCGGAGGCTGGTCCGGGTGAGGCGGGCGGGGTTTGTCCTGGGATTGCGATGGCATGAGGGTGGCTCCAGCGGTCCATTCCTTGCAGGCAATGAGGGCTCGAGTCCCGTTCGGTTCTTGTTCCTCGTAACGTATTCGATGCGCAGCCCGCACGCCAGCGTGCTTATCTTCGCCCTGGAGCCCTGTCCGCATGCCCCGGACCATTGCGATCGGCGATATCCACGGCTGTCTTCTTGCCCTCGACACGGTGCTGAACGCGATCGAGTCGGGCCCTGACGATACCCTCGTCGTGCTCGGCGACTTCATCAACCGTGGTCCCAGCACCCGCGGCGTGCTCGACCGATTGATCACCCTGGAGCGCCAGTGCCAGCTCGTCTCGATTCTGGGCAATCACGACCAGGTGCTGCTCGAAGTTCTCGACGGTCACGCCAGCCCTTATCACTTCCTGGCGATGGGAGGCGCGGCAACCCTCGCTTCCTATGACGCAGGCGAGCTAGAGCTCGATGCGATCCCGGCGGAACATGTCGATTTCCTTCGACGTTGTCGCGATAGCTACGAGACCGATACCCACCTGTTTCTGCACGCCCAGTACATCGCGTCCCTGCCGCTGGAAGATCAACCGTCCTACGCTCTCCGCTGGGAGAAGCTCCGTGACGTGGTCCCCGGCCCACACTTCTCCGGCAAGCGAGCCGTCGTCGGCCACTCCTCACAGAAGTCCGGCGAGGTCCTGGACCTCGGCCATATCATCTGCATCGACACCTACTGTTACGGTGGTGGCTGGCTCACGGCCCTGGAGATTGGCTCCGGCCTACTCTGGCAGGCCGATCGCAAGGGTAAAAGACGGAGATAACGGTCAAAATGATGTGAACCATTCCACGCTTTCGCTGAGCATGAGGTTGGCACGCATGGGGGCCAATATTTAATCATACGGGTGAAAATGTTCGAGTTGAGTCGATCCGTCGCGTAGGATTGACCGCCACCGGGGCCGCGAACATCAGGCAACCTGTCGGGACTTGGAGCCAACCATGCACCGTCTGCCTCTGGCCGATCAATTGCCTTATCGGTTCCAGCCGCCCCGTCTCAGCCCGTTCTGGGTTCATGCGACGCGCGGCCCGCTCGGGCGGATGCTTCGGCGCGAGCATTTGATTGGTCACATCGACATGACAGGTGACGAACGGGTGCGGCCGTTGCTGGATAAGGACGACGGCGTGCTGCTGGTGCCGAACCATCCGGGCCGCCCCGACGGCTTCATACTGCTGGAGGCGGCCCAGCGACTGGGGCGAGCCACCTGCGTGATGGCCGCCTACCAGATTTTTGCCGGGAGTGCCGGGATCCGGAAATGGCTGTTCCCGCGTCTCGGGGTCTTTCCGGTCGATCGTGAGGGCTCCGACCTGGCGGCCTTCAAGGCGGCCGTTGGAGTGTTAACCGGCCCCGAGAGACTGTTAACCATCTTCGCTGAGGGGGAGGTGTATCAACAGGCCGACCGGATCACCCCGTTGCGAGATGGAGCGGCGACGATCGCGCTGACGGCCGCGAAGAAGCGGGCCGATCGTGGTCAGACCGTCTGGGTGGTTCCCGTCGGCTTGAAGTATCGCTTCGAGCCTGGCCATAACCCCTTGCCCGCGCTTCTAGCGAAGATGAGCGAGTTGGAGGCCGCACTGACCTGGCGGCCTCGGATGGACAATCCACTCGTTGAGCGACTCTACAGGTTTGGCTCCTCCCTGCTTGCGATCAAGGAGATCGAATATCTCGGGCATGCCCGGAGCGGGGCTCTTCCCGAGCGTTTCGAGGGGCTGCGCAAAGGGATCCTGTTGCCACTTGAA
Source organism: uncultured Isosphaeraceae bacterium (assembly GCA_963779675.1). Lineage (GTDB taxonomy): Bacteria > Planctomycetota > Planctomycetia > Isosphaerales > Isosphaeraceae > CAVZZM01. The sequence goes on from CAVZZM010000014.1 coordinate 206,552, forward strand.
GCGCAATTATTTGGGGCGTCGAGGGTCGAGGAGACGGTGCCGGTGCGGATCAAGAACTTGCGGCGGGCCTGCCTCGATCGTCTGGCCCGGCCCGAGATCACCCCCGAGGAATCGGCCTTGTATCGCGACTGGCTCGACGATCTCTATCTGGCCGTCCAGGCGTACAGTTATCCGGGCAATTATGTTGCGGAATCGCCTACAATCGACCGGATGGCCGAATCGCTGACGAAGCTCGACGAAGATCTGATCCGCCGCGGCAAGCTCGGTTCGCCCTTCGGCCCGCGTCGGGCAAAGCTGCACTTCGGCGAGCCGATCGACGCAAGCGCCTTCCTCACGGGCGGCAAGGCTCGCAAGTGCGCCGGCGCGTTGACTTCGGAAATCGAGCGCGGCATTCAGAGCGCGCTGGATTCGATCGCCCCCGGTCCACTGCTACCGCCGGAACACTTGCTGACGGATGACCATGGTGCCCGAGCGGCGGCCGGAACCCATGTTATGAAACGGGAAAGGTCATGCGACGCGGCGTTGTCAGGAGATCATCAAGGGAACGCTGAACGGTTGACATGAGGGTCTCGCGCTCGTGCTCGTCGTGGTCCACGGGGTTGAGGGTGTGGCGGTAGTGTTTGATGACGTGGTTCCTTACGGACTCGTCATCGAGCCCAGAGTGCCGCAAATGCCTGACCTCAAGCCGCGCACCGAGTGCCGTGGCTTCGATAAGGTCGTTCGGGGTCCCTGGAGAGACCAGAGCATTACGTGTCATCATCGCCAGCCTCCGAACTTCGATCCGACCGTTCCGGATGAGGCAATCCGTCGCCGATTCGCGCAATACAACGAAGAGAGCACTTCACGAGAATTGATTGGCACCAGAACGAGTGTAACGTGAGGTTCCCCCCGCTTGTATCCTGAGTGACGATGATCCTGTTGTAGTGATTTTTACCACAATTTGAAGGGCGCTTCTCGCCGACGACTTCAGCTATTATGCTTGGTCATGTTCCCGGTTGGCTATTCCGTTCTCCGTGACTGGCACGGAACCATTGACCGTGCGCGTCGACTGCGCGTGAGGACGTTGCCATGGCCGAAGACCCACGTCATTCATCGGGCAACCTTGAGTTCGAAGCGGATCATTTCCGAGCCGATCGCCCAGGGTCGACTTCGGCACTGCCGGGCGTGACGATTCTCGACAAGAGCCGATGGGCGAGTTTGCTCGTCGAATCGTTCCCCGAGCCGATCGTCGGCTGCGATGTTCATGGGCGAATCTGCGGCTGGAACCGTGCCGCGACGCGCCTTTTCGGTTTCGAGCGCGTTGAGGTCCTGGGTTGTTCGCTCACGATCCTCACCACAGGCGAGCATTCCGCAACCTGGCGAGGTGCGTTCCTGACTTTTCTCAAGGAGCGTGTTGCCCGTCGGGTTGCGTTGCCGGCGCGTCGCCGGGATGGCCAGGTGCTTGACTTCGATCTTGACTTCGTTCCCGTTCGGGACGAGGAGGGTGCGCTCGTTGGATTGAGTGCGACAGTCCGGCCGGTTCGGGATCTGATTCCAGTCATTGGCCGCCCACCGGAACCTCGTGAGTTGTATCGCCAGACGTTCGAGAATGCCGGTGTCGGAATTGCACATGTCAGTCCCGACGGACAGTGGCTCTGGGTGAACGAAAAGCTTTGCACGCTGTTTGGGTACTGCCGGGACGAACTTCTCCAGCGGACGTTTCAGGGCGTTACCCATCCCGACGATCTGGGGATTGATCTGACGGACCTCCAACGCCTCAAGGACGGCGAGATCGACGCGCGCACCGTGGAGAAGCGTTACATTCGCAAGGACGGCTCGGTCCTCTGGGTCAATGTAAGTGTGGCGGCCGTTCGGGACGAGAATCGGGCATCCAGTATTTCATTACCGTCGTCGTGGACATCTCTGAACGCAAGCGAGCTGAGGAAGAGTTGCGTCGCAAGGAAGAGGAGTTCAAGGCCCTGGTCACAAACAGCCCCGACCTCATTGCCCGATACAACCTGGAAGGTCAACTCGTCTACGTCAATCCGGCGTTCGAGCGGTTGGCCCAGATGCCACGCGACCAGATCCTCGGTCGGACTTATCGCGAACTGGGCGTCCCCGAACATCTTTGCCAGTCCTGGGAGGAGGAACTGCGTCGTGCTATCAAGCTCGGCGAAGAGATCAGTTTTGACTTCGACGTCGACGGGCTATTCGGTTTGCGACACTTCAATGGGAGGTTCGTCCCGGAGTTCGACGCTCAGGGAAAGGTCGTCTCGCTCCTCGGCGTCGGGGTCGACATCACGGACCGAAAGAACCTGCAAAGCGAACTCATGACTGTCGTCGAGCATGAGCAGAGGCGAATCGGCCAGGATCTCCACGACGATGTTGGCCAGGAGTTGACGGGCGTTGGCCTGATGGCTGACGCGCTGGCCCATGCTCTGGAGAAGCAGGGGCTGCCCGAAGCGGAACGAGTCGCGAAGATTCGTTCCCACCTCGATAATATCCAGGATCGAGTCCGTTCCCTGAGCCAGGGCCTGATCCCTGTCGAGGTCGACGCCCAGGGTCTAGTCGCCGCGTTGAAAAGCCTTACCGACCGGATGAACTCGCTCGACGGTATCCAATTCTCCTTCACGTGTGATCGCTCGGTCGGCATCGCTGATAACCGGGTCGCCACGTATCTCTACCGGATCGCTCAGGAAGCGATCGCGAACGCGACCCGGCACGCCGAGGCCGGTCAAATCGACGTCACCCTCACGCAAGACCCGGAATCAATCACTCTCGACATTCAGGATGACGGGATCGGCCCTCCCGAAGCGGTCCAGAAGGCCCCGGGAATGGGCCTGAAGATCATGCGATATCGTGCCGGATTGATTGGCGGGACACTTGAGATCGGACCTGCCGACGAGGGTGGTACACGAGTTCGGTGCCGGATTCCGGGAGGGCCTTGAGATGCCTGGTCGTGAAGGGACTCCCATCGCCAAGATCGTCATCATCGACGATCATCCGATCGTTCGCGAAGGGTTGATCTCGCGCATCGCTGAGGAACCCGACCTCCAGGTCTGTGGCGAGGCGGACGGCGTTGCCGGGGCATTGACGCTGATCGACGCGACCAAGCCCGACGTGGCGATTATCGACATATCCCTCGAAGACGGCGACGGAATGGACCTGATTCGCCGGCTCGTCGCGCCGGACGCCGACTCGCATCCTCGTCTGGTCGATGTATCCTGAAGACCTTTATGCCGAACGGGCGATTCAGGCCGGCGCGCTCGGGTACATCAACAAACAAAAGGCCACGAGCCGAATTATCGAGGCCATCCGATCCGTGCTCGAAGGTCGGGTCTTTCTGAGTCAGCCGATCGTCTCCGAAATGCTCCGTCGTGCCGTGGGAGGCGCGGTACGGATCTCCCGATCTCCTCTCGAATCCCTTTCCGATCGCGAGTTGCAGGTCTTTCGCCTCATCGGCGAGGGCATCACCGTGAACCGCATCGCCGACCGGATGCACCTGAGTGTCCATACGATCGAAACCTATCGACATCGGATTAAGCTCAAACTCGGCCTACGGAATGCCCCCGAACTTTCACGGGCCGCCATCCAGTGGGTTCTGGATCACCGTCGAGGAGAGTGAAACCCATTGCGGCCTGGTCTCGATCTCATCGCCCCAATTCTCTGGAGGCACGCGTTGTGTAGCGGATGACCGATAATAGAAAAAAATATATTTATAAATTATTGACAGTGCGCCGTGATAAGGCAGCGTCTTCCCAGCGGGTGCAAGTCCCGCCCGGCCAACTGGGTCGCTCCAGCCGGAAGCTATCGGAGCGGCGGTGGAGGTAACGAAGCCGTCGGAGCCTTCGAGACACATGTGCCGCCTGGCGGTGCAGCGAGTCGACAGGCCGTAACGCGAGTGAATGCCGAGCAGGCCTCGAAAGGTATGACGTGGGAGCCGACCCGCCTGTGAATCGGGGAAGGCCGCCGTCGTTGGCGAACAGGGAAACGGGTGGAATAGGCCGTCCCATGAGCGATCCGACCCAACGATCCCACCGGGGTAATGGCAACGGCATGTCGACACACGGGAGACGCCTGCAACACGGGAAGCCCCACTCGGTGGAGGCGCGTGACCTCCAACCGGACGCCCGCGAGGGACAGGCCGGGCCGGATGGGGTGGCGGACAGGCTCGTAGTACCGCCGACGCCGGGTAACGCCGGTCGAGGGAAGGGGCCTGAGTTCAAGACCGACGTCCGAAGGGGCATGAGAGCCGGGAGATTGGCGTGAGCCTCACACCTCCACCGAAGGTTCGGAAACTCCAGGAGACGTTGCATGCCAAAGCGAAGGGATCGCCCGGCTATCGGTTCTACGCGCTGTACGACAAGGTGTACCGTCGTGACGTTCTGGCCTTCGCCTTCGACCGCTGCCGCTCCAACGGCGGCGCGCCGGGGATCGATGGCCAGACGTTCGCGGACATCGAGGCGTACGGCGTCGAAGCGTGGCTGGACGAACTGGCGGACGACCTGAGGAAGAAGACGTATCAACCGCAACCGGTGCGTCGCGTTTTCATCCCCAAAGCGGATGGCAAGCGACGACCGCTGGGAATCGGGACGATTCGAGACCGCGTGGCGCAGATGGCGACGGTGCTGGTCCTGGAGCCGATCTTCGAGGCCGACCTGCAGCCGGAGCAGCACGCCTATCGGGCCGAGCACAGCGCCCTGGACGCCGTCAGGCAAGTCCACGGGTTGCTGAACTCGGGGCATACGGAGGTCGTCGACGCGGACTTGTCGGGTTACTTCGACAGCATCCCCCATCATCGAGCTGATGAAATCGGTCTCGCGTCGCGTCAGCGATCGGCACCTCCTGGGGCTGATCAAGATGTGGCTGGAATCGCCGGTGGAAGAGGTCGATGATCGGGGGCGGCCTCATCGGACGACCCGGAACAAGGACGAGGGTCGGGGCAGCCCGCAAGGCTCTCCGCTCTCGCCGTTGCTGGCGAACATCTATATGCGTCGTTTCGTCGTGGGTTGGAAGGTCCTGGGACACGAGAAGCGGCTGGACGCTCACATCGTCAACTACGCCGATGACTTCGTGATCTGTTGCCGTGGCACCGCCGACGAGGCGATGCGGGTGATGCGATCGATGATGTCGAAGCTCCGATTGACGGTGAACGAGGCCAAGACCCGCCTCTGCCGGGTGCCCGAGGAGAGCGTCGACTTCCTGGGTTACACGATCGGGTTGTGTCACTCGCCGCGGACGGGCCGGTCGTACATCGGGACGCCGCCGTCGGCGAAGACGATCGAGGCCCTCAAGGCGGAGATCCACGAGTTGACGAGCCGCCGCTGGCTGTGGACGACGGTCGAAGATCGAGTGGCGCGACTGAACCGGATGCTTCGGGGTTGGTCGAACTACTTCTGTCTCGGCCCCGTCAGCCCGGCCTATCGAGCCATTGACCGCCACGCGCGGCATCGGCTCCGCCAGTGGCTTCGGGGGAAGCACAAGCTGCGAAGTCGTGGGACGACACGATTCCCCGACGCGAGGCTGCATGACGAATTCGGCCTCATCCGCTTGAGCGACCGTTCTCGAAGCTTTCCGTGGGCGAAGGCGTGAGTTCTTGTCCGAGAGCCGGATGCGGGAAAACCGCCCGTCCGGTTCGATGAGCGGGGAGTGGAAACGGAGCGTCAGCCACCGCGCCACTCCTCGACTCTACTTATCATTTATCATCGTGTTTATTGGCGTTTTTCCCAAGGTGACGGTCCTGAAACAGGAATCAACGGTCCTGGATCCAGCGCTCGCCCATCCGTGATCGACCCTTGGCCATCGGTCAGGCGGCATTCCGTAGGGCGCCAAACGCGAACGCGTGCGATCTCCAATCCGTCAGAACCTCGATGCAGGCCCGTGGCGATGTGCTCTTGCCGGTCCGGAGGGCATTCGGTACATATCCCCCGGCATGTCGGTTCTGAAGGTCCCTGGGCTTGCGATGGGGCCGTGAGGCGGTGTGGCTAACCGATCGGTTCTGGAGGGTGGTCTCGTGATCGCATGGAGGCGATGGTCGCACGCATTCCTCGTGGGGGGCTCACTCCTCGGGGTCACTATGCTCGTGCTCGCACCCCTCCTGTCTGAAGGCAAGTGGCCGATCACTCACGAGTGGGCCCGGTATGGCCTGTTGCTTGGGCACTTCCAATCGGCGTTGAGTCATGGGATCGCCTATCCTCGTTGGATGCCCGAGCTGTTCGGTGGTTACGGCTATCCGACCTTCGTCTTCTACCAGCCCGGTTTCTTCTACATCGCGACGGCATTCGCGGCGCTCCCCGGTTCACCCTGGGTCGATCTCGTCGGTGCCGTATTCGTTCTATTCCTGACGGGCGGGATCGGCGCCTACATGCTCGGTCGCGAGCTTGGTGGACGCGGTATGGGCCTCTTCTGCGCGATATTGTTTCTGCTGACACCATATATCTATGTCAATCTCTACGTTCGGGGCGATCTCTCTGAACTGGCGGCCATGATGCTCGTTCCCTGGCCATTTTACGGCCTGGCCAGGATGGAACGACAGGTCCGCGAGGATGCCCCGGTCGCTCCCTGGGTTCGTCGGATCGCCCTGGCGCTGGCGCTGGTCGTTGTCACGCATCCCCTGGTGGCATTCTTCCTGCTCCCGGCGTTCTGCCTGATCGCTCTCGGCGCAGCGAGCGGTCTAGACGGTCGGATGCGGTTCGTTCATTTGAAAAGCGTCGGGATGGCGGTCGCGGTCGGGGTGGCCCTGAGCGCTCCGTACTGGCTCCCGGTCCTTCAGATGAAGTCCCTGGTGAACCTTGAGGCCGCCTCCGCTGGCGTTCTCCAGCCCCATTTTCACGTGGTCTACCCGAACCAATTCTTTTCGAGCGCTTGGGGGTACGGGTTCTCGCTGCCTGGATATGAGAACGACTCGATGAGCTTCCAACTCGGCCTTCCCCACTTTGCCCTGGCGGCACTGGGTGCCTGGCTGGCCGGCGACCGCCGGTTGATCCGCGGAGCGTTCCTCGCATGTCTGGGGTTCATGCTGTTGATGTCCCCGATCGCGACGCCGGCCTGGGAAACGCTCTCCCTGCTGCAACCCGTCCAGTTCCCCTGGCGAATTCTGGCATTGACCGCGACGCTCCAGATCATCGCGTGTGTCGGCATCGTCGGGCTGACAGTGCAACGAATGCCCAACCGTAACTTCTTGCTCGCGACCTTGCTCCTGGGCACCGCTCTCTGGAACTCGAACCAGTTTCACCCTACGGACACGCTTAACCTCAATCAAATCGCCCGTAACCATCACCAGAACCCCATGGCGTCAATGGATACCATGGCCCTGGCCAACGAGTTTCTGCCGAAGACGGCCAATCCCGACGCCTTCCCGGCGCCGCGAGGTCGATCGGCGGTGGTGTCCCTGGACGGACCGGGTACAGCCGATCCAATGCCAGACCATAACGCCCATCGTATTCACTACCGCGTACGATCGGATGTGGCGACAACCGCCACGATCCAACAACTATATCTTCCCGGCTGGATCGTCCGGGTCGACGGACGATTGCTTTCAAGCAAGACGCTGGAAGACTGGCTCCGTCCTGACGGTCGCATGCGATTCCCGGTTCCTGCTGGCGACATGCATGTTGTGGAGGCCCACTACGGTGGCCCTCCCGGCTGGCCTCTCCGGGCCGGGCTCTTCGCCGCTGGTGTCCTGATACTAGTCGTGGTAACGATCAGAGAGCGATCGCGGAATCGTGCGCGCCTCGGGAGCGATCGCATTGACAGAGCCGATCATCACCGTCCCTTAGCCCCGCGCCGGCTAGGGTCCGCCCAGGGAGGGCGCCTTATCATGGCCTGTCGCGATCGGTTTATGAATTTTCGTCAAATCCGTTAGGTTCGTTCAAGTCCGCCGATCGACTCTGCCGATACAACCCTCGAATTCCTCTGTGGTCGGTGACCAGCCGCGGCGTTCGAGGACGACAGGGTCATGAACGACGGCCGAGACAAGGCGGCGGAGCAGACCTCAACCCGCCGGCTTCCGGGCGCCGCTCCGGCGTTCGCAACGCCGCCCGGGCCTCACTTGCCAAACCTGAAGGCCCCGACGAGGACGGCTGTCGAGGCGCCCTCACTCTCTGTTGTGATCCCCGCATACAATGAGGAAGGTCGCATCGAACTGACCTTGAACGAGGTCCACGCCTACCTGTGCAGGGAGCACGCGGACTTCGAGTTGATCGTCGTTGATGACGGTTCGAGCGACGGCACGGCTGCGCTCGTCTCCGAGTTCGCGGAGAAGCACTCGGGGGTCGAACTGGTTTCCTACAGTGCGAACCGTGGGAAGGGACATGCCGTGCGGGTCGGCATGTTGCGGGCGAGGGGAAACCTGATCCTGTTCTGCGATGCCGACCTGGCGACTCCCATCGAGGAACTCGTCGGCCTGAACGAGGCGATGCAGGCCGGAGCGGAGATCGCGATCGGTTCGCGGGCCGTCTCCGGTTCGGTCCTGGCGATCCGCCAGCCCTGGTACCGGATCTTCGCCGGCCGGACGCTCAACCTGCTCGTTCGCTGCCTGGCCGTGCCGGGAGTTCGCGATACCCAGTGCGGGTTCAAGCTGTTCCGGCGCGATGCTGGCCATGCGCTCTTCGAGCGATCGCTCGAGGATGGCTTCAGTTTTGACATCGAGGTCCTGTACCTGGCCCGTCGGCTCCATTACCGCATCGCCGAGGTGCCGATCCAGTGGCGGCACCGCGAGGGTTCCAAGGTCCGGCTCCTGCGCGACTCGATCCGGATGCTCGGCACGCTCGCCAGGATTCGCCTGGGTAATGGCCACACCCTGTTGAGGAGCACGCGATGAACCCCGCCGAATACGATCGCATGTACCAGCTTGAGGATGATTACTGGTGGTTCGTCGCACGCCGGGAACTGGTCGTCGGTTGCGTCCGTGACCTGCCTGGAGGTTCGGATCGGGTGATCGTGGATATTGGTTGCGGGACCGGCGCGAACGCCCTGGCTCTGTCTCAACAGGGGCGTGTTGTTGGCCTGGACCCCTCCCCGCTGGCTTTGCAGTGGAGCCGCCGACGTAACTTCGGCGCGATGCTTCAGGGCAGCGCCGAGTCGATTCCGATGGCCGACCGCTCGACGGATGTCGTGGTGGCGACCGACGTGATCGAGCACCTCGACGACGACCTGGCTGCGCTCCGGGAGTTCCGCCGCGTGCTCAAGCCCGGCGGCCATGCGGTGATCACCGTCCCGGCGTTCATGTTCCTCTGGAGCGAGCACGACGACGCTTTGATGCATCGTCGTCGCTACACCGCCGGATTGCTCCGGTCGCGGGCCGAGGCGGCCGGATTCGAGGTGGCCAGACTGACCTACACCACGCACCTGCTTTTCCCGCTGGCCCTGACGCGGCTGTTGAAGCGGAGCCGCCCCAACCCGGAAGGCTCCGAGGCGCAACTCAAGCCATTACCCGGCCCGATTAACCGCCTGATGCTCGGCATCCAGCGGTTGGAGGTCGGAATGTTACGGCACGTCTCTCTGCCGTGGGGCCTGGGGCTCGCCGCGGTCCTGAAACGGCCGCATGCCGAGGTCGGAGCGGCACTTCGCGGGCCGATTTCGAGGCGAATCACCGGGCGTGTCGACGCCGCCGTGCGCGGGGCCGGGGTTTCTTGACCCGGTCGGGCATCGTCCCACGACCCCACGGGATCAATCCCCGCGGGCATCGTGCCGCGTGAGGATCGTCTCGGGTTGGCCGACGGTCATGAGGATGCTTTGCACCAGTGCCCGCCGCGTCCGTCGCCCCGCGAACGAGGCCGGGAACCGATGGGTCAGGTCGGTGTGGCCGAGGTCCGGGATCTCCACACAGGTTCCCAGGCCCGGCAAACACTGGTCGTCGAGGATGACCAGACCGTCGTTCGCGCCGTAATACGTCGAGAGATACCATGCCGTGGTACGGCGGAGGAGCCGCAGGCCGGTCGGCGGGCTATGCGTCGTCACGAAGACGGTGCGAGCCGCCACGATCGGGATCGCGTCCGCATGGTCCCGGACCTCCTGTGTCCAGAATTGCGCGGAGGCGTCCCGGGTCAGGTCCGCCAGGGCGCCGTGCCGGCCTCGCTTGAGCAGGAACCGTTCCACCCGGCTCAGGAGGAACGCAACCAGGCGATGGCGCATGGGCATGCGGCGATCCATCGGAGTGCCGGAACCCGTCACATAATCGGCAACCGGCGTCCCGCCGAACGGTCCCTGCACCAGGAACAGGGCCTCGACGTGTTCCCGGACAAAGTCCGGTTCCGCCAGCGCGAACGCCAGAACGTCGCACGCTCCGCGGCTGTGCGCGATTACAACTAACCGCTCGGGGCCTTCGGCGGCGAAGTCGTGCAGCGCGTCGATGACGACTTCGCGGCTCGCATCGATCGTCTGGTGAGAACTCGGACGAAGGACGTGAATTGCCGAGCGGGGTACACCCTGCGCCCGAAGCTCGTGGGCATTCTGGGTGAAGTAGCCCGGCATGCGTTCGTTCTGGAACCCCACGACGAAGACGTAGCGAAACGCCTCCGCCCGGTGGCGGACCATGTCCGGGACCTGGAGCGTGCCCGCCCGGGCATCCTCGAACCAGGCCACGAACTCGGCCGGGTCGAGACGGCTGATCCCGACATTCCCCGCGGGCAGCAGCAAAGACGTCCACAGGATGGTCGACGCGACGATGGCCATGTCCCACTCCTCATGCGGTTTCGAGAGGTCTCGACCCCCGTTCGCTCGGCCGGTCCGCAGCCTCACCCGCCGAAATCCACACTATCGCGAACCTCCCCTCCGCCGCAATCTCCTCAAGACGACGATTCCGACTTCGGACCATTCGATTCCCCGCCGGAGGTCGGGCGGATCGGTCTTGACCGGGGCGGACTGAACATCGATTCCGAAGAAGCGCGGACTGGCGACTCACACCTCGTTCTGGGAGGATGACCGGTCCCCGATGATCGAGTACGAGCTGATGGCCGATTCTCGATGACCGATTCTCGATGACAGGTAACGACATGCCCTGGCTAAGAATCGGCCCTCGGGAATCGGACATCGGCTATCGGTAACGTGTTTGTTCCGTGGAGATCCGGGATTCGACCATGCATCGAGAGTACAATCCCGGGGACATGCACCACCTGCATGCCCATGCGTTTGGGGCGCCGCACGATCACGGGCACGACGATCCCGAGCAATCTCATGAACACGATCACCGCGGGCTCCTGGCGTTCACGACGCTCCTCGGCCTGCTGATTGGCGCCCATGTCCTGCTCGGCGCGATCGGGCTGCAGTCCTACCGTCAACCGTTCGGCGTTTCGCTTGCGCTGATCGCCGCGGTGCTCGGTGGGGCGCGGATCGTCTACGGGGCGCTGGAGGCGCTGGCGCAGGGACGGATCGGGGCCGACGTCGCCCTGGCCCAGGCCGCGGTGGCTGCGATCGTGCTGGGCGAGTACTTCGTCGCGGCCGAGGTTGTCTTCATCGCCCTGGTCGGCGAATGCCTGGAGGCGATCACCGCCGATCGGGCGATGCGTGCCATCGGAAAGCTCTTCGAGCAAACGCCCCGCACGGCGTGGGTCCGTCGCGATGGCGTCGAGGTCGAGCTACCGATCGGCCAGGTCGTTCTCGGCGACGTGGTGATCGTCGCGCCCGGCGAGCGGGTCGCGGTCGATGGCGAGGTTCTCGAAGGCCGCACGTCGGTTGACCAGTCCGTGTTGACCGGCGAGTCGATCCCGATCGACAAAGGCCCCGGCGAGACAGTCTTCGCCGGGACGGTCAACCAGTTCGGGCGACTGGAGGTGCGGGCCGATCGTGTCGGTTACGAGACGACTCTCGGCCAGGTTCTTCGATTGGTCGCCGAGGCCCAGCATCGCAAGGCCCCCCTCCAGCGCGCGGCCGATCGCTACGCCCGCTGGTTCTTGCCGGTCGTCGAGGTCGTGGCCGGCGTGACGCTGCTGGCGGGATACCTGCTGGGCTGGCCGGACATGTGGGATCGTACCGTGGCGGTGCTGGTGGTCGCGTGCCCGTGTGCCCTCGTCCTGGCGACCCCCGCGGCGATCATGGCAAGCATGGCCTGGCTGGCGCGTCACGGGGTCGTGATCAAGGGGGGGGCGGCCCTGGAACGGCTGGCGGCGTGCAACACGCTGGCGTTCGACAAGACCGGCACGCTCACCGAGGGCCGCCCCGTGGTCGTCGGCGTGGTCCCGCTCGGAGGGAGAACCGAGGACGAGGTCCTGCGCCTCGCCGCGACCGCCGAGGCGTCCAGCCGCCACCCCCTCGCCGAGGCCTTGCGCCACTGGCCGGGTCCCGGGGTCTTCAACCCTTCGAGGCAACGGATGTCGTGGCCCAACCCGGCGCGGGGGTATCGGCTCGATATTGGGACGAGGCCGAGAGGCCGTCACGCCAGATCCTGGTTGGCAACCGCCGGTTGCTCGAGGAGCATCAGGCGGCGTTCGATGCCGCGATCGAGGCCGAGCTTCACGCTCTCGACGAGCAGGGCCAGACCCCTCTGATCGTCGCCCTCGACGGAGAAATCGTCGGCCTCGTCGGCATGACCGACTCGGTGCGCCCCGAGGCGCACGATGTCGTCCACGACCTGAAGCACCTCGGTTTCTCGGAGGTCGCCATCCTGACCGGCGACCGTTCTCCGGCGGCCCGGGTGGTGGCGAAGCGGACACACATCAAGAACGTCGAGGCCGAACTGCTCCCGGCCGACAAGGCGGTATGGGTCCGTGGTCGACAGGCCGACGGGCGGCGGGTGGCGATGGTCGGCGACGGGATCAACGACGCCCCCGCGCTGGCGGCGGCCGATGTCGGCATCGCGCTGGGACGGGTCGGCGCCGACCTGGCGGCCGAGGCGGGGGACATGGTCCTGCTCGGCGAACCGCTGCACGTCCTGCCCGACCTGGTACGGTTGTCTCGCAAGACGGTCGCGATCCTCCGCCAGAACATCCTGGGGTTCGCGTTCGGCCTGAACGCCGTGGCGATCGGCGCGGCCTTCCTGGGCCTGCTCGGCCCGATCGCCGCCGCGATCCTGCACCAGGTGGGCTCACTGCTGGTGTTGCTCAACTCGATGCGGCTGCTGGCCTTCGGCGACTGGGCGAACCTGGCGCCCCTGCGCTGGCTTCGTTCGGCTCTAAACACAGTCCGCCTGTTTGATGACCGGGTGGAGCTTGATGCGGCGATCGAGTGGATCACTGTTCGGCGTCACGCGATCGCCTTGACGGCCCTCGGGTCGGCCCTTGTGACCTATGCGACGTCGGGGTTCACCGCCATCGGACCAAGGGAAGTCGGGATGCTACAGAGGCAGGGTCGCTACATCGGCCTATTGACTCCGGGCCTGCATTTGAGGCTTCCACCGCCGTTCGAGCGGATTACCCGATTGGAGCCGCGCCGATTGCGTGGGCTGGATATCGGCTTCCGTTCGGTTGGCGTCGAGACAATGGCCGGACCATTGCGCTGGGAGTCGGGCCACGGCCGCGACACCGCCGCCCGCAGCGAGGAGGAGGCCTTGCTAATGACCGGCGACGGCCGGCTGTTGGAACTCGCGGCGACGGTCCAGTATCGGCTCAAGCCCGATCCCGAAGCGCTCCGGCGGTATGCCTTCGGTTCCGCCGATCCAGAGGCCGCTCTCCAACCGCTCGCCGAGTCGGTCGTCCGATCGGTCGTGGGACGGCAGCCCCTTGAAAGCGTGCTTGCTCGGGGGCGGGAGGAGATCGAACGGGCGGTCGTCCGTGTATTGCAGACTCGCATTGATGACTATGGTCTCGGCCTGGAGGTGGTCGTGGTCGCAGTCCTTGACGTCCACCCACCGCTGGAGGTCGTCGATGCGTTTCGCGACGTCTCACGGGCCGAGAGTGAGAAACAGGCGAAGATCAACGACGGCGCGACGTACCGTTCCGAGAGCGTGAAGGCTGCCGAGGGCCAGGCCGCGGCCACAACGCACGCCGCCGAGGCCGATCGGAGCGAATGGGTCGCCCGCGCCGAAGGCGAGGCCGATGCGTTTCTTCTCAAGCAATCGGCCCGCGCCTCGTCCCCGGCGGTGAGCGACCGCCGGGTTTTTCTCGACCTGATGGCCGCGGCGCTCGCGAACCGAAACAAGATCCTCCTCGACCCGTCCCACGACGATCACCGTCGGCACCTGATCTTTCCCGAAGGTCCATTCGGTCCGGCGACCCCGGCGATTCTTCCGGATACGGTGAGGGGGCCTTTCCCTGATGGGACTTCCCGGGAGGGCGTTGCTCCGGCCGAGCCACCCATCCCTCCCGGATGAGGGCACTTGGTCGAACCCTGGAAAATCCTCGTGCCCCGGTGGGGACGTTACCGACCGGGGCACGAGGAATTTGCCCCGGCCACCCGACCTAGTTCTCATGAGCAAGCGTTCGATAGATTTACAAATACGTATTCATTGGATGTCTTTCACGCCTGCGAGGTTACAGGCTGAGGCGCCGTCGAGATCGCCTCACGCTCCGACGCGGTCATCGGGCGCGTCAGGAAGCGGCTCAGGATTACGGCCACCACCAGCAGGGTGCCGGAGATGTAGAACGTGATATCGAGGCTGCCGGTTGTGTCCTTGATGTGCCCGGCTAGTTGCGGCACGAAGAACGCGATGCCCCAGCCGATGAACACCAGCCCATAATTGAACCCCAGGTTCTTCGCGCCGAAGTAATCGGCCGTGAAGGCCGGCATCAGCGCCAGTCCGCCGCCGTACTGCCAGTATGCCACCCCGACGGCCAGGAACAGCAGCACCACGCTGCCCGAGGCCATGATCGTGGGCATCAGGAACAGACAGGCCGCCGATACGACGCCGTTGATCAGATAGGCGTTCGCCCGGCCGATCCGGTCGGAGTAGAACCCAGTGCCGATCCGTCCGCTCGCGTTCACCAGACCGCCAAACGACGACAGCAGCCAGGCGTTCGCGGCGAAGAACGCCAGGGCGCTGGCCGTCTGGTTGAGCATCGGCGTCGCGTTGGCGATCACCAGTAACCCCGACTGCGCCGAGCCGATGAAAAGGAACACCAGGCCGTAGAACTGCCATGTGCGGATCATCTCACGCGCCGACCAATCCACTCGGGTCAGTATGGGGTTCGTCACCGAGGTGGACAATAGCCCCGGCGGCACGTAGCCGGACGGTGGAAGGGCGAGCAGCCGCCCCGCCACGATCACCACGACCGAGAATAGGATGCCTAGCCCGATGAAACTGCCCGAGAGCCCGTGGTTCGCGATCAGGTATTTCGCCAGGGGTGAGATGTAGATGGCCGCACCACCATAACCGCCGACGACCAGGCCGACGACCAACCCACGACGATGCGGCCCGAACCACTTTACCGCCGCTGGGGTCGCCGCCGCATAACCCAGGCCCATGCCGATGCCACCCAGCAGGCCGAACCCGAGTAGCAGGCCAAGATAACTTTTCATCAACCCGGCCAGGATGCAACCACTGGCCAGGAACAGCCCGCCCAGGGTCGCGCCGAGGCGCGGCCCGTAACGGTCCTGGATCCGTCCGCCGGGGATCATCACCAGTGCGAAGATGAGCCCGCAAAGGGCATAGGCCGAGGTCGCCTGAGCGTCGGTCAGGTAGGTCCAGCCGGTGTTCAGCCCGGTCATGGGGGAGCCGGCGGCGTGGTCCTTGTCTGCGATCAGGCTCGCCTTCCAGACGCTCCAGGCGTAGAGGATGCCCAGGCATAAATTGATCGCCGTGCCGGCAAAGGTCACGACCCAGGCCTTCGGCGGCACCTGCGCGGGTTGATCCATGGTCGGGCGGCTCCGGTTGTGTTGGGAAACGGCGTAGCATATCCGGCCCGCCGCCGCGTGACCAGACTGTGAAGACCGACCCTCTCACCGTTCAACGCAAGACGTCGTCGAAGAGCGCATACGCTTTCACGCGCATCTCGGGCGGGAAGTCATGCTCGCTATCCGGGTGCTCAACCTGGAGCCGTTCCGGATGGCCGTAGAGGGCATAGATCTCGCGAGCCGAGGCCGCGACGCGGTCCACGCTCTCGTGGCGGAAGTTGCTGTCTCTCAGGGGCGCGACAATCAGAACAGGGCGGGGCGCCAACGCACCGATCAGCTCGTGGAAATCAAATGGAATGTCTTTGAGATGGCCGCGGTACTTGGACAGTTGAGGCATGTACCGGGTCTGCGTCCAGCCCTTCTCAGGTTGCCAGACCGCCTCGTTACCGTCGTAGTAGTCCAAAAACGAGTCGAGCCCGCAGCTTGATACCACGGCCTTGATCCGGTCGTCGAAGACAGCGGTGAACACCGAGTTGTGCCCGCCAAGCGAGTGGCCGATCACACCGAACTTCCCGGGCTCGACATAGGGGAGAGACTCCAGCAAGTCGAGTCCCCGGATGTTGTCCCAGACCGCCTTCAGAGTACCGCTCTCCCAGCCGAGTGCCTTGAGATCGGGCTGATAGTTTGCCAGCAGGGGATAGCTCGGCGCCAGCGTCACGTATCCGCGTTCGGCCAATTCCCGAGCATACTGGCGGTTCGGACGATCCTCCACGCCAACAACCACACCGTGGCCAATAATATCGTCGGTCGGATGCAGACAGAGGATTGCTGGCGCTTTCTTGCCCGAGCCATCGAGAACAGACTTCGGCACCAGCAAGTACGCAGGGACACGCCCTCCGGGTTCCGAAGCATACGAGATCGTCTTCTGGACATACGTGCCCCCGTCTACTTCCTCCTCGACCTTCATCTCAAGCGAGCATCGTTTCTCATCCCCTGGCAACCGTCCCATCACCGCCTGCATGTCCGAGAGGACCTCCTTCCGGCGCTGCTTCCAATCCTCCACCGACTGCACTGTGTGCGGCTTGTTGTCGGCCCCCCGGTAGACGAGTAGGTTCTCGCGTGGCAGTCGTGGGGACGGGACTGTCGTCTCCTGAACGATCGGAGGAACCGCCTGTGCGGACAGCACCAACCCGATCGCGATCGCGACCCCTGCCAGTTGGAAGGTCATGGGTACGATCAGTCGTCGCTCCCGAGCAGACCGAGTCGAGTGGCGGATGGCCATGTCGTCACTCCTCCAGAACATTGCGAAGAACCTTCGGCTCAACACCATCTCAAGGCCCCCAACTCCTGCCCCAATTCATTCCCAAAAGGTATCGGCGCCCCAACGATTGGGGAGCCGAGAACACCGAATCCGCCGACCTTGGTCCGTACGACAGGCTGGCCGTAGGAGGAACTCGTTGCGGCAGCCATTCATTGTACTGTCGTGGTCGGCTTCGCCCATCCATCCTTGGCACACTCACAGGGGTTTTTCTGGGCGACCAAGGTGTCATCGATCCAGCACGTCTTCCCACTTCTGGTAACGACGGTGTCACGCAATGTTACGAGGGCCTTTGCCTTGGTGTCAGACCTCATGCCCGTATTGTCGAGAGACTCTTGCCGGTGTCGGTGGCGAACCGATCGCTTGTCCGCCTCACGGATGCCGGATAACCTCGACGAGGGGCCGAACTTTGGCTGGCGATGATCATCCATTCCCGATTCCAGAGGATACCACGCGACCATGCCGCACGCTTCGACCAACGGGATACGACTCTATTATGAGGAGTCCGGAACGGGTGCCCCGCTGGTCTTCCTGGGAGGGATCGGGGGGGACCATCGGGCGTTCGCCGGCCTGACTCGGCATTTCGGCAAGACCTTTCGTGTCCTGACGCCCGACAACCGGGACGCCGGCCAGAGCGATCGGGTGGCTTCCTCATATCGGACGGCCGACATGGCCGAGGACGTGGCCGGCTGGATGGCGGCGCTCGACCTTCCGCCCTCACACGTCGTCGGCCATTCGCTCGGCGGACTCGTCGCGCAGGAACTGGCGCTGCGGCATCCCGACCGGGTACGCTCGCTCGTGCTGAGTTCGACCCACGCCGGGGCGGACGCCTGGCGACGGGCCGTGCTCGACTCGTGGGCCTTGCTGCGCCGTCGCATCGATCTCGACGAGTTCACGCTGGCGAACCTGCCCTGGCTGGTGGCCCCCGCCTTCTTCCGGAAGGCCCCCGCCCAGATCGAGGGGCTGGTCCGGTTCGCCGAGAGGAACAACTGGCCGCAAGACCCCGATGCCTTTGCTCGCCAGGTGGCCGCCGCCGCGACCCACGACACGCGTGATCGTCTCAAGATGATCCGCATGCCGACCCGGGTCCTGGTCGGAGAGCGGGACCTCGTCAATCCGCTCCACGTCTCCCGGGAACTGGCCGAGGGGATCGAGGGCGCCTCGCTCCACGTGTTCGCCGATGTCGGCCATCTGCCGCACATCGAGGACCTTGCCGCATTCCGGGCCGCGATCCAGGACTTTTTGCGAGAGATCGCGAACCCTTGATCCCGGGGTTCGATACTATCAGCAACTCGAGATGTCGTGGAATCGTCGCGATTGCCCTCGAACGTTCCCGGGTGTCGGATGACCAACCAGCTTGCCGCGGAACCCGTCGCCGCCCCGCCCCACGACCGGCTCATGCTCGTTGCCTCGTCGTTCCGGCTGGTCCTCGGGCTCTCGACGCTGCTGATGCTGGCACTTTCGTGGCCCCTCTGGGTTGGCGACGGCGTGATCCCCCGCGTCCCGTTCCTGGCGGGGTTCGACGGTTTGCCGGGTTCCTGGCCCACCTATGGGTTCGTGATGGGCAGTGTCGCCATGGCCTCCGCCTTGAATGTCTTCGCATCGCGGAAAAACGGGCGTGTCGGGAGACGCCTCGGCCCCGCGACGGACCTGATCTCTGTCGGCCTGATCGTCGGCCTGGTGATCGCCGACCAGCATCGTCTCCAACCCTGGATCTACCAGTACCTGCTCGTCACCCTGGCATTCGCGGCGTTCTCACCGGGAAACGCCCTGCGTCTAGCCCGCCTGTTCGTCATCCTTCTGTACGCGTATTCGGGACTCTCGAAGCTCGACGCGACGTTCACGCGAGAGCTGGGCGGGCTGTTCCTGAACACGGCCCTACGACCACTCGGTCTCGACCCCTCGAACTGGCCCGCAACCGGACGAACGGCCGCGGTCCTTACGATGCCGGCCGTCGAGATCCTCGTCGCCATCGGCCTGTATTTCCACGTCACGAGACGTTGGGCGCTCGCCGGCGCGATCCTGCTGCATGCGATGTTGCTGGCCATCCTTGGCCCCTGGGGCCTCGGGCACAGCACGATCGTGCTGATCTGGAACGCGTCCTTGATCGTCGAGGATCTCCTCCTCTTCGGCCCGCGTCGACTCGATCTCTCCGGGGACGACGCGAGGCGATCGAATCTTTCATGGATCGAGTGGCCGGTGAAGGTGGTGTTCCTGATGGCGGCGGTGATGCCGCTGTTCGAGCGCCGGGGGCTCTGGGACACCTGGCCGTCATTCGCC
This sequence comes from uncultured Isosphaeraceae bacterium, assembly GCA_963779675.1. GTDB lineage: Bacteria > Planctomycetota > Planctomycetia > Isosphaerales > Isosphaeraceae > CAVZZM01. Next base: position 225,834 of record CAVZZM010000014.1, read on the forward strand.
CTGTACGCCAGCCACGGCGAGCGGGTGGACATCTACCTCGCCGACTGGGAAGGGGTGCGCCTTCCCGACTCCGTCCGTGCCCATCTCGGCCCGGTCGGGCGGGACGGTTATCGGCGGCTCGACGTCAACGGGTGGAGCCTCGTCCGAGCGGGGGACTCCCGTCTATCCCCAGGCCCGGGCCGTGCTCGGTCTGGCCGAGGCACTGGCCGGATCGTCGGAGACTCCCCGGGCGGTGCGCGTCGTGATCCTGGGACACGCCGACCGCCTCTCGGGCGAGCGGTCGACGGTGATGATCCAGGGTCGGGAAAACATCCGGCGTCGTGCGAACCAGTACCATCTCAACGCGCACCCGGCCGGAACCGTCTCCACGACGGACTCGGCACGCGGGATGCGGTTACATCACTGACAAAACAACTCGCCTGACCCCAAGACCCAGTCCCGCATGGCCGAATATCGATGGCCGAGAGCCGATTTGAGACCAACTTCAGGAACCTTTCATCGGTCAACTGTCATCGGTCATCGGTCATCCGGAATTCGCCATCGGTCCTCGGTCTTTGAGCATGTGGGCTTCGATCAGGAACACGAGAGTACGCCCCAAGAGAGGAATGCGACGATGCGGCTGCCCCGAGCAAGCGGAATACTCATGCACCCCACGTCCCTGCCCGGACGCTTCGGGATCGGCGACCTGGGTCCATCCGCCGGGACGTTCGTCGAATTCCTCGCCGATGCGGGCCAGCGCTGGTGGCAGATGCTGCCGGTCGGCCCGACGGGGTACGGCCACTCACCATACCAGTCCTCGTCATCGCATGCCGGCAACCCGCTGCTGATCAGCCCGGAACGGCTCGTCGAGGAAGGCTATCTCTCGGCCAACGATCTCGACGACTACCCGGAGACGTCCGTCGACCAGGTCGACTTTGAGACCGTTGCCCTCGCGAAGCACAAGCTCCTGGAACGTGCCTTCGAAAACTTCGGCAACGGCGACGACGACCCCGACTACGCCCCCTTCACGTCGCGTAACGCGCACTGGCTCGACGACTATGCCCTGTTCGTGGCCCTGAAGGACGCGCACGAGGGCCGATCGTGGAACGAGTGGGAGCCCGAACTGGTCGCTCGTGAACCGGCTGCGCTGGCCGACTGGGCGCGCGGCTCGACGGCCGGGTCCGGTACATGCAATTCGTCCAGTACCAGTTCGATCGTCAGTGGAAGCGGTTGCGTGCCCAGTGTCGCGACCATGACATCCATCTGATCGGCGACCTTCCCATTTTCGTCTCGCTCGACAGCGTTGATGTCTGGCCCGCCCCGACCTCTTCATGCTCGATTCGCAAGGGAAGCCGACGCACGTGGCCGGCGTCCCGCCCGACTATTTCAGTGAGACCGGGCAGCTCTGGGGCAACCCGCTTTATCGCTGGGAGGCCCACCACGCCGAGCGGTTCGCCTGGTGGATCGAGCGCCTCCGAGGGACGGTCGACCGGGTGGACCTCGTTCGGCTCGACCACTTTCGCGGGTTCGAGGCGTACTGGGAGGTACCCGCCGGCGAGGAGACGGCCGTCAATGGTCGCTGGGCCCTCGGACCCGGCGCCGCGTTCTTTGACTGTCTCGGGAAGGCGTTCGACGGTCAACTTCCGCTCATCGCCGAGGACCTCGGCGAGATCACCTTCGAGGTCGAGGCCCTGCGCGACCGTTTCGACCTTCCCGGCATGCGCATCCTGCAGTTCGCGTTCAGCACCGACCCGAAAGCCCGCGATTACCTGCCGTACTCGTACGTTCCCCACTGCATCGCCTACACCGGAACACACGACAACGACACCACCGTTGGCTGGTTCTCGGCGCCGTCGGCCGCCAGCACCCAGACGCCCGAGGAGATCGCGGAAGAACGCGACTTCGTCCGCCGTTATGTGGGGTCTGATGGTTCCCAGATTCACTGGGACCTGATCCGCCTGGCCCTCTCGTCGGTCGCCGACACCGCCATTGTTCCGTTGCAGGACGTGCTCGGCCTGAGTTCCGAGGCCCGGATGAATGTCCCCGGTCGGGCCATCGGCAACTGGAGCTGGCGGTTCCGAGCGGACCAGTTGACCCCCCAGCTCCGAGATAAGCTTTCCGAAATGACGGGTGTCTACAACCGCTGGAACGGAGAGGCCCCACCCCGCTACCGCACCCCCGTCGATACCTTGTCCGGCTCCGGGGAAACACCGGAGCGGACCGAGCCCCACGCAAGCCGTGGTGCCCGTGCCGGATAGGTTCTCCAAGCTCCGTAACGGCGCGGCGAGATCCCGGAAGTCGGGCGCTCACCCCTTATCGTTGCGAGTGTGGAATGGATAGCATGAGTTCTTTTCGAGGGAAGGTTAGCTCGTCGTCTGCATCGCGTCCTCGGCGGAGAATACCAGGGGAGGCGTTGTCATGAGCAGGGAGCAGGCGAGCCCAATCGAACCGGACCTTATCCCCATGGGAGTTGTGGGGCTCGACGAGATCCTGGGAGGTGGAGTCACTCCGAACCGCGTCTACCTCCTCGAAGGAAATCCCGGCTCGGGGAAAACCACACTGGCGCTTCAATGCCTGCTCGACGGCGTGCGGCAGGGTGAGTCGGTTCTTTACGTCACCCTGTCGGAGACCCAGGCGGAACTGACCGCTGTGGCCCGATCGCACGGCTGGTCCCTGGACGGCATCCAGATCGTCGAGCTGATCGCCCAGGAAACGGAGCTCGAGCCGGACAATCAGTATGCGATGTTCGAGCCGTCCGAGATGCAACTGGGGATCACGACGAAGGCGATCCTCTCCGAGGTGGACACCCTGAAGCCCAGCCGGGTGGTCATCGACTCCCTCTCGGAGATGCGTCTGCTCGCCCAGAACGCGTTGCGATATCGGAGGCAGATCCTCGCGTTGAAGCAGTTCTTCATCGGCCGCCAATGCACCGTATTTCTTCTCGACGATAAGACGTCCGAGGTCCAGGATCTCCAACTCCAGAGCATTGCCCACGGCGTGATCTCTCTGGAGCAGCTTTCGCCGGAATATGGTGCCGAGCGGCGCCGCCTGCGGGTGAGCAAGCTTCGCGGCCAGTCCTACCAGGGTGGCTACCACGACTTCTCGATCCGCCCCGGCGGGCTCGAGGTCTATCCCCGGCTCGTCGCTGCCGATCACGATCTGGACGACGACGCCGGCGTCCTCAAGAGCGGCATCGCCGCGTTGGACGCCCTCCTCGGTGGCGGCATCGATTTCGGGACCAGCGTTCTCCTCGTCGGCCCGGCGGGAAGCGGCAAGTCGTCCCTCTCCTCTCAGTTCGCGAAGGCTGCGGCCGACGCGGGGATGCGGGCGGCGATCTTCGCCTTCGACGAGCGGCGACAGACGCTCCTCAGGAGGTCTCAGGCTCTCGGCATGGACCTGACTGGAGTCCTCCGTGACGGGTCGCTGACCGTCCAGCAGGTCGACCCGGCCGAGCTCTCGCCCGGCGAGTTCGCCCACAATGTCCGCCGTGCGGTGGAAGGGGCCGACGGTGAGCCGGGGGTGAAGGTCCTCGTCATCGACAGCTTGAATGGCTACCTCAATGCCATGCCCGAGGAACGGTTTCTCACGGCCCAGCTCCACGAACTCCTCACCTACCTCGGGAACAAGGGAGTCGTGACCTTCCTCGTCGTCGCCCAGCACGGCATCCTCGGCGAGCAAATGCAGACGCCGGTCGATACCACCTACGTGGCGGATGTCGTCATCCTCTTCCGCTACTTCGAGTCGCGGGGCCGGGTCCGGCAAGCTCTCTCCGTTATCAAGAAGCGCATCGGCGAACACGAGCGGACCATCCGCGAACTCCGCCTGGGAATGGATGGCATCGCGGTCGGCGAGCCTCTCGTGCACTTCCAGGGCATCTTGACCGGGACGCCGCGATTCAGCGGGTCGAATGAAGCGCTGTTGGAACGCGACGATGACTAAACCCATCGTCAACGATCTCGACGAGCGCGTCATCGTCCTGGCACCCACTACGCGGGACGCCTCCACAACCGAAACGATCCTGAACGACGTGGGCATCGCGTGCTGCCTCTGCCAGAGCATCCCTCAACTTTGCGACGAGGCCCGACGCGGCGCGGGGGCCGCGATCGTCACCGAGGAGGCGGTGTTGCGCGATCGGTCCGCCTGCGTCGCGACCTTCCTGCAGGAGCAACCCTCCTGGTCCGACCTCCCGTTGCTGGTCCTTACCGCGGCCGGCATCGAGTCGCCGCGGAAGATCGCGGCCCTCCAGGCCCTCGGTCCCATGACGCTTCTTAAACGCCCGGTGCAATCCTCGACGCTCGTGAGTTCGGTCCGGTCGGCGTTGCGGGACCGGCGCCGGCAGTATCAGGCGCGAAACCACATCGTCGAGCGCGAGCGGCAGGCCGAGTTGCTTCGTGCGGCGAACGACACGCTTGCGTTTGCCCTGGAAGCCGGGAACCTTGGCGCCTGGCAGCTCGACCTCAAAACGGGCGAAATCCCTTGTTCGACGATCTGCAAACGGAACTTTGGCCTGCCAGATGACGCGACGCTTACCCACACACGTCTCCTCGAACTCATCCACCCGGACGACCGGGCCGATGTCGAAACGGCGATCCGAGCGACGATCGAGCAGGGGGCGGAATATAACATCGAATATCGGAACATCTGGCCGGATGGCTCCGTGCACTGGGTCCAGGTCCGCGGGCGGACGGCGAGCGATGGGGACGGTCGGCCGGTCCGCATGGCCGGGGTGAGCATCGACATCACCGATCGAAAGGTGGCGGAAGAGGCCCTTCGAAACAACGTCGCACGCCTCAAGGAAGCCGATCGGAGCAAGGACGAGTTCCTGGCCATGCTGGCCCACGAGCTGAGGAACCCGCTCTCGGCCATCGCCAACGCCTCGCAGGTCGCCCGGCGAAGCCACGAGCGGGAGCACGTCGACTGGGGCCTGAACATCATCGAGAAACACGTCCGGCACCTCTCCAGGATGATCGACGACCTGCTCGACGTTTCGAGGATCACGCGGGGACGGATTGAACTGCGCAAGGAGCCGCTGTGCCTCGCCACCATCCTGCAGTCGGCCGCGGAGACGGCGAGGCCGCTCCTCGATCGGAAGTCACACACGCTCTCGATCGATGCCGATCAGGCGAGGAGGGAGGTCGAGGGGGACGCGACGCGGCTTGAACAGGTCTTCGTCAACCTGCTGAACAACGCCGCGAAGTACACCGACCCCGGAGGCCGCATCGCGATCTCCAGCGAAGTCGACGACTCGGGCATTGTCGTCCGCATCAAAGACAACGGCGTCGGGATGACGCCCGAACTCCTCGCCCGGGCGTTCGACCTGTTCGCCCAGGACGACCGCTCGGCCGCCCGCTCCGAGGGGGGGCTCGGCATCGGACTCACGCTGGTCAAGAGCCTCGTCGAATTGCACGGCGGGACCGTATCGGTGTCGAGCGCTGGTCCAGGCCAGGGAAGCGAGTTCACCGTCCGCCTTCCCATCCTTGATTCAATTGCGCGGGAAGGACCACGTCGAACGCTCCCGGAGCGCGACGTTTCCACGCGAGGTGCGCGCGTGCTGATCGTTGAGGACAGCGAGGATACGGCCGTGGGGATGGCTCGCTTGCTCAAACTACTCGGCCACGAGGTCGCCGTCGCCCACGACGGCCTGGCCGCCATCGAGGCGGCTCGATGCACAATGTCCCGAGATCGTCCTCCTCGACATCGGCCTCCCCGGAATGAATGGGTATCAGGTCGCCCGAGCCTTGCGCGAAGAGGGGCTCACCGACACCGTCATCATCGCAGTGACGGGCTACGGCCAGCGCGAGGACCGCTCGCGATCCGAAGCCGCGGGGGTCGACCATCACCTCGTGAAGCCCATCGACTTCGACTCACTCTTCTCGCTACTGCGACACGTGGTGTAAGTCGTCGAGGCCGACGACGAGATCCGCACTGCGCCTTCAACGGACCGATGCCAGCCTTGTATCGGTTTCGTGGCGAATCCAAACATGAACGGATTGAAGGCATCTTGAGTGTTGTTTGTCAATTTTCATTCAGTTCGTTGACGAGCAGCGCGACCGGAAGGGTCTGGAAAACTTCGTCCAGGGGGAGGACAGGGGGGCCGTCGGTCGGCTCGCGGACCTCGATAATGGTGTCGGTCAAGAGGTCGCGCCAGCGGATGGGCAGGGGAGCGTCGGGGAGCACCAGGTGCGTCCCGCTCCAGGCGTCCAGGCCGAACGGGGGGGCTGTTTCCTTCCGGCCCCATCAGCCGGGCGACGAGTCGAGACGGCCACGGCCGCGACGTAACGGCCCTCACGGCCCCGGCCGAACGCGACAACGTGCCCCTTGTGCGCGCCCTCGGCCTCCAGGGGACGGTACGAGCCGTGCTGGTAGAGGTCGGGGTCCGCCTTGCGATGGCTGAGCGCGATCCAGATCAGGAAGAGCTTGATGGCGCCATCTTCGGGATGGGCGAACAACTCGCGGGCCAGGTCGCGCCGCGATGTGCCCGGCGCGAGCCGGTCGCGAAGATCCCGCAGCCGCCGCCTTCTGAGGTCGTAGTCGACCGGCCGGCGGTTGTCGGGATCGACGAGGCTAGAGGTCCCAGAACTCGCAGCCCTGGTACGATGTCGGGTACTCCTGGGGAGGCGAACTTCAGCAGGGCCTGCGACAGCGAGTGGACGATCCCCACGCGGGCAACCTCGCGCTGGAAGGTCAGGAAGTCCTTGAGGAACATCGCGGCGTCGGGCCCTTCGAGGACGTCCGCGATGAACCGGCGAGAGGTCCTCGACATAGGATCTGGTCAGCGTCGGTCCAGCTCGTGTTGACCTTCGCCTCTCGGACCGCCTTGGCCATGTACTGCTGGATCCTGGGCGGTAAGCCCTTCGGGAGCGGCGTCGTCGGGACCGCCGAACGGCCAGGCCCCGATGAGGATCTGGTAGAACAGGTATTCCTCGCGACCGTCGGGAACGGGCGAGTCGTCGCGAGTCCCCTTCTTGTTCTTGTTGGCGTAAGCCCAGCGGGCCAGGTGGGTCTTCCACTCGTCGGCCAGCTCGGTAAGGACGTTGATCCGGATGCGGGTGTCCTCGCCGCGCTTGGTGTCGTGGGTGGCCGTAGTCGAGAGGCCGCCCGGCCAGTGACTTCAGCCGCTGGGCGTTCAGGCCGTGGAAGGTCTGGGGCGAGACGCCGAAGCGAACCGGTTCACCACCGACCTCGTTCAGCGAGATGAGCCGGACATAACGGTAGAAGGCCGTGTCCTCGACCCCCTTCGCCTGGACCGGGCCGGTCGTCTGCTGGAACCGGGCGACGAACTGCTCGCGCAGCGCGATGTTCTCCGGCTCCGCGTACGACGGGTGTTCCAGCAGGAGGGCGTCGCGGAGGAACTCGAAGACCGAGACGTCGGTCGTCGGGTTCCGGCGCCGTGCCCGGGCGACCGCCTGTTCGATCCAGTGCCGGTCCTGGTCGACGACCGGCCGGCCCGGCAGGATGTAGGTTCGATAAACCGGGAAGCATGCGATGACTTCGCGGAGCCATCCGCCGCAGCTCGTTGAGGGTGAAGTCGCGGCTGTGGCGGTCCCCCTCGGAGACGCGGTTGAGCTGCCGGGCCAGCATGTTCAACTCGCTGGCCAGGGCCGCGCGGGTGATCAGTTGCTTCGACTCGTAGACGCACTCGGCGAATGCATCGCGGTCGTCGCGTGAACTCGACGTAGAGGGCGTCCAGGTCACTCAGAGGTCGTGGGGTCGACGAACAGGCCGTTTAGCGCGTTGAGATACTCGTAGCCCACGGTCCCGTCGATCGGCCAGTCGGCCGGCAGGTCTTCGCCTCGGCTGAGGATCTTCTCGGCGACGATGGGTAGGTGGCGGGCGATCGGTGAGGCGGGATCGGCGTCCGCGGCTTCCTGCCAGCGATGGCGAATGGCCGTAGCCACAGTATCCCACGAAACCGTATCGCCGTCTCCCTTCGCGGCGAACTCCGCATCGAACCGGCGCCGGCAGCGGTCCAGGACGATCGTCTCCTGGAGGTTGCGGAAGTAGCCGGCGGGATCGGCCAGTCCGTCGGGGTGGTCAATGCGCAGCCCGGTGACGCCCCCCTCGTCCATCCAGCGGAAGATCAGCTTGTGGACCTCGTCGAAGACGCGAGGGTCCTCGACCCGGACGCCGGCCAGGTCGTTGATGTCGAAGAAGCGGCGATAGTTGATCTCCTCGGCGGCCACCCGCCAGTAGGCCAGCCGGTAGGCTTGCTGCTCCAGGAGCATCGTCAAGGGCATCGAAGCTCAACGGGTCGCCGGGGTCGCCGTTGAATTCGTCGACGTTCTCGTCGAGGAATCGTCGCGAGCCTCGGGTGATTCCTGGCAGAGCCGGGCAAGGCGCCGCTTGATCGACTTCCTTCTCGCGGAGCTTGCGCCTCGACCAGTTCGGCTTCAAGGACACGCCGCCGGGGCATGTGTCCGGATCGAGTCGAGTATGCTGAGATATTCCTGCGTGCATGGTTGTCGTCGGCGATCGAATCGGCGGCGAACTCCGCATCGCGGCGACCAAGGATCAGTGCATAGGAGATGGGGGCGACTGGCAGCTGGTGATCGATAGTAGCGAATCGTGAACGTGCCACCTAGCTCTCTCAAGGCGAAGCTGCCCGCTCTCCAGGACGGTGCCGTACTGGTCGCCCAGGATCGGCAGCAGTACGCGGCCCTCAAGCTCCTCCTTGACGGGGTCCCAGTCGATGTCGAAGAACATCGACGACTGGGCCTGGGGTCCGGTCTCCAGGACGTCGAGCCAGTAGGGGTTCGGGCCGGCGATCCCCATGTGGTTCGGCACGACGTCGAGAACCCGGCCCATCCCCAACTCGGCCAGCTGTCCGATGAGCGCCTGGTGGCTGGCCTCGTCGCCGATCTCCGGGTTGAGCTGACCGTGGTCGAAGACGTCGTAGCCGTGTGTACTGCCGGGGCGTGCCCTGGAGGTACGGCGAGAGGTAAATGTCGCTGATGCTGAGTTCGTCAAGATAGTCGACGATAGCCGCGACCTCGGCGAGGTCGAAATCCTCGTGAAGCTGGAGTCGGTAGGTCGCCGAGGGCCGCCGGGCAGGGCGATCGGCTGCCTCCGCCTGCTCGGCGTGGAAGAGGGACTCGGCGATCTGCCTCGACGCCGCGTCGGTTCGCGCGGACACGTCCTGGGGTTCTTGACTGTTCGCCATCGAATTGCCTCGGTGCAAGTCGAGCTATGGTTGAATTGGAATCGGCGAATGCGTCAGTCGCACACGTCGTGGTCGATTCGCGCGAGGATCTGAGGAACGTTCCCCATTCCACCAGCGGCGGCGAAACATGCGGCCTATCGAGCTGGAGGAACCGCTGATCGGTTGATCCAGTGGGATCAAACCCCCTCCGAACTGGCGTGTGAGCACGGACTACTGGGAATGGTCTCGAATCGTCGCGAAACGGCAGGGCTCACGCTTCGGCGATTCCAGGTCCCGGCTCCAGGGCGAACCAGAGGAAGTCGTAGCCGCCCAGGCTGAGGAAGTAGGGTTCGGTTCGGATCGGCGGGAAACGACGACCGCCGGTCAACTCGCGAGGAACGCACCCCGCGTAGGCTGCGAGGTCCAGCTCGACCGGCTGGGCATGCTGGGAGAGGTTGTTGACGCAGAGCAGCGTATGGGTCTCGTCCTTGCGGATGAACGCCAGAACGGAGCGGTTCCCGGAGCCCAAGAAATTCGATCGTGCCGCGGCCGAAGACCGGGTGCTCGCTTGCGGACGCGGATGATCCTTCCGCATCCAGTGCAGCAGCGACGACGAGCTGCGTTCCTGAGCCTCGACGTTGACCGACATGTAGCCGTAGACCGGGTCCATGATCAACGGGGTGGTGAGCTGGGCGGGGTCGCAGCGCGAGAAGCCGGCGTTGCGGTCGATCGACCACTGCATCGGGGTGCGCACGCCATCGCGGTCGCCCAGGTAGATGTTGTCACCCATGCCGAGCTCGTCGCCGTAATAAAGGATCGGGCTGCCGGGCAGGCTCATCAGCAGGCCGTTCAGCAGCTCGATGCGGCGGCGGTGGTTGTCCATCAGCGGGGCCAGGCGGCGGCGGATGCCCAGGTTGATCCGCATCTTCCGGTCCTTGGCGTACTCCTCGTACATGTAGTCGCGTTCTTCGTCGGTGACCATCTCGAGGGTCAGCTCGTCGTGGTTTCGCAGGAAGATTCCCCACTGGCAGGAGTCGGGGATCGCCGGGGTGCGCGCGAGGATGTCGACGATCGGGTCGCGGTTCTCCTTGCCGAAGGGCCATGAACAGGCGAGGCATCAAGGGGAAGTGGAAGGCCATGTGAAACTCGTCGCCGTCGCCGAAGTAGGGTCGAACGTCGGTCGGCCACTGGTTGGCCTCGGCCAGCAGCACGCGGTCCTTGTACTCGGAGTCGAGGGTCTGCCCGCAACTCCTTGAAGTACTCGTGGGTTCGGGGGAGGTTCTCGCAGTTGGTCCCGTCCTCCTCGAAGAGGTACGGCACGGCGTCGCAGCGGAAGCCGTCGAGCCCGCGGTCGAGCCAGAACCGGAAGATGTCGAGCATCTCCCGACGCACCTCGGGGCTCTCGAAGTTCAGGTCGGGCTGCTGCGAGTAGAACCGGTGCCAGTAGTACTGCTGCGCCTCGGGGTGCCAGGCCCAGTTGGAGCGTTCGGTGTCGAGGAAGATGATGCGGGCGTCCTTGTAGAGCTGGTCGGTGTCGCTCCAGACGTAGTAGTTGCGTTCGGGGGAGCCCGGCGGCGACTGCACGGCCCGCTGGAACCAGGGGTGTTGGTCCGAGGTGTGGTTCATCACCAGGTCGGCGATCACGCGCATGCCGCGGTCGTGGGCGCAGTCGAGGAAGGTCTGGAAGTCCTCCATCGTGCCGTATTCCGCGTGGATGCCGCGGTAGTCGGCGATGTCGTAGCCGTCGTCCTTGCGGGGCGACGGGAAGAAGGGGAGGAGCCAGATGCAGTCGATCCCCAGCTCCTGGAGGTAGTCGAGCCGCGAGGTCAGACCCTTGAAGTCGCCAACGCCATCGTTGTAGCCGTCCTGGAACGAGCGGACGCTCAACTCGTAAAACACCGCATCCTTGTACCAGAGCCCATCATCGGCCATGGTTTGCCTTTCCCAACCGGATCTTGATCGCCGGGCTCAGTCACCGTCAGCGACCTCACGCACAATGTTCACGGGTAAATGTCAATGCTCGCAAGCTGCACGAGTTCGTGGGCCGGAGAGGCGAGCAGCCCCAACCGGTAACACAGGGGCGGGCGATCGCGCGACGCCTGCGGAACCAGGGAGTTTCCGGAGAGCAAGCACGGCATCTCATCAGCCCTCATGGGCGGGCCGTACCGTGAATTCAATCCACGTACACGAACTCGTTCAGGTTCATCAGCGTCAGGCAGAGGGCAAACCAGGCCGAGTCCCCTTCGCCGCTGAGGAGGGACGACTGGCGAGTTCCTGCTCGTCGGGTTCGGCCGGCCGCCCGAGGGTGAGGCGGAAGAGGAGGTCGATGCGTTGTCGTCGGCAGCGACTCCCGCCTCGCGGATGATGCGATCGGCGAGGGCTCGGGCGGCCTGCGTCGAGAGGCGTCCGTTCAGAAGCGTGAGCGCCTGGGGAGCGATCGTCGTCACGGGCCGTCGGGGGCAACTGACGCTGGTGTCCGGTCGATCGAACACCTCGAAGAACGGGAATCGCAGGTTGCGCCGAGTGTATACATAGAGACTTCGGCGGTCGCGGTCGCGTTTGTCTCGGCAGAGACCGGCCAGATCGCGCCCTTGCTGCTCAGGCGGGTCAATTCCTCGGGAAGTTCCGGGAAGACGCACGGCCCACCCAGCGAAGGGTTGAGTCGTCCGGAGACGAAGAGCAAGGCATCGCGGAGTGGCTTCGCCGTCGAGGCTGCGGCGGTTCTGCCGCCAGAGCAGGAGGTTCTCCGGGTCGATGGCCTGACCCGCGGCCCTCGATCGAGGTTTGCCGATACGTCGAGCTCGTGACGATCAGGCGATGCATCGCCTTGAGGCTCCATCCGCGTTCGAACAACTCGACGGCGAGCCAGTCGAGCAGTTCCGGATGCGTCGGCGGTTCACCCATCGTGCCGAAGTCGCTGGGCGTCTCCACGATCCCGCGGCCGAAGTGCCCCTGCCAGAGCCGGTTGACGATCACTCGAGCCGTCAGCGGATGATCCGGAGCCGGGTCAGCCATGCGGCCAGCGCCCGGCGCCGGCCGGTGGAGCGTCCGGTCGGCTCGATGGTCAGACCATCACTCCGGTCGTCCGGATCGACGAGGACGCGGGGAACGCCGGCGCGACCACTGGTCCCTTCTGTTCATAATCGCCCCGTTCGAGCAGATAGGTCGGTGCGGCCTCGCGTCCTTCCTCCTTCAGCCCACGAGCGGTTGGCGGGGGCGGGGGATCGGACCGTTTCCACCTGGCAAGCTGCGTGTCGAGCTGTTTCCGCGTTTCGTCCGAACGAGCCGCGCCGCGCTCGGCCTCGAGAGCCGCGAGCCGTCGCTTCCAGGCGGAGCGGTTTTGGCGGTCGATCGCCTGTTCGGTTTCGGAGGCGATGGCCTCGTCGTCCACGAATCGGGCGGGGGTGAAGAACGCTTGAAGCTGGAAGTAGTCGGCCTGCGAGATCGGGTCGAACTTGTGGTCGTGGCAGCGAGCGCAGCCAATCGTCAAGCCCAGGAAAACGAGCCCGGTCGTCTCGGTGATGTCCTGGAGCGAGTTCTGGCGGCGCAGCCCTTGATCGTTCAGGTCAACCATGTCGGGGTAGCAGCGGTTGAACCCTGTCGCAATGAATGCCGACGGATCGTCGGGGGACACCTCGTCCCCGGCGAGCTGGGTACGGACGAACTCGTCATACGGAATGTCGGCGTTCAGGGCCGCCACCACCCAGTCGCGGTAACGCCACATGTTGGGCCGGGCCTCGTCGAACTCGAAGCCATCCGTGTCGGCATAACGGGCCAGGTCGAGCCAGTGCTGGGCCCAACGCTCGCCATAACGGGGCGAGGCAAGCAGGCGATCCACCTGCCGCTCGTAGGCGACGGGCGACGGGTCGTTCTCGAAGGATGCGAGTTCCTCGGGGGTCGGGGGCAGGCCGGTCAGATCGAATGCTGAGACGTCGCAGCAAGGTGGCCCGGTCGGCATCGGGCGAGGGCGAGAGTTCGAAGTCCTCCAGGGCCGCGAGGACGAAGGCATCAATCGGGTTGCGGGGCCAGTCGTTCCGTTCGACCCGAGGGATGGCGGGGCGGGCGGGCGGAACAAACGCCCAGTGCTCCCGGTCCTCCGCCGTGATTCGCCGCTCCGGGACCACCTCACCATCGTTACCGGCCAGGACGAGTGGGGTCATCGTGAGCAGGCCGATCACGCCAACTAGGGACGACGCCCCGAGACCATTCCGCCGTGGATCGCTCGACATCTCCGCACTCCGGGGTGGGACGTTCGGGCCGAAGGGTTCAAACGGGGGCTGGCCCAACCGTCAGGCCAGGATTTCCCGGATCACCTTGCCAGCCGTGTCGGTCAGGCGTTCGTCCCGGCCGTTACGCGGGAAGGTCAGCCGGGTGTGGTCGAGCCCGAGAAGGTGGAGGATCGTGGCGTGAAGGTCGTGAACGTGGGCCCGATCACGCTCCGCCCGAAGACCGACGGCGTCGGTCGCGCCGTGGACGGTCCCCCCCTTGACGCCGGCCCCCGCCAACCAGGTGCTGAAGCCGTGGGGGTTGTGATCGCGGCCCTTGCCGCTCTCGGACATCGGCATGCGCCCGAATTCGCCACCCCAGATCACCAATGTGTCGTCCAGGAGCCCGCGTCGTTTCAGGTCCTTCAGAAGGCCCGCGATCGGCCTGTCCGTTTTCGCGGCACATGGCCGCGTGGTTTTCCTCGACGTTGTTGTGCGCGTCCCAGCCGGTGACGTCCCCCGAGTAGAGCTGGACGAACCGAACCCCGCGTTCGACCAGCCGACGCGCCAGCAGGCAGCGCGTCCCGAATTCGGAGGTTGTCCTGTCGTTCAGTCCGTAGAGTTCTCGGGTCTCCTCACTCTCGCGACGGAGGTCGACGGCCTGCGGGGCCGCGGATTGCATGCGATAGGCCAGCTCATACGTCCGAATCCGCGCTTCCAGGTCATCGTCTCCGAGTTGTTGCCGGAGATGCCGCTCGTTGAGCCGACCGATCATGTCGAGGACCCGACGCTGCCGGGCATCCGACATCCCCTCGGGCGGCAGAAGGTCAAGGATCGGGTTCGATCCGTTGCGGACGACGGTTCCCTGAAACGTCGCCGGCAGGAACCCGGCTCCATAAGCGGGTGGCCCGCCTTTGATCCCACCTCGCGGGTCCGGCAGGACGACAAAGGCCGGCAAGTCCTGATTCTCGGTCCCAAGGCCGTAACCGACCCAGCTTCCCAGGCTCGGCTTGCCCATGAGGATCGAGCCGGTGTTTATCTGGTAGACGGCCTGCGGATGGTTGACGCTGTCCGCCCAGCACGAACGGATGACCGCCAAATCGTCCGCGCACTCATGAAGGTGAGGAAGGAAGTCGGAGATCTCGAGACCACTCTGACCGCAGCGCATGAAGGTACGACGGGTCCCGAGCAGCGGGTTGTGCGCCACCTTGCGGCGGGTCATCACCGGCCCGAAACTCTCTGGGAGCGGTTGGCCGCTCAGCCGTTGCAGGTCGGGCTTGGGATCGAACGTCTCGAGATGACTCGGGCCGCCATGCATGAAGAGCGAGATCACCCGTTTCGCCTTCGGCGCGAAGTGCGTCGGGCGCGGGGCGAGTGGGTCAGCGGTTAACGATTCCGCCGCCGAGAGCACCCCGTCCTGCTGGAGCAACCAGGCCAGCGCCAGGCTGCCGATGCCGTTGCCGGCGCTTTGCAGGAAGGCACGTCGTGAGTGTTCCAACCGAGAAGACGAACCTACGCGGGGGAGTCCCATGGGCATCTCGCGATCGTTGCGAGGTGGTGATTCGCGACCTGTGAGCGGGATCGCTCGCCGGATGCCCTCCAGGGTAACATCAAACCGGCGTGCGGGGCCGCAAGAAAAGCCAGAAATCGTTCCCCCGTTCCGCCGGTTCTTTCGAGGTTTGCCGTGATGGGACTGTTCAAGGGCCTGATCGAGTGGCTTGCGCGCGAGCCCTTGTCGGTGAAACCGAACCGACGAGACGTCGGGATACGCGCTCCGCGGACGGCCGGATCAATCGGGCGGTTCTTGACGATTGTCTCGGTCGGCCCAACGCGAAGGATTCGACCCTACAGCAGTTCCAGGGGTTTGAACGAGGCACGACGAATCGAGATCATCCTCGCGTCTCGACCGTTCACCGGCGTCGATCGCGAGAGCCGCAACCGTTGCTCGGGAAGGTCGTTGTGCTCTCGTTGTTCATCGGCCGGGACCGAACCCGATGGTCCGATGTGGAGATCGCCTATGCGCACCCGTGCGCTTCTACGCGCTACCGAATGGATTGAGCGCGAGGCCATTCGGTGGCACGCCGCCGTCAACCTTGAGATCGCCGACACCTATTTCGTCGCCGACGACGAGGTCGTCGAGGACGTGGCGATGGAATTTGGCCCGCGGGGCGGCGGTCCATCGGCCCCCTATGAGGGGGGGGCACGAGGCGAGGACGTCGATGTGTTCGACGCCAACGAGATCGTCAAGATCGTCGCCAGTGCGAGCCGTTGTGCCGCGTCATTAGGGTTCGCGCACATCGCCGACCTGGTAGACCAGGTCGAGGCCCGATTGGGTGCCGATGCGTGCGTCTGGCTGTTGCACCTGCGTTGCGAGGGTCGCTCGCTGGCGATCCCGGAGGAGGTCACGGCCCTGTCCGGCGTCAACCTCGCCGTTTGCTACGCACGCGAGGCCGACCTGCCCGGCCCCTTGCATGGGCCCGTCTTCTCGGACCCGATCACGTACGTACACGAGCTGTTGCACCTCTTTGGCGCGACCGACAAGTATGACGTTCCGCTGTCGCGATTCGATCGGCGCATGCTCACCGACCGCGATATCATGGTCCTCGCTCACGAGTCGCTCCCGCGCCTTCGGGTCGACCCTTTGACCGCTCTGGAACTGGGATGGCCCGCCGACGTACAAACTTGAGGTTTGGCTCTCGGCTGTGCCTTGGGTTTTTCGTTCCGACAGGCTCCCGCCCAAAGAACGACGCCCACCGACTCCCTTTTGAGGAGTCGGTGGGCGTGTCGGTATGGATGATTGCCTCGGGGCAATGCATTCAGACGCCAGAGGCGATTCAGTTCACCTCGACCGAACGATCGGAGGAGGCTAGCTGATTAGCCAGGAGCGCCGCATCCTCAGCCCTTCGATGGTCAGCGTACTTTGCCAGGGGTTTCGATAACGTCCCATCTCCGTAGACGCCAACGACCGTGAAGAGACCACTTTGCGTCGACGTCTCCGCCCTGATGAAGAGACCAGAGCGGATCAGCGAGGCGAGGTTCCGCTGCCAGAGCTGGGTATCGGCCAGTTTCGCGAGCATGGCGTGCCCCTTGGGGTCTGGGATGAGCGGCCTTCCATGGCCTGGAGGGTTGGCATCTCGCCGCCCCTATTTGAATAAACGCTCAAAAGCCCCCGATCGTTCACTCATTCGCCATCATCGCATGGGTTTCTCGTTTGATCCAATGTCCGTCCAGGCCATTCATCGACCGAGCGCAACCAACATCGAACGCCAAAGCGACCGTCTCATTCATTATAGGCAACGCATTGACAGTCTGCACTCGTTCCGGATCAAGTGATCGGGGTTCGTGCGTGTCTACAACTCCTACTCAGCAAAACCAGGGCCAGTGACACAACGCAACGTCGAAAGGTTCGGTCGAACGACCGCCAGTTTGATGGAACTCTTTCCGTCGATGACCGTTAGAAATCGGATTGACGCACGTTCAACCTGGGAGCAAGACCCGATAGGTGGACGTGGCCGATCCTTCCAGATTCGGTCATTCGGTCGAAAATTCCTGCAATCGATCCGACCTGTCCTGCTCAAGAAATACGCAGGCGATGTCGTACCGATTGCGAACATGCCCGAACCATCGTCCATGACGCCAGTGACGTCGTCAACCTCAACCCGCGAGTGTCGCGATTGAAGGACGAATCTTTCCTCGCCCAACCCGGCGATCGCAATCCAGCGTCGCGTCTGGGGAAACATCCCTGCCCTCCTGCACTCGACAATTCGCGACTCCAGGTGATTTTCGCCAGCTTTCGATTTTGATCCGGCCTCACATTGACAGGCATTTTCCCTACGACCGATCCGCCGAACGGTAGAGCCCCTGTTCGGGGATGTACGCCTCGACCCCCCTCGGAACCTGATACCGGATGCTCCGGCCCTCGGCGACGCGGCGGCGGAGGTCGGTAGAGGCGATGCCGATGGGGGGGATCGTCACGGCCTGGAGCGGGTGGGTGCCAGGGCCGAGGTCGGGGAGGGCGGTCGAGGGGGGCGTCGATGCCGGGGCGGTTGACGACGACGATCGTCGCGGCGGCGGCGATCCGCTCCGGGTGTCGCCAGGTGGGGAGGTCGACCAGGCTGTCGGCGCCGATCAGGAAGAAGAACTCGTCCTCGGGACGCTCGTCGCGGAGGCGCTCCAGGGTCCGATAGCTGTAGTGCGGGCCGTCCTCGGCGCGGGCCTCGATCTCGGAGACCTCGAACGCCGGCATGGCCGGCGATGGCGATCCGGGCCATCTCCAGCCGGTGCGAGACCGCCGTCCGCTCGCCGCGCTTGTGGGGCGGGGCGGCGGTGACCACGAACCAGACCCGGTCCAGGCCGCACGCCTCGCGGCACGACTCGGCCAGGATCAGGTGGCCCAGGTGGATCGGGTCGAACGTGCCGCCGAACAGCCCCAGTCGCATGGCCTTCGGTCTTCGCTTCGGGGTGGTTCCGGGTGGACAGACGTGCAATAATACGGTGAACTGGGACGATTGGGCGGGTCCCGATCGACGATAGGGCGGGCCGATGAGCGCTGTCAACGGGAAAGACGAGCGGAGCCAGGCCGCCCTGTTCGGGGCCGAGGCCGGGGAGGACGGTCCGTACGTCGGGGTGGTGCTGAACCGGCCGGTCGATCAGGTCTGGACCTACCGGGTGCCGGAGCGGCTGCGGGATCATGTCCAGGTCGGGCACGAGGGTGCGGGTGCCGCTGGGACGGGGCAACAACCCGGCGGTCGCCTACTGCGTGCGGCTCGGACGCCGGCGCCGCCGGTGGACCTCGACCGCGGGCGGGTCAAGGACGTGCTGGAGGTCCTCGACGAGCCCCCGTTGATCGACGCGGCGATGCTCGAACTGACCCGCTGGATGGGCACGTACTACGCCTGCTCCTGGGGCCAGGCGCTCGACGCCGTCGTGCCGGCCGGGGTCAAAAAGGGGGCCGGGCACGCGGGTCAAGACCTGCCTGGTCGTGCCCGAGGAGGTCGTCGGCCGACCGACGCCCGACGACGTGACCCCCAAGCAGCGCGAGTTGCTGGCGCTGCTTGCTACGCTCGACCGAGCCGCTGACCGTCGAGGACGCCTGCCGGCTGGCGAAGTGCGGCACGGCGCCGATCGCCGCCCTGCGCAAGCGGGGCCTGGTCCAGCGCGGTCAAGCGTCGGATGGACCGGCCGCTCGCCGAGCCGGAGGCGTCGACGCCAGTCCGGGGACGGCCGCCGAACCGCCAAAGCCTCCACCCGACCTGACCGACGAGCAGCGTAGCGTACTGGACGCCATGACAGCCGGCTCTGGATGGCGACGACTTCGCCTCCTTCCTGCTCCACGGCGTCACCGGCAGCGGCAAGACGGAGGTGTACCTCAGCGCCATCGAGCGGGTCGTGGCTCGGGGCCGCGAGGCGATCGTGCTGGTCCCCGAGATCAGCCTGACGCCGCAGACGATCCGCCGGTTCCGACGCCGGTTCCCGAACATCGCGGTCCTCCATAGCCACCTCAGCGACGCCGAGCGACACCGGCACTGGAAGGCGATCGCCGCGGGGGAGGTTCAGGTCGTCGTCGGAGCACGCTCGGCGGTGTTCGCCCCGGCCCGCAAGCTCGGCCTGATCGTCATCGACGAGGAGCACGAGGGCACCTTCAAGCAGGAGACGGCCCCGCGGTACCACGCCCGCGACATCGCCGTGAAGCGGGCCCAGATGCTCGGCGTCCCGGTGATCCTCGGCTCGGCCACGCCGGCGCTGGAAACCTGGCGCAACGCCGACGCCGGCCGCTATATCCGGCTCGTCCTGACCCGCCGCGTGGCCGACCGGCCGATGCCGCCGGTCGAGATCATCGACATGCGGCATGAGAAGCCGAGCAAGGGGAACCCGATCGGCGGGCTCTCCGGACGGCTCCAGATGGCGATGGAGGAGGCGCTCGACGACGGCGGACAGGTCATCCTGCTGCTGAACCGACGGGGCTTTCACACATTCATCCTGTGCCCCCGTTGCGGGCACGTCCTGAAGTGCGACGCCTGCGACATCGCGCTGACCCACCACAAGGGCCGCCAGCGGGCGCTTTGCCACACCTGCGACGCCGAACGCGATCCGCCCTCGTACTGCCCGGGTTGCGGCGCGCCGGGGCTGCATTATGGCGGGATCGGCACCGAGCGGCTGGAGCGCGAGGTCCGCTCGGCGTTTCCGGATCACGCGATCCAGCGGATGGATTCCGACACCATGCGCTCGCCGGGCAGCCACGAACGGGTCTTGAAGACGTTCAAGGAAGGGGACGTCCGCATCCTGCTCGGCACGCAGATGATCGCCAAGGGTTTGGACTTTCCCAACGTCACTCTCGTCGGAGTCGTCAGCGCCGATACCGCACTGCACTTGCCCGACTTCCGCGCCGCCGAGCGGACGTTCCAGCTCGTGGCCCAGGTGGCCGGGCGGACGGGTCGGGGAGACCGCCCTGGCAAGGTCCTCGTGCAGACCTTCTGTCCCGACGCTCCGGCGATCCGCCATGCCGCCGCAGCACGATTATCTGGGGTTCGTCGCCGGGGAACTGCCCGAGCGGCAGAACCGCGGCGTGCCGCCCTATCGGACGCCTGGTCCGTCTGATCGCTCGCGGTCCGGACGAGGAAGCGGTCGGACGGTTCCTGACCGATCTGGCCGGACGGTTCGGGGAGCACGCCCCGGATGGCGTTCGCCTGCTCGGTCCGGCGCCAGCACCCGTGGCGAAGATCAAGAACCTCTACCGCTTCCATCTCCAGCTCCGCGCCCGGTCACCCAGGCCGCTCCAACAACTCCTCCGGGCCGTGCTTCCCACGGTCGATCCTCCCCACCCGATCGAACTGGCCGTGGACGTCGACCCAGTTAGCCTGCTCTGATCAGGCCGCACGGCCATGCGATCCAGTCGTATCGGGGAGGCCCACCAGTGGTCCCAGGGTCTCCCGATCCGGCCTTCCTGCGAGGTCGCTATCGCCGCCCAATCCCCGCGCCCTTACCTGGCTTTCCGTTTGGATGTCGCGGCGGCCGGTCGTCTCATCCCCGCGGCCGCTCTTAACCGATACGAGTCGGTAGTGTGGACGCATCACGACGCTACGGCGGTGGTGTCGAGCCGAGCCAGGGACGCGACGGGGGGAACGATGGCAGGAGCGCCGACCACCAAGGAGGCCCAGCCTCCACAGACCGCGATGATGTTCGGGCCTCGATCGCGAGGAGCTCGACGCTCTGCGGAGGCAGGTCCGAGGATCCTGCAGCGCGTCAGTTGCCTGGGGATGCTCGCCGGGGGGATCGCCCACGAGCTGAACAATGCCCTGACGCCGATCCTGAACTATGCCAAACTTGGCATCCGAAACCCCGACCCAGAGTACCGGCGCCGTGCCTTCGAGCGGATTCTTGAGGGGGCCGAGAGGGCCTCGGCGATCACCGGCGGTGTTCTCGGCCTGGCCCGGCCGGGGTCGGTCGCCGCGAACCGGCGGACCTGGTTCGTTTGACTGAAAGCGTGCTCTTGCTGGCCGGCAAGGACCTCCAGAAACATGCCATACGGGTCGAGCTTCGCGCCGAAGGCCGGCCGTACGCCCGAGTCGATGCCGCCCAGATCCAGCAGGTTCTGTTGAACCTGGTCATCAATGCGCCGCCAGGCGATGCCCGACGGCGGCGAACTGTCCTTGTCGGTCAGGCTCGACGCCGTGGGTCGAACGGCCGAGGTGATGGTTGCCGACACGGGTGTCGGGATCGCGCCCGAGGACCTGAGGCGGATCTTCGAGCCCTTCTTCACCACCAAGCAGGCACCCGACGCCTCGGGTCTGGGTGGGACCGGATTGGGCCTGCCGGTCTGTCGCGAGATCATCGAAGCCCACCGGGGCCGGCTGCGGGTCGAGAGCCGCTCCGGCCGCGGAACCACGTTTACCCTACGACTGCCTGCCTGTGTCGCTCCTGTCGAGAAAACCCGCCCCGCCTTCCGGAAGGCCGATGCCTGAGCCGCCAGCCCGTGCGTGAGGTTGCGGATCACACTCGCATCGACCTTGTCTCGACCGTGGTGGTTTGCCGGCTTGAGTTATTCTTCGAGCCGGCGAACTTGGTGTGGACAGCCCCGCCGGCTTCGAGTATCTTCCCGCCCGTTCGATGTCGCCTCGGTCCCCATCATGGGCACGATCTGAGGCCAGTTCGCGTACGGGCCGGGCACGGAGGCCGGGCACCTGGGCCAATGACTCCCTGAGAATTCCACCTCTTCCCTCCTGTAACGCACGTCTGGTCTTGAGGATGCGTCCGCGTTTGGGTCCGAGTCGGGGTCATCCCGAAACTGTCCGGGTGCAGTTGGTACTGCACCCACCACGGGGTTGAAACGCCTCGACGCGAGCCCGCGCCGGGGTCGGGACAACCCTCGCCTTTCGGCACGTGGTTGTTGGCGGCTCGGTCCGGCCAATTCCCTTCACGACGGATCGCTTCGTTTCCGCGAGCGTGACTGTCGCCTTTCAGGAGAGGAACGGATGCAGACGACACGTGGGTGGACTGGGCCGCGACTGGCGGCCCTCACGATGGCTCTCGGGCTCATGGCCGCCCCGGTGGCCTCGGCCTCGTCGACCCTGATGACGTACACCACTTCGGGCACCGTCGATACCGACCTTGGCGTTACCGGCCCGACGGACGTGGTCGCCATCAACTTCAAGAGCGTGGATGGGGGCAGTTTCGAGAGCCCCTCGTCGTTCAGTCTGGGCGAGTTTGTCGCCGCCGCGCTGCCCCAGGGCGTCGTGACCACGTACAAGGACACGCCGTTCAAGATCACCTACTTCGCCGACACGGTCAACGGCACCGAGCCCGACCCGAACGAGACGCCGTTCACGTTCACCGGCGTGCTCAACGGCACAATCAGTGGCCCCAGCCAGTCGGACGTGGTGGCGACCTTTGACCCGATCACCACCACGGAGTTTCGTACCGGCGACTACCTGAACACGATCTCGCTGCTGGACCCGGCCATCTCGCTGGTACCGTCGACAACCAATGCCGGCCGCACGACCGCGCAGGCCCAGCTCGTCTCCGACTACAATCCGATCCCGCCGGTTCCGGAGCCGGCCACGGTGACCATGTTCGTCGCCACGATCGCCGGCCTCGGCCTGCGTCGCCGTCTCCGGGCCAGGGTGGCCTGAGAACCTCGGCCCTTGTTCGGTCCAGCCCGATCGCTCTGGGTCAGATCACTCCGGCCTCTCCCGAACGAACTTCGGGAGGGGCCATTTCATGCGCGAAGTCCGGACAACGCGTCCCCGGTGCCGCGTTAATCGCAACGCCAGGCTCGCCACTTCCGTCTCGCTCTGTCGGAAACCGCGCGATCCGCAGGCCGAGGAACCCGAGCGGCCACGACGATGCGTGCCGTTCGTCGCCGTGTATCGAACACGACAGCAAAGGAGAAACTCGAAAGGCCCATGCGTTCACACCTTGCCCCGAAGGTCGGTTTTCGTCGATCATATTGGGGACCTACTGGGTTACATGAATCAGGGCGGGGGCGTGCGTCGACTGCCGGCGTTTGAGGATCGTGCCGGAGCGACTGGGTTCGGGGTCCGAGACGAGGCGGGGGCGGATGGGTTTTGGACCAGTCGATCTGATGGCGAAGGCCCGCGCGGGCCAGTCCGAGGCTCTGGGCGAACTCTGCGCCCTGTACCGAAATTATTTGCGGATGATCGTCCGCACAGGAATGGGCCCGCGACTGCGCGAACGGGTGGAGATGTCGGACGTGGTCCAGGAAGCACTGGTGGAGGTCGTCCGCCAGTTTCCTCAGTTCACCGGGCAGAACGAGGCGGCGCTGGTCGGCTGGCTGCGTCGGCTGGTCGCGCAGAAGCTGGCGGACCTGGGGCGATACCATAGCCGGGCCAAGCGTGCCGGCGAAGGGGCGGCTCTGCCGCTGGACGCCGCCTGGGATGCCGGCGGGAGCGGGGCCGACTCGAACGCCGGCGACGGGGCTCGACTGCTCGATATGCTCGCTCTGAGCCAGACCAGCCCCAGCGAGGTCGCCAGCAAGCGGGAACTGATCGTGCTGCTGGCCGACGCCCTGAGCGACTTGCCCGAGGCGGAGGCCGAGGTACTCTGGCTCTACCATGCCGACGGCCTCTCGTTCGAGACCATCGGCGAGCGGCTCGGCCTGGGACGAAAAGCGGTGCGCGGTCTTTGGGCACGAGGACTCAAAGGGCTCCGAAGAACGCTAGATAAGAGATAGGCGTCGGAAGTCGTGGCCAGTTCGATGTGGGCCGCGGGAGAATTCGCAATCCTCGAACTGCGTCACCCCTTTGCCTCCCGCCCCTGGTCTGATGTATCCTGCGAGAGTGGATTTTGAAAGGCTCGCGTGGGCAATTCTGATTTCCAGGGACATGCTCAAGCCCGATGAGGGCCTGGGCAAGTCTGTCACTTTCTGACCTACCGGGGCTTGCGAACCCTGGGAAATCCGCATCAATGGTCGACTCGCCGTTCGATCTCCCATCATTCTGAGACTCTACATCGTTCGAGCTTCAAGCGCTACCGCATATCTGGACATCGGTTGCGTGCTGTCCAGACTCGCTAGTGGGTTGACGACTGCATTCCGCGCTGCATCGACATTCTGGAACGAGATTTCAACGTCCTGATTTCTGGAACCCAGGGTCTGGCCCGCGGCGATGCGCCTCGGCCTCACTCTGTCTTCGACCTCGCGTTTGCCATTGATTGCTCACTGAGTTCCCGATCCGACTGGAGGGTACGGCGATGGTCCAGGGCATCGAGATTGAACCAGCCGACCGCGACGAGCGACTGGGCGAGGCGGTCGAGTCGTATCCTGGAACTGCTCGAGCTTGGTCAGGCACCCGAGCCGGAGGACTTCGCCGCTCAGTACCCGGACCTCGAGGAAGATCTGCGCGAGGCGTTGCAGGGACTGTCGCTGGTGCAGGGGCTGGTCGGCTCGTCGGGCGGAGGCGGGCCCGGCGCCGTCGGCTACCGGCCGGTCGCCGGCTGGCCGGCTACCGGATCGTCGGCGAACTGGGGTCCGGCGGCATGGGGGTCGTCTACGAGGCGGTCCATGTGGACCTCGACCGCCCGGTGGCGTTGAAGGTGCTCGATGCGCGGGCCACCCGCGAAGGCAGCAACGGCCTCAGGCGGTTCCTCAACGAGGCCCGCACGGCGGCGGCATTGCACCATACCAACATCGTGCCGGTCTTCGACGTCGGCCACGTCGGCGGGCTGTGCTACTACGCGATGCAGCGGATCGAGGGCAGCGGACTGGACCGGGTGATCGTGACCCTGCGTCGCGACCGTCCGACCGGGGCCGGCTCGGGCAGCGGCCGGCGTACACCGCCGCCGCGGCCGGCCGCGGGGCCGGCCTCGGTCGCGGCGCTCTCCGGGACTGGTCGAACCGATGTCGGATGACCCCTGGGACGCCATGGGAACCCGGTCAGCACGGACCACGACGACGCCCTGCGCCGTACGTCCCGCCGCGAGGGTCGTCGTATTATCGCTGGGTCGCCGAGGTCGGCCGCCAGTCGGCCCAGGCTCTGGCCTACGCCCACGGGCGGAACGTGATCCACCGCGACATCAAGCCGTCGAACATCCTGATCGACGCTCAGGGGACGATCTGGGTCGCCGATTTCGGCCTGGCGCGTCGGTTGGTGGAGCCAGGACGATCGGTCGCGTCTCGGGAGCCAGCCGGGGCCGTGCCACCTCGGCGAGGTACGGAGAGGGCGCTTGGTGAGATGGCGGGTTCCGTGATAAGCCTGACGCGGACCGACGGCCTGGTCGGCACCCCGCGGTACATGAGCCCGGAGCAATCACGCTCCGAGCCGGTGGACTCGAGTACCGACGTCTATAGTCTGGGGGCCACACTCTACGAGTTGCTGACCTTGAGGCCCCCGTTCGAAGGTCGGACCACGAACGAGTTGATCGACCAGATCAATGGTCAGGAGCCGATCCGGCCTCGACAGATCGACCCGCGCATTCCGCGTGACCTTGAGGCGATCATCCTCAAGGCCCTGGCCAAGCGCCCGGCGGACCGCTATCAGTCGGCGGCGGAACTGGGAGCGGACGTCGCCCGGTTCCTGGCCCATGAGCCCGTACGAGTCCGGCCGATCGGTTTGCCTGGCCGCGCCTGTCGCCCTGGCGCGGCGGCACCCGGCGGCGACGGCTGTCGCGACGGTCGCCTCGATTCTCATCCTGGCCGTGGCAACCCTTGCCCACGTTCGCGTGCTCGACGAGCGCGACAAGGCCCAGGGGGCCCTGAAGGAGCAACTGCTGAGCCGGGCGTCGCTCCTGAGGAACTCAACGGTCCCGAACCGTCGCGTCAAGGGACTCGACTTGCTGAGGGACGCCGCTGGCATGGAGCCTGACGCCGACCTGCTCGCCCGCCTGCGATCCGAGGCGGTGGCATTCCTGGCCTTACGCGATGTCCAACCCCGCGCGGAACTCCTTACGGGCCGGTTCAATAGCTTTGCTTTCGGCCCGGAAGGGAAGGTTCTGGCCACCAGTTCGGCGGACCATGCCACGTACTCCACATGGTCGATTGCCGATGGAAAGACCCTGTTTGCTCCGATCGAAGCCGGGCCGACTTCCGAAGTGGATGAGCGGGGGCGATTTGTTGGGCCGAATGATCCCCCCCGCATCGTCACGGCGGGAGTCGATGGGGTCGCGCTCTGGCCCGACAGCCGTGGCTTCCGGCAGTTCAACGCGGCCACGGGGATTCTCGTCAAGGACCTTCCCACTCCCGCGTATGAACACCTCGCTCTGTACGCCAGGTTGTCCCCGTCCGGACCGCGGTTGGTGACCATCGACCGGATCGCCCCTCCGAACGACGACCGTTCGGACAGTGAAGCGACGACCGACTCGTCGAGACAGCGTACGTCGAACCGATCGCGCACGAAGGGGGCCACGAAGGCCGCGAATGCCAACCCCGGCGTACCCGAGGAGGACCGTGAACGTGGCCGGTCATTTTCCTCCCCGGTCGTCCACCTATGGGACCTCGACCATCCCGAGCAACCGATCGCGGAGTTGACTCCACCGCGTTCCGAGGACAGCAATCCGCGGTTCTTCCCGATTGTGTCAATCGCCCCCGACGGCTCGTCGGTAGCCACGGCCTGGTTCTCCGACTCGGTGGTGTCGGCCTGGTCCGCCGAGGATGGTTCACCGATCGCCCAGATCGACACCCGAAGTGCCGTCACGGCATTGTCACTCGGTCCCTACGGCGTACTGGCCGCGGCCGGTGGCGGTGTGGTCCGACTTTGGGAGCTCGACACCCAGACGCCATTGCCGAGCATCACCCCAAACCAGGCGTACGTCCGACTACTCCGGTTCAGCCCCGACGGGACGTTAGTGGCGATCGTGGGCCGTGGAACCGGCATTGAGCTCTGGGACCCTTCGAGTAACTCCCTGGTGGCCGCACTGCCGACCATCGATGAGGTCAACAGCCTGTCCTTCACGCCGGACGGCAATGTGCTCGCCGCGGGGCAGCCCGAGTCCGTGCGGCTCTGGGCGGTCGTCGACTCAAACGTCCGATCCCGAATGGCGAACCTCGACGCGACGCCGGCCCATCTCGCGTTTGGTCGCGACGGATGGCTGGCCATGAGCTTCCGGGAGGAGCTCCCGGCACGACTTTGGCACACCACGCGATGCCCCACCACGGCCCGATTACTCGACGGGCCCAGGCGCCGCCTCCGTGGCTTTTGACAACCGGGGGCGGCTCGGCTCGCTGTTGGACGGCGAGCTGATCTGGGCCGCCACGCCCGGCGATAGCCCGACGGACGCCCCGGTGGACCTGACGCTGCCCTCCCTGGGCAATTCGCGGTTCTCTCCCCCAACGGTCCCACGGTGGATGCAGCGACTCACGGCGACCCCGGATGGTCGCCGGATGGCCCTGGTACGATCCAACCAGGTCGTGCTTTGGCGTACCGACGAACCTGGAACGCTCCGGGAACTGGATCTGACGATGCCTTCGCGGGACGGGGCCCTGCTCCCGATCGGCGGCGAGGGCCATCGCGAGGGCGCAATCCGTCGTGGTCCGACGTCGAAATCTCGCGAGACGGCGGCCGGCTTTACCTCGTCTCTTACGGCGGCGACCTGTTCGCCTGGACCGTGTCCGGCCTTCGGGCCCAGCCGCTTTCCTGGCAGCCACCGTTTGGTAAGGTCCACGAGATTGCCCTCTCAGCCGACGGAGCAACCCTGGCCGTGGCCAGCGAATTCGGTGGGCTGAAGCTGATCGACGCCTGGACTGGAGAGCTTCGCACAACGCTTCGCGACCCTCTGACGACCGGGGACACCAACCTTGTGCCAATCACCGCGCTGGCCTTTGACCCGATCGGACACGACCTCGCCGCCGGAACCCAGGAGGGGGTTGTGATGGTCTGGAAGGTCGGACCATCCTCCACCGCCGAACTCCCATTACAATTGCCCGGTCATCGTGGTGCCGTGCGGGGGCTGGCTTTCGACCCCACCGGTCAGTTGCTGGCCACCGCCGGCGAGGACAAGGTCGTCGATGTCTGGTCGCTCAACCATCTCTTCCCCGAACTGGAAACGCTCGGGCTGGGATGGTAGACGCGAGGCCGGTTCCGGAACCCGGATAGGGCGACCGAGACGGTCTCTAACGGGTGGGTGGAGCGCCCGCGGAACCCACCAATCTGACAGGACAGACGGTGGGTTCCGCGGGCGCTCCACCCACCCGACGCAGGCTTCCGTGTTCTCACATGAGAGGCCCTGCACCCGGCCCTCCCTCCCTCCAGGGCGTCAGAAGGGGGATGCTTCCAAGGAGGGCTCCACGGTCGGGGAGGGCAGGGGGGCGTCGCCGTGACCGCCCCCTTCGCCAGCCGGTTCCGCCTCAGCCGGGATCAGGCCCACCGCCTCATTGAGAACCTCGACGGGGGCGGGGACCTCGACGGCGCTCTCGAAGGGAGGTTCGCCGACCGACGGGGGCAATAAAGGGTTGATGGACGTTGATCCCGAGCGCGGCAATCGTTCCCTACTGGGACCGAGTGGGGTCGGTCCCAAGGAGGGCTCGTCGACCGACGGGGGTAAGGGCGGGACCGGAGCGGGCAAGGGCGGATTCGCCTCGCGATCGCTCCGGAGCAGCTCCATCTGTTCGAGCAGCCGGTCGAGCTTCTTCTCCAGGGCATCAAGACGATCGCGATCCGAAGGCGGAGGAGTGGGTCCCCCGGACATGCCCATGCCCATCATCGCGCCGGAACCCATCATGCCCATCTCGCCGTCCATCATGGCGGCGCCGGCGGCGCCTTCCTGGGCCATGTCGGGCATGCTCTCCATCCCTGAACCCATGTGGTTGTACATGCCTTCCATCTCCGACATCATGGAGTCCATGCCCATCTCGCCGCCCTCCATCATTCCCGACCCCATGCCCATCATGCCGGAGGACATCCCACCGGCGGCCTTGGTCACGCCTTTGGCCGCGACGGGGCGGCCCTGCTGATCCTTGCCGATGACCTCGCCGCCGGCGCGGGTGGCGAGGGCATGGAAGAGCCTCGGCTCGATCGGCAGCCCGAGGTCGCGGACGGAACCATCAAGGTACAGGGCGGACGTCTCGCGGGAGCCCGGGACGCCGAGCGGCGGAACGGGAGGGACCTTCAGGCCCTGGCGTCCGGTCGTGGCCTTCGGGATCGTGATGTCCTGCGGGCTGGTCCAGGGGATGGGGAATGACGACTCGACGACGGCCAGGGTGTTCGACGTGCCGTCTGTCGTCTCGGCGATCGAGATTCCCTCGCCGCCGTGCGGCACCCCAGACCGTCTCGGGGCCGACGAGGGCCATCAGGAAGGTCAGGCCCGGATAACCGGTGTTGCGGGTGACGTAGACCTCGGGCATCTCATCGAGCAACGCCAGGTTGTGCGGGCTGTTCCAGGGCTCGTCGAGCTTGAAGCGCTGGTACAGGTCGTTCTGGTCGAGGTAGGGTAGAATCGCGACCCGCCAGCTCAGCAGCGGGGTGCCGTCAGGAGCGGGATCGCGGAGGGCGTCAGTCGGCCTCGATGCTGCGTTCGCGGGGTCCTGGATCGCCAGGCCGACCCGCTTGAGGTTCCGACGGGCCTGATCGGCGGGGTCGATGGGTACAACGGTCACAACGGACGACATTCCCACTGCCGCCAGGCAAGGCCCCACGGCCCGGCCGCGAACTGGCCGAACCAGGAACGGGTGAACGGGGCGCGGGTTTGATCGTCGCCGAGGGCGTCTTGATCGTCCCCAGCATCCGCTGTGCTCCCTTCAGGCGGATCTCCCATTCGTGCAGCTCGGCTTGGCTGGCGGCCACGTCCGCCTCGGCGATCTCCGCCTCCCCCTCGTGAAGGGCAACTTCTTCGGACGAGATGACGTTTTGATTGGCCAGCTTCTTGGCGTTGTCGAGCTCCAACTGCGCCAGCCGGCGCTGGGCCTCCGCACGCCGGAGCGCGGCCTTCTTCTGGTCGAGCTGGGCGTTGAGGATCTCGATCTCTTGCTGGATGCGCTGACGGTCGGCTTGCGGGTTGGCGACGCCGTAGGGAAGGACGGCCGGCGATCCCGCGATCGTCGTCGGCTGGGGTGTGTTCGTGCCCTGGCCGGGCTCGGCCCAGATGGGCAGCCAGGTCAGCGACAGGGCCCCCACGGCGATCAGGGCCAGCAGGCCCAGCCAGGAAAGTGCCCTCGGGGTGGTTCCCTTCATGATCATGGCGATCCTCCTCGACAGGTGGCGGGCCCGGCTCATGCCGCTGGCTCCCGGCGGGAGGGCGGGTTGGGCCTCGCACAGGTAATCCACTGCCTCCACCAGAGCCGTGGCATAGGCGCGGCCCGATCGGGGGCTGGTCGCCCAGACGACCCAGGCGTCACAGCACTGTTCCTCCACCTCGCTCAGCGCCCGACGAGCCCACCAGACCGTCGGGTGCCACCAGTACAGCCCGGTGGCGACCAGCTCCAGCAGCCGCACCCAGGGGTCGCCGCGTCGGACGTGGGCCAGCTCGTGCAGGATGAGGGCGTCGCGCTGGTCGGGGTCGAGCCGCTCCCACAGCGAGCCCGGCACGATCAGGCGTGCCCGTCGCCCCAGCCCCCAGACCAGCGGAGCGACCCCGCCCGGCACGATCCAGACCCCCGGCGCCCGACGAAGCCCGAGCCGAACGGCCAGGGTTTCGGCCCGCTCCTGGATCTCCGCCGGCGCTGGTGTCGCGCACCGCAAGGCCCGGCGGAACCGACGCACCCGCAGGACGACGCAGCCTAGCCAGGCCAACGAACCCGCCAGCCAGACCGCCGCCAGGACCGGCCTCCAGGACACGGCCAGCGCGGCGGACCAGGGGCGTTCCGGGCGATTCGGGGTGTTGATGTTGTTTTGAGGGGCCGCGCGGCGGTCGGGCAGGGGGCTGGTCCCGTTTGTCCGGGCCCGGGGTGGCGGGAGAACTCGCGCATTCCGCGCGGTCGGCATGATCGGCTCCGGGCCGGGCGTCGTTGCTGACCGGTCGGGATCGTCCGTCGTCGCCTTCCGCTCCGGGAGCGATTGGGGCACAACGGGTTTTGAGAAAACAGGTTCCGTTCGATCAAGGTTGGGCTGTCTTCCCCTGACAATCGCCTCGGCACCGGGGCTCGGGACCGTCTCGCGATCTGTTGCTGTTGCTGGGGCCGGAGCGAATCGGGCCGGTGTTGCTGAAGTCGAACGCGGCGCGTCCGGGACCGGGCCAGGCCAGCGGGACGGTCCAGAACGGCGGGGCGAGCAGTCGCAGGAGCACCAGGACCCAGAGGCCATGGGCCAGCGCCGGCCGTCTTCGGGTGAACCGCGCCAGCACGGCCACGACGAGCGCCAGCCCCGCCGCCATCAGCGCGTTGGTCAGGCCGAACTGCACGAGCCGGTTCATCGACTTGCCCCCGCGACTGGACGCCAGGAGATGGGAACTCGGGGCGTCGCGACTCACGCCGCAATCGCAACACCGACAGGGTGACTCTCCCGACCTCTCGCGATGTCCCCACCCTGTCCGGCTCGCCGCGATCCCTCGGGTCTGGAATGATCGAATTGCAGCAAGAGACAGGGGATAGGACCTGGAAAACCGGACGGTCAACGCGATGTGTCGAGGTCGTCGATCAGCCGGCGGAGGGCCGTCCGCTCCTCGGCGGAGAGCCGCTCAGCCCGGACAAGATGCGTCAGCAGCGGGGCGAGCGAGCCGTCGCAGAGCGTGTCGGCGACCGCCCGGAGCCGTCGGCCGATCAGGGTATCGCGGTCGATGGACGCCTCGAAGACATGAGCCCCGCCGGGCCCGGCCGCCCGATTCCGGCGCACGCACGCCTTGGCCTCCAGGCGCTCCAGCAGCTTCTGCACGGTGGCGGGCCGCGACGGGCCGCCGCCGGGACCATAGATTGCCTCGGCCAGCGTCCGGACCGTCGCCGGACCACCGTCCCAGAGCACCTGCAAGACCGCCAGCTCCGCCTCCGTCACGTCGCGCGTGGGTTGCTCCATGATTCCCTCGCCAGGAACGCAAGACAGGTTGTCTGAAGTGAAGAGTAAGACAACCTGTCTTGGGAGTCAAGGAAGAAATTCGGACGGGATCGAAAATTTGCGCCGGCGAGCTTTGGCGACGATCCGGGAACGACAATCCCCGGGAAGACAAGCGAGACGGGTGGCGAGAGCGACGCTTCGTGGCCCGGGCTGGGACACAGACATCCTACCGAGGAACGCTGCGCCTGACCCCGGCCACTCACGCGACGGACCTCCCGGGTGATCGGGAGATCCGGATCGTTTCTCGGTCCGTTCCCGGACGGACGGGCAGGAGACGGATTCAGTTGGATGTGATCGTGACCGTGACGTTGTCGTTGGAGTTCCCCTTGGTGGTCTGGACGACCACGGGCAGGTCCTCGCCGGGCATGTCCGGCGCGATGATGGTCAGCTCGGTGGCGCTGACCGCCTTGTAGTTGGACGGGGGCAGCGGCGTGCCGCCGATAAGGACGCCGGTGATCAGCGCGGGGTACATCGCGGTGCCGGTGATGACGAACTCGTCGCCCGCCTTCACAGAAGTCGGGTTTGCGGCGGTCACCGTGGGGGGGGTGAGTTTGAAGGTCTGGCCGAACGGCAGCGGGACCGACGAGTTCACGGAGGCCGGCAAGGAGATATTCGGCTTACCGGGCACGGCCAGGAACACGATGTACCCGGTATCGAGCTGGGCGGTGGAACCGAAGCTGAGGTCCGTCGGGTTTGAGCTGTACGCGGAGAAGGCGACCTCCCAGATCCACTGGTTGTAGAAGGAGATCGTCTCCGACTTACCAAGCGGCGGCGAGTTGACGGAATAACTCCACTGCGTCTGGCCCGATTCGAGGTTGCTGTTGAAGTTGATATTGACCGGAGGGACTACGGTGCTCTCCGTGTTGGAGATCGTCACGCCCCCGGAGAGCAGCGCGTTCAGGCCCTGCGACATGTTGATGCCGATGCTTCCGCCGTAGCTCTCGCTCACGCCGCTCGTCACCGTCTTGGCCTCCATCGTCGTCTGCGGGCCCGGCTGGATCAGGTTGATCTCGTTGGGCGAAGTGGACACGTTCGTGAGGGAATTCGAGGCCGAGTTGGACCAGGATTGCAACCAGCCGGCGAGGATCGGGAACCTTTGGTAGTTGTAATTCCCGGCGATCCTGTCCTCGTGGAAATCGACCTCCTGGAGGACGTAGTACAGGTCCTTCGAGTTCTCGAACGATCGCGCAGCCCAGACCGTGTTGGCGATTTGTACCTGCGTGCCGAACCCGCCGGTGGTGACGACCGAGGACTCGTACGAGTCGGCGAGATTGAGGAGGTTGTTCGTGGGGCTGTCGCCCGGCGGGGCCTCGGGCACGACCGGCGTCGCCGAGAAGAGCCCGCTCATCATCTCGGTGACCATCTCATCGCTCGCTCGCGAGCCCGCGCCGAGCGGGATCGCGTTCGGGTCGGTCTGGCGGGGCAGGACGACGTCCATGCTGTGGTGCGTCCGGCCGCCTTCCAGGTCGGTCTTCCGGAAGGCGACCAGGGCGGCCTGCGAGTTCTCGTCGGCCCATCCCGTGCCGCCCTGGTGGTCGAGCAGGCCGCGGAGCCGCTCGGCGTCGTCGGCGTTGGCGTCGACGAGGGCGACCGTCTGGCCGGCCTCGTAGGTCTGCCGCAGCAGGTCGACGATGCGCGGGTCCTGGAGGTCGGCCCTGTCGACGACGATCGGGCCGGTCGTCGCCCCGGCGAAGGGTGACAACCGCTGGAGGCTGTAGGACCGGGACAGGTCGCGGATCGCCTCGCCGGTGGTGACCGATGGCCCGACCCGGATCACCCCCATGCTCTGCGGGACGACCACCCGGTTGCTTCCCGTGCCGGAGTCGAGCGCATCGCGGTTCGGCGTGCCGACGAGCAGGTCGTCCCCGCCGCCGCCGAGGACGATGTCCGCGCCGCCGCCGCCCCGCAGGCGGTCGTTCCCCGCACCGCCGTCGAGCCGGGCCGGCAGGGTGACGCCCAGGCCGACGACGATGGTGTCGTCGCCGTCGAGGCCGTGGACTTCGATCTCGGCGACGGGGCCGTACGTCCCCAGCAGGGCGCCGTCGTGGAACACGCGGACGGTCCCCGGCTGTTGCGAGGGCATGATCCAGATGCGGTCCGGCCCGTCGGTGCCGTCGACCATCAAGGTCGCGCCGACGATGGCGGCCGACGGGGCGGGGCTGAAGGGGACACCGGCGTTGAGGACCCGTCTCGGTTCGAGGGCTTCCAGCGCGGGCATCGAGCGCGTCGGGGCGTTCCGAGGAATCGGCTTCGACGGGCGGATGGCATGACAGAGATCCTTTAATGGCTGGGAAATGGGGAAGCGCGGCCCCCCGGCTGCCCTGCCTCGAAAGGCCCACATGGTACGCGACCGGGGTCAACTCAGGCTGCGGACTTCAGCCAACCCGGAGGCGACATTCCAGCGTTGCTGTTTGTGCAGGTTCCTCAACGTCACACAAGGACCGCGTGCCGGCAAGCATTTTCTGAGCTCACCGTCATTCTCTCGTGTGTACGTTTGGGGGCGGTTGCCGGGAATCAACCGAGGAGCCCAAAGGCGTCCCGGACGAGGCGGTCGCAGGCGGTGTCGAGGCGGTTGGCCTCATTGGGGGAGAGGCCGCCGGCGGCGAGGCGGCCGGCGATCGCGGCCGCCTCAGCGGCCGACGGGTGGGCGAGGTCGGGCAGGGGGAAGGTCGCGACGTACTGGGTGATGAACCGGCGACGTCCGGCGTAAAGCTTGTTGTGGTAAAGGGCATCGTAATAGGCCGTGGCCAGTGAGGAGTTCAGCACGGCCAGCGCGAGGAGAAGCCGGGGCGAGGGAGTGTTGGTGTTGTCGGCCGTGTTGGGGTGCGGGGCGATCCAGTAACAGTCGCCGTTGACGACGGCGCCGGTCTCATCGAGGAAGGCGCGGGGGTGCTCGGCGATGTCGGGGAAGACGATCTTAGGCGAGGCCCAGCCGGCGGGGCCCTGGGGGACCCAGATCTCGTACCAGTGACGGCCGGCGTCCCGGACGTAGCGCCGACCTTCAAGCCGGTCGCGGTGCATCTCCAGGTAGGCGGCGGCACGGGGGTAGACGGCCAGGTCGATCGCCGCGCGGCTTCCGTCGGGGCCGATCCGGTGGGGGTAGAGGACGCGCATCGCGCGTTCACCGGCAGTCGATTCCGACTTTTCCCGGGCGGTCCAACGGGCGGCGTCGCGGTGGGTCCGCAACGGACGGAGCAACTCCGGCTCGGGACGGAACTCGATGGGCAGGTCCTCCCAGTCGTCGCGGAGGAACACGTGGTCGGCGGTGGTCTTGATCCCGACCCGGACGCGGCCCACGTCGCCGATCGAGCCGGCCCGGCAGGCTTCGACACGCGCCAGCCAGTCGCGGTGCGCGGGGGTCACGAGGGCCCAGGGCGCGTTGGGATCGTCGGACGAGGCGAGAGTGCCCCGCTCGATCACCAGCGCGCGGCCACCGATGCGGACGGGCCCTTCGACGCCACCGTTGAGGGCCTCGAACAACCCCGTGGTCGTCTCGGGACCATCGAGAGCCGAACGAACCACCTTCCGATCGTCCCGGCTGCCGTAGACCCGTGCGAACCGGACGGGAGGTTCGGGAGGTGAACCATCCTCGACGATCGGCCCGTCGGCTCGCTTGCGGGCGATCACGACCGCCGGCAGCACGGCGGCGGCGGGAAATAGCCGGGTATCGCCGAGGTCCAGCACATCGAGCAGCTCGAAGCGTTCTCGCAGCAGGCGTCGCACAACGGCCCCGGCGCGGATCGACAGGAAGCGGTTCGAGGCGATCAGCCCCAAAACCCCGCCGGGCCGCAGGGTGTCGGCCAATGCTCGGATGAAAACTTGATACAGGTCCACCCGGCCCGAGAGGCCGAACCGCCGGGCCAGCGCTTGCGACCGCATCGCCCCAAGCACCTGAGTGCGCACAAAGGGCGGGTTCGTGACGACGGCATCGTAGCCTGTCAAGGGATCGGAGAGATCATGGTTGAGGAAGTCGCCAAGCGTCAGCGCGAGCCTGGCGATGTCGAGACGACTCAGCTCCGCCCGCGCCGTCTCCAGGGCGCCGGGAGCGGTCTCGAACCCGGCCAGCACCATTTGCCCCCGCGTTACCGGTGTCGCCGCCGATGCGATCGCCCTGAGCAACGCGCCGCGACCACATGCCGGGTCAAGGACGGTGAGCGGTCCCGAGGTCGTCGTGAGCCGCTCCAGCACCGCGGCGGCGAGGAAGTCGGCCAGCGGCGCGGGCGTCTCATGGATACCGTTGGACTTCGTCAGGTCGTCGGTGGGCACGGCGACGGGGACCGAAGGACAGAGGGGTTCCTGGCGAACCGGCGCCGGCCCGCGTCGCGATTGTAACCCGCCGACGGTCATCGAGCGAACCGTTCTCAGCGCGCCTTCGGGGTGATTCCCTGATCTGTCCCAAACGTCTTTCCAGGAGGGCGAGGCCCCGGCCGAGCCGCCCATCCCGGAAGCTCGGCGGGGGCCTCGCCCTCCCGGAATCTGATCCGGGAATGACCCTCAGCGAACCCCGTTCGTAATCCTCCGCGCCGGAACCGACGTTGGTGGTTCGGGACGTCGACCGCGTTCCGCGCCCGGTCGGGAATTATCCGGCATGTGATGTGCGTTTGATGTCCCCCCCTGGCGTTACCGCCAAGAGTCACGGGACCGAGGACAACCCGGCCCGACGACGGTATCCGCGTCTCCGACACGTAAACCAATGGTCCGGTCATGGCAACCCTGGAACACCTGATGGCCCGCGAGGTTCTTGACTCGCGGGGCACCCCGACGGTCGAGGTGGAGGCGACGGCTTCCGGCGGCGCCCGGGCTCGAGCGATCGCGCCGGCGGGTCAGAGCCCGGGGCGGTTCGAGTCTTGCGAGCAACGCGACAACGACCTCCGACGATTTGGCGGCAAGGGGGTTCGCCGCGCGGTGGACTTTGTTACGTCCGAGATCGCGCCTGCCCTGGCCGGAATGGACCTGGATGACCAGCAGGCCTTCGATAACCGGATGATCGAGCTTGACGGTTCAACGGACAAGGGACGGCTTGGTGGGAACGCGATCTACGCCGTGTCGATGGCCGTTGCTCGGGCCGCGGCCGCGGCGCGGGGTGAAGAGCTGTTTGTGCACCTCCACCGGCTCTGGCGCAACGCGCTGGGGCCGAATGACGCCCCGGACGCCGGCCCGATTCTGCCCCTGCCACTGGTGAGCCTGATCGCTGCCGCCACGCTTGATGGGCACGGGCCCGACTTTCAGGACTACCTGATCGTGCCGCTCGGCGCCCGGAGCTTCGGCCACGCCCTGGAGATGGTTGCTGATGTCCATCGCTCTCTCGGTGATGTGCTGCGCGACTACGCCGAGGAAGCCGATCTCGTCACCGACGGGGGTGCCTACGGGCCTCGACTGCGTGCGAATGGGCTCGGCGTGCAACGCATGCTTGAGGCGCTGACCGTTTGCGGCCTGCAACCCGGCGCCGACGTGGCCGTCGCGATCAATCTGAACGCCGCCCGGCTGCTCGACCCGAAAACCGGCCTCTACCATCTCGCCGCCGAAGGGGACGACCTCGACGCCGGGCGGATGACCGCGATGCTCGAGCACTGGGCACACCAGTTCCCGATTGTCTCGATCGAGGACGCCCTGGCTGAGGACGACTGGGACGGCTGGGCCAGGCTGACTGAGCGTCTCGGCGACCTGATCCAGATCGCCGGGGGTGACCTGTTCGCGACCCGCGCCGACCGCATCGCGCAGGGGGCCGCACGCGGGGCGGCGAACGCCGTGGTAATCAAGCCGAACCAGGCCGGCACGCTCTCGGAGACCTTTGACGCCTTGCTGGCGGCTCGTCGCGCCGGCTACCGGGCGATCGTCGCGTCCCGGACCGGCGAGACCGAGGACACGACGATCGCCGACCTGGCCGTCGCCACCGGCTGCGGCCAGGTCAAGTTCGGCGGGATGGCCCGCTCCGAACGGGTGGCCAAGTACAACCGTCTCCTCCGCATCGCCGAGGTTTTGGGTGGCGTCGATGCCCCCTACGCCGGCCGCGCCGCGCTGAGCGGCTGATTCACTTCCCACGCCGACGGTCGAGCCCCCCACTCCGTCCCCGGCGCCTTCCCGGATTGGGTTCCGGGAGGGCGAGGCTCCCGCCGAGCTTCCGGGATGGGCGGCTCGGCCGGAGCCTCGCCCTCCCGGCTCACGCTCCCCCGCCGTCCTGGTACAATTCTCAGGTCACAACCCGACATCCCGAGCCCGACCTTGCCGGAGGGTCCATTATGAGCGCCCCGACCGAGACGCGCCTCTACACCCCGGACGATCTGCTGGCGATGCCCGACCGCGATCTCTACGAACTGGTCGATGGTGACCTTGTGGAGTTGAACGTGAGCAAACTGTCGAGCCTGGCGGCGTCTCGATTGAATCGACGCCTTGGCGACTTCTGCGAGCCGAACGACGTGGCCTGGGTCTTCGGCGCCGACTGCGGCTATCAGTGTTTCCCGGATCGACCGAACCTGCTCCGCAAGCCCGACGTGTCGGTCATTCTTTGCGAGCGCATGCCCCTCGACCAACTGGAGGAGGACGGCTGGACGAGGATCGCGCCGGACATCGCCGTTGAGGTCGTCTCGCCGAACGATACGGCCTACGAGGTTGACCAGAAGGTCATGGAATACCTGTCGGCCGGCGTGCGGCGGGTCTGGGTGGTCAACCCCGAGGTGCGGATCGTCCACGTCAGCCGCGGCGATGGGTCGGTCAGCCGTCTCCAGGAGGCCGATGAACTGACCGGCGAGGACGTCCTGCCCGGTTTTTCTTGCCGCATCGGCGACCTGTTCCCGCAACCTGCTGGTCCGCGTCGAGAGGACGATCACGTTCCGGACGTGCCGACTGCCGGCGGCCCGGCCAGGAACGATTGAAATGCGGAAATGCGCACCCGGAAAGATTTCGATTGACGAGCTCGACCTGCCGAACGTATAGTTCAGTCGTTACGATGAGAGGCGAAACTCTCGGGACCTCGGACCCCGTCATGGCGATCCACCTTCGACTGCCTGGCATGCTACTGCTGGCCCTAGACGGCCTTCGCGGCCGGGCTGGGTCTTAGGGGATCTGCCGTCCGAAACGCCTCCCGCGTACCGATTGTGGAAAAGCCCCGAGACCCGCCGGACTGGTGGATCTCGGGGCTTTCTGTGTTTCTGGGCCTCGGGTTCGCCGGGCAGGCAGGTCCGAACGGGCAACGAGCACGGATCACGATCCGACATTCCCAGACGACGAGGATGGTCCCCGCCATGGCCGACGACACGCGCATCCGGATCTTCGACACGACCTTGCGCGACGGCGAGCAATCGCCCGGCGCGAGCATGAACCTGGCCGAGAAGCTCGAGCTGGCGCGGGCCCTGGCGGCCCTGGGCGTCGACATCATCGAGGCCGGCTTCCCGATCGCCTCGCAGGGGGACTTCGAGGCCGTGCGGGCCATCGCCACGGAGGTCACCGGCTCGACCGTCTGCGGCCTGGCCCGCTGCAACGACCGCGACATCGACCGCGCCTGGGAGGCGGTCCAGCACGCCCAGAGCCCCCGCATCCACGTCTTCCTGGCCACCTCGGCGATCCACCGCGAGCACAAGCTGCGGATGACCAAGGAGCAGATCATCGAGCGGGCCGTCGCCGGCGTGCGACCGGGCCAAGGGCCACTGCGACGACATCGAGTTCAGCCCCGAGGACGCCGCGCGGACCGAGATCGACTTCCTGTGTCGAGGTCGTCGAGGCCGCCATCGACGCCGGGGCCACGACGGTGAACATCCCCGACACCGTCGGCTACGCCATGCCGAGCCAGTACGCCGGCGGTCATCCGGACGCTGAAGGAGCGGGTGCCGAACATCGACCAGGCGATCATCAGCACCCACTGCCACGACGACCTGGGCCTGGCCGTGGCCAACAGCCTGGCCGGGGTCGAGGCCGGCGCCCGGCAGGTCGAATGCACGATCAACGGCATCGGCGAGCGGGCCGGCAACGCCGCGCTGGAGGAGATCGTCATGGCGCTCAAGACCCGCCACGACTACTACGGCCTCGACACCCGGATCAAGACCGAGCGGCTCTACCCGGTCAGCCGGATGCTCGCGTCGATCACCGGGCTGGCCGTCCAGCGCAACAAGGCGATCGTCGGCCGCAACGCCTTCGCGCACGAGTCGGGCATCCACCAGGACGGCATGCTCAAGGAACGATCGACCTACGAGATCATGCGGCCCGAGGACGTCGGCGTGCCCAAGACCGACCTGGTGCTGGGCAAGCACTCCGGCCGCCACGCGCTGCAGGACCGCGTCGAGGAGATGGGCTACACCCTGACGCCCGAGCAGTTCGAGACGCTGTTCGACGACTTCAAGGCGCTGGCCGACAAGAAGAAGGAGGTCTACGACGAGGACCTCGCCGTGCTGATCGAGGGCTACCTGGAGGACGTGCCGGCGCGTCTGGCAACTGGTCAGCCTGCACACGACGGCCGGCTCCAGCGTGCTGCCGACGGCGACCGTGCAGATCCGCCGGCCCGACGGCGAGATCGTCCAGGACGCCGCCATCGGCGACGGCCCGGTCGACGCGATCTTCAAGGCGGTCGAGCGCGTCACCGGCGTGAAGGCCAACCTCCGCGAGTTCGTCGTCCGCAGCGTCACCCAGGGCAAGGACGCGCAGGGCGAGGTGACGCTGGAGCTGGAGGTCGAGAGCGACGACCGGCGCGTACCGCGGCCGGGCCGCCTCGACCGACATCATCGAGGCGTCGGCGCTGGCGTACCTCAACGCCGTCAACGCGATCGCCAACCGCCGCGACCGCTCGCGCGAGGTCGTCGGCCGCCCCGGCGCCGGCGCGGCCATCTGAGAAGTTCGCAGCGATTCGCAGCAATGAGCAATGAGCGATGAGCAATGAGTAGAAAGTAGATCGGTAGTTCGGTTACTGGAGTCCGACTTCTCCCCTCATTGCTCATCGCTCATTGCTGCGAAATTGTTGCCTTGCCGGTTCTCTCGAGACGCTGTAATCTGCCCCGCCGCTCCGGGACGTCGACGCGGATCACTGTCAGTCGCTCGTTCCATGATCCGGGCACAACACGAGTGGGAACCGCGGTAGGGAACCCGAATCGGGCGGTCCAGGAACACGTTGCGAGGAGACGATGGGACGACTCTCCGCGTTGCTGAAGAAACTTCATGGACCGGTCTATGAATCTCGGCTTCGCGAACTGGTGCGCCGGGTCGTGCCGCACCTGCGCGACGGCGACCATGTGCTCGACGTCGGCTGCGGTGGCGGGGCGCAGGGGCGTGCGATCCTGAAGTCGCCCGACTGTCCGCCTGGGGTGAACATTCTGGGGCTGGAAGCAGTTCGTCGGGGTAGCGAGGCGATCCCGGTCCAGGAGTATGACGGCCGGACGATCCCGTTTCCGGACGGCTCCTTCGACGTTGTCCTGCTGGCCGACGTGCTGCATCACGAGGCCGACCCTCACCGTCTGATCGCCGAGTGTGTCCGTGTCTCCCGTCGCCATGTGATCATCAAGGACCACAAGATCGACGGCCCGCTGGCCTGGCCCCGGATCGCCCTGATGGACTGGGCGGCAAATGCGCCTTACGGGGTTCCCTGCCTGTACCGTTACAACACGTTACGGCAGTGGGAAGCGTTGCGTCGCGCACACGGTCTGGAGATCGAGGAAGAGCTGCGCCAGATGCGACTGTACCCGCAGCCTTACGATGCCGTCTTCGGCGGCCGGCTCCAGTACCTGGCGGTGTTACGGGTCGACGGGAACCGAACGCAGCCTGTGCAGGCGGCGTAGCCCGGGCGCGACTGCCGGGGCTCTCCATCCCGGATCGATCAGCGCGTCGTGTCCCGAGTCTCCCAGAGGGACCAGTCCGGGGTTCGTTGAATCAACTTCCACGGGCCTCCACGCTCGGGATCGGGCGCATCACGCGGAAGTAGCAGCACGTCGGGGTGGTAGCGATCCAGGAATGGCGTCGGGTCGCGGTCGATCTCCCGGAACAGGGCGATCCGGTCTCGTGCGACCCCCTCGGCCGTCAGTTCGGGAGGGGTCGAGGCGATACCATGTTCGTAGGACGGCGACCGGGCCAGCGGCCGGTACTGCTCGACATCCAACCCCTGAAGCCACGCGTTCAGTGCGTGCCGTTCATTGACCTCGCGATTCGAGTACAGTTCGGTGATGCCGGTGTTCGGCTGGTGATACAGCAGCCCGGAGCGGGACCAGAGCAGAGCGACCCGCGCCGCCGCCGGCCCCGCCAGAACGCGATCCGGCCCCAGGTCGTCCAGGTCCGGCCGCAAGGGACGCAGCGTCTTCAGGGCGTGGGCGTTGGCTAGCGTTTCCGGGGACGTCAAGGCATGGTGCCCCCGCCAGACCGCGGCGAACCCGAAGAAGAGGAGCGGCACGACCGCCAGCGCCCACAAGGCTCGTCGTCGGGGGGGACACCAGCGCTCGATCCCGAGGACGATCATGCCCAGGATGAGAACCTCGCCAAACAGCTCGCACACGAAAAGCCAGTGAAAATTCTCGAACTCCAGGCCCGTGACGATCGCGCTGTTGGTGAGCGCGTAGGCGGACGCGGTCAACCACCAGACCGCTTCAAGCTGGCCCATCCCCAGCCCGAAGACAGCCAGCGCCCCGGGGACGAGCTTCACCCAGATCCAGGGCCGGACAAGATAGCGCGAGCGTGCCGGGTCTCCCGGCGCCATCGGACGTCCCCGCAACATCCGCTCCATCATCGGCGAGAAGCCCGGGTCCGCGAAGGTCCGCGAGTTGGCCAGGATTTGAGGGCTGCCGAGGGCCAGGCCACCGGCCAGCACCAGTGCCGCGGTCCGAGCGTCAACCAGATGCCCCTGGCGGGCCTCGGATTCACCCGCCAACCTCCATCTCAGCAGTGACGATCCGATGAAGCCAACGAGGGCTACGACCGCGGCGGTCCAGAAGTAGAAGTAGAGATAGACGCAGAGCGCCAGGCAGAGCATGCCGAGCGTCATGAGGCGCCAGTGGGACCGGTCCTTTGGACCGAGAACGCTGGCCGCCAGCAAGATCAATAACGGCACGTTCAACAGGGGCGTCACCACCCGGTAGATCGCCAGTCCTTCCAGATTGCGGGGCGGAACCGTTCCCCGAAGCAGGTGGGGCACGTAGAGTGCCATCTGCACCAGGCTGCGCCCCTCGATCGCACCGTCGTCGCTCAGGCAGATCGTCGCGCAGCCCAGGGCGAAGGCCGCAGGGAATCGGGTTGAGGCCAGGATGCGGCGAAACAGGACGAACATGCTCAGTCCGAGCAGTGGCCCCCCGACCGCTCGCCACAGCACGCCGATCTCGAGCGGCGATGTCAGCCCCAGACAGTGCGCCAACTTCGCCAGCGGAACGAACATTGTCCAGGAATACAGGCTCGGTATCGCTTCGGCGGGCGTTGAGAACGGGCCTCGCAGGCTGTTCTCCCCGTAAAAGGGAAGTCGCGCAACGAGCAGGTAGAAATTGTCGTCGATGTTCGCCAGGTAGTCCGTCGACCCGCTCTGGACGAACCAGACCAGGTGCGGCATGATCGCCAGGATCAACCCGACCAGCATGCTGGCCGAGCACGCCCACCAGTCGGTGCGCGACCAGGGTTTCGACGTCATCTCAGTCCTCTCGCGTGCCGTAAGGCATCGACGCGGTACGGCGGGGTGGCAGGGCTCATGGAACGTTGCCACCGTGGACGATCCACTCGGGCATTGTAAAGCGTGCATCATTGAGTCAACAAGAGAACGAGCCGCGCGATGGCACTGTGTCGC
This sequence comes from uncultured Isosphaeraceae bacterium, assembly GCA_963779675.1. Taxonomy (GTDB): domain Bacteria; phylum Planctomycetota; class Planctomycetia; order Isosphaerales; family Isosphaeraceae; genus CAVZZM01. Next base: position 269,322 of record CAVZZM010000014.1, read on the forward strand.
GATATCGCAACCGGCTGGCGCTCTCGATTGCTCTTATCCGTATGGTGCGATCTGGACGTGTGGACATCACGCAACGTCTCGTGATGGGGTTCGTGATTTGCCCTGGTGAGACGTGCGCCCGGGATTGTAGAATCGCCAGGCACCTGGTGGATGGAGAGCGACCGGGAACACGGCGATCGCGCCTGGCGCACGATGGCCTCGATTTCCCCCGCCATCGAGGGCCCCGAGTCGAACTCGCAAAGTGATCGACCTCCGACTGACGGTGAAGGAGTCCCGTCACATCGAGTACGAGGAATTGTACTTGCGAGGGGGGCATTGAGCCCGACTCTGCATACCCCGGGACCTTGTCGTCGCCAGCCGGGATCGGCGGACAAATCCCCCGAGCCAACTTGACTCCGAGGCCACGTCCGATGCCGAACCAGCCGACGACGACGAGCACGACCTCACCACGTGAGACCTCGGAGGGGGACGGAACCCAGCTGAACATCCCGCTCAGCGTCGTGATGCCCGCCTACAACGAGGAAGGCGCCATCGCGGAGGCCGTCGTCGAGGTCTGTCGTGAGGTGCTCAACACCATCCCGGGCGCCGAACTCATCGTGGTCGACGATGGAAGCCGCGACCGTACCGGCGCGATCCTCGACCAATTTGCGTTGTCCGAGCCCCGTTTGCGTGTGGTCCACCAGCCCAACGGCGGCCACGGACGTGCCGTGCGCGCCGGCCTGGAGGGGGCGCGGGGCGAATGGCTCTTCCTGATCGATAGCGACCGGCAGGTTCCGATCGATGCCTTTCCGACCCTGTGGCAGGCCGCTCAGGGACGCGACGGTGCGTTCGGCGTTCGGGTCAAGCGGCACGACCCGCCGTTTCGCCTGTTCCTGACCCGACAGATTCGTCGGGCCATAACGCTCCTCTTCGGGGTGAGGCTCCGCGACGCCAACGTCCCGTTCAAGGTCGTCCACCGATCGGCCTGGCGGTCGGCGCGAGCGTTCATTCCTGAAGACACCCTGGCCCCGTCGCTCTTTCTCGCCGTTTTCATGAAGGTCAAGGGCCTGGATGTCATCGAGATCGAGGTCCCGCACAAGGAGCGGGAAACGGGCGTCGTCTCGATCCGTCGCTGGAAGCTCCTCAAGTTCTGCGCGAAGGCGTTCCGCCAGCTCCTGGCGTTCCGTCGCACGCTCCAGGGATCATCGGTCGCGAACCGCCGCACGTCGTCGACGACCGATCGCGGCGACCGGCGGCGCTCCGATCAATATCGGCTCGAGTCGTCGGCCCTGGCACCCTCAACGGGCGGTCAGGGGTCGGCCTGACGACGCACGATCGGCGCTTTCTTGATGCGTTCGGGGATGCCCCTCAGGGTCGGATCATCTCAACTCGGGCGAAAATCTGGACGTCCGAATACAGGATCGCGACGCACAGGACGACCCACAGGGCGACGATCAGTTGCGAGACCCAGTCGCCGAGGATATGTCGCTCGGGAGACTCGCCCAGGTTGTCGCGCAGGACCAGGGTCATGTAACGGGCGATACCGAGAAAGACCAGCGGGACGGTCACGACCAGCGTGTCGTGGTCCGGACGGCCGGCGACGGTGTACAGGGCGTAGAAGCAGATCGCCATCGTGGCCGTCATCGCCAGCAGAAGGTCGAGCAGGTCGAGGCGGTACTTCTGGAGCACCGGTCGCCGCAGGTGGTCCATACCGGCCCCCGCCCCCAGGGCCTGGCTCAGTTCACCGCGACGCTTGGCGAAGCCCAGGAACAGGGCCAGGAAGAACATGCACAGGACGATCCAGGCCGTCGGCCGAACGCCGACGGCGAACACCCCGCAGATCAGACGCAGCACGAACCCCAGGGCGATCGAGATCACGTCGACCAGCATCCGATGTTTCAGTCGCAGCGAGTAGGCGAGCGTCAGGACGAAGTACGACGCCAGGACCGCGAAGCATAACGGGGGCAACAGCCGCGTCGTGATCAGGGCCAGCGCCATCAGCGTCACGGCCCCGACGACCGCCCAACGCGCCGGGACCACGCCCGAGGCCAGCGGTCGCGATCGCTTCTCCGGATGCAGGCGATCCGCCTCGCGGTCGCAGAGATCGTTGACGAGATAGCAGGCTGAGGATGCCAGGCAAAAGCCGAAGAATGCCAGCAGAGCACTCGCCATCGACTCGAGCCGAAACAACTGGCCCGAGAAGATCAGCCCGGCGAAGCAGACGAGGTTCTTGGACCACTGGTGCGGCCGCATCGCCCGGAACAGGCCGACGATCCGCATTCCCCACGACGGAATACCCTCCACGTCCCGCCGGAATCGTGTGCCCGGACGGAGCGGCCGATGGCTCGTCTTCGTTGTGGTCGGTTGAGACATGCGGATCGCCCGTTATGCTGTGGAATGAACCGCGGCAACCGGTCGCGAAGCGTCGATAGGCTCGGAGAGGCGCCCGCCAGGTCCTCCCAGGGGCGAGGGCATTCTACCGATCCGCCGAATTCCGCCTAGATCGGCTCGCCCCCGTTCGGAAACGGGGCACCTTCGGCGTGTCGGTCGGGCATTCGTCTGAGAGTCTGTCCCAGCCGTGGGAGGGCGAGGCTCCGGCCGAGCCGCGGTCCCCGCCAGGAGCGGCTCGGCCGGAGCCTCGCTCTCCCGGCAGCCCCCCTTTCGGGACAGACTCTGACAATCGGCAGGGAGGTTGTTGTTTCATCCTCAGAATTGACATGGCGCATCAAACGGACAGGCGGAAGTCTGACCTACAGGGCCACGATACAGGACGGCAGAACCATTGGTTGACCTGGACCCCTCCCGACCCCCTCGATAGGATCGCGGCCGGCGCGATCCCACGCGCCATCCGCGTAACGATCCGAACAGTTCGGGAGGGCGTCGCATGGACGGGTCGAGGCGGGTCGCGGTCTCTCTGGTCGTCCCGATCTACAACGAAGAGGCCCTGATCGAGACGCTTCACCGCGAAATCGCGCGGGTGATGGATGCGACCGGTCTCTCCTGGCAGGTCGTCTACGTCAACGACGGCAGCCACGACCGATCGCTGGAGCGGCTGCTGTCGCATCAGGCGTCCGATGACCGGGTGGTGGTCGTGGACCTGTCCCGCAACTGGGGCCACCAGCCGGCGTTGAGCGCGGGGTTGTCGATCGCCGAGGGAGACGCCGTCGTCCTGATGGACGGCGACATGCAGGACCCTCCCGACGTGATCCATCGCATGATCGCCGCCTGGCGGCGCGGGGCACAGGTGGTCGTGGCCGAACGGTCCAGTCGGGCCGAGCGCGGCCTGCGGCGTCGGCTGTTCCCACTGTTCTACAAGGTGCTGGGCTACCTGTCCGACTATCCGATCCCGCTGAACGCCGGCATCTTCGGCTTGCTCGACCGCCAGGCCGTCGACGCGATCAACGCCCTTGGCGAGAGCAACCGCTACCTGCCCGGTCTGCGTGCCTGGATCGGTTTTCCCACCGAGGTTGTTTATTACGACCGTGCCGCTCGCGCCGCCGGAGATCCCAAGCAAAACCTCTGGAAACTGAGCCGGTACGCCCTCGACGCCATTTTCAGCTTCAGCTACAAGCCGTTACGGCTGAGCCTGGTGCTGGGCCTGGCAACCGCGTCATTTGCCCTGGTGTACGGGATCGCCCTGTTCGTCTGCCGATTGCTCGGCACGGGGATGTTCGGCCAGCCGGTCGTGGTCGGCTACACCAGCACGATCGTCTCGATCCTGATGCTGGGGGGCGTGCAGCTCATCAGTGTCGGCCTGCTTGGCGAGTACATCGGCCGGATTTATGACGAGGTCAAACACCGACCATTATACCTGATCCGCCACATCCACCAGGGCGCCGTCTACCGGCCCCATGTTCCCCACGCTCGTCAGCCGGTTCAACCTGCCGACGTTCACGAATCGTAAGGTCGTCCCCTCAATATGCCGGCTCGTACTCGTCAATGTTCTCGAGGGTGACGACCGGCAGGGGCGTGAGGATTTCCGTCGGCAGGGACTCGCCTCGGAGGTGCTTGACGGCCGCCTCGACCGCCAGGCGGCCCTGTTCGGCGGCATCTTGAAGGATGGTGGCGTGCATCTGGCCGGCGCGGATGGCGCTGAAGGCTTGCGACGTGCCGTTGAAGCCGATGACGATAACGTCGTCCCAGCCCGAGGCGCGGGCGACCTCGGCGGCGGGGAGGGCCAGCTCGTCCGCCTGGGCGACGATGGCCCGGACCTCTCCCGGCTGGAACCGCAGGGCGAGGCCGCTCATGATCTCCTTGGCGGTATCTTCCTGGAAGTCGGTGTACTGGTCGGCGACAAGGCTGATTTCGGGGTGCCCGGCCAGCACGTCCTTGAACCCCGCCTCTCGGCTGACCTGCGGGCTGGAGCCCGGCGTGCCCTGGAGATAGATGACCATTCCGCCGTCGGGACCGAGCGCCTCGGCCAGCGCGTGGGCCTGGGCACGGCCGCCGTCGGCGTCGTCGGCGCCGACATAGGTCACCACCTCGCCGCCGTTGACACGACGATTCAGCGCGATGACCGGGATGCCTGACTGGTTGGCCGCCTCGACCGCCGGGATCAGCGCGTTCTCGTCTCGTGGGCAGAGCACGATCGCGTCCGGCCCGACGGTGAGCAACGCCTCGACCTGATTGATCTGCTTCTGGTCATCATCCTGGCCGTCTCGAACGTCGATCGAAACGCCCATCTCCTTCGCCTGTCTCTCCATCCCCGCCTTCTGCGCGACGAAGAACGGATGGCTGAACATCGGCAGCACCGCGCCGATTTGCTCGGAGGTCGCTCCGGCTTCGTCCCGACCTGCATTATTCACCGTCGTGTGGCCACAACCGACGATCGCCGTGGAGACCAGCAGGAGCAGGGCACGCCCGAACCGCCAGGACGGACAAGCCGGTTTCGAGGGGAACGGCAGGCAGGAAGGGTTTCCTTCTCGATTCTCGAACATGCTCATTTCAATAGTCATCCAGCGTCCTGAGGGCGTCGGCGGCCGGCTCGGCGCGTTCGAGGTCGAGGGCGTCGGCGATCTCCTTGATACACGCTCGTTCCTCGGGGCTGACCTTTGGGCCAGAACCGAGAGGCCCCTTGCCGGAGGCACGGGCCACGGCCACGACCATCTGGGCGACGGCGGCGCGCATGACCAGGGCCAGGTCGGGGGTCGCCACGTCGAGAAGTTGTCGCAGGGTTTCCAGAGCGTACTCGTAGATGATCCGGTCGGCCGGCTTCGGCGCCGACATCAATGTGCCCAGTGCCCTGCGGTGCTCCGGTTCGAGTTCGAGCAGGGCCTCCTGCTTGCCGATGGCGAACGCCTCGCGCACCTGCTCGGAGCCGGGCACGTCGAGGATCGGCACGCGGAACTGCCGGTCTCCGGTCCAGGCGTGTACGTTCGCCACCATGTACATCGGAAAACAGGCCAGCGCCGCCGTGGCCGAGCTGAGTCGGTCGGTCGGCACGTCATCGCCGCAGGGCAAGCCGAGCTTGCCCAGTCGCGCGGCCAGTGTCTCGTCGGCAGGTCCCATGATCGTTCCCCTCCCGATCGGTGGGGTCGGTCGCCTCGCATACGCTTGAGGACGACCTTAGCCCGGATTGCAACCGGTCGCAATGGGCTCGATCTCCCGGGTGACCCACTCCGCATCGGAAGCGTTTCGCGAGGAGGCATTGGGACGTCGAAGACACCCCGCCCGTTCGATCGAGTGCTCGGGGCTCAGCCGATTCCCAGGGGGTTGGTCGTGCCGTTGGTTCGGACCTGCCCTCGAAACAGGACGCTCACGTTGCCCGTCTGGCACCGAGCGGTCCCCTTTGAGAGGGCCGGAGGCGCAGGTCGAGGGACCCCTCGCCCTCGGACAGGGCGAACAGGCCGGAACTGGCATCGTTGACCGTCCATCGCAGGTGGGCGGGGTGGCCATCTCGGGCGTCGCCCGGCTCGCCCTCCAGATCGAGGATCAGGAGGCTGCCCGTGCTCGAGGTGTTGCTGGGGTAGATCGTCGCCGTTCCTGTGATCGGCTCAGAAGGGTCGACCGGTGTGAAGAATGCGATCTGGACGTTCCCCTTCAAGAACGCTGTCGAGGTGCCCCCCGCCCGGATGTAAGTCTGATTGAGCTGGTCCGTGAATCGGCCAGGGCCCGTCGTGAACGAGCCAGAGAAGGCGGCGGCAAAGTTCTGGCGGGTCCGTTCGTGCGGGGTCAGTAGCCCGGGCGTGCCCGCCCGCGGGATCGGGGGCTCGGGAGGACGAACGATCACCAGGGGGCGGCCGATCCGCGGCGGTCGGAGCCAAAACACCGGGGCGAGCGAGGGGAGTTCGCGGGCCTCCAGGGCTTCCAGCACCGGGCCGGAGCGCCTCCGTTGCGAGGGGTCGAGCTTTCTCGGCATCGCTATCCGCTCCTCCTCCGTCGTCCTCAGGGCAACAGCCGCGCGCCGACGGCGGTATTCAGCTGAAACTGGCTATCGCGGTGCTCCAGCAGCGCGTCGCGGTACTGCTGGATGGCCTCGCTGTAGTCCTGCTGTTCATCGAGGTAGTCGCCGACCTTCGTCTCGTCCTGTCGGTACTGGCCGTAGGCGTTATCGCGGGCGAGCCGGGCGCGAGGTAGGACCTCACGCTCCAGTTGCAGCACCCCGGCCTGGCTGCGGAGGAACTCGCGGATCGCCTCGTCCACTTCGAAGGCCACGCGTCGCTCACGGGATGCCAGCTCGTGCGGACCTGGTCGACATTCCACTCGGCCCGGCGGATGTTGCCCTGATTGCGGTTGAACAACGGTACGCGCCGCGTTGATGCCGAGTGCATAGGCGTACGAGCTGCGCAGGCCCTCATACTGGCCACTCATGTAGGTGTAGGGCTGGTAGACCATGTAGATGTCGGCGAAGCGATTGGCCTGCGCCAGTTGGACGTCGGCCCGTGCGCGGCCGATCGCCAGGCGATAGGCCACAAGGTCGGGACGGCATTCCAGCGCCACGCGGATTAACTCCTCCGGAGGCGCCGGCAGGGGGCGGACTTCCCGTAGCAAGCCTCGAACCCGGATCGACTCGGCCTGAGACGGCGGGACGTTCAGCCGTAGCGCCAGCGAGCGGGTGGCGCGGGCCAGGGTCTGGGACGCCTGGTTGACCTCGAATCGGCCCTGCTCAAGGTCGGCCCGGATGTCGTCGAGCGTATCGCGGTCCTTGATCTCCCCGCGCTGGAATCGTGCCTCGGCGTCGTTCTGCTCGCGACCGAGTTCATCGCGGAACGCCTGGTTGTAACGCAGGCTTTCACGGGCGGCGAGCACGGCGAGGAAGTCGGCGTATAGGTTGTCGATCAGGTTCCGCACCGCGTCCTGGAGCTGGGCCTCCGTGACCCGTTTGGCCTGCCGGGCGACCGCCAGGCGAGCCCGGCGCTTGCCGCTGACGTCGAGCGGGATGGTGACATTGACGTCATACTGCGGCGGGTTGCTCGCCTTGTCGTTGGTATAACGTCCGTAGGGGATGAGCTGGCCATCGGCGAACAGGATCGGATTGCTGCGCAGGCCGGCGGTCAGGATGTCGGCCTCGGCCTTCGGGATCTCGTACCGCAGGGCGATCAGATCGAGGTTCTGCCGCAGCAGCACCACGATCGCGCCGTCAAGCGTCAGGCCGTCGGGCGGTCCCGGGTCCTCGGCCCTGGGGGCAGATCGAGCTTCGGGTGCCGGGTCAGCGTGGTCGGGTCGTAGTCCTGCCTTCTTCCCCGCAGGATCTCCGTCTGCGTCGGGGGTGTCGGCGACTGCGGCGGCTGGAAATCCTCGATAGGGACGCGAACGCCCGAAGGGCCGAGTCGTCCCCCCAGCGGCCGACCCTGGAGCCCCGGTGTCTCGCCGAGAATTGACGTGCCCGAGCCGCCCAGCGGAGGCCCGAGCCGGTCCTCGTCGGGGTTCCCAGTCGTCGAACTCATCACGGAGCGGGCCGGCGATCCGGGGCCGCCCGCTTGCCGACTACGGCCGCCGGTGACCCCACCGAACTGTTCCTCGGCACCCGGCTCGGCAGACCCCGAAAGCGGGACGGCGATCCTGCGCGGTCCGCCCGACACGTCGCTTATGTCCCCGCCGGAACCGTTATCGATTCCCTGGCCCCATGCCGTCGAGCAGGTAATCATTAGGCTTGGCAGGGCCAGCAGCACCGCGATGGCCTGGAGGTGGCGTCGTCGACCTCGCCTCAACACCATCCTCATCCCTCCCCGGGCGCACGGACGCACCGAATCGGCAGCCCGTGCCGATCCGTCGCTATCATCGGCACGATTGATGCGTTCCGTGCAGTCCTTCTGGCCGAACGCCCGCCGTTAACGCCGCCCACGGCGGGCGGCCATGGCATCGGTCGCGGCGAAGGTGAGGATCACGGCGCCGGTGATGATCGTCCGGTACTCGTCGTCCACGTTGCTGACGGTGATCAACAACGCGAGCGCCTGGAGCAACAGCACGCCGCCGACGGCCCCCAGGAGGTTCCCGGAGCCGCCCTGGAGCGAGATCCCGCCAACGATGCACGCGGCGATCGACTCCAGCTCATACCCGACGGCCGTATCGGGCTTCGCAACCCGGACTCGGGAGAGCAGCATCAGCGCGGCCAGCGCGGCCGCCCCACCGCTGAAGGCGAAGGTCAATGCGCGGAGCCGTATCGGTGCGCAGCCCGGATAGTCGCGCCGCCTCCGGGTTGCCGCCGGTCGCATAGATGTGCCGACCGGTGACTGTCCGGGCCAGCACGAACCATCCCAGCACGGCCAGGGCCAGGAACACGACCACCCGCATCCGCAATGGTGCACCGCCGAACGTCAGCACGCCGCGATCCAGCGCCGCGAACGCGGTGACGCCGGGGATCGACAGACCACTCAGCATCACGAACGCCGCGCCCCGATACATCAGGGTCGTGCTGAGCGTCGTCACGAACGGGTTCGTGCCCACTCTCGCGACGAACAGTCCGTTGATCGCACCCAGGATCAACCCGAAGGCCAGGGCCAGCGGCGCGACCACCCCAGCGCCGAATGGGCCGAACGTCCAGGGGCCAACCTCAACCGACCCGATGGCCCAGGGGCCGAGGACGACCGGGTCGGTCACCAGCCAGGCTGTCGCGCCGGCGGTCAGGGCGAGGATCGCCCCCTGCGACAGGTCGAACCCCCCGCCGATCAGCACGAACGCCTGCCCGACGGCCAGCACACCGATGATGCTCGCCTGATCGAGGATCGTCATGCCCGTTCGCGCTGACAGAAAATGTGGCGTCGCGGGCCATCAGCCACAGGGCGACAACCAGCAGGGCGATCCGCGGAGCGCGGGCCAGCCAGGGCCGCCAGTCGCGGCGTGGCCGGCGGTCGTTGACGACGATGGGAATCGAGCGGGGGCCGTGGTCCATGACAGCAGGTTCACCGCGGAGGACGCGAAGGGCGCGGAGACGAGACGAAGAGACGAAGGCAGAGGCCAAATTACAGTGAGAAGGGCGAGACAACAAGGCAGTCGGGCGGAGACAAGAGGGCCGCCAATGCCGTTGGGATGGCCAGGGATCGGCGCGAGGTGGCGTGTTCGTTTCTGAATTCCACCCTCTTCTCTCCGTCTCGACTCCGCGCCCTTCGCGTCTTCCGCGGTGAACCTTTCCCCCGTCCGTCACGGCATGGGCGCCTTGCCGGAATCGGCCGTCCGCTCGTAGTAGTCGCGCAGGGCCGGAACACAGACGTTTAAGCTATACCGCGTCTCGACCCGATCCCGGGCCGCCATGCCTAGCGGGCGGAACGTGGCCGGGTCGTCGAGGACGCCGCAGGGCGGTCGCCGTCAGCCGATCGACATCGAATAGCGGCTCGACCAGTCCGGTCACGCCCGGCTCGATCACCTCGCGGACAGGCGGCACATCGGAGCCCAGCACCACGCAACCGCAGGCCATCGCGTTCAGCAGCGACCACGACAGCACGAACGGCACCGTCAGGTACAGGTGCAGGTCGCTCTGGCACAGCACCTCGGCCAGCTGCTCGGGCTCGATGTGGCCCAGGAACAGCAAGCGGTCGGGGTCGATGCGTGACTCGCTCCAGGGCCCAGTCCTGGAAGGTCTGGCCGCCGGTGTGCAGCGCGTCCCAGCCGTAATGGACGTGTTCCGTGCCCACGACGACGAACAGCACGTCGGACCGCTCACGGGCGATCCGCTCCGCGACGCGAAGGAAGATGTCGAACCCGCGCATCGACTCCAGCCCGCGGGCCACGTAAGTGACGACCCGGTTGTCTTCCGGGATCGAGCGGTTCGCGAGTGCGCGAGGAACCTCGGAATGCGGACGAGGCCGGTACAGCTCCGTGTCGATGCCGTCGAAGTGGACCTCGATCTTCGGCCAGTAACGCTCGGGGAACGTCTGTTTCTGCCAGTGGGTCGCCGAGTACCCGGCGTCGGCGTTCTGCAACGCCACCAGCGACCGGCGCATTGATGCAGCGTGGGAAAAACGGGGCGACGTCCTCGGCCGGGGGCAGGTCCACACGGTAGCTGATGTCGCTACGGTGATGCGAGGCGAAGTAATATTCGCAGTAGTTGATGATCGGGCAGTCGAGCAGGTCGGGCAGGAAAACCGTCGGTGCACCCGCGACCGCCGTGGGCGACGACAAGATCGGGACGGGGCCCGGCAGCGTCTTCACGGCGTCGTGGACGGACGCGGCAGTGGGCAAGGAACTTGCCGTGAATCTGCGGCCAGGGGGTCGGCCGGTCGTCGCGGTCCTCCGCCGGGATCGCGATCCGGTGCAGTTCGAGCCGTTCGAGCATTTCCGGCGTCGGCGTCGGGCAACGCGAGAGGTCCTCGATCAGGAAGCGGCAACGCCAGCCATACCGCCGGTTCAGTTCCAGCGCCAGCCGTCCAAACTGCGCGGGGAATGCCTGGTGGATGAAGAGGAGGTTCATGGTTCGAGGCGCTGAGACTCAAGAAACGGTTGCGATGACCTCAGGACGCCTCGAACCGGGGCGGCTCGACGAACTTAACCGGATCATGAACCTGTTGTCGATTGGAGATCAAGCCGCCTCGGAATCGAAAACCCAACCAGTCGTCCTGTCGATTCCCTGGAAACGACCACGACCTTATCCCGTGAGGAACGTCCGGAAATTCAGACGCTTCATGACCTCGCCGATCGGGTTCAGCAGAGTCATGTGGCCGCCATTCTGGGCGGGGCCGCCCGCGAACAGCAAGCCGACAGGTTGCTTCGTGCCCAGGGTCACCACCAGCGAGCCGGAATCTCCCCCGAGGCTGAACGGAACCTGTGGGTTGTCGTGGACGACAATCACCTGGTTCGTGAAACGGGCCACGAACGGTCGAGTTGCCATCCCGTTCTGGAAGACATTGTACTGAACGGTCGTCTCGAAATCGACGGAAAGCACCTGGCCGCTGGTGAACCCGGTCGTCCGGCCCTCCTTGCAAACGTTCAGCTTCGGCTGGGCCTGGACCGGCGCCGGGTTAATGGTGAAGCCGTGATGGCTGGGACTGACCAGGTCGCGACGGGTCAGCGCCAGGGCGGCGTCGACGACGTTCTCCGGCCCCATGCCGAGCCCGAACCCGGGCGCTGGCTGGATCGGCACGAATCGGTCCAGCGCCGCGAGTTCCTGTCTTGGGGGCGGGTCCTCCGGAGCGCGGCCGGGCTGGAGGATCAGGTCGCCGGGCCGTCCCCCGTTGGAGTTCGCCAGCACGTGGTTGTTGCTCAGGATGTAGCAGGCGTCAGATCGCGTCTCGTGCGGAACCAGGCAACCCTGGGTGCCCGAGCCGATCTGGAGGTGTCCCAGCGACCCCCCACAACGCGACGGCTGCTCCAGCCGGTTGTAGACGACCTGCGACTCGAACAGGGGCGCCTCGATGACGTCCGTCGGGAGACCGTCGATCTCCGCCGGCACCCGTTCGGCCCTCGGCACTCGGGGCTCGGTCCGCTTCGTCCGGACGAACACCTGCACCGCCAGTTGGCCCGTGAACCGTCCCATCGCGAGTTTGAGCCCCAGCCCCATCCCGACCACGTTACGCCCGAGCCCGAGCACGCTCGCCTCACGCGATCCGGGAACGTCGGCCTCGGCAACCCGTAGCAACCGGCCCGCAAGGCGTCACGAGCCGCGTAAAGCTCCGTCCCCGGCAACAGCGTTGAAAGGGGATCGGCCGACTCCAGGTGGACCTCGAACGTCCCGGCCCGCGGTACCGCCAGTTCGTGCTGTACATGCGGTCCCGGTTCCTCAACGATCCGCCCCGAGGGTAACTCCGGCCCCTCCGACCTCGTCCTCGAACGTTGCGTTCGCGCCATGATGCTCGCCCCCTGGTGATGACCTCCCTGGCGATACCGCGCACATGGCGGTGATCGCTTTTTTAGGAATAATCGCCAGAGAGAAATATCGAGGGTGGGACGACGCGATATCTGTATTATTTTTGCCACCGTCGGTGTCGATCGCTGTGTTAGGCTTTGCTGGAACGAAGCTGGCTCACCCTTCTTGGTCGCCTTTCAAAGCGGTACCGGTTGCATCGTCGTTTCAAGGACACGGACACCAACCGTCCGCACAAAAATCATGGGTCCTTCTAACTTGCCGCTCACAACTTTGGATATCGAGGCTCTGCGATGTTGTCGATTCACAGACGCTTGATGAACTTCTCCACGCTCTCTGGTTTGATCCTGATGGGGAACCACGTGGAGGCCGAGGGGCTCCTGCATCACAAGGCACGCGAGGCGTCGTATCGCGATACCACGACCTCAACAGTGCCGGTGACACTTTATGGCCTGGCCCCCCTTAGCGTGGCGCCGGTGGCGACCTACGCGGTCGCCCCGATGACCTTCGCCACGTACAGCCTGATGCCGGTGTCGACCGTGACCAGCACGATGCCGTCAATTTCGACTCTGGAAACGGGCCCGCGCCGTTCAGCATCTCGACGGTGGCCTCGGCAAACAGCCGCAGCACCCTGTCGATCGTGGAATCGCTGGCGGGAGAAGGAAACGGGAGAATGTTCGGGGCGTCGGCGGCGGGAACGGGGGCCTCGCCGTTCGCGATGGTTGAGCTTCAGGCAACCTCCGAGTATCCGGCGTTCGCGTCGATCGCCCGCACCCAGGGAGTGCCCGCCAGCCTGTTTGTCGATCTCCTGCGCGGGGCGATGCGATCCCGACTCGGTGATGCGGCGAAGGGAAGCATCGGGATGGTGGTCCGCGACGGGCTCCGTCAGCTTCTTGTCGGAGCGATGCAAGGCTGGTTGAGCACTCCGGGCCTCGGGCAAGACATCGAGAAGATCCTCGGCGAGGTTCTCGGGGGTGCTCGTCCGGTGGCCCCGGACGGTGCGCATTGCATCACAATCCGCGTTTGCTGCGACAGCGGAACGGTCACCGTGCCCGACGCCCCGACCAGTCCGATCCGTCCAGATGGCAAGACCGGCCCAACTGGGACTGGAACACCTTCCGGAACGGGTGGTATCGAGGACGTGCTGAGCCGACTGGGAGGGCTCTCGTCACAGTCGGCCCCCCCGCCGTCGTCAGATCCGGGGACGGACATCCCGTCGGCAATCGTCCCGCCGTCAGAGATCCGTCTTGACCGGCTCAGCCGTCGTCGGACCCCGCCGATGCGATCCCCGGCCCATCGACCGGTGACCTGGAGAATCCGCAAGAGGACGTCCGTCACGAGTTAGGGGAAATCCATGCGTCCCTGGACGAGCTGGGCCGTCGCCTCGATAACGTCGAAACAATCTCCGGGCTCGGTCCGACGCCCGGGAATAAGGAGGCCAACGATTCCCGCGCTACGAGCCGGCCTCTCTCCTCTTGCTTCGCCGGCTGCGGCACCACCTGTGCGAGCAGATCTCAGGTGCGGGAACCCGTGGCCATTCTGACAGTGAGGGCGAGGCTCGTGACGAGCCACGCCCTTCCGATTCGGGAACCGCATCGAACCTGGAGATGTCCCCGTGCGTCTGGGGACCACTCCATTTCCATCGGTGTCGGTCCGGTTAGAATGGTTCCGGGTAGGGGGTCCCGACCTGCTCCTGAAGGAGACATTTCGCATGGCCTCGATCTCATCGACCCCGGCCCGGGTCGAGTACCCCGAGTCGGATGGCAAACCGTTGGGCGAGACTGGCATCCACGTCGAGGCGATCTTCGCCTTGCTCGACGTGATCCGCAACCATTACGACGGCCGGACCGACGCCTCGGTCCTGGCCGACATGTTCCTGTACTATCGGGAGGGAAAGCCCCGGCGTTGCGTCGCGCCGGACGTGTTCCTTACCCTGGGCGTGCCCGACAACCGCCTTCGGCGCACCTTCCGGGTCTGGGAGGAGGGCAAGGCACCCGACCTGGTCATCGAGGTCACCTCGATGAAGACCCTCGACGATGATCTGAATAGGAAGTTCGAGATCTACCGGGACGACCTGAGCGTCCGCGAATACTTCCTGTTCGATCCCGAAGCGGCTTACCTTGACCCACCCCTGATCGGCTACCGGCTGATCGACAACGAGTACGAGCAGATCGAGCCCGTCGATGGTCGATTGCCCAGCGAGGTCATGGGTGTTCACCTGGAGCGTGACGACGACCGACTGCGGCTGTACGATCCGCGCAAGGGTCGCTACGTTCCCTCCACCGCGGATAAGGCCCGCGAGGCTCAGGACGAAGCCCGCGAGGCTCGGGCTCGGGCCGAACAGGCCGAGGCAGCGTTGCGTGCAAGGGAGAGTGAACTTGATCGTCTCCAGCGCGAGCTGGAAACCCTGCGCCGCGCATCGTCGGACGAATCGCCCTGATCCGAACCGTCCGTAGAACGGCTTCGCCATGTCCCAGAGTCCGCTCCAACTGCTCTGCGTCGAGCCGCGCTTCCCTGGCCGTCTTGGGGCTGTGGCTGACTGGCTGGTCCGGCGCCGAGGGCATCGCGTCCGGTTCTATTGCCATCAGGTCGAGCCTCGCGATCACTGGCCCGCGTCGGTTGGCAAGGGGCTGGAGGTTGTCACGTTCGGCGTCGGCGGCGTGGCGCGTGAGGCTACCGTCCCCTGGGTTCGCAGCCTGGAGCGCGGCCTCTGCTATGCCTACGGTGCCTGGGAGGTCTATGACGCTCGACGGCTTCGTCCTGTCGACGTGGTGCTCGGTCGCACGGCCGGGCTCGGCTCGACGCTGTTCGCCCCCGTGTCCTACCCGGGTGTGCCGATCGTCCAGTTTCTTGATTATTACGTCCACCCGCATGCCCATGACCTTTACGCCGACGATGGCCCCAACCTGCCCCCCGAGTACGTCCACTGGCGGCGTTCGGCCAACGCCATGGACCTGCTCGACCTGGAGAATGGGGTTATCCCCTGGACGGCCACGCGCTGGCAGCGCGACCTGTACCCACCTGAGTACCGAAGCGATTTCGTGGTTTTCCACGACGGGATCGACGCTGTCCGATTCGCGGGGCGACGTGGTGACGGAGGACGTCGCGGCCCTCGAACGGTCGCGGGTCGCGCGATCTCCGACGACACGAAGGTCGTCACGTTCGTCTCTCGACGGCTCGACCGCCTGCGTGGGTTTGACCGCTTCCTGGACCTCGCGAATCGCCTGATGGCCGACGCGTCCGGACGTCCTCGTCATCGCGGTTGGTGGCGGGCCGGTTGACCGCATGCTCGACATCCCGTTCCACGCTCAGGACTACGGGGCCGTCGCGATTGCCCAGGGCCCGCCAACGGACCCGTCCCGGTTGTGGACGCTCGGCAACGTCGCGCCGAGGTCGTCGCCGAGTTGCTGGTTGCCAGCGACCTGCATGTCGTCGCGAGCCGTCCTTACCCGATCGCCCGCTCGACCCTGGAGGCGATGGCCGCCGGCGCCCTCGTGCTGGCCTGGGACTCCGCGCCGATCCAGGAGGTTATCGAGCCGGGCACGCACGGCCTGATCGTACCAGGCAACGATCCCGAGGCCGCGCTCCATGCCGCCCTGTCCGCCCTCGACGACCCCGACGGACACCAGCCGTTGACGGAGGCAGCGGCCGTTCTGGTTCAAGAGCGCTACGACCGCGAGGTCACGATGCCACGGTTGGCCGAGTGGCTCGGCATTATGGCGGAATCGACCTCTCCTGTCGGTCGGGCACGCCTTGCCAGCCCGCAGTAATCAACGGCAACTCTCCCAGACCTTTATGTCACCTGGCCGAAACGCTCGATCGGCTGTCTCCGGTTCCTGGGGCGTGTTAGGCTGCTCGAACTGGTCGAAGCAGGCAGGGCGATTGGGTGGACCGTCGGACTTTTCGTGATGCGTTCCAGAAGGTGCATGACATGCTGAGAAAGAGCCTCACTCTTGTGCTCGGGACATCGACCCTGCTGGCCTGGGGCCAGACTCGGGGGGCTGTTGTTGAGAAATTCGACCGACCGAACATCGTCCTAATCATGTCGGATGACATGGGGTTTTCGGACCTGGGTTGCTATGGCGGGGAGATCGAGACGCCCAACCTCAACGCGCTCGCCGCCGACGGTTTGCGGTTCACCCAGTTCTACAACAACGGCCGCTGCTGTCCGACGCGGGCATCGCTGCTCACCGGCCTGTATCCTCACCAGGCAGGCATCGGCTGGATGATGCGCGACCAGGGCTACGATGGCTACCGGGGAGACCTGAACCGCGATTGCGTGACCATCGCGGAGGTCCTGAGAACGGCCGGCTATTCAACCTGTGCCGTCGGCAAGTGGCACGTGACCAAGGCCATCCAACCGGAAGGCCCGAAGGACAACTGGCCACTCCAGCGGGGGTTCGATCGGTATTACGGCACGATCACGGGCGCGGGAAGCTACTTCGATCCCGGCACGTTGACCCGCGACAACACCATGATCTCCCCGTTCGCGGACCCGTTATACCAGCCCGATCAGTTCTATTACACCAATGCGATCCGCGATCACGCGGTACGCTTCATCGAGGAGCATCACGAGTCGAAACCGGACAACCCCCTGTTCCTGTACGTGGCCTTCACCGCCGCCCACTGGCCGATGCACGCGCTGGAGGAAGACATCGCAAAGTACAAGGGGCGGTACGACCACGGGTACGCGCCGGTACGCGAAGCGCGGTTCCAGCGCTTGAAGGCGCTGGGCCTGATCGACCCGTCCTGGGACCTCAGCCCGCAAGAAGGTGACTGGGAGACGAACGAACACAAGCCCTGGGAAGCCCGTTGCATGGAAGTGTACGCGGCGATGATCGATCGGATGGACCAGGGCGTTGGACGAATCGTCGACGCGCTCAAGCGGACCGGCCAGCTCGACAATACCCTGATCTTCTTCCTCCAGGACAACGGCGCCTGTCAGGAAGCGAACGGTCGCGACGGAGACTGGCGGCGACCCGTCCCGGCATCGCTGCCGACGATCCCCGACGACGTGGTCCGCATCGACGTTGTCCCGAAGCAGGACCGCGCGGGGGTCCCCACTCTCACCGGGCCCAGCATCATGCCCGGACCGGGGGACACATACATCGCCTACGGAATTCACTGGGCGAACGTCTCGAACACACCGTTCCGCGAGTACAAGCATTTCGTCCACGAAGGAGGGATCTCGACCCCTCTGATCGTCCACTGGCCTGAACGGGTTCGTCGGCGTGGTGAACTGGAATCGCAGCCCGGTCATCTGATCGACATCATGGCAACCTGCGTGGACGTCGCGGGCGCCCGCTATCCGAGGACGATGCAGGGCCATGAGATCCAGCCCGCCGAGGGCGTCAGCCTTGTCCCGGCGTTCGAGGGCAAGTCGATCAATCGTCCCCGGCCGATCTTCTGGGAGCACGAGGGGAACCGCGCCGTGCCGCGACGACAAGTGGAAGCTCGTGGCCAAGGAGGATCAGCCCTGGGAGCTCCATGACATGACGGCCGATCGCACCGAGATGCACGACCTGGCCGACCAGTATCCCGATCGCGTCCAGCAAATGGACGCGGCATGGAACTCGTGGGCCGAACGCGCCCGCGTGCTTCCGCTGGGGGCCTGGCACGGCCAAGGAAACGGCCCAGTTCAGTGCGGATCGCCGATTCGTGCTGAAGCCCGACGCGGACCTTCCGCGCACGAAGTCCCCGTTCATTCAAGGCCAACCGTTCGTTGTCACGGTCCAGGTCGCCAAACCGGCGGAAAACGGCGTCCTGGTGGCCCAGGGAGGGAGCCAGGAGGGGTATTCCCTCTACGTCAAGAACGGCACGCTGGCGTTCGCGATGCGACAGAAGGGGAAGTTGACCGTCGTCGAGGCGGACCGCTCGCTACCCGAAGGGAACTCGACGGTGGTGGCGTCGATCGACGCCCGGGGGAACCTGGGCTTCGCCATGAACGGAGAACCCGCTGGAGGAGGGAAACTTCCCGGCCCGCTCGTTCGCATGCCGGTCGACGGTCTTCAGGTCGGGCGGGATCGCGCTGGGGCCGTGGGCCCTACGAGACGCCGTTCGAGTTCGGAGGAAAGATCAACGAGGCCACCCTCGTCATCGAGCCTTGAGTTGGTCCTGGCCTCCTGGGGACATTCCCCAGGAGGTCCCGCCAGGATATCGCATCAGGCGAGCAGCGGCTTGATGAGTTCACCGTGGACGTCGGTCAGCCGGAAGTCTCGGCCCTGGTGGCGGAAGGTCAAGCGGGTGTGGTCCAGGCCGAGCTGGTGCAGGATCGTGGCCTGAATGTCGTGGATATGGACCGGGGCCTCGGTGACGTGGAACCCGAGGTCGTCGGTGGCCCCCAGAGTGAGCCCGGGCTTGATCCCGCCGCCGGCCAGCCACATGGTGAACGCCTGGGGGTGGTGGTCGCGACCGAGCTTGCGGCCGAGGGTGGCGTTGGATTCGACCATCGGCGTCCGGCCGAACTCGCCACCCCAGACCACCAGTGTCTCGTCGAGCAGACCGCGCCGTTTGAGGTCAAGGATCAGCGCGGCGGCGGCCCGGTCGGTCTGTCCGCACTGTTTCCGGAGGCCCCCCTCGACGTCCGAATGGTGGTCCCAGCCCTCGTGGTACAGGTTGACGAACCGGACACCGCGTTCCACGAGGCGACGGGCGAGAAGGCAGTTATTCGCGAACGACGCCTTGTCCGGGTCAGCCCCGTAGAGAGCCAGCGTCTCCGCCGTCTCATCGGACAGGTCCATCAACTCAGGCGCACTGGTTTGCATCCGGTACGCCATCTCATACTGAGCGATCCGGGTGGCAATCTCGGGATCGCCGGTTTCGTCGAGTGTTTGATCATTGAGGGTGCGAACCAGGTCGAGTGTGTCGCGCTGGAGTCGGCTGTCGAAGCCCTCGGGGCTCGACACGTTGAGGATCGGATCGCCCTGGGAGCGGAACACGACCCCCTGATAGGCCGTCGGCAAGAACCCGCTCGACCAGTTGGCGGCACCGCCGCTGATGCCGCTCCCCGAGGACAGCACGACGAAACCGGGAAGATCCTGGCACTCCGAGCCCAGCCCGTACGTGACCCACGAGCCCATGCTCGGGCGGCCGGGCAGGGGGGAACCGGTATTCAAAAAGATCTGCGCCGGCGCGTGGTTGAACTGGTCGGTGTGGACCGACTTGACGATCGCGATGTCGTCCACGACGTTTGCCAGGTGCGGGATCACTTCGGAGAGTTCGGCCCCGCATTGGCCGTGCTTCTGAAACGCGAACCGGGGTGCGAGTAAGCTGGCGTCGCGGCGGATGAACGCATAACGCTGGTCCTTGACGACTGCCGGCGGGATCGGCTGGCCGTCGTACTTACGCAGGGACGGCTTGGGGTCGAACAGGTCAAGCTGGCTGGGAGCGCCCGCCATGAACAGATAGATGACGTTCTTCGCCTTCGGAGCGAAGTGCGACGGGCGCGGGTCCAGCAAATTTGCCGCCCCTCGCGGCGGAGTCCCTTCTCCCTGAGACGAACCGCCGCGTGCCCGATGGGCCTCGACCATCAAGGACGCCAGGGCGATCTTGCCGACGCCGACCCCGCAATCGCGGAAGAAGTGGCGGCGCGTCCGAGCCTGTAAGCGGGCCGCGGGTTCGCGGTTCGGATGCGTCATGGCGGGCTTACTCCTTGGTGATGGTCTCGTCGAGGTTCAGCAAGGCCCGGGTGACGGTCGTCCAGGCGGCCAGGTCCGCGCTCTCGATGGCGTTGCCATCCGAGGTCGTCGCGCAGGTGTCCTCGGATGTCCTGGCTGACGGACTCTCGACCGTGGGTTTCGTACCACTCACGACGACCGGGTCGAGTTCGCCGGAGACGAATCGCGCCCGCTGTGAATCGTGGAACGCGATGACGGCGGCAAGCTCGCTCGTCGTGGGGCGGCGACCCAGTAACAGGCGGAAGGCCCGGATGGCGCGTGCCTCCGCGCCTTCGCTCTCGGGAACCTCGTGAACCACCCGCCTCGCCAGCGCCTGCGCGACCTCGACGATAGACGGGGTCGTTGAGCAGCGTCAGGGCCTGCAACGGCGTGTTCGACCGTTCGCGGCGCGGGCAGGTCGTGTCGCTGGTCGGTGCGTCAAACGTGAGGAAGGACGCATAAGGCGCCGTGCGTTTCAGGAAGGTGTAGAGCCCGCGGCGATGGCGGTCACGACCCGTGCTGGTCGGCCAGGACGGGCCTCCATACGCCAGGGCGGTGACGCCGTCAGGTTGGGGAGGGTAGACGCTCGGCCCGCCGATCCGCCGATCGAGCAATCCCGCAGCGTCGAGGGCAAGGTCGCGGACGACCTCCGCGTCGACGCGGAACCGAGGCCCTCGGGCCAGGAGGCGGTTCTGGGGGTCGTGGGCGATCTGTTCCGGGGTCGCTTCGGAGCCCTGCCGGTAGGTGGCGCTGGTGACGATCAGACGTTGCATCGCCTTGAGGCTCCAGCCTCGATCGCGAAACTCGACAGCGAGCCAGTCGAGCAATTCCGGGTGGGTGGCCGCTCACCACGCGCGCCGAAATCCGCGACTGTGGACACGATCCCTCGACCAAAACAGGCGGCCCAGAGCCGGTTCATCACCACGCGGCCAACCAGCGGGTTCTCGTCGGCGACCAGCCAGCGCGCCAGGGCCAACCGGTCCTTTACTGTCTCAGAAGGCAAATCGTGCAGCACTTCGGGCACGCCGGGCTTGACCGGCTCGCCCGGCTGGAGAAACTCGCCGCGAGAGTGAATGTGGCTCGTCCGCGCATGCTCGGGTTCGCGCTCCCGGAAGACCATCGTTGTCGGGAAGGCGGGCATCGAGCGGCGCAGGTCCGCGATCTGCTTGTGAGCCTCGGCCAGTTCAGGTGCGATCGAGAGATAGAAATCGCGGGCACGCCGAGACTGCTCGGTAGTGCGACATTCGGGATCGACGAGGAGGATCGACTCGATCTCAGCGGGCACACCGGACGTGACGACGGGACCTGGTCCAGTCGTCGCCGAGAGCCGGAACCGGCCGATCGTCATCTGGTGGATGTACTCCTGATGGAGCGTCAACGTAAGTCGAGTCGAGCCCCCGTTGCCGATGGGCTCGGTCAGCTCGAAGACGGCGGCGTGCGGCTCGCCAATCGCGCCCTTGACGTTCCAGCCGGTGTCGGGCACGCCGTCGATCGCCAGGGCGGCCGGGTGGCCCTTCTCGCAATAGTCTTCGGTGGCGTTCGCAATCCGTATCGGCTCGACTTCGGCTCCTGAAGAGGCCGCGGCAATCTCAACCTCGGTCAGCAGGAAGTCGCCGACCGAGAACAGCGGCGCCCGGCCGGGGCCGTCGTCGGGCAGGCTCTCGTCAGGCAGGACTTCGAGCCGTAACGCGGTGATTCCCTTCAGGTCCGTCGTCAGTTCGACCTCATAGACGTCCTGGTTCGGCTTGTCGCCTCGGACGAGCACGGAGCCATCGGAAAGCGGTTCCATCGTCGCTCCGTTCCGCGAGACCAGGCGGGTGGGCCGGAGCACGTTCCATCGGGTTGCGGGAATGGTCGCTTCCCACTCCGCCTGTTTCGCATCCAGATGACGGCGCGCGGGCTTCCTCGGTGGTGAGGGCATCGTCCCCGTCCTCCGGCAACGGGAACCGGTTTGGCAAATTGGCGACGAGGGCCTCGATCTTCGCTTGAAACTCGTCCCGCGTCGTTGCGACGACCGGGTCGGGGAGGGACATCTCCGGCTCGTCGGCGTTGTTCAGGAAGGCGAAGAGTTCGTAATACTCGCGATGGGTGATCGGGTCGAACTTGTGGGTATGGCACTGGGCGCAGCCGACGGTCAGGCCGAGCCAGACCGTCCCGGTCGTGGCGACGCGATCGACGACGGCGGCGTAGCGGAACTCCTCGACGTCGATGCCGCCTTCCTCGTTAATCATCGTGTTGCGGTGGAAGCCGGTGGCAACACGCTGAGAGGGCCGGCGTCGGGGAGCAAATCGCCGGCGATCTGCTCGATGGTGAAACGGTCGAAGGGCATGTCGTTATTGAAGGCGTCGATGACCCAGTCACGGTAGGGCCAGATCGAGCGCTCTCGGTCCTTCTCGTAGCCGTTGGTGTCCGCGTAACGGGCCAGGTCCAGCCAGCGACGGGCCTGGCGTTCCCCGTAAGCTGGCGAGGCGAGGAGTCGGTCCACCAGTCGCTCGTAGGCGTCGGGGCGGTCATCCGCCACGAACGCATCAACCTCTTCGGGCGCGGGGGAAGGCCGATCAGGTCGAGCGATAGCCGGCGGATCAGCGTGTCCCGGTCGGCTTCGGGGGAAGGTGTCCAGCCTTCCGCGTCCAGTCGAGCGGACACGAAGCGGTCAATCTCGTTACGACACCAGGAGGGGTCGGAGACTGCCGGAAGGTCCGGCCGCCTCGGGGGTTGAAAGGCCCAGTGTGCCGACCACTCCGCGCCGCCTTGAACCCATCGCCGGAGGACGGCGATTTGCTCGCCCGTGAGCGCCGGCTTGCCACTCTCCGGCGGGTGGCATTCGCAAGGTGGGGTCGTCGACCTCGACGCGGAAGATCAGCTCGCTTTCGTCCGGGCTGCCGGGGACGATCAGATCGATTCCGTCGCCCAGGTCCGCCTGAAGTCCCTCGGCGGTGTCGAGCCGCAAGTCGGCCTTACGCTGGCCCTCGTCAGGGCCGTGACAGGCCAGACATCGCTCGGCGAGAATGGGCCGGACGTCGCTCGCGAAATCAACCGCCGGGGTGTTGACGTCGTTTGCGGCCCGGACGCTAAGGTTAGGGAGCGTCAGCAGGCCACAGAGCAGCGCGAGTGTCCATCGAAATGCAACGCGAGGAGTCATCGGCGCCTCGGTGGGAAGTACGGTCCAGGCGGCGGGATGTCTGCCAGGGGGAGTGTCGGTGAAGTCTGCGATCCCGCCGGGTGGGGAGTGCGGGTCAGTCCGATTGTGAGAACCGCCGACGAATGCTCGATCCGTCTCAGAGGTTGCGTTCGAACCGTCCCCGTACCTTTCAGCATGCGGATTCTGGGCGGGACATGCAACCGTTCTTTGCATTGAGTACGTCGGTCAGGCCGGATGGTTCGATCCTTCCGGCCGACCGGGTCGGGCGGGCGGGAGGCAGCAGTCGGGCGGGCAGGTGTCGTGATTCGGCCCGAATTGCCCGATCGCGCGGCGCTCGACGGTGCCGGTGATCCGTTCACGAACCAACTCGGCGAGCATGCGGACGAATTGCGGGTGGATGCCGACGGTCGCCGACCGAACCATCGTCATGCCGAGTTCCTCGCACTTTTGCCGGGCTTCCTCGTCGAGATCGTAAAGAACCTCCATGTGATCGGAGAGGAACCCGATGGGGTGGATCACCACCGCGCCGGTGTTCTGCGCGTGAAGTTCGTCGAGATGGTCGAGGATGTCCGGCCCCAGCCAGGGGACGCGCGGCGGCCCACTACGGCTCTGGTAGACAAGCCGCCAGCGCTCCGGGCCAAACCCCAGGCGCCCGGCGACCAGCCGGCACGATTCCTGGAGCTGGGCCTCGTACGAGCAATTCTCGGCCATCGACGACGGGATGCTGTGCGCCGTGAAGGCGATGCGGACGGTGTCGCGGAGATCGGCCGGGACCGCGTCGAGGGCCTCGCCAACGCGATCGGCGTTGGCGGCGATGAAGTCCGGGTGATTGTAAAAGACCCTGACCTTGTCGACCCCCGGAGCGCGAGGCCCGACCGACTCCTGGGCCTTCGCGATGTCCTCACGATACTGCCGACAACTCGAATACGAGCTATGCGCCGCCAGCACAACCGCCAATGCTCGCGTGACCCCGGCCGCCGTCATTTCCCGCATCGTGTCGGCGAGCATCGGGCCCCAGTTCCGGTTGCCCCAGTAAAGCGGCAACGTAACCTCCTGGCGTCGCAACTCAGGCCCCAGCACGGCGATCAGTTCGCGTACCTGGTCATTGATCGGGCTCACGCCGCCGAAGTGCCGGTAATGCTCCGCCACTTCGAGAAGGCGTTCCTGGGGAACATTCCGACCGCGCGTCACATTCTCCAGAAACGGCATCACATCGTCAGGCCCTTCGGGACCACCGAACCCGACGATCAGGATGGCGTCGTAACGTCCTGCTGTCTTCGTGGGTTCCGGAACGAGGCCTTGCGAGGTCATGGTCATGAAAGCGGCTCGATCGTCAGGCAGGGCGGAGGGGGGGCGAGGAGGTAGGACGTTCCCATCTCGCCCCCTCAAGGTTCCACGATAACGCAGAACCAGAGCAAGGCGCAAGATCGATTCGTTCCTCCCAGCCGATCCGCCCGCTCTCCGCCCTGACTTGCGAACGAGCTCCACTCAGGTCGAATTCAACTTCGAACCCGTGCCCAATCGGAGCCCGTTGTTTTCCGTCCTGCTGATCTTCTGCCGCGAGAGGAGTCCTTCGACACAAGAGGCGATCCGAGCCCGGATCCTCGCCCCCGTCCGCTGGAAACCCAACTGCCTTGCTACAGTACCCGTCATGTCCAACTCTTCAGTCACGCCGAAGTTTCCCAGCGTGGAGAGGACGAGATCCTCGATCACCGAGAGCGGAACGTCCTCGATACTCCGATACTGTACAGAAGGCGGCTCGGGCTCCTTATCGCCATTCCCATTTCGGTTCGTATTCATGGGGAGTTCGTCAAGGGGTCGCTCGGACGAGGCGGACTGACTGGCGGATTCCGAGGATTGGGGCTGTCGGGCGAGGGACTCATTGAATGCCGCGACGACCCGGTCGATCTGGAACTGCGGATCCCTAACCCAGTCCGTTGACCAGACGCGAACGAACTGCCATCCCAGAGTCTCCAGAACCTCCTGTCGAAGGCGATCGCGGTCCCGCGCCGTCGCCGAGCTATGGTAGGTCGCCCCATCGCATTCCACCCCCAGGACGAATCGGCCCGGATTCGTCGGGTCCACGAGGGCGAGGTCGATCCGATAGCCGCTGCATCCGACCTGCCTGCGTACCCCCAACCCGCGATCCTGAAGGGCGTTCGCGACCTCCCTCTCGAAGGGGGAGTCGAAGTCGTGCTCATCGACTTGAGTCACCTCCGACCCCAGGGCCGATACCCCGCGTTCCGCGAAGTCCAGGTAGGCGCGGAGGAGCTTGGCGCCCGACGGCGCTCGTCCTTGATAGGTCGATGTCGTGCGACCTCATCGAGCTGACCACCGTCATCGACGATCGTGCTCGCGTGACAGCGACGTTGAGCCGCCTCTGTCCACCCTCGCGGTTCAGCGGGCCGAATCGCATGGCGACACGGCCATTCTCGTCTGGGCCGTAGCCGACGCTCAGGAAGATCACGTCGCGTTCGTCGCCCTGGACGTTTTCGAGGTTCTTGACGAAGAAGGGCTCATCCCGATCCTCGCCGAAGTATTCCTCCATCGCGGAATCTGCACGCCTCAGTCGTTCCAACTCGTCAAGGATCGCCATCTGCTGCCGCTGACTGAATGCGATGACCCCCAGGCTCTGGTCGGGATTGGCCCGGAAATGGTCCATCACCAGCTCGGCCGTCCGGCGGGCCTCGATCGCGTTGAAGCCGCCGCTGGTGCCAGACTTCCACCGGCCGTCGGCAAGATACTCGAACCGGACGGCGGGCGTCTCACCGGTGTCGAACACACTGGGGAACGTGACCAGGTCGTTGTCGTAGAAGTGGCGATTGGAGAACGCGATCAACGCCTCTCGGCGGCTCCGGTAATGCCAGCGGAGTCGACGACGGGCCAAACCTAGCGTGCAGCACTTATCGAGGATGCTCTCGAAATCCTCCAGGGACTCCTCGGCCTCGTCACCATCGACCGAGGTGCCGTCGTCCGACGCAACCCGTTCGAAGAAGGTTGTCGGCGGTAATTGCTTCTGGTCGCCCGCGACGATCAGCTGCCGACCTCTGTAGATCGCGCTGATCGCGTCGTAGGGCCGGACCTGCGAGGCTTCGTCGAAGATCACGACATCGAACCGGATCTCCCGCGTGTTCAGGTACGTGCTCACGGCCAGCGGACTCATCATCAGGCAGGGCTTGAGCCGGAGCAGGACCGTCGGGATACGCGAGAAGAGTTGACGTAAAGGGAGGTGCCGCTTCTTCTTGTTGACCTCACGCAGCAGCGTTCCCAATTCCGACGAGCTGGGCGCTTCGAGCGACACGGCCCGAGGGCGTGCGGGGTCGCTCAGAAGTATCTCCCGAATCCTTGTGTAGGACCGGCGGATCGAGTCCTGGTCCAGCCTTCGAAAGTCCGCGATCTGACGCTCATGGGACTCGGCCGCGAATCGACGTAAGATCGGATCTTGCTCGTAAACCCAGTCCAGCCAGGAGCGATAGAATCGAGCCTGGAATGAGCCCTTCGCGTCCTCCACCCCGAGCCTGCCCTCCATCAACTCGGCCAGGAGCGGGTCGAGCCCGGCCTGGACGATCAACTCGCGGATCTCGCGGAACTTGACCCACTCCTGGGCCCGGTAGGAATCGCCCCGCCTCGCCTCGGCCCACTCGAGGACGGACAGAACCGGGTCGTGTCCGACTCGGATTCCGGTTGAGACCGAACGGTCGGGGTCGAAGAGATGACTCAGGTCGTCCCAACTCTTGAGGAACTCATCGGAACAGGCTGCAACATTCTGACGGACCGCCTCCACGAGGGCGTCGCGAATCGTCGGCTGTGTCGCCGCACGAATCAGGGACCCAGGGGGCCGATCGGCGTGCTTGTCGAGGAACCCTCGCGTCCACTCGGCCTTCCGTCGCACGTCCGACCAGTCGCGGTCCTGGGCCTGACGTCCTGCAGTGGGCAGCCCCAGCGTGGCGGCAACCTGATCCACCTCGGCTGACTTCCGTCGAAACGCTCGGATCGCGGCCAACCGGGCCGGTAGATCGGCAATCGCGACATCCTCGGCCGGCTTGATGAGCACGGCGACCTCGTCCAGAATCGCGAGCTGGGCCGCGAGGGCTTGCGACCGTCCGCCCAGCCACTTGGCGAACTCGGTCGTGGTCATCTTCGAACGCTCGCCTTCCTTGTTGAGCACACTCGCCAGGTCGAACTGTTGGGAGATTGATTCGGCGGCATCGCGAAACGCCCGATAGCGTCCTGACAGCTCGTCCAGGGCAGACCGCAGCGCATTCCGATCGATCCGATTCGGATCGATCATCACGTCTTTCAGCTCGGGGAAGACGCGCAGGAGCTGGTCGAATTGCTCGCACGCCTTGAGCGCCTCGGAGGCCTGCTCCCAGGCGGGCTCGTCACCGTCCCTCAAGACGAGTTGGTCGGAGTATTGCCTCTTCACTTCGCGGACGTAGGAGAGCCTCGCGTGGTACGCCTTCAACTCCTGCATGTCCGCGAGGAATTGTGCCGTTTGGGGTGGGCCCTTCGCGTAGAGGTCGGCGAGCTGGCGGCGTAGCTTCCACCATTCGGGCAGCAGTCGTTTCCAACCGGATCGGTACGCGTGACACCGACGGGCGAGGGGTTCGTATTCCGCGTCGAAAGCCCTCGGCGAGAGCCTGTCAATGAGCGTCAGGCGGACCTCGCCGTTCCGGCCCTCCTCCTCACGGCACCGATCGATGACTTTCTGTATCTCCTGACGCTTCTGAGCGTCGAGCCACGCGCGGCGGATCGGGGCAATCTGGCCGACCAAGCCGAGCAGCTCCTGGACTCTGCCGATTCCTCGCATGAGGAGCGGTCGAGGCTTAACGTTCAGGACGAACAGGACCCGATCCAATGCCTCATTCGTCGCCTGGGACAGCTCGGCCAGCCTCTCTAGCTCGGGGGCGATCCCTTGGAGATGGGTCCGGAGAGAGCGGACGGTGGTGTGATCATGTGGGAGGAGGCCCGTTTCGCCGTTGAAGGCCGAGGGATCGAGCCGCTTCAGATCCCCGCTGTCGAGCCGGTGGACCACGTCTTCCGAGAACTCGGGCAGCGATTCGCGAGCCTGCCGATACGTCCGAGTGATCTCATCCAGGCGGATGGATCCTTCCGCAATCTCGCGGGTTGGCCCTTCGAACCACTCCGCCGGGATCAGGGGAAAGTCCGGAATGTCCCTGGCGACCTCCACGGCATCAAGCCAGTCGGGTACGCTCATCCCTTCCGCGAGGAATCCGAAGTCGGCCA
The DNA here is from genome assembly GCA_963779675.1 of uncultured Isosphaeraceae bacterium. Lineage (GTDB taxonomy): Bacteria > Planctomycetota > Planctomycetia > Isosphaerales > Isosphaeraceae > CAVZZM01. Next base: position 297,580 of record CAVZZM010000014.1, read on the forward strand.
GCAACGGAGCGGCACCCCGGATCTGGGTCAGGCCCCGTGCGAGCCGCCCAAAGAGAGCCTCGATGTCGGCCACGAGGTTCAGCGTGTTGCCTGTGCGTTGGATGCCTCGCCAGGGGTGGGTGGCGTGATTGCGAATCACGTCGCGGCAGTCCGCCAGCTTGTCCAGCAGGTCTTCGAGCCGACGTAGCCGGTCCCGGGTCATCCCCGCCACGTCCGGTACGGTGCAGTTCACGTTCCTGGCCGTCGCGATCGCGGCAAGCCGCCCATGGGCCTGGAAGGCGGACAGCCCGAGCGGCGGGCGCGGGGCATGCAAGGTTTTCACATAGGCGTTCAACGCCTCGCGGCTCTCGAAGAGCCGCTCCAGGTCTTCGGTTTGATCTCTGTAGCTCTCCACCGAAAGGTTCAGGCAGTGACCCAGCTCGTCGATGACCTGCTTCTTGTTCGCCTTATGGCTATGGCACTCCAGGCAGAAGTCGCCCAGGCGCTTCTTGTCGAGCCGTCTCTTGACCACCTCCAGCGCAGCCGCTTTCTCGCTCACGAACAGGACGGTCTTGCCCGCCGCCAGGAACTCGGCGATCAGGTTGGCGATCGTTTGTGACTTCCCCGTCCCCGGTGGGCCGTCGATAACCAGGTTCGCCCCACGCTTGGCCGCCTCAATCGCCTCGTGCTGGCTGCTGTCCGAGTCGAGGATGTGATACGTGGTCGTGGGATGTGTCGCGGTGTCCAGCTCGTCGGCCGTAGGCAAGCCCTCGGGCACGCGGAGGAGGACGGCCTGGTCGCCCGCGACTGCCCGGCAGATGTCATGTTCGAGGACCTGGTCCTGGTTCTTCCCCAGGTCGTCCCACATCGCGATCTTCTGGAAGCTGAACGTGCCCAAAGTGCAGTCGTCCAGGACCTCCCAGGACTTCTGATTTCGGATCGCATTCTGGACGGCCGCGAAGTATCGGAGGCGCCAGCGGGCCGAGTCTTCCTCCTCATCGGGCTCGGGGGGCTCGGGGAAGCGGATTGCGAAGTCCTGGCCCATCAAATGGGTCAGGGAGTGGTTGAGCATCATCTCCTCGTCCTGGAGCTTGACTTCCCAGGGCGATTCGATGTCCTCCCGCTCCAGCTCCACGGGGAAGAGGATCAGCGGCGAGTAGATCTCGACTCGGCTGTCGGGCGACTCGAACCACTTGAGCAGGCCGAAGGTCAGGTAGAGCGTCGGGACGCCCTGCTCGGACATCGAGGTCTTGGCGTTGAGCGCCATGCGACCCAGGCGAGACTTGAGTTGCTTGTCAGGCAGGTCAGTCAGAAGGTGGTTGCCTTGCAGACGCGGCGACTCCAGGCACTGCTGCAAGTCGATTCGATCGCACGGGTCCCTCGGATCGCTCTCCGGTTCAAGTAGCGAGGGTTCTGGTTCATGGGACAATTCACCATCGTCTCCCGAGGAGAGCCCGAGCAGGGCACACTTGTAGGGGAAGCTCATGCCCTGCCCATCACCCACGAGGTAGGACCAGAGCCGCTCCGCATTGGGGTGAACGAGCTTGACCGCTCCGGTTCGCCCCAAGCTTAAATTGACAAGACGGTTACGCTTTGATGTAATCGAGCAATTGACCACGCCATTCTTCGATGCGGTCGGCCAGCGAAGTCGCCATTTGTCTCCTCGAACTTGCGGAATCCTGGTTGTCGTCGCGATCCTCTATCATCCACCCTGACGTTCACCCGTTCAAGCAGCCCATTAACAGTCGAGCCATATTAAGGGGGCGGGACGAGTATCGACAATTGTCAAAATTCTAGAGGGGAAGATGTCAAAGATTCTTGGGAGTTGCGTAGTTGGTTCTCCAAGTCCCGCGCCGGCATGGAGTTGCGGAAATAGATCCCACTGGGATGCCGGTTCACCTAATCTCTTTCTAGTCAAGAACTTGTGCCCTGTTGGCGGGTTCAACTGCGTGGCTCCTAATTCTATCGGCGCTTTTCGCCGAGGACGGCGACGGCGGGGCATTCGCAGTAAAGATTGACATCTTTTCCTGCGGATGACACCTTTCCTGTGTCCAGTTCAGCTCTATCGAGATCATGTGACGGCTTGAACTTGTCGCGTTCGGACGCTATGGTTAGAGGCTTCAGCGATTGATGGATCACCGCGCATCCGGGCATCACCGCACCAGAACCTTCCGACCGCCGTCTGCGAGGGCCGCATGTCGACCGCCATTTTCCTGATCGGGCTTGGGATCGTCTGGAGGCTCGCCATCGCCTACCAGCTCTTCGAGACGCTCGGCATCGGAACTCCCTACAATCTGGTGCCGATCGGAGCGATCGCGTTGTATGCCGGCGCCCGGGTTCCTCGTCGCTGGGCCTTCGCGGTCCCTCTGGCGGTGCTCGTCCTGTCCGACCTGCTGATCGATCCCTTTCACGGCTATCCGTTCTACTTCACGTCCCGATTGACGACGTATGCCCTGTTCACCGCCATCGTCGGGCTTGGTCTGCTGGCAAGGAACAGGACGAACCCATTCAAACTCGCCGCCCTGTCGTTGACGACCTCGGTTACGTTCTTCCTCGTCAGCAACTTCGCGGTCTGGCTGGGTCGGGAAGGGTTCGCGTTCCCGATGACCTGGGAAGGTTTGCTCTCGACCTACGCGGTCGCGCTGCCCTTCCTCCAGAATTCGGTCATCGGCGACCTTGTGGGCACCGCCGTCCTCTTCTACCTCCTGGATGGCGTCCTGAGCCGATCGACCTCCTCGGACGTTTCGACCGAGGCGAGCGTCGCCACCAAGTAAGGGCCGTCGGCTCGTCACCGAAATGTTCCGCGATCACCGAGGTTGGTCCCGGACCATGAGGGCGATGCCCCCGCCTCCGAGGCGAGGGTGGCTCGCCCTCATTGCACGTCGAACGAGAGCTCACGATGGCCGGCTTGCTGGTCAGTGTCCGATCTGCCGAGGAGGCCCACGACTCGCTCCGCGGCGGGGCCGACGTGATCGACGTGAAGGAACCCCGACATGGTCCTCTGGGGCGGGCGGGTTCCAACGTCTGGAACGAGGTCCGCGCCGTGGTTCCACGGGCTGTCCCGATGAGCCTCGCCCTTGGGGAACTCGTGGAATGGAGAGGGGCCGCCATCGCGCACGACCTAGCGGAGGTAGCCTACGTCAAGATGGGCCTTGCGGGAACTCCCCGGGACTGGACGTCGAGGTGGGATGACGTGCGCGCGTCGCTGGGCGATCGCGTGAACTGGGTTGCCGTCGCGTACGCTGACTGGATCACCGCCAACGCGCCGGCGCCGGGCTCCGTCATCGAGCATGCCATCGACTCCGGATGCGCCGGGGTGTTGATCGACACCTACGACAAATCAAGGACCACGAGGATCGAGGTGGCCCTTCCCTGGACCGGCTGGATCGGCCAGGCCCGATCGGCGGGCCTGTTCGTCGCGCTGGCGGGTGGACTTCGGCCCGACGATCTCATCCGGCTCTCGCCCCTACAACCCGACCTGTTCGCGGTTCGGGGGGCCGTGTGTCGTCAGCAAGATCGCCTTCGTTCCATTGATCCGGTGCGGGTGACGCACCTGCGCGGTCTGCTCACCGGGACAATGTCGAGCGCGAACGATCCACCCGGTTGGCAGCTTATCCATACGTCAAGCTGAGCAGGATCAGGCTAACCCACGCAATCGGCCAGCTCCAGAGCAGCGCAACCGCGGTCTGGTGGGTCCACTTCGGGACGCTCTTCCTCTGGACCGTTCGGCGAGGCCCCAGGGCCAAAGGATCCCGACCGCCACGAACGGCAACAATCCCAGGATCGGGGCACTCCGACTCGGGATTCGCGTCGGAAGGACCAGGACTGCCGCCGCGATCCAATATCCCCCGATGAGCAACCAGGCTGACTCGGCCCGAGAGTACCGTGGTGGCGGCTCGGGGCGAAGCTCCAGCGGCTGCCCGATACGGGCCCGCTTCGGAGGTCGGGACACCTCGCGTCGCACCTTGTCGACATCGTTGGTTCGCCTCAGCAAGACAAAGGGCCCACTCATCGCGAGGCCCAACCAGCCGTAGAACAGGAAGACGACAATCAGGGTGGGGCCTCTGGGCGTCACTCCGGCCGGCCAGAGAGCACGGACAGCCAGGGCCGCCAAGGCGTACCCCACGACCAGGCCAAGCAGGTCCAGGACGCGCATTCCCCCGGAATGTATGTCATCCGATTCGGTCGATCCAGGCATCTCGCCAGGAAGGTCAGTCATCCCATGACCACCAGACCGAAGGCGCACTGGACAGGCCAGGAAACGGCCAGAATGAACCCGGTTCTCTCCGTCCACGTGCTCAGTTCCAGCGTCTCGATCGGCTCGGGCGGCTGCATGACCCATGCACGCCAGAGAACCACCAGCGAAACCACGCATGCCACCGCGATACAGGTCCACAAGAGCCCCGTATAGGTTTGCATGGAGGCGATTTCGGCCGAGCGAAGGGGTACGCCTTGTGTGATCCGGGGTTCCGCCGGTCGGACCATTGCGGAGACGACCCAGGGTAGGCCCAGCAGCGCCCAGAGCCAATCCCCGGTTTTCGGATAGCCCACAGGGCGGCGCCCAAGTCGTCGGGCCAGAAAGACGGGTAAACCGGCCGCCGTCAGGGCGATGCCGGCGAACGTGATCCAGACCAGTGCCCAGCCGAAACTCGTCAAGCGTTCCGAAACGAACTGCCTCATATGAACGGATGCAATCGCCGCCCCGACCACCAGGGCCACGCCATCCAGTACCGTGAAATGGCTACCAGGTTCAAGATGGAGAGCGCCGGTCGCCTCATTGGAATTCGACGGCATGGTTCAATCCCAACACCTGGAGAACTCGTGATGGACGGCCTGAAGGCATTGTATCAAGTGTCGGGTTGAACGGTCGCCGGGGTGGTCCGGTAGAAGGCCACGTAGAGTTTGACAACGAAACCCCGCAGGCCGGGGCCAACTCATCGCGGCCCCGTCCGCATTTGAATCAATTTATAATATCAAATTTATCACATCAGTTGAATTATAAACGTCCGAAATGTCGTGGAAAAGCGAGACGATTCAGCTGTATCATCCCACCGTGACTTCGATAGTATCGTCATCCTTGCGGGGTTGCGAAATATCACGAAATGAGACCATCAAAAAACAGAAAATTCGCCAAATCTTTGATGTGACTGGTCTCTGTAGTCATCTCTGCTCAGCGCCCGACTCATCTGGTATAACGAGTCGGTCCAGCAAGCCGGACCAGATGGCCTGGACAGGCCCACCCGGATGTTGGCGCGCGGCCGGTGTCCCGTGAACGGAACGGAGGGTTCGACGATGCATATTGCCATCCTGACCAATGAATATCCGCCACACGTTTACGGGGGGGCAGGTGTCCATGTCGAGTACCTGACTCGCGAACTGACGCGACTGGATGGCGGTCGCCACCATGTCGAGGTCGTTTGCTTCGGCGATCAGCACGTCAACCAGGGGAACCTCACCGTCGAAGGCGTGCGGCCCGAGTGCGCGTTGCCGGCTCACGATCCTCGGCATAAGAGGTTTCTGGACACTCTGCTACGAGACCTGGCCATGGCCGGGACGGTCGATCGGGCCGATGTGGTCCATTGCCATACCTGGTACAGCCACCTGGCCGGTTGCCTGGTCAAGCAGCTCATCGGGTCGAAGCTGGTGCTGACGACCCACTCGCTGGAGCCCCACCGGCCCTGGAAGGTCGAGCAGCTCGGGAGCGCCTACAACGCCAGCTCCTGGATCGAGGAGACCGCTTATCAGAACGCTGATGGCGTGGTCGCCGTCTCGGAATCAATGAAGGCCGACGTTCACGATCTGTACGGGGTCGAGGACCGTCGCATCCGGGTGATTCACAATGGGATCGACCTCGACCAGTACACCCCGACCCGAAACCCGGCGGTGCTGGCCCGTTACGAGATCGACCTGGACGTTCCCTTCGTCCTGTTCGTCGGCCGGATCACCCGGCAGAAGGGGATCATCCACCTGGTCAACGCGATCAAGTACCTTCGGCCTGGGGTGCAGGTCGTCCTTTGCGCGGGGCTCCGACACGAAGGAGATCGGACAGGAGATGGAATCCTGTGTCGAGCAGGCTCGGCATGACGCGGGCGACCCGATCATCTGGATACCGCAGATCTTGCCCAAGGAGGACGTCATCACTCTGTACACCCATGCGTCGGTATTCGTCTGTCCGTCGGTGTACGAACCCTTCGGCATCATCAACCTGGAGGCGATGGCCTGCGGCACGCCCGTCGCCGCCTCAGCGGTCGGTGGGATTCCCGAGATCGTCGTCCCCGGCGAGACCGGCCTGCTGGTGCCGATCGAGACGCGAGGCGCGACCGACTTCGAACCCATGGCCCCCGACACCTACGCCCGCAACCTGGCCGACGCCATCAATCGCCTGCTCGATAACCCATCGGGATTAGTCGAGATGGGTCGAAAGTCCCGCCAACGCGTCGAAGAAAAATTCTGCTGGAAGAGCATCGCTCGCGAGACCCTCGACTTTTACACGGACCTCGTCGAGGGAAGGGCCTGATTTGAGATTCCCCGAACGCCCACCGAACTGGGCGCTTCCGAAAAGGATGCGGCCGATGCCGAGCCGTCGTGAAGGGCGGCTCGGCATGGGCCGCGCCCTCCCGCACGGAATCCGCCTCGTTTTCCCACACAAAACTGAGCAGGTTTCGGGCTGAGGCCCGGGTTTGAGGAGCCGATTGCCTATCATGCCCACGGTCGTCCTCTACGACCTCGACGATCCCCGCATCGCCATCTATCGCCGGCTGAAGGCCACGAACCAGACTCGCGACAGTGGTCAGTTCGTGGTTGAAGGGGAAAAGCTGTTCGACGTTCTGCGCACGTGCCGGTTTCCGATGACCTCGGTACTGGTGCCAGAACGCGAGGCGCCTCGTTTCGAGCCCCGGGTGCCCTTCGACATCCCGCTTTATGTCTTGCCGAGACAACTTATCAGTGAACTTGTCGGCTATGGCTTTCATCAGGGCGTGCTGGCCAGCGGGCAGCGACAACCCTGGCCCATTCTCGATCATCTGCTTCCTCCGGCGGGTCAAGCGGCGACCCTGATTGTTTGTCCCCAGATCGATAACCCGGAGAACCTGGGCGCGATCGTGCGGCTGGGGGACGTTTTCGGCGTCGATGCAGTGCTGGTCGGCCCGCGGTGTCCCGACCCGCTCTCTCGTCGCGTGCTGAGGGTGTCGATGGGCATGTCGCTCCAGTTGCCGGTGATCGCTCGCGACGACCTGGCAACCGACGTTGAGCGTTTGCGAACGCAATGGGGTTTCGAGCGATTGGCCACGGTGACAGGCCCGGACGCCACGCCGCTCGACTCCGTGAAACGCCCGGAACGGCTGTTGCTGATGTTTGGCTCCGAGAGCGCGGGGCTGGCCACTGAGTGGGTCGAGCGTTGCGACGGTCGCATCACCATCCCGATGCGACCGGGGGCGGAATCGCTCAACCTGGCCATCGCCGCGGGGATCGTGCTATACCACCTGACGAGCCGTTCCAGAGAGGTGACTACCAATCCCGGAGTCGGGGAATGTTACGCCACGTCGCCGGAACCGGACGGATGAGGCACCGACCAAACCGCTCATCCCGGCGGCTCGGCCGGGGCCTCACCCTCCAGGAAAGCACATCTCTGGACGATGCCGCCCCCGATCGGTGAAAGCGCGCTGGTGATCGGGTATGGTGGCGGTTCGAGACCATCTCGGCGGCCTCAACACCCGCCATGTCACACTGTGGAGAGACGATTGCCATGCGATCAAGCCGTCAACTTGTGGTCATTGCCGCGATCGTGGTGTTGCTTGTCGGGGCCCTGCTCGGCCCTTCAGGCCGAGCCAACGGCGGCCCGGGAACCGGGTGACCGACCCAACATCGTGATCGTCTTCACCGACGACCTCGGCTACGGTGACCTGGCCTGCTTCGGCCACCCGACCATCGCCACCCCGAACCTCGACCGCATGGCCGCCGAGGGCCAGAAGTGGACCAATTTCTACGTGGCGGCCTGCGTCTGCACCCCGAGCCGCGCCGGGCTGATGACGGGCCGGTTGCCAGTCCGCAGCGGGATGACCAGCGCCGAGCGCCGCGTCCTGTTTTCCGACTCGGCCGGTGGGATCCCGGCGAGCGAGGTCACGCTTCCCGAAGCGTTGAAAACGGCCGGGTATGCCACCGGGATTGTCGGCAAGTGGCACCTCGGTCACCTGCCGCGGTACTTGCCGACGAACAATGGCTTCGACTCGTACTTTGGGATCCCATACAGCAACGACATGGACCGCATCGAGGGGTCGCCGAAAACGGCGACTCGTGATCCCAAGGTCGCGTACTTCAACGTCCCTTTAATGCGCGACACGAAGGTCGTCGAACGCCCCGCCGACCAGCACACGATCACGAAACGATACACCGAAGAAGCGGTCAAGTTCATCGAGGAACACAAGAGCACGCCATTCTTCCTGTACCTGGCGCACAACATGCCGCACGTGCCATTGTTCCGCTCGGAACGCTTTGAAGGCGTGAGCCTCCGGGGCCGCTTCGGCGACGTGATCGAGGAGATCGACTGGAGCGTCGGCCAGGTGCTCGAGACCCTTCGCAAAAATGGCCTCGCGGAGAACACGATGGTCGTTTTCACCAGCGACAACGGTCCCTGGCTGCGGTTCGACGTACAGGGAGGCTCAGCCGGACTGCTACGCGACGGCAAGGGGAGCACCTGGGAAGGCGGAATGCGCGAGCCGACGATCGCCTGGTGGCCCGGCAAGATCGCCGCTGGCAGCGTGGTCCGCGACCTCGGCTCGACGCTCGACCTGTACGTCACCGCCATCACGCTCGCGGGCGGCGCGGTGCCGACCGATCGGGTCATCGACGGTTATGATATCCGACCGGCTCTCTTCGGCGACGGCCCCAGCCCTCGGAACGTGATGTTCTACTATCGCGGGACCGAACTGTATGCCGTCCGCAAGGGCCAATTCAAGGCCCACTTCGTCACCGAGGATGCGTACGGCGAGGATCGGCACAAGGCCCGCCACGACCCGCCGTTGCTGTACCACCTGGGACGCGACCCCGGCGAGTCGGTCGAAATCGGCACGCATTATCCCGAGGTGATCGACGAGATCCGTCAGATTGCCGAGGAGCATAGTAAGACAGTCGAACCGGTCGAGAACCAGTTGGAAAGCCGCATCGGCGAGCAATAGCGAGAACGGCTGGCCGGCCAGAAATCGCTCGTGGGGATTCGTGAGGGATGTTGCGTGATGGTTCTTGCCGGGGGCCTGCCGTATGAAACGGGTGGCCCCCGGCCTCGTGGGTTTGCGGTGGAACCTTGGGCCGGCGTTGAGCCGGACGATCGATTGTGGCGACCGGTCTTCCATTCCAGGGAGCGTGAGGAGTCAGACAATGCCGCGGTTTCGAACGGTTCGGCCGGTGCTAGCCCGTGTGTTGTGGTCGATGCTGCTGATGGCGGTCGCGAACGTCCGGCCGGTCTTCGCGGGAGACTCCGCAAGGCGACCGAACGTCGTCGTCATCCTCACCGACGATCAGGGCTCGGTGGATGCGGGTTGCTACGGGACGACCGACATCCAGACGCCGGCCATCGACGCGCTGGCCGCGCGTGGCGTCCGCTTCACCCAGTTCTGTGCCGCCGCGCCGGTCTGCTCGCCATCGCGAGCCGGATTAATGACGGGCCGTTACCCGCTCCGCGTGGGGATGCCTGGCAACGCGCCTTCGGAACAGGGCAAGCCGGGGATGCCCGGCGAACGTGTCACCATCGCCGAGATGCTCAAGGAGGCCGGATATGCCACCGGGCACGTCGGTAAGTGGCACCTCGGCTTCACGCCCGAGACGATGCCGCTCGGACAGGGGTTCGACCACTCGTTTGGTCACATGGGCGGTTGCATTGATAACTACTCACACTTTTTTTACTGGAATGGTCCCAACCGTCACGACCTCTGGCGCGACGGGAACGAGGTTCAACTCCCGGGCCGCTTCTTCGCGGACCTGATGGTCGAGGAGGCCAGCCGGTTCCTCGAAGCGAATCGGGATCGACCGTTCTTCCTGTACTTCGCCATGAACATGCCTCATTACCCCTATCAGGGCGAGCCGGAATGGCTAGAGCGGTATGCCGATCTGCCCCATCCTCGCAACCTCTACGCGGCGTTCGTCTCGACGCTCGACGAGCGGATCGGCCAGCTTGTCGGCAAGATCGACGAACTGGGATTACGTGATGAAACGATCATCATTTTCCAGTCCGACCATGGCCACTCCACCGAGGAGCGGGCCCACTTCGGTGGCGGCAGCGCGGGGCCGTATCGCGGGGCGAAGTTCAGCCTGTTCGAGGGCGGCGTGCGCGTCCCGGCGATCATCTCGTGGCCCGGCCGGATCGCCGAGGGAGAGGTCCGGGACCAGCTCGCCCACGGCTGCGACTGGTTGCCGACGATCGCCGAGTACAGCGGGGCCCAGCCCCCGGACGGTATCGACGGGAGGAGTCTGGTCAAGGTGATCGAGTCACCCGAGGCAGGCAGCCCGCACGACATCGTTCACTGGCAGATCGGGACGGGGGACAGGGCCCAGTGGTCGGTGCGGAAGGGGGACTGGAAGCTGATCGGCAACCCTCGCGACACCGGCCTCGACGAGTCGCTCCCGAAGCCCGGCCCGCTGTTCCTGAGTAACCTGGCCGAGGACATCGGTGAGACGACAGACTACTCCGAGAAGCACTTGGAGATCGTTCGCGAATTGAGCGGGTTGCACGACCGCTGGCGCGAGAGTATCGAGGCAGAGACGATCAGCGAGTGACGATCATGGCCCTCGAACGGATCATCACCGGCGGGCAGAACGGCGTCGATCAGGCGGCATGGCGGGCGGCGCTGGCGGCGGGGTACGCCACGGGTGGTTGGATGCCGCGAGGTTTCCTCACCGAGGACGGCCCCCACCCGGAGTTCGCGGAACTCTACAACGCCCGCGAGCACGACGATGCCGCCTGGGACGCGCGGACCGTCGCCAACGTCCGCGATGCGGATGCCACCCTCATCCTCGTTGGTCTCCGGCCAGCCCCCGGGACCGTCTTGACGATCGAGACCGCGCGAACCACGGACGTCCCCTACCTCGTCGTCCACCTCGACGACGCTTCCGCGCCCGAGGTCGCGGACTGGATCAACGCCCCAGCGATCCGCACGCTGAACGTCGCTGGTGATCGCGAATCGAACGCTCCCGGTCTCGGAACGCGGGCCGAGGAATTCCTGCGGCACGTCTTGCGTCTTCTGTGTGTCCGACGTGACGAATGCTCCATCATCGATGATGCCGACGGAGCTTCCGAGGCTTCCGAGGTTTGAACGAATGTCACGATCAGCCTCGGATAATCTCGGCCATGCACTCGGCGAGCTTCTCTGGGGTGCAGACAAGGATATCCATGCCGACCTTGCGAAGCTTGCTGGCGGTCGACTTGTTGTAGGCAGGCCGGGCGTCGTAGCCCAGGGCCCCAGGCCGATCAGGCGGGACCCGCCGTCGGTCATCAGCCGGGTCTGGGCGACCAGGTCCCGCTCGTTGCGGCCCTCGTAGAAGTCGGTGATCAGGACCACGATCGTCCGATGCGGCTGGCGTATCAAGCTGCTGGCATAAATTAACGCATTCGTAATGTCCGTCCCACCGCCAAGCTGGATGGACAGCAGAACGTCGACCGGCTGGCCGACCTGGTCCGAGAGGTCGACTACCTGGGTGTCGAAGAGCACGAGCGATGTACGCACCGACGGTAGCTCGGCGAAGATCGACGCCATGACGGCCGAGAAGATCGCGCTCTCCAACATCGAACCGGATTGATCGACCACAACGACCACATGCCACGGCTTCTTCTTCCGCTCGGCTGCGTAAAAATAAAGCTGGTCGACGAGTAACTTGCCGGTGGCGGCATCGTAGTTGTGCAGGTTTCGTCGCAGGGTGGTCTTGAGATCGAGGTTGCGGAACACATGCCGGGGGGAATGTCGGTCCTTGCGAATCGCGCCGGTAATCGCCTGTTCGACCTGAACCTGCATTTTCCGCTTCAATTCTTCCACGACCTGATCGATGATCTTGCGGGCCAGAATGCGGGTCTTTGGGTTCAGCAGCTCGCGGTGGGTGAGAAGTGTTTTGACCAACTCCAGGTTCGGCTCGATCTTCTCCAGGAGTTCCGGCTTCTCCATCAGCTCGGCGATCCCGCGGCGCTGAACTAGTTCTCTCTGCATGACCTCCCTGGCCTGTTGCGGGAACAGTTCATGGACGGCGTCCACCCAGTCGGGCACCGTGAGTTGAGATGGCCCTCGACCGCCCGCACGACCCGATGAGGACCGTCCACCGCGACCCTGGCCACCTCCAGGCTCGAACAGGAAGCCGACAAGCCGCTCGATACGCTCCGCCTGGGCATCACCGGCGCAGTCGATGCCGTGTTCCTCGGCGAGCTTGCCCAGGACCAACCGCCAGCGGGCCAGGGTCTGAGGGTCAGAGGGCATGACGTACTCCAGCGAAGAGGATTCACCGCAGAGGGCGGCGGAGAGGAAGAGGAGAATAAAATGATTCATATAGTTAAATTAGTTTCATTTGGATTTTCTTAGCGTGATAATTTATGGGTTATTCCCTGTTTTCCTCTCAGCTCTCTCTGCGCTCTTTGCGGTGAATTTTCTTCAAAGCGGCCATTCCTTCAAGGTCGTCGCCACGGCGGCGTCAAGGCGAGCGACCAGGGCGGTGGCACCCAGGCTTCCAGTCATCGCCCGCACGGTCTCGGCGGAGGCCAGCCCGTAGCGTTGGGCGACCGTGCTGGCGAGGGAATCACGCTGCGGTTCGGCCAGTCGTTCGAAGGCCGCTCGCAAACGCGGGAGCATCACGAGGAAGGGGTCCCACTCGGCGGCCTGGAGCAAGTCATCGACGGCGGCGATCAGGGTGTCGGCGCCGAGGAGGATCGACGTTCGGGAGACGGCGAGCATGCCGTCGAGCAGGTCTCCGGCGGTGATCATCTGATCGGGGGCCGCGCGGGCAAGCCCTTGCACCTCGGCGGCCAGGGCGTCGGCCGGCAACACGCGGATCTCGCACAGGAGGCCGAGGAACGCGCCCCGGAGGAACGGGACCGTGGACTCGTCGGCGGCACGCCGGGCGGCCTCGGCGAACAGCGTCCGATCGAACTGGTCCGGATCCGCCCGCTGAAGCATGTCGGCGACGGTCAGCAGGGCATCGACCACGCCTTTCTGCTCCTCGTCCGGCACGGCAGACGCATCGGGCAGGGCGAAGCAGGCACGGTCGTAGCAACGGGTCAGAAGATCGTTCAGCACGTCGCGCCGCAAGCCGCGGAACATGGCATAGCGATCGAGCAGGCCGAGGTGATGGAGCGCCTTGGCGAGGGAGACGAAGGAAGGATCGGTGTCGATGGCCCGGCCACCGGCCTCCTCGGCGGCCTGGACCAGATCGGGCAGGTCCATGTCGACGGCCTGGAGAATCCGCTCGCACGTCTTGCCGGCGTCGGCTCCAGCCTGGGCGATGGCTTCCTGGAGCCGGGCCAGGGCGGCGGCCTCGACCGTGTCGCCGTAGAGGTTCTGCTCGATGAGGGCCGGTTCGGTACGCGGCTCCCACTTGAGCTGCCAGTCCTCTCGGAAGAGGGTACCGCTGAAGTCGCCGCCCTTGGCGACCATCGCCGCGCAGGGGACCTCGAGGAACCGCAGGCGGTGGAAGAACGCCGACCGTCGTGCGGCGGGCGGCTCGCGCTTGTCGAGCTTGACGTTGAGCCGTGTCTCCTTGCCCATCATCTCGCCGAGATCCAGGTCGGCGATCTGGGCGTGGAAGTCATTGACGATCGGCAGCCGCCCGAGCGCGGGAGTAACCTTGCCGATCCGGGTGCCGACGCCCGCCGAGTCCATCGCGTCGCGGAGCCGGGAACCCTCCTCGGCCGGGTTGCCCTTGCAGCAGCAGGTGATCAGAGCATCATGAATATCGTCGAGTGTTGAGTGACTGCGGCCTCTCAGTCGAGCCAGCATCGCGGCGTGGTGCGTGACCGCTATGGCATCGGCCGTCGAGAGGGCATCGCCCGCCTTGCGGACCTGCCGCAAGACGGCGATCGCGTGCTCCAGCGCGATGTCGGCGGCTCGACCGGCGGCGACGAGCTGGTAGCAGGTCTGGTAGAACTGGGGGGCGCGATTGCCCGCCCCGTACCCGCCCATCTCCGAGACACGGAAGAACGAGTAGGGCACGACGGTCGTGTAGACTGTCCCGGCCGGTGGCTCCGGTGGTGGTGATGTGTCCGCCCGGTCGAGGAACAGGTGAAACCCGCCGCAGACGACGGCCGCGTGCTCCGGCTTGAGTCCTCGATCGGCGAGTGTCTCGCGGATTGTCTTCAGGAAGTGGCGTTCACGTTCGACAGTTCCCTCGGATGACTCCGCGGCGGCGCTGGCCGTCATGCGGGCCGCGCAGCAGAAGGTCGCGAGTTCCCGACGGTACGCCTCGTGGTCGGCCGGCCCGGGGTTCTCGAAAAGGGTATCCCAGGCTTCGTCCCAGCACTTGAACCCCGCGGCCTGGGCGAGTTGCTGGTAGAACGCGCTGGTGGTGATGAGCCGGTCCTCGTCCGGGGGCGTGGGTGGAGGTCGTTTCGGTGCCTCATCGGTCGACGACGGTCGGATCAGCGCATGGTGCGGGAGGTCGATGAAGACGACCTCGGCCCCGATCGTCGCGGCCGTCTTCATCGCCACATATTCCGGCGAGTAGGTGGTCATCGGATACCAGACCGCCGCCCGGGCCGGGATGTCCTCGGCGGGACTCAGCACACCATTGAGCCCGAGCACGTTGTCGTCGTCGCGGTACGACGAATAGATGGCGATCGGAGGCTCGGTCTTCGGGTCGGTCACGTAGCGAATCAGGTCGTTCGCTTCGAAAGGTCCCTCGATGAACACGACCCGGGGTTTTCGCGCCCGCAGGGCCGCCTGAAGATGCCGGGCCACCGTCGGGGAGTGATGACGGACCGGGAACCAGTACAGGGGATCAGCCAGCACGTTCTCGACCTGTCGGGCGATCTCGGCGGCGTCCAGACCGGCATCGGTGACCAGTTGGCGGGAATCGGACATGTGGCGTCCCGGGTGCATCAGAGTTGATCGACGAGCGTCTCGTGGAACTCTTTCCACGCCTTGTCCTTGGCCCCCCGCTTCTTGGCCACCAGGGTGGCGTATTCCTTGAGGGCGGCCTTGTCGTCCTGGTCTTCCTTGACCACGGCGCCGACCATGTGCCGGGCGATGTCGGCCGGGCCGACCTGGCCGTTGCCGAAGAAGCGGGCGTGGAGGGCGGCGTCGAGGGCAACTCCAATCGCCTCGGCGGTGGAGAGGGTCGTGCTGGGTTTCTTCAGGCTCACGCCGTCGGTGGTTTTGCCGTTGCGGATCTCGCGGAACACGGTGGCGAGCAACTCGATCACCGGTGGGTTGATCCGGGCGGGCAGGTCGTAGCGGCGGAGCAGTTCCTCGGAGCGCTGCTGGACGATCTTCACCTCGGTCTTCTGATCAGCCAACAATCGGGATATAGACATAGTTAAACCGGCGCTTCAGGGCGGCCGACAACTCATTGACGCCCTGGTCCCGGGTGTTCGCGGTGGCGATGATGTTGAACCCTGGCCGGGCGAACACCAGGTTATGGCCGGGGAGTTCAGGGACAGAGACCGCCTTGTCGGAGAGGATCGACACCAGCGCATCCTGCACGTCGGGCACACAGCGGGTCAGCTCCTCGAACCGTAGGATCGCGCCGGCACGCATGGCGACCATTGTTGGGGAGGGAATCATATTTTCCGGGGTCGGTCCCTCGGCGATGACCCGGGCGATGTTCCACGAGTACTTGATGTGCTCCTCGGTGGTGCCGGCGGTCCCCTGGATGGTGAGGGTCGAGTTGCCGCTGATCGCCGCGGCCAGGTGCTCCGAAAGCCAGCTCTTGCCGGTTCCCGGCTCGCCGATCAGCAGCAGGGCGCGCTCCGAGGCCAGCGTGACGATGGAACGCTCGACGATGCCGTCGTCGCCGAAGAACTTCCGGGTGATCGGTACGTCAACCGACTTGCCGTTGAGTCTCGCCTTGAGTGGCTTCCCGCCGGTGACGTACGTCAGGACGGCCCGGGGTGAGAGCCGCCAGCTCGTCGGGGGCGTCTCGTTGTCGTTCTGCCGAAGTGCTTCGAGCTGGTCGGCGTAACTGATCTCGGCCGGCTCGCGGAGCACCTCGACCGGTTCCGGCGCCTTCGACGGTTGAGGGGTGACGTTCTTGGCCATGACGGTCCGTGGGTCGAGGGAGAGGGAAGGCCCACCGCAGGCATCGCGAGGAGCCGAACCCGAATCAGGTGAACGAGATCGCCTTGAGCAAGCTGGTCTTGTCGACGACCTCCTTCGAGATCGTGAGATACTGCGGCCCCGCCTTGCCGAAGGTGGTCAGGGGCTGGAGCACGAGTCGGCAACGTTCGTAGTGCAGGAGGCCGTACAGCGGGGGCCGATCTCGCTTCGCCTTCCGTAGATCGTCGAGGTTCTTCCCAAGTGCCTTCCCCTCGGCCGCCGCCCCGACGACGGCATGCAGGTCCAGGGGGCCAACCGTCACCGGATACGCCGACTGACCCGGTTCGTCACCGTCCTCGGTTACGCCGATCTCGTAGTCCGTGAGGACAACCTCTTCCTGCATCTCGGTGTCCAGGTCGAGTGGACCGGGCTGATGCTCCTTGAGCCTCGCGATCGCGGGGGCCGGCGACCAGTCGAGGAACCGGCCCCAGTCCTCGAACGGCTCGCCCGCCGCGACGGTACTACGCTCGGTCAGGGTGATCCGTCCGGCGCCGGAGTCGTCGGCGGAGACGGCCGCATCCCGGATGGTGATGCGTTTCCGATCGAGGAAGAGGCTCGGGTTGAACTTCTGCTTCTGGGGCAGGTGGAGGAACCCTTCAGGGGGGATGTCCATGCCCGGCTTGATGGGGAAGACCGCCGACCAGGTCAGCGACTGACCAGCTCGGACCGGTTGGGCGTCGGCCGTCGCCCGCAGGCGGAATTCGAACGCCACGAACGATCCCGCCGCGACTCGCTTGACCGCCCCCAGGCAGACGACCTCGACGGTGGGCAGGGGCTGGCTCGGCTGGGCCCAGGTCAGTCGGTCGAACAAAGGTTCGTCGGCGGACTCCAGGGCGTGGGAGAGCCCACGGCCGAGCAACCAGGCTCGATTCAGGAAGAACGCCAGCCGGCGTCGGGAAAACGCCGGGTCGTGCCGGCCGAACCGGGAGAGTTCTTCCACCGCCACCCGCAGGGTCGATCCGAGCCGGAGGAGCCGGAACCGGGCGGCCTCTTGCATGGACACGGACATCGTCTGCCGCGTCGTCTCCGAGGCGGTCGTCAACCCGCTGAGCAGCAGTTCCTCGACCGCGGCGGTGAGGCCGTCGAGGACCAACTTGAGCTTCGGACGGTCGGCGGCTGGGGGGAGCATGGTCGCTACGCCGTCTCCTCCGAGGGGTCGTCCGCAATCGCGGCCAGCGCATCCGCGGCGACTTCGAGGGTGAGCATCCGGTCGAACAGCCGAAGCGCCGTCATGGCTCGCAGCAGGGCCGGGGACGCGTGCCGGTCGTCGGCCCGGATGGCGCTCTCAAGTGTGGTCAACCGTCCGGCAAGATGCTCCGCGCCGGCGCTGCGGAACTCGTCGCGTAGCGCCGTGAGCCTGGCCAGGTCCTGGGCACCGGCGGCCCTCACCCCTCGGACTACCAGGTCCTCAAGCGCGGCGTGGAGCCGGTCCAGGGCATTGCGAAGTTCGGCGATCTCGTCCAACGGCCCGCCTCGCTCACATGGCGTAGAAGTCTTCGGGGATGGTCTCGGTCGGCCGCCAGTCGATCTCGCCGGCCTCCGCCCCCTTGTATCTCAGGAGAGTGTCGCTGACATGGTTCTTCGTCTTCTTGTTCCAGCGGTGGTTCTTGGCGGAGGCGGCGACCACCCAGCGATCGACGGCCGCCGCGTCGATCTGCCCGGCGCGGGCCAGTCCGATGAGCAGGACGAGCAAATGCTTGCAGGGTTCGCCACGAAGACCCATGCAGAGGCTCAAGTCCTGCGTACAGCAGGCATACGTGCCGTCGTCGAGGAGGACGCAGGAGTAGACGAGATCTACCTCGCGCTGGCTGCGGACGATGCCCCGGACGAGGTTTGGCTCGACCTCGGCGAAGAGCTGGTTCTTGCCCGACTTGAGCATGTCGAACGTTCGTTTCATCCGGTTTGGGTCGATCAGGGATTTCAGACGCACGATCAGTCCGTTGATGTCGGTCGCGACCGCCCCCTTGCCCCGACCGCTGAGGCGAGGGTCGGTCCCACGTCCGACCCAGGACATCTCACCGGGGACGACGAAGTCCGCCGGCCAGGTCGTGTCC
The DNA here is from genome assembly GCA_963779675.1 of uncultured Isosphaeraceae bacterium. Classification (GTDB taxonomy): domain Bacteria; phylum Planctomycetota; class Planctomycetia; order Isosphaerales; family Isosphaeraceae; genus CAVZZM01. The sequence goes on from CAVZZM010000014.1 coordinate 315,890, forward strand.
TTGTCGAATGAGGCCCCCTCGAGAGTCACGTCGACCAACGTGGCGTCTGCGAATTCAGCCCCTCGAAGGTCGCACTCCTTGAGGTTCACCCCGGTCAGATCGGCGCCGGGGAACGAGGCCCCCCGAAAGTGGCCGCCAAAGAGGTTGGCCCGCGCGAAACATGCATCGCGGAAGTCGGCCTTCTCGAACCGACCGCCGTCCAGCCGGGCACGAGCGAGCAACGAACCGACGAATGCCGCCTTCCTGGCTGAGGCATCCGAGAGGTTCGCTTCGGATAGATCGCACTGGCTCAGGTCGACACCATCCAGAGGCACCGCTTTGCGGCCGGCCCGGGTCAGCCGGTTCCATTTCTTGACCCCGGTGGGACCGGAGCGCAGGATGGCCATCCAGTCGATGGGCGGGGCATCGGAGAACCTGGACCTCGCAGACGTTCTCGTGGGACGATCCGCTGTTGTCGGCTTCGGCATGGTGACGCTCACATGGCGTAGAAGTCTTCGGGAATGGTCTCCGTCGGCCGCCAATCGACCTCGCCCGCCTCGGCCCCCTTGAACTGGAGGAGGGTCTCGGTCATCGCATCCTTGTCGAGAACGGGTTTACGGCCCCGGCTGGACTGGGCCAGTCGTGCGCCGTGGCCGGTTCGATCTCGCCCGCCTGGGTGAGCCCGACGACCAGCACGAGCAGGTGCTTGCAGGGAGAGCCTCTCAGCCCGCCGCAGACGTTCAGGTTCTGGGTGCAGCAGCCGTAGGTACCGTCGCTGGCGAGCCGACAGGAGTAGACGAGGTCGGGGTCCGACTGGCTCTTGACCACGCCGACCAGGCCGTTGTCATCGACCTTGGCGAACAGCCGGAACCGATCGGCCTTGAGCATCTTCATGGCCTTATCGAGCTTGGCCGAATCGGTTGCGTTCTTGAGCCGGTCGAGGAACCCGGCGAAGTCGGTCGGCCTGGGACGTGACTTCTCGCGCCTGGTCGGGGCCTGACGGGGGTCGGCCCCGGCCCCTTTCCAGACCATGCCGTCGGGAGGCACGAAACCGCTCGGCCACCTTGTGGATTCGTCGAAAGTGGCCCGATCGAAGTTCGCATCGGTCAGTGTCGCGCCATGGAAGTCGGCCCCCTTCAACTCGGAGAAGGAGAGGTCCGCCCTCGAAAGGTTTGCCCTGTCGAAGTTGGCGCGGAGCATCGAGGCCCTGCGAATAACGGCCCGCGCGAGGTTGGCCTGGCGGAAATCGGCGTCGTTGCAGGAGCAGCCGGAGAGGTCCGCACTGGAGAGATCGGCGCCGACGAAGTTGGCCGCCTTCAGCCGGGTCTTTGGCATGCCCTGGAGGATGTACAGCCCGTCGTCGAAGAATCGGGCCTTCGCGAGCGAGGCCCCGGAAAGGTCAGCCCCCTCAAGGTCGGCCCCGGCGAAGTCCACACCGTCGAGCCGGTATCCGACCAGGTCAGCCTTGCGGAGGGCGAGGCCGGCCCGCGCCTTCAGCGGTCGCTTGTTGAAGGCCCTCACCCCGTCGCGGCCCGTTTTGAGCAGGGCCAGAACGTCCTCGGCCTCGGACTTCGTGGCCGCCTTGCTCGCCTTGAGTTGTTCGGCCAGCTCGTCGAGTGTCGGGATCGGTCGTCCGAAGGCTTCGTGCCAGGCCTGGATCGCGACCGGGCGCAACTTCGCGCCGGTGGTTGTGCCCTTCTGGAGGTTGACCTTCACCGATTCCGGCGGGAGCACGGCCGATGGATAGTCGCTGGCGACCTTGCGAACCGCGTCTTCGAAGCTGCTCACGCTATGGAACCCGCCGGTGGAACGGTTGTTGGTCTCCTCGGTCAGTTGCAACCACCAGTGGGGCTTACCGCTGATCCGATAGAACCCGACAGCGACGGCGAGCGACTTGTTCTGCGAGAGGTCGAACCGGGTGGTCAGTCGAAAGTTCTGGGCGGCCTCCGCCGCGTCGGCCAGCTCCTGGAGCGGTGAGGAAACGGCGGCCATCGACAACCTCCGGGGGAGCATTCTCGGTTCGGGAGATGTCAACACCCAAACAGAGGACAGCAACCGAGTCCTGTCAACCGGCGTCCACGTGATCCGACATGGATTATCGAACGTCGGGTCCCGTCCCGCAAGGACTGGCCTCGGGTTGCTGCCGCTCACCCCGTCGGTTATTTCTTTACACACCGAGCAGCAGACCGATCTGCTCGATGGTCTGGCCCATCTGAAGAGCGTGCGCAATGTTCGGCCCGATCCGGCCGCGATTGACGCGGCGCATTCGCGACTCTAGCCGTCCCCAACTGGAGGCGACCGCCTTGAAATCGCGGATGAGGGCGTTTGGAGGCGCGCCGCTAATGGCGGCCTGGCTCATCCGCTGGGCGGCGTTCCGCAACCGCGCCGCGTCGGCGGCGAACCGCTTCTGCTCGGGTACCTGCTGGCCGTCCCGGATCATGTAGGCCAGAAACTCGTCGGCCCTGGCCGCGAGTTCGCCCGAGAGGGCGACGAGGGGCGACGCGCCGGGATATTGTCCCGGAAACGACGGCCCCCCAAGGGCTGGAGGGGGCGATCCCGGAAAGAGACCGGAGATTGGTCTCGATGTGTACGGAGGGACCGGGTAACCCCCATGACCGGGGGCCGGCAAATCGTATCCCCAGCCGAAGCGGCCCTGGGCCAGGATCGGCGTCGTGCAAAACCCGAAGAACGCGATTCCGAACAGCGTTGCGGCCTGTGTTGATCGTCTCATGGCGTGAATCTCCCTGGATGTCTCTAGTATCTCAGGGCAACCCGCGTGCCGAACGGCCGAAACGCCGGAGATCACGTGTTCAGGAGAGGTTGTACGCCAGTTCTCTGGCCCGAACCGAAGGAACCTGCCGTGAGTTGGACGGATTCTCGGCGTAACCCCCAACGCCGAATGAAACCCGGAGGCCAGGACAGACCAGCGGCCCGCTGGGGGCGTAGAATGGGTCTGTCCTGCTAGCCATCCTGACCTGTTCCCGCGTTCCGTTTTCCGAATGTCCGTGGATTCAACGCAAAATGATGGGAAAATTTCTCGTTCTGTGCATCTTGATTCCGGTGTATTTCCGCTTCCGATTTCGGAAGAAACCGATTCTCAAAGCGAAGGTCTTTCCGTGGTTCTGGACGTTCACGGCGGTGTTGCTCCTGGTCATGGCCCCCTGGAACCCCTCACAGGAGATCGTGGCCCAAGGTGTGTATCTGGCCAGGTTAGCAATTGCGCTCGCGCTCACTGTGTACCTCGTGCTCGATATTCGAAAGTGCGCACGTAGGAACTGAGCCTCCCCGGAAGAGGAGGCGTTTCATTCCAGTTCATATCGCTCCAATCAGGCTTTGGTCCCGAGTGGATCGATCTGACGCAACTGCTTGGCGCCGAGTGCCTCGTACACGTCCGGCAGGTCCGCGACCTTGAGAATTCCCGGCAGGAACGAGGAAAGCGGCCAGTCGTACCTTCCGGCCTCCGCGATGTCGGCGAACGAGGTCGGGGCGTTCTTGAGCGTGACCTGCCGGACGAGGTCGTGCCTCCACGCGGCGAACGATCCGGGCACGGAGCCCCAGCCTCGGGCGACGAGGTGGACCTCGTCGTGACCGATCGCTCCGAGCCAGTCCAGCACCGCCAGCAGGTCACGAAGACGCTGACGAGGGTAAGGGTCGTCGAGCATGATTCCGTGAACGGCGTAGAAATAATCGCAGCCGTAAGGATCGAGATAACTGTTGATGCCGCAAGTGTCGGGTCGTGACTCGCCGATGCCTCGAACGTCGCACGCATAGAGGGCTGCCTCGGGCTCGGCGTCGATCAACTCACGGATCAGAGGCTCCTCACGCAATTCGTCGTCCGCGGACTGGTGGGACACATAGAGGATCGCGTGCGCAGGCGTGCCGGGCGGTCGTGAGTAGTGCGGGTCGTCGTAAAGCCGGTAGACGAGGGCATACACCTCGGGGCCTGTTCGAACCGCATAGGGGACGGCGTGCCGCTTCGGATAGCCTCGTGAGGGCAAGGGACGGAGGATGCGGTAGTCCGGCGCCCCGGTCGCGTCACGCCCTCCCAGCATGGCGGCCAGGCGTTCCAACCGCTCCGCCGCGGGCACCGCGTCGCGTTCCTCTTTCAGACGTTGTGATCGCTCTCGCGTGAACTCGGGCACCGACTTTGAACCCAGCGTGCTGACCTGACCTTGCGGTGTGCACTGGAGCGTCTCGTCCTTTTCGATGGTCAACTTGGGTTCTTGTGACGCCTCGGTTGTCCCCGTGGCGCGGTTGAACCACGCGTACATCGCCTCGCGGTTCTCCTGCGAGTAGCCGTGATATGACGGACCGGCGAAGAAGCCGACGTTCGCCTCGGCATCGAGTAGACGGTAAAGCCGACGGAGCTGATTATAAGCCTGGCGGGCACCACGGACGTCGAAGAAGTCTTTCTCCTTGGCCAGTACAATGACCGGGCGGGGCGCCAGGGCGGCGAGGAAATCCGCGTGGTCGAGGCCGAGCGCGAGCGCCCGGGGGGGGCATTGCTCGGTGTCGGCAGGCAGCTCGTTTTCCAGGTTGCGGAGGAAGGTGGTGACGAAGCAACTCGGGGCGGCCATCCCCCAGCGGGGATCGACCCCGGCCAGCCAGGTCGACATGGTGCCCCCGCCGGAATTGCCCGTCACGCCGACCTGCTTCGGATCGACTTCCTCACGGGTGAGCAGATAGTCGAGGGCGCGTACGCCGTCCCACGCGCGCCACGATCCCATGAATTCACCGACAAGAAACTGCTGGTTGCCGGCCAGCAAGTGCTCGCGGACGCCGACACCAACGCTCGACTTGAGCTCCTTGGTCGGGTACTGCAAGCGTTCTCCCTGGCTGATCGGGTCGTAGATCAGCACGACGTATCCCTGGCGGGCGAGCCCCTGCGCGAAGGACTGGTAGGCTTCGGCCGCCTTGCCGTTGGCCGAGTGACCGCACGTTCCGACAACACCCGGGCGCGGGAAGTCGTGGCCCTTCGGTACGTAGAGGTTGGCCGAGACCAGGAACCCGGGACGGCTTTCGAACAGCAGGTTCTCGATTCGATAGGCATCGCGCTCCACCGTGGCGCATGACCCGCGGGTTCAAGGGAGTCTTCTCGGGGAAGGGGCCGAATGCCTCACGAATCCGGTCGCGAACATCGGCGACGTAGGATTCGGCGTCGGATTTGGTGGTAAGTCCATTCAACCGTTCCTGGCGTTTTCGTGAAATCTGGCGGACTCTGGCGACCGTGGACTCCTGCATCATCCTCGGGAATCGGTTGAGTGACCGGGGGGCATCGCCCTCGGCGGCGCGTGACTCGGCCTCCAGCCAGGCCCATCCCAGGCTCAGGGCGAGTGCGTGCGCCCCGCTCGAACGGGCGAACTGTCGGCGCGTTAGAATGTCCGATTTCGAGAACATATTTCGCTCCTTGACTGGGGTCGGAACCTGGGCCCCGGGACGGCCCCTGTTCGCATCCCCTTCCGGATCGGATCGTCGGTAGTTACGTTGGTCGAGTACGCCACGCCAACATCCCGCGATCATGAAGCGTTGGGGAGTCTCTCGGATGCGTCCCAGGATCACGGCCTTCTGTGGTTGGGTCAAGCGGGTCGTTCCCTTGATCGCGACCGTAATCCTGCTCTCGTCGAGCTCCGTTGCGACCGGACCCGCATCCGGCGCGACACGGCGGCCGAACCTGGTGCTCATCATGGCCGACGACCTGGGCATCGAGGCGTTGGGGTGCTACGGCGGCACGTCCTACCCGACGCCGGTCCTCGACGACCTGGCACGGAAGGGAACGCGGTTCGCGCATGCCTACGCTCAACCGCTCTGCGCGCCGACCCGACTCCAGCTCATGACCGGCCGTTACAACAACCGCAACTGGGTGGCCTTCGGGATCCTCGACCCCCGCGAGCGAACCTTCGGACATTTGTTGCAATCAGCCGGCTACACGACGTGCATTGCCGGGAAGTGGCAACTTACCAGCTACGATCCGCCGGATTATCCGGGCGCCGGGCGACGACGGAACATCGGCATGCCGCCGGAAAATGCCGGGTTCGATTCCTACTGTGTCTGGCACGCGGGCCACACCGAAGATAAGGGCTCGCGCTACGCTGATCCCGTCATCGTTCAGGACGGCATGAAGCGCGACGACCTCAAGGGCCAATATGGACCGGACCTGTTCGCCGATTACATACTGGAGTTCATCGAGCGGAACCGCGATCGGCCCTTCTTCGTCTATTACCCGATGGTGTTGACGCATGCTCCGTTCGTGCCGACGCCGGACAGTCCCGAATGGCACGACCCATCACGCCGACTTGAGGAGCACGACCGCCACTTCGGCGAGATGGTGGTGCACATGGACCAGGTCATCGGCCGCATCGTGGCCCGGCTCGATGACCTGGGCCTGCGTGAGAACACCTTGTTGCTGTTCTTCAGCGACAACGGAACACACCAGGCGATCGAGTCGCGCATGGAAGATCGAACCGTGCGGGGAGGCAAGGGCCTGACGACCGACGCCGGGACGCACGTGCCGTTGATCGCAAACTGGCCGTCCACCACGCCGGGGGGCATCGTGAGTAACGACCTCGTCGATTCGACGGATTTTCTGCCGACATTGCTGGAGGCCGCCGGGGCACCGAGGCCCAACGATGTACTTCTCGACGGCCTCTCGTTCTTCCCTCAGCTTCAGGGCGAGGCGGGTTGCCCTCGCGACTGGGTCTTCTGCCACTACGACCCTCGGCCCGGCTGGGACAAGGACCAGTTCACCCTGAGCCGCTTCGCCCGCGACCAGCGGTTCAAGCTTTATGACGACGGTCGGCTGTTCGATGTCCCGGCCGATCCACTTGAGCAATCACCGCTTCCATCCGGGATTCGCTCGATCGACGCTATCGTGGCGCGGGCAAAGCTCCGAGCGGTCCTCGACGACATGGCTCGGGTACCGAACGACCGCGCCGATGCCTATCGGCACGCGTTGGGCGACGGCGATTGACCGCGGCGCGATCCGAACGCTCAGATCTCAAGATGACGTGTCAAGAAGTCGATCATCAAGCATTCATGTCAACCATCACGCCGGTTCTGTGCCCGTCTCAACGGCACGTGGTGCTCGAACCTTTTCGAGCAATCGGAGAAAAGATCTCAGTCCGATCGGCGAGCGGTGGCCGATCCGGGTAAAAATCGGCCGAACGCTATCCCGACATTTCGGCGTCAGGGTGTGGGGGTGAGCCAGCCCTGGTCCTTCAACCACCCGGCACAGAGGCTCGGCCAGGTTGAACAGGGCTTGTCGGAGGGCCGGAGGCCGAAGCCGTGGCCGCCGCTGGCGAAGATATGTAACTCCGCAGAGACACCGGCCCGCTTCAGTGCCAGGTACATCAGGGCACTGTTCGCGCTGCTGACGCGATCGTCGTCGGCATGGGCAAAGAAGCAGGGAGGAGTCTCGTTCGTGACACGGATCTCCTCGTTGAGGGCATCGGGGATCTCGCGCTGTTGCAACCCACCCGGATAAACCAACACGGCGAAGTCCGGACGGGAGGAGACGCGGTCCACTTCGTCGATCGACTCATAAGCGCGCGTCTCAGCGTTCGTGGCCGTCCAGGCGGTCAGATGGCCGCCGGCGGAAAAGCCGAGCATCCCGATCCGCTTGGGGTCGATGTTCCACTCCGCGGCCTTGCTCCTCACAAGGCTCATGGCCCGCTGGGCGTCCTGAAGGGCCCGATCGGGGGACGATCGCGCGGCTGGTCGGGACGCCGGGGGACGCGGTACTTGAGCACGATTCCGGTCACACCGATGGCGTTCAACCAGGTGGCGACCTCTTCGCCTTCCAGGTCATATGCCAGGATGTTGTAGCCCCCGCCGGGTGCGATGACAACGGCCGCTCCCGTATTGGTTTCCCTCGGCGCCGGGAACACGGCGATTGTCGGTTGGGTGACATTGGTGATTTTCCGCTGCGAGCGTTCCTCAGGCTGCGAGGGCTCGATCGTCTCCTTGACAACCGCGCCGGTTTCACCAGGGGCCGTTTTGGGCCACAGATTCAGCACCGTCGGCTCGTCAGCGGGCGCCAGAGACGCGGACAGAAGCAGGGCCGAGAGGGTCGCGACGACACGAATCATGATGGGCACCCCGGGGATGAAAACAAGGACTTCCTCCGGCTACGAGATCGGTCGCCTTTTGACCATCGTGATCTCGTTGCCCTTGGGGTCGAACCGCACCTCGTCCATGAAGTAGCGAATCAACATAATGCCGCGTCCGGAGAGCTTGAGCAAGTTCTCGGAGTCCGTCGGGTTCGGTAGTGTCGCCGCGTCGAAGCCAGGCCCCTCATCCCGGACGACGAACACGGCCTCCTCGGGGCCGAGATGCACCGTCACGTAGACGCGCCGATCCCCGTACTCGCGGTCCTGAATTCGTTGAGCCCGAAGCTGGGCATAAGTGGAGTCGCTCTGCTCTCTCAAGGTGGAGGAGAGTTCCAGATTGCCGTGATCACGAGCGTTGGCGAGTGCCTCGGTCAGTGCGGTGGCAATCTGCATCCGTTCCGTCTCGTCGCCGAAGTCCAGACGCGCCAGCGTTTCCTGTAAGTGACCGATCAGGGCTCGATACGACTCATCGTCGTAGGCCAGTACATAGTGCGCCTCACTTCGTTCCAGCAGGCCCCGCACCCGAGACCCGCGGCCAACCGACTCAGATGCATAGCGGACCTGTTCGAGGGCCGCACCCAGTCCCCGGCAGAGATCACGCTTGGGCACGTAACTGGTCGCCCCCCCTCTGAAGGCCCGGGCCGCGTCGCCTTCGAGGCCGTTGGCTGTCATCAGGATGACGGGGACCGCCGGGTATCGCGCGCGTATCTGTCGGACAAGCTCCAGGATGTCCATGTCGAGTAGTCGCAGAGCTGTCAGCACGCAATCGGGGCATGTGTTCTCGAGGACCTTCAGGGCGGAGCGCCCATCTCCCGCGTAAATCGGCCTCACTCCGAGCGTCTCCACACAAGCCCCGACCATCTCGCGTTCCCTGGTGGAGTCGTCGACGACGAGGATCGTTCGCATGAAGTCTGTCTCCTGGTCATGGGACCAGAATCGAGGTCCTGGGCCCCGGAGGGAAGTTCTCGAACCCGGGGGAGGACCTGCTTGCTCGGCGAGCGATTGGAACCGTCCACCGTTTTTCGGTCAATGGGCAACCGCTAAGCCTCAAATCCTCCTGAGCCAAAGCGGCCGACCTGACCTGATTTCCGAGTTGTCCAGAACGCCAGGACTTGCGTGCGGCGTGTCACCCGTTAAGCTCAGGCCCGGGTCGGCGGGCTCGGATGTGTCGCCGCGCAATGCCAGGGATGGCCTGGTTTTTCCCGTTTCCCTCGAGACTTCACGACCATGCATCACCAACCGCTCGCATTGGGCCATCTGGTCCGACTGACTTTGTTGACGGCCCTCTTCGGGACCGCGGCGTGCCTGCCGGCCGAGGCGCAGGCGACCAAGGCCAAGAGTGAATCGAAGGCGAAAGCGGCGCAGGGGCCGAAGCCCACGCATGCGGACGTCCCCTATGGCGACCACCCGCGCCAGGTGCTCGACTTCTACAGGGCTGAGTCGGACAAGCCGACACCGCTGGTCCTTTATATTCACGGCGGTGGCTGGATGGGCGGCGACAAGGGGCGGATCAGTTCCGTGAACGTACCGAAGTTGCTGGACAACGGCATCTCCGTCGCCGCGATCAATTACCGATTCGTTTCCCAGGCCCAGGACGCCGGCGTCGAGCCGCCGGTCAAATGGCCGCTGGAAGATGCCGCGCACGCGCTACAGTTCCTGCGGTCTAAGGCGGACGAATGGAACATCGACAAAACCCGCGTCGGCGCCAATGGCAGTTCTGCCGGCGCGTGTTCCTCACTCTGGCTGGCTCTGCACGACGACATGGCCGATCCAGACAGCTCGGACCCGATCGCCCGGGAATCCACCCGGCTGACCTGCGCGGCGGTCGTCGGTGCCCAGACGGACCTCGACCCACAACGCACCCGGGCCTGGATGCCGAACATGGCATACGGTGGACATGCCTTCGGCTTCCGCAAGGAGGGTCAGGATCGGCCGACCGAGTTCCAGACCTTTTATGAGCACCGCGATGAAGTCCTCCCCTGGCTCGAGGAGTATTCCCCCTACAACCATGCCGGACCAGGAGACCCGCCGGTCTTCCTCGACTATCCAGGCCAGGACAAGCCGGCCCGCGTCGGCGAAGAACAGCGCGATCCAACCCACTCGGCCGTGCTCGGTTTGATGCTCCAGGAGAAGCTCAAGGAGAACGGCGACGAGGCGCTCCTCGCCTATCCCGGTCACAAGGACCCGAACTATTCCGATTCCAACGAGTTCCTCATCGAGAAACTCAAGAGCGATCGTCCCTGAGTCGAACGATCGACCTTACGTTGCTCGACATCAAGCATCCTCATGACCAGGCCCGCCCGCCGATCGGATGGCGGGCCCGGTCCAGAGTTCCAGAACGTCGATCGAATCGCTCAGGTCGAGAGAACCGGTTCGAGAAGGCTCTTCCGGTCGTGCGACCTCATTTGCGATTGGTGCCGCCAGGTATCGGGACTGCCTGAGTCGTTGGGCTCGGGGTTTACGAACCGCCCTGCCGCCCGGCCTGCTGCTGTCCCCGGCCGATCTCGACCATCCGCTCCCGCTTCGAGGGCCCGGCATTCCGGGCTTTCTGGTTCTCCTGAGACTCTCGGGTTTGCATCGACTTGGTCTTGGACGAATTCCTCCCCTTGCCGCCGGCCGGGATATCTCCCTCGATCGGCTTCGGGACGGCGTCCGACAACTTATACCTGCCTAAACCGGCCATGATGAACTCCTTCGCCCTGCCGGGTTCATGTCACCCGGTCTCCGAGCGGATCGTCCCCTGCCGGTCGGGCGTGTGGTGGAACGGCAAGGGACGTATTGCTGGCGTGTTCCCGACGCAACGAACGCGCAACTCGTGATTCAACGGTTGCTCGGGCCGGGAACTGTTGCGATTGCAGTTCTCCTGCCCGTGATTCGCCACTGTCGATCGTATGCTGAGAACGGTGTTACATCAAGCCCGGGGCGACGCCGACGGGTCGGCCCACCCCTCGTCGCTGCCGACGTGAGTACGGAAATCGCCCAGGGCGAGCGTCAGTGGTCGCATCAGTCGAGGGTACCACGCTTCTAGCACGTCAATTCGGAGCCCTCCCCGGAGTGGTCGAGATGCCTGCTGTCCGAGTTCGGCTGTCGGCATGCCGAGGATCAGACCCACGTCGAGGCCGAACCCCTCGGCCAGAGCGCGGGCGAACCGGACACGGTCGAGAACCTCCGGGCCAGCGACGTGGAGAACACCACTCGTCCCGCGCTCCGCGAGTTGGATGGACGCCTCCGCCACGTCTGGAGCGTAGCTCGGGCTCGAAACCTGATCAGAGGGGCAGGTGAGCGTCTTCCCGGCGGCCAGAGTGCGGACGAGCTGGTAGGCGAAATTCTTGCCCTGCCGCTCGGGGCCGTAGACCCAGCTCGTCCGTATCGTCAATTGCGAGCTGCCCAGCTCCCGCGCCAGCACGTGCTCAGCGTCGAGCTTCGACTGGCCGTAAACCGACAACGGGTTGGGTGAGTCCTCTTCACCATAAGGGCCGGCCATCCCGTCGAAGATGTAGTCCGTGGAGAAGTAGATGAAGCGTCCACCCGCCTCGACCGCCGCCCGGCCGATTGCCAGCGGTTGTTCAAGGTTGGCGGATCGGGCACGACCGGGATCGCGTTCACAGCCATCGACGTAGGTGTAGCCGGCCGGGTAGAAGACGATATCAGGACGTTGAGCACGTACCCAGTCCGCCGCCCCCGGATCGGCGGCGTCGAGGTGGACCAACCCATCAAACGGCACGCTGGCATAGGTGCCGATCACGTCGACGCCTCGAGCGTGAAGCCCCCGCATCAGCCAGCCGCCGATCTGCCCTGACGCGCCAATCACGATCGCCCGCACGACCACCTCGGCTCCCACAGGAATCACCCTGTGCCCATATATTAGAAATCTTGTCGGATCCAATCCAACGGTGCTTTCGCGTCTCGAACGACTCGCGATTCGTGCCGGCGGTCGCGTCACCAGAGGGCTGGGGCACTTGCCTCACGAGGGCACTTACCTTGCAAGATCTCACGGAGCATCTCTCCCTGGGCGATGCTGATCTGACCGGCCTCGGTCAGGTCCTCCACCTCTCGACGGCAGTGCTCGAGCATTGCGCCCTTGCCCGGGTAATCCGCATGACGGACGACCAATTCGGCCGTCTCGACAAGCCGCTCGAAATAGGGGATGTGACTCATCATCGAGAACCCCAAAGCTGAAGGGCAGGCGTATCATTGTCTGCATGCATTATAGGAACGTCATGGCTACGTCGGCAAGACTCCATTCGTGACCCGACCCCAGGGCGGAACTGATGCCCGCCCAGCGGGACGATCGAGGATTCCGTTGCATTATGGGAACAATATAGTGTGACGATCCGAAGCGATCCTATACTCTGCCTCCCATTTTTTCCATTTTCTTTCAAGTCTTGTGGCAAAATTAGCAATTTGGCCATTTTTGAATGACTTCGTGCGACGCGTCGTCCTGTAACAACTCACGATCGGAATCATCGTCCCCCAATGGGGTCGCCTTCAAGGCCTTGCGACGGATGTAGATTCGGTACGATGGCTCGTGTCCGGTCGCCGATTCACTCCAAGCGTGTGGATGCCAAGGCCATTTATGAGGGACGTGAATCACGTTCGTCGTGAGAAATCGGAGATCGAGGTCGTCCCATGCTGCTCTCGGAACAAATCAAGCCTCAACTGCTGAACGAGGATCCCTTCGTCCGTCATGAAGCGGCCGATTACTTCGGGACAAGCTGGTCGCGCGATCCCGACATCGCGCCGCTCATCCTGACGGCGTGGCAACGATACGGGCACCGCAAGGACATCTCAGGGCTCACCTTTCTCAAACGGCTCCCCCTGACGGCGGAGGCGTTCGAGAACATTCTTGCCACGCTCGCCGTGGCGGAGAAAGAGAACGTCATCTGTCATCTCAACAAGGCCGTCGTACAGGCGCCGGTGGAGTTCCTGGCTGACCGTGAGGCAGCGATCCTCGAAACCCCGCACTTCAACCACGACTCGCTGCCGAGGATTCACCGGCGCCGAGAGCTCGCAACCTGGCCCGCGGAGCGGCTCTGGGAGGAGCTTCAGGACTTCTCGAGACGTTCCGAAGATGCGAGGACCACCGGCGATCTCGACCTCAATACTCCGCCGATCTGATCGAGGCCCTGGTCTGCCACGAGGTTCCCGACGGGGACACGATCTGCCGGATGCTTCAAGATTCGGGGGTCTCGGAAAGCTGGTTGGAGATCTTCCTGGTCGAACTGGCCGGGGCACGACGGCTCCGCGAGGCGATCCCGTCGCTCGTCTCCAGGTTTCACATCGACACGGACTACCTGCTGGAGCGAACCAGCGACGCCCTGGTGCGCATCGGCGACCCCGAGGCTGTTCGCCTGATCGGCGAGGCCTATCCCACCGCGTCCGAAGGGTTCAAGTCGTACAGCACGGGCGTGCTGGGAAACCTGAAGGCCCCCGAGTCCGAGGCGGTCATCCTGGAGGCTGCTCGAGACCGAGGAGGACGAGTTCGCTCGCACGATCCTCTGCAACGCGCTTTGCGAGCTGTTCTCCGAGCCGGGCGTCGAGGTCGTGTTGAACGAGATCCAGGCGGGTTACGCCGAGTATTTCGTCGACCTGAAGGAGAGGGTGCTGACGGTCGCCGTCGTGCTTGGAATCACCCTGCCCGACGCGGAACGCTGGAAGCGGCTGCGAGACTGGGAACACGAGCGGCTGGAGCGGCGAAACGCCGCGATGGAAGAGAACGGCTGGGGGCTGCTCCGGACGGCGGTTGGTGACAGTGGTCTGTTAAGAGAGGTGGACGTTGAGCCGGAGCCCGAGGTCGGGGTCGAGGTCACGACACCGATCCACAGGTCCGGGCCGAAGGTCGGTCGGAACGACCCGTGCCCCTGCGGCAGCGGTAAGAAGTACAAAAAGTGCTGCGGTCGACCGGGGCACATGGGCGAACCGGGATAACCTGGTCGAGCCCCCCGTCGAGGTGTCTGGTTCAGACATCGCCCAGCTCCTCTTCGAGACGGGCCACCAGCCCGCGAAGCTCCTCATCGGGAATATGAAGGGCATCCAGGGGGGCGACCTCGGTTTCCAGCAAGGTCAGCAATTCGACGGCATCGGAGCGCAGGCCGAGATCTCGGGTACGCCTCGCGAGGGCACGGGAGACGAGTTCATCGAGATCGAAGGCCGAGGACGCCTCGGCAATCCGTGTCGCCGCGTCTCGAAACCCGACCTGATCGAGCCGGCCGCCGCCGTCGAGCCGTCGTGCTTCGGCGGTCAGGGCGAGGGCGTGGGCAAGCAGGTCGCCGGCCTGCTGCTGGGCCCGCGTCGGCTTCGTGGCCATCGTGAACCTCCTGGCGGGATCAGTCACAGGTCGGGGATTTGCCGGGCCCTTGCAGTCCCGCTCATGCCCGATGATTCTATCCCGAGTCATCGAGGTCGGGAACCGGGTGGAGCATGCGGATGACGCTCACTCAGTCGGATGCGATCGAGGTCAAACGGGTCAAGGACAAGGGGCGCGGCGTGTTCGCCCGCCGAACGATCCACGAGGGCGAGGTCATCGAACAGGTTCCCGTGCTGGTCGTACCGATCGAAGCCGTCGAGAGCGATGCGGGCCGGACAAAACTCTGGGAATACTCAGTCAAATGGGGGCGGGGGAAGGTCACGCTGGCGCTGGGCTACGGATCGCTCTACAATCACTCGTACGTTCCCAACGCCCGTTGCGAGGTCAAGCCGCCTCGCGCGAAGGTGTTCCTCGCGATCCGGGACATCCGTCCCGGTGAGGAGATCACCATCAACTACAACGGCGAGCCCGAAGACCAGTCGCCACTCTGGTATGAGCTCGCCGGAGATTAAGCGTTCCATGATTGTGGAGATCAGGCCGCGATGTGGACATTCGGCTGCGTACAGGGGAAGTGCTCATGACAGGGGCCATCGTCGAGAATCTCCGCGGTGACGCCGATGAGCCCGGCCAGCTCCGAACGAATCGCCCTGGCTTCTCCCAGGGTCACGTCCGTCGCGGTGAGACGATCAAGCAAGCGGCGGAGTGTCTCTTCCCGATCGCTCTGGCTTTCAATCGCCGCGGTGGGCGGCTCTATCACAATCGTGGTGGATGATTGGGCCATGTCACGAACCTCCACGTCGTCGTCGACTTTCCCTGAGCCATGCCTGTTCATGTCACTCATGCAGATGCAAATCGCTGGCCGGAGGTTCGCAATTTCCAGTCCGAGGCGGTGAGAGGCAGACGAGCCCATGTCCCGGACGTGACGTATCCACTCTAACGAGGATCGGTTGCGAAAGGTTCGACTGTTACGAAGCGGGATCTTGATTCCGCGTGGGAGCAGGACGGCCAGCCAGCTTTTTTAGCATCGCGGCGCGATAACTGGGCGTGGGGACCCGCGCCGCAGTCGAATCAGAACGGGTCGGGACGCTCCCTGCCAGTTCGATCGGGGGAATTAACGAGGTTCTGCCGTTAGGTTCAGCAGGGTCTCAAACATCTCAGGCTCAACCGGCTTGACCAGGTGATGATCGAAGCCAGCATGTCGAGTTCGAGTTCGGTCGTTGTCACTGCCCCAGCCGGTCACGGCAATGATCGGCGTTCGGGCGAACTCCGAGCGGCTTCGAAGTCGTCGAGCGACCTCGTAACCGTCCATCCCGGTCATGCCGAGATCGAGCAGGATCAGCTCGGGGTGGAAAGCGTCGGCGGCCTCCAGCGCTGAGGGCCCGTCGTAGGTAACCTGAACTTCTTGCCGGTAGAGCCGACGCAGCAAGTTCGCGAGGCTATCGGCCGCTTCCTCGTTGTCGTCGACGACGAGCACACGGAGTCGTGGAGGCACAGTGTCAGGAACCGAGTTTGGAGGGGTGGCGGTCAAGACGGGCGGCTCGACACTCACGGACGATTGGTCCTCGGTCGGCTCGACCCGGGCGGGAAGGCGGACCTCGAACTCGCTACCCTGACCGGGCCCGGGGCTCCGAGCGTCGATCTGACCACCGTGCAACTCAATGAGAGACTTCACCAACCCCAGCCCGATCCCCAGACCGCCCTGCGACTGTTCCAACCGGCGTTCCCCTTGAACGAAGTGATCGAAGATCCGGGGTAGCATCTCGGCGATGATGCCGATGCCAGTGTCGCGCACCTTCAAAACGGCGTCATCTCCGTCCCGAACGACGCTCAGCCAGATCGTTCCCTCCGGCTCCGTGTACCGCGCCGCGTTGTTGAGCAGGTTCACCAACACCTGTTCGAGGCGTACCGGATCGCCTTCCAGTAACAGGGGTTCGGTAGGTCGATCGATGTGCAGAACATGTCGTCGCGTGTCGATGAGTGGTCGGCTGGTCTCGACGGCCTGATCGACGATCTCACTCAGGTCGAGCGTTCGCAAACGCAACTCGATGCGGCCACGGGTGATCCGAGCCACGTCCATGAGATCGTCCACGAGTCGGGCCAACCGGCCAACCTGCCGTTCCAGTCGCGCGAACTCGTGATCCCGCTCCACCATGTCCAGAGCGTCACCGTCGCGACGCATCGCGTGCAGGGTGGTGAGAATCGGGGCCAGCGGATTGCGTAACTCGTGTGCCAGAGTTGCCAGGAACTCGTCCTTGCGGCGGTCCGCCTCACGCAGGGCCTCCTCGGCCCTCTTGAGGTCGTCGACATCGGTCGCCGTGCCGAACCAGCGAACGATCCGGGCATGGTCGTCATGGACAGGCACGGCCCGGCCCAGGTGCCACCGGTAATCGCCGCGCACCGCCATGCGATACTCGGCCTCAACGTCGCATTCCGTCCGCAGGGCGTCTTTCCAGGTCGCGCGGACACTTTCCCGGTCCTCGGGGAAGATGACCTCCATCCACCCGTCCGAGTCGAAGGATCGCTCTCGGTCCATTCCGGTCGCTTCGAACCAACGATCGTTCCAGTAGTCGATGTCTCCGTCTGGAGTGGCTGTCCAGACGATTTGTGGCATGGCGTCGGCGAGTTGGCGAAACCGCCGCTCGGTCGTCCGCAGCGCGATCTCGAATCCAGAACGATAGGCGTCCTCGCGCGCTTTCAGCCAGGCAAGGGACAGGAGCAAAACCACGGCCAAGCCGGTAACCGTGCTGAAGGACACGGCGGCCCACCGGACGGCGTCGAGAGACGCTAACGATCGTTTGGCCAGAAGGCGGTCCTCCTCCGCGCGGAGAATCGCGACGACATGACGCGCCTCGGCCATGAGGCGCTGGCCATCGTTGGTTCGGATGAATTTTCGAGCCGCTTCCAACCCGATCGCTTCGAGTTCCTTCAAGCCATCTTGCAAGATCTGGAGTCGCGCGTTGGCAAGACGTCGCAAGTTGGCGACCCGCTCGATCTGCTCCGGGTTGTCGGCCGTCAGCAGGGCGAGGGCATCAAGGTGCCTTCCCAGCCGCGCCGTGGCGTCATAATAGGGTTCCAGGTAGCGGACCTGATTGGTCAGCAGGTAACCCCTCTGCCCGGTTTCGGCATCCTTGAGCAAGGAATGGGTATGTTCGAGTTCGACGAGGACTTCACGTGAATGATCGACGGCACGGTCGCTGTCGATGATGGTCTGCAGGTTGATGATGGTCAGTCCGGCGTCGGCGATGAGAATCGTCAGGACCAGAACGTAGATGGCGCGGAGAAGCATTCGCCGACGGGAACTCGCGTCCCCCTGCTTCGTCTCAATGTCCCCGGGGATAACTTGTGGGTGTTTCGACATTGTGGCAATCGAACAACTGGCAAGATGAATACAAACGGAGGGCTTGGTGAGGGCCTTTTCAAAGCGATCCCAAGACTGAGCATAGCCACTTCGCCCTCACCGGCGAAACCCATTCTCGATCGACGGCGGGCCCGAACCCGCTGCCGCCTGATTGCGAACGGTAAGTCGCCTCGGTAAGGTGCGGGGAACCGGGAACATCGCCAAAGTCTTCTCGGACGTTCTCATCGACAGCGCCCACGGGTAGGCCACGGCGATCCGCTCATGGTCGCGAGGTCGATTATTAAATAAACCTCCACAAGAGGTCCGCAGGCCAATCTCCTCCCGCCATGACCGAGACTCAAAAACATCCCGACATCATGGTTTTCCGCATTTCTTGGGGACGCTCCATGAGACTCCACGTTCTCGTCCTGATCCTCCTCGGCGTCCCGAGTGGTGGTGCGATGCTCCACGCCGGTACGGGTGGTGAGGTGGAATCACTGGAAAATGGCTCGATCCGAATCGGGGTCGACCTGGGCATCGGCGGCACCATCACGCATCTTTCACGCGCTTCGGACAACCGTAATCTGATCAATTCCCACGATCTGGGACGGCAGGTCCAGCAGTCGTACTACGCCGGGCCCCAGCCATTCGGTGATCCCCACCCGTCCTGGCCGAACTGGCCCTGGAACCCGATCGGCTCAGGGGACGTTTACGGGAACCCCGCCCGGGTGATCGACCACCGTAACGACGGCAAGTCCCTTTACGTCAAGACGATCCCCATGCAGTGGGCGCTCAACAATGTGCCCGGGGAATGTACGTTCGAGACGTGGATCACGCTGGAAGGTGCGTCGGCGCGTGTGCGATGTCGGCTGACCAACGACCGTCCCGACACCAACCCATACCCCGCGCGGAACCAGGAGCTTCCTGCCGTCTACACCGTCGGCACGCTTCATCGCCTGATCACATATAATGGCGATCGTCCGTTCGAGAGGGAGCCTGTCCTCCCAATCGAGAACTCCGGCCCGCCCTGGGAACACTGGACGGCGACCGAGAACTGGGCCGCGCTGGTGGATGACGACGACTGGGGCGTGGGGGTGACCCACCCGGGGGTTTACTCGTTCATCGGTGGGTTCCACGGAACGCCCAACGTTGGCGGTCCGAAGGACGACCCGACCGGCTACATCGCCCCGGTTCGTCGCGAGATTCTGGATCACAACATCGTCTATGAGTACGAGTACATCCTGACTGTGGGGACGCTCGACGAGATCCGTGCCGTGGCCGTGGCGAACCGCGTTCGGGACAACCGGCCGGATTATCGCTTTGATGGCACCCGCCAACATTGGACCTACCGGAATGCCCGAGACGCGGTCTTCCCGCCGGACAAGGGTGTTTTGAACATCACGACGACCGGGGACGACCCCCAGTTCATCGGGCCGGAGCAGTGGTGGCGTGCTGAGGACGTCCCGAAGCTCTTCGTTCGCGCCGCGTTTCCTCGTGCCGGGCGGGCAACCCTCTTCTGGAGCGTTCCCGACAATGATTTCTCGGCCGAGCGATCCGCCTCGTTCGAAGTGGACCCCAACGCGGGGCTCCGCACTTATGAGGTCGACCTTGAAGGAGCCAGGGGCTATCAGGGAACGATCACCGGCCTGCGGCTCGACCCACCGGACTCAACCGCTCGGGGGGACGAGGTGCGGCTCGATTTCCTCTCGTGGCGGTCCGATTGACCGTTAGGAACATCGCAGGCGATCGGCCCTACGGCCTTCGCGAACGTCATCCAAACTGAGGGACATCACCATGCGCGAAATTGGTACGAGACTCGCCACCTGTCTGATTGCCGCCACCGTGGCATTCGGGTTCACGGCCACCAGATGTCAGGCCGCGGAGCCGGAGACTTCAAAACTCTGGGGCCGTCACGGGGAACTCTGGTCGGCTAGCTCGCGATTGCCGGATTTCTCCTACGCGGGCTATCACCGGGGCGAGCAAGCCCTCCCGCCGAACCGGAAGGCGGAGGTCAGCGTCAAGGACTTTGGCGCCAAGGGGGATGGTCGCACAGACGACACCGCCTCGTTTCAACGCGCGATCGAGGAGTCTCCCGGCAAGGTCATCGGAATTCCAGCCGGGCGTTATGTCCTCAACGACTTCGTGACGATCTCACATTCCGGCACCGTCCTCCAGGGTGCAGGCGCGGATCATTCGATCCTGGTCATGCCCACTCCGCTGGATCGCGTCAAGCCGAACCAGGGGGCGACGACCAGCGGCCGTCCGACGAGCAACTATTCCTGGTCCGGCGGGTTCATCGTGGTACGGGGCCGGACGTCCAACCGCATGCTTTCGCGGGTCGTCGCCCCTGCGCGGCGAGGTGCGAGTGAGCTATCCGTCGAGGATGTAAAGCCGTTCGCGGTCGGTGACGATGTGCGCCTGGTCATGCGAGACACGCGCGACAACGCGATGGCCAGATACTTCTACAACGGTGACTCCGGTCCGGTCGAGAAACTCAACGGTCGCCTCTCCGAGACGTTCCTGGCACGCGTTGCCGCGGTGGACGTGGATCGCCGTCAGGTCCGACTCGATCGCCCGCTACGGACCGACGTGCGGCTCGACTGGAGCCCAGGGCTGTACCCGGCCAGTTCGAGTGTCGAGGAAGTGGGTGTCGAGGGCCTGGGGTTCGAGTTCCCCGTCACCCCGTACGAGGGGCATTTCACTGAGAAGGGCTTCAACGCGATCGATCTGGGTGACGTACGCAACTGCTGGGTCCGGGACGTGCGGATTCGTCACTCGGACAGCGGCATCTTCATCGACGGCAACAACATCACCCTGACCGGCATCGTGCTCGAATCGGCTCGAACTCCAGATCAGAGACTTCAGTGTACCGGCCACCACGGGATCGTGATGGGCGGCACCGATTGCCTGTTGACCGACTTCGACTTCCGCACCCGGTTCATCCACGACGTCACCGTCACCCGAGGCTCCACCGGCAACGTCGTGATGCAGGGCAAAGGTGTTGATCTGGCCCTGGACCACCACCGCTACGCGAACCATGCCAACCTCTGGACCGAGCTCGATGCCGGCGCCGGCACGCGGTTGTTCCATTCGGGGGGCGGAGACGCGATCGGCTGGCACTGCGGGGCCTGGGAAACCTTCTGGAACATCCGGGCCGACCGCCCGCAGGGCTGGCCATCCGGAGGCAGTCGGGAGAAGTGGTCCTGTGACCTGATCAACCTCGTCGGACTGACGACCAACCAGCCCTCCGTGACCGACCCGGACGGTCGCTGGTTCGAGGCCATCCCACCCAAGACGCTGGTTCCGGCGAACCTCCATGATGACCAGATGCAACGCCGGATGAACAAGGCGGGGGCAACAAGCGCGGCACGTTGATCCTTCGAGCAATTGCCCTGGAGCCATCGGTGTTCAGGCTCCTCCCTGGATCGGATTCCGGGAGGGCGAGGCCCTGGCCTCGCCCCCCCACCTCGATGGTTTGGCCAGGGCCTTGCCCACTCGGTCTCAGCGCCGTATCGGACGGATTGAAGATCCCGTACCGGCTCGTTCCTCGCACGACCGGGTGGGTCATTTCAAGTCGGGGAACGCGGTGGCCAGGTCGAGGGTGTCGGAGAGCTCATTCTGAAGTTCCCGCAGGCGGGCAAAGAGACGGCGCATCCGGGGCATCTGGTCCGGGTCGTCGGCAAGGTCGTGCATCTCGTTGGGGTCTGACTGTAATGCGAACAGCCGGGCCTTGTGGGCCTTCGGGTAGAGGATCAGCTTGTAGCCGTCGTCGGTGATGGCCCGCTGGACTTCCAGGTAGGCGCCGTAGATCGCGCCGTGAGGCGACTCATCCGTCTCGCCTCGGATCAACGGCAGGAGGCTGCGGAACCAGACGTGCTCCGGCGGCGCCACCCCGGCCAGGGCTAGGGTCGTGGGCAGGATGTCCTGAAGGTAGATGGGGGCATCGATGGTCCGCCCTTCCGGCACGCCAGGCCCGACCACCAGGAAAGGGACGCGGACGCTGACGTCGTACTGGTTCTGTTTGCCGAACAGACCGTGGTGCCCGAGCGACAGGCCATGATCGGCCGTGAAAACGATCCAGGTCGAATCGGCCTTCCCGGTTCGTTCCAGGGCATCCAGAATGCGGCCGATCTGAACGTCGAGATGCGTGATCAGGGCGTAGTATTCGCCCCGGTGGACCTGCACCGATTCCTCGGTCCGCGGGAAGGGGGCCAGTCGCTCGTCTCGAAGCCCCTTGCCAGCACCCATCTCCTCGGCGTAGGGATAGAGGGGCAGGAAGTCGGTCGGAACCTGAACGCGATCGCGGGGGTATTTCTCGACGTATTCCCGGGGAGATTGCCGGGGGTCGTGGGGTGCGTTGAAGGCGATGTACATGAAGAACGGGTCGTCATTGTGCGCGGCCATGCCGAGGAAATCGATGGCGTCATTGGCCACGACCTCGCTCCAGTGCGTGCCCCCTTCCCAGTATCCACCGAGCGACCGGTCGTACGGGCTCCAGGGGTCGGGCTGTCCGGGCAACGGACGGTCGTAGGAGGCGGGGACCGTCTTCGGCATGCCGGGTCGCACGTGTTGGGCGACGTCGAACGTCTTCTCCGCATCGGCCTTGATGTGCCACTTGCCCGTGAAATAGGTGTCGTATCCCGCCTTCGAGAGCAGTTGTGGCCAGAGAACCCCGGCCTCGCGTTCGAGGTCCGTCTGGTTGTAGATCCGGTGGGCATCCCAGATCTGCCGTCCGGTGATCAGCATGGTACGGCTGGCGACACAGACCGCGCCGGACCAGGAGCCCATGTTGTAGGCGTGCGAGAACCGCACCCCGCGACCGGCCAGACGGTCAAGGTTCGGCGTCTCGACGTCCGTGGTCCCCAGTGTTCCGAGGGCCTCGTAGGTGTAGTCGTCGGCGAACAGGAACAGCACGTTGGGACGGTTCGGCGCCGCGGCCGGTTCCGTCGCGATGGCCAACTCGCCGATGGAATGCAAGAGCAGGGCGGAACACAGGGCGGCGAGGGCACGAAAACAGATCATGGGGCCGACTCCTCGGGCGCGTCCCGGGTGGTCACAGAGGCCGGTTGTGGACACAGGCCGGGACCACGCCACCCCGGCCACGGAGACGCCCATTGTGGACGAACCCATCAGCGTCGGCAACCGAACTCCAGGGTCGAACGTCGAGGGTACATGACGTGACCGGGACGCTCCTCGATGCTCGTAAGAGCCCACAGCCGGTACTGAGTCAAGGCCCCTCGAAGATCGGCCGACGGAGCGTGAGCGACAACGCGAGACGCCGCCCGCCGACAATGCAGAGGTAGCCCAGAAGCGTCCCCAGCGCGTTGAGTAGAACGTCGTCAATGTCCGCCACGTGCTGGCCGGAGGCATACTGAAGCGACTCGATGGCGAGACTCAGGGCTGCGCCGATCTGCAAGGCCCGTAGGGCCGTGGACCACCGAACTCCAGATGTCCCCAGGAAAACACCAAGGGGTCCAAAGGCGGCGAGATTGCCGATCACGTTGATGATCCAGGCCATCCCGCCCACAGTCCAGTAATGGCGGATGGTCATCAGGGGCATGAGGTTCCAACCTGCGCCGGGCTGACGGAAGCCGATCAACGTCAGGTCGATCAGCACGACAAGATAGACGGCGAACAGCACCGCGAGGATCGTTCTTCGCAAGGCGGGACACCTCCGAACCCACGAGGCGGCGTGCTGAGAGCGTGATCGCGCTCCGATCCCCCAACACTCCTCTTCAACCGCATCGTTTTCGGCACGACCGGGCGTTCGAGATCAGCCGGAATTTGCGTGCGGAAAGAACCTTGTAAAGCTGGCGGGCATCGCCGAGATGGCAACAGTCCATCTCTCCCTCCGAACAGTTGAGGTGGAGCGTTTCCTCGCTTCGAGCGGCCTGGGATACTCGTGAGAGACGTGTCCGATCGAACAAGGAGAGTTGGCGATGGGCGAAAACGTGCAGGCGGTCGTCGCGGGCAACAACGAGTTTGCCCTCGATCTTTATGCGAAGCTCCGGGAGGGTGGGCCAGACAACCTGTTCTTCTCCCCTGCCAGCCTCTCGACGGCCCTGGCGATGACCTACGCCGGCGCTCGTGGCGAGACCGCCGAGCAAATGGCCCGCGTGCTCCACTTC
The DNA here is from genome assembly GCA_963779675.1 of uncultured Isosphaeraceae bacterium. Taxonomy (GTDB): domain Bacteria; phylum Planctomycetota; class Planctomycetia; order Isosphaerales; family Isosphaeraceae; genus CAVZZM01. Next base: position 339,746 of record CAVZZM010000014.1, read on the forward strand.
ATCCTGTCGCCTCCCGAGCTCCAATCCGCATTCGCTGTCCTCGGTCAGTCCTGGAGTTCCGACATTGAGGACCAGGGACGACAACTCAGCATTGCGAACCGACTCTGGGGTCAAGAAGGGCTCCGCTTCCTGCCGGACTACCTGGCGGTGACCCGCGACGCCTACGGCGCGGAACTCGCACGGGTCGATTTTCGGCACGACGCCGAGACGGCTCGCCATCGCATCAACACCTGGGTCGAGGAGCAAACCCAGGATAAGATCAAGAACCTGATCCCGGCCGGTGCGCTGGATGCTCTGACCCGGCTCGTGCTGACGAACGCCGTCTACTTCAAGGGCAAGTGGTCCAGCCCCTTCGTCGAGGACTTGACCCGCGACGAACCATTCTACGCCGAGGCCGGCCAAGAGACGACGGTGCCCCTGATGTATCGACAGGGCCGCTATCGCCTCTGGGCAGGTGAGGGACTGAAGGTCCTCGAACTGCCGTACGATTGCGGCGAACTGGTGATGCTGGTTGTCTTGCCCGACGCCGTGGATGGCCTGGCCGAACTCGAATCGCGACTGAGTGTTGGAGACCTGAACCGCTGGATCGCGGGCCTCCGTTCGCAGGAGGTCGTCGTCCATTTGCCCCGGTTCACCATCACGGCGGAGTTCCAGCTCGGTGGTGTCTTCAAAACGATGGGCATGAGCGTACCATTCGATCCGGGTCGGGCCGACTTCTCGGGGATGGCGACCGAGGAAAACCTGGCCATCTCCGCGGTGGTTCACAAGGCGTTTGTGAGCGTGAATGAAGAAGGCACGGAAGCGGCGGCGGCGACCGGGGTCCTCATGTTCGTGCTTGCCGCCGCCCCCCGGCCACCGGTCGAGTTCCGTGCCGACCACCCGTTCCTTTTCCTGATCCGCGATAACCGCAATGGGAGCATCCTGTTCCTCGGTCGGTTGCGAGTGCCCGGGAGTTGAACCTGCCCTTTCTTTCACGGCACAGGTAGGTTTCAGAGCGCTCCCTTTGCTGTGCCTTCGTCTCTTACGCCTCTCGGGACTCGATCGACGTGAAGACCAAAATGGAGATCGTGCGGAACTGGCTGCCTCGATACACCGGGCGGCCGCTCAAAAGCTTCGGCCGTTATATCCTGTTGAGTAATTTCCTCAACTATGTCGAGATGTTCGCGGAACGGTTTGGCGTAGAGGTCCAGGGCCGCGACCGACCGATGCAGTCGGCCACCGCCGAGGGACTGACGATCCTCAATTTCGGCATGGGAAGCGCCATGGCCGCGACCGTCATGGACCTGCTCGCGGCGGTTGAACCCGCGCGGTGCTATTTCTCGGCAAGTGCGGCGGGTTGAAGAAGACCAAAATCGGCGACTTCGTCCTGCCGATCGCCGCTATCCGGGGTGAGGGCACCAGCAACGACTACATGCCGCCCGAGATCCCCGCCTTGCCGTCATTTCGGCTCCAGAAGGCCGTCTCCGCCATGATCGTCAAGCACCAGTTCGACTACTGGACCGGCACCGTGTACACGACCAACCGCCGGGTCTGGGAGCACGACGAGCAGTTCCGGGACTATCTGAAACGCGTCCGTGCCCTGGGCATCGACATGGAGACGGCAACCCTGTTCATCGTCGGCTTCGTTAACCACATCCCCAAGGGGGCGCTCCTGCTCGTCTCCGACAACCCGATGACCCCCGAGGGGGTCAAGACCTCGCGCAGCGACCGCGACGTCACCGGGCGATTCGCCCGAACTCACCTCGACATCGGCATCGACTCCCTGATCGAACTGCGCGACTCCGGCGAATCGGTCACGCACCTGCGGTTCGAGTAGGCACTTCCGGATTGGTCCGAACCAACCGGAAGTCCCTCGCGTAATGCTACCGCGACAACGCCGACAAACTCGATCGATCACGGAGCCTCGCCGATCATGAATAACCAGTTCAAGCCTTACATCCAGACCGCGATCAATGAAGTCAACGCGGTGGTCTTCGACCCCCAAGGTCATCAAGACGCCGACCGTTGCGACCGCTACCCGACCTTCGAGGAAGCGCGCGACGCGGCCCTTTCGTGCGTCGAACTCATGCTCGATGAGGCCGACTACGACGGAGACGACCACCGCACCGAACTGGAGTCCATGCGCGCGATGCTCGACGCCGCCGTGTCCTATGACGATCTCGCCGCCCGACCCGAGTACCGCTGGTTCCTCGCACAGCTTGAAGTTAACGTGCTGGCGGTGGCGTAATCGTTGGGCGAGCGCTCCCCCGATCGCCCGGTCCGTTCAGCGCGCTTCCGAATGCTCCGGTTCGGTTTCCAGCAATGAATCGAACACGCGGACGCTCTCCCAGAGGTCGCCATTCTCCTCGATGAACTTCAGGTGGCGCGGGCTGGTCTGGTAGGCGTCGTGGGCCGCCTTGTTTGCGAAGACCAGATGCAGGGCGACGTCAAAATCCTTCACGTTGACGTCCCGATCCATCTCTTTGGCCCGAGTACCCACTGAGAAGTACACGGCGTTGTCGTGCCCTGAGAGGTACGTCTTGCAGCCGTCCATGAGCGCCTTCCGCGACGACTCGGAGTCGTCCTTGAGCGTAAAGAAGACCATGTGTGCCAGTTGCGGCCCTTCAGCCCTCGCCGAGTCAACGATGGCCCCCATTCCCAGGCCAAAACTCAGGGCGAGAAAGAAAACTCGAGACAGCAACATGCGGGACATGGGTCGATTTCTCCAGGTTGAGTCGTCGGGCGATTGTGTCAACTCACGATGCGGTCCACATCATGGCGCCAACGGGTACGCCAGGCAAGGGGCTATTCAGTCGGTTGGTCCGAGCGGGACGGTGACTCGTCGGCCCTAGATTCCGACGCCGGTCCGGCTAGGTGAGTTTGCCGGGACTCGTTAGAATCCAAATCGGTCGGTCGCGATAGGGAGATCGTGGCGGGGTTCGTGGCAGGAAGAAGGAGCGTCCCATGCCGATCATGGAAGTTTGCCGGGCGGCGACCCTGGGATCGGGGCCCGCCTTGATGCCGTCGCCGGAACAAGTCCGCATGGCTGCCTATTTCCGCTGGCAGCGCCGCGGGGGCCATCATGGCTGGCAAATCGAGGACTGGTCCGAGGCCGAACAGGACCTTCTGTTCGCGCTGAACTACGAAATCATCGCTCACGAGACGCTCGAGCACCGAGCGAGGCAGATTCTAGGTGTGCCCGAGCGTCGGGTCTGCCGGTTCTGTGAGATGGCCGAGCCCCGGGCCGAGTTCTCCGATCCGCCGGCGCCGGTGGTTGCCCCCTCCCTTGGCAACACGTCCCTGTTCACCTACGAGCAGTGCGACGAGTGCCGTTCCCTGTTTGCCGGGGCGCTCGACGATGAGTTCGAGGCGTTTCGTCGCCGCTGTGTCGATGGCGAGATGATGCCTGCCAGCACGCTGCCGATCGCCGCCTACAAGGGGCTCGCCCGGATGGCCCTGGCGCTGATGCCCCGTTCCGAACTCGATTTCGTGCCCGACACGATCGAGTGGGTCCTCAACCCCGACCACGAACTCGACAGCCATGCTTTTGAAGGCTTGGGCTGCTATCTGCACCAACCATTCATTCCCCAGCCTTTCGCCTGGACGGCCCTGGCGCGTCGGATCCGCGACGATGCCCCCATGCCGTATCTGCTGTTCTTTGTCGGAACTCCGAGGATCGTTCTCGAAGTCCCGGTGCCCCTCTGCCTGCGCGACGAGGATCTGGAGGGGGAAGCGATCCTCCTGCCCCGCGTCGGCGCACCGGACGGCCTTCAGCGTGGAGTCGGCGGGACGCGCAGCCTGTTCCTACCGGTGGCTGTGCATGTCCCCGCCCGGCCGGTCGGCCGACGCCTGCCGCTCTTCTAAACGGCGATTCGGGGGGAGGCCCGGCCGGAGGTTCCTGGTACGGAATTGGCATGTTCTGGCGTTCTGTGCGACGATGATGCTGTAAACCATCGCTGCGAACATGCCTCCCGTACCTGGTTCGCCTCCCATGAACTCTCTCAAAGGTCACCTGCTCGTCGCGACGCCGCAACTGCTCGAACCGAACTTTTTCCGCACCGTCTTGCTGATATTCGAGCATAACGAGGAAGGGGCGGCAGGGATTGTTTTGAACCGCCCGACTGACGCGACGATTACCGATATCGCGCAGCAAATCCTCAACGAGGACTTTAAGTGGGACAAGGCGATCAATTTAGGTGGACCGGTCTCCGGTCCTCTGATGGTATTGCACACCAACGAGTCGCTCGGCGATATGCCGATTCTGCCCGGGATCTTCAGCACCGCGGATGCTGCCAAGCTCGAACAGATCCTCCGGCAAATGGCCGAGCCCTCGCTGATCATCGCCAATTATGCCGGCTGGGGGCCGGGCCAGCTTGAGAACGAAATCGCCGAGGATTCCTGGTTCTCCCTACCTGCCCGTCCTGAGCATGTTTTCTGGACCGCTGACGCCGACGACCTGTGGGACACCGTGGTCAAGGAAATCCAATCGGCGAGCTTGCCCCACATTCTTGGCCTCCGCCACCTGCCGGATGACCCCTCGGTCAACTGAAGGGCTTGACCGGCTGAGAGGCGATCTGGAGTCGCTTGATTCTCCCGGAAGGTACGTCGAATGGGTGGCCGGGGCAAAGCGCAGCGTGCCCTGTCGTCACCCCCAGAGCCCAGACCGGAGCACGAAAACTTTGCCCCGGCCACCCAACTTGCTCGCTTTCACATAAAAACCGTTTCCGGCTAGCCTCTTACTCCTTGTCGCGGGCGATCGCGGCGAGATGGGCCTTCGTGATCTGGACATAATCCACCGGCGCGATCAGAACCTGAGTTCCGCGAACACCTGCCGAGATCGAGATCCGCTCCCATAACACCGCGGACTCATCGAGATGGACAGGATATGCCTTCTTGCAGGCGAGGGCCGTCACGCCCCCCCGGATGTAGCCAGTCAGCGGCTGGACCTCCTTCAAGGGCACGGTATCGATCTTCTTGTCGCCGGTCGCCCGGGCCAGTGCCTTGAGGTCGAGCTGTTTGTTGCCCGGAATGACCGCCAGACAGACGCCATGCTTGTCCCCCCTGACGACGAGGGTCTTGAACGTCTGCTCCGGCGGCAGACCGATCCTGGCGGCCACGCTTTCGGCGGCCAGGTCATCCGGGCTCACCTCGTACGGCCGCAACTCGAACGAGACGCCGAGGTGTTCCAGAAGCCGGACGGCATTGGTCTTGGATGTGGCCATCTCGCAAGTGAGCCCCTGAACACTCCGGTCAGACGGCCTCCCGCGTCACGATGCGTCGAGAGTCGGGAGTCGCTCAAAAGTCGTGGGTGGCCGAGCGTGCGATCTCGAGCATTCGCCTGGTCCGCGCCGCGCTCGTCTTTGATCCGTCACTGGCTGCCGAACCGACATGAATCTCGCGCAGACCTGCGTCACGCAGAGGGCCAATATCGGCCTCGGTGATCCGTCCCCCGGCCACGACGCGAACCCGGCCATTGGCTCGACGCACCAGATCAGCAAGCAACCTGATTCCCTCGCGCGCCGTGGGGGACTGTCCGGAGGTCAGGACAAGGTTCACACCCAGATCCATCAGGGTTTCCAGAGCTTCAAAAGGGTCGCGAGTCGAGTCGAAAGCCTTGTGGAACGTGACGTTCAACGGCCGGGCGACCGTCACCAATCGGGCCGTGCGGATGCGGTCGATTGTGCGATCCTCGGTCAGCAGGCCAAGCACGACCCCCGAGGCTCCCAGGGAACGGGCCACCTCGATGTCATGAGCCATGACCTCGAACTCGGGTTCCGTGTAGAGGAAATCACCGCAACGGGGTCGGATCAAGACGTGGACCGGGATGCTCAGGCGACGGCAGGCCACGGCGATCGTGCCCGCCGAAGGTGTGATCCCGCCGACCGCAAGGTTTGCGCACAACTCAACGCGGTCCGCTCCTCCCTCTCGAGCGGCGAGTGCGGACTCCACCCCCTCCACGCAAACCTCGATGCGGACAGGTTGCAAAGGGCCTGACTGATCGCCCGTGGGGGAGGAAACAGTGGGGTGTCGCGTCTCAACCATTGCGGTCCGTCACCTGGTCGCGGTCCGTGGACCGATGAAACGCCTCGCCGGTGCGCGTCCCGGTCGTTCCGGGCCGTGACCGATCGCCGACCGAACCCCCGGCTCCGGATCGGCGGCGCTCCTGAGAGCCTCAGACCATACATCCCGATCTGTGCCAGAACGGGGAGGACCTCGCCGGGGATCGGTGCGATCCGTCCTTGCCAGGGGACGAGCAACAGGTCGTCGAGGAACGCATTGGGACCAACCTGAACGTGGCCCCGGTAAGCGATCCGTGATCCGTCGGGGACATCGACGTCGTACACGCCATCATCGGCGAAGTAGCGCACGCGCATTGCCGGGCGGCTCCGAAAAATGCGGATCAACATGACAGCGGAAGCATGACAGATGACAGAATCACCGCGATCCTTCATTCGGCCCTCGGTGCGTCGTCCTCGGACCTTGCGCGCTGATCCTCGGCGCTGCGTCCTCGGCCGTCGGCGCGAGCTCCTCGGCCCTCGGTCATGTTTCCCTGTCGATGTGGAACTCAGTAAATCGAGCGACCCCCCACCGGGCGGATTGGAAGATGCCGTACTCCGATCTGGGAGCACGGTCTCACGTTGCCTCGGCGTGAGGTCGGGGATGATGGCAGGGGGCAGTCGGTGGGATGGCATCCCTGCCCCGTTGTTTCCTGGTCAACTTCATGTCCGAGGTGAGAGTATCCGAGGGTTCGAAACACGTCAATCTTCGTTGAGCTTCGCGCGGAGACGTTGCGACAGGTCAACTCATGTGATCCAAGATGAACACGCCCAGGTGTTGGTCTTTTTTTCGAATATCTCGGGCCCGATCAACGATTGGGCCCGTCGCACGCTTTCTTGAGCCTGGTCCGGATTATGGGCGAGAGCCAAGGACCGATGTTCGAGGACTGAAATCAAATCACCTGCACAAACGAATCGGTCCTCGACGATGTTCGAGGACTGAAATCAGATCACCGGCACGGGCGAATCGGTCCTCGTTCCACAGTCCTCGTTCCTCGTTCCTCAGTCCTCAGTCCTCAGTCCTCAGTCCTCGGTCCTCAATCAGGAACCAGATGGGCCATTTGCCGCCCGACGTTCGGCTTTTGAGGGACGGGGCCGCACGCGGTTGGTCAGCGGTTGGCCTGTTTCCCGGTCGAACTCGTCGGGACTGAGCTGCGCGGGAGAAACGTCGTCGGTTTTCTTCTCCCAATCGGCGAGCACCGCCCGCAGGTCGTCCCGAACCATTGCGAACTCCGGATCGTGCGCGAGGTTGTGCAGTTCGTAGGGGTCTCGCTCGGTATCATAGAGTTCCTCAGCCGGCCGAGGTTGGACGAAGCACGCGCTCTGGTCTGGTGTGAGCGCGCCGGCATCTCGGAGCCGGCGCATCGCCTGGAACGTCGGGCTCCGCACGGCGTCCGCCGGGGGAGACAACGTCAGCGCATTGTCATAATTGCGAATATATTTGAAGCGTTCCGTCCGAACCGCTCGCTTGTGCGCCGCGTAGTCGTGCCAGTTGTGTTCCGCGAAGACGTATTCACGAAACGATTTCAAAGGATTTTGCAACAGGGCTGCGAAGCTGCGGCCGCGGGCCGTTTTGAGTGGGGGCGACCCGGCCAGATCCAGAAGGGTCGGCCCGATGTCCACCGAGCTGACCAGGCTCTCGCAGGTACGCCCCGGCGCGATGTGCTTTGGCCAACGAACGATCAGGGGCGTCTTGATTCCGCTATCGTAGACCGTCGTCTTGCAGCGGGGGAAGGGGCGGCCGTTGTCGCTCATGAAGACGACGACCGTGTTGTCAGCGATCTTCTGGCGATCCAGCTCGGCGAGGACATCGCCGACGAAATGATCGAGCCGGGAGATCTCGTCGTAGTACATCGCCAAATCCTTGCGAACCTCGGGCACGTCGGGCAAGTAGGGCGGCACAACCGCGTCCTCGGGCGTGTGAGGGTCGGGGATCGTCTTCGGCTGATAGTCGCGGTGGGGGTCGAGGGCGGCCAGCCAGAGAAAGAAGGGTTGGTCTTTCGGTCGGTCCTGGAGGACCGACACCCACTGGTCGCAACCGGCCTGCGCCGCACCCTCGCCTTCGAAGGCAAGCTGGCCAGCGTCGGGCCCCGCCTTCGCCTCGTCTCCGGTCGGGAGTTGGAACCCGCGGGGGTTGGCCTCACGAACTTCGTTGAACCGATCCTTCACGGCGTTTCCCAGATGCCACTTGCCGGCGGCGGCGGTCCAGTAGCCAAAATCCTTCAATTTCTCGACGAAGGTGACTTGCTCGGCGGGCAGGGGCCAGTGCAGTTCCTCGGCGTCGGTGCCGTGGGGGTAGCGGCCCGTGATGAGGCTGGAACGGCTCGGGCTGCATGACGAGCAGGTGAGGAACGCCTGGTCGAACCGCATGCCCTCGTGAGCCAGGCGGTCGATGTTCGGCGTCCGGATCGTTGGGTGGCCATACGCGCCACAGTCGTTCCAGGCCATGTCATCCGCGATGATCAGGATTAGGTTTGGCCGAGCCGGTTCGCCGTCGGCAGCCTCCTGGGCCTGGATCGCCGACAAAACGCTTAACGACACCGCCACAAGCAAGACGATCCGTTGGAATCGATTTAGGAGAGAAGGCGACGGTTGTTTCATGGGGAGGAACCTTCGAGTCGCGTGTGGTGAAGCAGGGGGTTGTGCCTCGCGTAGGGTCACGGCGATGCGACCTCTGATCCTAGCCGACGATCCGACCCTGGAACACTGTTTATCGGTGCCTTGTCCCGGCAACAGGCCCTTGCGACCGACCCTCACCACGCCCTACGATTCGGGTTGTCCATCGATGCAACACGTGCTCCCCTCCGAGGAACGACCCGTGACCCGACCATGCCGTCTCGCCATCCCTGCTCTGCTCGCCGTGGCTTGCCTGGCAAATCCGTTTCCACCCGCGAGGGCGGACGACGCGGAAAAACCGGAACGTTCGCGCGGTTACACGATCCCGCTCATCGACCTTGCGGGCCAAACCCGGCGTCAGGTCATCGTTGATCGCGAGGCGGGCCAGTATCTCGGCCATCCCACGACGGTCCTTCTGGAGGACGGCAAGACGATCGTCTGCGTTTACCCCAAGGGCCACGGCGCCGGGGCGGTCGTCCTGAAACGGAGCGGCGACGGCGGCCTCACGTGGTCCGACCGCCAGCCCACCCCCGAGAACTGGGCCACGTCGCAGGAGACGCCGACGATCCACCGAGTGATCGATGCGCAGGGCAAGAAACGATTGATCATGTTCTCCGGGCTCTACCCGATCCGCATGGCCGTCTCCGAGGACGACGGTCACAACTGGTCGCCTCTGGAGCCGATCGGCGACTTCGGCGGGGTCGTCGCGATGTCCAGCGTCGAACCGTTACGGACCGGCCCCGGCCATTACATGGCCCTGTTCCACGACGACGGCCGGTTCCTCCACGGCGGGCCCAATAAGCACCGCGATTCGCCGGCCGGCACTACCACCGGTACCTGGACCGTCTACAAGACCCTCAGCAACGACGGCGGCCTGACCTGGGGCGACCCCATCCCGATCGCCGTCAGCACCGACGGCCCCCACCTCTGCGAGCCTGGCCTGGTCCGCTCGCCCGACGGGAAGCAGATCGCCGTCCTTTTGCGAGAGAACAGCCGCAAGGACAACTCGTATGTGATCTTTTCCGACGATGAGGGGGAAACGTGGACCGAGCCTCGCGAACTGCCCGGCGCCCTGACCGGCGACCGCCACGTCGGCAAGTACACTCCCGACGGCCGCCTCTTCATCAGCTTCCGCGACACCACCCACGAGAGCTCGACGAAGGGGGACTGGGTCGGCTGGGTCGGCACGTATGACGACATCGTCCAGGGACGCGAAGGTCAGTACCGCGTGCGACTGATGGACAACCACAAGGGCGCGACTGCGCCTACCCCGGCGTCGAAGTCCTCCCCGACGGCACCATCGTCACGACCACCTACGGCCACTGGACCGAGGGGGAGCCGCCTTACATCGTCGACGTCCGGTTCACGCTCGACGAGCTCGACGCGATGGCGAAGGAGTAAGGGACAACCGCGCGTAAGGCTCGGGCCGCGAACTCCAGCGCCGCCGAAACCGCCTGCCTGCTCAGTCGGGCGCGAGTCCAGCAACTGTTCGACGGTCTCACCGGCGGCGAGTTTCTCCAGGATCAACTCGACGGTGATCCGGCCCCGGCAACAACCGGCTTGCCCATCATCGTGTTCGGATCGGAGACGATCAAGGGGTTCATCGCACCCCTCCTCGAAATCACTTCAGGCCCACGATGTTTCCGACGCAAGCGACCATCGCGACTTGCCGGACTCTCGGCTCTCCCGATCGCATCGTGCTGTCGGATGCGGGTGATCGCCGGTGGCGGCAATTTAGGTCACGATCCGCCGGGTGTCCAGCGCGCGCGCGTTCGTGCGGCTTCGGGGCAACCTGGATGTCTCCTTCGGGCATCGGCGAGCCCGCTTGCGTGCCGTTGTGGTTCGTCGTTTGCCCCGAAGTCGCTCGGGGCCACGGATGAGCCGGGTTTGCCGGCCCGTGACCGCCTCGCGGCCAACCAGATCAACCGGCGCCGCGTTGCGAACGACTCGAGCCAGGAGGCTGATGATGAGTCGACTCAAGCAGATCGAGAGACCGACAACGATCCCTGAAGAGTTCAATCGCCAGGGTACACGCCACAACGAGACATCCGACGGCGCCGTGGCGGAACTCGCGCAGGCGATCGAGGACTACAAGAAGCGGAGCGGGCGGGCGTTCCCGACCTGGAGCGAGGTGCTGGAGATCCTCCAGACGCTCGGCTACGAGAAATCGCAACCAGGCGACGACCCCCCGCTTCACCAGTTGAAGATTTGCCGGGAGGGGCTGGAAGCGGACGCGATCGGCCGGGCTCTCGCCCGGTTCGGAGGCGTCCCGGTCCCCTCGGGGAAGGCCGAGGTCTATAGCTTCCGCTCCGAGTCGGACTGCCAGGCCGCCTTGCTCGCCATCCAGGGTGGTTACGGCTGGACCAGTGTCGAGCGGCGATCGTGATCCGAAGGTGAGAGTGTGTTGGGGCCGGTCCGCCGCCTTAATCACCGGCACCCGGCCCGAGGGCGTCCACCAGCCGGGCGAGCCGGCGGTTCATCACCGAGTGCGCCTCGCCGGCTTCAAGCGTGCCCCAGTCGCCCCGGGCCGAGGCGAGCACGACCTTGCGGCTGGGGATCATCACCATGTTGTTGCCGCCGAACCCGATTGTCATGATCGTATCGGCCGGTGCGTCGGGCCAGGTTGGTTGATCGGGATGGAGCCGGCCGGTCGCGTTGAACCAGAAATTGAATCCATAGATCCCGGCGCCGTACTTCGTGAAGTGGTCGGAACCGCCCCCGAACGTGCCGATGCCCAGGTAGTCGTCCGTCTCGGCCGGCGCCGAAGCGGGCATGTTGACGGGCACGTCGGGTTTCAGGTACTCCCCAAAGTAACGCTCGGGCAGGATTTGACGGTCCCCCCAGCGTCCCCGATTGATCCAGAACCACCCGAGCCGGGCGAAGTCACGGGGCGAGGCGATCAGTCGTCGTCTGTCGTTGAACCTCGGCCGATCCTGAAACAGCAACACCCCGAGCCGCCCGTCGAGGATCCCATTCGGGTCGACTTGGAACACGTGGTCGAACAGCGTCTTCTGGTAGAGCTGGATGGCAAAATCGTTATAAGCCCACGCCTGCCCCGGTCTTTCCGGTCGGGCATAGCCGCTGGTCATGTCGGCCAGGTGCCGGAAGGTGATCCCCTCGTCCCTGGGATGCAAGTCCCAACCCCAACGACGGATCGGCTCATCCACACTGTCGACCCGACCTTCCTCGATGGCGAAGAACAGGAGTGTGCTGAAGACCGGCTTCACCGACGAGTACCAGTCGCTCCGTTCCTCGGGGTTCCCCCAGGACTTCACCAGGTATCCGTCCTGGATCAGGCAGCCCCGCCCTCCAAGTTCCCGGGAAAGCCGGTCGACGGCTTCCGGGTCGGCCCCAACCTCTTGCGGTGGAACGGTTTGCCATTCCTTTCCTGGAAACACGAGCTTGCCCGGAGGGGCCGGCGTCGCGAACCGGCCCGACCCGACAAGGAACATCAACACCAGCCCGATCGCTCGCCATCGAAGCAATTCAAGGCGAATCCGGGGCCTTGTCGCGGGATCATTCAGCAACACCCGGAAAACCTCCGCCGGCCAATCTCAGGGGATCAATCGCATCGCGCCGACCTTGACGATGCGACGACCGCGACGCCAGGTCAAGAGGCCCGCCAAGGGATTGAGGTCATGCAGGCCACGCCGAAGTTTCCTCGTCCGCAGGCCGATATCAGAAGAGTTGGGGTCGATCCCTCCTGCCAGTCCTGGCGGCTGGCGGAACGGCGATGCGTCCAACAACGGAGGTCGGAGCCAAACACATGAGCGAAAAACTGAACGCGAACGTCGTCGATGTGGTGCGCTGGACCTTCACCGCCGAAGCATCCCGGCGCAAGTTAATCGGAGATTACCTGTGCGACCTGGGCCTCGACGTCTCGATCCAGGACGAGACCCAGTTCATCGCGCTCTGGGACGATCCGGCCGTGGACTGCGACTACGATGCGGTTGTTGAGGAGTTGTGGGCCTGAACGGCGCTCCGTTTGAGATCACCCACGAGTCCTTCACTCGGATCGACTTGATGGTCTTCCATCCCGAGGAGCCGGCAGCGGACGAGCCCGAGCGAGCGGTTGCCTGAGCTTCGCCGCCCTGAGTGACAGAGCCCGAGCCCAGGCCCCGCGCGGCACGCTGAGCCGCCGCGGGGCCATGTTCTTGCCCACCCGCAAATGACCATGCCGAACAGAACCGCGATGGTATTTGTCTTCAAAGACGACTTTCCGAGATGTCGGTCGCCGTTCAGGCCGTTGCCTCAACCCGACCGGATCGGCTAGGGTGATGTTTCCAGAACCCATCGAGGATCACGGGTGGGCCAATCCGCTCTGAGGATGTGTTGCCGCCGTAACCAAACCTGGCGTCACTCGAAATCCAGGGGGCTGGCGTCGATGCGTGCGGAGATGGAACAGCGGCCGATCGGACGTCGGTATTCCAGGGGAACTCGGGTGCCACATGCAGAGTATTGGCCGGCGGCTGCTCCTCATCGCAGGCCTGATCCTGGGGTCTTCATCGCTGGTCTCGACGATCGCGACCGCTCAACCCTCGGGTCCGACCGTTGAGACCGTGTCGGATGCCGATGAATCGCCGACGGACCTGGTCACGAGGGACGGCGAGCGCACCGAATCGTTCCTGCGTTGGATGGCGCGGGCCTCCGGGCTAATCGGGCTGGTGATTCTGGGGATGTCGTTCTACCTCGTCGCGGTGGTGGCCTGGATGTTCGCCCACTATCGACGCGCGTCGGCCATTCCCGAGCCGCTGGTTCAAGAACTGATGGACCTTCTCGGTCGCAAGCACTACGACCGGGCCTACGGTCGCCTGTTCGACGACCGATCGTTCCTCGCAAGGACACTCGCTCCGGCGGTGCGGAAGCTGCCCTCAGGGCAGGTCGCCGCGCAACGGGCGCTGGAACTTGCCAACGAGGACGTGACAATGGAGATGGAGCATCGCACGACGTACCTGGCCACGGTAGGCACACTCGGCCCGATGATCGGCCTGGTCGGCACCGTTTACGGGATGATCCGTAGCTTTCAGGCCATCGCCACCGCCGGCGCGACCCCGGAGGCCAGCCAGCTTGCCGCCGGGATCTCCACAGCCCTGTTCGTCACGCTGGAAGGAATCGCGCTCTCGGTCCCGGCGATTGCCTTTTACGCCCTTTTCCGCAACCGAATCGCCCGGCTATCCCTCGAAGTCCAGTTGACCGCCGAAGCCCTGCTTGAACAGTTTGCCCCCGGCGTCCGCGCCCCCCATCCTCTCGTCGCCGCGAACACGACCGTGTCGAGCTCGCCCCCCGGCGGGCCTGTCCCCATCCGGTCGGCATTGCCACCCAAGGGGACGGGACCGTGAGCGACGTAATCCGAAATCGCGATGACTCCGCTTATCGTATGGCGACATGCGCGAACTCTCTCGTGTGACCTCGGCATTTCAGCATTGAGAGGGCCTGGAGATGCCCCGACGTCAGCGGAACAGGGGCGCATTGCGGGCCGAGCCGAACCTGCTGCCGATGCTCGATGTGGTCCTCCAGCTCATTGTGTTCTTCATGATGCTCGTGCATTTTGGAACCCGGCTGGAGGGGGCGACACGGGCGGTGCGGCTTCCGGAGGCGCCGGCAGCGCTGCCTGGTGGAGAGATGTCGCTCGATCGGCTGGCGGTGGCGATCGATGCGCGGGATCGGTTGGTCGTGGGAAAGCGTGCGCTCGATGTTGAGGCGGCCGGGGCGTGGTGGGTGGAACAGGCGAGGCGGCGTCGAGAGGGGCTGGATGCGGTCGGCGCGGAGGATCGGACGGAGTTGCCGACCCTCGTGATCGTTCGGGCCGACCGGGCGGCGTCTTATGGAGCGGTGCGGCGGTCATTGCTGGCGGCGCAGCGGCAGGGGTTCGCCCGGTTCACGCTGGTCGTGTTGCGGGAGGATTGAGTCGATGCGTGGGGGCCGACCGAAACCGCCGGACACCGTGTACTTTCCCGTCGTTCCCATGCTCGACATGGCATTCCAGCTCCTCGCGTTCTTCATCTTGACGTTCCAGGCCCCGTCGGGCGAGTCGCGGATCGACCTCGACCTGCCCGCCGCGCCGGCCGCCTTGCCGGGCGGGGGCCCGCCTGTCCAGGACGACCGCTGATTCTCAGGAGGACCGCGCCCCCGAGACCGACGTGACCGTGCGGGCTGTGGCCGACGAATCGGGAACGCTGCGATCCCTACGGGTTGGCGGCGAAGTTCTGGATGGTCTCAACACGCTGTCTGAGCGTCTACATGTGCTGGAAACGAGTCGGGCAGGACGACCGCTTCGGGTCGCGCTCGTGGCCGACGACAATTTGCACTATGACCAGGCGGCGAAGCTGCTGGGGGCGTGCGAGAGGGCAGGAGTCATCGCCATCCGGCTAATCCCGGCGGGGACGGGCCGGGATGCGTCAGCAGAGGGAGATTCGCCATGATCGCTCCCCGAACGACAGGCGTCACCTGGACGGCCCTGCTGATATTTTCCCTGGGCACCATGGCCGACGAGGGCTACATCGGACCAGCCGATTTCGCCGACTATCGTGATGCCCTGGTCGCTCCGCCCGGCGACGATGTCGCGTCCGTATCATTCCGCGAGTTATGGACCGAGCCCGACACATTTCGCGGTCGATTCGTGAGGGTTGCGGGCCGGGCCTCGCGGCGGTTCCGGCAGCCGCCTCGGGGCGAGTTTCCACCGCTGACGGAGTTGTGGATCGTTGACGACGAGGGAAACCCATTCTGCCTGCTGTATCCGTCGATCGAGGACCGCGATGCCCTGGCTGGGGACGTTGATTTCCGGGGGACGTTCCTGCGGTTGATTCGCTATCGTGGGGCCGACGCCGAGCGGCTCGCTCCGCTGATCGTCGGGCCGGGCCGACCGCAACCCCGGGCACGTCCCGGTAAGGGCGAAGGTACTGCGCTCCCCGACCTCTCCTCGCTCGACGGCTGGATCGCGGGGTTCCTGGCCGTGGCTGTCATCGCCATACTGGGGCTCCAGCATCTCCGCCGCCGTCCCGCGTACCGCACCGACCTGCCCGTTCCCGCGCCGAGTTCTGGCACCCTGAGGACAATGGAGCGGGCCCCGAGAACCGCGGGGCGTCGGGCTGACCAGAGCAGAGAGTGCGGTGCCCCGGCTCATGCCCGATTGCACGTCTCATGGGAGTGTGGCCCGAGTCGATGCACAGAACTAGCGGATATGTGGGAGCCATGCACTCACGAGAAGGCCCTCGTGCAATGGATTGCCAGGGTTGCAGTCGATGAGGTCTGTCCACAAGCACTCAAAACCATGCCAACGCCGAACCCTCTGCCCG
The DNA here is from genome assembly GCA_963779675.1 of uncultured Isosphaeraceae bacterium. Classification (GTDB taxonomy): domain Bacteria; phylum Planctomycetota; class Planctomycetia; order Isosphaerales; family Isosphaeraceae; genus CAVZZM01. The sequence goes on from CAVZZM010000014.1 coordinate 355,692, forward strand.
ACACGCCATTGACCAACCCTGGATCGTTGGGTAGCACGCTCGCCTTCCACGGAGTGCTGGTGCTGATGGCGTCCCTGGTGGCGGTGGCCGTCCTCGACCCGGACGATGTGAGGAGGCGTAACGTCCTGCACGCGGAGTTAGGGCCAATCGACAACCGAGCCCCGGCCGAGGCGGGGGGCGGGGCGCCGGGAGAGCCGGGCGGGGTCGGTTCGCGAATCGAGCCGGTGCCGGACGTCCCGTCGGGAGAGCTGGACTCAGCCCCGACCGTGCCGAGCCCGACGGCCGAGACTCAGGGGGCCGACCCGGGAACCGTTCGTCAGGGCGTCGGTGTCGCTCCCGGATCGGGACGCGGCGGTGGCGGTGGATCGGGGGGCGGATCGGGAGGTGGGCTTGGGAAGGGGGTCGGGCCGAGCACCGAATTCTTCGGCGTTCGGGAAACCGCTGCCTCCTTCGCGTATGTCGTCGATCGTTCCGGGAGCATGTCGCAGCACGGAGCGCTCGACCTGGCGAAGGCGGAGCTGGTTGCCAGTCTGTCGCAGTTGCCTTCCGAAGCGAGGGTCGCGCTGCTGTTCTATAACAACGAGGTCGTGCCGATTGTCATTGACGACAAACGGTCAGTTCTGGCGCCGGCGACGGCCGCGAACAAGGAGCGGATCGCCGCGCGGCTGGGTAGCATCCGCGCCACCGGGTTCACGGACCACATCGCCGCGCTGCAGGCCGCGTTCGCGACCGGCGCGGAGGTCGTTTTTTTCCTGACCGACGCCCGTGAGTTGACCCCGGAAGGCGCCGCGACCTTGCGGGCGGAGGCCGGAACCAGCCGCGTGCGCGCGATCGTGTTCGGGGTCGGCCCCGAGCCGCGAACTGTCGACCCGCTGGAGAACCTGGCAATCAGCACCGGCGGATCGTATCGTTACGTCGATGTCCTGAGCCGGAGGACCGAGGGACGCTGAAACGCCCATCTCGAATGGTGTGTTCAGGTAAGGCGATCGGCCGTCGCCGACGAGGGCGACGGTCATGCGGATTACGTCTGTCAATTCGCTCGTGACGGGCAAGTTGCCTGGAATCCGATCAGGCCCTTTCCGAACCGTACCTCGTCGTGTTTTAATCCAGGCTCCCGAGTGAATTCCGCATGGAGCGCGAGCCTATGTGGGCCCGGTAGCCGCCGAACCATTCTCGGCCCCTTCTTCCGCCGGTCGCCGGGCCCACGAAGTTCGAAAGCTGGGTGAAGCTTCCCCGGCCAGGCGGAACTCACGAGAGATGACACGAGTCACGACGATGCCGGGCGAGGGAGCCTGGTTGACTGCCGTTCGACCACACGGAACCGATCGGTCGAGGGCCAGCCGCCAGCGTCGCGGCCACTTCCAGGTTGATGAAAGTCGCGGAGAATCAAGCCATGAGATCCTGGCGTTGGATGGTGTCCCTGTCAATCATCGGGATCGCCCTGGCCGCGACCACGCAGACCATGGCTCAGGTTGTCCCCGCCGCCCCGCCAACCGCCTCCGCGACCGATCTCGATCCCAATACTCCGATCGCCCCCCCTGTCGCTCTCGAAGAGGGCGCCGGGGACAAGATCTCGGTTGGTGACAGCGAGAGGGACGGCGGCTTCTCCGGCTACTTCTCGTTCATGACCGGCGGCGAATACGACTTGGTGGAGAAGGTCGCCCTCTGGATTGTCCTGGCCGTGGCGATCGCGGGCCTGCTCTACGCCGGCATGCTGGTTGGCCAGGTCATCGGCGCCGACCAGGGGACCGAGAAGATGCGGTTGGTCGGCACCGCGATCCGGCAAGGGGCCAACGCCTACCTGTACCGTCAGTTCAAGGCGATCGTCCTGCTGTTGTTCTTGCTGACGGCGATCATCTATTTCGCGACCACGGCCGAGGTGGGGCCGGAAGTCAAGATGGGCCGGGCGCTGGCGTTCCTGATGGGGGCCACGTTCTCCTGGCTGACCGGCTTCGTCGGCATGAGCCTGGCCGTGCGAGGCAACCTCCGCGTGGCGGCGGCGGCGCGTCACAGCTATGGCGGGGCACTTCAACTCGGCTACCGTACAGGCACGATCACCGGCATGCTGACCGACGGCCTGGGCCTGCTGGGCGGCACGGTGATCTTCATGGCCTACGGTGAGCACGCCTATGAGGTTTTGCTCGGCTTTGGCTTCGGCGGCACCTTGCTGGCACTGTTCATGAGGGTCGGCGGCGGCATCTACACGAAGGCGGCCGATGTCGGCGCCGACCTCGTGGGGAAGGTTGAGGCGAACATCCCCGAGGACGATCCACGCAACGCCGCAACGATCGCCGACAACGTCGGCGACAACGTCGGCGACTGCGCCGGGATGGCGGCCGACATCTTCGAGAGCTACGAGGTGACGATCGTCGCGGCGATGATCCTGGGCTACGCCAGTTTCGGCCACAAAGGAGTGATTTTCCCGCTGCTGGTGCGGGCCATCGGGGTGCTGGGATCGATCATCAGCACTTACACGGTGAAGGCCGGGCCGGATAGCACCAGCGACGAAGCACTCGATTCCGTGCATCGCGGGTTCACAATCGGTGCGATCATCAGCGTGATCGGCTTCGTCTTGCTCGGCCTCGGCTACCTGCATTTCGACAGCGACTACATCAAGCGATATCCGCAGGCGATCGGCGGCTACCAGGACCAGTTGACCGAGGATTTCCTGATCGCCCGCGAGGCGTTCGAGAGTGACAACGCCGAACTCCTGGCGGATAGCAACGACGAGGACGCCACACACGCGGAGCGGACCCTTGCCTCACGCGAGTACAGCGCACAGTACAGGGCGTTCATCAAAGGTTTCGAGGGCGACATCATCGCCGGACGGTTGCCGTTCTGGTCGAGCATCGGCTTCGCCGGCCTCGACATGCGCCCCGCCTGGACGTGCCTGATCGGCATCTTGCTGGCCATCGCCCTGAACAGAACGACCAGCTACTACACGCATACCAGCTATGAGCCCGTGAAGTCGCTGGCCAAGGCGTGTCAGACCGGCCACGCGACGAACATCATCCAGGGGTTCGCCCTGGGGTACGAGTCCGCGGTGGTGGCGACACTAATCATCGCGGTGGCCATCTTACTGTCGGCTCTGATCTATACCGGGGCAACGCCCATCTTCATCGCCTTCGGCGTGGCGATGTGCGGCATCGGCATGCTGACCCTGACCGGCAACACGATCAGCATGGACGTCTTCGGCCCGGTTGCCGACAACGCCAACGGCATCGGCGAAATGGGCTACGAGAAGGAGGAGATGGGCGAGGAGAACTACAAGCGGGCCCGCCAGATCCTGGCCGACCTCGACGCCGTGGGCAACACCACCAAGGCCGAGACCAAGGGGATCGCGATCGGTTCAGCGGTCATCGCGGCGGTGAGCCTCTTCGCCAGCTTCATCGCGGTCATCGCGGTGGGCAGCGAGGCGCGGATCGGTGAGATGACCGTCGCGCAGTATTATGCCGAGGCGGGTCGGCTGTCGATCGCCTACCCGCTGGTCTTCGTCGGGGCGCTGATCGGCGGCGTCGTGCCGTTCCTGTTCAGCTCAATGCTGATCCGGGCGGTTGGCCGAGCGGCGTTTCTGATCGTCAAGGAGTGCCGCATCCAGTTCCGCGACCCGGAAATCTGGCAAGGGACCAAGTCACCCGACTACCGCCGTGTGGTCAACATCTGCACGTCGGCGGCGCAGTCCGAACTGATCGGCCCGGCCTTGCTGGCGATACTGATGCCGATCCTGGTCGGCATCTTCCTCGGCCCGCAGGCCCTAGGCGGCTACCTGGCCGGCATGATCATCGTCGGCCAGTTGCTGGCGGTCTTCATGTCCAACGCCGGCGGCGCCTGGGACAACGCCAAGAAGACGATCGAGGACGGCATCTACGGCGGCAAGGGCTCCGAGGCGCACAAGGCGTCGATCACCGGCGACACCGTCGGCGACCCGTTGAAGGACACCGCCGGCCCGGCCCTCAACCCATTGATCAAGGTCATGAACATGGTCTCGCTGCTGGCGATCGCCCCGATCATCGCCTTCCGAGGCTCGTGGATCACCTATCTCGTCGGCCTGATCTGCATCCTGGGCGTCGCCTGGGCCGTCTGGAGATCGAAGACCGAGTCGAAGGAATTTCGGGAGATGGAGGCCGAGTTGTCCGGTGACCCGGAGGCGAACAAGAGCCTCGAAACCGCCGATCACGTCTGACCCGTCTCAACCAGTTGATCGGTGAGCGGAACAGGTAACACTCACCGACTCTGGTTGATGAACTGGCGGACGCTGTCGGGATTGGGCATGCCTTTGGCGTAGATCTCAACGGTGGACTGGCCGGCGCTCGAGATGGAGATGTTGCCGACGCCCATGATACGCTGAAAGAAGGTCTGGGAAACCTGGATGTTTCTCACGTCGTCGTTCTTGATGTCGTTGAGGCTCTTGGAGAAGATGCCTCTTCGGAGGATCGTTCGCTTCTCGGTGACGATCAGGGCCTTCGCACGGGTGTCCAGCCACCAGAAGAACAACAGGGCCAGGCCGAGCCCAAACACCGGAACCAGCACGACGAACAGGACGAACTTGACCGGGGCGTTCTGAAACATGGCTGGGTGCTCGTGGTAGAGCACGGTCTCTTGCGGGAACTCCTCGATCACCTGCGGCTTCTGCTCGTTCATATTATCGGATACCTTCTCAAGTGGGACAGCAAGCTCGGTGTTCCGATACCGATCGTGTCCCCGTGGTGCTTCGCGAGGGGAATGCGATTATTGCCCCTGGGGGCATGATCGGGAAGCCTCCTCCTCCCAGGCCGTTAAGGAAGGGCGTTACGGCCGCGGATGGCCCCCAGGGCATGCGAACCAGGACTGCGGTTCAGGCGAATCGGGACGTTCCACAGGCGCGAGTCAGGCGGGGTTCCGGGGTTGATATCGTTTGGTGAGGACACGGTCGAGGCCGTCTGGGGCTTCCAGGCCGAGCTGCAACAGTTCGTGGTTGAGGTCTTCGGGATGATCGAAGTTGTGCTGGGCCCCCGCGACGGTGTCCCAGCAGATGTAGCGCTGGAGGTTCCGGTTGTCGATGTGGGTGATTGCCAGGCTGTTGTTCTGATACAACCAGACGGCCAGGACCGGCTTCGACGCCGAGCCGCCGCCGGTAAACGAGGGCAAGAGGATTTCGATCTGCTTGTTCGTCATGCCTTGCAAGGCGACCTGGCCGGCCGATCGGGCACGGATCGAGGCGACGACGGCCAGCCGGTACGGACCGATCGAGACCGTGCGTGCGGGCCGGGCGCCCGTCGGGGCCTTCAGGGCGGCGATGGCTTCGCGCCATAATTCGCGAAGCTCGCCGAGTGTGTGTCGGGAAGGGCCCGCTGGATTGAGCCGGACCAGGTCACGTGTCGGCTGATCGTCGATGTCGATGTCCTGGAAACTCTCGGGGCGGAACCCGGTCTCCACGGCCATCCGTCCGGCACTCTCCGCCGGCGGCCGCGCCGGCTCGGAGAGTGAGGGGTCCTCCTCGAAGGAGCCCAGCTCGACTTCCAGGTTGGCGACGACCTGTTCGGGGACAGCCTTATTGAATGCCAGGTCCATCCGAACGCCGGCGTCCGGAATGTGCAGGTTCTCCGCGACCTTGTCCCAGACGACCTCGGCCCGTGACCGCAACCGGCGTTGCCAGCGGGCGCGCTCGATCAACGGATAGACGACCTCCGGCCAGAGGTCCAGGCTGGCCGGATCGAGAAAGGCACGGCGGGTCGCGTACCTGAGTACCGACTCGCGGAACTCAGCGTTCCAGCGCCATACCTCGGTGACGCGGTTCCAGCGCTGGACGAGCTGGTCGTCAACCTCGAGACGCTCCGGCGCCAGCCTCCGCAAATCGTCGAGTGCCTGGGGCATCAGTCCCGGATTGAGGACTCCCTGATCGTCCGTCATGTGTTTCGAGGCATAGGCGCTGGCCTCGCCGAGCTGGCGGCGGACCTGGCGGAACTGTTTGCGTTTTTTGGGGTTGTCGCGACTGGCGAGGTATTTCATCACGACGATCGGGCTAAGCGCCGGTCGGACGTCCGAACGCTCGTCGAGCAGACGAGCCGCCCGCTTGACGTCCGCGCCCTCCGCGCCGCCGATCATCAGGTACGTCATCGCCAGCAGTAGCCGGGCGCGGTCGGCGTTGAGCGGGTCCAGGGGCCGCCGTCGCAGGAAGCCGCGTCGGCGAGAGCCACCCAGCAAGTAACCCAGGTAGTGCCCACACAGATAGCGTTCGTCGGCATTCAACTGGATCGGCTCGGCCTCGATCCGCTCAATCATGTCTCGAGCGGCTGCCCCCCCAAGGCGAGTAATTGACCCGCTGGGCACAGGGACAGACGACGGACGCGACAGCAGCCGTGACTCTTCTCCCTCGATCACCGAGGAACCCGTTCCCGACGAAACCGTCCCAATCATGCCGGTCGGCCCGTGACCGTTCGAGGATATGGCCGACGATCGACTCGGCGAGTCGGCGGCAACCACGACACCGGAAAAGGCTTCGGTCTCCGTGGCTGCGGGAGTTGAGCGATCCGGGACGATCAGCCGTCCTTCCTGATACATCGCCCGAAGCATACCGGCGACCTCGCGGCCCGAAGACGGACGATCCTCCGGGTTCTTGGCCATCAGCCGTGTGATCAGCCGCTCGAAGTCCTCGGAGATCTCCGGGTTGCGTGCTCGGGGTGGCTCGGCCACGGCGGTCACGTGATGCGACATGATCGTCATGACCGGCCCCTGAAATGGAGGCGATCCGGTGGCGCACTCGTAGAGCATCACCCCCAGGGCATACAGGTCGGTGCGGTGATCCAGCCGCTTGCCGCGAGCCTGCTCGGGGCTCATGTAATGGGGCGTGCCCCGAACGACGTTGGATTCCTGTTCAGAGTCGATCAGCAGAGAGAGCCCGAAGTCAGACAACTTTGCCTGGTCGCTTGCGGAAAGCAGCACATTCGCCGGCTTCACGTCGCGGTGAACCACTCCCTGGTGATGCGCGTAGTCGAGGGCCTCGGCAACCTGGGAGAGAATTCGTACCCGGTCCGCCAGGTCAATCTTTTTCCAGCGTTTCGAAAAACTGGTGCCGTCAACCTCTTCCATGACGAAGTAGTAGGTCGTGTTGTCGAGCCCGAAATCATAGAGGCGCACGATATTATCGTGCAGCAGGCGGGCGAGGATCTGGGCCTCGAGTCGGAGCCTACGCCCGACCTCTTCGCCGGTGATCTCCTTCAACACCTTGATCGCGACTGTACGCTGGAGAACCTGATCGGTCGCGCGGTAGACTGCCCCCATGCCCCCTCGACCCAGTTCCTTGTCGAGCAGGAAGCGCTGATTGAGCGTCGTGCCGATCACCATTGCACCTCGTGCCTTGGAGGGCAGTCGCCGGGGCCGGACGACGTTGACCCTGATCCTCGACTATAAGAGCCGTCCACGATCCGCACAATCATCCAAGTCCTGAAAACTTCCAGGGATGGGGCCGAGAGCCGCTTGCCGTGGCGGGCCGATACACCTCGGAGTTCGCGGGGCGTGACGCTCGCCCCAACCTGCCGTGTCAAAGACGGAGCGATCCTGATGGGCCAGACTGATCCGGTTCCCGGCCGAGTGCTGGTCGTCCCGGGCGCCGAACTCGACCGGCTGGGCCGGTTCCAGGGGTTCTGCCCCGAGGTCGATCGGTATCTCGACGCGATGCTTCGCCCTGAGTTGGCGGAGTTCCGCCCCCGTGCCGAGGTCGAAACCGACCCATCCTACAAACAGATTATCCCCTATGTCGTCTTCCGGTGCGGCGTTCGCGTATTTTGTTATACCCGGGGGACCTCGCAGGGGGAGGCTCGACTGCACCGGAAGCGGTCGCTGGGGGTCGGTGGGCACGTCGACGAGGCCGATGCCGACGGCCGCCCCACTCAGGACGCCTACGAGATGGCCCTCCGTCGCGAGATCGACGAGGAGGTCGACGTCCGTAGCCCCGGCCGGCTCCGCCGCGTCGGCCTTATCAACGACGACACCACTCCCGTCGGTCAGGTGCATCTGGGGGTCATTCATGTCCACGACCTCGAACGCCCGGACCTGATCGCCCGGGAGGAGGGTCTCGCCGATGGCGCCTTCCTGCATCCCGAGGAGATCGAGGCGTTGTATGCCTCGTTCGAGACCTGGTCGCAGATCTGCCTCGACGGCTTTCTGCCGCGGAACTCCAGGCAGGTAACCAGTCAGACTGATCCGCGAGCCTGTCGGGAAACGTCCGATCGCCCCCTTGGAGCGAAGGCGAGGCTCAGGTCAATCCGGCACCCAAGCGGTGGCCTCGGTGGAGAGTCGTCATCACGGTCAGGCCGACCGGAAATAAGTCGTTGCAATGCCTATCGCTGCGTCGCATGTCATTGAGGGTGAGCGGCCGAAGTCGTGTTCCCGGAACCATCGTTTCTCGATAAGATTCGACTTCGCCCGCGTCGTGTCCGATGAGAGTCGAAAAGCCCGTTCTGGTTCCCTTCTCGAGTCGGACGGTTTGCGATTGCTGAGGCGACCATGGATGGTCGCCGCCAGGGAAGGAATCCCTGCCTCATGCACGCCGGTTTCTCTTCGAGGTGCTTGCTGGCTCCCTTGCTGGCCGCGCTCGCGGCGCTGTCCGGCTGCGCGACAATGCGACAGCGGGCGGTGTGCGAGGACCTGCGGCCCTGCACGGACGGTTACGCCGAGACCGACGATGGCTGGCGGCTCGGGATCAAGCGTTTCCGCCCGGCGCGCCCCGACCCAGGGAAGCTTCCGGTGGTGCTCTGCCACGGGTTGGGACTCAACGGGACCTTCTGGACGATCACCGACGACCACCTGCCCGGCCAGCTCGCGTCGCGAGGTTACGAGGTCTTCGTCGTCGACATGCGCGGGTCCGGGGCGAGTCACCGGATCGGCACTCTCGGCTGCCTGAACGGCTACCTGAGCCAGACGATCGTGCCGGAGATCGGGAACCGTCGCTGGAACATGGACGACGAGGCGTTCCACGACGTTCCAGCCATTCTTGATTACGTCCAGCGCTCGACCGGATGCGACCAGGTGAACTGGATCGGCCATAGCCTTGGTGGGATGCTGATGATCCCCTACCTGGAACTGGCGCCTGAACCGAAGCGGATCGCCACGTTCGTCTCGATGGGCGCCCCGGCCATCCTGACCAGCGCCCCCGAGAAGGAGATGCTCCGAGCGAACCGCAACCTACGCAAGCTGATGTGGATTTTCAGCACGAGCCGGATCGCCCGACCGATGATGGTCGGCCAGCCGCCTGGGCTCGACCGTATCGACCGGTTCTATTACTCCGCCGAGAACGTCGACAAGAAGACGATCAATCGCTTCTATGGCTTCACGCTCGAGGACCCCGGCCCCGGTGCCCTGAAGCAACTTGACCATTACCTGGAATATGGCCGGCTCGTCTCGGCGGACCAACAGACCGACTACGTGTCGCTGCTGGGACGGATCCAGGCCCCGACCCTGTTCGTTACCGGGGAGGGGGACGTTATTGCGCCGATGGCGTCGAACATCGCGACTTTCCAGGCCCTTGGCAGTTCCGACAAGACGTTGATGCGGTTCGGCATCCGCGACGGCCACCAGGCCGATTACGGTCATTGCGATCTGGTCTGGAGCCGCCACGCTCCCCACGAAGTTTTCCCGGCAATCGCCGATTGGCTTGATCGCCGTCAGACTGGAACCGATCATTTTCTCCCTGGCCCGGCCATGCCCTCTCCGCAAAGTGGGCCGGCTCCCATCCAGACCGCAAGGCCGGTCGCTGCACCTCGTGCCGTTCCGGAATCACCGGATCTGGCTCCGTTACCCGAGCTGGTCCCATCTGGTTCCGGCCAGTGATGGGTTCGGATGGTCCGCGGACGAAACGCTCAGAATGGAGTTACCCGAGCTGGTCCCATCTGGTTCCGGCCAGTGATGGGTTCGGATGGTCCGCGGACGAAACGCTCAGAATGGAGATGCATCACAAGCAAGACGCCGTGCGTTCGTCTGGTCCCAAACAGATCGGTGAGGATTGACTTCCCGACAGTCGCACAACGGGCCTGACCGATTCCCAAGCCGGCGCGGGTCGCGTAAAACGGGGATCAGGGTCGATCGTGAGGCCATCCCGATGGGTTGATCGACACCGAGCTGGGTCGCATCGCCCGGGCGCCGCGAGGAACTCGGGACGTGGCGTCGGCGTGCGGACGTGGGTTCGGGCCGTCCCGGGCAGGTTGCCCGGCTCGGTCGGGGCGATCGCCGTTCGAGAGAAAGGCAATCTCAGTGATGATTAGGGACGTGAAGGCACCCTGGATCGGCTCGCTTCCCAGAATCGGCATCCGGCCGACGATCGACGGTCGTCGGCGCGGGGTGCGCGAATCGCTCGAAGGCCAGGTCATGGCGATGGCGCAGAACGCCGCGGGGTTCCTCTCCGAGAACTTCCGCGTATCCCGACGGTCGGCCCGTCGAGTGCGTCATCGCCGACACCTGCATCGGCGGCGTCGCGGAGGCCGCGGCCTGCGCCGAGAAGTTCGCCCGCGAGGGGGTCGGCGTCTCGCTCACCGTCACCCCCTGCTGGTGCTACGGCAGCGAGACGATGGACATGGATCCCGCTGATGCCCAAGGCGGTCTGGGGCTTCAACGGCACCGAGCGCCCGGCGCGGTCTACCTGGCGGCGGTGCTGGCCGCGCACAACCAGAAGGGCCTGCCCGCGTTCGGCATCTACGGCCGCGACGTCCAGGACGCCGGCGACACGACGATCCCGGCCGACGTCCGGGAGAAGCTCCTGCGGTTCGCCCGCGCCGGGCTGGCCGTGGCGACGATGCGCGGGAAGTCGTACCTGTCGCTCGGCGGCGTCTCGATGGGCATCGCCGGGTCGATCGTCGATCAGCCGTTCTTCGAGCAGTACCTCGGCATGCGCGTCGAGTGCGTGGACATGTCCGAGGTCACCCGCCGCATCGAGGAGGAGATCTACGACCAGGACGAGTTCGAGCGGGCCCTGGCCTGGACCCAGGAGAACTGCAAGGAAGGCAAGGACGACAACCCGCCCGAGAGCCGCAAGAACGCCGCCGCGCAAGGACGAGGAATGGCGGACGGTCGTCAAGATGACCCAGATCGTCCGCGACCTGATGATCGGCAACCCCCGGCTCGACCGAACTGGGCTTTGGCGAGGAGGCACTCGGCCACAACGCGATCGTCGGCGGCTTCCAGGGCCAGCGCGCCTGGACCGACCACGTCCCCAACGGCGATTTCACCGAGGCGATTCTGAACTCGTCGTTCGACTGGAACGGCATCCGCACGCCGTACATGGTCGCCACCGAGAACGACAGCCTCAACGGCGTGGTCATGCTGATGGGCTACCTGCTCACCAACACCGCCCAGATCTTCGCCGACGTCCGGACCTACTGGAGCCCCGACGCCGTCAAGCGCGTCACCGGCCACGACCCTGCCGGACCCTGCGCCGGGGGGCTGATCCACCTGATCAACTCCGGCGCCGCCACGCTCGACGGCACCGGCGAGCAGTCCCGCGACGGTCAGCCGGCGATGAAGCCGTTCTGGGAGATCACCGAGGACGAGGCGCAGGCGGTGCCTCGAGGCGACGACCTGGCCGGCCGGCGATCACCGAGTATTTCCGCGGCGGCGGGTTCTCGTCGTGCTATCTCTCGCGCGGCGGCATGCCGATGACCATGAGCCGGATCAGCCTGGTGAGGGGCTCGGCCCGGTGCTCCAGATCGCCGAGGGGCAGTCGGTGGACCTCCCGCCCGAGGTCCACAACGTTCTCGACGAGCGGACCAACCCCACCTGGCCGACGACCTGGTTCGTCCCGAACCTGACCGGCGATGGGCCGTTCCCGACGTCTACAGCGTGATGAACCACTGGAGCGCCAACCACGGCGCGATCAGCTACGGCCACATCGGCGCCGACCTGATCGCCCTGGCCTCGCATGCTGCGGATTCCGGTGGCCATGCACAACGTCCCGAAGGAAAAGCTGTTCCGCCCGAGCACATGGGGCCTGTTCGGTGCCCTCGAGCCGCAGGCCGCCGACTACCGGGCCTGCGCCAGCTTCGGCCCGCTCTATGGATGAGGGATTGCGGAGTGTCGACTGTCCGGAACGGAACCGGGCGGTCGACTCCCTGGCGGCCCGCGTCAGTCAACGGGCGCTCTGCATGGTCTCGAATCGCGTCGCGCCGGCGATGTCGCCGGGCGGAGGGGTCTCCATGTAGAGGCCCTGAGCCTTGAGTTGTTCCTCGAGTTCCGGGTCGAGAGGGCCGTAGCCCAGGTCGGTGCGGACGTGCCGGTAGTAGCGCAGGTGGTTGCGGGCGTGTTCGTTCTCGGGCGAGTACGACAGGAACACGGCGTACTTCGGCCCGTGGATCGGTGACGCCGCGTGGAACAGCCGCTGGTTGAAGAGGATGGTGTCGCCCGGCTCGGTCGCGATCCAGACCGGCTCCGTTGGTGACGACAGCAGCGGCAAGCCGCCACGTCGGGTACGTACCTGGCACTTTGGGTGGTAGTAGAAGTGAGGCGTGTGGGTCAGGCCGGCCTTCTCGAGTAGCCGATGAGTGCGGAACCTGAAAATGGCTGAGGTTGACCAGAGGCGGGCCTCCAGGCCGGGAGTCGCGCGACGTTCGTAAAGGTGGCTGGCCGGGATCACGCCGAGGGACGAGCCGCTTTCAGCGAAACTTTGCAGGTAGATCGCCACCCGGGTGACCAGATAAGGCTCCCGAGACTCGTCCCAGTCCGGCCCGACGCCGAAGTCGCGGCAGGCGGAGTCGCGATGCCAGCCACCCACCAACCCGCCGGGCAGGGGACGATCCGCCTGGCGGTGGACGTGCAGATCGGAGTGCTGGGTGTATCGTGCTGTCGGCCCCAAAACCGCGCGAACCGCCTCGACCAGCTTCGGGTGGTCGATCAGCGGCCAGAATGCCCGGTGTTTCGACGCCCCGTCGGGGCACTCAAAGAGCTTTGAGCCGTATTCCGCGTCGCCGAAGCCCGAAACCTTCTGGATCTCGGCCCGGTAGTGGTCGGACTCCTCGCGGGACAGGAGACCAGGGATGACGACGTAACCCTGTTCTTCGAACGCGCGTTTGAGGTCGGTCATGATCGCGTCAACTCCAGATCAGTCCGCGGCCAGGGCCCGGTCGGTTCGCAATGGCTCAGGAGGCAACTTGCGAAAGTCCACCTGGACAGGGCACCTCAACCGCGCGGCCGTCCTCTCCAGATCACTCGATCGTGCGGTGACATGCCGATCTTAGTCCACCCGACCCGCCCGGCGAAAGCGGAGATCCCGAAGAATCAACGTCAGCCCATTCCGTTGGTTCGCATCAGGCGCGGGGCCAGGGAGGTTTGAGGATCAGAGCCCGATGAACGGCACGGGGATGAGAAAGGCATGCTGTTCGTAGAGGCTCCAGACGCCCCGCCAGGCGGTGAACTGGGACAGGAGCACGAACAGCGCGTAGAGGGCGACCGTCGGGAGCATCCAGAGCCGACTCGTCCCCCGGAAGAACCAGTGCCGGGGCGTTTCACGGCGTCCGGAACGGTGATAGGCCCAGCCCGTCAGCAAACGCGCGGGGAAAATGAACGTCAGGAAGACCAGGCTCGGCAGCCAGACGGTTTCCCGGGGGATCATCTCAACCTTCAGGAGGAACAGAGGCAGGGCGAAAAGAACCGTCAAGAAGAGCGCGAAGGCGAAGGCCCAGGGGGCGCGTCGGTATCGTTCGCGGAGGGCGCGGTATTCGAAGAACGCCCGCAACCTCTGGTCCGTCGCGAACCGCACCTGCAAGAACGGCAATGACAGGGCGACGAAGCCGAGCAGCAGCCAGCCGAACACACTCAGGACCGGGAGACGCCGCCCCGCGGCGATCAACGAGACCGGCACCACCAGCCAGGCCATCGTGCCGAGGAAACCGACCAGACCGAGCCGGAAGTAGTACGGCAGTCGCAACGAGGCGAGGAAGTCGCAGACGGCATCGCGTCCGCGAGTGTAGACGCGACCCTCCCGACGAAGCCGTCGAACCCAGCCGATCGCCCCAAACGGCCAGAGGAAGTGCCGCAAGCGGCCACCCCGGGCACAGGACAGGACGATGTGAAGGGCCGTCAGGCTGGTCAGGACGATCAACCCCAACCGCCAGCGACCGGCAATCGGCCCGCCCGGATCGATCAACTCGGCGGTACGGGCGAGCGACGCGACCAGCCGTAACGGTAAGAACCAGAGCCAGGCCCCGAGAGCCATCGCCCCGAGCCGGGCCGCGCGTCGCACGCCAACGAAGCCATCGCGGAGCCGCCCACTTCGGCCGACCCGCCCGCTTGCCTCGAACAGATAGCCCAGGCAAAGGAACTGAGCGATCGGCATCGCCGCCAGCACCGACAGGCCGATCACCAGCGCGATGGCCCCGAAGACCCATTCCGACCCCCGAGCAATCCCCCGTCGCAGCCTTCGCAATCGGGAGTGTCCCGTCGATCGCGTCAGCGACGGTTTCTCGAGAAGGGCCGCCCCGCTGTCGAAGAGATCGACGCCGACCACCGGCCCGGACGCGAGGAGTGTGGTGTTGCTCATGCCTCGTATTACAAGAGACAACATCCCCCGGTTTCAAGTATTCGCGGAGGGAGCGGAAAATGGTCCGCACGCCGTGCCGTCAGTCCTCGGTCTGTTCCCGGACGTTGTATTCGAGCTTCCAGCGGCCGTCGTCGCGGGTGCTGTGGCACCAGAGGTCGAGCGTGCCCACCTCGTTGACGTGGGAGTGGAGCCGGACCGGGACGGTCTCGCCGGCCTTGCCGTCCTCGGCGCCCAGGGCGGTTTCCAGCGGGGCGAGTTCCTGGAGTTCCTCGGGTGCCCAGCGGTCGAGGACGGTGCCGACGGTGTCGTCGCGGCGGGTGGTCGAGCTGAGGAAGCGGAACTCGGCGGGCTCGCCGACGACCAGGCCGAACTCCGGGCCCGGCACGTCGGCCTCGGTCCCTTCCTCCATGCCCATCGGCACGACGCAGAGCGCCTTGATCGGCGGCGGGACGCCCGGCACCGCCGGGGCCGACGGTCTCGATGCCGACGTAGTAGGCACGCGGGACGCCGCCCCGGATGCGAATGCCCTTGCCCTGCCGGACCAGGCCGTAGTACGCCGCGCCCCGGGCGACGGCCAGGTCGAGCGTCCGAGGCCTCCAGGGCCGGGACCGCCGATCCCCGCCCAGTCGGCGAGGACCTCCGGCGACTCGCTCGCGGAGCTGGGTCGGCCTTGAAGACGCCGCCGTTGAACAGGACGGCCGAGGGGTGGATCGGCGCGCCTTCGGTATGGAGCGAGCCGGCCTGCCGGCTCGAGGAACCGGGCCAGGTGGCGGGTGATCGGCCGGGTCGGCGGCGTAGGGCAGGCCGATCTCGGTCAGGCCGGTCCGACGGCCGCGCTCGGGCTGTTCGGTCGGGCGTGCAGGGGGGAAAGAAGCCGTCGAGCAGAACCTTGTCGAGAGCATCTCGCGGGTCAGCTCGGTCTTGACCGAGCCGCCGATGACCTTCGACCCCCGGCCGAGGACGGCCACGGGCGCCGACGTCGCGCTTCGGATCGGCGAACAGCGTTTCCTTGGCGGTGCGGCAGGCGTAGGTCAGCGCGACCCGCTGGGCGGCGTCGAGCCCGTCCATGCCGCCGGGCAACGCGGCGGCGACGGCGTAGGCCAGGGCGAGGTCCATGTTGTCGCCGCCGAGCAGGATGTGCTCGCCGACGGCCTCGCGGGTCAGGATCAGGTCGCCGTCCTGCTCGGCGACGGCGATCAGGGTGAAGTCGGTGGTGCCGCCGCCGACGTCGCAGACCAGGAGGCGGTCGCCGACCTTCACCTGCTTCCGCCACGTCGTCCCCCTGCCGGGCCAGCCAGGCGTAGAAGGCGGCCTGCGGCTCCTCCAGCAGCGTGACGTGCTCGAGCCCGGCCATGCGGGCGGCCTCGACGGTCAGCTCGCGGGCCACGGCGTCGAACGAGGCCGGCACGGTGAGCAGGACGTCCTGATGTTCCAGCCGGTCGTCGGCCGACTTGCCGGCGATCGTGTGGTTCCAGGCGTCGCGGAGGTGGTCGAGGTAGGCGGCCGAGGCCTCGACGGGCGAGAGCTTCGTTGACGTCCGGCGCGGCGGTCCAGGGCAGGATCGCCCCGCGGCGGTCGACCCCGGCGTGCGACAGCCAGCTCTTGGCCGAGCCGACCAGCCGGCCCGGGCACCTTCGCCCCGTGCTCGCGGGCGAACTGTCCGACAACGCGGTCGGCCTTCTTCTTCCAGGGCAGGTCGAGCGCCCCGGCGGGGAACTCCTTCTCGGCCGGAAGGTACAGGAACGACGGCAGGACCGGCCGCTCGGCGACGTCGCCGACGCCGACGACCTGCGGGATCGCCAGACGACTGGACCGGAGGCGGAGCGCTCGGGTTGCTCCGCCTGCCGGGTGTCGGCGTAGGCCAGGGCGGAGTTGGTCGTCCCCAGGTCGATGCCGACGACGTAGCGGGACATCGACAGGCCCCTCATGACCTTCGCCGGAATGATTCGACGGCGATCAGGAGACCTCGACCTCGGCCGGGGCCAGGACCGACGCGTCCCCCTGTCGCGGGCAGCGCGGGCAGGTGCGACGCCTTCGACCCGCCAGCCGTGGTGCTTCAGCACGCCCCGGAACGGCGGCGAGCCGGTGACGTTGCCGACAGGCGGATCGCGGCCGGGTCGAAATCGGCCGGGACCGTCACGGGCGACTCCTCGGCGGCGGCCAGGACCGGCTCGAAGGCCAGGTACTCGCGGAGCGCCTTGCGGCAGCCCCGGTGGATGTCGCGGACCGCGGCGCCGATCTGGGCGTCGGGTAGCCGTCGATGTCCTCCTGCAGGAAGTCGATCAGCCGGCCGTCGCGCTGGAGGACGGCCAGCACGCGGAGGTCGGGCCCGGTCCCCGGCGTGGCCTCGAACAGCGGCTCGACCCGCGCGGCGAAAGCGGGGTCGGTCAGGGTCCGCCAGAACGCCTTCAGCGCGAGCAAGAATCGGTTCAAGGTCAGGTTCCGAATCTAGTCGCTGATTGAAGTTTTCCCGAAGGCCGTCAACGATATCAATTTAACACACCGTTCGGCTCCTGGGAACGACTTGCCCCTGGCAAGAGGGACGATGCCCCGGACTCCTGACAAGGGTTGTCGTAATGGGTGAGGCATGTCGCTCTTCTTTCGAGATTCCGTGATCCTCATCCCGATCTGAATGCACTGTACTTGCTGGAGGGAAACTGACCCGGCTGATGATGGTTCCGATCCTGGCCTCGATCTACCCGTTGTGACCGGTCTACTCGCCGGGCAGGAAGTTGACCCCGATATCGACCAGTGGTGACGTTGCAAACGCACCACCGGCCCACAGCGTCGAGCTGGTGCGGGCGGCGAGCGAACATCCATCATCCTGCATTCATCGAACGTCCGCGCTTTCGTGCCACCTCGATGCCGTTGGATGAGCCCCCGAAATCAAGGCAGCGTGCTCCCGATCAATTCTGGACTGGAAACCACCAAATCCCGGAGACCGACCCGTCGGGATCGAATCAGTTCGTCGACGCTCTCATAGGCTGTAACGGTTCGTCATCTCCGCCTTCGCGATCACGACAAGGATTTCCGGTGGCGTCTCCGAATCGGCTTGGGGGCGGTGCTGGAGCACGAAGAACCTGGATTCCGCCCCATGACTGACAGCGAACTCCTGGAGCGCTTCCTGGACAAGCACGACCCGGAATGCTTCGCCGAGCTGGTCCGTCGGCACGGTGGGCTTGTGGCCCGCGTGTGTCGTGGCATCCTCGGTGATAGTCCCACGGCCGACGATGCCTTCCAGGCGACATTCCTCGTGCTCCTCCAGAACGCCCGCTCGATCCGCGATTGGGACGCGCTGGGACGCTGGCTCTACGGCGTTGCCTCTCGAATCGCGATCCGGGCCAAAAGGCGTCGGGCAGCGGAACCTGTCCGCGAACATCCGAGGATAGAGATGGTCGCCGATCACCGGGCCTCAGATACCGGCCATCCCGAGGTCGCCCCGGAGCTTCACGAGGAGCTGGCACGCTTGCCATCCCTGCTGCGCGACCCGATCGTTCTCTGCTACTTCGAGGATCTCTCTTGCGAGGAAGCGGCTCGACGGCTCGGTCGTCCGCTCGGGACCGTAAAGCACCAGCTCACGCGGGGAAGGAGCCTGCTCCGCGATCGTCTGAAACGACGCGGTGTGACCGTCAGCGCGATGTTCTTGATGTTTCTGCTGACTCGTCGTGTGGACGCATCGACCTGGGACGTGCTCGTCCCAGAAACGACGGACCTGGCGCGGCTTTGGGCCATCCACCAACCCGTTCCGTCCCGGATCTCCACCCTGGTCGATGACATGAGCGCGACCCTGCGTCCGACCCGGCGCCGCGCTACGGTCGTCCTGTTCCTCGCCGCATTGATGTTGCTGGGGTCGGCGTGGCTCATCTCCGGCGGAGTGTCTCCGAGCTTTGCCCGGGGACTGTTCGTGAACGAGAGGAGCGACGCGATCGGTCATTGTGGGCAGTGAACGAGAGGATGTGCTCGCAGTCAGGCCTTCGTAGCTGACATTCGCGAGCAACCGTGCATAGATCTCTGGGCAGTCGGGTGTCTCGGTGGCCCCCGGCCTCGCTCCCTTACGGCCTGAAATTCCCGAGTTATGTCACGACCATCGAATGCATAAAGGCTCGTTGATCTTCGAAGGAGATGACCGATGAGACGATCCCCGCAGATCGGGGTCTTGGTACTGGCCGCCGCATTATGCGGGAACCTGGCCCGCGGCGACACGATCGCGCTCAATCCCAGCAAGGACAATACCCTCTACGAGAACCTCTCCGGCGCGACGAGCAACGGGGAGGGGTCCTGGTTGTTCGCGGGAAAGACCGGTGCGGACCAGATCCGGCGGGGCCTCCTGGCCTTCGACATCGCCGGCAATCTGCCGTCCCTCGCCGTGATCGAATCTGTCACCCTGACCCTGACGATGGACCGAACGATCTCGGGAAGCCAGGAGATGACGCTCCATCGCGTCTCGAAAGACTGGGGGGAAGGCACCTCCGACGCCGGGGGCAACGGGGGAATGGGCACGGCGGCCACCGTTGGGGACGCCACCTGGCTGCACACGTTCTTCAACTCGACATTCTGGACCACACCTGGAGGCGACTTCGAGGCGACGGCAAGCGCGAACCAAATGGTCGACGGGAACGGTGCCTACACCTGGGGCTCCACGGCGTCGCTCGTTGCCGACGTGCAAGGCTGGCTGGACCAGCCGTCGTCGAACTTCGGCTGGCTGCTCCAGGGGAACGAACAGACTTCGGGCTCGGCCAAGCGATTCGTCTCGGGAGACAACCCGATGGCCTCGATCCGCCCGTCGTTGTTCATCGAGTATCGCCTCGTCCCCGAACCGTCCTCCTGGGTCCTCGTGGGGTTGGGCGTCATGGCGCTCGCCGCGGCTCCTTCGAGTCGCCGCCGGCCAATTTCTGCGAATCGCGAGGGCTGACCCCGACATCGAGGCCTCGTACTTCTCATGAACCTCGACCCTCATCGGTCGTGGCGATCGTTATACGCGCGATCACCCGAAAAGGGATCGGGTCATTTCTAGTGGACGACAGTTGGCTCAGTTTGGGTGGCCGGAGCTAGGGGCGGCATGATCCGAATCACCTGGATGTTCAAGCAATTATACCGAGATGCGAAGGCATCGTTCCGACACTTCTCCGTTCTCCCAACATGAGCCAGAAGACATGAGATCCTTCGATCTCCGGGGGATCGCCCCTTCGTTGATAGCCGTATCTGAGGAGTCTCTGAGATGAAGCGTAGCACCCTCGTGATTCTTGTGGGCTGGTTCGGGTTGTGGGCCCCGACCGCGGCGTTGGCTCAGCTGGCCAATCCGATCCCCACGCCCATTCCGGACAGCGGCATTCGCATCAACCTGGAGGAGGTCGCTTCCGGGCTGGTCGCTCCGGATCTCCTGACCCACGCCGGGGACGGATCAGGGCGCCGGTTCGTGGTGGACCAGCTCGGAACCGTGAAGATTATCAATTCGGGTGGTGCCCTGCTCCCGACGCCGTTCCTGGACCTTTCGGCCCGGGTGGAGACCCTGCCCGGCCGAAACGAGAACCCGCCGACGCCGGGCGACGGCCTCGACCCTGGCTACGACGAGCGTGGGCTGCTCGGGCTGGCCTTCCATCCCGACTTCGCCACCAATGGAAAGCTCTACACCTACCATAGTGAGGCCACCAGCGGCCCCGCCGACTTCACCACGACGAACGCCTCTCCCTTTAACAACCAAAGCGTGATCACCGAGTGGCACGTCGACCCGAGCGACCCGAACCGCGTCGATCTTTCCAGTGGCGCGAGGTCATGAGGATCGATGAGCCCCAGTTCAACCACAACGCCGGCATGCTCGCGTTCGGGCCTGACCGCAACCTCTACATCGCCCTGGGAGACGGCGGGGCGGCCAACGACGTCGGGAACGGTCACACGCCCGGCGTCGGCAACGCTCAGGATACCACGAACGTCCTGGGAAGCATCCTGCGGATCGATCCGGACGGCAACAACAGCGCCAACGGTCAGTATGGCATTCCCGCGTCGAACCCCTTCGTCGGCACCGCGAACGTCCCCGGCGAAATCTTCGCGAACGGCTTCCGGAACCCGTTCCGGTTTAGCTTCGACGGCGATCGCCTGATCACCGCGGACGTTGGACAGAACAATATCGAGGAAGTGGACCTGGTCACCGGCGGCGGGAACTATGGCTGGCACCTCAAGGAGGGGACGTTCCGCTTCGACCCGGTCAACGGGTCCGTGTCGAACGACCTGACCGGGCTCCCCGCCGGCCTGATCGACCCCGTTTTGCAGTACGATCACGACGAGGGCATCTCGATCATCGGGGGGTTCGTGGCCCGTGGGGCCGGCATCCCCGAACTCGAGGGCAAGTACGTGTTCGGCGATTTCTCCACCGGCTTCGGCAGCCCGGACGGCCGCCTATTCATCGGCGACCTCGATACCGGACTGATCCAGGAGTTGCTGATCGGGCCGGAGGGCAGTGCCCTGGACTTGTACGTCAAGGGGTTCGGTCGCGACGAGGTGGGCAACCTCTACCTGCTGGCCAGCGACATCCTCGGTCCCAGCGGGACCTCGGGCCGGGTGTTCCGGCTGACCGCCGTCCCAGAGCCTTCAGGACTCGCCTTGATCGTCATCGGCGCCACGGTGGTGACGATCCTGCGACGCCGTCGACGGCGAGATGTGCCCTGCCTGTCGGCGTGATTGATTCCTGATCGTGGCCGTGGCGGAGTCCGGGACGCCGCCACGGCCGAGCTTCGAGCGACCTGCCTTCCTCATCAACGCGGCTCGGTGAATCCGCACGAGGCACACCAGCGGAGCCGCCTCAGTAGAAGCGATGCGCGCCACTCCGCATTCGGGACAGCGTCTCGGGAACCTCCGGGTTGCACGGACGAGTGAGAACGTCCCGAGTGTGGCCGGCAGCAGCAGGAGATACGTCGGCACGGTTGGCCCGGCGACCATCATCATCCCGACCACCCACGCCATGAAGGTCGGAAATGTCAGATGGGCGAGCAGGGAGACCAGCCAGGCTTTCGCCGGCCCACCTCGATCGAAGATCAGGACGAGCAGCGCCAGGACCAATGGCGACAGGGGCACCAGGACCGAGATCGCAAGGTAGGCGGGCGGTCCCGAATCGTCTCTGAGAATCGTGGCGGCGATCGCCGAGACCAACGCGCCGTACACGACCAAAATCATCAGTTGGCGTATCGTAGGGCGAAGGCCGTGGGGATGCCGCCACCGAGGGTCCATCGGCGTCCCTCACGTCTCTGAGTTCGAGAAATGCGGCGAGTGCGGAGTTATACCTACTCGAGAGGTCTGGGTTCCCGTTCACTGACACGGCACCGGCTCGGGAGTCGGTGTTTCAGAACTGCCGGGAGTGGATCAGCGATAGAAACTCGGCGCGGGTCGCGGGCTGGCTGCGGAAGACGCCCAGCATCGCGCTGGTGACGCAAAGGCTGCTCGACTTCCTCACGCCTCGAATCGTCATGCAGCTATGCGTGGCCTCCATCACGACGGCGACCCCGCGGGGGTTCAACTCCCTCATCAGGAGTTCCGCGATCTCCACGGTGAGCCGCTCCTGAACCTGCGGCCGGTGCGCAAGCACGTCGATCACGCGGGGGATCTTCGAGAGACCCACCACCCGGCCCGCCGGCAGGTAGGCGACGTGGGCCTTGCCGGTGAACGGAAGGAGATGATGCTCGCAAAAGCTCTCGAACTCAATGTTCGGGATCGTGACCATCTCATCGTATTCTTGGGTGAACAATTTTTTGACATGGAGTTTTGGGTCCCGGTGAAGCCCCTGGAAGACCTCGGCATACATCCGGGCGACCCGGTCGGGGGTTTCGAGCAAGCCTTCCCGGTCCGGGTCTTCTCCGATCGCGTAGAGGATCTCCCGGACGGCGCGGCGGAGTCGTTCCTGGTCCACGACCGGCTCCGGGGAAGTTCCCGGCCCCGTGCCGGCAGGCTCGTCGGATTCGAAATGGCGGGCGCTCATGACTTGCTTCAATTGGGCTTTTGAATACGAGACGAAGGGACGGTTGAGGGGCGAGGAGGGACAATCAGACCGTCGCCGGAAGTGCCGCGGATCGATCCTGGATCGGCGGGAGAACGGCCGCGAAAGGCCTGTTCATTGCTTCATTCTAAGCATCAGGGTAGGGCATTTCAACCGCGCCGCGGGGGCCGACTGCGGGCAGTTCCGGTCGGACGGCACAGGGGGGCGTCGATCCGAGCCCTTCCGGGTGCGCGGTCGACCGGATGGGGACGTCCCGGTTCGTCCCGGGCTCAGGCCAGGCCGGTGATCTGGCCGTGGTCGTCAACCGAGATCCGTTCGGCGGCGGGGCGCTGGGGCAGGCCGGGCATGCGGACGATGTCGCCGGTCAGGGCGACGAGGAAGCCGGCGCCGGCGGCGATCTCGATGTCGCGCACCGTGATGGTGAACCCGCCGGGACGGCCGCGGAGCTTCGGGTTGTCGGAGAGCGAGTCCTGCGTCTTCGCCATGCAGACCGGAAGCTCGCCGTAGCCGTGCCGCTTGGCGCGGCGGAGCCTTCGCCTTCGCGGCCGGCAGGACGACCACGCCGTCGGCGCCGTACATGGATCGGGCGATCGCCTCGACCTTCTTCTCGAAGGATGATTCCAGCTCGTAGAGTGGTTTGTAAGGGGACCGGTGCGCCCTCGGTCGCGGCGACGACCAACTCGGCCAGATCGACTGCCCCGGCGCCCCCTCGACGAAGATGTCGGCCGTGGCGCATGGCGATGCCGCGCGACCGGCAGAAGGCGTGGACGACCTCCAGCTCCTCGTCGGTGTCCTCGTGGCGTTGGTTGATGGCGACGAGCGTCGGCTTGCCGAAGTGGGCCGCGGCGTCGAGGTGCGCGGCGAGGTTCTCCAGACCCGCGGCTCGACGGCCGAGGGGTCGGGAGTCGACGAGGTCCTGCGAGAGTCGACCCCGCCGTGCATCTTCAGGGCCCGGACCGTGGCGACGATCACGACGGCCGACGGGGTTCAGCCCGGCGGAGCCGACACTTCAGGTCGAAGAACTTTTCGCCGCCCAGGTCGAAGGCGAAGCCCGCCTCGGTCACGGCGTAGTCGCCATGGGCGCAGCGCCATGCGGGTGGCCAGCACGCTGTTGCAGCCGTGGGCGATGTTGGCGAACGGGCCGCCGTGGACGAACGCCGGGGTCACCCTCGCGCGACTGCACCAGGTTCGGCAGGATCGCCTCGTTCGAGGATCGCCGCCATGGCGCCGGTGACGCCCATGTCGCGAGGCCAGCACCGGATGACCGGTGCGGCGTGTAGCCGACCAGGATGCGGTCGATGCCGTCGCCCGCAGGTCGGCCGGCGAGTCGGCCAGGCAGAGGATGGCCATGATCTCGCTGGCGGCGGTGATGTCGAAGCCGCTCTCGCGAGGCACGCCCTGTCCTGGCCCCGCCCAGGCCGATGACGATCTGCCGCAGTGCCCGGTCGTTCACGTCCAGGCAGCGCTTCCAGAGCACCTGGCGGGGGTCGAGTTCGGTGTCGCCGAAGTGCAGGCGGTTATCGATGGCCGCCGCCAGCAGGTTGTTCGGCGGCGGTGATGGCGTGGAAGTCGCCGGTGAACTGGAGGTTGATCTGCGTCCGACGGCTCGACCCGGCTGGCGCCGCCGCCGGTGGCCCCTCCCTTGCGGCCGAAGACCGGCCCCATCGACGGCTGCCGCAGCGCCAGCACGGCGTTGCTGCCGATCCGTCGCATTCCCTGGGCCAGGCCGATCGAGGTCGTCGTCTTGCCCTCGCCGGCCGGGGTCGGCGTGATCGCCGAGACGAGGATCAGCTTGCCCGGCCGGCGACGCGACGCGGCCGCATTCCAGGGCCTCCAGACGGATCTTCGCCTTGTCGCGGCCGAACGGCTCGAGGTGCTCCTCGTCGATGCCCAGATCGCGGGCGACTCGGTGATCGGTCGCAGGGGGTTGGGATGGTCGTCATGGGCTCGTGGCTCCAGGGTTGCGAGGCGTCGGCTTGCCTCGTTCTCGCTCGCGTCCGCCGTTCGCAACCGGGACGATCCGCCCGCGGATGAGCGAGACGCTGTCGTATTCCGGCCAGCCCGACCAGGCCATCCAGAGGGTCCGTCCGCCGTCGCCGAGAAACTTCGCCGGGAGGACGTAGTTGAACTTGACATGATCGTCCAGGAACGGGTTCGAGCAGGCGACGGTAGTCCAGGGGCCCCAGGGGGCCGGGCCGTCGAAGATCGCCTAGGCCGGCGATGCCGGAGCCGGGGGCGTCCGTCTTCGCGCGATCGTCGCCGGGGCCGTAGCGGGGCTTGGTCAGCAGGAATCGATCGATGCCCGAGACGTGGCAAATCCCGACGTGCCAGAACGACCCCTCGGGATCGGTGAACACGGGCCGCTTCCGCTCGTGGTCGGCCGACCAGCGGACCGAGCCGTCGTCGCGTGATCGAGGCGAACCATTCGTAGCGATCGGGTTCGAACAGATTGGAACTCGGGACGCGGGCCAGGTAGAGGTCGTCGGCGCGGCTGAAGCCGAAGTAGACATAGACGAAGCCGTCGTTGTTGCCCCGATAGCCCCGGCCGTACTGGCAGATCCCCCGGACACGGAATCCGTGCGGGAGGTTCGGGAACGCCCGCGACTCGCCGAGGTCCCAGGTCCGTCCGCCGTCGGTCGAGGTCGCCGGGAAGGAGTCGTCCCGATCGTTCTTGCTGTCGCCGCGGGTCCAGAACATGAAGAACGACCCGTCGAAGGCGATCAGGGCCTCGGGCTTGCCGAAGCCGCTGCCGGGCCCATCGCCCCAGAGATCATGGCCATCGAGGTCGGGGGGCGTTCCCGTCATGCGGGTGACGCCGATGCTGCGCTTCGGCTCGTCCGGCTCGCGAGGCCAGCCCCAGCCGTCGCCCCAGGCGGCATAGACGTGGCCGTCGTCGGCCCAGGTCATCGGCCACTGGTCGCTCCCCTTGCCGGAGGTGCGGACGGTGGAGGTGTCCCAGTCGATCCGCTCGATGAGCGGGCTGGGAGGGTAGGGGAGGGCCGAGGCTCCTTCCTCGCCGCGTCCGGCGGCGGGGAGAAGCAGCAGGATCGTGAGGAGCCTGATCATTTCAGATAACGCTCCAGCCAGCCATGGACCTCGTTCCACCAGACGACCCGGTTGGCCGGCTTGGCGATCCAGTGGCCCTCGTCGGGGAACAGGACGTAGCGGCTCGGGACCCCCCGGCGCTGGAGGGCGGTGAACATGCCGAGCCCCTGGGCCTCCGGGACGCGGAAGTCCTGGGAGCCGTGGATGACCAGGGTCGGGGTCTTGAAGTTCTGGACGAAGTTGCTCGGCGAGTGGACCTGGTAGGGCTCGGGGTTCTCCCAGGGCGTGCCGCCGAACTCCCACTCGGGGAACCAGAGCTCCTCGGTGGTGTAGTACATGCTGTGCAGGTCGAAGACGCCGGCGTGGGAGATCAACGCCTTGAAGCGGTCGGTATGCCCGGCGATCCAGTCGACCATGTAGCCGCCGTACGAGCCCCCGGCCGCGGCGACGCGGTCGGCGTCGAGGAATGGATAGGTCTTCAGGGCGTGGTCGAGGCCCTTCATCAGGTCCTCATAGACCCGCCCGGACCAGTCCTGGCTGATCTGGTCGGTGAACGACTGGCCGAAGCCGGTCGAGCCGCGCGGGTTGACGGCCACCAACGCATACCCCGGCGCCGCGAACAGGGCGAGGTTCCATCGAGAGTGCCAGTCGTCGTGCCACGACCCCTGCGGGCCGCCGTGGATCAGGAACAGCACGGGGAACTGTCTTCGACTCGTCGAACCCCGGCGGCTTGACCAGCCAGCCCTGCACCTCGTCACCATCGGCGCCGGTGAAGGTGAACGACTCGGCGGGGTTGAGGTCGAGCTTGGCGATGAGGTCGTCGTTGTGGTGGGTCAACTGGACCAGGCCGGTCCCGTCGGACTCGGTTCGGTAGACCTCGGCGGGCTGGGTGGACGAGTTTCGAGTGAAGACGAGGACCTTGCCACCCCCGAAGTACCGAATGGGCCGGCCGACGCGGTCCTCCCCGACCTGGAACTTGCGGGCTGCATGCTTCGGCACGACCTGCACCGAGCCGTTGGAACCGCCGGTCACGACCGTTCGCACCTCACCTGAGGTTGGTGTCTTCGAGCGCCGTCCTCGGTGATGCGGATGGGTATTTCGATGATCGGAGCGTTGCCATCGGAGTCGATCGACGCGTAAATCGCGTCGCTCATGGAGTTCCAGGCGAAGCCGCCGACGGGCCGGTCGAGGGCCTCGGTCAGCGGATGGGTTTCCTCACCCTCGCGGTCGCGCAGGATCAGCACCCACTGGTCGGCCTCGAACCCGGCACGTTCCTGGCGGAGATAGGCAAGCCACTTTCCATCGGGGGAGTAAACCGGCTGGGCGTCGGCCCCGTCGTTGTCGTCGGTGATGTTCTTCGCCTCGCCACCGGAGGTCGGGCACCGTCCAGATGTCGGTGTTGGTCGACCAGGGGTGATCCTTCAGCGGTTCCGACGTGAAGGCGATCTCCGAACCGTCGGGCGCAAACGCGTACATCTCCGAACCGCCGAAGGGGGCGGGAGGAACGTTCGCGTTCCAGTCGGGGATGAGGTCCGTCGCCTCGCCGGTCGTTGGCGTCGGCGACGAACAGGTGGCTTCGCTTGCCCTCGTCCCAGCTCGTCCAGTGGCGGACCATGAGAGAATCGAAGGTGCGGACGTTCGCCTTGTCCTTGGCTTTCTCAGTGTCCTTCTTGGCGGTTTCCTCGGGTGACAGGCCGGGGACCACCTCTGCGGTGAAGGCGATCGTGTCTCCCTTCGGTGACCAGATCGGCCCGGAAACACCAACAGGCAGTTTGGTGAGTTGCCGGGCCTCACCCCCATCCATTGGCAGGAGCCAGACTTGCGCCGATCCGCCGCGATCGGAGACGAAGGCGACCGTCTTGCCGTCGGGGCTCCAGCGCGGGTGGGAGTTCGACCCGGGGGCCGAGGTCAGCCGCTTCGGCTCGCCCCCCGCGACCGGCACCATCCACAAGGCGCTATTGGACTTGTTCGCCTCCCGGTCCACTTCCGAGACGACATAGACGACCTGCGTCCCGTCGGGCGAAACCTGCGGGTCGGAGACGGACAACACCGACAGCAAATCCTCGACCGTCATCGGCCGCTTCGCGTCGTCGGCCAGGGCCGGGGTTCCCAGAGCGACAGTCATCAGCACGATCCCGAGAGCCAGGTGCATGTTGGGTGGTCCTCGATCAGGTTTCGGACGAGCGAGGCCCAGGCCGAGCGGTTGAAATGGGCGGCTCGGCAGGGGCCTTGCACTCCCGATTCGGGTGTCGCATCGAACGTCAAGATCGTCGCGTGAATGCCCCTCTGCCGATGTCCTACCGTCTTGACCTTTAGATCCGCCCGTGTCCCATCTTCTTCAACAATGGGTTGAGCAACAGCAGAAGGATGCCGGGGATGATCGAGGTGAGCACGAGAAACGTCCAGAGGTGTTCCTCGCCGACGATCGACTCCATCTTGCCGGCCAGATAGTTCGCCCCGGCCGTGCAGGTGAACCAGAGGGCCATCATCAGCGAGGCAACCCGGATCGGCGCCAGCTTGTTGACCAGCGACAGGCCGATCGGCGACAGGCAGAGCTCCCCCATCGTGAACAGGAAGTAGACGGCCACCAGCCAGAGTGGACCGGCTTTCCGATCGATCGTGTAGTGGCTGTCGGCGTAGGCCATGACCATCATCCCCAGCCCGAGGATGACCAGCCCCAAACCCATCTTGGCCGCCGAGTTCACCGCGAACCGGGAGCGGTCGAGCCGGCCCCAGAGAACCGAAAGGACCGGCGCGAACAGGATGATCAGCAATGGGTTGACCGACTGATACCACGAGGCCGGGAATTCTCGGTCGAGGGCGACGCGGTCGGTTCGTTTATCGGCGAACAGGTTGAGCGTGCCTCCCGACTGCTCGAACCCCATCCAGAAGACGATTGAGAAGACGGCGACGATCACGATGACGGCGATTCGCTGCCACTGAGTCGAGGTAAACGGTGCGTGAGGATCTTCCTTCTCGTCGTCCTCGATGTCCAGCATCGGATCGGCCATCGGCTCGTCGTGCTCCGGGTCATCACGAGACGGGGAGCCGGGAAGCTCATGGCCTGATCGCTCAGCTTCCAGCGTTTGCTCCTCGCCACGACCGGGCTCGACCATCTCGGCGACATCTCCGGTCATGGCGGCGTCGATCGGGCTGCCATCGTCAGGGGACGATCCCGCGCCGATCGTGCGAATAAGAAGTTTGGTGATCCCGACCAGGACCATGGCCAGAACGATCCAGTAAACCAGCAGGATCGGTTGCGACAGCGTCGGGATGTTCTCCAGAACCATCGACTTCGGCCAGAGCGCCGTCATCACCAGACCCGCGCCGATGGCTGTGAGCAGCACGACGTGAACCCAGTCGACGGCAGTCAGGCGACGGGGACCGTCGGGCGCGAAGCCGCCAGGACCGAGCGCCTTCTGGAAGATCGAGAAATTGATCAGGCCAATCACCATGCCGACGCCCGCGGCGGCGAAGCCGTAGTGCCAGCCCACCTTCTCACCGAGCGTGCCGCAGACCAGTGGCGAGAAGAACGCCCCCAGATTGATGCCCATGTAGAAGATCGTGTAGGCGCTGTCGCGGCGGGCGTCGTGCTGAGGATAAAGCTGACCGACCATCGTCGAAATGTTTGGCTTGAAGAAGCCGTTGCCCAGGATGAGCAACCCCAGGGCGAGGTTCAACAACGGTTCGAAGGCCATCGCGAAGTGGCCCAGGGCCATCAAGCTGCCGCCGATCAAGATCGCCTTGCGCTGGCCGAGATACCTGTCGGCCAGATAGCCACCAAGTAGCGGGGTCAGGTAGACCAGCCCGGTGTAGATGGCGTAGATGTTCAGCGCATCGGCCCGGTCGAGCCGGAGGTGGTTGGTCAGGTAGAGGACCAGCAAGGCCCGCATGCCGTAATAGCTGAACCGCTCCCACATCTCGGCCCCGAACAGGACGTAGAGCCCGGCGGGGTGGCGCCCGATCATCGGAGTGGAGCGGTCGGATCGGGGCAAGGAGTCAACGCTCGACATCGAAGTGGGCTCCTGGTCCCGTCGATTGAACAGACAAGGCTAAGGTCGAACGGGGCGTTGGCCCCGGTGGTCGCGTGGAGCGGCCTCAGATTACCCGATGCCGTCGTGATCCCCAAGTCCCTATCGAGACGCACCCTCGGCTCGAACGTTCGGGATGGGCGTCGTTCCAGGCAGGTACAGCACGGACGACAGGCAGCAAACGAGTGGGCCCCCATTGGAGACACTCCCGGGTCGCTAAGATGCGACGCCTCCACGCAGGAAACCGATCAGGCAATGGCACTCGCCTCGCGTGGGTGTCGGGCGTGCGGGTTTTTAGCAACATCCCCTGGACGTCGTTGCATGTGAACGCTACGTTGCACAAGGTTTTCAACAATCGCCTATTAAACGACTCCAGAATCTGAAACGAGACCTATCCATGGCCCTCCGATCTGGATGCGTCCGGCTGGTCCTGGCGTGCTTGATCTGTTCAGTCCTGATCGCGCGGGACGCGAATGCTGAGTTCCTCGGGCCGACACCGTATCTGAGTTTCGCGGACAGCCCCTTCGCCAACGTGGCCTTCGACTCGTTCACCCTGGAAGACCTGGAGGACGGGGCGTTCGACCCGGTCGGGGCCACCGCCTCGGCGGGCTGGATCGTCAACGGCCCCGGGGCACAGACCGATTCCGTGGATGGGGATGACGGTGTCATCGACGGCTCGGGGACCGGCGGGCACTCGTTCTACTCCGGGCAGGCGACCAGCAGCTTGACGATCACGTTCGACGCCCCCCTGCTCGGAGGATTGCTCCCGACCCATGCCGGGATCGTCTGGACGGATGTCGGCAGCTCGACCCCGACAAGCGGCTTCGACGACGTCACCTTCTCCGCGCTCGACGCTTCGGGCGTGTCGCTGGGCTCGATCGGCCCGTTCCTCCTCGGTGACGGTCTCGTGACCGGAGAGACCGCCGAGGACCGCTTCTTCGGGGTCGTCAATCTGGCGGGAATCTCCAGCTTTACCATCACGATGAGCAACAGCGTCGACTGGGAGGTGGACCATGTCCAGTTCGGGACGACGGCGATTCCGGAACCCTCCGGTCTGGCGTTGATCTCGTTGGGCGCTGGGGTGGTCCTCCTACGGCGACGTCTCAACCGCCGTCGCCGCCTCGCGTCTTGACGGCGTCGGATCGTCGGTCTCCACGTGCCCGGATTCACCAACTCCAAGCCATCTGAGCACATAGGGCATGCAGACGACAGGTCCAGGGTCGGCGTAAAACATGGGGCCGCGGATCAACTCAACGTGGTTGGATGGGATGACGACCGGCTCGGCCACACCGTCGAGCCGGGTCGAGGCGACGGTCACGGCCCCATCTCCGGTGCCGTCGGTCAGCTCGTCGAGGCCGGCGAGCACCTCACCCCCCGCGAGCTGGACCAGCCCGCCGAGCAACCCGGTGCTCTTCATCAGCATCCGGTATCGAGACTCGACCTTGCGTCGGGTTTCGATGTCGAGGAACCCGGCGTTGCCCGCCAGGATGTGGTACTCGACGCCCTCGCGACGCGGCAAGGCATTGAGGCGCTTCAGGAAACGGCTGCCGGGAAGGATGTCCTCAGCCGCCTCGCCGACCTCGGCTTCCACGGCGTTGGCGGGAAGGGTTGGTTTGCCGCTGGTGGCGAGAATCCCCTCAACGAGTTGTAGAAGCGTCTGCGCCTTCGCCAGCGACGACCCCGCATTTGTCGGCGCGATCAGGATCAGGTCCGAGACGTCGCGCCGGTAATCCGGCCCCTCGACGTAATACCGCGCCAGCAGCCCGCCCATCGAGTGGCTGAGGACGGCCCACGGTCGCGTCTCGCCGACCCGCTCTCGGAACGTCACCCAGTCGCGGACGAAGTCCGGCGCGGTCGCGTCGAGGTCTCGGTTGTAGGGATAATCGTAAACCACCACGCCAAACCCGGCGTCCTCTAGCGGGGGGATCAGGTGGTGGAACCCGCCCGACGACGAGTTCATGCCGTGGATCAGGCAGATCGTCGGGCGAGATGGCTCGTTGGGACGGTACGATTTCCGGGCCCGGAAGCCGTGGAACGGTACCGGTCGCGCCTGTCTCTCCGCATTGTGAGTTCGATCAACGTTCGCCCCATTCGTCTGGGCCGGCGACCGGCTCGCTAGCAACGTCACAAGGACAACGATCGCCAAGGTCCATGCCATCCCTCTCATCCGGCGAGTCTCCTCAGCACGTGGCTTTCGAGCGGGACGAAGCACTCTCCTTCCCCTTCATCCCGCGCCGGCCCATTCTACGGGAAACCGGGGTTCCTCGGGAACGAGAGCTTTCAGAACGCGCTCGCCAGAAACATTGCCTCCACTGGTGCCAGGGACATCCAGTAGAGACCCAGGACGCGCCCCATGCGGTCGATCCACCCGCGTTCCGGCCGCCAACGGCCCACGAGAACCAGGGTCATCCACGACACGGCGACGGCGAACCCGCAGGCCGAGGAGCCCAGAACCAGGAAGCCATTCAGTGGGTCGCCACCCGTTCCCCTGAGCGCTGGAATCATAAGGGAGAGCAAGGCAAGCAGGGCTGTAATGATCGCTGTCGCCGAGACGGAGACGCACGCCATCACACCCGGTTGTGAGAACATTCTGCGTCGCCGAGGGCGCGGTGAACGGAAGCGGAGGATCAGCAACGCGAGAGAGAGCAGCGCCATCGGCAAGTTGAGCAGGAACATCTTGATTTCCGCGATGAGACTCAACGCTTCAATCCACTTTCTCTCCGACATCGCTTTCCTCACAGTCTCGATAACCTGACTCAGCGAAACGGTCGTCACCTCCGGGAACACCCAGCGGACGGTCGCGATCCCGACGGCCAACGCCGCGACCAGGGTCATGCCGTCGAGAATGCCGAACGGTCGCGCCCCCGTCGGCCTGCCGGATGATGCCTCCATGAGCGTCCCCTTCGACGTGCCGAAAGTCTGAACGAATTCGTCACCGTGGGAATACCACGACCCGCCGCGAAGTTCCACCACGATCTCATGATCAAGATGCCGAGGATTCGTCTTGCCGGAACGGTATCGATGTCGCAAAATACGTGAACAAAAAACCAGAACGCGGCGAGGCCAGCGGGAAGGGGGTCGGCGCGTGATCAGCCAGGTGCGGGGTGTATTGCACGCGGTGAATGAAGAGGAACTGGTCCTCGGGGTCGGGCCGTTCGACCTGGAGGTCCTGATTCCCGAGTACGCCCGTCGGCAGCTTCAGGGCAAGCTCGGCGAGATGGTCTCGCTCCAGACGATCTTCTACATCGAGGGGAACCAGATGTCGGGCCGGATGGCGCCCCGGCTGGTGGGGTTCCTGACGGAGATCGACCGCGAGTTTTTCGAGACGTTCTGCTCGGTCGACGGCGTCGGTGTTCGCAAGGCGCTGCGGGCGATGGTCCGACCGGTGCGTGAACTGGCGCGGCTCATCGAGGAACGCGACACGCGCATGCTGGCGACCTTTCCCGGCATCGGCGAGGCAACCGCCGAGCGGGTCGTCGCGAAGCTCCGTCGGAAGGTTGGCAAGTTCGCGCTGATCGTCGGCTCGAAGGTCGATGGTGATGCGGGCGATGCGGCCGAATCCAACGGTCGTGCCGAAAATGCCGAGCCGGACGTCATCCGCGATACGTTCGAGGCGCTGCTGTCGGTCGGCCACAACGAGAGCCAGGCACGCCAGTTGATCGACCGCGTGATGACCGGCAAGAAGAAGTTCAAGAGCGTCGCCGACATGATCGACGCCATCTACCGCACCGAGGCGGGCGAGTGATCCGATCGCGAGCAATTCCCGGCATAAGTCCTTCCAAAGAATCGAGTTCCGGCACAATCCCGAAGGTGTCCGGCGCCATCCAGGAGGTTCCGATCATGAGCGCGAGGGAGCCGATCATCACCGGCGGGGCCGGCGACGCGGGCGAGCCGAAGCCCCCTCGCGAGCGGGAGAACCTCATCGACCCGATGGATGAGAAACTCCGACCCCAACGCCTGGACGAGGTCATCGGTCAGCGGGCCGTGGCCGAGCGGCTGGGCATCGCCCTGGAGGCATCCCGGAAACGTGGCGAACCGTTGCCGCACATCCTGTTCGATGGTCCGCCGGGACTCGGCAAGACAACGTTCGCGACCGTGCTGCACAATGAACTGGGTGTCGAACTGAACATGACGAGCGGTCCCGCGCTGGCCAAGAACGCCGACATCCTGCCGTACCTGACGAACGCCTCCGAGGGGTCGATCCTGTTCATCGACGAGATCCATCGTCTGCCGGCGACCGTCGAGGAGTTCATCTATCCGGTCATGGAGGACTTCCGCGTTGACATCGTGCTCGGGGAGGGGATGAATGCGCGAACCGTCAATATCCCGCTCAAGAAGTTCACCATCATCGGCGCGACAACCCGGAGCGGCATGCTCTCCAGCCCGCTCCGCGACCGGTTCCACATGCATGAGCACCTGGAGTTCTACGATGTCGATGACCTGGCGCGGATCATCCAGGTGAACTCCGGCAAACTCCGCACGACGGTCACGGAGGATGCCTCCTGGGAACTGGCTCGCCGCAGTCGGGGCACCCCAAGGCTGGCCAACGCCCGGCTGCGTTGGGTGCGCGACTATGCCACGGCGCGGGCCGACGGCCACATCAACCTGCCGATCGCCCGCGACGCACTCGACATGCAGGAGGTCGACGCCGAGGGGATGGACCGTCAGGACCGCCGCTACCTGGAGACGCTCATCCGGGTCTTTAAGGGCGGGCCGACCGGTGTCGAGGCCCTGGCCGCGACGATGAACGTGGCGATCGATACCCTTACCGATGAGGTCGAGCCGTACTTGCTTCGACGTGAGTTCATCGTCCGCTCTCCGCGCGGGCGACGTCGGGCCACCCGGATGGCCTATGATCACCTCGGCCTGGTCGCGCCGGCGGAGCCGGAGTTCGACCTGTCGGATCAGCGACGATTATTTGATTGAGCGGTCGGGCGGCACGTCGATCGGATGGAGCGGCCCTTGATGTCGGATCGCGAATACCGTACTCTTACGGGCCGGATCGCCGGCCGGTCCCGCCCTTTCGTATCGGCGGCGGGGACGGCCGGCGTTTGCTCTTGATGGACCTCGATTCGAGTGGGTCGAGCCTAAGACAACCTAAGACAAGTCGCCGGATCCCTCACCCGCCACCCCGGTCTGGAGTGGGTCGAGCCCCGGCCCGGGAGGTGCCAGCGAACACCGATGTACGTACCGAAGCAACTCTTCTTCACCAAGGGGGTGGGCGTTCACCGGGAGAAGCTCTGCGAGCTTCGAGCTGGCGTTACGCGACGCCAAGATCGCCCAGTACAACCTCGTCCGCGTCTCGAGCATCTTCCCGCCGAACTGCCAGGAGACGACGATCGACAAGGGGGTTGGCCAGCTTCAGCCCGGCCAGATCGTCCACGTCGTGATCAGCGAGAGTGCCACCGCCGAGCCGAACCGGCTGATCGCGGCGAGCGTCGGCGTGGCGATCCCCCGCGACCGCAACACCTTCGGCTATCTCTCCGAGCATCACGCCTACGGCCAGACGGCCAAGATTTCTGGCGACTACGCGGAGGACCTCGCCGCCGAGATGCTGGCGACCGTCCTGGGCGTCGAGTTCAACCCGGACAGCGCCTGGGACGAGAAACGCGAGATCTGGAAGATCGCCGACGTGATCTACAAGACCAGGGAAGTCACCCAGACGGCCGTCGGTAACAAGGATGGTCTGTGGACGACCGTCGTCGCCGCCGCCGTGCTGCTTCCTTGACTGGGGAAGGACCACCACGGAGACACGTCCGGATTAACCACGGAGAGCCCGGAGAAGAGACGAAGAGATCAGGAATGACAATATTTAAGCATTTCAAAATCCAGGTTTCTGAAGCTCCAGTTTCTTCTCCTCCTGACTTTTCCGTGCTTTCCGTGTCTTCGTGGTGAGGAGTGCTTCCGATGGCCGACTACCTCCACAAGATCAGCCGCCACCGGATCGCCCCACCACCTGTCACGGGGGACGTCTCGGCCGCCGATCTCCTGGAGCGAGCGTTTCTCAGTTACAACGGCGGTCGCTTGAGGGAGCTCTCCAGGTCTTCGTACGGAAGATGCTGGAGCCGGAGTGCGTCGTCGGCCTAACGCTTTCGGGTGCGCTGACGCCCGCCGGTCTCGGCATGAGTTGCCTGATCCCGCTGATTCAAGCCGGGTTTGTCGACTGGATCGTCTCAACTGGTGCGAACCTCTACCACGACACTCACTACGCGCTCGACTTGCCCCTGCATCAGAGCTCTCCAGGTCTGGATGACTTCCAGCTCCGGGAAAACGACGTCATCCGGATTTACGACATCGTCTTCAACTACAAGACGCTGCTTGACACGGACGCCTTTTACCGTCAGATCCTTCGGGAAGACGTCTTCAATCGCGAGATGGGGACGGCCGAATTTCATTACGAGGTCGGTAAGTATCTGCACGCCCGCGCCGAGGCCCTGGGCGGCAAACCGGCCAATAGCCTGCTTGCCGCGGCCTACGTGGCTGGGGTGCCGATCTACACGTCTAGCCCTGGGGACAGCTCGATCGGCATGAATTTGGCCGCCGCCGAACTGGCCGGCGGCAGCTTGCGGCTTGACCCGTTACGGGACGTCAACGAGACGGCGTCGATCGTCTACGCCGCCAAGCGCGGCGGCGGGGCCTCCGGAGTGATCATTCTCGGCGGCGGGAGCCCGAAGAACTTCATCCTTCAGACTGAGCCGCAAATTCAGGAAGTTCTGGGACTGGCGGAGAGCGGGCATGACTACTTTCTCCAGATCACCGACGCCCGGCCTGACACGGGCGGCCTCTCCGGTGCCACGGCGCACGAGGCCATGACCTGGGGTAAGGTCGATCCCGATCGGCTTCCCGACGCGGTTATCTGCTACACCGACACGACAATCGCCCTCCCCTTGCTGACCGCCTACGCTCTGGCTCGCCGTGAACCACGACCGCTACGACGGCTCTATGACCGTCGTGAGGCCGACTATGAGGCGCTCCGAACGGCTTACCACCAACATGAAGCCAGCGGAAAGCCAACCGGCCTGGCCTCCCGCGAGAAGGACAAGAACAAGGCCGGCGGGAGCGAGCCCCCTAGTGTCCGCCACCACCCGGATTCGCTCGATCGATCGCGATAACCCCGCCGCGTCCCACTTGACGAGGCCGCCCAGATCCTTCGCGACGGCGGCCTCGTCGCCTTCGCCACCGAGACGGTCTATGGCCTGGGGGCCGACGCCACCAACCCGGCCGCCGTCGCCCGGATCTTCGCCGCGAAGGGCCGGCCCACGATCAACCCGCTGATC
This sequence comes from uncultured Isosphaeraceae bacterium, assembly GCA_963779675.1. GTDB lineage: Bacteria > Planctomycetota > Planctomycetia > Isosphaerales > Isosphaeraceae > CAVZZM01. The sequence goes on from CAVZZM010000014.1 coordinate 392,529, forward strand.
GTCCATGTCGACGGTCTGCCGATGGCCCGGTCGTGCGTGGCCGAGTGGCCCGACCATGCGGACGCCCTGGCCGCAGCCTTCTGGCCCGGCCCGCTGAGCCTCGTCTTGCCCAGATCGGCGAGGGTTCCCGACGCGATCACCGCGGGACGAGACACCGTCGCCGTTCGCATGCCCGAGCCAGCCGTCGCGCGCGAACTCATCCGTGCCGCGGGTGTCCCGATCGCCGCCCCAAGCGCGAATCGATCAACGGGGGTTTCGCCGACCCTGGCTTTGCACGTCGCCTCCGACCTGGGCGTCCGGGTGGATCTGATCCTAGACAGTGGTCCCACGACTGTCGGTCTCGAATCGACAGTTCTCGACCTGACGACTCGTGAGCCCCGCATTCTCCGCCCCGGACCGATCATGGCGCAGGAACTGGAACACGTGCTTGGTGGCCTTCGGGTCCGAGATGCGGTTGGCGACTCCGCCGCCAGTGATGATGGCCCTCACCTCAGCCCCGGCCTTATGTCGGTTCACTACGCGCCCCGTACTCGGACGATTCGAGTCGAGAACCCCGAGGTACTGGTCGATTTACCGTGGCCGGATCGCGTGGCGCTGATCGTGGTCGGGCCCCACGAGATACCGCCGCACCCCTCCTGGGTGCATCGGGTCGACCTGGACGAGCCGGTTGTCGCCACTCGAACCCTCTATGCGGTCTTGCACGAGTGCGACGACCTGGGGGCCGAGCAGATTGTGATCCTGATGCCTCCCGATCGGCCTGAGTGGGCGGCAGTTCGCGACCGGCTCCGTCGCGCCTCGCGGCCCGCGGCTCGGGGTTGAGCCGCAGCCCGCCCGCGGGGTTGGTCAGAACTGGTCCGCGCTGATGACCTCATCGCCGCTACGGGTGGAGAGAAAGCTAAAAATGTGCGGATCAATGGATTCCTTGAGGAATCGCACCGATCCGTCGCAGAACAGGAAGTTGCAGCCGCCGGGGTGTAGGCTCCAGTAGTCGTCGGGGCCGGCCCCCTTGTGGTTCGGGACGTCGACCCAGGGCTCTCCCGGGGTCGGGCCGGTGTGGCTCAGGACGAGCACGTTGGCGGTGTCGCATTCGCCTCGGCCACGCGGGGTTCGTGCAGACCCGGGAGTAAGGAATCACGCCGACCCAGGAGGCGTCAGCGAGGTTGCGGGACCGTTCCCCGGCCATCAGCGTCATGCTCGTCCCGTCCCGGATGTCGCGGACACCGTTGCGGCTGTTGCGGTAGAAGATCCCATTGTTCTGCGCGGGGAATTCCTCGACCTCGAGCTGACCGGCCGACGCGACATACTGTCCGGCGGCGAGGTCGCTGATCAGCGCATTCCCGGAGGCGTTCTGGAGGGCCACCGGGCCGGTGCGGCCCGTGCTGCTCGGGCAGAGATAAACGGCGAGGGTGGTCGTGCGGACCGTGTCCGAACTCCGTCCCGTGATCGGCAGGTTGAAGTTCGCGGTATTGTAGAGCACGCGCTGCTCCAGGTCGCTGAGAATCATGGTGCCCCAACCCCACCCGGGACCGGTCTCGGGGCTGTTCGGCTTCGCGTTTTCGGTGCCGGTGATATAGCCGGGCGGGAAGACGTCATGGGTGGCGTGGTAATTGTGCATTGCGACGCCAATCTGCTTGAGGTTGTTGATGCACAGTGCAGCGTCGTGCCGCTTCGCGAGCCGCCTGCACGGCCGGCAACAGCAGGGCGATCAGTACGCCGATGATCGCGATGACCACCAGCAACTCGATCAGGGTGAAAGCGGACGCGGGGCGGTTCGGTTGTGGGATCTCTAAGCGCATGGAAAGGCTCCGGTTCGGAATCGAGGGCTGCGGATGGCACTGTCTGGGCGACAACCAACCGATCCGAATCACAACCGGAGTTGCTGGAGCATTGCGAGTCGCCGGCCCGTTTCCAGGATCCCTATCAGGGGCGAGAACGGGGACGGGCCGTGGTTTAATATGAGGGGCGTGAAAACCAGGTTGGTGCCGTGTCCCGATCCCACGATCGCGAGGCCCCCGGCCGTGGAGAGAACGGAATCGGCCGGTGCAGCAGATCGGATCGTCTCGCCGGCATCATCGCCGACGCCGCCATCGACGGGTTCGAGGATTGTACGGCTCGTGAGTTCTTTCAGCGAACGCGCCAGATCCTCGGCCGCCTCCGCATGGCGGAGCGGATTGCCAGTGACGGCAACCAGCAGGCAAAGGATTACTCCGAAGCGACTCACGCAAGCGCCTCCCGACTTGCTTCTACACGGCGACGACGTGTCGGGTCAAGTGGGTGTCGTCCCGCTTGCACCCGCTCGCCGTACGTGGGTGCCAGGCCTCAGGGATGTCGGGGAAGTCATCGGGATCATCTCGATGGTATACCCGATTACCTTGACATCAAATCCGGCAACCCTTCCGTTGGAGAGTCGAGCGGGCCGAGACGACGCCTCTGCCGAATCCTCGGAGAACGCGCTCTGCTGGATCTGGGCAGTTTTCGTTTCCGGGTTCCCCTTCCTCGGCAGAAAGCCCATAATCCGACGAACCAGCCAGACCCCGAGTCGATCTTAACCGAAGACATCGAGGACTCGCGCGGATCGATGCCGACGCCGAAGGTGAGGGATCACCCATGTATGCGCTTTGTGTAGGGATGCAGAGATCGTGCTCGACCTGGCAGTACGAAGTCGTTTCCCACCTCCTGGGTCGGCACCGGGATGCAACGTGTCTCGGGTTCCTCACCGGCGAGCAATTCGCCGAACTCGGTTCCGACGCCGACGAGAACGGCTGGGTCATCCTGAAGTCGCACCGGCCCCACGACGCATTCACATCGGCCCTGGACGAGGGTCGGGCCAGGGGCGTGTACGCCTACCGGGACCTGAGAGACGTTGCCTACTCGCTCGTGCACAAGCTGCGGGTCGACTTCCAGGAACTCATCGAGCGCCGACGGTTTCTGGAACTGGTGATCGAGAACGACCAGGTGTGGACCACCCGGAAGAACCTGCTCGTCCAGAGGTATGAGAGCATCATTGCCGATCCGGCCTCCGCCGTGGAGGAAATCGCCGGCTTCCTGGAGATCAACCTGGGTCAGGGTGAGGCGGCCGAGGTCGCGGCCGAGTACTCGTTCGAGGCGAACCGGCGTCGGGCGGAGGTGCTGACCGACCAGCTCGCCGCTCAGGGTGTGAACCTGGCCGACGACCGGAATGCCCTGATCTTCGACCCCCAGACTCTCCTGCACTGGAACCACGTGCGACAGGGCAGTGCCGGTGGCTGGCGGGATGAGTCCACCCCCGAAGAGCGACAGGCCCTCGCCCGCATTTGTGGGGCCTGGCTGATCGAGCGAGGTTACGAGCCCGACGAATCCTGGTCCGTTTTCTCGTAATCGCCGGTCTCAAAACGGGCGATGCCGGTCGCCTCCGGGATCACACATTGCTTCGGCGATGAGCAGGATCACCGGGCCACGGTGGTGGAGGTTGTCGACTGGACTTCCGGCTGGAGGGTTAGCTCGAAGACCTCGTCGAGCGTGCCGACGCAGTGGAAGGTCAGAGCGTCGCGGACGTCCTCGGGGATGTCCTCCAGGTCGGCCTCGTTTTGCGCTTCGGCAGGATGATCTCGGTGATCCCGGCGCGGTGGGCGCCGAGGACCTTCTCCTTGACGCCGCCGATCGGCAGGACGCGGCCGCGGAGGGTGATCTCGCCGGTCATGGCGATGTCGCGGCGGACCGGGCGGCCGGACATCGCCGAGGCGATGGCCGATGGCCATCGCGCAGCCGGCCGAGGGGCCGTCCTTGGGGATCGCGCCGGCCGGGACGTGGACGTGGACCTCGATCGAGCCGAGCCGGTCCTCGGGGATGTGCAGCGCGTCGGCGTGGGTCGCCGCGTAGGTCAGCGCGGCGCGGGCCGACTCCTTCATCACGTCGCCGAGCTGGCCGGTCAGGATCAGCGAGACGTTGCCGAAGCCGCCGGCCGGGGCGATCGCGCCGTCGGCTCGGCGCCGGCGGGCCTGGCAGTCGTCGGACGGCGGCCTCGACGAACATGATGTCGCCGCCGGCCGGGGTGTAGTACATCCCGGTGGCCACGCCGACCTCGTCTTCCTCGCCGGCGCGCTCGGGGTGGACCCGGGGCCGGCCGAGCAGGTCGCGGACGTCCGTCCGGACGTGATCGTCCCGGCGCCGGCTCGCCCGCGGCGATCCTTCCGGGCGACCTTCCGCGCCACGGCGCCGACCTGCCGCTCGAGCTGCCGGACGCCGCTCTCGCGGGTGTACTGGCTGACGATCGGCCATGACCGCGTCGTCGGTGAACCGCAACTGTCGCGGCCGTCGAGGCCCGACTCCTCGAGCTGGCGAGGGATCAGGTACGCCTTGGCGATCTCGGCCTTCTCGCGCTCGGTGTAGCCGGCGAAGTCGACGACCTCCATGCGGTCGAGCAGCGGGGCCGGGATGCTCTGGATGAAGTTGGCCGTGGCGATGAACAGGACCTCGCTCAGGTCGAACGGGACGTTCAGGTAGTGGTCGGTGAACGTGTCGTTCTGCGCCGGGTCGAGCACCTCCAGCAGGGCGCTGGCCGGGTCGCCCTGGTACGAGACGCCGAGCTTGTCGACCTCGTCGAGCAGGAAGACCGGGTTCTTGGTGCCGGCCTGCTTCATCCCCTGGATGATCCGGCCGGGCATGGCGCCGACGTAGGTCCGGCGGTGGCCGCGGATGTCGGCCTCGTCGCGGACGCCGCCCAGGGCGGCGCGGACGTACTTGCGCCCCAGCGACCGGGCGATCGACTTGGCGATGGAGGTCTTGCCGACGCCCGGCGGGCCGACGAACAGCAGGATCGGCCCGCGGGCCATGGCGCGGGCCTTGGCCTCGCGGCGGTCGGTGATCTCGCGCGATCGTTTTCCGTCGCCGTCGCGGGTGCCGGGCGCGGACGTTCGCGTCCTCGCGGGCCGTCTTCAGCTTCGAGCCGGGCAGGCGCCGTCGGCGGTCGACCTCCTCGGCCAGCTGCCTGGCCCGGAGCTGCCGGACGGCCAGGAATTCCAGCACGCGGTCCTTCACGTCCTTCAGGCCGTAGTGGTCCTCGTCGAGCACTTCGTGGGCGTGGTTCAGGTCGAGGTCGTCGTCGGAGCGGCTGTTCCAGGGCAGTTCGGCGACCCACTCCAGGTAGGTGCGGATGACCTGGGCCTCCATCGACTCGCGCCCGGCGCGTTCCAGCCGGCCCAGCTCGCGCTCGACCTCGACGCGGGCCTCGTCGGGCAGGTCCAGCTTGTCGAGCTTCGCGCGGAGCTCGTCGACCTCGCGGCCCTGCTCGTCCTCGCCCAGTTCCTTCTGGATCGCCTTGAGCTGCTCGCGGAGGTACATCTCGCGCTGGCGCTCGCCCAGCTCCTCCTGCACGTCCGACTTGATCTCGGCCTGCGCCTCGAGCATGCCGATCTGGCGCTGGACGTGGATCAGGACCCGCCGCATCCGCTCCTCGACGCTGAGCGTCTCCAGCAGCGCTGCTTCTCGGCGGCCGGCAGCTCGACGTAGCCGGCGACCAGGTCGGCGAACCGGCCCGGCTCGGTGACGGTGTCGAGCACCTGGTGGAGCACCTCCTCGGGCAGGCCGCGGGCCTCGCCCAGCTCCATGGCCCGCTCGCGGAGTCTCGCGGTACAGGGCGGCGAAGGCCGGGTCGTTCTCGTCGACCGGCTGCATCTCCTCGACCGGCAGGACCTCGGCCTGGAGGTAGCCCTCGTCCGGGACGGAAGTGCAGGGCGTTGGCCCGGTGTCTCGCCCTGGAGCAGGAGCTGAACGCCGCCCAGGCCGCGCTGGACCTGGCCGATCCGGGCGATGACGCCCATCGTGTAGAGCTGCTCGGGGGTCGGCTCGTCGACGTTCTCGCGCTGGGCGACGGCGAAGATGGCGCCCCCGTGGCTCTTCATGGCGGCCTCGATCGCCCGCAGCGTGCCCGGCCGGCCGACGCCGATCGGCACGGTCAGGCCCGGGAAAGATCACGGTGCCGCGCAGCGGCAGGACCGGCAATGTTTGTCTGACGGCCATACCGTTTTCCTCGTTTCCATGCTCTCCGCATGCGCGTCGAGCCATTCGTGGCCGGCACGTCGGGGCGGTTCCAATCGATCGACCCGCAAGCGGCGGACCATCTCGATCCGGGCCCTCCCGAACCGTCGCCTCGTCTTCATTGATATTATGTCCTGGGGATAGTGGCTTCCGAGCCCGTTGCCAGGTAGGATCAGGGCCACCAGCCCGTCGATACGAATGGACCCCTCGACCGGCCCCGCTCGCGTTGTTCGGCGTGCCGGTCCTCTCCCGATGTTCAGGAGCGAACAGCCGATGCGACGACGCGACTTCCTCAAGCAAACCGGGGCCGCGGCCCTGGCGGCGACGGCCACCGGCCCGTTCGTTCATGCGAGCGACAAGGCCGGCACCAAGAACCCGGTCATCGGCTCCGGCGAGCATCAGCTACGAGTGCCACCACGACTGGGCGCAGTTTCCGGACAACATCCACCCTTACGAGACTCACGGCGTCGCGGTCGACGGCGAGGGGCTCATCTACATCACCCACCGCGCCGGGGCGAACCTGCCGGCGTCTCCCGCCGACGCCCAGGACACCGTCGCCGTCTTCGACCCCGAAGGCAAGTTCATCCGCTCGTTCGGCAAGGACTACCACGGCGGCGGGCACGGGATCGACATTCGCCGCGAGAACGGCCAGGAGTTCCTGTACCTCGTCCGAGATGATGCCGGTGAACCTGGTCGTCAAGACCGACCTGAGCGGCGAGGTCGTCTGGATCAAGGACCGCTCGGAAGCCAACGGGGCGCACGTCTACGACGACCCGAAGGCCCGATTCTCGCCGACCAACCTGGCCTTCGCCCCGGACGGCGGGTATCTACATCGGCGACGGCTACGGTTCCAACTACATCCATCAGTACGACCCGAAGGGCCAGTGGGTTCGCACCTGGGGCGGCACCGGCGACCGAACCGGGCAAGATGAAGACGCCGCATAGTGTCTGGCTCGATGATCGTCCCGGTCGCGAGCCGAGCCTCGTCGTCGCCGATCGCGCGAACGCTCGGTTGCAGTACTTCACCTTGAAAGGGGAGCCACATCAGCTTCGTCGACGATGTTCTGTTCCCGGCCGACTTCGACATCCGGGGCGATGTCCTGCTGGTTTCCGACCTGCATGCCCGGGTCTCACTGTTCGATGGCAAGAACACGCCGATCGTGCATCTCGGTTACGACCCTGCCTGGATCGAGGAGGTCAAGAAGATGAAGGTTCGCACCGACCCCTCGCGCTGGGAAGCAGGCAAGTTCGTCCACCCGCACGACGCCTGCTTCGATCATGACGGCAACATCTTCGTGACCGAGTGGGTCGTGCCTGGTCGGGTCAGCTTTCTCCGCCGGGTGAGCTGAGGAACCTCGACAGGCCTCCGGGTCCCAGCCGGCGCGGCCGACTCGAATCGGGTCGCGTCGGGTTGGATCATCTCAGGATTGTTTCAGGGCCCGCCCCCAACCCCGAGCCGCGCCCGGGACGATGAGACTTGCCTGGCTGACCGACATTCATCTGAACTTCGCCTCGTCGAGGGCGTTCGACGACCTCTGCGACTCGATCCAGGCTGAGGCGCGGATGTTGTGCTCCTGGGCGGCGACATTGGCGAGTCAACCGATCTGGCCTTCTATCTAAAGGCACTCGACGCCCGGTTGGAACGACCCATCGACTTCGTTCTCGGTAACCATGACTATTATCACGGATCGGGGATCGAGGAGGTTCGTCGCAGGGTCGTCGATCTCTGTCGGGAGTTGACTCGCCTGAACTGGCTTTCGGCGCCGGCGTGGTCCAGTTGACGAACTCGGTGGCTCTGGTTGGACACGACGGGTGGGCCGACGGTCGCCTCGGTGATTATGGTCGATCCGGGGTGATCCTGAACGATTACCGTCTCATCCCGGACCTGACCGGGCTCGACGCCGAGACGAGGCTGGCCCGGCTCAACGCCCTGGGAGATGAGGCGGCTGGGCACCTTCGAACTGTTCTCTCCGAGGCCCTTGACTCATTCCCGAAAGTCATCGTCCTGACGCACGTCCCCCCGTTCCGTGAGGCTTGCTGGCATGAAGGGGTGATCTCGAACGATGCTTACCTGCCCCACTTCGCCTGCGGAGCTGTCGGCGTGGCCCTCATCGAAGCTCTGGCAGACCGGCCCAACCGCGAACTGCTCGTCCTGTGCGGCCACACCCACAGTGCCGGCGAGGTTTCGATCCTGCCGAACCTGCGTGTCCTCACCGGAGGGGCCGAGTACGGAAAGCCGGTGGTACAACGCGTCCTGGACGTCGATTGAGGGCGGTGAACATCGTTCATGAACGACGTGGGGACCTGTCCCCTGGATCGGCGTCCCAAAATGTCTACGATGATCGCGTTGGAACGGGCGACGACAACCGGGCCACGGAGCATCGGGTGAGGTGGTGATGGCGAGTCCTCGACGACTCATCGTGGGGATCTGCGGAGCGACAGGCGTTGTCTACGGCGTCCGGTTGTTGGAATTGCTTCGCGAGACCGACGTTGAGACTCATCTGGTGATCTCGCGGGCCGGCGAACTGACACGCTCCCATGAGCTGACGATCACGTCCCGGCAACTCCGTGAGCTGGCTGATGTCGCTTACTCGATCGGCGATGTCGGCGCGGCGATCTCCAGCGGATCGTTCCGCACGATGGGGATGGTTGTCGCGCCCTGCTCGATGAAGACGCTTGCCGAGATCGCGACCGGAAACTGTGGCAACCTGCTCAGCCGCGCGGCCGATGTTGTTCTGAAGGAGCGGCGCCGGCTCGTGCTGGCCGTGCGCGAGTCGCCTTTGAGCCTGATCCACCTCCGCAACATGGTGAGCGTCACCGAGGCCGGCGGGATCATCATGCCGCCGGTTCCGGCCTTTTATACGATGCCGAGGACGGTCGACGACCTGGTGATCCAGAGCGTCGGCCGTCTGCTCGACCTCTTCGACATTGACGTGGAGCATGCCCCCCGCTGGGGGGAGGATATCAGCATGCATGCTGGACAAACTCCTGAGTCGGGGGCAAGGGAAGTCGGCCAGGCTCATTCCAAGGCCGGTTTCCGGGAGGGCGAGGCTCCGGCCGAGCCGGCCATCCCGACGGCTCGGTCGGAGCCTCGCCCTCCCGGAAAAACGGCCGGGCCGGACATTTGAATGACCCTGAGGAGTCGATCTCGAGCCTTGACCGATCCGCCCAATGGCTTCGGCTCGGTGGCGGGGAGGGGTCGGGATCATCTCCCCGACGGTCCTCAACGGACGTTGTTCGCATCCTCTTTATCGCCGACTGCCGGGTGACAGCGGCATCGTCGGCACCCGGCTCGCGTTACTGTCCGGCGTGGTGCGATTGCCGAGGGAGTCCGACTCGGACGCGATCTTGCCGAGCAGGACCTGCTCGAAGCCTTTGAGGTCGGTCCAGAAGGTGCCGGGGCCGGCGTAGAAGACGCCGAGCTTCAGGTCGGCGGGGAGGCCCTCGGCGAAGACGTAGCGGTTGTACGGCGTCGGGGCCGCCGAGCGTCTCGACGTACTGGCGGTAGCGCTCGGCCTCGGCCTGGTTGGTCAGCTCGGTCTGCTTGGCCTCGGCCTCGCCCATCGTCGTGGTCGATCTGGGCCTCGATCATGGCGGTCTCGGCGTCGATCTCGGCGACGAGCCGTTCGGTCTCGGCGTCGATCTCCTTGGCCTGCTTCTCCCCCTCGGCCTTGCGCCTGGGCGACGAGCTTCGTCGTCTCGGCCATGGTCCGGCGCTCTTCGAGCGATGACCTTCGCCTTGGCCTCGGTCAGGTCGGCCTGGGCCTTGGCGGTGAGCTGTTTCTGATCGGCGGTGAGCTTCAGCTCGTCGGCGATGAACTTCTTCTGGATCGGCTCGCGCACCTGGCTGGGCACGTAGATGTGCCGGGTCAGCCCGAACAGGAGCGTGAGGTTCTTCGACTCCAGGACCAGTTCGAGTTCCTCGGACGTATCGTTCTGGAACTCCTCGCGCTTGTCGCCGACGAGCAGGTCCACGGCGCCTCGCTTCGAGCCGTAGAGGCGGCAGATCGAGCCGATCTGGGGCAGGACCACCTTCTGCTCGACGTCCTTGAGCGTGCCGAACTGGCGGACGACGTCGGGGGCCTGATCGGGCAAGATCCCCCAGATGGCGGTGTAGTCCATGTGGATCGGGAAGCCGTCGTTGGACGGGAACTCGATCCCCTTGTCGGGCAGGTACTCCGGGTCGGCGCCTTCGATCGACGAAGCGAGGCGGTCGCCCCGACTGCCGCTCGCCGTTGCGTCGGCGCGCCTCGACGGTCAGCGACGTCTCGTTGAAGCCGACGCTGAGGATGTCGACCTGCTTCTCGAACGGGTTCAGGAAGTAGAGGCCGGGCTGGAGGACGTCGGCCTGGATGCCCTGCTCTGACCGTCACCGGGTTGTCGGCCTTGTTCGTGACGACGCCGACGTAGCCCGGCGGGATCAGCGTGTAGGCATTCGACGCGTCGCGCCGGATGCCCACTTCCGAGCCGACGCAGGCATTCACCGGCACGGTCTCGACCTTGTAGGCATAGCTGTTCATGCGGTATCGGCCGGGCGTCAGCACGCGCCGCCAGGTGCCGCGGTAGCCCTCGTCGTCGGCCAGGATCGCCCCGATGGGCAGCGGCTTGCCGACCCGCGAGGTGACCACGCCGATCTTGCCCGGCTCGATCACGATGTCGGAGACGAGGATGCGTTCGTACTCCAGCGGCGAGTAGAAGTGGCGGCCCGGCCCGGGCATGTCTCGGAGGATGCCGATCCGCGCCGGCCGGCCGTGCTCGTCGAGTTCGACCAGCGTGCCCTCCGGTGCCTGATCGACCTGGCGCAACACGGCGAACGGGAACGGCCCCTTGTAGCGGAAGAGCAGGCTCTGGCCGGGGGGAACCTCGACGCGGCAGACCCCCACTGCCAGATGCCGACGTAACCGACGAACCAGATCACGGCCAGCAGGGCCAGCGCGGACGCGATGCGGGAGATCGTTCGGTTGTTCATGGCTGGGCCTCCGCGTCGTGTCCGAGGTGAAGGGATCGTCGGGAGTGTTCCGACGCCTCAGCTGGTTGTTCCGTGACGGGGACGCTCGACGTCGACCGAATCGTCGGCGCGGAGGCCGTGTTGACGGGCGATCGAGGGCCCACGGCCGGCGTGGCGGCCGGTCGAGAGAACTGGCCGAACAGTTCCATGAGCGGGCCCGTCGGAGTTCGTCAGGATCGTGCCGGAAGGCCGGCGCGACCTTCTCGACCAGGATGTTCTCCGCCAGGGCCGCGCCGTCGCCGCTCGAAGGCCTGGACGCGGGCGTCGAGCCCGGCCACCTCGGCCCTGTTCTGGGCGCGGATCACGTCGGCCTCCGCCTGGGCCTTGGCGACGATCGCCGAGGCCTTCGCCTTGACCGCCTCCAGCCCGTCTTTCGCCACCGCCAGCCTCTGATCGGCCAGCGTCTGGGCGACCTCCTGCTCCTGCTGGGCCTTGGTCGTCTGTTCAACGACCTCCTGCTCGGCCTCGACGAGCGCCTTCTTCTGCTCGGCCAGGATCTCCTGGACCCGCAGCATGCGCCTCGGAGACCTGCTGGAGCTTCTCCTGCTCGTACTGGGTGCAACTCTTGCTTGGCGACCTCGCGCTCGCGCACCGGCCTGGCGATCGCCTCGGGCGGCCGGATCGACGTGATCGCGACGGCCAGGATCTCGACGCCTTGCTTCGCGCAGTTCGCCTTGAGGGTCTGGTCGAAGTTCTCCTGGAACTGCTCGCGCTTCTCGCCGCTGATGAACTCGCCGCCGGTCAGCCGCGAGCCGCCGATCCGGCAGATCGACCGGCTCTCGGGCGTGATGATCTTGGCGATGATCTCCTCGTCGACCACGTCGCCGTTTTCGTCCTCGTTGTACAGCACGAAGACCTCGGCGACCTTCTCGGGCATCACGCGGAACTCGACGGCGCCGTCGAGGCTGACCGGGAAGCCGTCGGCCGAGAGGAAGTCCATCGCGGCCGTTCGCCGAGGTCGAACCGCTTCGAGCGGCAGTCGACCAGGCTGACCCGATACGCGTACGGGTTCAGGAAGTATGTGCCTGGAGGCAGTGCCGCCTTCTGGACGCCGCGTTCGCCGGGCTCGACGAGAACGACGTTCGGGTCTTTCGGCGGTTCGCCCGCCAGCAGGGTCACGACCCCCTGGAACCCGGGCGGGACGGTCACCGGGTCGTGCAGCTGGATCATCTCGGCGTACCAGTTGTACGGGATAGCGCCCCGGCTTGAGGACGTCGGACTAGGATCCCCTTCTGACCCGCCCTGGCCAGGACCTGGCCCGGCTCGAGGTCGTCGCCCACGAGGGCGATCCGGACGCCGATCTTGCCGACCGGCACCTCGAACTGCTCCTTGATCTCCCAGTCCCAGTAGAACGGGTTGTAGAAGTATCGCCCCTCGGTCAGGACGCCCGGCTGGACGCCCTTGTAGAATCGGCCGTCCTTCGGCTCGGGCGCAATCTCGGCGTCCGATGGCAGGTCGAGGCCGGTCAGGCGGATCAGCACGGCCTGCGAAGCCGTCGGCACGTCGATCCGGCAGGACTTGTACACGGCCAGCGAGACGACTACTGCCGCGATCAGGATCGTCAGCGTGACACCGACTCCCATCCTTCTCATCCAGCGCCAAGGGTCGTCGTCGGCGGGGCCTATCCGCGTCAGGGCATTCATGCGTTCATCCCTTTCCGGGAACGATCGATCGTCGATCGAACCTAGTCCAAGTCAGTCAGGTTCGCCGGTATGTTCGTCGCCGGACACGCGAAATTGTAGCACTTGCGAGAGACGGCGCAGGGTTGGGCCCGCGATCGGGGCCGCAGAGAGGATGCTTCCGAGGGTGATGGGCTGGACGAGCGAGGCTGCGTCGTTCAGGAGAGCGACTCGGTCTCCCTCGGTGGCAGTCCGCTCGCGGAACAGCTCCGAGAGGCGCCGGGTCATGGGCCCGGCGTCGCCGTCGCCGATCGGGCGGCCGTCGACCGTCACGACCGGGGCGAGCTCGCCCATCGTGCCGGTGCAGAACACCTCGTCGGCGCGGTAGACCTCCGTCAGCGTCAGGTCTCGCTCGAGCGTGCGGGATGCCGGCGTCGGCGCAGAGCTCGAGCACGGTCGCCCGGGTGATCCCCTCGGGGCAGGCGAGCAGCCGGCTGGTGGCGACCGTGCCACGCTCGACGAGGAAGACGTGGGTGGCGTTCGTCTCGGCCACGAAGCCCGCGGCCGTCGAGCATCAGGGCGTCGTCGGCGCCGGCGGCGTTGGCCTCGATCTTGGCGAGGATCGACGGGATCAGGTTGCAGTGGTGGATCTTCGGGTCGAGCACGTCCGGGGCCGGCCGTCGGACGCTGCTGGTGATCAGCGTGATGCCGCCCTTGTCGTAGACCGGCGGCTTGTACTCGGCCAGGACGATCAGCGTCGGCCCGCTCTGGTTGAGCCGCGGGTCCATCCCGGAGGTGATCTTGACCCCGCGGGTGAGCGTCAGGCGGATGTGGACGCCGTCGCGCATCCGGTTGGCGTCGAGCGTCCGGCGGATCTCCTCGATGATCGCCTCGTGGGTCGGGATCGTCGGCGAAGGCCAGGGCCAGGGCCGAGCTTCGCAGGCGGTCGAGGTGCTCGATCAGCTTGAAGATCCGGCCGTCGTAGACCCGCAGGCCCTCCCAGACGGCATCGCCGCCCTGCACGGCCGAGTCGAACGGGCTGACGCCCGCCTCGTCGCGGTGGACGAGCCGTCCGTTGATGTTGACGAGGAGGTCGCGGTTCTGCTCGTGGAAGGTCTGGAGCATGAGAGGCCGCGGTGTTGGTGTTGTTCGGGGCGGAAACGGGCGTGGGGAACGATCCTTATGGCGCCGGAACCACGGAAACACGGTGCACCGGGTGTTCCACCGTGGGTGCTGGTGTCTGGTCAGGGCCTCAGACGGTGCTCGAACAGGGTCGCGTAGAGCGGCTCGCAGCGTGTGAGCAGGTCGCGCAGGTCGTCGGGAACGGGCTCGTCCTTGGGACTGTAGGGCCGAACCGGGACGATTGCTCGACGTTGGCGTACCAGTGCTTCGCCCAGATGCCGTCGGTCGTGCGCGGCGGCCGGGGGGCCAGGAGAGCATCGCGTCGGTGAACGGCGACGCCGAGCGCGTCGCAGAGGGCCGCCAGCATGCCCGGGGGTCCTCCAGCACGTCCCGGGCGTCGACGACCGGCGGCATCGTCCCGGTCCGCTGGCGGACCTGCTCGAAGATCTCGACCTGCTGGGGCAGGCCGGTGTCGGCCAGGGTCGGGTCGGCAGCACCTTGGCCAGCGAGGTGAGCATCTCTCTCGGCTCGCGGATCAGGAAGGCGTTGGTGACGCGGTCGAGCCAGCCGCGGTCGATCTCCGGCAGCAGGTGGTGGGCCATGTGCTTCTGGTAGAAGATCGCCTTGCCCTCGGGGACCGGCCCGATCAGCCAGTCGACGACCTTCCGCCAGTCGGGCTCGTGATGGCGATCACCTCGTCGGCCCCGGGGTGATCGAGCCCGGTCTCCCGCAGGTAGTGGGCGTAGAGCGGCTCGTCGCAGACGAACGTGTCGGGCCGGTTGCCCCACGACCGCATCATCGCCGTGGAGATGTTCCGCGGGCCCGACCACATGGCGATCCGCAGAGCGTCGCCGCTCATCCCCGACCCTCATGCGCTGACCTGTGACCGTTCCCAAACTTCCGGCCGACGATGAACCCGATGGGGGTGGGCCGACCGCCCGGCGAACCAAGGGGAACGGTCGTGAGCCAGCGCATTCAGGATAATCGGCATCAAGGGAGGTCGCAACGTGCCGTCACGTCAACAGGCATGAAGAGCCGCTTCCTGGGAACCAGGGGCATGCTCAGGCGGGGCAGTTCGAGGCGCGTGCGCAAACGTTCCGACACGAGCCAGGCGGATCGATAGGATCGGGAAGAGTTCTCGTGACAGATGTGATGGGAGAGCAGGGGCACGAGCGTCGAGACGCCGCGTTCCCCCGCCCCTCCGTTGTTTCGCGTCCCTCCCCAAAGAGCGACGTCGTGTCGAGCCCTTGGGTGTGACCCGCCAGGCCCCACCCGGCCGAGGCCGGGTTCGGGAGCGACCAGGGCCGCTCTACGGAGAACCGTAGGACACAGCGGCATTCTGTCAACGCTCGTTGATCGCTCAAGCCAGTCAAATTGGGCAGTTCTGTCAGGTCTCGACGGGCGGAGTGTCGAGACTCATCGCCAGAACCTCGTGGCTCAGGTGTCGAGGGGGGCCGTCCTCGGCCGTCGATCCGGAGGCCGTTGACAGGCTGGCGTCCGCCAGAGCGGCCGCGGAGCGGGCCGCCGGTCGGTCTCCAGCCGGACGGGTCGACCGAGCCATTCGAGTCGCGGACGCCAGCCGTCGTCGAGCGGGGCGGGCCGTCCTCGAGACCCTCGTGGTACAGGGCGTCGAGCCGGCGGATCAGGTCGCCGGGCGATCTCGGAGCGGTCGAGCGGCTGGCCGAGCCGATGTGCGGAGCGACGTGGCGGTTTCGCGCAGCGGCTCCGGGAAGTCCTCGGGCGCCGCGTTGACGTTCAGGCCGATGCCGATGACCGAGCCCGGCGCCCGTTCGACCAGGATGCCGGCGACCTTGCGGCCGTCGACCCGCACGTCGTTCGGCCACTTGATCCGGGCCGGGCGGCCCGTCCACGATTCGGCGACCTCGGCCACCGCGACCGCGCCCAGCGCCGTCAGCCAGCCGGGGGCGGCCAGTTCGGGCGGGGGGAAGACGAGGACCGACAACAGCAAGGCGCCGAACTCGGCGGGGCCGGCCAGGACCGCCCGCGCCGACCGCGGCCCGCGGTCTGCTCCTCGGCCAGGATCACCAGGCCGTCGTTGGCCCGCGACGCCGCCGCGCGCGCGGCCAGGTCGTTCGTGCTGCTCGACCCGGTTCCAGACCGCGACCCGCCGGCCGATCCGCCGGGTGCCCAGCTCGCCACTCGATCTGGTCGGGCGAGAGCCGCTCGGCCGGCCCGCGGTAGGCGACGCCCCGATACGGGTGCCGCTCGATCTGGTAGCCGAAGGCCTCCAGCTCGTCCAGGTCGCGCTCGACGTCGGCGAACTCGGCCCGCAGGCAGGGCCAGGGGACGTGCAGTCCCCGGCGGCGTCGCGGAGCCGGTTCAACAGCGCGATGTTCACGACGGGTCCGCCGGCTCGAAGTCCAGGCCGATGTCCAGGGCCGGCGCCGAGTGGGTCAGGGCCCCGACGCTGATCCGGTCCACGCCGGTCCGCGCCAGGGCGGCGACCGTCTCGAGGTTGACGCCGCCGGAGGCTTCCAGCAAGACCTTCGGAATCCGCTCGTCGCGGCGCCGCACCGCCTCGGCCAGGGCCTCGGGGCCGAGGTTGTCGACCAGGATGATGTCGGGCTCGCACTCCAGGGCACGGTCGAACTGTTCGAGCGAGTCGACCTCGACCTCGACGACCGTCCCCGGCGGGGCCTTCGGCCCGTGCGGCGTCGACGGCCGCGGCCGATCGGGTCGGACTGTCCCAGAACGCCAGCCAGGCGAGGTGGTTGTCCTTGATGAGGACCGCGTCGTACAGCCCGATCCGATGATTCTGACCGCCGCCGCAGCGGACGGCGTACTTCTCCAGGGCGCGCCAGCCGGGGGTGGTCTTGCGCGTGTCGAGGATGACCGCGGTCGTCCCGGCGACCTCGGCCACGAACCGGGCCGTCATGGTGGCGACGCCGCTGAGGCGCTGGAGGAAGTTCAGGGCCGTCCGCTCGAACATCGAGCAGCTGCGCGCATCTCGCCGGCGACGTGGCGATCGCCGTGCCGGGTTCGACGCGGTCGCCGTCGCGAACGAGCGGCTCGAACCATGAGGCCAGCCCGAACCGCCAGGCCACCAGCTCGACGACCGGCAAGCCCGGCGACCACGCCGGCTGACCGCGCCACGAACCGGGCCGCGCCCGCGGCGTTCTGGGGGATCGTCGGCGTCGCTGGTCAGGTCGCCGACGAAGCCGGCTCGTTCGACCTCGTGCAACTCCAGGGCGCCGGCCTTCGGGTTCACACGGAGGCAGGGTTGCGGGAGCCCGAGGTCCTCGGCGAACGCCAGTTCGATCAGCGTCTCGGCGTTCGGACGCG
Source organism: uncultured Isosphaeraceae bacterium (assembly GCA_963779675.1). Classification (GTDB taxonomy): domain Bacteria; phylum Planctomycetota; class Planctomycetia; order Isosphaerales; family Isosphaeraceae; genus CAVZZM01. The sequence continues at coordinate 409,596 of CAVZZM010000014.1, forward strand.
TGTTTGTCGAACCCGGGATAGCGTTGGGCGATGTGGTCGGCATGATCGGCCATCGGCTCGTCTCTCGGAGGTCGATCCAAATTTTTACGTCTTCGTGGTAGGGTGGGTCAGCGGATCCACCTCCTTATGAACTGGTGGGTTGCGCGGCGACCCACCCTACGAAGCGCGGGACCGGAACGGATCAGAGGGATTGTTCCGCAGCGGGTCCGACCGCTTCGCCCCACGTTTCCCCTTACCAGCTCGGGCCTTGGCCCGCGCGGAGGTGGCCTGGGGCTGGCGGCGGGGCGGGCCGTGCCGCCGGATTGGACGGCGCGAAGCTCGGTGATCCGGTCGCGGAGGGCGGCGGCGCGCTCGAATTCGAGTTCCTCGGCGGCTGCGAAGCATCTCGGCCTCCAGCTCGTTGAGGTACTCCTCGGTGACGTCGGTATCCTCATCGCGGCCGACGGCCTTGCGGGCGACGGTCTTGGCCTGGATCTGCTCCTCGATGCCGCGGCGGATCGCCTTGCGGATCGTCTCGGGGGTGATGCCGTGCTCGGCGTTGTAGGCGAGCTGCTTCTCGCGGCGCCGGCTGGTCTCGTCCATCGCCCGCTGCATCGACTGGGTGACCTTGTCGGCGTAGAGGACGACCTCGGCGTTGACGTTGCGGGCCGAGCGGCCGATGGTCTGGATCAGCGAGGTCTCGCTGCGGAGGAAGCCCTCCTTGTCGGCGTCGAGGATGCAGACCATCGAGACCTCGGGCAGGTCGAGCCCTTCGCGCAGCAGGTTGACGCCGACGAGGGCGTCGAAGGCCCCCTCGCGCAGTTCGCGGAGGATCGTGACCCGCTCGAAGGCGTCCAGCTCCGAGTGCAGCCACTTGCAGCGCAGGCCCTGCTCCTTGAGGTAGCGCGTGAGGTCCTCGGCGAGCCGCTTGGTCAGCGTGGTGATCAGGACGCGCTCGCCCTTCGCGGCCCGCGCCTGGACCTCGGCCAGCAGGGCGGGGACCTGGCCGCGGGCCGGCTCGACGCGGACGATCGGGTCGACCAGGCCGGTCGGGCGGATGATCTGCTCGACGACCTCGCCGCCGGACATCGTGATCTCGTAGTCGCCCGGCGTGGCCGAGACGTACACGCGCTGGCCGAGCTTCGTCTCCCACTCGTCGAACCGCAGCGGGCGGTTGTCCAGGGCGCTGGGGAGGCGGAAGCCGTGCTCGACGAGCGTGCTCTTGCGGCTGAAGTCGCCGGCGAACATCCCGCGGACCTGCGGGACCGAGACGTGCGACTCGTCGATGAACAGCAGGCTGTCCTTCGGGAAGAAGTCGAGCAGGGTGTACGGCATCTCGCCGGCCTTGCGGCCGGAGAGGTGCCGGGAGTAGTTCTCGATCCCCTGGCAGTAGCCGACCTCGAGGAGCATCTCCATGTCGTAGCGGGTGCGCGCGGCCAGCCGCTGGGCCTCCAGCAGCTTGCCCTGCTCCTTGAGCTGCTGGAGCCGGTCGTCCAGCTCCTCGCGGATCGCCTTGACGGCCCCCTCGATGCGCTCCTCGGGCAGGACGAAGTGCTTGGCCGGGTAGACGAGCAGTTCCTGCTGCCGTTCCAGGACATTGCCGGTCAGCGGGTCGATGACCGAGAGGGCCTCGATCTCGTCGCCGAACAGCTCGATCCGGACGGCGACCTCCTCGTAGGCCGGCCACAGCTCGACCACGTCGCCCCGGACGCGAAACTTGCCGCGCTCGAAGGCGACGTCGTTGCGGTCGTACTGGATCTCGACGAACCGCAGCAGCATCTCGTCGCGGTCGATGACCTGGCCGAGCTTGAGCGGGACGGTCAGCTTGCGGTAGTCGTCGGGCGAGCCGAGGCCGTAGATGCACGAGACGCTGGCGACGACGATCACGTCGCGACGGCCGATCAAGGCGCTGGTGGCGGCGAGCCGCAGGCGCTCGATCTCGTCGTTGATCGCGGCATCCTTCTCGATGTAGATGTCGCGCTGGGGGATGTAGGCTTCGGGCTGGTAGTAGTCGTAGTAGCTGACGAAGTAGCGGACGGCGTTGTGGGGGAAGAACTCCTTGAACTCGGCGTAGAGCTGGGCGGCGAGCGTCTTGTTGTGCGACATCACCAGCGCCGGGCGGCCAAGCTGGGCGATGACGTTGGCCATCGTGAAGGTCTTGCCCGAGCCGGTGACGCCGAGCAACGTCTGGTGCGGTCTTGCCCTCGCGCGGATCTCGCGGACCAGCGATTCGATCGCCGCGGGCTGGTCCCCGGCCGGGGGATACGGGCTGACGAGCTGGAACTCGGACATGGCCGTCCCTGTGGATGGTGTTGGAGCGGGGTCGGTCAAGCGATCCCTCAGCGCGCGGGCGGAACGACGACGCTCGATAGCGCGGAGGGCCTCGCCTCCTGGGCCGGGAACCGCAGATACGGCGCGATCGCGGCGCGTGTCGTCGGGCCAATGCCCCGAACCCGTTTTTCCAAATCTTCAGGCGATCGGAACGGTCCCGACCGCCGGGCCTCGACGATTGCCGCCGCGCGAACCGGGCCGAGCCGGGGCAACGCGGACAGGGCCTGATCGACGCCGTATTCGGATCAACGCGCAGGGCGATCGGCGTTCGCCCGATGGGCCGCCACGGGTTCGGTGCGACCACGAGCAGTGCAAACCCGAACCCGAGGGCGATCACGATCAGGGCCGCCCGCCTTGGCCCGGTCCATCCCCAGGGCGAACGTGGCAAGGCGGGAGGCGTCATGCCCGCACTCCTGAAGTCCAGCCGGGAACCCGAGTCGGGTGGGTCAGCACACTGTCCTTCAGTATACGATCGAGACGCGAGAGGCTCCAGAGGTCAGGGAGAGCCGGGACAGGCCGCGGGGCGGGCCCTCGAACGGCCTGCGCCGGGAGTTCAACCGCGGAATAGCCGCCACCACTTCGGTGCGTTGCCCGGTTGTACGAGGGAGGTATCCTCAAGGCGGCGGACGCAATAGACCTGATTTTTCGAACCGGGCCAATCGGGGTGAGGCCCCGATCGCGAGTTCAGGGCACAGAGGGCCTCGAAGAAGGTCGGCCGCAGTTGCAGTGCGCGGAGCAGGGCCGTCCGGGCGGCGGCGGCGGCGCCTCGGTCGGCCAGCACGATCGCCTGACAATACCGGGCGTCGGGGTCTCGGGGGTGGAGGTGGATCGCCTCATCGAGGACGGCCAGCGCCTCATCGGACCGCCCGAGCGCAAACAGGGCCATTCCCTTGTTGATCCGGCCGGGGATGCTCCGGGGGTTCATCTCAAGGGCCGTCTCCGCGGCGGCCAGCCCCTCGGTCCACCGGCCCAGAGCACCCAGCGCGGCCGTCTGGTTGAACGTTGCGGGAGCGTAGTCGCCCTTGTAGTGGATCGCGTACTGATAACACTCCAGCTCTTCTCGATAATGGCCGAGAACTCCCAGAGAAATACCCTTGCTTGTGAGGTCCCACGCATTCATATCGATCATTGGAGGAACGCTGATTCGTTCCCCGGTCAGTTTCCACAGGCAACGGGCCAGCGCCTTGCGGAGCTCCGTAAAGGAGCGATAACGATCCTGGGGATGCTTCTCCAGGCAGCGCCGCACGATCCGGTCGATCGCCCCGGCCACCTTACGGTATCGGTCGGGAATGCGGTGGATCGGCGAAGGGGGAATCACGTGCTCGTGCTGGTGCTTGAACGTGCGAATCGTCTTGCCGTGAAAGGGACGATCCCCGGTGATCATCTCGTACAGGACAACGCCAAAGGAATAGATATCGGCCCGAATATCGACGGTCGCGGCTTGGCGAAACTGTTCGGGAGCGCTATACGCTGGCGTACCGACCAACTCTCCTTCTCGGGTGACTTCCCGTTCCGGGAGTGCCCGATCGTCGATGTTCGAGGAGGGTTCGACCACGGGGGCCCCGGTCGTAAATTGGTCGACTCTCCAACCCGCGGATGCGCGATTGTCTCGCAACGGTGGGGGTCCGGCGCCAGGCGATCGTCTCTAGCGGATTGGGCCCGATACGGGATCGAACTCTGTCGGCATGGCGGGCACCCGACGAGCATGATTGGGGTGTTCGGAGTCATGCTGGTCCACCGTCGTCGAGGAGGACTCGCACGGTCGATCGTCACAAGAACTGTCCCTCGCGTTGAACTCGTTAAGTTCGTCCTCTCCCAGGTCCTCATCCGCGCACGCGAAGACTTCCGCTTCGACGATCTCGGCCAGCGGGATCGGGTCGAGCCTCGATGTGTCGGCGAGTTCGTCTTCTCGGATGTGAGCCAGTCCGAAGTCGGTGATCTTGAGAGTTCCTCCCTCGGTGACCAGCAGATTCGCAGGCTTGATGTCGCGGTGGCAACGTAGGCCTTTTTGAACCGCATGTTCCATCCCGAGGCAGAATTGAATCCCGAAACGGAGGGCCTGAGGAAGATCGAGCCTCGGGGTCCCGATCCATTGCCCCAGGTCTCCCCCGGTCACCAGCTCCATCAGGACATAGGGCTTTCCCGCGATCTGCTGGACCGCGTAGGCATGGACGAGGTGGTGGTGTTTCTCGAGTTGGATCCAGGTCTCGCACTCGGCGATGAACCGCTTCGTTTGACGATCATCGTCAAGGAACCCATCGCGCAGGGTTTTCAGGGCCAACACGCGTCGGCCCGCCGACCCGTGGTGATCGTACACGACATAAACAATGCCCATGCCTCCGGCATGGATGTCATAGACTTCAAAACGACCGTCGATCCAGTCGCCAATAGTGTGCCCGGAGGGCATCGCGAACCCCCCTCCGCCTCACGCCAGGTTCTCGAATCGGCCCGTTCCTTGTGATCGACCCCCGCGAAATCCATCAGTTCGCGGCCTGCCCAATCTTTAGTTGATTCTATAGCAAGCGACAACGATTACCAAATTGTCTAAAAAATCCTCCCGAGCGGAGAGTACGATCCTTGTTTTGGTTATTTCCGGTGCGGAAATCAAGTGAATGGGTGGAGTGTACTGAAATGCGTTACGGGTGGGGCTCATTCGGCGATCTGGGGGAGGGTCGTGAACCACAGAGTTAGGCCCGGCGCTGGAGGATGTGGACGTTCCCATTCCGAGGCGTCCGGGATCACCACACCAGCCGGGGGCCGATCAAAGAACGCCGGCAGTGATCTCGGTCAGAGCGTTCAGGAAGGTGTCGATGTCTTCTGACGTGTTGAACGGGCCGGGGCTCAGGCGCACCGTCCCGTCCGGGAACGTTCCGAGGCGACGGTGGATGTACGGGGCGCAGTGGAGGCCGGGGCGAACGGCGATGTCGAAACTGGTGTCGAGGATCGTCGCCAGTTCCTGGGGGAAATCCTCGATGTCGCCGGCCGGGGGGATCAGGGACAGTGCCCCAACGTGGGTCTCCGGTTCCCAGCGGCCAGCGACCTTCCAGCCGTGCCCGCCACCCTGGGCCCAGTCGACGACCTTCTGGAGCAGGGACACCTCATGCCGGCGATTGGCCTCGGGGCCTCGATCGGACACCCAGGCCAGCCCCGCGGCCAGTCCGGCGATCCCCAGCGCGTTGGGGGTGCCGCCTTCCAGCAGGTGGGGCAGCTCCTCGGGCTGGACCTCTTTCTTTGAGTCCCCACCCGTTCCCCCTTCGCGCCAGGGGGTCAGACCGGATCGCGGGCCGACGTAGAGGGCGCCGGTGCCGGTGGGGCCATAGAGGGCCTTGTGCCCAGGGAACGCGAGCAGGTCAATGGCCGTGTTCCGCAGGTCGATCGGGACGATCCCGGCCGACTGCGCCGCGTCAACTAGGAACAGCGCGCCGGCTTCTCGGACGATCTGACCAATCGCCGCAATCGGCTGGACGGTCCCCAGGACGTTAGAGGCATGGGTCAGGGCGACGAGCTTCGTCGCGGGCGTGATCGCGGACTTCAGCTCATCGGGGTCGAGATACCCCTCGTGCGAGGCGAGGCGCGTCAGCGTGATGACCCCGGCCTTCTGAAGAGCGACCAGCGGCCGGCTGACGGAGTTGTGCTCCAGGTCCGAGGTGAGGACGTGGTCGCCCGGTCGGACGGTCCCCTTGATGGCGATGTTCAGGCCGTCGGTGCCGTTGAGGGTGAAGATCCAGCGGTCCGGGTCCACCCCGTTGAAGAACCCGTTCAGGGCGTGCCGGGTGTTCTCGATGGCCCGCTCGGCCTCCTTCGCCATCCGGTGGCTCGACCGACCCGGGTTGGCCAGCTGTGTGCGGGCGAAGCGGTCCATGGCCTGGTAGACCGGCTCGGGCTTGGGGAAGCTGGTGGCGGCGTTGTCGAGGTAGATCATGAGTGAGACTTTCGGAGAAGATGACAGATGTCATCGATCATCGCATGTCACTTCGATTCTGACTCAGCTCCCCACGTACTGCGCGTAGAGTGTTCGCGCCCTGGCTGATGTCGTTGGTGCCCTTGATGATCGCGCGGCCGTCGGGGAAGACGGTGAACTCGTAGTCGTCGACGGCGAACCGGAGCATGAACTTGTTGTGGCGGACCTCGCCGGCCGTGGAGAGCCGGCCGGAGAGCTCGGCGAAATCGAGAGGTTCGTCGCGGCGGACCGCCACCTGCACGGCGTTGCGACCGCAGAGTGTGGTTGTGTGCGAACCGAGCGCCCCGCCGAGGTACTCGAAGTTGCGCTGCTTGCAGCAGGGGCAGTTGACCTTGTCCCTGAGGCTGGCGATCTTCAGGCGGCGGAAATTCCAGTCCCAGAGGTCGACCATGATCAACTCGCGGTTCAGCGCCTTGCGCTTGCCGGCGAGCAGCTTGAGCGCCTCGACCGCCTCGAAACTGGCGACGACGGCGACCGCCGGGCCGAGCACGCCGGCGGTCTCGCAGGTCGGTGTCATCCCAGGCGGGGGGCTGGTCTCGATGACGCAGCGCAGGCAAGGGGTCTCGCCCGGCAGGATCGTCATCGTCTGCCCTTCGCTGCCGATCACACCGCCGAAGATCCAAGGCTTGCCGAGCTTCACGGCGGCGTCGTTGATCAGGTAGCGGGTCTCGAAGTTGTCCGTGCCGTCGAGGATCAGGTCGGCGTCGGAGACGAGGTCGAGGATGTTCGTGTGGTCGATATCGGTGACGATCGGCTCAACCGTGATCTGACTGTTGATCCCCCGCATCTTCCGCGCGGCGGCCTCGGCCTTGGGCAAGTTCGAGGCGACGTCCGACTCGTCGAAGAGGATCTGACGCTGGAGATTGTGCGTCTCGATGAAGTCGCGGTCCACGACCCGGATATGACCGACCCCGGCGCGCGCCAGGTGATTCGCCAGGACGGTCCCCAGTGCGCCACAGCCGCAGATCGTTACGCGGCTGGCCATGATCTTGCGCTGGCCGTCTTCACCCAGGGCGGGGAAGCGGCTCTGGCGGCTGTAACGGTCCAGTGGATCGGCGGGGTTCGATGCGAATGCCATGCGAGTGTGCCTTTAGTCCACCACGAAAGAAGGGGATTCACCACGGAGACACGGAGGGCACGGAGAAGAGTAGAGGGAGAAGAGATTTACCGCCGAGGTCGATAAGGGCGCGGAGAAGGCAAAAAACTGGAACAGATATGTTCTGATCTTCCAAACTTCACCACGGGGACACGAAGAAAAGACGAGATCAATTTGAATTCCTGAACTTTCTCGGCTTCTCTTCTCCGTGCCCTCCGTGTCTCCGTGGTGATTTCTCAATTCAACCCCCGGCGATCGCCGGGATGATGCTGATCTCGTCCCCTTCCTTGACCGGCGTGGCCAGTTCGTCGAGGTAGCGGATGTCTTCATTGTTGATGTAGACGTTGACGAACCGGCGAACCTCAGCCCCCTCGAAGATGCGGTCGCGCAGCTCGGGGTGCCTGGTGGTGACGTCGTTGAGGACTTCTCCGACGGTCGCGCCCTGGCCATCAACCTTGTCCTGGCCGCCGGTGTGCTGCCGCAGGGGGGTGGGGATGCTGACGACTGGCATGATGGTCATGTCCTGACTGGATAAGGGGAACAGGTCGATTGGCACGTCGCAAACATCCCGGAGAGAGGACGCGATCTATGATGATTCGATTCCGCGTCGTCGTCAGGTCGCCATGTCCCTCAGCTTGATCCTTGCAGGGGATGGGGCCACCCGAAGGACACTCGGAACAGAGGAATCGTCAGGCACCTGCCGGAGAGAGGACAGGCCGGGCACCTTCCGTCTCGACCAATGCCTCGAACTCCTCCAGGGTCGGCTTGATGACGACCGGCCGGGCGAGGTGATTGACAATGGCTTCTTGGGTCTTCAGGCCGTTGCCGGTGATGCAGAGCACGGTCGAGCCGTCGCGGTCGATGCGGCCTTGCTCGATCAGCTTCCGCGCGACGGCGACGGTGACACCGCCGGCCGTCTCGGCGAAAACGCCCTCTGTCTCGGCCAGCAACTTCATGCCCTCGACGATCTCGTCGTCGTTGACATCCTCGGCCCAGCCGCCAGTGTCGCGGATCAGCTTCGAGGCGAAGTAGCCGTCCGCCGGGTCGCCGATCGCCAGGCTCTTGGCGATCGTCTCCGGGTTCCGGACCGGCTTGACCTTGAATGCGTCGGTCTTGACCGTGTTCGAGATCGGGTTGCAGCCGGTCGCCTGGGCGCCGAACATCTTGGTGTGGACGGGGTCGATCAGGCCGAGTTTCTCGAACTCCTTGAAGGCCTTGTAGACCTTGCCGACCAGGCTGCCGCCGGCCATCGGCACGACAACGTGGTCGGGGGCCATCCAGCCCAGGTCCTCGGCGATCTCGAAGCCCATCGACTTCGAGCCCTCGGCGTAGAACGGCCGGAGATTGACGTTGACGAACCCCCAGCCGAACCGGAAGGCGATCTGCGAACAAAGGCGGTTGACGTGGTCGTAGTTGCCGTGGATGGCGATGACCTTCGCGCCGTAAATCGCCGCGCCGAGAATCTTGCCCTGCTCCAGCCCGTCGGGGATCAGCACATAGGCGTCGAGCCCGGCCGCGGCGGCGTTGGCCGCGACGCTGCCCGCCAGGTTGCCCGTCGAGGCGCAGCCGACCGTCGTGAAGCCCAGCTCGACGGCCTTCGACAGCGCGACGGCGACCACGCGGTCCTTGAACGAGAGGCTCGGGTGGTTGACCGCGTCGTTCTTGACGTACAACTCGCCCCGCACGCCGAGGGCTTCGGCCAGCCGATCGGCCTTGATCAGCGGGGTGCCGCCGACCTGGAGGCCGACGGTCGGCTCGCCGTCGATCGGCAGTAACTCACGGTACCGCCACATGGTGTGCGGCCGGGACTCGATCGCGGCGCGGGAGATCGTCGCGGCGACGGCCTCGTAATCGTACTCGACCTCGAGCGGGCCGAAGTCATCCGTGCAGAAGTTCAGAGCTTCCTTGGGGTACAGCTTGCCGCAGAGGCGACACTTGAGGCCGCGAACGAGGTCGTGAGCCATCGGGGTCTCCCTGGTGGTACTCCGCCCAACGTCGGTCGCCGACGGGGGCTTGAGGGCCGTTCCGATACACCGCCCTCGCAATGGGCAGGGGCGGGGTAACGGTGGCGCATCCGATCCAGCTCGGTCAGGGAGGTCCGCCGGGGGGATTCCGGGCCGTCTCGCGTCGCGTCGCGACGGGCGGGTGAATGTTTGAGACGGGATGATAAGGCTGGACGGCGGTGAGTTCGAGGCGTCGGGCGTCGGCTCGACCGCAGCCATCTTATCTCTCCCGAGGCCCCCCGAGATCGAGTCGATCCGGATACCTGGGTAGGAGTTAGCACCAGCGTCCGACACAATCGCGGACCGGTTGCTGTGGCGTCGTCGGGCCCGTCCCTCAGCCACTCTGGATAAGATGCGCACCGAATTATGATCGAGGTAATGTACCGGACTCCCGGCCCGTCGTCAAGCGGCGGGACGGACCGGGAAATCGGTGCCCTGCGCGAAACACTCGTCGCGGCAAGGGGCGGACGCGGATCGGTCGCATCAATCAGGGCTGATCCGCTTTCTTCTTCGCGGGCGTGAAGGTGATCTTCGACGCGACCTTGTTCTCGTGCTCGACCTTCACGCGCGCCTTGCCCTCCCGCTCCTTCAGTTTCGAGAGGTCATACTTCTTGATGGTCTTGCCCTTGGGATTGACCCATTCCGTCTCGTCGGTGATCGTCACCTCGACGCGCTCGCCGCCCTTCTTGGAGACAACGACGATCTTCCGGGCGTCCGTGTCCACCTCGGCAACCGTGCCGATCAACTCCGCCGCCAGCGCTGTTCCCGTGACCAGCAGCACCATCAGGCCCGCACTCAGACCGTACTTCAGCACGCGGTTCATCGTTCGATCCCTCAACGGTTGCTTTGAAGGCCAGTCGCCTCGTACCGGTCGCGCTTCAGTCACGACGACCCGGCGCCGCCCCGGCTCGAACCCAACGACCGCCCGCGATCATCACAACACCCGACAGACGATCGGAGAAGAGGCTAACGGATCGACATGGGCGGATTTCGCATGAGTGGGTGATCGGCTCGCTACCAGCGAATCGGGGCCGCGCAACGGCGGGCCCAGGTGGTGACAAGGACCGCAAGCGATCCCTCCGGCCTCGACCAGCGTACAATTCCCTGGGGGGATGAGCCGCGCATCGTGGAGGTAACGGGGAGGGGTTCCATGCCGGTACGCGAAGCGACCGACAGAGTGACGAGCGATCACCTGGAGCGGAAAACACAACGGATCGGCCGAGAGCTGTTCGATCGGATTGGTGGCGGGCCGGCACCCTGGGACCGCGCAGTGGTGGGACGATCGGCTGATGGACCTGACGATGTCCGACCCCCGGACGAAGGTCCAGCTCTTCCGGTTCATCGACGCCCTGCCGGCCCTCCGCGAGCCCGAAACCGTCCGACGGCACCTGGACGAGTATCTTGACGAGGCCGACGGCCGAGTGCCGCTGGCAATCCGGACGCCGCTGGGACTGGCGCCATCCGGGTCGCTGGGGGACCGCCTGCTTGCCCGGGCCGCCCGGTTCGGCGCGACACGGATGGCCCGGCGGTTCATCGCCGGGGCCGGCCCCGAGGAGGCGTTGGCGACCATCCGCGGGCTACGCTCCCGAGGGCTGGCCTTCACGGCCGACCTGCTCGGCGAGGCGGTCATCACCGAGGCTGAGGCCGACGCCTACGCCCAGACCTGTCTCGACCTGCTTCGTGGCCTGGCCGGGCCGCTGGCCGCCGAACCCGAAATCCCGCAAATTGACCGCGACCACGACGGCCCGATCCGCGCGTCAACCTGTCGGTGAAATTGACCAGCCTGACCCCCCGATTCGATGCCCTCCATGCCGAGTCGACGACCGAACGGGTTCTCGACCGGCTCCGTCCCATCCTCCGAACCGCGCGCGAGGTCGGGGCGTTCGTCAACGTCGACATGGAGCAGTACGCCCACAAGGACCTTACGCACGCGATCTTCCGCAACGTCTTGATGGAAGAAGAGTTCCGCGACTGGCCCCACGCCGGGATCGTGGTCCAGGCGTACCTGCGCGACGCCCTCGACGACCTGGCGTCCCTCCACGACTGGGCGACTCGACGGGGCACGCCGATCACCGTCCGACTGGTCAAGGGGGCGTACTGGGACTACGAGGTCACGCACGCCCGGCAGGTCGGCTGGCCGGTGCCGGTGTTCCTGCGGAAGTGGGAGACGGATGCCAGCTACGAGCGTTGCTCGGAGTTCCTCGTCGACCACAACTCCTGGCTGCATCCCGCGTTCGGGAGCCACAACGTCCGCAGCATCGCCCACGCAATCGCCACCGCCGAGGACCGCGGGCTTGCCCCTCGATGCCTATCGAGATGCAGGTTCTGCACGGCATGGGCGGCCCACTGGAGCGGGTGCTTGGTGAATCGCGGGCATCGCGTGCGGGTCTACACGCCCTTCGGGGCGATGCTGCCGGGCATGGCGTACCTCGTCCGCCGACTGCTCGAGAACACATCCAACGAGTCGTTCCTGAAGGCCAGCGCCGGCGGGGGCCCCCGTCGAGGAACTCTTACGTGATCCCGAGGAGGTCGGAGCCATGTGGGCCCGCACGAGACGCCAGACCCCGAAGCCAGTCGCTTTCGACATCACCGACGGACTACCGCCGTTCCAGAACGAGCCGCCGACGGACTTCACTCGGGAAGCGAACCGCGAAACGATGTTCGAGGCCCTGGTTGCCCTGGACCACCGACTCAGCAAGGGGGCCGACGAGCTTCTCTTGCGCATCGGTGGTGCCGAGCTCCGCACGGATGCGTGGCTCGAATCGATCGACCCGAGTCACCCTGAGAACGTCCTCGCGCGGGTTGCCAGGGCTCGGTGTCGTGACGCCGAGGCGGCCGTCGAGGCGGCCCGAGTTGCATTCCCAGGCTGGTCGGCAACCTCACCCCGAAAGCGCGCCGAAGTCCTGCTGCGGGTGGCGGAGATCATGCGACGGCGACGCTTCGAGCTGGCGGCCTGGGAGGTTTACGAGTGCGCCAAGCCCTGGCGCGAGGCCGATGCCGACGTGGCCGAGGCCATCGACTTCTGCGAGTTCTACGCCCGCGAGATGATCCGGCTGGCCGAACCGGACGATCGCAACGTGCCCGGCGAGACGAACGCCATCGAGCACATCCCTCGAGGGGTGGCCGTGGTCATCCCGCCCTGGAACTTCCCGCTGGCGATCCCCTGCGGCATGACCGTCGCGGCCCTCGTGACCGGCAATACCGTCGTGCTCAAGCCGGCCGAGCAATCGCCGATCATCGCCTGGCACCTGGTCAACATCCTGCGGGAAGCGGGATTGCCCGAGGGAGCGATCAATTACCTGCCGGGCGTCGGTGAGGAAATCGGGCCGACACTGGTCGAGCACCCGGACGTCGACATCATCGCCTTCACCGGCTCGAAGGCAGTCGGCTTGCTCATCAACCGGCAGGCGGCCGACACGAAACCGGGGCAGGAGCACGTCAAGCGGGTGATCGCCGAGATGGGGGGCAAGAACGCGATCATCATCGACGACGACGCCGATCTCGACGAGGCGGTTGTCGGTGTTCTGCAAAGTGCCTTCGGCTACGCGGGGCAGAAGTGCTCGGCGTGCTCGCGGGCCATCGTCCTGGATGGTGTTTACGACGCGTTCCTCTCCCGACTGGTCGAGGCGGCCCGGACGCTCACCGTCGGCCCGGCCGACGACCCGGACACGGACGTCCCCGCCGTCATCGACACCGAGGCGCGCGACCGCATCCGCGACTACATCCGACTGGCGGCGGCCGAGGGGCGGGTCGTGCTGGGGGGCGAGGCCGAGGACCTCGACGAGCGGGGGAACTACGTCAGGCCGGTGATCGTCGCCGACGTGCCGCCGGATGCGCGGATCGCGCGGGAGGAGATCTTCGGGCCGGTCCTGTCGGTCCTGCGGGCCGCCGACCTGGACGAGGCGCTGCGGATCGCCAACGGCGTGCCGTTCGCCCTGACCGGGGGCCTGTACTCCCGGAGCCCCGCGCACATCGACAAGGTGCGCAAGGAGTTCCGCGTCGGCAACCTCTATATCAACCGGACCTGCACCGGCGCGTTGGTGAATCGCCAGCCGTTCGGCGGGTTCAAGCTCTCCGGGATCGGCACCAAGGCGGGCGGCTCGCACTACCTCCACGAGTTCCTGCTCACCCGCGTCATCACCGAGAACACCCTGCGGCGCGGCTTCGCCCCCGAGGACCTCGACGACGTTCCGGCTCTACACGGAGACACGGCGGACACGGAGTCGTAGCGCAGCCGTGTCACGTGCCCGAACAGAGCATGGACTTCCTGGGTGACGCCATCGGGCTGTGTCACTCCGGCATCCTCCGCGGCGACGAGCCGTTCTCTTACAATTGTCGGTATTCGGTATGTCCCTTTTCGGCTTACGTCCGATGGGTTCGTTTCGTCAGGGCGAAATGACCGGTCTCGATTCCGTCCCCGAGTCAAACTCTTACAGTTGTCGATATTTGCTATGTCCCCTTTTTTTGCCCTTTGGCCACGGCCCCTGAGCTCGACTTGTGCAGTTTTGGGCCAACCAGGCCCATATCAAGTATCGTTGATGACACAACCTCAGGACCAACAATAGGTTGCGATTTTCGTGGCCATGCGAACACTGATTCCGCAACCTTTTGCTACTATTGGGTTTGCGAAAAACTGCACAAGTCGAGCTGAGCACTAGTCGAAGACGACCAGCGGCACCCAGAAAAGCCTACTTACTAGTGCCGCCGCAAATATGGTGCCGAACACTATTGGGATGTCCCCTTCGTTCTATCTAATTGATCGGCCGGTAGACATCAATCTCCGTGGTGTCCGACGTCTCGACGCTCATGATGTCGTAGACGGCCGCCTTGATCGTCACCGGCACGGTCGTGCCGATACTCTGAGCGGTGACGGGGACAGATACCTGGGTGCTCGTCGTCGACGCGCCGCCATTCGCATCCAGGTTCAAGGTGCTATACTCAACACTCGGGTCGTCCGGCTCGTACATCTTGATCTTGGCAGAGCTATACCCCTCCGTGAACGTGAAGGTCACGGACTGGCTGGTATTGCCCACGGTCCAGGTCTCCTTGGGGGTCTTCGTGGGGTCGGTTATCGTCACGGTCTGGGTGGCGTGGGCCAGGGAGAACCCGGCGAAGTGCATAGCGAACACCAAGACCAGCGGGTTGCGATTCGTCCGATTCATGGCAGATCCCTCTCATTGGAACGACGCGCGGAACGAGGAGAATACGCTTATCGAGCTCGCGGACGCCGGCCTGTGCCGGTCGGTGCGCTGTCTTCACAGGTCAGAGTCGCCCACCGGCTCGCCCCCGTTTCGGGTCCCGATCGATCTCCAGGCGACCAAGCTGACGGCACCGCCGATGAATTTGAGGTGCCCGTCGGCGAAGAGCACGTTCGCGCCGCGCGGGTGGTTGCTGCCCGCGGTGTAGGCCCCCTCCGGGGTCCGCCCGTCGCTCATGCAGCTGTGGCCGTTCGCCGTCAGGACGTGGTTGTAGAGCGTGTACCGGTAGCCGCCCTGCAACCAGTTGCGCCCCTTGTCGTTGTCGACGAGGTCGCAGCGCTCGACCGGCATGTCCCTGCACTCGGCCGTGAACGCATCGAAATTCTTCGGCCCGTTGAGGGACACCCGCGTGGCGAATACGGAACCGCGCTCGTCCTTGATCGTGATGCCCCCAGGGCCGATGATCCACTCGGCGGCGGCGGCCGTCGTGCTGGTACCGTCCGCGAAGCTCGCGAGGCTGATCACCGCCCCGGGGGCGAATGCACCGTTCGACCGGCCGTCCCGGTACGTCACGCCGGCGCTGCCCGCATAGCTGGTGCCCACCAACCCGCCCCGTTTCTCGGGCCGCCCGCTCGGGCAGAGAAACACGCCGACCTCCAGGTAGGCCACCGTGAGGTTGGGGGAATTCGGGCTCAGCTCGTTGCTCAGGGCGTCGAAGTTCAGCGCGTCGAATGCGGCGTGCTGGTCGAGGAAGGGCAGGAGCATCGCATGGAAGGAATACCCGCGGCCGTTCCCGCCCCCTGGCCAGCAACCCTGGGCAGCCGCGTAGGAGTTGAGGGCGATCCCGATCTGGTGCAGGTTCGAGCCGCACTGGGCGTGCCGGCTCGCCTCCCGCGCCATCTGAACCGCGGGCAAGATCAACGCGATTAATACGGCCACCACCATGACGACGACGAGCAGTTCGATCAGGCTGAATGCGCGGCGACCCCGAGACTGCCCGGCCGGCGTTGCCATGCGACTGTCCCCCTGGAGTTGCTGATCGATCCCTACCCTGGTGCAATTGTTAATCGCGCGGCCGAGTGCCGTACTGGTGAGGCAGTCCCAACCATACGTGAGCCGCCTAAAGAATCCATGTAAGCCGTGGGGCCGCCTCGGGGGTAACCTTGAGGTGGTTGACAGATCCCAATGCCACTCCGCAGCGGAGCCCCACGGCCATGAGCACCATCATCGGCATCGACCTCGGCAAGTTCAAGAGCGTCGCCTGTTCCTATGACACCGAGACCACGGAGGCCGCGTATTCGACCATTCCCACCGATCCCGACGCCTTGAGGAAGGAGCTTCAACGCACCCGAGCCGACCTGGTCGTCTTCGAGGCCTGCACCGTCAGCGGATGGCTCGCCGACCTCTGCCGAGAACTGGGCCTGAAGTTCCTCGTCGCCAACACCATGACCGAGGCCTGGAGCTGGAGGAAAGTCAAGCGAAAGACCGACCGCGACGACGCCCGGAAACTGGCTCGCATGGCGGCGCTGGGCGAACTGCCGAGCGTCCACGTCCCCTCGCCGGAGGCCCGCCAGTATCGAGAAATCGTCTCGTATCGTGATAAGCTGATCGGTCGCCGGACCGCGATCCAGAACCGCATCCGCGCCCTCGTCCCAGGGGCAGGGCCTGTTGCTGCCGGCCGGCGCACCGGGCCTGGACCGAGGCCGGCCGCAAGGCGATCGCCGCCTGGGCCCGACCACTGGCCGACTGCGGGCCGCTCGAACTCTGGCGTGGCGAGCTGGGCCTGGAGTTGGCCGCCCTGGAGGCCTTGATCGAACAGATCCGATGCGTCGATGCCAAGCTGGAGGAACACGCCGCCGCCGATTCACGTGTGCAACTCTTGCGGACGATCCCTGGCGTGGGCCGCTGTACCGCCGAGGTGGTCGTCTCGGCCCTCGACGACGCCGGTCGCTTCGCCAACGGCGACCAGGTGTCGGCCTACGCCGGCCTGGTGCCGAAGCAGTTCCAGTCCGGCACGATGGACCGCCGCGGCCGGATCACCGCGGCGGGCCCGGGCCGCTACGCAAGGTCCTGGTCGAGGCGGCCTGGCTGATGCTGCGGTACAACCCCTGGGCGGCGAAGCTGGTGGCTCGCATCGGTCGCGGTCAGAAGACCCGGCGCAAGCAGGCGTTGGTGGCGGTGGCCCGCAAGCTGCTGGTGCGTTGCTGGGCGATGCTCCGCGACGGCCGGCCCTGGGACCTTCAACTGGCCGGCTGCCCGCCGTCGAGCCATGAACGACGGATGGATTCATCCTATTGACGGTTAATAATTTAGACTCATTCACGACGCTGTCCGCGTCGCCCGAGACCCGCCGGAGGACCGGTGCCCGTCAGCTCGAAGCTTTGTCTGCCCGGAGCACGTCGCCCTGAGCGGCGTGAGGAGGGCGACCTAACGAATGAGCGGCGGGCCGCATCGGATGAGTGAGGCCGACCGTCGGGTCGTGACCTCGGATAGTCGAGTGCATCCGAAGGCGTTCCTCGATGCGACCGCGTGAGCGAAGGAGTTGAGCCACTGCCGAAGAAACCGATCCCCGACCGCTTGACAGTCCCCCGGCTTCATAGTCGACCAAGCTCAGCGGACCGGCCCGCCGAGGGTGAGCCCCATGATACCAGCGAGCGCCGCGGCGGGCCGGGTCCGCTGCAGCGCGAGGTTAACCTTTCCGTCCGCGGCGCGGACCCACCGGGGGTCAGGAGCTGGAGATCGCCCCTCGGGCCGATTCGCCTGAAGCCCCGTCCTCAGCATTCCTTACGGCGACTCGTCGGAGACAGCTCCTTGAGAGGCGATATCGACCGGCTAGATAGCGATCCCGAATCTGGCAGTCCCAGGTCGGACGATGTTGACAAGGACCTCGCCGTTCGCTTGGGCGGGCGACTCTAGAAAGAGGTGGATGAAGAGCGCCCTGAACCAGTTGACCAGCAGGATCACTCGGAACATCACGGTAGGAGAAGTAGATCTCATCCACCTCGAAGCCTGAGTTCTCTGCCATACTTCCGACCACGAATTCACCTTGTGTGTTGCCTTCGATGACGCGGAAAAACGCCTCGATCTCGGTCTGTCCCGCCTGGACGCGGACACTCAGTTGCTGCGTCGCCATCTGCTTGTCCTCCGTAGCCGCCTAACTTCCATTCAAGTAAGCCGCTCACGCGGCAGGAAGGCATCTTCGTTGTTCGTCGGGTGACGACCGTTCCTCGTCACGGTGATTCTCCGCAATCCGCGAGCCCCTGGCCAGTAGTCATGCCGTGACACAGAGTTCTTTGCAGAGGGGGTTTTTCGCTCCTTTGCCAAAGGACCTGCCCATGACCACGGCATTGCGCCAGACGACAGCACTCCGCCAGCGGATGCTCCAAGACCTGCAACTGGCCGGCCTCAGCGAGCGCACCCAGGAGGCCTACCTCCGCGCCGTCCGGCAACTCGCCGACCACTTCCACACCCCGCCCGACCGGCTCAGCGAGCCGCAAGTCCGCGATTACTTCCTCCACCTCAAGAACGAGAGGAAGTTCGCCTCCGCGTCGCTGGTGATCGCCTACAGCGGCATCAAGTTCTTCTATTCCCACACCGCCCCCCGCGACTGGCCGACCCTGCAGAGGCTCCGCGTCCGCAAAGAGAAACGACTCCCCGACGTCCTCTCGGTCGAGGAGGTGCAGCAGCTCATCGCGGCCGTCCGCACGCCCCACAACCAGGCCTATTTCTGGACGGTCTACTCGCTGGGACTTCGGCTCGAGGAAGGGTTGCATCTGCAAGTCGGCGACATCGACGGCGAACGGATGGTGGTGCACGTGCGTCGAGGCAAGGGGGCCAAGGACCGCTACGTGCCGCTGCCCACCCGCACGCTCACGGTGCTGCGGCAGTACTGGACGACGCACCGCCACTCCGAGTGGCTGTTCCCGGCGAGGGGTCGGGACGGCCACCAGACAGCGACGGCCGACCAACCGATGACCCGCGGGAGCGTCCAAAAGGCCATGAGCCGGGTGGTCCAGGAGCTGAAGTTCCAGAAGACGATTTCGGTCCATACGCTGCGCCACTGCTACGCGACCCATCTGCTCGAAGCCGGGGTCAACCTGCGGCTGATCCAGCAGTACCTCGGACACAGCTCGCTGCACACGACGATGATTTACCTCCATCTGACCACGGCGAGCCAGGAGCAGGCGGTCGCCCGGATCGAGACGTTGATGGGGTCCTGACCGATGCCGACCGTCGCCGATGTGCTGCGGCGGTACGGCGGAGAGTATCTCGAGCGATTCGGCGCGACCCTGCCCGGGGAGCACAAGAAGGTGCTCCGGGCGATCACCGCGTGCCGCACCGGCGCGTTGGGAACCGTGCTCTACGCGTGCCAATCGTGCGGCCGGACCCACACGGTGGGCCGATCCTGCGGCAACCGGCATTGCCCGACCTGCCAGCAGGAGAAGACCCGGGCCTGGCTCGAGAACCAGATCGGTCGCCTGCTGCCGTGCCCCTACTTCCTGGTCACCTTCACGCTGCCGGCGGAGCTGCGCGCCCTGGCTCGCAGTCACCAGCGCGTGGTCTACGCCGCGCTGTTCGAGGCCTCCAGTGCGGCGCTGCGCACCTTGGCCGCCGACCCAAAGTTCGTCGGCACGGATCGCCTCGGCTTCGTCGGCGTCTTGCATACCTGGGGCCGGACGCTGGACTATCACCCGCACGTGCACTACGTCGTGCCGGGCGGCGGCCTCAGCGCCGACGGCTCGCGTTGGTTACCGTCGCGGGCCGACTTCCTCGTGCCGGTCCGGGCGCTGTCGATTGTATTCCGGGCCAAGTTCCGGGATATCCTCGACCGCGAGGGCCTGCGGAACCTGGCCGACCCCGCGGTGTGGCGACGGGACTGGGTGGTGCATTCGCAGGCCGCGGGCGATGGCCGCGCCTCGTTGCACTATCTGGCTCCGTACGTCTTCCGAGTGGCGATCGGCGACCATCGCATCGTCTCGTGCGACGATGGCCAGGTCACGTTCACCTATCGTCGTGTGGGATCGAACCGACCGCGGAAGATGACCCTGGACGCGATGGAGTTCATCCGCCGCTTCCTCCAGCACGTCCTGCCGACCGGTTTCCAGAAAGTCCGCCACTACGGTTTCCTCAGCCCGAACACCAGCATCGCGTTGGAGGCGGTGCGGTGGCTGGTCACGGTATTCCTCGGGGCGCTCTTCGCCTTGGAGGCCCAGCGTGACGCGGGACCCACCACGACCACCGCACCGCGCTGCCCTGCATGCGGCGGTCCGATGTCCGTCCTGGGATTCATACCGGCGCCGGAACCGGCGGTCTTCGACACGAGTTAGCCCTATGGCCCAGGTGAATCAGTCCACGACTGGTCTCCCTGCGCCCGGCAAGCCGAGGTCCGATCGCAGTTCGCGCTGATGTCGGATATTCCTGCGTTTGCGGGGTTCCCTGGGCCGACCGGTCCTCGGTCCACGCTCGTCCGCGATGCCTTGTCGGTCGGTCACGTCCCTGCGACGACCACACTCACTCGACATGAGCCTGCTCTCCACCCTCCTGTCGTGAAGCATTTCCCATAGTCAAGGGCTCGCGGGATCGCCGCCGGGCTTCTTGAACGTGGATTGGAGGTCCGGCTTCGCGGACTCCAATCCATCATCATTAGGCGTACCCGGTCCGCGTAAGACTCGGGTTTGTCCCGCAACGAATTTGCCGCGGGTTCCGTGATGTTGACCAGTTGGGATCAAGATGTCAACGGGGGCGATCGAAAAAATGCGGAACGGACCCGCATTCGGGTTTTTCCACGCACCGATTGCGCCGAGTCATCCGGCAGGGTGACGATCCCGCAAGACCTTGTCGCAACGGAAGAACCGAGGGCGCCAGGGATTGGGGCGATTGGGATCGAGAACGTCGAGGGGGCCGAGCGGGGAAATGTGGAATGGGTCCGCAATTGTGCGATTTGGCGTGTTCAATGGCGCAGTCCGCAACAATATTTTGCAATCAAAGACAAATTCGGTACGGGGAGAAAAAAGGGGACATAGCGGAATGGCATTAAGCTAAGCAACAACTTCTTGAGCCATCAACTTCTTACGCAATTTCGAGCGCGGCCGTTTCATGACGGGGTACTGCTTCGGCCGCCGTTTCCGCACCCGGGGCTCGGCACGACCGGGTCGGGCCGGGTTGACGACCAGTTCCGGCAGGGCCTCGCCGGGTCGCGCCTCCAGCAACCACCGCAACGCATCCACGAAGCTGACCCGCTCCACGTCCACGCCTTGCCGCCACGCCGCTTCCCCCATCACCACCCGCACCAGGTTGTACACGATCGCATACGCCGTCAATTCCTTGAGCACCCCGTCCACGGATTGTCAGCGCAACACATCCATCTTCATCGTCTGCTTCAGGTCCTTCAGATATTGCTCCACACGCCACCGGGAAAAGTACAGCTCGGCCAGCGCCGCCGCCGGGTACGGCCCCGCCTCCAGGAGCGTCGTGACCGGCGTCACCACCTGCGTTCGGAAGCCGGGGCGATCGACCGTGTAGCGGACCTCCCGCACCGGAAAAATCGGTGTCAGTTCATATTTTCCCGGAGACTCATCCATGAATAAATGAACAAGTTGCGATTTTGTTTATATGAATAAATGAACCGAAAGCGATTTTCTTTTCCGGCCTAGCACCCGATTTGGTCGGGTCTTTCGGTCCATTCGTCCGGCGCGATGTTGTACTCGAAGGTTGCCTGCCTCCTGGCCTCTTCCAACGTCTGATGCCAGGAGTCGGCAAGGCAGTTCCCCTCGGCGTCGAGTCGGAACAGATAGACTCCGGCGTCCTCCGCAGAGATCTCAACCCACACGGGGATGGGAAGCTCGGTCACGGGGACCGGCCTGCCATCGACGAGGGCACCAACGTAATGACGGGTTTTCCCCGTGGCCTCGTTCACTTTTGCACGCAATCGCATGTCAGGGACCTTCCTTCGTTCAAGGTAGCAAGGAGCGACCAACGGTCCCCGTCACCTATTCCCAATCGCCACTTTTCCCAATCACCGCGAAGGTCATGAAGGGCCTCGGCGGGGTGGGCTTCTCAGACCACCCGCGTTTCGGCGTCTTCGGCATGCCGGGCCGGTCGGACAGCGATCTCCACGTCCCGACCGAGGGCGTTCAGGAACCGGAACAGCCGGTCGATGGAGAACCCGTCGAGCTTGCCCCGCAGGAGGGCCGAGACCTTTGGCTGGTCGACGCCCAGCACCTTCGCGGCCCGCGCCTGAGTGAGCTTCCGTTCGGCGATGATGTCCGCGATGCGTTGCACGAGTTCTGACTTCGCCAGCACCTCCTCGGGGTTCTGGAGCCCCAGGTCGGCGAAGACGTTCCCGCTACTTGCCACGAGGGTTCCTTCATCCTCCATGCTCGCCCCCTTCCGCCCTTCGCTTCGCATGGTGCTCCTCCGCCTCGATCAGCCGCCGACGAACCGTCTCCATCTCCGCCCTCGGCGTCTTGATGCCACGCCTGGACTTCTTCTGAAAGGCATGTAGCACGTAGACCGCCCCGGCCAGTCGCACGGTATCGACCACCCGGTATGTGCCTGCCGTGTCATCCTCCACCATCTCCAGGACACCCGCCCCGCCGAGGCCCTTCAAGACCTTCGCGGCGAGGTGTTTGCGCCCGAGTTGGGCCTGCCAGAGAGCGAAGCCCACTGTGTGCCGGACGCCGGTCGAGAATGCCTTCTCGTCCTTCAGGCCCGACCCCATCCCGAACAGCGGCTTCGGTTCGTCGGTCTCCCCCGTGCTCATGATATGCTAAATCTGGCATAATTCGAGCGGTCATTCCAGGGTCGTTCTCGTCTTCGCTTCTCCGTGTCCTCCGTTTCTCCGTGGTGAACCCCCGCTTATCCCGCTTGCCGGTGCCTCCGCTGGCGGCGCTGGTGGTTCGGGGTGATGGCGAAGCGGGCGCGGATCGGGGCCTCGAGGGCCTCGAAGTCGCGATACCGCAACCGGACACATTGATGCCGCAGGTTGCCCTCGGCGACGATCTCGGCGGTGCCGGCGAGACTGGCGTCGACGACCGTCGCCAGCCCATACTTGCGGCCGAACGGCGGCAGGGCGCCGTACTCGCAATCGTCGAAGATCGACTGGATCTCCGACTCCGTCGCCAGCATGAGTTCGCGCGCCCCGACCGCCGCTTCGAGCCGGGCGAGGTCGACACGGTGCGTGGCCGGCACGACCGCGAGCAGGTACGTGCCGCCGGACCGTAGTAAAACCGCCTTGGCCACGACCCGGCCCGGGACGTGGAGGCGCTGCGCCAGCCTCAACGCGCACGACGCGGGGGGGTGCAGCAAGACCTCGAAATGGACCCGATGGCTGCGGAGATAGTCGCAGATGCCCATGGGAGATGCCCTCTCAAAGAAGTGTCGCTGATCTCATTATATAGGACATCTGGGAGCTCTGGGGAAAATGCTCCGAAGAAATTCCGGCCGGGACGCCAAAATGCCTCATGACATGAGGGGCCACATGGCGTACAGTTCCCGCAGGGACCCAGGAGGGCGGGATGGTCGCCCTGGGGCGGTATGGGCCAACGGCCCGTCCTGTCCCTGGGGAGGAAAGTCCGGACTCCGAAGGGCACAGTGGTGGGTAACGCCCACCGCCCGCAAGGGTAGGGAAAGTGCAACAGAAAGCAGACCGCCTCGGGGACCGACGGTCCTCGCGGTAAGGGTGAAACGGTGAGGTAAGAGCTCACCAGCAGGCCGGGCGACCGGTCTGGCTCGGTAAACCCCACTGGGAGCAAGACCAAATAAGGGAGCAGCGGGGCCGCAAGGCCTCCACGGGCTCGCCCGGTCCGTTACCGACTTCCGGGTAGGTCGCACGAGACGGCGGGCAACCGTCGTTCCAGAGAAATGGCCATCCGGGGCCTTCGGGTCCCTGACAGAATCCGGCTTACACGCCCTCCTGGGTCCCCTCATTCTCACAACCCGGCTCGGCCTCGTGGATTTCTTCACGGTTTTGACTTGAAATGAATCGCGCCTTCTGACATGATGGATGCATCGAGCCGACGGCATGGGCCTCGTCGCCCTTGCGTTGGCCGTTGCGAGAAAATGGCGTGCAAGGGGGGACAGGATGGAACCGGAACTTGAAGTTCGAGGCGCCATCGTCGATTCCTGGGTCGAACCCTCCGGACCGCCCCGGAAGGGGACTCGCCTGGTCCTTCAGGTCGCACCCCGAGGAGGGCGGCCCGGCGATCTGATGATCGTCGAGGCCGCCGCCGCTCTGGTTCCTGACGCGGGTTGGCTCGAAGACCTCGGTGAGAACATGTGCCACGGCAGCCCCGTCGCGGCCATCGGACGACTGACCCTGGGCGGCCTGTTCTCCGCCAACCAGATCAAGCTCGACCGCTGAGCCTATCTGTTGGTCGTTGGTGTGATTCTCCTCTCCCTCCAGGCGATCCCGGCACTGTCCCTGTCATGGGGCCGGGCCTTCCGTTCGCATACTCCCGCGTGCCGATCGCCCCCCAACGGCTGTTTGGCCAAAGATAGTTGCGGACAGGGACATTCCTGGAGAACGACCCGGCGCGCTCCGTTCTTCGAGCGGCTGGTCGAGCGTTTCCGTGTATCTGTCGGAACGGGAAGGGTTCTTGTAAATAGGGTTCGATGTCGCGCTCACGGTGTCCGGTGTCGTATCAAACCCTGGAATGGGCCGGCCCCGGTCAGAACGGGTGATACGATCCGCGCCGGGTTTCGATTATGATAGGATGGCCGTTCGCCGCGATCCGGGGTCGGGGCGCTCCCGGTCCCGGGTTCCGCAAGCCGCGCAAAGCGCCCGAACGAACCCAATCGATGAACGGTTCGATCTTGATGGCCGCCAATGTCTTGGGGTCATCCGGCCCGCCGTTTCAAGCGCACGCGCGAACCCAACGCACCACGTGACACCTGGACCCAACTTGTCGGAACGACCCGGGCATGAGCAACGCCGAACTTCCCAAGCAGTACGACCCCAAGGCCGCGCAGGATCGCTGGTATCCGTTCTGGCTTGATCGGGGATACTTCCACGCCCCCGACGCGCCGACGAGGCCGTACTGCATCGTCATCCCCCCGCCGAACGTCACCGGGGCGTTGCACCTGGGCCATGCGCTGAACAACACGCTCCAGGACATTCTGATCCGCTGGCGACGGATGCAGGGATACGACGCCCTCTGGATGCCCGGAACGGATCACGCCGGCATCGCCACCCAGGCGGTCGTCGAGCGTCGCCTGCGCGAGGAGGAGGGGAAGACCCGCCACGACCTCGGCCGCGAGGCCCTCGTCGAGCGCATCTGGGCCTGGAAGGACGAGTACGAGCGTCGCATTTTGAACCAGCTCCGCCTGATGGGCTGCTCGTGCGACTGGGACCGCACGCGGTTCACCCTGGACGACGTTTGCTCTCGCGCCGTCCGCCGCACCTTCTTCAAGCTGTTCCAGGCCGGCAAAATTTTTCGCGGCAAGCGGCTCGTGAACTGGGACACCCACCTTCAGACCGCCGTCGCCGACGACGAGATCTATTACGAGGATGTCAAGGGGACGCTCTGGACGATCAGGTATCCCGTGGCCGACTCGACGAACGGAGACGCCCTGGTTGTCGCCACCACTCGACCGGAGACGATGCTAGGGGACACGGCAGTCGCCATCCACCCCGACGACGCCCGTTACAATCACCTGATCGGCCGGGAGGTCGACCTGCCGCTGACCGGCCGTCGCATCCCGATCATCGCCGACCCGATCCTGGTCGATCCCACCTTCGGCACCGGCTGTGTGAAGGTCACGCCGGCCCACGACCCGAACGACTATCAGACCGGCCTGCGGCACAACCTCCCCCAGATCAACCTCCTGAACCCCGACGGCACCTATAACGAAAATGCCGGGGAACGTTACGCCGGCGCCCACGGCAAGGAGGTCCGCAAGCGAGTCGTCGCCGACCTAAACGAGCAGGGCTTGCTGGTCAAGGAGGAGCCTTACCAGACTCGCCTGAATTACTCCGACCGCAGCAAGACGCCCATCGAACCGTACCTCTCCGACCAGTGGTTTGTTCGCATGGGGGACAACCCCGACGGCTCTCCTGGGTTCGCCCAGCAGGCGATGGAGGCCGTGACAGTCGGCAAGTTCAAGATTCACCCCGAGCGTTACGCCAAGAGCTACCTCGACTGGCTCGGCGAGAAGCGCGACTGGTGCATCAGCCGGCAACTGTGGTGGGGGCATCGCATCCCGATCTGGCATTGCGACACCTGCACCGAGGACGACCTGGAGCGAGCCTTCGCCGATCGCGACGACGTTTGCTGGCGAAAGGCCGAAGCGGGCGGTTGGCTCGTCTGTGCGGAATCCGACCTAACACCGGACGAGCTTGGGCCGGGGCACGAATTGATCCAGGACCCCGACGTCCTCGACACCTGGTTCAGTTCCGCCCTCTGGCCGCACTCGACTCTCGGCTGGCCCGAGCCGAGCCCGACCCTGAAGGGGTATTATCCGACGAGCGTCCTGTCGACGGCCCGCGACATCATCACGCTCTGGGTCGCCCGGATGGTCATCTTCGGCCAGTTCAACATGGGGGACGTGCCGTTCCGCGACGTCTTCATCCACCCGGTGATCCAGGACGGCGACGGCAAGCGGATGTCGAAGACCGCCGGTAACGGCATCGACCCGGTCGACATCA
Source organism: uncultured Isosphaeraceae bacterium (assembly GCA_963779675.1). Lineage (GTDB taxonomy): Bacteria > Planctomycetota > Planctomycetia > Isosphaerales > Isosphaeraceae > CAVZZM01. The sequence continues at coordinate 435,808 of CAVZZM010000014.1, forward strand.
TCGAGTCCTACGGCGCCGATGCTCTGCGCTACACGCTGGCGATCTCCGCCACCGAGACGCAAGACCTTCGCATGCCGGTGGATCCGGTCAAGGACGCCGAGGGTCGCATCGCCGTCCGCAAATCGGCGGGGCAACCGATGGAGTACGTTTCAGCGGCCGAGGCGAAGGCCCTGCCGAAGGAACTCCGCGTCAACACCTCACCGAAGTTCGAGGATGGTCGCACCTTCCCCAACAAGTTCTGGAACGCCGCCCGGTTCGCACTGATGAACCTGGAGGGATACGACCCCGACGCGAGCCCCGGTGAGTTGAACCTGGAGAACATCGAGGACCAGTGGATCCTCGGCCGCCTGGCCAGGACCACCCGAGACGTCTCGGCGGGCCTTGAGAGCTTCCAGTTCGCCGAGGTCGCCAAGCGCCTCCGGGAGTTTACCTGGAGCGACTTCTGCGACTGGTACGTCGAATTGATCAAGGAACGCCTGCGCGATCCCGACCGGCAACAGCCGGCCCGGCAAGCCCTGGTGGTGGTCCTCGACGGGCTCTGTCGGCTCCTTCATCCGGTCATGCCGTTCGTCACCGAGCAGGTCTGGCAGGCGCTGAACCAGGTGGCCCCGAGACGGCGGAACCTCGCGACCGGGCAGGTCGAGCGCGCCGCCGAGAGCGTCTGCGTCGCCTCCTGGCCCGTTTACCCGGACGACTTCCTCAAGCCGGATGCCGAGCGGATCGTCACGCAGTGGCAGGAGAAGATCACCGTCCTGCGCAACCTGCGGGCCGAGCGCGGGGTGCCGGTCGCGGCCAGGATCGCGCCGATCCTCGTCGCCGAGGGGGTGGTCGCCGATGCCCTTCAGAGTGGGGCCGCGTCGATCCGTGTTCTGACCGGCGCGGAATCTGTCCAGGTCGTCGCCAGGGCTGATCGACCGCCCCATAGCGCCGTGGCGGTGCTGGCCGATGCCGAGATCATCCTGCCGCTGGAAGGACTGATCGACAAGGAGGCCGAGGCCGTCAAGCAGCGCAAGGAGCTGTCCGGTCTGGAGGCGCAAATCAAGGCCGCCAGTGCGAAGCTCGACAACCCGAAGTTCGTGGCAAACGCTCCGGCCGATGTGGTGGAAAGTCAGCGTGCGAAGCTCGCCGAGTTGGAGTCCCGCCACGAGACCGTCGCGGCCCTGGTCGCCGCATTGACGGAGGATCGTTGACTGTACCGGCCATGCCTTCGTTCGCGGCCCGTTCCCTCGCGTTGACGGGAGACGCCCGGCTCTTTTATGATCGATCTGGCCAGAAAGGGCTGAGGCCGGGCTGTTGCGTTCAATAGCCTGGTTTTCCGCCCGGCGTGGGGGACGACCGCCGTGCCCGTGCAGATGGAATTGTCTCGTATTATCATCAGCGACAATAACGAACAGCAGATTATTTACCTGAAAGAGGTCGAGGGCGACCGATCGTTCCCGATCGTCATCGGTATCTTTGAGGCTACGAGCATCGACCGCCGCATCCGGGGCCAGGCGACGCCCCGACCGCTGACCCACGACCTGCTCGCCAACGCCATTGAGAACCTCGGGGGCGAGATCCAGGACATTTACATCAGCGAATTGCGCGATCATACGTACTTCGCGAAGCTCCGCATCAAGCACGACGGTGAGATGGTCGAGGTCGACAGCCGCCCCAGCGACGCCATCGCCGTGGCCGTCACCGTCGACGTCCCGATCTACGTCGCCGAGGACGTGATCGAGGAAGCCGGCCAGCAGTAGCACTTATGGTTGCCACGATCAAATGACCTGATCGGCTGCCGCGATTCCATCGGAGGGGTGCCGGAGTGGTTTATCGGGACGGTCTTGAAAACCGTTGTGTGGTTCCGCCATACCGTGGGTTCGAATCCCACCCCCTCCGCCTTGTCAGGACATGCCAGAGATTAACGGGTGAAACGAGGTTGGACGGTGGGGTTTTGCGGTCCCATCCTCTCGGTGGCGGATCGTGTCCTGGTTCTGGCATTCCGAGGCGATCGAATGAGCATCGCGGAGCGTCATCAGCGCCGTTCGAGGACCGTTGTCTCGATCGTCGCCATGACAGTAATTCTGTTTGGACCTGGAACGGCCTTGAAGGCGCCGGGCCAGGGCACGAAGACGGATTACCAGAGGTCCAGCAACTTTGATACGCGCACGCGTGACAAGATTTACCGGGCCGAGGTCACACCCCACTGGCTACTGGGTGACGCAGCGTTTTGGTATCGGGTGACGACCGGGCCGGATCGATTCGAGTTCGTGTTCGTCGATGCCGAGACGGGGCAACGCCGGCCGGCGTTCGATCACGAGGCGCTCGCCGAGGCTCTCGCGGCAGCGTCGGGTCGAGAGGTTGACGCCGGAAACCTGCCGTTCCGAACGATCCGGCTCGACCTGGAGGATCGTACCGTCCGGTTCTCCGCGTTCGGGACGCGCTGGCGGTGCGATCCGAGTACTTACGGCATCGAGAAGGACGGCGAAGGTGACGATGATGACGAGTCGTTGCCGGCTCGGCGGTCGCCGTATCCGAGCCGTCGGACGGGCGTGCAAACTAGCCTCCGGTTCGTCAACCAGACCGATGGTGCGGTCCGGCTGTTCTGGATCGATCCGTCAGGCGAACGTAAACCGTACGGAACGCTGGCCCCGGACGAGGAACGAGAGCAGCATACGTTTGCCGGGCATGTCTGGCTGGCGACCGACCGTATTGGTCGCGAGCTGGCCGTATTCGAGGCGGTGGATGAGCCCGCGACGGCGATCATCGATGAGGACCTACCGGAACGCTCCGAGCCACGCCGGCGGCCCGCTCGCGTCCGCGGCATCTCGCCCGACGGCCGCTGGCGGGCCGAGTTTCACGACCACAACGTCGTGATCCACGACATTGAGGCAGACACCGAATTCCCGCTCACCGACGACGGGACCGAGGACGACCCCTATGAGGGCGGGCTGGAGTGGTCGCCCGACTCCTCGAAGCTGGTCGTGATGCAGGTCGAGCAGGGCGAGGGGCGGCAGGTCCACCTTATTGACTCCGCCCCGGAGGACCAGCTCCAGCCGAAGCTGATCACGTTCGACTACGCCAAGCCGGGCGATCGTATCGACCACCCCCGCCCTCGGCTGTTCGACGTGGCGGCTCGCTCGCGGATCGCCATCGATCAGGAACTGTTCGCGCACCCCTGGAGCTTGACTCGGCTGCGCTGGCACCCCGACTCGAAACGATTCACCTTCCTGTACAACCAGCGGGGCCACCAGGTGCTCCGGCTTATCGAAGTGGACGCCGTGACCGGCGACGTGCGAGCAATCGTCGAGGAACAGAGCGACACGTTCGTTGATTACGCGAACAAGTTGTTCCTCACGCAGCTCGACGATCCCGACGAGTTGATCTGGATGAGTGAGCGCGACGGCTGGAACCACCTGTACCTCCTCGACGCCAAAACCGGAGCCGTCACGAACCCGATCACGTCGGGAGAGTGGGTGGTGCGTCGGGTGGAGTGGGTGGATGAGGAAAACCGCCAGGTCTGGTTTCGCGCCCTCGGCATCCATCCCGATCAAGACCCGTGCTATGAACACCTCGGCCGGGTGAACTTCGACGGATCGGGCCTGATGATTCTGACCGAGGGGGACGGGACTCACCGCTGGGAATTCTCGCCGGATCGGCGGTTCCATATTGACACATACTCGCGGGTGGACATGCCTCCTGTCACCGAGTTGCGACGGTCGGACGACGGCGCGCTCGTCTGTGAGCTGGAACAAGCCGACTGGTCGGCCCTGCTCGAAACCGGCTGGGTGCCACCGGAGCGATTCGTCGCGAAGGGGCGCGACGGCGAAACGGACATCCACGGCATCATCGTCCGGCCGACGAATTTCGACCCGGAACGGACGTACCCGGTTGTCGAGCAAATCTACGCCGGGCCACAAGGTGCCTTCGTGCCCAAGGCTTTCGACCGCCTGGTCGGCCTGTACCGGATGGCGGAACTCGGCTTCATCATGGTGCAGATCGACGGCATGGGGACGAACTGGAGGTCGAAGGCGTTCCACGACGTCTGCTGGAAGAACCTGGGCGACGCCGGCTTCCCGGATCGCATCGCGTGGCTGAAGGCCGCCGCGGCGATCCATACCGAGATGGACCTGGATCGCGTCGGACTCTATGGCGGATCCGCCGGCGGCCAGAACGCGCTCGGCGGCTTGCTCTTTCATCCCGAGTTTTACAAGGTCGCCGTGGCCGATTGCGGCTGCCACGACAACCGGATGGACAAGATCTGGTGGAACGAGCTCTGGATGGGCTACCCGGTCGACGAGTCGTACGCGGCCTCGTCGAACGTCGACAACGCCCACAAGCTCGAAGGCAAGCTCCTGCTGATGGTCGGCGAGCTGGACCGCAACGTCGATCCCGCCTCGACAATGCAGGTCGTCGACGCCTTGATCCGGGCGGACAAGGACTTCGACCTTCTGGTAGTCCCGGGCGCCGGCCACGGCGCCGGGGGCGGAGCCTACGGCACCCGGCGCCGGTTGGATTTCTTCGTCCGGCACCTGCACGGGGTCGAGCCCCGGAGGGAGGCGAGCGCGCCGTTTCGTTGAGGGCTGTTGTGGGTCGGGATAGATCGGCCTTGCCGTGAAGTTGGAAAGTCGGCAAGATGCCGCCGCTAATCCCGTCCTTCGGGACATCCCGGGCGGGTTGTCACGTCCCGATCGCCCGTTCTCAACTCCTCGACACCGCATCGACCCCGTTGCGCCCGCTCTCGTCGTGGGTGGTACGGGGACTTCCGGGATCGCCCGACATGTCCGCGTCGAGCCGAGGGGCCTTCCCATGCGTACGAGGCTGATTGCGGCCGTGCTGAGTCTGCTGAGCGTTCCGGGGCTGTCCGGCTGCGCCACGACCCCATGGATGACGGCCCAGCTCCAGCGGCCGATCTCCTGGCCCCGGTTGCCGAGGCCGGACATCGCCACCCGGTTGCGCGCTCCGGAGCTTGTCCGACCCGCTCCGTTTCATGTTCCCTTCGCGCGACGGCCAGTGACGCCCAACCCGTTGGTCGTGACCAACAGCGACTTCGAGACGATCTGGCGGGCGACCATCGCGATCGTGGACGACTATTTCGACATCTCCTCGGAAAATCGCCTGTCGCGGCGGATCGTCACGGACCCGAAGATCGGCGCGACGATTTTCGAGCCGTGGCACGGCGACTCGGTCGGCTTTCGGGAGCGGCTCGAATCCTCCCTCCAGACGATCCATCGGTTCGCCATCGTGACCGTCAACGATGCACCGGGGGGCGGTTTCGCAGTGAAGGTCGAGGTCCGCAAGGAACTCGAGGACCTGGTCAAGCCCGAGCGTCAGGCCGGCGGACGCGCCGTCTATGCCAACGACTTCCCCGTTAACCGCACCCGCGAGATCGTCGGCCCGTTGCCCCTGCCCAAGGGCTGGATTCCCCGAGGTCGCGACACCAAGCTCGAACAGGCGATCCTGGAACGGATTCGCCGCGAGTTGTTCCTGCCCTGAGGAATCAATGTCGGCGAGCACCCTTGCCGGACGCCTCGGCCGGAAGGTCAAAATCGGTGTCCAACCACGATCGAGCCGAATAATCCGCACCGATCGTCGTCCCTGAGCTGTCGTGCTCGCTTGTCCGCTTCCGCCGTGCCGGCCCCGGGGACGCTCCCCGTCCGCCGGTAGGACTGACTCCAGGAGGTTGCATCCATGACCCAGATCCTGCTGCACCCGAGTCTCGCTGGGCGGTCGATCCGGTTGGGCCTGAGCATGACGCTGACCGTTGCCTTGGGTGGAGCTCTGGCACTTGCCGCTGAGGAGCCGTCGGCACCGAAGGTCGGCCAGAAGGCGAAGGACTTCACGCTGGAGTCGCTGGGCGGTGGCACCGCGACACTGGGCGAGTTGAAGGAGCAAGGTCCGGTGGTGCTGGTCGTGCTACGGGGTTATCCCGGCTACCAGTGCCCGATTTGTAGCCGGCAGGTCGTCGACCTGGTCGCCCATGCGAGCGATTTCGAGAAGGCCGGGTCGCAGGTCGTGCTGGTCTACCCGGGGCCTCCCGAGAAACTGAAGGCCCGCGCCGAGGAGTTCGTTGGTGGCACGGTGCTCCCCGAGAACTTCACGATGGTTCTCGATCCGGATTATGATTTCACAAACACGTACGGCCTGCGCTGGGACGCCCCCCGAGAAACGGCGTACCCGTCCGCTTTCGTGATCGACCGCGACGGGACCATCCAGTTCGCGAAGATCAGCAAGTCGCACGGCGGACGGGCGGGCGCCGAGGAGATCCTGAAGGCCCTGGAAGGGCTTGAAACGCACTGAACGAACCGGAGGCCGTCCGAGATCAATTCCCAACGATCGGGAGTCGGGCGAGGGACACCCCACATCACCCGACCGATGATCGGTTTTGATCACGCGAGATGACGGTCGACCTCGGGAAGCAACCGGGCGAAGTCGAGCCCGCCAGGGCAGGCTGCGCGGGCGGCGGTCAGATCGGCAGTCGACCAGTCGCGGGCCTCGGGAGATAGGGCGGCGTACTGGCGTCGGGCGTCGGCGCGATCGCCGAGGTGCTGGTGGTAGGTCAGGAACCGGGTCAGGTTCCCCAGCTCGGCCGTCGTGCCGGCGGCGAGTGAGCAGCGGCCGTCGCAGTCGGCGCACAGGGTGGGACCATGCGCCCGGGTCGCGTCGCGAAGCTGGCGGATGTCGGCCTCCTTCAGCGGCTCGAAGCGGCGGGCCGCGTCGGCGTTCTCGCGGATCTGCTCGAAGTTCCGCATCGAGACGCAACTGCCGCTAATCCGCTCGTCGGTCCAGATCGCGTGGAGCAAGCCCTGGAAGGGGGAGAGGCCCCGCTCCTTGAGCGTCGGCACGCGCGTCACCACGTCCTCCAGGATGTTCCCCTTGGGTTTGTCGCCGAAGAACTGGCCGGCGATCTGCTTCATGGTGATCAGGCCGATGCCGGCCTTCCAGGCGGCGTCGAGCCCACGGTTCAGCGCCGAGTCCTTGTCCAGCCAGGGGGTGTACTGGAGCATGATCGCATCGACGATGCCCGCCTTGGCCGCCTCGTGGATGATCGTGCCGCGGTCCTTGTGGTGGCTCGAGAAGCCGACGAACTTCGCCTTGCCCGACTTGCGGATCGCCTCGGCCGTCTCCTTGAACTCCGGGCCGGTGACCATGTTGATCGCGTCGTCGAGGCTGTGGTCGTCGCCCAGGCCATGGATGAAGAAGAGGTCGATGTAGTCGGTCCCGAGCGCCTCGAGCCGCTCGTCGAGCATGCCGATCATCTGTCGGGGGGTGCGGGGCATGTCCTTGGTGACGAGGAAGATCTGCTTGCGGACCTCCGGCTCCTGCTCGAACCAGCGACGGAGGTTCGGCTCGGTGCCGTAGACCTTCGCGGCGTCGAAGGTGCGGATGCCGCTGGCGAAGGCGAACCGGAGGATGCGGTCGTAGCTCGACCCGCGGATGGCCCCCTGTTCCAGCATGGTGATCGACTCGCCGGTCTTGCCCAGCGGTCGCCTGGGCATCGAGGCCGCCTCGGCTGGAGGTTCGGCCTCCTGGGCCTTCAGATCGACGGAGGACACCCCCGCGGCCGCCACGGCGACGGCCCCAGCCTGGAGGAACGTGCGGCGATCGGTGCGGTTCGTCTCGTTTTGAGCCATCGCTCTGGCCTCCTGGTCGACGGGCTGCGCGACGCAACCCGTACCTCTCGTGATGGGAATGGGAAGGGAAGGGCTAGCCCCCGCGAGGCCGAGGTCCGTTGAGGCAGCGGTGGACGAACCGTACCTCCGCGAGCGACGCGCGGGACCGGCCGACTGAAGAGTTACGGCGACCGATCGTTCCATGGTGGCCGTCCGACTCATCCCGGGCAAGAGCGGTCCCGTCCGACTCGTCACATATCACAGAGTGGCTTGCACATTGCCGGTGGTGGCGCACGCCATGAATGGGCATGCGAGTCGGGCCTCGCGCTAGACGGCCAGAGGCAAAGGATGGGGCGCCGAGGTCCGATGATCAAAGGAATTTCGGTCGATTGGCAGCCTGGCCTGTTCGGGTCGCCGGTCAACGACACAGGCCAAACAGACCGTTTCGTATGCCCTCTCAGCCCATCAGCCTCGGCACGAAGTAGGCGGCCGTGGTTCCCAGGGCCAGGATCGCCAGTACGAACCCCACGCGCGTCAACGGATGCGCCGCGACCTCACGACGGCCGTCGAGCACCGCCGGCCGCAGCACGAGGCCCATCGCGATGCCCCCCAGCAACCCTCCCAGGTGCGCGAAGTTGTCCACCGCCGGGTTGATCAGCCCCAGGCCCAGTTGGTACATCGCCCAGACCCCCAGGACGAGGCCGATCCGGGCGTCGCGGACGTGCAACCGTCCCTTGAACCGCCAGAACAGCACGATCAGCGCCCCGGCGAGGCCGAAGATCGCACCCGAGGCCCCCACCGACGGCCGGCCGCCGAGCAAGCTCAGGAGCGAGCCGGTCAGGCCCGCCGCCACGTAGAGCACCAGGAACTGAGGTCGGCCGAAACCGTGCTCGCAGGCCATCCCCAGCACGTACAGGATCAAGAGGTTGCCGAGCAGGTGATCGATGCTCCCGTGCATGAAGGTTGCCGAGAGCATCCGCCAGACTTCCCCTTGCTCCACGCGATCGCGTTCCAGGGCCCCCTGCGAGACCAGGGTGTCGAGATCATCCAGTCCTCCTCCGGCCGCCTGGAAGCCGAAGGCGATCACGCAGGCGACGATCAAGACGAGGCTGACCGCCGGCCAGGGGCTCATCCGTGCCTCGAAATCGACCGATTCCGCGTGGAGCATCCCGTCATCGATTGTCGGGATCTCGTCCTCATGGAAGCGCGGCGAATCGGGGAACTTGTCCTGGTAGTCGGGCAGGGCCGTCATCGGTGTCGCTCCCGAGGGCTGCGGTCAGCGGCGCTCGCCGGTGTCGAGGATCACACCCAGGGCCAGCGCCAGGCGACGATCGAGGGCGTGGTCCCGGTCGGCGCTCATGTCGAGCACGTAGCGATCGAAGAGGGTGAACTTGCGGTTGAACTCGCCGATAATGCGCTCGTTGCCAGGCTCGAGGATTACGTAATTCGTCCGTAATAGCCCGAAGAACACGCCGAGCAGCCGTCGCAGCAGGGAGAGGATCAACGAATCTTCCTTGGCCACGAACCGAACCGTGGTGCCATCTGGGGCCAGCACGTACCAGCGTTTGCGGAACACGTTGTAGAGGTAGTTCTTCATCAGATGACCCATCAGACCACTCTGTGGGTCCTCCACGGTGTAGGTCGCCCGGATCAAATAGAACTTCCGGTTCTGGTAGACCTTCAGCAACGGCGCGGTCTTTGTGTCGTCGGCATAGATCGTGATGTGCCGCTTTGGCGACAGTGCGACCGCGACGACCAGCGTCAGGACGATGGCCAGGACGACCCCGACGAGAGCGACGATCCCTCCGGCCAGGGTGCCCGGCGCCTCCTGATCGACCACTGCGGCCAGCACCGACGCGGCGCCCCCAAACACGACGAACACGACCACGGCCCCGAGGATCGCCAGGCAACCCCGGAACAGGTGCGCGGGGCGCTCGACGAACAGGATCGGTTGCTGGGCCTCGTCAAAGATATAGTACTTTGCACCGATGGAGAGGCGTTTCTGATTGACAAAAAATTTGTCGCGCGCGAAGGCGGCGTCATATCCCCGATCCACGTGTTGGTCAGCAAATTTCGCGACCGGCGCCGGTCGGTACCTCGATGACGCTCTCGCACTCCTTGCAACGGACCTTTGTCCCACCGAGTTCATCCTTGAGCGTATACTCGGCGCGGCACGTCCCGCAGGTGACCTGGATCGGCATGAGCGTGGAACCCTCGATCGATCGAGCAAAATGGACAGCGTTGTCGCGTCGTCTCCGACCTGGAGGACGTTCCATCACTCTAACGCGTGGTCCATCCGTTGCAAGATCATGACGGCACAACCTGTTCCGTTGCCGAGGACGCGGGCCGGAAACCGCGGCCCGCCGATCGGTATCCCGGGGAGGTCGTCGTTGCGGACATGGATACTCTACTCGACTTCATGCACCAGCATGGCATTGTGGATTCGTTTGCCGGAAGTCGTCATGCCGCGAACCACGACCATGCGATCTCCAGGCGCGATGAGGTTCCGCTCCCGCCCAGGGCAGGACCATTTCCAACCCTCGACGGGTATCGGTGATGTTCGGGACGACCAGGGCCGTGACGCCCCAGTACAGCGACATCGCGCGGGCCGTGGGTTCGTCGTCGGCCAGGGCCACGGTCGGCGTGGCGTTGCGGTGTTTCGAGGCGGCCAGGGCCGTCCCGCCGGACTTCGTCACCACCACCATCAGCACCGCCTTGAGCCGGCGGCAGGTCGTGCTGGCGGCCTCGATGATGGCGTCCGTGATCGGCGCGACCACCGGTTGTCGTTTTGTCTTGGGTGCGATCCGGTGCCAGGCCGCCTCGATCAACATCTGCTCGGACTCGTCGAGGTTGACCTCGACCATCATCCGCTCGGCCTGGGCGGCGATCCGGCTCATCGTTTTGACCGTCTCGATCGGGTACTGACCGACGGCCGTCTCGCCCGAGAGCATGACCGCGTCGGTGCCGTCGAGGATTGCGTTGAAGACGTCGCTGGCCTCGGCCCGGGTCGGGATGTTCGAACTTTCCATGCTGGCCAGCATCTGGGTGGCCGTGACCACCGGCACACGGGCCTCGTGGCAGGCGGCGATGATCTGCTTCTGGATGCCCGGAACCCTGGTCACGTCGAGTTCAACGCCAAGGTCCCCCCGGGCGACCATCACTGCGTCGGTCTCGGTAAGGATCGTCCCCAGGTTTTGCACCGCCTGCGGCTTTTCGATCTTGACCATGATCCGCGCAGCGACCCCACGTTCGGCCAGTTCGCGGCGGAGCCAGACGACATCCTCGGCACGCCTCACGAACGAGAGGCCGACGTAATCGATCGGATTGTCGCGGGCCCAGTCCAGGTCCTTCAGGTCCTTTTCGGTCAACTGCGCCGACGTTGAGCATCGTCCCCGGTAGGTTGACCCCCTGGCGCGAGCGGAGCCGACCGGGAAGCGTCACCTCCATCACGGCGAAGCCCGGCCCCGTCTCCTGAACGACCATTGCCACCGTGCCGTCGGCGAACAAGACAGTCTCGCCGGGGGCCAGGTCATCGGTGAGTGTCTTGTAGGTGCTGGTCAGTTCGTGAGGGTCGTCGGTCGAACGTTCCGCAACGATGGTGAACAATTCGCCAACCCCACAGAAGATCTCGTCGCCCGGGATCAACCCCAGGCGGATCTTCGGCCCGCCAAGGTCCTGGAGCACGCCGATGTGACGGCCCATCGCCGCCGACACCCGTCGAATGTCGGCCAGGACCGCGGAGTGCTCTTCGTGCGTCCCATGCGAGAAGTTCAACCGGAAAAGGTCGACCCCCGCATCGATCAGGGCCTGTAAGGTTTTCGGTTCGCGCGAGGCCGGTCCAACCGTCGCCACGATCTTCGTTCGGACCTTCCCCACCGCCTCGACCATTTTGATTGCCATCCGCGTCCACCTCTCGACTCAATCTTGACATCGTGCCGGGTCCGCGCCCGGCGTCCGGAACATTTGCCCCTCCTGGAAAAAAGTCGAAGTCGGGGACGCGTCCACGTCTCCGGAGTAGGCCGGAATCATCATAACGGCGCGACCACGCGAACGGCAGGACCCATCGACTGGACGTGAAGGCTTATCACAGCGACTCTGCGTTCCCATCTCGACCACCTCGTTCCTCCCCTGGAATGGCTGATCGGAGTGCTCGAATGATTTAGGAGTTTCGCGACGACATTCTGCGTCGGCATGTAAGGTAAAGTAATACGTTCCCGCCGATGAAAATTCACCTTAAGTTTTTTGGGTTGATAACTTGTGTGATTACAACAGGCTCACCGATCTGACTCCGAATGGATTTCAGCAAACATTCTCGGGACGGGGGGCGAAGAATCGTGGTGGGTCATCTCGATCATGTTCAGCCAAATCGCCGCTATCTCACCAAATTACCCTGACGACCAAATTCCCCGATTGCCCCCAGTTTCCGAGGAGAATGGTCGATATGAGACAAGACCCGTTCGGATTGCCGAACGGGCCATCACTCCTATCGTGGCAGTGTCCCAGGGCGGCCCGGAGTTTGCGGTTGTTGCTTGACGGTCGATACCAGGGACCGAAAAATGAACGAATCGGTTCCGGTGGCCCTGAGACGGGTCGGAGAGTATGATGCCGGAACCGGACGTGTCCACCGATGCCAAACATCGTAACAACGAGCCGTCCTCTCCATTCGCCCGGGTTCGACCACGGGGCCCCTTGCTGATGAAGCAGATTTTCGCCATTGTCATCCTGCTGGCCGCGTTGGGCGTGCTCTGCAAGCTCGCCTGGAAGGCGCCGTCGAGCCCGTCGCGCCTGGATACAACGGCGGCGACCGCCGACGGTCGTGCCGCCGATTCGACGCTCACGGACACAACGGACCCTGAAAAGGTTCTGAGGTCGAAGTATCCTGGTCACGGGGAACTGATCGACCGGGTTCTCCGGGATTACCACCACAACGCCCTGGCGATCGAGCACTCCGATGGCCTGCGTGGGTTATTGCTCCTGGACCGACTCGGCCTTGAGGCCGTGTTCCTCTATGAGAAGTACCCCAGGGAGTTCCATCGTCTGCGCGACACGCTGTCGGACGAGGCAGCGGCGGACCTGCTGCTCCACTGGCGGGAATACTTTGCCCTGAAGCGGGCCGATGCCGTGGATCGCGGCATCCTGATCGAGGAGATCGCCCGGCTGAGCCCGGGCCAGCGGCGGCTGGCCTCCCGATATCCCAACGCCTTGCCATTGATTTTGGCCGAACCGTCCGGGGTCGCCGATCTGATCCGACGTTTGGAAGGCGAGCCGGAAGAGCTACGCGACGCGCTGGTGATCCTCGACTTCATCAGCCTGGAGCCCGGCGCCGCCGACCTTCGCGCCGCCCTTCGGACGCTGGACGAGTACGGGCCGCTGGCCGTTGAAGCGTTCCGCTTGCATGGGCTGGAAGGCTTTGCGCTGGTGCGGCTCTATGGGCCGGTGCTACTGGCCCTGGGCGACGCGATGCCGCTCTCCGACGCGCTGATCTTGCTGCGGGTCAATACCGGGTACGTCGATGAGTTGCTGGCCACCCGGTCGCCGGAGACGGTCGCCGGGCAATTGAGGCACGTGGCCTCGGTTGGCCTGACCGCGGAGGTTGGCGGTGGCCCTGACGCCCTTCACCTGGTCGTCGAGTACGGGCCAACGGGAGAGGAAGCGTTGCGATCCGTCGGGGCCGATGCCGCGGAACTTGTCTACGGCGCCTACGACGACCCGACCGTCCGGCGCAAGCCGTTGCGGCTCTGGCCGAGCACGGCGAGATGGCCCTGGCGATGCTCGCCAAGTACGCTCCCGACGAGAACTTCCGTGAAATACTCCGGCGCTACGGCCCACGTGTTGTCCCGCCGGTGGCGCAGGCTGATCCGGCCCCCGAGGCGCTGGCGGCCTTGCGGGCCAAGGACGAGAAATCGCTCACCGAGGCGGTCGCACAGCGGGTTCTGGCCGTCTCCAACGACAGCGGTCAGGCGACCATCGACCTGATCGCCCAGGACGGCATTGAGCGGGCCGAGTCGCTGAGCGATTCGGATGTCCACTTCTACGAGTTCCTGCCGCTTTACGATCTGCTTCACCTGAGCCGGGTGCTGGGTCGGGGTTACGCGCCGACCTCCGGCGAGATGGCCTGGGCGCTGGTGGACGGCTGCTTCGTCGTGGCGGACGTGCTCAGCCTGACGGCGATGCAGCCCGGCGGCGTCGCCGCGAGCGAGGCAGCCCGGTCCGAGGTCAAGGCCGTGGGCCGTGAGGCGGTCCAGGCCGTCGGCCGAGAGTTGATCGAGGGGGCCACCGAGGTCGGAGGCCGTAGTGTGGTGCGAGAGGGCGCCGAAGTGACCGCTGAGCGGCTTTCTCGCTGGTGGGCCGTCCGACTGGCCGGCGGCGCCTACGCGATCCTTCGCCACCTACCCGAAGCCCTGACCCGCCTCGACCTGGAGTCGATCACCCGCCTGGGCCGCCCCCTATGTACCAGGGCCGGGCTTCGCCTGAGCACCTGGGCCCCGATCCGGTTCGTCAAGGACGGAGTGACGGTCCTCCGAGCCGTTCCGGCCGAGCGCGGCCTGAAGTATGTCGCCGCCCAGGCCCTCCAGGCCGGTGTCGGTGTTGTCGCCATGCACAAGATGGAAGAACATCTCGCGAGCCGACGGCCGCAGCCGGTTCCCTGACCTGACCCGCCGTTCCTCGCGGCACGCTTTCCTCACCCAACCGTGAAGGATGCGACCATGAACCGGATCGAGCCCCCGCCGGCCATCTCGCCCGAAGACATGGCGGAACTGGAACAGGCGATCGAGAACGCCATGAAAGGCATCCGCGACCCGGCCGCAATGCGGAGGGCGGCGGAGCGCATGGATCGAATGCGCGAAGAGATGCGTCAACGAGTTGGAGTGGTTGACCTCGCCGTCGAACTGATCCGCGAAGCTCGTGAGGGGCGATGAGGTACGTCCTGGACTCCAATGTAGCACTCAAATGGGTACTCTCCGAGGTCGACGCGGCAAACGCCCTCGCTCTCCGCGTGGAGTATGGTCAAGGGCTTCACGAGTTCCTCTCGCCCGACGTGTTTCCTATCGAGGTTGCCCACGCCCTTACAAAAGCAGAGCGGAGGGGATCGATCCGGCCGAACGAGGGCCTCAAGAAGATGTCCGACATCTTCACCCACATGCCTGATCTGTACCCGTACTTACCTCTGCTACCAAGGGCTTTCGCCCTTTCCTCGCAGGCTCGTATCGGCGTTTACGACTGCCTTTACGTCGCCCTGGCCGAACGCGAGGGCTGTGCCCTGCTGACGGCCAATGACCGGCTCCCGAGGAGCCTGCCGGCCGCGCCGATTGTCCGTCTCGCCTCGCGTCCGTGACGTGATTCCCGGGGTGAGGTTGCCCCGGGTCGTTTTCACCGGGGCTTTCTCATCGTTTCGCTTCGGCTCGCACGATCCCGATCGCCGTGCCAGACGCGATCTCAAGGCCGGGCTGCGTACACCCAGATCTCCGGATCATCCTGGTCGGGCCGCTCGTCGCGACGTGGCACACCGAGGTAGAGGCGACCCGCCTCGGTATCGAAAAACGAGGTGCGGACACCCTTGATCGTCGGGATGGTTGCGAGCGGCTCGTAATGGTCCGCGTCCACCTGGCCGACCACCGCAATCGCCCCGTCGCCGCAGGACGCGTAGATCTTCTTGCGCCCCCCATCGTACCAGAGGTCATCGACACCACCGGGGATCGGCACGCTCGCCACAATCTTCCCCGTCTCGCTGTCCATGACCACGATCGACGGCTCCAGGCGGCAGCCGACGAATAGGCGTCGGTTCTCCTCGTCGATCGCCAGGGACGCGTTGACAGATGCCGGGGCGACGGGAAATTGGTTGATGACATGTCCTGCTTCGGCATCAATCACCACGACCAGGCCCGCCGCCTTGGCGTTCACGTACATTCGCGGCCGGGACGACTCCACCTTGAAGGCCCCCAGCGTTTCCGGCAAGCGCGATCGGCGCGCCGAGGGTATAGTCCTCCGCGTCGATGACGGCCAGCTCACGATCCGCATGGACCACGTAATCCGCTGGGCATGCGGGTTGTAACGTACATTGTCGGCGTCGCCGCCGAGGAGGAGATGCTTCAGGAGTTGATAGTCCTCGCCGTCGAAGACGTTGCAGATCCCCCCGGTGCCATTGCCCACGAAAACCCGATCCAGGTCGTGGGAATAATCGACACCCCGAATTCGAACCTGGCCCTCGACCTGTTCTGAGCAGCGTCCCGTTCTTCAGATCGACGACGTCCAGACTCCTGTTGGCGGTGTTCGCGACGAGCAACCGCCCCCGGCCGGCGTCGAACGCCATGTGGTCGAGGCTGCCGACCGGGCCTTTCAGAGTGATGGTGTCGACCCGTTCCAGGAGTGGCCGCGGCTCGTCGGCGCGGCGCCGATCCATGCGGGAGAACGATCAGCATCACGGTGAGGAGCAAACGATCGGGACCGACCACTCATATCGTCACTTTTCCATCTAAAGAATGACCAGTTTTTCCGCGCTGAGCCCCGAGGGTTCAATACGCATCGCCGCCGACGACCTCGCCGCCGGCGATCGTCCCGAGGGCCGCGCCAGACGGGGCCGGCGACGCTGCTCTTGACGTATTGCACACGGCCGTCGCCGAACAGGACGTTGGCCCCGCCGGGATGGTAGCTCCGCACGGTGACTGCCGCGTAGCTCGGCCCGCCTTTCTCCTCACTGATGGTCTTCAGGTCGAGGTCCAGCCCGAGTCGATCGGCCGAGATGCCGATGACGGCGAAGTTGGGCGGCCAGGCGGTTGTCATGCCCGAGGCGTGGACATTGCCGTCGGCCCACTCGTTGTGGAAGTTGGGCCAGTAGCGGCAGCGTCTCATACTCGGGAGCGACGACCTTGGCGCGACGTTCGGGCCGGGAACCTGGTTCGGATTGCTGATCTGAGCCAGCCCGGAGCAGCTGACGCCCGGTTGCGACGCCTTGACCTCGGCGCCGATGATCGTGCCGCTCAGTCCGTCCCTGAACTCGGCGAGTTGCCGGGAGCGGTTCATGCTGAACGCGGTACGGCTTGGGGTCGATCCGAAACCGCCCCAGACGTACCAGTCGCCCATGCAGAACCCGTAGTTGGTCACCCCTGAGTAACCGTAGCTGCGCAGAGACCGGTTCGGGCCGGTCCTCGCTGGGGCAGATCAGGACATCGACCACCAGCCGGACTACGGTCAGGTTCTGGGGCTCCTCCTTCCAGAGGCTGAAATTGGCCGAGTTGAAGATCGGCCCCTGTTCCATGAACGGCAGGATCCTGGCCTGGGCGCTCCAACCGCTGACCCAGGACACCGCGTTGCCCGTACCGGCCAGGACCATCGGGGGCGGAAACGCCCCCGCGCTCGTCTCGTAATTGTGAAGCCCCAGGCCGATCTGCTTCAGATTGTTGGTGCATTGAACCCGCCGCGCGGCCTCGCGGGCGGCCTGCACGGCGGGCAGCAGCAGGCCAATCAGGACGCCGATGATCGCGATGACCACCAGCAACTCGATCAGCGTGAAGCCCCCAGGTTTTGTCCTTGTCATATCGTCGTCTCGAAAGGGGCAGGGTGTCGGGGATCTGGGATTGGGCGCGGCCTCCGATCAATCATCACGGACGACGACCGGCCCTGAGTGTCTCGTCACCATGTAGACCGCGTGCCTCACGATGGGATGCCCCCGCTTGTCTCGAAGCGAGAGCGTGACCGGCAGGCCCGCCTCCTCGTTCCATTCCGAAGGCGTGTCGCGAATCTCGTAGGTAAGGAGCGTGAGTCCGGCCCTGGCGTCCTCGTCCTCGAACCTCAGGGCCTGGCCGCTGTCCGTCAGAACCGGCGACTGGTTGAGCTTCCAACCCTCCAGAGCAGCCTTCACCAGTTCCCTCGTTTCCGTGAGGCTGGACGACACGTCGGGATCAGGCCGCGTCCCGCAACCCCCCATCAGGGAGACGAGGAGGGGCATGGTGAGGGTTCGAAGTCGCACGGTGTCCCTCGGTTGTGGATGACCGGTTGTGTCGGTGCGGATCAGTCAGTGGCTTTCTCGACCGTCAGATCATCGAAAAACGAACAGGCATCAGCTTTCGACCAGAGGCCGATCTGGCCGGCGTCGGGAAAGGTCGAGTCCTCGGCGACCAGGACGCGCTCGCCGTCGAGATACCCGAGGATCTCTCGTCCGTTCATCGTGATCCGCAAGGTGTGCCACTGGCGATCCCCCGGCGCATCGGCGTGATCGAGCTGGGTGCGGCGACCGCCCTCGACCTTGTAGAGCCGGAAGTTATCTTCAAGCGGGTTGTAGCGGGCGACGTAATAGTTGTCCTTGTCCCTGGCACGCCAGACCATGCCCCCTCCCTGATCGACCTCGCCGGTGTTCGCCTTCACGCGCACGGAGAGGTCCAGGTTCTGATAGCTTGTATCATTGACGAGCGCCAGGTTATAGGTGCGCCGCTCGCTCTCGGCCTCCTGGGCCAGAACGTGGTTGCCCCCATCTCTGACGACCTTCCACTGGCCGACCTCCGTAGTGACCCCCGTGGCGGTCGCGCCGGGCGTGTCCGACTCGAAGTTCCAGGCTCGCTTCGCCGCCGCGTCGTCGGGGGCCGGACCCGAAGCCGTCGCGGCCATCGGAAACATCCAGAACGCCATGAGGAGCATCTGCGTGACGTGATGCCCGGTCGTCATGTGGATTGATTTCGGGCCGAAGTTGTCCATCAGCGGTCCTCCGAGGTCCGAAGTTGGGACGATTCGACGCGCAACCCGATTCGATGGTGCGCCTTCCCGAGAATCGTCCTCGACGAGACGTTATCTCCGAGGAGTTTAGGAATCAGTCGTACCGAACGCCAGATCAAAACGAATTCTTGCGGTGACAGTGCAAGGCCGAGTTGCGCAGGGTGGTCCGAGCCGATCGCGATTCGATCGGCGTGGCGGGTTTTCGGTCCAGGACATGGAACGCCGACGGTCTCCTCGACGAGCAGGTCGTCACGAGGAGCGAGACCGTGTCCAGGGCTGGTCGACGCGGTCATCGGCCTGATGCCGACCCGAGGGCGGGTCGAGAGGAGGCAGGTTGATCGCCGCCTGTCGCGCGACCGGGGCGCATCGGTCGGGACAACAGGCGATGGAGGGGGGCCGTCCGTCGGGATGCTCAGCCGGTACGGGTGGGGACGAAGTTTGCGTTGTCCAGGCCGGGCAGGGGGCCGGTGCTGTCGGCAAAGCGGTCCACCGGGGCGCCGACACGTTCGAGCATCGACATGTAGAGGTTGCACATCGGCGTGTCCCGCCGAGTAGCTCAGGTGTCGTCCTGTCGCCAGCGAGCCACCGCCACGGCCGGCGAGAACACGGGCAGGTTGTGGGGGTCGTGGCTGTTGCCGTCGCGAAGCCCCGAGCCGAAGAGGACCATCGCGTTATCCAGCAGCGTGCCGTCACCCTCGCGAACCTGTTCCAGCCGGTCGAGCATGTAGGCGAGCTGCTCGGCAGTGCCAGGCGTTGATCCGCTTGTACTGTTCGAGCTTCTCCTCATCGTTCTCATGATGCGAGAGCTGGTGGAACCCGCCACCGACGCCGTCGAGGAACGAGAAGTTCTTGCCGCTGACGGCGTTGCCGAACATGAAGGTGCCGATGCGCGTCGAGTCGGTCTGGAAGGCCAGGACGAGGAGGTCGATCATCAGGCGGACGTGCTCGGTGTGGTCCAGCTCCCGCTCCTGGAGGTGGCCGGCGTCGTGGACGTAGGTGTCGATGCGGCCGCCGAGGGACTCGATGTCGCGGCGAGCATCCGGGTCGTCGAGGTAGCGGGCGTGGCGGCCGTCGGCGTCGAAAGCGATCCGGGTCTCGACGGCGCGGACCGAATCGAGGTACTCATCCAGCTTCAGGCGGTCGTCCCGGCCAACGTCGGTCGCGAAGGGCCTTCGGCATCCTCGATCACAAGGTCGAGCATGCTGCGATCGTCCTCGATGTTCCCGGACGATTCGGCCGGCCCGGAGCGGAAGAGGCGATCGAAGGCGAGCTTCGGGTTGATCTCCTTGGCCAGCGGCGTCGTCGGGGTCGACCACGAGATATGCGAACCGTAGAGCCGGGTATAGCCGACATTGGTGTCGACGCCCGTAGTCACCGGCTCGACGCCCAGTTCGAGCGAGGGCAGGGGGGTCAGGTGCCCGATGCGGGAGGCGGCGAGCTGGTCCATCGAGATGCCGCCGGAGTTCAGGTCGGAGCCGGTGGTCCGGGTGATCGTCGTGCCGGTCAGCCAGGCGGCGGTCTTGACGTAGTGGCCGTCCCCGGTATCGGTCGCCCGATTCATCAGGTTGGTGAGGACGAGCAGGTCGTTCTTGTGCGCCGACAGCGGCTCGCAGGATTGGTGAAAGCTCGAAATCGCCGCCGAACCCCTCGGGCGCCCAGGCGTGCGGGTTGACGCCGTTGGGAACGTACAGGCACGCCATCCGAACGGGTGGACGCCACGGCCCGGCCGCGGGTGCGTTCGACGGCGAGCGCGGCGACCGGCCGCATGGCATCGAGCAGCGGAAGGCCCAGGGTCGACGCCAACGCCCCGGAGCATCGTCCGCCTCGTAATTCGTCGGAATGGCTGGCTCATCGGTCCTACTCCTCGGTCCGCGACCGGTTCGTCGCGACGATACTGGAACGGGTAGCTTTTGACGACCTCGGCGATCAGCGTCTGACTGCGATAATCGTTTTCCTCCAGGAGCTGTGGCGATCAAATCGACGGTCGGCGCGTCGTAATACTCCACGCCCCGCCGCAGGGCGAAGGAGAGCATCGCGCTCGACCAGGTTACGGACGATCGTTTCGCGTTTCGTTTCCTTCAAAATCCGCTTCAGCTCGGCGGCCCCGGAGAACGACTCGCCCGAGGTCAACTGGCCCCTGGCGTCAACCGGCAACCCCGCCGATCTCGACACGCCAGCGGCCGATCGCGTCGAAGTTCTCCAGGCCGAAGCCAAGGGGATCGAGCTTCGAGTGGCAGGAGGCGCACTGCGGCTTATCGCGGTGCAGCTCCAGTCGTTGGCGAAAGGTCAGGCCGTCGCTTGGGCCATCGCTCTGCGACAGGATGCCGACATTGGGAGGCGGTGGGGGAGGTGGGGTGCCGAGCAATTCCTCGAGCACCCAACGGCCTCGCAGTACTGGACTTGTTCGGAGCGGGTAGGAGGTCAGTGTCAGAATGCCGGCCATGCCCAGGACACCGCCACGGTTCGCGTCGTCCAGGTTCACTCGGCGGAATTCGGGGCCGGAGACGCCCTCGATGCCATAATGCCTGGCCAGTACCTCGTTGACGTAGGTGTAATCGGCGTCGAGCAGGTCGAGCAGCGAGGCATTCTCGCGCACCAGGGACTGGAAGAACGCGATCGGTTCCTCGACCATCGCATCGCGTAGCTCGGTCGAATACTCGGGGAACCGACGCCGATCCGGTTCGGCGGCCTTCTCGAGCATGTCGAGGCGCAGCCACTGGCCGGCGAACTGCTCAGCCAACGCGCGTGACCTTGGGTCGGCAAGCATCCGGCGGACTTGCTCGTCGAGCACCTCCGATTCGAAGATGCGCCCCGAGGTGGCCAGGTCCATCAACGCGTCGTCGGGCGTGCTCGACCAGAGGAAATACGAGAGCCGGCTGGCCATCTCGTAGGGGCCGATCTGGTACGTACCGTCGGCCTCGTCGTGCCGTTCGGTCAGAAACAGGAAGCTCGGCGAGACGAGCACCGCCTTCAACGCGAGCTTGACGGAGTCGCGGAAGGAGTCGCCGCGATCGTGGGCGAGGCGGAAGAGACTCATCAGACGCTCGATTTCCGCCCCGGACGCCGGTCGTCGAAAGGCATGGGTGGCGAAGCGGTCGAGGCAGCGGCGGGCGGCCTGCTCAGGATTCAGGCCGTCGTCGCCAGGCCGGGCGACGAGGTAGCGATCGGATCTCGCCGCATCGAGCACACTGTCGGCCGCCGCGAGGTACTTTTCCATCAGGATCGGCGGGATGAACAGGGTGGTGCCATTGTTGTCGAACCCCTCGCCGCCGCTGCCGTCGGCCGGAAATGTATCGGCTGGTCGGAGGTCGACGCCGAGTAGGTCGCGCACCGAGTTGTTGTACTGCTCGTGCGTCAGGCGCTGGATCGGCTCACGGCCGGGGTCGTCCGGCGCCTCGCCGGTGTCGAGTACGGTCTGGATGGCCTCGGCAACGAGATTTCGCTCCTCTTCCGTCGGCCCCGGCTCCTCCTTCGGGGGCATCGTCCGCAGTTTGACGGCCTCGATGACCTGGAGGGCAAGGTCCGGGTGACGTCGGACCGACTCGTTATCAGTCAGCGTCGAAAGGTCGATGCCCGCTTTCATCCGCTTCGATCCGTGACAGTGGAGGCACGACCGCTCCAGCACCGGCCGGGCGTCGTCGACAAAGATCGTGGGTTCGTCGGCGCGGGCGACCATGTCGGCAACCAGGGCGAGCAGGACGAGTGCGGGCATTGCCTTGGTCATTAGGCTCGCCTCATGTCAGGTGTTCGGCAGGTCCGGGAGCGGGGGGCCCCTTGGTGGAGATCACCAACGCAGTGGTGGGTGAGTCGAGGCAGGAGACGATTCGTGTCTGTGTGTGAGCCTGGGGATTTCGTAAGGCTCAGTTGCCATGATAACATTTCGCAAACAATTGTCACAAGGTCTGACAAGCATGAGGACTGATAGGTTTACACGATCAGGGACCTGTCACACGCACGAAAACCAGCCTGAATTGCCCTTCAGCATCTCGACATTCCAGGTAGAGTTAAGACATCGAACCCCGGATAGCCTCCCCCATAACTTCGAACGCCGCGTGGGAAATTCATGGAATCGACGAAGCGTAATTGATATAATGCCAATAAGTTGCGTCGAGGAAACGGATTCAATCTGGAGGGCGTCCCTGGTGCGAGAGTGGTCGGTTGCCAGATCAAATGACCTCCTTCGGTCAGTCACCCTAATCCAGTTGAGGAAGCGCTTGAATTCGACCGTGACGCCCATGGAGGCACGTCCGAACTACGGATTGGCCAGAACGGCGATCTCGAATTTAACCCATTGTCATCACGTCAAATAGGTAGGGCGAGTGGCGATGTGATTTCGGGTCGGACCAGGACGAGAAATCGCTTCGTCGTCGCCATCGACCCAAACTGTCTCTGAAACGGCTCGGCTTTTGCAAAAGATTGCCTTTACGATCTCGAACAACCTTGCAACCCGCGCCCCGTTCCATGCGTCCTGTCCTGCATGGCCGGCAACCGGGACTGCTCGAGGGCCCCAGCGATGACCATCTTCTCCTCGCAACGCCGCCCGGCATGGTTGCTGGCCGCAGCTCTGACGGCCCTTGTCGTGCTCGCCACGCCGCGGCCGGCTCACGCGGGCAAGATGGCCTGGCTCGACGAGGTCGTGCAGCAGGCCGTCCGCGAAGCTCGAGTTGGTGGTGAGTCCGCCTTGAGAGGCTCTGACGAGGCTGTGACGGCCTCGGCCAGGCTGCTGGTCCGCGAGTCGGACGAGAGCCTGGAAGCGCTCGCACGACAGTCCGACGATCTGGCCCGCACGGCCGGCCGTATGGACGAGCCGGCCGAGGTCGCGCTGCGGACCCGATTTAACCGGATCGTCGGCACCGATGCTGAGATGGCCCGCACCTTCTCGAACCTGGCGCCGGCCGAGAAACGGCTGGTCGTCAACATGGGAGAGACGGCTCAGACCCTCGCGCGTCGCTATCCCGGCGAGGCCGAGACGCTGATCCGCAAGCTGGGCGTCGAGGGGATGTCCGCCGTGCGGGTCTACGGGCCTGACGTCGCCCCCGTAATCGCCCGAGAGGGGCCGGAAACGGTTAACGTCCTCCGCCGGACCGGCCGGGCCGGCTGGGCGTTCTTCACCGACAAGGTCCTGCCGAACAAGAAGAAGCTCGCCGCAGCCGGCGTCCTGGGCCTCTTCCTGGCCAATCCCGAGCGGTTCGTCGATACCGCCGGCCGGGTCACGGAATACGCCGTCGAGCAGTTCGCGAAAGCAGGCATCAGCCTGGCCAGCGCCATCGGTGGCGGGGCCGCGAAGGGGCTCGAATCGGCGATCGGCGCCAAGCTGGCCGCGTACGGCATCGACTCCGAGGTGGCCCGTCGCGGTGGCATGATCGCCGCCGGCCTGGTCGCCTTCCTGGCCGTGATGGTCCTGATTGGCCTGCCCGTCCGATGGGTCGTCAAGCCATTCACCTGGCCGGCCCGCGCCCTCGCACGGGGACTCGGCCGAGGCCGTTCGGCGACGACCATGAAGTCGTCGGGAGTGTCGTGATGGCGACCGTCGTCCAGCCCCCCACTCGATCCGCCACGCTGCCAGCTACCCCACCGACGCTGCCCATCTACCGGCTGAGCGTCGACCAGTACCACCGCATGGCCCGCGCGGGCATCCTTGGCGAGGACGACCGCGTCGAGTTGCTGGGAGGTTACCTCGTCCCCAAGATGACGAAACACCAGCCGCACCATATCGCCTCGGGTAGCGTGAACGACCTCCTTTTTCGGCTCGTGCCCCCTGGCTGGTATGTCGCTCGCGGGGAGCCGCTGACCGCAGCTGATGATAGTGAGCCCGAACCTGACCTGATGATCGTCCGGGGCCAACGCGACGACTACCCCGAGAACCCGCCCCACGGTCCCGACGTGGCCCTGGTCGTCGAGGTGGCCGACGCCTCGTTGGCCCGCGACAAGGCGGAGCAGAAGTCGATTTACGCCGCGTCGGGCATTCCGTTCTACTGGTTGATGAACCTGCTCGCCCGCCGAATCGAGGTCTACAGCGACCCGACCGGCCCGGCCGACTGGCCCGACTACCGCATGCGAACCGACCACGGCCCCGACGACTCGGTCGCCCTGGTCCTTGACGGTCGCGAGATCACGCGCCTCGACGTGCGGGACGTACTCCCTCGGCAGGGGCCCTGATGAAACGAGGCTGCCGATGCTCTCGATGGTCGTCGCCGCGGCCGATTCGAGCCAGGTTCCCGGCTACGCCGTGGGCTGGTTCACCCTGAGCCTCATCAACGCTGGCCTGGCCCAGTCCAAGGGACACGGCGGGCTGCTCTGGTGGCTGCTTTCACTTTTGCTCGGGCCGATCGCGACGCTGGTCATCGTGGCGGTTCTTGACCGGAAACTGCCGGGTTAGAACGTGCGGACGATCGATCGCAAGGGAGCCTGGATGTCACTCATGACCACGACTGAGCTCAGCGCCGCCATCCGAAAGCTCAGTGTCGAGCAGCGCCTCGAACTGATCGGGGACATCTGGGACAGTCTCGACGCCGAACACGAGTCTCTGGAAATGACCGAAACCCAACGGCGCGAACTGGACCGCCGACTCGAAGACGCGGATCGTTCCCCGCACGACTTCATGGATTGGGGTGACGTCAAGGCTTGGATTCGCTCCGGGGATGAGTAAGACGATCCGCTACCGTCGCGCGGCCCGGATGGAGTTGAGGGATGCGTATCGTTGGTATGAGACGCAGCGTCCGGGACTCGGGGAGGACTTGCTGCGCCGAGTGGAGGAAACCCTGGACCGAATCCGTCAGAACCCTGAAGCCTTCCCCGTTGTCCATCCGGCCGGAGTTCGCCGTGCCCTGATCGACCGTTTTCCCTATGCCGTATTCTTCCGTATGGAAGGCGTAACAGCCATCGTCTACGCGGTATATCACGCAAAGCGCGATCCGGGGCGGTGGCAGGACCGTATCAAGTAAGCAGGCGTTCGTCCAGGATGCCTGTGTCATAACCGCGTAAATCGATCATGTCAAACCGTCGCAAGGCCCATCTCGACGCCCTGGAAGCCCGGCTCACCGGGCCGAAGCGAATTGCGCTCTTCGGGCATCGGGCGGTCGGCAAGACGACGCTGCTGGCGATGTTCTACCGCGAGGCGTCCGCCGGTCGAGTGTCAGGGGTTCGATTGGCCTCGGCCCGGCCGAGCACGGCTGAGTACCTGGCCGAGAAGATCGCCCAGATCGAATCCGGCGAGCCGCTGGCCGGCACGTTGGCCGAAACTGAACTGCACCTGCGGCTCTACCACGACGCCGCTCGGTTCGACCTGATCGTCAAGGACTACCAGGGGGAGCACGTCGCCCTGGGCTCCGAGGCGCCGATCCGCGAGTTCTTCGCCGACTGCGACGCCGTGTTCCTCTGCCTCGACCCTGAAGGTTCCGAGGAGCCGACCGAGCGCACCCGCCGTCAGCAGGAGGTCGAGTCGCTGCTGGAGCGTTACATCGAGTCGACCGACGACGCCACCGCCGGGCGGCCCGTGGCGATCCTGATCACCAAGTACGATCACGTTTTGGCTCAAGGCGGCCCGCCGCCCGATCAGGTCGAGCACCTGGCCGACGCCCTCTACGGCATGACCCGGCACGCTCTGGCCCAGCACGTCCTCCGCTCGGCAGTCTTCGCCGTCAGCGCGTACGGCCTGGGGGCCGTGGGGGACCGACCGCCAGTCGAGTTGCACCCGCTGGGTCTCGATGGCCCCCTGGTCTGGCTGGCCGAGCAGCTCGAGGACATCGACCGCGAGCAGCTCGAATGGCTCTGGGACCTCGCCCCCGAGGACCTGGCCCGCCTGACCCGCTGCGTGAAGGCGTACGAGCGGCGCTACCCGAAGTCCGACCACGTGATCGGCTTTCGTCGCCGGCTGAACGCTCTGCGCCGCCGCCGGCTGCGGAAGGGCCTCGTTCGCGCGGCGGTCGCCGCTGGTCTCGTCGTCGCCGCTCTGGCAGGCTACGATGCCCTGGGCTTCCGCGACGCTCTGGCCTTCGAGCGGCAGGGGTACCCTCCCACGGCCGTCGAGCGGCGCTGGCGGGATTTCCTCGCCTGGCACCCGCTCCAGCCGGTCTTCTTCCCGGATCAGGCCCGCGACGCGCGCGACAAGCTCCGCGAATGGACCGTCAAGGCGGCCGAGCAACGGGTGGCCGTCGGCACTGAGACGCCAGACCTTCCCGAGACGCTCACCCAGCTCAAGGAGCAGGCGCCCGACCGGATCGAGGACATCCGCCGGGTCGAGGACGCCATCCGGCAGAAGCGTCATGACGAGCGCTGGCGAGAACTGCGCACCGCCGACCTCGTCGAGGACGACCGGCCGGAGGAACGCGTCGCCGCCTATCAGGCCTTTCTCCGCGAGTTCCCCGAGAGCCCGAATTGCGAGGAAGCGCTGAAGCGGATTGCCGAGTCGAAGCAGCTACTGGCCGAGCGCAGGGACCGTTCCGAGCGAAGTGAAGTCGATGCCCTGGCCCGGGAACTGGCACTACCCGACGCCGATCTGACCGGCCTCATCGAGCAGGCGCGGACGTTTCTCGGTGAGCGTCCCGAGAGTCGCTACATCGCGGAAGTTGAGGACCTGATGGACGCCGCCACTCGTCGGATCGACGAGGCGGACATCCAGGAGGCACGCGACTTCGCCCGGAAGTTCCCCACGAACTTCGCCACCCGACGACGCAAATACGAGGAATACCTGGCGGACCACCGCGATGGCGGCCAGTTCGTCCGTGAGGCCCTCGACGCCCTCGAACAGATCGACACCGAACGTGATCTTTACGCCTACCGACGCGCGTTCGACTACTGGCTCGCACACACTCAGGACGTGCCCGAGATCGCCAAGCTGCTCCGCACCTATCTCAACGAGAACCCGGCCGGCCGCTACGTCGACGCCGCCAATACGTACCTCGCCTGGTGGGACCAGATCAGCGAGCCGCATAACTATCGCGTGACCCTGAAGCGGGGCAAGGTTGGCGAGGACGTCGGCAAGTACCTTTCGGGCGGAGGGCCGGACCTCGGTGTGGTCGTGTTCGTCAACGGGGTCCAGTACGGCCCCACCCCGGCCGTGCCGAACTCTCGCAACCCAAATTGGAACTATACCTTCCCAAGAGACATCACCTGGAAGTACGGTTGGCCGATCTCGGTCCGTGTCCTCGATTTCGATTGGTCCTCCAGTGGCACCGGCGTGTTCCGTTTTAATACTCCCGACGGCGATCCGCTGGCGATGCGGTTCCTCTCCCAGGAAATCGCACCATCCAGGGGGGGCCGCACGCGACTGGTCTTCGAGTCGGACTTCCACATGCCGCGCCTCCCCCGTCCCGAGTCGCTCTCGATGGCTGAAGGCGGGAACCTCCGTAAGCAATGAGCAATGGTCAGTGGACAGCGAAAACCATAGTCTGTGTGGTCCTACTGTCATCTGGAATCTGTCTTCTGGGATCGCCCCACTGGGAACCACCCACTGCCTCCTGATGACCGACTGATGATTCACTACGAGCAGGCGGTTTACGGCAGCTTCCCGTTCTGGCATCGTGGGTACGACATCCTGGCGCACTCGCCGGGGTGCCGGCCGGAGTGGCTGGGTGAGTTTCGAGCCGCGTGCCAGCGGTTTGGCGAACCCTCGCGTGCCGGTGAGGACGCAAATGCCGCGGGGGCCGTCTTCGCGTTGCGATTGCCGGAGAAAGGCCCCTGGTTGATTGCTGGCGTTTGTCCCCAGGGGACCGACGACCACGGGCGCCCGGGTGCTCTGGCCTTTCATGGCCTGTTCGTCGGAACCCGCGAGTTCCGCAAAATCGGGTACGACCCGTTCCTCCTGACCGGTGCGCTTTGCCGCCAATGGGGAGCCGAGACGACAACGCTTCCGGCCGGAACCTGGCGCCACGAACTATCCTCGAAGCCCCCGTCTGATGACCCGGGCGACCTTTCCGGACACATCGCTCGGACACTCGCCCACGGTCGCCGGGTCGCCCTGGAGGCGGACCGTCCGATCGACGACCTGGCCCGTCGCGTCTGGAAGTCCCTGACCGATCGGGTGCGTCAACGATCGTCGGTCGCGACATTCGCCTTCGGCAATGGGAACCACTTCGACCTGGTCGCGGTGCCGAGGCTTACCAGCCTCGATCTCGACCCGTCGTATGTCAGTGTCGAGGCACTTGCCCACGACGTCGGGCCGGCAAGGCCGCGGTGGTGGACCGTCTACCGATCGCCTCGGATCGTTGGCTCCGTCGTCGCGCTCATGCTCCTCGTCACGCTGGGGTCCTGGTGGGCACTTCGGGGGTTCGGCAAGCGGCCCTTCGCGGAGTCGGCAAATTCGCTATCGGGAATCGGATCCGAAGAAGGTGCCCGGCTCGACAACTCCCCCGTCCCGAGGACTTCGGTTGATCGCTCCTACCCCCGACGCGACGCCTTCCGCGCGTCCCCAACGCTCGCCGACGACGAGCGAATGCTGGTCATTGAAGGCTTACTTGATTTCGCGGCCCGGTTCGGCGTGCTGGAAGCTCTGGGAAGCGATCCGGACGAGGAAGGACCGGACCCAACCCAGTTAATGATCCGCCTGTCCGGCGCCTTCGCTACCGGGGGCCGACGCTGACGCCGGCCCAACTCACGAGCCTGGCCCACAAACCCGGCGGCAACCGCGCCCTCGACTGGCACTGCGCACCTGAGGCACTTCGCCCCGGATCGCCCTCTTCCCGGTGACTTCCAGAGCGGGCCCCTGCGCTGGCAACTGGCCGTCCTGGCCTGGTCGTTCCACGTCGACCCTCACCCGAACCTGACCCCCTCGGAGGTTCCCTTTGCGTTGGCCGACGCCCTCGCCGTACCCTGGCCCGTGCGCCCCACCCCGCTGACTGACCACTACCCGGCCCTGGCCGACTATGCCCGGTTCCTGTCCCGATTGCCGAGGCGGTGATTGTCCACGACGCCAACGCTGTCCCGCTTCGCTCGGATTTCGGAGCCGGAATTCAAGTCGTGGAAGTCAGGACAGTACCGGTCTGACGGAGCGATCCGCGGAAGAGGGTCACGCCGATGACCCAGAGTGTCGTACAATACGCAGGGGAGATTCCCCCCAATAAGGGGAAGGTTCTCCCCTCGAAGCAAGATTTCACATCCCTCGTGATCCACCTGTCGTGAACGAACTCAAGGAACAGGGCCGGCACTGGAGCCGGCATGCGGCGCGTTACGATGACGTGTTTCTCGACCCGTTCCGGCCTGGGGTCGAGAACCCGATCCTGCCGGCGCTGGAGGCCGTCGAGGGCCCCGCTCGGAAGGCGGTGATCGACCTGGGCTGCGGGACCGGCCCCCTGCTGCCGCATCTCGTCGGCCGGTTTGGTGAGGTCGTGGCGCTGGACTTCGCCCCTGGCATGCTCAAGCGCGCTCGAGGCCGGCTCGGGAAAGACGCCGGGGGGGTCACCTACCTCCAGCGTATGATGCACGAACTTGACGATTACTCGGGCCGGTTCGACGTCGCCGTGGCGGTCAACTCGATTGTGATGCCTGATGAGCAAGTGATCGACCGCTCGCTACGATCCATCTTTGCGAGCTTGAAGCCTGGGGGGCTCTTCCTGGTCGCGCTGCCGTCGATGGACGCGATCCAGTACCACACGATGCTCGTTCACGATCGCGCCTTGGATGACGGCATGGCCCCGGATGAAGCGGAGAGGCATGCGGCATTCCACGCCGAGCACACCTTCTACGACTTCGCCTTCGGTCGGTTCGCCTTCCAGGGGCTCCGACAAAAGTTCTGGCAGCCATTCGAGATCGAGTACCGGCTCCGCAAGGCTGGGTTTCGTCAGATCGAACTTGGCAAGGTTCTCTACCCCTGGGACGAAAGCATCATCGGCGGCATGCAATTCGCTGATCAACCTCGGAGCTGGGACTGGTTCTTTCAGGCCCGGTCCTGAGCGGACCCTGGAGGTTTTTCGATGTCATCGAAATCCACCAATCACCGCGCAGGAGCAGTCGATCAAGGCGCGAAAGCAGATGCTCTTCGAGGACGACGATCTGGCGCTCGCCGACGCGTCGGCGCTGAATCGCAAGTCGTTCGTTGAGTACCTTCAGACGACGCCTGCCGAGCCCCTATCAATGGGCGTCAAGGCGGCCCTCTGCGCCGTTGGTGTCGTCGTTTTGCTACTGCTTGTCGCGGCGCTGCTGACGGGTGGGCGCTAAGGCCGACCACATCGGTACGAGTGCGTCCAGTAGGACCGATAGTCCATTCCCGATTTCAAGGACGCCACGCGTGCGACAACATCAGTTATCGAGGATGGGCCATTAGCTACACGACATTCCGTGGGGTGTAAGGTTTCCTGCCCGCACAATCCACGGATATGATAAAGTTAGTTTCAATGAACGGGCTAACTTAACTGGACAGGAGGCAAACATGACTCGGTTCCTCGGATGCCTGACAGTTGCCCTACTCGCCACGACGACTCTACGGGCCGGCGAGCTGGACCAGGAGTTCGGGCCGAACGCGCCGGCAGTGACAACGGTGTCCCCTGGCCCCGAAACTGTCGTAACGACCTCGACCGACGGTTGGCAGGCCAGCGAGCTTGACGAAGAAACGCCCACCCAGGCCTGTGGTTGGGGCGGATGGCGTGGTGGGTATGGGTTCAACCGGATCGGCTTCGGTGGCCTCGGCTACGGTGGGCTTGGTGGGTTCGGATACAGCAGCTTCTACCGACCCAGCTTCGGTTTCGGTGGCCTCGGCTACGGTGGTTATGGCGGTTACGGCGGTTTCGGTGGCCTTGGCTACGGCGGTTTCGGTGGCCTCGGCTACGGTGGGTTCGGTGGCCTCGGCTACGGTGGGTTCGGTGGGCTGGGATACAGCGGGTTTGGTGGGTTCGGATACGGTGGCTATTCGGGCTGGGGCTGCTGGTGATCTGGCAGCACCCGGACCGGGAGGGTCACGCTGACCGAGCCCGGTCCGGTATCGCGTCCGGATCGCGACCCTCGCACCGCCACTCCAGGTCGGGGTGGCGGATCGCGGCGGAGGGCTTCATGCGCTGGTTCGTGCTGATCAGCGTGGTCGGCCTGATGGCGGTCGGTGGTCCGATCGCGGCCGAACCGGCCGATGCTCGCGCCACTGCCGGGCCTCGGCCGGTCGCCGCTCAGCTCGCCGAGACCCGGCAGTGGCGCGAGCGGCTCGGGCTTGCCACGGAATATGCCAACGTCGACGGTGTCGATGCGCTCAAGGTCGCCGTACTCGATTACGGGTTCGCCGGCGCGGAGAGCGACCGGCCCTACTTGCCCGCCGGCACCGAGGTCGTAGAGCATTACGATCCGGCGTTCGTCCGTCGTGATCCCGACCTGGGCGACCCATCCTATCAAAAGCCGTTCGAGCCGGGGAATCGTCACGGGCGGGAGATGGCCCAGATCGTCTGGGCGATCACTGGCTCCGACCCACGTGGGCCGAAGTTCTACCTGCTCAACGCCAGCGGCCCAACGATGCTCCGGCGGGCGGTTCGCTTCGCCATCGAGCAGGACGTGGACATCATCCTGTTCAGCGGCTCGTTCGAGGGGGGCGGCAACGGCGACGGCCGCGGTCCGATCAACCGGATCGTCGCCGATGCCCTCGCCGCCGGCATCCTCTGGATCAACGCCGCTGGTAACTACGGACAGCACGTCTACAACGGCCCGGTCCGCATCCTGCGAGAAGGCTATCTGCGCCTCGGTGGCGGCACCGACATCGCCGCCCTGCGGTTCCGCAATCGGCTCGACGAGAACACCGTCACGGTGACGCTCACCTGGAACGACTACCGCGAGCAGGAGGACGCCGGGACCGACAAGGACCTCGACCTCTATGTCGAGGACTGGACCGGCCGCCGCGTCGGTGTCGGGAGTGCTGGTCCAGGTCTCCGGTGATCGCGAGGCCGGTCCCGGACGAGACCCGCAACCCCCGCGAGCGCGTCGTCCTGAGCCAATCTGCCGGCCAGCCCCGACGTCCCGTCCGACCCGGACTGCGCCTACCGTATCCGCATCCGCGCCAAGCGGGGCACGTTCACCGCCGACGACCGGCTCCGCGTACTGGTGACCGCGAGCCGCGACGCCTATTTGCCGCCCGGGGGTCAACGTGCCGGTCGAGTCGATCGAGTTCCTCGACGCGACTCGCGAGGGAGAAGTGTATCCCCCGGCCGACCATCCGCTGGTCCTGACCGTCGGCGATGCCGAGTCCGAAACGTCGTCCATCGGTCCGACGGCCGATCGCCGGGTCAAGCCCGACGTGATCCTGGAGGACTCGCGCGCGTACTTCACCGACGGCAAGGTGACGGCCGGCTCGTCGAACGCCGCCGCGTTGTTTGCCGGCATCGTCGCGGTCCTGAAGGCGGCCGAACCCGGATTGTCCCGTCGCGACCTTCTCGAACTCGCCCGTTTAGGAGGGAGTCAGGTCCGACCCGAGGTGACGGTCGCCACGGCTCGAAACAGCGCCTTGCAACCCCCGGCTCACGTCACGAGGACCGTCGCGCCCTCGTTGCGAGTCCAGGTAGGGGCTGGCGGTGTGCTCGTCCAGGGCAACGGGAGATCGGTCATTCCCTCTCCTCCCCAGCCGGACCCCGAACTGGCCTCGTCTCCCACGGTTCCATCATTGCCTGAATACCTTGAGCGCCGCATCTGGCGAACCCCGACCCGGGCCGAACTCAGCGCCGCGGTTCAGCGAGGGTTCTGACCGAATGCCCGGCTCTTGGTTCGACTGATGCTCATTCGCGTGCTCGAGGTCGTCGTATGCAGGGGCTCGGCGAAGGTCGAGTTCCG
The DNA here is from genome assembly GCA_963779675.1 of uncultured Isosphaeraceae bacterium. GTDB lineage: Bacteria > Planctomycetota > Planctomycetia > Isosphaerales > Isosphaeraceae > CAVZZM01. The sequence continues at coordinate 468,840 of CAVZZM010000014.1, forward strand.
GGCAACGTCGCGTCGTGGGCACGCGCGAGACCGCCCTGGACCACGACTGCTTCCCCTAACGTCGCGGTCAATACGTCGTAGGTGTCCTGGAAGGGCTCGAAGACACGTTCGGCGAGCTTGGAACGGATCGGCCCCCGCCACAGCTCGTCGTCGAGCAGGCTGACGCCGCCACCCAGGACGATTCGACGGGGGGCGAGCAGTGTCACGGCGTGGGCCAGGGCCTGAGCCATCGCGGTCGTGGCGTCGTTTAGGATGCGTTGTGCCACGCGGTCCCCCGCCTTCGCCGCGTCGGCGACGACTCGCGCCGAGACTCGGGACGGATCGCCTTCCGAGAGCGAGATCAATGGGGACTCGGCCCCCTCAACAGGCGGACGGCCCGCCACATAATTCGCCCCGGCTCGACCGATTGCCCAGCCGGAGGCAGCGTCTTCAAGTGTTCTGAAGGTGTGCCTTGTGTCCGTCCCGAATGACAAGCCGCGGGCGTCCAGCCGATCGCGAGCTTCCGGGAATACGCGAAGGTGGCCGATCTCCAGGGCGCCGAAACCGGAGCTGCCGCGGTAGATCTGGCCGTCCACGATCAGGCCGCCACCGACCCCACTGCCGCTGTTCACATAAAGCAACGGTGATCGGCCCGTCCCGGCCCCGTATCGTGCTTCCCCAGCGCCGCGGCATCGGCGTCGTTCTCGATGACGACCAGGGACACCCCCAGGTCGCGCTGAGTGGCCGTCGGCGAGGGGAAAGCCGCTCCAACCCTCGACCTGATGCGAGCGGACAACGATGCCTCGGCCGGGATCGACCGGGCCGCCGAAGCCGATCCCCACGGCGCGGAGATCGTCTCGACAGGCACCGACCCGGGCGAGCAGGGGATCAAGCGCGCTGATGATTGTCTCCCAGATCCGAACAGCGTCTCCATCTGGTTCGACGGCCCGCCGCTCCAGCGCGAGAACCCGCCCATCTCCATGCCCCAGACCGAGTTGTAGCTTTGTACCACCGATCTCGATTCCAAGCAGGAGGGGGGCACTCATGGTGGACCAGCCGGGTGTTGCTGAAAGACCGGGGGACTTCATCCTGGTGTTCGAATCAACTCAGCGTGTCCGCTCAGGCTTCGGCCGATTCCACGAAGCGTCGATTCAGGTCGTCGATGACCCAGTGGAAGACGGCCAGATGGACCGACTCAGCGATGCCCATGTCGTCGACGGGCGCGTGCAAGTTCTCTTGTGCCAGGGACTTGAGCGTTCCACCACCAAAGCCGGTGATGCCGACGGTCGTCAGGCCATTCTCGTTGGCCCACTCGACCGCCCGGAGGATGTTCGGGCTATTGCCCGAACCGGAGATGGCCAGCAGCAGATCACCGGCGGAGGCCAGGTTCTTCAGTTGTTCGACGAAGACGCGCTCGTAACTGATGTCGTTGGCGATGGCCATCAGCCAGGGCGTATTGTCCGTGAGGCTCAGGACTTTCAGACGACGCTGGTTCTCAAAGTCTCGCAGGGTACACTTGGCGAGGTCCTCGCAGAGGTGCGAGGCGTTGGCCCCCGAGCCGCCGTTGCCGATGATGAAGACGAACCGGCCGTCGAGATAGGCCCGCTCGATCAGCGTCGCTGAGCTCCTTCGACCTGTGCTGGATCGACCCGTCCGATCGACCTCGTTGACGCGCCCGAGGTAATCCCGCACGCCGAGGGTGGCTCCCAGCATCGGACCGCTCCTAATCCTTTTTGGGGAAACGACTTCGGTGGCAATTTGGGCCGCAGGCCGTTCGCCCCATCATACCGGTCGTCGCGAGGGCTGGTAAGGTCAACCCGAGGGTGTTGATGTTCCTGGGGGCGGGCCAGAGATCGATTGCCCCGTTCGCGGAGATCTCAACCACTGGACGACGATCGGAGCGGATCGGAATGGCCGTTCGATCCGAAGACTCAGGGCGCGTAGCTGGTGGGGCCATAATACGCCTCGACCGGAACGCCGACGCTGGTCGCGGACGCGGTCGGCGATCGCATCGACCGCGGCCGGGCTCCAGCGGGGCGACGAACGACTCGGCGGGGCGGCGGGCGACGGTGTAGACCTGCACCCGGTCGATCGAACCGCCGACGTGCCAGGACCTCGTTCAGATCGGTCGCAGAAGGCGGCGATCTCGACGTCGGAGGGCCCGACGCCCTCGACCTTCATGAACAGGCTCTGGATGACCAGGGGACGTATGCCGGGCGGCGTCGCTGGAGGTTGCGGAGGATGCGGTCGAAGGGGATCGGTCGTCCGGTCGATCCGACGGTAATACGGCTCGGTGCCGGCGTCGAGCTTGGCCCAGATCTCGCCGTTGTTGCGGTCGAACGTGTCGAGGGCCCGCTGCACGTGGTCGCGGTGGAACATGCTGGCGTTGGTGATCAGGACCATCTTGACCGTGTCGAGGCCCCGCCGCCGCTTGATCGCGGCCACGTCCTCGGCGATCTGGTCGAAGTTCCGGAAGGTGGTCGGCTCGCCGTCGCCGGAGAAGGCGATGTCGTTGAGCCGGCGCAAGGGCCTCGGGCACGTGGTCGAAGGGCGGGTCGTCGTAGAGTGCGCCCGAGGCGACCAGGTCGAGCGTGCGCTCCAGCTCGGCGAGCAGGCGGCCCGTCTCGACGAACGTGGTCACGGCCGCCGTGCGGCGGTCCACCTGGCAGTAGATGCAGTCGAAGTTGCAGACCTTGTCCGGGTTCAGGTTGATCCCGAGCGAGATCCCGTGGCTGCGTCGCGAGAGGACCGGATAGACGAACTTGTTCTCGTGATACGTCCGCGGGTGCTCGGTGTGCGCGGCGAGAACCCCGGCACCCGGTTCGTGAGCGCCGTTCTGGGGCAGTTGTTCGGATTGCGTCGAAAAGGACGGATCGGACGTATGGGCCATGAGCCGCGGGCCTCGATTTCAAGATGGTGGCTTCCGACGCGCCCACCTTACCGGAACCTTCATTTACTCACTTCTCAGTGTAGGCAATCGGCCAACATCCCTCAACGCCAGCGGAAGGACCCACAGGATCATTCGAAAGTCCGATACGCCATCGTTACCGGGAGGGCGAGGCCACTGCCGCGCACTTCTTCAGCGACGACACCGAAACAACTCGTTCCCATGCTCTGCGTGGGAATGCCGTCCGGGCCGCTCCGCGGCCTCTTTCGTCGATGCGCCCAGACGACGCGGAGCGTCGAAGAATGCATTCCCACGCAGAGCGTGGGGACGAATTAACGTATTTTCGGGGAAAGACTTGCGATGGCCATCGAGACGTGCGCGGCAGTGGGGCGAAGCTCCCGCCGAGCCGCCCATCTCGACGGCCTGGCATGGCCCTGGCCCTCCCGGAAGACGGCTCGGCGGGAGCCTCGCCCTCCCGGAAAATCCGACCATCTGAACGACCCTGGCAGGGCCAGTCCGCGACTCTGCTCGGTGTCCCGCGTTTGAGCGGTTCCGTTATGATGTCCCTTCGGGTCGCGACGCGAAGCGGGGCAGAAGCTGGTACTGGCGGATGGAGCGGCGATGTTCGGGCTCTGGACGATCCTCCTGAACGGCGGGCTGGGGCTGGCGGCGTATGGGGTGGCCCGGTCGGGACTGCGCGCAACCGGGAGGGCTACCGAGGGCGCTGGCGACCGCCACGCTGGCCTGGGCCTGGGCGACCGTTGGAACGCTGGCGCTCGGCCTGCTCGGGAGGCTGGATCGCCCGATGTTGCTGGCATGGGTGGTGTTTGGGCTGGGGATCGCGGGCCTTTGCCGTCTAATCCGGGGGAAGGGAACCCTGTCGTTCGGCTCGAGCCCGGACGAGTCGGGTCCGGGCCTTGACTCCTGGGACGTGTCGGCGACGATCGCGCTGGGCGCTGATCCTGTGGGCCGTGGTCGCCATGGGCGTCCCCGGTTTCATGCTGCCCCCGAAGGTCGTCAGCGACGGGCCGATCTACCACCTTTATTTCGCGGCGCGATGGTGGAAGGCCGGTGCCATCTTCCTGGTTCCGGTGCCGTTCGGCGAGAGCGTGGTGGCGTACTTCCCGGCGGTGGGCGAGGTCTGGTTCACCTGGCTGATGACGTGCTGGGGCGGGGCCCGGCTGGCACAGATCGGCCAGGCGCCGTTCTTGCTGATGGCCGCGGCGGCGGCCTACGGGACGGCCCGAGAGCCTCGGCGCGCGGGCCGTCTGCCGCGTTACTGGCGACGACGCTGTTCGTCGGCTCGATGCCCTTCTTCCTGTTCTCGTTCGAGGGGAACGTCGACACGATCTTCGTCGCCGGCTACCTGACGGCCGCCTACTTCCTCCTGCGGTTCGCCCTCGGCGACGGGGACGCGGGGCCCTGGTCGTCGGCGGCCTGGCGGCGGGGCTGTGCCTGGGGGACGAAACCGACCGGCCTGGTGTTCGTGCCCGTCTTGCTGGCCCTGGGTCGTGGCGGTTTCCTGGCCGCGCGACCCCTGGCGTCTCCGGCTCGGCCGGGCTGGTCCTGCTGGCTCCGCCTCTGGTCGGGATCGGCTACTGGTACGGTCGCAACCTCTGCTGACCGGAAACCCGCTCTACCCGATGCATCTGGAGTTCTTCGGACGACGGTCTTCTGCCGGCTGGTACGACTCCGAGGCGATGCGGTCGAGCCGCTACTACATTCCCCGGCAGAACTGGCGGGTCCTGGTGGACATCCTCGTGGTGGTTGTCGACCCCCGACTGGCGCCGTTCTGGGTGGCGGCGATCCTGGGCGGCGTGGCGGATCGGGCGTTCTCCCGAAGCCGTCGCCTCCAGGGCTGGGTCTGGGCGTTCTCCGCCCTGGCGCTCGTGCAGATCGCCATGTACTGGCTGCTGATCCCCTACCGTACCCAGCAGCGGTTCATGCTCCAGGGGCTCGGGCTGGGCGTGGTGCCGCTGGCCCGGCTGCTGGATCGGGGCGGTGGCTCCGCTGGCTGGCCGTCGCGGCGCTGGCCGCCCATGTGGTGACGCCCCACTCCTGGCCGCTCGGCCTGCCGGGCGAGACGATGCCCTGGGGGCTTTCGCCGCTGGTCCCCGACGTCGCAACCGCTGATCCCATTGCCCCAGTCGATCGCGGCATGGCGTTCGCAGTTGGCGCCTCCCCATGGGGCGGCGTACCTTGCCAGCCGGGTCGGGCTGGGATTGGTCGCGATTGCCACCGCGTGGTCCTGGGGCCGTGCCCGCCGGCCCGGCGGGGTTCGTACCGGGGCATCGCGGTCGTTTTGACAATTTTGCTGGCTGGCGCTGCCTTTGTCGGTCCTGGAATGGGGATTGAACGCTCGTTCCATTCGCTTTCCATCATTTCCCGATTACGCCCGCGCCTGGAGTGAGCTGGAAGCGCGCTCGGGACCGGACGGTGTGCGGGTCGCCTATGCCGGCACCAATATCCCGTATTACTTGATGGGCCAGGACCTGCGCAACGATGTCCGTTACGTCAACATCGACGCGCATCCCGGCTGGTTGATGCACGACTACCACGGACGGCCGCGACGTCGCGGCGAGCCCGCCCTCTGGCCGACCTCCCGGCCCGGCTGGGACCGCATGCGACCCGACTACGACGCCTGGCTGGCCAACCTCGGGCCGCGGAGATCCAGGTTCTCGTCGTCGCCCGGGCCAACCGGAGAACGGGGCGTCCAACCTCGCCGACGCCCAGGGGTTTCCCATCGAGCGAGCCTGGGCCGAAGGCCACCCCGACGATTTCGAGGTTCTGTACGGAGTCGCCGAGGACGATCCCGAGATGCGGCTTTACCGGGTGCGGCCTCCAGGGCGTTGAAAAAATCGACAATCCGCGACGGATCGCCGCGCGAGGCGCCACTATTACTTACAGAGGCGTTGGAACGCGATCCGCGCCGACCCATTGGAGGCCGTGGCGATGTCGAATGAAGAGGACCGATCTCTGCGGTTGACGCTGCGGACCTTGCTGGCCTGGCTCGACGACCAGTTACCACCGGCCGAGGTTCGGCAGATTGGCCAGAAGGTCAAGGAAAGCCCCTTCGCCCAGGAACTGGCCGAAAAGATCAAGAAGGTGACGAGGCGACGCCGCTTCACGGTCCCGCCGACAACGGGAGCGGACGCGACCGACCCGAACATCGTCGCGAGCTACCTCGACAACGATCTCGACGCCGAGAGGGTGACTCAGTACGAGGAAAAATGTTTGCACTCCGACGTCGACCTCGCCGAGGTGGCCAGCTGTCATCAGATCCTCAGCATGCTCGGCCAGCGAGCGAGGGTCCCCCCCGAGGCGCGGTACCGGATGTATCGCCTTGTCAAGGGACGAGAGGCCATCGGACGCGAGCCGCGCCATTCCGCGTCGACCCTGCCGCCGGAACCGACGGCGAAACCGATTCCGTCGTGGGATGGTCCGGAAGGCCCCCGGGGACGGTCGTTCCTCCAGCGAGTGGGACCACCCGCGGCGGTCGCGACCCTCATGCTCCTGATGGCGGTCTCGGCGTGGAAGATGTTGCCCGAGGGGGATCGTTTGGGAACGCCCCTTCCGCCCGTGCCCCAGGCCGGGAGCGCCCCCGAAGAACCAGGCCAACAACGGCCAGGATGTCGCTCGCGAAGCGTGTCGCGAAACCAGTCGCGGGGCCCTTGACCCACGGCTCGCGCCGGTCGCTCCGGAACTCGAGAAGCCCGTTGGGGCCGTTACGGGCGCCGCCGGTGGTCTGGACCGCACAGAAATGGCGGTTGCGGATGTTGACGAGCCCGACGAGGACGGGACGGCTACGCCGGTCCCCCGATTCGCGACGGTCGTGGACCTCGGCGAAGGATTGCTTCTCCGCTGGAGGCCTGATGAGAGAACCTGGACAACCCTCGAAGAACAGGCAACTCTGCATGTCGGCGACCGCATCGTCGCACCGGCGCCCTTCCGGCCAGTTCTTCAGGAGGGCCAGACGACCTTGCGACTGATTGGCCCGACCGACATCGAACTGCTTCCGCCCGCCGATGGCGAGTCGATGCGGCTCGCACTGGCGCAGGGCAAGGTCGTCATCCGCAGTCAGGGCGCGAAAACCACCATCGTATTGATCGAAGGCCAGCCCATCGAGTTCCGGCCTCCTGTCGGCATCCCGATCGGCCTGGCGCGTGTCGACAACTGGCCGGCGGGTGCCAGGGAACCCGCTGCACCATCCTGTGTCATTTACTCTCCCGAGGGGCAGGTGGAGTTGAACTCGGGCGGTACGGCAGAGACGCTCTCCGGCCCCGGTTCGGTTGTCTTCCAGTTACCCGCACGCTTCACCGACGCGACATCCGAAGCGCCGCCGAACTGGGTCACAGCCGAGTCTCCCCCTGAAGTGGACTTGTTGACCGGACAGGATTTCGCCACGTATTTCGATCCGAAGGTCTCGACAATTCGGGCGCTCGTGGAGGCGGTCGAAGATGAGCAGCCGACAGTGCGCCGACTGGCGGTCTCGACCCTCGGCGTTCTGGGAGGGATCGACATGGTCCTCTCGGCGCTGATCCGCCCCGAAGATCCGACCACCCGTCGGGCCGCGGTCGCCGCCCTCCGCGACTACGCCGACAAGTCTCCCAAGGCCGCGCAGGAGCTTCGCGAGGCACTGGTGCAGTTCAATGGCGAGGCCTGGGCCACGATCGTCTACAAGCTCCTTTCCGGCTATTCCGATGAGGAAGCCGGTCAACAGACGACCTACGTCCAGCTCGTCGGCCTGCTCGGTCATCAGGATGTCGGGGTCCGTGACCTGGCCCTCGAACAGTTGATGCGACTGACGGGCCGTGATGCCTTGCAGTACGACCCGGAAGTCCCGACCGGGGCCGGTCTGGAAGCCTGGCGAGCGTTGCTGCGTGGTGGCGACATTCGCCCGGCCGGTGTCGCACCCTCGCCCGCGACCGCCAACGAGCCTGTGTCGCCGAAGGAGTCCGGACCGCAATCACGGACACCGTCGGAACCCTGATCGTCATGATCGGACCTTCTTGAACACGGGGCGTGTCGCGACGGTGGCACGCCCCGTCTGTTTGGGTAAAATGAAAGGCCGATCGGGCCGGCACATCCGCCGCGATGTCCGTCCGGAACGCGATCCGCAATGGACCTTGAGGAGCCGCTGGAGTGGACGATTCGTATCGCCGACAACTCGAGGTGGCCGAACATGCGGCCGTCGAGGCGGGCCGGCTCCTCCGGCGAGCCTTCGGCACGGTCGAGGCACGCGAGAAGGGGCCCTCGGACCTCGTCACCGAGGCGGACCTGGCCAGTCAGCGCGCCATCGCGGCGATCCTGTTGGGCGCCTTTCCTGAGCATACCCTGCTCGCGGAGGAAGACGGGGTCGTCGCCGACGCGACGAACCCCTGGCGCTGGATCGTCGATCCCATGGATGGAACCATCAACTTCGCTCACGGAAACCCCCTCTGGTGCGTCTCGATCGCCCTGGAGCACAAGGGTGAGATCGTCGTGGGCGTGGTCCACACGCCGATCCTGGGGACGACCCATATCGCTTCAAAAGGGCAGGGGGCCCGGGTCGACGGCCGGCCGATCCAGGTGAGTACGGCGCCCAACCTCCGGTCGAGCCTGATCTCCTGCGGAATGCCGACGAACTTCGCCGCCGATGCGCCGCGGCAGATGGGCCTGATGGCCCGGTTCTCCACCGGTACCCACTCCGTCCGCCGCACCGGCACCTCGGCGTGGAACCTGGCGCAGGTCGCCTCGGGCGGGCTGGACGCCTATTACAGCACCTCGAACCACGCCTGGGACGTCGCGGCCGGCGTCCTGCTGGTCCGCGAGGCCGGGGGACGCGTCACCACCCTGGAGGGCGGTCCCTACGTGGTCGATGATCCCTTGATCCTGGCGACCAACGGACGGATTCACGACGAAGCGGTCGGCGCCTTGGCCGAGGCGGTCGACTGGCACCCTGGCGAACATCGTGACCGCCCATCGTTGTGAGGTCGCGTCGGGAAGGGGAGAGACGAGCGACGGACGTAACGGTGACGCCGACCGAGTGGACGGCTGTCCGACCGTTCCGTCCGGGTCGGATCGAACGTGGCCACGGTTCCGGGCGTATGATATGCTGAATATGCCGGTCGAACATTTGACCGTGATGGCTGGGAGTGGTTCTTCGCCCACCCGGCCGATTCCCGTCCCTCAGCATTCGCGATCCTATTCTGTGGACGCCGCGCCACGAGGACACATCCCCTTGTCCCTGCTCCTCCGGCGGAGAGCCCGTTGCGCCTGCCTCGTTGTCGTCACGGGGTTTTTGAGCACTCTCATCGCGCCGTCGCTGGCGTTGGGAGAAGGTCCCGGGCTCAATCCCCGGGCCTTCGCGGAGACGGGTGACCAGACGGACAGGCTTCCGGAACAGCCCGCCGTAACCGGGCCTGTGGTTTTGAACCCGACGTACATCTTCGAGGGCCCTGTCGACCCGGAAACCATCCGTCAGCGACTCGGTTATCCCGACCTGGTCATTCTCAAAGGGGACGAATACCTGCGGCTTCGGGCCGCGGCCGGGACCCAGGAGACGCCTCCCGGGCCGAGACTGCGGTCATCAAGTCAATCGACGTTCAGGGACGGGTTCTCGACGGACGGGCCCATCTCGAGGTGGTTTATGAAGTGACCTTGAACGAACCGGGTCCGGAATGGGTTCCGATCCGGCTCGATGGGCAAACCGTCACCTCGGCACGGGAAGGCGAGCGAGATCTTCCCATCAAGACCGGCGCTGCCGACCAGCCTCTGAGCTGGCACCTGGAGGTTCAGGGCATCGGCACGCATCGGCTGACAGTCTCGCTCCTGACCGCGGTTCGGTCCGATGCCTCGGGTCGACGGATTTCCTTGCCGGTCCCGATCGCCGCGACCACCCGCGTGCGTCTCGACGTGCCAGCAGGGGTCGACGAGGCGCTGGCCGGCCCAAAGGAGCCGCTTCAGGTCACCCGGATGGATGACGAGGACGGTCGTCGCGATCGACTCGCGGCGATCCTCTCGCCACGCACAGCGCTCGAACTCTCATGGCGAGCCGGCAATGAGTCTGACTTCATGGGCCCTCCCGTGCTCTCGGCCGCCGGTGAGATCGCGTTGGAGGTCAACCGGGGCGTGTTGATGACGCAGTCGTACTGGACGATCCGCTGCGTGCGAGGAACGGCTCGATCGCTCGCGCTGCGACTCGAAGATCCCGGGGACGAGTTGCTCACCGTTGAACTGGATGATCTTCCCCTTCCCATCAACGAGGATGTGTTCGACCCTTCCACGGGGGTGGTGACGATCGACCTGGCCAATGACCCCTTGCTCTCCGGTGAGGAGCCGAGGAGGCTGAGCCTGACCACCCGCCGAAACCTTCCTCCAGGCATCACAGCACGATTTCGATTTCAGGGGTTCCCGATCGACCCGATCACCCAGGCCCTGGAACAATCGGGGGTCGTCGCCCTGGTGCAGGGGGAGGAACTCTGGGTGAGCGCGACGGCAGGGAGTGGTCTGCGTCAGATCAACCCACTGACCGAACTTCCCGATCGCATGCGGACACGACCACGGATCGTTCAGGCCTACCAGTTTTTCGAACAACCGTTTGAGCTGGAGATCCGCTCCGATCCGGCGCCCCCGCTTTCTCACGTCGAGGTCCGGACGACGGTGGCTGTTGAGGCCGACACGGCTCGCGTCGAGTCCGAGATCGACTACAGCATGACGCGCGGGCGGCTCCGCGAAGTACGGGTTGGCGTTCCGATGGGACTGGAACTTGGAACGGTGGGACCAGATACCGTCGTCGAATCCTGGCAGGCGGTGGACGAGGAAGTGGTCGATACCGAAGCGCAGTCGGGCCGGGTCGTGATCGTGCGTTTGAAGGACCGTATGACCAGCAGCAGCAGCGGCGCGTCGTACCGGATTCAAATGTCCGGGCGTCAGGCGATCGACGGCGGGCCGGCCGTCCGGATCGGTCTGTTCCGTCCGCTGGATGGCACGTTCCGACAAATCCGAGTGGCGGTCCTGCCCGCCCGGGACATCGCCGTGAATCTGGGGGACGATGGCCTGGGCAGTTCGTTCCTTTCCTTGCGCGATGAGGCCCTGGAAAACTGGCCCCGACTTACCGACTTGCCGCCCCAGGGGTTTGGGCCCGCCATGTGGTTGTGGTCGGACCTGAACCCCCCGTATCTGCCGCTGAGCGTCGATGTCCTCAGTCGGGAGGTTCATCACGAGACCGTCGTGACAGCCCGGATCGAGCCCGAACAGATCGAGCTGGACCAAGAGAGCGTGTGTCACGTTCGCAACGGGACGCTCGACCGGATCGAGATCGCCGTCCCTGCCGAGCTTGAAGGGCGTTGGGACCTTGCTGGTGATGAGGTCACGGTACGCGAACGTCTCGGCGACGAGGGAGACGGATCGACCCGATACCGGCTCGTGCTGCGACAGGAGGCCATTGACCTGGTTCGCCTCCAGTTTCGGTCGCGGCTGAGACTCGACCCGCCACTCGCTGAGGACCGTGCAACGGCCCTGGTTCTCCCTCGAATTCGCGTTCTCGAAGGAACGGCCTTACCGACTCGGGTCCAGGTGGCGGCGGACACCGGGATCAAACTCGCCCCTCGGGGCGAAGGCTGGAGTACCTCGACCAGAACTCCCACGGCCTCAGACAATGAGGGCGGGCCGCCGGTTCGACTGATCTGGACAGGCACCCGGAGCATGACATCGAGCGAGGCGGTCTCGGTGCTGGCGACGGCCCCGTCAACGGTGGCCTTACCGTCGCTGGTCGCGTCACGGCTCTGGCTCCGGACGATCGAGGGACTCGACCATGAGCGGCACACGACCGCCTGCTATCGGGTGGAGTCGAACCACGGTGCCCTATCCGTGACCCTGCCACGCGGCGCCGAGTTGGTTCGGGCTCAAGTCGGTAATGATGCCGCCGAAACGCAGAAAATCACCGGAGGCATACGCTTGGACTTGAAGGATCAGCTGGCAGGCCCCGTACTTGTTTGTCTTGAGTATCGAATCCCTCCTGAGAAGGCCACATCGTCCTGGTCGCCCCCGAGGTTGTTCGAGGGCGGCATGGTCCAGGAGACCTTGTGGGAGGTGTATGTCCCCTGGAGCCGCGCCCTGGTCGGCACGCCGCGTGGCTGGGTCGGCGAGAACCGCTGGTACTGGGCTGGTTACGTCTGGAAACGCCGTCCCGGTCTCGATGCCGACGCGTTGGTGCGATGGGTTGGCGGCCCGTCGGTACGCGGTCGAGTTGACAACCTGGTCCGAGAAACACAACGCAGTGGATATCATGGTTACATGTTCGGATGCGCGGGAGATCCGGAGCGGCTCGAACCCAACGTCTATTCGCGTGCAGGGCTGATCGGCGTCTTTTCGGCCATTGTACTGGCCGCGGGGGTTGTGTTGCTCCTGGTCCACTCCTCGGGCCGACTCGTGGGGTTGATCGCGCTCGCGGCGCCGTTGGCTCTGTCCGCGACCCTCTGGCCGGACGTGACATTACTCGCCGTCCAGGCTTCCATGGCCGGCGTGGTCATGACGCTTCTGGCGGCCTTCACAAAACAGCAAGTGGATCGGCGGCGATCCGCGGTCGTCTTTGGCGAAGCCGGAAGTCTCTCAGGACTGTCGCCGAGTGGATCGGGGGTCCTCGGCGGATCGTCCCGCAACGCGAAGGTTCTCGATGTAGGCTCCGACGAATCCACGGTGATCCGCCGCCATCCGTCCACGACCATCGACTTCGTCCCGGCGACCGGGCGCGCGGCCGGTCCTGAGAACAACGAGTAGCTCGAGGCCACGTTCATGCGACCTGACCGTCGTTCTCCGGTCGCCGCCGGCGTTTTGCTGCTGGTTTGTCTGGCCTCCGGGGCGGTTCGGGGAGCGGCTCCCGCGACCATTCGTGTGGAGCGTGTCCTCGTTCCGAAGACCGATGTCGGTTCGGCATTTCCGCCCGGCACCGAGTTGCGGGGAATGCCCGCGAAAGAGTTCGATGATCTGCTGGAGGCGGCCCGAGCCGGCCTCGAGACGTCCGAGGACCAGCGCACGCCGAGCTTGATCCGGGCGAGTCATGCCATCATCTGGCGGGACGGCATGCTGTTCGGACAATCCCGGTTGCTCATCGAGGGCCCGAAGCATGAACCGGCCATGTTGGACCTCTCTCCGTGGGGCCTGGCACTCCGCAACGAGGACGAGAACGACTCGACCGGGCAACTCCGAGCGACCGCGGACGGGCGTATTGCGCTGCGGGTCGATCCCGGTCCATCTCAGGAGGTCCGGCTGAACTGGGAACTGGCCGCGCGGCCGGGCTCGGATGGCCGAGCCTTCGCCCTCGGCCTGCCCGCATGTCCCGTCACGGAACTGTCGTTGGAACTACCGGGCGACATGTTGCCCGATGGCCCCCCCGGGGCCGAGAAGGCCCGGAAGCGCTGGACGACCCCAAAACGTCTGATTCGGACAGACGGCGCTGGAGGTTTCATGGCCCGGTTACAGAGAAACCAATCGACCTGCGATTGCATTCGCCTGGTGATGGAGCGTCCTCACGCCTCTGGGTTGGAGGGCCCACTCGAGTCGACCTCGACGCCGCCTCGGGGCGCTGGCAGGCCGACTGGACCGTGGATGCCCGAGAATCCGGCGTGCGCCGACTGAACGTCGAACTTGACGAGGGCCTGGAAGTGCTGGGCGTCGAGGGCCCGGGGGTCATCGGCTTCGCGGAGGAGCCATCGTCTTCCCCGGAGACGCGGCGCTTGTCGGTGCGATTGTCCGAGGAGGTGGCCATGCCCACCCTCGTGACGATCCGGGCGATGGTGCGGGTTCCTGGAGAGGGGACGTGGACGGTGCCTGCCGCTCGGCCGCTCGACGCCGTCTGGCTCGGTGGGCGTACCGTCGTTCGCGTAGGGCCGGGGCGGGTCGTCGAGTCCTGCCGCGAGTTGGGCGGACCTTCCGTGTCACCTCGTCCCGAGGAACTGGAGGGCTCCAGCGCAGCGGACACCCTGCTCGTCTACTCGGCCGTCACGCCCCATCCGGTGGCCGAACTCACGTTCCGACGCGCGACACCGGAGACTTCCGTTGAGGTGGTTGGGGTCGCGCGGGCGGTGCTGGATTCGACATCGTTCGTCGCCACCCTGAACTGGGTCTTCGAGCGGGGCCGGGCGTTGACACTGCGGGCCGATCTGCCTTCGGACTGGATCGTGGACAGTGTAACGCTCACTGATGCGATGAAGTCGCCGCTCCCCTGGCAAGTTGAACCGGGTGATAACGGACTCACCCGGATGATCGTCAACGTGCCACCGGCCCTGGACATCACCCGACCCGGCGCTCTCTCGCTTGAGGTCACGGCATCGACGAACGGTCCCGCCCTGCGACGACCGATCGCGCTGCCTCGACTACGGCCCGTGGGTGCCAGAGTTCGGGACGAGCGCTGGATCGCCACCGTAGGGGATGGCCTGAGGCTCCAACCGATCCAGGCCGATGGGCTCTCCTGGGTTCCTCCCCAGCGCATGGAGGGCACGCTTCCCGGCGAACACTCGGTTGCCCTCGCCTGGCGCTGGACAACCCCGGAGGCGAGGGGGACCTTCGAGGTGATTCGTCCCAAAGCTCGGCCGATCGTTGTTTTCGAGGAAGTCGCCCGAATCCGTCAGGACCACATGTCGCTGGACATCGAGATCGTCATCGACACGGGCGACGAAGTTCTCGAATCTCTCCCCATCGTGCTGGACGGGCCGCTGGTAGGAGAGTTGGAGTGGCGTCTGGACACCGCTCGAGGGGGACCTCCCCTGAGCATCCGTCCTCTCGACGAATCGGAGCGAGACGCCGCGGGGTTGCCAACCAGGGGTGGTCGTGCCTGGCGGCTGGACTTGCCCGCGCCGACACGAGGGGCCTCTCCTGCTAAAGACCCGGCTCGAGCAACCCTGGTCCGGGGCCGGCGACCTTCCGTTGCTGACCGTTCCTCGTCGTTACGAATTCGAGGGCCGGGCCCTTGTGTTTGTCGATCAAACGCTCCAATCTCGGGCCGAGGTCACGGGGATGGTTCGTCTCGACCCATTGCTTCTGGACGATCCGCTCACGTCCGACCTCGCGTTCCAGAACGGTCTCGACGGTCATCGATCGCAACGACTGGCACACGCCTATGGATTTGGAACGAATCGAGAACCTGGCCTTCGCGTGGAGACTCACGCGCTCGACCTTTCCAGAGCGGCCGGGGTCATCCGTGACGCACTGCTCTCGACGCCCGCCACGGCATTGAAGTCGTCCCCCCAGCGACTGAACCTGCGCATCCTCTCCACGGGCGCGCGTTCCGTCGAGGTTGCCCTGCCGAAGGGCGCCCACTTGCAGCGGGTTCAGGTTGATGGTCGATCCATCGCGCCGAGTGTTGAGAAATCGGTCATTTCCATCCCAATTCCCGTGCCCTCAGTGGCCCGTCCCCTGTGTTCGGTTCTCCTGGACTTCAAGACGGAGATTGGTCTCGGCACTGACCCAATCGGCGCGACGACGGGCATTCAGCCACCGGCTCCTCAGTTCTCACTTCCCTGTCTCGCGTTCACCTGGGAACTCGCGGTCCCGCTCGGGATCGCGACGGTTGCCGAGGGGCCGAACCTGATCTCGACGGATCCTCGACCTCGGCCCTCCTGGTGGAGGGGGCTCCTGGGCGATTGGCCCGAACCCTGGTCTCGCGAGTTGAGACATAATGTCCCCCGGATCGTGGCGAAGGAACTTGCCGACCGAGTGCCAACGGCCGACCGCGACGGTATCGCGTTGGGGGACTTGCTCCTGCGCTGGGATTCGGGGACGCGACACGTCCTCGTCGATCGACCGGCCCTGGCCTTGGCCGGGTGGGGCCCTTGGCCCGCCTGGTGCCGGCGAGCCCAACCGACGACGTGACGGTTGCGGACCCACTCTCCTGGTTTCGAGCCGGTTCGCTCGACCTGGGGAGCGTGGGCCCCTACCTGATCGTCTCGACGCCTGATCAACTTCGCGTTCTGACGAGCAACCGAGAACGCTATCGGGCGCTGCTTGAGACGCTGACCGTCGCCGATGGCCAGGGGAGCGGTCCCGCGGATCGCTTCCAGTCCGTGAACCGTTGGCGTCGAGAAGACATCGTCGCGGTGCCCTCCAGTGTCGAGATCGCTCCTCGCGAGGAAAACCGCTCAATTCAGTGGTACGAGTCGATCGGTTGGCCGTCGCCAGCCGGGGCCACGGTGGAGCGGGTCAAGCGTTCCGCCCTCACGGGCTGGTCCTGGACGCTGGGCCTGGCCACGCTCGGTCTTGGTGTCGTACTCCGAAGGAGGACACCGGCGCTACGGTTGTGGGTCGTCGTCACGCTCGGCGCGGCGGCGATCCTCATCGCGAGCTGGGGTTCAGCGATCGCGCTCGCGGTCGCGACGGGGACGGTCTGCGGCGCGATCGGTTCGAGTGCGTTCTGGCTGGGCCGCTCGCTACGATCGGCCGCCCGTCCTGATGAGCCCCCGGAGCGGCCCTCGGCATCCGGACGATCGAACACCCTGAGTTCAAGGATCGAGGTCGCGATCCTGGTGACCGCCCTGGTGCCGCTAGGGGCCTGGCCCCAGCCCGGTCACGCTCAACTCACCCCGGTCGTACGTGAAGACCGTGCCGATCCGACCGACGATGCACTTCTCGTCGTCGTTCCACATGACGGAACGGGCACGGCCACCGGCCACGTCTGGATCACTCGGCGCGATGACGAGCGGCTTCGTTCCTGGGCTGCTCGTTCAATCGAACATCACGCAAGCTCTGAAAGCTCCCTGTGGGCCGTGGCGGCCGATCATCGCGTCCACTTCGAAGACGGTTCGGCACGGATTGACAGCCTGCTGCGCCTGGAGCTCGATGGGCCCGGTCCCGCGCCCTGGACGCTGCCACTCGGGGCTGGGCTGTACGATTTCGCCGAACTTGATGGTAAGGACGTCCCACTCGCGATCCGGCCCGACGGTCCCGCCGCCGTTGTCTGGGTATCCGGTTCGGGAAACCATCTTCTCAAACTTCGTCGCCAGGTTCTCTCGATCAAGAAGGACGAGGGGGAGGTGCTCGACGTCTCGGTCAACCAGGTTCCCGGGGCGACGATCCAGGTGAGTGCCGCCCCGATTGATCGTATGATCACGGTTCGCTCGGCCCGGGGTCGAGTGTCGGCGACGGATGGGGGCGAACTGATCGGTTCGCTCGGGCCCTCGGATCGCATTGAGGTCCGGTGGGCCGCTCCGATGGAGGGGCTGCCACCGATCCTCCAGGGGACCGCGGAAGGGGTTCTCCTCTGGGTCGCCGAGCCCGCCGGAGATCGGGTCACGGTGCGCATCACCTATCGCGAGCCCGGCGAGCCCTCGAAAATTCGCGTCCGCCTGGGGCCAGGAATCGAAGTGCAATCAGCCTCGGTTCCGGGGCTCGTCGATTCCGAACTGCTCGGCTCACCCGAGGCACCTGTCTGGGTCGGTCGCGTCGACCCTCCACTCAAGGACGGGGCCACCCTGGCACTTGGGTTGTGGCGCCCGGTTGAGCCGGGCAGCCCGGCCGATCCCCGGACGACCGGGCCATCGTCCCGAACGATCCCGCATGTCGAGCCGCTGGACGTTCAGGTTTACCTGGGCACCCTGGGGTTCCAGCGTCCGGGGGACTGGACAGGTCGCCTCGGCGACATGTTCGGCGCGGAAGTCGTGCCCGATGAGCAGTTCGCGCGACTCTGGGGCAACCTCCCAGCCAATGGTTCGACGCTCGCGGGCGCCTTGCGGTTCGCGTCCACCCCGGAGGTCACAGTCATTACGGGGCCGATCCCGCCGAACGCGGTCGTCTCACAGGCGGTGAATGTGGAGATCCAGCCAGGACGGCTCGACACGAAGGTGGAAGCCACGTTGGTCCCGCGCGATGGCCGGGTTCGTGAGGTACGGGTCAGAATTCCTGAGCGCTGGCAGGCCGTCCGCATTGACGGCGATGGCTTGAGCGACTGGAGTCGTGCCGAACCCGATCTGTTGAGACTGCGATTCGACGGCGCGGGGGCGGTCCCCGGGACAATCCATCTTGAGGGTTGGGTCCCGGTCGAGAGCGATCCCATGAGTCCCGACTCTCAGGCGCATCGAATGCCGATCCCCTGGCCGGAGTGGCTCGACCTGGATCAGGCGGAGGGAACGCTCCTGGTTCGGTCGTCCGGTCGCATCCCCTTCGAGGTTGAACCGGCCATCGAGGTCACGACGGAGGACGCGCCCGCGGCCGTCACGCGATCCACGACGAGCCCAGCCCTGTTCTTCCGGGTCAATACCGCCCGAGAGGCTGGTCAGCTTCGATGGTACGACGAAGGGCCAAAAGTTCATGTGGTGGCTCATGGCCTGCTGACCCTGTATCCGGAGAACGCGGAGCTTTCCGTCGCCCTGCGATACCGGATTTCGGGTGGCCCGTTACGATCGCTGATCCTGCGACTGCCGACCGAATGGGCCGAGAACGTCCAGGTTCTGTCGGACGGGATGGAACAGACGTTCCAGGCCAAGGCTGAGAACGGTTACACCGACCTGACGCTGAATCCTGACGAGCCGATGTGGGGAACGCGCCATTTTGTCGTGCAGGCGATGCGTCCGTTCGATCCGACCCGGGGGATCACGTTTCCGGACCTGATCCCGATGATGCGGCGAGAGCAGCAGGAGGGGTTCGAAACCTACCTGATGCTGGCCAACGCCACGGGCCGCTTCCTGGCGCCAGAAGGATCGTCTCATGTGCAGGCGATCGATGTCTCGAAGTTCGCCGATGTTCCAGTGAACCCTCCCGACGGCGCGGACCTTCATGCTTACTATGTCCTTGAGGATGATTGGCGACTGGCCGTCCCACCTGTTTCTGACAGGCTTGAAACAGCAACCGCGGGGCCCGGGTCCACTTGGTCGATGTCCTCTGCACGCTGTCCGCCAACGGGTCCGTGATGGGGAAATCCGACTACGATTTGATGCCGGGTCACGAAAGTTTTCTGACGATGCGACTGCCCCCGGTCGCCGAGGCCCTCGGAGCGACCATCGACGACTTTCCGGTTCGACCGCTGCGGGCCGAACCCGGGGAGTGGCTAATCCCGCTGAGCGATTCTGGTCCCCATCGGGTTTCCGTGGTCTGGCGTTCGGGCCAACTGGTGGACGCGGCCGATGGGACGGCCTCCATCCCTCTCCCGGAACCTCCCGGACCGGACGTGCCGACGCTGGTGACGCTTCACGCTCCCGAGGGCATTCGAATTCAGGGGAATGCCGACCCGGTGACGGGTGACGTTCTCGCGCTGGAGCGAGTCGAATCGCTTGCCAGAGGGATCGTCGATCGCCTTGACCCGACCAGCCTGGACCGCAGTTCCCCTCGGGACCGAACCGAGTTGCTCAGCTCACTGGTTCGCTTCGAGGCCCGTTGTGGCGCGGCGGAGCGAGCCGCCGCCCTGAGTCAATCGGAACGAGGATCGGCTGAGGGCACCGAAATCTCGCGCGTGGAACAACGGATCCTCACCGCACGCGAGGAGTTGAACGCGGCGTTGGTTTCGGTCGGGCTTGAAGAATTCCTGTTGTCCGCCCGGTCACGAATCGGCCTCGATGACCGGCCGGATCCACTCGCGGACCTTCCGGACATCGAGGAACATCCGGCCGTCCTTCGAATCCGAAGGCTTGGGAAACCCTCGTATTACTGGGGAAACGCGGAGTCGGGTCGGAAACTCTCACTGAGATGGCGAAAGGTCGACAACTCCTCCCCTTTGCCCCAACCGGATCATGGTTCGGCACTCCTCGCGATCGGCGGATTATTCGCGAGCGGGCTCGTCCTCACTCGGCAAGCAAACCGGGCCGGTCGGAGCACGACCTTGCTCGCCACGGTGGTCCTGATCGGGGGACTGGCCCTGGTGACCCCAGTCGGGGCCGTGGTCGCCTTGATCGTGCTCGTGCTGGGCTGCGTCCTGGGTCAGTAGAAGCCTCGGATCGCACGAAACGTCCACCGAACCCCAGCGAAACGCCGGGGCATCTCAATAGTCGTGCCGTCCGGCGACGTCTCTCGCCGGTTCGTTCGATGGGTGTCGCAGGTTGGATTGCCCGTCCAGAGCACCGAACGCGGCAATGAGGCGTCGGCGTCGTCGCGGGTCTCGATCCGCTTCGCCTTGGTCAGGTCGATCCGCTCGTCGGCGAGGTTGACCTCGAACCGGCGACCCGCTGGCCAGTTGCATCGGGATGCGTACCGTGAAGGTGCTGCCGCCGACCTAGCTCGCTCGACAAGTTCGACCTCGCCCCCGAGGAGCGTGGCCAGCTCGCGAACGATCGAGAGCCCCAGGCCGGTCCCCTCGTGTTCGCGCGTCAGCACGCCCCCATTCTGGATCGCGGAGCCGGCCTGCCGGAACTTCTCGAAGATCCGCTCGCGGTCATCCTCGGCGATGCCGATGCCGGTGTCCTCGACCTCGATGACCACGAACCGGCCCTCGGCGCGGGCCTTCAAAGTCACCCGTCCCCCATCGGGCGTGAACTTCACGGCGTTCGAGAGCAGGTTGTAGATGATCTGGCGGAATCTTGCCCGGGTCCTGGCGCAGCAGCGGGATGGCCTCGTCGAGCCGACATTCCAGGTTGATGTCCTTGCGGTCGGCCATCGGCCGCATCAGGTTTGCCAGCCCCTCGCAGACGTCGCGGATCGAGAAGTCCTCGACGCGCACCTCCATCTTGCCACTCTCGATCTTGGCGAGGTCGAGGATGTCGTTGATCATCCCCAGGAGCATCTTGCCCGAGTTCTGGATGTTGGTGGCGTAGCGTCGCTGGCGGTCGTTGATGTTCTCGCTGCCGGAGAGAACCTCCGAGAAGCCGATGATCGAGTTCAGCGGCGTCCGCAGCTCGTGGCTCATCGTCGCCAGAAAGTCGCTCTTGAGGCGGTTCATCTCGAACAGGGCCATGTTGGCCTGGGCCAGTTCGTCGACTTTACGATCGAGGTCGCCGTTGACGTCGCGCAAGTTCCTGCTGCATCGCCACAAGGTTGTGAAGCATCCGGTTGAAGGCGTGCGACAGCTCCTCGAATTCGTCGCCGGTCTGGATCTGGCTGCGGATATTCAGCTTGCCGGCGGCGATCGCGTCGGAAACATCACGCAAGTGCTTGACCGGCTTGACGATGATGTAGCGCACGATGACGTACGAGGCGACCATCGCCAGGATGGCCGTCACCAGCGCCGTCGAGATCAGGATCGCCCGGTTGGCGTGGATTTCCTTGTTCGTCCGTTCCATCGGCAGTTTGATGACGACCGCGGTGGCCAGTTCCCCGGACCTGGGGCACATACCACTTGCCCCGCGCGTCCTGCTCGACTGGTATGACATCTATTCAGGCAACGAGGCTTGAACAGGATGGCCCTGATGTACTGGTATTCCTTGCGGCCGGGCATGATCCGTGAATGCTCGACCGGGGCCCCGTTCGGGAAGCTATAGGGATCGCGAGGCTCGTTGCCCGCCTTGCCGGAGAGTTCCGCGGCCCTCAGGAAACCGGGCCAGAACCTCGGATTCGAACTCGTCGCGCGGCGACCTGCGCCATCGGCCGATCGTTTGCGATGAACCTGCGCGGAATACGGGGGTCGAGGATGTGCGACTCGTAGCTCGGCTGGGCGACCATCGGCGCACTCTCGCCGGACATCTCGTCGATGAAGGTCTCGAACTCCGAGTTGGCGAACATCTTCGAAGTGCATCTTCGAAATGATCGGGTCGACCAACGCCCGGGCCGCCTCGATCTTCTGGCCGAGAACCAGCTGTTCGGTCTTCTGCCCGTACCAGTAGAAGCTGAAGGTGACCAGCGTCAGGATGCCGCCGCCGAAGATGAACCGGCACTTCCGCTCCAGGCTGGTCTCGCCCAGCAGGTGCTTGAAGGTGCGGTACGACACGGCTGGCTCCTCGGGGACAGATCGATCCTTGACCGAGGCGGCGCGCCATCCGGTTCGCCGGCTGGATCGACCTTGTCTCTTCATTGGTTGCGGCTCCGGTCGACGTTGTGTGGATGACGCGCGCAGCTGCTGTCACGATACTCGATCACCGCCGATCCGACCAGTCGAGCCTGGGCCCGGCGCTCGTCGGTCTCGTCGAGGTCGTTCCGGGCTGACAGGTTGGACAGTAGTAGGTCGGGCGACCGATCAGCCCCGCGATCCGAACCTTGAGGATCGCCTCGCCGCAGACCTGGGCAGGGCTGTCCTTTCTTCCGATGGACGGCACTGAATGCGAGGAATCCCCCCTCGGCGCCGAGCACGGTCCGATAGTTCGCATCGAAGCTCGACCCTTCCGCCGCGATCGCCTCGTCCAGAACCGGGCGGATCGCCTCGTGGAGTCGGGCGACCTCGGATGCCTTGAGCCGGTCGCGGGCCGTTCCGGATGAAGCCGGGCGCGAAACAGGATCTCGTCCGCATAGATGTTCCCGATGCCCGCCAGAACCTTCTGGTCGAGGAGAGTCGGCTTGATGCCCCGGCTCGTCCGCTTCAGGCGTTTCGCCAGCTCGTTCCGGGTGATCTCGAGTGCATCGGGACCGTGCGAGCGTGCGAATGCGGCACCGGCAGCCTCGCCTGTCCGGATACCAGGCGACCTTGCCCAGCCGTCGAGGGTCGCAGAACCAGACGGTCTCGGGCGTTCCCTCCATCCGGAAGATCACGCGGATGTGCTCGGGGCGATCGGGTTCGACGCAGCCAGAACCCTCCAGTCATCCGGGGTTGGATGACGATCAATCCCTGGTCGGCTTCCAGCGCGATGACGACCCACTTTCCGCGACGGAAAACCTGGGACAACCGAGGCTCCTCTTCCCTGCTGCTCGACCTGGTCGGTCGTGCAACCATGAAGCAGGTGAGAATCGCGGACCTCGACACCCTGAAGTCTCCGGCCTTCCATCGCCGGCCGGAGCCCGCGCACCATCGTCTCGACCTCGGGCAACTCGGGCATCTCGGCCAACTCCTGTTCTGCCTGTTGCGGAGATTCTCAGGAGAATTGTAGCGAGAAGGAAAGCTGGAGACCATCCGTCGCAAACGTTCATCTAACTCAACACTTCCGATCAACCCATGCGAGATCGCGATTGTTTTGCGTCATGATTCTGAATGATTTGGAAGAAATATCGAGCACGTTCTTGACAGAAGGACGTCGAACATCGGAAAGTAGTGCAGGGTCGTGGAGGTCAACGCGACGGAGGTCCGATGCTCGCCGAGAACCGCCGCCGCCGGCTCGTGGAACTGATTGCCCACCGAGGGTTCGCGACGCTCGACGAGTTGGTGCGGACGTTGGGCGTTTCGGAAAGCACGGTACGACGCGATCTGGAAGCACTCGACGCGGCGGGATCTGTGAAGCGGACGCACGGTGGTGCGGTCTACTCGGGTGAGGTGCGGGCGATGCCCGCTCTCGACGAGCGCGAGGCGTCCCAGGCGATCGAAAAGCGAGCGATCGGTAACGCCGCCGCGGCGTTGGTCGAAGACGAGGACACCGTCTTACTTGACGGCGGCACCACGACCCTGGAGGTGGCGCGCGCCCTGGCGGGACGACCATTGCAGGTGGTCACCAACAGCCTGCCCATCGCACAATTGTTGACCGCAAGTAAAGACACGGACCTGATCCTGATCGGCGGATACGTCTATCCCCGGACCGGCGAGGCGATGGGGCCGCTCACCGTGGCGGCCCTGGAGAGCATACGGGTCGGGAAAGTCATCCTGGGAGTCGGGCGGGATCATGGCCGAAGGGGTTTACAACTCGAATTCGCTGCTCGTCGAAACCGAGCGGCAGATGATGCGTTGCGGTCAACAGGTGATCGTGGTCGCCGACAGCACGAAGTTCGGTCGGCTCTCCCTCTCCCGCCTCTGCGGGCTCGAGGAGGTCAACGCGATGGTGGTCGACCCGGCCCTGAAGGACGATCACCGCGCGATGCTGGCGGAGCATGGGGTCGACGCTTCACCTGGCGGCGTTGCCCGATGTCGGTCGGGCCTCAACGGGAGCCCGAACGGTCAATCGCGAGGCGTTACGACGAGGACGGGGGCCTGAGATGAGCATCCTGACCCAGGGGCCGGCGCGGTCGCAGGTCGAACAGATGGTTCGGTCGATCCTGCGGCGCAGCTCGGCGGGACGGTCGCCGATGGCGACGGGCTACCATCCGAACCTCGTCGTGAACATCTCCGCGCGGCACGCGCACCTGACCAGGGAGCATGTCGAGGCCCTGTTCGGTCCCGGTCACGACCTGACGGTCATGCGACGGCTTTATCAGGACACCGACTTCGCCTCCAACGAGACGATCGCCGTGGTCGGGCCTCGACAGCGGATGATCCCCAGCGTGCGGGTCCTCGGGCCTTGTCGGAAGTTCAGCCAGGTCGAGCTGGCGTTCACCGACGCGATCAGCCTGGGGCTGGACCTGCCGGTCCGGCTTTCCGGCGACATCGAGGGGACGCCCGGATGCATCCTGGTCGGCCCGAAGGGACACGTCGAGCTGACGCAGGGCGTCATCCGCGCCGAGCGGCATGTCCACATGGGGCCGCAGCGACGCGGAATACTACGGGGTCAAGCACCTCGACCGGATGGATCTCGTCGTCGACGGTCCTTGCCCGGGATTGCTCAAGAACCTGCTGGTCCGGACCCACCCGGACTGGAAGCTCGAAGTTCACATCGATACCGACGAGGCGAATGCACTTGACCTGCCGCACGCGACGAACGTGACGCTCGCGAAGGCGCTCGTGACGCACGCGGACTCTTGGGGTGGAAACATCCCATCGGGTTCTGATGATCTGATGGTGGCGCCGCCCACCCGGAAACGCTCGACACTCTCTGGGGAGGGCCAACTCATGGCCTCAGCACCGCTCGAAGCGCTCGGCATGATCGAGACGAAAGGGTTCGTCGCGCTGGTGGAGGCCACCGACGCGATGCTCAAGGCGGCCAACGTGGAGCTGGCCGGCTGGGACAAGGTCGGCAGCGGCATGGTCACGGCGTTCGTCGTCGGTGACGTCGCCGCGGTCAAGGCAGCAGTCGACGCCGGCGCCGCGGCGGCCAGCCGAATCGGCGAGGTGATCAGCGTCCAGGTCATCCCGCGTCCTCACGAAGACCTCGGTGGCGTGCTGGCCTTCACGAAGAAGGCGGCCGGGGCCGTCCACCACAACCAAGAGCGACGGAGCCTGACAAGATGGCGACCGCACAGCAGACGACACGAGGTGGGGCCTACAGGTCGAACGGCAGTTTCGGCGAGGCCATCGGGCTGATCGAGACGAAGGGGCTCGTCGGCATGATCGAGTCCACCGACTCGATGCTCAAGGCGGCCAACGTCGGTCTGGCGGGCCGCGTCCAGGTCGGCGGCGGCTTCGTCACGACGATCGTCCGCGGTGACGTCGGCAGCGTCCGCGCGGCCGTTGAGGCGGGCGCGGAAGCGGCTAGCCGGGTCGGCGAGCTGGTCAGCGCCCACGTCATCCCCCGGCCCGATCCGGCCGTGCTGGCCACCTTCCTCGGCTGACGCGATGACCCCGTTCCGACGACGTGACGATTCCCTCCACCGGGGACATTGGGCGGGCCGTCCGGTCCGTTCGTCCCTGGCCGTGAGGGACCAATGTGAGGAATGCCCACGATGAACGGTGCCCTGGGCCTGTTCGAGACGATTGGCCTGGTCAGCCTGATCAACGCCGTCGATGCCGCGTTGAAGGCCGCGAACGTCGAACTGGCCAGCCCGGTGATCAAGCTCGACGGCGGTCAGGTCAGTGTCATGATCCGCGGTGACGTGAGCAGTGTACGGGCGGCGGTGGAGGCCGGCGCCGAGGCGGCCGGGCGGCTCGGCGAGCTGAAGGCCGCTCACGTCATCCCGCGACCGACCGATGCGGTCATCCGCGCCTTCGCGGGAGGAGGCGGACGTTGAAGATCCTGGTCGCCAACCTCGGCAGCACGAGCTTCAAGTACCGGCTCTACGACCTGGGCGACCCGTCCGAGCCGCTACTGGCCCGAGGGGCTCGGTCGAGCGGATCGGCAGCAAAGATGCCCGGGTGCTCGATCCGTTCTCCGAAGGGGGACATGGACGCCGATCGAGCCTGTCGCCGATCACGGCGCGGCGGTCCAGATCTGCTTCGACCACCTTACCTCGCCCGGCATCGGTGTTCTGCAATCTCCCGACGGACGTCTCCGCCATCGGGTTCAAGGCCGTCCACGCCCGCGGCCTGACCGGCGTGCATCGCGTCAACAGCGACGTGCTCGACGCGATGGAGGCCTACAACGACGTCGCGCCGGCGCACAACCCGATCTACATCGAGGCGATGCGCCGGCTCTATGAGCGATTCCCGGCCCTCCCGCTGGTCGCCGCGTTCGAGACCGGCTTCCACCGCACCATGCCCGAGGCCAGCCAGCGGTACGCCGTCCCCAACGAATGGGCCGAGAAGCTCGGCATCCGCCGATGGGGTTTCCACGGCGCCAGCCACCGCTACATCGCCGGCCGGATGGCCGAACTGCTCGGCCGCGATGACCTCCGGGTCATCTCCTGCCACCTCGGCGGCAGCGCCTCGCTCGCGGCGATCCGCAACGGCAAGTCGATCGACACCAGCATGGGCATGAGCCCGCAGAGCGGCCTGCCGCAGAACAACCGGGTCGGCGACTTCGACGTGTTCGCCCTGCCGGCGATCCTCCGGGAGACCGGGCTGACGCTGGAAGAGGTGCTCGACGATCCTGGCCGAGTGAGTCGGGCCTGGAAGGCATCTGCGGGCAGCAACGACCTTCGCGAGATCGAGGCAGGCCGCCGACCGCGGCGAGGCCGGCGCCGAGCTGGCGATCGACATGTTCGTCGCGCTCGACCCGCCACTACCTCGGGCGCCTTCCTGCTCGAACTGGGCGGGGCCGACGCGATCGTCTTCACCGGCGGGCATCGGCGAGAACTCCGCCCGCATCCGGGCCGGCGTCTGCCAGCGACCTGGACTGGTTCGGGATCGCGCTGGACATGGAGAAGAACGCCTCCGCGAGTGGCGAGGTCTGTGTCTCCCGGCCGGCTCCCGCGTCCAGATCTGGACCGTGCCCACCAACGAGGAGCTGGTCGTCGCACGCCAGACGCGCGACCTGCTGGAGTCCGGAAAAAATCGGCTGGACTGACGTCGCGGCTCTCCCGTCCCGGACCATCCGATCAGGATTCGACCATCGGAAACGAGGCCCCATGTTCCTCGCTCGCGTGACCGGAAGCGTTGTGGCGACCCAGAAGGTGGCGTCGATGACGGGGCACAAGCTGCTGACCGTCGATCCGTACCGCATCGATGACGCCTCGCGGGATCGCCTGGTGCCGACAGGACGGACCTTCGTCGTCGTCGATACTCTGGGCGCCGGCCTCGGCGAGATGGTGCTGATCTGCCAGGGCTCCAGTGCCCGACTGACGCCCGAAACCGAGAAGCTGCCCATCGACGCGGTGATCATCGGCCTGGTCGATACCGTGGACGTCGGCGGCCATGGCGATCTTCTCCAGTCGTGAATCGGATTGATCCAAGGTCCCCGGGTGGGTCACCGCCCGCCTGTAACGATCCCGAACCGAGAAACCGGCGGTCCCTGCCATGCAACTCTCCGAAGACCTGATCCGAAACGTCGTCCAGCAGGTCCTGTCGCAGATGGGCGGCCCGCCCGAGGCCGTTGGCGGCGATGGACCGTCCGCCCGTAACGGTGCCTCGACCGCGCGTCGATCGACCGGGGCGGTCGGCCAGAACGGCGTCTACGCCACGGCCGATGATGCGGTCGCCGCCGCCCGGGCCGCCTTCGAGGTCTTCCGCAACCGGCCGCTCGCGGACCGTAAGAAGGCCGTTGCGTGCATCCGGACGATCTGTGTCGAGAACGCCGAGGAACTGGGTCGCAAGGAGCTGGAAGAGACGAAAATCGGCCGGCTCGATCACAAGATCGCCAAGCTGCGACGAGACGATCCCGGTCATTCCGGGGGTCGAGTACCTCACAGACCCAGGTCGACTCCGGGGACGGGGGCCTGACCCTCACCGACTTCGCCCCGTTCGGAGTGATCGGTTCGATTACCCCCGTTACGCATAGCTTGCCCACGCTGGCCGGCAACGCGATCAGCATGCTGGCCGCCGGGAACACAGTCGTGTTCAACGCCCACCCATCCGGCGCCGGATTGCCGCCGAGGGCGTCCGGCGGTTCAACCAGGCCATCGAGCGTGAGGTCGGCATCCCCGATCTGTTGACGATCATCGATCCGCCGACCCTGGAATCGGCCGGCGCACTGTTCGATCACCGTGACGTGAAGCTCCTGGTCGTGACGGGCGGACCGGCGGTGGCCCGGGCGGCCCTGGGAAGCAAGCGACGTGCGATCGTCGCCGGGCCCGGAAACCCGCCGGTCGTCGTGGACAGGACCGCCTGTCTGGATCGCGCCGCGGCCTCGATCGTCTTCGGGGCCGCCTTCGACAACAACCTGCTCTGCATCGGCGAGAAGCAGGTGTTCGCCGTCGCCGAGATCTTCGACAAGCTGATGGAGGCAGTCGGTCGACACGGCGGCTACCGCCTCGAACGCCGACCAGATCGACGCGTTGACCGTGGCTGCATTCGAACGCGGCGATGACGGCAAGCTGCACGTCATCAAGGGGCTGATCGGGCAGGACCCCGCGGTGCTCGGCCGTCACGCGGGCATTGACGTGCCGCACGGTGTGCAGATTCTGTACGGCGAGACGACGGCCGACCATCCGTTCGTCGAGCACGAGCAGATGATGCCGTTCATCCCGTTCGTGCGCGTTCCCGACGTGGACCGCGCAATCGCGCTGGCGAGGAGTTCCGAGCATGGCTTCGGCCACACCGCCGTGCTCCACTCTCGCGACACGTCGGTGATGGAGAAGATGGGTCGGATCATGGATTGCACAATCTTCGTCATCAATGGTCCTTGCACCGACGGGCTCGGTGGTCCGGGGGTCGCGTCGTTCTCGATCGCCGGCCCGACCGGCGAGGGCGTCACCACCCCGTTGACCTTCTGCCGGCAACGTCGGACAGCCATCGTCGGTGGCATGCGGTTCCTTTGAGATCAATTTATTACGATTTGTGAATTTCAGAGGTCTTCCTGATGCAACTCGCCCGGGTTCTCGGCACTGCGACGGCCACCGTCAAGCATCCGAGCTTCCAGGGCGAGCGGTTGCTGGTCCTGCAACTGGTCTCGATGGATGGCAAGCCCGACGGCGAGCCGATCCTGGCGTTCGACCGACTGGGGGCTCGTCGCGGGGACCGGGTGATCGTGACCAACGACGGCCGGGCCTTGCAGGATCAACTCGGCCGTGACACGCCGGGTCGCTGGAGTGTGCTGGGGCTGCCGGACTACTTGATATCGGGTGATTCTCGTTCGATCGAATCCGAGATCTTTGTGTTGAGACGGCTTTCGAGATGGTGAACGGTTGGCGGACACACACCGAACCACGAGTTCTACCGGGCCTGACTCCGGACGGGATCCTGCGTCCCTCGCTCCGGACGCGCTCGTGGAACAGATCGAGCGCGTTGTCCGCGGCGTGCTCGCCGAGATGTTCCATGAGGCCGACTCGGCTGACCATGCCAGGTTCGCCCGCGCACGGAGGTCTTCGCCGGGCATCTGCTGGGTCTACGGGACGCCGAACGACTGCTCCGATGTGAGTCAAGAGATCTGGATCGCGCCGGGTACGGTCGTAACGCCGATGGCACGCGACCACCTGAAGCGGTCGCGGGGTCGTGGTCCGCTGGGCCTCGCACGGAGAACTCGTCCGCGCCGGGGCGCGGGGTGAGTGGGGGTTCGCGGTCGAGGACGGGACCGGACCGGCGACCGCCTTGCGTCGGGTCGCTGCTGGATCAGGAGCGGGACGCCTGGCGCGAAGTCGGATCGGACCACCTCGACGCGGCTGGTTGGGTGAGCGAATCGCCCCATCGCGGCGCGGTCGTCGTGACCTCGCGAGGCGTCGGTGGCAACCTGGAGGGCGTGCCAGGTCCCCGACGTGCGGGCGGCCACGGTCGCGGAACCGGACGCGGTGTCGAGGGCCTGCCGGAACCTCGGCGCGAACCTCCTTGTCATCGAACCCGTCGGGCAGTCGATCTACTCGTTGAAGCAGTTGTGCGCGGCGTTCCGACGCTCGGGCGTGCCTCGCAGGCCCGAGGGCCTGGAGCCTCCGGCGTCCGCAGGCCCAGTGCTCGGTCACAGGGCAGGGGGGAGGCCATGAGGATCGCCGAGGTGATCGGCCGGGTCACGCTTTCGAGAAGCCATCCCGCCCTGCGACACGCCCGTTATGTGATCGGCCTGCCGTTGACGCTCGATGCACTCACCGAGGGCTCGCCGCAGCGTGGGCGAGAGCCTGGTGATCTACGACGACCTGGGTGCCGGCCCCGGCGCCATCATCGGGGTGAGCGAGGGCCGCGAGGCCGCCAACCCCTTCCATCCGAACAAGACGCCGGTGGACGCCTACTGCGCCTGCCTGCTGGACCAGATCCACGTGGAGTCGACGCGATGAGCGGCAGCAACGTCATGGGCGAGTGGAAGCTACGCGAAGAGATGTGCGAGGTCGGCCGCCGGCTCTACGCCAAGGGCTTCGCCGCGGCCAACGACGGCAACATCTCCTACCGGCTCTCCGAGGACCGGGTCCTCTGCACGCCGACTCGTGTCAGCAAGGGCTTCATGAAGCCCGACTGGCTCTGCATCGTCGACATGGACGGCAACCAGGTCTCCGGGACGAAGAAGCGGTCGAGCGAGATCCTGCTGCACCTGGCGATCATGAAGGCCCGGCCCGACATCCGATCGTGCGTCCACTGCCACCCGCCCCACGCCACTGCCTTCGCCGTGGCCCACGAGCCGATCCCGAAGTGCACGATGCCCGAGTTCGAGGTCTTCCTCGGCGAGGTGGCGATCACCCCTTACGAGACGCCGGGCACCCAGGCGTTCGCCGACACGGTGATCCCCTACGTCAAGGACACCGACACGATCTTGCTCGCCAACCACGGCACGATCACCGCCGGCAGCGACCTGATGGACGCGTACTTCAAGACCGAGATCATCGACGCCTACTGCCGCATCCTGCTGCTGTCCCGGCAGCTCGGCCGCGTGAACTATTACTCCGATGAGAAGGCCGCCGAGCTGCTCAAGTTCAAGCCGAACCTCGGCGTTCGCGACGTCCGGCTCGACCGGGGTCTGGAGAACTGCGACCTCTGCGGCAACAGCATGTTCCGCGAGGGATACTCCGAGTTCCGCCCCGAACCCTATGCGTTCGTCCCGCCCAAGCTGCTGGGCCGACCCGCGGGCGTCGGCGGTCTCGACGGCCACGAGGTCTGCGATTGCGGCGGGTCGTCCGGAACTGGCCTGCGGCTGCGCCGTCCCGACGGGCCTGGCCTCCGCCGAGTGAGACGAAGTCGGCCCCCTGCGTCCGCGCCCGCGCCCTGCCGGATTCGGTCCTGGAGGAGCTGGTTCAGCGCGTCACCGACCAGGTGATGCAGGCGATCGCCAGCGGGAACGATGGCGGATCGGCGCCGGCCAGGGGTCCGGTCGCGTACGCCCCCGGCGGAAGCGGAAACGGTCACGCGGGCGGCAACGGACGAGTCGCCGACGGCTCCGTCGTCAAGGGCCGTACCTACGCCTCCGGCGTCAGCGGCGGGGTCTGACCGACTCGACGTTTCCGTCCTCGGGCGTACGAAACCTCGGCACGGCTTCCTCTGGACCTTGCGGAGTTCTCCCATGAAGGTCAGCATCATCGGCGGCGGCGGTCTGGTCGGTTCATGCACCGCCTACGCTCTGCAGTGCGGCGGCCTGGTCAGCGGGATCGACCTGATCGACGTCAACGCCGACCTCTGTCGCGGCCAGGCGCTCGACCTGCTGCACGGCTCGGCCCTGACCTCCGATCAGCGCATCCGGGCGACCGGCTACGAATCCGATCCCCGAGCACGACCTGATCTGCATCACCGCCGGTCTCCGCCGCAAGCCGGACGAGAGCCGGCTCGACCTGATCAATCGAAACGTCGAGCTGTTCCTCGTCGATCCTGGAGAACGTCCGCAAGGCGGGGCCTCGCCGCGACGCGATGATCCTGGTCGTTTCGAACCCGGTCGACGTGCTGACCTATCTGGCCACGACCCAGATGGGGCTGCCGCCGCCAGCAGGTCATCGGCCTGGGGACGATGCTCGACTCGTCGCGGTTTCGCAGGCCTGATCGCCGAGTCGCTGAACTTGCCGCCGACCCAGGTGACGGCGACGATCCTCGGCGAACACGGCGACAGCATGGTGCCGATCTGGTCGGCCGCGCAGGCGGCCGGCATGCCCCTGGAGAAGTTCCCCGGGTGGAACCCCGGCATGGCCGACGCCCTCTTCGCCAAGACGCGCGGCAGCGGCGCCGAGGTGATCAAGCTCAAGGGGGGCGCCGGGTTCGCCGTCGGCGTGTCGATCGCGGAGGTCATCCACTCGATCGCCCTGGACCGGAAGCGGATCCTGCCGGTGTCCTCGCTCGTGTCCGGCACGTACGGCCTGCGCGACGTCTGCCTCTCGGTGCCGACGGTCGTCGGCCGATCGGGCGTCGAGGCCCAGCTGGAGATCGACCTCTGGCCGCGAGAGGTCCAGTTGCTCCAGAAGTCGGGCCAGGTGCTTGCGCGAGACGATCGACCAGGTTCTCGCGCGGAATCCCGGCGCGGCCCGAAAGGTGCCCGTCCGTCGCCGTCGCCGGCCATCGGCCGGGCGGGCAGTCTGGCAACGGGTCGGCGACCACCGGCGGCGGCGTCCGCGTGACGATGGGCTCCGGCGGCAATGGCGCCGCGGGCAACGGCCGCGCCGCGCGTCACCATCTCCGGTCGTGGCGGAACGTGATTGATCGCCCGCACGGTGACATGATTCAGTGACGAGGCTTGGGCGTGATTGATCCGGGAACCGTCACGCGGCGCGGCGAGGTCGGCAGGCAAGGATGATCATCGAAAGTCGCTCGACCGCAAGCTCGCCGCGATCCACGCCGATCCCACGGGTTGCCGCGAGTTCATCCTGGCCGACGCCAAGGACGCCGACATGGCCTTCGGCATCGGTGCGCCCGGCGTCTCGCCCGAGGCCCACGCGGGCGAGGTGCGGCTCCGGACCCTCGAGGAGTACCGCGAGCAGATCCGCCACAACACCCGGCAAGGGCCTGGTCGACATCATGCTCATGTCGGCCAGCACGAACCACAAGCTGACGATCCAGGAACGGCTGTTCGACGGCTCGCACGTCACGCCCGGCGATCCGGGCCAACGACACCACCGACGTCCACATCGCCCGCGGTTCGGTCTACGCCGAGCACCCCGCTCGGCCCGCATCGCTCGGCCACCATCGACGAGGCGATGTGCGGCCACCTCGACTGCCGCCCCGAGGAGCGACACCTCGGCGCGAACCTCGGCCTCTACAGCGTCACGTTCAACAACGACCCGACTCCTCGACCTCCACACCCTCGAACGCTTCCACGAGTTCCGGGCCGAGGCCGAGCGCAAGGGCTTCCGATACTTCCTGGAGGTCTTCGACCCGAACCTGCCTGGACGCGATCGATCCGGATGTCCTGCCCGGTTACATCAACGACATGATCGTCCGGATGCTCGCCGGCGTCTCCGGCCCGGGCGCCCGGTGTTTCTCAAGATCGTCTACCACGGCCCGAAGGCCCTCGAGGAACTGGTCCAGCTACGACCCGCACCTCGTCGTCGGCATCCTCGGCGGCTCCTCCGGCACGACCCGGGACGCCTTCCAGATGCTCCACGATGCCCAGAAGTACGGCGCGAAGGTCGCGCTGTACGGTCGCAAGATCAACCAGGCCGAGAACCAGCTCGCCTTCATCCAGTTCCTTCGCCTGATCGTCGAAGGAGTCATCGGACCCGTCGAGGCCGTCCAGGCCTATCATGCCGTCCTGGAGCTACTCGGCGTCGCCCCGCATCGTTCGCTCGACGACGATCTCAAACTCACGACCGGCCGCCTCGATGAGCTACGGAGGGTCGTCGCACCCAGAAGAGCGTCGTCAAACCCCGATCCACGATCACGTCCCCCCCGGACCCAAACGTCGATTCTCGATCCTCCGGTTCAGGCACGGTCCCCGACGAGCATTCTTTCCGATCCAACGGCCGCGACGAGAGATCTCACAACGCGGCGGATGGGAACGGTATTCCCGTCCGCCCCGATGGCTCGCCTGACTTCGGAAGGATGGGCCCGGCGCAAGACTGGCCTATCACCGCGCCCGTCTGGGCCTTGGAAGCTAGATCACCGGGGGCGGCAAGGGCGTCTCGCTGGGTAACTCCGGTGGAATCCTGGGGCCGATTCGCTGGCGGCGACGGTTTTTCACGGGCCTTGGATTCTCAAAACTTTGTTGACCCGGCGCTTCGGCTGTCGTACACAATACGGATTCAATCATGCCCCTCGGTTTCGTTGCGCATCCTTCGGAGGTGTGCCGAGGGCGTGCCGATCGGTGGACGCTTCTCGTCCCTTCCCATCCAGGCGATAAGGTAGGTGCCCAATGCACGGATCTTGCTCTGGAGATGGCAGCCGGCGACGGTTCCTGAAGACGACTGCGGCGACGGGCGTTGCGCTCGCCTCCGCCGACACGCTCCTGGCCGCGGCGCCGCCAGTCGCCGGTCCCGACCGTCACCCTGGGCAAGACCGGCGTCAAGGTCACCAAGCTCGGTCAGGGCACGAGCTGGGGCTTCCAGCCGAACTTCCTCCAGGCGGCGTTCTTCTGCCGGGGTTCGTTACATCGACACCTCCGAGTCGTACGAGAACACCCGCGCCGAGGCGACCATCGGCCAGGTGCTCGAACGGACCGGGATGCGGAAGGACATCTACCTCGTCACCAAGAACTCCAGCTACCGCACGTGCGGCCGGGCCCGAGGCGTCGAAGGTCTTCGAGGACCGCCTCAACGCCAGCCTGGAGCGGCTCCGTACCGATTACGTCGACTGCTATTACCTGCACGGGATCTCCGGCGACCTGATCGACCTGCTTCGCGACGACAGCGTGAAGAAGGCGTTCGAGGACCTGAAGAAGGCCGGGCAAGACCCGGTTCTGCGGCCTGAGCTGCCACGACGCCATGCTCCCCGAGATCCTCGAGGCCGCCGCGGAAGTCGGCTGGATCGATCAGGTGATGATCAAGTACAACTTCCGCGACGTCGGCGGCGAGGACCGTCACGACGAGCTTCAGCGCGCCATCGACAAGGCCTCCAAGGCCAACCTCGGCCTGGTCGCCATGAAGACCCAGGGGGGCGCGGTCAACTTCCCCGACAAGATGGCCGAGCTCCAGGACAAGGGCTTCAAGAAGGAAGTCGCGGCGATCAAGACGGTCTGGATGGACGACCGGATGCAGGTCGTCTGTCAGCGAGATGACCAACCGAAGCGACCTCCGCGAGAACATCGACGCCAGCAAGCGAAGTCCTGACGACCAAGGAAGCCCGCCTGCTTGAGGAGCATCGTCAGCGCACCGCGCACCTGTACTGCCACGGCTGCGGCCACCTCTGCGAGACGGCCGCCAAGGGCGTTCCCGTGGCCACCGTCCTCCGCTACCTCCGCTACTACACGCGTACGGCAAGCGTCAGCAGGCCCGCGCCCTCTACCAGGCCCTGCCGCCCGAGGCCCGCGACCTCGCCGCCGCCGATCTCGACGCCGCCGAGCGAGCGTGTCCGTATGGCTTGCCGGTCACCGGGCTCGTCCAGCTTGCCGATCAGCGGCTGAGCTGATGAACCGGATCCGATCGGTTTCGACACACTTGATCGTGTCCCGTCGCCCTGGACGCGACGGGACGGCGTCGTTGTGCGCCACGTGTTTCTCGTCGCAACAGACGATCGTCCTACGCGAGCGGGTTCTCTGCGCGAAAAGCGGGTACGATGAAGCGAGAGGGCTCCCTCCCTGACACGAACCGTCCAGCGTGTCGGAGCTGGGCGTGTTTCTCTTGCGCCTCGGAATTGACGGGCATTTTCCGGTTAGAGGGGCGATGACGATGAAGTATTTCCCGAAGCTCGGTCGACCACGGCTCACCAAGGTCCTGTGTGGGCTCGTGGGAATCGCGATGATGGGATTCGGATTCCTCATCCAGGCTCAGGAACCCGTGACTCACAGTCGCAGCGAGTTCATGCGGGCGAAGCTCGAATACTCGAAGGGTCTGATCGAGGGCCTGACGCTCGAAGACTACCCGCTGATCTCCAAGAACGCACGCGCGTTGAAGGCCCTCAGCGTGGCGGCCGAGTGGGAAGTTCCCATGATCCCGAACGTCGAGCAGTATCTGCCTTACACCAACGAGTTCCAGGGCCTCTGCGACGAACTCGTAGCGAACGCGAAGGAGCGAGACATTGATGGCGCGACGCTCGTCTACGTCCGGTTGACGCTCAACTGCGTCAATTGCCACAAATACGTGCGTGACACGATCCGTTGAATCGTGACCGTTCGATCATCGTCCCAGCGCGATGAAGCGGTACGCGGTCATGCCGGCGGTGTGCAACTCGAGGAATTCGCGGTACTGGTCCTCGCAACCCGGGAGGGGGCGTACGGTCAGGACATCGATGTCGAGATAGATGGAGTCGCCCCATGCCGCGCAGGACGTGTGTGCTGCCGGCGGGATGCGTTCGGTGTCGGAGAACCGCAAAGTGTCGAAGCGTATGCTGCCGATCTGACCGTGTATGATTTTGGGGAGGGTCTCCAGTCGGGGTGGTTGGGCCGGGACTGGTCCCCGCGAGGAGAAGGAGGTGAAGTCAAGGTACTCCGAGTCGTAGGAGAACAGCCCGAGCCTCTCTGCCAGACGAACATTAAGGCCGCCGTACTCCTCTCCCAACCAGGGGAAGTGACTTTAAGCAGGTACCAGCTTCGTGGAGTCTCCAGGCCGTCTCCAGGGGCAGGCCGTTGGTCGTCAACGACCGGAAGATGCGGACACGAAGACAGGTAAGGATTTCGAAGATCCCCGCGTACGGTGCGGTTCGCCGCCGCCGAAGAAGCTGGCTCGGACACCGTTCTCGGCACAATTGGTGACGAATCGGACGGGGATTTCGGGTGTCCAGGTCGTCTCACCGATGAGGTTGCTGCCGTTGTCGCAGTATGGATAGCCCTTGTCGCAGTGCCGGCTGACTTCGACGGAAATGCGTTCGAGGACCACGGCCCATCCCCAGACAGGCTCATGGCCTTGTGGTCAATCGTCCTCCGGCTCATCGCTCGTTCGATCGGTGCCTGGCGGGGCCGGAGGGCCGGGGATCGCGTAATCCCCGTCGATCCAGCGGCCCAGGTCCACGAGACGGCAGCGCTCCGAACAGAACGGGAAGCTCGGCAGATCGCCGAGCGTCTCGATCTCGAAAGACTGGCTGCAAATCGGGCATTTGCCCCGTATCATGTACTGGTCCCGGACGTGGGCGACGTGGATGGCTTGGACGCCGACGAGTCCGATTTCGCGGGCGTGCTGGAGGACGACGAGTCCGATTTCCCGGAGGAACTCGAGGAAGATTCCGAGGGTTTGTCCGCCTTGGCGTCTTTCTTGTACGAGTCGCTGCGGTAGTCGGTCTGGTAAAAGCCGGAACCCTTGAACAAAATCGCGGCCCCCTGCGCCGATCTTGCGGCGCAGGCGGGCTTCCTTGCACTCCGGGCACTCGGTCTGCGGGTCCGCCTTGATCGACTCGAAGGCTTCGAACTCGTGCCCGCAGCCATCGCAGATGTAGTCGTAGGTCGGCATGGATGATGTCCGTTGGGACGTTGGAGACGAAAGTTGAGACGGCTCGATCACGCCGGCGGTCGGACGGAGACGGCGACCTTGGTGGGCCTAAGGACGCGGTCCCGGAGCCGATAGCCGCGGCCAATTTCCGCGACGACCATGCCCTCGGGCGATTCCGGGTCGGGTTGCTGCAATAATGCCTCGTGCTGGTTCGGGTCGAACGGGTGCCCGAGGGCGACGATCGGTTCGACGCCATGCTTCGCCAGCGTATCGAGAAGCTGCTTGTGGACCATGTCCAGGCCCGAGACGATCGAGGTCGCCCCGGACGCACGAGCGGCCTCGGTCGGCGCGCTCGAAGTTGTCGAGCACGTCCAGGAGGTCCGTGGCCAGAGAACCGACCGCATATTGCCGGTCGGCCTCCGCCTGTGCTCGGGACCGTTTCTGGTAATTCAGGAACTCAGCCCGCGACCGCTGGAGCTGGTCGAAGTACTCGTCGCGCTGGCGCTGGAGTTCGGCCAGGTCCTGCGCCCGAGGGGCCGCCGCTCCGCTCGCCTTCGGCCGCCCGCGACCTTGCCTGCGACCCCGGAGCATCGTCCTCAGTGACCCGATTCTCGGCATCCCGATTGTGTTTCTGGCTCATGACTCGCGATCCTCATCTCTGTTCGCAACAGTCGCTGTGGACGATCGGGGTGCGTTTCGAAGCGGATGGGTAAAATGTCTCGTCTCGCCGGGAACGTCTCGAACCTCGTCGAGTCGCACTCGGGGAGTGCAAGGCGTGCTCGGAGGCCCGTTCTCGTCGGCGTCGGTTTCCTCGGTGAAATAATCGCGGAGCTTTTCGAAGAACCCCTTGCGGGTATGGCCGACGGGCTCGTGGTCCAGTTCGGCCAGCTCGCGGAGGAGCTCCTGCTGGCGGGCCGTCAGCTTGCGAGGGGTCAAGACGACAACCTGGTAGAGGATGTCGCCCCGCCCGCGCCCGTTGATGTCGGGCATGCCGCGGCCCTTGAGCTTGAGCACTTCACCACTCTGCAGTCCGCGACGGGATGGTCAGGCGCTTCGGGGCCGTCCAGCGTCGGGACTTCGAGATCCGTTCCCAGCGCGGCCTGTGGGAAACTGACGTGGACCTGGCAGACGAGATCGTTGCCATGGCGCTCGAAGGTATTGTGGGGTCGGACGACGATCTGGATCCGCAGGTTGCCACGGGGGGCGCCGGGGTCGCCGGGCTCGCCCTGGTTGCGGACCTGGATGATCATCCCGGTATCAATGCCCGGCCGAATGTTGATCGACTGCTTGACCGTTTCGGGAACCCGTCCGCTGCCCCGGCAGCTCGGGCAGGGGTCAGAAATCCGGGTGCCATCGCCACCGCAGGCCGGGCAGGTCGTCGCGACCTGAAAGAAACCGCGTGACTGAACGACCTGGCCCTGGCCCCGGCAATAATCGCAGACGACCGGCTGGGTCCCCTTCTTCGCGCCCGGTGCCCGAGCACTCGTCGCAGTTTTCCTGGCGGCGGATCTCGATCGGCTTGGTCGCGCCCCGATAGGCGTCGATCAGGTCGATTTCGAGCCGCATCTGGATGTCGAGGCCCGGTCGCGGCCCCCGCCGACGGCGCTGGAACACGTCGCCGAACAGGCCACCGCCGAAGATGTCACTGAAAGCCGAGAAGATGTCTTCGGCGTTACGGAAGTCGTGAACTCCGGATGCCGTTCATCCCCGCGTGGCCATAACGGTCGTACCGAGTCCGTTTCTCCTGGTCGGAGAGAACCTCGTACGCCTCGGCCGCTTCCTTGAAACGGCGTTCGGCCTCGGCGTCACCGGGGTTGCGGTCGGGGTGGTTCTTCAGCGCAAGCTGGCGGTAAGACTTCTTGATCTCCTCGACCGTCGCCGTCCGGCTGACGCTGAGGACCTCGTAATAGTCACGCTTCGCTGTGGCCATCGGCACGGTATCTCGATCAGGTCGGTTGCGGCGAAGGGTACCCGTATCATGTTAGCACAAGATGGCCAACTCCGGACACCTCGGCCGGCCGGTTCCCGCCTCACTCAGAAGGCCATCCGAGAACGTCAGTTGACAATGATCAGGGGGATGCAGCGCAGCGGAACCCACCATCAGGATGGTGGGTTCCGCGCGGCACAGGCCGTCTCCAAGATCGAACCGGGGGGTCGACCTGGGTTTCCCCGGCGCCACCCTCGATAACGCGACGATGGCGGCTCAGCGCACCGAGCCTTCGACGCGCCGGCTCTTCTCGTCGTCCTCGTCCTTGAGGTTGGTGACCATCGCCTCGGTGGTCAGCATCAGCGCGGCGATCGACGCGGCGTTCTGGAGGGCGGAGCGGGTGACCTTGGTCGGGTCGATGATGCCGGCCTTGAACATGTCGACGTACTCGCCGGTGTTGGCGTTGAAGCCATTGTTGCCGCCACGGGTCTTGACCTCGTCGGCGACCACCGCGCCGTCGTGGCCGGAGTTCTGGGCGATCAGCCGGAGGGGCTCCTCGAGCGCCCGCAGGACGATCGCCGCGCCGAGCTTCTCGTCGCCCATCAAGGCCGTCGTGGACCTTCTGGACGGCCGGGATGCAGCGGATCAGGGCCGTGCCGCCGCCGGGGACGATCCCCTCCTCGGCCGCCGCGCGGGTGGCGTGGAGGGCGTCCTCGATGCGGGCCTTCTTCTCCTTCATCTCGGCCTCGGTCGCGGCGCCGACCTCGACCAGGGCCACGCCGCCGGAGATCTTCGCGAGCCGCTCCTGGAACTTCTCGCGGTCGTACTCGCTCTCGGTCTCCTCGATCTGGCGGCGGAGCTGGTCGATCCGCTTCTGGATCTCTTCCTTCTTGCCGGCACCCTGGATGATCGTGGTGCTGTCCTTGTCGACCTTGATCTGCTTGGCGCGGCCGAGCTGGGCGAGCTGGACGTTCTCGAGCTTGATGCCCAGGTCCTCGCTGATGACGGTGCCGCCGGTCAGGATCGCCATGTCCTGGAGCATCGCCTTGCGGCGGTCGCCGAAGCCCGGGGCCTTGACCGCGCAGATGTTCAGCACGCCGCGGAGCTTGTTGACGACCAGCGCCGCCAGGGCCTCGCCCTCGACGTCCTCGGCGACGATCAGCAGCGGCTGGCCGCTCTGGGCGACCTTCTCCAGCAGCGGGACCAGGTCGCGGAGGTTGCTGATCTTCTTCTCGTGAAGCAGGATCAGGCAGTCCTCGTAGACCGCTTCCATCGTCTGCGGGTTGGTGACGAAGTAGGGGCTCTGATAGCCCTTGTCGAACTGCATGCCCTCGACGAACTCGAGGTGCGTGTCGGCGGTCTTGCCTTCCTCGACGGTGATCACGCCGTCGCGGCCGACGCCGCTCGACGGCGTCGGCCAGCATCTGGCCGATCTTCGGGATCGTTGTTGGCGGAGATCGTCCCGACCTGGGCGATCTCCTCCTTCTTCTCGACCGGCCGGGAGAGCTTCTCGTGCAGCTCGGTCGACGGCCGCCTCGACGGCCTTCTCGATGCCGCGGCGGACGGCCATCGGGTGGGCACCCGAGGTGACGATCTTGAGGCCCTCGCGGTAGATGGCGCGGGCCAGCACGGTGGCGGTGGTGGTGCCGTCGCCGGCGACGTCGGAGGTCTTCGACGCGACGACGTTGACGAGCTTGGCGCCCATGTTCTCGAACGGGTCGGGCAGCTCGATCTCCTTCGAGACGGTCACGCCGTCCTTGGTGACGGTCGGGCCGCCGAAGGACTTCGACGAGGATCACGTTGCGGCCGGTCGGGCCGAGCGTGGTGCCGACCGCATGGGCCAGGATGTCGACGCCTTCCAGCATCTTGCGCCGGGCGGCGTCGGAATAGAGCAATTGCTTGGGCATGTTCACCTCAGCAATGAGCAATGAACGATGAGCAATGAGGTGGTGTCCCAATGCCCATCGCGGATGTTCGTAGGATGGTTCCCGCCTGTTGAATGTCAATCAGTGAGCAACAAGGTCGTCCCCGTCGAGAGCCTTGCCTCATTGCTCACGGCTCATGACTCATTGCTTCGTTAGCCGACGATCTTCGCCAGGATGTCGGACTCGCGGAGGATCTTGACCTCCTCGCCGTCGACCTTGAGGTCGGTGCCGGAGTACTTGCCGAAGAGGACCTCGTCCCCTTCCTTGACACCGATCTCGGCGCGGCTGCCGGAGTCGAGCAGCTTGCCGGGGCCGACGGCCAGGACATTGCCGCGCTGGGGCTTCTCCTTGGCGGTGTCCGGCAGGACGATGCCGCCGGCGGTCTTCTCCTCGGCCTCGATCTGCTTGATCACGACGCGATCTTCGAGCGGACGAATCTTCGCCATCTGAGTCTTCCTTCGCCTCGATACTGTGCGGATGTTCTGGAGAGTTCGTCGGCCCCGCCACGACGGCGGCAGGGCCGGGTCGGATCGATTCTGTGACTACCGAAAGCAAGGTCGGGGGAATCGGCTCGCGATCACATCATCCCCATGCCGCCCATTCCACCCATGCCACCCATGCCGCCCATTCCACCCATGCCGCCCATGCCGTGGTCGTCATGGTGTCCGGCGGCCTCGGCCTTCTTCTCCTTCTTCTCGATGACGATCGCCTCGGTCGTCAGGAGGAGGCCGGCGACGCTGGCGGCGTTCTGGAGGGCCGAGCGGGTGACCTTGGCCGGGTCGACGACGCCGGCCTTGACCAGGTCGCCCCACTGGCCGCTCTCGGCGTCGTAGCCGTAATTCGCCTCGTCGGAGCGGCGGATCTTGGCGACGACGACCGCGCCATCGAGCCCGGCGTTCTCGGCGATCATCCGGGCCGGCTGCTCCAGGGCCCGGCGAACGATCTCGACGCCGTGCTTCTCGTCGCCGTCGAGCTTCAGGCCGTCGAGCGCCTTCGCCGCGCGGATCAGGGCGGTGCCGCCGCCGGGGACGATGCCTTCCTCGATCGCGGCGCGGGTGGCGTGCAGGGCGTCCTCGACCAGCGCCTTGCGCTCCTTCATCTCGGTCTCGGTGGCGGCCCCGACGTTGATCTGGGCGACGCCGCCGGCGAGCTTGGCCAGCCGCTCCTGGAGCTTCTCGCGGTCGTACTCGCTATCGGTCTCGCCGATCTCGCGGCGGATCATCTCGGTACGGCCCTTGATCTCGTCGGCGGTGCCGGCCCCCTCGACGATCGTGGTGTTGTCGCCGGTGATGATGATCTTGCGCGCCCGGCCGAGGTCGGCCAGCGCGACGTTCTCCAGGTCGATGCCCAGGTCCTTGAAGATCGCCTTGCCGCCGGTCAGCACGGCGATGTCGCCGAGCATCGCCTTGCGGCGGTCGCCGTAGCCGGGCGCCTTGACCGCCGCGACGTTGAGGATGCCGCGGAGCTTGTTGACGACCAGGGTGGCCAGGGCCTCGCTCTCGACGTCCTCGGCGATGATCAGCAGCGGCTTGTTCGCCCGCGCGATCTGCTCGAGCAGCGGAATCAGCACCTTCGGGGTGCTGATCTTCTCCTCGTAGATGAGGATGTAGGGATCTTCGAGGACCACTTCCATGCGGTCGGGGTCGGTGACGAAGTGGGGGCTGAGGTAGCCGCGGTCGAACTGCATGCCCTCGACGACGTCGACGGTCGTCTCGAAGCCCTTGCCCTCCTCGACGGTGATCACGCCGTCGTTGCCGACGCGGGCGAAGGCCTCGGCCAGCTTCTCGCCGATGGCGCGGTCGTTGTTCGCGGCGATGGTGGCGACCATCGTGATCTCCGACTTGTCGTCGGAGACCTTGCGAGCCATCCCCTTGACCGCCTCGACGACCTTCGCGACCGCCTGGTCGATGCCCCGCTTCAGGGCCATCGGGTCGTGACCGGCGGCCTCCGCCTTCAGCCCTTCCTTGAAGATCGCCTCGGCCAGCACGGTGGCCGTGGTGGTGCCGTCGCCGGCGGCGTCGGAGGTCTTGCTCGCCGCTTCCTTGACGAGCTGGGCGCCCATGTTCTCATAGGCGTCGACCAGCTCGATCTCCTCGGCCACGGTCACGCCGTCCTTGGTGACGGTCGGGCTGCCCCAGCCCTTGTCGATCACCGCGTTACGGCCGCGGGGGCCAAGAGTGCTCTGCACGGCACGCGCGAGCTTCGACACGCCAGTCGCCAGCTTCTGACGCGCCTCCTCATCGTAGGCCAACAACTTCGCCACGGTGGTTTCTCCAATATCGGCGCACTCGCTTCGGGGACCTGGACGCACGATTCGCGTCCCCGAAACTCGGGTTCGTCGCAAGACCTAAGCAAGCATCGTGCCGACTTTCTGGACAATTTCGCAAAGCCTTTCTAATGAAGGATTAATGTCTCAGAGACAGGTCGTTGGGTCCATTCCCTTTCCTGCCGATTTGACAGTTAGCACGGAGTGCCTGTCAGATCGGATGGCGAGGCAGGGACCCTCGAAATGATGGGGCCAGAGAGTCGATTTGGAATCGCCCGATTCTTTCAGAAAATACGTCGATTGGGTGGCTGGGCCAAAGCGGAGCGTGTCCCGGTCGGGGGCCTTAAGTGTCGACCGGGCACGAAGACCTTGCCCCGGCCACCCAATCGACTTACTTTCTCTGGGAATGTCGTTTCCGGATCGCCTTCGAGCGCCTGGGCAGGGCGAGGGAGGACCCAGGCCGTCGTGCTGACATCCGCCATCGGCTAATGAGATTTGCCGGATGTATTCAGTTCCGGACGTCACAACGACCCTTGAGGACCGCAATGGCAGGGTAACGAGGTTTGCCGAAAGATTCCGAGTTCGTGCCGGGTAGTCAGTCTGTCTCTGGCGACACGGATTCAACCGGCCAGGTTCCGTCGGCAAGCCAGTCTGCCACAGCCTTCGGGGCAAATGGTCGGGGGTCAAGTCGGAGTCGTTGGCGAGATCCCGCAAGTTCGTAGGCGGCGGATGGCCATTTCACGTTCCGGGAGCTGCCTGGCCTGGAGATCCAGAGGGGAAGAGGGGCTGCC
The DNA here is from genome assembly GCA_963779675.1 of uncultured Isosphaeraceae bacterium. GTDB lineage: Bacteria > Planctomycetota > Planctomycetia > Isosphaerales > Isosphaeraceae > CAVZZM01. Next base: position 513,115 of record CAVZZM010000014.1, read on the forward strand.
AGGCTCGCCGCCGACTTCAGGCCGCCGAACTGGAGCACGCCGGGGAGGTCGAGAGCGGACGGGATCTCGCCTGAACCATCGCCGTAGTCGAACCCGTGCAGGTCGATCGCCGCCCGGTCGATGCCGGAGAATGCGGGGAGCCCCAGCAGAGCCAGCGGGCTCCAGCGACCGGGAGCAACCAAGGCGACCTGTTTCGTCTCGGGCTGAAATCTGGCCCACGCTGTGACAGTTGCGAGATCCTGCATGCGGTCCGCGGGCAGAGACGGATTGTAGGTATCGTAATGGGCGGTGTCGGGCCTTCGCAAGGCGTAGCCGTTCGGGTCCAGCGATTCCCCAACGAGCAGCGGGTCGAACCCGACAACCGTCTGGCCTCGTCCCAGTAACGCACGCACGAGCGGCGTCCAGGAACCGTCCGCGGAAACCAGGGACGCCTTGCCTCGGTCGGTGAAGAGAACGACCACCTGGCCGGTCGGCTCTCGAGGGACCAGGCGAACCGCGGGAATTCGCTCGCCGGTGTCCGCCCGGCCGACCTCATGGTGGATGATCGAGACGGGTCCGGACTTCGATTCGCGAATCGTCGTCGCGACGATCTCACCGGCCGACGGGTTGGAAACACCAACACGAACCTGAAGGCTCGTCTCCAGCAGCGACCGGCTGGCCTGCCACGAGGCGGCGTGCTCATTCGGTGCGAGCTGGTCGAGCTGGCGTCCACGCACCTGGATCAACTCGGATTCAAGCTGCTCCGGAGTCAAGAGATACGAGGGGCGAGGATGCTCGTCATCGAACGTAAACAGGTTCTCCGGGTCTTCCATCGACGGCTCGTGTTCCGTCGTGTCCACCTTCCCCGTACCGAGCAGAAGCCGGGGGGCCAGAAAGTCGTAGACGGCCTCCCGGCTGGTGCGGTTGTAGTTGTGGGGGAAGTCGAAGACGTCGGCGCTGATTTGGTTGGGAACGCCGTAGAGGTCATAGACCTCTCGGAGCGCGGGGAAGGCGTTCGACATCGTCTTCGCGGTCCAGTCGCCGGTGGCCCCGACCAGCTTCAACGGTCGCGGAGCGGCCAGCGCGGCGATGTTGACGTTATCGATGCCGTGTCGCAGGCCCGCGCAGTTCTCGCAGACGCAGCCCCCCTGAAATGTGTCGGACACCATCACCACGGGCGCGGCAACCTTGATCCGGTCATCGATCGCGGTTAGCAGGAAGGTCTGGGTTCCCCCGCCAGACGAACCGGTGCAACCGATCCGGGTGGCATCGACGTCAGGAAGTGTCGTGATCCAGTCGAGGACCCGGAGGCTGTTCCAGGTCTGCAGGGTGACGAGGCTCAACCCCCAGCGCCGCAGGCGGTCGTTCAGAAACGCATGCCCGAACGGCTTCGAGTCGCTGTACCCGACCATGTCGTATGAGAACACGACGCAACCCAGCCGGGCCCACTGGATACAACGCGACTGCACCTCGGGGTTCACTCGACCGTCAGCGTAGTGACCATGCGGACAAAGCAAACCGGGATGCGTTCCCTTCGTCCCGTGCCCTCGGGGACGGTAGAGGTTGCCCGAGAGCGTGAACCCGGGAAAGGTCTCGAGGATGACCTTCTCGATCGTGTAGCCGTCCCGTTCCATCTTCCCATAAACCCTCGGGTTCAACGGAGTTCGAGGCGGCAAGGGCCACAGGCCGAGCGTCACCAACAGTTGCCGACGGACCTCCCCAGACTGCCGTCGCCAGCCGTCGAGCGTCGCGGGGACCTGAAAGTCGGCCCCTTCGTGATTGGTCCGAACCTCTGACCGGCGAAAGTCTTGCGGAGCGCCCTCGATGTCGAGCCGACCGCGCGCAACGTCGAGCGCCCGGGACGGGGCGAAGTCGGGATCGGTCGACAGGGCGATCAGGTCGGGAACGCGTGCCGGCGGGTCTCCCTTGATGGTCGTTCGACCCGTTCGGTAGTCGCCGGTGACGTTCAGGGGTTCGGGTTCCGGACCCAGCCCTACGATGGTCAGCCGGAACGGTTCGCCGGCCTTGATGGGGAGGGCCCCGACCGTCTGCCAGACCGGGACGGGATCGTCGTCCCCCGCTCCATCCAGAACGAGCGACGCCGTTTGCGGCTCGGAGATCAACGACCAGGACAGAGAACGCGACGTCCACAACTGGATCGTGTACGTGCCCGATTTCGGCAGCCGGACACCCCGAGCGAGCCCTGGCAGGTCGCTCGCGGTGAACAGCCGGGACACCGACACCTGGGAATCCCCCTCGACAAGATCATTAGCAAGGGCACTGGACACCCATGCGAGCAGCGAGACCGCCATGAAGGTCAGGGGGAACGTCATGTGTTGCGGTTGGGAGCAAGTCGTTGACATGGCGTTCCTCGAAAGTTTCACCGACACCGCAACCCGGTGCGGGACTGGCGACTTGAGACGAGCCGAGGCTGATGGTAAGAGTGGTGCTTGAGAAAAGCGAGCGGAAATGCGTCACCTTCCGCGAGGTCCGTTTCATCCCCGTCGCCGCTCGACCGTCTGAACTGCCATCTCCCGGAGCATTCGCATGGCACAACCAGCGCGATCCTCGCGTCCCTGGCTTGCACTCGCCGCCGGCCGGCTCGCCGCGATCCTGGCGGTGATTGGCATTATTTCGCCCGCCACGACAGGCGCCGACGACCTCCAGCCCGGTTACTCGCCTCGGGCGTATGCGATCGACGGGGCGAAGGTGTGGTCGAGGCAAGGGGTCGTGTTTGACCCGGGCACGGTGGTCGTCCGCGATGGGGTGATTGAGTCGGTCGGCCCAAGCGACGAGGTGGCCATCCCCTATGACGCCGAGGTGATCGATGGCGAGGACCTGGTCGTTTACCCGGGGTTCCTCGACCTGTACACCACCCTGGGCGCCGCCCCCGGCATCGAGCGCTCCGCGACCGGATCGGGACAGTCGATCCCCTACGAGGACTTCGCGATGGCGCGGACCCCGATGGGAAACCGGGATGGTCTGACCCCCGAGTTCGAGGTCGCCGGCGCAATCGATCTCCCGGATCGAGTTGTATCCGGACGTCGGGAGCTCGGCTTCACCGACGCCCTCGCCGCCCCTGGCGGGGCCATCGCGACTGGTCAGAGCGCCCTCGTCACTCTCGACGGGGCGCCCGGCGCGATGTCATCGTGCGGGCCCCAATCGCACTTCATATCAACCTCCAACCTCCTCTGGAACCAGGATCGGCCCGAACGTCCGGCGACCCGTCGACGGTCGAATTTCACCGTATCTCAGGGTACCCGGTGTCATTGATGGGCGCGATCGCTCACCTGCGACAGGCGATGCTCGACGCGGACTACCACCGACAGGCCCTCGACAACTTCGAAGCTCACGGCGGGCCACGACCGGCATCCGACCCGGCCCTCGATGCGCTGGCCAGGGCTGGTCGGGAGGAACTGGCGGTCTGGTGGGAGGCCGAAACCCGGGACCAGATTCACCGCGCGCTCAATCTGGCCGAGGAGTTCGGCACCAAGCGCGGTGATCGTGGGCGGTCGAGAGGCCGCGGAGGTTGCCGATCGACTGAAGAATCGCGACGTGCCGGTCGTCCTCCGGCTGGACTTCCCGGAAAAGCCAAAGGTACCGACGAGGGACGCGTATCGCCAGAAGGACGCGAAGGACCGTCCCGAGCCCTTGCGAGTCCTCGAAGATCGAGCCCGCCAATGGGAAGAGCGCGTTGGGACCGCCGCCGCGCTCGACCGCGCTGATGTGAAGTTCGCGTTCTGCACGAATGGTCTCGAGAAGATCGCCGATTTCCCCAGGAAGCTGCGTGAGGTTCTTAAGGCCGGGCTCCCGGAAGATTCCGCGATCGAGGCGTTGACCAGCCATGCCGCCGAGATCGCGGGCCTGGGAGAGCGTGCCGGCACGATCGAGCCAGGGAAGCTCGACCATCTGATCGCCCTGTCGGCGCCGATCGGTGACGACAAGGCCACGGTCCGCTTCCTGCTCATCGATGGCCAGAAGTTTGACCTCGATAACGACGAGGACCGCAAGGGCACGGACGAGGAGGAAACGTCGGACAAGCCCGATGACGCGACCGACAAGGCGGGCACATCGTCCGACAAGCCCGCCGCGGAACCCCGGCGCCCGGGTGCCGAGTCGATGAAGCAGGAACCCCGTCAACCGCGTTTCGTCGACGTGGCGAGTGAACTGGACGAGGATCGAGCACCCACACTGAGCACCGGCGGTAATGTGCTCATCAAGGATGCCGTCATCCTCACGGTCTCCGAGGCGGGGACCATCCCTCGGGGATCGATCCTGATTCGAGACGGAAAGATCGATGCCATCGGCCCTGATCTCGAGGCACCAGATGGTGTGATGGTCCTCGACGCGGCGGGGATGGTCGCCATGCCGGGCATCATTGATACGCACTCGCACATGGCGATCTCCGGAGGCGTCAACGAGTCGAGCCTGTCGATCGTCCCCGAGGTGAGGGTTGCGGACGTCGTTGATGGCGAGGACACGACGATCTTCCGCGCCGCCGCCGGTGGTGTGACCGCCGCGCGGCTGCTACACGGTTCGGCGAACACCATCGGCGGGCAAGACGTCGTGATCAAGCTACGATTTGGCCGACCCGGTCATGAGCTGATCCTTCATGATGAGAGCCGTCCCCAGGGAGTCAAGTTCGCACTGGGAGAGAACGTGACGCGCAACCGCAGCCGGTTCCCGAACACCCGGATGGGGGTCGAGGCCGTGATCGAACGCGCGTTTCAGGAAGGCATCGACTACGACGAGCGCCGGGAGGCCCACGAAAACGCCACAAGGAGCGGCGAACCGTCGCCGCCGTTCCGCCGCGACCTGCGACTCGAAGCGCTCGCCGCGATCGTGGACGGCTCGTACAAGATCCACAGTCACTGTTATCGCTCCGACGAGATCCTCATGCTCCTGCGGGTGGCGGAGCGTTACGGTGTCCGCGTCCAGTCGCTCCAGCACGTCCTGGAAGGGTACAAGGTCGCCCCGGAGATCGCCGCCCACGGCGCCAGCGCCTCGACGTTCTCGGATTGGTGGGCCTACAAGGTCGAGGCGTACGATGCCATCCCCTACAACGCGGCCCTCCTGACCGAAGCGGGCGTGCAGGTCTGCATCAAGAGCGATAGTGATGAGCTGGTCCGCCACCTCAATCTCGAAGCGTCGAAGATGGTCAAGTATGGTGGCGTCACCGAGGCGCAGGCCTTGAAGATGATCACCCTGAACCCGGCCCGCGAGCTTGGGCTGGAGCATCGCCTGGGCTCGCTGGAACCAGGCAAGGATGCCGACATCGCCCTGTTCAATGCCCACCCCCTCGACAGCTACGCGCGTTGCGAACTGACCCTCATCGACGGGGAGGTGGCCTTCCAGCGCACCCGTGACGGCTCGTTGACGCCGCGCGACGGCGATCACGTCCGCATGCCTCAACCGTCCCCCGAGCCGCTAGGGCGAAAGGTCGAGGTTCCCCTCAGCGCGGAGGGAACCTATGCCCTGACCAATGCGACCCTCCATCCCGTGAGCGGCCCGACCATCGAACGTGGCACCGTCGTGATCTCCGACGGCCGTTTCGCCGCGGTCGGCGGGCCCGAGACGGCCATTCCCAGCAACGCGACCCGGATCGATCTTAACGGGCTGGACGTCTGGCCCGGCATGATCGACAGCGCCAGCCAGGTCGGCCTGTTCGAGATCGGTAGCCTGAGCGAGACACACGACTCCGCCGACTCCGCGGATTTCCAGCCGGAACTTCGCTCCAGCGTGGCCATCCACCCGGATAGCGAGATCATCCCCGTGACCCGCCTCAACGGGATCCTCTCCGCGTTCGTCCTTCCTGAGGGGGGGCTGATCTCCGGACGGGGCTGCCTCATCAATCTGGCCGGGTGGGTCCCCCCGGAGATGGTCGTGGACGACCTGACCGCCCTGAGCGTGGGGATGCCCAATTACGTCCACCCCGACCCCGACCGTGGGCGCCGTTCGGGAGACAACGACCCGAATCGCCGCCGTCGAGAGCAACTGGAAAACATCACCAAGATGTTCCGCAAGGCGAAGCGCGTATGGCGAGATCGTCGCGAAAGCCCGGGAGCGGGGCGACAGGTCCCCGGCACCTGACCCGCGTCTCGTCGCCATGCTCCCCTACGCAAGGGGCGAGAAACCGGTGGTCTTCCGGGCCGATGGCCAGGTCGAGATCCTGGACGCTCTGGAGATGGCCGAGGAGCTGGAACTCAAGGCGATCATCTCCGGCGGCGCGGAGGCCTGGAAGGTCGCGGGGGCATTGCGACGTGCCGACGTGCCGGTGCTCCTCAACGGAACCCTTCGGCTTCCTTCCGAACGGGTCGATCCGTACGACGCCCCGTATTCAAACCCCTCACGACTTCACGAGGCGGGCGTCCGGTTCGCGATCCGTTCAAGCGGGTCCTCCAATGCGGTCACGAACGCACGCAACCAACCTTTCGAGGCCGCCGTCGCGGTCGCTTACGGCTTGCCCGAGGATGCCGCCTTGCGGGCCGTCACGCTCTCACCCGCCGAGATCCTGGGGGTCGCGGACAAGCTCGGTTCGATCGATGTCGGGAAGCGCGCGAACCTCGTGGTCACGGCCGGGCCGTTGCTCCAGGTGACGACCGCCGTGAAGGCCCTGTTCATTGCCGGGAAACCCATTGAACTGGAAAGCCGGCACACGCGGTTGTATGCCAAGTATCGTCACCGCCTCGCCGAGGTTCGCGCCGGCGAGGCCCCACTCGGGCTCGACCGGCCTAACGTGGAAGATCCGTACTCCAGCCGCCCGACCGCGGAGGTCGAGCCGGGACGCCCCAAGGAACGACCGGCCGGCTCGTCCGATCGCTGAGGCGCGCCGGGCCGCCCTTGACAGCACCACGCTCTCCAAAGAATTGATCCCGGGGACACCAGGGGCACCCCTGGTGTCCCCGGGATCGTAGAAGGAGCGAGAAGCGTGATCCGACGCAAGGGACGACGGCCAGTTCAAGAGCGGCGGAACCCGATCAATTGTTCAGAGGCTGCGTGCTGCGAAGGTAGGCGAACAGGTCGCGCACCTGCTGGTCATCGAGCCCTTCGAGTAGCCCGGTCGGCATGACGGACTGAGGAACCTGGCGGACCTCCTCGATCTCGGGCCGAGGCAGGATTTGATTGTTCCCATCCGCATCCCGGAGAATCATGACCCGGTCGTCCTGATCGGCGAGAAAGCCAGTGGCAATGCGACCGTCCGCCATCAGCGCGAGATGGGTCTCAAACCCTTCCCGGACCTCGGCGCTCGGGTTGACAACCGAAAGCAGGATCAATCGCAGGTCGCCGCGCTGATAGCTTGTCAGGTCGGGACCGATATCGCCCCCTTCGCCATAAAGGACATGGCACTTCCCGCAACTCTGTAAATAGAGGGCCTTGCCGTTGTACGGGTTGCCGGACCCGGAGGCGATGACCTCGCTGAGCCGCTCGATCTCCTCAAGCATCGCCCCGCTCGTGGCCCCTTCCAGGGGCCCCCAGAGATCATGGACGAGCCTGGTGAGCCTGTCATCACCGAGCAACAGGGCCTTTCGAGCGATCGCGTCGGGCACGAGTGTTCGATCAATCTGGCCTGATTCGATCGACTCGAAGAATCGCCGCGCCCATTCCCGACGGCTCACCAGCACGTCCTGGGCGGCATCCCGGACATTGCCCGGCAGGGAGGCATGCATGGCAAGCACCGCGTCGGCGATCTCGGGCCCGTCGAACGGCCGCAACGCCGCCAGGGCGGCGACCCGGACAGGTTCCGGGCCGTCCTGACGCGCGATCCCGAGGAGTGGCTCAATGGCTCGGCCTTCACCGGTTTCGCTGAGGGCACGCATCAACTCGATGCGTTCCGGAGGGGCCGTCGCGGGATTGGAAATGGCCTGGAGGGCCTCGGTGATCGCCGGTTCTTCCTTCTGTCGCACCCGTAGCACGAGTGATCCCTCTCCCGACACGGCGATCGCCTGGACCAGCCGATCCGGAAGCCCCGAGAGCGAGCGGCCTTCGAGAGCCGCCTCGAAGCCGGCCATCAGGAGCTTTGCGTGCTCCCTGGTCGGTGCGTTTTCCAGGAGACGAGCACACGCGATCAGGTCGGATCGTCCTCCCGAGCGTGCAAACCGTCGCATCAGACGTTCGAGGATCGTCTGCCGGACGATCGGTTCGTCCCAGAGCGCCTCGTTGTCGAACAGAGCGAGCACCTGGTCGGGTGCCTCACTCGCCTTTGCTTCGAGCCCCCACCAGAGCAGCAGCGGAATGTGCGGATCGGCGGCGTCCTCCTCGTGTCCGAGCAGGTTCTTGAGGATCGGCAGGGCGTCGGCCGCGGGTAGCCGTCGAGCCGAGCAGGCCAGTTGACTGCGAACCGACGCATACGACTCCTTTGCCGACAGGTCCGCCAGGGCGGCGGCGCACGCAGGCGAAACCTTGCGATCGTCGCACAACAGACGAACTGTCCAGGCACGAACCGCCGGCTCGGTGTGTTTGAGGAGACCGATACCGGTTTCCTTATCGAGACCACCGCTCAAATTCAACGCCCAGAGGCTCTCCAGAGGATGCGAGGTGGAACCCGGGCCGCTCAACTGATCGTGAAGGAACGGGATCAGGCTCGCGTCCTTGCGATCTCCGAGCAGTCGTAGGGCTTCCTGTCGAAACCAGCGGTTGGGATGATCGAGGATTGTGAGGAGTTGAGTTCCGCTCATGGCCGCCAGGTTGAAGGGCGCCTTCGGCGGGAGATCGCCCGGATACTGGCCCGGCGAGGCCTCTCGGTTTCGGATGCGATAAACGCGCCCGTTCGACCGGTCGATCCGGCCGGCATAGTGGCTGCTGTGATCGATCCTCTGTTCGTAGAAATCCGCCAGATAAATGGCGCCGTCGGGCCCCAGCTTGATCTCGACCGGCCGGAACCAGGGGTCGTCCGTCGTCAACGGCCGCGCGACGTCATGGGTCTGGAAGGTCGTCCCATTAGGTGTGACCTCACTGATGACGACCTGGCCCTGCAACGGCTCGACCCCGAAGAGCATTCCGCGGTACGCAACGGGCAGGGCGCCGCCTTCGTTGAGCAGGAAGGTATGCGTGAAGCGGGGCACGCTGTGATGGGCCATCGCGGGGAAGTAGCCGAACGCGTACGGGTTCGAGAGCGCTCCGTGCTTCGTGAAGCCTTTCTGATAATACCCACCCTGGACGTAGTGGAAGCCTCGGGTGTCGCCGCCATTGTGGCCGGAGTAGACACGCCCCAGGGCATCGATCTCGACACCGAACGTATTGCCTCCTCCCTCCGCGAAGACCTCGTAACGGTGGGTCTCGGGGTGGTATCGCCAGATGAGCTGGCCCATCGAGTGGACGATTGAAGTCTCTGGCTCCCCGGGGCGCCGGACGTGGCCGGTGACGGTGCTCCCCTGCGCGGCGTATAGCCAGCCGTCCGGCCCCCACCGCAGGCTATTGCAGATCGAGTGGCTGTCCTCGAGACCGAACCCATCGAGGTGGACTTCCGGGTCACCGTCCGGGCGGTCGTCACCGTCTCGATCGGGGTAAAACAGCAGGTAAGGAGGGTTCAGGACCCAGACGCCGCCGCGTCCTCGTGCGACCGAGGTCGCCAGGTTCAGACCTTCGACGAAGACCTTATGCGACTCGAAGGTGCCGTCACCGTCGCGGTCCTCGTGGATCGAGATGCGATCCTTGCCCGGGGCCCCGTGCGGTGGAGGTTCCGGAACCCTGTCGTAGACGGATCGCAGGAACTTGTCCCGGCTCACGGCCTTCAGCCCCGCGGGCTCCGGGTACTGACGATATTCCACCAGCCAGAGGCGTCCTCGCTCGTCGAAAGTGACCTGGAGCGGCTGAGCGATCTCCGGCTCAGAGAGCACAAGATCGACGGCCAGGTCGTCTGCGACGACGAATCGCTCAAGGGCCTCGGTTGGGGAAAGGGCTGGGATGTCCCCCTGTCGAAGGTGGAGATAGGTGTCGAGGTTCTCGAACGGATCGACCTGATCGAAGTGGGCCTCGGCGATCTCGACCGGGCCGTCGGCCCACGTCGCATCGTCACCGGAACGATACGCCCACGGGCCTTCCATTCGGATGGCCTCGCCATGTTCCTCGTCGAACAGGCTCGGGGCGGCAACGGCGAAATTACTGCGTCCGTCGTTGTAATAAGCGCGCACCGCGATGACGTTTGTCTCACCGGCGCGAACGAGCCCGTCCGGGATGCGGTAACGGCCCGATTCGCCGAGTCCCGTCCGATACCGAGGAGGAAACGTGCCGGCCGATCCAACCTGGACGCCATTGATATACGCGGCGCGCGCGTCGTCCACGGGCTCGACGAATAGTTCCAGGGTACGCCCTTCCCACGACGCGGGCACCGCGACCTCACAACGATACCACGCATATCCATCGCGGCCCGAGCCAGGGCCCTCGGCCGGCCGCACCCGGGGCGGCTCCTTCCAGGTCTCGGGGATCGGCACCAACCGCCATAACGACCCGGCTGGCTCGTCGGCCCCTGGCCCTGGTCCCTCCGCGTTCGCGGAGGACTGGTAGATGGAAGCGAGCCACGCCAGGGCCCCGAGAACAACGAAAGCGGCAGGGCCCACGCCGGATCGAGAGCAATCGCATCGGAAGCTTGAAACCATCTCGTGACCTCACTGCCTCGGAACTGTCTCGAAACCATCCGGGGGACTGTGACGATGGAACGGAACCCGGCCGGTGGTCCAACAGGTATTCAATTTCACTTTAACCGCAGCTGATGAGGGGGGGAAGTTCCTGCGATGAGAACCACGAGATTCAGGACATACCGGCGATTTTCCCCATTTCGCGACGCACGAAACGGCCCCGGACGCCGTGGCGACGCCCGGGGCCGTCGTAAGTTCGAGCTCGAAAGGCGATCGACCCGGTCAGCTCTGCTCCTCGGACGAGCCGTTCTCGGCCGGCGGGGCCTCGGTCGGCTTCGGCTTCGGTCGGCCCTTGGAGCGTTTCGGCTTCTCGCCGGTCGCGGCAACGGCCTGCTTCTCCGCCTTCTCGACGGCCTTCTTCTCGGCCTTGGCGGCCTTCCTGGCGGTCTTGGCCTCCTTCTTCGCCACCTTGGCGGCCTCGAGTTCCGCCTGGCTGACGCGGGCCTGGGTGCTGAGCGGCCGTTCCTTCAAGCGGACCGCCTTGCCCGTTCGTTCGCGAAGGTAGTAGAGCTTCGCCCGGCGAACCTTGCCCGATCGCTTGACGATGATGTCGGCAATTCGCGGCGAGTGGACGGGGAACTTCCGTTCCACGCCCTCCCCCTGGACAATGCGTCGCACGGTGAACATCTCACGGGTATGCGACCCTGAGCGGGCGATCACCACGCCGTTGAAAATCTGGATGCGCTCCTTTTCGCCTTCGAGAATCCGGACATGCACGTCGACCGTGTCGCCGATCTCGAAATGCGGGATGGTCTCCTTCATGCTGGTCTGTTCGACCAGCTCCATCAGTCGGTTCTGCACGGCTCAGGCCTCACTTTCTCGCTTGCAATGAATCAGCTTGATATTTTGATGGTCCGGTCGAGACCGGATGTGGACGGATGGCTTGTCCCGACTCGGTCAAGGCGGGGAGCATCGGTGCTCGCGACGCCAGCGGGCGATGGCCCCGTGATCTCCTCCGAGCAGGACGTCCGGGACGCCGAGGCCCCGGAACTCACGCGGTCGCGTGTAGTGGGGGTACTCCAGGCCACCGTCGAGCCCGAACGACTCGTCGACGGCGCTGGCGGCATCCCCGAGCACGCCGGGGATCAGCCGGACGACCGATTCGATGACCACCATCGCCGGCACCTCGCCGCCGGAGAGCACGTAATCTCCGATCGACAGCAGTTCCGGCGCGAGGATCTCGATCGCGCGTTCGTCGAACCCCTCATAGCGACCACAAAGCAGAATGAGACGAGGCTCCCTGGCCAGCGCCGGGCCTGTTCCTGATCGAACCGTCGGCCCCTCGGGCTCAGGGCGATCAGGCGCCCAGGGTGGGTGTCTCGCGCCTGGATGTCTTCGACGGCCGAGACGATCGGCGGGGCCATTAGCACCATGCCGGGACCGCCGCCGTACGGAGTGTCGTCCACCTGCTTGTGCCGGCCCTCCGCCCATTCACGGAGGTTCCAGAGGTGCGCCCGCACCTGGCCGCGCTCGATCGACTTCCCGAGGATGCTCTCGTTCAGGAACCCGTCGAACAGGCCGGGAAACAGGGTCAGCACGTCAAAACGGATGGCGGACATCGTCGGCTCGATCTCGGTGGCGACCGGCGGGGGCACAACTCAGGCGTTCTGCGGTGCCGCGCTCTCCTCGGCAGGGCTCGACTCGCCGCTCGCCGTGGGGAGTGCCTTCTCCTCGGGCAGTTCCCAGGGCTCACCGGCGAGCGGTTTTTTGACGCCGTGCCGCTTCAAGATCGCGGCGACCTTGTCGCTCGGCTGGGCGCCGACGGACAGCCAGTAGCGGATGCGGTTCTTGTCGACGAACTCCCGCGCTTCCGCGTTGCGTACCATCGGGTCGTACCAGCCGAGTTCCTCGATGGCCCTTCCGTCGCGCGGGGCCCGGGCGTCCATGGCACAGATGCGGAAGAACGGGCGGTGACGGCGCCCCATCGACTTCATGCGGATGCGAACCAATTCAGAACTCCTTGGTAATCAGGCATGGGCGGCTCGGACGCATGGCAAGTCCCGCGGGTTTTTCACACTCAGCCGAACCCCCGGTTGGGGGGACGGGGCCGGTCCCGAGCCCACGGCGGCCCCGCGTGCGGGTGTCGGTCGGTTCGACCGCCCCGTCACGAACCCTGTCGATCGGCGATCCAGTCGCTCCCGAGAGGGAGCGTTGGTTTTGCGCTGGGCGGATGGAGGATGGTCCTCGCTCATCCGCCCAGCCGTTTATTCATCGGCGACGAAATCCCAGAGACAGAGGTTGCGGTTCCAATGGGAGAACCAGGGCTCCTCGCCCGACGGTTTCCGACCGTTGCGGGCCAGGATCTCCCAGAGCCGTCGGAGCGTCTCCCGGTCCCTGGGCGACATCGGCTGGTCGATCTTGAGGTGACGGACCTCGACCGGGAACGGGTGGACCTCCCCCGGGGTCCGCCGCTTCCGTTGAATCGGAAGCGTGTCGAGGCCGGAGTGGTCAAGCCGAGCCTGCTCTCTGGGCCAAGGGCGTCGGACTTGCCCAGGCCGTTGAGGTCGCGGACTTTCTCGAATGTGGTCATTGAGGCCATCTGCTTGACCATCGAAGCCAGGATCTCGAACTGCTTGATCAGGCTGACCACCTCCGCGTTGCAGACGCCGGCCCCCGCCGCGATGCGACGGCCACGGGACGGGTCGATCTGCCCGGGGTTGGCCCGCTCCTCGGCTGTCATGCTGTCGATGATGCCCTGGATGCGCACAATCTCCCCACCGAGGTCCACATCGAGCGCCTCCGCGCCTCCCAGCACCGACCCCAGGCCGGGGATCAGCCTCATGATGTCCCGGAACGAGCCCAGCCTCTTGATCTGAAGAAGCTGCCGACGAAAGTCGTTCAGGTCGAAATCCGCCGGTTCGGAACCGTTGCCCATCGCCCACTCCGCGAGTCGGTTTGCGCTCAAGAACCGGAGGGCCCCGGGTTCGAGATGATATCCTGATCGGTGAGGAAATCCCAGAGGAGCACGTCCCGGTCCCGACGTTCCCAGAGGCTCTGGTACAGGCCATCCGGGCCGGGAGGTGCCGGCTGACGATGCCGGGAACGAAGATGACGGCCCTTGCGGAGGACCATGCGACGCACGTTCTCGTCGTCGCGGATCAGGGAGGCGGCGGCGTCGAACCGGAGGATCAACTCCGAAACGTCGGCGAGATCGACGTTCGCCTCGGTGGCGATCTCGGATCGGCGTACGGCATCAATATGGCTCGGGTCGAGCCGTTCGGCGACCGACATCACCGCGACGACCCGCCGCGCCCGCCGCAACGCAAGGAGAAGGTCCGCGTCATGGGGCTCGCCCAGCAGGACGCACAGCAGGTCGTGGGCGGCGCGATCGTCGCCGCACTGGTGCAACCAGTCGCAGAAATCGACAAAGTCGAGGGCGTCGCCGTGGCCGTGCCGGCTCATGACTTCCCCTTGCGTTGCTCGCGCATCTCGCGTTGCAGCTTCCGCGCCTCTTTCTCGCGCTGCTTGCGCAGCTTCTCGCGCTCCTTGGGAGAAAGCCGCTTGCCGGTACTTTGCTTGGGGGCGACGAGCCTGGCACCGGGGTTGAACGCACCAGCCTTGCCCAGCCCGGTGAGGGCGCGGACCTTGTCGAGCATGGTCATCGAGGCCATTTGTTTGACCATCGCGGCCATTGCGTCGAACTGCTTGACCAGGCTGGAAACGTCCGACGGCTCGACACCCGCGCCGGCGGCGATGCGGCGGCGTCGGGAGATGTCGATCCGGTCCGGGTCGGACCGCTCCTCGGCCGTCATGCTGTCGATGATGCCCTGGATCCGCTTCACCTCGCTGTCCGCGTCGACGCCTTCGAGGTCGCCGGCCATCTGGTTCATGCCGGGGATCATCTTCATGATGTCCCGGACCGAACCCATCTTCTTCATCTGGCCGATCTGCTTGCGGAAGTCGTTGAGGTCGAACTTCCCCTTCTCGAGCCGTTCCTGCTGGGCGCGGGCCTCATCCTCGTCGACGGCTTGCTGGGCGCGCTCGACCAGTCCGACGATGTCCCCCATGCCGAGCATCTGGCCGACGATCCGCTCGGGGTCGAACGGGGAGAGCTTGTCGAGCTTCTCCCCCATGCCGACAAACTTGATCGGCACCCCGGTGACCTTCCGCACCGACAGCGCCGCGCCACCGCGGGCGTCGCCGTCGAGCTTGGTCATGATCACGCCGTCAAGCTCCAGCGCCTTGTTGAAGCTGCCGGCGCTGGCGACGGCGTCCTGGCCGGTCAGGGCGTCGCAGACGAAGAACACCTGGTGCGGCCGGACCTTCTTCTCGATCCGTTCGAGCTCGGCCATCAACTCGTCATCGACGTGCAGGCGGCCGGCGGTGTCGAGGATGATCGTGTCGCGGCCGTCACGGTTGGCCTGGGCCACGCCGTTCTGGCAGACGCGGACGGGGTCCGAATCAGCCTCACTGTAAACCGGGATGTCGAGCTGCTGGCCGATGACCTTCAGCTGCTCGATGGCCGCGGGGCGCTGGAGGTCGGCCGCGACCAATAACGGCTTGCGGCCCTGGGCGGCGATCATCCGGGCGAGCTTGCCACAGGTGGTCGTCTTGCCCGAGCCCTGCAAGCCGCAGAGCATCAGGATGGTCGTGCCGTCCTTGCTGTAGCGGATGGTGGGGTCGCTCTCCCCCATCAGCTCGATCAGCTCGTCGTGGACGATCTTGACGATCTGCTGGTCGGGGCTGATCGACTTGATGACCTGCTGGCCGACCGATCGCTCCGTGACCCGCGCCATGAACTCCTGGACGACGTTGTAGTTGACGTCGGCCTCGAGAAGGGCGGTGCGGACCTCGCGCAGACCTTCCTGGATGTTCTCTTCGGTCAGCTTGCCGCGCCCGCGGAAGCGACCGAAGGCGTTCGACAGACGGCTCTGGATATCGTCGAACATGAGTGGATCTCGCTCGGTTTGGAACCGGAGATTGTACCTGTCAACCGACGGAATGACAATGCGTCACTCGATTTGGGTCGTACCATTCGAGCGAGTGCCAGACATCCTCATCCCCCGACCGTGGCGAGGTCCCATCGCAAGACGATTGGTTCGCGCGTGAACCCCCAAATCGCGCACCGACGTCGAGGCGCAACTCACTGGGAACACGAGGATTGCACGCATAATTTGGCCCATTGGCTTCGTTCGGTAACGAATTTTTAGAGAGGGCGAGGGCCGAGACGCTTCGGCCTGAACACCCTATTCGTCCACGAAATTCGCATAAATCATCTATTCCGCGCAGTCCTTACAGTCAGCCAATCCTGCCCGAGCCTCAGGTACCCGAGCGGAATCCAGAATACATGCAACCATGATGGGCATGATACTAGACGACAACCGGCTCCTCAGCGTGTCGGGGATGGGGTGAGGGGCCGATCAGGCGGAAGACACCGATGCCGACGGCCAGGCCGATCGTGTCGGCAAGCATATCAAATGGGTCGGGGCTCCGGTCGATCATCGGGATTCCCTGGCCGACCTCGGTCAGGACCGCCAGCAAGAGCCCGCCGACGAGGACCGCCGAGTACCGGCCGTCGGGTGAGCCGGCCCGGGCCAGAGGAACCCGTAGACGACGAACAGGCCCAGGTGGACGACCTTGTCCAGATACGCGATGCCGAACAACAGGGGGCCGTTCGCATCGTGTGGCCCCATCCAGCGCGCGGGAAACAGGGTCGCCACGAGGATCAGGACGGTCCAGGCCGTCGCGACGAGAGTTCGAAACCTCATAAAAAGGGCATCCTGGCCGTTTAGGGTCATGTTCGTCTGTCCGCGTGGCCTGCTCGAAACCGTGTGGGCTTTCCGCGAGCCACTGCTTGGGCCGAGACGGGCCTCCATGCGATCATCGTGCCAGGCGCCCGCAAGGCGACACCGACGCGGGGAATTCATCGCAAAGAGAGCCCCGGTCCAACGGGATGGTCACACCATAGCACAACGCGGGGTGGAACCTTAGACGATCCATCCCGGACCAGACAACATGACCGAGGAACCGGGGACCGGGGACCGGGGACCGGGGACCGGGGAGCTTCGCGGTTTGCGAGTCGGTCATGGAACGCGGATCAACTCGGATGGGGCGAATGCGCGGCGCGGATTGGGGGCCATCGAGTCTCGCATGACCGAGGGAGGAGGATCGCGGGTCAAGGAGACATGACCGAGGGCCGAGAACCGAGGAGCGAGGACCAGGGACCGGGGACAGATGTCGCTCGCGTCTGTCCCTGGTCATCGGTGATCGACCATCGGTCATGTGGTCGTCAAGGGCGATCCGGGAACCCTCGAATCCCTGTCGAGGTTGCTCGTCGGGATCAGAACGCCCCAGCGTCGAGGGTGTCCTTGCCGTTGCGCGTTGCCAGGGCGCGCCAGACCGGCTCGCCGATGCTGTCCCGGACGAAGCGAACCGAACCGTCCAGCAACAGGAGGTTGACTCCGCCCGGGTGCTGGCTTCGCGCCGAGATCGCCCCGGTGGACAGGACGCGACTGGACCGGATCGACCATCCCCAGTTGCAGTCGGTGCTCTCCCAGTTCGGCGGCGCGACGTGGTTGTACAGGGTGTCCCCGAAGCCCGCCTGGATCCAGATCTCACCGGCCAGCGGCCAGGAGTGAGAGGGAGTGCCGCGCAGGGCGGAGCAGACCGTCCTCACCTCGTCCGCATCATGAGGCGACAGGCGGACAAGCTCCATGCCACTGCTCCAGATGTCCCGAACGGGGTCGAACGCCCTGTCCTTGCCCCCGCCCTTCAACCGCTCACTGAAGGCCGCCGTCTGACTCAGGCCATCCCGGATGTCACCCGACGATGTCGGATACGGTTCGGCGGGAAAGGCCCCCCCGCCCCCATTCATAAGCGGCGCGTCGGACATGCCCGGGTTCGGGCCGTGCAGGCGCGATAATTCACCCCGGGCTCGAGACGGCCCGGGTCCGAAGGGCAGAGGAACAGGGCGATCGAGGTCGCGGCGGCCGTCGAGTTCGCGGGGCCGGTGGCCTGACTCCCGAAGTTGGGATGTTGAGAAGGGATTTCCCAGTGGATATTGAGGCTGTCGAAAAGCACCTTCTGGTCGAGATAGGCCAGCAGCAGGGCGTGAATCGAGAACGGGGCGATCCCACCCCGCTTGGGAGCGTTGCTGTAGGTCAAGAATGCCTGGGGATAACGCCCCACCGCCGCATGATGCATCGCCAACCCCAGGCCGATCTGTCGGAGATGATCGGCGCACGACGCGCGGCGGGCGGCCTCGCGTGATGCCTGGATGGCGGCCAGCAGCAGCATGGCGAGAATGCCGAGGATCGCGACGACGACCAACGTCTCGATGAGCGTGAAGCCGGCCCGAGACCGACGCCGGATGGTCGTCTCCATGTCGATCCTCCCTTTCGAATCCGCATGAACCGGATTCGCCTGGTTCGGTGCGGCTCTCGTGTTGGCGGGGGATTCCAGCGATCCGATGAGGCTGATTCGTTACAGAAGAACGAGAAACCACAAAGTCGGGGCCACTCGTCGACCCGACAGCGAGCGGAGCATGGGCCGCGCGATCAGGAACAGAAGAATCAGGCCAAAGACGACCGCGAGACCAATCGCCGCGGTCCGGGCCCAGCCGACTCGCGTGCGCCATCGGTTGATCGACTCCTCCGACGCGAACGGGGTCGGCCCGATGAGCAAGCAGTTCCCGCTCCACGTCTGGCGGAAGGTGTCGATCGGCAGCGTGTAGGACCGAGGCGGATCGACGATCGACACATGGTTTTCCTCGATTTGATTCAAAAGCACGAAGTGCGCGGAGTCCAGCAGGGCGATGCACGCGAAGGGCTCTTGCCGGGCCTGGAGGTTTTCCAGGGTCGACTGGATGGCGATGGTTTCCGCGCCGGCATCCCGGGCGCGGCGGTCCAGGTCCGCCATCGAATAGCCCTCCGGGCCGGGCTCGCCGAGGGTTCGAGTGAAGTCCTCGAACGTTCCCGGCTCGAACCCGCTGGCCAGAAGGGCCACGTAGAGGCAATAGCCCCCGCGGCGCGAATCCACCTCGTTGTTCGGGAGCCCGGTTGGAAGCTGGACGAGGGCCGCGAGGAGGAAACCGGTGCTCAGGACGATCATGGCCGCAGGAACCCCCCAGACTTGACCTCGTTCGACAACTCGCGGAGCCGCTCCTCGCTGATCCCGGCGCCCGATCGGGCTCGTCGTGAGAGGCGTCCACCAGTGGATTTATCGTCGATCTCGGCATCGGGCGGGATGAGCTTCGAGGATATTATCGGTCGAAAACGTACTCAATGGGACCGGGTCAAGCCGGATGTTCCGGATCTTCAGTCGATAGGTTCCGCCTCATCCTCCGCCTTGCCACCCAACTTCGAGATCGATTCGTAATCGGCGAGGATACATGCGTCACCGATCTTCCTCCATCGAAGCGTGAGCTGGCGGAGTGGAGATCTCGACTTCTCCGCGTTTGTGTACCGAAAACTCACCGGATACCCACAGTCGTCGAGGGAGAAGACGATCTCCAGGACGCCTCCATCCGGATCGCGCCGGGTCTGTTTGATCCGGCCGGGTTCGACCTCCTCGAATTCCAGGGTCGAGGGCGGTTTCGAGGGCGAGGCGGGAAGCAGCCCGACCATTTCGGTCCAGGGCCGCCCGATCGTCGGG
This sequence comes from uncultured Isosphaeraceae bacterium, assembly GCA_963779675.1. Classification (GTDB taxonomy): domain Bacteria; phylum Planctomycetota; class Planctomycetia; order Isosphaerales; family Isosphaeraceae; genus CAVZZM01. Next base: position 532,320 of record CAVZZM010000014.1, read on the forward strand.
GGGCAGCAGGTCGTCGAGAGCACCCGCGGGTGGACCTGGAGGAGTGGGGGACAAGTCTGGTTCGCCAGGTCGCGAACCTCCAGGACATTTCGATGGGCGGCATAGACATAAGATTTCTTGCCGTCGTTGGCCATAAGTTCCCAGGGGCGCTGGTCCAGCGGTCGGTCGACGCCCGCTCGCCCGAGGACGATGTTGTACGGGTCGCTGACCTTCACCTTCGCGAGATAGGCATCGTCCCGCCACTGGACCTCGGCACGGATCTCGACCGGACCTTTCTCGGCCTTCCCGGGTAAGAATTCGATCTCCAGCGACGCGGTGCCCTGGCGGATGGCGGACTGGTTGGCGAGTTGGGCGTCTCGCAGGACCTTGATCCAGGGATCATCCGCACCGACGGCCCCGAGGACGACGCACAACGAGATGACTGAAAACATAACATGTGCCTTTATTGTGAAATGAAATGGACTTCGCTCTCAAGAACCCGCTGTTCCGCAAGCTCGCGAGAGGGGGCGATCGCGGCAACTCCTCGTCTTGATTCGTGATCGGCTCCCCGAATGTTGGCACCGTTAGAGAATGCCTCGTCGTCGGCTCAATCCGGTGGGGAAGTCCCCGAAGAATGGCCCCATGGAATGGACATGGCCCGTGCCTTCGGAGAGGATGAGTTTCGTGATCGTTGGGCACCTCCGGGACAGGTTGGGTGCCGTCGCCGAACGTGCCCTTCCTTCAATAGAACGGACAATTGTGAAGAGTCAATCTTTTTCCAGTCCAAACGCATTAGCGCAGTAGCCCCGGTTCGCCCCCCCAGACTCATAATAAGTGACCATGTTTTTGTTGTTTTATGTCGATTGCCTCGATTCTTCGGCCATTCCCCACAAATTATCTTCGGGCAAACGACACAGGGCGGCGAACCTGGCCCCCTCTCCAGATCGACTCTCCGTGAGATGGTCCCGATTCGAAGGGAGAACTTCATGACGAGGCCATTCCCTCTGCTGGCCGTCGTGTTGACTGCGGTCTGCCTGCTGGTTGCGCTGTCGCGACGAGGGGAAGGGGCCGACGATGTCGAGCCGGCGCCTCCTTATGCGAGCGCGATCGAGAGGCTTGAGTCATTCATCGCGCACGAGATCACCGACAAGGACCTGCCGGCCCTGTCCATTATCCTGATCGACGATCAGGAATGCGTCTGGTCCCAGGGGTTTGGGCTCGCCACGACAGGGACGGTCTACCGGGTGGGTTCGGTCTCGAAGCTGTTCACCGACATGGCCGCCATGCGCCTGGTCGAGCAAGGTCGGCTCGATCTCGACACTCCGGTCAGTGACTACCTTCCTGGCTTCGCGCCTGAGAACCCGTTCGACGACACACCGGTGACGCTCCGGCAACTGATGTCCCATCGCGCGGGGATCGTCCGCGAGCCACCGGTGGGCAACTATCTCGATCCCACGGAACCAGCGCTCGAACGGGTCATCGCGAGCCTCGGGGAGACCACGCTGGTCTATCCGCCGGAATCCCGCACCAAGTACTCGAACGGCGGGATCGCGACCGTGGGACGGGTTGTCGAGGCGGTCTCGGGGGAGCCGTTTCCCGAGTTCGTCCGGCGCGAGGTGATCGAGCCGTTGGGGCTCGATTCGTCGGGTTTCGTCCGGACGCCCGAACTGGAGGCGAGGCTGGCCAAAGCCGTGATGTGGACGCTCGACGGCCGCGAGTTCCCGGCGCCAACCTTCGACATCGCGACCGTCCCGGCCGGGAACCTGTACTCGACGGTCGAGGACCTCGGGCAGTTCCTGAAGGTCCTCTTCGCCGATGGTCGTGGCCCGGATGGTCCGGTCCTCCAGCCGGAGACCCTGCGCGAGATGACGACGCCTCAGTGCGTCCCGGAAGGGGAAACGGGTCGGTTTGGTCTGGGGTTCGCCCTCGGCACGCTCGACGGCCATCGCACGATCGGCCACGGCGGGGCGGTCTACGGGTTCGCGACCTCGTTGCTGGCGCTGCCTGACGTGAAGCTTGGCGTCGTGGTGACGACCAGCCGCGACTGTGCCAACACCGTCACCGGCCGGATCGCCGAGGGGGCCTTGCGGCTGATGCTCGCGGCGAAGGCGGACGAACCGCTTCCCGATCTCACGACCACGGGGCCGATCGACCCCGAGCGATGCCGGACGCTCGCGGGTCCTTACGTCGAGGGGAAACAGACCTTCGACCTGATCGAACGCGAGGGGGGCTTGCTTTATTCAGTGTTCGGAGAGGGCCGCCGAGGCGCCTCGCGCGATTGGCGATGACCTGATCGTCGACGATCGCCTGGCCTTCGGGACGCGTTTGCAACCTCTCGACGACGGCCGCATCAAACGCGGAGACGTCATTTTCGAGCGTATCGACTCCGAGAAACCCGAGCCCACCCCGGAACGCTGGAAGGGGCTCATCGGTGAGTACGGGGACGACCACATTGTTTTGTACATCCTGGAGCATTCCGGCACGTTGCACGCCCTGATCGAATGGTTCGAGCTCGACCCCCTGAAGGAGATCGAGCCGGACGTCTTCGCCTTTCCGTCCTTCAACATGTACGACGGCGAGCGGCTTGTCTTCACCCGAGACGAGGACGGTCGGGCAACGAAGGTGGTGGCCGCCGGCATGGAGCTGTTACGTCGGCCGATCCGGGGAGAGTCGGGGGAGACGTTCCGGGTCATTCCGCTACGGCCCGTCGAGGAGTTGCGTCCCGAGGCCCTGGCAGCCCGCCCGCCCGAGGAGGACGGCGACTTTCGCGCGGCGGACCTCATCGAGTTGACGACCCTGAGCCCGACGATCCGGCTCGACATCCGGTACGCGACCGACAACAACTTCCTGGGCACGCCGTTCTACAACGCCCCCCGGGCATTCCTTCAGCGCCCGGCGGCCGAGGCCCTCGTGCGCGCCCACGAACGATTGGCGAAAGTGGGTTACGGCCTGCTGATCCACGACGCCTACCGGCCCTGGCACGTCACGAAGATGTTCCACGACGCCACCCCGCCCGAGAGCCGGGGGTTCGTCGCCGATCCGGACAGGGGATCGCGCCACAATCGCGGCTGCGCGGTCGATCTCTCGTTGTACGATCTGAAGACCGGCGAGCCGGTCGAGATGGTCAGCGGCTACGACGAGTTCTCCCCCCGCGCCGCCCCGCATTACCCCGGCGGGACCTCTCTCCAGCGCTGGCACCGCGACCTGCTGCGTCACGCAATGGAAGCCGAGGGCTTCACCGTCAACGACGTCGAGTGGTGGCATTTCGACCACGAGGACTGGGAGACGTACCCGATCCTCAACAAGACGTTTGACGAGTTGGAGACGACTGAGGACTGTTCGCCCGGCCGAAGTCCCGGTGTGCATCCGGCCGAAACCGAGCATCAACGTCGGATGGAATGTTCTGATGCGAGGGCCGTTTGTTGGTCGCGCAGGACGTAGCGGGTTAGTTTCCAGTCCCCATCCTCAAAGGTGGCCACGGGGTCATGGGTCTGGGCGATCTCGTCGAACAACCAGGCGTACGCAATCGGGGCGTTCAGGGATTTCGCCTCGATGAGCCAGCCATCTTGCGGGGACTGGGTGACAAACCGCGAGAGATAGATCCGGGCCGTTTTCGGCGGCAGGTGGTAGAACGGGACGTAGGGCAGAGTCGGCAGCCACGAACGATTGCGCCAGCGGACCTCCGCTCCGGCCGCGCGGGTCGTCGCGGGCCGGAGCGGGAAGACGTTCATGGGAGGGTCCAGGTAGACGATCGGCTCGTCGCGACCGACGTTCGCCCGCTCCAGCAGGCGGACCAGCTCGGGTTCGGCCGGGGGCATCAACCGATCGACCTTGCTGATGTAGCCTCGCTTCAAGGCATGTCCCCAGTCGCCCAGGCGTTCGATGTTGCCGAAGCCCATCGTGACCCAGACCGTCAGAATGGGAATGAGGGCGGCCCGGATCGGCAGTGCCAGCCGGGGGCCCATCCGGTCCCTCTCCATCACGCGGAAGGCGATGACCAGGCAAAGCACGAGGATCGGCCCGAGGCAGAGCAGGAAGTTGTCGAACGCCCGGATCACATAGTAGCCGCTGGTTGCCCAGAGCATCCCCCAGAGCCCGGCGGCGAGGGCCATCGTCGCGCACGAAGCGCGTCGGCCGAGCGTCGCCGCGGCGAACGTCGAGAGCGCGGCGAAGACCAGCAACAAGACCCAGATCGCCCCGTCCGGACTGTGCTGCTGCTGGATGGCGTAGGCTTCCCCCGAGAAGGTCGCGCAATAGTCGAGAAACCGTGCCCAATCGGGACCGTGGCCGAGGCGAACCTGATAGAACGCCGCGATGACCGCCAGCGCTGTGGCGACCATCGCCAGGGGGACCGCCCACCAGAGGAGCCAGGAGACAGCACGCGCTCTCCAACGACCGGCGCCGGGGTGGGCGTGCAACGCCCGTCGCCAGGCCATCACGCCATACGACGGCACCCACATCGCGAGCCCGTAAATCGCGCTCTCGGGCGACCAGAGCATCGCCAACGTCAGCACGAACCCGCCGACGATGGGGGTTCCTCGATACATTCGTCCCGGAAACGCCCCCCGGTATTCCCAGATCAACACGGCCAGCAAGGCATAGCAGCCGACATAGCGAAACGCCGACAGCGGGGGATGGACTGACGGGCCGGTCAGGTGCCAGGGGATGCCGGGGATCAGGAAGACGACCGAGAACGTCGCCAGGAGTGCGAAGACATAGTTCGACCGGCCACTCCGCAGCGCCCGGAGCGCGACGAACAGCATCGACGCCGAGAGAGTCAACGTCAACGCATGCAGGATGTAGTACGACTGCCAGACGCTCCGGGTCGGCAGCCAGGCGATGGCCAAAGTGCTCAGAAACCCGTAGGTCGAGGGGACGTCCCACAACAACCACCCGCCCTGTCGCAATAGCTCCGCCGGGCCAACCGCCGCCCCCCAGTGATGGAACCGGAACAGGCCCAGGTCGTCCCGATCAACCGGCGACGGCGCTCCGAGCGTGTCAACGCGGAGGCTTGCCAGCGCGAACAGCACGATCGCGGCGACGTCGGCCACGATCATCCAGCGCGGTCGAGAACGAGGTCGGGGTTCGGTTGTGGTCACGGCCCCCAGGTTCCACGCCACCAGCACCAGGGCGCCGAGCAGGATGAAGACCCGATCGAGCGAGGTCGTGATCCACGCCTCGAAGTCCGTCCAGAACAGAAGACGAACCGAGACGATCCACGAGACCGTCAGGATCAGCAGGACGACCAGTGAGAGCGACAGCCCCGACCAGCCTCCGGCATGGTTTCGAGGACGATCATGCAGTGCCCAGGTCACGGTGCCGGAAGCCGGTTCGATCCGCATGCCACGGGCCACGAACAGCACCGTCGCGCTGAGGAGTGCAAGAATGAGGAGGCTTGAATCAAAGCGCCCCGCGAGGAACGCCAACACGTTCCCGACACCGAACGATGCGAGCCCCAGCGCGACCACCCACCAGGCCGCCCGTCCCGGGCGCCCGAGGCGCCGCGCGGCTTCGAGCATCACGAGCAAGGCCGGAAAGACCGTGCCCAGCGTCAGGTAGAGCGCGAACTTGGAACCGTGCGTTTCCAGGCCCAGCCGGCCGCCGACCACCAGGATCAGGAACAGGACCAGGCCGCCGACGCCCAGCAGCCGAACCTCGTCGCGAAACGATGTTGTTCCGTCGCGTTCGATCGGAGGGAAGTTTTTGTCTGGCCCAACGGTGGTCGCACCGTCAACTGAGGTGAGTTGGGCCGTTGGTTTGATGCGACGACCGATCCAGCGACGGTGACGCGATGCCCCGTTCGGGGCCGTGAGATCGGCCCGAACCACGTTCTGCAAGCGATCAATCGCGTCGTCCATCCTGGACATCTCCACAACGGCTCAGAGAACCGACTCTATCCTGGAGGCAGGTCGGGCGCGTGAAGAGACGGCCACTCGATGAGTGGAGGCGGATTTTATCGGGGTTCCCGACCGGCACAAGAGGAATGTGCCGCTCGGGCGAGCCTTCAAGTTGCCTACGTCCCCCCTCAGCGAAGCACCGGCAGGACCTCGGTTTGCAGGCCGCCGGTGACGTGGACCTGGCGATCCTTGTCGATGAACACGTCCACCTCGCTGCGAACGCCGAACTCAGCGAGATAGATGCCCGGTTCGATGGAGAACCCGGTGCGGGGAAGGACCAGTCGTTCGTCGTGGGTCTCCAGATCGTCCATGTTGGCCCCGTTGCCGTGGACTTCCTGGCCGATGCTGTGGCCGGTCCGGTGAATAAAATAAGGCCCGTAGCCGGCCTCGACGACCACGTCGCGGCAGGCGCGGTCGACCTCGTAGCCTTGCAGGGTTCGGCCCGAGGCAAGGGCGTCGCGTATCCGGGCAATGGCGGCGTCCCGGGCGCAGGGCGACGACCTGAAAGACGTCGCTGTACGCTTCCGGTACGCTCTCGCCGACGTAACCGACACGTGTGAGGTCGCTGTAGATGCTGCGAGGACGGTCCAGCTTGGCCCAGAGGTCGATGAGGACGAAATCGCCGGTCGTGATCGGCGTGTCGTCGGCGCCGGGGGCGGTCTCGAAGTGGGGATCGCCGCTGTGCGGGCCGGCCCCGACGATGGGGGGGCTGTAGGTCGTCAGGCCGTTGACGTGGAAGTGGTCCATGATCGCGGCCTGCACCTCACTCTCCCGGATGGAGCCCCCACCCCGACAGCGATCGGCGATCAGGCCCCAGGCCAGGTCGAAGGCCGCGGTGGTGAACCGCTCGGCCTCCTGGTGCATGGTCCACTGGTCCTCGTCCCAGGTGGCTTCAAAAAGCTGGATCAGGTCGCCTGAGGAGACGATCTCGGAACCCGTTCGCGAACGGCCTCGACCGTCCCCGCATCGACCCGGGCAACGTACGGGTTCGAGGTTCCGGGGGCGTACTCCATCGCCACCGTCCCCTTGCTGGAGACGAGGGACGCAAGTCCTGCCTCCAGCTCCTGCCAGGCGAGATAAATTGTGGCCTCACCCGGCAGGTGGTCAAGGACGCCTGTCTCGATCCGGTGAACCAGTTTCCTCGGCGGGCCTATTGCGGGGATCATGTAGAAGAAACGTCGGGAGGTCAGCGGTCGGTTCTCGAGATCGAGAACGCGACGGGCCGGCAGGTTGCTCCCCCGGAAGTCGTACAGGAGCCAGCCGTCGATGCCGAAGTCGCGGAGGGCCGCCTGGATCGCCTCGAGGTCGAACATGGGGAGAATCTCCGGCCCCTGGTGGAAAGCGGGTCGATCCGACGGCAGGACGCCAAGATCTCGATTCGAAGTGAAGGGACCTGACTCGCAGGCCCTTGAAGCACGATCGAGGGGCACACGCTCGATCAGGCGAGTGGGCACCCTGACGTCCCGAGAGACAAATTCGCCCAAAAGTCCCGCGCGGGATGGTAGATTGTACACAAGCGGTCGATCGCTCGCGGCGTCCTCTCCCACCACCGCCAGCGATCAATGCCAGTCCGACCGACATGGTTCGTCACGCAACCAAATCAATGCCTACTGGGTCCGGCGATGACCGATGGGGAGCGAGCCACGTTTGCGGAAGAACTATGCCTCGTGCTCGATCGCCTCTCCTCGACGGACCTGACCCTGTTCGAGGCGAAGGAACTTCGGGCACGTCTGGCCATGTTGCTCGACGCGATCAACGAGGCGAAACAACGCAACGGCGCCGACGAGCCGGAGGGACCGTCGCGCCGCAACGACTGAATGTCGCTTGCACACGATCACCCATTTATTGTCTCGGGTTGCCTTCCAGAAGCTGCCAGAGGGTCGGCTCCATGGCCTCGGCCCAGATTTGGTATCCCTTCCGGCTCAGGTGGAGGAAGTCGGGCATGATCTCACGAGGGAGCTTCCCATCGGCGTCGAGGAAGTGGTCGCCGATGTCGAGATATTCGACGTAATCGCGACGGCCGAGGGGGGCGATCAGGGCGTTGATCTGGGCGATTTTGGGTTCGATCTCGTCGACCTTCAAATCGGACGAGCGGGTCTTTCCTCGGGGGAAGACCGCGAGCAAGAGAACCTGGGTCTCGGGCAATTCGGCGTGGATCTTGTCCACGATGTCCTCGACCCCTTCGGCGATCTCCTCGGCTGAGTTACTGCTGACGTTGTTCGTACCGATCATCAGGACCACGGCCTTCGGTGCGATGCCTTTGAGTTCGTGATGGTCCAGCCGCCAGAGGACGTGCTGCGTCCGATCACCGCCGATGCCGAAGTTCGCCGCGCGGCGCGGTTCGTAGTAGCGTTGCCAGATGGGGTTGTTGTTCCAGCCCTGGGTAATGGAATCCCCCAAAAACAGGAGATCGACGTCTCCCTGGGCCGCGCAGTTCGAGGAACTGGTCGTGCAGTTGCAGGGCCCCTCCTTCGCGCACCGCGGGAGTCGTCGCCGTGCTTGACGCCGTTCCCGCGGCATCCTGCACTCCGGCCTCTCCCAAAAGGGCATTGATCGTGATCGTGAGGAACGAGACGCGCACGATTAGCGAAACCCAACGCATGATGTCAACTCTCGTGGTGAGGCCGATAATAAGTTTGGCACGCAAGCGGCCGGAGTCAAATCCGCCTCATCCTAGCAGGGTCGCCCATGACGGGGCCAGCAGGAACCCAGAGGAGACGGAGAAGGTTCCCTTGAGGCGTCGCGGACTGGGTTCTGGCGTGATCTTCGGGGGTGTCGTAAGATCCGCTTGCCCGAAGGACGCCTCGATCCGCCCGCTCCAGGACGGTCTCGGGCGATCCGACTCGAGAATGAATGATCCCTGCTCACGAAGGAATCCAGAACGATGAAGAGGACGCGCTTCGTGGCGATCCCCGCGATCGTCGGTGTCATGATTCTCGGTGGCCTGTTTGCGACCAATGTCCTGGCCTCGCCGCCACAGGCCCCCAGGGACGAGGCCAAGGCGAAGTCCAAGGACCAGCCTGACAGGAAGCCGGCCGCCGATCAAGGAGAGATGTGGACGTCCCTGTTCGACGGCAAGACCTTGAGTGGCTGGGAGATGCTTGAACTGCCGGGGAACGAGGGCAAGAGTACGTGGGAGGTCATCGACGGGATGCTCTGCGGTTCGGGCGCGTCCTCGATGTTGTACAGTCCCAAGGGGGATTACAAGAACTTCCGCATTCGGGCCGAGGTCCTGATCAACGACCAGGGCAATTCGGGCCTGTACTTCCGGGCCGCGAAGGAGCCGAGCTTCACCTCCGGCTACGAGTCGCAGATCAACAGCACCCACCGCGACCCGATCCGGACAGGCTCCATCTACACGATGGTGCACCAGTTTGACCCGATCGTCGCCCCCGACACGTGGTATGTCCAGGAGTTGGAGGTTCGCGACATCAATTACCGGGGGAAAGTGGTCGCGTCGATCGAGGTCCGGGTCAACGGCAAGACCCTCTTCCAGTTCCTCGACCACGACCGCACCTTCGAGAAAGGCCACTTCGCCTTCCAGCAACACGACCCCGGCAGCAAGGTTTGTATCCGCAAAATCGAGGTCATGGAATTGCCGGAGGAGGCCAGGTAGTCTGAAGGAGTTCCTCTTCCGGGAACGCGGCCATCCTGGTTCTTCTCTCCCGAACCGTGGTCGCGTTCCCGAACTCTTCGCTTTCGTTCCTCGGCATGTCGATCGAGGACCTTCGCGCGACTCTCGCCGGGTTGTCCCGCCTCGTTCGCGACGGTAGGCTCTCCCCGCCCAAACTCCGTCACGTCTCCACCTCGCCAGGAACCCGGCATGGATGACAACCAGCTATTCGCCCGCTACAACGACCTGATCGATTCGGTCATCGCCGTCCTCTGGGGCACGCCGACGTTCGCGGTTTTGCTGGGGGTCGGGGTGCTGTTCTCGGTCTGGAGCAAGTTCATCCAGTTCCGGGCGTTGACGCACGGCGTCCAGGTGGTGCGCGGCACGTACGATGACCGTCGCGATCCGGGGGCGATCAACCACTTTCAGGCGCTTTCCGCGGCCCTCTCCGGGACGGTGGGGCTGGGGAACATCGGCGGGGTGGCGCTGGCCATCGGGGTGGGGGGGCCGGGGGCGCTGTTCTGGATGTGGGTCACAGGGTTCCTCGGCATGGCGATCAAGTCCGTCGAGGTCACGCTGGCGATGATGTACCGTGATACCAGCGACCCGGACAACCCCCACGGCGGGGCGATGTGGGTCATTGATCGCGGCTTCGGCGATCGAGTCGGCGGCTGGGCAAAACCCGTTGCCAGGCTCATCGGGAGTGTGTTCTGCATCACCTTGATGATCTCGACCTTTACCGGCGGCAACATGTTCCAGGCCTGGAACGTGGCGAACATCACCAACGAATACTTCGAGGTCCCGCAGGTCTTTTCGGGGATCGTCCTGGCCCTGATTACCGGCATGGTCATCATCGGTGGCATTCGCCGCATCGGCGACGTGGCCGGCCGGATCGTGCCGTTCATGTGCGGCCTGTACCTGCTGGCGGGTGTCGCCGTGCTCGTGGTGCGGTCCGCGAATGTGCCGGACCTGCTCTGGTACGTGGTGACGGACGCCTTCAACCCGTCGGAAGCCGGCGGGGCTTTTTTGGGGGCAACAGCCTGGTACGGGTTGACGACCGGCCTGCGGCGGTCATTGTTCTCGAACGAGGCGGGGCAGGGCACCTCGCCGATCGCGCACTCCGCGGCCAAGACCAACGAACCGGTGCGGGAAGGCGTCGTCGCCGGCCTTGAGCCGTTCATCGACACCTGCCTGGTCTGCACCCTGACGGCCCTGGTCATCCTGTCGACGGACACCTGGAACCGCGCGCCCAACGGCGACTTCGCCGGTGAGGTCCGTCTGGTCAAGGTCGAGGCGGACGACAACGGGGGCTCGGCCCTGAACCGCGTGCGATGGCAGGTCGAAGCCCCTTCGGGACTGGAGAACCTGCCCGTTTTGCCCGCCCCCGACTCCTGGGGGATCGGCAACGGGTTCTTCCTGATGGCGGAGGTTCCCGACAACCAGCGCCGCAAGCAAGGATCAAACCGGGTGCGCGTGACCGGGACGATCGACTCGGCGCAGCCGGACGCCGTCGATCCGGGAAAGGCGGCCCAGGCCAAGCAGATCTCCTGGGAAACCGTCGCGCTTGACCCTTCGGACTGGCGATCGGTCCCGGACGAGCTCGTCCTGATCGACAAGGGCGTGTACCGGGACTTCACCGGCGCTGCGCTGACGGGCCATGCGTTCGACCGGGCGATCCCGGGACTCGGCAAGTGGCTCGTGACCCTGGCCTGCTGGCTGTTCGCCGTCTCGACGCTGATCTCGTGGAGCTATTATGGCGAGCAGGGGATCATCTATCTGATCGGCGAGCGCGCGGTGATCGGTTACAAGGTCCTGTTCTGCCTGGCGGCGGTCGTGGCCAGCATCCCCCAGTTCATCAAGACCGACACCCAACTCGGCAACCTGGCCGACCTGGGGACCGGCTGCATGCTGTTCGCCAACGTCCCGATCATTCTGGTGATGAGCTACCAGGCGATGGCGGCGTTCCGCGATTACTTCGGCCGACTTCGCCGAGGCCAGATCGACGGCCCCCACCGCGCCCCGCCGATCACCGACGTCGTGGAAGGTCGCGACGTCGAATGAGGATTCACGCCCGGTGGTTGTGGGATCTCTCCCCGCCGCTCTCGGCGTAAGTTCTTCGGCAAGATGGACTGGTCATCAATTTCAGGAATCGGGCTATGATCGACTTCGCATATCTCTTCGGGGGCCTCTGTGGGCTCGCCAACGGCCACAAGGTCGGGACGATGGCTGGGCACCTCGGGGCGGCCGTCGTGGCGGGCTACTTCTTCGGTGAAGATCAGCCCGACCTCCCCGAGGAGGTGTACAGGGGCATCGAAGGCGAGCTGGAACGAGTGATCGGCGGTGAGGAAGCGATCTGGTTCGATGTCAAGCGCGCCGGACTCACGCCGACCGACCTCTTCCGACCGTTCCCGAGCGAGCAGCCGACACCGGAGGCCGTCTCGTCGATCGCGGACGCACTCCGGAGGAACGTCGGTGAGACGAGGCAATCCGGCCACAACGTCATCTTCACCTCGATCGTGCTTCGTGCCTTTCATGACCATGACGACAACGCGACGCCGCAGGTCGTCGCCGGGATTCGCTCGCTGATCGAAGGGTTCGACAACGCCCACGCCGGCCGGGGCTATTACGGCAAGGAGCTTGGCTGGCGGGACGGGAATCAGGTGCAGTTGCCCCCGGACGACGACGAGTTCCCCCCGTACGAATCCGTCCAGGATCTGGTGGACGTCACCATCGGCGAACTGATCAGCACTGCGGCCGTGAAGAAACAAGGCTTCGGCGGGCTCTGGCACCTCATCAACCATGCCGCGGGGATCACCGAGCTGGACCGAGTCGGCTACGACGGACTCGCGCGAAAGGCCTTGCCGGCTCACCACCAGCACATTCGGTTGTGGCGGTCGTTGCCCGATGTCGGAGCAGAACTCGGTCCCGTCATCAAGGCCGAACATGATCCCCGCGACCCTGCCTACTGGCGAGGGATGCTGAAGCGAGACGAAGCCCGGCTGACGCACCGGATCAAGACGCTGTACGGCTTTTACACGATCAGACGATTCGTCACGGACGAGGTCACAAAGGAGCGGGCCGACGAGGCGTTCCTGTATTTGATGGCGTAGCCGACTCCCGAACGGGGGACCCGAGTTTTTCGGATCGCCGCGCAGATACGCTCAGAATCTTAGCGTCCTCGCGGGTTGCGGAAGAACTCCTCCGGGAAGGGGGCCTGCGAGGCGCCGTCCGGGCGTCGCCACGGGTAGCGCTCGCCACGCTCTTGCCGTAGGGGCATTTGCTGGCCGTCGGACTCAACGAGCATGCGGAAGAGGCGGTCTTTCAGTTTGCCGATCAGTTCGCGGTGGTCGGAATCGTCGATGAGGTTCGTCGACTCGTCGGGATCGGTTCGCAGGTCGTACAGCTCGTCGCGATCCCAGAGCCCCTGATAGCGGATGAACTTGTAACGGTCGGTGCGGATCGCGTGCATGGTCGGTGTCTGGGGGTAGTTCCACTCCCAGAAGTATTCGTAGAGCAGGGCGTCGCGATCCGGCCCCGCGTGACCGAGCCAGGCATCCAGGACGCTCACTCCGTCGTACTCGACACCGTCCCTGGGTGTCTCCCCCACGGCGTCGAGCAGCGTGGGCGCGATGTCGATGTTGGCGACCATCGATTTGACCCGCGTCTTTGGCGGGATTCGGGCCGGCCAGTGGACGACCAGGAGGACACGGATCGAGGCCTCGTAGGCCGTCCGCTTGTCGATCAGGCCGTGCTCGCCGAACTGGAACCCGTTGTCTCCCATGTACAGGAACAGGGTATTGTCGAGCTGTCCCGCGTCGTCGAGAGCATCGATCAACCGGCCCAGGTTCTCATCGACGGCCAGCAGGGTCTCGTAATAGCGTTGCTGGTAGGCCTGGAGATCGAAATCTTCGAGGTTGTAGGCGAAATCGACCCCATGACGACTGTTGCGCTGGTTCTTCAGCCACATGGGCTTGTCGTCGTAGTTCTCGGGCGTGTTCGCGTAGGTGGCCGGCAGGGGGACCGTTTGCCCGGCATAGTGCCCCCGGTGGCGGTCGGCGGGAACGAAGTCGGAGTGGACGGCCTTATGCGAGAGGTACAGGAAGAAGGGCCGGTCCGGGTCGCGGTCTTTCAACCAATCGAGGGCGAGGTCGGTCAACTCGTCGGTGATGTATCTGGTCTGGGGTGCCCGACGACTGTTGACGTTGTAGCCCTCGTCGCTCGTCTGGGGCACGACCCGGGTCGTGCCGCGGTTGCCGGGGTAATAGATCCCCTGGCCCTTGAAGGCGACCCAGTGATCGAAACCGCGCTGGGGTTCGTCGGTGTCCCCCATGTGCCACTTGCCGATGAAGGCGGTTTCGTAGCCGTTTTGCTGGAGATCCTCGGGGAAAAACCGGAGGTCGGGCGCGACGGGCGTGTAGTTGTCGATCACGCCGTGGTTGTGGGCGTACTGGCCGGTGAGGATCGATGCCCGGCTCGGCGAGCAGAGCGAGGTCGTCACGAAGGTGTTCTCGCAGACGGCCCCTCCGCGCGCCAGGCGGTCGAGGTTCGGCGTCTCCAGGTAGGGATGACCCAGGAAGGACGCCGCGTCGTGTCGCAGGTCGTCGACCAGCACGAGAACGATGTTTGGGCGCTCCGTACGAGTCGACGGCGCGTCTTGCGGTGCTGTGGCGGCAGCCGGGGGCGTGTCGGCACGTAGGTTCTCGTCGGCACAAATCGCGACGGGACGGCCGCCGAACGCCAGAACAATGAGAGTCGCCGCGAAGGTTCCGACCGTTCGTCGCCGATCGCTGGCCACGTTCGATTCCCTCGATTTCAGGACGGGCAGGAGACGGGTTGCGTCGGGTGGGTCAAGTGCCCGCGGAACTCAACCGACCCGACGCGGAAGAGGTTCGTTACTCGACGCCCAGGAGCTGGACCTCGAAGAGGAGCGTCGCGTTCGGTGGGATCGGGCCAACGCCGCTGGCACCGTACCCGAGCTGAGGGGGGATCAGCAGCAAACGCGTCTCGCCGACCTTCATCTGAGCCACGCCCTGGTCCCAGCCCTTGATGACCCGGCCCTGGCCCACGGGGAACTTGAATGGCATCCCCCGGTCCTTGGAGCTGTCAAACTTCTCACCCTTCTTGCCGTTCTCGTAGAGCCAGCCGGTGTAGTGAACAACCGCGGTCTGGCCGGCTTCGGGCATTGCGCCGTTCCGGGCTCGACCACCTTGTACATGAGCCCACTGTCGGTCTTCGTCATCTCTTCCGGCGTCACGACGTTCTCCTGCGCGAGTGCCAAGGGGGCCAGGGACAGGCAGACACCGAGCATCGCGAGGCTCAGTGAACGCAACAAGATCGGAACCTGGGTTCGTACGCTCAATGACATCGGTCGTGCATCTCCACGTGTTCAAAAGGGAGGAAGGCCCGCGAGTCGATGGAGTTCCGTCTGGCCAAGGACAACTTCCCGAGAAGCGCTGGCCGCGGATCTGATACCGGGGACCTGGACGTAATGGGCCCGCCGCACCCTGCCATCGAACAACGGACGACTGTTCTGGTCATGGGGGCGCTCTCTGGTTCGCCGGTTCGACGCCCCCCCGGCCGCATACGATGCCAGAACCGACGGACCATCCGCAATGGCTTTTCCGTCGAATGCCGGAATCGAGTGCACCTCGACGCGAGGCCTCGACATCAGTCCGCTGATCCTGGAATGCATCTCGAACTCCTCAGATTGACCGAACCCGACAGCAGGCGGGAACACAATCAGGACGGCGGATCATTCGTTTCGGAATCGGCCCGATCCCGGTCGCGGACAGGGCTCGACCGATCATCGCGACCCCCCGAGAACCTCGCGCCGTCACCCGGACCTCAAGAGACGAACCTTGCGGTGTGCGTCGGAATCGCCATAATGGCACGGAACGGTCCCACGTCCGCAGCAGCAAATCTCAGTAAACTACGACCCCTTTACCTCGGCACATCAGTTGTTATCGAGGCGTGGGTCGCCATGTCAACCATTCGTCGTAAACATTCCTTGACGTGCTCAGACAAATTACGGAACAAAGGAAACGCTCATGGCAGCCAAGTCAGGCGATACAGTCAAAGTCCACTACACGGGCAAGCTTCCGGACGGTTCAGTCTTCGACTCCTCCGAGGGCCGGGCG
Source organism: uncultured Isosphaeraceae bacterium (assembly GCA_963779675.1). Classification (GTDB taxonomy): domain Bacteria; phylum Planctomycetota; class Planctomycetia; order Isosphaerales; family Isosphaeraceae; genus CAVZZM01. Next base: position 547,946 of record CAVZZM010000014.1, read on the forward strand.
CCGATCGAGTTCACGATCGGCCAGGGACAGGTCATTCCCGGTTTCGAGGCCGGCGTCGTCGGGATGAACCCGGGCGATCACAAAACGTTTGAAATCGTGTCCGATCAGGCCTACGGCCCCCGCGCTCCGGATCGAATGCTCACCGTCCCGAAGGAGCAACTGCCCGACGGCATGGAGCCCCAAGTCGGCCAGCGCCTCGAGGTTCGCCAGGCGAACGGCCCGGCGATCCCCGTCCAGGTGACCGATATCGACGAGAGCCAGATCACGCTCGACGCGAACCATCCCCTGGCCGGCCAGAACCTGACGTTCGAGACTCAGCTCGTCGAGATCGTCTGAGCCGGGGCCGTCCGCCAGCGTTGTGAACGATTTGACCGACCCTCCGGTCGTCCGCCATGGACCACCGGAGGGCCGTGTCGTTTCACTCCCTCAATCGCCGTCGGCATCCTCGGGGGCGTCGTGGGTGACTTCCGCCTTCGACCTTGCCTTCCCGCCGGCACCCTTACGAGATCGATTTGAGCGGGAGCCCGATCGCTTCCGAGTCTTCCGGGCGTCGCGGTCCCGGTCCTGACCGTTCCCGTTCGACGCCGAACCCTGACGGCGTCGGCCGTCGAGCAGGATGCGCTCGCGCGGAAGGTAACGGCCCCCTTCCAGATCGCGGAGATAGGCCAGCAACCGCTCGCGAACGTCGCAATGGAGGGTCCAGGCGGTGCTCGGGTCCTTCGCGCTACAGAGGGCGCGCAACTCCACGGAATCCTTCGTCCAGGAGGTGACTTGCAGGATCGGTGGCACCTCATGGTCCCAGTCGTCCTGGTCGTTGAGGATCGTTTCGAACTCCTTGCGCACCGCGTCGACGTCCACGCGGTAATCCGCGTAGAGATAGACGGGTTTCATCATGTTCTCGCCGTTCATCGTCCAGTTCTGGACCGGCTTGTCGAGGAAATAGGCCGTCGGGATCACCAGCCGTCGCAAGTCCCAGGTCCGGATGACGATATAAGTGATCGCGATCTCCTCGATCCAGCCGAACTCCTCCTCGAAGATGACCGCGTCGCCGACCCGTACCGGCTGCGTGATCGCCAGCTGAATGCCGGCGAAGATGTTGCCGAGCGAACGCTGCGCGGCCAGCCCGAGAATCGCCGCGCCCACCGCGGCGGAAGTCAGCAGCGCCGTCCCCAGCGCCCGGAACCACTCAAACTGGCTCAGTGCGATCCCTAGCCCCACGGCCATCACCAGTGCGGTCAGGACGTGCTTGGCGACCTTGATGCGGGTCAGCACGCTCTGGGCCTCGCTGTTGGCCTCGTCGGTGGTGTAACGACGGCTGAACAACTCGGACGCGCAGCCGATCACGCGACTGAGAGTCCAGGCCACCCCCAGGACGATCAGCACGATCACCAGTGGTTCGAGCACCATCAGCACCGGGCCGGCCAGCCTCAGAGTGTTGACGGCGATCAGGTAGAAGAACACCAGGCCCAGCGTGATGGCAACCGGCCGTCGAACACACCGGGCGAGCGTGGTCGTCCAGTATGAGGGGGCGTCGCGGAGCACACGCTCGGCGATGATCTGGATCCCCCAGCCGATCAGGTAGCCCAGCCCCAGGGTGACGAACAACCCGATGACCTGCCAGAGCGCGAGCTGACCGACGCCGTGCTCCCGGAGAAACGTCGGCATCCGCTCCTCGAGCGGACTCGGCCCGAATTCCCTGTACAGCAACGGGACGTTATCGACCGTCTGCCGCGCGAACACCCAGACCGGGGCGCTCTCTGACGTCTTGACGCGCTGGAGCCAGATCTCGACGTCGCGCCCGTCAAGGGAGAGGCGAGTCAACTCGACCTCGCGTCGTGGCCCGTCGCTCGACGTGCTACCGGACTGCGCCTTCTTCAGGTTGAAGCCGTCGTCGGTGCCGTCGGGACGGTCCGAGAGGCTGCCCCACGAGATGTACGCCTTGCGATCGAGCACGCTCTTGAGCATCCGGGCATACCGCGGCCCCAACTCGGCCTGCTTCGCCGTCGGGATGCCGTTCAGGTTCAGCGAACGCGCGGCGCGGTCGTAGTCACCGGCCTCGCAGGAGGAGACGAAGTTCTCCCAGGTTGACTGCGGGGCCTGAAGCTCGGGCTCGCGATCGAGCGAGGACAGCCCCGCATTGAGCGAATCCAAAACGTAGAACGCCTTGTTGTACTCCAACGCCTCCCCCGGCCCGGTCGTGCTCTGCGAGGCCGTGTCGGTAGAACCGGCGGGTTCGCTCGACGCGAGGACGCTGGCACTCTCCTGTTCGCCCTGCGCCGCACCGCACCGGGGCCACCCACGACGACGCACGACGCGAGCACGAGACACGCAACAAAGTTCAAGGGATCGACAGATCGGCTGGACCGTCGTGATGCAATCATGGGTTGATCTGCTTCGAGTAAGAGGCGCGAACGTGGAGTGCCCTGGCTGCGGGATCTCCAAATCTTGAGGCGTTCACTGCCGCAATCAGCGCACCGACCGTCAGGCAATCGTGCGGGCGCGGATCTCGGTTGGCATGACATGTCGAACGCCCCGGTCATCCTCTGGGATGGGAATCCGGGACAAGGAACGATCTCGTCCGGCGAACACACTGCGAGAAGGGGACGCCATGATGAGCGGCCCGTCATCGAGCGATGGCGCACGTAAAGTTCCTGGAGGGCATCCGATGTCTACCGGCATGGTTGATGAAGCGTGGGCCGAGACCGCGAAGACACCGCCGGCGATTCGAGAGATCGAACGCGAGGTCGTATCGGGGCTGGTGGCCCTGGGCACCTGCCTGGTGATGGGGATTGGCGGGTTGGTGCTTTTGCTGGCGGGATCGGGACTCGGAAACCCCCTGGTGATCCTGCTGGGGATCCTCCTCGCCATCCTCGGGGTCGTCGGCCTCGCGGGGGTGTTCATCGTCAATCCGAACGAGGCCAAGGTGCTCCAGCTTTTTGGCGACTACAAGGGCACCGTCAGGACCGCCGGCCTGCGCTGGGCGAACCCGTTCTACACCAAGTCGAAGGTTTCCGTCCGCGTCCGTAACTTCGAGAGCGGCCGATTGAAGGTCAACGACCGCGACGGCAATCCGATCGAGATCGCCGCGGTGGTCGTCTGGCGCGTGATCGACACCGCCGAGGCGATGTTCCACGTCGACAACTACACCAACTTCGTCCATGTCCAGAGCGAGGCCGCCCTGCGTAACCTGACGAGCAACTATTCCTATGACTCGCACGACGACGACATCTCGCTACGGAGCCACACCGCCGAGGTCGCCGAGCACCTCAAAACCGAAATCCAGGATCGGCTGGCACAGGCGGGCGTCGAGGTGATCGAGGCCCGGATCAGCCACCTGGCCTACGCCCCCGAGATCGCTCATGCGATGCTCCAGCGCCAGCAGGCCGGCGCCGTGATCGCGGCCCGTCAAAAGATCGTCGAGGGGGCCGTCGGCATGGTCGAGATGGCCCTGCATATGCTCTCGCATCAGAACATCGTCGAGCTTGACAACGATCGCAAGGCGCAGATGGTCAGCAACCTGCTCGTCGTCCTTTGCAGCGACCGGGGCACCCAGCCGATCGTGAACGCCGGGCATGGCGAAAGCCCATCTTGATTCGATCGGGGCCCATCGCACTCCCGAATCGGGGCCGTCCCCCGTCTCCGGACCTCCCGGAACGCGGCGGCCCCGATCCGGGCGTGTCTCGCGTGTTGGATCACCACCCGTTATGCTTAACCTGATCGGCTGTCGTCGCCTTGTGCCCCGTCCTCGCGAGGGCCCCCGACCATGGATCGTCAGCCCGTCGATTCCCTCCTGATTCGCGCCGTCGGTTACGATCCGGGATCGAGCATCCTGGAAATCGAGTTCACCGACGAGGGGCATGGTCACGTCTATCTGTATTACGACGTTCCCTACTCCACCTTCGACGAGTTCCTCGACGCTGATTCCAAGGGTCGTTATTTCAACGACTACATCCGGGATCAGTATGCGTCCGAACGCGCGAGTTGACCGCGTGGTGATCGCGCGGGTTCGCCTCCCGAGGCCCGCGCGATCGGCATGACCGGCAAGCACGGCGCGGGCCCCGGCCGCGCCCGGACATCATGAGAACCCGCATTGGGCCGCCCTCGATCCTATCAATAGGCCCCGGCGCCCGCACGTCAACGGCGGGACGGGGAATCCCCGCGCCGGCGTCCGGGACGCCCGGGCGATCGCTTGCCCCTGTCGAGAACCCAACGCGCCATGAACGACCAGGCCGCCTTCCTCGCCCGTGTCGAGGCCGCGAACCTCTCTGAATTCGCGAAGATCCTCCGGACAGCGAACCCGTCCGAGGAGCAAGCCTTGATTGTCGCTTTCGGGGAGGGACGCCTCCGACGGCTCCAGGAACTCGCCCGGGCGAACCGGGTTCGTCGCGAGGCGAGCCCCGGCGTGCCCCGGGGGAACGTCATCGTGATCCCCGGCCTGATGGGCAGCGAATTGACGACTGTCGACCCGCGCGGCAACCGCGACCGGGTCTGGCTCAGCTACTGGCAGGTTCTCCGGGGACGCCTGGAACGGCTGCGACTCGACGCCGACGGCCGTCTCGAACTCAATCGCGGCTTCAACGCCGCGCCCACCGGCATCCTCAAGAAGTACTACGGCATCCTGATGCTGAGCCTGTCGAGGCGCTGGAACGTCCGGCCGTTCTGGTACGACTGGCGCAAGGACATCGATCAGGCGGCCGACGAACTCCGTCTCCTGATCCGCCACGGGTTCGAGGGCGGCCCGATCCACATCGTCGCACACTCGATGGGCGGGCTGGTCGCGTGCGCCTTCGTGAAGAACTACCCCGACGATTGGCGGTCGATGAACGATCGCGACGGAAACTCCCGAGGGGGCCGTCTGGTCCTGCTCGGTACCCCGAATCATGGTTCGTTCCTGATCCCACAAGCCTTCACCGGCCTTGCTGAAACGGTTGCGTCGCTCGCCTGGCTCGACCATCGCCACGACCTCGACGGCCTGCTGCAAATCATCAACTCGTTTCCCGGGCCTTACCAGATGCTCCCATCGATCCGCCGCCTGCCCATGATGCGGCGACTCTACGACCCGGCGATTTACGGCGACCGTCGTGTCTCACCGCTCCATCTCGACCGAGCCGACTCGTTCCATCGCCACCTGGAAGACGCGATCGACCCCGACCGCATGTTCCACGTGGCCGGCTATGGCCAGCCCACGGTGACGGGCATTCGCGATTTCGACGCGATCGGAGTCGAGTCGTCGTACAACGTCACCTGCGCCGGCGACGGCAGCGTGCCGCTGAGTCTCGGCCCTGCGCGACCACGACGGCCAGATCGCCGTGCCGACCTGCTACGTCAACGAGGAACACACGAAGCTGACCGAGAACCGGGAGGTCCTCGCCAACATCGACGCCGTGCTGGGAACAGGTCGATTCCTGTCGAGGGTGGACAGCTATTCCACCCCGTTCCTCAACCCACCCCGACTATCCCACGCCCTCGCCACGCCCCCCGACGCCCACGACCCGGACGCATACCGGGCCTGGCAGGACCATCGCCAGGCCAACCGCCGCCGCGTCGCCTTCCTCGTCGAGCAGTTGCGGATGCAGGCGGCAGCGGACCACCCGCCCGATCCGCTCTCGCTGGCGGGACATGAACTTGAGGACATGTTGACCCCGGGCCTGCTTGGCGGATCGACGAAATCCCGACTTGTAAGTCAGTCTTCAGCCTGACACCGAAGCTCACCGGACCGGCCCGCCGAGGACAACCGTTGACGGAACAGGACGTGCCGCGGCGGGCCGGGTCCGCGGCAACGCGTTTACAGCGGTTCACGGTTGGATCGCGCACGACGGAGGAAAATGGGGACTGGCTCCCGGCCCATGAGCACGCTCTCGGACCAGGCAAACGTCTCCTGGGACGGGTGCCTGTCCCCATTTTCCGGGCGCAACGCGAGCGTGAACCGCTGTAGGCGGCCCGCTCGATCGGGTGCCACTGGCGGCTCACCCGCCCGTTTCCTCTACCGACCCGGAGCATCGCTGAGCCCGACACCCGAGCTACCCGCCCGACTCACCATTTCGTTTATCCAGATCGGAGCGAAGGGCGAGGTGCAGCCCCTGGGAACAGGATAGTCCCGATAGGCTCCCAGGGCCTCTCCGATGGCGATGGCACGCTTGCGGTGCTCCGGAAAGTGGATCCCGATCCCTGCGAGACAGAAGTTCATCGTCCACTGGACTTCCGGGGCGGCGTCCCCCATTTCGGCCTCGATTCGATCCAGAAGCGCCGTCAAGTCGAGCCCTTTGGGGTCCCTGGCGATGCGCTCGGAGGTAAGGCTCCATCCGGCGCGGGCGGCCCAGGGGTCCTCATCGGTCATCCACCCCTGGCGAAGGACCTCCTTGTCGGGGTGTTTCTTGACGACATTGGCGTTGAGCCAGTCCGCCACTTGCACGAACCGGACGGATCGCACCATCCGATCCATCGCGTCGACGGACAGATCCTTGGGCTTGAGTAGCAGGATCGCCAGGAGCCGGGCGTCGATGTTCCGGGTCTCCCAGAGAGCGATCGCCAGTTCGTGGTTGGCCTTGATCTCCTTTGCCAGTTTCCGGATGTCACCGAGCCGAACCCCAAACTGATTGTCACCGGCGCCGTTTTTCTTGTTCTGCGCACGCATCCTCTCGTTGCCGAGCGCCTTGAGCCGCGAGAGAGTGTTTTCGAGAGTCATGGCCATGCTCAGAGAGTCGGGAGTTCAGAACGCCGCTTAACGCCCAGGCTCCGCGGACCGGCCCGCCGAGTGGGACGTTCGAGTGACCGGCGAGCGCCGCGTCGGGCCCGCCGCGGCGCCGGGTTAGGCGCCTTCGTCCTCCGACAGGTCGATCGCGAACAACTGCTCGATCGTGTATGGGCAGGCCGCCAGGAACGAGGTCCTCGGCAGCCCGGTCTCCGATGCGGCGAGTTCGATGGCGTTGTCGTACGCTTCCGGCAAGACGGCCTCCGCGTGGGCCCGCAGCACCCCGCGGCCGGCGAGGTCGGCCAACTCCTGTCGCTGGTTCAGCACCGTCGTCCGCCAGCTGCGCGACCGCTTCTCCCGCTGGGACTCCCACGTCAGCAGGTGGACCAACAGGACAACGAGGCGGCTCTTGACCTCACGCCGGTCTCGCAGTGCCATGTCCGTGAGATACTCGCCCAGGTTGTCCAGGTCCAGCCCCGCCAGGTCCCGACGGCGGACAAGCGTGGCCATCGCCTCCAGCCACGCCGTCTCATCTTCGTTATACAGGACGGCCAGCAATTCCGCGGTCGCGACTGCCATGCGCGCCTCCTCTCGCATGCGGCAATAATACCGCGCGTGGACGGGGACAAACAACCGGCGTGGCCGGCCATCATTGCCGGCGACTTCTTCGGGCGGGTGGCACTGGTCGGGTCATCGACAATAGTGCTTTATTGTTGAACTTGAGCACTTGCCGAATGCGACCCGTGGCACCCAGACATGGCGATTTCCCAGTGCCACCCGACGGGGTTAGACGACGTTTTGGCTTGCCGACTCGACTGGATTCTCGGTGCGGATGGTCCTGAAGCTCCCCTCGTACCCGAAGATGCGACCGAACAGGGGATGGCGAACCAGGAGGTTGATGCGAACCAAATCAGCTTCCGTCGCGTCCGCGACCTGCGAGAACGTCACGGTGCCGAGGAGAAATTTCCACATCCAGCGCGGCATCCAGAACTTCTTCAGGCCGACGCGAAGGGCACAAGAATTCGTATCCAGAGTGAACCGATCGGGGGCATGGAAACGAGCATCCCAGACCATGTAGAGCATGTTCCCTGGACCGACCAAATCGACCACTTTCCCTAGCTCGGCATCATAGATGATGGTCGTCCGGAAACGGACCGGCCTGGCGAAGGCGAACGTGCGGTCCCAGATATGGTAGAGCCCATCGCTTGCGTTCCGTCCCGGCCGGACGACCAATGTCGTGGGAACATCCTCGGCCTGATGGGGAACGAGGATGCCTAGCTTCCCGAGGAGCCAGAACAGTGGCCCGAGCACGGCGGGACGATGCCAGTTTCGGTGCATCACCCCTTCCAGACGCATACCATACGGGCTTTGTTCGCTGTGGAGAAACTGTTCGGCGAATGCGAACGGGATCTGATCATGCCCGGCGAAGACGGGATCAAGTGGAGAGCACGCCGGGTTCGGAGGAGCCATGTGCGGCGCCCCGCCGACGGAGGGAGAGGAAAGGCCCTGCCTGTAGGACGGCCAGGAGTCTCTCAGGTACATGGCGAAGGGGAGCCACCAGATGAGGTCATTGCTCAAACACAGCACGATCGCGGAGGTAGGCCAGGTCCCACGGATGATGAGCGTGGCCAGGCCGAGCGGGCCGAGGACCTTCCCGAGCAGGCCCACGGCCGCGAGCAGCCAACCGCGCTCGGGGACGCGAGCGACCTCCAGGTAGATCACGCCGTAGAGTCCGACAACCATGCCAAGACAGGCGAAGATGGCGGGATGATTCAGCGGGGGCATGCCGGTAAAACGGAAGAACCACTGCGGGTCGAGGGATGACCAAAGGCCCCAGGCGAGGTTGTAGACTCCCGCCAGGACAAAGACCCAACGATAGAAGCGGCGACGAGGAAGCATGACGTAACTGTGGTCGACCTTCGTAGTGCCTGTTCTGAAAATGAGAGGGAAAATCGGTGCGGGGAAATTCGGTGTCAGCCGACCAGTGCCCTGATGTTGAACCGGAACGCTGGTGATCAGGTGGTCGAATCGGGCGTACGACTTCAGCCAGCGGAAAAACAGCTCAATCTGCCATCGATACCTGTATAGTATTCCAATGATCGATGCGTCGACCTCCAGCAAGGTCGTCAGCAAATAGACCGGGTTCGCGGGATCGGCGGCGGGGATGATCACCACTTCGCGGAGCACCAGGTCCGGCGCTTTGCGATGGGTCGATCCCTGCAACCGGACCAGCCGGTCGCTGACGACTCCGGCATCGCGGGCCTCTTGCGTCAACTCCCGCGTCTCGACGGTTTCGAGCTTCGGGCAACGCGGTCCAGGCTCCCGGATGCGCATCACGAAATCGGCCGATTTGGGGGCGTGAGCCGCGATCAGATCGAAGCTGAAGATGCCCCGGTCGTAGAGATGGATGGCCCCGGGCGTGATCGACTCCTGAGCCGTTTTCGCCTCGCTTTGCTGTGCGTCGGGAATGACCAGCAGTTCCGGGAGCCAGTTCTCGACGTCGACGCGGAAGTCGAGCCGAGCACCGGTTTTCCCGCCTCGCCGGCGAATCGCCCAGGCCACCGACGCGGCCGCTTTGAGGAACGTGCCGTCGACGGCGAGCACCTTCCGGTAAAGCTCGGCCAAAGGCGTGGCGTCGTTCCGCGAGCCGGGCTTGAAGAGTTCGCCTCGGAGTTGGTCGAGGATCGGTTGCAAATGGGCGGGGTCGGCCAGTTTGTTGAAGTCGGAGAGGGTGCTTTTGCAGAGTTTGCTGATCCTCAAGTGCTTCTGAGCTTGTCGCGTCTTGCTGAAATCCTCGATCGTCCTGAGGGTTCGCAGCCCCGGATTGAAGAACGCCAGGAGGTAGGCGACGAAGACGTCATCGAGGAAGAGTTGGCGATTTCCGTGTGAATCTTGCTCACGCAGTTGATCGACGAGCCGTTCCAGCGCGAATCTGCTTGGCTCCGAAGACCCGTTCCGGCCAGACGGGCAGCGCCCTGTCGACCTCCTCGTGCGACCCGACGTACTCGGGTCGTTTCGAAGGTGGAGTCGAACCAGCGGATTGCTTCTTCTTGGACGAAGACGACCAGTGGCACCCGGACATGGCGATTAACCAGTGCCACCCGCCCGCGAGGTTAGGCGGTCCTGAGTACCAACCAGAGCGAAGCCCCGAGAGCCGCTGCGACGCCTAGCCCGCACAAAGCCCGAACGGCCAGATACTGGGTGATGTCGGAGATCCGCGGCAATTCTTCCACCGCAGGATGAACCCCATCGAACGCCAGCCGGTCCCAGGCACGACGGATCGGGGAGAGCGGATCGTTCTCCACCCGGCAAGTACGGTCCAGAGTCATCGTCGCCCGCTCGGCCTGATCATAGACAGGCCAGTCCGGGAGGCCGGCGTGGCTCGGGTCGCCTGTCCGAGCGAAGGCCGCCCAAGCCTGCTGCATAACCCGCGAGAAGGACTCCCGATCAGCGGCCTGGTCGGGCTTATCTCCGATCATGTGCCTGGCGCCTTTGGCGTCAAGGTTGCCGAACATCATCGGTTCCTCGACCGCGTGGGGGGCGCCGAGTCGGCCCCCGCGGACCGGCGTCTGCCATGCGATCAGATACATGCGAGTATCCGGCCGATGAATCGCGTGCGCCTCCGCCAGCCGGATCTGAGGCAGCCAGAACAGCGAGTCTCCGGCAACAGCCATCGCCAATGTTCCCAACCCCAATTCGGGACGAGCCCGGCGATAGGCCTCGCGGACCGCGCCTCCCTCAAGGCCGAGCGACCGGAACCATCGGCCCAGCGCCCCGAACGGCAGGACCCGGAGGATCGGGTTGTACAAGCTCCAGAGCCGCGCCTCGTCCAGCGTGGTCCCCGTCAAAAGCGTGACCTCGCCCGAGCTTCCGGTCCGGATGGCATGGAGCGGCGGTTCGGGCAACACGACCCCGTCGACAGTCGGGGCATAGAGCAATTCCCCGAGGAAGTCTGCGCCCCGAATCGTCTTATCCTGCGCGGCCAATAGGGATGCCGCCGGCAGCGCAGCGAGTTCCTCGGCCGACTCCACTCCGGCGTATTGCATCAACTTCTTCGTGACTCGGCCGGCGAACTTCCTGGAACGGACCATGCTCGGCGGCCCGCTCATGCAGATCGCGCGACGGAACAGCCCCCGGGCCTGAGGACATGCGAGAAGGCAACTGATGCTGATCCCCCCGGCCGACTCGCCGAAGACGGTCACACAGTTGGGATCGCCGCCGAATCGTTCGATGTTGTCCTGAACCCAACGGAGCGCCGCGATCTGATCCAGGAGACCGCAGTTCGCGCTCTCGGCGAATGCCGCATCGCCGGCCATGCTGAGATCGAGGAAGCCGAACGCCCCAAGGCGGTAGTTTATGGTGACGAGGACGACTTGCTCCCGCTCGACCAGTCGCGTCCCTTCGTACCATCCCCACCGACCGGACCCGATGATGAACGCCCCGCCGTGGATGTAGACCATGACCGGGCGGCGGCCGACGTCGGCGGCTGGGGTCCAGATATTCAGGGTCAGGCAATCCTCGTCCCCCGGGGCCAACGTCTCTCCCCACATGTAGTCGAGGAGGTCAGGATTCTGCGGGGCCGCGTGTCCGAAATCGCCGCCGGGAGGAGGCATGTCCGCCAGCGGGACAGCCTCCGGCGGCCGGAAGCGTTCTGCCTTCGCGAACCGGAGGCCGCGAAACACGACCACGCCATCCGACATCCGATGGCCTCCCAACGCCTAACGCGGGAGTTAAGCGACCACCGCAGTGGCTCCCGAGAGGACAGATGGCCCCGCCCATCCCCCCATGCGTCCGAGGACCCCGGCACGTAGTCGCTTCAACGACGCGGGGTTAGACGCACCGAGCACGGACGCTCGGGCGCCTAGCCGGCGTTAGATACACCAGACCCCGACGAGCGTACCGCAGCGGTCAAGCCCCCACAAGGGTCCACCGTCGCGGAAACCACGCACACGCCCGGACGCTGCCATACGAAGGTGCGCCTAACAAGTATTCGGCTGCTGAACGGGCGTATTATATTATGTCCGATTGGTCGTATGATCTCGAACGTCCAACGATTATTCCGATCCTTCAAGCAACTTTCAAAGACCAAATCGGGATTACATGGATTTTCGCGAATTGAGTATCATGCGCGGGACGCTCGATTAGGTTCGCGAGGTCACCCGCCCGTCCTCCGCTCTGCCCGAAATCCATCCGCAAACCTCATCAGCCTGAACGATGGGAAGGCCCCGAAGGTCCGCCGGCCAAGGGCTCAGAACTCCAGCAGTGCGTAAGGGATGGCGGCCATGCCGTCGAGGGTGCGGCGGGGGTCGTCCCAGAATGGTTGGTTGCGGATGCGGACCAGGGCGGCGATGGCCGTGTTGAGCCGGTCGACGAGCGCGGCGCGGGTCGGGGCGTCGGCTTCGAGCAGGTCGGACTGGTTCTGGTTCAGCAAGCTGTCGGGGGGCGGGGGAGGCAGCCCGCGACGCCGGGCGAGGTGCTGGGCGAAGGTCAGTTCCCCACGGTCGGCGGCCAGGAACGCCGTCTCGCCGACCGCGGCGGCCGTGCCGATCTGGATCAGGTCCCGGAGTTCGCTGGCCGAGCTTTCGGCGGCTCGCTGGACGGTGGCCAGCTCGTCGATCAGCGCATCGAGCTCGTCGCGAGTCATCAGCACCTCGACGTTCACCAGCCGTTCGCCGTCGATCTGTTCGGCGATCCAGCCTCGACGGACGGATGGGGCCTTGCGACCGCCGAAACGCGGGTCGGGCCGGGGCTCGGGGTCTCCCCGGTGGAGATCGACAAGCACGGGGTAAACCTGCTCCATCGTCAGCCCCTGGCTGGTCACATAGGCGTCCAGGCGCGCTTCGGCCTCCGCTTCGGCCAGGGCCGCGAGCTGCTTCGCCTGCTCGACCCGATCGTCGATGAGAACCTGGAGAACCGGCAGGATCGGCTGATCGGCGCCCAGCGACGCCAGCATGGGCTCGATCGGACGCCTCATAGTTCCGGGACGGGTCGAGCGGACGATACGACCCTTCGGCCAGCGTTTGCCACTGGGCACGGTAGCGGGCCTCCTCGTCTCGGGAACGGTCGGGGCGGTCGATCGCCACGGCCGCGAGGGTGATGCCAGCCTCCCGGGCACGACGGGCGACAACACCAGCGCGCCGAAGGTCGCGGTCGTGGTCCGGCGCATCTCCCAGCAGCACAAGCAGTTTCGTGGCGAGTTCCCCAGCCCGTCCGGTCGGCCAGTCGAGGTGATGGACCGCCCCCAGCGGTTCCTCGGGGGGACGGGGCAGGGCGGCGGCGACCCCGTCGAGCACCTGTTCGTCGACGGAGCCGTCCCCTCCCGCCGCCGGTTCCAGTCGATCGAGGGCACGGCGGAATGAGCGCGGGTCGGTGAACTGAGTGACCACCCGCGTACGGAACCCGTACAGCGACGCCATCTCGTCCCGGTACTCGACCAGGCCGAGCCGGATCGACACCCCCGGATACCGCACCGGGGCGTCGGCCGCCAGCCGGTCCGCCAGCGTCCGGGCCGCGTCGATCGACGCCCGCATCGAGGCCGTCGTGTCGATCGCGAACGCGACGTAAACCCGGTTCAGGTATGCCTGAAGGTTGGGCGGGGGGCGATCGGGCGGTTTCACCGGCGCGCGGTCCGAGACGAGGCTCGCGACCTCGAAGATCGTCGGGTCTCGCCCCCCCGGCCAGGTCGACCGTCCCGGCGTCCAGGATCGGGAACCCGGCCGTCGTCCCGGCGTTGTCGGTGTTCCGGGCCGGGACGGCCGGCTCCTCCCCCTCGATGGGGCAGCCGTCCGGGTGCTCGGGGCAGGCGTCCCCGGCCAGGGCATGGGCCAGGCACGACCGCTGCCGATAGATCACCAACACCCGACGCCCGGCCCGTTCGGTCGGCCGCGCCATCAGTCGGGTGTCCCACTCCAGGACGCCCGACGCGGGCACCCAGCCGATCGGCGTCCCGTCCCGCGCACCGACGCGAAACCACGGCTGGCCGTCCCCGGCGACCCGCTCGTCGAGGACGAACAGGATCGAAAAGTAATCCAGGGTAGGACTTGCGGCGCGAGGCCCGCCGGGGTCGGGGCTCGGGACGATGTCCAGGGACTTCACCAACACCTTGCGTCGAAGCCCGTCCGGGGTGCGCAGGATGCCGTCGTCCGCCAGGCCCCCGTCCGTTCCCGACGGCCCACAAGTCGGGTCAGGGTTCGCGTCAAACGGTTCCCCGGTAGGAGGTTGCGGCGAGACTGCCGCGGAACCATCCGGGTAAACTGCCTTTGAAGGAACGTCCCGATGTCCGTGTGCCACCAGGGCCGCCACCGCGGCAGCGACCGTCGCGAGGAGATAAAACAGCGGCATCCGATGAAGCGCAGGCATCAGCAATGTCCCATGAATCGCGGTCCCGGCGGCGACTCGCGAGCGACACGACTCGACCCTCAAGACCATAATTCATGGTACGTTTGGGAACATGGCCCCGGCAACATGAGGGGACCGAACCGTGTTCGTCTCGCCCGACCCGTTGAGGAGCGCTGACCCGATGTGCCACAATCGACTTCACGCCGCGTTTGCGCGGGTTGCGTGGCTGGTTGTCTGCCTCAACGGCCCGCTGGTCCGGGGGCAGAACGCCGAACCGATCCATCTCGACCGCTGGGCCGGCCCGGCCCGTCTGGTGGCGAACCCCGGGCCGGGGTTCGAGGACTTCCGGATCGTGGCCGAGGCCGTCTGGGACCGCGCGACCCCTCGGGCCGTCGGGCGCTACGCGATGCAGGTATCGCTCCCGGACGGTCGCGTGGTCGTCACGCCGCTGACCCCTCGCGAGGCCACCGGTGCCAGCCGACTCGACGTGCTGGTGCCGGTCGGGTCCGTACGGAACCTTCGGCCGGAGCAGGTCCAGGTCCGGGCGGCGGTCCGGGACAACACGACCGGCGCCCTGGTAAGCAACTCGCTTGTCGCCGGCATCGACGACTTCCCCACCCCTGATCCAGGCGGCCCCGCGCCGGACCCAGGCCCGTTCGGATGGGGCGCCCCCTTGAGCCCGAGCGTGCGGCGGCCCTCCCACGACCAGGCCCCGATGGTCTGACGTTCGTTCGCATACCGGGAAGCGACGCCTCGGCATCGGCCAATTCGCCTTCCCTCTACATCGCCTCGACCGAGGTCAGCAATCGTCAACTCACCGCCCGGCTACCGGATTATCAGCCTCCTCAGAACCGTTCGGACGAGTTCCCGCTCGAAGATCCCAACCAGCCCGCCTTCGGCCTGACCCCTCAGCACTGCGCTCGATTACTGCCAGGCACTCGGCAAGGCCGACGCGACAGGGATCACGTACCGCCTGCCCGGCCAGGACGAGTGGCTTCGCTCGGCCCGTTCCGACCGCGATGCCGCGTTCTGGTGGGGGGACGAGCCGAGCCATCCGGAGGGAGCGAACTTCCTCGGTCCCGAGCCGGCGCTGGCGATCGACGCAACGGCGCCGGTTCACCCCGGTCCTTCTGAGCCGGCGTTCCAGCCGAACCCGTGGGGCCTCCTCCACACGTTCGGCAACGTCGCCGAGTGGGTGCGGCTGGAGGCGACCGGAGACGCATCTGCGTCAGAAGCCTCTCGATACGCTCGTTTGGGCGGTCACTTCCGTACCGAGCCGGCGAACCCGCTGCCAGAGCCAGTGGTCGAAGGGGCGGAGGCGGTCGGTCCCGATCTGTTCGCCGGAGTCCGTCCCGCGTTTGAGCTGTCCGCCGAACAGGGTCGCGAACTGCTCAAGAGACATCTGGCGACCGACAAGGCGCTCGCGAAGTCCAACATCACGCTCGCCTTCGATCCGGTTCGTGCCACGGCAACCCTGACGGGCGAGGTGGAAGAACCTGCCCTGCGGCGCCGGGCGGAGCGGAAGTTGGGGGAGGTCTGGTGGCTCTCGGCGGTTGAGAACCAGCTGTCCACCCCTTCAGTCGGCCCGGGTCGGCTTGCCCTGCTCGGAGCGCCGAACGGTCCCATCAGCCGATCGAGAGTTCTTGCCGTGATCCTCGACACCGTGCCGCTCGACGTCCGCTGGGCGGACGTGCTGCCGGTAAGCGGTTCGGAGTGGTGGGTCAACCTGTACGGTCCCGCCGGTGTACATGCCGCGTACAAGGTCGAGCCGAGCGAGATCGGGAACGACCGGACGCTTCCCATCGCGATCGATCGCCGTCGGCTGCTGGGTGCCCAATCGGGGCAGGGGGGCGTTGTCTCGGTCGCACTGAGCCTTGGTGCCCCCGCCCCGTTTGCGGGCGATCCGCGGATCGTGAGCAATCAGATGTCGGTCCCGCTTCCTCCGGGTCTCTGATCGACGCAGAGGGCCAGGATTTTCACCACGAACACCGCATTCGACCCGGCAGGCGATGCCACCGACCTTGAACAGGTGGTGCCACGAAGCAAATCCCACGACGAACCTGGTCCGCTCTGATGAAGTGAAGGCGCGCATGAACCCCTCCACCTGGACTGTCCTTGCGTTCGTCCTCGACTGGGTGATCCGGATCGGCCTGTCGATCCGGGTGATCATGCGGAGGCGCTCGGTCGGCGTGACGATGGCCTGGCTGACGCTGCTGTTGAGTGTGCCGTTTCTGGGTGCGATCGTGTACCTGTTCTTCGGCGAGTTGCGGCTCGGTCGAGGTCGGGCCGAGCGCGCGGCCCGGCTGCACGGCCCCTATCAGAGCTGGCTCAAGGGCCTGGGGACACGTTACCCGGTGGTCGAGGACGACTCGATCACGGCGCCGCAACTGGTTCGTCTGATCCGCAACGGAACGGACATCCCGCCATTGCCAGGGAATCGACTCGAATTGATCGACCACTTCGAGGAGTTCTTCCGCCGGCTGATCGCGGACATCGATGCCGCCCGGAGGACGTGCCATCTCGAGTTCTACATCTGGACTGCGGGCGGACTGGCCGAGGGCGTGGTCGACGCCCTGATCCGGGCGGCGTCGCGGGGCGTCATCTGTCGGGTGCTCGTCGATGCCCTGGGCAGCCGTCCGTTCCTGTCCAGTCCCTCGGCCGCGCGGTTACGGCAGGGAGGGGTCGTGCTGCGGTCGGCTCTCGACGTGGGACTGGTGCGGATGCTGTTTGTCCGGGCCGACCTGAGACTACACCGGAAGATCGTCGTGATCGACGGCGAGATCGCGTACACCGGGAGTCAGAACCTCGTCGATCCCCGTTACTTCAAGCAGGACGCCGGGGTCGGCGAATGGGTCGATGCGATGGTGCGGGTGCAGGGGCCTGCCGTCGAGGCCCTGGGCGTCACGTTTCTCGAAGACTGGGAACTCGAGACGGGCGAGGGACTCAATGCGCTGGCCGACAGCCACGACCTGCACCACCTGGCCGAGGACGGTTCCTCGATCGTTCAGGTCTTGCCCTCCGGACCGAACGCATTCGGGGAGGGCATGCAGATGGTCCTGCTGACGGCCATGTACGCCGCTCAGCGGGAGCTCGTGCTGACGACTCCGTACTTCGTTCCTGACGAGTCCATGTTGCACGCCCTGGCCTCGGCGGCGCTCCGGGGCGTTGCGGTCACCCTCATCCTCCCCGCCAAGAACGACTCGGTTCTCGTGGACCTCTCAAGCCGTTCGTTTCAGGGAGACCTGGCCGAAGCGGGGGTGCGCATCATGCTGTTCCACGACGGCCTGCTTCATACCAAGTCGATCACGGTGGATGGAGGTCTGAGCCTCTTCGGCTCCTTGAATCTCGACCCTCGTAGCCTCCAGCTCAACTTCGAGATCACGCTGGCTATCTACGATTCCGCATTCACCGCCAACCTGCGTGCCCTTCAGCAGTCCTACATTGATCGATCGACGGCCCTGGACCTGGATGCCTGGAAATCGCGCTCTGCCCCGAGCGCCTCGTCGAGGACACCGCTCGACTATTCGGACCGCTGCTCTGACGAGAGACGCTGGCACTTTCTCTGGTGGCAGCAAATGCCTTACGACGAACAACATGGAATAGGAGCCAGGGCAAACCTGGAACCGACTTCGCCGGGATCCTGCTTGCTGTCCCGGTGGCTGGCTCGTTCCCTTATGATGGAGGAGGAGTGACTCGATCGGAGACATTCGTGCCGGGCGAGGTCGATGCAACAGATCTACTACACACAATGCCCGATCGGTTATGGTCTCGGCGCGACGAGTGGCTTCCAGGTCAAACGTCTCGATCCCGGGTTCCCGACCACAGGAGATTTTCGCCATCTGGGGCTGCGAGCGTTCGTGCCGGGAACTCGTGATCTGGCCCCTCCGGCCCTCCGCTACCGACTTGACGGCGAGATCGCGGAGGTCGCCTGGCTCACGCCCCGTACCCACGAGTATGAGACGGAGGGCGGTCGCCTCTGGGGACGACCGGGAGGACAATTCGCTCACGGATTGCGGCTGGAACCAGTCGAATTGGCGGCCCTCAGTCACTGGCCAGCCGGCTTGTACGATCGGCCTATCTGGGTACGATCCGACCCAGTCCGCACCCAGGGGCAACCGCCGCATCCCCTGGTGGTCCGTCCGGAGAACCTGAGCCCCGCGCCAACGTTCGAGAGCGTCACCGGGATCGCGAACGACTTTCGATGCGATCAACTCACCCTCTTGCTGGCCGGGCTGGCACGGGCGACGCGCGAGGGCCGTACGCTCGTCGTGATTGCCTCCGCCGCCGATCTCGGGTCCCTGGCGGCCCTGTTGACGTTCGCGTTTCCCGAGCCGTTGCGGGCGGAGCTGACCTTCTCGAGCTACCATGACCGTCCCGAGGAACTGACTGGCTTTCGGTTCCAGGGCACAATCCCGGCCGCGCGATCGAACCGTGCCATCCTGGCGGGACTGGGCCTGGTCGCCGACCTCTCGACCGATTCCTTCGAGCCCCGTTTCGAGCCGCCCCGCTGGGCACGGACGATGGCCGCCTGGATCCACAATCGGGATCGCGCGTCTCGTGACGCCTGGGAGCGAACCGGCGAACGGCTGCGGCGCGTTCGGATACCGTTATCGGTTGCGGAACGATGGTCGGATGCCTGGCTCGATCACCTCATCGGCTTCGACGCGCAGACCCGGCCACCGTCGCCAGTGCCAGGGGAACGGAACGGCTGGGTCGAACTGGTCGGGTTCGCGAAGTGGGCGGTGAAGGCGGGGTTGTCGCCCGAGTGGACAGCGGCCCGCGATCCCTCCTGGTGGAGAGCGGCACGGAGAGTCGTCGAGCCCACAACCCCGGCCTGTGCGGCTCTTGTTGCACTGGTACGTTCGCCTGAAGCCTGGCGTCTCTCCGCCGGTTCACTGTCCGACGGATCAGGACTTGTCTTTGATGGGGCGGTTGCGTCCTCCTGGGGAGAGGTGGTCGCACTCTGGCTCGAGAACAGCAATGCGGACGAGCAGTTCGAGGTGGCGTTCCGACTGCTTCGCGCGGCCCCGGGTGAATCTCGAGGTGCCTTTCTGGCCTCCTTGATCCGAGGCCTGGACTGTGAGGCCGGTGGAGCCCTGCTGGAGCGGTTGTCAGCGGACCCAACTTTTGATCGGAGGTTGCTCCTGCCGATCGAGGCCGCACGTCGCGCCGTGGTCGTCGCCGAAGAAGGTGATCCCGGCATTCTCCGCGAAGTTATCGCCGAGGCCTTCCAGCGACCGGAGGCGACAACGTCGACTCTGTCAGCCATCGCCGAGGCAATCGGAGGCCGCTCGGAGATTATCGAGAAGGTGTCGCCTGTCCTCGCCGATGTCCTGGAAACGGACGCGACCGGTTGGGACTTCGCATGGAGCTGGGCACTCGGCAGGCGCGACGCCGAGGGCTGGCTCGGGCCGTTTTTCAATCGAACCTTCGCCCATCCCGACCGCCGCGAGGCATGGGACGCTCTTCGAGAGCGAACTCCGGTGCCCTTGCGGCCGGCGCTGGCTCGGGTCGTACTAAACATCGCGCTGATCGTTGAAGAACCACGGAAGCCGGTCGCGGGAGCAGCCGGCATGGCGATCGTGGATGATCCGCTCACCGACCCATTCCGGTGGGGGATGGACCGAATCCTGTTGACGATAAATCCGGTCGACCTACCTCACGATTCCCGCTGGCCCGACGCCCTGCTGAAACGGCTCAGCGGGCTGGAGCTGACACGTCGCCTGTATCTGAGAGACTCGAAGGATCGGCCCTTGACGCGATGGCTGGCCGAGGCCGCGCAGCGAGGGGAAATCGGGAACGTCCAGGGAAATCGGTTGCAGGTGGCGCGGTCGTTCGCCCACGCCCTGGAGTCGGGCGATTTCGAGTCTCTTCGTCAGGTGGAGTTGCCCGAGGGGCATGCGTTCCATCGTGGCGCGACCCTGGACTTGATGCGGAAATATCTGGCGCGAACCTCCTTCGAGGGAGTCCTCCGCTGTCTTGACGCGGCCCGTCATGGCTGGACCGTCGCGGCGTTCGAGCCCGGGGTGCCAGGGCTCGCGGGGATCGCCGAATCACTCGCCCGGGCGTTGCGCAATCTCATGGATCGTCCCGACCAATGGAGTGCGGCCCTCGGCGCGATTCTCGACCGTCTGGGACTGCGGGGTGATCGTGGCTCGGGATACGAGCCCGACGGGCTGGCGGCGCACATTGTCGCGACGGCCCGGGGGCCATCGGGCGAGCCGGTGGATGTCTGGCCGTTGCGGCGCGCACTCTTCCAGGGCGACGAAACCTGGCGCTGCCTGGCCGTCGCCGTGGAGACGGATTTGCCAGGCCACGACCCCGACGCCCTCGCGGCCGGTCTGGGACGCTGGAACGATGCCCTGGTTCGAGGCAGCGCCGCGCTCGAAGCCCGCTTTCACGAGCTGATGCTGAATGCCGCCGTTCGGGCGGGCCCCGAGGCGTTGCGTCTCGTCGTCAGCATCCGCGCGGCAAACCTCCGGACGCTCGATCGCGCGCTCTCCTTCTGGGGACACCCGTGCCTGCCGGCCACGCGAGGCGATCTCCGCGATGCGTTCGCCCGCATCGTGCCGCTGGCTCCCCTGCCTTCGGAATCGTTCCACGAGATCCATCGCTGGTTCCGACCGCAGGCCAGGGACATTGATGATCCGGAGTACGTTGTCGACCTCGATCCCGAGGACCGCTGGCGTGGTCCCGACGCCCCCGACGAGTCGCCTCAGCGCTACCCGTTCCTATCCCTGGACGGGTGGCGGCGCTGGCGTTGTCTGGCCGGGTTGACGGTTGTGTCACGTCCTGGACTGGCCCCAGCCGCGCGCTGGCAATCCGTCGAGAATTGGTTCGACGACGGGTTGCCGCTGGCGGAACTCGATCTGGAGGACCGCCACCGATTCGTTGCGGAAGCCATCCGACTGCTAGAGGGCTTCGACCCGCACGACCTGCGCCAGCAGCGAAAACTGGAGGGCCTGGCCCGCTGGCTCGCCGGGGCCGGGATCCGCAACGTGGCCCGCCTTCGAGATTGGCCGCGTGACCTCGCCGACCGCACCTCCCTGACGATCGAAGTGGTTCGCGAACGCCGGCCGCTGGCCTGGGCACTGGGACAGGAGATCCAGGAAGCCCGCGAACGGTCGGTCCCTCGTGCCCCGACCGGCAGCCCATCCGATAAAAACACTCGCGGTTGAGTGAGGTCGCGATTGATCCCTTGCTGTGGTCTACGTTCCGTCTTGGGACATGTCTCCGGGTCGCCCGAGGGGACGGTCAAGATGTATCATGGAGCGGAACAGGGCGAGGTGGACGCTTTGGCTGGGGATCATAGACCCGGGCATCACCTCGTAGAAAATGACGACATAGCCGTTGGAGCAGCGTGATGGCGGAATCGGCGATGGGGCCTCCCGTGATCGGTGTGGACCTCGGCGGGACGAAGATCCTGGCGGGAGTGGTTGATGCCGAGAACCGCGTTTTGGGACGGGCCAAGCGCCCTACCCCGGCCAAGGAAGGAGGCGAAACGCTGCTGCAAACGATGATCGAGGCGGTCGAGGAAGCGATCACGGAGTCATCGGTGCCGCTCGCGGAACTGGCCGCCCTGGGCGTCGGCTCGCCCGGTCCGCTCGACACCGAACGCGGAATCATCCTGTTCAGCCCGAACCTGGCTCTGAAGGATTTCCCGATCGGCCCGAGGCTTGCCGAGCATTTCACGCGACCCGTTCTGCTTCAGAACGATGTCACCGTCGGAGGATATGGCGAGTTCCGGCTCGGGGCCGGTCGCGGCTACTCGAACGTACTCGCGGCGTTCGTTGGTACCGGGATCGGGGGTTGCGTGGTCCTTGATGGAAAGTTGCATACCGGCCTGACCGGCAATGCCGGTGAGATCGGGCACATCATGATCAAGGCGAAGGGCCCCCAATGCGGCTGTGGTCGACATGGCTGCCTCGAAGCGCTCGCCAGCCGTACCGCGATCACGCGGCGCATTCGCAAGGCGATCAAAAAGGGGAATGAATCCGCGCTCAGCGATCAACTTCGCTCGAAATCCGCCCGGCTCAAGAGCAAGGAACTCTCCGCGGCCTACGCCGTCGGTGACCCGGTGACGGTCCAGGAAGTCCATCGCGCGGCGCATTATCTGGGCCTTGGTCTCGGGAGCCTGATCAACGTTCTCAGCCCCGACATCGTGATCGTCGGCGGTGGTGTGACGGAAGCTCTCGGAGAGGGCTATGTGGAACTGGTTCGAGGCTCGGCCCGGGCGCAAGCAATGGCGGACCCCGACTGCGTCACGCCGATCGTCGCCGGAGCGCTGGGCGACGACGCCGGCCTGCTCGGGGCCGCGCTGATGGCCCGCGAACTCTACGCGCCCGCCCCGTTGTCGTGAGACAATCGCCCGCTCATTCGTCGAATTGAACCCATCGAGAGAGACCCGACCGTGGTCCATTCAATTGGGCCCGTTCTCGTTGCGCGCGAACCCGGGGCATGTCTGAAAGGTCACCAAGGCGCCCGGGCCGCCCGCCGTAAGCCGTAAGCCGTTAAATGAATATGACATTATGTATTGATATATTGTGCCTTTGGCCATTACAACGGCAACAATTCGCGCGATCCGTGCAATCCGCCAACTCGGCCCTGAGCGGATCGATTTGGTCTGAGGAAGTGGACTCGGCGCCGAGTTGCAGTAGAGTTCAAGTGTCAGGCTTGGCAACTCACCTCGCTAGGATCCATCGGATGACCCCTCGGGGGCTCCGCCGAAGGAGTGGGAACCGCAGTCCGTCGCCGTTCGAGGTGGCCACTCGGGTTTCCAGCGCGGGAAGCTTGATATGAAAAAGGCCCGACGGAATCGTCAGTTCGCCAAGTTCGCACGTCTCCGCCGTCAACTCGACATCTGCTTCAACGCGGAAAAGCCACGACGAATCCGAACGCGCTCGGCGCGTTACGCGGCAGCCCTCGCCGAGCAGTTAGGGCTCATCGTCAGGCCGAGGTGCTGTACCTGGTGCCGGCGCCGACAGCGGCTGGAACGGCACCACTGGTCGTACGACGAACCCCTCGACGTGATGTACCTGTGCGCGGACTGCCATGCGATTGCCGATACGATGACCTGGGGCCAGGAAGAGCGCCTGATCGGCGACCTGCATGCAGGAACATTTGCCCGATCGATCCGGAGGTCTGGCCCTCAGGAGGCGATCGCGGTGCCACAATCGGCTCGTACGTTGGCCATGGCGACCGGTTCGCCCGAGGGGATGGTGATTCGAAAGGAGGTACCACGACCCGGCATCAATTGACAGCGCAAAGTGCCGCCAGCCTGGGCGACGAAGCGCACGGATCGGGAGAGGCCGAGCCCAAGGCCTCGACCGGCTTCGCGACCGCAATAAAAGGGGTCGAAGAGGTGCCGCTTCACGATCAAATCCATGCCCGGTCCCTGATCCCGGATGACCCACACGATCGCGCTTTCGCAGGTGCGACCGATCGCCCACACATGCCGTCCGGGAGATGTTGTCTCCAGGGCATTCCGCAGGAACACCTCGGCCAGGTGGCGCAAGGCGTCGGGATCAGCCCAGGTCCAGCAAAGAGACTCGGGAACCCGGCACTCCAACCCGACGTTCCGAGCCTCGGCTTCGGGCCGGAGGTCGTCGACGGCCGAACGCAAGGTTGCGTCGGCGAGAACGCGACGGACGCGAGGCTGTGGCGGTCGGGCCACATACATCAGATCCCGGAGGATACGATGCGCGCGCTGGGCCTGACCGATGATCGCCCGAAGAGAACGGCTCGCCTCCCCATCCGACTGTCCTCGCGAGAGAACCAGCTGAGCCCTCCCCAGAATAACAGCCAGCGGATTGTTCAATTCATGCGCCGCCCCAGCCGCGAACTCGGCGAGCGCATCGAGACGTTCCAGTTGCCTGGCCTCCCCGTCGCGTTCGACGTGGTGCCTGTACGCGTCACTGACCAAATTCAGCAGTCGAAGGTCGCTTTGGGAACGTTCTCTGCTAGATTTCCAGGCTCGCCAGGCCGTGGCAGCGGACGTCCCAGCCGCTTCAAGCCACCACGGTTCCGTCTCGCGGTCCAGTCGCCATCCCGCAGCCCGTGAGAGTGGGGCCCGATCAACAACATCAGACGTGCCTGATCCCTCTGGTCCCGAATCCGAGGACAACGGGGATGCGTTTGAACCTTCGCGATCCGAAGCCCCTCGATCAGGGGTGGCGGCTTCGCCGTCAGGGAGCGGGTCGATAACATTAAGTGACCCGGCCAGGGCATCGAGGACATGGTCGCGCGCGCGGCAGGATCGCACGACGGTTGCATTTCTCAGGAGCAATCGAGCGTGGGCTTGGGCGAGGAGTTCCTCATGATTCGACGCATCTGAAACGGCGAGGTGCGCACCACAGCGGGTTTGCACCTCGGCAACGAGTCGCAGAATGCGACGATCGGATGGGCGCGAGGATCCGTTCCGATCCGGCCCAATCCAGGATTGTCGGTTGGGTTCCGTGGTCAGCCGCCATGGGGTCGAGTCGGCCCAGGTTTGAGCTTCCTGTAGTAGTCGCTGCTCAATGGGGCATGCAAAGTCATTCGTCGCATCCGCGAGCGGCAAGCCCTGAAGCCAGACGGTATTCGCCAGAAGGGTCGGTCCTCCCCAGCGGTCCACCAGATCGCGTCCCAACGTTTCAAGGTCCGTACCAAGAAGCCGGTACGCGGCCTGGCGTCGATTTGCCGATTCTTTATGGATCAGGAGTTCAGAGAGGTTCTCGGGGGCGACGGCGGCGAGCCCCCAGAGACCGAGATGGGTTAAGAGAGCCATCGAGCCGAGCCGCTCTGGATCGGCAAGCCCGTACTCGGTTGCGAGTTGGACCGCAGCCCGGCTAGCGGCGACCGAGTGGCGCCAGAGATGATCCCAGCTCGCCTGAACGGACTCAACGGGGGCACGCCACCACGATCGTTGCGAGACAACCTCCAGCGGATCAACCGGTCCGCGAAACTGGGCGACGATCCATCCCGGATCAATCTCATAGAACCCCGCCGGTTCCAGAGAAGTCGATGTCCGGGCGCGCGAAGTCTCGAGTTCCTGGAGGCTGGGCGCGAGCAGAGCGCACACTGTCGACGGACGTAGTGGGAGCCCGTCAAGCCGCTCGATCTGGCGGCGAAGGTCTTGAGAGCGACCGGTACCGACAGCGCACGAAGGCACGGGTTCGGGCTCCTTCCCGAGAGTTGAGAGGTCGAGACCATCAACGCGAAAACAGCATTCAGTCCGACCTCACCTCTTCGTCCCCAGGCTCGGACGCGGGGCGACCGCTCAGCGGTTGGCCGGCAGGTCCATGTCTAGTAATCGGCAAATCCGGCGCATCAGTTCATCAATGTCGAGTGGCTTGTGCATGAAATCGTCCGCACCCGCCTCACGCAGCTCGTCGATCTTGTCTTCTTCGACCATGCCGGAAATACAGATGATCTTGATGTCGGACAGGCTAGGGTCGGAACGAACCAGTTCGCAAACCTGCTTGCCGTTAATGTCCGGCAACATCACGTCGAGTATGATCAACTCGGGGTGATACTCCTTGGCTTGCATTCCGGCGGCGAAACCGTTGTTGACGACCTTGACCTCGAACCGATTGTCGCTGGAGAGGACGTCGGTGATCAGGTCCACGACCGCCTGGTCGTCATCCACCACAAGAATCCCGCGCTTGCCGCTCTCAAGAGCGTCGGTCGGGATACTGTTGTCTTTCATGAATCGATAGAGAGCTTCACGCGGGATTCGCCGAAATCGGGAACCCGGTACACGAAAGCCCTTGAGTTGACCCGAGTCGAAGCAGCGAATGATCGTCTGTTGACTGACCTTGCAAATCTTCGCGGCTTCGCCCGTCGTAAACACGGTTTTCATCGTCGGATGTGTCCCTCCAGCGAACCCCCGCGGACCCAAGGTCGTATCCGAGAGGGCGCGGGTGAGTCCGCGTTTCTCATCAATCGACGTGCGCAACAAACCGTCCGCCAATCCCGCGGCATCCTCCATGATCCAGCCCGCCGGGAGCGATTCTCTCAGGGAAACTTCCGTGCCAACGGGAGTACGCCCCTATTCTCGCCGTTCGCGATTCGGAAGACCACAAATTTTACGAATCCTGTCAGGTTTGCCAGGATTGCCATAGCGGCCAATTATAGTAGACCCTCCTAGCCTGTCAATCGAAAAGGTTAGACGAGGCGATTCCCCCCAACATGATCCCGATTCATGGCTTAGTGAGGCGTGCACCAGGATCCGGAGGGGTGACATGGTCCCGCTGGCAGGTTTCCATCGACAAGGGTAGAGACGAGCGTTCACGGGGGTCGGGTGACATACGGTAGTATCCCAGGGGATCAAGCTCGACGTGATGGTGCCCAACCGATCCGCAGATCACCTGACCGGCGACAATGACATGTTCGAAACGGCGTTTTGAGGCGATTGTGGGAGATGAGGAAAGCTTCTCATATCAAATTTGAGGAAGGATGCTCGTTCCGCCTGGACTTCGGGACAACCCGATGAGACATTCGGCCGCGTGGAACTGAGGAACGAGCACGCCACGACTCATGACCTTGCACTAGTCTTCATACAACTGAGTGATTGGCGATCCCACCGTGATCGGAAACGGGCGGTCGAGCGGATCGGTATATTCGCTAGTCGGATCGATCCCGAGGGCCGAGAGCATGGTCGCCGCGATGTCCCAGGGGCCGACGCGATGCGACGCCGGAGCGGCCCCGAGGCGGTCGGATCCCCCGAGGACCAGGCCCGGAATGACGCCAGCACCCGCCATGAGAAGCGAATAAACGTTCGCCCAGTGCTTGCGGCCGGGGGTGCCGCCGTCGAAGCGAGACTCGATCGCCACGCGAGGAGCACGTCCGAACTCTCCCATGCAGACGACGAGGGTCTGATCGAGCAAGCCTCGGCCGTTCAGGTCTTCCAGAAGTGCCGACAGACTTCGATCGAACCGAGGAAGCAGGTGATCGCGGTAGACCTCGAAGATGTCGTTGTGGGTGTCCCAGCCATAAGAATCAATGTTTCCGGGAAACTTGTCCTGGCCTCGGGCGGAGTGGTTCCAGAAGACCGTGATCATCGGAACCTCCGCCTCAGCCAGCCGTCTCGCGAGCAAGCACGCCTGACCGGAGCGGTGCAAGCCGTACCGCTCCCGGATCGCGACCGGCTCGGTGGAGATATTGAACGCCTCTCGAGTTCGGGGAGACGCGAGCAAGTCGTAGGCTTGGCGATAGCGAACGTCCATCTCCCGCATTGGCGCATTGTCGAGCCACTTGTCACGGTAGCTATCCAACGCTTCCAGCAGCGAGCGGCGGACCTCATGTTGAAGGGGCGGTAGGTCCGAGGTCGGCGACAGGCCGGGAAGCGTGATCGGCCCCCTGGTCACGTCTCCGACAACGAGCGGGTCGCACTCGCGACCGAGAAAGCCGCCGTCTTGCCCGGGTGCCGGCAACTCCGGGACTAGGGCTGGTCCATTAACGTGGATCGAAGTGTACGGTGTCCGTGCACTCGGTCGGGCCTGGTCAACACGGCGCCGAGGGTAGGGAAGTCGTCCGGGCCAGGAGGAGGGTTCGATGACTTGCGCGGGTGATAGCGACCCGTCAGGGCGAGGTACGTGGCCGAGCCGTGGTCCACGTCGTCGTGTGAAACACTACGGACCAGAGCATAGCGATTCGCCATCGCCGCCAGCATTGGCAAATGTTCACTTAGGAATGTACCCGGAACGGCGGTGCCAATCGCCCCAAATGCGCCGCGTATCTCAGCCGGTGCGTCCGGCTTGGGGTCCCATGTCTCGAACTGGCTCTGCCCTCCGTTCGCGTAGATCAGGATGACCGACTTCGCGCGTCCCCTGCCAGGGAACGTTTGAGGTAAGGCCGATGCTCTCGCTATGGGCCCGGGGCTCGCCACCAACCCTGCGAGTCCGAGCCCGGTAAGTCCTCCGATGCGCAGCCATTCACGGCGATTCACGACGTGCCGGGAGTGGGATGACTTATCCTGAATGATGAAGCGAATCATGGAGGCGATTCTCCCGCGATCGAATGAGCCCCCTGGTCAGTGGGACAAGACATAACCACTGCAGACCATGCTCAGTCGAAACGATCTGGGCGGGACCGCTCAGCGCCGATACCACTCCGGAGTTCCAAACCACTCGTCCATTTCCTTCTCGAATGGATCAACGGTCCCAGGAGGTTCCGGCCAGACGCCCTGATCATTCGTCTCAGTGATCCAGACGTCCAACGCCGTTCGCAACCGGAGCAGGGCGTCATGATGTTCGGGCTTGTCGGAACCCGCGAGGTTGTGGATCTCGTAGGGGTCCGTCTCGGTATCGTAGAGTTCCTCCTCCGGCAGTCTCGGCGCGAACAGCGCGAGTGGCGGGCCCTTGAGACGACCTTCATCGTGCAACCTTCGCATCAGGGGCAGAACGGGAAAGCATTTCTCCTTGTAGCGGTTGAGGTCCGTGAAGGGGTGCTCGGGCATGAAATTGCGGATGTAACGATAGCGGGGGTCTCGAACCGAGCGGATTCGCTGGACCGTCTCGTCGATCCGGTCACGCGCGCTGAAGGCATACTTCCTCGGCGGGCCGGTTCGGTCCCCAAGGAAGGGACGGCCCTGTAAGAGCATCGGTCGAGGCAAACCAGCGATCGCCAACGTCGTGGCCGTGACATCGAGGAGGCTGATCATCTGGTCATCCACCGTCCCCGCCGTGAACTGTGGCGGAGGTGCCGCATCCGCCGGCCAGCGAATGATCAGGGGGACGCGCAGGCCGCTGTCGTAACACCAGTGGATACCGCGGACCTCGAGCCGGCCGTTGTCGGCGAAGAAGAGCACGACCGTGTTGTCTGCCAGTCCATCGCTCTCAAGTTGCTCCAGGATGCGTCCGACACGGCGGTCCATCCCCGACACCG
This sequence comes from uncultured Isosphaeraceae bacterium, assembly GCA_963779675.1. Lineage (GTDB taxonomy): Bacteria > Planctomycetota > Planctomycetia > Isosphaerales > Isosphaeraceae > CAVZZM01. The sequence goes on from CAVZZM010000014.1 coordinate 576,840, forward strand.
AGTTGAGGTATCGCGCCCATTCCTGCCTAACCAGCGGGTGGTCCGGGTAGTAAGGAGGGGGCGTGACCTCGTCGGGTTGCGCGATTTGAGGGTGGTCGTGCTCCCCGACCCACTCAACTCGCGGCTTGCTAGCCGACTTGCGGTCGTAGATGTCGTACTCGACTTCCGGAAGGTTGATCTGAGCGTAGAACGGCTGGTGCGACTTCAGTGCTGACCAGTCGTCCGAGTCGTAGATCGGGCCCTCGTTGACGAAGTTCAAGTCGAGCTTTCCGGTGCCGACCGTCGCCTCACCGATTGTCGAGATGTTCGCGGTGAAGTATCCCGCGTCTCGAAGCCGGTGCGTCAAGGGCCGCACCCCGGCAGGGAGCCGGAAGTCGTCGTCGCGGTGGGAACGCATGTTATGCGCGTCGATCGAGGTCTGATACATCCCGGTCATGAACGCGGATCGGCTGGGGGCGCAAACCGGTGAGGTTGCGAAGACTCTCGTGTACCGCACACCCTCCTCGGCAAGTCGATCGATGTTCGGTGTCGCGACGAGCTGCTGCCCGTAACATCCGAGGTCCTGGTCGATGTTCTCAGCCACGATCCACAAAATGTTTGGACGGGCGGACGGTTCGAGTGTGTCCGCCTGCGTCAAAACGGGGGAGGCCAGACTCAGGAGTAGGAGCACGGATCGCATGGCGTGTCCTGCACAGGAGGGATCGCGGGCTCAATTCTTGTTGTGATCGAGTCGGGCGTCGTCATGTTCCATTGAAACCGCCAATTCGGCGCGAACGCAAGGGACCGCCGGCCCTCATCCCGGGTCATTCCCGAGTTCGATACGACATGAGGACCGGGAGGGCACAGCCCAGGCCGGCCCATCCGAATGGTCTGCTCGTCATGAGCCGTGCGATATCAGAAACCCGATTCATGACGCGCAATGAAGCAAGGGTTGTGCCCGGAGGGCACAACCCTTGCGATGCGACGTATCGCCAGTACCCCCACGGGGACTCGAACCCCGGTCCCTAGGCTGAGAACCTAGTATCCTAGGCCACTAGACGATGGGGGCATGTTGTCGTGAGGAACATCACGAACGTAAGGTATTTTGGCGACTTCTTGACGAAATGTCAAGGCATGCACCCGCGGAATTGAAGGTCGTGTGATGTGACCGTTCATGCTCGCTTCGGATTAACAATTTCAAATAGGTGAATGAGAATCCCGACAGACAGGAGACGTCATCGTTTGAAGTCGCCGTTGTCTGAATTGTCAATCATCGGACATCGAGTCGAACAGGGTGGAAGAGCCCGGTGCGTCCTGGGCTTCGGGTGTTCGTGGTCGATTCTTCTTGAGATAGACGAGCAAAGTCGCGATGTCGGCCGGGTTGATGCCGCTGATCCGGCCGGCCTGACCGAGCGAGCGGGGCCGGATTCGTCCCAGCTTCTCGCGCGCTTCAAACCGTAGCTGGGGAATCGTTGCGTAGTCGAGGTTCACTGGAAGTGATTTGTGTTCCAGTCGTTTGAATCGTTCGACCTCCTGGGCCTGGCGTGCAATATAGCCGCCGTATTTGGCCTCGATCGTGACTTGCTCGGCGGCATCGGGCCTCATGCGTGCGGCGACCTCTTGAAGTGTCGAGTTCAAGGCAACGACGGCATCCCAGCCCCATTCCGGCCTGCGCAGGAGTCGGTCGAGCGTTTCCCCCTCGTGGCGAGCCGTTCGCAGGATCTTCCTGAGTCGCTCGATGCTGGAGGTTCGTTCCTGGAAGCGATGCCAGCGGACATCGTCCACGAGCCCCAGCGAGCGCCCCAGTTCGGTGAGCCGGAGGTCGGCGTTGTCGTGCCGTAGCAGGAGTCGATACTCGGCCCGGCTGGTGAACATGCGGTAGGGTTCATCGACCCCACGAGTGACCAGATCGTCAATGAGCACGCCCATGTAGGCACTGGAACGGTCCACGACGACACCGTCCTCACCCGTGGCCCGACGCGCCGCGTTGACGCCGGCCATGAGGCCCTGGGCGGCGGCTTCCTCGTAGCCGGTCGTGCCGTTGATCTGGCCGGCGAAGTAGAGACCGGCGACCGGCTTGGTTTCCAGCGTCAGGTGAAGTTGAGTCGGGGGTGCGAAGTCGTACTCGACGGCGTAGCCGAATCGCATCACCTCGGCGCGTTCGAGCCCGGGGATGCGTCGCAAGACGTCTTCCTGAACGTCACGCGGGAGGCTTGTGGAGATGCCATTGCAATAGTATTCGAGGGTCTGACGCCCCTCGGGTTCGAGGAAGATCTGATGCTGGTCGCGATCGGCGAACCGAACGACCTTGTCCTCGATCGAGGGGCAGTAGCGGGGGCCCAGGCTGTCGATCTGCCCCGAGTACATCGGCGCTCGGTGCAGGTTCGCACGGATGATCTCGTGAACCTCTGGGGTTGTGTGCGTGATGTGGCAACACAGTTGTTGCTGTTCGATCCGATCCGTGAGGAACGAGAAGGGGACGGGTTCGGTGTCGCCTGGCTGGGGCGGGAGCCTGTTGAAGTCGATCGTTCGGCCATTGAGCCGCGGAGGCGTGCCGGTCTTGAACCGCCGCAGCTCGAACCCGAGTTCCCGCAGGCTGCCCGAGAGCCCGGTGGCCGCGACGTCCCCGCCCCGGCCACCTTCGGTTTTCGTCTCGCCGGTGTGCATGATCGCCTTCAGGAACGTCCCGGTCGTCACGACCACCGAACGAGCCTGGTAGGTGACGTCGCCTCGACAGCGAACGCCCGCAATCCGGCCGTTCGACGTCAGCAGTCCCTCGACCATCTCTTGCCGTAGGGTCAGGTTCTCCTGCGATTCGACCAGGTACTTCGCCAGGAATTGATAGGCTTTCTTGTCGCACTGGGCACGCGGGGAGTGCATCGCGACGCCCTTGCCCCGGTTGAGCAGGCGGAACTGGATCGCGGTGGCGTCGGTGATCCGTCCCATCGCACCGCCGAGAGCATCGATCTCCCGGACAATCTGGCCCTTGGCGACCCCGCCGATCGCCGGGTTGCAGCTCATCTGGCCGACGGTGTCGCAGTTCAGGGTCAGCAGTGCGGTGCGTCGTCCCATCCGCGCCGAGGCCAGCGCCGCTTCGAGGCCCGCATGACCCGCGCCAATGACAAGGACATCATAATCGTAAGGATCAGGCTGTTGGTGATGTTGGGACATGGTCTCGAATCGAGGAGCGATAGAAAGGAGGAGCCGAGAGCGAATGGGACAGACGAGTGGGAAGACCAGTCAGGAACGTCCTGAACCTCAACGAGCTTCCATCTTAGCGATCTTGCGCCGAAGCTCGAAAGATCACCCGCTTGCGTCGAGGTCCGGTCGGCCGCTACGCTGGGCCACGGTGGAGGTTGGTTCGTCGCTCACTGAAGGTCGTTCACGTTTCCAGTAACTTGCGGTTCCGCGTTGCCCGGCGCGTGATAGATGGTTCTGGAAGAGGTGTCCCGATCGAGCCTGAACTTATCAATTAACGCCCAAGATTTCTGCGGTTCGACGACAATCGCATACCCCGATTCAGGAACAGAATCATGGCCGACGTGCGTCAAGGCGAAGTGACGATGAAAGGGAACCCCGTCAACCTGGTGGGGCCAAAGCTGAAGCCGGGCGACAAGGCGCCCGACTTCACGTGCGTTAACGAGGGCCTGAGCCCGGTCTCGCTGGCCGATTCCGCCGGCAAGGCGCGGCTGTTCAGCGTCGTGCCCTCACTGGATACCCCCGTCTGCAACGCCCAGACCCGGAAGTTCAACGAGACGCTCAAGGCGATGGGGGACAAGGCCGTCGCCTACACCGTCAGCATGGACCTGCCATTCGCCATGAAGCGATTCTGCTCCGACGCGGAGATCACGAACCTCGGCAACCTCTCCGACGTTCATAACCACAGCTTCGGAGAGCATTTCGGCGTGCTCGTCGATGGGCTGCCCATCAAGATCCTCGCGCGGGCGGTGTTCGTGGTCGACCCGAACGACCAGATCACCTACGCGGAGATCGTCCCGGAGATCGCCTCGGAGGTGAACTTCGACGGGCCCTCAACGCGCTGAAGCAAGCCGCTGGTGCCTGAACCGCCGCTCGTGGTCGAGCCCGAACCCTGGAGATCGCGGCGACCCTCGGGTCGCCGCGTTCTCCGACATTGAGCGGCGATTCGAAATCACCCGGGGCCTCAATCGCGGGTCAGGGTAATGCGGTGCCCGGATAATGTCTCGAAACCCGATGGGGTGATCAGAAAGTTGCGCTCGAAACGCATCCCGCCGATCCCCGGCAGATAGACACCGGGTTCGAGAGTCACCACGTCGCCCACCATGAGGACGTCGTCGCTCTCCGGGACGATGTAGGGGGGTTCCGGGTGGCCGAGCCCGAGCCCGTGTCCCACGTGGCTCGGGCTATACGCATCGAGTCGATGGCGTGCCAGGGTGCCTCGTACCGTGGCATCGATCTCGCGACAGGGGATGCCGGGCCGGAGCTGGCCTTCGCCCGCGTCGAGCGCCTCGACACACGCTTCGAACAACTGCCGATGACGTTCGCAGGGTTGGCGGCCACCGGCGACAAAGGTGTTGGCGGTGTCGCCCCGGTAGCCATTCACGACCACCGAGAAATCGAGCAGAACGAGATCGTCCTGCTCGATCACGCGGTCGGTCGGTGGGCCGGTTCGCGCCTCGCAGCGCGGGCCGGAAAGGAAATCGCCATAAACGATCGCCTGCTGGCCGATGACACTCACCGCCGCCGACTGAACGAGTTGATACACATCGTGTTCGGACATCCCGGGCTCGACTCCTTTGAGCCCGGCGGCCATGCCGGCATCGATCGCCTTGAGAGAGCTGCGAAGCTCGACGAGTTCGTCGGCGTCCTTCGATCGTCGCAACGGACGGATCACCGGGTCAAGGTCCACCCATTCAATGCCGGTGTTGCTGGACCGAAGTTTCTCGATCAGCGACCCGGGGACGCTTGAAAACTCGACTCCGACCCGGCGCGGCCGCATCGGTCTGAGGACGTCGAACGCCGACCCAGTCAGCAGCGCGCGTCGGTGCGGTGCGGAACGCTTCCCCTTATACCAGACGGGCATCACGAACGAGTCGGCATGCGCACGTTGGGCGTAGGGTTCGAGCAGGTTGTCCGCCACCAGTACCGAATGGTCCGGTTGCAGGATCAACACGGCGCCCGCGTCGTTGCCCCGGAACTCGAACGGAGAGATGACGAAGTTGGCGAAGTAGATCAGGTGCGATGGGTCGGTCAGCACGACGACGTCGCAGCGAGAGGGGAGCGCCTCCCAGAGCCGGGCTCGCCGTTGCGCACACCCCTCGGCAGTCAACATCGGCAACGGTCCTTGATGGTCCCCATCACCGGGAAGGGTCGGTGATCCGCAAGGTTAAACTTCGACCCTCGCCATCAGCTCACCCCGAAGATTACTTCTTCGGGAGGAGCCAGATGTTACGGTACTGGACAGCGTTGCCGTGATCCTGGAGCAGCAGCGGCCCCTCCGCGAGCGTGTCTCCCTCGATCCCGCCCGGGGTCGTTTCGATCTCCACGTCGTCGTGGATCACCAGATCGTTCTGGCGAATCGTGACTCTCGCCTTCTTCGCGACCTCGCCATCTCGAACGACCGGGGCCTGGAACTCGATATCGTAGGTCTGCCACTGGAGAGGCGGCTTGCAGGCGTTGACTGCCGGGGCATGCTGCTTGTAGATGCCTCCGCAGTCGTTGTCCTGCGAGTCGAGCCCGTAGGAATCCAGAACCTGAAGCTCGCAACGCCCCTGGAGGTAGACCCCGCTGTTGCCGCGACCCTGTCCCCGCGCCTCCGGCATGTAGGGAACGTTGAATTCGACGTGCAGGGTGTAGTCGCCGTCGAACGTCTGCTTCGTCATGATGGTGCCCTTGCCGGCACCAACCGTGAGAATGCCGTCCTCGAGCGGCCAGTCCGCCGGAGTCTTGCCATCGACTTTCACCCAACCGCTCAACTCGTCACCGGGGCCCAGGAGAACCACCGCCCCCTCTGGCGGTTTCTTGCCGAGGGTCGTGTCCTTCGGTTCCGGTGCCTGGGAGAAGGCGACGACGGGGGCGAGAACCATAGGAAGCGCTGACTTGATGGAGAGAGACCGCATGACGTATTTCCCGCGGGTAATCTGTGCCGTGGCCCGAGTGACCGCGGCGGTGGACCTCAACAAACAACCTGCCTCGCCGTGGGCGAGTCGATCCGCTCAGTGTATCGCCCCGGCGCGGGGGAGCAAGCCACCACCCGCGACACGAGTTCGTCGTGGTTCTTGACACCTCATGTCGCCGATCCGTCGATTCGGCCGTGCCGCAACTGGTCGGCCGGGGTGAAGTAATGGCGCAGGCGGACTTCCAGGAGTAGAAGCGTGCAGATGCCGACGGTCCCCGCGATGCCCAGATAGACCAGGATCTGGTAACGCACCGCCACACCCACATCGGCACCGGCGAGGATCTGGCCGGTCGTCATGCCGGGGATGGCGACAATTCCGGCAATCATCATTCCGTTGATCACGGGTGTCAGCGCCGCGCGCGTGGCGGCCCGCAATGCGGGTTGGGCGGCCTGCCGGGATGTGGCGCCGAGCGCCAGTCGCAGCTCGATCTGATCACGTTCGGCGCGGAGGTCGCTCTCGAGGCGCTCCACGGCCAGCGTCACGGCGTTCACGCTGTTCCCCAGAACCATCCCAAGCAGCGGGATCACGATCCGGGGGGCGTACCAGGGCTGAAGGTTCAACGAAAGGGCGATGGCCGTCGCCATCACGATGAGTACGCCGGTCGCCAGCGTCACGAAGCCCTCCAATCGCAAGGCCCAGCCCGACCCGTGCTGCCGCGTGCCGATGGTGTGCGCCGAAGTGGCCAACATTACCAGGCCGACGCCGGCGACGATCCAGGGACCGCGCTGGTCGAAGACCCAGCGAAGGACGATCCCGAGAAGCGTGAGCTGGATCGCCATCCGAACCGCCGATACGGCGAGCGACCGGACCTCGCCCAGGCGACGAAGGGCAAGCACCGCCATGACACAAAGCAAGGGGATCGCCGACAGAGCCAGTCCGAGCCAGGAGGGTTCCGGGGGTGGGTTCATCGCGGCTCCAGGGAAAGCGTCGTCACGGGCCGGGTTCCCCGGTCGGGCTGGCCCAGACGGCGACGTCGTCCGGGCATCGCGCGAGGACCTCATCGGTCGGTCCGACGTCAACCACGAATCCCGCCTCCATTCGGATCGCCTGGTCCCCCAGCCAAGACGCGTGCTGCCGGTGGTGGGAGACGCAGATCGTCCGGAGCCCTTGATCCTGGTGCCGTTTCCACAACACCCCGGCCAGACGTCGAGCCGAGGACGGGTCGAGCGCGGAGGTCGGTTCGTCGAGGGCCAGGATCTCGGGGCCGATCCCCAGGGCGGTTGCAAGCGCCAGCCGTTGGCGTTCTCCACCCGACAGCGAGATGGCCTCGCGATCGAGCCAGTCCGGACTTAGGCCCACCTCTTCCAGGGCACTCATCAGGCTGGCACGGGGTGGCCGGGATCGTTTCCGTACCTCAAAGGGATAGGCAAGATTGTCCGCCACGGTGCCAGGCAAAGGTTTCGGCGACTGGAAGACGAGCCCCACATGGGTTCGCACGGTACGGACGGGCAGGTCGGGAAGCGAGGTCGAGCCGATGAGGATGCGGCCCGACTCGGCATCATCGAGCCGATTGAGCAGTCTCAGGAGCGTGCTTTTCCCCGCGCCGGAGGGACCGAACAGAACATAGCGATGTTCGGGTTCAAGCGTGAGGTCCACGCCCAGCAAGACCGGCACCCCTCCGCGCGATAGCCGCACCTTCTCGAACCGTATCGTCTGGCATCTCGTCCAGTCGAGATCGGCGGTTGAGGGCCGTGTCGGCGGCTTGGGTCTGTCCAAGATTCATCGCTCGGGGATCGCGGGTGGAGGCACGGACGCTCGATCGAATCGAGACGGGCATTTCGAGCCGTCCCTGTTGAAAAGGTGGAGGGACTGCACGACGATGAGGATACACCAAAACCTGGTGGCCGTCGCCGCCGATGCTCGGAAGTGACGTCGCGTGATTCGGTGCCCCATGCCGCTTGACCTGCTGACCCGGCTCGATCCACTACGTCGCATCCGTTGCCCCTACTGCCTGGACGACTTCCCGGCCGCCGCATGCACCTGCGCTGTGCGAGCGACATCTGCCGAAACGATTTCGCGAGGCAGGTGGACGATCCGATTTTGACGCGTGCCCTCAACGGACAATCATCGGGTGCCTTGCACGGGGCGGTCCTGCGAAGTCCCTGGTGGGTCGATCCGGTTCTCGACCCCCAGCGGCCGGTTCGACGCTTTCTGGACTGGCTGGTCCTTCCTGGTTTGGTGGTCTGCCCGATGTGCAACCAGCCGACCGACCAGCATCTCTGTCCGAGTTGCCATCAGGTCTTGCCCGACCGGGTCATCACCCAGTCTCGATCCGGTAATCTGACGGTCTTTGGTCCCCAGTCAATCGGCAAGACAACATTCCTGACGGTGTTACTTCAAGAAATCCGGAAGGACCGGGGGGGCAACCGTCGCCTCGGCCTCAAGCCACTCGACGATGAGGTTCGTGATCGTTACAGGCACGAGTATTACGACGCGACCTACGGCCGTCGCGATCAGGGAGTCGGCGCCGGCAGCGAGGTCATCCGCAGTCGTCACGCACCCACACTGAGCCTCGAAATCGACCGCCGCGTCCTCCAACCGCTTGTCTATGAGTTAAAGCGAAGCGACGTCGAAAGCAAGAATGCGCCGCTGGTGTCGTTCTCCGACCTTGCCGGTGAAGATTGGGAGATGAAGTCGGACCTTCTACGACGTGAGGGTGGCCATCTCGTGCGACGTTCCCGCGGATTGCTTTTCCTGATCGACCCCTTGCGAATCCCCGAGGTGGCGGATCAGCTCGATCTCACCGAGGAAGAGTCGCTGGTACCGGCCGCGGATTACGTCGAAGACGCGGACAGGCTGGCGGACTTCTTCTCGAAGCGTCCGGTCGGCACGCCCCTGGCGATCTGTCTCAACAAGATTGATCGTTGGGGACCGCTCTTGCCCGAGGGAACGGCCCTGCACGACATCGCCCGCTCCGTGCCGGTGGCGACTCCCGACCGCGCACTCGACGACCGAATTCATGAGGAAGTTCGCACCGCGCTGCGGCGCTGGGGACAGATGGAGTTCATCGACCGTCTCGAACTCGACTTTCCCAACCACCGGTTTTTTGCATGCTCGGCGCTCGGGGACGCCGCCCGGTCAGGCCCTGATCTTCCGCCACCAATGCCCACCCCGTTGCTTGTCGAACGACCGGCCCTCTGGCTGCTCGAACGCCAGGGCTTGCTCTGACCCCGATCGACGAACCACAACGAGAGCGTGAGAAGACCGTTCCATGAACGAGCAGGAAGCCAGCCCGGAGGATCAGGAACCCTCGACCCCAACGACCGATCGGGAACCGAGGCCCACCGTCCCACGAGCGCCGTCGGAAGACACGTTCTCGACGGAGGTCCGGTACACCTCGAGCGAGGTCCCCGACGTCATTCGCGAAGATTCTTGTGCTTCCACGAGGCCATCGGCGTACGACGCGGCGTTACCCCTCGGGAGTGAATCGCCGACGGACGGCCCCGACCAGACGCCGGAGGTTCTCGAGGCGATCGCGGTTCTGGAACGGTCGCTCGGTCAGCGGTTGGCCGACCTCAAATCGAGCTTCGATCGCGAGGTTCGCGCGGAAACCGTCCGCGAGAAGATCGTTGACCGATTGCACAACGAGCTTCAGCAGTACAAGCAGGGCCTTTTGCGCAGCGTCTTGAAGCCGATCCTGCTCGACCTGATCCAGTTTCACGACGACATCGGTAAGTTCGCCGAGACGTTTCGCGCACCTGAGCCAGGTACGGGAGATGCCGAGGAGCCACAGGTTCGCCCCAGAGAGGAGGGCCTGGCGCTGATCGAGTTCGTAACGGGATTGCAGCAGGGCGTCCAAGACATCCTCTATCGTCAGGGTGTCGAACCCTTCTCGGTGGAAGGGGAGACGTTCGACCCTCGACGACAGCGGGCCATCTCCACCGTTCCCACGGATGATCCCGACCTCGCCAAGCGTATTTCCACCCGTGTCCGGAGTGGTTTCGAGATGGAGGACCGGGTGATCCGTCCCGAGATCGTGACGGTCTACTCCTTTCGAATCGCTCGGTAAGTCCGAATGTTGGAATAATGAGGAATGCAATCGAAACACCCCGTCGAAAACCATCGCGAAATGGGTTTCGACGGGGCGTTTCATCGTGGTGATCCGAGTACCGATCCCGCGGCTCGATGGTTCAAGATTGAGCCGACTCGACTTCCGCGGTCACGGGCTCCACCCTGGATTGCGCCGCGGACGGATGCGGCGCGGGAACTCGACCGGGCTTGCTCCGTCGACCAAAGAGACGAACCTCACTCAGCCACTGAAAGATGACGTAGAAGACCGGCACCACGAAGACGGCGAGGATCGTCGAGGCGATCATGCCGCCGAAGACCGCCGTGCCGAGCGCCCGACGGCTGGCGGCACCCGCCCCCTGGGAGTTGACCAGGGGCCAGACGCCCAGGATGAAGGCGAAGCTGGTCATCAGGATCGGCCGGAACCGCAGGCCGGCCGCCTCGACCGCCGCCTCGCGGATCGACTTGCCCTGGTTGCGAAGGTCGCGGGCGAACTCGACGATCAGGATCGCGTTCTTGCTCGCCAGCGCGATGATCAGGACGATGCCGATCTGTGTATAGGTGTTGTTATCCATGCCCCGAATAGCCACCGCGACCGAGGCACCGAGCAAGCCTAGCGGCACGACCAGGATCACGGCCGCCGGCAGCAGCCAGCTTTCATACTGTGCCGCCAGCACGAGGTAGACGAACAGGACCGCCAGGGCAAACACCCAGATCGCCTGGCCGCCGACACGCTTTTCCTGGTACGACATGCCCGTCCACTCGTAACCCATGCCGGGCGGGAGGTTCCGTTCGAGCATCTGCTCCATCAAGGTGAGGGCGTCGCCGGAACTGTAGCCGGGGGCCGCCTCGCCAGTGACGGCGGCAGTGGGGTAGAGGTTATAGCGGCTGAGGATCTGGGGGCCGACGATCTTCTTCACGTCCACGATGGCACCCAGCGGCACCATCTCGCCCGAGGCGTTGCGGACCTCCAGCCGGCGGATGTCCTCCGATGAGCTGCGGAACCGCTCGTCGGCCTGGACGCGGACCTGATACGTTCGGCCGAATTTGTTGAAGTCGTTGACGTAGGTGGAGCCGAGGAACGCCTGCATCGTGCCGAAGACGTCGTTGAGGTCCAGGTCGAGCGTCTTGGCCTTCACACGGTCAACGTCGGCATAAAGCTGCGGCACCCCGGCGCGGAAGGTGCTGGTGACCGCCCGTAACGAGCTCTGCCCGGCGGCGTTCTCCTGAACTTCCTGAACCATCCGCGCCAGTTCCTTCAGACCGGCACCCTTGTCCTCAAGCTGGAGCTGGAAACCGCCAGTGGTGCCCAGCCCACGGATCGAGGGGGGTGGGAAGATCAGCGAGACGGCCTCCTTGATCTGCTTCTGATATTCCCCTCGGATGTGACCCAGAATGGCTTCCATGCTCTTCTCCGGATCGGTTCGCTCCTCGTAGGGCTCGAAGACGGCGAAGAAGGTGGCCGCGTTGGAAGTCGACGTACTGTCCAGCAGCGAGAAGCCACCGATGGCGAACACGTTCTCCACGCCCGGCGTGTTCAGGAGGATGTCGTTGACCTTGTCAACCACTTCGGATGTCCGCTGGAGCGAGGCGCCGTCGGGGAGCTGGACCAGTGAGATCGCGTACCCCTGGTCCTCCGTCGGCAGGAAGCCGGTCGGCAGTTGCAGGTAGAAGTAGACCGTCCCCGCGACGACCGCGATGAACGCCAACATGACTAGCGCCGGGACGCGAACCAGCCCACGGACGATCCACAGGTAAACCGCCGCGAAGCGATCGTACACCCAGTTGAAGGCCCGGAAGAACCAGTTCTTCCGCCCGTGCCGGGGCCGCAGCCACGAGGCCGACTGCGCCGGCTTGAGCGTCAGGGCGTTGATGGCGCTGATCAGGGCGGTCGCGGCGATCGTCAGCGCGAACTGCTGGTAAAGCTGGCCGGTGATCCCGCCCAGGAAGATGCAAGGGACGAACACCGCCATCAAAACGAGCGTGATCCCGATGACCGGGCCGGTCACCTCGCTCATGGCCTGGATCGTCGCCGACTTCGGGTCGAGCCCGCGCTCGATGTGGTGGGCGGCGTTCTCGACGATGACGATGGCGTCGTCCACGACGATGCCGATGGCCAGCACGAGCCCGAAGAGGGTCAGCATGTTGATGGTGAAGCCCATCAACGCCATCGCGGCGAACGCGCCGATGATCGTCACCGGCACGGTCGTCGCCGGAATCAACACCCCGCGCCAGTCCTGGAGAAAGACGAGGATCACGATCAACACCAGCACGCCGGCCTCGAAGAGGGTCTTGTAGACCTCGCCGATGGCCTCGCGGACGAAGAGCGTCGTGTCGAAGGGGATGTCATAGTCCATCCCTTCGGGGAATTCCTTGCTGAGCCGTGTCATCGCCTCGCGGACGCGGTCGGCGACCTCCAGCGCGTTGGCGCCGGGAAGCTGGAAAATGGCGAGGCTGGCCGTTGGCTCGGCGTTCTTCAGGGCGAATTGGTCGTAGGACTGCCCGCCCAGTTCGACGCGGGCCACGTCCCGCAGGTAGGTGACGCGCGTCCCCTCTCCGCCCTTGACGACGATGTTCTCGAACTGCTCGGCATCGCTGAGCCGTCCCAGGGCGGTGATGGTGAGCTGGAAGCTCTGCCCCTCGGGAGCGGGCGACTGGCCGATGGCCCCGGCCGCGACCTGAACGTTCTGTTCCCGCAAGACGCGGAGCACGTCCTGGGTCGACAAACGACGGGCCTTCAGACGATCCGGGTCCAGCCAGATCCGCATGCTGTACTCGGTGCTGCCGAAGCTACGCGCGTCCCCCACGCCATAAATGCGGCTCAGCTCGTCACGGAGCCGCAACGTCGCGTAGTTCGACATGAACAGGCTGTCGTAGCGGCCTTCCGGAGACAACAGATTGATGACCAGGATAATGTTGGTCGACTGTTTCTTGGCCGTGATGCCCTGGCGGCGGACCTCCTCCGGCAGCAGCGGCTCGGCCGCGGAGATTCGGTTCTGCACGAGTACCTGAGCCTGGTCCAGGTCGGTGCCGATCTCGAAGGTCACCGTCAAGGTGTACGAACCGTCGCTCGATGACGTGGACTGCATGTACAACATGTTTTCCACGCCGTTGACCTGCTGCTCAATCGGCGCGGCGACGGTGTCCGCGACCACCTGAGCGCTGGCCCCCGGGTACGAGGCGCGGACCTGGACCGTCGGCGGCGTGATCTCCGGGTACTGCTCAATCGGCAGGCCGATCAGAGCCACCGCGCCGAAGATCATCGTCACGATCGCGATGACGTTGGCGAAGATCGGCCGCTCGATGAAGAACTTCGAGAACATGGTCGGTAGGGTTCCCGTGAGTTGGTAGGATCAGCGTCGGATGGGGGAAGCAACAGCGGCCGTATTGGCGGCAGGGTCAGCGGCCGCGGGTAATTGCTCGTGCTGGGCCGCGGTGTGAGCTTTCGGATTCTCGATGTCCCCCTCCTCGATCGGCACCCAGACCGCGAGTGCCGCGTCGTCAGCGCCGACCTTGCCTTGCACCGGATCGACGGACGCGCCGGGACGGGCCGTTGCACACCGTTGATGACGATCCACTCGTTTCCCTCCAGGCCCTTTGTGATCACACGCATCTCGCCAAATTCGCGCCCGAGAGTCACCGAGCGATACTCGACCTTGTTCTCGTCATCGACGACCAGGACGTAGTCGCCTTGCTGATCGGTCCCCAGGGCGCGTTCCGGGACGAGCAACTGGGGACGGGCGGAGCCGATCGCCGTGCGCACCTCGGCGAACAGGCCCGGCAGAATCTGTCGGTCGGGGTTCGGGAAGATCCCTCGAAGCTGCATGGTTCCGGTGTCAGGATCAACGCCCAGTTCCGTGAAGTCGAGCGATCCCTGGTGGGGGAAGCCATCCTCACCGCCGAGCCGCATTTCCAGTTGCTGATCCTCCCCGTCCACGATGGAGCGGCCACTCGCGATCCGTTCGCGACGCAGGTCCAGAAGGTCCCCCTCGCTGAGCGTGAAGAACACGTAGATCGGGTCGTAGCTCTCGATCGTCCCGAGGAGGGTCTGCTCGACCTGCACAAGGTTGCCGATATCGACCAGATGGCGGCCAATACGGCCGGAGAGCGGGGCAAAGATCTCGGTGTAACTCAACTGCAACTCGGCATCGGCCAGCGACGCCTCCGCCCCCGCGACGACGGCCGCGGCACTGTCGCGCTTCGCCTTCTCTATCTCCAACTCCTGCATCGTGACCGCGTTGCGTCGCAGGAGCGTTGTCAGTCGGCCGAGTTCCTGCTCGGCCAGGGCGAGGTCCGCTTTCGACCGCTGCAATTCGGCCTGTGCGATCCGAACCTTGGCACGGAAGGGAGCCGGGTCGATGGTCAGCAGGAGTTGCCCCTTCTTGACGGTCGCTCCGTCCTCAAAGTGGATCTCCTTCAAATATCCTTCGACCCGGGACCTGAGATCGACGATCGACAGGGCGCGGGTCGAGCCGGTGAACTTCAAATAGTCGGTGACCGGCCGGTTCAATCGGTTGGGCGACATCGACCTCGGGCGGTGGCGGTGCGAGCGTACTCATTCCTGGGCTGGCAGCCGAACCCGGCCAGCATCCCTAGAATCAGGATGGTCGCGATCCGGTATGGTCGAAAGGTTCCCATGTTCGTCTCGTCCCTTGGCTTTCTGGCATGGACCCGGGCGAATCAAACCTCGCCGTCCTTCTCGCTGTCGCGTCGATACCGCTTCAGAAGCGCGCCACGGGCCTCGGGTTCGCCGAGGCCGATCAACAAACCGAATACGATCCGCTCCGCCAGGTCGGCGCGAGGTTCCCGTCCCGGAATAGAGAATCCATCGAGTGGATGACGTACTGTCCGCGCAAGGCCGTCGCCATCTCGCGACCGCGACCTCGGCGCACGATCCCGGCCTCAACAGCCAGTTCGGCGGCCTGAACGTAGCACTCCAGGATCTGGCCGACGAACTGGTTGACCTCCGAGGCGAGGGCCTTGTCCGACGGACCGAACATCACGGCGTAAACGAACCTCGCCCGGTCGGGGTCCTCACGGCTGAACTCCAGAGAGGCGTTCACCAGCCGGATCAGTCGCTCGATCGGGTCGAGGGAACGATCCAGCACCAGCAATCGCATGGTCTGCGACAGTGTCGTCAAGGGTCGGGTCAAGAGTTCGTGGGCCAGGCCCTCCTTGCTCTTGAAGTGGTAGTAGAGCGTCGGACAGGTGACCCCGGCGGCCTCCGCGATGCAACGCACCGGGGTGGCGTCGTAACCCCGTTCGGCGAAAAGCTGCGATGCGATTCGCGCAACCAGGCGCACCGTCGCGTGCTCCTCGCACGTTGCCTCGTCAACAGGTTCTCCTTGCCGGTGTTCTGATCCCACGTTCGTCCCCAGGACGTGTAGCGGCGGGCAGAATTCCCTCTCTCGCGCTCGTTAGCCTAACGTGCGCTATATCAGTTTAGGAGGGACCTGCGAAGAGTCAAGCCCGACCATTCCGCCGGTTCCGATCTTCCCGAACGGTCGGCGAGGGACAGGGAGAGGCGATACGGAACGGCGGGGACGATCCGGGCAGGGAATTGGGAACTGGCCTCAGGACGGCGAGGTGCCTGTCGCCATTCCCATACGGGGAACCTCTCCAGGAAGTCTTTGGGCTGACCGGAGGTCGAAGCCGAGGGATCCTCGCTCCGGATTCTGGCCTGAATTTCGACTCGTCGGCTCGAACGTGCTGGATGGGTGGCCCACGTCGGGCCATTCTCGAACGATCGGTCGAGGGACCTTCGACGACTCGGGGGAGGTGCGCGAGAGTCAGATCGGAAGTCGTCCGAGCGGACGAGATTCATACGGTGGGGTGCGACCTCAATGCGATCCGACTGGCGGCGGTCCAATCGCAACGGGCTCCCCACGCGAAGAGAAACACGAGTGCCGAGAGGCCGAGGAGTGAGAGACCGATCCCGACCCGAAAGGACAGGGGATCGTAACGGAAGACGAGGTGGTGTGTGCCCTCCGGAAGGGCCACACCGCGCATTGCGCGGTTCGTCCGGAGAATTTCGGCGGGGGTGCCGTCGACGGTCAGGTGCCAGCCGGGATAGTACATGTCGGCGACGACCACGAGGCCCGGCGTCTTCAGGATCGCCTTCATCTCGACGTGCTGGGGAGCGTCACGTGTCACGGTCACGGTTTCTGATGGGTCGGGCGTCGCACGCGAGAGCAGACGGTCCACGTCGCCGGGCCGATCGGTCTCGACCCAGGCCACCTCGCGGGGGTCGCGAACCGGGACGCCCGGGAGCTGCCAGAACTCGTCTTGCTGGTAGAGGATCTCCTGCATGACCTTGCTACGGTCGGCCACTCTCAGGCCGCGAACCCTTGGTGTCAAATAGGCGCGATGAACAACCCAGGCTCGGGGATAGGCCGCCTCGTTGCGGAGCACCCGGAAATCCTCTGTAGACCGCCACTTCGTGCGGCGTTCTTCTCCACCGGGGCCCTCGAACGAATCTTCTCCTGGATACAGGAACGTCGATCGGGGGACGACCGACGCATACCCTCGGGCGGGGTTATCCCAGACGATTTGCGCCGGGACGATGAAGTAACGCACGTTCCACAAGTCGAACCCCCGACGGGGGTGGTACCAGACCGGCTGGCCGGGTTCCAGGTCCGAGACTCGGATTGAAGTCGGATCGGGCCGAAGCGTCCATGGGAGGAAGAACAATCCGTAATCGACCGGTTCGATCGTATCGAAGTAGAAGGTCGATCGGATGCCCAGGGGCAGGCCATAGTTGGGTCGTAGCGTGTTGCGTTCCCAGCGAGTAATCTCCTCGAATCGTCGAGAATCGCCATCGAGGGACCAGCTCGTCGGCCACCATTGGCCGACTCGCTGGATGCGGAACGGACCATCCGAGGGGTTCGCCTTTTCCGCGGCACGGATCACTTCGAGTGCCTTCGGGGTGCCCTCGAATGCGTCCTGGGGTACCGTCACGACGTGGTAGGCATTGGCGATGGAGAGATCAACGATCAGGGCCAACACGGCCAACCAGCCCGACAGGACCGGGCTGCCGTCCCGCCAGAGCGAAAATTCCCAGTAGCACTGCGAAGGCGACGGTTCCCTGCGTAAGAGCGTACCGGATGTCCGCGACCGCTCGAGACGCGGCCAGGGGTTCGTCGGTAGGTTGGAGCCGCTCGGACAGTTGTTCGAACCAGCCACGCAACGGAGCGGCCCCCAGCCAGGATGCCGCCAGGGCGATCAGGCTTGCCCCGAGGAGACAGGTCGCGATGATTCGGACGCGCCTTGACTGCATTGACACGAGGCGGTCCCATCCCATGCCCGCCAGCGCGGAGATCGATAGCGACCAGAACACGAGTAACTTCGGTGGGTAACGGAACCCTCCAAAGCCGGGCAGGGCGGAAGCCAGGAGCCAGTAGACGCCACCATCACCGTCTCGAAGCTGGCCGTCGTGGCGAACCTGCCAGGAGAACGGCGGCTCGAGCGGCCCAAGCAGCGATTCCCCACCGGGCAGGCAGCGCGTCCAGAAGATCGGACTTCCATAATAGCCGAGCGATGCCAGGAGGCTCACAACGGCCACGACGCTCAGCCAGGCTCGCCATGGGGGGCCGTTCCGGAACCCCAACGTCGCGACCGCGAGGACCAGGGTCGGCGCGCCGAGATAAACCGAGGGCATCCACAGACGACTGTCGGGTTTGGGAGGCAGCGCGTTAAGCCACGATCGGTAACCACCCTCAAGTGTCCCGAAGACGTTCGGCCAGATGGCGTCGAGGAACTGGAGCGGATTCGCACTGTAGGGGTAAATGTCGTGGAACCCCTCCGTCGCTGCCGCCCGAAAGCTCATCCTGGTGTATTCGAGAATTGGCAAGAGCTGGGCCCCGGACACGGCAAGGGCCAGAACGGCCCCTCCGAATACAGATCCCAGGACGACGGCGAGATCAGGCGAGACACGACCGCGACGAACCCTGGAGCCGAAGAGAACCGCGGCGATGCCCCACAGGGCGATCACCAGGGCCTCTCTTGGAGGTTTCCAGGGGGCAGGTTCGCCAGGCGGAGTCATCGTGATTGTTTTGATCGCCTGGGCCGACCACCAGGAGAGGCCAAGAAGTCCGAGATAAACGATTACCAGCCCAAGCAGAACGCGACGAAGGACACGACGGGTCCCCAGCGGGGATCGCACCGCGGCAAGGCCCGCCGCGTATCCCCCCGCGCACGCGACGGTCACGTAGGCCGATTCCGGGTCGCCGCCGAGAACCTGCAGCGCCAGCACCACGGCCAGGCCGGGGATCGCCACGCGACGCCGGCATCGTACCCAGCGATCAACCGCCAGAAACCCCAGAGGAGTCCAGGCGGCACCGACCAGAAAGATCATGTTGCTGGTCTGACTCAGGACCGGCACGCCGAAGGCGTACGCGAGGCCCCCAAGGAGACTTCCCGCGACCGAAGTCTTCCAGCCGCGAAGCAAGGCCCCCATCGCGACGAAGGCGAGAACCACGTGGCCGATCAGGAACCCGCGCATCGCCCACGGGTACGGAAGCAGGAAGAAGACCAGCTTGCCCGGATAAAGGACCGCCGCCGTCGGATTCCCCAGTAGTGGAGTACCAGCGCTCGCCTCGGGAGCCCAGAGCGGCCAACGCCCGGCATCCCACTCTTGCTGAACTCGCTGGACCAGCGGGTAGTAGAAGTGTCCCGCGTCCTGAAAGGCGAACTGCTCGTCCTGGAACAGAACCCGACCGAACATGACAAGAGAAGGGACGGCGAGACTCGCGAGCACGAGGGTGATCGTCGACGCTCGCCGCGTCCAGGAACCGCTTGACGCGCCGACCACAGGCCCTCCCTGTCATCTGAAACGCACAATGGCAGTGGGCTCGCCGCCTTGTGTCGCCTGGCCCCCTCCAAATCATCACCGAATCGTCGATCGGAGGCAAGCTCGCAGAAGTGGCATGGGCGGGTGAACCGCCCGGGGACGCGTGGGAAGGACGTTTCAATGGATTTGCCGGCCCCGAATTCGAGCTTCGGGCGGTCCCGTCTCGGACCTCGGGTCCAGGTGCATGCCTCGCGAGACGGCAGCCCGCCTCGCAAGGCCCGAGGGTCAGGATCAATACTGGTCGGCCGAGAGCGCCTCGCCACCGGCCTTGGTCCCCAACTGGTACCAGGTCAACTGCTGGATGCTGTTCTTGACGAAGTGCACGCTGCCGTCGGCAAAGAGCGCGTTCACACCGCCCGAGTGGCGGCTCCGCGCCGTCTCCAGGCCCGTGTGCTGGGACGCATTATAACAGTCCTGATGCTGCGAGTTCGGGGTCAGCATCTCGTTGAGCATCGGGCCATGCGTCATTCGCCCGGCCGCCCAGTACGAGCCGTTGGAGTTGTCCTGACTCGTCGTCCCATTCCGCAACGCGTCGCAGGTCTGCATGTACGTGTTCAGGACCGTGATCCCCAGCGGCATGACCATGTCTGCTCCCGAACCTGAGGCATTGGACCCGGGCCAGGGCTGGCAGTTATACGTCTCGGCGCCGTTTTTCGAGGCCGTCGTATTGTCGCCGATCAACTTCTCGCCGAACGCGATCGTGTTGCTGGTCCCATCCGTACAATCGGCCACTCCAAACGACACCCGGAACGCGAACAGCCCCACGCCGACCCCGTTACTGTTGGTGGCAATCGAGAGGGTGTTGTATTGCGGGCCGACGCTGCCCCCGTAATTCGTGCCGTACGGGAACACGCGGCTCCCCGTGTCCGACGGGCAGAGGTAAACCGAGACCGACGATGTGGCCACCGTCGAGTTCAGAACCTTGTACTGCGTGGCCGCGCCGATCACGGCCCCCATGTTGAAGTTGAACGCGTTGTACAGCGGCTGCTGCTCGATATACCCCAGCAGGAAGATCAGCACGCTGGGGCCGTGCCCGGCACCCGCGTCGATCCCGGCCGCCGCGCCGGCCTGCCCCATCGGGAAGCAGTCGTACGTCGAGTGGTAGTTGTGCAGGCCCAATCCGATCTGCTTCAGGTTGTTGGTGCACTGGGCGCGTCGGGCAGCCTCGCGGGCGGCCTGCACGGCGGGCAGCAGCAGGGCGATGAGGACACCGATGATGGCGATGACCACCAGCAACTCGATCAGGGTGAACCCCCGAGTGCTGGACCGCGTCGTTGAGACGCGACAGGCAGAATTCGTCTTCATGCGTCGAATGCTCCAGGATGCAGGCGCAGGGATCCAGTGCCAACCGACCGGCGTGCCAACGCGACACGTCCCGGATCGGTCGCCCGAGCCCCGCAAGGAAATGAGATGACTTTCGACCCGGACCAGCCGTCCATCAGGTCGGACGGCGCGATCAGGAGTGATTAGGAGTGATTCTCTCAGGTTTATGGGTGAGCCTGTATGAAATGAAGAATCACGCCGCCTTATGATACTTGCGCATATGGACAGCCGCTTGTCAAGGTATTGCCACCAACGCCAATCAAGATTTTTGACTCGCCAAACTCAGTCACGACAAGGTGGAGGATCCCCATTAGCATTGAAAGAGCGACAGTTCGCCGAAGGTCGTCCAGTTTTTTCACTCACGACGAAAAGATTTCGTACAATTCATCGATCATGCTTGGGCCCATGCTGAGCGAGAAGGACCATCCCGCATCTTGGGCCGGGATGCATGGCACGCCGGGACGTTCCCGTTTTGGTTCCCGAGCCCTCTCGCTCAAGCCCGAGGGCCGAGCGTCGATGGGGCCATTGGTAAGGGGTTCGGTTGGGTGATCGACTCGCGCGGAGAGGTCGCTCCGGAATCGCTGGTCCGCGCTTGAACAGGTGGGTGCAAGCTCGTCTAATAGGTGCCCTGGTTGCTCCGTGGTCAGCCGGAAACACAATTGGGACCGAGGCGGTCGGGCATGTCGACAGGGGAAGATCAATCGTTCCTTGCTCGTTGGGGACAGCGGATCATGGCGGGCGTCCTGTCGCTCGGCACGCTGCTCCTGCTCACGATGACCCTCAGCGACTACGGGATGGTCTGGGACGAGGGGTTCACCGTGGAGCGCGAGGAACGACTCCTTGAGTGGTTCGCCAGGGTAACGGGCGATCGGACGGTGGAGAACCGCGCCTGGACGCCGACCCTCTCAAAGCTCGAATCACGGTCGTCCTACCTCAAGCGTGCCGGTGCCTCGTCACGCTCGCCGTGGAGTCGGGAGTCGCTTCGATTCTACTGGCAGTTCGCGCGAGAGGAGCCGAACGGACACCCTCCATTCTATGCGTTGCTCGGCCTGGCCGGGTGGGCGGTTGGTCATCATGCGTTGCCACCCCCCGCGTCCTACCGGCTTGGCCCCGCGGTGTTGTTCTCCGTCACAATCGGTGCCCTTTACTGGTTCGTCGCCCGTCGGTACGGCAACACCGGTGGTCTCATGGCGGCATCGGGATTGCTCAGCATGCCCCGTGTGTTCGCCCATGCGCATCTGGCGTCTTACGACGTGCCCACGCTCTGCCTCTGGTTCCTGGCGACATTGGCGTTTCATCAGGCGGTCGCCCGAGCGCCAGGAGAAGGCCGGCCGTGGGCCTGGACGATTGCGTTCGGGCTGGCGTGGGGTTGCGCGATGGCGACGAAGCTCACCGGCTGGTTCATCCCGGTTCCGCTGATCGTCTGGGTCGTCCTGTACCGCGACCTCCGAGGTGTGCGAACGCTTGCCCTCGGTGGCGTGGTCGCGGCCGTGGTCCTGTACGCGCAAATCCCCACATGGTGGGCGAACCCGTTCCGCGGTCTCGAGGAGTTCTTTCGATCGAACCTCACGCGACAGAACCTCGCCCCGATCCCGACCCTGTTCCTCGGCCGGATCTATCGGTTCTCGCTTCCCTGGTACAACACGCTGGTCTGGACGGCGATCGTGGTGCCACCGTTGACGCTGGTCCTCTCGCTGATTGGCGCGGGTCAGGTTGTGTTCGATCGGCTCCGCGACCGGGTCGGGACGTTGCTGCTAGGGTGCTGGGTGTTCATGCTACTCCTGCGTGCCCTGCCCAATGCGCCGGGACACGATGGTGCTCGGCTTTTCCTCCCGGCGTTCATCTACCAGGCGGGCCTGGCGGGCCTGGGGCTCACGACCGTCGGGGCCTGGCTGAGGCGGATGGTTCCCCCCCGAATCGCTCGATGGTTGACGGCCGGGGCCCTGGGGGTTGCCATCTCGGCGGGTGCCTGGAGCACCTGGCTCTCTCATCCCCTGCAACTCTCGTACTACAACGCCCTGATCGGCGGCCTCTCCGGTGCGTCGAAGGCGGGGATGGAGCCGACCTACTACTGGGACGCCCTGACTCCCGATCTTCGCGACTGGCTCAACACAAACACCCAACCGGGAGATTCGGTCTCGTTCGTCTTTCCGGCCGTGACCTTCGAGTACCTCCATCGTTGGGGGTTGCTCGAACCCTACCCGCTGGCGACCAGGGACCAGCTTCCCCGCTGGTTCATCGTCATGAATCGTCCGGGACACCTTCAGTTCGTTCCGAAGTCGCTGGGCCAATACCTGCTCGATCACGGCGATCCGGTCCTGGTCGAGACACTCAACACGGCCCCGAACGTCCCACTCATCTCGATCTTTCGAGGCGAGGACATGGCCGAGGCCGCCCGGATCGTCTCTTCGATCCTCAGCAGCGTCCTCAAGAGGCCGGAACAGCCTGCGGGACCGCAAAATTCCGCCTCGGAGGCCGAGACGGCACCTGCGGAGAGTTCGACCCGGGGACCGCATTGAGGTGCTTTGAAGACTGTTCCGGGGGGAGAATTCGGTTCTCGTTCGGGTGGCCTTGATTCAACTGGGAGAGACGTCTATCATCCAGTTGTTCGGCACCTTGCCGGGCATGACCTCTGCCATGTTCGCGTAGGGGTGTTCTCTTTGGCGAACCAACATTTAACCCGTTGGGGGCCAATGTTCGGCCGGTTGGCCCTGGCCAATCGGTCTCAGGTTCCCACTTGAACTGCGGGTTCTCAAAAGCACCCCAGACGGCATCGAGGTGGAGGTTCGACTCACTACAGCCCACGCTCGCCCCGGCGAGCGTGGGCTGTTTTCCTGGCGTTTCCGCAAACGACACGGACAGCGTTGCGATGGTCCTCGCGTTGACTATGGGCATCACCCTCGAACTGGCCGGGCCTGAACGGGAGGCGTCGGTGATGGTCCGGTTGGTCTGCCCGTACTGTCGAGGACCACTGAGCGAGTCGAATTCTTCGTCCTGGCGCTGTGCGACATGTCGCCAGGACTTTCGCGGGCTCCGGGGCATCCCCGACCTCCGCACGAGCGACGATGCGTATCGAGCCAACGACGACGACTGGTCATTCGCGTGTCGGCTGAACGAGTCCTTCGACGACCTCGACTTCCGCGGTTTGCTTCAACGCTACTACGAGCTGTCGCCCGACGTCCCGCCGGAACTGCGGCAACGACAGATCGAGCACATCCTGGGCGCGACGGAACGCACCGGGATCTGGTTATCGGGGCTCGGGATGGAGCGATTGCCTTCGGGCACGCTCGATCTCGGGTGCGGGAGCGGGCCCTTCTGGAGGTCCTGGGCCGGCAGGGCATCGAGACCACGGGGGTCGACATCGCGATGCGATGGCTGCTCGTGGCCCGCAAGCGGCTCGACGAGAACGGCCTCGGACAGATCCCGCTGGTCTGCGCCTGCGCGGAGAACCTGCCTCTCGTGGACCAGAGCGTGTCGGCGGTGGTGGCGGGGGACGTGATCGAACACGTAAGCGATCAAGACGCCACGTTGGCCGAGTCGTTTCGCGTGCTGCGGCCCGGTGGTCACCTGCTGCTGGCGTCGCCCAACCGGTTCAGCCTCGCGCCGGAGCCGCATGTCGGCGTCTGGGGAGTCGGCTATCTGCCCCGACGCTGGATGCCGGGCTATGTGCGCTGGATCTCGGAGCGGGACTTCCGCGCCATCCGTACCCTGGGCCTTGGAGAATGGCGGCGCCTACTAAGCCGGAGCCCGTTCGGCGCAGGGCGCATCGTCGCGCCTAGGCTGGGGCCGTCGGACACCGCCCATGCCCGCCTCCCACGTCGCTTGCTTGCCAGACTGTACAACCATGCCCTGACAACTGGCATCGGCCGCCGGTTGGCTCTGGTCGTCGGCCCGATGTTCCATGTCCTCTGCGAACGCCCCGACGCGCGACCCGGTCAGCCAGCCGAACCATTCGCCGAGACTCCAGGCGGCCACCAGCACGGTGAGTTGCGGAAGACAACGGAGAAAAGCGGAACGGTGAGGCGGTTTGCCGAGCACGGTCCTGCCGAGACGCAACAGTTGAATGATCCCGATGGCGGGGGCGGCCGGTAGCAACGCGACACGTCGCCAGGACGATGTTCGACGCGCCCGCAAACGGCCGAATTCGAGCCCACAGCGGACGCGGTCGACGATCGCCCGGCCCATTGTGAACGTCGGGCGGTAATCCACCCGCGCTCCGTGAACCCAGGCCACCCTCCCGCCGTTCCTTCTCTGGTCCACGAGCCACAGCGCCTCGTAGCCGGCGGATCGCGTCGCACTGAGCTGCCAGGCCACGTCACGATCGGCCCCGAAATTGTTGCCAGCGAGTCGCTCAACCGTCGCGGCGGCCGGTTCGACGCAGGGCCCGAACTCGAAGTACAGGAGCGCCCTGCCGAGGGGGCTTGATCCGGGCTTGATCCCGACCGTGCCGGTCCCCACGGCCCCACCGTCGAGCGGTCCGTCCGCCAACCAGGCGTCGACGAATCCTGGTCCCGGTACGCAGGTATCTTCCAGGAACACCACGCGACGGCCTCGCGCAGCCTTCAACCCCTCCCAACGCAGGTCCGCGGCCCCTCGGCCTGGTGGCACCAAGAGTTGTCGCACGTTCGGGACATCCAAGGGCGTCGGTCGGTACCGATCCGAGGAAGCGACGACGATCGCCTCGACTCGTCCCGCCCTCAGCTCCGACCCCAGGGGAGCGAGGCAATCCCGAACGTGAGCATGCGACTCGGTCGCCGCGATGATGACGGACAGTCCCGGCACGTTCATTCGACCCGCTCCAGACTGTCGCCCGGTCCAGCCAGATACCCCACCATCTCTCCCAGGGCGCCGACGGTCAGGAAGAGAGCAACCAGGGGAAGGCAGAATACGTACCGCCCCACATGACGTCGCTTCGACAGCACCGATCGGGTCAACCGGAACAGGAGCAAGGCCGGTAGAACAGCAGACCCCAGGCCAAAGATAAGTCGTCGGGAGATCGCCTGGTCGGCTCGACGCATTCCCGCGAACGATCTCGAGAAGTGGAACCGCTGGATCAGGAAGTGCCGGAACTCGAACGGTTTGATGTGCCGGACCGCCGCGCCGTTGGTCGCCGCGATCGGGACGCCGTCCGCACGCAGGCGGTCGTTGATCCACGACTCCCACTTCCCCTCTTTCAGCAGGTGGGCATGACGCAACAGATGCGGGCGCTTGTAGGCGATGTTGTTACCGGGGAGGTCGTCGGTGGCCCCCTCCGGCACCGGCCCCATGTAGCGCGTGTACTCGCAGAAGAACGCCGCCCAGTTGACCAGCCCGTCCCGCCCGTTCTCGACCGTGCCCCCCACCGCCCCCCAGGGGCCGCGATGAATCTCGATCAGTCGTGCGGCCCAGCCTTCCTCGACGGCGCCGTGGTCCTCCAGGATGGCCACGATCTCGCCTCGGGCGCGTTGGACGCCGATGTGTCTCAGAAGGGGGATCGAGTGGCCCTCGTCCTGCTCGACCAGAACGACCGCCGGTTGGTGCTCGCGGAGCCGTCGACGGGTCTCGCCGCCAACCCGGTCGACGACGACCACCTCGATCCGATCGCGATCCGGCTGCGCATCGAGCGCCCGTAGCGTCGGTTCGAGGACCGGCCAGCCGTTGACCGACGCCACGACGACCGACAGGATCGGCCCCACTGAGGTGGTTGAGGAAGTGGATTCCACGAGGGTCGGCATGGGAGTCCTTTCCCGATCGTCGGCGCGAAATCGAGGCGCGCTCCAGGCGGGGAGCGCAGGGGACGCATCCTAATCACCGGCCCGGGAGTCGACAACCGGAATCATGGCGAGGACGGCAACGCCTCAGTCCCTCGATTCGAGCCGGTACAGCGCTTGCTGAATCTCCCGGTTCAAGGGGTCCAGGGAGAGGGCAACCCCGTACCAGGCGCGTGCCTCCGCGATCCGTCCGGCCTCCTCGCATGCTCGGCCCACCTTCCGGGGCAAGGCGGGGTCCTTCTTCCCCTCGGGGGTCGAGGCATGTTGAACGAGGGTCGCCAGGGTGTCGAGGGCCTTCGCGGTCTGGAAGTACGGGGCCGCCTTCTCCGTTTCGCCGGCCAGGTTGTAGGCCCGGGCGAGCCCGAAGAGCGTCTCACGATCGTCGGGTTCGGTCGCCTCGGCGGCCCGGAAGTACCGGATCGCCGCCCCGGAATCGCGGCGTCGGAGGGCAAGCAGGCCGCGCAGTCGAGCGAGCCCCGGATGATCGTCCGGGCCATCGGCGAGGAGAGCATCCGCCCGATCGAGGTCGCCCCGGGCGATCGCGACCTCGGCTCGCCTGGCCCGCGCTTCGGGGTCGTTGTTCGGGAGCGGCTCGAGAACCGATTCGATCTCATCGACGTGGCCGAGCGTCATCAGGCTGTCGGCCAGTGCCAGACGACTCCAACGGTCCTCGGGGTCGGCGTCCAGGTAGTCGCGGAGCGCGGCCGATTGCTCCTTGGCCTCCCAGACGGAGCCCCGGGTCAGTGACCAGAGAAAGACGTCCTTCAATGTCAGCGGCCCCCGCCGGGACAGTTCTCGGAACTGCTCGCCAAGGGCCTTCCGCCGCAACTGCATGCCGTAGATATACACCAGCTCGCGTCGGGCCTGGGTCTGGTCCGGGTCCAGCCTCAACGACTCCAGGAGGTAATGCTCGGCGAACCGCATCCGGTTGCGCCGCAGTTCGATCTGACCGGCCATTCGTCGGGCCTGTGACCCCAGGGGATGGGAGTCGGGAATCTTTTTCAGCGCGTCGATCGCCTCGTCGTCACGGCCCTGAGCGACGGCCACCTGGGCCTGTAGCATCCAGTCTGACGGGGTGGGCTCACGGAGCTCTCCCAGCAAGTCGAGATCGGCCTCCGCCTCCTCGAACCGACCGGCCTTCAAGCTGGCCTGGGCACGCGACCAGACGGCATCGGGATCGACCGACCGCTGACGAATCCAGAACCCGAACCCGACCACCGCCACAACGACCAGGACGGCGACGGCAATCTCAACGAGGCGGCGACGGTGTGACTCTGACGGTTGACCACCCGCCGACAGAGAACGTACTGGGGTTTTCTTCATCAGCACGATACGTTCCCACCGATTGTTCCCAATACGCCCCGTAAGTCCGCCTATTGTCGGGTGGGCACCGCCCACCATCCGGGACGTGACGGCCGCCATTTGGGATCGAGGTCACTCCGCTACGGCGGCCTCGGGATCGACCGGGCGACCCAGCGCGACGCTGTCGTTCGCCGGTTCTTCCAGCTCCAGCGTCGTGCCCGACGGGACGTTCTCGCGCTCGGTCAACGCTCCGCTGGGCCACCGGACGATGACTCTCTCGGCGGTCTTCGCCGGGCCAATGCCGATCAGCAGTCGGGGATCATGGGACGATTCGATGCTCGTTCCGCCCTTGAGCTGTCGGTAGATCGTCCGATTTCGAGCCGTCACCTCGACCTTGCTGCCGATGGCGTCGCGGCTGCTCCGGGTTCCGGTCAACACCAGCCGAATCCAGCCGTTCTCCGAGGCAGTCGGCGTATCGTTACGCAGGATGCCCGGGTGGTCATCGTAGTTGTTGGTGATGATGTCCAGATCGCCGTCGTTGTCGATGTCGCCAAACGCCACGCCTCGGGTAACGTGCTTGGCGTCGAAGTAAGGCCCGACGTCGCGGGTGGCGATCTTGAACCGACGGCTGGCATCGGGGCCGTTGCCCAGCGGGACATTGCGATGGAGTAGGGGGGGCTGTGCGTGTTCGACGCCCGGCCGGTTGTTGTCGACGTGCCCGGTCGCGACGAAGGCGTCGGGCCAGCCGTCGTTGTCCAGGTCCACCAGGCCGGTGCCCCAGGCGACCCAGGGCATGGCGTCCGCCGCGAGGCCAAACGACGGGGTCTGGTCGTAGAACACCCCGTTGCCCAGGTTCTGGTACAGGGTGTTGTACTCCCCGGAGAAATTGGTAACAAACAGCTCGGGGCGGCCGTCGCCATCGACATCCTCGGCATCGACACCCATCCCCGACTGGGCATTGCCCTTGTCGTCAAACGCGGCGCCGGAGAGTTCGGTCATGTCGCGGAAGGTGCCATCGCCATTGTTGAGAAACAGAAAGTTCGGGTTCATGTCATTGGCGACGTACAGGTCGATCAGGTTGTCGTCGTTGAGATCGGCAGCCGCGACCCCGAACCCGTGCCCCTGCTGGGACGGTTCGCGCGCGAGCCCGACCTCCTCGGCGACCTCGGAGAACGTTCCGTCGCCGTTGTTCCGATAGAAGAAATGCTGCGTGGTACGGATCGAGCGGGGGGAGCAATAGAGTCGCGTGCCGGATTCAGGATCGCCGCAGAAGTCGTTGTCTTCCTGGTAGTTCCAGATGCCGTAGTTGGAGATGTACAGGTCGAGATCGCCGTCGTTGTCGTGATCCAGGAAGGCCCCGCTCGTGGACCAGCCCGGTCGCTGGAGGCCGGCCGACTCGGTCACGTCGTGGAAGGTTCCGTCCCCGTTGTTCTGATACAGGACGTTCGTGCCGAAGTTGCACAGGACGACGTCCGGGTCGCCGTCGTTGTCGTAGTCGCCGACGACGATCCCGGTGCAGGTGCCGACGAAGCCGAGGCCCGATGCTTCGGTGACGTCCTCGAACGTCCCGTCCCCCCGATTCCGGTACAGCCGATTGCGGCCTGGCTTGGGGGCGTCCGGGAGCACGAAGTTGAACGAGCCGAAGTAAAGATCCATAAGACCGTCGCCATCGTAGTCGAACACGGCCGCCCCCGAGCCATTGGACGTCGGGAAGAGCTTCTCCTCGGTGATCCCCGAAACGTGGACAAAGTCGATTCCGGCCGGCTCGCGGATGTCGGTGAATCGAAACGGGCTCGGTTCCTGGGGGATCTCCGGCGCCGCCGAGACGTACTCGGTTCCCGATAGACGGTCGCCGATGAACCGGTTCTCCGCCTTCCCATCCTCAACCGTCGCCGCGTCCCGAGACTCGAAAACAACCGACGCGCGTCCCGAACTCTCAGCCCCGTCACGCTCCGTTGCCGAACCTTCCGGTGCCTGATTCGAGCAACCCCAGAAGAACGTCGAGACGACAAGGCCCGTGACCGCCGGCAAGCCTCGGATGGATCGTGCGAGAGACAGCCGCCCGCGAAGAGACGTTCGAGACATGGTCGTCGAGTCCTGAAGTGATGCGCGGGGCAGACGCCAACGGCCGGGAAGGCACGCCTTCGCCCGAATGCGAACGGGAGAACGATCCTGTTCCGACAGGCCCGATTGTAACATGGGGAAACGGTTCGTCGCGCGGCACCAGGTTCGAGCTGGTCGCAACGTCGCGGCAAACAGGTCAGGCGGAACGGCCCTCGAACGAGTTGAGGCGGATTCGTGGCACGGCGATCCATCCAAACAACATGGCGAGCCGGAGCACGAAGCAGGACCCGATCCTTCCGTCTGGAGGTAGTTACGGCTCCGGTTCGCAGGGCGTTCGGTCGAAAAAATGGCCGCTCGGCTCAAGATCCGGCACCGCTCGATCGAATAGGCTAGATACGCCTGCGACCTTTTCCGGGAAATGAGGCGGCTCGGCCAGCGAATACCCGTGAGGGACGTTCCCCGGCGTCGCAACCAGGCCCCGCCCATGGGACTTGATATCGCGTTCGGTGTGATTGTCCTGCTGGCGGCCCTCCGAGGCTGGTTCAAGGGGTTCTTCCTCCAGGCCATCCAGCTCGCCGCCCTGGTGGGTTGCGTATACCTGGCCGATCCCATGCGCGATCTGGCTCGACCGTACGCCCGGGAATACATCACGATCAATTTCAACGTGCTGGACCGGCTCCTCTGGTGGACGGCGGCCGTTCTGTCCTACATCGTGACCTCCGGCGTCGCGATCTCGCTCCTTCGACTCGCCCAGCGCCGGGGCTCTCCCGACCAGGACGTCCGACGGGGCGACCAGGGCCTGGGCTTCTTGCTAGGAGCGGCGAAGGGGGTCCTGGTCGGTCTGTTCCTGGCGTGGGGCATCACCGGCCACGCCCCCCGCTACATCGAGGCCGGAGGCTGGGTTGGCGAGCAGGTCAAGACGTCCCGCACGCTCAAGCTGAGCGTCTCCCAGCGACCCGCGGAACGGCTCTGGAAGTCGACGCCAGTTCAGGAGTTCGTCGCCCGAGTACGGGACCGCGGGTTCCGTGGAGTGGACGCAACCGACCCCAACGAAGAATCCATCCAGGGACAAACGCGAGGTCGAAACGGCTCGCCCCCCCGATGACTCCGACGCGGCCCAGCCTGATCGAGTCGCCGTGCGTCCGCCACCCTTGCAAGTTCCCCGCCCACGTCCACTCGATCCGTCGTCGCCGTCCTTCTTGCGGGAATTTGACGAGGCGATCGACCAACTGGGAATCACGACACGAGACGACGACTGACCCCGCGACGGGACGGTCCTTCAACAGTCGCCTCGACGCGCCTCGACCCCGACGCGAAATCTCCGGTTGACCTCTCAACGCCGATCGGGCCAAATCCGGCGCGTATGATCGTGATCTAAACCTGATTGCATGGATGAACAGGAAGGGCCTCCATGCCGGAGTTTCCCGTTCTCGGCAGGGCCTGCCCGCGTTGGGCGGTCGTGCTGATCGTGCTGGGTCTGTATCTGACGACCCGGGGCTACCACAGCTTTGACAACGACCAGGCGTACCGCCTGCCGCTCTTGCTTCATCAACAGCAACCCTCGCTCTTCGCCGGGGATCCGTTCGTCCGCGCATTCGATGACTTCAACCCCCACCGGGGCTATCTTGACCCTCCTCGACCTGGCAAGTCGCCCCCTTGGGCTCTCGGCCGGAATCTTCTTCCTCTATGTCTTGACCTTCGTCTTCACGTTCATCGGGGTTGACGGTCTGGCCCGTCGGTTGTGGCCGGAATTCCCGGGTTGGGTCGGGATTGTCGCCTTCTCGATGGTGCTGGCCGCAAAGGCGGGCAACATCGGGACGAACCACCTGTTTGAAGCGATCCTGCTCGATCGGCTGGTGGCGTCGTCGCTCGGCTGGATGGCGCTGAGCTTGGCGATCGGTGGAGCGCGTCGACGAGCCCCCTGGGTCGCCGCGGCGCTGCTGGGAATCGCGTCGTGGGTTCATCCGTCGCTCGGCCTGCAACTCGGGATGTTCCTGGGCGTCTGCTGGATCGCTTGGTCGATCTGTTCGCGAGGGACCGGCGTGACGCCGGCTTCGACGTTCTCGGGTTTGATCGCGCTGGGGCTCGCCCTTCTGCCGAGCATCCTCAACATGGCCGGGCAGGGGGGGCAATTGTTCGAAGGGATGCCGGCGGATGAGTTCCTGCTCTGGACCGCGTATGTTCAGAGCCCACAGCACATGATCCCCCACCTCTGGCGACAGCAACAGTGGCTGGCCGCCGGATGCTACGGAGTTCTCTCGCTGCTGGCCCTGATGACCTGGTTCAGGACGTGGCATGAGCCCAAGGCCGTTGTTTCGTCCGAAGATCCCTCGCTGATCGATCCGAAGGTCGGCACGAACCAGGCTCGATTGCGGTTCGGAATCGCATACGCAATTCTCCTTTTTGGCCTGCTGGCCGCTACCATCGGGATCGAGTGGGTGGAGGACGTCCGGATCATCCTGTTCCAGCCGTTCCGGATGGCGACCCTGGCGCAGGGCCTGGCGCTGTTGGCGATCTCGGGGCGCATCGTGGCGCTCTGGCAGCGGGGGGATGCCCTTGGCCGTGTTCGGGCGGCCTTGCTCGTCATCGGTCTTGCGGGGGACTGGATGCTGGTGATCGCGACCCTCGTCGAGTGCGGGTCAACCCTCGCGAGACGGATCAATCGTCGGATGGAGCCCTGGGCGCTGGTCCTCACCCTGTCGTGGGGACTGTGGTTCCTGTCCCGGCACGACACCGAATCGGGACACGTCATCCTCGCCGTGTCCCTCGGGGCGCTGGCGGTCGGGGGCCTCGTGAACCGCCGGACCAACCTCGCGGGGCGATTCGCCGACTGGAACCCTGCACGGGTTGGCCGGGCCCTCGCGCTGTCCTGGACCGTCCCGCTGGCCGCGCTCGTGTTCCCCTTACTTCCGGCCTCGGCAACCACGTGGGGCCGGCCCGTTTCCGACTGGTTGCTCGACCGCTGCCGGTTCACGCAAACACCGCGCGAGGACCTCGAACGCCTGGCGGTCTGGTGCCGGAACCACACGCCCCCGGATGCCCGGTTCGTTGGTCCGCCGGGACCGAAGACCTTTCGATTATGGTCCTTGCGGTCGCTGGCCTTCAACCGGGCCGGGAGCCCCTATCACGCGGCCGGATTGGCCGACTGGGCGGACCGGTTCCGTCAGCACGTCGATTTCAACGGCAACTCCGCCGAGTTCGCCCGCGCCTACCTGAACGACCGGCAGGCGCTGGAACGGCGTTACAACGCATTGACCAGCAACGAACTTGCGACCCTGGCCCGCCGTCAAGGGGCCGGCTACGTAATCGCGAACCCGGACCGGATCGAAACCCGGTCCGGGGCCATGGATCTCCTTCGCAACGAAGGCGAGTTCGCGGTCTTCCGCGTATCAGAAAGAGATCCACCGCAAAGAGCCCAGAGAAGAAGGGAAGTCAGAAAATATTGATTTCCTCCTCCTTCTCCTCTCCTCTTTCTCTTCTCCGTGTCCTCCATGTCTCCGTGGTGAATTCCTAGACGACTTCCCTCACGTCAGCGGAGGCGTCGGCCGGGACCGGGTAATCACGGGCAAACTCGCGGATCTCCGCGGCGACGCGACCGGCGAGGGCCTCGTCCTTTGGTGCGTCGAGCACGCGGACGATCCAGGCGGCGACCTGGCGGATGGCGTCTTCCTTCATGCCGCGGGTCGTCAGGGCGGGGGTGCCCATGCGGATGCCGCTGGGGTCGAGCGGCTTGCGCTGGTCGAAGGGGACGAGGTTCTTGTTGACGGTGATCCCGGCGCGGTCGAGGGACGTCTCGGCGATCTTGCCGGTGAGGCCCTTGCTGGTCATGTCGACGAGGATCAGGTGGTTGTCGGTCCCGCCCGACGCGAGCCGGAACCCGGCGCGGGTGAGTTCCTCGCCCAGCACCTTCGCGTTGGCGACGATCTGGGCGGCGTATGCCTTGAAGTCGTCGCGCAGGGCCTCGCCGAAGCAGACGGCCTTGCCGGCGATGACGTGCTCCAGCGGCCCGCCCTGGAGTCCGGGGAAAACGGCCATGTCGATCTTCTTCGCCCACTCGGAACGGCACAGGACCATGCCGCCCCGCGGGCCGCGCAGGGTCTTGTGCGTGGTGGTGGTGACGAAGTCGGCGACCGGCACCGGGCTGGGGTGCTGGCCGCCGGCCACCAGCCCGGCAATGTGGGCCATGTCGACCATCAGCAGGGCACCGACCTCCCGGGCGATCTCGGCGAAACGGTCGAAGTCGATGATCCGCGGGATAGGCACTG
The DNA here is from genome assembly GCA_963779675.1 of uncultured Isosphaeraceae bacterium. Classification (GTDB taxonomy): domain Bacteria; phylum Planctomycetota; class Planctomycetia; order Isosphaerales; family Isosphaeraceae; genus CAVZZM01. Next base: position 610,537 of record CAVZZM010000014.1, read on the forward strand.
GCGCCGGCCAGGATCATCTTCGGCCTGTGCTCGCGGGCCAGCCGGGCGACCTCGTCGTAGTCGATCCGCTCGGTCTCGCGGTCGACGCCGTAGCCGATGGTGTTGTACCAGCGGCCGGAGAAGTTCAGCTTCATGCCGTGCGTCAGGTGGCCGCCGTGGGCCAGGTCCATCGCCAGCACGGTGTCGCCGATCTCCAGGGCGGCGTAGTAGACCGCCTGGTTGGCCGTGGCGCCGGAGTGGGGCTGGACGTTGGCGTGCTCCGCGCCGAAGAGCTGTTTGGCCCGGTCGATCGCCAGGGATTCCGACGTGTCGACGTGCTCGCAGCCGCCGTAGTAGCGACGCCCCGGCAGGCCCTCGGCGTACTTGTTCGTCAGGACCGACCCGACGGCCTCCATGATCGCCCGGCTGGTGTAGTTCTCCGAGGCGATCAGTTCCAGCCCGTCGCGCTGGCGCTGCTCCTCGGCGACGATGGCGTCGAAGACCTGACGGTCGTTCTCTCTGAGCTGGTCCATCCGAACTCTCCCCTCCTCGCCGCAGTGCGGCGAAACCTTGTTGAAGCGTGATTCTCGTCGGTCATGGCAGCAGTTCCGTGACCGGCACCCGGGCGACCTCGCGGTCGTCGAGGACCAGCGGCACCATCTCACCGGGCCGGTACTCGTCAATCTGCTCATAGCGAGCCTGGCCTGCGTCGATCCGGGGACCCTGGTGGGCGACGATCCGACGGCCGAGAACGTCGGCCACCCAGTAATGGGCGACCCCGCCGAGGCCCACATCGCGGCCCGCTGGCCGAGGTCATCCGACAGGCTGGTGACGGCGATCTCGATCAACAGGCCGACGTCGGCCGGGAACGGGGTGGCGGCCCTCGTCGCGGTAACGGGTCAGTGGCCCCCGCACGATCAGGACGTCGGGCAGGGGCGCGTGGCGATCGGTGATTTGCAGCGGGTTCTCCGGCCATCGGAGCCAGCCCGCCGGCAACCGCGGGCCCAGGGCCTCCAGGATCGCCACGAAGGTCGTCGCATGGGCTACGGTCTTGGCCATCCGCTCGTAGATCCTCCCGTTCCACAGGAACACCGGCCGTCTCGTCGAAGACCCCCGCCTCGATCATGGCGAAGAACTCGGCGCTGGTGATCTCCGCGGCGGTGGCCCCGGCCAGGGGCGGGGTGGTCAGTTCTGGCATCACGGCGGTGGCCATGGTCGAGATCTCCTTGCGGGTCCGAGGTCAAGCTGATTCTAGCGGCCGTTCTCGGTCAACCGAGGACCGATGGACCAGCGCCAACGGTACAGGCACGCGCTGCCGTGTGACTCGACGGATCGATCCGGGCTTGCGACCCGGGCGCGGGTCGAGGCCCGCCAGCTCTCGTCCAGCGCAGGCGGGTCGGCTCGGGGGCCTCCAGGGACGAGCCGGCCCGTTCCCAGGCCCCAGTCGAGTTGCTCCGGGTCGTTGACGATAGGGCCTCCCGAGGCCCGATCGACTCCATAGGTGCAACCCAGAGATTCGACCTCCTCACGACAGCGGTCGGCCAGGTCCACCTCGACCGTCGCGGCCTCCGGCGTTTCCCGGACCGTGAAGACGGCGGAGAAGTGGTGCGGCCCGGACTGACCGATCAGGAACGCCGGCCGCGAACCGGCGTCGTCGCGAAGCTGGATCTCCTGGTAGGCCGGGCTGACGACGCGCGTCGGGTCGTCGCCCCCCTCGATCGAGCGCCGGCGGGTTGCCAGCCGGCATCGGTCGCGACGGCGATGCAGTGAGCCCCAGCGATCACCGTCCCGGACAAAGCTCAGGCGGAACCGGGACGAGGCGATGGCATACACGTCGTCTCCCCGCACCAGTTCGATCATCGCTCGGCGGCTCCGTCATCCGATCGGAGGAGTTTAGGTTGGGGATGCGCCGCGGAACCCGACGATTGGTGTCGAGGCGGTGGGTGCCGCGGCGCACCGCGGCACCCACCCGGACCACGGAGGTTACGCCTTCCGCGCCACCTCGCCGCGGGCGAACCGATAGCGGAGGTAGGCATCAATGAACGGGTCGAGGTTGCCGTCGAGCACGGCGAACGGGTTGGTCAGCTTGACCTCGGTGCGGAGGTCCTTGCACCAGCGGTCGTCGAGAACATAGGAGCGGATCTGGCTGCCGAAGCCGATCTCGGCCTTCTCGTTGTAGGCCTTGGCGTACTCGGCCTCGCGCTTCTCCTCTTCGAGCCGGATCAGCTTGGCCTTGAGAAGTTGCAGCGCCAGGTTGTCGTTCTTGTGCTGCGAACGCTCGGAGCGGCTCTCGGCGGCGACACCGGTCGGGATGTGCGTGTAGCGCACGCCCGACTCGGTCTTGTTCTGGTGCTGACCGCCCGGGCCGCCGCAACGGAAGACGTCGCGCTTGAGGTCCACGTCCCGGATCTCGACGTGGATCGAGTCGTCGACCTCCGGCGTCACCTCGACCGAGGCGAACGAGGTCTGGCGACGGGCGTTCGAATCATACGGGCTGATCCGAACGAGTCGATGGACGCCCTGCTCGCCGCGGAGGTAGCCGTAGGCATAGTCCCCCTTGAGGTGGATCGTGGCCGTCTGGATGCCGGCGACGGTCCCGTCCTCGCGATCGATGATCTCGGTCTTGTAGCCATGCGACTCGGCCCACATCAGGTACATGCGCAGCATCATCTCGGCCCAGTCGCAGGCCTCGGTGCCGCCTTCGCCGGGGTGGATGGTGATGTAGGCGTTGTTGGGGTCGTGCGGGCCGCCGAGCATGGTGCGCAGCTCGAAGTTCCCGAAGTCCTTGCGCAAGTTCGACCGTGGCCTGACGCAGGTCACCGTCGAGGGTGTCGTCGCCGGCCTCATCGGCCAGCTCGATCAGGGCTTCGAGATCGTCACTCTCGGTGCAAAGGGCCTTGAACGGCTCGATGATTCCCTTGAGCGACTTCAGCTCACCGATGACCTCCTTCGCCTTGTCCTGGTCGTTCCAGAACGTCGGGCCCTGCATTGTCTCGGTCAGGGCGGCGTAGCGTTCTTCCTTGTCGCCGAAGTCAAAGAGAGTCTCGGAGCTGGACGATCCGATCGATCACTTCCCGCGCATCACGCTTCAACTCCAGGTCCATCGCGTCGCGATCCTCCGGCCATGCCGGTGTCTTGTGATTCCGCGTCCGGGTTCCGGGCGTCCCGTCTCGCCGTGCCGCGGCTCGACACGGCACAATGATTCTACGATGAAATTGGACCGACGGACCAGTCGAACCCCGCCGCGACCCCGCGATGACGACACCAACACCCGCCACCCACGCGTCGTCGGACGCCTCGCCCCGTCGCCGACCGGCGGTCTCCATCTCGGCCACGCCCGCACCTTCCTGATCGCCTGGTGGATGGCCCGCAAGGCCAACGGTCGCATCCTCTTGCGGATCGAGGATCTCGACTCCTCGCGGGTCCGGCCCGAATCGGTCCAGGGGATGATTGACGACCTCCGCTGGCTCGGCCTCGACTGGGACGAGGGACCGGACCTCCCGGGGGCCACGACTCGTTACCGCCAATCCGACCGTCTGGGGTTCTACCGGGAGGCCCTTGAACGGTTGATCGCGGCCGATCGGCTTTACCCTTGCACCTGCACCCGCGCCGACATCGCGCGGGCCGCCTCCGCGCCCCATGCCGAGGACGAGGGCCCGAGATATCCAGGGACCTGCGCGGCCGACGGTCGTCCGATGCCCTCGCCCTGGCCGGCCACAATTTCGCCTGGCGGTTCCGCGTGCCGGCGGAACCATTGGCGTGGGACGATCTGTTCGCGGGGCCTCAAACCATCAACCCGGCCCACGTCGGCGGTGATTTCCCGGTGGCCCGTTCCCTGACGGGCCCGGCCTACCAACTGGCCGTGGTCGTCGACGATGCGCTGATGGGCGTCAACCAGGTCATCCGGGGAGACGACCTGATCGCCAGCACACCGCGTCAAATCCTGCTCTACCGGTCCCTCGGCTGGGAACCTCCCGCGTTCGGGCACCTTCCCCTTGCCGTGACCGAGACGGGGCGACGACTGGCGAAGCGCGACCAGTCGATCAAGCTCGGCACCCTTCGAGAGCGGGGGCTGGATGTTCGTGAATTAGTCGGCTGTCTGGCGCAGGCATGTGGTCTGGCCGACGAACCGGTTCCCTCCCACCCTTCCGACTGGATCGAACGGTTCGACCGGAATCGGGTCCCTCGCGACCCCTGGATCGTCCGTGCCGCGGACGTCGATCGCCTTGAGGGTTGACGAGCCCCTGTCTCGATTCCCTGTCGTGGTGCAGGGCCGTTTTTTCTTCGGTCCAGCCGGCATTTGTAGGTCAGGCTTCAGCCTGAGGTCTTCAGGAAGAGTCAGGCTGAAGCCTGACCTACGCAGCCCGAGACGGGTGGCCGATTCAGGCCACCTCGGGCCCGGACGGTTCTCCTGGCTTGTCCTTGTCGCGCTGGAACCACTTCGCAACGACGACGTCGGTCGACGAGTGGGCGAGGATGGAGCCGGTGATCACGATCGCGATCAGGTGAAAGAGCGTGTCCGACAGCACGAGGTTCGCCTTCAGGACGAGCAATCCGAACACCACCGACGCGAACCCTTTCGGGCCGAACCAGGCGGCCGCGAAGAACTCCCGGTTGCCCAGCCGGGTGCCGGCCAGGGCAATCGCCAGCGCGACCGGGCGTACCGCGACGATCGCCAGCAGCGCGAACAGATACCCGCTCAGCGAGATCTCCGCCAGAAATGCCGGCTGGATCAACGCCCCGAAGATCAGCAACGCGGCCAGTTTCAGTAACTCCGCCACCAGTTCCCCGAACTCGTGGAACGCTTGCTTCACCTCCGGCCCGACCGTCGCGACGGTGATTCCCGCGGCAAAGGCCGCCAGGAACTCGTTGCCGTGCAGGATGAACGCCAGGGCGAGCACGAGCAAGCCGACTGCGAAGGCGTTCAAGGGCGCGTAGGTGACGTGCGCCGAGAAGACCTTCGAATGCTCCAGCGTGATGGCCGCCCAGGGGACGGCGATCCCGATGAGAATCCCCAGCACCACATCCAGGACGATCTCGCCGGCCTGGAACTGCTCACTCCCGACGTAGGCGAGAAGCCCGATGACGATCGGCAAGGCCAGGCCGTCGTTCAACCCGCTCTCGACGTTCAGGAGCCGCCTGAGCCGGATCGGCACCTCCTCCCGACCCACGATGGCCGCCGCGAAGACCGGGTCGGTCGGGCTCAGAACTGCCCCCAGCAGGAACGACTCCGGCCAGGGGATTCCCACGATGGCGTGTGCGATCAGGGCCGTTCCGATCAAGGTCAGCGGCAATCCCAGGAACAGCGCGCGGCCGGGCAAGCTCCACGCATCTCTGAGGTCGCGGAGCCCGACGCGCATGCCATCCGTGAACAGGACGCTGAACAGCGCCAGTTCCGCGAACCAGGACACCACGGGGTCGTCGGGCTTGAGGTTCACGACGCCGAGCATGCCGTCGCCCAGCAGGAACCCGGAAACCAGGAAGAGGACCGCCGTCGACAGGATGCTGCGATGGGCCAGGTCGGACACCAGCACCGCCAGCAACAACGTGACCGAGAACGCGAGAACAGCTTCCATGATAAGAACTTAGCTCCATGATTGCATTGGGCGTCGGGGCGTGTGTGAGCGCACCGCGCCGGCTTCAACCCGACCCGCGACGCTATCGCCTGTCGCCTTGTGGCGGACTTCGATAGTCTAGGGGTTCTCGTAAGGCCGTGTCTCCAACCCTGGCGTGTCAGTGGGGTTTTGTTCGTGACCGGCATCGCAATGTGCGCGATCTCGAAGGTCTACCCAGGGGGCGTCGCGTCCCTTCAGGACGTGGACCTCACCGTTGAGCCAGGCGAGTTCGTGACCGTCGTTGGTGCGTCCGGTTCAGGAAAGAGCACCTTGCTGCGTCTGATTGCCGGCCTGGAAACACCGACAACGGGCCAGTTGCTCCTGGATGACCGTCCCTCGAATACCATGCCGCCCTGGGAACGAGGGCTGGCAATGGTTTTTCAGGAACAGGCGCCCTATCCCCATCTCAACGTCTATGAAAACCTGGGGTTCTCGCTACGTGCTAGTCGCGCCTCTCGATCCGAGGTTCGTGACCGCGTCACCTCGCTTGCACGACTTCTCAAGCTGGAGGGGCTCCTCGATCGCAGTCCATCGACCCTCTCGGGGGGCGAGCGCCGGCGGGTTGTCCTCGGTCGCTCGATCGCCAAGCGGCCCCGGATCTTGCTACTTGACGAACCGCTCAGCGGACTCGACGCCCCCCTGCGATCCTCCACCCGCGACCTGCTCGCGGAACTTCATCAACAGTTCGGGATGACGACAGTCCTTGTCACCCACGATCAGGCCGAGGCGCTGGCCCTGGGCCATCGCGTGGCCGTCCTGTCCCGTGGCCGGCTGATCCAATATGATTCTCCGGACAGGGTTTACGACCAGCCCGCCACGCTCGACGTGGCGCGATTCGTCGGCGAGCCGCCGATGAACCTCTTGCCGGCCCGGCTCGACCGGGACGCGGAAGGAACCCGCCTGAGTCTCTCCGGCATGGCGAACCCGCCCTCCTGGCGGCTCGCGTCCGGTGGGTTCGACGCCGCGGGGCCGGAGGGCCACGTCGTGATCGGGCTGCGACCGCATCAACTCAACATCATCAACACCTGTTCGGGGCGAGGCACCATGCTCCTGGGTACGGTTCGTCAGGTGGAGACGACCGGGCCTGTTGTGAGTGTCGTGGTGGATGTTGCGACGACCACACTTCGGGCCGCTAGTGCTCGTAACCAGAAGGTTTCCGTCGGAGACCAGGTCGCGATTCGATGGGACCTCGGCGCGGCCTGCTGGTTCGATCCAGAATCGGGACGACGACTCACTCCCCCCAATCCCCTACAATCCGATCATTGACACCACGTATCGGCGTCGCAACTCCGTTCCAGGGCGACCGGACCAGTCAATCTTTCAGCAACACCCGATTGCCTCGGAGGGCCGTCATGTCGAAGCCGTTTGATGTCCGTCCGGTCGCCGCCGCACTGTACTTCTTGCCGGTCCGGACGCGCGTCCCGCTCAAGTTCGGGCGTGAGGTTCTCTCCGAGGTCACCTGCGCGCGGGTGCGGCTGACGGTCGAGGACCGTGAGGGTCGCCGGGCTGACGGGTGGGGGGAAACCCCGTTGAGCGTCCAGTGGGTCTGGCCCAGCTCGGAATCGTACGAGGCCCGGCATGAGGTCTTGAAGCAGTTTTGCGTTCACCTGGCCGGCCTCTGGGCCCACGGCGGTCGGGAGGAATTGTGCGGGCACGCCATCGAGGTCGGCCACCTGTTTAACGAGGTGTACCTGGAGGCCAACCGGGTCTCGCACGCCAGCGACACCCCGGCCGGGCCGATGCCGCACCTGGCGGCCCTGGTCTGCAACTCGGCGTTTGACATCGCGTTGCACGACGCCTACGGCAAGCTGCACGGCGTCCCGACCTACCAGACCTACAACGCCCGCTACATGAACGACGACCTCTCCCGGTTTCTCGAACCGGCCGACCTGGAGGCCGCCGTGACCTTCGAGGGACTGTATCCCGAGGACTTCCTCGTCCAGACGCCTCCGACCGTCCTGCCCGCCTGGCACCTCGTCGGCGGGGTGGACCCGGTGAGCACCTCCGAGCTGACCGGCAACGAGCCCGACGATGGCGAGCCCGTCCTCCTGCGTGACTGGATCCGCCGCGACGGTTTGAATGTGCCTCAAAATCAAGCTCCGCGGCAACGACCCGAATTGGGACTGGCAACGGCTCGTCGAGATCGGCACGATGTCCGTCGAGGAGGGGGTGGACTGGCTGACGACCGACTTTAACTGCACGGTGGAAGACCCATCCTACGTCAACACCATCCTGGATCGCCTGAAGGACGAACATCCCGCGGATTTACGGGATGATTCTCTACGTCGAACAGCCGTTCCCCTACGACCTGGAGGCCCACCGGATCGATGTCCATTCCGTCTCCGCTCGCAAGCCGCTATTCATGGACGAGAGCGCCACGACTGGCGGGTCGTCCGTCTCGGCCGTTCGCTTGGCTGGAACGGGGTCGCGCTGAAGACCTGCAAGACCCAGACTGGCGCCCTTTTGAGTCTCTGCTGGGCGAAGGCCCACGGCATGACCTTGATGGTCCAGGACCTGACCAACCCGATGCTCGCCATGATCCCCCACGTGCTGCTGGCCGCCCATGCGGGGACCATCCAGGGCGTCGAGACGAACGCGATGCAGTTCTATCCTGAAGCCTCCCGACCCGAGGAGCGTATTCACCCCGGCCTCTACCGGCGGCGCCACGGGCGGATCGACCTCTCCTACCATCCAGGCCCCGGCTTCGGCTACCGGGTCGAGGAGATCGAACGGACCTTGCCCGAGCCAAGCCATCATCTATACCGGATGACATCGCGGCGGGCCATCCTCAGCCCGGATGGAGGCGATGATGACCCGACCCGTCCCCATTGGCGAGATCGAATTTCGAGGCCTGATCGGCAACCGGCCGCTGAACGAGATCACGACCAACGAGTTCATGAACGCCCTGAAGGCCAACGGCTGGGGCGAGGCGCACAATGCCCACATCCTGATGCGCCTCCGAGAGCGGGGGCCGCTCTGGGGCATCCGCACTCCGAACGACTTCGCCCGCGCCCTGCGCGACGGCTGGACCGCCCCGGCGGCCGGCGGTGCCCAGCTCCGGGAATGCGGCAACGGACAGTTCTGGGTCATCTACCGCGAGCAAGACAACCAGTTCATCACGATCCGCCACCCCGGCGGCTGAACGAACCCGGCCAGCGAACTCCCGCCGGGTTGGCCGTGTCGGAGTGTCGAACGGTACGTCCCCTGCAAGGTATCCTGGATCGAGTAGATCGAGCGACCCCTCTCCGTCCCTTGGGAGACGAGGAACCCATGGCCGAGTACACCGGGCCCCTCGAACAGGTTGGTCCGTACAAGTGGCGGGTCCCGAAGAGCTACCGCGACGACATGCGAGTCGACGGGATCATCTTCGCCGACGAGAACCTGATCGATCAGATCAAGAAGGATCAGGGCCCCGAGCAGGTTGCCAACGTGGCGACCCTACCCGGCATCCAGAAGGCAAGCCTCGCGATGCCCGACATCCACTGGGGCTACGGCTTCGCCATCGGCGGCGTCGCGGCGACGGACCCCGAGGAAGGCGGGGTCATCTCACCAGGGGGTGTCGGCTACGACATCAATTGCGGCGTCCGTCTGCTACGATCCAACCTGACCTGGAAGGATGTGAAGCCCGTTGTGCGCCGTCTCGTCGATCAACTCTTCCGCGACATCCCGACCGGGGTCGGCCAGAGCGGTCGTTACTCGTTCAAGAAGCCCGAACTGGCGCACCTGATGGACGTCGGGGCACGGGCGATGATCGAGCGCGGCTTCGGCGTCGAGCGGGACGTGATCTGCGCTGAAGCCGGTGGTCGGATCCGGGGGGCAGACCCGGACCGGGTCAGCGATCGGGCCTTCGACCGGGGACGCGACCAGTGCGGAACGCTCGGCTCGGGGAACCACTTCCTTGAGGTCCAGGTCGTCGATCGGGTCGAGGACGAGGAGGCGGCGCGGGTGATGGGTCTCGCCGAGGGGCAGATCACGGTGCTGATCCACTCGGGATCGCGCGGCCTGGGGTATCAGGTCTGCGATGACCACCTCAAAGTGTTCTCGAACGCCCCCGGGAAGTACGGCTTCGAGATCCCCGACCGGCAACTCGCCTGCGCCCCGATCCGCAGCGACGAGGGGCAGGCGTACCTCGGAGCAATGCGTGCCGCCGCCAACTTCGCCTTCTGCAACCGACAACTGCTCGCCCATCAGGCGCGCGAGGTGTTCGCCCGCATCTTCGGCCGTCCCTGGCAAGACCTCGGGCTCGATCTCGTTTACGACGTCGCGCACAACATCGCCAAGTTCGAGGACCATGAGGTTGGCGGGGCCGTCAAGCAGGTCTGCGTTCACCGCAAAGGAGCGACACGCGCCTTCCCTCCCGGTCACGACGAGATTCCGGACATGTACCGGGGGATCGGCCAGCCGGTCATCATCCCCGGCAGCATGGGGACCGCGAGCTGGGTTCTTGTCGGCCAGTCGGGAAGCATGGACGAATCGTTCGGCACGACATGCCATGGCGCCGGGCGGATGATGAGCCGGACGGCGGCCGTCAAGCTCGCCTCGGGCCGCCGCATCGACCGGGAACTCGACGCAATCGGGATCATCGCCCGTGCCCGAGGCCACAAGGGGCTCGCGGAAGAACAACCGGCAGCCTACAAGGACGTCGATCAGGTCGTTGACGTGGTTCACAACGCCGGGATCTCGCGCAAGGTCGTCCGGCTTCGCCCGGTTGGAGTCATCAAGGGGTAGTAGCCTGCTGAACCGCCTCGTCGCGCTTCGCGGGACGATCGGCAAGCCCTCCCCGACCTGGACGAGGATCGGCAGCTTCCCTCTCCTGCAACCGAAATCGCTGGGCCCGGCAGCCCTGGATATCGCCGAGAAAAAGGTCGCCTCGTGACCCCACGGCGATCGCGTGCGCCCAGTCCAGCTCTCCCGGTCGTGAACCCGGCCCGCTCCCCTTGGGGAACGTCCAGAGGGACAGGAGTCGGCCGGTGAGGTCGATCTTCATCACGATCTGGTCCTTCGGGGGAACGCCGAGGACCATTCCCGGCAATGGCAGCTTGCTGGCCCATCTCATCGGCGATGACCCGCAGACATACAGCTCGTCCCGATTCGACATCCAGAGGGTCCAGGGAACGATCAGGTTGCTCCATTCCGTCAGGTAACGCCCCCGGGGGTCGAAAACCTGGACCCGCACGTTGTTCCGGTCCGCGACGTAGATCCGGCCCTGGGAATCGAGGGCGATGGAATGCGGCAGGCTGAATTCCCCGGGCCCACGCCCATCCGTCCCCAGGCCTCGAGAAATCGTCCCTCGGCGTCACAATGAACAACGCGATTGTTGCCGTAACCATCCGTGATGAATAACTCGCCCTCGGGTGTGATGGCCACGTCAGTGGGGCCGTCGAAGTGCGTCGAGTCGTCCCCGGCCACGCCCGGCTCTCCGAGGTTCATTAGGAGCTTGCCATCTCGGGTGTACTTCCGGACGACGTGGAGCCCGGCATCGGTGATCCAGACCGAGCCATTGGGCCCGAAGCGGAGCTGGTGCGGCCTGTCAAATTCCCCACGCCCCCAGGATCTGATGAGCGTTCCCTCGCGATCGAAGACCTGAACGGGCAAGTCCCCGCGGTTGAGCGTCCAGACGTTGTCCTGCTCGTCGACGGCAATACCAGACATCGCCCCCCAGGGCTCGTCATGATCGCGCTTCGGCCAGGCGGGCTCGACTTCATATCCGATCGCCAGATTGGTCCTCGGGTAAGTGGGGCCGAACAGGTTCCCTTCTCCCTGGCCCTGAGCATCCCCCACCAGCACGAGCCCCGCGACCATCAAGGCGGCGAGCGGACACCAGGGACGCGAGCAAGAGGCGGTTCGTGCGGGCAATTCGATGGCTCGCGAGAGCATGGCCAGCTCCTTGGGTTCGAACCTCGGCGTCGAGTCGGTCGCTTGCTGCTCATCCCATTCGCAGCGCGACATAGGGCTCGTAGCCCAGAACCACGAGAGGGTTCACTATAGCAACAAGCCGACCCCGGCGGGTATGCTGCCGGTTCGCTCAAGGACCATCGGCCAGGTTTCGACCGGTCACGTCCGCAAACTCGAACGCAACGACGCGTTCACCCCCGTTGACATCAATATCGATGTTGAGTCGCCGAGGAACCGCCACGTGCCCCGGAACCGCGAACCAATCCTCGCCATCTTCGATCACGATGGTGTCCTCGTCGACACGCTCGAACAACACCAGAGAGCCTGGGTCGACCTCGGAGAACGCGAGAACCTGCCGATCACCGCCGAATTCATCCGCGCCACGTTCGGGAGGACCAATCCGGACATACTCCGAGAGTTGCTGGGGAACGACGCTCCGGACGATGCCGAGATCGCGCGTTTTGGTGATTTGAAAGAGTCCTGTTATCGAGCGGTCGCCCGGTCGAGCCTGACCCTGATGCCTGGAGTTCGAAAGGTTCTCGAGGCCCTCGACGAAGCCGGTGTCTGGCTCGCGATCGGTTCGAGTGGCCCCCGGGCGAACCTGGAGCTGACCGTCACGGTCTGCGGGCTGGACGGACGGTTTACGGCCATCGTCGGTCTCGAGGACATCACCCGCGGCAAGCCCGATCCGGAAGTGTTCCTCCTCGCCGCCCAGAGGGCTGAGGTCGCTCCCTCCCGTTGCGTGGTCTTCGAAGATGCCCCGGTCGGCATCCAGGCGGCCAGGGCCGCTGGGATGATCGCCGTCGGTGTCGGAACGACCCATCCCGTCGAACATCTCAAGGCCGCCGGTGCGAACGTGGTCACGCAAACGCTCGAGAATTTCGATGTCGCCTCGCTTCTCGATCGCTTCGAGACGCGAGGCCGACCGTCGAACGATCCGAGTTCCGTACAGGTTGGCGAACGGTCATAATGAAGGGGGAGAGGGGGTTCTTCCCCAGGCGAAAATTGGTCGCGTATTCGCAGAGGGACGAGACACCGGATGAGACGCTTCGCGATCCTCGGTGCCGGTGGCATGGGCACGGCGCTGGCCGTGTTGCTTTCCCGCGGGGCCGCCTCCGTGCGACTCTGGGCCCGGAGCCCAGGGCAGGCCGAGGAGATGGCCCGCACTCGGAAGAACGCGCGGCATCTCGACGGGATCTCGCTCAGCCCTGTGATCGAACCGACTCACGACGTCGCGCGCACCACGGGGGATGCCGACCTGATCATCGTGGCGATCCCCTCGGCCTTTCTCCGCGAAACCCTGGCGAGCCTGTCCTGGGCAATTCCGCCCCACGTCCCTGTTCTGAGTGTGGTGAAAGGGATTGAACGAACCTCATTCGCTCGACCAAGCGAGATCGTCGGAGAGGTTCTCAGCCCTCGCCCCGTTGTTGTGCTCAGTGGACCGAGCCACGCCGAGGGAGATCGCGCGAGGCTTGCCGGCCTCGGTGGTCATGGCCGGGCAAGATGAGAGGCTATGCCTTGAGATTCGCGACGCACTCATGAGCGACGCCTTCCGGGTCTATCTCAACACGGACCTCCTGGGTGTCGAGCTCGCCGGTGCTTTGAAGAACATCCTGGGCATCGCCGCCGGAATTTGTGATGGTCTGGAGATTGGGGATAACGCCAAGGCCGCCCTGCTGACGCGGGGCCTTGTCGAATTCGCCCGTTTCGCCGAGGAGTTGGGGGCCCATGCGTCGACGTTCTGGGGGCTCGCCGGGGTCGGTGACGCCCTGACAACCTGCTATAGCCCGTTCGGCCGCAACCGACGTGTTGGCATGGCCCTGGGTCGTGGTCAGTCGCTCGTTGAGATCCAGGCCGGCATGAATGATGTGGCGGAAGGGGTCTTCACGACACGAAGCGTTCGGGATCAAGCCCTGGCTCGTGGGGTCGAAATGCCGATCACCGCGGAGGTCCACGCGATCCTCTTCGAGCAGAAGCCCCCCCGAGAGACGGTTCGCACGTTGATGCTCCGCGACCCGAAGTTTGAGTGAGTGGTAGGTCGATGTCTCATGATACCCCCGAGTCCTGTCAGGTCGCCCTCAAGGAGTGGGCGCAGGTTTGCGACGCGCTGGGACGTGGGTCGCAGAGTGTGCTGATCCGTAAAGGTGGCATCGACGAGGGAATGGGCGGGTTCCGGCCGGAGAAGCCATCCTTCTGGCTCTGTCCCACAAGCACGCATCAGGCGCAGCAGGGGTTGCGATCGGGAATCGAACCAAGACGGAAACCCGACCCGAATTCGATCGTTCTCAGCACACTGGCGGTCGTGACGTTCTCGGCCTTTGTGGAACGGCTCGATGTGCTCGAGTCCCTGGAGGACTTCCACGACTGGACGACTGAGACAATCGCCTCGCGATACCATTATCGAACGCCGGGGGCCTGGGTCCTCGGAGTTCGCGTGTATCGACGTCGCCAGGCGCACACCTTGCCGATGGCCCCGTTATTTTCCGGATGCCGCTCCTGGGTTGAACTTCCGATGCCCCTCCCTTGCGACGGCATGGAACCTGTCTTGAGCAACTCGGATCACGATTCTCTCATGGCGTTGTTGCGCAACCGGGTTTCACCGTGTTGAAGTCACCAGGATGGTTCACCAGGCTGAGCCAGGCGTTCCGGGAAGCGCCGGCGACGATGACGATCTGTACTCTGTGGATCGTTGTCTTTCTGGGAATGGCGTGGGAACAGTCGGGCCTCGGACCGGGGCGTAATCTGCTCGTGGGCGAGATTCGTCTCTCGACGGCCGATCGCTTCGGTGATCTGACCGCGCGGGCGGTTCGGGATGGTCAGCCCTGGCGGCTCCTGACGGCGACATTCGTTCACTTCAACCTGTTGCATCTCGGAATCAACCTGTTCGGAATGTATCAGCTCGGAATGGTCCTTGAGTCGTGGTACGGCTCCGCCCAGTTCCTCGCGATTTACGCGTTCATCGGCGTGCTCGGAAACGCCCTGGGGGTCATTAGCAAGACGTTGCTCGGGACATGGCTCCCGAACGTCGCCGCGTTTCAGGACCATCCGAGCGGAGGTGGATCGACAGTACTCTGCGGCCTGATCGCGCTTTTGGCCGTGGTCGGATGGCGGTCGCGGTCACGGTTCGGGACCATCGTGAAGGCTGAGATGATCGGGATCCTGGCCTTCACGGCCATCATGGGAATTGCGATCCCTCGCATCGACAACTTCGGCCACGGCGGAGGAGCGCTGGCCGGTGCCCTGGTCGGGTTCCTCCACCGTCCCTTGTTGTGCGCCTATGAACGGCCCCGGATCAAGAAGTCATTCGGCGTTCTGGCGACCCTGGTTCTCCTGGCGGCGGCAGGGGCACAGTTCGGGTTTGGCGTGCCCGAACCGAGCGAACCCGTGGCCCGACCGAACGAAGCCCGTCTTCGACAGCAATTCGAAGTCGCGGCAACCTCCGTCCGACGCCTCGTCCTGATCGCGAACCTCTACGGCAAGGTCGCTCAACGCTATCCAGGGATGTGGGGCCAGGTTGACTTGCTCGCGATCGACCCGTCCCTCGGCGCACCGACCCGTCCCTCGGCGCAGGTGCTTCGACGCTCCTTGATGATGACCCTGTCGTCCCTGGAGGCCAACCCCGACGGCCTGAACGAAGGACCGACGGCCGACTGTTTTGAACGGGTCGGCACGCTGGTACGCAACGTCGTCAAGGCCCCCCCCACTCCGGGAGAATTGACCGAGTTTGGGCGTTGCATCCGATCCTTGCTCGACCGGGCGGGAACGAGGCTCGTTCAACTCAAGCTAGTTGTTGACCAACTGGAAGCCTCGAAGCGTCAGCCGGAATCGGTCGCCCCCGACTGATCAGACGGGGCCGCTGGCGAGTGCCACGCCCTGACGATGGCCGGGCGTGCCTTCACGTCCCTTCAATGCCGCGATCAGGTCCCGCACCGATCGAATCGTCCGATCGAACCGGGTGTAGTAGCAGCCCACGACGTCGGATGCGTGGCCGTCGCTCGATCCGGTTCGTCCCATCGGATACTCATCGAGCAACGCCTCGGTCTCCCGGCGCGTCCGGGTCGTGATGTTATTACTGACCAGTTCCAGGGCGTCGAACGCGGGGCCGAACTCCTCGATGATGGACCGGAAGTCCTGGTCCCAGCGAAACGGATGCGCCGCCACGATGGCCGCATCGTGGTCGCGAACCACCCGGATCAGTTCGCGGATCGAGATCCCCGGCGGTGTATCGGCAAGGTCGGGAAGCCCATAAACGAGGAAGTGGCCTTCCCGGGTAGATATTTCGGCCCCCGAGAGGATCAGCAAGTCCCTGGCACGTTGCTGGATCTCGAACAACTCCTCCGCGTCCCATTGATAGTCGTGCTCCGTGATGACGACCCCATCCAGTCCCGCGTCTCGAGCACTCTCGATGAGCGCTTCGGGCGTGATCACGCTGTCCGGAGAATGGATGGAGGTATGAACGTGATGGTCGATCTTCATGGAGTCGGGCCGATCGCGATCAGTTTGGGGTCGGGCTCGGAACCAGGATCGCTCCCTGCCGCGAACGACAAAGTTCGACAATCGGGAAATCGATCACATACCAGGATTACAGTACGATGGGGCGAATTGTCGAGGACCATCGAGGGGATGTTGACTCGATGTCCAGGTCGCCGGGAATTACGGCACGACTCGGTCAATCCTCCACCGAGAACGTGATGTTTCGACCGTCCAGGACGAGATAGCTCGACGTCTGCTTCCAACCGCCGAGGACGATCACTCTTGGTGTCATGTCGTCGAAGTCCGAGGCACGGTGGATATGGCCCAGCACGATCAGGTCGTACTTGCCTTCGAACTGCGCGGCCGACCTCCGGTAGAGCGCGAGGTATTCCTCGTTCTTGGCTTCCTGGGTTGCCTCATTGGTCCGCTCCAGCATCCCCTCCAGTCGGGTCGCGAGCCGATCGGGCAACGCTTGGAACGCCTGAAGGAAGGACCGACTCTCCATCACCTCTTTCCAGAGACTACGCGCTCCGAACTGATGCCCGTGGGTCGCCAGGACCCGGGTTTCACCAATCTGGAGTTCGATCCGGCCTTCCGAAATGAATCGCGCGCCAGCGCCGACTCATAATAAGGCCCGAGCCAGTTATCGTGGTTTCCTGGGAGCACCCACAGGTCGCCGCCCTTGCGGACATAATCCGCGAGGCTGCGGAGACCGTCGCACGCAAGCTCCAGCCCACGTCTCTGACGACTGGCAAACCAGAAGTCGCACAGGTCTCCGACCACGATCAGGCGATCCCGTTCCGGTTGAAGTCGCTGGACGTACCTTGCCAGGCGCCGGCCTCGTTCGGGATGGTCGGGTCGAAGATGAATGTCGCTTGCGAAGATTGTCGACACGGCGGAGCACGATCGATGGTGAGGGTTCAGGCCGCCTCCCAGGGAAAGAGGCGAGGAGTTTCGACAACTGGAGGGATGCGTCTGGGTCGCAACTGGATGTCGGGGTTCGGCAGGTGGTGTCGCGCCGCTTCAATGTTGAGCCGACGTCCACAGGATTGAGCGGCATCACGCGCCTCGCGCAACGCGAGTTCCGGGCGATTGCATTGCTCGCTCAGATGGAGGAGAACGACATGCCGCACGGCCCCCGGTCGTGATCGCTGGAGGGTCGCCGCGAGGAGTTCGGCCCCCTGATCGTTCGAGAGATGTCCCCGCGTCCCCAAATTCCGGGCAATCAAAGCGGACGACCGATTGGATCGTCGTTGTAGCTCGACGTCGTGATTGAACTCCAGAGCTAGCAAGTCGGAATCCGCCAGGGCCTCCGCCGTCGCCTCCTCCCATGTTCCCGTGTCGGTGACGAATCCGACCGTGATGGGACGACCGCGACGGCGATCCTTGAATTCGAGCCGAAACCCGAACGTCGGCCCACCGTCATGACTCAGCGGGATCGGCTCGGCCCGGGCCCCGTTGGACAAGAGAAACGGTCGATCGTCGAAGGTCCGCACCAGCTTCCGACGATCCAGCTCGTGGAACCCATCCAGTCTCCGAAGCGTCGGCAAATGCCCTTCATGCACAACCATCTGGATTCCGCGACGCGCGATCGCGTGCAGCGACGGGTTTCGAACGTGATCGCCATGCGTGTGCGTCAGCAGGACCGACCCGACGGCATCGAGGTTCGAGCCCACGACATGAAGTCGTCGTTCCAAGGTCCGAGGCCCCAGGCCCAGGTCGATCATCAAGGCGGTTGAGGACGACCTGAGGAGCATTGAGTTGCCGCGAGAGCTACTCGCGAGCACGGAGAACGTCACGGGCATGGACACCACGCCTTCCAGGGGAACCAATGCCGATTCGTCACGATCGTGAGTGGCTCGTCGCCCTATGAGTTTATTGCCAGGGAACGTCGGCGACAATACCGGGTGACCCGGAGGAAGGGTTCGCTGACGGTTCTCGGAGCCTTGCGAACGCCGGAATCCGGTTCCCAGGTCTCACAGAGATCGAAGCCCCGATCTGGCACGAATCGCGGCAACCTGGAAATCCGTCCCACGAAACACCGAACATCGTGTACCATCATGGGCCGAATCGAGCAGGGCGCGGTCAGCCCTATGGTTCGTTGGAGGGGGAACGATCTTGAGCCCGGCCCATCCGTCACAGCATCCGATCGTCCACCACAAGTTGGCGATGCTACGGGACAGGCGAACCGATCCGCCTGAGTTTCGACGCCTGGTACAATCGCTGTCGTCATTGATCGCTCAGGAGGCGACGCTCGACCTTGCAACGCGGGAGGTCGAGGTCCTGACCCCGCTTGGCCCCTGTTCGAGTCGCCTCGTGTCCGTCGCGGTAATGATCGTGCCGATCCTGCGGGCCGGTCTGGGAATGGTGGAGGGAATCCTCGAACTGATCCCGGAGGCGGAGGTCTGGCACGTCGGACTCTTCCGTGATGAAACGACCCTGAGGCCGACCGAGTACTACAACAAGATCCCACGACAGGATCGCCCGACTCTGGCCCTGATCGTCGATCCGATGCTCGCCACGGGTGGATCGGCGGTACGAACCTGTGAGATCCTGCGCAACGCGGGCATCAAACGCATGAAGCTGCTCGCCTTGATCGCCGCGCCGGAGGGAATTCAGCACATGTCGACCGCCATGCCCGACGTGCCGATCCATGTCGGTGTCATCGACGAACGACTCACGGAAAATGGTTTTATCTACCCTGGCCTCGGCGATGCCGGCGATCGCCAGTTCGCCACGGTTCCCGACCAGTAATAGACCGTTCGCCACCAGCCCGGATTGACGTCGATGGCCGATCCCGGACAATTGCACGACTCCTCGCGGAATGCCTCGGATGTCAAGTACGATGATGCATGCCGTGGACCTGATTCGAAAAAAGCGGGACGGGGGATCGCTCGAACCGGAAGAGATCGCCTGGTTGATCGCTGGTCTGGGTTCCGGGGAGGTGCCTCGCTATCAGTGGTCGTCGCTCCTGATGGCGATCAACTGGCGCGGAATGTCGACGGCGGAGACCGTCGCGCTGACGAGGGCCATGATGAACTCAGGCCTCGTCGTGGATCTCGGCGACATAACCGGCCCGAAGGTAGACAAGCACAGCACGGGCGGGGTCGGCGACAAGACCTCGATGATCGTCGCCCCGATCGCCGCGGCTTGCGGTGTCTCGGTCCCGATGGTCTCGGGCCGGGGGCTCGGTCACACAGGCGGTACGCTCGACAAGCTCGAGTCGATCCCCGGATTTCGGGTGAACCTCACCCTGGACGAGTACAGGTCCGTATTGAGGGTATGCGGCCTGGTTTTGATCGGTCAGACCGCCGAGATCGCCCCCGCCGACAAGACGTTGTACGCCCTCCGGAACGCAACCGCGACCGTGGAGTCGATCCCTCTCATCGCCGCATCGATCCTGTCCAAGAAGCTGGCCGAAGGGATTGACGGCCTGGTGCTCGACGTCAAGACGGGCCAGGGCGCCTTCATGGAGTCCGAGCAAAACGCTCGACAACTGGCCGAGGTGATGTGCGCGATCGGTCGGGAGATGGGAAAACGTGTCGTCGCCCTGATCACTCGCATGGACCAGCCCCTCGGGAGGGCCATCGGAAACGCGGTTGAGGTTGCCGAGTGCATCGAGTGCCTGAAGGGTGGCGGCCCGACCGATTTGGTGGATCTCTCGATCGAACTCGCGGCGGAGATGCTCGTCTTGGGCGATCTCTGTCAAACGCGGGAACAGGCGCGGTTGCATTGCCGTCAGGCACTCGACGATGGGGCTGCACTGGACCGGTTTCGTCGCGTCATCATCGCCCAGGGGGGCGACCCCGGGGTCATCGAGCATCCCGAACGACTCCCGACCGCCCGGCATCGGAACGAATTGACCGCCATGCGGGGCGGGTTCATCCGTCGGATCGATGCCAGGACGGTGGGACACGCGACCATGCGGCTCGGCGCGGGCCGGACCCGGGTCGAGTCGCCAATCAACCATGCCGTCGGCCTGATCCTGCTCAAGAAAGTGGGGGACGCCGTCGCACCTGGCGAGCCGATCGGCATCCTCCACACGGACGACCTCGGCACCGGCCACGAACATGAGACGCGCCGGATTGAGCAGGCGATCGAGATCGGCGATCACCCACCCGCACCGATGGACCTGATCGTCGATCGGACCTGACGTCAACATCGGCATGACCAAGAAGGGCTGATCCCGGATGCGCTGCGCTCTGCTGGTTCTTGCCATGCTGATCGTCACGAACGCGGGGCCAGTCCACGGTGAGGAAATTGTCGCCGAGGAAACGGTCCGACCGATCGTATCGCTCGTCGACCGATCGCGCGGACTGCTCGGGATCGCCGCGATTCTGACCGTCGCGGTCGCGCTTTCCGAGAACCGGCGCGCGATCTCGATACGCGTGGTGGGATGTGGGCTGCTCTTGCAGGTCGCGCTCGCAATCTTCCTGCTCAAAGTCTCGTATGGACGGCACGCGCTGGCCGTGGCGGAACAGGTCGTCGAGACGGTCCTCGGCGTGCGCCGAGGATGGAGCGAAATTCGTCTTCGGCAAGGAACTGGTCGAGACGACGGATCCCATCGGGTTCGTGTTCGCGTTCCGGGTCTTACCCACGATCATCTTCGTCGCCGCCCTGTTTGCGGTCTTTATCACCTGCACGTGATGCCGATCGTGGTGAAATCGTTCGCCTGGGTGATGGTCAGGCTCCTCGGAACCAGCGGCGCCGAGTCCTTGAACGTGGCGGCGTCGCTTTTCCTGGGACAGACGGAAGCCCCGCTCACCATCCGACCGTTCTTGCCCGGATTGACGCGATCGGAACTGCTCGTCGTGATGGTCTCCGGCATGGCCCTGGTCGCGGGAGGGGTTCTCGGTGCTTATATCGAGACAGGAGCGTCCGCAAGCGTTCTGCTCACCGCCATCGCCATGTCGGCCCCGGCCTCGATCTACATCGCGAAGATCATGGTTCCGGAGGTCAACACGCCAGAAACCCTGGGGACCTTGCATACCGGGGCCAACTTGCATCCGGACTCGAACGTCCTGGAAGCCGCGGCCCGGGGAACGCGGGAAGGACTGAGTCTCGCCCTGAACGTGGCCGCGATCCTGATCTCATTCCTGGCCCTGATCGCCCTGCTGAACCGTGGAATCGCCCTCGCCGGCGGGGCATTCGGTGTCGATGGCATGAGTCTTCAGATGATCCTCGGCGTTGTGCTCTCCCCCGTCGCCTGGCTCCTCGGAATCCCCTGGGAGGACTGCCGAACCGTGGGCGGTTTGCTCGGGAGCCGCGCGATCACTAACGAGATGATCGCGTATGCGAGCCTGGGGTCGTTACGCGAGGCGCTTCAGCCTCGCTCCGTCTCGATCACGACGATCGCACTCTGCGGGTTTGCCAATCTCAGCTCGATCGGCATCCAGATCGGTGGGATCGGCGCCCTCGTTCCCGAGCGGCAGGCGGACCTCGCTCAACTTGGCTTCCGCGCCTTCCTGGCGGCCACGCTCGCGAACCTCACATCCGCCTGTATCGCGGGGATGTTTCTATGACTCACCAACACCCTTCTCTCTTCGAACGTGCTCTCGAAGCCGCCTCGTTCCTTGTTGGTCTCTGCCCCGACCGCCCCACCGCCGCCATCGTGCTCGGGTCGGGACTGGGAGAGTTCGTGGACCGGATCGAGAACCCCATAGTTCTGCCTTATGGGGAGGTCCCTCACTTCCCTGGGCCGACGGTTGCTGGCCACCAGGGCATGCTGTTCCTGGGCCGTCTCGAAGGAAAGGTCGTCGCGGTTTTCCAGGGTCGATTCCACCACTACGAAGGGCACGACTTCGAGGCCGTCACGTTTCCGGTGCGGGTGCTTCAGGCTCTAGGGACCCGTCAACTCATCCTGACGGCCGCGGTCGGTGGGATCGCGCCGAACTGCGCCCCGGGCGACATCGTCTGTATCCGCGACCATCTCAACCTGCTGGGTGCCAACCCACTCCGAGGGCCGAACGACGACCGGCTGGGCATCCGGTTCCTGGATCTCTCCGAGGTCTACTCTTCACGCCTGCGAGCCTGTGCCGAGTCCGCGGCGGGCCGACTCGGGATCACGCTCCAGCATGGGGTTTACGCCTGCGTAACCGGACCATGCTACGAGACGCCGGCCGAGGTCCGGATGCTGCGCACACTGGGGGCGGACGTCGTGGGCATGTCCACCGTACCCGAAGCGATCGTGGCCCGGCACGCGGGAATGGACGTGCTCGCGCTGGCCCTCGTCGCGAACCTCGCGGCGGGACGATCCGCGACCCGGTTATGCCATGAGGATGTGCTCGAAGGCGGCCGAGCGGCCGGCCCTCGCATGGCGTCGCTCCTGGAGGCGGTCCTCCGCGAGCTCCCTATCGGATGAGGATGTCTGCGCACAGGTCCATCGCGCGGACAACGATCACCTCGTCAGGCAGTGGATGATCTGCTGGTGTCCGGGATAACTCTGGAGGAGTTCCTCCCGACGACCCAGTTCGAAATCCCGGAAGTCGAAGCCGGGGGCGACCGTGCAACCCACCAGAGCAAACCCGCCTGGTTCATCGATGTTGGACCCGAACCAGCGACCCGCCGGAATCACGGCATGCGGCAATGCCCCCGCATCCACATCCAGCCCGAGACGGTGGCTCCGATACGCACCGTCGGGTTCCAGGACATGAATTGTCAGCGAGTTACCGTCGTGAAAATGCCAGTTCTCGTCCGATCTCAATCGATGAAAGGCCGAGAAGTTCTCGCTGGTGAGCAAGAAATAGATTGATGTGACGACCGATCGCGATCCATCAAACCGGCCTCCCGAGGACGCCGCGGCGATTGTCAACGGAGATCGGTAGGTCTCGCGATAATACCCCCCCTCGGGATGGCTCTCGAGCCCGAGCCGCTCGATCCAGAATTCCGCGCTTCGCATCGGTTGTTCCGTGTTCTAGACGTCGCGAATCGTGCTCAATGAGGCGGAGTTTCGTCCGTTCCTTCGTAGGCACGATCAAGAAGGTCGATCGGATGAACGACCTCAATCGAGCTGTCATTCTCCCGCAGAGCCCGAGCGATCTGGAGGATACATCCCACGTTCCCCGTGGCGACCATCTCGGCGCCGGTGGCCTGGATGTGCGCGGCCTTCCTCTGTCCGAGCCGATCGGACATCTCCGGCTGGGTCAGGTTGTACGTCCCCGCCGCTCCACAACAGATCTCGCTCTCATCAAGGGCCAGCAACTCCAGTTCGGGGATAAGTCCCAGAAGGACCCTCGGTTGGGAACGAACATTCTGCGCATGGCAGAGGTGGCAAGGGTCGTGGTACGTGACCCGGGCCGGGATCGGGTGGGTTGGTTCGATCGGGCCAAGCTCGACGAGGAATTCTGAGATGTCCCGCACCTTCGCGGCAAACCGCGCGGCCCGTTCGTGATCTCCGGCGGTCATCAGATGTCCATAGTCGCGCAACATCGCCCCACAACCGGCGGCGTTCACGATGATCGCGTCGAACTGGTCCGGATCGAACGCGTCGAGGTTCTTTCGAGCGAGTTCCAGCGCGGGAGACTCCTCGCCCGAATGGTAGTGAATCGCTCCGCAGCAACGCTGGTCTCGCGGGATAATCACCTCGCACCCGTTGCGCTGAAGCACCCGGGCCGTGGCGGCGTTCGTGCTGGGGAACATCGCGTCGGAGACGCAGCCCAGGAACAGCGCGACCCGGGCACGCTTCGGTCCGATGGCCGGCAGTCGGTCGGGCAATCGTGACGATCTCGACGTGAGTCGTGGGAGCATCGCCTGCATGCGGCGCAACGTCGGGGGAAGGAGCCTCGTCAAACCAATACGGTCGACACGCTCGAGAATGCCGAGCCGCTGCAACCATCGAGCCGGAGCGAGTGCGAAACGAACTCGACCAGGATAGGGGAACAGGTGGTGAAGGATCAAACGACGGAGCCGGCTCGACCCTTGAGCCGTCGGGTTCTGTCGGTGAAGTGCCACCTTGTAGGGTTCGATGAGACGTCCGTACTGGACGCCGGACGGACAGGCCGTCTCGCAGGCCCGGCAGTCGAGACATAGCTCCAGGTGCTTGCGAACCTCGTCCGACAACGCCAGGCGGCCATCGGTCACGGCCCGCATCAGGTAGATGCGTCCCCGAGGGCTGTCGTTCTCGTTGCCCGTCTCGATGTAGGTCGGACAGCTCGCCGTGCAGAGCCCACAGTGAACGCACTGCTGAAACAGGCGATAGTCGATCTTCCTAGAGAGCCATTCGAGGTCGATCCCGGCCTCCACGACGGTTGTGTCGGCCGCGGCGATCTCTTCGTGCTCAGCAGGGGCGATGGCCATGTCGGGTGCTCGTCCGGTAGGGGTCCGCTCGCGAGAGAAGAACCCCTAGATGTTACCAACAAAGCGCCCGGGGTTCAGATGTCCGCCCGGGTCGAGCGCGGCCTTGATCCCTTCCATGAGACGCCAGTCGCCGCGCGGCCCCCCCAGACGCCAAGATGTTCTTTCCAGGTCGTTGGACAGCGCGAGAGGATCAGGTTCCCCTGGTCGCCCACCGCACAGGCACGGAGCCGCCTGACCTCGTCGGCGACTTCCTCCAAGGAGGCGTGCCCCTGTCGATGGGCCTGGACGATCCCGCTGCCGGCATGCGCCTGGGCCGTCCAGGTCCGGGGGTCGAGTTGATCCATGAGCGGTGCCACCCCGGAAGGGCGCACGTTCGCCACGATGGAGACAGGGCCGGGCGGGTCATCAGGATGATTGACGAGGTCCGTCCAGAACGCCTCGCACGCATCCCCTTCGAGTACGGCGATCTCAAAACCGGGCAACTCATCCCGGATCGTCTTTACCTGCCAACGCACGGAGCGTTCATTGTCCTCAAACCCGAGAACGATCGCGCGGTCACCCAGGGGGAAACCCCCTGATGTGCCAAGGTTCTCGGCCGCGGGTCGGTTGAGCAACTCCAGGGCGATGGGCCGCGCCCTGGATGTGTTCAGGCGATCGAGGGCGATACGGGTCGCCTTGGCCGAGGACGTCGCCGCCCAGACGAGGGCCGAGCATTCGGGTTTGGGACGAACCTTGAGCGTCATCTGCACGAGGACGCCGAGCGTTCCCAATGAGCCCGTCAGGAGCTTGGGTAAGTCGTACCCAGCCACGTTCTTGACCACTCGGCCGCCGCCTCGTATCCGTTTACCGTCGGCCGCGACGAAACCGACGCCGATGATCAGGTCGCGGGGAAGTCCCGCCCCGAGACGCCGCGGGCCGCTCGAGTTCGTGGCATAGATCCCACCTAGCGTGGCAACCGAAGCTCGGGGCGCGTCGAGAGGCAGCCGCTGTCCGTTCTCGGCCAACGTACGTTGCAAGTCCTCAAGCGTAATCCCGGCCTCAACTGTGATGGTCATGTCGGCAGCCGGATAGTCGATCACTCGATTCAAACCGCGCGTGTCGAGAGCAACGCCGGGTTTAACGGGAATGCCGCCATAGTCGAGCGCGGTCTGCCCGCCCTGAGGATAAATCGCCAGGCCCTCGGCAACGCGTAGTGAGACGCACTGGCAGAGGGCCTCGATCGATTCAGGTCGATCGGTCGCGGTCGCGAATCGGCCGTCTCCCAGGAGGCCTCCGACAGGTGAATCCGGCCAGGTCACGGTCAATCGTGGCTCCACTTCGAGGATGCGTGTCGCGGGGTCCTTCCATTAGGACGATGTGGGCACTGGAACGGGGTGAGTCCCATGGAAACTTATGCGGTGGATCAGTCGTATCCGGACTGGTCTTCCACCGCCGGGCCGTCGATCTCCTCGGCGCTGTAATAGCGAATGTCCTCACCCGAGAGAACCCGATCAACCGCTTCCTGGACCATCCGAAGCGTTTCGACCGTGCCACGATCGGGCGATCCCCCCGGCCAGGCCTCCGTAACCAGAAGTTGTCCCTCAAAAGACAGGCGATGAAGGGCGAAGGCGAGCCGGCGATTGATGAACTCGGCGGGGCGAAACTCGGCCTCCAGCGCGATCAGAGCTTGCAAGAGTTCCTGAGCGGCTTCCGGGGCGATCGGCTCCCCGCGTCGGAACGACGGGATCAGGCCGTCCGGAAACTTGCCGGCCAGGCCAGCATGTTTCATCACGAGCCTCGCCGCCATCGAGGTCAATGTCTCGTTCGAGGGTGTCTCTATTGCAGACGGTCTCTCGAAGTCCTGGCCCTTGCGATCATCAAACAGAACCGTTCCAGGTTGCCTCGAATCATGCATCGCGGACGAGTGGGTTGCGTCCTGAGTCTCGGATGGCGTTTCCACCTCCGTGGGAGAACGTCCTCCCGTGGACCAGGCCGCCAGGTACTCCGGATCGTTCGTGATCTCCTCAATCCAGTCCAGGGAGAAGCTTTTTCCCTCATCAGTATCCGTCTTCCCGGACGGAATCCTTCATCTCGATGGCCGCTCGTAGGATCAACTCGCAATATGCTTGAAGAGAACCGACCCCGGCTTGCTGGGCCTGGACCTCGGCACGATCCAGGATGGCCCCGGGGAGGTAGAGCGTCAGGCGCTGGAGTTCCGTGTCCGGGCCGGCGATATGCTTCTCGCCGGACCGGAAGGTGGCCGGGAGGCGGCTCCATCGAGAATGTCTAGGTCGTTTGGGCACGTGGCTCTCCTCAATCATCATGGAGCCCCCCGTCGTTCATGCCGATGCGCGGTGGCCGGGATGAGAACGCTCGATACAGCCCCCACCGGAAGGAAGCATCTTCTGAGGACTGCAACGGCCATCGGGGTTGAAGACCTGGCGTAATCTCTCCATCGCGGCAAGATCGTCCGGAGAGAACAATCGGTGCATGAACGCCATCTTCTCGACGCCAATTCCGTGTTCGCCGGTCACGCTACCGCCGACGTCGATACACTCGTCGAGGATCTCGTGACTGGCTTCGAGGACGCGGCGGATCTGGTCCGGGTCGCGCTCATCGAAAAGCAGGATCGGGTGGATGTTCCCATCGCCGGCGTGGAAGACGTTCGCGATGCGGATGTCGTGCTTGCGGCCGATCTCCATGATACGACGGAGGATGTGCGGCAGCTTGGTGCGCGGTACCACACCGTCCTGGGTGCAGAACGTGGGGCTGAGTCGACCGATGGCGCCGAAGGCCCCCTTGCGGCTCTTCCAGATGGCGACGTACTCGGGTTCCTTCCGTGTCCGCCAGGCAATCGAGGTCTGGATCCGGCCGCCGTTTTTCGCGACGATCTGGTGGATGGCCTCGGCCTCAGCATCCAAACCGGCATCGAGGCCATCGACCTCGATGATCAGGACCGCGCCGGCTTCGGTCGGAAAGCCGAAATGGAACGCCTGCTCGACGGCCTGGATCATCGGTGTGTCGAGCATCTCGAGCGCCGCGGGGACGATCCCGGCTGCGATCATCCCACTGATCGTCTCGGCCGCGGCCTCGACGGTGTCGAAGACGCCGAGAAAGGTTCGTCCGGCCTCCGGGTCACGTGCCAGGTTCACAATCACCTTGGTGACGACGCCGAAGGTGCCCTCGTGGCCGACGATCAAGCCGGTCAGGTCGTATCCGGGGTTCTGTTCGGTCACGCCGCCGACCTGGACGACCTGACCGTCCGGCAGGACAAGCTCGACCCCTCGCACGTGGTTGACCGTCACCCCGTATTTGAGCGTGTGGGGACCGCCGGAGTTCGTCGCGACGTTCCCGCCGATTGTGCAGGCCCCCTGGCTAGAGGGGTCCGGGGCGTAGTGGAAGCCGGTCCCCTGGAGATCACGGGTCAGCCAGACGTTGACCACGCCAGGCTCGACGATCGCGTAGCGGTCGCGGAGATTGACTTCCAGGATGCGCTTCATCCGAGTCATACAGATCATCACCCCGCCGCCGACGGCCAGCGTCCCGCCCGCCAGACTGGTGCCAGCTCCTCGAGGGACAAACGGGACGTCGTGCGCCTTGCAGAGGTTCACGATCGCCACGACGTCTTCCGTGCCGTTCGGGAAGACGACAACGTCCGGGACGCTCTTCTCGATGACATAGCCGTCGCACTCATAAACGATCAGCTCGTCGCGGTGGTGGATTACGTTGTCCGGCCCGAGAACCTGGATCAGGGAATCGACCAGGGAAGAAGAAGCCACCACGTTGGGATCGAAAGCCATCGAGAGCCGTCCTTCGCGATAACCCGGCGTGGTCCCACATACCCGAGGGCCCGAAAATCGTCGCAACCCCTCATTCCAAATGTTGGGAAGAGCGACTACCTCCTCAAGTTAATCCATCAAGGGCCTTACGTCGAGGACAGCGAGACAATACATGGCACTCGTGCGAACTCGTGGTCCGAGGAAAATGCCAACTTACCCAACAGGCCAGTGAGGCCGAGGCGACGAGGTCTCGATGACGATCAGAACGCACCCGCGGCCTTGGGTCATCAGACACTCTGCGGCTTCGTGTCCGGCGGTTCGACGGGGAGGTGGATAGTAAAGCACGTTCCATTCCCGGGCTCGCTCTCGACCTCGATCCGACCGCCATGAGCCTGGATGATCCCGTAGCTGATGGACAGTCCTAGTCCGGTCCCCTTGCCAATCGGCTTGGTAGTGAAGAAGGGATCGAAGATCTTGTGGCGGATCGCCGGTTCGATCCCACGGCCGGTGTCGGCCACGTCGATCGACACGCCGTCCGGCTCGGGCCGAGAGCCGCACGGTCACGGTCCCCCCCGGTGGTGTCGCATCGAGCGCGTTGAGCAGGAGATTCAACAAAACCTGGTTGATCCGGGCCGACTGGCAGACGATCCGCGGAAGAGACTTGAGATCAGCGACCACCTCGATCCCCCGATCTCGTGCGGGGCCGGTCACGATATTCACTGTCGAATTGATCCCGGTGTTGAGGTCGGCGACATGGAGCCCGTCTTCTCCAGGACGGGCGAAGTCTCTGAGATCACGAACGATTTGCCGGATGCGACGGAGCCCTTCGGCCGACCGATCCGTCAGGTCGTCGAGGTTGTCCAGGGTGTAGTCCAGATCCATACGTTCGGCCAGCTCGACGACCCGCCGGAATAGCTCGGGCCGACATTCCGCCAACGCCTCGTCCCCCTGCCGGTAGAGCAGCACAAGTTCGCGCAGGAGAACGAGGTCACGACGCAGCACCGCCACGTTGTTGTTGACGTAGGAGAGCGGGTTGTTGATCTCGTGAGCGACCCCAGCCACCATCTGACCGAGCGCTGTGAGCTTCTCAGCCTGTACGAGCTGGCTCTCGGCCCGTTTCAGGGCTTCGTGAGCATGTCGCTCGGAGCGAATCGACTCCTCTAGCCGGGCGTTCTTGATTCGGAGTTGCTCCTCGTAGCGCTTTCGCTCCGTGATGTCGGTGGAGATGCCGCAAACCGCCGTCGGCTTGCCGTCACCGTCGAGGATCGGGCATTTGATCGAGAGATAGGTGTGCGGACCGTCCTCACGAGGGGCGACCTCTTCGAACTCGATTGGCTGGCCTGCTTCCAGGACCTTGAGGTCATTGGCCCGGAAAACGTCGGCGATCGGCTCGGGGAAGACGTCGTGATCGGTGCGCCCCAAGAGATGTTCGCGGCGCAGTTGAAAAATCTCCTCGTACCAGCGATTCAACAGAAGATAGCGCCCGTTGAGGTCCTTGGCGTAGATCACCGCAGTCGAATTATCGAGCACGGCCTGAAGAAGTGCCCGACTCGATCTCAGCTCCTCCTCGGCGTGGCGGCGGTCGGAGATATCTCGGGTCGAGCAATGGATCTCCGTCACCTTGCCGGCCGACGGATCGCGCACTGCCCTCGAAGTTGTTTCCACCCAAGTGTAGGTATCGTCCTTGCGGCGAGCGCGAAAGGTGATGGTGAAGGTCTCCGCCGAGTCCAGTAGACGATGATGAACCTCCTCGACGGTCATGACGTCATCCGGGTGAATCGTTTCGTAGGCGCTGCGGCCGATAAGCTCCTCCGGCTCGAAGCCGAACAGTCGCCTACAGGCCGGTGAGGCGTACCGGTAAGTTCCGTCCGGGTCGTGCCGGGAGATCAGGTCGGTCGAATTCTCGGCGAGCAGCCGAAACTGAGACTCTCGCTCGCGTAACGCCTGCTCCTGGCGTCGAGCATCACTGATGTCCCTCGCCACGCCCACCAGTCCGACTGGTTCACCGCAACCGTTGCGATGGACCCACTTTGCCACGAGATACCGCCGATCGCCCTGAAGCGTTTCACTGTCCATGACCTCATACGTCTCAGGCTGGCCGCTGGATAATACCCGTCGGTCTCGCTCAATCGTGATGCGGGCCAGTTCCGGGTCGTGTAAGGTGGTATCGTCGCGACCGAGGATCTCCGAGGTGGGCCGTCCAAGGAGCCTCGCACAGGCATCGTTGACCAGAATGTAACGCCCGCCCACGTCCTTGGCGAAGATCGCGTCCGCCGACCCCGCGACGACCTCGCGAAGCAGGGATAGTTCGGCCTCCGCCCCGACAACCGATTCGATCACGACTGAGTTTGACGGGCTAAAATCTTTTTGGACTTTCTCGAACTGATCGAACCGAAAAGACACGAGGAAATCGACGGGGCTTCCGTTGTTAACCACCGCCGGCCTTGCCTCGATCTCGACCTCCCGTCGCGACCCATCATCCTCCAGCACGACGTTACCGGTCGCGACCCGCTCGGTCCTGGCCGCCTCTCGGAGGACCGAACGAATGCGCCTCCACGAAGGGGGCGTCCAGGTCCAGTTCGGCCCACGTCCGACCGACGATCTCACACCTTTTCTGTTTCAGGGCGTCCGACCCGTCCGGACTGACGTAGAGGATCAACCCATTCCGCTGGCACAGGAAGACCGCTCGCCGACACCCCAGCGCGCACAACAGGGCATCGACGGCCGCTTCGCCGAGCGGATTCAACGACTCCGCCGATTCGCGACCGGGTCCTGCGGTCATGCTCGCCGTTCCTTCTCGTCCGTACCGGCGGAACGTCATCGCCCACACGCACGCTATTGTATCCAGAAGGTCCGAGATCAACACCAATTCGGCTCGAACCGGTTCAAGGGACGCCGATCACCCGACTCCCGCCAGGTCATCCGTGGGGCCGTCGTTTCCCTCGGTCAAACACCAACAGAAGCGCAGCCAACTCTGTTGCCGCACTTACCGCCAGGTTCCGGCGGAATCCTGTCCGATCTAACAGACAACTTGGTACGCTGGCGCCGTTGTTCCACGAGTTCGCTCTACCTAATCTTACGGTCGGAAATCCATCGCGGTTCGAAGTTTGCGGCGCATTTCCGTACAACGCCAGATCATCCTGTCGATCCGTGTTCGAGAGTCCGAACAACCAAGGGAACGCTTGCACCGTCTATGGGCAAACACTTACCCTACACAATTCCAGCACCAACACCTCGCCCTGCCTCTAAGGGCGTCTGTCCGCCGACCGCATACGAACGTCCGTGTCGTGATGGTCGAAACGAAGGGACATAACGCTCATGGGCAGCCCGGGACCGATTTCTGACTCACAGCTTCTTGAGAGGTTCGACGCGGCGCTCTTTGATCTGGATGGCGTCCTCACGGCCACGGCCCGGGTCCACGCCACCTGCTGGAAGCGAATGTTTGACGAATTCCTGAAAGCTTGGTCTAACGAGCGAAGTGAACCGTTCCAGCCCTTCGAAATCGCAACGGACTATCGACTTTACGTCGACGGAAAACCGCGTTACGACGGTGTCCGCGACTTCCTGCGGTCTCGTAACATCTCACTGCCGGAGGGGGAACTGACCGACGCTCCCGGTCTTCGCACGATCCGCGGGCTAGGTAACCGCAAGAATGAACTCGTCGGGACGGTCATCCGTGAGGAGGGCGTCGAAGTTTACGAAGGTTCCGTGACCCTGCTCAAACAAGTACCGTGATCGGGGCCTCAAGACCGCTGTCGTGACCTCCAGCCGCAACTGCACCTTGGTGCTGAGGGCCGCCGGCTTGACCGGGCTGTTCGACGCGCAGGTTGACGGTCTGGTGGCTGCGGAGGAGGGCCTGATCGGCAAGCCGGCCCCGGACACGTTCCTGCGCGGGGCCGAGTTGCTAGGCGTCGCGCCGAACCGCGCCGATCGTCTTCGAGGACGCCATCGCCGGGGTCCAGGCGGGCCGCGCCGGTCAGTTCGGCCTCGTCGTGGGCGTCGACCGCGTGAACCATCCCGAAGGGCTTCGGGAGAATGGGGCCGACGTGGTCGTCTCCGATCTTGCCGAACTGCTCGACTGACGGTTTCGTACGAATACCGCCTCCACCCGCACGGTCCTGCCAAATGCTTTCTGGAGAGTCGACTTAACGATGATCCGCCACCGTCCCGAGCTGCCCCCGCCCGATCTCTTCCCGATCGATCCCTGGCGGATCGAGCAGCGAACCTTCGACGTCCGCTACATCGCCCAGGAAGAGTCGATCTACACCGTTGCCAACGGGTATCTCGGATTGCGGGGCAGTTACGACGAGGGACGGCCGGCCGCCCACGACGAGACGTTCCTCAATGGTTTCTACGAGACCTGGCCGATCGTCTACGGGGAGAGTGCCTACGGCTTCGCGCGTACAGGCCAGACGATGGTCAACGTCACGAACTCGAAGATCCTCCGTCTATACGTCGATGACGAACCGTTTGATCTCTCGCGGGCCAAGGTAATCCAGTTTCGACGCGCCCTGGACATGCAGGACGGCGCTGTGGATCGTGAGGTCATCTGGGAGCTGCCGTCCGGCAAATGCGTATCGATCACCTCCCGACGAATCGTCTCATTCGAGCACCGGCACCTGGCGGCGATCTCCTACACCGTGATGCTCCTGAACGAGCCGGCGCCGGTCGTCATCTCTTCGGAAATCTTCACCGAACTGGGCGGAATCGCCGGCCAGGGTGAAGGCCCCGAGGAAGACGACGATCCTCGAAAGGCCGGGAAGTTCAAAGGTCAAGTGCTCCTTCCCACCATCCACCGTGGCGAGGGCTGCCGTGTTACCCTCAGCTACGAGACGAAGCGCAGCCGGCTAGGCATGGCCTGCGGGATCGACCACGTCCTCGAGACGGAGTTGCCCGCGACCTCGCGGCTGCTGGTCAACGAACGGTTCGGTCAGGTGGCGTTCTCGGTCGATGCCGAGCCGGGCAAGCCGATCCATCTGGTGAAGTTTCTGGCATATCATACGTCGTCTGACGGCTCGGCCAGTGAGCTTTGCGACCGCGTTGGCTGGACCCTCGACCATGCCGTCAGGTATGGATACAACGCTTTGCTGCACGGTCAACGCAAATTCATGGACGAATTCTGGTCGCGCAGCGACGTGATCGTCGAGAACGAGGAGCCCCGGGTTCAGCAGTGCCTGCGGTTTAACCTGTTCCATCTCCTTCAGGCCTCAGCTCGGGCCGACGACACGGGCATTCCGGCCAAGGGGCTGACGGGACAGGCGTACGAAGGGCACTACTTCTGGGACTCCGAGATATACGTCCTGCCGTTCCTGACCTACACCAACCCCCGCTGGGCACGCAACGAACTGCTGTTTCGTTACAGCATTCTCGATAAGGCCCGAGAGCGGGCCCGCGACGTCAATCAAAAGGGTGCTCTCTATCCCTGGCGAACCATCAATGGCGAGGAGGCCTCGGCCTATTACGCCGCGGGCACCGCTCAGTATCACATCAACGCCGACATCATCTACGCCATGAGGAAGTACGTGGAAGTCACCGGCGACACCGACTTCCTCCACGACTATGGTGCCGAGATGCTCGTCGAGACGGCCCGGCTCTGGGTCGACCTCGGCTTTTACGGCGCCAACGGCGACAAGCATTTTCACATCCACGGCGTGACTGGCCCCGACGAGTACAACGCCGTCGTCGACGACAACCTTTATACCAACATGATGGCACGAGAGAACCTGCTCTACGCCGCCGCGACGCTCGAATCGCTTCAGGACGAGCACCCGACTCGATATGCCTCCCTCGTTCGGAAGCTCGGCATCGAGCCCAATGAGATCAATGCGTGGAAGCAGGCCGCCGACGCCATGTACATCCCTTATGACGAGTCGCTCGGCATCCACCTCCAGGACGATGACTTCCTCAAGAAGAAGTCCTGGGACCTGGCGAGTACGCCCCGGAACCGTTTTCCCTTGTTGCTGTACTACCACCCCCTTGTCATCTACCGCCACCAGGTGATCAAGCAGGCGGACGTCGTGTTAGCCATGTTCTTGCTCGGGCATCACTTTTCTCCGGACCAAAAGCGGCGCAACTACGACTTCTATGATCCGATCACGACCGGTGACAGCTCACTCTCGGCCTGCATTCAGAGCATTGTGGCCAGCGAGATCGGCTACCGTGAGCAGGCGCTCGACTATTTTCGATATGCCTTGCTGATGGACCTGGCCGACGTGGGGGGAAACGTCCGGGACGGCATCCACATCGCCTCGACCGGCGGCACCTGGATGGCCATCGTCTACGGCTTCGCCGGGCTCCGCGACCAGGGAGGCGTCCTCAGTTTCCGACCCCACCTCCCTGCGGCCACGACCCGACTCTGCTTCCCGTTGACGGTCCTCGGCCACCGACTGGAGGTCGACATCCGCCACGACGAGGTGACGTACACGCTCCGGGAAGGCACGAGCCTGACAATCTACCACGGGGACCACCCGGTCCACATCGAGCGGAATGCCCCCGTGACCGTTCCCCGAGACGTCCACCATCGAACGGAATCCAAGGTCCGTTGAGCGAACGGTATCGGTGACCCGCTCGGTCGATTAGGGTCGCTCAGGACGTGCCCGTCTCGACAGCGGGCACGTCCGCGCTCTGACCGAACCCTGGAGGTCGAGCGAACCAGAGTGTCATCGCCAGCGTTGCGACCAGCGCGTCGGACGGCAAACGCTGACGAACACTGGCATGGACCAAAATATGGAACAAATACCACAAGGCGATGGAACACAGGAGAACCCAGGCCGCTCGATCCCTGGGCCGTTGTTTCAGTAGACCGGCGACGACCAGGGCCAGCGGGACGTAAAAGAACAGGGCAGTGGCCCCGAACATGCCGATCGACTTCACCCAACCGGCTCGATGAAAGTTTGGAAGCGGAGAAAAGAGGTACTGAACCCGGACGAGGTTGGTCCTCCAGTAGGCTCCGGGCCGTTCGGTGATCGCCGCGAGGGCCGCCTTGCGAAGGACCCTATCACGCTCTCCGGGGGTCATCCGGTCAATGTCGGGTGGGTAGGAGATGTCGGTGGGCCCCAGCGTGTAGGCGTTGCCGAAAACCCCGCTGTACGCATAGAGGGCACTGCCCGTCTTCAACTCGGTGGCAAAGGGTGTCGCTCCGACAGCCACCATCCGCCCGAGCCAGGGGCCGACAAGCACGAGATGCACGGCCACCAGCAAGGCGCCCAGGGGAATGAGCCGTTTCCAGGGAACCAGGGCGAGGGACAGCAAGCCGATCGCCATGACCGGCAGCATCGTCTGCGTACGGGTCAGGTTCGCGGCCGCCGAGACCACGCCGAGCGCAATGGCCCTGGCCACGGTCGCCTCGCGCACGAACCGGATTCCCAGTACCACGGTCGCCAGGACGAACGCGAGGACTGCGGTCTCCGTCATCAGGTGCCCGTGGTAATAGCCATAAAGCGGGTTACACGTCAACCAGCCGACGAGCACCCAACGGTTCCAGGGCGAGAGGTGGCACTCTCGCCCAAGGACCGAGATCAGCACCGAATTCACGCACCAGACGCCCCACAGTAAGATCCAGCAGCCGGTCGTGCCCGCCACCATGTATCCCAACGCGAGTAGCGCAGGCCAGCCGGGAGCATAGTATGTGTTGGGCTGGCCCGGAGCATGCCAGAACGACTCGAAATCGAGAGTGTAACGGCCCTCCTCGACCAGATTTTGAGCCAGGTTGAAATAAGCTCTTTCATCGGGAATGAACGAATGATTCCCGGTGGTAAGTACCACAAGCAGGCCGTGAATGAGGAAGATGGCCCCCCATGCGAGCCAGTTCCCGTCTCGCTCCAGATGTATCACCGAACCCATGACGCATTCCCCACCGCGCGAGTCCCGAGTGACATCCAGGCCGGCGCTCAGAGCGGCTTGCGGCCGACGGCGATCGTCGAGAGGGCAGGCCATCCAGGGACATGCTCGATGAGCTTGGCGATGGGCAAGATCCGGTTGAACAGCTTCATCTGGCCGGGGGAGAGATGGTCTTTTCGCAACAGTTTTCCACTGACGAACCAGCCAAGGGCCCCGAGCTTGTTGAATCCTTCCTGGTACACGACCTCAAAACCAGCCTTATCGAGCTTGCCGGCCAATTCCTCCTCGGTGTACCTCCGTTCGTGCCCCAGCACCTTGTCCACGGGGGCATATAGCCAGGGGTGTTGAGGAACCAGGATGATCGCATGGCCACCCGGTTCGAGTGTCTCGTAGAAGTGATTCAGGACCGTCTCGTCCGCGGCAATGTGCTCCATCACGTTCAGGCAGATGATCGTGTCGAGCCGCTCGTCGGCCAGGGCGGCGTAATGGTCGTCGCAGGTCAAATCCATGAACAACGACCGCATGTTCTCCAGGTGGCCGAACCGCCGGGTGATCATCTCGACGTAGAACGTGTCGAAGTCGCTGACAACCAGCCGATCGCTGTCAAGCAGCAACTCCGTCAGGTTGCCGATCCCGCAGCCTGCCTCCAGCACGCGCTGACCGACGTAGGGCGAGATCCGGCGATACATCCACTCGTTGAATCGTCGTGCGTTACGAACCGCCACGAGAATATAGTAGCCGTCGTGGGTCGTGAACCGCTTGTCCACGATCGCGCACTGAAACATGGCCCACAAGGCCTTCAGGCCGTCGCGCCAGCCGATCTTCTTGCCTTCGACGTAGGTCCGCCCCGCGTAGCTCACCGGAACCTCGTAGAGGCGGACCCCCCACTGCGAGAGACGGATTGTCAACTCGGGCTCGAACGCGAAATCACCGTACTTCAGGGGAGTTTGTCGGAGGATGTCGGCGCGGACGGCCTTGTAGCACGTCTCCATGTCGGTAAGGTTCATGTCGCACAGGACGTTCGTTAGCCAGGTCAACGCGCCGTTACCAAGCGTATGCCAAAAATACAGGACACGGCGGTACTCACTGCTGAGGAACCGACTGCCGAAGACGGCGTCGGCATTGCCGTCGAGAATGGGCTGAATGACCCTTGGGATGTCGTTCGGATCGTATTCCAGGTCAGCATCCTGAACGATCGCGATGTCTCCGTTCATGTTCCGGATGCCCGAGTGGAGCCGCCGCCCTTGCCCTGGTTCGTTTCGTGGAACACGGGCTTGATCCGGTCGTCCTCGGCCGCGAGTTCTTGGATGATCTCGGTCGAACCATCACGCGACCCGTCGTCCACGATCACCAGTTCGATTGGTATCGGGATCGGACTCGCCAGAACTCGACGAACGATCGTTCGCAGGGTCCGTCGCTCGTTGAAGACCGGGATCAAGATACTGAGCGTTGGGGTCGTCTCTTGTGACCGTCGAGCTGCATCATACGGCGCCTGAACGGGCAGAGAGTGGGGCGTGTCGCATTCCACGGCGATATCTCTTCAGGCACATGAACGTATTCGGATCGTACTCTGCATCTTGTCCGTGAACCGACGGACCAGGCCGCCCTATGATACGAAGAAGTTGCCAGGCGTCTCCAACGGCGTTCCAAAAATCCAACTGGTAGCCGTGAGGTGAACTCTCTCCCCCCATCGACAGAATCGACCTCATGATTAGCGTCTATCGTGAGCGAGCCCATGTGGTCGTTCGACCTTGTGGCAACCAGTACTGTGGACTGCACGCGATCCAGAGGTCGGATCATGCCATGGCCGGAGGACTTTTCACGGCTCGGTCTGCGGTTCGAGGCGATCGCGCAGTGTGTCCGCCTGACAAGACAGCCCGGTCAGGCAGCGAGCGACGCACGGTCGGCCGGACTCATTGACCCAACAACAGATCCGGAGAAGCCTCAAGCGACACGCTCGACTGTCGGCACGTCGTCTATGACGAGGCAACGGTCGCAGTGGCCACAACGGCTGTTGTCGATGCGTTCCTCGGTGTGGAAGTAGTCGAGCAAGTAGGTCCAGCGGCAGTGGCGACCCTCGACATACTCGACCATCTGCTCCTGCTTGATCCGGGCCTCCTCACCGCGGTTCCTGTAGTACCGGGCGATCCGTTCGCAGTCGTCGAGTTCGAGGTCCGGCTCACGTAACTCGATCCGCCGATCCGTGGTGTCGGTGATGATGCCCCGGCTGCGGAAGAGGGACAGAACGACCTGAGTTCTCGACCTTGGGACCGGGCAAATCGCGTTCAGCTCGGCACGAGTAGGAGGCGTCGCGACCAATCGCTTGAGGGCATGGTGGACGTTTACCAGGTCTCCGGTGTCGGGGAACCCCCCGGACTGGAAGAAGCGCTGGAGCTTCGAATCATCGGGGTGGTACAGGAGGGACGCCCGCGCGGGCAGGCCATCGCGGCCGGCGCGACCGAACTCCTGGTAGTACGACTCGAGCGAGCCCGGGATCTGGGCGTGGAGAATAAACCGGATGTCGGGCTTGTCGATGCCGAGGCCGAAGGCATTGGTCGCGACCATGATCGGCACCGCGCCAGCCATGAACCGGTCCTGGGCCAGACTCCGCTTTTTCGCACCAAGGCGGCCGTGGTAGGCGCCGACCTGGATGCCCTGCGAGTTCAGGGACGCGGTGAGTTCCTCGACGGCCTTGACAGTCGCCGCATAGACGATCCCACACCCAAGGTCCTCTCGTAGCAGACGCAGCAGGGTTGCATGACGGTCCACCTCGTCTTCGACCCGGATGGCCTCGAGGAAGATATTGGGGCGATCGTATCCCGTATGGACCAGTTCGGCGTCGGGGACCGTCAAAAGCCGGCGGATGTCGGCGACAACGTCGTCGGTGGCGGTCGCGGTGAGGGCCAAAACGGGAGGACGTCCGAGGTCGTTGAGTGCCACCCCGAGGTTCAGGTACTCCGGTCGGAAGTCATGTCCCCAATGGCTAATGCAGTGGGCCTCGTCGACGACGAAGAGGTCGATCGGCCGTTGCTTCACGAGGTCGCGGAAAGCCGGGTCGGCAAGTCGTTCCGGGGTGGTGAACAGGAACTCGATCGTGCCGCTTGTGATCGCTTGCTCCGCCCGCCGTCGCTTCGAGGCGGACAGGCTGCTATTGTAGGCGACCGCCGAGATGCCCCGGCGAGCCAGGGCATCGGCCTGGTCCTTCATGAGGGCGATCAGCGGGCTGACCACGAGCGTCATTCCCTCCAGTTCCAGGGCCGGGAGCTGGTAGCAGAGGCTCTTGCCCGATCCCGTCGGCATGACGACAATCGTGTCCCGGCCACTGAGCGCCGAGTGAACCGCCTCGGCCTGCCCTTCGCGAAACCGGCGGAACCCGAAATGGACCCGGAGCTTTTTCGTCAGCGCGGCCCGGTCCTGCGTCATGATCCATCCCCAGAACCGGTGCGGGACGACGACGGTTCGACGAAAGCATCGGTCCCGACCGGCATCCTCGCTGGCTCTGAGGTTGCATCAGCCGGAGCGAACGGATCGGGCCCGGCTCCTGGTTCACCCGTGGTGGGGACCACCAATCCGGACTCATCGTCAATGGTCGCCTTCACCGTCGTGGCGTCCTCGGTCGTTGTCTCGGGGGCGGGAACACCCATCTGGTCGAGATAGTAGCGAAGCAGGGGGGCGATGGTCAGTTCCGGGTCGAGTTCGAGGGCCTTCTGGAAGTGCTCGGCCGACAGTTCGGGTTGGCCGGCTTCGAGAAAACAGAACCCAAGCTGGTACTCCCAGACGGTTTCCGTCGCCACGCGATCCGGGATCTGGAGGAACGTGTCGGCGGCCTCTCGTGGGTAACCACGCATCAAGTTCAGGGTTCCCTGGAGCGATTCAATCGACATGGCACTCCGGATCTGGGGCAGCGAGCGACCACCCCAGAGCGTGCTGGCCAGGTCGTAACTTCCGATCAGGAAGTAGACCAGGGCCTGACGGTAGGAGGCCGTCCCGGGCCCCGTGCTGAGGGCGGGGTCGTCGATGCTGTTTCCCGTGCTGATGACTTCGAGGGCCTGGTCGGGGCGACCGATACGGCAGTAGAGGTCGATGAGCTGGGCCTTGACCGCATCGGGGTTAACCCCTGCGGACCGAGCCTGGTCGAGTTCGCGAAGGGCGATCCCGGAGGCCCTTGCTGCAGCGCGAAGTCGGTAATCTGGAGCGGGCCGACCTGTTGCTGGGCCATAAGGTCCGTGATCGACGTCTCCAGACGGGTGATTGCCGCTTCGAGTTGCTCAAGCGTCTGGTCAAGTTCCTCGGACAACCCCTCGGTGCCGGCCAGTTCTCGAGCTTCGACGAGTTGGTCACGAGACAGGTCGATGAATCCTTGACCGAGATACAACTCGGCAAGCTGCTGGTGAAGTGTCGAGAGGGCCTCTCGTTCTTCTGAGGAAGTTGGTGGAGGAAAAGACAGAATCGTAAAGTTGAGTACGGTCAGCCGCTGCTGCAAGCGGAATCGGTAGTAATTGGTCGGCGGGATGTTGACGGAAGCCTTTTGGAGGATTTCGCCTTCGGCGGCGAAAAGCAACCGATACGCCTCATCGAGAATGTTCCAGGAGGAGGAGTCGTCGGGAGCGATCGCGAGTGCGGCCCGGGCCTGCGCGATGGCGAGCAAGCACTCGGCCGGATTGGGTGGCTGTTCGGCGCTGTCTCGTCGGACCGTCAGCCAGCGGCGTGCGGCCCAGTAGTGCGGTTGCGGGTTGCGACGGTTGCGGTTTTTGAAGATCCGATCGATCCAGCCAGTCGGTGTCGGTGTTCGGTCCGAAGATGGCACGGCGCGCACGGTACGGAAAGCCAGTCGCTCGGCGTCGAGTTGGTTTTCCTTGAAGAAGGCGATGTCGGTCGGCGAGGCATCCATGCGGCCAAACAACGCAGTCACACCGTCGTCATAAAACGGGATCCAGTCCGTGCTTCGAGCAAGAGCATTGTAGACGCGGCCAGAGGCGAGCCGATCGTCGAGCATCCAAAGCATCACGACACTGACATTATACTCGTCCAGGATCGGCTTCCAGTCCTCGGTCTTCCCTTCGGCAAAGGCGTGGCGGAGGGACTGAAGCGTCTCCTGAAAACGCGGCGGAAACAGATTCGATCGGCTGTCGAGAAACGTCTTGCGCTGACGGTTCACCGGCCACGCCTTCCAGATCAGCGCATCTCCCTGCGCGAGCCGGAAGTTGAGGACGTTCCCCTCGATCGGCGCTTTGCCGAGGAATTCGGCGGCCTCGAACGCGAACTCGTCGGTGTTGGCGCCGAGGCCGAAGACCGGTTCATAGGGCGAGGCCCACGTCCCCGTCATCCCCTTGAAAACCAGGGCGAAGACCAGGACCAGGGTGACGGCCCTCCCGCCGACCGACCAGACCGACCAGGCACTTCCCAGCCGGCCCTCGACGCCATAACGACGCAGGTACCACTCCTGACCGTTGAGCGCCATCGTGATCGCGAAGACGGGGCCGAACATGGGGCCGAAGGCCAGCCGGAAACCCCAGAGAACCGCCGTCACCGCGAACACTAGGAACCGACCGAGATCGAACCGTGCGCGGTTCAGCACGAAGGAGGTCAGTCCGAGCCCCACGAGGATCGCATAGTACGCGATGAAGACCTGGTTTCCTCCCTCGTTCCCAAGCTGGGCATCGAAATACTCCCAGCTCTTCCGACCGAAAAAAGAGAGCCGATCGGTGGTTAGCACGCCAGAGGACTTGAACAGTCCGACCCAGGGCTCGGCGGCGACAGGATAGACCCACCAGAACCATGGATTGACCATCGTCGCGGCCACGCAGGCGGCGAGGGCCCCAAACCACCACGCCGGCGCGACTCGCGGGCGTTCGCCATCCCGGCCCCTACCACCGAATAGCGAGGCGAACACGCTGAGCGCGAGAACCAGGATCCCGAACAAAAACGAATCGTCGGTGTTCGCCCAAAGCAGGAATAGGGGGACCAGGCCGATCAGGGACCGAGCCGATCCACGGCTGGCACGGAAAAGGAGGAGGAGTTCGATCGTCAGCAGCAGGACGCTCCAGGTGGATGAATTCAGCGACGCGGAACCGGCAATTCCTCCCAGTACGGGCAAGACGGGGCTTTCCTGCCCACCCGGGAACGGCATCCAGATGCCTCCCAGAGCGAGGAAGACGCAGACCGCCGCCCACCAGGCCCCTGGCCCGGATCGCCTTACCTGCAGCAGAATCAGCGCCGTCACCATCCGCAGAACCGCGTTTAGCAAGATGAGCGTCGCGACCGCCACTTTCTCCGGGTTCGTCTTGCCCAGGCTCGCGGCCAGTTCGTAGACCTTTGCCTGGGTGAGTTGAAAGACCCAGGGGATGTCCACCCATCGTTCCTTGTACATCGTGTACGAGAACGGATCGCGCGTGACGGGGCCATCAGTCGCGATCAGCTTGCCCGTCTGAAGATCGGACCAGAGCGACGAATCGACGACGGGATGGATCGAACCGACGAGTGCCAGTAGCAGGACACCGGCAATGACATAGATGTCATAATACCAGTTCCACTCAAGAACCCGTTGTGGGGTCCAGGGTTCGGGCTGGCTTTCGGGTTCACGCTGTTCCGAGGCCGAACGGGTCGGTTCAGCCTCCTGAACCGATTC
This sequence comes from uncultured Isosphaeraceae bacterium, assembly GCA_963779675.1. Classification (GTDB taxonomy): domain Bacteria; phylum Planctomycetota; class Planctomycetia; order Isosphaerales; family Isosphaeraceae; genus CAVZZM01. Next base: position 653,019 of record CAVZZM010000014.1, read on the forward strand.
CTTGGGGTCGGGTGCGGTCATCGTGTCAACGGATCTGACCAGGGTGGAGGACGGGGCGGCGACGACGCCGCATCCTGATGATGTTACACATGCTAGGCCGGACTTTCGGCATCGGTCAAGGGGTTGGACGTCCCGTCCAAAACGGATGATCCACGTCAATGCGTCGATTCGTTGACTTCACGTCCTGACGATCTACAATGCCGCAATCGAAAAGAAATCGTGAATCGAGGGCCCTGGTTCCATTCTGTTTCCGGAACTCGACGTCAAGGCTCGTCATGCGTGTGCTGACCGCGATCCCGGTCTATAACGAAGAGGCGCACCTCGAACCCGTTCTCCACGAGGTCTGTCGTTTCGCGGGAGATGTGCTCGCCGTCGACGATGGCTCTACCGACGCGCACGGCGGAAATTCTCGCTCGTTTTCCCCAGGTGCATGTCATTCGACATCCGAGAAACCTGGGATATGGCGCCGGATTGCGCACCGCATTCCAGTACACCATCGAGTCGGGCTACGACGGGCTCGTCACCATCGATTGCGACGGTCAACACGAACCGGGCCTGATCCCGGAGATTACCGCCCCTCTCGAACGGTACGATATTGTCTCGGGCAGCCGTTATCTAAAGGTCTTCAATCCGGACCAGCGACCGCCGGAGTCGCGTCGGCGGATCAACCAGGAGGTGACCCGATGGCTGAACGAGTGCCTCGGGTTCTCATTGACCGATGCCTTCTGCGGTTTCAAGGCCTACCGTACATCCGCCATGAAGCGGTTTGAGATCACCGAGGACGGATACGCGATGCCCTTACAGGTCTGGGCGCAGGCGGCCCAGCACGAGATGTCGGTGCTGGAGGTGCCTGTCCCCTTGATCTACCTGGACGAGAACCGCGCCTTTGGCGGTTCGCTGGATGACGCCACGTATCGTCTGAACCACTACCGAGATGTGTTCCGAGCCGCGCTCGCGAAGGCCGGTCGGGACGTCGTGGCGGGGAGTTGTCCTTAATGGACGCGCAACGCCTGCGTGCTCCCTCCCAGGACGGTGAGGCCGTTTCACACCCGTCCCTGGACGCGGCATCGGCGCTGCTCGAGTCGAATCGGGCCGACTCGCCGACTGGGACCTGAGCATTCAGGGACGCGCCGCGTCGCGGCTACGCAGAGAGCTTCGTTCCCAGGTGAGTGCTGAGTCGCTTGCGTTCCACACGACGATGGGTCTCGAACCAAGCCGGTGGGCGGACCCGGCGACCCCGCTAGTCGTGACAGGACATCAACCCGAGCTGTACCATCCTGGCGTCTGGGCGAAGAACTTCGCCGCCTCGGCGATCAGCCGGTCGGTCGGCAGTTCGGCGCTGAACCTGATCGTGGACAATGATGTTCCTCATAGCGCCGCGATCCGGGTTCCCACCCTGCACAATGGCGAGCTTCGCACGGTCCTGGTCGACTTCGACGTCCGCACCGACGATTCACCCTTCGAAGATTGGAAGGTCCGCGACGAATCGCGATTCTCCAGCTTTGCGCATCGCGTTCTGTCAGTCCTCCATCCTGGCGTCTGCGATCCGCTCCTGAATGACTTCTGGCCGATTGCCCTGGAGCGGAAATCCCGAACCGATCGCATTGGCCTCCGGTTCGTGGTCGCCCGCCATGCGCTCGAGCGTCGGTTTGGGATCGCGAACAACGAGCTACCGCTGAGTCATCTCTGTGAGACCGAAGCCTTTCACTGGTTCGTGGCCCATGTTCTGGCTCAGTTGCCTCGCTTCAGGAGTGTCCACAACGCCTGTCTCGATCGGTATCGGCAGAAATATGGGGTTCGCAGCCAACACCACCCGGTCTCGGCACTCCGCTCGCAGGGCGAATGGCGCGAAGGGCCATTCTGGGTCTGGCGAGGCCGAGAACCTCGTCGCCGACCTCTGATGGTCCGGCAACGGGGCCGGGTCATCGACCTGCGGGCCTCGGGCGAGGACGAGCCGTTCCTGGAACTTCCTCTGGCCCCTGAGATGGAGGGATGCTGCGCCGTCGAACGTCTCCGAGAGCTGCCGGCAAAGGGCATAAGGCTGCGAACCCGGGCCTTGACGACTACCATGTTCACCCGGCTGTTTCTCGCGGACCTGTTCATCCACGGCATCGGAGGGGCGAGGTACGATGAACTCGGGGACGAGATCGTCCGCGAGTTCTTCAAGGTCGAGCCGCCGGGGTTCCTGACCTTCACGATGACACTCTGGCTCGGCCTGCCGACCGACCCAGCGACCCAGGCGCATCAACGAGAGCTCGAGCACGCTCTGCGAGACCTCGAGTTCAATCCCGATCGCCATCTCTCCGGATCCCCGTCCGAGAAACGGGCAAGGGCGATCGCCTCGAAACACGCGGCGATCGCAGGATCAACGGCCACGAGCGCCGATCGCGTGGCGCGGTACTTTGCCATTCGACGGGCGAATGAGACGCTACGTGTTGAGGTCGCGACCCAGCGTGACTGTCTCGCCGAGTCCCTCCAACGAGTCAAGCGGGGTCTCGAGTGGAACCGCATCGCTCGGGGGCGTGAGTTCGCGTTTGTGCTCCACAATCACGAGGAACTGGCGTCCCGATTTGAGGCGATGTTCCCAGGTCAGATGATGGAATGAGCTTTGCTCATGGTCGTTCGAGAGGAAATCCGTCAGGTTGAGGATTCCCGACTCGAAACTCCATACAATGGGAAGGATGTCGCCCCACTTCCTTCGCTATCGACCAGGACGTCGACCGGTCACGTCCATGAAAGTGCTTCTGAAATGAAAGCCCCCTCGCAGGGAGATCGGCTCCCGCTTCGTCGCGGGAAGGTGGAATACGTCTCGGGAAGCGAGGCGGACCACGAAGCGGTCTACCAGACGCTCCTGCATGTCTTCCATGGTCCCGATCGTGAAACGTATCTCGGGACGTTGAGCGATCCCGACTATACGCCCGATCAGAGGATCATCGCCAAGGTCGACAGCAAGGTGGTCAGTCACGTCCACCTGACGGAACGTCAAGTGCGTTATGGTGTCGCACGCCTGAAGCTGAATGGGGTGATGTGGGTCGGGACGCTTCCCGAATATCGAGGGCTTGGGTTCGCGCAAAATCTGATACGGCTGGCCGATCTTCGGGCCACGGGATCCGGCGTTGTGTTGCAAGCCCTGACGACGGTCATGCCTCAGTTTTACCTTCCGATGGGCTGGGGGATCTGCGGTCGGCACAGCGTCGGCATCATCCTGAGCCGGAACCTTCCGGCGACCGGCGACGGCATGGTCGAGGCTCAGGATGGCCCGTGGCATGTCCGACCCTGGCGTCAGGTCGAACTGAACGATCTGATGGCCCTGTACGACGCTCAGTATCGCACGAGCACCGGTTCCGTCGTCCGGTCGGAGGATTACTGGCGCTGGATGATCGGCCGCCGCTACGCGCACGTGATCTGGGTGGCCTGCCAAGGAGAGCATGTGCGCGGCTACGCATTCGTCAAAGACCACAAAATCCTCGAAATCGCCTACGACCCGGCGCATCCACGTGCCCTCAACGCGTTGCTCGGCCGGGTACGGGCCGAAGCCCTGGAGCGTGCGTACCCACAAGTGATCGTCCATGCTCCGTCGGATCATCCGGTGATGGAGGCCATTCGTGAGTCATCAGGCCGAGTGGTCGATGCCGAGGAGTATGAGGGCTCAAGCTCCCTGTACCACGTGCCGGACGTGGGGGGGTTTCTCCAGGCCATTGGGCCGGAATTGCTGCGACGGGCCACGGATGCGGGCGCCTCGATCCCTCTCGAACTCGGCCTGGTCGTCGGCGAGGGCCGCTGGCTGATACACCTCGACGGCAAGTCCACAAGAATCGAACCCGACAAGCTGAGTCGGCGATACCTCACCCTGAGCCCGGGTGCCTTTGTGAGGCTCGCCATGGGCCATACCGGGATCGAACAGTCCCTGGCGGTTGACGGGGCCGAGGCATCCACCGCGACGGCCCTGGACGCGGCAAAAATCATGTTCCCAATTCAACCGATCTGGCGCAGCCCGCTTGACAACGCCACGGCATGAACTCATCGGATTCCGGGAATCGGGAGCATGCTCATCGCGTGCTTCCTCTCGAAGTGCTTCTTGACCCCTCCTGTCAGCAGGAAAATGATCAGGCCGATGTCGATCAGCAAAAGAGCGATGCCCCAGTTGACCTTCCACATCTGATCCTGAAGGCGCTGGGCCACGCTCTCGATCTGCGGTGCGTCATCGGCGACCGAAACGACGTAGCCCGTACCGCCGGGGGCGGTGATCGACGGCCGCGAGTTCGCCACGGCGATGGGGTGGACAATCAGGAGCCCGACATCCAGGATCGCCCCGAGCATCAGCGCGGTGACCAGCGGCTTCATCGCCTTGAGTCGAAGGAACTGGATCGAGGCATAAATGCCGAAGAAACCCACCAGACCGAGGCTGCCGTAAACCCAGCTCGGCGTCTCCGGCTTTTGTGACCCGACGAGCCCGAGCAGTCCCAGGACCAGACTGATGATCAGGGTGAGGATGCCAATGACGGTGATTGTCAATGGCGGCGCGGAGGGCCGTGGTGGGGGTGGCGGCGACTCGAAGAGTTCGTCGAGCTGGTGCCTCTTGCCGGTGTCCAGGTCCAGCCCGCAACGTGCGCAGAGCGACATGCCGGCCGGGACCACGGAGGAGCAGTCCGGACACCGTCGCGGTTTTGAGCGAGCCTCCGCGATGGTTGACGGGCCGCGTGGCCGCGTGGGCCGCTCGAACAGGCTCGCCGCGTCGGCCTCGGTCCCTCCTCGCGCACCGGTGGGCTTACCCGTCTGTTCCTCTCCCATTAGTAGTGATGGGTCGAACGTGTCGCGCAGATCGCCCTCGGCGGTGGGCAGATCGGGTTCGCTCTGTCGGGTGGTCAACAGGAGGGATGAGGCCGGTCCCGAGGACGACTGCATATCGGGTGCTTTTGAGTCCGGCTTGACGTCCTCGACGGAACCCTCCGCGGTAAACCTCGTGCCGCACTTGGGGCACTTGAGCCGCTTACCGGCAGCATTGTCCGGCAGGTTCAAGACGACGCCGCAACTCGGACATTGGGTGGTTCGAGGCATCGTGAATTGCCATTGAGGTCGCAACTCGGGTCGCGAATGTGGAAGAAGTGATTTCGGCAGATACGACGCCGGGGCGCTTCATCTACAACTATCTTACCCTTCAACGGCGAGGGGCGGACAGCCGGCTTCTGAGCTTTCTTCGTTTCGTCATTGCGAATGTTCGGACGAAGGTCGTCCCGTTTCGAGGCACTCACGGGTCATTTCGTGCCGATAGTCAAATACCCGCTTCAGTTTACGGAGAACGAATCCCCCTCCTAGAAATTGGCCAATACGCCCACCCGGCAAGCGGAATTCGACTTCGTCCCGCATTTGGGTTCCACCCTGTCCGTCGTCGCAAAACTGGTGTTCATGATACCACGACGCAAACGGCCCCGATTCCTGCCGATCCGCGAACAGGTGAGGCGGGTCGTAGACTTCGTGGATCGCCACCCACTTCAGAGAGAATGGTCCCAGACGCATCCGCAAGATCACCTGGTTTCCCGGCCTGAGGGAACCATCACCGCGGACCACCACAACGGGTTCCCAGGGGGGAGTCAAACGCTCCAGTGTGCCCGGGCGCTCGTGAAACGCGAACACGTCCGACGGAGTTGCCTGGATCCGGGACTCCTTGACAAAACGCATGGATACCTCGAATTGGGATTTGCTCGTCCCGCTTGATGAGGAAAAACGGACGACTCAGGGTTCTTATAGGCAGGCCTCGCGAGATTTCCCGATCAACGCCAGATCTCCGATTGTCGCAACCGAAGCGGTTGGGGGCCGACGGGTTCTGGTGATTGCCCGACCGGGGATGAGTCAGCCGGGCCGTCGCTTGCGGCGAACCTCGTTCGGTGCTACGATCCACCCCGCGTCGAACTCGACGATGACGACAGGGGGCCTCGGGAGTCGACGGGGATGGGTTTGACGGAGACGACATTACTCGATGCAGCCACCCTGTACGCTCGCCTGGAGTCACTCGCTCAGGACATACTCAATTCCTGTAGCTCGGATTTGCCCGTCCGCCTCGTCGGGGTCCGAACTCGGGGCGTCCCGATCGCCTTACGTCTGGCGGATCGACTCTCCGAGGCACTTGGTCAACCTGTGCCCGTCGGGGCCGTCGATATCACCCTCTACCGGGACGACCTCGACCACCGCCAGAGCTGGCCGGTACTGCACGGCACGGAAATTCCCTTTGAGGTCGAGGGGGTCGATGTCGTGCTCGTTGATGACGTTTTGTATACCGGACGGACCATTCGGGCCGCGCTGAATTCGGTCTGCGACCTCGGCCGCCCCGGCCGGGTCCGACTGGCCGTCGTGGTCGATCGGGGCGGTCGTGAACTGCCGATCCAGGCCGACCATGTCGGAACGTCGGTTGTCGTCGATCCGTCCGAGCGTGTGCTTGTCCGCATCCAACCGATCGACGCCATCGAGGGCGTGTTCCGTGTCGCCAGAGCATGAAATCCGGAGTGCCGGACGATCCGGAGATCGGCATGCGGAGGATCGAGCCGTGAATGAGCCCGCCGCATCGACGACCTGGGCGCGACGGCATCTGCTCGGGCTCGAAGATCTCTCGACGGGCGAGATCATGGCGATCCTGGACACGGCGGACTCGTTCGCCGAGGTGGGTGGCCGAACCCGCAAGAAGGTGCCCGCCCTGACAGGGAGAATCGTCTTCAACCTGTTCTTCGAGAACTCGACTCGGACTCGCACGAGCTTCAGCCTGGCGGCCAAGCGGCTCTCGGCGGACGTGCAGGACTTCAACGCCAGCGTCTCCAGCCTCTCCAAGGGCGAGTCATTCATCGATACGGCGAAGAATTTGGAGGCGATGGGGGCCGACGTGTTGGTGGTCCGTCATCCGACGCCCGGCGTCCCCATCTCCTGGCCCAGCACGTCCACTGTTCGGTCATCAACGCGGGCGACGGCGCGCACGAGCACCCCACGCAGGCCCTTCTCGACCTCATGACCATCCGCCGCGCCAAGGGTCGACTGGAGGGCTTGACAGTCGGTCTGATCGGTGACATCCGCCACTCTCGAGTGGCTCGGTCGAACATCTGGGGCCTGACCAAGCTCGGAGCGAAGGTCATCCTGTGCGGGCCGCCGACACTCGTGCCGAAGTCTCTGGAGCAATTGGGCTGCGAGGTCGCCTACCACCTCGACGAGGTGCTACCACGACTCGACGTGGTGAACGTCCTGCGAATCCAGTTCGAGCGCGACGAACGAGCGGTCTTCCCATCCATCTCCGAATACTTCCGATTGTACGGCATGACCGGCGACCGTCTCGTCCGCTCCAAGAGTGACTTGCTCCTATTGGCCCCCGGACCGATCAACCGGGGGGTCGAGCTCACCCCGGAAGTCGCCGATGGGCGGCAATCGGCGATCCTGGATCAGGTCACCAATGGCCTGGCCGTGCGGATGGCGGTTCTGTATCTCGTCAGCGGGCAATCCGGGCACGTGCGGTAGGTTCCGACACGAAGGTGACGGTGGGTTGGAAGCTCTGGGAGAACCTGGCCCATTGACACAACGATCCTGGGATGGACTTGCTCGACGTCCTGGTAGGATGTTGGCTCATGGGCGATCCCATTGATTTGGTGAACGGGGACATGCTCCAGGCAAGTTCGACGGAAAATGGAGGGATGCCTTGACCGCTAACTATACCGCCGTGCTCCAGAAGCGAGAGGACTGGTGGATCGGCTGGGTCGAGGAGATCCCGGGTGTGAATTCGCAGGGCAAGACCCGCGAGGAGCTTCTCGAGAACCTTCAATCCGCCTTGCGGGAGATCCTGGAAATCAATCGTGCCGAGGCGCTGGCGGCGTGTGAGGGCGCCGCCTATGAGGAGGTCAGCATCTCGGCGTGAAGCGTCATAAGCTGATCTCACACCTTCAACGTCATGGCTGTGGCCTCGTCCGTGAGGGGGCAAAGCATTCCTGGTGGGGGAACCCGGCCAACGGCCAGCGCACGGCCGTGCCGAGGCACACCGAGATCGACGATCATCTGGCCCGCAAAATCTGCCGAGACCTGGGAATTCCGGCGCCTTGAAACGCATCGAACGCGCCGGACAGAACAGAAATGGAGGCGATGTTGCAGACGATCCAGATCACCGGTGGGCGGGTCATCGACCCGAGCCAGGACATCGACCAGATCGCCGATCTCTGGTTGAGCCGAGGCCGTGTCCTGGCCCTCGGGTCGGAAGGCATCGAGGAACCCGAGGTGGTGATCGATGCCCGTGGGATGATCGTCTGCCCGGGGTTGATCGACTGCCACGTTCACCTGCGCGAACCGGGGAACGAGGAGGACGAGACGATCGAAACTGGCGCCTCCGCAGCGCTGGCCGGTGGGGTGACAACCGTCGCCTGCATGCCGAACACGATCCCTCCTCTCGACACCCAGGCGGCCGTCGAGTTCGTCGTGTTGCAGGCGAAGAGGGCCCGCAAGGCGAACGTGTATCCGGTCGCCGCCGTGAGCAAGGGGCGCAAGGGGGACGAACTCGCCGAGTTGGGCCAGCTCGTCGACGGGGGCGCGGTCGCCTTCACCGATGATGGGGCCCCGGTGGCGAGCGCCTCGCTGATGCGACAGGCCCTGCTGTACGCCAAGATGTTTGACCGGGTGGTGATGCAGCACTGCCAGGTTCCCGAATTGACCGTTGGCGGGGTGATGAACGAGGGCTACGAGTCGACGCGGCTCGCCCTAGGCGGGATGCCCGCGGCGGCGGAAGACATCATGGTCGCCCGCGACATCCGGATCGCCGAGATCACGGGTGGCCGGCTACACATCCAGCACATCTCCACGGCGCGGTCGGTCGAACTGGTGCGAGAAGGGAAGCGCCGGGGTGTGTCGGTCACGGCGGAGGCTTGTCCCCATCACTTCACGCTGACTGATGAGTGCCTTCGGACGTTTGATTCGAACTTCAAGATGAACCCGCCGCTACGAACCTGGACCGATGTCGAGGCCGTCATCTCGGGGTTGGCGGACGGCACCATCGAGATTCTCGCCACCGACCATGCCCCCCACTCCCCCGAGAAGAAGGCTCGGGAACTGGACAAGGCCCCGTTCGGGATCGTTGGCCTGGAAACGCTGTTGCCGATCGTCGTCAAGGGCCTGATCGAGCCCGGACATCTTTCCTGGCCGGAGGCCATCCGGAAGTTAACGATCAACCCCGCGCAACTGCTCGGCATCTCCAAGGGAACGCTCAAGGCCGGCGCGGATGCCGATGTGACGATCATCGATCCTGAGACGCGCTGGACGATCCAACCGGAACGATTCCGTTCCAAGAGCCGGAACACCCCGTATGCCGGCTGGAGCGTTCGCGGCCGCGCCCACACCGTCATCGTCAACGGCGAGGTTCGGTTTCGACATACGGACGCTGGCTGACGGCCGCCGTCGATTGACTCATCCCCGTTCCCTGGCCCCAAGGGATCACGAGCCGCCGACCATCGCGACGAGGCGCGTTCCAGGGGTGCTCTCCGCGATCATATTGAGGACGGCGAGAGGCTCGTTGGCTTCGTTCGGAAATCGATCCTAAGTATGTGACTTGATAAGAGTTTGCGACGCGAATAGCGGTGCGATTCGGGGGATTGTCTCATTCGGCATTTCCTTGAGTTGACAGTTGTTGCGTCAACTGGGGCGGCTCGGTATGTAGCAACTCCCAGAAGTCGAACGTGGGCCAGTCCAGGCCCAGGGCCTGGTACGGGCAGGCGTCCTTCCGGGGACCGGAGCGGAACGCCCGGCAGTTCCAGTACAGCCGCTTCAGGTCCAGCATCGGCTGCGTCATCCGCCGGTGCCGCGCCTGCTGCATCCGCAACACGCTGTTCATGCACTCCACGGCGCTGCTGGCCCGGACCGTGTCGTTCAGGACCGCCGCCACCCGGTCGTAGGAGGCCCGGGCCTCCGCGTCCAACGCGCCGTCACGCCCGACCGCTCGAATCAACCCCGTGTCAGGGGCCGTGGGCTTCACCCGGCGGTGGCGTAGCCACCACCGCCAGGCCATCGCGGTGCGCCACTGGGACCGCGGCTCGGCCGACTCCAGCCGCCGGTGCATCCGGTCCAGGAACGCCAGGCTCCGCGGGTCGGCCAGGGCGTTGCGGACCTTCGCCCAGTCCGGGCCGCTCAGGTCGACCAACGCCGCGGCGATTGCGGCCTCGGCGTGGGAGCGGTCGTTGAGCCGGCCGTCGGGGCCGAACAGGTCCAGCGCCGCGTGGGCCCGCCTCCAGGCTGCTTCGAGCCGATCGGCCTGCGCGAACGCCGCGACCGCTTGGGCCCAGGCGGAGCGGGCGGCCCAGGCCACGCCCCGGGCGTCGAGGCCACGCCGTTTCGCGGAGGCCACCTGCGTGTCGGCGGCCTCCGCCGCTTCCCAGGCCGCCTCGGCCCGCCGCCAGGATCGGGCCAGGACCCGGTGGGCCTCCATCGCGGTGTGGAAGAGGTCCAAGCCGTGCTCCAGGTCCGGGGCCTCGGGGGCCTCGCGGCGGGCCGTAGCCGTGTCCGCGACCGCCCTGGCGATCCCCCGGGCGGCATCGGAGACGGCGAACTCCAGGCGGTCGAACGGCTCCAGTTGCTCGGCCCAGGTCGCGGCCGTACGGTCGGCGGCGTTCTTGCAGAAGACGGCCGTCATGCTCGCCGGCTCGATCCCGACCAGGGTCGGTCGCCCCCCAAAAAGATCTCGTCGAGGGCCCGCGTCCCGACGCGGGCCGCGCAGGCCGGGTCGAGGGCCTCCAGGACCCGCCCGGCCCGCTCCGCCTCCTGCTGGACCCAGCGTCCCAGGGTCGAGTGGTCGGGGACGTCTTCGGCGGGCAAGAGGATACCGAGCAGGTCCTCGACCTGGCGGAGGCTGACGCCCATGGCGAAGGCGGCGGTGGCCAGCTTTCGCTGCTCGGCCTTGCCACAACGGACCAGGTCCTCAGCCCGTCGCTCCAGCCGGCCGATCTCCTCGCGGAGTCGTTGATTCTCGGCGTGGAGTCCGGCCACCGCCGCGTCGCCGGGACCGGAGTCGAGGCGGTGCTGGACCTTGCGGGCGTGCTCGTAGACGGTCTGCCGACTGCAGCCGGCCTGCTCGGCTTGCCGGGTCACGGCTCCGTACGATCCGGAAAAGGCAGCGGCGGCGTTGAGGATCCACGTGCGAACCGGTAGCTTGAACATGGGGGGGGCCCTGCGTGATGGTGACAAGCCTTGGTCGGTTGTCATTTCACCACGGAGGGGTCTCTCCCTCTCCCGATCTGTCAACTCGCTCGCCGGCCATTCCTGCCGAAACGAGACAGTCCCCGATTCGGCACCCGGCCGGGGGTTCGAGTCGTGGTCCGTTGGGTTCGTTCGGCGCCTGCGATCTTCGATGGCGTCGGCTCGATGTCACCGTCACAATCCGATCCCTCGATCCATGTTGCCAACGATCCGGGCGCTTGCGAAGCGCGCACGTTCTCGTATCGATCACTATCGAAAGTGTTGCCTTCTGGAATTCTGTCGACGTCAGGATTCTTGGGAGAAGCCACAGTTTTTCCAGTCCCGATGGTCCAACATGCGATGAAAACCCGCCTATAGGAGTTAGCGGGCCATCGGTTGCAGACCGTTGAACCGCCTGCGTTCACACCCGTGGGGCTGAGCTTCCTATCGACCTCGAGCCCCATGTGCCAGGGCGTTCGACCTTCCAACCTTCCTCCGTATTCGGGGAGGTGAGCGGACATGCTGCCGCTTTGAGAACCAGGATTCCTTGCAGAATCAGGAATCGGGTTGCGCGGTTGAGGTCGGGGCGCTCTCCGCGACGAACTCCTGGAAGCACCCGACCTTGACCGGCGTCTCGAAGACTGGCTGGTTTGCCAGATGGACGATCGGGAGATCGAATCGTCCCAGTCGCTGAACGACTGGGAGAACCATCTCGACACCGGCCGGATGATTCGAGACGCAAGTCGCCGGTCGGCGCCCCGGCGTGACGCCCACCGGGGATGGGGACGGATCCGGACCATCCCGCGCCGCGGTGTTCTGACGGTCAAGATCCTCGGGCAACTCTTGCTTCGAGACTCGGACATTGACGACGTGAGTGAGGAGATTCTGGACCTCGTCGCGGCGGGGTACAACCGGATGGTGATCGATTTCGAGGACGTCGAACGCCTGACCAGCCGCATCGTCGGCGTGGTGGTTGCCGTCCAGCGGCGCTGCCTCGCCGGGGAAGGTGGAATGCTGCGATTGTGCGGCCTCCGTTCCGAAGTGGCCGAATTGTTTGCACTGGCGGGGCTCGTGGGCACGATCCCGATCGATCGCAGCGAGAATGAGGCCCTGAACGCCTCGTGGCCGGAACTCCCTCAACTTCGACCGCTCCCGGTCTCGATCCTGCGATCACTGGTCGCGGGTCGGTCAAGCCTGTCAGGTCGTGCCATGACAACGCGAACCCAGGTCGATCCCTCGAACTCCCGATGCAAGATTTCGCCTCGACCTCGCATTCGTCTCATCCTTCTCGAAGGGAGAGCGAAGAGCCGTGCGAAGCGCGTGCTCGGACTGTCCATTTTGATCGGGCGCGATCCGGACGCCGACATCCGGATCGAGGACGAGATGGTCAGCCGCCGGCACGCGCGGATCGAGGTGCAGGGCGATCGGATGGTCCTCCGTGATTTGGGGTCGAGGAACGGCACGCGGCGCAATGGCCAGTTCGTTCAAGGCGAAGCCATTGAGCTGGTCCAGGGAGACCGCGTTCACATCGGCCCCGTTTCGTTGCTCGTCGAGCTCGAGACGAGCCGCACGAACAACACGCATGTCGAGGAGCGGGTCGCGGATTGGTTGGAGGTTGACCCGACGGCAGGTTCTCCAGCCGGGGCGGAGTTGTTCCCAACGCTCTCGCGTTCGAATGGCGTCGCGCCCCAGGGGACGGAACCCATCGAGATCGAGTCGGCAAGCGCCGGCTTGATAAAAGCGGTCATGCTTGACGATGTCCTCGTGATGACCCCGACCCAATCCAGGCTGGATGAGGAACGCACGGTGGATGCGCTTCGGGAGGCCCTGGAGGCGTCCTTGAGAACGGACGCCACGCGCGTCGTGATCGACCTGAGTTGCGTCACACACGTATCGAGCCGGGCCATCGGCCTGCTCCTGGCCCATCACCTCCGTCTCGAGCGATCGGGAAGCGCCCTACGCCTGTGCCACGTCCCGGCGCGAGTCTTCGCGTGCCTCGACCGCGTCCGCCTGCCGATGCTGATGAACACGTTTCCCCAGGTTGATGACGCCGTGGTGACGGCCTGGTCCTGAAAGGGAGGGCCAGCGAGTTGAACCGGAACCAACCCTCATGTCATGACGGCATGATCCGTTGCTTTTGGGGGAACGAACACCTATCCTAAGAGAAGAGGCCCAGCCAGTTTATGCGGCCTCGTGGATCGGTGTGCCCTGCTGACTATCCCCCGATGCGAACCCTGATCGACGGCTACAACTTGATGCACTCGGTCGTTCTTCTGAGTGGCCGTCGACTCGGTCCCGATGGTCTGCGGAAGGCCAGACAACGGTTCCTCAATCAGCTCGCCGAGCTACTTGGGCCTGTTGAGGCCCATCAGACCACAGTGGTCTTCGATTCCTCGACGGAACACCAGGCCCTGCCTCGCGAAGCGAGCCAAAAGGGGATGACCATCCTCTTCGCGTCCCCCGGCGAAGAGGCCGACGAGCGTATCGAGCAGTTGATCTGCCGACACAACGCGCCGAAAAACCTCACGGTCGTCTCCTCGGACCATCGAATCCGACTGGCCGCGGCGGAACGCGCCCTGCCCACGTCCTCCGATGACTTCTGGTCTCAGCTTCAAGATCGTCGGGAACGCAAGCATTCCAGGAACGAAGGCGCGGCCTCCCCCGATCGAGACGATCGTCCCGGAGAGGGGCGGGACGACGATTCGTCCTACTGGGTGGCCGCCTTCCGCCACGTCGAGGAGATGCCCGAACTTCGAGATGTCTCCCGGCCCGCCGATTTCGTGCCGAGCGACGAGGACATTGCCCGGATTGCCCGGGAAGTCGACGAGGAGTTCCGAGGCTTCTGAGCATCCTACACACACGATCTGGGCAAGCCCTCGTCGTCGTGGCTCAGAAGGCCGGATGTCGAGGGATCGTGGAATTCGGCCGAGAGTTCAAGTCCGACCGACCGCCGAGGTAGGCCTCGCACCGGAAGGGTGGGCTCTGGAACCCGGCCGGATTCGATGGTACAAGAAGTTCCTTCGAGACGACCCCGCCCCACCCTATCCGGTACCCCCCGAGGGGGATGATTCGCGATGAATGTTCATGAACATCAGGCCAAGGAACTCTTGAAATCGGCGGGAGTCGCTGTCCCGAACGGGATTGTGGCCACGACCCCGGAGGACGCCGCGACCGCGTTCGACAAGCTCGCCTGCAAACTGGCGGTGGTCAAGGCGCAGGTTCACGCCGGAGGCCGGGGCAAGGGCGTGGCGGTCGGTCGCGATGCCGACCGCGCCGAGGCGTTCGAGATCGCGAGCGGTCAAAAGCCCAGGCCCGAGGGGATGGCCAAGGGCGTCCAGCTCGTCCGCTCGGCCGACGAGGCGCGTAAGGCGGCCGAGAGCCTTCTGGGCAAGCACCTGGTGACGTATCAGAGCGGGCCGGACGGACAGCAAGTCTCGAAAGTGCTCGTCACAGTGGGCCACGATATCGCACGCGAGCTTTATCTCGGACTGGCTGTCGACCGGGTGCTCCAGTGCCCGGTCCTCATGGCGTCGACCGAGGGCGGGGTCGAGATCGAAGAGATCGCCCGGAAGTCTCCGGAGAAGATCCACCGAGAACCGATTGACGTCGGTCTGGGGCTTCAGGACTTCCAGGCTCGCAAGCTTTGCAAGGTCCTGGGCTTCGAGGGAGGGACGGCGAAGAAGGGGGTTGAGTTCTTCAAGGGCTTCGTCCGAATGTTCCTCGATTACGACGCCTCCCTGGCCGAGATCAACCCGCTGATCGTGACCGATGCCGGCGATGTCCTGGCTCTTGATTGCAAGATCAGCTTCGACGACAACGCGTTGTTTCGCCATCGCGATGTCGCCAGTTTCCTCGACCCGACCGAGGAAGACCCGAACGAGTTGCGGGCCGCCAGGAGCGGACTGAGCTACGTGCAGCTTGATGGCGACATCGCGTGCCTGGTTAATGGCGCGGGGCTCGCCATGAGTACGATGGACCTCATCAAGTACCATGGCGGCGAGCCGGCGAACTTCCTTGATGTCGGTGGCGGCGCCAACAAGGACCAGGTTCTCGAAGCCTTCCGCATCCTGCTCTCGACGCCCAACGTGAAGGCGGTCCTCGTGAACATCTTCGGCGGCATCATGCAGTGCGATACCATCGCCGCGGCGCTGCTCGCCGCCTACGGCGAGCTGGATTTTCGAGTGCCGCTGGTCGTCCGGCTCGAGGGAACGAACGTGGAGCAGGGCAAGAAGCTCATCGAACAGAGCGGTCGCAAGATCATCACGGCCACTGGACTGACCGACGCGGCCCAGAAGGTTGTCGCCGCGGCCAGGGGTGCGGCCTAACGAGGATCGGGAAGGCGGGCGATGCCGTGATCACCGCGAGTTCGCCGTTGACAAGGGCCCTCCGCGACGAGGCCATGCGGCTGATGGACGGTCGAGGAACCATCCTCGATACCGCGCGTGATGTGTCTCGTCTCATGCGTGAGGCGGGCATTCCCGGAGTCGTGATTGGCGGAATCGCCGTTGTCTTACATGGCCATATTCGGACGACCAAGGACATTGATGTCTTTCTGACAACGCCGCCGGAGCCCCTCGCCGAGTTGCTGACGGCCCACGGATTTACCTTCAGTGTCCAGCGTCGCGAATTCGTCCGCGATGGAGTGCCGGTGCCTCTGGTTCTGCCGGAGCAGCTCGGCACGCCGCCTCGGCGGTTCGTAGAAATCGAGGGCGTGACGACGATTTCTCTGGCCGACCTGATCGCGATCAAGCTTCGCGGTGGGACGAAGAACCTCTTGCGAGCCCAGGACCTGGCCGACGTGATCGGCCTGATCCGGCACCATCGTCTCAACGCGGGGTTCGCACGGTATCTTGATAAGGAACTCCGCCCCGAGTTCCGCAAACTGGCACGGGCGATTCTCGAAGAAGGCATGGTATCGTCCTTGACTGGGCCCGCCCCACGAACGAACCATGGTGGGCCGTGCCCACCCTACGGAATTTATTCATGAGCATCCTTGTCGACAAGACCACGCGGTTGATCTGTCAGGGCATCACCGGCAAGGCCGGGGCCTTCCACTCCGAACAGTGCAAGGCCTACGGAACGGACCTCGTCGGCGGGGTGACGCCCGGTAAGGGAGGCACGGCCACTCTCGGAGTGCCGGTCTTCGACACCTGCATGGAAGCGGTCGAGAAAACGGCGCGAACGCGACGATGATCTTCGTCCCACCGCCATTCGCCGCCGACTCGATCATGGAGGCCGCCGACGCCGGCATCGCCGTCATTGTCGCGATCACCGAGGGAATCCCCGTCCTCGACATGTCCCGAGCGATGGCGTATCTGAACGCCCACCATCCCTCAGTTCGACTGATCGGGCCGAACTGCCCCGGAATCATCACGCCCGGGGAGTGCAAGATCGGCATCATGCCGGGTTACATTCACAAGCCGGGAAACGTGGGGGTCGTCAGTCGATCCGGGACTCTCACCTACGAGGCGGTCTGGCAACTCACCAATCTCGGCATCGGTCAGAGTACCTGTGTCGGCATCGGCGGAGACCCGGTCAACGGGACAAGTTTCGTGGATGTGCTCCGCTTCTTCCAGGAGGATTCCGACACGGAAGCCGTATTGATGATGGGCGAGATTGGGGGCAACGCCGAGGAAATGGCGGCGGACTTCAAGAAGTCGGGTGGGTTCACCAAGCCGCTGGCAGCCTTCATCGCCGGGCAGACCGCCCCTCCCGGGAAGCGGATGGGACACGCCGGCGCCATCATCTCGGGTGGCTCCGGGAAAGCGTCCGACAAGATCGCCGCGCTGGAGAGTGCCGGAATCCGGGTCGCCAAGAGCCCGGCGGACATGGGGGCCGTGCTCCGGGATTCCTTGAAGTCCTGAAGCCGCAACGCAACCTCGACCCCGTACCAGGACCGGGGCCATTCCGCGCGATGCCTTGCGATGGGGAGAACGGGGTTGATCCCACGCCGTTGAGGTAGGGAATGAAGGGCAGGGGATGGGGTTGCGCGGGGGTGGGGTTGTCCGATCCGATTAGCGGGACGCGAGATGGCGATTGCCGAGAATCGCTTCGGCCGGGAAATACTTCCCGGGGCAGGCCGTCGGGTTCGACGCGAGCTGAGCATGACTGCCGGCGCGTTCCGTGGGGATTGCGTACCGATCTTCCAGATAGGCGACCAGGGCCTGGGCCGCTTCAATCTGTCGGGGAGTCGGGGGGGACGTGTCCAGGTCGCCGACCAGGCAGATGCCGATTCCGTAGTCGTTGACCGCCGCGGTACGGGCATCTCGACAGTGGGCTCCGGCCTTCTGATCGGACCAGCGCTGCGTCACCTCGATCTGGCCGTCCGGGCTGAGCGTGCCGTTACCGATGACGAAATGATACCCACAGCCGGTGGTCCCGAGCTGCTCGCGGTGCAATCGGTCGATCTCGCCGTAACTTCCTGTCGGATTGTCGCTGTGGTGGAGGACGATGTACTGCCAGGCCCGGTCGGCCTTGGGAGGCTGGTAGAAGTCTCGGGGATCGTTGACGAACTTACGGACGCGCGACAAACGAGTCGCGCGCCGCGAGGGATCGGAACGTCGGGTTTCCTGGGGTGGATTCAGGTCCGGGCCCCTTGTCGTCGGCTGGATGCTACGGGTCTCGGGGAGCACACCCGGGTCAAGGTAGGGCTCGCCGTCAGTCTGGGGAATCGCCGACGAGCCAACGGGCGGCAAGACGGCCGGCGCCGGTGTCAGATAACCCTCATCGAATCCGGCGTCAATGCCTCCAGCATCCGGGCAGCCGACGCTCGGGCAGGGATCGGCCGGCACCATGACCGCCGGTTCCGGGACCGCATACACGGGCCGAAGGGCCGAACGATGGTGCTTGCAGCCGGAAAGCGAAAGGACCACCAGCGAGGCAATCATTCCGAAGGCCAGGGGGCCAACGCGACACCTCGTCGCACGAAGGGACGTTTGCCGATCCACGAAACACCTCCCGATCTGTCGTTCCGGGTTCTCTGGAGACGAAGTTGGCTCGACGTGGTGAAACCGCATCTCGCAACCGAGATGCCAGGTGGTGTGTCCGCCCACCCGGCATCTGTTCAACCACTCAGGACTTCGACTCAAGTCTACATGGCGTTTGGACGAAGGGACGAGAATCGTTGGGGAATCGATCATTTCTTCTCAAGTACGGGGAGCCCTTGGCCGACTACCATTTCTTCAAACCACTTCACAGCCCTTCAAGTCCGCATGACCTGCCGATCCGCGCGGATCGGCCCTGCGGAATGAGCGGTCTGAAATGATGGGAGGGGCGGGACTGCTGGCGTCAAACGGTTGCGAGCGTTATGCTGATTCCATCGAGGCGGACGGCCCCCGATAAAACGGCGGGCCGTTTTTGTTCAATCCCATTTCGACCCGCGAACCGGCATCGGATCGATAGCGACGTGTCGTGCCGGGCCGCGCCGATTGCAAAGACCGAGAGCCTGTGTCGGGCCGACGTGAGAGAGAACCGCCCTGGTCCGAATGACGAACCCGCTTCGCGGAGAGCGAACCCGAGCCATGCCTGCCTATCACTTCCAGCGCATCGAGTCGAAATGGCAGTCCTACTGGGAGCGTAACAAGACCTTCCAGGCCCGCGACCTTGCTCCCGATCAGCGTAAGCTCTACGTGCTGGACATGTTCCCGTATCCGAGCGGGGCCGGCCTTCACGTGGGCCATCCCGAAGGGTACACCGCCACCGATATTCTCTGCCGATACCGCAGGATGCGCGGCGATAACGTCTTGCATCCGATGGGCTGGGATGCTTTCGGGCTCCCCGCCGAGCAATACGCCGTCAAGACGAACACCCACCCGCGGATCACCACCCAGAAGAACATCGAGACCTTCCGCCGGCAGATCAAATCGCTGGGCTTCTCCTACGACTGGGACCGCGAGGTCGATACCACCGATCCCGAATACTACCGGTGGACCCAGTGGATTTTCCTTAAGATATTCGACACGTGGTATGATCCTGACTTCGAGTGGACCGACCCCAACGGCACGCCTCGCCAGGGCAAGGGCCGGCCGATCGCCGAGCTTCCGATTCCGGAGGGCTGCTCCGACCCCCATACCTATCGAGACTCGAAGCGACTGGCCTATCGCGCCGAGGTGCCGGTCAACTGGTGCCCCGAGTTGGGGACCGTGCTGGCCAACGAGGAGGTTCAGGACGGTAAGAGCGAGGTCGGCGGCCACCCGGTCATCCGCATGCCCTTGAAGCAGTGGATGCTCCGCATCACCGCCTATGCCGACCGCCTCGTCGATGACCTGGAACCTCTCGACTGGCCCCGCGCCATCAAGGACATGCAGCGCAACTGGGTCGGCCGTTCGGAGGGGGCGGAGGTTGACTTCCCGATCAAGCTCGGATCGAATCACGACAACGGGCGTTCCCGTCGGCAGTCCGAAGGTTGGCCCGAAACGCCCCCCGAGAACGTCATCCGGGTCTACACGACCCGACCCGATACCCTCTTCGGCGCCACCTACATGGTGCTGGCCCCGGAGCATCCGCTGGTCGACCGGATCACCACGCCCGACCAGCGTGAGGCCGTCGTGGCGTACCGCGAGCGTTCGGCCAGCAAGAGCGATCTCGACCGCACCGAACTGTCCTGGGTCAAATCCGGAGTCTTCACCGGCGGCCACGCGGTCAACCCGGTCAACGGCGAGCCGGTGCCGGTCTGGATCGCCGACTACGTCCTGATGGGCTACGGCACCGGTGCCATCATGGCCGTTCCGGGGCACGACGAACGTGACTTCGAGTTCGCCAGGGCCTTCGGCCTGCCGATCCTCCGCGTCGTCGCCCGAAACTCCGACGCCGCGACCGCTCCTCTCGATGCTGCCGAGGCCGAACCAGGCGTGTCGGTGAACTCGCGCAACCCGGAAATCTCGCTTGATGGCCGCCCCACGGCGGAGGCCAAGGCGATCATCACCAACTGGCTGGCGGAGCAGGGCCTGGGCCGCAAGGCAGTCAACACCAAGCTCCGCGACTGGCTGTTCAGCCGACAGCGCTACTGGGGCGAGCCGTTCCCGATCCTGCTCGACGAGCACGACCGACCGCACGCCGTGCCGGAATCCGAACTGCCCGTCCGGCTTCCCGAACTCGACGATTTCCGACCTTCCGGCAAGCCGGAGCCGCCGCTGGGGAAGGCGACGGATTGGGTCCGCTACTCCGAGACGTACCGGCGCGAGACGAACACCATGCCCCAGTGGGCGGGGTCGTGCTGGTACTACCTCCGTTACCTCGACCCGAAGAACGCCGAACAGCCCTGGGACCCGGAGAAGGAACGCTACTGGATGCCGGTCGACCTCTACGTCGGCGGCGCCGAGCATGCCGTCCTCCACCTGCTCTACAGCCGGTTCTGGCACAAGGTTCTGTTCGACCGCGGGCTAGTCAGCACGCCCGAGCCGTTCCAGAGGCTGGTCAACCAGGGGATGATCCTGGGAGAGACGGAATACACCGCCTTTCACGATGACAAGGGGGGCTGGGTTCACGTCGGGAAGACGGTTGAGATCGAAGGCCACTACCGCGATCAGGACACGAAACAGGCCCTGCACCCCATCAAGCTGAGCGACGATCAGGTCATCAAGAAGGGTGAGGGGTTCGTTCTGGCCGAGAATGAGGCGATCCGCGTCGACGCCCGCGCCCACAAGATGTCCAAGAGCCGGGGCAACGTCATCAACCCCGACGAGGTCGTCTCGGAATATGGCGCCGACAGCCTGCGACTTTATGAGATGTTCATGGGGCCGCTGGAGGCCACGAAGCCCTGGAGCATGAAGGGGGTCGAGGGGGTTTACCGCTTCCTCGGCCGCGCCTGGCGGATGATCGTCGATCACGAGGCCGACGAGGTGCGGCTCGACCCGAGAGTTCAGGACGTCGAGCCGTCGAAGGACCAGGCGAAGGTCGTGGCGAGAACCGTCGCGGGCGTCACCGACGACCTCGAAGGGATGCGGTTCAACACCGCCATCAGCAAACTGATGGAGTTCGTCAACGCTTTCACCTCGAAGGACGTTCTGCCGAGGTCCGCGATGGAGACGTTCACGCTGCTGCTGGCCCCCCTGGCCCCTCACGTCAGTGAAGAACTCTGGGAGGTTCTCGGTCACGGCGAAACCCTCGCCTACCACCCCTGGCCGACGTTCGATCCCGCCCTGCTCAGGGACGAGGAGGTCGAGGTCCCCGTCCAGGTCAACGGCAAGCTGAGGAGCAAGATCGTCGTCCCGGCCGAGGCAAGCAAGGACGTCATCGAGGCCGCGGCCCGGCGTGACGAGAGGATCGCCGCTCTGATCGAGGGCAAGGCGATCAGGAAGGTCGTCGTTGTGCCGGGCAAACTGGTCAACTTCGTTGTGGGTGGCTAAAACGGGCCGCCCCTCGGCCCTATCCGGGAGGGACATGTCATGTCCGTCGTCACGCGAGACGTCGAAGCCCCGTCGCCGGAGGCCGTCCAGGACGAGCCCCGTTGCCGCCTCTACCGCCTGAACGTGGACCAGTACCACCGGATCGCCGAGGCGGGCATCATCCCCAGCAAGGCGCCGGTGATGCTGTTGGAGGGACTACTTGTCACGAAGATGACCAAGAATCAACCGCACCTCGTCGCCACGGAGTTGGTTCAGGGGGCATTGACCCGAGCCGTGCCGCCCGGTTGGTTCGTTTCGATGGGGAACCCCGTCACCATCCGCGACGACGCGAGCGAGCCGGAACCGGATGCGAAGGTGGTGCGCGGCGAGCCCCGCGACTACAACGGACGCCGCGTCGAGCCGGGAGACGTCGCGCTGATCGTCGAGGTTTCCGACAGTTCACTCGCGGATGACCAGGGAATCATGAAGCGAATCTATGCCCGGGCTGGTGTCCCGACCTACTGGATCGTCAACATCCCGGCCGGTCGGCTGGAGGTCTACACGGAGCCGACCGGGCCGGACCAGAACCCGGACTATCGGCGTCGGGAGGAACTCGGCCCGGATGGCGTCGCGACATTGCGCCTCGACGGCCAGGAGGTCGCACGGATCGCCGTGCGCGACCTCCTGCCGTGAGTCAACCGACCGATCGATTCAGGTGTTGACCAGCCGGCTCTCCCCGTGAACCATCTGACGAGTCATGATGGCGAAGTGCGTGTGCATCACGCAGCGAGTCGCGAAGGTGAACAGCAACCGAACCGGGCGACGCCGCACGATGAGCTTGCGCAGGTACTTGGCGTAGGTTGGTCGAAAGGGTTTCGTTCGCGGATCACGCCAGATCCGGGCGAGTACGGTGGCGACCGCGATCAGGATGCCGACGTGTTGCAGGAAGGCGCCGATCGGCCGGTTCCGCCACATCCAGCGCATCTTGGCCGAGCCGATCGGGATCTTTCCCTCGATGAACAGATCGTCAAAGCGGCCGAAGAAGGCCTCGGGATCGTAGAGCCGGTCCATCAGGTCGAGCCAACCGTCACGCATCTGTTCCACCGACATCTGGAGCGGGACGACGTTGGTGGCGATGTTGGGGTTGTCGGCCGCGGCGTTATCGAGCCGGCCCTCGGCTTCGAGCCGGTCGTACAGCGGCGTGCTCGGCACCGCCGAGAGCATGCCGGCCATCACCGTGGGGATGCGGGCCTTCTTCAGAAACTCGTACTGACGATCGAACACATCGAGATCATCGGAGTCGAAACCGACGATCATCCCGGCGTAGACCTCGATGCCCGCGTTCTGGATCTTGTGCACCCGGTCGACCATCGTGAAGCCCTGCTTCACGTTCTGGATCTTCTTCGTCTCCTTGAGGGCGTCTTCATCCGGGCTCTCGATCCCGACGAAGACGGTGTTCAGGGAGGCCTCAGCCATGAGTTCGAGCAGCTCGTCGTCCTCGGAGAGGTTCAGGGACGCCTCGGTCCCGAGAACGACCGGGTAACCGTTTTGCCGTTGCCAGTCGATGAGTGCCCGCAGGATGACCTTGGCGGCCTTCTTGTTGCCGATGAAGTTATCATCGACCAGGAAAATCATGCGCGCGCCGAGCCGATACTGGGCGTCCACCTCGGCAATGACCTGCTCGGGCGTCTTGATCCTCGGGCGGCGGCCGAAGATGACGATGATGTCGCAGAACTCGCACTGGAACGGACAGCCTCGCGACGTCTGCACACACCCCATCGCGTACTCGGAGAACTTCACCAGGTCGTACCTAGGGATCGGCACCTTCGCCATGTCGGTCTTCTCGGCCTGCTCGTAACGGGCCTTGTGCTCGCCACGCTGCCACTCGTCGAGGAACAAGGGCCAGGTCTCTTCCGACTCTCCGATGAACATGACATCGATCAGCCCCTCGAATCGGTCCCATTCCTCCGCGACCGTGAGCCAGGGGCCACCGACGACCGTGAAGTGCCCCCGCTCCCTGAGTTCCTGAAGGACCTCGATCATTCGATCGCGCTGGACACTCATGCCCGTGACACCAACGATGTCGAACCCATCGAGTGCATCGAAGTCCAGGTCTTCGATGTTCTCGTCGATGATCGTGACCTCGTGCTCCTCGGGGGTGAGGCCGGCGATCGTCGGCAACGCCAGAACGGGCATGTTGCACTTCTTGCCCAGGAGTGGCAGACCATGATTCAGTCCCCAGAACGATGTCGGAAACTGGGGGTTGATCAGGCAGATCTTTGCCATGGAGACTCCAGCGATGGCTAGGGTGGCCGACACGAACATGATCTACCGTTCGGGTCGAGACGCCGACATTCGAAGCGTTTCTAGCGAGAACCTTGGTCGTGATCGGCCTCAAGGACCGAAACGGAAAGGTTCGAGACATCGCCGCGAGGATCGTGAGCCGAACGGCGAACGACCGGGACGAGTTCAAGGAAGCGCGGATTACTGGACGATCGTGGGCAATTGTAGCAGAGCGGATTCGTCTACAATAAAAAATTGGTGAGAACAGGACCGTCCTTCCCTGGTACGTCCCGGCGCACTGGCCGGCAGGGGGCGGCCCCAGCCGAGCCGCCCCCTGCCGGAACGGCGGGGGCCTCGCACCCCGGAACGCGACCCGGGAAGGGGCCTTGAGAACCGGACGCTCCGAGAGATTGGTTGCCGTTCGGGCTTTCTCGCGAGAACCGATCGAACTGTCAACCCCGTCCCCAGGTCGACTCCTCCATGGCACGCTCTCGATACATCGTCGGAATTGATCTCGGAACGACCAACTGCGCGGTGTCATTCGTGGACACACGCGGTCGCGAGCGACCGACCGCCGACATCCGGCTGTTCGAGGTTCCGCAGCTCACGTCCCCCGGCGAGATGGCGTCGAGGCCGATGCTCCCGTCGTTCCTGTATCTACCCGGAGAGCACGAATTGCCGGCGGGGGCGGCTCGATTGCCCTGGAGCGCCGCCCCGGCCCGGATTGTCGGTGAGTTCGCCAGGGCCCAGGGGCGCGGGTTCCGTCTCGACTTGTGGCCAGCGCCAAGAGCTGGCTCTGCCACGGTGGAGTGGATCGTGAAGCGGAGATCCTCCCGTGGGGCGTCGCCACCGGGTTGCCTCGAATCTCTCCTGTTGAGGCGACCGCCGAGTACCTCCGGCACATCCGGGACGCCTGGAACCATCAATTCGCACGCGAGGATGAGCGTTCGCGTCTCGAAGAACAAGAGATCGTCTTGACGGTCCCGGCCTCGTTCGACGAGGCCGCGCGCGAGTTGACCGTCGACGCCGCGAAGCGGGCCGGGCTTCAGCGGCTGACCCTGCTGGAAGAGCCGCAGGCTGCCTTCTACTGCTGGATCGTGACCCACAGTGAGAACTGGCAAAAGGAAGTTCGTGCCGGTGAGCTCATCCTCGTGTGTGACGTGGGAGGGGGGACGACCGACTTCAGCTTGATCACGGTCATCGAGACACCGACAGGGCCGGGTTTTCGTCGTATCGCGGTCGGGGACCATCTGATGCTGGGCGGAGACAACATCGACCTGACACTCGCCCACAAGGTCGAGCAGAAGCTCGGCGGCGTTCGCCTTGATGCCGAGCAATGGAGCGCGCTCCGTTATGCGTGCCGAACCGCGAAGGAAAACCTGCTCGACGACAGCGGTTCCGCCGATCGCTGGCCGGTCACGATCCCGGGCAGGGGATCGAGGATTGTCGGGGGAAGCCTGCAGTCGGAGTTGACCCGTGATGAGGTATCGAGCGTGGCCATCGAAGGGTTCCTTCCCCTCATCGACCGGGCCGAGGAACCGTCGCGTTCCGCCCGGCTCGGCCTTCAGGAGTTCGGTCTTCCCTTCGTCTCGGACCCGGCGATCTCACGGCACCTTGCCGCATTTCTGAGACGCCATCGCACGGAAGCGATCGACCCGCGGGGCCACCTGCCCGACGATCACCCCGCTCGTCCGGATGCGATCCTCTTCAACGGAGGTGCGTTGACCCCGAGGGTCTTGCGCGATCGTCTTGTCCGGGTCGTGGCCTCGTGGTTTCCCGACGAGGCCGACGGGCCGTACATGCCTCGTGTCCTGAGCAACGATTCGCTGGATCTCGCCGTCGCCCATGGGGCCGCCTACTACGGTGTGGTGCGTCGAGGCGGAGGGATTCGTATCGGTGGTGGCACCGCCCGCTCATTCTACGTGGGCTTTGAGTCCGAGGCCGCCTCCGAACGACCCTGGTTGTGCGTCGTCCCGAGAGACGCGCAGGAGGGGGATGAAATCACGATCTCGGGCCACGACTTCGAGTTGCTCATGGGCCAACCCGTCGCGTTCCCGCTCGCGAGTTCCTCGGTTCGACCGCAAGATCGCCCCGGAGACCTTGTCACGGCCGATCCGGACTCGATCCGTTCCCTGCCCCCACTCGTGGGCACGATGCGCGTTGGCCGCAAGGCCAGGTCGGAGCGCGTGCCGGTGCGACTTCACAACCGCGTGACCGAAGTGGGGACGATCGAGCTTTGGTGCCAGTCGTTAAGCGATGACCGGCGCTGGCGGTTGCAGATCCAGCTGCGAGGGGCCTCCGACTCTCCGGGGGCCAGCCGTCGCATCACCGCTCCGGATGTCGATGGGGTGGTGATCGAGCAGTCCGCGATCGATGAGGCCACGGAGGCCATTCGAACCGCGTTTGCCTCGAACGATGCGCATGCGGAGCGAGGGCCGGCCAAGCTGGTGAAGTCCCTGGAAGACGCGCTGGATGCGTCCTCGAGTCGCAATGGCCGCCGTCCGCCCTGCGTGCCCTCTGGGACCCCTTGCGAGAGGTGTCGGAGGAACGGTTCAAGACGCCCCGGCACGAGGCGAGGTGGTTAAACCTGGCGGGGTATTGCCTGCGGCCGGGGGTCGGGTTTCCTCTCGACGAGGTTCGCGTCAAGGCACTCTGGCCGTCGTTCCATGTGGGAACCAAGCATATCAAGGACAATCAGTGCTGGGCGGAGTGGTGGGTCCTCTGGAGGCGCGTGGCCGCGGGGCTCAACCGTTCTCATCATGAGGAGGTTTTTCGAAGGCTGCAGCCCTTTCTATTGCCTCCGAAAGGAGGTAGTGGCAAGAAACCGGGGCGCCCGAGGCCGGAGCCTCATGAGCTGGCCGAGATGTGGCGTTGTGCCGCCGCCCTGGAACGCCTCCAGCCCTCGTTGAAGGAAGCACTCGGCAACGCCCTTGCGAAGGACCTGAAGCGGCCCGCGTCGAGTCAGCACGTCCTGTGGTGTCTCGGCCGTCTGGGCGCCCGGGTGCTCCTCTACGGGCCGGCCAACACCGTGGTCCCGCCACGTGCCGTGGCAACCTGGGCCGACGCACTCATGGCGCGTGCCTACTCCACGGGGAGAGAGTCGGGCGAGGCGATGTTTGCCCTCTCCCAGATCGGCCGGGTGTCGGGGGACCGGGCCCTGGACCTCGACGACTCGTATCGAGAGCGAATTCTGGAACGGCTTCGGGCTCTTGGGGCGGACGAATCGACTCTCATCGCAATTCGGGAACATCGCGAGCTGGAAGAGAAGCCAGACGAGCGTGGCACTGGGCGATGCGTTGCCGATCGGCCTCCGTCTCCGCGTCGAGAAGGAATCAACCTGAGCGCGCCAGGCCTTATCGTCGCGCCGAGTGGGCTTGTCGCCTCGACGGACGTCAAGCGATCAGGAACGAACTGGATTGCGATCGCACCGTCTCAGCCACCTCGGGAACTTCGGCCATCGCACCGACACCGACATCGCCGCACGCGAGCCGCTTGCTCTGGGGTGGAACCAGAACGATTCGAGGCGCATGCCTGGCGAATACGTCGGCCGCCTCGTCCAGGCGCCAGGCAATCGGTTGAGCTCCATCCCCGTGATCGTCCAGGATCATTCGTAGATGACGGAGAGTCACCGGACTTCGCCACATGAGCGTATTCATGGCGGGTGCCAGGATCATCGGCTTCTCAAAGTCCCAGGCGCGGACGAGGCAGGTCAGGAAGTTGTCGCAAAGACCGAGCGCGAACTTCCCCAGCGAGTTGGCGTCGAGCGGTGCGATCACGAGCATGTCGGCCCAGTTGCGGAAGTCGATGTGGGGAACGGGATCACCCCGTTTCCAGCCGGAGGATGGCCATTCATCCACATCTCGGTACAGCAATCCTTGACCGTCGAAGGTGCGAGCGTCGAAGAAACGCAAAGCGGGTTCCGTTACAACAACTCGCATTTCGTGTCCGGCCTTCCGCAAGGCGGACACCAGTTCCGGTGTCCTGATCGCGGCAACCGATCCGGTCACTCCGAGCATGACGCGCGCCATGGCCCTCACTCGTTCCCAGCATGCCAGATGACGTTGACTCAGGCCGATCGGGGGGAACCCGCCGAACCCCACGATCGGCTTCGGATACGGTCGGTCGTGGCTCGACAAGGTCCGGACGTGGTCCGGGGTATTGTCTCAACGACATTCGACCTGAAGTGGCTGAAGGGATTGGCCGATCACCTGCGCCAATTCGTTCCAGAGAGTTGCCTGAAGTTGACGATGTTCCCGCCTGGTAAGAAGCAAGCGATCGTGAGCACGCTCGGTCAACATGGTGACAATCGCCCGAAGGTCGGCCTGGATCAAACCTTCTAGATCTTCGAACTCGGTCGGTAATTCCAGCGAGATCAACTCGTGTCGTCGTTCGCGGTCGAGCATGGCAGCCTCCTTGGCCTGGGCGAACAAATGCACGGTTCCCTCACGTGCGAAGATTACGCTAGCCGCGATCCGAACGGGAGTCAAGCAGCAAACCTATTGGGTGTTCGAACTCGGACGCCGGCCGTCGGATCTGTCCAAGCATGGAGAGATCTTCACATTCAAGTCCTCAAGGTCGGTCAGCAACGAAGACGGGTGGGCCTTGAACTTCCTCAAGGACTGTCGTGCGGCGTGAGCGGTCGTATTGGTGGTCCGTTCGTCACCTTGCCATGCGGGTCGAACCGACCTCCATGGCACGGACAATCCCAGGATTTTTCCGTGTCGTTCCAGTGCACGATGCAACCGAGGTGGGTGCAGGCGGCTGAAAAGGTGTGTGAGGCCCCTTGGGTGTCCCGGTAGACGGCCAGTTTCTTCAAGCCTTTCCGCATGATCGCCCCATGACCGGGGGCGATCTCGTCGATCGAACTGACTTCTCCAGGTGTGATCCACTCGGCATAACGCCTGGCGACGTTGACGTTTTCCCCGACGAACTCGCGGAGTGCCTTGTTCATCTTCCGCGCGGGATCGTACAGGGTGCTCCAGGGGTTCTCACGGCCCTGGATCAAGTCCGTGATCAACATTCCCGCGATGGTTCCGTGAGTCAACCCGTGGCCGGAATCTCCGGTCGCGATGTAGACATTCTCCTTGTCGTTCGGGTTGCGGCCGATGAAGGCCAGTCCGTCGAAGGGCTCAACAACCTGGCCAGACCAGCGAAAGTCGACGCGTTCAACCATCGGGAATCGTTCACGAGTCCACTGTTCCAGGGCATCAAAGTGACCGACCACTTCTCCCTGACCGGTCTTGTGGTCTTCGCCACCGACGATGAGCACGTCGTATGAGTCGGATCGGTCCGCCGCGCGAACGCGTTGGAGACGGACATAGTGATACGGATCGAGCGTGTCCCAGTAGAGCCCCGTGAATACGGAACTGGCTGGCACATGCATCCCGATCACATAGGTACGGTAGGCCGCTTGCTTCGTATGGATGGCGAATCGGTCATTCACGGGCGAATTCGTGGCGACGAGAACCGCCCCCGCCGACACCGAGGGCCCGTTTCGCGTTTGCAGGCTGGCTCGCACGCCCCCATTGATGCTAGTAACATGAGTACCGGTCTGAATACGGCCACCCATCGACTCAATCGCCTTTGCCAATCCCGAGAGATATTTCAGGACATGGAACTGGGCCTGGCGAGGGAAGCGCAAACAACGACCCGTGTCGAACCCACCGAGAGGCGCCCTGGGGACGAACTCTACGTCCGTGAAGCCCGCACGGTGCGCGGCGTCTCGTTCCTTGACGAGCACGTCGTCTTCATGGCTATCGGCAAGAAACAAATAGCCGTCGAGGAACTCGAAATCACAGTCAATCCCCTCGATCTTCGCGATCTCTTCGATCTTGCGAATCGCGGCATCGTGACTCTCGTACGCGAGTCGCGCTCCCTGCTCCCCATGAACCCGTTCCAGGAAGCTGAAACGATCATCGAGCGCACTGGAGAGGTGCCCCGTCGTCCGACCCGATTCACCACCGCCGATGGCATTGTCGTCGAGCACCAGGACCGTCTTCTTCTCGCGGGCGACCAGATAAGCCGCCGTCAAGCCGGCGATCCCAGCGCCGACGACACAGACATCAACTTCCGCATCTGAGGTGAGTGGATCAAAGCGAGGAACATTCGCCGTTGCCATCCAGACCGACGTCGTCCGTCCCGAGTCGCTAGGCATCGTCGTGACCCTCCGCGGGCATTTGATAGTGTCGGCTGGCCTTGGGTGCAACTTCGGGGCCGTCGTCGCGGGCGGTCCACCACTCCGGCCGTGTGGTGGTCGGAGTGGTGGTCATGCGATTCCAGATGATCGGAATCGGGAGACGTCCTTGGCGTCTCGAGTGCCCAACGGCGGGCCGATTGCCCGACGGGCACACGTGAGGCCCTCAGTCGAGCGAGATGGTCACGGTCTTGTGTTCCGTGTAATTCTCGAGAGCGCGTTCTCCCAGTTCCCGACCGATCCCGCTGGACTTGTAACCACCGAACGGGGCGGCGGCATCGAAGACGTCGTAGCAGTTGATCCAGACGGTGCCGGCACGAACCCGAGCGGCAATCGAGTGGGCCTTGGTGATGTCCCGGGTCCAGACGGCGGCGGCGAGACCATAGTCGGTGGTGTTGGCCCGCTCGACGACCTCCTCGATCTCGCGGAACTTGAGAACCTGCATGACCGGCCCGAAGATTTCTTCCCGAGCAATGGCCATCGAGTCGGTCACGTCCGCGAAGACGGTGGGCTTGATATAGAACCCCTTCGATCCGTGCCGCGCGCCGCCAGCCACGCAACGCGCACCCTCGGCCTTCCCCTGTTCAATGTAACCCATCACCTTGTCGAACTGTTCCCGATCGACCTGTGGTCCCTGCTCGGTCGCGGCGTCGAACGGATCGCCCAGTGCCCTCGACGAGCTCTTCTCGGCCAGTCGCTCCACCATCTCGTCGTAGATGTTCTCCTGAACGAACAGGCGAGTGCCCGCGCAGCAGCACTGCCCCTGGTTGAGGTAAAGGCCCAGCATCGCCCCTTCAATGGCCTTTTCCATGTCGGCGTCCGCGAAGACGATGTTTGGGCTCTTGCCTCCGAGTTCCAGGGTGACTCGCTTCAGCGTACCGGCAGCGTTCCGCATGATGAGCTTGCCAACTTCGGTCGAGCCGGTGAACGCGATCTTGTCGACGCCGGGGTGATCGACCAGCGCGCCGCCGGTGGTAGGGCCGAAACCCGGCACGATGTTGATGACGCCAGCGGGGAACCCGGCTTCCATAGCCAGCTCTCCCATACGGAGGCAGCTCAGCGGCGTTTGCTCCGCGGGCTTCATCACGATCGTGCAACCCGCGGCCAGGGCCGGACCCCACTTCCATGCGACCATCAGCATCGGGAAGTTCCAGGGAATGATCTGTCCGGCCACCCCGACAGGCTCGCGTCGTGTATAGCAGAAATTATTGCCCCGAATCGGGATCGTCTTTCCTTCCAGCTTGTCAGCCCAGCCGGCGTAGTAACGCAGGCAGTCCACGACCAGGGGAAGGTCTCCCTGCCGGGATTCCGTGATCGGTTTGCCGTTGTCCAGGGTTTCGAGAGCAGCGAGATCGTCGATGTTCTGCTCGATCAGGTCGGCGAGCCGGTTGATGAGCTTGCCGCGATCGCGAGCGTCCATCGTGCGCCAGGGGCCGGAATCGAAGGCCCGTCGTGCTGCCTTGACCGCGGCGTCAATGTCGGCCGCGTCCCCCTCGGCAACCTCGGCGATGACCTCCTCGGTCGCCGGATTGATGGTGTCGAAGGTCTTTCCGCTCGTGCTCTCGCGCCACTGGCCGTCGATGAGCAACTGGGTAGGAGAGTTCCCCACAATCGTGCGAGGGTCGGTCGCCGTGGCCATGCGTCGTTCTCCTCAAGCCTGATGATCGGTTCGAGAGTCAGCTCTCTGATCTCATCTTACCGAGAGATGCGGCGAAGAGCTCAGGTTTCTGACGCGGTGGACCGCTCAATTTCGGCCATCCGACGGCCGATTGAACCGACGAGGGGGCGATCACGAGGACGGCCGGAGCGCGCGAACGAACGCCGCTTACCTAAGTCCCCGAGAACGGAGCATTCCAAAATCGTGTCGGCCTCGACCTCAACCGATGATCCGGTCGTAGATCTCACCCTCATTGACGGTCGGACGTTCGGGGCGGCCCTTGTGACGATAGATCAGCCTGGTGTGGTCGACCCCGAGCAGGTAGAGAATCGTGGCATGCAGGTCGTGAACGTGAAGGCGATCTTCGATGGCATGGAGGCCCACCTCGTCAGTGGTCCCGATGGTTCGCCCTCCCTGGACACCGCCGCCGGCCATCCACATCGTGAAGCCATACGGGTTGTGGTCGCGGCCATCGCCCTTCTCCGACTGGGGCGTTCGACCAAACTCGCCACCCCAGACAACGAGCGTTGAGTCGAGCAAACCCCGGCGCTTCAGGTCCTTGAGCAAACCCGCAACCGGTTTGTCCATGGCGCGACAGTTCTCGGCGTGGTTCTTCTCGATCCCGGAGTGTGCGTCCCACTTGCTCCCGGCACCGGAGTAGAGCTGAATGAATCGCACTCCCCGCTCGACCAATCGGCGAGCCAGCAGGCAGTTGCGACCATAGGTCGCTGTCTCTTTCTGGTCGAGGCCGTAGAGCGCTTGTGTTTCCTCGGATTCACGAGAGATGTCAACGGCTTCGGGGGCCTCCGCCTGCATGCGGAAGGCAAGCTCGTAGGACTGGATACGGGCGTCAAGCTCCGTCCAGCCGGGACGCGCCGCGGCGTGTCGACCGTTCATTCGCGTCAGGAAATCGACCTTGCCACGCTGCCGTTCCAGTCCGATGGCCTCCGGGGTCTCGAGGTTCGGGATCGGTTCCGGCCCGCTCTTGAGGCGGCTCCCTGGAAACCCGCCGGCATGAACCCGGCCCCCCAGTTGCGCGGACCACCGGCGACCTGGGCCCCTTCGTTGTCCTGGAGCACGACGTAGGACGGGAGGTCCTGGTTCTCGCTTCCAAGGCCGTAGCTCACCCAGGCACCCAGCGACGGCCGACCGGCCAGCGTGTTGCCGGTGTTCATCTGGCAGACTCCGCCCACATGGTTCAGTCCGTTCGACCAGCACGACCGGATCACCGCGATGTCGTCCACGCACTCGGCGGTGTGCGGCAGCCAGTCCGAGACCCAGAGCCCGCTCTGACCATGCTGGGCCCAGGTCCGCTTCGGGGCCAGGACGGGTGAGTGGAACTCCCCCATCGGCACCACCACGGGCTTGAAGGTGGGAGGCAGGGGTTTGCCGTCGAGCTTGTTGAGGAGAGGTTTCGGATCAAAGGTGTCGATGTGGCTCGGCCCACCTTCCATGAAGAGGAAGATGACGCTCTTGGCTCTCGGCTCGAAGGATCGCCAGGGTTGCCCGTCCAAGGTTGCCGAGGCGTCGTTCGCGAGGGCCCGCGAGGACAGGGGCTCGCGATCGAGCAGAGAGGCCAGAGCCAGGGCACCAAAGCCCGCGCCTCCGCGTGACAGCCACTCCCGACGCGTCAGGACGGTCTCGCGGTGAGGAACCCTGTTCGACTCAGGCTGCGAGGAGTTGGGGAAACTCATGGTCGAGCGCTCTCCAGGTTCGTCGAGGAAGGGCTGAGCCAGGCCACCCGGCGTTCCGTCGCGGGACGATCAAGAACCGACATCAGTCAATGTGAAGGAACTCGTTGGCGTTGAGCAGAGCGTGGCAAAAATCCACCAGCGCCTGATCTTCGGAGCGATCCGAACCGGATGGTTTTTCGTTCCCTTGCCGTCCTTGACGACGAACCAGTTCCCGCTGGTGTTCCAGGAACGTGGCCGCGTCTGCCAGTTCACGAGTGCCCGGGTCGCGTGCGAAAGCGAGACGGTACGCCAGCGTGATGCGAGCGGCCGCGTTCTCGGGTTCCGCCTGGACAAGCCGATCCGCGAACGCTCGAGCGCGCTCGAGAGACCATTCTCCGTTGATCAGCAAGAGGGCCTGGGACGGCGTGACCGTCAGGTTGCGAGCGGCGGTGCTCAGGAAGTTGTCCGGGGCGTCGAAGGCGTCCAGCAACTCGTCGCGACTGTTCCGGACGACCTTGCAGTAAATGGTGCGCCGGGGGTTCTCGTGATCAACGCTGGGTCCGCCGCCCGAACCGAGGTCGATCTCTCCACTGACGGCGAGGATGGCGTCGCGGATCTCCTCGGCGTCGAGCCGTCGCGGATTGAATCGCCAGAGAAGTCGATTTTCCGGGTCAATCTGATTCACGGCTTCGGAGGCCGCGACCAGGGACGCCTGGCGATAGGTCGCGGAATTCAGGATCAACCGATGGAGTGCCTTGAAGCTCCAGCCGTCGGCAAGGAACCGCGCCGAGAGCCAGTCGAGCAGTTCCGGGTGGCTGGGAACCTCCCCGAGGCGGCCGAAGTCGCTCGACGTGCCGACGAGCCCCCGGCCAAAGTGATACTGCCAGATCCGGTTCGTGATGACCCGGGTTGCGAGGGGGTTCTCCGGCCGGGTCAGCCACTCCGCGAGGGCTGACCGACGACCCGTCGAGTTCGGGCATTCTGCCGGTGTTTCGATCACGAGCGGTTCACCGCCCAGCACGGTCAGGAACCCGGGATCGAGGGGTTCGGCGTCTCGTTTGCCCGGGATGGTCGTTGGCGGGGCGATCGGCCCGATGTCGGTCGCGGTGTACGACGGAGGCAGGGGCTTCGGCTTGTACGGGTCGAAGCGGGCAAGCTGCGATTTTAATTCTTCGTATTGCGTCTTGTCATCGCCCTTGATCCGCTTTTCGATATTGTCCCATTCGTACTGAACCTGGCGAAACGCCAGATCGTAGAGTTGGCGTTCCGAGATCGAGAGTTCCTGTCGAGGGCGGGCGAGCAGGTCTTGCATCTCCTCGGGGAACTTCGTGATCGCGTCAAGCGCCGCGGCTTCCCGGTAGGGATGTTCGATCTCGGCGAGCTGGTCACGAACCTCGGCGGTCAAAAGCTCCCACGCCGCCTTTTGGATATGGTAGTCGGCGACCTTTTGGTCGGTCGCGAGTGGCAGGTCGTCGCGCCAGGAGAGCGGAGTAAAGAACGCTTGAAGCCGATAGTAATCCGACTGGAGGATTGGATCGAACTTGTGATCGTGACAACGGGCGCAGCCGATGCTCAGACCGAGGAAGACCTCGCCGGTAACGTCGGTGATGTCGTCGAGGATGTCGGCCCGCTGCCTCGGCACGTCGCGCTGGTTGTATTCGTAGGGGCCGTGACGGTAATACATGGTCGCGACCCGCATCTCGGGGTCGCCGGGATGGAGTTCATCGCCGGCGAGTTGCTCGCGGACAAACTGATCGTAAGGTTTGTCGTCGTTGAAGCTCTGGATCACGTAATCGCGGTAGGTCCAGGCGTTCGGCCGGTACGCATCCGCTCGGTGTCCGTCCGACTCGGCGTACCGGACGAGGTCGAGCCAGTGTCGGCCCCAACGCTCGCCGTAGTGAGGACTTGCGAGCAGGCGATCGACCATTGATTCGTAGGCGTTTGGGGACGGGTCCTCAAGAAACGACCGTACCTCGTCCGGGGTCGGCGGCAGTCCCGTCAGATCGAAGGTGACTCGACGGATCAAGGTCGCCCGGTCGGCCTCGGGTGAGGGCGTCAGGTTCTCGGAGAGCAACCGCTCGAAGATAAAGTGATCAATTGGGTTGCGCGACCAGTCGTCGCTGGGATGTTCGGGGGGTTCGACGGGTCGCAACGGCTGAAACGACCAGAACGCGCGATCCTCATCGGTAAGCTTCGACGCCTCAGCCGCCGACTTCGGGGCGGTGCCGGTGTCTTCCGAGCCCGGCCAGTGGGCGCCGGCCTCAACCCATCTCGTCAGCGCCTCGACCTGCGTCACTTCGAGCTTGCCACGCGGCGGCATCTCGAAGAAGCCGCCCGGATGGATGACCTCGACGAGGAGGCTCTCCTCCGCCTTTCCCGGGACGACGGCCGGGCCGCTGTCGCCACCCTGAAGCATGGCCGAGAGGGAGTCGAGACGAAGCCCCCCCTTTTGCTTGTCCGGCCCGTGACAATCAATGCAGTTGTCAGCCAGGACCGGCCGCACCTGTTCCTCGAAGAACTCCATTGGCGCCGTGTCCGCCGATCCCTGGGTGGAACCCGCCACGCTTTCTCCGTCTTGGCCCCGGACACTACCGGTCAACGCCAGGGCCAGGAGCGAAAGCCATACAGGCCCGCGAAACATCATGGGGTGGGACTCCCCGAGTTCAGGACGCGGCTAGGAGGGATTGTCAGGCATGGCCACGCCGATCATCGATCGGGTCGCGGCGAGGAGACTGCGTTGTGCTCCAGTCGACAAGTTTAACAATCTATTGGCAGGCGGGACAGGAAAAAATGGGAGAGGTTCCGCCACGTCTCGATGTGGCCGGTTCCTCGTTCCGTCGCGACCGATTCGGTCGATTGGCGGTTGATAAGGCCCTCGCGGACGGGTACGTTCGATCCGTCCGTCGAGAACATCGGCGGTTCCCGTCGTCACGATGCACGATTGCGATCGCCGTTCCAGAACGGGACTCGGATCGGGAGGATGGGTTCCTCCGGCGTTCCCCGCAAAGCGCGGCCCCCAACGACACCAGCAGGATAGCGACCCATGGGTGCAGATGCCCGGATCTCCGAATTGAATCTTACGCTCCCCCCCGCTCCGAAGCCGGTGGCCACGTACCACACGGCGGTGCGCCAGGGCAATCTCCTCTATATCTCGGGGCATGGTCCGTTGCGCCCGGACGGCACCTTGATCGCCGGCAAAGTGGGCGCGGAGCTCGACCTGGTTGCCGGCCGCGAGGCCGCGCGACAGGTTGGGCTCGCGATCCTGGCCACGTTGCGTGATCGACTCGGCACACTGGACAAGGTGGATCGCCTCATCAAGGTCCTCGGCCTGGTGAACTGCGCGAACGACTTCACCGACCAACCCAAGGTCATCAACGGGTTCTCCGACCTGATGGTCGAGGTCTTCGGCGACTCGGGCAAGGGGGCCCGAACGCGCCGTGGGGACCAACGCCCTGCCGGGCAACATCGCGGTCGAGATCGAGGCGATCTTCGAGATCAAGGACTGATCGGGAGGGAAGCCGGACGACACCTGATCGGAAATGGCACAAGATGAATGAACGACTGGACTACCTCTTCGTAATCATCAACAGTTTTGGGCAGTGCTGGATCGTCCGGGACAACAGCACCGAGAAGTCGTCCGGGTTGGCGTCGTTGGTCTCGGAAGGGTGGCGGCCAACCCGGGAAACCGCGTTCCAGGATTCGCAGCACGTTCTGATAACTCTCGAACGCGAAGCGCGGGCGCCGAGGATTTCGGGTTCCGGAACGCATGATCCCGACGTGATAGTGGGAGCGCGGTCGTGACACGATCGGGACGAATGGCCGGACGCACGTGCCTGATCGTTGGGGGAACCAGCGGGATCGGTCTCGCATCGGCGACGCGCTTCCTGGAAGAGGGTGGCGCGGGTCGTCATCGCCGGGCGATCCGAGGAAACGGGTCGGGAGGCGTTGACTCGGCTTGAGCCCCTGGCGGTCGAGGGATTTGTCGTGGCCGATGCCGGTTCCTCGGGAGACGTCGAGCACCTGTTCTCGGAGGCGCTGGCGCTCCTGGGCGGCCGGCTCGATGTGCTGTTCCACGTCGCCGGGATCAGCGGCCGGCGGTTCGGCGATGGGCCCCTTCACGAATGCACCGAGGCGGGCTGGGACACGGTTCTCGACACCAACGCCCGCGGCCTGTTCCTGACCAACCGGGCCGCGGTCCGGCAGATGCTGAGCCAGCCAATCGATGACCACGGCCTGCGAGGCACCGTGCTCAACATGGGCTCGGTCCTCGGCTGGTCGCCGTCGCCGCACCACTTCGGGACGTTCGCCTACGCCGCCAGCAAGGGGGCCATCCGTTCCATGACCATTGCCGCCGCGGCCCGATACGCGCCGAACCGCATTCGCTTCAACCTGATCGCCCCCGCACTGATCGAGACCCCGATGGCCCGACGCGCGGCCAGCGATCCCGAGGTCCTCGACTTCCTCGCCACGAAACAGCCTCTGGCGTCCGGGCCGGGCCATCCCGACGATTGCGCCGAGGCGGCGCTCTACCTGTGCGAACCGGCCTCGCGGTTCGTCACCGGGGCCGCCCTGACCGTGGATGGGGGCTGGTGCGTCTCCGAGGGGCAGATCGGCAGGCAGGGTAACCAGAACGAGCCGTCTCCATGAGTGAACACCCAACACGCCGAGACGACGTTCTCGCTCAGTACCTCAACGCCGTTCGCAAGGCCCTCGACACGATCGAAGCAACGCAACTCGAGCCGATCCAGCAGGCCGCCGAACGGTTCGCCGCCACCATCCGGGCCGGTCGGCTGGTCCACGTCTTCGGGACCGGGCATTCGCGCATGGCGGTCGAGGAGGTCTTTCCGCGTTACGGCTCCTTCCCGGGGTTCCATCCGATCGTCGAGCTTTCGATGACCTTCCACAACCCGGTGGTCGGTGCCAACGGCCAGCGGCAGGCCATGTTCCTGGAGAACGTGCAGGGGTTCGGCCCCGTCCTGTGGCGGAACTTCATCACCGCGCCCGAAGATTGCCTGCTCGCGATCTCGTCCAGCGGTTGCAGCGCCGCGACTGTCGACGTTGCCCTGGAAGCAAAGCGGCTCGGCATGTTCGTCGTCGCCCTGACCTCAATGGCCCACGCCGCCGTTTCGAGCCCGAATCACGAGAGTGGCCAGAAACTGTCCGATGTCGCCGATCTGACTCTCGATCAACATGCCCCGGCCGGCGACTCGGCGGTCTGGATCAACGGGCTCGTTACGCCCGTCGCGCCCTGTCGAGTGTGACGGGTTGCACCGTCATCAATCTCCTCAAGGCCGAGGTCGGCCGTCGGCTGACCGAATCGGGCCAGCCCCCGAAGGTGCTCACCGCAACCTGTCACCTGGGCCCCGAACGATCGAAGGCGCTCTTCGAGGAAACCTACGACGACTATCGACGCCGAATCGGTGTCCTTTACCGATGAGCGGAACGTCCTGGAAGTCGATTATCACGAGGATCATGATTCTCCTCGGCATGGCGACCGTGACCGTCATCGCGGTTGCCGTCTCCTGGGAGGATGCCCGGACGATCCTGGTCGGCCTGGCACTGGTCGTCATGGGCGTTTTCTGCCTCAGCCTGTGCGCTGGGACCCTGAACGCTCCCCAGGATAAGGCTCGCGGCCCTTGTGTAATGGGGACGAACCGCGTTCAGTCCTGGCGGCCTGGCGGGTTCGAGAACCTCCGTACCTCGGGATGCATCGTATAGAGATAACGGGCCCCATCGGCCCCTTCGACAAACACTCCGCTCGATTGATTGTCCGCGACTATGGGGTTTCCCGGGTATTTCTCCCAGTGGATCAGGTCGTTCGATCGGGCCACGCAGGTCGTCCAGTCCTTCCAGGGGTTGTGTGCGTTCGCGTGATACACGGCGTAATAGAAGCCGTCATCGTGCCGGACCACCTGGTTGACCGCCACGGCATGCCGGTCGTATGGTTCCGGGCCCATGGGTAGGACGGGGTCTTCCCGCACGTTGGTCCAGACCTGACTGTTTTCGGAGGTCGCCAGCCAGACACCGCGGTCCCCTCGTTCGTAGAACAGGTACCAGCGGTCGTCTTCCACCATCACGAACGGCGTTCCGCGGGGCCCCGGTGCGATTGGCTCTCCATTCGCCTGCCGGATGTCGAGCGGCCCGCGCTCGGTCCAGTGGATCAGGTCAGTTGAGGTGAGCCGGTGGGCGATGTCCGATTCCCCCTCGGCGAACATGACGTAGGTGTTCCCTCGCTTGAGGATGCACATGTCCTCGACCCAGCTCTCGTCGTGGATCGGGTTGCGAGCATCCCGCGCCCAGGTGATGCCATCGTTCGAGGTCGCGTGCCCCAGCATCCTCAGCGGAGAACGATCCTCGTTGTAACCCGTGTAGAACAGATGAAAGACGCCATCGTCGACCAAGACCCAGCCGCGCTCGCGGATCTCTCGATCCCAGGCGTTCTTGTCCTCAGCACCCTGAAAAAGGGACCGAGGTGGGCCCGCTTCCCAGGACACCAGCTCCTCCGGCCAGCCAGCGATCGAGTGTACCGTGCGGGAAGGTGCTGGGGCCGTGTCCTGTGACCAGACGATTGAATGTCCAGCGAGCACGAAACCCAGCGCAATCAGGATCAAGATGGTCCGCCTTGTACGCAT
The DNA here is from genome assembly GCA_963779675.1 of uncultured Isosphaeraceae bacterium. Classification (GTDB taxonomy): domain Bacteria; phylum Planctomycetota; class Planctomycetia; order Isosphaerales; family Isosphaeraceae; genus CAVZZM01. The sequence continues at coordinate 692,963 of CAVZZM010000014.1, forward strand.
GGTTGTTGACTTCACGGTAGCAGTCTCGATTCGCGTCCTGACTCCCAGCACGCCCGGTCGCCTTCCGGTAGCTTACGCCGGGAGCCTCCGTTGGCACAACCAGACAGCCACGCCCGAGAAGAGAGCTTTACTTCACCTTGCATGGTGACGAACAGGGTAGTAATCTAGTACTCACTTACCAACCGGGGCGGTAGCTCAATTGGGAGAGCGCAGCGTTCGCAATGCTGAGGTTGAGGGTTCGATCCCCTTCCGCTCCACTAAATTATGTCAAGCGACGGTTCTTGTATCCCATAGGTTCAATACGCGACACGATCGAGACGCCATCCGTCTTTTCGCATGGGCTGAGACGTGTTGGTGGAGTCGACCCGGACGTTTCAAGTCGCGCAGCGCTTGCCGGTTCCACGGAATTCGGCTCATCCGTCCATCGCGCACTGGGAATGTTCTGGCTGGGTTGTGAACAGTCAGAGGCCCGGCGTGGTGAGTCGTCACTGGGTGATTGGCGCATCAGAACGTCCAGAGTTTTCGCGAATTCGGAGCATTCTGAGTGACTGGGGATGACCGCCCGATCGAAGACGATCGAACGCCGGGCGGGTCCCATTCGTCATCCAGTTTTTGGGTCTTGCTCGGCATGGTGAGCCTGATCGTCGCTGGGATTCTGGCGTATGTCGTATTGAGAACGGATCTCGGCCCGGCTCCCGCGGACATCGCGAACGATTCCCTCCTGGTGGAGGGCCGCGTGCTTTTCCTGGAGCGTTGCGTGAGCTGTCACGGCGAATCGGGTCGGGGCGACGGGCCGATCGCAGCCAGCTTGAGCGGGCTTCCCCCGGGCGATCTGACCGACGACGAATGGAAGCATGGTGATCGGCCGCAGGACGTTCTGACCGTGATCAACCTGGGAGTCCAGGGAACGTCAATGCCCGGCTGGCGTGCGACCTTCCGCACGGAACAGATCAATGCGATTGCCGCCTACGTTTACCATCTCTCGGGCCGAACGGTCCCGGAATCGTTGCGTCCGTCGACTGAGGGGGCTCCAGCCGTTGGAGATGAGAGCGGCATCGCTGATTGAACCGGCACGGTGTCCCTCCTAGAATGGGTTGCGCGTCCGACGACGAACAAGTTTACTCCCAGTGTTGTATCGACTCACCCCTGGCTCCCCGAGGGGCGACGCCATGATGGAAATGGAGATCGAGGACCTGGTCGCCGACCTTCGGGACGAGTCCAATGCCCGCGCTTCGGGGTTCTGGCGGCTGGAGGCGAATCGCCTCATCTTGAGGGCCTTTGTTCCCGCGCCGGACCTGGACGCCAGGGTGGCCCGCGCGTTTGCCGAGGCGACGCGCTCCGTTTCGATCGACCGGGTGGACCTCGGCATCGTCCAGGCATTTGACTCCGGGGAATCGGCGGTGTCGATCGCTACGGAGCTGGCGGAGGGATCGGGATCGGGCGACTGGCTACGTGCTTTCGACGCGGCCTGTTCGATCGCCGTACCGATCTCGGATGCAACGGGACAGGTCGTCGCGGTGCTCGCGACAGCGCTTCCGACGCGCCCCAGCGACGTGAACCCGGTCATTGCTCGACTTCGTGAACTCGGGACGCTCGCCCTCGAAGGATGAATCTCCTTGGTTCGCCTCGATTCTGTCGAGGGGAGTGGACGAGTGCGCGTTTCATCCCGAAAATAAGAGAGCCGAGGTTGAGTCGCTCTCACTCTCCCTGCTCCCTGAACACCCGAGCGAACGCGCTTCGAGCCGAGGTGCCGACGGCCCATGGTGCCCGACTACTATGCGATGCTGGGCATCGACCCGAGGTGCGATCGCGACACCATCGAGCGAGCCCTTGCACGTTGCCAGCCGGCCTGGTCCTCGGGCACGCGGAACCCCAAGACCAAGCATACCTTTCAGTCGTACCTCGATCAGATCCCCGCCCTCCGTCGGGCGCTGCTCGGCGACCCGGCCGCACGCGCCGCCTACGATGCCGAACTTGACGCCGGCCATCGCATCGTCAGGGATGCGAAGCTCAACGAACTCCAGCGGCTGATTCGGTTGCGATCCGCCAAGGGGGGACTGACTGTCTCCGACCGGGCCCTCCTACGAACGGAGGCCCAGCAGCGCGGCCTCACCTCGGAGGACCTCGACCGACTCGTCGAGTCCGTGCCGCCGCTCCCCGAAACGCCCGACGAGAACGAGGTTCCCGAAACGCCGATCGACCTGATCGACCCGGCCATGAGACGCCAGGTCCGGCTTGCGTTGGAACACCTTCGCCGTCGCGACCTTTATCATGTGCTCGACCTGCCTCGCGACACGAGTGAGACGGAGATCCTTGCCCGCGCCGACGCGGAGCGTCGCCGTTGGATGCAGAAGGCCCACGTCACTGCGGAGAAAACCGCCTGGCTCGAAGCCATCTCGTATGCCCAGTCGCACCTGGGCAACGCGGCCGCACGTGCCCGATATGATCGCACTCTCGTGCTGGAAGCGGAGGAGGCCTTCGGCGCGACGGTGGGTTTCACCATCCGGGGGCTGAATCGACTTGACCCGACGACTCGCGAGGTGCTCGTCGAGGAAGCGGCCGCGCTGGGGATCGCCCCGGATCGCGCCGCGAGTTTGATTCGTCGGGGCTGTCGAGCTGAGGGGACTGCCTATGAAGAGACGATCAGAAACGCGCCGCCGTTACCCGGTCCATTGCTCCGTTGTCGAATCTGTTCCGGAGTGACGGTCGCGGAGGATGGTCGTGGATCGAACGCCGAAAGCTGCCGGCATTGCGGCGCTCGTTGCGCTGGGAATGTCCCTCCTGTCGTCGTGCCCACACCGTCGCGAGGAACCGTTGCATCTGCGGGTTCTCGATCGAACACCTCGAAGCCGTGGCCCGTTATCTCGATGCCGCCCAGCAGGCCGTCCGCGATCGGGTTTACGATGTTGCGCTCGACCTTCTCCACCACGTCCAGGACCTGGCACCCCAGCATGCCGGAGCGCGTCGCGGACTGGAAAAGATCAAGGAACGTCTCCACGAAATCGAGCAAGCGCGGTCGGGCTTCGAGGTGGCTCGGGCCGCCGGAAGGATGGTGGCCGCTCGTCGTGCGCTGGAGGAATGGGCTCATCGGGTGGCCCCGCTCGACCCGGAGGTGTCCGAGGCGCGTTCGGAAATCACCCGCCGACTCACTGAGGCGTCGGCACTGACCGCACAGGCGCGTACGTTGATCGACACGGAGGCGAAGTCCGCCCGAGAACTGTATCGCCAGGCCCTCGGCCTGGCAGCCGACCTCCCGGAAGCGATCGACGGCCTGAGCCGCTGCCCCCCCGATCCGCCGACCGAATTGCGATTGAGCGTGGTTTCGGACCGGGTTCGACTCCGATGGAGGGCGCCCCGTCCCGACGGGTTCGGGCCTGTCTCCTATCGAATCGTCCGTAAGCGAGACGGAATCCCCGCACACGAGACTGACGGTGTGCCCCTCCCCGAGATCGCGATCACGGAGTGCGAGGACGCGACCACAACGCCAGGCGAGACGTTCGGATACGCTGTCTTCAGCCGACGGGGGGGTGTGGGTTCGATCCAAGGCGCCACGCACGGGCCAATCCTCGTCTTGGCCGAAGTCTCCGACCTCCACGCCGAGGCGCAACGGGGTGAGGTCGTGCTCTCCTGGAACGTGCCTGCCGGAGCTGAGGGGGTATTCGTCGTTCGAAAGGTGGGCTCTGAGCCCTCGGGCCCCGACGATGGTGTGCGGATTGATTGCGTACGCGACCGGGCCATCGACCGGGGCGTGAGCGAGGAGCATGCGGCCCACTATCGGGTCCATGCACTCTACCGTGCCGCGACGGGCCAGACCGTCATCTCACCCGGGGTGACGGTGGCGGCCCTGCCTGTCGCGCCAGGCGGGATCGTGGAGGGCCTGTCGCTTGCCCGCGAGGTCGATGGACGGTTACGGCTCTCCTGGGCCATTCCGGAACGTGGCCAGGTCAAGATCCTCCGAACCCCCCACGCGCTGACCTATCCTCCTGGCTCCCGTCTCGATCGTGCTCAGGCCCGTTCGCTCGACGGTCATTGGCTTGACTCGATCACGCCGGAGCACACCTTCGACCCGCATCCTCCAGCCGCGGGAGTCTGCCGCTACACCCCTCTGACATCCTGGGCCGGAACCTGGACGGTCGGTTGTGGAACGACTTTCTCCTGCGTGCCCGACCCGTCGGACCTCCGCTCCGTCCGGCTCAGTGGCACGGAGCGCGTCCATCTCCGCTGGCGTTGGGGCCCCCAGGGAACGGCGACGCTGGTGCTGGCCCGCTCCGGCGACTGGCCGAGCGGCCCTGATGACTCGCTCGCCGAGCGCTCCTTCGTCACTGAGGCGGAATACGCCCGACTCGGCTACCACAGCCTCAGCCTGCCCTCCAAGGGTGGCGGGGCCTGGTACCTGGCCCTCTACGCCGTCGCGAGCCTGGATGGCGAACGGGTCGTCTCGCAAGGGCTCGATCCCTCCTCGAGGACCGTCGTCCTTGGCCCGCACCCCGAGGTAACCGTCTCGTACGCGCTGAGATCGCCCCGGTTCCCAGGTCGACCCTGGTCCCTGACGTTTCGCACCGAGCCCTCCGGACAATCGATCCCCCCCATGGCGCTGGTCGTCCATCCCCGGACAGTTCCTCTTTCCGTCGAGGACGGCGAGGTCGTCGACCAGTTCCCGGCTTCCCGCGACGGCGCGACCTTCCGCATCCGCTGCCGTGCGAACCTGTCGTCTTACCGGGCCCGCGTCTTCGCGGACCCGCGCGAACCCCGCGGAACTTCCTCCGATTCGCCTTCGACATCCCGAAGCGGGCGGAACACGGGTCTAACCGGGTGGAACTGTTTGATCGACCGTCGACACGACCAACGTGTACAAAAACACCACATATCGTGCTCAGATTTGGTGCCCGTTGATTCCCAACACGCTATCCGATCTGGTAGCATCGACAAATCGAAAACTCCCCGGCAACCTGCTCTTGATGGCCGCACGCTCCCATGCAGGTTTCCGGGATTGAAGGGCTGTTGCCGTCCCGCCCGGGTGTCCATCGGAGGGGTTCTTCCCCAGGATCGCGAGGATGAACCGCTACACGAACGAAGCCGACGACTTCTATGTCAACATGAACCTGAACACGGAACTGGAGCTACCGAACTCGCGGGACACGGTGCTCCACTTCTTCGAACAGATGCGGAAGGCGTTTCCCGAACTTCGCAACTTTTACACGCGAGAGGCCGGCGAACTGGTCCTCGAAGGGGACAAGGAGTCGGGCCAGTATCGCTGGCTGGCGATCGAGTCGCGCCGGCTCTGCTCAGGTCAGGTGGGCCCCGCCACCCCCGACGAAGCCTACAACCAGCACGAGATGGTGCTTGACCTGGCGCCCCACCTGCTGACGATCAGTTTGCTCGACTGCGAGGCGTTGGACGTCATGTATGGCTTCGACTTCACCTATACGGGCAACCACGACGAACTCGTCGCGGAGGCCCTCGGGGTCGGGACGGGGATGGACGGTCTGACAGACCTTCCAGGAGGCCAGGTCATCAATTTCGAGCCCTCGATGACCATCGCGCTCGACGAGTCGTGCCGGCTCCAGTGCCGCATCTCGATCGAGACACGGACCAACGCCTATCAGATCCGCACCGGCGAGTTTCCCGAGGAACAATTGAGCGTCTACTTTACCGTGCGGCAATACTGGGGAACCGGCCCCGAACGCTCCTTCCTGGACTCGTTTCGCAAACAATGTCGGATCGGCGAGGAGATCCTCGAAGAACGGATCATCCCCCGGATCGTCCGACCGCTGGCCGCGGCGATCGCATCGCGATAGACTGAGCGAGCTTGCAAGAAGCGTCTCGTCGGGTGGTGGGGGCCAGCGGAACCCACCATCTCCACAATCAGGACGGAAGGGGCCGCCGTTTTCCCCGAACCGACGGCGACTCGCCCCTGTCGCACGTGTCTACCCTTTCAGAGGAATTGGCTGATGCCCAGGCTGAGCGCACTGGCGAGGGACCTCACCGCGGAGACTGCGTTCACCGTGCTCGCGATGGCGCGGGCGCTGAAGGCTCGGGGCAAGGACGTGGTTGAGCTGGAGATCGGCGATAGCCCGTTCCCGAGTACCCCGCACGCCAAGAACGCGGGCATCCGGGCGATCGAGGAGAACCAGACCGGCTACGGCCCCAGTCTGGGGTTGCCCGAGTTCCGCGCGGCGGCGGCCCGCATGGTTCACGATGAGTTTGGCCTGGATGTCGGCCCGGAACACGTCGTGGCCGCCTCGGGGGCGAAGCCCATCGAGCAGTACTTCGCGGAGGCCCTTCTGGAGCCCGGTGACGGTGTCCTGGTCTTCAGCCCGCATTTTCCAACCTACGTTCCCAATCTCGCGCGTCGGGGCGCCCGGCCGGTGTTTACCCCGTTACGATTCGAGGAAGACTTCCGACCCCGGGCCGAGGCGGTCGCGGACTTCGTCGCGAACGACCCCCAGCCACGCGCCGTGTTCCTGAACTCCCCTCACAACCCGACCGGCGGAGTGGCGCTCGCCGAAGACCTCGACGCCATCGCGGACGTCGCATGCCGGAACGATCTGGCGATCTTCTCGGACGAGCCTTATTGCCACATGGTCTGGCGGGGACGCCACGAATCGATCCTCACACGCCCCGGCGTCCTGGATCATGGTGGAGTTGCAGCCTACACGTTCAGCAAGTCCTACAGCATGAGTGGCTGGCGGATCGGCTTCGCGGTCGCGCATCCCGACGTCGTCGAGTCCATTGGGAAGTTGATCAATACAACGGCCTCATGCAGCCCTCCCTTCGTCCAGAGGGCGGCCATCGCCGCTCTGGAGAATGACGCCGCCACTCGCGATGACTACATGACGCGCTTTCGCACCAAAGTTGACCGTCTTTGCGATGGCTCTGGCCAAAATCGAGGGGCTCTCGGTCCTCAAACCGGGGGGGACCTTCTACGTCTTCCCAGACGTCCGCCCGATCTGCAACCGGGTCGGCCTGACCTCTCACGGGCTGGCCTTGTACCTGATGGAAGGGGCCGACGATCGGTTCGGAGTCGCCTGTTTGGGGGGCGAATGCTTCGGAGACGCCGGTCGCGGTTTTCTCCGATTCAGCTGCGCCGAGCCAGACGAGCGCATCGACCAGGCGATCGCGTTCCTGCCCGAGGCCCTCGATCGTTCCTCCCGGATCGATGCCTACAAGGCATCGCATCCGGAACACGTTCTGGCGAATCCCTACCTCATCTGACCCAGGCAAGGGCCTACCCCCGAACTTCGATGAAGTCGCATGCCCCCCCTTCGTCACGACCCCTGGGCGTCGGCCGTCGCGCACCTGGTCGCCGCGGACCCGCGCTGGTTGCCCCTGGTGACACGAGTCGGCCCCTGCCGTCTGCGGCCCCGTCGAGACCGGTTCGGGACGCTCGTTCGCGCGATCATCGGCCAGCAGATTTCCGCGAAGGCCGCGGCCTCGATCGATCTCCGGTTGAAGTCGCTCTCGGGTGACCCCTACACCCCCGAAGGGTTGCTCAGGGCAGGTGAGACGGCGATCCGATCGGCGGGCCTCTCCGGCGTGAAGGCGCGTTACGTGCTCGACCTCTCGGAGAAGGTTGCCTCGGGTCAGGTCGCACTCCAGCGCATCGGGCGGCACGACGACGAGGCCATCATCGAACGCCTCACCATCGTGAAGGGCATCGGCCGCTGGACGGCCGAGATGTTCCTGATCTTCGCGTTGAACCGGCCGGACATCCTGCCCGTGGCGGACCTCGGAATCCGGGCCGGCCTGCGCGACCACCACGGACTTTCCGAGTTGCCTGGCCCTTCCGAGTGTGCCATCCTCAGCGAGCCCTGGCGGCCGTATCGTTCGGTGGCCATGTGGTATCTCTGGCGCAGGCTCGACGCGCCGGTTCCTCAAGTTTGACGACAACCCGAGGGCGATTCTCGTGTTCGATCTCATCATTCGTAACGGCTGGGTGATCGATGGCACGGGGGGGCCGCCCTTCCAGGCCGATGTCGGCCTGCTCGACTCGCTGATCTCGGCGGTCGGTCCGCTGGGCGCCGCCGAGCGCCGGAAGTACTTGATGCGACCGGGCTCTACGTCGTTCCGGGCTTCATCGACGCCCATGTGCATGGCGATCTGATGCTTCTGGCCGATCCCGTCCATCTCGCGGCCTTGAAGCAAGGAGTCACGACGTACATTCTGGGTCAGGACGGCAGCGCCTTCGCGCCGGCGTCGCCCACGACGATGGACTACATGCGACGCTACACCGCTGGTTTCAACGGAAACCCGCCCGAGGTCCGATCCGAGTGGCGAACCGTGTCCGAGTATCTGGACCGGTTCGACCGCGCCACGGCGCTGAACGTCGCCTACCTGATCCCGAACGGCAACGTCCGGCTCGAAATCATGGGCCACGATCCTCGTCCCGCGCGGGACGAGGAGTTGCAGGCCATGCAACGCCTCGTTCGAGACGGGATGGACGCGGGTGCCGTCGGCCTCTCGACGGGCCTCGACTACATCCCGAGCCGACATGCCGACGCACGCGAGATCGCCGCGCTGTGCGAGGCCATCGTCCTCGACGGCGGCGTCTACGTGACTCACATGCGGGGCTATGGTCCGAACGCCCCGGAAGGAATGCGCGAGGTTTACGAGATCTGTGAACACAGCGGTGTTGCCGGCCATATCTCCCACTACAACGGCCCGGCGGACCTCCTTCTGCCCCTGATCGACGAGGGCCGAGCCAGGGGCCTCGACCTGACGTACGACACCTACCCCTACCTCCAGGGCAGCACGATCCTCGGCATGGTCGCCCTGCCGCCCTGGGTGCAGGAAGGAGGGATTGAGCCCACCCTCGAACGGCTCGCCGATGACAGAACCCGGGAACGGTTACGTTCCGAGTGGTTTTCGAGTGAAACCCCTTACCCCCTCGACACGACGACCATCGCGATGGTCGCGGATGAAGGCTTCCGTTGGGCGGAAGGCAAGACGGTCACCGAGGCGGCTCGAGAGGCCGACCTTTCCCCCGGTGATTTTGTCGTCGAAATTCTTCGTGCCTCGGGCATGGCCGTCGGGATTGTCGGCCATCGCGCTGGGGAACGGACCGTCGAGGACGTTCGCGCCATCCTGCGGCACCCGGCCCATATGGCCGGCTCGGATGGGATCTTCTGCGGTGGGTTTCCTCATCCCCGGGGATGGGGGGCATTCGCCCGTTATCTCGGTCATCACACCAGAGACCTCGGCGACTACTCCTGGGCCGAGGCGGTGACTCACCTCGCGACTCACGCCGCCCGCCGATTCCGATTGACCGATCGCGGTTTAATTCGGCCAGGCTTTGCCGCGGACATCGCCATCTTCGACCCAACGACGATCGTCGACCGCTCGACCTACTCCGCGGGGCGGGCCTCGCCGAGGGAATGCACCACGTGCTGGTCAATGGAAGGCTTGTCCTGCACGATGGCGAGCCGACCGGTGAAACTCCCGGGCGTGCCCTACGTCGTGGCTGAATCAACGGTTCCGTCATTCGCCATAATTTTTTTTGTCACAGAGTTCTCAACGGCACCGTCGGTGTCTTATGGTGTCTTTTCCAGATTTTGTGAATCCGGCTCGCCTGCGCCACGATCTTGTTTAATAAAACAAGTGGGAGGGTGCTCGACGTGGAGTCCTCCCCCGTTTTCAGGGCGGCAAGCGAGAGGATGCAACGATGTTGACTCAGTCGACAGCCGGTTCCGAGACCGGGACGTTCGAGCGATTGGTGCCCGCGACGCCGGCCGATCCGTCAGTACGACGCGACGGTCCGGCGGAGGCCCAGGGTCCTCATCAGCCGCTGGCGTCCGGGAACGCGTCTTCCACGGTTTCGTTTGAGGGAGACGAGGACGCCTTCCTCCAGAAGTTGCGGGCGGAACTCGCGCCCATGGGGGTCCTGGAAGATCTGCTCTTTGGACGGGTCCATGCGGCCGCATGGCGGCTTAATCAAGCCGTGGTTGCGATTCACAACGGTTGCGAGCTGACGAGTTCCTACCTGGAAGACCTGGAGTGGGGCCTGGCCCAGGCCGTGACGACGTTCGAGCGTGCCCGATCCTCCCGGCGGAATCGTTGGGGACAGGTCGCGCCCTCGGAGTCGTTCAGGGCGATCATGCCTCCTGAGCCCTTCGAGAACGCCGATGACGAAGTGGCGGACCTGGAGGACCGGCGGAGTTGGAGCCGACGCTTCGATACCGGTGGCGACAACGATCTCGATCTCGGTGTTAGCGCCGAAGACTGCCCGGAACCCATCGAACCGTGCCTTCTCTGGCGTGATCGACTTGTCTTCGACACCGAGGTCTCGGACACGTCCCCGGTTGTCCGGGGGACCTGGATCACGGTCGGCCAGGTCGTGTCGCTGGTTGTCGACGGCTGGTCGTGGGCGGACATCCTGCGTTCTCATCCCGAATTGACCGAGGCCGACATCCGCGCGTGTCTGGCCTACAGCGTCGAGGAAGACCACCCCGGTTCGCCCAACAGCCGATAACGCGGTTCCAGACTGGTCCTCCGGGGCCGAATACAACGACCTCCGGCCGGCAAACAGTGCCGACCGGAGGCTGCGTGACTTGTTGGCCGACCAGGGCCCCGCTCAGCTCACGATCTCGAGCTTCGGCAGCTTTGGGCTCTTGAGGTTCTGCACGCTGATCTGCGCCGCGAGTTGCTCGACGATGCCGAGCAGATAGGGTTGCGCGGGCGATGCGTCGTCAATGGCGTCCCGGATCCTCCCCTTGTCGCCGATCTCGCGCAGGCTGACGTTCAGGGGAACCTCTCCCAGGAACGGCACGCCCAGCAGCTCGGCGCGACGCCTGGCCCCACCTTGCCCGAAGACATGGACGCGCTCGTCGCCGGCCTCCGGGAACAGATACCGTATCGTTCAACAGGCGACAGGCGTCGGGGCTCCCGCGTTCCAGCAGGTACGCCCGGACGTCGAAAAAGCTCATGTTCTCGATCATGCCGAGGATCGGAACCTTGAGCTTACGGAACATCGCCACGGCCCGCACGGCGTCGAGCAAGGCCACCTCCTGCGGAGTGCAGACGACCACGGCCCCGGTCAGCGGTAACGACTGGGAGAGTGTCAGCGGAATGTCGCCGGTGCCAGGCGGGAGGTCGATGACGAGGTAGTCCAGCTCTCCCCATTCGACCTGATGGAGAAACTGCTGCATGATGCCGTGCAGCATCGGCCCGCGCATGATGACGGCGTCGTCGGGCGAGAGCAGGAAGCCCATCGACATGAGCTTCAGGCCGTTCGCCTCGATCGGCTGGATGCGATCGCCCCGGGCCATCGGCCGGCCGGTCGCGCCGACGAGGTGGGGGATCGACGGCCCGTAAACGTCGGCGTCCATCAGGCCCACCGAGGCGCCGTAGGTCCGCAGGCCGTAGGCGATCGCCGCCGCCATCGTCGACTTGCCGACGCCTCCCTTGCCGGAGCCAACCGCGATCACGTTCTTGACGCCGGGGATGTCGCCCTTCTCGAAGACGCCCTTGCCACGAACCTCGGCGCCCATCGTGATCTGGTACGTGTGGTCGGTCCCGAGTCGGGAGGTCAGGGCATTCCGAACGTCCGCCTCGATCTGTGCCTTGAGTGGGCACGCGGGCGTGGTCAGGTTGATCGTGAGATGGATCGTCCCGTCGCCGATGCGAACGTCCTTGACCATGCCGAGGTCAACGAGGTCGCGGTGAATTTCGGGGTCCTTGACCCCTTTCAGGGCGTCGAGGACGTCCTGCTCCGTGAGGCCGGGGCCCTTCTTTCCGAACATGAGATTGATCCTGCGGTTGGGTTCGCGTAGGGGTGGTCTCGGGGATCTCCGCGTCCGTCGTTCGGATCGAACCCCGACAGGTTGGTGGCAGATGGTCGTTTCGGCGGGAATTCCAGTTGGCGGTCGCGACGCTCCGGATTAGGGTTCGGGACTCCGGGAGTCGATCGGGCCCCCGCCGGGGATGCCCGCGAAGCCCTGGCCGTTGGCGTCGACAAGGATCGCTTCCCAGTCCGTCAGGTCGACTCTCGGTGGGACGGACCAGCCATCGTCCTCGGTTCGTCGCGTGGCGAGAATGACCCAGCGAGAGAGCAGGTCCAGGACGATCGGCGGAGGAACCTGACCGGCGAGCACATGCGTGGCCCCCAGTTCGCGTGCCAGGGTCGTGAGCCCGGGCCGATCTCCGGACGCCAGCACAAGTGAAAGGGCGTTCGGTGCCGCGAGGAGGCCGCGGTCCATGTCCTCGAGCCCTTGCCGGAGTCGATTCCCCAGATCGATCACCAGGAGTGGACACGCCGAATGGGCGCAGGCGGCCTCCAGTTCGATGCCGGAGCGCGTCTCGATCACGCGCGCCTGCCAGTCCACCGACCGGGGCCGGATGTGACGAGCCCAATTCCCCACGCGCTCGTGAATCACCAGAGTGAGACGAGACATCACGGTCGGTTAACCCGGTGGCCTTCAGTGCGTGCCCTGTGTGCGATCCGTGGCAAGCTCACCATTGTAACGCGACAGTCCGCGACGGGCGAGGGCGCTGGCCGGGTCGCCAGGGGCCAGGTCGTCAGGGACTTGAAACGTTCGACTCGAGACCGCTCTCGGGAGGGCGTCGCTTTCGCCGAGCCGCCCTCCCGGGGGATGGTTCGGCAGCGGCCTTCGCTTCCCGGAATCCTGATCCTTGAGTGACCCTGGCGTTGGCCCGCCTTGAATCCGGTCGGGAACCGTCGATAAGATGGGGTTGGGGTCCGGGGGGCCCGCAACGATTTCAAGCACGACCAGGCGTGGCGCGTTACGACGCCGCATCCCGAACGAGAGAGGCCCGTTCCGCCCATGGCCGACCGCGACTACTACGAGGTCCTCGGGGTCTCCCGCGATGCCTCGGCCGATGAGCTGAAGAAAGCCTATCGCTCGCTTGTGCGTAAATTCCATCCCGACGTCAATCCCGGCGACAAAAGCGCCGAGTCAAAATTCAAGGAAGTTCAGGAAGCGTATGACGTCCTGAGCGAGCCCGAGAAAAAAGCCCTCTACGATCAGTACGGCAAGGCCGGCTTCCAGGGGGCGGGATCGTACGGGCCACGTTCCGGTGCCTCGGAATGGATCTTCCGCGAAGGCGGAACCGGAGGCGGGTACCAGGACGTGGACTTCAGCGCCTTTTTCGGCGGCGCCCCCCGCGGAGGCATGACGGCCGAGGGGGAAGAAACCGGCGTCGGTGGTGGGATCTTCGACGAGTTGCTGGGTCGGGTTCGTGGGGGGCGGGGGCGAGGGCGCTCGGGTGTCCGACCGACTCCGGCGACCGAGGCGAACCTGACAATCCCCTTCCTGACCGCCGTGCAGGGCGGATCGACAACCATCGAACTTGCGCGCGACGGCGATCGGCGCGAGGTTCTTGATGTCAAAATCCCACCGGGGACCGACACCGGAGCCAGGCTCCGGCTGAAAGGCCAGGGTGCCCCCGGTCACCCCGGCGGTGCCCCCGGTGATCTCGTCATCCGGGTAACGGTCGATCCGCATCCCTATTACCGGCGTGAGGGTCGTGACCTCTATGTTGACGTTCCGTTGACAACGGACGAAGCAATCCTCGGCGCCCGGGTCGAGGTGCCCACGCTCACGGGCCCGAAGACCTTACCGATCCCACCAGGCACCTCCAGCGGCCAGAAGCTGCGCCTCAAGGGGCAGGGGGTGCCGGCGACAGGAAGCCGGCCCGAGGGAGACCTGTACGTCGTCCCAAAGATCGTCGTCCCTAAATCTGCCGACGACGAGAGTCGTCGCCTCATCCGCGAGTTCGCCGAGCGCAACCCCATGAACCCCCGGCAGGGCCTCTGGTGAGGTCCGTTGGTGTGACATGAGCGGAAACCCACGAAGACAACCCGCCATGACGCAACCGATCATGACCCGCGAAATCGTCGCTCAGCGGCTCTCCCTGCCGACTCGGGTGCTTCTCCGATACGAGTCCCTGGGGTTGATCCGGTCAACCCGTCAGGATGAGGTCGAGGGATATGGGCCTGAAGAAATCCGACGGCTCTGGACGGTACTCACGCTCCACCGTGAACTCGGCGTGAACCTGGCCGGCATCGAGGCGATTCTGCGCTTGCGAGATCACATCGACGAATTGCACGCTCACGTCGCCACCCTGGCCGTTGAGCTTCGCGAGGCGCTGGAGGCCGAACTTGATTCCGACCGGGACCGAGCCTGAACACAAGCGCGAGGTTGAGACGGCCGGAGGGCCCACGGTCGGGCCGCGACGCGCGGATCGGGCTCCCCGGCCGGATCGTCAGGCACTGGGGGCCGCCGCGCGGCTCTGGGGGTTCTTGACGCTTGGTGGCGTTGTCGTCGTGACGACGTTCATCCTGTGGCACCTGGCGCGTCGGGGCCGATTGCTACGCGATCGGCTGGGGCCGCCCCGTAACATTCGCCCGCTGAACAGTGAATCGCCGAACCTTGATGCCGATGCGACGACGCCCCGAGAGACCCGAACGTGACCACGCCGAGCACCCCGAGCCACGCTACGGCCTCACGAACGGATTCGCGACCCGAGGGATTTCCGCCGCGCGTTCGATCGTCGCAAGACGGCTTCTAATAACGCGATGGTCGTCTATGCGGTTGAGAATGATCGTGACCATCCCCGGCTCGGCATTTCGGTGGGCAAGAAGAAGGTCCGCAAGGCGACGGATCGTAACCGGATCAAGAGGCTGCTCCGCGAGGCCTTCCGCCTGAATAAGGCCGACCTGCCCCGAGGTGTGGACCTCGTCGTGGTGCCACGTGGGCCGGGGCTGAGCTTCGACGAAGCGACTCGCTCGTTGCCTCGACTGGCTCGAGATGCCGCCCGTCGGCTCGGCCCCCGGTCGTCAAGTCTGTCGGCTTCATCGGGATTCGAACCGCCGGAACGTCGATCGCCATCATGAGCATCGTGGCCTCCCTGACACGGTTCCCAACGCGGCTGCTGGCACTCATTATCATCGCCCTGATCCGGGTCTATCAGCGGACGATCAGCCCCTTGCTCGGCCCGGTCTGTCGCTTCGAGCCATCCTGCAGCCGCTACATGGAGGAAGCGATCCGGAAATACGGGGCCTGGCGTGGCCTTCGTCGTGGCATCGCTCGGCTGCTGCGCTGTCACCCCTGGAACCCGGGGGGTTACGATCCACCGTGATCGTCGTTCGAGCGACACCCGGGCCCCGACCGTCGTCATCCCAGCGCGGTCGAGAGGTCATCCCAGAGATCATCGGGATCCTCCAGCCCGATCGATAACCGCACCAGGCCCGGTGTGATGCCCTGTCGTCGCCATTGCTCGGGCGATTGCCCGCGATGGCTCGTGGTGGCCGGGTGGCTGAGCGTGGTCGCCACGTCGCCGAGGCTCGGGGCGAAGGGGATGTGTCGGAGCGATCGGACGAATGCGTCCGCTCGGGTACGATCCTCGAGGTCCATCGTCAGGATCGTCCCGTAGCCGCCCCTTAGCAGTTGGCGGGCTCGATCGTGGTCCGGGTGCGTCGCCAGTCCCGGGTAGTGAACCGCTCGGGCACGGGGGTGTTCCGCGAGTCGTTGGGCCAGTTCCAGCGCCGTTGCGCAGGCCCTCGACGATCGTAGGGCGAGTGTCGCCACACCTCGCAGACAGAGCCAGCTCTCGAACGGGTTCCCGGTCATGCCAAACGTGGAGGCGACCGAGGCGGCACGAGCGATGCCTGGCCCAGGACCGACGAGGAGGCCCTGCGTCAGGTCGCTGTGACCGCCGATCAACTTCGTCAAGGAGTGGGTGACGTAGGCGGCGCCGTGCTCGATCGGCCGGGCGATGAGGGGGGCAAAGGTGTTATCGACGACCAGGGGAACCTTCGTCCCATGGAGGGCCTCCGCCAGTCCGTCGAGGTCGGCCACCCGTAGCAAGGGATTGGAAATCATCTCGACGAACACCATGCGCGTCGATGTCGAGATCGCGGCGCGAAGCGTCTCGGGACGGGTGGCATCGAACAGGCTATGAGTGACGCCGAAGCGTGCGAGTTCGCGGTCGAGCAGGGCGACCGACTTGCCATAAAGCCCCTCGGAAAGGGCGACGTGCGCCCCACTGCCAAGCAGCGCCAGTGCAATGGCGGCCTCGGCCGCCATGCCGGAGGCGCAGACCAGCCCCGCGTCGGCTCCTTCGAGGGTCGCGATCTTATGGGCCAGTTCCACGGCGTTGGGATGGCCGTCCCGCGCGTAGACGTAGCCCAGTTGCTCACCGCCATAGAGAGCGTCCACCTGATCGAGATCATCGATCCGGTAGACCGCGGAAAGTTGTAAGGGCGGCACAAGCGGACGGGTCGCCGAGCCCGTTACGGGCGTTGCGCGAGCGCAGTAGGTCTCGGGGTGGGGGGATCGAGGATCAATCATTGTCGAAGTTATCGAGATCCGTTATGACCGTGCTCCTTGCGATGAATCCGGCCCGCCATGCCGAGCATGGCGATCATCTCACCGAGACATCGCAGGGCTCCTCTCAGGTCCCCCGCGGCGCGTGCGGTTTCCGCCTCCTGTCGAAGGTTCGCCAGAACGGGCCAGTCAACAGGCCAGTGCTGATCGACGGCGTGCGCCTGGGTGTTGCGGATGTTTTCCGAGAGGCTTTTCAGCAACGGCACGGTGATCGGGCACTCCGTGGAACGGTAACGGTGTTCCTCGACGGGCGGCACTTTCGAAGTGCGCCGGGGAAGGTTCGAGAGAAGCGAGGCGATCAGGCCGCGGCCCGAGGTCGACGGCTTGACCGTGGTCGTCTCGGGCTCGGGGTCCGTGCCCGGCTCCGCCCAGGGCCCGATGCGCACGATCACGGTCGTGATGTTGTCGTTGCCACCGCGAAGGTTGGCCAGGTGGGTCAGGTAACGGCAGGCGTCCTCCGGGTGGAAATAGGCGGCGAAGGTCCCGATCTCGAGATCGCCCACCGGGCCGGAGAGGCCGTCCGAACAGAGCACGTACACGTCCCCCTGCCGCACCGGCAACGGGCCTTCCACGTCAACCTCGACGACAGGGTCGGGCCCAAGACTGCGGGTGATGACGTTGCGTGGGACAGATTTCTGGGCCTGTTCCGACTTCAGGTGCTTGTGCCGGATCAGTTCCCAGACGAGGCTATGGTCAAACGTCAACTGGTCAATCTGCCCATCTCGGATACGGTAAATCCGCGAGTCGCCGACATGGGCGATCAACGCTCCGACGGGCAAGAGGATGAGGGTTGAGCAGGTTGTCCCCATCCCCTGGAAATCCTTGTTCGCCGTCGCCTTGCCGTGAATCAGCCCGCCCACGTCACGGTACGCCTTCAGGACGGCGTCCGTCGGACTGGCGTTTCGCAGTTTCGCATAGGTGTGAGGGATGTTATCGCAAGCGAGCTTGCTCGCGAGTTCGCCGACGGCATGGGCCCCATGCCGTCGGCGACGACAAAGACGTGGCCCCGTTCCCGCCACGTCTCCGGCTTCGAGGCCCGGACGACGGCGAAACTGTCCTGGTTGTTCGCACGCCGCATGCCGGTGTCCGTCGCCGCGGCGTCAACGATAATATCTTCCCAGTTCACGAGGCGGCCTTTTCAAAGTCCATGACCGTTGACGTTCCAACGGCTTGCAACCGCGTTCCGCAATTCCGTTCCACCGGGTTCCATCAAGAACCTCGAGGCGCCGGAACCTCAAACACGCGGGCCCGCTTACTCACCGAAGCGGTGGGATGACAATCGCATACCACCACGTCCCCAGTTTTCCCGCAGTCAATCCACCGACCTTGCAGGCATTGTAACTCAAATCGAGGGAGTGAAGGAACGAAGATTTCCAGCCGTTGCGCGCGAGGAGGGGGGAACAGTCGAGAGTTGGCCCCAGATTCATACTCCGCTAAGCTGGGTTCGTGACGAACTCCCTGGCCCGCACCTCGATCTTCACCGAGACGGATGACACACACCTTTCAGTTGCCGGACCTGGCGTTTGAGACGACCACCCTGGACAACGGCCTCGACGTCATCGTCCGGCGCCAGGGGCCCCTGCCGATCGTGGCCGTGAATTTATGGTACCACGTCGGCTCGAAGAATGAGGAGCGGGGGCAGCGCGGGTTCGCCCATCTCTTCGAACATCTGATGTTCGAGGGGTCAGAGCATTATCCGGGGGACTTCTTCAAGCCCTTGCAACGAATCGGCGCGGGAATCAACGGTTCGACCTCCTCGGATCGAACCAACTACTACATCGACCTCCCGGTGGCCCACATCGAGCTTGCCCTCGCGATGGAATCGGACCGGATGGGGCACCTGCTCCCGGCCTTGTCGGAGAAGAAGCTGCGCGTCCAGAAGGACGTGGTGAAGAACGAATACCGCCAGAACTACGCGAACCGGCCCTATGGCCAGGTGCCGAGAATTCTGGCCGAGGCGCTGTATCCCGCCGAGCACCCCTACAGCTGGCCGACCATCGGCGTGATGGAGGAAGTGGACGCGGCGACCCGTGACGACGTGGAAGGGTTCTTCCGACGCTACTATGTCCCGGCCAACGCCAGTCTCTGCCTTGTCGGCGAGATCGACGTGTCCGAGGCGCTGGCCCTGGCCGATCAGTATTTCGGTGGTTTCCACGGCGGCATGGCGGCACCCCGGCCTCGCACATCGCCAGTACGTCTCGACGACACCTTGAACCTGACCTATCACGATCGGGTTGAGCTGGAACGGGCCTTCGATGTCTGGCCCACCGTGCCCATGTTCGATTCCGACGACGCCCCCTTGTCGCTTCTCTCGGACGTGCTCGCGC
The DNA here is from genome assembly GCA_963779675.1 of uncultured Isosphaeraceae bacterium. Taxonomy (GTDB): domain Bacteria; phylum Planctomycetota; class Planctomycetia; order Isosphaerales; family Isosphaeraceae; genus CAVZZM01. Next base: position 711,633 of record CAVZZM010000014.1, read on the forward strand.
GTGGGCAGGCCAGCCGGCTCTACCGTCGCCTGGTTGTCGACGAGCAACTCGTCCAGAGCGTGTCGGCTCAACAACAGGGGCGCGAGCTGGCCGGTGCCTTCCATCTAGCAACCACTCTCCGGCCTGGGAAATCGTCGGAGCGCGTTCGCGCGATCCTTCTCGAGGAAGTCGCTAAGGTCGCGGAGTTGGGGGTCTCGGGGCCTGAGCTGGTTCGAGCCCGCAACGGTCGGGTCGCCGGGTTTGTCTACGCGCTTGATAATGTCGGCGGGTTCGGCGGCGTAGCGGATCGACTCAACTCGTACAACACCTACACGGGCGATCCGGCACGGATCACGACGGACGTGACCCGTTACATCGCCTCGACTCCGGAGGATCTTCAGCGAGTCGCGCGCCTCTACCTGGCGGGAAAACCGCGCGTCTCTTTACTCGTTACAGGAAAGTCGTCCACCTCGGCGGCCGTGGTTCCCGCCCTCGACCGGTCCGTCCCTCCTCTGCCTCGAGCGGCACGTGCCTACCTAACTCCCCTGCCCGAGAGTCGAGTGCTCCGCTGTGGCGTCCTCTCTGGGTCCTTCCGAGACGCGATCTGCCCATTGTCGCGGCCACGGCGGTTGTCGTCGCCGGTTCCGGCTCGCATGGTCCGGAGCAGGGGGGGCTAGCCGAGCTCTCGGCCTCGATGATGGACGAGGGGACCACGACCCGCTCCGCGTTCGAGCTCGCGATGTCCGCCGAGACGATGGGGACACATCTTTCCACAACTTGCGGTTACGACGGAAGTTACGTCAGTCTTCAGTGTCTGTCACATCACCTGGAGGCCAGCCTCGGCCTGGCCGCCGATGTTCTCTTGCGCCGTCGTTCCCCGAACCGGAATGGATGCGAATGCGCGGTCAGGCCCTGGCATCCTTGCGGGCCGAACGCGACAGCGCGCAGGCGATGGCGCGTCGCGGGTTACTGAAGGTGGTGTTCCCGTCCGATCATCCGTACTGCCTTCCGGTTGACGGTTCGGAGGCGACTGTGCAGGCGCTGGAACGGGGCGACCTGATCGGCTTTCACCGCGACCGATACCGGCCGGATCGGGCCGTCTGGGTCGTTGCCGGTGATGTCGAACCCGAGGATGTCGCCCGACAGCTCGACCAGGTTCTGTCCGGTTGGGAAGGCGCCGCCCGCCTCGAACGACCCTTGCCGGAGCCGCGACCGACCCCAACGCCCCGAATCCTTCTGATCGATCGTCCAGGGGCGCCTCAGGCGGTCGTCCAGGTCGGACACCTCGGGCTGCCCAGACGGCACCCGGATTTCACCGACCTCATGGTCTTCAACCAGATCCTGGGAGGGCAATTCTCGTCTCGACTCAACGAAACCCTCCGCGAGGAAATGGGTTACACCTACGGAATTCGCAGCCAGTTCGACTGTCGGCGGTCCTGTGGTCTGTTCTCCATCTCCGCGTCGCTCGAATCGGCGAGACTGGCGGAGGCGCTGATCGATCTGAAGCGGGAGGTCACTGCCCTGCTTGGGGATCGCCCTCCCTCGGAGAGTGAACTGGACGATGCACGCCGCTCGTTGATCGAAGGGCAAGCACGCCACTTCGAGACCCCCTCGGCGCTGGTCGCGCGGTTTGGCGGCCTCTTCCTTCACGATCTCCCGCCCGACGAACACCGACATCTCCCCGATCGGCTCGGCGCGGTGTCCGTTGGTTCCGCTCTGAAGGCGGGGCAACAGCACATTCAGCCGGGTTCGTTCGTCTATGTTGTGGTGGCGGATGCCGACCTGGTTCAGCCCGCGCTGGAAGGTCTGGGTTGGGGGGCCGTCGAGCGATGGACTCGCGAGGAGATATGAATGATGGACGGGCCCTCCCCTGTCGCCACGCCCCTTCGATCGGTGGCAATCCTGTCTCTTACGAGGAGGTTTGCTCGACCTCTATAATATCAAGGTTGGGTCCGCGGCACCGTTGCATGACATGAGCCCCCTGATCCTCTCCGCGATCCCGGACTGCGTTCTCTGGGTGTTCGTACCGGCCGTCCCTGTCGACACCACTTCGAGGAACCACCGATGCCGAGACGACGGCGCAACCGGCTTCTACGCGCGTTCTCGATCGGCATTCGCCGTCGCCTCCGTCGTCTCGATCGCCACACGCCGGAATGGATGAGTTGGTTGACTCCCTGGGGAACGAGCGTTGTCCTGCACGTCCTGATCCTGCTGGTCTTTGCCCTGCTCCTCGTCACCAGCGGTCGCCGCGAGCGTCCTCCCACGTTCGAGTCGGACCTACGCCAACTTCAGGATGATCTGACCAGCGTCGAACTGGACGACATCTCGGGGGACCCCTTCACGACCCTGAAAACCGAGGAGCCGCCGTCGCTGACGTTTGAACCGACGCCCTCGGAGATCACCAACACTCCGGAACTCCCTGTTAAAGCCTTGCTGAACAAGAACTTGCAAATGCCTGGGCTTGCCGGACCAACAGCGGACCTCGGGGCCAGGATGGGCGGATTCGGGTCGACGCTGCCGGTCAATGTCGCCGTCACGTCCCCGTTCGCGGGCCGTCAGGGCCCGGCCCGGGCCGCAATGGTGCGTCGCGAGGGTGGGACAGTCCAGTCGGAGGAGGCCGTCGAGCGTGGCCTTGACTGGATCGCGCGCGATCAGGGCCCCGACGGCGGCTGGCGTCTTGACACAAGCGATCGCTGCGAGGGTCGAGTTTGTCCCAAGCGGCCCAGCTTGACGTCGGACACCGCCGCCACGGGCCTCGCACTCTTGCCGATGCTGGGGGCCGGAATGGACCACGTGCATGCGGGACGTTACCAGCATGTCGTCGAGAGGGGGATTGACTGGCTCGTGCGGCACCAGGCCCCCGATGGTGACCTGTTCTCCGGCGGGGCGGGCAACGCCCATCTCTACAGTCATGCGATCGCGACGATGACGCTCTGTGAAGCCTTTGGAATCACTCGCGATGAGTCACTTCGAGAGCCCGCCCAGCGCGCCGTCCGCTTTATCATCAGCGCCCAGAACGCCGAGAACGGAGGTTGGCGATACTTCCCGGGACAGGCAGGGGACACAAGCGTGCTGGGCTGGCAAGCGTTTGCCCTGCGAAGCGCCCACCTGGCCGGGCTGGTCGTCCCTGACCGGACGGTTGCCGGAATTCAGGGCTATCTCGACGCCGCGTCCACTGACGGTAAGGGCGCCACGTACTCGTACCAACCGGGGGGCCGACCGACTCCCGTCATGACGGCCGAGGCCCTGGTCGTGCGACAACTCCTCGGCTGGCCACGCAGCCGGTCCTCCCTTCGCGAAGGATCGCGGCTCGTCGCCCGCGACCTGATCGAGGCCCGCGAGCGGAACATTTACTACTGGTACTACGGAACCCAGCTTCTCCACAACATGCAAGGCGAGGCCTGGGACGTCTGGAACAAGAAGGTTCGCGACGGGCTCGTCCGGCTTCAGGTAAAGGGGAAGGAGTGCGACCGGGGGAGCTGGGACCCCGCCCAGCCGGTTGCCGACCGCTGGGGTCGCTCCGGGGGCAGGCTGTTCACGACCAGCCTTTCGGTTCTGACCCTCGAGGTCTACTACCGCTATCTACCTTTGTACCGCACGAGCGATACCGCCGCGATGATGGCGGGAGTTGAGGCGGAGTAAAATTGCCTGGGCGCGGTTCGCAAGGTGTTCTCATCGTGCTCAGCGGGGACCGGGAACGAATTCATCCACCGGAACCTGCTTGAAGACGACAAGACGGGGCAAGATCAACGATCTCGGCCTGGCCTCGGACGCGACAAAGTAAACCAGGTCTCCTGATTGCATCATGCTCGGCGATCCCAGGGTCACCTGAGTGAGATTGAGGCCGGCATTGGTCGGGACGATTTGATACGCGTTGTTCGACTCCACGAACCCCCCCTGAAGTGGGAATGCAACCAACATCGGGATTCGGTTGACCAGGGGCCCGACCACATGAACCCTGGCGGCCGGCGGCGTACTGCCCCCCCTGGATCGGGTTGACCACCCCTGGAAAGGGAGCTCCATACGCATCCGCATTGACCACGAAATCCATCGAAGTGACCGGATACCCCATGTTGGTGGTCGTCAAGAGGCCGGGGACGACGAGATCACGCGACGCGCCTTCGTAAACGTCGACCTGGTTCGTAAGAAGCCGGTTCGAGCCCACGCTCGTCCCGGTCGCTTCGAGCAAGGCCGCCGGCGAGATCCGGTCAACGGTTGTCGGCCAGCGAACCAGGAACTGACCGATGGCGTCGTACGAAACCGGATATTGTTCCCCGTCCTGACTGCGAAGAACCAACCACTTGTCGGTGGCCGTGAGGACCTCCGCCCATTGCGCGGAAAGCGTCGGGCCCGCGCCGGGGGCCTGCGGTAAAGGTGGGCTTCCGTCCGCCCCTGGCAAGCCGATCGCGACCAGGAGGGCGATGACCAGAAAGGTCGGCGTCCGCATCGTTTGGCCGTTCAGTTCTGCTCTGCCCATCAGGCGCCTCCGGGTCGAGCGTGGCCCATGACGACCGAGGTCGTTACGCACGCGAGTGAAGTGATCTGGGGGTTCCCTAGCATCTTATCGCGCAGATGGGTCGGGATCGAGGGAGGCCCACCTGACCCTGGTGTCAACCCGAGGACCGCGTTCCCCTTTGCGGCTAGGGCGGCGTTACCGTAGACTGAGCCATGATTCAGGTTGAGAGACGGATGGACTGGCGCCCTCATTGGCGCCGGGGACAGGGCAACGCGATGGGCAACCAGGAAACCTCCTCCCACGAATTCCATTCCGAGGGCCAGGCTCGCGAGTGGCGCTCGTCCGCCGGGCGCGACCTGTCGGGGATGACGCTCGGTGACTTCCAGGTCGATCGTCTGCTCGGTCGCGGTGGCATGGGGGAAGTTTACCTGGCACGTCAGGTGAGCCTCGATCGCCCGGTCGCGTTGAAGGTCCTCAAGCCCGATCTGCTTTCCAATCCAACCTACCTCGCCAGGTTCGAGAAAGAGGCCCTCAGCGCCGCCAAGCTGAACCATCCGAACATCGTTCACATCTACTCCCTTGGCGAATTCGAGAACCTGAAGTACATCGCGATGGAGTACGTTCCGGGGACCAACCTGAAGGAACTCCTGGTCCGCAAGGGGCCGCCGGAGCTGCTTTTGGCATTCTCCTTCATGCGACAGTCGGCTCAGGCCGTGGCCGCCGCCGCGGAAGTCGGGCTCGTTCATCGCGACATCAAGCCGGAAAACCTGCTGCTTACCAAGAAGGGACAGCTCAAGGTTGCCGACTTCGGTCTCTGTCGCGCCTCGTCATCGAGCGAGGCCATGGCACTGACTCAGGAAGGCGTGACCCTGGGCACCCCCATGTACATGAGCCCGGAACAGGTACAGGGCCGGGAACTCGACCCGAGAAGTGACCTCTACTCGCTCGGCGTGACTTACTACCACATGCTTGCCGGCATCGCCCCCTTCACGGCCGACAATGCCCTGGCGCTGGCGCTAAAGCATGTTCGCGACGAGCCAGTCAGCCTCGCCGTGCATCGTCCTGACCTCCCTGGGGAACTGGTCGACCTGGTCATGAAGATGATGGCCAAGAAACCGTCGGATCGCTACCAGACGCCCGGGAGGTCCTTCGAGACCTGGTGAAGGTCCGCGACTCGATCCAGGCCGCGGCGAGCACGGCCGCCTTGCCGACAGTTCCCGTTGACCTCCCCGGGATGAAGTCCACAGAAATCAAGTCGCGCGTGCCGTCGCGTTCTCTTCGAGAGCGAGTCGAGGCCCTGAAGTTCGGGCGGCGACAATTGACCGCCCTGGGAGTGCTCGCCCTGGGACTGGGTGCCTTGCTGGGCGCCGGGAACCGCGCCGGGAACCTCCTGTCGTCGAAGGCGCCGGGCGCGACCGGGCCTCCAGGGCTGTGGATCGCCGATTGGGGGTCGATTCCCGTTGCGCCGACGGCCTCGGAACAGTATCGTCAGGCCCAGCTTGCGCACCCGGCGAACGCACTCGAGGCCGCGTGGCTTGCGGTCCCTGGTCGCTTTGCGACCGATCCCTCGTGGACCTCAAGAGCGTACATTCAGCTTTGCCGGGTTCTGCTGCGACGTGGGGACGATGGCCGTCTCGAGGTGCTTTCCAGCGAACTGGACGCTAGCGGCAACGCCGCGAACGTGGCCCTGGCACGCGTTGCCCGGGCCGGTGTGGCGGCGATCCGGGGCGATGCGCAATCCGTCCTGTCGGCGTACGACGGCGTGAACATCCCTCTGCAGGACCCGGCCCTGTGTGAACTTGGGCTCGAAGCCGCGATCCTGGCACGTCGCAAAACCAACGCGCCCGGGACGCTCGACGAGAGCCTTCGCGCACTTCAGGGTCAGCTCGCCGAGGTCCTCCAGATCCAACCACTGGTCGGGTTGGGTCTGATCCAGTTGGATTGACTCCCATTCGTTTTCCTTCGATCACGATCGCTTCGGGAACCCGATCTTCGGGAGTTACCACACATGGCTGTCCTCATGAAGGTCAATGGCAACCCTCCCGGCCAGCTCATCGATCTGAACGCAGCCGAGACCTACATCGGTCGACTTCCCGGGTGCAACGTCGTGCTCGACCTTCAAGGGGTCAGCCGCAACCACGCTGTCATCCGTCGTGAAGCTCAGGATTATTTCCTGGTCGATCTGAAGTCACGTAACAAAACGTACCTGAACGAGCGGGAGGTCCCACCGGACGAACCGCAACGCCTCCGTCAGGATGATCGGATCATGATTTGCGACGTCGAGATGGTCTTCTACCAGAGCCTTCCCGAGACGACACCGATCGGGCAGGAACTGGTCGTGACCGACGGCGGTGACGAGTCGACGATTCACATGCTCGACGCCTCGCGATCCGAATTGCTGGCCGCATCGGTACGCCCCGAGATCAAGTTGAAGGCGATCATCGAGATCACGCGCAATCTCTCCTCGGCATTGAAACTGGAGGCGGTCGCCCCGAAGACCCTCGATTCCCTGATGGACATCTTTCCCCAGGCGGAGCGCAGTTTCTTGGTCCTCCTGAAGGAGGCGGAGATCGAGGGGCGGCCTGGCGATTCGGCAGACGTTCCACAAGCTACGGCCCAACCGACGGGGTGGCCTCGCCGGGCCGATCGGTCGGCCCGGCGAAGACGATTCCCGACTGAGCATCAGCCGAACGATCATGAACTCGGTGCTCAACCAGAAGAAGGCCGTGCTGAGCCAGGACGCCGGCAATGACCAGAACCTGCCGACCAGCGCCTCGATCGCCGACCTCCGCATCCGCTCGTTCATGTGCGCTCCGCTGTTAACCCCGGACGGCCGGTCGCTGGGCATTCTCCAACTCGACACCAACGACCGCAAACAATTCGCCCAGGAGGACCTGGACCTTCTCGTCGCCGTGGCCAGCCAGGCGTCGATCGCCATTCAGAACGCCTCGATGCACGAGTCGCTGCTGGCCCGCGAACGAATTGATCGCGACCTCCGCCTGGCCGAACAGATCCAGCGCCGGTTCATCCCCCAGACGTTCCCGAGGTGGAAGGGTTACGAGTTCTTCGCATACTATCAGCCGGCCTATGAGGTGGGTGGCGATCTGTACGACTTCGTCCCACTTGCCGGCGATCGCCTGGCGATCGCCCTGGGCGACGTCTCGGGCAAGGGGGTCTCGGCCGCATTGATGATGGCGAAGTTCTCTGGCGATACGCGTTATTGCATCCTGACCGAGAACTCTCCGGGCGCCGCGGCGAACCGGCTCAACGAACTGCTCTACAGTGCGGGCATCGACGAGAAATTCATCACCTTGTGCCTCGGTGTCCTGGACCGGAACTCCCGTCGCTTCGCTGTTCTGCTCGGCCGGCCACCTGCCTGTCCTGGTGCGTCGGAGCAGTGGAAAGTCGATGTCTTCGGCGAGGAGAATAGTGGTTTTCCGCTCGGGATCCTGCCAGGCTCGGATTACGCGGAAACAGACGATCGAGCTGATCCCGGCGACGTGGTCGTCATCTACTCCGACGGCGTGACAGATGGCGGAACGTGCAGGACCAACTCTACGACACCCCGAAACCCCACGGCTCCGCAAGCGGCTGGCGTCGGCACCGGGCGGGCCGGAGGCTGTCGGTCGAGCCATCCTCCAGGACATTCGCGAGTTCTCCGTGGGACACGTTCAGACCGACGACATCACGCTGGTCTGCTTCGGGCCACTGGGTTCTCGAACTCGTTGATCCTGTGGGCGGACGAGGCTCGTCGTTGACCACGGTTGTATCTCCCGTCACCCCCCGATTGATCTGGTTGTCGCATGCCGTCCGAGCGTTCCGGACGGCATGGCTCCGTGACTGCCTGGAAGTGCTGGGCCCGTCTGTCGTCGTGACGTTGGACACACTCCCTGAGTCGCCCTTTTCTCCGTATCCGGTGAACGCAACATGGCCGAACCGACCGACCGACCTGCCAACCGACTGGCAACGAAACGTCGCCCTACCTCCTCCAGCATGCCCACAACCCGGTCGACTGGTATGCCTGGGGGCCGGAGGCCATCGAGAACGGCGAGGACGGAGGACAAGCCGATCTTCCTGTCCGTCGGTTACTCGGCCTGCCACTGGTGCCACGTGATGGAGCGGGAGAGTTTCGAGAACGCGACATCGCCCGCTTGATGAACGAGCATTACATCAACGTCAAGGTCGATCGCGAGGAGCGGCCGGACATCGACCAGATTTACATGGCGGCTGTCCAGGCGATGACGAGTCACGGCGGCTGGCCGATGTCCGTCTTCCTCACCCCGGACCTGAAGCCCTTCTACGGTGGCACGTACTTCCCACCCCGCGACGCCCGCGGCATGCCCGGCTTCCCCCGGCTCCTCCAGGAGCTGCACCGGGCCTGGGTCGAGCGCCGCGACGAGGTGGAACGCGTGGCCAGCGGCATGGCGGAGCAACTCCAGGGGCTCGGCCAGGTTCCCGAGTCCGCGTGACGAGCCGGACTACCAGGTTCTCGACGCCGCGGCGCAGGGCCCTGGCGCGTTCCTTCGAGCCCCGGTTCGGTGGGTTCGGCTCGGCGCCGAAGTTCCCGCACCCGATGGACCTGAAAGTTCTGCTACGCCAGCACGCCCGACACCGGGGACATGCAGTCGTTGCACATGGTCCGTCATACGCTGGACCACATGGCCCGGGGCGGCATCTACGACCATCTGGCCGGTGGCTTCGCTCGATACTCAACCGACGACCGCTGGCTGGTCCCGCACTTCGAGAAGATGCTGTACGACAACGCGCTGCTCGACATCCGTCTACCTCGAAGCGTATCGCGTAACCCGGGAAGCGGATTACGCCCGAGTCGCCCGAGAGACGCTGGACTACGTCCTCGGACGGATGACCGGGCCACAGGGCGGCTTCTACTCCACGGAGGACGCCGACAGCGAAGGGGAGGAAGGCAAATATCTACGTCTGGGGCCTTCAGGAGATCGACGACGCTGCTTGGCCCGGAACGGGCGAGAACCTTCGCGAACGTCTACGACGTCACCGAGAGTGGCAACTGGGAGGGCAACTCGATCCTGAACATGCCCAAGCCGTTCGAGCAGGTCGCCGAGGATGCTTGGTCGAACGGACCTGGAGACCTACTGCGAACGGAACTGGACGAGGACCGTGGGAAGTTGCTCGAAGCTCGGGAACAGCGGGTTCCCCCCGGCATGGACACCAAGATGCTGGCGTCCTGGAACGGGCTGATGATCGCGGCCCTGGCCGAGGGGGGCCGGGTGCTGCGGCGATCCTCGCTATCTCGACGCGGCCCGCGCAGCCGCCGGGATGATCCTCGATGTGATGCGGCAACCTGACGGCCGACTCTGGCATAGCTACAAGGATGGACAGGGGAAGGTCAACGGCTTGCTGGAAGATTACGCCTGCCTGATCGATGGTCTCACAAGACTCTACGAGGCCACCGGAGAGGTTCGCTGGATCGACGCGGCCCTCACGCTAACCGACATCATGAACGATCAGTTCCGCGATCCGGAGCAAGGCGGGTACTTCGACACGGGTCGCGATCACGAGCCTCTGATCGTTCGGCCCAAGTCGCTCCTGGACAACGCGACGCCGTCGAGCAACGCGGTCGCGGCCACGGCGTTGTTGCGGCTCGGGGCGTTGACCGGCCGGGATGATCTGACCGAAGCCGGTCGTGCGGCCCTTCGTCCCGCGATCTCGGTCATGCGGCAGTTCCCAACCGCGGCGGGGCAGAGCCTCATCGCGCTCGACTTCCAACTCGCCAGTCCCAGAGAATTCGCCGTCATCGCCGGCCCCGACCCCGAGGAATTCCGCGGCGTCATGGAGACTCTTTACCAGCCGTTCCTGCCGAATGCCGTGACCGCGCCCTCTCCCGACGGAGCGGCACCAGCGACAGTCTCCAACCTCGTTCCCTTGCTGGCGGACCGCCCCACCCGGGAAAATCGAACAACGACCTACATCTGCGAGAACTTCGCCTGCCGAGAGCCGGTCATCGGCATTGAGGGGGTAGAGTTTGGGTTGCGCGGTCGTCCTGAGGACGCGGGCTGACCAGCCGTCCGCGTCTTGTCATGCCCCAACGGTCGAAACCGACTTCGGTCGTTGGGTCGCTTGCCCAGAACTGGCCAGATCGAATAGAGTGATTGAGGGGAATTCGCCGGCCGATCCCCCGCCGCAACGACCGCGAACATTCTCCGTCCGGCGAACGACTTGCCGCGCGGAAACCGACACCACCCGGGAGGGTCGCCTCCATGACGCGACGACGTCTGCTCACGATCATTCCGATCACCCTGTCCGTCTTGCTGTGCTTGGGGGTTGCCCGAGGCGACGAGCCCAAAGACGAGATGATGGAGCTCTACGGTCTGTTCGTCGATGCGATCGAGCAGGTCGAATCCAGCTACGTTCGGCCAGTGGACCGTAAGGAATTGCTCGAGCACGCCCTCCAGGGGATGCTTGAAGACCTCGACCAGCATTCATCGTACTTTTCCGAGTCGCAGTGGGCCCAGTTCCGCAAGCAACTCGAAGGCAGTTTCGTCGGCATCGGCGTTTCCGTCGAGATCGACACCGAGAGCAACCAGCTCAAGGTTCTGGCCCCCTTGCCGGGCGCCCCAGCCTACGAGGCGGGTATTCTGCCGGGCGATCTGATCCTCGCCGTTGATGGCAAATCCACTGAGGGCATGAGCCGCGACCAGGCCATCGAGGCCCTCCAGGGCCGTCCCGGGACACAGGTCAAGCTGAAGGTTCATCACGTCGGCAAGGAGGAGCCCGCCACCGTCACCATCACGCGGGCCATTATCGAATATCCCAATGTCATGGGAGATCGTCGGAAACCCGACGACACCTGGGACTTCCTGCTCGACAAGGAACACAAGATCGGCTACGTGCGGATCACGAACTTCGTCCAGAACACCGCCGACGAGCTGAGAGAGGCCCTCGACCAGCTCACGGCCGACGGAATGCAAGCCCTGATCCTCGACCTTCGCGATAATCCGGGCGGACTTCTGAGCGCGGCCGTCGAGATCTCCGACATGTTCATCAAGGACGGGAAGATCGTCACCACCAAGGGACGAAACACCCGAGACAAGGTCTACGAAGCTCATGAGGCGGGAACTTACGACGATTTCCCGGTGGCCATTTTGATCAACCAGCACTCGGCCTCCGCATCCGAGATCGTCGCGGCCTGCCTCCAGGATCACGACCGGGCGATCATCGTCGGCCAGCGCTCCTACGGCAAGGGTTCGGTGCAGAACATCTTCCCACTCGGAAATGGCGACAACATCCTCAAGCTGACCGTCGCCACCTACTGGCGACCCTCCGGCAAGAACATCCACCGGTTCAAGCCGCGTGAGGAAGCCGAGGACGAGGAATGGGGCGTATCGCCCACCCCCGGCTTGAATGTCGAGCTGGACGCGGACGAGTACAAGGCCTGGATTGAGTATCGCCAGCGTCGCGACCTGATCTCGAAGCTGAACCCCACCCGACAGCCGCCCGAGGGAGAAGAGGCGCGCGAGAATGACCCCGATACCGACCAGATCAACGCGCCGGGCAAGGTTCCCGACCGCCAGCTCGACAAGGCCCTGGATGCCTTGAAGAAGGAACTGAGCGCAAAGAAAACCGATCACCTCAAGGACAAGGCCGCCGAGTAAGCCTCTTGAGCCGCGATCGTGCGGCGTCGAATCGAAGGGCAGGGGGAGGTTGGATCGTCCCTCTGCCCTCACCGTGATCGATCGCGATTCCACTCACCTAAGATCACGGTCGCCGATGTCTCAACTGCTCGTGCTCGCCCTGGAGACCACTTGCGACGAGACCGGGGCCGCGGTTCTCGAAGGGCCGTGTCCACCGTCTCCTGGCGTTCCGTTCATTCGTTCGAGTATTGTCGCCTCCCAGATCGAGCTGCACGAACGGTTCGGCGGCGTCGTGCCCGAGATCGCGTCGCGTGCGCATGTCCGGCAGATCTTGCCCGTGATCGACGAGGCACTCCGGCACGCTGAGGTCCGGCTCGACGAGATTGGGGCCGTGGCGGTCGCCACGCGACCGGGACTCGTCGGTTCGCTGGTGGTCGGCCTGACGGCGGCGAAGACGCTGGCGATGGTCCTTGAGGTCCCTCTGGTCGCCGTCGATCATCTCGAAGGCCATCTCTACGCCTGTCAGCTTGCTTACCCGGATCGTGACGTCTACCCATGCGTCGGCCTGGTCGTCTCGGGTGGACATACGAGCCTGTTCCATAGCCGAGGCCCGATCGACCACGAGCCACTGGGAGGAACGATCGACGACGCGGCGGGAGAAGCGTTCGACAAGGTCGCCAGCCTGCTGGGGCTGGGCTATCCGGGGGGCCCGGCGATCCAGCGGGTTGCTGAGGCAGGCGACCCCAGGGCGTTCCGCTTTCCCCGAGCCTTCCTGAAGGACGAGCGACTCGACTTCAGCTTCTCCGGCCTCAAGACGGCCGTGCTGTACGCACTACGCGGCCAGGACGGGAGATCAAACGACTCGGCACCGAGCCCGACGCTCGTGGCGGACCTTGCCGCGAGTTTCCAGGAAGCGGTCGTGGATGTGCTCGTTGCCAAGTCGCGTCAAGCCTTGATCGCAACCCGTGAGAACCGGCTCGGCATCGGTGGCGGGGTCGCCGCCAACCGCCGCTTCCGAGAGCGAATCACCGCATTGTCGGCGGAACTCGGCGTCGAGTTGTTCATCCCTCCTTTGAACCTGTGTACCGACAACGCGGCCATGGCGGGAATCGCCTTCCCCAAGTTGGCGGCCGGTCAGGTGGCCGACCTCGACATCGACGTCCAGGCCGGCCTTGTCCGTCCATCAAAGTGAGTTGGGGAAACGAACCCCGATCAACGCTCAGCCTGGTGGTCGCGATCGAACCATCGATTGTGTAGCCGGAGTCGAGTTCGAGAATTCGCGTTGTTGCTGATCGAGGGCGTGCCGTCTCTCCAGTGCCCTCAACTGGGTATCCGGAACCTTCACAGGTGGATTGAGCCCCTGATTCGGGGACAGGCGTCGCATCGTGACGTGCATCTCGGGAACTCCCTCAAGGGCGACCGATCTTCTTTGGAAAACGCCGTCCTGCCCGGAACTCCGTTCCTCCGTCCAGTACTTGTCCATGATGTTCCTACGATCCGGATCGGCGATCGGGACACACTGTTGCGTGCTGGCATCATGGAATGCGATCAGGCACGCAACATGGTTCTGACTCCACGGACTCCTACGTTAGTATCCCGTACAGAAACTGAGATGATGGCGGAATCCTGGAAACGGCCCATTCAGGGCATCCTGCTGGACGCCGTGGGGACGTTGATCGAACCCTGCCCTCCGGTTGCGCTGGCGTATGCGACGGCCGCCCGTCGGCAGGGCGTCGAACTCGGAACCGATCTCGTCAGGTCCCGGTTCCACAAGCACTTCGGTGCCGATGAGGTTGACGAGATGGGTGGTCCGATGACCACCAATGAGCCGAGGGAACGACGCCGCTGGCGACGGATCGTGTCGGCCGTTCTGCCCGAGGTGCCCGATCCCGATCAAGCGTTCGAAGAACTTTGGGGCCACTTCGGCGGCGCCGGCGCCTGGTCAATTTATCCGGACGTTCGCGGTTCGCTGCACGCGCTGGAGACAATGGGAATCGCGGTTCGGATCGCGTCAAACTTTGATGGACGGTTGCGATCGGTCCTGGGGGGGATGCCATCACTTTCACCCTGGGTGAGCGCCATTGTCATCTCATCGGAGATTGGCTACCGGAAGCCACATCCTCGGTTCTATGCCCTGGCATGCGAAAGCCTTCTACTGCCTCCCGATCGCGTTCTCTGCGTTGGTGACGACCTGGAGAACGACGTCCTGGGGCCTCGTCGCGCCGGGTTGCAGTCCATTCTGCTGGATCGGGACGGAACTCAAGCGCCTGGGGACGATCGGCTCACCAGCCTGGGAGAGCTTGTGGCTCGGATGCAGGGCCTCCATTACGGTCCAAACTGAACTGGCTGGGAACGCTGGTTTCGCGGGTAGAAGAGACCGAGTGGTTTCTCTTGCAACCTCGGTGCGATTCGTCCGGTGGGCATTCGCTTGGATGAAATAGCGAAAATCGAGGTTTCCGTTCCTGGATCAAGACGCCCTCATGGCCGATAAGGGGTAAGGGCGGACTCGCCTTGTCGGGCGTGCGCCTGTTGGATTACGATCCGCCCCGATCGATCGCCGATCGGGCTTGCTGCCTCCTCGAACTTCGAGCGAGGCCACTCATCGGACGAGAGCAATCGCCCGGTCCGCTCCTTTCAGGGAAGGAAGGGAGGCGAGAGACGTGGTCGCCACGGTAGAGCAACTTGCCGCGCTGGTTCGCGGCCGCCTGGTTGGCGACGGATCGGTCACGATCCGCTCGGCCCGGCACGGTCGACGAGGCCGGCCCCGGCGACATCACTTTCATCGACGATGAACGCTACGCCAAGCGCCTGCGGACCTCGCCGGCATCGGCGGCGATCGTCGGCCCGCATTTCGCCGCGAGCCCTGGACCGGACCCGCCGGACCAATCCGGGGTCCGCGTGGAATCACCCAAAGCGCCAGCCAAGGGCGGCCTCCTGTCCAGTGATCGAGGTGGACGACCCGCAGGACGGCGTTCATCGCGGTTCGCTCGCACCTCATCGGGAGTGATTCGGCCGCGCTGGACCGGCGTCCATGAACGGGCGTTTGTCGCCACCGACGGCCCGCCTCGGGGAGCGGCGTGGCGATCTATCCTCTGGCATACATTGGGGATGGGATCGATCGTCGGTGATGGCAGCACGATTCATCCCGGCGTCGTCGTGGGTGCCAACTGCCAGATCGGCCGCGACGTGGTCCTGCACCCGAACGTCGTCCTGTACGAGGGCGTGACCCTGGGTGATCGTGTCGAGGTCCACGCCGGGCACCATCCTCGGCAGTGATGGGTTCGGTTATCGACAGGTGGATGGCAGGCACGTGAAGGTGCCCCATACCGGCTCGGTCGCCATCGGTGCCGATGTGGAAATCGGCGCGAACTGCACGGTCGATCGGGGAGTCTTTGAAGCCACCTCCATTGGCGAGGGGACGAAGGTCGACAACCTCGTCATGATCGGCCACAACAACAAGATCGGTCGCCACAACCTGCTTTGCGGTCAGGTCGGGGTCGCCGGCAGTTGCAAGACAGGCGACTACGTCGTGATGGCCGGTCAGGCAGGCATCAAGGACCATACCGAGATCGGGGACAAGGTGATCGTCGGCGCTCAGGCCGGCGTGCATCGCAACGTGCCCCCTGGTCAGCAAATCCTCGGTTCGCCCGCCATTCCGCTACGCGAACAGCGGCGGGTCTTTCAGATGATCGCGCGCCTGCCGGAGATGCATCGACAGCTGCGTGAGGCTCAACTCGCAGGTCACCAGCCTGATGGCGGCGGGCACGCGTCCTCATGACGATTCCAGCGACCCGAGCGGTGTCTGACGCCACTGGGTCATTCTCGACACTGGAACGAGGTCGGTGGGGGACCTTGGATCGTGGGTGTGAGGTCCTTTCTCCGGATCGAGAACGTTCCAGGCCTGGGTTCCGGATGGAGGGAGTTGTCCGTTGAGCCTGACCTCTCCGCACCTCCGGCCGCGCCGCGCCGGGCAAGGTGATCGTCTCACGGGGTTTACGCCGAACTCGACGCCCTGTCGGCCCGGCGTCGACGAACCGATCGGTCTGCTGGCCGGCAGCGGTCGATTCCCGATTCTCTTCGCCGATGCCGCGAAGCGGCAAGGCTTGCGCGTCGCCTGCGTGGGGATCAAGTACGAGGCCAGTCCCGAGCTGGCGTCCCTTTGCGAATCGTTCCAGTTGGTCGGTGTCTCGAAGCTCGGACGAGTGATCCGGGCCTTCAAGGAGGTCGAGGCATCGCACATCGTCATGGCGGGCAAGATCACCAAGAGCGTGATGTACACCCCCTGGCGGTTCATGCAACTGTGGCCCGACCTGCGAACCCTGCACTGGTGGTATCGAACCTGCCGAGCCGACAAGAAGGACGACTCCCTGTTGCTCGGGGTCATCGCCGAATTCGAGAGGGATGGTATGGGCTTCGGTTCCGCACTGGATTACTGCCCGGAGTTGCTCGTGACTCAGGGTACCCTGACCCGCCGACCGCCGACCGCCTCGGAGCGCCTGGACATCGCGTTTGGCTGGAGGCTGGCCAAGGAGATGGGTCGACTCGACGTGGGGCAGTCCGTGGCTGTCAAGGAACTCGCGACGCTGGCCGTCGAGGCGATCGAAGGAACGGATCGTTGCATTGAGCGGGCCGGTGTCCTTTGTCGATCCGGGGGTTGGGTCCTTGTGAAGGTCGCCAAGCCGCAACAAGACATGCGGTTCGATGTACCGACGATCGGGACTGACACAATCCAGAACCTCAAAAACGCCAGGGCACGCGTTCTGGCTGTCGAGGCGGGTCGGACCATCATTCTCGATCAAGCTGAGGTCGTGAACCTGGCCGACCGTTACGGGATCACGATTGTCGCCCTGGGCCCCACCGAGGTTGCGGCCTGAACCCCTCCCGACCAATGGGGTTTCTGTACAATTCGGGTGCCAATCCAGCCCATGCTGGGCCGCGAAATTATCGCGGCCCAGCATGGGCTGTGCCCGGTTTCGGGGCACGACGACGGTTGCGCTTCCGACGGTTTTGGACTTACAGGATCGTCACCGATCCGTTGTCAGCCCCGAACCTCGATCGACTCGAAATCCTCCGAATTACGACGGACCATTTGGTGTTCCGAGGGTCGCGATCGGGCACCGCCATCGACTCAATGCTCTCATCCTGGTCGATGATACGACGATAGGCGGCGGGCTCGCCGTTGCCTGATCAATTCGATCGCGAGCGGAAATCTCCGAACAATATGGGTCAGTCATCGAAGTACTATTGGAAATCAACAAGGCAATGGAGAGAAAAGAGGAAAGGACGGAGTCATGACGACCTACCACCCCATGCGTAGCCCGGTTTCGATCGGTTCGCTCTTGCTGGCGAACTTCGCGGCCCTTTGGGGCTTCGTCGTGGCCCCGATCTACGTCGTCGGCTTCGGTTTGCTCCTGCCTTACGTGCTCGATACAAGCCCGAGTTCGCACCCGACGTGGGTGTTGCCGCTCGAATTGCCGTTGATCGGTTTGATTCTCGGACTGCTCAGCGTCGCGTTGTCGCGTTGCGGGTCGGAGCGTCACGCCCTGGCATGCTTCTGGGGCGTCGCGTTGAACGCCGTTCCGCTGGCGCTGGCACTCGTCCTGTGGCTCCTCAGGGGTGGTCTCGGCGCCTGGGGGCTCTGAGCCCTCCTTCGGGCCGTTCGACGAGGGAACGAGCCCACATCCACCCTCGTTGATCGGCCACTGGGGATTGAGGATCGTGGAACGGCGATCCCACCGGGACGACTCAAAGCTCCACGTCGGTGACGTACTTCGGGCCCGGTTGGACCGGGGGACGGCCGACCTCGACGGCGCGAACGATCATCTCGGTAGCAATCTCGATACCCATGCTCTCGGTATCAATCACCAGATCGTAACGATGAGGGTCCGCCGCATCGACCCGATGCATTACACGCGCGAAGCGAAGTGCGCGGCGATCGAGTTCACGAACCGCGCGTCGAGCGGTTCGGGGCGAGAGCCCCATGCGTTCACCTAATCGCTGCGCGGACCTTCAACGGAGCGACGGCCCGGATCGACAGTGTTTCTTCGCGAGGCAGGAGAAAGCCTGCTCCCCGGCCGACGATGATCGATTGTCCGGCTCGTCCGATCGACGCGACGAGCTTGGCGAGATGGTCGAGATAGGCTTCATGAGGCGCGTAATGCTCCTCACCAAGTGGGAGAAGCCAGTCCTGAATCACGCTCGGGGCGAGCTCATCGTAGACCTTGGCGTCCTCGACCGAGACCTCCATCCGATTCGCGATGCCTTCGAGTAGTTCGTGATCGTAGACGCGCCATCCCAGTTGTGTCCCGATGGAACGCGCGAGAGCGCCCCCCCAGCGCCGGCCTCCCGACTGATACAGATGTTGCGGAAACGGGCAACAACCATCCCCGTTCCGTCGATCGAGGAACTCTCACGACGCTTCCCCAGCCAGCGCGCGAGGATTCGTCGCCACGCCCGTACGTCGTGAGCGGCTCGGGGCTCGATGGGCATCCACGCGTCGGGCGGCCCCATGAACTTCGATCTCCGACCAGGAGGACCGACGGGTCGCGAACGCAACGACGGGGTTTGAGTAAAGTTGACCTCTCCGCGCCCTGACACTCCCTGGCCCGCGCGTGGAGTTCTCGGTTCCCCTGTGACGGATTCCAGTCTAGTCCAAGGTGAGCCGGAAAGAAAGTCGTGCTGGATGCCCTCGACGTGTAACCCTTACAACCACGACGGCCCTTGCGGAAAAGCGAGAACCACCATGATTTTCTCTAAAGTTCTCCCGCATTGCATGTTTCGGTCGCGTTTCATTCGGATCTACGGCCCTGGCACGGACCTTGCATTTCCCAACACCAACGAGCCTCACTTCCCGTGAACCCATGATGGGACGAGACGCGATGCGGAACCGCAGGGAAACACTTCTTTGGATGAAGGATTTGCTCGAGCACATGTCCCGTTGCCACGAGCAACTTCAGTGGGCCGGAGATCGAGACTCCGAGGCGTTCCTGACTGAGTCGCTCATGGTCGACCTGAGCGAATGCCGCCACCTTTGCGAGCAGTTGCGGACGCCGCCTCAACGACGCTCGCTGGTTCACTCGGCCTGATGTGCCTGAGTTCGACAGAAATTTCCGGTGACCCGAATTCGATAAGAATCAATACCGTGTGGCACGCGCTGCACATGGATCGTCTTTTTGACAACCCGGACCGCCCGGGTTGATTTTAACGGTCGCGACGACCTGGCACTCCCACGACAGCGCGTGCCAAAACGAACCCGACAGCGTGATTCGGCGCCTGGGCGCGGCGCCCGATTCACGCTGTTTTTCTTGACACAACTCCTATTTCAAGGGGAACTTGGGGCGAATTACCGAACGAACCCAATGATCGAGTTTGGCGGAACCCTCCGCCCATTGGGTTGATCAGGAATGCCTTATCATTCCTTATGGCTTGTCTGAAGCGTTCTTGTACTGCTCAAGACGCTCTTTCATGCCGTCGTCCGCGTTCTCACCCGCCAGCTCGACCGCCTTCGTCTGAAACGAGACAGCCTCGTCGGTCTGACCCGTCACGAAGGAGGCGCGGGCGAGGGTGTCAAGGGTCGCGGGATCCTTGCCGTCGTTCAGTTCGTTGGCTCGACGAGCCGCCTTCAGCGCGAGTTGGGCGACGGGTTCGTCAACCTCTTTGGAGTTCTTGGGATCAACGAGCATCCAGGCAAGCTGGTTCAGGGCCGGGGCGATGTCCTTGTAGGTCGTCTCGATAAGCTTGTTGCCGTAGGTAACAAGTTTCTCTGCCTGATCCATGCGCTGGAGAAGGCTGAACTTCATGAAGGCCAGAGACTGCTCCAATTCGGGGTCGTCGGCGAGCGCTGCGTCGATGATCTCGAGGGCCTTGTCGTTGTCTTTGTCCCGCAATGCCGAGGCCAGGGATTTCTGCAAGTTTGAAAGCTTCTGCTCGCGGTCCTTCTCCTGCTCGCGTGCCGTTCGGGCCGCCTCGATGTCGTAGTTTCCTGAGACGATCTCGGCGAGCGGCTCGTCCATCGACATCGGATGACCGATCCAGGCCACCTTGCCCTTCTGGACGATAAAGGCCGTTGGAATTCCACCTTCCTGGGCCGCCTGCATCCAGCTCTGCGCCATCTTCCCCTCGTTTCGCGCCCCCCCGTTGGGAACGAGGTCCTTGGCGACGTGATAGACCATCTTGTCGCCCATCTCCTCCACGAACGGCTCAACGCCTTCCGGGTCCGACTCGAAGGCGCTGACCCCGATGACCTCGACCCCCTTGTCCTTGAACGTCTTCTGAAGTTCGGTCAGGTGAGGGATGCTCGTCCGGCAGGGGCCGCACCAGGTGGCCCAGAATTCGACGACGTAAACCTTGTCGTCCTGGAAACTTTCGACTGGTTCTCCCTTGACCCAGCCGGCCACGACAATCGGCGGAGCGGGGTCGCCGATGGTCAAGGCGTCGTCCGCAGCACGCGAACTGGACGCGGAGAGGACAGCGCTCCCCACCACGACCGCGGCAAGGACCATTCGTTGCGAACGCATGGGGTTCTCCTCTCGACCATCCAAGCCAGCCCGGAATTCCGTTTCCCGCCCACGTTTTTGCCGCCTCCAGACGGCAGGCCAACTCTGGAGGCTATCACGGTGCCGGGAACGTGTGCAATGAAATAACCGGGTATTTGCGTCGTGACGATTCCCGGAAATCTCTGGACAACAATGCGATTGCGACCAGGACGAACCATCTCCCCGTCAAGTCGTATTTCTGGTATCGTGGTCGTGCGCCGAAGGTTCGACCGAAGGGTTGCGATGTTCCTTGCATGCACCATCCGGCATGCCTGACGCGCTGTGTTCGTGAACTTCAGCCGACTGGAACACGGGCACAGGGTTCAAAAGCAGGGCCGCGGCGTACGTCGTCACGCCAATTTTTGCTCCCCAGGCGCCCCCACGGGTCGTCCCTCCTGACCTGATCGGGCTTGTCGGAGTTCCCGACACACTTTCCTCCCAATACCGGCCCGCTTCCCGGACGCCAAATGGCATTCGACCCCAACTCCATCCGCAACTTCTCAATCGTCGCCCACATTGACCACGGCAAGAGCACGCTGGCTGACCAGCTCTTGCTTCAGTCCGGGGCGATCTCGCTCCGCGAGTTCCGCGAGCAGCTCCTTGACGACATGGACCTCGAGCGCGAGCGCGGCATCACCATCAAGGCCCGCGCCGTCAGCATCAACTACACGCTCGACGGCCAGACCTACGAACTGAACCTGATCGACACCCCCGGCCACGTCGACTTCCACTACGAGGTCTCGCGCAGTCTGGCGGCCTGCGAGGGGGCGATCTTGCTGGTCGACGCGACCCAGGGCGTCCAGGCCCAGACGGTCGCCAACGCGTACCTCGCCATCAATGGGGACCTGGCCATCGTGCCGGCCCTGAACAAGATCGACATGCAGGCGTCTCGTCCCGATGAGATCAAGGAAGAGATCGAGCACAGCCTCGGGATTGAGGGCTCGGAGGTGCTGGCCGTCAGCGGCAAGACGGGCCAGGGCGTGCCGGAACTGTTCCGGGCCTTGATCGAGCGCATCCCGCCTCCGAAGGGGACGGTGAACGCCCCACTCCGCGCGTTGATCTTCGACTCGAAGTACGATGAGTTCAAAGGGGTCGTGACCTACGTCCGCGTCGTTGACGGGACGATCCGCGTCGGTCAGAAGGTTCGGCTGATGGAGCAGGGGACCGAGCACGAGGTTCTGGGCCTGGGTCGGTTCCGTCCTCGCGAGACGCCTTGCGACGAGTTAGGGGTCGGACAGGTCGGCTTCGTCGTGGCCAACATCAAGCAACTCTCCGACGTCCGGGTTGGCGACACCATCACCGACGCCGTCCGACCGGCCCCAGAGGCCCTGCCCGGCTACCAGGAGCCAAGCCAGGTGGTCTTCTGCGGACTGTTCCCGGCCACTCACAACCAGTTCGAAGACCTACGCACGGCGCTCCAGAAGCTCGCCCTGAATGATGCCAGTTTCACCTTCGAGCCAGAGACTTCTGAAGCGCTGGGGTTCGGGTTTCGCTGCGGCTTCCTCGGCATGCTCCACATGGAGATCATCCAGCAGCGGCTGGAACGCGAGAGTGACCTGTCCCTGGTGCAAACGGCCCCGAACGTCACCTACGAGATCCTGACGATCACGGGGGAGACGTCGCACATCTCGAACCCGACGCGCATCCCGACGGCCGGCGACATTGAGGAGTTCCGCGAACCGATCGCTCGGGTCAACTTCATCCTGCCGTCGGAGAACATCGGCATCATCATGCAGATGTGCGAGGAACGTCGGGGCACGTACCTCAAAACCGAATACCTGACGCCGACCCGCGTGATCCTGAGCTACGAACTGCCCCTGGCGGAGATGATCTACGACCTTTACGATAAACTGAAGAGCGCGACGCGCGGCTACGGAACGATGGACTACGAGCTCATCGGCTACCGCGCGGCCGACCTGGTGCGGTTGGACGTCCTGGTGGCGAGCGAGCGAGTCGATGCCCTGTCGATCGTGGTTCACCGCGACTTCGCCTACCGACGTGGTCAGAAGCTGGTCAAGAAGCTGAAGTCGGAGATCGACCGCCACCAGTTCGAGGTCGCCATTCAGGCCGCCATCGGCAGCAAGGTCATCGCCCGCGAAACGATTTCCGCGATGCGCAAGAACGTCACCGCCAAGTGCTACGGCGGCGACATCACCCGCAAGCGCAAACTGCTAGAGAAGCAGAAGGAAGGCAAGAAGCGGATGAAGCAGGTCGGCAACGTCGAGATCTCGCAGGAGGCGTTCCTGTCCGTCCTGGACGCCAACACCGACTGAGACTGATCCGGCCCGGGGGAACCAGGTCGCATCGATTGAGTTTGAGGGGGGAAGCGTCCAGTGGAATCGTTACCGGGTCCCGTCCTGTCCGGTCCCGAGACTGGCGATCAGGCCAACCTGATCACCGAGCCTGAGGTCGACTCCCTGGTCTCCGTCCTCCGAGCCGGAGCGTCTCCCGCCCGACAGGTCGCTGAGTTCCTGGTGATCCTGCTGACCGGGATTCTTTTCACCCGGACCTTCATGGCCGAGGCCTACATCGTGCCGACCGGCTCGATGGCCCCCACGCTGCTCGGTATCCACCAGGCGTATACCTGC
The DNA here is from genome assembly GCA_963779675.1 of uncultured Isosphaeraceae bacterium. GTDB lineage: Bacteria > Planctomycetota > Planctomycetia > Isosphaerales > Isosphaeraceae > CAVZZM01. The sequence goes on from CAVZZM010000014.1 coordinate 734,800, forward strand.
CCAACTGTGGGCTCCGCTTCGCTCTTGGTATGGACGAATCCGGTCGCGCGGGCCAGCCGGTCTGCCCGAATTGCGGCCTGGAACTCTGGGACCAGAAGCCGGGCGTCCCTTGCAGCGGCGATCGCCTCCTGGTTCAGAAGTACCTGTTCGATCTCCGTGCCCCCCGCCGCTGGGAGGCGGTCGTCTTCCAGAACCCGGCGGACCCCAGCCAGGCGTACGTCAAGCGAGTGGTCGGCCTGCCCAACGAGTCCGTCTTGATCCGGGGCGGCGACATCTACATCGATGGCACGATCGCCCGCAAGACCCTCGCCGAGCAGCGAGCCTTGCGCGTTCTCGTCTACGACAACGACCACCTGCCGGACGACCACGGCCGATTTCCCCGTTGGCGGTTCCGGCGGGGAGGCGTCGCGATTCTCGAGGCCATCGAGCGGCTGGGTGCTCGACGGTCCCCGGCTCATCCGCCCGCTCGGTCCCCGACACGGCGTGGCGAGTTGATTGGGCCGAATACCGCCACTGGCAGGCGGACCGGGGCGATTACGGTCCGGTGCGTGACTACATTCCCTACAACGGTCTGGAGCAAGTTGGCGAGAACCAGGTGGCTGACCTGATGTTCGAGGCCGACGCGGTCCTCGACGACAAGTTGGAGGCTCTCGTCCTCCGCCTCGGTTCCGGTCCGGACACGTTCCACGTCACCATCCCGATCGACCGGAACGGCCCGGTTCAGGTACGTCGTGATGGACGTCTCGTGAACATCTGGGAGACGGGCGTGGCATTGGGGTCCTCGTCTCCCGAGACGCCCCACCCCGTCCACATCGAAGCCTCTCTGGTCGATCGTCGATTGATGGTGTCTCTGGATGGTCGGCTGCTGTTCGAACCGATTGACTTTGAGGAGTCGATCCACGGAGCAAACGACCGCCACGATAGCCCGATCGCGCTGGGTGTGATCGGCCCCGGTCAGGCCGAATTGAACGGCATCCGGATCTGGCGGGACATTTATTACACCGACGCGCTGGCCAGCGTTCCCCAGTTGCCCTTCGGGGTCATCGAGCCCTATCAACTCCACGCCGGCGAGTTCTTCGTCCTGGGGGACAACAGCCCGGTCTCGAACGACTCCCGGTTCTGGCCCGGGAGCCCGGTTGTGCGTCGGGAACTGTTCCTGGGCAAGCCGTTTCTTGTCCATCTCCCCAGCGAGGCCGTTCCCCTCCAGGTCTTCGGGCAGCGAGTTGTACTGGATTCCCGACCCCCGCGAGATCCGTTACATTCATTAAAAACGTTGTCGATCCGTCGAAGACTCGGTAACCCGGAACCGCTTCGCGGAATCGCCCGGCCTCGCGATCGCCAACCGAGGGACTTCTCCCCATGCCTCAGCCCGCCGCCGCCAAGCCGAAGAAGGCCCCGAAAGAATCCTCTCGCAGCGCCGGTGCCGCGTAAGGACTCGAATCGAGATCTTATTGAACAAATCGTGGTCGCGTTGATCCTGGCATTCCTGATTCGCGGCTTCGAGGCGGAAGCGTTTGTCATCCCAACCGGCTCGATGGCACCGACGCTGATGGGTCGGCACAAGGAGGTTCTCTGCCCGCAGTGTGGGCTCCAGTACTCCGTCAACGCCTCCGAAGAGATCGAGGGGCCACAGGTTCATAGCCGGGTCGTCGCCGGGACGTGTCCAAACTGTCGGTTCTCGGACCAGAACCTTGAGGAAGCCCCCAGCTTCAAAGGGGACCGCATCCTCGTCATGAAGTTCCTCTACGACCTGGGCTTTCTGCCCAACGGAGGAACGCCGGAGCGCTGGGACGTTGTCGTCTTTAAGTATCCCGAGGAGCCGGAGGTCAACTACATCAAGCGATTGGTGGGGTTGCCCGGCGAGGAGCTGCGGATCTACTACGGAAACATCCTGACACGCCCCCTCGGCTCCGACGAGCCGTTCCGCCTGACCCATCGCCCGCTGAATCACCAGCAGCGCCATGCAGATGCTCGTCTACGACGATCATTATCGTCCCGTCGGCCTTCGCCGACATGCCCGCAATGGCAGCGCTGGCAGGCCGCGAGCGACGCCGTGAAGGAAACCGAGACCAGGGCGGTTCCACCTGACCTCGACATCCGGCAATGTCGCGTCCCTGCGTTACGCCCACTTGCTCCCCGATCCGAACCAGTGGACCGACCATCCTTCGGGGCGAAAAGCCCGAGCCACCGCGACCGACCTTGATCACCGACTTCTACTCGTACAACACCAACGTCTCCGCGATCCGGGGCGAGGACAGTTTCGGCTGGTTCGAACCACACTGGGTTGGCGACCTGACCCTCTCGTTCCAGCTTGAGCCGAAGTCCGCATCGGGCGAGGTCGTCGTCGAACTCGTTGAGGGCGGGCGTCTCGAATCGCTGCGTGCTCGACCTGAAAGCCGCGAGACCGCGACCCTGTTTCACGGCGACCGGCGCTCGGGAAGCCCGCGACTCTTGAACTCTCGACTGGTGAGCACCACGATGTCATGTTCGCGAACGTCGACGACCGGTTGACCCTGTGGGTCGACGACGCGACTCCCTTCGGCGCCGGGAGATCATACGCGGACGGCTCTGGCCCCCACGGCGGGCCGACGGCCGCGGACCTCGACCCCGTCGGTGTCATGGCGGCCGCGGGGGCAGCAGGTCGACGTGAGCGAGCTTGTACTTTACCGCGATATCTACTATACCCTCTATCCCGGTAAGGTCGACGCTCCACTCGACCTCCAGCCTCATGAGGGAGAGACGCAACCGACCGTATACACGGCCGCCGACCACGTCGCCCTGATGTACGATGCGCTCGGCGATCCCGAACGGTTCTCTCAGCTATCCAACCTCCGGGCGGCGGATTTCCCCATCCGACCCGGACACTTCATGATGTTCGGCGACAATAGCCCAAGGAGCAAAGACGGCCGAGGCTGGTACACCCAGGATCAGTTGGACCCGAACATCCCCGGCAAGGGCTGGGACCCCAATCTCCGCGAATCCTGGGAAGTTCCCGAAAAGCTCCTCATTGGTAAGGCATTCTTCGTGTATTGGCCCCACGCAAGGCCGTTCGGCCCTGACATCCGTCTGGGTCGGGATCTTCCGCATCCCCTTCCGACCCTATATCGAACGCATGGAAATGATTCGGTGAGTTCGCGATAGTCAATCACTGATGACTCACCGCCGTCACGGAGGACGACCCCGATGGCCTTGCTGGAAGTACGGAACTTGCAGAAGTGGTACGGACGCCGGCAGGTGGTCCGGGGTGTCGACTTCGAGGTGAGCGCGGGTGAGGTCGTCGGTCTGCTCGGGCCAAATGGGGCCGGCAAGACGACCAGCTTCCGAATGACGATTGGCCTGATCGACGCCGACGCCGGGTCGGTTCTGTTCGATGAGCCAGGACGTCACCCGGTTGCCAATGTACCAGCGCGCCCGCTCTGGGATGGGCTATCTGGCCCAGGATTCCAGCGTCTTCAAGCAGCTCTCGGTCGAGGACAACCTGATGGCGATCCTGGAGACGCGACCTAGGATGAACCGCCGTCAGCGGAAGGCGAGACAGGAGGAATTGCTCGACCAGTTTGGGCTTCAAAAGATCCGTCGGACGAAGGCCAACCGGGTCTCCGGCGGTGAGCGCCGCCGACTCGAAATCGCCCGTAGCCTGATCACCGACCCCAAGTTGATCATGCTGGACGAACCGTTCGCCGGCATCGATCCCAAGACCGTCGACGAGATCCAGGACCAGATTCGCGACCTGGCCGAGATCCGGAACATCGGCGTCCTGATCACGGACCACTCGGTCGAGCGCGTCCTGGAGGCGAGCGATCGCAGCTACGTCATCCACGAAGGAAAGGTCTTCGCCAGCGGTAACCGCGAGGAGATCATCAACAACCCCGACGTTCGCCGCCACTATATCGGCGAACGGTTCGACGTCGGCCACTTGCTCGAACACCGATCGCGTCCGCACCACCTTCAAGCCGACGACGACATCAATGACCCGGAACCGACCCCCGCGCAACCCGACCAGGCCGACCGACATCCTGATCGACGACGACCTGGATGACCCGACGGGGGGCACGGTTGTCACCCTGCGCTGAACCGCGAACCAGGGACAATCGCGGTCGATAACGACATCCGCGTCGGATGATGCAGCCAGGGCCGGGTTCGACATCCAGCCGACCGCGACGGTCGAACCCACCCACTCAGATCTGGGTGTTGATCAGCAGCAGGACCAGGGTCGTGGCGACCAGAATCCCCAGGATCATCCCGAAGAGCCGACCGGCGTGCCCCCAGATTCGAGGCCAGGATTCGTGCCGGGACGCGGCGTATACCAGGCTGATGGCGGCGGCCAGCGGCAGGACGTACCAGTAAATATTGATGTTCGTCATGCCCTCGCCTCCGCGTTCAGTTGCTCCGATGCCGAAGCCATGGATCGCGGCCTCCTCCTCGCCGTAGGCTGGCCCTTCATAGGCGTCATAAATCGCCAGGATGTTCAGCAAACCGGCCACCACCGTATAGACCCAACCGACCTCGACGAGCTTACCAAACTTCGGGTGAAGGGCGTTGATGGCGTTCTGCGATGGGGCGTCGAGATAACCCCAGAGGATCGGCTCAATCCCAAAGTGTCGCAACGTCGCCTGGATCACCCCGGGCAAGGCAGGCAACCCGACGAAGAACTGGCACAGGTAGCTCGCCCGGAAATTCTCCGGGATCTCGCAACGGACTCGTCCACCGCCAGAAGGCGATCTTCCCCTCACCGAGGGCCAGGCCGAGAAAGAACAGGCCAAGAACGCAGACGGCGTACAGAAAGGCTTTCCCCCGGCGCCCCTGGTAATAATGCCCCAGGCCCGGCATCAACCACGCCAGAAACGCGGACTTCGCCGGATCTCTCAACGGGAATGGCTTCTGTGTCATGTAGAGGAAATCCAGGTCGAGGAGTGACATCCGATCAACGAACCAGAGCGTCCTCGCGCCTCGCGTTGGCGGGCTCGTCGATGGCCCTTGTCATCGTAACACGGTGGTTCGAGCCTCTGCCACCCCGGTTGGGATGGCCCGGCGTAATCCCGATTCGGACAAGGTTTCGACTCGATCCCTGGTGAGGAAGCCGCCTCTTCAAGACGCCATCGCCCACCCGCCACATTCGGCCGCCACGTCGTCCAAGATCTCCGATCCGATCATCTCGAGACCTCTCAGGGCGCCGGCCGCCAGGCTCAGCGAGGCGAGCCGGTCGATCCCTCGGGGCACGCCGCACGCCAGCCCATGCAACCGTGTAATGGCCCGGCAGGTGAACGTCGGCTCGGTTCGACCCGCGCTGGCGAGTTTCTGCCGCACATACGATTCGGTTTCGGTTCGAGTCAGGGGAAGCAACCGGATCGCGAGGTCCCAGGGGTCGGCGCCCCAGCCCGGAGGACTCGTCGTCGGGAGGGCACCCGACCCGAACCACCGAGAGCCGCGCGGACGGATGGCGATCGAGCGCGCTCAAGCGATCGAGGTCGTCCCGATCGGCAGGCTCTGTGAGCCAGTGGGCATCCTCAACCGCGATCAGCACGGACAGGCCCTGGAGACGACACAATTTCGCTGCGTCCGACAGCGTGCGCCAGGCGTTCGCGCGGTCGGCGAGACGGCCCGTTGCCATCCCGAGACCGCCGGCGAGTTCCGCGAGGAGTGACGTACCGTCCAAGGGGGCCACGACTCGTGCGATACGTCGTCTGGGTAGATGAAGCCGCTTAAGCGCCGCGGCGAGAACGGTCGTCTTGCCAAGCCCAGTGCTCGCAGTCAGCGTCACGCGACGCTCTCCCGCCTCCACCGCGTGTAGGATTCGAGCGACTGCCTCGTCGTGGGTCGGGGTCGAAACATAACCCACCCCGACTTCGCCGAACGGATCTCGTCGCAATCCCCAATGAGAACAAAGCATCGGTTCGAGTCCCCTCGCGTGTCGGCGTATCGAGATCGCAGGCGATGCAATGGGGGCCGATCCGGCCGTCAGCATCCTCCCTCGCCTTCTCACCCTAACAATCGGTAAGATGGCCCCGATCCTTTGGCCCCGACCCCCGAGGATGTGATGGCCGACCGATACTACTGCCCCGATCCACCGGTTGCGGGTCGGATCACGCTCGGTCCGGAAGAGGCCAGACACATGGTCCGCGTGCGAAGGGTCGAGGTTGGCGAGGTGGTCGAGGTCTTTGACGGTCGGGGGATGGGGTATCGGGCCGAGGTGCAAGGATTGGGCAAAGATCGCGTGGAGGTGAGGGTTCTGGAAACCGTGCCCGACCGCCTCGCATCATTGTCGCTGACGCTCGCCTCGGCGGTGCCCAAGGGGGAACGGTTTGACTGGCTGGTGGAAAAAGCTACCGAGCTGGGCGTTCGCCGGCTCGTTCCGCTGCGTACCGAGCGGTCGACGGTCGACCCCAGAGGCTCAAAGCTCGACCGGCTCCGTCGCGTCGTCATCGAGGCCGCGAAGCAGTGCGGCCGCAACCGACTGATGGTCCTTGACGATCCGGTGGATTGGCTCGAGTTCCTCGACCAGAACCCACGTTCGACCTCGACACCGACACTCCTTGTCGCCCATCCCGGCGGCCCGCCGATCCAGCGCGCCGTACTGGGCCTGGAATCAACGGTCACGCTCGCGATTGGCCCCGAGGGTGGGTTCACCGACAAGGAGGCCCTGGCAGCCCGGGATCGTGGCGGTCGCGTCGTGGGTCTGGGTCCGACGCTGTTACGGATCGAGACCGCGGGACTGGCCGGTTGCGCGACATTGCTGGCGCTCACCGCGAAGGATTGACCCATGAAGGACAGGACGGCAGGCCGGTTGATCGGGGCGATGCTCAGCCTCGGCCTCACGGCGGGGGTGCTCGGGGGATTGTTCGGGATCGGCGGCGGCCTGATCATCGTCCCGGCGCTGGTGCTGTTCATGGGGCTCGACCAGAAAACGGCGACCGGTACCTCGCTGTTCGCCCTGGTCTGGCCGGTTGGCTTGTTGGGAGTCTGGGAGTACTACTCGCGAGGGCAGGCCCGGTTCGACTGGGGCACGACGGTCGCCCTGGGCTTCGCGGCCGGGGCCCTTCTCGGCGCCAAGTCTGACAGCGCCCCTGCCACCCTCCCTCATGAAGCGGCTCTATGGCCTATTCCTGCTCGTCGTCGGACTCTACTTCATTTTGAACAATCTCTGGTCCGAGGGCAGTGGCGAGCCCTCAGGGGAGGAGGTCCTGGGGCCGGCCCTTGGGCTCGCCATTGGAGTAGTGGCCGGGGTCCTCGGCGGGCTGTTCGGGATCGGCGGGGGACTGGTCATCGTCCCCGCCCTGAAACTGCTTGCGGGGCTCGACCAGAAGACAGCGGTGGGAACGTCGTTGTTCGCCCAGGTCTGGCCGGTCGGCATCCTCGGTGTCCTCGAGTACCGCCGCCGAGGCGAGTCCCGCGCAGACCTCGGGGCGGCCATTGCTCTGGGATTGCTCGTCGGTAATCTTCTCGGGGCCAAACTGACCAAACCGCTGCCGCAAGGGACGCTGACGCAGATGTATGGCAGCTTCTGCCTGCTGGTCGGGATCTATTACCAGTGGTCCCGAAGCCGTAACGTCCCCCAACCAACCCCATCCGTTCACCCGGAACAGCCGGTCGAAGGTTCGACCTCTCGCCAGGCCCCATCCCACTAAAACATTCTGAATCGTGGCTTTAAAGCATCGTGCCGGCGGCAACCCGTTGTCCGACAGGTGGATGCCGGATCGTCAGGGAGAACCGGAGGCCATCGGCGGGTTCGTGCGTTCGCCGAGCTACCGACGCAGCGCGGGGTGTGGGTTACCAGGGCTCCGAGACCGTCTCCATGACCTCGCCGTCCCGCACGAGGGCAAACCTATTTTGCCAGCCATGTTCTCGCCAGCACTCTTCGGAGAAGGGCTCGGCGATCAACTCGCCTCCGAAGGTCCAGAGTTCATCCCCTGGGCAAAATCGCGTGAGCATCTCACGCCACTGCCTCAGCCAGAAATCGCTCGCGCCCAGTTCGGCGAGGTCCTCCTCGACATCCTCGATCGACGTCCGATCGTACAGCCAGTCCGCGGGCAGGGTCGACATCTTGACCACCAATCCTCGCGTCGGGTGTCGAGACGTGGCGAACTCGCTCGGTTGAGTTGTCAAACCCACTTTCCGCCCGACTTATCCTGATAAATCGACCAGACGTAGCCGTCCGGGTCTTTCAGGGCGAACTCCCGCCAGCCCCATTCTTGATCGACCGGCTCGCCGGAAACACTCAGCATCGCCCCTTCATCGAGACAGTGGCGATAGAAGGCGTCCACATCCTCGACGAGGAGTTGAAGGTGCATCCCGAGCCCCACTCGTTGGTCCTTGAACTCCTCAGTGTGAGGCTCTTGAGGGTGGAGCATGATCGCAAAGCCGCCGATGCGCAAGATGGCCAGGCTGATTGGCCCACCCTCGAACTCGGCGTGGACCTGATTGACCTCGGCCCCGACAATCTCGTGGTAGAAGTCGATCGACCGGAGCATGTCGTCAACGTAGAGAAAGACGCTCGTCACCTGAGCGGTCATGGAACCTCCGGCATCACCTTCGCGTGAGACTTCGATGGAGTCGGAAGATACCCCGAGCGGCCTCAACATGCAATGCGACGCAACGTGGGGACGGCAGTCGGGCGACACGTTAAGGTTTGCCTCGACTCCTGGCGGCTCGAGGTTGTCGGTTTGGGGGCCCATTGATTCCGTGGTAAATTGCCGTGTCGTGGGAACTTTGGAAACCTATGGGTTTCCTTGAGGTGAGCATATTCATGGAAAGTTTGCCGCCCCGCCCGACATGATATCTCGCGCAATCTCTCCGCGAGGCGGAGGGGAGGCCGTCGGGTTCGACCGGCCTGCACGGCCCATCCTGAGGGTGCTGATCGAGCGATCCGAGTACCATACATTTAAATGCGAACACTCATGAGAATCATCCATGCCAGAAGTGCCTCTCGGCGACAACGAGGTCCACGTATGGTACGCCGAGCCTGCGCAGGTCGAGGTTCTCGAACGGTGGAACACGTGCTGGGAGTTGATGGTTCCGTCGGAACGCAACGCGATGGAACGGCTCTCCCTGAAGCGAAAGCGGCAGGAATTCCTGGTCACGAGGTCCATGGTTCGATTCGTATTGTCACTGTACTGCGACGTCAAGCCACAACAGTGGCGATTTGCCGTAAATGCGCATGGACGACCCTCGATCCGGGAGCCGGCAGACGCATGTCGGCTATGCTACAACGTCTCTCACACGGACGGGCTCGTGGCGATGGCGGTCACCCGGGACCGAGACGTCGGGATCGACGTCGAGAGCCTCGGCCGCTCCGTTCCCAGCATCCGCATTGCGCGCCGGTTCTTTTCCCAGGTCGAGACCGAGGCGCTCGAAAGCCTCGATCCGGAATCGCGGGGCCGACAATTTCTGGAGTACTGGACCTTGAAGGAGGCCTATATCAAGGCCCGGGGCCTGGGGTTGTCGTGCCCGCTCGACCAGTTCTCGATCCTCCTGCACGAACCGGGTTCGGTGATCGGCATCGCGTTCGGGCCGGGCATCGATGACGACCCCGCTATTTGGCAGTTCGCCCGGGACCAGTACTCTTCTCAACATCTGACAGCTCTCGCAATCCGTCGGGACCATGGTCCCGACCTTTCGATTCGTTGCCGGCCGATCTGTTGGTAGAACGTCCCTCTCGGCGAGGAGAGCGAGGCGTTCAACCTCAGCTGTCGCATGGCCAAGGAACGGACCATCGGCCCACACTCACCTTGCGTCCGATGGTCCTCCAGGTTCGCGGCGTTGCATGATCTCCCGACGTAGAGAGCGGACCTGATCCTGGGCAATGAGGCTAAGCTTTGATCGAAGTAGCGGAGCACCGTTGAACCAGTCTTGAGGTTCCGCAAAGGCCAGATGAAACTCGATGAGCAAGGCGCCGGGTTCGAAATCGAGGGCGGTGACCTTGGCATAGCTGGCCCAGCCGACATAGGGCGACGGCTGGCCGGCGACCGGTCGACCTCCTTTCCGGACAATTGGCCACCAACGATTCGGATACTCGGCGTCCGAATCAAAGGCCGGGGACGTCCGGGACGCCACCACCAGCGAAGCGGGCGAGCGGGTGGCAACGACCCGATTTGTCGCTTCGAGCCCGATGCGATTGAGCAGTAATGCGTTTAGGTGGACAAAGCGATCCAAATCGCCTTCGGTCTTGAACTGGCGTTCTTTCAGTTCGTCCTTCGGTATCAGGCGTGCCCGAAAGGCCATGTTCCCGACCTCGGTTTGTCCCTCATCGTTCGCGTCGGCCCCGAACTCATCAAGGTCCACTTCGTCGAGATCGGCATGAATGACAAACCAGAGATCGGCGATACGAACGACGCCGCTCGGATACTTCACGTCACGCACTGCGAGTTTGAGCGGTGCCGTGACCGAATCGCGTAGCAGTTCGTTCACCGCACGATCCGATCCGACCACCTGAGCGATCGCAGTCCGTTGCTGTTCCGGGGACTGGCCGTCGCGAAGGATGGGGACCGGTAGGAGGACCGTGGCACCTTGAAGGGCCAATCCCTCTATGAGTAACGTCTGATAGACCGGGTTTTCCCTGTGCTCGGGCTCGATCTCCGGAGTTTGTCCCAGGGCCATCTGACTCAGTAGAACAACGAGCAGCGGCATGAGCACACGCCTCGGGTTGAGCAAGAGGGAACAGTTTCGGAGCAATTCTACCGATATTTTCGATTGTAGCGTTTGCTGTCGGTGGGCTGAAGTCCTCCGCGAGTGAGTGGCGTTCGAGGGGGAAACACGATGCAGTCGGAGACTCATCGCAAATCGCGGATCTTGTGGGGCTGCTCCCTGATCGTGACTGTCATGTCGACCGGATGCCACTCGATCCCGTTTCATGGGACGGTCCATGCAGACGCCGCTGTTGCGGGACAGATCAATGGTCAATTCGAGGTCAAGCTACCGGCGGGATCTCCCGACGCCGGGCCGATCGTTGCCACGGTCGTTCGAGGTTCCCCTGGTGGAGCATGCTCGTCGCGGGTCGGCGTGGTTGATGTCGACGGCCTCATGCTCAACCAGAACATGGTGGGACTGTACTCAGCCGGTGAAAATCCCGTCGCGACATTCCGAGAAAAGCTCGAGGCTGCCGCCGCGGACCCTCAAATTCGTGCCGTTGTGCTGCGAATCAACAGCCCGGGGGGAGGGGTCACGGCGTGTGACATCATGGCCGAGGAACTCCGGCGATTCCGACTCGGGACGGGCAAGCCGGTGGTCGCTTGCTTGATGGACCTCGCAACCAGTGGCGCGTACTATCTCGCCGTCGGTGCGGACCTGGTCGTGGCCCATCCGACAACCGTCACCGGAGGAGTCGGGGCCCTGTTCAACCACTACAACCTTCAGGACGCCATGGCCCAGTTCAACATCCTGGCCGACACGATCCCGTCGGGAGACCTGGTGGACATGGGGACCGTGACCCGACCGCTGACTGACGAGGCCCGGTCTTTGATCGAGGACATGGTTGACTTGTTTTCGAACCGTTTTCGCACCCGAGTGTTGAATTTGCGACCAGGCATGACGATCGCGGATCAAGAGGCCCTGACCGACGGTCGCGTTTTGCCGGCCTCCCGCGCACTGAATCAACACATGGTCGATCGTCTGGGATATATCGACGACGCAATTCGCGAGGCGGAACTGCTGGCAGGCCTGTCGAATGCCGAGGTCGTTAATCTCCACCGAAGTTCATTGCCAGTCCGATCGCTTTATGATATCGCGCCCAACCGGCCGCTTCAGGGACAGATCATTCCACTTAGCTACCCGGGACTCGACCGTGGCAAACTTCCAGCGTTCCTGTACTTGTGGCAGACGGACCCGACGGTGACCAACGTGGTCGGCCCCTGAACGGTCGGTCAAGGTGGGGGGCTGAAGTGCGGCCCGGACAGCCGATTGAGGTCATAAGGAAGGCCCGTGCCGGCTCACACGTCGGCTGACTCTTCGGCTGGCCGGGAGAGGATCGAAAGTGTTGTCGAGACGGGCCCTCGCTGGGCCGATCATGCTCAGGAGAGTTGCATCAAGAAGTTGGGCAACGCGAGGGAGAGGCGTCGGGCCGCCTCGGTCGCATGCTCGCGCAGGGCCCACAGATCCTTGAGGCTCGACGGTCGCTTCCAGATCGCACCGGCAGCAGCCCCAAGGCGGTAACTGCCGGTCGGTCCCAGGATCGTGAGGACTTCCGGAGGGAGTTCTTCGGAAGCGGTGTCACTTATGATCCGGATTGAGAGAAAGCGTACCCCACGCTGGGCACAGACATGAGCGATGGCCGTGGTCTCCATATCAACGGCGATCGCGCCGGTGCGGTCGTGCAGGACGGCCTTCTCGGCCGCCGTGCGGATGATCTGGTCGACCGTAAGCAGACGACCCTTGCGGTAGGGGCCGTTATCGGTCATCTCGACGTCGATCGACAATCCCCGACCTTCGAGGTCTGTGACCTCGTTCGCGACGAGGATCGTGTGGCGATCCAGGTCGGGGATCAGCGCCCCGGCGAAGCCAGTGGAGATGATCCACCTTGGACGATGGCCGGCAAGAAGCAACTCTGTACCCTGTCGTGCTGCCGAGCGTCCTGGGCCCGTGACGATCAGGGCGACGATCATGCCGCCGCAATCACCTTCGACAACCTTGAAGCGACCCACGGAGTACTTTCGCACGTCCGAGAGCCTGTCCTTCAATGGGGCGACCTCGATCGGCAAGGCGGCGACAATTCCAATGTCCGCCGGGTCCGGTGCGGGAGCACGCCGAGACTCCGGATCACTCAACGGAATGGCCCCCTGTCGTTGGCATGATCGCGTCCTGGCCCGGTCCGATCGAGATGTCGTGACCCCGAAAATGCGTAGTGCCGAAGAACTCCCTCGGCCGAGCGTGTGTCGGGGGGAGCGTCGAGAAAGGTTCGCGTCAGACGAACTGCCACTTGATCATCTTCAGCGTGTCGCCGAGCTGGCCGTTGACTCCCAGGGCGGCGGACGCCTCGTATCCCGAGTGGACCATGCAGTTCTCGCAGCGGGGGTCCTTGCCGTAACCGTACTTGTCCCAGGGGGTCTTGTTCAGCAGGTCATCGAACGACTTGTGGTGGATGTCGGTGATCAGGTAGCACGGGCCCTTCCATCCGAGGATGTTGCGCGTCGGGTTGCCCCAGGCGGTGCATTCCATCTCACGCTTGCCCTGGAGAAACTCCAGGTAGACCGGCGAGGTGGCGAACCTGTACTTCTTGAACATCCGGTCGGCGGCTCGGAACTTCTCGCGAATCATCCCACGGTCCAGGAAGATCTCCTTGGAGTCAACCGCGGCGTACTCGTAACCGGGCGAGATCATGAAGCCATCGACGCCGAGGCCAGTGAGATAACCGAACATCTCGTCGAGCTCGGCCACGTCGGTCTCCTTGAACACCGTGGTGTTCGTGCAGACCATGAAGCCGTCTTCCTTGGCGCAGCGAATGCCATCAATCGCCTGATCAAAGACACCCTCGCGCTCCACGGCGATGTCGTGCGTCTTCCGCATGCCGTCGAGATGGACGTTGAAGAAGAACCGATTCGATGGTCGGAAATCCTTGATCTTCTTGCGGATGAACATCCCGTTCGTGCAAAGGTAGACGACCTTCTTGCGTTCGAGGATCTTGGCCGTCAGCTCGCCGATGCCGGGGTAGATCATCGGCTCACCGCCACAGATCGAGACGACCGGAGCGCCACACTCGTCGACGGCGTCGAGGCACTCCTCGATCGAGAGCTTCTGTTTAATTGTTTGGGAGTATTCCCGGATGCGACCGCAGCCCGTGCAGGTCAGGTTGCAGGCGTGAAGCGGTTCGAGCATCAGGACCATTGGAAACCGCTTGGTGCCCGAGAGCTTCTTCCGGCCGACGTAGCCGGCAATTCGAGCGGTCATCGGTAGCGGGAATCGTAGTCGCAGACCCATCAGGCTCGGCCTCCTTGGAGAGCGCGGGGCAACATCCCTGGCCCGGTCGATGTTCCAAATCTCAACAAGAGATCATTGCAACTCAGACGTCCCGCGAGAGGGGCAATGCCGGGACTCCGCAGGCCAGCCGACCCGGGTTGGCGACTGGCGACCTCTTCGCGGCGGCGGCGCGGTAGCGTCCCAGTGCCATCAGCGGGAAGTAGACGCGGTAGAGGTGATACTTCAGGTAGAAGACCCGAGGAAACCCGGTTCCGGTGAACGCAGCCTCTTCCCACGAGCCATCGACATCCTGGGTATTAATCAGGAACTGGATGCCATGGCGCACTGCCGGGGAGTCGGCTCGACCCGCGGCGATCAGGCCGAGCACGGCCCAGGCGGTTTGCGAAGCGGTCGGCTCGCCCTGACCTTTGAGCGTCGGGTCGTCGTAGCTGGCGCAGGTTTCTCCCCAGCCGCCGCAAGGCTGCTGCACGGATTCGATCCAGTCCGAGGCGCGTCGGGCCACGGAGTGGTCCATGGGGAAATCGATGGCCCGCAAGCCGAGAAGAACCTGCCAGGTTCCGTAGATATAATTGACGCCCCAGCGGCCGTACCAGCATCCTTCAGGTTCCTGGGTCGACCAGAGAAACTCCAGGGCGCGGGCGACGGTCGGATTGTCTTCGCGGTAGCCGAGCCCACCCAGGATCTCGAGCATTCGCGCGGTGATGTCGGCGCAGCTCGGGTCCAGCATCGCGTTGTGGTCGGCGAACGGAACCTGCGTCAGGATCTGATTGTCGATGTCGACGTCGAAGGCCGCCCAGCCGCCGTCACGATTCTGCATCGCCAGCAGCCAGGCGACCGCCCGATCGGTCGCGTCCTGAATGTTCGCATTATCTGCGAACGCGGTGCGACGCAGAGCGAGCAAAACCATCGCCGTGTCGTCGATGTCCGGATAGAGTTCATTGCGGTACTGGAAGTGCCAGCCACTCGGTTCGACCCCAGGACGTCGAACGTGCCAGTCCCCAGCAGTACGAACCTCCCGCTCAAGCAACCAGTCTGAGGCCCTCTTCAAGGCGGGATGGAATGATGGCAGACCGGCGTCGGCCAGTGCAATCGTGGCGATGGCCGTATCCCAGACCGGAGAAACACAAGGCTGAACCCGGACAGCACCATCTTCCTCGATCAACAGATCTTCGAGTTGTTTCAACGCCCAGGTCATGTACGCGGAGTTCTTCTCATATCCCAGGCAATGCAGGGCGATGATCGTGTAGATCATCGGCGGGAAGATGGCGCCCAGGCCATCGGAGTTCTCGAAGTGGTCGAGCATCCAACGATGCGCGGCACGGATGCCCGGCGTCCGCCAAGACTGAGGCACGATCCGCTCGGCACACTTCAGGATGCGGTCCACACCAAAGAAGAAATTGCGCCAGCTCAACCAGCGGCCGGTACGGCGCCACGGTCGGCGTGGCAGGTCGTCCCGGAATAGCTCGGGGATTCCCGAACCCTCCGGCACGTTTCGCACGGGCTTCAGGGCAGAGATGATCGTCAGTGGCACGACGATCGTCCGCGTCCAGGACGACATCGCATAGAGGCTGAAGTTCAGCCAGGGAGGCAGGAGCGTCAGCTCCGGCGGTACGCTCGGGCATTCGTCGTAGGAGATCTGTCCGAGCAAGGCGAGGTAGAACCTTGTGAAACTGTTGCACTGCTGGGCGCCGCCGGCCTCGAGGATCGCGCGGCGGGCCGCCACCATCGAGGGGTGATCCGGGTTCATCCCGACGAGTTTCAGCGCAAAATAGGCCTTCACCGAGGAACTGACATCCATCGGCCCGCCCGGGTAGATGGACCAACCGCCGTCCGGGAGTTGATGGCCGTGCAGGTACTTGCAGGTTTTTATGCAGACCTCGTCTCGCTCGCGGCCGAGGTAGGCCATCAGCAAGACGTATTCCGATTCGAGGATCGTGTCCCCCTGGAGCTCGCCCACCCAGTGGCCGTCGTCATGCTGATGATCGAGCAGCCAGCGCTGCGTCCGTCCGAGCGCACGTTCCAGTTCGTCAACCGAGTCGAACAACTCGGGGGTGGGGACGGATCCGTCTCTCATGGTCGCGCCAGTAGTTCTCTGGACGCCCACTTCCGTGTTGGCGATCATGCGAACCAGGTCCCCTTCCTAGGTACTGGCGGCTCCTCGACCGAAACGTCAAACCTGACCGGGGTTCGAGCCTCCCTCCCGGCGCGGGCTTATCCTACGTGCGGTTTGAATCTTCGATCAAGGTCAGTTCCACACGATTCCTGCAATATTCTCTTTTGCGGGAAGCCCTGCGGGCCCTGCGCACCGCAATATTCGCCCATTCTTCTCATCTTCAACGTGCAACTAGATGCACCTCAATTTGAAAGCCGCGCAGGAGTGGCATCGAATGTAGGATCGCCATCACGCGGCGACGGTCACTTTCGGCGGAAATCGAGCCTCGGAGGACCAGTAGCTCGTCACGTAACACGACCGATTCGATATGAACCTGCTCACCCAGGTTCTCGGCAAGGTGCCAGGCGAGATACGCCTCCACGTACTCGGAGCGGCCTCGCTCAAGTAGAGGGTTGATGTCCTCCGGTGACGGGACGGGGAAGTCGATCTGGTCGACGATCCGCCGGACGCCTGGGACCGACTGAACCGCTCGAAAGGCGAGCATCGCCTCGAAGGCCGAGGGGGCGTGGCCCCGGATCGTGACGACTCCATTGCCGATCGAGGTCACGATCGGCAAGTCCGCCAGATCCGGCGACCTGGAAAGGGCCGACGACACGCCCGCTTCGAGCGTCAGGTCATCGACACCGATGGGAGGCGGGACGCCCGCGACCTCGTTCGGGACTTGCGCGGCCGTTGCCTCCTCGTTGAAAGCGTTCACGGTCGGTGGCTCGAGTTGCGGGGGCGGGGGAATCGGTTGTTGGGGAACGTCGTCGGAGGTCGGACGGTACGGAGTCGGCGGTGGTGGGGGGGCCTGAGTGTTGTCGACCGGGAGACCCGGGTCCGCGATCTCCAGATCGTTGATGACCCCCTTGACGCCCGGCAACCGCGAGGCCCGTTGACCGATGGCGAGCTTCGTCCTCTGGTCCGGGACGACCCCGCGTAGCTTCGCGAACCCCAGGGGATCGATCGTCATCTCAACGGAGCCGTCCTCCAGTAATGGTTGGTTCGCAGCAGGTTGGTCCGGTGTCGGGGAGGGAGTCGCGGCCACCACGGCGGCGGCCGTCTCGGTTAAACGGCGAGCGGAGAGGGCGGGCCACCACGGCGGATAGCTGATGACGGGGGGTTCAAATCCGTAGAACGGGTCGTCATAGTAGCCGAACAGAGGTTGAGGATAGACGTAAGGAGGCACTCCACTGATGGGCACTCGCGTTCCCGGAACACCTACCGGAGCCATGCCGGGCACAGGTGCCCTCGCGACAGGGGCCGTCGCGGGAATCGGTCGGGTGACGGCCGCCGTATTGATCACCAGGTTGTCGTAGATCGGGATGCCCGCGTCGATGGAGACGCGGATTGCGACATCGTGGATGTACTTGGTTCCCACAACGCCAGAAAGGACGACCTTGTCGCCCCGACGCCCTGTCTGGAACGGGTAAGGGGCCGTCACCGGGTGCGAGGCGAGGGCGCGGAGCAGGGCAATCTCGGCCTCGGAGCGGGGGTCGGCCTGAGCGGCGGGTTGAGAGCTGGCCGTCTGACCTCGCACGCCAGGTTGGGGAAGCGGTCCCCCCCCTTGAGACCGAGCCGGTTCCGCCCAGGCGAGGATTAGACCCAGCGGGGTCAGCGAGAGGGCGATTCGGAGCCGTCTGGTCAGCATGGGTCGGGGTCTCCCGGATGTCAAGAGGCCCCGACCGGATCACCATCCACCGATGTTGCCTGAACGAAGGGGCCTATGCCGAAGTCTACGGGGCTTGACCAGACCGGACAAGGACGCCCGGTCGCGGACTCCAGTCCTCAGCGGATCTCCAGGGGCTCGATCTTCAGCTGGTTGAAGACCCGTGTCACCGGCTCGAAGGCCTCGAACGGGGACACCCCGTCAAGGCTCGTTGCGGAAATCTTAAGGTGGGTCGCGTCGACCTGCGACTGATTGAACGTGGCGTCGATCGCGACCCAGTGGCCATTGACGTAAACCTCGTTCCAGAGATGGGGCCCGAAGCCACCGAGTTGATCGACGTAGACCAACCCGACCACGACGCGGCAGGGCACTCCCGAGGCGCGGCACATGGCGGCGACCAGGACGCCGTGTTCGCTGCAATCCCCCTCAAGGTTGCGGGCGACCTCCCGGGCCGAGGCGAACGCGGTCCCGAAGTTCTTGTTCTTGAGGTTCTTGAAGACCCACTCCTCGATGGCGACCGCCTTCTCCCAGGGATCGGTGCGATTCGCCACCGCGTCCTTGGCGTGGGCGATCACCTGGGCGTCGTCGCTGTTGACGAGCGGGTTCGGGCGGATGTCTTTCTCGGAAGCCGTGGCCGCGCCGGAGGGGCCGGAGGTCGGACTGTCGGTGCGGACCTCGATCGTCCCCGCGCCGGGACTGGAACCGGGCTGGACGGTCTGCCGGTGGTCGTTCGGGAAGATCTCCGCCAGGTCGCCTCCGGAATAGGTGAGCTTGTAGACGACGTCGCGGGTTTGCTCGGCGTTCGGGATGCGGCGGGTGGTTTTGATCATCGTCGCGGCGAGCAGGTCGAAGTCGCCGTCAGGTGCGATCGCGGCCTCCTTCGTGGTGCGGTAGTACTCCATCCCGCCGAGCATCTCCGATCGTGTCTTGAGGATCTGTCCCGTCTGGTCGATCCAGAGAGTCGCGTCGTTCTCGGGCATGGGTTTGCCGCTCGAGTCGTCGGTCGTTTGCTGGATGCTCAGGAGTGACCGCGACGCCCCACCGCCAAGGGTGACCTCCTCCATCGTCCCGGCAACCAGATGGGTCGTGCCGATCTGGTTCAGGACGGGGATGAACATTTTCAGGTCGCGCGTCTCACCCGGCTTCATGGGTTGCCTGGAGAGGCTCAACTCCGGCGCGTAAGGACCATGCACGTCGGGGCCCCAGGCCATCGACTGTTGCTGGCGGTTGGAACCGTTCTCGAGAATGAGGATCATCGTGTCTTCAACGACATCGCCATAGGCGCAGCTCCTCGCGACCGACTCGAGTTCGGGTGTCGAGCCGCAGCACGGCCCCGTCCTTTGTCTCGATCGTCCCGTAGCGCATCTCCATGTTCACGCGGTCGCTGCCGCGCTGGAAGCTGGCCACGGTATTGAGCTGGACACGCACCAGTTCTCGGCCCTTGGCGTCCTTGACGGGCTCCACGCGGATATGGGTATGGCCGACCTTCTGGCCGCCGACATAGATGGCGTCCCAGGCCTCCACGGCCCGCGTCGGGCGGACGGCCCAAAGAAGCGTCAAGGCGATCACGACGATGCTGGCGCTGCGACCGAACCGAACCATCCTCGTCACCTCGTCCTGGGAGGAATACGGTTACGCCGACCATCCCGCCGGGCTCCGCCCATCGGCGCGTATTCTGGTCACTATGGTCGAAATCCTCGATCCGCTCAAGTTCAAGCATTGGTTGCGAATCGACGCATCGACGCGTGCAATACAAGACGTCAAGGGGCGTCGTCGTATTCGTTGGCCCGATGTCATCCGATCGTCGGGAGGTCACGCAGGCCCTGGGCGAGC
Organism: uncultured Isosphaeraceae bacterium; assembly: GCA_963779675.1. Classification (GTDB taxonomy): domain Bacteria; phylum Planctomycetota; class Planctomycetia; order Isosphaerales; family Isosphaeraceae; genus CAVZZM01. The sequence goes on from CAVZZM010000014.1 coordinate 754,359, forward strand.
AGGCGCAGGGCCGGGCGGTCCCATTGGTCGACGGCCGGTTTCCAGCGATCCCAGAACTCGGCCCGGCCGAGCCCTGTCAACTCGCTGAGGCGCCCCAGGTTGTAGCCGAGCTGGAGCAGAGCGAGGCGGCCCGGCTCGTCATCCGAGGCCACGATCCGTTCAATCGTCTCGATACAGTGTTCCATGAGGTGTTGTCGTGGGTTGCGCCCCGCCCGGTTCGGTCAGTCGTTACGGGGGCGGGCCAGGTGGAGCAAAAACCGCTCGATCACGACGCGCGGCGGCAACGGGGTGGCCCCCTTCAGCTCCAGGTCGGTCCGGAGCAGCAGTTCGGGGAGCCGATCGACCCGCGACGGGCCGAGGTGGCTGTGCTGGTGGCCGGTCTTCTCGATGTCGCGGGGATAGATCCCCGCCTCCCGGCAGGCGTCGGCGAGCGGCCGTCGCGAGCGTGCGCAACTGGCCGGCGTGGTGGACCTTTCGCAAGCGAGAAGCTCATCGCCGCCAGGAGCCCGACCGGGTGCTCTCCCGAGGTCAGGAGACGGTCGAGATCGTCGAGGGCCTCGGCGGCGTGGCCGGTCGTCGCGGCGTCCAGAACGCGCCAGATCGTCTCGACCCGCCCCGCGCCGACCATCCGGGCCACGTCGTCGCGCTGAATCGCCTTGCGCTCCCCGACGTAGGTGGACAGCTTGTCGACCTCGGCGACCAGCAGACCGGCCTCGGGGCCGACCAGCTCGACGAGCAGTCGGGCGGCCTCGGGCCCAGCTTCGTCCCGAACCGCTCCCGGGCCAGCTCGCCCAGCCAGGCGGGGAGCTCGGCTTTCCCGAGGGGCCTTGCACTCGACGGCCTGGCCCTTCGCGGCGAAGAGCTTGGCGAGCCGGGTGCTCGACGACCAGGTTTTCGGGCACAGGACCAGCACCCCGGTCTCCGAGGGGCGGTCGGCGTAGGACTCCAGCTCGCGGCGGTGAGCCGTGACGAACTTGTCGGCCTCGTCGATGATGACGACCCGCCGTGGGGCCAGGAAGGGGAGCGTGCGGAGCTCGTCGAGGACGTCGGCCAGACTGGCGTTCTCACCACTGAAGTGGGCCACCGAGAGTTCGTCGGGGTCGTCCCCAAGGGCGGCCCGCACGATGGTCGCCACGGCCTCGTGGCGCAGGTACGCGTCGTCGCCGTGGACCGCGTTCAGAGGCTTTGCCGACCGGGCCGTCTTGCCGCGCAGAAACTCGAGGGCATGCATGGGGAATGCTCGTCCCTGGGCCGTCACACCACGCGCTCGCACCCCCTCAGTCTAGCACCCCGCGACAAACCTTGCGAGCCGAACCCGCACGACTTTGGCTTCGTTCGGAAACATCCCGAACACCCTTTGAAATCAATAAGTTACGTCGCGCAATTTCTGCAACCATGGACCTGGGTTCACTTAAAAAACCCAGGACGGCGACAAACCGAGACCATCTCCCCTTGACAACAGGTTGCCACCGCATACAATTGATTGAAACGTACGTTTGAATCGATTGTTTCATGCGCGTGCTCGTAGGTGGTGAGTCCGATGTCTTCAGGCGATCCAACCAGGGACCGATTGCTGGAAGCCGCGGGACAGGAGTTCGCGGAGAAGGGGTTCGACCAGGCGACGATCCGGTCGATCGCCCACCGCGCGGGGGCGAACCTGGCCGCTGTGAACTACCACTTTGGCGACAAGGAGGCCCTGTATATTCAAGCCCTGAAACTGGCCCATCAGTGTGCGATGCAACAGGGGCCGGACCCGGAACTTGACGCCGCGGGGCCCGCCGGACGAGCAACTGCGACTGCTAGTCCACCACTTCCTCAAGGACATCCTCAACGAGGGGACCGACGGCTGGCACCATGCACTGATGCTCCGAGAAGTCCTCCGCCCGACAAAGGCCTCGGAGGCCTTCGTGAGGGAAGTGATTCGCCCACGGTTCGCGAAGATGAGCGAAGTCGTGCGCAGACTGCGGCCGGACCTTCAGGGACGAGAATTGATGGCGGTCGTCTTTAGCATTGTCGGCCAGTGCTTGCACTACAAGCTGGCACGGTCGATGGCCGAGCGCGTGGTCGGACGCGAGTCGTTCGTCACGCTCCTGGACCTGGACTTTTTGACCGATCACATCACGTCGTTCACGCTCGGAGCGCTGGCGGCGGGGGTGCCAAAGGGTCGCATCCCGGTCAAGCCGACGGCGCCGGGGGAGGCCGATTGAGATGTCCTGGATCGCGCTGAAGATGCTGATCGGCGACAAGGCGAAGTTCTTCGGGATCGTCCTGGGGCTGACCTTCGCCGCGCTCCTGATCACCCAGCAAGGGTCGATCTTCTGCGGGTTGATGTGCCGGACAGCCGGGCAGATCTACGACATCACCGGGGCCGACCTGTGGGTCATGGACCCGAACGTCCGCTACATCGACGACGTCAAGCCGATGCAGGAGAACAACTTGTACCGGACCCGAGGCGTGGAGGGAGTGCTCTGGGCGGTTCCCCTCTACAAGGGGATCGCCCGGGCGAAGGTCAACTCGACCGGCGTGGACGGCACGCGGCACGAGGTGATCGAGCAGGTGATCCTTCTCGGGCTCGACGATACCTCGCTCGTCGGGGCCCCGCCACCCGAACGGGTTCTGTGCGGCGGGCTTTCCGAACTGCGGCGGCCCGAGGCGGTCCTGGTCGACTTCACGAGGCTACGCAAGCTATTCCCGGGCGACGCCTGGGACGAGGAGCCGAACGCCCCCGGTCTCCGCGCACAGATCCGCGACGGTGTCCAGACGTTCCTGGCCCGTCGCGGTTGGCTTGACCCGAGCGACCTCGACACGGCGGCGGAACGCTATCGTCGGGCGCGGGAGACGTTCTACAGCCGGTTCCTCGGTCGGGAGTTGGAGATGAACGACCAGCGTGCCGTGATCGTCGCCGTCTGCGAGGCGACACGGACATTCCAGTCGAACGCGGTGGTCTACACGACATATTCGCGAGCCAAGCTGTTCGTTCCCCGAGAGCGAAAGGTGCTGTCGTACGTGCTGGCGAAGACCGACCCGTCGGCCGTCGGGCCTCAGCCATCACACTCGACAGGAGAGCGGTTCCGGGCCTTCCTCGCCGGCCGCCCGCTCCCCGACCCGGTCGCACGCGAGGTCGCTCGCCGCATCGAGGCCCAGACCGGCCTCCGCGCTCGCACAAGTCCGCAATTCGTCTGGGACACGATCGACTACTTCTTCAAATACACCGGCATTCCCATCAACTTCGGCATCACCGTGTTCCTGGGGTTCCTGATCGGCACAGCCATCGCCGGTCAGACGTTCTACCTGTTCACCATCGACAATCTCAAGCAATTCGGCGCCTTGAAAGCAATGGGGACGACGAATTTCCGCATCGTGAAGATGATCCTGTTGCAGGCGTCGGTGGTCGGATTGGTCGGCTACGGCCTGGGGGTCGGGTTCGCGGCGTTCTTCGGCATGAACAGCCAGGGGACAGAGATCGCCTACTACACCCCCTGGCAATTGCTGCCGATCACCGGCATCGCGATCGTCCTGATCTGCATTCTCTCCAGCATCCTGAGCGTCCGTCGCGTCGTCGTGCTGGAGCCGGCCGTGGTCTTCCGTTGAGGAGAAGGGCGCTCGCATGAGCACGTCGAATTCCGATGCCCCGGCCGTTCGCATCCGGAGCGTGACGAAGCATTTCGGCTCGGGAGAGCGGCGCGTCCAGGCCCTCAAGGGGATCAACTGGGACGTCTTCTCGAACCGGATGTCGCTGCTCGTCGGCCCATCCGGCTGCGGCAAGACGACGTTGATGTCGGTGGTCGCCGGCATCCTCGATTGCGACGAGGGGTCCGTCGAGGTCTTCGGTCAGGACATCACCCGACTGAGCGACAGTCGCAAGACTCGGTTCCGATCGACGAACATCGGCTTCGTCTTCCAGCAGTACAACCTGCTGCCGGCGCTGACGGCGGCCGAGAACGCGGCGGTGCCGCTCGTGATCGCCGGCTGGCATCGAGCGAAAGCGGTACGGCGGGCCGTCGAGGTGCTCGACTCACTCGGCATGGGGGACAAGATCGAGAACCTGCCGGCCCAGCTCTCGGGCGGTCAACAACAGCGCGTGGCGATCGCTCGTAGCCTGGTCCACGAGCCGAAATTGCTCGTTTGCGATGAGCCAACCGCCGCTCTCGACCACGAAACCGGTCTCACGGTCATGGAGCTGTTCCGCAAGGCCGCCGTCCGGCCCGACCGCGCCGTGATCATCGTCACCCACGACAACCGCGTCTTCCACTTCGGCGACACCATCGCCCACATGGACGACGGCCGGATCGTCGAGATCACCGATCGCGGGCAGGAAGCCGCCGCCTGACGGACCATATGAAATATTGAAGATTACAGCACTTCTTTATGTATATGGGATGCTGCAAGGCAGGTTCCAGATCATGACAGATTCCAGATTCCAGATTCCAGATCAGCGATCAAGGAACGACTTCCTGGCATCGGGCATCGGGCATCGGGCATCGGGCATCGGGATACTGAACTCTGGGAGAACTGGGGTCGGGGATGGGTTTGGGCCGTTGTGATCCGATGGGTCATTGGCAACCGGGGAACGTCGTTGGGGTACTGGCCTCTTCACGCGGGAGTTAGACATGTTCATACGGTACATATTGCCCTTGCTGGCGGTCCTTGGCCTGGGGTTCGCGGTGTTCACGGTGGTCCAGGGCCAGCAGACGCCGCCGCCGTCGCGACCAATCGTCCCGCCGCCACAGCAGCCGGAGTTCCGCTCAATCGCGGGGGCCGGAATCATCGAGGCCAGGCGTGAGAACATCCCGATCGGCACGCAGGTGCCCGGCGTGGTCTGGGAGGTGAATGTGAAGGTCGGCGAGCGGGTGAAAAAGGATGAACCGCTGTTCCGGCTCGACGATCGGTCCGCACGGGCGGAACTCGACGCTGCGCAAGGCCCAGCTCGCCTCGGCCGAGGCGGAGCTGAAGCGACTTGAGAATGCCCCCCGCGCCGAGGACATTCCACCCGCCGAGGCGGTCGTGGCTTCGGCACTGCGCTCGACTCGAGGATGCCCGGACCGCCTTCGACCGCACCACCAGGTTACGGCAGCAGAATGCCGTGACCCCGAGCGAATATGACCAGGATCGGTTCGCATACGAGGCCACGCGGGCCGAGTTGGACGGGTGCTCGCCGAGTTGAATCGGCTGCGCAGTGGCACGTGGTCGGAGGACCTCGCTGTGGCGCGGGCGAACGTCGCTCAGGCGTCCGCCCAGGTCCAGGCTGCTGAGACCGAACTGGACCGGCTCACCGTGCGTGCCCTGGCCGATGGCGAGGTGCTTCAGGTGAATGTCCGGCCGGGCCAGTTCGCCGCCCTGGCCTGGAATGAGCCGCTGGTCGTGCTGGGAGACGTCAGTCAGCTCCATGTCCGCGCCGACATCGACGAGCAGGATGTGCCGTACTACCGTCCGGGCGTCCGCGCGGTCGCAACGCTGAAGGGACGGCCGAGCGTGCGGTTCGAGCTTGAGTACGTGAAGGTTGAGCCGTACGTGATCCCGAAGCGGAGCCTGACCGGAGACAACGCCGAGCGAGTGGACACACGGGTGCTTCAGGCCATTTATGCCCTGCCGGACGCCCGGCCTGTCCCGCTCTATGTCGGCCAGCAGATGGACGTGTACTTCGAGGCCACGCCCCCACCGGAGGGCCTGTCGTTCTCGTCCGGGCCTTCGACCAGCCGGCCATTCGATCAGGGCGAGACGGCAGCGTCGGGTTCGCCGGGCCTGGAGTCCGGGGAGACCCCGACATCGGTGCCGAACCCCTGACCATCATCCGGTAGCTTCGGTGCCGTCGGTGGGACGGTCGAGTCGTCGCCTTCGTCGTCCTCCTTGATGGAAAACTTCACGACCTGCGAGGCCGGCGCTATCGCCGAGTTCGTCGTGCAGGATTATGGTCAGGTCGTACTCGCCGGGAGTGAGCTTCTTCAGCTCGATCTGGTTCATCAGGTAGATCTGCACCGGGGGGCGGTTCGCGATCTCGTCGAACTCGACAAGGGTATCTTGCCGTTGAACGATCTCGCTGGACCCTCGGTGGCGCAACTCGACATCTTCGGTCAGGTGGAGCTGATAGACGCCATCCTTTTGCGTGAAGGTGTGGCCGCGGGGCTCGAAGTAGAGCATGAGCTTCTCGTCCTTCTTGAGTACCGGGTGAGGCCGCTTCACGAAGACGCGGTAGCCATCGACACTCAGGCAGACGACCGCGGGAGACATCGTCAGCTTTGGCGAGTCGTCCGAGGGTCGCGGGTCGGGTGATGGCGGGAGAATGGTCAGTCCACTCAGCATGACGGCCAGGGCGACGGAGAGCATGCGTCCTCCTCCCAGTCGGATGAGGTTCCGGATCCACACCCCATTTTACAGCCGTCCCTCGATGTCAAGGGAACATACGATCTGTGCGATCCAGAATCGCGTCGGGAACGGGCCGGTTCACGAGGAGAGGCCATATGTTCCCGCATCAGTCACCCACCCGGCAAGGTCCGCGGAAAGAGATGCGGATCGAACAGGCTGCATAAATCGCCGGCGACTATTCGGGCGAGAGAAGGTCTGTCAGGGAGGTGAATCAAAGCGAGGGGAACTGATCGGGGCGGGCTAAATCGGAAGGGGACAGGATGGATCGGCGTCGATAGAGGAACACGGACGCCCGGGGGACCGGGCGTCCGTGCCGTACAAGTCAACCGGACGCGGAGGTTGGGCTCATGCGTGGTTCGTGCAGGTGGGTTCGCCGATCAGGCTCGGCGATCGGAGGTCGGCCGACGGCGCCGAAGTCGCCAGGCCGCTGCCAGGCCCGCCATCGCAGACCACGCAAGCAGGCTGGCGGGCTCGGGAACGATTGTTTGCGGGGAGACGGCCTGGTAAGGCACGTAGTCCTCGCCAACGATCACGTCGTTGAGCCCGGCGGCGAAGGCTTGCAGGCCGATCGTGCTGTCGAGCGGGTTGAAGCCCGCGTTGAACATGCTTGCCGATTGTCGAGAAGTTCTTGATCTCGAATTCCATGTCCGGCGCTGGCCAGGGACGTATCGATCGACTTCGCTCCGATCTGGCTGGCCAGGTCGTACGAGCCGATCTTGGAGCTGCCGAAGCCAAAGGCCAGCCCGCCCGGGTGGTCGAAGTAACTGGGCCAGCGTGAAGCTGGAGAGTCCGTCGAGCTTCTGGCTGTCAGGGCCGAGCGGTTTGGCCAGCGGAATTCCGGCAATGATGTCGGGCATGCGATCGTTGTTAAGGTCGAGGGCCACCGCGACAGTCTCACCGTTGGCGAAGCGGGCCTCGTCCATGCCGCCAGCGGCGATGGTTCGCGGGTCGGAGGTGTTCGGGTTCCCGTCGCCGTCGATGTCGCCCGCGACACCGAAGAAGTTCACGCCGACGGCCAGAGCGTCGGTGGCGGCGTCGTAGGCCAGCCGGATGTCCTTGAAGTTCCAGCCGGTCTCCTTGCCCTCGGCCTTCATCCAATCGGGGATGTTGACGTCGCGCGGGTTGCTGCTGGGGCGTTGCCCCAGGGGGCGCCGGCCGTCGGGTTGTCGATGACGATCCCGCGCAGGCCATCCTGAACGCTCGTCGGGAAAGTCCTTCTCGACGTTGCCGGTGAACGTGATCTGGCCGGCCGCACTGGGCTGCGCCAGGAGGCCCGCCAGCACGATCGCCGAGAGCAAGAGGCGGTTCCGAACCATGACGAGTCTCCTTCCACGTAATGGTCTCATTCCGCGGGCCGGGTCGCGCTCACCGTACCCGAGGGGGACCTGAACCGGCCGAAGATCCGTGGGATGGTCGGGCGCGTCCTGGTCCGTCGGTGCGGCCGAGTGGTGCGGCCTGCGAATCTGGGCCGATCGGTCGCGTGACGACCTCTCGGCGTGGTGTCGGATCGGGTCGACTCCTCCGACCCGATACCGGTTGGGTCTTCTCCGTCGGGGAGCGGTCTCAAGGTCGGGACCGAGCCTCCCGCCAGAAAGGACGTTGGCGCGATGTCACCGTTTCGATCCATATTCCGAGCCGTCCGGTCGTGGCTGCGCCCTCGCGGCGGTCCGAAGACGACCTCCCAGCGGCGAACGACGGTCACGCTCGAACAACTCGATCATCGACAACTCCTGGCCGTCAACTTCACGGGAATCGTTACAACCGATTTTCCCGGACCACAGCAAGGGGTCGTCGTACTCCCGTCGACCCCACCCCCCGCGGGGATGGACCAGATCGCGACGCCCGATGCCGACCTGGCCCCGCTTGATACCGACCTCCGGCTTCGCGATCAACGCGATCCGGCTGACCTATGACCCGACGGACGACACGCTCTCATTCGGCCTCGAGCAGCCACTGAGCCGGTCGCGGCACGGGACTGCCGGTGATCGCCGGCGACGCCGACGACAACCTGCGACGAGACGACCGTCGATCCGGCCGTCCTGGCGGTGACACCCAGCTTCCGCGATCCCGCGGACATGGGCGGGACCGAGACCCTGGGCGTCTTTCTGGACCTGAACCAGGACGGACATGGCCGACATCGTCGCGGGCAAGCCCCAGATCTCCCTGGAAGTGCCGAAGTTATATCAGGTGGCCCTCGCGGTGAACACCCCAGGTTCGCAGTTGCCCGGAGTTCGGCACCCCGCTGCCGGAGAACACCGGCAACGTCTTCCTGGTCAACGACCCGCGGCACCCCGGGTTCGAGTTCGCGATCACCAACTTCAGCCAACTGTACTCCGCAGTTCAATGCCGGGGCGCCACTCTGACGCCGGATGCGGTCCTGAGCATCGGGGCCTTCGGCGGGTCGCTACAGGACGGCAGCGTCAGCGAGACGTTCATCAACTTCAAGTCGTTCCCATTCGGCGATTCCGTCTTGCCGCCGCCGGTCATGCCCGACGTGTCCGCCAGTCTCGCCGCCGGTGCTGGTCAATCCACACGAGGGACGGCACATCAACACGGCCCACAACGGGCTGGTCCGGGTGTACGTCTACGGCTCGTCGGGGTTTGACGTCAACAACATCGTCAACGACACGGTGTCACTCGGCGGCGCCACGCCGGTCGATGGCCTACAATAAGCAACATCAATACCGACGGATTTCCCGACCGGGTCTTCATCTTCCGTGCCAACGAGATCGACCTGCCGCCAGGCGTCACCCTGGCGACCGTCACGTGGAACGCTGACCGACGGCTCGATGTTCTCGAGCTCGATCCCGGTCTTCAACAAGGACGTTTCGTTCTACCCCGGCTCGCAGCTATTAATTGGCCAGCGTCCACCGCGAGGGGCCGCAGTCGATACAGGATCGCAATACCTGATCGGCCAGCGTCCGACTCGGAGCACCACAACCGGGCTGGGCGGGTCGGCGATTGCGACCACAACCGGGACTGGTATGACGACGGGTTCTCTCCACGACCTCGCTCTGGAGCGGATGTCCCAGATCAACCCGCGGCAATCGCGGGCCTCGAGCGTGGCGATTCCCCTGACCAACTCGACCGAGCCGGTGATCCCAACGACCGTTCGCATCCCGATACGACAGGATGCCGGACGGTCGGCGTTCGAGACCGTCGCGGTCCCCACGGTGAGGATCCCGACCTCCGCAAACCGGCCGTTGATGGCAAGCCCATTGTCGGTTCGCACGATGGGGAGTGGGAACGTCGGTGCTCGCTCGCGTTGAGAGGTCGGGAATGGAAAGCCGGTACGCGATCCCGGGGCTCACCCTGGATTCGACGGACCCCGGCGATAAAATGCGACATGTCGCCCCACGGCGGCGGTTCCCATGGGGACCGGCCGCCGTCGACGTGTTCCACAATCTCCCGGGGTTCTCATGCTAGTGGTTTCCGAATTGATCTCGATCCCCGACGAAGAATTCCAGCTCGATTTTGCAAGGTCGGGTGGACCGGGTGGACAGAACGTCAACAAAGTTGCGTCGAAGGCGATCTTGCGATGGTCGCCGACCACAAGCCCGAGCCTGCCGGAAGACGTCCGCATCCGGCTCCTCCAGCGGGTACGGAGCCGACTGACGACCGAGGGAGAACTCATCGTCACCTCGCAGCGCACAAGGGACCAGAGCCGCAACATCAACGATTGTCGGGAAAAGCTTCGCCAGATGGTCCTTGCCGCCGCCAGGCCGCCTACGCCGCGACGACCAACACGACCGACGCTCGCCTCGAAGAATCGGCGACTCGAGGCGAAATCGCGTCGCAAGCAGACGAAACGGCTGCGACAGGCCCCTTCTGACGAGTAATCGAAATGATTCGCCAGTCGGAGGATCAAGCCTCCGCCTGTTCCTGCAAGGAGCCCGGCCCATGGGGATGGAGAACTACAGCCGCCATCAGCAAGGCATCATCAAGCGCTACTACCGAAATTTCGATGCCATTCAGGCACAGCGGCTTGCGGACCTTTGCACCGAGATCTACCTGTCCGAAGGGAAGAAGCGGGAACGGCACTGGAAGCAGGTCGGCGAGGTGCTGAAGAAGCTGGAGTTCCCTGAATCTCGAATTGCCCATGTATTGACCAAACAGGACCCTGCGCTCTTGCCCGAACTGCTCAAGGAATTGGAGTCGTCGGGAGGCACCTGAGAGCTGTCTCGTCGAGAATTATCGTCGGAAGCGTACGAGGCCCACGCCGGACCGTAGATGGGAAGCGGTCCGGCGTGGGCCTCGCCTGGGTTCCAGGTTCGGCGTGGGCTAGAACTGATGGCGACCGGGCCGGACCTCGGCTCACTTGCCGAGGACCTCGAGGACGCCTCGGGAGAGGTAGTCGCCCATGCCGAGGACCAGCAGGATGCCCAGCCAGAAGAAAGCCCCGCTGGAGAAAACCCAGACCAGCTTGGAGCTGAACCGCACGTGCATGAAGTAGAGCAGGATCAGCACGGCCTTGATGGTGGCGATCGTCATGGCCACGACGATCCCGAACGGGCCGAGATCGATGTAGGCGATACCGATCGTCAACGCCAGCAAGCCGAGCAGTGCGGCGAAGATGAGGTAGTTCGTCCGCAGTGGGATGGTATGTTGGCTCATTGGTGGATGTCGATCAGATACAGGAGAGGATAAAGGAACACCCAGACGATGTCGATGAAGTGCCAGTAGAGGCCCGTGACCTCGACCTGGGTTTCACCGAAGCCCGAGAACCAACTCGTCCCGACTAGCGCGGCGATGACCCCCACCAGGATGATCCCGATGATCAGGTGGATGGCGTGCAGGCCGGTCATGAAGAAGTAGAGAACGAAGAACAGCCGTGCGCGCGACTCGGTAAGCGACCGGGGCTCGGCGCCGGTGTAGCGGTCGAGGACCGGGTCGACGACGCCGGGCGGTTCGGCCATCTCCGGATTGAACCAGTCGGGACGACGAACGCCAGGACGTACAGCCTTTCCAGTGTCGGCCTCGATCTCCCCGGCCTCAGTCGCCGTCAGGGTCTCTCCACCGGACTCAGCGGCGCCGTGCTCACCCTCTTCGGGTTCCCAATGGAAGTTGATGAAGGGGATCAGGTCTTCCTGGTATTCCGCGTAGTACTCGAACCCCTTGATGACCAGGAAGCCGGCGCCAAAGATCATGGTGGCAATCAGCATGTAAACCGTCATCGCGCGGCGGCGGAGCTGTGCGGAGCGGACGGCCAAGGCCATGGTCAAGCTGCTGGTCAGCAGGACGACGGTGTTGATGCCGCCAAGGACGACGTCAAGCCGCCTGCCGGCAGCAACGAACGACTCGTGATAAATCGTCCGGTACACCACGTAGGCCATGATGAGGCCGCCGAAGAACAAAACCTCGGTGGCGAGGAAGACCCACATGCCGAGCATCGACGCTTCGTGCTGCTGGTCGAGGTTCTCGAAGTGGTGGTAGAGTAATGCCGGGTCCGGCGGGACGTCCGTCGTGGGGTCGGCTTCAGCGGTCGAGTGGGCGGTCATTCCGAGCTCCCGGCGGATGGTTGAGCCTGATAGGAATGCGAGGCCTCGCCCAGGGGCACGAGCACCTCTTGGTCGCGACGCTCGGCGCCTTCGGGCGAGTAGGCATACGGTCCTGTGGTAACCACGGGGATTTCGTGGAAGTTATGGGACGGCGGCGGCGAGGAGGTCTGCCACTCCAGGCCAGTCGCGCGCCAGGGGTTCGGCCCGGCGTTGGCTGGCCCGCGGAGCGAGAGCATCAGGTAGACCAGCGGCATGATGTAGCCGACCGCCAGGATCGAGGCGCCGGCCGTCGACATGACGTTCAGCACCTGGAACTCGGGCGGGTACTCAAAGTAACGGCGTGGCATGCCCAGGTAGCCCAGGAGGAACTGCGGGAAGAACGTCAGGTTGAAGCCGATGAAGACGACCAGCGCCGACAGCTTGCCCCAGATTTCGGGGTACATCCGCCCGCTGATCTTCGGCCACCAGAAATGGATGCCGCCCATGTAGGCCATCACCGTCCCGCCCACCATGATGTAGTGGAAGTGAGCGACGATGAAGTAGGTGTCGTGGACGTGGATGTCGATGCCCATCGACGCCAGCATCAGGCCGGTCAGGCCGCCGACCGTGAACAGGCCGATGAAACCCAGGGCGTAGAGCATCGGCGTGTCAAACCGGATCGACCCCTTGTACAGGGTCGTCGACCAGTTGAAGACCTTGATCGCCGACGGGATCGCCACCAGGAAGCTCAGCGCCGAGAACACCATCCCGGCGTACATCGACTGCCCGCTGACGAACATGTGGTGGCCCCAGACCAGGAAGCCGAGGATCGCGATGCCGAGGCTGGCGAACGCGATGAAGTGGTAGCCGAAGATCGGCCGTCGCGCGAAGCAGGGGATGATCTCGCTGATGACCGCCATGCCCGGCAGCAGCATGATGTACACCGCCGGGTGCGAGTAGAACCAGAACAGGTGCTGGAACAGCATCGGGTCGCCACCCAGTGCCGGGTCGAACAGGCCGACGTGCAGCAGTCGCTCGACCATGATCAGCGCCAGCGACGATGGCCAGCACCGGCGTGCCCAGGATGATGATCAGGCTCGTGGCGTAGATGCGACCAGACGAACAGCGGCAGACGCGTCCAGGTCATGCCCGGCGCCCGCATCAGGTGAACCGTGGCGATGAAGTTGATCGCCGTCATGATCGACGAGAACCCGGCGATGAACGCCGCCGCCGCCGCCGGGACCACCAGCGTGTTCGAGAACATCGTGCTGAACGGCGTGTAGAACGTCCAGCCGGTGTCGATGCCGCCGAAGATCAAAACCCAGATCCCGATCGTACCGGCGATTGCATAGACGTAGAAGCTCACCAGGTTCAAGCCGCGGGAAGGCCAGGTCCTTGGCGCCGAGCATCATCGGAAGCAGGAAGTTCCCCAGCACGGCGGGGATCGACGGGATCAGGAAGAAGAAGATCATCACCACGCCGTGCATGGTGAACAGGCGGTTGTAGGCGTCGGGCGAGTCGAGAACGTCCCCGTGGGGCGTCAGCAACTCCATCCGCATCATCGTAGCCGCCGCCCCGCCCACCATGAAGAACAAGGTGATGGCGGCCATGTACATCAGGCCGATCCGCTTGTGGTCGGTCGTCAACAGCCAGGACTTCAGCGTGTAGTCCTGGAGGTAGTGCCCCTGTGTGCCCACATGCTCATGCGGTGGGCGGCGACGCTTGCAGTGCTCATTCCGCGGCCTCCTCAGCGCCGATGGACTTGATGTATTCGATGATCTTGATGAGATCTTGCTCGTCGATCTGGCCCTGGAACGACGGCATCACCGGCTTGTAGCCGGCGACGACCTCCTGCTTCGGCAGCAGGATCGAGTCGCGGATGTAGCGGTCGTCGGCCGTCACGAAGTGGACCTCAACCTGGTCACCCTCTCCCTTCTGGATCGGGACAGGCTTGCCGTAGACTCCTTCGAGCTTCGGCGCCTTCACGGCCCCTTCCGGACCGTGGCAGCCCGCGCAATGGTGCCGGACGAACAGTTCTTTGCCTTGCTCGGCCATGGACGGGCCGACCTCCTCGCCCGAGGTCAGCCAGGTCTCGTAGTCGGCGGGGTCCATCACGTGGATGGTCCCGACCATGAACGAGTGATCGGTGCCGCAATACTCGGCGCAGAACAGGTGGTATTTGCCGACCTTCGTCGGGTGGAACCACTCGGTCGTGTAACGCCCGGGCAAAACGTCCTGCTTGACCCGGAAGGCAGGGATGAAGAAGCTGTGAATGACGTCCTGTGAGGTCATCATCAGCTTGATCGGCCGGCCTAAGGGGATGTGCAGTTCGTTGATCTCGCGCTTCCCTTCGGGATGCTGGGTCTTCCACATCCATTGCTTGCCGACGACATAGATCGTCTGCGCGTCACCGGGGGGCTGGCGATGTAGAAGAAGACATCCGCTCCCCAGATGAACATGACCATCGTCAAGAAGAACGGTGGCGACGATCCAAGACGCCTCAAGCAAATTGCTGTGCGTCGGCGGGTTGGAGCGATCGACATGCGCGCCGCGACGATAGCGGACGCAGAGGGTCAGGACCAGTAGTGCGATCAGCAGTGTGAAGCCGATCAGCACGACCAGTTCGAACAACATGAGCGCGTCCACGCGAGCCGCGCCGGTCGACGCCTGGACGGGAATCAGCGGAAAGTCCCACATGGCTTGGTTCTTCGCTTCGGGGCGACTCACTCTTCAGTGACGGATCGGGTCCTTACGATGCGCGTGACGTTCAGGTACTCTCGGTTGACGATGGCTCGGGAAGCTCGGCGAGCCGGCGATTCCGACGGCGCTCCCAGAGGAGCATCAGGACGACCGCCCCGGCCAGGGTCAGGACCGTGGCCACGCCAAGAACCTGAGTTACCCGGACGATCGACAGGGTGTACTTTCCAGCGGCCGCGTCGTAGTTGTAGCAGAGCAACAAAACCTTGCGAATCGGCGAGCCGATCGTGCCAGTCGACGACTCCAGGAGACTAAACTGGAGGTCGCGAGGCGGGAAGTCGACGCCATAGAGGTATCGTGACACCCGCCCGCCCGGCGTCAGCACGACGATCCCAGCGGCGTGAGCATACAGCTTGGTGACCGGGTTGTAGGTGTAACGGAAGCCGACGGTCGAGGCGAGCCGACGAATCTGGTCCTCCTCGCCCGTAAGGAAGTGCCAGCCGGCGGCTGCCCCCGGGCGACCATACTCTTCTATGTATGACTCTTTCTTGCGAGAGGCGAGATAGGGCGTGTCCTCGGGGTCGATGCTAACGGTGACGATGTCGAAGTCCTTGCCGGGCTCGATCGACAACGGCCGTAGGCTGCGAACCAGGCCGTTGAGCACCTGGCTACAGAGCATCGGACAACGGTAGTAGACCAGGGTCAGGACGATCGGACGATCGCCAAAAATCTCAGCCAGGCGAACGTCGCGGCCCTGTTCGTCCTGGAAGGTCAGGTCGAGAGGAACCTGAGCGTCGAGGTTCTGGTCGAAGCCGACGCTCTGGAGGACGGAAACGGAGTCCGACGACTGCCGGGAGCCGGCGGACACGTCGACTTGCCCGGCCGCCGGTGGCTGCGCCTGGGAGGGAGCAGCCAGAGCGAGGATCAGGATCGCTGGTAAGAGCATCCTCGATCGCCGGGTGTTCGGTCGGAGGTGTCGAGGCTTGACCTTCATCGGTGTCACCAGGTCGCTGAGGGCGGAGGACGAAGCGGCGGCGAGGCCGCATGGGTTCGCTTTCTTGTTTCGAGAGACATCGGGATCAGTTCGACGATCCCTCGGGCCCTCGTTCGACGGGAGGGTCGACCGGGGGTGCCGAGTTCGGCTCAGCGTCAGCGTCCTTGCCCGCGCCGGGGGTATCTTCAGAGTCGGCCTCGGGGGCCAGCGATGGTTCACTGTTGACAGTCGACTTGGGCGAAGTGGCCGTGCTCGACTTGAGGGTCGAGAGCGTCAAGTCCATGGCACGGTCGATCGGGATACGGGCGATCCCCCTGTCCTGGTCAGTCCAGCCGTAGGTATTGAGTTGTTCGGTGTCATGGGCTCGCATGGTCACCATATCAGCGGCGGGACTGCCCTGAAGAATTGGCTCAGGGTATTGCTCGCTCTCGTCGGAGAATCGCGGTGGGGCATCGGCGAGTTCGGCCCGCTCGCGGTTGGCCAGGATGGCGTACCAGCCGGCGACGACAACCATGGCCAGTACAATCACAGCGGTCAGTGCAAGGCCGCCGAGGATAATGCCGCGAAGGCTGACATCGGTTGCCTCATAACCCGGGCCTTCAAACGAGCCAGCCCCACCCTGGACGACCATATCAACGCTAGGATCGACGGGTTCCATGGTTAGTGTCCTCCCGGTTGCGCGGCCGACGCGCCGGCATGAATCTCATCGATGGTGTGCAAATCCTTGCCGTTGAGGGACCAGGCGAAGGTCGCCGCGCAGATGCCACCGATCGCCAGGAGGGCAAGTGGCACCAGCAAAACCTGGAGCCAGGGGATCGTCGGGTGGAGCATGTCGTTATGCGCGGGGAGGATCAGCCAGATGGTGTCGATCAGGTGCATGATCAGGATGATCACGGCGATCACCGCTAGCGACTGTCCCTTACGCTTGGCCTCACGGGACAGGAGCATGAAGAACGGTCCGAAGAACTGGAAGGCGATCAGCGCGATGGCGAACCACTGCCAGCCCCCACGGGTTCGTCGGAGATACCAGGGGATCTCCTCGGTCAGGTTGCCGCTGTAGATGATCAGGAACTGGGAGAACGACATGTACGCCCAGAGCATGGTGAAGGCGAGCATCAGGTTGCCGAGGTCTTGCCAGCGGTTCTTCGGTACGGCCGGGCAGGGGCTCGTCGCCGACGAAGCGGGTGGTGACCAGGACCATCATCGCGAAGGTGGCCAGGGCCCAGCCCATGATCAGCATCGGTCCGTACATCGACGAGTACCAGTGCGGTTCCAGCGACATGGTCCAGTCGACGGTCGCGAAAGTCGCGGTGAGGAAGACCAGCACCAAGCCCGGGCCGCTGACGGTCGCCAGAAGCCATCTTGGCGCGGCCGTCCGTCTCGCGGTCGCGACGGTCCGCGCCCGGATCAGCAGGAAGGCGAAGCCGATCCAGAGGACGAAGTAGAGGATGGCCCGGATCGTGAAGAAGGTCGGGGTTGAGCCAGGCCGCCTTGTGCTGGATCAACGGGTCAGTGTCGGCCTCGTGCGACCCAGGGATAGAGAGTGCTCATGCCCAGCAAGAGCGGAATGAACAGGATGGCCAGCGGGACGAGGGTCATCGATCCGGCTTCGAGCGGGCGCCGGATGACCTTGCCCCAGGTGCCGTCGACCAGGTTAGTTCAGCATCGATCAGCGCCAGGCAACCGACCGCCGATGCCGAACCAGAAGATGAAGGCCGACCAGGTAAGGGGGCAGCAAGGTCGCCGGGAACAGGAACCCGAGGACCAGGCAGGCCAGCAGCGCCACGCCCGCCGACGATCAGGCCGATCGACCGAGCACGGTCGAAGCGACGGCGTGGGCCGACACGGTTCCGACGCTCATCGGCTCGCCTCCATGAGGAGAGCCTGCTCCTCGGAGTTCGGGTCGTCTCGATGGCCTTCAGGTCCGTCGACGGTCGCGTGCTGGCTGAGCTGCAGCGCCCGGATGTAGGCGGCGATCCGCCAGCGGTCCGCGACGCGCGACCCGCGACTTGTACGAGTACATGACACCGTGGCCGTTGGTGATGACGTCGAAGAAGTGGCCGACGGGGGCCTCGCGCAGGTCGCTGTAGACGACCGCGGCCTGGCTCGGTGTCGGCCGTCGGGAGCTTGCCGTAGAACGGCGGCGGGGGCGGAAACCCGCGCTGGACGATCATCCCCCGGCCGTTGCCGGTGGCCCCGTGGCAGGGCGAGCAGTAGATCATGAACCGCTCCTGCCCCCGCACCAGGTCCTTTCGGGTGATCTCGAACGGGAAGGTGGTCGCCAAGCTCGCCGTCGACCTTGCCCTGTCGTAGAGGTGGCGTGTCGGTGTCGCATGTTCCCCGACCGCCGACGGTACCCGTCCACGAGCGGCCGGGCCGACGTGCCGTTCGAGAAGAAGGTAGCTCGCCTCCAGTGGCTCGTAGCGAGGCTGGTCGTACATCTCGGAGCGGCACCCGCAGCGCTAGCAGCAGCAAGGCCAGGGGTGTCAAGCGTCGGAGGCGGCCCGCGCGAGGCCGAGCCCGGAGGCCGGCCGCCGGTCCGCCGCCGTCGGTCGTCTGGGTCCGGTGGTGTCCATGAGCGGCTCAGCATTCAACTTCGGTGATCTCTTTGGGGTTGAGGCTTTCCAGGAAGCGTCGGGTCTGCTCCGGGTCGAACTTGGGGTCGTCGGCCTGGATGCAGAGGAAGAATCGGTCCCGGGAGGCCAACGCGAAGTTCGGGGCGTTGAAGACCGGGTGGTACGGCTTGCGGCAGGCCGTTAAGCGCCAGCATCCCGATCACCGCCGACAACGCCGCGCCGAGGATCGTCAGCTCGAAGCATGATCACGATGAACGCCGGCCAGGTGTTATAGGGCCGTCCGCCGACGTTGATCGGGTAGTGAATCACGGCCGTGTACCACTGCATGAAGAACGCCAGAGAACCACCGCAGAGGCCGCCGATCAGGACGATGAGGGCCACCCGATTGCGCCGGAAGCCGATGGCCTCGGCGAGCCCTTCGATCGGGATCGGCGAGTAGGCGTCCATCGAGCGATAGCCCGTCGGCGTACGCCCGTTCGGCGGCGCGCGACGACCTCGTCCGGGTTCGAGGAACTCGGCCAGCAAGCCGTGGAGTTCAATGGTGCCGACCGGTGCGGTCGGGGTGGCGTGGCCGCTCTCGGTGTGGCTGCTCATGAGTTCGCCCCTCCCTCGAGGCCCGGCTGAGCGTGTGCGGGGGTGCCGTTCCCCTCGGCATGCTCGTGACTGGGTCTCGTGCACCAGCTCCTGCATCTCGGTGATCGAGATCGCCGGCAGGACCCGGATGAAGAGGAAGATCAGGGTCAGGAACAGGCCGATCGTCCCGTAGTAGGTCGCGTAGTCCCAGGACGTTCCGTGGTACGATCCCCCAGGACGAGGGCAGGAAGTCGGCGGTGCAGGCTGGTGACGACGATGACGTATCGCTCAAGCCACATGCCGATGTTGATGATGATCGAGATGATCCAGAGCCAGTAGACGTTCTTGCGGAAGTAACGGGAACCAGAAGAGCTGGACGATGGTGCAGTTGCAGAGGATCAGCAGCCACCAGGTGTGGGTAGTCCCCGAGGGCGCGGTCTCGAGCATCTGTGAGATCTCGAACGGGTTGCCGCCGTACCAGGCCATGAAGACCTTCCATCAAGTAGCCGTAGGTCACGATCAGCCCGGTGGCGAGCATGATCTTGGCCATGTTGTTGATGTGCCGCATCGGTGATGAAGTCCTGCAGGCCGTAGTACCAGCGGAGCGGAAGCATCAGGGTCGCCACCATCGCGAAGCCGGAGTAGATGGCCCCGGCGACGAAGTAGGGCGGAAAGATCGTCGAGTGCCAGCCTGGGATGATGCCGATGGTGAAGTCGAAGCTCACCACCGTGTGCACCGAGACGACCAGCGGCGTCGACAGGCCGGCCAGCAGCAGGTAGGCCGTCCGGTAGCGGTGCCAGTGCCGGGCCGAACCGCGCCAGCCCAGGCGCAGCGGCGCCGTAGGTCACCCGGGCGAACCGGTTCTTCGCCCTGTCGCGCAGGGTCGCCAGGTCGGGGATCAGGCCGACGTACCAGAACAGCAGCGAGACGGTCAGCGTAGGTCGAGACCGCGAAGACGTCCCAGACCAGCGGGCTGCGCCACTGGGGCCACATCCCCATCGTGTTCGGGTACGGCATCAGCCAGTAGAACAACCAGGGACGGCCCAGGTGCAACAGCGGGAACATGCCGGCGCAGGCGACGGCGAACAGGGTCATCGCCTCGGCGAACCGGTTGATCGACGTTCGCCAGTCCTGCTTCAGCAGGAGCAGGATCGCCGAGATCAGCGTCCCGGCATGGCCGATGCCGATCCACCAGACGAAGTTGACGATCGCGAAGCCCCACATCACCGGGGACGTTGATGCCCCAGATCCCGACACCCATGTACGAGCAGGTAGACGATCGCCACCATCAACATGTTCAGCAGGGCGAAGCCGACCAGGAAGCCGACGATCCAGCCCTTCTGGACGGCCGCACCAGGACATCGTTGGCTGAGCTGGTCGTTGACCGACCCGTAGGTGTGCTGACCCTCGAGCACGGCCGTGCCGCCGGCGTGTTCGCGGGCTCGGGTGCGGATGAATCTCAGCCATGGTCCTGCGTCTCTCCGCCCTCGAACGCCGTGTTGGGGTTGGTCAGCTTGGCCAGGTACGTCGTCCGGGGCTGGGTGTTCAGCTCGGCCAGGAGGGCATAGTTTCGAGTTCGTCTTGCTTCTGCTCGGCGACGAGCCCCTCGCGATCGTTCAGGTTGCCGAAGGTGATGGCCCGGGTCGGGCAGGCGCCCTGGCAGGCCGTCTCGACCTCGCCGTACTGGACGACCGGCGTCGGGCGGTTGCCCCGCTGGTACTCGATCTCGGCGTGGATCCGCGCCCGGTTGATTCGCTGGACGCAGTAGGTGCACTTCTCCATGACGCCCCGGGTGCGGACCGTCACGTCGGGGTTCCGCATCAGCTTCAGGCTGCTCGTCTCCATGTCCTGATAACGGAAGAAGTTGAACCGGCGGACCTTGTACGGGCAGTTGTTCGAGCAGTACCGCGTGCCGACGCAACGGTTGTAGGTCATCTCGTTGAGCCCCTCGGGGCTGTGCGTGGTCGCCGCCACAGGGCAGACCAGCTCGCACGGGGCTCGCTCGCAGTGCATGCAGGGGATCGGCTGGTGATAAGTCCTGGGGTTGCGACGTATCGCCCTCGTAGTAGCGGTCGATGCGGATCCAGTGCATCTCACGGCCGCGGAGGACCTGCTCCTTGCCGACGACCGGGATGTTGTTCTCGGCCTGGCAGGCGACGACGCAGGCGCTGCAGCCGATGCAGGTGTTGAGGTTGATGACCATGCCCCAGGCATTGCCCGTACCCGGCCTCGCGAACCGCCTGGACGAGGGGCTTCTGGAACAGGGTCATCTCTTCCGGCACGCCTTCGCCGCCGGGGCCGGCCTCGGTCTCGATGCCCTCCTCCTGGGGCTCGTCTCGGCAGCTGTGGTGGCCCTGAGCGAAGTCCGGGGTGCTCCCGATAGTGGTCGAGTGTCGGCGACCCGGATCAGGTCACGGCCTTCCATGACGAAGTGGTGCTGGGTCGTGGCCAGTGGATAGCGTCCGACCGACGGCTTTGGCATCCAGTCCGGTGCCGAACCAGGGAGACTCGGAAGTCCGCAGGGCATAGGCGTCGAAGCCGACGCCGTCGCCGACCCGGCCCACCCGACGGCGGCCGTAGCCGAGGTGCAGCGTGACCGAGTCGTCGGCGTGGCCCGGTACAACCCAGACCGGCACTTCCAGCATGCGTGCTCGGAACGTCAGCTCGACGATCTGCTCGTTTCCGACACTGCAGCCGGGTCGCGGTCGCATGGGCTCATCAGGGCGGCGTTGTCCCAGGTCAGCTTCGTCAGCGGCTTGGGCAGCTCCTGGAGCCAGCCGTTGTTGGCGATAGCAGCCGTCCCAGATCGGTCGGGTCGGGCCGGAAGACGAGCTCCAGCTCGCCGGCGGCGGCGAACCTCGCGCCTGGAGCTCGCACCAGTCGATCGAGCCCTTCAGCGCGACGGTCTTCGGCTCCGCGGCGGTCCCCTCGACGACGCCAGTCGTGCAGCGCGGTCCGCCAGAAGGCCTCGAACCCGTCCTCGCCGTGGACAGTCCGCCAGGTGTCGGCGACGAGCTGCTGCGGCGGCCGGTTCGGCTGACCGAGCAGGGCCGACAGGATCTCGATGGCGGCCGTCCGCCGAGTACAGCGGGAGCGATCAGCGGCTGCTGGATGGTCGCGGTACCGTCAAAGGCCCGAATGTCGCCCCAGGTTTCGAGGAAGTGGGCCTCGGGAACCTGCCAGTTGCACAGCATGCGAGGTCTCGTCATCGTGGCCGCCCAGGCGGATCGTCAGCGGAACGCTCCTCCAATGCGTCCGCGAAGTCCAGGTCGGCCGGCGCCGTTGAATGCCGGGTTCCCGCCGAGGATGATCAGCGACTCGACGGCGCCGGCGTTCATCTCGCGGGCCAGGTCCTCGAGGCTGTCGGCCTTCGAGGTGACCTCGCCACCGAACGACAGGGATGTACTCGACCGTCTGTGCCGACGTTGCCAAGGGCGTCGTTCAGGGCGTGGGCCAGGGCGTGGAGCCTCGGGGGCTGCTCCGCGCCGACGACCACGAGGCTCTGACCCGCGATGGGCGTCGAGGTCCGCGACCACCGCGTCGATCCATTCACGCTGCGCGATCGGAAAGCTCGGCCGTGGGGGCCGGCACGCCGTCGACCTTCAGCCGCTCGGGCGATCTCCTGGGCCAGGGCGGCGATCTCGGTCGACCGGATCGGTAAGCGGTGCTCGGCCATCGCGCCGGTGATCGTCGGCATGCTCTCGGCGACATAGAGCCGGTTCATGCCGCAGGTCCCGCGACTCGTCGGCTCGCGCCGCGAGGCGAAGTCGCGGGCAGCGCGGACCCGGTCGGGGCCTCGGTAGAGGAAGTCGGCGTCGAGGGAAACAACGATCACGTCGGCACGGTCGTAAGTGGATGGATCGGGTCGACGGCTTCGCCGAAGGCGCGCTGGGCGCCGTCGCTGTTCGGCCCGACGACTCGCCGGCTCGTGGACGACCCAGCGGGCCTCGGGGAAGGCGGTCGAGCAAGGCGTCCGATCTGGCGGAGCAGGGTCGGGGAGGTGGTCGCCTCGGTCAGGATCCGCAGCCCCTTGCCCTTGTTCTGCGGCGCCTTGCCGCGGATATCGATGAGCGTGGCGAGCAAGTCGTCGAATGTGCTGACACGGCCGTTGCGGGTGACGGTCTGGGCGCGGTCCGGGATCGTAGAGGGAGAGGATCGCGGCCTGAGCGAAGATATCGGTGGACGCCAGGCTGGCCGGATGTTCGGGGTTTCCCTCGACCTTCGTCGGCCGGCCCATGTGGCTCTCGACGCGGACGCCAAGGCCGTAACCCACCCAGTGGGAACGCAGTCGCGAAGAACAGGGGCCGGCCGGGAACGATCTCCTCGGGCTGGCGGACGTAGGGGACGATCTCCTCGGGCGGCTGGAAGACGCAGCCCGAGAGACCGGCCAGGGCGAGCGACGCCCCCATCAGCCGGAAGAACTGACGACGGCTGGCCGGGTCGTCCCACTCGGAAGCCTGCTGCGGGGAACTCGCGGTGCAGGTATTCGTGGAACGTTTCGGAGCCGGACAGTTCCTCAAGGCTCCGCCAGAATTGCGGGCCTCGCGAGCCCTCCAGCCGCTCCCGGAGTCGAACTCAGGTCCAGGCTCGCTGTCTGTGATGTCGGCGAATCGGCTCATCGGTGGCACACCGAGCAACTCGTGAGGAATTCGGCTTCAGGGATTCCGTAGTGCTGCTTGAGCTTGGTGGCCCAGAGCGACCTGGCTCCGGTCGTCGTCCTCGAGCTTCGGGTCGGTCTCGGCGCGACCAGTCGAGGTCGTAGATCGCGTACTCCGGCCGCAGGTTCTGCTCCGGGTTCCGGTGGCATTCGAGGCACCAGCCCATCGTCATCGGC
This sequence comes from uncultured Isosphaeraceae bacterium, assembly GCA_963779675.1. Taxonomy (GTDB): domain Bacteria; phylum Planctomycetota; class Planctomycetia; order Isosphaerales; family Isosphaeraceae; genus CAVZZM01. The sequence goes on from CAVZZM010000014.1 coordinate 777,874, forward strand.
TCGGCCTTCCACGTCAGCGGCATCTGGTCGATGCGCCCGTGGCAGGACGCACAACCAACCCCCTTGTTCACGTGGATGCTGTGGTTGAAGTAGACGAAGTCCGGCAGGTCGTGAACCCGCGTCCAGTGCAGCGGCTTGTCCGTCGGCGAGGCTCTGCCGAACCGGCTCGAGCAGCGGGGCCTCGGTCCAGACCTGCGAGTGGCAGCTCATGCAGGTGTAGGTCGGCGGCACACCGGCGAAATTCGACTCCTCGACCGACGTGTGGCAGTACCGACAATCGATGCCCAGCCCTCGCACGTGGTGCTCGTGGCTGAACTTCACGGGCTGATCGCGAACCACATCGACCTGCGTCACGAACGGCGAACGGTTGATCATGTAGGCCATGCCCACGAGACCGAGCAGCAGGTCGCCACCACGACGATGCTCACCCGGGACAGCGTGTTGGCACTCGGGTGGAAGATCTGGGCCATCGAAACTCCCTCGACGGTCCGGCCCGCGGGCCCGCAGGCGGAAGCGGGACGTTCATACTTTCGGGAATGGGACGGAGAATCTATCCGTTTCTGAAAGGCCCGCCTTGCCGGCGTGTGGAGTCATGTTGCAAAACCGGAGCCGGCCGCGTCAAGCAAGGGGACCGGCCAACTCGGCCGTTTCCTCGAATTTTCCTGGACATGGGAACTCGTGCGGGGGCCGATTCTCAGGAAGGGGAATTCCCAAAGGGCATCTTCCCACATGATACACGGCGTAGCGTACGGATTCTCGACTTCGAGAATGGAGCGAAACGCTTTGGGACCTCAATCGCCACAACCTTGCTCACGCTGTGTCGGGCGAGGTTGCGGTCGAGCTTTTTGGCTTCACGAATCGGAAAGCGTCGTGGACGCGGTCATTTTGGCGAAGTTCTCTTACCCCATGTGGGACGGATCGTTGCCGCCTGGGGAACTGAAGACTTCGCCTCATACGCCCAATCGAATATCATCCAGGAACTTGTCCATGTCCCCGAATGTAAAAACTTTGACCCGTAAAGCCGATGGCTCGAGACCTGAGATCGTTGGCGGCTCAGTCAATGATCGGCAACGTCGAGAGTGGGCGTATCGGGGAGCTAAGGGCGAGGTGAGGGGAGGGGGACGGAACTGGAGAGACCGGGGGCCTCTGGAGTCCTTCGGGAGGGGTGGTACGCTCGACCGGCAGACGCGCCAGGCCGTCGCGCCGTACAGGACAACCGCGCCCCAGAAGAACATGCCGTAGGCCAGTGCGATCTCGTGGCCGACCTCGCCGGCGAACAGGCCGCCGATGTCGTGCGAGGTGGTGGCGATCAGCAGTGCCGACAGACGCCATGGCGACTGCAAGGCCGCGCCGGGTTCGCTGCGGGCATCGGGAAGCACACAGGCCCGATAGACGAGGTACGCATAGGGAAGCATCAACGTCACGTAGTGGTGCTTCCAGGTTCGTTCGGAGGCGAAGAGCATCGTCAGAACGACTAACGCAGAATTCGCCGAGCATCCGGCCATCGAGACGACGATTCGGTACGCGTCCGGCAGCAAAGGCGAGCAGACCAACCAGCCCGAAGGAGAGTCACCTTCACCAGTTTGGTGACCGTCGGCCGGGCCAGGCAACCACATTGACCTGCCGCTCGACGCCGCCATACCGCTGGTCTTCGTCGCGGATCGGCTGTTCGGTGAGCAATCGGGTCACCACGCCGCCGAGCGACTGGTTAACCTCCTGCGGGCTGATGTCGCCCTCGACGACGAAGGGCGTGATCATCCGGTGCCACCACATCGCCAGGCAGCGCCCGTTGAACGATGGGCCGAGAACGATCGACGGCACGATGACGAGGAACAACGCCAGGCCGAGAAACGTCGACCCGGAGGTCCGCCACGACCGCTTGTAGAGGAAGTAGGGGATGAACAGGGCGGGCGTCACCTTCACGGCGATTGACAATGCGCCAGAGTCAACCCCGCGAGCACGTCGTACCCTCGTCGCCAGGCGACAAGGGTCGAGACGACAAGGAACAGGATCAGGATGTTGATGTTGCCATGGTTCAGGTCACTCAGCAAAGGGTCGCAGGCTCAAGACCAGGACCAGCCCTTCCGCCCACCATGGCCACCGCGGCCCGCCAGGGCCTCGGGCCATGCGGAAGCACCACAGGAAGCATAGAGTCGCCATGACCGCCTTCAGAGTGAACCACGTCATGGCTCCCATCACGGGCGGTAGTGCCATCAGCGGCGAGAGGCCGATCGGCATGATGGGAGGGTTCGGGAAAATGTACACGTCCCAGATGTTCACGCCCATCCAGAACTCATGGATCTGGTGCCGCCAGCGGATGAACGCGCTGCGTTCCTCGGCGGCCTTGCCGGCGTAGAGGATCGCGGCGACGAGCATCGTGATCGTCCAGGCGATCCAGACAGCGCGGCGGCCATTGAGCTGCGAGGTCGGGGTCGGTTTCCCGGGCGGCAGGCTGCGGCACGGCTCGCTCCCTCCTTGGAGATGACGTCCGCCGGTTGGCTGTGTCGTAACTGACTGAGGCCGGCATGACCGGAAGTTACTAGGGCGAGCGACTTTCAGGCTATCGAGTCGCGTGAGATCGCCGTACCACGCCCTACGTCCCTACTGGTCGTTCTGCCCTCCGAGACGGGCCGGACCGCTCGTCCGCCAGGCTGGAGACTCATTCTCCGGCCGGAGGGAACACGAGGCTCAGGGTCGTCGTTCCCGGGGGCGGTCGCAGGCCGATGAATGGCACGGGGTCGCCCTCCGCTAATGACCGGTTCCAACCGGACGGGAGGAACGCTCCGCAAGCACGGGACGAAGTGATACCGCAGCACCACCGATTCGTCAAGTTCACCGCCGGATACCTGGACCGCCAATTTCCCCGGTGACGCTAGGACCTCCGCCTTGCCCTCGATCGTCGCCCCACCGAAACCCAGGACTCGACCGAATAACAACGTGCCGTCGTCATCCAGGATTTCCACGAGGTCCGGGTTCGACTGGCAAAAGGTTCGCGGATCGGGGGCTCCAGCAAAGGATCGCCGAGGGCCGGTACAACCTGGCGTACCGAATGAAATGCTGCGCGGCCCCAGTCCGAGGAGCCGAACAGTCGTCCCTCACCGAACTGAGTGAAGTTGGTCCGCAAGGCGGCATGCAGGTACGGCCCTCCGAGCAGTTCGACGCCAGGGACGAAGTATGGTAGCAGCCCGCTGTAGCGACCGTTGCCGAAGGGGTCGCGCAGTCCTTCGACGGAGAACCCGCCTTCTTCGTAGAGCAATCGCTCGCCAGGCGTCACATGCGCCTTGACGTGATCAATCACCCACCGCAGCCGGGGTGGGACGGCTCGACAGGAACGGCTCGGGCGGTTCGGGCAGCCGTCGCAACGACTCGGCCAGCGTCGGGTTCACCAGACGGGTCAGGGTAGGCAACGGATCGCCAAGGTTCATGGCCAGCGAATCGACCAGCGGGGGGACCAAATAATCGAGCACCGGCCAGGATCGACCCCGCGCCGACCCAGCGATCGAGCCGAGGCGAGACGGATCGGAGCCGGTCGAGCACCTCGGCAAGGCCCAACCCGCCCAGTACGGCGAGCGTGCTGTAGAGGACGAACGTGTGTCGTCCGGGTTGCAGGAAATCGAGCCCGCGGAACGCCCCGGCCCCATAGCCCCAGAAGAACCCGGCAAGGGCCAGCCGGCGACCCAGGCCAGCGGCGGCAACCTGGTCACGTCGAGGCCAGAGCGATCCAACCCGGCAGGCCGATGGCCCATAGCACCGCCTGGATGGGCGGCTCGACCGTCAGGATCTTCCCGAGCCGCGCGAGGAACCCCTTCGGGATGAGCGAACGCGAAATCACTCGCTCCCTTTGTCGAGGCCAACCAGATGCCCGGCCACCACCAGAAGGCATTGATCGCCAGGACAACCACGGGGACCAACCACACACCGAGATGCCGGGCCATACCGAGGAGCCACTCCGGGTTCCGTCTGGAACGTAACCACCGCCAGCACGTATGCCAGTAAGGCCGCCGGGACGACGACCATCGCCGTCGTCAAGTGGACCATCACCGCGAAGGAACAAACCAACGCCGCGGCGGTCCACGGCCGGAACTCCGCCCTGAGACAGATAGTTGGCCACGAGTAACGTGGCAAGCAACGCCAAGGGAACGCCGAGCAAGTACGGGAGCATCCCGAAGCGGCGTACTGGATCGGGAAGTCGGTCCAGACATACATGAGGAAGACGGTCAGCGACCACCCCAACGCTCGTGAGCCGAGCCCCAGGACCAGCCGGCCGCCCACAGGATCCAGGGAACGGCCGCGGCGGAGATGAGTACGTAGAGTTTGTACGCCAGAACGGCCGCGTCATCCCCACCGGTGAGCGCGACGACGACTTCGGGAGCGTCGAGGACGCGGGGAAGACGACACTTTTCGCGTAACCCGCCATGAAGGTCGGGTCGTAGCCGGCGGTGGTGCCGTTCTGTTCAGGAAGTGCCGTGTGACCAGGGCGCTGTGGAAATACAGCGGGTGATCGTGCATCGCCAGGGGCCAGGGGCCAGAGAGCCCGTCCCGCCGCCGAGTCCGACCCAGATGGCCACGGCATGTAGCAGGCTGAGGATCGTGGGAACCACCGGCCATGCCGCCCATCGCCAGGCCAGCTGGTGCGGCGATTGGATCGCTTCGTCGGACGGCTCGACCGAGGGTAGAGGGGGTGGTCGTGGTCAATGTCGGCAACGCGAGAAAGACGTGTCGTGTGGTGCCGGCAGTCAAGAGTCGGTCAGTGCGGCCCGCAGGATTCGAACCTGCAACCAAGGGATTCGAGGCGCCCCCGCGTTTCCACGGGGCTCGGACTATCTCACCCTCCCCCCACGCGGTTCGCGAGAAGAGGAGGCCGGGCGCTCGTCGGCGGGGGTTATTGTTGGGACTCACCCCGCTAGTCTCTGAACCGTCCTGGCCACCAGAGCCCGGCCAGGCTAGGCTGCGGATTGCCATGCCGAACGCAGGTCGCATCCGGTTTAGGTTTCCCGCAATTCACCCGGTTCGCATCCGGAAGTTACCCCCCGGTGCCACCAATCAAGTCGGACGATCGATGAGTCCCCTGCTCTGCCGTTGAGCTAGGGCCGCGTGAGGTTCATCATGGCCACCTTCCGCCCGTGACGCAAGGCCCGCGCGGAGAATCGACCCGGCAAAACAAGAGCGGGGACGTACCGGACTGGCCGGCACGCCCCCGCTGTTGAGCCTTCCAGCGACATCAGTGGGAGGCAGCGACCAGTTCGGGTTCCTCGTCCGCCTCGGGTGCGATGTCGGCTTTCTTCGGGTTGGGACGCGCGACCGTCGGGGCGGTGGCGACCATGTTCGGCATCTTGACCGAGTGGGCGAGGCCGACCAGCGACATCAGCTTAATGGCGTAGTAGGTCATGTCGATCTCGTACCAGGCGTTGCCGTGACGGGCCGAGGTCTGGAAGGCGTGATGGTTGTTGTGCCAACCCTCGCCATACGTGACCAGTGCCACCCACCAGAGGTTCGTCGAATCGTCACGGGTCTCGAAACGTACGGTATCCCCAGACATGGGTGGCCGAGTTGACCAGCCAGGTCGTGTGCAGCACAAGAACCGTCCTGACGAAGCCACCCCAGACCAGCCAGGGCATTCCGCCGATGGCGTACAGGGCCGATGCCCAGCGCGATCGGGAAGACGATGTGGAAACGGTCCAGGAAGCGGAGGACCGGGTCGCGGTTCAGGTCCGGAGCCCACCGCTTGTAGTATTCGGGGGTGTGGATCGCTGTGATGTCGGGGGTCATCCACCAGAACATGTGAGCCCAACCGAACCCTCGACGCGGGCTATGGACGTCCTCTTCTTCATCAGAGTGGGCATGGTGCTTGCGATGGTCGGCCACCCAGCCGATCGGCCCCCCTTCAGACGCGGTGCAGCCGATCGCCGTGAGCACGTACTCCAGCGCCTTGGGCCGGGTCGCGAAACTACGGTGTGTCAGCAAACGGTGATAGGTCATGCAGATACCAATCCCGCCACTGAGCCAGTGGAGGAATAGACAGACCGCCAGGCGCTCCACGAGAAGTACGCCGGATTCAGCGCCAGCAAGCGCCCCCACGTGCAAACTGAGGATCCAGATAGCCGCCGGCCAGTTGATCGTGGCCCGTTTCGCGGTGTCCGTGGTCGTCTTGGTGGTGGTCGTCATGCTGGTCCTTCTGGGCTCGTGAGACTCGGGCTCGACCGTCGTCGGTGAACCGACGTCGCGACTTCGCCGTGGGTTTTCAGGATGGGCTGAGGGCGGGCTGGGTGGGGAGTGAACCGGCGAAAGCGCGTGACTCTGTGCTCGGTTACATAAATGGGTTTCCGGGAAGATAGGACATCGAGTGCGAATCGAATCGCTCGAACTTCCCGAATTCCAAAAAAGCGGCGATCTCCCCTAGAAAATGGCTAAGACGATCACACCGCATCTTCCCGAAAGTCCCCGGTCAGTCGAAGAGGCGGACATCGAGGCGGTGAATTCAACAACGTGCAATCCGCATCCTCTCCAGGAATGTGGATCGAAATAAAATAGCGAACTCGCGTCTTCTCCGCCAGCCCGTTCTACTGTCGTCGTTCAGTTGAGGAGGGCATTCTGGGCATACTACGTGCCGGAAGTCAGGCAACCCACGAAAACCTTGCGAACTTTATGCCTTCCCAGCGTGTTGTCTCCAACGGGCCTGTGTCTGGGGCGGGTCCGTCTGATAGTGAGGGAGTGGAGAATCAGATAACGATTAAATGTCGATGTCTTTCGCGGTGTAAGCTTCGGCCATGATGAACTTGAAGCGAGGTTCGGCGTCTTTCCCCATCAGGTCGGCGACGGTGCTCTCGGTATAGGGGCGGTCGTCGTCAGGAACCACCACGCGAAGGAGTCGCCGTCGGTAGGGGTCCAGGGTCGTTTCGTAGAGGAGTGTTGCGGGCATCTCACCGAGCCCCTTGAACCGGGTGATGTTCGGCTTGGCGTTCTTGGGTAGCTTTGCCAGGATGCGGTCGCGGGCCGCGTCGTCGGAGGCCCAGTGGGTTTCCTTGCCGTGGACGATCTTGTAGAGCGGCGGGCAGGCCAGGTATACGCGACCGTCGTTGATGAGCCCGGGAAGGTGGCGGTAGAAGAAGGTCAGCAACAGCGTGGCGATGTGATGGCCGTCGCTGTCGGCGTCGGTCAGGAGGATAATCCGACCATAACGGAGCCGGCCGGGGTCGTAGCTCTCGTCCATGCCGCAACCCAGAGCGCTGACGAGATCGGTCAACTCCTTGTTGTCGAGAACCTTGGCCTTGTTCGCCTGCTCGGCGTTGAGGACCTTTCCGCGCAGGGGGAGAATCGCCTGGATGTCGCGATCGCGGCCTTGCTTGGCGGAGCCGCCGGCCGAGTCCCCCTCGACGATGAACAGTTCGGACTCCTCGGAGTTCGTGCTGTCGCAGTCGTGGAGCTTTCCGGGAAGGTTCAAACGGTTCTGAACGGCCGTCTTGCGCCTGACCTGTGAGGCAGCGGCCCGGCTGGCCTCCCGGGCGCGAGCCGCCTGAATGACCCGGTTGGCCACTGCGTCGCCGATGCTCTTGTTCTTGAGCAGGAAGTCCTCGAGCCGGGGACGGACCATCGACTCGACCAGCGAGCGGACCTCGGTGTTGTTCAGGCGGTCCTTGGTCTGACCCTGGAACTGGGGTTCGTGGACGCAGACCGAGAGGATCGCGGTCACGCCCTCGCGGATGTCCTCTTCCTTGACGTCCAGTCCCTTCTTGACGAGACCATGTGTATCCATGAACTTCCGAACGGCGGTTCCGATGGCCTTGCGCAGGCCTTGCTCGTGGGTGCCGCCATCGCGGGTCGGGATCGTGTTGACGAACGAGCGGATGTCCTCGTCGGTCGCCTCGGTCCAGCTCAGCGCGAGGTTGAGCCGTAGGTCGTCCTCCTCGCGTTCGAGGACGAACGGCGTCGGGGCCACACGCGTGTCCTCTCGGGCCGTGTTGATCGCTTCGAGGAAGTCAGCGACGCCCCCCTCGTGCTTGAACTCGATCGACGTCTTCGACCGCTCATCGACGAACTGGATGGAGAGGCCCCGGTTGAGGTACGTCTTCACGTCGAGCCGCTCGGCGATCAACTCGGAGTCGAAGGAGAGACCGGCGAAGACTTCCGCGTCGGGCGTGAAGGTGATGGTCGTGCCGGTCCCTCGAACCGGTTCCCCCTCCTGCACCGGTCCATCGGGCTTGCCGCGCCGGTAGCATTGGGTGTAGGTGATGCCGTCGCGGCGGATCTCGGCCGTGAGACGACTGCTCAGGGCGTTGACGACGCTGGCGCCAACGCCGTGAAGGCCGCCAGCAACCTTGTAGGCGTCATTATCGAACTTGCCGCCGGCGTGGAGGGTGGTGAAGATCACCTCAAGAGCGCTCAGGCCGGTCTTGATGTGCTTGTCGACCGGGATGCCTCGGCCGTTGTCCGACACGGAGACGGTTTTGCCGTCGGCGTCGAGCCGAACAAGAATGCGCGTCGCGTGCCCGTTCATCACCTCATCGATCGCGTTGTCGACGATCTCCCAGAGCAGGTGGTGCAACCCGGCCTTGTCGACGCCGCCGATGTACATGCCGGGCCGGCGCCGGACGGCCTCTAGACCTTCCAGGACAGTGATCGATTCGGCGGTATAGCTTCCGGAGGCCATCGTCTTCCTCGGTGGAAAAGTGAGCCGGTGCTCAGGATCGATCGACGTGTGGAAGCAAGGTTTGTTGCCCGTTACCGGCGGCGGCTGTGTCGAGGTGATGTCCCAGGACCCATCCTGGTCCGATCTCCTCGATTCCCTCCCCCTCGATCGTCAGGGACCCGGTCATGCCTTGACCAAGGACCGGCAGCGACCTCTGATAGGCGTGGATGCAGAGAACACATAGCGAGGCGGGCCGCTCGATCTCCCGCACCGGTTCCGCGGCGACCTCGTCCGGATAGCGGCGTCGGACATACCGGTAGATCGCGTCGAAGCGGTCGCCGGTTTGAATCGGCACATCACCGCAACGGCCGATGACTGTGAAGTGCTCGCCCGTTACGAAGCCTGTTACGAAGAATTCGGACGTCCCTTCGATCATGACGACGACTCCAGCATCAGGTGATTGAACTCCCGGATTTGTCGTATTGTGAGGCGTTGTCCCATTGCGAACGAAATTCGGATCGCATGATCAAGCTGTGATCGGGGAACCTGAATCGGCAACGGGGAGAACCCGAGACTGCTGAGGATCGACAGGGCCGTGTCCACATCAAGGACGACGTCGGCGGTCCGCTCAAATTCCAACGGCAAGACGCGCAGGTTGACGGCACTCTCCTCCAGGGCGAAATAGTTTTCCTCGGCAACCAAGTACTGCCCCCGCGCCGCCACGAGCACCGCAGCCTGCCCGTGATTCCGACACTCCAGGGCGAAGAGCGTCGCGACCAGAGGGTCCGTCGTAACGCACGTGATTTCCAGGGCTTGCAGTACGGGATTACCGGGCCAACCCCGAGTCGTCCCCCGATAATAATAGTCCGGGTGGCCTTCCTCGGTCATTCCTCGATCTCTTCGACCGCCGGGATTGGCACGGCTTCGTCGGGGACGACGGCGACCAGAGACCCGCGCTGGAGGATGCCGTAGCCGCGACCGCCCCGCGACGCGACCGGGTACTTGGACGCCTTGACTGACTGGAGTCCACCCCGATTGGTCTGGACGGTCAGGCCGTCGCGCTTGCCGGTTGCCAGGGTGAAACCAAGTACGCGATCCTTCGGATCGAGCTTGATCGCCGTCACGCCCTTGGCAGCGCCAGCGACAACGTTCGCGTCGGTGATCGAGAAGACCAGCACACGGGCCGCCTTCGTGACCAGACACAATTTCTCATCGCCGGTACTGATCTGAACGTCCACGACCCGGTCGTCGGCAACGCTAGAATCGAGTCGGACGACCGAACGCCCCTTGCGGGTGGAGATAGGGGCCAGTGATGCCAGGCTAAAACGGAGCACCTTGCCTGCGGACGTCACTGCCACCGCGTATGGCCCGGCGGGGACGGCGGTCGGCCCATCGCCGTTGGTGCCGGGTGCGTGACCATTCGGTCCGTCGCCGTTCAGATTAAGATGGGCTTGGGCGGGCCTTGACGGTTCGGGAACAGGGGCTGGCAGGCAGCGTGGGTCGTGGCTCAACACGCCGACGACGTGTTCCTGGTCGTCGAGAGCAAAATGACGCTGGATTGGCTCGCCATGACCGGTCGTTAGCGGGACGTCGTTGGCCCGGATCGTGTAGGCGATCCCCCGATCGGTGAAAAACGTGACGGTCTGCCGGGCGCGGGCACGATAGATCCAGCCGACCCGGTCGTCGTCGCGAACACGGATGCTCGGCACGTCGGTGAACGACCTCTGTCGCTTGATCCAGCCGTCGCGGGTGACGATGACCCACGTGTCTTCATCGACGATGTACTCCTCTTCGCGGAACTCAACGACCTCGTCGGGCCCTCGATCCTGGTGCGTCGGCGATCGCCGTACTGGCGGCCGATCTCCTTCAACTCATCGCGAATGATGTCCCAACGCCTCATCTCGTCCGCGAGCAACGCCTCGATCTCCGCGGCCCGTTCCCTCTTGGCCTCCAGCTCGTCGACGATGTCCTTGATCTCGAGTTTGCCTAGTCGGTACAGCTTCGTCTCGAGGACCGCGTCGGCCTGGATGTCGGTCAGCCCGAACCGGCTCATGAGCTTCGGCGCGGCGTCCGCCTTGCCGTCGCTGGCGCGGATGATCCGGATGGCCTCGTCGAGATTGTTGAAGACGATCTCGAAGCCTTCCAGAATGTGGATCCGCCGCCGCAAGACCTCCAACTCGTGCCGCAAACGTCGGGTGACGACCTCCATCCGGAAGTCGAGAAAATGGACGAGGATGCTCTTGAGATCGAGCCGTTCGGGGACCGCGATCTCGGCCTCGGTCGAGGGCCGCAGGCAGGTCAGGTTGACGTTGAAGTTCGTCTGGAGGGGCGTGTTTTTGAACAGGTACGCCAGCGCGGCGTCGGGGCTGGCCCCCGGACATAGCTCCAGCGCGATCCGCACGTCGTCGGTGCTCAGGTCCTTCACATTGACCAGTTGCGGCACCTTGCCTTGACCGATCAACTCGCCGATCCGCAGCACGAGGGCGTCCTTCTCGATGCCGTAGGGGATCGAGGTGACGAGAACCGTGTTCGGTCGGTCGGGATCAATCTCGTATGTGCCTCGCAGCTTGATCGTCCCCTGGCCCGTGGTGTAGATTTGCTGGATTTCGGCGGGCGTATTCAGGATCACCCCGCCAGTCGGGAAGTCGGGACCGTGAACCGACTTGACGAGCTTCTCGATGGGCAGGTCGCGGTTGTTGTCCAGCAGGGCGATGAGCGCCTTGCAGACTTCCCCGAGATTATGCGGCGGGATGTTCGTCGCCATGCCAACGGCAATTCCGGTCGCGCCGTTGACCATTAGGTTCGGGAACCGCGCCGGCAGCACGACCGGCTCATCGGCCGTCGCCGAGTAGTTGGGCCGGAGGTCGACCGTCTGCTCGCGCAGTTCGCGGAGCAGTTCCTGGGCGATTGGCATCAACCGACACTCGGTGTACCGCATCGCGGCGGGGGGGTCGCCGTCGAGTCGAGCCGAAGTTGCCGTAGCCTTCCACCAGATTGTTGCGCAGGCTGAACGGCTGCGCCATGCGAACCAGGGCTTCGTAAATCGACTGGTCGCCGTGTGGGTGGTAAAGCTCCATCGTACGACCGACGACCGCCGCGCTCTTGATGTAACGACTGTCGGCGGTGACGTGGAGGTCATTCCACATCGCGTACAGGATGCGCCGCTGAACGGGCTTGAGACCATCACGGACGTCGGGCAAGGCCCGCGACGTGATGACACTCAGCGCGTAATTCAGGTAACGAGACCGTGTCGCCTCCGCCAGCGGCACGTCCTCGATGTTCATCAGCTTCCGGGAGCGGTCCGAGCCGGCTTCCCCGTCCTTCGGCGCACGTCGTCTCGCCATGGCGATCCGTCTTCTGCAAATGATGATCGGCGGGTGGACTGACCCCGCGATGAAGTACTCAGTTTATCGGAAATCGGCAACCCCAGGCAACCGAAATACTGTACAAATATTTCATAGCAACCCGGAGCCTGCTCGGTTTCGACGAGCATTCCACATCGCGACGACCGAGACGCCCGGTTGACCGGCACGGCCGGCGCCCGAGCCCTCCACGGCGATTCTCAGTGCGGAACCGTGGCTGTTCCGGCAATGGGGGATTGAGACAACCCGCGAGTCTCACGAGACGTCTCGGTAGGCGTGGTCGAGTTCGCGGCGGAGGGTCTTGTAGCTCTGCACGGCGATCTTCTCCGGACCCGGCGAGAAGTCGAACACCTCTACGGAAACCCAACGGTCGTAACCGGACGCGACGAGGGAATGCAGGATCGGCTCGAAGTCGACCTCGCCCATTCCGGGCCCGAGCAGGTTCGTGTCCTGGGCGTGGAAGTGGCCGGCGTCGCGGGCATGCCGGGCGATCAACTCCGTGACGGTTCCGTGGGGGTCGCTGCTCTGAGCCTTGACGTCCATGTGAAGCTTGAAGTTCGAATGGCCGACGAGACGGATCAGGTCGTTGGCCTGGTCGATCGACGTGAGGAAGTCCGTCTCGCTCGGGGCCAGCGGTTCGAGGCAGAGATCGACGTCCAGCGCACCGATCCGGGGCATGATCGTCGAGAAGACCTCGCGGGCATACTTGATCGCTTGATGGTAGTCAATACCTGGCAAGAGGTTGCGTTGCTGGGGAGACCCAAGGACCATGATCTTGCCGCCGAGATCGCGAGTTGCCTCGGCCAGCGCGAGCAGGTAGTCGGCCGTCTTCTTGCGGACATTGGCGTCCGGGGAAGTCAAGTAAAACCCCTCGGTCTTCGCCAGCAGCCAGTGGAGGCCGATGGTTTCGAGCCCGGCATCGCGAATCGTCTCGAAGATTCGGCGACGGTCGCCCATGGAGAGGTCCGTGATCAGCGGCGCCAGGGTGAACGGGGCGAGTTCGATGCCCTCGTAACCGATCTGCTTGACCGTCTCGCAGACGCGCCCGAGCGTCCACCCCTCGAACATTTCGTTGCAGATGCCCAGGCGGATCATTGGAACGATCTCCCCGGAGTTCCAGTGGGTCTGTTAGCCCGCCCGGCGCGGAGTCACAAGGGAACGCCGGCCTCCAGAGCGGTCGCCATCAAAGCGGTGCGGAGGATCATCACGAGGACCACCGCATCGAGCAAGATTGCCGAAACGACGATCAACCAGACGAACCATCGCAGTGGCCAGGCGGCCCGGCAAAGCAAGAAGGACACGATGACCGAGCCGACGATGATCCACGACACACCCAGGACATTGTTGTAACAGGTCTCGCCGAGCCGGTACAACAGACCCGGCCAGCCTCGGAAGGCGCGAGCCTGAGCCAGTCCGCCCGGTAGTGTGGCCGACCAGACCATTGGCAACAGCCGCACGAGCAACTGATACCCCAGAAGCAAGGCCAGGCCCAGCACCAGCGGCGCCGTCGTCGGCCCCGACCGTCGTCGAGGAGACCGGGCCGTTTTCTCGAGGAATCGCTTGAGGGCGCGGTCGGTCGAGAGGTTCATGGGGTGAGGCCGGCAAGACGAAGACGGGCCGACAGCAACGTATTCTGCATCAGCATGGCGATGGTCATGGGGCCGACGCCGCCCGGCACGGGGGTGATCCAGCCGGCGACCTCAGAGACGGCCGGGATCTGCACGTCGCCGCACAGCGTGCCGTCCGCGCGCCGATGCATCCCGACGTCGACAACCGCGGCGCCCGGCTTGACCCAGTCTGGCCCGACGACCTCCGGGCGACCCATCGCGACGATCAGGATGTCGGCATCGCGGGCGATCGCGGCGGCGTCCTTGGTGCCGGTATGGCAGACCGTCACGGTGGCGTCGCCGCCTGCTCCTTTCTGCATCAGGAGCAGGGCCATCGGCTTGCCGACGATGTTTGACCGGCCAAGGACGACCGCGCGTGCTCCCCGGATCGGCACCTCTGCCTCGACGAGCATCCGCTGGATCCCCAGCGGCGTGCAGGGGATGAACCTCGGCATTCCGATAGCCAGCAGTCCGGCATTGATCGGATGGAATCCGTCGATGTCCTTCCAGGGATCCACCCGGTCGAGGACTCGCCGCTCGTCGATGTGCTTCGGGAGCGGAAGCTGGACGAGGATGCCATCAACTCGTGGGTCAGCTATCAGCAAGTCGACCACCGCGAGCAACTGAGTCTCGGTCGTCTCCTCGGGCAAAATGTGGCCGAACCCTTCCATTCCGGCGGCCTTGCACGCCTTCTGCTTGCTACGGACGTAAACCTGGCTCGCCGGGTCGTTTCCGACGAGCACCACGGCCAGCCCCGGGGGCCGCCCGAGTTGATCGGTCAGCGTGGGGACCTCGGTGGCGATCTGCTCGCGGATCTCCAGGGCAAGGGCTTTTCCATCAAGAATCTGGGCCGACAAGAGTAGGTTCTCCAGGTCGCGTTGCGAACTTTGATGGGTGGACGTAACGAGGGCTTTACCGCCACAACGAAGTCAAAGAGTGGCGTGCCGCGAATGCCGCCATCTTACCCACTGCCCGGCCGGGGGTACACGACGAGTGTCTCCAACGGCCGGGCGACCGAAACCGAACGGGGCGATGGGTGGCCGATCTCGGCCAGGTAGGCATGGATTGCCGCTTCCAGCTCCCAGTCAGCCGCCGGCCCAATCCGGGGATGGATGCGCAACCCCTCGTCAACCTGCCGCCGGTAGTCTTCGAATCCGGTCCCGGCGGCATCCTCGAAGCCGGCGTAGTGAACGATCCGGGCACGCTGGGGAACCCAGGTTCTCAGGTACTCGGCGAGATGCTCGAAGGCGACGTGCTTGCCCGCCCGTCCCATCGTCTTGCGCTGGTCGTTCCAGGTCGTCGACTCGGCGATCAGCAGGTCGGCACCCTGGAAGAACGGGTTATCCGGCGTCCCGCCGGCCCGGGCCTGGGGACTATCCGACGGGTGGAAATGGCCGAAGTCAAACAGACAGGCGACCCGCAGCGATCCCTCCCCCATCCCGGCGTCGAAGGTGAACAGGTTCGCGACCGAGTGCCGGAAATGGACCACCTCGATTTGTTCGAGCACGAGGGATGCCGTCCCGTCGGTCCAGACTTCATGAGTGGTGCCTGGCTGGATCGGGGAATGCGTCACCGACAACCGCCGGAATGGAAAGTATGAACCCAACGTCTCGGCGTAGGTGTCGGGATGACAGAGAACCCGGAGCCTGGGGGCCTCCAGCCCACGCACCCGCGCCCACCACTGTTGATCGCCAAGCAAGGCATCGATCCCGAGGAAATGATCGGGGTGGGCGTGGCTGAGCACGAGGTCGTCAATTGGGAACGGGCCGGGAAACACACCCTCCGCCTGGATCGCCTCGGCCACGCCGGGGCCGCAATCCACGAGCAGATGATGCACCCGGCGACGGTCTTTGAAGACGAAGAGGCTCGCACTGGTGCAGACTTTCGGTCGCGGGAACCGGTTGCGGAAGATGGGCAAGAACGCGGCGTCCGTCCCGTTGATCCGGACCACAAACTCGTACGACGCCATCAAGCCTCCCCGACTTCTCGACCTTGGGATCGACGATTGACGCGATCATGGTAATCTCGGACCACGGGTTACGTCGGCGCAACCCCGAGGTCAGATGGCCCTTGAAATCCGGGAAGGCAAGCGATACCCGATGAGCCAGCGCGTGAAGGCCGGCATCGTGAAGAGTCGCAAGGCCCCTCGGAGCCGCGAGGTTGAGCCCTTGAAGGACAACCTGGCGATCATCGGCGTGCCGGGCGGTTCGATCCGTCGGCAAGTGATGTGGCTGGCGTTGCCGGTGCTTGTTGAGCAAGGGATGCTGTATCTTGTCGGGTTCTCCGACACCTTGTTGACCGGTCGCTATCTGGCGGTCGAAGACCTGGCCGCAGTGACTGTCAGCAGCTACATCCTGTGGTTTCTCGGTAGCGTGATGATGGTGGCCTCCGCCGGGGGCACGGCGCTGGTGGCCCGGCTGATCGGTGCCCGCGACCGTGACGGTGCCCGTCGCATGTGCCAGCAGGCCATCCAGTTGGGGATCGCCGTCGGGACGGGGTTTCTCCTTGTCGGTGTTCCTTCGGCACCCTGGATCATCCGGGAATTGGGGCTTGATGGGCCCGGGGCACAGGCTGCCGTCCGCTATTTGCGCATCGTCTTGCTGGCGGCGCCACTGCTGGCGGCCGAGGTCGTTGGGGTGGCGTGCTTGCGTGGTGCGGGAGATACCCGAACCGGCATGTGGCTCATGGCGCTGGTGAACGTGATCAATGTGTCTCTGAGCTGGGCGCTGGTCGGTGGACTTGGTCCGCTGCCGTCGTTCGGACTGGCCGGGATCGCGGTTGGCACGGCCGTCGGCGAGGGGGTCGGGGGCCTGGTCCTGCTCGGGTTGCTCGCGCGAGGGCGAGCGGGCCTCAAACTGCGGCGGGACGGCCTTCGGCCGCACTTTGGCGACCTTCGACGACTGTTGCGGATCAGCCTGCCCGCCGCAGGAGAGAGCGGCACGAGCAGTCTTTGCCAGCTCTGGTTCCTCACCCTGATCAATCGCCTTGGCGACACCGCGACGGCCGCGCACGGGGTGGCGATCCGTTGCGAAGCGTTGGCGTTCTTGACCATCGCCGCGTTTTCGGTGCCCGCCAGTACCCTGACCGGCCAGTACCTCGGCGCCGGTCGAGCCGACCTCGCGGGTCGCTCCGCACGCACGGCCTGGGCACAGGGAGTGGCGGTCCTGACGGTGCTAGGGCTTTTGCTGCACGTATTTGCCCGGCCAATGTTCCGCCTGTTTCTAGGCGGCCACCAGTCCGCGGTCGCCGAGATGGGCGTTCCGGTGCTGCGGCTCGTGGCCTTCGCGATGCCGGTGTTTGCGACGATGACCGTCCTCTCCGGGGCCTTGCGGGGAGCGGGTGATACCCGTTGGCCCTGGATCACCGTCCTCGTCGGCTACTTTGCCATCCGGATCCCCCTCACCTACCATCTGACCACGCCGACCGCTCTTGGCGGCGCTGGTCTCGGTCTCTACGGTGCCTGGATCGCGATGGTCGCCGACCTCTCCGTGCGGGGTTCGTTGATCACCTACCGGTTCCTGAGCGGACGCTGGAAGACGGTTCGCGTGTGAATGCGGTGGAAGACTCGATGGACCACGTCAAACCGTGTAAAGCCGGCCCTGTTCGAGAGGCTCGATCACGCTGGAGGCCACCTCGAAGTCGTCGGGGTAGTGGATCAGGAACATCCGACGACGGACCTCTTTGGGCAAGGCGGCGAGTTTCTCGTAAGGGGTGTGGACGCCGAGGTTTGTCTCGTGAACGATCCGATCGGCGCCATCGGCGAGCCAGGCAATCAATTTCGGGTCGAACGACGTGTCGGAGCTGTAGGCCAGGGTTCGTTCTCCGGCGGTGATCCGAAGGGCGAATGTCGGCACCGGGTGCTGGGTGCGCCGGCACGCGATCTCGAACGGCCCCTGGCGGACAAGGCGCTCGTCGGAGAGCGGGGTGAGCGCGAACAGGTCGTCGCGCCGGAGCACGATGCTTTGCCCGTCGGGCCGCTCGGAAGGCCGGCCCATGGTCGCCTGGAGGTGGTGGTCCCAAAGGTCGGCCGCGACCTCCGGATGGGCCAAGACCACCGCCGGCCGGTTCAGGGCGAAGTGACAGTAAAAGGCAAACCCTTCCAGGCCCGAGGCATGGTCCGCGTGCAGGTGGGTCAGGACGACCGCGTCGATGTCGGCGACATCAAGCGCAACGCCGGCACTCGAGCCCGACTCGCGGAGAATCTTCCGGATCGGATGCGGACAGTCGATGAGCAGCCAGGCGTCGTCGGCGCCAACGGCCAGGGACGAGGAGTACCGCAGCGCGGAGAACGCATCACCTGTTCCCAGGCACACGAAGCGCATCCCGGCCATGGCTCACCCTTTCGAGCGGCGGATCGCCTCGAGGGATTCGTTCAGGTCGCGGTCGATGGCGAAGAGGCGATCGAGGTTGGTCGTGGCGAACACCGACTTGACGATATTGCTCAACTCGCAGAGGCGAAGTTGGCCGCCTGAGTTGTCGACCCGGCGCTGCAGGAGCAATAGCTTGCCGAGCATCGAGCTGGAGATCGTCTCGACGCCGGAGAAATCGAGCACCATCGCGATCGGACCAGATCTCGGCATGGCGCCGAAGACCTGATCGCTGACTTCGCGTACGACGGCATCATCGAAGAGTCGGCGATCCTCGAATCGGATCACTCGGGCGCCGCTGTCGTCGCTGTGTGTCACCCGCTGGTTTGGCATGGCGAATCTCCCGTGATCGTCGACATCGTCATTGGCTGAGCCTCAACTGGACTTCCGACGGCCTCGAAGGGGGGGTGGCCCGGTGCGTCGCGGTTCCGGGTTCGTCGGGCTGGTCGCCAGGGGAGTTATCGATTCGGAACCCAACGTACCTTCAGTCTTTGCCTGGCTCGGCCGGGGTGACTCCAACGTGCCCTCGCCCACCAGTTTGAGCGCGTCGGAAACGTCGGACGCGAACAGAAAGAGGGGCTCCAACTTGCTGATGCGGAAGACTTCGCGGACCTGGGGATCGACGTTGCAAAAGATGATGCGGCCGTTGTGCTGGCGAGTGTGTCGCTGGATGCCGAGAAACCCACCGAGCGCGGAGGACCCCGCGAACTCGACCCCGTTCATGTCCACAATCAGTTCGGGTTGACCACCTTGACGAACATGGTCCTCGTAGTGCCGGCGAAGGTCGGTCACCGGCGCTGGGTCGAGACGGAGGCAGTCCCAGAACTCGGCGACCATCCTCCCCTCCTGAACACGTACTTCCACCGTCGGCTTGAGCATCGAGTTCCGTCCACTCGCGGGTCAGGGTCGAGAAACGCGGACCCCATTGATTCGCGTTGTTCAGGAAGGAGGACGTTGCCACTCAATCAAGGTCCATTGAACTGGACGCCTTATCACGGCATCATTCCTCTGGAAAAGCACAAGGGCCCCTGGTGGCTGGTCCTAGTCCAATCCGACACCGAGATATCGAAGCCATGAGTCTGTCGTGCCCGGCTCTGTCGGTGACGTGTCAGACGCCTGACGATGTGGGACGAGAACCTGTTCAGGGACGTTTGTGCTCTGAGTCTAAGATATCATCCCGGCATCCGTCCCGGCCACCATCCAGAACGGGTGGATCGGAAGAATCGCGCTCGATCCCGGCACCGAATGTGATATCCTTCTGTAGCGTCGTGGAGGGTAGCCGTGCGCCTACGGTACAAAGGACCCGAAGTCGACGTCCCCCTTCGAGCTCAGGACCATTCGAGAATAATGTGGATTTGCTGGGTGCCTCCTCATCTCCACGACCTGCGCACCCCGGCCCGCCGCGACAGGTGTCATCGGCCTGGACGTCTGTCCGGGAGATTCGTTGAAGTAGCCAAGAGGGCAGGGACAGGCGGGTCGTGGGCGATCGAGTCAACATCGTGTTCTGACTGAGTTTACGCGATAATCTCTCAGCGCGCGTAGAATGGTTCGATTCCTGTGGCGATGTGCCGACCGTCCCTACGATGGATCTCATAACAATCGGGGACAGCTTACTCGTCGCGACCCCCGGCTAGAGGGACAATTCCCATGCGTGGCCTCCTTTTTGGAATCGTTGCCGCCGCACTGGCCCTGGGATCAGGCGTCGCGGTCGCGCAGAACTGGTACGACACGATCATCCCCGAGAAGTCTTACGATTTCGGCACCGTGGCGCGTGGCTCGAAGGTTCGCCACGCCTTTCGCATCGTTAATACGACCAGCAACGACGTGCATATCACCGGCTGGCGAACCAAATGCGGTTGCACCGATGTGAAGGTCGGCTCGCGCGACATCCTCCCCGGCACCCAGACCAGCATCGAAGTCACGCTCGACACGGCCAAGTTCCAGGGATACAAGGCATCCGGAATCACCCTGGTCTTTGATCGTCCCCAGTTCGTCGAGGTCGACCTGAACGTCACCAGCTTTATCCGTGGCGATGTCCTGCTCAGCCCCGGCAGCGTCGACCTCGGCGTCGTACCGAGGGGGACGGAACGCTCTCAGGTCATGACCCTTTCCTATCAAGGTGGCATGTCGGACTGGTCGATCACGAAGCTAAATACCATAAGCGATCACATCTCGGCGGAGTTGCGCGAACTCGATCGGGGACCCAACGGCACGGTGCGTTACGAACTCAAGACAACGCTCAACCCGTCCGCGCCCCCAGGCTACTTTCGCGACGAGGTAACCCTCTCGACCAACGATTCCACAAGCCCGACGATCCCGGTCTCGGTCACGGCGAGCATCCAGGCCGCCTTGACAGTCACTCCCGCAGTGTTGAACCTTGGTCGCCTCAAACCCGGCGAGACGGTGGAAAAGGTTGTCGTGGTGCGATCGTCGAAGCCATTCCGGGTCACTGAAGCCTCCGCCGACACCAATGAAGTGACCGCGAGTAACCTCGTTGGCGAGCCCAAGCCGCTCCACACCGTCAAGGTGAAGTTGACCGCGCCGATGCAGCCTGGTCCATTTCACACCACCCTCGAGATCGGCACCGACCTGGAAGGCGAGCCCCCCGCGAGGGTTCCCGCTTTCGCCACGATCGTCCGCTGAGATGCAGGTTACGACTGTCGGCATACCACCGAAAGTCCTTACGATTTCGGTGGTTCCCTTCAACCCGACCCCGCCGCGAAAGCGCTCGTATGCAACTTGCCTGTCAGCGAACGAAAACGGCCCCCCGAGATCGTCTCGGGGGGCCGTTCGGGATGGTGCGAGCAAGTGCTTCCAATGCGTGTTCGTCTCAACGTCCGTGAGGAGACGTCAGGGACGCCGGGCGGGCACGCCTACGATTCCCGCCTGGGAAGCGCCTCGTCCGCTCAACGGCGATAGCAGTTGCCGTTAGGGCAACTGGAGGTGTATCCGGTCGCACCACCGTAGTAGTACGTCGGAACCTGCGCGGCCATCATTCGCGGGGCATAGGTCGGCTGAGCCGGGGCGGCGTAGGCTGGTTGAACCGGAGCGGCGTAAGTCGGCTGAGCAACGTAGGTCGGCTGAGCGGGAGCAGCGTAGGTGGGTTGGGCCTGGGCCTGGGCGGGGTAGTAGTACGAGTTGTACCCATACCCGTAGCCCGAGCAAGAACCACCGGCGCATGTCGCCGGAGCGCTGTACGCGTAGTTGTAAGCGGGAGCAGCGCATGTACCGTTGGCGCAGCCCGGAGCGCTGGTCGCGCTCATGGCGATCAGGAGAGCAATCTGGTGCATCAATGTATCCTTACTTCGGAGATGTTATCTCGTTGTTGAATGCGGAGGTACCTCCTCCGCACTGGGCACAGCGGGCCAACACAGCCCGTGTCCGTGGCTCTGGCGCCTTCGTCGGTGAAAACGGCGGCGTCACCGTCCCGACGGTACCCGTCCATCCCAGGTAGGTAGGATCTGCCCTCGTTAACCCCTTGTGGGCCGCGATTGACCCACCGCGGTCAACGAGAAGGCGAGATTGTAAGCAAGCGTTTGAGCGGCCCGCAAGAGGACTTTTGCCGATTGCGTAGACCTTGCCGATCAAGCTAAATATAGCACTCGCTATCGGTTACGCGATATTTCGCACCTGATTGTGATCGATTTGATTATTTAATTCAACGTTATCCGAATGCCTTCACGGAATGGTTGAGGCCCAACAGTTCCTTTGAGCTGGCTCGAAAAGGGGCCGCTGCGCGGTCCAGTTCATTGGTCGAACCATGTTGAGGAGAGGCAGGGTTCGGTACAGGTAACCTTTCAGGTCGGCCAGCCTCCCCCACATTCGGCATGGAAGCAGGGTCGCCCCTCCGCTGGCGTTGACAAGACTTCCGGACCTGGAATAATCTCCAGGCCCGGTACGGTCACAGCATGTGAGGACGCTCGTCCAAACGCGGTTCGACGCGACGAGCGGTTCGGGAGGGCGCGGTCGAGACGACGGCCCGGACCGGGGGTGAGGAGCGCCATGGTCGGCACATCCGCCCGGATCATTCCAAAGGAGCTGACGACCCAGACGCGCCTGGCCCTGGTCGTGGCGGACGCCAACTGGTACACCACCGAGAACCTCTTCCGTGAGGTCGATCGGGACGAGGTTTCGACGCTTCTGTTGAAGTGTGTCGATTACCAGGTCGCCTGGCGGCGCGGACACCCTCCCTGGGCATGGGGGCAGGCGTTGTCGCAGCAGGGCCGTCGGTTGTGGTTACGTGACTTGGTGCTCCCCTCGGGGTGGATGAAGCGGTTCCCAACCTGGGGAATGCGCCCGATCCGTCGCGTCATCGAGGATTGGCGCACCCAGCACGCCCCTGAAGGCCGGCTCGCGCTGGTGATGACCTATCCCCATTACCTCTATCTACGGGCTCAGGTGCGCCCAGATCTGAGCATTTATTTCAACATTGACGATTACTCGCAGTACTGGCCCCGTTGCGCGATCGGGTCAACGAGCTCGAGCGGCAGGCGGTCCGGGAGTCGGACCTGACGGTCTGCGTGTCGAAGCTACGGTGCGACGAGCTACGCGCCGCGGTGCCAGCAGCCGCCGATCGGGTCCACCACTTGCCACACGGGACACCCCGTGAGGTTCTGAGCGAGGTGCCCCAGTGTCAACCCGGCCCGGCCCCGGCCGACCTTGCCGCGTTGCCCAGGCCGCTGCTGGGTTACGTCGGCACGCTGGAGGACCGGGTGGACTGGTCGTTGCTTTCCCAGCTGGCGGATCGATTCCCGGACGCATCGATCGTGCTGGTTGGCCGGTTGGGCCGAGCGTCGACAGGCGCGTGGGAAGTTGAGCGTCGGCGTTGCCTCGACCGTCCCAATGTCCACGCGATTGGCTGGCGGCCACAAAACGCCATCTCGACGTACAACCGAGCGTTCGATGTTTGCCTCATCCCCTACCTGACGGATCACCGCTTCAACCGCGTTTGTTGCCCCACCAAGATCATGGACTACATGGGGAGCGGACGTCCGATCGTCGCGACCGACCTGCCGGAGTGCCGACTCTACACCGAACTGTTTCACGTTGCCCCGACGCGAACGGCGTTCCTCGACGCCGTACAGACGGTGCTGCGAAGCGGCTCGGATGATGGACGCTCGGCCTTGCGTCACGACTGGGCCAGCGAACACTCCTGCGCACGCGTGATCGAGCACTTCCTGGACCGGCTTCCCCTCTGAACTCACCAGCGTCGGCACGCCCTCCCCGCCTTTTTCTTCGGGCAGAGCATGGCACGGCTCGCGTTACGTCGATAGTTTACGGGATCTCTGGTGAAGACGGACGGGACTTGCTAACAGCCGTCCGTCCTTCCGTTGTGGCCTTCGACATTCTTGCCCTTTCAGCGATGCCGGTCCGCCGGGCGTCGCAACCGATCAATTCGTCCTCACCCCGGAGCCTCAAAATGAGTGTTGCCAACTGGGTCCGCCTTTCGGCAATGATGTTCTTCCAGTACCTCGTCTGGGGCGTCTGGCTGCCGGGGCTTTATGGGTTCGTAGGGAACGAGGGGATCGGCCTGAGCCCGCTACAGCAGGGGTTCATCGTATCGGTATACGGTCTGGGTGCGATCTTCGGTCCGATGGTGATCGGCCAACTTGCCGACCGCTACTTCGCCAGCGAGAAGGTCATGGCGGGCTGTCACGCGATTGGTGGGTTGCTCCTTCTCGGGGCGGCCTACACCACGAGTTTCTGGCCGTTGTTCCTGCTGATGCTCCTGTACTGCAACCTCTACATGCCGACGATCGCGCTGACCAACTCGGTCTCGTTCCGGGCCCTCGGCGCGGAGCACCAGGATCGCTTCGCCTACATCCGGCTCTGGGGCACCGTGGGCTGGATTACCGCCGGGTTATTCTATGGCTGGTATCTGGGCCTGGGGACCATCCCGAGAGACGAGCTTTCTCCGTTTTTTCGGTCAGTCTTCGACGTCCCGGCAATCGGCAAACCCAGCTTCCGCGACTGCCTGCGGATTCCGGCAATCCTCTCGTTCCTTTATGCCGCGTACTGCCTGACCCTCCCCCATACTCCGCCGGTCCCCGCCCGATCGACCGACCCACTCGACCGGCGCTCGGCGATCCTGGAAAGCCTTGAACTGCTGCGCAACCGCTCGTTCGCGGTGCTCATCGTCGTGAGTGGGGTGGTTGCCATCGTGATGGCCTTCTACTTCGGCCTCGAAAACTTCTTCCTCAGCGATCTGGGCACGCCCGATCACCGCGTCACCCAGTACATGACGATCGGGCAGTGGTCCGAACTCCTGCTGATGTTCACCGTTCCCTTTGTCGTTCGATCGCTGGGCATCAAGAAAACGATGATCCTCGGCGCCTCGGCCTGGGCGATCCGCTTCGGTCTCTCGTCGGTCGGTCAGCCGTACTGGCTGATGATCTCGACGATCGTTCTCCACGGGTTCGCGTTCGGCTACTTCTTCGTGCCGGGGCAGATGTATGTCGACCGGGCGGCCTCCGGCGACATCAAGGCATCCGCACAGAACCTGCTCATCTTCGTCGTCTACGGGCTGGGCACCGTGCTGGGTAGCATCATCTCGGGAGTGATCCGGAACGCCTTTTCGGAAGTCCACACGGAGGCCGGTAGGACGATCGTCGAAAACACGAACTGGTTTGCCGTCTGGATCGGACCGACCGTGCTGACAGTCATCGCGATTCTTGCCTTCGCACTATTGTTCCGGGAGAAGGCGATTCAGAAGACCGACACGATCACGACCCAGCCCGAAATTCCAGCCTGATTAAGCTGTGGTGAAAAAGCAGGATCAGCGTGCCCGGTTCACCGAGCACGC
This sequence comes from uncultured Isosphaeraceae bacterium, assembly GCA_963779675.1. Taxonomy (GTDB): domain Bacteria; phylum Planctomycetota; class Planctomycetia; order Isosphaerales; family Isosphaeraceae; genus CAVZZM01. The sequence continues at coordinate 802,638 of CAVZZM010000014.1, forward strand.
TGAAAATTCCCATTTCCATCAGCGGAGTGTCGAACGATGGTGTTCGAAGCACTCATTCTGGAGAGTGCGCATGCTGGCATTTGGCAACATTACATAGATATTGACTCTGGAGACCCAAGGCGAGTTCCGCACATGACCTGATATTTGCGATGATTCAAAAATTGAATTCCCCAGAATTTGATTATTATACATTGAACAAATCGTCTGCAAGGAGTCATGGACGTCGACGCGTGCTCTACCTTGGAGGGCTCCCCTGTCATCATGGGTTCCCTCTTAACCGATTGGCTGGGCCCCCTCGAGAAAACCCGTAGTGCGGATTGTTCTCCTAATCCTTGAGAACCGAGTTGATCCGCACCCGAGAGCATTCGTAAGGCACTAAACTCGATGACCTGGGCATTTCTGTTGGAGGTGGTTGGTGGGCGGCAGATTCGAGGCCGTAGCACGAATATGTCAGTTTTGATCGATCCAGTTCGATGCGTTGGTCCACCACGGGGGAACCCCCGTCCGACGGAGGCCATTAAAGACGTTTCCGCGTGTCGGATAGATCACCGGTGAGGCGGCGGGAAAGTTTGGATAGGACAATGACACGCCCTGAGAGCGGCGCATCATGCCGTCATATCCCCTCGAATACGTGTCCACCGGCGCAGTCTTCACGCGATAGACCGAAAGCGGACCGATCAGCGACAGAGTATTCGGCCCGTACATGTCAAGAGGCGAGTAGCCGCCGCGAACCTCGCCGCTGCCCATGATGTTGACACTCGCCTCGGGATAGAACGTTCCCAGCAGGTTCCCCGGCGGTCGCTCGGCAACCTCGCGAGGGCGGGGCTGAGATGCTGGATACACGACATATCCACCTGCCGGAACCAGACGGCCCTGTGGCCCAACCACCTGCACGGACTGCGCGGAGGACGAGGCCGCACCAGTCAGAACGATGGCGGCGAAAAGATGGACGTACGGGCGCTGTAAGGAGTACATCTCGGGTGCTTCCTCGAAAATTGCGCGGCGCTTGATGGGATGGGGATGCGACCAATCCCTGAGGAATATTACCCGATCTACTCAAGTTCTCCAAATCCACAGCCGAAAAGAGCAGGATTGAGTTTTCGTCGAAACGGCGGCGATCAGTCCGCAGAACTCTTCTGAAAGCTCGGCAGCATCCGGTGGGCCTCTTCGACAAGCTTCGCCACGCCACTACCCATCGGGGAATGCAGCAGGTCCCGGAACATGCGCAGAAGCTCTTGCTCTCGGGCCGCGAACGCAGTCGGGGGAGCGAACCGTTCGTGACGGAACTCAGCCTCCTTCCAGGCAGGCTGGCTCGGAACCTCCTCGCGAACAGGCTTGGCAGGTTCGAGCGAGTGACCGTCCTCGCTTCCCATGAGGGATTCGATCGAGACGCCGAGAGCCTCAGCGATCCGGCGGAGAGTGCCCGCGCGCGGGGTCTCAGTCTTGCCGCACTCAATCTGATAAAGGGCGGTGCGTGAGATGGCTGCCCGACTCGCCAGTTCATCCGGGCCCCAACCTTTGGCGTAACGGCAGTCGCGGACTCGCTTCGCGATGGTCATGAGCGTTGACTCCAGGCCAACCATTGAGAGGAGTTGAAGGATCCTGAATTAAAAAATACGATTTCGACGAAAAAAGTCAATAGGCCAAACCAGGCAAGAGCGTCAGGGAATTGTACGTTCTTTTTAATCAATGATCGAAAATGCAGCTTAATCAAGTAAGCCAGGTCACACCACGGGCTCAGCACGGTCGTTGACGGTGCGTCTCGGCTCGTCTCCAATAGGTTGGCGGAACGCGGGTTGCTTCCAACTTGGTCTGCTCCGCACGAGGGAATGCCAGAAGACACCAGGGAAAGCGAATCGGAGGACTTATCCATGAGAATGATGCGCGATCGCGTGACGACCAGCGTCTACGTTCTGGCACTGGCGATCGGTTGGGCCGGGATGACTCTCGGGGCGGATGACGAACCCCGGAAGGGCCGACGGTGATGGGCGAGATGATCGAGTACGTCGGTGGCAATGATTCCGATCAGGCCTACCTTGCACGACCAGAGGGTGACGGCCCGTTCCCGGCGATCGTCCTTGTTCATGAATGGTGGGGGCTGACCGACTGGGTCATGGAGAATGCCAACCGGTTCGCGAGCCAGGGATATGTCGCGATGGCCGTTGACCTGTACGACGGAAAGGCCACCGACGACCCGGCGGTTGCCCACGAACTGATGCGTGCCCTTGACGACGGCGAGGCCATCGCCGACATGAAAGCCGCCGTCACATACATTGAAGAATTGCCTTACGTGGACAAGTCGAAGCCACTAGGCGCGATCGGCTGGTGTATGGGAGGCAAGTTCTCGAGACTGATCGCCCAGGCCTCCGACAAGATCGGTCCCACAGTGATCTGCTATGGATCACTCGCGACCGAGGAGAGCCAGATCGATCAGCTCAAGGACAATGCCGTGCTGGGCATCTTCGGCGAAGAGGACCGCGGCATCCCGGCCGCCAAGGTCAAGGAATTCGGCGAATTGTTGAAAGCCAAGGGGACCCAGGTCGCGATCCATATCTATCCGAACGCGGGCCACGCCTTCATGCGCCCCGGCGGTGAACAATATCACGCCGAGCCCGCCAAGGATGCCTGGTCCCAGATCGACACGTTCTTCGCCAAGAACCTGAAGGGCAAGGCAGACTGAGCGTGGCTTCGGTGATGAACCCGCGGACAGGTGCTACGGGACGGATTGTCGGTATTGCTGAGGGTGGCGGCGGCGTCGTGGATCTCACCATCGTGATGAAGCTGAGGGCCGATCCACCGCGCCGTACGCCTACAATCCTGACCCCGGTCCCAACCAGTTGGGGTCGTTGTGCGGTTCGAGACGACTCGAGAGCGGAACTCTCATCATCGACGGGCCGGTCGCTTGTCGCCAGCGACGAGTCGCCCCGCGACGACGCCGGTGGCCAGGCCGAGCCCGAGTAGAGTCAGCCAGCCTCGATTCTGATTGGCCCAGAGCTGTACGCTGAACTCCCGGGCGCGATCATCGAACGCGCCGTGAGCACCGTGGTCGCCAGGCACTGGCTTCCACAGATTATCGGGGCGATTCGGGTCGATCGGCTCGTCGGTCATCTGGGCTTGATAACCCTGCCGGGCGAGGACGTGGTCAGCATAACCGGGCGCAACCCGGTTCCCCAGGATCGCCTTCAGGGCCGACCAGCCGACGACGATCTCGCGCTGGTCGCTGTGCGCGGCCCAGACAATCGCGTCGGCGGCGACCTCCGGCTGGTAGATCGGGGGCACCGGCTGGGCCTTGCGAGGGAGGCGGCTTTTGACCCACCGAAACTGCGGCGTGTTCAGGGCCGGCATCTGGACCATGTTGAGCCGGATGTGGCAGCCATCGTGGATCAGTTCCGCACGCAGGGAATCGTTGAATCCCTGGATCGCATGCTTCGAGGCGCAGTAGGCCGACTGCAGTGGAATTCCCCGGTACGCCAGCGCCGAGCCGACCTGGACGATCGAACCGCGGTCCCTCGGGTACATCCGTCTCAGCGCCGCGAGCGTCCCGTAGACCGTACCCAGGTAGGTAACCTCAGTGACCCTTTTGTAGTCCTCGGGCGCCATCTCCGTCACCGGGGAGAAGACGGACACCATCGCGTTATTGATCCAGATGTCGATCGGCCCGAACGCCGCCTCGACCTCCCGGGCCGCGTTCTCGACCTGATCGGGGTCGGAGACGTCCGTCGGTATGGCTACGGCCTTGCCGCCGAGAGCTTCCACATCCTTCCTGGCCCCTTCGAGTCCGTCTCGACCACGCGCGAGGAGCCCGATGCGTGCGCCGCAGCGGGCGAAGGCCCTCGCGGTGGCACGACCAACTCCCGCGGAGGCCCCGGTGATGACGACCGTTTCAGGTCGTGTCCGATCGTCGCTCATCGTCGATTCGACCTCCTCCTCGCTTTCCCAACATCCGTGCGATGCATCGTTCCCTTGCACTGGGAGATCGTTCCTCACTACGGACGGATCAGCGCGAGGCCCGTTTCCGGATCGGTTCGCTTCTGTAGGTGCTGGGGCGATTCGGTGATGATGACCTCTAGGGTCGGGCGGACATGGCCTTCGATCAGGTGGCCACCCATCGTCGAGCCGTCCGAGCGGCCGACGACCACATGCGCATGCACGGATGGCTTTCCGTCATTGATTGCGATGTCGCCGATAAGTGAGAGAACCTCGACCTGCTCGTGTACCGGGATCTTCTTGTACTCCTTCTGTTCCCAGTCGAAATACCCGAGATTCGCATCCTGAAACGCGCCGATGGCGGTGATCTGGCTCCCACCAAGTTGTTCCTGCGCCGCGAACTGCTTCAAGCCGGCGATGGCTTCGTCGCCTTTGTCGAAGATCAAAGCAAACGTACGCTGACCACCGTGATCGTTGAGTAACTTTGATTTCATCGGGGGATGTCTCCGTTGCGGGTTCAATCCGCGTCCTGTTTAGGGCCATCCGGCGGAGGGCCGTTGCCGGCCCAGGTGGCGTCGAGCATGTAATAGATCTTCCCGGCGCGAGGATGTTTCCATCGCATCACTCCGTAGCCTTGACGCTGGAAGCGATCGGCAAGCCGAGCGATGCGATCCTCGTCATTGTCAACGGCGTCAAGCTCGGACGCCCGGCCTTGTTCGTCAAGTCGACCGTAAACCTGAACTCCTTCCAACTTCTCAATCTTGCGTCGTTGTTTGACGGACGATTCGGTCCCCATGGTTCGTCTGTTCCCTTTCTCGTGGGTGATTCGACATAGGAGTGAGCCTGTCAACCCCGTCGAGAGAGCCCTCGAGACAGCGCCCAGCCGAGGCTCGCTCCGGCGAGCACCCCGGCGCCGAGGGCGAAGACTTTGGCCCCGGCGGTCGGTTCGGGATGCCACTTGCCGAGGGGCTGGTGGAACCGCTCGGGAACGGGCTGGGCCGTTCCCTCGCTGCCCTCTCGCAAGGCCATCTTCATGACCTGCGCAAGGTGCATCGCCCCACGGTCGGTGAGTCCGGCAATTTGCTCGCGGCAACTGAACCCATCGGCGATGATGAACGTATCTGCGCTGGCCTCACGTACGGAGGGCAGCAAAACGCGCTCACCAACGGCAACTGAGATGTCGTAATTCTCTGCCTCGAATCCGAACGAGCCGGCCATGCCGCAACAGCCCGAGTCGAGCATTTGATAATCCAGGCCCATGCGCCGGAGGATGTCCTGCTCGCAGTTGAGGCCCATGACGTGCGTGTGGTGGCAGTGACCATGCACCAGAGCCTTGCGTCGGAGCCGGGGGAGGCGACTCAGGTCGCTCTTACGCTGAAGGAACTCGCCCAGGGTGTACGTCTGGTTGGCCAGACGCCTGGCGGACTCGTCCATGGGGAAGAGGTTGAGCATCTCATCGCGGAAGACTGCCGTACAACTCGGTTCGAGCCCAACCATCAACGTGCCTTGCCCGATTTCCGGGGCGAGGGTGTCGATGACGCGTTTCAACAATGATTTGGCCGTCGTGAGCATGCCGAAGTCGTACAGGGGTCGGCCACAGCAGAGCGACGCTTCCGGCACGACGACCTGATAGCCGACGTGTTCGAGGACCTCGACGGCGGCGATGGCGGTCTGCGGGTGAAAGTGATTGTTGAACGTGTCGGGCCAGAGCAGGACCCGCGGCCGACCGATGTTTCTCGAAGGCCGCTGCCGCCACCATTGCTTGAACGTCGTCGGCGCGAAAGCGGGCATCGTCCGCTCGGTCGAGATTCCCCCCAGCCATTGCATTGCCTTGCCCAGGACCGGCGATCCTGCCACCAGGTTGGCCACTCCGGGCATCAGCGACGCCATCCGGGCCCACCAGTAGATCAAGCCCATCGAGTAGGCTGCCACCGGCCGACGGTTCCGCTCGTAGTAGTGCGACAGGAACTCGGCCTTGTACGTCGCCATGTCCACGTTCATCGGGCATTCGGTACGGCACGCCTTGCAGGCGAGGCACAGGTCGAGAGCTTCCTTGACGGGCTCGGAATCCCAGCCATCCTTCATGGGATCGCCCTGGAACATCTCGAAGAGCAGGTGGGCGCGGCCTCGGGTCGAGTGCATCTCCTCCTTGGTGACCATGTAACTCGGGCACATCGTCCCGGATTCTTCCTTGCGGCACTTGCCGACACCGACACATCGCTCGGTCGCGTAGGCGAGGCTCCCGCCGTCGTCCGGGAACTGGAAGTGGGTCTTGACAACCGGTGGTCGGTAGTGGGGACCGAGCCTGAGGTGCGTGTCCGGTTCATAGGGATCGACGATCCGGTGCGGGTTCATCCGGGCGTCAGGGTCCCAGATCGCCTTGAACTCGGCGAATGCCTTCACAATCGTCTCACCGAACATCCTGGGCAGGAGGGCCGAACGGGCCAGGCCGTCTCCGTGCTCGCCGGAGCAGGACCCACCATACGTGCAGACCAGATCGGCCGCGTCGTCGAGGAAGGCGCGAAAAGTCCGCACTCCATTGGGGTCCTTCAGGCCGAAGTCGATTCTTGTGTGGATACAGCCCTGGCCGAAGTGGCCGTAGAGAGCACATTTGTAGTCGTAACGCTCAAGGAGTGCGCGGAGATCGCGAAGGTATGCACCCATCCTGTCGGGGGGCACGGACGAGTCTTCCCAACCAGGCCAGGCGTCCTTCTCGCCGGGCACACGTGCCGTCGCGGCGAGGCCCGACTCACGGACGAGCCAGAGGTGGTCTTCCTCATCCTCGTTGTCGAAGAGCTTCATCGAGGGGGCATTATCATCCTGCTTCAAGGCCTCCATGAGCGTACTGGCCTTCGCATCAGACTCGTCCTTGGTCTCACCGCCGAACTCGACGAGCAGCCACCCCTGACCTTCCGGGAGCAGATCAACGTCACTGGTATGCAGGCCGTTCTTCTCCATTTCGTCGACAAGTGCTCCATCAATCCCCTCCAGACCGATCGGTTCGGACTCGAGGATCTTGGGAACGTGGTCTCCAGCCTCGTAGATGCTGGGATAGCCCAGGACCAGGATCGATCGCTTGGCCGGGCTCGGGACCAGATGCATCGTGGCCGAAAGGACAGCGACGAGGGTCCCTTCCGAGCCGCCAAGTGCCCGACCGACATGAAAGCCCTTCTCCGGGAGCAGATCGTCGAGGTTGTAGCCCGAAACGCGGCGGGGAATTTGCGGATAACGTGCCCGGATCTCGTCGGCGTAGCGGTCGCGAAGCTCCTGAAGCTGGGAGTAGATCTGCCCTTTCCGGCCGCCCTCGCGGATGATCCTCGACAGTTCCTCCTCGCTGGTCTCGCCGACCGTGAGGCGCGTTCCATCGTAGAGCAAGACCTCGAGTTCGTAAATCTGGTCGGAGGTTCGACCTGTCCCCAGGCCCATCAGCGAATGGACACCGCACGAGTTGTTTCCGATCATCCCGCCGATCACGCAGTGGGTGTGCGTGGAAGGGTCGGGGGCCAAGGTCAGGCCGTGTTTCTCGGCGGCCAGGCGAAGATGATCGAGCACCGTGCCGGGATCGACCTTCGCGAGCCGACGCTCGGGGTCGATCCAGTGGACCTTGTTGAGGTGCTTCGACCAGTCGATGACGACGGCCGTGTTGCAGCAACCGCCGGTCAGGCTGGTCCCGCCCCCGCGAGACAGAATGGGGGCGCCGTGACGACGGCAGACCTCGAACGTGGCGAGGACGTCCTCGACGCAGGTCGGGATGACCACACCGATCGGGACCTGCCGGTAATTCGATCCGTCGGTTGCGTACAACGCCCGGCTACCATCGTCGAACCGCACCTCGCCATGGATCGCGTCGCGAAGTTCGCGTGAGAGGACCGAGGCATCGACGAAGGTGATCTGTGAGGCTGCGTCGCGGCGGCTCGATGTTCCACGGTCGCGGGCCCCTCGATTCAGGTCCATGATTCCAGACATGGTGAATTCTCCAGATGAATTACAACAACCGATCAATGCGGGGCGAGCCGGTCAGATGGCGAATCGGGCCGCGTCGGAACGCTTGAATTCGAGGCCGAGCCCCGGGCGGGACGGGTCGGGCCGCAGGGCGCCTCCAACCAGTTCTGGGACGCCATCGAACAGCATCCGCTCAATTCGGACATGATCGTGAAAGTATTCCAGATTGCGTGCCCGAGGCACGGCGCAGCAGGGTTGGCAGTGCAGGGCGGGGGCCGTATGGGCCGAGAACGGCACGGAGAACGCCTCGCAGAGAACACCGGCCTTCAGAAAACCCGTGATCCCGCCGCAGCGTGTGGCGTCGGCTTGCAGGACATCCACAGCGCCAGCTTCGAGCAGGAGGCGAAAGTCGAACAGGTCGTAGCCGTACTCACCGGCCGCGATCTCCATGCCTGCAGGCGACCGATCGCGGATCAATCGCAAGCCCTCGCGGTCGTCGGAGGAGACCGGCTCCTCGAACCAGGTGACCCCCAGTTCGGTCACATCGTCGGCCAGCGCGATCGCTTGTTTCCGGTCATAGGCACCATTAGCGTCGACGAAAAGCTCCGCGTCGGCCCGATCGCCTCGCGAGCGATCCGGATGCGCTGGCGGTCAGCGTCTGGGTGAGACCCGATTTTCATCTTCACGCGGGGAATGCCCTCGGCCACCCAGCCACCGAGCTGGTCGCGAAGTTGCGCGTCGCTGTATGACGTGAACCCGCCGCTGCCGTAGACGTCGATCCGGTCGCGCACGGCGCCGAGCAACACGAACAGGGGCACGCCAAGACGCCGAGCCTTGAGGTCCCAGAGCGCCGAATCGACCGCCGAGATCGCCATCGAGGCGATCCCAGGCCGGCCGAGGTTGCGGACCTGGCGTACCATCGCCGACCAGGCCCCGGCGATCTCCATCGCATCCCGGCCCAGAACCGTGGGGACCAGGAGCTCGCGAAGCAGGGTCGCGGCGGCCTGGTCGGCATAGGTGTAACCCAGGCCAGTCATCCCGCCGGCCTGGGCCTCGACGAGTACGAGGGTGGTGTGGTCCCAGGACAGGGTGCCGTCGGCCTCGGGGGAATCCGTCGGCACGCGGTAGGTCGAGACGTCGATTCGATCAATCAAGGTCTCGCTAGTTGTGGAGCGGTTCTTCATGATCTCCCCGGGAAGTTTGTGCAATGGAAGGGTACCGGGCCCCGGGGGTGGGGCCTGAAACATTTGCCAATGTCTGGAGCATTGTCCAACTCAAAGGATCGTCCGGGGGAACCCGGACGAGGAGGATGGCGACCGGGTTCCCGACCCTCTCCGTGGTAAGACCCCACGGGTGTGGCGGCTCAGATCATCTCCTTGATCTGGTCCTCGATCACGGAGCTGATGATCTCGCCACGCTCGGGCTGACCGCGGACGAGGGCCTTGGCGAAATTCAGCGCCTGCTTCGGCGTGGCGCGGGCGGGCATCGGCGGCTCGAATGGATCGACGACGGCCTCAACGAGGGCGGGCTTCCCACACTTCATGGCCATCTCAATGGCCGGCCGGACCTCCTCGGGCGTCTCGCAACGGAAGCCCATGCCACCGCAGGCCTCGGCAAACTTGACGAAGTCGATTGGTTGCAGGGCGACCTCGTACTCTGGGTTGCCGAGGAAGACGATCTGCTCCCACTTGATCTGGCCCAGGGTATTGTTCTTGATGACCACGACGACGATGGGCAGGTCGTGCTTGACAGCCGTGACGAAGTCGCCCATCAGCATGGTGAACCCGCCGTCACCAACGAACGCGACCGACTGCCGATCCGGGTAGGCGGCCTTCGCGGCGATCGCGTAGGGAAGGCCCGGGGCCATCGTGGCGAGGTTGCCCGAGCAGGAGAATTTCATCCCACGCCGAAGGTGGAGGTGGCGGGCCGCCCAGGTGGTGATCGTTCCCGAGTCGGTCGAGATGATCGCATTGTCTTCGAGCAGGTCGTTGACGTGCCTGGCGACGACCTGTGGCTTCAGAGGCATGTCCTCACGGCTTTCCCGCTCCTTCATCAGTTCGAGCCATTCCTTCATCCGCTCCTGGGCCTTCTCCAGGAAGGAGCGATCCCGATTCGGCTTGAGCATCGGGATGAGGGCCTGGAGGGTGGCCTTCGTGTCGCCGCAGAGGCCGATCTCAACGGGGTATCTGAGGCCGATGCGTGCCGGCTCATGGTCGATCTGGACGCAACGCGCCTGACCCATTTTCGGATACCAGCTCTCGTAGGGGAAACTGGTGCCGACCATCAGGAGCGTGTCGCATTCCTCCATCGCCTTCTCGGATGGCAGGGTGCCGAGCAGTCCAATACCGCCGGTGCAATAGGGGGAGTCGTCGGGCACCGCCCCCTTGCCCAGCAAGGCCTTGATGATCGGGCCACTCAGCGTCTCCGCGACCTTCTCCAGTTCATCCCCGGCGTGCAGGGTGCCGGCCCCGCAAAGGATTGCAACCTTCTTCCCATTGTTGAGCAACTCGGCCGCGCTCTTAAGGGTCTCGATTTGCGGGATGACGATCGGCGGCCGCCAGGACGAAGAGGTGTGTCCTGGCTTGTCCTTCGGCGACCTCGATGTGTCCGACTGAGTCCAGTCCTGGACATCGACCGGACAGGTGATGTGCGACACGCCGTGGCTCGACAGTGCGGATCGGCAGGCCATGTCCATGACCGCCGGCGCCTGGTTGGCACCCATCAGCATGATGTTGTAATTCGCCACGTCCTTGTACAGCGAGAGCAGATCAACCTCTTGCTGGTATTGCATGCCCATCATGTCGTGATAGGTTTGCCCGGTGATGGCGAGGACCGGCGCGTGGTCCATCTTGGCGTCGTAAAGACCATTGAGCAGGTGGATGGCGCCCGGGCCGCTGGTCGCGAAGCAGACGCCAAGCCGCCCGGTATACTTGGCGTAAGCCGCACGCCATGAACGCCGCGGCCTCCTCATGGCGCGTCTGAATGAACCGGATCTTGTCCTTCTTCTGCCGCAGCGCCTCGAAGATGCCGTTGATCCCATCTCCCGGGATTCCGAACGCGGTATCGACGCCCCAATCGATGAGCTTCTCGACGATGATGTTGCCAGTTGTCTTTGCCATGAAGGTGCTCCTCATGCCGCGTGTGCGTCTTTGTCGCCCTCTTCCTTCGAGTGCGCACCTCGATCAACGGGCCGGTTCGGCAGACTACCGGAACCCGTAGCGCTCAACGAGACCGGATCGGCCTCGTGAATCACGTCAAGCTCGGGTGGACCCATCAGGTCAAAACGCTCAAAGCGCGAATAACGAACCACCGTGAGCGACGCCAACAGAGAACCCGTCGAGAGGAGGCCGACCGGGACGACATCGAGTCGACGCTTTTGACCGCGCGAACACAGTGGACGGAGGACCGATTTCTTGCAACCAACATGCCGAGAAGAGGGGCCGCGAGTTGTCGCTCAACCCTGTCGCAACGCGAAAAGCGGCAAACACCGTGATCGCGTCATTACGCAACCACGGCGCTTGCCCCTGGATTACTCCGATATATCAGTAAGCGACGTCGATAGTTCAGGCCGAAAGGCGTGTGATGCGAGTCTCGAACTGTTGCAACAAACGGATGACAATATTGCGGTCGCTGCAGGCGATCGGTTGCCTGTGGAACACCCGTAGAGCGGGCTGCCGACCGCCCAGGATGAGAACCGAGTCGCCCAGTCGAGCCAGTTGCAGGGTTGATTCGATTGCCCGTTCGCGGTCCACCTCAACCCGCACGCGACCAGGGCGTCGGAACGCGGTTAGGGCCTCGTCGAGCCGAAGGTCCGACGTTTGAGAATGCACATTGTCGAGCGTCAACACCACCTGATCGGTGCGATCCTCACAGGCCCGGGCGAGGCCGACAGGTAGACCCTCGGCGTCGGATGTCGAAAGCATGCAGATGAGACGCCCGGAAGTCATCGAGCGAGCTTCTCCGATCGCCGCGAGTAGTTGAGCTTCCTCGCGAGCCCGGTCGATGAAGACGTGAAACGGCTGGCCGGCACACACCTTCTCGAGATGTCCCGGGATGGTCTCGACCGATTCGAGGCCCTCGCGCACCGCTTCGCTGGTGAGGCCTTGGGCGAGAGCGACCGCGGCGGCCCCCATCGCATGACGGAGGTTACCTGCCCCTCGCCTTGGAAGAGCGGCCTCAAAATCACATCCGAAGCCGGTCAGGCGAACATGGGTTCCGTTCGTCTCGTCACCAAGGAGAATCGCCTTGACGTCGGCCAATTCATCCATTCCGTACGCAACTCGACGACTCGCGAGGTTCGTCGCGCCGAGCAACTCCGCCTCGACATCCTCGGAGGGAACGACTGTCCAGCCCCCCGGAACCACGCCACGAACCAGACGAGCGTGTGCGAGTCGGTCGCGATCCCGCATCAAAGTCGTCGCATTCGAGTGCCGGGGAACGTCCGTGATGATGGCGGCTTGCAATCGGAGGCCGCTCATGACCCGATGCCGCATAGACTCGGGCGAAAGTTCGATGATTGCTCCGTCGCAACCGCGCTCAACCATCGCGGCGAGCATGTCGGCGAGCACCGCGCAGCCTGGTTCAGCCGGGCTGGCGGGGTAATCGCGGCAACCATCAGACCAGCCGAGGGCACCAACATGCCCGTATCGCAAGCCCGACGACGCAACGATCGCGCGAAGGTAATGAGCCGTAGGCGTTCGTCCGATCGCTCCGGCGACAGCGATCACCGACAGGTGTTTTGATGGCTCGCCGGCCAGCGCCTGGCAGAGCCGACCGTGCGCGGATCGGGTGTCGGGAACGACTACCTGAAGCGGGCCGGTCTCGGGGCAGAGTCGATCGACCATCACGGCCGCGGCGCCTCGTTTGAGGGCTTTCACGGCAAAGTCGTGGCCATCGTATTGATCGCCCCGGATCGCGATGAATAGCTCACCGGGTTCCAGTCGACGGCTATCGGACGAGCAACCCGAAACCTCAAGGTCTCTGCAACCGACGAATCGAGCCTCCGGCAGCAGGTGTCGGAGGCTAATCGCGGGGATTCCGTGCCGGGGAGAACGGTCTCGAAACCAGCGTGCCATCGGCGCCGCCTCCATGCTTTGCCTGATTGGGCCGGTCCGGGCATGGCAGGTAGGTCCCGGCCGGCGGCGCGGCGTCGTGCCACGCCCCGAGATGCCGACGTCTCGGGCGCATCCCCTTCGGTGAGGCGGCATCATCGACGAGGGCCCGAAAAAAGGCAATGCCAGCCTGCCCAGGAAGCCGATACCAACGCGATGCTTCCGCACGACGCGCAGGTTCCTTATCGGCGCGCGAAGACGGCGTGCCCTGTCGAGCTGGCACGCCGTCTCCACGATTCGTTTGATGGTTCGCCCTGTTCGCGATCAATGCCGGAAGAGGAACTCCTTGGAGTTGATCAACACCCAGCCGAGGTCTTCAACGGCCAGCCGGCGGTCGCTTGCCGACTTCAGGTGTTCGACGGCAGCCGATAGCTCCGATTCGTCCGGTTCCCGGGCAAGGGCGACCTGATAGAGCTGTCGGGTGATCTCTTCGGGGGTTGCTCCACCGTTGGCCAACTGAGCGAGCCGGCCGTCATCGGCGCGGAGCTTGTTATTGACCGTCTCGCCACCAATCAACTGAAGCGCTTGTGAGAGGTTCGAGTCGCTTTCTCGCTCGCATTCGCACGCCAGCTCACGTGCAGGGCGGCCAAAGGTCTTCAAGAAGGGGTTTTCCATCTTTCCGTCGGGGATCTCGACGGCCCTCACACCGCTCGGCAGGCCGGCAAACGCGGTGGCCGTTCCGGTGACGGTGGAGATGGCGTCCAGCAACACTTCAGCCGGCAGCAGCTTGGTGTAGGCATGAGAGAAATAGATCTCGTCATCGACGTTGAGGTCGTTGGTCCGTGCGCTCAGTCCGTAGGTCCGGCTGGTCAGGATCGTCCGAACCAGCCGCCGCAGGTCGAAGCCATCGCTCACGAATTTCTCGGCGAGCCCGTCGAGCAACTCGTCATTGGAGGCGGGGTTCGAGTCGCGGAAATCGTCGACCGGATCGACGATCCCCTTACCGATCAGGTGATACCAGATGCGGTTCACCATGATCCTGGCAAAGAACGGGTTCTCCGGCCCGGTCAGCCACTTGGCGAGCAATTCGCGACGCGAACCGCCGTCCTTAGGCTCCAGGATCGGACCTCCGAGGGCCTTCGGCTTCATCACCGCGCCGGTGCGAGGCTGGTTAACTTCCCCTGTCGAGGCGGCGAAGATGACTTCCTCATCCGGCCGAGCACCCTTCTTCTGTCTTACGCGGGCGAAGAAGGCCGCAAACCCGTAGTAGTCGTCCTGGGTCCATTGCTCAAATGGGTGGTTGTGACATTTGGCGCACTGGATCCGCACGCCCAGGAATAGCTGGGCGGTAGTCTCGACCGAGTCTTCCGGGCTTCGACTGATTCGGTAGTAGTTGGCGGGAGGGTTCTGGAATGTGGACCCATCCGCGGTGATCAACTCACGCACAAGCTGGTCGATCGGCATGTTCTGCTCGAGGTTCGCGTGGATCCAGCGATGAAACGCATGCGCCCCCTTGAGCTGGACGAGACGACTATTGGAACGGAGGATGTCGGCGAATTTGAGGGTCCAGAAATCGACGAACTCCGATCGAGAGAGCAAGCCATCAATGATCTCTTCGCGACGGTTCGGTGAGGGGTTGTCCAGGAACGCCCGAACTTCCTCCGGACGTGGTAAAACACCGATCGTGTCAAGGTAGACACGTCGGATAAATTCCTCATCGGTGCAGGGCTCTGACGGCGCCACCCGCATCCGGTTCAGCTTGGAAAAGACGGCGCGATCAACGAGATTGTCCTGTGGGACCGCGGCCTCCGCGAACCCGGGGACCTCCACAAGGTGAGTCAGACGAACATTGGCGACCAGATCGAGGTAATGGGCAATGATCGCCACTTCGCCGCGGCGTTGAAACGTGACGTGGCCGTCAATGTCCACCTCGGCAATGTCGGCGTTCGAGGAGTCATAGTAGCAAATTGGTGTCACGTCACGGGTTGTGCCATCGGCGTAAGTCACCCTCGCGACAATCTGCTGAGAGGTTGCGGGTGCATGTAGAACCCGGTTGCCGGGCAGGAGTTCGAGCCGCAGGGCATCCGAGGCGTCGGGGTCGTCCTTGGCCCCTTCCGCGATCCAGTCGTGCAAGAACTCGAACGTCTTCGTGCCAGTGGAGAGCCGTTTGCCTCCCTCGTGCGGGAGTTCACCGAGCGGCTTCCGGAGGATCATGCTGGTCTCGACGGCCATCGGATCGATGCGCCGCATGCCAACCTCACGGGTCAACGTCAGGTAATCGTCGCCAGGCAGATAGCCACGCAGGCTCAGGCGGAACCCACCCTTACCGGTCGGGGTACCGTGACAGGCCCCCGAGTTGCAACCGGCCCGGCTGATCGCCGGAATGACGTGATTGCGAAAACTGACGGGTGCCGGGTCGCTCATGCCCGAGACGGTGACGTCGGCACGTGCCTCGACACTCCCTCCCCGGACGACGATCGTCGTCGTCCCATCCCGGCGCGGCAAGACGCGGCCGGTTGAGGTAACCTCGGCGACCTCGGGGTCGAGGCAAACCCATTCCATGCCCCGGGTGAAGTCCTGAACGGACCCGTCCTCGAACGTGCCTGTGGCGAGGAGCTGCGCCGTGGCCCGCCGGCCGACAAGTTCGATGTTTTGTGGTTCCACGACGAGGGAGTTCGGTTGCCGGTTGGGCTCCGACTCCTCCGCAACCACGGACCCTACGAGCAAGAGCAGGGGGGCGGCCAGCCACAGGCGGCCTCCGTTCCGGCGGAGTTTCCGCATCGTGTGCATCGTTCGCTCCTCACAAGCTCAGATCGCGGTGGGATGGATGGCAAGCATTCGGGAAGGTCCGCGGGGTCAGCGGACGATTTACCAGCCGAGTCCGGCTTCGAACGACCTCGTCCCGAGCTTGGGTGGTCTCTGGTTCAAACCTTGAACCCAATGCTCAAGGCCGTCGAGCAGGAGTTTCCTAAATCCGACAATACTCGAAGGTACATCGTCGCTTCAAGGAAAATCAAACATTCTTCGACTCGGGGGGTGCGGTAACGGAATCTGGTCGCTACCCCGCGGCCTGCTTCCAGTAGGCATCGAGCTGGTCGCCGTAATGCAGGCAGCACAGCGCCGCCATCCGCTCCAGCCGTCGCACCCTCCACCGTGCCCCGGTCTGCTTGAGCCGCTTGCCGATGGCCGTCTTGCACGCCCCCTCCACCATCCCGCTGCCGATCGAACGGCCCTCGGCCAGCCGACTCCGGTACGGCGTGTGGCCGACGTGCGGGCCCAGGTAGCCGACCAACTCCGAGACGTCCCCGGGTTCGGAGGCCAGCTCCGCCAGCAGGCTTGCAGACCCGGACTCCAGCAGGGTCCGGCGGCGGCGTTCGTACCACGCCTCGGCCGCCGGGCCCGCCCCATGCAGCGCCACCGCCGCGGCGTGCAGGTGCTCCCCGGCGTGATAGATGTCCAGCACCCCGGTGGCGCCGGGCAGGTTCTTCTCGATTTCGGTCCAGATCCACTTCGCCCCATCGGCCAGGGCCGTCAACTCGTCGGTCCGCCGGAGCCCCAGCCGGGCCGCCGCCCGCCGCCACTGCGGGCCCAGGGCCGTGCTGGTGCGGATCGCCGCGGTGGCGACGCGGACATGCGGGGCCGGCATCCGCTGCTCGTCCCAGTCGTCCAGGTCGACCACCGGCTCGCCGCGACGCCGTTTGGCGAAGATCGACAGCCGCACCTCACGCCAGCCACCGACGGTATTGACGCAGGTCCCGTCAGTCTGGAACTCGACGTCGCCGGCCGCGGTGCGGAACGGCCGGGCGGCCTCGGGGTCCTCCCGCTGCCAGGTGCGCATCAGTCCGCCGTGGCGGTCGCAGATCTTGCGCACGGTGTTGTCGCAGACGCACAGCCCGGCGACCTCGCGGAGGTGGCGGGCGAAGCGCTCGAACGACCAGTCGGCCCCGAGCGTGCAGAGCAGCCGCTGGGCGTGCGGGCTGACGAAGCCGTCGAGGCCGAGGCGGTCGTCCAGCGCGTGGGCATGCTGGCCGCAGAGCCGGCAGGTGAAGTAGACCCGCGATAAGGTCACGTCGCCGGCCGCGGTGACGAGGCGACGCCGGGCCCGGCCGTGGTGGCGTCGCCGGCCGCCGCAGGGGCAGTCCCAGCCGCGCCCCCCTTTTTCTCCAGGTCGTGGGCCTGGGCGTTGAGCACGTCCTGGAGCCGTTCGCGGACGAAGCGGCGGCCGCGTTCCACGGCCGCGTTCTCGACGGCGGCCAGGACATGACCGTCCGGGGCGGCGTCGGCCAGTTGCCTCAGCTCACGGACCATCGCCAAGGCCTGCTCCAGCGCGGCGGCCTCGACCTCGTCCTCGGCAACGAACGTGCGGCGGATCATCGGGGGACCTCCCTGCGGTGGGTGAGAGATCCCCCGATTCTCCCAGATCGCTCAGCCGGACCGGAAACAATTACCGCACCCCGACTCGGGCCGCGATCGAAGCCGAGAAACGGGAGCGGGCGGGATAAAATGACAATGGTGAGGAAGTTCAGCGATCACGAATGCAAATGCAGAAGGGGGAACGATGTAACGTGGGGAATTGACGACAGGTAGTGCGTTCATTCGCCATGTCGCGAACCTCAGGTTCGTCGTCAAGCTTGGCAAAATCATCCACCTTGCGAAAACTGTTGCAGGTGCTAGAATTCCTGTCAGTTCTCCTGTCGCACCGGGCCGAACAGCCCCACGTCATTTCGTATCCCTCGATCTCAAGCTCGACCCGTGCGGTTGTGGTAGACTGTTAGCGTGACCCCGGCCTCCTCGCCGCGCCCGACGGTATGTCGCAGCACCTCTGCGCGTGCCGGCTTGTGTATGGTGAGGCTCGCCCGGCCTCGAAGCATTCATGGAGGAGTGGTGATGACCAGCATGCGGTGGAGCCCGTCCATAGGCTATGGCGTGGCGGGATTGCTGGCGGGCCTGGTAGTCGCCTTGGTCCTGGGCAACGGCCACTTGGCCCCGGCCCTTGCTCAGCCGAACCCGGTGGATTCTTCCGGAACAATCGCGTTCACATCGGTGATGGGGGCCGGCTCGACTCCGACTCAGTTGCTCTACTTGATCGATACCCGGAACCAGGCGTTCGCCGTCTACCGGGTCGATCCCAACGATACCAGCGGGGCCATCAAGCTCGAAGGCACACGCCAATATCGCTACGACTTGCTACTCAGCGAGTACAATAATAGCGAGCCGAACGTCGCCGCGGTTCAATCAATGGTCGGTTCCGTCCGGCGGTGACGGGCCGCCGGGCGACGGTCAGTCGGTGGCGTGCCTGATGATTCGGTGGTCCCACTCGCGGACTTCTTCATCGACACAAACTCCCGACGGCCTCGCCTTTGGCCGATCCTGACCGCAGTACAGGAGCACGTCCATGCCACAGTTCTACAGCCTTGACGAAGCCGCCAGGGTCCTGGGCCTGAGCCCCGACGAGCTCAAGGAGAAGGCCCAGCAACGCAAGATCCGCGCGTTCATGGATAGTGGCTCGTGGCGGTTCCGCGTCGCCGACATCGACGAGGAAGCCCGCCGCCGCGGGATTGGGAGCGATCCGGAACTCTCTCTCTCGGATCTCGATCTCGTCGCGCAGGGCGAGTCCGGAAGCGGCGACGATATCGATTTGACCGAGTTCCAGCTCGGCGTCGTCAATCCCGATCTCGACCCCTCGGCTTCGGCGATTGAGTCCACCTCGACAGGGCAGGGCATCTCCGACTCCGATGCAGACATTCTCCTCGACGACATCTCGTCTCCCGCGCCTCCAGGTAGCTCCAGTTCGACGATCATCGGCATGGCGCCGAAAGGCAAGCTGCCGAGCGATTCCGACGTCAAGCTGGTCCCGGACTACCAGGAGAACAAGCAGCCCAGCGATTCGGACGTTCGCCTCGGTACCCATGGTCCCAGCGACTCGGATGTCCGACTCGGCGGTCATGGGCCCAGCGATTCGGACGTCACCCTGTTTGCAGACGAAGAGGGATCGTCCCAGGAACTTGAGAAAATCCCGCCGAAGCGTGAAATCAAGCCGAGCGACGACGACGAGGACCCAAACGCCACCATGCTCCGGCCGAGCCCGATGATCGGCTCGTCCGAGGAAATCCCCGCGGCCACCGAGGACGAGGAATCCGAGAGCGACTTCGAGCTGACGCCGTCGAGTGTTATCGACGCCCTGGAGCCCGAGTCGGGAAGCGACTTCGAGTTGACCCCGCTCGACGCCAGTAGCGACGAGTTCGAGACCGAGCCACTGCGTGGGCCGAGCGATTCGGACGTCACCGGCGCCGAGCCGTCGACCTCCGGCGTAAACCTGGGCCGTCCCAGCGACTCGGGAATCAACCTCCAGTCGGTCGGCAACTTCGACCTCGACTCGGCGGACTCCATCGAACTGGCTCCGCTGGAGGACGACGACGAGCCGAAGCGACCGACCCCGAAGCCCAAGCCCGCGCCCGTGCAAGAAGACCAGGTCGACCTGTCGGCCACCGCGCTGCCGGTTCGGGGCGACAAGGACATCTTCGAAGACACGGATTTCGAAGTCGACGCCCTCGAGTCAGGACACGAAGATCAGACGGTCCAGCTCGAGGCTCAAAGTGACTTCGATCTGGAAAGCGATTCCGACTCCGCCTCCGAAGTCTTCGCGATCGACGAGGAAGACGTCGATGAGAACGCCGCGACCGCGATGGGACCGGCGGTGCTCGATGAAGACGAGGATGAGCTGGACGTCAGCGACGCCGCGATGGAGGAGGCCGAGAGTGGCGCGTGGGACGTCGACGAGGCTGCGGCCACGCCGTCCGCCGCCAGTCGTGCGATCCCCATGTCGATCGGCGCCGGTTCGCAGCCCGAGTGGGGTGGCGTCTGGGTGAGCCTGCTGGGGGTGGCCTCGGTCCTGATGTTGCTCCTCGCATTCGTCGGGTTCGACGTGGTTCGGAACCTGTATGAATTCCGGGGTGACGGCCCGGCCTCGGGCCTCGTCAAAATGCTCTCTGGTCTGATGGGATGATGTCGAGGGGCCCGGCTCACCCCTGGGCCCCTGACTCTTTCTTCATCCCCTGGACGCTTTCTGGACGGGCTGTGTTACGCCCCGGGCGGGCCCTCCAGAAAACCTGACGACACATCAGAGGGCTCGTTTTTCCATTGAGCCCGAGTGTCCTGAGTCTCCGCGGTTTCGAAAGGAGTCGGAACCGATGCCCCTATCAATGTCGTACGGACGCCTGGCGCCGTTATCGTTCATTTTGCTGCTCGCCCCTGGGTGCGGCATGATGCAACGGTCGCGACTGGACGATTGCACGCGCCGTGTCCAGGCACTTCAGGCGGAAACCGTGCAGCTCAAGGATGAGACAGTCGGCCTGCGCTCCCGCAACCGCGAGCTGGCCCAGCGCGCGGTTGAAGATGCCCGACAAATCCGAACCCTTGAGACATCGAAGGAGAACCTGGAACGAAGCGTCGTTGCGTACCAGGAGGAACGCGACGCGATGGCCGCCGCGTTCAACGAAGTTCAGCGGCTCGTCCACTCCTCGATCGCTCCCGGCTTCTCCGCGACATCTCCGCCCCCTAGCGAGCCGGCATCCCTCCATCGTCTGGAAGCCTTCGCCCGAGCGCATCCAGAGTGCCGGTTCGATCCCGAACGCAGCGTCTGGTCGTTTCCGAATGAAGTTCTGTTTGAACCGCGCGGGGACACACTGCGGCCCGGGGGAGCGATGCTGATCCGGGCCTTCGGTCGGGTTCTCTCCGACCCGAGCGGCCTCATCACCCCGTCTCGAGTCGTCAGCCGCGTCCACATGTCGTCTGTTCAACTGGCGAGCACCGACTCTCCACCGGTTTCCTCCCCCGACCTCGCCCGGACCCGGGCGAATCAGGTCAAGCAGTTGCTCGCCGAGTCCGAGGGAATTGACCCCGGTGCGATCCTCGTCGAGGTCGCCGCTCTCAATGCCGTGACCGAGGATGCTCCCCAGAGATCCGGAAACGTCGAGGTTCACCTTGACGACCCGCTCACCGCACCTTCCGCCACGCCTGCTACGCAAGCAGGTTCTCCCTGATTTCCAAGACAGTCCGGGTGAAATTCGTGATTGGCGGAACAATTCGGGCTTTGCAGAGAAACACCAGCGAAAACGGTCACTACCGTCGCCGGAATCGAACCGTTACGCCCTGAAGTTCGTGGAAAGAAACTTCTCAGGTTCCGTCTGGTTCTTGGACGGTGTTGAGAGCGGGCCTGTAGGAATCAATACCTGTTCGCGGCGGGTCTTGACTTATTGCGGCTTCGGCTCGCACAATCGAGAGTTGTCGCAACGAGTTCCCCGGTTGATCCACAGCCAACTGTTCCAACAACAGGAGCCCTTCTATGCGGACGATTTCCCGCGCCCTGGCCGGCATCCTGACGTTGATCGCACCGGCACTTGCCGGTGCCGCTCAAATTGAGGGCGACTACATTGAGGCTCGCACCGCAGACGTCTATACCGGGCCGTGCTTCTCCAATGCCGAGGTCTTCATCACAGGCCATCAAGCCGTGATGGCCTGGAATGTCCGTAAGGGCAGCTGGCAAGGTGAAGACCTCAGCGGACTGGCCATCGCGGCCGCGGTTCGCGGCACGACGACATTCTCCGAGGATGATCCCGGCTCCGCTCGCGCCGTTTTGATTGTTGATGAGAAGGCGACCGCCTCTCAGCGTGATGCCCTGGTGGACCTCGCCAAGCATCTCGGTGGTGTCCGGATCGAGAACGTGGTTGACGTCAAGACGGCTCCGATGAGTCTCCACGTGGCCGATTGTCACGCGATGGAGATGGCCTACGAGCCCGAGGAGAATTGCCTCCACCATATGCCGCAAGCCCCCGTCGCCACGTTCCGGGCGGGCGAACTGGCCGAGGTGAGCACCCGTCCCCTGGATGACGGTGACCACCACTGTGGCAATGAGGTCGTCGCCTACGCCCCGCTGTCGCAGGCGGTCAATGTGCTGCCGGCCTACACCACCGGTCACACCTATCGCGGCAACGGACTCGACACGAACTGGAGCGACCCGAACTGCCGTAGCAGCTTCATTGGCACATTCGCCTACTGATCGCCAGTTCGAAACCAACGATTGAATGAGGCACAATGATGGTCGATGGTCCGCCGGGGAGGCGATTCCGTTTTCCCCGGCGGTCCTTCTTGAGTGTCTCCTTGACCTCCGAAGTTCATGGCTTGCATTGCCGCGGCCCATACCTCGACAATACATGGCCGGCTCATGACAGGCTGCCCCTTTGACGTTCCGGGACGTTGTTCGTAGGCGGCCCGCGGCCCTGACGTTGTTCGTAGGTGGCCCGCGGCCCTGAGGCAATGGGTCCTCGTCGTGCCGAGTCGTCCTCCGGACTTGATCGATCCCACCCCTATTGATATGCAGGACGATGATCAAACTTCCCTACAGGCAACTCGCGTTGGTGATCGCGGTCACGTTTTGCGTCCCGGCCCTCGGGCGTGCTCAGGATGGTCCGGTCAAGGTTGAGTCGCTCAAGGAGGTTCCACCCGAGGGACTTGAAGCGCCAATCAAGGACGTCCTGAAGACCGAGGGAACCCGCGTGACCGACGGCGCCGGTGAACCATTCGTCGACTTCTGGTTGCGCGACGGCGTGCCGGCCTCGGGCAAGCCCGCCGGGCCTGAGGGGGCGGTGCTGTTCCCCATCCTGGAAGTCGGTCAACTCGTTGGCGCGGTGAGGTTCAACAAGGAAGGTTATGACTACCGCGATCAGCCCATCGAGCCAGGCGTCTATACCCTGCGATACGGGCTTCAGCCGATCAACGGCGACCACCTCGGAGTCAGTACCTATCGCGACTACCTGATGCTCGTTCCGGCCAAGGATGATGTGGAACTCGCCCCGATCGAGCAGGAGACCCTGGACATCATCTCGGCTGACGCCGCCATGACCAACCACCCCGCGGTGTTCCTCATGGGGGCTGCTCCCGAAAACGCCACCGCGGAACCTGGAGTGGTGCATAACGAAGAGAAGGACCAGTGGGGCGTCGTGCTCCCGATCGGTCTGAAAGTCGAAGGCAAACCTGATGTCGGCCCTCTGAAGGTCCAGCTGATCGTGGTCGGTCGTGGCCCGGTCTGATCCTGGCCGGAACAGGTCGATCGAGGCGGATGTTGGCCCAGCGCCATGACATCCGCCCCAATCCGTTTCGTGGCGAGCCAGGGAGTTGATGTCGAGGTATGGAGCCCACGCTGATCATCGCGCTGGTGATGGCCTTCGGGGTCCGGGCGGACTCGCTCGGCGGCCCATTACCGCGCTCCCTGGTCATGGATCGACTGGCGGAAGTTGCTGTCTTGCTCGTGGTTCAGATCGTCTTCGTGATCGCACTGGGACAGATACTCCGTCATTGTGCCGCGCGGGGCCGGTCCAAGCCCTCGTCGCTCCGGCGATCGCTTGCCCGTTGCAGCCGAGCCGCTAGCCTGCTTTCGCTGGCGGCGTTCGCCTATGTCCTCTTCGGGCTCGACTGGCCAGGCATCGTCGAAAACGGCCTCGGTCTGCGCCATGCGATCTTGCTCGACGAGATCCTTATTCTCGCTCCCTACCTGATTATTCGGTTTGCGACCTGGTGGGGCCTGTATCCCGCCGAGCGAGCGATTCGTCAGGGCCATGTTGCCGGGGCCGGCCGTCCTTCTGGTGTGGGACGTTTCCTCGTTCAAAGGGCGCGTCAGTCGCTGGGACTGGTCCTGCCCGCGACCTTGATCTACTCGCTCGGGAACGACGTCGTCGATCGTTGGTGGCCGGGGGCGACCCAGAGCCCGTACGCACCGATGGTCGGCATGTTCCTGATGGGCTCTTTCGTACTGCTCGCGGCGCCGGCATTTGTGCGTTTGACCTGGCCGACCCGGTCACTACCGCCTGGCCCCCTGCGGGATCGTCTGGAACGGCTCGCCCGTCGGCTTCGCTTTCGCTACACCGACATCCTTATCTGGGAGACCGGAGGCGGCTTCGTGAACGCTGGCGTGACCGGTGCGGTCCCTTTTTACCGTTACGTCCTTCTGACCGACACACTCGTGGAGGGGCTAGACGAGCGCGAGGTCGAGGCGGTCTTCGGCCATGAGGTCGGTCATATCGCCCATCGGCACCTGGCATACTTTGGGTTTTTCTTTGTGGGAAGCCTGGGAGTGATGGCGCTGGTCGGAAAGCTAATCGATCAGCTCACGCTGAGTGGGATTCTGGATTCGCTGCTCCTGGGAACGCAATCATCCCAGATAGTGCTGGCGGTTCAGTCGACCTCGGTCCTCGGGTTTCTGGCCCTATATTTTCTGCTCGTGTTTGGCTTCGTCTCACGGCGGTTCGAGCGGCAGGCGGATGTCTACGGTTGCCATGCGGTCTCGTGCGGACGGTTGAATTGTCCTCCTCACCTGGACATCAACGGCTCGTTGGACGTCGTCGAGGTGCTTCATACGGGGGTTTGCCCGGTCGGCATCCGGATCTTCGCCAATGCGCTGGCGAACGTCGCGCTGCTCAATGGAATGGAGCCGAAAGCTCGGTCCTGGCGGCATGGAAGCATCTCGCGTCGCATCGCGTTCCTTGAGGGACTCGAAGGTCGGCCTGATCGCGAACGGCGGTTTCAACAGAGCATCCACGGTCTCAGGCTGATCGTAGCGGCGGGGCTCGTGGCGGCCTTTATCATCGCGCAGGTCACAGGCGCCTTGGAACAACTTTGATCTCGATAGTTCATAAAAGACTGAAAAAATAATCTTGACCGACTGCCTTACGTGGCGAAACACGTTGTCCAGAGCTTGCCACCGAGCTCTAAAGGGGACACAACCCGGGCCGGGCCACGGACTGGAGAGAACGTCCGAAGAAATCCGTATGAACCGGCTTTGAGGGTATCAGAGGGTTTGGTATAGTCCCTCACCGCCCCCTCTCCCGTCTGGAGGACGGGTTCCCTGCGATGCGACACGGAGGTTCGCGTCATGCCCAAATGGCCCATCCGGATCAAACTTATTGTCGGTTTGAGCCTGGTCGTGGGGATGATGCTCACCGTGATGGGTGGGTCGATCTTCGGCCTGCACGCGTTCCATGTCTCGAACCTGACGCTCATGAACCAGCTTCGCGAGCTCGGAGCATCGACCGAGCTACTGAAAGCGGTCATGCTGCTTGACAACACCGACATCGCCGAAATCAATGCCCGACCCGGGGTTCGCGAAACGTACCTGAAACACGTCATGGCCGTGCGCGAGCCGCTGACGAAATACTACGTCTTGCTCGAGAACAACAGCCTGCGTGGAGACCGAGTCGACGACGGGAGGGACGAGTTTCGGCTGGCGTTCCTCATCGACGACGACCTGACGTCGATCATCCGCCAGCTCGAACCTGGCACCGTGGTTGAACCATTGTTTCCACGGACGAAGGTCTACCTAGATCGGAACCCGGAGAGTCGACTCGGCGTCGTTGGACCATGGGACCAGCACGCGATCCTCAAGGCCCGGCTGGGGCGACTGAGCCAGTCCGCCGCCGAGTTGCCGGACAAGCTCCATCGCGATTTTCTCCGCGTACTCGAAATTTCGAAGGGACGCTACCAGTCGAGTCGGATCATTGTATGGATCGCCGCTCTCACCGTCTTGACGATGCTCTTCGGTCTCGCCGCCTTGTTCCACCGTTGGGTGCTCTACCCGGTGCGACTCCTCCAGAGAGGCGTCCGACGGGTTGCACGCGGTCAGTTCGACTACCGCATCGACCTGAACACGGGGGATGAAATGCAGGCGCTTGCCGAAGCCTTCAACGACATGACGACACGTCTGAGTGCGACCTATGCCGATCTCGAGCGGCAGATCCAGGATCGCAGTCGACAGCTTGTCCGGTCGGAAAGGCTTGCCAGCGTCGGTTTTCTCGCCGCGGGCGTTGCGCACGAGATCAACAATCCCCTGGCCGCCATTGCGTTCAGTTCGGAAGCACTGGAGAGCCGTCTGAAGCCTCTCCTCGAAGGCCCGAACGGCTCTGCCGACGCCAAGGTCTTGCGTAACTACTTGCGGATGATCCAGGAGGAGGCCTTCCGCTGTAAAGGAATCACCGAGAAACTCCTTGATTTTTCGCGCTGCAACGACATCCAGCGCCAGCGGTCGGACCTCGTCGAACTCGTCCAGGGCGTCGTCGAAATGATCCGGCACATGGGCAAGTACCGTGGCAAGACGGTCGCCTTCCAGCCGCGCGAGGCCGTTTTCTCCCACGTCGATGCCCAGGAGATCAAGCAGGTTGTCCTCAACCTGGTTGTCAACGCGCTGGACAGCATGGAGCCTGGGGGAACGCTTCGAATCGATGTTCGCAACGTCGAGGGAATGGCCGAATTGGTCTTCGACGACGATGGTTGCGGCATGGCCCCCGATGTCCTTGAGAACATCTTCGAGCCGTTCTACACGCGCCGGAAAGTTGGTAAGGGAACGGGGTTGGGACTGTCGATCACTCATCGTATCGTCAGCCAGCACCACGGCGAAATCGCCGCCCAAAGCGCCGGTGAAGGCCACGGTTCCACCTTCACGGTCCGCCTGCCGATCCAGCCGCACACCAAGGACGCCTCCGGGACAAAGTCCTCCGTGGACCGAGCACCGGGACGACCCCGGCATCAGATTTGTGATTACCCCTCCTTCGAGGGGGACCAACAGAGTGTCCCCGACCTTTCGCCCACGAGAGAGGCGCGGACATGCGCACGATGATTGGAATGTTGGGGATTCTCGCGATGGTCACCATCCCCGCGTTGGCGGCGGCCCCGATCTCGTCGGAAACGACCGACAGTGACGAACTGATCGGCCTTTACAAGATCGTCTCCGCCGAGAGTAACGGTACGGCGATCCCCGATGAGCGGATCAAGGACAACACGGTTCGCATCACGCCGGAGACGATCGCCGTTTACGACAAGGACAAGAGCGAACTGTATGTCGCCAGATACCAGCTCAACACGCAACGTGATCCCTCGCTCATCAAGATGACGCAGACCGGCGGCCCCGAGGAGTCCCGAGGCGCGAACGCACAGGGACTCATCAGGGTCGAGGGCGAGAGCGTACAATTGATCTACGCCGTGCGGGGTGGAGAACTGCCCACCACGTTCAAGACCACCAAGGGTGCCGGGCAACACCTGTTTGTGCTGCAACGCACCAGCGAGTAAGCCGTTTACCAGCAACGAGCCGGGTGTCGGTCGGGGCCGCGATCCTGACCGGCCCCCGGCGTCGGGTCCACCGCCCGATCGCACTAAGAATCGGCGGTCCCGGGTCTCACGGAGGAGACGAAGAGCCATGGAGAAGACGCATTCCGGAGGCCTGCGGATCCTCTTCGCCGATGATGAGGCATACCTCCGCGACCTCATGCAGGAGGAACTGCCGCGCATGGGCCACGAGGTCACGGCCTGTCCCGATGGGGCGGCGGCCTTGAAGGCCCTGGAGAAGGCGACATTCGATCTCGCCCTGCTCGATATCAAGATGCCCGGGATGACGGGCATCGAGGTTCTGGAACGGATCAAGCAGACCAGCCCGGAAACTCAGGTCGTCATCCTCACTGGCCAGGCCTCGGTCGACACGGCCGTCCAGGCCCTGCGTCTGGGTGCCTTCGACTACCTGACCAAGCCCTGCAAGTGGGCCGAACTGGAAGTCTTGCTCGAACGCGTCAACGAACGTCGCCAGCTCGCCAACCGGGCCACGGCGCTGGAGACGCGGCTCAAGGCGGCCGAGGGCGCCCCGACACTCGTCGGCGAGACCCCGTCCATGCAGCAGGTCCGCAAGCTGATCAACACCGTCGCTCCGAGCGATGCCAGCGTGATGATCCTGGGCGAGACGGGCACCGGCAAGGAGCTGATCGCTCGAAACCTCCATGATCGCAGTCAACGAGCCGGCGGTTCCTTCATTCCGGTCAACTGCGGCGCGCTGCCGGAGAACCTCGTCGAGAGCGAGCTGTTCGGCCATCGCAAGGGAGCGTTCACCGGCGCCGATGCCCACCGCAAGGGACTATTTGAGGTCGCCAACGGCGGCACGCTGTTCCTCGACGAGGTCGGTGAACTGGACAAGTCCGTTCAGGTCAAGCTCTTGCGGTTCCTGGAATCGGGTGAGATCCGCCGTGTCGGCGAGAACGATCCGTTTCGGGTCGATGTTCGCGTCCTGTGTGCCACGAACCGAGACCTCCGCGAGATGGTCGCCAACGATCAGTTCCGCGAGGACCTGTTCTTCCGCCTGAACACGTTCGAGATCGTGCTACCGCCGCTCCGCGAGCGCCGAGAAGACATCCCTCAACTTGCCCGGCACCTGCTGTCCCGCTATGCGGGCCGTCGTGGCGGGCCGCTACCCGAGTTGACGGAAGAGGCGATGCCAGACTCTCATGGAGCACGACTGGCCGGGCAACGTCCGCGAGCTGGCGAACGCCATCGAGCGGGCGACGATCCTCTCCGGCGGCCTCGCGATCCGTCCCGAGCACCTTCCCACACAGGGCTCGATCCGACGCGCGACAGACTGTCTCTGGACCGGCCCACAATGGTCCCCACTTCTCGATCCCCGATGGAAACCCGACCCTGCGCGACATCGAGATGAAGTACATCCAGGTCGTTCTGGAGAAGCACAACGGCAACAAGCCGGCGGCGTCACGGGAGCTGGGCATCAGCCTGAAAACGCTTTACAATAAAATCAACCAGCTTCAGCAAAGTTCGTGAACAGCCGACACCCGGCCTGAACTATGGATGCGAGGTTTCGATGGGAAGCGGCCAGTCCCTCAACCTCATGTCGCGTCGGGCAGAATGCGTCCGCAGGACATCGAGGAAACTCCGCACGAGCCTGGACTGGTATCGGTAAGGGTTCCAGCAGGCGGCGACGGTGCGGGTCGGGGGCGTGCCCTGGATCGGCCGGTAGACACGTTGTGAACTGACGTCAAGGCGACGGGCCATCATCGGTACGAACGAGACCCCGTGCCCAGAGCGCGACAAGTTCCTGCACGGTGACAAGCTGGCTCGTCCGCCCGGTCGCCACCGGCTGAAACGTGCGCTGATGGCAAAAGCTCCGGATGTTGTCCGACAGGCAGTGCGCCTCATCGAGCAGGACAAACGGCTCGCCCCGAATGTCCTCGATGCTTAGTGCATCGTGGACCGCGAGCCGGTGACCGGCCGGCAGAACCACCAATAGCTCCTCGTCGAAGAGCGGCGCGCACTTCCAGATAGGCGCATCTCGACCGGCAACGCCAGGATGCCCAGATCGGCATCTCCCTGGCGTACAGCGCTTCAGCAGATCCTCAGTCACCTCCTCATTCACCACGACCCGCGCCTTCGGATACTGTTCGTGGAAGGTCTTCAAAACCCTGGGAAGCAGGTACGGGGCGATCGTCGGGATCGCCGCGACGACCACCCGGCCCGTCTCGCCGTCGTCCCGGATCTCCCGGGACGTGTCGTCGACCAGAACCAGGATTTGCTCGGCCCGACGGCGGAGCAATTCCCCCGCTTCGGTCAGCTTGACCTGTCGCCCCTGACGCTCGAAGACCGCGCAGCCTAGTTCCTCCTCCAATCGAGCGATTTGCTGACTCAGCGCAGGCTGCGAGACTCCACACTCCTCGGCGGCCCTGGTGAAGTTTCGGTGTTCGGCAATCTTGAGGAAGGACCGGAGCTGAGCGATTTCCATAATAATTCCTTATCGAATCTATTCGTTCGATTCATTGGAATTATCGCTCTCTCTTGCCTACGATACAACAGCAATCTAGACGGGGTGCCGGAGATGGCGAATGTCGGAATTGCCCCGAGTATCCGTTCGCGAATTCTTGGAGGATGAAGCCAGATGTTGACCATTGGTGACATGTTCCCCCAGTATCGCGTTCAAGCCTGTGTCGGGACATCGAAGGATGATCTGATCGCAGTCGACAACAGCAAGTTCGAGGGCCGCTGGGTCGTTTACTTCTTCTATCCGAAGGATTTCACCTTCGTCTGCCCGACGGAGATCGTGGAGTTCAACAGGCGGTTGCAAGACTTCCACGACCGGGATTGCGACGTGGTGGGCGGAAGCACTGACAACGAGTTCTCGCATCAGGCCTGGTGCAAGGCCCACCCGGACCTTCAAAACCTGAAGTATCCGCTGATCGCCGCGCAGAGGCTCTCCGCAGACCTTGGGATCCTTCATCCCGAGGAAGGGGTCTGCCTGCGCGCCACCTTTCTCGTCGATCCCAACGGGGTGATCCAGTGGGTGTCGGCAAACGGCCTGAACGTCGGGCGAAACGTCGATGAGGTGGTCCGTGTCCTCGACGCCCTCCAGTCCGATGAGTTATGCCCCTGCAACTGGCAGCCGGGCGAGGAGACGATCAACGCCTGATCTCCTCGTCCCTCCCAACTCCCGGGTCCGATCGAGCTCGTCTGAGAGGCGATCCGGAATCGCCTGGTTCTCCCGGAAGGTACGTCAAATGGGTGGCCGGGGCAAAGTCTTCGTGCCCCGGTCGACACTCCAGGGTCCACTCCGGGGCACGAAGACTTTGCCCCGGCCATCCAATTTGCTCGCTTTCACATGAAAAATCGTTTCCGGATCGTCTCAGAGACACGGGACAGGACCGAAAGCCGTTGGGCCGAGGGGTCCTCGGCCCAACGGGTTCCCATCATCGCGCACACCATTGAGGACAGGACAATGCCGACTCTCGACAGTCTCAAACAGGCTCTTGGAGATGAGACCAAGGACCTTCGACTTAACCTGGGCACGGTTCTGTCGGCTGGGTCACTGGAACCGTCCCATCGCTACGCGGTGGCTCTGACCTCCGCGCTGTTTCTGCGGGCCGACGGACTGGCCGAAGCGATCCGATCCGACGGTAACGAGTACCTGGACGAATGGCCGTCGCCGACGCCAAGGCCGCAGCGGCGATCATGGCCATGAATACTGTCTACTATCGGTTCCGACACATGATTGGTAAGGAGTCGTACCAGCACCGTCAGGCCGCTCTACGCATGAGTCGGATGATTCGACCCGCGACCACCAAGGCCCTGTTCGAGTTATGCTCTCTCGCCTGTGCCGCCCTGGCTGGCTGCGAGGCATGCATCAAGGCCCACGAAGCCAGCTTGCTAAAAGAGGGGATGACCGAGGACCAGGTTCACGATTCCGTTCGGATCGCCGCCGTCGTCAACGGCTTCCTCACCGCCAGCGCGTCGGCAGCCCTCGGTTGACGGCGAGCGTTCTCGGATGACACACTCGGGCTCCGTCGGATATCCACCCGGGTCGACTGCTTGACATTCCCTCCATGGCCGAAACGACCACGCTCCATCGCCTGTCCGATTCCTCCGACTCACTCGACGCCCTGGGGGTTTCCGGGGCTGTGTTTTGCTGTGTGCTCTGGGGCGGCAACGCCGTTGCCGTGAAGGCATCGGTGCCGGACATCCCGGCATTCGGTTGCGCCGGATTGCGATTCGTGCTCGCCTTGCCAGTGATCGCCCTGGTTTGCCGTTACTTCGGGCATTCGCTTCGTGTGCGACCTGCGCTCTGGTGGCTACTTGTCGTGCATGCAATTTTGAGCGCCGTCCAGATCGGCGCATTCAATTGGGGCACCAGCCTGAGCGAGGCCGGAAGGGCCTCGGTGCTGATCAATGTCCATCCGCTCGTGGTCGCTCCCTTGGCCTGGCTTCTCCTGGGCGAGCGCATGGGCCTTCGGGCGTGGTGCGGGCTGGGGGCTGCGGCGCTGGGTGTTTTAGCGATGCTTGCGGAACGTTGGCAGGGGGGTAGTGCGATCCTGGGGGATCTCATCGTCCTGGTGTCCGGGGTGGTCTTCGGCGTCCAGACGATCGCGCAGAAGAAGACCTTCCCGTTCATCCCCCCGACGACCTTGCTGTTCTTGCAGTCGGTGCTGGCGATCCCGCTGTTCGTTGTCTACAGTGGAATATTTGAGGGGTTCGACTCTATCGGTTCACCACCGGGGCCATCTGGGGCGTGCTTTACCAGGGACTGGCTGTCTCGGGACTGTGCTTCTCGCCTGGTTGCTGCTGCTGGGTCGTTACCCGGCCGGGCAACTGGCGACTCTTGCGTTTCTGACGCCACTGTTCGGGGTCGCACTGGGAACATGACCGTGGTGAAGCCGTGACTTTGCCGTTGCTCGCAGGCGGAGTGCTCGTCGGGGGGGGCATCTACCTGGTAGCAACTGACCGCATCGCACACGGCAAGCCGCCCGATATCGCCCTTCCAGGCGAGGACGCCCCTTGAACGAGAGTCGTTACGACTTCGCCAAGTACGCGACTCAACCCCGCAATTCGGTCACGAGGTTCTTGTAGGCGGCGACGGCCATTCGGTCACATGCCTCATTCTCGGGGTGGCCGTTGTGGCCGAGAACGTGGCGGACCCGGACCTCGTGGCGGGTGGTCAACTCGTCAAGCTGCTGCCAAAGATCGAGATTGACGACAGGCTTGAATGCCTTGCCTTCCTTGCGGCGCCAGCCCTGCGCCTTCCACTTTGGCATCCACTCGGTGAGGCCCTTGCCCAGATACTGGCTGTCGGTGATCAGTTCGACCCGGCACGGCCGTTTTAGCGACGACAGCCCTCGATGGCACCCATCAGTTCCATGCGGTTATTCGTAGTCGCCGGCTCAGCGCCCGAGGCTTCGAGCACCTTGCTTGTCGTCGGGTGTTTTAAAATGTAGGCCCAACCACCTGGTCCGGGATTGCCACTGCAAGCGCCGTCGGTATATAGCTCGACCTCATCGGTTGGTCGTCTCGATACACCCATGTCGGTCATCCGTGCCTGGCGGTCTCGTCGGGTGCGACTCCGGCCGATGGTGGAGAGCCGGACGTTTCGCAGGGATCATGACGTCACGATCATCCGGGAAGCGTGGTGCCGCCCCCGGTCGGTCGGACGATACTACACCCAACGGGTCGCGCAGGAGTTTGATTCAGCGATACTTGCGGACAACACCCACGAGCACGCCCAGGATGTCAATCTTGTCGCGAAAGATCGGCTTCATCGTCCGGTTGGCGGGTTCGAGCCGTACCCGGTTCTTTTCGCGGTAGAATCGCTTCAGGGTTGCCTCGCCGTTGTCGTCGCGGACGGCGACGATCTGGCCGTCCCGCGCCTGCTCGGCGCGGCGGATGATCACGAAGTCGCCGTCGGCGATGTGATCATCGATCATCGAGTCGCCGGTGACCTGCAGGGCGAACTTGTCGTCGGAGCCTTCCCAGTCCTCGAAGTCAAGTTCCTCGGCCTGCTCATCCGCGAGAATCGGTTGGCCGGCGGCGATGCGGCCGAGCAGCCTTACAGCTGTGAGGCCGCCCTTCGACCGGGTCTTCGAGCAACTGGATTGCCCGAGACATGTTCGGTTCGCGGTGAATCAGGCCCTTCTTCTGAAGGGCCTTCAGGTGGCACATCACCCCGTTGGGGCTGCGGATGCCGAACTCGTTACCAATCTCGCGAACCGTCGGGCCGTAACCTCGCCCCTGGATCTTGCTCCGAATGAACGTGTAAATCTCTCGTCTGACGTGTTGTGAGATTATCGAGGTCGGCCATGATCGCGGACTCCACGTCGCGCAATTCGAGTGTCGATCATCCGCTGCGAGAGTCGACGCAAGGCCCGAGACTGCAGGCCTTGCGAGCTGGGACCGGAACATCCGGACCCCAACACGGACGATCACCTGTGACCCTTTGACAGCTAATGTACAACGGTCGGCTAGCGCACGCGAGAACAATTTTTCCAGTTTCCTGGGCGGCCTCAAAAAGATTTCGGCGTATCTTCATCGTTCCCAAGGGGTTTTGAAGAATCGCCGGGCTGCTCTGATGGGATTGTCTCATTCGGCATTTCCTTGAGTTGACAGTTGTTGCGTCAACTGGGGCGGCTCGGTATGTAGCAACTCCCAGAAGTCGAACGTGGGCCAGTCCAGGCCCAGGGCCTGGTACGGGCAGGCGTCCTTCCGGGGACCGGAGCGGAACGCCCGGCAGTTCCAGTACAGCCGCTTCAGGTCCAGCATCGGCTGCGTCATCCGCCGGTGCCGCGCCTGCTGCATCCGCAACACGCTGTTCATGCACTCCACGGCGCTGCTGGCCCGGACCGTGTCGTTCAGGACCGCCGCCACCCGGTCGTAGGAGGCCCGGGCCTCCGCGTCCAACGCGCCGTCACGCCCGACCGCTCGAATCAACCCCGTGTCAGGGGCCGTGGGCTTCACCCGGCGGTGGCGTAGCCACCACCGCCAGGCCATCGCGGTGCGCCACTGGGACCGCGGCTCGGCCGACTCCAGCCGCCGGTGCATCCGGTCCAGGAACGCCAGGCTCCGCGGGTCGGCCAGGGCGTTGCGGACCTTCGCCCAGTCCGGGCCGCTCAGGTCGACCAACGCCGCGGCGATTGCGGCCTCGGCGTGGGAGCGGTCGTTGAGCCGGCCGTCGGGGCCGAACAGGTCCAGCGCCGCGTGGGCCCGCCTCCAGGCTGCTTCGAGCCGATCGGCCTGCGCGAACGCCGCGACCGCTTGGGCCCAGGCGGAGCGGGCGGCCCAGGCCACGCCCCGGGCGTCGAGGCCACGCCGTTTCGCGGAGGCCACCTGCGTGTCGGCGGCCTCCGCCGCTTCCCAGGCCGCCTCGGCCCGCCGCCAGGATCGGGCCAGGACCCGGTGGGCCTCCATCGCGGTGTGGAAGAGGTCCAAGCCGTGCTCCAGGTCCGGGGCCTCGGGGGCCTCGCGGCGGGCCGTAGCCGTGTCCGCGACCGCCCTGGCGATCCCCCGGGCGGCATCGGAGACGGCGAACTCCAGGCGGTCGAACGGCTCCAGTTGCTCGGCCCAGGTCGCGGCCGTACGGTCGGCGGCGTTCTTGCAGAAGACGGCCGTCATGCTCGCCGGCTCGATCCCGACCAGGGTCGGTCGCCCCCCAAAAAGATCTCGTCGAGGGCCAGCGTCCCGACGCGGGCCGCGCAGGCCGGGTCGAGGGCCTCCAGGACCCGCCCGGCCCGCTCCGCCTCCTGCTGGGCCCAGCGTCCCAGGGTCGAGTGGTCGGGGACGTCTTCGGCGGGCAAGAGGATACCGAGCAGGTCCTCGACCTGGCGGAGGCTGACGCCCATGGCGAAGGCGGCGGTGGCCAGCTTTCGCTGCTCGGCCTTGCCACAACGGACCAGGTCCTCAGCCCGTCGCTCCAGCCGGCCGATCTCCTCGCGGAGTCGTTGATTCTCGGCGTGGAGTCCGGCCACCGCCGCGTCGCCGGGACCGGAGTCGAGGCGGTGCTGGACCTTGCGGGCGTGCTCGTAGACGGTCTGCCGACTGCAGCCGGCCTGCTCGGCTTGCCGGGTCACGGCTCCGTACGATCCGGAAAAGGCAGCGGCGGCGTTGAGGATCCACGTGCGAACCGGTAGCTTGAACATGGGGGGGCCCTGCGTGATGGTGACAAGCCTTGGTCGGTTGTCATTTCACCACGGAGGGGTCTCTCCCTCTCCCGATCTGTCAACTCGCTCGCCGGCCATTCCTGCCGGAACGAGACAGTCCCGCTCTGATTCCTGTTGATCTTCCGCCGCGGCGGACCCCTGTGACGAATCGCTCGCTGTCGATGAGGATTTCGGTTTCTCCACCGGCGTACTGTCTGTGTTCGATTCCGACCCAGGGGCGGACCCCAGCAAAGATTTGAGGGTGGGCTCGATTTCCTCGAACGCCATTCCGGTGGCGGAGAGCCGTCCCTCTCGGTCGAGCACCATGAAATACGGTGAAGTGGAAATGCCGTACGTTAGCGCCAGGGGCGAAGTGGAGGGGGGCACCATCTCAAGTCCGTCCACGATCTGGGGCCAGTCGATCTCATGGACTTCCACGAATCCCCTGGCTTTCGCGATGGACTCATCATACAGGACCCCAACGACGGCCAGTTGGTCTCCGTACTGGGTTCGCAACGAGCGGATCGGGTCGAGCGGAAGTGTTGAGACATCCTGCCAGAACGTGCCCCAGAACATCAGCAGGACAACCTTCCCACGGAGCGATTCGACGTCGAGCTTGCCGCCATTGAGAAGTCGGCCTTCTATATCAGTGATCACTTTGCCTCTGAGGCCGAGTCGCCTGGCGATCCCAGCTGACTGCATTGCCAGTTCGGAAGCCGGGTTCGTGGTGGAGAGGATTCCGTAGAACTCGAGGGCCACCTCCTCGTCCCCTTCCACGAGGGCCTCATCCGCCATTCGTTTGAGAATTCCGGGTTCCGCTTCGAGTGTACCCTCGATATGACCGAGACGCAGGGCGGCGTCTCTCAGTAACTGCTGCTTGCGGACTGGGTCATTAAGTTGAGCTTCCGGAGCTTCGTCAACACTGATGAAACGATAATATGCGGCCGTGGCCCGCAGATCGTCGTTCTCGGGGGCTTCCTTCGCGATCCGGTCGGTCCACTCCAGAAGTTGGTCGAATGCCTGGTCGTCCATGTCGAGCCGGTCATGCCAGACTTCGAGCAATATCTTGGCCGCCCTTGCTCGCATTGACGGGGGGGCGGACGTATCATTCCACAGGGGAGTTGCGGTCGCGATGACGGCCTTCGTATAGGCCTCGAAGTTCTCGCGAGCGACCTGCGGGTCATTCGCGATCGTGTGCTCGTAGCGATATTTCAGGCCCTCGAGGGTCGATTCGAGGGCCTCGGGCGAGCCCTTCGTCAGGGCCGGGAACTCGGTTGGTCCCCGCGATTGTGACGTGCCTGGTCCACACGCGGACAGGGCCAGCGCCAACGCGACCACGGACAGTCGCAGGCCGGCGCAGACTTGCTTCGACACCGCAAGAGCGGTACTCCACGACGGCATGCGGCACCCGTTGTCCTCGATCCTGAACAAAGACGGAGGGTTCTCAAGATGGCCGACCCCGCCCGCATTCTGGCGATCCATGCTCACCCCGATGATGTCGAATTCCAGTGCGCGGGCACGCTCGCCCTGCTGATCGAGGCGGGGCATCATGTCACGATCGCCACGATGACCCCAGGAGATTGCGGGAGCGCCGAGCTTGGCCCCGAAGTC
Source organism: uncultured Isosphaeraceae bacterium (assembly GCA_963779675.1). GTDB lineage: Bacteria > Planctomycetota > Planctomycetia > Isosphaerales > Isosphaeraceae > CAVZZM01. The sequence goes on from CAVZZM010000014.1 coordinate 839,431, forward strand.
ATCGCGACAGTTCGACGAGACGAAGCTCTCGCGGCGGCCAGACTCATTGGGGCCGACTTTCTCTGCTTGGAGTTCCGCGACCTGTCGATCTTCAACGACGACCCGTCCCGTCGTCGCGTTGTCGAGGCGCTGCGACGCACTCGTCCCGACCTGATCCTGACCGCCCCGCCCGTTGATTACCTGTGCGACCACGAGATGACCAGCCTCCTCGTTCGCGACGCCTGCTTCTGGCGCCGATCCCAAATTACCAGACTCGCCAGTGGGAGCCCGCGGCCCCGCTGGCCCGGATTCCGCATCTTTATTATGTTGATGCGCTGGAGGGAATCGACCGAAACGGCCGCCCCCAACCCTGTGATTTCCACGTCGACGTCTCCCAGGTCTTCGAGGCCAAGCGTGCGATGCTTGCGTGCCACGCCAGTCAGCGTGACTGGCTACTCAAGCAGCATGGGATCGACGAATACCTGGACAGCCAGGCCGCCTGGTCACGGCACCGCGGTCGCGAAGTCGGCGTTGAGCACGCCGAGGCCTTTCGCCAGTATCGAGGCCACGCCTACCCGCATGAGAACCGTCTCTTGGAGTTGCTCGGTCAGGACGGCAAGGGGGGCCGGCTCCACGCGACAAGCTGAAAGGAATCGGCCGTCGTGACCGCCATGCCGCGGGTCTCACTTCGACTTCTGCTCAACTAGCCGCCGAACTCGGACATCTCGGAAGGCGACCGGTCCATGGTCGGCTTGCAGGAGGATGGGGCCTTGCGGTTCCTCCTTGCGGGTCCAGTTATTGCCGGTCGGGGTGGCCATCTCGACGTTGTCCTGGACGAGCTGGCCATTGAGTTCCACCTTCTCCATCCGGGCGTTCTCGACCTTCTTCCCGCTCTCGTCGAACTTCGGTGCGCGAAACACGATGTCGAGCGTCTGCCAGGTTCCGGGCGGTCGGCTGGCGTTCGACAGCGGCGGAAAGCCCTCGTCAATGTGGTGGTATCGCGGGAGCAGTTCGGCCCTGGGGTAGATCCCTCCGCAGTCGGACGCCTTCGGTGTCTCGACGCCGTAACTATCGTAAATCTGGATCTCGTAGACCGACTCGAACTTGACCCCCGCGTTCGATCCTCTGGGCACCATGAACTCGCAGTGGAACGCCACATCGCCGAATTCGGCTTTCGTCGTGATGTTCGTGGTGCGTCCTGGACCGTTGACGATCACTCCCTCGCCCGGCTCGCCAACAAGCAATCGCTCGTTCTCCGGGTTTAGCTTCGCGTCCCCGGCGATGTACCAGGCGCCGGTTTTGCCTCGCCAGTTCTCGGAACCAAGCGAGTCGGACAGCACGTTCCAGCCGTCGGTGTCGTCACCGACCCCCTCGACGGGCTTCTCGGTGGCCGACTGTCCCCGAACCGGCGAAGCCGCGAGGATCATCGATACGGCGAATGCGGCGAGGCCGCGAGCGATCACGAACCGAGGCGTGGGCATGGTGAGAGACTCAGCCGAGGGTGTGTTGTCCGGAGGCGACCACTCGCTCGACTCTAAGCCCGTCACACACTCTTGCCAATGCCCTACCGCCCGCGATCACGACCCGGATTATGACCGGTTCGAGCACGGGGGCGACACTCTTAACAGGCCACCCCGATTCGAGACGGGCCCACCAAACGCGCAGGGTTACGGATGACCGCGCAACGAACGCCTCAGGGGGAAACGTAGTCAAGAATCTGGGCGAGTGTATTACGCAGGTCGCGGCGGTGGACAATCCGGTCGATGAAGCCGTGGTCGAGCAGGAACTCACTGGTCTGGAACCCGTCGGGGAGTTGAACCCGCACGGTCTGCTGGATGACCTTCGGGCCAGCGAAACCGATCAGCGCCTTCGGCTCGGCCAAAATGATATCGCCCAGGCTGGCGAAGCTGGCGGCCACGCCACCCATCGTCGGATTGGTCAACACGCTCACGAACAGGCCGCCGACCTCATGGTGCCTCGCCAGCGCGGCGGAAACCTTCGCCATCTGCATCAGCGAGAAGATGCCCTCGTGCATTCTCGCTCCACCGCCTGAGCCCGAGGCGATCACGACCGGCAGGCGCTGGCGGGTTGCTTCCTCGATGGCGCGGGTCAGCTTCTCGCCGACCACGGACCCCATGCTCCCCATGATGAAGCGGCTATCCGTCATGCCGAAGACGAGCCGGATGCCCTTGATGAAGCCCTGGCCGACAACGGCCGCCTCGGTCAAGCCCGTTCGCTGCTGTTCGGCGGTGACCCGTTCGAGGTAAGGCCGACGGTCGTTGAACTCCAGGGGATCGCAGGGTCGCAACTGGGCATACCACTCCTCGAACGTGTCCGCGTCGAGGACCTGGTCGATTCGGGTCGGGGTCGGGACCGGAAAGTGATGGTCGCATTGAGGGCAGACGTTGTAGTTGCGCTCGACCTCCATGCGGAACAGCGTGGCCTGGCACCCGTCGCAGCGCATCCAGACCCCTTCGGGGACGCGCTTGGACTCGAAGTGGCCGTGCCAGGAATGGGCCATCACGGTCTGCCTCTCGGCCATCGGGGACACTCCGTTCACGGCGCTCACCGTGCGTCCTCTTATCGGAATGGTGCGGGGCCACCAACCTGCTGGTGATGTGAAGGTACGTGTTCCGACCGTTGGAATGTAGGGATTATCCCAAAGTTGCAAGAATCGGACAATCTCGACCTTGAGCTCGATGGAGATGCCTGTCGCGACACCCAAATGATCAAGGGCACGATGAGGAGCGTCGGACTCGCCCTTCGCGACCGGGCACGACTCAACCGCCTTCGCCACTCCGGATCAACTCCGGCGCGACCTCGATGCGCTCGAAGCCGCCGGTCGGGACATCGTCGTCGAGCTGGGCCGCGGACTCGCGGCGCAGATAGCCGGCGATGAGCTGGGCGATCGGCTCGGCGACGACCAGGCCGATCGCATCGGACCGATGGCGACGGATCGAGCGGGCGCAGCACCTCGCGGATCCGTTCCAGGGCCTCTTCCACGGTCTCGCCCTGGGGGGGGCAGATCGTCATGGGCTCGTCGACCCACTGGCGGAAGAGCTTCGGGTTGCGGCGACGGATCTCCTCGATCTGGAGGCCCTGCCAGAGCCCCTGATCAAGGTTGCGCAGGTCGTCCAGCCGCTTCGGGCGGAGGCCGATCGACCGGCCAACCGCCTCGGCGGTGCGCACAACGCTCTCGCCGGGGCCGCAGTACAGGGCGACCAGGTCGGCTCCGGCAATCTGCTCGGCGAGCGCGACCACCTCGGCGCGGCCGCGCTCGCTCAGGGGATGTCGAGGACGCCCTGGACCCGGTTCTGCTCGTCATAGACGGTCGCGCCGGGGCGGATCAGGAAGACCTGGGTCATGCGTGCGACGGGGGCGGGGTGGCAGGGGCCCTCGGCTCCGCCTCGATCGAGCCCGCGGCGGGCCGCCTCGGCCAACTCGGCCAGGGCCGCCGCGTAGTTGCCTCGGCGTCTCCAAACACGGCCGAGCCGGCCACGAGCTGCGTGACCCCGGCGGTGACTGCTGTCCCGGCGGTCTCGCGGTTGATGCCGCCGTCGATCGCCAGAGCGAGCCCGGGCCGGGCTGCGTGCAGGGCCGGACCTTCCCGAGCACCTCCGGCTTGAAGCTCTGGCCGCCGAAGCCGGGCATGCACGCTCATCACCAGCACGGAGTCCAGCTCCGCCAGGTACGGGCAGGATTGATTCGACGGGGGTGGACGGGTTCAGGGACAGGGCGGCCCGGCAGCCGGCCCGCCGGATGCGTCGAAGCAGGTCGGTCGGGTCGGGAGCCACCTCGATGTGGACGATGATCTGGTCGCAGCCGGCCGCCACGAAATCGTCGAGGTAGCGGCCCGGCTCGGAGATCATCAGGTGGACATCGAACGGCAGGTCGGTGACATTCCGCCAGTCGCGGATCACCGGCGCACCGTAGGTCAGGTTGGGCACGAAGTGGCCGTCCATGACGTCGAGGTGGACCGCGGAGCGCCCCCGCCCGGCTCAGGGCCGCCAGCACGTCGGCCATCCGGGCGAAGTCGCAGGCCAGCAGCGACGGGGTGACCATCGGCCGGGCGGCCGCGTCCCATCGCTCCAGTCGTTCGGACCGTTCCATGCGCATGCCCCGCACAACCGCCCCGTGGCTGTTGCCAACGCCCCGGATCGCGCTCGGGCTTCGACCGCGGCTCGCCTGAGAGCGCGATGCCGATCAACGATCGGGGATGACCTTGAAGGAGTTGAAGATCTTGCCTTCGAGCGACTCCAGGAAGGCCCCGCCGCCGGTCGAGACGTGGTCCATCTTCTCGCCAGGCCGAACTCCTCGACCGCCTCGGCGGTTTCGCCGCCGCCGACGACGGTCGTGGCCTGCGACGCCGCCATCGCCTCGGCGACGGCCGTGGTGCCCTTGCGGAACGGCTCGTCCTCGAACTTGCCCACCGGCCCATTCCAGACGACCGTCCCGGCGCCCTTCGATGGCCTTCCGGTACGCCGTCGGCGGTTGCCGGGCCGATGTCGATGCCGATCCAGCCGTCGGGGATGTCGGAACCGATGACGACCTGCGTCTCGGCGTCCGCGGTCGAGCTTATCGGCCACCAGGTGATCCACGCGGCAGGACGAGCTTGCTCGCCGCGCCGTCTCCAGCAGTCTACGGGCCTCGTCGAGCCGGTCGTCCTCGCAGCGGCTCTTGCCGATCGCGTGCCCCTGGGCCTTGAGGAACGTGTACGTCATCGCCCCGCCGATCAGCAGCTTGTCGACTCGCGGCAGCAGGTTCTCGATCAGCAGGATCTTGTCGGAGACCTTGGCCCCGCCCATGACGGCGACCATCGGCCGCTTCGGAGTCGCCGAGCAAGGTCTCGAGGATGTTGATCTCCTTCTCGACCAGAAAGCCGATGGCCCGCTGCTCGGGTCGGGAACTGCTCGGGCACGGCGACCATCGACGCCTCGTCCCGATGCGAGGTGCCGAAGGCGTCGTTGACGTAGCAGTCGGCCAGGCCGGCGAGTGCCTTGGCGAACTCGGGGTCGCCCTTCTTCTCGCCCTTGTTGAACCGGACGTTCTCCAGCACGACGATCCCGCCCGGCTTCAGATCCGCGCAGGCCTTCTGGGCCGAGGGGCCGACGGTATCGTCGGCCTTCGTGACCGGCCGGCCGATCAGCTCCTGGAGGCGGTCGGCGACCTCGTCCATCCTGAACGGCGCGTCCTTCGCCGGGTCGCCGGTGGGGCGGCCCAGGTGGCTGACCAGGATCAGGCTGCCGCCCTGGTTCGAGAATGTGATTGAGGGTCGGCAGGGCCGCGCGGATGCGGCGGTCGTTCGAGCCACGGCGCCGTCGTCGGTCTGGGGCACGTTGAAATCCACCCGGACCAGGACCTTCTTGCCGTGCAGGTCCAGGTCCCGGACTGTCTGCTTGGGCACGGGGCGTCTCCGGTAGAGGTGGGATCGACGGGGCGTGTGCGGGCGAAGGGTCCGGCCCGACGTCTCGAGGGCGAGGCACCGCGGTGGTCCCGCCGCTCGATTCCCGACGGTCGGGCACCGGCGGATCGATCGAGGGTCGAGCCCGATCGGTTCCGTCCGGCCCTTCGACGGCTCCGGCTCAGGAGAGGTTGGCGACCTTGGTGACCAGCTCGGCGGTGCGCAGGAGTATCCCCACTCGTTGTCGTACCAGGAGAGGACCTTCACCAAGTTGCCCTGCATGACCTGGGTCCAGTCGGGACGAAGATCGACGAGTGGGAGTCGTGAACGATGTCGCTCGAGACGATCGGGTCGGGGCTGGTACGCGAGGATGCCCTTGAGCGGGCCCTCGGCCGCCGTCTTCATCGCCGCGTTGACCTCGTCCTTCGTCACGTCCTTCGTCAGAATCACCGTCAGGTCGGTGACGCTGCCGGTCGGCACGGGGACCCGCAAGCGAGATGCCGGTCAGCTTGCCCTTGAGCGCCGGGATGACCTCGCCGACGGCCTTGGCCGCACCGGTGGTCGTCGGGATGATGTTCACGGCCGCGGCGCCGGGCGCGGTAGGGGTCGCTTGTGGATCTGGTCGGCCACGCGCTGGTCGTTGGTGTAGGCGTGGACCGTCGTCATCAGGCCCTTCTCGATCCCGAAGTTATCCTGAAGCACCTTGGCGATCGGCGCCAGGCAGTTGGTGGTGCAGGAGGCGTTCGAGATCAGCCGCATCGACGGGTTGAGCGTGTCGTCGTTGACGCCGATGACGATCACCGCGTCGATCGCGTCCTTCGGCGGGGCGGTCAGGATGACCCGCTCGGCCCCGGCCTGGATGTGCTTCTCCAGTCCCGGCCCGGTTGGTGAAGAAGCCGGTCGCCTCGACGGCGACCTTGCAGTTGAGCTTCTTCCAGGGCAGGTTGGCCGGGTCCTTCTCCTGGGTGATCGGGATCGTCTTGCCGTTGACGATCAGCGCGTTCTCCCCGCCTCGACCGTACCCGGGAACCGGCCGTGCACGCTGTCGTACTTGAGCAGCATGGCCAGGCTCTTGGCGTCCGAGAGGTCGTTGATGGCGACGATGTCGAAGTCTTGCGGCTTCTCGGCCATGACCCGGAAGACCAGCCGACCGATTCGACCAAAACCATTGATTCCCACACGTACCGCGGCCATGAAACCACTCCTGGCGAATAACGCTCGTGCAGTTGTCGAAGTGAAACCCAATCCACTTCAATCGACAGCAGTCGTCCCGACGGCCGGGTCGTGAACGCCCGTCTTCCATGTTCCGTCGTCCCTGGTCGAGCCCGGATTATAGGAACCGCCGATCCGTCGTGTCAATGAACCCTGATTCAGGACGACGTTTGTTCACTGATCTGGGCGAGCATCCTCAGCCGCCACAGCACGGGCAAAGACGAGGGACGTAGATCGTCAGTGTCGCTCCATACTTGGTGAACTCGAAGGGCAGGTCGCCCAGCTTGCCAGACTTCGTGGGCTCGGTCTTGTGGGCGACGATGAGGTAGGTGTTCGCTTCGTTGGGTTCAAAGGATGCTTCGCCGTTGGCATCAGTTGTCCGTTCGTAACGCTCATCGACGCCCGGCGACAGGGTCGCGCCTCGTGGGATGAACGCAACTCGTTCACCCGCCAGGGGTTTCCCCTCGTAGAGCAATCGCACGGTGATGGGACTTCCCGGTCCCATCGGCGTGACCGGGTTGACGACCGGGACCAGTTCCAGGTCGTGTCCCAGAGGCTTGTCGAACCCCGGGTTGTCGAAGGAGACACGATCGAGGCTCGGGCTCACGACGAAGAACGTCTTGGCGCTCTTGATGGCCCGCTCCGGCGCGTAGGTCATCACCTGATCGAACTGATGGGCCACCATGTACAGGCCCGGCGCCGTCGCCTCGAAGGGAGCGGTCCAGTAGCCTTCCTGCGGCGTGTATCCGGTATCGATCAGTCTGTTCTTGAGATCGTAGCGATGTCCGTCGGGGTCGATCACCTCAAGGGTGGCGTTCGAGAGCGACAGCTTGCCGGCGAGTTTGAAGTCGCGGTGCTCGTTGCCGTGGTTGCCGAGCATGAGGTCGACATGGACGACGTCCCCCGCCCGGATGAGGTTCACGTTCGTTTCCACCCACGTATCATGCGCCGCGCGGTCAGGGGGCTCGTCAGCAGGACGAGGATCGCGATCCGTTTCATCGTGGTAGTTCTCTCTCTTGTGGTGGATTGAACAGGTCGACAACATATCCGCCGCGAGCCGTTGTCGCCACTCTGGAGATCACTCCCGGACCTCCGCATCGTCCCCCTCCCTGAAGTCAGAACCGTCACGACGCAAACGGGCCTCGAACCGTCTCGAGCAATCGACGGAACGCATAGGGCCCGGTCCTCGATAGGAATCGATGCGGGACCGTGCGCTGCGGCTCCGCCCGGCTCATTGGCAACCTGGAACGTCTGGGTCGAGTTCTGCCGATCGAAACGATCGGGCGGGCACCACGACCGCAGACGGAAATTGAAGCCAACGACCAGGACAAAACGAAGCCAACGGCCAGGACAAAACGAAGCCAACGGCCAGGACAAAACGAAGCCAACGGCCAGGACAAAACGAAGCCAACGGCTGCGGATCGAGTTCTTGACCTGGCCCCGGATCGCGTCATTTTCCTTGACGCAACCTTTAAGGAAACTGGTTCCCTGGGGCAGTTTTCCGAACGAACCCAATTCCAAAAACGCTGCTTTAACCCTTTTGTTTTGGAAACCTTGTGGACGAACGATCGCGCCGGCTGCGTCCGTGAGCGGACTCGCGAACCGGGCCAATTCGGCAGCGATCGGGAACGCGATGATCTGGGTGCCGATCAACCGGCAGAGTGCCGCGAGGATCGCCGGGGCGTGTCTGGAATGGTCCCGGCGGATCGGGTAAAGTCGTGGTTTCGACGCGGGACCACCGCTCGATCCCAGATCCGACCCATCCTGCCGCGGGACGACTGATGCCGACGCCATTCGTGAAGGCCGAACGCCTCCAGAAGCTGCCTCCCTATCTGTTCGCCGAGATTGATAAGAAGAAAAAGGCCGCCATCGCCGCCGGCCGCGACGTGATCAACCTCGGCGTCGGCGACCCCGACCGGCCCACTCCGGAGCCGATCATCCGCAGCCTCCAGGCGAACGTCGAGAAGCCGGCCTATCACCAGTATGCTCTGGATCAGGGCGACCCCGCCCTACGTCAGGCGATCGCCACGTTCTGCAAGGGGCGCTACGGTCTCGACCTCGACCCGGACCGCGAGGTCCTGCCCCTGATCGGCTCGAAGGAGGGCATCGCCCACTTCCCGCTCGCGGTCCTGAACCCGGGGGACATCAGCCTGGTCCCCGACCCCTGCTACCCGGTCTACCGGTCGTCGAGCTGGTTCGCCGGGGCCGAGACCTACGACATGCCGCTTGAGCCGGCCCTGGGGTTCCGCCCGGACCTCGATGCGATCCCCGGCGATGTCTGGCGGCTGGCGCGGCTCATGTTCCTGAACTACCCGAACAACCCTACCGGCGGAACGGCGGACCTGGAGTTCTTCACCAAGGTCGTCGAGCGGGCCCGCGAGCACGATTTCGTGGTCGCTCAGGATGCGGCTTACAACGAGATGTACTTCGACCAGCCCCAGCCCAGCATCCTCCAGGCGCCGGGGCCGAAGACGTCGCCATCGAATTCCACAGTCTGTCGAAGACGTTCAACATGACCGGCTGGCGCATCGGATTTGCCATCGGCGGCGCCGAGCTGATTGGTGCCCTGTCGCAGATCAAGACGAACGTCGACTCGGGCATCTTCACGGCCATCCAGATGGCCGGCAAGACCGCCCTGGAGCAGTACGACCAGCTCACCCCGCCCATTCGGGATCTGTACAGGGAGCGTCGCGACGTCTTTCTCGCCGGCCTTCGCGGACTTGGCTGGGACGTCCCCACGCCCGACGCCACGTTCTACGTCTGGATCCCCTGCCCAAAGGGCCTGTCCTCAATGGAGTTGAGCGGCCGACTGCTCGAAGAGGCCAACGTGGTCACCACGCCGGGGATCGGCTTCGGCAAGGCCGCCGATGGTTACATCCGGGCGGCCCTGACCGTCGAGACGCCTCGTCTCCAGGAGGCCGTGGCTCGGATCGGTCGGCTATCGCTCTGACCCTGGGAATCGAGCCGGGCGATCGCAATGGACACAATGGCCCTGATCGGCCTCGGTAGCAACCTGGGCGATCGCAAGGCGCATTTAGATGCTGCAATCACCGCGCTGCGTGACACGGCGGGAGTTCACGCCCTGGCTGTCAGTACGTACCACGAGACGCTCCCGATCGGCGGGCCGAGCGGACAGCGACCGTTCCTCAACGCCGCGGCCCGGCTGATGACCGCGCTGGACGCGCCGGGATTGCTGGCGGTGCTCCAGGACATCGAACGCCAGGCCGGCCGCGTCCGGGTCGAACGTTGGGGCGAGCGGACGCTCGACCTAGACTTGCTGATGTTCGATGCCCGGAACCTTCAGAGCACGGAGCTGATGCTGCCCCACCCTCGCATGGCCGTCCGCCGTTTCGTGCTGGCGCCGCTCTCCGAGGTCGCCCCCGATGTCGTGGGCCCAGTCACGGGCATGAGCATCCGAGAAATGCTCGCGAACCTGGACCGCCGTCCGAGCTACGTGGCCCTTGATGGCCCACCGGGGCCGGTTCGCTCGTTCGTCTTCGAGACGCTGGTGAGCCGCCTCGACGCGATTTCCGTCCAGGGTGCCGATCAAATCGAGGCACATTTGCCCGATGTCGACATCGACCGTGTCGTCCCCTGGCCGCTCGAACTTCGAGACATCCACCAACCCCACGAGATGGCCCTCGGAGACCGCTGGCTCGTCAGCGACTTCTGTCTGGACCTGATCGAGTCGCGCCTCGATCGCCCACGTTCCGAGGTCCAGCGTCTCCCGGCGCCGACCTTCGCCATCGTTCTGGACGGTGAAACCGGACGGCCCCCGCGCCCGTATCACGCGCGCTTTCCCTTGCTCCGGCTCGATGCGACTGATCCGGAGAAGGTGGCGTCGGAGGCCCTGGCCGCCTGTCAGGCCAGCCGGGGGCGGTAACGTTGTCGTCCTGGAATTGCCTGTCCGGGCGCGGCCCTTATAATTCGTCCGACACTCCGCACACCCGACACGACTCGGAAGGCAGCGACCATGGCCAAGAAGGACAGCAAGGCCAGGGAGAAAAGCAAGGTGGAGGGCAGCGGCATCCTGGTCGTTGCCCGCAACCGCAAGGCCCGTCACGAATACGAACTGCTGGAGAGGGTCGAGGCGGGCATCGTCCTGACCGGCACCGAGGTCAAGAGCTTACGCAATGGCAAGGCGAACCTTGAGGATGCCTATGCCGCCGTCGAGGAAGGGGAAGCCTGGCTGCACGGCTGCGATATCCCGGAGTACGTCCAGGCCAATCAGCTCAACCACAAGCCCAAGCCCCCGGAAGCTGCTGCTCCACCGCCGCGAGATCGATAAGCTCGTCGCAAAAGCCTCCGAGAAAGGCCTGACGATCGTTCCCCTTCAGCTCTACTTCAAGAAAGGGATGGCCAAGGTCGAGATCAGCATTGCCCGGGGACGCAAGACGTACGACAAGCGAGAGGCCCTGAAGAAACAGGACGCGAAACGCGAGATGGATCGGTCACTGCGACGCCGCTGAGGCGAAACGGCCTTGCAATCAAGGCGACTTCCAGGAGCCCATCGACCGCGCTGATCGCAAGGGGATGATAGCGGGGCCGGGCCCTGGCATAGATGGCCCGAGCGCGGGCCTTGCCTTCGGGCGTCTCCGCCATCGCCTCATACAAAGGCATCAGGTACTTTCGACGCCCCACCGTCGTGAGGAACGCTTCGATGCGAGCATCCGCCGGCGCGTAGCCGCTCCTGATGGTCTTGAGGAACCAGTGTTCCGCAACCTCCGGGTTGGCCTTCTCGGTGAAGTCGAACGCCTCATCGAGCTTTGCCAATCGGTTCGAGGGCATGGTTTCGGGGAGTTCCGAGAGGAAGCGAATCCGTTCCAGGGTCCCCCACTCGTCCACGGGCAGGTCCTCCGCCGAGACGTCCCCGTTCCACCATCTTTGGGCGAGATCGGCCACGCGGCTAAAGCCCTCGGCACTCGGTTCGGGGGCATCGGCCGGCAAGCCCGGCTGTTCCAGCCATGCGTCCAGGTCGATCATTCCGGCGGCCGTCTCGTCCTGCGCGAACAGGTTCGATTTGAGATAATCCACGAAGCCGGCCGTGGTGATACTCTGGAACGCGAAGTGATCGAAATAGCCGCGCAGGAACGCGTCGAACCGCTCGCGGCCGAAGACGTTCTCGAGCCGGGTCAGAAACAGTGCCCCCTTCTCGTAAGGGATTCCGGAGAACGCCGAGTCAGGGTCTCGACCCTCCAGGTCGACGTGAAGAACCTGCTTCCATTGCTCGAGCCGACCGAGTTCCTCGACGAGCCCTTGCTTCCCGAGAACAGCTTCCATCTCCGACCGTAACGATCCGAACAGGGCCTCGACGATCCGACGCTCCAGGTAAGTCGTCATTCCCTCATTGAGCCAGAAGTCACGCCAGGTCGCGCAGGTCACCAGGTTCCCGGACCACGAGTGGGCGAGCTCGTGAGCGATCAACGACACGAGTGAACGGTCTCCCACAATCACGGTGGGCGTGGCGAACGTCAGACGGGCGTTCTCCATGCCGCCGAACGGGAAGCTTGGGGGGAGTACCAGGATGTCGTAACGGTCCCAGCGATAGGGGCCGAAGAGGCGCTCGGCCGCTTCGAGCATCGACTCGGTGTCCGCGAACTCCTCCGCGGCGCGGTCGACCAGCGACGGCTCGGCCCAGACTCCCACCCGCGTACTGATCTCGCGGAACTCCAAATTGCCAACCGCCAGGGCGATCAGGTAGGGCGGGATGGCCTCGCGCATCACGAAGCGTTGGGCGCTCCCCTCTCGCTCGATCGACTCGGCCGACATGGCGGCGGTCATCCCCTCGGGAGTGTGAATCGCCGCTTCATACGTAACTCTCACGCCAGGAGAGTCCTGGCAGGGGACCCAAGACCTAGCCTGAATCGCCTGCGACTGCGTGTAGAGGAACGGTCGCTTGCCGCCGGCCGTACCGCTCGGGTCGACCCACTGCAGGCGCAAATGCTGTCGGCGGCGTCGTGTAATAAATCGAGATCGTCGTGATGTCCTTGGGGAGAGCAATTCGTAATGGCGAGCCCAGGATCGGATCGGAGGGGCCGATCTCGAACGGGAGTTCGTGGCGATGGTCCGTGTCCTCGGCGATGACGGACCGCACGTTCAGGGCGCGAGTCGAGAATCAGCGGTGCATCCGACGGCGATCCGGGCATCCGTTCCACTGTGAGCGTCGCGATACCTCGCAGTTCTTTCCTGGCGAAGTCAATCGCCAGGTTCAAAGCAATGTGTTGGACCCGCACCTCATGAAAGTTCCCATATGAGTGGAGGTCGCGTACTGGCCCCTCTCCAGCCGCGCGGACCGTCCCGCTCGCGGCCAGCATCGCGGACAACGCCCCCGTCAACGCCAGGACAACGGCTCGATCCATCAACACTGCCCTCCCGATCCGAAGACTGCGACCGTGGTTCCCAAAAGGTGCATTCCTAGTATCATGTCGCAGGGACGCGGTGCCAAGGGAGCGGTACAGAGAGTACATGGGGACCTTGACAGTCCGTGGAGTCATCAACACCTCCCCGAACCCGGACGATCGAGAATATCCCAAAAAGCGCCAACGGCACTTGCATTGTCGACGTATCTGACGGTAAGCTTGCCACACCAATGTTAAACATTTGGTCTCAACAATCCGACATCAGTCTTGCCTGATCGCCCGGCTGCATGGTCTACCGAGCTTTATCGCCCAGCCTCATGGCTTCCTACGAATCGCAACTTGACCTTCGCCCGAGAATGACAACTTGATCCTCGCCGATCGGATGCCTGTTTCGATCGAACAATGAAAACACTCCGAACGACTCTCCCGACCGAACCAGACATCCGTCCCTCTCACGGATCCGTGCAGCAGTGGTCAAGGTAACACCAAGGTTCTGTTGCGGTTCGAGTTCAGTGGCCTGATTGGGGACTGCAGGAATTCATGCAGCCCGACACCCTCCTGAGGAGATTCGACGATGACCGGAGGTACTTCAGCGGCGCATGCCCCTTCATCGCCGCGGGTTCCTGACCGTCGGCGCGGCCGGCTTCGGCCTGACGCTAGGCGATTTTTTCCGTCTCCGGGCCCGCGCCGAGCAGAAGAACTACGAGGCCATCGAGGCAAAGGCCGACTCGGTCATCCACATCTTCCTGCCAGGCGGCCTGTCATCCCAGGAGACGTTCGACCCCAAGCCATACTCCCCGATCGAGTACCGCGGCGAGATGGGCTCGATCCCCACGAAGGTCGGCGGCGAGGTCTTCAGCGAGACGCCTGCCTCAGACGGCCAGATCGCCGACAAGTTGACGGTCATCCGCTCGATGACCCACGGCGAGGCGGCCCACGAGCGCGGCACGCACAATATGTTCACCGGCTACCGGCCCAGCCCCGCCTCGCAGTTTCCCCAGCATGGGAAGCGTGGTGGCCCACGAGTACGGCCCGCGGAACAACCTGCCCCCGTACGTCTGCATCCCGAATCAGCCGAACGTCTACGCCGGCACGGGCTACCTCAGCTCGTCGTTCTCGCCCTTCAGCCTGGGCTCCGATCCCGGCCAGCAAGGGCTTCAAGGTCCAGGACCTCGACCTGCCCGGCGGCGTTGACGAGTCGCGGTTCGCGACCCGGCGCAGTGCCCTGGACGCCGTCAACGATTACTTCCACAAGAAGGAAGCGGCCGACAGCCTGGACGCGATGGACACCTTCTACGAGCGGGCCTACAGCCTGATCTCCTCGCCCGCGGCCCGCGAGGCGTTCAACATCGAGCGCCGAGCCGGAAGCGATCCGCAACGAGTACGGCATGAATCAGGCCGGCCAGCGGATGCTGATGGCTCGTCGACTGGTCGCAGGCCGGGGTCCGGTTCGTCGTCATGACCTACGGCGGCTGGGACATGCACACCAGGCATCACCGGCGGGATGAAGAATTCGATGCCCGCCTTCGATCAGGCCTTCGCCGCGCTGATCCGGGACCTTGATCGCAGCGGCCTGCTGGACCGGACCATGGTGGTCGTCTCCAGCGAGTTCGGCCGGACCCCCAAGATCAACAAGGACGCCGGCCGCGACCACTGGCCGAAGGTCTTCAGCGTCGTGCTGGCCGGCGGCGGCGTGAAGAGCGGCTACATCCACGGTGCGACCGACGCCACCGCGACCGAGCCGGAGAAGGAGCCGATCGGCCCCGAAGACCTCGCCACGACCATCTATCACCAGCTCGGCATCGTCGCCGACAAGGAACTGATGGCGCCCGGCGGGCGTCCGATCGAGATCGTCAACGGCGGCAAGGTCTGCAACGAACTGCTCGTCTGAGCGGACAAATCGTGTAACTCCGGCCGGTTGTGCTGCTTGAGGGGCAATCCGGCTGGAGTCTGTGTTGACCGCCCGGACCTCGCGTTCCAACCTCGCGAGAGCGGCCCGCTCGTGGTGATCTTCCTCGGATCGGTTCTGACAATGTGATCGGTCGTCCGGCCGTATCTGGTCGAACCGCCAGCCCCGCATGTCCTCGCTTCAACCCGGATGCCCAGCCATGCGATTGACTACCCGAGCGTTCTTGTTCCTCCTGATTCTCAGCCCGCTGGCCTCCGCGGCCTCCCCCAGGCTGACGGTCATCGTCCCTCCCGGCGGTCAACGTGGAACCGAGCGGGACATCACCGTCACTGGTTCCCAGCTTGCCGACGTCCAGGAGATCCTGTTTTATCAGCCGGGCATTGAGGTGGTCGGGCTCGAGCCCTTGAACGACAAATCGTTCAAGGCAAAGCTTCGGATCGCCGCCGATAGCCCCTTGGGACTGCACGACCTGCGCGTGCGGACGGCCACCGGCGTCTCCCGGCTGATGACCTTCAGCGTCGGCACGCTGCCCGAGATCGAAGAGACGGAGCCAAACAACGAATTCGAGACGCCCCAGGCGATCCCCCTCGACGTCGTGGTTAATGGCGTCGCCGAGAGAGAGGACGTGGATTACTTCGTCGTCGAGGCGAAGAAGGGCGAACGGATCACGGCGGAGATCGAGGGCATCCGGCTCGGACTGACCCTGTTTGATCCCTACGTGGCGATCCTCGATGAGAAGCGCTTCGAACTCGCCACCAGCGACGACGCCGCCCTGGTCTTCGTGGACGGTGTTTGTTCCATCCTCGCTCCCGAGGATGGGACGTACCTCATCCAAGTTCGCGAGAGCGCGTACGCTGGTAATGGTCAGTGCCGCTACCGACTGCACGTCGGTCGGTTCCCCCGTCCGCGAGCACTCCTCCCGGCGGGTGGCCCTGCTGGCGAGACGGTCGAGGTGACGTGGATCGGTGACGTCGCTGGCGACCGAACAACCGCCGAAACGCTTCCCGCCGAGCCGAACGAGAACCACGGGCTGGTCGCCGAGGATGAGCTGGGGACCGCCCCCTATCCGAACGAGTTCCGGGTCTCGCCGTTCGGCAACGTCCTGGAGGTCGAGCCGAACAACGACCATAACACGGCGACCCCCTTTACCCCACCGATCGCCCTGAACGGCGTGCTCGGCGAGGAGGGGGACGTTGATCACTTCACCTTCAAGGCGACGAAGGGGCAGGTGATCGACGTTCGGGTGTTCGCCCGCTCGCTCCGGTCTCCGCTCGATGCCGTGATATCGGTCGCGAAGAAGGGCGGGGGCAATGTCGCTGCCAACGACGACACCAACGGGCCCGACAGTTACATCCGCTTCACCGCCCCGGCAGACGGCGAATACGTGGTGGTCCTGCGCGATCACCTGAAGCAGGGGGGGCCGACCTATTTCTACCGCGTCGAGCTGACCCCGGTCGCCCCGAAGCTCACGATGGGCGTGCCGAACGAGGTGCAACGTCGTTACCAGGGACGGACATACATCTCGGTGCCTAAAGGAAATCGTCAGGCGATCCTGGTCACGGCATCGCGTGCAGATTTCGGCGGCGACCTCACAATTGGTGCTGAGGGTTTGCCGAAGGGCGTCGCGATCGAGTGCGATACCATGCCGGCGAACCAGAGCCAGTTTCCCGTACTGTTCACCGCCAAGGAAGACGCCCCGGTCAGCGGAACCCTCGCAGCGCTCACCGGCACACCGACTGACACGAACCTCCAGATTCCATCGATTTTCCGACACACGGTCGAGTTGACCCTGGGGGCGAACAACGTCCCATTCTGGACTCGCACTGTCGATAAGCTGGCGGTGACCGTCGCCGAGGCGGCTCCGTATACCATCGAGATCGTCGAGCCAAAGGTGCCTCTGGTTCGCAACGGCACGATGAACCTGAAGGTCGTCGCCCACCGCGAGGAGGGCTTCAACTCCAAGGTCCGTCTGCGGCTCCCCTGGCTGCCACCTGGCGTTGGGGCCTCGGGCAGCGTCGAGATCCCGGAGGGCAAGAACGAGGCCCTGATCCCGATGAACGCCAACGGCAACGCCGAAGTCCGGACCTGGAAGATCGTGGTCGATGGCGTCGCGGAGAGCAAGGACGGCTTCCTCTCGGTTTCCTCTCAACTCGCCAATCTCTCGATTGCCGAGCCGTTCGTTGGCCTGGCTTTCCAGAACATGACCGTCGAGCAGGGGGAGTCAGTAAACTTCCTCGTCAAGCTGACCAAGCTGCATGACTTCCCCGACAAGGCGGAAATCGAACTCGTGGGGCTGCCGAACCAGGCCACGACCGACAAGAAGATGGTTGATCAGGACGCTTCGGAACTCGTTTTCCCCATCGCGACAACCGACCAGACCCCCGACGGCAAGCATGGCAACCTGTTCTGCCGAGTCACCATCACCATGAACGGCGAACCGATCGTCCACAACATCGGCAAGGGCGAATTGCGGGTTGACAAACCCCTTCCCCCGAAGGCCGATGCGGTGGCCGTGGCGCCGAAGCCGGACGCCAAGCCCAAGCCAGCCAAGCCGGCCGAGAAACCGCTCTCGCCGCTCGAGAAGCTTCGCCTTGAGGCAGCCGAGCGCGCCAAGGCGCAAGCCGCCGGCACCACGCCCGAGCCCGCCGCCAGTCAATGACCGCATGACGGTCTGGGTTCCCGAGCTTGCTCCCAAACAGCCGCATCCCAGGAACGAACACGACGGCGCCCGCGGGTGCCCTTCTTAAATCATGAGGTTGGAATGCGTGCGATGACTCCTGCCCGCTGCCTCGCCACCGTGCTCGCTCTGGCCTCGCTCGCCCGGGCCGAGGCCCCGGCGCCGTCGAAGATCGAGGTCTTCCCGCCTGACATCAATCTGACGACCGCCCGAGATCGACAACTCGTCGTCGTCCAGGCCACATACCCCGATGGCTTGACCCGCGACGTGACCGCCGAGGCCGACCTGACGCTTGCCAACCCGGCGCTCGTTCGCCGTGAGGGGAACACATACTGGCCGGTCGTTGACGGAGAAACGACCCTCAACGTTGCCTTTGGGGGGCAGACCGTCGACTTGCCAGTGAAGGTCGCCCAAGCGACCGCCGTTCCGCCGCTGTCGTTCCGGCTCGACGTCATGCCGGTCTTCCTGCGGTCGGGTTGCAACTCCGGCAGTTGCCACGGCGCCGCACGCGGCAAGGATGGGTTCCGCATCTCCATCTTCGGGTTTGATCCGGAGGGGGACCATTACCGACTGACCCGCGAGATGCCCGGACGCCGAGTCAACCTCGCGGTTCCGGCCGACAGCACCCTTCTCCAGAAGGCGATCGGCGCGGTTCCTCACACTGGCGGCGAACGGTTCACTTCCGACACCGAGTTGTACCAGACGATCCATGACTGGATCGCCGCCGGCGCTCCCAACGACGACGTGAGTAAGCTGGCGACCGTAGAGTCGGTCGACATCTACCCCAAGCAGGCCGTGCTTGATGGCGAGGGAACCACTCAGCAGATGACCGTCCGGGCCAAATACTCGGACGGTAGCGACCGCGACGTCACCGGCCTGGCCGTCTTCATGACGAACAACGACAACTCGGCCGCCGTGACCCCGAACGGCCTCGTCACGGCGGGGGCACGGGGCGAGGCCTTTGTGATGGCCCGGTTCGATACCCACACTGTGGGGGCACAGGTGCTTGTCCTGCCGAAAGGGTTGCAGTTCGAGTACCCGTCCGACGAGACCGAGGTCAACTACATCGACACCCTCGTCGCGAACAAGCTGAAGAAGATCCGCATCGCACCCTCCGAGATTTGCAACGACGAGGTGTTCGTGAGGCGAGCCTATATCGACATCGTCGGCCTCACCCCGACCGTCGAGGAATACCAGCAGTTCATGGCTTCGACCGAGCCCGACAAGCGGGCCAAGTTGATCGACGCCTTACTGGAGCGAAAAGAGTTCTCCGAGATCTGGGTCAGCAAGTGGGCCGAGTTGCTCCAGGTCCGCACCATCCCCAACCAGGTCGATCGCAAGGGGATGTTTCTCTACTACAGCTGGTTGGTAGAGAAGCTTCAGTCGAACACACCAATGGACCAGTTCGTTCGCGAACTCCTCGGCGCCAGTGGCGGGACGTTCTCGAACCCGGCCACGAACTTCTACCAGACCACCAACGACCGCCTGCTGCTTTCCGAGAACGTCGCCCAGGTGTTCATGGGGATGCGGATCCAGTGCGCCCAGTGCCACGACCATCCATTCGATCGCTGGACGATGAACGATTATTACTCCTTCAACGCCTTCTTCTCTCAGATCGGCCGCAAACGGGGTGAAGACTATCGGGAACGGATCATCTACAACTCGGGCGGTGGCGAGGTCAAGCACCCTGTCAACGGCCAGGTCATGAAGCCGAAGTTCCTGGGTGGGGACGTTCCGGACGTCGCTGGCAAGGACCGCCGCGTCGTGCTGGCCGAGTGGCTTGCGTCGAAGGACAATCCGTACTTCGCCAAGAGCTTCGTCAACCGCGTCTGGGCCCACTTCTTCGGTATCGGCATCGTTGAGCCGGTGGACGACTTCCGTGTCTCGAACCCGGCCACCAACCCGCAACTACTCGATGCACTTGCCCAGCACTTCACCGACACAAACTACGACCTCAAACAACTCGTCCGCGATGTCTGCAACTCGAGGGCCTACCAGCGTTCGACTCAGCGCAACGAGAGCAACACTCATGATGAGGTCAACTTCGCCCACGCCAACCTCCGTCGTATCAAGGCGGAGAACCTGCTCGACATCATCAGCCAGGTCACGGACACCAAGGACAAGTTCCCCGGTCTACCTCTAGGCGCACGAGCCGTTCAGATCGCCGATGGTGGCACATCGACCTACTTCCTCACCACCTTCGGCCGCGCCACCCGCGAGACTGTCTGCTCATGCGAGGTCAAGATGGAACCCACTCTCTCGCAGGCGCCTTCATCTCCTCAATGGCAGTACGGTAAACGCCAAGATTGCCCAGGGGGGTGTGATCAAGACGCTGCTCGCGGAATTGAAGTTCCCCGAGGAGCGGATCGTGAACCTCTACCT
Organism: uncultured Isosphaeraceae bacterium; assembly: GCA_963779675.1. Classification (GTDB taxonomy): domain Bacteria; phylum Planctomycetota; class Planctomycetia; order Isosphaerales; family Isosphaeraceae; genus CAVZZM01. The sequence continues at coordinate 859,350 of CAVZZM010000014.1, forward strand.
TCGCACTCTCAGCCGGATGCCCACGCGGGAGGAGATCGACAAGCTCACTCCCCTGCTTGCGCCTGAGGCGAACCAGGAACAGGTTCTGACGGACGTGTACTGGGCATTGCTTAACAGCCGGGAGTTCCTGTTCAACCACTAACCATCGCAGTTCGACGACACTGAGACGAGCTTCGGGCTGCCCCTCTCGGGCATCCCCGCTCGTTCGTCGTGACGCTTGCCGTTTCGGTCCGGGTTTTCTGCCGCAACCATGATGACGACGTAAACTTGCGAAGCTCCCTGCCCACCTGGATCGCCTGCTCCCTCAATGACTTCACGATGGTCCTACCGCTGAGGTTGCCCACCATGCGACCCCTCCGAATCGCTTCCGGCCTGACAGCCGCCGGTGTCCTGATCCTGACCCTCCCGATGGCCCCCGCGCAGGGCGAGGAGGCCAAGGTCAACTTCAAGGACAACGTCTCGGCCATATTTCAGGCGAAGTGCAACTCGTGCCACAACACCGACAAGAAAAAGGGCGGTCTGGCCCTCGACTCCTATGCCGGGGCCATGGAAGGGGGTGCCTCGGGACCAGTGATTGAACCGGGTGATCCCGATAACAGCCGCCTGTTCCTGCTCGTCTCTCACGAGGAGGAACCGGCCATGCCGCCGAGTTCCCCGAAGCTTCCGGACGAGATGCTTAACGCGATCAAAGCCTGGATCACCGTGGGTGCCCCGGAGACCTCGGGAAGCGTCGTCGCGATGAAGGAGAAGTCGAAGCTGGACTTCACCCTTGATCCAGCCGCGATGGGCAAGCCCCAGGGTGAGCCGGCCTTGCCTTCCGGGATCCTGACGGAACCCGTCATCGTGACAGAGCGGCCGAACGCCATCCTCGCGATGGCCTCCAGTCCCTGGTCGCCCCTGCTCGCAGTCGCCAGCCACAAGCAGATCCTGCTGTACAATACCCAGACATTCCAACTTTGCGGGATCCTTCCGTTCGACATCGGGACGATCCACTGCCTGAAGTTCACCCGAGATGGCGGCATCCTCCTGGCAGCCGGCGGAGTCGGCGGGCAGTCCGGGCTCGCGGCGGCCTGGGACGTCAAGTCTGGCGAAAAACTCTTCGAGGTCGGTAAGGAATACGACTCGGTCCTTGCTGCTGACATAAGCCCGAATCGCAACTTCGTGGCGGTCGGTGGTCCGAGCAAGATGCTCCGGGTCTACAACACCGCGGACGGCGAACTTGCCTACGAGTGCAAGAAGCACACGGAATGGATCACATCGGTTGCCTTTAGCCCGGACGGCGTTCTCCTCGCTTCGGGAGATCGCAACGGCGGGCTGGTCGTCTGGGAAGCTTACACAGGGCGTGAGTTCTACGATCTACGCGGTCATACCGCGATGATTACCGGGTCGAGTTGGCGACTCGACTCGAACGTGCTGGCATCCTCCAGCGAGGATGGCTCAATCAAGCTCTGGAACATGCTCGATGGCAACCAGCTCAAATCCTGGGGGGCTCATGGTGGTGGTGCGGAGGATGTTCGCTTCGCCAAGGACGGGCGGCTCATCAGCACCGGCCGGGATCGGGTCACCAAGCTCTGGGATCAGAATGGTAAGGCCGAGCGCCAGTTCGAGACGTTCGGAGACATCGGCCTCCAGTCGTGCTTTACCTTCGACGACTCCACAATCGTCGCCGGCGACTGGTCGGGTGAGATCCGAGTCTGGAACACGGCCGATGGTAAACAGATCGGCAACCTCGTCGCCAATCCGGCCCCCGTCGCCGTTCGTCTGGAACGGGCCAGGCAGGAGTACATCGCCGCTCAGTCCGCGGCGGACGCGGCGGGGAAAGAACTCGAACCCCTCAAGGCGGTCGTCGCGGATCAGGTCGCGAGAGTCAATCAGGCGACGCAGGCTCGTGATGAGGCCCAGAAGGATGTCGCGATGACCGAGGCAATCCGGGTGGCCGCCGAGAAGACACTCACTGAACGTGACGACACCGCGAAGTCGGCGGCGGAGGTACTGGAGGCGGCCGAAGTCGCCGAAAAGGTCGCTCTTACCTCGCGAACCGCCGCAGAGGCTTTCCTGCTGGAAAAACTGAACGCGACGAATGCCACGATCAAAACCCTAGTAACAACACGATCGGACGCCGATCGGGAATCCGCCGTCCAGCTGGCCGCTGCAACCACGGAGGCGGCCCGGGCCGCCGAGTCCGCTCTCGCGTCTCTGATCGAGTCGAGCCGCAAAGTCTTCGAGGCTCAGATCGCTACGGCCACTGCGACCGCGATTCGGGCAGACGCCGCCAAACATCTTGATCAGACGAGCGTGGCGGTCCAGGCAGCCTCAGTGGTCCTGGCAACTCGAATCGAGGAACTCGAGGCGATGATCCAGGCGAGAGAGGCTGCGGAGAAGGCCCTGGCCGAGAAGTCCCCCGCAGTCCAGACGATCATCGACCGCGCCATCGACGTCAAGGCGCGGCTCGATGCCCTGAACTCCGAGCTTCAGGCCGTCGAGAAGGCCAAAGCGACCCCAGGGGTTGCGACTGCGAGCGACGGGACCAAGGGCTGATTCACACTTCAATGTGTTATCGCAACTCCATACCTTTGGAATGAGACGAGCCCCACAACACGAAGTCGTCAAGCTCCGCGATCCCTGCTTCGGGATCGCGGAGCCAATTTATTGATGCCAGAACTCTCGAGAGTCGCTGTCACAAGCTCCCTGGCAACGTCTTCGCGAAAACTCCATTGAGGCCGACCTGTTGGTTGCAATCACACGTTCCGCGTCGTCGAGCATGCCGTAGGCAGTAAGGGCCTGGACGTGTTTGCACCCATCGGGATCGAGGCCCGATCGACGGAAGATGAAGTCCGGGCAGTCGCATTCCGGTCCAAACCGGGTTTGCGCGACGTCATAGCACGTTCCATCGGGCTTGATCAATCGGAACGCGCGAAGCGCGGCGGTTTGGTCGCAACATATCCGTTTCACAACGTATAATGTTCTGTCAATCCACAGGTGAAGCCCGACGTCTCGGCGACGGGGTCGCGATCCTGGCATGATGGAATGGGCCAGAGTCATGGGTACCCCTAGTGGAAACGGCCCTTAATATCGCGCATGCGTACAGTACAATTGTATAGGATAAAATCGAACCGTCAAGTCAGCCGATGGTCGGAATCGAATGCGTTGACGCGGTTGCAAGACGAACCGTGGCGGAACTGGGGCCAGTGAAATTCTACCGACTCGACGTTACACTGAACCTTTTGAGAGGGCACTGACCGTATCATGGATGATGAGAAGGCCATGCGGTCGCGGCGAGTTTGGTCGTGAGGCAACAGGGGCCGGCTGGAGGGAGGGAACCTTGGCCGTCGTGAATTATCGGCGACTCCTCGATCTCCTGACCGATCCGCTGATCGTGATCGACGAGTTGGGGGAGATCGTCTATTCCAACGCGACGGCCGCGGAGAGTTTCGGATGGGATCGCGACGAGCTTGAGGGTCAGCATTCCTCCTTGATCTTCCCGAACGGTGTTGGATCGACTGGACTCACCGCCCGAAAGGACGCGAATGCAGAGTCACCGAGTTCTGTCGACGAGATTGCGACAATGGTCGCTGCCCTGCGACGAGGTGGTGAAGAGTTCGACATCGAAGTGAGACGGAAGCGTCTTCCCGGCATCGGTGAGCATGAAGCCGATCTCATTGCGGTGATCCTGGGACGTTCGGGGCCGGTACATTTTGACGACCCGGACAGCAAGCCGTCGCTGGTCCGTGGTTTGCGCGCCACAGCCGAATCAATCGCTCAGAGTGGGGCCCGTCGAGATCGTGAGAGCTGGCTCGACCTCGTGGCCGATACACTCGTTCGCGACTTCGGCGCGGCTCGGGCGAGAATCTGGATTCGGTCTGATAAAGCCAAGGAGACGTTTGATCTGGCGGCTGTCGCCGGGCCCGCTGAAGAACCCTGTGATCAGACGGGGGTCATCGGCACAACGAGGCTCTCCTGGACGCGGGAAAGACTCGACGACCTGGTTCAGTGGGGATCGATTCAAGTTCGAGATTTGTCCAGCGATCTTAGCGTTCATCCAGACTGGATCAAAGCTCATCGAATCGTATCGATCTTCGCGCTGCCGCTCCTTGCGAGCGGCGAACTTGTCGGAATCCTCGAACTCGCGGTGCGGCAGGAGCTTTCGGACGACATTTCGACGGCCCTCTCCGCATTCGGGGCGATCGTCGCTGCCTCGCTGAGCGACATGGAACACCGCGAATTGGCCCAGGCGGCACGGCTTGAGGCCGAGATGCGGCATCAGACCTTACGAGCAATCCTCGAAGTATTGCCTGTCGGTGTCATCGTGGTCGAGGCCCCGAGCGGGCAGACGACTCTCGTGAACACAGCGGCCGTGGAGATCAGCATCGGCAATCGATCGCTCGAGGGGCTCACGTCGCTCGAAGACATCGACAAGGCTGTTCCCATCTATCATCTGGACGGTCGGCGTTGCGCCCTGAAGGACCGGCCCCTCTACCGCACGATGCATCGCGGCGAACTGGTCCGCGAAACCCTTCTTTGCCACGACCCGGATGGTCGGGACTTGCTGCTCGATGTGGCGACCGCGCCGTTTCCCGGTCCTCCGGCCGGTGCGGTCTCCGTGTACCGCGACGTGACGGAAGAACATCGTCTCCGGACCGAACTTGCAGAGCGTGCCGCACAGTTTAAGGCCTTGCTCGATCACCTTCCGGTGGGTGTCGCGTACTTTGATGACAAAAGAACCTGTCGCGCCGCGAATGGCCCGGCTCGCAAACTGATGGGACGCACGCGCTCCTCTCTTCAAGGTGTGATGGCCGACGAGCTCTTCGCCGGCAAGCCAGAATTGATCACTGGCCTGACTCGCTCGCTACTCGACCACATCCCGCACATTGAGACGAGCATTCCGTGGACGGAGGAAGCAGGAAGTGTGGGCATTCGGTATCTCGACTGGCGATTTGAACCGTTACCCGTCATTCCGAACCGATCCGCAGGGGCACTCGCCCTGGTCGTTGATGTGACTGAACGAAAACTCGCCGCGGACGAGTTACGCAGGGCGGCCGAGGCTGCCGAACAGGCCTCGTATTACAAGACCCGGTTCCTTACAGCGGTCAGCCACGACCTGCGGACCCCGGTCAACGCCCTGAGCCTTCAGTCCGAGTGGTTGGGGGTCGTCGCCGATCGTCAACACGACCCTGATCCAGACCTCCGGCCGCTTGCCGCGGATTTCCGCAAAGCCACGTCAAACCTGATCGAACTGGTCAACGACCTGCTCGAACTGACGCTCTTCGATTCCGGCGTCCTCGAGTATCAGCCGACCGACTTCAACCTCGACGAGTGGCTGGATTCCACGCTGTCGCCCTTAAGGCTCCAGGCGCGATCCAGGGGCCTCTCGCTGACCTGGCACGTCGACCGGCCAGGGCGTGTCATTCACGGGGATCGGATCAAGCTGGCCCGCGTGCTGTTGAACCTGGTCGGTAACGCCGTCAAGTTCACCGAATCGGGCGGAGTCCAGGTGAACGCCGGAGCCACATCGACCGGTGAGTTCCAGCTCTCGGTTCGAGACACAGGCCCGGGAATCCCCACCGATCAGATCGACCGGATTTTCGATGAGTTCGCTCAGCTTCGCAACCCGGAGAGAGATCGAACGAAAGGTACAGGGCTTGGCCTGGCGATCTGTAAGCGCCTGGTTGCCGGAGCGGGCGGTCACCTGCTCGTGGAGAGCCATGTTGGGCTCGGTAGTTTGTTCACCGCGGTTTACCCGCCGGATCATCTCCTTGAGGCGAGGGAGGAGAACGACGGACCTCAGTCTGCCCACGTTATACCCACCGGCCCCACGAATCAATCGAGCGGAACGATCCTGATTGTCGAGGACGATCCATACAGCAGGAAGTCTCTCCTCAAGCTTCTCGAACGCTCCGGGTTCCGGGTCGAGTCCGCCGTCAGTGGGCCCCAGGCACTGGAGATCGTTGAGCAACGTCCCCCCTCACTCATCTTGCTCGACCTGATGCTCCCGGGAATGGATGGCGCCGAGGTCCTGCGGCAAGTCCGCGCACGGGCAGATCGCGAGGCGCTCCCGGTGATCGTCATTTCGGGGGATGTTCTCAGCGGTCGTTCCACCGAACTCACGGCGCTCGACGTCAATTGCATTCTCGCCAAGCCGATCGACCTCGACGAGCTTCAGCGGGTGATCCGCGAATGGGTACAACCAGCAGTGCGGTGATCCGGCCGTCTCGCAAGGTCTGAGAAATCTCGGTCTGGTGCGACACCAAACTCCATCTCCGGGATTCAATCCAGCGGAGGACACCATTGACCCTTTGATCTCTCCGCAATGCTGCCGACACCGGTTCACCCGGTGTTCAGGCGTGTCGGAGACCTTGTGGAAAGGTTCAACCCATGATCGCGAAATGGATTCTTGTCCCGGGGATGCTCTGTCTGCTACTTGGCCCGCCGGCTGTCGCTCAGGAGCGAAAAAAGGCGGAGCGACCCGTCAACCCGCTCGAAGTGATCGGACAGCTTGACGCCAACAACGACAAGGTGATCGAACGTGATGAGGTGCCCGAATCCGGGCGAGCGGCATTTGACCGCCTGCTCAAGCGCGGCGACTCGAATGAAAACGGCAAGCTTGATGGCGAAGAGGTCCGCGCTCTGCTGACCAAACTGCGTGCGCTCACACCAAACGCCGGGGGTAGCGAGCGGCTCCGGTCCATGGACAAGGACGATGACGGCAAGGTCAGTCGAAAGGAATTCCTCGGTCCAGAAGCCATCTTTGACCGCATCGACGCGAACCGCGACGGGTTCATCACCGAACCCGAAGCCCGACGCGCCCGGGAGAAAATGGCCGAGCCGGAACGAACCGGAGCGAACCGACCACAACCGCCTACCGGAGATGCCCCGAGCCGGCGTCCTGGACAGGCATCGGAGGTGCGTCTGCAACGTCTTCGCGAGATGGACTCCGATGGGAATGGGGCGATCTCTCGCGAAGAGTTCAAGGGACCGCGCCCGCTGTTCGATCGCCTTGACGCGGACGATGATGGCTCGATCACCCGAGAGGAAATCCGGAAGGCGGTCGGGCAACCTGGTCGGGAACAGTCGGAGAGTGGTTCGCGATCACGCAACGATCGCTCAACCTCACCTTCTGAATCGGATTCAGATCGCGGCGCGCCTTCGCGTTGAACGCGGGCCGTCCGGTTTGTCGCGATTTCCACATCGCTCGTCATGATTAACAATCGAACGACCATAACGCCCCGTCTCGTATCGCCTCCGAGGCGTTCTGGACGGGGTGGTTCGTGCGCGACTCTCCACCCAGCGAACGTCGCCTCAATGAAAGTCTTGCTCTCGGGGTTCAGAACCTCATCGAGAACGCGGTTGTCTATCAGTTCGCATTTCAGGAGGCTAAAATGCTGGGAACGGATTGGACCTACGAGGGACCGTCCCCTGGCGTGCCACCTGACTTCGATCCCGGACGGAGACGACCTGATGAACTGTGCCTCGGCTCTGTCAACGAATCGAGACACGGAAACCGCGATCGGCGAAGTTCTCGATCGAATGTCTCGTGCGTTTCAGAACTCGCCGGCCGACCTGGCCGTCGCGTTCGTCTCCCCGCATCACGGTCAGGGACTCACGGCGCTGGCTGAACAGTTCGAGGCGCGGGGGATCGCCCGGCACCTGATCGGCTGCACCGGGGAATCGATCGTCAGTGACGATCGGGAAATCGAAAGCGAACCCGCGGTGAGCCTGTGGGCCATCCGCCAACCAGGTGTGACGCTCACACCGATCCGGATGTCTGCTGATCCTGGCGGCATGGACCAGTTGGAGGCCGCGATCTCCCGGTCGTCGAACTCGATTCGCCATCTCATCATGGTCGGCGATCCGTTCACGTTCCCGACCGAGAACTGGCTTCGAGGGTTCGACGAAAAAACTCAAGGTGTCCGGATCATCGGTGGTATGGCCAGTGCCGGTCAGATGCCGGGACAGAACGTGCTGGTACTCGACAACCAGGGCTTTCGCGACGGTGCCGTAGCGATCTTGCTGGAAGGCCCGCTGATAATTCGCACGGTCGTCAGCCAGGGATGTCGGCCGATCGGCCGCCCGATGCTCGTCACGCGCCAGCGAGAATCTCATTCATGAACTCGGCCGCCGACCCGCGCTGGAGGTATTCAAGGAGACCTACGAGAAACTTGATCCCGACGATCAGGCGTTGGCGAAGGGGGGGCTTCACATCGGACGGGTCATCAACGAGTATCAGGAAGCCTTCGGCCGGGGCGATTTCCTGGTGCGTAACGTGATCGGCGCGGACGAATCCGGTTCGATCGCCATCACGGACCAGATTCGGATCGGCGTGACCGTTCAGTTCCATGTTCGAGACGCCGAGACCGCCGATGAAGACCTGCGGTCCCTACTCGCGGAACTTGAGGGGGACACTCATTACGAGGGCGCCCTGCTGTTCACCTGCAACGGACGGGGAACCCGGCTTTTCTCCAAACCGGATCACGATGTCCAGGCACTCCGGGATGCGCTTGGCCCTCTTCCGGTCGCCGGCTTCTTTGCAATGGGGGAACTCGGGCCAGTTGGTGGCCAGAATTTCGTCCACGGGTTCACCGCAAGCATCGCTCTGTTTGAAACGAAAGGGTCCGATCTCGGGCCGGGAGACGAGAAATGACCGCACTGCCTCCCGACTGGTTCCACGAGATCCAGCAACCGCCCGAGAAAGTCCCTTCGGGCGCAACCCGACCAGCCCCACTCCTCTTCGACGGCGAGCACCACGAAATCTCGGAACCAGAGGCGTGGTCAACCCGCCGCGACGAGTTGCGCGGCACGTGGCTCGACTTTCTTGGTGAGATCCGGACACCTCGGGCGGTTCCGCCGCTGACGCTTCTCGAAGAAGATCGCGACGATGGCGTACTCCGCCAGCTTGTCCGTTACGAAGCCGAGCCGGGCCTACCGATCGAAGCGTATCTCCTGCGTCCCGAAGGAGACCTTGTCCACGGCTCATTACCTGGGGCCGTGGTCCTGCACTCGACGGTTGACTATACAATTCGCCAACCCGCCGGCCTGGAAGGGCCGGCCGACAAGCACATCGGCCTGCACCTGGCAAAGCGAGGTTATGTGGCCTTCTGCCCTCGTAACTTCCTCTGGCAGTACGGCGAACCGAGAAACCTTGGCGCGGCGGTGGACTGGCTGCGGCGACTCCACCCGGACGTTCGCGGCATGGCCAAGATGCTCCTCGACGCCGTCCGGGCCGTCGACGTCCTTGCCGCTCAGCCCGAGGTGGACCGGAAGCGTCTGGGGACCATCGGCCATTCGCTCGGGGGCAAGGAAACCCTTTATCTGGCCGCATTCGATTCGCGAATCCGGGCCACTGTCTCGAGCGAGGGAGGGATCGGGCTCACGTACTCGAATTGGGATGCTCCCTGGTATCTCGGTGACGCCATCCGTCGGCCCGGTTTTCCTCTCGACCACGGGCAGGTTCTCGCGATGGTCGCCCCGCGCGCATTTCTCCTCGTGGGTGGCGACTCGGCCGACGGTGCCTGGAGCTGGCCTTATATTGACGCTGTCTTACCGGTCTGGAAGCTCACTGGGAACCCTGACGCTGTCGGTATCCTGAACCACCATCAAGGCCATGCGTTTCCCCGGATCGCCCAGGATCGATCCTACGAGTGGCTTGATTGGTTCCTCAAGTAAGTCACGATCACGATGAGCCGTGAGCTACCGACTCGTCCCAGCTTCAGGACCAGGGTTTCGGGACCATCGGCTCAGCGAGCGTCCTCTTCCTCCAGCTTTCGATAAAGCGACGAGAGCCCCAGTCCAAGCCGGCGGGCGGCGTCGCGTTTGTCTCCCTCACACCGCTCTAGGACCCGGCGGATGTGACGCCGTTCGTACTGTGACAGGGCGGCACGAAGGTCGTCTCCCGGGTCCGGTTCGCCTGGGCCGGCAATGAGGTTCGCGGGGAAATCGGCCGGGGTCAAGATTGGCCCGTCGCTCAGGATCACGGCGCGTTCGAGTGCGTTGTCCAGTTCACGAACATTCCCCTTCCAGGGGGCGGCCGAAAGTCGCCGGACCGTCTCGTTGTCCACAGTGTCGACCCGTTTACCCATCCTCCTGGCGTGCTTCGCGAGCAAGACGCTGATCAGCTCGGGAATGTCCTCGGGGCGATCACGCAATGGTGGAAGATGGATCGAGACGACGTTCAGTCTGTAATACAAGTCAGAGCGGAACCGGCCGGCGGCAACTTCCCTGGCAAGATCCTTGTTCGACGCGGCAAGGACGCGGGCCCGGACGGCGACCGGCTGGGTGGCGCCGATGGGCAGGATGTCCCTTGTCTCGATCGCCCGGAGCAGCTTCGCCTGGGTCGCATGGGGCAACTCGGCAACCTCGTCAAGGAACACGGTTCCCTCACCCGCGGCGATGAAAAGGCCGGCGTGGTCGCGATCCGCTCCGGTATAGGCACCCCGAAGATGACCAAAAAGCTGGTTCTCCAGGTGATCGTGCAGGATCGCGGCGCAGTTCACCGCAAGGAATGGCGCATTGGGAGCAAGGCCCGAGGCGTGCAATGCTCTTGCGACCAGTTCTTTTCCGGTCCCAGACTCGCCGGTGATGAGCACGTTGCTTCGAGTCGGTCCAACCTTGCGGATAAGCGTTTTGACCCCCTGCATTGCCGGGCCATTACCGACCAATGAGTCGAGATCAGCGACTGTGTGGAGTTGCCGCCGTAGGGCCTGGTTCTCGCGGAGAAGATGACGGTATCCCAGCAAATGCTCGATCTTCGCCAGGAGTTCATCGAAGATCACGGGCTTCATCAAGTAGTCCTGCGCCCCGCGACGGAACGCCGCGACGGCGTTCTCCACAGTCGCGTAGGCGGTGATCATGAGTACGAGCGTTTCGGGGCGTCGTCTCAGGAGGCGGTCGAGAAGTTCCAGGCCATCAAGGCCAGGCAACTGGACATCGCATAGCACGAGGTCGGGCTCAAACGATCGAACCAGTTCGAGCGCCAGGGGGCCATCCCCGGCAACTTCCACGTCGAACCCCTCGCTCTGCAAGAACTCCTGAAGGGTCTCGCTGATGACCTCTTCGTCATCCACCAGCAAGATTCGTCCCCGCTTGTCCGCGGGTCGCAACGGGGCTCGATCCAATGTCAGGGAGCTTCGACCCCCATCAGTTCCGAGGCTCATGAGAGGTGATCCTCACCAACGGATACGAGTTCGAGTGCGGGTGGTTCGGCCCATGCTGCGGGGACGTCGATAGTGAACGCGGCGCCCCGGCCCTCCGGTCCCGGCTCGTAGGAGAGCGTTCCTCCGAGTTCCTCAATGATCTGGCGGCTGACGTACAACCCCAGGCCGGTTCCTTGCGGTTTCGTGGTGAAAAACGGCTGGAACAGGCGGACTTCCTGCTCGCGTGGAATCCCGCGTCCATCATCCTCGATGCGCAAACGAATATGGTTGCGGTCCTGCGCCAGAGTCGCCTCGATGTGAACGTGTCCATCCTTGTCGGTCGCATCAATTCCGTTGAGCACGAGATTCAGGACGACCTGGGTGAGATGGTCCCGAACCGCCAGAACGACGGGCAGGTCCGGCGCGATGACAGTCGAGATCGCGCGCTGCTTGGTCCGGTGCGAGTACTTGGCGATCCCGAGGGCCTCCTCGATGACGTCGGCGATGCGGACTCGACCCCGCGCCGGTGACGCCGGCCTCGAGAAGTCGACGAGTTCTCGGATCGTGCGGCGGATGCGATCGAGTTGACGGGCCGCGATCTCGAGCTTCTCCTCGGTATATGGGTCGGGATTGCGGCGCTGCAACATCTGGACGAGAGAACTCAGCGCGGCCAAGGGGTTGCCCACTTCGTGTGCGATCCCCGCCGCGAGCAGCCCGAAGGCCGCCATTTTCTCCTGATGAATGACCCGCGCCTGAGATGCTCTCAGGTCTTCAGTTCGTTCGGCCACGCGCCTCTCCAGCTCGGCCCCATGTCGCTCCAGCTCGCCATTGACTTGCCGGAGTCGCTCACCAGTGATTTTCAGCAGACTCGAGAGGGCCGAACTGGCCCAGGTGACCCAGGCGAGGATGACCGCCGTCAGGGCAAGCCCTGAGATTGCCTCAAGGTCGACCTGCGACGCCGCGGCGAGAGCAATCAGGCTCACGCAATGGAACCCGAAGGTCAGCCAGGCGATCGCCGGGCGATACCGGATGGAGCAGCAGATGAGTGAGAGTAGATAGTACCATCGAAAGGGGCTCTCCAACCCGACGTCAAAGTAGCAGAGAAGCGCGATGAAGATCGATTCCATCAAGGAAACGAAGAGAGGATACTTGCGAAGAAAAACCGCTCCTCGTCGATAGTAGATCATGTCGAGCAACGCGTACCCGGCCCCCAGGGCCAGGATGGCGCGAACGGCTCGTGCGTCGTGCAGGCCGACCCGCGCTTCGATGAGTACATAACCGATCGCGATCCCGAACCAGCGAATTCGTACCACGATCAATTCGGTCGCCAGTTGCCAGGCCATGCGTTCGCGTGCCGAAGTATCCATCAGTTTCCATCTTTCAGGACCACCGCAGAGTTCTGTCGACGTTCGTATTATAATCGCCAGTTGGCCGATCGGCCTCCCCCCGGTGGATCTGGGGAAACGGAGGCGCGTCTCGCCGTATGTGGTCGAGATTTGGGCCAGAAGTTGACCCGAGCATTCTGGTTCGGAAACCGCCGTGTTCGATCCGAAATCGAACCGTCGAGGGGCTACGATGTCAGACGAGGCTGTACCCGATGCGCTTGTGGTTAGGCCGGTCCACTGGACGCGCCCCTGGATCATCGGGCTGCTGTACTGGCTCATTCTCATTCCTCTGACCATCCCACCGAGACACAATGGGAACGTCTGGTCGCGATACTTGACGGCCGAATCGCTCGTGGAACGAGGAACACTCGCGATCGAGCGATCGCCGCTGCTACAGATCAGCGGATCACCGGACGTGATCAAGGTCGATCGGCATTTGTACTCGGACAAGCCCCCGGTTCTCTCGGCCCTGGCGGCCCTCCTGTATCTCCCGGCGGCGATCGCCGGAGTCCGCTTCAGCGGATCGCCCGACCAGTTCATCCGAGTGAATCTTCTGCTGGTGTCGGGGATCGTTGGAGTGTGTTCGGCGCTGACGCTCGTGTGGTTGCGTCAGCTCCTTCAGTTTGTCCCCCTGTCGCGACTGGTCGCCGATCTGCTGACTCTGGGGTTCGGGTTCGGCTCCCTCTTACTCACCTATGGCGTCACGTTCAATAACCATAGTGTCGCGGCCGGTCTGCTGACTGGTGGCGCTCGCTATGGTCGCTCTCGAACGCGGCCATCGCCTTCGCAAGCGACGGTTCGCGGCCGGTCTTCTGGCAGGGGTCACCGCGGTCGTCGACCTTCCCGCGGGTGGTGCCTTGCTCGCGGGACTGGCGATCTGGCTGACGATTCGGTCGCGTGGTGTACCCTGGTCGTATCTTGCCGGATGTTCAGGTCCGCTGTTGCTACACGCCGTCCTGCAGACGTTGGTGACGGGCTCACCCTTGCCGGCGGAGATGACCCCCGAGGTTTTTCTCTACGAAGGTTCGTACTGGATGACCGAGGCGGGACGTTGGGAGGAAACCGGCCCCCGCTGGCAATTTGGGCTGGAGCTTCTGTTCGGGCCCAGGGCTGGCTCACGGTGACACCGGTACTGGCGTTCGGCTTGATCGAACTGATCCGTACCCTCCGGAATCCGCATGATCCGCTGCGACCGCTATCGGCCGTGGTAAGTGCAACCGTCGTCGTGTTGCTGACGTACTACATCTGGGCAGTTCGCCGGACGGACTTCGCCGGTCAATCCTTTGGTGTTCGCCACCTGCTCCCCATCACCCCGGCCTGTTATCTGTTCTCGTGTGTGGCCCTGGGCCGCTGGCGCAATCGTTTCGCGAATGTGGCGTTCACTTTACTTCTTGGAATCGGCATGGTTTTCGCCTTGGCGGGCATGCTGGACCCCTGGAGCCGGGTCGAGCGGCGGAACGATGTCGCGATCGTGGCTGTCCGGTGGCTGGCCCTGTATCCCTGGAGCAGCTACGATCGCTGAGAGATGACCGCCTTCGGTCCCATCGTCTCGATGCGCGACTTCAGCGGGTTCGACATCGATCGAGGTTGATTCATGGCGACGGCCTCGGTACTAAACGCTCCCGCCATTGACCAGCCGTTGTTGATCCTGGTCCCTCTTTATAACGATTGGGATTCCCTCGCCTTGCTCCTGGTGAACCTCGAGGAGGTCCTTCACGAGTGTGAGCTTGTGGCAGCCGTCCTCGTCGTTGACGACGGTTCAACGGTCAGGCCCACGGAGGGAACAGCCATCCGTCCATTCAGATCGCTCACTCGCATCGACATCCTGGAGTTGCGGCGAAATTTGGGACACCAACGGGCGATCGCCATCGGTCTTGCCTATGTTGAAGCCGAGGGGACGTGCGGCGCGGTCGTCGTGATGGACAGCGACGGCGAGGACTCACCTTCAGACGTCCCGCGGCTCATCGAGCGGGAACAGCAGGAAAATGGCGACAAGATCGTCTTCGCCGAACGAACGAGGCGGTCGGAGTCTCTGCTCTTCCGGGCCCTCTACGTTCTCTACAAGTGGACGCATCTCCTGTTAACGGGGTATGCCGTTCGGGTCGGGAACTTCAGCGTGATTCCACGCCGGCGCCTGTCGAGCCTGGTCGTCGTCTCGGAGTTGTGGAACCACTATGCGGCGGCGGCATTCAAGTCCCGGCAACCACACTGCACGATTCCGACGTCGCGGGGCCAGCGCCTGCGCGGCGAGTCGAAGATGCACTTCATCGACCTCGTCGTTCACGGGCTGAGTGCGATCTCGGTCTACAGCGAGATTGTCGGCGTCCGCTTGCTCGTGCTCGCGATGATCCTGATCCTCGCGGATCTGGGAGGCATCGCCGCCATCGTCCTCGTGCGATCGGCGACCGAGATCGCCATCCCCGGCTGGACGACGACCGTGGTCGGCATCCTGTTGATCCTGCTGGGACAGGCACTTGTCCTGACGTTCATCTTCAGCTTCGTGGTTCTGAGCAACCGGAACAACCTGACGTTCTTGCCCTGCCGGGACTACACGTACTTCATCAAGGGCGTGACGAGCCTACACCCGAAAACATGACAGATTATAACTACGTCGGCAGTGAGCTTGATCTCTTCGAAGCCGCGATCCGGTGGAAGTCGTACCTGGGGCGTCGGATCGCCCCTTATCTCGGTTCCGTGGTCCTGGAGGTGGGTGCCGGGTTCGGCGGGACGACCCGGCACCTCTGCCGGGGGGAACACATGCGCTGGGTCTGTCTTGAGCCCGACGCCACCCTGGCCGACCGGCTTGCCGACTCGATCGACCGCGGCGCCTTGCCGTCGTGCTGCCAGGTTCTCAACCAGGCCCTGGATCGTATGGAACCCGCTAGCACGTTCGATTCCGTCATCTACATCGACGTTCTGGAGCACATCGAGGACGACCGAGGAGAACTGGCCCGCGCCGCGACGCACCTCAAACCGGGCGGGCATCTGGTCGTTCTGTCCCCAGCGCACTCGTGGTTATTCACGCCATTCGACGAGGCGATCGGCCACTACCGGCGGTACACGAAGCGGGGTCTCCAGGACGTCACACCCCAAGGCCTCGAGATCGTGCGGCTGAGCTATCTGGATTCGGTCGGTCTGCTGGCCTCGCTCGGGAATCGCCTCCTGCTCAAGAGCGCAATGCCCAACCCACGACAGATCCGGATCTGGGACCGCTACATGGTCCGTTTGTCCGAGTTCGTCGATCCGCTGACCGGACACCTGCTGGGCAAGTCCGTGCTCGGTATCTGGCGCAAGGCCCTTTGATGAGAATGCGGCCATGAGTTCCGGTCCCTCGGTCTCGGCTTCGACGACCAGTCAGGATAGGAAGCCCATCCTCTCGGGATGGGCGATCGGAACGCTCGTTGTCGTTCTCGCCTTCGCTCTCTGGTGGCGTGGGCATACGTTCGGCCCGACGGTTCGCGATCGTATCGGGTTGAGTCTCTGGCCGGTCGTGGCCGGGCAGACGGAGCCACTCGACTGCGATGAGGCCATCTACGGCACCATCGGCCGTCGGATATCCGAAGGGGCCGTGATGTACCGCGACCTCACCGAGAACAAACCGCCGCTCGGGTACTGGCTCTATGCGCTGGCGGTCGGGGTAGGAGGGGCGACGGAGTGGACGATCCGGCTGTTGCCCATCCCGATGGTGCTGGCAACACTCATCCTGATCTGGTGGATCGGCTGGCAGCTTCGCGGGCCGATCACGGCGGGCTTCGCGTCGCTCCTGTATGTATTCCTCAGCACCGATCCCTACGTGTTTGGGAACGGCGGCGCCCATGGAACACATGCTCAACCTGTTCGCGACCGGCTCGCTCGCCCTGATGGTCCGCTACCTTATCTCAGGGGGCCGTTGGTCCCTGCTGGCCTCTGGAGCATGTGTTGCCGCGGCCACGCTGGTCAAGCCGATCGCGGCCCTTCATGGGATCGTCTACGCGGTGACGTTGGGTGTCCGACGCGGTTGGAACCGGGCGACCGATACGCCGCGGATGCCGCCTCTGCTTCGAGTCATCGGGCACCTCGTTTTGCTGGCGTTCGGTTTCGCCCTGACAATCGGGCTTGCTGGCCTGGTCCTGGCCACTCAGGGGGCCTTCTCGACCGCCATTGAGGATGCCGTCCGATACGGCCGAGCCCTGGCGACTGATACCCTGCCGGAACAGAACGCGCCGGCCTTCTGGCTCCGATGGCTGGTGGGTAACGCCGATCCGTGGGGCAACCTTCCCTGGCCGTTTGGGAAGACCCAGTACCTCGTCTGGTGGGGGACGGGTTGCTGGCCATTGTGGATGGCCAGCGTGCCGGCACTGGCCTGGCTCGCGTTCCGTCGGTCGAGTCTCGGCAGGGAGAGCACGGCGGCGCGTCGACTGGTCGTGGCGTGGACGCTGTCCGCATGGGTGCAGGTCGTGCTTCCCGGTCTCTACTGGCAGCACTATTACCTGCTCCCAACCCCCGGCGTTGCCCTCGCGATCGCCCTGGTGTTCGGCGATGCAATGGACACGGTGGCAGACTCAAGATCCACCGTAAGGCGCATCGCCGGCGCGATCGCGATGACCGGGCTCCTGGGGGCGGTCGGATGGACGGCAGTCATCCAGGTACGTGACTACCTGCTCGTCCCCCCCGAGCAACTGACCATCCGATACAAGGGCGGTGGTCAGTGGGTCGTGCTGCGGGAACTCGGGAGAGAACTGGGTCGTCGAGCCGAGGTCTGGGACGACCCGCACCTGTTCGTCTGGGGAATCCAGAGCCCCTTGTACTTCTACTCCGGGCTTGACGGGGTCACGCCTCAGGTCTTCGCGGACAACCTGATCCGCGACCTGGCCGAGACCGATCATCCCCTCATCCGTCCCAGGATCGAGCGGACGATGCGCGACCTGCGCACCCATCGACCCGAGCTGATCTTCGCCGGCTACGCACCGTTTTCCAAGTTGCGGAGCTTTCTTCTGGAGAACTACAGACCTTCACGCCTCGTGATCGCCGACCGTCCACTCGCCCTCGCCGGTGGGGGGGGCCTCTGGGTCCGACCGGATCGCTATGAGGAGTTCGAGTCGGGCATGGTATCGTCGCCATGACGTCGTTGCCGAGACGAAGCCAGCCCGACCGGGTCTATTGGTCACCATCGTGATCATCGGACGACCGCCTCGTTCGCGTCCGATACGATTGCTTCATAGCGCGATCGTAGGGCCAACATGATCGCCTCCCAGGTCTGCGTCTCGGCGTAAGCACGCGCGGATCTGGACATCTGACGGCGTCGATCGGGGCCACGAATCAGACCGACGAGCGCCTCGGCGAAGACTACGGGAGGAGCGGTCGGTTCGATGAGCTCACCGGTCTCACCGGACCAGACCGTGTCGCCCGGCCCACCGGCGCACGGCAACGACGGGCAGTCCGGACGCCATCGCTTCCAGGACGACGTTCCCAAACGTCTCGGTTACGCTGGCGAAGGCGAACAGATCGGCGGCGGCGTAATGGTCGGCCAGGTCCTCACCGGTGCGATAGCCGACGAACCGGGCGATCTCTCCCAGCCGGCTCTCGACTTCGGCTCGCGCCGGGCCGTCGCCCACGACCAGAACGCGAGCCCTCGGCTCCTCGGCTGCGGCTCGTTCCAGGGCTGTGGCGAGATAGTCCACGTTCTTCTCCGCGGCGAGCCGGCTGACGTGTCCGATCACCACGTTCTCGGGGCCGAAGCCCAGTTTCGAGCGCACTCGCGTTCGCCCCGGCCGGTCAGGGCGAAACAGCATGCCGTCAACGCCTCGGGGCCAGAGTTTCAGATTGCGGATCCCGTGCTGCTCAAGCTGGGAGATCGTGGTTCGAGGGCGCGTAGGTTTCAAGCGTCTGGTTGTGAAACCAGCGCGAGGTAGCGCCAGAGCAACCCCTTGAGCCAGCCGACCCCGTAGTGGGACGTGTACTGATCAAAGTTCGTATGGAAGCTCGAAACGACAGGGAAACCGCGTCTGCGCGTGCCGCAGCACGGAGAGCCCGAGCCCACCTTCCGTGGCAATGTGTACCAGGTCCGGCCCGAAGGTGTCGATCGCGTCGAAGGACTTTCGAAAGGGAGGAAGCGGCACGAACAACTCGCGGTAAAACGGCGGGTTGACTGCCCTGAGTAAGCAATCGTGCTCGTGAACTGGTGGATCGCCGTAGTCGGGCTGGATCAACTGGACTGCATCGCCGGCCTCCTCCAGCACGCGAACAAGCTGACCCAGAGTGCGCGAAACCCCGTTGACCTGCGGGTAGTACGTCTCGGTAACGAGCGTGATACGCATCTCGAGTCCCGTCGCATGGAGGAGAATCACCGGGCGACCATCGTATGCGAGCGTGATACGCAGGAGAACTCCGGTCCCGTCGAGAATCGCGAAGGTTGCTCAGAACATCCCTCGGCGTACTTTCGTCCGCGAGGCCTTCGGCCGGCTGCATGACACCCAGGTCATCGTGTTTCCGATCGTCGCGGAATCGGCCTGGTCAGTGAGCCCTCTCACGAACGGAACCAGCGCGAAGGCTCGGTCGTAATTCATTCAAAAACAAGGAGTTAGGCCAGGATTTTCAGCGTTGGGTTCGTTCGGTAACGCGCGATCTTGCCCCGGAAATCCGGGGCCGGCTCGGCCTGAGACGCGGAGGCCCTCGACGCGGTTCTCGCACTGGCCCCTCATCATCAGGATCGGTGGTCGTCGCGCCGGATATTCGTTTCGGTCGGCCGGCCCTCGGGAATTGCACGAAGGCCAACAGGCGGCTCGTTCCGCATGCTGGCCTTCGACGGGTTCCGGGGGGGACAGCAGCTCAGGTGAGGGCTTCCTCGGGGATCTTGTCGTTGGAGTACACGTCCTGGATGTCCTCGTTCTCGTCCAGGACATCCAGAAGTTTTTTCATCCTCCGACCATTCTCCACGTCGAGCTCGACGCTCGTGGTCGGGATGTAGCCGACCTGGGCTTCCTCCAGGGTCAAGCCGTGGTCTTCCAGGGCCTTGCGGACATCGTCGAAGAAGCCTTCGACGTCGCAGGTGATCTCGTAGTAGTCGCCGTCCCGGCTGAGATCGTCGGCACCGGTCTCCAGGACGACCTCCATGAGCTTGTCCTCGGAAATCTGGCCGGCCTCCAGGATGAAGATGCCCTTGTAGTTGAAGAGGTAGCTGACGCAGCCGGTCGCACCGAGGTTGCCACCGGCGACATCGAACGCCCTGCGGATGTCGCCGGCGGTGCGGTTGCGGTTGTCGGTCAGGATGGTGCAGAGAACCGCGACACCGCCCGGGCCATAACCTTCGTAAATGACCTCTTCGAAGTTCTCAGCTCCGGCGTCTCCGGAGGCCTTCTTGATCGGCCCGTTCGATGTTGTCCTTCGGGCAACTGAACGACCTGGCCTTATCGATTGCGTAACGCAACCGAAGGTTCATTGCGGGGTCTGGCCCGCCGGTCTTCGCGGCCACATAAATGGCGCGACAGAGCTTGCTGAAGAGCTTGCCCCGTTTCGCGTCGACGGCGTTCTTGCGAGCGGCCACGTTCGCGGCGTGGGAGTGACCTGCCATCGTCAATCGGTTCCTGTAACTGCGATCGTCCCGGGAAACACAACAATCAAAAAGGATTGGCCCACGTACCCGAGCGAGCGGTGTGCGAACTTGCGGTTTGGGTCGTCGGCGGACGCGTCACGGACGCGGTTGAGAGCTGACGGGCGACTCGAGCAGGGCCGGGTCGATCTCGCGGAGCGATTCGAGCTTCTTTCGGATCTCATCGAGGCGCTTGTCGGCGCAGTGCCGAGTTCATGGCGGCCTGCTCCGCCTGCGTCCAGGCGGTGCGGGCCTCGTTGAGCTTCTTCAGCTTGAAGTAGACGTCACCCAGATGGTCGAAGATCGTGGCATCGGGGTCGAGCTCCTCCGCGGTGAGCTGCTCGATGGCTTGCTTCAGCGGCTCGACGGCCTGCTCGACCGGACCCGTTTTTGTACAGGACCCAACCCAGGCTATCGAGGTAAGCCGGGTTCTCGGGGTCCTCGGCGATCGCCTTACGTATCATCGACTCGGCCTTCTCCAGGTTCTTGCCCTGGTCGGCGTAGAGGTATCCGAGGTCGTTGTTGACGCCTGGGTCGTCGGGGTAACGCTCGAGCAGGAGCTCCAACTGCTCCTCCCCTTTCGGTAATTGCCCTGATCGACGTAGACGATCGAGAGGCCGGCATGGGCGTACTTGGTGATCTCGTCGTCTCCAGGGAACCGTTCCAGCATCGACTCGTAATGGGCGATCAACTCGTCTGTTCGACCGAGGCGGCTCAGCACGTAGCCGAGGAACTTCAGGGCGTCCTGACCGTTCGGGTCGAGCTGGATGGCCTCCCTGGCGGCGTCGAGGGCACCGTCCAGGTTGCCGGCCTGGGCGCGACTCTGACCGAGGGCGAGCAAGGTTGCCGGCGACTTCTCGTTAGGAAACGCCTCTAGCATCTCCTGGAGGGTCGTCGCGGCCTGGGCGTGCATCCCACCTGCGATAAAGGTCCATGGAACAGCTCTAGGTAGGCCTGCGGGATCTGGGTCCGTTTTGAGGGCCAGACGCTGGATGGGGACGAACTTATCCAGTTTCTCGGCCTTGGTGGCGATATAGGCCAGGACCAGGCGTGATTCCTTCGTGAGCTTCGGCGGCTCGGCCTCCTGAAGCTTCAAGGCGGCGTCGAGCAGGTTGTCGGTGAACTCGGAGTTGTTGGCGATCGCCTCGACCTGCGGCTTGACGGCTTCGAGGGTGTCGGACTTCGTGAACGCCCTGCCGAGGAGCTCAATCAGCTCCTCGTACTTCTTCTCCTTCACCAGCGATGCGGCCAGGGCGCCGAAGCCCTGAGGATCAGGCTGAGATGCGAGGATCTCGCGATAAATCGCGTCGGCCTTCTCCGGATGGCCAGACTCACGATAACGGTCGGCAAGGAAGTACTTGAGTGCCAGGTTCTCCTTGTCGGCAGCGGCGGCAGCCTCGATGCGAGGGAGGATCTCGTCCTGGCGATCCAGCGTAAGGAGGACCTTGGCGAGCAATTCGTAAGGTTCGCGACCTTGCGGCTGACGGTTTAGAAACCCTTCGAGAGTCGTCAGGGCCGCCTCCGGCCGATCAGCTTCGAGAAGGCTCTCAGCGAGCAGGCGGGGCAGTAGTGCGTTGTCTGGATCGTAGACAAGCCCACGACGGAACGCCGTGATCGCCAGTTCGTGGCGGCCCGCTTCCTGAAACACCTGGCCGAATCGCGCATATGTGGCCGCCTCGTCCAGGCCGAGCAGTCGAGCCTGTTCAATCTGTGACAGCGAGTTGGCCGCTTTCTCGTCCAGGGCTTCGACGACCCGAGCGAAGGCGTCCGCAGCCTTCTCGGGTTGGTTGAGCTTGGTGGAATACAACTCGCCCAGATCACGGTTGATCAGGAGGTATCCGGAAGACGTCTTGTCGAGCGCAGGGTTTTCGAGTGCCTTCCGCAGCAAGGCTTCCGTGGCGGCTGGATCGTTCTTGCGCTCGATAATACTCGACGAGCAGACTCAGGGTCTCGGTGTCGCCCGGGGTCGACTCAAGAACCTGCTCGGCATAGTCGACGAACTGGCGGGTCCGCCCGAGAATGAAGTTGAGCCGACTCAACCGGCGCAGGATCGCGGTCGAATCGGGCTGCTTCTCAAGTGCCTGTCGATACAGTTCGATCGCGTCCGACCAGCGCTGACGATCTTCGAGCGCGCGCGGTGGCGTAGTCGCGCAGTGCGTCTATGCGGGATCGGTCCTGCTCGGTTCGGGGATGGAGCGGAACGAACGGCTCCACCACGTCCTCTCCGTAGGGGAGGTTTCGGGCCGTGGTCGCCTCATCCTGAGCCTCTTGCGACGCAACCTCAGTGGCGGGAAGGACGAATGCCACGGCCATGGCGAGCGATAGACCCACGGCGAACGGACGAAGCAGGCCCATCATCGTATCCACGCCTCCTCTGCTACCGCGGAACGTGCGGAGAACGCCGGCGGAGAAATCCACGGAGTTCGCCCGGGCCCTTCGAAGGATATCCAGGCCCGGAAGGGACTATTTCAAGGATTTCATGCTAACACGCC
This sequence comes from uncultured Isosphaeraceae bacterium, assembly GCA_963779675.1. GTDB lineage: Bacteria > Planctomycetota > Planctomycetia > Isosphaerales > Isosphaeraceae > CAVZZM01. The sequence goes on from CAVZZM010000014.1 coordinate 881,920, forward strand.
CATCGTGACCTGCCAAGATCCCCAACTGCCTTCCGAGAACGAAGAACGGCCCGCCGGACTTTTGGTCCGGCGGGCCATGTATTTCTCGAGAAGCTCTGTCGGTGTCTCGATCGCCAGGGCGATCATTCCGACGGCGGCATGATCACCTGGTCAATGACGTGGATCACACCGTTGGAGGCCATGATGTCGGCCTTGATGACCTTCGCCTCCTGGGTACCGACGCAAACCGAACCCTCGGAGACCTTGATCGGGATGCCGGAGCCCTGAACCGAAGTTGCCTTCTTGCCATCAAGCTTGACGGCCTCAGAGGCCGGGACCTTCCCAGACACGACATGGTAGGTCAGAAGGTCCACCAGCTTGGCTTTGTTCTCCGGCTTCAGAAGGCTCTCCACGGTGCCTTTCGGCAACCTGGCAAACGCCTCATCGGTCGGGGCGAAGACGGTGAAGGGACCTTCACTCTTCAGGGTGTCCACCAGGCCCGCGGCCTGGATGGCCGCGACCAGTGTCTTGAACTGGCCGCTTGAGGCGGCGATATCGACAATGTCCTTCTCCTGAGCGAACGCGGGGCCGGTCATCAGGACAACGGCCAGAGTGGCGAGCACCTTACGCATGAACGAGTCTCCTTGATCGGTGACAGCACAGATGGCGAAGGATCGCAATCCCTTTGAACACCAAAGGTTATTGCTCCTCCGCACGACTCTCTTGTAGGCGGGAAAGGGGACTCGTCTAGGGTCGTTGAGGAAAAATTGAGTCGCCACTCGATCGCTGGGACGCGATCGAGTCTTCGAGAGCACCGACCCAAAAGCGTGCATGAATTTAATGATCGGGCCTCCGACGACCGAAATCGTCGGGGCTCGACATATTTAATCAAAACTTGCGAACTAATTCGCTTGTCGATTTTTTGAATTGTAGTCGTTCGTGACGTCGGCCCGGGCGGGTTCTCATTGCCTGGATTCGGCAAACAGGACGGATCCCGCGCGAAACCTCGCGGAGAGCTCTAGCGGAAGGGAAGTAGGATGGAAAAAGGCCGTCGTGGAAGGGGTCGGTTACTGCTTTGGCTTTGGGCCTTTTTTTGCCGACCTGAGGGGCGTGGAGGGCTCATCTTCTTTGGTGATGACGGATTTCTTGCGCGTTGCGATCGTCGTGGCGTTGGGCAGCTCGGGAGCCGTTGGTTGGGCGGAAACCTTGCTCCGCGAGGAACTCGACTTGGCGGCGGCCTTCCCGGCCGCGATACGTTCCTGGCCGGTCGGGCAGATCTTGCGAAGCTCGCAGGAAGGACAGTCAGGCTCTCCCGCGACGCAGGTGTCGTGCGCGAGTTCCTCCAGCAGATCGACAAACTCACTGCCTCGGTTCTTCGGGACGAGCCGTTCCAGAGTGCTTCGAAGAGCCGTGTTGTCAGTCTGCGGGTCGACGATCCCGAGCCGTTCGAGCGCCCGTCTCATCGGAGCGTCGATGGGGATCGCGTGCCCGCCGAGGGCTTGCTGGATCACCGTGGCCAGCACGTAATCCGACTGAAACACTTCGAAATCGTGGAGGGACTTGACCGCGTCCTTGAGTGGCTTCTTGGTCAGGTGGTCGAGACTGAACCCGTATGTCTTGCTGAAAAGCTGACGGAGAAACCTCCGCACGCGACGTGCGCGGTCCTCGGGGTTGGGGACACCTGCCAGAACCTCCTGGATCTCAGGCACGGAACTGACACGGACCTCGTTCCAATCAAAAAAGTCGTCCTTGAACCGGGAGAGGGCCTGGTTGGCTTGCTCACGCGTGGTCCCTTCATGGCAGATCCCATAGACGACCGCTTCGAGAACCGACATCCGCTCCGGTTTCGGCTCGAGCTTGTACCGCTTCTTCAGCAGCGCGTGGATGTCGGTCAACAGTTGGGCTTTGCTCGGTGCAGCCATGGGTATGGTCAGTTGCTCGGGGCCGTAAGGGAGAAAGCGGCGAATTGCCAGGTCGTCTGGCGACTCGTGAGTACCGGACCACATCGTCCGGTTTCGGAGCCCGACCGGTCAGTCCGCGTCTTCGAGAGTCTCGACGTCCGGATCCGGATCTCCGCCAGCGAGTCAGGTTCATTCGAGTCGAGGGGTGCCCGCCGATCGCTGGCGATCGCTTCATCGATCAGTCGGGAGATCTCGATGGACTTCTTCACTCCCTGATCGACCTTGAACGCGAGGGTCGGTGTAAATCGAGTCTGAAGCCGGGCTGCCACGCGGGATTGCAGGAAGCCGCGGGCATGCTTCAGCCCCCGTAACGCCTGCTCTTGCTCGGGCTCCGAGCCCATCAGCGAGACGAAGACTGTTGCGTTGCGGAGATCGCCGGTGACCTCCGCGCTGACCACGGTCACGCCTTTGATGCGCGGGTCGGCGACTTCAAAGAGCACCGCCGTGGAGATCACCTCGCGGATCGCCTCGGCGATGCGCTCTGTCCGGTGCGACGGCATGGAAACCCTTCGTCAGGAAACCGATGTCAGTCGACAGTCGTCAGTAGGACGCGTGCCGTTCTTCTCTTCCTACTGACGACTGTCGACTGACGACTCCGAGAATCACAGGGTTCGACGGATGATTTCGACGCGGTACGCCTCGATCACATCATCGACCTTCACGTCGTCGAAGTTGGCGATCTTGATGCCGCACTCGAAGCCCTCGCGGACTTCCTTGACGTCATCCTTGAATCGCTTGAGGGCCTCGATCGAGCCCTTGTAGATCTCGCGGCCCTCGCGAATGAGACGCGCCTTGGCAGACCGCTCGATCGTGCCCTGGGTCACGAAGCAGCCGGCGACAGTGCCGACCTTGGAGATCCGGAAGGCCTGACGGACCGCGGCGCGGCCGATGTGGACCTCCTTGACCTCGGGCACCAGCATGCCCTCGACGGCCTTTTTGACCTCGTCTGTGACCTGGTAGATGATGTCATATCGACGAATGTCGATTTTTTTCTCTTCTCCCAGGATCACGGCGCGGTCCTCCGGAGCGACCCGGAAGCCGATGACGATGGCCTCGCTCGCGTCAGCCAGCAGGATATCGCTCTCGGAAATGCCGCCAACACCCTTGAGCAGGACGCGGATCGGCACCTCGGGGTTCTCGAGCTTCTCGAGTTCCTTCGCCAGTGCCTCGAGCGAGCCCTGAACGTCGGCCTTGATGATGAGGTTGAGGCTCTTGACCTTCTGCTCGGCGACCCGTTCGAACAGGTTTTCCAGGGTGACCGCCTGGCGGTCGACGAGCGTGGCGCCCCGAGTGCGATGACGACGGGCATCCGCGACCTCTCGGGCGCGTGTGACGTCATCGAGGACGGCAAACTTCTCGCCGGCTGTCGGGACCATGTCCAGGCCGGAAACCTCGACCGGCGTTGACGGGCCCGCTTCCGGAACCGAGCGGCCCGTGTCGTCGAACAGGGCACGGACTCGACCGAACCCATCGCCACAGACCAGAGCATCACCGACGCGCAAGGTGCCGTCCTGGACCATCACGGTGGCCACGACGCCGCGGCCCTCGGAGACGGACGACTCAAGACACGTCCCGGTGGCGGCTCGATTCGGGTTGGCCTTCAGCTCATGGAGCTCGGCGATCGTCTCGAGGGTCGACAGGAGGTCGTCGATGCCGAGGCCGGTTGAGGCGGAGGTCTTGATCACCTCGCAGTCGCCGCCCCACTCGACAGGGTGCAGGCCCTCCTGGGAGAGCTCGCCATAGATCTTCTGGATGTTGGCCGTGGTGTCGACGTCTGGTATGTCGATCTTGTTCAGCGCGACGACCACGGGGACCTCGGCGGCCTTGGCGTGGGCGATGGCCTCCTTGGTCTGGGGCATCACGCCGTCATCGGCCGCGACGACGAGGACCACAATGTCGGTGACGTTAGCGCCCCGGGCTCGCATGGCGGTGAACGCCTCGTGGCCCGGCGTGTCGACGAACGAGACTTTACGGCCCTCGTGCTCAATCTGGTAGGCGCCGATGTGCTGGGTGATCCCGCCGGTTTCGGACGCGACGACGTTCGCGCGGCGGATCTTGTCAAGCAGCGAGGTCTTACCGTGGTCGACGTGGCCAAGGATCGTGATGATCGGCGGCCGTAGTTCAAGGCCCTCGTCCTCACCTTCCGATGGGCCCTCGATCAGGTCGAAGACCTCGTCCTCGGCGGTGCGCGGGTAGACCACGTCGAGTTCCACGCCGAACTCCATCGACAGCATCATGGCCGTCTCGTCATCGAGCGTGGAGTTGATCGTGACGAGCTGCCCCAGACTCATCAGCTTACGCATCAGGTCATTGGCTTTAAGCCCGGTGGCTTCCGAGAGATCGCGCAGAGTGATCGGGGGCTCGATCTGGACGTGCGTCTTGCGCGGGGCGATGGTGGCGCCGCGGCTGCCACGATGGCGCCTCGGTCCGCGAGAACGCCGCCCGTCGTCATCATCACCGGAGATCAAGGCGCGGGCATCGACGGGGGAGGAGACGCGCGTGCTGCCGTCGGTGGCCCGGGCCGCCCGGGCCTTGCGGCGACCCGCGCGGTCGGCGGCTCCGCCGAGTCGTCCACCCTTGCCCTTGCGTTCTTCTTCCTCCGCGTCCGAGCCCGTCGGAGCGGCCGCCGGCCCGGCCGGCCCGGCTGGTCGGAGCGGACGGTCGCCGCGACCGGCGGGCGCGCCTGTTCGCGTGGGCTGACCGGGCAGCGCCGACGCGCCGGGGCCACCGATCTGGCCCGTCGACATCATCTCCCGAATCTGGGCGGGGGTCAGCTTCATGTCCGGCCGCTGTGTTTTGGCAGCCGGCGCGGTTGGCCTCGGTGCTTCGGTCCGCCGTGGGGCCGTGGGGGTGGCGGAGGCCGCCACGGGCGGCAGCGGCCGTCGTGAGCCTCCTGGCCCCGCGTTCTCGCGTCGGGGACCATCGGCGGCCGGTCCCTGCGGACGTCCGCCAGGGCGTCGAACGGGCGGTTGGCCCCCACCGGGCCGGTTAAGATTGGAGGGCGGACTGACGCGAGTGCCCGCCGGGCCCATGTAATCGCTCGGCCGTAGCGGCGGAGGCGAGGTCGGCTGAGGACGGGGCTCGTGGTGGTGTGACGATCCACCGCCGGACTCGGCCCGAGGACCACTGGGTGCGGCACTACGGCCCGACGTATGTCCGGAGAGCGGGCCGCCACCGGGTCGCTGCGTTTGATGGCCACCGCGCGAATGGCCGGCCAGAGGGCCCGGGCTCGACGGGCCGACCGGGCGCTGATGAGGCTGAATTCGGGGTGGCTCGCCCGAGGGTTGTTCCGGTTTGCTCGGTTGCGGGGCCGTCTGCTTGGGACGGTCACGATCTGCCGGAGCCCGTTCGGCCGTCTCGGATCGTGGGCCGGTCTCTACGCTCGGGCTTCGGGGGGCGGTGGGGGCAACTGTCGTGGGGATGGCGGACGCCTCCGGGGGAGTCGGTTGGGCCGCGGCGGGGGGGACCGGTGCGGACTCGGGCTTCGGCTTCGGCGGAGGGGCGGCTTCCGTCGCCGGCGCTCCGATCAACTTCCGGATCTGAGCCACCTGGTCCTCGCCGAGACTCGCCAGCGGGCTCGGTTTGACATCGAGTCCGCTCTTCTGGATTCGGTCGAGCAACTCCTGACTCTTCAACCCCAGGTCCTTGGCCAACTCGTGGACACGCGTGGACAACGGCAACTCCTCCTGGAAAGGGCCGAGGCGGCCCGGTCGGTTAGGTATTTTGAACTTTGCCGACCGATCGTGCCAAGCCCAGTTTCCGGAACCCCCGCCCCCTGGCGAGGAAGCCAGGGCTCAGGAGGGTGCCGTCGGGGGCGCGAACCGGCCGGCCCGTGATGGCGGGCCCGTCGGGGGCCTCATGGTTGTGTCATGTCCGTCTGGTCCTCATCGGGGCTCGGTTCGGCCGTGCCGGCGACGGGTGGATTGTGTGTCGGGGTTTGCTGATCGTGGCGGAGAACGCCCGAGCCGCTCGTTGAGGGAGAACGGTCGGGTAGGGGGGGGGCATTACGGTCGTCGTCGGCCTCGCGAGCCTCAATCTCTTGCTGAGACGTGCCGGCTTCGACGGCATCGGTCATCAGTTGTTCCGTCTCGCTCTGGTCGGCGTCGCTGGGAGGGTGGGTCACCTCGCGTCCGCTCTCGCGGGGTTCATGGCTCTCGGAGGCAAGGGCCACATCATGGATATCGCCCCGACCATCCTCCGCTTCCAGTTCCTCGTCCGTCTCATCGGTTTCGGTCGGGCCTTCGTCGGAGTTCCGCTCCCGGCGTTCCTCCCGGCGCCGAAACCAGCTCATCCGCAATCGGGTCCGTCGATTCGTCCGTCGCGTCGGACTCAGGTTCGGGCACCGGCTGGTTCTCATTCGATTCGGAGAACAACTCGTCCAGGGTGGGCCCCGCTTCGTCGGAGCTTGCGGACGGTTCCGGCTCGGTCGCCACCGAGGCACGAGCACCCTTGCGGCGGGGGAGTTCTTCCTCCTGCTGCTCGGCCAGCTCTTCAGCCTGACGGGTGATCTCAACTGCAAGTTCTTCGTCAAGGCCCTCAATTGTGTTCACCAAATCGTCGATCTCCATGATCGACAGGTCGTCGTAGCTCAGGATGCCCTGTTCGACCAACCGCTCGGCCAGTTCGACTTCCATACCTTCGATCCGGGTGAACGCCGCGACTGCCTTCTCGATCAATTCATCCAGTTCCTCGCTGGTCATGATCTCGATGTCCCAGCCAACGAGCTTCGAGGCCAACCGCACGTTCTGCCCGCGACGACCGATCGCCAGCGAAAGCTGATCCTCGCGAACCAGAACGATGGCCCGCCCCAGGAGCTGGCACAGCATGACTTCGTCGATTTCAGCCGGCTGAAGTGCGTTGGGAATCAGGACTTGCAACGACTCGTTCCACCGGACGATGTCGATGCGCTCGCCGCCCAGTTCGTCGACGATGTTCTTGATCCGGGTCCCTCGAACGCCAACGCAGGCCCCCACGGCGTCGACCTTGGTGTCGAGCGAGCTGACGGCCACCTTGGAACGGTAGCCGGCCTCTCGGGCCAGGGCCCGGATCGAGATCACGCCATCGGCGATCTCGGGGATCTCCAGTTCGAAGAGGCGCCGCACGAAGTCCGGATGGGTACGGCTCAGGATGATCTTCACCCGCTGGCCGACCTTGCGGACGTCGAGAATGATCGCCCGGACGCGCTCGCCGGGGTGGTGGCTCTCACCGGGGATCTGCTCGCTGCGGGGCAACAGCGCGATCTTGTCATTCCCGAGGTTGACGGTGACGGCCCCACCCTCAAACCGCTGGACGGTGCCGGTGACCAGTTCACCACGCTGGCTCTCGAACTCGTCGTAGAGGCTGTCGCGCTCAGCCTCGCGAATCTTCTGAATGATGACCTGTTTGGCCGTCTGAGCGGCGATCCGGCCGAAATCGGGTGGGTCGACTTCCTCGCCGTCGGTCTTCACCGTGGGCCGACCGGACTCCGGGTCGATCTTGACGGTGATCTCCTCGGCGGTGGGGTAATGCTTCTTGGCCGCCGTGGCCAGCGCCGACTCGATCCCCTCGTACAAGACTTCCTTGGGAATGTTCTTGTCTCGATGGATGCTGTCGACGATGCGGACCAGATCCAGGCTCATGCAACCCCTCCGAGGCGTACAACCGACGAGACGACCAGGCGCGAGGGACCGATCCAGCAGGCCCGAACGAACGACCCCGCCGAGAAGGCGTGGTTCGGTCTCCGAGCCGCGCCCAACGCTCCGGCCTGGCGCGACGCCTCCTCGCACACCCGGCATCTCGGCCCCGGACCACGCGACGCGAACCGCGACGACCCGCAAGCCCTTTCGACACCGAGCAGGGGCCGCCCGGCGATGAACCGGACGGCGTTCAGGAGATGCTCCGGCAATCGTCGCCTTGCCAACGGCCAAGGCAACGTGCCGACATCCACGAAACGGCCCCAAGTCGATAACCTATCAGGCCGTTGACACGTCTGTCAAGCGATCCGACAATCAACCACACGGAGGACCGAAAGAGCGACCCAGAATGTTTTCCAAACCACTTATTATCTTTCTTTAATGAACACTGCATGACGATTCGGTGGTCTCGCCGATGGGGCGTGATCCTTGCAAATGACGATCCGGCGTCCTCAATCGGTGATACCATGGCAGGCGAGACCGTCGTTCCCGATCCCCCGGCCCTGATCGATACCCATGCCCATCTAACGTCCCCACGGTTCGCCGACGATCTCCGCGACGTGCTGGATCGCGCGACCCGTAACGGGGTGATTCACATCGTGACAGCCGGCACGACCGCAAGGAACAGCCAGGAGGGGATTGCCCTGGCCCATCGTGATACTCGCATCTCGGCCGCCGTGGCGATCCATCCCAACGACGCCGGGGAGGCCGAACCCGGGGACTGGGATCGGATCGTCGCACTCGCCGGGGAGGAGCGAGTGGTCGCCATCGGTGAGACCGGGCTCGACCGATACTGGGATCGCACCCCCTTCGAAGTTCAGCAAGGCTCCTTCGACCGACACCTCCGATTGGCCCGGGATCGGAATTTGCCAGTGATTATCCACTGTCGCGAGTGCTATGCCGATGTGATCGAGCAGCTCGCCCGTCAGGGAAAGCCGATTTGTGGGGTCTTGCACTCGTTCACGGGCACCCAGGAAGACGCTACGGCCCTCCTGGACCTCGGCCTGCACCTCTCGTTCGCCGGAATGGTCACCTTCGCCAACAAGTCACTCGACCCGTTACGCGATGTTGCGGCCAGGATGCCCGCCGATCGGTTGCTGGTGGAAACCGATAGTCCGTATCTGAGCCCCCATCCGTTCCGCGGGAAGACCAACGAGCCGGCCCGAGTCGCGCTGACGGCGGCTCGGATCGCCGAACTTCGCAGCATCTCGCTCGAGGAACTCGCCTTTCAGACCACAAGAAACGCCCGTCGCCTGTTTTCACTTCCGCTTGACAATGCCGAGTGAGTGGAGCGCGGTGACACGCTTCACCCCCGTTCCCTACCGGCGTGACCGCGTGAAGTCGATCGAGGCGAGCCGCGACGCCGGGCTGATCCGAGGGACGACGTCACCTCGAACTCGGTAGATCGCGATTTTCAACCGCGGGCCGCGAACGGCCTCGATCGGGGCGGTTCCATTATAGTAAGTCGGCAGGGTGCGTAAGGGCAGGTCATCTTCCATTACCAGGGTCTTGACCCGCTCGATCGTGTCCGGGTTCAGTTGGAATTGGGGTTTGATGATCGTCTCATCCGGAACGACCAGCCAGTCCCCTTGCCGCAACCGGGAGGCACCGGGGGTCACGATCTGGAACCCGGCGCGATCCGCGTAATAACGAAACCCCCAGCGGCCGAGGTACCACCAGGTGTGTTCGTGGTCGCCGTCACGTGCATCCAGGTATCGAGCGGCCCGTTGCGGGGGCCTTCTGGATCGCCCGGGCATCGCGGTACTCGATCACGAAAAAAGCCAGTCCCCCCGCCGCACTGAGGGCCGCGCAGAGCCAGGTCGAACGGACGAGAGCACGTCCCTCGACGACCCCAATCCGGGAGGCGAGCCGACCGATAATCAGCGTGCTGACGACAATCGTCCCCATCAACCGCCGGGCGGCCGAGAACGGCGAGAGCGCCAGCATGCCGAGCACTTCAATGCCCAGCCACGACAGGAGGAACAGAACCTCGGGATCGATACGGTCCCACCACGACGCGCCATGTTCTGATCGCGCGGGTCCCGGGCGATCAATCGCCGGACAGCCTGCGCCAGCACCACCACGTACCAGACGCCCAACATGGTGAAGAACACCATGCTCGGGCCGACCGTCAGCGCCCCGACATATCCGGCGGCCAGGATGGTCGCCGAAGCGCGGAGTCGCTGCCGAGATCGCCCCACTGCGATCAAGCTGAGCATGAGGACTGCGGGAGTCAACGCCCCAAGATTGCTCAACAGCCCTCGAACCAGATTCAGCTTGTCGATCAGTCGTGACTGCCTCAGTCCGACCTGAATCAGGAAGTGTGAAGCGCCGTAGCGTTGCGCAACGTATGCTTCCCAGCCGACGAAGATCAGTCCCGAGATGGCCGTGGCGATCAGGGCACGCAACAGGGCAGAGCGGCCGCGGACCGTGCCGGCTGCCAGGAACACGGCGGGCACGAGCAGGCCCGTGTATTTGACCTGGGCCGAAGCCCCTGCGAGCAGTCCCGCCAGAACCACTTGAAAACCGAGCCGTTCCTCACTCTCGCACGATCGCAGGAACGCGACAACCGCCGCCAGCCCGAGCGCCAGGCTTGGCACGTCGAGCATCAGGTTCGTGCAGGGCAGGAACAGGGGCGAGTAAGCGGTCAGGATGGTCAGCGGCCATTCCAGCCGAGGTGCGAATCGCCGGAAGAGGGCGTGCAGACTGACCACGAACAGAACATGAACTGGGAAAAGCCAGAGCTTCCAGAGGAATGGGTTTTCCCCGAACAGCCGGATCGCCAGGCTCCACCAGTAATGGAAAAACACCGGACTGAGCAACCAGACGGCGGGCATCGACCGGTCGTAGCCTTCGAGCACGAAACCGTAGGGGTTCCCCAGGTCGGCTGCGAGTGCATGCGCATGCTGAACGTAGAGGGAATCGTCCATCACCAGAGGTTTGACGCTGTTGAGCACGGTCAGGGGAAAGGCGACCAGTACGCAGAGCGCGAGAGGCCGAGCCAATGTTCGGTACGCCATTTGCTTGACACTATGCTCGACCAGATCGGTCGGTCGCACGGCGACTCCTTTCTGTCGCACGATCGCCCGTTAGAGAGCGAACGCCCGCGGATGCCTTTCCACAACAACGCGGAACCCGTCGACGTCAAGTTCCGCGGATCGCGAAACCGCCAAGGCTAGGGCTGGTTGTGTCGGTTGGAACATTGGAGAGAGCACGCCGCCTCGAATCTCCAGGTTCCTAACATTTTATCTCAAGTTCGACGAGTATACTTTTTTCCAAGCACGGTGTGGGCAACGGTCGTCTCGGCCCCCACTTGCGTGCGTTCACGATCGAGCCCAATCGTTTCTCTCTCTTATGGAGAGCAACAAGTCGGGGGCTGATCTTCGGGGAGGTCCGGGAATGTCTGCGATTGATCGCTGGGGTAGCCTGTTGATTCTCGCCCCAAGCATGAGCCTGCTCCTTCTAGGCGCGTGGCTGACGATCCGTAGCGGCGTCATGAACCTGACGACCGGTCAGGGAAGGCGCCTGATGATGACGAACGTCTCGCGAATGGCGATATTGACGGCCCTCTGCCTGGTGGCGCTCGTCGCCTTGCAGCAACTCGTCGGGTTCCGCCTGACGCTGGCTTTTAGCTAGGAAAGTCCCCCCAACAGTCAGTCGGGTGGGAAGGTGAGTGAGCCGGGCAAAAAATCTCGTCGAGTCTCCGTGTCGATTTCGGAGCGCATGGGGGGCGAGAGTTTTGCTGTCAAACGCGTCGTGCCTTCGGTCCCCAGAGAACTTTGTGGAGTTGGACCTGGAGGCGCAAGGGCCGCTGTGACTCAAGAACCCAGGCAGCCAGTTCCGCGGGTTCGACCTGGCCTTGAGACGCGGCAACCAGGACCGGACAGCGATCGGTGAGTTGATACTCGCGTACCCGGTCGATCGACCAGTCGAAATCGGCACGGTCGCAGACGACGAACTTGACCTCGTCGGTCGGCCTGAGCCGTTCGAGGTTCGACCACAGGTTCGCCTCGACCTCTCCGGAGCCGGGCGTCTTTACATCGAGGATGATCCGGGCGCGCGGGTCGACCGGAGCGATGTCGAGTGTCCCGCTGGTCTCCAGCAAGACGATCCGACCGGCATCGGCCAGCCGGGTCATCAACGGGAAGACCTCGGGCTGGAGCAGGGGCTCCCCACCTGTCACCTGGATCAACGAATCGCCGGTCGCCAGCGCACGGGCGGCGACCTCGTCGACCGGGAGCGTCTCCCCTTGCTGAAAGGCTTGGGGCGTATCGCAATACCGGCACCGCAGATGGCAGGCGGTCAGCCGGACGAAGGTACAGGGAAGTCCGGCGTTGGTCCCTTCGCCCTGGATGCTGCGATAGATCTCGTGGACGATGAGCGTCCCCTCCGGCTTTCCGGCCAGCGGCTTCAGTCGTCGCCGGAGCTTGGATGTGGGTTGGCTCACGAGAAGGACATCATCATCGGTAGGGAATCAAGACCGCCGGAAGGACGCGGCGCGACGGATCGACGTTGGGGAGGAAAGGGCCTGGGTGAAGCGTTCCGCGCGCGGTTTTCCTCTTGCGCGAGATTATACCGTTTCGGGACACTCGAAACGAGACGGCCCCCGCGGGCCGGGTCCGCGGGGGCCAGGCTCCGTCCCACACACGATCATTCGGCGGCTGTGGCTGACTTGTCCGCGGTTGTGGTTAATCCGGTGATCCGCGCGACACGCCTGGCCTCGTCCTCGATGAACTCCACATCGAGAAATGGTTCATACGAGATGTTGTGGTAGCGAACGTTCCCTTGACCATCGATCAGAAATGTCCCGTGGAGCGGTTGGTCCTCGAAGTCGTCGAAACAGCGATAGGTGTGAAAGAGTTCGAGGGAGGGGTCCGCCAGCAAGGGCATCGGGAACAAGACCCCTTCCTGGTTGTTCTTCAACTCGCGAGTCGGCCCCGCGGCGTCGGTGCTGACGCCGACCACATCCACGCCAAGGTCCTTCAATCGCTCGTGGGCTTTCCCGAAGGTCTCCAACTGCTGCATGCAGTGGGCACAATCTCCGCCGAGGTAGAGGATCAACAGGACCATCCGGCCTTCGTGGTCGGAGAGTGACCAGGACTGTCCCCTGGTGTCGGTCCTCGAGAACGGAGAGGCGGGGTAGGGGGACCACGTCAGGGGGCCGACCGTCGCCAGGTCGATGCGATTGAGGGTCGCCGAGTCGATCGACTCGGGCGAGCTGTCTGAAGGGGGCGACCAGTCGCCGTCGGCGCTCCACGAGGCGACGATGGCTTCCAGACGCTGGAACGGTGGTGTATCTCGGTCGGCGTTGCGGGCCAGGGGGGCCAGCTTCGCGTAGACCTTTTGGGCTTCGCGCGTCTTGCCGACTCCATTGAGGATCTCGACAAGCGTGACGAGCGGCGGCACCTGGTCCGCATTGCGATCGACGTTCTCCCGGGCGATCTTTTCGGCATCTTCGTGACGGCCCGCCGCCAGATACGCGCGAGCGAGTGCCTCCTTGCGCATCCCGGACGCCTTCTTGAACTCCGCGAACGCGCCATCGTGCTCACCATCGAGGAGCTTCAACTGCCCTTCCAGTTCCGCAAGCGCGGCGGTGGCACCGGAGGCACTCGGGCGTCGCCGCGAACCCTTGCTCTGACCGGACGCCTTCCGCTGTTCCCCGGCAACCAGCGTCTTGAGCGCGTCGACTTGACTGGCGAGTTGCGCTCGGTCGCCGAGGCCGGCATGAGCGAGGCCGAGGCTGTAGTACCGTTCGATCCGTTCGGCCGGCTGGTCGGACCAGTCAAGCGCAACGGACCCAGCCGCCTGCAAGAGATCGTCCCAGAGTTCGAAGCGGATCAGAACCTCGGTCCAGCGCTTGCGGCCGTAGCGCTGGGCGGAGCCGGAGTCGCTCGCGGCGTTCTTTTTGGGGTCGCGAGGTTGCTCGACGAGGTTGCGGGACACGGTGATGGCGTCGCGTGCCCGACCGACGTGGCTCAAGCTCGTGGCGAGCCACTGGTTGTTGTGAGCGTAGTTATGGATCTCGAACGGCATCACTCGTTCGCGCCGCATCATCGAGTGGTCAATGCGCGCTGAGCCTTCCTGGTGGTAGGCGGCGTCGCCGTATCGTTTCAGCCCGGTGTAGGTATGGCCGGGCATGTGCCAGGCGTGCGCGATTCCAGGGGCCGAGCGAGCGAACAAGGCGGCGGACAACAGGGCCTGCTCCGGCTGGACGCCGTCCCAGAGATGGATCGTGTAGTGGTGGGCACCGGGGTGTAACGGCTCGACGGCGAGGACCGACTTGAGCAGGGCATCGACCGCCTGTCGGCTGCCGATTCCATCTTGCCGGGAGTTCTCCCAGGTGACCATCGCCAGCCAGGCCCGGGCATCGATATCGGCGGGGAATTCCTGAACGACCTTCTCCAGACCCCGGAGCCATGCCTGTCGGCGGGCCTTGTCGTCGATCCCCTTTCCCTCTTTGTAGTGGCCGGCGAGAGCGTCAAGATAGAGCTGTTCACGGCGGGTGACCGACCGTGACCTGGCTTTCTCGAGAGCAACATCAAGGAAGCCCCGAGCCCGTTTGGCGTTGTTGGTATTCGCCATGGCCATGCCCCAGTAGGCCAGGGCGCAGGCGGGATCGATCCGGGCGGCCTGTCGGAAGGACCGCTCGGCCTCCAGATAATAGAAGGAGTGAAGCTGAGCGACCCCCTGGTCGATGAAAGCCTGGCCCTCGGTCGTGGCAATCGACACGGGAAAGTGGATTGTCCCCATGCCGGGCATGAGGTGAGCTTCCTGCCGCGGTCCGTCGTCGAATGCCTCGCCGTGCAGGGAGTGCCCCGGGGCCGGCTGGGCGGCGTCGGCCTCGGCACGGGTCGCGTCAGGCGTGGTCGAGTCCTGGCCCCGAACCGGCACGCGAAGGCCGAGCACCGCGGCAAGGCTCAGGGCCAGGATCGTCTGGGTTCGCATCGGATGGGTCTCTTCGGGGCATTCTCGAGGATTACGACTCGCGGACGGAGACGATCGAATCGAGTCGTCGCTCCACCTACGGTAAGGAGGCGACACCGGAACGCGATCGGGGCCTTGCCAGGGGTGATCTTACGATCATGGGAATGGTCCAGCTGGCAGAATTGTTCCCATCGTAATCGGGCCGCTCCCCCAGACGCCAGCGCGAAGGTTAGGCCATCGCATTACACTGGTTGGCGATCGATCAAGGCCGTAGGTTAGTCTTTCTGCAATTAAGTCGCACCGGACGATTACCATGTCAGACGAGCCATCAAAGAACCCACTGGTCGGGATCGTGATGGGAAGCCGGTCGGACTGGGAGACCATGCGGCATGCCGCCGAGGTTCTCGAAGTCGCTCGGAGTGCCGCATGAGACGCGCGATCGTCTCCGCTCACCGGACGCCCGATCGACTGTTGCGGTATGGACGTGACGCCGAGGGACGGGGGCTGGAACTGATCATTGCCGGGGCTGGAGGGGCGGCGCACCTTCCCGGGATGCTGGCGGCCGTCACGCCCCTGCCCATACTGGGCGTGCCGGTCGAGAGCAAGGTGCTGCGCGGGGTCGACTCGTTACTGTCAATCGTGCAGATGCCTCGGGGGATTCCGGTTGGCACGCTGGCGATCGGATCGGCCGGCGCGGCGAATGCCGGACTGCTGGCCGCCGCCATCCTGGGGCGGAAGTATCCCGAGGTTCACGAGGCCCTGGTCGCGTTCCGTCGGGACCAGACCGACGGCGTGCCGGAGCGGCCCGAATGAGTGCGATCCCCACCGCGAGTCGACCCAGCTTCGAAGGAACCGCCCCTGTTGCCGCCCGCGACCCTCGGTGTGATCGGCGGCGGTCAGCTCGGGCGGATGTTCGTTCGCGAGGCCGCCCGGATGGGCTATCGGACGGTCGTCCTCTGCGACGGCGGCGACGAGCCGGCGGCCCAGGTGGCCCACGACGCGGTCTTTGGCCCTTCGGATAACATTCGGGTGTTGCGTGCGTTTGCCGAACGGGTGCAGCGCGGCCACCGTCGAGTTCGAGAACGTCTCGGCCCCGGGCCTGCGCTGGCTCTGCCGACGCAGGTGCCGACCCGACCCGGCTGGCGTACCGTCTGGATCAGCCAGAACCGTTTGCGGGAGAAGGGTTTTTTAAGCAGGACGCGGATTCCCGACCGTTCCCTGGCGACCGGTCCGGACGCTGCAGGAGTTGTCGACGGCAATCCCGGAGTTGGGACTGCCGGTGATTCTCAAGACGGCGGCTACGGGGTACGACGGCAAGGGCCAGGTCCGGCTCGAGAGAGCAAGCGACGCCGAACGGGCCTGGGGCTCGCTGAACCGGGTCGACTGCGTCGCCGAGGCGGTGGTGGAGTTCGCGGCCGAGGTGTCGGTGATCGTGGCCCGCGGAACGGATGGCCGAACGATCACCTACCCGGCCTGTCTGAACCAGCACGACCGGCACATTCTCGATACGACCCTCATCCCCGCGCCGATCGGCCCGGCCGTGACCCAGACGGCGCAGGACCTGGCGCGGGCGGTCGCCGAGGCGTTGGGACTGTCGGTGTTCTGACGGTCGAGTTCTTCCTCTCCGCCGAGGGGTAGTTGCGGATCAACGAGCTGGCGCCCCGGCCTCATAACTCCGGGCACCTGACGATCGAGGCGGCCGAGGTCAGCCAGTTCGAACAGCAGGTCCGGGCGCTGGCCGGGTTGCCCCTCGGCCCCTCGACGCTGCGGTCCCCGGCGGCGATGGTGAACCTGCTCGGTGACCTCTGGTCGGACGGCGATCCCGACTGGGCGATCCGCCCTGGCGGCCGACCCGGCCATTCACCTTCATCTCTACGGCAAGCGGAACGCCTCTCCGGGAAGGAAGATGGGGCACATCACCGTCCTGGATCCCGACGTCGAGAGCGCCCGTAATCGCGCGGTTGCCGCTCGGTCTCGATTGGTTCGATCGGTTGCCGAGTGATGATTGTGGGGGTTGGTCGGATGGCGCCGATCCTTTCGAAGAATTCTTGCGCGGCTTCAAGAAAACACGACATGATTCGGAAGTAGGGACCCTCGGGGCCACGCCCGCCTCAATGTTCGGGCCCGGGGGTGAGATGTTGGTGTTCCTCCCTTTCCCGAGTTGCGTGCGTGTTCGGACTCACAGGGAACGCGGTACGAGGGCGGGCACGACGGGCAGACTCAGCTCAAACCGGCTGCCGCGTCCCATCTGGCTGTTGACGGACAGGGACCCTCGGAAGAGCCTCGCGATTCGGCTGGCGACAGCCAGGCCAAGGCCGACTCCGGGTCGGCCACAACGCCGGCTGGACTCCGCCCGGTAGAACGGCTCGAAGATCAATGCGGCGGTCTCGGGCTCCAGGCCACAACCGCGGTCTTCCACGGCCAGGGTGGCGACATCACCCTCGCGAAGAAGTTCGACAATAACCGGCTCGCCCGGGTCGCTGTACTTGAAGGCGTTCTCGATCAGGTTGTCCACGGCCTGAGAGAGCAGGCCTGGATGGACGCGAACCCGCATCCCGGTCGGATCGAGCCGCCCGACCGTGAGGTCGTCCGCTCGAGGATGATCGGCCCAACGCTGGAGATGGTCCGACAACCAGCGATTGAGGTCAATCTCCGAGAGTGTCGCAAGATCGACATCCGCCTCAGACCTCACCAGGAACAGCAACCCCTCGATGATCTCCCGGAGACGCTGGCCCTCGTCACGCACCGTGCGGAGAAATCGACGGTACTCCTCGGCAGGTCGTTCTCGTCGCAACGCTAGATCGACCTGGCTAAGCAAGGCCGTCAGCGGGGTTCGGAGTTGATGCGAGGCATCGCCGGCGAAATCTCGCTGTCGGTCATAGGCATCGCGGAGGCGACCGAGCAGGTCGTTGAATGATCTCGCCAACTCGTCGAGCTCGTCGTGGGTGCCCGGCTCGGGAAGGCCCCAGCCCGGCTCCGAGGGGTTCAGGACACGGGCCGAACGGGCCATCCGCCGCACGGGCAGAAGCCCATGCTGGATCAGTCGCTGTCCCACCGCAGTACAGACGCTCAAGACAACCACGGAGATCACCAGCAGAGATAGAGCGAGCCGTCCGAGCACGGTCCACACCGGGGCCGGAGAGGACCCCGCGACGATGATCAACTCGGCATGCTCGACATCGTCGTCCGGGTCATCATCCTCGGGGTGGCCGCGGCCGGCCTGAAGCAACTCTTCGAGTCGAAGGTGCCTGACGGCAAGCCGCCAACCGGGGAGGTTGAAGAATGACGTGGCATCCTTCTGATCGTGGAGAACGAACGGCATCACTCCCTGAGGAGGGAAATCCCGATCCGGAGCGTTCGTCGACGAATCGACGAGGTTCCCCTCTCCATCCTGGACGGCCCAACGAACCTGGTCGTCGCCCGGATCGATGCCGAGCAGGATGAGCCGCTCGTCCGGTTCCCACTCCATTCCCCCAGGCTCGACGTCCACGGCGGCCTCCAGGGCATCGAGGGTCGCATCGAGACGAACGTCAAGCTGGCGGTAGAGATACACCCAGGCCAGGCCGTAGAGGCTCATCGAGAAGATCAGCAGCACGGCGGCGAGGGAGATCAAAAAGAACGCGGAGAGCCGATTGGCCAGTGTCATGAATGGCCTCCCCCCGCCGTCTCGGGCGGATCACCAAGCAGGTAGCCTCGGCCACGCAGGGTCTGGATCAAACGGGGCCCGTGAGCCTCCAGTTTCCGTCGCAGCTCATTGACGTGAACTTCCAGGGTGTTCGAGAGCCCGTCATAGCGTTCATCCCAGACATGCTCGTAGATCCGGGTTCGCGAGAGGACCCGCCCCGGATTGCGCAGGAAGTAGATCAGCAGCGAATATTCCTTGGCCGTCAGGTCGACTGGGTTCCCGTCCCGCTCGACGCGCTGGCTGGCCAGGTCGGCGATGACCCCTCGAAAATCCAGGAGGGTGCCGTGACCTCCGTCCCGTCGTCGGATGAGGGCGCGGACCCTCGCGAGCAACTCGTCGAAATCAAAGGGCTTGCAGAGATAGTCATCCGCACCGGAGTCGAGCCCGAGTACCCGGTCCGAGACGGCATCCCGCGCGGTCAGGAACAAAACCGGCGTCTGGCGATCGGCGCAGCCGCAAGCGTCGCAGGACCTCCTGACCGTCCGCGCCCGGGGAGCCACCAATCAAGCAGGACGAGATCCCACTCGCGGGACTCGAGGACGATATGGGCGACCTCACCGTCGGCGACGTGTTCGACGGTGAACCCCTCCTCGCGCAGGCCGCGGACGAGCGAGTCGGCGATCGACGGATCGTCCTCGACGACCAGGATTCGAATGCCCATCACGGTCCTCTCGAATCCGGGTGAGCGCCGCGAGACACGTTCAACCAGCGATGGCCGGCCCCACCAGGACCACTCCATTCGAACAGGAGACATACGAAACCGAAAGTCGGATTGGACAACATGAACGGGATTTTATCGCCGGCTCAAGGCTGGTTCAGGTTTTCTGGATACCATGAAATATTAAGATGATAATTTTTCATAATCATGATAAAACCCAGGGGCTTCGGGAGCATTCTCAATGATGTTGGCACCGTTGCAGATCATGAGCGGATGCTCGTTCGACCCGTCCCTTCCCTTGCGGTGGCCGTGGGCAGCATCGTGGCCTGGACGGTTCTCTCGACCGCCCCGGTACTGACTCGAGGGCCCCGGATCGATCGGGGTCGAACGGCACCCGATCTTGCCGCCGATCGCGACGAAATGATGCGGCAGGGCATGACGAACCACGAAGGCCAGGCGAACGGGGAGGTCGGAACCCTGGAGGTCCCTGGCCTTCTCGACCACCTCATGGAGGAGCCACCGTTCGTTCGGAAAATACAACGTCCGGCGTTGGAAGCACTGCCCAATGCATGAATGGTCATCCCGGCGTAGGGTTCGGGATTGCGGATCGTTTTGAATGGAACGAGCCGCCGGCCCCCGGACAATCTCCGGGGGCCGGCGGCATTCGCGCGACACCGTCCTACCACGACGTGAGACGTGAGTTTACGTCCCCCGCCCGGTCGCCAGTTCGGTCAGCTCCTCCGCGGTCGATTCCTCGAAGGCTTGCCCGAGTTCCGCGAGTCCGTCCTCGCATGCTGGAGGGCGATCGCATGCAACTCGGGGGAGTCAATGCGCCAGGCGATGTCGGCCAGTTCGGCCGGGGGAACATCGCCGAGACGCTGGCCCCGACGCTCCAGCTCGACTTCAAGCCGGAGCATCGTCTCGATCATCTCCGCGTGGGTTTCTTCCGAACCCCCGAGCATCACACAGTCGGTTCCTCTGAGGACACGATGCGGTCCGCCACGTCCGTCGAGGCCCAGACCGATCAATTTGGCCCGGAGCCGGCGCGGCCCGCGCTCTGCTTGCTTCGTCATTGCGAGAATGGCCTTTCGCGAGGGTTGCCGTTGCCGTGACGTGGCGGGGGAAGTGGTTCGCACGGAGTTGTCTCGGGCCACCGGAGCACTGCCCGGCGGCCCAACCCGCCACGGCCATTCTTATCGGCTCTCGACGCGTGGGCGCATCAGCGCCTCGGGGACGAATCGGCGCCGGGGACCGGCTTCGATCGGAATCCCTCTCACGACCCGCCCAGGCATTCCCGCACGGTGTCGCGGGCAACCTGGTAGGCGGCCTTGACGGTAATCGCGCGGGCCTCGATGTGATCCTCGGGAACAGCCGGTTCTCGCTCGGTGGCAGGCCCGCCAGTGCCAGGGTCAGCGGCATCAGGTCGAGAAATTGCCGGTACTTCTGCTGAAGATCGCCTCCAGCGGCGTTCGGTTGGTCGGCCACGGCGTCCGCTCCCAGTCGCTCGAAGGGTGCCGGAAATCGTTCCGCGACGGCGTCGCCACGCGCGACCGCCGGATCAGTACTTGGACGACCGGCACCCGAGGTACTCCCCAGATGAGCCTATCGGGGTCCGGAGGGGTGAAGCAAGACGGTAGAATCGGCACGAACCGAACAGGGCCTTCGAACGTACTGGTTTTGACACAAACGGGTTGAGTTGATAGGGTATAAGTGAATAGACAGAGTCACTGCAACTCCCGCCCGCTCTGGCCTCTGCTGGCCGTTGTACACGTCCGAGCGAGGCTTTGTATTGTTGATCCCCAGTGTCGCAATCACTGGTGGAGGAGGTTTGTTTGATCCAACGTGCCGTTGAGGAAACCCCAGTCGGGTTTCCGTCCATGGGGCTGAGTCCCGACATGCGCCGGTCGCTGAAGCGTGCCGGTTATCAGGCCCCGTCGCCGATCCAGGCGGCATTCATTCCGGAAGCTCTTGACGGGAACGACGTCATCGGTCAGGCGAAGACGGGGACTGGCAAGACCGCCGCGTTCGCGATTCCACTGATCGAGATGCTCGAGCCTCGAGGTCGAGGCCCCCAGGCCCTGATCCTGGCGCCGACTCGCGAGCTGACGCAGCAGATCGTCGGCGAATTCGAGAAGCTCTCCCAGGGGATGGATGTCGTCACCTGCGGAATCTTCGGTGGCGAGCCGATCGATCGGCAGCTCCGCGCCCTGGCGCGCGGCGTCGACATCGTCGTCGGGACGCCAGGACGTGTCATCGATCACATCGAGCGACGGACCCTCTATCTGGGCGACGCCCTGCACGTCGTGCTGGACGAGGCCGACCGTATGCTCGACATCGGGTTCCGGCCCGACATCGAGCGCATCCTGCGACGCATCCCGGACCCGCACCAGACCATGCTGCTCTCCGCCACCATCAGCCCGGAGATTCGCCGGCTGGCTCGCAAGTACATGTACGAGCCGATCGAGCAGAACCTCTCCCGGGACGAGGTGTCCGTCGAATCCATCCAGCAGTACTACGTGACCGTCTCCCAGGACCGCAAGCTCGACCTCTTGATCCACCTGCTGCGGCGCGACGAGCCCCGGCAGTGCATCGTCTTCACCCGCACCAAGCGGGGGGCGGACAAGCTGGCCGATCGGCTCCAGGGCAAGGTTCGAGGCGTCGCCACGATCCACGGCGACCTCCCGCAGTCTGCCCGCAACCGCGTCATGCAAGGGTTTCGCGACGCGAAAATCCAGGTGCTCGTCGCCACCGACGTGGTCGGCCGAGGCATCGACGTGAGCAACATCAGCCACGTTATCAACTTCGACATCCCGGATGACCCGGAGAACTACGTCCACCGCATCGGCCGCGCCGGCCGCATGGGGCAGGACGGCGTGGCGTACCTGTTCGTCTGCCCCGACCAGGGTGATCCGCTGACGAACATCGAGATGCTCATCAACAAGACGATCCTGCCGCTCCACCTCGACGACTTCGTGGCCTACCAGCGCGAGAAGCCGACGGGAGCGGGCCCTGAAAACCCTGTTCACCTCGCTCTGACCGTCTCCTGAGCAACCTGTGAAGGATAGACGACCGGCCGGTGATCCGCCTGACAGTCCGGCCGGTCCAGGCTCGACTCTCGATCCGTGACCCGAACGACAGAGGGGCACTCCACTTCCGGCCGTCATGCCATCCCGACGCGGTCTCAGAGTGCCTCCTGGACCATCAAGACGACGTACTGTGATCCACCCGTCCCGCCTCCCTCTGAATGGCGGCAACGGATGACGACCGGCCGAGAACCTCGAACACCCGCCGAGCGTCCGTGATCAACTCGGCGCGGCTGTCGGTGTCGCGGACGGCGGCGTAACGGATGCCGATCACAATGTGCGACCAGTTGCCCGGCCCGCACGGCGAGTTCCGGGTCGGTTGTCAAGACGATCGAACGCACGACGAGCTTCTTCCGGTGTGAGCACGCCTTCAGGGCGGCCACTGGCCAGTTTCAGATACAACACTAGTCGGGATTCGATGAAGGTCCGCGACCCCGGCTTCGACAGCTCATCCGGACGGATCGCCCGGAGTTGCCGACACGCACGACGGGCGCAACGGGTGGGGTCGTCACGCCGACGGTGAACCATGACAGCCCAGGCGATCAGGACAGCCGCGAACGGGGACCACCAGGTTGCCCAGAACAGGCCCGAGGTCAGAACTCGGGAGATCCGTCGTCGAGACAGGACCGAACCGGACAGGGCGCTGTTCTTCGCCGACTCACTGGGCTGATAGTCGAACCGTCCGGGATCGAACGCGGGAACGTCGACGACCCGAACCGGCACGGCCGCGCTGCTGGTGGTCTGATAGCGTTGGGATGCCGGATCGAACCAGGAGATCAAGACGGGGGGCAGCACGACGTCCCCCGGTTGTGTGGGGCGGAGCCGGGATCGGAACGTCCGCGTCGGAGGATCATCGGTGGTCTCGGCGGGCAGCGCGGCGATCTCGGGCTGGATGGACAGTCGCTCGAGCCGCTCGGAGACGTCCGCCGGAAGCCGGGCGGTCCCCCGGGCCCGGCCCTTCGAGATGAACCCGGTACTCGAACGACTGGCCGACCCGCACGGCATCCGGGACGACCTCGGCACGCAGGGTCAACGAACCGACTCCACCCGCGAAGCTGGCGGGGAGGCCGATGACCGGCACGGGGCGGACCTCAAGGCGTAACGCGGTCGTCTTGCCCGACCTCGACCCGATGGTCAGCCGAAACGGCGGGACCACCACTGTCCCGGCCCGTTCCGGCACGAGGCGGAACTCATAGAGAAACGCATTCGTCTCGTTGAGGGCCATGTCGCCGATGGCACTCGTGGTGAGGGGATGCACGCTCGTTCCACTCGCGAACAACGAGAGGCCGGGAACCTCGGGCGGCTCGATCTCCGGCCGTTCCCCGGCCGCGATAGCCACGACCTGCACAACGATCTCCTGCCCCGCGAAGAATGGCCCGCGACCGACGACCGCACGGGCCGGGATCGGTTCCGCCCCGGGCCCCGCTTCCGACTTCGGCGCGGGTTCGCGATCGTGGCTCTCTTGCGAGGCCAGGGCCCCGAGCGACAAACCCAGTAACGCGACTAGAACGCCGAGTGTCTTCATGGAAGCTGGACTCACCAGATTTTGCGATCCGGTTCGCTGATCGGCGGAGGGGGTTCATCGGTTCTGCGAATGTCGCGCGATCGTCGTGCGTTCCGGAGGGCGTCCTCCAGACGCTCCTGAGGCGAACGATCCGGCGACTCGTTCGGAGGAGAAGACGCAGGACGTGTGGAACCCGTCGGCGTTGGGCTCGGCTCAGACTGTTGCGTCGTCGACTCGCGGTTCTCCCGGGCCTGAGGGTTCTCGCTCGGGAAATCGGCTTCCGGTTCTCCAGGAAGGCTGGGTGCCGGGCGCTCGCCGCGGGGATTGTCGTCCTCGACGAGTGGGGAACCAGCCTCGGAATTCGTGGCCGCGTCCCGATAGCGCTGGGCGAACGAACGGTTGATCGAGGCATCGCGACGCACCGCGTCGTAAACCGGCCCCCGCGCCGGCGATGCAAGACAGGCGTCGTATTGCGCGATGGCCGCGGCGAAGTCGCCGAGAGCGACCGCCGTGTTTCCGAGGGCGAAATCGATCTTCGTTCGGAGCCCCGCGTCGGCCCGTGTCCGGGCCTCTCGATAGGCCGCAGCGGCCTCCTCGAATCGGTTCAGCTGAAAGAGGGTCGCCGCGCGGTTGTACCGGGGGACCACGGCGTCAGGGTCGAGTACGGCAGCCCGCTCGAACTCGGCCAGTGCGTCCCGCAGATCGCCGACGGCGTAACGGGCGTCTCCACGACGCACCGCTTTGGCGGCCCGTTGTGGATCGCCGGTTGTTCGATCCGCCGTCGAATTCGCCCCGGCGCCGGTCAGCAACGAGACAGCCAGCAGGGCCGTGGTCAGCCGTCGCGGCAGTCCCGGACACGAACTGATCAGCCCGATCACGAACGCGGCGACCACGAACAGGGTGAATCGCTCGGGACGCTCGGGGGCGCGGGTGGCGTCCCTCGTGCGACGAGCGACCGGGGCGATGCGGTCGCGGTACAGCCGACGTAGCTCCGATGGGGGCGCCAGCCCGAGCGGCAGGAAGGCGCCCTCGGTGGCCTCGGCGATGGCGCGCAACGGCTCGTCGTCGCGGCGGGTCTGAACCGTCTCACCGCGATAGGTCAGATACGCGCGATCCTGCGCGGACGTGGACGGTGAGTTCAGGGGAATCGGGTGGGCGCCCTCGCGATCGCCGACAGCGATCGAGTGAACGATCACCCGGGCCTGAATCAAATCCGGCAGGATGGTCTTCCAGTCGCTCTCGGTGTGGTCCTCGCCATCGGAGATGAGGACGATTGACCGGCCGTCATCAGGTTCTGGCTGCTCCCCCGGACGAAAGGCATCAAGGGCCGCCGCCAGCGCGGATCGGAGGTCCGATCCTCCAGGTTGAACCTCTCCCGGCCGCAGCGCATGGAGCGAATCGACCACGGCGCCCAGGTTCTCCGTCAGCGGACATCGCAGGACACCACGACCGGCGAAGGCGACCACCGCCACCCGGCCTCCAGGCTCCTGACCGATGGCCCGGACCAGCGCCTCGGCTGCCTCAACCGCCAGGCCGAGCCGGTCGGGGACCGCATCCTCGGCCGCCATGCTGCGGCTCACATCGATCAGCAGGACGACGTCGTGCCCAGCGGGCAATTCCGATCCCGGAACGCGCCCCAGCGCGGACCGGCCAGGGCGACGATTAGCAGTCCGACCACGACGATCCAGCCCCATGTTCCGTCCGCCATTGGGCGGCCATCCTGACCGAGAGCCGCCCACGCCTCGCGCCGACGCGCCCGGCCCCGCAATCCCCAGAGCACCAGGACAGGGACGACAATCACGAGCAGCAATAGGATCGGTCGGGCGAAATTCATGGGTACGAGTGCAGGGCGGTAAGCCGTGTTTCGAGAGGACATCGAACGGGAGGCGATGCCTCACGACCCATCGTATCATTCCCGCCCGAAAATATCGGCGAGGTTCGCGAGCCGGGCCACCTGCCTTGCCGTGACGATCGACGATCGTGGTCGGCGTCGCGTTCAGGGCAGCCGTCGCAGGCGTCCGTTGGCGAGGAGCCGATCGAGGGCCAGCAGGAGGATGGCCGCGGCGAGAAACGGCGGATACCACTCCCGATAACGGGTTCGGATCGTCCCCTGGACGGGGCTCCGCTCCAGGGCGTCGATCGCGCGGAAGATCGAGGTGAGGGCGTCGGCGTCGGTCGCGACGAACATCCGGCCTCCACCCTCGCGGACCATGGCGCCGAGCAGGTTGAGGTTTGGCCCCCCGGTCTCACCGACGGCCACATTAAGGCCCGTCAGCTCATGCGTCCCTCGGAGGATGCCGGCCTGACCGATGCCGACGGTATGCACGGTCACGCCGAGGGCCGCGCGATTTTCGCCGCCTCGACAGGATCGAGCGGCGGTGGGTCCGTCCCCGGCGGTTCGTTGTCGCCGTCGGTCAGCAGGACCAGCACTTTCTGCTTCGGGGGGGCATGAAGCAGGGCGTCGACGCCCCAGGCCGTCGCGTCACCAATGTTGGTGCCGCCCTCTTCCGGTCGCGCAGGGGGCAGGGCGCGGGCGATGTCGATGAGGAAGTCGTGGTCGAGCGTCGGCGGGCAGACCAGGTCCGGGTAGTTGGCGAACGCGACGAGCCCGATCAGGTCGTCGGGACGGCCCCGGACGAACTCGGCGAGGGTTCTTTTGGCGGCCTCCAGCCGTGTGATCGACTTCCCGACTACTTTCGAATACACGCGGTTTTCGACCATGCTGGGGCTGCGGTCGAGAACGACGACGATCGCGACGCCTTTGCCCGCGATCCGGACCTGTCCTCCCACGGTCTGTGGTCTCGCCAGGGCGACAACCAGGCAGGCCAGCGCCAGCGTGCGGAGCAGGGGGGGGACATGGCGAACCAGGCCGCCCCAGGCTCGGGGGGCATCCTGGAATGGGCTCAGCGAGGGCCATGAAATTCGTGGGCGGAACCACGCGCCGAGCCAGGGCAGCATCGCCAGGACCAGCGTGAGGAGCCAACCCGGCCGGGCCAGCCGCATCCCTTCCATCAGAAGTTCGGCGTTCGTCTCCACGATGCTCGCTTAACTGAACAGAAGCCTGCGCTCGCCGAGGTCCACCCAACGGAAGGGAGGGGCACCGGCCGAGCCACCCGCCCGATGGAACAGGCCCATCTTCGTTCCATTGCGATCCCGATGTCAACCAACGCGCCTTGCGGGATGAGAGGGTGGTCAGGTTCCCCTGCCCGACGCCGGTTACCTCACCCCGGATCGGTCGGGCGTTGGGTGAGGACCGTGCGCCGGCTGTCGCGGCGCGTGCGCCCAGCGCACGCACAAAACTCGACATAACTCCTTGTGAATTTAGAAGTTTGTGCTCTATCAGCGATGGGTTCGTTCGTGCGCTTTCTCTCGTCTCTTCGCCGTGCCCACGGCCAGGACGAGGCCCGATTTCCCCAGGTTGCCAGAGTGCGGACGGACGGCGAACGCCCGGCCCTTGGCAAGAGGGTCTATCGAATAGGATCGCGGAGAGACCCGCAAGGTTTCTCCGAAAATGTCCCGGCCCCCATCCTTCGGTTCAACCGTTTGGGCACCTTCACAATCGTTTGGACGTGCCGGAAGGTCCCGGCCCCGGCGGAAGAAGTTCGTGCCACGGCCCCCGCTGGCCGGTAAGATCGGCGATCGACCATGTTCCCGACGAGCGGAGGTGGCTCGTCGCGAGGACATGGGAGAGTCACCTGGGAGAACGCATTGATGACGACACGTGATTCGTGGTGGGGCGGTGGTCTTGGCGGCGTCCTGACGGCGCTGCTGGTAATCGGAGGGACAGCGCGGCGAGGTCCAGCCGAACGCCCTGTTTACCGACAACGCCGTCCTCCAGCAGGGCATGAAGGTGCCGGTCTGGGGCACGGCGACCGACGGCGAGACCGTGACGGTCAAGTTCCAGGGCCAGGAGGTCTCGGGCAAGGCCGAGGGGGGCAAGTGGAAGGTCGAGCTCGAGCCGCTGAAGGCCAGCAGTGAGCCGGCGACACTGACGATCTCCTGCGGCGACCAGACTGTCGAGATCAAAAACGTCCTGGTCGGCGAGGTCTGGCTCTGCTCCGGCCAGTCGAACATGCAGTGGACGCTCGGCAACAGCTACGAGTCCGAGAAGGAACTCGCCTCCGACGCGGCGAAGGACCCCCTGCTTCGGCTGTTCACGGTCCCGCGCCAGCCGGCCGATGAGCCGCAAGAGAACGTCGATGCGTCGTGGCAGAAGGCGTCTCCCGAAGAGTTGAAGGACTTCTCGGCGGTGGCCTACTACTTCGGCCGCGACCTGCGCAAGGCCCTCGACGTGCCGATCGGGCTGATCAGCACCAACGTCGGGGGAACCCCCGCCGAGTCCTGGACCAGCCGTGAGGCCCTGGTGGCGACGCCCGGCCTGGAGAGCCTGGTCGACATGAAGAATGAGCGGTCTGCGACCCACAGTTCCTCGGGCCTGTACAACGCCATGATCGCGCCGCTGGTTCCTTATGCGGTCAAGGGGGCGATCTGGTATCAGGGCGAGTCGAACGCCGGCCGCTACGAGGAGTATCGGACACTGTTCCCGACGATGATCGCCTCGTGGCGGAAGGCCTGGGGACAGGGAAACTTCCCCTTCCTGTTCGTCCAGCTCGCCCCGTTCGAGCCGCCGCCGGAGGATGAGTGGGCCGGTCTTCGTGAGGCCCAGCTCATGACTTTGGAGAAGTCTCCCAACACCGGAATGGCCGTCATCACGGATGTCGGCGAAGCGAAGGACATCCACCCCAAGAAGAAGGAGCCCGTCGGCGATCGGCTGGCCCTGGCGGCCCGCAAGCTGGCCTACGGCGAGGACATCGTCTATTCCGGCCCGATCTTCAAGTCGATGAAGGCCGAGGGGGAGCAGGGCCATCCTGTCGTTCGATCACGTCGGCGGCGGCCTTCGGATCGACGAGGGGGGTGAGCTGAAGGGCTTCGAGCTGGCCGGGACCGACGGGTCGTTCCACCCCGCGCAGGCGAAGATCGGCAAGGACGGGAAGACGGTCGTCGTCACCGCCGAGGGCGTCGATCAGCCCCAGGCCGTCCGCTACGGCTGGGACAGCTACCCGCAGGTCAACCTCGAGAACGCCGAGGGCCTGCCCGCCTCGCCGTTCCGCTCCGACATGCCGAACTGAGCGGGGAGCCGCTCACTCTTGTAGGTCAGGCTTTAGCCTGACTTCTGTACCCGACACCCGACACCCGACACCCGACACCCGACATTGTCAGGCTGAAGCCTGACCTACATAGGAGCTACATAGGAGCGGGGGCCTCGGAATCGCGAACGGGCGGGATCGATCCGGCAACTTGCCGCTTCGATCCCGCCCGTCGGTGATCCCGCAACGCATTGCTACTTGTCCTCGACCGGCTCCGTTGATTCGGTGGCCTTATCATCCTCCTCGGGCGTCGGGGGGTTCTCGGCCGAATTGTCGTCGTCCCGGAGGTCGATCGTCGTCCAGATGTTCGAAGTGGATTGGAATAAGTGGATTCGGGCCCTTCGCGGAGGGTGAGTTCGGACGTATTCGGCGACGGTACCACAGTAGGTGGCGATGCGAATTCTCGGACCTCCCAGGAGTCCTCAAACCCGTTTGCGGTACGGTTCATTCCTTCGATTTTTTTAACGGCAGCCAGTACGACGAAGCGACCGACGATGTAGACGGCCGTACCGCTCAATTCACCGATCGGCTCGAGTCGGCCCTGAGCCGGCTCTCGAAGCTCCCCGACGGACCACTTGCCTGCACCCATGTCATACGCGGCGATCTGGCGGACCTCCGGGGCCTGTGAATCGCAACGGGATCAGGAACTTGGCCATGCCTTCCGCGTGAGGAGTCAATACCGGAACGATCTTCGTCCCTTCGGGCGCCTGGTACGTCGCCTTCTTGTTTTGAGTAGTATCGAAAATCGTCACATGATCCTGCTCCGGCGAGGTGATGAGCGACGAATTGCATGAACCGCTGGACGAGTGGCACGTCGCCCGGTACAGGGTTCGCCGCTCCCAAATCCTCATCCCCAGGCTTCTCTGGTTCGACGGCATTCGTTGGGCTTGCCGAGGGCTTGATGGGCTGGCTGCTCCAGGTGCCCGTCTCGAGGCTGAATACGTGGAGCGTCCCTTCGTCCTCGACCAGGACCATCTGCTGGCCCACGCCCGGTACGAGGCCTTCCCTATTTCCTTTCAGCTCACTCCAACGGCCCGTCCTGGCGCTGAAGGCGAAGACGGATTTGCCGGCGGTGAAGGCGGCCAGCGATTGCGAGACGATCGGCACCACCCGCTTGCCCCGATGAGACTTGGGAAGGGCCTGGGCGTACCATTCCCCTTTCGGCAAGCTGTAGGCGAAGACCTGATCTTGCCCCTCGGGCTGGACAACGATCACTGAAGCGCCCTGGATGTAGGGGATTCGTTCGCTCTGGTCGCCGCCTCGAACCATCGCGCCCAGTCCGACGCCACCACCGAACCCGCCCATGCCGGCTGCCCCGCCGCCGAATCCGCCCGATCCGAGCCCGCCCTGAGTTCGGAATGGGGACGGCACGGCGGCGGCCGTCGGGGCTGTGCTCGCCTGCTTTCGGAGCGCTTCCAACTCGGCTTCGAGGGCGGCGATGCGATCGGTCAGCTTCTTGGCACTGTTTCCTGAGCCGAGTTGAAACCCTCGGTCGGAAGGTGTGCGCGGGTGAGGCGACTCGTCGACGAACAGCGAGTTGGGCCAACTCACCACGAAGTTGCCAACCGAGATCCCATCGTTCTCATTCCGGCGGTAGAGATCCCCCTCGGCCGTCCTGTCACTGACCTTCGAGACGCGCATGCGGCCGAGCCAGACGGGAACGGTCAACTCACTCGTCGTCACAGGCTTGCGGAAGATGTCGTAATCCGTGTGGCGACTCCACGCCGTCAAGTCGACCAAGACTGATTACGATTCGTTTGCCGTCGATTCCGAGGATCGAACCGAACTTTTCCTTCTCGATTGGGGCCGCTGCCCGAGGGCTGGCGGAGGGCTCGATGCTGCCCGGTTGCAGGAGTGGCTGGGATGAGTCTGGTTGCCCCTTGGCGGCCGAGTCCGTCCCACCGGGACGGTCCCCTTGCTGGGCGACAACCACCGCGCCGCCTCCGGCCAAACCGGCGGTCATCAGGCCGACGGCGGAGAGGACGGTCAGTTTCTTCAGGATCATGGCGTTCAAGGCTCCTCGTGCAAGGGTGGCGGCGCCGGCGGAGAGGGCCCCGACGGCGGCCGCGCGGGTTCCCGCCGCGAAGAGGATCGCGGCACGGACCGTCGTTGTCGTCAGGGAGAGGGGCACGGCGGCCGGGGCCAGCTCGGGCCAGGTGCCGGCGACGCCGAGGGCGAATGCGGCGGGGGCCAGGCCGCGGCGGGTGAGGCGGTCGCGGAGGCAGGTCGCGTCCCCGCGCCATGCGGCTGCGGACCGTGCCGACGGGCCACTTCAACCGCTCGGCCGCCTGCTCGTGGGTCAGGCCCTCGATGTGGCAGAGCACGATCGGTAGCCGCTGCGAATCCGGGAGCCGGGCCAGTTCCTCGTCGATCGCGGCGCGGAGGTCGCGCCGTTCGGCGAGGCCGTTGTCGGTGTTGTCCACCAACTCGACGGAGACCACCGTTCGTCTCTCGCTCGCCACGACGGGCCGACCCGAGCCCTCGGCCGGCGACGCGGTGGGCGACGCCGTAGAGCCAGTTCCCGAGCAGGTTTCCGTCGCGGATCGAGCCCGCCCGGCGGACCAGCACGAGGAACGTCGCCTGGAAGGCGTCGTCCACGTCGTTAGGGTCGCGCAGGAGCCGACGGCACACGCCCAGGACCATCGGCCCGTGGCGATTCACCAGCGCCTCGAACGCGGCCTCATCCCGGTTCGCGGCGAACCGCTCCAGCAGTTGCCGTTCGCCGAGCCCCGACACTGTGCCGGTCGTGAACAACCGGTCGATCTGCCGAAGCACGGCGCCGTTCGGTCGGCTGGCCATCTCGCGTGCTCCCTGACGGAAGGATGTCCGACACACCGGTACTGCACGTTACCGGGGAGACCAATCCCGATTTTCGCCGGATTCCGAGGGCGAGGTCGAGAGGGGAGGGGGGTTGGAAGACTCACGCAAGGCCGCGAAGCCGCAAAGGGAAGAATGGAGAAGAAGCCGCTCTGTCGAAAACCGTCGTGTGACCATCGCGGATGCTTCCAGCCCCGACCGGATGAAACCAGAGCCGGACGCGTCAGCGACGGTCCCCCCCGCATGCCAGGATCTGTCCGTCGCTGACGCGTCCGGCTCGGCAGGTCGGCAGAGCAAGAAGAAGCCGTTTGGAAGGCCCACACAAAGCGACGGGGCGGTGAAGTAGGGAAAAGGGGCTGGCAAGTGATTTCGTCGTCTGCTTTGCGGTTTCGCGGTGTCGCGTGAGTCCTTCCGGGCCACCCTATCGTGACCGAGGGGTTTCCGCCCAACCGAGATCGCGCGACAATGGAACCTTCGGGAATACGTGTGGTCGCGACGTTGGCACCGGCCGTGGATTGAACGAGTGGCGGCGTCACCGGGACGAGAGTCACTCCCGGTCGCGATCCGCCGATCAGGAACCTGCTCGAAGGAGGTCAACGATGGGAAAGCTCTGGGCCGCGGCGCTGTCGCTGCTGACGGGCCTGGGGATGGTCGGGGCCTTGCAGGGACCCAACCGCCCTCAAGATCCACCGAAACCCCCGGCACCGCCGGAGAAGGTCGAGACGCGGATTGGGGCAAAGGACGTCACGGTATCGACGAACCAGGACCCCGCCGCCGTCCTGCGCGAGGCGTACGAGATGCTCCACCGCCTCCGCGCCGAGCGACTGGACGATCACTCGAAGCAAATGGTCGATCAGGCCACCGAACTCTATCGCAGGGCCTTGAAATCGTACGAGGTCCTCGGACGGGAAGCAGGCCCGCGAGGCGCTGGGCCGGCCCTGGGCGGCGCGAGCTGGCGCGGGCCATCGAGCGCCAGCGCAACGTCCGGCTCGCTGACCGGCCCGACCCGGAACTGCCACCGCCACCGGCCGCGAGGGTGGAACGGATCACGGATCGGGTTCAGGCGGACAACTTGCCGCCGCTCCCGCCTCGCATCGACCTGAAGGCGTTACGCGTACCAGGCCCGCCGGGCCTCGGCAAACCGGGCGATGCCGATGATGCGTTGAACTTCAAGAACGATGAGGTGAGAGGCGACCTCCTGCCTCGGACCACCATCGAGGCGGCCCCGGGACGCGAAGGCGAGAAGTCGTCGCGTAAGTACGAATCGCGGGTCGACGAGCGGGAACTCCGCGAGCGGATTGACGAGCGGATGCGGGAGGCCCGCGAGCGTATCGAGACCCAGATTCAAAGTACGGAAGAGCAGGCCGAGAAGGCGAGGGAGGCCGCCGAGCCTCCAGGCCATCGGATCGCCGAGGCCCAGAGAAAGAGACTTCAACAGTCTCACGAGGGAAAAGGGGCGACAACGCGAGGCCGAGAAGGCGCAGGAGGCCGCCGAGAATCACGAGGGTCTGTACTTCGTCATCGGCCCGGAGGCCATTGGTGGTCGCCTCACCTTCGGCGGCAGCGAGGCATCGGGGCGGCATCACGTTCCGTGACGGCGGGGTGTCGGGCGGCATCTCGTTCCGTGACGGCGAGTCGTCCGTTCGCGAGGCGCTTCAGAAGGCGCATGACCGGATCCAGGAGGCTCGCGAGACATACGGTTCTTCAACGTCTCAGGATGAGAGGACTGGCGTTGACGCGACGTTCTACCTCGATGCCGCCCGCGACCTGTACAACGCCGCCCGTCGAGAGGCCGAGGCCGGTCGCGACGAGCGGGCCGCCGAACTGGCCCGGGCTGCCGAGGCGCTCACCTTGGTTCCCCAGCACTTGCCCCGGATCAAGAGTGACCGAACCCAGGATGACGCCGAGGACCGGCCCGAGTCGAGGTCTCGCGGGGAGGGAGCAACGCCTCGCCTCGAACGCCGGGTGTTCCCAGGGCGCGGCGGCGAGGCGGCGACGAAGGAGCAGGGGGCCAGGCCCCGGGCCGAAGTCGAGGCGGAACAGGACGTCGAGCGACGCGATGCCGGCGTGGTCGGGATCGGCGTCGCCCTGACCTTCGAGGAGGACAGGCTGCGCGTGAGCGGCGTCTTGCCGGGCGGTCCCGCCGCCAGGGACGGCCGGCTCAAGGAGGGGGACGTCCTGGTGGGCGTCGAGGGGCCGGATGGCGAGCGCATTGAGTTTGAAGGGAAGCCGCCGGAAGCGATCGTCCGGCTGATCCGGGGCAAGCCGGGCTCGAAGGTGCGGCTGATCGTTGACCCGAAGGGCCCGGACGAGGAAAAGGTCATCGAACTGACCCGGGAACGGCTTCAAATTGAGGTCGACAGGCCGCGTCCGGAAGGTTCCTAACGGACGCTGCCGCCCGACTTGCCGGAATGACCCGCGGCACCCTTCGGACCCACGGCCTCGTCGAGAGAGAACGGACAGCGACGAACGCCCCGGTCGAGACGGCTGGGGCGTTCGTCGTGTTGTTACGGATGGCCGATGGCCGATGGCCGTTGGGCGATGGCCGAATCGAACGCGGAGAAACGCGGATCGGGCGGATGGCGCGGAGCGGATCGGGGTGATCGAGTCGAGCAGGGCCGAGGGCAGAGTCAATCGTTCTGAATTCCATTCGTTTTCGATCGACTTGCCGGGCGGCGATTTGCGTCGTACTGTCCAGTCGAGAGTGATCAGGCGGAAACCTGTCCGATCGGGACTTGCACGACACAGCCGGGGCCGGATTTCTCGAAAATTCGAATCCGGGGCCGATTTTCTCAAAATACGGCGGTGGGGTCGAACCGACAGAGAGACGTGCCGAGAGCGCTCGGGAGATTGACACCCGGGTCGTCCCGCGTTGTGCGGGGCAGAGCGTCGCAGCACGAGGCCCGAAGGTCGCGGAACTTCCCTCCGCGAATCTGAGATGTCCAAGGTTTGCCTGGCCCTGATGTGGCACCAGCATCAGCCGTACTACCCCGACGACGTCGGGGGTGAGAACCCGATGCCCTGGGTCCGTCTGCACGGCACCAAGGACTACATCGGGATGGCGCTGCATCTGGAAGAAGTCCCCGAGTTCCGCTGCACGATCAACCTGGTGCCCAGCCTGCTTGTGCAGATCCAGGCGTATGTGAACGGGGCCTCGGACCGGCACCTTGATGTCTCGCGGATGCCCGCCGACGGCCTGGGCCGCGAGGATGCCTGTTACCTGCTCGACAACTTCTTCATGGCCTTCGCGGACACGATGATCCGGCCTCACGAACGGTACTGGGAGCTGTACCGCAAGCGGGGCCTGGGGATCGACAGCGCCGAGCGAGCCCTCGCCCGGTTCCACCCGCGCGACCTCCGCGACCTGCAAGTCTGGTCCAACCTGGCCTGGTTCCATCCGCTGCTCTTCGAGACGGACGCCGAACTGGCCGCCTTCCGGGACAAGGGACGCCGTTACACCGAGGTCGAGAAGGACTGGCTGCTCGACCGCCAGCGCGAAATCCTCGCCGAGATCATCCCCCGGCATCGCAAGCTGGCCGAATCCGGCCAGGTCGAGCTGACCACCACGCCGTTCTTCCACCCGATCTTGCCCTTGCTGTTCGACAAGCGGCTGGCCCGCGAGGCGATGCCGGACGTCGCCCTGCCGGCCTATCAGGATGGTTATCCCGAGGATGCCGAGGTGCACGTCCGCCGGGCCGTCGAGAGCCATCGCGAGCACTTCGGCAAGCGGCCCCGCGGCATGTGGCCGAGCGAGGGGTCGGTCTGTCAGTCGATGCTTCCCCTGCTGGCCCGCAACGGCATTCAGTGGATCGCCACCGACGAGGAGATCCTGTCGTGCTCGACCAACGGCTGGGTCGGGCGCGACGGCCGGGGGCACGTCCGCAATCCGGAGATGCTCTACCGGCCCTGGAAGGTCAGCGAAGGCGGCCACGAGCTGGCCATCGTCTTCCGCGACCATGCGATGTCCGACCAGGTCGGCTTCCACTATCAACGCAGTCCGGGGCACGTCGCGGCGGGGGACTTCCTGGGCAAGGTCCGCGCCATCGGCAACGCCTGCTGGCAGCAACCCGGCGACCCTGGTGCCGGTGATCCTCGACGGCGAGAACTGCTGGGAATACTTCCCCGACGGCGGGGTCGGCTTCCTGCGCAACCTCTATCAGCAGGCGGCCCGCGACCAGGACCTCCATCCCGTGACGGTCGGCGAGTTCCTCGAAGAGCACCCGCCGAAGGACACCCTCGGCCGGCTGTTCTCCGGGAGCTGGATCAGCCACAACTTCGCCATCTGGATCGGCCACGAGGAGGACAACAAGGGGTGGGACGCCCTCCACGAGACGCGCCGGTTCCTCGTCCGTGAGACCCAGGCCGGCATTCACGACGAGGCGATTCTCGCCCGCGCCTGGGAGGAAATGTACATCGCCGAGGGCTCCGACTGGTTCTGGTGGTACGGCGACGACCACTCCAGCGCCCTCGACGGCCTGTTCGACCACCTGTTCCGCAAGCACCTGCGGAACGTCTACGCACTGCTCGGCGCCGACCCGCCCGGCCTGCTGTTCGAGCCGATCTCCCGGGCCGGCGACCGCCGGGTGCTCCACGATCAGCCGACGAGCTTTCTGCGGGTCCGGGTCGACGGGAAGGCCTCGTACTTCGAGTGGCTCCACGCGGCCCGTTACACCTGCGGCAACGATCGCGGGACGATGACGCTCGTGACCCAGGGACCGTTGCGACAGGTTTGGTTCGGCTTCAACTCCGAACGGTTGCTAATCCGGGTCGACACGATGGCTCGGGCTCGCGAGGACCTGGTGGAGGCGGACCGGCTCCGGATCGGCTTCGTCGATCCGGCCGACTGGGAGATCCTCGTCGAGCATCCCTCGACGCCCCGGCCGATCGCCACGATCCGTCATGCCGGGGAACTGTCGAGTAACGGCACGACCGTCGAGGTCGCCACCGATCGCATCCTCGAACTGGCGGCGCCGTTCGCCCGGCTCGGCCTGGAGCCGGGCGCGCCGATCCGGTTCTATGTGGAACTGCTCCAGGGGGACACGAGCCTCGATCGCGCTCCCCGGGAAGGGATCTTCGAGCTTACCGTCCCGACCGCCGACTTCGAACGTATCATGTGGCAGGTGTGAACTGTCGCCGTCGCGACTCTCATCAGATTCCCGGGTGGGTCGCTCTGCGCTGGTCCACCCTATGGCAACCAATCGCCGGAGGCGTTGAGGGATGCCCGAGCTTCGCAAGGACCCGATCGTCGGCCGCTGGGTGATCATCGCCTCCGAGCGTGCCATGCGACCGAACGAGTTCAAGGGAGATGCCCAGGCCCAGCAAAACCCGGGGCTCTGCCCGTTCTGCGAGGGCCATGAGGACAAGACACCGCCGGAGATCGTCGCCTACCGCGACCGGGGCCCGGCGCGAACCGGCCGGGATGGCGGGTGCGGGTCGTGCCGAACAAGTTCCCGGCGCTGAAGATCGAAGGGGACCTGAACAAGCGGGGCGAAGGCATTTATGACATGATGGCCGGCGTGGGCGCCCACGAGGTCATCATCGAGACCCCCCGACATTGCCTGAGCCTCTCGGAACTCGGTGACGACCACATCCGCGAGGTGTTGTGGGTCTACCGCGACCGGCTCGTGGACCTCAAGAAGGACAGCCGGCTGGTCCACGGCATGATCTTCAAGAACGTCGGCGCCGCCGCCGGGGCGAGCCTGGAGCACACCCACAGTCAGCTCATCGTCACGCCGACCGTGCCGATCTCGGTCTGGGAAGAGATGACCGGCGCCCTGGAGTTCTTCAACTACCGGGGCCGTTGTATCTATTGCGACATGATCCAGCAGGAACTCGGCACGGCCCGTCGGATCGTGATGGATACGCCCCACTTCACCGCGCTGTGCCCGTTCGCCAGCCGCTTCCCGTTCGAGACCTGGATCTTGCCCAAGGTCCATTCGAGCCACTTCGAGAACATCCCGAAACCGGGGGTGGACGACCTGGCCACCGTCCTGCGCACCGTGTTGACGAAGTTGGAAACCGCTCTCGACACACCGGCGTACAACTACATCATCCACACCTCGCCGTTCAACCAGCAGGAACTTCCGCACTACCACTGGCACATCGAGATCATTCCGCGGCTGACGAAGGTGGCCGGGTTTGAGTGGGGATCGGGCTTCTACATCAATCCGGTCCCGCCCGAGGACGCCGCCGCGTTCCTCCGAGAAATCGAGGTCGGTTCCGAACCGAAAGCCGTCGAGATGTCGAGGCGGGGGGAGGTTCCCGTCCGCTGACCGCCGGGAGAAGCAATCGCTCGCGACAACACCGGTCGCGATATGGCCTGTGTCTCGATTCGATTCGCGGGAAGCAAACGAAGGTCCGGCCACTCGATACGCAAGTGGCCGGACCTCTGGAGGAGGGGGGGCGTCCGTCAACGACGGCGAATCAGGAGACCGACGGTCACCCCGGCGAGTAGCCCAAGCCCCACGGCGGTCGCGACCGAGATCCCCGGCGCCTGCCGGACCTGCCGAGCGGCCTGGTCGGCGTGCATCCCCATCCATTCCTTTGCCTGAGCCGCATAGCGGGCCGCGGCCGCGGGTTGGGACGATCCGTGGAGCAGGTCGTTCAGAAAGTCCTCGACCTCCTCGACCGAGGCGCCTGTGACCTTGCTAAGCCGGTTGACGAACTGCTCGACGTTCCCTCCGTGAATGATGAGGTCGTCGTCGGAGAGCTGGCCCCAGCGTTCCCGAACGTCTCCTCGGATCTCGTTCCATTCGTGTCGCAGACGCTCGGCATCGAGAGTGGTCGGCATGGTCGTTCCCTCTGTGGAGGTCATTCAGGCCAGGTCAGCCCGGGCCGTTCGTCCATGCTCTGTCCGCAATCGCCGTACCGATCGACCGGTATTGGGTTGTGCTTACCGTCCGTGCCGGGTGGTGGAAATCGTCGAGACCATGTCGTTCCGAGGCCATCTCGGCACGAAGTCTGCGGGTCAGGCCTCCGTGGGGATGTCCGTCGGTTGGATCAAACGATCGCGTGCGGTCGGCCGGTGGCTTCGGGTTCACCCTGCGAACGTCAACGGGTCAAGACCTGCAACCATTGAATACGAAGGAGGGCGGCCAACGTTCGGGAGACAGCGTCCCGGGCGCGTCGCGACGACCATGAAGAGAGGAGTCATCCTGCTTGGCTTGGGCGCGGGCCTGATGTATTTCTACGACCCCGCTCGGGGACGCCGGCGCCGGGCCCACGTTCGAGATCAGCTCGACCATACGATCCACGCTCTCGACGACGCGATTCAGACGACGTCCCGGGACCTGAACAACCGGGCGCAAGGCCTCATGCACGAAATGCAAGGCCGGTTCCACGAGGAGTACGTCCCCGACCGTGTGCTGGAAGACCGTGTCCGTTCCAGTCTCGGGCGGGTGGTTTCGCACCCGAGGGCGATCACCACGATCGCTCAGGACGGGCATGTGACCTTGCGCGGCAAGGTCCTGACCGCCGAGATGGAAACCTTGCTCGACGGCGTCTCTTCCGTGCGTGGCGTGCGTTCCGTCGCAAACCAGCTCGAAATGCACGATGCTCCGGGAAACATTCCCTCGCTCCAGGGAGGTCGCACGCGTACAGGCCCGAACGCGGAGCATTCGCCCCAGAGCTGGTCGCCGGCGGCAAGGCTCATGGTCGGCTCGGCCACGGCCGCCATGCTGTGGTCCATGGCCGGCCGTCGAAGCCTGATCCGCCCGCTGCTGGCCCTGACCGGCGCGGGCCTGATCGCGCGCGGAGTCATGCTGAATAACCAGCAATCGAGGGGGATGGAACCCGGCTCACCGTATTCGGATGATCCCATGTCGAGTGGTCCCGGTTGGCAGCCGGCCTACGATGAGTCGTATCCGCCCTCTCCCGTCATCTGAGAGGGCCTGAGACGGGTGGTGGTCTCGGGTACTTGCCGGGTGGGTGGGCCCCGTGGAACTCACAGTGTTCACAGCCAGGACGTGGTGGCTTTCGCGGGGCCCGTTCACCCTGCTGTCGGCGTCTCGAAAACACGCGGAACGATGCCGGGTCGGTGGCTCATGGCAAGGTCGGGGATGAGGGATGGGCAGTCAGGGAGGGGCTATCGCGCTGATATTTCAGGCCGACTCAGGAAAAGCATAGAGACTCAGGTTGGAGAAACCATCCTGACGAATGATAATCGAGGTGAGATCGGACGGGTGTTCGACGATCCTGACTGGCCCTCCGGTCCACCCGCCGGCGCGTTCCCCAGACCAACCCAAATGACGTCACGAGCCCCAAGAGGCCCGCGCATGGACGGCGTTCGCCTGATCCTGGCCCTACACAACCATCAGCCCGTGGGCAACTTCGATGGCGTCTTCGAAGCCGCCTATCGTGACAGCTATCTGCCGTTTCTCGACGTTCTGGAGGGATACCCCGAGATCCCGTTCGTCTTGCACACCTCCGGGCCACTCATGGAATGGCTCGTCGAGCGGCACCCCGAATATGTGACCCGACTGCGCGCAATGGTCGAGACCGGTCGGGTGGAGATCCTGGGCGGTGGCTTCTTCGAACCGATCATGACGATGATCCCCCACCGTGATCGCGTGGGTCAGATCCGGTCTTACAGCGAATACCTCCAGGGCCTCCTGGGCGCCCGAGTTCGCGGCATGTGGATGCCCGAACGGGTCTGGGAGCAACATCTGGTGGCGGCGCTGGCCGAGGCGGGCATCGAGTACACGGTGCTCGACGACTTCCACTTTGGTCGTACGGGGCTCGGCACGGACGATCTATACGGGTACTACCTCACCGAGGACGACGGCCACATCGTCAAGGTTTTCCCCGGCTCCGAATCGATGCGGTACCTGGTTCCCTTCAAGGAGCCGCACGACTGCTACGAGTTCCTGCGGCGGGTCGCCGCCGAGCGACCGGGGGCGACGGTCGTCTTCGCCGACGACGGAGAGAAGTTCGGGGCCTGGCCCGATACCTACGAACACGTTCACGCCAACGGCTGGCTTCGCCGGTTCTGCGACATGATTCGCGGGAACCGCGACTGGCTTCATCCGACGACGTTCGCCCGCGCCGTGGACGAGACGCTGCCGCTGGGCAAGGTCTACCTGCCCGACTCGTCATACCGCGAGATGACCGAGTGGGTGTTGCCGACGGCGGAGTTCTTGACGTACGACGCCGCGGTCGCCCAGACGAAGAACCAGCCGACCGTCGATCCGATCCGGCGGTTCGTACGGGCTGGGGGCTTCTGGCGTAACTTCAAGGCGAAGTACGCCGAGAGTGACGAGATGTACGCCCGCATGCTGGGCCTCTCGAAGCGGCTGGCGGCGGTGTCCGCCACGCCGGATGCGGACCCGGACTACCTGGAGGTCGCCCGACAGGAACTCTATCGCGGCCAGTGCAACTGCCCGTACTGGCACGGCGCCTTCGGTGGCCTGTATCTGCCGCATCTACGGAACGCAATTTACCGCCATCTCATCGGCGCGCACAATGCTCTCGATGACGCCGAGGGCCTGGTGGGCCCGACGGGCCAGCCTTGAGGTGGGCGACTTCAACCTCGACGCCCGTCAGGAAGTCCGGCTGGAGAACGACCAGCTCATCGCGTTCGTCCGCCCGGCGATCGGCGGCCATGTCTACGAGCTGGACAGCCGTCGCACCCTCACCAACGTGCTGGCCACGCTCGACCGCCGACCGGAACCTTACCACGGGACCATCGCCGCCATCGCCAAGGGGCAGGTGCTCGATCCCGGCACCCGGGCCTCGATCCGCGAGGGGGTCGTCCTGAAACAGGAGGGCCTGGACCGGCTGCTCGTTTACGATCGGCAGCCCCGGAAGGCGCTGGTCGATCATTTCTATCCACTGGAGACGACGCTCGACGACCTGACCGGTAGTCAGCCGTTGGAGCTTGGCGACTTCACCACCGGCACCTACCTGGCGACGATCGAGCGTCGTCCGGAATGGGTGTCCCTGCGGATGGAGCGTCCGGGCCGCGCCGATGGTCACCTGATCCGGGTTCGCAAGACGATTCGCCTGGAGGCCGGCGCGCGGAACCTCGACGTCCACTACGAGCTGGAAGACCTGCCGGTCGGGGTGCCAATCCGGTTTGGTGTCGAATTCAACTTCGCCGCGATGGCCGGCCATGCTCCTGACCGTTATTTCAGCGACGCCTGGGGAACCCGACTCGGCATGCTCGATTCCCGGCTCGACGTCCCCCATGCCGAGGGACTCAGCGTCATCGACGAGTGGCTCGACCTGAAGGTCGGCCTGCTGTGGAGTTGCCCGAGCAGTCTCTGGGCGTTCCCGATCGAGACGGTCAGCCAGAGCGAGGGCGGCTT
Source organism: uncultured Isosphaeraceae bacterium (assembly GCA_963779675.1). Classification (GTDB taxonomy): domain Bacteria; phylum Planctomycetota; class Planctomycetia; order Isosphaerales; family Isosphaeraceae; genus CAVZZM01. Next base: position 923,654 of record CAVZZM010000014.1, read on the forward strand.
CGAGAGGGTCTTCCAGAGCACGGCGGTGATCCCGCACTGGGTCATCACCGCGGACGAATCCCGTCGCTGGGACGTTCGGTTCACTTGGCGGTTCGACGCCACGCACGCGGTCGCTGAGGTCCCGCCGAACGGCACCACCGAGCGTCGTCCGATCGGCAGTGGTGCCGTCGGCTGATCGATCGGATCGGGCCGTCGTCCCGTTGAGGCGCCTCATGGTCTGGCCGTTCCGCAAGTCGTCGAGAACACCCGCGCCTCCTCCGGTAGTCGATGCGGCGGCCATTGTCCGTCGGGCGCGTCGGCTGAGGTTCCGGGTACGGCCCGAAGCCGTCTCGGCCCTCTCCGGCGCCTACCTCGGCTCTCGGCCTGGGACCGGCCTGACCTTCGCCGAGCTTCGGCCCTACGAGCCGGGCGATGACGTGCGGCATCTCGACTGGAACGTGACGGCCCGGCAAGGACGCCCGTACGTCCGTCGCTACGTCGAGGAACGGGCGCTGAGCCTCTGGTTGATCGTGGACGTCTCGGCCAGTCTTCAGTTCGGCCCCCGGGGCCAGGCCAAGGCCGACCGCGCCGCGCAGGCAGCGGCGCTGCTGGCCGCGGCGGCGGTCCAGAACGGCGACCGCGTGGGGCTGGCCCTGGTCAGCGATCACATCGAGGCCGAACTGGCTCCGGGGGGCGGGATTCGCCACCTCTCGCGGTTGCTCCGCATGTTGGTAGCGACACCCGCGACGTCGCGGTTGTCGGGGCTCTCGGCCGGGCTCCGCCGTCCGCTGGGCGCCACGAGGCGCGGGCTGGTCATCACCCTGAGCGACTTCCTGGAACCCGAGTCGACCGGCCCGTGGCGCCGGGTCGGCGCGGCGGCACGAGGTTCTCGCCCTGCGGCTGGCTGACCCCCGTGAGGAAGCGCTTCCCGACGCTGCGTTGATCGCGCTCGAAGACGCCGAGACCGGCCGTCGTCGTGTGGTCGATTCCGGCTCGGATCGCGTTCGACATGCCCATGCCCGCGCGGCCTGGAACCGTCGCGAGGCCTTCCGGCAGTGGTGCGTCGAGGCCCGCGTCTCGGGACACGATGTCTTGACATCCGAGGACCCGTTGAGCCCTCTCCTGCGGATCTTTCGGGGCCGGGCCGGGCGTCGGGGAGGCCCGCGATGAGCGTGGCCGGAATCCTGGGCGACGCCCTGGCCCAGATGCCCGTGTTCCCGCCCCGTCCGAACCTGGGGCCGGAACCCTGGCCGCCGCCCTGGGCATCCTATGGCCCCTGGCTGACCACGGCCCTGGCCGTGGTCTGGCTCGGAAGCGCCGCGTGGTGGATCTACCGGCGAGACCAGCGTCGGGTTGCCGAACCGGGGTACGAGAGAACTATGCTCCCGAATCCGGCCCACGATCCGCTCGTCATCTGGTCGGATCGGGTTCGCAACCATCTGGACGTCCAGCTTGGTCCTGGGTGGGGCCGTCGCACGACTGTCGAGATCGCTCTGGACCCCGCCGTGACGGATCAGCTTGGTTCCGATCAGGCCGAGGCGCTGGTCGCGTTCCTCAAGGCGGCCGACCGCGCGAAATTCGCCGACGATCCCGCGTTCGAGCTGGAGTCGATCGCGACCTGGACGGAATGGGCTGCTGGGTTCGTCGGTCATTCCGGCAAACGACCTGGTTCGGCGGCCGGAGCGTTCTTGAGACTCATGGGTCGTTGATCTGAGAGGCGATCCGGGATCGCCCGATTCTTCCAAAAAGTACGTTGATTGGGTGGCCGGGGCAAAGCGCGGCGTGCCCCGGTCTGGGCCGGGTGGCGTCGATCGGGGCACGCCGCGCTTTGCCCCGGCCGCCCAACCCGCTTGCTTTCACAGGAAATGTCGTTTCCGGATCGCCTCTGAGTAAAGGGGCCGGTTCAATGAATCTGATCGCGACGGAACCGCACTCCCACGACGTTCGTATTCTCGGGACCTGCGCCTGTGCGGAGTCGAACGCGCCAGGTCATCGAGTCGGCCGTGCGGGCCAATGCATCACGATCGCTGACCAAGAGCGTCTCGAACGACTCGCCAGGCTTCAACTCGCGGAACTGCTGACCGTCGAGCAACCACTCACTTTCGACGGGCAGGGGGTACGAATAAATCCGCTCGTCGCCGGCCTCGATAAAGCTGTCCGGCAGGCCCTGGTCCGGCTGCCGCAAAAAAGCCTCGTCGAGCGGGGCGAAGACCTGGTCCTCCGAAGTATTACGGAGGCGGGCCTTCATCACCAGGATGCCGCCGCCACCATCGCGAACGTCGGGCTTCCCATCGAGCCCGGCCCGCTCGAGCGTGACCGATGTGCTCGACACCTCCAGCGGAGTGAACTCCAGCACGTCGATCCCCAGCGGCTCCGCCAGGGCCGTCAGGTTCGATTCGGGAACCTTTGGTGCGGGAGCGACCGTGTATGCCCTGTTCCCGCGAAAGCCCAGAGTGTCCGTCGGCCCATCGGCCAGGATCGCGCGCTCCGCGCGGATCGGCTGAGGCCGCACGCGAAGTTGCCAGACCATCCACAGACAGGCCAGCGTCATGGCGCTGGCGTAACTCAGCAAGAGCACCTGACCCAGACCAGGGCCCTGGGTTCGTCATCGAACGGCTCGGCCTGGTCGCTGACCTGGTCGGTGGCTTCGCTCGTCGGAGATCGTGGCTGCGACGGAGTCATCGGGGCCGTCGCGGGCGTTGCCTTGTGCAGCGTGGACGCCGCGGACGTGGGTCCGGCCAGGTTCACCGAGAAGTCCGCGAGCCGGCTATCGCCGTGGCTCCTGTGCGACGACGGCAACTCGCTCAATTCGAGGTTGAGCCCGGCAATGGCATCGCCACTGGTGCTCCCGGCGATCGGTGTCCGCCCGCTCGTCGTGAGAAACGACTCCGGCACGTCGTCCGTTGGGTAGGAAACTTCCTTGTCGGGATCATCGGGAACGCGATCGGGATCGGGTGAGGCCAGTGGGTTAACACCGTCAAACGATTCGTGAGTTGGATGATCGAGACGAACGCTCTCTTCGGAACTGGAAAGCGGATCGAGGTCAGTCGGATCATCGTTCGAACCGGATGTCGAGGAGGAGAGAAGCTCGTTTGCTGCGGGTGCGACAAAGCCCAGTTCGTCGCCAGTCTGAGTGATCGGGAGGATTGTCTCAAGGGTTTGCCGCAGCCCCAACGCCACGATCTCGTCCGACAGGATGTGGTCGTCGATCGGCATACGCACGCCGCACTGAGGGCAAACCATTTCACGAGACATCGTGCGTTAGCTCCTCGGACGGTCGGGGCCGATCAGCGGCAGTTACCGGAAGGGCCCGCGAGGGTTGAGCCCACTTATACCAGTTTACACCAGAGACATCCCCGATCAACGTGTGGCCGATCGCATGATGCGATGAGTCATCCTGAAAGGGAACCTCGGCCAGAATGGGAACCCCCTCCAGTCGTCGAGCCAGTTCGAGTGGATTGGTGGCCTCGGCACGGGGGTCGATTGTCGGTTCCGAACCATTCAGGACAATCCCGGCGATCCGCAATCCGCGCAGGCGGATCGCCTCGACCGTCAGGAGGGTGTGGTTCAAGGTGCCCAGTCCTCGACGAGCGACGACGACGATCGGCAGGTCGAGCACGATGGCCAGGTCCGCCACGGTGGCCCCTTCCGCCAGTGGGCAGAGGAAGCCGCCGACTCCCTCGACGATCAGCACCTCCGCCCCCTGGTCCCGCCACCACGTTACGGCATGCTGGACCGTCTCGCGAACCCACGGCCACGTCAGGATGGTGCCGGACTCCCGTCGCCGCCACGGGAGGGGCCAGGGGCGGCTCGAACCGGAAGGGGGCCACCCGCTCGACGGGCACCCCACCGCCGATGGCGGCCCGAAGTGCATCGGCATCCACGCAACGCCAGGTGTCGCTAACGCGGGTCGCCCCCGTCGCGACCGGCTTGAGCACGCCGACCCGACGGCCTTGCGCGTGAAGGCGTCGCGCGATCGCGGCGGCCACGGTGGTCTTGCCAACGCCGGTATCGGTGCCGGTCACGAACAGGCCCGGGAGTGGCATGGTTCCGTAAGGCAGGCGCTCACCTGCCATCCCGTTCGGTTTACGGCAGACAGAGGACTGCCGCGACGTTCAATTGTTTCCCAATCCACGGTCATCCGGATCCGGGGGGACCCGCGGCTCCCACTCCGCGCCGACTGCCGCCGTTGTCCCAACGAAGCCAGCCTCTGTCACCTCAATGATACCTTGACGCATGACGTCGAGCATCCAGGTGAGCTGCTCCTCGGTGATCGACAGCGGCGGCATGATGACCAGGACATCGCCCAGGGGACGGATCAACAAGCCGCGTTCTCGCGCCCGATGACAGATGCGTGCCCCGGTGAGTTGTTCCCAGGGAAATGGACGTTTCGTGGCCCTGTCGGCGACGAGTTCGATGCCAGCGATCAGGCCGCGCTGGCGGACGTCGCCGACGTGGGGATGTTCGGCGATCTTGGAGAGCTTTCGAGCCAGCAGGTCGACCTTCGGAGACATCGCCGCGAGCGTCTGTTCTTCCTCAAAGATCCGCAGGTTCGCCAGCGCGACCGCGGCGCCCAGGGGGTTTCCACCGTAGGTATGGCCGTGCTGGAACGTCTTCTGGTCGAGGGCCGTCCCGTGGAAGGCGTCGTGAACGCGCTCGGTGGTCAGGGTGGCGGCCAGGGGGAGATAGCCGCCGGTGATCCCCTTGGCCAGACACAGGAAATCGGGCGTGATACCTTCGTGTTCGCAGGCGAACATCCGGCCCGTGCGACCGAAGCCGACGGCGACCTCGTCGGCAATTAACAAGGTATCGTGCGCGCGGGTCAGATCATACAGTCCCTTGAGATAGCCTTCGGGGTGGACGATCATCCCGGCGGCGCCCTGCACGAGCGGTTCGACGACGACGGCCGCGACCTCGCCGGCATGTTCGGTCAGCACCCGGTCCAGCTCGTCGAGGCAGGCGGTCCCGCAATCGGGACGGCTCCGGCCGATCGGGCAGCGATAACAGTACGGGCTCGGCACGCGCAGGGCCGGGAAGAGCAGGGGGGAGAACATCGCATGGAAGCGATCAACGCCGCCGATGGAGACGTCCCCCAGGGTATCGCCATGATAGGCACCCCCGAGCGACACGAACCTGGTGCGGAGTGGCTGAGACGGGCTCACCTGGTGCCAGTACTGGAATGCCATCTTCAGCGCGACCTCGACGGCGGTGGCCCCGTCGTCGGAGAAGAACACGCGGGTCAGGCCCTCCGGCGCGATCTCGACAAGCCTCCTTGCCAGCTTAACAGCCGACGGGTGGGTCACGCCCAGCAGGGTGACGTGGGCGACCCTGTCAATCTGTTCGCTCAGGGCGGCGTCGAGGGTCGGGTGCCGGTGGCCGTGCAGGTTGCACCAGAGCGAGGAGACGCCATCGAGGTAGCGGTTCCCCGAGGTGTCATAAAGGTAGGCCCCCTCGGCCCGGTCAAGGATCAGGGGATTGCTGGCGGCCCAGTCCGCCTGCGCGGTGAACGGGTGCCAGAGGTGGGCCTTGTCCCAGTCGGCGAGCGTCTCGGGGGCGGTCATGGGGAGGAGATTTCTCGTGCGGGCCTCGGCGACGAACCTCGTTTAGCTCTTGCGGAACCAGACGGTCGTCCCCGGCCCGACGCCCAGGTGTCGCGACGCGTCACCATTGACGACGGCGACCTCGATCCAGCCGGTGCTGCCGGTCAGCGTGATGAGGGAACCAGGCGGCGTGCTCGGCATAAGTCCGGCTGAGGCCGCCGACGCGCTCGCCGGCGATCTCGATGGACCACGCTTCAAGGACCGTGTCCTTGAGATGTTCGCGGCGCACGTTGGTGATGAGGTTGCCGAACGTGTCCCGGAAGATGACTTCTCCGACCAGGCCGCCGTCCTCGTCGTCTCGGGGGCGGAAATTGGCGAGAGTCACTGAGCGATCGATGACCGGCCCCAGTTCCGACGGGTCGCCCCCCAGAACGAGGTGCGCGGCGGCCGGCGCCATCAGGTCGCGCCCGTGAAAGGTGTTGGAAACCTCGGTTCGGCGGATCGTCGGGCTGGTGATGTGCCGGATCTCCTGAGGGCGCCGGGCGTGGACGACCCCGGTAAGCAGGCCATTGTCCGGGACAACGAACCACTGATCGGCCACCTTCGCGGCGATCAGCCGGCGGTCGGTCCCGACCCCGGGGTCGATGACCGCCAGGTGGACCGTGCCCGGTGGGAAAGCGTCGAGGATGCCGGAGAGCACGAACGCCCCCTCCAGGACGTTTTGCGGGGCGATGGAGTGGCTGACGTCCACCAGCGTCACGCCCGGCGCCCGTCCCAGGACCACCCCTTTCAAGGCCGCCACGTAGGGACCATCCGGCCCGAAATCGCTCGTCAGCGTCAAGATCTCCGGTCGCATCACGCCCTCCCGATCGACCCGCTGAAACCCTTGCCACGAGACGCCCTCAAAGGTCCGATTCGACGATCCAGTGGGTCGAGGGACACGCCGAGCCGTCGGGATGGGATTCGGCGTGGCTCTCGCCCTGTCGATAAACGGGCTAGGAATGACCCGTCGCGGCCACGTCCCCGGATTGCGAGGCCGACGCCGAGTACCGCGCGGTGATCCTCGACGAGATCCCGCCCCGCGGCGTGAACTGGCCGACGACGGTCATCCGCCTCGGTCGGCAGGCCGCGACCAGGTCGTCGAGGATGGTGTTGATCGAATGCTCGTAAAAAATTCCGCGATTTCGGTAGTCGAAGAGATAAAGTTTCAGGCTCTTCAACTCGATGCAACTCTTCGCGGGCACGTATTGCACGACGATCGTGCCGAAATCGGGCTGGCCCGTCTTGGGGCAAACGGCGGTGAACTCCGGACACGTGATCTCGATCTCGTACTCGCGGTCGGGAAACTGGTTCGGGAACGTCTCCAGAGGCATCAAGCTAGCTCCTGAACAGCCGATAACAGAACCGAGCCGGTGCATGCTCTGACCCGACGCGACTCGAGCCCGCATGGTCCTGCCGAGCCGTTTCAGGGAGGGCGAGGCCCCCCATGAGTCGTCGATAAAGGAAGCTCGGCAGGAGCCTCGCCCTTCCAAAGATAGGATTTGGAAGCTCAGGGATCGCCGCGCCCCCCGAATCCGATTCCGTTCCGGGAACCACCCTGGCCAGAGACCCGGAACGCGACATCCTTCATCCTGAACGTGATCTCCCTCATCCTAAACGATTTCCAGCCGCCCCGTCGACAACCACCAGGCGGCCAGGCGGCCTGAACAGCACCTGATTGCATGAAATCGTGCTGTCGGGTTTTCCTTGGGTTTTTCTTGTGAAGCCTTGCAATCGGTGAACGCGCCTGTTCCGATAAGACTACTGGGGGTTGTGCAATGAACCCGCCCATCATCCCGGTTGCCCTCAGTCTGGCAGACTAATTACTTACCAGTTGCGGGGTTCCGTACAACACAGGAGGGGCCATGCGCCCGAAAATCAGTCGTAAGCATCATCGTGGGTTTACCCTGATCGAGTTGCTCGTCGTCATCGCGATCATCGGGGTACTCATCGCCCTGCTGCTTCCCGCGGTGCAGGCCGCGCGCGAGGCCGCCCGTCGTGCCCAGTGCACGAACAACCTGAAGCAGATCGGCCTGGCCATGCACAACTACCATTCCGCGATGGGGAGCTTTCCCTACAACAACGGTAGTTCACCGGTCTACCTCCTCGCGAGTGGAGACGGAGGTCCGCCGGTCTTCCCGAACGCGACCGCGGCAGGCGGGCCGTACAGCAACTTCGGCGCCTGGCGCTGATGCTGCCGTTCATGGAGCAACAGCCGATCTACAACGCCATCAACTTCAACTGGGGGCTCTACCCGTTCCAGAATGGCACGGACCAGCTTCAATCGACGGCGATCTACCAGCAGATCAGCATCTTCCTTTGCCCGAGCGATCAGGCACGCGGCCGGAACAACTACCGCGCGTCGAACGGGACGAACTACGACTGGCATAGCCGCCCCAGTGGCGCCGGTGCCATGGTCCGATCCGGAACGGCCTCTAATACGATTACGACCGTCGCGAGCATGAAGGACGGGACATCCAACACGATCGCCTTCGTCGAGCGGAACCGGGGCGATGGCGACGGCGGCGAAGTACAGCCCGGGTGACGTCTACGCTGGTGTGGGCATCTCCAGCTTCCCGACCTATGTCGTCCAGATGCCGCAGGACCAGACGTACCTGAAGACCACTGCACTGCCTACCTGCGCCGCCGCCGCGCAGTCCAATGGTGCCACATGGAACTGGGGCGGTTGGACCTGGGCTGGTGGCGAGTACACCACGACGGTCACGAACTTCGTGCTCACCCCGAACCACCAGTCCGTCGACTGCTCCCCCTGGGGTGGTGTCGCGACCGGCTATGGGTTCTTCTCGGCACGCAGCAACCATTCGGGCGGCGTCAACGTCCTGCTCGGCGACGGCTCCGTCCGGTTCATCAAGAACTCGATCCAGGCGTATACCTGGTACGCCCTCGCGACCGCGAGCGGTAACGAGACCATCAGCGCCGACCAGTTCTAAGCTGAGCAAGCCGCATGCAAAACGTCCGGGATGGCTTTCAGGGCCATCCCGGACGTTTCCGTCACGGCCATCCTGGCGTTTCACCTTCCAGGGTTTTGCAGGTCAGGCTTCAGCCTGACATCTTCTCGGGTCCTTATCGGTCGCAGGAAGACGTCAGGCTGAAGCCTGACCTGCAACAAGACAACTCCGTTCCTCTTCTTGACCCCGTTACTGGAGCGGCTTCATCCCACCCCTCTGGGAATCGATGTCCTTCGTCAGCGTTTCCAGGCTCTCCGCTGTAACCGGAGGTGCGGTCGGTTCCTCATCCGGGCTGCTCGCCCCGCCGCAACCGGCGAACGTACCGCCCACGATGGTGAGCCCCAGGGTCACGCCCGCGAGTTCTCGGAACCGCTTCAGCGAATCTCGTCTCGTCATCAGTTCATCTCTTCTCGTTCAAGTGGTTTCGTCGGGTCCGGTTTCCGTTGCCGTATGCCCGTCCCGGTGCTTCACGTTAGCCGCGCCCGCTTGATGAGTCAATCGCCTGGAACTCAATCGTTCTCGTGGTGATTTCCCTCCGTGCGCTGAAGCAGTTTGTTGGATGGTCAGTCGACGGTTCGCGACTTGGGGACCAGTCGATTGACCGCGCGTGATCGGCATCATCGGGGATTGGCGTCACCCGGAATTCCTGCCCTGATTGTCGTCGGCTGAGAGTTCGATACACGGAGGTCGGCATGCGTTATGGGAGGCTTCGGAGCATCCTGCTCATGTCGGCCGGGGTGCTCTCGCTGAGTTGGTTCGCGTTCCGGGCTGTCAACGCATGGACTTACCACGTCGGCATTAACCAGGTAGATCGAGCCCTCGCGGGCGGGAAGTACGATCAGGCGAGAGAAGATCTCGTGGAACTCGCCCGGCGGTGGCCGAAGTCGTCCGAGGTCCAGTACCGGCTCGGTCGCTGTGAGGAACGTCTGGGGCACGCGGATGAGGCGCTGTCCGCCTGGGCTCGTGTTCTCCCAGGGTCACCCCACGCGGCCCTTGCGGCGATGAAGCGCGCTCGACTGGCTCTGGAGCACGGTCAGTTCGCGGAGGCCGAAGCGGCGTTGAATGTCGCCCTGGAGGAGCCCGGCACGCACCGTCCCGACGCCTACTGGGAGCTTGCTCGGTTGCTGCGATTTGAGGGCCGACTCGACGATGTACGGGAGCTTCTTCGGGCTCGACTCGCCGAACGCTTCGACCTGCCTGGAACATTACGCGAACTCTGGGAACTCGAAACGCGACCGGTCCCGGTCGGTGGGGTTCTCGGAACTCTTGAGGACGCCGGGCGACAGGCCCCGAGCGACGATCGCGTCTGGCTCGGCCGGGCATACCTGGCGATCCGTATTGGCGATACCGACGACGCCGCTCGGTGGCTCGACCGCTGTGCGAAGCGACGACCCGACGACCCGGTTGTCTGGCGAGCCCGGCTCGCGCTAGCGCAGGCCAGGGTCGATCCCCGGGCGGCGAGACGGGCCATGGATCATCTGCCGGAGCTTGCCACATCGCCCATCGCCGAGGCCGCGTTGAAGGTCTGGTTGGCCAACGCGCACGGGGACGTTCGTCAGGAGCGGGCCGAACTGGAGCAACTTACCGAGCTATGTCCCAGCGACGCCGCCGTACTGGAACGTCGCATCGCGCTGTCAGAGCCCGATCACCAGCGCGTGGCCCAGCTGCGTACACGGAAGTCGGAGCTGGACCGTGCTCGGGGCCGCTATGACGAGCTGATGGATGTCGACGATGGGTCGTCGATTTCGCATGCCGGGGAGCTTGCCCGGCTGGCGGCGACGCTCGCTCGCAAACCCGAGGCGATCGCCTGGTGCGACCTGCATCTGGATCGGGAGCCGGGCGACTCTGCGATCCGGACCTTACGAGAACGTCTCGTTGCATTGCCAACGACCAACTTCGAACTGAGCCGTCTGGCCCATCCTCCCTCCGCGAGCCCGAATGATTTGGTGGTCACCGATTCGGCCGACGACTTCTCGGCTCGCGAGTTGATCTCTCCTGTCGAGTTCACGGACGACGCCACGGCGGTCGGCCTGGACTTCACGTTCGACCAGGGCCGCTCCGTGTTCCGCCAGCTTCCAGAAACGATGAGCGGAGGCGTCGGACTGATTGATTACAACGGCGATGGGTGGCTCGATGTCTACTGTGTCCAGGGCGGACCGTTCCCCCGGCCCACCGATTCCTCGATCGGAGATCGCCTGTTCCGCAACCGGGGCGACGGCACGTTCGAGGACATCACCGATTCGGCCGGCATCGCGGGCCTGTCCGGTGGCTACGGGCATGGCATGACGGTCGGAGATCTCGACAATGATGGTCATCCCGACCTGTTCGTCACGCGCTGGAACCGATACCAGTTGCTACGCAACCGTGGCGATGGCACGTTCGAGGACGCCACCAACCTGATGGGCCTGGGCGGTGATCGCGACTGGCCGACCTCCTCGGCGCTGGCCGACCTCGATGGCGACGGTGATCTCGACCTTTACGTCTGCCACTATCTCGCCTGGGACCCGGAGCATCCGAAACTCTGTCGCTACTCGGACACGGGGCCCTATCAGTACTGTACGCCGCGGCACTTCGAATCGTGTCCCGACCATCTCTTCCGGAACGACGGCGACCGCTTCGTGGACGTCACCGAGGAAGCCGGTATCGTCGATCCCGATGGCCGGGGGCTCGGTGTCGTTGCCTCCGACATCGACGGTGACGGACTCGTTGATCTCTATGTCGCCAACGACATGACGGCCAATTTCCTGTTCCGCAATCTAGGCGGCTTCCGGTTCGAGGAGGTGGGGCACCCCGTGGGTGTCGCGGGCAACGCGGGGGGTGGTTATCAGGCCGGCATGGGCATCGCCCGGGGTGACCTCGACGGCGATGGGTGGCTCGACCTCGCCGTGACCAACTTCTACGGGGAAGGGACCACGTTCTACCGGGCGCTCGGCGATGGCCTGTTCTGCGACGCCTCGAACGCGATCGGGCTGCTGGCGCCGTCACGCTATCGTCTCGGGTTCGGACTCGTGATGTTCGACGCCAATAACGATGGCCGACTCGACCTGGCGACCGCCAACGGGCACGTGACCGACCTCGCGCCGATCGTTCCGTATGCGATGACGGCGCAGCTCCTGGTCGGGACGTCGGACGGGCACTTGACCGAGATCACCGAGCACGCGGGCGGGCCCTGGCAGGTCCCCCGGATCGGTCGGGGGCTTGCCTCGGGCGACCTCGACAACGACGGGCGGGTGGATCTCCTGCTGCTCTCGCAGGGTGAACCGCTGGCGTACCTCCACAACCAGTCGGCCGACGGCGGCCACTGGGTTGCCTTCCGGCTGGAGGGTACGGAATCGAATCGAGACGCCGTGGGGGCGGTCGTCTCCGTCTCCGCCAGCGGTCGGCACTGGGTGGCGGATCGGTTCGGTGGGGGTAGCTACCAGTCGGCGTCGGACGGACGCCTCCACTTCGGGCTCGACGAGGCCCGCACAATTGATGCGGTGGAGATCCGGTGGCCCTCGGGACGGGTCGATCGTCACGAGAACCTCGGGGTCGATACCGGCTACCTCATTCTCGAAGGAGACGAATCGCCACAGCCCCTGGACGGTTATGCCGAGGCCGAGACAGTTCGGTGACGGAGTCAGAAAGGGCGATCTTCGCAGGTTTTGCGAGACTTTGTAGGTCAGGCTTCAGCCTGACGGATTCGACTCGGTGTCAAGATGTCAGGCTGAAGCCTGACCTACAAAGTCGAGATGGTGGCTTGGCGGGAGCCTCGCCCTTCCGGGCCGCTGTACTATCGTTGGCCGCCGGCCAACGGGTCGGCGGGCGGGTTCGCGAGCAGGCCGACGGTCTGGCGGACTGACGTGAAGTCGGGGGCGATTACCTGGGTCAGATAACCCGCGCGGAAGAGGCCGATCAGGGCCAGGACCGCGTTGAGGTCGCGCCGGATCGCCCCTTCATCGGCACCCTGATCGGCCGCGATCCGTCGCACCAGGGCCTCGCGGTGCGCGCGGGCGAGTTTGCTAACCGCGTCGAGATCGGCATACGCGAAGGACTCCGCATCGGGAAAGTAGGTGGAGCGGACTTGCTGGAACGTCGAAGGTTCCGAGCCGCGTCGCGATGATCCCGAGGCGAACGCCGCCACCGATTCCGGATCGGTGCCGAATGCCAGGAAGCCGGGGCCGATCGCGTAAGCCAGCGTCGTCGAACCTCCGACAAGCGCCGTCACGCGGGCGCCGGCAGGCTCGATCGTCTCGACTCGTAGAGCATCGGGCGACTTCTCTAACCGGGCAACGGCCATCACGGTTCGCAGGGCATTCTTGAGCGCGGCGGGAAGGCCCATGCGGTCGCCGGGGTCGCCGTCCACCGCCAGGGCCATCACCAACGGCAGTCTCAGCGTGCCGTCCTCGGCCGTCGTCGGAGTGTCGAGGTACGCGACGACCTCCGGGCCAAGTCCGGGCACGACCTCTTTGAGCAGGTCTTTCCCGAGCAAGATCCCATCGACCGCCGTCAAGAATGGCTCGATCCGGGACCGGTCGGCGTCGGGAATCAGCGAGAGGAGGACGTTCGCCAGCGCCGGCGCTTGATGCTCGCGTGCGCCAGGATCGGCGCCGAGGTCGGGACTCGTTGCAAAAGCGGGCCAATCTCGTCCGGACCGCCAAGGGCCCACTGCTTCAGAGGTTCGTCGAGCTTCGAGGGGTCGATCTGCTGGTGAACGTGGAGGAACAGCCCGTCGCGAACCACCAGGGATGCGCCGGCGTAACGGATCGCCGACAGGTAGCGGTACAAGAAGGCGCCCCCCGGATCGGCCTCGGCGTCCGGCGGCTTGATCTCAAGAACTCGCATCAGGAACCCGGGATCGACGAACAGGCTCGCGACTGCGTCCTCCGGCAGCGCGTCCCGGACGTTATGAACGCCCGCCGACGCGCCCAGACCGGGCAGGGCGTCGTCCTTGTGGCGATCGATGGCCCCTCGGATCAACTCCTCGGAGTTGGACCAGGCGAACGTCGATTTACCCAGGAACGCATAGGCTTCGGGGGGCTTGCTGCCGGCCTGGAAACGGCGGACGTTGTAGGTCGTACCGTCGCGCTCGTGCCGTTCGACGGTAACAAGTTCCTTCTCGGACTTCTGAACCGCGTTCAGGCGATCGATCACCCGTTCCAGCAGGACGCGGTCGCGGACCTGAGCCAGCAACAGGCCACGTGCATTATCGGGCCGTTCACCGGGGGCAAGCCGCAGGGCGAGTACGACGGCGTCACCAAGAAAGTCATCGCGAATCTGCTCGGGGGTGACGCCCAGCGTCAGCTTGATGTCGCGGCACGCATGTTCGAAACGGCGGTATGCATCCGATGCCAGCCACGCCTGAAACGCGGGCAATTGCCGCAGTTCGGATGCGAGCCGGGAGTCGAGGAACGACTGGGACTGTCCGCGCAAGTCCTCGATCGTCAGGATGATTCCGGCGTCGGCCGGAACCAGGTCGAGGAGCGAGTCGGCCGGGCGATCCGCCAGCGTGCGACGTTCCAACCCGAGAGTCAGGGCTGCGAAGATGGCCCCGATCAACGCCAATCGTCGAGTTCCCATCAGACTGCGGACTCCAGGCGGTCTCGAAAGGGGTCGCCGTCCAGGGGCCCGCCGCGTCGCGACTGGAACGCGTTGTGGTTCAAAAGAGGCCGATCGTTCAGGCGCCCCGGTCCACCGGCGCCTCCGGTCCAACCTCGACGACCCCCGAAGGTAGCAGGAAGCTGAAGGCATGGCGAGCCGAGCCGGACAGCGGACGAACGCTCTGAGAGAAACCATCTCTTACGGATGGCAGAACATCGGCGGACGGAACACTGGGCAGAGTGGGTTCGACGCCCTCGAAGCGCGGGCCGGCCGCCGAGGCCAGCACGCGACGGCCGACGCGGGCCGCCGGCCCCGAAGTCTCCCACGCCAGGTCGAGCGTTGCCGACGTGGCATCCGCCAGCGCGACGGAGAGGGGCCGGGGCAACGGTTCGGGTTTCCAGGGCGAATTCCTCACGACCTTATGTTCGACCGTCGCATCCGGGCGAAGCGACGGCCGGAGCGCAGGGCCCGAGCGCCAGCAACAGCACGGCCGCCGCGGCCGACCACCACGCCGAAGTCGGGATCCGGATCGACGAAACTACCCGATCGCACCCCGTCTCGGCGTGGGCCTGAGAACCCGATCCGCGAAGTCGTCCGCAGGCGACGGCGCCGGGCCCAGGTGGAGAGGCCCGTCGCAAGACCTCGTAGCGCCTGGCGATCTCGCCGCAGCGCACGCAGGACGACGCATGGGCCGCCAGCGCGGCCTGGCACCGGGGCGCCAGGTTGCCACGCTCGTCGAGCTGTTCGTTCCAAAGCCGTTCGAAGTCGCGGCAATCGACAGTCATCATGATCTTGACACCTGGCCCCGGATGGGGACCGACCCAATGGACGGTTTAGCAACGCACGCCCCGACGCTCCAGGTATTCGGCCATCTCGCCTCGGGCACGGTGGAGCCACGTCTTGACGGTTCCGATCGGGCGGCCGACGGCCTTGCTGATCTCCTCGTAAGGCAGGCCCTGCTCGTGAAACAGGACGAAAACCAGGCGGTACTCAGGACGAAGGCGAGCCAGCGCCCGCTCCAGTTCCCCGGCCAGATCGTCCGGGTCGGCGAGGCCGGGGCGGGGGTCGACGCGGTCCTCGGCAGCTTCTCCGGGGATCGGCCGGCGAGACCGGCGGCCCAGCGCGGTGCGACAACGGTTGGCGGCGATCCCCAGCAACCAGGGCCGCAACGGACGCGAGCCATCGAAACCGTGAACCCCACGTAGGCGCGCAGGAACGTTTCCTGCATCACATCTTCGGCATCGTGGCGATGGCCCATCATCCGCAGGCAGAGCGCGAAGACGACCGCCTGAAACCGTTCCACGAGCACGCGGGCGCTCCGGCGCTCCGGCTCGCAGGGCGTCCACCAGGCCGCGGTCATCCATCAGCACATTACCGTCCGGCATCTCGGGCCGCCGTCACGTTCTGGGGAGGATTACCCGAGGAGGGGGGCTCTCGTTTCAGCAATTCGGAAGCTCCTCTCAATTATTCCAACCGGGTCGGTCGGGGAGTTCTCGACGGCGACCTCTGGCGACCTCCGTGGATGCCGCGACTGATCTTGCCGGAACAACGCGTTGACGCTAAGGTCGCGAGGCCCACCCCCCGGCGACTTCTCAGGCCGGGCTCTTCCAAGATACCTGCATCCCCCGCCTGTTGCTGCATGGAGGCACACCGGCGATGAGACGGATCACCGAACTGGACACGATGCGAGGTCTGATGGCCCTCGCCATCGCCGCCTATCACCTGCGCCCGAACACGCCCAGTTCCTCTGGAGCCGCGTCGATTTCTTCTTCGTCCTCTCAGGCTACCTTGTCACCGCGATCATCCTGCGGCACCACCAGTCACCCGGATTTCTCGTCGCGTTCTACGTGCGGCGCGCGCTCCGGATCTGGCCGGCATACTTGCTCGTCTTGCTTGGACTGGTGGCGATCAACCCGTTCCTACCAACCCCGTTCCCCATGGCCGGGTTGCCGAACTACCTGACGTTTACCCAGAACGTCCAGTACTACTGGACTCACGAGACGCCGGCATTCAACTGGTACTTCCTGCACACTTGGAGCCTCTCACTGGAGGAGCGGTTCTACCTGATCTGGCCGGCAATCATCCTGCTTGCCGGGGCCCGGCGGCTCGTGCCGATCACGCTCATGCTGCTGATCGGCTCGATCACGGCGCAGGCGCTGGGGCTGCACCCCTGGATCTTGCTGGCGCGCGGTGACGGCCTGGCCCTCGGCGCCTTGCTGGCCATGCTGCTGGCCGATCCGGAGCGCGTCAGCCGGTACAGGAGGACCTTCTCGGCGACCTTCGCGATGGTTCTGCTCATCGGGGTGGCATTCCTGGCCGTCGTCCTGCCCACGTTCGACGACCGGCCGTTCGATGGACCGATGTCGACCCTGGCATCGCTGTCCCTGGCGTCGATCTGCCTCGTCTACGCGGGGATCGTCGGGTTGGTCGCCACGCACGCCGGTCACCCACTCCTGGCCATCCTCCGGCATCGACGGCTCATGTACCTCGGGTCGATCAGCTTCGGGGTGTATTTGATCCACCCCATGGTGTTCCTGGTCATCGACCAGCTCGCGAAGCGGTCGGGGCTCGGGGCCGACTGGTGGCTTGATGTCGGTAAGCTCGGCCTCTGCCTCGGGCTGGCGACGCTGTCCTGGGAAGTGGTCGAGAAGCCGATCGCGGCACTCAAGACGCGGTTCCCGTATCAACGTCCCGGAACTCCAACGGGAGAGTTGCCGGCGAGGGGGCCGGTCGACATCACGGGAGTCGCCATCCCTCGACCCCCGGCAAGACGGATGCCCACCTGACCGTCGTACGCACGATCGTATCGAGAGAACCTCATGATTTCCCGCCTCGCCCTCACTCCCTGGTTTCTCCGAGCCCTGGGCTTGCTGGCGATGGCCAGCCTGGCCTGGGGTGGCTACCATGCCCTGACCAAGAGCGCAGACCTGATGCGGCGGGTCGAAGAAGTCGCACTTGTCGTCAAAGGGGTGGATCCATATCGTGATCCGGACATGACGTACCCACCCACCGCGCCCATGGTGTTCGTCCCTTTGATCGCCCCGTTTGCGGCCGTGCCGGTCGTCCTGCGAGGGCTCTGGATGCTGGGGAACCTGGCCGCGTTGCTGGGGACCTGCGGGGGCATGGTCCATCGCTGGGGGCGCGACTGGTCGCCGGCCCTGCGCTGGGGGTTCCTCGGGGTGGTGGCCGCCAGCAAGCCGGTGCGACTGGCGATCGGAATGGGGCAGTTCGCGCTGATCCCGATGGCCCTTGTGCTGCTGGCGTTCTCGGAATGGGGACGGAAGCGACCCGCCGTCGCGGGCGTGCTACTCGGCAGCGCGCTGGTGAAGCCGACGATGGTCGTGCCGTTCCTGGTCGTCTTTGCGTTGCGGGGACGCTGGAGAACCCTGGCCGTGGCCGCGATCGGCCAGGCCGTGGCGCTGCTTGCCGTCTCCGCCTGGCTCGATGTCGGTCCGGGCATGCTGATCCGGGAATGGATCGTGCTGGCGAAGGGGCAGCAGGTGGCCGGGCTGATCAATGTACCGTCCGTGCTGGCCCGGTTGGGATGGGATGTCTCAGGATTAGCGGGAACGATCGCGCTGGTGGTGCTCGCGCTCGGCACGATCGTCCTGATCGCCGGTCGTGAAGGGACCGACCTGGCCTTGCTCTCGTTCGCCGGGCTCCTGGCCGCGATCTCAACGTACCACCGGCCTTATGATCTCGTCCTGATGGTCCCCACCCTGGCCCTGTTGATCGAGCGGGCGCGTGCCTCGGAAGACTCTGGGAAACGGTCGGTGTTTCGGATCGCCACGATGATGCTGGCCGCCTTGCTCGTCGCGCCGGCTCACCCTGCGGTCGTGGCCGAATCGCATTACGAAGCCATTTTCATCCCGGCCGCGTACGGCCTCCTCGGGCTCGTCACGGTTCAGCTCGTTCGCGAGTCGAGGCGAAACGCGCGGGGAACCAACCGGGATGACTCAAACCGGAACCTCCTGGCCACGGAAGTGCGGCGGCGTTCGGTTCACGACACGAGCCCGCTCCATGCAAAAAGCCCCGAGCCCTCGGGGGAGGGCTCGGGGCCAGGGTTGCCAGTCGCCGCGCGTGCGACCGACCAGTACGGTAGCCGACTTCCGGGAAGACGGTCAGGGGGATGGTTCGATCAGTTGTTCAAGGCTTCCTCATAGGCTTCGGTGCGGGCCGAATCGGTCGCCTGGAGCTTGCGGCAGGCCTCACCATGGGCCAGGGCAACCTGGTCGTTGTCCCAATCGATCATCCGTCCCGGATATTCCTGAAGCTTGCCCCACTTGTTCAAATACTGGAGCAGGCCGGTCCCGTGACGCGCTTCCTGATCCTTGACCCACGCGAACAGGGCGCGGCCGGATCGGGGGGGACCGTTCGAGGATCGAGACGACCGGGTGGACGCTACCGTCTGTGACGGCGTTGCGGAGGCGCGATCACGATTGCCCTCCGGCTCGTGACCATCGGCGGGAGCGGTCGGCTCGGCCGTGCTGGGGACCGCCTCGGCGGCCGGCTGCCGCTCTCGTACAAAGTTTGGAACGCCATCGCGATAGAGATAACGCCCGACGCCGAACTTGGCGGCCGCGCGCTTGAAGGCGTCGGAGAAGCCGGACTTCTCGTCGTTCTCGTCATCGCGCACCATCTCGCCGGTACGCGTTCGGACCTCCATGCCGGCGTAGCCGCCCGCATCCGACTTCGTCACGGTCGAACCATCGGGGAGGCGGATCGTCAGCTTGCAGAGCACGGAGCTTTCCGTCGGGACGTAGTCGTCCCACCAGTTCTCCGGCCCGAGCACGCTGTCGAGCCGGTTCATCGCCGTGCGGGCGGTGATGTAGTGCAGTTGGATTCCGCTGCGCGTGCTTCGGGTCTTGACTTCGTCGGTCTCGAAAGGCGCGGCGAGGGCCGCAAAGAGGTCGGGGTACTTCGTCATCAGTCTCGCCCCCCGGAGGACGCGGATGCCGGATCGCCGCGATGGGTTCACAATCATCGTTGGGTGAAAAGCGATCGGGCCGTCCGCCCTCGGTCGTCGGTACACCGGGTGCAGAATCAGGCTCCGCGCGGACCATTACCGCAAGTCAAGCCTCGTCACCAGCGGAGACGAGGGCGACCGTTGGAGGCGATTCCACGCAGGAGAACGAGGTGGCGCGCCACCGCCCGCTTCGACCGACCATCAAGGCCGATCGAAGCGGACGGTTGGATTATACCGACTGTCCGGGGCGAGAAACAAGCGTACACTACCCGAGAATTGTCGGAATCTCGACCAGGAAGGAACTCGGGGAGGTCGCGAGGGGATTGCCGGCGGGGGTCAGCAACGCGGTGGCGTCCGAGGAGTAGCCGTAGTCACCCCAGAGTAGCACCATGAGCAGGCAGCCGATGATGATGGCCCCCAGGGCGATCCCGAGCATGGCGACGTAGATGTCGCTCTTGGGCTGCTGGACGTAGACGCCGCGCGCCGGTGCTGCGGCACGACCGGCGCCTCTGGCTTTAGCTGCGGGGGCGGATTTGCGACGAGACACGGTCGCCCTCCTGTATCTTCTTGCCCTGGATGGTCTTGCCGTTGATGACGGCGGCGACCGCTCGGTCGGGGTCGACCGTCTCGATCCGGACCCGGCCGAGGTATTCGGGGACCGGATCGGAGCGGTACAGTTCCAGCTCATGGCCGGCAACGAGACCGTCATCGGAGCCAATCGAGAGAACCACCCTCAGGTTGTCCGAGCTGACCTGCAACACCTGCCCTTCGACATCCGGCGGAGCGCGTGCGACTGCCTCGGAGGGTGTTCACGTCGTCCGAGAGCCCGGCCTGTCGGATCACGTTCGCGTACAGGCCCACGCGCTCGCGCAGGTCCTTGTTGTTGTTCACCGCGGTCTCGAGCTGGCGCTGGAGAATCCGGATCGGTGTCGTTCAGCTCCGTCTGACGAAGCTTGAACTCATTGGCCTGCTGCTGGACCGACGAGAGCAGTTCTCGAAGCTGATCGGTCTCAGCCTTGCGGGCCTCGGCCTCTTCCATCGAACGCCGCATCGTCTCCTGCGAGGTCGTGACGACTTCACGCTGTTCGGAGAGGGACTGTTGGTCCTGCTCGATCTGGCGCTCAAGGTCCGTGATCCGGGCCTCGAGCATGGATTTCTGCTGAGCGAACTCGTCCTGTTCCGACTTCAGGGTGGCGTCGGCCGCGGTGAGTTTCGTCTCGGCGTCGTTCTTCTGCGCTTGCAGCTTACTCTTCTCTTCGTTGATCTGCGCCGCCTTGTCCTTCCAGTTCTCCGAGGTGGTGAAGACCACGGTCGAGATCGCCAGGAAGAACAGGGCGAAGGCCATGATGATGATCACGAGGATCTTGCCGACGAAGGTCATGGTCCCATCCTACCTCTCGGCGAAAGACGGCTGGCCGCCCCGTCTGGTCGTCATTGGGGTGGAGATCGGGATGCGGAGCTCGGCCGAGCGTGAACAAGGGAAGTGCGGCGCCGCCCGCGGCGACACCCTTGGTCGTCACCCCTTAGACGACGACCTTCAGAGAAACGTTCCACGACTTCATCTTATGGCTCAGGTCGGCGCCAGTTCAAGACGCCGATGTGATGCCATGCGAGTTTGAGACGGTAGCACAGCCCGTTCTCTTCGACCTGTACCGAGGAAATCTACCCTACGCTGGTGCTCTGGGCAAGCGAGGGCGTTTCCAGGTTTTACGATCCGGACACTTGATGGGCTCGAACGCCAGTTCTGAACGGCGCGTTGGTGTTGATTCGCGTGGGGAAAACTGTTGATGTCGTCTCCTGCGCCGATTAGTGCCCGGTCCAGCAGCATGGGTGGAGCGACAGCGAAATCCATCGGTCCGATTCCAGATGGTGGGTTCCGCGGTCGCTCCATCCACTCCACGGAAGACTGATGGCAGAATTCCAGGATGGCACAGGACTTCGGTCATCGGTCATCGGTCATCGGTCATCGGTCATCGGTCATCGGTCATCGGTCATCGGTCATCGGTCATCGCTTACAAACCCTCAAGCGGCCTGCGGAGGGCGGACTCGATGCCGGATCAGCCCGACCGGGACCAGGCCGATGGTGACGGCCAGGCAGGAGAGCCCCAGCCAGTCGCCGAACTGAGAATACAGCGTCGTGCGGTCGTCGAGGGGCAGGGCGGCTGTCAGCACGTTGGCGGTTTGTTTCTTGAGGGTTGCCTGGATGGCACCGTTGCCGTCGATGATCGCGGAAATGCCGGTGTTGACGGCGCGCGCCATCGGCACGCGGTTCTCGACGGCCCGGAAGACGCTGACGGCCAGGTGTGTGTCCAGTTCGGACGATCCCTGGAACCAGCCGTCATTCGAGAGGTTCACCAGCAGGTCGGGCTGTCGGCCCTCGGGGGCCTCGGCGAAGAACCGCCGCGTGACGTCCGGCACCGTGTCCTCGAAGCAGATGACGGCCGCCATGCGGAGCCCGTCGAGGTCGAACCAGGTCGGTGACTCGCCGAAGTTCAGGCTGGGGACGAAATCCCCTTGATAGGGGGTCAGGCGGGTCAGCCAGGGAAACGACTCGATCAGCGGCACGTACTCGCCGAACGGCACCAGATGGAGCTTGTCGTAACGGGCCGGGGGCCTGTCTCCGGCCCCTGACCGGGTTGCAGGAGGATCGCCGAGTTGAACCGGGAGAAGCCGTCGGGACGGAACCAGTAGGTCGTCGTACCGATGAGCATGGGAGTGTCGAGCTGGTCGACCCAGTCGTACAGTTCCGTCCGGACCAGCTCGGCCTTCTGACGCCAGAAGGGGAGGGTCCCCCGAGGGTGGATCGCCTTGATCCAGGTGAGGTACGTCGAGTCGTCAAGCCCCGGTTCCACGAGCGGAAAGCCCCGCGGATACGACGTCTCCGGCCAGACGATCAGGTCGGGCTTCGGCCCGGTGCGCATCGCCTTGGCGACGAGGCGGCGGAACTCGGCCAGGATGACCTCGGTCTCCTCGCCGAGCTTGAGCTCCTGCTTGATGTTCGTCTGCAAGAGCGCGAGCCGGGGGCCGTCGCGGAACTCGGCCGTGGCGATCCGGACAACCCCGTAACCCAGAACCAGCGACAGGCCCCCGCCCACCACCACCACCCGCGCCACCTGGGGACGGGTCAAGCGGGGTCCTTTGGGAGTGGGGCGCGGCCAGGGGGAGGGTCAGGAGGTCCACGATCCAGGCGTTGACCAGGGCCACGAGCAGGCTGGGGCCCCAGACCCCGGCCAAGTCGGCGATCTGGATGATCGGTAACGCCCGGTATTGCGAGTGTGCGAGGTAGTACCAGGGGAACCCGGTCAGGATGTGGGCCGGAGGAACTCCAGCCCGACCCAGATCACCGGCGCCGCGATCATCACCGGCAGTCGCAGTCTCCGAACCGCGAACCGCGACAGCAACAGGAACCCCGGCCACCACAGGGCGAGAAATCCTGCCATCGTCACCCAGGCCAGCCAGGCCGAGGGGTCTGTCAGGCGCACCCAGGAGACCGCCAGCAGCCAGAACACCAGTGCCCCCCACGGTGGACGCCAAGATAAATCAGCCATCGGGAGCGATGGCTCCGGATCAGCAGGAACAACGGCGCAAGGGCGAACCAGGCGAGGTAGCCGCGGTCGACCGGGGGGAACGCTAGCCAGAGCAGCAGCGCGTGAGCTGATCGCCAGGGCGATCGGGTTCGGGTCGCGAGTCGTTGGGGCCTTCGGCCTCGGCGACTCCGGGCCGGCCCGGGCTCTCGGCCAGGGCAGGGGAGGTCGGTGTCACCATGCGTCGCCTCGGCCTTCGGCCCGAGTTGGGAGCGGTCTTGAGGTCCGGAGACTATACGGCGAACGGAGCCGCCGTGGCCTTGACCGCGGATCATGCTCGAAGCGGTCCGGGCTGTCCAGGTCCACTCCGCACGTTCCGGAGATGAGTCACGGGACACATTCGGCCCGCAACCGAATCATACGAGTCTCGGCCCCCAGATCGTGGGGAATTCACCGAATGATTTCGGAAGGCGAGGTCAAAAATTCAGGGGTAGGAACCGCACGACCTCGCCCGCCGGATGGTCGTGATCGCCGGGCGGGAAGATGGCGAAGCCGTCGGCGATCGCGGCCGTGCGGAGATCGGCCGAGCCTTTCCAGTCGAGGGGTTGGATTTGATCGAGGTCCTCCCCGGACTTCTGAAGCCGAGCCGGGTGAAACGTCGGGCGGTCTCCCCGATGGCGGAACGGGGCGGCCAGACGGCCGGTTCGGTACCTCGTATCGATTGTCCCGGTCGGTTCTCCCAGCATCGCCCTCAACGCTGGGACGACGAACAGCAGGAAGCCGACGAGCCCGCTAACCGGGTTACCGGGAAGGCCGAACACCAGCGCACCGGCTCGATCGTCCCCGCCGCGTGGCGGGCCGATCCCGAACAGCAATGGTTTTCCTGGTTTAAGTCGAATCTTGTGGAAGATTGTCACGACGCCGAGTTCGGTCAGCGTGGCCGGAACCAGGTCGCGCGCCCCGGCCGAGACCCCGCCGGTGATCAGCAGGACGTCGGCCTCTTCCAGGCCTCGGCCCAGAACCTCACAGAGCCGTTCCGGGTCGTCCGGAGCGATTGGCGTGACCTGGCTCTCGGCGATCGGGCGGGCCATCGCGCCGAGCATCACCGCGTGTGAATTACGGATCTGCCCCACGCCCGGCACCTGGTCGGGATCGACCAGCTCATCTCCCGTCGGGACCACGACGACACGCGGTCTCGGAATCACCAACACTTCGGAACGCCCGACGGAGGCCAAGAGCCCAACGTGACTTGCGCAAGCGTGTGCCCCGATCGAGAACACGATCACCGGCACGCATCTCCTGGCCTCGGGGCATCAGGTTCATGCCAGCCGTGACATCACAGTCGATCCGCACCGATCCAGGGCCGGCCGGTTCAGTCCGCTCGTGTGGGACGACAGCATCGGACTCGTCGGGCAACGGAGCGCCGGTCATGATTGTGGCCGCTTCGCCGGAGGCCAGAGGACGGAACGGGACCCGGCCGGCAGGGACAACTTCTCCCAGCCGAAGGATCGTGCCGGGGCCGGTGACGTCGGTCGCACGGACGGCGAAACCGTCCATCAGCGCCTTGGTGAACGGCGGCATGTCGATGTCGGAGGCGATGTCCTCGGCGAGCACCAGGCCGGGGACATTCGGGAGCGACCGCAGGGCCGGGGGCAAGGTTCGGGCGTGCTCGAGAACCCGGGACAGGGCCTCGTCGACGTTGAGCATCTCGGGCTCCCGGCTGTTGGCCTGGACTCAGCGACCAATGAAGTTCCGCAGCAAATGGATGCCGGGGCCGGCGGTCAGGAAACTCTCGGGGTGAAACTGCACGCCTTCCAGCGGGAAATGCTTGTGCCGCACGCCCATGATCTCGTCCTGATCGGTCCAGGCGACGACTTCGAAGTCGTCCGGCAAGGTGCCCGGTCGGATGATGAGACTGTGGTAGCGAGTTGCCTCGAAGGGGTTGGGCAGGCCCCGATAAACGCCCTTGCCGTCGTGGTGGACCATCGACGTCTTGCCGTGCATGATGCGGTCGGCCCGCACGACCTCCGCGCCAAAGACGTGGCCGATGCACTGGTGACCCAGGCAAACGCCCAGGATCGGCAGTCGGGGGGCGAACCGGGCGATGATCTCGTTGGAAACCCCAGCCTCCATCGGCGTGCAAGGCCCGGGCGAGATGATGATGTGGCTCGGTGCCTTCGCCTCGACATCGTCCGGCGTGATGCGGTCGTTGCGGACAACTTCCAGGTCGATCGCCGGGTCGATCTCGCCCAGGCGCTGGACGAGGTTATAGGTGAACGAATCGTAGTTGTCGATCAGGAGGAGCATGCTGGCTTGGCGTAAACAGGTATGTCGGCAAAGGACGTGGGACCGCGCGTGGCGACCCGATCTGATAATCCAAATCGTACCGCGTTTCCGTCATAACCGGAAGTCGATCGGGCTCGATTTCCAGGCCGCGATCCGCAGGCGCGGTTAGATTTCGGAATGTGGCCTTGTCCGACCGTCGGACTGAGGCGGCATTCCGGCACGTGTTCCGAGCCGGGCCATACGGTCCAGTGGATGTCGACACGGAGGTTGACAATGTCGAGCACTCTCGCCTCGCTGATCCTGGCCCTCGCCGCAACCTCGACCGGGGGCCTGTTCGATCGCACAGTCGCGGTCGTGCCCGCGAACGGCCCAGGCCAGGCGCCTGCCGGACACGCCCACGGAGGCCATGAGCTTCTGCCGCCCGGGGGCCGGATCTTGCCGCCGGGGCCGGGCGCGGGTTGGGGGTTCCCCAATGGCAACCCCGACGGCTACGGTTGGGTCGACTACGGCACGTTCTTACCTCTGGGGGCGAATCGGACCCCCGACTATTTCTTCCCGCGCAACTTCTCGTTGCTTCCCGTTCAGACCTTCTATCCGCAGTATTACAACCCGTATGTCCAGCGCGGGCAGCGTTACATCCCGTACACAGCGTGCGGTGGCGCCCACCCGAACGGGCGGGCCGCCGCCGGCGAGTTCGTGGACGCCGGTCTATCCGGAACGTGTGGACGCCGCACCGCGCCCGGCTTCTGGCCCTTTGCCGACGTTCTCGGGGGAAGTCGAAGCCCCACCCGTCCCCTCGATCGGCGGGGGGATCGACCGCTGAACACGCCTCACGGCGTGGAGGCCCTGAACACCCTCCGGAGTGTCCGGTCGAACGCATCGACCGGACACTTCGGCGTCGTCACTTATGCGTCCGTGCTGCCGTGTCCAGAGCCGCCCCAGGGAAAACGTTCGGGGTTCTTGCCAAGGGAACGGTGAGCCTTTACATTGGGTTCACCCCGCCGGTTTCGACCGGCCCGTCCGCTTTGCGCACACGGATGCCGTCGCGAACCTGGTTTCGCGGCATTTGATCGGCAAATTGGTCGAGTCGACGAACTCTTCGGGGACTGAAATCGTAAGCGAAATCGAATGTCCGCAGATACCCGCTTTCCCGGCCGCGGTGCATTCGCGCGAGTCGTGTGGGGCCAGGTTGCTGCCGCCCGGGATTTACATGTCGGTTCCCTCGCGTGCTCGTGATTCCTTCTTCGTACGTAATACTGGGAACCGTCCGGGGTCGAGGCGACACCCTCGGGACGATTCGCGAATTGGCCGATCCACGAACTCCGATTCTTCATTCGTAAACACAAGGCGCCCCGATGAACCGTGACGTCATCATCGAGACCCGGAACCTGACGAAGGTTTACCGCGACTTCTGGGGCCGTCCCAAGGTGCTCGCGCTGAAGGCCCTGGACCTGAAGGTCTACCGGGGCGAGATCTTCGGGCTGCTCGGCCCCAACGGCTCGGGAAAGACCACGACGATCAAGCTCTTGCTGGGCCTGCTGTTCCCGACCGAGGGGGATGCGTTCATCTTCGGCGAGCCGACGACGAACGTCGCCAAGAACGAGCGGATCGGCTACCTGCCCGAGGAGTCGTACCTCTACAAGTTCCTGAACGCCGAGGAGACGCTCCACTTCTACGGCCGGCTGTTCAAGATCTCCGGCCGACGAGCGGACCAAGCGGGTCAATCGGCTGATCGACGAGGTGGGCCTCTCCGCGCGCGAAGCATCGGCAGCTTCGCGAGTACTCCAAGGGCATGCAGCGCCGCATCGGGCTGGCGCAGGCGCTGATCAACGATCCCGAGCTGATCCTGCTCGACGAGCCGACCAGCGGCCTCGACCCGATCGGCACGGCCGAGATCAAGGAGAAGATTCGCGACCTGAAGAAGCGAGGGCAAGACGGTCGTGCTGTCGGGCCACCTGCTGGCCGACATGCAGGACATCTGCGACCGCATCGCGATCCTGCACCGCGGCGAGCTGAAGGAGGTCGGCATGGTCAACGAGCTGCTGACGGTCCAGGACGTCACCCAGATCAAGGCCCGCGACCTCTCGGAGGCCGCGCTGGCGGAGATTCGCGACGTGATCGCCCGTCACGGTGCCGAGCTGATGGCCATCGACCACCCGACGACGACGCTCGAGGAGCTGTTCCTGCGGATCGTCCGCGAGAGCGACCTGCACCCGGGCCGCCGTCGTGTCGGCGACCTGCCGACTGAACGCCGGCCCCGGCCACGACCAGCCCGCCGGCCCACTGAGTCGTCCCAACGTCTCGCCGTCACGAGCCCGTCGAGGCGAGGCCGTCTTTGGTTTTGAACTCTGGCCCCGGTCGCTGGCCCGAAACGGTCACCCGGGGCGGCCCCGATCGGTCGTCGCGATCCCCCTGCCGCCAGGGACGTCGCCAGCGTTGCGGACCTTCTCTCTTCAAGATCTACTGTCCACCCCACCGAACCAACTGCCGAGTCACCCCCGGAAACGCGGTCCGGGCGTGATCCGCACCGAGGAGTGAGCCCGCGATGTCGGCTATCACGTCCGCCTTGCCCTGTCTTGCTGTTGGCCCAGGCCGCGGCACCCGTCGCTGCCGAACTGGCTGCTCTGGTTGTTCGTCTGGGGCGAGCCCGCCGTCACGGTCAAGGGCGCCTGGGTGGGCCGATGACCTGGATCAAGGTCCTCGGCCTGTTCTGCCTGCTCGGCTGGGTCTTCTCCTGGGCGGTCGCCGCGGTGAAGGAGCAGACCGGCCGGGACCGGCTCGGCGGTGCTGGACTCGGCGCCCTCGGGGCGCTGGTCGTCGGCGTGGCCGCGATCGCTGCTCGGCGGTGCTCGTCCGCCGCGGACCAGCTCACCGGGCCGTTGCGGTCGGTGCCGGTCGTTCCTGGGCGATCGCCGCCGGGTTGATGCTCCTGGTCTGGGCTGGAAGCGAAGCTCTGGTCGATCCTCAGGCGGCAAGGTAGTCGCGGCCGACCTGCTGGTGCTCGTGGCGATGCATCCTGGCCCTCGTCCTGGGGTTCGTCGTCGGCTTCCTGATCAGCCGATCGGCGGGCCAGTCGGCCGATGCCGGTCGCGACGTTGATCCAGGGCGGCCGGCTCGGCGCGACCTACATGGGCTTCGTGGTGCTGCTGCGGGTCGTCTCGCTGGTGGTGCCCGAGCTGTCGCGGTCGCGCGGCCGACGGCTCTACGCGATCGCCTGGCAGAGCTGGACCGAGGCGTTCCGCCGGATGTGGGCCCCCTGGGTGGTGCTGGTGCTCTTCGCCGTGATCCTGGCGTTCACCTCGTGGTTCCTCCAGCCGGCCCGGCCGGCCGAGATGGGCCGGCTTTACGTCGGCACCCTGATGCTGCTCTGCTCGATCCTGCTGACCTTCACGATCGTCATCCTGGCGCCGATCAGCCTGCCGAACGACATCCGGCAGCAGACGATCTACACGGTCGTCTCGAAGCCGGTCCGCCGGCTGGAGATGATCTGGGGCCGGATCCTGGGCTACATGGCGCTGGTGACGGTGCTGATGCTGCTCTTCGGCGGGATCAGCCTGATCTACTTCAACCGGATGGTCGGCGCGGCGATCCGAGACTCGGTCGCGCAGGCGGAGCGGTACGAGCAGGAGAACAAGACGGAACTCGCGCGAGCAGGCCCGCGAGCAGGCCGACCAGCTCCAGACCCGGATGTCGGCGCGGCTGCCGGTCTACGGCTCGCTGATCTTCTTCGACTCCCGAGGCGACCAGCGCCGGCAGGGCATCGACGTCGGCATGGAGCTGCCACGCCGCAGCTTCGTCGAGGGGGCGACCCCGTCGCGGGCGATCTGGCGGTTCGGGCCTCGGATCCCGAACCCGTTCAATCCCCAGCGAGATCCTCGAACCGTCCGTGCCGGTGGACTCAGTTCCTGGTGCCGGCACGATCGAGTGGCATCGAGAACGAGTTGTTCAATCGTCAGGACGAGATCCTGTTCGCCGGCAGCAGCTGGCCGCGGCCGACGTCACGGCCGGCCGAGACCAAGGAGCTGACCGCGACGATCGGCCGCGCCGAGGCGGCGAGCAAGACGCTTCAGGCCCAGCTCGACAAGCCTGCCGCAAGCAGGAGCAGGCCCTCCGCGAGCAAGGGCACCGACGAAGCTCGAGCCGAGGCCGACGCCTGCACTCGCCGCCGATCCCGATCGAGATGACCTTCACCGTCTACCGGACGACCAAGGGGGAGGTCGGCGAGCCGGTCTACGCCTCGATGATCGCCACCAACCCGACGCAGCCGAGGCTGTCGACCGCACCGGGACGTCTTCCCGATCCGCGAGTATTACACCAACCAGCGGTCGCTTCCCTCGCGGCTGCTGGTCGGCTCGCACGGCCAGCTGAACATCGAGATCAAGTGCCTGAGCCCGAACCAGTACCTCGGCATGGCCGAGGACGACCTGTTCCTGCGTCTCCAGCCAGGGCAGCTTCTGGGTCAACTACCTGCGGGGGCTGTTCGGCATCTGGCTGCAGGCGATGATCCTGACGGCCATCGGCGTCTTCGCCGGGACGTTCCTGAGCTGGCCGGTGGCGCTGCTGACGACGGTCGTTCTTCTTCGTGGCGGGCAACGTCGGCGTTCGAGTCGCTCCAGCAGTTCGCCCTGTCGAGCGAGCTGGTCGGCGGCGGCCCGTTCGAGTCGCTGATCCGCATGCTCTCGCACGACAACCTGGTGCAGCGAGCTGGCGCCGACGCCCGCGGTCGTCGTGGCCAAGACGCTCGACTCGATCGTCATGCCGGTGATGTCCCGGCTGGTCTACCTGGTCCCCAACTTCTCGGCCCTGGACGTCAGCGACACGGTGGCCGACGGCTTCGCCGTGACCTGGGGACAGCTTGTTCTGGCTGGTCCTGCTGGCCCTGGCCTACGCGCTGCCGTTCTCCATCGCCGGATACTTCATCCTGAAGAACCGCGAGGTCGCCGCATGAGGTCCGCACCCATCCTCCACCCGGAACCGGCAGATCGTCTACGCCGTGGCGATCCTGCTGCTGTTCGCCGCGATGTTCCCGTACACCGAGTGGCTCGACGAGATGCAAGCGCCCGCAAGCAGCTGGGCGAGGCCACGCTCGGCCAGATCGACACCGGCAGCTTCATGCTCAAGCTGGCGCTGCTCGGCGGTGTCCGCGGCGTGGCGGCCAACGTCCTCTGGACCCGCGCCATCGAGCTTCAGAAGCTGCACGAGTGGGACAAGCTGGAGCAGACGGTCAACATGATCACCAAGCTCCAGCCGCACTTCCTGTCGGTCTGGACCTTCCAGAGCTGGAACCTGGCCTACAACGTCTCGGTCGAGTGGGACGACCCGGCCGACAAGTACGAGTGGATCAAGAAGGGCATCAAGTTCGTCAAGGACGGCGTCGAGAAGAACCAGCAAGTCGCCCGACCTGCTCTGGGACACCGCCTGGTACTACTACCACAAGCTCGGCTTCGCCGACGAGGCGGTCATCCTCCGCAAGCTGTTCCGCGACGACGAGGACGAGGACTTCAAGCTCGACCCGCTGGCAGAACTTCCGCGTCATCCAGCAACGACAACTTCCAGCTGGCCCACGGCTGGTTCACCAGCGTCGGTCAACCTGGTCGATGACAGGCGCCGAACGCATCGGCGGCGGCGTGCGCGAGGAGGAAGCCGGCCCCGACACCGATATCGAGTACGTCGATGCCCCCGTCCAGCACAAGGGCCGCCCCGGCGACCTGGCGTTCCGCACCATGCCCGCGCATGCCCAGACCCGCTACGCGATCGCCCTGGAAAAGAAGAGCGTCGCCGGGGATGTCGAGCCCCAGTGGGGCGACGTGGCCCGCAACGCCTGGGAGGAGGCCCTGGCGGAGTGGGTCAAGTTCGGCGACCTACCCGAATTCCCGGCGTTCAGCCACCCGGATCAGATGGTCCGGCTCGACGATATCACGGACCAGGCGAAGTATGACTCGACTGACCGAGCCGCAGCAGTACTGGACCGAGCGCTGGTCCAACGACACCAACTACCGCTACTGGAAAGACCGGTCTCAGGCCGAGGGCGAACGCCAGGGCGTCGGCGGGCCGTCGCCTGTTCTACGAGGCCACCCGAGCCTACAAGGAGGCCGATTTCCCCGACGGCCGTCGAGAAGTATCAGCAGGGCCTGGAACTCTGGGAGAACCTCCTCGACCACTACCCCGCCTACCGCGACGACGAGCTGAACCGCCGCGACATGGGCGAGATCGTCCGCCGCTACGCCAACGCGCTGCGACAGATCGGCGAGGAACTCCCCGAGGACACGCCGTTCTACGACGCGTACCTGGAGATCAAGGACATGGACCCCGCTGGTCGATCCCGTACGACGCACTGG
The DNA here is from genome assembly GCA_963779675.1 of uncultured Isosphaeraceae bacterium. GTDB lineage: Bacteria > Planctomycetota > Planctomycetia > Isosphaerales > Isosphaeraceae > CAVZZM01. The sequence continues at coordinate 954,875 of CAVZZM010000014.1, forward strand.
AAGTCCTCGGCCGGTCTCGACGACTCGACTTCCGCAGGCGCAGTGATCGCGTCGAGACCAACGGTTCAACCCGGCCCCCACCTCCATTCGCGAGGTGGGGGCCGTACGCGTGCGCAGGTCGCGTCTCGGTGGCCGCCGGCCCCTTGAGCGGCTACCATTGACACTCCCGTCACGGAAACGAAACCCGATCGAGCCCCAACGCCATGACCACTGACGACGCCGCGCGCACCATCCGGGTCGGGCACAGCCCCGACTCGGACGACGCCTTCATGTTCTACGCCCTGACCCACGACAAGCTCGACACGGGCGGCCTGCGGTTCGTCCATCAGCTCGAGGACATCGAGACGCTCAACCGCCGCGCCCTGAACGGCGAGCTGGAGGTCTCGGCCGTCAGCCTCCACGCCTACGCCCACATGGCGGAACGGTACGCCTTGCTGGCCTCCGGCTGCAGCATGGGGGACCGCTACGGACCGAAGCTGGTCGCCCGACGGCCGATGACGCTCGACGAGGTCCGCGGTGCGACCATCGCGATCCCCGGCACCCTGACGACCGCCTACCTGGCGCTGCAGCTCTGCCTGGGCAAGGAACTGGCGGTCCAGGTCACTGCCGTTCGACCAGATCATCCCCGCCGTGCTGGAGGGCCGGTTCGAGGTCGGCCTGATCATCCACGAGGGGCAGCTCTACTATCCCGAGAAGGGCCTGCACCAGGTCCTCGACCTCGGCCAATGGTGGTTCGAGCAGACGGGCTTGCCCCTGCCGCTCGGCGGCAACGTCGTCCGCCGCGACCTCGGCGACGGCGACGGTCGAGCAGATCGCCGAGCTGCTCAAGCAGAGCATCCAGTACGCCCTGGACAACCGCGAGGAGGCCCTCGACTACGCCCTGGCGTACGCCCGAGGCCTCGACCCGGCCCTGGCCGACCGCTTCGTCGGCATGTACGTCAACGAGTGGACGGTCGACTATGGCGAGCGCGGCCGCGAGGCCGTCCGGACCTTGATGGCACGCGCGGCGGAGCAGGGGATCTTGCCCGGGCCGGTCGACGTGCAGTTCGTGGGATAGGTTCCCCGAGCCCCGCGTTCCCGACCAGTAACACCGACTTTTGCAAGAGGGCCGGGGTCGCCCGTCTCAACTCTCGAAGATCCGGGCGACAGCGACCCGGAAGCCAGGGAGGTGGGGCTCGTCGGTGATCTCCTGGCGGACATTGAACAGCTCCGGTTCGGCCCCGGGCCGGAGTACCATCACGGTGCGCAGAACGGGGTCGACCAGCCAGACCAGAGGCACGCCGGAATCCAGGTACGCCTGGACCTTCTCGTTGACCGATTCCTCGGTGTCGGAGGGCGAGAGGATCTCGACGGCCAGCACCGGCGGGCCTTCCAGATACGCGGCGTCGCAAGGCGTGTTCGCCAGCAAATCGGCCGAGGCGTAGGCCACGTCGATGCCGACGAAGGTGTCCGGGTTGCGTCGAAGACGAAAGCCGGCCTCGCCGCTGACAATTTTGCCGCGAGGTTCGGGCTGAGTGTCCAGCCAGAGCCCCAAAACCATCGCGATTCTTGCCTCGATCCCGGCGTGCCGGTGATTTCGCATCGTCATCGGACGTTCCCTCAGCTCACCCCGGATCAACTCGCGGTCCATGCCGTCGTCGGGCAGGGCGAGCAGGTCTTCGAGGGTCTTCGGGGGCGAGGTCGAAGTGGTGGCGCTCATGCGTGGGGCCTCCGGTCTCACAGTGTTCGTCCGTTCCTTACAGGATAGCCGAATGCTCGGCACCTGACAGCCCGATCCGGGACGGTGCCTCCTCACCCTGGGACCGCCGCCTCGTAACGGGTAGAATCGAGCCATAGAGCGACGCTGGACAACTCGTGGTTTGCTTGAGGTTCCCAACGATGTCCGACATCTTTCCACGCCCTCACGACCATCCAGGCCGGCGATCACCCGTACCGCGTCTACCGGCTCGACGCCCTGGCCGGTCAGGAGGGCGTTCACCTGGAACGCCTGCCGTTCTCGCTGAAGATCCTTGCTGGAGAACCTGTTGCGGAACGAGGACGGGGTATCGGTGACGGCCGACGACATCCTCGGGCTGGCCCGTTGGAACCCCGATGCGGTGCCGAGCCACGAGATCGCGTTTCGACCCAGCCGCGTGCTCCTCCAGGACTTCACCGGCGTGCCGGCCATCGTCGATCTGGCCGCCATGCGCGACGCCATGAAGCGGCTCGGGCGGTGACCCGAACCGGATCAATCCGCTCCAGCCGGCCGAACTGGTCATCGACCACTCGGTGCAGGTCGACCAGGCCGGCACGTTCGACGCGTTCCGGATCAACGCGGAACTGGAGTTCCAGCGCAACGGCGAGCGTTACGCGTTCCTGCGCTGGGGGCAGATCGGCCTTCGAGAACTTCCAGGTCGTCCCGCCGGACACCGGGATCGTCCACCAGGTCAACCTGGAGTACCTCGCGCGGGTCGTCTTCGAGAACGACGCGCTCGGGTGCCCCGCCGGTGGCCTACCCCGACACGCTCGTCGGGACCGACAGCCACACGACGATGATCAACGGCCTGGGCGTGCTGGGCTGGGGCGTCGGTGGGATCGAGGCCGAGGCGGCGATGCTCGGCCAGCCGGTCTCGATGCTCGTGCCCCAGGTCGTCGGCTTCAAGCTCGTCGGCCAGCTTCCCGAGGGGGCGACCGCCACCGACCTGGTGCTGACCGTCACCGAGATGCTCCGCCGCAAGGGGGTCGTCGGCAAGTTCGTCGAGTTCTACGGCGACGGCCTCGCCGAATCTCCCGCTGGCCGATCGGGCGACGATCGCCAACATGGCCCCCGAGTACGGCGCCACCTGCGGCATCTTCCCGGTCGACGCCGAGACGCTCCGCTACCTTGAGCTGACGGGTCGACCCGCGAACAGAATCAAGCTTGTCGAGGCGTACTGCAAGGAACAAGGGATGTTCCACACGACGGGATCGCCCGAGGCCGTATACTCCGACACCCTCTCACTCGACCTCTCGACCGTCGAGCCGAGCCTCGCCGGGCCAAAGCGACCCCAGGACCGCGTTCCTCTGAACGGCGCCAGGAGTCGTTCCGCAACGCCTTGCATGCCATGCTGGAGGCCCGTCCGAAGCTCGAGGCCGCACCGACCGCGCCCGGCGAGACGCCGACGACCGACCCCAAGAGCGAGATGCGGCTCGAGGGCGAGGGAGGCGGCGGCACGGCCGTCGGCGCCGAGGACCCCGACGCGCCGGCGGCCCACGAGCATCCGGCACAACGGCCGGTTGACCCACGGCTCGGTCGTCATCGCCGCCATCACGAGTTGCACGAACACGTCGAACCCGTCGGTGATGGTGGCCGCGGGCCTGCTGGCGAAGAAGGCCGTCGAGAAGGGGCTGGAGGCCAAGCCCTGGGTCAAGTGCAGCCTGGCCCCCGGATCGAAGGTCGTGACCGACTACCTGCACGACGCCGGGCTGACCCCTACCTCGACCAACTGCGGTTCAACCTCGTCGGCTACGGCTGCACGACCTGCATCGGCAACTCCGGCCCGCTGTCCGAGGACATCTCCGAGGTCATCCAGCAGAAGGACCTGGTCGCGGTCTCGGTCCTCTCGGGCAACCGCAACTTCGAGGGCCGGATCAACTCCGACGTACGGGCGAACTACCTCGTCTCGCCGCCGCTGGTCGTCGCCTACGCCCTGGCGGGCACGATGGACATCGACCTGTCGAGCCAGCCCCTCGGCACCGGGAGCGACGGCAAACCCGTCTTCCTCAAGGACATCTGGCCGACCCAGAAGGAGGTTCAGGAGACGATCCTCAAGGCGGTTCGCTCCGAGCACTTCCACAAGGAGTATGGGGAGGTTTTCGAGGGCGACGAGCAACTGGAAGAGCCTGCCGGTACCGACCGGCGACCTCTACGACTGGGACGACGCGTCGACGTACGTCAAGAACCCGCCTTACTTCGAGGGCATGGAGGTCAAGCCCGCGCCGGTCGATGCCGATCCGCGGACGCGCGTGCTCGGCCGTTCTGGGCGACAGCATCACGACCGACCACATCTCCCCCGCCGGTTCGATCAAGAAGGACAGTCCGGCCGGCAAATACCTGATGGCCCACGGCGTGAACCCCAGCGACTTCAATTCGTACGGCTCCCGGCGCGGCAACCATGAGGTGATGGTCCGCGGCACTTTCGCCAACATCCGGCTCCGCAATAAACTGGCGCCCGGCACCGAGGGGGGATTCACTCGCCATCTTCCGGATGGTGCCGTGACGACGATCTTCGAGGCATCCGAGCAGTACCGGGCCGAGGGCGTGCCGCTGATCATCCTGGCGGGCAAGGAATACGGATCGGGCTCCTCGCGCGACTGGGCGGCCAAGGGACCGAACCTGCTGGGCGTCCGGGCCGTGATCGCCGAGAGCTACGAGCGGATCCACCGCTCGAACCTCGTCGGCATGGGAATTCTGCCGCTCCAGTTCGGCGCCGGCGACAGCATCGAGAGCCTCGGGCTGACCGGCGAGGAGGTGTTCCACATCGAGGGCCTGATCGACGGCTTCGAAGGCCGGCTTCACAGAACGGCCGCGAGGTGACGGTCGTTGCGGAGCATCCCGACGGCGGCACGCAGACGTTCCAGGCGACGGTTCGGATCGACACGCCTCAGGAGATCCGCTACTACGAGCACGGCGGCATCCTGCCTTACGTTCTCCGCCAGTTGCTCGGCGGACGTGCCTGAGGGCGGTCGTCTGGCCGTGGTTCGATGTCGCTCTTTCCCCCTGCGAGCCGGATGCTTATGATAGGGTTCTTCTTGCCCCCGCTCCCCGGCCCAGAACGTGCTTCGGCGCGCAACCGGGCCGTCTGGAACGGGGCGTCTGTTTTTGGGTAAAATACATCGCCTCATCGCGACGCTCCGCCGCTGGCGGCCCTTCGGTAGTAGGCCCGAGGTCGCGGGTGCCTCTCACGACCACCGACCGCGCGGCCACGCCCAGGCTCCCCCGGGCCGTTACGATTCCACCGCCACGCTCGCCGCCCCTCCCCGGCAGCCACTCGGACGAACGCGAAATCAGGAGTTGGATTTCATGGCGCAAGCGCAGACCGGAAGCCAAGCCCATCGTCTCCCAGGAGCAGGCGCTCGAGTGGCTGCGGATGATGCTGCTGATCCGCCGGTTCGAAGAGCGGTCGGCGATGCTCTACCAGAACCAGAAGATCGGCGGCTTCTGTCACCTCTACAGCGGACAGGAGGCGGTGGCGGTCGGTTCGATCGGCGCCCTGCGCGAGGACGACTACGTCATCACCGCCTACCGCGACCACGGCCACGCCCTGGCCCGCGGCATGGAGCCCAGGGCCGGCATGGCCGAGATGCTCGGCAAGGCCGCGGGCTGCTCGAAGGGCAAGGGCGGCTCGATGCACTTCTTCGACGCCGCGAAGAATTTCCTGGGCGGACACGCGATCGTCGGCAGCCACATCCCGCTGGCGACCGGCGTCGGCTTCGCCATCAAGTACCGGGGTGAGGACAAGGTCTGCATCTGCTACTTCGGCGACGGGGCCCTGGACCAGGGGGGGCTCCACGAGGCGTTCAACATGGCCGGCCTTTGGAAGTTGCCGGTCATCTACGTCGTCGAGAACAACTTCATGTCGATGGGGACCCACCTGCACCGCCATTCCGCCGTGCTGGACATCCCCCAGCGGGGTGGGCCGCCCTACGGCATGCCGGGCTACTCGATCGACGGCAACGACATCGAGCAGGTCGCGGAACTCGATCCGCGAAGCCGCCGACCGCGCCCGCGCCGGCGAGGGGCCGACCTTCATCGAGGCCAAGACCTACCGCTTCCGCGGCCACTCGATGAGCGACCCGATGAAGTACCGCACCAAGGATGAGCTCGAGAAGGCCAAGGAGCGCGACCCGATCGTCATCTACGAGACGATCCTCAAGGACCGCGGCTGGGTCGATGAGGCGACGCTCGAACGCATGCACGACGAGATCAAGGCCGAGATCGAGGAGGTCATCGAGTTCGCCGAACACGCGCCGGAGCCCCCGATCGAGGCCCTTTACGAAGACATCACCGTCTCCCCGTACATCCCGCAGGAGTGAGCGACCCGATGGCCGAGTTGCAGTATCGCGAGGCCCTCAACGGCCGCCATGACCGAGGAGATGGAACGGGACGACCGCGTCTTCCTGATGGGCGAGGAGGTCGCCGAGTACAACGGCGCCTACAAGGTCAGCCAGGGCATGCTCGATCGATTCGGCCCGCGTCGGATCGTCGACACGCCGATCTCCGAGGAGGGGTTCGCCGGCATCGGCATCGGCGCGGCGATGGTCGGGCTGCGGCCGATCGTCGAGTTCATGACCTACAGCTTCAGCTACGTCGCCTTCGACCAGCTCGTCAACAACGCCGCCAACATGCGGTACATGAGCGGCGGGCAGTTCTCGGTGCCGATCGTCTTCCGGGGCAACTCGGGGATCGCCGGCTGCCTGGGCGCGACCCACTCGCACCGGCCCGAGGCGCTGTTCTCGCACATCCCGGGCCTGACCGTCATGATGCCCGCGACCCCCCGCGACGCCAAGGGGATGCTCAAGACCGCCATCCGCTGCGACGACCCGGTCATCTTCATCGAGCACGAGAACTTGCTGGCCGACAAGGGCGAGGTGCCCGACGATCCGGAGTTCCTCGTCCCGATCGGCAAGGCCGAGATCAAGCGGGACGGTTCGGACGTCACCCTGATCACCTACTCGCGGTCGCTGCTGACCACGCTCAGGGCGGCCAGGCAACTGGCTGACGAGGAGGGCATCCAGGCCGAGGTCATCGACCTGCGGACGCTCCGCCCGCTCGACCTGGAGACCCTGATCGCCTCGGTGGTCAAGACGCACCGCGTCGTGATCGTCGAGGAGGACTGGCCGTACTGCGGCATCGGCGCGGGCATCGCCGACCGGCTCTACCGTGCCATCTTCGACGAGCTGGACGCCCCCATCGAGCGCGTCTTCGCCAAGGACGCCCCGGTCCCCTACAACCGCAACCTGGAAGCCGTCGATGCTCCCCAGCGTCGAACGGATCGTGGCCAAGGTCAACGACGTCCTGTATCGCTGAGCCGTCCTCGGCCGCCTCGTTCCATATGCTTGCCGCGTCGCCGAGCCTGCGGCGTTCCTCCGGCGCCTCGTCGTCCCGGACGACTGTCCGTGGAACACTGCTCGTCCCCTCGCTCGTCGGGAGATCCTCTGGTGCCGATCGAAGTGAAGATGGCCAAGCTCAGCCCGACGATGGAGAGCGGGCAGCTCGTCAAGTGGCTCGTCAAGGTCGGAGACCAGGTCAAGGAAGGGGACTCGCTGGCCGAGGTCCAGACCGACAAGGCCGTCATGCCGATGGAGGCCTTCGACGACGGGATCGTCGCCCTGCTCGACGTCCAGGAGGGGGACGAGATCGCCCTCGGCCAGCGTGTGCTGGTCCTCGCCAAGAAGGGTGAGGACCCCGCCAGGTCGCCGAGGATTCGAAGGCAGGAACTGCCTCCGAAGCGAAGCCCGAGGAGTCGGATCGCAGTTCGTCGACGATTCTGACTCGCAGGAACAGACGAACGCCCCGAACCAACCGGCGCCGACGGCCGCTCGGGCCGAGGCCACGCAATCCGGTCAACCGTCGCGTCCCATGCCACATGCTCCCGGTGGTAACGGGCAGTCCGCGTCGGCAACGGACACACCGGATCGCCAGGGAGGGCGGATCAAGTCCAGTCCGCTGGCCCGCAAGATCGCGGCCGAGGCCGGCGTCGACCTCGCCGAGGTCCCGGGCAGCGGGCCGGCAGGACGGATCGTCCGGGCGGACGTCGAGGCATTTCTCTCCGGCGGCGGGCCGTCGCTCCTGACCGCGGCTGCCGAGGCGAGCCGCGCTTGCCACGTCCGCACTCCGGCCCCGCGGCAGACCGAGCGCATCCCCCACACCCGGATGCGCAAAACGATCGCGGACCGCATGGTCCAGGCGAAGCAGACGGCGCCCGAGATCCACGTCACCGTCGACATCCGGATGGACCAGGTCATGTCGGTCCGCGAGCGGCTCAACGCCCAGCTCGCGCCGAGAAGATCAAGCTCTCCGTCGGCGACTTCGTGACCAAGGCCGTCGCACTGGCCCTTCGTCGGCACCCCGCGCTCAACGCCTCGTACGAGACCGGACGCGATCGTCCGACACGGCGAGATCAACCTCGGCATCGCCGTCGCGCTGGAGGGTGGACTGATCGTCCCGGTCCTGGCGGACGCCGACACGCTCGGCCTTCGCGAGATCCGCCTGGGCACCCAGGCACTGGCCGAGGCGGCCCGCCAGAACAAGCTGACCCCGAAGCAGATGATGGGCGGCACCTTCACCATCAGCAACCTCGGCATGTTCGGCGTCAAGCAGTTCGACGCGATCCTGAACCTGCCGGAAGTCGGCATCCTGGCCGTCGGCGCAACCGAGGCCCGACCGGTCGTCGAGAAGGGGCAGCTCGTCGTCGGCCAGGTCATGACCGTGACCCTGACCGCCGACCATCGCGCCGTCGATGGCGCCGCGGCCGCCGGGTTCCTCCGCACCTCAAGGCGTTCCTCGAAGAGCCGGCGGCGATGCTGCTCTGAATCGGATCGGTCATGAACCGACCCGCGGTGCGGGTCGATCGCTCATCCCTGGTTCGAGATCGTCTTCCGTCGGCTCAGTCGTCGACAGACGGTAACCGATCGCGTAGGGTGGGCACGGCCCCCCGGAATCCTTTCCCGTGGGCCGTGCCCACCCGACTCCGATTATCGAAACAACATGGCCTACGACTTCGACATCATCGTCATCGGCGGCGGCCCCGCCGGCTACGCCGGCGCCATCCGCGCGGCCCAGCTCGGCAAGAAGACCCTCTGCGTCGAGAAGGACAAGCTCGGCGGCATCTGCCTGAACTGGGGCTGCATCCCGACCAAGGCCCTGCTGACCAACGCCCACCTCGTCGAGCTGGTCGAGAACCACGGCAAGGCCTTCGGCTGGAGCGGCACAGTCCCAGTGGGACTTCGCGCAGATGATCAAGCGCAGCCGCGACGTCACCACCAAGATGAACCAGGGCATCCAGGGCCTGTTCCGCAAGTACAAGGTCCAGCACAAGCAGGGCACCGCCCGGGTCGTCGCCCCGAACACGGTCCAGATTGGCGACGAGACGGTCACCGCCGACGCCATCGTCATCGCCACCGGCGTCCGTCCCCGGCCGCTGCCGGGCGCCGAGTTCAACGGCAAGACGATCATCTCGTACAAGGAGGCGATGGCCCTGCCCGAGAAGCCGAAGTCGATGCTCATCGTCGGCGGCGGGCCGATCGGCCTGGAGTTCGGCTACTTCTACAACGCCATCGGCACCAAGGTCACGGTCGTCGAGCTGCTCGACCGCATCCTGCCGGGCGAGGACGAGGAGGTCTCCACGGCGCTGGAGAAGAGTCTCACGAAGCGCGGCCTGCGCATCCTCACCAAATCGAAGACCGGCAAGGTCGAGACGACCGGCAAGGGCGTGAAGGTCGAGGTCGAGACTCCGAAGGGCAAGGAGACGATCGAGGCCGACGTGATGCTCGTGGCCATCGGCGTCGTCGGCAACATCGAGGAGGTTCTCGACCCGAAGCTGGGCGTCGAGATCGTCAAGAACCACATCAAGGTCGACCCGAAGAACGGCTATCAAGACCAACGTGACCAGGGGCTGTACGCCGTCGGCGACATCATCGGCCCGCCCTGGCTGGCCCACGTCGCCCATCACGAGGCGATCTGCTGCATCGAGCGGATCTGCGGCCACGCGGATCGGACCGTCGACTACACCAACATCCCCGGCTGCACCTACACCGACCCGGGCGTCGCCAGCGTCGGCCTGACCGAGAAGGCCGCGCGCGAGGCGGGCCACGAGGTCCGGATCGGCAAGTTCCCGTTCCTGGCCAGCGGGCGGGCCGTCGCCTCCGACGAGACCGAGGGGTTCGTCAAGCTGGTCTTCGACGCCAAGCACGGCGAACTGCTGGGTGCCCACCTGATCGGCGTCGCAGGCCACCGAGCTGATCGCCGAACTGGTCATGGCCAAGAAGCTCGAGGCGACCGAGGAGGAGATCCTCCACGCCATGCACCCGCACCCGACCTACTCCGAGGCCATCATGGAGGCCGCCGGCCAGGCCTCCGGCGAGTCGGTCCACATCTGATCGGGTCGAGGTCGATCGTTGGGATTTCGGGACCGTCTCGGCCGCGGGACTTGGTGCGGAACGACGGATGTGCGGCCTCACGGTTCGATTTCGAATCGCCTGCGGACCCAGGCCCGAACCGCATCCGAGAGCGGTGCGGGCGGTGGGCGATCGTAGGAGAGCGAGCGTGCGTACCGCCCTCGGTCGTAGGCGGTGGTGAAGAGGGCCTGGAAATCGACGGGGACATCGGGCTCGGGGGACGCAGAGGGATCGGCAGGGTTGGGAGCGGTTGCCGGAGCGACCAGGCGTAGACCTCGCAGTCCGGGCGACGATCCGCCCGCGAGAGGAAGGCGTAATAGTCCCCCTCCGGGAGCGGCCCGCGGAGCGGCACCCGGTGGCCTGCCAGGAGCAGGTCCAGCTCGAACAGGTGGATGTCCTCGCGGAGGATCGTGTTCCGCTTGATGAGGTAATTCTGACGATCGGCGCCCATCTTGTTCGCCGGGGAGAGCAACTCGAGCACCGCGATGACCTGGCGGTTCTCCAGGCGACGGATCTCGATGTAGGTCGTGCGGACCTCCTCCACCAGAACCAACGGCATGGTCACGGGCTCCATCGTGGCGACGCCGCCGTCGGCCGGCCGTGGCGCGGCCCCGGTCGTGTCCTCCAGGATGGCGACATCGGGGACAATCAACTTCGCGCGACCGGCCTCCTCGTCGACGATCGTGACGCGCTCCCGGATCCGGGCCTCATAGACTATCGGGCAAGGAGCCGTTGAGGACATCGCTCCAATATGTAACGAAGCGATCATGGAAGTCTTCCCAGAAGGCGGGGTCTTCCAGGTACGGGTCCATTCCGGGAAAGGGGCTGGGCATGGCGTTGCCTCCGGCGGGGCTCGACGTTAGCCGTGGATCGCGCGGCGATCGACGGCCATGGCGGCCTCCGCATGACCTCGGAGAGGCTGGGGTGGGCGTGGCAGGTCCGGGCGATGTCCTCGGCGCTGCCGTTGAACTCCATGACGGCGACCGCTTCCGCGATCATGTCGGAGGCCGCGGGCCGAGGATGTGGACGCCGAGCACCCGGTCAGTCTTTGCGTCGGCGAGGACCTTGACGACCCCCTCCGACTCGCCCATCGCCTTGGCACGGCCGTTCGGCTGGAACGGGTACTTGCCGATTCGATAGCGATCCCACGCTCCCTGGCCTGTTCCTCGGTGATCCCGACGCTGGCCATCTCGGGCCAGGTGTAGATGACGCTCGGGATCGTCTCGTAGTTCAGGTGCCCCGCCTTGCCGGCGAGCAGTTCGGCGAAAGCGACCCCCTCGTCCTCGGCCTTGTGGGCGAGCATCGGACCGTCGATCACGTCGCCGATGGCCGAGATGGTTGGCACGTTCGTGCGGAAGTGTGTCGTCGGTGGCGACCTTGTGCGTCTTTGGGTCGTAACGGACGCCGACCTCGTCGAGCCCAAGCCCGCTGATGGACGCCTTCCGACCGACGCTCACGAGCACCTTGTCGCAGTCGAAGGCGAGGGCCTTGCCGTCCTTCGTCTCGGCCTTGACCGTGGCGCGACCGGCATCCTGGACTTCCGCCCCGGTCACCTTCATCTCGAGGTGGAATTCGAGCCCTTGCTTGATCAGGCTCTTGTGAAGCATCGTGCCGATCTCGGTATCGGCCATCGGCACGATCCGGGGCAGGAACTCGATGACCGAGACACGCGAACCGAGCCGTTTCCAAACCGAGCCCAGCTCCAGGCCGATGTAACCGCCACCAACCACGACGAGGTGCTCGGGCACCCGCTCGAAGCAAAGGGCCTCGGTCGAGCCGACGACCGTCTTGCCGTCGAACTTCAGGAACGGCAATTCGATCGGCACGCTGCCGGTCGCCAGCAGGATATGTTCCGCCTCGAGCGTCCGCTCTCCACCGTCGTTCCGAGCGACCTGAACCGACGTCGGCGACGCGAGTCGCGCGGTGCCGAAAACCGGCTCGATCCTGTTCTTCTTGAAGAGGAACCGCACGCCGTCGGTCAGCTCGCGAACGATCTTGTCTTTTCGGGCCATCATCACGGGCAGATCGAGCTCGACCCCACCGATCGTGATCCCATGGTGGCGGAATCGTCTCATGGGTCAGGTGAAACAACTCGCTGGAGTCGAGCAGCGCCTTGCTCGGGATGCAGCCGACGTTCAGGCAGGTACCGCCCAGCGTCGGTCGCTTCTCGACGCACGCGACCTTCATACCCAGCTGCGCCGCACGGATCGCGGCCACATAGCCGCCCGGCCCCGCGCCGATGACCACCAGATCGAAACGATCCGCCACCGCTGACTCCTTGAGAGATAGTCAAGAGGGATTCACTACAGAGACACGGAGGACACGGAGAAGACGAGGAGGTTCACCTCTCCGTGTTCTCCGTGCCTGCCGTGGTGAATTGACCGTTCTCAGATCCCCAGCATCAGGCGCTCGGGGTTCTCGACACCTTCCTTGACCTTGACCAGGAAGCTGACGGCCTCGCGGCCGTCGACCATCCGGTGGTCGTAGGAGAGGGCCAGGTACATCATCGGCCGGATGACGATCTGGTCGTTCACAACAACCGGTCGTTTCTGGATGGCGTGCATGCCGAGGATGCCGCTCTGCGGCGGGTTCAGGATCGGCGTCGAGAGCAGCGAGCCGAAGACGCCGCCGTTGGTGATCGTGAAGGATCCGCCCTGGAGGTCGTTGACGGCAATCGCATTCTCGCGAGCCTTCCTGGCATAGTCAGCGATCGTCGACTCGATCTCGGCGAAGCTCATTCGATCGGCGTCTCGCAGGATCGGCACCATGAGGCCCCGTTCCGTGCTGACGGCAACCCCAATGTCGTAAAAGTTGTTGAGACACGATCTCGTTGCCTTCGACACGGCCGTTGACCATCGGGAAGGCTTTGAGGGCTTCGATGATCGCCCTGACGAAGAACGACATGAAGCCGAGGCCGACGTCGTTCTTCTCCTTGAACGGCTCCTTGTAACGAGAGCGGAGTTCCTGGATCCGCGACATGTCGGCTTCGTTGAACGTCGTCAGGATCGCGGCAGTTTGCTGGGCCTCGACCAGCCGCTGAGCGATCTTCTGGCGAATCCCGCTCATTCGCTGACGGGTCTGGCGATCGGATGTTTCCGGTCGAGCCGCAGGCCTCGTAGTCGTCGGGGCCGATCGAGGGGCCCGGGTCGTCTCGGGGGCGGCGAATGGAGTCCGTTCGGTTTCCAGATGAGCCAACACGTCGCCCTTCGTCACCCGACCTTCCCGGCCGGTGCCCTCGATCTTGGCGGCGTCCAGGCCCTCTTCGGTCGTTAGCCGACGCACGGCGGGCGAGAGCGGAACAGCCGCCCGGGAGCCGTCTCCTCCCGTTGGATGTTTGGGTTCGCTCGTCGGAGCGGAGTCTGACGAGGTTCTTGCGGTGGTCGTCGGTTCGGGACTGGCCTTCGAAGGGGGGGTCGATGCGGGCTTACCGGCGGTACTGGCCTCTCGGGGAGTGGCGTCTGGGTCGAGTGTGCCGACCGTTGCGCCGACCTCGACGGTTTCTCCCTCCTGGACCTCGATCTGGAGCGTCCCGTCGCTTTCGGCCGGGATCTCTTGACTGGCCTTATCGGTTTCGAGCTCGAAGAGCGGTTCGCCCGACTTCACGGCGGCACCATCGGGCTTCAACCACCGAGCCAGAATCCCTTCGGTGATGGACTCACCGACAGCGGGCACTTTGATTGGTACGCTCGCCATGCGCGTGGAACCTTTACTCTCATTCACTCGACTCGTCCCGGCGTGATCTTGCCGAAGGCATCGGGTCGAGAGCGTTTGCCCATCGTTCCCGAATCGCGGACTGAAGGCAACGAGCCCCTGCCGCCCGGGTTGCGAAGGTGCTCAAGACCTGGCCGATCGCGTTCGTTGAGTCGATGCCGAATTCCATTGGATCGAGACTTCAAGCGTGTTCTTATTCTATCCGGTTCTCAGGCCGACGGGGACCGATCCTGATGGATTGCGGGCGTCCCAGGTTGTGAGGCGATCCAAGACCTCCCGCCACTGAACTGGAAAATCAAACAGCGGCAGGCACGCTGGGCTGAGCCTGCCGCCGGGTTTTCTCGATTTCGAGTCTTAATCCTGCTCGTGGCCCTTGCCGTTGGAGTGGGCCATGACCAGGGCGAGGCGCGTTGGGGTCGCGGTCACCAGGTGCGGCACCGGGGCGCCGATCGCGGCCTCGACGAGTTCCTTCTGTTCGCGCTCGTGAATGTTTAGCGAACCGGTCGCCGGGCTGGCGCTGGCATCTCGGCCGACATAATCGAATTCGTGGCCGGTCAGTTCGCGGAGCCTTGGGGCGACAAAGGCCCAGCCGCCCATGTTTTGCGACTCTTCCTGCGCCCAGACCCACTCGTGGGCCATATCGTACCGGTTCAGCACCGCCTCGAGTTGGCGTGCCGGCCAGGGGTGGAACTGCTCCAGCCGGACGAGGGCGACTTCACTCTGCTTGCCGAACTCCTCGCGCTTGGAAAGCAGGTCGTAATAGACCTTACCGCTGCACAGCACGACGCGGCGGACCTGGTCGGGGCGTTCGATCGTCGTGTCGTCGAGGACTTCGAGGAAGTGACCGCTGGTCAGGTCCGTCACGGTCGAGACGCACAGCTTGTGACGGAGCAAGCTCTTGGGTGTCATGATGATCAGCGGTTTGCGGAAATCGCGCCGGACCTGCCGCCGCAATACGTGGAAGTACTGCGCGGGGGTGGAGGCGTTGACGACCTGCATGTTGTCCTCGGCGCAGAGCTGGAGGAACCGCTCGAGCCGGGCGCTGGAGTGCTCGGGCCCCTGGCCCTCGTACCCGTGGGGCAGAAGCATGACCACTCCGCTGGAACGGCCCCACTTGCTTTCCCCGCTGGCGATGAACTGGTCGATGATGACCTGGGCGCCATTGGAGAAGTCACCGAACTGGGCTTCCCACATGATGAGCATGTGGGGCTCGTCGAGCGAGTACCCGTAGTCAAAGCCAAGCACGGCGGCCTCGGAGAGCGAGCTGTTGTAGATGCACAGCCCTGCCTGGTCCTCGTCCGAGGTGGTTCAGCGGAATGTAGGAATCGCCGGTGTTCCAGTCGACCAGGGCCGCGTGGCGCTGGCTGAAGGTTCCGCGACGGCTGTCCTGACCGCTCAGCCGTACCGGAGTGCCTTCCATCAGCAGCGAACCCATCGACAACGATTCGGCGAACGCCCAGTCGATCGGCCCGCCCGACTCGACGGCTTTGAGTCGGGCGTTCATGATCCGGTCGAGCTTCGGGTTGCGGTGGAAGTTCTCCGGGACCGACGCGAGTGACCTCGGCGATGTGCTGGAGCAGTTCGTCCGCGACGCCCGTCTCGACCGGATCGTGCGAATAGGCGGGCTTGAGCCCCTTCCAGGTGGCGTCGAAGCCGGGCTCGACCTGTCGCGGGGTCGCCTTGATGTCGTGGACCTCGTTGTAAACCGCTTGGAGCTTGTCGCGGAAGGTTTCGGCGAGGGTCTCGGCCTCATCGACCGAAAGGTCGCCCGTCATGATCAGGTGCTCGGTGTAGAGCTCCTTGATGCTCGGCCGGTCCTTGATCTTCTTGTACATGACCGGCTGGGTGAACGCCGGCTCGTCCCCTTCGTTGTGGCCGTGGCGGCGGTAGCAGACCATGTCGATGACGACGTCCTGACCGAACTCCTGGCGGAAGTCGAGGGCCAGTTCGGCGACATGGATGACCGCCTCGGGATCTTCGCCGTTGACGTGGAAGATCGGGACCTCGATCATCTTGGCCACGTCGGTGCAGTATCGGCTGGAACGGCCCTCACTCGGGGCCGTGGTGAAGCCGATCTGGTTGTTCACGACGATGTGGATGGTGCCGCCGGTGCGATATCCGGGCAGCTGGGAGAGGTTCAGCGTCTCGGCGACCAGCCCTTGGCCCGCGAAGGCGGCGTCGCCGTGGATCAGGATCGGGATGCCGAGCTTACGATCGCGGTCCAGGAACCGCCGTTGCTTGGCCCGCATTCGTCCCTCGACCACTGGGTCGACGGCCTCAAGGTGGCTCGGGTTTGGCGTCAGTGAGAGGTGGACACGCATGCCCATCGACCGTGATCCGATCCGAGGAGAAGCCCAGGTGGTACTTCACGTCGCCATCGCCGCCGACCGTCTTCGGCGCGTTGCCCTCGAACTCGCTGAAGATCAACCCATAACGGCTTGTCGAAGAGGTTGGCCAGCACATTCAAGCGGCCGCGATGCGGCATGCCCATGACGATCTCGCGAACCCCGTGCTGCCCCGCACGCTCGATCAGCGCATCGAGCAGCGGGATGAGCATCTCGCCCCCTTCGAGCGAGAACCGTTTCTGGCCCACGTAATGAGAGTGCAGGAATGTTTCGAAAAGTTCGGCCGCGTTAAGTTTCCAGAGGATGCGGCGTTTCTTTTGAAGATCGAACCTGGGGTGGTTGCGCGAGGGCTCCATCCGATTGATCAGCCAGTCGCGGACCGCGAGGATCGCGGATGTGCATGAACTCGACGCCGATGGTGCGGCAGTACGTCTCGCGCAGCGCGGACAGAAGCTGCCGCAGGGTGGCGTAGGGAGGGGCGGTCAAGCGGTTGTAGAAGGTCTTGTCGAGGTCGGCTTCGGTAAGGCCGAACTCCGCGAGCTGACAATTGTTCGTGGTTCTGCGAGCGGGGCTGCAGGTTTAGCGGGTCGAGGCGGGCGAGGTAGTTGCCGATCTCGCGATAGGCCACGATCATCCGGGTGACACCGGCCTGGCAGCGCGCGAAATCGAGATCGAGTTCGGTCGGTCCCGCCTCACTCCCGGCGGTCACCGTTCCGGGTGGCGCCAGGCTGGATGAGCCCAGCTCATATCCCTCGAAGAAGGCCCTCCAACTCTCTCCGACCGAGGCGGGGTTGTCCCGCCAACACTGGTAGTTTTCCTCGATCAGGTCGAGGTTCCAGCGGCTTGCGACCGTCGAGCGATTCATGGACAGGATCCCGGGTGGGCCCGACCCGATGCTGGCCTGGCCCTCATGCCAGTTGGCTGAATGTTGGCCTGGTGGTCTGGAGGTTCCGCTCCAGGGGCACACTCATCTCACAATAACCGAAACGCCTCGAAAGCCACATCCCGATCCCATTTCGGCAAGCCGTCGCGGCGGGAAGGAGAGCGTTACGGCGTGTTTCTAGAGTATATGCGGAGAACGTGGCGATAGGGCGACGGTTTCTTCCACTTCGTCATCTTTTCCACAATCTGCACGTCTCTCGGAATGCGAGCTAGGGTAGCACGTCGCCCGTTCGGGTTGCCGCGAACCAGATACTGGATTGGGCCTGGAGAACGAGGAAGACATCAAATTCCGATATCACGAGGGAGGTTTAAGTCTCCGATCGTATTTCGTGCCGGTAGGGGACCGCCCGGTCTATCCATTGTCAATGGATCGGGAGACTGCTGCCATCAAGCCCGTCGCGACCGGGCGTGGTGATGCTCGTTAAAGCCGAAAGGTCCACGAGGGATCGCGGAATTTGGATTTTTCCAGTTCTCGGACGCGGCGCTCCGGGACCGTAACGGGCAGAATCGAACCGCTTCGAGATTGCCAGGCCTCGCGAACACACTCGAACAAGCGTCTCACGAGAGATATCAAGGTTGGTGACGAAATGTTCGTGCGGCCGGCCCCGTCGATATGCGGGTTGTCGGTCGGGCAGGCTGGTGTAACGAGGAATACGGTTGAGAGCAAATTGGTAGAGGATCGTCGTGTGGATCAGGAAGGAACGTCGTAATCGTCGCTGCGCGCTGCCTGCGATCTTGCGGTCCGAGACGGTCAGGTCACCTGACCCAAGTACGTGGACAGGGCATTGGCGAGATCGCAACGCTCGCGCGATGCATTCGAGCGTAGATCGCTGAGCGACGTCGACCGCCGCCAGCTCTGGCGCGGAGTTTAGAGGCAGGACAACCGTGGCGTTGAGCGCCCCGGGGCCAATAACAACGGTCCCGCCTCCGCTCGATCGTCGGGCGATTGAAACACCGTCAGCTCGACACGCGTCAAGATGGACGTCCTCATGGGCGCGGGACAATGCGCCCAGGACCACGGCAAGTTCGGGGAGTTCCCAGAGCCGAAGGATCGGGCCGAGTCCCTCGTCCTCGACCTCCTGCAGCAACGCCTCGTCGAGCGCGAGGTTGGACTCGATACCGTCGAGCGTGCAGTCCAGAAAGCGCATCGGACCGAGGGAGGCGATCGGGTAGGGGACGGGGTCGCTCACCCGGAATTCCGGCCAGTCGAATGGAGAATCCGCGGCCACAGGAGCGATCCGCTTCCTCGACATGAAATGAGAAGGCCCCCACCGGGCCCTGTGAGCTGGTCTCGGGAAACGGTGGGGGCATGTCCTAAAGGACTGGGCTTCAGACAGAGTCAACCGTCTCAGGCATGTCGACCAACCCGTTCAGAAGTCCGCGTCCTCGATGCGGAAGACCTCATGGCAATTCGTGCAGGTTTTGGCGACTTCCTTGTAGGAATCCCTTGCCTGCGGCTGGGTCGTCCCCTCCTTGGCGGCGAGTTCGGAGAAGCCCTCGGCCTGCTTCAGGAAGGCATCCATCAACTCGTTCCACTTCTCGACCTTCTGGACGCCCTCGACGTCCTTGACCAGGTCGGTCAGCGGCTTGGCCTTCTTGCCCAGCTCCACCAGTTCTTTGCCGGCCTTGGCAACATCTTCCGCGCTACGACGGTAGAAGACGGCGTTGCGGACGCCGCGGATGATTGTCGCGTTGTTCTTCTGGACCTTCTCCATGATCTGATGGAGTTCGGACCCTTCCTCCTTCTCGTCCTGGGCGATCGAGAGGCTGGCAGCGGTGAGGAAGGCGGCGGTCATGGTGACACCAAGAACGACCCATTTGCGGTTCATGAAACTACTCCTGTCGTGGATATCGGCCGGAGACAGGCTGCCGATCGAAAGTGTCGGCAGCCAGGTTCGCGGAACTAGCCCAAGATATAGGGCCTGCGCGGGTCGATCAAGCATTCAATCCGGTTGATCGCCGAGCCTGAGATTCCGCATGAGCCGGGAGTCGGCTAAACTTGTTTCATCCACGGCGCGTGCCAATCTTCCGCGTCGATTTGAGCATGCCGTTTCCTCGAGATGTCCCAACGCGCAATCAGAGAGCGTCTGTCCGCGGTTGGTTCCGCACCGTCGGTCACCCGCAAGGCCGATCGAATGCCCAGCACCCGCGCCCCGCCGCCGCCCGCGAGAAGAACTTTCCGAGCCATGACCGAGCCGATCGACTACAAGTCCGCCGGGGTCGACCTCGACACCTACGAGGAGACGATGTCCCGTCTGCCGCCGCTGTTGCGGCGGACGTACACGCCCGCGTGCTGGACTGGCCGGGCGGGTTCGCCGGGCTGTTTCGACTCGACGACGGCATCCGGCTGCTGACCCGCAAGTACCGCGACCCGGTCCTGGTGGCGTCGACCGACGGCGTCGGGACCAAGCTCAAGCTGGCCTTCGCCACGGGCCGGCACCACACCGTGGGCATCGACCTGGTCGCCATGTCGGTGAACGACTGCCTATGCGCCGGGGCCGAGCCGCTGCTGTTCCTCGATTACGTCGCCATGAGCCGCGACGATCCCGATCTGACCACCCAGATCGTCCAGGGGATCAGCGACGGTTGCGTCGAGGCGGAGTGTGCCCTGCTCGGCGGCGAGACGGCCATCCTGCCCGATTTCTACAAGCCGGGCGAGTACGACCTGGCCGGCTTCTGCCTCGGCGTCGTCGAGCGCCGGCACATCCTCGACGGCCAGGAGATCCGCGCGGGCGACCAGGTCATCGGCCTGGCCTCCTCCGGTCTGCACTCCAACGGCTACAGCCTGGCACGCAAGCTCGCCTTTGAGGTCGCCGGGCTGCAGCCCGGACTCCGTCGTGCCCGAACTGGGCCGTAGCGTCGCGGACGAGTTTCTGGAACCGACCCGGATCTACGTCCGGGCGTTGAAGGCGACCTACCACCGCTACCGGGTAAAGCGGGTAGTCCACGGGATCGCCCACATCACCGGTGGCGGGTTGATCGAGAACCCGCCGCGCATCTTCCCGAAGGGGCTCCAGATCCGGCTGCGTCGGCGGTTCCTGGGACGTCCCGCCGGTCGTTCCACTGGCTCCAGCGGGTCGGCGACCTTGCCGACGCGGAAGCCTACCGCGTCTTCAACATGGGGATCGGCCTGGTACTGGTCGTGGCCGACTACTACGCCGAGGCCATCATCCGTACCTTGAACAAGGAAGCCGGCGTGCCGGCCTGGATCATCGGGGAGGTGTCGAGGGCGAGCGAGGGCGTCGTATGGGCGGACTGACTCTCGCGCCAGACAGGCCCGATCAACGTCCGTCCGTCGACCTCACGTCCCTGTAGGGTAGCGTCACATCGGCCAACCCTGAGGACCGACCGCTTGGGACGTCGACGAGCTCGGCGCCGATCGGGTGACGCGCCGCGATTCTGGGGGGGACGGCAGGGGCGGGGAGTTGGACGGTGAAGCGCGATCCGCGGCCGGGCTCGGAAAGGACCACGATGTTTCCGCCATGGGCCTGGACGATCCCGTAGCTGATCGAAAGGCCGAGACCGGTCCCCTGGCCGACCGGCTTGGTGGTGAAGAACGGGTCGAAGACCTTGTCCGGATCATGGGGTCGATCCCGGAACCTGTGTCCTCGACTTCGAGATAGACGCCGCCGTCGTCGCAAGGGACCGGTGCGAACCGTCACCTTGCCTCCGGGTTGGCTAGCATCGATCGCGTTGATCAACAGGTTCAGGAGAACCTGATTGATCTTGGCCGGGTAGCAGGTGACCAGCGGCACGGGCTCAAGGTTCGTTTGTAGCGTGACACCGCGTTCCTTTGCACGGCGGCTCGACGATCTCGAGCGTCAACCCGATCCCCTCGTTCAGGTCGACCGATAACAGTTCGGCCTCGTCGAGCCGGGCGAAGTCGCGGAGGTCCTTGACGATCTTCTGGATTCGCTCGCAGTCCCTCGCGAGATCGGGCCATGATCGAGGGGACGTTGTCCAGGACATAAGGGAGGTCGATCTCCTCGGCGAGTTCGCGGATGCGGTCCAGGAGCTCGCGCCTGGTGCTCGGCGAGAGTGCATTCGGCCTGCTGGTAGAGGCGGATCAGCTCGTTGAGCTGACCGACGTCGCGCTGGAGGACGCCGACATTGTTGGAGACGAACGCCAGAGGGTTGTTGATCTCGTGGGCGATGCCCGCCACCATTCGACCGAGCGCCGAGAGCTTCTCGGCTTGAACGAGCTGGCTCTCGGCCCGCTGGAGGTCCTGGTGGGCCTTGCGTACGGAGGCGGTGGTGACCTCCAGGTCGGCGGCCAGTCGAGTCAGCTCCGCGTTTGATCGGGCCAGTTGTGATGTTCGGTCGCTCAGGGCGAAGTGATAGCGACGGATCGCGTTCAACCAGAACAAGCCGAGCCCGAGCGATGCCGGCGAAGCAGAGAAACCCCAGAATGGCAACGGTACGCCCCAGGTCGGATGCGGGGGCCTCGACCGCGGCAATTGGTTGGCTCGCCAGGATGCCGCCCCCGATCGCGGGAACGGGGACGTAGCTAAGAGGCTCGGTAGGCCGTTGAGGGGGTCGGCCGACGTCAGGGTGAACTCGTCGCCTGCCAGCACAGATCGGATGTCCGCTCGAGAGGACACGTCGCGGGTCGGGGCGATCCCTCCCTCCGCCGAGCAGACGGCCAGGATGCCCCGCCGATCCAGGATCGCGACCGAGCCCCGTCGACCGAGGGCTTCGACTCGAGCCAGCCAGTCTGCCAGCTTCGAGCGTCGGGCTCTGGGCCACGAGATATCCCAACACCTCGCCCATTGGGGTCCCGCAGCGGCGTGGCGATCGCGATGATCTGCTCGCGGGATGCGCCTGACGGACATACGCCTCCGAGACGTAGGGCTGATCCGAACTCTTGACGCCCCTTGATACCAGTCGCGATAGGCGAAGTTTCTGCCCGATAACCTCGCGGTCGTTGGTCGAGTCGACCCATTCGGTCCCCTCGGGATCAGTGAGGAACGCGCGATCGAAAGCGGGGTTAAGTTCGACGAGGGCCTGGAGGTGGATCGCGGGTGAGTGCTCGACGTCGCGCTGGGCGATCCCTCGCGGAACCGGACTCGCGCGCGCCATGCTCTCGACGAACCGTTTCAGACCGTCGAAATACTCCTGAACCAACCTTGAGGCCAGGAAGGCGGTGGTTGTGTTCGCGTGGCGAGCCTGTAGTCGCAGCGACGATTGCGCCCGCTCGGAGACCCGCCAGGTCAGGACCGCCAGCGGCAGTGCGAGCGTCAGAAAGAGCGTGCCGAGAAGATGCCAGCGAGGAGAGAGACCAGGGGGGAGACGGTGTCGAGCGAGCCGAGCTCCTCGTGCTTGGCGGCGGTCAACTGGCTCCATGAGTCGGACGCTCCTAGCCGCGGAGACACGGCGGCGGCTCGGAGTCGAGACGCCCCGCGCAATGATTTCCAGGGACGGGAACACGCGCGCGACACGTTGGCGAACCAACCGGACTGGCTGACGGGCCGAACGCCGCTCAACGATCCGAGCCGGCGGCCAACTCAACGTTTACGTCACCACCATCGGTGAATTGCAACGGGACGTCCCAGACGTAGACTGTGGATCTCGCAAAGCGTCGGCCTCGCAGAGGAACGCGGAGACGGATAGCTTGACCGTCAGGGTGTCGCCCGCCTTCGACGCGCTGGCCAGTGGTACCTTGACGGTGAAGGACGACGCGGGCGGGTCGACCGTGTCGCCGGTCGGCGCGACGGAGATCCGCCAAGCGCCCCAGGCTGACCGGGAGTCTCCAGCAGATAGGGCATCGGAGCATCGGGGTTGACCTTGAACCCCTCGGGAAGCGACAGGGCCACGTTCAGATTGACGGAACTCGCCCGGGGCGACCTCGGTCGGGTCCAGCTTCGACGACCGTGGCGTTCGGGAAGCTTGGGGCATCGCACTGCAGGCGTGGGTTTGGTCAACGCCCTCCAGCGTCAGTGTTCGTACCTTCTGGTTCGTCGAGGTCCACGGCACGGATGGCGTGGTTGTTGGTGTCGGCGACGTACAGGGTGCCGCCTGGCGATGCTCAGGCCACCAGGCTCGTCGAACTGGGGCGGGGTCGTCGGTGAGGCCAGGCTGGCGTGAGCCCAGGAAGGTCTGGACGGCGCGTGCCGTTGGCTTGCACACCTTGATCTTGTTGTTGTAGGTGTCGGCGATGTAGAGGGTTCCGTCGCTGTAGGCGAGACCGAGGCAGTGCTGGAGACGGACCCGGTCGCCGACGCCGTCGACGTCGCCGAAGCCGAACAGGTCGACGCCGACGACCGTCTCGACCCGGTTGCCGTCGAGCCGCACGGCCCGGACGCCGGAGACCTCCGAGTCGGCCACGTAGAGGTAGGTGCCGTCGGTCGCCAGGCCGCTGGGCTGGGCGAAGGCGGCGGACGCGCGGCGTGCCGTCAGACGATGTTCTCGATCTCCCGAACCGGCCCAGACGCTGACGGTGTTGTTGGCCAGGTCGAGGGTCCAGATCTGGTGCGGGCCGGCCATCGCGATGTAGAGGCGGTTGCGGGTTGTCCGGGTCGGCGAAGTACGTCCCAGGGGCTGTTCAGGCCGGTCGTTCGGGCCGGGCCGCCGCCGCTTCCGACGGTACGACTGCTCGCCGGTGCCGGCGACGGTGACGACCTTCTTCGGCCCGTCAGGTCGACGGCCCGGATCATGTGGTTCTCGGTGTCGGCCACGTAGAGGGTCTCGCCGACCAGGCACATGCCCTGGGGACGGTTGAAGCTGGCCTTGTCGTAGGCGCCGTCGAGCCGTCCGGTCTCGCCGTTGCCGATGGTGGCGAGGTGCTTGCCGTCGAGGTCGGTGATGACGATCCGGTTGTGGCCGGTGTCGGCGATGAACAGGCGGCTGCCGCGCGGCGTCGGCGAGCGATCTTGCCGGGGTAGAGCAGGGCGGAGTCGACGGGACGGTCGACCTCGGGCTCGAAGTACAGCGGCGTCTCGTTCAGTTCGCCCTTCTGGCGGTGCTTGTGCGACGAGCTTGCCGATGGCCCGGTCGAGCACCTCGTAGTGGCCCTCGCCGGAGACGGCCCCCCGATAGCGGCCCGTCGGCGTCGATAAGCACCAGGGTCGGCCACGAATTGACGCCGAACTTGTTCCACAGCACCTGGTTGGCGTCGTTGATGACCGGGTGCCGGATGCGGTACTCCGCGACCTTCTTGCGGATGTTGTCGGTGTCTTTCTCGGCGTCGAACTTGGCCGTGTGGACGCCGATGACGACCAGCTCGTTGCGCGTACTTCTTCTCCAGCTTCTCGAGGTCGGGCAGGATGTGGTGGCAGTTGATGCAGCAGTAGGTCCAGAAGTCGAGCAGGACGACCTTGCCGCGCAGTTCGGGCAGGTGGATCGGCCCGCGGGTGTTGATCCAGCCGACGCCGCCCTCCAGGGCGTTGTCGGGCAGGTTTGGTTGCTGGAGCGGTGCGGACACGGGGAGTCACCTCGGCGGTCTTGGGACCGGGAGCGATTCGGGAGGGCTTGTCGGGAACGAGGCGAGCGAGGGCCAGCCCGACGACGGCGACCGCCGCGACCGCGACTGCAGGAGCATCGGTCCCCGGAAGGCCAGGGGGCGGGGGGAGTTCTTCGCGGGTTTCATGGCAGGGCCCTGACAATGGAGGCGAGCATCTCGGCCTTCCGGGCCACGAGCCGACCATCGCGTCGGTCGGCCCGGACGAAACCATTGTAAACGTGGGGTCGAATCGTATGGTGCGGTTTTTTCGGTGCGGACAGCGTCGTCCGCGCCGGGTTGCTCCTTGGTCCGCTCGGTCATTGAAGGTTAAGATGTCGAGAGGGGTTCGTGGGGATGGCGGCAACGGGTTGGCCATGCCCTCGGTTCGGGCGATTGCCCAGAGAACGACCGCGGGAGGGCCGGCACATGGGTTCGGACAATTCGTTGATCTGCTCTCCCAAGCAGATTGACCCGTACGGAGAGCTGAAGATTTTCGCCGGGTCGGCCAGCGAAGGCTGGCCCATTCGATCTGCGGCCACCTCGGTGTCGAGCCGGCCCGGTCCGAAACCCGCGTCTTCAGCGAAGGCAACATCTTCGTCCGGGTCCTGGAGAACGTCCGGGGCCGCGACGTCTACATCGTCCAGGGGACCGAGAAGCCAGTCAACGACAACCTCGTCGAGCTGCTCTTCTGGATCGATGCCTTCAAGCGAGCCAGCGCCGCGCAGGTAACGGCCGTCATCCCGTTTTACTCGTATGCCAAGGGGGACAAGAAGGACGAGCCCCGGGTGTCGATCCGGGCCCGCGTGGTCGCCGACGCGATCGAGGCCGCCGGCGCCGACCGCGTCCTGACGATGGACCTGCACAGCCCGCAGATCCAGGGCTTCTTCAAGATCCCCGTCGACCACCTGTATGCCCAGCCAATCCTGGTCGACTACTTCGAGAAGAAGAAGATCCCCAACCTCGTCGTCGCCAGCCCTGACGCCGGCTTCAGCAAGCAGATCTACCGATACGCCCAGGCCCTCAAGACACCGGTCGTCTTCGGCAACAAGATTCGCCCCGACCATGAGGAACGAGCCGAGATCCTCGACATCGTCGGTGATGTCGAGGGCAGGAACGTGCTGATTCTCGACGACTTCACCATCTCCGGCGGCACCCTGATCGAGATGGCCCACGCCTGCAAACATCGAGGCGCACAAGACATCTACGCCGCCGTCTCGCATGGCGTGTTTTCGAAAGGAACCCCGGAGAAGATCGCCCGCAGTCCGATCAAGGAACTGGTCGTCACCAACACCATCGGCAACTGGGGCGACGAGCCGCTCGGCCCCAACATCAAGGTCGTCTGCGTCTCCCCCCTGTTCGCCACCGCCATCCTGTCCATCCACCGTCGAGAGAGCGTCAGCCGGCTCTTCGACGAGGGGTGATCTCGAAAGCCAAGCTCGCGAAGAACTTGGCTCGACGCTTGACAGTGAACAAGCGCGTTGTAAAATACGTACAACAAGGGAGGGAGTGTCGCCGATGATCGCATTGGGTCGATCGAAGTCAGAAGCGAATTGGTGAGGGACCGATGGCACACAACTCATTCGGGGAATACTTCAAGCAGAGGCGGATCGCGGCGGACTTGACTCTTAGAGCGTTCTGCGAACGGCATGGCTTCGATGCCGGGAACATCAGCAAACTGGAACGCGGGATTTTGGCCCCACCACACGCTGACGAGAAGCTCGGCGAGTATGCTCAGGCGCTCGGTATGGAGCGTGAGTCGGGGGAGTGGTTCGAGTTCTTTGACCTCGCTGCCGCAGCTCGGGGGGAGATCCCGGCGGACATCCTCTCCGATGCTCAGGTCGTGGAACGTCTTCCCATCATGTTCCAGGCGATGCGCGACCTGGATCCGGCTCAACTCGACAAATTCATCGAATTGGTCCGCCGGAGTTGATTGATGGCCGACGAGCCCCTCAACATCCCGGATCGGACCTACGACGAATTGCGTACGGTCGCGGATGTATTCCTTTCGAAGCACCATCCGACGGGCACCCTGCCGGTGCCCGTCGAGGAGATCATCGAATTCCAGCTCGGGCTCGACATAATCCCGATGGAGGGCTTGCGAAAGTTCTTTCACATCAATGGTTACGTCTCGAAAAAACTCAACGCGATTTCGGTAGACGAGTATATCCAGGAAACCCGCCCCGATCATTACCGTTATGTTCTGGCGCATGAATTGGCGCATGTCATCATGCATAAATTCGTTGTTGGGCAGTTTGAATTTGAGACGATCAATGAGTGGAAGGCGGTCATCCAGTGCGTCAATCCCAACGATCGTTCCGTCTATGACGGGCAGGCACATGAACTCGGGTCCCTGATCCTCGTACCGACGGCCGCGCTCTCTCGGGAGTTCGAGAAATCCAAGAAGGCCGCGGCCGCGCACGATTTAAGTCTCGCGAACGTCCTCTCGACGGAGAAGGGCCGGCTCATCCTGGAAAGCAACCTCGCAAGGCAGTTCGATGTCCCGCGTTTGGTGATGACAGATCGGACGAACCGGGATCAGCTCTGGCACGGGTCTTCGGAAGACTGACACCAATCGCCAACGGACGTTATGTCAAATTGATGGTAGCGTTGAGAGAGGTGTCTCGGAACCCTCTTGACGAACCGTTTCCGGTGATGAAACTGTTGTCGATCGAGGTGCAGTTGCGGGTCAGGGTTGCTTCTGAACGGGTTCAGAGTCTTCGAGCACGGGAATGAGCCGCTTTCCCAGGGCGGAGGCGTACCGTCCCAAGGTGCCCAGGGTTGGGTTCGGCTGGCGGCCGTTCTCCAGTTTACTGAGCACGGCCCGGTCGATTCCCGAACGGGCCTCGATCTCGCTGAGGCTCAGCCCTTGCCGCCGCCGCTCGGCCCGCAGGGCTTCGCCCACCGCGGCGACCTCGGGCGAAGGCCGAGCGGGCGGGAATTCCGCGCGGACCAGTTCCCGCACTCGGTTTTGCTCGGCGCGGGCCTCCGGGGTCCGTCGTCGCGCCCGGACAGCATCCACCGCGGCCCGCTCTTTCGGCGTCATATCCTCATATCGCTTGACCATGTGAGAACGACCTTCTGTCATGCCTCTCCACGCTCAGGTTAGCGGCGGGACCTCATAGGCGGTCACGGGGTAGATGATCGTAAACCCGCCTTCCCGCTCGATCTCGTACACCACTGCGATGTGCTTCCCGGTAGACGTCCAACCGAAGCGGATGGGACGACCGGAGGACTCGCTGAAATCGTCTGAGGCCGTCGAGCTTTCCAGGATTTCCTCGAACTCCTCGACCGTCACATCATGGTTGGCGACGTGCTGGACATTGCCGTCCTTGTCCTCCGGATCGTCCCAGGCAACCAGATCGAACTCGATCACCCCGGCGCCCTCCACCGCAACTGCCTTGTTGAACTATACGTCAACTCGGGAGGGGGGATCAAGGGCGCCGCTGGCATGGTTCGAGCCAGGCCCCATCTCCTGGATCAATCCAAGGTCGGCGGCCTGGATGTTGGTTTCTCTCGCTGGGGCCGATTCCATTCTCGGCGATCCTAATCGTTGACGCCGCCTTGACCGCGGGCCTAGCATAAGTTTGCGGGTGTTGGCGGTTTCGGCCAGGTGCCGGGCCTCCCTCCTCGAACGTTACACACCCTTGACCTACCCCTCGGAGGCGGCCCCACGATGGCGACGGAGCGACCCCGAACCCTCGGCGAGTTGAAGGCCAGCGGCTACCGGCTGGAGTCGGTCAAGGACGAGATGCAGGCGCAACCTGGTCGCGGCGATCCGCGAAGGGCGAACGCTGTTCACCGACATCCTCGGCTACGAGGAGACGGTCGCTGCCGCAGATCCAGAACGCGATCCTCTCGAGGCACGACATGCTCTTCCTCGGCCTCCGCGGGCAGGCCAAGACCCGGATGCTGCGGCAGCTCGTCCACCTGCTCGACGAGACGATGCCGATCGTGCAGGGCTCGGAGGTCAACGACCACCCCTATGGCCCGATCTCGCACTACGGCCGGGAGAAGGTCGCCGAGATGGGCGACGAGACGCCGATCGCCTGGGTCGGCCGCGAGGAGCCGTTACCACGAGAAGCTCGCCACCCCGGACGTGACCATCGCCGACCTGATCGGCGAGATCGACATGATCAAGCACGCCGAGGGCCGTTACCTCTCCAGCGAGCTGACGATGCACTTCGGCCTGGTCCCCCGCACCAACCGGGGGATCTTCTGCATGAACGAGCTGCCCGACCTCTCTCCCAAGATCCAGGTCGGCCTGTTCAACGTGCTGGAGGAGCGCGACGTCCAGATCCGCGGCTACCCGATCCGGCTGGAGCTGGACCTCTGCATGGTCTTCTCCGCCAACCCCGAGGACTACACCAACCGCGGCCGGATCGTCACCCCGCTGAAGGACCGCATCGGCTCGGTCGTCCGCACCCACTACCCGCTGACCCGCGAGGTCGGCATCCGGATCAACGACGCCAACGCCTGGCTCGACCGCGAGGGCGGGCGGCGACTGGTCGTGCCGCACTACATCAAGGAGGTCGTCGAGGAGATGGCCCGCCTGGCGCGGACCAGCTCGCACGTCAACCAGGCCAGCGGCGTCTCGGTGCGGATGTCCATCGCCAACCTGGAGAACGTCGTCTCGAACGCCGAGCGCCGGGCGCTGCTGAACGGCGAGCCCTGGGTCGTCCCGCGGATCTCCGACCTGACCCACATCGCGCCCCAGCTCGCGCGGGAAGCTGGAACTGACGATGGCCGAGGAGGATGGCCAGGAGGACGTGCTGATCGGCCGGATCGCCGCCGAGGCGATCAAGAACGTCTTCGACCAGTACGCCAGCCCAAAGGACTTCCGGGCGATCGTCGATCATTTCGAGGGGGGAGCGGGCCTGGAATCGGCGACACGATGTCGGTGAAGGCGGTTCTCGACCGGATCGACAAGGTTCCCCAGCTCCGCAAGCGGGCCGAGGCCCTCGGCCGCCAGCTCCAGCCCGAGCCGAACGACCCCGAGGCCCGCGACGCCATCACCGCCGCCGCCGCCGAGTTCATCCTCGAAGGGCTGCACGTCCACAACCGGCTGAACAAGAACACGAAGGCGGGCGGGGCGTCCTATCGGAGATGATGCGCGGCCGCGCCGGAGGGGGTTCGCCTGTCCGTGAGCCCGGCTCAAAGGGCAAGGTGTCGAAACCCCTCCGGTTCCTCCTCAGGGGTTCGCCTGGTAAGTCAGGTCGGCTTCACCCTGGTTCGAGAACACGCGAGCCCCGTTGGTACGAACCTCAGCGCCATGATCGCCGAGGAATCCGAGGCAGCGGCGTGGCAGTCGGCAGTTCAGCAGGACGCGGCCATCGGCATACGTCTGATCGCGTACCTGAGCATGCTGAGCGAGGTAGGCCAGAACTCGACCATTGCCGACGCCGATCTCGACCTCGGCATCCAGGGCGAGCTCGTTCAAAACCTCATGCACAGCCTGTTCGAGGCGATCCAGGCCGTCGCCGGTCGCGGCGCTGACGGTGATCGATTCCTCGTGGTGTGCTCTGAGCACATCCAGGTACGAACGGTCGGGAACCCGATCCGCCTTGTTCAGGACGAGGATCGTGGGTCGTTCCAGGAGGCCCAGTTCGTCGAGCACGGAGTTGACCGCGTCAATCTGCACCTCAGCTTCCGAACTGGAGGCATCCACGACATGGAGGAGAAGGTCGGCCTGGCGGGCCTCTTCCAGGGTCGCCTTGAACGAGGCCACCAGACTGTGTGGAAGGTTGCGGATGAAGCCGACGGTGTCGGACAGGAGCACGTGTCCCCCGCCACGCAACTGCCAGCGCCGGGTGCGGGTGTCGAGGGTCGCGAACAGCTTGTCCTCGACCAGGACGTCGGAGTCGGTCAAGGCATTCATCAGCGTGCTCTTGCCGGCGTTGGTGTAGCCGACGAGCGAGACGGTATACACGTCGCCGCGACTGGCGACCTCACGTTCCTTGCGCGCCTGGATCTTCGAGAGCTTGGCCTTGAGGTCCTGGATTCGATGGGTGACCAACCGGCGGTCTTCTTCCAGTTGCTTCTCGCCGGGGCCGCGGAACCCGATGCCTCCCTTGTAACGTGAGAGGTGGGTCCACATCCGCTTGAGACGAGGCAACGCATACTCGAGCTGGGCCAGTTCGACCTGGAGATGTGCCTCGTGGGTTTGCGCCCGGGAGGCGAAGATGTCGAGGATCACCTCGGTACGATCGATGACCTTGACACCGAGGGCCTTCTCCAGGTTGCGCGTCTGGGCAGGACCCAGGTCATTGTCAAAGACGACCATGTCGGCTTCGTGGGCCTCGACCAACTCTTTCAATTCCTCAACTTTCCCCGACCCGATGTAGGTCGCGATGTCGACCTGTTGCCGCTTCTGCAGCAGACCGCGGATGACCTCAAGGCCAGCCGACATGGCCAGGCCCTGGATTTCGTCCAGCGGATCGTCGGGATTGTACTGACCGTCAGGAAGCAACACACCGACCAGGATGGCTTTCTCGCGACGGTCCCGCGGCGCTGTGCTCTTGAGTCGAATCAAGGTATAAACTAACCTCCCGAATCAAAAAGGGTCGTAAATTAAATCGGATGGCCCCTGAGAGTGTTCGCTTGATGGGGATTGTAGGGACGGACAAGCGACGTCGTCAACGAGTTGCGGTAGACCATCGAACCGGAATGCGAACACGAAATATCTCGCGATTCACGAGGGCCACTGACGCCCTACGGGTCACGACACAGGTCACCACCAGTAAGTTCGTCCGGCTAGCGGAGTCGGTTCGATAAAAAGCGAACAGAATTCGCTCCCGAACTTCCTTGCTATACCCTTCCCGGCACGGCGATTGCCGACGTAACCCTGGTTAAGAAGCGGCTGACCAGGGGCGCCGATTGTGCGGGGCCAGGCCGCGGACCGTACCCGCACCCATCCCGGTTCGGGTGACACCGAGGAGAGCCAACATGGCGGACGAAACGAATGTGCATCGGCCTGACCCGACCGACATCCTGTCGGTCAAAAGTCGGGTGAGCTGGGGGGCGATCCTCGCCGGGGCCATGGTGGCCCTGTCGATTTACTTCCTGTTGACCATGCTCGGCGTGGCCCTGGGGGTCGAGGCCGCGGCTCGGCAGGCGAACTTCGACATTGGCACCGGCGCGGCGATCTACTCGCTGATCGTCGTGCTGGTGGCCTTCTTTTTCGGTGGCTGGGCGACCAGCCGGCTGGCCGTCGGCGAGAGCAAACTGGAGTCCGTGCTTTATGGGATCATCCTGTGGGGCTTGCTGTTCCTGGGATT
This sequence comes from uncultured Isosphaeraceae bacterium, assembly GCA_963779675.1. GTDB lineage: Bacteria > Planctomycetota > Planctomycetia > Isosphaerales > Isosphaeraceae > CAVZZM01. Next base: position 986,722 of record CAVZZM010000014.1, read on the forward strand.
GATCTGGCTGGTGTCGGCGGGCATGCGGGCCGGGTTCGGTGGCGTGGTCGGCGCCGCCTCGGGCCTGTACTCGACCGAGAGCGGCGGCGTGAATGTCGATGCCCTGGCTGCCGACCTGACGGAGGCCGGTGTCCCAGCCGATCAGGTCGAGAAGGTACGAGGCTACTACAACGACGTGACCAGCCACCCCGGACAGACGCCCAACGTGGCGGTCACGGTTTTCGAACGCAACCGCGAAGAGATCCAGAGTTACGGGCGGGCCGCATCCTGGTGGGCCCTGCTCGGGGTCGTCGTCTCGATGGCCACGACGATCATTGGCTCTCTGATCGGCTCCGGAGAACTTCCGGTGCCCGTGCCGATCCTGGGCGTGCAGCGTCGGACGACGGTGGTACGCCGTGTGGATTGATTGCCGCTCCCGTCGGGTTTGTGATGAGCTCACCCAAAGCCATGGGTGATTTCGGCCAGGGTCACTCCGGCCCCCACCGGCCCCCTCTGAGGGGCCGGTGGTCCATTCTCGAGCCGTACTCGATGAGGAAATCAAGATCGGACGAGGGACGAGGGTTCGACGGACTCGACGCTTGAGACGAGGTCCTCGGCGAGACGTTCGAGAACCTCGCGGGTAAAATGACAGGGCGTGGGTTCACGACGCCTCGTCGTTTCATCATAGACATACCGCACAATCCGGGCCCGGCCGTCACGGTGGAATTGGGCCTCGTAGAAGGCGCGACGCCCGTCGCGTTGGCTGGGACGAGCACTCCGGTAGGTCGCGCTGCCCGACTGAGCGTCGGACTCATGCGGCACGAGCGGTTCGAGCAAATAGGTGACCCGGGCGGCCAATCGGTTTCCCCAGGCGTTCAGGGCGTCCAACGACCAGAATTCCTCACCTCCCGGGGGGGTTGTCGTGGTGGCGAACTCCAGGCGGTCGCAGGAGACGCCGACGGGGGTGGCCAGGCCGACCGCGACCTCGAGACGGTGAGGGCCGTCCTCGGCGGTGACGGTGGATGGAGCGCCGCAGGTTCGGATCAGATCATCCACTGCGGCGGCGATCTTTCGGCTCAGGCTCATGGGAACCTCCCAGGGGGCGGACCGCGTGGTCCGACCCGTCGAAGGACAACAGGGTCGTCCGCCCGTCGACGATCGTTTCGATGTGCACCGGCCGCGTCCACAGGCGGTGGAGGTGGCGGAGGGTGTCCTGCGCCAGGTCGAGTTTCAGGTCGATCCCGAAGTGCTCGTGGTGCAGGTACAGCTCGCCGCGGTTCCGGTAGTTGCCGTCCTTGACCCGGATGATCGGCTGGCCGAAGTTGGTCAGGCCGAACAGCAGCCGTTCCTTGATCTTCTGAAACTCGCGGGTCTCGATCTCGTACGGTCTCGTGCTGGTCGTTGTACTTGAAGCTGAACAGGTTGTGACGCTGGCAGAAATCGAGGGTCAGGAACGTATCGATGAAGGTCACGTCGGAGTGGATCTTGCGGACCTCGAAGATCTTCTGGCGGCCCAGGCCGGTCTGCCTGGTCCCAGGTGCGCCGGGCCTGGTAGTCGTCGCACTCCTCCCACTCGGGGCCGAACTGGCCCTTGTTCCAGCGCTCCTCGATGTCGCGTAGCAGCTCGATGCCGAGCTTGTACGGATTCAGCCGGCCGGGGTAGGTGGCCATCGTGCCGGAGTGGTGGTCGGCGTAGTCGACCACCTCGGAGGGGTCGAGCATCTGCGTGGTCATGATGGTCGAGTGCCAGTACGACGCCCAGCCCTCGTTCATGATCTTGGTCTGCGCCTGAGGGGCGAAGTAGTAGGCCTCGTCGCGGACGATCGCCAGCACGTCGTGCTGCCAGGGCTTCAGCGGGGCGTGCTCCAGCAGGAACAGCAGCACGTCGCGCTCGGGGTTCTCGGGGAAGCTGCGGGCCTTCTGCTTCTCGGCCTCTCGCCTGCGGATCTCCTCCTTGAGGACCTCCGGCGGGTTGATGAAGCCGTCCATGTAGTCCTTGCTCTGGAACTTCGACCGGCCCGACGGTCGTCGCTCGACGGCGTCCTCGGCGGGCGAAGTCGTAGCGGCTGGCCGGTCGCGCCGTCTTGATGAACGGCGAATGGATGTCGATGAGGTTTTCCAGCGACAGGCAACTGTCGATGAAGTTCTCGACCGCGTCCTCGCCGTAGCGCTCCATGTAACGACGGATGCGATTGCCATGGTTGGCCATCTCATCCATCATCTTGCGGTTGGTCCGGCTGAAGCAGATGTTGTTCTTGAAGAAGTCGTTGTGGCCATAGACGTGGGCCATGACGAGCTTCTGGTCGACCAGCTGATTGCAGCGCAGCAGGTAGGCGTAGCACGGGTCGTTGTTGATGACCATCTCGTAGATCTTCTGCAGCCCGTACCGATAGCCCTTGGAGAGCTGCTCGTACTCCATGCCGAACCGCCAGTGCGGGTATCGGGTGGGGAACCCGCCGAGGGCGGCGATCTCGGAGAGCTCGTCGTAGTCGAGGACCTCGAAGATCGTGTCGAAGAAGTCGAGGCCGTAAGCCGCGGGCGTGCCCCTCGATCTCGACCTGAAGATCGCGCAGGTCGGCCGGCAGGTCGTGGGTGTTGCTCATCAGCGACATCGGCTCGACTCTCCTCTGGCCTCGGCTCTTACGGATCAATGACCGCCGGGGTTTCGGACCTGTCATCTCGTCAGGCGATGTGCGCCAGCAACCGGCGCAACTCCTGTTCCACGACCGTTGTGGGGATGAGGAGTGGTTTTTTTGTCAGCTCGATCTCCAGCACGCCGTCGCCGTTGAGGCTCCGATACCGGCCAGCGAAGCCACCGACCGGGGTGCGTCCGTGGAACGTGCCCGCCTCGGGTGTCCCCTGGAAGCTCCCATGCCGGGAGAGCGTCGCCACGGCCCGCGCGAACAGGCCCGCTGCTCGACAGGATCGTCCGGATAGGGGACGCGAATCAGAGCCATGAGGTTCGCCCTCACGTCGTCGGCGGAAATGTCCGTTGGTTTCGACCCACTTGCTTCACGCATCTCGTCCTCGCCGGGGGACCAACGTTTCCTGCACCCAGCGGCGGAATTGTTTCGCCCATTGGGTGTCGGTGTCGTCCAGGGGCTGATGGGCCCAGTCGGCAATCTCGATGACCTTCAGAAACGGGAACGCGGCGCTCGTGTCCGACTCGGCGTATTGCCCGTCGGCCCCGAGAACCTGGATGCGGAGCCCCTCGTCCTCGCACACCAACACCTCCGGCACGCGGAAGCGGCGATAGACCTCGACGGCCTCGTCAGCATCGTGGGTCCAGGCAACCTCAATCGCCAGATCAGGCGGCGGGTCGCGGCGCAGGCGGATGTCCGTCTTCGTCCTGTTGCGAACCCTCGCCGCGTTCGCAAGGTAGAACGACAGATCCGGCTCGGCGCCCGCTCGCTTCAATTTGCGGCGATAGGTGGTCGACCCGGCCGGGATGCACGGGATGTCGAATTCCTCGACGAGGACGAGGACCAACCAGCCGAGACGTTCCTTGAGATGCTCGTGAGGAAACGAGGGTGACATGAGAACAACGTCCCCATCGAGATAGATCATGCGGGGCGCGGGCCGCTCGCCACGGAGTCGCAGCAGGGCCCGGTAGCCATCCCAACCGACGCCGTGGAGCACGACGCGCTGGTCGCCCTCGGCGTGTTCGGTTCGGGTTGGGGTGGTCGTCGCCATCGCATCAGCCTCCGTTTCCGGGCCAGGTTCGCTCACCGTCCTCGGCCGAGGAACTCCTTGATCGAGTCGAAGATGGCTTCCTTGTCGCGGATCTCGGAGAGGGCCAGGTTCGGGCACCTCGTCGAAGGCGTCCTCCAGCTCGCGAATGAACTCACCGGAGCCATAAGGGCTTTCGACCTGGCCGTAGCCGAAGAGGTTGCACTTGGGCAAAAGTTCCTTGGCCAGCAGGTTAATGCACTGGCGGTTGTCCTCTCCCCAGTTGTCGCCATCGGAGAAGTGCAGAACGTAGATGTTCCAGTCGGCCACCGGGTGATCGGCGTCGATGATTTTGTTGGCCAGGTTGTAGGCCGAGCTGATGCGTGTGCCGCCACTCTCTCGTGTGTGGTAGAACGTGTGCTCGTCAACCTCCTTGGCGAGCGCGTCGTGAATAATGTAGCGGGTGGTGACACCGTCGTACTGGCTGCGTAGCCAGGTATCGATCCAGAACGCCTCGATGCGGACGATCTCCTTCTGGTCGTCGGTCATGCTGCCGGAGACGTCCATCAGGTAGAAGACCACCGCGTTGGTCTGAGGCAGGAAGATGGGGTTCCAGGAGCGATAGAGCTTGTCCTCTCGGACCGGGATCACGATCGGGTCGACCGGATCATACGTGTTCGAGGCGATCTGCCGCTTCAACGCCTTCTTGTAGGTTCGCTTGAAGTGCCGGAGGCTTTCCGGCCCAGCCTGGCGGACGCCAGTATACTTGTCCTTCTCCTCGATAATATTAGCCTTGCCCTTGGGTTCGATGCGGGGCAACGCCAGACCCTCGCCGAGGATCTCGGCCAGTTCCTCCAGGGTCAGCTCGACCTCCAGAATATGGTGGCCGGGGCTGTCGCCCGCCTCGCCGGCGCCGTCCTCGCCAGGGGCACGACCAATGGGCGTGCCGACGTCTCCGGGGCCCTGGCCGACCCCGCCCGAGTTCTTCGAGCCGTAGCGAAACTCGGGCAGGTCGATCGACGGCAGCGGGATCGAGACCAGCTCGCCCCCGGTCTTGCCGATCATCTCGCCGTGGGTGATGTACTTCTTCAGGTCGTCCTTGATCTTACCGCGGACGATCTGCTTGAATCGGTTGGCGTCCCGTTCGATCTTGCGCACCACGGCACTGGTCCTCGCCGTTGTTAGGGGATCGTCGTCTCGTCACCCGTGAAGCGGGCGACCGACAACGTTCCCGAAGTCGGGCCGTCGTTCCCGGAGCGCGACAGACCTGGCACGAGGTCGGGGGGCGATCCGACAACGTCGTCAGTTCAAAGATCAGGGGAGTCGGACAGGGGGTGCGGTGTTCGAAGGGAAGGGCTCGGTGTGATCTCGTGCGGCTCCCTTCCCAGCTAGCAAACTATATACCGGTGTAGTTCGGAAGTCTAAGGCCGACCTTGACGACTCGGCGAATTACCGGGCTTTCCGTCGCCAGGTGGTCCGGAGGGTGGAAAAAGACCCGAACCTGCCCAACCCTCCGAACCTCGCATGGCTGCTTGCTCAACCTCCTGATCGCTTGACGTCGCCGCGGGCGAAGATGCTCGCGACGAAATTCAGGATGTCGGTGGCCGAGTCCTCATCGTAGCCGTAGTTGCGAATGAGCCGCTGCTTGACGATGTCGATTTTCTCCTGGGTGTCCTTGATCGACGACACTGGAGACGAGGCTCGTCAGCTTGATCGTGTCCTTCTGATCCTGGAAGAGCTTCAGTTCGAGCGCTTTCTGCAGGCGTTCGTTAGTCTTGTAGTCGAACGACTTGCCGTCCAGCGACAGGGCCCCGATGTAGTTCATGATCTCCCGTCGGAAGTCGTCCTTACGGCTGTCGGGGATGTCGATCTTCTCCTCGATCGACCGCATCAGCCGCTCGTCGGGCTCCTCGGGCTGGCCGGTGAACTTGTTCCGGACCTTCTCGCGCTGGGTGTACGCCTTGACATTGTCGATGTAGTTGCGCGCAGAGCCGCATCAGGGCGTCCTCGTCGGCGGCGATGGCCCGCTGCACCTCGTTCTTGACAACGTCCTCGTACTCTTCCTTCACGACCGAGAGCAACTGCTTGTAGTGCTTGCGGGTGTCCTCGTTGTTGATCAGGCTAGTGGTGCTTGAGCCCGGCCTCGAGTTCGTTGAGGACCATGAACGGGTTGACGGACCGCTCGTCGGCGTGCGCGACCAGGGCGTTGGAGATCTTGTCCTGAACGTAGCGGGGGCTGATGCCGTGCATGCCCTCGCGTTCGGCCTCCTCGCGGAGTTCCTTGATGTTGTCTTCGGTGAAACCGGGCAGCGTCTTGCCGTTGTAGAGCTTGAGCTTCTGCATGAGCGTCAGCCCGGCGTTCTTCGGCTCCTCCAGACGAGTCAGGATCGCCCACATGGCGGCCACCTCGAGCGTGTGCGGGGCGATCCGCTTGCCGCGGACCGGCGGCTGTTGTAGTCCTTCTCGTAGATCTTGATCTCGTCGGAGAGCTTGGTGACGTACGGCACGTCGATCTTGACGGTACGGTCGCGCAGGGCCTCCATGAACTCGTTGGACTGGAGCTTCTTGTACTCCGGCTCGTTCGTGTGGCCGAGGATCACTTCGTCGATGTCGGTCTGGGCAAACTTCTTCGGCTTGATCTTGTGTTCCTGGCTGGCCCCGAGCAGGTCGTAAAGGAACGCGACGTCGAGCTTCAGGACCTCGATGAATTCGATGATGCCGCGGTTCGCGATGTTGAACTCGCCGTCGAAGTTGAAGGCGCGGGGGTCCGATTCCGACCCGTACTCGGCGATCTTGCGGTAGTTGATGTCGCCGGTCAGTTCGGTGGCGTCCTGGTTCTTCTCGTCCTTGGGCTGGAAGGTGCCGATGCCGATGCGGTCCTGCTCTGAGAGGACCAGGCGGCGGACCCTCACGTCCTCCAGCAGGCGCGCCCAGTCGCCGTCGTGGCGGGCGAGGCGTTCGTTGAACATCTGACGGCAAAACGGACACAGGTCCCGGTGACGGCGATGTGGAAGTCACCGGTTCGGCACGTGCGTTCAGCTCGGCCAGGAGCGCGGCGCGGATGCTCCTGACGGGACCAGCCGCAGCGGCTCCTCGTGCATCGGGCAGGGCTGCCAGCGCACCTCGCCATCGGGCGACTCCTCGCGCCAGTCGAAGGTGAAGAGCGGCGCCCGTCGTCGGTCTGCGAGTAATGCTCCAGGCCCTTCTTCAGGAGCCGGGCGATCGTGCTCTTGGAACTGCCCACCGGCCCGTGCAGCAGCAGCACGCGACGCTCGGTGCCGTAGCCCAGCGCCGCCGACTTGAGCACGTTAACCAGGTTCATCAACGTCTTTTCCAGGCCGAAGATCGCGTCCTGGCCGTCTTCGACCGGGTCGTCGAAGAACTTGTAACGCGTTGTTTTTCCTTGTTGACGACGATCTCCTCGGTGCCAAAGCTGAGGATCATGTCGTAGACCCGCTGGTACGCGTTGCGCGTGACCTTCGGGTTCTGGCGGACGATATCGAGGTACTCGCCAAACGTGCCGGTCCAGTGAGTCTTCTGGTAGTCCGCCAGGTTCTGGCGGCCGGCGATCTGGGCGATCAGGTCCGATCCTGGTGACATGTGGCGATCTCCCTCAGGGGGCGTGGTCGGTCGATCCATCGGTCGACTTCGGATATCCAGTGCGAGCGCGCGGGAACGACCGCCGGCCGGAGCAGCCGACGCCCTCGCGCAGGCGCATGGAGGATCATCCTCGGGCGACGAGGCCTGGCCGAATTGTCAAACTCGTCGCAGGGGAGGAGCCGGATCAGTGATCAGGGTCGAGGAGCGTTCGGAACAGACAGATTTCCTGTTGGCGGAGAGCGGAAGGCGTCCCGAGAGGACGGGTGACGCGACTTCCCAGGCGGGCCCCGGCATCCCGATCGTCGAAGCGGCTCCATTGCCGATGCCGGGCCGTCATCTTCATTACAACCCTGCCCGTCGAGCCTGTCAAGCGGGCTTGCACTCTGACCAGCCGAACATGTACACACACGGGAACACGAGGAACGACGCTCGCATCTCCGTTAGACAGGGACTAGAAGTCATAAGTTCGGCGGAGAGGTCTGGTTGCCGACGCGGCATCGGTCGCGTGATCAACGGCCCGGTTTTATCGCAAAACTCCCGGTTCCTACTCCGCATTCGGCTCATCGCTCGCGGCGATGTCGGCTTCGATCACCCGCGCGGCACGAGGCAGCGTCTGTGCCCCCAGCTCGACCATGCCCGCCGTGGCGATCAGACCAACGATCAAGGTCCCGTAGTGTGCATAGCTGTCGGCCGCCATCAACACCCAGGGTTGTCGAGGCAGTGACAGGACCAGGGCGTAGGACGTCGCCGCCAGGGCGCCGGCAACGATCCCGGAGAGCGCCAGCACGGCCACGAGCCGTCCTCCCGCCATGCGGAGCAGGCTCAAATAGCTTCGGATGGTGCCGACGAGGCGGCCGGGCACCAGGCAGCCACCCCGACAAGGCCGGTTGTCACCAACGCGGCCCCCTGGAGAATCACCAGGCCCCAACCGGTAAGTAGCGGGGACGCCAGTTGTCGCACCGTGGCAACATTGGGAACGTCCAGCCAGAGCAGCCAGGCACCGATCGCCAGATAACGCGCCGGCAAGGCTGCCAGGCAGGCCAGAGTCGCGGCGGGCCAGATCACGATCGCCCCGCGCACGTCGAGGCCGGTCCCGACGTCGTCGGCAAGCCCGGCGCTGCGCAGTTCCACCAGCACCCAGGCGAGCAGGATGCCATCGGACATCGCGATAAGCAGGGGCACCACCGCCGCCTCGACGACGTTGCAGCCCCCGAGGGGAAGGCCGCCGGTGTCCACCACCAGATTTGCGAACCGATACATGGCGACGAGCCAGCCCGAGGCCCAGCACAGGGTCGTCCAGCGGGGCAGGGGATCGCTTAACTCGCGATAGGGGTCGTCGTTGCTCCACCGGTCAGCCGAGAGCTTGAAGACCGGACTGGGGCGCCCGCCAGCAGGATCAGCACGTCGCTCAGCCCGCAGATGTCGCGCAGGGGAGTCAGGGCCGCCAGAACGCCCTCCCCGAACGCTAGCTCGCCGATCGACATCGATCGCGTGAGCACGACCAGGTCGTTGAGCCGGGCCTCCTCGTTGTAGTGCGGAAACTGGGCCAGGGTCCACGTCAGCACAATTGTGCCGACCAGCAGTGCCACGGCCCGCCCGGCGTTGCGCAACCGTGCCAGCGCCGCGCTCAAAAGACGGAGGTGCCCGGGAACGTCGAAGAACTGCCCGAGAGTCTCGCTTGGCCCCTGGACGATGACCGCGATCGCAGGCAGCGCGAGCAGCCCTGCAGCCACGCCTGCAGCGGGACCGAGCTGGGCGTTGCCTGGGGCGAGGAGAGCGTGAGGCCCTCGACCAGCGCCGAGCGGCGGGCGCGCCGCCTCTTCCGGGCTCGGCCCCGTCATCTGGGCCAGGATGAACGAGTACCCGTGCAACGCCCCGCCTCCCGCTCCGCGTGCTGTCGTCAATCGTCGATGGGCCCGATTGTAACCAGGCCGGGAGTCGCGTTGCCAGGATCGGCGAAGGAATTCGGGGCGTTGGGAATGGATCGGCCGCCCGGGAGAGCTCGGTGGCAACCCGAACGAGTTCAAGGCAGCAAGGGCGACTGTACCAGAGAGGTGGCACCGACCTCGTATTGGACTCGCGACAGGTCGCGGAATGGCAGCCGAAACCTCGAGGGAGGCCGAGGCGGCCCTGGAGTCAACTCGTCGATCCGATAATGAACGTATTCGAGCACGAGCGGCGACCCAACGGGCAGGCTCGCGATCCAGACCGCGGTGACAAGCGCGTGATCTCCGAGTTGCTGGAGGACCTCACGCGGCCAGTCGTGGCGCCGGATGACGATCGCGCGGAGGCTCTCCCAGCGATAGCAATAGAACCGTCGCGGCCCCACCTTCGGATCGAGGGCGTTGCGAATCAGCTTGCCCGGAAAGAACTGGTAGTGGCCGCGCATCATCGCGCTCACGACGGTGGAGGAGTCGATTGTGCGAACGCGGGCCGCCAGGTTGACAGTGCGAACCCCGGACCATCCGAGTTCGCAACGGATCGCAAACGGCTCGGCTCGGGTTCCCCTGTGAGTGAAGGTCAGTGTCAGCGGCACCTCGCGCGACGGCCCCCACAGACCGGCAAGAGGGCGGCGGATCGTCGTCGTCGAGGAGTCGCCGGGGGCAATGCGAGCGATCTGGAAGGCGCCGCCCGGGTAGATGATCGCGACGTCCCGCAACGGTTCCGGCATCGCGTTCTTGACCACGATCCGGAGGCCACGGCTGCCCAGGGTGGAGGCCAGCAGTAGCCCCAGGGAACCGGAAACGACCAGGGCAACGACGAGAATGCGCGTCTTGCGAGTCATGGAGGACCGTCCTGGAGGTCGTCAACTTGGTGTCGTCTCGCCCGGATCGGTCCCCTCCCAGCCAGGCCCTTCCCTCGAGTTCAGCGGTCGGATGGCAACGAGGGGGGCACAGGTGCCGTCCCAGCACGACGGAGGGTCGGGTCGTCGGGGCCGGCGCCGGGCTTGGGGGCCAGGAGCGGCGGCGGGCCAGGGCGCTCCAGCAGGCGAAGGTAGCGGTAATAGACTTCGAGAGTCAGCGTGGCGACGGCCGTGCTGTAGAGCCGACCGCCGAGCGAGTCGTACTTGCCCTTGCAGATCGCGGGGTCCCAGCTTCCGGCCTGGTGGCCCGACGCTTCCTGGCTCGTCACGAGTTGGTCGCGAACGGCGTCGTTCCAGCTGTATCCAGGCATCGCCGCCGTGCTGATACATGGCCAGGGTGCCGTAGTACCAGTAATAGAGGTTGAACTGCGCCGCGACCGGGGCCGTTCTCGAGCAGGTAGCGGCGGCCTCCTCGGCGGAGCCCGCTTGCGTATCCACGCCGAGGAACTGGCGGCAGACCCACGCCTCGGCCGTCATCGTCGGGGTGGGCGGACGGCCGGGCTGGTAGGCGGCCAGACCGCCGGCCTCGCCGGCGGAGACGAGCCGTCAGCCAGCGGTCGGCGCCGGCCTTTGTCGTCGACGGGACGGCGAACCCGTTCTCCTGGGCCGACTTCAGCACCAGGATGACCCAGCCGAGGATGCTCGTGTCGCCCGATCGGCGCGCCGGGGGCGTACCGCCAGGCCATGGCCGTCGTCGGCGCGGGCAGCGATCAGGAACCACGGCCCGTTCGACGCGGGCCGCGCAGGGCGGAGTCGCCGGTCAGGGCATAGGCCTCGCACAGCGCGAGCGTCGCCATCGCGTGGCAGTACATGCCGACGGCCCGGCTACGGCCGCGGAGGTCGCCGTCGGGCTTCTGGATGGCGAGCAGGAACGTCAGCCCCTTGCCGACGGTCTGCGGCGTACTTGCCGTCGCTGGTGGGTGTAGCCGGCGCCGAGGTAGGCCAGCAGGGCCAGGCCGGTCATGGCGGTGTCGGCCTCCCAGTAGTAGCACTCGCCGAAGCAGATCTCGCCGGGCGGGCAGTGGACGGTGAAGTCGTCGTCGCCGGCCAGGGGAACGCCGTCGGCGTCGGACTCGGTGGCGGCGTCCCAGCGGCCGTCGGCGTCCTGGTGTCGGGCGAGCCAGACGAGGCGCCTGCTCGACGGCCTCCTCGCTCGCCGGGCTGGCCCCGGCCTGCTGGGCGCGCTGCGAGCGGTTCGGGTCGAGCCGAGGGCGGTAGACCTCCGGCACGTCGGGAAGCCGTCGGGGGCTCGGCGGCGGGCGGGTCACGTCGAACCTGGGAAGGGTGGGAGACGGAACGTTGCGGGCAACGGCGATCGGTGCGCGGTCGCTCGGGCGGTTCGACGGCCCGAGCCGCGGGGCCGCGGGCATGGCCAGCGATCCGCGAACGTCTCTCGAACTGTCACCCGGCATCGCCAGCGGCGGTGCGGGCTCACGCGCCGGGAGTTCGCTCACGACCGGTAGATCGTCGCCGTTGACGTCATCGGACGGGCCGGGCCGGACCGGGCCCGTAACGCCCCCCAGTAGGTCGGCGGTGCCCACTCGATCAAGAGATGGCATCATCAGTTCGGGACGATTGGGTTCGGAAACCGTCGCGGGCCCCCGATTGTCCGTGATCGGCACGCTCGACGGCAACGCAAGCCGGGGGGACACCACGGCGACCGGGTCGTTGTCTCGTGTGCCGAGGTCGCGTGACGGCGGGACGAGGTTGGCGGGCTCGCTCGGTCGCAAAGGCTGGAACGTCGGATCGCTGCCGGCTCGCAATGCTGAGATCGGGTCGACGGCCGGCGTGGTCGGTCCGGCTTCCGCGACCTCGGGCAAGTCGGTGATCTCGGCGGGCGGGGGCACCGGCGCCGTGTCGATCTCAGGTTCCGGCTCGGGTTCGATGATGGGTCGGTCAACCAGGGCGTCCCGCCGGGGTGGGGTGATCTCGGGCACGTCGGCCGGCGGGGCGATGGGGGCCATCGCGAGTTCGGATCGAGCCAGCGCGTTGGGCTGCGGATCGGGGCGGTCGGGCGACGGGCTCAGTCGAGCGATGTCCCCGACCTGCGTCTCACCGGGACGGTCGAAGGCCCCGCGAGGTTCACCGGTTGCGCGGCCGTCACCCTCGCGGGAGATGCCGGTGTCCAGGTCCAGGCCGTCGCTGTTGCCGTTCGGGTTCGTCGCGAGGGAAGGGACCACCTCGGGAGTCACGCGGATCTCGCGAATGTGCTCGCGGTCGGCCGGCTCGTCGAACTCAGCCAGGGGCCGAAGGCCGAGAGCACGCAACCCCCAGGCGGTCTGGCCTCCGAACGCGATCAGCCCAACGTGGAGCACCACGGAGACCACCAGACACTTGCGCAGAACGCGACGCGAGCCCCAGCTTGTCCAGGTCATGAGAGCCAGAATCGCGACGATGGCCGCGAAACTTGCCCAGATTCCCAGGTCAGCGCGCGGATCAGATTGAGGAACGTCTCGAGGTTGAGGCCAGTCATCAGCTTACCTTAGGCGAACCGGAGGGCACCCGACAAGGCACGGTCGCGGGAGAAACTCCCCCTGGGTCGGGATTGCCATTTAGCGGCCCTCAACCTTCCTGGGAATCATGAACCTCGAGGAGTGGGGGCGCCTGCCCCGAGTGCGGTTGACCAGGAACATGCGATGGCCGGTGTGAAACCGTTTGACTGACCGGCGTTACGGTCGTCAGCGTGGGCTTTACCACGGCTGGAGAGGGACCTGGAGGTACGATCGGTGTGGCCAGGGCGATCGCATCGATCGTCTCGGCACCGATTCGTTCCAGATCGGCGGCCAGCCCCTCGACGCGGACGGTCAGGCCATCGAAGGCGAGCAGGGCGACGACCGCCAGGGCAACCCCCGCGGTCAACGGTGCCAACGCTGCGGCCAGAGTTGGTCCCCAGGCAAGGCCCGGCTGGATGGCGGAGAGCGGCTCGTCCTGCTGCCGCCAGGGTACCGAGCAACCCCAGCAGAGGCGCCATGGCGGCCACCCTTCGGAGCGTGCCGAGGTTGCGTCGGAGCCGATCGGACTCGACCTGCCGGGCGAGGCCCACGCCGCGTTCGAGGTCCACAGTTGAGCGGCCCCAGCGGCGGATTGCCGCCAGGGCGACCCGGGCGGCCGGGCTGGGGTTCAGTTCGCAGTAGTCGAGGCCCTTGCCGCGATCGAGACCGCCCTCTCCCAGTCGACGCTGAAACCGCTCAACGAACGAATCCGGGATGATCCGCGAACGCCGTACTCGAGCCATTCGTTCGACGATGACGCCGATCCCGAGCAGGGCACAGGCCGCCAGGCCCCCCCAGGCGACTCGCTCCATCGGAGGCGTGCGTCGGTACCAGGCGTCGAACTTTCGGGAAAGCTGGTCTGCCTTATTGCGAAGAGCCGCCAGCGTCGGGGGCGAACCCTGACTAGCATCGACCCCTCGCGCCGCGGCGCCGCAGGCCGTCGTCAGCACAACGATGGCGAGCATTCCGACGACCCGTGTCCGGCGCGGGTTCGAGCGGGTCAAGGGGTGCGTGAAGCTGGTCACATCCGTGCTCATGGCGAACATCCGTAGAGATTGATCGAGGAACGGGGGCTGTCGACAGGCTCCCTCACGTCCCTTGGATCGGTCGAGTCGACGGATCGGGATGATCTCCAGTCGCGTGCCTCCCCGTCTTGAGCCTTCGAGCCCGCAGATCTGCTACGATTTCCAGCACTGGCCGATCGTTTCCACAGAAGGACTTCGAGCCGTGATCCGGGCCCTTTCCATGTCTCCGCCTTATGAGGGGAGAACCCAGGAGGGTCACAACCCCCGCCGGGTCGAGTCGTTGAGCTTCGACGCGATGGCGGTGAGGCGTTCGGTGGCCCGGGTGGCCATGGGGTCCTCCGGGTGGGAGGTTGTGACCTTGCGGTAAAAGTCGGCGGCGTCGTCCCAGCGATCGAGCTTCTCAGCAACCTGTCCGGCCTCGAACAGGGCAAAGGCTTCCCACTTCGGGGCGTCGTAATCGTAGGCGACCCGCAGGTATTCCTTGAGGGCGTCGCTGTACTTTTGCTGATGGAAGAAGGTCTCGCCACGCATGAATCGAGCGCGGGCCGCGAAGTCGTCGGCACGATTGGCGTCGATGACGGCCTGGTACGCCTCGCGGGCCTCGTCGAACCGTGCAAGGCCCTGCAAAGCCCGACCCCGAGCGTACTCAAGCTCATGAATAGCGGGAAGTCGGGTTGCGCGGCCTTCAACGCCTCGGTCTCCGCCAGGGCATCCGACCAGCGTTCCAGCTCGTTGAGGCTTTCGGCGTGACGAAGTCGGGCCGTCGGCAACCAGGCGGCGACCTCCTCATCGGCCGCATCGCCCTGGGCGACCTCGAGCAGCGCGGCGAAACCGGACTCGGCGGCAGCGGCATCCTCGTCCTGGAAGGCGGCCTCGGCCTGCCAGAACCGGGCCTTGGTCGCCAGGCGCCGTCGGGGAACTCGGTCACGATCCGACCGAAGGCCTCGCGTGCCCGGGGCCAGTCGCGGTGGTCGAACCGGGCCAGGCCGAGCTGGAACAGGCCCTTCTCGACTTGCGAGGGGGCCGCTGTCGTCCCCTCGGCCACCAGCGGGGCGAGCAGGGTCTCGACCTCATCGAGGTTGCCGGCCTGCTGGGCCGATTCGGCGAGGATCAGACGGGCGTCGGCGGCAAGGGGACTGTTGTTGAATTCGTCGAGGATCTGCCGGAACGCGGCGTCGGCCAGCTGCCCTTGCCAGCCCCCCGCAAGGCCCAGGCCCACTCGGCGAGCACGGCGTCCCGAGTGTTGCTGTTTCCGGGGTTCGGGTTCGGGTTCTTCAGATAGGTTTTGTAGGCATCAGCGGCCTGCGTAAACCGCAAAACCGCTTGATCGGGTTCTCCGGCCTGCGAGGCCGCGGTGCCGAGGCGGTCGAGCAATCGAGCGCGAGCCAGGCGGATCTCCGGGGCTCGGGCCGATTCGCCGTAGTCGTTCAGGGCTCGGTCGTAGGCGTCGAGGGGCGCTGTCGGTGTTGTCGGCCTTCTCCAGCGCCAGGCACGAGCCAGGGCCGCGTCGGGGGCGAGCGGCCCTGGGGGGTGGCCTCCAGAAGGGCGGCGAAGGCGTCGGCGGCCTCGGCCGGCGCCTCGGTGCCGAGCAGGGCCAGCCGAGGCCGGAGAGGGGCGGTGCGCCTTCATCGACGGATCGTCGAGCCCATCGGCAGCCGGTCGGAGCAGGGCGACGGCTCGATCGGCGTGCCCCGCGTCGAGCGCCGCCTCGCCCAGCCGGAGGCGGGTCGGCGCCAGGGTTCGGGATTGCGGGAAGCTCGCGGCGAGCGTGTCGATCGCCTTGACCGCCTCGTCGGGGTTGCCGAGTTCCTGGTGGGCGATGGCCAGCATGGCGAGGGCGTCGGGGGCCACGTCCCCGTCCGGACGGGCCTGGAGGTAGGCGGTCAGGGCCGGGATGGCGTCCTCGAAACGACCCGCCTCGTAGTGATTCAGTCCCAGGATGTACTGTGCGTCCGGCAGGCCGCCGGCCGCCGCGTTCATTGTGATATCCTGGAGCACCTCGGCGGCCTTCTCGGCCTGTCCCGCGGCGCGATAGGCCATTCCCAGGACCAGGCGGACGGACTGACCAAGGCGGGCAGTGTCGGTGTTCTCGGCCTGGTCGGGATCGACCGGGCCCGTCGCCGACAGGAGCGGTTCGAGCAGGTGGACGGCCTCGTCCGGCTGGCCGGCATTGAGGGCGGCCTGGCCCTCGATGAGTCGGGCGTTCGCTTTGTGAGGGTTCTCCGGGTAACGCTCGGCGAATCGGGCGGCCAGGGCACGCGCGGTCTCGGGATCATTCGCCTTCAAGGTCAGTTCGGCAGTGCGCAGCAGGGCGTCGGCGGCCCAGGGGTCGTCGGGGTGCTCGTCGGCGACCTTGAGGAACCGGACCCGCGCCTCATTGAGTTGATCCAGGCCGGCGGCGGCTTCCGCGGATCGGAAGAGCAGCAATGGTGTCATGGGAGATCCGCGGAAACGGCCCAGGGCGGAATCGGCAGTCGCCAGCGCCTTCATCGAGCCGGCCCTGGTCGCGCTGGGCGCCGGCCAGGGCATAGGCAGCGGCGGGGCTGAGACGGCTGTCGCCCTCGGCCAGCGGCTTGAGCAGAACCTCGGCCTCGGCGAACTCGCCGAGCTGCGATCAGCGCCTCGGCGTGGCGAAGCCGGGCCTCGTCGATCATCGGGCTGTTGGGGGCATCCTTCTCAAGAGCCTCGAAGGTCGCGGCGGACTGCTCGGGCCGACCGGCTTCGAGTTGAAGGGAGCCAATCTGGAACCGAGCCTTCTCCGCCCAGTCGGGTGCCCCGTCCTCGACGATCTTCCGGTAAAGCTCCAGGGCGTGGTCCGTCTCGCCCAGATCGGCGACGCATCGTGCCAGCCCGTAACGGGTGCGGTCGATCAAACGGCCGTCCGGGAACGTGTCGAGGGCGTGCTGATAGGCGTCACGGGCGCCGGGAAGGTCGCCGAGCCGGAAGCCGGAGATCGCCCAGGTAGGGCCAGGCGGTTTCGAGGTGCTGATGTTCCGGGTTCTCCCGGACGTACTGCTCCAGGGCCTCGCGAGCGGCGTCGAGGTCACCGACCATGTAGGCCGTCTCACCGACGCGAAATCGGGCCGTGGGCCGGTTCGGATGGTTCGACGGCGCGGTCTCCAGGAACCGCTCGTACTCGCGCGACTCGGCATACTGTCCCAGGAACAACCGTGCCGTGGCGAGGCCGTAATGGGCTTCAACCGCCCCCGATCCGGTCGAGTTGGATTTCAGATACGTCTCGT
>CAVZZM010000015.1:0-95437 GCA_963779675.1 uncultured Isosphaeraceae bacterium
CTCCCGCCGAGCCTCTGGGTGGGGTGGCTCGGCCGGAGCCTCGCCCTCCCGGTTCCGCTGCCGGAGCAAACCCGGGAAGGTCTCTGGCGCGATCAGAACGTGCCGTCTCGAACCTCGAAACGGGTCGGCTTGCCCAGTGTCGGGCCGTCGCGCCGCAACCAGTCGGCGATCCAGGAGATGAGACGGTCGGTCGAAACCCGGGGCGGGCCGAACAGGTCCACCGCGCGGCCGGCGTTGCTGAGCAGGGCGTCCGGGGCCTCCGTCCCTCGAAACTCCACGGGCTTCCCTAGAAGATGACCGAACTGCTCGGCAACCTCGCGCACCGACAACACCTCCGGGCCGGTGACGTTGAGAACGGTCGGCGGGCTCGAGACGTGCCGGAACGCTTCCAGCGACATGGCGTTGGCGTCACCCTGCCAGATGGCGTTCAGATGGCCCATCGTCAGGTCCACCGGCTCGCCGGCCAGGACGCGACGGCCGATGTCCACGAGCACGCCGTAACGCATCTCGACGGCGTAATTCAGCCGGATGATGGCTGTCGGTGTCCCGTTTTCGCGACTGTGATAGGAGAACAGGCGCTCGCGCCCCAGGCAACTCATGCCGTACTCGCCGTCCGGTCGGAGCGGGTCGGTTTCGAGCGCGCCGCCGGAGCCGACCGGCACCAGGCTGTAGACGTTGCCGGTGCTGAACGAGACGATCCGGCTGTCGCGATAACGCCGGGCGACCAGGGCCGGGAGCAGGCAATTCATGGCCCAGGTCCGGTCTTCCTGGCCGGTTGTGCCGAATTTCAGGGCCGCCATGAAGACGACGTTGGCCGCGTCGGGCAGGCGGTCGAGGGCGCCGGGTTCGAGGAGGTCGCACGCGATCGGCTCGATGCCGGACGATTCGAGCCGCGCGGCCACGGCCGGATCGCTGAATCGCGCGACCCCGTGGATGCGGCGCGGGTGTCCCGAGAGGTCGAACGCGCAACGCGCCATGCGGGCCAGGGTCGGGCCCATCTTGCCGGCCACGCCCAGGACGATCAGGTCGCCGTCGAGGTCCGCGAGCGCCTCGACGACCCCCTCGGTCGGCTCGCTGAGCACGTCTTCCAGGGCCTCGACGTCCCGGATCGAATCACCGATGTCGGCCAGGTGGGTGGGGGGCATGTGGGAACCTCGGTTGCAGGTGTCGGTGTCGTTGTCGTCGATCAGCCCATCTCGGGGCCGGAACTGGCCCAGATCCGGTCGAGCCGCTCGGCCACCCGGGGGCCGCGGGTCATCCGGGTCAACTGGCGGGAAACGGTCAGCCCGTGGGCCTCGGCGATCGCTCGCGCGGCACCGTGCGGTAACGGCACGTCGAGGATGACCTCCGCCCCCCGGTGCTGGCGAAGTGCGTCGGCAAGCAGTGTCGGGCCGGCACGGTCGTCCGCGATGCAAGGGCCGATCTGGCTCGCCGAGGAACCGGGCCGGGCCATCCGGTAGCCCACGACGGCGCCGTCCAACCGCGCGATGCGCAGAGTGAGCGGGTTTTCCTGGAAAAGCTGACTGAGGAACCGACGTCGATCGGCCCCGGTCGCCTGAGCGTCAAGGTTCAGCAAGGCGTCGTCCCAGGCGGGTTCCAGGGGTTCGCGATTTGTGAAATCGCTCTGATTGGGCGTTGTCGGTGTCCCCCGGTATCGCAGGATCGTCGAATCCGGCACGAACCCCAGCGCCTCGTACAACGGCCGGCCGAGCGGGGTCGCGTCGAGGCGTACCGAGCGGACGCCGGCGTCGTCGAGCGACGCGAGGGCCTGTTGCAGTAGGGCCTTGCCGATTCCCCGTCCCCGTTGCGACTCGTCGACGAGCATCATCGCCACCCAGCCGACGGGGCCGAACCGACAGGTGGCGACGGTGCCGACAACCCGGTTGTCGAGTTCCGCGACGAAGCACCCATCGGGCTGAAGCGCGAGCGTCCGCGACCAGTCCGCCCGCACCTGGTTCCAGCCGGCTCGCTCCTTGAGGGCCATGCCGTCGTTGATGTCGCCACTCAACATGGCCCGGATGCGGAAGGGCTGCATGGCCGGAAAGGTCGCTCAAATGAACGCGGGGGCATCACAATCGAATATTGCCCGACAATCGGTTTCGCCCGTGAAACCGTGACAGGCCGCGAAGCGCGCGACCGATCAATGTCCCGTCTGGCGCCCCAGGCCGAACTGGTCCCCGACGCGAACCGGCTGATCGCCCCGGACGTCAATTTCGAGCATCTTCTCGCTCTGAACCGCGGCGCCATGCTCGTCGGTCAACGTGGTGACGATCCGCCTCGTGCGGGTGTCGATGACGTCGCCCGTCGAGGGATACGCATACTGACCGTCGAGGGTGAACGTGACCCATCCAGGCTCGTCGCGTAGAGATATGCTTTCCCGTTGCTTCGGGGGCATCGTGGTCGCGTCGAAGATGTGGAGCTTCCGGTTATAGGCATCGGCCACCCACAACTCGCGCTCGTCCGGGGTCAGGCCGATCCCGTGGCTGGGGCACCCATGACGCTTGACCGGGCCGGGCTCGACGCCCTGGACCTCGACCCGGTGCAGCGACCTGCCCGAGTTCAGATCGCCGACCTCGAAGCCGAGCAGTTCGTTGACGTTGACGAAGCAAAGCGTCTGCCGCCCGTTGACGGTGAAGGGCCGGACCGGGGCGGAGAACGGCCCCACGGTGCCTGATGCGGTGTGGGTGGCGGTGTCGGCCACCGTCAGCAGCGGCGATCGCAGGCCGGCCAGATAGACGTGCGTGCCGTCGAGGCCATACACCGTGTTGTGCGCCGCCGATTTCGGGCTGATGGTCGCGATCACGTCGCCGCTGAGGGCATCGACGACGTGCCAGTCGTCCTTCTCGAACGACGGCAGGTAGATGGTCGTCCCGTCGGGAGAGATCGACATGCGATCACATCCTCCCTCGTAAGCCCGTTCCCAGAGGATTTTCTCGGTCACAAGATCAAGGCAGGTCAGCGTGGCGATCGTGCTGATGTAAAGCCGCTTTGTCTCCTCGCTGGCGCAGATCCCCTTGACGTTCTGGGGCGTGCCGGTCGCGTCCAGGCCGGCCGTGGGGATGCGTTTGACGAACGTGTGGCCGTCGTCGATGTCGAAGACCAGCAGGCCATGGCCGCCGTATTCGAGATAGTCGCGGATGCCGGGCACCGCCACGTAGAGCAGGCGACGCTCGCCATCGTCCGCGGCGGCCGGTTGCGTCCCGAGGCCACACACGACGGCGACAAACAGCAGAAGAGTTGCCGCACACCGTTGATAGCATGTAGAAATCGAAACCATCGTGTCCTCGTTGCGGGAGAGTGGTCCGGGCTGGCCGGCCCGCGCCGGCAACCCTCGCCCCGGCGGCCGTTCAGCGATTTACCCGGGAAGTGAAAACATCTCGGCTCATGCTGGGGGATCGGTGGACGAGTCGGGTGGCCGGGGCAAAGTCTTTGTGCCCCGGCGACGGAAGTGCAACGACGAACGCAAGCCGATCCGGGGCACAAAGACTTTGCCCCGGCCACCCAAGCAAGAGTCAATCACCGGTTTCTGGACAGGAGCCGACGTCTCAAACTTCCGGCAGCTCGTAACCCTGGCGGTACTCGCGGCCGAGCAGACGGTTGGCCTCGTCGTCGCCGACGAACGACTCCTTCTCGGCGTCCCAGGTCAGCTTGCGACCCAGCAAATACGAGACATTGCCGAGGTGCGTCGTGTTGGTCGAGAAGTGGGTCGTCTCGACGTCGCACGTGGGCCGTTCACGCGACTTGAGGCACGACAGGAAGTTGTCGACGTGCGAGGGCAGGCCGTCGTCGGCGGCCTTGAACGACTCGGGCTTCAGGTCGATGCTCCGGTGTGGCACATCCCCCTTGATGAGCTTGATGCCGTACGGTTCGGCGATCGTGTCGGGATGATCTTGTGGCCGCTGCGGTCGATGAACAGGGTGCCGTCGGTGCCGTGGAACAGGATGCCGTAGCCGTGGCCGTCGAGCGGGTAGCCGTTCCCCTTGCGCATCGAGTAGGTCAGCACGCAGTCGCCGGGGAACTCGTAGACGACCTGCATGGTGTCGGGCGTGTCGCGGTCGTCCTTGACGCACCAGATGCCGCCGGTCGTCGATGACGGTCGCCGGTCCCTTCTGATCGAGTGCCCAGAGCACGATGTCGTTCAGGTGAACGCCCCAGTCGCTCATCATGCCGCCGGCGTAGTCGAAGAACCAGCGGAACAGCAGGTGGAAGCGGTTCACGTTGAAGGGGTGCTCGGGCGCGGGGCCGAGCCAGCGGTCGTAATCGACGGTCTCGGGCGCGTTGGTGTTCTCGGCGATGCCCATGCCGAGCGGGCTGATGTTCTCGAAGTTCCAGGTCTGGACCCAGTGGACCTGGCCGATGACGCCTGATTGCACGGCCTCGACGGCCTTCTGGAAGTTCTCGCTGGAGCGCTGCTGGGTGCCGACGGCGACGACCCGGTCGTACTTCCGGGCCGCGTTGACCATCGCGCGGCCCTCGCGGACGTTGTGGGCCAGCGGCTTCTCGCAATAGACGTCCTTGCCGGCCTGGCAGGCGTGGATCGTCGGGTGGGCGTGCCAGTGGTCGGGGGTGGCGATGACGACCGCGTCGATGTCCTTGTTCTCGAGCATCTTGCGGTAGTCGCGCATGGTCTCGGGCCGTTTGCCGCCCTGCCCTTCCTTCGCGATGCGGTCGGCGGTCTCGCTGGCGTGGGTGTCGTCCACGTCGGCGACCGCCACGAACTCGACTTCCGGGCGGGGCAGGAACGCTCCCGAGCAACTGGTTGCCCCGGCTCCCCGCGCCGATCAGCCCGAGCCGCACTCGCTCCTCCGGGGGGGCGGCCGACGCCCGGATGCCGAACGAAGCCGCGCCGGCGATCGCGCCGACCGAGCCCACGAAATCACGTCGAGTCAACCCACCGGGTCGCATGGGGGCCCCTTTCCTGAAGGATCATCTCATGGGGAATCGGTCGAACCGTCGGAACCGAACGACCTCGAAGGCGATCGTAACGCACCAGGAAGGCCGCCGCCAGAGAGTCGAATCCAGGGACCGCAGGACCGTCGAAGCCGCGGTTGTCGGGTCGCTCATCTCGGCATGGGCGTCGAGGACCAGGCGAACGTGATCGGTCAAGCCGCGAAAGCGTAACGCGGTCAGACGAGGACCAAATGGAAGGCCCCTGGTGAACTCCACCAGACCGCAACCCCTCGTTCCCACGGTCCCCGTGGGAATGCATTCCGGGACGCTCCGCGTCCACTTCACCCGTGGACGCGGCCCACCCGGCCCGGGCGACGCGGAGCGTCGCAGACGGCATTCCCACGCAGAGCGTGGGAACGAGGGTGAATATCAATGCCTGGTTGAATTTGTTTTCGTGGAGTTCGTCGTGAGCGGCGTTGCCGACGGCGTCGGGCTGGCCTGCGGGCGGTTCGATCCGGGGCGGCCCAGGAGTGGTCGGGAGAGCCAGGTGGAGGGCAGGTCGGGCTTTAACAGCCGTTCGGGCCGGCCGAGGTCGTTCAGGATGCCCTCGGCGGCCCGGTATCCCGAACGCACCGCCCCTTCCATCGTCGCGGGCCAGCCGGTGTCGGTCCAATCGCCGGCGAGGTAGAGCCCGTCAATCTCGGTGCGCTGGGGGGGCCGCAAGGCGTCGATGCCCGGTCGGACGGCGAAGGTGGCCCCGTGTTCGGTGACGACCCACCAGCGTTTCAAAACGGCGTCGCGGGTCGCGGGCCAGATCTCTTCGAGTTCCTTCAACGCGGCGTCGCGGATCTGCTCCTTGTTCAACGCGAGCAGTTCGTAGGAGGCACTGACGACGAGCTGGAGGTACTGGCCGCCCCCCTCGGGCTCGCGGCCCTGGAGGGCCGTGTGATTGAAGACCCACTGGATGAGCCGGCCGACGGTCACGACGTGATCGAACGGGCAGACCGGCCGGTCGAACCAGAGATGGATGCCGGTGATCGGCGAGGCCTCGATCTGGCCCAGGCCGCGGAGGCCCGGCATGCGGGCCTGAAGCGTGTCCGGAAGCAGCGGCGCGACCCGATCGAAGGGCGTCGCGATCACCACGAAATCGGCCGGGATCGCCTCACCCGACCGGAGTCGCACGCCCTGGATCGCACCGTCGTCGTCAACCTCCACCGACTTGACGCCGGTCGTCAGACGGACCTCAACCCCACGCTCGCGAAACCAGGTTTCCAGACGGGTGCCGTACAGCTCGCCGAGTGGGGTGAGGGGCACTTCCATCACGTAACCGCGTCGATTGCGGAGGAAGCCGTCGATGAAGACCTTGCGCGCATGGCCGACGTCCATCTGCTCCGGAAGCTCGTTCAGGGCCGAGATGAGCACCGTGGCCCAGTAGCGCTCGATCGGTGCGCGTCGTCTGGCCGTGCCGCCGCAACCAGGAGGCGAAGGGTTCGCCCGGCCTCCCGGACCTCGCGAACCGCAGACAGGCCATTCCATACGCGACCCGCAACCGCTCGCCGAGGCTCAGATAGTTGGCCTTCAAGAAGCTGCCGCTGAGATGAAACGGCGCGGGGAGCGGGCCGGCTTCCAGGGTCGAGACGTTGCCCTCCGGGCTCAGGAACGTGATCCTCGATTCGGGCCGGAACAGGTTTCTCGTGCCGACCCGGTCGCAGAAGTCCGCCAGGTTCGTGCAGCAGGCCATGCTGACGTGCTGGCAGTTATCGACCAGTTCCCCCGTTGTCGGGTCCGTGAACGAGCTGGCCCGGCCTCCGAGCCGGGGCCGGCTTTCCAGCAAGGTGATCTTCAGGTCGTGGCCTGACAGGCTCGCGGCTGCCGCCAGGCCCGCCAGCCCACCTCCCACGATGACGACGTGCGGCCTCGGCGGCGTTGGAATGAAGGCGGCATGCGCGGGAGAACCCTGGCGATCGGGATGTTGGTGAAGAGACTCGACCGGCGGCGTCATCGGTGGCGTCACCTCAGAAACCGGAACTACCGACCAGAGATCGCAACGTGATCGCCGTCTTGCGCCAGCGAGGCAACGCGACCCGATCGGCGAGGACATCGTAGTTGCGTCGGGCGATCTCATCGAGCAAGGCGCGATAAATCCCCACGATCGCCCCGAGAACCGGCCGGCCGATCGGGGCGACCAGTCGCGCCAGCGGGGCGGCCTGCGCATAGAAATCGTAGGCGCGATGTCCCTCGAAGGCGAACAGGCGGCGTGCTTCCGGCGTGAGCACGCCCGTGGTCAACTCCTCGGGAGACACGCCGAAGCGGGCCAGGTCCTCGCGAGGGAGATAGATCCGTCCACACTGGGCGTCTTCTCGAACGTCCCGCAGGATGTTCGTCAACTGAAGCGCCACGCCGCAAAGCTCGGCCAGTTTCTCGGCTCGGCCCCCCTCGGAGCGGAACCCCCAGATGTGGATGCAGCTCAGCCCGACCGCCGAGGCGACGTGGTAACAGTATGTGTACAACTCGTCGAAGGTCTCGAACACGCGCGGTCGGACGTCCTGGACGACACCGTCGATGACCTCGTGCAGGTGGCGCTTCGGGATTCCATGCCGTCGCACGGTGTCGGCCAGCGCGGGCCATCCAGGCCATCCCGACGGGCCGCCGTCCAGGGCCGCGTCAAGCTGAGTGCGCCAGGCATCCAGCGATCGCAGCTTCGTGTCGGGCTCTCCGGGTTCGTCGGCCAGGTCGTCGGTGCGTCGCATGAACGCATACAGGGCGCACATGGAACGCCGGCGGTCAGGGGGCAGCACGAGGAAGCTGTAATAGAAGTTCTTCGCCTCTCGTCGCGAGAGGTCGCGGCAGTAGCCGTAGCTAAAGCGAAGGGCCTCGTTCACGAGCGGGCCTCCGGCACCTGGATCGGCTCTCTCGTCCTCGTGCCGGTTGTCAACGGGGCGCAGTTCGGTTCCTCCACGCGGGCTTGAAGGGGACGGCCCGGGGATGTCGGCGTCGGCGTCTTCAGGCCCAGATGGCCCAGCAGGGCCCGCCCGAACAGGACGGCCTTCGCGAGCTTTCCAATTCGAGGGCGTAACGAGAGAACGTCATACTTCTGACGCTCGATCCGATCGAGGATCGCCAGGCCGCCCCTGGTGAAGAGATCGACGTCCACGGCCAGGGCGCGGGGCATTCGATTGACCAGTGGCCAGCCCCGTTGCAACAGGTCGCGTGCCCGGTCCACCTCGAACCGCATGAGGGCGGCGAACTCCGGGGTGAATCGGAGGGCGCGGAGATCCTGGTCGGTCACGCCGAATCGCTGGCGGTCCTCTCGGGGCAGGTAGATCCGGTCGATGCTGGTCAGGTCGCGGGCCACATCTTGCCAGTGGTTGGCAAGCTGCAACCCCGTGCAGGTGAGGTTCGAGAGCCGGGCGTTCTCGTCGTTGTACGACCGCCCGAGGTACAGGACCAGATGGCCGACCGGGTCGGCGGAGCGGGTGCAGTAGTCGAGCAGTTGATCGTACGTGTCGTAATCGGTGAGGTCCTGATCTTGCTCGAACGCCGAGATCAGGGCCTCGAACGGATCGATCGGGATGCCGAACTCGGCGATTGTCTCGGACAGGGCCATCATCACGGGGTGCCGGGCGTGGCCGTCGTACAGGGCGCGCAACTCGCCGCGCCACCAGGCCAGCAACTCGCGAGCGCGGGGCCGGTCGCCGACCTCGTCGCCCAGGTCGTCGGACCACCGGCAGAATGCATAGATGGCGGCGAAGTGGGGGCGGAGCGCGCGGGGGGTCAGCAAGCTGACGACATGGAAATTCTCGTAATGGGACGCGGCGAGTTCCGCGCAGTAGGCGCGGGCCTCGTCGAGACGGAGGCGTTCCGTCGCGTCGGGGCCGAACCGCCTGAGATGGTCGTGGAAATCCATGCCGGACGTCGCCTGGTCGGGAGGTGGTTCGGGTTGAGATCGGGCCGAGCCTGGACCTGCGCCTGTGGTCCCGATCAAGGAGGGTGATTCTACCCGGAACCCCAACCGATGCCCAGTACCGCACGATTGACCCCGACCTTCCGTCCCGGCACAATCACCGGCACGACGCCGTTCCCGATTCTCGCCCCGAAGGAACCGATCACAAGGGAGATGTTCGCGATGCCGACACGATTTCTAACGCTTCTCGTCGCGGTGCTGGCGATGACCTCAAGGGTCGGACTGGCCGAGGAGGACGGCTTCAAGCCCCTGTTCAACGGGAAAGACCTGTCGGGATGGGTTCTCTCGGAAAAGGGGGGGCTGTTCTCGGTCGAGAACGGCGAGATCGTCGGTCGTACCAAGGGCGACCTCGAGATCAATCAGTTCCTGGTCACGGAGGCGACGTATCGTGACTTCGACCTGAAGGCGAAGGTCAAGTTCATCAACGGCAATTCCGGGATCCAGTTCCGTAGCAAGCGGCTGGACAACGGCGCCGTGGTCGGCCCGCAGGCGGACGTGGCGGACCAGTACTGGGGCCTGCTGTACGAGGAACGAGGACGGGGCATCCTCGAACGTTACCCGGAAGAGAAGGCCCGGGAGCTCGTCCATCAGGGCGACTGGAACGAATTCGAGATCATCGCCCGCGGCGACCACGTCCAGATTTTCCTCAACGGCACGAAGGTGATCGACCGGACCGACCCCGAGTTCGACGACGAGGGCATCATCGCCCTTCAGGTCCACGTCGGCCCGCCGATGGAGGTCCGTTTCAAGGACATTGAAATCAAAACTCTCGACTGATCGAACCGCCGTCCCCACGACGATCGAGCCCGCCCGGAGGACGAACATGCATCGCCGCCATTTCCTGCGATCGGCCGCCCTCGCGGCGTTGCCGCTGGGTGTCGCTCGACCGGGGGCCCGTGGTGCCCCGACACCTGGGACCGCCGAGGCCGAGGACCTGGCGAAGATCACCATCACGGAGGTGGTCGGGTTCGTCCACAACTGTCCTCGACCGAAGTTCGTCGGCAAGAACTCTCATCTGGGAGACCACGGCGACCGGACCTCGGAGCACTGCCTGCGGCTGAAAACCAACCAGGGGCTCGAAGGGATCGGCGTCGGCCGGATCTCCCAGGAGGTCGCGCGCGAGGTCGTCGGGAAGACGCTCGCGGATCTCTGGGCCCCCGGCGTCGGTTCGACCGGGGCGCTCGGCCGTGCCGATCACGCCCTGTTCGATCTCGTCGGCAAGGCGATGGGGGTTCCCTCGTGGTCGTTGATCGGCGACGCCGGGCCGGAATGGGTCGGTGTTTACGATGGAAGCATCTACTTCGCTGACCTGATCCCCGAGCATGCCGGCCGCGGTGTCGCCCGGATCCTCGAAGAGGTTGACGACGGGATCGAGCGAGGGCATCGAGCGTTCAAGATCAAGGTCGGGCGCGGGTTCAAGTGGATGGGGCCCGACGCCGGCTTCCGTCGCGACGTCGAGGTCGTTCGCGATCCGCGAGCATGTCGGGCCGGACGTCCGCCTGATGGTCGACGCGAACAACGGATTTACTCCCGAGACGGCACGTCAGTTCCTCGACGCGGTCGACGACGACCTCTTCTTCGTCGAGGAGATGTTTCCCGAGGACGTGGCGGAGGATCGTCGGTTCAAGGAGCATCTCTCGGCGAAGGGCTGGACCACGAAGGTGGCCGACGGGGAATCGGCGGGCGACGTGGACCACTTCGTGCCGTATATCGACGGCGGGGCACTCGACGTCTTGCAGGGCGACATCCGCGCCTTCGGGCTCTCCCGGCTCTGGGAGCTGTCCCAACGGGCAACGTCCCGACCGGGCATCACGCTGGCACCGCATAACTGGGGATCGTTCCTCGGAGTCTACATGCAAGCGGTACTCGCGAGAGGCATCCCGAACTTTCTGATGGCGGAGATGGATACCGCGACCAGCGATCTGTTCGACACCTCCGCGTTCACCTTCCAGGACGGTCGCATCCGGGTGCCGGATCGGCCCGGCAACGGCCTGTCGCTGCATGAGGACGTCTGGCGCGAGCGGTATCAACCCGAGGCGTGGTCGGTCACGTTGTAACCAGGCGCTATGCGAGCGTGAACCGCGGTGACGCGTTCGGGGTCGCGTTCCGGTTCTTCACCATCACGCCGATGTGGTCCTCGATGCGGACGCCGGTATTGTACTGGTCGCCTCCCCAGCCTCGTCACCGGGTCGGAACGGCCCGTTGTCGTCCGGGGACGGGGGCGGTGGTGGAGCGGGGGCCGGCGTCGCGACCGGAGGATGGGCATTGAGCTGGAGGCCGACGGCCCGTTCCAGCGAGGCCAGGCTCTTGCCGAGGCTGGATTCGAACTGGGCCACCTGCAAGTCGATCTGGAGCACCTCGCGCCAGGCGGTGATCAGCGTCAGGAAGTCGACGTCCCCGACCTCATAATCGCGGGTGGCCACGTCGAGCGCTTCCCGGCGCGGGGCAGGATGCTGTTCTGGAACAGCTCCAGGGTGGCGCGCTGAGCCTGTGCCTGGCTGAACAGGTTCTTGATCGCGCGGAACGTGCCGTCGCGCTCGGCCTCGAAGAGCCGGGCGTCGGCGACGGCCCTCGCCTGCGCCTCGCGCACGGCCGCATCGTTCTTGTCGTGGTAGATCGGCACGTTGAAGCCGAGGAACATCCCCAGGTTGTCGTGCCCGGTCGCCGACAGGGCCTGCGCATCGGTGGTGGTCACCAGCCCGTAATTGACGCCGACCGTCACGTTCGGCTTGTAGCGCTTGCGCCAGCTCGACGGCGGTGGCGTCGCGCGCGATGGCCGCGAGGCGGCCCTTCAACTCCGGCCGCGCGGCGGCGGCCAGGCTGTAGAGACGTTCGATCTGCGCGGGAACGTCGCCGACCGGCGCCCCGGGAAGCGCTTGCAGGTTTGACTCCGGGCTGATGTGGAGCTGCTCGGCCAGATCGGCGCGCGCCGAGTCGATCCCCTGCCGGGCGTTGAGCAGTTCGCGGTCCAGGTCGGCGAGGACGACCTCGGCGCTCAGGACATCTTGCTGGCTGGACTGACCGGTCTCGTAGCGGATGCGGGCCACCTCGATGAAGTCCTCGACCAGCGCCCGGTTGTCGAGCAAGATGCGCTCGGCGCGTTCGTTGTAGGACAGGTCATAATAGGCCCGCTTGACGGCCTCGACGACATCAAGCTGGGCCGCGCAAAGCTCGGCGAGGGCGACCTGCGCGTCCTGCTCGGCGGCCAGCCCGCGCAGGGACAGGGTGCCGAACCAGGGGAATTGCTGGGCGACCAGCAGGTTCCAGGGCAGGAAGCCGGACGCCGTCTGGAGGCCGTTGTTGCCGCTGGGGTAATACGTGCTCGAGACGACCGGATCATCCAGGGCGGTGACCTGCGGAACCCGATACTTCAATGCCAGCACGTTGTAGCGGGCCGCCTGGACGATCCGGTTCTCCGCCAGAGCGTGACGGATGTAGGTATCGACCGGATGGGCCCCGGAAAGTTCCGTCGGCGCCGGCTGAGGCCCGATCGCGGCGGCCATCGGGGTGGGATGCCGGCCGGGACCACCTCCGCCGGCGCTCTGAAGCGCCTGTGTCACCGGAACGTACTCGGGCAGCGGGGCCACCTGGCGCAACCGGCGACATTCAGGATCAAGGGGGCGACGGCCCCGAGGAAACCTTGTCGTTTCATGACCATCCTGAACGGATGCGAGCCGTCGATCGCGCAATGTCCGCGCGATCGACAAAACCGGAACGCTGAGCCCGCACCTTCCATCGGCCACGGCCGGGGCGCGACTTTGGCCGAAACCCGACGATCGTCGGAAGACTCTCAGACGGCTATCCGGAAACGACATTTCATGTGAAAGCGAGCAGATTGGGTGGCCGGGGCAAAGTCTTCGTGCCCCGGTCGACGCCCGGGATCCAGACCGGGGCACGCTGCGCTTTGCCCCGGCCACCCAATCAACGGACCCTCCGAGAGGATCAGGCGATCCCGGATGGCCTCTCAGGCCGTTCCGGGGGCGTCGATCGAGAAACCGGCTGTCAGGCCGGCGATTCAGGGGGAACGATCCGGACCCGCGCCGACGTGCAGGGCCACCATCCCTCCGCTCCATCCGGCGGGAGGTTGTAGCCGCGCCTTGCCGTTTTCGAGGGCCCCCGCTGGGCGGCACTCCCCGGTGAGAGGACGATACCACTCGGCGTGCAGCGGTTGGTCCAGTCCGTCAAGCGTCAGGGTGAACGGGGTGGCGTGGTCCTGGTACACGACGTACTCCTTGCCCGGATCGGCGAGGCAATGGCCCTCGCTGACGAGGTCGTCGGCCGGGGCCATGCGCCAGTAGCGCGTGCCCTCGAAGAACGCGCGCAATCGCTTGAAGTACGCATAACCGGGCGGGACGTGGTCGGGCTTCACGACGTCCCAGGCGGTGTACGTGTAGTAATACGCGACATAACCGCCCGCCAGACAGATCTCCCAGGCGCGCCGGCAGACCTCCTCGGGGGGCTGGGCGACCCGATACGTCCTGTCGTCGGGGCCGCCGGGTCCGTGTTCGTAGCCGAACTCGACGTTGACGACCGGCCAGTCGCGCTGTCGTCGTTGCGACAGCACGGTCTCGTGCCACTTGGAATGCTGCTGGTCCGAACGATAATCCAGGATTTCGTCGTAACGCCCTTGATCGTAGGCGGGGTTGTCGTCGTGGACCGTGACGAGGTGGTCGTAGGGATCGAGGTCGCGGACCCGCTTCAGGCGGTCGAGCTTGTAGTTGAGGTCCTTCTCGTTGTGGGCCTCCTTCGAGAAGTCCCAGACGATGTTCGGGTAGGCCGCGTACCTTGCGACCAGCCAGCGGACGTACAGGTCGTCCTCGTCGCTCCCCTTCTCGGGCCATTGGACCTGCTTGTTGTAGACCTTGATCATCAGGTGCGCGACGATGCCCCGGCGGTACAGGGCGTCGATGACCTGATCGTAGTGCCACCAGTAGGGCAGGTGGAACCGGCCGTGATCGGGGTGTGCGTTGTCCCCTTCCCAGGCGTACAACGGCGGCGGGCCGTAATCGTCGGGGGCCGTCTTGCCGCGTCGCCAGCCGGTGTCGTGAGCGTAGGCATTCAGGATGATGTAATTGAACCCGTGCTCGTTGAGGGTGTCGAGAAACGGATCGATCACGTTGGTGCCCGTGGTGCCCAGGTCCGGCGCCCAGAGCCAGTCGCACTCATAACCCAACAGGAAGAACCGCGTCCCATCCTCGAAGCGGAAGTGGTGCGGGTGCTCCGGATCGACCCGGAGACGGCCGTGGACCGCCGGGTTCGGGTTGCGGATGCACGAGAACTCGGCCTTGCGGCCCTTGAGGCTCGGGACGTCCGACCGGGTCACCAGCGCCCATTTCCCCTCGACGGTCGGCGCGACCCGCACGGTCCAGGTGTCGCCGCCGTCGTGGAACCCGGGGACGGTCATGGTGATGCCGTCCGGCCCCGTCACACGCGCGGAAAACTCGACGAGGAAGGGCTTCTCGGGCGGCGTGCCGCTGCGAAAGGTGAAGTCGTAGGGTGTCCATCGCGGGACCGCGACGGCCGTCGCCCGCGCATCGTCGGCCAAGGCGACGCCAGGCCACAGGCCCATCGGGAGGAGCAGGATCGAGGTCCACAGGCGACGCGTCGTCATCGTGATGGTCTCGCTAGGGGCATCCGCTGGTAACACGAACCCGGATCATTCCGGGACGGGGGCCGTGAGCAGCCGGGGCTCTCCGCCGAACCGGCCGGTGTCTCCTTGAGACTTCATCCAGTCGTCCAGCTCCGCGCCAAGGACTCCAGCGTCTCGGCATACTTTGGATCGTCGGCGAGGTTGACCTGCTCGCGCGGATCGGCCTCCAGGTCGTAAAGTTCCTCCGCCGGCCGTTGATGATAGCGCTTCACCACGGCCGCGGCGGCCGGGTCGGTCTTCGCGGCCTTCTCCCAGGACTTCCAGTAGTAACCACCGTCCCGGGCCAGGGCGCGGTCGATGTGGGTCGTGTGTTCGAACTCCGGGTGCAGGTTGCGGATGTACTTGAAGCGTCGGGTTCGGACGGAACGGATCGGATAGACGTTCATGTCTCCGTCGTTCGCGTGCGTGGTGAAGATCCGATCGCGGTGCTCGTCACTCTTGCCTCGGAGCACGTCCGCGAACGACCGGCCATCGATGTTGGGGGGAACCTGGCCGCCGGCGATGTCGATCAGGGTGGGGATCAGGTCGATCCACTGGACCATCGCGTCGGAGGTGGAACCGGGCTTGATCACACCCGGCCACTCGACCAGCAGCGGCACCCGGATGCCGACGTCGTACAGGTTCCACTTGGCGAATGGCCACTGGGCGCCGTGGTCGCTGGTGTAGAGGAACAGCGCGTTCTCGCCGAACGTCTCGCGGGTCAATTGACGGACCTCGCCGAGCAGGGTGTCGGCCTTGGTGACGTCGGTGTAATAGCGGGCGCGGAAGTCGCGCGTCTCGGGAGTGTCCACATGGGTTGGCGGCACCTTGAGCTCGTCCGGCCGATACCCATCGTTGTCGGGCCAGGGGACGTGCGGTTCGTGGGTGCCGACGAACAGGCAGAGAGGCTTCGTCTTGTCCCGCGTCGCCAGGAACTCGGCGACGACCGGCGCGTCGGGCGCGGGTCGATGTGATCGAACCCGTGCCGGACGGCGTCTTTCGGCCCGTGGGCGACTTTCCCGAAGGCGGCCGTCTCGTACCCGAGCCCGCGGAGCACCTCGGGGAGCGAGGGGATGCCCTCCTTCTTGAACCTGTGGTTGGATTCGGCCCCGTTGCGCGCCGGCATCAGCCCGGTCAGCAAGGCCGCGCGGCTCGGCGCAACTGGGGGTGGCCACGAAGGCGTCGTTGAACCGGCACCCGGCCTCGGCCAGCGCCTGCATGTTCGGCGTCCGGACGTCGGTCGCTCCATAAGGGGTCGAGTCGAGTTGACTGTGGTCGTCGGACAGGAACACGACGAAGTTGGGCCGATCGTTCCCTTCGGCCCCGACGGCCGCGACGCTCAGGAACGCGGCGGCGAGGGCAGTGGAGAGGCATCGTTGCATGGGAGTCAACCCGTATTCATGGGAAAGGGTCGAGAATCGCCGATCTCGGGAGAGAGTGTTCGGAGTGGTCCTTCAGGTGCCTCACCCGTGGTCGAGGGCCGAAACGGGGACGGCTGCGGACCGGGTGCCGCGGGATCGCGCACGAGCCGGTCCCCAGGCTAATTCCCCGACGATCGACTGTCGAGCCTCCACCGGGCGCTTGATCAGACCGGTTCGGTCGCGGCGAGTGTCTCGCCCGCGTCGCAGGACGCCTCGGCGGCGGCGGCCAGGCTGAGGTCGGCTGCCGCCGGTGACGTCGCCCCGGCGGCCCGCAAGCGACCGGCGAGCCAGAGGCTCAGCAAGGTGGACGTGACGCCGATCCAGCCGACGGTGCCGAAGTGGAGCAACCGGCCGTCGGCCGACTCGGCGACGATATGTCCGCCCACGAACGCCCCCAGCCCGGTCGACATGTGCTGCACGGAACTGTTGGCGCTCATGAAGCCGCCCCGACGTTTCGGCTCGACGCTGCCGACGACCATCGCCATCGCCGCGACCATCCGGCCCGCGTTGCTGACCATCAGCCCGGCGGCGGCGGCCACGGCGACGGCCAGGCCGAGTGGCGGCAGGTGCGTGACGACCAGCATCATCAGCGCCGAGAACGGGGCAATCACGCGGTAGACGCGCAGCTTGCCGAACCGATCCGCCAGCCGGCCGACCAGCGGGGCGGCGATCAGGGTGAGCCCACCGCCGGCAATGTAGACGAAGGGCAGGTCCACCTCGGCGACGCCGACGTTCGAGACCAGATAGGGACTGATGTAGGGGATCACCGCGAAGCCGCCGAACATCAGCGTGACGACCAGGGCGAACGCCCGCAGGTGGTTCGGTTCGGAGAAGGTCCCGGCCAGCGCGCGAAGCGGGTTCACGACCGCCGAGCGGTTGAGGTGGTCGCGCAGCGGAGGCAAGGCCCGTGCCCCGATGGCCAGCACCGGGCAACCGAGCCCGGCCAGGAGCAGAAACGGGGCGTGCCAGCCCAGCTTCGTCCCCAGGTACAGCCCGAACGGCACGCCGATGACCGACGCCAGCGCGAAGGCCGACATCAAGGTGCCCGTCGCCCGTCCCCGGCGCTCCTCCGGAAACACGTCGCCGATGATCGCCAGCGCGATGCCGCCCAGGATGCCTCCGAAGGCCCCCGTCAAAACCCGCGCCGCCACCAGGGTGCCATAGCTCGGGGCCAGCCCGCAGAGCATCGTGCCGACCAGAAACCCCGTGTAGAGCGTCAGAAACGTCGCCTTGCGCCCGAAGCGATCGACCAACGACGACGCGACCAGCCCGGCCACCCCGGCGGCGAACGTGTAGGACGACACGACCAGCCCGAACTGCCCCGGCCCGATCTTCAGGGTACGCATCAACTGCGGGCCCAGCGGCATGATGACCATGAAGTCGACGATGCTGGTGAACTGCACGGCGGCCAGTGTCATCAGCACGACCCGTTCGGCACCGCGATCCGCATTTTGCGGCCTCGAGCCCTCATTCCCTGCATCCGTCTTGTCCGTTCGACCCACCCGGCTCGTCCTTCCCCACAGTTATGGGAATTTAATTGAAAATTTGATGAGTGTTCTCATCGGTCGGCGGCACCTTGAGCTCGTCCGGCCGATACCCGTCGTTGTCGGGCCAGGGGACGTGCGGTTCGTGGGTGCCGACGAACAGGATCGCGGCGGCGAGGGTCCTGATGAGGCACCGTTGCATCTGGGTCAACCCATATTCATGGGAAGGGATCGGGAATCGCTGATCTCGGGAGAGAGAATTCGGAGCGGTCCTCCGGTGGCCGCTCCCGTGGTCGAAGGCCAAATTGGGGCCAACTGCAAACTGGGTGCCGCAGGGTCGCGAACGATGCGGTCCCCAGGCTAATTCCCCGGCGAACGACTGTCGAGCCTTTACCGCGAACTCGATCAGGCCGGTTCAGTCGTGGCGAGATTCTTGTTCACGAGGGCCGGACGTGGTAGCACTCGGGGAGTCCCGATGGGTTTACCGGGCCGGGACGCCCTCTCCGGATACCGCGACCAACTGAGAGCCCGCCACATGAACCGATTCACGATCGCGACCCTCATGGTCCTCGCCTGTGCCGTCGGTACTCGCGCCGATGACGATACCACCCAACCGGCTTTCGAGTGGAAGGCCGGCGCCGCGTCCGCGGTCATTACTCCCGAAGCACCGCTCCACATGGCGGGCTACGCGTCTCGGACGGAACCCGCGCTTGGCAAGGAACAGGATTTGTTCGCCAAGGCCCTGGCCATCGAGGACCGAACCGGCAACCGCGTGATCTTTGTCACCCTGGACCTGATCGGCGTCACCGCCGACCTCCGCACGGCGGTGTCCGAGCGGGTTCAGAAGGAGCAGGGCGTCGCTCCCAAGGCGCTGGTGATGAACGCGTCGCACACACACTGCGGCCCGGCGTACAGCCGCGACGACGCGAGCGGCTACCTCGAATCGCTGAAAGACACACTGGTCAAGCTCGTCGGCCAGGCGATCGAGAACCTCGAACCGGCGTCGCTTTCGTACGGGTTCGCCCGTTGCGGGTTCGCCATGAACCGGCGGACGCCGACGGACTCGGGATACCGGAACCATCCCAACCCCGAGGGCCCTGTCGATCACACGGTGCCGGTCCTCCGCGTCGACGGCCCGGACGGGGCGCTCCGGTCCGTCCTGTTCGGCTACGCCTGCCACAACACGACGATGGGGTTCCGCTACTGGCAGGGCGACTACGCCGGCTTTGCCCAGCAATACCTCGAGGAGGACCACCCCGACGTCACCGCGCTGTTCATGCAGGGTTGCGGCGCCGACCAGAACCCGTACCCGCGCAGCGAGCTGCCCTATGCCCAGCGGCACGGCCGTTCGCTGGCCACCGCGGTGGAGGCGGCGCTCGAGGTCAATCAGCAGACGCCGCAACACCAGAAGCCGCTGCACGGGCCCTTACGCACGATCATGGAGACCGTCGACCTGGAATTCAACACGCCGGATCGTGCCGACTTCGCGTATCCGGTGCAGGTCATTCAGTTTGGCGACGACCTGACGATGATCGCCCTCAGCTCGGAAGTCGTCATCGACTACGACCTCCGGCTCAAGAAGGAACTTGGCCAGGACGGCGGTCCGGTCATCTGGGTCGCGGGCTACTCGAACGTCTACGACGGTTACATCCCCAGCCGTCGCGTCCTCGAAGAGGGCGGCTACGAGGCGGAGAGCCGGCCCTGGAAACCGAGCCTCGAGGAGCGGATCGTCCGCAAGGTGCATGAACTGGTCGACCGCCTGAACGCCGAGGGAACGGCCGAACGCCAGTCGTCATCCGCGCAACCGTGACCGTCCGTCGATCGCTTTTCTCTCGATCCAACGCAATTCACGACTCAACTCGTGGATCGTCAAGGGCAGGATGACAGGATGAGCACCGTGGCGGGGTCAGAAGACGATCGGCGAGCGCTTCTCCGCCGCCTCTTCCATGAAGCGCTGGGCTCGCGCGGCGATCGCCTCCGGCTCGGTCAGGGCGCCTTCCAGCAGCAGGGCGTTGGTCCAGAGCTGCGAGGCCGCACGACCGGATGAAGGCGTCGTGGTCGGGGTTGGCGGCGAGCTGAGCGAGGCGGCGGATCAGCGGCGGCGGCGGGGTTGACCTCGAGGATGCGGCGGATCACGGGAAGTCCTGGTTGGTCATCTTCAGGAGCCGCTGCATCTGGACGCTCGGGCCGCCTTCGGGGTTGACCAGGCAGCACGGGCTGTCGGTCAGCCGCTTCGACTCGCGGACCTCGCGGACCCGGTCGCCGAGCGCCTGGCGGAACAGCTCCAGAACACGCGAGCCGGCGCCGCTCGGTGGGGCGTCGTCCGGTGATTTCTCGGTTCGGCCGGGCGTCCGGGCAGGTCGAGGTCGGCCGAGTCGATCGAGGTGAGCGGCTTGCCGCCGTAGGCGCCGAGGGCCGACATGACGAACTCGTCGATCGGGTCGGTCAGGAACAGGACCTCCAGGCCCCGGCGTCGGAAGATCTCCAGGTTCGGGCTCTTGCGGACCGCGGCGAGGTCCGGGCCGCCGAGGTAGTAGATCCGCTTCTGGTCCTCGGGGGCGCGCTTGAGGTACTCGTCGAGCGAGACGAGCGCCTCCGGGTCCTCGGCGCGCGTCGAGGCGAACCGGAGCAGCCTCGCCAGCCGTTCGCGGTTGGCCGGGTCGGTGACGACGCCCTCCTTCAGGATCGGCGCCGAACTGCTCGATAGAACGTCGCGGAAGGCGTCCGGCGTCCTCGCTCGCCAGCGTCTCGAGCCGGTCGAAGACGCCCTTGACCAGCGTGTTGCGGATCTTGCGGAAGACGGTGTTGTCCTGGAGCGTCTCGCGGGAGACGTTCAGCGGCAGGTCCTCCGAGTCGACCAGCCCGCGGAGGAAGCGGAGGTATTCGGGCAGCAGCTCGCGGCAGTCGCGACTGCACGAGCACCCGCTTCGCGCAGAGGCTCAGGCCGTGCTCGTCGCGGCCGAAGCCGAGGCGCTCGAAGTTCGTCGGCGGGCAGTACAGGATCGCGCGGAACTGGATCGGCGAGTCGGCCGCCAGGTGCAGGTGCCAGAGCGGCGTCTCGCCGGCGTGGTGGGTCAGATGCTGGTAGAACTGGGTGTACTGCTCGTCGCGTGACCTGGCTCTTCGGCTCGACCCAGATCGGCTTCTGATCGTTGACGACCTCGCCGCCGACCCGGATCGGGTGCGGGACGAAGCTCGAATAGCGGCGGATGACCTCCTTGATGCGGCCAGCTCCTCGGCCAGCTCCTTCGCGTCGTCCTTCAGGTGCAGGATCGATCTCGGTGCCGCGCGGCAGGCCCTCGGCCGGGCTGATGGTGAAGGTGCCGGTGCCGTCGGACTCCCACTCCCAGCCCGGTCGTGCTCCCGGTCGCTGCGGGTCCGGACCCGCACCGAGTCGGCGAGCATGAACGCCGAGTAGAAGCCGACGCCGAACTGGCCGATCAGCGAGAGCTGGGCCG
Organism: uncultured Isosphaeraceae bacterium; assembly: GCA_963779675.1. Taxonomy (GTDB): domain Bacteria; phylum Planctomycetota; class Planctomycetia; order Isosphaerales; family Isosphaeraceae; genus CAVZZM01. Next base: position 20,847 of record CAVZZM010000015.1, read on the forward strand.
CCTGGTCCCCCGGTTCGCGCCAGCCCCTTGAGGAATTCGAGCGACCCGCTCCGGGCGATCGTCCCGAGGTTCTCGACCAGCTCGTCGCGGGTCATGCCGATGCCGTTGTCGCGGATGACGAGCTGCCGGCTCGTCCGGTCCGGCCCTCGACGACGATCTCCAGGCCCCCGGCTCGTCGCGATGGGACTCGTCGGTCAGGGCGACGTAACGCATCTTGTCGAGCGCATCGGAGGCGTTCGAGATCAGCTCGCGGAGCGCGATCTCCCGGCTCTGGTAGAGCGAGTGCGACAGCAGGTGCAGCAGCCGCTTGATCTCGGCCTGGAACGTGAACTCTTGCTTCGGCGTCTCCTGGCCTGCCGTCGACATCGACCCCCCTCGGAGAACAGGCTCCGGTTCGCACCGGCCGGTGCGTCATGGACCGCCTCGAGACATCTCGAATTTACCAAGCAAGACTGTGCCGCATTCGCCCGGCGAACCGCTAACACCTCGATTGAACATGGCAGTTACGTCCCTGGCACCGTCCGCGACGACCTCGTCGGAGGCAACGGGCGGTAGCCGCCATAATGGCAGCCGCAGCGCCGGTCGCAACCGTATCGCCCGCCGAAGCCGATCAGGCCGGCGCGGGTTCGGTCGGGGCCGGATGCGGTCCTCGCGTGGCCTGCTCCGGGCGAAGTGCCGATGGCGATGGTCAGAAGCATGGCGCCCACCATGGCAGGTTCTTCATGAACTGGATCATTTGCCTGCTCCTGCTCGGCCCCCCCCTCGCCAGAAGTCTGGAAGAATAGGTGGCGAGGCACGGGGAAGATCAGCAGCAACCGCGGCGATGCCCGTGCCTTGAAGCCCACCACGACCGAGATCTGCCGACGATCAGGAAGCGATCGCCCGACCCGCCGGAGATGCGTTCAGGCACGCCGACTGACTCCATGACATTCGCCGTTCCGTTGAAGTCGGGAATCTTGTTGCCGACTGCGCTCATGAAGAAGATCGTGCAGAGCAGCACGCGACCGAGAACGGACAGGACTCCCCGCGGCGCGTGGGGCATGGCTCGATCTCCCGTACGGGTCTCAAGGGAAGGAGTCACGCCAGGTCGAACAACATCACTTCGGACGGCCTCGACGGCCCGGATCTTCAGGAGGTTTTCCTCGCTCGACGGCGGCGCCGTCACCGGCGGATAGGGGCTGGCCGTTCAGCGTGATCGCCCCTCGCAGAACCTGGACCCAGGCGTGACGACCCGTCGGCGACAGGGTGCTCGACCACTCACCCGCGTCGAGGTCGCCAGGTAGATCGTCGCATCCTGCCGGATCCTCAGGGTTCCGTCGCGACCGTCGGGGGTGACGACCGGCCGTAGGCCACGAGAGATCGTGCCAGACCGATCGGCGAACGACCGCTGCTCGTAGGAGGGTTCCAGGCCGGGCCGCTCGGGCCGCAGCCAGATCTGATAGAGATGGATCGGTTCGGTGTCCGAGGCGTTGAACTCGCTGTGTTCGATCCCCGTGCCGGCCGTCATGCGCTGCAGCTCCCCGGCGTGGAGAACGCTGCCCGTCCCCAGGCTGTCACGGTGCGCCAGGCCGCCGGAAAGCACGTAGGTGACGATCTCCATGTCCTGGTGCCCATGCGTGCCGAAACCGGCGCCGGGCGAAATCCGGTCCTCGTTGATGACCCGCAAGGCGCGGAAGCCCATGTGGTCCCGGTCATGGTACCCCGCGAACGAGAACGTGTGGAAGGTGTCGAGCCACCCGTGATCGAAGTGGCCTCGATCCGAAGACCGCCGTGCCCGGATCATCGTCGGCTCCTTTCCGTCGGGCCAGCGCCCGACCTCACAAGGCTCGCAACTCCTCCGATCCATGTGGATCGGGCGGCCGTCGCGAATTAGTTGTTTAAACAACATTATCGACGTCGGCTATCGAGAAGTCAAGGAATGGGTTCGATCCGCTCACGGAGTCACGGGGGCGCTGCCCGAGCCGGTCCTCAAGGCGAAGACGGGGTGGCCAGCGCGCGTGACTCCGGGTCGTTCGCCCTCGCCATTCTCGGGCTGGAACGTCACGGCGGGCGAACGGGACGGATCGTCAGATCGATTCGGCGTGCCGAACACGCCATCGGGAGGGGATGAGATCGGTGGGCCCGGGAGTGCCGCGCGTGCTTACAGGACGAGCGACAGCCGGCGACGGAAGTCGGCCAACAATTCGGAGTCGGGCGGCAGGAGTTTGAAGATGGCGAGCATCAGCTTGCGCGCACTCCTCGCCGACCCCGCGTCGATCGCGTTCGACTAGGTCCAGGCAGAGTTCCAGGGCCTCGGCGTGATCGCCGACGGCGGCCAGGGCCTCGGCCAGCTTGAACCGGAGGTCGAGGTTGTCGGGGTCGGGTTCCAGGGCGGCGCGGGCCGGATCGACGCCCCCGCCGGCATCGTGCGCGCCGGACCGAAGGGTCAGTTCCGCCTTGAGCTTCTCGGCCTCGGGTTCCAGGAACCCGCGGCGTTCCAGGTCATCCAGGATGGCCCGCGAATCGTCGAGCCGGTCTCGATCGAGGTAGAAGCGCGGCCAGCGCGATCTTCGGGCCGGGGTCCGTGGGGGCGGCCAGCGTGGTGGCCTCGCGGAACCTGGCCTCGGCCTCGACCGGGTTCGTGGCGGCCAGGGCGCGGGCCTCGGCCACGGCCTGCTCGGCCGGCGTCGGCATCAGCGACTCGACGAAATTACGGATGGCCGCCTCGGGCAACACGCCGACGAACGAGTCGACAACCTGACCATCCTTGACGGCGAACACCGCCGGGATCGAGCGAACGCCGAACGCCGAGGCGATCTCGGGCAGCCGCTCGGTGTCGGCCTTCACCAGCGCGAACTTGCCGTCATATTCGGCCGCCAGGCGTTCCAGGATCGGCCCGAGCATCCGGCAGGGCTGGCACCACTCGGCCCAGAAATCGACGAGGACCGGAACATCCTGCGACCGCTCAACCACGTCGCGCTCGAACGTGTCGACGGTCGTCTCGGTCACGTGGGGGATGATGTCGCTCATGTCATTGAGTTTAACGGTTGGAAGGGGGATGGTATAGTCGGGGCCGGACGTGGACCCCGGCCTTTCGAGTTACCGACCGGGCCGGGCCGGGCCGAAAGGTCGAACCGAGCCGAGGAGACCGCCGATGATCTGCGTCGCCGTGACTTACGTCATCAAGGCCGGGCACGAGGACGAGGCCATCGACCTGTTCCGCAAGGTCTCGGGAGCGACTCGCGCCGAACCAGGTTGCCGGATGTACGTTGTCCACCGCTCGGTGACGGACCACCGCACCTTCTTCCTCTACGAGCAGTATGACGACCAGGCCGCCCTGGATGCCCACCGGGCCTCGGAGCATTTCGCTCAGTACGTCACCAACGGCCTTTTCAACCTCATCGAAGCCCGAACGCCCGGTCTGTACGAGCCGCTGCCGGATTGAAGACCGGACGACAGGCGATCGTGAGCCCAATCAATCCTCTCGGAACCGGCCGATCTCGCGACGAGGGGATGGTCCGTCGTCAGGCGGGCTCATCCAGCAGCAGGACGCGGACGACCTCCGACCAGCGATCGAAGGGGTGGAACCGCTCGCCATTCTCCGTCAGGGCGGCGGCGAGGGCGTTGCCCCGTCGGGCGAACCGTAGCGCGGGACGCACCAACAGCGCCGGTTCGAGGTCCGGCGGCCCGTCCCCCGCGAAGGCGACCACCCGGCCGCCCTCCATCGCCGCGCGCACGACGGCCACCTTGTCGATGCCCGTCTGCGGCGAGTAGAACGGCGAACCCGTCGGCCACTCCATGATGAGGCGGTCGTCCTCGACATGGCCGGGATTGGCATGGACTTCCAGATCAACCCCCGCCGCGCGGAGATGCCGGTCGATGTACCAGGTACACCCCGCCGAGATCACCACCACCTCCCAGCCCTCGGCGCGCAGCCGGGCCAGTTCCGGGGCAAGGTCCGGGTCGAGGTCCTGGTCGCGGGCCAGCTCGATCAGGGCGTCCTCACCGGCCGGGGCCGCGGCGAAGGTCTTCGCCAGGGCGTCAAAGTGGGTGATCTCGCCGGCCCGGTACTGCTCCCAGAAGTTCGGGGTGCCTGGCGGCAGCAGCCGGTCCATGACGAGCTGGTAGAAGTCGTGTCGGGTCATCGTGCCGTCGAAGTCGGAGACGAGGACCGACTTGTCGCGGCGGGATATCGAGGGCGGCGGGCATCAATCCGTCTCCATGTGAGAGCGGGCAAAACGTCGAGACGAGGGTAAACGATGGAGTCGTCGCCCCGCCATGCCGGTTCGAGCGCGGCTGGTCGTTCGCGTTGCGAGATGGCTCCCCGGTTGAGCGACGGGGGGCGCGCCGATACGATCGGACCATCCCAGAGAAAGCGACGACGTTTCAAGCATCCTCTCCGATCGCGAACGGGGCGGCATTTCGAGCGGGGTTTGTCATGAAGATCGCGAAAACCGTGTCCCTCGGGTTGATCGGCCTGCTAGGACTGACTGCCCTCGCTCCTGTCCCCCAGGCTCGCGGCGACGAGTTCTCTAGCGACTGGCCCGAGGGGACGACACGCACCTGGATCGGCCCCGCGTTCTGGGCGAACCGGCTCCAGGACTGGCGGATCGCCGACGGCCGGCTGGAGTGCCTCAACGACGCGCCTGGCGATCCGTACCGGACCGTCCACCTGCTGACGCACCAGATCGGACCTGGCGATGCGGACTTCGAGATGAGCGTCCGCGTCGGTGCCATCGGCGAGGGCGACATCGCCAGGGACGCGGCGGTCGGGTTCCTCGTGGGAGACGGCGGGGAAGGGATGGATTACCGCGCCGCGGCGATGGTGCATCGCAACCCCGGCCCCGGCGGCGGAATGTTCGCGGGGATCGACGGACAGGGTCGGTTGTTCCTCCGTAGCTTCGCGAGGCCCCAGGCCGATCAGCCCGCGTTCGACGTGAGGGTCAAGGGCGAGGGCCTTTCGGGAGAACTCATCCTGCGCCTCCGGATCGGCCGAACCGACGACGGGAAACCGAGCGTGGGGCTGTTCGCCGAGGACCCCGCCAACATGTGCGCGAATTCGTGCGGCATGACCATCACTCTCGAGTCGGGGCAACTCCCCTCGCCCGTCACCGGCAACGTCGCCCTCGTCTCGCACCCCGGCACCGGTCCGAATGCCGCCCGGTTCTGGTTCCGCGACTGGACGGTCTCCGGCCCGAGGGTCGAGGCCCACCCCGACCACGCCTTCGGCCCGATCCTCGCGACGCTCTACACCGTTCAGAACGGCGTGCTGAAGCTCAATGCCCAGATGGCGCCGGTGGGTGAGACGGGCCCGCAAACGGTCGAACTCCAGGTTCAGAACGGCGACGGCTGGAAGGCCATCGCGACGACGAAGATCGTCGTCCCCGGCTGGACGGCCCCGTTCCGGGTCGAGGGCTGGGATGCGACGAAGGACGTCCCATTCCGGGTGGTCTACAGTCTCGATCCCGATCGAACGCCCTACCTTCGGACCGGCACCATCCGGCGCGACCCGAAGGAGAAGGCGACGATCGTCCTGGCGGCCCTGAGCTGCAACGAGAACTTTGGTGGCGGTCCTCGTGGTGGGGGCACCTATGCCTGGTCGAAGCGCAGCTGGTTCCCTCACAACGACCTCACGCCAAACCTGGCCCGGCATGACCCCGACCTGTTCTTCTTCGCGGGCGATCAGGTCTACCAGGGCGACCCGACGCCCCCAGTCCTCGAGCCGCTCGACGAGGCGATTCTCGACTACCTTTACAAGTGGTATCTGTGGTGCTGGGCCTTCGGCGACGTGGTGCGGGACACGCCCTGCATCTGCATCCCCGACGACCACGACGTCTACCAGGGTAACTTCTGGGGCATGGGAGGCGAGGCCGCCCAGCCGGGAGATCCCAACGGGCTCAAGGGTGGCTTCGGCATGCCCCCCGAGTGGCTCAACATGATGCAGCGCACCCAGACGAGCCACCTTCCTGATCCGTACGACCCCACACCCATCAAGCAAGGCATCACCGTCTACTACACCGGGCTGACTGTCGGCGGCATCGGGTTCGCCATCCTGGAGGACCGCATGTTCAAGTCGTCACCGGCGATCGTTGACGCGCCGATGACCATCGATAGTCACATCATCGACCCGGAGTACGACATCTCCAGGGCCGACGTTGCCGGCGCCACGCTGCTCGGCGATCGTCAACTGTCCTTCCTCCGCGACTTCGCCGGCGACTGGCGCGGCCAGGAGATGAAGGCCGCCCTCTCCCAGACGATCTTCGCCAACCTCCAGATCAGTTCCCGCCCACCAACCACCGGCGAACTCGACAGGGACCTGGACTCCAACGGCTGGCCGCAGACGGGCCGCAAGAAGGCCCTTCGCGAGATGCGGCGGGGCTTCATGATCCACATCGCGGGCGACCAGCACCTGGGCAGCGTCATCCATCAGGGGATCGATGCGTTCCAGGATGCGAACTGGTCGTTTTGCGTGCCCGCGACCGCAAACCTCTACCCACGCTTCTGGAACCCCGATTACCCACCCCTGGCCCCTCACCCGGTTCGAGGGCCGTTCACCGGACCTTACGAGGACGGCTTCGGCAATCTACTGACCGTCTACGCCGTCGCCAACCCGACGGTCGACCCGCCGCCGGGACGGTTCCCCGAGCCGGTCGAGCTGCACCGCGAGGGGACCGGCTACGGCATCATCCGGTTTGACAAGCAGGCCCGGACGAGCACCCTGGAACTCTGGCCGCGTTACGTGGACCCAACCGACCCCGCGACCGGAAGTCAGTACCCCGGCTGGCCGATCGTTGTCCGCCAGATGGACAACGACGGCCGGACGGCGGTTGCACTCCTGCCCAAAATCCGGGTCGAGGGGATGGATAACCCGGTCGTCCAGGTGATCGACGAGGCCGATGGCGAGGTCGTCCACACCCTGCGAGTCCATGGCGCTGAGTACCAGCCCCGCGTGTATCGCGAAGGAACCTACACCCTCAAGGTCGGCGAGCCCGGCACCGATCGCATGAAGACGCTGGAGGGCGTGCGGTCGCTCGAACTGGGTGAAAAGGCCGAGATCGCCGTCGAGTTCGAGTAACCCGAAGCGTCCCGGCCGCGGCCGCTCACGGGATTGCCCGCGTCTTCTGGAATTCGTAAACCACGCGCCCGTCAACGTCCCGGTGGCGGAACGTGATGGTGCTGGTGTCCGCCCTCGGTTCGACATCGACGGTCAGGAAGCCCCCCTTGACCCGGTGGAACTTGTGGTAGGTCGGGTCATAGCCCGGTGTCCCGCTGGCGTGCGCGTCGCTGGCGGGGCCGCAGGCGAACTCGTTCAGGCCGGTCTCTGGATGCACGGAGTGGTATTGCCAGTGGCGGTCGCCGCAGATGGCGAACAGGGTCTCGGGCACGTTCTCGGCGATCCAGCGACGGATCTCGTCTCCCTCGTGGGCGAAGGTCTCGTTCGCGTGGTTGTCCTTCTTGGACGGGCGGTCGGGACCGACGAGCGGCGTCGGGCTGATCAGGACCTTCCAGTCGGCCTTGCTTTCGAGGATTGACTGTTTCAGCCACGCCTTCTGCTCGTCCCCCCAGATCGATTTCTCCGGCCCGTCGGGCATCGGGTTCGGCGAGCGGAAGTCACGGCCTTCCACCATCCAGACCTGGACGCCCCGGCCCCAGCGTTATGTCCGGTAAAGCTGGTCGCCGACGGGGTTCTGCTCGTGGAAGATTCGCTGACCATCCTCGAAGGTCAGGGGACGCATTTGTTTCGGGTTCTGGGTGGGGTAGGCGTCGTCGTCGAGGGTGTCGTGATCGTCCTTCATGAAGTAGCCCGGCACGACCTGATGGAACCGTACCAGCGTCGGCAGGCCGTACATCCGGTGCCAGTGGTAGCGCGCCAGGGGAATCGTGGTCGCCCGCGGGTCGTCGTTGTCGTAATAAACAAGGTCGCCGGTCGCGACATAGAAGGCGGGATGCAGGCGACGCATGGCGTCGTAGATCCGGAACCCCTCGGAGCTGTCCGTGTGGGCATAAGCCTGGCAGGTCATGACCGCGAAGGTCACGTCGACCGGCGCCTCGGGTTTGGGGGCCGTTCCGAACCGCCCTCGCAGCGGAGCGTGTTCGGGCGTGCCTCCTGGTCCGGCGGTCTCGGCGGAGAGGTAGTACGTGGTGGCGGGCTCAAGGTTCTCGAGCCGGAACTGGTGGGTGAAGTCGGTGTCGGGGCCGACCTTGACCCACTCGGTCTCGACGGCGTTCGAAAGGTCTTCCGTCGTGCCGTAGCGGAGCCGGACCTGTCCGGACGCGCCGGGGCAGTCGCCTTCCAGTTCCTCGACCCGAACGTCGTCCGGTAGTGGCCTGGCGGGGTGGGTTATTGTCGATGTGGCCCTTGCGGAGGATGCCCTCCTCGTTGCGCGTCGGGTTCTCGGTCAACCGCATCCACACGATGGCGGAGTGGTCCGTCACCTCGCCCACCTTGAACCCGGTCGCCTGGTGCGACGCGCTGGGATCACCCTCAACGGGGCCTGCCCGGGACATGAGGGCGAGATCGCTCAGGCCCACGCACAATACCGCGACGACCACGCGAAGGAAACGTTTCATGGAGATGCCTCGATGATGAACTCGAATTCGTGACGATGTTCTTCAACGCGAAGGCGGCTGCCAGGGAACCTCGCCGGCTCGTTGCAGCTGGAGCTGGAGGTCGTGGACCAGTTCCCTGACGATCCCGCGTTCGGACGTGGCGCGGTCCCTTTCCTCAAGCGGATCGTCGCCGAGGTGGTAAAGCTGGTAAGGCTCGAACGGGTGGTTCTGGACGAGCTTCCACGGTCCCCGACGCGCCGCGTAATAATCCTGGCCGAGGTAACGCCCGCCCCCCTCTCGTCGCATCCAGAACAGGGTTTGATCGGGCGCGGGCTGATCCCGACCCAGCAAGGTCGGCAGGATCGACGTGCCATCGATAGTCTCGCGGACGTCCACACCGGCCATCTCGCAGACAGTGGGGAAAAGGTCCATCGTCAGCGCGACGCGGTCGGATCGCGCGCCAGGTCGAACCTTGCCGGGCCACACCGCGCACAACGGCACCCGGATGCCGCCCTCATAGAGGTCCCCCTTGCCACCCCGATTATCGCCAACCCGGGCGCCGACGCTGAGTTGTCCGCCATTATCGCTGGTGAAGACGACGAGCGTGTTCTCGGCCTGATCGTTGGCGTTGAGGGCATCCAGCAGGCGGCCGACGCCGTCGTCAAGGTGCTCGATCAGGGCGACGAGCTTCGCGCGCTGCTCGGTGATGCCGTCCCCCTCGCGCTGCCGGACCCTGGCCAGCCAGTCGTCGGGCGGCTGGATCGGCGCATGGGGGGCATTGTACGCGAGGTAGAGGAAGAACGGCTCGTCGGTGCCCTTGCGCTCGTCGAGGTAGTCGATCGCCCATTGCGTGAACACGTCGGTGGCGTGGCCCTTCGGATCAATGACCTCGCCGTTGTGCCGCATGTAGTTGTTCTCATGGCGGCGATGGTCATAATAGTCGTCCATCATGTCGCCGAGGAAGCCGTGGAACTCGTCGAACCCCCGCTCGTTGGGTGTGTTGGGCGTGTCGAGCCCCAGGTGCCACTTGCCGACGATCGCGGTGTGGTAGCCGGCGTCCTTGAGGACCTGCGGCAAGGTTGCGGCCGAGGGATCGAGAAATCCCCAACTGTTCTCGGGATGGGTGCGGATCACGCCCGGCACCCCCGCCACATCGGGGTAGCGGCCGGTCAACAGCGCGGCGCGTGTCGGCGAGCAGACCGGGCAGTTCGCGTAAGAGTTGTCGAACCGCATCCCCGAGGAGACCAGCCCGTCGATGTGCGGCGTCTTCAGGTCGGGCGCCCCGTAGCTCGAAAGGTCGCCGTAACCGAGGTCGTCCGCCAGGATGATGAGGATGTTCGGTGGCCGCTCGGCGTGGCCATCCGTTCCCGGCCGGTTCCCCGCCTTCGGGTCAGCCGTCGCGCAGAGCACCGGATCGACAAGGCTCAGGGCGGCGATCGACGCCAGCAGCGCGACACGCCATCTTCGGATGTCGGTTTTCACGTTCATGCCTGCTCCGATGGTCGCCATTGCGCGCGTGCGGAAGGAAGACGGGGCGCCCGTGACCGAACCGCCCCCCAGGCGGTTCCGCGAGGTTACACGAACCGAACCACGACGTGAAGCACCCCGATCGAGACGAGGGCCCGGGCTCGAACTCATGACCACGATCGCTTCTCACGTGGCAACGGGGTGGGGACGTGTTATCGTCGGGTGGGTTCTCAAGGTGAAGGAGTGGACGGCGTGGAGACGTTCGGAAGGGTCGCGGCGCTCTCGGTTGGGGGAGTTCTCGGGGTCAATGCGCGGTACTGGCTGGGGGTTGGGATCAGCCGTTGGGCCAGTTCGCAGTTCCCCTGGGCGACGTTCATTATCAACGTGAGCGGGTCATTCGCGATCGGCTTCTTGACGGTGCTCCTGTTGCGCTGGGTGCCTCACCCGAACCTGCGGCTGGTCGTGTTGACGGGGTTTCTCGGGGGTTATACGACGTTCTCGACGTTTGCCTTTGAATCCGCCACCTTGTGGGAACGCGGGGAAACCGGGCTCTCGCTCGCCTATCTCGCCGGCAGCGTGGCGGCGGGGTTCGCCGCCGTCGTCCTGGGCATGGGACTGGCGAGGGCGTTGACGATTCCCGCCGCGGAACGCGACCCCGGTCTGGATCGAGCGGCGGCAAACGCCCCGGCGCATGCCGATCGACCACCCACGCCGGAGCCACTGTCGATCGACCTGGTACCCACACCCGAACGTGCGGACGAAGGGGAGGACCCATGATTCCCGAGGACGCCCGGCGGCTCCAGATCACCGTACGGTCCGGCGACCGCTGGCAAGGCCGGCCTCTGTACCGGGCGATTGTCGAGCGGCGCGGGCGTTGCAGCTCGCGGGAGCGTCCGTGTTCCCGGTCGAGTTCAGCCTCGGCGCCCGCCACCACATTCACGACAGCCACAGCGAATATGAAGCCCATTCGATCCCGGTGACGGTCGAGATCGTCGACGGTCCCGAGCGGATCAACGCCCTTCTCGCCGAATTCCGCGGGGCATTCGCCGATGGGTTGGTGACCATCGAGCCGGTCCGGGTCGTTCATTACCGCGACCATGCCGGCTCGACGTGATTCCCCCCCCTGCCCCGCCCGGGATGCCCCATTCACGCGGGAGGACGCCAACATGCCCATCGAAGGCGAGGCGCAGCGGCTGACGATCTATCTGGGAAACTCCGACACCTGGCAAGGCCGCAACCTGGCCGTCGAGGTCGTCGAGCGTTGCCGGCGGCAGGGGATGGCGGGTGCGACGGTCAGCCGGGGGATCATGGGGTTTGGCCGGCACTCGCGGATCCACCGCGCGAGCTTGCTCGGGCTGTCGTCCGACCTGCCCGAGCGGATCGAGATCGTGGACCGACCCGACCGCATCGCCCACCTCTTGCCCCAGCTTGACGAGATCCTGGGCGGCGGCCTGGTCGTGATCCAGGAGGTTCAGGTGCTCCGCGACTCACCTCACAACGACCGGGACGTCGAGAATTGAGCCGTTGGCGAAACCGCTCATGGGTGAGCGCTTCACCAACGGCCGTCGGCGCGATCGACCAACCTCACTTCTTGCTGGTCATGTGCCTGTCGGCGAAATCCATGTAGGCGTCCCAGTCCTCCGGAGTGACGTCGTGACCGCCGGGGCGGATGCGATAGCCGATGGTGCTTTCCAGCACCTGCTCGCCCGCGGAGGGCATCTCGTCGGCGGCAAGACCGTCCGTGCCGAGCAAGCGATACACCGCGTCCGCCCCCTTCGCCGAGAGGAACTCCCCCTTCGGGTCGGCCCAGTGGTCCTCCTCGGCACTGCAGACGAGCACCGGCCGGGGGGCGATCAGGGCGATCAACTCATGCTGATCAACGGGCAGTTCGGCCTCGTGGTTGTTGAACCGTTGGAAGTTGTCGCAGAACCAGTGAGGAAACGACGTGTTGATCCGGGCGACCGTCTCGCCCACGGCACGGCGGCTCAGCGCCGCGCCACCGCAACCCGAGCAGTTCGAGACGACCAGGGCGAACCGGGGGTCCGCCGCGCCGGCCCACAGGGCCGTCTTGCCGAGGCGGGAGTGGCCCATCACGGCAACGCGTTGGGAGTCGATATCGGGGTCGTTCTGAAGGTAGTCGAGCGCCCGGCTCAGGCCCCAGGCCCAGGCCGCGATGGAGCCCCAGGCATCGGGCTTGCGCTCGCCGCTGGGCAGGGTGTCCCGATCGCGGTACCTGCCCTGGACGCCATTCTCGAAGCCGTCGTCGAAGTCCGGGTCAATGTCGCCGTAGTAGGCGGTGGCCAGGGCGTAGCCGCGATCGAGGATGCGCTCAACCGGCCATCGCGACGACGCCGCGCCCCGGCCGTCCTCGCTGGCCCGGTGATCCTCGGCCTTCCGTTTCGGGTCGTTCCGCACCCAGCTTTCGGTGACGCGAATGTCCGGGTCGTCATGGATCGTGTGGTTGCCGCCGAAGTTCAGGCCGAGGAACGCGGGATACGGGGCCTTGCCGGTGTTCGGGACGTAGAGCAGCAGGTCCATCGTCGGGCCGTCGGCCTTGTCGTTGAAATGAACCCGCACCTGTTTGCGCGTCGCCTTGCCGCCGAGGGCGTTTCGGTCAACCTCCAGCTCCTCGAAGCGCAGTCCCTCGGGCTTCGGGGGCGCCTCGCCGTAAACGTACGTCTTGAACAGCTCGACCAGTTCGGGGCGCCGGTTTTCGGACCAGTGCGTCGCGTTCTCGACCTTCTTCCCTTCGAGCGTCACCAGCGGGTCGGGCAGGGTGTAGTCGGGAACCTTGCTCTCGTCGTAGTTCGGCTCGAACTTCTGGGCGACGCGGTCGACAGTGGAGGTTAGTGCTATCAGGCCGACGAGCGCAGACCGCCAGGTGGCACGAAATCGGCTCGGACGCATTGTCGATGCTCCGGTACGGGATCCAGGGTCTGGAGAGGAGCCTATCAGCGGGCCGGCACGACCCGCCACGACATCGAAGCACCAGGTCGGGAAGAGACCCGACGGACGCCGCCTCGATGCTGTGGCCGATTATGCCCGAGCGAAACCGATCACGCCAGGATGGCCTTGACCGGGTGCTGCTCCTCGACGCCGGTCAGGCGCATGTCGAGGCCCTGGAACTTGTAGGTGAGCCGGTTGTGGTCGATCCCCAGGCAGTGGAGAATCGTCGCGTTCATGTCGTGGATGTGGACGGGGTCCTTGACGATGTTGTAGCTGAAGTCGTCGGTCTCCCCGTGGACGACGCCCGGCTTGATGCCGCCGCCGGCCATCCAGATGGTGAAGCACTTGGGGTGATGGTCGCGGCCGTAGTTCTCGCGGGTCAGCTTGCCCTGGCAGTAGACCGTGCGGCCGAACTCGCCACCCCAGACGACCAGGGTCTCGTCGAGCAAGCCGCGCTGCTTGAGGTCCTGGATCAAGGCCCAGGCGGGCTGGTCGACGTCGCCGCACTGCTTGGGCAGGTCGCCGGCGAGGTTGCCGTGCTGGTCCCAGCCGCGATGGAAGATCTGGACGAAGCGCACGCCCCGCTCGGCCAGCCGACGGGCCAGCAGGGCGCTGGCGGCGAAGGTGCCGGGGGTGGTGACGTCGGGGCCGTACATGTCGAGGACGTGCTTCGGCTCTCCCGAGATGTTCGTCAGCTCGGGGACCGACGTCTGCATGCGGAAGGCCATCTCGTACTGGGCGATCCGGGCGCAGGTCTCGGGGTCGCCGACCTCGTCGAGGTGCGTCTGGTTGAGCCGCCCCACGGCGTCGAGCATGCGGCGTCGGGTCGAGGCGTCGACGCCGTCCGGGTTGGTCAGGTACAGAACCGGGTCACCCTGGGACCGCAGCGCGACGCCCTGGTGCTTGCTGGGCAGGAAGCCGGAGCCCCACAGACGGTTGTAGATCGCCTGGGCGTCTGACGGCCGGACCAAGTGGCCGTCATCACGACGAAGGCCGGCAGGTTCTCGTTCTCGGTGCCGAGCCCGTAGCTGAGCCATGAGCCGAGGCTGGCGCGGCCCGGAAGCTGGTTGCCGGTGCAGATGTAGGTGACGGCCGGGTCGTGGTTGATCGCCTCGGTCCAGATCGTCTTCACGATGGCGATGTCGTCGACCATCTTCGCCGTGTGCGGCAGCAGCTCGCTGACCCAGGCCCCCGACTTGCCGTGCTGCGCGAACTTGTACTTCGACGGGGCGATCGGGAACCGGGCCTGGCCGCTGGTCATGGTCGTGAGCCGCTGACCCATGCGGATCGATTCGGGCAGGTCCTTGTCGAACAGATCGCCCATGCTGGGCTTGTAGTCGAACAGGTCCATCTGCGACGGACCACCGTTCATGAACAGGTAGATGGCCCGCTTCGCCTTGGGGGCGAAGTGGGGCAGGCTCGGCAGCCCGCCGTGGGCGGCGGCCGTCTCGGGGGCGGCGCCGGCTCGCAACGGGAGCAGCGACGCCAGGGCCGCGGTCCCGAGGCCCACGGCGCTTCGGCCGAAGAAGTGCCGACGGGTCATCGCCTGCATGTGCTCGCGGATCGGGTCCATGGTGTTCCCCCGGTTTATTCCTTGGTGATAACCTCGTCGAGGTTCAGCACGATGTTGGCGACCATCGTCGTCGCGGCGAGGTCGGCCGGGTCGAGGGTCGCGTCGGGCTTCGTCTCGCCGATGGTGATGAGTTTCAAGGCGGCCTCGGTGTCCCCCTTGTACTCGTCGAGAAAATCTTGATACGCGGCGATCAGTTCGTCCAGTTCGTCCGGCTCGGCCGGCCGGGCGGTCGCCCGTCGAAACAGCGCCGCGATCCGTACCTCCGGCGCCGAGCCGTCTTCACGGATCGACCGCTCGGCCAGGGCCGCGCGGCCTCGACGTACTGAGGCTCGTTCATCAACAAGAGCGCCTGGAGTGGCGTGTTGGTGCGCTCGCGTCGGACGGTGCACGACTCGCGCGACGGGGCGTCGAAGGTGGTCATCTGCGGGGGCGCGGAGGTCCGCTTCCAGAACGTGTACAGGCTGCGACGGTGAACCTTGGCGACGCCGGTGTCGGCCTGGAACTTCACGGTGTTGCTGCCGCTATAGCCAACCGCTTCCCAGAGCCCGGCCGGTTGGGGCGGCTTGACGCTCGGCCCGCCGACCTTCTCATACAGCAGGTCGCCGACGAACAGCGCCTGATCGCGGAGCGATTCGGCATCGAGCCGGAACCGCGGTCCTCGAGCCAGGAGTCGATTCCCGGGGTCCCTCGCCAGAGTCTCGGGGGTCACGTCGGACGATTGCCGGTACGTCGACGACGTCACGAGTGACTTCATGAGTTCCTTGACGTCCCAGCCGTCCTCGCGGAACCGCACGGCGAGAGAGTCGAGCAACTCGGGGTGGCTCGGGGGCTCACCCTGGGCGCCGAAGTCCTCGGAGGTCTTGACGAGCCCGGTGCCGAAGAGTTGCTGCCAGAACCGGTTGACCGCCACACGGGCCGTCAGCGGGTGGTTCAGGCTCGACCACCCAGCGGGCGAAATCGAGACGATCCGGGTCGTCGTCGGGCGGCGGTGGCAGGAAGGCGGGCGTCGCCCGGGCGACCTCGTCCTTGGGACGGTCATACTCGCCACGGTCGAGGAGGAACGCCGGCTTTGGCTTGGGCTGCTCCTGCGAGACGAGTGTCGTCGGGATTTGCTCGTCGAGGGCCTTCCGTTCCGCCTCGGCCTTCGCGAGCCGCTGGTGGAGTGGGTCGAACACCGGCCGGGTTTCGGCCCAGGCGTGCTCGACGAAGTGGTTGACAAGTTGCGTCCGCTGCTCATCCTTTCGGGCGGCACGGTCGAGTTTGGCGATCTCGACGAGGTTCTTTGGCACCCCGAGGTCCACGCCGGCCGCCGCCGCGGCCCGGAGGTGACGGACGTAGGCCGAGAGGGAGACGAACGACGTTTGACCTTCCTGGGGCGTCCAGGTGGCGAGGCCGGCCCGGTCCCAGTACACGTTGCCGTCGTGCTGGGTGAAGGCCCAGCCATCAATCAGGGTGCCCACCTTCATTCCGAGCTGGGCGGCGGGCACTTCCAGGCGAACCCACTGGCCGGTTGTCGGCAGATCGCCGACGCGGAGCCGCTCGCCGGTGCCATCCTTGCCGAACTCGACCAGGTTCTCGCCCCAGTAGGCGCGATGCTTCCAGTCACCGCCGACGCGCCACTGAAGCATGATCTCCTTCGGCGGGTTTGTCGGGTCGAGGAACACGTAGGCGAACAGGGTGTCGCCTTCACCGACACGGAGCGTCTGGGCGGCGTCGGTGAAATAGTGCTGGCCCTGCCCCTCGGCCTGGCGACGGTGGGCCTTCTGGCCTTCGAGGACCGGATGATCGGGCGCGGTGACGAACTGCCAGTCGGCCTCGCCGGACGGCTTCGCGCCGGTCGGCAGGGCGTCGTCGATCCAGACGTAGTCATCGCGGCGAACGTACTCGCCCTGATCGGCATCAAGCGTCGGGTCGTACTTGGCCTTCGCGGCCTCGTCGGCGATCGTCTTGCGAATCGATGTCAACTCGGTGTCGATCGCGTTAAGGGCCTGGGCCTGCTCGGGCGACGGAACCTTGACGATTGGCGGCCAGGCCTCGGCGTTGCCGTCCATGGGGTTTTCGTCGAGGCTGTTGAAGACCGCGAACAGCGAGTAGTACTCGCTCTGGCGGATCGGGTCGAACTTGTGGTCGTGGCAACGGGCGCAGCCGGTGGTCAGGCCGAGGAAGACGGTGCCGACGGTGTCGACCCGGTCGGTGACGTTGCGAACGTAGACCTCATCCGCGATCGACCCACCCTCGTTGGTGCTGACGTGGGCGCGGTTGAAACCGCTGGCGATCTTCTGGTCGAGCGTGGCCTCCGGCAGCATGTCGCCGGCAAGCTGCCAGATGATGAACTTGTCGAAGGGGAGGTTTTCGTTGAACGCCTCAATGACCCAGTCCCGGTAGGGCCACATCTCTCGATAGTTGTCGAGGTGGAGGCCGTGGGTGTCGCCATAGCGTGCCATGTCGAGCCAGTAGCGCGCCATGTGCTCACCGAACCGGGGTGATTCGAGCAAGCGGTCGACGACCCTCGCGTACGCCTCGGGCGAGTCGTCGGCCAGGAAGGCGTCGACCTCGGCCGGCGTCGGGGGCAACCCGATCAGGTCCAGCGTGACGCGGCGGATCAGCGTGGTTTTGTCCGCCTCGTGCGACGGGGTGAGCCCCTCGGCCTCCAGCCGGGCCAGGATGAAACGGTCGACCGGGTTTCGACGGCCAGGCGTCGTTTTGAACCGTCGGCGGCTCGGACAGCACCGGCGGCTCGAAGGCCCAGTGGTTCGACCATTTGCCTCCCTGCTCGACCCAACGGCGCAAGGTGGCGATCTGTTCGGCGGTCAGGGGCGGCTTCTTGGTATTCGGCGGCGGCATGCGAAGGGTTTCGTTGTCGACCTCGACGCGGAAGATCAACTCGCTCTCGTCCGGCTTGCCCGGCTCGATCAGCGGGATGCCGTCGCCCAGTTCGGCCTCGAGACCTTCCCTGGTATCGAGCCGCAGGCCGACCTTGCGCTGGCCTCGTCGGGGCCGTGGCAGGCGAAGCAAGTATCAGAGAGGATCGGCCGGACATCGCGGTTGTAGTCCACGGTCTTCGGCGCCTGAGCCAGGGCCGCCAGCGGTGCCGCGACGACCGCGATCAGGGCCAGCACCGCGGGTCGAATTCTCAGGCCGGACGATCGCAAGGACATGGCTTCGGTTCCCCTCTCTTCACTGACGGGCGAGAGCGCACGGACGCGGTTCCGGGAGGAAACTGTCCTGACCGGTTCGACTCAGAACATCCGTTCCCGGATCTCGAGGCCGATCGCGCATTCGGGGTGGGTCTTCCGCGAATTCAAGGCAGGTGGGTTGGACCGAATCACTCGGAGCGAGAGGTCCGGATAAGAGGTCTCAACGAGACGCCCCCGCCGGATCGGGTTTGATGGCGATCGCGTTCACTTCCACCCACGGAAGCACGTAGACCATGTGCTTCCGCGAAGGACGCGAGTGATCGGTCAATCGTGGCGGTTGTTTACCTTATGTCTATTCTACGAGTATCCGCGTGCCCTGGCCAGCAATTATTGGAGATTCCGGGGGAACTGACCAGGGCCCGGGTTTTTTGCCAGGCCAACGGGCGCCTCGAAAATGGATCGGCCGACGGGGGGCCGATCGAGCTCGAACCGGCCCCTGGCGGCGATGCCGGCCCCGTTCAGCGCCCAGCCTCGTGGGGGGCTGACTGAGGCCCGGCCAGTTCTCGGATCAGGGCCTCCAGGTTCGCGAAATCGACCGGTTTGGTCAGGTGGGCGGTGAAGCCGGCCTCGTGGGCGCGGCGTACGTCCGACTCCATGCCATAGCCGGTCAGGGCGATCCCCGGCAGCGGCCGGAGCCGCCGCATCAGGTCCAGGCCGCTGCCGTCGGGCAGGCCCAGGTCGCTGATCAGCAGGTCGAACGGGAGGCCGCCGCCGCCTCCAGGGCCGCGGCGACGCTACCCGGCCGTGGTCACCTCGTGGCCCGAGCGTCGGAGCATCCGTGAGCAGGATGGCCGAGCGTGTCCTCATGGTCCTCCACGAGCAGGATCCGCAAGCGCGCCGGCGGCCCGGCGCCGCAAGTCGCAGACGTCCGGCTGCTCGCACACCTCCCTCGGTCGGGGGTTCGGCCTCGACAGGCTCCAGGGTGAACGTCGAGCCCTGTGCCGTCGCCCTCGCTGGCGGCCGTGAGCGTGCCGCCGTGGGCCTCGGCCAGCGCCTTGGAGATGGCCAGGCCCAAGCCCAGCCCGCCGAAGCGGTGGGTCATCTCCCGGTCGCCCTGCTCGAAGGCGTCGAAGATCCGCGGGAGAACCTCGGCCGGGATGCCGATGCCCGTGTCGCGGACCTCGACCCGCAGCCGAGTCCCCTCGGGCGTCGGCCGTGGTCACGGCGATGCGTCCGCCCGGCGGGCGTGAACTTCACCGCGTTCTTCAGCAGGTTCCAGATGACCTGCTGGAGCCGCGCCCCGTCGCCCTGGCACGCAGTAGTTCGCGGCGCGCTCGGCTCGAACGCGAACTCCAGGCCCTTGGCCTCGATCTCGCCGCTGGCAGATGCCGATCGCCTCGCCGGATCAAGGCATGGACATCGACGAGGCTCGCGGCTGCAGGTCCAGCTTGCCCTGCTCGATGCGGGTCAGGTCCAGCAGGTCGTCGATCAGCCGGGCCTCCATCTCCACGTTGCGGCGGATCATCGCCAGGTCGCCCCGCAGCCCTTCGCGGCATCTCCGGGTCGGCCTCCAGGGCCGAGGCCGCCATGAGCACCGGCGTCAGCGGCGTGCGGAGCTCGTGGCTGAGGGCGGCGAGGAAGCTGGTCCTTGGCCCGGCTCAGCGCCTCGAGCCTCGGCCCGAGCCCGCGCTCGCGGTCCAGCAGCTCGGCCCGCTCGTCCTCGGCTAGTCGCCGCTCGGTGATGTCCCGCATCACCTTGATGAAGCCCCGCAGCCGGCCGGCGTCGTCCCGCACGGCCGTCAGGACGCCCGGAGGCCCAGAACCGCGAGCCGTCCTTGCGGACGTGCCAGCGCTCGTCGTCGGCCCGGCCGTCCCGCACGGCGGTCTCCAGCTCCCACTCGTGTGCCCGCGACCGGACGTCCTCGGCCGGGAAGAGCACGGCGAAGTGCCGGCCGATGGATCTCGGGGTCGCGGTAGCCCAGGAGCTGCTCGGCCCCCTCGTTCCAGGTGGCGACGCGGCCGTCGGGGTCGAGCAGTGAAGATGGCGTAGTCGCGGACGTTGTCGACCATCAGGAGAAGTCCCGCTCACTGGCACGCCGCGCTGCCTCCGATCGCCGAAAGAAGACCGCCAGGACGCTCACCACCGTCGCGGCCAGGAGGAACAGGAGCACCCGGAACGCGATCTCCGGCGTGACCACGAGCGAGCCGTAGGGTTCGATGAACGCGAAGCGGATGGCGAAGGCGGAGAGGGCGGTGGCCAGCAGGGCCAGGGGCATGCCACCGAGCCAGGCCCCGAGGAGCACGGCCGGGAGAAACAGCGGGATGTTACTGGCGCCGATCCAGGGCCACATCGCCAGGGCCAGCAGCAGGGCGATGACGACGGCCAGGGTCGTCGCGGCGGCGTTCAGGAACATTCCGCGGACGTTGTACGGCATGCTGAGAAGATTTCGTGATCATCGCGAGGAACGTCGACGAGGGTAACGAGACCTGGAAACCGTTACCGCAACTCATGTGCCCATTTCCGTCAACGACGCGGTGGCCGCCCGATCGGCCGCCGTCGCCGCCGGGCCTGGCGAGGGCACAGGGCGGTCCAGCACGTTCCCCTGTCAGCGTGTCCGCGACGGCTCGGGCGATGAGGCCACGGGGGGGATCGCAACGGTGCCCGGCCGGGGAGTCGGGCCTTGCAGGACCACGACCTCATCATTCAGGCACGCGTACCAGGCCAGCTCGTCGGGACGGTAGACGGCCAGGTCGGCCCGGCCGTCGCCGTCATAATCCGCCGGGACCGGCAGGTCGAGATGGGCGATACCCAGCGAGTCGACGCGCAGGCCCCCCGACGACTGGAGAATGGCCCAGACGGCCTCGTCGGGCCGGTAGACGGCCAGGTCGGCCCGGCCATCGCCGTCATAATCCGCCGGGACCGGGATGCCGCCCGGGCGGTCGAACGTCTCGATGCGAACCCCGCCAGTGGAACGCAGGATCATCCAGAGCGCCCGGGATGGCCGGTAGACGGCCAGGTCGGCCCGACCGTCGCCGTCGTAATCCGCCGGGACCGGCAGGTCGAGGAACCCCTCGGCCCCGAAGCTGATCTCGGACCGTCCCCCCCAAAGTAGCGGATCGACCAGCGAGCGCCCGGAATGCCGATCGACGCGCGATCGGCCAGGAACATCGTTCGCCCCTTTGGGTCGTGGCCCGAGAGCGCGAGCAACCAGGAAGGATCGGTGAGGGGGACGGCGCGATCGGTTCCGCTGCCCGGTAAGCCAAGTTGATGGAGGGCGGCCCCGTCACGCTGGATGTCGAGTCGCCAACGTTCGCCTTGGGGCTGGAAGACCGCCTGATCAGCCCGGCCGTCACCGTCATAATCCGCCGGGACCGGAACGGCGCCCGGACCACCCCAGGGCCCAACCCGCTCAGGGTGGACGACGACGACGGTTCCCAGGACGCCGAGATGGGATCATACGCCACGGGGTCGAGCCGCCCGTCGCCATCGTAGTCCGCCGGGGCCGGGATCCAGCCCGGTCGCCCCAGCGGTTCGAGACGCGCCCCGGCATTCGATCCTCCCGGCTGCCAGGACGCCAGCGCCGGCAGGAAAACGGCCGGCTCCGCCACGCCATCGCCGTCGTAATCTCCCGGCATCGGCCGGGCCAGCGAACTGGGATCGCGATCGAGACGGTACACGTGAAAGAATGCGTCGTTTTCGCCACCCACGTCGAAGCGACGATAGGCCGATCCGTCCGGGTGGACCGAGCGTAGCAAGGTTTCCAGGGCACGCCCCGGCAGGGCGATCGCGTACCCTCCCTCGTAAAGATCGCCGAGGCTGCGCGACCGGACATCAGGCGCGTCGAAGTTTCGGAGCAACACGCCGTCACGGCCAAGGGTCAAAAACTGGAGCAACAGGGAAACCCAGCCGTTCTCACAGATCACGACCGTCGGCGTACGGCCATTCTCCGATCCAGCCGGCAGCCGCGTGGCCCGATCGCGTTGAATGACGCGCAGGGCCTGTCGAGTCGGGTCGGGCCGGTCGGCTCGAAACGTCCAGATTGACTCGGCGCGATCCGTGACGCCCGGACCACCATCGACGCAACGGGACCAGTCGAGCCGTCCCATGTCGAGGCTGAACAGAAGCAGCCCGCCCAGACCGAGGAGGGCGGCGTATTGCAACGGGACCATCGCCCGACGCCACCCGACGGTCGGCCCGATCAAGCTCGCCCGGATCAGGCAGCCGGCCGCGAGGGCCGATGGGACCAGGAGGAATAGCCCATAGCGGACCATCCCCGGTTGCAGGATGTTTGACCCCCCCACGACGAACAGCCCCAGGGCGCCGACGGGGACGCTCGCGACCAGCGCCACGCGGTCCCATTGCCGCTGTCGAATCAATGCCGGGAGCCCGAACGCGACCAGGCCGACGACCACCGACCAGAAGGCCACATCGACGGCGGGCCGAGGCACCCGACCGCTCGCCAGGAACAGGCGCCCGAGTCGTAGGAGAAAAAGGATCGGATCGTGCGGGGCGCCCAGCCCAACGCCGTACAGAGCGGCGCTCTGCTGGGCCCCCGGCTTCAGGAATGTGAGCAGCCCCAGAACGCCGACAACCCCCGCCAACGCCGCCATCCGCAACGCCAGGCCGGGCCGCCCCGGTCGCGACCCCGCATCCTGCCCCAGCAGCCGAACGCCATACACCGCGAGCACGCAGGGCGCCGCGAAGAGGTTCGTCGGATGCACGTAGTACGACAACGCCAGCAAGACCACGACCGCGACGGTCCGTACCCGGAAGGCGGCGTACATCAACAGGACGCTGTACAGCACCGTCTGGCTGCCGTCGTAGCCGGTGCGCGACTGTGTGATGGCGTAGGGCAGCACCGCCAGCAACGCGGCGGCGATCAGCGCCGTGGTTTGGTCCAGTGCCCGAGTCCCGAGGCGGCATGTCAACACGATCGCCGCGAGACCGGCGAACACCGACGCCGCGCGGATCACGCCCAGCGACGGGCCGAACAGGGCGATCAGCGGCAGCAGGACCGGCGCCTGGAACGGCGTCAGCGGGTTGCCGGACGGCGTCCGCGCCTCGAACGGCTCCCCGCGCGATCCGTTCAAGCTGCAACGCATACCACGCCTCATCGGCGTCCAGCATCGGGAAGGCGTCGAGGCTGGAGATCCGATACCAGACCCCGACGGCGAACAGCGCGACCAGGCCGCCCAGCAGCGCGATCCGACCCGGCCCCCGCAGTCCTCGCGTGGAGAACATGGTTTGATCTCCGGATCGTACCCGGTCGGGTGTCTGTCCGTTCCGCTGCGCCGCGCACGGAACGAACCCGGCAAGAGCCGGGCGCAACAACTCCCACGGCTCCGCACCGGCATGGCCAGACGGCGGGAGTGATAGTCGAAACTCGACAGCCGGTCAAGGTTGACCGCGGCGGTCACGCGCCCCTGATCAGGCGATCAACTCGCCGATCACCTCACCGCCGAACTGCGAAAGCTGCTTGTAACGGCCGGCGTGGAAATAGGTGAGCTGATTGTCGTCGAGGCCCAGCAACTTCAGGATCGTGACGTGAACGTCGCGGATCGGGTGGACGCACTCGACCGCCTCGGCGCCGGTATCGTCGGTGGCGCCGATGGTCTGGCCGGCGTTGACACCACCGCCGGCGAACCAGATCGTCATGGCCTTCGCATTGTGATCGCGGCCATAAGCGGTCCCCATGCGGACGCCGTTATCGGGGCTGCGGCCGAACTCGCCGCACCAGACGACCAGCGTCTCGTCGAGCATCCCCCGTCGCTTCAGGTCGGCGATCAGCCCGGCGATCGGCCGGTCGACGGCGTGGATCAGCGTGCCGTGCGCCCGCTCGATGTAGTCGTGCGAGTCCCACGTCCCCGCGTAGAGCTGGACGAACCGCACCCCGCGCTCGACCAGTCGGCGGGCCAGCAGGCACTTGCGGCCGAAGGCGTCGGTCGGCTCGACGCCGACGCCGTACAGGGCCTTCGTCTCGTCGGGTTCCCCCTCGACCAGTCGAGGATGCCCGGCACCTGCATCTGCATGCGGAAGGCCAGCTCGTAGCTGGCGACGCGGGCGGCCAGCTCGTCCTGGGCCGGGCGTGCTGTCGCATGTGGCGGCGGTTCAGGTCGGCGAGCAGGTCAAGGTTGGCACGCTGGTGTTCCGGGGTGATCCCCTCGGGCGGGCGGAGGTCGAGGATCGGCGACCCCTGCGGGCGTAGCGGAGTGCCCTGGAAGTGGGCCGGCAGAAAGCCGTTGCTCCAGTTGGCCGCGCCCCCCTGGGGATACGAAAGCTCGGGCAGGACGAGGAAGCCGGGCAGGTCCTGGTTCTCCGAGCCCAGCCCGTACGTCACCCACGGCCGACGGCCGGGTCGCCGCCGAAGCGGCTGCCGGTGTTCATCTGATACATCGCCGTGGGATGGTTGACCGACTCGGCCTGACAGCCTCGGTAGAAGCACAGGTCGTCGGCGACCCCGGCCAGGTTCTCCCAGTTCTCGGCCATGTCGGCCCCGCCCCGCCCCACCTTGCGGAACCGGAACGGGCTCTCGACGTAATACCTCTTGCCGCTCTCCATCGCCGATTTGTTCTCCCCCTGCCGCACGAACTCCTTGAGATGGAGCTTCGCGAGCGTCGGCTTGGGGTCAAACGTGTCGATATGACTCGGTCCCCCTTCCATGAACAGGAAGATGCACGACTTCGCCTTCGCAGGGAAGTGCCCCGGCTTCGGCGCGAGCGGCCCCGCCGTCTTCGTGCCCGACGCCCCCCGAGCCTGTCCCTCCGCCAGCAATTTCGACAGGGCCACACTGCCCAAACTCGCCCCCAGGCCGTACAGGAACGAACGGCGATCGAGCATGCAGGGTCCACCTTGTGCGGGATGGTCGGGGCGATGGGGCCTCATCGTTGTTCGCACCTCAGCGTCGGGATCAGAAGTCTCACGGATGGTTGTTGACCGAGGTCGCGAACCTGGTGCCCCACCCACGCCTTCCCGCGTGCTTAGGCACTACCCTCTGCGGCGCCTTTCGACAATGCTGATCGGCTAGAGACGCCAATCGGCCAGAGGTTGCGGTGGGGGCGTTACGCCGCGGCGTGCACTTAGGCTCCTGCGCCGGTGTCAGGGGAGCGGGAGACGACAGAACTCTGACGGGAATAATATCGAGCATAAGCCGGTGTCAGGCACATATCCATACCAGCATAGAATTGATCCTCTGTGGTTCCCTCCGGCGCGAATGAGATCGCCGCGCTACGACATCCACCTAGGCAGACTTCTTGGTATTTGCAAGCCTCGGCTGCACAGATTCCTGTCAGCCTCTTGCGAAGCGTTTCGCGGGACAGGTCTACAGGCCGATCGATAACGACGCGACCTGTTTTCTGATCGACCTTGCCAATCCGCTTATCGGAGTCGGCGAGATTGTTGAAGCACCAGTGGACGTTTCCAGACTGGGTCGAGATGTTCCAGTACTGTCCGTCAATCGCTGGGCAAAAGGTGTCCGAGGGCGGCGACATGGATGATCGCCTGCGGAGTTTCTCTCTCGCCTCGTCGAGCGTTTTGCTGTGGAAGTTCGGCCCGAAGTTGACCGCGAAGCAAAGGTACAACTGGCGACCATACTTCGTTTTGAGCCGTTCGAATGTCGGGATGACGACCTTCTCCAGATCCGCCTGGGTCAGATAAGCTTCCTGTGGAAACTCCTTCCTTGCCTTGCCGATTGGTTGCAGTCGGATATAGCGAATCCTGCTCACGCCAAGCCGGAGGCACTCGTCTCCCAGCAATTCCATCGAGCCCATCGTCTCGCGGGATAGGACGTTGTTCACCTGCACACGCAGGCCCCGTGCGACACACAACTGGAGATTCGACTTGATGCGATCGTATTCTTCCGCTGAGTTCCGGTTATACAGTTCCTGTTCGGCCTCGGTGGCGAAGAGGGTGATTTGGATCTCCCTCAGGCCGCTCGCGAGCATTCGATCCACGAGCTCTTCATCGAGATGATTCGCGTTGGTTAGTGTTTCCGACTGACCGATCTCCTGCATGACGGGGAGGAGAGGGGCTGCGGTCACAATGTCTCTGGGATAGAGAAAGAAACCAGACCCGGCGTAATTCGCCCGTAGTATGCGGATGAAATCGACCTCGGCAGCGGAACCTATTGGGCCTGATTGGTTCGTCGCGGACTCCACAAAGGAGCATTGACGGCAATGCTGATCGCATGGCCGGTACGACATGACATCAATATTTCTAGGTGGAGTAGCGGCGGACTCAACGGCGCCGCTGACGATAGGCAGAGAATCGCTGGAAGCGAGTTTCGTTCGCGAACCACTCATTTCAGCGTCGACATCTAGCATGACATTCGAATCCTTCCTATAAGACCGATCTGTACACTCAAGGATTAGCGGGCCGGCCCACCGAGCAGCTTGATTACTTCAGGTGCAACACCTTCGAGAGTCATCGTGCTTAACACTTAAATTATTACATAATCTTTTTAAATTAAAAATTTACTCTAATATTTATTAATTTTGTATGAGGCCGAGGGTGAGACGCGACCAGATTATGGAGAAATCGGATCACGGCACGTACAGAAACTCGTTCGAGTTGAACAGAATCAGGCACAGTTCGGCCAGGGCACGGGTGCGGGGGGTGGCGACCCAGGGCTTGAGGTCGGGGACGTAGTCGGCGTAGACTTCCAGTTCCTCGGTGAAGGTAAATGGCTCGCCACTCAGTTCGTCGATGGCGCGGCGGACGACTTCGCGGGGGGGTGCCTGGGGCTCGAAATCCAGGTGCTCGTGCCGATCGGTCATGGATTTCCAGTGGGACAGACACGCCCGAAGCTCCTCGGCGTCGGGCTCGCGGCCGTAGCAGAGCAGGAAGGCGCGACGGACAGCGTCGGGGGGCGGGCCCGATTCGCGGAGCAACCGGGCGGCCATCGCCAGGGCACGGTCGTAGGACGACTGGCCGTTGAACAGGGCGAAGGCCTGCGGGGTGACGGTCGAGGCATCCCGGCGCTCGCACGAGGTCTCCGGGCTCGGCTGGTTGAAGACTTCGAGGAACGGGTGCGCAGGCCGCGGACCTTCAGCGCGTAGATCGTGCGGCGGTTACGCTGTTCGGGGCGCGGCGACGGCTGGTAGGCCGGGGCATATGTGCCCATGATCTGCCGGGGCTGCAACGCGGCTTCCTCGTTGATCTCCGGGCGGATCGGGATGCCGCCCATCTCCGCGTTCAACTCGCCGGAGGCGGCCAGCATGGCGTCTCGGATCTCCTCGGCGGCCAGACGGCGAGGGAGAAACACGGCATAGGACGAGCCCTCCGGGTCCGCCTCGGTGATTTGCGTGATCTCCGGGTGTCGCGACGACCGGCAGTACGCATCGGAGAGCATGATCCGTCGGTGCAGGGCCTTGAGACTCCAGCCGTCGTCGAGGAACCGCGTGGCGAGCCAGTCGAGCAACTCGGGGTGGGTGGGCTTCTTGCCCATCGCCCCGAAGTTGTTGGGCGTGCCGACCAGTCCCCGACCGAAGTGCCCCTGCCAGACGCGGTTGACGATCGAGCGAACCGTCAGCGGGTTCTCCGGGCTGGCCACCCAATCCGCGAAGGCGAGCCGGCGGCCCGAGACGGTGTCGGGGATGGTCGGGCCATCAGGTTCGGGGTCCTCCGGATCGGGTTCCGTTTCGGGGTGGCCGGGGCAAGGCAGCGTGCCCCGGATTCGATCGAAAGACCGGGGCACGCTGCGCTTTGCCCCGGCCACCCGCCACATCCCGCTCGCTGGTCCCGATCTCCCCGTCGATCCCCGCCACGCAGCTCAGCACGCCCGGCGTCACCGGCAGAGTGGGGGAGAACGGGTCGCCCCCGGCGAGGATGGCCGATCGTTCGAGCGTGCCGGTCTTGATCGGGTCGTCCGGCACGCGAAGGCGGGCATCGACATTGCGATGTTCGGGCGTCGCGCCGTCGTAGACCGAATACGCGATCGGCCGGAAGCGGTCTAGCTCCCAGTTGTGCCGGATGATGTTCTTGCGAGCGATCCGCTCGATGCCGTTGTCGGCCGTGTCGAGCCCGATGCTGCGCGGGGCGATCTGGTCCTCAGGGGTGCCCTTCTTGAGCTTCCCGGCCCTCGGGGCATACGTCAGGCCCCGCTCGTCGTACCAGGCACGGGCGGCGGCTTCTTCCTTCTGGCGAATCCGCTCCAACTCCGCCTCGTAGTGGGTGATGCGGGCTTCGAGGTAGGACCGTTCGGCGTCGAAGCCGGAGGTGTTCTCAACGTCGAGGAACGGGGCATCGCGCCCGGCGAACTGGGTCGTGGCGAAGACGGCCTGGATGCTGTAGTAGTCGCGGGTCGGGATCGGGTCGAACTTGTGGTCGTGGCAACGGGCGCACTGCAAGGGGTGCGAGAGGAACACCTGGCCGACGCTGTCGGTGATGTCGTCGAGCCACCCCTGGCGAGTGACCTTCGCCACGCTCATGCCGGTCTGTTCCCAGGGGCCCATCCGCAGGAAGCCGACGGCGGCGAGCATCTCCGGGGTCGTCCGGGTCGATCTCGTCCCCGGCGATCTGCTCGCGGACGAACTGGTCGTAGGGCTTGTCCTGGTTGAATGAGCGGATCACGTAATCGCGGTAGCGCCAGGCGTTCGGGCGTCGTAGTCGTTGGCGAACCGGCAGTATCGGCATAGCGGACGACATCGAGCCAGTGTCGGCCCCACTGCTCGCCGTATTGAGGGCTGGCCAGCAGGCGATCGACGACCGTCGCGAACGCCTCCCGATCCGTGCCGGGTCGGCCAGGAACGCCTCGATCTCGTCAGGTGTGGGGGGCAACCCCGTCAGGTCGAAGGTGGCGCGGCGGATCAGCGTCCGGCGGTCGGCCGCGTGGCGGCGGTCAGCCCCTTCTCCGCGATCCCCCGATTGAGGAAGGCATCGACCGGGTTGGCCGCGACATCACCGGCGGTCGCCGGCGGGGCGTCGGGATGGCTCAGAGGTTGATAGGCCCACAGGTTCTCGGGCTTGTAATGGCGGTAGGTCCAGTCATCGGAAAGGCCGCCACTGGTCGCCACGGCGAGGCCCTCGGTCTGCGTGCGACGAGCCTCCTCGACGATCGCGGCGACCCGCGCCTCGTCGGGCCAGGGTGCCCCCTCGTTGATCCAGTCGCGGATTTGCCAGGCCTGTTCCCGCGTGAGCCGGTCGTTCTGCTTTGGCGGCATGACGAGGAAGTCGTCCTCGCCTGTCACGGCCGTGTAGAGCAGGCTGTTCGCCGCGTCGCCGGGGACGAGGACCGTGTCGGAGGTCTCGCCGCCGGCCCGCATGGCCACGCGGGTGGACAGGTCGAGGCCGCCCTTCAGGTCGTCCGGTTCGTCCCCGTGGCACGCCAGGCACTTCTCGGCGAGCAGCGGCCGGACCTTCACCGCGAAGAGAACCTCACCCCGGCTCGCGTCCTCCGCAACGGCGGAGTGGGACACCATCGGGACCATTCCCAATGTCAGAACGAGGAGCGCGCGGGCATGCAAGCGGTTCGGCATCATCGATCGGACCCTGGTGGGAGGGGTGATCCGGTTCCGCTGGGAGGGCCTCTTGATTCTGACCGATCCCGTACCACATCGTCAATCAGACGTTACGTCCACACAAGGTCATTCCAGGTTCGGGTTTCGGGAGGGCGAGGCTCCGGCCGAGCCACCCATCCCGGCTTCCGGGAGGGCGAGGCCACTGCTATGCACATCTCTAAAATCGGCGTAATTCCCTATTTGGAATCGGTTACCACGTTCCCACGCGGAGCGTGAGAACGAGTTTTTTCGGAGATGCCGCCGAAGTTGTGGGCAGCGGTGGGGCGAGGCTCCCGCCGAGCCAAGCATTCCGGAAGCTCGGCGGGAGCCTCGCCCTACCGGTAGCCCGCCCATCCCGACGGCTTGGTGGTGGCCTCGCCCTCCCGGTCACGGTGTCGTCTCGGGCGATTTTCTCCCCCGACATCGAAACGGCTCAGGGCGCGGTCCTCTCAACCCGTTGCAGCCGTCGAGCTTGTGCAATCCGTAAAGCCAGCGCCGACCAGGGCGGACACCCACGCGACGATCGCCAGCACCCGAAACGCGCCGGTCCAGCCGTGGGCCGTCGAGAGTTCCGCCATCGCCTTGCCCGCCAGGTAGCCGCCGATATAGCCGACGAAATTGATCAGGCTGGAGGCCGTGGCACTGCCGCTCTTACCGCCAAAATCGAGCGCGAAGGCGCCGGCCAGGTACGAATACGGGCCGACCAGCAGGAAGGCGATCAGCGCCACCAGCGCGATCGGCACCCACGGAGGATTGGCCCGTCCCGGCCGGCCCCAGCAGGACCAGGACCAGGCCCGCCAGGGTCAGGCAGACGGTCATGATCGTCGCCCGTCCCAGCGGCCCCATGCGGTCGGAGAGCACGCCGACGACGATCACCGACACCCCGCCCGCCAGTGGGAAGACCGCGCTGGTGTACCCGGCGGCGGCCGTGCTCAGGCCGATGTCGTCCACGAAGTAGGTCGGCGTCCAGGTGTTGAAGGTCTCTCGCATGAGCGTCAGGCCGAGCGACAGCAGGCAGACCAGCAGGAAGGCCGGGCTTTTGAGCAGGGGGAGGACCAGGCCCGCGCAAGTCGGTCGGCCGCGATTGCTCGCCCTCGCGCCGAAGAGGTTCGCCGGGTTCGAGGGGGGTTCCTCCAGCCCGACGGCCCCTGGTGCCTCCTTGAGGACAGGGCGTTCAGGACGAACAGGCCGGCGAGCCCCGCCGCCGTCACGTAAAAGACCTGGCGCCAGTCCAGGCCCGGCGTCGAACAGGGCGCCGGTGAAGGCCCGCGTGGCGACGTCGCCGAACAGGAAGCTCAGGCTCAACACCGCCATGACCGTCCCGTAGACCGAGAACGGATACCATCGTGAGGAGATCTTCACCATGCCCGGCCAGCCGAACGACTGGAACAGCCGGTTGCCCGACCCACGCGAGGGTGAACACCGGCACCGTTCCGCCCAGCGCGAACAGCACGGTGAACACGATGGACCCCAGCATGCCGCCCAGGAAATTGAAGCGACCGCCGAGATAGTCGGCCAGGCCGCCCCCGGCGAGTTTGCCGAGCGCGTAGGCGATCATCCCCCAGGAGACGATCTGGCCGAGCATCGCCTTGGCCTCGTCGAGACTGAACCCCTCGCTGAGCGGCCAGATCCGCGCGGATCTCGGGCAAGGCCACCGAGAGGTTCGACCGGCAAAGGTAATAGCCCCCATAGCCCGACACCAGCAGGCCGAGGTTGATCGTCTGCCAGCGTGCCAGCCGCCGATCCGAGGCGCGATCGTCACCCATTCCCGGTCCCTCGACTGCGCCGACGGTTTGCCGGCATCCGGGGTTAACAGTCCCCAGACTGCCGGCCCGCTTCCGCACCGACAACGTCGCTCAAGGCCCCTTCGCCACGAACTTGACGCAGACCGGCGCGTCCACATGGACGTCCTGGCCGGTCGGTTCGAGCCGGCCGCTCTCGGCGTCGATGCGGAAGACCACGATGTTGTTCGATCCCTGGTTGGCGGCCAGCAGCCAACGGCCGGTCGGGTCGATGCCGAAGTTGCGCGGGGTCTTGCCCCCGGTGGACTGTTGTCTCGACCGGGGTCAGCCGGCCGTTGTCCGGATCGACGGCGAAGACGGCGATGCTGTCGTGGCCCCGGTTGGAGCCGTAGACGAACCGCCCAGATGGGTGGACCTGGACCTCGGCCGTGTAGCTTTCGCCGTCAAAGCCCTCGGGCAGGGTTGAGATGGTCTGGATCGGTTTCAGCACGCCGCGCTCGGGGGCATAGTCGAGCGCGGTGATGGTCGAGGCCATCTCGTTGATGACGTAGGCGTGACGGCCGTCAGGGTGGAAGGCGAGGTGGCGCGGGCCGGAGCCGGGCTCGACGGGGGCGAACGGCGGGTCGTTCGGGGTCAGCGTGCCCGCCTCGCCATCGAAGTGGTAGACCAGCAGCTTGTCCAGGCCGAGGTCGGCCGCGACGGCGAATCGGTTCGCGGCGTCGAGGTTGATCGAGTGCGCGTGCGGTCCCTTCTGCCGTCGGGGGTCGACGCTCGAGCCGGCGTGCTGCTCCGAGTCGGTCGCCGGCCCGAGTCGGCCGTCGGGCCCGACCGGGAGCACCGCCACGCTACCGCTGCCATAATTCGCCACCAGCACGTTCTTGCCGTCCCGATCGATGGCGACGTAACACGGCCCCGACCCTTCCGAGGGCTGGCTGTTCAGCGGGGTCAGCGCGCCGGTCGCCGGGTCGAGCCCGAACGCGGAGACCGAGCCGCTCGATTTGCCCTGGAAGTCACCGATCTCGCCGACGGAGTACAGGAAGCGACGGTCGGGACGGATCGTCAGGAACGACGGGTTGACCGCCTCGGCGGCCAGTTCGGGCGCGGAGAGCGTGCCCCCGACCGGATCGAACAGCATTCGATAGATGCCCTGGCTCTCGCCCTGGGTGTACGTGCCGACGTAGACCCAGAGTGGGCCGGAGGAACCCGATGGCTCCTCGGCGCGGAGGTCGCATGAGCCGGCAAGGGCCAGCCCCGCCACGCCGGCAACCGAAAGCCACAGCCCACCCGACACGGATCGGACGCATTGACGGATCATCAAGAAGGCTCCAGGGGTTTCAGCCAGGGTCATTCAAAGGTCGGGTTCCGGGAGGGCGAGGCTACCGCCGAGCCGTCGGGATGGCCGGCTCGGCGGGAGCCTCGCCCTCCCGATACCGGTGTCGCAACGAACCTTTGAATGACCCTGGGGTTTCAGCGGCACGCCTTGAGGAACGCGATCAGGTCGGCGAGTTCTTCCGGGCTCAACTGCTGGTCGAGGCCCGAGGGCATGACCGACACCGTGCCGGATTGCATCGCCTCGACGTCCTCTCGGGGGATGCGGACTTCCTCGTCAGGGCCGGTGGCCAGGACCAGTTCACCGGCCGAATCCGACTTGATCAGGCCGTTGAAGACCCGGCCATCGGCGGTGGCGACGAGCAACGGCTCGTAGCTCTGCACGAAGCTGAGGCTGGGGTAGGCGATGGATTCGATCAGGTCGCGTTCGGTGCGAATGCCGCCGATGCGCGTCAGGTCCGGCCCGACCTTGCCCCCGAGGTAGCCGATGGCGTGGCACGACGAGCACGCCGCCTTCGAGCTGTTGAACACCTCCTGGCCGCGTCGGACGTCGCCGCCGTCGAGCGCGGTCAGAAGGGTGTCGATCCGGGCCGTCTGCTCGGCGATGCCGGCCTGGATCTCGTCGTAGAGCGGCCCCGCCAGGTCCTGGATCGACTTCCCATACCCATCGAGAACCGGTTTCAGGGCCTCGGTGCGCAGCCCCAGGGCAACCGACCGAGCCGCGCAACGTCTCGACCAGCGCCCTGCCGACGGTCGCGTCCTTCGACTTCGCGAATGCCGGCAGGAGCCGGCCGGCGACCAGCGGGCCGACGGTCGGCAAGGTCGCGGCCAGCTCGATCAACTGGTTCTCAGACAATGCCGCCTGCGTCAACACATCGGCGGCGGTCGTGCGATCGGCGACCGACTCGGCCGGGTCGAGCCGGCCGAGCAGGAACACGTAGAGGGTCGTGTCGATTTCGGTCAGCCCGCCGGGCACCGCGGCGAGTGCCCCGAGCCGGACGTCGACAGGCCGGTTCGGATCGCCGCCGATCGCGTGGAGGGCCGTCCGTAGCGGCGCGGCGGCCTCCCCCGCCTTCGCCAGGGGCAGGGCGCGAGCCGTGGCGACGGCCTGGCCGACCAGTTCCTCGTCATCCGACGCCAACGCGGCGGCGAGTCCCTCGATCCAGGACGCCGGCACCTCCTTCACCCCGGAGGCGGCCATCGCCCGCAAGGCGATGCGACGCGAGGCGTTGTTGGCCCCGGCATCCCGTAACCCATCGGCGATCAGGTCGCGGATCGCCGGGGAGCCGGCAAACCGGGCCAACTGCTGTTCCAGGCCATCGCGGTCCTCGGGACCGAGGTCCGGGACGGCCTGGAGGCGCTCTCGGAAGAACCCGGCGAGCGCCTCGCCCCACTCCGGGTGATGACTGGCGATCCAGGAGGCCGCCTCGCGCAGTTCGGGCTCGGTCGCCGCGAGCAGCGGCGCGACGGTCGTCGAATCAAGCTGACCACCCTCCATCTGGTCGAGGGCGATCAGTACCGCTCGCGTCACGGCGGGATTGTCGCCGGCAAGGCCCTTCCGGGTCGCGTCCGGGTCATCAATCTGGATGAGGGCGTAGGTCAGCGCGTGCGTCAGCACGCGGTCGGCCGGTTCGGCCAGGGCGGCGAGCAGGGCGGGAACGGCGGTCGGGTCGCCGATCCGACCGAGCGCCTCGGCGGCCACGCGACGGTTCGGGGATGGGGCCGCCCTGGACGATCTCGAGCAGACGCGGGAGGGCCTCTTTGTCGCGTCGAAGGCTCGTGGAATGAAGGGCGGCCTGCCGGACCGATTCGTCCGGGTCGCGCAGGGCCTGTCGAACCGCCTCGCGCGCCGCGTCGTGGTCGATCCGGGTCGCGGCCCAGACGGCGTTTCGACGGGCGTCCGACGACCGGACCTGGCGGCCCTCAGCCAGCCGGATCGAGTCGATGACCTGCTTGATCGTCGCGACGGCCGCATCACCCTGGCTGGCAAGCGACGCAATGGCACGATTCCGCACCGCGGGGCGGGGGTCGTCGAGCCGGCCCGCCAGGTCGTCGGCGCTCGGGTCGTCCCAGGTCAGGGCCAGCCCGCGCGGGTCATCGACCTTCGGCGCCTCCTCGCGACGGACGCGGTAGATCGCCCCCAGCACGTCCTCCTTCTGGATCTGCGAGGTCGGGCAGCAGAGCTTGTACCAGCCGCCGGTGTCGATCACGAGCAGGCTGCCGTCGGCGTCCTCGATCACGTCGGTCGGGTGGAAGTCGCGGTTGTCGGAGACGAGGAAGTCGGCATCCGTGGTCTTGAAGGTCGCTCCGTCGGGTTCCAGGACGTGCCTCGTGACCTTTTGCATGTTGAAGCAGGTGGCGAACAGGTTGTCGCGGTAGTCCGGTCCGAACGATTGCGATTCGTAGCGGTCCAGGCCGCAGGCGGCGGCGGGGCCAAGCTGGACGAGGACGGGCATCACCTCCGGGTCGGTCCACTTGTGGACGGGGTCGAAGATGACGTCGTGGACCTTGCCATAAATGCCGCCGTAGATCGCGTGGATGATGCCGTCGCGCCGGCCGCCGGCGGGGTACTGGAGGAACGTGGTCGTGAAGAACCGCTCGCCAACGGGCGAGAAGGCGACGTCCACCGGGTTGTCCATGCCGCCGGTCATCACCGGCTCGATGGGGCCGTCGCGGTCGGGCCGCCAGCGGAAGATGTGGGACGCTCGGGTCACGAACGGTTCGCCACCCGGGCGCTCGTAGGACTGCTCGGCGAAGGCCCCCTTGCACCAGTAGATCATGCCGTCGGGGCCGAGGTACGGGCCGTGCAGGTCGTTGGCGCAGCCGGTCAGGGTCTTGCCATCGAACCAGACCTCGCGACGGTCGGCCACGCCGTCGTCGTCGGTGTCGGTGAGCTTCCAGATCTCGGGTGGGGCCGACACGTAGAGCGACCCGTCGTGCCACAACGCCCCTTCGGGGAACATCATGTGGTCGGCGAACACGGTGCTGCGATCGAACACGCCGTCGCCGTCGGCGTCGTCCAGGCGGACGATCCGGTGCGGCTTCTTTTCGAGTTGCAGTTTCACCGGCTCGCTCGACCCCGAGGAATCGGCGACGTAGAGGCGGCCTCGCTCGTCGAAGTCGGCGACGATCGGCCGGTCCACCAGAGGCGGGCCGGCCGCGCGCTCGATCGTGAAGCCATCGGGCAAGGTGAACGTCTGGCCGTCCAGCCGGACCTCCCCGGCGCCGAGGCGAGGGACTGCCGCGAGTGTAACGATCCACGCGATGGTGCCGACCGTGAGGGTGCGAATCATCTCGTGAGGGCCCTGTCGTCCGCGATTCAACGGGAACATGCGACACGCACACGCCGTTCTACCCCACGTTCGGGCGGCACGCCAGCCGTCAGGGTCGCTCGGGAGGTTCGCCGCCACGTCGTATTGGTCCGTTCTTGGACTCCGAGGCCGTTCCGGTTAAGATGAAGCGTGAGAGTTCGATTTTCCATGGAATGGGTCGGGCTCTCGATCCGCGATCGCAACGGCAACCGTTCTCCAGGTATTTTGACCCCATCCGGCCATGTCGATCCAGTCCGCCCGCGGCTGGCCTCCCCGACCGGGCCTCGATGGGCCCCGCCGTCTCGTCCCTGCGACTTGCCCTCACCGCCCGGGACCGATCCCTCCGAATCATCGCGCCCCACGCCACCGGGCGAACGCCCAAGGCGCCCCCTGAATACCAACGAAGTTGTAGAGGCTTACTCATGATGTACTGGCGGCTGCCACTCGTGATCCCGATGATGAGCCTCATCACGATCTCGATGAGCGGGGCGTCCAGCCTCCACGCGGATGAGCCTCCCCTCGACTTCACGCGCGACGTCCGACCGATTCTTTCCGACAAGTGCTTCACGTGCCA
This sequence comes from uncultured Isosphaeraceae bacterium, assembly GCA_963779675.1. Lineage (GTDB taxonomy): Bacteria > Planctomycetota > Planctomycetia > Isosphaerales > Isosphaeraceae > CAVZZM01. Next base: position 56,948 of record CAVZZM010000015.1, read on the forward strand.
CGGGCCGGACCCCGCCGAGCGCAAGGGAGACCTGCGGCTCGACACGCCCGCGGGCGCGCTCGCGGAGACCGAAAGCGGCGTCCGTCCCGTTGTCCCCGGCGATCCGGAGCAGAGCGAGCTCTACTGGCGGATCACCAGTGACTTCGAAACCGAGGTGATGCCGCCCCCGGACGCCGGCAAGCCGCTGACCGCCGCCGAGATCGAAACCCTGACCCGTTGGATCACGCAGGGGGCCGACTTCGACGTCCACTGGGCGTTCGTCGCCCCGGTTCGGCCCGAGGTGCCCACGGTCGCGAACCCGGACTGGTGCCGCAACCCGATCGATGAATTCGTCCTGGCCCGCCTGGAGCGCGAGGGCCTGAGCCCCAGCCCGGAAGCCGATCGGGTGACCTTGATCCGGCGCCTCGCTCTCGACCTGACCGGCCTGCCGCCGACCCCCGAGGAGGTTGACGCCTTCGTGGCCGATCCACAACCCGAAGCGGTCGGACGGCTCGTCGACCGCCTGCTCGCCTCGCCTCATCACGGCGAGCGCTGGGCGCGACACTGGCTCGACGCGGCGCGGTACGCCGACTCCGACGGCTTCGAGAAGGACAAGGCCCGCCAGGTCTACTTCTACCGCGACTGGGTGGTTGACGCCTTCAACCGCGACCTGCCCTATGACCGCTTCATCATCGAGCAGATCGCCGGGGACTTGCTGCCGGGCGCGACGCAGGACCAGATCGTCGCGACCGGTTTCCTGCGGAACTCGATGATCAACGAGGAAGGCGGCGTCGACCCCGAGCAGTTCCGCATGACCGCGATGTTCGACCGCATGGAGGCCATCGGCAAGGGCGTCCTCGGCCTGACCATCCAGTGCGCCCAGTGCCACACCCACAAGTACGACCCGGTGACGCAGGAGGAGTACTACCGCATGTTCGCCTTCCTCAACAACGCGCATGAGGCGAACGTCGCGGTGTACACCCCCCATCAGCAGCGGGAACGGGCCGAGGTCTTCCGCCGGATCGACGAGATCGAGGCCGGGCTCAAGCACCGCAACCCCGACTGGGCCGAGCGGATGGCCTCCTGGGAGGAAACCGTCCGCGGCGACCAGCCCGACTGGCGCGTCGTTCGCCCCGAACTCGACGCCAGCGGCGGCCAGAAGCATGACCTGCTCGACGATGGCTCGATCCTCGCCGCCGGCTACGCCCCGACGAAGCACACCACCGAGTTCACGGCGACAACCGATCTCGATTCGGTTACCGCCGTCCGTCTGGAGTTGCTCAACGACCCGAACCTGCCGCTCGGCGGGCCGGGGCGCTCGATCGAAGGGCTGTTCGGCCTGACCGAGTTTCAGGTCGTCGCCAAACCGGCCGACGGCAAGGGGGACGCGAAGCCGGTCAAGATCGCGCGGGCGACCGCCGACGTCAACCCTCCCGAGCAGTTACTCGCCCCGATCCTTGACGACAAGAGCGGCAAGAGGCGCGTGACCGGCCCCATTGGTTACGCGATCGACGACGACAACCTGACGGCCTGGGGCATCGACAACGGCCCCGGCCGTCGCAACGTCCCCCGCAAGGCGGTGTTCGTTTTCGAGGAGCCGGTTTCCTTTCCCGGCGGCGCGGTGCTGACCTTCAAGCTCGTCCAGCTCCACGGCGGCTGGAACAGCGACGACAACCAGAACAACAACCTGGGCCGGTTCCGGTTCGCCGTCACCGACGATCCCGACGCCGAGGCCGATCCGCTCCCGTCGAACGTGCGGGCAATCGTCGAGCGTCCTCGCGAGGCGCCCCGTGCTCCGACAGAGACCGCCGCCGTGTTCCGTTACTGGCGCACGATGGTCCCCGCGTGGGACCAGGCCAACGCCGAGATCGAGGCGTTGTGGCACCAGCACCCCGAGGGGGCGTCGCAACTGGCCCTGAAGGAGCGCGAAACGGTTCGCGACACCTTCCTGCTCGAACGAGGCGAGTATCTCAAGCCCACCGACGAGGTCGAGCCGGGCGTTCCCGAGTTCCTCCAACCGATGCCTGAAACGGACGGCCCGCCCGACCGGCTCGACTTCGCCCGCTGGCTGGTCGACCGCGACTCGCCGACGACCGCGCGCGCGATCGTCAACCGCGTCTGGCAGTCGTACTTCGGCATCGGGATCGTCGAGACGAGCGAGGACCTCGGCTCGCAGAGCCCGCCGCCGTCGCATCCCGAACTGCTCGACTGGCTGGCCGTCGAGTTCATGGACTCGGGATGGAGCCTGAAACACCTGCACCGCCTGATCACCACGAGCGCGACCTACCGGCAGTCGTCAACGGTTACGCCGGAACTTCAGGCCCGCGACCCCTACAATCGTCTGCTGGCCCGAGGGCCACGGTTCCGGGTCGATGCCGAGATTGTCCGCGACATCGCCCTGGAGGCCAGCGGCCTGCTCAACCATGAACTGGGCGGACCGAGCGTTCACCCGCCGGCCCCCGACTTCCTGTTCCAGCCCCCGGCCAGCTATGGGCCGAAGCCCTGGGACGAGGACACAGGGCCCGACCGCTATCGTCGCGCCCTCTACACCTTCCGCTTCCGATCGGTCCCCTACCCCGCCCTGGAGGCCTTCGACGCCCCCAACGGCGATGCTTCGTGCGTCCGCCGCAGCCGGTCGAACACCCCTTTGCAAGCCCTCGTGACGCTCAACGAGCCCCTGTTCCTCGAATGCGCCCGGGCACTCGCCCGTCGGGCGATCGAGGAAGGCGGCGATTGCGACGCCGATCGGCTTACCTATGCCTTCCGCCTCTGCACGGCCCGCACACCGACCGAGCGCGAGAACGCGCTCCTGCTCGACCTGCTCCAACGCCAGTCGGAACGCTTCGCGTCCGGCGACTGGGCCCCTGGATGCTCGCCGCCGACAACCCGGCCGAGCCTCCCGAGCCCCCGAAGGGCACGTCCCCCGCCCAACTGGCCGCCTGGACGGCCGTCGCCCGCGTCCTGCTGAACCTGGATGAGACGATCACCAAGGAATAGGAGACGGGAGCCTGTCGATGCGGCGACCCGAAGTTCCCCGGCATGGACCCCTGGCTGGAGCACCCGGCGATCTGGCCGGACGTCCATAACAGTCTCATCACCGCGGTTCGCGATGCGCTGGTGCCGCTGGTCGATCCCCGCTACTACGTCGGCGTCGAAAGCCGGATGACCGCGTTGACGCTCGGTGAGGCCGCGCTGCGGTCGTACCGGCCCGACGTCGCCATCACGCCGGGGGAACCGGGCGGAGGCACCCTTCGGCGAACCGGGGGGCCTGGAGGCGGGCGGGGACGTCGCGGTGATCGAGGAAGTCGCTGCCCTCGATGTCCTCTTGCCGGTCGAGGAGGAGGTCGAGGAGACGTACCTGGAGATCCGCGAGGTCGGCACGCACCGGCTGGTCACGGCCCTGGAGGTTCTCTCGCCCTCGAACAAGACGCCCGGCAAGGGCCGGAACACCTATCTGGAGAAGCGGGCCGAGGTGCTGGACTCGCAGACGAACCTCATCGAGATCGACCTGCTACGGGCCGGTGAGCCGATGCCGCTGGGCCAGCCGGTTCGGGCCCGGGACTACCGCATCCTGATCGCCCGGGGGCGCACCCGTCCCCGGGCGCTGCTGCTGACCTTCGGCCTCCGCGCGGCGTTGCCGACGATCCCGGTCCCCCTGTTGCCGGAAGACGAGGAGCCCCGGCTGGACCTGAACCGGGTGTTGCACGACCTGATCGACCGGGCGCGGTACTTTCGCCGGCTCGACTACTCTCAACCCCCCGTGCCACCGCTGCGTCCCGCCGACGTCGAATGGGCGGCCCGCGCCGTTGCCGTGGCCCAGAACCCCGCCTGATCCACCGAAGTTGAGGTTCCCTCACCATGAATTGCCAGGACCACCGTTACCAGGGCGCGAACCCGAGTCAGATTTCCCGACGCTGGTTCCTACAGGAGTGCGGTGTCGGCCTGGGGACCATCGCGCTCGGTCAACTTCTGGGCGAGGGTGGTTACGCCCGCGCCGCGTCCCCGCGCCCTCGGGACCGCTCGCCCCGAAGGTCCCCCACTATGCCGCGAAGGCGAAGCGCGTCATCTTCCTGTTCATGGCCGGGGCGCCGAGCCACCTCGAACTGTTCGACAACAAGCCCAAGCTGGCCGAACTCGACGGCACCTTGCCCCCGGCCGAGCTGCTGAAGGGCTACCGAGCGGCGTTCATCAACCCGAACTCGCGGTTGCTTGGTCCGAAGTTCACGTTCGCGAAGCATGGTCAGAGCGGGGCCGAGCTGTCGGAACTGCTGCCTCACCTGGCGGAGGTGGCCGACGACATCGCCATCGTCAAGGGCATGGCGACCGACGCCTTCAACCACGCCCCCGGGCAGATCCTGATGAACACCGGCTCGCCGCAGTTCGGCCGCCCGAGCCTGGGCTCCTGGACATGCTACGGGCTGGGGTCCGAGTCGCGCGACCTGCCCGGGTTCGTCGTCTTCAGCACCGGCAGTAAGGGCCCGAGCGGGGGCAACTCGAACTGGGGCAGCGGGTTCTTGCCGACGGTCTACTCGGGCGTCCAGTTCCGCACCGGCAGCGACCCGGTGCTTTACCTCTCCAATCCCCCCGGTGTGGATGAGGGGCTCCAGCGTGACTCCCTCGATACGCTACGCAGCCTGAACCGGATGCGGCTCGATGAGGTCGGCGATCCCGAGATCGCCACCCGGATCAACGCCTTCGAGATGGCCTTCCGGATGCAGGAGGTGGCGCCGGAGGTCATGGACATCGCCCGGGAGCCCGAGCACGTCCGCGCGTTGTACGGCGCGGAGCCGGGCAAGACGTCGTTCGCCAACACCTGCCTTTTGGCCCGACGGCTGGCCGAGCGGGGCGTTCGGTTCGTCCAGATCTTCCACGAAGCCTGGGACCAGCACGGCAACCTCGTCAAGGACCTCAAGAAGAACTGCGAGGACACCGACCGGGCGTGCGCCGGGCTGATCAAGGACCTCAAGCAGCGCGGGATGCTTGAGGACACCCTGGTGGTCTGGGGTGGCGAGTTCGGCCGCACGCCGATGGTCCAGGGGGGCGGGAATGACGGCCGCGACCATCACCCGAACGCCTTCACCATGTGGCTGGCCGGCGGCGGCATCAAGCCGGGCGTCACCCTGGGTGCTACCGACGAGCTCGGCTTCGACGTGGTCGAAGGCCGCGTCCACGTCAACGACCTGCACGCAACCTTGCTCCACCTGCTCGGGTTCGACCACACCCGGCTGACGTACCGGTTCCAGGGCCGAGACTTCCGCCTGACCGACGTGGCCGGCCGGGTCGTGCCGGATCTGCTGGCCTGACGGGACGATTCGCGACTCCCTTTCGGAATCTGGTCGGTGCGGGCCTGCGGATCGAATTCGCGCTGGTGTATCATGGAGATCGAGGTTCCCTCCGCGCCGATGGCCGGTTGCGGGGGCCACCGGTCCCGCCGACACGCCCTCGCGACATGTGCCGTCGCCGGATCGCCGGCCTGGAGAACGGGTGCGAGACGGCGTCTCAGGCCGGCCGGCACGCCACCTCAGGAGTTTTCGAGCCACGACGGCGACCGTACAATCACACCGTAATAATTGAACTGTCTGGCGTTACCACGGGGATCGAGGCGATGAGTCGGATTGCGACCCTGACATTCGATGGCCGGAAGATCGAACTGCCGGTCATCGAGGGTACCGAGGGCGAGCTGGCCCTGGACATCACCGCACTCCGGCAGGAGACCGGCCTGATCACCCTCGACCCCGGCTTCGGCAACACCGGCGCCTGCCGATCGCGCCATCACGTTCATCGACGGCGAGAAGGGCATCCTCCGCTACCGGGGCATCCCCATCGAGCAGCTGGCCGAGAACTCGACCTTCATCGAGACCGCCTGGCTGCTGATCTTCGGCCGGCTGCCGACGACCGAGCGAACTGGAGCGCTTCAGCGAACGGCTGCACGCACCACGCCCCGCTCCACGAGGCGTTCCGGCACCACTTCGAGGGCTTCCCGGTCGATGCCCCGCCGATGGCCATGCTCTCGGCGATGATCAACACGCTGGCCTGCTTCCACCCGCTGACTCCGGGGCCTCGACGACGAGGAGTTCTACGAGCGAGGCGGCGCCCGCTGATCAGCAAGGTGCGGACGATCGCCGCCTACTCCTACCGCCGCTCGCTGGGGCTGCCGCTACGTCTATCCCGACCCGAAGCTGCGCGTACGTGGCCGAACTTCCTGCACATGATGTTCTCGATGCCGTAGCAGCAGTACATCGCCAGCCCGGAGGTCGACCGAGGCCCTGAACCTGATCCTGCTGCTGCACGCCGACCACGAGCAGAACTGCAGCACCGTCGACGGTGCGGATGGTCGGCTCCAGCCAGGCGAACCTGTTCGCGTCGTGCGCCGCGGGCGTCGGCGCCTTGTGGGGGCCGCTGCACGGCGGGGCCAACGTCGCGGTGCTGGAGATGCTCGAGAAGATCCACAAGCGGCGGGATGACCGCCCGAGAAGGCCCTCGAGCTGGCCAAGGACAAGACCAGCGGCTTCCGGCTGATGGGCTTCGGCCACCGCGTCTACAAGAACTTCGACCCGCGCGCGAAGATCCTCAAGCAGGTCCGCCGACCGCGTGCTCGGCCAAGCTCGGCGTCAAGGACCCGCTGCTGGACATCGCCCGCAAGCTCGAAGAGCTGGCCCTGGACGACCCCTACTTCGTCGAGCGCAAGCTCTATCCCAACGTCGACTTCTACAGCGGCATCATCATGCGGGCGATGGGCATCCCGACGAACATGTTCACGGTGATGTTCGCCATCGGCCGGATGCCCGGCTGGATCGCCCACTGGAAGGAGCAGCACGACGACCCGACGTCCCGGATCACCCGGCCCCGCCAGATCTACGTGGGGCCGAACGAGACGTCCTATACGCCCATCGACCGCCGTTGACCCCTGGCTCAACCCGATCCGTCCACCAGGACGGACGGTCTGTCGGTGTCGCATGCGGTCTCGATCGCGCCTGACGACCTGACCAACTCCGGGGCCGACCGGCCCCGGGTCTGGTTGGACGACGGCGGCCACGATCACTCTTTACGCGCCATAGCCGCGCACGAAGCCGATACACTGGGCAACCTCCGGGACGCTGCCCTCCCAGTCGTATTCGTACTCGATCGAGATGTTCCCCGCGAAACCTTGCGAGTTCAACTCGTCGAGGCAGGCCGTGATGTCGCTTACCCCCGTACCGTAAGGGCACGTCGTGGGCGCCTTCCCCCATCCGGTTCAGGTCCTTCATGTGCGAGCTGATGACGCGGCCCTTCAAGATGCGCAGACACTCCACCGGCTTCAAGCCTGAACGGGCCCAGTGGCCGGTGTCGGCGCAGGCGCCGAGTCGGGGGTCGCGGTCCTTGACGATCGCCGCGATGTAGTTCGGGTCCCACACCTTGTAATCCGGGTTGTTTTCCCGTCTCGGGTGGTTATGGAACGCGACCGCGATGTCGTACTCCCTGGCCAGTTTCTCGAGCAGGTCGATGGCATCGACCGATTCCGTCGTGATGCGCGCAGGCCCATCGTTTTGGCGAACTCGAAGACCTTGCGGGCGCCCGCCTCGTCGTTCGGAACCCCGACGACCCCGTAGTTGACCGCCCGCAACCCGCTCTCGTCCAGCTTCGCTTTGAGCTTTGAGATCACTTCGGGGTCGGCGTTGTGGTCGACCTTGAGGTCAGGCTCCTCCTTGCTCGAGCGCCTGGCCGGGATAGAATTCGATGACCTTGCCGCCGGCCTCCGCGGTCTTCTCGATCGCCTCGAACGCGGTGAATCGGTTGAACGTGTAGGCCTGGCAGCCGATCGCGAACCCGCCGGTCTGGAACTCGGCGGGAATCTCCGGCTGTGCCTGCGCCGCCATCGCCGTCGCCAGGACGACGGCCGGCACGAGCAGGAAGCCCCCAGGTTTCGCGGTCCTCATCAATCGGTCCTCCAGTCAAGGTGTCGGAACGTGCCGGGTTCCTCGCGCCCGGACTTCGGGCATTGTAACGGCTGGTAACGAGCGTTGCTCCCGGGCGACAACGAAACCGCTCGTGGTCACCTGGCGGCTCATCGAACCAGGACGGAATCGCGATCGCGACCTAGACTCCTCGCGGGGCCGATCCACCCGGCGGACCGGCCAATCGCCAGGTGCTCACTCGAAGCAGGAGACGAGCATGGATCGCGAGGCGCTGAGGATCCTTGGGACCGGGGCCCGCCCGGTCGGCGAATACTTCCGGACCAACCCGCGCCAGGAGACGAACGCCCTCGCGCGGCTCGTCTGGAAACAGACGCCCACGTCACGGTTTGGCCAGGGCCAGTTGCACGACATCAGCCGTTGGGCGCATCGGTGATCATGGCGGAACCGCCTCCCGCCAACATCAGCCTGCGGCTTCGCTTGCTGGAGCCGGAAACCACGCCGTTCATCGAGGCCGTGGTCCTCGCCGTCGAGCCGGTTGGATCGACCGAGTTCCGCGTGCGGCTCCGGTTCCTTGAGCCTTGCCCCGGGCTCTTCTTCAAGGTTGCGGTTCTGGCGTCGTTGCCGTTCGTCGAATCCTAGAACCGATCCTGGTCGGGTGGGTGGCACGAAGGCGGCGCCCACCGATCGGAACGGAACGCAGGGTGGCTGACGGGATTTGAACCCGCGATCTCCAGATCCACAATCTGGCGCCTTAACCGCTAGGCCACAGCCACCATCTGGTCTGTAATAGGATACGATACGGGTCGCTGGGGTTCACGTCAAGGTGGGCACGCGCCGGTGTCGAAGCCGGCCGCGGACGGTCCCTCAATGAGGAGGAAGTCGGGGATCGGGGCGAGGATTTTGGGACCATCGTGGGGACGATGGAACGAGGTCGAGGCAAACGGGAAGGCGTCGGGAGAGCCGATCCGGTCGTCCGGAACTGTCTGGCGCGATCGAATTTTCGAACCGGTCACGGGAGGGGCCAGGAGAAGTCTTTGCTCTGAGGGCCGCGCATTGATAGGATGAAGCCCCGAGGGCAGTCCGCCAGGGCGTGCGGGATCGGGAATTGTCCAGGGCGGCTCGGTGGACGTGATTGATGGCGACGAGCGCGGGATTGCGGATCGGGATCGCGGGATGCGGCCATGCCGCCAGAATTCACCTCGCCAGGCTTTGCGCCCTGAGCGAGGTGATCGTCGTGGGCTGTACGGATCCGGACATTGAGGCGGCCCGGTCGCTGGCGTCGCTCGTGCCGCCGGAGCGGCGGCCGGGTGCCGAGGTGCCTGCGTTCGCCGACCATGAGGCGATGCTCCAGCAGGCCGACCCTGACGTCGCTGGCGATCTTCACGCCGCCGCTGGCGCATTACCGGCCGGCGATGGACGCCCTGCAAGCCGGCTGCCACGTGTTCGTCGAGAAGCCGCTGTCCACGAATGCCCAGGAGGCCAGCGACATCGTCAGCCTGGCCCGGGGGCGGGGCTTGCGGGTCGGGGTTGGGCACCAGTATCGGCTCAGCTCCGTCCTTGCGGGAAGCCGGCCGGCGGCTCGACGGCCGGGGCGATTGGCCCGCTGCGGCTGGTCACGGCGACCCTGGCGCTGCCCTGGCTGGAGACGCACTCCGGCCCCGAGGAGTCCTGGCGGCTCGACCCGAAGGTCGCCGGCGGCGGCATCCTGACCGACGCGGGCGACCACCTGGTCGACGCCCTGCTCTGGACCACCGGCCGCACGGCCGCTGAGGTCGCCGCCTTCCAGGACCGCACCGATACCGGGCTCGACCTGGTCACGACGGCCGACGATCCGGCTGGCCGACGGCGTCCTGGCGACGCTGGCCCTCTCGGCGGTTTCGCCCGGCTCCGCTCTTCGAAATCACCTATCATGGTGAGCGGGGCCGACTGCGGGCCACCGAGCGCACGCTCGCGCAAGAGGGCGGGACGGCCGTTGATCGACCGCCGCCGGCCCCGGAACCGCCCGAGAGCATCGACGCCAACTTCGTCCGTTCCGTGCTGGCCGGGCGACCCGCCCTGCTGTCCGGCCGAGGCGGCCGTCGAGACGGTCCGGCTGCTCGAGGCGATCGCCCGTTCCGCCGCCTCCGGGCAGGTCGTCCGACCGTCCTGAAACCGCAACCGACCCACCTGTCGACCGGGGCTGAAGCCTTCGGCCCCCGGATCGCCGAAAATCCTTGAACGCAAACGCTTGACAACTCTGACGACGCACGACTACCAGTATGTCGTTGCTTCCTCTTCCAGAGAGACCCCGAGTGGGCCGCCCGGCACCGGCCATGGCCCTCGAACGACCCCGAGTCGGGCATGCCGGCCCGGCCTCCTTCCGCCTGAGGACCGATTCGATGTGGGACCGCCTGGAGCTGTGCGCCGATTTGCTTCCCGAGGGCCCGACCGCCCCGACAGCCCTCGCCGATCGGCTCGCCCCGCCCCTGCTCAACCGCCACCCGGACGACGAGGACGAAGATGCCGAAGACGAGGAGCTCGACGACGATGACGACCTCGAGGACGACCTCGACGACGACGATGACGAGTTCGAGGACGACGACTTCGACGACGAGGATGACGAGGAATTCGACGACCTCGACGAGGAGGAGATCGACGACATCGACATCGACGACGACGACGAGATCGATGAGACGAGGACGATTTCGACGACCTCGACGAGGACGAAGAGGAGCTCGACGAGGAGGTCTGACGACCCGTGCTGCTGAAGCGTGCTGCCGATCGCAGGGGACGGTCCGGCCCGGGCGGCTGTGCGACGAGCATCGTCCGCGACCCGCCGTCGTCCTCGAGCCGCCCTGCCTCGACCGTGGCGGAATGCCGGTCCGGACGACCCGTCACGCCGGACGTCCAAGCGCCCCGGTCCAGGACACGCGGTCCTCGGGACCGCGACCAGCGCGGCGACGCGGCTCCCGGACTCGTCTCGGACGCGTCTGGCCGGCTCTCCATGATTCGGCCAGCGACGCGGTGGTTTTCGAGGCACGTCCTATACGGGAGCGACAATTCCGGGTATCCTTGTGAGGATCCCCCGGCCGGGGTCGGGCCCGCCCCGTAGCGGCCCCGATCGGGCCCAGCGGCCGGGCTCTGGAGCGTCTCCACCATGGCATCAGCCGACAATCGCCCCACGGACCTGCCTCACGAGAGCCCGGGCCCCGAGCTCACCACGCGGCGGCTCCGCGAGCAGACACAGCTCGACTTCGAGCTGGAGTTCTTCGCCCGGATCCTCGAACGTGATCCGGCTGTACGCCGACGCGCTGCGGGTCCACGCGAACAACCTGGCGGCTCGTGGTCTCTACACGCCGTGCCTTGCAGGTCGACCGCCGGTTGACCCGGCTGGTGCCCGAGCGTCCGATCCCCTGGTACAACCTGGCCTGCAGCTACGCCGTTCTGGGAATGCTCGACCCGGCCTTCGACGCGCTGCAGCGGGCGCTGGATCTCGGGTACCGCCATATCCGGCACCTCTGCCGCGACCCCGACCTGAAGGCCCTGCGGCGCGATCCCCGCTTCTCCCGCCTGCTCCGTCGGGCCCTGGGTGCCGAGTTCTGAAGGCCCGCGCCGTCGCCGCTCAAGACATCGGAATGCACCGGGAGGGCGAGGCTCCCGCCGGGCCAACCATCCGGGGCCCGGCGGGAGCCTCGCCCTCCCGACTTCGTTATCACGGTCGTCTCGGATTCCCCTCCTTGACTCATTGCTTCCCGGACTCGCACCGATGGAACACCACACCTGGGACGACGTTCAGGATGCCACCGGAAGCCGTGCGTTCCCACTGGGGCGGACGGGCGGAGGTCGGCATCGTCCTCGGCACGGGCCTGGGAGCTCTCGCCCGCGAGATCGCCGCCGAGGCGACGATTCCCTACCCCGAGATCCCCCACTTTCCCCGCTCGACCGTCGAGAGCCACAAGGGCCAGCTCGTCTGCGGCACCCTGGCCGGCAAGACGGTCGTGGCGATGGAAGGTCGCTTCCACCTCTACGAGGGGTATACCGCCGCCAAGGTCACCTTCCCGATCCGCGTGATGAAGGAACTGGGCTGCTCGACCCTGATCGTCTCGAACGCCTGCGGCGGCCTGAACCCGCTCTACGCCAAGGGCGACCTGATGGTCATCGACGACCACATCAACCTGCTGGGCGTCAACCCGCTGGTCGGCCCGAACGACGACCGGCTCGGCCCCCGCTTCCCCGACATGATCGAGCCGTATGACCGTACCTTGCAAGAACTTGCGCTGCAGGTTGCCCGCGAGCGGCAGATCGTCGCCCGCCGCGGTGTTTACACGGCCGTCGTCGGCCCGAACCTGGAGACCCGCGCCGAGTATCGATTTCTGCAGGGGCATCGGCGCCGACGTGGTCGGCATGTCGACGATCCCCGAGGTTCTGGTCGCCGTCCACGCTGGCATGCGCGTGCTCGGCTTCTCGATCGTCACCGACATGTGCCTGCCCGACGCCCTGGAGCCGGTGAACATCGACCAGATCATCGCCGTGGCCAACGAGGCCGAGGGGAAGCTCAGGACGATCGTCCGGGGCGTGCTGGAGCGGTTGTGATGGTCGCGGAGCGCGACATCTGACAGGCGTGCGACATCTGGCAGGCGTGCGACATCGAAACGATAAGGAACCCGATCAAACTCCTTTGGAACGTCCACGCGGGTCGCGAATGCGTCAAACACGACCGACCGGGAGCGCCTCATGAGCCCGACCCCTGAAACGGCCTCGATCGGCCGCATGACTCTCGCCGCCACGGCATCCGCCCGGGTCGAACGCAACCTCTCCATGACCCCCGAGGCGAGCGAACTCCTTGCCGGGCTCGCTCATGACACCCACCAGAGCGAGGGCGACGTACTCCGCCTGGCCCTCGGCATGCTCAAGGTTGCCGTGGATGCCAGGAAACAAGGGAAGCATGTTGGCGTCGCGGGATCACCCGAGGCGCTGGACGTCGAACTGATCGGCTTCTGACACGGTGCCCCAATGGCGGAACGACCGGGCGGCCCGAAGCCGTTTGATCTCTCGAAACTGCTTGATCCGAAACGAGTCGACTTTGAGATCAAGACGCCCGAAAACCCGGCGGAGCGGGACCATCGACTACGAAAGGATTTCCTCTCCTTCCTCGTCAAAGACCTTTCCGCCTATGTCGTCGCCATCCTGATCGTTCTTGTCGTGCTCATTTATTGCTTTGTGGTGCTCGTCATCCGGGATTCGTCCGCTCAAGAGACCGGGTGGGCCATGTCGGTCCTGGCGTCGATCCTTACCGGGGCCGTTGGGTTCACATTCGGGAAGTCTTCCAGGTGAACGGTGCGGGACTCGGGTCGGCCTTCCACCAGGGCCGCGGGCCCGTGTCCCTAGCGGGCGACCCCCATGCCGCATATTGTGAACGGTCGAACGCCCCGGAGCGATACTCCTTTCAGCGGCATTTCGATGTCGTAATTCCTTTACTAGACAATCGCTTGCGCCATTTTAACGAACGAACCCAACGACGATGTCCACCGACGCCAAACGCTACAAAGACACCCTGAACCTTCCCACCACCGCCTTTGCCATGAAGGCGAACCTGACCCAGCGCGAGCCGGAGTTCCAGAAACGGTGGAAGGAACAGGGGCTGTACGAAGCGATCCGCCGTGGCCCGCGCCGGCCGGCCCCGCCGGGTGTTGCACGACGGCCCCCCATATGCCAACGGCGAGATCCACATGGGGCACCTGCTCAACAAGGTGCTCAAGGACGTCGTCGTCCGGTTCCTCACGATGAAGGGGTTCGACAGCCCCTACGTCCCTGGCTGGGACTGCCACGGCCTGCCCATCGAGCACAAGGTCGTCAAGGACCTCGGCCCGAAGGCCGCCGGGATGAGCTACGCCGGAAATCCGCGACCTCTGCCACAAGGACGCCCTGAAGTGGGTCGGCGTCCAGCGCGACCAGTTCATCCGGCTGGGTGTCTCGGGGGACTGGGAGAACCCGTATCTCACCCTCGACCCCCGCTACGAATCCGGCATCCTCGACGTGCTGGCCACCCTGGTGGACAGCGGGGCCGTCTACCGTCGGCTCAAGCCGATCCACTGGTGCATGGTGGACCGCACCGCGCTGGCCGAGGCGGAACTGGAGTACAAGGACGAGACGTCGCCGAGCGTCTACGTCAATTTCCCGATGGAATCGGGCGTCCCGGCCGCCTGGGGCACGGCCCCTGGCATGCGCTGATCTGGACGACGACCCCGTGGACCCTGCCGGCCAACGTCGCCATCGCCCTGCACCCGGACCTGTCATATGCCGGCAGTCCGCTACGTTGAGCCTGACACCGGCCACACGGTACACACGATCGTGGCCGCGGAACTGGTCGGCCGGGTCATGGGACTGAAGTCGATCGAGGATGTACCAGCGAAGTCGGCCGCGTGACCGGTCGCGAACTGGAGCATGCCCGCTACCGGCATCCGTTCGTTGACCGCACCGGGCCGCTCGTGCTGGCCGAATACGTCAGTGTTGAGGATGGGACCGGTCTGGTCCACACGGCGCCGGGACACGGCACCGAGGACTACCAGACCGGCCAGAAATACGGCTTGCCGGTTCTGAGCCCCGTCGATGCCGGCGGCCGTTTCACGGCCGAGGCGCCCGAGGACGTCGTTGGCGAGCAGGTCTTCAAGGCCAACCCGAAGATCGTCCAGATGCTGCGCACCGAGGGCGTGCTCTACCACGAGCTGCCGCTGTCGCACAGCTACCCGCACTGCTGGCGTTGCAAGAGCCCGGTGATCTTCCGGGCCACCGACCAGTGGTTCGTCGCGATCGATCACGATGGCCTCCGCGAGCGGACGCTGGAGGCCATCGACAAGGTCCGCTGGCTCCCCGGCTGGGGCCGCGTCGGATCGACGGCATGGTCCAGAACCGGCCCGACTGGTGCATCAGCCGCCAGCGGTCCTGGGGCGTGCCGATCCCGGCCTTCGCCTGCAACACCTGCAACAGCATGCTCCTGACCGGCGCCAGCGTCCGGCACGTCCGCGACGTCTTCCGCGCGAAGGGGGCCGACGCCTGGTTCACCGAGCCGGTCGAGGCGTTGCTCCCCCCGGCGCGACCTGTCCCGGGTGCGGCGGCAACGACTTCCGTAAGGAGCACGACATCCTCGACGTCTGGTTCGAGTCCGGCTCCAGCCACCGCGCCGTGCTGACCGAGCCGAGCTACGGCCTCGACTTCCCGGCCTTCATGTACCTCGAAGGGTCCGACCAGCACCGCGGCTGGTTCCAGTCGTCGATCCTGACCGCCGTCGGCACCACCGGCCGCGCCCGTTCGAGACGGTCCTGACCCACGGCTTCGTCGTCGACGAGAAGGGCCAGAAGATGGCCAAATCGGGCGGCAACGCCGTCTCGGCCGTGAAGTCAACCAACCAGTACGGCGCCGACGTGTTGCGGCTCTACGTCGCCGGCATGGACTACGCTGAGGACGTGCGGATGTCCGAGCGCGGCATCAAGGAAGCGTCCGAATCGTACCGCAAGATCCGCAACACGTTCCGTTACCTCCTTGGCAACCTGAACGACTACAAGGACTTCGATCCGTCAACGGTCGCCCCGGAGTCGCTCCACGCCATCGACCGCTGGGCTCTCGGGCCAGCTCAACCGCGTCATTGACGACGCCACCGCCGCCTATGAACGGTTCGAGTTCTACAAGGCGGTCCAGCGGATTTATCAGTTCTGCGCCGTGGACCTGTCGAGCTTCTACCTGGACGTGCTCAAGGACCGCCTCTACGCCGAGCACCCCAACGGCCCCGACCGCCGCGCCGCCCAGTTCGTGCTGGCGCGGCTCCACGACGCCCTGGCCCGGCTGATCGCCCCGATCCTGCCCCACACCGCCGAGGAGCTGTGGGCCTTCGTGCCCGACGCCCCCGACAAGCCGGAGAGCGTCCACCTGGCGTTCCTGCCCCAGCCGGACCCGGCCTTCGCGGCCCCCGAGGGGGACGAGATCGACTGGACGCTTGATGACCGGCACCCGCGAGGTCGTCTTCCGCGAACTGGAGAAGCTTCCGCGCCGCCAAGTCCATCGGCAGCAACCAGGAGGCGTTCGTCACCCTCGGCAGCGACGACCCCGCCGTCCTGGTCGCCCTGAACGCCTACCAGGACCTGATGGAGACCAACTTCATCGTCTCCGACGTGGTCGTTCAGACCGAGCGGCCCGAGGGCGCCCTCGATGTCCCCGACCGGAAGTTCTGGTTCCACGTCCGCCGTTCCGATTTCCCGAAGTGCGAACGTTGCTGGAACCTGCGCCCGACCGTCGGCCAGGACACCGAGCACCCGACCCTCTGCGATCGCTGCGCCCGGGTGGTCCGGTCGTTGCCTCCCGCCGGGCCCTGAATCCTCGTCGTGGACCGATAACCCGAAAGCTGTGAGTTGTGCCGATGTCCAATGACTAAAGAACTTCGGTCGATGAGAAGCCCACGATCATAGGGTTGCCGGTCCAGTAGGGTGGGCACGGCCCACCGTCCGGACATATTGGTAAAGAGGTGGGCCGTGCCCGCCCTACCGAAACCGTGGAGAGCATCCCGATGGCCACCGCGACTCAGACGCCGAGGCCAACCTTGACGCCGGCCGTTCCGGTCATCGACCGCGCGTACCGCATGAGCCTGGAGACGTACCACCGCATCGCCGAGGCGGGCATCCTCGGCCCGAAGGACCATGTCGTTTTGCTCGACGGAGTGCTCGTCAAAACAATGACAAAAGGCGATCCTCACATCACGGCCCTGAGACTCGCGTATGCAGTTCTGAACGCCGTCGCCCCTGAAGGCTGGCTCGTCTGCAAGGAGGACCCCATCGCCTTGCCCGCCGGGCCGACCGGTCACGACAGCGAGCCCGAGCCGGACATAACGGTCATCCGCGGCACGATCCGTGACTACACCACCCGCAAGGCATGCCCCGAGGACGTCGCCCTGGTGGTCGAGGTCGCCGAATCAAGCCTTCGCGCAGGATCGGGCCGGGCTGGCCCGGTATGCCTGGGCGGGCATTCCGGTCGTCTGGATCGTCAACCTCGTCGCGCGGGTCGTCGAGGTCTATACCGAGCCAACCGGCCCCGGCGCCGACCCGCGCTACCGCACCGCCCGGACCTTCGAAGGCGACGCCACGGTCCCGGTTGTGATCGACGGCCGCGAGGTCGGCGCGGTGGCCGCGCGGGACCTCCTGCCTTGACGTTGTGGTCGAACCGCGCGATTCGGTCCTTGCTTTTCGCGACGATGGCGAGACAATTTCAAGTAGGAAGGTCCAATCCGCGGACGCGAAGGGGGGGCGACTCATGGCGGGCATCACGAGGTCATATGGCAACTTAGGTTTGGTCGTGCTGGCGGCGAGCGTCCTCATCCTCGCGGCGTCCCCGTCGCACGCGCAGACGGGCCGGAGATCATCTCAAGGCGTTCCCGGGGTTGGATATCCGATGGTGCCGGGGCGCGTCGCGGGCAGTTCGTTCGCGCCGGGCCAGGCTGCGGCGGGCGTGCCGTCCCCCTTCGCCGCGGTCCAGTCCTCCCCGGCATCCCCTACCGCATCCGGCGCCCCTGGCTTGATCGGTACTCCCACCCTGGTCGGGACCGCCGAGAGACAGGTCCGCCGCTTCCGGGGCGACAATAATGAGATGAACTTTGACGTTGGCCCTTCGGGACGACTTGTCGGTGGTATGGGCGGCGGCTTCGCCCCAAGCTCGGGCTTCACGATCGACAAGGTCGAAGGGGGGTATTACACCCCGTATACCGGGGTCAACAACGGCTTCGCCATTCCCGAGAAGGTCCACAGCGGTTACTACATCGCGGGCTGGGGGGTGGTCAGCAACCTGGGCGACTTCCGCGGCTTGCCGACCGCCGAGCAGCTCCACGGCGGGATGTTTATCCCCGGCTTCGGCGTGTCCGGCTTCGGCATGGGGACACCGGGCATCAACAGCGGTGCCGTCGATACAACCAACGTTCAGAGGACGGCCGACAGCGTTCAAGGCGGGACGTACACTCCCGGCTTCGGCGTCCCTGGCTTCGGCGTCGTCGGCTCACACTGATCGACGCCGATCGACCGGAACGATCCGACATGAGTCGACGTTTTCTTAGGTGAACGGCCTCGAAATTGCATTGCTGTCAGGGATCAAGGAGAGCGATGGCGAGCCAACGCCTGTTGCCGGCCCGTCGGGCCCGGGGGCCTATCGTTCTCCAGAACGGGTCGCCGACCTCTCGGCGATTTTCCTCCCGGGAGCGGACACCATGAGTCTTCGAATGCCTTCCCTGCCGCGAACCACGCTCGTCCTCACCGGCCTGGTCGTTGGCGCCATCGCCCTCTCGGCGGCTGAAAGTCGCGCCCAGATCGCCATCTCGTTGGGGGGCGGCTACCCCGGGCTCGGCTACGGCGGCTACCCCGGATCGGGCTACTACGGCGGCACCTACGGCTATGGCAGTTCGTACGGCCTCGGCGGCTACCCCGGTCTCGGCGGCTACTCCGGCCTCGGCGGCTACTCCGGCTTCGGCAGTTCGTCTTATGGCTACGGGAGCTACTCCGGCCTCGGCATCCGTCTGGGCGGGTTCCGGCTCGGCATCAACACGGGCTACCCTGGTTACTATGGGCCGTCCGGGCTCGGCTATGGGAACGGGTTTGGCTATGGGTCCAGTTACTACAGCTCGGGCTACGGCTACCCTGGCGGCTATGGCTACAGCTCGGGATATGGCTACCCTGGCGGCTATGGCTACAGCTCGGGATACGGCTATCCCGGCTATGGCTACAGTTCGGGATACGGGTATCCCGGCGGGAGACCGGGCAGCGGCGCGCTGACGCCGGGCGCCCGGGGGTCGTTGATGTCCGAACCGGTCCACGGCGGCACATACATTCCGGGCTACGGCGTGGTTGGCGGCCTGCGATAACCGCGCGGGTCGCAGGGTCATTCCAAGGTTCGATGCGACACCCGAACCGGGAGGGCGAGGCTCCGGCCGAGCCGCCCTCCCCAGCGGCTCGGCCGGAGCCTCGCCCTCCCGGAAACTCGACCCGGGAATGCCCCCGGGTTTGCCAGTGGATAGCAGGCCAGGTGATTTCCGATCATGATGGAATGGGCCGGGCGGCCCGTCGCGAGTCGCCCGGCCCATTCCGTCATTTCTCTGCCCCAGGGAATCGAGTCGAAAGGACGAACCTCCGAGAATGCCGCCCGCCATGCCCGAAGCGCCCCGCACCCCGCCCATCGCCGACAACGAACCGCCGATCCGCCTGGCCGTCTGCGTCTCGGGCGGCGGCACCACCTTGCAGAACCTGATTGACCGGATCGCCGCTGGTGTGCTCCGGGCGCAGGATCGTCCTGGTCGTCTCGAACCGGCCGGGCGTCGCCGCGATCGGCCGCGCCGAATCGGCCGGCATCCCCGCCGCGGTCATCACCCGATCGGGCAAGTCCCTTGAGTCCTTCAGCACCGCGATCTTCGACAGGATCCGGGCACAGGGTGCCGACCTTGTCATCCTTGGCGGTTTCCTGGCGCTCGTGCAGATTCCCGACGACTATGCCGGGCGCGTTCTGAACATCCACCCGGCGTTGATCCCCGCCTTCTGCGGCCAGGGTTTCCACGGCGAGGCCGTCCACCGGGCGGCCCTGGAAAGCGGCGTGAAGGTCTCGGGCTGCACGGTCCACTACGCCGACCAGACGTACGACACCGGCCCGATCGTGCTCCAGCGGGTCGTCCCGGTGCTCGACGACGACACCCCCGCCACGCTCGCCGCGCGGGTCTTCGCGGCCGAGTGCGACGCCCTGCCCGAAGCGATCCGCCTCTACGCCGCCGGCCGCCTGGTCGTCAACGGCCGTCGCGTGCGAACCCTCGACACGTCCGTGAACCGTTGAGCCCGTTCCCTACACTCGTTCGCCGGACGCTGGCGGCCGCCGTTCCCATCGAGAATAATGCGAGGAGACGCAGGACGACCCAGCCGCTTCTCCGAGCCCGACGCGATGAGTGACGACACGCCGAACATTCCGAATGGCGATGCCGAGACCGAGGCGTACCAGGCGCTGATGGCCCGGGTGGGCCGTCGCAGCCCCAGGGTTCCGGCCGATGTGCTCGTCCGACACGTATTACGATGCGTCCCCGCCGACGAGTGGCCCGTTCGTGTCGAGGCGATGGATGCCTTGCTGCGACGCCTCGACGCCTCGCGTCGTGATGGCCTGCGGATCGACGGCCGCCCCGAGGGGGGCCGTTTGCTTGGTCCCTACGCGACACGACGGCGAAACTCCGGCACCCGGCCGTACACCACGTTGCTCTACGGCGTCGAACCGATCGAGGGCCGTTGCGACTGCCCCGACTTCCTCAAGAATTCGCTGGGGCTCTGCAAGCACGTGTTGATCGTGCTCGAACACCTGTACGCCAGGCCCCGTCTGCTCAAACGTGCCCTCGACGAGCAGGAGAATGGCCGCGTGCCGACC
Source organism: uncultured Isosphaeraceae bacterium (assembly GCA_963779675.1). GTDB lineage: Bacteria > Planctomycetota > Planctomycetia > Isosphaerales > Isosphaeraceae > CAVZZM01. Next base: position 77,224 of record CAVZZM010000015.1, read on the forward strand.
GGCAATCTCCTCCGCTGGGGCCCGCTCGCCCCTTGACCGGCCTCGGCGACTGGCTGGAACAGGTGGCCTGGCTCGACCCACCTCCGACTGGCGGCAAGCAATCCGAACGGGCCGCGCGTGCCCGTCGCTGGTTCCGGAATGGCGACGACGGCAGGCTCGTCCTGAAGCAGACCTACGCGGAGAACCCCGCGAAACGACGGCAACTGGTCGAGGACGTGCGGAAGGTCCTGCCCACCGGGGCCCGAACCTGCGCCACGACCCGGCCCTGCGTGCCCTGCTCAACGGCGAGCGCGACCGCCTGAAACGGATCGTCGCGCAGGCCCCCTCGTCCTCGGAACTCAAGGCGGCGATCAAGGGGCTCAAGCGACCGCTGTATCCGTACCAGAGGCAAGGCGTCGAACGGTTCCTGGCGGCGGGCCACCTCCTCCTGGCCGACGACATGGGCCTGGGCAAGACGGCCCAGGCGATCGCCGGCTGCGACATCCTCTGGCGCACTGGCCGTATCCGCCGTGGATTGATCATCGCCCCGGCGTCGCTCAAACCGCAGTGGGCGCGCGAGTGGGCCCTGTTCTCCGAGCTTCCGGTCACGGTCGTCGACGGTTCCCCCACCGAGCGGCAAGAGCGTTACCGTTCCACACGCACCGGTATCTTCATCGTCAATTATGAGCAAATCCTCCGCGACCTGGAGGCGATTCGCCTCTGGGCCCCGGACCTCGTCGTGCTCGACGAGGCGCAACGCATCAAGAACTGGGCGACCAAGACCGCCCTGTCGGTCAAGGGCCTGACGCCCCCCTATCGCCTGGTGCTCACCGGCACGCCGATGGAGAACCGCATCGAGGAACTGGCATCGATCGTCGAGTGGGTCGACGACCGGGCTTTGGAGCCGAAGTGGCGCCTGGGTGCCCTCCACGCCATCCACGCCGACGGCCGTCGCGAGGTCGTCGGCGTGCGCCATCTCGACACGCTCCGCGAGCGGCTCCAGGGCTGCCTGGTCCGTCGCATCCGTCAGGACGTGCTCGACCAGCTCCCGCCCCGGACCGACACCCGCGTGCCGATCGAGATGACCGATGCGCAGCACGAGGAGCACGATGCGCTGATCCAGCCGATCATCGCGCTCATCCAGCGTTCCAAGGTCCGGCCCCTGACCCAGGCCGAGTTTCTCCGCATGATGAGCCTGCTGACCACCCAGCGGATCATCTCCAACGGCCTGGCGCAGCTCCGGTTCGACGACGTCTGGCCGGCGATCCGTGGCTGCTCGCCCGAGGAGAGCATGATCCAGGGGCTTTCCTCTCCAAAGCTGCTCGAGGTCCGTCAGCTCATCCGGCAGGTCGCGCTGGAGCAACAGCGGAAGATCGTCATCTTCAGCCAGTGGCGGCGCATGCTCGGCGCTGTCGCACTGGGCCATTCGCGACCTGCTCGACGAGGACGGCCTGCGGGCCGGCTTCTTCACCGGCGCCGAGGGGCAGAAGCGGCGGACTCAGAACATCGTCGAGTTCCACGACGACCCGCGCTGCCGCATCCTGTTCGCCAGCGATGCCGGCGGCGTCGGCCTGAACCTCCAGCGCGCCGCGAACTGCGTCATCAACCTCGAGCTGCCCTGGAACCCGGCCGTCCTCGAACAGCGGATCGGCCGCATCTACCGACTGGGCCAGACCCAGCCGATCGACGTCTTCAACCTGATCTGCGAGGAAGGCATCGAGTCGCGGATCGCCGGCCTCGTCGGCTCGAAGCAGGCCTTCTTCAAGGGCCTCTTCGACGGCGACACCGACACCGTCCAGTTCGAGGAGTCGGGCTCGTTCCTCTCTCGCGTCGAGAAGATCATCGAACCCGCGGCACTCGCGACCGCTGCCTCGCCGACCGACGCCGACGCCGCCGATCTCCAGGAGGACACCTTCGATTCGGAAATCGACGATGAGGTTGCCGACCCGTTCGAGCCCCTCCTCGATGCCGCCGATGCCGCTCGGGACGGCGTCGCGACCGACACGGCGGCGGCAACCGTCGCGGCCAGTTCCGCCGTCGCGGCCGGTTCCTCCGCGCCGATCTCGTCCCCCCATCGTGTCGGCGCCCCCCTCCGGCGCCGACGTGCGACAACTCTTCGCGCAGCTCAAGATCCACCGCGAAGCCGACGGCCGAGTCGTCATGGAGGCCCCCGCCGAAGCCGCCTCCACCCTCGGTGCCCTGTTCGAAGGCATGGCCGCGATGCTACACGCCGCCGCTCTCGCCGACGACAACCCGGAGGCGCCCTCGTGAGCAACCCTCGGCCCCGGCCTCTCGAAACGCCGCGGCACGAATCTTGACAACTGTCACAGGGCCAGCCACAATGACAGTTGTCGTAGATGGTCGCGTCGTCACGAGCAAGGGTGGGCCGCGATGCGCGAACGGGGATGGCGGTTTCAGGTCGTCAGGTTTGGGGTGGTCGCCACTCTGGCCGCGTTGGGGATCGCGGGCGGGTGGTTCGCGTTCGCCGGCCACTCGCGCGACGTGCTGGATGGGGTCGCCCTGGTGCCCGTGGTCCGTTCGGACGTCGACGTGACCCTGGTCGTCGGCGGTGAAGTCGACGGCGCCGAGCGGACCGAGATCGATTGCGAGATCGAGGCCATCTACCCGGACGGCTCGCCGGCAACCGGGCCGACGATCGTGGAGCTGGTGGAGAATGGGGCCCAGGTTCGCAAGGACCAGGTGCTCTTGAGGTTCGACGCCTCGGGCTACCGGGAGATGCTGCGGCGCCAGCGGATCGAGCGGGAGCGTGCCGTGGCCGATCGCCGCATGGCGGAGCTCGACCTCGGTGCCGGTCGGGTCGCCCTGACCGCATATCGCGATGGAGAGGCCATCGAGATCACCCAGCAACTCGCCGGCAAGATCGTCCTGCTTCGCTCCGACCTGAACGCGCGGCCGGGAACGACTCGAATGGTCGCGACGGATGAGCGGCCTCGGCTACAACTCGTCCGACGAGCTGGCCAGCGCCCGGATCGCCCTGCAACGCCTGGAGGTCGATCTTCAGGCTGCCGAGGCCGCCTATCACAACCACGTTCGCTTTCAGGCCCCCCGCAAGGTCCGCGAGCTGGAGGTGAAGGTCGAGCAGGCTGAGTCGCGGCTCGAATTCGCCGAGTTGCAACTCGAGAACTCAGATGCCCGATTGACGCACATCCAGAAGCAGATCGACAAGAGCACCATTCGTGCCCCTCACGACGGCCTGGCCATCCACGCCGCCGAGATCTTCTGGGGAGAGGAGTTCCGGATGCGCGTCGGCGCGTCGGTCTACCAGGGCCAACCCCTGTTCTACCTGCCGGACATCGGGCACCCGATCGTCAACGTCTCGCTGAACGAGTCGATCGCCTCAAGGGTGCGCATCGGGATGCCCGCCGAGGTCCGCATCGAGACGTTCCCCGACCGGACCTATCGGGGACGGGTCGAGACGATCGACCAGATTCCGTCGATCGACTGGAATGCCGGTATCGACGTCCAGCATCGCATGGCGACGGTCCGGATCGAGAACCCCCCGTCGGATGGCCTTCTGCCCGGCATGTCGGCCAAGGTCAAGATCGTCACCGAGCATCATGACGGGGCCCTGGTGGTGCCCACCGCGGCGCTGTCGGTCGAGGGGGGCCGGCAGTTCTGCTATGTCGCTGGGACGGCGGGCCTTCCGGACCGTCGGCCGGTTGAGGTCGACCACGCGGACCGGGACCGGCTGCGGATCGTCTCGGGCCTGACCGAAGGCGAGCGAATCGTCCTCGACCCCGTCCGCTTCCGCAAGGAACGGCCGAGGAACCTCCACGGCCTGCCGCGCCCGTCGCCAAGCGAGTCGGCAACCTCGACCGCCGGCCGATCCCCCACGCGAACCGACGTGACGCCGCCGGCTTGATCCGGAGAGGTTCCGGGTTGGGAAATGGGGACAGGATCCGGGCGTCTTCGGCCGGTGCCAGTCCCCATTTCCCAACGCCCGCCATCGCCCTGGGGCCTGGACATGGGGACTGGCCCGGCGTTCACAGGTCCTCGTGGCGGCCGAGGGTATCGCCGACGACGCGACGAAGGCTGTCGCCGAGCCCCTTGGAGCGAATCCGTTCGACGTCCGCGCGGCAGGCGAACAGGGCCTCGATGACCTTCGGGTCCCACTGGCTCCCGGCACCCTTTCGAAAGATGTCGTCGATCTGCTCGGGGCTGAGTCGGCGGCGGTAGGGCCGGCTGCTGGACATGGCGTCGTAGGCGTCGGCCACGGCCAGAATCCGGGCTTCGAGCGGGATCGACTCGCCGGCCAGCCCGGAAGGATAGCCGGTGCCGTCGAGGTTCTCGTGATGGTGCGCCACGCCGGGCAACAGGTGGTGCAGCTTCTTCAGGTCGGACAGGATGTGAACACCGATCTTCACGTGCGACTGGATCTGGCGATATTCCGTCTCGGTCAATCGGGACGGTTTCTTCAGCACGCCGTCATCGATGCCGATCTTGCCGACATCGTGAAGCAGGCCCATCAGGTAGAGATCGCCGCGCTGGTTGGGGTTCAGGCCGAGCTGTTCGCCGAGCCGCACGGCGATCCGCGCCACCCGCTCGGAGTGTCCGGAGGTGTAGGGGTCCTTGGCGTCGATCGCCGAGGTCAAGGCCCGGATGATGCCGAAGAGCAGCTCCTTCAGGTCCCCGTAAAGTCGCGCATTGGCACGCTGGGTGGAGAGGATCGAGGCGCACGAGCGCACCAGCTCGATCTGGGCGGCATTGAAGGCGGTATCCTCAGCGGGCCGCGCGACCATCAGCCAGCCGGAAGACGTGTCCTTGTCGGCGGCGACGACCGCCACCCGACGCGGACCGAGTGGTGTGGGTTCATCGAGCAGGCGGATCCGCTCCGCGTGCGACTCCGGGACGAGTGCCCGATATCCCTCGGCGCTCAGCCCGCCATCGTCGCCATCGACCACAATCGATTCGCGAGGGTTGGCCGGCACCCAGGCCACCGCGCCGGCGTCCAGGGACTCGCGTAGCGAACGGGCCACGATGCGCTGAAATCGCTCCGGAGGGTCGGAGACCCGTAGCCGTCGCACGAGGTGGTCGGTCAGTGAGGTCGCAGCCCACCGGGTGAGGGGCGGCCATCAGGCTCGATTCCGCCTCCGTGCGCAATCGTCCCAGCACCGCTTCTCCCCAGGCGCGCAGGGCCGGTTCCGGGCAGGGTGGCCCCCAGGGGCTCGATCCGGTTCATCTCGGGCCCCGACGCGAACCCGATCAGCGCCACCAGGCCGGACGCGGGGCTCGTGGCGACCGGCAGGCCGAGCCACCAGACCGGCCCCAGCATCGGCCGCCAGAGGAACACCCGGCCCGTTCCCCCCAGCCCCAGCATCGTGCAGACGCAGGCCTCGGGGTCGGGGAAATCCTCGTGCTGGGCCCCCACGCGGACCCTCCAGATGCGCTCGGTCGGATCGAGCAAACCGACCGGAGCGTCGAACTCCCGCGCCAGCCGATCGGCCAGCTCTCCCAGGGCGTCTCGATCCGGAAGGCGGGCCGACACCGACGCGATGCCGTCCCAACCCGTGGTGGCCGACGTGGTCATCACCAGTCTTCCTGTGCCGTTGTGTCAGAAGCTCGGTGCGATGGCCGAACAGGGAGATCACGAACCGGCCCAATCTCCATAGCAGGCCGCGTGGGGCGGACCTCCCGCAGAAACCTAGAACACAATTCCGGGATCGTCCGGCCTTGTGGTTTTCCGGCACAACCCGCCGGTTCGACTCCCCTCGAACCGCCCCGTCCCGCATCCATCTGGCAACACCGACCCCATCCGGATTGGACAATCGACCACGCAGAACCTAGATCAAGCATGAATGGACCGTCGCGCCGATTCGGCAACGGGCGTGGACGACCGTGTGGGACTGGCGGGGCCCCCGATGTCGAAGTGTGCTCCAGGTGCGTCGTGGCGGGATTCGGCGGATGACCTGGCCCACGGCTGGGACCCCGAGAGCGACGACGGAGAATCGAGCCTCGACGCCCCCGAGAGCGACGTTGTCGAGATGGGCGGCTGGCACCCCGACCCGTCGCAACCCTCGATCGGCAACGCCTCTCCGGACGAGAACAGCCATCTCGAGAACTTCTCGGTTCATCTGAGCCCCGAGTCGAGGGGCAAGGCCGGATCGGCGATCGTGCCGACCCGTCAGATGCCCCCTCCCAGCGGATCGGGCACGCCCATGGCCCAGCGCTTTCCCCGGCCCGGGGAGATCGTGGCCCATTTCCGCATCAACTCCGAGCTGGGCCAGGGCGCCTTCGCCCGCGTCTATCTGGCCGAGCAGCTCAACCTTGCCGATCGCCCGGTTGCCCTGAAGGTTTCCGCCGCGCTCGGCGACGAGCCACGCAACCTCGCGCGGCTTCAGCACACGCACATTGTGCCGATCCACTCCGTTCACGATGATCCGGACACGGGCTGGCGGCTGATCTGCATGCCCTATGTCGGCGGGGCGAACCTCGCCGAGATCCTCCGCGGGGCAGGGGCCTACCTACCCTCGCTCGCCACCGGCGGCAGTCTCATCGACGCCCTGGACCGGATGGGGCATGGCGTCTCGGCCACCGGGGCCTCACTGGTCGAGACCGGGCCCTCGCGTCCCGACGGATCGTCCGGGCCCGCAGTGATTTCCGGCGAGTTCGCCCTGTCGTCGGGCGAATCGATCGATGTGGCGACCGGCGGCATCGGTTCGCCGTCTCGGGCTCGCTCGATCTGGGGGCGTTACTTCGCCCGCCTTCCCTGGTGGAACGACCTTGCCGGGCACGACCCCGTTCCCAACGAGCAGGAAGAGCGTGAGCCCGCCCGCCGCTACCTCCGCTCGGCCACCTACGTGCAAGCCGCTGTCTGGATCGTCGCCCGACTGGCGGAGGGCCTTCAGCACGCCCACGACCGGGGGCTGCTGCACCGCGACATCAAGCCGTCGAACATCCTGATCGCCGCCGACGGTACGCCGATGCTGCTCGACTTCAACCTCTCCGCGGAGCTGGTCGAGGACCCGAACGAGGACGGCGAGCAGGCCCGCGCGCGGCTTGGGGGCACCCTGCCGTACATGGCCCCCGAGCATCTCGACGCCTTCAGCGGTCAGGGCACGACGCCCCCCGAGGCCGTTGGGACGGCGGCCGACATCTACGCCCTCGGCCTGATCCTCTTCGAGATGGTCGCCGGGCAGCATCCGTTTTCCGACCCGCCCCCGGGCCCCGGCTGGGCGAGACGATCCGCGTGATGCTCGACGAGCGGCTTCAAGGGCCGCCGTCGGCTCGCGCAGTTCAACCTTCTGGTGCCCTGGGGGCTCGACTCGATCCTGAGCCGCTGTCTCGACCCCGACCCGAACCGCCGCCATGCCCGCGCCGGCGATCTCGCCGAGGACCTCCGCCGGCTGCTCGACGATCGCCCGCTGAAGCATGCCCCCGAGCGCAGCCTGCGCGAGGTCGTGGCCAAGTGGTCGCGACGGAACCCCCGCGCCACCGGAGCGACCACCGTCTTCTCGGTGTCCGTGGTCCTGCTGGGCGTGATCGTCGGCATCGCGTTCCTGCTGGCCGACCGCTTGCAGGTCGCCGAGGCCCGGCAGCAGCTCGTCGCCTTTGACCAGGCGCTCAGCGAGTGCCAGCTCATGCTGAACACCTCCAGCGGGCCGATCGAGCACCTGGACCGCGGGTTGTCTCTGGCGGACGCGGCCCTGGCGGCCTATGGGCTGAGGCGACCCGACGGCTGGGAACCCGGCCCGGACGTGACCCGGCTGCCCGAAGACGATCGTCTCCAACTGCTCGAACAGCTCAGCGAGCTGATCGAGCTGCGGGCCGCGCGCGGATCCTGCAGGCGGAACGACGACACGACGAGCAGGCCCTGCGGCACGCTCTAAAAGACGCGATCGCCTGGCTCGGCCAGGCCGAACGGATCGATCCCAACCCCTCGTATGCCCTGTTCCACGAGCGGGCACGCTATCACGCCGCCCTGGGCGAGACCGAGGCGGCCCGGGCCGACGACCGCCCGCGCCGCGGCAACGGCCGCCGACCTCGGCGCGCGACCTGTCCCTCCTGGGCACCGCCCTGCTCGCTCGCGGCGAGGCCGATCGGGCGGAGGCCCTGCTTAACCGCGCCGTGACGCTCAATCCCGAGCGCTTCTGGTCCTGGTTCGCCCTGGGGCTCTGCCACTACCAGCAAGCCCGTTATGACGTGGCCGCGCACGACTTCAGCATCTGCACGATCCTGGCGCCCGAGTTCTCCTGGCCGCACCTGAACCGCGGCCTGGCCCTGGCGGCGGCCGACCGGCTGACCGAGGCCCGCGACGCCTACGACCGCGCCCTGGCCGACAACTCCAACTTCCTCGCGGCCCGCCTCAACCGGGCCCTGGTCTGCCTCCAGCTCGGCGATCCGGCCACCGCCCTGGCGGACCTCGACCACGCGATTGCCCTGGGACATCGCGACGCGCCCACCCTGGCCGCCCGTGCCGAGGCCCTGGACCGGCTCGGCCGCCACGACGAGGCCGAGCGCGACTTCGCCAACACCTTGCGACGACAGCCCGACGACCTCGTCACGCGGGTCGCCCGGGGCTTCTCCCGCCTCGACGACGACCCCGACGGCGCCCTCGACGACTTCCGGCGCGTCCTGGCCCACGACCCGACCCACCTTCGGGCGCACCTCGGCCTGGCCCACCTGCTCCGCAAGTCCGACCCCGGGAGCGGCCCTGGAGCACCTCGACGCCGCCCTGGACGTCGAGCCGGACTTCGCCGACGCCCTCCAGCTCCGCGCCCTGATCCGTGCCCGGCTCGGCGATCCCGCCGCCGAGGCCGACGTCGACCGCCTCGAGCGCGTCCCCGGCCCCCACCGGCTCTACAATGCCGCCTGCGCGATGGCCCTGCTCCACGCCCAGATTCGCTCTCCCCGACACGCGCAACGCGCGATCCACCTGCTCCGCCGCGCCCTGTCCGTCGGCTTCGACCCCGCCACCGCCGCCCACGACCCCGACTTCGCCTCCCTGCGAGATCAGGCCGATTTTCGGGCCCTGATCCGATCGTCGGGCGCGGACATGGACTCGTCGTCAAATCACTCTACCGATCTCGGGGTCGTTCTCGAACCGAGATGATCCGTTCCCGGCATGGTTTGGCCCTCGAACCGGAGGACCATGCGCGGCGTAGCTGTTCGCACTCCGGCCGTGCCATAGTATGCCTAGTCGGATCGTGTGTTCTAAGGTAGTACCGAGGACGCCGCCATCCGCACACGCACGACGTCGTGCGCACGCTGCCGGGGCCGGGGATCGGTCCGGGCCGGTCGTCGTCCGCGCCTGCGATCACTCAGGAGTGAGCCACCATGACGCTGTCTCGACGCCGAGCCCGCCAAGATTTTCATCCCCGACGCCGACGTCGGGTGATCGAGAGCCAGCCCGTCCTCGAAAGCCTGGAGGAACGCCAACTCCTGACGACCTTCTGGGTCAGCAACACCGACGATTCCGGCGCCGGCTCGCTCCGACAGGCGATCCGGGACGCCAACGCCCGCCTCGGGCCGGACACCATCGCGTTCTCCATCCCGGCGCAGACCGCCCCGGGGGTCGCCGTCACCGGGTTCGACCCGGGCTCGCAGACCTGGCGGATCGCACTGAGTTCCCCCCTGCCCCGGATCACCGACGCGCTGACCCTCGATGCGTACACCCAGGCGCAACTCCCGGTCCCGTTCCACTATGCGGACGATCAGCCGGGCCAGCCGACGCTCATCACCTCGTCGCCAAGTACGGTTCTCGCCCGTAACGGCAACAACGCCCGGGTCCGGGTGGTTCTCGACAGCCGCGACATTCCCGACAGTCGGGTGCGCCACGATCGGCATCGAGATCGGTGCCCCGCGCAGCATCGTTCGGGGGTTCGCCATCGAGGGGTTCGAGATCGGCGTGGCGATCGGAAGCCCGTCCGGGGCGCCGCTGGATGCCGAGGGGGTGCTGGTCCAGGGCAACTTCCTGGGCACGTACCCCGTTGATCACGTCGACGCGAACGGCGATCCCTCCCCAACGTCTGTCGCATTCCGGGGTAACGGCAACACGGCCCAGGGCGTGCTGGTCAACGCGATCGGCGCGACCATCGGCGGCACCCTGCGCAGGACACCAACAGCATCGCCGGCAACGGCGCCGAGGGGATCTGGATCCTCCCGAACGCCGGCGGCAACCAGGTCGCCGGCAACCAGATCGGCGTCGTCGGCCCCTCGAAAGGCGGGGCCGCGCGACGCCGGGCAACGGCGGCGACGGCATCCGCGTCGAGTCGTCGAACAACCTCATCGGCGGCCCGACCCAGATCGGCCGTTCCCAGACGAACGCCGGCAATGTGATCTCGGCCAACGGGGGGGATGGCGTCCACGTCCTCGGCCCGAACTCGTCACGCAACCGCCTGGAGGGAAACGACATCGGCGTGATGCCCGGCCTCAACCCGTTCCTCGGCAGGAACCCGGGCAACCGGGGCGACGGGGCCCGGATCGAGGGTTCTTTCGGAAACGCGATCGGCGGCCTGGCCGCCGGGATGACGAACACCATCACCGGCAACGACGGTTCCGGCATCGCGGTCGAGTCGGGCACGGCGAACGCGATCCTGACAAACCGGATCTGGTCGAACGGCGGCCTCGGCATCGATCTGAACGCGGACGGGACGATCAACCCGAACGACCTGGGAGACACTGACAGCGGCGCCAACAATCTTCAGAACCATCCGATCCTGTGGACCGCCTCGTGCGACGGCATCTTCACTCGATCGAAGGGGACTCTGTCCGCCCGTCCCGACACGCTCTACACCGTCCAGTTCTTCACCAACGCGCCCGGATCAACAACAGGGGGCTCCGTGGAGGGACAGATGCCCCTCGGCACCATCACGGTCCGGACCAGCGCCCAGGGGGACGCGAGCTTCGAGGGGCGGTTTCCGTTCCCCACACCCGACGGGTTCCTTCTGACGGCGACGGTCACGAGCCCTGAGGGCGATACCTCCGAGTTCTCGGGCCCGATCGCCGTCGGGTCGGGCTCGGCGGTCCAGCCGATGATCGTCACGAACACGGCGGATAACGGGATCGGCTCGCTCCGCCAGGCCATCCTGGACGCCAACGCGGCGCCCGGCACCAACCCCATCCTGTTCGCCATCCCGGATGGAGGGGCCCCGACCATCATCCTGCAAAGCCCGCTGCCGACGATCACGGACACTGTCTTGATCAACGGGGCCCTTCGGAGCGGTGTCTTGACCAGTTCGCTCACGTTCCCGGTTCCGACAACCTTCGCGACGATGATGCTCAACGCCGCGAGTGCTCGTCGTCCCGTGCGGTAACGAGGATCGTGAGGAACGACCGATCTCGACCGATCGAGGTGCCACCCGCAACAAACGCCCCTCCAGCCCGCAATAAGTGGAGGGTCGGAGGGGCGTCGTGTTGTTTGTCGGGTCGGAGAACGGCCAACGTCCTCGATCCGGTCAGGACGCGCGCGGCCCCGAATTCGTCAGGTTCGCGGCTCTCGGAACCCGGAAGTGCGGCCCTCTCTGGGCCATCTCCTGGGCGCGATCCCGGAAGACCTGGAGCCGGAGCCGGTTCTGCTGGACTTTCAGCATGAACAGGGCGCGTCGCACCGCCGCCTGCTCCGCCCGTTGCTCGCGGGTTGGCAACGGGGGCTGAAGCGGGTTCTGCGTGGGGGGCGTCGTTGGCGGTGGTGGGGTGGCCGGTTGGGGCTGGGCCGTGATGACCTGACCGGGTTTCGGCACCTCGGTGCGGCCCTCGCGCGTGAGCAGCTTCAGGACGATCGGACCGGAGACGAGGTCGTTGTTGGCCTCGTTCGCCTCGTCGATCGCGTTCTCCGGATCCACCTGAACGACGACCCGACCGGCGATGGTGGCCGGGTCCACGCCAACGGGAAGCTTGCCCGAGAGGTCGATCGTCTGGAGCAGGTCCTGCTGATAACCGGGTTGCAGGCTGTCCAGGACCGCGTCGGCGATCGCCAGAGGCGCCGCGTCGGGACGGTTGGCGTCGACCAGGAGGAAGCTGACCCGCAATGGGCCCGAGGCCGCGGCGCCCTCGTTCTGGATCGTCGCCTTGACCCGGAACGGCATCGACCAGCTCAGGTCCGTGTCGAGCGGTTGGAGGCTCGCCACGGTGACGTCGGGCTTCGCGGTCGCAGGCAGCGGCGTGCCGGCCGCGATCTGGACCTTCGTCGCGCCCAGGTACGAATCCACCGTCCCGGAGTCGGCGATGATCCCCACGTTGAACGTCGAGGAGCCGGCCAGTGGACCAGGCGGGTTCGCCGGGAGCGTCACCGTGCCGCTGACCTGGGTGATCTGGGCGGCCCCGATCGAGGGCAGGGTCAGCTCGCCGATCGTCACGGCCTGGGGCCCGATCAGGGACGTGCCGTCCGGCGCGAGCACGACGCGGGCGCGTCCTCCGGGGACGATGGCCCCCGAGTTGTTCGCCACCTGGCTCGTCAGGGTCAGCGAGTCACCCCAGTTCAGCGAGGTCTGCGAGGCGGTCGCGAGACCGGGCGAGAGCACGGTCAAGGGTTTGGTCGTGACCGTCACGAGCGAGGAGGGATCGACGGCGGTCCCACCGTTGTTGCTCTCGATCTGCTCGTTGACCAGATTTTGCGGGTCGACCTTCGCGACGAAGTAGTACGTCCCGTTCGCGTTGAGGCCCGGGATGACAACGGGGGGGGCATCCATCGCCTCGCGGAATGTCGCCTTCTGTCCCGGCGCGATGGCCTCGGGCAGCGTGGTGGTGCCGACATAGACCGCGCCGGCGTTGATCTCCGACGTCGGCGATGCGTACACGTCCACCTCGACTCCTGCCGGCGCCGGGGCGTTGCCGAGGTTCTCCACCGTTCCGACCGCGTTGAACGCCTCGCCGAGATCGAGGTTGTGCAAGGTGTCGAACGCCGTGAGGACGAGGTCCGGTCGCCCTCCAGAGGAGGTCGGGGCCGAGGTCGCGAGGACTCCGTCGGACAGGAGCTGGCGTCTCTCCAGGGGCTCGAACCGCAGGATCATGGGGCCGCGCCCCCACGCCTTGCGGCGCGCGGTGGCCCGTCGTGTGGCGGACGGCATGCTGTCTCCTCCCTGAGAATGCAGCCCGTGACCGCGTTCCCGACACGGTTCGCCCCAACCTGGTCGATCGAGCGGCGTGCCGCGAAGGTCGGGGTTCGTTCCCGACCTGGCCAGCATCCCAATCCATCGGGTGCCAACCCCGCGCGTTCTGGTCTGGCGAATGACGCCTCGCTCCGCAACGGTCAGGCGCAATGCGGCCCGAGCCGTGCGGAGGATGGGCAGAGTATCGCGATCGCCCAAGGCGGTCAAGGTCGATCGCCAGGGCCGATCCAACCGATCAGGCGGGCCCCGCGGGCGATGAGTGCATCATGCTGGCGGCCAGCACGGCCTCGGCCTGGTCGCGGCACGGGGCCAGAGTTCGCTCGGTCTTCTGGCGGTCGAGCCCGAACTGTTCGAGGCTATAGCGATGGGCGCCGTGTTTGTGCTGGGGGTTGCGGTCGAGCCAGTCGCGGATACGACGCTCGAATTCGGTGCTGACGTCGAAACCGAAGTGGTCGCCGATGCGTCGCACGGTCCCCACGGGGTCGCGAAGCAGCGCCCGGTAATGAACGTCGACGAAGCGGTCGGGGTCGAGACGGGAGCGTGCGTCGTTGACCTCTCGTGGTACGCCACGTCCAGCAGGTCGAGCATCTCGCGGCCGATGGCGCCCAGATCGAGTTCCCGGGCGTAGAGTTCGCGAATGATCGCCTTGAGGCTGCACAGCGACGGCAGGGCCTCGACCGGATCGCGGTGCGTCTGAACGACGCAGGCATCCGGAAAGACCTCCAGCAGCACCTCGAGGTGCGCCAGGTGCATCGGGGCCTTGAGCACCCAGTGGTCGCCCGCCATGCGCCAGGAGAGCAACTGGAGCAGACGGCGGTATTCCTGGTATGACGGCCGCATGTCAATCTGTCGGAGATACGCGTCGTGGTCCGGAGTATTGACCCGGAGCATCATCAATTCGCTGGTGAAGCTTGGCTCGAACAGGCCGTTGCACTCCTCGGGGCCCTTCGCGTCGAGCGCGTGAGCCTGCGCGAGCCGCGGCACCAGTCGCTCCACCCGGGCCACGTAGGCGCGGACCTCGTCGATACGCGGATCGTTGTCCTGGGTTTCCCGATCGGGAGGCGGGCAAGGTCGGTAGATCTCCCAGAGCCGTAGCGGTCGCCCTTGCGGGTCTTGCGAGAGCAGATTGTGGAGCAGCGTCGTCCCGCTCCTCGGGATGCCGGTGACGATCAGCGGCCGTCGCAACGGAACGTCGAGGATCTCCGGGTTCCTCGCCAGGGTGTCCTGAACGTGGAGACGGGTCGACAGTTGCCGGACGACGTAGTCGTGGAGGGCCGCGCGGCCGATGTGCGTGATCTCGCCCCGGCGGTTCACCTCGGCGAGCATACGGGTCATCGGCTCCCGAAAATGGTCGGGACCGAAGTCATCGAGACCGGTCTGGCGCCGGGCGCGGTCCTGCAACTGATCTGGATCGAGCCTCAGTCGCGACAGGCCGAGCCTTCGAAGCAGGTCGCCACCGGCATTGAAAGCGCGTAGTCCGGGGGGAAACTTCGTGCGAACGCAAAGAGAACGATCCACGCCGTCAAGCGTCGTCGTCATGGAAGGGGCGCCGTCCCAAGCTGGATCTATATGGGATGGAATCAACGAGCGGCGACCAATCTACTCGACGGATCGGGAGACCTCCAGATCGCTTCGAGGGCACCAGTCGGTGGGACGTGTTACGAAAGGTTACTCATCGACTCGCGAGTCTTCGTAGGCCGGGCTTCCGCCCGGCCTACGAAGCTCGGATGAGACCTCAGTGGCTGGGGAAATTCACGACATGCCACGGTGCCCGAGCATCACCTCTCGGTCCCCCGTCGCGGTCTCACACCGCAGAGCCGAGCAGATCCTTGACGGCCTCTCGCTCGCTCTCAAGTTCCTTGGCGGAGGCATCGATCCGCTCGCGCGCGTCGGCGTCGATGTCGATGCCCTCGACGATCGTCCGGCCCTTGCCGTCCTCGGAGCGGAGCGGGAAACTGTAGATGAGGCCGGCGGGGACGCCATAGCTCCCATCCGAGACGATCCCGGCGCTGAACCAGTCGCCCTTCGGCGTCGGGGACGACGCGGAGCGGACGCTGTCCAGGGCCGCGTTCGCCGCCGAGGCCGCCGAGCTGGCGCCCCGGGCCTTGATCACCGCCCCGCCACGCTTGGCGACGGTCGGGATGAACGTCTCGGTGAACCAGGAGGCGTCGGTGATCACCTCGGGGGCCGGCGTGCCGCCGATCAGGGCATGCTTGTAATCGGGATACTGTGTGTCGCTGTGGTTGCCCCAGATGGCCATTTTGGTGACCTCGCCGACACCGACACCGGCCTTTTGCGCGAGCTGGGACGCGGCGCGGTTCTGGTCGAGCCGGGTCATGGCGAACCAGCGCCTCGGCCGGCACCTTCGGGGCGTGCGATCGGGCGATCAGGCCGTTGGTGTTGCAGGGGTTGGCGACGACCAGCACCCGGACGTCCGGCCCGGCGGCGTCGTTGATCGCCTTGCCCTGGCTGGTGAAGATCGGCCCGTTGGCGCGGATCAGGTCGGCCCGGCTCATCCCTTCCTTGCGCGGCAGGCCGCCGACGAGGATCACCCAGTCGGCCCCCTCGAACGCCTCTTCGGCCTTGTCGGTCGCCCTGACGTCCCTGAGCAACGGGAAGGCGCAGTCCTCCAGCTCCATCAGAGTGCCCTTCAGCGACGGAAGGGCGGGCGTGATCTCCAGCAGGCCGAGCGACACCGGCTGGTCGGGGCCGAACACCGCACCCGAGGCGAGTCGGAACAACAGGGCGTAGCCGATCTGGCCGCCGGCCCCGGTGATCGCCACGCGAATCGGTTGAGTCATCGTCGGAAATTCTCCATCCACGGACATCACAAGTCGAATCATCCCGTCGCGCCGCGGGGCCACCGGGCGCGGCACGACGCGATTATACCAGGCCCCCCGCCCGGATTAACCTGCGCCGTGGCTCGGTATTGGATGGTTCCGGCCGGCGAACTGGTCCACCGCACCGACGTTCGGCCAATCCCCAGATGCCGGGCGATCTCCGGGTGGCTCAGCGTAGTCGTTCGGCAAACACCGCTTCGGGGCCGCACGCGGCATGACCTCGGAGAATTGCCGGTTGAGGATGCACCATCGAACTCCCGCCGTCAGGGACATCAGAACTTCAGGCCCTGCAGCCTGTATCAATTCATCAGGAGCAACGGCCCGACAACCGCCCTCAGGGCAGCGGCAAGTCGGTGAACTCGAAGATCAGTTCCAGCGCGGTGCCGACCACGTTGTGGTAGAGGAGACGGGCGGGGGGGCCGCCCCGTCCCCCGTGGACCGTGACCATGACCTCCAGCCCTCCGCCCGCAAGGTTTTGCTGCGAGCCCGCGTTCCACCAGAGCACTGCCCCTGATCATCCTGGATCCGGACGTGATCCTCGACTCGATAAGGCGGCCGGTAATCGCTCAGAGGGATCGCCAGGCCCGGGGGGAGGCGACAGGCGGCCTTCTCGCCATGGATCCTTAATGTGAAGGACACATCCTCCCCGATACGACGGACGCCGGCCACGCTCACCGCGATCCCACCTTTCGAGGATGTCTTACCTTCGGCGTCGTCCAGCGGGACGATGATCGGGTCCCCGGCGCGGGTGATGATCGAAATCGGGACATGGCCTTTCAGCCGTCGAAGCCGACCCCCGGGCTCGGCCTCGGCTTTGAGCGGTATCGACAATGAGAACAGGCCCGCGTGGCCTTCCTCGAAGCGAGGCGGCCACTGCCGGCCTGGAGGGGCCCGATGGGAGGATCAGGACGGATGTCCCGGCCGCGGTCGTCGACGGCCTCCTTCAGGACAAAGGGGCCGATCGGGTTCACGGCGAGGCCGGGCTCGGCGAACACCTGGAGTCGGCCGAGAGTGACTCGTGGTGCTTCGCCTCGGCCGGTGGTCGGACGGGCGTGACCTGGCGGTGGCGAGCCAGGCGGACGAGGTGAACCCGGAACGGGCCGTCGTCGCTGGCCGCGGCCGGGGCCGTCGGCGGGAACCAGCACGATGGTCGGTTCACGTGGGGCGGGCGAGAAGGCGACCCCGGGGTGGTGTCGAGCACCGCTGGCCATCCCCAGGCGGTCGAGCGCCTCCCAGAACGGGACCGGCCGCGTCGCGTGCAGGGTGACTCGCCGCGCCTGGAGAGCGTCGTCCGGCCCGACGACCACCGGGATGCCGGTCTGCCGCCAAGGGCCCCGGCCACCTCGGGCAACGACATGTCTTCGAAGTCCAGCCGGACCCTGGTCGCGGGGAGGAGCCGCTGGCGCTCGATCAGGTCGATCAACTGCTCGACCTGTCGACGGAGGCCGGGGTCGTCGGAGTCGCGTGCCCGGTAGAGGGACGGCAACGCGGGGCGACCCAGTTCCTCGAGCATCCCGGCGGCTTCCACGCGAACGGCCTCGCGGGATGAGGAGAGGTCAACGATCAGTGCGTCGGGGTCAGGCCCAACGTTCCAGCCGCAGAGGGGCGAGGAGGATCAGTCGTGTCAGGCCCATGACGGGGGGCTTTCCGGCGGTTCACGGCAGGGGGATGTCGCGGGAACTCGAACGGGACCTGCCACTCTGCCCGGTCAGGTCGTAGTAGCGGAACTCGGCCGGCGGCCCCGACCTCTTGTTCTCCCGGCCTGTACTCGTACGAGAAGGACAAGGTACCGCGGCCATCACCTCCGCTGGGACGTGGAGCCGAAGTGGACGGCCGCGCCGCGGGCATCGACCATGCGGAGTTTGATAGGTCCTCAGGGCCGCCAGGCGCGCATCGCGAACGGGCGGGCTCCTCCTCCCCGATGAGTCGGCACGAGATTGAGAGTTCCCTCCGGCCGTCGGGCTCGGTTCGATCCGCCTCGACCGTGAACGCGGCCCCGCCGCGCGAAATGTCTTGCCCGCGGCGTTCCCCAGGCGGATGACGACAGCGGGCTCGGGGCTTCACACCGACCTCGACGGGGATCACCCCCGCGGAGCCGCTTGATTGACTTCGCCGCGCCGCCCCCCTCGACTTGTCGGAGCGGTACCCGCACGATCGGGGCGATCTCACCACCATCAATGGCCTGCGAACGCCTGAAATAACTGCCGTGCGGGTCCTCCCGTCGGGGAACAGGAGTGACCCGCCGGCCTCATCCACGGCCTCCAGTTCCCTCAGCGGTCCGTCGAGGCGGCAGACGAGACCGGGCTCGGCGGCGACATCGAGTTCAAC